>NZ_PEFD01000001.1:0-2500 GCF_002754395.1 Delftia sp. 60
TCTTGAACGACTCTTTAGGGGCTCAAGGCCCCGGCAGATCTCATCTTGAAACGAGTTTCCCGCTTAGATGCTTTCAGCGGTTATCTCTTCCACACTTAGCTACTCGGCAATGCCACTGGCGTGACAACCGATACACCAGAGTGTGTCCACTCCGGTCCTCTCGTACTAGGAGCAGGCTTCCTCAAATCTGCAGCGCCCACGGAAGATAGGGACCAAACTGTCTCACGACGTTTTAAACCCAGCTCACGTACCTCTTTAAATGGCGAACAGCCATACCCTTGGGACCGACTACAGCCCAGGATGAGATGAGCCGACATCGAGGTGCCAAACACCGCCGTCGATATGAACTCTTGGGCGGTATCAGCCTGTTATCCCAGAGTACCTTTTATCCGTTGAGCGATGGCCCTTCCATACAGAACCACCGGATCACTATGTCCTGCTTTCGCATCTGCTCGACTTGTCAGTCTCGCAGTTAAGCACGCTTATGCCATTGCACTATCGTCACGATGTCCGACCGTAACTAGCGTACCTTCGAACTCCTCCGTTTACGCTTTGGGAGGAGACCGCCCCAGTCAAACTGCCTACCATGCACTGTCCCCGATCCCGATAAGGGACCTGGGTTAGAACCTCAAACGCACCAGGGTGGTATTTCAACGTCGGCTCCATGAGAACTAGCGTCCTCACTTCAAAGCCTCCCACCTATCCTACACAGATCCGTTCAAAATCCAATACAAAGCTACAGTAAAGGTTCATGGGGTCTTTCCGTCTTTCCGCGGGGAGATTGCATCATCACAAACATTTCAACTTCGCTGAGTCTCTGGAGGAGACAGTGTGGCCATCGTTACGCCATTCGTGCAGGTCGGAACTTACCCGACAAGGAATTTCGCTACCTTAGGACCGTTATAGTTACGGCCGCCGTTTACTGGGACTTCAATCAAGAGCTTGCACCCATCATTTAATCTTCCAGCACCGGGCAGGCGTCACACCCTATACGTCCACTTTCGTGTTTGCAGAGTGCTGTGTTTTTATTAAACAGTCGCAGCCACCGATTTTTTGCAACCGCTTTGGGCTCCCTTTGTTCAAGTTCACCTACTTGCGGCATACCTTCTCCCGAAGTTACGGTATCAATTTGCCGAGTTCCTTCTCCAGAGTTCTCTCAAGCGCCTTAGAATACTCATCTCGCGCACCAGTGTCGGTTTGCGGTACGGTCGTGTGTAGCTGAAGCTTAGTGGCTTTTCCTGGAAGCAGGGTATCACTCACTTCGTCTGCAAGCAGACTCGTTATCACCCCTCATCTAAGCCCGGCGGATTTGCCTACCAGGCACGACTACAGGCTTGAACCAACATATCCAACAGTTGGCTGAGCTAACCTTCTCCGTCCCCACATCGCACTACACATCGGTACAGGAATATTGACCTGTTTCCCATCAGCTACGCATCTCTGCCTCGCCTTAGGGGCCGACTCACCCTACGCCGATGAACGTTGCGTAGGAAACCTTGCGCTTACGGCGGGGGCTTTTCACCCCTTTAACGCTACTCATGTCAGCATTCGCACTTCTGATACCTCCAGCACCCGTTACCAGGCACCTTCACAGGCTTACAGAACGCTCTCCTACCACTTGCAATAAATTGCAAATCCGCAGCTTCGGTAACTGGCTTAGCCCCGTTACATCTTCCGCGCAGGACGACTCGATCAGTGAGCTATTACGCTTTCTTTAAATGATGGCTGCTTCTAAGCCAACATCCTGACTTTTAGCCTTCCCACTTCGTTTCCCACTTAGCCAATTTTAGGGACCTTAGCTGGCGGTCTGGGTTGTTTCCCTCTTGAGTCCGGACGTTAGCACCCGGTGCTCTGTCTCCCAAGCTGTACTCTGCGGTATTCGGAGTTTGCATAGGTTTGGTAAGTCGCCATGACCCCCTAGCCTAAACAGTGCTCTACCCCCGCAGGTAATACTTGAGGCACTACCTAAAATTTTCGGAGAGAACCAGCTATTTCCAAGTTTGTTTAGCCTTTCACCCCTATCCACAGCTCATCCGCTAGTTTTGCAACACTAGTCGGTTCGGACCTCCAGTACCTGTTACGGCACCTTCATCCTGGCCATGGATAGATCACTTGGTTTCGGGTCTACACCCAGCGACTGGACGCCCTATTCGGACTCGATTTCTCTACGGCTCCCCTATTCGGTTAACCTTGCCACTGAATGTAAGTCGCTGACCCATTATACAAAAGGTACGCAGTCACCCTTGCGGGCTCCTACTTTTTGTAAGCATGCGGTTTCAGGATCTATTTCACTCCCCTCCCGGGGTTCTTTTCGCCTTTCCCTCACGGTACTGGTTCACTATCGGTCGATGATGAGTATTTAGCCTTGGAGGATGGTCCCCCCATATTCAGACAGGGTTTCTCGTGCCGCCCTACTTTTCTCTAGCTCAGTACCACCAGTCGGTTTTCACATACAGGGCTATCACCTACTATGGCCGGACTTTCCATTCCGTTTTGTTAA
>NZ_PEFD01000001.1:5000-7500 GCF_002754395.1 Delftia sp. 60
CTAACTCATAAAAACGGAATTGAAGTGAACTTCACTTCTATTCTCATGAGCGTTTTTGGCTTCAAAGAGCCGAGTTCCAAAGAACTTGGCTGTTCGCCTCAAACGCCCACGCTTATCGGCTGTATATTTTTAAGGATCGAAGCAGAGAATTTTTTCTTTACTTCCGACTCACTGCGATCAGTGAAGTCTTGTATTCTAGCACAACTTTCGCTGCACTTTCAACGCTTTTTGCGTTTTCTTCTCTACCCTGCTCAGCAGGAGAGAGAAGAAAACGCCCGGCGCTAGCCGGGCGTTTTGGCTGTAAGAGCCTGACGATGACCTACTTTCACACGGGAACCCGCACTATCATCGGCGCAAAGTCGTTTCACTGTCCTGTTCGGGATGGGAAGGAGTGGTACCAACTTGCTATGGTCATCAGGCATAACTTGTTGTCATGCTGCTCATGGAGCAACACAACGAATTCATAGAGTCTGTAATCAGCTTTGTATTTTGACTGCGCCTTACTTGGCATAACCACCTTGATGATCAACGTCATCAAAGTTATAGGGTCAAGCCTCACGAGCAATTAGTACTGGTTAGCTTAACGCATTACTGCGCTTCCACACCCAGCCTATCAACGTCCTGGTCTTGAACGACTCTTCAGGGGGCTCAAGGCCCCGGCAGATCTCATCTTGAAACGAGTTTCCCGCTTAGATGCTTTCAGCGGTTATCTCTTCCACACTTAGCTACTCGGCAATGCCACTGGCGTGACAACCGATACACCAGAGGTGTGTCCACTCCGGTCCTCTCGTACTAGGAGCAGGCTTCCTCAAATCTGCAGCGCCCACGGAAGATAGGGACCAAACTGTCTCACGACGTTTTAAACCCAGCTCACGTACCTCTTTAAATGGCGAACAGCCATACCCTTGGGACCGACTACAGCCCCAGGATGAGATGAGCCGACATCGAGGTGCCAAACACCGCCGTCGATATGAACTCTTGGGCGGTATCAGCCTGTTATCCCCAGAGTACCTTTTATCCGTTGAGCGATGGCCCTTCCATACAGAACCACCGGATCACTATGTCCTGCTTTCGCATCTGCTCGACTTGTCAGTCTCGCAGTTAAGCACGCTTATGCCATTGCACTATCGTCACGATGTCCGACCGTAACTAGCGTACCTTCGAACTCCTCCGTTACGCTTTGGGAGGAGACCGCCCCAGTCAAACTGCCTACCATGCACTGTCCCCGATCCCGATAAGGGACCTGGGTTAGAACCTCAAACGCACCAGGGTGGTATTTCAACGTCGGCTCCATGAGAACTAGCGTCCTCACTTCAAAGCCTCCCACCTATCCTACACAGATCCGTTCAAAATCCAATACAAAGCTACAGTAAAGGTTCATGGGGTCTTTCCGTCTTTCCGCGGGGAGATTGCATCATCACAAACATTTCAACTTCGCTGAGTCTCTGGAGGAGACAGTGTGGCCATCGTTACGCCATTCGTGCAGGTCGGAACTTACCCGACAAGGAATTTCGCTACCTTAGGACCGTTATAGTTACGGCCGCCGTTTACTGGGACTTCAATCAAGAGCTTGCACCCCATCATTTAATCTTCCAGCACCGGGCAGGCGTCACACCCTATACGTCCACTTTCGTGTTTGCAGAGTGCTGTGTTTTTATTAAACAGTCGCAGCCACCGATTTTTTGCAACCGCTTTGGGCTCCCTTTGTTCAAGTTCACCTACTTGCGGCATACCTTCTCCCGAAGTTACGGTATCAATTTGCCGAGTTCCTTCTCCAGAGTTCTCTCAAGCGCCTTAGAATACTCATCTCGCGCACCAGTGTCGGTTTGCGGTACGGTCGTGTGTAGCTGAAGCTTAGTGGCTTTTCCTGGAAGCAGGGTATCACTCACTTCGTCTGCAAGCAGACTCGTTATCACCCCTCATCTAAGCCCGGCGGATTTGCCTACCAGGCACGACTACAGGCTTGAACCAACATATCCAACAGTTGGCTGAGCTAACCTTCTCCGTCCCCACATCGCACTACACATCGGTACAGGAATATTGACCTGTTTCCCATCAGCTACGCATCTCTGCCTCGCCTTAGGGGCCGACTCACCCTACGCCGATGAACGTTGCGTAGGAAACCTTGCGCTTACGGCGAGGGGGCTTTTCACCCCCTTTAACGCTACTCATGTCAGCATTCGCACTTCTGATACCTCCAGCACCCGTTACCAGGCACCTTCACAGGCTTACAGAACGCTCTCCTACCACTTGCAATAAATTGCAAATCCGCAGCTTCGGTAACTGGCTTAGCCCCGTTACATCTTCCGCGCAGGACGACTCGATCAGTGAGCTATTACGCTTTCTTTAAATGATGGCTGCTTCTAAGCCAACATCCTGACTGTTTTAGCCTTCCCACTTCGTTTCCCACTTAGCCAATTTTAGGGACCTTAGCTGGCGGTCTGGGTTGTTTCCCTCTTGAGTCCGGACGTTAGCACCCGGTGCTCTGTCTCCCAAGCTG
>NZ_PEFD01000001.1:12500-742500 GCF_002754395.1 Delftia sp. 60
GCACCAGGGTGGCGATGCCGGTCATGCTGATGATGCGGGAGATGGGCAGGTTGTAGCCCGTGGCGCGGATGACGGCCACGCCGGGCAGGTTCTGCGAGGCCATGGTGACGACGAACAGGGGCAAGGCCAGGCTCACCAGGGCGGGCACGGAGAACTCGGGCATGGTGAAGACCGGCCAGGCAAGGCCTGCATGCACGGCAGACCATTGCATCTGGCCGGTGAGCGCCACCCAGGCGATGGAGACCGCCAGCGTGGCGATGACCGCATAGCGCGGCGCCAGGCGGCGCGACAGCAGATAGGTCAGCAGCATGACCAGCACCAGGGGCAGCGCGTGCCTGGCGGCGGCAAAGGCCTGCATGCCGAAGTTGGCAAGTACGCCCGCCAGGAGGGCGGCAGCGATTTCCATGGGGATGCGGTTCATGACGCGCTCGAACCAGCCTGTGGCACCCACCAGGATGATCAGCCCCGCGCTGATGATGAAGGCGCCGACGGCCTCGCCCATGGAAAAGCCTCCGGCAAGCCCCGCCGTGGCCAGCACGGCAGCGCCTGGTGTGGACCAGGCGACCATGACGGGCATGCGCAGTATCAGCGAGGGCAGCAAGGAGCACAGGCCCATGCCCAGCCCCAGCGCCCAGACCCAGGAGGTGATCTGCTCGGGCGTGGCATGGAAGGCCTGGGCGGCCTGGAAGACCAGGGCCACCGAGCTGGTGAAGCCCACGAGCACGGCCACGAAGCCGGCCGCAAAGGCGGAGGGACTCAAGTCACGGAGAAAGCGCATCGCGCGATTCTGTCACCACAGTCGCGGATCGTGCGATACGCGGGCGACGCCTACAGCTCGATCTTGGAGCCCAGCTCCACCACGGAGTTGCTGGGCAGGTGCAGGAAGTCGGAGACACGGCTGGCGTTGCGGTGCATCTGGGCGAACAGCTTTTCGCGCCAGGGCGCCATGCGGTGGCTGATGCGCGGGATGATGACATCGCGCGACAGGAAGTAGCTGGTCTCCATGGCGTCGAGCTGGCAGCCCCGGGGGCGCAGCAGGGACAGCGCCGCCGGCACGTCGGGTTCGTTCTTGAAGCCGTAGTTGATGATGACCTGCCAGCAGTCGCTGCCCAGGGCCTCGATCTCGGTACGCTTGTCCAGGCCCACCCAGGGAATTTCGTGGTTGCGCACCGTGACGAAGATGTTCTGGCTGTGCAGCACCTTGTTGTGCTTGAGGTTGTGCAGCAGGGCGTTGGGCACGGTGCCAGGCTCGCCGGACAGGAAGACGGCCGTGCCCGGCACCCGCGCCGGGGGATGGCGCCAGACCGATTCGAGGAAGCTCTTGAGGTCGATGGCATCGGCCTGCAGCTTTTGGTGCAGCAGCTCGCGGCCCTTGCGCCAGGTCATCATCAGCGAGAACACCGTGCCGCCGATCAGCAGCGGGAACCAGCCGCCATCGAACAGCTTGAGCAGGTTGGACGAGAAGAAGGCCAGGTCCACCAGGAAGAAGAAGCCGGTGGCGGCAATGCACAGGGCCAGCGGGTAGTTCCAGCGGTAGCGGATCACGAAGAAAGTCAGCGTGGTGGTGATCAGCATGTCCAGCGTCACCGCAATGCCGTAGGCGGCCGCCAGGTTGCCGCTGGAGCGGAACAGCACCACGGCCAGCGCGATGGCCACGAACAGGCTCCAGTTGACCAGGGGCATGTAGATCTGGCCGGCCTCGCGCACGCTGGTGTGGCGCACTTCCAGGCGCGGCAGATAGCCCAGCTGTATGACCTGGCGCGTGACGCTGAAGGCGCCCGTGATCAGGGCCTGCGAAGCGATGACCGTGGCCATGGTGGCCATCAGCACCAGGGGCAGCAGGGCCCAGGCCGGGGCCATCATGTAGAAGGGATTCTTCACAGCGGCCGGGTTGGCCAGCAGCAGCGCACCCTGGCCGAAGTAATTGAGCGTGAGGGCAGGCATGGCCACGGAGAACCAGGCCAGGCGAATGGGCTTCTTGCCGAAGTGGCCCAGGTCGGCGTAGAGCGCCTCCGCCCCGGTCACGCACAGCACGACGGCGCCCAGGATGATGAAACTGGTGCCGGGGTTGTCCCAGATGAAGCGCACCGCGAAGTGCGGGCTGATGGCCGCCAGGATTTCCGGATGGCCGGCGATCTGGTGTATGCCCAGGGCGGCGATGGTGGCGAACCAGACCAGGGTGATGGGGCCGAAAAAGCGCCCTATCCCTGCCGTGCCGTGCTTCTGGAACCAGAACAGCAGGAACAGGATGACCAGGGTCAGCGGGATCACCGCCTTGGTGAAGTGCGGGGACACCACCTCCAGGCCCTCGACGGCCGAAAGCACGGAGATGGCCGGCGTGATCACGCCGTCGCCATAGAACAGCGAGGTGCCGAAGATGCCGATGAGCAGCAGCACGCTGCGCAGGCGTGGCTTGTCCTTGACGGTCTGCGAGGCCAGGGCCAGCATGGCGACCAGGCCGCCTTCGCCGTTGTTGTCGGCGCGCAGCACCAGGACCACGTATTTGAGCGAGACGATGACCGTCAGCGTCCAGAACAGCAGCGACAGGACGCCGTAGATGTTCTCCTGGGTAAACGGCACATGGCCGGAGCCGAACACCTCCTTGACCGAATACAGCACGCTGGTGCCGATATCGCCATAGACCACGCCGATGGCGCCCAGGGTGAGCGCGGCCAACGAAGATTTGGTTTTCTGCACAGGTCTATGCGCCATCCCGTGGGGAGATGGCTTCAGTCAATTGAAATGCCGGCATTGTCCGCTGTCCTGATGACGAGCGCATCGGACAGCACCCCGATCAGTCGTAGATTTCCGCGTTGGGGTTGGTCGCCTCCAGCTCATAGCTGGCCGCCAGCATGGCGACCCGGGCCACCACGCCGTACATGTAGAAGCGATTGGGCATGCTGGCACCCGGGCGGGCGCCGATCTGGGGCAGCTGGGTGCTGTGCTGGAAGGCCAGCGGCACGAAGCCGGCACCGGGCGCGTTGAGGTTTTCGTCCACATCGCGCTCGGGGTGCATGCGGTAGAAGCCGCCGACCACGTAGCGGTCCATCATGTAGACCACGGGCTCGGCCACGGCGTTGTTCATGCGCTCCTGGGTGAGCACGCCCTCCTGGATGATCACGTCGTGCACGGTCTGGCCGTCCTTGATCATGCCCATCTTGTTGCGGCTCTTGCGCGGCAGCTCGGCCAGTTCCTTGGCGTCGCGCACGGTCATCACGCCCATGCCATAGGTGCCGTTGTCGGCCTTGACGATGGCAAACGGCTTTTCCTTGATGCCGTATTCCTTGTACTTGCGGCGCACCTTGGCCAGCAGCACATCGACCTGCTCGGCCAGGCCTTCCATGCCCACGCCATTGGCGAAGTCGATGCCTTCGCTGCGCCCGAACAGCGGGTTGATCAGCCAGGGATCGATGCCCAGCAGCTTGCCGAAGCGCTTGGCCACTTCCTCGTAGCTCTGGAAATGGCGGCTCTTGCGGCGCACGCTCCAGCCTGCATGCAGGGGCGGCAGCAGGTATTGCTCGTACAGCTCCTCGACGATGCCCGGCACTCCGGAGGACAGGTCGTTGTTGAGCAAGATGGTGCAGGGATCGAAATCCTTGAGGCCGATGCGGCGCTTGCTGCGGATCACCGGCTCCAGCGTCACCGTGTCGCCATGCGGCAGGGTGACGGTGGTGGTCTTCTTCACATCGGGGCTGATGGAGCCGATGCGCACATTCAGACCGGCCATGTTGAAGATGCGCTTGAGCTGCACCACGTTGGCCAGGTAATGGGTGTTGCGCGTGTGGTTCTCGGGAATGATGAGCAGGTTGCGCGCTTCGGGGCAGATCTTCTCGATCGCCGCCATGGCCGCCTGCACGGCCAGCGGCAGCATTTCGTCGGTCAGGTTGTTCCAGCCGCCAGGAAACAGGTTGGTATCCACGGGCGCGAGCTTGAAGCCGGCGTTGCGGATGTCCACCGAGCAATAGAAAGGCGGCGTGTGTTCCATCCATTCGAGCCGGAACCAGCGCTCGATCGCCGGCATGGAGTCGAGGATGCGCTGCTCAAGCTCGTTGATCGGGCCTGTCAGGGCCGTGATGAGATGTGGAACCATAAAGACCCTCTGGGTACGGCGGTGGGGGGCAATTGTAGAGATTGGACCATGGTCTAAGTGTTTTCCCTAGTCTCTTCGGCATCATCGGCGCCAGAAAGCCGGGGAAAGCAGCGCCATGAAACTGAGAATTTCCAGGCGCCCCAGCAGCATGGCCAGGGTGCAGATCCAGGTCTGGAAGTCGGTGAGCACAGCATAGTTGGAGCTCGGCCCCAGCGCGCCCAGGCCCGGCCCCATGCAGTGCACGCTGGCCAGCACGGCGGAAAAGGCGGTCACCGGGTCCAGGTCGGTGAGCAGCAGCACCATGCTGAGCGTGATCACGGTGGCGCCATAGACCAGCATGAAGGCCAGCACCGAGAAGATCATGCGGTCGTCCACCACGCCGTTGCCCAGCCGCACGGGCTGCATGGCGCGCGGGTGCACGAGCCGCGTGAGCTCGCGCCGCGCCTGCTTGAGCAGGATGAGCATGCGCACCATCTTGATGCCGCCACCCGTGGAGCCCGCGCTGGTGGCCACGCCCGACAGCAGCAGCATGAGCACGGGCGCGAAGACGGGCCAGCTCAGGTAGTCGACGGTGGTGAAGCCCGTGGTCGTGGCCACCGAGACCACGTGGAAGATGCCGTAGCGCAGCGCCTCGACAGGCCCGTACACGCCCTTGGCCCACAGCAGCAGCGCGACGATGAGCCCGCCGCCCAGCAGCACGGCCAGCGTGGCGCGCATTTCGGGGTCGCGCCAGAAGCCGTCCCAGCGGCCCTTGCGCATGGCCACGAAGTACAGCGCGAAGTTGCAGCTGGCCAGCAGCATGAAGACCAGGGCGATCAGCTCGATCAGCGGCGAGTCGAAGTAGGCGAAGCTGGCGTCGTGCGAGGACAGGCCGCCCAGGCTCACCGTGGCGAACATGTGCATCAGCGCATCCAGCGGCTCCATGCCCGCGGCCCAGAAGGCCAGTGCACAGGCCAGCGAGAACACGCCGTAGACGCCCCACAGGCCCTTGGCGGTCTCGGTCATGCGCGGCGTCAGCTTGGTGTCCTTGATGGGGCCGGCGGCCTCGGCGCGGAACAGCTGGGCACCGCCCACGCCCAGCAGCGGCAGGATGGCCACGGCCAGGATCAGGATGCCCATGCCGCCCAGCCATTGCAGGAAGGTGCGCCAGACATTGATGGACACGGGCAATGCGTCCAGCCCCGTGAGCACGGTGGCGCCCGTCGTCGTCAGGCCCGAGACGGCCTCGAAATAGGCATGGGTGAAGCTGATGCTCAGGCCCACATGGCCCAGGCCCAGCACCAGCGGCAGCATGGCGCACAGCGGCAGCACCACCCAGACCAGGGTGACGAGGATGACGCCGTGGCGCGGCTGCAGCTCGCGCCGGAAATGGTCCAGGCCTACCCACAGCGACAGCCCCGCCGCCGCCGTGATGCCGATGGCCCAGGGGTAGATGCGCCAGATGCCGTCGTCGGCAAACCAGGACACGGCAAAGGGCAGCAGCATGGACAGCGCGAACATGACCATGAGCATGCCAAGCACGCGCAGGACGGGGAACAGGTCGCGCATGGGTATGGGCTCAGAAGAAGGTGGCGCTGACGCGGAACAGGTTTTCCACGTCCCGCACCAGCCGCTTGTGGGGCAGGAAGAAGACCACGTGGTCGCCGCTCTCGATCACGGTGTTGCCGCGCGGGATGATGACCTCGGGCTCGGCGCCGGCCGCGATCTCGTCGGCCGGCACGCCTTCGGGAATGCCGCGCACGATGAGGCCGATGTGCGCATCCTCGGGCACGCGCAGGTCCTCGACCTTGCGGCCGACCACGCGCGAGCTCTTGCGGTCGCCGCGCGCCACGATCTCCAGCGCCTCGGCCACGCCCCGGCGCAGGCTGTGCACGGCCTGCACGTCGCCGCGGCGCACATAGGCCAGCAGCTCGCCGAGCATGGCCTGGGCCGGCGACAGCGCAATGTCGATCTGCGTGCCGTGCATCAGGTCGGCATAGGCGCGCCGCGTGATCAGCGAGAGCACGCGCCGCGCGCCCATGCGCTTGCCCAGCAGGCTGGCCATGATGTTGTTTTCGTCGTCGTCGGTGAGGGCCAGGAACAGGTCCACGTCCTCCACGCTTTCATCGGCCAGCAGGTCTTCGTCGGTGGCATCGCCGTGCAGCACCAGCACCTCGGCCGGAAGCAGCGAGGCCAGGTCCTGGCAGCGCTGCTCGTCGGGCTCGATGATCTTGATGTGAAAGCGGCCCGGCACGCGCGACAGCTGCAGCGCCAGGCGCAGGCTGACCTGGTCGCCACCGGCGATCATGATGCGGTAGACGGGGCGCGAAGGCCGGCCCGCGGGCTGGTGGATGGCGCGCAGCACCTCGGCCACATGCTCGCGCGCGGCCAGGATGAAGACTTCGTCGCCGGGCTCGATGCGGGTGTTGCCGTCGCAGCGCACGAAGCGGTCGGGCTCCTCCAGGAAACGCCGGTAGATGGCCACGATGCGCATGGCCAGCTCGGGCATGCAGTCGCGCAGCTCGCCGATGTGCTTGCCGACGGCGGGGGCGCCGTCGCGCGCACGCACCGAGGCCAGCGCGGCGCGTCCGCCCGCGAAGGCGCGCACCTGCATGGCTTCGGGGAACTCGATGAGCTTGCTGATGTAGTTGGTCAGCGACTCCTCGGGGCAGATGATGCGGTCCACGCCGAAGCCTTCCTTGCCCAGCAGCGTCTCGTCATCGCCAAAGCCCGAGGAGCGCACGCGCGCGATGCGGGTGGGAATCTCGAACAGCACCTGGGCCAGCTTGCAGCACACCAGGTTGGTTTCGTCGAGCGCGGCGCAGGCGATCAGCAGGTCCGTGTCCTTGGCTCCGGCCTCGGCCAGCACCTGGGGATCGATACCGTTGCCCACGACGCCGCGCAGGTCGAAGCGCGACTCCAGCTCGCGCAGGCGGCGCGCATCGGTGTCGATCACCGTGATGTCGTTGCGTTCGGACACCAGGCTTTCGGCCACGCTGTAGCCCACACGGCCGGCGCCAAGAATGATGATTTTCATGGGTTCATTGCGGTGCTGCGGTGCCGGCGCGGGGCATCCCGGCGCGGGGCGTCCCGGCAGGGTGCCTGCCGGCGCGCAGCACGGTCCGGTCAGGTGCGGACTTCGCCTTCACCCAGCACCACGTATTTGAGCGAGGTGAGACCTTCGATGCCCACAGGACCGCGCGCATGGAACTTGTCGGTGCTGATGCCGATTTCCGCGCCCAGGCCGTACTCGAAGCCATCGGCAAAGCGGGTGCTGGCATTGACCATGACGCTGGCCGAGTCCACCTCGCGCAGAAAGCGCTGGGCATGCATGTGGTCGCGCGTGAGGATGGCATCCGTGTGGTGGCTGGAGTAGCGGTTGATGTGGGCGATGGCTTCGTCCACACCCGCGACGATCTTGACGCTGATGATGGGCGCCAGGTATTCCTCGCTCCAGTCCTGCTCGGTGGCCTCGGCCAGTTGGGCACCGGCCACGGACTTCAGGATGGCCAGCGATTCGGGGCAGCCGCGCATCTCGACCCCCTTGGCGGCGTAGATGGCGCCGATCTGCGGCAGGAACTCGGCGGCCACGCCGCGCGCCACCAGCAGGCTCTCGCTGGCGTTGCAGGGGCTGTACTTGTTGGTCTTGGCGTTGTCGGCCACCTTGACGGCCATGGCGATGTCGCAGGGATCATCGACATAGGTGTGGCAATTGCCGTCCAGGTGCTTGATGACGGGCACCTTGGCCTCGCGGCTGATGCGCTCGATCAGGCCCTTGCCGCCGCGCGGGATGATGACGTCCACGTAGTCGGGCATGGCGATGAGCTGGCCCACGGCCTCGCGGTCCGTGGTCTGCACCAGCTGCACGCCGTGCTCGGGCAGGCCGGCTTCGGCCAGCGCCCTGGCCACGAGGGCGGCCAGTGCCTTGTTGGAGTCGATGGCTTCCGAGCCGCCGCGCAGGATGCAGGCGTTGCCGCTCTTGATGCTGAGGCTGGCCGCCTCGATGGTCACGTTGGGGCGGCTCTCGTAGATCATGCCGAACACGCCGATGGGCACGCGCATCTGGCCCACGCGGATGCCGCTGGGCATTTGCTTCATGCCGATGATCTCGCCGATCACGTCGGCCATGGATGCCAGCTGTTCGCAGCCCTGGGCACAGGTTTCAAGCACCTTGGGCGTCAGGCGCAGGCGGTCCACCATGGGTGCGGACAGGCCGTTGGCCACGGCGCGGTCGAGGTCACGGGCGTTGTCGGTCTGCAACGGCTCCACGTTCTCCCGCAGCAGGCGCGCCAGCGCCAGCAGGGCGCGGCTTTTGACGGCAGCCGAGGCTCGGGCCATCTGGGCGGAGGCCACTTTGGCCTGAACGCCCAGGTTGTGGGTGTATTCGACGATATTGAGCGCGTTCATTCCGAGATTCTCGCCGAGTTGCGCCCATTTGCGCACCGGGACCGGGCATGCCCCGCGCCGACATGCGGCTGCGATGCGGCCAGGGTGCGTCTGCGCACGGCCGCCAGAGGGCAAACCCCGCGTTGCGGCGGCCGGCAGGATGTCGCGGCCACCCTACACTGCTGCCCAGTACGCAGAGGTTTTCCCGCCATGTCCACCAGCCACGACACTCTTCTCGCCGCCCAGCAGCTCGCCCAGCTGCATGCCGGCTTCGCCCAACTGGCACAGCAGCAGCTGTCGGCCGCCATGCTCGGACAGCAGGCCAGGGCCTCGTCGGAGTTGCTGCAGGCCCTGCCGCCGCGCTACGGCGAAGTGCTGCTCAATCTGCTGGACCGACTGGAGTCCAGCGCGCTGTTCAGTGAGGAAAGCTGCTCCTTCAGCCAGAAGGACCTGCTGGACAACCTTGAGACCTGGGCCACCAAGGCCCAGGCGCAGTTGGAAAAGACGCGCTAGGAACGGTACGTCAGCCCTTGGCGCCGGCCTGGGCCAGGTCCACGGCCAGGCGGCGCAGGGCCTGCCAGCCGTCGCGCGGCCAGCCTTCGAAGGCCAGGCCCTTCACGATGCCGTCCACCGCGTGGGCCGATTGCAGCAGGCGCGCGGCCTGGGCGTCGGTGATGCGCGGCAGCAGGCGCTCGAACAAGCGTTCCTTGACGCCCCAGATGCGCTGGGCGCGCAGCGCCATCGGCAGGGGCTGGCCTGCGGCCATGGCGTCCCTCACGCGGCAGATGGCGCGGATGTCCTCGGCCAGGGTCCAGTGCACCAGCACCTCGGCCGTGCCTTCGGCCTGCAGGCCATCGAGCATGCGCGAGACGCGCGCCAGCTGCCCGCCCAACACAGCCTCCGACAGCTTGAACACGTCGTAGCGCGCCACATTGAGCACGGCCTGCTCGACCTGCGCCTGGCTCAGTTCACCCTCGGGATGCAGCAGCGCGAGCTTCTGGATTTCCTGGTGCGCGGCCAGCAGGTTGCCTTCGACACGGTCGGCAAAGAACTGCAGCGTGCGCTGCCCTTCCTCGCCGGGTGCGACGCGCTGGCCCTGGGCCGCCAGCCGCTGGGCAATCCAGGCCGGCAACTGGGCGCGCTCAATGGGATCGATCTGCAGCGTCATGCCCTGGGCCTCCAGCGCGCTGAACCAGGCCCCCGTCTTGGTG
The DNA here is from genome assembly GCF_002754395.1 of Delftia sp. 60. Taxonomy (NCBI): domain Bacteria; kingdom Pseudomonadati; phylum Pseudomonadota; class Betaproteobacteria; order Burkholderiales; family Comamonadaceae; genus Delftia; species Delftia sp. 60. The sequence continues at coordinate 22,167 of NZ_PEFD01000001.1, forward strand.
GCCTTGTCCAGGCGCGGCAGCAGGACCAGGGTGAGCGTGCTGTCGTTGCCCCGCGCGGACTCGGCGATCTGCTGCAGCGCGGCGCCGCCGTCCTTGCCGGGCTTGCCCGAGGGAATGCGGATCTCGACGATCTGCCGGTCGGCGAACAGCGACAGCGAGCCACCGGCCGCCAGCACGGCGCTCCAGTCGAAATGCGCGCCGGCCACGGTATAGCTGCTGCGCTCGGTATAGCCGGCCGCGCGCGCCGCGGCGCGGATGGCATCGGCCGCCTCCTGCTGCTGCAGCGGCTCGTCGCCGTGCAGCACATAAAGCGGGCGCAGGCCCTTGGCCAGATGGCCGCCAAGCTGGTTCAGGGCAAGCTGCATGGGGCTCAGGTCAGGCTCTTGACGGCGGCCAGACGGCGCAGCAACTGCTGCACGATGTCGGTGCGCATGTCCTTGTAGAGCATGGCTTCCTCGGCTTCCTTGGACAGCGCGTTGGTTTCGTTGTACGTCACATCGCGTTGCTGCAGGATTTCGGTCTCGGGAATCGGCTCGTCGCCATTGGGCGTGCGCAGCTTGAAGCGCACGCGCAGGCGCAGCTGCAACTCGCGCACCTGGCCCAGCGCGTTCATGCCGACGATGACCCGCTCCTGCCGCTCGCTGACGATCTGGAAGATCGCTTCGGCATCGTCGGGCGATGCCGGATCGCGCAGCACGGTCAGCTTGTCGCTGGCACTGGCCAGATTGCGCGACAGCTCCCGCGCTACCGGAGAGCCCCGGCCCGCCTGGATGTACAGCGAGCGGAACACGAAGGTCGGCACCCCCCGCAGGCGAAAGCCGCAGGCCCCCAGCAGCGGAGCCAGGGCCAGGGCGGTGAGCAGGGTACGTTTTTGCATGCTTGTTCCTTGCGAGCGCCGGGCAGGCCCGGCGCCCAGGGGGTCAGACCACGACGTTCACGAGGCGGCCAGGCACCACGATCACCTTCTTGGGCACGGCACCGTTGGTGAACTTCTGGCATTCCTCGTTGGCCAGGGCAATGCGCTCGATCTCGGCCTTGTCGGCCGTCGAGGACACCAGGATGGCCCCGCGCAGCTTGCCGTTGACCTGCAGCACCAGAGAGATCTCGTCCTGCACCAGCGCCTGGGGATCGACCTGGGGCCAGGGCGCATCCAGCACGTCGCCCAGGTGGGCGGCGTAGCCCAGTTCGCTCCACAGCGCATGGGCCAGGTGGGGCGTGGCCGGGTAGAGCACGCGCAGCAGGATGCCGAAGCCTTCGATCAGCGCCACCTGGGCGCCCGCGTCGTCGAAGGACTTGAAGTCCTCCAGCGCGTTGATCATCTTCATGGCGCCCGAGACCACGGTGTTGTACTGCATGCGCTGGTAGTCGTATTCCACCTGCTTGAGCACGGTGTGGATCTCCAGGCGCAGGGACTTGGCGGCCTTGCCGAACTCCACGTCGTCCAGCGACTTGGCGCCGGCCACGCTTTGCACGGCACCGGTCATGTCCATCTGCGACAGTTTGGCGCCGAAGTTGTAGACGCGGCGCAGGAAGCGGTAGCTGCCTTCGACGGCGGCATCGTTCCATTCCAGCGTCAGCTCGGGCGGCGCGGTGAACATGGTGTACAGGCGCGCGGTGTCGGCGCCGTACTTCTCGATCAGCTCCTGCGGATCGATGCCGTTGTTCTTGGACTTGGACATGGTGCCCACGCCCTCGTAGTCGATGTCCGTGCCCACGGGCAGCAGGCCATCGGCGCTGTCCACCTCGGCCTTGAGCTTGGCGCCCACGATCTTGCCGGTCTCGTCGAACACATGCTCGACATCCTTGGGCCAGAAGTACTCCTTGGCACCCTTGGCCGTGCGGCGGCTGTAGATGTGGTTGAGCACCATGCCCTGGGTCAGCAGCTTGGTGAAGGGCTCATCGACCTTGACCAGGCCCAGGTCACGCATGACCTTGGTCCAGAAGCGCGCGTACAGCAGGTGCAGGATGGCGTGCTCGATGCCGCCGATGTACTGGTCCATGCCGCTGCCGCCGGTGGCGGCATTCTGGTCCCGCATCCAGTACTCGGCGCCTTCCGCCACCATCTGCTCGCTGTTCCTGGCGTCGCAATAGCGCATGAAGTACCAGGACGAGTCCACGAAGGTGTCCATGGTGTCGGTCTCGCGGCGCGCGCTCTTGCCGCAGCAGGGGCAGACCACGCCGGCGTGGAAGGCTTCGCTCTTGATCAGGGGGTTGCCCGAGCCATCGGGCACCAGGTCCTGGGGCAGGACCACGGGCAGGTCCTTGGCGGGCACGGGCTGGGCGCCGCAGTCCTCGCAGTGGATGATGGGAATCGGCGTGCCCCAGTAGCGCTGGCGGCTCACGCCCCAGTCGCGCAGGCGCCAGGTGGTTTTCTTCTCGCCAAGGCCCTTGGCCGCCAGCAGTTCGGCCACCTTGTCCACGGCCGCCGCATGGGGCAGGCCGTCGAGTTCGCCGGATTCGATGCAGACAGCGCGCTGCTTGTCGCCGTACGAGTCGGCCCATGCCTCGGTGCTGAAGGTCTCGCCTTCGACCGCGATGACCTGGCGGATGGCGATGCCGTACTTCTTCGCAAAGGCGAAGTCGCGCTCGTCATGCGCGGGCACGCCCATGACGGCGCCGTCGCCGTAGCTCATGAGCACGTAGTTGCCGACCCAGACCTCGACCTGGGCGCCCGTCAGCGGATGCGTGACGAACAGGCCCGTGGGCAGGCCTTCCTTTTCCTTGACCGCGAGTTCGGCCTCGGTGGTGCCGCCCTTCTTGCACTCTTCGATGAAGGCGGCCAGCTTGGGGCTCGTGGCGGCGGCGTGCAGGGCCAGCGGATGCTCGGGCGCCACTGCGCAGAACGTCACGCCCATGATGGTGTCGGCACGCGTGGTGAACACGTACAGGCGGCCGTCCTGGATGGGCTGGCCGTCGGCGCCACGGATGTCGTGGGTGAACGCAAAGCGCACGCCGGAGCTCTTGCCGATCCAGTTTTCCTGCATCAGGCGGACTTTTTCAGGCCAGCCGGTCAGCGTGGCCTTGTCGCCGCCCACCTGGACATGGTCCAGCAGCTCCTGGGCGTAGTCGGTGATCTTCAGGTAGTAGCCGGGGATTTCGCGCTTTTCGACCGGCGCGCCCGTGCGCCAGCCGCGGCCGTCGATGACCTGCTCGTTGGCCAGCACGGTCTGGTCCACCGGGTCCCAGTTCACGACCTGGGTCTTGCGGTAGGCAATGCCCTTTTCCAGCATCTTCAGGAACAGCCACTGGTTCCACTTGTAGTAGTCGGGGTCGCAGGTGGCGATCTCGCGGCTCCAGTCGATGGCCAGCCCCATCGCCTGCATCTGCTTTTTCATGTAGGCGATGTTGTCGTAGGTCCACTGCGCGGGCGGCACCTTGTTCTTGAGCGCAGCGTTCTCGGCCGGCAGGCCGAAGGCGTCCCAGCCCATGGGCATGAGGACGTTGTAGCCCTTCATGCGCAGCTGGCGCGTCAGCATGTCGTTGATGGTGTAGTTGCGAACATGGCCCATGTGCAGCTTGCCGCTGGGGTAGGGCAGCATGGAGCAGGCGTAGAACTTGGGCTTGGCCTGGTCTTCGGTCACGCGGTAAGCGTCGCGGGCGGACCAGTGGTCTTGCGCTGCGCGCTCAACGTCGATGTGGTTGTATTTCTCTTGCATGGTGCTGCGGCCCAGGGGCCTGACAAGGTGGATTGCCGGAATCAACCGGCGATTTTAGGCCCCCGGCCCGGCCGTGCCCGAAGCCGCCCACAAGCCCGCAGGCGGTACTGCGTCATCGGCGGCCGCTTGCCCGCCTGTGGCACGGGGAAAAGCCGCACTGCGTATGCTTGCCAGCTCTGCGGCGCCATGCCGCAGGCGTTCCTCCATCGCCAGCCCGGGCTTGCGCAGGAACCGATGCGCATCTCCCGGGCATGCCGCCACTGCGCGCGGCCTCATGGTGCCGGCCGCAGGCAGGCCGGCACTGCAACGCCCTGGAGTTTTTCTTGCTGAACTGGTCTTTGATTTCCGGCTGGGATCCCGTCATGCAGGCCCTGGCCGCGCTGTGTGCGCTGGTGCTGCTGGCCCGCTCGGCGGGGTTTGTCGTGCAATGGCTGCTGCTGCGCGTGCTTCCGCGCATGCGCAGCACGCTGGTGGAGATGGAATGGGCGCAGGTGCTGCTGCACGACAGCGTGCTGCAGCGGCTGGCCAAGGCCGTGCCTTCGCTGCTCATGCAGTCGGGCGTGCAGGCCATACCGCAGCTGCAGCCGCAGTGGGCCACGCTGATCCTGAACCTGGCCATCGCCTGCACCATCTACCACGTGGCCCGCGTGATCAGCGCCCTGCTCAACGCCATGAACGAGGCGCACGAGCTCAAGGAAGAGCGCAAGGCCACGCAGGCCCACTCGATCAAGAGCTATGTGCAGCTGGGCAAGCTGCTGGTGTTCCTGATCGCCATCGTGCTCATCGTCGCCACCCTGGTGGACCGCTCGCCGCTGTTGCTGCTGTCGGGCCTGGGCGCGGCCTCGGCCGTGCTGATGCTGATCTTCAAGGACACCATCATGTCCTTCGTGGCCGGCGTGCAGCTGGGCTCCAACGACATGCTGCGCGTGGGCGACTGGATAGAGATGCCCCAGGTCGGCGCCGATGGCTTCGTGATCGACATCGCGCTGCACACGGTGAAGGTGCAGAACTGGGACAAGACCATCACCACCATTCCCACCTGGCGGCTGATGAGCGACAGCTACAAGAACTGGCGCGGCATGTTCGAGTCGGGCGGGCGCCGCATCCGCCGCTCGCTGCACATAGACGCCCACACCATCCGCCTGCTGACGCCCGAGCAGCGGCAGAAACTGGCGCTGCTGGAGCCCCTGAAGGACCATTGGACCCGCAGCGGCGACCTGCGCATGGCCGACGCGCCTGCAGGCAGCGAGATGGCCGCGCAGCAACTCAGCAATCTGGCCGTTTTCAAGGCCTATGCATACGCCTACCTGCTGCGCCATCCGCACATCCACAAGACGCCGAACATGTTTTTGCTGGTGCGCACCATGGAGCCTTCGCCCATGGGCGTGCCGCTGGAGCTGTTTTGCTACACCAGCACCACGGTCTGGGTGGAGTACGAGGCCATACAGGGCGCGATCTTCGACCACCTGATCGGCATGCTGCCGCTGTTCGGGCTAAGCCTGTACCAGCGTTCCTCGGACCATGGCCAGCATCTGCGGCTGGCGGGCAGCGAGCGCTGGCCCGAAGGACAGGAATAGGTTCGCGGACGCAGGCCCGGCGGCGCTTCAGCGCCCGGCGCCGGAAGGGCCCAGGACGGCGGCGGACCGGCCCTCCTGGCTTCGCGCAGGCTCTGCCACGAAGCCCATGCGCGTCAGGCCCGCCGCGTGGGCCCAGCCCATGAGCTCGGCCACGCGGCCATAGGGCACGGCCTGGTCGGCACGCAATTGCAGCTCGGCCTGGGGATTGCGGGCGCCAAGCCGGGCCAGACGCTCGCGCAGTGCCTCGGGCGTGGTGGGCTGGCCCTGCACCCAGAGCGCGCCCTGCGCATCGACCTCCAGCAGCAGCGCATCGTCCTCGCCCGCTGCCGCCATGGGCTGGGTGCCCTGGGCCTGGGGCAATTGCACGCGCAGGGAGGCAGCCAGCATGGGTGCCGCAAGAATGAAGATGACCACCAGCACCAGCATCACGTCCACCAGCGGGGTGACATTGATGGCGTGCATGGGCTGGGGGGCGCTCTCCTTGCCGCTCAGTCGTCCGAAGGCCATGTGCGCTCCTGCCTGGCCGCCCGGTCAGGGCGCTTCCATGGGGCCGGCCGGCAGGCCGGCGACGGGCATGCCGTCATCCGGCTGCGCCTGCCCGGGCTGCTCCAGGCCGAACATGGCCTGCAGGTCATGGGCAAAGCCTTCGAGCAGGGCTTCCATCTGGGCGGCGGCGCGGCCCAGCAGGTTATAGGCCAGCACGGCTGGCAGGGCCACGGCCAGGCCGGCTGCCGTCATCACCAGGGCCTCGCCCACAGGGCCGGCCAGTTGCTCGATGCCGATCTGTCCGCTGCCGGCCAATGTGGCCAGCGCGTGGTGAATGCCCCAGACGGTGCCCAGCAGGCCGACGAAGGGCGCCGTGGCGCCCACGGTGGCCAACAGGGTCTGGCCCCATTGAAGCTGGTGGCTGGCCGACTGCAGCGCTTGGCGCAGGCCGCGCGTGAGGCGCACGGAGCGCGCTGCGCGCCCCGAGAGCGCCATGCCGCTGCCGCCCGTGGGCGCGAGGGCCTGGGACACGGCCCCGGCCATGGGCACCACCAGTTGCTGGCGATCGCCCTCGGCCATGCGAGCCTGGCCCGTGGCCAGGTCCGGCGCACTCCAGAAGGCCGCAATGGCCTGTGGAACGCGGCGGCGGCTGGCGGCCATGAACCAGATCTTCCAGACGATGACCACCCAGCTGGCCACCGACAGCGCTAGCAGCAGCAGCGCCGTGCCGCGCGCCACGGTGTCGCCTTGCTGCCACCAGAGCCAGAGTGGGCCGGTCATGGTCTTTATCTCGCCCGTATGGCCAAAGAGAGGTACGCGGCGCTACGGCCCAGGGTCTGTGCCATCACAGACCCAAGACATCGTTCATGTCGTACTGACCCGTTGCCTTGCCTGCCAGGAAGCGTGCCGCCCGCAGGCTGCCCTGCGCATAGCCGGCACGGCTGCTGGACTTGTGCGAGATCTCGATGCGCTCGCCCGTGCCCGCGAACAGCACCGTGTGGTCGCCGATGATGTCGCCGCCGCGCACGGTGGCAAAGCCGATGGTGTTGTCCTCGCGCGCGCCGGTGTGGCCGAAGCGCTCGTAGACGGCGCGGTCGGCCAGCTTCGTGCCCTGAGCTTCGGCGATGACCTCGCCCATCTTGAGGGCCGTGCCCGAGGGGGCATCGACCTTGTGGCGGTGGTGGGCCTCGACGACTTCGATGTCATAGCCGCTGGACAGCGCCTTGGCCGCCATCTCCAGCAGCTTGAAGGTGACGTTCACGCCCACGCTCATGTTGGGCGACAGCACCACGGCCGTGCGCTGGGCGTACTCGGCGATGCGGGCCTTTTGCTCGTCGCTGAAGCCCGTGGTGCCGATGACCAGCTTGACGCCCAACTCGGCGCAGATGGCCAGGTGGTCCATCGTGCCTTCGGGGCGCGTGAAGTCGATCAGGCAATCGGCCTTGGACAGCGCGGCACGCACATCGCTTTCGATGGCGATGCCGCTGGGCTGGCCCAGGAAGGCCGAGGGGTCGGTGCCCAGCGAAGGGCTGTCGGCGCGGTCCAGCGCGGCGGCCAGCGCAAGGTCATCGCTTTGCGCGATGGCCTCGATCAGCATGCGGCCCATGCGGCCGGAGGCGCCGGCCACGGCCACACGCAGGCGCTGGTTGTTGCTGGAGGAAGTGGCAGTCGTGGCGTTCATGTCGGGAAAGGGATGCACAAGCTCAATGCATGGACAGCAGGCAAAAGCGGCGCCAGACAGGCGCTGCAGCGGCCTTCATCCACGGAAAAACGCCCGCATGCCTTGCGGCGCGCGGGCGGCGATATCAACGGGCGCCGGATTCCAGTGGCGGGTAGCTGGCCGCTGTGGGCGGCGGCTCGGCGGCCACGGGCTCTTCCACAGGCTTGGCAGCCGGGAACTTGGACAGCTGCTCCTCGCTGGCTTCCAGCTGCGGAATCTTGCCCAGCTTCTTCTTGGAGCCCAGGCTGGCGACGAATTCGGCCTCGGTGGGCATCTCGTCGCCTTCGGAGCGGGCAAACAGGTCGCCGTTGAAGAAGACGGTCAGCTTGCGCACCTGCGAATCGACGCCGGGGCGCTTGATGGTGAACACATATTCCCAGCGGTCGGCGTGGAATACGCTGGTGACCAGCGGCGTGCCGAGAATGTCGCGCACCTGCTGGCGGCTCATGCCGGGCTGCAGGGCCTCGACCTGTTCACGAGAGACGAAGTTGCCTTGGACGACCTCGACCTTGTAGGGAGTGACGACATTGGCGACTCGGTGCGCGGCGCCATCGAGGCTGCTGCAGCCTGCCAGCGCCACCCCGATCAACAGCATCAGGGCCGCACTCGTGCGGCAACGGGCTTGAACATGCATTGGTATCAGCATAGGGATATGATCGTGGATCATTGTAGCGGCTGGTCCCTAGGGCTTGCGATCATGCGACGCCCCTGGCACCAGGGCCATTTTGTTCGCCGCCCCGCGCCTGCCATGGTGGCAGTCCAGCGGGCAGTCTCTGCCAAAGACCCAGACATGAAGAACATCGACGAACTCAAGAGTACCGGCCTGAAGGCCACGCTTCCCCGCCTGAAGATCCTGGAGATCTTCCAGACGGGTGCGCAACGCCACATGACGGCCGAAGACGTGTTCCGCGTGCTGCTGGACGAACGCTCGGACATCGGCCTGGCCACGGTCTACCGCGTGCTCACGCAGTTCGAGCAGGCCGGCATCCTCATCCGCAGCAATTTCGAGAGCGGCAAGGCCGTCTACGAACTCAATGAAGGCCAGCACCACGACCACTTCGTGTGCACCAGCTGCGGCAAGGTCGAGGAGTTCTACGATCCCGATATCGAAAAGCGCCAGAACCTGATCGCCAAGGCCAAGGGCTGGGTGATCCAGGACCATTCGATGGCCCTGTACGGACAGTGCGCGGAATGCGCGAGCCGGCCCAGCAAATAAGGCCGGGTCCCTCAAAAAAAGCGGAGTGCTTCACACTCCGCTTTTTTTGCCTTTTACTTTTTGCTACCGGCGCTTTACAGGGCGAAGCACATGGGCGGAGGATGCTGGCATCAAATGGATGCCCCTACCCACCGAGACACCATGCGCCGCACATCGCCGTTCGCCATCGCTCTCACGTTCTGCGCCATCACCCTGGCCACGGGCTGCGCGCCCCTGCAGGCGCCGCCCTCCTCCGCAACGCCTGCACTCCATACCCTGCCCGATGCGCCCCTCACCGCCGCGCAGCGCCAGCAATGGCTGGACCGCGTGACCTGGGGCGCCACCGACAGCGAGGATGCACAGCTGCAGCGCCTGGGCCTGAAGGCCTGGCTGGCCCGGCAGTTGCAGCCCGGCCCCCGGCCGCTGCCGCCGCAGGCACAGCAGCGGATTGACCAGTTGGGCATCAGCCAGCGCCCCATGAACGAGGTGCTGCTGGAACTGGAGACCCAGCGCAAGGCCGTGCAGGAGGCGGCATCGGCCGATGAAAAGGCCACGCTGCAGCAGACCTACCAGCGCACGCTGAACCAGTTGGGCAACGATGCCCAGAAGCGCTTCGTGATCCGCGCGCTGTACTCGCCGGCGCAGCTGCAGGAGCAGATGACCTGGTTCTGGATGAACCATTTCAGCGTCAGCCTGCGCAAGGCCGATATCCGCGCCTGGGTGGGCGACTACGAGGAGCAGGCCATACGCCCGCATGCGCTGGGCAGCTTTCGCAGCCTGCTGGAGGCCTCGCTGCGCCACCCGGCCATGCTGCGCTACCTGGACAACGCCAGCAATGCGGCAGGCCGCATCAACGAGAACTACGCGCGCGAACTGCTGGAGCTGCACACCATGGGCGTGGGCAGCGGCTACACCCAGGCCGATGTGCAGGAGATGGCGCGCATCCTGACCGGCGTGGGCATCAGCCTGCAGCCGGCCGGCACGCCGCCGCCGCGCATGCGCCCCGAGCGCCAGGGCGACTACCTGCGCTCGGGCTTTTTCGAGTTCAACCCCAACCGGCACGACTACGGCCCCAAGACCTTCCTGGGCCAGCCCCTGCACGCACGCGGCATGGCCGAGGTCCAGGAGGCGCTGGACCGCATCGTCGCCTCGCCGGCCACGGCGCAGTTCATCGCGCGCAAGCTGGCGGTGTTCTTCATTGCCGACGATCCGCCGCCCGCCCTGGTGCAGCGCACGGCCCAGGCCTTCACGCGCAGCCGGGGCGATATCGCGGCCACCGTGGCCACGCTGCTGGCCGATCCCGAGGCCGCCCGCTTCGGCCGCAAGTTCCGCGATCCGCTGCACTACGTGCTGGCCGCCACGCGGCTGTCGGTGGACCAGCGCGTGGCGGCCGACGTGGCGCCGGTGCTGGGCTGGGTCAACCGGCTGGGGCAGAACCTCTATGCGCACGAGACGCCGGACGGCTATCCGCAGATGCAGTCCGACTGGGCCAGCTCGGGCCAGATGGCGGCGCGCTTCGAGGTGGCGCGCCAGATCGCCACGCGCAGCGCCGTGCTGTTCCGCGCCGACCCCGCAGACGCGCTGGAGAAGCCGCCCTACCCCACGCTGTCGGAATTGGCCAGCGTGCGCCAGCGCCTGCCGCAGTGGAGCCAGGCCACGCAGGCGGCACTGGCCCAGGCCCGCAATCCGGCGGACTGGAATACCTACTTCCTGTCCGCCCCCGAAATGATGTTCCGCTGACCCCCGGGAGACTGTCCATGCAGCGACGCCACTTTCTGTCCCTGGCCTCCACCCTGCCCTTTGCCGCCCACCTGGGCCGGCTGCAGGCCGCCACGCCCCAGCCAGCCACGCCGCGCCTGCTGCTGGTATTCCTGCGTGGCGCCTATGACAGCAGCAATCTGCTCGTGCCCACGCACAGCGACTTCTACTACGAGGCCCGCCCCAGCATCGCCATTGCCCGGCCCGGTGAGGCCCGGGGAGCCCTGGCGCTGGACGACCGCTGGGGCCTGCACCCGGTGCTGCAGGACAGCATCCACCCGCTGTTCCAGGCAGGCCAGGCCTGCTTTGTGCCCTTTGCGGGCACGCACGACCTGTCGCGCAGCCATTTCGAGACGCAGGACTCCATCGAGCTGGGCCAGGGCCTGGACGGGCGCCGCAGCTACCAGTCGGGCTTTCTGAACCGGCTGGCCCAGGTGCTGGGGCAGGATGGCCGCACGGCGGTATCGCCCATGGCCTTCACGCCCCAGCTTCCGCTGCTGCTGCGCGGCAGCCTGCCGGCCGCCAACATGGCGCTGGCATCCGTGGGCAAGGGCGGCCTGGACGATCGCCGCAGCCAGGCCATTGCCGCCATGTACGCGGGCACTGCCCTGGGCCCGGCCGTGCAGGAGGGCTTTGCGGTGCGTGATGCCGTGCAGCGCAGCGTGCAGGAGGAAATGGACCAGGCCGGGCGCAATGCCATCAGCGCACGCGGCTTTGCCCTGGTGGCGCAGCGCATGGCGGCCCTGATGCGCGATCGCTTCGACCTGGGCTTCGTCGATGTGGGCGGCTGGGACACGCACGTGGCCCAGGGCGGCGCCACGGGCGCGCTGGCCGGGCGGCTGGACGAGCTGGGCCGGGGCCTGGCCGGCTTTGCCCAGGAGATCGGCCCCGAGGCCTGGCGGCATACGGTGGTGGTGGTGATCAGCGAGTTCGGCCGCACCTTCCGCGAGAACGGCAACAAGGGCACGGACCACGGCCACGGCACGACCTACTGGCTGCTGGGCGGCGGGCTGTCCTCGCGCGCGGGCGGTCGCATCGTGGGCGAGCAGGTCGAGGTCAACCAGAAAAACCTGTTCCAGAACCGCGACCATCCCGTGCTCAACGAGTACCGCGCCGTGCTGGGCGGCCTGTTCCAGCGCATGTATGGATTGAGCCCGGCCCAGCTGCAGCGCGTGTTCGAGGGCGTCACGCCCCGCGATCTTCAGTTCATCTGACCCTCTGACTACGCTGCAGGGCCTGCCGGGAACGGCAGTGGCGCCGGCACGGCCACGCCGGCCAGCTTGTCGGGGTTGCGCAGCGTGTAGATGCAGCGGATCAGGCCGTCCTCGACCAGCAGCGTCTGCACGGACTCCAGCTCGCCGTCGATGCAGCGCAGCAGGCCCGGCAGGCCGTTGACGCGCGCCAGATGCAGGCTCTGTTGCTGGCCGTTGCGCCGCATGCGGCGCGTGGTGGCGAAGTACAGCAGGGCCAGGCGCCGGCCCGTCTCCAGCACGCGGCCGAACGAGGGCACCTTGCCGCCGCCGTCGCTGATGAGCTCGGCATCGGGCGCGAACAGCGCCTGGATCTGCGCGAAGTTTCCACCCTGCACGGCCTGCGCAAAGCGCTGCAGCAGCGCGGCATGGGCCTCGGGCGGCGCCGCAAAGCGCGGGCGGCCGGCCTGTACATGGCTGCGGGCGCGGTGCACGAGCTGGCGGCAGGCGGCCTCGCTGCGGCCCAGGGCCTGGGCCACCTCGGCATAGTCGGCATCGAAGATCTCGCGCAGCAGGAAGGCCGCACGTTCGTCGGGGGTGAGCTGCTCCAGCACGAACATCAGGGCCGTGGACACGTCGTGGGCCCGCTCCAGCAGGTCTTCGGCCGAGGGCGCGGACTCCTCGGCCCAGGGCTGGACCAGGGGCTCGGGCAGCCAGAAGCCCTGGTAGTGCTCGCGCTCGGCGCGCAGGCGGCGCAGCCGGTCTATGGCCAGACGCGTGGTCACGGAGACCAGCCAGGCCTCGGGCTGCTCTATGCCGGCGCGCTCGGCGCCATGCCAGCGCAGCCAGGCTTCCTGGACCAGGTCTTCGGCATCGGCGCGCTGGCCCAGCATGCGGTAGGCCAGGCCGAACAGGCGCGGGCGGTGGCGCTCGAACAGCGCCAGGGGATCGTCAGGGGCGGAGGAGGTCTGCATGCCATCAAGACGCGGGAGCGTGGCGTTTTGTGACAGACAGGGCCGGCATGGTGCTCGGTGCCTTGGTGACTCAGTGGGGCTGCGGAGCCTGCATCACGCTGGGATCGGTATGGATCAGCTCCAGCGGATAGCGGCGGCCGGCCAGGTAGTCCTCGATGCTTTGCATCACCAGCGGGCTGCGGTGCTGGGCTGCGCAGGCCTTGAGTTCGTCCAGCGTCATCCAGACCGTGCGCAGGATGCCGTCGTCCAGCGGCTGGCCGGGCCGGAAGTCGCCCAGCTCGCCCGTGAATGCAAAGCGCAGATAAGTGATGTCCGAACCCGTGCGCGTGCGCACGAAGCGGTTCAGGTAAATGCCGACCAGGGCCGTGGGCACGAAGTCGTGCGCGGTTTCCTCGTCGACCTCGCGCACGCAGGCGGCGATGGGCGACTCGGCCGGGTCGAGATGGCCTGCGGGCGTGTTGTAGCGCACGCCATCGGCCGTGTCTTCTTCCACCAGCAGAAAACGGCCATCGCGCTCAATGATGGCCGCCACAGTGACATTGGGTTTCCAGCGATCGGGCATGGCGCGCATTATGACCAGAGGCGGCCGCCACGTCCCCGGCCAAAACCCCCTCAACACGCCCTGCCGGCCACCCACGCGACACCGCGCCCTACAGCGGCCGGACCATGTACAGCGCACCATCGCCATAGCTGTCCAGGCGCTGCTGCTGCAGCGGGTTCGCCAGCGCCTGCACGGCATAGCCATGGCGCTCCCAGTAGCCGCGTGAGCCCTGCACCGAGACCAGGGCCGTGTGGCGCAGGCCCTCGGCACGCGCCCTGTCCCACAGCGGCGCCAGCAGCGCGCGCGCCAGGCCCTGGCCTGCAGCGTCGGGGTGCACGGCCATGTCGTGCAGGTAGAGGGTGTCGGCCTGCTCCACGGCTTCGAAGTCACCGTGCAGCGGCGTGATCTTGGCCATGAGGCTGCGGTAGGCCGCGAGATAGGCGCGCACCCGGCCGCCCTGCTCCAGCGCCAGCGAGCAGTTCGCCGCGCTGGCCAGGCGCCGCGCAAAGACCTCGCCGCTCTCGGCATAGTCCGCGCCATAGCAGGCCAGCTGGATGTGCAGCAGATCGGACAGGTCGGCAGCAGTCAGTGCGCGGACATGGAAGCGGCCAGCGAGGGACGGGGGAGAAGACATGGACAGGTCATTTGAGCGCCGATGGCAGGCCCGCCAGGGTAAGCGATGGCCCATGCCCCAGCATGCCCTGCCGGAATCGGTGCTGCCGGTACGGTCAATCCTTCCAGCGCTCGCGTATGTCTTCCAGCTGCGGGCGCAGGCCGATGAACAGCGGCACCAGGCGCGGGTCGAAGTGGGCGCCGGCCTGCTGCTCTATGTGCTCCATGGCGTCGTCCACGGTCCAGGCGTGCTTGTAGGGGCGCTCCGTGGTGAGCGCGTCGAACACGTCGGCCACGGCCACGATGCGCGAGGCCAGCGGAATGTCCTCGCCCGCCAGGCCCTGCGGGTAGCCCGTGCCGTCCCATTTCTCGTGATGGGTCAGCGCAATGCTGTAGGCCATCTGCAGCACCTGGGAATCGTGCTCGCCGATGATCTCGGCGCCGATCTGCGGATGGCGGCGCATGACCGTCCATTCCTCGGCCGTCAGCGGGCCGTTCTTGAGCAGGATGGCGTCGGGGATGCCGATCTTGCCCACGTCGTGCATGGGCGCCGCGTTGAGCAGGTCGTCGGCCCACTCGTCGGTGCAGCCGGCCGCCAGCGCCAACGTCTTTGCGTAGTGGCTCATGCGGATCACGTGCATGCCGGTTTCGTTGTCGCGGTACTCGGCCGCGCGGCCCAGGCGCTGCACGATCTGCAGCCGCGTGCTGCGCAACTCGTCGAGCTTGACCAGCGACAGGTGGTTGCGCACCCGCGCGCGCACCACGGGCGCACGCACGGGCTTGACGATGTAGTCCACCGCGCCGGAGGCAAAGCCCAGCGCCTCGTCCTGCCCGTCCGACAGAGCCGTGATGAAGATCACCGGGATGCGGGCGGTGTCGGCCTGTGCCTTGAGCTGGCGGCACACGGCGTAGCCATCGAGCTCGGGCATCATGATGTCCAGCAGGATCAGGTCCGGCTGGTGCTGTGCCAGCTGCAGTGCCTTGCGCCCGTCCGTGGCGAACGAGAGCCGGTAGTCCTCGCCCAGGATCTGGCGCAGCACATGCAGGTTGGTCGGGTCGTCATCGACCAGCAGCAGGCGCGGGCGCTTGTCCGTTGCCAGTAGATTGGGCGCATTCATGCTCTGTCTCCATCGATCGAGGGCAGTTGCTGCTGCAGCTGCTGGGCGCATTCCTGCGCACGCTCGAAGTCGAAATTATCCAGTGCCTGCTGCAGTGGTTGCAGCTGTTCGGCCGTCAGTATGCGCACCAGGGCCTGCATGGCCTGCCCGTCCAGCTCCCCGCTTTGCAATGCGGCAACGATGCGCTCCAGCCAGGGCCGGGCATCGGCCGGCAGGCAGGACGCGCCGCCCTGCGGCCCGGCATCGGCCACGGGCGGCGCCGGTGCCGTGCCGCCGGGCAGCGCCTGGCCCGCGACCTCGGCCACCGGCATGGCGGCCGGATGGCGCTGGCGCAGCTCCTGCGTCACGGCATCCAGCGCCTGCTGCAACTGGTCGATGAGGGCAAGCAGCTGGGGTTGCGGGGCGCCATCCTGCGCATGGCCTTCCAGGCGCGATGCCAGGCGGTACACGGCCTGCAGCCCCAGGTTGCCTGCCGCGCCGCGCACGCGGTGCGCCAAGCCCACCAGGGCTTCGGTCCCCGGGCGCTGCAGGGCGCGGCGCAGGCGATCGGCCAGGTCAAGCTGCTCGTTCAGAAAGCGCCGAATGGCGGCCACCAGCGGATCGACCCGGCCCCACAGCGCAATGCCCGAGGCCCAGTCCACCGTGACATCGGGCAGCCCCGCCTGGGCGCTGGCGGGCGCGGGCGGCCTGGCCTCCTTGAGCGCCACCTGCAGCGACAGCAGCCGCGCGATCTCGGCCTGCAGCCGCGCCATGTCCAGCGGCTTGGAGGCAAAGCCGTCCATGCCGGCGGCGCTGGCGTCGCTGCGGTCCTTCTCCAGCACGCTGGCCGACAGCGCGACGATGGGCACGGGCCGGCGCTGCAGTTGCCGCTCCCAGACGCGGATGGCGCGCGCCGCCGCCAGGCCGTCCATGCCCGGCATCTGCAGGTCCATCAGCACCACGTCGAAGGGCGGCTCCTGCGCCTGCACGCAGCGCAGCGCCTCGGCGCCGTCATGCGCCAGCGCAATCTGGTGGTTCTGGCTGGAGAAGTTGATCTGCAGCAACTCCAGGTTCTCGGGCACATCGTCCACGGCCAGGATGTGCAGCGGCGGCAGGCCGCGGCTGGCCGCCCCGCGCTCGGACAGCGGGCTCTCGCCCACGGGCAGGGGCAGGCGCACCTCGAACACCGTGCCCACGCCCACCGTGCTGTGCAGCTGGATGCTGCCGCCCATGAGTTCGGCCAGCTGGCGCGAGATGGTCGTGCCCAGGCCCGTGCCGCCAAAGCGCCGCGTGGTCGAGGCGTCGGCCTGGGCGAAGGGGTCGAAGATGCGGTGGATCTTCTCGGGCGCGATGCCGATGCCCGTGTCATGCACATCGAGCTGCAGCACGCCCTGCTCGTAGCGCACGCGCAGCAGCACATGGCCACGCTCGGTGAACTTCACGGCATTGCCCAGCAGGTTCACCAGGATCTGCTGCACGCGCATGCCGTCGCCACGCAGGGCCGCCGGGGTGTGCGGGTCGTAGTCCAGGCGCAGGTCCAGGCCCTTGCGGTCGGCCGTGATGCGCAGCGACGCCAGGATCTGCTGGCACAGCTCGCGCACCGAGAAATCCTCGATCTCCAGCTCCACCGCACCCTTGTCGAGCTTGGCCGTGTCCAGGATGTCATTGAGCAGGCGCAGCATGGAGCGCGCCGCGTAGTGCACCGTGTCCAGGTAGCGCGCCTGCGTGGGCTGCAGGGCGGTTTCGCGCAGCGCCTCGGTGAAGCCGATGATGGCGTTCATGGGCGTGCGGATTTCGTGGCTCATGTTGGCCAGGAAGGTGCTGCGCGCGGCGGCGGCCGCCTCGGCATGCTCCTTGGCCAGCACCAGCTCCTGGGCCAGCTTGCGCTGGGCACTGATGTCGGTGAGCAGCTTGACGATCTTGTAGGGCCGGCCGTCGGCGTCGCGTATGGGGTTGTAGGTGGCCTGCACCCAGATGCGCCGCCCCTCGCGCCCGCAGCGCAGGAATTCGCCGGCCTGGAACTCGCCCTCGGCCAGCCGGCGCCAGAACTGCACATGCTCGGGCGTGTGGGCATAGCCGGGCTCGCAGAACATGCCGTGGTGGCGGCCCGCGACCTCGTCGAGCCGGTAGCCGAACAGGTCCAGGAAATTGCGGTTGGCGCGCAACACTTGGCCCAGCAGGTCGTACTCGATGGTGGCCAGCGACAGGTCGATGGCGCGCACCGTGCCCTCGAACTCGGCATTGCGCGCGCGCGCCGCCGTCTGGTCCATGATCACGCCGTCGATCCAGGTCAGCTCGTCGTGCTCGTTGAAGACGCCGCGCCCGGTCTCGGACACCCAGCGGGTGCTGCCGTCGCGGTGCAGCAGGCGGTAGTCGGCGTTGTAGGTCTGGCGCCGTGACAGCGAATGCGAGACCGCAGCCTCCAGCCGGTCGCGGTCCTCGGCATGGATGAGCCGGTCCCAGCCCGTGAGTCCGTCCGTGAAGTCCTGCTCAGTCCAGCCGGTCAGCTCCTTGATGGAGCGGCTGAGCAGCAGCGGCGTCCACTTGCCGTCGTACAGGCAGCGGAAGGTGGTGCCCGGCACGTTGTTGATCAGGGTGCGGTACTGCTCCTCGCTGCGGCGCAGCGACTGCAGCATCTGGCGGCGCTCGCGGATGTCGGTCACAAAGCCCACGAACAGCGGATCGCCCGCAATCGCCACCCGGCCCACGGCCAGGCGCACGGCGATCTGCGTGCCGTCCTTGTGCAGGGCATGGACATCGCGGCTGGAGCCGAGCAGGCCTGCAAAGCCCGCGGCCAGCTGCTTTTCCAGCGAGCCGCCCTCACCATCGCAGCCCGACGCAGGCATGAGCAGGCTGGCGCTGCGGCCCAGCACCTCCTGCGCCGTCCAGCCCAGCAGCCGCTCGGCCGCGCCATTGAACGAGACGATGCTGCCGCGCCCGTCGATCATCACGATGCCGTCCACCGCCGTATCCACCACGGCGCGCAGGCGCGACTCGCTGCGCTGGACCTGCCGGTAGATCTGGCGGTAGCGCAGCGTCATGTTGACCGCGAGCACCAGGCCGAAGATCAGCACCACCACGCCCACGATGGAGAACACCAGCAGCGCATGCGTGGGCGCCTGCTGCTGCGCCAGCGCATCGATACCGGGCTTGAGGCGCAGTGCGTACAGGCCCGCATAGTGCATGCAGGAAATGGCCAGGCCCATGACTATGCCGGCCACCAGCGTGGGCCACAGGCGGCCCGTGTTGCCCAGCCGAAAGCGCACCCACAGCGACAGCATGGCCATGGTGGCGGCCACGATCACCGACAGCAGCACGCCCCAGGGGTCGTAGAGCATCAGGCTCCAGGTCTGGGCCGCCGCCATGCCGATGTAGTGCATGGAGCCAATGCCCAGCCCCATGAGCACGCCGCCGCCGACCAGCGCCTGGGCGGACAGCCGGGGCCGCACCATCAGCGTCAGCGCCAGCCAGGACGCCAGCATGCTGGGCAGCATGGACAGCGCAGTGATCCAGGGGTCGTAATCGCCGAAGGTGCAGGGCACAAAGGCGAGCATGCCAATGAAGTGCATGGCCCAGATGCCGGCGCCCAGGCAGAAGGCGCCGGTCAGCACGCCGGTGCGGCGTATCCGGGGCGAGGCGGCATTGCGCGCCAGCCCCGCGATCTGCATGGCCATCATCGACGTGGCCACGGCCACCCCCACCGACAGCACCACCAGGCCCGGATGCAGCCACTGGAACCACTGCGGATGGGGCGCCCATCCGAGCACGAAGATGTCGTCCCAATTCATGGTGCCCCCCTGAATGGCACAGGGCCACGGCACCTGCCTGCCCGCCATCGATAGTCTTCATGTCTTTGATAATCATTTTCGATTGGCCGCAGCTATTTATCACACCTAGCATGGAGTCTCATCACGAGAAAAGCCCCGAGGAAAGCCCCATGACCCGCATCCGCCAGACCCTGCACCACCACCGCCACACGCTGATGAAAACCGCCAGCTACTACGTCATCCACGTCACGGTGGCGGCGGCCGTGGCCTATGCCGTGACCCGCAACCTCTGGGCCGCGCTGACGCTCAGCCTGCTGGAGCCCACCGTCCAGGCCGTGGCCTTCTTCTTCCATGAAAAGCTCTGGGAACGGGGCCTGCGCCGCCGTGCCGATGCCGCCGTCATGGCGCCGCCCACGGCTGCAGCCTGAGCCTGCCGGGAGCGCGGAGATGAACATGCCCATGCCCATGCCGGCACCCATGCAGCCCCTTGGCGCAGACTCATTCGGGAAATGGCTGGCCGAGACCCTGGCCAGGATGGTCGATGGCGGCACGGGCTGAAACCCGGCCCTGCCGTGGCGGCAAGAGAGGTGGACATGGCGGCGCATGGTGGCAAGAACCCGGAAAATGCGAAATCGTTGGTATCAAGGCGCTGCTCGTACGGCCCAGGGCCGACACGGAATCCATGCATGCATGTCGGCGCAATCGGGGCGGACTGAAGCCCTGGCCCCGGCCACAATGCCAAACATTGTCAAGCGCATACGCTGCAAAAACCTGAGCACAAGCTGTGCAAAAACCTGTGCACATCCTGATATCAAACCTGTGAATTTCCTCTTTCCAAGGCTGTGATGAACCCGTTCATCCATGGTGCACGGCCAACAGCGCGTCAATGAACACCCGGGCCGCACGCCCAGGGGCCACGGCATTGCGCCAGACCGCGAAGAAATCGCACAGATAGAAAAAGCGGTGCGGTGCCACGGCCTGCAGCAGGCCCTGGTCCTGCATGGCCTGTGCATAGTGATCGGGCAGAAAGCCCAGGTAGCGGCCCGATCGCACCAGCATGGCAATGGCCTCCTGGTCAAAACCCGTGGCCTGGCGCTGCAGGCCGGCCTGGTGGCTGAGCGCCATGTTGGGCGACTGGTAGCCCAGGCCTGCGAAGGCATGCGCACCCAGGCTGTCCCAGTCCAGCCCGCCATGGTCTGCGCCATGCAGCGGATGGCCGGGAGCGCAGTACAGCTGCATGCGCTCGCCAAACAGCCGGGCGCTGTCCAGCGCGCCCGAACTGGGTGCCGATGGCAGCACGCCCACCTGCCAGCGCCCCTCCATCAGCCCGCGCTCGATGGCCTGGATGGACGCCACATGCAGGCGCAGATGCAGCTGCGGCGCCTGGTCGTGCAAAACGCCGATCGCCTCGGGAATGCGCGACTGCGGATTGCCCACGGTCTTGTCGAACAGCGCCACGTCCAGCGTGCCGGCCAGCCGGCCATGGATGTCGTCCACCTGGCCCAGGAAGCCTTCCACGCCACCGAGCAGTTGCAAGGTGGCCTCATAGATGCGGTGGCCTTCGGGCGTGAGCGCGAAGCCCGCGCGCCCGCGCCGGCACAGCGTCAGGCCCAGGCGCTCCTCCAGGTCCTTCATATGGCGGCTCAGCGTGGAGCTGCCGATGTTCAGCTCCAGCTCGGCAGCCGACATGCCGCCGCACTCGACCACGGCCTTGAACACGCGCAGCAGGCGCAGGTCCATGTCGCCCAGCTGGCCCAGCGCGGCGCGCGCGCGCCCGTCCCGCGCCGGGCGGCCTGGGGTGCTGTCCATCGAAAAATCCGCCATCGCCCTTCGCCTCCCGGTGCCCGCCTGAACCGGCCACCACTACAGGGGAGCCACTATAGGCGAGCACCAGGGCGGCATCGGCCATGGATTCCCACAATGCGCGCTCTCCGGGCCCGGACCGGCAAGCCCCTGCTCACTTGCAGGAATCCGCAAGTGAACCTCGATATCACGCACTTCGAGAAATCAAAAGGCACGATCACAATGGGCCGGTTCCTTTATTTCTTTCCCGGCCCGAGGAGATCACCATGACCCTGGTTCCCACCGAACAAGGCGCTGCAGCCGCCACGCGCACCGATGCCGCCTGGCTTGACGCCCACTGGATGCCCTTCACCGGCAACCGCGAGTTCAAGGCGCGCCCGCGCATGATCACCAGCGCCCAGGGCGCCTACTACACCGATGCCGACGGCCGCAAGATCTTCGACGGCCTGTCGGGCCTGTGGTGCTCGGGCCTGGGCCATGGCCGCCGCGAGATCGCCGAAGCCATCGGCCGCGCGGCCCAGCAGCTGGACTATGCGCCGGCCTTCCAGTTCGGCCACCCGGCCTCGTTCGCGCTGGCCAACAAGATCAAGGAGCTGACGCCTGCAGGCCTGGACCATGTGTTCTTCACGGGCTCGGGCTCGGAGGCGGCCGACACGGCGCTGAAGATGGCGCGCGCCTACTGGCGCGCCAAGGGCCAGGGCGGCAAGACCCGGCTGATCGGGCGCGAGAAGGGCTACCACGGCGTGAACTTCGGCGGCATCTCGGTCGGCGGCATGGTGGGCAACCGCAAGACCTTCGGCCAGGGCGTGGAGGCCGACCACCTGCCGCACACGCAGCCAGCGCTGGGGTCCTTCCACAAAGGCATGCCCACCACCGATGGCCGCGCGCTGGCCGACCGGCTGCTGGACCTGATCGCACTGCATGACGCCAGCAACATCGCAGCCGTCATCGTCGAGCCCTTCTCGGGATCGGCCGGCGTGGTGATTCCCCCGGCCGGCTACCTGCGGCGCCTGCGCGAGATCTGCACGCAGAACAACATCCTGCTGATCTTCGACGAGGTCATCACGGGCTTCGGCCGCTGCGGCGCCATGACGGGGGCCGAGGCCTTCGGCGTCACGCCCGACATCATGAACATCGCCAAGCAGGTGACCAATGGCGCCCAGCCCCTGGGCGCCGTGGTGGCCAGCAAGGAGATCTACGACACCTTCATGGCAGCGGGCGGCCCCGAGTACATGCTGGAGTTCCCGCACGGCTACACCTACTCGGCCCACCCCATTGCCTGCGCAGCAGGCGTGGCCGCGCTGGACCTGCTGCAGCGCGAGGACGGCCCGGGCCGCGTACGCGCACTGGCCCCGTTCTTCGAGCAGGCCGTGCACAGCCTCAAGGGAGCAAAGCATGTGGCCGACATCCGCAACTTCGGCCTGGCTGCGGGCTTCACCATCGAGTCGCTGCCCGGCGAGCCGGCCCGCCGTCCCTACGAGATCGCCATGAAGTGCTGGGACAAGGGCTTTTACGTGCGCTACGGCGGCGACACCATCCAGATCGCGCCGCCCTTCATCAGCGAGAAGGCCGAGATCGAGCGGCTGGTCAGCGCCCTGGGCGATGCCCTGACGGAAACGAACTGAGTATCTCCGGCACATGAGAAAAGCCCCTGGGCCGTGAGGCCGCAGGGGCTTTTTTACATGGCAATGGCAAGGCTGCGAAATCAGTCCAGCGTGATGCCCGCGTTCTTGATCACATCGCGCCACTTGTCCACTTCCACGCGCAGGAACTGGGCCGAGGCATCGGGCTTGAGGCCCGAGGGCAGCACGCCCATGGCGTCCAGCTTTTCCTTGACCTCGGGCGCGGGCAGGGCCTTGGCGATCTCGGCGTAGAGCCTGTCGACGATGGGCTTGGGCGTGCCTGCGGGCACGGCCGCGAGGAACCAGGCATCGGCCGTGAAGTCCTTGAGGCCGGCCTCGGACATGGTGGGCACGTCGGGCATGGACTGCAGGCGTTCGTTGTGGGCCACGGCCAGGGCGCGCACCTTGCCGGCCTTGAGCTGCGCGGCAATCGTCACGGCCGTGAGAAAGCCGAAGTCGGTCTCACCGGCTGCCAGCGAGACCACCGAAGGCGCACTGCCCTTGTAGGGCACGTGGCCGATCTTGACCTTGGCCTGCATGGCATACAGCTCGGCGCCCAGATGGTTGGGGCCGCCCGTGCCCGACGAGGGGTAGTTGAGCTTGCCGGGCTGGGCCTGGGCCGCCGCCGTCAGCTCCTTGAGCGAGTGGAACGGGCTTTGCGCGCCCACGGTGAGCACCAGCGGGCTGCGTGCCACCAGGCTGATGGGCGCGAAGTCGCGCAGCGGGTCATAGGGCAGCTTGGTGTACAGGCCCTTGGCCATGGCCATGCAGCCCACATCACCCAGCACCACGGTGTAGCCGTCGGCCGGCGCCTTGGCCACCAGGTCGCAGCCAATGGTGCCGTTGGCGCCGGGCTTGTTGTCCACCACCACCGTGGTGTGCATGCTCTCGCCCATCTTTTGCGCCAGCAGGCGGCCCAGGATGTCGGTGGAGCCGCCAGGCGCAAAGGGCACGACCAGGCGAATGGTCTTGGACGGATAGCTGCCTGCGCCCTGGGCATGGGCGAGGGGCGCCGCCAGCGTGGCCGCCAGCGCCAGGCCGCCGGCCAGGGCGCGCCACAGGGCAGGGGTACGGGAAGATGCGAAAGGGGTTTGTCTCATGCTGTTGTCTCGTGAGGGGGTGGAATGCGTGAAGGCCGAGCGCGCGGCAGCATACCAGCAGCGGGCGGCGCGAAACGCGTGGCCTGGGCCGGCAATGACCGGCGCGGGACAGTTCAGGAGGCCGCGCGCTTGCGTGCGGCGGCGGGACGCGCCGACGGTGACTTGGCGGGCGCCTTCGGAGCCGCCTTTGCGGTGGTCTTCGCGACGGCTTTTGCGGCGGTCTTCGCGGCCGGCCTTGCCGTTGTTGTTGGCGCTGTTTTTGCTGCCGGTTTCGGTGCCTTTTTTGGTGCAGTCCTCGGCACTGCCATCGCAGGCTTTTCCACCGGCTGCACGGCGCGTTGCGGACGCGGGCTGCGCAGGCTGTCGGCATCCAGGATGAGCCGCCCCTGGATGCGGCCCTTCATGCGCTTGACGCTGCTGGCCGCATCCCGCATGTGCTGCTGCATCAGTGCATGCACCTTCACGGCATCGCGTTCGCGTGCGGCCTGCACGATGTCGCGGTGGATCCGGGCATTGGCCTCGCCAAAGCGCCGGTGCTCGGACTGGGGCGTGCGGTTGGCGAAGACGATGAGCTGGCGAATCATCTCGTTGATGAGCTCGCAGGTGAAGCGCAGGAAGGGGTTGGGATTGGCCGCTGCAAGGATGTCGTGGAAGTTCACGTCCTCGCGCCGCTGGCTCACCAGGTCCTCGCTGCTTTGCGTGGGGTCGCAGCAGGCGATGCTGTGCTCCAGCGCATCGAAATCCGCCTCGGTCAGATGCGGTACGGCGCCTGCCGCCAGCTCGGGCTCCAGCATCTGGCGCACCGTGTAGATGTCGTCGATGGTCACCTCCTGGAAGAACAGGTAGTTCTGCATGAACTGCAGCGTGCGGTCCAGCGGCACCTCGACGACCGTGCCACCGCCCGAAGGGCCGGTGGAGATGGTGATCAGCCCCTGCACTTCCAGCGATTTGAGGGCCTCGCGGATCGTGCCCTTGCTGACCTGGAACTGTGCCTGCAGCTCGCTTTCGCGCGGCAGGCGGTCGCCGGGGCTGAGGTTCTTTTCGGTGATCAGGCGCTTGATCTCCTGGGCCACGAGATCCGGGCGCTTGAGCTGCCGGATTGCCAGGGAGGGCGACTTGGGTGTATCCATTGTTGTGTTCTCCGGAAGGGCACCGGATCGTGTCCGCGCCCAGTCTGCATGCGGGTTTGGTGCAGTATGCACCGCCATGGCGCGTGGCCGTGCCCGCCTAGGGTTAGCACGCGCCCTATTTCTTCTATTTATCACTATAAATATGAATCAAGGAGCCTGCACGCACCCATTTCGACTGGCATGCAACTTGCTCTGAAAAGCGTACCCGGGCCGCCGCGCCTTCAGTCCCCATCACGGAGATCCCATGCAACGTCGTCACCTCCTGCAACTCTCGGCACTGGGCGCATTGCCCGCATCGCTGGGCCTGGGCCGCAGCGTCTGGGCGCAGTCCAAGGACAGCATCCAGTTCGCCTGCCCCGTGCCCATGTCGGGCGCCTTCGCGGCCAACGGCAAGTACGCGGATCTGGGCATGAAGCTGGCCATCGAGCAGTACGGCAAGGCGCTGGGCCGCCCGCTGGCCTACACCGTGCTGGACACCGAGGGCAAGCCCGCCACGGCCGTGCGCAAGCTGCAGGAGTCTTCGCAGCAGCAGGGCACGCGCTTTTTCGCAGGCGGCATCCTGTCGTCGGAGGCGCTGGCCATGGGCAAGGAGGCCGAGAAGACCGGCGGCATCTTCATCACCACCGCTGGCGCCGACGAGATCACGGGCAAGGACTGCAACAGCGCCACCTTCCGCTGGTCGGCACCCACCTTCGGCGCCATCGAGCAGACCGTGCGCCCCCTGGTCGAATCCCTGCCCAAGGCCAAGCGCTGGTACACCATCACGCCGCAGTACGTGTTCGGCGACGGCCTGCTGACGGCGGCCAAGAACATCTTCAAGGAAAAGGGCATCGAGCATGTGGGCAACAGCTACCACTCGCTGTCCGAAAAGGAGTTCAGCGGCTACCTGACCAACGCCGTGGCCGCCAAGCCCGACGTGCTGCTGCTGCTGAACTTCGGCGCCCAGTCCTCGGACACGCTGCGCCAGGCCATCAGCTTCGGCATGAACAAGAACATGACCATCCTGATCGCCTGGGCCTCGGGGCTGGAGCAGTTCGAATCGCTGGGCGCCGACCTGTGCGACGGCGTGTACTTCGGCGCCCAGTACTGGCACACGGTGGACACGCCGCTCAACCGCGACCTGGTGCAGCGCTGCAACGACAAGTTCAAGGCCAATCCCAACTACAGCCTGGCCGGCCACTACATCTGCACCAAGCTGATGATCGACGCCATCATCAAGGCCGGCACGGCCGACCCCAAGGCCGTGGTCGCCGCGCTGGAAGGCATGAAGTACCAGGGCCTGACGGGCGAGGAAGAGGTGCGCAAGGCAGACCACCAGGTGCTCAAGAGCTACTACCTGCTCAAGGGCAAGGCCAAGTCCAAGATGAAGAACAAGGACGACTACGTGGATGTGGTCAGCTCAGGCAAGTCCTTCCTGCCCATCGATCAGACCGGCTGCAAGCTGGTCTGAGATGAAAGGCACCCCCTGAGGCGCTGCGCGCCTTCCCCCTCTCCTTCGGGAGGGGGACGACACCCTCGCGGCGGGGCGGCCCTTGCTCGGTGTCCCTGAGTTGGGCCGTGCCAGTTCAAGGGCTCAGCCCTGTGTCGCACGGGGTTCAAACCATCGCGCATTCCGCGCCGCCTCCTTCGTCCATCGTTTCGGACCCTGTATGAGCATCTATCTGCTTCAGACCATCAACGGGATCGGCATAGGCATGCTGTATTTCCTGTTGGCCGTGGGCCTGTCCATCGTTTTCGGCCTGCTGCGTTTCGTGAATTTCGCGCACGGTGCCTTCTACCTGCTGGGCGCCTATTTCTGCTACCAGATGACGCGCTGGGGCATGAGCTTCTGGCTGTCCCTGGTCGTGGTGCCGCTGGCCGTGGGCGCGCTGGGCTGGCTGGTGGAAAAGCTCATGCTGCGCCATGTGTATGCCAAGGCGCATGAGTTCCACATCATCGTCACCGTGGGCCTGGCCCTGGTGGTGCAGGAGCTGGTGATCGTGCAATGGGGCCCGCTGGGCGACAGCGTGGCCGTGCCCGATCTGCTGCAGGGCGTGGTGATGTGGGGCAGCTTCGTCTATCCCAAGTACCGGCTGTTCGTGATCGGCTTCACCGCCGTGCTGGCCGTGCTGCTGTGGTGGCTGCTGGAGGGCACGCGGCTGGGCAGCGCGGTGCGCGCGGGCAGCGAATCGACCGAGATGGTGTCCCTGCTGGGCGTGAACGTGCTGCGCATCTTCAGCCTGGTGTTCGCGCTGGGCGCGGCCACGGCGGCGCTGGCCGGCGTGCTGGCTGCGCCCATACGCGGCGCCGAGCCCTTCATGGGCGTGGAGGCGCTGGGCGTGGCCTTCGTGATCGTGGTCGTGGGCGGGCTGGGCAGCTTCGGCGGCGCCCTGGTCGGCGGCCTGCTGATCGGCATCGTGCAAAGCGTGATGAGCACGCTGTGGCCCGAGGGCGCGCGCCTGATGATCTACGTGGCCATGGCCGCCGTGCTGCTGCTGCGACCCCATGGCCTGCTGGGCCGCAAAGGATGAAGACCATGACCAGGCATTCCCATCTCCTTCTCGCGCTGGCCATCGTGGTCGCCATGCCGCTGTGCATGCAGTCGGGCTCGCTGGCCAGCGAGGTGCTGATCTTCGGCCTCGCGGCCATGGGCTGCAATCTGCTGCTGGGCTACACGGGGCTGCTGTCCTTCGGGCAGGGCATCTTCTTCGGCCTGGGCAGCTACACCATCGCCCTGCTGCTGACGCGCTGGCCTCTGCCCATGCCGCTGGCCCTGCTGGCCGCCACGGCCATGGGGGCCGTGGGCGCGGCCATCGTCGGCTGGGTGGCCATACGACAGCGCGGCACCTACTTCGTGATGCTGACCCTGGCGTTTGCGCAGATGTTCTATTTTCTGGCCTACTCGGCCACGGACATCACCGGCGGCGACAACGGCCTGCTCGATGTGCCCCGCCCCGCCCTCGCGGTGGCCGGCCAGACGCTGTGGCCGCTGGCCACGCCCTGGCAGTACTACGGCTTTGTGGCCGTGCTCTTTCTGGTGGTGTTCTGGCTGCTGCGCCGCGTCTGCGACTCCATGTTCGGCCGCACCCTGCTGGCCGTGCGCGACAACGAGGAGCGCGCCGCCGCCGTGGGCTACGACCTGAGGCTGCTGAAGCTGCAGGCCTTCGTGATCTCGGGCGCGGTCACGGGCCTGGCCGGCGCGCTGCACGCCATGATGACGGGCATCGCCCCGCTGTCCAACGCCGAGTACCACACCAGCGAAATGATCCTGGTGATGACCGTGATCGGTGGCACGGGCAACCTGCTGGCCTCGGTGCTGGGCGCGGCCTTCTATGTGCTGCTGGGCGACTGGCTGTCCACCCTGTGGCCGCGCTGGCTGCTGCTGCTGGGCGTGGTGCTGATGATCGTGAGCCTGGGCCTGCAGCGCGGCCTGTGGGGCCTGGGCGAGAGCCTGTGGGCCCTGGTGCGCCGCAAAGGGCCGGCAGATGCCGAGGCGGCCGCTGCAGAAACCAAAGGAGGCCAGGCATGAGCGCCGCAGCATCTCCCATCCTGCTCGAGGCCGTGGGCGTCGAGAAACGCTATGACAAGTTCGTCGCCCTGGGCGGCGTGGACCTCAAGGTCCGCGCCCACACCGTGCACTCGGTGATCGGCCCCAACGGCGCGGGCAAGACAACGCTGTTCCACATGCTCACGGGCACCAAGAGCGTGAGCGGCGGGCGCATCGTCTTCGACGGCCACGACGTGACGCGCGAGCCCGACCACCGCCGCGTGCGCCGTGGCATGGCACGGTCCTTTCAGGTCACCAGCCTGTTCCTGACCCTGCCCGTGCGCGAGAACCTGCGCCTGGCCGCGCAGGGCGTGGCCCCCGCCAGGGCCCTTGACTGCTGGAACGCGCCCGTGGGTGCTCGCGCCCTGGCCGATACCGTGGCCAGCGTGCTGTCGCGCCTGGGCCTGGAGCGCCACGCGGACACGCCGGCCGGCAACCTCTCGCACGGCCAGCAGCGGCGGCTGGAGGTGGGCATGGCCCTGGCCGCACGGCCCAAGGCCATCTTCCTGGACGAGCCGACCTCGGGCATGGGCATCGACGACCTGGACGAGATGAAGCGCCTGATCCAGGGCCTCAGGGACGAGCACACCGTGGTGCTCATCGAGCACAACATGAACATCGTCATGGACATCTCCGACACCATCACCGTCATGCAGCAAGGCCGCGTGCTGGCCGAAGGACTGCCCCACGAGATCCGCGCCGACGAGCGCGTGCGCAGCGCCTATCTGGGCAACATGATCACGGGAGGAAAGGCATGAGCGGTCCCCTGCTTTCGGTCGAGGGCATACACGCCCACTACGGCAAGAGCCATGTGCTGCAGGGCGTGTCGCTGCAGGTGCAGGACGGCGAGCTGGTCACGCTGCTGGGCCGCAACGGCGCGGGCAAGACCACCACGCTCAAGTCCATCGCGGGGGTGATGCAGCCCTCGCAGGGGCAGATCCGCTTCGGCGGTGAACCCGTGCACCGGCTGGCCACGCACCAGGTGGCCCAGCGCGGCATCTGCCTGGTGCCAGAGCACCGCGGCATCTTCAAGCTGCTCACGGTGGAGGAGAACCTGCTGCTGGGCCAGCGCAAACGCTCGCCCTGGCAACTGGCCGACATCTACCGCATCTTCCCGCGCCTCAAGGAGCGGCGCGGCAACGGCGGCGGCCAGCTGTCGGGCGGCGAGCAGCAGATGCTGGCCATAGGCCGCGCCCTGATGAACGCGCCGCGCCTGCTCATGCTGGACGAGCCCGTCGAGGGCCTGGCGCCCGTGATCGTGGAGGAGATCGTGGCCCAGCTCAAGACCATCAAGGCCGCTGGCGTGGCGATCTTGCTGGTGGAGCAGAACCTGGAGGTCTGCACCCAGCTGGCCGACCGCCACTACATCATCGAACAGGGTGCGATTGCGCATGAGGCAGGCAATGCCGCTTTCCTGGCCGATGACGCCATCAAGGACCGGTATCTCGGTGTAGGGATCGCCTGATCCACCGCTTTTCGCATTCCCAGGAGTCATTCATGGATCTCAGTACCCCTCTTGCAGCCACCGCCGTTGCGGCCGGGCTGCGCACCGACGGCGCCCGCCTGTGGCAATCGCTGATGGACCTGGCGCGCATAGGCGCCACACCCAAGGGCGGCGTGTGCCGCCTGGCGCTGACGGACCTGGACCGCCAGGGGCGCGATCTCTTCGTGCAATGGGCACGCGAGGCCGGCTGCAGCATCCGCGTCGATGCCATCGGCAACATCTTCGCGCGGCGCGCGGGCCTGGACGATGCGCTGCCGCCCGTGATGACGGGCAGCCACATCGACACCCAGCCCACGGGCGGCAAGTTCGACGGCAACTACGGCGTGCTGGCCGGGCTGGAGGTGCTGCGCACGCTCAACGATGGCGGCGTGCGCACGCGTGCCCCGGTGGAAGTGGCCGTGTGGACCAACGAGGAAGGCTCGCGCTTCGTGCCCGTGATGATGGGCTCGGGCGTGTTCGTCAATGCCTTCACGCTGGAGCATGCGCTGGCCCAGCGCGATGCCCAGGGCGTGAGCGTGGACGAGGCGCTGCGCGCCATCGGCTATGCCGGGCCGGCCGGCCCGGCGCCTGCGGTGGGCGCGTATTTCGAAGCCCATATCGAGCAGGGCCCGGTGCTGGAAAACCATGAACGCGTGATCGGCGTGGTCAGCGCCGCGCTGGGCCAGCGCTGGTACGACGTCAGCGTGCAGGGCATGGAGGCCCATGCCGGCCCCACGCCCATGGAGCTGCGCCACGACGCGCTGCTGGCCGCCAGCTGCATCGTGGCCGAGGTCAACCGCATCGCCCTGGACCGCCTGCCGCATGCGCGCGGCACCGTGGGATCGCTGGAGGTGTTTCCCAACTCGCGCAACGTGATCCCGGGCGGCGTCAAGCTCAGCGTGGACCTGCGCGCGCCGGACGACGGCCAGTTGCTGGACATGGACGCCGCACTGCGCGCGGCCTGCGAGCGCATTGCGGCCGCGCGTGGCGTGACCATTGGCGTGGAGCAGGTCGTCTACTTCCCGCCCCAGCCCTTCACGCCGCACCTGGTGGAGGCCGTGCGCACCAATGCCGCCGACCTGGGCTACAGCGCCATGGACGTGGTCAGCGGCGCGGGCCACGATGCCGTCTACCTGGCCCGCGTGGCGCCTGCTGCCATGATCTTCGTGCCCTGCGCCGACGGCATCAGCCACAACGAGATCGAGGACGCCGAGCCCGCACATCTGGAGGCCGGCTGCAACGTGCTGCTGCGCGCCATGCTGGCGGCCGCCGGCGTGGTGCAGGCAGCGGACGGCGGGGTGCCGGCATGAAGGTCCTGATCGCCCGGCTCAACCACGAGACCAATACCTTCTCGCCCGTGCCCACGCCCATCGAGGCGTTTGCGCCCACCTATGGCGAGGCGGCCTACGCAGCCAACAAGGGCATGCGCACGGCCATGGCCGCCTTCATCGACCTGGCCGAGGCGGCGGGCGCCACCCTGGTCACGCCCGTGTCGGCCACCTCCAATCCCAGCGGCCCCGTGCATGCTGCCGCCTACGACGAACTCACGCAACGCATCGTGGCGGCCGCGCCGGGCTGCGATGCCATCTTGCTGGACCTGCACGGCGCCATGGTGGCCGAGAACAGTGCCGATGGCGAAGGCGACCTGCTCGAACGCGTGCGCGCCGCCGCGCCCGGCGTGCCCGTTGGCGTGGCGCTGGACCTGCACGGCAACATCACCGGAAAAATGGTGGGCAATGCCGATGTGATGGTCGGCTTCAAGACCTATCCGCACATCGACATGTACGAGACCGGCGAGCACGCGGGCCGGCTGCTGCTGGACATGCTGGCCGGCCGCGCGCGCTACGCCGTGTGCTGGCACCGCCTGCCCCTGATGAGCCACACGCTGCGCAGCACCACGCTGGACGGCCCCATGCTGGACGCCGTGAACGCAGCGCGCGCCCTGGAAGCGGAGGGCCTGCCCGCGGTCTCGGTGTTCGGCGGCTTCTCGCTGGCCGACATCGCCGCGCCCTGCGTGAGCGTGGTCGCCACCTGCAGGACCGACGAGCGCGCGGCCACCCAGGCGAGCGTGGACGCGCTGGCCGCCCGGATCTGGCAGCGCCGGGCCGACTTCATCTACCGCAGCGAGCCGCTGGCCGATTCGCTGCGCCGCGCCCAGGCCCTGGCCGAAGGCGCCGACCGCCCCGTGCTGCTGCTCGACCATGGCGACAACTGCATGTCCGGCGGCACCTGCGACACCATGGACGTGCTGCAGACCGCGCTGGAGCTGGGCCTGTCAGGCCTTGCCGTGGGCCCGCTGTGCGACCCCGAAGCGGTTGCCTCGCTCACGGCGGCGGGCGAAGGCGCCGAGGTGGAGATCGCGCTGGGCAACAAGGTATCGCTCGAAGGCATAGGCCTGCACAAGCAGCCGCTGCGGCTGCGCGGCACGGTGCGCGCCGTCAGCGACGGCGCCTACACGGTCAGCGGCCCCATCTACACGGGCCAGCGCTGCCACATGGGCCGCACGGTCTGCCTGGACACGGGCGCAGCGCAGATCGTGATCACCGAGCAGACGCACGAGCCCTGGGACCTGGGCGTGTTCCACTGCGTGGGCATGGACCCGACGCGCTTTCGCTTCGTGCTGCTCAAGTCGCGCATGTACTGCCGACCCGTCTTCGTGCCGCTGTCCGCCGGCCTGGTCGAGTGCGACAGCCCCGGCGTGACCACCTCGGACTATTCGCGCTTTCCGTTCGCCCGGGTCAGCCGCCCGGTGTTTCCGCTGGACGCCATGTGATTGCCCGGCTTTGCAGCGGCGCGCAAGCAAAGACCGCCGCCGCCGCGGGGCATTGGGCAACCAGGCATCACAACAGTTTCACAGCAGGGCCCGGCTATTGCCTGTCGGCCTACAATCGGTTCCCCCCTACCTCGGCCGACGGCACGCGGGCTGATCCGCGCGTGCGTTGGCCATGCCTTCGCTGGAGACGCTTGATGTCCGACAACACGGCCCCGACCCCTTCCGATAAACGTGCCCAGCTGCGCCGTGCCGCACTCGAATACCACGAGTTTCCCAAGCCCGGCAAGCTGACCATCGTGCCGACCAAGCCCATGGCCAACCAGCATGACCTGGCCCTGGCCTACTCGCCCGGCGTGGCAGCGCCCTGCGAAGAGATCGTCAAGGACCCGGCCGCCGCCTTCAAGTACACGGCGCGCGGCAACCTGGTGGCCGTGATCTCCAACGGCACCGCCGTGCTGGGCCTGGGCGACATCGGCGCGCTGGCCTCCAAGCCGGTGATGGAAGGCAAGGCCGTCCTGTTCAAGAAGTTCGCGGGCGTGGACGTCTTCGACATCGAGATCAACGAGAAGGACCCGCAAAAGCTGGTCGATGTGATCGCCGCGCTGGAGCCCACCTTCGGCGCCATCAACCTGGAAGACATCAAGGCACCCGAGTGCTTCTTCGTGGAGCGCGAACTGCGCCGCCGCCTGAAGATCCCCGTCTTCCACGATGACCAGCACGGCACGGCCATCACCGTGGCTGCGGCCATGGTCAACGCGCTCAAGGTGGCTGGCAAGAAGATCGAGGAGGTCCGTCTCGTGGCCTCGGGCGCGGGCGCCGCCGCCCTGGCCTGCCTGAACCTGCTGCTCAAGGTCGGCCTGCGCCGCGAGAACGTGTTCGTCACCGACCTGGCCGGCGTGGTCTACGAGGGCCGCACCGAGCTGATGGACGAGGACAAGGCCCAGTTCGCGCGCGCCACCGAGCTGCGCACGCTGGGCCAGGTCATCGAAGGCGCCGACGTCTTCCTGGGCCTGTCCGCTGGCGGCGTGCTCAAGCAGGACATGGTGGTCAAGATGGCCGCGCGCCCGGTGATCTTCGCGCTGGCCAACCCCAACCCCGAGATCATTCCCGAAGACGTGAAGGCCGTGCGCAGCGACGCCATCATCGCCACGGGCCGCTCGGACTACCCCAACCAGGTCAACAACGTCCTGTGCTTCCCGTACATCTTCCGCGGTGCCCTGGACTGCGGTGCGACCACCATCACCACCGAGATGGAAATCGCCACCGTCCACGCCATCGCCGAGCTGGCCCAGGCCGAGCAGAGCGAGGAAGTGGCGGCCGCCTACGTGGGCGAGCAACTGACTTTCGGCCCTGAGTACCTGATCCCCAAGCCCTTCGATCCGCGCCTGATGATGAAGATCGCATCGGCCGTGGCACAGGCTGCCGCCGAGTGCGGCGTGGCCCAGCGCCCGATCCAGGACATGGATGCCTACCGCGCCCACCTGCAGACCTTCGTCTACGCCTCGGGCACCATGATGAAGCCGCTGTTCGCCGCGGCCAAAAAGGCCGCCAAGAAGCGCGTGGCCTACGCCGAGGGCGAGGAAGAGCGCATCCTGCGCGCCACGCAGATCGTGGTGGACGAGCGCATTGCGCGCCCCACGCTGATCGGCCGCCCGGCCATCATTGCCCAGCGCATCGAGAAATTCGGCCTGCGCCTGAAGGAAGGCACGGACTACGACGTGGTCAACGTCGAGCACGACGAGCGCTACCGCGACTTCTGGCAGACCTACCACCGCATGACCGAGCGCAAGGGCATCACCGTGCCCATCGCCCGGATCGAGATGCGCCGCCGCCTGACCCTGATCGGCTCCATGCTGCTGCACAAGGGCGAAGTCGATGGCCTGATCACCGGCACCTGGGGCCAGACATCGCACCACCTGCAGTATGTGGACCAGGTGATCGGCCGCCGCGCCGGCGTGCAGACCTATGCCTGCATGAACGGCCTGCTGCTGCCCGACCGCCAGGTCTTCCTGGTGGACACCCACGTCAACTACGACCCCACGGCCGAGCAGCTGGCCGAGATCACCATCATGGCCGCCGAGGAAATGATGCGTTTCGGCGTCAAGCCCAAGGCCGCCCTGCTGTCGCACTCCAACTACGGCTCTAGCAACCAGCCCAGCGCCGTCAAGATGCGCCAGACCCTGGAGCTGCTGCGCGAGCAGGCACCGTGGCTGGAAGTGGACGGCGAGATGCACGGCGACGTGGCCCTGGACGGCAAGGCCCGCGCCCAGCTCATG
The DNA here is from genome assembly GCF_002754395.1 of Delftia sp. 60. Taxonomy (NCBI): domain Bacteria; kingdom Pseudomonadati; phylum Pseudomonadota; class Betaproteobacteria; order Burkholderiales; family Comamonadaceae; genus Delftia; species Delftia sp. 60. Next base: position 56,453 of record NZ_PEFD01000001.1, read on the forward strand.
CCCAACAGCACGCTGCTGGGCAATGCCAACCTGCTGGTCATGCCCAACATCGACGCGGCCAACATCAGCTACAACCTGCTCAAGCAGGCCGCTGGCGGCGGCATTGCCATCGGCCCCGTGCTGCTGGGCGCCGCCCGTCCCGTGCACATCCTCACGCCGAGCACGACGGTGCGCCGCATCGTCAACATGACGGCGCTGACGGTGGCGGACGCTAACGCTAATCGGTAAGCACCCCCTGAGCGGCTTCGCCGCTTCCCCCTCTCTCGCTTCGCGGGAGGGGGACGACACCATCGCTGCGGGGCGGCCCTTGCTCGGTGCCCCTCGTTTTGGCCGCGCGCGCTTTTTTTGACAACGGGCGGCATTTGCATTGAATAGCAGGCAACTCAGGCGCAGAGTTGCCTTCTCACTGTTCAATCCCCAGACATTTCCTTGGTCAAGCTGCCTGTTTTTTGGGCAGAACTTGCATTTTGAGGGGTGTTCCGTCACACTAGCGGGTCGAGATTTCAGGGCTTCCCTGGATTTCTGAAAGGTGTAGTTGATGCTGAAGGCAGCCGCCGCCAAGGCGTACCAGTCCGGTCTAGCGCTCATCGTCGGGGCCGCCTTTGTGCTGTCACCCTCGCTCGCTGATGCGCGCCGCTCGGCGCCCGAGAGCGTGGAGACGACGGCGGCCGTGGCCACCGTCGCCCTGTCCGAGTTGCCGCGCGAAGGCCGTTCCACGTATACGCTGATCCTGCGCGGCGGGCCTTTTGCCCACGACAAGGACGGCACGGTGTTCGGCAACCGCGAGCGCATCCTGCCGCGCCAGTCGCGCGGCTATTACCGTGAGTACACGGTGCGCACGCCCGGTTCGCGTGACCGTGGAGCCCGCCGCATCGTCTGCGGCGGGGAGCCCCAGCAGCCCGATGCCTGCTACTACACCAGCGACCACTACAGCAGCTTTCGCAAGATCATCGAATGACCTCGACCCAGTCTCTACAGCCAGTTCGACCCTCCGTGTCCGACGCAGTGCGCTGGCAGGGGTCTGCATTTCATCCACAGCCCAGGGATGCCGAAGGCCATGAGCCCGTCCCCGCAGGCCACATCCACGTTAGAGAAAGAGCCACGGAGATGGATGCACCACTTCGTAAGATCCCCGACACCCCTTTGCGGAACGTGCGCGCCAACATCGTGCAGTCCATCCGCGCCTACAGGGTGGAGGATCTGCAACAGGCGGCCGAGACGCTGGGGTGCCATTTTCTGTATGCCAACCTGGCCCATGCGCAGACCAAGGCCGATATCCTGGAACTGCTGGCCACGCAGTTCTTCTTCCCCGCGCATTTCGGCAAGAACTTCGACGCGCTCTATGACTGCCTGACCGACCCCATCCACAAGGCCGGCCCGCAGCCGGGCTTTGTGCTCGTGCTCGACCAGATCCCGACCACGCCCAAGTTCGACAAGGAAGTGCGCGAGCAGCTGCTGGACAGCTTCCGCGACGCGGCCGAGTACTGGGCCGAGCGCAAGATTCCGTTCCGCTGCTTCTACTCGTTCCTGTAAGCGCAGGACATTGAGGGCCCAGAGCCCACAGCGCCCAATCGGGTGCTGTGGGCTCTGTCGGCGCTGCAGTCGCTGGGCGCCTGTGCCTAGGCGCGCGTGAACCGGGCGGCGAGTGCCTCGTATTCGGACACCGGCACTTCCTCGGCGCGGCGCTGCAGGTCGAATTCCCCGTCAAAGCCCTTGGCTTCCAGCCAGCGCCCCAGCGTGTTGCGCAGGATCTTGCGCCGCTGGCTGAAGGCCACCTGCACCATCTCCTCCAGCAGCTTCGCGTCCAGGGCCGCCGGCGACTCGCGCGGGACCATGCGCACGACGGCGCTGTCCACCTTGGGCGGCGGATTGAAGCTCTCGGGCGGCACGTACAGCACGCTCTCCATCGCATAGCGCCACTGCAGCATGACCGTCAGCCGCCCATAGGCGGCCGTGGAGGGCGACGCCACCATGCGGTCGATGACCTCCTTTTGCAGCATGAAGTGCTGGTCCTCGACCACGTCCACCTGCTCGAGCAGGTGAAAGAGGATGGGGCTGGAGATGTTGTAGGGCAGGTTGCCCGCAATGCGCAGCTTGGGCACGCCCAGGCGCGCGGCAATGGCACGGAAGTCCACCTTGAGCACGTCGGACTCGACCACGTCGAGCTGCTCGTGCAGGCGCAGGCGCACGGCCAGGTCGCGGTCCAGCTCGATCACGGTGAGCCGGCCCAGGCGTTCGACCAGGGGCTGGGTCAGGGCCATCAGGCCCGGCCCGATCTCGACCATGGACTGGCCCTGCCGGGGGTCGATGGCGCTCACGATGCCGTCGATGATGCCGTCATCGGTCAGGAAGTTCTGGCCGAAACGTTTGCGAGGAATGTGTTTCATAGAAAAAGCAAGGCGGTGCGCCATGGCACCGCCTTCCATTGTGGACTGCCGCAGCCGCAGCTGCTCGGGGGTGTCTTATTGCGGAGGCTCGCGGTACTCGACGTAGGCGCGGCCACGCAGCTCCTGAAGCCAGGTCTGGTAGTCGGTTTCGAGCTTGCGCTCGCGCACCACGTTGCGAACCATGTCGCGCTGCTCGCGGGGCGTCAGCGCAGCCTGGCGGCGCTCGATGAGCTGGATCAGGTGCACACCGAAGCGCGAGACCAGCGGGTCGCTGACCTGGCCGGGCTGCAGCGCATTGAGCACCTGCTCGAACTCGGGCACGAACTGGCCGGGCGAGGCCCAGCCCAGGTCGCCGCCGTTGCGCGCGCTGCCGTCCTGCGAGAACTCGCGGGCCAGCGATTCGAAGCTGGCCTGGCCGCTGTCCACGCGGCGCTTGTAGTCGGCCAGGCGCTTGGCGGCATCGGCCTCGGTCATCTGGTCGCCAATGCGCAGCAGGATGTGGCGCGCATGGTTTTGCGTGACCACGGACGGCATGCCGGCCTGCGACTTCTCCAGCACCTTGAGCACGTGAAAGCCCGCGCCCGAACGGAAGGGGCCGACGATGCCGCCCTGCGCCGTCTGGCCCACTGCCTTGGTGAACAGCTCGGGATAGCGGTCCAGCGGGCGCATGCCCATGGCGCCGCCGCCCTGGCCGTCGGGCACATCGGAGAACTCCTTGACCACGGCCAGGAAGTCGCCTTGCGTGCGGGCGGCCTCGGCGGCCTGCTTGGCGCGGGCCTCGCGCTCGGCCACTTCGGCGGGGCTGGCGTTCTCGGGCACGGAAATCAGGATGTGGCCCAGGTTCACGGCGGCCGGTGCCTTGTCGGCACCGCCGCTGCGCTGCTCAGCCAGGTAGCGATCGATGTCGGCATCGGTGACGCGCACGCGGCCGTCCACATCGCGCTCGCGCAGACGTTGCAGCGTGATCTGGCGGCGCAGCTCTTCGCGGAACTGCTTTTCGTTCACGCCTTCGGCCCGCAGGCGGGACTGCAGGCCCGCCTTGTCCAGGCCGTTTTGCCGCGCCACATTGGTCAGCGCCTGGTCCACGGCGTAGTCATCCACGCGCAGGCCCGTGTCCTTGGCTTCCTGCAGCTGGGCCTTTTCGACGATCAGGCGCTCGAGCACCTCGCGGGCCAGCAGCGCCTCGGGCGGCATCTGGCCGCCCTGCTCGGCAATGTTCTGCGCCACGCGCGCCATGCGGGCACGCACTTCGTTGTTGGTCACCGGTTCGGAGTTGACCACGGCGACGATGTAATCGGCCGAGCGCACGCCAGCCTTGGCGCCGCGATCGCGCGACGAGGGCAGGTTGGTGGCGTCCAGCGCACGCGAGACGGAGGCATCGCCGGCCTGGGGCGCCCTGGACTGGCCCGGAACACGCAGGCCTTGCGCCTGGGCTGTGGTGGCCAGCAAGGCCAGCGCCACAGCGGCAGCTGCGCAGCAATGGGTCTGGGAAAGAAAACGCATGGGAGAGATGCCTTGCAAAAAGCGTGTTTGGAGCGTTGGCTCTAATCGTAGTTGGTGAAGCGGCTGGGAGGCGTCACGGACTCGCGCAGGTACTGGTAGCGCGGCACATTCTGCTTGAGGCTGCGCTGCGGGTCTGCACCCAGGCTCAGCCGCGAGAAGCCGACGAACTCGATCTGGAACAGCAGCCGGGTGTTGGACTGGGTGATGGAGCTTTGCAGGCGCTCCAGCACCACGCGGCCAATCCAGCAGCAGCCGTCGTACTCCAGCCCGACCACGGTATCGACGAGCTTGCGGTCCTTCAGGCTGTAGTTCAACCGGCCCACCGTGTACCAGCGCCCGCCGCCCTGGCCACGGCCGGCACCCAGGTCGCGCCCCTTGTCGCCCCACAGGTCGTTGATGGGCCATTGCCAGCCCACATCGACCAGCTTGCTGGCGTCGGTACGCGCCACGGTGTCGTACTGGGTACGGTAGGCCACGTTCACCGTGCGGTAGGAGCTGGGGCTGTAGCGCGCACCAAAGGTGGTACGCACCGAGCGGTTGAGGTCGCGGTTGTACTGGGTCGTGCCTTCGGTGGACCAGGCATCGGTCCAGTTGATGGCCGCACCCAGCAGCACGTCGGACAGGCGGCTGGTGGCCGGCACCTCGCCGGGCAGGATGACCTTCTGGTCGGAGAAACGCACGCGCTGCGCAATGCCGAAGCGCGCCTTTTCCGCACCCGTGGCCCCGTCGATCAGGCGCGTGGTCGCGCCCAGGGTCAGCAGGTGGTTGTCGGCAATGCGGTCCTGGCCGTTGTAGTCGTTCTCGGAGTAGATGCTCGCGAAGTTGAAGTCGTTGCGCGCCGTGTCATACAGCGGCAGAAAGCTCTGGTCGCGGTAGGGCGTGTAGGTGTAGAAGGCGCGCGGCTCGAAGGTCTGCAGCAGCTGGCGGCCGAACAGCGTGGTGTCGCGCTCGAACACCAGCCCGCTGTCCACGCTGACCGTGGGCAGCGTGCGCGAGGCATTGCGGCTGCCGTTGCTCATCAGGCTGTCCACCTGGTAGTTGCTGGTGTGCAACTGGATCCTGGGCGTGATGAAGGCGCCCGGCGACAGGAAGGGGCGGCTCACCTGGGCCAGCATGTAGCTGCGCTGGCCGTTGTTGTAGGTCATGCCGGCCAGGGGCTTGTCGATCTCGAAGCGCGTGGTGTCGGCCACAAAGCTGAAGTCCAGGCCGTGCGGCAGGTCCAGCGGCGTGTAGCGCCATTGCAGCTGCGGCTTCATGCCGTAGGGCGGGGCAATGGGCGCCGATGCATCCTGCATGGTCTGCCAGTACAGGGTGCGCAGGGTCAGCACATTGTCGCCCCGCGCCCAGGACAGGTTCACATCGTTGGGCAGCAGGCGCTCGCGCAGCGTTTTGGCGGCCAGCGGGAAGTCACGCCAGTAGTTGTCGTCGCTGACGCGGTTGAGGTTCATGTTCAACCCCAGGCCGCCGATGGGCGAGTCGATGACACCCCGGTGCTGCAGCGAGTAGGCCCAGCGGTCCCGGTCACGCTGGCGGTCGCCGGGCATGTAGGCCGCATAGGCCTCGCCCGAATAGGTCGGCTCCAGGTACCGGAACTGGGCGCCCAGGTTGACGCCGCGCTTGCTCATGACCGAGGGATACAGGGTCATGTCGCGGTTGGGCGCAAGGTTCCAGTAGTAGGGCTGCGTGTATTCGATGCCGCTGAGCTTGTCCAGGCCCATGGTGGGAGGCAGCAGGCCCGACTTGCGCTTGTCCGACAGCGGAAAGCTCATGCGCGGCACGGGCAGCACGGTCACGCCCTTGAACTGCAGGGCAGCGCCCTCGGCCACGCCCACTTCCTCGGCCATATCGATGTGCAGGGTCCGGGCGCGCAGCATCCAGGCCGGCTCCCAACTGGCCTCGTCGTCGCGCTGGCAGGTGGTGTAGGTGGCATCGTGGACCACGGCATGGTCGCGGTCGATGAAGTCCACGCGCGAGGATTTGCCGTAGGCGCCATTGGCCAGGAAGCGATATCCGGCGTTGTCGAAAAAGCCCTTGAAGGCATCGACCTCCAGGTCCAGCTGCGAGCCCTCGTAGACATTGCCGGCCTGGTTGATGTGCACCGCGCCCGAGGCATTGACGCGGTCGTCGGGCACCTGGTATTCGAGCCGGTCGGCGCGGATCATGGTGTCGCCACGGCGCAGTTCGGCATTGCCCTCGACCACAGAGTTGATGTCCGGCTGGCCGCTGAGCGCGTCACCGCGCACATAGACGGGCTGCTGGGAGCGCACCGCCTCGGGATAGGTTTCCTGCATCAGCGTGCTGGGGCGCAGCGGGCGGACTTGCTGCAGCCGGCCTTCGTCGGCTGCAGCGGGCTGGGCCTGGGCCATCGTGGAGCCACCGGCCCATGCGAGAGCCACAAGCCAGGCCAGCGGGCGTACAGCGGGGCGCGCGGGCGCGCGGGCAGCCAGCGGATCGGGGAGCGGCGGTCGGAGGTACACGGTGGTCAACAGCGGCGGGTGGACAAAGGCGCAAGCCTAGCATCACCGCCGGGCATTCGCCGGGGTGGCGGTTTGTAGAATCGCGATTATCCATGAGCCATCCAAACACCCCCACGGCCGGCGTTGTCTGGGCCGACCCCGCCCGCCACGCCGCCTTCGACGCCTGGCTGGCCCCGCTGTCCGCCCGCCACGCGCTGCGCCCCGAAACACTGCGCCCTGCCTCGGCCGATGCCAGCTTTCGCCGCTATCTGCGCCTGGACACCAGCGCGGGCGCCAGCCTCATCGTCATGGATGCCCCGCCGGACAAGGAAGATTGCGCGCCCTTCGCCAAGGTGCAGGCGCTGATGGCCTCGGCCGGGCTGGCCGTGCCGCAGATCCTGGACTGGGATGCGGCGCACGGCTTCATGCTGCTGTCCGACCTGGGCGGCCACACCGTCATTGAGGCGCTGGACCCGGAAAAGCCCCAGGACGCGGAAGCCTGGTACCGCTCGGCGCTGGAGGTGCTGCTGGCCTGGCAGACCGCCTCGCGCCCCGACGTGCTGCCCGCGTATGACGACGCGCTGCTGCGCCGCGAGCTGCAGCTGTTCCCCGACTGGTACATCGCGCGCCACCGCGAAACCGTGCTCGACGACAGGCAGCAGGCCACGCTGGCCAAGGCCTTCGACCAGATCGTGGCCCACAACCTGGCGGCACCCAGCGTCTTCGTGCACCGCGACTTCATGACGCGCAATCTCATGCAGCCCGTGACCGCCAGCGGCCCGCTGGGCGTGCTGGACTTCCAGGATGCGGTCTATGGCCCGGTGACCTATGACATCGCCAGCCTGCTGCGCGATGCCTTCATCAGCTGGGAAGAGGACTTTGTCATCGACATTACCGTGCGTTACTGGGAGAAGGCGCGCAAGTCGGGATTGGTCGGCGCGCGCAGCCAAAGCGGCTGGGGCGACGATTTCGGCGAGTTCTACCGGGGCGTGGAGTGGATGGGCCTGCAGCGCCACCTCAAGGTGGCCGGCATCTTCGCGCGGCTGACGCTGCGCGACGGCAAGCCCCGCTACCTGGCCGACGCGCCGCGCTTCATCCACTACATCCGCTCCACCTGCAGCCGCTACCGCGAGCTGATGCCGCTGCTGCGCCTGGTGGACCAGATCGAAAACATCCAGCCCCAGGTCGGCTGGGCCTACGGGCGCGTCTGAGAACGGATACGCCATGCCACGCTTTCACTGCCCCATTGCGCTGCGCAGCGGCGCCGACATCGACCTGCCGCCCGGCGCGGCGCGCCATGTGCAGGTGCTGCGCCTGCAGCCCGGCGACGGCATCACCCTCTTCGAAGGCCGTGCCGGCGAAGGCTTCAGCGGCGGCGAGTTCGAGGCCACCGTGATGCGCATGGGCCGCAGCGACGTGGCCGTGCGCATAGGCGCGCACCACGCCGTGGAACGCGAGCCCCTGCGCCCCGTGCACCTGCTGGCCGGCATCACGGCCAACGAACGCATGGACTGGCTGGTGGAGAAGGCGGCCGAGCTGGGCGCCGCCAGCATCACCCCGCTGGTGGCCGAGCGCAGCGTGCTCAAGCTCAAGGGCGAGCGCGCCGAGAAAAAACTCGCCCACTGGCAGGCCGTGGCCGTATCGGCCTGCGAGCAGTGCACGCGCAACCGCGTTCCCCCGCTGCACACCCCTGCAGACCTGGAGGACTGGCTGGAGGGCGGTGCGAAACAGCTGCCGCCCGGCACGCTGCGCCTGCTGCTGTCGCTGGGCGAGGGCACGCGGCCGCTGGGTGAGATCCTGGATGCCACGGCCGAGGATGCACCCGTGGTCTTTCTCTCCGGCCCCGAGGGCGGCCTGTCGCCTGCCGAGGAGGCCCTGGCCCGAGCCCAGGGCTTTGTGCCCGTCACGCTGGGGCCACGCGTGCTGCGCGCGGAAACCGCGCCCCTGGCTGCGCTGGCGGCGCTCACGCTGGCCTGAAGCGGCCCAGCCAGTCGCGCAGCCGCGCGAACACAGGCGCGGCGAAGTCATCGCGCTCGTTGAACAGCTCGTGGTAGGCGCCGTCAAAGCACTGCGCCTGTACCACGGCTGGCGGCGCGCGGTCGGCAAAGGCCTGGCTGCCGGCCGGCGCCACCAGCCTGTCGTCCCCCGCCCACATCAGCAGGCTGGGCACGCTCCACTGCCCCGCGCGGGCCAGCACCTGCGGGCCACCCTGCGCCAGAAAGCGCGCCAGCCGTGCGCTGATGCGGTCATGGCACAGCGGATCGGCGCGGTAGGCATCGCAGACCGCCACGTCATGCGAGAGATAGGGAATCTGCAGGCCGTTGGACACGCGCAGGTCGGGCACCAGGCGCGGCAGCGTGCCCACGAGCAGCTTCTGGATGGGCGACAGACCCACGTCGAAGGCCGGCGAAGACAGCACCAGCGCATCGACAGGCCGGATGGCACGCGCCACGAACAGCGCAGCCACCAGGCCGCCCAGGCTGTGGCCCAGCAGCACCAGCGGCTGGCCAGCGGGCTGCTGGGCACGCGTGGCATCGACCACGGCGGCAAGGTCATCCAGCAGCCGGCCATCGGCCGTCAAGCCGCCGCGCGGCCCTGCCGAGCGCCCATGGCCGTATTGGTCGTAGCCGCGCACCGCATAGCCCCAGGCATTGAGGCGCCGGGCCAGCGCCTCATAGCGACCGATGTGCTCGCCCAGGCCGTGCACCAGCAGCACGGTGGCGCGCGCCTGGCCCCCGTCCACGGGCCAGTCGCGCAGCGACAGCTCGGCGCCGTCGCTGGACGCAAGGCGCGTGACCTGGCCTTGCGAGGCAGGTGCGGGAACGGGTGCGGGGGCCGGCGCTGCCATCACGCCACGCCAGCAGCGTCCGCCTCGGCGGCTGCCTGCGCCCCGGCCATGGCGGCGATCACCTGGGCCACGGCGGCCGTGAGCTTCTTGGCATAGGGCACATGCAGGAATTCATTGGGACCGTGGGCATTGCTCTTGGGTCCGAGCACGCCGCAGACCATCATCTGGGCCTTGGGAAAGCCCTGGCTGAGCATGTTCATCAGCGGAATCGTGCCGCCCTGGCCGATGTAGCCGCAGGAGGCGCCGAAATGCGCCTGGCTTGCCGCGTTGAGCGCGTCCTCGAACCAGCCGTCCATGGCCGGCGCATTCCAGCCGCTGGCGCCCGACAGGCCCTGCCAGGTCACACGGGCCTGGTAGGGAGCGTTGTCCTCCAGCAGCGCCTTCATTTCCTGCACGCAGGCAGCGGCATCGACCAGGGGCGGCAGGCGCAGGCTGAGCTTGAAGGCGGTATAGGGGCGCAGCACGTTGCCGGCGTCCTGCAGCGCGGGCAGGCCCTCGGCGCCGGTCACGCTCAACGTGGGCTCCCAGGTGCGCTTGATCAGGGCCTGGACCGGGTCGGTGGTGGTGGGCAGGGCGAACAGCGTGGAGCCGCCGCAGTCGTAGTGCGCCCAGGGGAAGCGGGCATAGGTCTCCTCGCCCAGGATGGCCGCCGTATCGCGCATCTGCGCCATGCGCTCGGCCGGCACCTCGCAGTGGAAGCTGGCAGGCAGCAGGCGCCCGGTCTTGCTGTCCTCCAGCCGGTCCAGCACCTGGCGCAGGATGCGGAAGGACGACGGCACGACGCCCGAGGCATCGCCCGAATGCACGCCCTCGGTGAGGATTTCCACCTTCAGCGTGCCGCTGGCCATGCCGCGCAGGCTGGTGGTCAGCCACAGCTGGTCGTAGTTGCCGGCGCCGCTGTCCAGGCAGATCACCAGGCCCACATCGCCCAGGCGCGGGCGCAGGGCATCGACATAGGGCAACAGGTCGCGCGAGCCGCTTTCCTCGCAGGTCTCGATCAGGCCCAGGATGCGCGGGTGCGGCACGCCCTGGCGCTTGAGCTCCTGCACGGCCGCGATGCTGGCGTAGACCGCATAGCCGTCGTCGGCGCCGCCACGGCCATAGAGCTTGCCGTTCTCGTACTTGGGCGTCCACGGGCCCAGGTCGCTGCGCCAGCCGTCGAACTCTGGCTGCTTGTCCAGGTGGCCGTACATCAGCACCGTGGGGCTGGAGGCCGCCTTGTCCTGCGTGCCCTCCACCTCGAAGAACAGCACCGGCGTGCGGCCGGGCTGGCGCACGATCTCCAGCGTCAGGCCGGCCACCCTCTGCGCCAGCACCCAGTCGGCCGCATTGCGCAGCACGGTCTCCAGGTGGCCCTGCTGCTCCCAGTCGGGCGCGAACATGGGCGATTTGGCGGGAATGGCGATGTACTCGGTCAGCGCCGGGACGATGCGCTCGTCCCAGGAGCGGCTGATCTGGTCAAGCGCGGCTGCGGGCTGCAGCAGCTGCGAAGGGGTGCGTGCGTTCATGGCGGGTCCTCGTGTCATGGGTCGGCGCACCGTTCGAGCGAAGCCAGCGCCGCGATCCGGTCATTGTGCGCCAAGGCGGCACGGACCCCGGACACCCCGCCGCCAACGACTACGATCGCGCCATGTATATCGGAGAACTCGCCCGACGCGCCGGCTGCTCGCCCAAGGCCGTCCGGCTGTATGAATCACGGGGCCTGCTCGGCGCCGTGGCACGGGCAGGCAGCTACCGCATCTATGGCGAGCAGGACCTGGTGCTTGTGCAGCGCATCCGCCAGGCGCTGGGACTGGGCTTTCGGCTGGACGAGCTGCACGGCCTGCACCGCATCCATGAGGCCACAAGCTGGGAAGCCCTGGCCCGGCTGCTGCGCGAGCGCAGCACCCAGGTTCAGGCGGACATCCGGCGCCTCCAGGCACAGCAGTCCCAGTTGGCGGCGCTGGAGCGCGAACTGCTCGAATGCAGCCTGGAGACGGCAGGTACCCAGGGCGCCTGCGAACCCGCATTGGCCTGAGCACGCGGCCTGAGCCCGGGTGCTTGACCCTGCCCCAAGGGGCAAGGCGAACATGGGCTCCATGTCTCCAAGCACCTCCCGCCCTCCTGCCGATACGCATCCCCAGCGCATCCTGATCATCCTCGGCCACCCGTCGGCCAGCAGCCTGTGCGCAGGCCTGGCCGACGCCTACGCACAGGGCGCACGCGACAGCGGCGCCGAGGTACGCCTGCTGCGCCTGGGCGAACTGGACTTCGACCCGCTGCTGCATGCCGGCTACCGCCAGGACCAGCCCCTGGAGCCTGACCTGCAGCGGGCCCAGGCCGACATCCTGTGGGCCAGCCACCTGGCATGGGCCTATCCCACCTGGTGGGGCGGCCTGCCGGCCTTGCTCAAGGGCTTCATCGATCGCATCTTTCTGCCGGGCTTCGCCTTCAAGTACCGCAAGGGCTCGGTGCTGTGGGACCGGCTGCTGGCCGGCCGCACGGCCGACCTGCTGGTGAGCATGGATTCACCGCCCTGGTACTACCGTTGGGTGGCGCACATGCCGGGCCACCACCAGATGCGCCGCGCCATCCTGGAATTCAGCGGCATCCGGCCCGTGCGCATACATAGCTTCGGCCCCGTGCTCGGCGCCGAGGCCGCCCGTGTGCAGCAGTGGCTGGAGCAGGCGCAGGCAGCAGGCAAGCGCGCGGCGGCGCGCCGTCTCAAGGCTTCGGTTTGAGCAGGTCATCAATGGCCGCGCGCCCCACCGACGGATCGTCGGTGAAGATGCCATCGATGCCCGTGCGCAGGAAATCGTCCATGTCGGCGCGTGCATTGCCGCGCCGGGTGCCGTCCTGTGCGGGTGGCGATTTCAGGCTCAGGGGCAGGAAGGCGTTTTCGGGCCGCAGCGTCCAGGGATGGACCAGCAGCCCCGCACGGTGGGCATCGGCCACCAGCGCCGTGGGCGCCGCATTGGCGCCCTGCACCACGGGGATCACCATGCTCTTGCTCGGCCCGATGCCGTTGGCATAGCGCGCAATCTCGGCCAGGCCTGCGGGCGTGACCATGTCGGCATAGCCGGGGCCCGTGCCGCGCGCCACGCTGTCATAGGGTTTGCCCTTGGGCGCCAGCAATTGCACCAGGCGCAGGCTGCTGCGCGCGCGTATCCAGCGCAGGTTCTCGACCTCGAAGGACTGCACGAAGACTGGCGCCTGCGCATGGTTCCAGCCGTTGTCCGCAAGCAGCTTCAGCAGCACGGGCTCCAGCGGCAGGCCGATGGACTGGAAGTAGCTCGGGTGCTTGGTCTCGGGATAGATGCCTATGGTGCGGTTCGTGCGCGCGCTCTCCGCCTTTGCCAGGTCGATGACCTCCTGCAGCGTGGGCACCTCGAAACGGTCATTGAACTGCACATTCGCCGGGCGGATCGCCGGGATGCGTTCACGCGCACGCAGCGTCTTCAGCTCGGCCAGCGTGAAATCCTCCACGAACCAGCCCGTGATCGCCTGCCCGTCGATGGTTTTGGTGGTCTTGCGCGCCGCGAACTCGGGGCGGTCGGCCACATTGGTGGTGGCCTCCTTGAGGCTGCCGTCGGCCGCCAGGATGGCGATGGCGTTCTCATGCCGCGCCACCAGCACGCCATCACGCGTGATGACCAGGTCGGGCTCGATGAAGTCGGCGCCCGCGCGTATGGCCTCCCGGTAAGCCTCCAGCGTGTGCTCTGGCCGCAGCGCTGATGCACCGCGGTGCGCGATCAGCGCGGGCCGGGGAGGCCAGTCCGCGGCCTGCGATGGGGGATTGGCGGCCTGCGGCGTGGCGCAGCCTGCCAGCAGCAGGCCGGCGGCTGCGCCGGCCAGGGCCAGCGCGCGGCGGCGTGGGAAGCGGTTCATGTCTGCCTTTCGGGTTCGCAATCCGTCGATTGTGCGCGCCACCCATGACACGGGCATGGCCCGGACCGCCGCTCAGGCGTGCTCGAAATGGAAGACGGCCGTGCCCGCCATGAGATTGGGCAGGGTACGCACGCTGCGGCCATCCTGCAGGCCGAAGGAGTCCAGGATGCGCAGCCGGTTGCGGGTGGCAAGCACCTCGAAGTCCTTGTAGGTGCCCACGCGGATATTGGGCGTGTCATACCACTGGTAGGGCAGGCGCCGCGTCACCGGCATGCGCCCGCGCAGCACGGACAGGCGGTTGGGCCAGTGCGCGAAGTTGGGGAAGGCGACGATGCCCGCGCGCCCTATGCGCGCCGTCTCCTGCAGCATGGTCTCGGCATTGCGCAGATGCTGCAGCGTGTCGATCTGCAGCACCACGTCGAAGCTGTTGTCCTGGAAGATGGCCAGGCCGTCCTCCAGATTCAGCTGCAGCACGTTCACGCCCCGGCGCACGCAGGCCAGCACATTGGTGTCGTCCAGCTCCACGCCGTAGCCGGTGCAGCCACGCTCGCGCTGCAGGTGCGACAGCAGGGCGCCATCGCCGCAGCCCAGGTCGAGCACGCGCGAGCCCTTGGGGATCAGGCGCGCAATCGCCTGCATGGTGTTCAGCTCGGTCATGCGGCCTCCTTGGCGACTGTCGGGGTTTCCTGGGCGATGTTGTCAAAGTAGGAGCGCATCACCTTCATGTAACGGGGATCGTCGAGCAGGAAGGCGTCATGGCCGTGGGGCGCGTCGATCTCGGCGTAGCTGACGTCGCGGTTGTTCTCCAGCAGCGACTTGACCAGCTCGCGGCTGCGCGCGGGGGCAAAGCGCCAGTCGGTGGTGAAGCTCACCAGCAGGAAGCCGGCCTTGGCCACGGACAGCGCCCGGGTCAGGTCGCCGCCATGCGCGCGCGCCGGGTCGAAATAATCGAGCGCACGCGTGATCAGCAGGTAGGTGTTGGCGTCGAAGTAGCTGCTGAACTTCTCGCCCTGGTAGCGCAGGTAGCTCTCGATCTGGAACTCCACGTCCTGCGTGCTGTACTTCAGGTCCAGCCCCTCCCTCAGCTGGCGGCCGAACTTCTGGTTCATCACGTCGTCGCTGAGGTAGGTGATGTGGCCGATCATGCGGGCGATGCGCAGTCCCCGCGCCGGCACCACGCCGTGTTCGTAGAAATGCCCGCCGTGGAAATCCGGGTCGGTGACGATGGCGCGGCGCGCCACCTCGTTGAAGGCGATGTTCTCGGCATTGAGGTTGGGCGCGCTGGCCACGACCACGGCGTGGCGCATGCGGTCAGGATGGCGCAGCGACCACGACAGCGCCTGCATGCCGCCCAGGCTGCCGCCCAGCACGGCGGCCAGCTGGCCAATGCCCAGCCGGTCCAGCAGCCGGGCCTGGGCGTCCACCCAGTCCTCCACCGTGACCACGGGGAAGTCGGCGCCATAGATCTTGCCGGTGTCGGGATGCGCGTGCATGGGGCCGGTCGAGCCAAAGCACGAGCCCAGGTTGTTCACGCCGATCACGAAGAACCGGTTCGTATCCACGGGCTTGCCCGGGCCGATCATGTTGTCCCACCAGCCCTCGCTCTTGGCCTGGCCCTCGTAGACGCCTGCCACATGGTGGGAGGCATTGAGCGCATGGCAGACCAGCACCGCGTTGCTGCGATCGGCATTGAGCTGCCCGTAGGTCTCGTAGGCGAGGTCGTAGTCCCGGATCGAGCCGCCGCCCTGCAGCGGCAGGGGCTCGTCGAAGTGCATGGTTTGTGGTGTGGCGATGAAGGACATGAAAAAACCCGGCATCGCTAAAAACGAGGCCGGGTTCTCTGGTGTCGTCTTTAGCAGGATTTATAAAGCGCCCGCAAGCAGAAGCAAATCGGCGCATGAAGGCTCATTATGCCAAAACGCCCGTCCCCGGAAGGAACAGGGCCAGCACGCCCAGCACCAGAAAGATCACGGCCGAGATCACATGCACCAGGCGTATGGGCACGCGCTTGACCAGCTTGTCGCCCAGCCACACCACAGGCGCGTTGGCCAGCATCATGCCCAGCGTGGTGCCGGCCACCACCCACAGGTAGGCGTTGTACTTGGCCGCCAGCATCACGGTGGCGATCTGCGTCTTGTCGCCCATCTCGGCCAGGAAGAAGGCCACCAGCGTGGTGCCGAAGACGCCCCAGCGCGAATGCCCGGAGACCTCGTCCTCGTCGAGCTTGTCGGGGATCAGCATCCAGATCGCCATGGCGATGAAGGACAGGCCCAGGATCCAGCGCATGGCGTTCTCGCCCAGGTAGCTGGTGATCCAGGCGCCCACGGCACCGGCCAGCGCATGGTTGACCAGCGTGGCCACGAAAATGCCCGCAACGATGGGCCAGGGTTTGCGAAAACGCGCGGCGAGCACCAGCGACAGCAGCTGGGTCTTGTCCCCCATCTCGGCAAGTGCCACGACGGAGGTTGAAATCAGGAAGGCTTCCATGGTGTGGGGATTTATCCGGCCGGATAGAGCACGCATTGACCACGCTCCGACTCCGGCCTTTGGATCGGTGCGCGGTCAATGGTCTCGATCGGTCACACGCAGCATTGCACTGCGCGCCGCATACGCCATAGGCCAGCGAAGGCCCAAGTTTGTTGACGCATGCATCCGGCTACTGAGCCGAACGATCTACTCCCCAAAGACTGAGGCGGCGATCATAGCAGCCCCCCGATCCGCATGCCGACCACCACTGCCGCCACGGCACTTGCTTATGCGCTGCCGCAATTTCAGGGTTACTCCCAGGGGCATTCTGTGGCGGGCACGACGAATTTTTGCGAAACAGTAATAACGTGCGAAAACTTCTGCCACATAATGGGCAGGCTTTCGTTCGGGCTTCGGCTCAATGAGGGCGAGTGCGTTTGCGTCTCTAACGTTGTCATCCCGTGTTGACTCCCTAGGGCTCCATCGCGTTTTCCAGTTTTTTCAGGAGTCCTCCATGGGCAACAAGCTTTACGTCGGCAACCTGCCGTACACCTTCCGTGACAGCGATCTGGAGCAAGCCTTCAGCGAATTCGGCGCCGTCAACAGCGCCAAAGTGATGATGGAGCGCGACACCGGCCGTTCCAAGGGTTTCGGCTTCGTCGAAATGGGCAGCGATGCCGAAGCACAAGCTGCTATCCAAGGCCTGCACGGCCAAAACCGCGGCGGCCGTGACCTGGTGGTCAACGAAGCCCGTCCGATGGAGCCCCGCGCTCCCCGTAGCGGCGGCTTCGGCGGCGGCTTTGGTGGTGGCGGCGGTGGCGGCGGCTTCGGCGGCGGCAACCGTGATGGCGGCTACGGCGGTGGCGGCGGCCGTCGCAACAGCTACTAAGCACTCGCTTAGAGCTTGCGATAGCAAAAAAATGGGGCCTTCGGGCCCCTTTTTTGTTGCCAAACGTTATCAGCTTGTGTTTTCGAGCATTTATCTTTTTGATTTTTGTGCTTCATAATTTGGTTTCGGGCAGACCCGTTCGAACGCTATGTGTTTAGGAAGGTTGGACAGGCTCTTGTATACAAAGAACCTGATGTCTGTGCGTCCTGAAGCCGAGCGCAAACCAGTGAGCATTGAGGAGTTGAGGAGTTTTTGATGGGCAATAAGCTTTACGTCGGCAACCTTCCCTATGGTGTGCGTGACAACGACTTGGAGCAGGCATTCAGCCAGTTCGGCGCTGTCACCAGCGCCCGGGTCATGATGGAACGCGACACAGGCCGCTCCAAGGGATTCGGGTTTGTCGAAATGGGCAGCGATGCCGAGGCACAGGCAGCCGTTCAAGGCATGAATGGCCAGCCATTGGGCGGGCGCAGCCTCGTGGTGAACGAAGCGCGCCCCATGGAGCCCCGTCCCCCGCGCTCGGGCGGCTTTGGTGGCGGCGGCGGTGGTGGCGGCTATGGCCGTGGTGATGGCGGCGGCGGTGGCTACGGTGGCGGTGGCCGCGGTGATGGCGGCGGCTACGGACGCAGCGATGGCGGCGGCGGTGGTGGCTATGGCCGTGGTGACGGCGGTGGTGGCGGCGGCTACGGCGGCCGTGGCGATGGCGGTTTCCGCAGCCCCTATGGCTCCGGCCCCCGCAATGGCGGCCGTGGCGGCGGCTGGGGAAACAACAATAACAACGGAGAATGAGACCCCGGTCTCCATGTTCTCCCAAACAAGAAAAGGCTCCTTAAGGGAGCCTTTTTTGCGGGTGCAAGTTTATGCATGAACATATTCCCTGGGCACGACGAGCTTCAGGGATTTTTCGAATGACGATGTTTGCGCTTTCGTCCTACAAGCAGCCGATCAAACAAGGGGTTTGGCAGAATTTTCATCAAACGGCCAACCCACGCCATTTGCCAGGGGATGATGGCCAGGCTGCGCCCGGCATCAATGCAACGCCAGGCCCTTGCAGCAAACTCATGGGGCTGCAATAGGAATGGCATGCCATAGCGGTTACCGCGTGTGAGGGGTGTATCTACATAACCAGGAAGCAATGTAGTGACTTTTACGCCACTACTGCGCAATTCACCGCGAAGGCTTTCGCAATAGGCAATGACTGCAGCCTTGCTGGCGCAATAAGCACCATGTCCCGGCAGGCCGCGCAGCCCGGCCACGCTGGCGATACCGACCAACTGCCCGCTGCCACGCCGCACCATGGGCGCGATAAAGGGATGGAAACTGGCCGCCACGCCCATGGTGTTGACGGCCAGCACCTGCTGCATGGTGTCGATATCCTCGCGCATCGAGGTGTCCACACCCCAGCTGACGCCGGCATTGGCAATCACGACATCGGGCAGGCCCTGCTGCTGCTCACAGCGCCGGGCGGCAGCGATGATGCTGTCGGGCACGGCCACATCGGCCTCGTAGATGGCGAAGCGCGACGCCTCCAGGCCCTGCTGCGCAGCCCATTGCGCCATCACGTCGCCACGCCGTGCAACCAGTGCCAGCGACCAGCCTTGCTGGTAGGCATGCCAGGCCAGGGCCTGGCCTATGCCGCTGGATGCGCCGGTGATGAAGGCCAGGGGTGCCGGGCTGCGCGAGGATGTCGTCATGGCTTGTTCTCCATCGGCAGGCCTGCGCTTGCGCTGGCGCCTTACTTGGTCCTGGACGGCTGCAGGGTGCCGCGCACGCGGCCCTGCAGCTTCATCACCAGATCCAGGTTGCTGTACTGCATGCTGTCGGCCGTGAAACGGTCCTTGTCACGGGTCAGCACCACGGGCTGGTTGGAACTCACTCTTTCCTCGTTGGGCCAGGCGTGCAGGAATTCGCCCTGGAATTGCAACTGCGGCTGCGGTTGTTTACCTGCTGTCACAAATGGCTCGCGCGTGACGACGGCATTGCCAAACATCTGCACCTCGGAACCATCGGCATTGCTCAGCGCCCGCTTGGCGCTGCCGCGCGTGATGCGGCCTTCAGGCGAGACCGCGAACATGCGCACGTTGTCGATTTCGAGGGTGTCGGTATCCGGATAGTGGCGGCCCATGCTGCCCTCGATCTGGCTCTTGAGCCGCCCCGTGGCGTCGAAGCTCTTGATCGAGAAATCCTTCATGAAGTAGTCGGGCTCATGCGCCACGGCCTTTTCGGTGCCGCTGGCCACGGGCTGCGGTGCATTGCGCACCAGCCACCAGGTGCCCAGCGCCAGCAGGCCCATCAGCAGCACGGGCAGGTACAGGGAAAGCCGGTCCCCGACGCGGCGCCAAGCCTGGATCATGATGCGTATTCCGCCAGCAGCCCGGCATAGGCGCCACGCGCGGCCAGCAGCAGGTCGCACAGCTGGCGCACCGCCCCTTCGCCACCGCTGCGCGGCGTGATCCAGTCGGCCACGGCCAGCACCTCGTCATGGGCGTTGGCCGGCGCGCAGGCAAAGGCGGAGCGGCGCATCACGGGCAGGTCGGGCCAGTCGTCGCCCATGGCTGCCGCCTGGTGCCACTGCAGGCCCAACTCGCCCAGAATGGCCTCGGCGGCAGGCACCTTGTCTTCCGTGCCAAAGCGCGCATGCGTGACGCCCAGGTTGCTCAGCCGCAGGCGCAGGGCCGGCGAATCGCGGCCCGTCACCACGGCGGGCGTGATGCCGGCCTTTTGCAGCAGCTTCAGGCCATGGCCGTCCAGCGTGTTGAAGCGCTTGAGCACCTCGCCTTCGCCAGAGAACAGCAGGCCGCCATCGGTGAGCACGCCATCGACATCGAAGAAGGCCACCCGCACATCCTGCGCCAGCAGCAGCAGTTGTGCGTCCCAGTTCTGCACGGGCGTCAAAGGAGCGCGTGCCATCAGATCACCTTGGCGCGCATCAGGTCGCGGATATGGACCACGCCGCGCAGCTGGCGCTGCGCATCGGCCACCAGCACCGCGGTGATGCCGTGCTCCTCCATCATGCTGGCGGCGTCCACGGCCAGCGCGTCTTCGGCGATGGTGCGGGGCCCCTTGTGCATGACATCGCCGGCCTGCAGCGCGCGCAGGTCGGTGCCGGCCTCCACGCGGCGGCGCAGGTCTCCGTCGGTGAAGATGCCCTGCAGCACGCCTGCCGCATCGACGATGGCCGAGCAGCCCAGGCCCTTGGCGCTCATCTCGCGCATCAGTTCGACAAAGCTGGCATCGGCCCCGACCTTCGGCAGCTCATTGCCGCTGCGCATGACATCACGCACATGGGTCAGCAGCTTGCGGCCCAGCGCACCGCCCGGATGGGAGCGCGCAAAGTCCTCGGCGCCAAAGCCGCGCGCATCGAGCAGGGCCACGGCCAGGGCGTCGCCCATGGCCATCTGCGCCGTGGTGCTGGCCGTGGGCGCAAGGTTCAGGGGGCAGGCCTCGCGCTCGACACGGGTGTCCAGCACCCAGTCGGCATGGCGGGCCAGCGTGGATTGCGCGCCGCCGGTCATGGCCACCAGCGCAATGCCCTGGCGCTTGATGGCCGGCAGCAGCGCAGCGAGCTCATCGGCCTCGCCGCTGTTGGACAGCGCCAGCACCAGGTCAATGCCGGTCACCATGCCCAGATCGCCATGGCTGGCCTCGGCCGGATGCACGAAGAACGCAGGCGTGCCCGTGGAAGCCAGGGTGGCGGCCACCTTGCGCCCGACATGGCCGCTCTTGCCCATGCCCATCACGACGACGCGGCCGGACAGCCGCAGGATGCGCTGCACCACTTCGCCGAACACGCCATCAAGGCGCTGCGACATGGCTTGAAGGGCATCGGCCTCGATGCCCAGGGTGTCGCGGGCCAGGCGCAGGGCACGGGGCGTGTCCAGCGCATCCAGGGTGGCAGCATCAGAATTCATCTGGATGATTTTAGGCGGTCTGGCCATCCGGCGGCGGCGGTCGCCATCGGGCGCCTGGGTACACTGGCCCGTCTTCTCCAGCCCCCGATCCAGCGCCATGCATACCACCCCCAGCGTCAACGACTACCTGCGCACGCACATACGCACCGTTCCCGACTGGCCGGCGCCTGGCGTGCAGTTCCGCGACATCACGCCGCTGCTGCAGGACCCGCAGGTCTTTCGCGTGATGACCGACGCCTTCGTGCACCGCTACATGCAGCGCGGCATGCGCCCCGATGTGGTGGCCGGGCTCGATGCGCGCGGCTTCATCCTGGGCGCCGTGGTGGCCCACGAATTGGGCGTGGGATTTGTGCCCATCCGCAAAAAGGGCAAGCTGCCCTTCACCACGGTGGAGGAAACCTATGAACTCGAATACGGCAGTGCTACCGTGGAGCTGCACACCGACGCCGTCAAGGCGGGCGACCGCGTGCTGCTGATCGACGACCTGATCGCCACCGGCGGCACCATGATGGCCGGCAAGCGGCTGCTGGAAAAACTCGGCGCCACCGTGATCGAGGGTGCGGCCATCGTGGACCTGCCCGAGCTGGGCGGCTCCACCTTGCTGCGCGATAGCGGACTGCCGCTGTTCACGCTGGTGGATTTCGCCGGCCACTGAGCCAGGCCGCAGCCCGGTCAGCGCAGTTCGCCGTACTGGGTGACGCCCAGGTCCAGGTGGTCCAGCGTGCTGTGGGGAAAGTCCGCACCGCGATCGCCTGCGCCCGGCCCGAGCAAGGGGCCCGAGCGGCGCACACCAGCGGGAGCCGCTGCAGCAGAGCCTGCAGAACCCGCTCCCCGCCCAGCTGAGGGCATGGCTGCCACGGCGAGCTTGAAGGCCGCCATTTCCTGATCATCTATGGGCTCGAACGGAGCCATGTCCTGCCTGCGGCGCTGGGGCGCTGCCGCCTCCATCGAGGCCGCCACCGGCACGGCCATGGGCGGGGCAGGACGCGGGGCGCGGGTCGCTGCGGAATGCACCTGGGCTTGGGCCTGTGCTGCAGCGTTCTGGTCGCTGACCCGCCAGTACACGGCCGTCACGACTGCACCCATGCGGGCCTTGGCCGCCTGGGCCAGCATGGCCTCGATCTCGCTGAGCCGCGCGGTTTCGCTGGCATAGGCCCGCGCCAGGTCCATCATCACCACGAAGCGCTGGCCCACGTTGTCCAGCGAGAGCACCTTGAACTTGTAGCTCGCGGACAACACACCGGCACGCACCATGACATCGCGCACCACACCGTAGAGCTGCTCACGGCGCTCGGAACGCTCGCTGCGGCGCCCGCTGGGCCCTGCATCACGACGCGCCGCGGCACTGGCCTGGCCATCGTCTCCGGGCGAACCACGGCCCTGCTCCGGCACAGGCTTGCGGGAAAACCAGTTGAACACAGACATGGGGGCTCTCATTGTCACGAATAGTCACAAACTCGCGGCATTGTGCCTGCAACTTTGCGACATTTCGAGCACAGGCGCAGCAAAACCGCTGTATCAATTTGTCGCAGCGCAAAGGCCGGCCTGTCACCGCCCCGCGCCCGCACAGCGCCCCGCCCCAGGTGCTGCCCGGGAGCCTTTCAGGTACTGGCCACCCGGCGGCGGCTGTCCACCGCACGGCGGGCAAGCACCTGGCCGGCCGCCATGACCAGGGCCAGCGCCACACCGGGCTGGCGATTGCTGAGTTCGGCGAAGCGCATGGCCGTCAGGCACCAAAGCCGTCCCGGCGCAGCCGCCTGCACGGTGGCATGGCGCGCACGGTGGGCGAAGAAGGCGCCCTCGCCCAGGATGGAACCCGGGCCGACGATGGCCAGGCGGATGCGCTCCTTCGCATCCTGGTAGTGCACGCTGAGGCTGCCGGACTCCACGAAGTACAGATTGCGGTCCAGCGAACCTTCGGCAAACAGCAGCTCGCCCGCCGCCAGCGTGACCGGCACCAGGTAGGGCGCCAGCAGATCCCATTGCTCCAAGGTCAGCGCGTTCTGCACACCATCGACAGCCACGGCCGACGACATGGCCTGGGCCAGTGGCCGCAAATCATTGTGGGAGGAAGAAGACATGGCGGATCCGGTTCGAAGTGGGCCGCGCACCCGCGCCAGGGCTGCGCCCGGCGGCAGGCAGCGACGAGGGCCGCTGCGGCACGCCGCATGCTAAGCGACGGCAGCGGACACGCCAATGCCGACAAGCGGGTTTTTGGCGGCAAATTTTGTAGCAAAAGATAAGTATTGCAGCAACTCTGCCGGCTGTGCGAATAGGTCGGGGCCATCCGGCAGCCCGGTCACTTGCCGATGCAGAAGCTGGAAAAGATCACGCCCAGCAGATCGTCGGAGCTGAATTCCCCGGTGATGGAGTTCAGCGAGACCTGGGCCAGGCGCAGTTCCTCAGCCAGCAAGTCCAGGTGGGCGGCCTGGGCCGCCAGCTGCAGCTCGGCCTCCTGCAGGTGGGCGGCCACGGCCTGCAGTGCCTCCACATGGCGCGCGCGCGCCAGGTACAGGCCTTCTGGGGCCGACTGCCAGCCGGCGACGTCCAGCAGGCGCCGGCGCAGGGCATCCAGGCCGTCGCCCGTGCGTGCGGACAGTGCCACGCTGCCTTCACGGCCGCCATGCTCCTGCATCCGGGCGGGTTCCGCGCGATCGGTCTTGTTCCAGACATCGATGACGGGCACCTGGCGCGGCAGCTTCTGGGCCAGGGTTTCGGCAATGGCGGCATCGGCCGCCAGGTAGTCGTGCTCGCCCATGCGTGTGAGGTCGTGCAGGAAGAGCACGGCATCGGCCGCGGCGATCTCGTCCCAGGCGCGCGCGATGCCGATGCGCTCGACCTCGTCGCTGCTCTCGCGCAGGCCTGCCGTGTCGATCACATGCAGGGGCACGCCTTCGATCTGGATGGTCTGCTGCACCTTGTCGCGCGTGGTGCCGGCAATCGGGGTGACGATGGCCAGCTCCGCACCGGCCAGCGCGTTGAGCAGCGAGCTCTTGCCCGCGTTGGGCTGGCCCGCGATCACGACCTTGATGCCTTCGCGCAACAGCGCACCCTGGTGGGCGCGCGACAGCACCTGGTCCAGCTTGCCACGCAGCCGCGCGAGCTGGCCGCTGGCATCGGCCTTTTGCAGGAAGTCGATCTCTTCCTCGGGAAAATCCAGCGTGGCCTCGACCAGCATGCGCAGGTGCACCAGCGCGTCGCGCAGGCCATGGATTTCCTCGGAAAAAGCGCCCGACAGCGAACGGCTCGCACTGCGCGCGGCGGCCTCGGTGCTGGCATCGATCAGGTCGGCAATGGCCTCGGCCTGGGCCAGGTCGATCTTGTCGTTGAGAAAGGCACGCTCGGTGAATTCACCGGGCTGGGCCAGGCGCAGGCCCGGCAGCACGCTGCGATGGTCTTCGCCAGAGGCTTGTGCAGCCTCCAGGCAGCGCGCCAGCAGCAGTTGCAGAACGACGGGGCCGCCGTGGGCCTGCAACTCCAGCACATCCTCGCCGGTATAGCTGTGCGGCGCCGGGAAGAACAGGGCCAGGCCGTGGTCGATGGGGCCGCCCTGGGCATCGCGAAACGGCAGATAGGTGGCCTCGCGCGGCTTGAGGTCGCGCCCGCACAGCGCCCGCACCAGCGGCGCCACGCCCTTGCCAGACACACGCACGATGCCCACGGCACCCCGCCCCGGGGCGGTGGCGATGGCGGCGATGGGGTCGTTGTGGCGGGGCAGCATGGATGGAGCTTTCTTGGGAGGGATTTCAGGCCGCCGATGATAGGCCGCCCATGAAAAAGCCCGCCGAAGCGGGCTTTGGAGCCAGGGCCTTCGCAGGCTTACTTGGCCGGCGTGGACTTGCCGAATTTAGGCAGGTTGAACTGCGGCGGCACGCCCATGCGGGTGTTGATGATCCACTGCTGGGCAATGGACAGGATGTTGTTCGTCAGCCAGTACAGCACCAGGCCGGCCGGGAAGAAGAAGAACATCACGCTGAAGACCAGGGGCATGATCCACATCATCTTGGCCTGCATCGGATCCGGCGGAGCGGGGTTCAGCGCGGTCTGCAGCAGCGAGGACAGGGTCATCAGCACGGGCAGGATGAACAGAGGATCCTTGGCCGACAGGTCGGTGATCCAGCCGATCCAGGGCGCGTTGCGGATTTCCACGCTGGACAGCAGCACCCAGTACAGCGCGATGAATACCGGGATCTGGATGATGATGGGCAGGCAGCCGCCCATGGGGTTGACCTTTTCCTCGCGGTAGATGCGCATCATCTCCTGCTGCATCTGCTGGGGCTTGTCCTTGAGGCGCTCACGCATTTCCATGATGCGCGGGTTGATGGCCTTCATCTTGGCCATCGAGGAGTAGGCCTTGGCATTGAGCCAGTAGAAGGCGATCTTCAGCAGCAGCACCAGGGCCACGATGGACCAACCCCAGTTGCCCAGGAAGCCGTGCAGCTTGTCCAGCAGCCAGTACAGCGGCTTGGCCAGGATGGTCAGCCAGCCATAGTCCTTGACCAGCTCCAGCCCGGGCGCCAGCGATTCCAGGCGCTTTTCGATCTGGGGACCGGCGAACAGGCGCGCTTCCACGCTCTTGCTCTGGCCGGGCTCGATGGTGCCCACCGGCGTGATCATGCCGACGGCGTAGAGGTTGTTGTCCACCTTGCGCAGGAAGTTGTCGCGCTGGATGCCTTCGGCCAGCAGCCAGGCGCTGGCGAAGTAATGCTGGACCATGGCCACGTAGCCGCCCGTGGACGACTTCTCGACGCTGGCCTTGCCGCTCTCGATGTCCTTGAACTCGACCTTCTGGTACTTCTTCTCGTCGGTGTAGACGGCCGGGCCCGTGAAGGTGGAGTACATGGTGGACTGTTCGCCTTCGGGCTTGTTGCCGTCGCGCACCAGTTGCAGGTACAGCTGCGGGCTCACGGCCGCCGTGCCGGTGTTCACCACTTCATGGCGCACGCCGATGTCGTAGGCGCCGCGCTTGAGCGTCCAGATCTTGACCAGCTTCACGCCACCCATGTCGGGCGACTCGAAGCGCAGTTCCATCTGGTCCTCGCCGTCCTTGAGCTCGCGCGCGCCGGGCAGCGCGGTCATGGTCGTCTTGTGCGTGGGGAAACCGCCGCCGATCAGGCCCGACTGGCCCAGGTACACGCGGTGCACGCTCTCGTCGAACAGCACCACGGGCTTGTCCTTGTGCACGGAATCCGCGTACTTGAGCAGCTCGGCATGGCGCAGCGTGCCGCCCTGGCTGTCGAAGGTCAGGCGCAGCACGTCGGTGCTGATGGTGACGTTCTGGCGCGGGGCTGCCTCGGGCGCGGCGGCAGCGCCGCCAGGCACTTCGCCGGCACCGGCCGTTGCCGCAGCAGCCGCCGAGGGCACACTGGCATCGCCGGGCGCCTTGCCCGTTTCAGGTGCCGGGGCCGTGGCGACGGCAGGCGCGGGGAAGAAAGTGGCCTTCTTGCCGCTGTGCACTTGCCATTTGTCCCATAGCAAGACCAGCGAAAAGCCAAATATCACCCACAGGATGGTGCGGCGAATATCGTTCATGAAGACTTCTTAGGTGAGGAAGGTTGGGTGTTTTCGGGCGCAGCCGTCAGGCTGGTGAACAGCCTGGGCTTTTGCTCTGGCACAGGGTCATGCCCCCCGTCACACCACGGATGACAGCGCGCCAGGCGGCGCAGCGTCAGGTAGGAGCCTACCGCAGCGCCGTGTTGCTCCAACGCTTCAAGGGAATAGGCCGAGCAGGTGGGCGTGAAGCGGCAGGCCGAGCCCAGCCAGGGACTGAGCATCAGCCGATAGCCGCGCACCAGCGCCATCAGCAGCCGCTGCATCATGGCGCAACCCCGATGCTCTCGCCAGCGGCTGCGGCGCGTTCCTGTGCGGGCTGCGGCAGCTCGGGCGCAGGCTGCGACAGGCGTTTCGCCGCATAGGCGAACAACTGCTGCAGCTCGGCGCGCACGGCCTGCCGGAGCACATCAGAAGTGGCGCTCACGAACTGGCGCCGGTCAAAGCCCGAGCGCAGCCGCACTACATGGGCGCCTTGGAGCATCAGGGTCTCATGCTCGCTGCCCACGGCATAGATCTGCCGCTTGATGGTGTGTCGCGTCACCGAGCGGCGCGCCCAGCGCTTGGGCACCATGGCGCCCAGCCAGGCATCCTGGCGCACGGCGCCAACGCCGAACAGGGCCTGCGGGTCTTGCGACCCGGGCCCTGTCGGTGGCGCCATGGCGCCGCCCTGCTCCGTCAGAACGAGACGGTGCAGGGCGAAATGCGCGGTACGCGATACCGTACCGGCAGCCATGGCGGCCTGAAACTGCGGACGTGTTTTCAGCCGTTGCATGCCAGCACCCCGTTCAGGGGTTCAGTGCAGCGAGCAAACCGCCCAGCAATGGCTGGCCTTAGACGGCCAGACGCTTGCGGCCCTTGGCGCGGCGAGCGTTGATCACGGCGCGGCCGCCCTTGGTCTTCATGCGGACCAGAAAGCCGTGGGTGCGGGCGCGACGGGTCTTGGAGGGTTGGTAAGTACGTTTCATGTTGGTTCCTAGAGAAGGTTCAGTTTTGCACCGGTCCCGTATCCGGCACGCTACACGCAGTGCAGCCAGCAGCCGCCACAAAGGCAAACCGCCAGGCCACCTGCCAAAAATCTGCACGATGCACTTGCCATGTGCAGCCCAAGGAGCAACCGCGAGGGGTTTCGCCAAAGGCCGCCAGCGGCAGCATGCAGACCCGATGCAGACGGGCGGGACATATCACCCTGAACACATTCAGGGAAACCCGCGATTATCACAGCGTTGTCTACTTGATGCAATGCCCTTCGAACCCGAAGGATGCCTGCCCATTTTGCGACAAGGCGGAGGACAAGCTCCTGATATTTTGTGGATAACTTCCGCAAAAGCTACAATGGCAGCCTCGCAACAGTTCCTCCTATCCACAACTAGACTTCGACAATGACAGAGGAACCTACGAACGATGCAGGCCAGGGCCTGTGGCAAGTCTGCGTTGAGCAACTGGGGCAGGAAATGCCCGAACAGCAGTTCAACACCTGGATCAAGCCCCTGACCGCGCACGTCGCCGAAGACTTCTCCAAAGTCACCGTCTACGTGGCCAACCGCTTCAAGCTCGACTGGATCCGCGCCCAATATGCAGGCCGCATCTCGGCCATGCTGGAGTCGCTCTATGGCCAGCCGGTGACGCTTGAGTTGGCACTTGCTCAGCGGGAAAGCGTTGTGCGGACTTACGTCCGCCCCTCCTCCAGCGAGCGCTCGGCCCCGCCGGAAACCATCGTCACCTCGGTGCCCACGGTCACCAGCGAAGACGCGGCAGCGCCCGTCTTTCGCACGCGCCTGAACGCCGCGCTGACCTTCGAGACCCTGGTGGAAGGTACGGCCAACCGCATGGCACGCTCGGCCGCCATGCATGTGGCGGGCTCGCCCGGGCACCTGTACAACCCGCTGTTCATCTACGGCGGCGTGGGCCTGGGCAAGACCCACCTGGTGCATGCCGTGGGCAACAAGCTGCTGGCCGACAAGCCCGACGCCAAAGTTCTCTACATCCATGCCGAGCAGTTCGTCTCGGATGTGGTCAAGGCCTACCAGCGCCGCACCTTTGACGAATTCAAGGAGCGTTACCACTCGCTGGATCTGCTGCTGATCGACGACGTGCAGTTCTTCGCCAACAAGGACCGCACGCAGGAGGAGTTCTTCAACGCCTTCGAGGCACTGCTGGCCAAGAAGAGCCACATCGTGATGACCTCGGACACCTATCCCAAGGGTCTGGCGAACATCCACGAGCGGCTGGTATCGCGCTTCGACTCTGGACTGACGGTGGCCATCGAGCCGCCCGAGCTGGAGATGCGCGTGGCCATCCTGATCAACAAGGCCCGCGCCGAGAACGCCGAGATGCCCGAGGAAGTCGCCTTCTTCGTGGCCAAGAACGTGCGCTCCAACGTGCGCGAGCTCGAAGGCGCGCTGCGCAAGATCCTGGCCTATTCGCGCTTCAACCAGAAGGAAGTCTCCATCCAGCTGGCCCGCGAGGCCCTGCGTGATCTGCTGTCCATCCAGAACCGCCAGATCAGTGTGGAGAACATCCAGAAGACGGTGGCCGATTACTACAAGATCAAGGTGGCCGACATGTACAGCAAGAAGCGCCCGGCCAGCATCGCCCGGCCGCGCCAGATTGCCATGTACCTGGCCAAGGAATTGACCCAGAAGAGCCTGCCCGAGATCGGCGAGCTGTTCGGCGGGCGCGACCACACCACCGTGCTGCACGCGGTGCGCAAGATCGCCGGCGAACGCCAGCAACTGACCGAGCTGAACCAGCAGCTGCACGTGCTGGAGCAAACTCTCAAAGGTTGATGAAAACTCCCCCATTCTGGTCGTATGTACGCGGCAAAATGGGGGATTCGAGCGGCAAGAGGGGGCTCATTTGTGAGCCGCCGCTCCTACCGAGACCCGCATCCTTAAATCAGAGGTTGACATGATCGTCCTGAAAGCCACACAAGACAAAGTTCTCGCGGTCCTGCAATCGGTGTCCGGCATCGTCGAACGCCGCCACACGCTGCCCATCCTGGCCAACGTGCTGATCAAGAAGACCGGCAACGCATTGCAGCTGACCACCAGCGACCTGGAAATCCAGATCCGCACCACCGCCGAGCTCGGCGGCGACACCGGCGACTTCACCACCACCGTGGGCGCGCGCAAGCTGATCGACATCCTCAAGACCATGCCCGGCGACCAGACCGTGAGCCTGGAGACCCAGCAGGCCAAGATGGTGCTCAAGGGCGGCAAGAGCCGCTTCACGCTGCAGACCCTGCCGGCCGAGGACTTCCCGCTGGTGCAGGAGGCTGCGGCCTTCGGCCCTTCCTTCAGCGTGCCGCAGAAGGTGCTCAAGGACCTGCTGGGCCAGGTCTCCTTCGCCATGGCCGTGCAGGACATCCGCTACTACCTCAACGGCATCCTGTTCGTGGCCGAGGGCAAGCAGCTGTCCCTGGTGGCCACCGACGGCCACCGCCTGGCCTTCGCAAGCAGCCAGCTGGACGTGGAAGTGCCCAAGCAGGAAGTGATCCTGCCGCGCAAGACCGTGCTGGAGCTGCAGCGCCTGCTGTCGGATGCCGGCGGCGAGAACCAGCCTCACATCGAGATGCAGTTCGCCAACAACCAGGCCAAGTTCACCTTTGGCGGCATGGAGTTCGTGACCAAGCTGGTCGAGGGCAAGTTCCCCGACTACAACCGTGTCATCCCGCGCAACCACACCAACAGCGTGACCCTGGGCCGCGCCCCGCTGCTGGCAAGCCTGCAGCGCACGGCCATCATGACCAGCGACAAGTTCAAGGGCGTGCGCCTGACGGTGGAGCCCGGCACCTTGCGCGTGGCGTCCAACAACGCCGAGCAGGAAGAGGCCATGGACGAGCTGGACATCGACTACGGTGGCGACACCATCGAGATCGGCTTCAACGTCACCTACCTGATCGACGCCCTGTCCAACATGAGCCAGGACATGATCAGGATCGACCTGCAGGACGGCAACAGCTCGGCCCTGCTGACCATCCCCGAGAACGACAGCTTCAAGTACGTCGTGATGCCCATGCGCATCTGACCGCGCGCCACACGACACCGATGCCTGACACATTGCGCAGCCCCTGCACCCGCCGCCCGGTGGCACAAGCCGGTGCACGGTGCGCAACCACCCTACCCGACTCGTAGCCCGCAGCGCGCGTCCCTACGCACCGCGCCAGCGGCCGAATCGAACATTTTCAAGCGAAGCGACAGCTTCCGACGGAACTACCCCAGGGCCTTCCATGACCGACGAGAACAAGCCAGAAAACCAGACCATTGCCCCCGAAGGCTCAGACTCCAGCGGCTATGGCGAAGGCGCGATCCAGATCCTCGAAGGCCTGGAGGCCGTGCGCAAGCGCCCCGGCATGTACATCGGCGATACCTCCGATGGCACGGGCCTGCACCACCTGGTCTTCGAAGTGGTGGACAACTCCATCGACGAAGCCCTGGCCGGCTACTGCGACGACATCCTGGTCACCATCCATGCCGATGGCTCCCTGTCCGTCATCGACAACGGCCGCGGCATCCCCACGCGCGTGAAGATGGACGACAAGCACGAGCCCAAGCGCTCGGCGGCCGAGATCGCCCTCACCGAACTGCACGCGGGCGGCAAGTTCAACCAGAACAGCTACAAGGTCTCGGGCGGCCTGCACGGCGTGGGCGTGTCCTGCGTGAACGCGCTGTCCATCTGGCTCAAGCTCAACGTGCGCCGCGATGGCGAGGTCTACGAAATCGACTTCTCGCGCGGCCACGTGCAGAACCGCCCGATCGAGATCGTGGACGGCGTCGAGGTCTCGCCCATGCGCGTGGTCGGCAAGAGCGACAAGCGCGGCACCAAGGTCCACTTCCTGCCCGACACGGAAATCTTCACGCAGAACCATGAGTTCCGCTACGAGATCCTGGCCAAGCGCCTGCGCGAACTCTCGTTCCTGAACAACGGCGTGCGCATCCGCCTCAAGGACGAGCGCGACGGCCGCGAAGACGACTTCTCCGGCGCCGGTGGCGTCATGGGCTTCGTGCAGTTCATCAACGCCAACAAGAAGGTGCTGCATCCCACGGCCTTTCACGCCAACGGCACGCGTCCTGCGGAAAGCTACGGCGGCATCCCCGGCACCGAGATCGGCGTCGAAGTCGCCATGCAGTGGAACGACAGCTATGCCGAACAGGTGCTGTGCTTCACCAACAACATCCCGCAACGCGACGGCGGCACCCACCTGACGGGCCTGCGCGCCGCCATGACGCGCGTGATCGGCAAGTACATCGAGCAGAACGAACTGGCCAAGAAGGCCAAGGTCGAGGTCAGCGGCGACGACATGCGCGAAGGCCTGTGCTGCGTGCTGTCCGTGAAGGTGCCCGAACCCAAGTTCAGCAGCCAGACCAAGGACAAGCTGGTCTCCAGCGAAGTGCGCGCGCCCGTGGAGGACATCGTCGCCAAGGCGCTGACCGACTACCTGGAAGAAAAGCCCAACGACGCCAAGATCCTGTGCAGCAAGATCGTCGATGCCGCGCGTGCCCGCGAGGCCGCGCGCAAGGCCCGCGAGATGACGCGCCGCAAGGGCGTGCTCGACGGCATGGGCCTGCCCGGCAAGCTGGCCGACTGCCAGGAAAAGGACCCGGCGCTGTGCGAGATCTACATCGTCGAGGGTGACTCCGCCGGCGGCTCCGCCAAGCAAGGGCGCGACCGCAAGTTCCAGGCCATTCTGCCGCTGCGCGGCAAGATCCTGAACGTGGAAAAGGCCCGCTACGAAAAGCTGCTGACCAGCAACGAAATCGTCACCCTGATCACGGCCCTGGGCACCGGCATCGGCAAGGCCACGGCCGAATCGGGCAAAAGCGGCAGCGACGATTTCGACCCCAACAAGCTGCGCTACCACCGCATCATCATCATGACCGACGCGGACGTGGACGGCGCCCACATCCGCACCCTGCTGCTGACCTTCTTCTACCGCCAGATGCCGGACCTGGTCGAGCGCGGCCACATCTACATCGCCCAGCCGCCGCTGTACAAGGTCAAGAACGGCAAGGAAGAGCTGTACATCAAGGACGGCCCCGCGCTCAACCAGTACCTGCTGCGCATCGCGCTGATGAACGCCAGCGTCAGCACCGGCGGAGCCAACCCGCGCACGCTGGACGGCGAGGAACTGGCCAAGCTGGCCAACATGCACCTGGCCGCCGAGACCGTCATCGACCGCCTGTCCAACTTCATGGATGCCGAGGCCCTGCGCGCCATCGCCGACGGCGTGCAGATCACGCTGGACAGCATCGAGGCGGCCCAGGCCTGTGCCCCCATCCTGGAGGCCAAGCTGCGCGAGTTGACCACCACGGGCGTGCCCGCCGAGGTCACGGCCGAAATCGATCCGGTCTCCGAAAAGCCCGTGCTGCGCATCAGCCGCCACCACCACGGCAACATCAAGAGCTCCATCCTCACCCAGGAGTTCGTGCGCAGCCACGACTACGCCGCGCTGGCCGACGAAGCCCAGAACTTCAACGGCCTGCTGGGCGAAGGCGCCAAGGTCACGCGTGGCGAAGGCGAAAAGGCCAAGAGCGACAAGGCCGGCGACTTCCGCCAGGCCATGCAATGGCTGCTGCACGAGGCCGAACGCACCACGGCCCGCCAGCGCTACAAGGGCCTGGGCGAAATGAACCCCGAGCAGCTGTGGGAAACCACCATGGACCCCACCGTGCGCAGCCTGCTGCAGGTGCAGATCGGCGACGCCATCGAGGCCGACCGCGTGTTCACCATGCTCATGGGCGACGAGGTGGAGCCACGCCGGGAATTCATCGAGACGAATGCGCTGCGGGCGGGCAATATCGACGTGTGATCGCGCAGGTTCTCCTCCATCTCGTAGAACCTTCGACGTCGCCATCGAGCTGGTGACCCTGCAGTGCGGCATTGGATTGCACAGCATGGCGCCAACAGCAACGCAAAGCCCGGGATCAGCATGCCACTGATACCCGGGCACCAGCGCATCGCCAGATCAAGCGTGAAAAACAAAGGCTGAAAGAGAATGTCGATCGATCCAAGAATCGCCGGCATTCTTCAGCCAGGCCATGAAGTGATGCCTCAATTGATGCATTCGCATGCGCGAGAAATTCGTTGGAAGCCGTTTTGCTGAATGCAGAAACGGGCATGTCCAACCAACGACATCAACCGCCGGGCCTCCTTCTGCCTTGATGCACGACCGGCTCGAGAAACAACTGCCGAAAGTAATCGCGAAACGCCGTCATCGCTGGGGAAAATTCGATGCCTTGCTTCCACCCAAGCCCGATGTTCATCGTTGGCACGGCGTCGCGCAGACTGATGGTTTCAATGCGCTTTCCCTCCAGCGACCAAGGTCGATAAACCATATCCGAGAGAACGGTCACACCTAGGCCATTCGCCACGGTGCTGCGCACTGCTTCTACAGAGCTCGTGCGCAGCCTGATCTGAGGCTGGTACGGCGTCTTGCTCCAATATTTCATTGCAGTGCCCGCAGCCTCGTCCACGGTGAGCAGGATGTAGGGCTCGGCCGCCACATCGGCCAGCGTGACTTCCGCCTTTTCGAGCAGCGCATGCTTGGCCGGCACCCACAGTCGGCGTTGCGAGCCAAAGAATGTCTCGAGCGACAGCTCGCGCAGCACCACATTGGACGTGAGCAGTACTCCCATGTCGTATTGCTGCGTGATCAGTCCCTCCTCAATGGCTTCACGCACTACTTCGTGCACCTTGACCTTGATCTGCGGATGCAATTGCTCGAAACGCTGAAGGTGATGGGGCAAGAAGTAGCCGAGCACCGTGTAGGTGGCGGCAATGGTCAGCGTCCCCTCGACATTCGCTCCCTCATGCGGCATGCGGATCGCCTCGTCGGCTGCAGAGAGCACGGCATAGGCATGGCTCAGAAACCGCCGTCCGGCCCGGGTCAGTTCCACGCCATGAGGCTGTCGCTCAAACAGCTGCTGCCCCAGCATTTCCTCCAGCTCCCGGACTGCCGTGGTCACCGCCGATTGCGAGATGTTGAGTTGCAATGCCGCATGTGAGATGCGACCCACTTCGGCCACCGCCGTGAAGTATTTGAGCTGGCGAAGGGTCAGAGACATGGTGCGGCCTTCCTGGGGTATTTACTTATCTCTCAAAAATTACATGGCGGCGCGCGCAAATCCGATACCTAGTATTCACTGATCTACAGGGTAGCGTTCATTGCAGGCAGTCGGAGTATCTGTTTTTCAGATATCGCATCGCCTGTAAATAATGCTTTTCAGCCGATTTTCAGCTCACTAATCTTCACCTTGTCCCGCATTGCTGCCATCGGGCCGTGCCAACAACACAAGGCAAAAACGTGAAGAAGACGCTGATTGATCTGAACTCCGACATGGGCGAAAGCTTCGGTCCATGGGCCATCGGCGATGGTGTGGACCAGGAATTGATGCCGTTGATCAGCTCGGCCAATATCGCCACAGGCTTTCATGCGGGTGATCCGAACATCATGCGCAAGACGGTGTTGTTGGCCCGGGAAAACGGCGTGGGCATCGGCGCGCACCCGGGCTTTCGCGACCTCGTGGGCTTCGGGCGCCGCCATATCAATGCACCGGCCGACGAGCTGGTGAACGACATGGTCTACCAACTCGGCGCGCTGCGCGAATTCGCGCGGCTGGCCGGCATGACGCTGCAGCACATCAAGCCGCACGGCGCGCTCTACATGCATGCGGCGCGCGACGAGGCGCTGTCGCGCGCACTCGTCACGGCCCTGCAGCAGATCGAACCGACGCTGCGCCTGTTCTGCATGGAATCGTCCGTCACCTTCCAGGTGGCACGCGAATTGGGCCAGCCCGTGGCGCGCGAGTTCTATGCCGACCGCGACTACGACCTGAGCGGCTGCATCGTCTTCACCCGCCGCGTCGGCGCGCTCGACCCCGAGGCCGTGGCCGCCAAGGTGCTGCGCGCCTGCACCGAAGGCGTGGTGCGCACGGTCGAAGGCCAGGACCTGGCGATCGGCTTCGACTCGGTCTGCATCCACAGCGACACGCCCGGCGCGCTGGCGCTCGTGCAGGCCACGCGCCGCGCACTGGCCGAGCACGGCATCGAAGTTGCAGGTTTTGCCGATGCGACTGCGCCGGCGCAGCCTTGAGTTTTCCGTTCATCCCGCTTTCGTTCCTGTTCCCGCTTTCCAGGAGTGCATCGATGCCCGCTACCCATGAAGTCCTCAGCCCGCTGCCGGGCACCTTCTACCGCCGTTCGGCGCCTGACGCGCCGCCATTCAAGGCCGAAGGCGACACCGTGGCCGTGGGCGATGTGATCGGCCTGGTCGAGGTGATGAAGCAGTTCAGCGAAGTCACGGCCGACGTGGCCGGACGGCTGCGGGGCTTTGCCGTGGAGAACGGCGAACCCGTCGATCCTGGCCAAGCGCTGGCCGTCATCGAAACGGCGTGAGGCCCCGGACCATGACCGCCGCATTCGACAAACTGCTCATCGCCAACCGCGGCGAGATCGCGGTGCGCATCATCCGCGCCGCTAAGGAACTGGGCCTCAAGACCGTCGCCGTCTACAGCGACGCCGACGCGCAAAGCCTCGCGGTGCGCATGGCCGACGAAGCCGTGCGCATTGGCCCGGCGCATGCCACCAGGAGCTATCTGAGCGTGGACGCCATTCTTGAAGCGGCAGCCGACAGCGGCGCCGGCGCCGTGCATCCGGGCTACGGTTTCCTGTCGGAAAACGCCGCGTTCGCCGAGCGCATCGAGGCCGCGGGCCTGGTGTTCGTCGGCCCGACACCGCACGCGATCCGCACCATGGGCGACAAGGCCGCCGCGCGCGCCGCGGCCATGAAGGCCGGCGTGCCCACCGTGCCCGGCAGCGTGGGCGTGGTGACAGACGCCGACAGCGCCGTCGCGCTGGCAAAGGGCATCGGCTACCCCATCATGATCAAGGCCTCGGCCGGCGGGGGCGGGCGCGGCATTCGCGTGGCGCACGACGAAGCCGAGCTGCGCCAGCAGTTCGCCACCGCCACGGCGGAAGCGCAGGCCGCTTTCGGCAACGGCGAGGTATACCTCGAACGCTTCATCCGCCAGGCGCGCCACATCGAGGTGCAGATCCTGGGCGACGGCCAGCGCGTGGTTCACTGCTTCGAGCGCGAATGCTCGCTGCAGCGACGCCGCCAGAAAGTGTGGGAAGAAGCGCCCTCGGCCGCCATCAGCGAGGCCACGCGCGCTGCGCTGTGCGAATCGGCGCTGCGGCTGGCCCATGCCGTGGCCTACCGCGGCGCGGGCACGCTCGAATACCTGTACGACGACGACACGCGCGAATTCTTCTTCATCGAGATGAACACGCGCATCCAGGTCGAGCACCCCATCACCGAGATGATCACCGGCATCGACCTCGTGAAGGAGATGCTGCGCATCGCGCTCGGCCAGCCGCTGCGCCTGCAGCAGGAAGACATCCGGCTGACCGGCGCGGCCATCGAGGTGCGCATCAACGCCGAGAACGCCGCGAAGAACTTCATGCCAAGCCCGGGCCTCGTGTCGCAGCTCGTGGTGCCGGGCGGCCCCGGCGTGCGCTTCGACACCATGCTGTTCCCCGGCTGCACCGTGCCGGCGTACTACGACTCGCTGCTGGGCAAGCTGATCGTGCACGACACCGATCGCGCCGGTGCGCTGGCCCGCATGCGGCGCGCGCTCGGCGAGCTGCAGGTCGAAGGCATCCACACCACGATCCCGCTGCACCGCGCACTGTGCGAGGACGCGGGCGTGGCGCAGGCCGCATTCCACACGGGCTTTCTCGAAACCTGGCTGGCGGTGAATCCGCTGGCCGACGCACCCGCTCCACTTACGGAGGTGATCGCATGACCGCTGCCAGCACCCTCCCCGCCCAGGCCCGCTACAGCTTCGGCGGCGACGAGCACCTGTTCGTCGAGATCAGCGAAGAGATGTCGCTGCCCGCCTTCTTCAAGGGCATGGCCATCTGCAATGAGCTGCGCCGCCGCGCACAGGCGGGCGAGATCACGGGCGTGACCGAGATCTGTCCGGCCAACGCCGCCTACCTCGTGCGCTTCGATCCCGATACGATCGCGCCCGACGCACTGCTCGCCATGCTCAAAGACATCGAAGCGGGCCTGGGCGATGCCGACCTGCAGATGCAGACGCGCATCGTCGAGATTCCCGTGCTCTACAACGACCCGTGGACGCACGAGACGCTGATGCGCTTTCGCGAGCGGCACCAGGACCCGTCGGGCACCGACATCGAGTACGCGGCGCGCATCAACGGCCACGCCTCGGTCGAGGCCTTCATCAAGGCGCACTCGTCGGCGCCCTGGTTCGTGTCGATGGTCGGCTTCGTGGCCGGCCTGCCCTTTCTGTTCCAGATGGTCGAGCGCCAGCGCCAGATCCAGGTGCCCAAGTACCTGAGCCCGCGCACCGACACGCCCAGACTCACGCTGGGCCACGGCGGTTGCTTCAGCTGCATCTACTCGGTGCGTGGTGCGGGCGGCTACCAGATGTTCGGTGTCACGCCCGCGCCCATCTTCGACCCGGCGCAACGGCTGTCCTACCTGAAGGAGCTGATGGTGTTCTTCCAGCCCGGCGACATCGTCAAGTACAAGCCCATTGACCGCGCCGAGTACGACCGCCAGATCGCGCAGGTCGAGGCCGGCACCTACGCGCTGCGCATCGCGCCAGTGTCGTTCTCGCTCAACGATTTCCTGGCCGACCCGGGCGGCTACAACCAACAGCTCCTGAAAGTGCTCCATGGCGATTGAAGTGCTCAAGCCCGGCCTCGCGACCAGCGTGCAGGACGCCGGCCGCCCCGGCTACTACCACCTGGGCATTCCGCTCTCGGGTGCGCTCGACCAGCAAAGCCTGGTGCTCGCAAACCTGCTGGTCGGCAACGACGAAGGTGCGGCCGTCATCGAAAGCACGCTGCTCGGTCCCGAGCTGCAGTTCGACGCGCCCGCGCTGGTGGCCGTGACCGGCGCCGACGCGAAGATCAAGCTCAACGGCAATGAGGTGCCACGCAATACCGCATTCGCGGTGCAGGCCGGCGACAGGCTCGGCTTCGACTTCATGAAGCTCGGCGCGCGCATGTGCATCGCCGTGGCCGGCGGCATCGACGTGCCGGTGGTGCTGGGCAGCCGCTCGACCTACGGCTTGGGCGCATTCGGCGGCTTCAACGGACGCAAGCTGCTGGCCGGCGACAGACTGCCCGTGGGTGTACCGTCAGCCACCGCCCGCGCGGGTCGCACGGTGGAGGCCGCATTGCTGCCGGTGCTCGACAAGGAAGTGGTCCTGCGTGTGCTGCCGGGCATCTACTTTCACCGACTGCAGGAGGTGTCGGTGCAAAGCTTTTTTGCCGACACCTGGACCGTCGGTTCCGAGGCCGACCGCATTGGCTACCGCTACAAGAACGGCACGCCGCTGAAGTTCCACGAGCGCACGCCGCCATTCGGCGCGGGCGACGACCCGTCGAACATCGTCGATGCGGGCTACCCATACGGTTCCATCCAGGTGCCGGGCGGACGCGAACCGATCATCCTGCACCGTGATGCGGTCTCGGGCGGCGGCTACGCGATGGTGGGCACCGTCATCAGCGCCGACATGGATCTCATCGCCCAGATGCAGCCAAACCACAAGGCACGCTTTGTCGAAGTCGATATGGCGCAGGCGCTCGAAGCACGCGCCGAGCGGCGGCGAAGCATCGAGCGCTTGCGCGCAGCGCTCGCGGCCTGAGCGCGATCCTCTTCGTCCCTCTCAAGAGAGCCGATGACAACCAAGGAAGCGGTCGAGTTCGCCACGCTCGAATGGGTTGCGTCGTTCAACCGCCATCGCCCGCCTGGACCCATCGGGCATCACTCTTGCCGGCCTCGAGCCTGCCCGCCAAACTCCTCCCACAGCGCCTGCGTATGCTCGCCCAGCGCGGGCACGGCGCCCATGGCGGCTTCGGCATCCGACAGCGTGGCCGGGGGCAGCAGGGCCTGGATGCTGCCGGCGGGCGTGGCCACCTCGCGCCAGCGTTCGCGCGCCTGCAATTGCGGATGGTTCCAGACCGCGTGCATGTCGTTGAGCGGCGCGTTGGCGATGCCGCCTGCATCCAGGCGCTGCATGGCCTGTTCGCGGCTCAGGTGAGCCAGCACGGATGCGATCACCGCATCGAGTTCCGCGCGGTGCGCCACGCGCTGCAGGTTGTTGGCAAAGCGCGCGTCCTGCGCCAGCGCGGGCTGCTGCAGCACATGGGTGCAGAAGCTGTGCCATTCGCGGTCGTTCTGCAGGCCGAAAATCAGGCTCTGGCCATCACCGGCCGTGTACTGGCCATAGGGCGCGATGGAAGGATGGGTCAGCCCGCTGCGCGCAGGCGCCGTGCCGCCGTAGTGGGCGAAGTTCAGCGGGTAGGACATCCATTCGGCCAGCGCCTCCAGCATGGAAACCTCCACGCGCAGGCCCCGGCCCGTGCGGGCGCGCTGCAGCAGGGCGGACAAAATGCCCGAGTAGGCATACATGCCGGCCGCGATGTCGGCGATGGAAATGCCCACGCGCGCGGGCTGGTCGGGCGTGCCCGTGACCGAGATCAGGCCAGCTGCCGCCTGGATCAGCAGGTCATAGGCCTTCCTGTCGCTGAGCGGGCCGCCCTCGCCATAGCCCGATATATCGCAGACGATGAGACGCGGATATTTCTCATGCAGGCTGTCGAAATCCATGCCCATTCTCTGCATGGCACCCGGGGCCAGGTTCTGGATCAGGATATCGGCGTTTTCCAGTATTTTCCCGACGATATTCTGCCCCTCGGCGGTCTTGATATCTGCGGCCAGGCTTTGCTTTCCCCGATTGGCCCAGACAAAAAAGGATGATTCACCATGGACCTTGTCGTCATAGCCCCGTGCAAAATCCCCATCGGGCAATCGCTCCAGCTTGATGACCCTGGCACCCAGGTCCGCCAGCTGCCGGCTGGCAAAAGGCCCTGCCACGGCGTGTTCCATGGCCAATACCGTCAAACCATCCAATGGGCGTGTCTGCATTTTCTTGAACAAGGCGAATATTCGATTCGCCGCATTCTAGAAGTGCGACCATCACCCAGCCAGTCGGCATTTTCTAAGTGGAATTTCAAATCTTCTAAGGCAGGGATTCCTGCACGGTGCCTTCCTCGGGCAAAGGCTGGGCCGCCACATAGGCCACGAAATCGCGGGCATAGGCGGGCAGGGTTTCGGGTTCGCGCGTGACCACCCTCTGCTCGCGCTGCGCCCAGGCCTCGTCCAGGCCCACGGCAGCCAGCCTGCGCGCCTGCAGCGCCGGCCGGGCAATGGAGCGCGGCACCAGCGCAATGCCCACGCCTTCCTGCACGCACTGCAGCACGGCCTCGAATGTTGGTGCGTGCACACGTACCCTAGGGTTCATGCCCAGCTTGGAAGCCATGCCTTGGAGATAGAGGAAGTTGCTGGTCTTGCGGCCGATCGAGACCAGGTCGTAGGTCAGCGCGGTTTCCAGCGGCACCCTGCTGCTGGCGGCCAAGGGGTGGCCAGCGGGCACCACAAACACCAGTTCATCGTGGCCATAGGTGATGGCATGCAGGCCATGCAGATCGATCTGGCCGGCCACCAGGCCCACGTCGGCACTGCCGTCGAGCACGGCGCGCACCGTGTCTTCGCTCAGGCGCTCCTCCAGGTCCACATTGACGTTCGGATAATGGGCCAGATAGCGGCTGAGCACGGGCGCAATTCCCGTGAGCGTGCTGCTGTTGGCAAAGACGCGGATATGGCCCGATATTCCGTTGATGTGTCTTTGCATTTCTCCGTGCAAGCGGTCCACGCTGCCGAAAATGGAATCGGCGTATTTCTTGACCGTCATGCCGGCCGGAGTGAGCACCATGCCTTTGGACGTTCTTTCAAACAGCGATGCACCCATGGCCTGCTCCAGATTCTTGAGCCGGTAGCTGGCCGATGGCGCCGTCAAATGCATTTCAGCCGCGCCTGCGCTGAGGCTTTTGGCCTGGGCAATGGCAAGGAAAACCCTGAGATCCGTCAATTCATATCGCATCCGTTGCATGCCCGCCGGGAGCATTTCCTTGGTGTTAGACGGTTTCTAACCGCCCTATCAATGATTCGACTGGCTGCATTGGCAGCCCATTTCTATAGTCGGCGCCAGGAGACAACGGAGAAAATTATGGACTTCAAGACGGCAAGACGCCAAACCCTTCTCACCGCCCTGCTTCTGGCCGCAGGCGCGGCCGCAGCGCAGGACTATCCTGCGCGCCCCATCAAGCTGGTGATTCCCTACGCGGCAGGCGGCCCCACCGACACCTTTGGCCGCGCCATGGCCGATGTCTGGAGCCAGAAGCTGGCCACGCCCGTGGTGATCGAGAACCGCACCGGCGCCGGCACCCTGGTGGGCACGGAGGCGGTTGCCAAGGCAGCCCCTGACGGCTACACCCTGCTGCTGACCACGGTGGCGCATGCCGTAAATCCCTACATCCACGACAAGCTGGGCTACCGCACGGAGGAAGACTTCGCGCCCGTGGGATTGCTCGCCAGGGCGCCGCTGGTGCTGGTGGTGGACAAGCGGCTGCCCGTGCAGAGCCTGCCGGATTTCCTGGCCTATCTGCGGGCGCGGCCCGGCCAGGTCAGCTATGCCTCGGCGGGCGTGGGCAGCGCACCGCACCTGGGCGCGGAGCTGCTGAACCTGATGGCGGGCACCCGGGCCCAGCATGTGCCCTACCGGGGCAGTGCGCCGGCCATACAGGACCTCATCGGCGGGCACCTGGCCTTCATGCTGGACAGCGCTCCCACGGGCCTGGCCCAGGTCAAGGCGGGCACGGTGCGCCTGCTGGCCACCACCATGGCCCAGCGCTTGCCGCAGACGCCCGACACGCCTGCCATTGCCGAGCAGGTGCCCGGCTACGAGGCCTATACCTGGAACGCCGTGTTCGCCCCCGCAGGCACGCCGCCAGCGCTGATTGCCCACCTGCAGTCCAGCCTGCAGGCCACGGTGGACGATGCCGGGCTGCAGAAAAAGGCCTACGACATGGGCCTGGTGCTGGAAAAGCAGCCGCGCCCCCAGGCGCTGGCCACCTTCCTCAAGCAGGAACTGGACAAATGGGGCAAGGTCGCCCGCGCCGCCCACATGAGCGCGAACTGAGGAGAATAGCCATGCCACGCCACCCATCCCTGTGCGCCCAGCGCTACTTTGAAGACTTCGCGCTGGGCGAGGTCTTCGCCCTGCCCTCGCGCACCATGACCGATGCCCTGTTCGCCGCCTTCCAGCTGGCCAGCGGCGACAACCATCCCGTGCACTACGACGTGGAGTACTGCCGCGCGCGCGGCATGCCCCATATGCTGGCCCACGGCTACCAGGTGGCCATACAGACGGCGGCAGGCGCCGGCCTGTTCCCGCACATGGTCGAGGAATCGCTCAAGGGCTTTCTGGAGCAGGGCAGCCGCTTCCTGGCCCCCGTCTATGTGGGCGACACGCTGTACTGCACGCTGACGGTGTCCGAGCTCAAGCCCGGCAACACCACGGGCGTGCTGACCCTGGCCACCGAGGTGCTGAACCAGCGCGACGAGCGGGTGTCCGACGGGTTTCAGAAATACCTGTTGAGGAAGCGGCCGGCCTGAAGGCCAGGGGATGGATGCAGGGGCAGCGTCCCCCAAAGACCCGCCCCGTCGCTTGGCTACGCCGGCGCGGCAACCGCCGCCGGGCTTTCTGGCGAAAAATAGCGGCCCTGCACACGCCCATCCCCCACCATGAGATCCCCCATCAGCATCGTCGACGTCGACCGCCTCGACTCCTGGAGCAAATACAAGCCCGGCATGTGCGACAGCTGTGCGGCCAACTGCTGCACCATGCCGCTGGAGGTGCAGTTGCCCGATCTGGTGCGGCTGGAGCTGGTGGATCCGTTCGAGGTGGACAACGTGGAGCCCAAGCTCATCGCCAAGCGGCTGATGAAGATGCGGCTGATCGACCACTACAACCCCAAGCACAACATCTTCACCATGGCGCGGCGTGCCAGCGGGGACTGCAATTTTCTGGATGCCAAGTCGCGGCGCTGCACGGTCTACGACAAGCGGCCCGAAACCTGTCGCCTGCACCCCAAGAAGGGCCCCAAGCCCGGCTTTTGCGCCTACGGTCACAAGGACCGCTGAAAAGGCTTCAGGCCGTGGGCAACCCGGGCAGCCAGATGCGCGCCTGCAGGCCCGGATGCATGTTCTCGAAGCCCAGCTTGCCGCCGTGCAGCTGCACGATGGCCAGCACGCTGGCCAGGCCCAGGCCATAGCCTTCGCGGTCCGATTCGGCGCGGTAAAAGCGGGTGCTCATCTTCTCGCGCGTCTGCGCGTCCACGCCCGGCCCCCGATCCTGCACGATGATTTCCACGCCCCAGGCGCCGCCGTCCATGCCGTGCTCGTGGGCCACGCCCGCGCGCAGCAACATGTCGGCGCCGTGGTCGCTGTCGGGCAGTGATCCGTACTTGATGGCGTTGTCCACGAGGTTGGCCACGGCGCTGGCCAGCAGGTCGCCGTCGCCCAGCGCCATGGGCGTGCCCTCGACCTCCAGGCGCAGCACGCCGCCCGCGTCCTCGACCAGCGGTTCGTAGAACTCCACCACGTCGACCAGCAGGGCACGCAGATCCACGGGCGCGAAGTTCTTGCGGCTGGCGCCGCTTTCCACTTCGGCGATCTGCAGCAGCTTGTCGAAGACCACGCCCAGCTCGGCCACTTCCTGGGCCACCAGCGCCAGCGTCTCGTTCTTTTCCTCGGGCGTGGCCTGCTGGGCACTACGCAGGCGCAGCAGGATGCGCGTCAGCGGCGTGCGCAGGTTGTGGGCGATGGTGTTGGAGACATGGCGTATGCCGTCCATCAACAGCTCCAGCCGGTCCAGCATGGTGTTGATGTCGCGGTTGAGCAGCGTGAACTCATCGTCGCGGCGCGTGACCGGAATGCGCTGGCGCAGGTCGCCCGTGGCCACGCGCGCCATGGTGCTGCGGATGTCGGCGGCACGCTCTTCCACCACCCGCCGGAAGGCCCCGGCGCCCAGCACGGCCATGCCCAGGGCCACCAGGCCGGCCAGCAGGCTTGCGCGGCCGAACAGCTCCTCCACATCGCTTTGCACCTGCATGTCGCTGCCCACGGCCAGCAGCTTGCCGTCGGACAGCTGGGCCACGGCCACGCGGCCCGCGATGATGCGGCCGTTGCGCCGCACCTTGAGATCGCGCACGCCCATCTCCGTCAGGCGGCGTGCGGGCACCACGTCGGCGTTGCCGATGATGGGATTGCCGTCGCCATCCATGAGGATGAGGATTTCGGTATCGGTGTTGACGCCGTCCAGCAGGGTCTGCTGGATCTCGGCCTCCAGCGCGGGCTCGCCGTACTTGTCGCGGTGCTCGACCAGGCGGCGCATGT
This sequence comes from Delftia sp. 60, assembly GCF_002754395.1. Classification (NCBI taxonomy): domain Bacteria; kingdom Pseudomonadati; phylum Pseudomonadota; class Betaproteobacteria; order Burkholderiales; family Comamonadaceae; genus Delftia; species Delftia sp. 60. The sequence goes on from NZ_PEFD01000001.1 coordinate 100,664, forward strand.
GGTTCTCGGCCTGCCGGTCCATGCGCATGCGCAGCACGCCCACGGTCTGCACGTAGAACACCGACAGCACGATGGACATGGTCAGCACCAGCAGCACGCCGTAGGTCAGCGCCAGCCGGAAGGCCGTGGAGCTCCAGGGCTTGGCCAGCGACATGGGATCAGGCCACCTGCGGCAGGTCCTGCGGCCGGTCCGACAGGCTGTAGCCCACGCCGCGCACGGTGTGGATCAGCGCGGGCTCGAAGCCCTTGTCCACCTTGCCGCGCAGGCGGCTGATGTGCACGTCGATGACATTGGTCTGCGGGTCGAACCGGTAGTCCCACACCGACTCCAGCAGCATGGTTCGCGTGACGATCTGGTGCGCGTGCTGCATCAGAAAGGCCAGCAGGCGAAACTCGCGCGGCTGCAGCGCCAGCGGCTGGCCTGCGCGCTCGGCGCTGCGCGTGAGCAGGTTCAGCCGCAGGTCGGCCAGGCGCATCTCGCGCGCAGGGGCCGGGATCTGAGCGCGGCGCACCAGGGCCTCCAGGCGCGCCGAGAGTTCGGAGAAGGCAAAGGGCTTGGTCAGGTAGTCGTCGCAGCCGGCCTTGAGGCCGCGCACGCGCTCGTCCGTGGCCGACAGGGCGCTGAGTACCAGCACCGGCGTCTGCTTGCCCATGGAGCGCAGCGTCTGCAGGATCTGCAGGCCGTCGAAGCCGTTGGGCAGCATGCGGTCGAGGATGATCACATCCCAGCTCTCGCCCACGGCCATGGCGATGCCCTGCACACCATCGCTGCACACCGCCACCTGCGCGCCCTGCTGGCGCAGGCCTTCGGCGATGTAGCGCGCGTTCAGCGCGTCGTCTTCGATGATGAGATAGCGGTACATGCGGGCGGCAGGGCCTGACTCGAAACTGAGGCAGACACTATACGGCGCGCCAGACTCCGCCGAGATCGGTGGGGGTGCCGGCATGTTTACCACCTCTTTTCAGCCTTGGGCTGCGCTGCGCGGCATCGCACCGCATGAAACTGGCGTGATCCGGACCAGGCACACCGCGGGGTGCCACCCAGGGTCCGACCGCCCCTCCCGCACAGCAGGAGGGGAAGGGCGTCAAGCGCCTCAGGGCGCTGCCCACATCGGCAGATCGCCGCTGGCCACGCGCACCTGCCACTCGGCCAGCATCATTTCCTTGACCAGGTCCAGGTGCTCCAGGCGGTGCTCGTTGATCGATCCCAGCGAATCGATCAGCTCCAGGATGGAGCCCTGGCCCAGCTTGTAGGCATCCTGGGCCATCTGGTTGAGCGGCGCGATCTGGGCCAGGCCCTGCTTTTCGTAGGCGCGCACGGCATCGCGGCGCAGCTTCAGTTGCTTGATGGCGCGCTGCAGCTCGGTACGCGCCTCGATCAACGCGGCGTCGTAGCGCAGCTGGGCCTGTTCGGCCTCCACCTGGGCACGCGCGATGGGGCCTTCGCGGCGATCGAACAGCGGCAGCTCCACCGACACGCCGATCTGGTTGTAGTTGCCGTCAAGGCGGTTGCGCACGCGCGCCACGCTCACGCTGGGCGTGGGCAGGGCTTCGCGGCGTTCCAGCTCGACCTTGTGGCGCAGCTGGTCCAGCTCGGCCTGGGCAGCGACCAGGGCCGGCAGGCGCAGGCGCGCGGCCTCCCAAAGCTCCTGCTCGTGCAGCAGCTGGCCCACGGGCACGGCCTGCAGGCTGCCCGTGGCGCGCGGCGCCCATTGGGGCAGGGCGGCCAGGGCGGCGGCGTGCGAGGCGGCGTCCTGCCAGTCCGACTGGGCCTGGCTGACCTGCATGGCCATCTGGGCCTGCTGCAGGCTCAGGCGCGCGCCGTCATAGCGGCTGCGCGCGCCGGCCTCGATCTGGCCGCGTACGATATTGCCTGCGCCGTTCAGCGACTCCTGCGCCTCTTCCCAGACCTTCAGGCGCTGCTGCGTCATCAGCAGGTCGATGAAGGCCGTGGCTGCATCGTTGAGCGTGGTGGCCACGGCCACCTCGACATTGGCACGCGCCGCCGTCTCGCCCTTGCGCGCGTTCTCCATGCGCAAACGCCGCTGGCCGAAGATGGGCAGCGGCTGCTCGATGCCCCACTGCTTCTCGCCCGGCTTGCTGCTGTACGACGCCGTGGGATTGGGAAACGCCGCCGCCGTGCGGCTGTCCGCCTGCGCAATCCCGATCTGCAGCCGCTGCGCCGCCAGCTGGGGCTGGTTGCGCACCACCATCTGCAGATACTCCTGCATCCCCACCGGCTGCTGCGGTGCAGCCGCCGGAGCCACCTCGGAGGCAGGCGCCGCAGTGATGGCCGGCACAGCGGGCACAGCCTGCTGCGCAAGCGCAGAACCCGCCCCGCAGCACAGAACGGCGGCTGCCACCAGGGCAGTGCGCAAGAAACCGACGCGGCCCAAATCAGAGACGCCAAGCAAGAGCCGCCTCGCGGCGATGGCGTCGTCCCCCTCCCGCGAAGCGAGAGAGGGCGCCGTGCACACGGGGGAAGCGGCGAAGCCGCTCAGGGGGCTATCACTCTTTTTCATCGAGTTCTTCCTGCGTCAACATGTTCTTGGGGCCCAGCAGCGCATAGAGCACGGGCAGCAGCACCAGGGCCACCAGGGGCAGCACCACCATGCCGCCCACGATCACGGAGGCGAAGGGCTTTTGCGTCTCGCTGCCCACGCCCGTGGACAGCGCCATGGGCAGCAGGCCCAGCAGCGCCAGCAGCGCCACGAGCACGATGGAGCGCATGCGTTCGGCAGCGCCCTCGACCAGGGCCTGCATCATGGGCATGCCCTGCCGTCGCAGCTCCTCCACGGCCGAGATCACCAGCAGGCCGGCCAGCGCCACCTGTCCCAGCAGCGCGATGAAGCCGATGGCCGCGCTGATGGACAGCTCGATGCCCGCAAAGTGCAGGGCCGCGATGCCGCCCACCATGGTGAAGGGCGCGCACAGCAAGATGATGCCGGCGCTGCGCGCCTGGCCCAGCGCGCCGAACAGCAGGGCGTAGACGATGATCAGCGACAGCGGCACCACGATCTTCAGGCGTGCGGCCGCGCGCTGCTGGTTCTCCCACTCGCCGCCCCAGACGGCCTGGTAGCCCTCGGGATCTTCACGTTCTTCTTGAACGTGGCCAGCGTGTCCTTGACCACGGAGCCGATGTCGCGGCCTTCCACGTTGAACTTGAGCGCCATGTAGCGCGCATTGCCTTCGCGGAAGATGGAGGAGTTGCCGATCTTGATGGCGACCTGGCCCACCGAATGCAGCGGCACCGAGCCGCCGTTGGGCAGGGGGATGGCGATGTTGCGGATGCGCTCCTCATCCATGCGGTCCACATAGGGCAGGCGCACGCGCACGGGCACGGGGTACTCGCCCTCCCACAGCGTGGTGGAGATGTTGCCGGCCAGCGCCGCCTCCAGCGTCTTTTGCGCGGTCTCCATGGCAATGCCCTGGCGCGCCAGCGACTGGCGGTCGAACTCCACGTGGACCTGGGGTGCAGGCGCATCGCGGTACAGGCCCAGATCGACCACGCCGTCGATGTCCTTCACCAGGTCCACGGTCTGCTGCAGGATGGCGCGCAGCTGCGGAATGTCGGGGCCGAAGACCTTGAGCACCACCTGGCCGCGCGCGCCGGACGTCGATTCCTCCACGCTGTCGCGGATGGGCTGGGCGAAGTTGAACGACACGCCCGGAATCTCGCCCAGCGTGGCGCGCATCTGCTCGATGAGCTGGGGCTTGGTCAGGCCCTTGCGCCATTCGCCGTGGCCCTTCAGGCGCACCAGCACCTTGGCCAGGTTCAGCGTCTCGTTGTCGGTGCCGGACTCGGGCCGGCCCTGCTCGGTGGTGACGGTGATCACCTCGGGGAAGGTCTTCAGGCGCAGGCGCACGTCGCGCAGCACTTCCTGGCCCTTTTCCAGCGAGATCGATGCGGGCATCTGCACCAGCACATAGGCATCGCCTTCATCGAGCTCGGGCAGGAATTCCGTGCCCAGCCAGGCCGCCGACAGGCCGGCCGCCACCAGGATGGCGAGCGAGCCGACGATGACGATGACGCGGCGGCGCCCGGCACCCAGCAGGGTGCCGATCCAGTGCTGGTAGCCGTGGTGCGCGCGGTCGAAGATCTTGGGCTCTTCCACCATCACGTGCTGGGGCTTGAGGAACAGCGCGCACAGCGCCGGCACCAGGCCCATGGCGAAGACCAGGGCGCCCAGCAGCGCGAAGCTGTAGGTCATGGCCAGCGGACGGAAGATGCGGCCCTCGATGCTTTCCAGCGAGAACACGGGGATCAGCGCCGCGATCACGATGGCCATGGCGAACAGCGTGGGCTTGGCCACGGCCACGGCCGAGTCGATGATGATGTGGCGCATGTCCGCCTGCGTCTGCGGCTTGCGCAGGCGGGCGTTGCGGATGATGTTCTCGGCCAGCACCACGGCGCCGTCCACCATGATGCCGAAGTCGATGGCGCCCATGGAAATCAGGTTGGCCGGCATGCCCAGCAGGTGCAGGCCGATGAAGGCCACCAGCAGCGACAGCGGGATCACCGTGGCCACGATCAGCGAGCCGCGCAGGCTGCGCAGGAACAGCCACAGCACGCCCACGATCAGCGTGGCGCCGAACAGCAGGTTGTGCTGCACCGTGCCCAGCGTGTGGCCGACCAGATCGGAGCGGTCGTAGTTGGTCTCCATGTGCATGCCCTCGGGCAGGCCGCCGTCATTGAGCGCGGCCACCTTGGCATGGATCTGGTCCAGCACCACAGAGGGGTTCTCGCCGCGCTTGAGCAGCACGATGCCCTGGACCACGTCGTCGGCATCATCCATGCCCACCGAGCCCTGGCGCGGCGTATGCGACTGCACCACGCGCGCCACGTCGCCAATGGTCACGGGCGCGCTGCCGCGCATGGCCACGACCACGCCTTGGATCTCCTGCGGCGTGCGCAGCAGGCCGATGCCGCGGATGATCAGCGACTGCTCGCCCCGGCGCATCAGGCCGCCGCCCACGTTGCGGTTGGACTTGGACAGGGCATCGCTCACGTCTTCCAGCGACAGTCCCAGCGCATACAGCTTCTCGGGATCCACCTCGACGTGGTACTCCTTGACGAAGCCGCCGATGCTGACCACGTCGGCCACGCCCTGCACCTGCTTGAGGGTGCGGACCACGCGCCATTCCTGCTCGGTGCGCAGCTGTGCCAGCGTGTGGCGGTCGCTCTTCAGGCGGTAGTAGAAGATCTTGCCCAGCGGCGTGTAGTCGGGCGCCATCTCGGGCGTGACGCCGTCGGGCAGATTGGCCTGGGGCAGGCGCTGCGACACCTCGGCGCGCGCATGGAAACTGTCGGCATCGTCATTGAAGACGAGGTTGATCATGGCCAGGCCGAAGTAGCTCTCCGAGCGCAGCGACACCAGGCCCGGCGTGCCGTTGAGCTCGCGCTCCAGCGGCTGGGTGATCTGGCGCTCCACCTCCTCGGGGGCCAGGCCCGGCGCCTGGGCAATCACGCCGACCTGCACATTGGTCACATCGGGATAGGCCTCGATGGCCGTGTGCAGGTATGAATACACGCCATAGATGGCGATGATCAGGGTGGCACACAGGGCGACGAGCCGCCGGTGCACCACAAACGCTATCAGGGAACGCAGCATTGATGAGTCTCCTGGCCGCGATCAGAGCAGCTGGCTGGCTGCGCCGTCGAGCAGCAGGCCACCGCGCACGACGATCTTTTCACCCGACTTCAGGCCCGACACCACGGGCACCATGCCGCGCGAGGGCCGGCCCAGCACCACGGTGCGGGCCTCGAACTGCTGCTCGCCGGTCTGCACGAAGACGATGCTGCGGCTTTCATCCTTGATAAGCACGGCCGTCACGGGGATCAGCATCTCGTGCTCGTTGGAGACCTGCAGGCCCACGCGCGCCTGCATGCCGGAACGCAGCACGGGGTTTTGCGCATCGAGCTGCACGATGACGGAGGCGCGGCGCGACTCCTTGTCCAGCGTGGCGCCCAGGTGGCGCACCGTGCCGGTCAGGGGCTTGGGCAGCTGCGGCACATCGACCTGCACGGCACTGCCCAGGCGGATGCCGGGCAGATCGCTTTCAAAGACATCGGCCACCACGTTCATGGCGGCGGGATCGCCGATCAGGAACAGCTCGCCGCTGGGCTCGACCGAGGCGCCGACCACGGCCTTGCGCTCGGCCACCACGCCGGCGCGCGGCGCACGCAGCACCAGCCGGTCGCCACCGCCTTGCCCCAGCAGCGCCGACGTGCCCTGGGCACGCGCCAGCTCCTGGGCCGACTCGCGCAGCTTGGCCTGGGCGGCACGCAGATCCACTTCCACGCCCACGCCCTTGTCCACCATGGTCTGCTGGCGCCGCACTTCCACGGTTGCCACGTCATGCGCGCTGCGGGCAGCTTCCACCTCGTAGCGCACGCGCAGCGCCTCGGGGCTGACCAGGGTGGCCAGCTCGTCGCCGGCCTTGACGATGTCACCCACGTGGGCACGCACCGACACCACGCGCGCGGCCAGCGGCACCGAGACGGTGGCCACGCGGTCCTCGGCAAAGGCCACACGCGCGGGCGCCCAGGCCATTTGCGTGCCCTGCGGATCGGCCACCACGGCGATGTCCAGCATCTTCAGCGACTCGGGCTTGACCCGCACCACGCCAGCCGGCGCGGGCGCCTGCACGGCAGGTTCGTTCTGTGCCGATGCCTTGGATGCATCGCAGCCCGCCACAAGGCAGGCCACGGCGATGACAGCGCATGCCGATGCCGCCGGAAACCGGGCTGCCTTGGGCAGGCCCGCAAATGTCTTGATCATTCTTGCCCCTTCAATCCATGCCTGGAGCGCAGGGACTGCAGCGAGCCGACCCTTGTCTCCTGAGATGAAACAGATGCTAGAAAACGCATCTTCCTGCGTGCGTGAAGCCTTCATTACCGTTTGGTAAGACATTCGCGTACCTGGGCCGGCGCCCGGGGCCGCTCCCCCGGCAGGGATCGCCTGCGCTTTTTCGAGATCCAGCGCGATCCACTGCGCCGCCGCGGACCTGCCGCCTGGCGGTGCACCAAGGCCCCAGCCGCAGCAGCTGCAGCGGCCGCAGACCTGTGGATATCCCGGGGAAAAACGTACTCTGCAAAGCCAAAGATCTGCACAGGCCCTGTTTTCCACAGTGGTGACAACTTCCACCATCCTCTGGAAATCGCGAGAAACCTGAATCCATGAAAAACCCGTTGCAAATCAACGGTGAATGGCGACAATCACCCAATCAATCCACAAGCATGCCAACAACATGCGCACAGGATTGATCACAGGCCAAACGCCCTGGCCGCTGTGGGCAAGACTGTGGATGCGGCCACGCGCATGGCCATCAACGGCCATGGGAACAATCCAGGAACAGCCGGTGGACAGATGTCCAGCCCGGTGACCGATACCCACCTGTGCACACATGCGATTGGCGGGTTCAGTGATCCATATGACGGACAGCTTGTAGGCTGTACGGCATACGAAAAACGCGCTTTGTGCGCTGTATTTCATAAGATTTCGCATCTTATTTAATACATATCACTGTACGAATCTTTATAAACAGATGGACCAAGATGATCCATTTGGTCAAAACACGCCGAAATGCATGAAAAAAAATGGGCTGATCAGGCCCTGAAATCCTTTGATGACGTGGTCGGGGCCATCCCAGGGTTCCGAAATCGTGAGGGGCAGCGAAAAATGGCGGCCCAGATCGCGCAGACCTTCAGCCAGGCCCAGCTGGGAAAAATCGATGAGAGTGCACCGGAGCCCACCCGGTCCATTGCCGTGGTGCAGGCCGGAACGGGGGTGGGCAAATCGCTGGCGTACAGCATTCCCGCCATTTCGATGGCGCTGGCGCGCGGCACCCGGGTGCTGATTTCCACGGCCACCGTCGCCCTGCAGGAACAGCTGGTGAACAAGGATCTGCCCGCGCTGGCCCAGCAGCTGGAGCAGCCCTTCAAATTCGCGCTGGCCAAGGGGCGGGGCCGCTTTGTCTGCAAGCTCAAGCTGGAGCGGCTGGCCAGCACCGGCGAGGCCCAGGACGAGGATCTGGACGATCTGTTCGCCGAGGAAAAGGCGCAGGCCCAAAGCCGCGTGGCACGCCCGGCCCAGGAGCTGGAGGCGCGCATGCAGTTCTATAAAAGCATGGCCAACGCGCTGGCGTCCCAGGCCTGGGACGGCGACCGCGACTCTCTGGAAACCCCGCCCGAGGCCGAGGCCTGGAGCCCCGTGGCGGCCGAATCCTCGTCCTGCACCGGCAAGCACTGTCCGGCCTTCAGCAACTGCGTCTATTACGAGCGCCGCAAGGACCTGGTGGCCGCCCAGGTCATCGTGGCCAACCACGATCTGCTGCTGTCCTCCCTGGGTGCGCGACTGCTGCCCGAGCTGGACAACTGCCTGCTGGTGCTGGACGAAGCCCACCATTTGCCCGCCACGGCGCTGGGCCAATTCGCCGGCGAGATGGACCTGAGCCGTCTGGGCTGGATAGACAAGCTGACCAGCCGCGCCCTGCGCGTGAATACCCTGGTCGAAGTGGAGGAACTGGCCGACCTGCCCAGCCATGCCAGCCAGCTGCGCCAGCAGCTGCAGGAACTGGCGCGCCTGGTGATGGAGCTGTACGGCGATACGCTCAAGTCACAAAAGGACAGCTGGGGGCCGGCGCGGGTACGCGCACCGCGCGGCATGCTGCCCGAGCCCCTGCTGGAGCCTCTGGGCAAGGCCGCCCACCATGCCAACAGCTTTCTGGACGCGCTGCGCGCCATCTCCAAGGCACTGCGCGCCGCCATCAAGGACAATCCAGAGGAAGCACGCAGGCTGTCTACAGCTTATGCACAGGTTGGCGTACTGGCTCCCCGCCTGGAATCCGTCTATGACACGGCCCAGCTGCTGATGCAACAGCCAGCGCAGGATGACGACAGTAGCCGCGTTCCCAATGCCAAATGGTTCACGTTGGAGACAGATGGCGAGTACATCGTGGTCAAGGCCCATGCCAGCCCCATCCTGCCCGGTGCCACGCTGCGCCACCATCTGTGGTCCCAGGTGCGCGGTGCCGTGCTCACGTCGGCCACCCTGACCAGCTGTGGACAATTCGACTTCTTTTTGCGCGAGGCAGGCCTGCACGACGATGCGGCCGTGACCACGCTGGAAGTGCCCAGCCCCTTCGACTACGCGCGCCAGGGCACCCTGGTGGCGCGCGAAACCGTGGCCGACCCCAAGGAGGCCGCCCGCTTCACCCAGGAGATGGTGGACGCGCTGCTGGGCGACCTGTCCCGCGTGCAGGCCGGCGCCCTGGTGCTGTTCACCTCGCGCGAGCAGATGCGCCTGGCGGTCGATGCGCTGTCCACGGCCATGCGCTCGCAGGTGCTGGTGCAGACGGCCATGCCCCGCGCCCTGCTGCTGGCCCGCCACCGCGATGCCGTGGAGATGGGCGAGCCCTCCATCATCTTCGGCATGCAGTCCTTCGGCGAGGGCCTGGACCTGCCCGGCGCGCTGTGCGAGTCCCTGTTCATCACCAAGCTGCCCTTTGCCCCGCCCGATGACCCCGTGGGCGAGGCCCGGGCCGAATGGCTGCGTAGCAGCGGCCGCAACCCCTTCAATGAGCTGGTGGTGCCGGCCACGGCGATCCGCCTGGCCCAGTGGGTGGGCCGCGCCATACGCACCGAGGAAGACCAGGCCCATGTGTATTGCTATGACCGGCGCCTGGTGAACACCAGCTATGGCCAGCAGCTGCTCAAGGGCCTGCCGCCCTTTGCCTTGCAGCGCCGCCCGGCACGCTGAGCCGGACCCTGTGGAAAGCATGCGAAAAACAGGCCGCGCCCTGTCGCCACTGCATTCCCTTGCATACGCAAGTCATTGATCACGGCTGGTTTTTTCAATCATCGAGCTTGCCGATTGCCCACAGGTCACTTGCACACAGCCTGTGGGCAACCGTGTTTCCCGGCGCCCGCATCTCCCCACATGCCTCTGCAGTACGGTCCCGGATACCGCTGGATCTCGCAGCCCGTGCCTGCTCCCCGGCCCGGCCATACCCGCCATACCCCGCCAACGGGCCAGCAGAACGCCCAGGACGCGCTGGCGCGGGCAACCCAGGGCCTGACAGCTGCCAAGCCTCCACGGTCCTCTGCAGGCCGCTGAAGCGCTCGGGCTGATTCACGTCCTCTTGCCTTGGTGCGCCAGCAGCCATCACTTTTCGTGATTGCCCTTGCCTGGTCTGGATCTGCTGCTCCTGATCTGGATGCGCAGTCCTCTTGCAGGCTGGCAACAAGGGGTTGAATTTTTTTGAATGGACGAACACTGCCTCTGGCGCATCCGCTTGCGTCCGCCTGGCAGGCCGCGTTTTCCTGAAGTCTTCCACGTCCAGTGCACAGCCCGTTGTGGAAAAGCGCCCGTTCCACAGCGTTCCTGCGAGGCCGCGAGGAAGTCTTGTCTTCGTGCGTCTTCGTGCATACGGCCATGGCGCGCGAGCCGATCCGAGATTTTTTTGAACACAGGCGCGCCAATTTCGCTGGAGCAGTCCCTCGTCTGGACATGCCCAGGCTCCAGACAACCTGGCACGTCTGTTTTTTTGAAAAACCGTTCGGCCTTCGCTTCCCGCGTGACTTCGCCTTCGGTTGTTCTTTGATCTTCTTATAAAGAATAGTCGTAGTAGTAGAGGCATGACATCTCTGTGGATAACTCACTATTCCTCAAAAAAAACAATGTCTTGCCCGATTGAAAAACATGTGATCAAAGCCCTGTTCCCGGTGTCTCCTGAACGGGGATAGTTTGCCTGCTTCGATTTTTTTTGTGGATAACTGTTGAGTTGGTCTTCATCTATCCACAGTTTTGTGCGATGTGCATTTTTCCCTTTATTGAACTTCAAGTTATTGATTTATAAGGATTTTTTGGTTCATACAGGTGAAAAGAAGGCTTGCCAGACATGGATGAGCGCATGGTCTGGCAGTGCTGTGACCTGTTGACAGGCCGTTTTTCCTGATGGACCGGCTGCCTTTTTTTATCCCGAACAGTCTTGTCGCTGTGAAAAACCGTCCTTGGCTGTTATTCCTATCTCTCTTATTTTTTAATTAGTAGTAGTAGTAAGTGAAATGCTTAATTGTTGATAACTGAATTTGTCTTATAAAAATCAACAACTTAAGACACTTCAAACCCTGTGGTGGATGCTGCTCCGCTGCTGCACCCGTTTTGGGCACAACTTTCCATGGCGCATCCTACTTGTGGATAAGCATGGATTTACGAGATTTTTATGCCCAGGTTTTTCCACAGGGTGGCTGCGGACAAAAAAAGACCACCTCGAAGGTGGTCTCGCCGGGATCCGCAACCGTGATCAGAAATGGTGGGCGTAGCGCAGCTGCAGGAAGTTTTCGCCGGGGTTGGGTTTCTTGATGCCTGCGTTGGAATGGTGCTCCAGCCGCAGCACCAGCTCATGCTGGCCCTGGCTGCCAAACAGGTAGCCCACGCCGATATGGGTGGCGAAGTTGTAGCGCGTGGGGAATTCCTTCTCGTCCGTGACGTAGCGACGGTTCAGCGCCCAGCTCAGGCCCACGCCGGTTTCTGCAAACCAGGGCGACTGCCCGTTGCTGGGGCGCCAGCGCACGGTGGGATTCACGCCGATGACCCAGGTGCCGCGATCGCGACCCTCCAGCGGCGCCGACCAGCGGGCGCCCCAGACATCCCAGTAGCCGCTGAGCTGGCCGCCCCACAGCGCATGGCGCCAGTTGCGCCAGGGCACGGTGACGCCCACGGTCCAGCTGTCGGCACTGTGCTCGGCCGCGCCGTATTGCAGGTACATGGAGGGGGAGGATTCCGGCGTGGACTGCGCCTGCGCCGCCAGGGGCAGGACGGCCGCTGCACCGGCCAGCAGCACGGCGGCAAAACTTCCGGTTCGTCCTGGTCGCTCTGGTCGCCCTGAACGTTCTGGTGGATGTTTGCGCGCCGTTGCGTGGTTCTGGCAGCTGGATGGCGTCGTTTGAGTGTTTTTGGGGGCCATGATCTTCTCCGGGGCAGCACACAATGCTGTGCCTGTTCCACTCTAGGCAGTCCGGGGAAGATCGGGGAGTCAGCAAAAAAGCCCTTGCACTGTCGGCCGCCTGACAAGGCGTCCGTGCAAGGGCTGGCGCAAGCAATCCGGCTGCCCGCTGGTGGCGGGCAGGCCAGGTGGCTGCTTACTGGGCGGGTGCCGGGGCAGGGCGGGCCTGGCCGCTCTTGTGGTCATGGCGCGGGCCGTGGTCCATGCCGTGGTGGCCGGGGTGGCCCTTGTGCAGCGTGGCGGCATCGAAGGTCTTTTGCTGGCTGGCATCCAGCTGGGCGTAGAAGGCCTTGGTGGCTTCGCCGCGGCGATCGGCATCGGCCGCGCGCTGGGCACGCATTTCACGCATCTTGTCGATGCGCTGGGGCGTGGTCAGCTTGGCGAAGTCCTCGCGCTCCATGCGCTGGGGACGCTCGCCGGGCTTGAAGGTGGCCGCATAGGTGTTCCATGCGGTCTCCTGGGCCGGCGTGAGCTTGAGGTCGGCCTTGAGCTTGGCGATGCGCTGCTGCATGTGCTCTCGGCGTTCGCCAGGCTTGTGCATGGGACGTTCGGGCTTGGGCGTGGTGGCTGCAGCCGGTGCTGCCGGCGCGGCGGTCTGGGCGTACGAGGGCAGGGCGAACGAGGCCAGCAAGGCGGTGGCAGCTGCGGCGCTGGCGAGGGTGCGGCGGAAGGTGGTGGTCATTCCAAAATCCTTTCTGGAGAGGGTGACTGAAGGCCGCCGTCAAGGCACTTGGCGAGCCCTGTGCAGCGGATGATTGAAGTGTGGTCGTCCGATGTATCGGGGCAGTGAGGTTTTGCGCACGGCTTGTAAAGAATTGACAAGCTTGTGCAGCGCCGTCCGGTGCCAGGCATGCACAATGACCGGGCGGGGCGCCAAGGCATGGCGCCCCTGCTGTTTTTTCTGTTTTCTCCCTCTGGATGGAGGCGGCGCAGCCCGGTGTTGCACACCGCTTGCTGCGGCGCAGCCGCAGTCCGTCCGAGCAAAGGTTCGCTATGTTCAAAAACATGATCGTCTATCGCATTGCCGAGAGCTGGCAGGGCGATTTGCAGCAGCTTGAAGAAGCCCTGGGCAAGAGCCCGTTTGCCGAGTGCGGCGCCACGCAGGAGCGCAGCGCCGGCTGGGTGCCGCCGCGCGGCGAGCCCCATGGCCCGCTGGCCGAGTCCGTGGCCAATCAGTGGGTGATGCGCTTCATGACCGAGGCCAAGATGCTGCCGGCCAGCGTGCTCAACCGCCGCGTCAACGAAAAGGCTGCCCACATCGAGGCCACCGAAGGCCGCAAGCCCGGCAAGAAGGAAAAGAAGGATCTCAAGGACGAGGCCAAGCTGGACCTGCTGCCCATGGCCTTCACCAAGCAGGGCGCCATGTGGGTCTGGCTGGACCCGCAGGCCCGCACCCTGGTGCTGGACACGGGCAGCCAGGCGCGCGCCGACGAGGTAGTGAGCTCGCTGGTGGAGGGCCTCACAGGCTTTGCGCTGGCCCTGGTCGATACGCAGACCAGCGCCCAGGCCGCAATGGCGCACTGGCTGACCACGCAGGAAAGCCCGGCCGGCTTCTCGATTGACCGCGAATGCGAGCTCAAGGCCGCCGACGAATCCAAGGCCGTGGTGCGCTATGCGCGCCATCCGCTGGACATCGACGAGGTGCGCCAGCATATCGAGCACGGCAAGCTGCCCACGCGCCTGGCGCTGACCTGGGATGACCGCGTGAGCTTCGTGCTGACCGAGGGTCTGCAGATCCGCAAGATCGCGCTGCTCGATGCCGTGATGGAAGGCCAGTCGCAGGACGACGGCGGCTTCGATGCCGATGTGGCGATTGCCACGGGCGAGCTGTCCAAGCTCATCCCCGATCTGATCGAGGCGCTGGGCGGGGAAGGGCGCACGGGCCTGGGCCAGGATCTGCCGGCATCGCTGCAGACACCCGCTGCCCAGAGTCCTACAGCGACACAAGCGACACCAGCGGCATCGGGCCGTGGTGCGCTGACGGGGCCGGCCCTGGCGCCCGTGGATACGGCGCCTGAAGAAGCGCCTTTCTAAGCCTAAGCCGGCAGGCGGCTGCGGTGGCGATGTTTCATGTGAAACATCGCCACGCCCAGGCGGCGCTCAGACTCTTTCAAAGATGGCCGAGATCCCTTGGCCACCACCAATGCACATGGTCACCAGCGCATAGCGGCCGCCCGTGCGCTGCAGCTCGGCGATGGCCTTGGTGGTGATGATGGCGCCCGTGGCACCCACGGGGTGGCCCAGCGAGATACCCGAGCCGTTGGGGTTGACCTTGGCCGGGTCCATGCCCAGCTGCTGGATCACGGCGCAGGCCTGGGCCGCGAAGGCCTCGTTGGCCTCGATCACGTCCATGTCTGCAATCTTCAGGCCCGTGCGCTGCAGCACCTTCTGCGTGGCCGGCACGGGGCCTATGCCCATGTAGGCGGGGTCCACGCCGGCATGGGCGTAGCCCACCAGGCGCGCCAGGGGCTTCAGGCCCAGGGCGGCCACGCGATCGCCAGCGGCCAGGGCCACGGCGGCGGCGCCGTCGTTGATGCCCGAGGCATTGCCGGCCGTCACGCTGCCGCCTTCCTTGCGGAACGCGGGCTTCATGGTGGACAGCAATTCGATGGTGGTGCTGGCGCGCACATGCTCGTCGGTGTCGAAGACCACGACGCCCTTGCGCGTGGCGATCTCCACGGGAACGATCTGCTCCTTGAAGTGGCCGGCCGCAATGGCAGCGGCCGCGCGCTGGTGGCTGGCTGCCGCCAGTTCGTCCTGCATTTCGCGGCTGATGTGGTAGCGCTCGGCCACGTTTTCGGCCGTGATGCCCATGTGCATCTTCTGCCAGGGGTCGTGCAGGATGCCCAGCATGTAGTCGATGCTCTTGGCGTCGCCCATGCGCGCGCCCCAGCGGGCGGCCTGGTCGAAGTAGGGCCCGCGGCTCATGGACTCGCTGCCGCCGCCGATGGCCACGTCGCAGTCGCCCAGCGCAATGGCCTGGGCGGCAGAGACGATGGCCTGCAGGCCGGAGCCGCACAGCCGGTTGACGTTGAAGGCCGGCGTCTCGATGGGGCAGCCCGCATCGATGGCGGCCACGCGCGAGAGGTAGGCGTCCTTGGTATCGGTGGGGATCACATTGCCCATGACCACGTGGCCGACGGCGTCGGGCGCCAGGCCCGCGCGCTCGATGGCCGCCTTGACGGCCGTGGTGGCCAGCTGGGTGTTGGGTACGTCCTTGAGGCTGCCGCCGAAGGTGCCGATGGCGGTGCGCGCAGTGCCGACGACGAAGACGTCGCGTGGGGTCATGGTGAAGCTCCTCGAAGCGATGAACACGGGGGATGGAGTGCATTGTGCCGGGCAGGCGGCAGGCAGCGCAGCCGCCTCGGCGTCAGTTCCGGGCGCAGGTCAACGTCCCTCGAATTGCGGCGCCTGCTTGGCGTGGAACGCCGCAATGCCGCGCGGCAGGTCGGCCGTGCGCGCACAGGCATCGAAGGCGCAGGCCTCGGCGGCCAGCTGGTCGCGCAGGCTGCGGTCCAGGCCCGCGCGCATGAGGCGGCGCATATGGCCCAGCGCCACCGTGGGGCCGGCGGCCAGGCGCTGGGCCAGCTGCTGCACGGCGGCGTCGAGTTCGGCGGGCGGCAGGACGCGGTTGATGAGGCTCAGGCGCTGCGCTTGGGCGCAGTCCAGGGTCTCGCCCAGCATGGCGATCTCCAGCGCATTGCGCAGGCCCACGATGCGCGGCAGCGCCCAGGAGGCTCCCACGTCGCAGCTGGCGCCCAGGTTGATGTAGGCCAGGTTGAAGCGCGTGCCCTCGGCCGCGTAGACGAAGTCGGCCTGCAGCATCAGCGACAGGCCTGCGCCTGCCGCCGCGCCGTGCACCTTGGCGATGACGGGCGCATCGAGCTGGCCCAGCAGCGCCACGGCCTCGTTGAGCGGCGCCAGCAGCTCGGCGGCGCCGCGCACGGGGTCGGCGGCCAGCGTGTCCAGGTCGCCGCCCGCCATGAAGGCGCGGCCCGCACCATTCAGCACCACGCAGCGCAGCGCGCGGTCCTGGGCCAGGGTGCGCACGGCATCGCGCAGTGCCAGCGCCATGGGCACGTCGATGGCGTTGAGGGCGGCGGGGCGGTGGAAGGTCAGCGTGGCGATGGCGCCTTCGCGGTGCAGCAGCAGCGGGGTGTCTTGCGTGTCGGTCATGGGAGCGGATCAGTGGTACAGGGCGTCGATTTCGGCGGCGTAGGTCTTGTAGATGGACGAGCGGCGCACCTTCATCGTGGCCGTGACTTCGCCATCGTCGTGGTCCAGTTCCTTGGTCAGCAGATGGAAGCGCCGCACATGCGAGACCTGGGCCAGGCGCGCATTGCCCCGCGCGATCTCGGCATCGATCAGCGCGCGTACCTCGGCCATCTCGGCCAGGGAGCGGAAATGCGTGAAGGGGATGTGCCGCGCCTGGGCCCATTGGCCAACCGTCTCGTAGTCGATCTGCACCAGCGCGCCCACGAACTTGCGGCCCTCGGCCACGACGATGCACTCCTTGATGAAGGGGCTGGACTTCATGGTGTTCTCGATCTCCGAGGGCGTGAGGTTCTTGCCGCCGGCGGTGATCATGATGTCCTTGAGGCGGTCCACGATGCGCAGCTGGCCGCCCTGCACGCGCACCACGTCGCCCGTGTGCAGCCAGCCGTCCTGCAGGCTTTGCGCCGTGGCATCGGGGTTCTTGTAGTAGCCCGCGAAGACCATGTCGCCCTTGATCTGGAGCTCGCCGCTGCCGTCG
Organism: Delftia sp. 60; assembly: GCF_002754395.1. Taxonomy (NCBI): domain Bacteria; kingdom Pseudomonadati; phylum Pseudomonadota; class Betaproteobacteria; order Burkholderiales; family Comamonadaceae; genus Delftia; species Delftia sp. 60. The sequence continues at coordinate 117,426 of NZ_PEFD01000001.1, forward strand.
CCCTCATCGGGGCCGGCATGGGTGGCAATGCGCCACTGCACGCCTTCGGTGGCCACGCCCACGGTGCCCACGGCCACGTCGTCCAGGCGGTGGCCGGTAACCATGCCCGTGGATTCGGTCAGCCCGTAGACCTCGATCAGCGGCACGCCCAGCGTGCGGAAAAACCGCACCACGTCGGGCGGTATGGGCGCGGCGCCGGTGAGCGCCACGCGCGCCTCGCGCAGGCCGATGAAGTTCTGTAGCGCGCGCAGCACGCTCCAGTAGCTGGCCGCCCAGGCCAGGCGCTCGGCCAGGCTCCACTGCCTGCGGGGCTTTTCGGCCAGCGGCGCGCAGGCCGCCATGGCGCGCCGGTAGAGCGCGCGGCGCAGCGGTCCGGTCTCCTGCATCTTGATGCTGATGGCCGCATGCAGCTTCTCCCAGATGCGCGGCACGCCCAGGAACATGTTGGGCGCGACTTCGCGCAGGTCTTCCTGCACCGTGCGAATGGACTCGCCGAAGTGCACCTGCGAGCCCAGGTAGACGGGCACGAAGCTGGTCAGCATCTGCTCGGCCACGTGGCACAGCGGCAGGTAGGACAGGTGGCGCGTGCCGCCGTCCAGCCCCAGCCGCTCGGCAATGCCGGGCACCACGCCGCGGATGTTGCGGTAGGTGATCATGGCGCCCTTGGGCTTGCCGGTGGAGCCCGAGGTGTAGATCATCAGCCCCACGTCATCCAGCGTCTGGCGTGCCAGCGCCTGTTCGATGGGGGCGCGGCTGGCGGCCTGGGCGCCCAGGCGCTCGACCTCGTCGAAGGTGGCGATCAGGGCGCGGACCTCCGGCGCGAAGCTGCGCAGGCCCTTGGTCTCCATGACGATGATCTTCTTCAGGCGCGGCAGCTGGGGCAGGGCGGCCAGCAGCTTGTCGGTCTGCTCCTGGTCCTCGCAGACCATGATGTCCACATCGGCATGGCCCGCCACATAGGCGACCTCGGGCGTGGGACTGGTGGGATACACGCCCACGGTGATGGCGCCGATCAGGCCCGCGCCCATCTGGGCCAGCACCCATTCGATGCGGTTCTCGGAGATCACTCCCATGTGGCCGCCTGGCGGCAGGCCCAGCTGCGCCAGGCCCAGCCCGAAGTGGCTGGCACGCTCGTGGTAGCGCGCCCAGCTGGTGGGCTTCCAGATGCCGAAGTCCTTTTGCCGTATGGCCACGCGCTGGGCATCGCTGCGCGCGCGTTCGGCCAGCATCTGGGGCAGGGTGAGTTCGGGAAGGTTCTTCATATCAATGACCCATCGCGCTGCCTGTGACACTGGCGTGCCCCCACACGGGAGCACCGAGGAAGGGCCGCCCCGCACCGAGGGTGCTGTCCCCCTCCCTCGCGAAGCGGGAGAGAGGGGGAAGGCGCGAAGCGACTCAGGGGGTGCTTCATGACAACCAGCGCTTGCGGCGCTTGTAGTGCTTCAGGTCGCGAAAACTTTTTGCCTCGCCGCTGCCACCCATGCCCAGGTAGAACTCGCGCACGTCGGCGTCCTGGGCCAGGCGTTCGGCCGGGCCGTCGATGACGATCTTGCCGTTCTCCATGATGTAGCCGCTGTGCGCCACGGCCAGGGCCACGGTGGCGTTCTGCTCGACCAGCAGCATGGAGGTGCCGCGCTCGGCATTGATACGCGCGATGATGGTGAAGATGTCCTCCACCAGCTTCGGCGCCAGGCCCAGCGAGGGCTCGTCCAGCAGCATGAGCTGGGGCTCTGCGATCAGCGCGCGGCCAATGGCCAGCATCTGCTGCTCGCCGCCCGACAGGTAGCCGGCCAGGCCTTTGCGTCGCTCATGCAGACGCGGGAAGTAGCTGTAGACCAGGTCGAAGTCGGGCTTCACTTGATTGCGGCCCGTGAGCGCGTAGGTCGCGGCCACGAGGTTTTCCTCCACCGTGAGGTCCTCGAACACGCGCCGGCCCTCCATCACATGCGACAGCCCCAGGCGCACCAGCTGCTGGGGCGCGTACTGCGCGGTGGACTGGCCGTTGTAGCGCACGCTGCCGCTGGCCAGCAGGCCGTCCTCCAGCGCCAGCAGCCCCGAGACGGCCTTGAGCGTGGTGCTCTTGCCCGCGCCGTTGCTGCCCAGCAGCGCCACGATCTGGCCGCGCGGCACGGCCAGCGACAGGCCGCGCAGGGCCTGCACGACCTTGTTGTAGATGACCTCGATGTTGTTGATTTCGAGGACGCTTGCAGTCTCTGCGTTGGTTGGGGTTGCCTTCAAAATTTCACTGCGCATGTGGAGCCCGCGACGTTGGTTATGGCGTGCATCAGGCGCGGGGCACCAAGCAAGGGCCGCCCCGCCGCGAGGGTGCCGTCCCCCTTCCCGCAACGCGAAGCGGTGCGAGAGAAGGGGGAAGCGGCGAAGCCGCTCAGGGGGATGCGTTTCATCAAAGCGCTATCCAGTCGGACGCTGGGAGCATCTTCTGCGCTTTCATGTCCGCCTTGTAGACGCGGCCCACGGGGATGGAATTGCCCTTGATGGTGATGGGCACGCCGATCAGTCCGCCCGTGTCGAAGTCCTTGATGGAATTGAGCGCGGCCTTGAGGTTGGGGCCGGTGAGCGGCTTGCCAGCGTCCAGGCAGCGCCTGGCCGATTCCACGAACAGCATGGCCGCCAGAAAGCCCTGGATATAGGCCGTGCTCTGGTACTCGGGGCGCAGCGCGCGGATCTTGTCCAGCATGGGCGCCTTGGCCGAGGTGTCGTAGTAGTAGCGGTAGGGCATGACGCCCATGAAGCCGTCGCCGGCCTCGCCCATCTTCATGACGGTGGAGCTGTCCATGGTCCAGAAGGTGCCCATCCATTGGCTGGTCATGCCCATCTGCTTGCCCTGCTGGATGAACTCGGGAATGGGCGCGAGGATGTAGCCGTGGAAGATGGTGTAGTCGGGCGCGGCGCGGCGCAGCTTGATGACTTCGGTGGACACGTCCACGCTGCCGGGCGGTGTCATCAGCTTGGCCACCACGTTCAGGCCCAGCTTCTTCGCGGCGGCTTCGCTGGCCTCGATGGGGTCGCGGCCGAACTCGGAGTCGGAGTAGACGAAGGCCACCTTGGCGCCCGGCTTCTCCTTGGCGATGTGCTTGAGCAGGATGCCGAACATCTCCGTGTAGTCGGGCCCCACGAGGAACTGGTTCGGGTACTTGGCCGGATTGTTGAGCTCGGTGGCGAAGGAGGCGCCCGCCATGAGGATGGCGCCGTTGCGGTCCAGCTCCGGGTTGATGGTCTTGGAAAAACCCGTGGAGTCGCCGTAGTAGAGGTTGACCTTGTTCTGGCTCGTGATCTTCTTGAACGCGGCCACCGAGACATCGACCTTGTAGCCCGTGTCCTCGGGCACGTAGCGGACCTTGCGGCCCTTGATACCGCCTGCCTCGTTGACCATCTTCACGTAGTCGCCCATGCCGGCATTGATGCCCACGCCCGCGAAGGCGAACACGCCCGTCATGGGGATGGAGCCGCCGATCACGATGTCTTCGCCGCCAGCCTGGGCGCGGGCGGCCAGCGGTGCGGCCAGGCTGGCGCCGGCCGCCAGCAGCAGGCTGCGGCGGCGCGAGGAGGTCGGGTGTTGCTGCATTGCTTGTCTCCTTTTGCTTGTCGTGCGCGGCGCCGCCTCAATTGCGGAAGGGCCACAGGTGGAAGAAGCGGCGCAGGCGCCGCCACATTTCTGCGAGCCCCTGCGGCTCGAAGACCAGAAAGACGATGATCAGCAGCCCGAACACCATGGTGCGCACGGGCGACAGGAAGACGGCCAGCTCGGAGCCGCCGGGCAGCAGGTCCACGATGAGCTTGAGCAGCTCCGGGACCATGGTCATGAAGACCGCGCCCAGGATGCCGCCCAGGATGGAGCCCATGCCGCCGACGATGATGGCCGCCAGAAAGAAGATGGACATCAAGAGCGGAAAGCTCTCGGGCGTGACCACGCGAAAGAAGTACGCCCACAGCCCGCCCGCCACGCCCGCGTAGAACGAGGACAGCCCGAACGACAGCAGCTTGTAGCGCAGCAGCGGTATGCCCAGCACCTCGGCCGAGATGTCGCGGTCGCGGATGGCGATGAAGGCGCGGCCTATGCGCGTGCGAAACAGGTTGGCCGCGCCCAGCAGCATCAGCAGCGTGACGGGCACGATCACCCAGTACAGCCGGAACGAGGTGTCCAGCGCCACGCCGAACACCGTGGCCGGCTGCAGCGTCAGGCCCGCCGTGCCGCCCGTGAGCCTGAGGTTGGCGAACAGGAAATGGGCGATGAACGAGGCCGCGATGGTGGCAATCGCCAGGTACAGGCCCTTGACGCGCAGCGAGGGCAGGCCCACCACGATGCCGCCCAGCATGGCCACGAAGCCGCCAGCCAGCAGGTTGAACAGCACGGGCGTGCCCCAGCGCGCCTGCACGATGGCCACCGTGTAGGCGCCCAGTCCCATGAAGGCGGCCTGGCCCAGGCTGACCAGGCCCGTGTAGCCGGTGAGGATGTTCAGCCCCGTGGCGCCGGCCACGTTGATGCTGACCAGGCAGGCCAGGTACAGCCAGTAGTCGCTGGCCATGAAGGGGAACAGCAGCAGCAGCGCGCCGGCCACGGCCAGCCAGATGCGTTGCGTGCGGGAGTCGAACAGCGCCGCATCGGCGATGTAGCTTTCCTTGAGGGTGCCTATGCGCATGCTGCCGTCTTTCTGAAGCTGTCTAGAGCCGCTCGATCTCGTGCGTGCCGAACAGGCCGTAGGGCCTGAGCATGAGCACCACGACCAGCACGATGAAGGTGGCCAGCAGCTTGTACTCGCCGCCCAGGTAGGCGCCGGCCAGCGCCTCCACCAGGCCGATGAACAGGCCGCCGACCAGGGCGCCCAGCACGCTGTCCAGCCCGCCCACGATGACGACCACCAACACCGACAGGCCGAACACGCCCATGCTCGACGAGATGCCGCCGATGGAGCCGACGATGATTCCCGAGACCGCCGCGATCATGGCCGACACCACCCAGGCCAGCGAGAACACGCGCGGCACGTTGATGCCCACCGAATAGGCCGCTGCCTGGTCGCTGGCCGTGGCGCGCAGGGCTACGCCGCCACGCCAGTAGCGGAACACCAGCAGCACGGCCGCGATGAAGACCACGGCCACAGCTGCGCCCCAGGCCACCTTGGGCGCGAGAAAGGCCTCGCCGATCATCACGGGCTGCGTGGGCATGAACTCGGGCAGGCGGCGCTGGTCGGCCGTCCAGATCAGCTCCACCAGGCCCACCAGCACCGAGGCCAGGCCCACGGTGACCATGAACACCGAGATCGGCGGCTCGCCCAGCAGCGGCCGGATCATCGTGCGCTCGATCAGCGCGCCCAGCAGCCCCGTGCCCAGCACGGCGGCGGGAATGGCCAGCCACAGCGGCAGCGCGAACATGGCCGCGAAGGTGAAGAACAGGTAGGCGCCCACCATCAGCAGCTCGCCGATGGCGATGTTGACCACGCGCGTGGCCTTGTAGACCACCACGAAGGCCAGCGCGGCCAGCGCATACAGGCCGCCTGCGGCCAGGCCCGTGAGGGCGATCTCGAACAGGTAGGCCCAGTCCATCATGCGGCCCTCTGCGCCATGGCGGGCAGGTGCCCGACGGGCGCTGGCCGTTCGGCCGCGCCGCGCAGCCGCTGGCGCAGCTCGCCCACGTCGCCCGCGCCCAGGTAGGCGCGGTTTACCTCGGGATCGGCCTGCACCACGGCGGGCGTGCCCTGGGCGATGACCTGGCCGAAGTTGAGCACCACCACATGGTCGGACAGGTCCATGACCATGCCCATGTCGTGCTCCACCATGAGCACGGTCACGCCCCATTCGGCGCGCACGTCGAGGATGAAGCGCGCCATGTCCTCGGTCTCCTCGCGGTTCATGCCGGCCACGGGCTCGTCCAGCATCAGGATGCGCGGCTGCATGGCCAGGGCGCGCGCCATCTCCACGCGCTTTTGCAGTCCGTAGGACAGGGCGGCCACAGGCGCATGGCGGATGTGGTCTATCTCCAGGAAATCGATGATGCGCTCCTCGATGTCGCGGCGCAGCTCGGCCTCTTCGCGGCGCGCGCGGCCCAGGTAGAGGAGGGCATCGAGCACGTTGGTGCGCAGGTGGGCGTGGCGGCCCAGCTTGATGTTGTCCAGCACCGTCATTCCCCGGAACAGCGCAATGTTCTGGAAGCTGCGCCCCAGGCCCAGCCGCGCGCGGCGCGGCGCCGGCATGCGCGTGATGTCCTCGCCCTGGAAGCGGATGGAGCCGCCCGTGGGCCGGTAAAAGCCCGAGATGGTGTTGAACAGCGACGTCTTGCCCGCGCCGTTGGGGCCGATCACCGCCGTGATCGAGCCGGGCTGCACATCGAAGCCCACGCCCGACAGCGCCTTCACGCCGCCAAAGGCGAGCGTGACGCCATCGACCTGCAGCAAGGGGGCGGGCGGGCCGCCGTCGGGGTGTGTCTCCATGGCGCTCTCGTGCGTTGGTTCGTCGAGCCGGGCAGGAGCCTACTGATGCGTAGGCTGTTTACTTTGGAGTAGATTCTGGTTGTCGCCCTCCGCATGCAGCATCGGTGATTTCCCCGGTGCACCCGCCGCCATGAAGCCATCGAGCCCTGAAACCAAGACCCGACCCAGCCCCAGCCCCGGAACCCGCGCCGGCAAAGGCCGTGCAGCGGCCGTCGTGGACTCGCCCTGGAGCGGCACGCCCGACCGCGAGCAGCAGCGCGAGGCCAAGCGCCAGGCCGTGCTGCAGGCCGCCGCGCAACTGTTCAACGAGCGCGGCTTCTCCGCCACCTCGCTGGACGACATCGCCGCACGGCTGGGCGTGAGCAAGCCCACGCTGTACTACTACGTCAAGAACAAGGACGAGATCCTGCTGCAGTGCGTGAACCAGGGCCTGGCCATGACGCTGGAAGGCATCGAGGCCTCGCGCCGCGCGGGCGGCCAGGCCGTGGACCAGCTGCGCGCCTGCATGCAGGTCTATGCGCGCATCGTCACCATGGACTTCGGCATGTGCCTGATCCGTGTCGGCGACGAACAGGTCCCCCCAGACAGCCGCCGCGAACTGCGCCGCCAGAAGGCCGCCATAGACCAGGCCTTCCGCCGCCTGGTGGCCGCCGGCGTGCAGGAGGGCTCCCTGGCCCCCTGCGACCCCAAGATGACGGCCTTCGTGATTGCCGGCGCGCTCAGCTGGATAGGCCGCTGGTACCAGCCTGGCGGCCAGTACTCGGCCGAGGAAGTGGCGCAGCAGTGCATTGATACCTTGATGGGGGGTGTGCTGCGGCGGGCGGATGTTCTCGATACGCCCAAGTTATCCAAGCCACCCAAGGTGGGCAAGCCTGCAAAGCGTGCGAAGGCGGGCGGCTGAAGCGCCGTTCCCTGCCGTGAGCCACGCTACGGTGCCGCACTCTCCTGCGCCGCCAGATCATCCAATATCGGGCAGTCCGGCCGGTCGTCGCCGTGGCAGCAGTGCACCAGGGTCTTGAGCGTGCGCTGCATGGCCTGCATGGCGGCGATGCGCTCGGTCAGTTCGTCGATGTGGCGCTGGGCGATGGCCTTGACCTGGCTGCTGGCGCGGCTCTTGTCCTGCCACAGGCCGAGCAGGGTGGCGATCTCGTCCATGGAAAAACCGAGGTCGCGCCCCCGGCGGATGAAGCGCAGGGCGTGCACGTCGGCCTCGGCGTACTGGCGGTAGCCGCCGTCCGTGCGGTGCATGGGCGGCAGCAGGCCCTGGGCTTCGTAGTGGCGCACCATGCGCGCCGAGACACCGGCGCGGCGCGCGGCCTCGCCGATGGAGACGGGCCAGTGCTGTGCGGGGTGGGCGGACATGGTGCGTGCCTTTCGGATGCCTTCGGGTGTCTTTGAGGTGTCTCTCAGGCGACCTTGTAGCCTTCTTCGGCAATGGCGGCGCCCAGTGCCTCGCGGCTGGCGCTGCTGTCGACTTCCACGCGCTGGGCTGCGCGATCGATTTTTACCTGGGCCTGGTCATCCACGCCCTGCACGGCCTGGGTGACGGCGCGTTCGCAGTGGCCGCAGGTCATGCCCTGCACGGTGAAAACATGTTGCATCTCTCGCTCCTGGTTGGGGCGCGCCGAAGTGGCGCAAGCCATGGACGGCATGTTGAACCCTGACACCATGGCAAGGTCAAGCGTCTGGCTGGACAAGGGTTGATTTGGCCCAATTCGATGTGAGCCGGCCGACTCAATGATCCGCTGCAATGGCCGATAGATCGAAAAGAGCCGTGAATAGGCAAAAACCGTCATAGGCCATTGGCGATCATCTGACAAACTGCAACAATTTGTATTTACGTTGGCGCTATGCATTTGGAGACCGTGCGGGCGCCTTGACTGACAGAGAGGAAAACGGTCATGAACTTGTTGGGAATGATGCGGGCTTTCACGATCCGCACGCGGATGCTGGGTGCCATCGCCATGGTGCTGGTACTGCTGGGTCTGCTGGGCGGAGCCGGGATGCTGGGCATGTTCCGCATCCATGGCATGAGTCAGCAGTTCATGCATACCTCGTACGCCAAGATGGGCTACATGGTGGAGTTGCGCGCCGAGCTGGGTGCCGTGCGCGCCCATGAAAAGGACATGATCATCCAGTACGAGCGTGCCGAAGAGGTGCGCAAGGCCCACACCCAGTGGCTGGCCGCCATCGACCGCGTGAAATCCGTGGCCGAGCGCTTTCTGAAGGACGAGGACCCGGCCGACGATGCCATCGTCAGCGGCATCTCCGAGCGCGTGGACCGCTACCGCCAGCAGTTCGAGCACATTGCGCGGCAGCTGGAGGCCGGTGGCTATGACACGGCGACCACGGCCAACCGCATGAGCGGCAAGGCCATGGCCGAGGTGGCCGAGGTCGAAAAGCTCATCGCACAGCTCGACCAGCTGCTGCGCCAGCAGGTCGATGCCATGGCCGCGGAGGAGCAGGGCGTGGCCGAGCAGACGCAGTGGATCTTCGTCGCCGCCGTGGTGCTCACGGTGCTGGTGGTGGTGCCGCTGACGCTGATGAACATGCTGTCCATCTGCCGCCCCCTGGTGCAGGCGCGCCAGACGGCGCTGACCATCGCCCAGGGCGACCTGTCGCAGAGCGTGAAGGTGGAGGGCAAGGATGAGGTGGCCGATCTGCAGCGCGCGCTGGACCAGATGCAGCAGAGCCTGGGCTCCATGGTGACCCAGGTGCGCGACGCCAGCGGCAACATCGCCACGGCCAGCCAGGAGATCGCCACGGGCAACCAGGACCTGTCCTCGCGCACCGAGCAGACGGCCAGCAATGTGCAGGAGACCGTGGCCTCGCTGTCCCAGCTCACGGCCACGGTGCAGCAGACGGCATCGTCCTCGCAGCTGGCCAACCAGCTGGCGGCATCGGCCTCGACCACGGCCACGCGCGGTGGCGACGTGGTGGCCCAGGCGGTGGTGAGCATGCAGGAGATCACGACCTCCAGCCGCAAGATCGGCGACATCATCGGCCTGATCGACTCCATCGCCTTCCAGACCAACATCCTGGCGCTGAACGCCGCCGTGGAAGCGGCGCGCGCCGGCGAGCAGGGCCGCGGCTTTGCCGTGGTGGCGGCCGAGGTGCGATCCCTGGCCCAGCGCTCGGCCCAGGCGGCCAGCGAGATCAAGGCGCTGATCCAGACCAGCGTGCAGGCCGTGGACGTGGGCGTGCGCCAGGTGGAGGATGCTGGCAAGACCATGAAGGAGATCGTGGACAGCGTGCAGCGCGTGGGCGACATCATTGGCGAGATCACGGCGGCTTCCAGCGAGCAGTCGGGCGGCATCGGCCAGGTCAACCAGGCCGTGGGCGACATCGACCGCATGACGCAGCAGAACGCAGCCCTGGTCGAGGAATCGGCCGCCGCTGCCGAGTCGCTGCGCGAGCAGGCCGCGCGCCTGGCGCAGGTGGTGGGCCAGTTCCGCATTGCCGGTGCGGCCGTGGCGTCCATGGGCTCGCATGCTTCCTATGGCCGTCCCGGCCAGGGCAAGCCCGGCCTGGCCCCGGCTGCCGGCCGCGCCCCGCTGGCTTCGGCCCGCGAGACCCAGTTGCTGGAACACGCCTGAGAAGGCAGGGGCCAGCGGCCCTGTTTCACGTGACCCCGTGAATCGCGCGAACGAAAAAAGCCCGCAGGCCATGCCTGCGGGCTTTTTGCTTTGCAGCGCCGCAAATCAGGCCTGGCGCGCGAACGGGTAGTCGGTATAGCCCTCGGCGCCGCCGCCGTAGAACAGGCTGGAGTTCCAGGGGTTCAGCGGCAGGTCGTCGCGCAGGCGGTGGACCAGGTCGGGGTTGGAGATGAAGGCCTTGCCGAAGGCCACGATATCGGCGTGGCCGCTTTCCACGGCGCGCAGCGCCATGTCGCGGTCATAGCCGTTGTTGACCATCCAGGCGCCCTGGCCCCCGGCCTCGCGGTAGGCGGATTTGAGCGCCGCGTAGTCGAAGGGCCGGTCGGGCAATTCACGCGGGCCGCCGGTGGAGCCTTCGATGATGTGGATGTAGGCCAGGCCCAGCGGCGCCAGCTGGCGCACCACGTATTCGAACAGCGGCTGGGGGTCGGCATCGGCGATGTCGTTGGCCGGCGTCACGGGCGACAGGCGGATGCCCACGCGGCCGCCGCCCACGGCATCGGCGGCGGCGCGCGTGCATTCGAGCAGCAGGCGGGCGCGGTTCTCGATGCTGCCGCCGTAGTCGTCATCGCGCTGGTTGGCGCCGGTCTTGAGGAACTGGTCCAGCAGATAGCCGTTGGCGCCGTGCAGCTCCACGCCGTCGAAGCCGGCCGTCTCCACGGCATTGCGCGCGGCCACGGCGAAGCTGTGGACGATGGCGGGGAGCTCCTGCTGGGCGAGCGCGCGCGGCGCGGAGGTGGGCACGAACTGGCCCTTGCCCGAGTCCTCGTCGATCACATAGGTCTTGGATCTGGCCGCCACCGGGGACGGCCCCACGGGCGCCTGGCCTTCGGGCTGCAGCGAGGTGTGCGAGACGCGGCCCACATGCCACAGCTGGGTGACGATGCGCCCGCCGGCCTTGTGCACGGCGTCGGTCACGCGCTTCCAGCCGTCGAGCTGCTCGCTGCCGTACAGGCCCGGCACATGGGCATAGCCCTGGCCCTGGTGGCTGATGGCCGTGCCTTCGCTGATCAGCAGGCCGGCGCTGGCGCGCTGGGCGTAGTAGGTGACCATGATGTCGTTGGGCAGGGCCTGGGGTGCGCGGTTGCGCGTCAGCGGCGCCATGGCGATGCGGTTGGGCAGGCGCAGCTCGCCGGCCTGTATGGGTTCGAACAGAGAGGTCATGCAACGGGGCTTTCTGTGCGTGAAGCAAAAGCGCCACCCGTGCGGGCGGCGCGGCGTACGGCACAGATTACGCCCATGGAATCAATCGTGCAGGCCAGGGATTTGCGCGCTGTCGTGCAGGCGACGGTGCTGTGCCACGAGTCGCCCCAGCGCCTGCATCTGCGCCGTCACGAAGCTGCGCGTGGCGGTATCGGTGCACAGGCCCTGGCTGTCGAATTTCTGCGCCGCCTGGCCCACGAACACCTCGGGCCGGGCCAGCACGTCGGCTTCCATGCACTGCAATACCTTGCGCAGTTCGTACTGCACGCGCGCCCCGCCCAGCGGGCCGGGCGAGGCCGAGACAAGGGCCACGGGCTTGTGCCGAAAGGGTTGGTCGTCGCCACGCGAGATCCAGTCCAGCGCATTCTTGAACATGCCTGGAATGGAGAAGTTGTACTCGGGCGTGGCCAGCACCACGGCGTCGGCGCGGCGGATGCGCTCGCGCAACTGGTGCACGGATTCGGGCATGCCCGTGGCCAGCAGGTCGGCATCCAGCGGCGGCAGCGCGCGCCAGTCGCAGACCTGCATCGTGGCCTGGGGTGGCAGGCATTCGCCCGCCAGCTCCAGCAGCATGCGGTTCAGTGAATGGCGGCGCAGGCTGCCGCACAGGCCGATGATGTCCATGGCGTCAGGCCTGCAGCGGAATGCCGACCTGCTGGATGACGCCGCGCCAGCGCGCGATCTCGGCGCCCACCATGCCACGCATCTCCTCGGGGCTGCAGGGCGTGGCCGCGCTGCCGGCGCTGGCCAGGGCCTGGAGCAGGTCGGGCTCCTTCAGGGCCTTGTGGGCTTCGGCGGCCAGCCTTTGCACCACGTCGGCGGGCGTGCCTGCGGGCGCGGCCAGGCCCAGCCAGGAGCGCACCTCGAAGCCGGGCAGCACGGCCGAGGCCGGCGGCACCTCGGGCAGGGTGGGCCAGGCCTGGGCGCTGGTGACGGCCAGGGCGCGCAGCCGGCCCGACTTGATGTGCGGCATGGCCACGGTCAGCGTGTCGCTGAGCACGTCCACATCGCCCGCTATCACGGCCTGCACGGGTGCGCCGCCGCCCCGGTAGGGCACGTGCAGCAGCTGTACCTTGGCCGTGGAGCCCAGCAGCTCGCCGGCCATGTGCTGGGTGGAGCCCACGCCCACCGAGGTGAAGGTGATGCGGCCCGGTTCCTTGCGCGCCATGGCCAGCAGATCGGCCAGGGTCCTGGCGGGATGCTCGGCGCGCACGGCCACCACGAAGGGAAAGGACGAGACGGTGGAGACAAAGGCGAAGTCCTTGACCGCGTCGTAGGGCAGCGATTTGCGCAGCGCGGCCGACACGGTGTGCGCGCCCGTGAGCATGACCAGGCTGTAGCCGTCCGGCACCGCCTTGGCCACGAAGTTGCTGGCAATGGAGCCGCCCGCGCCGCTCTTGATCTCCACCACCACGGGCTGCCTGAGCGATTCCTGCAGCTTCTGTGCCACGAGCCGGGCCACCACGTCGGCGTTGCCGCCCGCGCCAAAGCCGTGGATCAATTGAATGGGCCGGTTGGGAAAACCGCCCTGGGCCCGGGCCGTGGGCAGGGCGAGTGAGGCGGCGCCTGCAAGCAGGGCCGTGCGTCGGGTGATGGCAGTCATGTCATGTCTCCTTTTTTTGTATTGCACGCTGTGGCTGTGTCCAGTGGCTTGGCTGGCCTCGCTGGCGTTGCGGCTAGCGGTCCGCGCGTGCGTAGCCGGTCTGGGCGCCGTAGAGCTTTTCGCGCTGCGACCAGTCGCGGGTCTCGTTCCACAGGGCCAGCACCTGCATGGCCTCCTGCTCGAAGACCTGGTGGCGCGCCGCGTCGGCCGTGCGTGCGGTCAGCTCCAGGCGGTGGCCCGAAGGGTCGAAGAAGTAGATCGAGGTGATGAAGTCGTCGTGGTTGGTGGGGCCCACCACGTCAATGCCCCGGTCCAGCAGGTCCTGCCGGGCGCGCAGCACGGTGTCCACGTCGGCGACCTCGAAGGCGAAGTGCTGTATCCAGCCCGGCGACTCCATGTCCTTCATCTGGCCCGGGTCCCTGGGGCACTCGAAGAAGGCGATGGAGCTGCCGTCCTCCATCTCGAAAAAGATGTGGATGTGCGGGCTGTACTGGCCCGTGGAGGGCACATGGTCCTCGCCCATGGCGTGGGTGAAGCGCAGGCCCAGCACCTCGGTATAGAAGCGCACGGTCTCGGCCGCGTCCTTGCAGCGGTAGGCGGCGTGGTGAAGCTTTTTGCACAGCATGGATGTCTCCTGTCAGTCGGTGGAAAGGGGGCCGGAAGTGGACGCGGGGCCTGTGGCGCCGTGGAGCGGCTCCTGGCAGCCGCTCCACTGGGGCTGGAAGAAGGGGGCCGGGACCAGGAACTTCGATTCCTGGCTTTGCAGCAGCGGCAGCATGCGCGCGACATAGGCCTGCCAGCGTGGCTCGGCCAGCAGGCGGGCGCGGCGCTCGGCGCGCTCGTTCAGGTCCGTATAGGCCCACAGGTGGACGATCTGGTTGAGCGGCCCCGAGTCGCTGGTGTAGTAGCCGACCATGCGGCCCAGAATGCGCTGCTGCAGCTCCAGGCCCTCGGCCTGGTAGAGCGCCAGGTAGTCCCGCCATTTGCCGGGGTGGGCGGTGTAGGTGCGTTGTTCGACGAGCATGCCGTGCCTTCTTTCAACCGAGGCTGTGGCCGCCGTCGATCACGATGCGCGTGCCCGTGGCCGTGCGCAGATGCGTGGCGCAGGCGAGGATGGCCTGCGCCACATCGCCGGGCTCGACCACGCGGCCCAGCGGCGTGTGCGCGGCCTTTTTCTCCAGCTCCTGGCGGCTGCGGCCCCCCACGAAGCCCGTGTCCACGGCGGCGGGCGAGACGCAGAGAAAGCGCACCGGGCCGAAGGCGCGCGCCATGGACACCGTCAGCGTGTCCAGCGCGGCCTTGGCGGCGCAATAGGCCATGTTGCTGCCCAGGCCCGTGAAGGCGGAGACCGAGGACACGTTGACCACGGCGGCGTCCTGCGAGGCGCGCAGCAGCGGCAGCAGGGCCCGCGTCACGGCATAGGTGCCGCCCACGTTGGCGCACAGGATGCGATTGAACAGCGCGGGCTCCAGCGCATCGATCTGCGCGTGCGCGATGCGCTCGGTGAAGCCCGCGCAGTTGACCAGCAGGTCCACCCGGCCCAGGTGCTGCTGCAGCCACTGGGCGGCGGTGGCGTGGCTGGCCTCGTCTTGCAGCGACAGCTGCAGCGTGTGGTGGCTGCCCGGCAGTTCCTCGCGCAGCGCCTGGGCGCGGTCGCGGCCCTGGTGGTAGCCGATCACGACGGTGGCGCCCTCGCGGGCCAGGGCCCGCGCCGTGGCGGCGCCTATGCCGCTGCTGGCGCCGGTGACGACGGCGATTCTGTCTTGCAATGGCGGATGGGAGAGTTGCATCATTCGGAAATCCGTGGCGCCCGGCCTTGCCGTGCCCTGGCCGGGCCGTGGTTGATCGGCCATTCCGATTGTTTTCAAATCGCCCGGCGGCGCCACTCAGTTGTCCGATAAACGAACATGACCTCATCGTCCGATGCCGGCTCCCTCAAGCGGGGCGTGGCCTTTCTCAAGCTGCTGGCGACCGGGGGCGTGCGCGGTTGCCCGCTCAGCGAACTGGCCGAAAAATCCGGCGTGCCCCACCCTTCGGCCCACCGCATCCTCAAGCAGCTGATTGCCGAGCGCCTGGTGGTGCACGACGCCCAGACCCACCGCTACCGGCTGGGGCCGCTGGCCTTCGAGCTGGGCCTGGCCGGGTCGATGCTGCACGACATACGCGACCTGTGCGAGCCGGCCATGGCGGCGCTGTCACGTGAAACCGAGGACACGGCCTACCTGGTGGTGCGCAGCGGATTCGAGGCCGTGTGCCTGCACCGGCTCGAAGGCGACTTCCCCATACGCACGCTGGTGCTGCAGGTCGGCAGCCGGCGCCCGCTGGGCGTGGGCGCAGGGGGGCTGGCCGTGCTGGCCGCCATTGCGCCCGAGGAGCGCGAGGCCATCATCGAGCGAGTGGCGCCCGCCCTGCCGGCCTTTGGCAAGCTCACCGATGCGGGACTGCGCCTGGCCTGCGAGGAAACGGCCCGCGCAGGCGTGGCCGTGATACAGAACCGCGTGAGCCTGGGCGTGACGGCCGTGGGCGCGCATTTTTGCGACAGCATGGGCCAGGCCATGGGGGCGGTCAGCGTGGCCGCGCTGACCCAGCGCATGACGGCGGCGCGCGTGCGGCGCATCGCCCAGCAGGTGCGCGCTGCGGCGGCCCAGATAGAGCAGCGCATCCGCACGCGCAAAAGATAAGGGGCCGGCTGGTTCACACCAGCCGGCCCCTTGTGCCGCCGAGCCCGGGCTCGGCGCTGCTTACTTGAGCAGGCCTTCGGCCTTCATCGCGGCCTGCACGGCAGGGCGGGCCAGCACGCGCTCGCGGTAGGCCAGGAGGTTGGTCAGCTCGGAGATGTCCACGCCCACGAACTGGGCCCAGCCCGTCACGGTGAACAGGTAGGCGTCGGCCACGGTGAACTGCTCGCCCATCAGGTAGTCGCGGCCATTGAGCTCGCCGTCCACCCACTTGAGGCGGTCCAGCACGCGCTGGCGCACCACGGGCTTGTAGTCGTCGGGCGTGGCGGGGTTGAACAGGGGGCCGAAGCCCTTGTGCAGCTCGGTGCCGATGAAGTTCAGCCACTCCTGAAGGTGGTAGCGGGCCATGGTGCCGTTGGCAGGCGCCAGCTTCTTCTCGGGGACCAGATCGGCCAGGTACTGGACGATGGCCGGGCCTTCATGCAGCGTGTCGCCGTCGTCGAGCACGAGGAAGGGAACATAGCCCAGCGGGTTGATGCCGTAGTAGTCCGTGCCGTCCTGCAGCTTGTGCGTCTTGGTGCTGGCCAGGACCGGCTCGTAGGCCAGCCCTGCCTCGTGCAGGACGATGTGGGGAGACAGAGAGCAGGCGCCAGGGCTGTAGTAGAGCTTCATGGTGGATGGCTTCCGATCAGGGTAAGAAAGACAAGCGCCCATGCTAACCCCATGTGCAGGGGCTGCGCATGATGGGACCGCGCTGGCGGCAGGGTTCAGGCCGACAGGCGCTGTGCAGCCCAGAGCACCTGTTCCAGCACGGCCTTCATGCCCAGCTGGTCCTGGGGCCGCTGCAGGCGGCCGGCTTCGTCGAATGCCTGGCCTGCCTGGCCCACGGCGTGGCTCACGGGGGCCAGCCAGCACTGCAGGTTCAGCAGAAGCGGCGCCAGGTGCGACTGGGCGCGCAGGCCGCCCAGGCCGCCGGGCGAGGCGCTGGCCATGCCCACGACCTTGCCGCGAAAGGGCAGGGTGCCATCGGACCAGACCGGATCACCGGCCACAGGGCTGGAAGCCCAGTCGATGGCGTTCTTGAGCAGGGCAGGGTAGCTGCCGTTGTATTCGGGCGAGCAGATCAGCCAGGCCGGGTGGCTGTGCAGCGCGGCCTTGAAGCGCAGCACGTCGGGCGGCGTGCCGCTGGCCTCCAGGTCGGCGTTATACATGGGGATGTCGAAATCCGACAGCTCCAGCAGCGTGGGCTGGGCGCCCAGTTCGCGCGCCATGTCGGCGGCGGCGGCGGCCAGGCGCCGGTTGTGCGATTGTTGGCGGGTACTGCCCGCGAAGATGAGGATCTGCATGGCCGCCATTGCATCACAGGCCCTGCACATGTTTCTTGCAAGCGGGCCGCCCTGCGGGTGGCGGCGCGCAGCATCCTGCGGTGCACGCGCTGTGTCCGCCGCACTGTTTCACGTGGAACACCGGCACAGTGCCGGCCCGGTGGCGGGGCCGGCCGACCCCTTGCAAGGCATTGGTGCGGCAAAGGTGGGAAAATCGCGGGTTCCCCGCTGGGTTCCCCTCGCTACATGAACGAGGGCCACCTGCCATGAGCGCCGGAGCGTGAGTGCTCCGTGTCGGGGGCTTGGGCCGGGCAGGCCCCCGGAGTGATAAGCATGTTGTACCCACAGGAATTTGATGTGATCGTGGTCGGTGGCGGCCACGCCGGCACCGAGGCCGCGCTGGCCGCTGCGCGCATGGGCTGCAGGACGCTGCTGCTGAGCCACAACATCGAGACCCTGGGCCAGATGAGCTGCAATCCCAGCATCGGCGGGATCGGCAAGGGGCATCTGGTCAAGGAAGTGGATGCGCTGGGCGGCGCCATGGCGCTGGCCACCGATATCGGCGGCATACAGTTCCGCATCCTCAACAGCTCCAAGGGCCCGGCCGTGCGTGCCACGCGCGCCCAGGCCGACCGCATTCTC
Source organism: Delftia sp. 60 (assembly GCF_002754395.1). Taxonomy (NCBI): domain Bacteria; kingdom Pseudomonadati; phylum Pseudomonadota; class Betaproteobacteria; order Burkholderiales; family Comamonadaceae; genus Delftia; species Delftia sp. 60. The sequence goes on from NZ_PEFD01000001.1 coordinate 134,979, forward strand.
TACAAGGCCGCCATCCGCGACATGCTGGAGAACCAGCCCAACCTGTGGCTGTTCCAGCAGGCGGTGGATGACCTCATGGTCGAGGGCGACCGCGTGGTGGGCGCCGTCACCCAGGTCGGCGTGCGCTTTCGCAGCCGCACCGTGGTGCTCACGGCGGGCACGTTCCTGGACGGCAAGATCCACGTGGGCCTGAACAACTACGCGGCAGGCCGCGCGGGCGATCCGCCAGCCGTCAGCCTGTCGTCGCGGCTCAAGGAGCTGCAGCTGCCCCAGGGGCGCCTGAAGACCGGCACGCCGCCGCGCCTGGATGGCCGCAGCATCGATTTCTCGCAGTGCGAGGAGCAGCCCGGCGACGGCATGCCCGGTGGTGTCAACGAAGGCGTGCTGCCCGTGTTCAGCTTCATCGGCAATGCGGCCATGCACCCGCGCCAGATGCCTTGCTGGATCACCCACACCAACGAGCGCACGCACGACATCATCCGCAGCGGCTTTGACCGCAGCCCCATGTTCACGGGCAAGATCGAGGGCGTGGGCCCGCGCTACTGCCCCAGCGTCGAGGACAAGATCAACCGCTTTGCCGACAAGGAAAGCCACCAGATCTTCCTGGAGCCCGAAGGCCTGACCACCAACGAGTTCTATCCCAACGGCATCTCCACCAGCCTGCCCTTCGACATCCAGTACGAACTGGTGCGCAGCATGAAGGGGCTGGAGAACGCGCACATCCTGCGCCCCGGCTACGCCATCGAGTACGACTACTTCGATCCGCGCTCGCTCAAGAGCAGCTTCGAGACGCGCCAGATCCAGGGCCTGTTCTTCGCCGGCCAGATCAACGGCACGACGGGCTACGAGGAGGCGGCGGCCCAGGGCCTGTTCGCCGGCCTCAACGCCGCGCTGCAGTGCCGCGGCCAGGAAGCCTGGCTGCCGCGCCGCGACGAGGCCTATCTGGGCGTGCTGGTCGATGACCTGATCACCAAGGGCGTGACCGAGCCCTACCGCATGTTCACCAGCCGCGCCGAGTTCCGGCTGCAGCTGCGCGAGGACAACGCCGACATGCGCCTGACCGAAGCTGGCCGCGCCATGGGCCTGGTGGACGATGCGCGCTGGGATGCCTTCAGCCGCAAGCGCGATGCTGTTTCACGTGAAACAGAGCGCCTGAAGTCCACCTGGGTCAATCCGCGCATCGTCACGCCCGAGGAGTCGGAGCGGGTGCTGGGCAAGTCCATCGAGCGCGAGTACAACCTGTTCGACCTGCTGCGCCGGCCCGATGTGGGCTACGGCAAGCTGATGAGCCTGAACGAGGGCCGCTATGCCTCGGCCGATGTGCAGCCCGACGTGCTGGGCGATCTCAGCGCCTCCGTGGTCGAGCAGGTGGAAATCGCGGCCAAGTACGCGGGCTACATCGACCGCCAGAAGGACGAGGTGCAGCGCGCCGCCCACTTCGAGAACCTGCGCCTGCCGGCCGAGCTGGACTACATGCAGGTGCCGGCCCTGTCCTTCGAGGTGCGCCAGTCGCTGCAAAAGCACAGGCCCGAGACGCTGGGCCAGGCGTCGCGCATGTCGGGCGTGACGCCGGCGGCGATCTCGCTGCTGATGGTGCACCTGAAGAAGGGCGGCTTCCGCGGCTTTGCACCGGATGTGACTGACGCGAAGGGCGAGGAGGCATCCGCATGAGCCAGGAACTGCGCGCTCCGCTCGAAGCCGGCCTGCAGGCGCTGGGGCTGGACCTCACCCCCGCCCAGATCGATACGCTGATGGAATTCCAGGCCCTGCTGGGCAAGTGGAACAAGGTCTACAACCTCACGGCCGTGCGTGATCCGCAGGAGATGATGACCCACCACCTGCTCGACAGCCTGGCTGCCGTGCCGGCGCTGCAGCGCCATCTGGCACAGATGCCTGCGCGCGAAGGCCGCACCGCCATGCTGGACGTGGGCTCGGGCGGCGGCCTGCCCGGCGTGGTCTTTGCCATCTGCTGCCCGCAGATCGACGTGCACTGCGTGGACACGGTGGGCAAGAAGGCCGCATTCATCCAGCAGGCAGCGGCCACGCTGCGCCTGTCCAACCTGCGCGGCATCCACAGCCGCGTGGAGCAGCTGACCACGCGCTATCCGCTGATCAGCTGCCGTGCGTTTGCCTCGCTGGCGGACTTCACCAGCTGGTCGCGCCAGGCGCTGGAGGAGGGCGGCACCTGGCTGGCCATGAAGGGCAAGCACCCCGACGATGAAATCGCCGCGCTGCCCGCCGACGTGCAGGTGTTTCACGTGGAACCATTGAAGGTGCCGGGCCTGGATGCCGAGCGCTGCATCCTCTGGCTGCGCGTTTGCGCCTGATTTTTTTACCGAATGGCACACTGCCGCGTTGCGGCGGGGCCATGTTCCACATGCGCTGGCCATGGCCCTCGCATAAACTCCCAGCTTTCATCGCTCAGGGGTCAGCATGTTCGGCATCTCCGATTTCAGCGCATTCGTTGTTGCCATTCTTCTGTTTTTGCTGATTCCGGGGCCGGGCAATCTGGCGCTGATCACCTCCACCGGCAAGGGCGGCATACGTGCCGGAATGGCGGCCTGCGCCGGCGTGCTGGCGGCTGACCAGGTGCTGATCTGGATGGCCGTGGCGGGCGTGGCCGCGCTGCTGGCCTCCTATCCCACGGCCTTCCATGCCGTGCAATGGCTGGGCGCCGCCTACCTGGGCTGGCTGGGTTTCAGGATGCTCACCGCCAAGCCCGGCGACAAGCCCGTGCTGCACATCGAGCCGCGCCACTACTTTCGCCAGGCCGGCCTGATCACCCTGATGAACCCCAAGTCCATCGTGTTCTACATGGCCTTCTTCCCGCTGTTCGTGGATCCCGCAAGCCACCAGGGCCTGCTCACGTTCGCGGTGATGGCGGCCACGGTGGCCGCTCTGACCTTTCTCTATTGCCTGATCGTGGTGCTGCTGACCGCGCATCTGGCCGAGCGCATGCGCGCCAATCCTGCGGTTTCCCGGGTTCTCGAAAAGACTGCGGGCGTGTTCCTGATCGGTTTTGGCCTCAAGCTGGCCATCGCCAAATAAGCGTGTAAATACCATGGCCAAAATCTTCTGTGTCGCCAATCAAAAGGGCGGGGTCGGCAAGACCACCACCGCCGTCAACCTTGCAGCGGGCCTGGCCAAGGTCGGCCAGCGCGTGCTGATGATCGACCTGGACCCGCAGGGCAATGCCACCATGGGCTCGGGCGTGGACAAGCGTGCGCTGGAGCTGTCGGTCTATGACGTGCTGCTGGAGAACGCCAGCGTCAAGGAAGCCGCCGTGCGTTCCGATGCCGTGGGCTACGACGTGCTGGGCGCCAACCGCGAACTCAGCGGCGCCGAGATCGAGCTGGTCACCCTGGAGCGCCGCAACGATCGCCTGAAGGGCGCCCTCAAGGCGGTCGATGCCGACTACGACTTCGTGCTGGTGGACTGCCCGCCCAGCCTGTCCATGCTCACCTTGAACGGCCTGTGCGCGGCCCATGGCGTGGTCGTGCCCATGCAGTGCGAGTACTTCGCGCTCGAAGGCCTGACCGACCTGGTCAACACGATCAAGCAGGTGCACGCCAACATGAACCCCGACCTGCAGATCATCGGCCTGCTGCGCGTGATGTTCGATCCGCGCACCACGCTGCAGCAGCAGGTCAGCGACCAGCTCAAGGAGCACTTCGGCGACAAGGTGTTCGACACCGTCATCCCGCGCAACGTGCGCCTGGCTGAGGCGCCCAGCTATGGCGTGCCCGGCGTGGTCTTCGACCCGGGCGCCAAGGGCAGCAAGGCCTTCATCGATTTCGCGCACGAGATGGTGCGCCGCATCAAGAAGATGTAGCCATGCAAGGTTCACATGAAGCGGCAGGGCAGGGCGTGCCGACCGGGTGGGCCGCCGAGGACGTCTGGCTGCTGCCCGGCTGGCAGAACTCGGACGCCGATCACTGGCAAAGCCGCTGGGAGCAGCGCCACGGCTACCGCCGCCTGGAGCAAAACGACTGGGACCGCCCGCTGCGCGGCGACTGGAGCGCCAGGCTGCAGGAGACGGTGCTCGACGCGCCGCGCCCCGTGGTGCTGGTGGCGCACAGCCTGGGCTGCATCCTTGTGGCCTGGTGGGCAGCGCATTCGCCGCTGGCTGCCCGCAAGGTGCGCGGCGCGCTGCTGGTGGCCCCCGGCGATACCGAGCAGCCCCAGCTGCGCGAGCAACTGCCCGGCTGGTCGCCCGTGATGATGCAGCGCCTGCCGTTTGCCTCCATCGTGGTCGGCAGCGACAACGACATTTACTGCAGCGCCCAGCGCGTGCAAGCCATGGCCGATGCCTGGGGCGCACGCTTCGTCGACGCAGGGCCTTCGGGCCATCTCAACACGGCCAGCGGGCTGGGCGACTGGGACAGCGGACACGCGCTGCTGGCATCGCTTTGACAAGGACAACACCATGGTGACCAAGAAACCCAAGGGACTGGGACGCGGGCTGGAAGCCCTGCTCGGACCCAAGGTCCACGACAAGGAAGAGGGCGGCGGCCCGGTGGCCGAGACCGGCCTGCCCAGCATCCTGCAGCTCGACGTCATGGTGCCCGGCCAGTACCAGCCGCGCACCCACATGGACGAGGGCGCGCTCTACGAGCTGGCCGAAAGCATCAAGGCCCAGGGCATCATGCAGCCCATCCTGGTGCGCCGCCTGGCCAAGGGCGACCACGCCGGCAAGTACGAAATCATCGCGGGCGAGCGGCGCTTCCGTGCGGCCCGCATCGCCGGCCTGGCCGAGGTGCCGGTGCTGGTGCGCGAGGTGCCCGACGAGGCCGCCGCCGCGATGGCGCTGATCGAGAACATCCAGCGCGAGGACCTCAACCCGCTGGAAGAGGCCCAGGGCCTGTCGCGCCTGGTCAAGGAGTTCGGCCTCACGCACGAGCAGGCGGCCCAGGCCGTAGGACGCTCGCGCAGCGCGGCCACCAACATCCTGCGCCTGCTCAACCTGGCCGACCCGGTGCAGACCATGCTCATGGCCGGCGACATCGACATGGGCCATGCGCGCGCCCTGCTGTCGCTGGACCGCGCGGCCCAGATCACGGCCGGCAACCAGATCGCGGCCAAGAAGCTGTCGGTGCGCGAGGCCGAGGCCCTGGTCAAGAAGATCGGCGCCGACTTCAGCCTGGTGCGCCAGAAGTCCAAGAAGGACGGCAAGTCGCGCGACATCAAGCGCGTGGAAGAAGAGCTGTCCGACCTGCTCATGGCCGATGTCGAAGTGCGCATCAAGAAGTCCGTGCGCCGTGGCGGCAAGCTGCAGGAGATGGGCGAAGTGGCGATCCAGTTCGGCTCGCTCGATGCGCTCAACGGGCTGATCGAACGTTTGCGCGGCGATGCACCCGAGTGATGACAACAGCTTGTAACCGTCTGTGATCTGTCGTTCTCCAGCAAAGCAGCGCTTTTTCGCAAGGGTGAATCCCGGTATATTTGCGCGCTGTTATGCGGGGTAATTGTGTGTAATCGCTGACTGGCGACGCTGCCAGTGCGTGGACGCCCATTGCCCTGGCGCTGATTCACCTAGACCAGACCAAGAGGATTACAACGTGAAGAAGTATCTTGCCCTGACTGCCATCGCTGCCGTGGCGCTGACCGGCTGCGTGACCACCGACATGCGCATGGGCTCGCCCGAAGCCAAGACCGTGGCCACGGGCGCCGCAGGCGGTGCCAGCGCCGAGAACGCCAACACCGAGCTGGAGCGTTGCGACTCCTCGCTGGGCACCATCTCCCTGGTCGAGAACCAGACCGCCGGCTGGTACACCATCCTCACCCAGCAGTACCGCCTGCCGCCCACCTCGCAGCTGCTGCGCCTGATGATCCAGCAGTCCAACTGCTTCATCGTCGTGGAACGCGGCGCGGCCGGCATGGGCGCCATGGCGCGTGAACGCGCGCTGATGGACTCGGGCGAAATGCGCGGCGGCAGCAACCTGGGCAAGGGCCAGATGGTGGCCTCCGACTACGGCCTGTCTCCCGAAGTGATCTTCAACCAGAGCGATGCCGGCGGCATGGGCGGCGCCATCGGCGGCCGCGCCGGCGGCATCTTCGGCGCGCTGGCTGCAGCCACCAAGACGCGCGAGGCCTCGGTCATGCTGGCCCTGGTGGACAACCGCTCGGGCGTGCAGGTGTCGGCTTCCGAAGGCTCGTCCTCCAAGACCGACTGGGGCGGCATGGGCGCGCTGTTCGGCGGCTCTGCCGGCGCCTCGCTGGGCGGCTACACACGCACGGCCGAAGGCAAGGTGATCGCCGCCGCCTTCATGGACGCCTACAACCAGATGGTGCGCTCGCTGCGCAACTACAAGGCTCAGACCGTCAAGGGCCAGGGCCTGGGCGGCGGTGGACGCCTGGGCGTGGACGGCGGTGCCGCACCGTCGCAGACATCGGCTCCGGGCGCCAATGCCGCCGGCATGTCGCTGCGCGCCGCGCAGCAAAAGCTCAATGCCCTGGGCTACACCGCAGGCACGCCTGACGGCTCCATGGGCAAGAACACCCAGAACGCCCTGCGCGAGTTCCAGCGCGACCAGAGCCTGCCGCAGACCGGCCGCCTCGACCGTGCCACCTCGCAAGCACTGCAACAGCAATGAGATGCAGCACCCCCTGAGTCGCTTCGCGCCTTCCCCCTCTCCTGCGGGAGGGGGACGACAGCCTCGCTGCGGGGCGGCCCTTGCTCGCTGTCCCTGGTTTGGGGCGTTTCGGGCTCATAGGTCGCGCTCGTTTCATGGGCTGTGGGAGGCGCGTCGCGCAATGAGGCTCTGACATGCGGCGCCTTCCCTGGCCAGCCCCGGCCCTTCTTGCCTGGGCGGGTGCCTGGCTTGTTTACGCCGCGCTGCAATCGACCCTAGGGCCGCTGGCCGCCTGGCTGGCGGCCTGTTTTTTAGGCGTGCTCGCCAGCCTGCTGGCCACGCCCTGGTGGCGGCGCCTGGCCGTGGCTGCGGGCTTTCCGTTGTCCTGCCTGATGCTGTGGGGGCCGGGCGGCCTGGCCGCCATCAGCCCCTGGCTGTGGCTGGCGGCGCTGGGTCTGCTGACCCTGGTCTACCCGCTCAACGCCTGGCGCGATGCGCCGCTGTTCCCCACGCCGACAGATGCGCTGCAAGGCCTGGCCGATGCTGCGCCGCTGCCCGATGGCGCGGCCGTGCTCGATGCCGGTTGCGGCCTGGGCGACGGCCTGCGCGCGCTGCGCGGGCAGTACCCGCAGGCGCGGCTCAACGGCATGGAGTGGAGCTGGCCGCTGCGCTGGCTGTGCGCGCTGCGCTGCCCGTGGGCCCGCGTGCGCCGTGCCGACATCTGGCTGGCCGACTGGAGCGGCTACCAGATGGTCTACCTGTTCCAGCGCCCCGAAAGCATGGGCCGTGCGGCCGTCAAGGCCGCCACGGAGCTGCCTGAGGGCGCCTGGCTGGTCAGCCTGGACTTTGCGCTGCCCGGCGTGGAGCCCTCCTGGCAGCGCCAGGGCCCGGGCCGGCATAGCCTCTGGGTCTACCGCATGCCGCTGGGCGGTGCCGGCGAGGCCGTGGTGCATGTTCCCGAGCCCGAGGAAACGCCCTACGAAAAGGCGCGGCGGGAGCTGCAGCAGCGCCGATGAGAGCCTGTGCCGCTCCAGCCGTGGCGTTGCACGGCCGGGCCAGGCACTGAGTCCGGACGGCGGGCCCACACACTTCGCGCCTTTGTCTTACAGGAGAAAGGCAGGCTCTCCATGCTCCCCGGAATTGACTCTTTGTGTACGTGCGCAAGACTTGCTGTGCCTGCCATCCACAGATGCAGGCCCTGCAAGTCTTGACCCATCTGCTGCGCCAGGCTGCGGTGCAGATGACAAACACAAAGATCGCCAAGATGGATATGGAACTGTCTCGTGCATGCACGGCCCGCAGCCGCATGCGTTCGCCTTCTTCTTCGCTGCCTGTGCCCCTCGGTCCGTGTTGAAAATCCTGGCATGGGGCGTGGCCTTGTGCTGCACCCAGGCGCAGGCCCAAACGGTCACTTCCACCGGCGATGTGGTGCCTGTCCAGGTGCCCAACCCCTCGCCCAGCTGGAATGCGGGCACTACGCTGCACGTCGGCAGTACGGGCACGGGAACGCTCACCATGGACAGCGGAGGCTCAGTGACCCACTCCGGGGTCGGCACCGTGGGCTACGACCTGGGCAGCAATGGCACGGTCACCGTGCGGGGCGCGGGTTCCACGTGGAACGGTTCAAGCAGTCTCGTGATTGGTGGCAGGGGCACAGGCACCTTGAAGGTCGAAGATGGGGGCGTGGTGTCAGGTGTGGTGGGTGCTTTGGGCGATGTCCCTGAAGGCGTGGGCACGGCGACGATCAGTGGAACAGGCTCGGCCTGGCGCAGCACCCAGGATTTCTTCACCAGCTTCAACGGAACGGGCACGGTCACCGTGCGCGATGGTGGTGCGCTGTCTGTGCAGGGGGGCGCCGGGACCATCACCATGGATGCTGACCCGGGCGCCGTCGGAACCCTCCAGGTGGGTGGTGGACCGGCCGACGCCGCCATGGCGCCCGGCGTGGTCGATGCGGCCCGCATCGACTTCCGCCTGGGGACCGGCACCCTGCATTTCAACCACACGGGCGCCAACCTGGGCTTTGCGCTTGCGCTGTCCAGCGTCGATCCCGGCACGCACCGCATCACCCATCAGGCCGGCACGACCACGCTGTCGGCCGACAGCTCCGGTTTCTCGGGCAGCATCGCGGTCTCCGGGGGCGGCTGGTGGTCGCCAATGCGCTGGGCGGCATGGCGTCGGTCACGGGCGGGCAGCTGGATGTCGATGGCACGCAGGGCGGCACCGTCACGGCCAGCGGCTCCGGCGTGGTGACCGGGGCGGGCACGGTCTCTGGCGACCTGGACCAGACCGCCGGCGGCGTGCTGCTGGGCCAGCAAGGCCGCAAGCTCAGCGTTGCAGGCCTGGCCACGCTGGGCGGCGGTGCGGTGGTACAGGCGGGCCTGGGAGCGCCTTCGGCCACGGCCTTGTTCGATGTGAACGGCAATCTCACGCTGGGCGGCACGCTTGGCATCAATGACCTGGGCGGCTTTGGCGCAGGCGTGTACCGGCTGTTCGACTATCGCGGCACGCTGGCCGGGAGCCTGGCCTTCGGCGCGCTGCCGCCAGGCGTGGTGGCGGACAACCTGACCCTGCAGACTTCGGTGCCCGGGCAGGTGAACCTGCTCTCAACGGTCGGCGTGGCCCTGGGCTATTGGGATGGTGGCAATGCCGCGCTCAGGGACAACAACGTGGTCAACGGCGGCACAGGCGTCTGGCGCGCCGATGGCCGCAACTGGACCGGTGCGGGCGGCACGCTCAACGGCCCTTATCAACCCAACCCCACCGTGGCCCGGTTCCAGGGCCTGGCCGGTGTGGTGACGGCGGATGCCGGTGCGGGGGCCATCGGCATTACCGGCATGCAGTTCGATGTCGATGGCTACCGCCTCCAGGGTGCGACCCTGGGATTGCAGGGCGCGGGAGCCAACACGGTCAACGTGGCCAGCGGCGCGACGGCGACGGTGGCATTGGTGCTGTCCGGCCCGGGTGGCCTGGCCAAGGCCGGCACCGGCACGCTGGTGCTGGAAGCTGCCGGCAGCTACGGCGGCGCCACCACGGTCCAGGGCGGCAGTCTGCGTGCCGGCGCTGCCAATGTGCTGACCAGCGTTTCGGCCCATGAGGTGCAGGCTTCGGGCGTGCTGGATCTCGACGGCCTGGCCCAGACCGTGGCCAGCCTGGTGAACGCGGGCACGGTACGCCTTCCCAGGAACGGCGCTCCGGCCGTACCCGGCACCACGCTGAGCGTGACAGGCAACTACAGCGGCGGCGGCGTGCTGGCCATGGCCACGCAACTGGGCAATGAAGCGTCGCCCAGTGACCGCCTGGTGGTGAACGGCAGCGTGACGGCAGGTGCGCCCACGCGCCTGGAAATTGCCAACGCCGCAGGCCTGGGCGCGGCGACCGTGGGCAACGGTATTTTGGTCGTGCAGGTCAATGGTGCGGCATCGCCTGCAGGTGCCTTCGTGCTGGCGGCGCCGCTGCAGGCCGGAGGCTACAGCTACCAGCTGGTGCAGGTGGGCAGCCACTGGTATCTGCAGTCACGCCTGGCGGGCGCCACAGGGGTGCAGCAGATTCCCGCGCTGGGCACGGCGGGCCTGGCAGGCCTGGCCCTGATGCTGGGCGGGCTGGCTGCCTGGCGGCAGCGCCGCCGTCCGGGCGCCGTGCGGGGCTGAGCACGGCGGCCTGCCTCTACTTATTCGCGCTGGCCTTGCTCACATAGAGCGACAGCGCGGCGATATCGGCCTCGCTGAGCGTGGCCTTGAACGAGGGCATGGCGCCTATGCCGTCGCGCAGGGCACGGGCCACGCGCGCGGCGTCGGGCTTGAGCTCGTCGAGCACGGGGCCGATGGCGCCCTCTGCGCCCGCGTCCTTGAGCGTGTGGCACAGCGCGCAGGCGGGCGTGGCCGTGGAGAACAGCTTCTTGCCCAGGGCCATCTGGGCCGCTTCATCGGCCAAGGCGGGGGCGGACAGCAGGGCGCTGCCGAGCAAAGTGCTGCCCAGCAGGGCGGTGTGGATCAGGTGTTTCATCGTGAAAATGGCAATGGGGGTACGGGCCCGCCACGGTCTGGCGCCGTGTGCGGGAAGTGACGGGAGTGAAGAGAAGGGGGGGCGGGATGAGCGCGCGGGCCGTGCTCAGGCCACGGTGACGGTCACGGCGTGGTCGGCCCAGCTGGTGTTGTTGTAGCCACTCTGGTTTTCGCCGCGCGTCTCGGGCTGGACCCGGCCGCGCGCGTCGGTGGCGCGGCTGGCCAGCACATGCGTGCCCTTGGGCAGGCGCGCCTGCAGCACGAACTGGCGCCAGGCGTACTTGCCCAGGTCGGGGCCGACCAGGCGCGCGGCCTGCCAGCTCTTGCCGCCGTCCGTGGACACTTCCACGCCCTTGACGGCATCCATGCCGCCAAAGGCCACGCCGTGGATCTGCACCAGGCCGGCGGCCTGCCCGCCGTCCTCGGGCAGGGGCGAGTTGATCCAGGACTTGACGCTCATCTCCTGCACCGAGGGCTGGCTCGGGTCGCCCTTGCTGCCGGGTGGCGAGATGCGGTAGCCGTGGGACATGATGTGGGCCTCGCTCTCGCGCGGCGTGAAGGCCAGTTGCTTGATGTACTTGATGTTGTTCACGCCCGTGTAGCCGGGCACGATCAGGCGCAGCGGCCCGCCGTGGGCCAGCGGGATGGGCTCGCCGTTCATCTCCCAGGCCAGCAGGGCGTCTTCCAGGGCCGACAGCGGCACCGAGCGCTCGACGATGACGCTCTTGGGGTCCAGCCCCGCAGGCAGCACCTCGCCGCCCGTGCCGGTCATGTAGAGACCGCCGTCTGACACACCGCCCAGGGCCTTGACCACCTCGCGCACGGGCACGCCGCTCCAGACCACGCAGCCGGCCGCACCCACGGTCCAGGCCGTGCCGCTGGGCTTGCTGGGAAAGAAGGCCCGGCCATTGCCCGAGCACTGCAGCACCATGGCCACGGTCTCCAGTCCCAGGGACTTGAGCTCGCGCACGCTGAGGCTGCGGGGCTGGCACACGCCCTCCACCTGCAGCTGCCAGGCATCGCGGTCGGCCACGATGGATTCGGGCGGCGTGGGCAGGTTGTTGCGCACATAGAGCTGGTCGCTGGGCGTGATCACGCTGGTGCCGAAGGCGCCGCGCCGCGTCTCTATGGTGGTGGAGCTGTGGACGATGAGGGCATCGGCCTTCTTCCAGCCCGCGTAGCCGGGCAGGGGCTTGGTGGCCGGTGCTGCCGCAGCTGTCGGTGCCTGGGCCTGGGCTTGGGCCAGTGCGCCCTGGTGCAGGCCGGCCAGGCCAGCTGCGGCCAGCGCGCTGGCGCTGCCGGCCAGCAGGCTGCGGCGCGCGGGGGAAGTGGGCGATGTCGGCAAGTGGTTCATGGTTGTCTCCTCGTGGTGGTTGTCAGGGGGCGTCTCATGGGGCATCTCAAGGGGCAGGGGTGCCCAGGGCCTTGCTGGCCACGGCCAGGGCCTGTTTCTTCTGGGCCACCAGCACCAGCGGCCGGCCTTCGCGCGAGCGAACGACCTGCCAGTGCATGTTGGCCCACCAGCCCTGGCCATCGGCCAGGCGCTGGGGCTGGTCGAAGGCCAGCACGGTGACGATGCCGCCCTTCTCGAAGAAGGTGGTCAGGTGGTAGGCGCGCGTGCCGTCGATGTCGCAGGGCCGCATCAGCTGGGTGTAGCCGGGCAGCTTCTCGCCGGCCGGCAGGTCCATGCGGCGCGCGACCTCGGCCTCGGGCATGAAGCTGCCGCGCAGCGTGCGCTCGTAGTACTCATGCTCGATGGCGGCGCGCACCAGCTCGGGCGGGCGCATGGCGAACACGGCCGTGGCGGCCGAGCTGCCCACCAGCAGCGCGGCGATCAGCCGGCGCACGCCGCTGCGCGCATGCCAGGGCGTGTGGCGCAGCAGATGGGCGGGCGGCTCGCCGTGCGGTCCGGGGTCGAAGGCCAGGGCCAGTTCGGCGCGTGCGCGCAGGTCGAAGGCCGATTCGTCGGTCGTGTCCGGGGCAGTCATTTCAAGCCTTGGTATCGGGTGGGGCGCAGCGGGGTGGGGCGCAGCGGAATCACGCTGGCAGTCTCTGGAGCAGGCGCCGGGGCCGCCTGCTCCAGCGCCGCCTTCAGCGCATCGCGGGCGCGTGACAGGCGCGACAGCACCGTGCCCGGCGCAATGTCCAGGGCCTCGGCCATCTGTGCCGTGGGCATGTCGTCGAAGTAATAGAGCACCAGCACTTCGCGGTGGATGGGCGCGATGCGCGCCAGCGCCTTGACCACGTCGAGCCGGTCGTCCAGCGCCGAAGGCGAGGGGGCGGGATGCTGGTCCAGCGCCTCGTCATCGCTGACCAGATGGGCCGATGGCGCAAGGTGCCGGAAGGCATGGCGGCGCATGATCTGGAACAGCCAGGCCCGCGCCATTGCGGCCTCGCGCAGCTGGTGGCGAAAGCGCCAGGCGCTGGTGAAGCAGTCCTGCACCACGTCCTCGGCCAGCGCGCGCGAGCCGGTCAGCGCCCAGGCGCTGCGCAGCAGGAATCGGTAGTGCTCGCGCACCCACTGGTTGTAGCGCGACTCGGCGGTGGAGATCATGCGGCATAAGAGCACGCAGGGCGCCGCCGCATTCCATGGCCGGCCTATCGGCAAACCCTATATCGGATCAGCTATCGCGAAGAGGCGATGGCTCCCCGTCATTCCCTGGTCGGCCGCGATACAGCGCCTGTTCCGGCCCTGTGGGCAGCGGAGCCGGCCTGCTGCCCGAAGAACCGTGCCGGAGGCATGCCCACCGTGCGGTGCACCATGGCGCTGAAGGCGCTGGGGCTGTAGCCCAGCTCGGCGGCGATCTGCTGTATGGGCAGGCCGCGCGCGGCCAGGCTCAGGCCATGGGCCAGCACGACTTGCTGGCGCCAGGTGGTGAAGCTGCAGCCCAGCTGCTGCTGGAACAGCCGGGCCACGGTGCGCGGGCTGGCGCCGGTGTCTGCCGCCCAGTCGGCCAGGCTCTCGTGCTGGGTGGGGTCGGCCACCACGGCCTCGCAGAGCATGCGCAGCCGCTTGTCCTGGGGCATGTTCACGCCAAGGTGGACTTCGCTGGCGCGGCGAAGCTCTTCCAGCAACAGGGCGCCCAGATGGTGCTCGCGCTGCAGGGTGGCGGCGTCGGGTGCGGGCTGGTCATCGCTTTGCTTGGGCAGGGCCGTGATCAGCTCGCGCATCAGCGGCGAAACCTCCAGCACGCGGCAGCGTGCCCAGTCCTGCGGGTTGCAGGCCACGCCGCAGGGCGGGAGGTCCGGCAGTACGGGGCCCTGGGCCGGATCGTCCTGTAGCACGTAGATGGAGACGAGGTCGGCTTCCTCGACCATGGCCACGGCGTGGACCAGGCCGGGCGGAATCCACACGGCCTTGGACGGCGGTGCGATCAGCGTGCCCTGGGGGGCCGACAGGTGCAGCACGCCGTCCAGCGAGATGGCGATCTGTGCCCAGCTGTGGCTGTGCGGTATGACGCGCGTGCGTGCCGACAGGCGGTGCTGCTTGGCGCGCACGGGGCGCTGGGGCGTGGGCACGAACAGGTGCGGATGCAGGGCCTCCACCGGCTCCATTGGCCGGGCCCTGCGCACCGACCGCAGTGCGGCTGCGGGGCAGGCGCTGGGCAGGGGGTCGGCACAAGTGTCGGCAAGGGTGTGGGCAGGGGTGTGGGCAGGGGTGCCGGGCGTGGAGACAGGCTTTGGCATGTTTGCGACAGAAGTTGGCAGACTATCGCATACAAGACGAAACGCTGCTGCCTAAGATGCGGCCCATGACTGCCTCTTCCTCTTCCATGCCGGACGCCGTGGCTCCGGACCCGCTGCGCAGCGATGTGCGCACCATCGGCCTGATCGGCCTGGCGCATGGTTCCTCGCATTTCTTCCACCTGCTGCTGCCGCCGCTGTTCCCGTGGCTGATCGCCGAGTTCGGCTACAGCTATGCCGAACTCAGCGTGATGGTGTCGCTGTTCTTCGTGGTCTCCGGCGTGGGACAGGCCATGGCCGGCTTTGCCGTGGACCGCTTCGGCGCGCGCCCCATTCTGTTTGCGGCGCTGGGCAGCTTCACCGTGGCGGGCGTGGTCGCCAGCCTGGCACAGGGCTATGGAATGCTGCTGCTGGCGGCCTTCTTCGCGGGCCTGGGCAATGCGCCCTTCCACCCGGTGGACTTCACCATCCTCAACAAGCGCGTGTCGGCCAAGCGCATCGGCCATGCGTTCTCGGTGCACGGCCTGTCGGGCAATATCGGCTGGGCGCTGGCGCCGCTGTTCATGGCGGGCATCACCACGGCCACGGGCTCGTGGCGCCTGGCCTGCCTGTGCGGCGCGGCCCTGGCCGCCGTCATCCTCACCATCATGGTGCTCAATCGCGAGGCGCTGGACGACCGTGCGGCCGATGCCCAGGCCCCCGCGGCGCGCGCCGCTGCAGCCGCCGTGCCGCAGGAGCATCCCATGGCCTTCCTGAAGCTGCCCTCGGTCTGGCTGTGCTTCTCGTTCTTCTTCTGGAGCACCTGCGCGCTCAGCGCCATCCAGAGCTTTGCCAGCCCCGCCATGCAGTCCATGTACGGACTGCCGCTGAGCGTGACGGCGCTGATCGTCACGGGCTACATGCTCTGCGGCGCGGCAGGCATGCTGGCCGGCGGCTTCCTCGTGGGCCGCGTGCAGCGGCTGGAGAAGGTGATCTCCATTTGCATGCTGGGCTCGGGCGTTGCGCTGTTCCTGGTCGGCACGGGCTGGCTGCCGGCCATGGCGGCCGTGGCCGTGGCCTCCATCGCGGGCCTGGGAACGGGCCTGGCCGGTCCTTCGCGCGACATGCTGATCAAGCGCGCCGCCCCGCCCGGCGCCACGGGCCGCGTCTACGGCACGGTGTACTCGGGCCTGGACCTGGGCTTTTGCCTGGCCGCGCCGGTGTTCGGCTACATGCTGGACCACGGCATGAGCCACGGCGTGTTCTACGGATCGGCCATTGCCCTGGTGCTGAGCGTGGTGTCGGCCGTGGTCGTGGGCGATGGCGTGAGCAAGAAGGGCGGCATGGCGCTGAGCGCGGGCTGACCCCGGATCTCGCTCCCCACAAGGCCCCGCAGGCCAAGGCTTGCGGGGCCTTTGCTTTGGGCGGGGAGATGGGCAAAACAGGCACGGCAATTGCGTGCGCCCTGCGCGGCGCCTGCTATCGTGCAGGCACAACTTTTTCAACACAGGAGACCTGTCCATGCGTTCCGCCTTCGCACCGCTTTCCCTCATGTTCCGCAGCGCCCCGCTGGCGCTGGCCCTTGCCATGGCCGGCCTGTCCGGCAGTGCCCTGGCTGCGCCCAAGGCCGATATCCAGGCGCTGGCGCAAAAGCACCAGCAGCCCTTGCTGGACACGCTGCGCGACCTGGTGCACATCGAGTCGGGCAGCAAGGACATGGAGGGCGTGGAGCAGATCGCCAACTACGTGGCCGGCAAGCTGCGCGAGCAGGGCGGCAAGGTCGAGATCCTGCAGCCCACCGACGTCTACCGGCTGGGTGACACGCCCGAGAAGATCGGTCCCATGGTGCATGCCGAGTTCAAGGGCAAGGGCACCAGCCGCATCATGCTGATCGCCCACATGGACACGGTCTACCTGCGCGGCATGCTCAAGGACCAGCCGTTTCGCATCGACGGCGAGCGCGCCTACGGCCTGGGGATTGCCGACGACAAGCAGGGCGTGGCCCTGATCCTGCACACCGTGGCCATGCTGCGCCAGCTGGGCTTCGACAACTACGGCACGCTGACCGTGCTGATGAACAGCGACGAGGAAATCAGCTCGCCCGGCGCGCGCAGCACCATCACGCGCATGGGCGCCGAGCAGGATGCGGTCTTCTCGTTCGAAGGCGGCGGCACCGACGGCGGCGTGCGCCTGGCCACCAGCGGCATCGGCGCGGCCTACCTCAAGGTCGAGGGCAAGGCCTCGCACGCGGGCGCCAAGCCCGAGGACGGCGTGAACGCGCTGTACGAGCTGTCGCACCAGCTGCTGCAGATGAAGGACCTGTCCAAGCCCGAGACCGGCCTCAAGCTCAACTGGACCGTGGCCAAGGCCGGCACCAACCGCAACGTCATTCCCGCCGAGGCCACGGCCCAGGCCGACGCCCGCGCGCTGCGCGTGGCCGACTTCACGGCGCTGGAGCAGGCCATGCAGGCCAAGGTGGGCCACAAGCTGCTGGACGCCAGCAAGGTGCAGCTCAAGTTCGAAGTGCGCCGCCCGCCGCTGGAGGCCAACGAGGCCTCGCGCAGCCTGGCCAAACAGGCGCAGACCATCTACAGCGATGAGCTGGGCCTGAAGATGAGCGTGATGGAAAAGGCCACGGGCGGCGGCACCGACGCGGCGTTTGCGGCGCTCAAGTCCAAGGGTGCGGTCATCGAGGGCTTTGGCCTGAGCGGCTACGGTGCGCACTCCAATGATGCGGAGTATGTGCAGCTGAACACCATCGTGCCGCGCCTGTACCTGGCCACGCGCATGATCATGGATCTCTCCAAGTAAGGGTCGGCTATCAGGCTGCACTCCTGCGTTAAGCCAAAGCCAGACGGTGGCTTGAGTCGCTTTTTCTGACCCTGCCGGGTGGTTGTTTTTCGAGGCCGGGTTTCGGCCCGGCAGCCGACAGCCCTTTCTTGATTCGCCAGGAAAGGGCAGGTCAAAGAAGGCGACCCGGATGTCCGCGACCCCTGCGCTTCGCTGCGGGCGCGGCCATACGGGAGTGAACAGCAGGCGCCGAGCATTTGCGGACGCAAAAAAGGGCATGCCTTGCGGCATGCCCTGAAGGCGCATCGTGGGGCGCTCTGTGTTCTTTACTGCGAAGAGATGTTCTTGTCCTTGGCGATCTTGCTCCAGCGCGTGAAGTCGGCATTCAGGCGCGCCTTCATGGCCGCGCCGTCCTGGTAGGTGGCGATGGCGCCTGCGGCCAGCATCTTCTTTTGCAGCTCGGGCTCGGCCAGGATGAGCTTGAGCTCCTGGTTCAGGCGCTGGACCACGGCGGGCGGCGTGTTCAGCGGGGCGATCAGGCCGCCCCAGGTGTCGGCGTCGAAGCCGGGGAAGCCCTGCTCGGCCACCGACTTCACATTGGGCAGCAGCTGCTTGGCCTTTTGCGAGCTGACGGCAATGGCGCGCAGCTTGCCGGCCTGGATGTGGGGCAGGGCGGCGACCACGTCGGCGAACATCACGGCGATCTGGCCGCCGATCAGGTCGGTCACGGCCGGCGCGCTGCCGCGGTAGGGCACGTGCTGCATGTCGAAGCCGCCCAGGTCCTTGAGCTGCTCCATGGACAGGTGGCCGAAGCTGCCCGTGCCCGAGCTGGTGTAGTTCAGCGCCGGCTTGGCCTTCTTGGCGTGCTCGATCAGCTGCTGCAGGTTGGTCACGTCCGGCAGCTCGCGCGGGTTGATGACGATGGCCATGGGCAGGTCATAGACCGTGGCCACGGGCAGGAAGTCCTTGCGCACGTCGTACAGGTTGTTGTTGAACAGCATGGGCGCCAGCAGCGCGGGCATGCCGAACATGGACAGCGAGTAGCCGTCGGGCTGCGACTTGATGAAGGCCGCCGTGCCCACCGAGCCCGAGGCGCCGGGGCGGTTGTCGATGACGATGGTCTGGCCCAGGCGCTCGGTCAGGCGCTGCGCGACGATGCGCGCGGCCGTGTCGGTGGGGCCGCCGGGCGGGAAGGCCACGGTCAGCTTGATCAGCTTGTCGGGCCACTGGCTCTGGGCCCGGGCGGCGGGGGCCAGCGTGGCGATGGCGGTGGCGCAGGCGGCGGAAAGGATCTGGCGGCGCGAGGCCTGGAAGGGGGTGGAAGTCATATGTCTCCTCAAGCGGGAAGGGGTGGAAATGAGAGCCGTGGAGCGGTCTGGGTGGGAACGTCTGCGCGCTCTCAGATGATGTTTTTGGCGCGCAGTGCGGCGCGGGCCTGTTCGTCCAGGCCCAGGCGCTGCTGCAGCACCTCGTCGGTGTGTTCGCCCTGGTGCGGCGGCGGGCGGCGCACGGGCAGGCGCTGGCCGTCCAGCGCATAGGGCGGGGCCAGCACGGACTGGCTGCCGGCCTCGCTGTCCTCGAAGCGGTGCAGCAGGCCGGCGTCGGCCGTGCGCTGCGAGTTCAGGGCCTCGAACAGGCCCAGCACCTCGCCGCAGGGAATCTGCGCGGCCGTCAGGCATTCGAGCAGTTGTGCGCGCGTGAAGCGCAGCAGCTCGGCCTGCACCAGCGGCATCAGCAGATCGCGGTTTGCCGAGCGTGCGGTATTGGTGGCAAAGCGTTCGTCGGCGGCCCACTCGGGCTTGGCGATGACGTCGGTGCAAAAGCGCTGGAACTGGCCGTTGTTGCCCACGGTGATGACCAGCGGGCCGTCGGCCGCCTCGAACACGCCGTAGGGCACGATGGACGGATGGGCGTTGCCGAACTTGGGCGGGTCGCCTGCCTTGAGCAAGGCCTCCATGCCGTAGTAGCTGGTGATCATCAGGCCGCAGTCGTACAGTGCCATCTGCACATGGCGACCGCGCCCGCTGCGCTCGCGCTCGTAGAGCGCGGCCAGGATGGCCTGGGCCGAGTACATGCCCGTGAACATGTCCACGGCGGCCACGCCGAACTTCAGCGGACCCTGGCCCTGCTCGCCGTTCATGGCCATGATGCCGGACTCGCCCTGCACCACCAGGTCGTAGCCGGGCCGCGTGGCCTCGGGGCCGCTGCGCGAGTAGCCCGAGATGGAGCAGTACACCAGGCGCGGGTTCAGCTGCGACAGCTGCTCGTAGCCCAGCCCCAGCTTCTCGGCGCCGCCGACCTTGAAGTTCTGGATGACCACATCGCTGTCGGCCGCCAGCTCGCGTGCGATGCGCAGGCCCTCTTCGGCCTGCAGGTCCAGCGTGACCGAGCGCTTGTTGCGGTTGGCGCTGTTGAAGTAGGAGGTGTTGCGCTGGCCCACGCGCACGCCCCAGTCGCGCGTGTCGTCGCCGCGGCCCGGGTGCTCGACCTTGACGACATCGGCGCCCAGGTCGGCCAGCGCCATGGCGCACATGGGGCCGGCCAGCACGCGCGAAAGATCCAGGACGCGCACGCCGTCCAGCGGCAGGGAAGAGGGGAGAGCACTCATGCGAAACCTTGTCGAACCACGAAAACCGCAACGGGCCGGTGATGCCCGGGCAGGCCCGCATTCTTCATTCGTTTATGGACTTTGACAATCGTGCTAAAAAATGGACATTGTGTGTACTGAGGTTTGACAATGGATCTGGGCGGACTGTCCCTGCTGGTGGACATCATCGAAGCCGGCAACCTGAGCCGCGCCGCCGTGCGCCTGGGCATGAGCCGCGCCAACGTCAGCCACCGGCTCAACCAGTTCGAGCGCCAGATCGGCCAGCAGCTGCTGCGCCGCACCACGCGCCAGGTCGAGCCCACCGAGCTGGGCCTGCGCCTGTACGCGCATGGCCGCGCGATACGCCAGGAAGCCATGGCGGCGGACGAGTCGGTGGACAGCCTGGGCCAGAGCCTGCAGGGCACCGTGCGGCTGAGCGTGCCCAGCGGCTACGGCCAGCTGCAGATGTCGGGCTGGCTGACGGAGTTCATGCGCATGCATCCGGGCATCACGCTGGAGGTGATCTTCGACAACGACATCGAGGACCTGATGCAGGGCGCCGTGGACTTCGCCGTGCGCGTGATGACCGAGCCGCCCGAAAGCCTGGTGGCCTGCAAGCTCGGCGATGTGCTCTACGAGGCCTGCGCCACGCCGCAGTTTCTGGCTGCGCATGGCCATCCCGACTCGCTGCTGGCGCTCAAGCGCGTGCCGCTGATCACCTCGGCGCTCACGGGCCAGAAGCTGCGCACGGCGGGCATGAACGGCGCCCGGCCCACCGAGCTGCGCATACGCCCGCGCCTGATGTCGCCCAACTTCCACTTCCTGCGCGATGCCGTGCTGCAGGGCCTGGGCGTGGCCGTGGTGCCGCGCTACATGGTGGCGGCCGAACTGGCCAGCGGCGCGCTTGAGCGCCTGCCGCTGCCGCCGGGGAGCCTGGACTTTCTGGCCACGCGCCAGTACCTGCTGTACATGCCGTCCCACTACCAGACGCGGGCCATCACCACGCTGATCGACTTCCTGCGCGAGAAAGCTGCGGCGGAGGGACTCAGAGGCTGAAGATTTTCCCGGGGTTCAGGATGTTCTTCGGGTCCAGCGCCTGCTTGATGGAGCGCATCATCTGCACCGCGCCGTCGCCGGCTTCCTCGCGCAGGAAATCCATCTTGTGGATGCCCACGCCATGCTCGCCCGTGCAGGTGCCGCCCAGCGCAATGGAGCGCGACACCAGCTGGTGGTTGAGCTGCTCGGCGCGCGAGCGCTCGTCCTCGTTGTCCGGGTCGATCAGGTAGCCGAAGTGGAAGTTGCCGTCGCCCACGTGGCCGACGAGGAAGTAGGGAATGCCGCTGTCATCGGCCTCGCGCACCGAGTCCAGCAGCGCATCGGCCAGGCGGCTGATGGGCACGCAGGCGTCGGTGGTGATGCAGCGGCAGCCGGGGCGGCTGGAGACAGCCGCGAAATAGGCGTTGTGGCGGGCCGTGAACAATCGCGTGCGGTCCTCGGGACGCTCGGCCCATTCGAAGGCGTTGCCGCCGAACTCGCCTGCGATGTCCTGCACCATCTCGGCCTGCTCCTTCACGCCCGTGGGCGAGCCGTGGAACTCCATCAGCAGCATGGGTTCCTCGCGCAGCGTGAGCTTGCTGTAGGCGTTGACCATGCGCACCGAGTTCACGTCCACCAGCTCCACGCGCGCGATCGGCACGCCCATCTGGATGGTCTGGATCACCGTGCGCACGGCGGCCTCGATGCTGGGGAAGGAGCAGATGGCCGCGCTCACGGCCTCGGGCAGCGGGTACAGGCGCACCGTGATCTCGGTGACCACGCCCAGCGTGCCTTCGCTGCCCACGATCAGACGCGTGAGGTCGTAGCCCGCGCTGCTCTTTTTGGCGCGCGTGCCGGTGCGCATCAGCTCGCCGCTGGCCGTGACCAGTTCCAGCGCCAGCACGTTCTCGCGCATGGTGCCGTAGCGCACGGCATTGGTGCCGCTGGCGCGCGTGGCGGTCATGCCGCCGATGGAGGCATCGGCGCCGGGATCGATGGGGAAGAAGAAGCCCGTGTCCTTGATGGCATCGTTGAGCTGCTTGCGCGTGATGCCGGGCTGCACGGTGACCGTCAGGTCCTCGGTGTTGACCGAGAGAATGCGGTTCATGCGGCTCAGGTCCAGGCTGATGCCGCCCTCGACGGCCAGCAGATGGCCTTCGAGCGAGGAGCCCGCGCCGTAGGGGATGACCGGCACGGCATACTGGTCGGCCAGCTTCAGCGCGTCCTGCACGTCCTGCGTGCTTTCGGCAAAGACCACGGCCGCAGGCGGGGGCGCCTGGATGGCGCCCTCGTCGCGGCCGTGCTGTTCGCGCACCGCCAAAGCCGTGGAGCACTGGGCGCCGAAACGCTGGGCCAGGGCTTGGAGGAAGGCTTCGGGGATGGGGCGCTGAGCGAAGTCAGGCTGCAGGCGGACGGGGGCGACAGGGGCGTTCATCGGTGTTCTCCAGGGGGAACTGGAAAGAATACCACCGGCCCTGCCGCCCAACCGTGTGGGTCAGCCGCCAGGCATCCGGGTGTCAGCGCGGCTGGACAGCCTTGCTGAATTCATCGCGCGACAGCGATCCGTTCTTGTCGGCATCGATCTGGGCGAAATTGCTGCTCACGGCGGGCAGGGCCTCGGCCTCCTTCTTGCTCAGCTTGCCGTCCCGGTTGGTGTCGGCGCGGTCGAATGCGGCTTGCACCTCGTTGGCGCCGGCCGACGAAGGGGCCGGCGCTGCTTGTACGCCGGTGGCAGGACCGCTACCGGCTCCAAAGGAGGCCTGCGAAGGAGGCGCAGCGGGAGTAGATGTCTGCGCCATGGCAGCAACGCTGCCCAGCGAAATGGCCGCGAACAACATCACGCTGCGGATTTCAAAACCAGAGACTTTGCGCAGTTGAGAGGTCATGTGTCGAACTCCTTGTCGAACGTGGAACATGACTGCATTCCACCTGTTGCAGCGCAGCAGGGCCAGCACTTTTGCCGGCTGTTGCCTGCTACAACATTTGCGTGCTGCCTGTAACGCACAATTGGGTGTTGGGCCGTTACGGGTCCGGCTTTCCACCCCCGCACCGCCAAGGAGAACGCCCATGGGCAACCGTTTGACACAGATCGCCACGCGCACCGGAGACGACGGCAGCACGGGCCTGGGCGACAACACGCGCGTCTCCAAGAACAGCGGCCGCCCGCACGCCATGGGCGATGTGGACGAGCTCAATTCCCACATCGGCCTGCTGCTGTGCGAGGCCCTGCCCGACGACGTGCGCGAACTGCTGGTCGATGTGCAGCACCAGCTGTTCAACCTCGGTGGCGAGCTGTCCATTCCCGGCTATGAACTGCTCAAGGACGACGCCCTGCTGCAGCTTGATGAAGCGCTGGCCCACTACAACGCGCAACTGCCCCGGCTGCAGGAATTCATTCTGCCGGCCGGCTGCCGCGCCGCGGCCCAGGCCCATGTCTGCCGCACGGTGGCGCGCCGCGCCGAGCGCATGGTGGTGGCGTTGGAGCAGGGCGAGGCCATGCGGCCCGCGCCGCGCCAGTACCTGAACCGCCTGTCCGACCTGCTGTTCGTGCTGGCGCGCGTGCTCAACCGCATGGATGGCGGCGACGACGTCTACTGGAAGAGTGAGCGGATGGCCCGCGCGCAGTCCGCCGAAGAGTGAACCCGCGCTGAACCTGCGCTAATCCCGCGTTTAGGACGGCCCATGCGCCTGCGCCACATCGAGGTCTTCAATGCCGTCATGCAGACCGGCAGCGTCAGCGCTGCCGCACGGCTGATCAACATCACCCAGCCGGCCGTCAGCCGCACCCTGCAGCACGCGGAGCTGCAGCTGGGCTTTGCGCTGTTCCAGCGCGCACGCGGGCGGCTCACGCCCACCAATGAGGCGCTGGCGCTGTTCCCCCACATCGAGAAGCTGTTCGAGCAGCTCGACGAGGTCCAGCGCCTGGCCGACAACCTGCGCCATGGCCAGGCGGCGGACCGGCTGACGGTGCTCACTGTCTTCGCGCTCAGCCGCGAGGTGCTGCCGCGCGCCGTGGCCGGATTTCGGCGCCGCCACCCCCAGGTGCAGGTCCATGTGCAGGCGCTGCACACCCCCCAGGTGGTCTCGGCCCTGCTGCTGCAGGAGGCCGACGTGGGCTTCGTCATCAGCTCCGTGGGCCAGCCCGCGCTGGAGCATGAACTGCTGGCCGAGGTGGACATGTTCTGCGTGCTGCCCAAGGGCCTGCTGCCGCCCTCGCGCGTGCGCGAAGAGGGCATGGAGCTCAAGGACCTGGCCGAGCTGCCCGTGGTCGCTCTCGATGCGCGCGACCCGCTGGGCATGCGCCTGGGCCAGGCCTGCCGCGAGCACGGCGTGGGCCTGTCGCCCGTGGTCACCGTGCAGACCTACCACGCGGCCCTGTCCATGGCCGAGTACGGCCTGGGCGCCGCCATCATGGACGGCTGCACCGCCCTGGCCGCCGACCGCCGCAAGGTCCATGTCGTCCCCCTGCTGCCGCGCATCACGGTGGGTGTGAATGCCCTGAGCCTGCCCCAGCGGCCAGGGTCGGTGCTGGCACGGGCAATGACCGAGGAAATGCGCAAGGCCTTGCGCGAGTTGCTGGCTGGTTGAGGCCGTTCATACAAGCATGCCTGCTGGACTGCGGCTGATGCGCCGTGGTCATTGGCACGATCGATTGTCAAATTCAACTGAATTCTCATGATCGATTGATTTGCTAATGAGAATTATTCACAATCATTACCCGGGATCTGACAACTGCATCGTCATGAAGGAGGGTCATGAGAAATTCAGGAGCTTTGCGTCCGCGCTGGCAGGTCGTTGCCTGGGCATGTGCTGCTCTTGCCTTTGCCGGTGGGCTGGCGCTCATCTTTTTTGCCGAACCAGCGTCTGAGGTCAGGCATGCACAGGTGAGCGCAACCAAGCCACCTGCGCAAGCTTCCGAGCCTGCTGCGCCAGCACCTGAAACTCCCGCTCCACCGGCGATCGCTTCTGTACCGGCGCCCGTGCCGGTGGCGCCCCCCACGGCACCTAGAGCCAAGGCGTTTCCTGCCGTTGTCGTGGATGCATCGGCGGAGATTCTGTACAACCGGCTTGCCAGCAGCGAGGTCACGCTGGACCAGGCCGGCGAAGTCGCCAAACTCCACAAGGCATTGGAGCCTTGCTGGATGGCGTCCCTCTATGAGCGCATGGCGCTGCTGGTTCCGCCGGATTCCGACCCCAAGGGGCACGCAATGGCGCAACGGCTGGCTCGGGAGCAGAGGGCCAGTGCGCGCCCTGGCTGCGGACAACTCCCGATGGACGCATACACAAGGGCCGATGAGTGGACTGCCCGGCTCGCGGTGCAGGGAGATCCTCAGAGCATGATGGACTATGGCGGAGCCTACTGGACCCGGGGTCTGGAGCATGCGAGAACGGATCCAGAGCGCCTCGCCGAGTATCGGCGCACCACCCTGATATACCTCAACGCCTTGATCGACCAAGGCTATGTCGATGCGCTGATCTCGATGGCCTCCATCAGAAGTAACCCCACATGGGGGGAGCCGCAGCCTGCCGAGGTGTGGGCATATGTCTATGCCGACGCCAAGGCCAAAGGCAATGTGTCATCGCAAGCAAACCTGCTTCAGAGCATCGACCAACGAGTGCCGCCTGAGGGCCGTCAACGCGCGAGGGATATGGCCCAGGAGTTGCTGAGGAGATGCTGTGGTGGCTAGCCAAATAACTTCGTTGTCACCGCGCCTGCCCCAAACGTGGCGCTCTGTGATCATCATCGCGCTTGCCGCGTTACTCATCGCAGCGAGTTGGCGTGGCGTCTCCGACACCCAGGAAGATCCGCGCGGGTGGAACAACACCGAGATTGCTCGATTCATCCTGGAGACGGTCAACTCGTCCTTGTCGATTGGACAGTGGAAGCCCGGAGATACAGTGACCATCTGTCAAGCAGGATCCAGTAGATGCATTTTGGTGGCCTACATCAATCCGATGTCTCACGATGCCTGGGCCAAAGCAAAAAATGTCGATTCACGCAATCAACCTCCCGATGTCTCGCTATGGGAGCGCTTAATCAAGTGGATTCTGGGTCGAGGAGGTATGCCTCCAACAGGTTCCTTGGAGACCCTCATCGCTGATTGGGGCGAAGTGCCACCCGGGACGGTCACGGTCGAACCACTCCGGCCTGATGACACGCTGACAAAGTGCACTGGTTGCCATGGTTCGGATTGGCAGCAAATAGCCCAGCGGCCGACATGGGAGCCGTTGCGACGTGTGGAGGCCAGCGGTTGGCTTGCCTTGATTGGCGCCGCAGCCATGTCGGTGGATGCTCGACTTGGCTGGTCCAAGGACGACTGGCAACTCGTACGGAGATTGAGCGGCGACATGACATAGGTGGCTGCGGGACCGGGTCCTACAGATCGCCCGCCTCCATCTGCCCCACCAGCCTCTGCGCCGAACCGAACGCCAGCGTCAGCCCCAGCGCGCCGTGCCCCGTCTGCAGCCACAGGTTGCGCGGACCGCCGCGCTGGCGGCCGGTGAGGGGCAGGCCGGTGGGTGTGGCGGGGCGCATGCCGGTCCAGGGGTGGAGGTCGCCGTCCAGCGGCAGGTCGGCGAAGACCTCCTGCGTGGAGCGGCGCAGGCTGGCGATGCGGCGCGGGTCGGTGCGCGTGTCCCGGCCCACGATCTCCACCATGCCGGCCACGCGCAGGCGTTCGCCGATGCGTGCGAAGACGACCTTGCGTGCGGTGTCGGTGACGCTGACCCGGGGCGCGGCGTGCGGCAGTTGCGCGGCGGCATCGGCGGTGATGCTGTAGCCCTTGAGCGGGTAGACGGGAATGCGCAGGCCCAGCTGGCGCGCGTGGACCGCGCTTTCCCAGCCGCTGGCCAGCACGTAGTGGTCGGCGCGCAGCGGCAGTGGGCCTGCGGCGGTGCGCAGGCCGGTGATGGCGTCGCCCTCGCGCTCGAAGCCCTGCAGCTCCACGCCGTAGCGCAGTTCGGCGCCGCGTGCGGTGAGCCGGGCGGCCAGTTGCTCGCACAGCAGGCGGCAGTCGGCTGCGGCCTCGCTGGGCGTGTGTACGGCGCCTGCAATGCGCTGGGCGTAGCGGGCGAGCGCGGGTTCGATGCGCGCCACTTCGGCGGCGTTGACGATGCGCTGCGGCGCGCCGCCCAGGCCCGCCTGCAGTGCCACCTGCTGCGCGGCGGCATCCAGCGCCTGCTGGGTGGGGTAGAGCACCAGCTTGCCCGGCGTGTGCAGGTCGCAGGCCAGTGCTTCGTCGGCCTGGAGCGACTCGAAGGCCTGACGGCTTTCGGCGGCCAGGGCCAGCAGGGCGCGCGTGCCTTCGGCCGAGGCATGGGCATTGCAGGCGCCCAGAAAGCGCAGTCCCCAGGCCCATTGCGCGGGGTCGGCGCGCAGGCGGAAGGCCAGCGGCGAATCCTTTTGCAGCAGCAGGCGGGGCAGCATCTTCCAGATGCCGGGATCGGCCAGCGGCTGCACGTAGGAATAGCTCAGCTGCGCGCCATTGCCGCCGCTGGCGCCCTGGGCAGGGCCCGGTGCGCGGTCCAGCACGGTGATGCGGTGGCCGGCCTGCTGCAGCGCCCAGGCCGTTGCCAGGCCGACGATGCCGGCGCCCACGATGCAGACATGCATTGATCGTTTCTCCATGCAGCCGCACTGTAGGCCGCGCGCGGCAGGCCGGGCCATGGCATTTGGCACACGGGCCATGCACGCAGGTTATGGCCGGGGGCTGCTGCTGCGGGCAGGCGGCCAGCCCATAACCGGCGGGCATGGACCGGCCCGATATTGTCATTCCGCAAAGGCCGCCGCCCTTCCTACACTGGCCGCACATCCACCAAAGACGAGGAGACAAGCATGCAACTTCACACCACCGCGCTGTGCGCGGCCCTGGCCCTGGGAGGCCTGGCTGCGGCCCATGCCGACACGCTGGCCAAGGTGCGCGACAGCGGCCGCATCACGCTGGCCTACCGCGAGTCCTCCGTGCCCTTCAGCTACCTGGACAACGGCAAGCCCATCGGCATGACGGTGGAGATGTCCCAGGCCGTGGCCGAGGCCGTGAAGAAGGCGGTGAACCGGCCCGATCTGAAGGTGCAGTGGCAGGCCGTGACCTCGCAGAACCGCATGCCGCTGCTGGCCAACGGCACCATCGACCTGGAATGCGGCTCGACCACCAACAACACGGTGCGCGGCAAGGAGGTGGCCTTTTCCATCAACCATTTCTACACGGGCACGCGGCTGCTGGTGAAGAAGAGCTCGGGCATCAAAAACTACGCCGACCTCAAGGACAAGACCGTGGCCATCACCACGGGAACCACCAACCTGCAGGTGCTGCGCAAGGCCAATGCCGACAAGGCCTGGGGCATGAACATCGTCATGGCCAAGGACCATGCGGACGGCTTCCTGCTGGTGGAGAACGACCGCGCCGCGGCCTTCGGCATGGACGACATCCTGCTCTTCGGCCTGATCCCCACGGCCAAGAACCCCGGGGACTTCGAGGTGGTGGCCGACTCGCTGCAGGTCGAGCCCTATGCCTGCATGCTGCGCAAGGACGACCCCCAGTTCAAGCAGCTGGTCGATGGCGTGATCGGCGACATGATGAAGTCGGGCGCGTTCGCCAGGCTTTATGACAAGTGGTTCATGCAGCCCATTGCCCCGAGGAACGTGGCCCTGGGCCTGCCGATGAGCGAGCAATTGCAGAAAAACCTGCAGGACCTCAGCGACAAACCCGCTTTTTGATTTCGGATCGCAGCATGCAGCAGCAGCTTCAGCCCCCGCGCGCGGTGGGCATTCTCGGGGGCATGGGCCCGGCCGCAGGCGCGGATTTCGTGCGCCTGTTCGTGCAGGCCTGCACGGCGCACCTGCAGCAGCAGGGCCTGCCCGTGCATGACCAGGCCTATCCCGAGCACTGGCTGGTGCAACTGCCCATGCCCGACCGCAGCGCCGCGCTGCGCGCGGACCCGCAGTCGCCCACGGGGCCGGCCCAGCACCTGCTGCAGGGCGTGGGCCGCATGGCGGCGCTGGGCGTGCGCAGCGTGGCCCTGGCCTGCAACACGGCCCATGCCTGGCATGGGCAGCTGCAGGCGCTGTTTCCGCAGCTGCATGTGCTGCACATCGCGCGCCAGGCCGCCCTGCACCTGCAGGCCGGCGGCGCGCAGCAGGCCATCGTGCTGGCCACGCAGGGCACCTATGACAGCGGCCTGTACGACGCGGCGCTGGCCGAGTGCGGCATCACCGCGCTGCAGCCCGATGCACAGGGCCGCGCGCGGCTCATGCAGGGCATCTACGACGGCGTCAAGCAGGGCGACATGGACCTGGCCGCGCGCTGCTTCAGCGAGGTGCTGGCGCCGCTGCTGCAGCGCCATGGCGATGTGCCCGTGATCATGGGCTGCACCGAGATCCCGCTGGCCCTGCCGCAGTCGCCGCTGGTGCGCGGTGCCGAGCTGGTGGACCCTGCCTGGATACTGGCCCAGGCCCTGGCCGGCGATGCCTATGGACAGGTCCGAACTCCAGCGCATTAGTTTTTCAAGGTGTTGCGCGCCATTCAATAACTGCCTAGGAACCTGGCGCGGCTCAACTCAGGGACACCGAGGAAGGGCCTACGCCGGCCGCGCCGCCCTGCACCGAGGGTGTCGCCGGGTGCCCGTATGCCCCCCTTCAGGGGGAAGGCGCGAAGCGACTCAGGGGGTGTTTCAATAAGTCTCGAGGTGCAGCCGGCCTTCGCGCTTGAGGCGCGCGCCGATCTGTTCCCAGTCCAGCCCGGCTTGCTGCGCCACGTCGCGCAGTGCCAGCACCACGCCTTCCTCCATGCTCTTGAGCCCGCAGACGTAGAAGTGCGCGTTGTCGTCGCGCAGCAGGGCTGCCAGGTCGGCCGCACGTTCGCGCAGCAGGTCCTGCACGTAGCGCCGGGGCTGGCCGGCCACGCGCGAGAAGGCCAGGTTGTTGTCGATGAAGTCGCGCGGCAGGCTTTGCAGTGGGCCGAAGTAGGGCAGCTCCTGCGGCGTGCGTGCGCCGAAGAACAGCATGAGCTTGCCGCCCTCGAACCTGCCGCTCTTGCGCAGCCGCCTGCGCCATTCGGTCATGGCGCGCATGGGGGCGCTGCCCGTGCCCGTGCAGATCATCACGATGTGCGAGCGGGGATGGTTGGGCATCAGGAACGACTGGCCGAACGGGCCTATGACCTGGACCCTGTCGCCGATGCGTGCGTCGCACAGGTAGTTGCTGGCCACGCCGCGCACAGGGCGGCCCTGGTGGTCCTGGGTGACGCGTTTCACGGTCAGCGCCAGGTTGTTGTAGCCGGGCCGCTCGCCATTGCGCGCACTGGCCACCGAGTACTGGCGCGCCACATGCGGGCGGCCCTGGGCATCGGTGCCGGGCGCGATGACGGCGATGGACTGGCCTTCGAGCACGGGGAACGGCTGGCTGCCGAAGTCCAGCACGATGTGGTGGGTCTCGCTGTCGAATCCCGCCTCCGTGCAGTTGAGGTTGCCGACCACGGTGGCCGTGACGGGGCTCCTGGGGCCATGCAGGTTGGTGTACGGATGGGCGGCCGACCAGGGCGGCACGGTGGCGCCGTAGCTGGCGCTGCGCAACACCTGGGTATCGGCCTGGTCATCGGGCCGGGCCGCATCCGCACCGCGCGTGGCGGCCGCCGCGATCACGGCCTGGGCCTGGCTCAGGTCCTCGGCGGCAGGTGCGTCCCCTGTGTCCTGTGCCTGAACCAGCGCTTCAGGCGGCAGCTCCTCGGGCAGCTCGTCCCAGAGCAGCTGCTCGGCCACGGGATAGGCGCTTTTCAGGGGCACCTTGCGCCAGTTGTCGATGGCGCCCGTGGGGCAGGGCGAGACGCAGTCCATGCAGCCGTTGCACTGCTCGGCCAGGACCACGTAGTTGCGGTCATCGTGCGTGATGGCGCCCACGGGGCAGGTGGCCTCGCAGGTGTTGCAGCGTATGCAGATCTCCGGGTCGATCAGGTGCTGGGTGAGGATGCCGTGTTCTACCAAGGCGACTGTCATGGGCGACTCCCTGCTGGCGCGGCGCTTCAGTTGAAGCGCACGTATTCGAAATCCACGGGCTGGCGGTTGATGCCCATGACCGGCGGCGCGATCCAGCCCGCGAACTGGCCCGGCTCCACGCAGCGGCCCATGAGCGAGGCGACGAAGGCGCGGTCGGCGTCCGTGGGCAGCCATTCGGCCTCGCGCATGCGCCATTCCTGCTCGCTGACCACGCGGCCGTCGGGGCTCATGCGCACGCCGGCCAGCGCGCCGATCTGGCGGTTGAAGGCCTTGTGCGGCACGGTGAGGCGGAAGTCGATGCCGGCCTTTTCCATGACCTTGTTCCAGCGGCCCACGCCCGCGTTGGAGTCCTTGATGTAGTCGTCGCGCAGTACCTCGTTGAGCGCGTTGAGCATGGGCACTTCCTTTTCCTGCAGCCTGCCGTCCACCACTTCCAGCACCTTGTAGTGCTGGTCGTGCAGGCGGTGGTCGTCCGTGCGCTTGCCTTCCTCGTAGCGGCCCTTGAGGCCGCTGCTGTAGAAGGTGGCGGCATTGCTGGACTGGTCGGCGCCGAACAGGTCGATGGTCACGCTGTAGTGGAAGTTCAGGTAGCGCTGCAGCGTGGGCAGGTCGATCACGCCGGCCGCGCGCAGGCGGCCCACGTCGTCGGTGCGCAGCTCGTTCATGACCTGGCAGGTGCGCTGCAGCACGCGCGAGACGCCGGACTCGCCTACGAACATGTGGTGGGCCTCCTCGGTCAGCATGAATTTGGTGGTGCGCGCCAGCGGGTCGAAGGCGCTTTCGGCCAGCGCGGCCAGCTGGAACTTGCCGTCGCGGTCGGTGAAGTAGGTGAACATGAAGAAGGACAGCCAGTCGGGCGTCTTCTCGTTGAAGGCGCCCAGGATGCGCGGGTTGTTCTCGTCGCCCGACTGGCGCTCCAGCAGGGCCTCGGCCTCCTCGCGGCCGTCGCGGCCGAAGTGCTTGTGCAGCAGGTAGACCATGGCCCACAGGTGGCGGCCTTCCTCCACGTTGACCTGGAACAGGTTGCGCAGGTCGTACATGGACGGCGCGGTCAGGCCCAGGTGGCGCTGCTGCTCCACCGAGGCGGGCTCGGTATCGCCCTGGGTGACGATGATGCGGCGCAGGTTGGCGCGGTGCTCGCCGGGCACGTCCTGCCAGGCCTTCTCGCCCGCGTGGTCGCCGAAGTGCACCTTGCGGTCGGCCTCGGCCGGGTTCAGGAAGATGCCCCAGCGGTAGTCACGCATCTTCACGTGGCCGAACTGGGCCCAGCCCTGCGGGTCCACGCTGATGGCGGTGCGCAGGTAG
The DNA here is from genome assembly GCF_002754395.1 of Delftia sp. 60. NCBI lineage: Bacteria > Pseudomonadati > Pseudomonadota > Betaproteobacteria > Burkholderiales > Comamonadaceae > Delftia > Delftia sp. 60. The sequence continues at coordinate 166,925 of NZ_PEFD01000001.1, forward strand.
ACGTCGTAGTCGGTGGAGCCTTCGGGGCCCACGTCGCCCCACCAGTTCAGGAAGTTGGGCTGCCAGCTCTCCAGCGCGCGCTGCAGGGTGCGGTCTTCGCCGAGGTTGACGTTGTTGGGGATCTTCTCGCTGTAGTTGATGGCGCTCATGGTGGGGTCTCCGTGGATGTTTCGGGGCGTGCCTGCGGTCAGACGCGGTTGAAGTCGAAGCCGGCCTTCTGGCCCGTGCCGTAGAGCTTGAGAGCGCCCTTGTCGCCCACGGCATTGGGGCGGTTGAAGATCCAGTTCTGCCAGGCCGACAGGCGCCCGAAGATGCGCGTGACCATGTTCTCGCGGCTGGCAAAGCGCAGGTTGGCCTCCAGGCCCGTGAGCGCATCGGGCGACATGGCGGCGCGCTCTTCCATGGCGATGCGGATCTCGTCGTCCCAGTCGATGTCGTCGGGCGCGGCCGTGACCAGGCCCAGGGCCAGGGCCTGGTCGCCGTCCAGCGCGCGGCCCGTGGCGGCGCGCGCGGCCTCCAGCGGTGCGGCCTCCTCGTAGAAGCGGCGCTGCAGGCGCGACTGGTCGTTGACCAGGGGCAGCAGGCCGAAATTGAATTCGTCCAGCTGGATGCGCGGGGCGCGCTCGGTGTCATCGGGCAGCACCAGCATGTAGGCGCGGTCGGCCGCGAAGGCCAGCTCGGCCAGCATGCCCACGAAGCAGGAGCCGGGCTCGATCAGCGCGAACAGCGTGCGCGAGGACACATCGAGCCGCGCAAAGCTGCGGCGCAGCAGGCCCAGCGTCTCGCGCGCCAGCCAGTGGTCCTGGTGGGCCAGCAGGGCTGCGTCTGCGGCCAGCACGGCGGCGGCATCGCCTTCGGTCTTGAGCAGCCAGGTGCCCACGTCCAGCTCGTTGGTGCGCAGGTGCAGGATGGCGTCGTCCAGCTCGCGGCCCATGGCCAGCGGCCACCAGGCGTCGCCGGCCTGCTCGATGGCTTCGAGGGTGGCCGGCTGCGAACCCTGCGGAGCCTTCACGGTCAGCGTGGCGCTGCGGCGCGCGCGGTCGATCTGCACGCTGACATGGCGGTAGTGCAGCGCGTCGTCCGTGGCTTCGCGTTCCAGGCGCGTGAGCGTGATGCCCTGCGCATTGGCGGGGCGCGTGCTGCCCTCGGCCAGGCGCTGCGCGCGCTGGGCCACCACGGCCTCGAACTGCGCGGGCTTGGCCACGGCATCGACCAGGCGCCAGTCCACGGCGCGCTGGCCGCGCACGCCTTCCACGCTGGTGCAGAAGATGTCGGCCAGGTCATGGCGCACATGGCGCTTGTCGGTCACGCGCGTGAGGCCGCCCGTGCCGGGCAGCACGCCCAGCAGCGGCACCTCGGGCAGGGAGACGGAGGAGGAGCGGTCGTCGATCAGCACGATGTCGTCGCAGGCCAGGGCCAGCTCGTAGCCGCCGCCTGCGCAGGCGCCGTTGACGGCGGCCAGGAACTTCAGGCCCGAGTGGCGCGAGCTGTCCTCGACGCCGTTGCGCGTCTCGTTCGTGAACTTGCAGAAGTTCACCTTCCAGGCATGGCTGGACACGCCCAGCATGAAGATGTTGGCGCCCGAGCAGAAGATGCGGTCGCGCCCGCTGGTGACGATGACGGTGCGCACCTGCGGATGCTCGAAGCGGATGCGGTTGAGCGCGTCGTGCAGCTCGATGTCCACGCCCAGGTCGTAGCTGTTGAGCTTGAGCTTGTAGCCGGGCCGTATGCCGCCGTCCTCGGCGATGTTCAGCTGCATGCGGGCGATGGCGCCCTCGACGGTGAACGACCAGTGGCGGTACTGGGCGGGCTCGGTGCGGTAATCGACAGTGGGGCTGGACGGGTGCATGGACGGCCTCTTGGATGAAAAATAGTGCAGTCGCAGATACGGTGCAGGCACAATTATGCAGATTTGTCCCAAAAATGCACGCAGCAACACGCACGATAGTGCGTGTTTTGACCATATCAAGGGTAAACACCAGCCAGCACAGGCGAAAAAAATCCAGGCCTGGGGCCTGGATGCCGTGGGTTGCTGCCGCCGTCTCAGCGTGCGGGCAGGAACAGTGCCTTCAACTGATCGAAGCTCTGCTCCAGCGTCTGGCCGCTGGTATCCACCACGTGGTCGGCCTTGGCGTAAAAGCCGGCGCGACCTTCGAGGATGCTGCGCAGATCGTCCATGGCCTCGGGATTGGCGGCCATGGGGCGGGTGTCGCCCTGGGCCACGACGCGGGCCATGTGTTCCTCGGGCTGGGCCTTGAGCCAGACTGTGGTGCAGTGCGACAGCAGCTCGTTGAAGGTGGCCGGGTCGGAGACGATGCCGCCCGGCGTGGCGATGACCACGTCGCTGTAGATCTGCACGGCCTCCTCCAGCGCGCGGCGCTCGTAGCGGCGGTAGGCGTTGGCACCGTACAGGTCGTGGATGGCGCGCACGCTGCAGCCCGCAATGCGCTCGATTTCCTGGTTGAGTTCGAGGAAGGGCACGCCCAGCTGCTCGGCCAGCATGCGGCCCAGCGTGGACTTGCCCGCGCCGCGCAGTCCGATCAGGGCGATGCGCGTGTGGCGCTGGCGGTCGCTGGGCGCCGTGCCCAGCAGCTCGCCCGCAGCCAGGCGCACGCGGCGCAGATCCTCTTCATCGCGGCCTTCCAGCAGCTCGCGGATCAGCAGCCATTCGGCGCTGGTGGTGGTCACGTCGCCCAGCAGCTCGGCCATGGAGCATTGCAGGGCCTGTGCAATATGGTGCAGCACCAGCACCGACACATTGCCCGTGCCGTATTCGAGGTTGGCCAGGTGGCGCTCCGAGACATCGGCCGCCGCCGCCAGGGCGCGCCGCGTCATGCCCCGGCGCGAGCGCAGGCTGCGCACACGCTCGCCCAGCGCCTGCAGCACCTGGTTCCTGGGGGCTTCTGAGAGGGAATCCGCCGCCCCGGCGGACTGGGCTGCCGTCTCGAACTGGTCCATAGAGTTTCCTTGAAGAGGGCGTGAATGATAAACAGTCGGGGTTAACACCAGCCATGCAATATAGTGCTTGACGCTCGGTGGTGTTCTAACTATCTTTCTGATGCACGCACAATATTGCATGTTGTGCGGAAGATCACAAGTCGGGCCGGATGCCCGATGTCGAAGGAGACCCCGATGATCGACTTCACCCAGCCCTTCAATTTCGCCGCGCACCTGTTCGCGCTCAATGAGGGGCGGCCCGGCAAGATCGCCTACATCGACGACCACGGCACGCTGAGCTACGGCCAGCTGCAGCAACAGGCGCAGCGCATGGCCAGCGGCCTGCTGGCGGCGGGCATCCACCGCGAGGAGCGCGTGCTGCTGCTCATGCACGACCGCCATGAATGGGCCGTGGCCTTTCTGGGCGCGCTGTATGCGGGCGTGGTGCCGGTGGCGGTGAACACCTTGCTCACGGCCGACGACTACGCCTACATGCTGGGCCACAGCCGCGCCCAGGCCGTGCTGACCTGCGATGCGCTGCTGCCCCTGCTGCGCCAGGCGCTGGACCGGGCGCCCAACGAGGTGCGCCATGTCTGGGTGGCCGGCGACGAAGCGGCGGCGCGCGCCGCAGGCTTTGCGCCCCTGCAGCCCTGGCTGGCGGCGCAGCCGCCGCTGCCCGCACCGGCGCCCACGCTGGGCGATGACCCGGGCTTCTGGCTGTATTCCTCCGGCTCCACGGGCAAGCCCAAGGGCGCGGTCCACACGCATGCCAATCCGTACTGGACGGCCGAACTCTATGGCGGCCCGGTGCTGGGCCTGGGCGAGGGCGATATCTGCTTTTCCGCCGCCAAGCTCTACTTCGCCTACGGCCTGGGCAATGCCCTGAGCTTTCCGCTGAGCGTGGGCGCCACCGTGCTGCTGATGGCCGAGCGGCCCACGCCCGAGGCCACCTTCGCGCGCTGGGTGCAGCACCGGCCCACGGTGTTCTTCGGCGCGCCCACGGGCTTTGCGGGCATGCTGGCCTCGCCGCTGCTGCCCGCGCGCGAGCAGGTCAGCCTGCGCATGTGCTCCTCGGCCGGCGAGGCGCTGCCGGCCGAGATCGCCCAGCGCTTCAAGGCGCATTTCGGCGCCGACATCGTGGACGGCATCGGCTCCACCGAGATGCTGCACATCTTCCTGTCCAACCGGCCCGGCGACATCCGCTACGGCACCACGGGCAAGCCCGTGGACGGCTACCGCGTGGAGCTGCGCGGCGAGGACGGCCGCCCCGTGGCCGATGGCGAGGTGGGCGACCTGTTCATCCAGGGCCCCAGCGCCGCCCTCATGTACTGGGGCAACCGCGACAAAACGCGCGAGACCTTCCAGGGCGGCTGGCTCAAGAGCGGCGACAAGTACGTGCGCGACGCCGATGGCTACTACACCTATGCCGGGCGCAGCGACGACATGCTCAAGGTCAGCGGCATCTATGTCTCGCCCTTCGAGGTCGAGGCCACGCTGATGCAGCACCCGGCCGTGCTGGAGGCCGCCGTGATCGGCAAGACCGACGCCGACGGCCTGCTCAAGACCAAGTCCTTCGTCGTGCTCAAGGACGGCTGCAGCGCCACCGAGGCCGAACTCAAGGCCTTCGTGAAGCAGCGCCTGGCCGCCTACAAGTACCCGCGCTTCATCGAGTTCGTGGACGAACTTCCGAAGACCGCCACCGGAAAGATCCAGCGTTTCAGGCTCCGAGAGCGCGAGGCCAGTACACCCCCTGAGCCGCTACGCGGCTTCCCCCTCTCTACTCGCTGAGCGAGGGAGGGGGACGACACCCTCGGTGCGGGGCGGCCCTTCCTCGGTGTCCCTCGCTTTGGGACGCGCCAGTTTCAAGGGGCGTGGCAGTGCCATGGAGAACCGAAATGAATTGTGTGAGCAAGACCCGCAAAGCAAGACCCATCCACCACAAGGAGACACGCATGAACACCGATCGCAAACACTGGGCCGTCCTCGCCCTGACGGCCTCCCTGTCCTGCGGCGCATATGCGCAGGACAGGATCAAGGTCGGCTTCATGCTGCCCTACAGCGGCACCTATGCGGCGCTGGGCTCGGCCATAGAAAACGGCTTTCGCATGTTCGTGAACGAGCAGGGCGGCAGGCTGGGCGGGCGCGAGATCGAGTTCTTCAAGGTCGATGACGAGTCCGATCCGGCCAAGGCCACGGACAACGTCAACCGCCTGATCAAGCGCGACAAGGTCGATGTGCTGGTGGGCACCGTGCATTCGGGCGTGGCCATGGCCATGGCGCGCGCGGCCAAGGAAAGCGGCACCGTGCTCATCGTGCCCAATGCGGGCGCCGATGCGGTCACGGGCGCCATGTGCGCGCCCAACATCTTCCGTTCGTCCTTCTCCAACTGGCAGTCCTCCTATCCCATGGGCGTGGTGGCGGCCAGGCAGGAAGGCAGGAAAACCGCCATGACCATCACCTGGAAATACGCGGCTGGCGAGGAGATGACCAATGCCTTCAAGGAAGGCTTCGAGAAGGAGGGCGGCAAGGTCAGCAAGCAGCTCACCGTGCCCTTTCCCAACGTGGAGTTCCAGGCCCTGCTGACCGAGATCGCGGCCGCCAGGCCCGATGCGGTGTTTGCCTTCTTCGCGGGCGCGGGCGCCGTCAAGTTCGTCAAGGACTACCACGCGGCCGGCCTGCACAAGACCATCCCGCTGTACGGCTCGGGCTTTCTGACCGACGGCACGCTGGAGGCCCAGGGCGAGGCCGCCCAGGGCGTGCTGACCACGCTGCACTACGCCGACGAGCTGGGCACGGAGCGCGACCGGCGCTTTCGCTCCGCCTATGCCCAGGCCTACAAGCTGATGCCCGATGTGTATGCCGTGCAGGGCTACGACGCCGCCCAGATGCTGGGCGTGGGCCTGAAGGCGGCGGGCGGCGACATCGCGAAGAATGCCGAGTTCCGCCAGGCCATCGAGAAGGCCACCATCCCCAGCCCGCGCGGCGACTTCACCATCAGCAAGTCGCACAACCCCGTGCAGGACATGTACCTGCGCAAGGTCGTGGGCAAGGAGAACCAGCGCATGGGCGTGGCCATCAAGGCCCTGGGCGATACCGGCCGCGGCTGCCGCATGTGAGGCGCGGGGCGCACTCATACGGACGAATACGCACGCATACGGACATCGCCATGGACCTTGCCACCTTTCTCGTGCAGTGCCTGAACGCCGTCCAGTACGGGCTGCTGCTGTTCCTGCTGGCCTCGGGCCTGACGCTGATCTTCGGGATCATGGGCGTGATCAACCTGGCCCATGGCAGCTTCTACATGATCGGCGCCTACATGGCCTTTGCGCTGTCCCCGCTGCTGGGCCAGCACTTCATCACCATGCTGCTGGCCGGCGTGGCGCTAACCGTGGTGCTGGGCTATGCGCTGGAGTGGGCCTTCTTCAGCTACCTCTACGAGCGCGAGCACCTGCAGCAGGTGCTGATGACCTTCGGGCTGATCCTGGTGTTCGAGGAGCTGCGCTCGCTGCTGGCGGGCAACGACGTGCATGGCGTGCCGCTGCCCGGCTGGCTGTCGGGCAGCTTCTCGCTGGGCGGGCTCATGAGCTATCCGTGGTACCGGCTGTTCGCCTCGGGCGTGTGCCTGCTGGTGGCGCTGGCGCTGTACTGGGTGGTCAACCGCACGCGCCTGGGAATGATGGTGCGCGCGGGCGCCAGCAACCGCGACATGGTGCGCGGCCTGGGCATCGACGTGAAGCGCCTGTACCGCATCGTCTTCGCCATCGGCGTGGCGCTGGCGGCACTGGCAGGCATGATCGCCGCGCCCATGAGTTCGGTCTATCCGGGCATGGGCGGCAACGTGCTCATCATCTGCTTCGTGGTGGTGGTGATCGGCGGCATCGGCTCGATCACGGGCGCGCTGCTGGCCTCGCTGCTGGTGGGCTTTGTCGATACCTTCGGCAAGCTGTTCTTCCAGGAGCTCAGCGGCATGAGCGTCTACCTGCTGATGGCGGTGGTGCTGGTGTGGCGGCCCCAGGGCCTGATGGGGCAAAGGAGCTGAACAATGGCCGTATCCAATCCTTCTCCGGCCCTGCTGGCGGCCGCCGTGCAGCCCCTGCAGCCTGTGCAGCCCGTAGAGATGCCGCAGCGCGCCTGCCGATGGCAGGCCTGCGCCGTGCCGCTGGCCTGCGTGGCGCTGCTGGCGCTGGCCGGCCCCTGGTGGTCGGACTATCTGTCGGGCCTGGTGGTCAAGACCATGATCCTGGCCATCTTCGCGCTCAGCCTGCAGCTGCTGGTGGGCGGTACGGGCCTGGTGAGCCTGGGGCATGCGGCCTTCATGGGCCTGGGCGCCTATGCCGCCGTGCTGTCCGCAGGCAACGAGGGCGGCAGCCTGCCGGCCATGCTGGGCTGGGCGCTGCTGGCCTCGGGCGGCTATGCGCTGCTGGTGGGCCTGCTGAGCCTGCGCACGCGCGGCATCTACTTCATCATGGTGACGCTGGCCTTCGCACAGATGGCCTACTTCGTGGTCCACGACACGGGCATCGGCGGCGGCAGCGATGGCATCTACCTGATGGCCCGGCCCGCGCTGGGCGCCATCGACATGGAAATCCCGCGCGTGCAGTACTACGTGGTGCTGGCCGCCCTGGTGCTGGTCTATGCCTTCCTGGCCGGGCTGCGCCAGTCGCGCTTCGGTGCGGCGCTGGCGGGCATACGCGTCAACGAACAGCGCATGCGTGCGGCCGGCTTCACCACCTACGGGTACAAGCTCGCGGCCTTCGTGCTGGCCGGCATGCTGGCTGGCGTGGCAGGCTTTTTGCTGGCGGTGCGCGATGCCGTGGTCAACCCCGAGCTGCTGTCCTGGCACCACTCGGGCGAGGTGCTGCTGATGGTCATCCTCGGCGGCCTGGGCTCGCTGCGCGGCGCCGTGCTGGGCACGGTGGCCTTCGTTGCGCTCAAGGAGGTGCTGTCCACGCATGCCATCGTCGGCCCCATGGCCGACCACTGGCAGCTGAGCCTGGGCCTGGCCATCATCGTGCTCGTGGCCCTGCTGCCGAAAGGGCTGATGGGGCTGATCGGGCTGGCGGGCCTTGCACGGCAACGCGCTGGAGTGCACAACGAGGTCCACCACAAGGAGGCCGGACATGGCTGATGCGGCACTGCTTTCGGTGCGCGGCCTCACGCGCCGCTTTGGCGGGCTCACGGCCGTGGGCGGCGTAGACCTGGACCTGCACGAGGGCGAGGTCCATGCCGTGATCGGCACCAACGGCGCGGGCAAGTCCACCCTGGTCAACATGCTCTCGGGCGAGCTGGCGGCCAGCGCGGGCCGCATCGCGCTCGCGGGCCAGGATGTCACGCGCATGCCCCAGCCCCGGCGCGCGCGTGCCGGCGTGGGCCGCAGCTACCAGCGCACCACCATCTTTCCCGAGTTCTCGGCGCTGGAGAACTGCCGGCTCGCGGCCCAGGCGCAGATGGCGCTCAGGCCCTGGCAGCTGGGCCTGTCCGCACAGCGCTGCGCGGCCAGCCTGCGCCAGGCCCATGCGGCCCTGGAGCGTGCGGGCCTGGCCGGGCAGGCGCTGGCCGTGGCCGGCACGCTGAGCCACGGCGCCAAGCGCCAGCTGGAAGTGGCCATGTGCCTGGCCACCGGCCCGCGCGTGCTGCTGCTGGACGAGCCGCTGGCCGGCATGGGCGCGGAGGAGACCGAGCGCATGCTGGCCCTGCTGCAGGAGCTCAAGCGCGGCCATGCGGTACTGCTGGTCGAGCACGACATGGACGCCGTGTTCCGCATCGCCGACCGCATCACCGTGATGGTCAACGGCAGCGTGGTGGCCACGGGCACGCCAGCGCAGATCCGTGTCGATCCCGTGGTCCGTACTGCCTATCTCGGAGAAGACGATGACTGAGCCCATGTTCGCCATCGACGAGCTGCATACCTACTACGGCGACAGCCACATCCTGCAGGGCGTGAGCTTGGCGCTGGGCGCGGGCCAGGCCGTGGGCCTGCTGGGGCGCAACGGCATGGGCAAGACCACGCTGATCCGCACACTCATGGGCTATGTGCCGGCACGCTCCGGCCGCCTGCGCGCCGATGGCCGCGACTGCACGGGCGCGCCGCCCGAGCGCATGGCGCGGCTGGGCATTGGCTATGTGCCAGAGGGGCGCGGCATCTTCCCCAACCTCAGCGTGCGCGAGAACCTGGTCATGAGCGCCCGCCCCGGACTGCAGGGCGAGCGCCACTGGACGCTGGAGCGCGTGCTCGACACCTTCCCCCGGCTCGCGGAGCGCCTGGCCAACGGCGGCGACCAGCTCTCTGGCGGCGAGCAGCAGATGCTGTCCATAGGCCGCGCGCTGATGACGCACCCGCGCCTGCTCATCCTCGACGAAGCCACCGAAGGCCTGGCCCCCCTGGTCGTCGCCGAAATCTGGCGCGTGATCGCCGCCATCCGCAGCACCGGCATCTCCACCCTGATCGTGGACCGCGACTACAAAAAGGTCCTTGCCCACACCGACCGCGCCGTCGTCATGACCAAGGGCCGGCTGGCGCTGCAGGCCGATTCGCGGGAGCTGCTGGCGCAGCCGGAGCGCCTGTCGGAGTTGCTGGGGGTTTGATCAGGGCTGGGCCGCCACCGGAGGCTGCGCGGCAAGCTTGACGTTTTGGGCGTGGGTCGGCGGCAGCAGCGCCATGGTCAGGCTGCAGGTGCAGGTCAGGCGGCCGGTTTCGTCGTGCAGTTCGATGGCCCAGACATGGGTGGTCTGGCCCAGGTGCACGGGGCGGGCCGTGCCCGTGACCCAGCCCTGGCGCGCGGCGCGCACATGGTTGGCGGAGACGTTCAGGCCCACGCTGCGCCAGCCCTCGGGGATGGAGCAGGCCGCGGCCACCGAGCCCAGGGTCTCGGCCAGCACCACGTTCACGCCGCCGTGCATGATGCCGTAGGGCTGGCAGGTGCGCTGGTCCACGTGCACGCGGCCGCGCAGGAAGTCGTCACCGATCTCGGTGAACTCGATGCCCAGGTGCGAGACGGCCGTGTCGGCGCTCAGCGAGGTGATGTCTTCAAGGGTGAAGCTGCGCTTCCAGATCGGCATGGGAGAAGTCCTGTGGGTGCAACGAAAAAGACGGCCCCGTGGGCCGTCCTTGCATGCTACGCCAGTCCAGGCAGCCATGCCGATGGTCGCCTGTAGCCCAGGAGACTGCGCGCTGGCGCGCTAACGCGCTTGCGCGGTTCAGGCGCGCATGTCGCCCGTTTCGACAAAGCGCTGGTGCCAGCTCAGCGCTTCGCCCAGGATGTGCGGCGTGTGCAGCGCGCCCTGGCGCTGGGCGCGGTCGAAGTAGTCCTGCAGCTGGGGGCGGAAGTCGGGATGGGCGCAGCGGTCGATGATGACCTGGGCGCGCTTGCGCGGCGACAGGCCGCGCAGGTCGGCCAGGCCCTGCTCGGTGACGATGATCTGCGTGTCGTGCTCGGTATGGTCCACGTGCGAGCACATGGGCACGATGCAGCTGATCTTGCCGCCCTTGGCCACCGAGGGCGTGACGAAGAAGGACAGGTAGCCGTTGCGCGCGAAATCGCCCGAGCCGCCGATGCCGTTCATCATTCCCGTGCCCATGACGTGGGTGGAGTTGATGTTGCCGTAGATGTCGGCCTCGATCATGGAGTTCATGGCGATCACGCCCAGCCGGCGCACCAGCTCGGGGTGGTTGCTGATCTCCTGGGGGCGCAGGATGATGCGCTCGCGGTAGAAGTCGATGTTCTCCTCGAAGTCCCTGTAGGCGCTGCCGGACAGCGAGATCGAGGTGGCCGAGGCGCGGCTCATCTTGCCCGCGCGCAGCAGGTCCAGCATGCCGTCCTGCAAGACCTCGGTGAAGCCCAGCAGGTTCTCGAACGGCCCCGTCAGCAGGCCGGCCAGCACGGCGTTGGCCACGTTGCCCACGCCCGACTGGATGGGCAGCATCTCCTTGGGCAGGCGGCCCATCTTCATCTCGTGCGCGAGGAAGTCGATGATGGACGCGGCGATCAGGTTGGAGTTGGCGTCGGGCTGGGCGAAGACGTTGTCGCGGTCGCCCTTGTGGGTTTCGACCACGGCGACCACCTTGGCCGGGTCCACGCGCAGATAGGGCTCGCCGATGCGGTCATCGGCATGGGTCAGGGCAATGGGCACGCGGCGCGGCGGGATGGCCGTGCCGTAGTAGATGTCGTGCATGCCTTCCATCTTGGCCGGCGGCTTGGTGTTGACCTCCAGGATCACCTTGTCGGCGATCTCCAGCCAGGTCTTGTTGTTGCCCACGGCGGTGGAGGGGATGAGGCGCCCGTCCTCGGTCACGCCCAGCACCTCGACCACGGCCACGCTCATGGGGCCGAGGAAGCCGAACCACGCATGCTGGGCCACGTGGGACAGGTGCATGTCGATGAAGTCGATCTCGCCGGCATTGATCCTGGCGCGGCAGGTGGGGTCGGTGTTGAAGGGCAGGCGCTGGCCCAGTGCGCCGGCCTCGGCCAGGGCGCCGTCCATCTCGGCGGCCGTGGAGGCGCCGGTCCAGACATTGATCTTGTAGGGCCGGCCGGCCGCGTGTTCGCTCTTGGCGTGCTGGGCGATGGCCTGGGGCAGGGCCTTGGGGTAGCCCGCGCCCGTGAATCCGCTCATGCCGACGTTGACGCCGTGGGGGATCAGGGCGGCGGCCTGCTCGGCCGTCATGGTGCGCGAAAGGAATTCTGGGAAACGTACGCGGTCTGCGAGGGACATCTATGGCTCCGGCTGACGGCTCGCGCCAGCCGGCAGGGTGCCGCAGCGCTGGCTTGCAAGCCTAAAAAAAACCGCCCCATGCAAGAACGCAAGGGCGGTATATCTCCGGAAACCGATGGTAGCAGCGCTGGCAGCGGCCCTCGGGTTTCCCCGTAAAGGCCCTGCCGCGCAGTCAAAGGCTCAAAGAATGTTTGCGTGTGCTCACATTCAATGAATCAGCGGCTGATCGTCGCGTGCGTGATCCAGCAGCGCGTACAGGATGATGGCGCCGAAAGTCGCGGTCCCGATGCCGCCCAGCGCGAAGTCGCCGAACTTGAGCGTGAAGTCGCCCGTGCCCAGGATCAGGGTGATGGCCGCCACGATCAGGTTCTTGTTCTGCGAGAAGTCCACGCGGTTGTCCACCCAGATCTTGGCGCCGGCCACGGCGATCAGGCCGAACACCACGATGGACACGCCGCCCATCACGGGCAGCGGGATCGCCTGGATCAGCGCGCCGAACTTGGGCGAGAAGCCCAGCAGCACGGCCAGGACGGCGGCCACGAAGAACACGGCCGTCGAGTAGATGCGCGTGGCGGCCATCACGCCGATGTTCTCGGCATAGGTGGTCACGCCGGTGCCGCCGGCCGCACCGCTGACCATGGTGGCCACGCCGTCGCCGATGAAGGCCCGGCCCATGTACTGGTCCAGGTTCTTGCCCGTCATGGCGGTCACGGCCTTGATGTGGCCCAGGTTCTCGGCCACCAGGATGATGACCACGGGCACGATGAGCACCATGGCCGGGCCGCTGAACACGGGCGCGTGGAACTGGGGCAGGCCGAACCAGGCGGCGTTGATCACGCCCGACAGATCCACGGGCTTGCCCATGCCCAGCACATTGGTGAACAGGCCGTACAGCAGGCTGGCGGCGATCAGGCCCACCAGGATCAGCAGGCGCTGCACCATGCCGCGCGTGAACACGGCCACCAGGCCCACGCAGACGAAGGTCAGGGCCTGCATCCACGACTCGAAGTTGTTGGCCGCCATGTTCTTGACGGGGATGGCCGCCAGGTTCAGCCCGATCACGGCCACCACGGCGCCCGTGACCACGGGCGGCATGAAGCGCTCGATCCAGCGCGTTCCCACCATCTGCACCACCAGGCCGATCAGCGCATAGACCGCACCGCAGGCAATGATGCCGCCCAGCGCCACGCCGATGTTGCCGTTGGCGCCCTTGCCGCCATAGGCCGTGGCTGCGATCACCACGCCGATGAAGGCAAAGGACGAACCCAGGTAGCTGGGCACCTTGCCGCCCGTGATCAGGAAGAAGATCAGCGTGCCGATGCCGCTCATGAGCACGGCCACGTTGGGGTCGAACCCCATGAGGATGGGCGCCAGCACGGTGGAGCCGAACATGGCGATCACGTGCTGTATGCCCATCAGCCCGGTCTGGGGCCAGGGCAGGCGCTCAGCGGGGCCGATCACGCCTCCCCGTTGCAGCTGGTTGGCGGATTTTTCCGTCCATTGGAAAAGGCCCATGTGGCATCGCTCCTTGTAAAAAATTGGCGCGATATTAGAGGCATTTGTTTTCTGGCAGGTGGGGTGGAGCGGAAATTTTTTCCCAGTGTTTGTGCGCAGATACGCGATCCGGCCCGCAGACTTTGTCGCCCAGGTGCCAGGCTAGTGGCTTTCCCGTCTGGGCTCGCGGGCAGCGCGCGCGTACCGTGGCCGGTCATGAGCCATACCCCTGCCTTCATCCCCCAGATCCGCCTGTACCAGGACTGGCTGCGCGAGCGCCACGGCCTGCAGTTCGACAGCTACGACGCGCTGTGGCGCTGGTCGGTGACCGACCTGGACGCCTTCTGGCAAAGCATCTGGGACTACAACGCGCTGCAGTCGCCCACGCCGCACACGGCCGTGCTGGAGCGCAACACCATGCCCGGCGCCCAGTGGTTTCCGGGTGCCCAGATCAACTACACGCGCCAGGCGCTGCGCCATGTGGATGCCGCCCATGCGGCCGGCATGCCCGCCGTGGTCAGCCGCAACGAGACGGGCCGCCACCGCGAACTGTCCTGGCCCGAGCTGCGTCGGCAGGTCGCCGCCCTGGCCCTGCACCTGAAGGCCCAGGGCGTGGGCCGCGGCGACCGCGTGGCCGCCTACCTGCCCAACATCCCCGAGGCCATGGTCGCCCTGCTGGCCACGGCCAGCCTGGGCGCCGTCTGGAGCATCTGCGCGCCCGACATGGGCACCAACGCGGTGCTGGACCGCTTTCGCCAGATCGCGCCCAAGGCGCTGATCGCCGTCGATGGCGTGCACTACGCCGGGCGCGATATCGACCGCATGGCCGTGCTGGCGGAGCTGCGCGCAGGCCTGCCAAGCGTGGAGCATGTGGTCCTTGTGCCCAACCTGGACCTGCAGGCCAGCCTGGCCGATGCCGCCGACTACGGCCAGGTCACGGCCCGCGACGACGCGGCCACGGCGGCCTTCGAACCCGAATGGCTGCCCTTCGACCACCCGCTGTGGATCGTCTACTCCAGCGGCACCACCGGCCTGCCCAAGCCCATCGTCCACGGCCATGGCGGCATGGTGCTGGTGGCCCTGCAGCTCGAGGCCCTGCACAACGACGTGGGCTGCAGCTACCACCCCAACAGCTGGGGCGAGCGCTACCACTGGTACAGCTCCACGGGCTGGGTGATGTGGAATGCCCAGGTCTCGGGCCTGCTGGGCGGCACCACCTGCGTGATCTTCGACGGCAGCCCCGGCGGCAGCAAGGACAGGCCCGACTGGGGCGTGCTGTGGCGCTTCGCGGCCGAGACCGGCGTGACCAGCTTCGGCTCGGGCGCGGCCTTCTACGCCAACTGCATGAAGGCCGGCGTGGAGCTGGCGCAGTGCGGCGACCTGTCGCGCATCCGCAGCCTGGGCACCACGGGCTCGCCCCTGTCGCCCGAGGTGCAAAGCTGGGGCACGGCGCAGTTCGCAGGCATGGGGCGGCCTGACATCTGGTGGAACAACATCTCGGGCGGCACCGACTTCGCGGGCGCCTTCATCGGCGGCCACCGCGAACTGCCCCAGCAGCCGGGCATCATGCAGTGCCGCCAGCTGGGCGCGGCCGTGGAGGCCTGGAACGAGCAGGGCCAGCCCGTCATCGACGAGGTGGGCGAGCTGGTCTGCACCCAGCCCATCCCCTCCATGCCTCTGTACCTGTGGGGCGATGCGGACGGCAAGCGCTACCTGTCCAGCTACTTCGACATGTACCCGGCCGGCCATGGCCGCGCGCCCGGCGGCGGCGACGGCCCCGCCGCCATGGGCCCGGTCTGGCGCCACGGCGACTGGATACGCATCCTCCCGGAGGGCGGCTGCATCATCTACGGCCGCAGCGACGCCACCATCAACCGCCACGGCCTGCGCATGGGCACCAGCGAGATCTACAGCGCCGTCGAGGCCCTGCCCGAAGTGCTGGACTCCATGGTCGTGGACCTCGAATACCTGGGCCGCGAAAGCTACATGCCGCTGTTCGTGGTGCTGCGCCCGGGCGTGGATCTGGACGACGCCCTGCGCGCGCGCCTGCAGGGCGCCATCCGCCAGGCCCTGTCGCCGCGCTTCGTGCCCGACGACATCGTGCAGGTGGCCGAAATCCCGCGCACGCTCAGCGGCAAGAAGCAGGAGCTGCCCATCAAGAAGCTGATGCTGGGCCAGCCGCTGGACAAGGTGGTCAACAAGGAGGCCATGGCCAACCCGGGCTGCCTGGACTGGTATGTGGGCTTTGCGGCGCAGCATGCCAAGGCACAGGCCGCCTGATATTCAAACGATATCAGTGGCGCGGTTTTTAATATTGGACTGCGACAGACCGGCTGCCTAGAGTGGGGTCCAACCATGGAGCCCTGCAATGAGCGTGCTTGATTCCCTTGCCCTGACCCGCATCCCCGCCGAGGACGAAGCCCTGCGCGCCGAGGTGCGCGCCTTCCTCGCCCAGGCCATAAGCGGCCTGCCGCCCCATGTGCGTGCGCGCTCCTGGGGCGGCTACAGTGCCGAACTGAGCCGGCAGCTGGGCGAAAAGGGCTGGATCGGCGTCACCCTGCCGCGCGAGTACGGCGGCGGCGGGCGCAGCGCCTTCACGCGCTATGTGCTGGTGGAGGAATACCTGGCCTGCGGCGCGCCCGTGGGCTCGCACTGGATTGCCGACCGCCAGAGCGGCCCGCTGATCCTCAAGTACGGTACCGAGGCGCAAAAGCGGTTCTACCTGCCGCGCATCTGCCGGGGCGAGGCCTTCTTTTGCATTGGCATGAGCGAGCCCGGCGCGGGATCGGACCTGGCCAGCGTGAAGACGCGCGCCGTGCCGAACGACAAGGGCTTCGTGCTCAACGGCCAGAAGATCTGGACCACCAACGCCCACCACTGCCACTACATGATCGCCCTGGTGCGCACCTCGGGCGAGGCGGGTGACCGGCACAAGGGGCTGTCCCAGGTCATCGTGGACCTGTCGCTGCCGGGCGTGACCGTGCGGCCCATCACCGACCTCTCGGGCGACAGCCATTTCTGCGAAGTCTTCTTCGACAACGTGCAGCTGCCGCCCGACGCCCTGATCGGCCAGGAAGGCCAGGGCTGGGAGCAGGTCACGGCCGAGCTGGCCTTCGAACGCAGCGGGCCTGAGCGGCTGTTCTCCAGCATCGTGCTGTTCGACGAATGGCTGGCCTGGCTGCGTGCAACGGGCGAGCGCAGCGAAGGCGCGCTGCGCCTGGCCGGCCGCGTGTTCACCGAGCTGGCCCCGCTGCGCGCCATGTCGGTGGCCGTGCAGGACAAGCTGGTGCGCGGCGAAAGCCCCATCGTCGAGGCGGCCCTGGTCAAGGAGCTGGGCACGACGCTGGAGCAGTCCATTCCCGCCGCCATCGCCGACGACCTGTTCGCACGCGAGGCGTCCGAGGTTCCGCTGGAGCTGCTGCGCACCCTCAACTACGTGACGGAGGTTGCGCCTTCGTATTCATTGCGCGGCGGCACGCGCGACATCCTGCGCGGAATGATCGCGCGTGGCCTCGGCCTGCGTTGAATAAGGTTCCCTTGAGTTGGGGCGCGCCAGTTTCAAACGGAACGCCCAAGGCCTGGCGTCATGTGTCATGAATGGAGAGAGACATGGAAGACGATTTGTTTGCCGACGCCGCACGCCAGCTGCTGCAGGGCGAGTGCACGCCCGCGCGGGTGCGCGCCATCGAGGCCGGGGGCTCGCCCCGGGCGCTGTGGCAATCGCTGGAGCAGGCCGGCTTTGCCGATGCCCTGGTGCCTGAGCACGCGGGCGGCGCGGGGCTGGCGCTGGCGCAGCTGTTCGATGTGTGGTCGCAGGCCGGCGCCCATGCGCTGCCCGTGCCGCTGGGCGAGACCATGCTGGCGCGCGCGCTGCTGGCGGGCGCGGGGGCGGAGCGTCCACCAGGCGCCATCGCGTTGGCGCAAGGCCTGCTCCAGCCGGATGGCAGCCTGCACTGCGCACCCGTGCGCCTGGGCGCGGTGGCGGACAGCGTGCTGGTGCAGCATGCGCAGGGCTGGAGCCTGCTGCCCGTGGCGCAGGCGCAGTGCGAGCCAGCGGCCTTCTGCCTGGACGTGAACCTGCGCTGGAGCGCCGATCAGGTCTGCGCAGCACCTGCTCCCGCTATCGCCCTGCCGGGTGGGCTGGACCTGCGCACGCTGCAGGCCGGCCTGGTGGCGGCGCAGCTGGCGGGCGCGCTCATGGAGGTGTTCCAGCGCACGCTGCAGTATGCGAATGACCGCCAGCAGTTCGGCCGCCCCATCGGCAAGTTCCAGGCCATTCAGCACCAGCTGGCGGTGATGAGCGAGCATGTCTTCGCCGCGCGCATGGCCGCCCGGCTGGGCTGCGCGGGGCAGGGCGTCTTCCCCGATCGGCTGCGCGTGGCCGTGGCCAAGGCGCGCTGCAGCCAGGCCGCGCTGGCCGTGGCCGAGGCGGCCCACGCCATCCACGGCGCCATGGGCTTCACCGAGGAATACGACCTGCAACTGCTCACGCGCCGCCTGCATGCCTGGCGCCAGACGGCCGGCTCCGAGTCGTACTGGCATGGCGTGGCAGGCGCCGCGCTGGTCCATGGCCACGCGGGCAGCACCCTGGATCTGATCCGCTCCACCACCGATATCACCGCCTGACAGGCTCTCGAAGGAACCCCATCCATGCCCTTTCTGAACATAGCGCGCGACGGCGCCATCTGGACCCTCACCATGAACCAGCCCGAGACGCGCAATGCGCTCACGGGCAACACGGCCGTGGAGGAATTCGTGCAGGTCTGCGACGAGATCCGGCGCGATGCCTCGGTCAAGGCCGTCATCCTCACGGGCGCCGGCCCCATCTTCAGCTCGGGCGGCAACGTCAAGGACATGCAGCGCTTCTTCGACGACGCGCTCACGCCCGATGCCATCCGCGAGGAGTACCGCCAGGGCATACAGCGCATTCCGCGTGCCCTCAACCAGCTGGACGTGCCCGTGATCTGCGCCGTCAACGGCCCGGCCATCGGCGCGGGGCTGGACCTGACCTGCATGTGCGACATCCGCATCGCCAGCGAGACGGCCACCTTTGCCGAGAGCTTCGTGCGCGTGGGCATCGTCCCCGGGGACGGGGGCGCCTGGCTGCTGCCGCGCGCCGTGGGCCGCGCCAAGGCGGCCGAGATGGCGTTCACGGGCGAGGCCATCGACGCGCAGCAGGCCCTGGCCTGCGGCCTGGTCAGCCGCGTCGTGCCCGCCGACCAGCTGCTGCCCACGGCGCGCGCGCTGGCCGACAAGATCGCCGCCAACCCCGGCGCCGTGATGCGCATGACCAAGCGCCTGCTGCGCGAGGGCGAGCACAGCACGCTGGAGTCGCTGCTGGAGCTGTCCGCCGGCTACCAGGCCCTGGCCCACAAGACCGCCGACCACCGCGAGGCCGTGATGGCCTTCGTGGAGAAGCGTAAGCCCCGGTTTCAGTGACCGGGCCCGCCCGGCCCCCGCCACGGGGGCATGGGCCGTATGTGACACAACACAAATGGACACTCCCCGGTGCCGGCCTCCCGGCGGGAGTGGGCGCCCATGTACTGCGCACACAGTACACTTTGCGCGTCGAGAGGCAACTCTCCCATCCACCGCACTCCCAGTCCCATGGCCGTTGAAACGACGAGTACTGCCCGCCCCAGCTTCGACCTCAAGAGCGCGCAGCTGCCCGTGGTGGCCGTGACCCTGCGGGATACCGACGTACGTGCGCTTGTGGCCGACCTGGCCCAGCGCCTGGCCGACGACCCGGATTTCTTCGACAACGACCCCGTACTGATCGACCTGGCCCATGTGCGCGAGGCCGAGGAGGCCATCGACTTCGCCGTGCTCGTGGAGGCGCTGCGCTTTCACCGCACCGTGCCCGTGGCCGTGCGCGGCGGCAGCCCGGCGCAGATGGAGGCGGCGCGTGCCGCAGGCCTGGCGCCCGCGCCCGAGGCCGCACCCGTGCGGCCCACGGTGCCCGAGATCGAGATCCAGGAAGTCGTGCGCGAGGTCGAGGTGGTGCGCGAGGTGCCTGCTCCCCAGGCCGACGCCCTCATCGTGGACAAGCCGCTGCGCTCGGGCCAGCGCGTCTATGCGCGCGGCACCGACATCGTGGTGCTGGCCATGGTCAGCTATGGCGCCGAAGTCATCGCCGACGGCAACGTCCATGTCTACGCGCCGCTGCGCGGCAGGGCCATCGCCGGGGCACGCGGCAACACCGAGGCGCGCATCTTCAGCACCTGCATGGAAGCACAGCTGCTGTCGATTGCCGGCATCTATCGCACAATCGAGACCGATCTCCCGGCGGACGTGGCTGCCAGGCCCGCCAAGGTGCGTCTCGACGGCGAGAAAATCCTCATCGAGCCGGTATGACACCGGACCCCTCTTCTTTGCTCTCCAGTCTTTAAGGAACCGTGCAAACATGGCCAAAATAGTCGTCGTGACCTCCGGCAAGGGTGGCGTGGGCAAGACCACCACCAGCGCCAGCTTCGCATCGGGCCTCGCATTGCGCGGGCACAAGACCGCCGTCATCGATTTCGACGTGGGCCTGCGCAACCTGGACCTGATCATGGGCTGCGAGCGCCGCGTGGTCTACGACCTGATCAACGTCATCCAGGGAGAGGCCAACCTCAACCAGGCCCTGATCAAGGACAAGCAGTGCGACAACCTCTTCGTGCTGGCCGCCTCCCAGACGCGTGACAAGGATGCGCTGACGCAGGAAGGCGTCAAGAAGATCCTGGACGACCTGTCGGGCATGGACTTCGAGTACATCATCTGCGACTCGCCGGCCGGCATCGAAAGCGGCGCCCTGATCGCCATGCACTTCGCCGACGAGGCCCTGGTCGTGACCAACCCGGAAGTCTCCTCCGTGCGCGACTCCGACCGCATCCTGGGCATGCTCAGCTCCAAGACCGCGCGCGCCATCGCGGGCGAGAGCGTCAAGGAACACCTGCTGATCACGCGCTACAACCCCAACCGCGTGCAGGACGGCCAGATGCTGTCGCTGGAGGACATCCAGGACATCCTGCGCATCGAGCTGATCGGCGTCGTGCCCGAATCCGAAACCGTGCTGCAGGCCTCCAACCAGGGCATTCCCGCCGTGCACATGCAGGGCTCGGACGTGGCCGAGGCCTACCAGGACGTGGTCGCGCGCTTCCTGGGCGAAGAAAAGCCCATGCGCTTCACCGAAGCGCA
The DNA here is from genome assembly GCF_002754395.1 of Delftia sp. 60. NCBI lineage: Bacteria > Pseudomonadati > Pseudomonadota > Betaproteobacteria > Burkholderiales > Comamonadaceae > Delftia > Delftia sp. 60. The sequence continues at coordinate 187,244 of NZ_PEFD01000001.1, forward strand.
AAAGCCCGGCTTCTTCAAACGCATGTTCGGGGGGAGGTAAGCGGCCATGTCCATGCTCTCTTTCCTGCTCGGAGAAAAGAAGAAGACGGCCTCTGTGGCCAAGGAGCGCCTGCAGATCATCCTCGCGCGTGAGCGCGTGGGCGGCAATGGCGGCGGTCCCGACTACCTGCCTGCGCTGCAAAAGGAGCTGATGGCGGTGATCTCCAAGTACGTGGACATCGACGTCAACGACATCAAGGTGCACCTGGAGCGCCAGGAAAACCTGGAAGTGCTCGAAGTCAAGATCGAACTGCCCGACGCCTCGCGCTGAGCGCTGCCCGGCGCCGTGCTCAGCCCAGGCGCAGCGTGCAGCGCAACCCGCCCAGCGGGCTCGGCCCCATCTCCAGCGATCCACCATAGGTCTCGGCGATGTCGCGCACGATGGCCAGGCCCAAGCCGTGGCCCTGGGCCTGTTCGTCGAAGCGTACACCGCGCTCCATGGCCTGCGCGAGATGCTCCGGCGCCAGGCCTGGGCCGTCGTCATCGATCTGCAGCAGCGTCGCCGTGCCGTCCTGGCACACGGCCAGCGTGACGCGGCTGCGCGCCCACTTGCCGGCGTTGTCCAGCAGGTTTCCCGCCATCTCCTCCAGGTCCGAGGCCGCGCCGCGCCAGCGCAGCCCATGGCCGGGCAGCAGCGTGGAGGTCTGCATGGACCAGGACAGGCGCCGCTGGGCGTGGATCTGGCGCATGGCATCCAGCAGCCGGGCCAGCACCTCATCCAGCGCCACGCTGCCGGCGCTGCCGGCGCCGCTGGCGAAGCGCGCCAGATGGCGGTCGATGGTGTGGGACATGGCCTGTACCTGGTCACGCAGCCATGGGCCATCGACCTGATGGCCGCGTGCCTGGATGCCGAGCACGGCCAGCGGCTTCTTGAGCGCATGGCTCAGGTCGGCCGCCTGGTGGCGCGCGCGCTCCACGACCTGGGCATTGCGCTGCAGCACCTGGTCCACGGCCTCGGCAATCGGGTCCAGGTCGGGGCCGAAGTGCCGCCCCAGCTGCGTGCGTGTGCCGTCTTCCATGTCCTGCAGCGCCTGCTGCAGGCTGCGCAGCGGCTGCAATCCCAGGCGCACCAGCGCCACCGTGCACAGCAGCAGCGCGGCGACCAGGCCCAGCTCGGTGACCAGCAGGATGCGGTCGATTCGGCGCCATTCCTGGCGCGTACCGTCCAGCGGGCCGAAGACATGCAGCTGCACGCGCCGGCCCGCGACATCGAAGCTGCGGCGCAGGCCCAGCAGTTCGCGCCCCTGCGGCCCGCGCAGCGACAGCAGCGTCTCGCTGCCCTTGTTCCGGGGCCAGGGACGGGCGTCGTCCAGCTCCAGGCTGTCGTCCCAGACCGAGCGCGACTGCTGCAGCCGCCCGTCCTGCTCCAGTGTCCAGTACCAGCCCGAGAAAATGCGGCCGAACTCGCCGCGATTGAGCCGCGTGCCCTGTCCGGTCAGGGGCCCAGGGGACTGCAGCTCGGCCTGCAGCCGCTCGGCACGGTCCTGCAGGCCGGCCTTGAAGCTACGCAGCACCGCATCGTGCAACTGCTCGCGCAGCAGCCAGCTGGCGGCCGTGCCGCAGGCCAGCGTGGCCACCAGGCTCAGTGCCAGCAGGCGCTCCGACAGGCCCCAGTGCCTAGGACGCATGGTCGCCGCTGGCCTGCTGCAGGCGAAAGCCCCGTCCGCGCTCGGTATGGATCAGGCCATGCGGGGACAGTTTGCGGCGGATGCGGCCGACCAGCACGTCCACGGTGTTGGAGTCCGGGTCCAGGTCGCGTGCATAGACATGCTCGCTGATGTCGGCGCGGCTGACGAGCTGTCCATGCCGGTTGGTCAGAAAGCTCAGGATGCGTTGCTCCTGCGCGGTCAGCGCAAGCGGCCGACCTTCGAGCGTGAAGCGGTCTGCCATGGTGTCGTAGGCCAGCGGGCCTATCTGCACCAGGGGCCGGCTGCCGCCTGCTGCGCGCCGGTGCAGCACGCGCAGCCGCGTGACGACCTCCTCGTGCAGAAAGGGCTTGGTCAGGTAGTCGTCCGCGCCGGCCTGGAAGGCCGTGAGCTTGTCGCTCCAGCGGTTGCGGGCCGTGAGCACCAGCACGGGAAAGGAGCGGCCCTGCTCGCGCCAATGGCGCAGCACCGAGACGCCGTCCTGTCCTGGCAGCCCCAGGTCCAGCAAGGCGGCGTCATAGTGTTCGACGCTGCCCAGTTCCTGGGCGAGGCGGCCGTCCGCGCAGCACTCGGCCAGCATGCCGGCCTCCTGCAGGATGGCCTGCAGGCCTGCCGCAAGATCGGCGTCGTCTTCGACGATGAGCACCCGCATCAGCGCAGTCCGTCCTCTTCGATGGGCTGGCCGCTGTACGCATCCACATGCACTTCGATGCTGCGGCCGGCGCTCAGCTGCAACTCGACCTCGTAGTAGGCGCGCTGCCGGACGTCGATCTTGAGCTCGGCCTCTGTGGCACGGGCCTGGTACTTGCGCTCCAGCTCCTCAAGAATGCGCGGCAGCGGTTGCAGCGTGGCGGCCTGCTCCCGGCTCAGGACAGGCTCCACCAGGATGCGGCCCGTCTGGGCGTCGGCGCGCAGCAGCTGCTCACGGCCTTCGCGCGTGAGCAGCTGGATCTCGTAGTAGGGCCTGGGGCTGCGCGTTTCCTCCAGCTCGATCTGCAGCACGGTGCCGGGATGCAAGCGGGTGACGGCTGCCGCCACGGCGGACATGGGTATCAGCACGGCGGTGGTCGCGCCCGGCCGGGGGATGTCCTGTCCCGTGACTGCATCGATATAGATCTCCGTGCGCTGGCCATTGGCAAGCTTGATTTCGTACCAGCGCCGGCCGTCGGCGCCGCGCTCGAGTTCGATGTCGATGACGCGCCCTTTGTGGCGCTGCTGCACGTCCTGGAGGATTTCCGCCAAGGGCCGCAGGCGCTTCGACTGCACCTCGCGGCGCACGCTTTCATGCTCCGCTGGCGTGGTGGCAGAGGCGGGCGCCAGCGGCAAGGCCAGCAAGGCAGCAAGTGCGAGGCGGAGTTTCACGGCCACGCATCTTATGTGCACGTTCTTAAACAGTGCATGAACGCGCCATTCATGCGCGGTTTAGGCGCCTTTGCCGACACTGCAGGCGGTTGCACCGATGGCCCCGCCGCGGTGCCTTTTCATCTGTTTCTTTCTGGCATCGAACACCATGCATTTTCTTCGCTTTTCCCGCTCCGCCCCGCCATTGCACCGGGCCCTGGGCGCTGGCGCGCTCTCGCTGTCCGTGCTGCTGGCCGCCTGCGGCGGTGGCGGCGGCGGGGCTGACAAGCCCGCCCCCACGCCGGTCACTCCCAGCGCCAGCTATGCGTCGGGCACCATTGACGGCTTCGGCTCCATCCTGGTCAATGGGGTGCGGTATGACGAGCGCCAGGCCCGGATCACCGATGGCGATGGCGTCCTGCTGGCCAGCGATGCGCTCAAGCTGGGCATGGCGGTCCATGTCACGGCCGACCCCGTGACCACCGGCAGCGACGGTGTGGCGCGCGCCATGGCCCGCCAGATTCTTGTGCGCAGCGATCTGGAAGGTCCGTTGAGCGCGGTCGTGGGCGACCGGCTGACCGTACTGGGCCAGACCGTGATCGTCGATGCGGCCACGGTGTTCGAGGACGGCCGCGCGGCGGCGCTGCAGGTCGGCCGTGTGCTGGAAGTCCACGGCCTGCGCGATGCGCAGGGCCGCATTCTTGCCAGCCGCATCGAGATCGAGGATGACGCCGACGAGCCCTGGCGCCTGCGCGCGCCTGTGGATGCCGTTGACATGTCGCGCCGCACCCTGCGCATCGGCGAGGCCGTCGTCAACTGGAGCGGCGTGCAGGTTGCCGCCGCGCTGGCTGCCGGCGACGTGGTCAGCCTGCGACTGGCGCGCCAGCCCGATGCCGCCGGCCTGTGGGTGGCCACCGCACTGTCGGTGCAGCGTCCCACGCTGCCCGAACAGGCGGGCGTGGAGGCGGACGTCACCGGCCATATCACCCGCATGGACTCGCCGACCCGCTTCGTCGTGGACGGCCTGAGCGTGGACGCGGGCAGCGCCACACGCCTGCCCGCAGGCCTTGCCGTGGGCGACCTGGTCGAGGTCGAGGGTATGTTCCAGGACGGGGTGCTTCGCGCCTCCGAGGTCGAGCGCAAGCTGCGGCTGGACAGTGACGATGGCTTCGAGATCGAGGGCCGCATCACCGCTGTCGACAGCCTGGCCGGCATCTTCGAGCTGCGCGGCGTGCGCGTGGACTATCGCAATGCGCGCTTCGAGGATGGCAGCGCTGCCCAAATTGCCGTGGGGCGCGTGGTCGAGGTCAAGGGCCGGCTCTCGGTCGATGGCGCGATGGTGGTGGCCACCGAGGTCGAGTTCGACTAAGGGTTCGCGTTCGCCGCAGGCCGCATCGCCTCGCTTTGCGCACGCGCGGCGGCGGGGCGCACCCACAGCAGGTAGGCGGCGCCCAGCAGCACGATCCACAGGCCGCCCACGACCAGGGCTGCACGGGTGTGGGGGAAGTAGCCGAGCACGCCCAGCACCAGCAGCATGAAGGCGATGGCGGCCAGCGGCGCGGCGGGCCACAGCGGGACCGGGAACTTCAGCGCGGCCACCTGCTGCGGGCTCATGCGGCGGCGCGCCGCGAACTGCGACAGCAGGATCATCAGCCAGACCCAGACCGTGGCGAAGGTGGCGATGGAGGCGATCAGCAGGAACACGTCCTCGGGGATCAGGTAGTTCAGCACCACGCCGGCCAGCAGCGCCACGGCCATCACCACCACCGTCATCCAGGGCACGCCATGGCGCGAGACACGGCCGAAGCCGGCGGGGGCCTGGCCCTGGTGCGCCATGCCGTACAGCATGCGGCCGGCGCCGAAGATGTCGCTGTTGATGGCGGACACGGCCGCCGAGATCACCACGATGTTGAGGATGGTGGCGGCCGAGGAAATGCCCAGGCCGCTGAAGATCTGTACGAAGGGGCTGCCCTGGCTGCCGATCTGCGGCCAGGGGAAGATGCTCATCAGCACGAACAGCGTGAGCACATAGAACAGCAGGATGCGCAGCGGCACGGCGTTGATGGCGCGCGGGATCACGCGCGCCGGGTCCTTGGCCTCGCCGGCCGAGATGCCGATGATCTCGATGCCTCCGAAGGCGAACACCACCACCGCCAGCGAGGCGATCAGGCCCGAGACGCCATGGGGCATGAAGCCGCCGTGCACCCACAGGTTCTGCACGCCGGTGGGCGCCTGGCCGGCCGCCATGCCGAAGCCGAACACCATGATGCCCAGGCCGCCGCCGATCATGGCGATGATGGCCGCCACCTTGAGCAGGGACAGCCAGAACTCCATCTCGCCGAACACCTTGACCGAGCACAGGTTGAGCGCGCCGATGAAGCAGACGATGGACAGCACCCAGATCCAGCGCGGCACCTCGGGAAACCAGAAGCCCATGTAGATGCCGAAGGCCGTCACGTCGGCCAGGCAGACGATGACCATCTCGAAGGTATAGGTCCAGCCCGTGACGAAGCCGGCGAACGGCCCCAGGTAATCGCTGGCGTACTGGCCGAAGGAGCCGGGCACGGGGTTGTGCACGGCCATCTCGCCCAGCGCGCGCATCACCATGTAGACCGCCGCGCCCGCCAGCAGGTAGGCGATCAGCACCGAGGGCCCCGCCTGCTGTATGGCCTTGGCCGAGCCGTAGAACAGCCCCGTGCCTATGGCCGAGCCCAGTGCCATGAAGCGGATATGGCGGGCCGACAGCCCTCGGTGCAGGCTGCCTGCAGATGGTGAACTCATGTGCTGTCTCCCCCCGTCATTGGTGAAATGGCTGCCGCATCCACAGGCTTCATCAGCCTGCGGATGGGTCTGCGATCGGATGTATAGGCCTGTATATACAATATGCGCAGACACCGATTTCCCGGACCGGGGATTACCCGGAGGCGGGAAGGAGCGGGAATGGGGGAGTCGCCGAAAGAGGCGACGGGAGTGCTGCCGCAGGCCCGGTATCAGCCCAGGCCGCCCGTGTGCATGCGGCCTGCGTGGTACAGCAGCGGCGTGTGGCCGGCCTGGTGGCTGCACTGCTCGACCTCGCCGATGAAGATCACATGGTCGCCTTCTTCATGGCGATGGCGGTTGCGGCACTCGAAGACGGTGGTGGCTTCGGACAGCAGCGGCACGCCTTGTGCCGAGCTGCGCCAGGCGGTGTTGGCGAAGCGGTCCACGCCCTTGCGCGCGAACAGCTCGGCCAGGGGCTTTTGCGAGGCCGACAGCACGTGGATGGCGTAGTGCGAGCAATGCTGGAACACGGGCAGCGAGGCCGCCGACAGCGCCATGCTCCACAGCACCAGCGGTGGCGTGAGCGAGACGGAGTTGAACGAGCTCACGGTGACGCCCACCGGATGGCCCTGCGGGCTGCGTGCGGTGACGATGGTCACGCCCGTGGCGAACTGGCCCAGCGCGTCGCGGAACTCGCGCGACGAGAACGGGGACTGTGGAGGCAGGGCGGCCATGGCGGCGGGAGGCAGTGCGGAATTCACGGGTGCAAGAACCAGGCGGCAGCAAGGCCGCAGCAGGGCTGCAGCGTTTGGGACGGGCGCCCGGAGCCGGGCAGCAACCTTGCATTATGGGTGCGGATGCCGGCAGAAGCGGCCGATGGGGCCTCTGCCAGGGAGGTCTTTGCCCTGTGTGCGCGGCGCCGGCTCACAGCGCCATGCTCATCTGGGCGGGCGCGGCGTTCTCGTTCAGCCAGGCCTTCATGCGGGCCCGCGTGCAGCGCTGCAGCTGCATCAGCAGAGCATGCTCGGGCCAGGCCAGCGCGTGGCGCAGGCACAGGTCCTGCTGCATGCGCGCCAGCAGGGCGGCGGCCATCTCGGCATCGGCCAGCGCCCGGTGGGCACGCTCGGCCACGGGCAGGCCCAGGTGGGCGGTGAGCCGGCTCAGGCTGTGGCTGGGCGCCTCCGGGTAGATGCGGCGCGACAGCAGCACGGTGCAGGCAAAGGGCTGGGGCGCGGCCTCGCCGGCCAGGGCCAGTTCGGACTGCCAGAACTTGCTGTCGAAGGCCGCGTTGTGCGCCACCATGGGGGCGCTGCCCACAAAGCGCGCGGCATCGCGCATTACCTCCTCGGCGGGCGGCGCGGCTGCGACCATGGCATTGGTGATGCCGGTCAGCCGCGTGATGAAGGGCGGTATCCAGGCGCCGGTGCGCATCAGGCTCTGGAAGCGGTCCACCACCTGGCCGCCCTCGATCAGCACGATGGCGACCTCGGTGGCACGCGCGCCCTGGGCGGGCGCCATGCCCGTGGTTTCAAAGTCGATGACGGCAATCGGCTGCGGCATGGGGCGATTGTGCCCGGCAGTGCCCGACCGGCGTGCCGGGGCGGCTATTCCTCGGCCTGGCTGCCGTCGGCCGCGCCCAGGCGCTGCACGACCTGGTCGAGCAGGGCGTAGAGCTGCTCGATCTCTTCATGGCCCACCAGGCGCTCGATCTCGGCATAGGTCTCGGAGGAATGCGGCGCGATCTCTGCCACGATGGCGTGGCCGGCCGCCGTGAGCTCGAACTCGGCGCCGCGCATGTCGCTGGCGTGGCGCGAGCGCTCCACCAGCTGCCGGCCTTCCAGCGTCTTGAGCAGGCGCGAGAGGCTGGGCATGCTGATGTAGGTGGCCTGCGACAGCTCCATGGGCCGCAGCCTGTGCGTGACCGCCGCCATGGCGCGCAGCACGCGCCACTGCTGTTCGGTCAGGCCATGGGCGCGCAGCATGGGCCGAAAGCGCACCATGACCGATTCGCGGGCGCGCAGCAGCGCCATGGGCAGGGAGCGCGAGAAGGCGCGCAGCGGCTCGGGGGCAAAAGAGGGCGTGGTCTGGGGCATGTTCGGCAGCATCTGTCGGCTGGATTCTATGCAGCCGCCGCTCCCTCCCCGGAGCGGCGTTGCGGGCGCCTTGTCAGGCCGGGGCCTCAATAGGTCTGGCTTTTCGGCGCGGGGGCCGCTGCCTGCTTGAAGCGCGCAGCCAGGGCGCTGGTGGCCTGCACCAACACGCTGGTGTCCAGGCCCACGGCCGTGAAGGTGCAGCCCAGCTCCAGGTACTTGCGCGCCAGGGCCTCGTTGGGCGTGAGGATGCCGGGCGCCTTGCCCGCGCGGCGTATGCGGGCGATGGCGTCGGCAATCGCCTCCTGCACCTCGGGATGGCCGGGGTTGCCGATATGGCCCATGGAGGCCGACAGGTCGGCCGGGCCGATGAAGACACCGTCCACGCCCTCGGTGGCGGCAATGGCGTCCAGGTGGGCCAGCGCCTGGCGCGTTTCCACCTGCACCAGCACGCAGACCTGGGCGTTGGCTTCATGGGCGTAGTTGGCGCGCCGGCCCCAGGCCGAGGCACGTGCGCCGCCCATGCCGCGGATGCCGCCCTGGCCGTCGGCCTGCGGATAGCGCGCGGCACGCACGATGCGCGCGGCCTGCTCGGCCGTGTCCACCATGGGCACGAGCAGGGTCTGCACGCCGATGTCCAGGTACTGCTTGATCAGCATCTCGCCGACCTCGCCGTGTCCCATGGGCACGCGGGCAATGGCATGGCTGTCGGGATAGGCCGCGATGGCCTGCAACTGCGCCAGCAGGGTGCGCGTGTCGTTGGGCGAATGCTCGCCGTCGATCAGGAGCCAGTCGAAGCCGGCGCCCGCGCAGATTTCCGCCGAATAGGCGTCGGCCAGGCCCAGCCACAGGCCGATCTGGGGTTGGTCGGCCGCAATGGCGGCCTTGAAGCGGTTCACAGGTGTCTGCATGGTGTGATTGTCCGGGCCTCAGTGGCCCATGCACAGGTACTTGGTGCTCAGGTATTCCTCTATGCCGGCGGCGCCGCCCTCGCGGCCCATGCCCGACTGCTTGACGCCGCCAAACGGCGCCACGGCCGTGCTGATGATGCCGCTGTTGATGCCCACCATGCCGTACTCCAGCGCCTCGCCCACGCGCCACACGCGGCCCACGTCGCGGGCGTAGAAGTAGGCGGCCAGGCCGTACTCGGTGTCGTTGGCCATGCGGATGGCCTCTTCCTCGGTCTTGAAGCGGAACACGGGCGCCACGGGGCCGAAGACCTCTTCCCTGGCGATGCGCATGCGGTCCGTGGCATTGGCCAGGATGGTGGGCTCGTAGAAGGTGCCGCCCAGCGCGTGGCGCTTGCCGCCCAGCACGACCTCGGCGCCGTTCTTCACGGCGTCGGCCACCAGTTCCTCGACCTTGTCCACGGCGGCCTGGTCGATCAGCGGGCCCTGGCCCACGCCGGCCTCCAGGCCGTTGCCCACCTTGAGGGCCTGAACGGCGACCTTGAGCCTGGCCATGAAGGCGTCGTACACGCCGTCCTGCACCAGCAGGCGGTTGGCGCACACGCAGGTCTGGCCGGTGTTGCGGTACTTGGAGGCCATGGCGCCTTCGACGGCGGCATCGAGGTCCGCGTCGTCGAAGACGATGAAGGGCGCGTTGCCGCCCAGCTCCAGCGACATCTTCTTGAGCGTGGGCGCGCATTGCTCGGCCAGCACGCGGCCCACTTCGGTGGAGCCCGTGAAGGTCAGCTTGCGCACGGCCATGCTGGCCGTGAGCACGCCGCCGATGGCGCGCGAGGAGCCCGTGATCACGCTGAACACGCCCTCGGGAATGCCGGCGCGCTGGGCCAGCTCGGCCATGGCCAGGGCCGACAGCGGTGTCTGCTGCGCGGGCTTGACGATGATGGTGCAGCCCGCCGCCAGGGCGGGCGCGACCTTGCGCGTGATCATGGCGGCCGGGAAGTTCCAGGGCGTGATCGCGGCGCAGACGCCCACGGGCTCCTTGGTCACGATGATGCGCTTGTCGGCCCAGGGCGCGGGCACGGTGGAGCCGTAGATGCGGCGGGCTTCCTCGGCAAACCACTGCACGTAGGAGGCCGCATAGGCGATCTCGCCGCGCGACTCGGCCAGGGGCTTGCCCTGCTCGCTGGTCATGATCAGGGCCAGGTCTTCCTGGTTCTCCATCATCAGCTCGAACCAGCGCTGCAGCAGGCGCGCGCGGGCCTCGGCGGTCTGCTGCTTCCAGAGGGTGAAGGCGCGCTCGGCGGCGGCAATGGCGCGCTGCGTCTCGGCCTCGCCCATGCGGGGCACATGGCCCACGGACTCGCCCGTGGCGGGGTTGTGGACGTCGATGCGGCTGCCATCGTCGGCGGCCAGCCATTGGCCATCGATCAGGCAGAGGTTCTTGAGCAGGCTGGGGTCGCGCAGTGCAAGCGGCATGGGAAATCTCCAATAAGGGCGGGGCAGGCGTCGGGACGACGGCGCCTAGACAAAACGGAATTGCAGGCGGCCCAGCGGGCCGTAGTCGGCATCGAACAGGTCGCCGGCCCGGGCCGCCACGGGGCGCGTGAACGAGCCGGCCAGCACGGTCTGGCCGGCCTCCAGGGCCTCGCCCCAGGGCGAGAGCTTGTTGGCCAGCCAGGCCACGCCGATGGCGGGATGGCCCTGCACGCCGGCAGCCAGGCCGGTCTCCTCGACCACCCCGTTGCAGCGCAGTATGGCGCCGCACCAGGGCAGGTCAAGCACCCCGGGAACAGCCTGCCCGGCGCCGACCACGATGCCCGCATTGGCCGCGTTGTCGCTGATGGTGTCGTAGACCTTGCGCATGGCCTTGGTGTGGCGGTCGAACTGCTCGATGCGCGCGTCGATGATCTCGATGGCCGGCGTCACATGGTCGGTGGCGTCCAGCACGTCCTGCAGCGTGATCTCCTTGCCGCCGGGCAGGCCCGGGCCGCGCAGCGGCGCCTTGAGCACGAAGGCCAGCTCCACCTCCACGCGCGGCGCGATGAAGTTCGCGGCCGGGATGTCCAGCACCTGGCCCGGCGTGCAGCGGTAGAGCATGCTGTCGAGCAGGGTGCCGTAGTCGGGCTCGTCGATCTGGCTCGATATCTGCATGGCGCGCGAGGTCAGGCCGATCTTGTGGCCGATCACCTTGCGCCCCGCCGCGATCTGCAGGCGCACCCATTCGCGCGAGACGCGGTAGCCATCCTCCACGGTCATGCCGGGAAAGCGCTTGGAGAAATGCTCGACCTGCACGCGCGTCTTCTCGCTGCGGTCGAGCTCCTGGGCCAGTTGGGTCAACAGTTCTTGGGAAAACATTTCAAGGCCTGGAAAAGAGGGGGTGGAGGGTGCTGTGCTTGCCGTCATACACCTGGCCCGGGCTTTCATCGACCTGCACGGTCAGGCCCAGGTGGCGCTGCGCGAACAGCGGCTGCAGATGGCGGCGCGCGCAGGCCAGCAGGGCGTCGCCTGCCTGCTGCTGCACGGCGGCCGAGCGGCCCCGGCCCATGCGCAGGTTGATGTAGATGAAGCCGTAGTCGCCATCGCCGCCCGCTGCGCGGCCTGCGGCCCCGCCATCGGCCACGGCGCTGTGCGGCGCGGGGTAGGCCAGCACGCGCGTGCCGCCCGTGGGAAAGACCTGGGCGCCGTCTTCGGCACGCACGGTGAGCATGGTGTCGGCCAGGGCGCGGCACAGCTGCGTCATGTCGGTGTGCGCGTCCAGGCTGGCCGTGTAGAGGATGACCACGTGCGGCATTCAGGCCACCTCCATGGTGGCGGCCGTGCAGCTCACGGCGAAGATGGGAATGGGCTGGCAGTACAGCACTTGGCCCGCGCCGCGCGCGGCAGCGGCCACGGCGATGAAGCTGCGGATCTCGAAGCCGCCCTGGCCGCCGTCGCGGTAGGTCTCGGCATCGGTGTACGACAGCAGCGCGTCCCGGTCGTTGCGGCACCAGCGGTCCATGAACTGCTGGTCCCATTCCCAGTTGACCTTGCCCGAGTCGGGCGTGGCCGGCCAGTGCGAGATGCCGCCCGTGCCCACGATGGCGATGCGTTCGGGCGCCTTGTCGCAGGCGCGGCGCAGGGCCTCGCCAAAGGCCCAGGCGCGGTGCAGCGGCGTCAGCGGCGGGCCCTGGCAGTTGATGTTGACGGGGATGATGTCCTTGTCATAGGCCGGCGTCAGAAAGTGCAGCGGGACCATGATGCCGTGGTCGAACTTCCACTCCTCGGCAAAGGCCACGTCCACGGTCTGCATGACCTCGGTGATCAGGCGCCGCGACAGTTCGGCATTGCCGGGGATGCGGTGGCGCTCTATGCCCAGCCAGGCCGGGTCCTCGATGGGCCCTTCGTAGTGGTCTGCCATGCCGATGGCATAGGCCGGCATGTTGTTCATGAAGAAGTTGGCGAAGTGCTCGGCCGCGATGACGATCACGGCATCGGGCCGCGCCGCCTCCAGCCGTGCGCCCATGTCGCGGAAGGCGGCATGGAAGGCATCCCTGGCGGCCGGATCGGCCAGGTGTGCGCGGCCCGTGATGCCGGGCGCGTGGCTGCAAACGCCTGCAAATACCAGACTCATCTCAAACTCCTGCGATCTTTTCGTTGGTGGCTGTCGTCATCGCGTAGACGCCCGCGCGCACCGGTCCGTGCTTTTGCACGCCTTCGCGCATGGCCTGCAGGTAGTCGGCCCAGGGCATGCCCAGCAGCGGCGCGAAGTGCATCAGCAGCTGGCCGTTGCAGCCCAGCACGTAGAGCTTGCCGATGTCGCCCTGGAACATGGCTTCGTACTCCTCGGGCTCCAGCGCGTACTCGGCCAGCAGCGCGGCGCGGTCCTCGGCAAAGCGCCGCTGCACCTCGGGCTCGCGGTTGAGCTGGAACAGGAATTTCTGCATGGTGTACAGGCTCATGGCGTCTCCCGGTGGTCCAGCCTCAACCCAGCGTGATGTTGGCGCGACGGATGATGGCTTCGTACTTGGCGATTTCGCTGGTGACGAAGGCTGCGAACTGCTGCGCCGTGCCGGCCTGCGAGACGATGCCGCCGCGCGCGAAGGCGTCCACCACGGCGGGCTCGGCCAGGGCCTTGACCACGGCGGCGTTGATGCGCTGCACCAGCGCATCGGGCGTGGCGCCGGGTGCCAGCAGACCCTGCCAGGAGTTGGATTCCAGCGCCACGCCCTGCTCGGCCAGCGTGGGCACCTGGGGAGCGAACTGCGAGCGCTGGCGCGTGGCCATGCCCAGTGCCACCAGCTTGCCGCTTTGCACATGGCCGCGGAACTCGGGCCAGTTGCCGAACATCACGTCCACCTGGCCGCCCAGCAGGTCGGCCAGCGCCGGGCCCTGGCCCTTGTAGGGGATGTGGACCATCTCGATGCCCATCTCCTGGCACAGCAGCGCGCCCGACAGATGGGCCGAGGTGCCGTTGCCGAACGAGGCATAGCTGAGCTCGCCGGGCCTGGCCTTGGCGCGGCTGCGCAGATCGGCCAGCGTCTTCAGTCCGCTGCCCGGGTGGGTGGCCAGCACATGCTCGGACAGGCCCATCAGCGCCACGGGCTTGAGGTCGCGCGTGGTGTCGTAGGGCAGGTTCTTCACCAGCGTCTTGTTGGCCGTGAAGCTGTTGGCCACGCACACCAGGGTGTAGCCGTCGGCCGGCTGCTTGGACACATAGTCCACGCCGATCACCGTGCCCGCGCCGGGCTTGTTCTCCACGATCACAGGCTGGCCCAGGGACTTGCCCAGCTCGGTGCCCACCAGGCGCGCCACCAGGTCGGTGGTGCCGCCCGGCGTGAAGGGCACGATGATGCGCAGCGGCTTTGCGGGCCAGGTGCCGGCCGGGCTACCGGGCTGGGCCTGGGAAAGGCCCGGGAGCATCAGCGCTGCGGCCGTGGTGGCTGCGGTGGATTGCAGGAAATGGCGGCGTTGCATGTCTTGTCTCCTCGGTTCTCTTTGTCGTTGTCGCTGGTCGCCCGTTCAGACGCCCCAGTGCGGAATATGGTGCGAGCCCAGCGAGACGGCCACGTTCTTGGGCTCGCAGAAGACCTCGTAGCTCCAGCTGCCGCCCTCGCGGCCCGTGCCCGAGGCCTTGGTGCCGCCGAAGGGTTGGCGCAGGTCACGCACGTTCTGGCTGTTGACGAAGCACATGCCGGCCTCGATGGCGGCGGCCACGCGGTGGGCGCGGCCCACGCTCTCGGTCCAGACGTAGCTGGACAGGCCGTACTGGATATCGTTGGCCAGGCGCACGGCCTCGGCCTCGTCGCTGAAGGGGATGATGCAGGCCACGGGGCCGAAGATCTCGTCCTGGGCGATCTGCATGCGGTTGTCCACATCGGCAAACACCGTGGGCAGCACGTAGTTGCCCTTGCGCACGCGCTCGGGCAGCACGGGCGCATCGAGCCCGCCGCACAGCATGCTGGCGCCTTCCTTCTGGCCCAGTTCGATGTAGTGGCGCACCTTGGCCAGGTGGCTGGCGCTGATCATGGGGCCGACGATGGTGGACTCGTCCAGCGGATCGCCCACGGTGATCTTCCTGGCGCGCTCCACGAAGCGCTCGACGAATTTCGCATAGATGCCCTTTTGCACCAGTATGCGGCTGCCGGCCGTGCAGCGCTCGCCGTTGTTGGAGAAGATCATGAACACGGCTGCATCCAGCGCGCGCTCGAAGTCGGCGTCGTCAAAGATCACGAAGGGGCTCTTGCCGCCCAGCTCCATGCTGAACTTCTTGAGGCCGGCGGCCTGCACGATGCGGTTGCCGGTCTGGGTCGAGCCCGTGAACGAGACTGCGCGCACATCGCGGTGGCGCACCAGGGGCTCGCCCGCGTCCTTGCCGTAGCCGTGCACCAGGTTGAGCACGCCGGGCGGAATGCCCGCTTCCAGCGCCAGCTCGCCCAGGCGCGCGGCCGTCATGGGCGACAGCTCGCTCATCTTGAGCACGGCCGTGTTGCCGAAGGCCAGGCAGGGCGCCACCTTCCAGGTAGCCGTCATGAAGGGCACGTTCCAGGGCGAGATCAGCGCGCACACGCCCACGGGGTGGAACAGGGTGTAGTTCAGGTGCGTGGGCGTGGGATAGGTGTGGCCGTCCACGCGCGTGCACATCTCGGCAAAGTAGTAGAAGTTGTCGGCCGCGCGCGGCACCAGCTGCTTGCCCGTCTGGGCGATGACCTGGCCGCAGTCGTTGGTCTCGGTCTGCGCGATCTCGGGCACATGGCGGGCGATCAGGTCGCCCAGCTTGCGCACGAGCTTGGCGCGTTCGGTGGCGGGCGTGTTGGCCCATTTCGGGAAGGCGTTCTTCGCGGCGGCGACGGCGGCCTGCACCTCGGCCTCGCCGCCAGCGGCGACCTCGGCCAGCACCTCCTGGGTGGCGGGGTTGACGGTCTCGAAGTAGTCCTTGCCGGCGACGGCCTTGCCGTCGATCAGGTGGTCAATGCGCATGGGGATTCCTTGGCGTGTGCGATGGGTTTCAGGAGGCGGCCGGCGCGTCGCCGACGATGGTGTTGACCAGGCGGCCCAGGCCTTCGATCTCGGTGACGATCTCGTCGCCCACGCGGGAGTCGGCCACGCCGTCGGGCGTGCCGGTGAGGATGAGATCGCCGGGGTTCAGCGTCATGAAGCCCGACAGGTGGGCGATCAGCGAGGGGATGTCATGCACCATGTCGCGCGTGCTGCCGTCCTGCTTGAGCTCGCCGTTGACCCAGCTGCGCAGGCGCAGGTTCATGGGGTCGGGCACATCGGCCGCATCGACGAACCATGGGCCCACGGGCGTGGCGCCGTCGCGGTTCTTCACGCGCAGGTTGGGCCGGTAGAAGTTCTCCAGGTAGTCGCGTATGGCGTAGTCGTTGGCCGTGCAGTAGCCGGCGACCACGCCGTAGGCGTCTTCGCGGCGCACGTTGCGGCAGGTCTTGCCTATGACCACGCCCAGCTCGCACTCGAAGTGCATGTAGGCCACGTCGGCGGGCCGGTACGTGTGGCCGTGGTGGCCGTTCAGCGTGTTCGGGCCCTTGAGGAAGACCAGCGGTTCCTCGGGCGCCTTGTTGAAGGCGATTTCCTTGGCATGGTCCGCATAGTTCAGGCCCAGCGCGAAGACCGTGCCGAACTGCAGCGGCGGCAGCCACTGCACGGCGGTCTCCGCCACCAGGCGGCCATCGGGCAACTGCACCTGCCCGTGCGGGCCTTTGGTGACCTGCAGGGTCTGTCCTTCGAAGATGACGCGTCCGTGCTTCATGCTGCTGCTCCCTGTTCTGCCACCACCGAATGCGTGAGCCGGCCCAGGCCGGGCACCTCGATGACCACGCGGTCCCCGGGCCGCGCCAGCGGCGCGCCTTCGCCCGGGCCCAGCAGCAGCACGTCGCCGGGCGACAGCGTCATGAATTCGGTCACGTCGGCCAGCAGCCTTGCGGGCGAGCGCACCAGGTCGGCAAAACCGCGCTGCCAGACCTGTTCACCATTGATGGACACCGTGAGCGTGGCCGCCTGTGCGTCAAAGCCTGTGCCGCGAACGAGGGCGCCCAGCGGGCAGAAACCGTCGCGGCAGCGCTGGCGGATGGCGGGGCGGTAGTAGTTCTCGTGCGGCAGCGTGAGGTCGCTGGCGATCAGCCAGCCGGCCACATGGTCCATAGCCGTTGCTTCGCTGGCGCGCGTGGCGCTGCGGCCGATCACCAGGCCGATGCTGGCATCGACGCGGACCTCGCCGGGATCGGCCGGCACGGCCACCGATGCGCCGTCGCGTGCCCAGGTGTTGCGTGGCTTGAGGTAGAGCACGGGGGCGCGCGGAGCGGCCTTGTAGGGCGCGCTGTCGAACTGCGGCGACAGGCGCTGCACGGTGGCCTGCTGGTTGAGCAGCGTGCCGTAGACCGTGCCCAGCGCAAGGCCGTCATCCAGGAGAAAGGGCTGAATCTGCATGGTGTGAATTTAGTTAACGTGGTAATTATTGTTTTTGCAACAAGCCCCGTCAACACGGTGGATTCAGGGTTTTCCCAGGCCGCAGCAAAAAGCCCCTGCGCGGCGAACCGTGCAGGGGCTTGAAGGGGCACCGGGCGCTGCCGGTGCTGGCGGGGGCTGGCGTCAGCCGCGGCGGCGGCGCAGTGCGGCCATGCCGCCCAGGGCCAGCGCCAGCAGCGCCTGGGCCAGTGTGGACAGGCCGGGCACGGGGGTGGCCGTGGCGCCGGGCGGCAGGGCCGCAGGCGCGGCCACCGCCACGGGGTCCACGATGACGCCGTTGACGGTCAGGTCGCTGTCTCCCGTCTGCCCGTCGGTGATGTCGAAGCTCACCGAGCGGCGGTCGGGTGCGAAGCGGTAGGCCGAGGCGCTCAGCTCATACCAGTGCGCCGTGGGCGTGGCGGCCGTGGGGCCGTACTTCCAGAGCGTGGCCTGGGCGGGCGCGGCTTCAGGCAGGTCCATGCGGATGGTGGCCATGGAGCCCGGCGTGCCGCCCATGAGCACGAAGCTCAGGCTGCCGTAGGGCAGACGCAGGTTGCCCGGCAGCGGGCTTTGCGAGGGCGCGG
Organism: Delftia sp. 60; assembly: GCF_002754395.1. NCBI lineage: Bacteria > Pseudomonadati > Pseudomonadota > Betaproteobacteria > Burkholderiales > Comamonadaceae > Delftia > Delftia sp. 60. The sequence goes on from NZ_PEFD01000001.1 coordinate 204,553, forward strand.
GCTGAAAGCCTGCCGAGTTCGAGGCGAACTGCCACTGGTCTGCACCCACATTGCCCGTGCCGTTGCTGACACCCGCCGTGTTGCTGCCCGTGCCGATCTGCGTGCCGATGGGCACGGGCTTGCTCAGGGCCAGCACAGCCGGCGCGCTGGCCGTGCCCGATGCCGGCAGGTTGACCGCATGCACGCGGTAGCTCACGGCAGGGTCCAGGCCGGTGAAGGACAGCGTGGCGGCCGTGCCGGCTGTGGTGCTGACCGTGTTGCTGGCAGGGGCTGGCAGGCCGGCGGCATCCAGGCCGGCCATGACCTGTTCCCAGCTGGGGACGGGCGCATTGGCGGGCAGGGCCACGGCGCGCAGGCTGCCGCCCACGCTGGGCGTGGCCTGGACCGCGGCCGATGTCTGGTCCACGGCCTGGGCGGACAGGGCCACGGTGGACAGCGCCGGCACCGCCAGGCTGTCCAGGCGCGCCTTTTTCCAGGCGGCATAGGGCAGGTCCTTGGCCACGGTGCCATCGCCGTAGAAATCGGCATCGCCGCAGTCGCTGATGATGTCCACGCTGCCGCCTGCGTCCAGGCTGGCCGGCATGGCGCCTATGCCTTCGGCCGAGCAGGCGGTATTGGGCACGGTGATGGCGGCCAGTTCGGCAGCGCGCGGGCGCAGGTTCAGGGCCAGGCCTGCGCGGTTCACGCGGCCATCCCAGGAGTAGAGCTGGAAGTTGCGCGGCGCGGTGCCCGTGGCGCTGGCCGAGGGGCCTGCAATGATCAGGTACTCGCCGGCCGCGTTCTTGCGGATTTCGCGGATGCCGCGGCCGCCCAGGTCCAGGCGAATCGGCTGGCCCATGGTCGCGCTGCCCTTGCTGCCGCCATCGGCCGCAGGCAGGGCCGCGAAGTTGGTCACGGGCACGATCAGCGCATGCGTGCGGCCCGTGGCGTCGTCGGCCGTGACGGCGGGCGCGCCCGGCGCCGGCACCAGCGGCGCGCGAAAGCCCAGCCAGGCGGCGCCGTTGTCGGGGCTGGTGGACATGCCTTCGATGGAAAAGCCGCTCATCGTCTCGGCCTCGGGCGCCTTGGTGGCGCCGCCGTCCGAGCTGGCCACCAGGCCCAGGTAGTTGGCGGCAAGGCCGTCATGCGCGGCCGCGTCCCAGCTGCGCAGGTCCTCGCGCAGCCAGCGGTAGTAGCCACTGGCGGTCAGCGCCGTGGAGGCGCCGGAGCCGGTCACATCCATCGCCGCCAGGCGCCAGCGGTCGGTGCGCGACTTGCCGCTCTTGTTGTTGGAGTGCGAGCCCGCCACGTACACGCGGCTGTCCAGGGCAAAGCTGGCCTCGATGTCCATTTCCTCGTCGCTCTTGCAGCTGTCCAGGCCCGTGAGGCCGGGGGCGGTGCAGGCGGCGGCATCGGCCAGGCCCAGAGCGGTCCTGTCCAGCATCAGCGGCTTGATGGGCAGCCCGCCGGCCGGGCCATAGGCCGAGAAGGAGTTGCCGGCCGGCAGCGCATTGCCCGAGGCATCCTGGGCGGGCGCCTCGTCGTCGCCCACCAGCATGGTGGCGGCATCGATGACGATGGCCGTCGATGCGTCCGAGCGCCCGGCCAGCCAGCGCGGGCTGGTGTTGGCCGCGGTGTTGGCCGAGGCCGCGTACTTGATGGTGCGGCTGACGGAGGCGCCCCCCGCGTTGGTCAGCGTGACGGTGATGTCGGCATAGCCCACGCCGGTGGGCGTGATCCTGAGCACGGCGTTGCCGGCCTGGTTGGACGCGGCCAGGCCGGCGTCGGCCACCACCGCCTGGTTGCTCGAACGCGCAGTGACCTGTACGCCGCCAGCGCCCCCCGCATCCTGCACCGTGAAGCCGATGCCTGCCGAGGCCAGCGGGTCGTTGGCGTCGCCGACCACGCCGGAAAACGCGGTCAGTTCGGGCAGCGAGGCCGTCGGCGGGGCCGAGGCCATGAAAGGCACGCTCACTGCAGCCGTGCTCCCGCCGAGGCCGTTGACGGCGCGCACGCGCAGCGTATAGCTGCCGGGCTGCAGGCCTTCCAGCGCCTGGCTGTTGCCCAGGGCCACGGCCGTGGAGGCTACCGATGCAAAGCTGTCCTGCGACAGCTCCACCACGTAGTAGGCGGCGCCCGGCACGGCGTCCCAGGCGGCCGTCACGCGGTTGCCGGCCGGGGTGGCCGCCAGGTTGGAGGGGGCGGCGGGCACGGTCGCCGGCACGGTCTCCAGCGGAGCCCAGGCCACGCCATAGAACACGCCGTCCTGCGGCGCGGCGATGGACTCGGCCGTGCCCGACAGCGTGCCGGCGTAGCCGCCGTGATCGAAGGCGCGGTACAGGCGGCCCGTGGTGTCGGTGGCCATCAGCATCACATTGCCGCCGCCGGTATCGAAGGCGGCCAGGCCGTGGACCTTGGACAGGCCGGCAATGGAGCCTGCGGGCTGCCAGCTGGTGCCGTCCATCGAGAGGCGGAATTTCCGGATGGCGCCGGTATCGTTGTCCGCCACGTAGACGGTGTTCGCCAGGGCGGGGCCGCCATCGAGTTGCAGGAAGGCGATGCCGCGGTAGGTGGAGGGCGTCAGGCCCGCCAGGGGCAGGGCCGTCTGGATGCCCGTGGTCGGCAAATTCGTGCCGATCTGGTTGAGCGAGCCGCCGTTGATGGCGGCGATCAACTGGCCGCCGGCGACCGCCAGGCCCTGGACATTGCTGCTGTTCAGTTGGGAGATGCCCGTGCCGTCGGCAGCCACGTGCCAGACGCCATTGTTGGCCGTGGCCGTGCCCTTGCCGCTGGCCCAGACGGCGCCGCAGTCGCTGCTGGCTGCCCCGCGGATGGTGTCCTTGCTGAAGGCCGTGGTGCCAAGCGGGCGCAGGCTTTTCACGTCGGAGTCGAATCCCACCACGGCCACGGCGCGCTGGGCCGCCGCTGCCGTGACGCCGTTGGGCTCGGTGCCGCCGGTGGCCACGGCATAGCCGGGAACCACCAGACACAGGCCATTGTCCGAGCGGTTGAGCAGGCCTTCCGAGCCCTTGCTGCTGGCCGTCAGCGGCGTTGCACCGCCTGACAGCGGCAGCGATTGGACCAGGGTGCCGTCCACGCGGTACTCGTCCAGGTACACAGGCAGGGCGCCCGTGCCGGTGCCCACGCGGTAGGCCACCAGGTTGCCCGGGGTGAAGGGCGCGGACCATGCAGCGCCACACAGGGCCAGGCAGGCCGTTGCAATCGCCTTGTGCCGCCAATCCAAAGTATCCATGCGCATGCTCACCATCCCCTGTGTGACAAATCGCGCGACTGTAAAAGGCGGCTGTGACAGCCCGGTGACGGCAGGCCATGCACGATGGTGGCAAGCTGCCATGCAAAAAAAGACGGCTCCCGCGGGGAGCCGTCTTTGGTTCATTGCGCCGTGAAGCCTGCGCTTTGCTTTTTCTGGTTATGGGCGCCGCATGTCCACGGTGCAGCGGATCAGCGGATCAGCAGCACCGGCACCTGGCTGCCGGCCAGCACCTGGGTGCTGACCGAGCCCATGACCAGGCGGCCCAGCGCGCCATGGCCATGCGTGCCCATGACCAGCAGGTCGAACTTGCCTTCCTCGGCGGCCTTGATGATGGAGTCGGCGACCGGGCCCACCTTGCTCAGGCGCGTGGCCTGCACGCCGTGTTCGGCCAGGTAGCTGCACACGGGGTCCAGCACCTTGGTCGATTCCTCGGCGTAGTACTCGTCCACCACCTCCTTGCCCAGGGCGGCGCGCGCGCGGGCCGGCAGCTGGGGCTGGACGGTGATGGCGCTGTAGCTGTGGGCGGAGCCCAGGATCTCGGGGTGCGAGGTCAGGTAGGCCAGCATCTTCTGGGTGTAGGGGCTGCCATCGACTGCGAGCAGGATGTTCATGAAAGTCCTCCTTTGGTATGGCCCAAGACTAAGCCCAAGCCGGGATGGAGTGCTTGATCCAGGTCAAGCGCGGACCGGCGCATCTGCCACCTCTGCCGCCCCTGCGGTCATGTGCACCGGCAACTCGATGGTAGAGCGCGGGAAAAAGCCCTCCTGCTCGCCCTTGCGTGCATAGCCCAGCGGGTTGGCCACCACGCGGCAGCGCCAGGCGCTGCCATCGTCGCGCAGGCCCTCGGCCACATAGTCGCTGGGCGAATGCAGGTGGCCGTGCAGCCACAGATCGGCAAAGGGCAGCAGATCGTCGAGCACATTGCAAAAGCCGGCCGTGCCGGGCACCAGGCCATAGCGCGGATCGGCGCTGCGCAGGCTGGGCGCGAAATGCGTGACGGCCACCGTGGGGCCGTCGAAAGGCCGGGCCAGCGCCTGGCGCAGCCATTGCTGGCAGACCAGCGACTGCTCGCGCATGGGCTCGGCCAGAAAGGGCTCGCCGCCGCGCGTGCCGCCGGTCTTGTGCAGGTAGAAGTTGGCGGCGCGGAAGGCCTTCTCGCGCAGCTTGAGCAGCCGGGTCAGGTCGCTCACGCCTTCGTGCATGGACATGGCGTCGTAGTCGCTCCACAGCGTGGTGCCCACGAAGCGCACGCCGCCCAGCACGGCGGTCTCGCGCTCCAGCCAGACCATGCCCATGCGCTCGCAGGCGGCGCGCAGGCGGGCATGGGCGGCGTCGAAGTCCTGCATGTCGTACTCATGGTTCCCCGGCACGAAGATCACGGGACAGGGCCAGCCCGCGTACTGGGGCAGGGGAGAGAAACGCTCCAGCCCGAAGTGCTCGCCTTGCAGCAGGCTGCCGCTTTGGTAGGAGCCTATGTCGCCGGCAAGCACCAGCACGTCGGCATCGGGTGCGGGCTCGGCGATGAAATGCGGATGGGCCTCGAGGTGCAGGTCGGACAGCAGCTGGATCTTCATGCGGCCAAGTGTAGAACCTGCGCTGGCGCGCGCCCCCGCAACACGCTCTCAGGTGTGCGGGAAGGTGGCCTCGGCCGAGCGCGTGAGCGTGCGCAGCAGCCATTCATAGGCCTGCGGGTGCTGGCCGCGCCGGCGCCACAGCGCGTCCACATGCACGGGCTGCACGTCGAAGGGCAGCTCGCGCAGCACCAGCTTGTCGGCCATGCCGGTCACGGGCACGAAGTGGCGCGGCAGGATGGTCAGCAGGTTGGAGTTCATGACCACGCGCCCGGCCGTGAAGAACTGGTTGACGGTGAGCACCACCTGGCGCGTGCGGCCCAGCGAAGCCAGGGCCTCGTCGATGAAACCGAAGGAGCGGCCCGAGAAGCTCACCAGCATGTGGCGCGCCGCGCAGTAGTTGTCCAGCGTCAGCGGCACATCGGCCAGCGGATGGCCCTGGCGCATCACGCACAGGTACTCGCCTTCGTACAGGCGCCGGCTGTCGAAGGCCACCAGGGCGCCCGACTGCGCGCGCGCCGTCAGGTCGGCCAGCGCGGCGGGGAAGTAGCCCACGGCCATGTCGGCCTCGCCGGCCTCCAGCAGGCCGCGCGGGTCGCGCGTGGTCAGCGGCAGCACGCGGATGCCCACGCCGGGCGCCTCGCGCTCCAGCAGGCTGAACATGGGCGGGATCAGCGTGGCCGCCGTGGCGTCGGCCATGGCCAGCACAAAGGTGGCGGTGGCGGTGGAAGGATGGAATTCGCCTGGCGTCAGCGTGTCCTGCAGCTGCTGCAGCGCCTCGCGGATCACGGGCCACAGCGCCAGCGCGCGCGGCGTGGGCTCCACGCCCTGGCCCTGGCGCACCAGGAGCTCGTCGCCCAGCGCCTCGCGCAGGCGGCGCAGGGCGTTGCTCACGGCCGGCTGGGTGATGGCCAGCTTGTGGGCCGCCCGCGTCAGGCTGCGCTCTGCCATCACCTCGTCAAAGACGCGCAGCAGGTTCAGATCCAGTGTGCGGAAGTTCAGGGCAGACATGGCGGCGGGCGCTGAGTCATCACTGGCGTGAATGCTACAGATTCAAGATATAAATTTGAAGAGCTCTAGGGTAAACCCTATAGTTACACCTAGTCGCCCGCCACGCCGTCAAAAGCGGCTATTTAACTGGGTTTATCTGCCATGAGCAACTTCATTTACAACTCCTACTGTGTCGAGCACCCTGGTGTGGTGCATGTCTATCAAGCCGCCGATGACCGCAAGAGCGCTGCCAAGCGTTTCTCCGGCAAGCGTGGCGCCAGCGCCCTGCTGCTCGCTGCCCTGGTGGCCGCGCTGATGGTGGTGGTCAACGAGGTCGCCCACAACTGGACCGACGGCCACATGCTGGGCGCCTGGGTGGTGCTGTGGGTTGCCGCCTTCATGGGCCTGGCCCTGTTCTCCGCTCCCGCCCGCCGCGCTGCCATGATGGCCCGCGCCGGCTACCGCGCCTGGACCGAGAGCCGCCAGCAGGCCGCTGCCGACGAGCGCATCTGGAATGCCGCCCTGCAGGACGCCCGTCTGATGGCCGATCTGGCCCGCGCCATGGATCGTCAAGGCAACTGATCTCTGCCTGGGGCGCCTTTCGGTGCTCCTCCAAAAAAGCCGCTGCCCACAAGGCGCGGCTTTTTTGTTGTCTGGGGGGCGTCGTTGAAACGCCACAAAAAAGCCTCGCACTGCGAGGCTTTTTCCATGGGTCGAGAGCTACTCAGGGATTCATTGTTCTGTGCATCTTCCACAGTCCATGAAACTGGCGCTGCTCAAAGCAAGGGGCACCGAGGAAGGGCCGCCCCGCACCGAGGGTGCCGTCCCCCCGCGAAGCGAGAGGGGGAAGCGGCGTAGCCGCTCAGGGGGAGCTTTATGTCCCCAGGCGCTTTTCCAGTTCGGCCTTGGTCACCAGCAGCTCCTGGGGCAGCTTGTGGGCCAGCTTGTCGAAGTGCTCGGTGTGCAGCTGCATTTCCTCGGCCCAGGCGGCCTTGTCGATGCTGGTCACGCTGGCGAACTGGTCGGCGGAGAAGTCCAGGCCGGTCCAGTTGATCTCGGCGTACTGGGGCGCAATGCCGAAGGCGGTCTGCTCGCCCTGGGCCTGGCCTTCGAGGCGGTCGATCATCCACTTCAGGACACGCATGTTCTCGCCGTAGCCGGGCCAGACGAACTTGCCATCGGCGTTCTTGCGGAACCAGTTGGTGGTGAAGATCTTGGGCAGGACGGCGCCCTGGCCTTCGATCTTGGCGCCCAGCGTGAGCCAGTGCTGGAAGTAGTCGCTCATGTTGTAGCCGGCAAACGGCAGCATGGCGAAGGGGTCGCGGCGCACCACGCCCTGGGCGCCGAAGGCGGCGGCCGTGGTTTCCGAACCCATGGTGGCGGCCATGTAGACGCCTTCGGTCCAGTTGCGGGCCTCGGTCACCAGCGGCACGGTGGTGGAGCGGCGGCCGCCGAAAATGATGGCGTCGATCTTCACGCCCTTGGGATCGTCCCAGGCTTCGTCCAGCGCGGGGTTGTTGGTCGCGGCCACGGTGAAGCGGGCGTTGGGGTGGGCGGCCTTGGCGCCGGTTTCGCGGGCGATCTGGGGCGTCCAGTCCTTGCCTTGCCAGTCGATCAGGTGATCGGGCTGCTTGCCGGTGTCCTTGTCCATGCCTTCCCACCACACGTCGTTGTCATCGGTCAGCGCGACGTTCGTGAAGATCACGTTCTTGTCGAGGCTGGCCATGCAGTTGGGGTTGGTGTGGTAGTTCGTGCCCGGAGCCACGCCGAAGTAGCCGGCTTCGGGGTTGATGGCGCGCAGCGAGCCGTCGGCCTGGGGCTTGATCCAGGCGATGTCGTCGCCGATGGTGGTGACCTTCCAGCCTTCGAAGACCTTGGGCGGCACCAGCATGGAGAAGTTGGTCTTGCCGCAGGCGCTGGGGAAGGCCGCAGCCACGTGGTACTTCTTGCCCTGGGGGTTGGTCACGCCCAGGATGAGCATGTGCTCGGCCAGCCAGCCCTGGTCGCGGCCCATGGTGGAGGCGATGCGCAGCGCAAAGCACTTCTTGCCCAGCAGGGCGTTGCCGCCGTAGCCCGAGCCATAGCTCCAGATTTCGCGCGTCTCGGGGTAGTGGACGATGTACTTGGTCTTGTTGCAGGGCCAGCTGGTCTGGTCCTTCTCGCCTTCGGCCAGGGGCGCGCCCACGGTGTGCACGCAGGGAACGAACTCGCCTTCGACGCCGATCACGTCATACACGGCACGGCCCATGCGGGTCATGATCTTCATGTTGACGGCCACATAGGCGCTGTCGGACAGCTCCACGCCCACGTGGGCGATGGGCGAGCCCAGGGGGCCCATGGAGAAAGGCACCACATACATGGTGCGGCCGGCCATGCAGCCGTCGAACAGCGGCTGCAGCGTGGCGCGCATCTCGTTCGGGGCCATCCAGTTGTTGGTCGGGCCTGCGTCTTCCTTGTTGGCCGAGCAGATGTAGGTGCGGTCCTCGACGCGCGCCACGTCGGACGGGTCGGACCAGGCCAGGTAGCTGCCGGGGCGCTTGACGGGATCGAGCTTCTTGAAGGTGCCGGCATCGACGAGCTGCTGGCACAGCTGCTCGTACTCTTCCTGGGAGCCGTCGCACCAGTGGATCCGGGCGGGCTTGCACAGTGCGGCCATCTCGGCCACCCAGGCGATCAGTCGGCTGTTCTTGACGTAGGCAGGGGCCTGGATGTTCAGGCCTTGCATGACGGGTGCGTTCATCGCGGAGCTTCCTTCAATTGAAAAAACCAGTTTTTCAAAGGGGACGCGCCTGTTGCCGCACCAACTTTGAGAAACGGGCTCTTGTTCAGTCGGCGCGCGAAGGAAGCTCTTCTCGGGGCGGCGAGGCGGCGCTGGCGGAAGCTGGCGGCGCACCGGCTGGGGATTCGATTCTAGGGAGCGGTCACGAATTTGTCAGCAAACGAATGGCAAAAACTATGCATTCTGTGCATTGAAATATGCAAGATGCTCTGTCTGTTTGCCTATGCAATAGGCAAACAAAAAGCCCCGCAAAGCGGGGCTCGGAGCAGGGGGCGAAGGGGCCGTATCAGGCCATGTTGACGGCGATGAAGGCCAGCAGAAACATCATCACGGCACCTGCCAGGGGCAGGATGACGGGCATATAGGGGACGATGGCCTCGGTGGCGTCTTCGGGGGGCGACTGCTCGCCGTGGTTCGCTGCGGGATCATGCGACATGCAAAAGCTCCTGGCTGCCAATGGGGATGCCCCATTCTAGGCAGGCCTGCCCGCCCGCGCCTTCGGGGAAAGCCATGACACAAGGGGCCAGGGGCCTGCTAGGGCTCTAGACGGCGTTGACCTGCATGCCTTCGGCCTGCAGGGCAGCGATGACCTCTTCGATGTGGGCCTTGTTGCGGGTCTGCAGCACCAGCTCGATTTCCACGCTCTGCGCGGCCAGCATGGTGAAGGCGCGCTGGTGGTGGACTTCCTCGATATTGGCGCCCGCCGCCGCCACCGTGGCCGTGATGCGCGCCAGCACGCCGGGCACGTCGCGCGCGCTGACCTTGATGCGCGCCAGCCGCCCGGAGCGCACCATGCCGCGCCCGATGATGGCCGCCAGCAGCAGCGGGTCGATGTTGCCGCCCGACAGGATCAGCCCCACCTTCTTGCCCGCGAAGTGCTGCGGATGGCGCAGCAGCGCGGCCAGGCCCGCGGCGCCCGCACCCTCGACCAGGGTCTTCTCGATCTCCAGCAGCATGAGCACGGCCTGCTCGATGTCGCCTTCGTCGACCAGCAGCATGTCGTCCACCAGGCGCGATACGACTTCCTGCGTGATCGCGCCGGGCTGGGTGACGGCAATGCCCTCGGCGATGGTCGAGGTGCCCATCGGCAGCCCGGCCTGGCGCACGGCATTGAACATGGACGGAAAGCGCTGGGTCTGCACGCCGATGATCTCGATGTCCGGGTTCAGCCCCTTGGCCGCCGTGGCCACGCCCGCGATCAGGCCGCCGCCGCCGATGGCCACGATGAGCTGGTCCAGGTCGGGCTGCTCGGCCAGCATCTCCAGCGCCAGCGTGCCCTGGCCCGCCGCGATCTGCTCGTCGTCATAGGGGTGGACGAAGCACAGGCCCTGCTGCTCGGCCAGCGTGTAGGCGTGCTGGCGCGCCTCGGCCAGGGAGTCGCCGTGCAGCACGATCTCGGCGCCGAAGCCGCGCGTGCGCTCCACCTTCACCCCCGGCGTGAAGCGCGGCATGACGATGACGGCACGCACGCCCAGGCGCTGCGCGTGGTAGGCCACGCCCTGGGCATGGTTGCCGGCGCTCATGGCGACCACGCCGCGTGCGCGCTCCTCGGGCGAGAGCTGGGCCAGCTTGTTGAGGGCGCCGCGTTCCTTGAACGAGGCCGTGAACTGCAGGTTCTCGAACTTGAGGTAGACCTGCGCTCCCGTGATCTGGGACAGCGTGCGCGATTCCACGCAGGGCGTTTCGAGCACGGCGCCGCGCAGGCGGTCGGCGGCGTTCTGGATGTCTTGGAGGCTGAGCATCACGCATTGTGGCGCACGGCGGCCCGGGCGCGCGGCAGGGCACGCCATGGATTCCCCGCAGAAAGCGCCGCACCGGCGCGATCCATAAAATGAGAATCATTCTTGTCTTTGGGGCGCACACCGCTCCGGCTGGCCATGGCTCTTTCCTCTGTCCAAACACCTGCACGCCCTCCGCGCTGGCTGGGGCGGGGCACGCTGCGTGCCTGCGACTTCAGCGGTCCCGACTACCGCATCCTCGACGCCGAGGTCACGGCCGAGGACGCGCTGCTGGCCGGGCACCTGCAGTCCTGGCAGGTCCAGCCCGGCCTGTGGCTGCATGGCGTGGAGGCGCGCGACCTGCGCACCATGAGCACGCGTTCGCCGGCCGTGCCGGGGCTGCACCTGGTCGTGCTGCTGGAGGGCTGCGTGGACGTGGCCTTCGGCAGCCAGGGCCTGCAGATGCAGGTGGCGCCCGCCAGCCCGGCCGGTGCCCATGTGCAGGCCTGCGGCGCCGTCATCCATTCGCGGCCCGGCGACATGTTCATGCGGCATTGGCGGCGCGGCAAGTTCGAGCGCAAGCTCAGCATCACCGTTCAGCCGCAATGGTTTGCCGCCCAGGCCCTGCCCATGGTCGCGCCACCGCTGCTGCGGCACTGGATGGAGCAGCAGTTGCTGGCCATACAGCCCTGGCAGCCATCGCCGCGCGCCGTGGCGGTGGCCGAGCAGATCATCCAGCTGGCGCGCGAAGGCTCTGCCCCCCTGCTGCTGGCCAGCCGCGCGCTGGAGCTGGTGCACGAGGCCGTGCAGGCGCTGGACGCGCCCGAGCCCGATCCGGCGCAGACCGTGCCGGGCGTGCTGGGCGTGCGCGAACACCGGCGCATGGCGCGCCTCAAGGCCTTGCTGGACAGCGGCGGCGACGGCTGCCGCCCGCTGGCCGAGATCGCGCGCGAGGTCGGCCTGAGCGCCAGCGCCCTGCAGCGCCAGTTCCGCCTGGCCTACGGATCGAGCATCGACGGGTACCGGCGCGAGCAGCGGCTGGAACGCGCCTGGGCCGCGCTGGAGCAGACGGGCTGCAGCGTCTCCGAGGTCGCGCATGCGGCCGGCTATTCCAGCGCCGCCAATTTCTCCACGGCCTTCAAGCGCCGCTTCGGCATCTCTCCCAAGCTGGTGCGCGCCAGGCTCTGAGGGCCTGATGGGCTTATGGGCTTATGGGCGCGCTGCGCAAACGTCGGCGGGGCTGGCGCAAACCCCGCGGGCGCCGCGCGATGCTGCAATCACCGAACGAAAGGACATCCGTCAATGACACAGCTGCAGGCACGCACTTCGGTGCGCATGGACAGGGCCGAGGAGGCCATCGCCGCCATCGTCGGGCACATGCAGGAGCACGACATCACCGTGCGCCGCGAAGGCGCGCGCTGGGTGGCCGACTACGAAGGTGGCCGGGGCCAGCTGTGGCTGGAGGGCCGGCAGGTCCATGCCGAGGTGGCGGCACCCGGCGTGGAGCTGCTGCAGGACATGAAGCTCATGCTGGCCCACCTGCTGCTGGAGGCCACGGGCGCCGCCGACGGCTCCCTGGCCTGGGAGGGTGACGGCGCCGCGCTGCAGCGCCCGCCGGCCTTCCGCGAGCTGCGGGTGCTGGCCGTGCGCGATCTCACGCCGCACATGCGCCGCGTGCGCTTTGCCTGTGACGACATGGCGCGCTATGCGCAGGACACCAACATCCACGTCAAGCTGCTGTTTCCGCAGCCGGGCGTGACCGAGCCCGAATGGCCCACGCTGTCGGCCAGCGGCCTGCTGCGCCTGCCCGAGGGCGACATGCGCCTCGACATGCGCACGTACACCATGCGTGCGATGGGTGTGGCCCAAGACGGCGCCAACGGATGGATCGACGTGGATTTCGTGCTGCACGAGGACGCCGGCCCCGGGTCCGCCTGGGCCGCGCGCGCCCAGCCGGGCCAGCGCATCGGCATGACCGGCCCCGGCGGGCGCACGGCCACCCCGGCCGACTGGATGCTGCTGGCCGGCGACGACACCGGCCTGCCGGCCATGCTGCGCATTGCGGCCGCCCTGCCGGCGCACACGCGCGGCCATGTGTTTGCCGAAGTCCAGGGTCCGCAGGACGAGCAGCCCGTGCAGGCGCCCGAAGGTCTGCAATGGCACTGGCTGCACCGGGGCGCTGCCGAGGCCGGCACCACCACGCTGCTGATCGACGCGCTGCGCGCCGTGCGCTGGCCGGATGCGTTGGCCGGTCATCCACCCAGCCGCTTCGTCTGGGCCGCTGGCGAGTTCGACACCGCCCAGGCCGTGCGCCAGTGGGCGCGCGAGGAGCGCGGGCTGGAAAAGCACGAGCAGCTGGTCGTGGCCTATTGGCGGCGCGGCATGAGCGAGTCGGATTTCAAGGCCGCGAAGTAGGCCACGCAGGAGGCCGGCGCCTCAGGTGGCGCTGCGCTCCTGACGCAGCAGAAACTTCTGCAGCTTGCCAGTGGGCGTGCGCGGCAGGCTGGCCGCAAAGACGAATTCACGCGGGATCTTGTAGCGCGCCAGCCTGTCGGCCAGGAACTGCTGCAGTGCCTCGGCCTGCGGCGCGGCCTCGCCGCGCGGCACCACGTGGGCGACGACGGTCTCGCCCCATTCGGCGTGGGGCCGGCCCACGACGGCGACATCGGCGATCTGGGGATGGGCCGACAGCGCGTCCTCCACCTCCTTGGAATACACGTTCTCGCCACCCGTGATGACCATGTCCTTGGTCCGGTCCACGATGAAGAGGTAGCCCGCGTCGTCCAGGCGCGCAAGATCGCCCGTGCGGTACCAGCCGCCCGGTGCGAAGGCGGCAGCCGTGGCCTGGGCGTCGTGCAGATAGCCGTCCATCACGCTGCCGGTGCGCAGCCAGATCTCGCCGGTGTCGCCGGGGCCGGCATCCTCGCCGTTGTCGCGCACCACGCGCATGTCCACGCCGGGCAGGGCCACGCGGCCGATGGAGCCGGCCCGCTCCACCTGCTCCTCGGGGTAGAGCGTGGTGCCCGTGGGGCCGGTCTCGGTCATGCCGTAGACCTGGTAGAAGCGGTCGCTGCGGTAGGCCGTGGCCAGCTTGTGTGCCATCTCGGCACCGATGGGGCCGCCGCCGTAGACCCAGGCGCGCACGCTGCTCAGGTCGTAGCGGGCAAAGTCGGGCAGCATCTGCAGCGGCGCAAAGTAGGAGACGGGGGCGCCGAAGTACAGCGTCACGCCCTCGTCCTGCACGGCCTGCAGGAAATGCTGCGGGTGGTATTCGCGCAGCAGCACCACGGTGCCCCCCATGTACAGCGTGCCGCCAAACCAGTTGTTGAGCGGTGAGGAGTGCCAGATGGGCATGGCCATCAGCGTGCGTTCCTCGCGCGTGATGGACAGGCCCAGCGCGGCCGTGATCGCCGCCAGCGTGACGGCGCGGTGGCTCAGCAGGCAGCCCTTGGGCCGGCCCGTGGTGCCCGAGGTGTAGAGCACCTGGGCGATGTCGCCATCGGCGGGCCGCGTGCCTTCCATGGGCCTGGCGGCTGCCACCAGCGTGTCCCAGTCCTGGACACCCGTGACTGCCTCTTGCGCCTCGGTCACAAGGCGGGCGCAGGGGTGCTGCGCGGCGGCGACCACGGGCGCGAGTGCGGCGTCAAACACCAGGGCCTTGCACTGCGCGTGGTCGAGGATGTACTGCAGCTCGGGCGCCTGCAGCTTGTGGTTGACGGGCACCAGCGCGGCGCCCAGGCGCCAGGCGCCGAACAGGGCTTCGACAAAGCCCGGCGTGTTCAGGCACATCAGGGCCACGGTATCGCCCCGGCCCACGCCCTGGGCCTGGAGCACGGCGGCCGCGCGCTGCGAGCGCCGCTGCATGTCGGCATAGCTGATGGAGGCGCCGCGGTCGCGCAGAAAGGCCTTGGCGGGCGTCTTGCGCACGGCGCTGTCGAAGGCGTCGAGCAGGTTCATGTCTTGTCTCCTTGTGCTTTGTTGTGTGGTGGGCCGGCGGCCGCTTCAGGCGGGCAGCGCGCGCTGCAGGATGGCGGCGATGTCCAGGCCTGCGGGGTCGAAGGCGCCCGCCACCATGGCGCCCTGCTGCGCCCCCAGGCGCGTGGCGATGAAGCCATCGGCCATGGCGGGCGGCGCATGGCGGCGCAGCAGGCAGGCCTGGGCCAGCAGCACCAGGTCCTGCACCAGGCGGCGTGCCTGGGCCTCGATCTGGTCAGGCGGGCCGGACAGGCGCCGGGCCAGCGATTGCGCCTGCTGCAGCAACGCGGGCTCGCCCGCTGCCGTGTCGATCAGGTCCTGCAGCAGCAGCTGCGCGCCGTCGGGCTCGCGCGAGATGGCACGCAGCACGTCCAGGCACATGACGTTGCCCGAGCCTTCCCAGATCGAGTTCACGGGCGCCTCGCGGAACAGGCGCGCCATCACGCCCGTGTCCACATAGCCGTTGCCGCCCAGCACCTCCATGGCCTCGCCCGTCAGCTCCACGCCGCGCTTGCAGACCCAGAACTTGGCCGCTGGCGTCATGATGCGTTTCCAGGCGCGCTCCAGCGGATCGCCCTCGTCGCCTCCACGCTCATAGGCCTGGGCCAGGCGCATGGCGATCTGCAGCGCGGCCTCGCTTTCCAGCGCCAGGTCGGCCAGCACGGTGCGCATCAGCGGCTGCTCGGCCAGCAGCTTGCCGAAGACGCTGCGCCGGCGTGCATAGGCCAGGGCCTGCACCGTGGCCGAGCGCAGGATGGCGGCGCTGCCCAGCACGCAGTTCAGGCGGGTGTAGGTAGCCATCTCGATGATGGTGGGAATGCCCCGGCCTTCCTCGCCCATCAGGATGCCCCAGGCGTCCTCGAACTCCACTTCGCTGCTGGAGTTGCTGCGGTTGCCCACCTTGTCCTTCAGGCGCTGCACGCGCACGGCATTCCTGCTGCCGTCCGGGCGCCAGCGCGGTACGTAGAAGCAGGCCTGCCCACCGCCTTCCCCCATGCGCGCCACCACCAGGTGGGCATCGCACATGGGTGCCGAGAAGAACCACTTGTGGCCGCGCAGCAGGTACTCGCCGCCACGCCCGCCGGCGTGCACCGGCATGGCCACCGTCGTGTTGGCGCGCACGTCGGAGCCGCCCTGCTTCTCGGTCATGCCCATGCCCAGCCACATCGATGCCTTGTCGGCCACGGGCAGGTCGCGCGGATCGTATTCGTGGCTGAACAGCTTGCCCTGCAGCTGCTGCCACAGCGCCGGTTCCTTTTGCAGCAGCGGGATGGCGGCCGTGGTCATGGTGGCCGGGCACAGCGTGCCCTGTTCGACCTGGCCGTGCAGGTAAAAACCTGCGGCCCAGGCGCTCCAGCGGCCCGCGCTGCTGTCCTCGAAGGGCAGGGAGATCAGCCCCTGCTGCCGGTATAGTCCCAGCAGCGTGTGCCAGCTCGGGTGGAACTCCACGGCGTCGATGATGCGGCCGCGCGCGTCGAAGCGGTGCAGCTCGGGCGTGTGGCGGTTGGCCTGCTCGGCCAGTTCCCAGGTGGCGCGCTCGCCCAGCTGCTGCGCATAGCGCGACAGCGAAGGAATGTGGCGCGCGGCGCCGTTGCGCTGAAGGGCCTCGGCCAGGGCAGGGTCGGCCTCCAGCAGGTTGAAGTCGGTGAGTTCGTCGACCTGGTTCAGGACGTCGTGCGTGTTCCAGGTGTGCCCTGTCTGCAATGTCTGGCCGGTGCTCATGCGTGTCTCCGTGATCGTTGGTCTCAACGCAAAAGTCTAGGAAAAATGCCCAGCAAAGGTGTTCGGGTTTCACGGCAGCAGCCGCAGCCGCCCAAAGTGCGGCGCCGCCCCCTGCAATCGCGCGCGCAGGCCACGTCGCAGGCGCTGCAGGACGCCTTTGTTCGGCTTGTGATCGAGCAGGGCTACGAGCGCACCACGGTGCGCGAGGTGGCCGCCGTGGCCGGCGTGGGCCTGGGCACCTTCTATGAATACTTCGGAAACATGGACACGCTGGCGGCCATGTGCATCCACCGCCAGGTGCAGGCCCTGCACGCCCAGGGGCTGCAAACGCTGCAGGACAGTGCCGGCATGCCGCTGGCCACGCGCGTGGACCGCCTGCTGGACACCCTGGTCGACGGCATTGCGCGCGAGGCGCCGATGTGGGCCGCGCTGTTCATGCTGGAGCGCAAGGTGTCCGCGCCCGAGCCCTTCCGCCGTCACTACCAGGCCTATGTACAGCTGTGGGGCACGGCATTGCAGGACTGCGATCCGCCGCTGCCCGCGCCGGCCCAACCCCTGGCACGGCTGCTGCACACGCTGACCTATGGCTGGGTGTCGCAGTCGCTGCTGGCGCTGGGGCCGCAGCAGACGCTTCAGCAGCTGCGCGCGCCGCTGGGCTGGGCCATCCATGCGCTGCTGCGCGAGGCGCAGGCTCCGTCCGCGTAGCGGACCCAGCAGCGGCCCCGGCGGCCTCCAGCGGCGCAGGATCAGACGCGCGGAAAGCGCAGCGTGAAGCGGGCACCGCCCTGCTCGGAGTCGTCGGCCTCCACGCTGCCGCCCTGGGAGACGGTCAGTGCCTTGACGATGGACAGGCCCAGGCCCGAGCCCTCGCGACGGCGCTTGCCGGGCACCTGGGCAAAGCGCTGGAAGGGGTGGGCGCGCAGCTCGCTGGGCAGGCCGGGACCGGCATCGCTGATGCGCAGCACGGCCCAGGCACGGCCCTCGATATCGGATTCCACCGTCAGCGCCACGCCCAGCCATGCGCCGCTGGCCGCATGGCGGATGGCGTTGCTGACGAGGTTGGAGAGGATCTGGCGCATGCGGTCGGCGTCGGCACGGATGTCGGCCATGCCGATGTCACTGGGCGCGGGCAGGTGCATCTCCAGCTGCATGCCATGCTGCAGGAGCTGGGGGTGCAGGTGGTCCAGCGTCTCGGCCACGAGTTCGGCCAGGTCCAGGCGCTGCTTTTGCAGCGACAGCTGGCCGGCATCGGCCATGGACAGCGTGTGCAGGTCGCCGACCAGCCGGCCCAGGTGCTCGACCTGGAACAGCAGCGTGTTCAGCTCGGTGTCGTCTGCGGCGATGACGCCGTCGCAGATGGCATGCAGGCGCGCCTGCAGCACGGTCAGCGGCGTGCGCAGCTCGTGCGAGATCGAGGCCGCCGTGGCGCGGCGCTCGGCCTCCAGCGTCTCCAGCGAATCGATCATGCGGTTGAAGGCCACCACCATCTCGGCCATCTCGCCATGGGCCTTGCCGGGCAGGGCGCGCGCGCTGAAGTCGCCCAGCTCCACGCGCTTGGCCACCTCGACCATGGACGCCAGGGGCCGCGTCACCAGGCGCGAGACCCAGAAGCCCACCGCCAGCCCGAAGGGCAGGCACACCAGCAGGCCGATGACCAGGGACCATTTCTCGCCGAACAGCAGATCGCCCGTCCAGTACTGGCCGTAGATCTGCATGGCGCGCGGGCTGTCTTCCAGCGACTGGGCGTTGAGTTCGTCCAGCTCGATCTGCACGGCCGGCGGCAGGCTGCTGTAGAAGTCGCGGTACTGGATCTCCGAGAACACCAGCACGCCGATGGCCAGCAGGGCAATGGTGCTGAGCACGGTGGCCGTGATCCACAGGCCGAAGCGCACCCAGATGCGGTTGGGCCTCAGTCCCAGGGCCATAGCCGGTAGCCAATGCCGCGCACGGTCTCGATCAGGCCTTCCTGGCCGGCCAGCTGCAGCTTGCGGCGCAGCTTGGACAGATGGGAGTCGATGACGCGCTCCAGCGCATCGCTCTCGGGCAGGCAGTGCTCGATCAGGTGGGAGCGCGAGAAGCAGCGCCGGGGCTGGGCCGCCAGGCAGGCCAGCAGGCGGAATTCGGTCAGCGTCAGGGGCAGCGGCAGGGCGCGGCCCTCGTTGTCGTAGACCACGGCGCTGTGCGCCTCGGAGTCGATCTCGATGGGACCCACGCGGATGGGCGCGGGCGCCGGGTTCTTGCGTGCCTGGGTGCGGCGCAGCACGGCGCGCACGCGGGCCACGACCTCGGGCGGATTGAAGGGCTTGACCACGTAGTCGTCGGCGCCCAGGCGCAGGGCCAGCAGCTTGTCCACATCATCGGCCAGGGCGGTGACCATGATCACAGGCGTCTGGCTGTCATCGCGGATGGCGCGCAGCACGTCGATGCCGTCCATGCCGGGAAGGTGGATGTCCAGCAGCACCAGGTCGGGCCGCAGCAGGCGGAACAGCTGCAGCGCCTCCTGGCCGTCCGAGGCCATGCGCGAACGCAGCCCGTCCCGCTCGAGATAGGCCGTCAGGATGCTGGCGATGGCGGGCTCGTCTTCGACGACGAGCACGAGGGGGGTGGTTGCCGTTGGCTGTGCTGTGGAGTTCATGGGAAAGCTGGCAGGGCCAGGCGCACATTATGGTGCGATGCCCTGGATGCCGCCGCCCCTCCATATTGGCTCCACGAAGTCTGCAATCGCGCGCAAGGCTGGCGCTGTTCATTTCCTGCGGGCCCCTCAGCGGCTATTGGTAGCTCATCGTGAAGGTCGCCCTGCCATAGGCCATGCCAGGTGTCACGCTGCCGGCTGTCTGCACCAGGCGCGCGCTCAGCGGAATCTTCAGGCTGTTCTGCCCCTGTGCGGCCTGGCCCGCATTCCATTGGTTGGCATTGCCCAGGCTGCCGGAGTCGGGGCCGAAGCTCACGGGCACGTTGTTTCTCAGTACCTGTATGCCGACACCCCGGGCCTTGGAATTTTGGGCCAGCGTCAGCGTGCTCGATCGGTTGGTTGCCTGGGTGGCATCCGTCAGCGTGATGAAGGCGGTCAGGCGTGTATTGGCTTCGCCTCCCGCGCAGGTCAACTCGATGCTGAAGTCCTTGGCTGCCGTGACGGACCCGATTCCCTTGAAATCGGCGAACGGGGCGGGGGCCATGGTCACGTCGATCTTGCCCGTGGACACCCGGCAGGTCGGCGGCCTGGGGCGGCTGCTGACGTTGACGGTGATGCCACTTGAAAAGAATATCGTGGCCAGCAAGTCACGGGCATTGCTGGTCCCTGAGTAGATTCGTGCGAAGCTGCCATTCAGGGAACCGCCAGATGTGAGTTCTCCGGTTTTCACGAGCTCGAGGGTCATGTTGTTGCTTGGCAGTGAATGGAATATGCCCTGTTTCAGCATGGACCCTGAATAAGGCGCGGCTCTTTCCCACGTGATTCTCATGCCCAGGTTGGGAATGGCGGTGGAATATATTCCACCGCTTTCCGTTCCAATGCCTTCTATGTAATAAAAATCATTGTCGCAAGAAATGTGGTAGCTGCCGGCTCCGGTATTTTGTAAATTCATTGTCCTGGAATAGACAACGCTGCCAATCGGATAATTTTCATTGACGATGGTGGGGGTGTTGGCTGAACCCGGAAACTGGGCATTCCAGCCCTGGGAGGAACAACGGGCCCAGGATGAAATAGGGGCCATACAAAAAATCAAGAGGAGAGGCGTGGCCAATGCATGGCGCAAGATGGCTGTGAAAGACATGCTGTGAACTCCAGCCTGGAAGATATGGATCAATGCCTTGGGACGGGTGGCATAGGGCGCGATATCCGGCCAATGTACTGACCTGCATGCGGCCTTGGAATTGGAGCGTTCTGAAAATAAACTCGGAATCATCCGAGTCCGCGGTGATCGGGCGGTCCGCAACTGGCTCTTGCCCGGGTTGGGGCAGAGAGGCTCCCGCAAGGCGCTGCGCTCTCCATGTTTCCTCCATAAAGCCTGCAACCTCGCGCAAGCTTGGCCGCGTCCAATGGCCATCCGGGGACATGGTTCCCTGGCCTCGTTTTCCCGGCCCTCCCCTCAATCATCCCCTCCCGCCTGTCCATCCCGTGAACCACGCCGCCGCGACGCATCGCCTCTCCAGCCTGTGCCTGGGCGCCGCCCTGGCGCTGGCCGGTTGCTCCTCGCCGCCTCCGGCGCAGCTTGACGGCTCGGTGCCCACGCAGTGGACGCAGCCCCTGCCAGCCGCCGCGCCGGGTACACCTGGCTCGGCCGCAGCGCCCGACCTGCAGGGCTGGTGGAAGGCCTGGGGCGACGAATCCCTCAACACCCTGGTCGAAGAGGCGCTGGCCGCCAACCTCGACCTGTCCCAGGCCCAGTCGCGCCTGCGCCAGCAACGGCTGCTGGCCGGCACGGCCGGCTCGGCCTTCCGGCCCGTGTTCACGGCCGGTGCGCGCACGCTGCAGGACATTGCGGCCATCGACTCGTATTTCCACGCCAGCATCGACGTGAGCTGGGACCTGGGCCTGTTCGGCGCCCGCGAGGCCGGCGAGCGCAATGCCGCCGCCTCCGTGCTTGACGCACGGGGCCGCCTGCAGGCGGCCCGCGTGGCCCTGGTGGCCGATGTGGTCCACCGCTATCTGGACATCCGCATGGCCCAGCGCCAGCGCGCCCTGATCGACGAACAGGCACTGCTGGATGCGCGTGCCCTGCAACTGGCCCAGGTGCGCCAGCAGCAGCGCCTGGGCACGGCCGAGGCCGTGCACCAGCTGCAACTGCAGGCCGGCCAGAGCGCGGCCTTGCGTGCCAGCCTGCGCGAAACCCAGGCCCGCAGCGCCCACATGCTGGCCGCCTTGCTGGGCCGCACGCGGCCCGATGCGCAGTGGCTGCAGGCCGATGCCAAGGCCCCGCTGCCCGGCCCCCAGGCGCTGGGCGTGGCCGTCCTGCCGGCTGACCTGCTGCGCACGCGCCCCGACATCCAGGTGGCGCAGGCCGCCGTGGAACGCGCGGCGGCCGAGCAGGGCATTGCGCATGCGGCGCTGTATCCGCGCTTCGTGATCGGCGGCTCGCTGCTGTACTCGTTCAACATCACCCAGAACCTGCGTACCACGCAGGACAACGCACCCACCTTCGGGCCGCAGATCGACATTCCCCTGTTCGACTGGGGCCGCCGCCGCTCCCAGGCCGACGCCAGCGAGCTGGCGCTGCAGGCCGCCATCCAGGCCTACCGCCAGAGCGTGCTCGACGGCGTGGCCGAGGTCGAGTCCGCACTGGCCGCGCTGGACGCCCAGCGCGAGCGCATCGCCTCGCTGCAGTCCACCCAGCAGGTGCTGGCCGAGCGCGAGCGCGTGCAGGACCAGCGCCTGAAGCTGGGCCTGGACAGCGAATTCGGCGGCCTGGCGCCCCGGCGCGCCGCGCTGCAGGCGCGCAGCGAGCAGACCACGGCCCTGGCCGCCCATGCGCTGGCCTACGTGGCGCTGTACAAGGCCCTGGGCGGCGCGCCGCTGCCGGCCGAGGACCAGGACGCTGCCGACAGCGGCATGGCTCCACTGGCTCCGCTCGCACAAGGAGCGCCCTCATGATCGCCCTGGCACGCAAGACGCTGGTGCACGAGTGGCGCCGCTTCATTCCCTCCGTCTTCGCCGTGGGCTTCTCCGGCGTGCTGCTGGCCATGCAGGCCGCGCTGGTGCTGGGCATCTTCGGCTCGGCCGCGCTGTATGTGACGGCTTCCTCGGCCGACCTGTGGATCGGCTATCCGGGCACGCAGAGCGTGAACTTCGGCCGCACCATCGGCCGCGACGTGGACATGCGCCTGCGCATGGACCCCGATGTCGCGGCGGTCGAGCCCTATGTCTGGGTGGACGGCGACTGGCGCTCGGACTCGGCCGCCGGCGGCGCTGCGAGCGAGCACGGCGGCGGCGTGTCGGTCTACCTGTCGGGCATTGCCACCGATGACGCCTCCATGCTGTTTTCCCACGTGCTCCAGCCCTGGCAGCGCCAGCGCCTGCGCGAGACCGGCGCCGTGATCGTGGACCGGGCCGACCTGCAGACCCTGGGCACCAGCGAAGGCGGCGTGGCCTGGGTCAACAACCACCGCGTGCAGGTGGTGGCGGCCGTGGACGGCCTGCGTGGCCTGGGCGGCGTGAACGTATTGGCCTCGCTGGCCACGGCCCGCGAGATTGCGGGCGACCCCGGCCAGGGCAGCACCTATTTCGTGGCGCGCGTGCGCCCGGGCGCCTCGGCCAAGGCCGTGAAGCAGCGCCTGAACCAGCCCACACCCAGCTTCGGCCCCTACGAGGCCTGGACGGCCAGGGAATTCGCGCGGCGCTCGCAGCGCTACTGGATGTTCGACACGGGCGCCGGCGCGGGCGTGCTGTTCATGGCCGTCATCGTCTGCCTGGTGGGCTCGGTGGTCACCAGCCAGTCGCTCAAGGCCGTGGTGGCCGCTTCCTCGCGCGAGTACGCCGTGCTCAACGCGCTGGGCGTGAGCCGCGCGGCACTGGGCCGCGTGGTGGTAGAGCAGGCCTGCTGGATCGGCGGCCTGGGCTTTGTGATGGCCGCGCTGGCCAGCGCCGTATTGCTGGCCCTGGCCATGGCCTACCGCGTGCCCGTGGCGCTGAACGCATCGGCCGTGCTGGCCTGCGCCGTGCTGGTGGCCGTGCTGTCCCTGCTGTCGGGCCTGGGCGCCATGCGCAGCCTGCTGCGTGCCGACCCGGCCACGCTGCTGCGCTGAAGACGGCCAGACCCCATGAACGTGATGAATGCCCACTCCCCCGCGCCCACGGCGGCGCCCCGCACGGCACCCAGCCTGGAGGCCGTGCGCCTGTGCAAGTCCTTCCTGTCGGGCATGGTCAGCGTGCAGGTGCTGCAAGGCCTGTCCGTGTCGCTGTACCCGAGCGAGCTGAGCCTGATCTCCGGGCCCTCGGGCTGCGGCAAGAGCACGCTGCTGTCGCTGATGTCGGGCCTGCAGGCGCCCGACAGCGGCCACGCCATGGCGCTGGGCGAGGACCTGGGCAAGCTGGGCACGCGGGCGCTGGAGAAATTCCGCCTGCGCCACACGGGCTTCGTCTTCCAGGGCTTCAACCTGTTCCCGGCGCTGACGGCCATCGAGCAGGTGCAGCTGCCCCTGGGCTACATGGGCCTGCGCAGCGACGAGGCCCTGCGCCGCGCCCAGCAGGCGCTGGACGAGGTCGGCCTGTCCCACCGCGCCCACATGCGCCCGGCCGAACTGTCGGGCGGCGAAAAGCAGCGCGTGGCCATCGCGCGCGCCATGGCCAAGGCGCCGCAGCTGCTGTTTGCCGACGAACCCACGAGTGCGCTGGATGCCGAAAGCGGCCAGCGCGTCATCGACATCCTGCACCGCGCGGCGCGCAACCATGGCACGACCGTGCTGTGCGTGAGCCATGACCCGCGCCTGGTGCGCCATGCCGACCGCGTGCTCGGCATGGAGGACGGCGCCATCCGCAGCGACTGGCGCCAGACCTCCCCGTTGAAGGAAAAAGAATGAAGTACCCCCTGAGCGGCCTTGCCGCGTCCACTGCCGGTCTGGCTGCGGCGCTGGCCGCCGCCGCGCTGCTGGCGGGCTGCGGTCCTTCGCACGATGCGCCTGCCAATGCCGGCCAGGCCAGCGCCAAGGCGCAGCAAAACGGCCCGGCGGCCGTGGCCGTGGCGCGCGGCAAGATCGAGGTGGAAGGCGGCCTGCTGGACCTGTCGCCCGCCGTGGCCGGCGTGGTGCAGCAGCTGTCCGTCAAGGAAGGCCAGTCCGTGCAGCGCGGCCAGTTGCTGCTGAGGCTGGCCGACGATACGGGCCAGGCCGACCTGGCCGTGGCCGAGTCCGAGGCCCAGCTGGCCAAGGCCCGCCAGAAGGCACGCGCCGCGCGCCTGCCCCAGCTCAAGCAGACCTTGTCGCGCTGGCAGGCCGCAGCGCGCGAGGGCGCCGCCGATGCGCAGAACGTGGACGAGGCCGCGCAGGCGCTGCGCGATGCCCAGGCCGAGATCGACGTGGCCGCGGCCGAGGCCCAGGTGGCACAGCGCAAGCTCGAACAATTGCGCGCCCAGCACAAGCGCCAGGAACTGCGCGCACCCGAGGCCGGCACCGTGGTGCGCCTGGCCACCCACGCGGGCAGCCAGGCCGTGCCCGGCACGCCGGCCGTGGTGCTGCTGCCGCAGCGCCCGCTGCAGGTGCGCGCCGAAATCAACGAAAGCTTCGCCGCCGCCGTGCGCGAAGGCATGCGGGCCACGGTGACGCTGGACGCCGATGGCGCCGCACAGCAGCAGCTGCCCTCGGCACGCGTGCTGCGCATCAGTCCCGTCTATGGCACGGCGCGGCTGCAGGACGACCAGCAGCGCGGGCCGGTGCGTGTCATCGAGTGCGTGCTGGTCTTCGAGCAAGCTCCCGCCGCCGCCGTGCGCGTGGGTCAAAACGTAAGGGTGCAGTTTCATGAATAAGCGCATTCCCCTGTATCTGGACACCGCCGCCCCCGGCTGGATGGTGCAAAGCGACTTCGACGGCACGATCAGCCTGCTGGACGTGACCGACACCCTGCTCAACCGCTTCGGCAAGCCCGGCTGGCAGGAACTGGAAGACGCCTGGGAGCGCGGCGAGATCGGCTCGCGCGAATGCATGAAGGGCCAGGTCGCGCTGCTGGACATGGACGAGGCCGAGCTGCGCGCCCACTTGGACACCATCGAGATCGACCCCGGCTTTGCCGGCTTCGTCGCGGCCGCCCAGGCCCACGGCATGGTGGTGCAGGTGGTCAGCGACGGCATCGACTACGCCATACGCCATGTGCTGGAGCGCCATGGCCTGGGCCATCTGCAGGTCATCGCCAACCGCCTGGTGCAGACCGGCGAGCGCAGCTGGCGCCTGGACTCTCCCTGGGCCAGCGCGCAGTGCACGCGCGCCAGCGGCAACTGCAAATGCGAGCGCCTGGCCGAGCAGCAGGCCCTGCACGGCCGCGTGCTCTACGTGGGCGACAGCACCTCGGACTTCTGCGTCTCGGGCCGGGCCGACTTCGTGCTGGCCAAGTACAAGCTCATCGCCCACTGCGAAAGCCGGGGCATCGCCCATGCGCCCTTCGAGCATTTCGAGCAGGCCACGGCCTTGCTCGACAAGGTGGTCCTGGGCCTGGAGGCGCTGGCATGACATACCACCCCCTGAGTCGCTTCGCGCCTTCCCGTTGCACGGCGCCCCCCAAGGGGGACGACACCTTCGGTGCGGGGCGGCGCGGCCGGCCAAGGCCCTTCCTCGGTGTCTCTGGCTTCAGGGCACGCCAGTTTCACGGTCAGAGGGCGACGCGCAGCGTCATGGAAAATTGACATGAATTTGAGTGATGGGCTCTCCTTGGTTCAGCGCAGCGAGCCTGCCACGGGGCTGGACAACGTTTGCGTGACCGAGCATGAATTCGTCATGCCCGGCACGGGCGCGGCCGCGCGCACCGGCGTGCTGCTGGTGCACGGGCTCACGGGCACGCCTGCCGAAATGCGCCTGCTGGCCAAGGGGCTGAACAAGCAGGGCTTCACCGTCTATGCGGTCCAGCTGGCCGGCCATTGCGGCAGCATGGAAGATCTCGTGGACACGCGCTGGACCGACTGGCTGGCCAGCGTGGAGGCCGGCCTGCAGCGGCTGTCGCAGCACATGGACCATGTGGTGGTCGGCGGCCTGTCCATGGGCGCCGTGCTCTCCCTGGCCGTGGCCCAGCGCCACCCCGACAAGGTGGACGGCGTCTGCGCCCTGTCCACCACCTTCCGCTACGACGGCTGGAGCATTCCCTTCTACACGCGCCTGGCCTTCCTGCTGCCGCTGTTCCGCGCGCTGGGCATTGGCCGCCACAGCGTGTTCATGGAGCAGCCGCCCTACGGCATCAAGGACGAGGCCCTGCGCGCGCGCGTGGTCGAGCAAATGCATTCGGGCGACAGCGCGGCGGCCGGCCTGCCGGGCAATCCCTGGTGGTCCATCATCGAGCTGCGCCGCCTCTCGGCCCATGTGCTGGCGCGACTGCCCCAGCTGCGCTCGCCCTGCCTGGTCATCCATGCGCGCAACGACGACATCTCCTCGGTGGCCAACGCCCATGACATCGTGCATGGCGCCAGCCAGGCCCATG
Organism: Delftia sp. 60; assembly: GCF_002754395.1. Lineage (NCBI taxonomy): Bacteria > Pseudomonadati > Pseudomonadota > Betaproteobacteria > Burkholderiales > Comamonadaceae > Delftia > Delftia sp. 60. Next base: position 230,672 of record NZ_PEFD01000001.1, read on the forward strand.
TCGAGCTGGTGCTGCTGGACAACAGCTACCACATGGTCACCATTGACCGCGACCGCCGCACCGTGATCGCGCGCACCACCGAATTCGTGGCGCGCATCGCCAGCGGTGCCGCCCCCGCGAGGTGCGGGCTGCGGAGGCCGCACGGCATGGGCAGTGATCTCTCGCCGCTGGTCATCACGCTGTGGGTGCTGAACGTGCTGGTGGACAGCGGGGGCCAGCTGGCCTTCAAGGCCGCCGCCAGCCAGCCCGGTGACCTCGACGGCCTGGCACGCTGGCGCTTCATGGCCTCCAGGCCCTGGCTGTGGCTGGGCGTGGGCTGCTATGTGGCCGAGTTCGTGCTGTGGCTGGCCTTTCTCTCGCTGGTGCCGCTGTCCGAAGGCGTGCTGCTGGGCTCCATCAACATCGTGGCCATCATGATCGCGGGCCGGCTGCTGTTTGCCGAGAAGCTGGCACCCATGCGGGTCGCCGGAATTGTCCTCGTGTCCATAGGCGTCGCCATCGTGGGCCTCCATTGAAATGAAGCGCTTTTATTTCATCGGCTTTCTGGTGCTCATGGCCTTCGACACGCTGGCCCAGCTGAGCTTCAAGCAGGCCGGCAATGCGGCGCTGCCGCTGGAGTTCTCCACGGCCTGGCTGGCGCGCGTGTTCGGCCAGCCCTGGATCTATGGCGCCTTCGTGGGCTACATCGGCGCCTTTTTCTCGTGGATGACCTTGCTCAAGCGCGCGCCCATCGGCCCGGCCTTTGCGGCATCGCACCTGGAGATTCTTTCCGTGCTGGCGCTGTCGTACTGGCTGTTCGACGAGCGCATAGGCATGCCTCAGATCATCGGCTGCCTGTTCATCGTGGCCGGCATCGCCTGCCTGGCCGTCAGCGAGACGCAGGAGGCCGAGGGACCCGGCGCAGACGATGACACGCCGGGCCATGCGGGCGGCAACCCGGGCGCGGGTTCGGCCAGCGCGGGCGCCGCGCATCTGGCGGCCTCGGCCGAGCACGGCACGCACCGTGGCTGAACGCGTGCTGCCGCCCACGGCGGGCCTGCCGCTGCGCGCGGCCGACCTGCTGCCCTGGGGCGACGCGGACCTGGCGACGGCGCTGGCGCAGTGGCTGGGCGTGCCCGCCGTGCAGCTTGAATGCTCGGGCACCTCGGCGCTGATGGTGGCGTTGCAGACCCTGCGCCGCCTGGCGCCGGGCCGCAGCGAAGTCATCGCACCCGCCTATACCTGCCCGCTGGTGGCCCTGGCCGTGGCGCACTGCGGCCTGCAACTGCGCCTGTGCGATCTGCATCCCGACACGCTGGACATGGACCCCACGCGCCTGCGCGCCCTGTGCAGCGAACGCACCCTGGCCGTGCTGCCCACGCATCTGTGCGGCCGCGTGGCCGACGTGGCCACGGCCGTGGACTGCGCGCGCGCCGTGGGCGCCTGGGTGGTGGAGGACGCGGCCCAGGCCCTGGGCGCACGCCTGCGCGGCGAGCCCGTGGGCTGGCAGGGCGATGTGGGCTTCTACAGCCTGGCCGTGGGCAAGGGCCTGACCACCTTCGAGGGCGGCGTGCTGCTGGCACGCGACCCCGCGCTGCGCGAGGCACTGCGCGAGACACATGCGGCCAGCGTGCGCCAGGACCGGGGCTGGGAGTTGCGCCGCAGCCTGGAGCTGCTGGGCTATGCGGCGCTGTACCGCCCCGCCGGGCTGGACCTGGCCTATGGCCGTCCCCTGCGCGATGCGCTGTCGCGCAGCGACTGGGTGCAGGCCGCCGGCGATGATTTCGACGACGCCATTCCCTGCCATGAACTGGGCGCCTGGCGCCGCCGCGTGGGCCGGCGCGCGCTGGCGCGGCTGGCGGATTTCCAGCAGCAACTGCAGCGCCAGGCCCGTGAGCGCGGCGCCTGGCTGTCGGCCCTCGATGGGGTCGAGGTGGTGGGTGACACCGTGCCGGGTGCGCAAGGCGTCTGGCCCGTGCTGCTGCTGCGCCTGCGCGATGCCGCCACGCGCGATGCGCTGCTGCGCGCGCAATGGGGGCGGGGCTGGGGTTTGTCGCTGCCCTTCGTCCATGTGCTGCCCGACTATGGCCGCTACGACCATGTGCTGGGCCTGGCGCGCCAGGACGTGGTGGACCAGGGGCGCGACTGGGCACGGCGCCTGGTGGCCGTGGGCAACAGCCTGTGGTTCGACGACGCGCGCTTCGAGGCCTTGCTCAGTCTGCTGGAGAGGCCGCACGCCGCGCCTGGCTGACGGCTGTGGCCTGCGTGGCGCCGGGTTGTGTCGTGGCGCCGGCCGGTGGCTCGCGCCCGCGCAGGGCCTGGCTGCGTTCGGCGACATAGTCGCGCGTGAGCGGAACCGCTTCCTGGCGGCGTGCCAGTTGCACCTGGAAAATGGCGATGTCCTGGTAGCGGAAGGCGGCTTCCGACATGGACAGATAGAACTCCCACATGCGGTAAAAGCGCTCGTCGTAGAGCGCGGCGGCCTCGTCGCGGCGCGCCATGAAGCGCTCGCGCCACAGCCGCAGCGTGCGCGCATAGTGCAGGCGCAGCACTTCGATATCGGTGACCACCAGGCCGCTGCGTTCGATGGCCGGCGTGAACTCCGACAGGGATGGAATGTGGCCGCCCGGGAAGATGTAGCGCTCTATCCAGGGATTGTTGAAGTCGGGCACATCGCTGTTGCCGATGAAGTGCAGCAGCATCACGCCATCGTCGGACAGCAGCTCCCGGCACTGGCGGAAGAAGGCGTCGTGAAAACGCGTGCCCACATGCTCGAACATGCCCACCGAGACGATGCGGTCGAAGGTGCCGCGCGTGTCGCGGTAGTCTTCCAGGCGGTAGCTGAGGCGGTCTGCGCACGGGGACTGGCCGGCACGCTGGCGGGCGCCCGCCAGCTGCTCGCCGGACAGTGTCACGCCCGTCACATGGCCCGCGCCAGCCACCTCGGCCAGGTAGCGCGACAGTCCGCCCCAGCCGCAGCCTATGTCCAGCACGCGGTGGCCGGGCTCCACGAGCAGCTTGGCGGCGATGTGGCGCATCTTGGCCCGCTGGGCCTGTTCCAGGCTTTCGTCGCCATGCTCGAAGTAGGCGCAGGAGTACTGGCGCTCGCCATCCAGAAAGAGCCGATAGAGCCGGTCGTCGAGGTCATAGTGGTGCGCCACGTTGGCGCGCGCCTTGCTGCGGCGGTTGTGCTGCAGCAGCGGGCGCAGCCGCATGCGCCAGGCATCGAGCAGCCGCACGCTGGCCGGCACGGGCAGGTTGCGCGCGTTGCGCAGCACGAGCTCCAGCACGTCGTAGATGCTGCCCCGCTCCACCACCAGGCGCTGCTGCATGAACATCTCGCCAAGGTTCAGGTCCGGGTCGCGCATCAGGGCCCACAGTGCGCGCCTGTCCGTGAAGCGGATGCGTGCCTGCGGCTGGCCGCCGTCGCCGAAGGCGAGCATGCGCCCCCAGGGCAGGCAGATTTCGAGCAGTCCCTTGCGCACCAGGGGTGTGAAACTGCGCTGCAGCAGTCTTTCGGTCAGCCGGTCGATCATGGGGTTGCCTCCTGTCTTGCGGTCGGCCGCGGTGCGCGGACGTGGGGGATGCGGGGTGTGAACGGATCCTAGGGGCTGGTGCAGGTCTGGATGTATTCGACCAGCCGTTCGTTGAAGGCATGCTGGCCCAGCTGCCAGGTGGCCAGCGTCTGCGCGTCGATCTGCGTGTCCTGGCCGTCTCCGGCGCTCATCCAGCGCTTCCACCAGGTCGTGTAGCGCCAGGAGGACACATCGCCCGTGATGTCGCTGCCCACGATCTGGCCGGCCAGCGCGCCGATGATGTCCAGGGCCTCGCCTTCCTGCATGCGGCCCTGGTCCCAGTTGGTGCGCACCACCTCGGGCGCGAACACGTCCTTGTCGATGCTCAGGTAGGTGGGCTGGGCCTGCTCGCGCAGCATGCGCGCCAGCGTGCGCGACAAGTCGGCCACGCTGGCAAAACCGCGAAAGGCGGCATCCACGCCCAGGCGGCGCGCCCAGCCCGTGTCCACGCCCGCGCTCCAGTAGCTCAGGCGGCCGGCGCGCAGCGGCGTGAGGTAGTTCTCCCAGGCGTGCGCGCGGCCGATGTCGCCGGAGGTGATGCCGGCCACATGCACATGCGAGACGGCCGGATGCAGGGCCACGCGCCGGACCCAGGAGCCGCAGTGCACGCCCCAGGGAAAGCGCATGTTGTCGGGGTGGTTGTCCAGCACGACCACGCGCAGCGGCCGGCCCGCGGACAGGGCCTGGGCGGTGATGCAGCGCTCGATCAGCGGCCAGCTCAGGTGGTGGAAGTCGCCACTGCCCATGAGGGCCGTGCCATGCGCGGCGGGCAGTTGCGCGTCGAGTGCCGCGCGGAACTGCGCAAACCGGCGCAGGCCGCAGCCAAAGCGCACCTGCTCCTGCCAGTCCTGCAGCGGCAGGCGCAGCTCGCCGGGCAAGGTCCCCACCGAGCCATCCACATCCAGCACCACGGGCTGGGCATTCAGTTCTGTTCGCTCCATTGGCGATCGCTTTCGAAGTGGCCGGCAAAGCGCCGGCCCAGTGCGCGCAGCAGCGGATTGCGGATGAAGACCGCATGCTGCGTGAAGGTGAAGCTGGCGCCCAGCTGGGCCTTGACCTCGGGGTCGGTCCAGCCGGCCACGTAGTGGCTCAGGCCGCGTTCGATGGCGTATTCAAGGTTGACCATCCAGCTCACGAAGTAGAGATTGGCCTCGCGCGCGGCCGGGTAGGACAGGCCGATGTACTTGTCGATCAGCTTGCCGCCGTGCTCGAAGCACAGGTTCCAGCCCAGCAGCGCGCCGGGCGTGCCGTCGTCCTGCAGCGCGCGGTACTCGAACACGGTGCCTCCGTTGCCTGCATCGCGCAGCAGGGCCGCGAAGAAATCGCGCGTGAGTTTGTCGAAGTGGATCTCGCTTTGCGCATACACCGCATCGAACAGCGCGTAGTAGGCATCGACGCAGGCGTCATCGGCAAAGGCCGCGCCCGTGGGAATGCGCTGCACCTGCAGCTGCGCGCGGCTCCTGAGCTTGCGGCGCAGGTTCTGGCGGCGGCTCCTGGACAGGCGCGCAAGGTATTCGTCCAGGCTGGAGAAGTCGATGGGCACATGGGCCAGGGCCTGGCCCTCGACCAGGATGAAGCCCGCATCGGCCAGGGCCTGCGCCAGCGCCCGTGCGTGGGCGTTGTCGGCGTCCGGCAGCAGCGGTGAATCCTGGGGCAGGTCCTTGACGATGGTCAGCATGCGCCGGCCTGCGCGCGCACGCAGCGCGGCAGCCTGCCGGGCGGCAGGGATGCCCATGGGCAGCACGGCGTACTCGCTGACCGTGGTGCCCACGAAGTCGGTGGACAGGCGCAGCCGGCGCGACAGCCAGCCGCCACCGGGCAACGACAAAAGACGCGCCTTGAGCGCGTCGTCCGCCGTGGTCAGAAGATCGAAGGGCGCCGTGAAGGCCGGCGCCGGCCAGTCCTGCAGCAGTGCGAAGCCCTCGGGAGGATGGGCCGCGAACTGCGCGAGCAGGCCTGGGGGTTCGAGCTGGTTGTGCAGGCGCTCTGCGGGCATCGCGCCTTCAGGCCGCCTTGGCTTTCGTGAGCAACTGGTCCAGCAGGACCATGGCTTCGTCGATCTCGGGGCGCGAGATCATCAGCGAGGGCGCGAAGGTGATCACGTTCTTGTAGTAGCCGCCCACGTCCAGCACCAGGCCGCGTTTCTGCCCCTGGTATTCCAGGCCGCCTTCGAGGCCGATGTCCACCATCTTGTCCAGCAGCGCCTTGTTGGGCGTGAAGCCGTCTTCGGTGCAGATCTCGGCGCGCAGCGCCAGGCCCAGGCCGTCCACGTCGCCGATTTCCTTGTGGCGCTTTTGCAGCTCCTTGAGGCCTTCGAGGAAGTAGGCGCCCGATTCGCGCACCTGGCGGCCGAAGTCCATCTCGTGGGTCATCTTCATGACTTCCAGGCCCAGGGCCGTGCCCAGCGGGTTGGAGGCGAAGGTGGAGTGCGTCGATCCCGGCGGGAAGATGGTGGGGTTGATCAGCTCCTCGCGCGCCCACAGGCCCGACAGGGCGTTGAGGCCGTTGGTCAGCGCCTTGGCAAAGACCAGCACGTCGGGCTTGACGCCGAAGTTCTCCACCGACCACAGCGTGCCGGTGCGCCAGAAGCCCATCTGGATTTCATCGACCACCATCAGCACGCCGTGGTCGTCCAGCACCTTCTTGAGGCCCTTGAAGAAGTTGGGCGGCGGCACGACGTAGCCGCCCGTGCCCTGGATGGGCTCCACGTAGAAGGCCGCGTACTCGCACTGGTTGGTCTTGGGGTCCCAGATGGCGTGGTACTCGTTCTCGAACTTGCGCGCGAATTCCCGGACGATGGAGTCCGCATACTCCTCGGACGTCATGCCCTTGGGGCGGCGGAACGGGTAGGGGAAGGGGATGAACTGCGCGCGGTCGCCGAAGTGGCCGTAGCGGCGGCGGTAGCGGTAGCTGGAGGTGATGCTGGAGGCGCCCAGCGTGCGGCCGTGGTAGCCGCCCTCGAAGGCGAACATCAGGCTCTTGCCGCCGCTGGCATTGCGCACGACCTTGAGCGAGTCCTCGATGGCCTGGGCGCCGCCCACGTTGAAGTGCACGCGGCCGGCATGGCCCCACTTGCGCTCCGCATCCTGGGCGATGAACTTGGCCAGCTCGATCTTGGTGGGGTGCAGGTACTGGCTGGCGACCTGGGGCAGGGTCTGCAGCTGCTCGATCATCTTCTGCTCGAGGCGCTTGTTCTTGTAGCCGAAGTTCACGGCCGAATACCACATCTGCAGATCAAGGTAGGGCGTGCCGGCCTCGTCGTACATGTAGCTGCCTTCGCAGCCCGAGAAGATCTTGGGCGGGTTGACGTAGTGGACGGTATCCCCGAACGAGCAGTACTTGGCTTCGTCGGCCAGAAGTTGGGCGTTATTGATCACAGCAAAGGGCTCCAGATATTCAGCCGCCGCAGTGTGAGCGGGCAATCTTGCTGCGCTGTCGAGTCTTTGTGTGGGGTTTGTGGAGGAGGCCCGCGCGGAGCCTGGATCGGCCCCTGTGACGTAAATGAGACAAAACAAATGATAATCATTATCAATTGATGGGAGAATCGCGGAAAGCCAGCAGGAACAATCACACACGGGGGGAGCAATGGTCTCGCAAGAGCACTCCGCGGACAGGTCGGCAGCTAGCCAGCAACCCTCTTTCCCCGATTCCCGCCATGGCTGTGTCTTCGCGTTCGTCTTTCCTCTCCCTCTCCCGCAATCCCTCGCGCACGCCGGCATTGCGGCACAGCCTGCTGGCCGTGGCCGTGCAGGCCGCCGTGATCGGTCTGGCCTCGCCCGGCGCCTGGGCACAGACGCAGACGCATGCGCAGACTGCGGACGATGAGGCCCGGCTGATGGCGCAGGCTCCCACCAAGGCGCTGGCCCAGGTCGATGTGGTCGATGCAGCCGAGCCCGTGCAGCGCACGCCGGGCGCCTCCACCACCGTCAGCGGCCCGGCGCTGGAGCAGGCCGGCAGCATGGCCGACGTGGTGCGCTACCAGCCCCTGGTCTCAGCGCCGGGCACGGCCTCGGGCACCAGCCGCAACCGCAGCAGCTTCGACCGCTCGGGCACCACGGGCTACAACATCCGCGGCATCGAGGGCAACCGCATCGGCATGGATGTGGACGGCGTCGAGATGCCCGACGCCACCACGCGCCCCTATGTGAGCCGTGTCGGCGCCAACACCTTCGGCGTGGGCCGCGACTTCATCGACCCCGAGATGTTCTCGGCCGTGGACATCCTCTCCGGCACCACCACGGCGCGGCGCGCGGCCGGTGGCATCGGCGGCTCGGTGGGCTTTCGCACCAAGTCCGCCGAGGACTACCTGGTGGGCGGCAAGACCTCCTACCTGGGCGGCAAGATCGGCCACGACACGGCCGACCGCTCCTGGAACGAGAGCTTCACGGCCGCTGGCCGCTCGGGCGACCTCGACGGCCTGATCGCCTACTCGCGCCGCGACGGACACGAGACGCGCAACCACAGCGCCATCGTCAACAGCTATCCCGACGACTGGAACTCCAACGCGCTGCTGCTCAAGGGCGGCCTGCGCATCAACCCGGCCCACCGCCTGGTGCTGTCGGCCGACCTGTACCGCCGCAAGAACGACACCTCCTTCCACGGCTGGGACACCACCAACACCAGCATCACCGAAAGCTCGCGCCAGAACAGCGACACCAGTCGCAACACGCTGCAGCTGCAGCACCTGTGGACACCGGCCGGCGCCTGGGTGGACCAGCTGGACACGCGGCTGTACTTCCAGAACACGGACACCAACGACGTTACCGACACCACCACGCTGGCCACGGGCGCCAAGGTGCACAACGTCTCCGGCAATGAGACGCGCACCTGGGGTTTCTCGAGCACGGGCGACAAGCGCATCGACCGCCACCGCCTGAGCTTTGGCGTGAATGCATCGACACAGGACACGGAGCGTCCGTGGAACGTTTTCGCTACCGGCACGCCCGTTATGAAGCCCCAGCCCGACACCACCACCCGCCGCTACGGCGCCTTCCTGCAGGACGAGATCAGCTTCCAGGCCGGTGGCCGCCGCCTGGCGCTGATTCCCGCGCTGCGCGTGGACCGCGTGGAGATCAAGACGCGCGACCTGGACAACTTCGTCTCGGGCGTGCTCACGGCCGCCGATGTGGAAAAGATTTACGGCGGCACGCGCGGCAACACCATCCTCAGCCCCAGCCTGGCCCTGGTCTATGACCTCACGCCCACGTTCAGCGCCTATGCCCAGTTCAAGCGCAGCGGGCGAGCGCCCTCGGCCGGCGAGATCTTCGGCTCGTGGAACATGGCCAGCAACTACAACGCGGCAGGCCAGTACGCCCTGGTGGGCAACCCCAACCTGAAGGAGGAAAGCAGCAATGCCTTCGACTTCGGCCTCAAGGGTTCGCCCACGCCGGGCGTGACCTTCAACAGCTCGGTCTTCTATACCAGGTACTCCGACTTCATCGCCTACACGCGCTACCTGCGCGCGGGCCGTCCCGACCTGTTCGTCAACGTGCCCGCCCACATCGGCACCATCTACCAGGCCGAGAACCGCGACAGCGCAAAGATCTACGGCTTCGAGGCCAGCGCGCGCCTGGACCACGGCCAGTGGATGCCCGCCGCCAGGGGCCTGTACTCCACCTGGGCGCTGGGCATCAGCCGCGGCACCTCCAAGTCCTACTACGCAGGCGACAAGGATGTGCCGCTGGACAGCGTGCTGCCGCGCAAGGCCATCGTCGGCGTGGGCTATGACGCACCGGCCCGGCAATGGGGCCTGAACCTGACCGGCACCTTCGTCGCGGGCAAGCAGGCCGTGGCCACCAACCGCGACAGCTACCTGAACGCGGGCACCGGCCTGACCGACTCGACCACCGAGCTGTTCCGCGTGCCCGGCTATGCCATCTTCGACCTGGCCGGCTACTGGCAGGTCGCAAAGAACGTGCGCCTGAACGCCGGCATCTACAACCTGGGCGACAAGCGCTACTGGGACTATTCCAGCACCCGCAGCCTGCAGCCCGGCGTGGCGCGCGACCGCCGCGACATCGAGCTGCTGAGCAACCCGGGCCGCACCTTCGCCGTGTCCATGAACGTTGCGTTCTGAGCACCCTGCGCACCATGCCATTGCATCCACGCCACCTTCACTTGCCGCGTGGCGCGGATCCGAGGAGTTTCTCCAGGGGCCGGCCGGCCTTCCCTACAGCGGCGGTGTCGGCCGGAAAGCCTCCACCACCATCGCAGCCGCCGCTGTATCTGCCTACTTCAGGAGTCGTTTCATGATCGAGTTCTCTCTGTCCCACCGCATGCTGGCCGCTGCCGGCCTGGCGGCCCTGCTCACCGCCTGCGCATCGCCCACGGCACCGTCCGCCAGCGGCCCGGCCCAGCCTGCGGGCGGGCATGGCCAGTCTGCCTTCATGGGCAGCTACGACGCCAACCGTGATGGCGTGGTCACGCGCCAGGAGTACGACACCGTGCGCAAGCAGCGCTTCCTGGCCGGCGACACCAATGGCGACGGCTGGCTCAGCGAGAAGGAGTACGTGGACGAGTTCGAGGCCCGCCTCAAGCAGCAGTACGCGGGCCGCCAGCCCGACGAGCGCTATGCCCAGTCCATGAAGCAGGCCCATGTGCGCTTCGGCATCGTGGACAGGAACCGCGACGGCAAATACACCGTGGAAGAAGACATGGCCATCGCCGAACGCAGCTTCAAGGAAGCCGACGTCAATGCCGATGGCGTCGTGGACAAGAACGACGTCAAGAAGCCCTGAGCGGACATGGCCAAAACCCCATCCAAGCGATTGGCCTGGTGGCTGCCGCTGCTGTCGGCCGTGTGCATCTCTGCCCAGGCCCACACGCCCTACCTGCTGCCCACCAGCTTCGAGGCTTCGCCCCGGGCCGTCATCAGCGTGGACGCCAGCTTTGCCGACAAGTTCTTCATCCCCGAAGTGGCTTTTGGCGAAACGCGCTTCACCGTGACGGCGCCCGACGGCTCGGTCACGCCCATGGCCGATGTGCGCCAGTTCAAGACCCGCACCGTGGCCGAGCACCAATTGCCCGACGAGAAGGGCACCTACCGCGTGAGCACCGGCCCGCGCCTGGGCGCCGTCTTCCGTTCGTGGGAGCGCAACGGCAAGGTGGAGACCGCGCGTGATCCCGCTACGCCCACGCCGGCCGATGCCAAGCTGCTCAGCCACTACCAGTCGCTGTCGGTCTCCGAGACCTACATCACGGTGGGCAAGCCCAGCCGGGCCGCGCTCGCGCCCTCAGGCAAGGGCCTGGAGATCGTGCCCGTCACGCATCCCGCCGACCTGTTCGCGGGCGAGAAGTTCGACTTCACCGTGCAATACGACGGCAAGCCGCTGGCCGCGCAGAAGGTGGAAATCTTCCGCTCGGCCATGGACCTGGCCAGCCAGCACAGCGTGGATGCACTGACCACCGATGGCGAGGGCCGCATCTCCTACGCCCTGCCCAAGTCCGGCATCTACCTGGCCCTGGTGCGCTACCGCGCCGACGCCCCCGCCGGCGCCGCCGCGCCGCAGTACGGCAACAACTACACGCTGACCTTCAGGGTGCTGGCGCAGTAAGGGGTTCCGGTTTCACGAAAAAGGCCTGCCGCCATGGAGGTGCAGGCCTTTTCTCATGGTGAAGCCCAGCCCCATGCGATGTGCATGAGGGCTATGCGCCTCAACCCGTGGCCACCACCCGCAGCACTTCGGCGCCGTAGGCGTCGAGCTTCTTGGCGCCCATGCCGCTGATGCCCTGCAGGTCGTCCAGCGAAGCCGGGTTGCGTTCGGCAATGGCGGCCAGCGTGGCGTCGTGGAAGATCACATAGGCCGGCAGGTTGTGCTCGCGCGCGACCTCGGCGCGCCAGGCCTTGAGGTTGATGAAGCGCACCTGGGCATCGGGGCCCAGGCTGGCAGCGGCCGCGTTGGGCTGGGTGGCGCGCTTGGAGGTGCGCGTGCGTGGCGCGGCCACGGCCTCGCGCAGCTGCACGGGCACATTGCCGCGCAGCACGTCGCGCGAGCCATCGGCCAGGCACAGGGTGTCGAAGCTGTGGCCGCTGTTCTCGCTGGTGATCTTGTGCAGGCCCAGGGCGCCCGTGGCCAGCAGCTGGCGCATCACGCCGCGCAGCTGTGGCTCGCTGTAGTCCTTGCCCAGGCCGAAGGTGGAGATCTTGTCGTGGCCGTACTGGCGCACCTTCTCGGTGTCCTTGCCGCGCAGCACGTCCATGATGTGGCCCGCGCCAAAGGTCAGCTGGCTGGCCTCGTGCACACGGTAGATGGTGGACAGCAGCTTGCGCGCGGCGTCCGTGCCATCCCACAGGGCCGGGGGCTCCATGCAGTTGTCGCAGTTGCCGCAGGCGGTCTTTGCCACGCGCTGCAGCGGCCTGCCTTCAATGTCCGTCTCTGCGTCTTCTCCCGGTGCGCCCAGGCCGTACTGCTCGCCGAAGTAGGCCAGCAGCCGCACGCGGCGGCAGTCCGTGGCCTCGGCCAGGCCCAGCAGGGCATCGAGCTTGCCGCGCATGACCTGCTTGAAGGTGTCCTCGGCCGGGCTTTCGTCGATCATGCGGCGCTGGTTGACCACGTCGGACAGGCCGTAGGCCATCCAGGCATCGGCGGGCAGCCCGTCGCGGCCTGCGCGGCCGGTTTCCTGGTAGTAGCCCTCGATGTTCTTGGGCATGTCCACATGGGCCACGAAGCGCACATCGGGCTTGTTGATGCCCATGCCGAAGGCGATGGTGGCCACGATGACGATGCCGTCCTCGCGCAGGAAGCGGTCCTGGTGCAGCTGGCGCGTCTCGAAGGGCAGGCCCGCGTGGTAGGGCAGGGCGGGCACGCCGGCCTGGCTCAGCGTCTGGGCCAGCTCCTCCACGCGCTTGCGCGACTGGCAATAGACCACGCCGGCCTCGCCCTCGTGCTCGCGCTCGATGAAGCGCAGCAGCTGGTTGCTGACGTCCTTCTTCTCGGCGATGCGGTAGCGGATGTTGGGGCGGTCGAAGCTGCTGACGAAATGCCGTGCGCTCTCGAGCTGCAGCCGCTCGACGATGTCGGCGCGCGTCAGCGCATCGGCCGTGGCCGTGAGCGCAATGCGCGGCACGCCCGCATAGCGCTCGTGCAGCACGCTCAGCGCGCGGTATTCGGGCCGGAAGTCATGGCCCCACTGGCTCACGCAGTGCGCCTCGTCGATGGCGAACAGCGACAGCTTGCCCTGGGCATGCAGGTCGTCGAGCAGGCCCAGGAAGCGCGGCGTGTTCAGGCGCTCGGGCGCGGCATACAGCAGGGTGATGTCGCCGCTTTGCAGGCGCCATTCGACTTCCTGCGTCTCGTCATAGGACAGCGTGGAGTTCAGGTAGGCCGCGCTCACGCCGGCCTCGTGCAGCGCGCCCACCTGGTCGTGCATGAGCGCGATCAGCGGCGACACCACCACCGCCACGCCGTGGCCCTGCTGCTGGCGCACGATGGCCGGCACCTGGTAGCACAGGCTCTTGCCGCCACCCGTGGGCATGAGCACCAGCGCATCGCCGCCGGCGACCACGTGCGAGACGATGGCTTCCTGCGGACCGCGGAATTGTTCGTAGCCGAACACGGCTTGCAGGACGGAATGCGCGGCGGACAACGGGGACTTCTTTCGGCAGAGGCGGCTGGCGCGGGAGGGAGCGGGATGCGGGCGCTTCCCGCAAAAAATGCGCTGCGGCCCGAAGGCCGCAACAGCCGCCATTTTGCGCCCCCTCGCAAGGTCCAGGGAAGACCTGGGGTTTGAGCCGCTCTGCATCAATGGCCTTTTCCGGGCGCGAGGGTGCCATTTTCAGATTTCTCCTAGCCACCCGCTGCTGCATTCAGCTGCCGCCCAGCACCCCACGCGCAATGATGCTGCGCTGCACTTCGGACGAGCCCTCGTAGATGCGCAGGATGCGTGCATCGCGCACCAGGCGCTCCAGCGGCATTTCGCGCGTGTAGCCGTAGCCGCCGTGGATCTGCAGGGCTTCGTCGGTGACGAAGCCCACCATTTCGGACGCATGGAGCTTGGCCATGGCCGAGTGCTGGGTGAAGGGCTGGCCGGCCTGGCGCAAGGCCAGGGCCTGCATCGTCAGTGCCCACGATGCCTCCAGGCGCAGCTTCATGTCTGCCAGCTTCCACTGGATGCCCTGTTTGGTGGCCAGTGGCTCGCCGCCGACCAGGCGCTGATTGGCCCATTGCGCGGCGGCGGCCAGGGCGGCCTCGGCCACGCCCAGGGCGGTGGCCGCCACGTCCAGGCGGCTGTTGTCCAGCACCTTCATCGCCGTCTTGAAGCCTGTACCCTCGTCCCCCAGCCGGTGGCTGGCAGGCACGCGCACGCCGTCCAGCGAGACCTCGAAGGCATGGCCGCCGCGGATGCCCATGAGTTTTTCTGGGGCCGAGACCTGGATGCCGGGCAGATCGCGCGGCACGATGAAGGCGCTGACGCCGCGCGCGCCGGCCTCCATGTCGGTCTTGGCGAAGACCACCATGAAGCGCGCCTCGGCGGCGTTGGAGATGAAGTGCTTGACGCCCGTGATCAGATAGTCTTCCCCATCGCGCACGGCGCGCGTGCGCATGTCGGCCGGGTGGGAGCCGCCGCGCGGCTCGGTCAGCGCAAAGGCGGCCAGCCATTGGCCGCTGGCGCAGCGCGGCAGCCACTGCTGGCGCTGGGCGTCGTCGCCGCCGATGAGCACGGCGTCCGTGCCCAGGTAGTGGGCGCCGATCATGGACGAGGTGGCCGCGCAGGCGCGCGAGATGGCCACCAGGGACAGCAGCATGGCCGTGGGCGTGACGCCGGGGCCACCCAGGGCCTCAGGCAGGTTCATGCCCATCACGCCCAGGGCCGACAGGCCCGGCACATGGCAGGTGGCGGACAGTGCCTCTTCGTCCATGCGCTGCGCCAGCGGGGCGAGTGCGTCGTCGGCAAATCGGGCCACGGCATCGGCAATGGCGTGGTCGTCGGCGGTGGTGCCCAGTCGTTGGAAGTTCATGGAGGTTCGCTCAATGTGATGGGGAAGAGGGGGCGGCGCCTGCGGTGCCCAGGGCACCGGATGCGCGCAGCGCGGCAATGGCTTCGGCGCCCCGGCCCAGCCACTGCGAGAGCAGGGCGTCGGTGTGCTCGCCCAGGGCCGGTGCGCGCTCGGCGCGGTTGGGTGCGGCGCCGCTGAAATGCACGGGCTGGGTGGGCAGGCGCAGGCCGGGCAGGCGCGGGTCCTGCACCGCGCCGAGCAGGCCGCGTGCCTGGCTCTGGGGCGACTCCAGCGCCTGGGCAATGTTCCAGATGGGGGCGGCGGGCACGCCCGCTGCATCCAGCGCGGCCACCACCTGAGCCACTTCATGCCGGCCGGCCCAGGCCTCGATGGCCTCGCGCAGCGCGGGTTCGTGGGCCGAGCGTGATTCGTCGCTGGCAAAGCGCGGGTCGCCGGCCAGGCTGCCCAGCTCCATGGCCTGCAGGGCGGCGGCGAACAGCTTGTTGTTGAGCACGGCCAGCGCGAAGTGGCCGTCGCCTGCGCGGTACACGCCGAACGGCGCGGACAGCGGATGGCGGTTGCCTACGCGGCGCGCGGGCCTGCCCGTGAACAGGTAGCGCGCCACCGAGGTGGCCAGAAAACTCAGCGTGGTGTCGAACATGGCCACGTCCACCTGCTGGCCCTGTCCCGTGGCGCGCGCCTGCAGCAGCGCGGCCAGCGTGGCCCAGGAGGCGAACAGGCCGGCCACCACGTCGCTGACGGCCTCGCCCACGACGGTGGGCGCGCCATCGGGCTCGCCCGTGGCCTCCATGAGGCCGCTCATGGCCTGCACGATGATGTCGTAGGCCGGCCGGTGGGCCAGCGGCCCGGTCTGCCCGAAGCCCGAGACGCTGACATAGACCAGGCGCGGATTGAGCGCCCGCAACTGGCTTGCGCCGATGCCCAGGCGCTCGGCCACGCCGGGCCGGAAGTTCTCCACCACCACGTCGGCCTGGGCCGCCATCTCGTGGACCAGGGCCACGGCCTCGGGGTGCTTGAGGTCCAGCACCAGGCTTTGCTTGTTGCGGTTCATCACCGTGAACAGCGCGCTTTCGCCGTTGTTCATGGGGCCGATGGCGCGGTAGTCGTCGCCCTGCGGCGGCTCGATCTTGACGACCTCGGCGCCCAGGTCGGCCAGCAGGGCCGTGGACAGCGGCCCGGCCAGCACGCGCGTGAAGTCGAGAATGCGCACGCCGTCCAGCGGGCGGGCGGTGAGGGGGGTGGACTCGGTCATGGGTGCAGCCTTGGACGGGGGGTCTATGGCTGCATGCTGGCGCGGGATTGAATCAATGGAAAATATTCATTCCTGATTCACTGCATTCAAAAAAATGATCCAAATCAGCCTGCGCCAGCTGGAGTATTTCGTGGCCGCCGCACGCCATGGCAGCACGGCGCGCGCGGCCGAGGCCATCGGCGTGTCCCAGCCGTCCATCTCCAAGGCGATTGCCGACCTGGAGGCGCTGTGGGGCGAGGCGCTGTTCGTGCGCCGCCATGCCAGGGGGCTGGATCTCACGGCGGCCGGCGCGGTGCGCAGCCGCGAGGCCCAGGCGCTGCTGGACGGCGCACGCAGCCTGCAGGGGCCGCGCACGGCGGCGATGGCGGGCGTGCTGCGCCTGGGTTTTCTGAGCACGCTGGGCGCGCGCTGGGTGCCGGCCCTGCTGGCGCAGATGCAGCGCCTGCACCCCGGCATTGCGCTGGAGCTGGTGGAGGGCGACATCGCCTCGCTCACGCAGCAGGTGGAGCGCGGCGAGCTCGATGCGGCCCTGCAGTACGACACGGGCCTGGCGCGTCCCCGCATGGAGCTGCTGCCCGTGGCGGCGCTGCCGCCCTATGTGCTGCTGCCGCAGCGCCATGCGCTGGCGGCCAGGACCAGCGTGGGGCTGGCCGAGGTGGCCCGCTACCCGCTGGTCCTGATCAACCTGCCGCACAGCCGCGAGTATTTCCTGTCGCTGTTCCGCGAGGCCGGCGTGACTCCGCTGGTGGCCCATGAGTTCGCCTCCATCGAAATGCTGCGCTCCATGGTGGCCAACGGCCACGGCCTGAGCGTGCTGACCACGCGGCCGGTGGTGGACCGCGCCCACGATGGCCAGCGCCTGGCCTGCCGCCGCATCCGGGGCCGCGTGGCCCCCCAGGGCGTGGTGCTGGCCGTGCCGGCGGGCAATGCCTCGCCGCTGATTGCACCGTTCTTGAAGGTGGCACGTGCCGTGATTGCACCGTAGCGGCGCGCAGCCCCGTGGCATGCACCACGGTGGTGAGCTGCTACCCGGGATTTTCCCCAGGTTGTATGGACAAGCTTGGTTGGCACGGCATTTGCTGTTGCTCTCCGTGTTGATCGCAGGTAGATGCAGGATGCTCGCTCCATCACCGGTTTGCCGGGTAATCCTGTATATACATGTCCGGTCGGCAAAAACACACTTCGGGCTCCCGCACTGGTCTGCCTGCGGACCCCGAAACTGCCATCGCCAACTTGCTTTCCCGACCGAGGAGTGCCACATGAGTTCGATCCCCACGTTCCGCCGCCTGCCCCTGGGGCCGCTGGCCGCCGCCCTCTGCCTTGCCGCCGCACTGCAGCCCGCTGCCGCGCAGGAGACCAAGATCACCCTGGGCATGTCGGGCTGGACCGGCTTTGCGCCGCTGACCCTGGCCGACAAGGCCGGCATCTTCAAGAAGAACGGCCTGGCGGTGGACCTGAAGATGATTCCGCAAAAGGACCGCCACCTGGCCCTGGCCTCGGGCGCCATCCAGTGCGCGGCCACCACCATCGAGACGCATGTGGCCTGGAACACCAACGGCGTGCCCATCGTGCAGATCTTCCAGATGGACAAGTCCTACGGCGCCGACGGCATCGCCGTGCGCAATGACGTCAAGGGCTTTGCCGACCTCAAGGGCAAGACGGTGGCCGTGAGCGCGCCGGGCACGGCGCCGTACTTCGGCCTGGCCTGGATGCTGCACAAGAACGGCATGACCATGAAGGATGTGAAGACCGTCTCCCTGGAGCCCCAGCCCGCGGCCCAGGCCTTCGTGGCCGGCCAGAACGATGCGGCCATGAGCTACGAGCCCTACCTGTCCACCATCCGCGCCAACCCGGCCGCGGGCAAGATCCTGGCCACCACCATCGACTACCCCATGGTCATGGACACGGTGGGCTGCGATCCCAAGTGGCTCAAGGCGAACACGGCCGCCGCCAAGGCCCTGGCCCAGTCGTACTTCGATGCGGTGGCCATGATCGAGGCCGACAAGACCAAGTCCTTCGAGATCATGGGCGCGGCCGTCAAGCAGGGTGGCGAGCAGTTCGGCAAGTCGGCCTCCTACCTGAAGTGGTCCGACAAGGAGGCCAACCAGAAATTCTTCGCCAACGAGCTGGTGCCCTTCATGAAGGAGTCGGCCGTGATCCTCAAGGAGGCCGGCATCATCCGCTCCATCCCCGAGAACTATGGCGTGATGTACGACGCCAGCTTCATCCAGTAAGCCCGCCAGGGGATGACCATGCAAGCCGCATCCACTTCCGCAGTCCAGCCGGCTAACAAGCCCATGACCCACGCCACACCGCACGCTCCCGCGCCCGCCGCGGCGCCAGCCCCCGTCCGCCGCCGCCGCATGGCGCCGCTGGAGCCCGTCAGCCCCACGGCCAAGTG
The DNA here is from genome assembly GCF_002754395.1 of Delftia sp. 60. Classification (NCBI taxonomy): domain Bacteria; kingdom Pseudomonadati; phylum Pseudomonadota; class Betaproteobacteria; order Burkholderiales; family Comamonadaceae; genus Delftia; species Delftia sp. 60. The sequence goes on from NZ_PEFD01000001.1 coordinate 248,836, forward strand.
GGTGCTGGGTGTGGCCTTCTTCGTGCTGTTCTTTCTCGTCTGGGCGGCTGTGACGCTGGGCGGCTTCGTCTCCCCGACCTTCCTGGCCAGCCCCATGACCATGGCGCGCGAGGGCGTGCTGCTGTTCACCGAGTACGGCTTCCTGCACGACATCGGCATGACGGTCTGGCGCGTGATGGGCGGCTTCATCCTGGCCTCGGTCGTGGCCGTGCCCCTGGGCATCGCCATGGGCGCCTGGAAGCCGGTCGAGGCCTTCTTCGAGCCCTTCGTGTCGTTCTGCCGCTACCTGCCGGCCTCGGCCTTCATCCCGCTGCTGATCCTGTGGGCCGGCGTGGGCGAGACGCAGAAGCTGCTGGTCATCTTCATCGGCTCGGTGTTCCAGATCACGCTGATGGTGGCCGTGACCGTGGGCGGCGCGCGCAAGGACCTGGTGGAGGCCGCCTACACGCTGGGCGCCTCCAACACCGGCGTGGTGCGCCGCGTGCTGATCCCGGGCGCCGCGCCCGGCATTGCCGAGACGCTGCGCCTGGTGCTGGGCTGGGCCTGGACCTATGTGATCGTGGCCGAGCTGATCGGCTCGTCCTCGGGCATCGGCCACATGATCACCGACAGCCAGGCGCTGCTGAACACGGGCCAGATCATCTTCGGCATCATCGTGATCGGCCTCATCGGCCTGGTGTCCGATTTCATCTTCAAGACCGTCAACCGTCGCATGTTCGAGTGGAGCACCCTGTGATGAATCTGCTGTCCATTCAAGGTGTTTCGCGCACCTTCACCAGCCACAAGGGCACGAGCACGCAGGCCTTGCTGCCTGTGGATTTCGAGGTCCGCGAGAACGACTTCGTCACCATCCTCGGCCCCTCGGGCTGCGGCAAGTCCACCATGCTGCGCATTGCGGCAGGGCTGGATTTTCCGACCACGGGCCAGGTGCTGCTGGACGGCCGCGCCGTGGACGGGCCGGGCGCCGACCGGGGCATGGTGTTCCAGAGCTACACGCTGTTCCCCTGGCTGACGGTGGCCCAGAACATCCGCTTCGGCCTGCGCGAGAAGGGTGTGAGCGAGGCGCTGCAAAAGGAGCGCAGCGACTACTTCATCGCCAAGGTGGGGCTGCGCGGCTTCGAGAACCACTTTCCCAAGCAGCTGTCGGGCGGCATGCAGCAGCGCACGGCCATTGCGCGCGCGCTGGCCAACGATCCCAAGATCCTGCTCATGGACGAGCCCTTCGGCGCCCTCGACAACCAGACCCGCGTGCTCATGCAGGAGCTGCTGCTGGGCATCTGGGAGGCCGAGCGCAAGACCGTGATGTTCGTCACCCACGACATCGACGAGGCCATCTTCATGGCCAACCGCGTGGCCGTGTTCAGCGCGCGCCCGGGCCGCATCAAGGCCGATATCCCCGTGAACCTGCCGCATCCGCGGCACTACACGGTCAAGACCTCGCCCGAGTTCATGGAGCTGAAAGCCCGGCTGACCGAAGAGATTCGCGCAGAGTCGCTGGCCGCTGCTGCACACTGACGCTTTTCCATGACCACTGCCCACACCATGTCTTCGCGTTCCACGGCTTCCCGACTTTCCGCAACGACGGCGGAGGTGCCCATGGCCCTGTACCAGCAGGTCAAGGACCATGTGCTGCGCAAGATCGCCGATGGCTCGCTGTCGGCCGGCGAGCGCGTGCCGTCCGAGCAGGAGCTGGTGCAGGAGTTCGGCGTGGCCCGCATGACGGCCAACCGCGCGCTGCGCGAGCTGGCCGAGCAGGGCGTGATCGTGCGCGTGGCCGGCGTGGGCTCCTTCGTGGCCGAGGAAAAGCCGCAGTCCACGCTGCTGCGCATCGCCAACATCGCCGAGGAGATCCGCCAGCGCGGCCATGACCACCGCTTCGAGCTGATCAGCGTGCGCCGCGAGTCGGCCTCGCCCGAGGCGGCCGCTTCGCTGCAGCTGTCTGCGGGCAGCTCGGTGTTCCACCTGCAGGGCGTGCATTTCGAGAACGACGTGCCCGTGCAGCTGGAAGACCGCCATGTGAACCCGCGCATGGCGCCGGACTTCATGGAGCAGGACTTCTCGCTGATCCAGCCTTCGGTGTATCTGGTGCGCAACGTGCCCTTCGACCAGATCGAGCATGTGGTGGACGCCATGCTGCCCACGCCCGAGCAGGCGCGCTGGCTGCAGATGGACGCGGACCAGCCCTGCCTGACGCTGACGCGCCGCACCTGGTACCTGGGAACGCCCGTGACCTGGGTGCACTGCGTGCATCCGGGCATGCGCTACCGGCTGGGCAGCCGCTTTCGCACCGACGGCGGATCGCACGACGGCTGAGGCCTGAAAGGCGGGGTTCCCGCTCTTGCGCTGTTCCGCTTCGATTGATATTGTATAGACAGGCATAGACATCCATCCCGGCACACCCTCCCAGACACCGACAGGGCATCACCATGAACACCATCACGACTCCCGGCCTCACCTCCCGTCCCGGCACCGCGCTGACGCTGCAGCCCGGCCAGGTCAGCCTGGCCCAGCTGCGGGCCATCCAGCAGGGCGGCGTGCGCCTGTCCATGGCGGCGCCCGCCTACGAGCGCATGCGCGCCGCCCAGGCCCATGTGCAGCACATCGTGGATGAGGACCAGGTCGTCTATGGCATCAACACCGGCTTCGGCAAGCTGGCCTCCACCAAGATCGCCCATGACCGCCTGGCAGAGCTGCAGCGCAACCTGGTGCTGTCGCACAGCGTGGGCACGGGCGATCCGCTGCCCGACGCCGTGGTGCGCCTGGTGCTGGCCACCAAGGCCGTGAGCCTGGCGCGAGGCCACTCGGGCGTGCGCCCCGAGCTGGTCGATGCGCTGCTGGCCCTGGCCAATGCCGACGTGCTGCCCGTGATCCCCGCCAAGGGCTCGGTGGGCGCCTCGGGCGACCTGGCACCGCTGTCGCACCTGGCCTGCGTGCTGATCGGCGAAGGCCAGGCCAAGATCGATGGACAGGTGGTGTCCGGCACCGAGGCCATGCGCCACGTGGGCCTGGAGCCCTTCGTGCTCGGCCCCAAGGAAGGGCTGGCCCTGCTCAACGGCACCCAGGTATCCACGGCGCTGGCCCTGGTGGGCCTGTTCCAGGGCGAGAGCGTGTTCGCCGCTGGCCTGGTGGCGGGCTGCCTGACGCTGGAGGCCATCAAGGGCTCGGTCAAACCGTTTGACGCCCGCATCCACGAGGCCCGCGGCCAGCTTGGCCAGATCGCCGTGGCCGCCGCCGTGCGCGAACTGTTGGACGGCAGCGCCATCGACACCTCCCACCCCCATTGCGGCCGCGTGCAGGACCCGTACTCCATCCGCTGCGTGCCCCAGGTCATGGGCGCCTGCCTGGACAACCTCAGCCATGCGGCCCGCGTGCTGGTGATCGAGGCCAACGCCGCCTCGGACAACCCGCTGGTCTTCGACAACGGCGACGTGATCTCGGGCGGCAACTTCCACGCCGAGCCCGTGGCCTTCGCGGCCGACATCATCGCCCTGGCCCTGGCCGAGATCGGCGCCATCTCCGAGCGCCGCATGGCCCTGCTGCTGGACACCGGCCTGTCGGGCCTGCCGGCCTTCCTGATTGCCGACAGCGGCGTGAACTCGGGCTTCATGATCGCCCAGGTCACGGCCGCCGCCCTGGCTGCCGAGAACCAGTGCCTGGCCCACCCCAGCAGCGTCACCAGCCTGCCCACCTCGGCCAACCAGGAAGACCATGTCTCCATGGCCACCTACGGCGCGCGGCGCCTGGGCGAGATGGCGCGCAACACCGCCGTCATCGTGGGCGTGGAGGCCATGGCCGCCGCCCAGGGCATGGACTTCGACCGCAGCCTGAACAGCTCCGAACTGATCGAGGCGCAGTACGCGCTGATCCGCAGCCAGGTTCCGCACCTGGACCGTGACCGCTACCTGGCACCCGACATCGAAACCATGCGCCAGTGGGCGCTTGCCACGGACTGGCCCCAGGCCATCGTCCGCCACCTGCCCAGCCACCAGGCTGCCTGAACCCCGCAACCGCTCACCCCCCCCGCATCCAGGAGATCGCCATGAACGCCAACGACGCCATCCTCAACGCCAACGCTGCCACGGCTGCCACCAATCCCCGCTATGACGCCAGCCGCGTCATCCGCGCCCCGCGCGGCAGCGAACTGCACTGCAAGAACTGGCTGGCCGAGGCCGCCTACCGCATGCTGCAGAACAACCTGGACCCCGACGTGGCCGAGAACCCCAAGGCCCTGGTGGTCTACGGCGGCATCGGCCGCGCGGCGCGCAACTGGGAGTGCTATGACCAGATCCTGGAGTCGCTGAAAAAGCTGGAGGCCGACGAGTCCCTGCTGATCCAGTCGGGCAAGCCCGTGGGCGTGTTCAAGACGCACGAGAACGCACCGCGCGTGCTGCTGGCCAACTCCAACCTCGTGCCCCAGTGGGCCAACTGGGAGCACTTCAACGAGCTCGACCAGAAGGGCCTGTTCATGTACGGCCAGATGACGGCCGGCAGCTGGATCTACATCGGCGCCCAGGGCATCGTGCAGGGCACGTTCGAGACCTTCGTCGAGGCCGGCCGCCAGCACTACAACAACGACCTCACGGGCAAGTGGATTCTCACGGCGGGCCTGGGCGGCATGGGCGGTGCCCAGCCCCTGGCCGGCGTGCTGGCTGGCGCCTGCGTGCTGGCCATCGAATGCCAGCAAAGCAGCATCGACTTCCGCCTGCGCACGCGCTACCTGGACAAGCAGGCGCGCGACATCGACCACGCGCTGGAACTCATCGCCCAGCACACGGCTGCGGGCGAGGCCATCTCCATCGGCCTGCTGGGCAATGCCGCCGAAATCCTGCCCGAGCTGGTGCGCCGCGCAAAGGCCGGCGGCGCCCGTCCTGACATCGTGACCGACCAGACCTCCGCCCATGACCTGATCAACGGCTACCTGCCCGTGGGCTGGACCGTGGACGAGTGGCGTGCCGCCGCCGCCGACCCGTCGCGCCATGCCCAGCTCAAGGCCGCCGCCGCCCAGGGCTGCGCCCAGCACGTGCAGGCCATGCTGGACTTCCAGGCCATGGGCATTCCCACGGTGGACTACGGCAACAACATCCGCCAGGTGGCCCTGGACCAGGGCGTGAAGAACGCCTTCGACTTCCCCGGCTTCGTGCCCGCCTACATCCGGCCGCTGTTCTGCGAGGGCAAGGGCCCGTTCCGCTGGGTGGCCCTGTCCGGCGACCCCGAGGACATCTACAAGACCGACGCCAAGATCAAGGAACTGTTCCCCGACAACAAGCACACCCACCGCTGGCTGGACATGGCGCGCGAGCGCATCAGCTTCCAGGGCCTGCCCGCGCGCATCTGCTGGCTGGGCCTGGGCGAGCGCCACAAGGCGGCCCTGGCCTTCAACGAGATGGTGAAGAACGGCGAACTCAAGGCCCCCATCGTGATCGGCCGCGACCACCTGGACTGCGGCTCGGTGGCCAGCCCCAACCGCGAGACCGAATCCATGAAGGACGGCACGGACGCCGTCAGCGACTGGCCGCTGCTCAACGCCCTGCTCAACACCGCAGGCGGCGCCACCTGGGTCAGCCTGCACCACGGCGGCGGCGTGGGCATGGGCTACTCCCAGCATGCGGGCGTGGTCATCGTGGCCGACGGCACGGACGAGGCCGCCGCCCGCCTGGGCCGCGTGCTCTGGAACGATCCGGCCACCGGCGTGATGCGTCATGCCGACGCGGGCTACGACATTGCCGTGGCTGCGGCCAAGCGCCATCAGCTGAACCTGCCCATGGTCAAGTGAGCCGCTTGCAGGACACCACGGCAATGCAGCGTTTCGACCTGAACCAGATCGCCGCCAGCCCCTGGAAGAACGGGGGCGGCAGCACGCGCGAGATCGCCTGCTGGCCGCCCGGGGCGGGCATGGAGGCTTTCGGCTGGCGCATCAGCGTGGCCACCATCGACCAGCCCGGCCCGTTCTCGGCCTTTGCGGGCGTGGACCGGCAGATCATGCTGCTCGATGGCGACGGCGTGCACCTGCGCGGCGAAGGCATCGACCATGTGCTGGACGCGCGCTGGCAGCCGTTTGCCTTCTCCGGCGATGTGGCGCTGGGCTGCTCGCTGCTGGGCGGCACTTCCACCGACTTCAACGTGATGGCGCGGCGCGGCCGGTGGCGGGCGCAGGTCCAGGTGCTGGACAGCGCTGCCGACGCTGGCCGCGCCGACGCCGGCCTGTGCATGGTGCTGCAGGGCAACTGGCAGGCGGATGGCGCTGCGCTCATCCCCGGCCAGGGCCTGTGGTGGAGCGCGCAGCAGCCCGACCCGCAGCAGCTGGTGCCGCAGACCGACGACGCGCGGCTGGTGCAGGTGCTGCTGCAAGCCTGCTGACGACCCACGACATCCAAGGAATCCCCCCATGACCGAGCCCCACGCACCCGCTTCTGCACCAGCTTCCGCACTCGCTCCATCCTCTTCGGCCGACGGCTGCTGGCAGAACCTGCGCCTGGCGCCTGACATGTTCGAGGCCGGCCAGGCCGTGGGTGACGCGGAGGATGCCTGCATCGTGGTGCAGCAGGGCCGCGTGGCCTGGGTCGGGCCGCAGCAGGCCCTGCCGCCCGCATATGCGTCCCTGCCGCGCCATGACGGCCAGGGCATGCTGGCCACGCCGGGCCTGGTCGATTGCCACACCCACCTGGTCTATGGCGGCGAGCGCGCCAACGAATTCGCCATGCGCCTGGACGGCGCCAGCTACGAAGAGGTGGCACGCGCCGGCGGCGGAATCGTCTCCAGCGTGCGTGCCACGCGCGAGGCCAGCGAGGACGAGCTGTTCGCCCAGGCCCTGCCGCGCCTGCAGCAGCTGCTGGACGAGGGCGTCTGCGCCATCGAGATCAAGTCGGGCTACGGCCTGGCGCTGGAGCACGAGCGCAAGCAGCTGCGCGTGGCCCGGCGCCTGGGCCAGGCCCTGGGCGTGACCGTGCGCACCACCTTCCTGGGCGCGCATGCGCTGCCGCCCGAGTACGCAGGGCGCAGCCAGGACTACATCGACCTCGTCGCCGGCACCATGCTGCCCGCGCTGGCGGCCGAGGGCCTGGTCGATGCGGTCGATGTGTTCTGCGAGCGCATCGCCTTCTCGCTGGCCGAGACCGAGCAGGTCTTCCAGGCCGCACGCCGCCTGGGCCTGCCCGTCAAGCTGCATGCCGAGCAGCTGTCGAACATGGAGGGGGCGGCCCTCGCGGCCCGCTATGGCGCGCTGTCGTGCGACCACATCGAGCACCTGTCCGAATCCGGCATTGCCGCCATGCGCGGCGCGGGTTCCGTGGCCGTGCTGCTGCCCGGCGCCTACTACACGCTGCGTGACACCCACATGCCGCCCATCGCGGGCCTGCGCGCCGCGGGCGTTCCCATGGCCGTCTCTACCGATCACAATCCGGGCACCTCCCCCTGCCTGAGCCTTTTGCTCATGGCCAACATGGCCTGCACCCTGTTCCGGCTCACCGTTCCCGAGGCCCTGGCGGGCATCACCCGCCATGCCGCGCGCGCCCTGGGCCTGCAGGACGAGCATGGCCTGATCGCGGCCGGCCGTCCCGCCCACTTCGTGCTCTGGCCCGTGCGCCATGCGGCCGAACTGGCCTACTGGTTCGGCAGCAAGCCTGACTGCACCATCGTGCGCCAGGGCCGCATCGTGCGGACCCGCAGGCAGGGGAGCCACTGAAAGCCTGCTCATGTCCCATGCACTGTTTCTCGATGAATTGATTTCCACCCTGGGCGCCGAAGTGGCGCAGCGCGGCGACGATGTGCCCGATCGCTACCACACCGACTGGAGCGGCACGCCGCCCCAGCGCCCGCTGGCCCTGGTGCGCCCGCGCAGCACCGACGAGGTCAGCGCGCTCATGCGCCTGTGCACGGCCCACCGCGTGCCTGTCGTGCCCCAGGGCGGGCTCACGGGCCTGGCCGGCGCGGCCGTGCCCGTGGCGGGTGCCGTGGCCGTTTCCATGGAGCGCATGAATGCCATCGAGGACGTGAACGCGCGCACCGCGCTGATGACCGTGCAGGCCGGCGCCACGCTGCAGGCCGTGCAGGAGGCGGCCGTGGCCGCAGGCATGGTCTTCGGCGTGGACCTGGGCGCGCGCGGCAGCTGCCAGATCGGCGGCAACGTGGCCACCAATGCGGGCGGCAACGGCGTGCTGCAGCACGGCATGATGCGCGAGCAGGTGCTGGGCCTGGAGGTGGTGCTGGCCGACGGCACGGTGCTGCCCATGCTGCGCCCCATGCTCAAGAACAACACGGGCTACGACCTCAAGCAGTTCTTCATCGGCTCGGAGGGCACGCTGGGCATCGTCACGCGCGTGCTGCTGCGCCTGCGTCCCGCGCCCCAGGCCCGCGCCACGGCCCTGGTGGCCGTGCCGGACTTCGATGCGGCGCTGTCCGTGCTCGCGCGCATGCAATCGCGCTTTGGCAACGGCGTGGCGGCCTTCGAGCTGATGTGGGACAGCTTCATCCAGGCCTCCATCCGCTGGCAGAAGCTGCAGCCGCCCTTTGGCCAGGCGCATGCGCTGCTGGCCCTGATCGATGTGGACGGCAAGGACGAGGCCACGCTGCGCGCCGACGTGGAAGAGGCCCTGGGCGAGGCCATGGAGGCCGGCGAGGTGGCCGATGCCGTCATCGCCCAGTCCGTGGCACAGGCGCGCCAGCTGTGGAAGCTGCGCGAGGCGCCGGCCGAGCTCAACACAAACATGCATCCGCCCGTCAACTTCGACGTCAGCCTGCCCCAGGCCGACATCGGCCGCTTCGCCGATGCCTGCCGCGCCGCGTTCGACGCGCGCTGGCCCGGCCACCACTCGCTGTTCTTCGGCCATGTGGGCGACGGCAACCTGCATGTCTCGGTGGACGGTGCCACCGCCAACGGCGACTGCGAAGGCGTCGAGGCCGCGCTGTACCACCTGGTCGGCGAGTTCGGCGGCAGCGTCTCGGCCGAGCACGGCATCGGCCTGCACAAGAAGCCCTATCTCGGCGCCAGCCGCACGCCGGCCGAACTGGCCGTGATGCGCGCCATCAAGCAGGCGCTGGACCCTCTGCATCTGTTCAATCCCGGCAAGGTATTCGACCTATGAACGCTCCCGCCCTCCACGCGATCCACACCCTGGCCCGCCCCGAAGTGCCGCCGCTGCCGCCGTACAACGCAGGCCTGTCCTCCGAGGCCGTGCGGGCGCGCTACGGCGTCACCGAGATCGCGCGGCTGGCGAGCAACGAGAACCCCTTTGGCGCCAGCCCCGCCGTGGCCCGCGCCCTGGCCGACCTGGCCCTGCATGTGGGCACCTATCCCGATGCGCAATGCACGGCGCTGCGCGCGGCCATCGCAGCGCGCACCGGCGTGCCGGCCGAGGCCATTGCCGTGGGCAACGGTTCCGAGGACATCCTGCAGATGCTCTGCCAGGCCTTTCTCTCGCCCGGCGACCGCGTGCTCACCCAGCGCCCGGCCTTCGGCCTGCACGAGATCTACCCGCGCATGATGGGCGCCCGCGTCGAGCTGCTGGAGCTGACGCCCGCGCTGGGCTTCGACGTCGATGCCTGGTGCCAGGCGCTGGCGCGCGGCCCCAAGATCGCCATGCTGGCCAATCCCTCCAATCCCGTGGGCTGCATGTTCAGCGCCGGCGATTTCGTGCGCCTGCTGGACGCCACGCCGCCGCAGACCCTGCTGGTGGTGGACGAGGCCTACTACGAGTACGCCCTGCACGCCGACGGCTACCCCGACGTGCTGGCCCTGCTGCGCGGCCGCGCCATGCCCTGGATCGTGCTGCGCACCTTCTCCAAGGCCTGGGGCCTGGCCGGCCTGCGCGTGGGCTACGGCCTGGCCAGCGACGCGGCCCTGGTGCAACTGCTGGACCGCGTGCGCACGCCCTTCAACGTCAACCAGGCGGCCCAGGCGGCGGCGCTGGCGGCCTGGGGTGACGAGGACTTCATGCAGCGCGGCGTGGCCGAGACCGTGCGCCTGCGCGATGTGCTGGCGCAGCGGCTGGCCGCCCTGCCTGCACTGCCCGCACTTCGGATGGCGCCTTCGGCGGCCAACTTCCTGTTCATCGACATCGGCCGCCCCAACGGTCCCGTGAACGACGCATTGCTGGCCCGGGGCCTGATCGTCAAGCCCTGGAAGGAGCCGGGCTTCGAGCACTTCATCCGCGTCTCCGTGGGCACGGAGGCCGACAACGAACGCTTCGTGCGCGCGCTGGCCGACATCCTGGAGGCCGGGCAATGAGCGGCATCGACCAGACACCCGACAGCCGCACGCTGTTCGCCGAGCACGCGCTGCTGCCCACGGGCTGGGCGCGCAATGTGCTGCTGCGCTGGGATGGCGCAGGGCGCCTGCTGGCCGTACAGGCCGACGCCCCGCCCGGCAACGCGCCGCGCGCGCCCGGCCCCGTGCTGCCCGGCATGCCCAACCTGCACTCGCATGCCTTCCAGCGCGCCTTTGCAGGCCTGACCGAATACCGCGCCGAGGCCCAGGACAGCTTCTGGAGCTGGCGCGACCTCATGTACCGCTTTGCCGCGCGCATCACGCCCGAGTCGCTGGAGGCCATCGCCACCTGGCTGTACGTGGAAATGCTGGAGGCCGGCTACACCTCGGTCTGCGAATTCCACTACGTGCACCACGACCGGGATGGCCGGCCCTATGCCGACGACGCCACGCTGTCCCTGGCCCTGCTGCGCGCCGCGCGCAAGGCCGGCATGGGCATCACCCTGCTGCCCGTGCTCTATCAGACCAGCGGCTTCGGCGGCAAGCCGCCGCGCGCCGACCAGGCGCGCTTCATCCGCAGCACGGACAACATGCTGGCCCTGCTGCAGCGCCTGCTGCCCGAGGCGCGCGCACAAGGCGCGGCCCTGGGCCTGGCGCCGCACTCGCTGCGCGCCGTGCCGCCCGACAGCCTGCGCGTGGCCGTGGAGGGCCTGACGGCGCTGGACGCGCGCGCACCCGTCCACATCCACATTGGCGAGCAGACACAGGAGGTGGACGACTGCCTGGCCTGGAGCGGCCAGCGCCCCGTGCAATGGCTGCTGGAGCATGCCCCCGTGGACGCACGCTGGTGCCTGGTCCACGCCACCCACATGACGCCCGGTGAATACGCGGGCGCCGCGCGCAGCGGCGCCGTGGCCGGCATCTGCCCCACTACCGAGGCCAACCTGGGCGATGGCATCTTCGACATGCCGCAATGGCTGGGCCACGGCGGCGTCTGGGGCGTGGGCTCGGACAGCCATGCCTGCGTCAACGCGGCCGAGGAACTGCTGATGCTCGAATACAGCCAGCGCCTGTCGCTGCGCCAGCGCAATGTGCTGGCCGGCCCCGACCCGCAGGTGGGCACCGCGCTGTGGACCGCTGCCGTGCAGGGCGGCGCCCAGGCCGCAGGCCGCTCCGTGGCCGGGCTGGCTGTGGGCCAGCAGGCCGACTTCCTGGCGCTGGACGCAGGCCATGTGGCACTGGCCGGCCTGCCGGTGCAGGCCATGGTCTCGGCCCATGTCTTCGGCAGCCACCGCAGCAGCGCCCTGCACAGCCTGTGGGTGGGCGGCGAGCGCCGCGTGCAGGCCGGCCGGCATGCGCTGCACGAGGCGGCGGCCCGCGGTTTTGTCGCAGCGCGCACGGCCACCCTGCAATCCTGAGGCACCCGCATGCCATGGGCCCGCAAAATCCGCCAGAAACGTTCCAGAATCACACCATGACCGATACCGCTCCCCCTCCCTTCGTCTTCCACCAGGGCACGGCGCCGCTGCTGATCTCCATGCCGCATGCGGGCACCCATGTGCCGCCCGACATCGCCGCGCGCCTGACCGAGGAAGCCCGCCACGTGCCCGACACCGACTGGCACCTGCCGCGCCTGTACGAGTTCGCCAAGGCCATGGGCGCCTCCATCCTCGTGGCCACGCATTCGCGCTATGTGGTGGACCTGAACCGTCCGCCCGATGGCGCCAGCCTCTACCCGGGCCAGAGCGTCACCGGCCTGTGCCCCGTGGACACCTTCGACGACACGCCGCTGTACGCCGACCCGGCCGATGTGCCCGCAGACGCCGAAATCGCCGCGCGCCGCGAAGCCATCTGGGGCCCGTACCACGCACAGCTGCGCGCCGAACTGGACCGCCTCAAGGCCGTGCACGGCACCGTGGCGCTGTGGGACGCGCACTCCATCCGCTCGGTGCTGCCGCGTTTCTTCGAAGGCAAGCTGCCCGACCTGAACCTGGGCACCGGCAAGGGCACGAGCTGCGCGCTGGAGCTGGCCGAGCATCTGCTGGCCATTGCGCAGACCGCGCCGGGCCACACCGCCATACTCAACGGCCGCTTCACGGGCGGCTACATCACGCGCCACTACGGCCAGCCCGAGGCCGGCATCCACGCCGTGCAGCTGGAGATGACGCAGTGCAGCTACATGCAGGAAGCCCTGCCCTTCGACTACCTGCCCGAGCGCGCCGAACAGATCCAGCCCACGCTGCAGCGCATGCTGCAGGCGGTGCTGGACTTCGTCACGACACGGCGCGTGTCCTGATCAGCCTTCGTCGTGGCAGTGGCCCGGGCAGGGCCCGCCCATGGCCACGGGCGGCGGGTCGCCCAGCCAGCGGCGCGGCCCGGGGCCATTCTGTGCGCACAGGTCGCCGGGGTTGTGCAGCACGCAGTGGCGCAGCGAGAGGCAACCGCAGCCAATGCACTGGTCCAGGCTCTCGCTGAGCCGCTGCAGCTCGCCTATGCGGTCGTCCAGCCGCTGCTTCCAGACCCGCGACATCTTCTGCCAGTCCCCGCCCGTGGGGACATGGCGGCTGGGCAGCTTGGCCAGCTGCACGGCAATCTCCTCCAGCGTGAAGCCGATGCGCTGGGCGAACACCACGAAGGCGATGCGCCGCAGCGACGAGCGGTGGTAGCGCCGATGGCCGCTGGCGCTGCGCACGGACTCGATCAGGTTCAGCGACTCGTAAAAGCGCAGCGCCGAGGCCTTGACCCCGCTGCGCTGCGCCACGTCGCCGATGCTGAGCAGCGGATCATCCTCGGTTTTCATGGTGGCTTTCCTTTGTGGCTTGACTTCAAGTTCACTTGAACTCGAAGAATGCGGCCATTCTGAGCGAAAGCGCAGGAACAGGGCAACCGGGTCTGTACCGCCCATGCGAGCGTCCTGGCCGGACTGCGAAATTCTTTGGCTGAGTGCTGCAATGACGCAGCTGCCGTTCATTCATACAGTAATGGGTCTCATTTGTATTGAATGGCATCGGCCGGAGGTTTCCATGTACATCGACAGCAGCAGCTTTCCCCTGGTCCGCATGGGCTACGAGCGCGACAAGGCCGTGCCCGTGGACCGCTTGCTGGAGGACTTCTCGGCCCTGCTGGCCCGCGGCCAGGCCTTTGTCTTCTTCAGCGACGGCGACATGTCCCAGGAGGAGCGCTCACCCGAGGAGCGCAAGCAGGTCGTGCTGTGGATGAAGGCCCGCCGCCCCGAGCTCAAAAGCCTGGTGCGCGCCCTGGTCCACGCCGAGCCCGATGCGCACAAGCGCGCCGAGGCCGAGGCCTTCGCACAGATGTTCGGCAAGGCCTGGGGCTATCCCATGCTGCTGGTGGCCTCCACCGAGGAGGCGCAGCAGCGTGCACGGGAGCTGCTCGGGTCCGATTGATGACCGATTGACATGAACTGAGAGAAACACCATGAATGCCGTGGATTCCGCCCTGCTCAAAGTCCTGCCCGAGAGGTGGGACCCCGACCATGTGGACCGTCCCGTGATCGTCCTTCCCATGCGGTCGGGCCCCGGCGACTGGGGGATGAACTTCCATGCCCACCGCAAGAGCCAGCTCATGGTCACCCATGCGGGGCTGATCACGCTGGAGACCGATGCGGGCGTCTGCGTGGTGCCGCCGCGCAGCGCCGCCTGGATTCCGGGCGGCACGCTGCACCGCGTCAGCTGCAGCGGTGCGGCCAGCGGCTACGTGGTCTTTGTCGAGGCAGGGGCCGTGCGCCCCGTGCCCGGACCCTGCCATGCGCTGGCCGTCTCGCCCTTTCTCAGTGCGCTGCTGGACCGCGTGCAGGGCCTGCCGCAGGACTACGAGCCCGACAGCGGCGATGGCCGGCTCATGCAGGTGCTGCTCGACGAGATCCAGGCGGCGCAGCCCGAAGGACTGCACCTGCCCCTGCCGCACGACCGGCGCCTGCGCCGCATGACCAATGCCCTGTGCGAGCAGCCGCAGCTGCAGGCACGGCTGGCCGACTGGGCCCAGCGCATCGGCATGAGCGAGCGCAGCATGACGCGGCTGTTCCTGGCCGAGACCGGGCTTACGGTCAACCAGTGGCGCCGCCAGCTGCATGTGCTCACCGCACTGCAAAAGCTGTCCGAGGGGCTGCGCATACAGACCGTGGCAGATGCCCTGGGCTACGAGAGCGCACCCGCCTTCGTGACCATGTTCCGCAAGGCGGTGGGCACTTCGCCGCGCCGCTTCCTGGCGCTGCGCAGCGCACCCGTGGCGGGCGGGGCAGCAGGCCTCTGAGGCCTGCGGCCCCGCGAACATCACGACATCCGCAGCCCCAGGCCCAGCAGCACGGCCAACACCATCGCAGCGGCAAAGACATCCCAGCGCCGTATGCGCCGGTAGCGCAGGAGCAGGACCAGCACGATGCCGATCAGCGTGATCAGGCGCGCCTGGAACACCGTGCCCAGCAAGAAGCAGATCACGATCTGCGCCCAGTAGGTCAGCAGGCCGGGCATCGGCGATGGGCCGGGGGCCTGTGTGTCGGGGCCCTGCGCCTGTGCGGGCTGCTGCTGCGGCGTGTCCACGGCCGGCCGGGCGGCCGCAGCTGCCTGGGCGCGTGCGGCCTCGCGCTCCTGCAGCCGCTGTTCGCGCCGCTGCTGGTCGGTTTTCTCAATCACGGGTGCCGCCGGCTCGGCCGGCTGCCACCACGTCTTGCCGCTGGCCAGCGCAGGCGCCTGCCCGCTGGCGGCCAGACGCCGGAACTGCACGCTTGCGGGCGGCTGCGCACGCGCCGCCGCGCGGTCCTGCCGGCTGGCCTGCAGCAGGGCATCGTTGGCGCGGTCGATGGGGCTGCGCGTGAGCTGGCGGGCCTGGCCCAGCAGCGGACCGCCCTGCACGGGGTCGACCTGGTACACGAACTGCGCCAGTCCCAGCAATTGCGAGGGCTGGGCTGCCTGCCCCTGCCAGTGCGCCGGCTTGCCGGCGCTGGCCTGCGTGGCGCGGTGCAGGGCGGCGCGCAGGCGCCTGCGCGTCTGGCGCGATACGCTGGGCTTGTCCGCGTTCACCACCAGCCCCGTGACCTCCTGGCGGCGGCCCTTGCGCATCACGCGCTCCTTGTCGGGGTGGGGCGTGAAGCCTTCGTCGCGCAGTATCCAGCGCACGCGGCCCAGCAGCCGGCCCACGTTGTCGCGCGCGGCTTCGCCCGAGGCGGAGAAGGTCAGGTCGTCCGCATAGCGCGTGTATACAAAGCCCAGCTGCCTGGCCAGGCCCAGCAGGCGGCGGTCCAGGCGGCGGCACAGCAGGTTGGTGAGCATGGGGCTGGTGGGCGCGCCCTGGGGCAGCACGCGCTCGCGCGCCTTGCCGCCGACGAAGAGCTTTTCGCCATCCACCTGCCAGGCCTGGGCGCGGTTTTCGCTGCACAGCAGGGCCAGGAGGGTGGCCATGGCCTCGCCATAGCCCAGATGACGGAACACGCCCTTGATGCGGCCGAAGGCAATGCTGGGAAAGAAGTCCTTCACGTCCAGGTTGATGACCACGTCGTGGCCCGCATGCGGCGCCGCATTGCTCACGATGGAGCGGCCGGCCAGGAAGCCGTGCGCGGCATCGTGCGCGGGCACCTTGGCGAGGATGTTGTCCAGCACCCAGTACTGCGCGCGCTTGAGGCGCGGCATGGGCGCGGAGATCAGCCGCTCGCCACCGGTCTTCTTGGGCAGGGTGAACGAGTGGTAGTGGTGGGTGCGGGCCACCTCGCGGTGAAAGCCCAGGAAACGCAGCTCGGCCACGGTGATGCCCATGGCATCGGCCAGCTGCGCCGCATTGGCAAGTTCCGGCAGGCTATGCCGGGCCAGCCTTTGCGGGTCGGCCTGCCGGCGTTCCCCGGCAGCAGGCGGTGCCTCACCGGCCTGCGGCCCCTGCAGGGCAGCGGAGATGCCGGGGCCCAGATAGCCCACGTGCGTGGCCCGCTTCGCATGCCAGGCCAGCGCCTTGTCGTGGCGCTCCTGGGCCTGGCGGCGTTTGGTTTCCTCGCGCTGGGCCAGCGCCTTTTGCATGCGCTCCTTGCGCATCTGGCGCAATGCGCGCTCGGGGTTCTGGCGCACGGCGATCTGCTGGCGCAGCTCGGCCAGCTCGCGCTGCAGCTCGCCCTCGCGCTGGATGTGGGCGGCGGCCAGCTGCGGCTGTCCCTCGCCCTTGGGCCAGAAGCCCAGGCGCTGCATCTCGTCGAGGATGACTTCCTGTTTGCTGGAGGCCTTGATGCGCTCGTAGATCTCGGCGCGTGTGGGTTGCGGCTGGCTCATGCGGCCACCCCGGCAAGGCGGGCCCGGCCGCTGTGCGGCGGGCAAAGAAATGGAGCGACGCGCTTCTCGTCGAAGAGCCCGCAGGGCTCACGGGACGGGAGCTGTTCGCTCGACGCCACCCCGCGACGGTATGCGTGTTTCGCTTGTGGCAAGCCACTCAGGAAAACGCATACCGTCGCTGGGGTGGCACAGTGAAAACGGCGCCCGTGGTGCATGAAACGGCAGTTCACAAGGGTGGCGAAACACCACCCGGATTGCAAGAGCCTGCGCGTCGCTCCGCGTGGCAGTGTAGAGCAATTGAAGCGGTTCACGCGATTTCTCCTTGTCCTGCGGCCTTCATCTGCGGGCCGGTCGGCTGGCGGGCGGCATCGAGCTGGGGCTGCGCCACCAGGCGCAGCGCAATCATGTGCTCGCAGGGCCCCTGGCGCAGCCGGTACTGCTGGTAGTGGTTGCAGCTGCAGCGCGCATCGGTCAGGCGCTCGTCGGCATCGAGTTCGAGCTGGGTGTCGAACAGGCGTTTGCCGTCGGCACGCGGGATCTGGCCGGTGATGCGGCTGAACCCGTCCTTGCGGTCGATGCGCGGCGGGGCAATGGCCTTGCCGCGCACCAGGGCCAGCGCCTTGTCCTCCTCGGGGTTGGCGGGCTGCAATTGCTGCGTCGTCAGCGGCTCGCGCAGCAGTTCGCGCCAGGCGTAGCGCCCGGCGTCCAGGTCGTAGACCGCGCGCCCGGCCTGCATCCAGCGTGTCATGGCCGTGTGCACCTGGGCCGTGGACAGGCCCGTGGCCTGGGCCAGATCCTGCGCGCCGGCCTGCCAGCACGACTGCAGCTGCCGGCCCACGGCCTCGACCTGGGCGGGCGTGACCTCGGCCTGCGGCGCCATCAGGTGAAAGCGTGCGCTGGCGGCCCAGTCGTTGGCGCTCCAGCCCGACAGGCCCAGCGTGACCGTGACCAGGCCCAGCTCGATCACCCAGAAGCTGGGCATCCCGCTGCCCAGCAGGTGCACGCGCACGCGCGTGGCCTGGGAGATCAGCCGTTCCAGCGTGAGCAGGCGGCGGCGCCCCCACAGGCGGATGGTGCCGCCGCCCGCGCCCATGGCATCGCTGACGACGTGCGAGCGCCGGGTGGCCAGGCGCTCCTCCCAGGGCTCGAACACCACGGTGGGCGGCTGTCCCGGCGCCAGCTCGAAGCGCAGCGCGCGCGGGCCGTGGCGCTCGCGCCGGGCACGCAGCCGCGCGCAGATGTTGAACAGGTCCATGGGATGCAGCTCCAGCACGGTGGCAGGCAGGGCCATGGCGCTGGAGACCTGCACGAAGCCGCGCAGCCAGCTGTCGGGCAGGTCGATCTTTTCCTCGCGCAGCGCGGGGTCGCCGCCCACCTGCACGGCAAAGCCTGCCGGGTCCAGCGTCAGCCGCGTGTCCCGGTAGTTGCGGATCTTCTGGAATTCTTCGTAGAGGCTGGCCGAGTAATCGATGTTGGTGGTGCCGCAGATGCGCTCGCCCGCATGCTCGAAGGCCTCGTGCCGGATGCTGACCGCGCAGTAGCTGGACTCGTCCTGGCTGAAGGCCTCGAACAGCAGCCGGTCCGGGTGCACGGTGATCACGGGGTCGAGCACATACCAGGCATCGCGGTTGGCCACGAACAGCCAGTCGAAGTACTTGCGCTGGGCCTTGTAGAAGGGGGAGAGCACCTGGTTGCGGGTCTCGCGCAGGTTCTTGAGTTCGGCGCTGATTTCCTTGGCGCGCGCCTGGGCGCCGCCGGTGTCGGCCATGAAGGTGGCCAGCATTTGCGCTTCGTGCTCCTGCAGCCATTCGCGGTAGGCCGTCTTGTCGCGGCCGCGCGTGCGCAGGTCGCTGACCACCACGCTGTGCAGCGCGGACAGCCCTTCGCGCACCTGCAGGTAGGCCGGGCCGTCGCGCCGGAGCAGGCCGTCGAAGCGCGTGGGTGGGCGCAGCAGGTCGGGCGCGAAGGAGAAGGCCTGCTCGGCCGCCGTGTCGTTGACCTGCGTGCTGCCGTAGTACTGATAGCGAAATTCCATGTCCGATCGACTCCGTGCCTTGTTGCGGCGCTCAGGTTGAAGACGGGGCCTGGCCGCGCCGCTCCGCCGCCAGGGGCTGCATGAAGCTTTGCGCCAGCTGGGGATGGCGCTGCACGATGTCGCGCAGCCCGGCCACATAGTCGGGCTGGTCGGCATGGCTGGCGCTGACCACCTGCCGCGCAAAGATGGCCGCCACCACGGCGGCGGTCTCGGGCGCCTGCACCTGGCTGCGCAGGAAATGCAGCACGCGCGTCTTGCTGGCGCGCGCGCGGTGCACCTGGCTGAGCACGGCCAGGAAGTAGGGCTGCAGCTCCTGCAGGCGCGCCGCGCGCTGCGGTGCGGGCTCGTCGGGCAGGGCGAGCAGCCATTGCGTGACGAACAGCTGCACGCTGGTGGCGGGGTGCTGGGCCAGGCGCGTGAGGAAGAGGCTGGCCTCGGGCGCGCTCATGTGCTGCGCGAGCCGCTGGCGGCCCAGGGCCTGCACCCAGGGCTGGGCGTGATCGACCCAGCCGAGCAGCAGCTGCGGCGACAGGGCGCCGTCCGGCAGCCGCTGGCCGAACATCTCGCGTGCGTACTGCTGCGTGTCGGAAAACAGGGCGTCGGCCAGCGGCAGCAGCTGTTCGGCCTGCTCGGGCAGGGTCCGGTCCATGGGGGTGAGCTGCGCATCGATGCTCTGGCGGCTCAAGGCGCGCACGTCGGCATCGGCATGCCGGGCCAGCGTGGACCACTGGCGCAGCGTGTAGGCCTGCAGGTCCAGCGCCTTCAGGCCCCAGGCGCCGTAGCGCTGTGCGCCCTTGGCCTGAGCCTGCAGGGCGCGCCAGATGCCCGAGGCATCGCGGGCCGGGGCCACGGCGGCCAGCGGGCCGGTGAGCAGCCGCAGCGCCGCGTCGTGGACGCCTTCGGCCTTTTCCGCGCGGAACAGCACTTCGTGCAGGCGTTCGGCGATCTGGGCATTGCAGCGCGTGTTGTACAGGGGAGTGCCGGCCAGGCGCTCGACCAGGGGCGCTGCCGCTGCGCGCAAGGCGGCATGCGGTGATACGGCGAATTCGGCCAGCATGGCGGCCTGCTCGCACAGCAGGTCATCGGCCAGGCTGCCCATGAGCCGTATGCCGCAGGCCATGCGCGCAGGTTCCTCGGATTCCAGCAGCCCGCGCAACGCCGCCGGGGGCAGGGTCTGCAGGCCCTGCGGGTGTGCCAGCAGCCAGGCGGTGGCCATCTCCACCAGCGCCGTCACCGAGTGCGCCAGCAGGTGGTGCAGCGGCGGGGCCGGGACGCTGGCGGCCTGCGAGGCCAGCGGACCGTTGCCATCGAACAGCGCCTGCACGGCATCGCGGATATCGGCCAGCGCGGGGCTTTCGGTGTCCAGCGTGGGCAGCGCCGCCAGCAAGGCCAGGGCCACGGCTGCACCATCGGCATAAAACAGCAGGGCCAGGCCCTGGGTGCGCGAGCTGGCGGCCGGTGACAGCAGCAGGGCGGCCACCAGTTCGGCATCGCGCGCGGCGCCTGCGCGGTCACGCGACAGCCAGGCGCCCAGGTAGCTGGCGGCAGGCCCGTCGCCGCATTGCGCAAGCGCCAGCAGCCAGGGCCGGCGCGCCGCATCGTCGGTCAGCGAGACCATGCGCTGCTGCGCGATCTGAAGGCCCAGCGCAGCCGCCGGTGCATAGGTTTTCTGCAGCAGCGGCGCGGTGGCCGCTGCATCGAGGCCGTCCAGAAAGGCCTTCTGGTCCTGCAGGGCGCGCGTGAGCGACCACAGCAGCAGCGTGGACTGCGAACGGACCACCAGTTGCAGCAGTTGCCCGGGGTGGGCGTCCCACATGGCCGAAAGCCCTTCCACGCGCTGCGCGGGCAGCTGCTGCAGGTCCAGCGGCTCGTCGGTGTACCAGGTGTGGGCGCGGGCCGAGGCATGCAGTTGCGGCCAGCGCGGCAACAGCAGCCGGGCGGCGAGCAGCCAGCGCGATTCGGGCAGGCGGCCGGAGCGCGAGGCAGGCAGGCCCGCGCAGCAGCGGTCCATGGCCTGGAGCAGGGCTGCGGCATGGGCGGCGCTTTCGCTGTGGTCGGCCGAGGCCATGCGCCGCAGCTGGCGCCAGCCGCGCAGGCGCAGGTACAGCGAGGTGTCGCGGCTGAAGACGGCACCCTCGTCGCGCGGGCCATCGAAGCGCGCATGCAGCACGGCCAGCAGGGCGTGGTCGCGCCGCCACTCGGCACGCTTGTGGATGCGCCGCAGGGCCGGCCACCAGGCGCGTGTGAAGGGGATGCGCTCCATCCAGGCCAGCAGCTGCTGGTGGACGGCGCCGTCGTGCGCGCCCAGCGCATCGGCCGCCAGCAGCGCCTGTGGCCCAAGTGCCTGGAAGAAGGCCTGTTCGGCCTGCGGTCCGTCCTCTTTCGGGCCGTTTTCCTGCGGGGGGATCCCGGCCCACTGCGCCTGGTACTCCTGCAGCGCCGCCTGGCGTTCCTGCGGCGCGAGCAGGGCCAGCCAGGCCTGGTGCGCCAGATCGCGCGTGGCCTCGCTGGTGCCGCGTTGCGAGAGCGCCTGCAGGGCCACCGCTGCGCCGCCATCGCCCAGGCGCCCGATGAGGTAGGCCAGGCAGTAGTCGAGCAGATCGTCCCCGGTGCCCAGCAGCGCCACCAGGCGTGGAACCTGGGCATGCAGCAGGCGCTGGGCGGCGCCGCCGCGCGCGGGGTCCGCATACTCGGCCAGCCGCCACACCAACCGGGCCTGCTGGCCCGAGGGCATCAGCCGCCAGGCGCTGCCGTCCAGGCGTTTGCACAGGGCGGAAATGGCGCCGGCCTGCAGGGCCGACTCCGGCAGGCCTGGCGGCACCGTGGCCTGTCCCGGGGCCGGGTCGGGGGAGGGCGCCGGGCCTGCTTCAGCATCCAGCTCCGCAAAGCCCTCATGGGACTGCAGCACATCGCCCGCGCCCAGGCGCTGGCGCAGGTAGGCCAGCGCGCGCTGGCGTGCAGGCTCCAGCGCCTGGGGCAAGGGGGTGAGCGTGCTGTCATCGACCTGCGCGACGACGCCGGCCTTCAATTGCGTGACCTGCAAGGTCACGACATGGCGCGCTGCGGTGGCCGTGGTGTCGCCGCCCGGCATCTCCAGGGCCAGCACCCTCACGGTGCTGATGCGTTCGTTGCGTCCCTGTGGCCGGGACAGTGTGGCGTGAGCAAGCAGATTCATGCGGCAGGCATCCAGTGCTTTTCCATGGAGGGTGTCGGCGTTCGTCGGCAGTAGTCGGCGGCTTTTGGCGGTACCTGGCGGTTCCTGGTGAAACCTGGCCGCCACCCTGGGTCAGATGGCCTTGCAGTGTAGTGGTGGCGTCCTGCAGGTGCGGCAACGCGCGTGTGTCCGTCTGTGCGCGCCTGTCC
This sequence comes from Delftia sp. 60, assembly GCF_002754395.1. Classification (NCBI taxonomy): domain Bacteria; kingdom Pseudomonadati; phylum Pseudomonadota; class Betaproteobacteria; order Burkholderiales; family Comamonadaceae; genus Delftia; species Delftia sp. 60. The sequence goes on from NZ_PEFD01000001.1 coordinate 270,704, forward strand.
AGGTCTTTTCAGGTCGTTCCTGGTCAATTGCCGCTGCGCTTGTCCGATCCGGCCAGCAATGTCCCCGGCAAACCGTCCTCAATTTTCGTGGTGTCTTTGCGCGCGGATCTTGACTTCAAGTTCACTTGAACTTGAAGAATGCAACCCATTGTGAGCAACCGCCTGGAAGGCCTCCAGAGCCTGCGGTCCCGCCCCTTTTTCCGGCCCCGCCGCAGCCCCGGCAGCAGGGCCTTGCCCATCCCCCTCAAGGAGAGTCGATCCATGCCCGTTCTTCCACCGCCGCCGTTGCGGCGTGCCCTGTTTGGAGGCGCCCTGGCGGCGCTGGCCCTGCTTGCCGGCTGCCGCCCGCAGGCCGTGGGCGATGCCCACGCCAGCGACGGCCCGCCGCCTGCGCCCGAGGTGCTGGTGAGCGAGGTCGTGCCGGCCAGCGTGCGTGTCTGGGACGAGTTCAACGGCCGCATCGATGCCGTGGAGTCGGTCCAACTGCGCCCGCGCGTGTCGGGCTATATCGAGCGCATTGCCTTCAGCGAGGGGCAGGAGGTGAAGAAGGGCCAGTTGCTGTTCGTGATCGACCAGCGGCCCTACCGCGCCGCCCTGGCCAGCGCCGAGGCCGAGCTGGAGCGCACGCGCGCAGGCGCCGCGCTGGCCCGCACCCAGGACCAGCGCGCCCGCCAGCTGGTGGCCGAGCATGCCGTCTCGCGCGAGGAGGCCGATACGCGCGCCGGCGCCCTGGCCCAGAGCGCCGCCCAGGTGCGCGCTGCCGAGGCCGCGCTGGCGGCAGCCCGGCTCAACCTGGATTTCACCGAGGTGCGCGCGCCGGTCTCCGGCCGCGCGGGCCGCGCCCTGCTCACCGTGGGCAACCTGGCCCAGGCCGACCAGAGCGTGCTGACCACCGTGGTTTCGCAGGACCCGGTGTATGTCTACTTCGATGCGGATGAGCACAGCTTCCTGCGGCAGCAGCAGGCCGCCAAGGACACCAAGGGGCGGCCCGCCGTGCAGCGGCCCGTGCGTGTGGGGCTGGCTGGCGACGAAGGCTTTCCGCATGCGGGCAGCCTGGACTTCACCGACAACCAGCTCAACGCAGGCACGGGCACGGTGCGCATGCGCGCCCGCCTGCCCAATCCCGACCGCCTGCTGACGCCGGGCCTGTTCGCGCGCGTGCAACTGCAAGACGCGCAGGGCGTGGGCGGCGAGCGGCAGACGCTGCTGATCGACGACAAGGCCGTGCTCACCGACCAGGACCGCAAGTACGTCTATGTGGTGGGCGAGGGCAACAAGGCCGAGCGCCGCGACCTGGAGCTGGGCCGCATGGTCGATGGCCGGCGCGTGGTGGACAAGGGGCTGGCGGCGGGCGACCACCTCGTGGTCGGCGGCCTGCAGCGCATCTACTACCCCGGCATGCCCATCAGCCCCAAGCCTGCGCCCGGCGATGGGCAGGCGGCGGTGGCCAAGGCGCCCGCCGTGGCCGCGCAGTGAACCGGGAAGCACCATGGACTTCTCCAAATTCTTCATAGACCGGCCGATCTTCGCGGTCGTGCTCTCCATCATCCTGTTCGCCGTGGGGCTGGTCGCGATTCCGCAGCTGCCCGTGGGCGAGTATCCCGAGGTCGTGCCGCCCAGCGTGGTGGTGCGCGCCACCTATCCGGGCGCCAATCCCAAGGAGGTCGCCGAGTCGGTGGCCGTGCCGCTGGAGGAGGCCATCAACGGCGTCGAAGGCCTGATGTACATGAAGTCGGTCGCGGCGTCCGACGGCAGCCTGCAGGTGGTCTCCACCTTCCGCCCCGACGTCGACCCCGACACGGCCGCCGTGCGCGTGCAAAACCGCGTCAGCCAGGCCCAGAGCCGTCTGCCCGAGGAGGTGCGCCAGTTCGGCGTGACCACGCAAAAGCAGTCGTCCACGCCGCTGATGTACGTGGGCCTGGTGTCGCAGGACGGCCAGCATGACGCGCTGTACCTGCGCAACTACGTCACGCTCAAGATCAAGGACGTGCTGGCACGCATTCCGGGCATTGGCGATGTGGGCATCTACGGCGCGGGCGACTACGCCATGCGCGTGTGGCTGGACCCGGACAAGGTGGCCGCGCGCCAGCTCACGGCGCCCGAGGTGATTGCCGCCATCCGCGAGCAGAACATCCAGGTCTCGGCCGGGCAATTGGGCGCGCAGCCCAGTCCGCAGAGCGCGGACAAGCTGCTGTCCATCAACGTGCGCGGGCGGCTGAAGACGCCCGAGGAATTCGGCAGCATCGTGCTCAAGGGCGGCGCGGACGGCCAGGTCGTGCGCCTGGCCGACGTGGCGCGCATCGAGCTGGGCGCCAGCGACTACACGCTGCGCTCGTGGAGCGACAAGAAGAACATGGCGGCCGTCGGCATCTTCCTGTCGCCGGGCGCCAATGCGCTGGGCGTGGCCGAGCAGGTCTACGCGGCCATGGACAAGCTGTCCCAGGACCTGCCCGAGGGCGTGGCCTTCGAGACGGTCTGGGACCCCACGGTCTTCGTGCGCGACTCCATCAAGGCGGTGCAGAGCACGCTGATCGAGGCCGTCATCCTCGTGGTGCTGGTGGTCATCGTCTTCCTGCAGACCTGGCGCGCCTCCATCATCCCGCTGCTGGCCGTGCCCGTGTCCATTGTCGGCACCTTCGCGGGGCTGTACCTGCTGGGCTACTCCATCAACACGCTGACCCTGTTCGGCCTGGTGCTGGCCATCGGCATCGTGGTGGACGACGCCATCGTGGTGGTGGAGAACGTGGAGCGCTACATCGAGGAAGGGCACACGCCCCTGGAGGCGGCCCACCTGGCGATGAAGGAGGTCTCGGGCCCCATCATCGCCATCGCCCTGGTGCTGTGCGCGGTCTTCGTGCCCATGGCCTTTCTCAGCGGCGTGACGGGTCAGTTCTACAAGCAGTTCGCCGTGACGATTGCCATCTCCACGGTGATCTCGGCCATCAACTCGCTGACGCTGTCGCCCGCGCTGGCGGCCAAGCTGCTGCAGCCGCGCGGCGCGCCGCGCGATCCGCTGGCGCGCGGGCTGGACCGCAGCCTGGGCTGGCTCTTCCGGCCCTTCAACCGCTTCTTCGACCGCAGCGCCCACGGCTACCAGAACTCTGTGGGGCATTCGCTGCGCCGCCGGGGCCTGGTGTTCGCGGTCTATGCGGCGCTGCTGGCGGGCACGGCCGTGCTGTTCCAGGCCGTGCCGGGCGGCTTCATCCCGCTGCAGGACAAGCTGTACCTGTTCGGCGGCGCCAAGCTGCCCGAGGGGGCTTCGCTGAACCGCACGGATGCGGTCACGCGCCAGATGGTCGATGCCGCCAAAAGCGTGGAAGGCGTGGACATGGTCGCCGCCTTCGCGGGCTTCAACGCGCTGCAGTCCACGACCACGCCCAACCTGACCAGCGCCTACATCATGCTCAAGCCCTTCGGCGAGCGCACGCGCAGCGCCGAGGCCATCAATGCCGAGCTGGGCGCGAAGTTCTCGCAGATCGAGGGCGGCTTCGCCTATGCGCTGATGCCCCCGCCCATCCAGGGCCTGGGCAACGGCTCGGGCTACTCGCTGTTCCTGCAGGACCGCGCGGGCCTGGGCTACGCGGCGCTGCAGCAGGCGCTGCAGGCCTTCCAGGCCGAGATCGCCAAAACGCCGGGCATGACCTACCCGGTCAGCAGCTACCAGTCCAACATCCCGCAGCTGGAAGTCAAGGTGGACCGCACCAAGGCCAAGGCCCAGGGCGTGGCGCTGACCGACCTGTTCCAGACGCTGCAGGCCTACCTGGGATCGGTCTACGTCAACGACTTCAACGCCTTCGGCCGCGTCTGGCGCGTGATGCTGCAGGCCGACGCGGACCACCGCCAGACCGTGGAGGACATCGCCAGTCTGCGCACGCGCAATGCGCGCGGCGAGATGGTGCCCATAGGCTCCATGGTCACCGTGGTGCCCAGCTTCGGCCCCGACCCGGTGCTGCGCTACAACGGCTTCCCGGCGGCCGATCTGATCGGCGACTCCGACCCGCGCGTGCTGTCCTCGGGCGAGGTGCTGGCCAAGCTCCAGGAGATCGCGCAGCGCACGCTGCCGCGCGGCATCGAGCTGGCCTGGACCGACCTCAGCTACCAGCAGGTGGAGCAGAGCAATGCGGCGGCCGTGGTCTTCGCCATTGCCGTGATGCTGGTCTTCCTGGTGCTGGCCGCGCTCTACGAAAGCTGGACACTGCCGCTGGCCGTCATCCTCATCGTGCCCGTGTGCATCTGCGCGGCGCTGTTCGGCGTCTGGCTGGCCGGCGGCGACAACAACGTCTTCGTGCAGGTGGGGCTGGTGGTGCTGATGGGGCTGGCCTGCAAGAACGCCATCCTGATCGTGGAGTTCGCGCGCGAGCTGGAGCTGCGCGGCGTGGGCATCGTCGATGCCGCGCTGCAGGCCTGCCGCCTGCGGCTGCGGCCCATCGTCATGACCTCGATCGCCTTCATCGCCGGGGCCGTGCCCCTGCTCATCGGTGGCGGCGCGGGCAGCGAGGTGCGCGCGGCCACGGGCGTGACCGTGTTCTCGGGAATGCTGGGCGTGACCCTGTTCGGCCTGTTCCTCACGCCGGTGTTCTACGTCACGCTGCGCCGGCTTTCGGGCCGCGCGCTGACGGGGCATGCGCCTGCGCATTCCACCGGGCCTGCCCAGCCCGTCTCCCTGGAGTCCCCACATGCCTGAGATACGCAAGTCCCTGAGCCGCCACGCGCTGGCGCTGGCATCCGCCGCCCTGGTGGGCGGCTGCGCGGTCGGCCCTGACTTCAAGGCGCCTGCGGCGCCGCGGGCCGCAGCGCAGTTCGCGCGGGCCGAGCCTGCACCGGCCACCCCCCAGGCCGAGCCTGACGCCGCCTTCTGGCGCCAGTTCCAGGACCCGCAGCTGACGCAGCTGGTGGAGCGCGCGCTGGGCGACAACCAGGACCTGCAGGTGGTGCTGGCGCGGCTGGACGGTGCCCAGGCGCTGCTGCGCGAAAGCCGCTTCGACCAGCTGCCAACGGTCACGATGTCGGGCCGGGCCACGCAGCAAAAGCTCAGCGAGAGCGAGGCTTTCTATGGCCCGCGCAGCCAGCGCAGCTACACGGCCGGATTGGCCGCCAGCTGGGAGATCGACGTGTTCGGCCGCGTGCGGCGCGGCATCGAGGCGCGGCATGCCGACCTGCGCGCCGATGCGGCCGACCTTGCGGCCCTGCAGGTGGCCATTGCGGCCCAGGTGGCGGGCAGCTACGCCGACCTGCGCGGCTGGCAGCAGCGCCTGGCCTTGGCGCAGGCCAACGCGGCCAACCAGCAGGACACGCTGCGCCTGGTGCAGCTGCGCCTGGCGCACGGCAGCGGCACCGAGTTCGACCTGGCGCGCGCCCAGGCCCAGCTGGAGGCCACGCGCTCGCGCATTCCCGCGTTGCAGGCGCAGATCGCCATGGCGCAGCACCGGCTGGCCGTGCTCACGGGCCAGGTGCCCGAGGCGCTGATTGCCGCGCTGGATGTGCCTGCCGCCCTGCCGCAGCTGCCGCCGGCCATCGACCCCGGCACGCCGGCCGGCCTGCTGCGCCGGCGCCCGGACGTGGCCGTGGCCGAGGCACGGCTGCATGCGGCCACGGCACGCATCGGCGTGGCCACGGCCGACCTGTTCCCGCGCCTGTCGCTGGGCGGGCTGCTGGGCAGCACGGCGTTGCACGGCGGCTCGCTGTTCGAGGGCGCCAGCGCCCGCAGCAGCGTGTTCCTGGGCGTGGACTGGTCCTTTCTCGACGTGGGCCGCGTGCGGGCGCGCATCGCGGCCAGCGAGGCCGGCGCCCAGGCCGCGCTGGCCCAGTACCAGCAGACCGTGCTGCTGGCGCTGGAGGACACGGAGAACGCCCTGGTGCGCCTGCAGCGCACGCGCAGCGAAGACGCCCACCTGGCGCAGGCCGCCGAGCAGCGCCAGCGTGCCGAGCAACTGGCGCAGCGCCGCTACCAGCTGGGCAGCGTGGGCCTGTACGAAGTGCTGGATGCGCAGCGCGACCTGTATGCGGCCCAGGACGCGGCTGCCGACAGCCGTGCGCGCGGCCTGCGCGCCGCCGTGGCGCTGTACCAGGCCCTGGCCGGTGGCTGGGACGGAAAGCTGCCGCCGGCCTGAGCGTGCGGCGCGCACTGCCACAAGGGACGGCCAGGCGCCGTCCCTTTTTTCTTGTGCTGCGTACCCGGTGAAAACCACGAGGACCAGGGGCTTGCCTCATTTTTTCTTATCGGATAATTTTCTCATTGGAAAAAAATGGAGCGATGGATGATGGAAAGCCAGGTTCTGGATTTCGCCGTGATCGGTGCCGGCATGGCCGGCGCCTCGGTGGCCTGGCGGCTGGCCGGGGGTGGCGCCTCGGTGGTGGTGCTGGAACGCGAGCCGCAGCCCGGATACCACGCCACGGGCCGCTCGGCCGCCATGTTCATGGAGAGCTACGGCACCGCGCAGATACGCGCGCTGACACGCGCCAGCCGTGGCTTCTACAGCGCGCCGCCCGAAGGTTTTTGCGAGCACGCGCTGCTGCAGCCGCGCAGCGTGCTCTACATAGGAACGGCCGGCCAGGAACCCCAGCTGGACGAGGCCCTGGCCATGTACCGCCGTGACGGCCTGCGCGCCGAGCGCATCGACGCGCGCCAGGCCTGCGCCCTGGTGCCCTGCCTGCAGGAGAGCCTGCTCGTGGGCGCCGTGCATGACCTGGACGCCATGGACATCGACGTGGCCGAACTGCACCAGGGCTTTCTGCGCGGCATGGCGCGTGCCGGTGCGCGGCTGCGCTGCGGCGCCGAACTGTCCGGCGCCGAGCGTGAGGTGGATGGTGATGGCCAGGGCCTGTGGACCCTGGTGCTGCAGGACGGGTCGCAGGTCCGCGCCCGCGCCGTGGTCAATGCCGCAGGCGCCTGGGCCGATGCCGTGGCCCGGCTGTGCGGCGCGCGGCCGCTGGGCATCGAGCCCCGGCGCCGCTCGGCCTTCACCTTTGCCGCACCCGAGGGCGAGGACATCCACGGCTGGCCTGCCGTGATCGGCGTGGACGAGAGCTTCTACTTCAAGCCCGATGCAGGCCAGCTGCTGGGCTCGCCCGCCAATGCCGATCCCGTGCCGCCGCACGACGTGGTGGCCGAGGAGCTGGACGTGGCCATGGGCATAGACCGCATCGAGACACTGACCCGCCTGCGCATACGCCGGCCGCGCCATGTCTGGGCCGGGCTGCGCAGCTTTGCGCCCGACGACGACTTCGTGATCGGCTGGGATGCGCAGCGCGAGGGATTTTTCTGGCTGGCCGGGCAGGGCGGCTACGGCATACAGACGGCGGCCGGCGCCTCGGCCGCCGCGGCCGCACTGCTGATGCGCGAGCCGCTGCCCGCCGAGCTGCTGGCGCAGGGCGTCGATGCCCTGCGGCTGAGTCCGGCGCGCTTCGCGGCCTGACCCGTCATCCCTTTTTCACCTTTTCAGCCCCCGCAACACACAACAATCCAAGGAGACAGGCATGGGTGCATTCAAGGAAGTGAGCAGGATTGCCGGCGCCTTCGTCGGCGTCATCGTCGGGGCGGGCTTCGCCTCGGGGCAGGAGATATTGCAGTTCTTCGCGGGCTTTGGCGCCATCGGCCTGGCAGGCTGCCTGGTGGCGGCCCTGGCCTTCGTCTTCCTGTCCATGGCGTTCTCCACCATGGGCCAGCGCCTGCAGGCCGGCTCGCACAAGGAGGTGGTGCAGGCCCTGCTGGGCCGGCATGTGGGCATGGTGTTCGATGTGCTGATCACCTTCTTCCTGTTTGCCATCACCGTGGTCATGCTGGCGGGCGCAGGCTCGCTGCTGCACCAGTGGCTGGGCCTGCCCGAGGTCTGGGGCAGCGTGCTGGCCACCGTCGCCACGGTGCTCATCGTCTGCCTGGACGTGGGCCGGGTGATCGCCTTCATCGGCGCCGTCACGCCGCTGCTGGTGTTCATGACCGTGGTGGTCGCCGGTTACGTGCTGCTGACGCCCCACGGCGACATGGCCGCACTGGAGGCCGCCGCCGCCTCCCAGCCCCGGGGCGCCGGCCACTGGCTGGTGGCGGCGCTGCTCTATGTCTCCTACAACGTGGTGGCGGGCATGCCCTTCCTGGTGATCATGGGCGGGCAGGCCAGCTCGCGCCGCGTGGCGCTGTGGGGCGGCGTGGCGGGCGGGCTGCTGCTGGGCCTGCTGATGCTGATGATCGCGGCCGCGATGTACTGGCGCATGGACACGCTGGGCGGCCTGTCCATGCCCATGCTGTCGCTGGCCACGCAGATCTCGCCCTGGCTGGGGCACCTGATGTCGCTGGTCATCTTCGGCATGATCCTCAACACGGCCGTGGGCATGCTCTATGCCTTCGTGGCCCGCATCCTGCCGGCCGGCACGCCGCGTTTTCGCTGGGGCACGGGCGTGGCGGGCGTGCTGGCCCTGGGCGGCAGCTTCGCGGGCTTCATCACGCTGGTGGGCATGGTCTACCCGGTCTATGGCTACATCGGCTTCGCCCTCATGGCCTGCGCGCTGGTGGGCTGGCTGCGCATGGGCCGCAGGCAGGCGCCCGGGGCCGGCCTGCGCGGCGCCTGACGGCCGGGCCTGACCCTAGAATCGGGCGGTCGCCAGCCCCGATCGCCCGCTTCATGCCCAGCCCCCGCACCAGATCCAGCCCCAGGTCCAGCCCCAGGTCCAGCACTCTCCCCACGCCGGACCAGGTCCTCGCCGCCGTGCTGCCGGGCGCCCGCACGGCCGCCGCCATGCCTGCGGGCAAGCACGAAGTGGGCGCCAAGCTGCGCAAGGCGCGCAAGGAGCGCGGCCTGACGCTGCAGCAGGTGGCCGAAAGCAGCGGGCTGGCCGTGTCCACCATCTCCAAGGCCGAGCGCGGCCAGATCGCGCTGAGTTACGAGAAGGTGCTCATGCTGGGCAATGCGCTGGACATCGACATGACACGGCTGTTCATGGTCGGTGACGCCCAGCAGGCGGCCGGCGACACGCCCACCGTGGTCAAGGACTGCTTCGAGGACGTGCAGCGCTACGAGACCGACCAGTACCTCTACAGCGTGCTGTGCGGCGCCTTCCCGGGCAAGAAGATGCAGCCCCTGGTGGCCGTGATCAATGCGCGCGAGGCCGGCGAATTCTCGGAGACCATCCGCCATGCGGGCCAGGAGTTCGTGATGGTGCTCTCGGGCCGGGTGCGCATCCTGTTCGAGAACGGCGAATCGGTGGAGCTGGGCCGCCACGAGGCCGCATATTTCGACAGCGGCGTGGGCCATGTGTATGTGAGCCTGAGCCGCCAGCCGGCTCAAGTCGTCTCTGTCTGCACCTGAAATGGTTAGCACCCCCTGAGCGGCTGCGCCGCTTCCCCCTCTCTCGCTACGCGGGAGGGGGACGACACCCTCGGTGCGGGGCGGCGCGGCCGGCATAGGCCCTTCCTCGGTGTCTCTGGCGTGGGGGTGCGCTAGTTTCATAGGTCGCGCCTCTTGTTTGGGGCGCAGACAGTTTTTCTGGGGGAATCCTCGTGCCCGGCACGGCCGCCCCGGAGTTCCTACAATCGCTGCCCATGAGCCTGCCCCAGTACACCCGCGCCAAAGAGCTTCCCGCCATTCTTGCCAAGCGCCTCGTCATTCTTGACGGCGCCATGGGCACCATGATCCAGCGCTTCAAGCTGGGAGAGGCCCAGTACCGGGGCCAGGGCTACACGGGCCCCGGCAGCGTGGGCGACCGCTTCAAGGACTTCCCGCATGACGTCAAGGGCAACAACGAGCTGCTGTCGCTCACCCGCCCCGACGTGATCCGCGACATCCATGAGAAGTACCTGGCCGCCGGCGCCGACCTGATCGAGACCAACACCTTCGGCGCGACCACGATTGCGCAGGACGACTACCACATGGCCGATCTGGCGCGCGAGATGAATCTCAAGAGCGCCCAACTGGCCCGCGCGGCCTGCGACAAGTACAGCACGCCCGGCCATCCGCGCTACGTGGCCGGCGCCCTGGGCCCCACGCCCAAGACGGCCAGCATCAGCCCCGACGTGAACGATCCGGGCGCGCGCAACGTGAATTTCGAGCAGCTGCGCCAGGCCTACCTGGAGCAGACGCTGGCGCTGATCGAGGGCGGCTCCGACGTCATCCTGGTCGAGACCATCTTCGACACGCTCAACGCCAAGGCCGCGCTGTTCGCGGTGGACGAGGCCTTCGAGCAAAGCGGCGAATGCCTGCCCATCATGATCAGCGGCACGGTGACCGATGCCTCGGGCCGCATCCTGTCGGGCCAGACGGTGACGGCCTTCTGGCACAGCGTGCGCCATGCCAACCCGCTGTCCATCGGCCTGAACTGCGCGCTGGGCGCGGCGCTGATGCGCCCCTACGTCCAGGAACTGAACAAGGCCGCGCCCGAGACCTTCATCAGCTGCTACCCCAACGCCGGCCTGCCCAATCCCATGAGCGACACGGGCTTCGACGAGACGCCCGAAGTCACCAGCCGCCTGGTGCACGAATTCGCGTCCGAAGGCCTGGTCAACATCGTGGGCGGCTGCTGCGGCACCACGCCGGACCACATCGGCGCCATCGCCAAGGCCGTGGGCAGCACGCCCACGCGCCGCCTGTTCTACCCGGAATCGGCCTGATGGCCCGGGCGGAGCCTCTGACATGAGTTCGCCGCTGCCGCCCGTCCCGTCCCCAGCCGCAGGGCTGCCGCTGCCAGTGGCGGCGCCTGTCTCCGGCCCGGCCGCTGGCGCGCCGGTGGCGCCACAGGCTCCGTCCGCTGCGTTGGCGCCGGCTTCCCCCGCGTCACCCGCTTCCCCCGCGTCACCCTCCATTCCCGTCACGCCGCCAGCGGCCACGGCCGTGCGCTGGTCGCCCGAGATGCTGCAAAGCCTGCGCCTGCAGGCCTTCGAGCAATTGGTGGCCCAGCTGGCGCGCCAGGTCCAGTCCAGCCCCGGCGCGCCCGCGCCGCAGTGGCCGGCCAGCGGCGTGTCCGAGGCGCTGGGGCGGCTGCTGGAGGCCTTGCTGGCCCAAGTAGGTACCCAGCAGGGCCAGGCCCTGCAGTTGCTCGCGGCCCAGCCCGGATCGGCCGCGTTGCTGCAGGCGCTGGCCGCCGGCACGACAGCTGGTGCAGCGCCGGCCGGAGGGCAAGCGCAGCCATCCCAGAGTCCGCAGACGGGGACATCGGCCTCTGCCCAGGCCGGCGCCGCGCCGCAGGCGGCATCTTCCTCGCCTGCATTGCAGGCCGCAGCCTCCCTGCAGCCCGCTGCTGCCGCAGTGACGCTGGCCGTGGCAACCGCCAAGGCCAAGGTGGTGGATGCGCTGCTGGCCGGATCGGGGCTGGCGCCGCAGGCCGGTGCCAGCGCGCCTGGAGGTGTTGCAGGCGGCGCAACCCAGACCCTGCCCGCGCTGCAAAGCTGGTGGGTGCAGCAGGGCACGCTGCTGACGCCCCAGGGCGAGCGCGGCTTCACGCTGAGCCTGCAGGTGCCCCAGGCCTGGGCCCAGGCGCAGGGCGCGGCCATGGCGCTGGCGGCCGCATCGGCTTCCGCGCCGGGTGCGGCCCCTTTCACGGCGGCGGCGGCCCTGCCTGCGGGCGCCGCGCTGCCCTTGGCGGGCGCGCAGGCCACGGAGCCGGGCCTGCGCCTGCCGCTGGATGCCTCGCTGCAATCGCTGGCCTCGGGGCCGGTGGCCGTGGTGGTGCAGCCGCGTGGCGCCGATGCGCTGCGCACCAGCGCCCTGCTGCTGCTGGAGCTGCAGCCGCTGCGCCAGGCGGGCGGCGCCATGGCGTCGCCGGCCGGCCTGGCCTCGGTGGCTTCGCTTTCGCCTGCGCTTGCGCAGGAGGTGCAGCAGATGCTGCAGCAGCGCAACGATCCCTGGCTGCACATGGCGGCGGCCCAGGCCTCGGGCGCCTTGCCGCGCGAGCGCCGCGCCTTCGAGCACCAGTCGCATTTCTGCACCACCGAAGGCTGCCAGTACGAGGGCCGCGCGCCCTGCGCCCAGCCTTTTTGCAGCGAGATGAACCGTCTCTGGGACGTTTCGCGCACCGAGCGCAGCCGCTGACGACCTGGCCCCGGCCCGGGGCCGCCACGCTACGAAACTGACCGGGCCTGACGGTGGCGTGGTCATCGCCGGCCCCAGCTTTCATAATGCCGGCTGTCGTTCGCCATCTGCGCGGATGACGTCTTTGGCCGGGATGTGTAATGAATGTGCAGCGATCATGCTGCGATCTGCATCCTGGCTGCCTCCAAGTCGCTGCAAGCCACCAGCCCGCCGCGCACCTTCCAGCCACCTCTGTCGTGGCAACCCCCGTCGCCGTTTGCGCATGCCCCCGGGCCGCGCCGGTGTTGTGCCATCTTTCATTTCCAGGAACCCGTTCAGGATGCGTTGTACCTCCCGCTTGACCCTTGCTTCTCTCGCCGTTGCGGCTGCCCTGCCGGTGGCTGCCCAGTCATCTGCCACAGGCTCCAACGTCACCATCAGCGGTTATCTCGACGCTGGCGTGTTCCGGGATTTCGACAAGACCAGCAAGCTGGGCACGATTCAGCGCAGCAACCTGGCGATTGCCGGTTTCGAGGACCTGGGCGGTGGCCTGAAGGCCACCTTCCGGCTGAGCACGCGCTTCGACCTGGACACGGGCCTGACCGAGGACTATCCGAAGAAGCCCTTCTGGCATGACGAGTCCACCGTGGGCCTGCAGGGCAGCTGGGGCCATCTGCGCCTGGGCCGCGCGCTCAGCGCCATGTGGAGCCAGGAGTGGCAGTTCGATCCCTGGGGCAACTTCAACCGCATCGCCTCGCCGGCCTGGCACATGGCCCACTACCTGACGCCGACCGACCGCGCCAGCAACAACGGCTCGCCCGAGTACGGCCGCATGTCCAACGGCGTGTTCTACGACTCGCCCAAGTTCGGCGGATTTTCGCTGCACCTGAGCGCCTCGCCCGAGCGCACCGAGGCGCCGGGCCGCCAGGGCCGTGCGCGCTCGGTGTCGGTCAACTACGACCAGGGCGCGGTGGCGGCCATGCTGGCGCACGAGCGCAACGGCAGCGGCGACACCGACCTGTACATGGGCGGCAAGTACCGCATCGGCACGGCAGCGGTGATGCTGGCCTATGACCGCAGCAAGTCGGGCACGCCCGGCACGGGGCCCGACAAGTCGCGCATGGTCTCGCTGGGCGCCACCTACGGCATCGGGGCGACCACGCTCAAGGCCAGCTATGCACGCCAGCGGCTGGACCGCGATACCAACAACATGCTGTCGCTGGGCGCCGAGTACGCGCTGTCCAAGCGCACCATGCTCTACACCAGCCTGGGACACCAGCGCTACGAGAACCAGAGCTCGCGCACCGCTTTCGGCGTGGGCATGGCCCATTCCTTCTGATCAATGCGCTTCCCAGCGGCCTGACTGGGCAGCGCTGGTGATCCTTGCCAGGCCTGGAGCCGGCATGGGCTGAGGGGTTGCGGGCAGGGCGGTGAGTTCCAGGCCTTGCTCCAGCTTGAAGACGCTCACGGCCTGCTGCAGGCCATAGGCCTGCTCCTGCAGGGACTGGGCGGCGGCGGCGGCTTCCTCGACCAGGGCGGCATTCTGCTGGGTGACCTGGTCCATCTGCGAGATGGCCTGGTTGATCTGCTCCAGGCCCGCCGTCTGCTCGACGCTGGCGGCCGTGATCTCTCCCATGATGTCGGTCACGTTGCGCACGCTGCTGACGATGTTCTGCATGGTCTGCCCGGCCTGCGCCACCAGGGCCGATCCGGTGCTGACCTTGCCGTTGGAGTCCTCGATGAGCAGCTTGATCTCCTTGGCCGCATCGGCGCAGCGCCGCGCCAGGGCGCGCACTTCGGCTGCAACGACGGCAAAGCCCCGGCCCTGCTCGCCGGCACGCGCGGCTTCCACGGCCGCGTTGAGCGCGAGGATGTTGGTCTGAAAGGCGATGGCGTCGATCACGCCGATGATGTCGGCGATCTTGCGCGAGGAGGCATGGATGGCGCCCATGGTGTCCACCACCTGGGAGACCACCTCGCCGCCTTGCTGGGCGACGGCCGAGGCCGAGGCCGCCAGCTGGTTGGCCTGGCGCGCGTTGTCGGTGTTCTGACGCACCGTGACGGTGAGCTGCTCCATGGAGGCAGCGGTTTCTTCCAGCGAGCTGGCCTGGTGCTCGGTGCGCACCGAAAGATCGTTGTTGCCCGAGGCGATCTGGCTGGAGGCCGTGGCGATCGAGTCCGTGCCACTGCGCACCTGCCGGACGATGTGGATGAGGCTCTGGTCCATGCGGTGCAGTGCGTGCAGCAGCTGGCCTGTCTCGTCGGTGGTGGTGGCCTGGATGCGGCGCGTCAGGTCGCCTTCGGCCACGGCCTGGGCCACGCCCAGGGCCTCGTTCAGCGGACGCGCCACGATGCGCGCCAGCGTGAGCGCCAGGGCCAGCCCCAGCAAAATGCTGGCTCCCAGCAGGCCGACCACCCAGATGCGTGCGCTGCGATAGAGGGCATTGGCGTGGTCGTTGGCCTGCTGTCCGCCTTCGTGGTCGATCTGCACCATGCGGTCGATCTGGTCATACAGGCGTCGGCTCAGCTCCAGCGATTCGCCCTGGGCCAGCACCAGGGCTTCGTCCTTGCGGTCATTGCGCGCCAGGGCCATGACCATGGCGTGCTCCTTGGCGTACTCGTTGCGCAGCCGGCCCAGTTCGTCGTAGGCGGCCTTCTCCGGCGCGGAGCTGATGAAGCTGGCGTAGTTGTCGTAGCTGGTCTGGGTCTTCTTCCACAGCTCGCCCATGATCCTGTCGAAGGCACCGATGTCCTGCTCGCTGGTGGATATCAGGTACTGCAGCTCGTTGACGCGGTAGCGGGCCGTGGTGGCGCGGATGTCGAGCAACATGCGTGATGAAGGCATCCAGCGCGTGGCGATATCGATGGACGCCTGGTTGATCCGGCTGAGCTGCAGCACGGCATAGAGGCCCACGAAGGTGGTCAGCGCCAGGACGGCCACGAAGGCCAGCAGCAGCTTGGAGGAGATCTTGAGATTGCGAAAGGCTTGCATGGCGAAGTCCTGTAGGCGTGTCCCTTGAACGGCAAGGGGGAAAAAGGCGTGCAGCAGGGCGCACCTTGCCTGCCGTGCAGAGCAAGGTGGAACGGGTATCAGCGAAAGAGAAAACGAGGGCCGCAGTGCCCGCTCAGGGGGGAACCAGCCCGAGGTCCGGCAGATGCGGCCCTTGATGCGGGGCCTCATGGCGCAGGCCCTGTCCGTGCGCCTGCGCTGCGGCGGGCGCTTCGCGGGCATGCCGCAGCAGCGGGGAAGATGCAGAGGATTGCGAACCATCCGCCTGCACCGTTTGGCAAGCGGGTACCCGCTGCAGCCAGGCGTTCGGCGACGGCTGCCGCGCGCTGGGGGCGGGCATTGCGGGTAGTTGTCCTAGGGACTTCGGACAGGGAAAAAGTGGCTATCTGCATCTGTGGTGGGAATTATTTCCGCACCGTCTGAGGATGAGGATGCCCGCCATCTGATTTTGGATAGGACGTGTCCTAAAAGCCGTTTGCAGGCCCGCAGCCAAGCCATCCGCGTCTGCGGATGGCCGGTTTCAGGGCATCGGAAACTTCAGCGCATCAAGGCGACCGGCGTCTGTCGCCAGTCGCTCAGACCACGCCCTTGCCGCGCAGGGCCTGCAGCTGCTGTGCGTCCAGGCCCAGGCGCTCGCGCAGCACCTCGTCCGTGTGCTGGCCCAGGGCGGGCGGCGCATGGCGCAGCGTGGTGGGCGTGTCCGACAGGCGCAGCGGGCTGGCCGTGGTCACCACGCGGTTGATGGTCTCGCCCGCAGGCGGCGTGGCGCCCGGATAGCGCTCCTGCTCCACGCGCAGGCCGCGCGCGCGCACCTGGGCATCGTCGAAGGCCTGGCCGATGTGGTTGATGGGGCCGCAGGGCACGGCCTTGTCCTCCAGCAGCGCGATCCACTCGGCCGTGGGCCGGCCGCGCGTGAGTTCGGCCATCAGCGGGATCAGCGCGTCGCGGTGGATGACGCGGCCGGCATTGGTGGCAAAGCGCTCGTCGCGCGCCCAGTCCACGCCGGCCGCCCCGCAAAAGCGCGCGAACTGGCCGTCGTTGCCGATGGCCAGCAGCATGCGGCCGTCGGCCGTGGGGAAGTCCTGGTAGGGCACGACGCTGGGGTGGGTGTTGCCCTGGCGGCCCGGCACATGGCCGGTGTTCAGGAAGCCCGCGCCCTGGTTGGCCAGCACGGCCATGGCCACGTCCAGCAAGGCCATGTCGATGTGCTGGCCCCGCCCCGTGTGGTGGCGCGCCTCCACGGCGCCCAGGATGGCCGTGGTCGCATACATGCCGGTGAACAGGTCGATCACGGCCACGCCCACGCGCAGCGGGCCGCCGCCGGGCTCGCTGTCGGCGCGGCCCGTGATGCTCATGAGGCCGCTCATGGCCTGCACCAGCAGGTCGTAGCCGGCGCGCGGCGCATAGGGCCCGGTCTGTCCGAAGCCCGTGACCGAGCAGTAGATCAGGCGCGGGTTCAGCGCGCTCAGCGAGGCGTAGTCCAGGCCGTAGCGCTTGAGGCCTCCGGTCTTGAAGTTCTCCACCACCACATCGCTTTGCATGGCCAGCTCGCGGATCAGCTGCTGGCCCTCGGCCGTGGCCATGTCCACGGTGACCGATCGCTTGTTGCGGTTGCAGGCCGCGAAGTACACGGCGTTGTCCGAGGGATTGCCTTGCGCATCGGGAAAGAAGGGCGGGCCCCAGTGGCGCGTGTCGTCGCCCTCGCCGGGCTTTTCGATCTTGATCACGTCGGCCCCCATGTCGGCCAGGTTCTGGGTGCACCAGGGGCCGGCCAGCACGCGCGAGAGGTCGAGCACGCGCAGATGGCCCAGCGCTCCTGCGGTCTGGGTGGCCGTGGTGTGGATGGGGCTGGGGGAGGGGGTTTCTGTGTGGTTCATGGGCTGAGGCGGCTATCCCGGGCAGATGGGCCCATGCTACGGCGCGCGGGCCTGCTGCGGCTTCGCATTTGTGAAAGCGCGCGTTCGCGCACGGGCCGGCACTGCGGTTTGTACTGACGCGCGCGGCTCAGTGCCGGAGCCTGCGGCTTTCTACAATGCCGGATGGCCATGCATTTCGATCTTGTGGAT
This sequence comes from Delftia sp. 60, assembly GCF_002754395.1. NCBI lineage: Bacteria > Pseudomonadati > Pseudomonadota > Betaproteobacteria > Burkholderiales > Comamonadaceae > Delftia > Delftia sp. 60. The sequence goes on from NZ_PEFD01000001.1 coordinate 287,773, forward strand.
CTGCGCCTTATGGTGCACATCGCCGACGCCAACAGCATGACGCGTGGCGCGGAACTTTCCTTCATCTCCCTGCCGGCGGCCAGCACCCGCATCAAGAACCTGGAGGAGAGCATCGGCACCAAGCTGCTGTACCGCACCAGCCAGGGCGTGACGCTGACGCCGCCGGGCCAGGCCTTCGTCACCCATGCGCGCATGGTGCTGGGCCAGATCGAGCATCTGCGCGGCGACATGCAGGAGTACGTGCGCGGCATCAAGGGCCATGTGCGGGTGTTTGCCAACACCACCTCGCTGGGCGAGTTCCTGCCGCCCGTGCTGCGCCACTACCTGCGCCGCAATCCCGACGTGAACATCGACCTGCGCGAGCGCCTGTCGCACGACATCGTGCGCGCCGTGACCGAGGGGCAGACCGACATCGGCATCGTCGCCGGCCTGGTGCGCACCGAGAACCTGGAGACCCTGCCCTACCGCCGCGACCGCCTGGTGCTGGTCGTGCCGCGCGGCCATGCGCTCGATGGCGAGATGCAGATGGCCTTTGCCGACACGCTGGACCTGGACCATGTGGGCCTGCACGAATCCAGCGCCATCCATGCCTTCCTGCGCCAGGCCAGCGACCAGCTGCACCGGCCCATCAAGCAGCGCATCCAGGTGGGCAACTTCGAGACGGCCTGCCGCATGATCGAGTCCGGCGTGGGCGTGGGCGTGCTGCCCGAGTCGGCCGCCAGCCGCCATGCGCATTCCATGGACATCGCCATCGTGCCGCTGTCCGATGCCTGGTCGGTGCGCGAGATGCAGATCTGCGTGCGCAGCCTGGAGGCCCTGCCGTCCTTCGCCCAGGAGCTGGTGGAGCTGCTGGTGGCCGACGCACAGGGCCGGCTCACGCTGGAGTAGCCGCCGGCCAACAGCCGCCCCCCGACCGCCGCCCGCTCAGTCGGCCTGGGCCGTGCCCCGGTCCAGCGTGGTCGGTGCCAGCCAGTACTTGAAAGTGCCGGTGGCCGTGGCCACCAGCTTTCCGTCTTCATCGAGCAACTGCGCCGCGCAGCTGCACAGGCTGCGGTTGGCATGCACCACCCAGCCTTCGGCCAGCAGCGCGCCCTTGCCCGGGCGGTGGAAGCGGCTGCTCATCTCCACCGTCACGGCGGTCTGCGATGGCGCACCGGGCAGCTCGCCCGCGGCGCGCGACATCACGGAGTCCAGCAGCGTCATGAGCACGCCGCCGTGCGCGGCGGGCAGCTGGTTGAGCAGTTCCTCGCGCATGTGGGGCAGGCGCACATGGACCTTGCCGGGCGGCGCGGGCACCTGCGAGGCGCCGATCAGCCGCATGAAGGCATTGCGGTCGGGGGCCGGTGCGCTCATGCGGCGCGCGCCTCGCGCACCATGTTGCGCGCGATGATGATCTGCTGGATCTGGGTCGTGCCTTCGTACAGGCGGAACAGCCGCACGTCGCGGTAGAAGCGCTCGATGCCGAACTCGGCCAGGTAGCCCGAGCCGCCCAGGATCTGCACGGCGCGGTCAGCCACGCGGCCCACCATCTCGGTGGCGAACATCTTGCAGCACGAGGCCTCGGTGGAGACGTTGCGGCCCTCGTCGCGGCGGCGCGCGGCGTCGATCACCATGCACTCGGCCGCATACAGCTCGGCCTGGCTGTCGGCCAGCATGGCCTGCACCAGCTGGAACTCGCAGATGGGCTGGCCGAACTGCTTGCGCTCCAGCGCATAGTTCAGCGCGTCGCGCAGGATGCGCTGCGCCACGCCCACGCTCACGGCCGCGATGTGGATGCGGCCCTTGTCCAGCACCTTCATGGCGGTCTTGAAGCCCTGGCCTTCCTTCAGGCCGATGAGGTTGGCCGCCGGCACGCGCACGTTGTCGAAGAACACGTCGCAGGTGTGCGCGCCCTTCTGGCCCATCTTCACGTCGTTCTTGCCGAAGCTGATGCCCGGCGACTTCGCATCCACGATGAAGGCCGAGACGCCGCCCGCGCCCTTGTTGGCCGGGTCGGTGCGCGCCATCAGCGTGAACATGCCCGCATGCGGCGCATTGGTGATGAAGCGCTTGTTGCCGTTGACCACGTAGTGGTCCCCATCCCTGATGGCGGTGGTGCGCAGCGAGGCCGCGTCCGATCCCGCCTCGGGCTCGGTCAGCGCGAACGAGGCCATGATCTCGCCCGTGGCCAGCTTGGGCAGCCAGGCCGCCTGCTGCTCGGGCGTGCCGTCGATGAGGATGCCCTGCGAGCCTATGCCCACGGTCGTGCCGATCACCGAGCGGAAGGCCGGCGCGGTCTGGCACAGCTCGAAGAGCACGCGCACCTCTTCCTCCATGGTCAGCTCCAGCCCGCCGAACTGCTCGGGGATGGTCATGCCGAACAGGCCCAGGTTGCGCATCTCCTGCACGATGGACTCGGGAATCTCGTCGGTCTCGGCCACTTCGTTCTCGGCGGGCACCAGGCGCTCGCGCACAAAGCGGCGCACGCTGTCCAGCAGGGCTTCGAGGGTTTCTTGGTCGCGGATCATTGCGGTGTTCTTTCTTCTCTCTACGGAATCAAAGCGCCTCGGCCGTACCCAGCACAGCCGTGGACTGGCTGGAAAGGGTGCCGCCATTGCCATGGACCACGGCCGTGCGGTGGCGTCCCAGCTGGCGCTGGCCGGCCTCGCCGCGCAGCTGGCGCACGGCCTCGATCAGCGCAAAGATGCCGTACATGCCCGGGTGCACGCAGGACAGGCCGCCGCCGTTGGTGTTGACGGCCAGCCGCCCGCCGGGCGCGATACCGCCCTTGGACACGAAGGCGCCGCCCTCGCCCTTGGCGCAAAAGCCCAGGTCCTCCAGGAACAGCAGGGTGTTGATGGTGAAGGCGTCGTAGACCTGGGCCATGTCCATGTCGGCAGCGGTGAGCCCCGCCATGGCAAAGGCCTGGGCGCCCGACTGCGCGGCGGCCGTGGTGGTCAGGTCGGGCATGCAGGAGATCTGGCGGTTCCAGATGGCCGTGGCATTGCCCAGCACGTAGACGGGGGGCGCGGCAGGTCGCGGGCGCGCTCGCCGCGCACCAGCACGATGGCGCCCGCGCCGTCCGTCACCAGGCAGCAGTCGCGCACGCTCAAGGGGCTGGCGATGGGGCGGGCCGAGAGCACGTCCTCGATGGTCAGCGGGTCGCGCATGAAGGCTTCGGGGTTGAGCTGGGCCCAGGCACGCGCGGCCACGGCCACCTCGGCCAGTTGCTCGCGCGTGGTGCCGAACTCGTGCATGTGGCGCGCGGCCGCCAGCGCATAGGCGGTCACGGGCAGCACGGGCTCGTAGGGGAACTCGTAGGGCTGCGGGTCCAGGAATCGCCGCGCCGCCTGGCCTTCCTTGCGGCCGAAGGTGGCCGAGCGCTGGGCGCTGCCGTAGCACACCAGCACGGCCTTGCACTGGCCGGCCTCCAGTGCGCGGATGGCGGGCAGCAGGTGGGCGATGAAGCTGCTGCCGCCGATCATCGTGCCGTCCACATAGGTGGGGTTGATGCCCAGGTGCTCGATCACGGGCATGGTCCACATGCTCGCGTTGACGCTGCAGGTGGCCAGGCCGTCGATGTCCTGCATGGTCAGGCCCGCATCGGCCACGGCCGCATGGGCGGCGCGCACCAGCAGGGTCATGTCGTCCATGCCGGGCGCCTCGCCACAGCCATAGGTGGCGGCGCCGGCAATGGCCACGCGCCCGCGCAGCGGGCGGTTCACGGCGGCGGCGTCCAGGGTGGATTGGGGGATGCGGGCGCTCATGCTGCACCTCCATGGGAAACCTGTGGAGCCGGTTGCAGCGCGGGCTGGAACAGCACCAGGCCGCGTCCGTCCTTGCTCGCCACATGGGCGCTCACGCGCTGGCCTATGCGCACGTCGGCCGGCGCAATGCCTTCGACGCGGCCCATCATGCGCACGCCTTCGTCCAGGTCGATCAGGGCCACGTTGTAGTCGCCACCGGCATCGCTCTTGCGCGCGACGGTGCTGGTGGAGTAGACCGTGCCCTGGCCGCTGGCGCGCACCCAGCGCAGCGGGCTGGCGCCGCAGTGCGGGCACAGCTCGCGCGGGGTGAAGACATGGCGCGTGCATTGCGGGCACTGCTGTATGCAGAAGCGGCCGGCATCGAGTTCGGCCTGGTAGTGGGTCTGTGCGCTCAGGTGCATGGGCGGTGTCTCCGTTCTCGGTGTTCTTGGCGCTGCACCCGGCACGCGGGCGCAGCGGCTGTCCGCCAGCATGCCCGCATCGCGGGGCCGCTTCAATTCGCCAATCTGGAAGGGTGGCTTCACCAGTGCCGGCGCCCGGCTGTCAACCCAGGGTTGCTGCCTAGGCGGGCCGGCGGGCACGGCTGCTATGGTGTTTATGCATTCCCGGCCTTTTCTTCATACCCGCCCTGCGCCGCCTGCCGGCGCACCGAGGGCGCGCCGCCGCTTTGGCATTAGCGTGGCGCCACAGGAAGGTCGGCAATGGCGCGCCGCACTCCGGCCCGTTCTCCGCTGTCGATCCCCACCCACCCAGGAGGTTTTTGCACATGACGGATACGCTGATCAAGGTGGACCTGAACCGCCCGCCCACCGACAACGAAAGAGTCCACAACCGCTGGCACCCGGACATTCCCATGGCCTGCTGGGTCCAGCCCGGCGACGACTTCATCCTGGAGACCTACGACTGGACCGGCGGCTTCATCAAGAACAACGACAGCGCCGACGATGTGCGCGACATCGACCTGACCACGGTGCACTACCTGTCCGGCCCCGTGGGCGTGAAGGGCGCCCAGCCCGGCGACCTGCTGGTGGTGGACCTGCTGGACATCGGCGCCAAGCCCGACAGCCTCTGGGGCTTCAACGGCTTCTTCTCCAAAAACAATGGCGGCGGCTTCCTGACCGACCATTTCCCCTCGGCCCAGAAATCGATCTGGGACTTCAAGGGCATGTTCACCAGCTCGCGCCACATACCAGGCGTGAACTTCCCCGGCCTCATCCATCCCGGCCTCATCGGCTGCCTGCCTGACCGGCCCATGCTGGAGATGTGGAACGAGCGCGAGCGCGCCCTCATCGCCACCGACCCCGAACGCGTGCCCGGCCTGGCCAACCCGCCGTCGGCCGGCACGGCCCACATGGGCCAGATGCGCGGCGAGGCCCGCGACAAGGCCGCCGCCGAAGGCGCGCGCACCGTGCCGCCGCGCGAGCATGGCGGCAACTGCGACATCAAGGACCTCTCGCGCGGCGCCAAGGTGTTCTTCCCCGTCTATGTGGATGGCGCCGGCCTGAGCGTGGGCGACCTGCACTTCAGCCAGGGCGATGGCGAGATCACCTTCTGCGGCGCCATCGAGATGGCCGGCTGGGTGCACATGAAGGTCAGCCTCATCAAGGGCGGCATGGCCAAGTACGGCATCAAGAACCCCATCTTCAAGCCCAGCCCCATCACGCCGCGCTATGACGACTACCTGATCTTCGAGGGCATCTCGGTGGACGAGAGCGGCAGGCAGCACTACCTGGATGTCAACGTGGCCTACCGCCAGGCCTGCCTGAACGCCATCGAATACCTGAAGAAATTCGGCTACAGCGGCGCCCAGGCGTATTCCATCCTGGGCACGGCGCCCGTGCAGGGCCATATCAGCGGCGTGGTGGACGTGCCCAACTCCTGCGCCACGTTGTGGCTGCCCACGGGCATTTTCGACTTCGACATCAACCCCAACGCGGCGGGGCCGGTCGTCCAGTTCGACGGCAGCATCGACATGCCCCTGTCTCCCGACCTGCGCTGACGCCAAGGAGTCCGCCCATGCCCACCTACGACTACGACTGCGTGCAATGCGGCGGCTTCGAGGCCCTGCGGCCGCTGCGCCTGCGCGACGAGCCCGCGGCCTGCCCCGGCTGCGGCACGGCTGCTGCGCGCGTGCTGGCCGCCGCGCCCCGGCTGGCGCTGATGGCCGACGGCACGCGCCGCGCCATGGACACCAACGAGCGCGCGCGCCACGAGCCCGCCAGCTCGCGCGACTATGACTATGCGCGGCTCAGGCACCCGGCAGGCTGCGGCTGCTGCGGATCGGGGCGGCGCAGCGCCACGGTGACGGCGCCCAACGGCGCAAAGTCCGCGCCCTCGCGGCGGCCCTGGATGATCAGCCACTAGGCGGCATCGGAGTGGACCGCTTCCCAGGGTTTCCACCGCTTGGGAGCCCTGGAAGCGCGCCTTCCACATTCGCGAAACACGGCGCAGGTCGGCTTGCCCAGAATGGGCCGCGCGGCAAGCCGCCGCCCGTTGCCCGGAGTTTCGCCATGCCCCGTCTTCCCTCCCATCCTCTTGCCCGTCTTCCTTTTCGTCGCAGCGCCGCCGCCTGCTGTCCGCCGGCGGCGCGCTGGCTGCCAGCAGCCTGTTTCCCGCAGCCCGGGTGGCCCATGCGGCCGATGCCTGGCCCACGCGGCCCGTGCGCTTCATCGTGCCCTTTCCGCCCGGCGGTCCCGTGGACACCACGGCGCGCGCCTTCACCCAGAAGCTGGGCGAGATCTGGCAGCAGCCCAACCTGGTGGACAACCGCGCGGGCGCCGGCGGCATGGTGGGCGCGGCCCTCGCTGCCAAGGAGCCTGCCGACGGCTACACGCTGTTCGTGGGCTCCATCCACCATGCGGTGAACCCGGCGCTGCAGCCGAAGATGACCTACGACATAGAGCGCGACTTCGCGCCCGTGAGCTTTGCGGCCATGTTCCCGGTCTTCCTGGTGGCCCATCCCTCGGTGCCCGCCAGCAATGTGCGCGAGCTGATCGCGCTGGCCAAGTCCGGCAACGGCCTGAGCTTCGGCTCCTCGGGCAATGGCGGCGGCACGCACCTGGCCGGTGAGCTGTTCAACATGCATGCAGGCATCAAGCTGCAGCACATTCCCTACAAGGGCAGCGCGCCGGCCATGAACGACCTGCTGGGCGGCCAGGTGCAGCTGATGTTTGCCGATGCGCCCAGCGCGCTGCAGCACATCAAGTCCGGCCGCATCAAGGTGCTGGGCGTGGCCAGCCGCCAGCGCTCGGCCATGCTGCCCGAGGTGCCCACCATTGCCGAGTCGGGCCTGCCCGAGTACGAGGCCTATTCCTGGGCCGCGCTGTTTGCGCCGGCCCGCACGCCGCCCGCCGTGCTGGCGCGCATCAACGCCGACTTCAACACCGCGCTGCGCGATGCCGCCGTGCGCCAGCGCCTGCTGACGGCGGGCGCCGAGGCCGACCCCGGCACCCAGCAGCAGATGCGCGAGCGCCTGAGCAGCGAGCTGCGCAAATGGGCCCAGGTGGTCAAGGTGGCCGGCATCCAGGCGGACTGAGCGCGGCGGCGGGCCGGAGTCGGGGCAAACCCGGCTTCGCAGCGCTGCAACCCCGCCTTTCGCAATCGCGCATAGGCGGGCCGCTATGGCCTGCTTAGGCTTGCCTTCGGTATCCAGAAAAACAACCCCGAGACAAGGAGACGGATATGCGGAAAGGCTTGATGCGAGGCGGCTTGACCAAGGCGCGCGCTGCCGGCTGCGCGCTGGGCGCCGGCCTGCTGTGGGCGGCGGCGGCGCAGGCGCAGCAGATATCGGACGATGTGGTGCGCATCGGCGTGCTCAGCGACATGTCGGGCCTGTACGCGGACACGGCGGGGCGCGGCTCCGTCGAGGCCGCGAAGATGGCCGTGGCCGACTTCGGCGGCCAGGTGCTGGGCAGGAAGATCGAGGTGGTCTGGGCCGACCACCAGAACAAGGCCGACGTGGGCTCCACCCATGCGCGCACCTGGTTCGACCGCGACGGCGTGGACCTGATCGTGGACATCAACAACACGGCCGTCGCCATCGCCGTCAACAACCTGGCGCGTGAGCGCGGCAAGATGGTGATCAACACCGGCGGCGCCTCGGACATCCTCACCAACGAGCACTGCGCGCCCACGGCCATCCACTACACCTACGACAGCTATGCGCTGGCCAATGGCGCGGTGCGCGGCATCCTGGCCCAGGGCAAGAAGGACTGGTTCATCCTGGGCGTGGACTATGCCTTCGGCAAGGCCATGACGGCCAATGTGACCGACTTCCTGAAAGACGGCGGCGGCAAGCTGGTGGGCACCACCTTCCATCCGCTCAACGCCAGTGATTTCTCGTCCTTCCTGCTGCAGGCCCAGGCGTCCAAGGCCTCGGTGATCAACCTGGCCAATGCCACCAGCGACACGGTCAACGCCATCAAGGCCGCGCACGAGTTCGGCATCGCGCCCAGGCAGACCCTGGTGCCCAGCCTGCTGTTCATCAACGACGTGCATGCGCTGGGCCTGCGCTACGGCCAGGGCATGGTGCTGACCACGGGCTTTTACTGGGACCGCACCGAGGCCACGCGCGCCTGGTCGCGGCGCTTCTTCGAGAAGATGAAGAAGATGCCCTCCATGATCCATGCGGGCGCCTACTCGGCCGTCACCAACTACCTCAAGGCCGTGCAGGCCACCAGGGGCGACGACGGCAACGCGGTGGCGCGCCAGCTCAAGCAGATGCCCATCGAGGACTTCTTCGCCCAGAACGGCAAGGTGCGCGAGGACGGCCGCATGGTGCACGACATGTACCTGGTGCAGATCAAGAAGCCCGAGGAATCCAGATACCCCTGGGACTACTACAAGGTGCTCTCCACCATCCCCGGTGACGAGGCCTTCCGCCCGCTGTCCAAGAGTAGCTGCAAGCTGGTGAAGACATCATGAAGATACGCGCCGCCGTACTCACGAGAACGGGCGCAGCCGCGCCCTATGCCGACAGCCGCCCGCTGGAGATCTGGGAGGTGGACCTGGCGCCGCCCGGCCCCGGCGAGGTGCTGGTCAAGGTGGCCGCCGCAGGCGTGTGCCACTCCGACCTGTCCATCATCAACGGCGACCGTCCGCGCGACACGCCCATCGTGCTCGGCCATGAGGCCGCAGGCGTGATCCAGGCGCTGGGCGAGGGCGTGACCGACCTGGAGGTGGGCGACCACGTGGTCATGCTCTTCGTGCCCGGCTGCGGCAACTGCCAGCCCTGCGCCGAGGGCCGGCCCGTGCTCTGCGAGCCCGCAGGCCAGGCCGGCGTGGCGGGCACCCTGCTGTCGGGTGCCAGGCGGCTGTCGCGCAATGGCCAGCCCATCTCGCACTTCGTCGGCGTCTCGGCCTTTGCCGAGCATGCCGTGCTCTCGCGCCGCGGCGTGCACCGCATCGACAAGTCGGTGCCGTTGGAGCTGGCTGCGCTGTTCGGCTGCGCCGTGATGACGGGCGTGGGCGCGGTGGCCAATACCGCCAGGGTGAGCCCCGGCCAGAGCGTGGCCGTGGTGGGGCTGGGCGGCGTGGGCCTGTCCTCGGTGATGGGTGCGGCGGCGGCGGGCGCGGCCCGCGTGGTGGCCGTGGACCTCAATGCCGACAAGCTGGCCATGGCGCGCGATTTCGGCGCCACCGACACCGTCAATGCCGGCGACGAGGATGCCGTCAAGCAGGTGCGGGCGCTGACGGGCGGCGGCGTGGACCATGCCTTCGAGATGGTGGGATCGGCCAAGGCACTGGAGATGGCCTACCGCATCACGCGGCGCGGCGGCCAGACCGTGACGGCGGGCCTGCCCTCCAGCGCCCAGGCCATCAGCCTGCCGGTCTGGCACCTGGTGGCAGAGGAGCGCACGCTCAAGGGCTGCTACATGGGCAGCTGCGTGCCGCGCCGCGACATCGACCGCTACCTGGCCCTGCATGCGGCCGGCAAGCTGCCCGTGGACCGCCTGGTCACCGGCCACCTGACGCTGGACCAGATCAATGAGGGCTTTGACCGCCTGGCGCGTGGCGAGGCCATACGCCAGATCATCCGCATGGAGGCCTGAGGTCAGGCTGATAGCGAGGACCGGGGCTGCTGCTGCGGCTGTGTCCAAGCCAAGCACGGCGGTCAGGTGCCGTCGGGCAGCAGCTGGTTTTCCCAGCCGGTCAGCCGCTCGATGGCCCGGGCCACCTGCAGGATGCGGGCCTCGTCGAAGTAGCGTCCCACCACCTGCACGGCCAGCGGCAGGCCTTGCGGCGACAGGCCCACCGGCACGCTGATGGCCGGGTGCCCGGTCACGTTGAAGGCATGGGTCTGCACCGGCCAGTGGCGGAAATGCGGCATGGGATCGAAGCGCGGCGCCGTATCCAGGGTGATGGCGGTCAGCAGCACGTCGCAGCGGTCCAGGGCCGCGTCCACGCGGGCCGCCAGCATGCGGCGCACGCGCAGGGCGTTCAGGTAGTCCTCCGAGGACACGGTGGCGCCCAGCAGCAGCCGCGCCGCCGTGAGCTCGCCATAGTCCAGCGGGCGCGAGCGCAGGTCCTGCGCATGGATGGTGAACATCTCGGCACTGAGGATGACGCGGCCGGCTGCCAGGAACTGCTGGCTGTGGGGCAGGCTCACGTGGATGGGACGGGCGCCGGCCTCGGCCAGCAGGGCGGCCGTGCGATCGAAGGCCGACAGGAACGTGGGCGATGCCTGGGGCGACGACTGGAAGTGGTCCTGCGGCACGCCGATGGTCAGGCCCTTCACGCCCTGCTCAAGCCCCGTGCAGTAGTCGTCCACAGGTTCGGTGGAGCTGGCCGGGTCCAGCGGGTCGTGCCCGGCCAGCACCTGCAGCGCAATGGCTGCGTCCTCCACGCTGCGTGACAGCGGGCCACAGTGGTCCAGCGTCCAGGCCAGCGGAAACACGCCGTGCTTGGAGACGCGGCCGTAGGTGGGTTTCAGCCCCACGGCGCCGCACCATGCGGCCGGTATGAGGATGGAGCCGCCCGTGCAGGTGCCCAGGGCCAGCCGCGTGAAGCCTGCCGCAATGGCGGCGCCCGAGCCCGACGACGATCCGCCCGGGATATGGGCCAGGTCCCAGGGATTGCGGGCCGCGGGAAACGGCAGGTCGGGGCTGGGCGCGCCGATGGCGAACTCGTGCGTGGCCAGCTTGCCCAGGATGATGGCACCGGCATCGCGCAGGCGCCGCACCGGCGTGGAATCCTCTTCGGGCACATAGTCCAGGCTCAGCCAGGACTGGCAGGTGGTCGGCAGGCCGGCCACGTCGTAGACGTCCTTGATGGCCACGGCAATGCCGTGGAGCAGCGGCAGGTCGGCGCTTTCGGCGCGCGCCATGTCTGCGCTGCGCGCAGCCTCCATGGCACCGCTGGCATCGAGATTGGTGAAGGCATGGATGTCGATGTCCATGGCGCGGATGCGTCCCAGCGCCGCCCGGGTCAGCATCTCCGAGGTGGTCTTGCCGGCGCGCAGCGCGCTGGCCATCTGCCGTATGGAAAGTTCAGGACTGCCGCGCATGGTTGCTCTGACGGGAAATGGTGGTGTGGATGTGCGAGGGACCCGCCTCATGGGCCAGTTCGTTGACGAGGCCGCGGTGCTCCATCAGCAGCTGGTGCTCCGCCAGGATGGGTCCCAGCCGCTCGAAGGGGATGTCGATGCCGTGCTTTTTCAGCGCATTGAGCAATTCGTGCAGCGCATTGACATCGGGCCCTGCCAGTTTCTGCGGCGAAGGGGGTATTTCAGATTTTCGCGATGCCGGCATCACTGACCACCTTTCTCCATTTTCTGGCGTCGTCGGATACGAATGCCTTGGTGCTGTCCACGGATTTCCAAAGGGGGGTGCTGCCAAGCTCCATGAATTTGCGCTGCACCTTTTCATCGGCCAGGATATTTTTCATCTGTGCATTGATGGCGTTCACTATCGCGGCCGGCGTGCCCTTGGGTGCCATGAGCACATTCCATGCGGTCTCGTTGAAATTGCCGAGCCGGGCCGGGCTTTGCTCGCTGAGCGTCTGCCAGTCGGGCATGAGGGGCGAGCGCTCGCGCGTGGCCACGCCCACGCGATTGACCTTGCCCTGGTTCACATACTGCTTGGCCGTGATCAGCAGGTCGAAGGCGATATCGACCTGGCCGCTGACCAGGTCGGCCATCATGGGCGCGGCGCCCTGGTAGGGGATGTGCAGCATGCGTATGTCGGCGGCCAGACTCAGGGCCTCGGCCGCCATGTGGCCCGCGCTGCCATAGCCCGGCGTGGCATAGGTCAGCTTGCCGGGGCTGCGCCGTGCCAGCTCGATCAGGTCCTGCACCGACGACAGCTGCAGGCCCGGGCGTGTGATGAGCACCAGAGGACTGTCGTTGATGGTGGAGATGGCTTCCAGGTCGCTGGCCACGTCATACCCGGCCTGCGTGTACAGCGCGCCCGAGATGGTCTGGGCCGTGGTGCAGATCAGCAGCGTATATCCATCGGGACTGGCCTTGGAGACCTGGCGCGCGCCGATGTTGCCCGAGGCGCCAGGGCGGTTTTCCACCACCACGTTGACGCGCAGGCGTTGTGCAAGCTCCTTGGCGATGATGCGCCCCACGACATCAGTGCCACCGCCTGCCGGGAAAGGTACAACCAGCGTGATCTGCCGGTCTGGCCAGGCCGCATGAACCAGGCTGGCAGCGACCAGGAAAATACCTCCGAGAAACAGGCTGAGGATTCTTTTCATGGGCTTGATTCATGTGGTTGCGGGGGAGAGGATGCATGCCCTGTGCAGATCCGGGCCGACACGCCGGGATGCATCTCACGATGGATCCGGTAACTGCAGCCAAGGCCAAGGCAGGCGAAAAAATAATGAATTTGTTAAAACTATTGAAACATTGAGTGCCATAGTTTTACATCATGAAGGATGGGGTGCAAGGCCTGCGGATGCGCAATGTAGGGGTGTTGCGTCCATGCTGCAGAGGCCGGCTCCGGAAGGCAGTGGCGCGTGCGCACATCCGGGCTTGGGGCAGGGAAGAGGCAGGGCAAGACAAAGGTTGCACCGGCAGCGGTGGCCGGCGCAACTGCTGGGCGGCCCGGGCTCAGGAAACGCGCAGCGCCTGTTCCTGCAGCAGGCGCTTGAGCACCTTGCCGTTGGGGCTGGTGGGCAGCTCGGCCAGGGGCACGATGCGGGCGGGCAGCTTGTAGGGCGCCAGCCGTTCGCGCAGGTGGGAGCGTGCTGCGGCGCTGTCCAGCGTGGCGCCGGGCTGCAGCTCGACGAAGGCGATGACCTCCTCGTTGCCATCGCCCTCGGGCCGCCCGACCACGGCGCTGCGCTGCACGCCGGGCAGCTCGTTGAGCGCCAGTTCCACCTCGGCCGGATAGACGTTGAAGCCCGAGCGGATGATCATTTCCTTGAGCCGTCCCACCACGAAGAGTGCGCCGTCGGCATGCAGCTCGCCCAGGTCGCCGCTGGCGTACCAGCCGCCCTCGCGCATCACGGCGGCCGTGGCCTGGTCATCGCGGAAGTAGCCATGCATCAGGCCGCGCCCGCGTATCCACAGCTCGCCGCGCTCGCCCACCGGCAGGCTGCGGCCCGTGGCCGGGTCCACGGCGCGCACCTCGGCGCCTTCCACCACGTAGCCCGCGCTGGTGTCGGGCCGCTGCTCGCCCTGGCGCGTGAGGTGGACCGACCCTGCGTATTCCGACAGGCCGTAGCCATGGTGCAGCGCCTGGCCGAAGGCGGCCTCCACGCGCTTTTTCAGCGTCAGGTCCAGCGGGCCGGCGCCGGTATAGACATAGCGCAGCGCTGGCGCCTGCGGGTGGGCAATGCCCTGCTCCTGCAGATATGCCAGCAGGCGCGCGTACAGCGCGGGCGGCCCCTGAAGCTGGGAGATGCCGTGGCGGGCCAGCGCATCCAGCAGGTCGGCGGGGTCGAACTGCGGGCGCATCACCATCTGCGCGCCCGCATGCAGCGAGGCCAGCAGCACCGTGCCCAGCCCGAAGATGTGGGTCATGGGCACGAAGGCGTAGCTGCGGTCCTCGGGGCCCAGCCCGCGCGACGCGGCCGAGACGCGCGCGAACAGCGTCAGCGCGTCATGCCCCACCATCACGCCCTTGGGCGTGCCCGTGGTGCCCGAGGTGAAGATCAGCGCCGCCACCTCGTCCTGCAGCGCGCCGGATTCGGCCACGGCCTGCGCGCGCACGGGGCTGTGCTGCATGCCGGCCAGGGCCGAGTCGCCTGCACCAAAGCGCCGCGCGTGGCCGCTGGCGCTGTCCGATGCGGCCGAGGTGAAATACACCACGCGCGCATCGGCCTTGGCCGCAAAGGCATCGATCTCGCCGGGCGCCATGCGCGCGTTCACGCCGCAGGACCAGGCGCCCACGCGGCTGCAGGCCAGGATCAGCGCCGCATGTTCGGGGCAGTTCTCGGCCACGACCAGCACGCGGTCGCCGGGCCGCACCTGCAGCGCGCGCAGCTCGGCCTCGGCCGTGTCCGCCAGCGCGCCCAGGTCGGCAAAGCTCAGGCTGCTGCCGTCGGGCAGGTGGATGAAGGGACGCTGCGGCGCTTCGGCCAGCCAGCGGTCCAGCAGATGGTGTATTCGTTGACTCATGCTCCGCGTATCCCTCAGTCCACCACAATGCCTTGCGTGACGGTGGCCCACATCGCGCGTTCTTTTGCACCGCGCTCGGCCAGTTTCTGGGGGGCGCCGGTCCACTCTTCGTAGCCCAGTTCCTTGAGGCGCTTGCGCAGCTCCGGCTGGGCCAGGGCGGCGTTGATGGACTTGTTCAGGCGGGCCACGAGTTCAGGCGACATGCCCTTGGGGCCGTAGACGCCATACCAGCCGCCCACGTCGAAGCCCTTGAGGCCTTCGATGCCGGACTCGGCAAAGGTGGGCACATCGGGCAGCGAGGCATTGCGCTGCGGCGAGGTCACGGCCACGGCGCGCACCTTGCCGCTCTGGATGTAGGTGCTGGCGGTGCTGATGATGTCCAGCATCATGCTCAGCTGGCCGCCGATCACGTCGGTCATGGCCGGTGCGTTGCCCTTGTAGGGGATGTGGTTCATCTCGATGCCGCTGCGCCGCGCGAACAGCAGCGCGCCCAGGTGGTTGGAGCCGCCCACGCCGGCCGAGCCGTAGTTGAGCTTTTGCGGATGGGCCTTGGCATAGGCCACGAGCTCGGCCGTGGTCTTGTAGGGCTCGTTGTTGTTGACCACCAGCACGTTGTAGTAGCTGAGCACGGGCGCCACGGGCGTGAGGTCACGGGCCGGGTCGAAGGACATCTTGCTCATCACGTTGGGGCTGATGGTGATGGTGGGGCTGGCCGCGAACCACAGCGTGAGCCCATCGGGCCTGGCGCGCACGACCTCGCTGCCGGCCATGGTGGCGTTGGCGCCGGGCTTGTTCTCCACCACCACCGAGGCGCCCAGCTCCTTGGTCAGCGCCACGCTGAGCAGGCGGGCGCCCTGGTCCACGGGGCCGCCGGCCGAGTAGCCCACGATGAGACGCACGGGCTGTGCGTCCTGCGCGGCGGCGGGGAGGGCGGTCAGGGCGCTCAGGGTGGCTAGGGCGGTCACCAGGGACGCCAGAAGCGGGGCATGGGCCAGGGTGGCCAGGGCCTTGCGGCGGTGTTGGGCGGGCATGTGCATGTCTCCTGCAAAAAATGAATGAAGCGCTGCCGTGGCCTGCACGGCGGCGCGCCCGGTCTGCGCCGGACATGCAGGCAATGGTGCGCACGCCGGCGTTTCTTGGGAATCTGCTTTTGCCTAAGCCGGGGTTTGCCGGCTGTTAGGACGTCCTAGGAAGACAGGTCCGCGCCCGCCTCCTCGGCGCCCGCCTGCCAGCTGGGCGCGGCGGTGACGATGGCCTCGCGCAGGAACTGCTGGAAGGCGCGGGCCGCCATGGTGGGCTGGCGGTCGGGCATGCGCACCAGGTACATGGCATTGCCCAGGCCGGAGAACACCACCTGGTCCAGCACGGCCACCAGCGTGCCGCCGGCCAGCGCGGCCGAGGTCACGTAGTCCGGCAGCAGGGCCAGGCCCAGGCCGTCCAGCACGGCGTCGTACAGCAGGCGGTAGTCGCCCGATTGCAGCGAGGGCAGCACATCGAGGGCAGCGGCGACGCCATCGTCGCCGCTGCCTGTAAGCCAGGCCAGCCTGCCGCCCATGGCCAGCGGCAGGATGAGGCGGGCCCGCAGCAGGTCGGCAGGCGCGCGCAGGGGCCGGCCCAGCGACTGCTCCAGCGCCTGCAGGCAGGCGGGCGTGGCCACGAAGTTCCAGCGCACATCGCACAGCCGCGTGGCCACCAGATCGTCCAGCGGCGCGGAGGTGATCTGCACCGCCAGATCGACCTTGGAGGCCACGAGATCGGCCATCTGGTCGTTGATCAGCAGGCGCAGGCGGATGTCGGGATGCTCGCGGCAAAAGCCCAGGATCAGGGGCTTGAGATAGAAATGCCCGAAGCCGGTGGGCACGCGCACGCCCACCTCGCCGCTCACGGTGGAGCGCAACTGGTGGATGGCATCGCGGGCGCGCTGCAGCTCCTCCATCATGGCCAGGCAGCGCCGGTACAGCAGCTGGCCGGCCTGGGTGAGCTCCACATTGCGCGTGGTGCGGCGCAGCAGCTGCGTGCCCATCTCGGTCTCCAGCGCACGCAGCCGGCGCGAGACGTTGGAGCGCGTCATGCCGCCGCGCTCGGCCGCCCGCGTGAGGCTCTTGGCCTCGGCGATGTCGATGAAGACGCGGCACAGGTTCAGGTCCATCTCGGCATTCTTTGCAGGGCCGGGGCCGGCCATTGTTGATCGGGAGTCACCAGGCCTGGCCTGCTGGCGAGGATTGTGGCGCCAGCCCTGCCTCCCTAGCATGGAGGAAACCATGGCGAAAGGCCGCTGACCGTGAACCAAGAAGCTTTGCAAACCGCGCCGCCGGCGCCCCTGGCGCACTACCGTGTACTCGATCTGAGCCAGGGCGTGGCCGGCCCCTACTGCACCCACCTGCTGTCGCGCCAGGGCGCCGAGGTGATCAAGGTCGATCCGCCCGAAGGCGACTGGGCGCGCCACGTGGGCATCTCGCGCGATGGGCACAGCAGCCTGTCGGCCACCTACAACGCGGGCAAGCGCAGCATTGCCGTCGATGCGCGCCAGGCCCAGGGGCGCGCGCTGCTGCTGCGGCTGGCGCGCGAGGCCGACATCGTGGTGCAGAACTTCCGCCCCCAGGTCGTGCAGCGCATGGGCGTGGACTACGACAGCCTGCGCGCGGCCGGCCTGGACCCGGTGTACGTCTCCATCAGCGGCTACGGACCCACGGGGCCGTATGCCGACCGGCCCGCCACAGACTCCGTCATGCAGGCCGACACGGGACTGATGACCAGCAACCGCGACGCGCAGGGCCAGCCCCAGCGCGTGGGCCTGCTGCTGGCCGACATTGCAGCCGGTGTCTACGCGGCACAGGCCTGCACGGCGGCCCTGCTGGGCAAGGCGCGCAGCGGGCGCGGGCGCCATGTGGAGCTGAACCTGTTCGAGGTCTGCTGCGCCCTGCAATCCACGGTGCTGGCCGAAGACACGCTGCGCGGCGGCCTGCCCGCCGAAGGCGTGAGCGCCCCCAACGGCGTGTTCGCCACGGCCGATGGCTTCATCACCGTGCTGGCCCTGAACAACGACCAGTTCGAACGGCTGTGCCGCGCGCTGGACCTGCCGCACTGGCTGCAGGACGCGCGCTTTGCCTCCAATGCGGGCCGCATGGCCCACCGCCATGTGCTGCATGCCGGGCTGCAGGCCTTGCTGGCGCAGCAGCCGCGCGTCCACTGGGAGCAGCGCCTGGCCGCACAGGGCGCCCTGCATGCGGGCGTGCGCACGCTGGCCGATGTGGTGGCGCACCCCCAGGCCGTGCACCGCGCATCGTTCGCCACGCTGGCGCAGCCCGGGTTCGGGCCGCTGCTGTATGCGGCTTCACCCTGGCCGGCAGACGCAGCAACCTCCGGTGCATCCCTTGGCACCGCGCCGCGCACGGGCGAGCACACGCGCCAGATCCTGGCCGAGGCCGGCTGCACGCCGCAGGAGATGGAGCAATGGATGGCCAGCGGCGTGGTGTACCAGTGCGCGCAGGAGGTCATGGCATGAGCGCTTCTACATCTACGTTCACACCCACCTCCCCGGACACATCCATGCAGGCCCTGGTCTGCCATCAATTCGGCGCGCCGCACGAGGTGGTCAGCCTGCAGTCCATGGAACGGCCCGGCCAGCCCCTGGGCGCGCACCAGGCGCGGATTGCCGTGGCCTACGCCAACGTCAGCCACGCCACGGGCCTGCTGATCGAGGGCCGCTACCAGCGGCGCCCGCCGCTGCCCTTCGTGCCCGGCACCGAAGGCGTGGGGCGCGTGCTGGAATGCGGCAGCGCGGTGCAGCACCTGCAGCCCGGCGATGCCGTGGCCTTCATTGCCGACTGGGGTGCCTTTGCGCAGGAAACGGTGGTGGATGCATCCACCGTCTACCGCCTGCCTGCGGGCATGCCCTGGCTGCAGGCCCTGCCCATTCCCCTGTCCTACGGCACGGCCTACACGGCCCTGCACTGGCGCGCGCGCCTGCAGGAAGGCGATGTGGTGCTGGTGCTGGGCGCCGGGTCCGGCGTGGGCGCCGCGGCGGTGGAAGTGGCCCGGCAGACGCCCGGCGTGCAGGTCATCGCCTGCGCCAGCACCGAGGCCAAGCGCGCCGATGCGTTGCGCCGCGGCGCGCACCAGGCAGTCACCCCGCAGGACCTGGCCGCCCAGGTCAAGCAGGCCACGCAGGGCCGGGGCGCCTCCGTCGTCTTCGATCCCGTGGGCGGCGATCTGTTGCTGCAGGCGCTGCGCGCCGCTGCGCAGAACGCGCAACTGCTGAGCGTGGGCTTTGCCAGCGGAACCATCCCTGCCGTGCCCATGAACCTGGCCCTGGTCAAGAACCTCACGCTGCACGGCTTCTTCTACGGCCGCTACATCGGCTGGACGCCGGCCGATGAGCGCCAGGCCTTCGCGGCGCAGCTGCAGCCCGTCATTGCCACGCTGCTCGACTGGGCTGCCCGGGGATGCATCCATCCCCAGGTCAGCCAGGTCTTCGCCATGCATGAACTGCCGGCTGCGCTGGATGCGCTGCACGGCCGCAACGTGACCGGCAAGCTCGCACTCGCCATTCAAGGAGACAAGGTATGACAACGCAACGCACAGGCCCCGCGCTTTCCCGCCGCACCCTGCTGGGCGCCGCTGCGGCGCTGGCCGCATGGAGAACGGCAGGCGCGCAGCCATCCGCCGGGGCCCAGGGCTATCCCAAGGCGCCCATCCGCGTCGTCGTGCCCTATCCACCGGGCGGGCCTACCGATGTGGTCGGGCGCGTGGTCACCACGCGGCTGGGCGAGGCGCTGGGCCAGCCGCTGGTCGTGGACAACAAGGCCGGCGCCAGCGGCATGGTCGGCGCGGCCCTGGTGGCCAAGGCGCCGGCCGATGGCTACACGCTGCTGGTCAACGCCTCCATCCACGTCATCAACCCCTACGTCTATGCCAGCGCGCCCTATGACGCCTTCCGCGATTTCGAGCCGGTCACGCAGCTGGTCGACGTCCCGCTGGTGCTGGTCGTGGGCAGCCAGCTTCCGGTGCGCAATGTGCAGGAGCTGATCGCCTGGGCCAAGGCCCATCCGGGACAGGTGAACTTCGGCTCTGCCGGCAATGCCTCGTCCCAGCACCTGTCGGGCGAGCTGTTCCGCCTGAAGACCGGCGCGCAGATGCAGCATGTGCCCTACAAGGGCAGCTCGCCGGCCCTGACCGACCTGATGGGCGGGCAGATCCAGCTCATGTTCGACTCCATGCCCTCGGCCATGCCCTTCATCGCCTCGGGCCGGCTGCGCGCGCTGGCCGTCACCTCGGCCAGTCGCTCGCCCTCCCTGCCCGATGTGCCCACCATGGAAGAGGCCGGCATGCCGGGCTTTCGCACCAGCACCTGGTACGGCCTGTGGGCACCGAAGAACACGCCCCAGGACGTGGTGCAGAAACTGTGGACCGAGTCCCGCCGCGTGCTTGCCGAACCCCAGATCGCCGCGCAATACCGCCGCCTGGGCGCCGAGCCCGTGGGCTCCACGCCCGCCGAGTTCGCGCGCTACATCCAGGCCGAGGCCCGCAAGTGGGAAGAGATCGTGAAGGCGTCGGGCGCGCGGGCGGATTGATGCGGGAAGCTCACACCCGCTCGAACACCGCCGCAATCCCCTGGCCGCCGCCGATGCACATGGTCTCCAGCCCATAGCGGCCCTTGCGGCGCTCCAGCTCGTGCAGCAGGGTGGCCAGGATGCGCACGCCGGTGGCGCCAATGGGGTGGCCCAGGGAGATGCCGGAGCCGTTGACGTTGAGCTTGTGGTCTATGGCGTCCTGGTCGTTCCACTCCCAGCCCTTGAGCACGGACAGCACCTGGCAGGCAAAGGCTTCGTTGAGTTCGACCAGGTCCATCTGGTCCAGCGTGAGGTTCAGGCGCGCCAGCAGCTTCTTGACGGCGGGCACGGGGCCTATGCCCATGTGCGAGGGCTCGCAGCCTGCGGCGGCCCAGCCCACCAGGGTGGCCATGGGGGTGAGGCCCAGTTCGGCCAGCTTGTCCTCGGCCACGATCAGGCAGGCGGCGCTGGCGTCGTTCTGCTGGCTGGCGTTGCCGGCCGTGACCGTTCCATTGGGCATGAGCACGCGCAGCTTGCCCATGCTGTCGGTGGTGGCGTCGGCGCGAAAGCCTTCGTCGCGCGTGAACAGCACGGGGTCGCCCTTGCGCTGGGGCACCTTGACGGGGACGATCTCGTCGGCGAAGCGGCCCGCCTCCCAGGCGGCGGCGGCGCGCTGGTGGCTGCGCACGGCATAGGCGTCGGCTGCCTCGCGGCTGATGCCGTAGTCACGCGCCAGGTTCTCGGCGGTCTCGATCATTCCCGAGATCTTGCCGAAGCGCTCCACGGGCTGGGAGCGCTCGCGGCCGCGGTCCAGGCGGTCGTAGAAGCGCACATTGCCCGAGCGCGCGCCCCAGCGCATGTCGGTGCTGTAGTACTCGATGTTGCTCATGCTCTCCACGCCGCCTGCGATCACCACGTCGGCGGCGCCGCTTTGCACCATCATGGCCGCCGTGGCCACGGCCTGCAGGCCGCCGCCGCAGCGCCGGTCCAGCTGCATGCCCGGCACCGTCACCGGCAGGCCGGCCTGCAGCGCGGCCCAGCGGCCCACGCAGGGCGTCTCGCTGCTGGCGTAGGACTGGGCGAAGACCACGTCGTCGATGCGTGCGGGGTCGATGCCGCTTTTCTCGACCACGGCGCGCACCGTGGTGGCGGCCAGCTCCTCGACCGATACCGGCCGCAGGCTGCCGCCGAAGGTGCCCACGGGCGTGCGAAGGGGGGTGACGATGGCGGCTCTGCGCATGGTGTTGTCTCCTTGGGAATCAGTGGATCAGGAAAAGGCTGCGCCGCATTGGCGCAGCAGGGTGTGTGCCTGTTGTTCCAGGTCGGCGCGGTGCTCCGGTGCCGCGATGTCGATCAGCCGTTTCACGCGGCGCGACAGCGTCTGGCCGCGCAGGTCGGCCACGCCGTGTTCGGTGACGATGAGGCCGGCATCGCTGCGCGGCGTGCTGACGGGGCCGGACAGCCGCGCAACGATGCGCGTCGCACCCCTGGCCGTGGCGGGCAGGGCGATGATGGGCAGGCCGCCGCGGCTGCGTGCCGCGCCGCGCAAAAAGTCCACGGCGCCCCCCACAGCGCCCACGTAGACGCCGCCCGCCACTTCGGAATTGATCTGGCCCGTGAGGTCCACCTCCACCGCCGAATTGATGGCGGCCAGCCTGTGGCTGGCGGCCAGCACCTCGGGGTCGTGCGTGTAGCGCGTCTCGCGCAGCTGCAGGGCGGGGTTGCGGTGTGCCCAGCGCCTGAGCGATTCGCCGCCCATGAGGATGCCGCCAATGCCCACGCCGCGGTCCTGGCTCTTGCGCGCGTGGGTCAGCACGCCGGCTTCGGCCAGGGCTGCAATGCCGTCGCCCACGGCTCCGCTGTGCAGGCCCAGGTCGCGGTGGCCGTGCAGGGCGGCGAGCACGGCCTCGGGCAGGTTGCCCACGCCCACCTGCAGCGTGGCGCCGTCTTCGATGAGGGCGGCCACATGGCCGGCAATGGCCTGCTCGGCAGGGCCGGGCGCGCTGCGCGCCTGGTCCAGCGGAGGGTGTTCGGCATCGACCAGCAGGGCGAAGTCGCCGGCCTGCAGGTGCAGGCTGCCGTGCGTCCACGGAATGGCGGGGTTGACTTCGCCGATCAGCACGCGCGCCTTGCGTATGGCGGCCGGCAGGTATTCATGGACCAGGCCCAGGCTGTAGCGGCCTTGTGCATCGGGTGGCGAGACCTGGAGCAGCACCACGTCGGCAGGCAGCAGGCCCTCGTCGATCAGGCCGGGCAGGTGGGAGTAGTGGCTGGGCAGGATGTCGAGCACGCCCGCCTGGGCCAGCGCGCGGTGGGGGCCGCCGGCCGCGTAGCCGAAGAAGTCGATGGCGTCGGCATGCGCAGGTTGCAGCGTGTCCGATGCGCCCATGCCCACGAAGACGCGCAGCCGGCCCTGGCCACCGTGCCGGGCCAGTGCATGGCGGTGCGCGACCACGGCGCGCGTGAGCGTCAGCGGCTCGGCCGTGGCCTGGCCCCACCACAGGGTGTCGCCGGGGCGGATCAGGGCCTGCAGCCTTTCTTGCAGGGCGTCCGGCGACAGCACGCTCATGGCGCGCGGTCCCAGTCGAAGCGCGTGGGCTGCTTGTCCTTGAAGCGCTGCACCGCCTCCTGGTGGTAGTCCGAGCCGCGGCACATCGTCTGGGCATAGGCTTCCAGCTCGGCCATGGCGCGTGCGTCCAGCTCGAAGGCCTGGTTCATGGCCGTCTTGGCCATGCCGATGGCGGCCGTGGATGCCTCGCCGAAGCGCCGCGCCAGCGCCACGGCGGCGGCCTGCAGGGCCTCGCCGTCTTCCACGATCTCGTAGACCATGCCCAGCGACCTGGCTTCCTCGGCCTGCACGGTGCGCGCGGTGAAGACCAGCTCCTTGGCCTTTTGCAGGCCCACGATGCGCGGCAGCATGTGCATGGCGCCCAGGTCGGGCACCAGGCCGATGCGGCCGAACACGGCGCAGAACTTCGCGCGCCGCGTGCACAGCACGAAGTCGGCGGCCAGCGCCAGGCTCAGGCCCGCGCCGAAGGCCGGGCCGTCCACGGCGGCGATCACGGGTTTTTCGAGGTTGACCAGCTCGGGAAACCACTGGTGCAGGCTGCGCATGCGCTGGCGCCAGGGCAGGCCGGCCTGGCTGGCATCCATCATCTGGCTGATGTCGCCGCCCGAGCAGAAGGCGCCGCCCGCGCCCGTGAGGATGACGGTGTGCACCTGCGCGTCATCGCGCATCTGCGCCACGGCGGCGGCCAGGGCCGGGCGCATGGCCTGGTTGAGCGCGTTGCGGGCCTCGGGCCGGTTCAGCGTGATCGTGCCTATGCCGTCCTGGACGGAGGTCAATACGGGGGAGGTTTCAGGTGATGTAGTCATGGTGCCGAGGTTGGATTCTTTGAGATCAAAAGCTGGAATGTCTTGCTTGCTCCTATGCGCACCTTTGACGAGGCGTCCAAATCGGCATGTCCCAAGCCAGGGACACCGAGCAAGGGCCTGGGCCGGCCGCGCCGCCCCGCAGCGAGGGTGTCGTCCCCCTCCCGCGAAGCGAGAGAGGGGGAAGGCGCACAGCGACTCAGGGGGTGATCCATTCAAGCGAGTTCGGCGTAGCCGTGGCTCAGAACGACCTTGTCACGTTCGAGCACGCGGGCGCGCAACTGCAGCTGGCAGGGCTGGTCGGGCGTGCGCCAGATCTCGGTGACCAGGGTTTCGCCGGGATAGACGGGCGAGGTGAAGCGCACATCCAGCGCCTTCAGGCGCGCGGGATTGCAGTCGCCGCATTGGCGCAGCACGGCATGGGCCACCAGGCCGTAGCTGGCCAGGCCATGCAGGATGGGCCGCTCGAAGCCGGCCTTGCGCGCCACGGCCGGGTCGGCATGCAGCGGGTTGTAGTCGCCCATCAGGCGGTACAGCAGCGCGGCCTCGGGGCGTATGGCCTGGGTGTCGGTGAAGTCGGGCGCGCGGTCCTCCGGCGTGGGGCGCAGCGGCGCCAGGGGCGCGTCGCTGGGCTGGCCGCCGTCCAGCAGGCTGTAGCCGCCATCGCCGCGCAGAAAGCTGACCTGCTGCACGGTGGCCAGCAGCTCGCCGCCGGCGGTCTCCAGGCGCCGCTCGGTGACCATGATGGCGCCCTTGCCCTCACCCTTGTCCGTCAGATGCGTGATGCGGTTGTGGCCCACCACGTCGGCGCTGGCCGGCAGCGGGCGGTGCAGCCGCATGCGCTGCTCGCCATGCAGCAGCTTCACCCAATCGATGCCCGTATCGGCCTCGCGCGCCCAGAAGCCCGGATAGCCCAGCACCACGGCCTGCGAGGGCAGGGCGCGCAGCCCGCCCGGCGCCCCTTCGTAGAAAAAAGGCAGGGCGTCGGCGCACAGCGGATCGCTGCCCAGGCCCAGGCTCAATGCATAGAGCATGGTGTCGCGCTCGCCATAGTGCTGGCGCACGGGCTCGAAGGCGCGCTGTTTCAGGTGCTGATAGCTGATGGCCATCACGGTTCCTCTCAGTGGTTGATTGCGCTGGCGCGCTTCAACCCTCGCAACTGGCGCGGCCCGACTCAGGGACACCGAGGAAGGGCCGCCCCGCACCGAGGGTGTCGTCCCCCTCCCTCGCGAAGCGAGTAGAGAGGGGGAAGGCGCGTAGCGCCTCAGGGGGTGTCGTTCAAACAGGATCCCAGCTGAACACGTCGGCGGATCGGTCCAGCGGCACGAACGATGCCTTGAGCGCAGGCATGCCGTGCTCGGCAATGAACTGGGGCGACCAGCCCTCGCTGCGGTGCACCGAGCGCAGCGGGCGCGGCTGGCTCATGACGAAGATCTCGTTGTTGCGCACGGCGAAGACCTGGGCGTTCACGTCGCGGGCCGCGTCGGACAGCAGGTAGACGGCCAGCGGGGCGATCTTGTTGGGCGTCATCTGCTGGATCTTGGCCACGCGCGCCTGCTGCTCGGGCGTGTCGGTGGGGATGGAGCCGATCATGCGGCTCCAGGCGAACGGCGCGATGCAGTTGGAGCGCACGTTGAACTTCTGCATGTCCAGCGCAATGGACTTGGACAGGGCCGTCAGCCCCAGCTTGGCGGCGCTGTAGTTGGCCTGGCCCAGGTTGCCGATCAGGCCCGAGGTCGAGGTCATGTGCACGAAGGCGCCGCTTTCCTGCTCCTTGAAATGGTTGGCGGCCGCGCGGCTCATGTAGTAGCTGCCGTACAGGTGGACCTTGATGACGGCGTCCCACTCGTCCAGGCTCATCTTGTGGAAGAACCGGTCGCGCAGGATGCCGGCGTTGTTGACCACGCCGTCGATGCGGCCGAAGCTGTCCACGGCGCACTGCACGATGCGGGCCGCGCTGGCGGCCTCGGCCACGCTGTCGGTGTTGGCCACGGCCTGGCCGCCTGCGGCCTTGATCTCATCGACCACCTTCTGCGCCGGGCCGGCGTCCGTGCCCTCGCCCGTGGTGGAGGTGCCGATGTCGTTGACCACCACCTTGGCGCCCTCGGCCGCCATGGCCAGCGCCATGTCGCGCCCGATGCCGCCGCCGGCACCCGTCACCACCACTACCTTGTCCTGCATCATTTTCTGCGCCATGGCCTGTCGTCCCCGTTCAGTGTTCGTTGGAAAGAAGTCGGGACCAAGGATGCCGGCAAACGCTGCACCGCGCCATTCGCCAATCACAAGGGCGGACTTCGCGGGAATGAAAGCAGGGGCGGACAGGCCGCGCCGGCCCAGCCTTCAGCGCGGCCAAAGGCTTGCTTAAGAAAACGCGGATTGCGGGCCGCCGCGCTTGCACCGACCATGGCGGCCATGACAGACAAGCAAGCTACCGACACCCTCGACGCCGCCGCGCTGGCGCATCTTCAGTCCTGGCAGGGCCGCAGCGAAACCCTGGCAGACAGCATCACTGCCGCGCCCGTGGCCGCGCTGTCGGCCACGCTGGACCGGGAAGACCCTGAGCCCGCCGACGGCACGGCGCTGCCGCCGCTGTGGCACTGGATGTACTTCCTGCCCCATGCACGCCAAAGCGAGATCGGCCCCGACGGCCACCCGCGCCGTGGCGGCTTTCTGCCGCCCGTGCCGCTGCCGCGCCGCATGTGGGCCGGCGGGCGCCTGCGCTGGGAGGCAGGCAACGCGCTACAGGTAGGCCAGAAGGTGCAGCGCCGCTCCACCATCGGCTCGGTCAGCCACAAGAGCGGCCGCTCGGGCGAGTTGCTGTTCGTGCTGGTCGAGCATGCCTACAGCAACGACCAGGGCCTGGCGCTGACCGAGGAGCACGACATCGTCTACCGCGCCGCTGCCCAGCCCGGCGATCCCGCGCCCACGCCGCAGAAGCCGCCGCTGGACGGCCAGCAAGCCTGGTCGCGCACCATCGTTCCCGACGACGTGCTGCTGTTCCGCTACTCGGCCCTGACCTTCAACGGCCACCGCATCCACTACGACCGCCGCTACGTCACGGGCGTGGAGGGCTATCCGGGCCTGATCGTGCACGGCCCGCTGATCGCCACGCTGCTGCTGGACCTGCTGCGCCGCGAGCTGCCCCAGGCGCGCGTGCTGTCCTTCGAGTTCAAGGCCGTGCGCCCCACCTTCGACCTGCATGCCTTCAGCGTGCACGGCAAGCCTTCTGCGGACGGCAAGACCGTCGAACTCTGGGCGCAAGACCACGAGGGCTGGCTGACCATGACCGGAAAAGCCACCCTGGCCTGAGACCCCTGAACACCGAGCCTTGAGACCACCATGATCGAACACACGCTTTCCAACAATTTCCCCGAAATCCGCGACGCCATCCGTGCGCTGTGCGCCGAGTTCCCCGACGAGTATTTCCGCAAGATCGACGAGCAGCGCGCCTATCCCGAGACCTTCGTGGACGCGCTGACCAAGGCCGGCTGGCTGGCCGCGCTGATCCCGCAGGAGTACGGCGGCTCGGGCCTGGGCCTGACCGAGGCCAGCGTGATCATGGAAGAGATCAACCGCTGCGGCGGCAACTCCGGCGCCTGCCATGGCCAGATGTACAACATGGGCACGCTGCTGCGCCACGGCTCGCAGGCGCAAAAGGAGAAGTACCTGCCGCGCATCGCCTCAGGCGAATGGCGCCTGCAGTCCATGGGCGTGACCGAGCCCACCACGGGCACGGACACCACCAAGATCAAGACCAGCGCCGTCAAGAAGGATGGCCGCTACGTGGTCAACGGCCAGAAGGTCTGGATCAGCCGCGTGCAGCACAGCGACTGGATGATCCTGCTGGCACGCACCACGCCGCTGGCCGAGGTGAAGAAAAAGAGCGAGGGCATGTCCATCTTCATGGTGGACCTGGCCGAGGCGCAAAAGAGCGGCCTGACCGTGCGCCCCATCCCCAACATGGTCAACCACGAGACCAACGAGCTGTTCTTCGAGAACCTGGAAATCCCCGAGGAGAACCTGATCGGCGAGGAAGGCAAGGGCTTCAAGTACATCCTGGACGGCCTCAACGCCGAGCGCACGCTGATTGCGGCCGAATGCATTGGCGACGGCTACTGGTTCCTGGACCGCGTGACCAACTATGTGCGCGACCGCAATGTGTTCGGCCGCCCCATCGGCCAGAACCAGGGCGTGCAGTTCCCCATTGCCGATGCCTTCATCGAGGTCGAGGCCGCCAACCTCATGCGCTGGAAGGCCTGCGAGATGTTCGACGCCAACCAGGCCATGGGCGCCCAGGCCAACATGGCCAAGTACTTGGCGGCCAAGGCCAGCTGGGAGGCGGCCAATGCCTGCATCCAGTTCCACGGCGGCTTCGGCTTTGCCTGCGAATACGACGTGGAGCGCAAGTTCCGCGAGACGCGCCTGTACCAGGTGGCGCCGATCTCCACGAACCTGATCTATTCCTACGTGGCCGAGCACATCCTTGGTCTCCCCCGCTCGTTCTGAAATGGAAAACCCCCTGAGTCGCTTCGCGCCTTCCCCCTGGAAGGGGGACGACAGCCTCGCTGCGGGGCGGCCCTTGCTTGCTGTCCCTGGCTTGGAGCGCGCCAGTTGGTCGGGTCGTGGGTTTCGCCAAAGTGCAATGGATTTCCAAGATGAAAAAGCAAAGTCTTCGGCCGCTTGACGGCACCACCGTCGTCTCGCTGGAACATGCGGTGGCCGCACCGTTTTGCACGCGCCAGCTGGCCGACTTGGGCGCGCGCGTGATCAAGGTCGAGCGGCCCGGCAGCGGCGACTTTGCGCGCGGCTATGACCAGCGCGTGCAGGGCCAGTCCTCGCACTTCACCTGGATCAACCGCAGCAAGCAGAGCCTGGCGCTGGACCTCAAGCAGGACGAGGCCATGCAGGCGCTGCTGCAGCTGCTGGAGGGTGCCGACGTGCTGGTGCAGAACCTGGCGCCCGGCGCGGCCGCGCGCATGGGCCTGTCCTATGCGGCGCTGCGCGAGCGCTTTCCGCGCCTCATCGTCTGCGACATCAGCGGCTACGGCGCTGACGGCCCCTACCGCGACAAGAAGGCCTACGACCTGCTGATCCAGAGCGAGGCGGGCTTTCTCTCGGTCACGGGTACGCCCGAGGTGCCGTCCAAGGCCGGCATCTCGGTGGCCGACATCGCGGCCGGAATGTATGCGTACACCAACATCCTGTCGGCCCTGCTGCTGCGCGGGCGCACGGGCGAGGGCAGCCACATCGACGTGTCCATGCTGGAGGCGCTGGGCGAGTGGATGGGTTACCCCATGTACTACGCCTTCGACGGCGCGCCGCCGCCGCCACGCACCGGCGCCTCGCACGCCAGCATCTATCCCTACGGGCCGTTCGAGGCCGGTGACGGCGGGACGGTGATGCTGGGCCTGCAAAACGAACGCGAGTGGAAGCTCTTTTGCGAACAGGTGCTGCTGCAGCCCGCGCTGGCCACGGATGCGCGCTTCGACAGCAATGCGCGCCGCAACGCCAACCGCGAGGAGCTGCGTGCGCTGATCCTGGGCGTGTTCAACGCGCTCGATGCCGCCCAGGTGGTGCAGCGGCTGGATGCGGCCGGCATTGCCAATGCGCGCGTCAACGACATGGCCGGCCTGTGGGCCCATCCCCAGCTGGCCGCGCGCCAGCGCTGGTGCAGCGTGGACACGCCGGCCGGTCCGGTGCAGGCGCTGCTGCCCCCCGGTGCCAACAGCGCCTTCGACTACCGCATGGAGGCCGTGCCCGCCGTGGGCGAGCACAGCGCCGCCATCCTGGCCGAGCTGGGCTGGAGCGCCGAGCGCATCAGTGCCCTGTGCCCGCCCCCGGGAAAAACCGCCCCCTGAAACCAGGGCGCATGCCCAAGAATGCGCCGGAGACCCAACCCATGAAAAACGACACCCAAGTGAGCATCCATCCGCTGGCCCAATTCGCTGCCTCGCTGCGCTGGGACGACGTTCCCGCCGCCGTTCAGCAGCGCGCCGAAGACCTCTGGGTGGACTGGTTCGGCTCCGTGCTGGCAGGCCAGGGCGCGCGCCCCGTGCAGAGCATCACGCGCTTTGCGCTGTCCCAGGGACCGGCGCAGGGGCCTAGCGAGATCCTGGGCAGTGCCGACACCACCTCGCCCATGATGGCGGCCCTGGCCAATGCTGCGGCCTCGCATGTGGCCGAGCAGGACGATGTGCACAACGGCTCGGTCTTCCACCCCGCCGCCGTGGTCTTCCCGCCCGCGCTGGCCGTGGCGCAGAGCATCGGCGCCAGCGGCGCCGAGCTCATGGCCGCCTGCGTGGCCGGCTACGAAGTCGGCATCCGCGTGGGCGAGTTCCTGGGCCGCAGCCACTACCGCATCTTCCACACCACGGCCACGGCCGGCACCCTGGCCGCCGCGGCCGCCGTGGGCCGGCTGCTGGGCCTCACGCCTGCGCAGATGCAGCATGCCTTCGGCTCGGCCGGCACGCAGTCGGCAGGGCTGTGGGAGTTCCTGCGCACGGGCGCCGACAGCAAGCAGCTGCACACGGCGCATGCGGCCGCTGCGGGCCTGATGTCGGCCTACCTGGCCCGGGACGGATTCACCGGTGCGCAGGACATCTTCACCGGGCCGCAGGGCCTGGCGGCAGGCATGTCCACGGACGCCGATCCCACGCGCCTCACGGACGGCATCGGCACGCGCTGGGCCACGGCCGAGACCTCGTTCAAATGGCATGCCTCCTGCCGCCACACGCACCCGGCCGCCGACGCGCTGCTGCAGGTCATGCAGGACCACGGCCTGGCCCCCGCCGACCTGGCGCAGGTCACGTGCCACGTGCACCAGGGCGCCATCGACGTGCTGGGCCCCGTGGTCGATCCCGGCACGGTGCACCAGAGCAAGTTCTCCATGGGCACGGTGCTGGCGCTGGCCGCGCGCCACGGCCATGCGGGCCTGGACGAGTTCGACAACGAATACCTGGCCGCCACCACGGTGGCCCTGCGCGAGAAGGTGGGCATGGTGCTGGACCCTGAGGTCGATGCCGCCTACCCGCAGCGCTGGATCGGCAAGGTCACCGTGCTCACCACCGATGGCCGCACGCTGCACGGCCGCGTGGAAGAGCCCAAGGGCGATCCGGGCAACACGCTGTCGCGCGGGGAGATCACGGCCAAGGCGCTGCGACTGATCGCCTATGGCGGTGCCCTGCAGGACGACCCCGCCCAGGCCGCTGTAGCGCGGCTGTGGCAGATCGCGCACTGGCCGCGCGTGCAGCGCCTGCTTGACTGAGTTCTTGACTGAGTTTTCGCGCCGGCCCCGGCTGGCGAATCCATGGGAAAGGCGCCGCCACAGAGCGCCTCCCGCTTCCACCAAAGTGCACAGGAGACAAACCATGCAACGCACCACTTCTTTCCGCCGCCGCCTCGTTTACGCAGCGGCCGCTGCCTGCGCCCTTGCCGCCGGCGGGACGACCACCGGCGCCCTGGCTGCGGCCTGGCCCGAGAAGCCCGTCGTCCTCGTCGTGCCCTACAGCGCTGGCGGCCCCACCGATGTGGTGGCGCGCCTGCTGGCCGTGCCCATGGGCCAGGTGCTGGGCCAGAGCGTGCTGGTCGAGAACACCGTGGGTGCGGGCGGCACCATTGCGCCCAACCGCGTGGCCAAGGCCAAGGCCGACGGCTACACCATCCTCATCCACCACATGGGCATGGCCACGGCGCCTGCGCTGTACAAGAAGCTGCCCTATGACCCGCTCAAGGACTTCGAGTACATCGGCCAGGTGCTGGACGTGCCCATGACCCTGCTGTCGCGCAAGGACTTCCCGGCCAACAACTTTGCCGAGCTGCTGGACTACGTGAAGAAGAACCAGGAGAAGGTCTCGCTGGCCAATGCCGGCATCGGCGCCGTCTCCCAGCTGTGCGGCATGCTGTTCATGCACCAGGCGGGCGTCAAGCTCACCACCGTGCCCTACAAGGGCGCAGGCCCGGCCATGAACGACCTCATGGGCGGCCAGGTGGACCTGCTGTGCGACCAGACCACGCAGACCGTGCCCGTGATCAAGGACGGCCAGCGCGCCAAGGTCTTCGGCGTGACCACGCCCAAGCGCCTGTCCTCGCTGCCCGACATCCCCACGCTGGACGAGCAGGGCCTCAAGGGCTTTGACGTCAAGGTCTGGCACGGCATGTACGCGCCCAAGGGCACGCCCAAGGAGGTGGTCATGGCCATCAACAAGGCGCTGAACGTGGCCATCAAGGACGAGAACGTCAAAAAGCGCATCGCCGAACTCAGCTCCGACCTGGTCACGCCCGACAAGGCCACGCCGGAAGGCCTGCGCACCCACCTGCAGGCCGAGGTGGCGCGCTGGGACAAGGTCATCAAGGCCGCAGGCGTCTCGGCCGAATAAACCGCTCTCCCAAGGACATCCGCATGCACGATCTGGCGCGACAGGCCACTTCCTTTCTCTTCGTCCCCGCCACGCGGCCCGAGCGCCTGGGCAAGGCCCTGGACAGCGGCGCCGACATGGTCATCGCCGACTGGGAGGACGCCGTGGCCCCGGCCGACAAGGACGGCGCCCGCCAGGCGCTGGCCCAGGCCGTGGGTGCGCTGCAAGGCCCGGCCCGTGCCCGCCTGCTGGTGCGCATCAACGCCGAAGGCACGCCCTGGCATGCGGATGACCTGTGCGCGCTGGCGCAGTTGGTGGAGCAGGGCGTGGCCGGCGCCATGGTCTCCAAGGCCGAGCACGCCCAGACCCTGCATGCGGTGGCCCAGGCTGCGGGCGCACGGGCAGCCGTGCTGCCCCTCATCGAAAGCGTGGCCGGCCTGGACGCGGCCGACGCCCTGGCTGCCGCGCCCCAGGTGGTGCGCCTGGCCTTCGGCCACCTGGACTTCCAGGTCGACGCGGGCATGGCCTGCGAGCAGGGCGAGGAAGAGCTGCTGCCCATGCGCATGGCCCTGGTCCTGGCCTCGCGCCGCGCCGGCATCGGCGCGGCCGTGGACGGCGTGACGGTGGACACGCGCAACCCCGAGCGGCTGGCCCAGGACGCGGCACGCGCGCGGCGCATGGGCTTTGGCGGCAAGCTGTGCATCCACCCGGCCCAGGTGCAGCCCCTGCACGCCGTCTTCGACCCCGATGCAGCGGCCGTGGCCCACGCGCAGCGCCTGCGCCAGGCCCTGGCCGAGGCCGGAGGCGGCGTCTGCGTGCTGGACGGCCGCATGGTCGATGCGCCCGTGCTCAAGCAGGCCGAACAGGTGCTGCTGCGCCATGCCTGGGCGCAACAGAGATCTGCAGCACGATCTTGATGAAAATGAGACTGAAAGGCCGTTTTGCGCCAAGAATTTTCTGATTCTGGCGCAAGCATCCAATGATTTCCCTGATGGTGAATCCATCTGCCTCGAATACGCTTGGCCAACTCGATTGATTTCGAGACGGCGGTTTCTTGATCCGGTGTCTCCGTCCATGGTGGCACCCAGGCAAAGGAGCGTGTGATGGCAGTGATCTCGGGGACGGCATCGAACAGCGGATTCAACGGCCAATTGAATGACCGACTTGATGACCGAATGGATAACCGATTGAATCGGCGCCAGGCGCTGGCCCTGGCGGCCGGCGCCGTGGCGGCAGGGCCCGCCAGCGTGCTGGCGCAGGCCGGCTTTGCCACACGGCCCGTGCGCATCGTCGTGCCCTTTGCGGCGGGCGGCGCCACCGACGTGATTGCGCGCATCCTGGGCGAGCGCATGGCCCAGCAGCTGGGCCAGACCGTGGTGGTGGACAACAAGCCCGGTGCGGCCGGACTGATCGGCGGCGAGATGGTGGTCCGCTCCCCGCCCGACGGGCTCACCCTGCTGCTGGGCACCACCTCCACCATGCTCACCAACAAATACCTCTACAAGAAGACCGCCTACGACCCGCTGACCGACCTCACGCCCCTGTCGCGCGTGTGCATGGCGCCCATCGCCCTGGTGGTCACGGCCGACGTGCCCGCCACCAACCTGCGCGAATTCATGGCCTGGGCCCAGGCCAACGCGGGCAAGCTCTCGTATGGCTCCTACGGCATAGGCTCGCACGGCCACCTGGCCTGCGCCGTGCTCAGCGACATGGCCGGTGCCGGCATGGCGCATGCAGCCTACCGGGGCGAGGCGCTGATGGTGCAGGACATGCTGGGCGGGCGCATCCCCATCGGCATGGGCAGCCTGCTCACGCTCAAGCCCCACATCGATGCAGGCAAGCTGCGCGCCCTGGCCGTCACCGGCACGCGCCGCGTGCCCCTGCTGCCCGAGGTGCCCAC
The DNA here is from genome assembly GCF_002754395.1 of Delftia sp. 60. Lineage (NCBI taxonomy): Bacteria > Pseudomonadati > Pseudomonadota > Betaproteobacteria > Burkholderiales > Comamonadaceae > Delftia > Delftia sp. 60. Next base: position 321,261 of record NZ_PEFD01000001.1, read on the forward strand.
CTTTGCCGAGGCCGGCTACCGCCACGAGGCCATGGAACTGTCCGGCTGGCTGGCCATCGCCGGCCCCAGGGGCCTGCCGGCCGACCTCACGCGGCAATGGGGCGAGATCTCCAACCGCGCCGTGGCCAGCCGCGAAGGCACGGCCCGCATCATCGCGGCCGGCTTCGTCCCTGTCGATGACGACAGCCCTCAGCGCTTCGGCAAGGCCTGGGCGCAAGAGGCTCCGGTCTGGGGGCGGCTGCTGCAGTCGGCGGGGGTGCAACCTGGCTGATGGCGCACAGCGGCCCTGGTTGCCCAGGGCTGCACTCATGCCCTGTGCTGTAATCGCCCCTCCTCAGGCGGCCCCGGTGGTGCAATGCCATGACGGGACAGCCCGTGGTTTCTCAAACATTCAAGAGAGGGTATTACCGTGAGTGCATTGGTCATCAAGGCCTGGAAGGCCAGCGAGCAACCCATAGACGACAAGGGCAACCACATTGCCATCACAGGCCGCGAAGGCGGCCTGGTCGCCTGGATCCTGTCCAAGGTCAACATCGATCCCACCACCACCATCCGCGTGGGCAGCGAGCGCCTGGAGTTCAGCAGCGCCTCGCTGTCGGGCACCCAGTCGCGCCTGATCCCGCTGCAGGGCATCTGCTCCACCTACTACGGCTATCACAAGCCCTGGAAGACGGCGCTGGGCATCGGTGCTCTGTCCCTGTTCATGGGCGGGTCCATGATGGCCCAGAGCTTTTTTGCAGGCCTGGTGGTCATGCTGATCGGCTGGGGCATCGCGGCCGTCATCTACTTCCTGAACCGTACCCTGACGCTGGGCTTCATCGAGAACAGCGGCGCAGTCAACGGCATCCAGTTCAAGCGCTCGGTGATCGAGAACATCGACATCACGCAGGAGCAGGCCAGGCAGGTCTGCGAACTGATGCAAAAGCTGATCGAGGCCAAGGAAAAGCGGCTCTGACCGCTTGAGTGAAAAGGAAAGCGCGGCATGCGCTTTCCTTGTGCGCGCCGCGATCTGGGGGCAAGACCCGGCGCGCGCTATTGGGCAGATGGGGAGCAGTCGGGCTCCACGTCCATGCCCAGCGGCAGGTAGTAGTGCTGCGCGCTTGCCCATCTTCCACTTGCCACCTGCTCACGCCACTGCACATGCAGGCCTTCGCGGGACAGGCAGTGATCCACCCGCGTCACCCCGGCCGATCCGGCCACCAGACAAGCAGGCGCTGCGGACCCAGCACCCGGACTCTCGCACCCTCGGCCAGTTGCAGGCCAATGAATCCCTCGGCGACGGGCGGCATGAACAACGCCGCACGTGCAGCCGCTGCAACAGCCTCCGTGTCCTTTTTGCCCTGGTAGCGCAGGATGCCACTTTCCGCCGGTTGGCCTGCGGTGACGCAGCATTCGGGTGTCTGGCTGGGCTCGGGCAAGAGACGGATGTAAGGCCGTGGGCCGTTGATGGCCGTGGTTCTTCCGATGACAGGTTGGCGGTATCGGGTCGGCGTGCATCCAGCAGACCCACAAGCCCTGCGTCAGGGGCTGCCTGCGCCAGTGCTGCGCCTGTCAGGCCGATGGTCAGCACCAAGCGCCGGATTTTCGGCCTCATGCGGGAGGGTTTCATTGAGGCCCAGCTTGGCAGGGAAACTGTTTGGCGAGAATGTCGGTGATGACGTGGGCAGCCCGAGTTGCGCGCTGTCTGGCATCCATGCTTCGCAAACTGCTGTGCAGCACCTCTGCCAGAGTGATGGTCTTGAGGTGCCGGTAGTCACACCAGGCCCGGCCTTCCGTTGCGTCGAGAACGCCGAGCAGGTACATCTCTGCATACCTTCTTTCCGGCACTTCCTTGCTCATGTAAGCCGAAAAGAATGCCTGCGCCGTCAGGTTGTTGTTCTCGATGATCAACCGCTGAGAGTCTGCCGTCGGGCGTGTCAACCGGGTGTCGGCGTGCGCACAGACCGATGTGCCGAGACCCCATGCCAAACAAAGCACGGAAATGGGCCGCAAGACCATGGCACGGATGCAGGTCATGGCCAAAACGCTCTGGTCAGGGACTGACACCTTGCGCCTCAGGCCTGAGCCCCGCCACGCGCCATCAGCTTGAACGTCCCCGTGGCCAGGGCCACCAGGGTGCCATCCTCGGAGCGCACTTCCCCGCGCGCGAAGCTGATGGAGCGGCCGCGCCGCTCGCAGTGGGCGGTGGCGATGAGATCGCCGCTGCCGGCCGAGACGTAGTGCAGCGTGAGGTCGATGGTAGCCACGCCGAAGGCCGTGGGGTCATGCGAGCGGCAGGCCGAGGCCAGGGCGCAGTCCAGCAGCGAGGCGATGGCGCCGCCGTGCACGTCGCCGCGGCTGTTGGCCTGGTCCGGTTGAAAGCCCATGCGGATCTGGGCGCGGTCCTCGCCAATGCGTTCACCGCTGAGCTTCATGGCGCGGGCCATGGGCATGGGCAGGCCGAAGAGGATGCCGGGCGCCTCGCCTTCGAAGGGGTTGGCCGGGTGGTCTTTGATGGGTGTATTCATGCGGGCAATCATCGCATCGGCATGACTCAATCCACCCGTGCACCTGTCGATTTGACGACAGTGGCCCAGCGCGTGATTTCCTTGTCGATATGCGCCTGCAGCGCCTCGGGCGTGGAGCCCACGGGCTCGTAGCCGCCGGCGGCCAGCTGGGCCTGCAGCGCGGGCTGGCGCAGGGCGGTGGCGATCTCGCGGCTCAGGCGCTGGGTGGCTTCGGCGGGCGTGCCGGCCGGCGCGATGGCGGCGTACCAGCCGGTCACGTCGAAGCCTGCGATGCCCTGCTCCTGGATGGTGGCCACCTCGGGCGCCAGCGCCGAGCGCTGCGGGCTGGTGACGGCCAGCGCGTGCATGCGCCCGCTGCGGATGTGGGCATGGAGGTGGAGATGCTGTCGAAGGTCAGGTCGATGTCGCCGGCCAGCATGGCGTTGACCACGCCCGCGCTGCCCTTGTAGGGCACATGGGTCATGCGCACGCCTGCCATGGAGCCGAAGTACTCGGCCGCAAGATGCCCCGTGTTGCCGTTGCCCGCCGAGCCGAAGGTGAGCTTGCCGGGGTTGGCCTTGGCGGCCTGGATGAGTTCCTGGATGTTCTTTGCCGGCAGCTTGCTGCTGGCCGCAACCACCATGGGCAGGTTGGCCACCAAAGACACGGGCGCGAAGTCGCGGCGGGTGTCGTAGGGCAGCTTGGGATAGAGGCTGTCGTTGATGGCATGGGCAGCCAGCACCATGAGCACGGTGTAGCCATCGGGCCTGGCGCGCGCCACGTATTGCGAGGCCAGCGTGCCGCCTGCGCCGGGCTTGTATTCCAGCACCACGGGCTGGCCCAGCTGCTGCTGCAGCTGCACGGCCAGAGGGCGGCCCAGCAGGTCGGCACTGCCGCCGGGTGGATAGGGAATGACCAGCTGTATGGGCTTGGCAGGCCAGGCCTCGGCAGCATGGGCGAGATGGGTGGCCGGGGCCAGCAGGGCGCAGGTCGCCAGGGCCAGGCAGGACAGCAGGCGGCGGCGCGGGAGTGGGTGCATGGGCATGGGCATGGGAGGACTCCGTTTCATGAAGAGGACAGGGCGCCGGCCTGGTACTGCTCGCGCAGCGCGCGCTTGAGCACTTTGCCGATCTCGCTGCGCGGCAGGCTGGCGGCCAGCCGCAGCTCGGCCACGCGCTGGGTCTTGCCCACGCGGGCGTTGAGCCATTCGCGCAGCTCGGCGGCCGAGGGTGTGGCATCGGGGCGCGCCACGGCGTAGGCCACGGGGGTCTCGCCCCAAGCATCGGAGGGCACGCCGATCACCGCGCATTCGGCCACCTGCGGGTGCTGCAGCAGCACGGACTCGATGTCGCTCGGGTAGACGTTGAAGCCGCCGGTGATGATCATGTCCTTCTTGCGGTCGCCCAGCACGATGAAGCCGTCCTCGTCCAGGCGGCCCACGTCGCCGCTGCGGATGAAGCGCAGGCCCTGGGCATCGAACCATTCGGCCTCCTGCGTCTTGTCGGGCAGGCGGTGGTAGCCGCTCATCATCCCGGCCGAGCGGCCCACGATCTCGCCCTGCTCGCCGGGCGGCAGTTCGCGGCCCTGCTCATCGATGAAGCGGATGTCGGCGCCCGGTCCCGGCCTCCCCACGGTGTGCAGCTTGTCGGGGAAGTCATGGCAGTGCAGCTCGCAGCGCACGCCGCCTTCGGTCATGCCGTAGTACTCGATGAGCCGTCCGGGCCAGCGGCGCAGCACCTCGGCCTTGAGCGCGGGATGGAACGGTGCGCTGGTGCAGAACTTGTGCCGCAGACGGTTCAGGTCGGCGCCGTCGAACCCCGGGCACTGCATCAGCCGCTGGTACTGCACGGGCACGAGCATGGTGTGGGTGGCACGGTGGCGCTCGGCCAGTTCCAGGTAATGCGCCGCGTCGAACTTGCGCATCAGCACCAGGGTGCCGCCCAGCCCCAGGGTGGGCAGGGCCGCGACCAAGGTGGTGTTGGAGTACAGCGGCGTGGCGCACAGCGAGACGGCATCGGGCCCGTAGCCGTTGTGGATGGCGCGCTGCACATGGGCCCAGCGCATGGCCCAGGACTGGACGATGCCCTTGGGCACGCCTGTGGTGCCCGAGGAGTAGATGACGTTGAAGGGCCAGTCGGGCTGGGGGTGGATGGGCGTGGGTGCCGTGCCATGGTCCGCTTCGTCCGCAGCCAGCCATTGCGACCACGGCATGCCGGCTTCGACAGCGCCGTCCAGGGCCACGCATTGCAGATCCTGTCCGGCCTGCAGCGGCCATTGCGCTGCGGTGTCCGCGTCGCGCAGCACCAGCCGGGCGCCGCAGTTGTCCAGCATGGCGCTCAGGTGGCCGGCGGTGGCCGACGGGGCCAGCGGCGCCACGGCCACGCCCGCGCGCAGCGCGCCCAGGAAGGCCAGCACGTACTCGGGCGAGCTGCCCGCGCAGATGGCCACCACGCCGCCGGGGCCCAGGCCCTGGCGTTGCAGGCGCAGGGCCACGCGGTCCATGCCCAGGCGCAGCGCGGCGTAGTGGAGGCTGCGGCCGTCCATGGCCAGGGCGGTGTGGCGGGGACGCTGGCTGGCCTGCAGCGCGACGAGTTCGGGCAGCGAGCCAAAGGGCTGGCGCAGCAGGGAGGCGATGTCTTCTTGCATGGGAGGGGCGAGTGGGGAGAACTATTCCAGCGACAGACCTGCGGCCTTGACGATCTGAGCCCAGCTCTTGCGTTCCTGGGCGATGAAGGCGTCGTACTCGGCCGGTGTCTCGCCACCGGGCACGCCGCCCAGGTCGGCAAAGCGCTGGCGCACCTCGGCCGTCTGCATGGCGCGCCGGGCCGACTGCTGGATGCGCTCGACCACGGCATCGGGCGTGCCGGCAGGGGCCAGCAGGCCGAACCAGGCCGTGACCTGCATGGGCACGCCGGCCTCGGTCATGGTGGGTACCTCGGGCAACTGGGCCGAGCGCGTGGCGCTGGTGATGGCCAGCGCGCGGAACTTGCCGCTCCTGATGTGCGGCATGGAGCTGGGCAGGTTGTCGATCATGTAGTCCACCTGCTGGCCCAGCAGCGCCGTGACCGCAGGCGCGGCCCCGGGAAAGGGCACGAGCGTGACCTCGATGCCGGCCTTCTGGCGGAACATCTCCGAGGACATGTGCGGCGACTGGCCCACGCCCGAGGTGGACACGTTCAGGCGCCGGGTCCTGGCCAGCTCCACCAGCTCGCGCACGCTGCGCACGGGCGAATCGGCATGGACCACGAGGATGTTGGGCACGGAGATCACATTGGTGATGCCGCGCAGATCGCTTTCCTTGTAGCTGAGCTGCTTGTACAGGCTGAAATTGATGGCCACCGGGCCGATGTTGCCCATCAGCAGCGTGTAGCCATCGGGCCTGGCGCGCGCCACCTGGGCCGTGCCGATGCTGCCGCCGCCACCGCCCTTGTTCTCCACCACCACCGAGGTGCCCAGGTCCTTGCCCATCTTCTCGGCCAGCACGCGCGCGGCAATGTCCGTGGTGCCGCCAGCGGCGGCCGGCACCACGATGGTGATGGGGCGTTCAGGCCAGGCCGCCGCCAGCGCGGCGGCAGGAGCCAGGGAGAAAAAAGGCAAAGCGGCCAGCAGGGCCAGCAGGCTGCGTCGGACGGTCATGGGCAGTCTCCAGTTCACTGCCCGCAACGATAGAAAACCCTGGGCCCCAGGGCACCAGGGTTTGACTGGAGATCCGCTTCGCCATTCGGAAACCCGCGCTTAGGCCCACTGGAACGCGTGCTAACCCGTTGCCGAAAAGGCGGCCACAACAAAAAAGGCGCCGAAGCGCCTTTCATTGACCGTGTGGTGCACAGCGCCAAAAACTGGCGCGGCCCAAGTCAGGGACACCGAGCAAGGGCCGCCCCGCCGCGAGGGTGTCGTCCCCCTCCCTTGCGAAGCAAGCAGAGAGGGGGAAGGCGCGTCAGCGCCTCAGGGGGTGATCAGGGATACAGTCCCCGCATCTCGCGCGCATGCAGGATGCGCTGGCAGGCCACGATGAAGGTGGCGGTGCGCAGCGTCACGCCGTGCTGCTGGGCGACCTGCCAGATGGCCGCGAAGGCGTCCTGCATGATGCGCACCAGGCGGGCGTTGATCTCGTCCTCGCTCCAGAAGAAGCTGGAGAAGTCCTGCACCCATTCGAAGTAGCTCACCGTCACGCCGCCGGCGTTGGCCAGCACGTCGGGCAGCACCAGCACGCCCTTTTCGGTCAGGATGTCGTCGGCCTCGGTGGTGGTGGGGCCGTTGGCGCCCTCGATCACCATCTTGGCCTTGATCTTGCCGGCGTTGTCCTTGGTGATCTGGCCTTCCAGTGCGGCGGGGATCAGGATGTCGCAGTCCACGCTCCAGAAGTCGGCAGCGTCCATGGCCTCGGCGCCGTCAAAGCCGCCCACGCCGCCCTTGGCGGCCACGTGGGCCAGCAGGGCCGGCACATCCAGGCCATTGGCGTTGTGGATGGTGCCGGTGTGGTCCTGCACGGCCACGACCTTGGCGCCCACGTCGGCGAACAGCTTGCCCGCCGTGCCGCCCACGTTGCCGAAGCCCTGCACGGCGATGCGCGCGCCCTGGACCGACAGGCCGGTCAGCTTGGCCGCTTCCACGCCCACGGTGAACACGCCGCGGCCGGTGGCCTCGACGCGGCCCAGCGAACCGCCCAGGTCCACGGGCTTGCCCGTGACCACGCCGGTGGCGGTGGCGCCGGTGTTCATGGAGTACGTGTCCATCATCCAGGCCATGATCTGGCCATTGGTGTTGACGTCAGGCGCGGGGATGTCCTTGGAGGGGCCGATCAGCAGGCCGATCTCGCTGGTGTAGCGGCGCGTCAGGCGCTCCAGCTCACCGCGCGACAGCGTCTTGGGATCGACACGGATGCCACCCTTGGCGCCGCCGTAGGGCACGTTGACGGCCGCGTTCTTGACCGACATCCAGGCCGACAGGGCCATGACTTCGGACAGGGTCACGTCCTGGTGGAAACGCACACCGCCCTTGCCGGGACCGCGGCTCAGGTTGTGCTGCACGCGGTAGCCTTCGTAGTGGGCGATGGTGCCGTTGTCCAGCTCGATCGGCACATCGACGATCAGGATGCGCTTGGGGCGCTTGAGGGTTTCGACCCAGCGGGCGAGATGGCCCAGGTAGGGCGTGACGCGATCGACCTGCTGCAGGTAGTTGCCCCAGGGGCCGAGGTGATCGGCCTGCAGGTAGGAAGGGATGGCGTGGTTGGTAACGCCGGCCGAAGCGGGTTGCTGCATGGTGGTTCCACACAAGAGTTGTCTGAGGGTTTTGAGCTTATTCCCGGGGCTATGCGCTGTCCAACGCCTTATGAGCGAGAGCCTTATGCATTTAATGCATAACCCTGGGAGAGCCTTGTCCAGCGGACAATCAGGGCCGCTTGAGACCCACCGATGCACTCCAGGAAAGCCGCTCCATGACGAATACGCTCCGCACTCCCACAGCCTTGGCCCATGCGCTGCTCCAGGCACGCCACAGCGGCGAATTGCTGGACGCCGACGATTGGGCCGACGTGGTGCGCACGCCCGCAGATGCACAGGCCGTGCAGGCCGCCATGGCGCCCGCCCTGGGCTGGCGCGTGGCTGGCAGCCAGCAGGGACCAGGTCGCGTGCCGGGCTATTGGAAGTCTGGCGCGCCGCGCCGCGATGCCCCGCTGACCCATGCGCCGCTGCCCGAAGAAGGCGTCTGGGCCAGCCCCTCGGTCGCTGGCGGCGCGCCGCTGCACCTGCGCGGCATCGAAGCCGAGATCGCCCTGCGCCTGGGCCGCGAGGTGACGGCCGAAATGGCTGCCGCGCTGCAGCCCGGCGATGGGCTGGAGCTGATTGACGGCATCACCGCCGCCATCGAGGTAGTGGATACGCGCTGGCGCCAGCACCTGAAGGCGCCGCCGCTGCTGCTGGCAGCCGACGGCCTGTGCCATGGCGCCCTGGTGCTGGGGCCGTGGCAGGACGCTTCGCGGCTGCTGCCGCGCGAGTCGCCGCGGGACTGGTCTGCCCAGGTCTGCCGCCTGCGCGTGGGCGCGGCGCCGCTGCAGGCGTTCACCGGAACGCATCCGCTGAGCGACCCGCTGTGGCTGCTGGCCGGCTGGCTGCAGGAGCTGGTGCGCCGCTATGGCAGCGTGCCCGCAGGCACGGTGGTGACTACGGGCACGTGGAATGGCCTGGCCTTTGCCCAGGCCGGTGACCTGGTGGTGGCCGAGCTGGACGGCATCGCCGAGGCCCGCCTGCAGCTGTGAGGCTTCAGGCAGGCCATCGAGTGATCAGGTGATCTTGTAGTCCTTGAGGGCCGGATCGCCGGGCGGAAAGCGCAGGTCCAGGTTGCGCATCACCTCGCGCAGCAAGGTGGCGATCATGAGGTTGCGGTGCGTCTTGGAGTCGGCCGGCACGATGGTCCAGGGCGCCCAGGGCGTGTGCGTGGCACCCAGCAACTGGCCGTAGGCCTGCTGGTATTCCTTCCACTGCGTGCGCACCTTCATGTCGTTCTCGTCGAACTTCCAGTGCTTGGCCGGGTCGTCCAGGCGCTCCTGCAGGCGCGCGCGCTGCTCGTCGGCGCTGATGTGCAGCAGGAACTTGACGACCACGGTGCCCGTCTCGCTGAGCATGCGCTCGAAGTCGTTGATGTGGGCAAAGCGCTGGCGCTGCTGCTCGGGCGTGATCCAGCCGTTGACCACGGGCACCAGCACATCCTCATAGTGGCTGCGGTTGAAGACCGTGATCTCGCCTGCGCCCGGCACGCGCTGGTGGATGCGCCACAGGTAGTCGTGCGCGCGCTCCGCATCGGTTGGCGCCTTCCAGCCCACGGCGTTCATGCCCAGGGCGCTGGTGCGGCCGAAGACGCCACGGATGGTGCCGTCCTTGCCCGCCGTGTCCGTGCCCTGCAGCACGACCAGCAGCTTGTAGCGGCGGTCGGCGTACAGCAGGTTCTGCAGCGCGTCGATCTCTTCTGCCAGGGCCTCGACGGCGGCCTTGTCCTCGGTCTTGCCGTTGCCGTTGGAAAAGGGCTTGGCGCCCGGGTCGAAGTCGGCCAGGGCGATGGGCTTGTCCTTGTCGGACTTGGCGGAGCGCGGCTGCCACTGTTCCCAGAGCTTTTGCACGGCCGCATCGCGGCTGGAGAAAGGGTTGAAGGCGTCCATGGCTTGAGCGGTGGGTGAGCGGGGAAGGTCAGGGCTGGGCGCGAATGGACTGCACCTGCAGTTGCGGCGGCGCCATCGAAGGCGCGGCGCCGGCGGCGGGCCTGGGGCCGGGCTGGCCCCGGACCTCCACGTTCTGCCGCTGCCACTGCGTGACCTGCTCGGCGCTCAGGCCCTTGAGCTGCCAGGTCTCGCCGGAGGCGGTCTGCAGCACGGGCTGCTCATGGGGCGCATTGCCACGCAGCACCAGACGGCCTTGCAGGGTCAGGGGCTGGCCGGCATCCGGCGCGGCGGGCGCGGCCGATGCCGAAGCGGGCGCCGGTGCGGTTGCAGGAGGTGGAGGTGGCGCGGCGCAGGCCGTGGCCAGCAGCGACAGGCTGCCGGCCAGCAGCAGGGGCAGGGCCCGGGCGACTGCGGTATGGGATGTCTGGGTCATGGCGGTCATTGCACGATGGCGGTGAGGGTGGTGCCGGCGGGAACGCGCAACTGCTCCTGGTACAGGCCCTGGGCGTCCGGCTGGCGTACGAAGGGGAAGTGGCCGCGCGCCGCGAGCTGGGCGGGCACGGTGGCGGGCAGGCGGCGTGCAGCCGCATAGCGCTGGCCGTCGATGCCCACCAGGGTAAAGCCCTGGTCCGTGCGTGCGGGCCAGCCGTAGCCGGCCGGGCCGCTGGAAGGCAGCAGGGCGATGTTGGCACCCCATCGCTGCAGCGTGACGGGCAACGAGGGCCACCGGCCTGTGCAATGGCGTTGCCTAGCACCTGCAGCGAGTCGGGCGAGGAGGTGTTCCTCAGCATCTGCTGGTAGAAGCCCACGCCGTGCTGGCGCAGCAGATAGGCGCCCAGGCTGCCCGTGACGTTGTAGCCGAAGCAGGTGGCGTTGACATCCGAGGCCCAGCTGGCCAGGTCGCAGTTGAAGCCGGGCTTGGACATCCAGCCGGTAATGCGGCCGTCACGCATGGGATTGGTGCCGGGTGTGAGTCTTTCGGCCAGGATGTCTTCGGACATCAGGGCCGACATCTCTTCAAGGAAGGTGTCGAACATGTAGTCCGAGCCCTTGAGCGCGCCGCGCTGGTAGAAGTTGATCATGTGGATGAACTCGTGCGACAGCGTGCTGATCTGCGTGGTCAGCCCGTTGGCGCCGCCCAGGTACAGCGTTTCCGTGTCCATGTAGAACGACAGCGATTCGTTGCTGTACTGGAACTGCGAGTTGCCGGCCGTGCGCTTGAAGTTGTTCACGGCCCAGAAGTAGCCCAGAAGGCCGTAGGGCTGGCTGTCGGGCGTGAAGTTCACGAACACGATGTCGATCGGCTGGTCGGCCGCGATCAGCTCGCTGTGGGCCTGGGGCCCCCAGGGCTGGCCCGCCAGCCCCGTGACCAGGGCGTGCACGGAATCCGGCCCGCTGGAAAAGCGCTGTATCACGGTGTCCAGCAGGGCGTCGCTGACCTTGGCGCCGCCGTACTCGCTGTCTTCCAGCCACAGGTTGATGGTGCGGGTGCCCGTGGGCGTGGGCGCCGTGGTCTGGCGCCGCAGCGTGGCGCTGCGCGTCTCGACCGTGGGGCTTTCCGTGTTGACGAACCAGCTGCGCTGGCTGCCCACGGGCAGCACGGCCGCCGACACAGCGCGCGAGGGCTGCACGCTCTGCCCTGCAACCGGGGCGGGCAGGCTCGGCTTGAAGTCACGTACGCGCTGGGGGATCTGGTTGACCAGTTGCGCAGCGCTCAGCGACTGTTGCGCCGCAATGCCCTGCGCCGCTGCGGCTGGCGGCGTGAGCGTGATGGGCGGCAGGGCCACGGCGGCGTCGCCGGTGTTGGTATAGATCAGCGTCACGGGCCGGGTGCCCAGATTGCGCAGGCCCACGGCAACGGGCTGCTCTGCGGCGGTGGCGTTGGTGTAGCTCCAGACGCCGACGCCCTGGCCGGAATAGGTGATGGCGTCGGTCGCGCCGCACGAGGCGCCCGTGCAGGCGGGGCTCAGCTGTGTCGTGATGGAGTCGCCCGGCGTGGAGCCGCCGCCCCCGCCGCCGCAGCCTGCCAGTCCCGCACCCAGTGCCAGTGCAACAAGGGCCTTGCCCCCAAAGTGATCTTGAAACATGGGTTCCTCTCGATGGTCCATGTCCAGCCAGAAGAAGGAGGCGGCCGGACGCTTGCGCAACTATCCCAGGCCTGCCTGCAGGCGGCAAGCACCGGCCGGTTTCCCGCGTGTAGGCGCAGGGCTTGCCTGCAGGTCGAAAGCCGCAGGCCTCACCTGGGCTCCAGCCGCACCGGCACCTGCAGCTGCTCCACGAACCGCCGCGCCGCCAGCCCCAGCGGGCGCTCCTTGGACCACACCCAGTCCACGAACAGCTGGGTGCCGTTGCTGATGTTGCACAGCGGGATGCGCAGCAGCGCGCCCGTTTGCAGCAGGGGCTCGGCGACGCTGAAGGGCAGCCACCCCCAGCCCAGGCCGGCCGAGACCAGCGACAGGGCCGCCAGATGGCTGTCCGTACGCCACAGCTGGTGCGAGATCACGAAGCGCGGATCGGTATGGGCCAGGTCGCGGCTGGCCAGCAGGATCTGGCGCGCGCCGGCCAGCTGGCCCACGTCCAGGCGCTGCTGCCCATCCACGCCCAGTTGCCGGGCCAGCGGGTGCCTGGCCGCCATCACGGCGACCATGGTTTCCTGGCCCATCTCCTGGAAATCCTCGCGGCCGTCGATGGCAGGGCGCTCGAAGACCAGGGCCAGATGCGCGCGGCCCGAATGCAGTTCCTTGAGCGCATCGACCTGGGCGGCCACCAGCACCTCCACCTCCAGCCCCGGGAATTCCTCGACCAGCGGCTGCAGCGGCGCGGCCCAGGCCGTGGACAGCAGCTCGGGCGCGATCACCAGGGTCAGCCGCTCCTCCAGTCCCTGGTGCAGGGCCAGCGCCTGGTGGTTGAGCTGCTGCAGCTGGGCGGCCAGCAGCCGGGCCTGGGGCTCCAGTGCGCGCGCCGCCGCCGTGGGCCGGGGCTCGCGGCCGCTGCGGTCGAACAGCTGCAGGTCCAGCTCTGCCTCCAACTGGGCGATGGCCATGCTCACGGCCGAGGGCACCCGCCCCAGCCGGCGTGCGGCGGCGGAAAACGAACCGTGGTCCAGCACGGCAAGGAACAGCGGCACCTGGTCAGCGGGAAAGGACATGGCGGGAACCTGTCAGTTTTATTGAAAGAATCTGACTTTAACGTTCAATTCCGGACAAATAAACTGCGCCCCCTATGACCTTGCAGACACACAAAAAGGGCCTCCAGGGGCCCAAGCGCAAAGTGGTCTTCGTGACCCTGTATGAACTGATCGCCATCGCGGCCTCCAGCCTGCTGTTCATGGCCATCGGCCAGAGCGCCGGGCATTCGGGCGGCATGGCGATTGCCGCCTCCACGCTGGCCATCGTCTGGAACCTGACCTTCAACCACCTGTTCGAGCAATGGGAGGCGCGCCAGAGCGTCAAGGGCCGCTCGGTGATGCGCCGCGTGGTGCACGCCCTGGGCTTCGAGGGCGGGCTGGCCATGGTGCTGATCCCGCTGATGGCCTGGTGGTTCGGCGTCACGCTGTGGGAGGCCACGGTGATGGAGGCCGGTCTGCTGGTCTTCTTCCTGGTCTACACCTATGTCTTCAACTGGTGCTTCGACCATGTGTTCGGCCTGCCGGCCTCGGCCTCGGCATCCGCTGCGGTGGCCCCGCGTGCTCAGGGCGAGCCGGCCTGCAGCAACTGACCGGCCACGGCGGCGGCGGCCGTGCGGGTCTCCACGCCGAGTTTCTCGAAGATGTGCTCCAGGTGCTTGTTCACCGTGCGCGGGCTCATGCCCAGGATGTCGGCGATGTCGCGGTTGGTCTTGCCCTTGCTCAGCCATGACAGCACCTCGGTCTCGCGCGGGGTGAGCGCCACCTGCTGCAGCCGGCGCGCGGCAGGCGTCTGCGGCGCCTCGTGGCTGAGCAGCACCATCGACTCCCCCAGGCCGCTGGCGCCCATGTGGCGCGCCAGCAGCTGGCGGCCATCGGCCAGGGCCAGCGCCAGATCCTGGGGGGCGGGCTGGCCCTCCTGATCCGCCTGGCCGGGCTGATCCGGCTGGCGTGCGCCGGCCAGCCAGTCCCCGGCCGCCTCCAGCGGGAAGGGCTGGTCCGCAAAGGCCTCCTCCAGCCAGCGCGATGCCTGGGGCGAGCGCCAGGCCACGCGGCCCTGGCCGTCGAGCACCACCACGCCCAGCCCCGCCACGTCCACGGCCTCCTGCGCCTGGCGCGTGGCGCGGGCGTTGCGCACATGGGTGGCCAGGCGCACCAGCACCTCGGGGATGCGCAGCGGCTTGACCACGTAGTCCACGCCACCGCTGGCAAAGCCGCGAATGATCTGGTCCGTGTCCGACAGGCCGGTCATGAACACCACGGGCACATGGGCCCAGGCCGGCGTGGCCTTGAGCGTGCGGCACAGCGTGAAGCCGTCCATGCCGGGCATGACGGCGTCCAGCAGCACGCCGTCGGGCACGGTGAGGGCGAAGCGCTGCAGGGCCTCGTCGGCGTCGCGGGCGGCGAGCACCACGTAGCCTTCGGCGGCCAGCGCGTCGCACAGCATGCGCAGGCTGTCCAGCGCGTCGTCCACCACAAGGATGACGTGGGCGTTGTGAGGGGGGTGGCTGGGGTGGCTGCTGCTGTCGGCGGTCGTCATCTGTGGCCTTTGCGGGTTCTCATTCATCGGTCTCCTCTCTTTCTTCGTCTTCTTCATCCTCTTGCTCGGGCCGCGGCAGCATGCGCGCCAGCGCATCGAAGTCGAAGCGGTTCGCGCAGGCCTGCAGCGCATCGAGCAGCGCGGCATGCGCGGGCGCATGCTGGCGCGCCTGGCGCAGGCGCTCGCGCAGGGCGGTGGCCTGGCCCGATCGCGCCAGCCGGGCCAGGTCTTCACGCAGATCGGGCGGGAAGGGGGCGGCTGCCGGCGCCTCCTCTGCCTTGGCCTCTGCCTGCTCTGCACGCGGCGCCGGCAGCAGCAGCGGGCGGTTGTCATGCACCCATTCCAGCCGCAGCACGCGCTCGAGCACCTGCAGCAGCTCGGACTCGGTCACGGGCTTGGCGACGAAGCCCTGGCAGCGCGCATCGGCCAGGCGCGGCGGGTCGTTGTCGAACAGGTTGGCCGAGACGAAGACCACGGGCAGCTGCTGCGCATCCCAGCGCGCGCGCAGCAGGGCGGCGGTCTGCCAGCCGTCCAGGTCGTCCATGCTGATGTCCAGAAGCACCAGGTCGGGCGGGCTTTGCTCCACGATCTCCAGGCACTCGCGGCCACTGGCGGCCTCGCGGATCTCGAAGCCCAGCGGCAGCAGCAGGCCGGCCAGCAGCTGGCGCTGCAGCGGCTGGTCGTCCACCACCAGCAGGGTGCGCCGGGGCGGCAGATAGCCGATGACGGTGTGCAGCGTGGCGGCGGCGCCCGGAGGGACCCAGGACGCGTCGGGCGCCATCTCGGGCAGGTACAGGCGCACGGTGAAGCAGCTGCCCTCGCCGGGCGTGCTGCTCAGGGTGAGCTGCCCGCCCATCAGCTCGGTCAGCAGATGGGTGATGGTCAGCCCCAGGCCCGTGCCCGCCTCGCTGACGCGCCGCCCTGCGCTGCCGCGCTCGAAGGGCACGAAGATGCGCTCCATGTCCTGCGGTTCGATCCCGATGCCGGTATCGATGACCTCGATGCGCGAGACATGGGGCCTGAAGTCCATGCGCAGCCGCACCTCGCCGTGCTGGGTGAAGCGCACGGCGTTGGACAGCAGGTTGATCAGGATCTGGCGCAGCCGCTTGGCGTCGGCCCGCACCCAGCGCGGCATGGTGCCCAGCGTCTCGACCGAGAACTGCAGCCCCCTGGCCTGGGCCTGGGGCCGCATCATGGCCTCGATGCCGTCGATCAGCGCGGGCAGGGGCAGGGGGGCGAGGTCCAGGCGCAGGCGGCCGGCCTCGATGCTGGCCAGCTCCAGCGATTCGTCGATCAGCGCGCGCAGGTGCTGGCCGCTGTGCTGCATGGTGGACAGGGTCTCGCGCACCCAGCCATCGACCTGCGGGCTCTTGAGCAGGATCTGCGTATAGCCCAGCAGGCTGTTGAGCGGCGAGCGCAGCTCGTGCGTCATGCCCGCCACGTAGCGGGTCTTGGCCTGGCTGGCCTGCTCGGCATGGTCCTTGGCGGCCTGCAGCTCGGCATCGGTGCGCTTGTGGGCGGCGATCTCCTGCAGCAGCAGCTGGTTCTGGCGCTCGGACTCGTCCTGCGCCATGCGCCGGCTGTCCGTGCTCAGCACCACCCACCAGGCGGCCACGGCGCACAGCAGGGCCAGCAGCGCGAAGACCTTGAGGAAGGGGATGCGCAGCGCGCCGCCATCGACGCTGCCTGCCTGCAGGCTTTCCTGCATGTAGACCACGCCCACCATGAAGGCCGTCACCGCGCACAGCGACAGCATCACCACCAGGTACTGGCCCGCGCGGAAGTTGACCTTGGTCGCCCAGCGCGGCGGCAGCAGGGCCGAGGCCAGCGCATGCAACTGCTCGCCCGCGCGCGATCCGGTCTTGCAGCGGTCATGGCAGCGCGACTCCAGCGAGCAGCACAGCGAGCAGATGGGCGCGCCGTAGGCGGGGCAGTGCGCCATGTCCTCGGACTCGAAATGCTTCTGGCAGACGGCGCAGCGCACGGTCTCGCCGGGCTTCCACAGGTTGCCTGCGGGCCGCGCCAGGTAGTAGCGCCCGCCCGTCAGCCAGGCCAGCAGCGGCGACAGCAGCATGGACAGCGCCAGCGCGATGAAGGGCGAGAACGCGGCCGCCGTCTCGCCCAGCAGGCCCGCATAGGCGCAGCAGGCCACGGCGGCGGCCAGCAGCATGGCGCCCGGGCCCACGGGATTGAAGTCGTACAGATGGGCGCGGCGGAACTCGATGCCCGGCGGGCTCAGTCCCAGCGGCTTGTTGATGACCAGGTCGGCCACCAGCGCACCCACCCAGGCGATGGCCACGTTGCTGTAGATGGTCAGCACCTTCTCCAGCGCGCCGAACACGCCCAGCGTCATCAGCAAGGTGGCGATGACCACGTTGAACACCATCCAGACCACGCGCCCCGGATGGCTGCGCGTGATGCGCGCGAAGAAGTTGGACCAGGCAAGCGACCCCGCGTAGGCATTGGTCACGTTGATCTTGACCTGCGAGATGACCACGAAGACCACGGTCACCGCCACGGCCAGCCCCGGCAGGCCCAGGGCCTGCAGCACCTGCTGGAAGCCTGCCAGGAACATTTGCGTGGGCTCGGCCGCGCGCGAGGCGTCCACCCCTTCCAGCTGCATGGCCGCGAAGGCGAGAAACGCGCCGCCCGCCATCTTGAGCATGCCCATCACGGCCCAGCCCGGCCCGGCCACCAGCACCGCGCCCCACCAGCGCAGGCGGTTGGCCCGGGTGCGCGGCGGCAGAAAGCGCAGGAAGTCCACCTGCTCGCCGATCTGCACCACCAGCGCGAAGATCACGGCCGCCGCCGCGCCGAACATCAGCGGATCGAACTGGCTGCTGCCCGAGCGCAGGCCGGTGAGGCTGGCGAAGTCGCGGTACAGCTGGGGCTGGGACAGCGCCATCCACACGAAGGGCAGCACCAGCAGGAACAGCCACAGCGGCTGCGTCCAGGCCTGCAGGCGCGAGATCAGCGTGATGCCGCGCATGGCCAGCGGCAGCACCACCAGGGCCGACAGCGCATAGCACCACTGCAGCGGCCAGTCCACCACCAGCTGCAGGGCCAGCGCCATGATGGCCGCCTCCAGCGCAAAGAAGATGAAGGTGAAGACGGCGTAGATCAGCGAGGTGATGGTCGAGCCCAGGTAGCCGAATCCCGCGCCCCGCGTCAGCAGGTCCATGTCCAGCCCGTAGCGCGCGGCGCAGACGGCGATGGGCAGCCCCGTCAGGAAGATCACCAGCCCCACGGTGACGATGGCCCACATGGCGTTGGCAAAGCCGTAGTTCAGCGCAATGGCGCCGCCGATCGCCTCCAGCGCCAGGAAGGACAGCGAGCCGAAGGCCGTGTTGGCCACGCGGAACTCGCTCCAGCGCCGGAAGCTGCGCGGCGTGTAGCGCAGCGCGTAGTCCTCCATGGTCTCGTCGGCCACCCAGGCGTTGTATTCGCGCCGGAACCGAAAGATGGTCTGCGGCGCGGGCGAGGTGCTGGCGGGGCTGTCGGGCGGGGGTGCGGAGTGCATTCCCAGGTCTAGCAAGAAACGTGCGGGGCCAATGCTGGCGCGGCTTTCAAGAGGAGTGCGCGGGGTGCGTACGCAGATGGCTACGTCAATTGACGTATGGGCGGTTTCAAGGGTTCTTCCTAATCTTGGACCCAGCGCGGAAACAAGCCGTAACCGCAACGCCAGTTTTCAGCCACTTGCAGATCACCCAACCGATCCTTACAGGAGAGTCACCATGAGCCACCCCTCCGACCCCCGCACACCTGGTTCCCCCGGCACGGAAATGGGCCGCCGCCGCGTCCTGCAGGCGCTTGGCGCCGCCTCGGTGGCCGGGCTGCCGGCCTGGTCCTTCGCCCAGCCCACGGCCCAGGTCAACACCACCAAGCTGGCCGTGACCGACACCGAAGTCGTCGTGGGCCAGCTGCACTCGGCCACGGGCACCATGGCGATCTCCGAGACCGGCTCCATCCAGGCCGAGCAACTGGCCATCGACCAGATCAACGCCATGGGCGGCATCCTGGGCCGCAAGATCCGCGTGATCAAGGAAGACGGCGCCTCCGACTGGCCCACCTTCGCCGAGAAGTCCAAGAAACTGCTCATCAACGACCGCTGCGCCGCCGTCTTCGGCTGCTGGACCAGCGCCTCGCGCAAGGCTGTGCTGCCCGTGTTCGAGAAGGAAAACGGCCTGCTGTACTACCCCACCTTCTACGAAGGCCTGGAGCAGTCCAAGAACGTGATCTACACGGGCCAGGAAGCCACGCAGCAGATCCTGTACAGCCTGGACTGGGCCAAGGCCGAGAAAAAGGCCAAGACCTTCTTCCTGATCGGCTCGGACTACATCTGGCCGCGCACCTCCATGAAGATCGCGCGCAAGCACATCGAGAACTTCCAGAAGGGCAAGGTCGTCGGCGAGGAGTACTACCCGCTGGGCAGCACCAACTTCGGCTCGCTGGTCAACAAGATCAAGCTGCAAAAGCCGGACTGCATCTTCGTGGCCGTGGTGGGCGGCTCCAACGTGGCCTTCTACAAGGCGCTCAAGGCCGCAGGCATCACGGGTGACAAGCAATTGCTGGTCACGCTGTCGGTGACCGAGGACGAGATGACCGGCGTGGGCGGCGAGAACTTCACGGGCTTCTACTCCTCGATGAAGTACTTCCAGACGCTGGACAACGAGAACAACAAGAAGTTCGTGGCCGCCTTCAAGGCCAAGTACGGCCCCAATGCCGTCATCGGCGACGTCACCCAGGCCGGCTACCTGGGCCCCTGGCTGTGGAAGGCCGCCGTGGAAAAGGCCAAGAGCTTCGACGTGGACAAGGTGGTGGCCGCATCGCCGGGGCTGGAACTCAAGACCGCGCCCGAAGGCTACGTGAAGGTGGACGCCAACCACCACCTGTGGAGCAAGTCGCGCATTGCCGTGGGGCAGCCGGACGGCACGTTCAAGGTGGTCTCGGAATCTCCGGAATTGATCAAACCCGATCCCTTCCCCAAGGGTTACCAGTAAGTCCTGATCCGTTCAGGCAGGTGATGCGTGGCGGCCTGCGGCCTGGTGGGCGGGCCGCCGCGTGAACCGTTTCCCCCACTCCCGATTGGCTTGCGCGCAGGAGCAGCACCATGAGTTTTTCCGACATGATGAACATCGGCCTGATGCAGGGCTTCGCGGGGCTGAGCCTGTTCGCCGTGCTGCTGCTGATGGGCCTGGGCCTGGCCATCATCTTTGGCCAGATGGGCGTGATCAACATGGCGCATGGCGAGTTCATGACCATTGGCGCCTACACCATCTACCTGGGCTCCACGCTCACGGCGCAGCACGCGCCCGAGCTCATGCCCTACTACTTCCCGCTGGCCATCGTGGCCGCCTTCCTGTTCGCCTTCGCGGCCGGCTGGCTGGTGGAGTGGGGGCTGATCCGCCACCTCTACAAGCGGCCGCTGGACACGCTGCTGGCCACCTGGGGCGTGAGCCTGGCGCTGCAGCAGTGCTTTCGCACCTTCATCGGACCCAAGGAAGTCAGCCCCACCCTGCCTGACTGGCTGATGGGCTCGTGGGCGCCGGCCGAGGGGCTGGACATTCCCATCAACGGCCTGTTCGTGCTGGCGCTGACCGCGGTGGTCACGGCCGGCGTGCTGATCGCGCTGCACAAGAGCCGCTGGGGCCTGCGCGTGCGTGCCACGGTCAGCAACCGCGTGATGGCCAATGCCATCGGCATCGACACCAAGAAGACCGACCGCCTGACCTTTGCCATCGGCTGCGGCATCGCAGGCGTGGCGGGCGCGGCCTTCACCACCATCGGCTCCACCGGCCCCACCTCGGGCTCGCTGTACATCGTGGACGCCTTCCTGGTGGTCACCTTCGGCGGCGCGGCCAGCCTGCTGGGCACCGTGGTCTCGGCCTTCGGCATTGCGCAGACGCAGTCCATCACCGAGTTCTTCCTCGCGGGCTCCATGGCCAAGGTGATCACGCTGTCGCTGATCGTCTTCATCCTGATGCTGCGTCCCCAGGGCCTGTTCGCGTCCAAGGTGCGGCGCTGATCCCGGCGCCGGCCCTGTCCACGAATTCCCCCGCGTTCCCCCGATTTCCCCTGAGTTCACCGGAGTCATTCCATGCAAGCCCTCAAAGCCTGGATACAGCGCTACCAGCTCGCCAGCCTGGTGCTGCTCACCGTCCTGCTGGCGGTGGTGCTGCCCCTGGCGCTGGACATCTTCCGCCTCAACCTGGTCGGCAAGTACCTGACCTATGCCTTCGTCGCCATCGGCCTGGTCATGGTCTGGGGCTATGGCGGCGTGCTCAGCCTGGGCCAGGGCGTGTTCTTCGGCCTGGGCGGCTACGCCATGGCCATGTTCCTGAAGCTGGAGGCGTCCGACCCCATCAGCACCAAGATCCAGTCCACGCCCGGCATCCCCGACTTCATGGACTGGAACCAGCTGACCGAGCTGCCCTCGTTCTGGCTGCCCTTCAAGAGCCTGCCGTTCTCGCTGGCCGCCGTCATCGCCGTGCCCACGCTGCTGGCCTGGCTCATCAGCTTCGCCATGTTCAAGCGCCGCGTGGGCGGGGTGTACTTCGCCATCATCACGCAGGCCGTGGCGCTGATCGTCACCGTGCTCATCATCGGCCAGCAGGGCTACACGGGCGGCGTCAACGGCATGACCGACCTCAAGACCCTGTGGGGCTGGGACACGCGCACGGACAGCGCCAAGTACATCCTCTACTACGTCTGCGTGGCCCTGCTGATCGGCGCCATCGTGCTGTGCCGCTGGATTCAGACCGGCAAGGTGGGCACCCTGCTGCTGGCCATGCGCGACAAGGAAGACCGCGTGCGCTTTTCCGGCTACGACGTGGCCAACTTCAAGGTCTTCGTGTTCTGCCTGGCCGCTGCGCTGTCGGGCGTGGGCGGCGCGCTGTTCACGCTGCAGGTGGGCTTCATGTCGCCCAGCTTCGTGGGCATCGTGCCCTCCATCGAAATGGTGATCTACGCCGCCGTGGGCGGGCGCATGAGCCTGGTGGGCGCCGTGTACGGCACGCTGCTGGTCAACGCGGGCAAGACCTATTTCTCGGAGAGCTTCCCGGACCTGTGGCTGTTCCTCATGGCGGGCCTGTTCATCGGCGTGACCATGGCCTTCCCGATGGGGCTGGCCGGCCTGTGGGAAAGCCGCATCGTTCCGTGGTGGAACAGCCGCCGCAAGGGCACGGCACCTGGCGCAGCGCCTGCCGCAGCGCAGGTAGCCCAGGCAGCACCTGCCCCGGCCCCGGCCGCCACCAAGCCCACGTCCGCCCTGTCCGAAGGCATGGGCCGCCAGGGCGCCTGAACCACAGCGGGAGCACACCATGAGCAATACCGACTTCACGCTGGCCGTGGAAGACCTGACGGTCTCCTTCGACGGCTTCAAGGCCATCGACGCGCTGAACCTGTACATCGACAAGAACGAGCTGCGCGTCATCATCGGCCCCAACGGCGCGGGCAAGACCACGCTGCTGGACCTGATCTGCGGCAAGACCCGCGCCACGGCCGGCAGCATCAAGTTCAAGAACGAGGAACTCACGCGCATGGCCGAGCACAAGCGCGTGCGCCTGGGGATCGGGCGCAAGTTCCAGACGCCGTCCATCTACGAGAACCTCTCGGTCTTCCAGAACCTGGAGGTCTCCTACCCGCAAGGCCGCTCGGTCTTCGGCGCGCTGGCCTTCAAGTGCACGGAGGCGGTGCGCGATCGCGTGCAGGCCGTGGCCGCCGACATCGGCCTGGACGAGCGCCTGGACACCGAGGCCGGCCTGCTCAGCCATGGCCAGAAGCAGTGGCTGGAGATCGGCATGCTGCTCATGCAGGAGCCCGAGCTGCTGATGCTGGACGAGCCCATCGCCGGCATGAGCGCCCGCGAGCGCGAACTGACGGCCGAACTGCTGCAGCGCATCTGCAAGAACCGCTCCGTCATCGTCATCGAGCACGACATGGAGTTCGTCGCGCGCATCGCGCACAAGGTCACCGTCATGCACCAGGGAAAGATCCTCGCCGAGGGTCCCATGGACAAGGTGCAGGCCGACCCCAAGGTCATCGACGTCTACCTCGGCCACTGAGGCACGCACAAGGAATTCACATGCTGCAAGTCAAGGATCTGTACGTGGCCTATGGCCAGAGCGAGGCGCTGCACGGCATCAGCTTCGAGGGCCGCGAGAACGAAACCGTGGCCATCATGGGCCGCAACGGCATGGGCAAGACCACGCTGTTCAAAAGCCTGATGGGCGTCATGCCCGCCAAGAGCGGCCAGATCACCGTGGCCGGCCAGGACGTCACGAAGGACGAGAGCTTCCGGCGCGTGGCCAAGGGCATTGCCTACGTGCCCCAGGGCCGCATGATCTTCCCCACGCTGACCGTGGAAGAGAACATACAGACGGGCCTGGAGAACGCGAAGACGCGCCAGGTGCCCGACGACATCTACGCCCTGTTCCCCGTGCTCTGGGACATGCGCCGGCGCAAGGGCGGCAACCTCTCGGGCGGGCAGCAGCAGCAGCTGGCCATTGCGCGCGCCCTGGTCACCGACCCCAAGGTGCTGCTGCTGGACGAGCCCACCGAGGGCATACAGCCTTCCATCATCAAGGACATCGCCAAGGCGCTCAACGAGATCCGCAAGCTGCGCCGCATCACCATCGTGGTCAGCGAGCAGGTGCTTTCCTTCGCCATGGATGTGGCCGACCGGCTGTTCGTCATCGAGGGCGGGCGCCTGGTCCATGAGACGGCCAGAGCAGATACCGACGAGCAGCGCATCAAGTCCTACCTCTCCGTCTGATCCGTTTTTTCCCACTGCCATCGCAAGGAGCACACCATGGCCGAAACCCTGATCAAGGTCGATCTCAACCAGTCCCCCTACGACAACCCGCAGGTGCACAACCGCTGGCATCCCGACATCCCCATGGCGGTCTGGGTGGAGCCGGGCGCGGAGTTCAAGCTGGAGACCTATGACTGGACCGGCGGCGCCATCAAGAACGACGACAGCGCCGAAGACGTGCGCGACGTGGACCTGTCCACCGTCCACTTCCTGTCCGGCCCCGTGGGCGTCAAGGGCGCGCAGCCCGGCGACCTGCTGGTGGTGGACCTGCTGGACATCGGCGCGCGCGACGACAGCCTCTGGGGCTTCAACGGCTTTTTCTCCAAGCAAAATGGCGGCGGCTTCCTGGACGAGCATTTCCCGCTGGCCCAGAAATCCATCTGGGACTTCCACGGCATGTTCACCAAGAGCCGCCACATCCCCGGCGTCAACTTCGCAGGCCTCATCCACCCGGGCCTGATCGGCTGCCTGCCCGACCCCAAGATGCTGGCCAGCTGGAATGAGCGCGAGACCGGCCTCATCGCCACCGACCCCGACCGCATTCCCGGCCTGGCCAACCCGCCCAACGCCACCACCGCCCACATGGGCCAGATGCAGGGCGAGGCGCGCGACAAGGCCGCCGCCGAAGGCGCACGCACCGTGCCGCCGCGCGAGCACGGCGGCAACTGCGACATCAAGGACCTCTCGCGCGGCTCGCGCGTGTTCTTCCCCGTCTACGTGGACGGCGCGGGCCTGAGCGTGGGCGACCTGCACTTCAGCCAGGGCGATGGCGAGATCACCTTCTGCGGCGCCATCGAGATGGCGGGCTGGGTGCACATGAAGGTCTCGCTGATCAAGGGCGGCATGGCCAAGTACGGCATCAAGAACCCCATCTTCAAGCCCAGCCCCATGACGCCCAACTACAAGGACTACCTGATCTTCGAAGGCATCTCGGTGGACGAAAAGGGCAAGCAGCACTACCTGGACGTGACCGTGGCCTACCGCCAGGCCTGCCTGAACGCCATCGAGTACCTGAAGAAATTCGGCTACAGCGGCGCCCAGGCCTACTCGCTGCTGGGCACGGCGCCCGTGCAGGGCCACATCAGCGGCGTGGTGGACGTGCCCAATGCCTGCGCCACGCTGTGGCTGCCCACGGAGATCTTCGACTTCGACATCAATCCCACGGCCGAGGGTCCACAGAAGATCATCACGGGCGGGGTGGACCTGCCCATCGCCCAGGACAAGTAAGCCCGGCATACGACACCCGCCATCCACCATCCGCCAGAGGCCGCCCATGCCCACCTATGACTACCACTGCACCGCATGCGGCGGCTTCGACGCGCTGCGCAGCCTCTCGCAGCGCAACGAGCCCGCGCCCTGCCCCAGCTGCGAGGCGGCCTCGCCCCGCGTCTTCGTCAGCGCCCCGCGCCTGGCCTGCACCAGCCCCGAGCAGCGCCGCGCCCACGATACCAACGAGCGCGCCCGGCACGAGCCCAGGCGCTCACGCGATGTGGCCGAGGGCAGCTACGCGCGCATGCGCCACCCCTCGGGCTGCGGCTGCTGCAGCGGCGCCAGCAAGCGCGGCTCCACGGTCACGGCGCCCAACGGCGCCAAGACCTTCCCGACCAAGCGGCCCTGGATGATCAGCCACTGACTGCCGCCCCTGCGCCGCACCGATGCAAAAAAGGCCCGCGACGCGGGCCTTTGTCCTGCCTGGCCGTCCCGCTCAATGCACGGCGCCGATGAAGCCCGCCAGCTCCGGCGTCTGCGGGTTGGCGAACAGCTGCTTGGCCGGGCCGCTTTCGTGGATCAGGCCCTGGTGCATGAACACCAGCTGGTCGCCCACGTCGCGGGCAAAGCGCATCTCGTGCGTGACCATGATCAGCGTCATGCCCTCGGCGGCGAGCTGCTTGACCACGGCCAGCACCTCGTTGACCAGCTCCGGGTCCAGGGCCGAGGTGATCTCGTCGCACAGCAGCACCTTGGGCTGCATGGCCAGCGCGCGTGCAATCGCCACGCGCTGCTGCTGGCCGCCGCTGAGCTGGTCGGGGTAGCTGTCGTACTTGTCGCCCAGGCCGACCTTGGCCAGCATCTGGCGCGCCAGCGCCGCCGCCTCGGGCTTTTTCACGCCCTTGACCACGGTGGGCGACAGGGCCACGTTCTCGCCCGCCGTCAGGTGGGGGAACAGGTTGAACTGCTGGAACACCATGCCCACGTTCAGGCGCAGCGCGCGCAGCTGGGCGGGCGAGGGCGCGCTGCCCTCCGAGCCCTTGAGCACGGCGTCGTCCACCACGATCTGGCCGGACTGGATGGCCTCCAGCCCGTTGATGGAGCGCAGCAGCGTGCTCTTGCCCGAGCCGCTGCGGCCGATGATGGCGACCACCTGGCCGCTGTCCACGCTCAGGTCCACGCCCTTGAGCACATGGTTGTTGCCGTAATGCTTGTGAACGGCGCGCACATCAACGAGCGGCATAGAGTTTCTTCTCCAGATGGGATGCGTAGAGGGACAGGGGCCAGCACAGCAGGAAGTAGCCTGCGGCGACCAGGCCGTAGATGAGGAAGGGCTGGAAGGTGGCGTTGGCCAGCATGGAGCCGAGCTTGGTCAGCTCGCTGAAGCCGATGATCGAGGCCACGGCCGTGCCCTTGATGATCTGTACCGAGAAGCCGACCGTGGGCGCTATCGACAGGCGCAGCGCCTGCGGCAGCACCACATGGCGCATCTGCTGCAGGTAGCCCATGGCCAGGCTGGACGAGGCTTCCCACTGGCCGCTGGGGATGGACTCCACGCAGCCGCGCCAGACCTCGGCCAGGTAGGCGCTGGTGTACAGCGTCAGGCCGATGGCGGCCGCCGTCCAGGGCGAGATGTCCAGGCCGGCCATGGACGAGCCGAAGAACACGATGAACATCTGCATCAGCAGCGGCGTGTTCTGGAAGGCCTGGATATAGGCCTTGGCCAGGCGGCGCAGGTTCTGGCTGCGGCCCACGCGGGCGAACAGCACCAGCAATCCGGTGGCGCCGCCCAGCACGAAGGCCAGCAGCGACAGCGCCAGCGTGGCCAGCAGGCCCTCGGCCAGCTTGGCCAGGATGGGCAGCAGGGGAATATCGGCAATCATGCGGCGTCTCCGGCAGTGGTTGCGGGTGCAGCAGGTGCAGCGGGCCGGGCTGCACGCGGCGTGCGGCGGCCCACCACGAAGCGCTGGCCTATCCAGGCCAGCAACTGGCGCAGTGCCAGGGCCAGCAAGAAGTACGCCGCCGTCACCACCAGGTAGGTCTCGAACGCGCGGAAGTTGCGCGACTGGATGAAGTTGGCGGCAAACGTCAGGTCTTGGGCGGCGATCTGCGAGACCACCGAGGTGCCCAGCATCACGATCACGATCTGGCTGCTCAGCGAGGGCCAGACCCGCTGCAGCGCAGGGCGCAGCACCACATGGCGGAAGACCGCCCAGCGGCCCATGCCCAGCGCGCCAGCGGCTTCCAGCTGGCCGCGCGGCGTCTCCTGGATGCCGGCGCGCACGATCTCGGTGATGTAGGCGCCCAGGTTGATCACCGTGGTCAGCAGGCAGGCCTGCCATTCGTTGATCTGCACGCCCAGCGAAGGCAGGCCGAAGAACACGAACATCAGCTGCACCAGGAAGGGCGTGTTGCGTATGCCCTCCACGTACACCTTGAACAGCCAGTGCAGCGGCGCAATGCGCCAGGCGCGGCTGACGCCGCCGGCCACGCCGATGGCGCCGCCCAGCACGGCGCCCGCCGCCGTCAGCGCCAGCGTGAAGCCTGCGCCCTGTGCCAGCAGGCCGCTGTAGTCGAACACGGCACCGAAGTCGAATTGATAGGCCATGGAAGGGTTTCCGGGAGCAGGGGCGCAGCGGTTACAGGGTGGCGGGCAGCGGCATCTTCATCCAGCGCTGGGACAGGTTGCCCAGGCGGCCGTCGGCCTTGAGCTTGGTGATGATGGCGTCCACCTTCTGCAGCAGCGCCGGCTCGCCCTTGGCCACGCCGATGTAGCAGGGCGTGTCCTCGACCGCGAACTTCACGTCCAGCTGGCGCAGCCTGGTGCGCTCGTTGACGGCGTTGGCCACGATGTTGCCCAGCGTCACCAGCTGCACCTGGCCCGTCAGATAGCTTTGCGCGGTGGCGTTGTTGTCCTCGTAGCGCTTGATGGTGGCCGAGGCCGGCGCCACCTGCGTGAGGGCCAGGTCCTCGGTGGAGCCGCGCGTCACGCCCACGGTCTTGCCGGCCAGGTCGGCAGGGGCCTTGATGCTCACGTCCTTGGGGCCGTAGACGCTCTTGGGGAAGGGCGCATAGGCCTGGGTGAAGTCGATCACCTTGGCGCGCTCGGCGTTCTTGCCCAGGCTGGAGATGACGATGTCGGCCTTGCCCGTGGTCAGGAAGGGGATGCGGTTGGTGCTGGTCACGGGCACCAGCTCCACCTTCACGCCCAGCTCCTGGGCCACCAGGGCCGCCATGTCGATGTCATAGCCCTGCAGCTTCAGGTCGGTGCCCAGCGAGCCGAAGGGCGGGAAGTCCTGCGGAATCGCCACGCGCAGCACGCCGGCCTTCTGGATGTTGGCCAGCATGTCGGCATGGGCTGCGCCGCCCAGGCCGGCAGCGGCCAGGGTGGCGGCCGCCAGGGCGGTGCGGATGAATGCGCGGCGGGGTGTCAGGGGGGAAGTCATGCGAAAGCTCCTTCGGAAGGTGGGGTGAGGCGAAAGGAAAGCGGGTCAGGGTCGGGCGCAGATGTATCAGGCGCTGTTGCGTCGGGCGCCGTCGCGTCGTCCGGTGTGTCGAGATCGATGCCGCTGCGCCTGGCGGCCGACAGCAGGTGGGCGCGCATGGCGCCCGCGGCACCCGGCGCATCGCCCGCGCAGACGGCCTGCACGATGGCGTCGTGCTCGCGCACGGGCTGGTCGTCGGCGCCGCTCCAGGCAAAGGGCAGGCGCAGGCTGTGGCTGATGGCCAGCTCCAGCTGGCGCGCCATGGCCACCAGGCCCGGGTTGCCCGACAGCTGGGCCAGCAGCAGGTGGAACTGCAGATCGGCGTCGGCGGCGGCCAGCAGGTCGCTGCGGGCGAGGGCATGGGCCAGCTGGGACTGGGTCCATTGCAGCTGGCGCAGGCCGCTGTCGTCGGCGCGCACGGCCGCCAGCGCGGCCCAGCCCGGCTCCAGCACGAGGCGCAGCTCGATCAGCTGGCGCGGCGACAGCGTGCCCAGCGCCGGGGTGGCATAGGCGCGGTGCATGCGTGCACGGCCGCTGTGCGGGCCGTTGATGCGCACGCCCTTGCCCGGCTGGATCTCGACCAGGCCCAGGGCCTCCAGCATGGACAGCGCCTCGCGCAGCGAAGCGCGGCTGATGCCCAGCTGCCGGGCCAGCTCGCGCTGCGGCGGCAGCTGGCTGCCGCCGGGGTAGTGGCCGCTCAGGATGTGCTGCTGCAGCGTCTGGGCCATCGAGATCGGAATGCTTTGCATGGGCTGGCGCGGGTGGAGGGTTTTGGCCTGACTGGTCAGACCACGTACCCAGCAGATAGCGAATTGCGTGCCAGATGCGAAAAAAGGAGCGTTGTCCTCAGGTGCTGCAAAGAAACCGGGGCGATGGGGTATCGACAATCCTTACCGAAGGCGGCGCTGGCGGCCCGCGCTGCCGCGCTTTGGTGCAGTGCCGCATGGCTTTGTGCAGGCCTGCCCCGAATGCGGGCGTAAAACCCGCACTGCAGGCCGCCGCCAGCCGCCGTAGAATCCCGGGCTTTGGCCCGAGGAGCGTTGCAGCGCGGCACCCGCCCATCCGTACACCGGATCGCGTGCCGCGTCAGGCTTGGGCCAGGTGCAGGTTCCCGGCCGGACCGCGCCCACGGTGCCAACGACGCTCACCTGTTGCCATGCCGTTTTTGCAGGTGAGCTTGATGTCGTCCTCTTTCACTCCCCCTCCCATGCGTCTGTCGGGCCTGGAGCCTGTTTCCATCGGCGAGGGCACGCTGTTCGTCAACGTGGGCGAGCGCACCAACGTCACGGGCTCCAAGGCCTTTGCGCGCATGATCCTCAACGAGCAGTACGAGGAAGCGCTGTCCGTGGCACGCCAGCAGGTGGAAAACGGCGCCCAGGTCATCGACGTGAACATGGACGAGGCCATGCTGGACAGCAAGGCCGCCATGGTGCGCTTCCTGAACCTCATCGCCTCCGAGCCCGACATCGCCAAGGTGCCGGTCATGGTGGACAGCTCCAAGTGGGAAGTCATCGAGGCCGGACTGCGCTGCCTGCAGGGCAAGGGCATCGTCAACTCCATCTCCATGAAGGAAGGCCTGGATGAATTCAAGCGCCAGGCCCGGCTGATCAGGCGCTACGGCGCGGCCGCCGTGGTCATGGCCTTCGACGAGAAGGGCCAGGCCGACACCTACCAGCGCAAGATCGAGATCTGCGAGCGCGCCTACCGCATCCTGGTGGACGAGGTGGGCTTCCCGCCCGAGGACATCGTCTTCGACCCCAACATCTTCGCCGTGGCCACCGGCATCGAGGAGCACGACAACTACGCCGTGGACTTCATCGAGGCCGTGCGCTGGATCAAGAAGAATCTGCCCGGCGCCAAGGTCTCAGGCGGCGTCTCCAACGTGAGCTTCAGCTTCCGCGGCAACGACCCCGTGCGCGAGGCCATCCACACCGTGTTCCTGTACCACGCCATCTCGGCGGGCATGGACATGGGCATCGTCAACGCCGGCATGGTCGGCGTCTATGACGACCTGGAGCCCCAGCTGCGCGAGCGCGTGGAAGACGTGGTGCTCAACCGCCGCCCTGACGCCGCCGAGCGCCTGCTGGAGATTGCCGACGCCGCCAAGGGCGCCGCCAAGGACGACAGCAAGAAGCTCGAATGGCGCGGCACGCCCGAGAACCCGAAGACCGTGGGCGAGCGCCTGTCGCACGCCCTGGTGCACGGCATCACCGACTTCATCGTCGTCGACACCGAAGAGGCCTACCAGCAGATCGTGGTGCAGGGCGGCGGCCGCCCGCTGCACGTGATCGAAGGCCCGCTCATGGACGGCATGAACATCGTGGGCGACCTGTTCGGCGCCGGCAAGATGTTCCTGCCCCAGGTGGTCAAGTCGGCGCGCGTGATGAAGCAGGCCGTGGCCCACCTCGTGCCCTACATCGAAGAGGAAAAGCGCCAGCAGGAAGCGGCGGGCCTGGACGTGTCCAGCAAGGGCAAGATCGTCATCGCCACCGTCAAGGGCGACGTGCACGACATCGGCAAGAACATCGTCACCGTGGTCCTGCAGTGCAACAACTTCGAGGTCATCAACATGGGCGTGATGGTGCCCTGCCATGAGATCCTGGCCCGGGCCAAGGCCGAGGGCGCGGACATCATCGGCCTGTCGGGCCTGATCACGCCCAGCCTCGAAGAGATGCAATACGTCGCCGGCGAGATGCACAAGGACGACTACTTCCGCATCAAGAAGATTCCGCTGCTGATCGGCGGCGCCACCTGCTCGCGCGTGCACACCGCCGTCAAGATCGCGCCCAAGTACGAAGGCCCCGTGGTCTACGTGCCCGATGCCTCGCGCAGCGTCAGCGTGGCCCAGAGCCTGCTGGGCGAGAACAAGGGCAACTACCTGGCCGAGATCCAGGCCGACTACGACAAGGTCCGCACCCAGCACGCCAACAAGAAGAAGACGCCGCTGTGGCCTCTGGCAAAGGCCCGCGCCAACGCCACGCCCGTGGACTTTTCCCAGGCCCCCGTGGCGCCGCGCGCCCTGGGCCGGCGCGTGTTCCGCAACTTCGACCTGGCCGAGATCGCCGAATACATCGACTGGGGCCCGTTCTTCCAGACCTGGGACCTGGCCGGCCCCTATCCGGCCATCCTCGACGACGAGATCGTCGGCGTCGAGGCGCGCAAGGTGCTGGCCGACGGCCAGGCCATGCTCAAGAAAATCATCGAAGGCCGCTGGCTGCAGGCCAACGGCGCCATCGGCCTGTTCCCTGCCAACCGCGTGGGCGATGACATCGAGTTCTATGCCGACGAGTCCCGCAGCCAGGTGCTGATGACCTGGTACGGCATGCGCCAGCAGACCGAAAAGCAGATGGTGGAAGGCCCGGATGGCCAGCCCGTGATGCGCCCCAGCCGCTGCCTGTCCGACTTCGTGGCCACCAAGGAATCGGGCATCCAGGACTACGCTGGCCTGTTCGCCGTCACGGCCGGCATCGGCGCCGAGAAGAAGGACAAGGAGTTCGACGACGCGCTGGACGACTACTCCGGCATCATGTTCAAGGCCCTGGCCGACCGCCTGGCCGAGGCCTTCGCCGAATGCCTGCACCAGCGCGTGCGAAAGGACCTGTGGGGCTATGCGCCCGACGAGGACCTCAGCAACGAAGCGCTGATCAAGGAACAGTACAAGGGCGTGCGCCCCGCGCCCGGCTACCCGGCCTGCCCCGACCACAGCGCCAAGACCGACCTGTTCGCCGTGCTCAAGGCAGACGAGATCGGCATGACGCTGACCGAAAGCCTGGCCATGAACCCGGCCTCCAGCGTCAGCGGCTTCTACATCGGCCACCCCGACTCCGTCTACTTCAACGTCGGCGAGATCGGCGAGGACCAGCTCGCCGACATGGCCGCGCGCCGGGGCACGGACATCGAGGAACTGCGCAGGCTGTTGGCGCCGAATCTGGGGTGAGAACGCTTGTCCGCGCGGACTGGTGCCGCGCGTTGCAAGAAAAAAGCCAGGGCATGCCCTGGCTTTTTTATGGACGCCGCCGCAGCGGCATTCAGCGCTCGATCAGAGCCCGATTTCCTTGTTGTACGCCTTGCGCGCCGTCACGGCCGTGTCCGTGAAGTCGGTGAACACGCCGTCGATGCCCAGGCGGTAGTAGGTCAGGTATTCCTGCACGGGGTCGCCCTTGTACAGGCCGGCCAGGCGGCCCGGCTCGTTGCGGAAGGTGAAGCTGTGCACGATCAGGCCGGCCTTGTGGGCGTCGCGGATCAGGCCCGTGTCCTTGACGGTGTTCACGTCCTTGAGGCCGGCGCCGTCCTTGTAGGGCACGACGGAGTGGGCCAGGACCTGGGGCTTCCAGGGGCCGATGCCGTCGGCATAGGTCTTGATGTCGGCCAGGCCTGCGGGCGTGAGCATGGCGGCGAAGGTGCGGGCGTCGCCGGCCAGGGTCCAGCTGTAGGGGCGGCCGCTGATGAAGGTCCATTCATCGTTGGTGATGTAGACCATGGAGCCGTCGCGCAGGCTGAAGTCGTTGCCGTCGATCAGCTGCACGCCCTTGGCCTTCATGCCGGCCTGGCGCAGGTACTTGAGGCTGGCCGGGTCGAAGCTCTGGATGTAGATGGGCGAATCCTTGGCGTTGAGCTTGTTCTGGTCCAGCAGCTTGATCACCGCATCTTCGAAGGGGCGCGAGCCGGGTGCGCCGCAGCCGTTGGCGATCGCCTGCTGGTTGTTCCAGTAGGGGTTCTTGGTCTCGGCGTAGACGGGGATGGTGCGGCCCAGGGCCTTGCCCTTGGCGGCGGCGATGTCCAGCACGTCCTGGGCGCTGATCAGGGGCAGCTTGCCGTTCCACTCGGTGGGGCGCTCGCTGCGGTTGTCCAGGATCGTGCCGGTCAGCCAGCTGCGCAGCTCCTGCAGCGTGAAGTCGCTGATGGACCAGTCGTTGCGATGGTCCTCGCCATCGACCACCAGGGCCTTGAGCACGGACTTGGGATCGTTGGCATCGAGCTGGTCGCTCAGGTATTGCGAGGGGCCGTTGGCAGGCACGGCGGGGTACTTCACGTTGACCAGCACGCCGGCCGCAGTGCGCTGGCGGCGCGCCACTTCGGCATTGGTCTTGGCCACGTCGGCCACGTTGGTGCTGTCGCTGAGCCAGGCGTTGTGGCGGGCGACCAGCTGGCAGTCCTTCGTCATGTGCATGTCGAGTTCGAGCATGTCCGCGCCTGCATCGGCGGCGGCCTCGTAGGCCATGCGCGTCTGCTCCGGGAACTTGCCCGAGAAGCCGCGGTGGGCGATCACCTGGGGCTGCTTTCCGTCGAGCGTGAGGTAGAACGAGCCGCCGTCACCGCCGCAGGCCGTGAGGACTGCAGCCGCGCACAGGGACGCGAGCAGGGGAGTGCGGGAAAAGGACATAGGACGTTGGGTCATATCCGAAGCAGTGGTGGGTTGATGAACGGCGCGCAATGCGCCAACTCAGCAGCGTATGCAGTCAGCCGTGTCGGCACCATGACAGTGCGTCCCGTATGGCCCAGATTGGCGTTTTAGCGACGGTCGACGGAAATTTGCCGACCCTCCGACACAGGGTTATCCCCCGAACAGGGGCGCCAGCGTGGCGCGCAGGCGGTCGCTGGCGTCGGGCGCCTCGCTCGGGCGGATCTCCAGCGAGCGTTCCACCGTGCCGATGTGCTCCAGCAGCAGGGCCTTGGCGCCCTCGGTGTCGCCGCGCTCCAGCGCCTCGACGATGCGTTCGTGCTCGGCGCAGGACTGGCTGGCGCTGTGGGTGGACTGGAACAATGTGGCCGCCAGCGTGGTGCGCGCCGTGAGGTCGCGCAGGGTAAGCGCCAGCAGGCGGTGGCCCATCTGCTCGGCCAGGCAGACGTGGAAGTCGGCCAGCAGGAAGGCGCGCGTGGCCGCGTCGGCGCCGGCAATGGCTTCCTGCTCCTGGGCGATGTGGCGGCGCAGCTGGCCGATCACGCTTTGCAGCGGGCGGCCGGCCTCGCCCAGGATGCCGGTCTCGATGATGCGGCGCGCCGCGAAGGCGTCCTGCGCCTCCTCGGCCGAGGGCTGGACCACGTACCAGCCGCGCCGGGGCTGCACCTGCACGAAGCCGCGCGCCTGCAGTTGCATCAGCGCCTCGCGCACCATGGTGCGGCTGACCGCGAAGTTGTCGGCCAGCTCCTGCTCCCCCAGCCGTTCGCCGGGCGCCAGTTTCTGGGCCAGGATGGCTTCGACGACGCGCTCGGCGATGTGCTGGGGGCTTACAGGTGTCATTGCGTTGCAGGGTGGGCAGGAGTCACGGTTGCGGGGACGGCGGCGGCGCCGGAGGGCTCGGCGTCGGGCCCCTGATTGTCGGCCAGGCCGTTGAGCACGGCATGGGCGCGCTCGCGGTCGATGTCACCTTCCCAGGCGGCGATGGCCACGGTGGCCACGCAGTTGCCGATCAGG
The DNA here is from genome assembly GCF_002754395.1 of Delftia sp. 60. Taxonomy (NCBI): domain Bacteria; kingdom Pseudomonadati; phylum Pseudomonadota; class Betaproteobacteria; order Burkholderiales; family Comamonadaceae; genus Delftia; species Delftia sp. 60. The sequence goes on from NZ_PEFD01000001.1 coordinate 355,485, forward strand.
TTGCCCAGCGCGCGGGCAATGCCCATGAACCAGTCCACCGACAGCACCAGCACCAGGCCGATGGCGGGGATGGCCGGAATCGCATGCAGCGTGGCCGCCAGCACCACGATGGCCGAGCCCGGCACGCCGTGGGCGCCCTTGGAGGTCACCAGCGCAATCGCCAGGATGGTCAGCAGGTCGGCCATGCCGATGGGCGTGTTCGTGGCCTGGGCGATGAACACGGCCGCCAGCGTGATGTAGATGGAGAAGGCGTCCAGGTTGAACGAGTAGCCCGTGGGAATCACCAGGCCCACGGTGGAGTCGCGCACGCCCATGTTGCGCAGCTTGGCCATGATCTGGGGCAGCACGCTGTCCGAGGAGGTGGTGGCGAAGACCACCATCAGCTCCTCGCGCAGGTAGCGCAGCAGCTTGATCAGGCTGAAGCCCGAAAAGCGCATCACCAGCCCCAGCACCACGAAGACGAAGAAGATCACGGCCACGTAGAACAGCAGCACCAGCATGCCGAGCTGCTTGAGCGAGCCGATGCCGTACTGGCCCACGGTGAACGAGATCGCACCCAGCACGCCCAGCGGGGCCAGCTTGATGAGGATGCCCATGATCTTGAACAGCACGTTCGACAGCGTGTCGATCAGCGCATGCACGGGCGCGCCGCGCTCGCCCAGCATGGTCAGCGCGCAGCCGAACAGCACGGCGAACAGCAGCACCTGCAGCACGTCGCCCGTGGCAAAGGCCTGCACCACGGTGGTGGGGATGAGCTTCATCAGGAAGTCCACCGTGCCGCCGCTGGTCAGCTTGTCGGCGTTGCTGGCGTAGGCGCTCATGGCCGAGGCGTCGAGCTTGCTCGGGTCCACGTTCATGCCCGCGCCGGGCTGGAACACGAAGGCCAGCACCAGGCCCAGCACCAGGGCGATGGTGGTCAGCACCTCGAAGTAGATCAGCGACTTGACGCCGACCCGGCCCACGCGCTTGAGGTCGCCTGCGCCCGCGATGCCGTGCACCACCACGCAGAACACCAGCACGGGAATGATCATCTTGATGAGCTTGATGAAGCCATCGCCCAGGGGCTTGAGCTTCACGGCCCATTCAGGGGCCAATATTCCGGCGAGCACACCCAGGATGAGTGCGATCACCACCTGTCCGAACAGTGATCTGGCAAAGCGGCGCATAGTCGTCTTTCGCAAGTTGTGGAATCTTGTATGCAAGTGGATTTACAACTTGCATGCAAGAATGTAGACAAGCGAAACGCGTGCCAGCAGAGGGTATTCCCTGCAGATTTGCGGCACTCCAGAGAGCATCAGCCCTGACTTTTTCTGCATGAAATCCGCCGATGCGGGCGGGCCTCCCCGCCGTGGTGCAGGGCGGGTGGCCGTCATGCCCGCGCATGGTGCGCAGGCGGGTGCGCGGGCGGGGCGCAGGCCCCGTGGCGGGGCATGCGCGGCATGCGCGGGCGCGGTGCCTTGCGCACCGCACCGGGATCAGCGCAGGTTGCGCTCCAGAGCGCGGTCCTTGATGAAGAAGGCCGCGAACAGGCCCAGCGTCACGCCGAACATCACATAGAAGGCCGGCGCCATGGGCGAGCCCGTGGAGCGGATCAGCCAGGTCACGATGAACTGCGCGAAGCCGCCGAAGATCATCACCGCCACGTTGTAGGCCATGGACATGCCGGCCGAACGCACCTGGGGCGGGAACAGCTCGGCCATCACCGTGCTGAACACGCCGAAGAACACGGCCACGAACACGCAGACCACCAGCTGGGTGATCAGCAGCTTCTGCACCGTGGGGCCGTCGGTCAGCCAGGCATACAGCGGGTAGAGCACCACCAGGTAGCCGATCAGCGAGCCGATGGTCAGCATGCGGCGGCCCACGCGGTCCGACAGGGCACCGAAGAACGGCATGATCACCACCATCAGCGCGGCGCCGGCCATCTGCACCATGAAGGCATCGCGCATGGGCAGCTTCAGCGTCACCGTGGCATAGGTCACCAGATAGGTGAAGGTGATGTAGATGGACACCGTGGCCGTGACCACCAGGCCCATGCCCACCAGCGTCTCGCGCGCATGCGTGCGCAGCATCTCCATGATGCCGATCTGGCGCGCCTTGCCGCTGGCCTGCGCGGCCTGCATTTCCTTGAAGACCTCGGGCTCCTCCACATGGCGGCGGATGTACAGCGCCACGGGAACGATCAGCAGGCCCACGGCGAAGGGCACGCGCCAGGCCCAGGCCATCAGTTCCTCCTCGGTGAAGATCTCGGTGATCAGCGTGCCCGTGGCCGCGCCGATCAGCAGGGCCAGCATCTGGCCGGCCATCTGCCAGGAACCATAGAAGCCGCGCTTGCCGGGCGGTGCCAGCTCGATCAGCAGTGCCGTGGACGTGCCGAACTCGCCGCCGGCCGCAAAGCCCTGCAGCAGCCGTGCCAGCACGATGAACAGCGGCGCCAGGATGCCCACCGCCGCATAGGTGGGCGCCAGCGTGATCAGCGCGATCGCCACGGCCATCAGGCCCGTCACCATCACCATGGCCGCCTTGCGGCCCTTGCGGTCCCCGTACAGGCCCAGCAGGATGCCGCCCACGGGCCGCATGAAGAAGCCCACGCCGAACACGGCCGTGGTCATCAGGATGCGGTTGATGTTGTCGTCCGGATTGTCGGGATTGCTGGGGAAGAACAGCTTGGCGACGATGGGTGTCATGAAGGCGAACACCAGGAAGTCATACCACTCCAGCGCGTTGCCGATGACGGCAGCCACGATGTTGCGGGTCGAGACGGTTTGCTTGGTCAAAGCAGGGTCCATTTCCGAAAAGGGATTGAAAAGACGGCAGTCACGCCCGGGGCATGGGTCGGCGTGCCTGCCCGGGCCGCAACCCGGGCGTACACTGCTTCGCCATATGCAATGCCTATGCCATGGCCTGCGTCGTCCACGAAGGGCGGCGCAGGCCATGGCGCAGATGGAACCACATGACTACCTGGAAAAACACCCGCGACTGGCTGGAAACACTGGTCGCATTCGACACCACCAGCCGCAACTCCAACCTGGCGCTGATCGAGTGTGTACGCGATGAGTTGGCCACGCTGGGCGTGAGTGCCCGATTGTTCCACTCTCCGGACGGCGCCAAGGCCAATCTCTTCGCCACTTTGCCGGCCCACAACGGCGAAACGCAGGGTGGCATCGTGCTGTCCGGCCATACCGACGTGGTCCCGGTCGATGGCCAGCAGTGGAGCACCAACCCCTTTGCGCTCACCGAAAAGGGCGGGCGCCTGTATGGGCGCGGCAGCTGCGACATGAAGGGCTTCATCGCCGCCTCGCTGGCGCTGGTGCCCGAATTCCTGGCCACGCAGCGCGCCAGGCCCGTGCACCTGGCCTTCTCGTACGACGAGGAAATCGGCTGCGCGGGCGCGCCCGTGATGATCAACCAGCTCAAGGCCGAGGGCGCGCGCTTCGACGGCTGCGTGGTCGGCGAGCCCACCAGCATGCAGGTCGTGGTGGCGCACAAGGGCATCAACCTCTACCGCTGCCGCGTGCACGGCAAGGCCGCGCATTCGTCGCTCACGCCGCGCGGCAGCAATGCCATCGAATACGCGGCGCGGCTGATCTGTCGCATCCGGGACATCGCCGACCACTTCAAGGCGCACGGCCCCTACGACGAATTCTTCGACGTGCCCTTCACCACCATGACCACCAACCAGATCCAGGGTGGCATCGCGGTCAACACCATCCCCGAGCTGTGCGAATTCGCCTATGAATTCCGCAACCTGCCCGGCATGTCGGTGGATGGCATCCAGGCCCAGGTCGAGTCCTATGTGCGCGACGAACTGCTGCCGCGCATGCGCGCCGAGTTCGCCGACGCGCGCATCGAGATCGAGACCGGCGCCAGCGCGCCCGCGCTGGAAGCCTCGGAAGAAGCCGCCATCACCCAGCTGGTGCGCGCGCTGACCGCCGACCAGGAAAAGCGCAAGGTGGCCTACGGCACCGAGGCCGGCCTGTTCCACAACGCCGGCATTCCCACCGTGGTCTGCGGCCCCGGTTCCATCGAGCAGGCGCACAAGCCCGACGAGTTCGTCGAGCTGGCCCAGCTCGACGCCTGCGAGCGCTTCCTCAGCAAAATGGGCCGGTCGCTCTGAGCCAGGGCGGGGCGCGCCCCGCTCAGCGCACCGGGATGGCGATGGGCCGCAGCGGCGCGGCGTCGCCGCCGCGGATCTTGAGCGGGCCGCCGATGAAGGCGAACTCGTAGACCTTGTCGCGCGACAGATCGTCCAGCGCCACCAGCTCCATGATGGGCACGCCCTTTTGCGCCAGCAGGTAGCTGTGCAGCGGGACGTAGTCGTCGTCCACCTCGGACGGGAACGTCTCCAGGCTCAGGTTGTCGGCGCCCACGATCATGGCGCCGCCTTCCTCCACCAGAAAGCGCGCGGCATCCAGGCCCAGGCCCGGCGGCTTGGCCATGTAGGCCTGGGGCTGGCCGTACAGCTTCATGCGGCCCGTGCGCACCAGCACGATGTCGCCCTCCTGCAGCGTCACCTTCTGGCGTGCCAGCGCGTCCTTGAGGTCCTGGCGCGTGATGCGGTACTGGTCGGGCAGCATCTCCAGGCCCTTGGCGGCCGCCACGTCAATCAGCACGCCGCGCGCCACCAGCGGCGGGAATTTCTCTATGCCCGTGCGCTGCCAGCCCCGGTCGCCCAGATGCTGGTCGGCGCTGAAGCCGTTCCAGATCCTGCCGCGTATGCCGAAGTGGTTGAGCGCATCGATGTGCGTGCCCGTGTGGCTGTACATGGAAAACGCCGTGCCCGTGTAGCTGCGCGTGGCGTTCATGTCCTTGCCCACGTTCATGGGATCGTCCACCACGGTGCCGCGCGGCGTGTGCGTCATCCAGAACTGGTAGTGCGGATCGCCCGCGTCCTGCCAGCTGGGCATGCCCACGTAGTACTCGGTGGCCAGGTCATAGACCTGCCCGCCCGTGATGCGCTGCAGGATGGCCGCGCGCGAGGCCGGCGTGATCAGGTTCAGGCGGCCGATCTCGTCGGCCGGCCCCCAGGGGCTGGTGCCCACGTCCTGGCGTGCGCCGGCCGGGGGCTCGTGGCCGCCATGGGCCTGGGCCGCGGTGCCCGCGAAGGCGGCGGCCAGGGCGATCACGAGAGAGGGCAGCGCCATGCGGCGAGCGAAGCGTTGGAGAGTCATGCAAGAGTCCTTGGTCTGCTGAAAGAGGGCGCGCATGCCGCGCGCGAGGGAGGCGAAAAAACGCCGATGAAAAAAGCAAAGACGGGGGCGCTCAGGCCGCCAGGAAGTGCAGCCGTTCGCGCAGCGCAGCCAGCGACTGGGTCTGCAGCGGCGGCAGGCGCGGCGCGATCAGCGTGGGAATGGAGCGCAGGCCCATGCGCTGCGCCAGCGCGCGGTCCTGGCGCACCTGCTCCAGCGCCTGGGCGCCTTCCATGCAGCCCGCGAAGGCATTGCGCTCGAAGCCCGTGCGCGTGGCGATGTCCAGCAGCACTTCGGCGTCGCCGATGTTGCGGTGCTCGCTCATGTGGGCGTGTTGGATGGCGTCAAACAGATCCCAGTGCGCGTCATCGCCGCCCAGGATCTGGGCCGCCTGGCAGGCCAGTGCGCCGGCCATGCCGCTGGGGTACTCGAAGGCCTCGCGGCGCATGCCCTCGATGTCGATGCGGTCCTCGTCGTCATGCTCCGCGCAGGCCTGCCAGTGCTCCAGGATGACCTGCTTGGCGCGCTCCATGGAGCCGAAGGCCGCCACCATCTCGGCGCGCGAGGCCTGCAGCACGAAGCTGCGGTGGCGCACGCGCAGGCCCAGCTCGCGCGCCACCTGGCGCAGGCGTGGCGACATCACGTAGCACCAGCCGCAGACCACGTCATGGAAGAAGTCGATGGCGGGGGCGACCGCGGGCGCCGCATCCTGCGCGGGCAGGGCGCAGGAAAAATCATTGCATTGCGTCATGCTTGTGTCCTTCATGGCTGTGATGGACGGCAAGCGTAGGCCGCAGGCCCGGCGCGAAAAAGGGGCGTGCGCTTGAGGAACTCTTAACGCGGCGTCAACAATCCTCGCCCATGGCGGCAGGCAGTTCCTCGGCCAGAAAGTCCACGAAGGCGCGCACCTTGGGCAGCAGGTGGCGCTGCGTGGGATAGACCGCGTAGACATGGCGGGCCTGCGCGGCCTGGTCCGCAAGGTCCAGTGCGACCAGCTGGCCTGCCGCAATCGCCGGCCGCGCCAGGAACGAGGGCAGGGCGCCAATGCCCAGGCCCGCCACCAGCAGGTCGCGCAGCATCAGGCTGTTGTTGACGTTGGCGCGCGCCTCGGACGGCGCCTGGGGGCTCTCGCCCGCTTCGCGGGGCGCATGCGCCAGGCTGTAGTTCAGCAGCGCATGGCCGCGCAGCCCGGCGGCACTGGCCGGGCGGCCATGCGCCTGCAGATAGGACGGGGCCGCGCACAGCATCTGCGACAGCGAGGCCAGGCGCCGCGCGATCAGCGAGGAGTCCGCCAGCTCCGCGCTCAGGCGGATGGACACATCGAAGCCCTGGCCCACCGCGTCCACCAACCGGTCCTCCATGGACAGGTCGATCTGCAGCTGCGGATGGCGCTGCATGAAGCGCGCCAGCAGCGGCGACAGCGTGCTCAGCGCAAACGACAGCGGTGCATTCACGCGCAGCCGGCCGGCCACCTGCTGCGACTGCGCGCGCACCGACTGCTCCAGCGCATCGAATTCATCAAGCAGGCGGCAGCACTCTGCGTAGTAGGCCTGGCCCGTGTCGGTCAGGCTCATGCGGCGCGTGGTGCGCTGCAGCAGCACGGCGCCCAGATGGGCTTCGAGCGCGCGCAGCTGCTTGCTCAGCGCGGCCGAGGACAGGTCCAGCGCGTCGGCCGCCTTGGCGATGGAGCCCAGTTCTACGATGCGCCGGAAGGCGCGCAAGGGGGTCAGCGTATCCATGGGGAAAAAGCAAAGAGTGGCGCGCAGCGTAGCAGGCCGCTCGGGTTTGCCGGGGCATGCCTGCGGGGGCAGGGGCGACAATCGCCAGGTACGGCGCGCCCGCCGCGCCTCTTTGTCTTCACCGAATCTGTTCAATCCCATGCCCCAGACCACTCCCGCCTGCCCCCAGTGCGGCCTTGAAAACACCTATCCCGACGCCACCAGCTACATCTGCCCCGACTGCGCCTTCGAATGGCCCATGCAGGCCGAAGAAGAGTCCGGCGAAGCCGCCGCTGGCGACGGCATCGTGCGCGACGCCAACGGCAATGCGCTGGCCGACGGCGATGCCGTGATCCTGGTGAAGGACCTCAAGGTCAAGGGCTCGTCCACCGTGCTCAAGAAGGGCAGCAAGATCAAGGGCATCCGCCTGGTCGATGGCGCCGACGGCCACAACGTGGACTGCAAGACCGAACTGGGCTCCATGCTGCTCAAGTCGGAGTTCCTCAAGAAGGCCTGAGCATGCTGGCGCTGTCGCTTGCGGTATCGGCGGTCCTCGGGCTGCTGGCGCTGTGGGTGTTTGCGCCCCTGTTCCTTGCGCTGACCTCTGGCGCGGTGGTGGCCCTCATGCTGCTGACACTGGCCGGCCGTACGGGTCTCACGGGCCGCTCCGCGCGCACCCTGCCCGTGGCGGGCTGGTGGGCCGTTGCGCTGTGCGCCGGCGCGGCCTGCGTGGCCATGCTGGTGCTGCTGCCCGACCGGCTCGATGGCGCGCCCTTCCTCGCCTTCGGCATGGGCCTGCTGGCGGCCACCTGCGCGGGGGCGCTGGTCTGGTTGACGGGCTGGCTGATCGCCGGGCGGCAGCCTGTGCAGGTGTCCTGGTGGACCGGATCGGCCCTGGCCGGATTGGGCGCCTTCCTCGCCCTGCTGCTGGGCGGCCCCGACACGGCGGGCTGGATGGCCTGGCGCGACCAGCTGCGCGGCTACGAGGCCGTGCCGCTGCGCATCACGCTGGCCGAAGCGCCCACGGCGCAGCGCGAGCAGGCCCTGGCCGAACTGCTGCAGCCCTTGCTGGAGCAGGGCAGCCGTGCCGTCAGTTATCGCCAGTCCACCCGCTTCGGCAACTCGGTAGAGCACGCCGTGGTGCCCGCCCGCTGGCGCATCGATGGCAGGCTGCTGGAGATCATGCTGGCCGAGAAGCCACCCGCGCCCCTGCTCAGTGCCCATGTCGCTTTGCTGGAGCAGTTCGCCGCCAGCGGCCCCGCCCAGGCGGGCCAGGCACCGTCCTGGCTGATGCTGGCCAGCGCCCAATGCCTGCCGCCACCGCGCCTGCGCGAGCTGTCGCGCCTGCTGGGCCAGGGCAGCGAGCTGCTGGCCCGCGCGCGGCGCTGCACGCAGCAGCGCTCGGCGCAATTGCAGCGCCTGTGGCCGCTGCTGGCCGGCAGCGTGGAGCGCGTGGAGGTGGGCGAGGCGCGGCGCTTTCATCCGTGGCTCGGCCTGCAGCGCTGGCAGGCTGTGGCACCTACCGACAATCCGGAACCCTAGGCGGGCTCCACGTCCTTCCACTGGCCGGGCTCCAGGCCGTCCAGCGTGTAGGGCCCGATGGCTGCGCGCACCAGCCGCAGCGTGGGGTGGCCAATGGCCGCCGTCATGCGGCGCACCTGGCGGTTGCGGCCTTCGCGGATGACCAGTTCGATCCAGCAGTCGGGAATGTTCTGGCGTACGCGGATGGGCGGGTCGCGCTGCCACAGCACGGGCGGCGGCTCCAGCCGGCGCGCCTGCGCGGGCAGCGTCATGCCGTCGTTGAGCTGCACGCCCTGGCGCAGGGCCTGCAGCGCGGCCTCGTCGGGCAGGCCCTCGACCTGTACCCAGTAGGTCTTCTCCATCTTGAAGCGCGGATCGGCGATGCGCGCCTGCAGCGGGCCGTCATTGGTCAGCAGCAGCAGTCCTTCGCTGTCGGCGTCGAGCCGGCCTGCCGCATGCACGCCCGGCACGTCGATGTATTCCTTGAGGCCACGCCAGCGACCCTCGGGGGTGAACTGGCTGAGTACGCCGTAGGGCTTGTTGAAGCACAGCAGGCGTGAGGGGCCGGTGTCGGGCCGGTCGGCGAAGGCGGGCCGTGCGCGCAGGGCCGGGCCTGCAAAAGGGCGCAAGGGTGGGCGTTTTCTGGGTTGCATGGACTCAGCGATTGTCGTCGGGATAGACCGCACGCACGCACTCCAGCCAGGCCCTCGCCGCGCGTGACAGATAGCCGCTGCGCCACAGCTGCACCACGTCCCAGTGCAGTTCAGGCCCCACCAGCGGGCGGCTGGACACGCGCCGGGGGTCGAACCGCGCGATCACATGCTCGAACATCACGGCCACGCCCACGCCTTCTGCCACCAGGTCGCCGATGAAGTCCCAGTAGCGCGTCTGCAGCCGCACCTGTGGGCTGAAGCCTGCCGCCGCGCAATGCTCCAGCACGGCCTGGTGCAGGGCGAAGTCCGAGGTGTAGAACACAAAGGGCCGCCGGGCCAGCTCGCTCCAGTGCACGGGTGCGTCCGGATCGGGCACCTCGTGCGCGGCAAAGGCCACGCGTGTCTTCTGGTGGGCGATGGTGCAGTACTCCAGGCCCTCTCCGGCCATGTCGCCACCCGCCTCCCCTGCGCCGTGCAGGCCCAGCGCCATGTCCAGCTTGCCGTCCAGCAGCAGCTGGCGCTGGGCGCGTGCGCCCTGCTCCTGCACATGCAGTTCCACACCCGGATGCAGTTGCTGAAAGCGCGCGATCACGGGCGCCATGTAGTGCCCGGCCGTGGGCATGATGCCCACGCTCAGGCTGCCGCGCGCAATGCCGTCCACCTCGGCCACCTCCTGCAGCAGCTGGCGTGACTGCTCCAGCACCTGCAGGCCGCGCGCATGGACCACCTGGCCTGCGTCGGTCAGTTGCACACCGCGCCCCTCGCGCAGCAGCAGCGGGCCGCCCAGCTCCTCCTCCAGCGCCCGCACCATCTTGCTTATGGTGGGCTGGGTCACATGCAGCGCCTCGGCCGCACGCGTGAAGCTGTTGCAGCGCACCACCTCGACAAAGTAGCGCAGCGCGCGCAGGTCCATGAGAATTCCTTTTGTGCATGAAAAAAATGGAGATTATTCATTTTACGAATCTGAGTGCAAACCCTAGGATTGCCCCATGTCAAAGATTTCCGCCATGCCCGTCCTGCGGCCACAGGTGTTTCAGGGCCTGCTGCACCGCTGCTGGCCGCTGCTGCGCGGCGTGCTGCAGGTGGGGCTGCTCAGTGCGCTGTGGGTGGCCATGGAGGCCGTGCGCGCCCATTTCGGCTGGGGCATGCCGGCCGGGCTGATCGGCTTCGCGCTGCTGGCCGTGGGCCTGTTCAGCGGGCTGGTCAAGGCCCGCTGGCTGCAGGGCGGCACCAACTGGCTGCTGGCCGAGATGCTGCTGTTCTTCGTGCCCGCCATGCTGGTCGTCACCGAATACACCGAGCTGATCCAGCACCAGGGCCTGCGCATCCTGGGCGTCATCGTGGCCAGCACGGCCTGCGTGATGGCCGCCACGGCGCTGGCCGTGGACCGCGTCTACCGGCTGGAGCTGTGGCTTGCCCGGCGCCGCTCCACGCGCGCCGGGCTGCACAGGAAGCAGGAGTGAACGCCATGTCCGACCAGGCCATAGGCCTGCTGTCGCTGCTGGCCACGCTGGCCTGCTATGCGGCCAACAAGCGCGTGTACCGCCGCCATCCGCATCCGCTGCTCATGCCCATCGTCGCCACGCCCATGGTGCTGATCGCGCTGGCGCTGCTGACCCATGTGCGCTACCCGCAGTACATCGCCCAGACACACTGGCTGGTCTGGCTGCTGGGCCCCACCACGGTGGCCTTTGCGCTGCCCCTGCACGAAAACCGCCACTTGCTGCGCAAGCACTGGATGTCGATCGCCACCGGCGTGCTCGTGGCCAGTGGCGTGTCCATTGCCACCACCATCTGGTTCGCACAGGCCTTCGGACTGCCCGTGGACCTGCAAAAGGGCCTGGCCGTGCGCTCGGTGACCACCCCCTTCGCCATCGAGGCCGAGCGCGTGCTGGGCGGGCCCACCGACCTGGCCGCGCTGTTCGTGCTGCTCACGGGCGTCAGCGGCATGCTCATGGGCGAGACCATCCTGCGGCTGCTGCCGCACGTGCGCAGCAAGCTGGCTGCGGGCGCCATTCTGGGTGGTGCCGCGCATGGCAGCGGGGTGGCGAAGGCGCGGCAGTTCGGGGATGTGCAGGCGGTGGTTGCTTCGTTGGTGATGATGATTGCGGGGGCGTTGAATGTGGTGGTGGCGCCTTGGGTGAGGGTGCTGTTTTTCTGAAGTGATTTTCTGAAGTGATGCGGGAGCTGCCATCCTTGGCCGGGGGTTGATGGCTGGGGCTTTTGGGGCCTGGCTGTCTTTGGGTTTGGGGCGGGATGGGGCTGCCCGTGAGGGCGTTCGCATGCCTTGCACATGGTCTTGACTCCCGCCCACCTTGTTTGCTTTTGGCTTAGGTGCAATCTTTTGCCCCTGCCGGGTGGTTGTTTTTCGAGGCCGGGTCTCGGCCCGGCAGCCGACTCACTTTCTTGTCTCGCTACAAGAAAGTGAGCAAAGAAAAGCGCCCGAATGTCCGCGACCCCTTCGCTGCGCTGCGGGGCCACCTGCGCCGTGGCGGTTGCGGGGTTCGCCGTGAAACTCACTTCGCTCTGCGAGCTACGTTCAAACAATCACGGCGAGTCAGATGACGAAGCAGTCCTGTCCTGCGGCAGGACTGCAACCCCGCAACCGCCACGGCGCAGGCGCGGACATACGGGGAGTGGGTGCGGGCCTTCGCTGCGCTCGGCCTGGGGCTTCGGGCGCTTGCGGTCCTGAATGCCTCTATCATTGCGGCGGCCCCCTGTTCAGGGGCTGGTGCGTAAGAACACCTTTAGAGTAAGCGGCGCTGCCTCCCCGTTAGCGAGGCCTTGTCACGTCTGATCACTCGGAAAGAGTGGGCATAGCGCCCGCTCGTCCATGCGGTTTTGGGCGGGATGGGGCTACCCGCAAGGGCGTCCGCACGGCTTGCTCTGTGTTCTTAACATCCCGTCCACCTGTCTGTGCGTAAGAACACGGGTCGGTGGGTTCGATCTCAGCAAGGAGCACGAAACCATGTACGCCGTTTTTCTCTCGGCCTTCTCCATCCAGTGTGCGCGCCGTCCAGGCGTGCCTGCCATGAGAGAGGTCGCGCCATGAATACCGCATCCACAATCCCCACCCAGGCCACATCGCAGCAGTTGAGCCATGCCGTGACCGAAATCGGCCGGCTGACGCTGCAGGGCAGCAGCGAGGTGTACTCGCTGGGCCAGCTGGCGCTGGCCTGGCTGGAGCGGCCCGAGGGCTACCGCAATCTGGAGGTGGTGGCCAATGCGCTGCAGGCCATTTGCGGGGCCGCGCAGCGGATGGAGGAGCTGGTGGAGGACGAGGTCAACTACGTGCATTGCCTGCAGGAAGACCCGGCGTATCTGCGGCGGATGGCAGCTGCTGCGGCGGCGTTCCAGCGCTGATTCGCTGGTCCGCTTGCCAGGGCGCCCCGGGCTGTTGACTCCCGGAATCCGCCCAATGAAAAAGCACCTCGAAAGGTGCTTTTTTCTCGTCAGCCGGATGCTGTTCAGGCCAGCGTGTAGGCGGTCTTAACCGTCGTATAGAACTCCTGCGCATAGCGGCCCTGTTCGCGCGGGCCGTAGCTGCTGCCCTTGCGGCCGCCGAAGGGCACGTGGTAGTCCACGCCGGCCGTGGGCAGGTTGACCATGACCATGCCGGCCTGGCTGTGGCGCTTGAAGTGGGTGGCGTGCTTGAGGCTGGTGGTGGCAATGCCTGCGGCCAGGCCGAAGGGGGTGTCGTTGGCTACGGCCAGGGCTTCCTCGTAGTCCTTCACGCGGATGACGCTGGCCACGGGGCCGAAGACTTCCTCGCGGTTGATGCGCATGGCGGCCTGGGTGTCTACGAACAGGGTGGGCGCCATGTAGTAGCCCTTGTTGCCGCTGCCGGTGTGGCAGGCGGCGGCTGCGCCGCCCGCAGCCAGCACGGCGCCTTCGGCCTTGGCGATTTCCACGTAGCTCAGGTCCTGCTCCAGCTGGGCCTGGCTGACCACGGGGCCCATGTCGGTGCCTGCGGCGCGGGCGTCGCCCACCTTGATCCTGGCCATGCGGGACTGCAGGGCCTCGATGAAGGCGGGGTAGATCCTGTCGGTGACGATGAGGCGGCTCGATGCCGTGCAGCGCTGGCCCGTGGAGTAGAAGCCGCTTTGCGCGGACAGCTCCACGGCCTGGGTGAGGTCGGCGTCGTCCAGCACGATCTGCGGGTTCTTGCCGCCCATCTCCAGCTGCACCTTCTTGCCGCTTTCCACGCAGGCGCGGGCAATGCCGCGGCCCACGCCGACGGAGCCGGTGAAGCTGATGGCGGCCACGTCGCTGTGGCGCACCAGGGCATCACCGATGACGCGGCCCGGGCCCATGACGAGGTTGAACACGCCGGCCGGAATGCCCGAGCGGTGAATGATGTCGGCCAGCGCCCAGGCGCTGCCGGGCACGAGGTCGGCAGGCTTCAGGACCACGCAGTTGCCGAAGGCCAGGGCCGGGGCGATCTTCCAGGCGGGAATGGCGATGGGGAAGTTCCACGGCGTGATCAGGCCCACCACGCCGACGGGCTCGCGCGTGATTTCCACGCCGATGCCGGGGCGCACGGAGGGCAGGGTCTCGCCGGCCAGGCGCAGGCATTCACCCGCGAAGAACTTGAAGATCTGGCCTGCGCGGCCGACTTCGCCGATGGCTTCGGGGCGGGTCTTGCCTTCCTCGCGCGCCAGCAGGTCGCCCAGCTCTTCCTTGCGGGCCAGGATTTCGTTGCCGATCTTGTCCAGGGCGTCGTGGCGGGCCTGGATGCCCGAGGTGCTCCAGGCGGGAAAGGCCGCGGCCGCCGCGGCGATGGCGGCTTCCACATCGGCGGCATTGCCCTGGGCGTACTCGCCGATCACATCGGACAGGTCGCTGGGGTTGGTGTTGGCGCTGTAGCCGTCGGCAGGCTTCCATTGGCCGTTGATGAGGTTGTCGTAGCGGGACATGAGGTGCTCCGGGAAAGGGGTAACGGAAGGAAGGGGTCAGCGGACCATGCAGGGGCGCTTGTTGTCGAAGGTCCAGCCCGGGATCAGGTATTGCATGGCCATGGCGTCATTGCGCGCGCCCAGGCCGTGCTCCAGGTAGAGGGCGTTGGCGCGCTGCAGCGCGGCGCGGTCCACGGTGACACCCAGGCCCGGGGTCTTGGGCACCTCGACGAAGCCGCCCTTGATCTGCAGCGGGTTCTGGGTGAGGTACTGGCCGTCCTGCCAGATCCAGTGCGTGTCGATGGCCGTGACCTTGCCGGGCACGGCGGCGGCCACGTGGGTGAACATGGCCAGCGAGATGTCGAAGTGGTTGTTGGAGTGCGAGCCCCAGGTCAGGCCCCAGTCGCGGCAGGTCTGGCCCACGCGCACGGAGCCGGCCATGGTCCAGAAATGCGGGTCGGCCAGGGGGATGTCCACGGACTGCAGCGACAGCGCATGCACCATCTGGCGCCAGTCGGTGGCGATCATGTTGGTGGCCGTGGGCAGGCCGGTGGCGCGGCGGAATTCGGCCATGACTTCGCGGCCCGAGAAGCCGTTCTCGGCGCCGCAGGGGTCTTCGGCATAGGCGAGCACGCCGTGCATGTCGCGCATGAGGCGGATGGCGTCCTTGAGCAGCCAGCCGCCGTTGGGGTCCAGCGTGACGCGCGCCTGCGGAAAGCGCCTGGCCAGCGCGGTGACGGCCTCCACTTCCTGCTCGCCGGCCAGCACGCCACCCTTGAGCTTGAAGTCGTTGAAGCCGTAGCGCGCGTGCGCCGCCTCGGCCTGGCGCACGATGGCGGCCGGGTCCATGGCGGTCATGTGGCGCACCTGCGTCCAGTCGTCGCTGCCGCTTTGGTCTTCGCCGGGCCTGACGTAGGGCAGGTCGGTCTTGTCGGTGGGGCCGGTGAAGAACAGGTAGCCCAGCATCTCCACGCGGTCGCGCTGCTGGCCTTCGCCCAGCAGGGCTGCCACGGGCACGCCCAGATGCTGGCCCAGCAGATCCAGCAGGGCCGACTCCACGGCGGTGACGGCATGCACGGCGATGCGCAGATCGAAGGTCTGCAGGCCGCGCCCGCCCGTGTCGCGCCCGGCCAGGGCCTGCTGCAGGTTCTGCAGCAGCTTGAGGTGGTTGCCCACGGACTGGCCGATGAGCAGCGCCTTGCTGTCCTCCAGCGCCTGGCGTATGCCTTCGCCGCCAGGCACTTCGCCCACACCGGTGTGGCCCGCGCTGTCGTGGACGAGCACGATGTTGCGCGTGAAGTAGGGCGCATGCGCGCCGCTGAGGTTCATGAGCATGCCGTCGCGGCCGGCGACGGGAATGACTTCGATCTCGGTGATGGTCGGGGTGGAGGACATGGCGTGCTCTTGGATCGTTTGGATCGGTCTCTGGGAAAAAACGGCTATGCGGCGGCGGTGGCCGCCTGCTGCGCGGCGGACCACGGCACCTCGGCCTCGGGCCGGCCCGTGGCGATGAACTGCGCCAGGTTGCGCAGCACGAGGTCGGCCATGGCGCGGCGGGTTTCATGCGTGCCGCTGGCGATGTGGGGCGCAAGCACCACGTTGTCCAGCGACAGCAGCTCGGCATGGGGGCGGGGCTCGTCCTCGAACACATCCAGGCCCGCGCCCGAGATGCGGCCCTGCTGCAGGGCCTGGACCAGGGCGGCCTCGTCGACCACGCTGCCGCGCGCCACGTTGATCAGAAAGCCCTGCGGGCCCAGCGCGTCCAGCACCTCTGCGTTGACCAGGTGCTGCGTGCCGTCGCCGCCTGCGGCCGTGATGACGAGGAAGTCGGCCCAGCGCGCCAGCTCCAGCAGCGAGGGCTGGTAGAGGTGGGGCGATCCCTCGACCGGGCGGCGGTTGTGATAGGCCACCTCCATGTCGAAACCGGCCGCGCGGCGCGCCACGGTGGAGCCGATGCGGCCCATGCCGAAGATGCCCAGGCGCTTGCCGCTGGCGCGCGTGCGGATGCCGAAGCGGCCCTGGCTCCAGTCGCCCCGGCGCACGAAGCGGTCGGACTCGCTCAGGCCACGCGCCGCATCCAGCAGCAGGGCAAAGGCCATGTCGGCCACGCAGTCGTCGAGCACGCCGGGCGTGTAGCCCACGCGCGCGCCCTGGCGCAGCAGGGACTCGCGGTCCAGCGCGTCAAAGCCCACGCCGAAGCTGCTCACGAAGCGCAGCCTGGGCAGGGCCTCCACCACGCTCGCGGGCACGCCCATGGCGGCCGAGGTGACCAGGTATTCGAACTGCGCGCCGTGCTCGGCGAGGAAGCGCTCGCGGTCGGGCTGCTCGGACAGCAGCGTCACCTCATAGGCCTGGGCCAGTTCGGCATCGAGCTGGGGGAGTGGCATCTTGCCGAACTGGAGAACGCGTGGACGGGAGGTCGCCATGCCTTGGAATCCTTGGAACTTGCGGGGGCTGGAAGCCCCGGTGAAAAGGGCCTGCGGTGCGCAGGCCAGCGGGAACGGCCCTGGGGCCGGCCCGTTGTTTCTAGCTCAATCAGCAGTGATTTTTCGGGTCTGGATCAGCTGCTTCCAGCGCTCCGACTCCTGGGCCTGGTAGCGCGTGAATTCCTCGGGCGTGTTGCCCACGATCTCCAGGCCCTGCTCCACGAAGCGCTTGCGGATGTCGGGCTGCTGCACGGAGGCGATGGCGGCCTTGGCCAGCTTGGCCTTCACATCGGCGGGCAGTCCCTTGGGGGCTGCCAGGCCTTGCCAGGAGTAGACCTCGGCACCCTTGACGCCGGCCTCGGCCAGCGTGGGCACATCGGGCAGCACGGGCGAGCGCTGGCTGCCGGTCACGGCGATCGCATGCAGCTTGCCGCTGCGCAGATGGGGCAGCACGGCGTTGACGTTCTGGAACGAGAAGTCCACCTGGCCACCGATCAGGTCGGTGATGGCCGGGGCGCCGCCCTTGTAGGGAACGTGCATGCCTTCGGTGCCGCTTTGCTGCCAGAACAGCTCGGCCGACAGATGGTCCGATGAGCCGTTGCCCGAACTCGCGAAACTGATCTTGCCGGGGTTGGCCTTGAGCGCGGCGATGACCTCGGCCACGGTGCGGGCCTTCTGCGCGGGGCTGGCCACGAGCACGTTGGGCGCCTGCACGGGGATGGTGATGTAGTCGAAGTCCTTGCCTGCGTCATAGGGCACGTTCTTGACCAGGTGCGGCGTGACCACGAAGGGGCCCAGCGAGGCCACCAGCAGCGTGTAGCCATCGGCCGGTGCGCGCTTGACGGCGCCCGCGCCGATGGTGCCCGTGGCGCCCGGTCGGTTTTCCACCACGAAGGGCTTGCCCAGCTGCTCGCCCATGCTCAGGGCCATGGCGCGCGCCACGGTGTCGGTGGAGCCTCCGGCCGGGAAGGGCACGATGATGTTGACGGCCTTGTCCGGAAAGCTGCCGGCCGCCTGCGCCGTGAGGGCCAGTGCGGCACCCAGCGTGATCAGAATCTTCTTCATGTTCTTGTCTCCTGGGGGGCGCAAGGGCCGGACTGGCCCCTGCGTCCGGTCTTGTGGCTTATTGCGGGCCGAGCTTGTCGATCAGGGCCTTGAGCTCTTCCAGCTCGGAGGGCTTGAGGTCCGTCAGCGGGGCGCGCACGGGGCCTGCGTCGTGGCCGACCAGCTTGGCGCCGGCCTTGATGATGCTCACGCCGTAGCCTTCGACGCGGTTGCGGATCTTCAGGTAGGGCATGAAGAATTCCTTGAGCAGCTTGTGCTGCGTGGCCGTGTCATCGGTGCGCACGGCTTCGTAGAACGCCATCGCCGTCTTGGGGATGAAGTTGAAGACGGCCGAGGAGTACACCGGCGTGCCCAGGGCCTTGTAGGCGGCCGCATAGACCTCGGCCGTGGGCAGGCCGCCCAGGTAGGCGAAGCGGTCGCCCATCTTCATGAAGATGGCGGACATGGTCTCGATGTTGCCCATGCCGTCCTTGAAGCCCACCAGGTTGGGGCAGCGCTCGGCCAGGATGGCCAGCGATTCGGGCGTGAAGCGGGTGCGGTCGCGGTTGTAGACGATGACGCCGAACTTCACGCTCTTGCAGACCTGCTCCACATGGGCGATCAGGCCTTCCTGGCCGGCTTCGGTCAGGTAGTGGGGCAGCAGCAGGACGCCGTGGGCGCCCAGGCGCTCCGCTTCCTGGGCATGGGCAATGGCCGTGCGCGTGGGGCCGCCGGCGCCCGCGATGATGGGCACCTTGCCGCGGCAGGTGTCCACGGCGGTCTTGATGATCTGGCCGTATTCCTCGCCGTACAGCGAGAAGTACTCGCCCGTGCCGCCGGCCGCGAACAGCGCGCTGGCGCCGTAGGGGGCCAGCCATTCGAGGCGGGCCGCATAGCCCTTGGCATTGAAGTTGCCGTTGCTGTCGAAGTCCGTCACGGGGAAGGACAGCAGGCCGGAACTCATCACGTCTTTGAGGTCTTGGGGGGTCATGGTGCTCTCGGGAATAAGGGTGGGGAAGAAAGAAAAAAGGGTGGAATCAGTCGAGCTTCAAACCGGCTGTTTGAACCACTTTTTGCCAGCGCTGGCGCTCGGTGGTCAGGAAGCGCGCGGTCTCGGCGGGGTTCATGGTCACGACCTCGGCGCCCTGGCCCGTGAGGCGGGCGCGCACCTCGGGCGAGCGGATGGCGGTGATCAGGGCCTCATGCAGGCGCTGGACCACGGCCTCGGGTGTCTTGGCCGGAACGACCACGCCTTGCCAGGTGCCGGTCTCGAAGCCGGGCACGCCCTGCTCGGCGATGGTGGGCACGTTGGCGGCCAGCGGCATGCGCGTGCCTTTGGAAAGGCCCAGCAGCTTGAGCTTGCCGCTTTGCACATGGGGGTAGGTGGCCAGCATGCCGTTCATCAGCACCTGGGTCTGGCCTGCCACCGTGTCCTGGATGGACTGCACGCCGCCCTTGTAGGGCACGTATTCCCAGCGGGCGCCCGTGGCGCGCGCCAGTTCCACGCCGGCCAGGTGCGGGGCGCTGCCCGTGGCGGTGACGGCAAAGCTCAGGTCTTCCTTCTTGGACAGGGCCACCAGCTCCTGCAGGTTGTTGGCCGGCACCGAGGGGTGGACCACCAGCAGGTGGGGCGAGTAGGCCAGCATGGCCGTGCCGCGCAGGTCCCGGGACAGGTCGAAGGACAGCTTGGTGTAGAGCGAGGGCGAGATGGCCAGCGCACCCAGGTCGCACAGCATCAGCGTGTGGCCGTCGGGCTGGGCCTTGGCCACCATGTCGGCGCCCAGGTTGCCGTTGGCGCCGGGCTTGTTCTCGATGACCACGGGCTGCTTGAGTTCTGCCGACAGCAGCGGGCCGATGGCGCGCGCAATGATGTCCGAGCTGCCGCCCGGCGGGTAGGGCACCACCAGGCGCAGCGGCCGCGTGGGCCAGTTGCTCTGGGCCAGCGCACCGGCGCCGGTGGCTACGAGGGCGGTGGCGCCAGCGGCGCGCAGGAACTGCTTTCGGCTCAGGGTCATGCTCTTGTCTCCGGGTTTTATGTTGTCAGTTGTCGTACAACTGAAGCCGATTTTTAACCGAGATCTGCAAGCAGTGATAAAGGGTTTTCCCTTGGTTGTCTGAATTCCCGTGACAAAGCCATGGGCCCCGAAAGGCCCATGGGAGCACTCAGGCAGCGCTGGTCTTTTGCGCCAGGCGCAGGCGTTCGCGGCTGTTGGTCAGGTGGATGCGCATGGCCGCGCGGGCCGAGTCGGCATCCTGGCGCTCGATGGCGGCGAGGATTTCCTCATGCTCGCGGTTGACGCGGCGCAGGTAATCGGGGTCGCGCTGGGGCTGGTGGATGGAGGCGATGCGCGTGCGCGGAATCAGCTGCGCGCCAAAGTGCCGCAGGATGTCGCCGAAGTAGCGGTTGCCCGTGGCCTCGGCGATCTGGGTGTGGAAGGCCAGGTCATGGGCCACCGTGTCCTCGCCGCGCGCAAAGGCGATCTCGAAGGCCTGCAGCGCCATGCGTATGCCCTGCAGCTGATCGGGGCTGCGGCGCAGCGCGGCCAGGCCGGCGCTTTCGGTCTCCAGGCTGATGCGCAGCTCCAGCACGGCCATCACGTCCACGGCGGCCGTCAGCTCGTCGGCATTGAGCATCAGCGTGGATGCGGGCTGGGCGGCGCGCACGAAGGTGCCTATGCCGTGGCGCGTCTCCACCAGGCCCGATGCCTGCAGGCGCGACAGCGCCTCGCGCACCACGGTGCGGCTGACTTCGTAGGTCTGCACCAGCGACGACTCCGTGGGCAGCTTCTCGCCTTCGGCCAGCAGGCCGTTGCGGATCTTGCTCGCGAACTCGTCGAACAGCAGGGCGGCCAGATTGCGGCCGCTGCGACCGGACTTTCCTCGCAGGGGAAGCTCGATCGTTGGGGGTGATGCGGGAAATCCCTTTGCCGAACTTTCCATGGTGCTGATCATAATCGCTCCAAGTTGTACGACAACGTATCACAAGACGTCCACGCCATCGAGTTTTTTCTGATCCTCCTGAGCCCGCATTCCAGATGAGCACCACCCACGCGACCCACGCGATCCGCCATATACGCATCACGCCCATTGCCTTCCGCGATCCGCCGTTGCTCAATGCGGCCGGCATCCACGAGCCCTGGGCGCTGCGCTCCATCATCGAGATCGAGACGGCATCGGGCCTGGTCGGCATCAACGAAAGCTATGGCGACCAGCCCATGCTCGATGCGCTGGCCAAGGCCGCGCCCGCGCTGGTGGGGCTGTCGCCCTGGGCGCTCAACGAGATGGAGGTCCGCGTCGCGGCCCTGGTGGCGCCGCCTGCGCTGACGGCCTCCGAATTCCTGGGCCAGCAGGTGTCGCTGGCGCCGGGCACGCATGTGTCCAAGACGGTGGCCAAGGTGGTCAGCGCCTTCGAGGTCGCCATGCTGGACCTGCAGGGCCAGATGGCCGGGGCGCCCATCGTGGACCTGCTGGGCGGCGCGGCGCGCGACAGCGTGCCGTTCTCTGCCTACCTGTTCTATAAGTACGCCGAGCACATCGACAGGCCCTATGGACCAGATTTTTCGCGCGACGCCTGGGGCGAGGCCCTGGCGCCGCAGCAGCTGGTGGAGCAGGCGCGGCGCATGATTGCGCAGTACGGCTTCCAGAGCATCAAGCTCAAGGCCGGCGCGCTGCCGCCCGAGCAGGAGGCGGCCGGTATCTTGGCGCTGGCCGATGCCTTTCCGGGCACGCCGCTGCGCATCGATCCCAATGGCAACTGGACGGTGGAGACCAGCCTGAAGATCGTGCAGCAGCTGCAGGGCGTGCTCGAGTACTACGAGGACCCGGCGCCCGGCCTGGACGGCATGGCCGCCGTGGCACGCGAGTGCGATGTGCCGCTGGCCACCAACATGGTGGTGACGGACTTTGCCGAATTCCGCCGCAACGCCGACATGGGCTGCCCCGTGAAGATCGTGCTCAGCGACCACCACTACTGGGGCGGGCTGCGCGCCACGCAGCGCCTGTCCACGCTGTGCCGCACCTTCGACCTGGGCTTGTCCATGCACAGCAACTCGCACCTGGGCGTGAGCCTGGTGGCCATGACGCACCTGTGCGCCAGCGTGCCCCTGCTGACCTATGCCTGCGACACGCACTACCCCTGGCAGGACGAGGAAGTCGTCGAGGGCGGCCGGCTGCAGTTCGAGCAGGGCAGCCTGCGCGTGCCCACGGCGCCCGGCCTGGGTGTGCGGCTGGACCGCGAGGCCCTGGCCCGCCTGCACGACAACTACCTGCACTGCGGCATCCGCAACCGCGACGACCTGGGGCAGATGCGCAAGTACGACCCCGCGTTCACCGGCCACCAGCCGCGCTTCTGAACCCGCTTTCACACCATTCCAACGACAAGCCCTTCCCGGAGACAAGCACCATGCAACGCCGCACACTCATCCAACATTCCCTCGCCAGCGCCCTGCTGCTGGGCACGGCCCTGGCCGCCATGCCCGCCGCCGCGCAGGGCAACTGGCCCACGGGCAAGCCCATCACCTACCTGGTGCCGTTCCCGCCTGGCGGCAATACCGATACGCTGGCGCGCGTGATCGCCCAGCCGCTGAGCAAGGCCCTGGGCACGCCCGTGGTGATCGAGAACAAGGGCGGCGCGGGCGGCAGCGTGGGCTCGGCCATTGCGGCGCGCGCACCGGCCGATGGCTACACCATCCTGGGCGGCACCATCAGCTCGCACGCCATCAATGTGAGCCTGTACGCCAAGCTGGACTACGACCCGGTCAAGTCCTTCACGCCGGTGGCCATGCTGGGCTCGGGCCCGCTGGTGCTGGTGGTGCCGGCCTCCAGCCCCTACAAGACGCTGGCCGACGTGCTGGCCGCCAGCAAGGCCAAGGCAGCGGCGGGCGGACTGACCTCGGCCTCGCCGGGCAGCGGCACCTCCAACCACATGGCGCTGGAGCTGCTGGGCTACCAGACGGGCGTGAAGTTCACCCACGTGCCCTACAAGGGCAGCGGCCCGGCCGTGCAGGACGTGATCGGCGGCCAGGTGGACATGATGTTCGACACCGCCCTGGTCGTCGGCCCCCACGTGCAGGCCGGCAAGCTGCGTCCCATCGCCGTGACCAGCTCGCGGCGCCTGGAGTCCCTGCCCGATGTGCCCACCATTGCCGAGGCGGGCGAGAAAGGCTTCGACATGGGCTCCTGGCAGGCCGTGTTCGCGCCCGCAGGCACGCCCAAGCCCATCGTGGACCGGCTGCATGCGGAGATCATGAAGATCGTCGCCACGCCCGAGGTGCAGGCGCGCCTGAAGAACTTCGGCATGCTGCCCTCGCAGATGACGCCGGCCGAGCTGGGCGAGTACCAGAAGGCCGAGGTGGTCAAGTGGGGGAAGGTGATCAAGGCTGCTGGAATTAAAGCAGAGTAAATAAAGCACCCCCTGAGCGGCTAGCGCCGCTTCCCCCTCTCTACTTGCTTCGCAAGGGAGGGGGACGACACCGTCGCTGCGGGGCGGCCCTTGCTTGGTGTCCCTCGCTTTGGGCCGCGCCGGTTGCGTGGGCTGTGCCGCTTGCTTGGGCGCGCTGTGCCCAGCGGACAGCGACAAGAAACTGAAAAGACATTGCCATGAGTACCCCACTTCCTCTTTCCATCAGCATGCATCCGGCCGACAACGTGGCCATCGTGGCCAATGACGGGGGGTTGCCTGCGGGCACGGTGATGCCCGGGGGGCTGGTGCTGGTCGACAAGGTGCCGCAGGCGCACAAGGTGGCGCTGGTGGACATTGCCGAGGGCGGCGAGGTGCGCCGCTACAACGTGGTGATCGGCTATGCGCTGCAGGCCATTGCCGCGGGCAGCTGGGTGCATGAGCGGCTGCTGCGCATGCCGGGGGCGCTGTCTCTTGAGGGGTTGCCGATCGCCACGGTGCAGCCGCCCGAGCTGCCGCCGCTGACGGGCTACACCTTCGAGGGCTACCGCAATGCCGATGGCACGGTGGGCACGCGCAATATCCTGGCCATCACCACCACGGTGCAGTGCGTGGCCGGGGTGCTGGATTTCGCGGTGGGCCGCATCAAGGCCGAGCTGCTGCCGCGCTATCCGAATGTGGACGATGTGGTGGGCCTGGAGCACAGCTATGGCTGCGGCGTGGCCATCGATGCCGTGGGCGCCGAGATTCCGCAGCGCACGCTGCGCAACATCAGCCACAACCCGAATTTTGGCGGCGAGGTGATGGTGGTGAGCCTGGGCTGCGAGAAGCTGCAGCCCGAGCGGCTGCTGCCGCCGGGGTCCTTCCCCATCGTCGATGAGCGAGAACCCGCGCTGGACGTGGTCTGCCTGCAGGACGAGGCGCATGTGGGCTTCATGTCCATGGTGGACTCCATCATGGGCAACGCCAGGGTGCATCTGGAGCGGCTGAACGCGCGCCGGCGCGAGACCGTGCCGGCCAGCGCCCTGGTGGTGGGCGTGCAGTGCGGCGGCAGCGATGCGTTCAGCGGCGTCACGGCCAATCCGGCCGTGGGCTTTTGCACCGATTTGCTGGTGCGCGCAGGCGCCACCGTGATGTTCAGCGAGGTGACCGAGGTGCGCGACGGCATCGACCAGCTCACCTCGCGCGCCTCCAGCCCCGAGGTGGCCGAAGCCATGATCGAGGAGATGGCCTGGTACGACGCCTACCTGGACAAGGGCCGCGTGGACCGCAGCGCCAACACCACGCCGGGCAACAAGAAGGGCGGCCTGTCCAACATCGTCGAGAAGGCCATGGGCTCCATCATCAAGAGTGGCACGGCGCCCATCACCGGCGTGCTGTCGCCGGGCCAGCGGCTGGCCGACCGGGGCATCCAAAGCGGCCTGGTCTATGCGGCCACGCCGGCCAGCGATTTCATCTGCGGCACGCTGCAACTGGCCGCCGGCATGAACCTGCATGTGTTCACCACGGGCCGGGGCACGCCCTACGGCCTGGCCCAGGTGCCCGTGATCAAGGTGGCCACGCGCAGCGATCTGGCGCGGCGCTGGCATGACCTGATGGACGTGAACGCGGGCCGCATCGCCGAAGGCCAGGCCAGCATCGAGGACGTGGGCTGGGAGATGTTCCGCCTGATGCTGGACGTGGCCAGCGGCCGCAAGAAGACCTGGGCGGAGCAGTGGAAGCTGCACAACGCCCTGGTGCTGTTCA
Source organism: Delftia sp. 60 (assembly GCF_002754395.1). NCBI lineage: Bacteria > Pseudomonadati > Pseudomonadota > Betaproteobacteria > Burkholderiales > Comamonadaceae > Delftia > Delftia sp. 60. The sequence goes on from NZ_PEFD01000001.1 coordinate 380,075, forward strand.
ATCCAGCGCCCGTGACCTGAGCCGCGCACACAGGCCCCTGTCGGCACAGGCTGACAGGGCGCTGGTGCGCCGCTGAGCACAATGGGGGCCATGCCCTCAGATACCCCGGAAACTCCCCCCGCCTCGTCCTGGTCCGCACGCCTGCAGCGCCTGATGGAGCTGAACCCGCTGCGCGCCATGTGGAATGCCGTGCAGCTGTGGCTGGACGCCGATGGCCTGCGCATGAGCGCGGCCATGTCCTTCTACGGCATCCTGAGCCTGGCGCCGCTGCTGCTGCTGCTGGTCGGCCTGCTGGGCTGGTGGGTGGACCGCAGCTATGTGGAGCACCAGTTGATCGACCAGGTGCAGGACGTGATCGGCGAGCGCGGTGCCCAGGTGGTGCGCGGCGCGCTGGAAAGTGCCCAGCGGCCCGACGAGGGGCGGCTGGCCTCGCTGTTCGGCTTCATCCTGCTGATGTCGGGCGCCACGGGTGTGTTCGTGGAGCTGCAGTCCGCGCTGGAAAAGCTCTGGACCTCGAACGGCGAGCCACCGCCGCCCAAGGCCGTGTGGTGGCGCATGGCCGCGCTGCGGCTGCGCGGCCTGACCTATGTGCTGGCGCTGGGCTTCTTGCTGCTGGTGTCCATGGCCCTGTCCACGGCCATCCAGCTGATCACCAACTGGGCCGGCACCAAGCTGCAGATGCAGCCGCTGGGGCCGCTGATCAGCCTGATCAACGAATGCGTGTCCTTCGGCATTGCCGTGCTGCTCTTCGTGGGGCTGATGCGCATCGGCAGCGGCCCCAAGCCCCGGCTGCGCTATCTCATCTTCGGCGCCATCGTCGGTGCCCTGCTGTTCACGCTGGGCAAGCAGGCCCTGGCCTGGTATCTGTCCACGGCGGCCGTGGTCTCGGCCTATGGCGCGGCGGGTTCGCTGGTGGTGCTGTTGATGTGGATCTATTTCTCGTCGGCCATCCTGCTGCTGTCGGCTGCCACGGCCAAGGCTTTCAGCGACGCCGAGGTGCGCTTCACCCACCCCATCCGCTGGGCGCCGCCCGCCGGTCCAGCGCAGGCCAGGGACACTTCGGACGGCAAGGGCTGAGCGGCTGCATTTCGACGAAGATGAACGCCTGCGCCGCGGCCCGCAAAGCCGCGGCGCAGGGCGTTTGGGAGTGGAACAATGCAGCGAAAGTCCCCGGGCACCGAGGCCCGGGGCCAAGGACAACATGGACCGATTGCAGACCATGCGGGTGTTTCAGACCGTGGCCGACGAGGCCGGGTTTTCGGCGGCGGCGCGTCGCCTGGACATGTCCGTGCCCACGGTCACGCGCCTGGTGGCCGACCTGGAGCAGCACCTGGGCACGAGGCTGCTGCAGCGCACCACGCGCAGCGTGTCGCTGACCGAGGCCGGCGAGGCCTATCTGGAGCGCGTGCGCGGCATCCTGGCCGATGTGGAGGATGCCTTCAGCCTGGCGCAGGCACACACGCTGGAGCTTTCGGGCGCCGTGCGCGTGCTCACGCCGCCCGTGTTTGCCGAGCATGTGCTGGCGCCGCTGGTGGCGGACTTCCACCGCCTGCACCCGCGCATCTGCATCGAGGTCTTCGTGGAGTCGGCCAGCGAGGCCGCCGTGGGCGAGTACGACATCACCTTCCTCAACGCCGAGGAGGGCTATGACGGCAACGTGGTGGCGCGGCCCATCGTCACCACCTGCGGCCTGGCCTGCGCCTCGCCCGAGTACCTGGACGCCCATGGCGTGCCCGCCGTGCCCGAGGATCTGGCGGGCCACCAGTGCCTGCTGCGCCGCCGCGCCCAGGGCCGCTCCGACGTGCTGCGCCTGCGCCGGCTCGATGGCAACGCGGGCGAGGCCGAGGTGGCCGTGCAGCCCGTGCTGGTGGCCAACCACACCGGCACGCTGCTGCGTGCCACGCTGGACGGCGCGGGCATCAGCACCCAGCCGCTGGACCTGATTGCGCGCCACCTGCGTTCGGGCCGCCTGCGCCATGTGCTGCCCGAATGGACCACGGGCCATTTCACCCTCTACGCCACCTTGCCCACGCGCAAGTTCATGCCGGCGCGCGTGCGCAGCTTCCTGGACTTCGTGGCCGAGCACACGCAGCGCTCCATGCAGGGCCTGCCCGCCAACTTGCCGGCCCTGTCCATCTGAGCGCGGCTGTCATCTAGGTTACTGGCGGGGGCCTGAGGGTCTCGGGGTTTCCCAGGTGAATTCCGCTGTGCGGAATCTTCGGGTTGATCGTGGCGCCGCCCCCCTCCTAAGCTGGCCTTGCCTGTCTGCCGCATGCGTTGTCGCGCCGCGCCGGCCGGCCATGCAAAGGAGACAAGACAATGCAAGCACAGACCCTGGCCGGGCGCCGAGCCGCGCCTTTCCGCAGGAGGCGTTGAATGGACGTTTTTCTGCAGCAAGTGCTCAACGGCCTGACCCTGGGCGGCATCTACGGCCTGGTGGCCCTGGGCCTGACCCTGGTCTACGGCATCCTGCACGTGCCCAATTTCGCGCACGGCGGCTTCTACATGATCGGTGCCTTCGTGGCCTTCCAGGCCATGGTGGCCTGGAGCTGGGGCTACTGGGCGGCCATGCTGACCGCAGCCATCGCGGTGGCGGTGCTGGGCATCGTCAGCGAGCGGCTGATCTTCCATCCGCTGCGCAAGGCCTCGCCCCTGCATCCCAAGATCGCCTCCATCGGGCTGCTGCTGTTCCTGGAGGCGGGCGCCCAGGCGCTGTGGGGCGCGGACTTCCAGCGCATGCCCACGCCCTACACCTCCATCGTGGAGATGGGCGGCATCACGGCGCCCGCGCAGCGCCTGCTGATCATCGGCGCGGCCTTTGCGCTGATGGTGGCCCTGCACCTGTTCCTGACGCGCACCATCACGGGCGCGACCATCATCGCCATGGCGCAGAACCGCGAAGGCGCATCCATGGTGGGCATCGACGCCAACCGCGTGTCCATGCTGACCTTTGCCATCTCGGGCGTGCTCGCGGCCGTGGCGGCCACGCTGTATGCGCCCATCAACCTGGTCTATCCGGCCATGGGCCACCTGGTCATCACCAAGGCCTTCGTGATCATCATCCTGGGCGGCATGGGCAGCATCCCGGGCGCCGTGCTGGGCGGGCTGATCATCGGCTTTGCCGAGAGCTTCGGCGCCTACTACATCTCCACCGACTACAAGGACATCATCGCCTTCGTGCTGCTGGTGGTGATCCTGTCGCTGCGCCCGCAGGGCCTGTTCGCCAAGAGGAGTCATTGAATGAACGGATTCATCGACTCCCGCGTTGCCTGGGGCCTGCTGCTGGCCGCCGGCATCGCCTTTCCCTGGCTGGCGGGCAATGACTACCACCTCACGGTGATGAGCACGGCCTACATCTTCGCCATCGCCACGCTGGGCCTGAACCTGATCACGGGCTACACGGGCCAGCTCAACCTCGCGCATGCGGGCTTCATGGCCGCGGGCGCCTATACCGTGGGCATCCTCACGGTGGACCATGGCTGGCCGTTCTGGGGCGGGCTGGTGATGTCGGGCGTGGTGTGCGCGGTGCTGGGCTACCTGATCGGCATCGTCTCGCTGCGCCTGAAGGGGCATTACTTCTCGATCTTCACGCTGTGCGTGGGATACATCATGTTCCTCGTGATCGAGAAGTGGGAGGGCCTGACCCACGGCACCGTGGGCATCATGGGCATCCCCGCGCCCGAGGCCCTGGGCGCGCTGAGCTTCGAGTCGCCGCTGGCGCTGTACTACCTGGTGCTGGCCTTCCTCGTGGCCTCGGTCTGGGTGATGCGGCGCATCGTCCGGTCGCTGCTGGGCCGCACCTTCATGGCCATCCGCAACAGCGACGAGCTGGCCGAGGCCCTGGGCATCAACCTCATGCGCAACAAGGTGCTGGCCTTCATGCTGAGCGTGGTCTACGCGGGCGTGGCCGGCGGCCTATACGCCGGCTTCGTGCGCTTCATCGGTCCCGACATGGCCGGCGTGCACCATACCTTCGACATGATGATCTTCGCCATGGTCGGCGGCATGGGCACGGTGCTGGGGCCGCTGCTGGGCGCCATCGGCATGCCCTGGATCACGCAGTACCTGCAGTTCCTGCAGGAGTACCGCTTCATCGTCTTCGGCCCGATTCTCGTGATGCTGGTGATCTTCATGCCCTACGGCGTGGTGGGCAGCTTCACCGCATGGCGCGCGCGCCGCAATGCCAAGGAGGGCAAGCCGCATGCTCAAGATTGACCACCTGACCAAGACCTTCGGCGGGCTGGCCGCCGTGAGCGATGTCAGCACCGTGATCGAGGAAGGCCGCATCAACGCCATCATCGGCCCCAACGGCGCGGGCAAGACCACGTTCTTCAACCTGATCAGCTGCGTGCACAAGCCCACCTCGGGCACCATCACCTTCAACGGCCAGGACGTGACCTCGCTGCGCACGGACCAGGTGGCGAAACTGGGCGTGGCGCGCACCTTCCAGACCACGGCGCTGTTCGACCGCGCCACGGTGCTGGACAACCTCATCGTGGGCCACCGGCTGCGCACGCGCTCAGGCCTGTGGGACGTGCTGCGCGGCTCCAGCCGCCTGCGCGAGGAAGAGCGCGTGTGCCGTGAAAAGGCGCGCGACGCGCTGGACTTCGTGGGTCTGTCGCATGTGGCCGGCCGCATTGCGGGCGACATCACGCAGGAGGAGCGCAAGCGCGTGGCCTTCGCGCTGGCCCTGGCCACCGACCCGAAGCTGATGCTGCTCGACGAGCCTGCCGGCGGCGTCAACCCCGAGGAGACCGAGGGCCTGGCCGAGCTGATCCGCAAGCTGGTGCGCCACGGCATCACGGTGGCGCTGATCGAGCACAAGATGGGCATGATCATGAGCCTGGCCGACAAGATCCTGGTGCTCAGCTACGGCGAGAAGATCGCCGAGGGCACGCCCGAGGAAATACGCCGCAACCCCGCCGTCATCGATGCCTACCTGGGGAGCGAGCATGCTGAAGTTTGAGAACGTGTCGCTGCGCTACGGCAGCTTCCTGGCGCTGGACGGGGTCAGCCTGCATGCCGACCGCGGCGAGCTGGTGGTGCTGCTGGGCGCCAACGGAGCGGGCAAGAGTTCGCTGTTCCTCACGGCCAGCGGCATCCACAAGGCCGCTGGCGGCTCCATCGTCTGGAATGGCAGGGAGCTGGCCGGCAGCAAGCCCTCGGCCATCGTGCAGTCCGGCGTGGTGCAGTGCCCCGAAGGGCGCAAGCTGTTCCCCCAGATGTCGGTGCTGCGCAACCTGCAGCTGGGCGCCTACGTGCACCGCCGCGATCCCGGCCCCAGCCAGAAGACGCTGCAGGAGGTGATGGAGCTGTTTCCCATCCTGCGCGAGAAGCAGCATGACCCGGCCGGCTCGCTGTCGGGCGGTCAGCAGCAGATGGTGGCCATCGGCCGCGCCATGATGGGCCGGCCCCAGGCCCTGCTGCTGGACGAGCCCTCGCTGGGCCTGGCGCCCCTGGTCATCAAGCAGATGTTCGAGGCCATACAGCGCATCAACGCGGCCGGCACCACCGTGCTGCTGGCCGAGCAGAACGCCTATGCGGCGCTGAAGATCGCGCACCGCGCCTATGTGATGGAAAGCGGCCGCATCGTGCGCGAGGGCAAGCCGGCCGAGCTGCTGGCTGACGACTCCATCCGAAAAGCCTACATCGGTGCATGACATGACACTGCACCCCCTGAGCCGCTGCGCGGCTTCCCCCTCTCTCTCGCTTCGCGAGGGAGGGGGACGACGCCCTCGCTGCGGGGCGGCCCTTGCTCGGCGTCCCTGGTCTGGGCTGCGCCGGATTTATGCGTTGCTTCAGCAGCGATTCGTTCTTCACTATCCAAGGAGACAGACATGACAGCATTCGCACCATTGACCCGCCGCAGAGTGGGCACGCTGGCCCTGGCCTGCGCCGCCGTGGCCGCCGCCGGCCCTGCGCTGGCGCAGGAGGTGGTCAAGATCGGCTACTCCGGCCCGCTGTCGGGCGGCGCTGCCCAGTACGGCAAGAACGTGCTCGACGGCATGCAGATGGCCGTCTCCGAGATCAATGCCGCAGCGCCCGAGATCGGCGGCAAGAAGGTCAAGATCGAGATCGTTCCGCTGGACGACAAGTACAACCCGTCCGAGACCGCGATCAACGCCCAGCGCCTGGTGCAGCAGCACAAGACGGCGGCCATCCTGGTGCCGCATTCGGGCGGCATCTTCGCGCTGCAGACCACCAACGAGCGCAGCAACTTCATCGTGCTGGCCTACAGCTCGGTGCCGCAGATCACCAACCGGGGCAACAAGCTGACCCTGCGCATCCCGCCCGAGTTCACCTCGTACATCGACCCGTTCTCCAAGTACGTGATGGGCCGCTTCGGCAAGAAGGTGGCCCTGGTGGGCGCCGACCATGACTACGCCAAGGCCTGGGTCGCCGCCTTCAAGCCCGGCTGGGAAAAGCTGGGCGGCACCGTGGTGGCCGAGAACGCCATGAGCTACAACCGCGCCACCGACTTCTACAGCGGCGTGAGCAAGGCCCTGGCCGAAAAGCCCGACGTCCTCTTCGTGGGCGGTGCCTCCGAGCCCACGGCCCTGGTCGTCAAGCAGGCGCGCGAGCTGGGCTTCAAGGGCGGCTTCGTGGTCATGGACCAGGCCAAGCTCGACGAAATGGCCCGCGTGGTCGGCGGCTATGCGCCGCTGGAAGGCGCCATCGGCGTCATGCCCGTCTCCGAGGACACCAAGCCCGAGAACAAGGCCTTCGTCGAACGCTTCGGCAAGGTCTACCCGGGCCGCATCCCCGGCTCGGAGGCGCAGTGGAACTACACGGCCGTGCACGCCACCGTCAAGGCCATGCAGTTGGCCGGCTCGGCCTCGGACACCAAGGCCATCCACGCCAAGCTGGACGAGGCCTACAAATCCCTGCGCCCCGACGTGAACCCCGGCGGCGTCAAGGGCGTCGATGAGCGCGGCGGCACCCTGACCACCGAACGCGGCGCCGCTGTGCGCGACGGCAAGATTGAGGCGGTGATGACGGTGGCGAACAAGTAGAGCGCCGCTCAGTTTTTCGACCGAAAGCGCCTGGTGCCAGCTTGATCTGGCCCAGGCGCTTTCTTGTGGACTCAGTTGCCTGATACTTACGTTTGACGTTACTGACGCGGTGCGTTATTATTTGCTTCCATGACGATCCAGTCATTCAAGTGCCCCGACACCGAGCAACTGTTCCAGCAGAGGCGGGTGCGTCGGTGGAGCAGCATTGAAGTGGTTGCGCTGCGCAAGCTTCGGATGCTGCATGCCGCTCATGTGCTTCAGGACTTGAGGGTCCCGCCCGGAAACCGGCTGGAGGCGCTACAGGGGGATCGCAAGGGGCAGCACAGCATCCGCATCAATGACCAGTGGCGCGTGTGCTTTGTGTGGACCCATGAAGGCCCGAGTGAGCTGGAGATCGTCGATTACCACTGAAGCGAAAGCGTTGATCCTGGATCTGGCGCAGGAGTGCTGACCATGAACAAACCTTTGAACCTCCCCACGCCAGGCGAAATCCTGGCCACTGAATTCCTGGAGCCCATGGGCCTGACGCAATACCGCCTGGCCCAGGCCATCCATGTCCCGCAGACACGCATCGCGGCCATCGTCAAGAACGGCCGCTCCATCACCGCGGATACGGCGCTGCGCCTTGCGCGCTTCTTTGGCACGTCCGTGGAGTTCTGGATGAATCTGCAAAGCCAGTACGACGCTGATATCGCGCGCGAGGCCATAGGCGACGATCTGGAGTCCATCGAGCCCTTTGCCCTGCAGGCTTGAAGAAGACATGCTGAGCCGCTGCGCAGCGGCTCAAGTAAGAAAGGCCCCTGCACCGCGGTACAGGGGCCTTTCTCATTGCAGGGCTGCGTTGTTTACAACAAGCTCGCTCCACCATCCAGCACCAACGCCTGCCCCGTCATGTGCCGCGATGCATCGGACGCCAGATAGACTACGGCGCCCTTGAGGTCCTCCTCGCCGCCGATGCGGCGCAGCGGGGCGCGGGCGATGAGCTGGTCGCCGAGCTTGTCGATGAGGCCGTTGGCCAGCTTGCTGGGGAAGAAGCCCGGGCAGATGGAGTTGACGCGGATGCCGTAGTGGCCCCATTCCGAGGCCAGGGTGCGCGCCAGGTGCACGGCGGCCGCCTTGGAGGTGTTGTAGGCCACGGTGTTCATGCCGGGCGGCGTGCCCTTGAAGGCCGCGACCGAGGCCGTGATGATCACGTTGCCCTGGCCCTTGGGGATCATCACGCGCCTGGCCACTTCGCGGGTGAGGAAGAAGGGCGCGGAGACGTTGAGGTTCATGACCTTGTTCCAGGCCTCGTCCGGGTATTCCTCGGCCTTGGCGCCCCAGGTGGCGCCGGCGTTGTTGACGAGGATGTCGATGTCGCCGCAGCGCGCCAGCACGTCATCGACCAGGGCGGGGATGGTGTCGAACTTCTGCAGGTCGTTGGTGAAGGTCTCGACCTGGTAGCCCAGGCCTTGCAGGTGGGCCTTGGCCTCGGCCAGTTCATCGGACTTGCGCGCCGTGATGGCGAGGCGGGCGCCCATCTCGCCCAGCGCCTCGGCCATCTGCAGGCCCAGGCCGCGCGAGCCTCCGGTGATGAGGGCGGTCTTGCCGGTGAGGTTGAACAGTGCTTTCACGCTCATGCTGGGTGTCTCCTGCCTTGGTTTCCTGATGGTTGAGCAACGCCCTCCATGCTAGGGCGCCAGGGCGGCGCGCGCTGTCGTCTTGGCTACTGTGCGGGTAATGCGCGGCTACTGTGCGGGCGCCTGCGGGACAGCCGGCCAGGCCCGGTCTGCGGTCAGGCGCGGTCTATGTCCTGCTGCAGCCGCCGCACCATGCGCTGCAGCGCAGGCACGCCGTCCTGGCGCAGCGCATCGGCCGTGACGAAGCGCGAGGGCCCGCCCAGGCTGACGGCCATCAGCGGCAGGCCACGCCCCGGCGAGAAGGCCAGGGCGATGGCGTTGACCTCGGGCTGCCAGTCGCCGAACGAGCACGACAGCCAGGGTTGCGGATGGGTGCTGGCGCCGGGCCATAGCGGCAACTGGGCCTGGGCGGCGGCCCATTGCTCGGGGGCGTGCGATTGCAGGTAGTCCAGCGCGCGCTGGCGCTCGGATGCGGGGCTGGCGGCCAGCCAGGCGCGGCCCACGGCCGTGGTGGCCAGGGGGATGCGCGAGCCCATGTCCAGGTCGCGGTGCGTGAAGCGCGCGCTGGGGCAGTGCTCGATGTAGACCATGTTGTGCCGGTCGCGTGCGGCCAGGGCCACCTCGGCATCGGTGGTGGCGGCCAGCTTTTGCATCAGCGGGCGCGCGATCTGGCGCACGTCCAGGCGCGAGAGCATGGCGCTGCCCAGGGCCAGCGTGGCTGTGCCCAGGCGGTATTTGCCCTCTTCGGGCACGTGGATGAGGTAGCCCAGCGTGGTCAGCGTGTGCGTGAGGCGCGAGACCGTGGACCTGGGCAGTCCGCAGCGCCTGGCGATGTCCTGGTTGCCCAGCAGCTTTTCGCCGGAGCGAAAGCAGGACAGGACATCAAGGCCGCGCGCCAGGGCGACGATGAAGTTGCGGTCATCGTCGCCGGGCTGGGGCGGCGGGGTGCGGGAGGGCGGCATGCGCCGATTATCGGCAGCCGCCCCGCCGCGGGGTGTCGTGGGCTTTACTTCTCGACGAAGGCGCGCTCGACCACGAAGTCGCCAGGCGTGGTGGTGTTGCCTTCCTTGAAGCCGCGGTGCTCCAGCAGCTCCTTGAGTTCGTTCAGCATGGCGGGGCTGCCGCACAGCATGACGCGGTCGGTCTCGGGGTTGAGCTCGGGCAGGCCGATGTTCTGCGGGAAGGTGCCGGCCGTGATCTGGTTGGAGATGCGGCCCTGGTTGCGGAAGGGCTCGCGCGTCACGGTGGGGTAGTAGACCAGCTTGTCCTTGACGATCTCGCCGAGGAATTCATGCTCGGGCAGTTCCTTCTCGAACAGCTCCTGGTAGGCCAGCTCGCTGGCGTGGCGCACGCCGTGCACGACGACGACCTTCTCGTAGCGCTCGTAGGTCTCGGGGTCGCGGGCCACGGCCAGCCAGGGGGCCAGGCCCGTGCCGGTGCCGATCAGGTACAGGTTCTTGCCGGGCAGCAGGTAGTCGATCAGCAGCGTGCCCGTGGGCTTCTTGCCGACGAGGATGGTGTCGCCGACCTGGATGTTCTGCAGGCGCGAGGTCAGCGGACCGTCGGGCACCTTGATCGACAGGAACTCGAGGTGCTCCTCGTAGTTGGGGCTGGCGATGGAGTAGGCACGCAGCAGGTTCTTGCCGTCGACCTTCAGCCCGATCATCGTGAAATGGCCGTTGGAAAAGCGCAGCGCGGTGTCACGGGTGGTGGTGAAGGAGAAAAGGCGGTCGGTCCAGTGGTGGACGGACAGCACGCGTTCTTCAAGAAAAGCACTCATGTTGGCAATACGGTGAATTCGGGGCAGGCAGTGCCCGCCGGGACGTTGCAATGAGAGGTCAGTGCCATTCAGGCACGCGGTGGCGGGAAGCACAGGGGGCAGGCGCGGTGTGCGCGTTGCCGCTGCTTCGTGGCGGCCGGTGACCGGGGCAAGGTCGCTATTGTCCGGTAAATGGCGTCAAAAGGGGCAGGCGCGAACCTTTGTCTTGATACGGATTAGTGATAAGCAAAATGACGCTGGCTGAATCGCTGCAGCGCTCGCTAGGGCTTTTCGGCCGGGCCAGCGCCAAGCGTCCAGGGCAGGACCGCTTCGGCCAGCCAATCCATGAGCACGCGCACGCGGCGCGGCAATTGGCGGCGCTGGGCGTAGATCAGGTGCAGCGGCATGGGCGGCGGCGGGTGGCGGGGCAGCACCTCGACCAGTTCCCCTGCGTCCAGCAGCGGCTGCACGGCCAGGCGCGGAACCTGGATCAGCCCCAGGCCGGCCTGGCAGGCCGCGAGATAGGCCTCGGCGTTGTTCACGGTGAGCGCGCCCGCCATCGGCAGGTACCGGGGCTGGCCATCCTCCTCGTACTCGAAGCCCAGCGGCCGCGCGCCCAGCGTGCGCTGGTAGTGCACCAGCCGGTGACTGCCCAGATCCTGCAGCGTGGCGGGCAGCCCGTGGGCCTGGACATAGCCGGGGCTGGCGCAGGTGGCCAGCGCCACCAGGCCCAGCGGGCGTGCCACCAGGCCGGGCTCGTCCACGGGGCCCAGGCGCAGCACGCAATCAAAGCCTTCGCGCACCAGGTCCACGCGGCGCTCGGTGCAGCTCAGCTCCAGCTCCAGCGCCGGATGGCTTTGCAGCAGTTGCGGCAGCAAGGGCATGACGACGTGGCGCGCCAGGCCGGTGGTCATGTCCAGCCGGACCTTGCCTTGCAGCGGCGCGTCGCCTGCCTGCTGGAACTGGCCCTGGAACTCGTCCACGTCGGCCAGCAGGTCCTGGCAGCGTTCGTAGCAGGCCTGGCCGTCCTGGGTCAATTGCACGCGCCGCGTGGTCCGGTGCAGCAGCCGCGTGCCCAGCCGCGCCTCCAGCTGCTGCACGGCCTGGGAGACGCTGGCCTTGGGCAGGCCCATGCTGTCGGCCGCACGCGTGAAGCTGGCCATCTCGGCCACGCGGCTGAAGATCTGCATCTGCTCCAGAAGCTTGATTGTTTGCATGGGGCGAACAAATAAATCAGAAAAAGCCAATTTATCCAAAAATCGACCTTCAATACAGTCGCTTTCATTGCAAACCACCTAACGAGGTCCGCCATGACAGTTTCTCCTTCGACCGCTTCTTCCCCTGCCGTCCGCCGCATCGTCCTCGTCACGGGCGGCAGCCGCGGCCTGGGCCGCAATACGGCCGAGCACCTGGCGCGCCAGGGCTTGGACGTGGTGCTGACCTACCGTGAGCGTGCCGACGAGGCCCAGGCCGCCGTGGCCGCCATCGAGGCGCTGGGTGGGCGGGCCGCCGCCCTGCAGCTGGACGTGGCGCGCAGCGCGGGCTTTGCGGACTTTGCGGCCCGCGTGCGCCAGGCGCTGGCCGATACCTGGCAGGCCGACCGCCTTGATGCGCTGGTGCACAACGCCGGCATCGGCATCAACGCGCCATTCGCCACCACCACCGAGGCGCAGTTCGATGAATTGGTCGCCATCCACCTGAAGGCGCCGTTCTTCCTGAGCCAGCACCTGCTGCCCCTGCTGCGCGACGGCGGCAGCATCATCCACCTGTCCAGCGGGCTCACGCGCTTCACCCAGCCGGGCTATGCGGCCTATGCATCCATGAAGGGCGGGGTGGAGGTGCTGACGCGCTACCTGGCGCGCGAGCTGGGGGCGCGCGGCATTCGCGTCAACACGTTGGCGCCGGGCGCGATTGCCACGGATTTTGGCGGTGGCCGTGTGCGCGACGATGCGCAGATGGGCGCCGCCCTGGCCAGCCAGACGGCGCTGGGCCGCGTGGGCCAGCCCGACGACATCGGCCCCGTGATGGCCGCCCTGCTGCAGCCCGGCATGGGCTGGGTGCAGGGCCAGCGCATCGAGGCGTCGGGGGGCATGTTTCTCTGAAGGCGCCGGGAGGGCCGTCAGCGCAGGCGCTCGCGCGCCACCATGGACAGCAGCACGATGGCCGCTGCTGCGGCGATGTGGCCGAACCAGGCCACCAGCCCCAGCGACCAGGGCTCCACCTGCAGCGCCGCCCACAGCGACAGCGCCAGCAGCACCCAGCCGGCCGCGCGCAGGCGCCGTGTGTGGGCAGATGGCAGTTCCTTGCCGAACAGGTCGCTCTGGTGGCGGTCCATGGCCAGGGCCAGGCAGGCGAAGGCGCCCAGGGCCAGCAGCTGACAGAACAGATGGGCCATGCTCATGCGCTGGTCTCCGCTGCTGCAGTGGCTGCCTTGGGCGCGGGCCGGGCGGCGCGCACCGGTTTGGCCTTGGGCTGGTGGCGCTGGGTGCGCAGGGCCAGATGGGCATGCAGTGCGGCCAGGGCCAGCAGCATGAGGTCCATGCCGGCAAACACCCAGTCGCCCGCGCGCAGGCTGGCCAAGAGGCCGCGATCCGTGGTCAGCGCGTTGACCACGGGCAGCAGGGCCAGGGCGGCGGCGCCGGCCCACAGCAACTCGATCCAGGCCCGCTTGGCGGGCCGGCCCATCGCCCAGAACAGGGTGGCGCCCCAGGCGATGAACATGGCGTGCACCTCCCACTCGGCGCGCTGCGCCATCTCCACCGGCAGCAGGCGGTTGGCCCAGAGCATGCCGGCCATGCCGATGGACAGGCCGGCGATGGTGGCGATGTTCAGCCGTTCCACGAGCCGGAAGCCGAAATGCGGCCTTTCCGGGTCGGGCAGCTTGCTGCGCCGCTTCACGTTCCACAGCACCAGTCCCGTGCCGACCATGGCCGTGCCCGCAAGGCTGACGATGAAGTACAGCCAGCGCGTGGGCAGGTCGCCGAAGCGGCCCATGTGCAGCGCATAGAGCACGCCGCGCGTCTCGGCGGCGGCGCCCACGCTGTCCTGTGCCTGCAGCAGCTGGCCGCTGACGCCGTCGAACATCATGAACTGCGGGCTGATGGAGACGCGGCCGTTCTCGCCGCGGATGGCGGTCACGCGCGCATTGGCATCGCCGGGCAGGTTGACGTTCAGGCGTTCCACCTGGCCCGCGCCCCAGCGCTGCTCGGCCTGGCGGACCATGTCGGCCAGCGGTGCCAGGGGCGCGGCCTGGCCCGAGGGCTTGCCAGCGGGAACAAAGGCACTGAGCTGCTGGCCGGCCACCACGCGCTGCTCGGGCGTCATGGTCGTGGCCAGATTGGCCCAGGGCATGTACATCAGGGCCAGGGTCACCAGGCCGGTGTACGTGATCATCAGGTGAAAGGGCAGGCCCAGCACGGACAGCGCGTTGTGCGCGTCCAGCCAGGAGCGCTGGCCCTTGCCCCAGCGGAAGGTGAAGAAGTCGGCAAAGATCTTCTTGTGCGTGATCACCCCGCTGACGATGGCCACCAGCATGAACATGGCGCACAGCCCCGCCAGATAGCGGCCCCAGAGCACGGGCATGTAGTGGAACTGGAAGTGGAAGCGGTAGAAGAACTCGCCGCCGCGCGTCTCGCGCACCGGGCCTTCGAGGCGCGTGCCGGTGGCCGGGTCGAAGCGGCCGTTCTCGAAGCGGCGCCTGGCGCCCTTTTCGGTCTGCGGCGGGCTCCAGAACACCGTGGCCACCGTGCTGCGTTCATCGGGCAGGTTGATCAGCCATTGCGGGCTTTGCGGCGCCACATGCGCCATGGCGTCGCCGATCCGCTGGGCCACCAGCGCGGGCTCGCTCGCCTGGCTCTGGTGCGGCTGCTCGGGCTGCATCCACTGCGTGATCTCGTTCCTGAAATAGCTCACCGTGCCCGTGAGGAACATGGCGTAGAGGAACCAGCCCAGGAGCAGGCCGACCCAGGTGTGCAGATCGGACATGGTCTGGCGGATGCCGGGCGCCTTGGCGGCTTTCGCGGGCTTGGCAGACTTGCCGGCCGTGTTCGTGGTGTTCGTGTTCATGCGCCCAGCCCCTTGCCCCAGGTCCACCACGCGGCAGGCGCGAGCACCAGGGCGGCGACCAGCAGCCCGGCCCAGGCGCGCCGGGCGCTGCGCACGGCAAACACCCAGATCACCGCGCCCGCATAGACGGCAAAGCTCAGCAAGGTGCCCGAGATCGCCGCCTGCGTGCGGTCTGCGGGCAGGGCCAGCACGGCCACGCTGGCCAGCGCCGCCACGGCGTAGCCGCCAAACAGCGCGGCGAGGATGCGGGAGATCAGCGGCCCGTAGTCACGGAACCAGTCACGGAACCAGTCATGGGTGCGGGCAAGAGTGGGAGATGGCATGGCACGGGGCCTGGAAAGGCTCGAAAAACGCCGGCCGGAGGGGGCGGCGGTGGCGCGGATGTTATTTGAGAATAAGTCCCATTACAAGCGGTGCAGTCAAGTGCGCCGCCACATCCAGCGCCGCCACATCCAGCGCTGCCGCGCGCCAAGCGCCCCGGCGCTCAGCCCGCCGGCTGGCGCATGCGGGCCTGCAGGTTCTCGAAGATCTGGCGTGTCACGGGGCTGATCACATGGCTGCGGATGTACAGGCGGTAGGCCAGGTCCGGCAGCGGCGGCATGCCGTCGCCCGCGCCCAGCACGCGCAGGCCCGGGTCGAGCTGCTCCACGCCGCGTGCCGTCACGCCCAGGCCGGCGCGTAGCGCCGCGCGTATGCCCACCAGGCTGGTGCAGGTGTGGCGCGGCGTCCAGGCAATGCCGGCCGCATCCAGCGCATCGCAGCCCAAGCGGCGGAAGATGCTGGGCCCGTCGGCCATGACCAGGGGCACGGGCTTGCCCGGGTCATGGGCATAGCCCGCGCCGCACAGCCACACCGTGGGTGTGGAGCGCAGGGCAAAGCCCTCGAAGCCCTCATCCTCCCGGTTGGAGATGGCCAGGTCCAGCTCGCCCTGCTTGAGCGACTCCATCAGGAACGGGCTGCGCCCCACATGGATGTCGATCTGCATGCCCGGAAAGTTCAGCGCGATCTCCTGCAGCACGGGCGGCAGCATGTTGTCGGCCGCGTCGTGGGGTGCGCCAATGCGCACCAGGCCCTGCACCTGGCGGTGCTGCAGGTTGCGCAGCGCCTCGTCGTGGATGGCCAGCATGTGGCGCGCATAGCCCAGCAGGCGCTGGCCATGATCGGTGAGGCGTTTTTGCCGGCCCTGCTTCTCGAACAGCGCGTGGCCGATCTTCTCCTCCAGCCGCTGCATCTGCTGGGTGATGGCCGATTGCGTGCGCCCCATCTGCACGGCGGCGGCGGCAAAGCTGTCGTGGCTGGCAATGGCGGCCAGGGTGCGCAGCAGGTCCAGGTCAAGCGTCTCCATACTTCAATTTTATTGAAGTATTTATTGGGCATGCGTGGATTGTTGCGGGCGGGGCGCCTCACTACAGTGGACTTCAACGACGACAAGGAGCCTCCTTTGAACACCACCACCAACAACAACACCATCATCGAACAGCGCAGCGCCGCCGTGACAGCAGCCATCGACAGCATGAAGCAGGCCATTGGCGAGGACGCGGCCACGCGCGCCAGCCTGGACGCCGTGCTCCAGCAACTGCTGGGCCTGGCCGCGCGCCGCGACTTCTGGCAGCAGGCCGACTACGCTGCGCCCGAAGAGGGCGAGCACCAGGCGCGCTACCTGATTGCCGAGGACGCCGACCAGAGCTATGCGCTGTACCTCAACGTCATGCGCCCGGGCAAGCGCATCGTGCCGCACAACCACACGACCTGGGCCTGCATTGCCGCCGTGGAAGGCACGGAACACAACCGCGTCTACGAGCGCACCGACGACGGCTCCGTCCCCGGCAAGGGCACGCTGCGCGAGACGGATCTCGTGGTGGTGGCGCCAGGCCAGGGCATCGCCCTCATGCCCGAGGACATCCACTCCGTGGAGATCCAGGGCGAGCAGGTCATCCGCCACCTGCACATGTACGGCCGCGCGCTGGAGACGCTCAACGAGCGCACCAGCTACGACCTGGCCACCGGCACCTGCCAGACCATGGCCATCGGCGTGCAGACGCGCCGCTGAGCCCAGGCCTTCCGGCCGCTATCTCCCGCTTCCTGCCTTTTCACTGTCCATGCCGCAGCGCGCCCCACGGGGCGCGCGTGGCAGGGCTTTGCCCGAAATTCCTTGCCGATCTTTTTCCCGGACCGCATGCAATGACCGCATCCATTGACGCCCACACCCTCAAATCCTGGCTGCACGACGGCCAGGAGATCGCGCTGCTCGACGTGCGCGAGCACGGCCAGTACGGCGAATCGCACCTGTTCTACGCCACGCCCCTGCCCTACAGCCGGCTGGAGCTGGATGTGCCCCGCCTGGTGCCGCGCCGGCAGGTGCGCGTCGTCACCTACGACGGTGGCGAGGGCGATGCCAGCGCGGGCGTGGCCGAGCGCGCCGCGCGCCGCCTCGAAGCCCTGGGCTATACCCAGGTCGCCGTGCTCGAAGGCGGTGCCAAGGCCTGGAGCGCTGCGGGCTACACGCTGTTCGCTGGCGTGAACCTGCCCTCCAAGACCTTTGGCGAGCTGGCCGAACACGCCTATGGCACGCCGCGCATCACGGCCCAGCAGCTGGCGGCGCGCCAGGCGGCGGGCCTGCCCCTGGTGGTGCTGGACGGCCGGCCCGTCTCCGAGTTCCACAAGATGAACATCCCCGGCGCCATCTGCTGCCCCAATGGCGAGCTGGCGCTGCGCGTGAGCCGCCTGGTGCCCGATGCGGCCACGCCCATCGTGGTCAATTGCGCGGGCCGCACGCGCTCCATCATCGGCGCGCAGACCTTGATCAACCTGGGCATTCCCAACCCCGTCTACGCGCTGGAGAACGGCACCCAGGGCTGGTACCTGGCCGACCTGCCGCTGGAGCACGGCGGCACGCAGCGCTATGGCGACGACTCGGCCAGCAGCGCGCTGCAAGCCCAGGCCCGCGCCCTGGCCGAACGCTTCGACGTGCCCGAGGTCGATGCCGACACCGTGCGCGCCTGGAGCCAGGATGCTGCGCGCACGCTGTTCCTGTGCGATGTGCGCACGCCCGAGGAATTCAAGGCCGGTTCGCTGCCCGGTGCCCAGCACACGCCCGGCGGCCAGCTCATGCAGGCCGGCGACCAGTACGTGGGCGTGCGCGGTGCGCGCCTGGTGCTGTTCGACAGCGATGGCGTGCGCGCCCCCGTGGTGGCCAGCTGGCTGCGCCAGCTCGGCCATGACGCCTGCGTGCTGCGGGGCGGCCTGCAAAGCGGCCTGGACCTGGCACCGGCCCAGCCGCCCCAGGTCCCCGCACTGGCAGGCATCACGGCGCAGGCCCTGCACGAACGCATGCGCCAGGGCGAGGTGGCCGTGGTCGATCTGCGCGCGGGCATGAAGTACCGCGCAGGCCACATCGCCGGGGCCCGCTGGTCCATCCGCCCGTGCCTTGCCAGCGATCTGGCCGGCGAGACGCGCCAGATCGTGCTGGTGGCCGACGAGCCCGGCATGGCGCAATGGGCCGCGCTGGAACTGCAGGGCGCCGCGCCGCTGCTGCTCGAAGGCGGCCTGGCCGCATGGCAGCAGGCCGGCCTGCCCGTCGAGGCCACGCCCGACAGCCCCACCGACGCCGAGTGCATCGACTACCTGTTCTTCGTGCACGACCGCCACGACGGCAACAAGGAAGCGGCACGCCGCTACCTGGCCTGGGAGACGGGCCTGGTGCCCCAACTGGACGCGCAGGAACTGGCCGCCTTCCGCCTGCCGAGTGCATGAAGCTCCCCCTGAGCGGCTTCGCCGCTTCCCCCTCTCTCGCTGCGCGGGAGGGGGACGGCACCCTCGCTGCGGGGGCGGCCCTTGCTTGGTGCCCCTGGCCAAAGTCACGTCAGTTGCAAAGGCAGCGCCATATATCGCTGACTTGCCGTAGAGCGACATAAATCAGATCACATAACGACAGGAGACAAGACATGTTCGCAATCCCCACCCTGGCCAGGATGCTGGCCGCCGGCCTCGCGGCCCTGGCCATGCTCTCGCAGGCCACGGCCGAGCCGCTGGCTGCGCGCAACGGCTATCCGGCCCAGCCGATCCGCTTCATCTCGCCCTTCCCGCCGGGCGGCGGCAACGACGCCAGCACACGCTGGGTCACCACGCGCCTGACCGAGGCCACGGGCCAGCCCTCCGTGGTGGAAAACCGGGGCGGTGCGGGCGGCAACATCGGCGCCAAGGCCGTAGCTGAGGCCAAGCCCGATGGCTACACCGTGCTCACGGGCCAGGTCTCGCTGATGGCGGTGAACCCCGCGCTCTACAGCGCGCCGGGCTTCGATCCGCTCAAGAACTTCGTGCCCATCACGCAGATCAACGCGGCGCCGCTGGCCATCGTGGTCGCCTCGGCCTCGCCCCTCAAGAGCTTTGCCGACCTGGTGGCGCGCAGCAAGGGCGAGCCGGGCCGCGTCACCTATGCCACGCCCGGCAACGGCACGCTGTCGCACCTGGTGGGCGTGGTGCTGTCCAAGGAAAACGGCGTGCCCATGACCCATGTGCCCTACAAGGGCGCGGGACCGGCCATCAACGATCTGCTGGGCCAGCAGGTCGATGTGCTGATCACCTCCACCTCGTCCGTGGCCGGCATGATCCAGGCGGGCCAGGTGCGTGCGCTGGCCGTCACCAGCCCGCGCCGCATCGGCGTGTTCGGCAAGGTGCCCACGCTGGAAGAACTGGGCCTGCGCAATGCGCGCTTCGAGGACTGGTACGGCTTCTTCGCCCCCGCCGGCACGCCGCCCGAGCGCGTGGCCTATCTGCACGACGCCATCGTGCGCACCCTGCAACTGCCGGAAGTGACCAAGCTCGTCGTCGATGGCGGCAGCGAAGTCGTGGCCAATACGCCCGAGGCCTTTGCCGCCCAGCTGCGCCAGGACATGGAGCGCTGGTCGCGCGTGGTCAAGCTCTCGGGCGCGAAGATCGACTGATGGCTGCCGAACACGCCCCCGTGCCTGGCGCCCCCGCGCTGGACCTGCAGACCCGGCTGCTGCATGCGGGCAAGCGCCCGGCCTATGCGGGCGGCACGGCCGTCAACCCGCCCCTGGTGCGCGCCAGCACCGTGCTGTTCGAGAGCACGGCACAGCAGCGCGAGATGCGCGAGCGCCGCGCCGGCGAGCGCATCTTCAGCTACGGCGCGCGCGGAACACCCACCGGCTTTGCGCTGGAAGACGCCGTCAGCGAGCTGGAAGGAGCCCACCGCACGCGGCTGCTGCCCACCGGCCTGGCGGCCATCGGCATGGCCCTGCTCAGCTACCTGCGCCCCGGCGACCATGTGCTGCTGACCGACAGCGCCTACCAGCCCGTGCGCCACCTGGCCGGGCAATGGCTGCGGCCCTACGGCATCGAGTACGACTTCTTCGCGGCCGATGGCAGCGACGCCCAGGCGCGCATGCGCCCCAACACCCGCATGGTCTATGCCGAATGCCCGGGATCGCTGGTCTACGAGATGTGCGACCTGCCCGCGCTGGCGGCCATGGCCCATGCGCGCGGCGCCCTGGTCGTGGCCGACAACACCTGGGGATCGGGCTGCCAGTACCGGCCGCTGGCGCTGGGGGCCGATGTCTCGGTGATGGCAGCCACCAAGTACCTGTCGGGCCACTCCGACGTGATGATGGGCACCGTGGCCACCACCGAGGCCGCCTGGGAGCCGCTGGCCGCGCGCTGCGATGCCTTCGGCATGGCGGTCAGCCCCGACGATGCCTGGCTGGTGCTGCGCGGCATGCGCTCGCTGGCCGCACGGCTGCAGATGCACGAGGCGCATGCGCTGGAGGTGGCGCACTGGCTGCAGCAGCACCCGGCCGTGGCCACCGTGTTCTGCCCCGCGCTGCCCACGCACCCCGGCCATGCGCTGTGGCTGCGCGACTGCCAGGGCACCAACGGCCTGGTGTCGCTGGAGCTGCAGCCAGGCACCGCTGAGGCCGCCGTGGACCGCTTCATCGACGGCCTGCGCCTCTTCGGCATCGGCGCCTCCTGGGGCGGCTACGAGAGCCTGGCGACGGCCGCGCACATGGCGCAGGCGCGCAGCGTCACCGACTGGAGTGCGCGCGGGCCCGTGGTGCGCCTGCACATCGGCCTGGAGTCGCCGCGCGACCTCATCGCCGACCTGGAGCAGGGGTTGGCGGCGCTGGACATGCCTGCCTGAGCGATCAGGCCCTCTGAGCGCGCGCCAATTCGCCGGCCAGCGTCTGCACCAGCGCAGCGGCCGGCATCTCGCGCGCCAGCGGCGCACCCTGGCCGGCCCAGTGGGCTGCGTAGTCGGAGCTGCCTTGGGCGGACGCCGCCTGGTGCAGCGCCTTGCCTGCGTCGTAGACGCGCGGGTAGTCGGGCAGGGGCTGGCCATGGCTGGCGCCCAGCGCATGCAGTCGGTTGACCATGCCGCGCGCCGGCCGGCCCGAGATGGCGGCGGTGATGCCCGTGTGGTGGGCGCGTTCGCTGCGCAGCTCGGCACGGAAGGCCGGGCTGGCGGCCGATTCAGGGCAGAGGATGAAGGCCGTGCCCAGCTGCGCCGCACAGGCGCCCAGGCCCAGCGCGGCCGCAATGCCCTCGCCATCCATGATGCCGCCCGCCGCGATCACCGGCAGGGCCGTGTTGCGGGCCAGTACGCGCACCAGGGCGAAGGTGCCCATCATGCGGTCCTGCGCGGGATCGAACGTGCCGCGGTGCCCCCCGGCCTCCACGCCCTGGGCCACGATGGCATCGACACCGGCCTGCTCCACTTGGCGCGCCTCGTCCAGCGACGTGGCGCTGGCCAGGGTCACGACGCCGGCCGCGCGCAGCGCGTCGATGAAGCCCTGCTCAGGCAGCCCGAAATGAAAGCTCACCACGGCGGGCCGCTCCTGCAGCAGCATGGCCTGCAGCGCCGCGTTGCCGACGGCGGTGGCGTAGATCTCGTTGAGCGTGGCAGGCGGCGCGGCGCCGAAGCGCGCGAACTCGGGCGCCAGATGGGCCAGCCAGGCGGCCTCGCGCTGCGCATCGGCCTGGGCCGGCCGGTGGCAGAACAGGTTGACGTTGAAGGCGCCCGAGGTCAGCGCGCGCGTCTGCACGATCTGCTGGCGCGCCTGCTCCGTTCCGCTGGCGCCAATGCCCAGCGAGCCCAGGCCGCCGGCCTCGGTGACGGCAGCCGCCAGCGCGGGCGTGGACGTGCCGGCCATGGGGGCCTGGATGATGGGATGGCGCATGCCCAGTCGGGCCATCCACGCGGTCTTTGCGGTGCTCATACGACTCCTTGTTTCCTGTCTCGAATCCGCGCACTCATGCGGCGGCCTGCCGGCGCGCGCTGGCGCGGCTGGCGGCGATCATGAGCGTGCCCAGCAGCAGCGACACGCTGCCGATGACGAACAGGCGCTGGTACGAGCCCAGGCCCGCATAGCTCCAGGCCATGAAATACCCCGACACGGCCTGCATCAGCGCAAAGGCCGCCGTGGCATAGCCCCACATGCGCTTGTGCTGCACGGGGCCGATCAGCTGCATCAGGTAGCCCGAGGTGATGGCCGCCATGCCCGGCGACAGCGCGCCCACCAGAAAGGACGAGGTCGCATGCCCCGCAAATCCCACCCAGAACAGCGGCATGGCAATGGCCAGTGTCTTGACCGCATAGGCGCCCGTGGTCGTGCCCCACCAGCCAAAGCGCGTGGCGCACAGCGAGGCCACCAGCGGCCCGGCAATGGCTCCCAGGCCGAACACGGCCCACTGCGTGGAGGCATAGGCATCGCCCAA
The DNA here is from genome assembly GCF_002754395.1 of Delftia sp. 60. Taxonomy (NCBI): domain Bacteria; kingdom Pseudomonadati; phylum Pseudomonadota; class Betaproteobacteria; order Burkholderiales; family Comamonadaceae; genus Delftia; species Delftia sp. 60. The sequence goes on from NZ_PEFD01000001.1 coordinate 402,262, forward strand.
CTGCAGCTCGCGCGCCAGGTAGTCCACCCAGAACACCGTGTGCGGCACAAAGCCGAAGGCGTCCGTCATATAGGCCAGCATCACCAGCACCACGGGCAGCGTCCACAGGGGCGCGGCGGGCACGGGCCGGGCATGGGGCGTGATGGCAATGGGCGCAGGCACCGGCAGCCGCCGCACATGGCGCCAGCCCAGCCAACCGGCCCAGGCGCAGACCGCCGCCAGCGCCCACCAGACGGCGCCCAGGCTCTGGCGCGCCAGCAGCGGTATCAGCGTGGCCGACAGCAGGGCGCCGGCACCTATGCCGCAGAACATCAGCGGTCCCAGGGCCGCACGCCGCAGCAGGGGCGTGGCCGCCAGGGCCACCGAGGGGCCCAGCACCATCAGGATGGCGCCGCCAATGCCCGAGATACAGCGCCAGGCAAAGAACCAGGGCATGGGCAGCGGCCAGGCGCAGGCCGCAAAGCTCAGCGCCAGGGCCACCCAGCACCACAGCAGCACGCGCAGCGCGCCCAGGCGTTCGGCCAGCGGCGCGGCGGCCAGCGCCCCGATCAGATAGCCCAGCAGGTTGGCCGCACCCAGGTAGGCCACCTGCTCGCCGCTGAACCAGCCGGCATGCACCATCTGCGGCATCAGCGCCGTGTAGGCAAAGCGCGCCAGGCCGACACCGCTGAGCGTGGCCATGAAGCCGGTCAGCAGCAGGGAAGTTTCGTTGCGTTGGATCACGGGAGTGGGCGCCATGCGGGGAGGATGGGCATACATTAGGCGCTGCCGCCCATCATGTCCAATGATTCAAAATGATGGCGTTGATCTCGATTGAAGATGGATGTCACTGGAGCCGCGATGCAACTGAAGTCCCTGCGCATGTTCCTGGCCGTCTGCGACAGCGGCAGCTTCGGCGCTGCCGCGCAGCAACTGCACACCGTGCAGTCCAACGTGACGGCCCATGTGAAAAAGCTCGAGGACGAGGCCGGCGTGCAACTGCTGGAGCGCAGCGCACCCGTGCACGCCACGCCTGCCGGCCGCCTGCTGGAGCAATACGCGCGGCGCATGCTGGCCGACCATGACGAGGCGCTGGCGCTGCTGCAGGGCAGCTCCCGGGCCGCCGGCGCGCTGCGCATAGGCTCCATGGAAACCACGGCCGCGCTGCGCCTGCCGCCGCTGCTGGCGCGCCTGCACCAGGCCCAGCCCGGCCTGGACCTGGAGCTGCGCACGGCCACCACGGCCGAGCTGCTGGCCGACCTGCTTGCCGGGCGGCTGGACTGCGCCTTCGTCTCCGGCATGCCGCCCCAGTCCCGCCTGCAGGGCTGGCGCGTCTTCGAGGAAGAACTGGTCCTGGTCACGGCTTTCGCGCTGCCGCGCTTTCCCGATGCCGCCCAGCTCAGCGCCGTGCCCTTCCTGGCCTTCCGCCAGGGCTGCAGCTACCGCCAGCGCATCGAACTGCTGCTGGCCGCGCGCGGCGTGGCCGCACGCATCATGGAAATGGGATCGCTGGATGCCATCCTCGGCTGCGTGGCCGCCGGCATGGGCTACGGCCTGCTGCCGCGCAGCGTGGTCCAGGCCCAGCAGCACCGCTTCGGCGTGCACATCACGGCCCTGCCCGGCGCACTCGCCCAGGAAGTCGCCCGCGTGGAAACCTGGTTCGTCGTGCCCGCGCGCCAGGGCTGGTCGCCTGCGCTGCATGCCTGCGTGGAGGTGTTGGGGATCGACCAGGATGTTGCGGCTGTCGATGCGCAAGGCCTGGTGCCTGCCGGCTCATGACGGCAGCCGCAACACCCTCCGATACTGCATGGCCTCGGCCACATGCCCCGTCTCCACTGCCGCGCTGCCGGCCAGGTCGGCAATGGTGCGCGCTACCTTGAGCGCGCGGTGGGTGCTGCGGGCCGACCAGCCCAGGCGTGCGGCGGCCTTGTGGGCGAAGGTCAGGGCCTCGGGCGATAGGCCCAGGTGGTCGTCCAGGGCCTGGCCCTGGAGCTGGTGGTTGGCGCTGCCCTGGCGCTGCACGGCCAGCGCGCGGGCCTGGATCACGCGCTCGCGCACGGCCTCGCTGGTTTCGCCCGAGCGCGCGGCCAGCAGCTCCTGCGGGGGCAGGGCGCCGACTTCCACATGCAGGTCGATGCGATCCAGCAGCGGGCCGCTGATGCGCGCCTGGTAGCGCGCCACCTTGTCGGGCGTGCAGCGGCAGCGCTGCACCGTCGACCCCCAGTGACCGCAGGGGCAGGGATTCATGGCCGCGACGAGCTGAAAGCGCGCGGGAAATTCGCAGCGCTGGGCGGCTCTGGCGATGGTGATCTGGCCGGTCTCCAGCGGCTCGCGCAGCGCCTCCAGCGCACTGCGCGCGAACTCGGGGAATTCATCGAGGAAGAGCACGCCGTGGTGGGACTGTGAGATTTCGCCAGGACGCGGTGGCGAGCCTCCTCCGACCAGGGCCACGGCGCTGGCCGTGTGATGCGGGCTGGCCGTGGGGCGCTGGCGCCAGCGCTCGGGCGTGAAGCGGCCGGCCAGGCTGGCGATGGCGGCGGCCTCCAGCGCCTCGTCATCGCTCATGGGCGGCAGCAGGTCGGCAAAGCGCTGGGCCAGCATGGACTTGCCCGAGCCCGGCGGCCCCACCAGCAGCAGGCCGTGGCCTCCGGCCGCAGCAATTTCCAGCGCGCGCCGCGCCTGCGCCTGGCCGCGCACCTCGGCCAGGTCCAGGCTGCTGCGCACTGGGGCAGCGGGCTGCGGCTGCACCGCATGCCAGCCCGGGCCGGAGCATGTCTGGGTGTCGCCTGCTGCCGGCAAGGCGTCGGTTTCGTCGGTCTCGCCGGTGTCCTCGCTTTCGTCGCTGCAGCAGGCACCGTCCGTGTCCTGCTCCGCCTGCACCAGGGCATTGGCCGAGCGAGTGATGAAGCGGCGCACCACGTCCAGCAGGTGGTGCGCGCAGAACACCTGGGCTGATGGCACGAAGGCCGCCTCCTGCGCGCTGCCCGGCGGCAGCACCAGGCGGGCGCCGTCCTGCTGGCGGTGCAGGGCCAGGGCCGTGGCCAGCGCGCCGCGCACGGGCCGCAGCGCGCCCGACAGCGACAGCTCGCCTGCGAATTCATACTCGGCCAGTGCATCGCCATTGATCTGGCCGCTGGCCGCGAGAATGCCCAGCGCAATCGGCAGGTCGAAGCGCCCCGAATCCTTGGGCAGGTCGGCGGGTGCCAGGTTGACGATGATGCGTTTGTTGCTCGGGAACTCCAGCCCGGAATTCAGCAGCGCCGAGCGCACGCGTTCACGCGCTTCCTTGACCTCGACATCGGCCAGACCCACCAGCGTGAACGACGGCAGGCCGTTGGCCAGATGCACTTCCACAGTGACACGCGGGGCGGCCAGCCCCAGCAGCGCACGACTTTGAACCAGGGCCAGACCCATGGGCACCTCGCAGGAACGACAGACACAAAGCCAGACACGAAGCCAGACACAAAGGAAGAGGCCGCCAGCGGTGCGGCGGCCTCGGTGACCCAGTATGGCAACGGCCTTGGGCCTTGTGGGCGGCGGGTGCGGCGCTGCCCCCAAATCTCAGAATGTTCTGACCCTTGCGGCGCAAAAATCAGAACAGCTTCACCAGCGCCGGCACGCTCAGCACGGCCGTGTAGTAGCCCATGAACTGCACGCCGGTGTTGAAGCCGAAGCCGCGTGACAGCAGGCCGCCGAGCAGGCCCATGGTCAGGATCACGAGCAGGCCCAGCAACTGGCCTTCCCAGACGCTGATGACGATGATCAGGCCCACGAAGGTGGCGATGATGGCCTCGTGGCTGACCCGGCGCGAGACGAACAGCGCCGCGCTGCGCGCGAAGTTCATGGCGAAGGGGTAGGACACGAGGGCCGCCAGCACCACGGCCAGCATGCCGTAGCCCAGGAACTCCCAGTGGCTGAGCAGGTTGTGCAGGTTGTTCACCTGGCCCGTGGCGGCATCGACGGTGAAGCGCGGCGGCGCGTTGAACAGCGGCGCGGCGGGGCCGGCGGCCACGGGGCTCAGCGGCAGGCCGAAGGCGATCAGCGGGATCAGCGCCTCGGCGATGTAGGTGGCCTCGGTCACGCCGTTGCGCGCGCTCAGCACCGTGGTCAGGCGGTGGTAGGCATGCTTGATGCGCGAGCCCACCAGCTCGCCCAGCACCACGGTCATGGCCACGGGGCTGAAGACGAAGGTGGCGCTGGAGATGGTGGCCGTGGCCAGCGTCCAGCGCGTCTGCACGCGGTCCAGCACCTTGAGCGGGTTGGGGAAGTAGCCCGACCAGCCCTTCACGTCGGGCGCCAGGTTGAACTGGCGCACCTTGTCGCGCAGCATGCGCTGGCGGCCGGCCGGCGAGATCACGGTGAACAGGTCGGCGATCAGCGGCCCGATGGCAATGCCCAGGAAGTAGCTGATGCTGAGCTTGACCTCGTATTTGGCGGTGAGGCTTTGCAGCGCAATGATGACGACCACGAACGGAATCAGCAGCATCACCGAGGCCCAGCGCCCCGCCGAGAAGTAGGCGATGAGGAGGGCCGCCGCCAGGAAGATCCAGGGCGCCGTCTTGGTGATCATGCTGCCGAAGGGCGCCAGCATCACCGCGAACAGCACGGCCAGCGGCACGGCGACAAAGGCCGCGACGATGCCGCCCGAGACCATCTTGCGCAGCGCGATGTGTGGCACGCCCAGCTTGCGCAGCATGTTGGCGTCCTGCAGCAGCGGCGTGGCCAGCGTGTCGCCGGGAATGCCCAGCAGCGCCGTGGGAACGGCATGCGTCATGTGCTTGGCCACGGCGCCGGCCAGGAAGAAGGTGAACACGCCCGCGGGCGGCACGCCCAGCAGCACCACCAGCAGGGTGAGCGGGGCCAGTGTGGTGGTCTCGTCCGTGCCGGAGACCAGGCCGATGGCGGCGAACACCACGGCGCCTATCAGTCCCATGGCGGCCGCGACGGCGATGTCATTGGTCAGCAGGGTTTCCATCTCATGCCCTCCCGGCCTTGTCGGCGAACAGCTCGTAGAGCTTGAGCTCCTTGAGTTCCTGCACCACGGCGGGCGGCAGGTCCTGCACCGTGCCCAGGCCTCCGGGCTGGCGGGCCAGTTCCTCCAGCACTTCGCGGCGCCATTCGGGGTCGTTCGAGGTGTCCTGCTCGGTCACTTCCCGCTTGGGCGGAAAGGCGCGTGCGCAGATCACGCCGGCGATCACGCAGCCTGCCAGGCCCGCGAGCATGGCGTAGGCGTGGGCCAGCTGGCGCGACTCGACCACCGTGGCCAGCCAGCGGCTGGCCAGGTAGAAGCCCAGCACGCTGATGCCGGTGCCGATGGCAATCGCCCAGGCCAGGTGGCGCAGGTCCACGGTGTCGCCCCAGACCTCGGCCAGCCGCCAGTCGGCGGGATCCTTGCTTGTCATGTGTGTCTCCTTGGGTTTTTGTTTGTGTGGCCGCGCGCTGGTCAGGCCCTGGCGCGCAGCTCGGCCAGCACTTCCAGCGCGCGGTCGGTGCGCACGTCGTGCTCGGCGGCCAGCTGGCGCGCCACGGCATCGACCTCGTCGCCCGTGGCGCCGGCCACCAGGGCGATGTTGCGGGCATGCAGGGCCATGTGGCCGCGTTGAATGCCCTCGGTGGCCAGGGCGCGCAGGGCGCCCAGGTTCTGCGCCAGGCCCACGGCGGCGGCGATCTCGCCCAGCTGCTGGGCGGACTGCAGGTCCATGATCTTCAGCGCCAGGCGTGCCAGCGGATGGGTCTTGGTGGCGCCGCCGACCAGGCCGACCGGCATGGGCAGCTCGATGCTGCCGACCAGGGCGCCGCCGGCATCCTTTTCCCAGCGCGTCAGCGAGGTGTAGCTGCCGCTGCGGCTGGCATAGGCATGGGCGCCGGCCTCGACCGCGCGCCAGTCGTTGCCCGTGGCCACGATGACGGGGTCGATGCCGTTCATGATTCCCTTGTTGTGCGTGGCCGCGCGGTAGGGGTCGATGGCCGCGAAGGTATAGGCGTCCAGCACGCCTTCGATGATCTCCTCGCCGCTGCGCTCCTGCGTGGCCAGGGTCTGCGGCGTGAGCCGCACGCGGGCGCGGGCCAGCCGCAGGTCGGCCAGGTTGGACAGGATGCGCAGCCGCACGCTGCCGCCCGTGATCTGCTCGACCAGGGGCGCCACCGATTCGGCCATGGTGTTGACGGTGTTGGCGCCCATGGCGTCGCGCACGTCCACAATCAGGTGGATCACCAGCATGGGGCCGCGCGGCGTGTCGGGGAAGACGTGGACCTCGATGTCCTTGCAGCCGCCGCCCAGGCCGATCAGCACCTTGTCGCGGCTGTTGGCGCGCTCGATGATCTGCGCACGCGCCTGCAGCACGGCCAGGCGTGCGCCGTGCGGATCGGTCACGCCCAGCACCTGGACCTGGGCGCGCATCAGCGGCAGCGTGCTCGAGGTCTGAAAGCCCCCGTCCTCGCGCGCCAGCTTGGCCATGTACGAGGCGGCGGCCACCACCGAGGGCTCCTCCACCGCCATAGGCACCAGCACGTCGCGGCCGTTGACGCGGAAGTTGCCCGCCACGCCCAGCGGCAGCTCGAAGCTGCCGAACACGTTCTCGATCATGCCGTCGGCCAGTGCCAGGGGCAGGGCGCCGGGGGCGGCGAGCAGGGCGCGCTCGGCATCGGACAGGCCGCAGGCATCGGCCAGGAAATCCCGGCGCTGGGCCGGTGTGAGGGCACGGAAATTGGGCAGGCGCGAATCGGCAACCATGGAAGACATCTCCTCGGATCAAAACTCTGGTCGCCGGACTGTAGGAAAACTGTACCGCTTTCAAAAGGTACAGTTTCGGGGAACAGTACCATCGCACTGCAACATGAACGGAGGGCGCATGGCAGACACCAGAGGGCGCTCGGCCCCCATTGCCGAGAAGCTGGCCGACCTGATCGGCCAGCAGATCGCCGACGGCGTGTACCGCCCTGGCGACAAGCTGCCCTCGCTGCGCGAGCTGGCGCAGCTGCACCGCTATGCCAAGAACACCGTGGTCTCGGCCTTCGATCTGCTGGTCTCGCGCGGCATCGTGGAGCCGCGCCGGGGCTCGGGCTTTTACGTGCTGGGCACGGGGCGCGGTGCCCAGCGCACCGATGAGGACGCGGGCCAGCTGGGCCGCGCCATGGACATCGTCTGGCTGATGCGCGAGCAGCTCAAGACCCAGCCCGACTGCGTGGGCGTGGGCGACGGCTTTCCGCCCGTGGAATGGCTGGCCGACATGCGGCTGGACCGCTACCACCAGAAGGTGGTGCGCACGGGGCTGGGATCGCTGTTCCGCTACGGCAGCCGCTACGGCTATGCGCCGCTGCGCGACAGCCTGGTGCGCAAGCTGGGCGACTTCGGCCTGCAGGCCACGCCGGGCCAGTTGGTGCTGACCCATGGCGCCAACGAGGCCATGGACCTGGTCATCCGCTACTTCGTGCCGCCGGGGGCCACCGTGCTCGTGGACGAGCCCGGCTACTACCCGCTGTTCGGCAAGCTCAGGCTGGCCGGCGCCCATGTGGTCGGCGTGCCGCGCCTGGCCGACGGGCCCGACGTGGCCGCACTCGAGTCACTGCTGGCCCAGCACCGGCCGCGCCTGTTCTTCACGCAGTCGCTGGCCCACAATCCCACGGGCTCGGACATCTCGGCCGCCAAGGCCTACAAGGTGCTGCAGCTGGCCGAGCGCCACAACCTGCTCATCGTCGAGGACGATCCGCTGGCCGACTTCAAGCCCACCTCGGCCGTGCGCCTGTCCACGCTGGACCAGCTGGAGCGCACCATCTACATCGGCAGCTTCTCCAAGTCCTTCTCGGCCGCGCTGCGCGTGGGCTTCATCGCCTGCAACGACGCGCTGGCCAGCGACCTGGCCGACCTCAAGGCGCTGATCCACGTCAGCGGCTCCGAGTACTGCGAGCGCATGGTGGACGTGATGCTGCGCGAAGGCCACTACGAGCGCCACCTGGTGCGCCTGCGCCACAAGCTGGGCCAGGCCACGGCCCAGGCGCTGGGCTGGCTCGATGCCCACGGCTGCGAAGTCTTTGCGCGCAGCCCGCAAAGCCTGTACCTGTGGGTGGCCTTCCCAGGTGTGCAGGACTCGCTGCGGCTGGCCGAGCAACTGGTGCCGCGCAAGCTCAGCATGGCGCCGGGCCGTGTCTTCCATGTCGATCCCTCGGCCGTCTCGCGCTGGTCGCGGTGCAACGTCAGCGCCATGCTGGATCCGAGGTTCCAGGCCGCGATGGGGCAGGTGCTGGCTCAACCCGCCTGAGCCAGCCCCTGGGCCTGCGCACGCAGCAGCGCGATAAAGCGCTGCTGCTCCTGCGTGGGCGCGTCATCGGTGCGGGTGAGGATGCCGAAGGGCGCCATGGGCACGTCGATGCAGACCGGCAGCGCCCTGACCAGGCCCATGCGCAGATAGTCCTTGAGCGCGGATTCGGACAGCAGCATCACGGCGTCGGTCAGCTGCACCAGCTGCTGCATGGAGTACACCGAGCTGCATTCGATGATGTCGGCCGGCACGGGCAGCTCCAGGCGCTGCAGCAGCTGATCGAGCGCGATGCGCGCGGGGCTGGTGGTCGGCTGCAGTATCCAGGGCCAGTCGCCGACAAGCTCTTGCCAGCCCAGCTTGCGCCGGCGTGTCAGCGGATGGCCGCTGCGCACAACGACCAGCAGCCGCTCGTTGCCCAGTTCCTCGAAGCTGTAGCTGCTGCTGTGGGCTGCAGGGCTGCGCCGCGCAATGGCCATGTCGATGCGCCGCTGGTCCAGCAGGCGAAGGATCTGGTCGCTGGTGTCGCCCATGATGCGCAGGCGCAGCTGCGGGCTTTGCGTCTTCATGCGGGCCACGGCCGTCATCACCAGGTCGGGTGCGGCGCCCATGATGGTGCCGATGGACAGGTAGCCGTAGCCGCCCTGGCGGCGCGCGGCCAGGTCTTCGGCGCAGCGGTCCAGGCTGTTGAGCGAGGCCTCGGCAAAGCGCACCAGCTGCGCGCCCAGCGCCGTGGGCCGCATGCCGCGCGGCAGGCGCTCGAACAGCTGGCAGCCGAACATGTCCTCGATCTCGCGCAGCATGCGCGTGGCCGCAGGCTGGGACATGGCCAGGCTCAGCGATGCGCGGTGCAGGTTCAGGCTCGATCCCAGCGCCACCAGCATGTGTAGGTGCTTGTAGCGCAGACGGTTGAGCAGGCTGCGGTGCAGCACGGGCGGGGCGGATTCGGGCGTGTTCGCAGGCATAAGCGCAAGGTATCGGATGTGACCGAAATTCGATTTGTTGAGCATCGATCATGCGCCGTACATTGGCCCTGCGACAAGAAAAAACAGACCCAATCCAGGAGACAAGACATGCACAGCCCATCGCCTGTTTCATGACGCGCTGATGCGACCGGCACCCAAGCCGCAGCCGCCTCTCGCCTTCCGAAAAAGCACGCCTTCAGCGCCCCCATTTTTGCGGGCGTGATGGCTCTCCATCGCCTTCAGGACCGTCATGAAAAAACTCCCCGCTCCCCTGCTCGCCAGGATCTCCTGGCGCCTGCTGCCCTTTCTTCTGCTCATGTACATCATGGCCTTCCTGGACCGTGCCAACGTGGGCTTTGCCAAGGTGGCCTTCCAGGCCGATACCGGCATCAGCGATGCGGCCTTCGCCTTTGGCGCGGGCGTGTTCTTCGCAGGCTATGCGCTGCTGGAGGTGCCCAGCAATCTGATCATGCACCGCGTGGGCGCCCGCATGTGGATGTGCCGGATCATGGTCACCTGGGGCCTGGTGTCGGCGGCCATGATGTTCGCCCACGACCAGACCACGTTCTACGTGCTGCGCTTTTTGCTGGGCGTGGCCGAGGCGGGGTTCTTCCCCGGCGTCATCCTGTATCTGACCTACTGGTTCCCGGTAGCGCACCGCGCGCAGGCCATGGGCTTTTTCTACTTCGGCGCGCCGCTGGCCTTCATCTTCGGCAGCCCGCTGTCGGGCCTGCTGCTGGAGCTGGACGGCATGGGCGGCTGGCACGGCTGGCAGTGGCTGTTTGCGGTGGAGGGGCTGATGGCGGTGGCCGTGGGCATCTGGGCGTATTTCCACCTGGACAACCGCCCCGCCGACGCCACCTGGCTCAGCCGCGAGGACAAGGCGCTGCTGCAGGACATTCTCGACAGCGAAGAGCGCGCCAAGGGCAGCCACGGCCACAGCCTGCTGGCCGCGCTGTGCCAGCCGCGCGTGCTCTACCTGGCGCTGATCTACCTGCTGATCCAGGCCAGCGTCTATGGCGTGGTGTTCTACCTGCCCAGCCAGGTGGCGGGCCTGCTGGGCACCAAGGTGGGCCTGCTGGTGGGCGTGGTCTCGGCCATTCCCTGGCTGTGCGCGCTGCTGGCCGCCTGGTGGATTCCGGGCCATGCCGAGCGAACAGGCCAGCCGCGCGGCATCGCCAGCCTGACGCTGGTGATGGCTGCCGTGGGCATGGCTGCATCGGTGAGTTTCTCCAGCCCCCTGCTGGGTGTGGCCGCGCTGTGCCTGGCGGCGGCCGGTTTCATCGCCGTGCAGCCCGTGTTCTGGACCTTTCCCGCCAACACGCTGGCCGGCGCTGCGGCCGCTGGCGGCATCGCCTTCATCAACTCCCTCGGCGCCGTGGGCGGCTTCATCGCCCCCATCGTCAAGAACTGGGCCGAGGGCTTTTTCCACTCCCCGGCGGCCGGCCTGTACCTGCTGGCCGGCACCACGCTGCTGGCTGCGGCCCTGGTGCTGGGCGTGCGCGCACGCCTGGCGCCGGCCCTGGCCGCACCGTCCGCCGCCTGAACCACTTGCACACGGAGCAGAACCAACACATGACACAGATCCCCACCATCAAGCAGGTGCGCGCCTTCACGCTCAAGGGCGGCGGCGCCGACTACCACGACCAGTCTGACGGCCACTGGATCGACGACCACATCGCCACGCCCATGGCCAAGTATCCCGAGTACCGGCAAAGCCGCCGCAGCTTCGGCATCAACGTGCTGGGCACGCTGGTGGTGGAGATCGAGGACAGCGCCGGACGCGTGGGCTTTGCCGTGACCACGGGCGGCGAGCCTGCGGCCTACATCGTCGAAAAGCACCTGGCGCGCTTTCTCGAAGGCGCCCGGGTCACCGACATCGAGCGCATCTGGGACCAGATGTACCTGTCCACGCTGTACTACGGCCGCAAGGGCATCGTCATCAACACCATCTCGGGCGTGGACCTGGCGCTGTGGGACCTGCTGGGCAAGGTGCGCGGCGAGCCCGTGCACCAGCTGCTGGGCGGCGCCGTGCGCGACGAGCTGCAGTTCTACGCCACGGGCGCGCGGCCCGACCTGGCGCAGAAGATGGGCTTCATCGGCGGCAAGATGCCGCTGCACCACGGCCCGGCCGAAGGGGAGGAGGGCCTGCGCCGCAACCTGCAGGAGCTGGCCACCATGCGCGAGCGCGTGGGCCCGGACTTCTGGCTCATGCTGGACTGCTGGATGAGCCTGGACGTGAACTACGCCACGCGCCTGGCCCAGGGTGCGCAGGCCCATGGCCTCAAGTGGATCGAGGAGGCCCTGCCGCCCGACGACTACTGGGGCTACGCGGCCCTGCGCAAGAACGTGCCCACCGGCATGCTGGTGACCACGGGCGAGCACGAGGCCACGCGCTGGGGCTTTCGCCAGCTGCTGGAGATGGGCTGCTGCGACATCATCCAGCCCGACGTGGGCTGGTGCGGCGGCATCACCGAGCTGCTCAAGATCTCGGCCCTGGCCGATGCCCACCAGGCCCTGGTCATCCCGCATGGCTCCAGCGTCTACAGCTACCACTTCGTGGCCACGCGCCACAACAGCCCGTTTGCCGAGTTCCTGATGATGGCCCCCAAGGCCGACGAGGTCGTGCCCATGTTCCATCCGCAACTGCTGGGCGAGCCCGTGCCCGTCAACGGCCGCATGCGCCTGTCGGCGCTGGACAGGCCTGGCTTCGGCGTGGAGCTCAATCCCGAGTGCGCCCTGCACCGCCCGTACACGCACTGAAGGAGCCCGCCATGCAACTGCCTGCCAACCCCTTCAAGGCCGCGCTGCGGCGCGCCGAGCCGCTGTACGGCATCTGGGCCGGCTTTGCCACGCCCTATGCGGCCGAGATCATCGCCACCACGGGCTATGACTGGATGCTGGTCGATGGCGAGCATGCCCCCAACACCGTGCCCACGCTGCTGGGCCAGCTGCAGGCCGTGGCGCCCTACGCCACGCACCCGGTGGTGCGCGCCGTGCAGGGCGACACCGTGCTCATCAAGCAGCTGCTGGACGTGGGCGTGCAGACGCTGATGGTGCCCATGGTGGAGACGGCCGAACAGGCGCGCGAACTGGTGCGCGCCATGCGCTACCCGCCCCACGGCGTGCGCGGGGTGGGCGGCGGCCTGACGCGGGCCACGCGCTGGGATGCCGTGTCCGACTACATCCGCACAGCGCATGAACAGCTGTGCCTGATCGTGCAGATCGAGTCGCCCCGGGGCGTGGCCAATGCGGCCGAGATCGCGGCCGTCGATGGCGTGGACGCCGTCTTCATCGGCCCCGCCGACCTGTCCACGGGCATGGGCCATGCGGGCGACGCCAGCCAGGGCGAGGTGCAGGAGGCCATACGCCGCACCGTCGAGGCCACGCTGGCTGCCGGCAAGGCCTGCGGCATCCTCGCGCCGCGCGAGGAAGATGCGCGCCGCTATGCGGACTGGGGCTGCCGCTTCATCGCCGTGGGCATCGACATCAGCCTGCTGCGCCAGGCCGCGCTGGCCAACCTGGGTCGCTATCGCGCCACGCAAGCCACGGACCAGGCGGCCGCTGCATCCCGCACCTACTGAACCCAAGGAGAACTCCATGGCATCCCCTACCGTGCTGCGCAATTTCATCGCCGGCAGCTTCACCGACAGCGCCGAACTGCATGAGGTGACCAACCCCGCCACGGGCGCGGTGCTGGCGCGCTCGCCCCTGTCCAGCCAGGCCGATGTGGACCGCGCCATCGCCGCCGCGCGTGGCGCCCACAAGGCCTGGGCGCGCCGCCCGGCCGTGGAGCGCGCGCAGTACCTGCGCCGCGTGGCGGCCCGCATCCGCGACAACGCCGCGCGCATTGCGCGCACCATCACCGAGGAGCAGGGCAAGGTCCTGGGCCTGGCCGAGGTGGAGGTGAACTTCACCGCCGACTACCTGGACTACATGGCCGAATGGGCGCGCCGCATCGAGGGCGAGGTCATCACCAGCGACCGGGCCAACGAGCAGATCTTTTTGCTGCGCAAGCCGCTGGGCGTGGTCGCGGGCATCCTGCCCTGGAACTTTCCCTTCTTCCTGATCGCCCGCAAGATGGCGCCGGCCCTGCTCACGGGCAACACCATCGTCATCAAGCCCAGCGAGGAAACGCCCATCAACTGCCATGCCTTCACCGAGCTGCTGGCCCAGTGCGAGCTGCCGGCCGGCGTGTTCAACGTGGTCTATGGCCAGGGTGGCACGGGCGCTGCGCTGGCCGGCCATGCGGGCGTGGACATGGTCAGCTTCACGGGCAGCGTGGCCACGGGCGAGCGCATCGCGGCTGCCGCCGCGCCCCACATCACCAAGCTCAACCTGGAGCTGGGCGGCAAGGCCCCGGCCATCGTGCTGGCAGATGCCGACCTGGACCTGGCCGTGCGCGCCATCCGCGACTCGCGCATCATCAACACCGGCCAGGTCTGCAACTGCGCCGAACGCGTCTACGTGCAGCGCCAGGTGGCCGAGGAGTTCACGGCCCGCATTGCCCAGGCCATGGCCGCCACGCGCTATGGCGACCCGATTGCGCGGCCCGACGTGGAAATGGGCCCGCTGATCAACCAAAAGGGCCTGGACAGCGTGCAGGCCAAGGTGCGCCAGGCCATCGCCGACGGCGCGCAACTGGTCACGGGCGGGCAGGCCGCAGACCTGGGCGCGGGCTTTCACTTCCAGCCCACGGTGCTGGCCGGCTGCCATGCCGGCATGGAGATCATGCGCAAGGAAATCTTCGGCCCCGTACTGCCCATCCAGGTGGTGGAGGACCTGGACGAGGCCATCGCCCTGGCCAATGATTGCGAGTACGGCCTGACCTCGTCGCTGTACACGCGCGACCTGTCCAAGGCCATGCAGGCCATGCGCGAAATCGACTTCGGCGAGACCTACATCAACCGCGAGAACTTCGAGGCCATGCAGGGCTTCCATGCGGGCGTGCGCAAGTCCGGCGTGGGCGGGGCCGACGGCAAGCACGGCCTGTACGAGTACACGCACACGCATGTGGTGTACCTGCAGGGGTGATTGACCTCCTGGGCCTTGGCGTCAGGGCGCTGCCGGTTTCTTGCGGTTGCGCGGCGCCTTGGGCGGCGGGCTGCTGGCCTCCAGCTCCCGCGCCCGGGTACGGATGCGGGCAAAGGCGCTGGCCATGGCCTGCAGCTCGGGCTCGGGCACGGCGTCCATGAGCTCGCGGTTGATGGCCTGCACCTGCGGGAACAGCTCGGCATGCAGGGCGCGGCCCGTGTCGCTCAGGCGCAGCAGCGCGCGGCGCGCATCGCCCACCTGGCTCTCTTTCCACAACAGCCCCTTGGCCAGCAGCGCCGTGACCGCGCGCGAGGTGCGCGTGCGGTCCAGCTGCGCCTGCTCGGCCAGCTGCGAGGGCTGCAGCTGCCCGGCCTCGGCCAGCAGGCAGAGCATGCGCCACTCGCGCCGCGTAATGCCGTAGCGGCCCTCGCACAGGCGCACCACGCGGCTGCCAGCGGCCGCCTGCAGCCGCGCCAGGTGGTAGAGGAACATGTCGTCGAGCACGGCGGGGTGGCGCCAGCGGTGGAGGTCGGTCATGGACTCGCGGGCCGGTTTCGGGTTTACGCTAGGGATGATGGATTAGATGCATTGTCTGCGGCCTGCGTACATTGGCCGCAAGACAACGACAAGGAGACAAGTATGCCCAGCCCCCTCGCAGCCCTGGCGCGTGCCGCCGTGGCCCTGACCGCCGCCGTGCTGTGCGCGGCGCCCGCCCTGGCCCAGGAATGGCCCAAGGCCAGGCCCATCCGCATCGTCGTGCCCAATCCGCCGGCCGGCCCGTCCGACATCTCTCTGCGCCCCGTGGCCGCCGCCATGCAGGCGGCGCTGGGCCAGGCCGTGGTCGTGGACAACAAGCCCGGCGCCAATGGCAACATCGGCGCGGCCGAGGTCGCACGCTCCGCGCCCGATGGCTACACCTGGCTGTGGGCCATGGACCCCGTGCTTACCGTCAACCCCCATGTCTACAAGAACATGGGCTACAAGGCCGACGCGCTGGAAACCCTGGTCGTGGCCGCGCGCTTCTCGCAGACCCTGGTGTGCGGCCCGGGCACGGGCTTCAAGTCCGTCAAGGACATGGTGGCCGCCAGCAAGACGCGCGAGCTGACCTATGCCTCGGGCGGGGCGGGCTCGCCGGGCCACCTGGTCATGGAATCGCTGCTGGCCACTTCGGGCGCCAAGATGGTCCACGTACCCTACAAGGGACCGGCGCCGGCCATGCAGGACCTGCTGGGCGGCCAGGTGGACTGCGGCTTCCTGGCCGGCCCCACGGTCTTCCCCCAGGTCCAGAGCGGCAAGTTGATCGCCCTGGCCACCTCGGGCAAGACGCGCTCGGCACTGGCGCCCGAGCTGCCGACCATTGCCGAGTCGGGCTTTCCCGAGTTCGACGGCACCTTCTGGATCCTGCTGGCCGCACCCAAGGGCGTGCCGCCCGCTGTGCAAAAGCGCTTTGTCGATGCCATGAACGAGGCCATCCGCGCGCCCGAGCAAAAGGAACGCGCCAAGGCCCTGGACATCGAGATGGTCGGCTCCACCGTGGCCGAGGCCCAGGCGCGCGCCAAGGGACAGTCCGCGCAGTGGGCCGCCCTGGTCAAGCGCATCCACCTGACCAACGACTGAAGCCGCCACTAGGGCCTGTGGCCCTGAGGCACCGCCGTTTTGGCGATACTCCCTTTCCCAACGCATCCACTGTCTCCTGGCTCCCATGGCAACCCAGCGCCCCAATCTGATCTTCATCCTGGCCGATGACCTCGGCTACGCCGACCTCGGCTGCACGGGCGCGCGCGATGCGCACAGCCGCGCCACCGATGTCTCGCCCCGCCTGGACGCCATGGCCGCGCAGGGCATGCGCTTCACGCGTGGCTATTCCAACTCGGCCGTGTGCTCGCCCACGCGCTTTGCCCTGGCCACGGGCCGCTGGCAGTACCGCCTGCGCGGCGCGGCCGAGGAGCCGATTGCCAGCGTCCACGGCGACAAAGTGCTGGGCCTGCCGCCCGACCATCCCACCGTGGCCTCGCTGCTGCGCGACGCCGGCTACGCCACCGCCCTGGTCGGCAAATGGCACTTGGGCTACCCGCCGCATTTCGGCCCGCGCATGTCGGGCTACGAGGAGTTCTACGGCTTTCACGCAGGCGGCGCCGACTACTTCGCCCACTGCGACCCGCGCGGCCGCCCCGATTTCTGGATCAACGAGGAGCCGCACGAGGAAGAGGGCTATCTCACCGACCTGCTGAGCCGCCGCGCCGTGGACTTCGTCGAGCGCCAGACGGCCGACAAGCCCTTCTACCTGTCCCTGCACTACAGCGCCCCGCACTGGCCCTGGCTCACGCGCGACGACCTGGAGGAATCGCGGCGCATCGGCGGCTTCGGCAAGCACACCGACGGCGGCACCATCGAGACCTACCAGCGCATGATCCACCACATGGACGAAGGCATTGGCTGGGTGCTGGACGCGCTCGAGAAAAAGGGCATGGCCGAGAACACGCTCATCGTCTTCACCAGCGACAACGGCGGCGAACGCTTTTCCAACAACTGGCCCTTCATCGGCCAGAAGATGGACCTGCTCGAAGGCGGCATCCGCGTGCCCCTGGTGGCTCGCTGGCCTGACCGCATGCCGGCAGGCGCCGTCAGCGACACCCCCAACCTGACCATGGACTGGTCGGCCACCTTCCTGGCCGCCGCCGGCGTGCACGGCCACGCCGACTACCCGCTGGACGGCATCAGCCTGCTGCCCCTGATGGACGATGGCGCCTGGAACCCCGAGCGCGACCTGTGCTGGCGCATGAAGCACCGCGCCCAGCGCGCCCTGGTGCGCGGCGACTGGAAATACCTGCAGATCGAAGGCGTGGAATACCTCTTCAACGTGGCCCAGGACCCGCGCGAACGCGCCAACCTGCGCGACCGCGAGCCCCAGCGCCTGGCCGAGCTACGCGCAGCCTGGCAGCAATGGGATGCTTCACTGCCGCCCATTCCGGAAGAAGCCAAGGTGTCGCTGGTGTTCAGTCGGCAGGATCTGCCTTCGGCGACGTTTTGAGGGTGTGTGTGCCCGCAGGCTGTGGGCGATAAAACAAGGCAGGCCTTTGGGCCTGCCTTGTTTCCTGATTACTGGTACGTCCTGACCATGCCCGCCCGTGCGGCCTCCGAGTTTTCGCACATGTCCTTGGCCTGTTTGTAGAGGGCCTGGGCCTTGCTCTTGTCCTTCTCCATGACTTCGTAATGGCTGGCCTTGGCAAGCACCAGGTTGTATTGGAGATAGCTGGCGCTGGCCGAAGGCAGCGACTTCACGGCCTGTGACACCATTTGGTCCAGGCCCTCCAAGGACCCGCCCCAGCGCGGGCTCAGGTAATTGAGGGCATTGACGCGGGCCGCCAGGTTCTTGGGATCGGCCTGATCGGCCGCCTGCAGCCACTGCGCCGCAGTACGTCCGCCCACCTGGTTTTCCATCGCGGCCAATCCAATCAGCATCGTCTGCGGCAAGGCCGAGCGGGCATCCAGCGCCATGGCCTTTTGCAGATACGGCTGGGCCTTCGCGCTGAGCTGCTTGACACTGTTCCACTGGCTGCCCGTCACACTGGAAGCCGGCGCGTTGCCGCGGGCGCCAAATGCCTTGTTGCCGTAATAGAGGCCCGCATTGAGCTGGGCAAAGAACGACTTGGGCTGCTGATCCGCCCACATGCGCATCACGTTCTCTTCCTGCAGGCTCAGTTGCTGCATTCCCAGCAGATCCCGCATGGTCAACAAGTCCCCGCCCGAGGAAGAAAGATTCTTCTTGTGCCTGCGGGCCAGTTCCTTGTCCAGCGCCTCGAACTTGAACTCGCTGAGCAGTGCAGCTCTCTCGGACTCTTCCAGAGTGGCATTGCCATCGGGAATCAGCGGGCACTGCGCGGCGTAGGTGGCAATGGCTGCGGAGAGAGACAGGGTGGCGAGCAGGATGCGGATCAGGGTTTGGGTGGTTTTTGCGGTCATGTGTCCCTCTTGGAAATGGAATGTGTTATTCAGAATTGCCAGAATAAATTGACAAATATATTTGATTATTTCCAGAAAACTCCTTTCAATAAAAGTTCATCATTAAATAGTAAATGTTGAAATCCATAAAAAATCTTTATAATAACACTGCAATGAGATTATTTGGGAAGTTTATTGAGCATTATTCTGATAATAAATTTTCTCAAAGCAACTGTATGACTGCGATTCATCCGGAGTTTGCATGGTCATCCTGCCATGCGTGGGCATGTTCGAAAAAAGAACATCTTTCCCCTGCTCGCTCCTGGAGTAAAGGGCTTTTTACTCAGTAGCAGATGAATCTGGATATTTTTCAAATCCTCGGAAATTTTTCTTCTAACTGACTTGTCTTTGCTGTTGATGTAAATAATGCCACTGCCTCTTATTTCGTCCAACAAAGCCTGAAGTAAAATTGCTTGCCCCTTTTTTTTTGCATATTCATTTCTATGTCCTAGGGGGAATGCAAATTTTTCCAGTAGGCATGCCCTATTTTTATAGGAAAACGTAATTTATTTTGTTCCATCTGCAATATCATTGATCACGAAGTTTATTTATATTCCACGGCTAAAATCTCCAAGTATCAATAATAATATACACAATGCTAGAGCTATATATATTATTACTCTAATAATCAATTTATTTTTCACCATTTATAATGCTTTTGTATTTATTTATGGTGGATTGATACATAATATCTGCATTATGATCAATAATATCTTCGATGCTAGAAAATTTTGGCGAAATTCTGTTCAGTAGCTGACCCGTACTTAATCCAATTCTATCAAAAACACTCTCGTTTAAATGCTGCATTTCATGCGCCATTGTTTGAAGAAAATCATCTAATTTACTATCACACATGGAAACGCCGTCTTCGTCATAAATATCTGCGTTGTATTGAATATTCCCACTAAGATCTGTTCTGCCGGCAAGAACTTGCCCAAGCGTTCCAGATAAACCTACAACGCCAGTAACTGATTTCGGTGTTTTTAGTATTTCGGGGAATTGCCCCTTCAGCACGTTAACCGCTGTATCAACTTGCTCCTTTGTGGCGAGTCCGACTGGATCGAAATAATTCAAGGGAGAACCTTCTGAATATCCAGATAAGTTCCATCCACCCATCAAACCAATCGGATCCTGATTGATATAACTCCCCAGCACCGGATCGTAATACCGATGCCGGTTGTAATACAGCCCCGTTTCCCTGTCATGGTGCTGCCCCGGCAGCCGGATCGCCTGGTGGATGCCCTGCGGGTTGTACTCCTGCAGCACATTGCCCCAGGGGTCCAGCTTGGCGGCCCAGGCCACCTGGCCCCTCTGTTTTTGGGGGCGCTTTGTTGGTAGTGGATAGGGATGATCTGCTTGTTATTTGTATTGTGCTTACAGTTAGGATTGCATGCTGCTCGCTAATATAGTATTGAATTTGATGGTATTTTGGTAATTAGTTATCTTCGCAGGTTTCATTTTTAAATTCAGATATTATTCCATCGATTTTTGAAAAAAACCCACCCTCAACCTCTTTTGAACAAGCTTTATCAGATTTGCAATCCATCCAATCTTCTGAAAGACGAGAAACTTCCTTTTTCATTTCGCAAAGTAAAAGATTTTTATTCATAATATGATTTTTCATATTTGATATGCCATGAATTCCATTGGCTGCTCTTATTGCAATATACTGACTATTTAAGAAATTCATATACTCCATAGTGTATTGATTGTTTTTATAGATACCCAGCCAATATCCTGCATAAACTGATATAGCAATGACTGTTGCTTTATATATATATTTTCTCATACAAATATTTTATTGACCAGGCGCTGACAAACCTGGGATTGGCCCTGACTGCATGACTCTTAGCCTTTGGCTAATGCATTTTTCCCCAACTCCGATTTCGGATGGAGATGGAGGTCTTATCACTCCAACACCTCTAGAGTCCGGGGTAATGATGTCTGAGGGAATTGAAGCTTCTTTGGTTTCTTTATTCTCCTGTTTCGTGCAAACAATTGCTTCGTCAGTCCTCTTCTGCATATCATCCTTGCCTGAGAGTTTGTTCATCAATTCTGCAAATGAATCCGTCACATCGGAAACTTTCTGTTTCGTCTGATTCCAGCCTTCAGCAATTTTCCCCGTTGATGTTGGATCTGGCTTTACCGGAGGTTTAGGCTTTTGCCCATAAAAACCACTTTTACCTCTCCCCATCTTATTTAATCCCAGTGGGTCAATCCAATCCACAGGATTTGTTGGGTAGCTGCTCATATTTGCACCTCCAGTCAACCCAATCGGATCCTGATTCACATAACTCCCCACCACCGGATCGTAATACCGATGCCGGTTGTAATACAGCCCCGTTTCCCTGTCATGGTGCTGCCCCGGCAGCCGGATCGCCTGGTGCAGGCCCTGCGGGTTGTACTCCCGCAGCACATTGCCCCAGGGGTCCAGCTTTGCGGCCCAGGCCACCTGGCCGGTCTGGTCCGTCAGGGCCATGGGCGTGCCCAGATGGTCGCAGTGGTAGTGGTGGATGGCGATGCGGGCGTGCTGTTCTTTTTCCTGTTTCTGCAGTTGGGCCTGCATGCCGCTGAGCAGGCGTGTAGTGCTGTCTGCCTGTTCGCCCAGCATGGCCTGGGCGCTGGGCGGCAGGCCGTGCTCCAGGGTGTGGCGCAGGTGGCGGGCGGCGTCTTGCTGCATGTCGCGCGGCATGGCGCTGAGCATGGTTTGCATGAGGGCCAGGGCCGGCGTGTGGTTGGGGTCGTCCTGGTCGGGCAGGCCTGCGGTGATGGCTTGCACCAGGAGGTGGGGCTCGCTTTGCGGGTCGCCGCTGGCCGTGGTGCTCAGGCGCACCAGGGGTGTGAAGCTGCCGGGTTCGTAGATGGTGTGTTCTATGTGGCGGGTGTCGTCGCCATGCTGCTGGCGTTCGGTGTGGATGAGGCGGTCGCCGTCCCAGCCGTAGTAGTGGGTGCGGGTGGATTCTGTGGAGTCCGCGCTTTCGACCTGCTGCTTCAGGCGCCTGCCCAGGGCGTCGTAGGTGTAGCGGCTGTGGTGGCGCAGTTGCTCGGCGTTGCCCTGGATCTGGCTGCTGCGCACCGCTATGAGCTGGTGGGCTCCGTCGTAGTGCAGTTGCTGCTGGCTGTGGTCCGCCTGCATTTGCGCGATGCGGTTGCCGCAGGGGTCGTAGCGCCAGACGCGGTCTTCGGTGAAGCCTATGCGGTTGTCTTCCCAGCGCTGCACGGGCCTTGCCGCTGGCCTGCAAGGTGGGCCAGGCCCATGAGGTTGAAGTCGGTGTGCCGCCAGTGCGCGTGGACCTGGGCAGCCCAGTTGTCCTGGGTGTTCGTCTGGCCCGGAGCGCTGGGTGCTGGCAGGCGGTTGCCGGCAGGGTCGATCTGCCAGCGGGTGGTGGTCTGGGGCTCCTGGCTGTCGGTGGCCGCTCTGAGGCGTCCTGCGCTGTCGTAGCCGTAGCGCAGCAGCTGCGCGGCCTGGCCCGGGGCGCCGGCCTGTTCGATGGCAACGAGCTGGCCCAGGCTGTCGTAGTGGTAGCGACGGCCGAGGATCTGGCCTATGAGGGTGTGGACCTGGGCGCCGGTGTCTGTCAGGTCAGTGTGCTGCAGCGCTTGCAGGCCCGTGGTGCCCAGGGCCGTGAGGCGGCCCAGGCTGTCCCATTGGCGTTGCACCTGCAGGGAGTTTTGCGCATCTGCTGCGGCGGTGGGTGGGTGCAGGCTGCGGCGGACTTCGCGGTGCAGGTTGTCGCGCTCGAAGTCGATGAGGCTGGCTCCGTTGAGCTGCAGTCCATGCACATGCCCTGAGCCGTAGGTGAGCCAGGCGATCTCTCCCAGGCCTTGCAGCTGGCTGTGCTGGCGTGCGCCCAGGGGGTCCAGGGTGTGGGCGATGCGGTGTTCGTATTCGATCTGGTCTGCGCTCCCGTTCCTGTTGCCGTCCTTGCCAGGCCGGTACAGCTGCTGCACTTCTGCGGTGATGCGGCCCAGGGCGTCGCGCTCCAGTGCTATGCGGCTTTGCAGTTGGATGGTGTTCTCTGCGGTGTTCTCGCCGGTGTGCTGCCATACGCTGGCCGCCGTGAGGCGCCCGGCGGCATCCCATTCGTAGCGGTGGGTTTGTGCGGGCGCATGGGGCGTGGCGGGCAGCTGGCGTTCGGCGAGGCGCCCGCCTTCGTCCCAGCGGTAGTGGCTGCTGCTTTGCTGCGCGGCGTTGCCGTCCGTGGCTTCCATGAGCTGGCCTGCCGCGTCCCAGCGGTAGCGCTGCAGCCGTTGGTCAAACCCTTCTTCCTGCACGAGCCGGTCCAGCGCGTCCCAGGCAAAGCGGCTTTGCGCCCCGTTCTCGTTGACGAGGCGCAGAAGGCGGCCAGCGTTGTCGTATTCGAAGGACAGGCTCAGGCCACCATGTGTTCGCTGGACCAGCCTGCCCCAGAGGTCGTAGCGCAGGTGGATGCTGGGGTCGGCGGTCTGGGTTTCGCTGGAGGTGCCCGCAGGCTGGGCCGGATCGATGCGCGTGAGGTGGCCTGCGCTGTCGTAGTGGTAGCGCTCGATCTGGCCGTTGGGCAGTTCGCTGGCCACGATGCGGCCCTGGCCGTCGCGCTGGTGGCGTTGGCGCTGGCCCAGGGCGTTGTCCACTTCGATGAGCGCCCCCCAGCGGTCGTAGTGGTAGTGCGTGCTGTGGCCCGAGCAGTCGGTGTAGCTGAGCAGTTGGCCCGCGTCGCTCCAGGCCAGCTGTTTGCTGCCGCCCTGCGCGTCTTCGATGCGCCGGGGGCTGTCGCAGGTGAGCGGCGCTTCCTGGGGATCGGGGTAGTGGTAGCGCTCGGTGCTGCCATCGGCCTGGGTGATCTGGGTGAGGCGGCCCCAGGCGTCGTATTGGTAGCCGGTGGTGGCCCCTGCGGTGTCAGTGCTTTGCAGCAGGCGGCCGGTGGCTTCGTCGTGTTCCTGCTGGGTGCTGCGCCCGTCGGGCAGTTGCACGCCGATGAGCCGGCCCTGGCCATCACGCCTGAGGTGCACGCTGCGCCCCAGCGGGTCGGTGCGCGAGGCCAGGCGGCCGAAGCTGTCGTAGGCCTGCAGCCAGCGGCTGCCATCGGCCTTGTGGTGGGCGATGAGGCGCGACAGGCCCGCTGCGCCTTCGAAGTAGTAGGTCTCGATGCGATCCAGGCTGTCGCTGACGCGGGTGGCGGCACGCGGCTGGCCGTCCGGGCCCGGCGGTTGGGCCAGGTAGTCGAAGCGGTAGCTGAGGCCTTCCTGGTTGCTGTGCTCGATGACGCGGGCACCGGGCTGGGCGCTCTCGTAGCGGTAGCGGTGCCAGGGTCCGCTGGCATGGCGGTGGGCGCTGATGCGGTGGTGGTCCCATTCGAATTCGCGCACGAGCTGGCCTGCGCGGTCGTGGACGGTGATGAGGTCGCCTGCGCTGCTGTAGCCGTAGCGCACGAGGGCGATGGGCGCGGACAGGGGATGCATCGGGTCTTGCACCAGATCCACGCCTGTGACCCGCCAGCCGTCGTCGGCGCCCCACAGTCCGTTCAGTCCCTGCGCGTCCTTGCCGCCATGGATGCGCTGGTGCAGCAGCCGGTAGCGCCGGCCTGTGCCGTCGCTCAGCGAGACCAGGCGGCCTGCGGGGATGAGGTCCTTGCTCGCACTGTGGCCGGCCTCGGGTGTGGTGCCGTCGCTGTAGTGGTAGAGCTGGCGGCGCCCGAAGCGGTCGATCTGGGCCATGAGGCGCCAGGGACTCTGTGCACAATCCCGGGCAGGTTCACCGGGCGCAGGACCAAAGCCCCAGAGCGTGTCCCCATCACCGCTGACCGCAAGGATGGCTTGCGGGTTGCGCACCAGTGCCTGCTCCACATGCGACCAGCGAGGATTGGCGGCCCAGGGCGCAGTACCGCCGTCCGGCTCCGTGCTGCCGCCGCGCAGCAGCCAGATGTCTTCGCTGGCACTGTGCAGCTGGCCGCCCGGCACCAGGGGCTGGTCGAAGGTGATGACGCGGCCGCTGGCGTCCAGCAGCAAGGTGGCCTCGTCCTGCAGGCGGATGCTGAGCTCCTGCAGCAGGTGCCAGCCATGGCCCAGCAGGCCGCAGGCAGCGCCGTGCTCGGGGTTGACGTAGCTGCTGTACTGGCGCTGCCAGGCCACAGGCAGCGCGGCCGACGGCAGGGCAAAGTCCAGGTCTTGTGCGCCCAGCAGGACCTTGGCGCCCAGCTGGGGGTTGACGGGGGAGCTGACGGTGATGCCACCTGGGCAGACGGAGCAGGCCAGGCCGCCCTGGCTGCCGATGAGCACGGTGAGCGAGCCGGTGACGATCTTGCCCTTGACGACGCTGTCGGTGATACGGGCTGCGGGTTGGCCACTCATGCGAGGCTGCTCCTGGAGAGGTGAGAGAGAACGGGACGGCGGATGCGGGGAATGCAGGGGCTGCAGGACATGCGGGCCTCAGCAGTTGAGCCGGTCCGTGGGCGAGAGAATCTGGATGTCGCCGGGCGTGATGCGGATGGTGCTTTTGCCGCAGGTCAGCAGGATTTCCTGCTGGGCTTCGAGCCGGATCTTGGCGGCGTTGAGCTCAATGCTTTGCCCATCCATGGTGAGCTGGGAGGCCTTGCCACCTCCGCCTCCACCGCTGCCGCCGCCACCACCGCCACCGCCACCGGGCGCCGTGATGTTCATGGCCATGCCGCCACCGGCTCCCGCGCCACCGCCACCGCCACCACCGCCCACGGTCAGCGAGTACTGCGAGCCCACTTCCGTGCTTTGCTTGCTGCCGACCTTGACTTGGCGCTCCTGCCCCACGGTGAGGTTCTGGCTCATGCCGACCGTGGTCTGCATGGCCACACCGATGTTCTCCATGTAGTTGACGCCGATGTTCATCATCTTCATCACACCCACGTTCTGCATGTAGGCCATGCCTATGGTCTGTGTCTTGAGCAGGCCGACCGTGACGTGCCAGTTCTGGCCTATCTTGTCGGTCTCGGTCTTGCCGATGGTCTTGCTGCGGTTCTTGCCGATCGAGATGTTCTCGTCGATGCCAACATCTTCGTTGCGGTTGTCGCCAATGCTGACCTTCTCGTTGTGGTCCACCCGCTCCGTGCGGTTGTTGTGCACGGTGATGGTCTCGTCGCGGTCCACGGTCTCCGTGCGGTCGCGGTGGATGACGCTGGTCTCGTCCCGGTCCACCGTCTTGCGCCGGTCGTTGCCGACCCATTTGTCCTCGTCGTTCTCGACTTCGGTGAGCTGGTCCTTTTGCGCGTGCAGCCACAGCTGTTCTTGACCGGCCTTGTCCTCGAAGCGGATGGCGTTGGCGTCGCCCGGTCCGTTCTTCAGGCCCGCGCCTGCGGCGCCGCCCTTGCTCGATCTGGTCTTGATGCCCGATTGCGTGGCGTTGGCCGGCAGCGCCCAGGGCGGCATGTTGGCCGCGTTGTAGACGCAGCCCGTGACCAGCGGGTAGTCAGGGTCGCCGTTGAGGAAGTCGACGACGACTTCATGCCCTATGCGCGGAATGGAGATGGCCCCGAACCCCGGGCCCGCCCAGTTCGTGGCCACGCGGATCCAGCAGCTGGAGTTCTCGTTCATGCCGCCCAGCCGGTCCCAGTGGAACTGCACCTTGATGCGGCCGTATTCGTCGGTCCAGATTTCTTCTCCGGCCGGGCCCACGACGACGGCGGTCTGCGGGCCCGTGGTGCGCGGCTTGGGCGTGGTGCGCTGTGGCGTGTAGGCAAGACTCGTGGGCTGGGCCTGCAACTCGTAGCGCTGGAAGGAGCCGTCCTCCGCGGCGCTGCCCTTGGCGCCCGGGGCCACGGCACTGACGCGGGGGTTTTCCTTGAGGTGGTAGCTCAGGCCCGTGATCAGGTACTGCTGGTTCTGGTCGCCGCGCGGGTAGTTGTAGAGGCTGAATGTGTAGCCCGTGGCCAGCGCCCGGTGGCAGGACTGGCCCCGCACCCGGCTTTGGCCCGTGAGGCTTTCCTTCAGGCGCACGCGGATGTAGTCCTCGCCGTCGCTCAGCTGGGTGTAGCCGCCTGGCCATTCGTAGATTTCGTGGCCGTCATGGGCGTGGCCCGGCGGGTCGCGCCGCAGGTGGGTGAGGTCGGCCCGGGGTTTCTTGAAGTCGTAGTCGTCGCTGTAATGGCGGCCCGATTTGATTTCCTGCTCCAGCTGCCAGGCGTGGATGTTTTCCTGATCGCCTGCAGCGGCTTTTTCCGGGGGATAAAAGGGAATGGAGGCGCCCCCGGGCAATACGCTGTGCGAGGCAATGATGTCGTCGCACAGCACCAGGGTGTGCTGGCCCGAGGCATGCTCGAAGAAGTAGTAAATGCCTTCGTGCTCCATCAATCGCGAGACAAAGTCGCAATCGCTTTCGTTGTATTGAACGCAGTAGTCCCAGCTGCGATAGGCACGCGTGAGTTTCTTTTGCAGCGGATGGCCATAGACGCCCAATACCTGCTCGATGATGTCGGGCACGGTCTGGTTCTGGAAGATGCGAAAGTCGCTCTTGCGCGTGGCCAGCCACAGCCAGGGGCTCAGGCGGGCCTTGTAGGCGTAGTGGCGATGGTCCTGGCCCTGCATGCCAAAGCGGGTGACGATGCCGTCGATGAAGCGCCTGCCACCGCCCTGGGTTTCTATTTGGATGGTGGCGTTTTTGCCCAATAGGGCCTTGGGATCGATGCTTTCGCTTTCGCTGAGCATTTCCACATCGAGGCTGAAGAGCTGGCTGATGTTTTCCTGGCCGCGCAATTCACGGAAATGCAGCTGCTCGCCCAATGGCGTGTGTATGGTGACTCGGCGTGTCATAGTGCGCGCCGCCCTGGGGCGGCCTCCCTGCTCTTGGTGAGCGGGGATCATAGACAAGCCGATGGCCATAGGGCAATCAAATGAGGGGTCGGAAATATCCTGGATATGTAAGCAATTGCCTTATCTGGGATGCAAGGTGGTGTTTATTTGGAAAATCATCGATATCGGAATACCCCGATGCAGGCGTTTTGAGAGTCCCTGCTTACAGTGCGTTCTAGCAATACCAGGCCTCTTAGGGCAGAGCAAGCAGGATTGCAATGTGATATGCACTATCTTGGTGCATTTTTGATGATGCGCCATGTGAGTGCCCGCTATCGCCGCATCGGTGCACATTTTTTGCACAAAGCCGGTGCATCGCTGTGTGTTGCAGCGCCGCATTGGGGAGCCGGAAAGGCGCACGCCCCGGCATCAAAAGACTGGCACGGTCCGTGCTTAACCCGGTTGTCACGAAATTTTTCAAACCGGAGGATCCCATGTCCCGTGCCAGCCTCAAGTCGCTCGCCATCGCCTGTGTCGCCATCGCTCCGCTCTGGGCCCACGCCCAGCTCACGGCCAATGTGTCCCTGACGACGAACTACAAGTTCCGCGGACAGGACCAGGACACGGGACGCAACAAGGCCGTCAAGCCTGCCCTGCAAGGCGGTTTCGACTACACCTTCGGCGACAGCGGCTGGTACATCGGCAACTGGAACTCCAGCGTGGACTGGCTCCCCCGCAATTCGCTGGAAACCGATTTCTACGGCGGCTACAAGTTCAAGGCCGGCGAGGTGGACCTGGACTTCGGCGCGCTGCAGTACCTGTACTCGGGCAATTCCAGTGGCAACACCACTGAGCTGTATGGCGCGGCCACCTATGGACCGTTCACGGCCAAGTACTCGCACACCGTGTCCAAGGACTACTTCGGCTGGGCCGGCGAGAAGGCCGGCTCGGGACTGTCGGGCCGCAACACCGGCTACCTGTGGCTGGGCTTCACCCAGGAAGTGATACCCAAGGTGACGGTCAAGGCATCGCTGGGCTTCACCCGCTTTGCCAGCGACATCAAGGGCCTGGGCGTGCCCAACTATATGGACTACAGCGTGGGCGGTGCCTACGATTTCGGCGACGGCGTGTCGCTGGGCGCGGCCGTGACGGGTGCGAACAAGAAGTCGTACTTCGGTGACGTCAACAAGGCGCGCCTGATCGTGACGCTGACCAAGACCCTGTAACCGGACCTGAGGAGCAAAGCATCATGAAACTGGTGACCGCCATCATCAAGCCCTTCAAGCTCGACGAGGTGCGCGAGGCGCTCTCCGACATCGGCGTGCAGGGCATCACCGTGACCGAAGTCAAGGGCTTCGGCCGCCAAAAGGGCCATACCGAGCTGTATCGCGGCGCGGAATACGTGGTCGATTTCCTGCCCAAGCTGCGCCTGGAGGCCGCCGTGCCCGACGCGCTGGTGGACCAGGTGATCGATGCCATCGAGGCCGCTGCGCGCACCGGCAAGATCGGTGACGGCAAGATCTTCGTGCTGCCCATCGAGCAGGCCGTCCGCATCCGTACCGGCGAGACCGGCGACAGCGCACTGTGAGTTTCAACCCCTCGTTTCCCGAAAGACTGCCATGACCAAACGACTTCTTTCCATGGGCCTGGGGCTGGGCCTGCTGGCCGCAGGCGCCGCTGCCCTGGCACAGGAGCCCGCCGCCGCTGCAGCCGTTGCCGATGCAGCCGCTGCAGCAGCCCCCGCCGCCGCGGCCGCAGCCGAGGCGCCGGCCCCCGCACTCAGCGCCGGTGACACGGCCTGGATGCTGACCTCGACCATGCTGGTGATCCTGATGGTGATCCCGGGCCTGGCACTGTTCTACGGCGGCCTGGTGCGCACGAAGAACATGCTGTCCGTGCTCTGCCAGGTGTTCGTGATCTTCTCGCTGATCACGCTGCTGTGGGCCGTCTACGGCTACTCGCTGACCTTTGCCGGCGAAGGCAACTTCTTCGGCGGCTTCAGCAAGATCTTCCTCAAGGGCATTGCACCCGACACGCTGGCCGGCGCGCTGCCGACCATTCCCGAGTACGTGTTCGTGGCCTTCCAGTCCACGTTCGCCGCCATCACCGTGGCCCTGATCGTCGGCGCCTTCGCCGAGCGCATCAAGTTCTCGGCCGTGATCCTGTTCTCGGTGCTGTGGTTCACCTTCAGCTACATCCCCATGGCCCACATGGTCTGGGGTGGCGGCCTGCTGGGCAAGGACGGCGCGCTGGACTTCGCCGGCGGCACCGTGGTGCACATCAACGCCGGTATCGCCGGTCTGGTGGGCTCCTACATGCTGGGCAAGCGCATCGGCTTCGGCCGCGAGGCACTGCCTCCGCACAGCCTGACGCTGACCATGGTCGGTGCCTCGCTGCTGTGGGTGGGCTGGTTCGGCTTCAACGCCGGCTCGGCAGGTGCTGCCAACGGCATTGCCGGCCTGGCCTTCATCAACACCATCGTCGCCACGGGCGCCGCCACCATCTCCTGGCTGGCTGCCGAAGCCCTGCACAAGGGCAAGGCCTCGATGCTGGGCGCCGCCTCGGGCGCCGTGGGCGGCCTGGTGGTCATCACCCCGGCGGCCGGCCTCGTGGGCCCCATGGGCGCCATCGTCATGGGTCTGATCGCCGGTCCCGTCTGCCTGTGGGGTGTGTCGGGCCTCAAGAAGCTGCTCAAGGTCGATGACGTCTGCGACGTGTTCGGCGTGCACGGTGTGGGCGGCATCCTGGGTGCCATCCTGACCGGCGTGTTCTGCGCCTCCAGCCTGGGCGGCATCGAGCCCGCAGACTTCAACATGGGCCATCAAGTGTGGGTGCAGGTCAAGAGCGTGCTGCTGACCATCGTCTGGTCCGGCGTGGTGGCTGGCATCTCCTACAAGATCTGCGACCTGGTCGTCGGCCTGCGCGTCAGCGAAGAGTCCGAACGCCAGGGTCTGGACATCACCACGCACGGCGAGGTGGCGTACTACCGCTGATCGGTTTCCAGAGAGTTCATTGCGGATTGGCCTCGGTGCTTGCACCGGGGCCTTTTTTGCTTTGGAGCCGCTGCAGAGATGGCGTCTTTGCTTTTTCGTCCCGGCTGTTTTGCGCCGCCCGCAGAACTTCAAGCGCACCGTTCAAAAAATTCACGGGTCCGCACCGAGGCGCAAAAGGGCCCAGCCGCTACGATGCAGGCCATGGATTCAGCCCAAAGCCACCTCCTCCAGATCGCCCAGCGCGTGCGCGCTGCTGCGGCCGACGCCACGCCGCTGCGCATACGCGGCGGCGGCACCAAGGATTTTCACGGCCTGGCCCTGCAGGGCGAGCTGCTGGACACGCGGGCGCTGGCCGGCGTGGTCAGCTATGAGCCCAGCGAGCTGGTCGTGACCGTGCGCGCCGGCACGCCGCTGGCCGAGGTCGAGGCCCTGCTGGCCGCACAGGGGCAGTGCCTGGCCTTCGAGCCTCCGCATTTCGATGGCCAAGACGCAGGCCGCGCCACCGTGGGCGGCATGGTGGCGGCCGGCCTGTCCGGGCCTTCGCGTGCCAGCGTGGGCGCCGTGCGCGACTTCGTGCTGGGGCTGGAGATGATCAACGGCCAGGGAGAGCTGCTGCGCTACGGCGGGCAGGTCATGAAGAACGTGGCGGGCTACGACGTCTCGCGGCTGATGGCGGGCTCCTGGGGCGCGCTGGGCCTGATCACCGAGGTCAGCCTCAAGGTGCTGCCCGTGGCGCCTGCCGAGGCCACGCTGCGCTTCGAATGCACTCAGCAGCAGGCGCTGGACTGGCTCAATGCCTGGGGCGGGCAGCCGCTGCCGCTCAATGCCAGTTGCTGGCTGCAGGAAGACGGCGCAGCCCAGGGCGTGCTGTACCTGCGCCTGCGCGGCGCGCGTGCCGCCGTGCAGGCGGCCTGCGAGCGCCTGGGTGGCGAGCGCATGCACAGTGCTGCGGCCGACTGGCAGGCCTGCCGCGAGCAGCAGCTGCCCTGGTTCACCGCACGCGCGCCGGGCCATGCGCTGTGGCGCCTGTCCGTGCCGCAGACGGCTCCGGCCCTGGCGCTGCCGGACGGCTGCACGGGGCCGCTGATCGAATGGCACGGCGCACTGCGCTGGGTACAGGCGCCGCGTGCGCTGGGCCATGCGCTGCGCGCGCTGGCAAAAGCAGCGGGCGGATCGGCCACCTTGTTCCGCTCCGATGCCGCAGAACAGCCCGGCGCCGAGCCCGATTTCGACGCCCAGGCGGCCGATGCCACGGCCGCGCTGCATGCGCGGCTCAAGCAGGCCTTCGATCCTGCGGGCATCTTCAACCGCGGCCGGTTGGCCGCCGCCTGGTAGGCCGGGCCAACGCCTGGCTCCGCCCATGCGCATGCGCCACCACCTGCACCTGCTCACGGACCGGCACCGCACGGTGGCCAGCAACCGCACGCTGGGCCTGCTGCTGGCCTTCAACGCGGGTGCGGTGAATGCGGGCGGCTTTTTGCTGGTGCACTCCTATACCTCGCACATGACGGGCTTTGTCTCGCTGCTGGCCGACAACCTCGTGCTGGGCAATACGGCGCTGGTGCTCAGTGCCTGCGGCGCGCTGCTGGCCTTTCTGTGCGGCGCGGCCGCGACGTCGCTGCTGGTCAACTGGGCGCGCCACCACCGGCTGCGCAGCAGCTATGCGCTGCCGCTGCTGCTGGAAGCCGCGCTGATGCTGCTCTTCGGCGTGCTGGGCGCGGCCATGCTGGCCTGGCCCACGCCGTTCGCCGTGCCGCTGGCCGTGCTGCTGCTGTCCTTCATCATGGGATTGCAGAACGCCACGGTGACCAAGATGTCGTCCTCGCAGATCCGCACCACGCACATGACGGGCGTGATCACCGACCTGGGCATGGAGCTGGGCCGCGCGCTCTACTGGAACCGCCATGGCAGCCCGCCCGAGCACCGGGTCCACGCCAACCATGTGCGGCTGCGGCTGTTCGCAGGGCTGCTGTCCATGTTCCTGCTGGGCGGCATTGCGGGTGCGCTGGGTTTCCGGCACCTGGGCTTTGTGTTCGTCGTGCCGCTGGCCGTGGTGCTGTGCCTGCTGTCCCTGCCGCCGCTGTGGGCCGACCGTGCGCGGCTGCCCCTGCTGCTGGGCCGGCGGGCCGCGCCTCGCGCGTGACCGCCGCGTCCGGCTGCCGTGCCTGACCGTTCCCCGATACCCATACAACAAGAGCCCCACCATGCAGACCCAACTCGCTCCCCAGTACCGCGCCACGCCCGAGGGCCAGGAGGCCGAAGCCATTCTGCGCAAGTGCGTGCACTGCGGCTTTTGCACGGCCACCTGCCCGACCTACCAATTGCTGGGCGACGAGCTGGACGGGCCGCGTGGCCGCATCTACCTGATCAAGCAGGTACTGGAGGGCGAGACGCCCACGCGCGCCACCCAGCAGCACCTGGACCGCTGCCTGACCTGCCGCAACTGCGAAAGTACCTGCCCCAGCGGCGTGCAGTACGGCCACCTGGTGGACATAGGCCGCAAGATCGTCGAGGAACAGGTGCCGCGCCCCTTCGGCGAGCGCGCCAGGCGCTGGGCGCTCAAGGAGGGGCTGAACTCGCCGCTGTTCGCCCCGGCCCTGAAGCTGGGCCAGGCCGTGCGCGGCCTGCTGCCCGAAGTCCTGGCCGAGAAAGTGCCCCAGCCCCAGGATGCGGGCGCCTGGCCCGTGCGCGAGCATGCGCGCAAGGTGCTGCTGCTGGCCGGATGCGTGCAGCCGGCCATGATGCCGCGCATCAACTTCGCCACCGCGCGCGTGCTGGATGCGGCCGGCATACAGACCGTGATCGCGCCCAAGGCCGGTTGCTGCGGCGCCGTGAAATTCCACCTCAACGACCAGGAAGGCGGCAAGGCGCAGATGCGCGCCAATATCGACGCCTGGTGGCCGCAGGTGGACAGCGGCGCGGTGGAGGCCATTGTCATGAATGCCTCGGGCTGCGGCGTCACCGTCAAGGAATACGGCCATCTGCTCAAGGACGATGCGCAGTACGCGGACAAGGCAGCCCGCATCAGCGCCCTCACGCGCGACCTGAGCGAGCTGCTGCCTGAGCTCCTGCCCGAGCTGGCCGAGCGCCTGCAGGGCAGGGTGCGCGCACCGGCCGCGCCCATGGCCTACCACCCGCCCTGCACGCTGCAGCACGGACAAAAGCTGCGCGGCGGCGTGGAAACCCATCTGGCCAGGCTGGGCTTCGAGCTGCGCGTGGCGCGCACCGAGTCGCACCTGTGCTGCGGCTCGGCGGGAACCTACTCGGTGCTGCAGCCTGAACTCTCGCACCAGTTGCGCGACCGCAAGATCGGTGCGCTGACCGAAGGCTTCGATGCCCGGCGGCCCGCCGCCATCCTCTCGGCCAACATGGGCTGCATCGTCCACCTGCAAAACGGCACGGACCTGCCCGTGCGCCACTGGATCGAGGTGCTGGACGAGGCCCTGCTGGCCTGAGACCCGCCGCGTACCGACTGCGCATCTGTGCCTCCAGCGCGACGCCGTGGGGCCTATGCCCGCGCAAGACTTTGCAATGCTGGCATGATGCGGGGTTTCGTTTTCTCCAAGCCCACGTGCTCCGCCATGACTGAATCCGTGTCTGAACCGCAAGAACAGAGCGCCGCGCTGCCGGCGGACGCCGCTGCCGGCACCGAGCCGCAGGCTGCAGCCAGCGCCGATGGCCAGGGCCGCAAGCGCTCGCGCCGTGGCGGACGTGGCCGCAACAAGGGCAAGGCCACCGAGCCTGCCGCCGACGCCGCATCCGGCACGGCCGCCAGTGCCGAGGCCAACGCTTCCAGGCCCGTGCGCACCCAGCACCCGCTGCTGGCGCAACTGGCCCAATGGCATCCGAACCTGTTCGGCGAGCAGCCGCTGCCGCTCAAGCGCGGCATCTTCGAAGACCTGCTGGCCGCCCATCCTGAAGCCATTGACCGCGACCAGCTCAAGCTGGCCCTGTCCCAGCACACGCGCTCGAGCCGCTACCTCACCGTGGTGGCCAGCGGCCAGGCCCGGCATGACCTGCAGGGCCAGTCGGTCGAGGCCATGGCGCCCGAGCATGTGCACCATGCGCTGATCGAAGTCTTCCGCCGCCGCCAGCACCGCTCGCCCGAAGATCTGGCGCCCAAGCTGCGCAACCGCATCATCGCGGCCTACGAGGCATCGGGCCTGTCGCGCGACGACTACGCGGCGCGCGTGCAAGGCCGTGACGAGGCCACCAACACCCTGGTGGCCGAGGCACTGGCCGAGGCCGATGCGCGCACCGCACGCGACGAGGCGCTGCTGCGCGCCTTCGAGGCCAGCGGCCAGACCTCAGAAGCCGGCTTTGCCGACATGTACGGCATGAACCCGCGCCAGGTGGCGCAGCAGCTGGAACGCGCCCGCCGCCGCCTGCAGACGCAGGCGGCCTGAGGCACAAGGACCGGCGCCAAAGACCGGCAGCACCGCCTGCCGGCACACTCCACCGCCGCGTGCCCGGCAAGGGCCGCGCCGGTGCACCTGCCCTGGATCACAGGCGGCATCTCTGCAGCGGACCCTTCCGCCAGCACGCAGATGCCCACCAGGGGCGGGCCCGGGGATGAACTGTTTCACGGACGCCGCTGCACCCGGCCACGGGGCGGCGGCGCCTTGCCGTGCGCGCTCGTTCCGGGAAATGAACACGGCGCGCAAGGCACTTCAAAGCAAAAAAGCAAAAGGAGACTTGCGATGTGGCTGGGTTTGTCGTTGTTCTACGTGGGCGCCGTGCTGTGCCTGAACGGCCTGTGGATGCTGGGGCGCATCGCCGACCGGGAGATCTGGGTCATCAACGTGTTCGCGGGCCTGGTCTCGCTGATCATCGGCCTGGCCTCCGCCTTCGGGCCCGAGCCCGATGCGGCTTCGGTCAAGACCGGCGCGCTGACCCTGCTGTTCGCCTTCACCTACCTGTGGGTGGCCATCAACCGCTTCACGGGCGCCGATGGCCGGGGCCTGGGCTGGTTCAGCCTGTTCGTGGCCATCACCGCCGTGCCCGTGGCCATTGACACCCTGCTGGGCGCGCGCACCGCCATCGACTGGTGGATGGCGGCCAACTGGGCGGCCTGGGCCGTGCTGTGGGCCATGTTCTTCGTGCTGCTGGCCCTGGGCCGCAACATCGGCCGCGTGACGGGCGCCCTGTGCATTGCGCAGGGCGTGCTCACAGGCTGGCTGCCTGGCTACCTGCTGCTGGCCGGGCAGCTCACGGGCTGATTGCGCAGCGTGAGTACGGGCGGGGCGTCAAGCCCCCCGCCGCCGTGCATGCGCCAGTGCAGACAGCAGCGCGGCCGCGATGATGCAGGCGCCGCCCAGCAGCGTGCGCGGCGTCAGCACCTCGCCTGCAATCAACACCGAGGAGACGCTGGCAAACACCACCTCGGCCAGCATGACCACGGCGGTCACGCCGGCCGGCAGGCGCGCGGCGCCGAACTGCAGCGCCCAGTTGCCCAGCATCAGCAGCACGGCCAGGCCGGCGGCAATCAGCATCCAGCCGGCCTGCGGCGCAGGCATGGGCGGCACCAGCCCCACGCTGCTGCCCGCGAAGGCGCTGGCCAGCCCCATGGCCATGCAGCCGCTGAACATGGCCAGCATGCGCGCCTGCGCCGGCACGGCCTGCAGGCGGCGCAGCAGCACGTTGGTCAGCGCAAAGGTGAAGCCGCCGAACAGTGCCAGGCCGTCGGCCAGCGACAGACCGCGCAGCAGCCCGGGCGAGCCGCCGCTGAATGTGCCCTCGGGCACCAGCACCAGCGCCACCCCGCCAAAGGCCAGCAGCAGCCGCGTCAGCGCGGCCGGCGTGGGCCGCTCGCCCAGGATCTTCCAGGCCAGCAGCACGGACCACGCCGGCATCAGATAGAACAGCAGCACCACGCGCACCACATCGCCAATGGTCACGGCCCAGTTGAATGCGATGTTGTTGCTGCCCGCGCAGGCGCCCAGCAGGATCAGCGCCGGGTACTGCAGCGCCTGGCGCAGGCTGGCCGGGCGCAGCGCCACCAGCCCCGCCAGCACCAGGGCATACATCAGCGCCGTGGCCCACAGCGGATGCAGGCCAGCCTCGTGCATGGCGCGAAACGGCCACCAGGCCAGACCCCAGACCAGGGTGTTGAACAGCAGGGCGAGAACGGGCAGCGGGCTATGCATAAAACCACGAAAAAGTGCCCGGTCAGGCAAAGCCCGCACCGAACACAATACGAGAAGACCATTTAGACCAGGCCTATCAATCGATAGCGCCCTATGGAACTGGCGAGGCCCAAAGCGAGAGACACCGAGCCAGGGCCGCCCCGCCGCGAGGGTGTCGTCCCCCTGGGGGAAGGCGCGAAGCGCCTCAGGGGTAGTCTCAATGACAATCCTTGCGGGCAATCACCAGCAGGCGCTCGACTTCCTCGGGATGGTTGCGCACGTTGCTGACGTGCCAGCGGCCGATCAGCCACATGATGCCGGCCACCACCAGGCCGAACACCGTGATGGCGCCGAAAGCCGACAGTCCGAACTTGGTGGACAGCGCATAGAAGGCGCCCAGCGCCAGGATGCAGGCCTGCTCGTTGAAGTTCTGCACGGCAATCGAGCGGCCCGCTCCCATGAGGTTGTGGCCGCGGTGCTGCAGCAGCGCATTCATGGGCACGACCAGGAAGCCGCCCAGGCCGCCCAGCAGGATCAGGAAGGGAATGGCCACCCACACGCTCTTGATGAAGATCATGGCGATCACCAGCAGGCCCATGGTGATGCCCAGCGGAATCACGCGCGTGGCGTTGTCCAGCCGCATGCGCATGGACGCGAGGATGGCGCCTGCGGCCGTGCCGATGGCCACCACGCCCACCAGGGCCGATGCCTGGGAGGTGCCGTAGCCCAGGGCCGCCGCGCCCCAGGCCAGCACGATGTAGCGCAGGTTGCCCGACACGCCCCAGAACAGCGTGGTCGTGGACAGCGAGATCTGGCCCAACTTGTCCCCCCACAGCCGCTGGCTGCAGGTCCAGAAGTCGGGCAGCAGGGCCAGGGTGTTGGCCAGCAGGCTCTTGCTGGGGTCCTGGCGCAGCGGGCGCAGGATGGTGTCGGTCAGCGGAATGCGCAGGTTGAACCAGGCGGCCAGCGCATAGACGCCGACCAGCACGGCAATCGCCGCTTCGGCGGCCGTGTCCACGCCCGTGTCCAGCAGCGGCAGGTCAAAGTCCAGCAGATGGGCCGAGATGCCCGGGCTCAGCAACTGCCCGCCCACGAGCACGCCCAGGATGATGGAGGTGATGGTCAGCCCCTCGATCCAGCCATTGGCCTTGACCAGCTGGGAGGCGGGCAGCAATTCGGTGAGGATGCCGTACTTGGCCGGCGAGTAGGCCGCTGCGCCCAGGCCCACCACGGCGTAGGCCAGCAGCGGGTGGTTGCCGAACAGCATCATCAGGCAGCCCACGATCTTGATCGCATTGCTGATGAACATCACACGCCCCTTGGGCAGGGCGTCGGCAAAGGCGCCGACGAAGGGGGCCAGGATCACGTAGAACAGCGCGAACATGGGCACCAGGGCGGCGCGCTGCCACTCGGGGGCGCCATTGGTGCGCAGCAGTTCCACGGCGGTCACGAACAGGGCGTTGTCTGCCAGCGAGCTGAAGAACTGCGCTGACATGATGGTGTAGAAAC
Organism: Delftia sp. 60; assembly: GCF_002754395.1. Lineage (NCBI taxonomy): Bacteria > Pseudomonadati > Pseudomonadota > Betaproteobacteria > Burkholderiales > Comamonadaceae > Delftia > Delftia sp. 60. Next base: position 439,860 of record NZ_PEFD01000001.1, read on the forward strand.
CGCGCTTCATGGATAGGCAGATGGGGTCAGCTGCAGGGCTGCTGACCGGTTAAATAAGGACCCCGTGGCAAGTGACTGGCGGTTATATCACGCGGCCTTTGGCTGGCAGTGCCAGAATCCCAAGCTTCTGACTGAGTGAAAACCATGCCGCGTCCCATTCTTGCCACCATCCATTCCGCCGCGCTTCGCCACAACCTGGAGCGGGTGCGGCAGGCGGTCCCCGATGCCAAATTGTGGGCCGTGGTCAAAGCCAACGCCTATGGCCACGGTATCGAGAACGTGTTCGAGGCCCTGCGCGGCGCCGACGGCTTCGCCATGCTGGACCTGGCCGAGGCCGAACGCGTGCGCCAGCTGGGCTGGCGCGGCCCCATCCTGCTGCTGGAAGGGGTCTTCGAGCCGCGCGACCTGGAGCTGTGCTCGCGCCTGTCCATCTGGCATGCCGTGCACTGCGACGCCCAGATCGACTGGCTGGCCGCGCACAAGACGCAGAACGGCCACCGCGTCTTCCTCAAGATGAACTCCGGCATGAACCGCCTGGGCTTCACGCCCGAGCGATACCGCGCGGCCTGGGCCCGGCTGAACGCCTTGCCCCAGGTGGAGGAAATCTCGTTCATGACCCATTTCAGCGATGCCGACGCAGGGGCCGGACAGCCCGGAATCTCGGCACAGCTGCAGCGCTTTCATGACGCCACGCGCGACCTGCCCGGCGAGCGCAGCGTGGGCAACAGCGCAGCCACGCTGCGCCAGGGCGACGACGCGCTGGTGCGCTGCGACTGGGTGCGGCCGGGCATCGTGCTCTACGGCAGCGCCCCCGACTATCCGCAGCACACGGCGGCCCACTGGGGCCTGCAGCCCACGCAGACACTGAGCTCGCGCATCATCGGCGTGCAGCAACTGACCGAGGGGCAGAGCGTGGGCTATGGATCGCGCTTCACGGCCGACGGCCCCCTGCGCCTGGGCACCGTGGCCTGCGGCTATGCCGACGGCTATCCACGCCACTGCGGCACGGGCACGCCCGTGCTGGTGAACGGCGTGCGCACCCGCACCCTGGGACGCGTGAGCATGGACATGCTGGCCGTGGACCTGACGCCCGTGCCCGATGCCGGCATGGGCAGCGAAGTCACGCTGTGGGGCCGTGCCAGCAACGGCGCGGTGCTGCCCATCGACGAGGTGGCCGAGGCCGCAGGCACGCTGGGCTATGAACTCATGTGCGCCGTCGCGCCGCGCGTGAACAAGACCGTCGATTGATCAGGGCGCAGCCTCCACGCTGTCCCTGGCCCGCTCCAGCAGCGCCATCAACTGCTGTTGCGCGGCGGGCTCCCAATCCTTGAGCAGCCGGGCCGCCAGCGCCTGGCGTGACTGGCGCAGCCGGTCGAACAGGGCCTGTCCCTGCGGGCTGAGGCTCAGGCAGCGCACGCGGCGGTCGCGGGCGTCCGGTTCGCGGTCCAGCCATCCCTGCTCCTGCAGCTGCGCCAGCATGCGCGCGAGCTGGGCCTTGTCCATGTGGCTGTGGTCGACCAGATCCCTTTGCGTGCGGCCCGGGTGCCGGCCCACGTACATCAGCACGCGCACCTCGTTGGGCGTCAGCCCGGGCTCCATGGACTCCATGTCCTCGCGCATGCGCGAGCGGAACAGGTGCAGCAGCTCGTGCATGGCCTCGAAGATATCGGCGGGCAGGGAGGCATTCATGGCAGGGTCTTGTGGAAATACGTTGACAAAGTCAACGGATGACAGAGAATTGGTGGACTAAATCAACATTCTAGGCCGTCGCAGGCCGTTTCGCCAATGAACTTGCCCAATCCAGCCACCTCTGCCGTGACACCGGCCCCCGTCGTCCACCGTGTCCGCCATTCCTTCCGCGCCCGCCATGTGCAATTGCTCTCGCGCGAGCAGCCCAGCCCCGGCTTTGTCCGCCTGACCCTGGGCGGCCCCGATCTGGAGGACTTCGTGAGCGCCGGTTTTGACGACCACGTCAAGCTCATCCTGCCGCAGGCCGGGCGCGAACTGCCCGCGCTTCCCGTGCTGCTCGATGGCCGCCCGACCTTCGTGGAGGACGAGCGCCCCACGTTGCGCGACTACACGCCGCTGCGCTACGACGCCGCGCGCCAGAACCTCATCATGGATTTCGCGCTGCACGATGCCGGCCCCGCCACCGAATGGGCCGTGACCGCCCCGCTGGGCCAGTGGGTGGGCCTGGCCGGTCCGCGCGGCAGCCTGGTGATCTCGGCCAACCTGCCATGGCATTGGCTGTTCGGCGACGAGACCGCCATGCCCGCCATCGAGCGGCGCCTGGCCGAACTGCCCGCCGGCAGCCGCGCCGTGGTGCGCGTGCAGCTGCGCAACCCGGCCGACCGCCGCCAGTGGAGCAGCACGGCCCGGCTGGACTGCGATTGGGTCGAATCGCTGGCCGACGCCGTTCAGGCGCTGGAGCTGCCCCAGGACGACGGCTACATCTGGGCGGCGGGCGAGCACAGCGCCATGGCCGAGCTGCGTCGCCTGCTGCTGGCCAAGGGCGCATCGCCCAAGCGCATGCGCGTGGCCTCTTACTGGAAGCAGGGCACGGCTGACCACCATGAAGACCTGAACGATCCCAGCTGACCTGCCTGGAGAAAAGAACGGAAGTACAGACGAAAAAAAGCCCACCGAAGTGGGCTTTTTTCGTGGTGGTTGCGCGAGAAGGATTTGAACCTCCGACCTTTGGGTTATGAGCCCAACGAGCTACCAGACTGCTCCATCGCGCGGTAATCCGCAGTAATTTCGTTTTCACTGCATTTTCTGCAGCGAAGAAGTGAACTATAACCGATATCTTTCCGTCACGCAACTGCGATAGGCGCGAAACATGCGTGCCAGGGCGGCAGCCACTGCTCGGTATAGTGCTCACCCCATGGCCAAAGACAAAACCACGTTCATCTGCAATGCCTGCGGAGGCACCAGCCCGCGCTGGCTGGGCAAATGCCCGGCCTGCGGGGCCTGGAACTCGCTGATCGAGGCCGTTGCCGAGCCTGCGAGCGCGGGCAAGAACCGGCTCAGCCAGCCCCAGGGCTATGCGGGCCTGGCCAATGTCCAGGCCGTGATGCCGCTGTCGGCCATCGAGGCCCAGGACGTGGCGCGCACGCCCAGCGGCATCGAGGAGCTGGACCGCGTGCTGGGCGGCGGCATTGTCGAAGGCGGCGTGGTACTGATTGGTGGCGATCCCGGCATCGGCAAGTCCACCCTGCTGCTGCAGGCCATGGACGCGCTGCACCGCGTCGGCCTGCCCACGCTGTATGTCACGGGCGAGGAAAGCGGTGCCCAGGTCGCGCTGCGCTCGCGCCGCCTGGGGCTGGAGGCCAGCCAGGTCAACGTGCTGGCCGAGATCCAGCTGGAGAAAATCCTCGCCACCATGGAGGCCACCCAGCCGGCCGTGGTCGTCATCGACTCCATACAGACCGTGTACTCGGACCAGCTGTCCTCGGCGCCGGGCTCGGTGGCCCAGGTGCGCGAATGCGCGGCCCACCTCACGCGCGCGGCCAAGACCACGGGCATCACCGTGATCCTGGTCGGCCACGTGACCAAGGAAGGCGCACTGGCCGGACCGCGCGTGCTGGAGCACATGGTGGACACGGTGCTGTACTTCGAGGGCGATACGCACAGCAACTTCCGCCTGGTGCGCGCCATCAAGAACCGCTTTGGCGCCGTCAACGAGATCGGCGTCTTCGCCATGACGGAGAAGGGCCTCAAGGGCGTGACCAACCCCAGCGCCATCTTCCTGTCCCAGCACAGCGAGCCCGTGCCCGGCTCCTGCGTGCTGGTCACGCTGGAGGGCACGCGCCCCATGCTGGTGGAGATACAGGCCCTCGTCGATCAGGGCGGCCCCGCGCCGCGTCGCCTGTCCGTGGGCCTGGACCGCGACCGGCTGGCCATGCTGCTGGCCGTGCTCAGCCGCCACGCGGGCGTGGCCTGCGCGGACCAGGATGTGTTCGTCAACGCCGTGGGCGGCGTGCGCATCAGCGAGCCTGCGGCCGACCTGGCCGTCATGCTGTCCATCACTTCCAGCCTGCGTGGCCGCGCCCTGCCCAAGGGATTCCTCGCCTTTGGCGAAGTGGGCCTGGCCGGCGAAGTGCGCCCCGCGCCGCGCGGCCAGGAGCGCCTGAAGGAAGCGGCCAAGCTGGGCTTCACCATGGCCGTGGTACCCAAGGCCAATGCGCCCAAGAAGGCCATCCCTGGTCTGACCGTTCATGCCGTCGAACGCGTGGACGAGGCCATGAACATCGTCCGAGGGATGGGCTGACGCGCTTGCCGAGCGCATTGCGGGGGCATACGCACTGTCCGCAGCGGCCCTGCGGCGCCTCCTAAGACAATCGGCGCCATGAATTTGCGCAATATCCTGATTCCTCTGGGCCTGCTCGTACTGCTGGTGGCTGCGCACCAGTCCTATGGCTGGATGGGTGTGGTCGCCGTGGGCGGCGGCATCATGATGTGGCTGTTGCTGCATTTCACGCGGCTGATGTCCATCATGAGGAAGGCCTCGGACCGGCCCATGGGCTATGTGGGCAGCGCCGTCATGCTCAACGTCAAGCTCAAGCCCAAGGTGTCGCTGATGCACGTGGTGGCCATGACGCGCTCCCTGGGCGAGCGCCTGTCCGAGGAGGGCCAGCAGCCCGAGATCTACCGCTGGACCGACGGCACGCAGTCGCATGTGACCTGCGAGTTCAAGAGTGGCCGTCTCATGAAGTGGACCCTGGTACGCCCCACGCCCGAGCCGGCGTCTGCGGCCCCCGAGGCAGCCCCTGCGCCCTAAAATACCGGTTGGTGTTCTGTTCAATACCCCAAGGATGTTCCTATGAGCCCCGTTGTTCCCTCGATGGCCGACCGTGACGGCAAGATCTGGATGGATGGCCAGCTGGTGGACTGGCGCGATGCCAAGATCCATGTGCTGACCCACACGCTGCACTACGGCTGCGGCGCATTCGAGGGCGTGCGGGCCTACAAGTCCGAGCAGGGCACGGCCATCTTCCGCCTGGAAGACCACACCAAGCGCCTGTTCAACAGCGCCAAGATCCTGCGCATGCAGATCCCGTTCACCCAGGAAGCGGTGAACCAGGCACAGGTCGAGGTCGTGCGCGCCAACCAGCTGGAATCGTGCTACCTGCGCCCGCTGACCTGGATCGGCGACCGCAAGCTGGGCGTCTCCCCCAAGGGCAACACCATCCACCTGATGGTCGCGGCCTGGGCCTGGGGCGCCTACCTGGGCGAAGAAGGCATGCAGCGCGGCATCCGCGTGAAGATCTCCAGCTTCACGCGCCACCATGTGAACATCACCATGAGCCAGGCCAAGGCGGTGAGCAACTACACCAACTCCATCCTGGCCAACACCGAGGCGCTGGACGACGGCTACGACGAGGCCATCCTGCTGGACGCCTCGGGCTTCGTCTCCGAAGGCTCGGGCGAGAACATCTTCGTCATCAAGGACGGCGTGGTCTACACGCCCGACCTGTCGGCCGGCGCGCTCAACGGCATCACGCGCAATACCGTGATGCACATCTGCAAGGACCTGGGCCTGGAAGTGGTGCAAAAGCGCATCACGCGCGACGAGCTGTACATCGCCGATGAAGTCTTCTTCACCGGCACGGCCGCCGAAGTCACGCCCATCCGCGAGGTGGACCGCATCGAGATCGGCGCGGGCAGCCGCGGCCCTCTCACCGAAAAGATCCAGCAGGCCTTCTTTGACATCGTCAACGGCCGCAACCCCAAGTACGCCCATTGGCTGACTCGGGTCTGAACATCCCTAGAGACCCACGAAAGAGATAAGCAAGCATGACAACGAATGCCACCGTCGAACTGGCGGCCAAGGACCTCAACGCCCAGGGCGGCGTGTTCTGCCCCAGCCCCAAGGCCGACATGAAGCTGTGGAACAGCCATCCCAAGGTCTACCTGGACGTGGCCCACACCGGCGAAGCCAAGTGCCCCTACTGCGGCACGCTGTACCGCCTGAAAGCCGGCGAAGTCTTCGCAGGCGGGCATTGAACAAAGCGGGCCTCGGCCCGCCTTTTTTGTTTCAGGATGCTGCCGGCCGCAATTGCAAAGCCTGGTCCCAAAGACTGCCTGGAACAGCACCGCCATGCAGTGCCTGCATCTCGGCAAAGTGACGGCGTTCGCCTCCACGCAGCTTGACCAGAGGGGCAACGCTGGCAGCTGCTGGCACCAGGCACAGTTGCGGGTAGAGCAAATACCATTTCCAGCGGAGGGCTCGGTGGTAGATGAAGGCCGTGTCTTCGGCCTTGTACAGCACCAGTTGGCCATGGGTCTGACGGCGCAGCACCTGCTGGGCCGCGATATGGCATAGCAAGTAGTCTGGGTCGGGGATCCCCTGTCGAGTGGCTTCCCAACTCGGGTCTGCCTGGGCACGTTCCAGGTACTTCTGCGTACCCTCAATGACCAGCGCTTGGTGGAACTCCTGCTGCCAGGCTGTCACGAAGGACGAACCTGCTGGCGCGCCAAACAGCCAGTTTTCAATCACTGGGTATTCAGGGTCCTGGGTGAAACCTTCCAGATAAAAGCCGACGAACTCGGCCGGACCTCGGGCAGGCAACATCCAGTCCAGCGAGCGGGTCAGCAAAATGCTGGCATCCAGCCAGAAGCCTCCATGGCGTGCAACCAGATACAAGCGGATCCAGTCGGCTTGCTTGGTGGGGGATAATCGCGCGAAATTTTCGGGCAGCGCCTCTTCTGGAACGTGCTGACCCCGGTTCCCCGGATGTACCAGATGGACTGCATATCCGGGGCAGTTCACACGCCAGCTCTGGATGCAGGACAGCACGAAGGCATCGGGCTCCGGGTGATTCCAGTACGTCCAGATCGTCTTCGGAATTTCCGCTGCAAGACCATCGGCTGCCGGGGGCGATGGGGGCAGCTGCAAGGGCGCAGGCATGGTGTAATCTGCGCCGATTTTGGAAGGCGCCGCCCAGCGATGGAGCAGCCTGAATAAGACCGCAGGAATTTTTTTCATGAGCGGATGGAAAGCGGAATGCCCGCATTTTGGGGCAGAAAGTTGCGGTCTTGATGAGATTTGACAAGTCGAAGCTGCCAGGGCTCCTCACGACCCTGGCCGCTATTTTGGTGCCCGGGCTGGCCTTGTGGCTGCGCTCGGGCTATTCCTATGGCGCCGGCCTCATGGTCCTGGGCGCCCTGTGTTTTCTGCATCGCTGGGTCAGATACCGGCAGTCCAACGGCACCTGGCTGCTGGTCGCGCTGTTCCTGGGCATGGCGGTGATGTGGTACTTCCTGTCCGTGCTGGACGGGGGCACCGGGCAGTTCGACCGGCCCGTGAAATTCATCCTGGGCGCGGTCAGCCTGCTGTTCGCCATGTGCTATCCGCCCACGGCGCGGATCTTCCTGTGGGGCATTCCGCTGGGCAGCGCAGGCGCGGGCTTCATGGCCCTGTGGCAGGTCTGCGTGCTGGGCATGGAACGGGCCACGGGTTACACCAATGCCATCCAGTGGGGCAACATGGCCTTGCTGCTGGGCTGCTTCTCCTGCATCTATTCCGTGTCCTTCTGGCACCAGCGCTCCCTGCTTTGGCGCCTGCTGGTGCTGGCGGCTGCCGCGCTGGGGGCGCTGGCTTCGCTGCTGTCGGGCTCGCGCGGCGGGTGGCTGGCGCTGTTGCCCATGTTCTTCATGCTGATGGTCCTGGTGCGCATGTACCGCCCGCAGTACTTCGGGCGCCTGTTGCTGGGCTGCGCTGCAATTGTGGTGGCGCTGGCCACCGTGATGGCCTTCATCCCGCGCGTCAGCGAGCGCGTGGATGAGGTCTACCTGGATGTGAGCACCTACCTTCATGCCGGCAACTCCAACACCTCGCTGGGCACCCGGCTGGAGCAGTACCGGCTGGCCGTGCAGATGATCGGCGAGAAGCCGCTGCTGGGCTGGGGCATGCAGGGCTATGTGGACGAGATGCACCGGCGCGTGGACGCCGGCAGCTATGGCCAGTCCATCCGCGAATACAACTTCATCCACAACGACTTCCTGGACATCTGGGTCAAGCTCGGCGTGCCGGGCGTGCTGCTGCAGGCGGCACTATTCATCTCGCTGCTGTGGCTGTTCTGGCCCTCGCGGCGGCGCATGGCGCTGTGGCCTGCGGACAGCACCCCCTGGCGCGAGGCCCTACTGCTGCGTATCCTGGGCAGCCTGATGCCAGCCATGTACCTGGCGTTCGGCATGTCACAGCAATTTTTCGTGCACAACAGCGGCATCGTCTTCTTCGTCTTCCTCGTGGTGGCCCTGTGGTCATCGCTGCATGGCCTGGAAAGGGCCAGCGGAGCCGTGCGGTGACGGAGCGCGCCACCACGGCCCGGCCCCGGGTGCTGCACTTCGTGACGGGCGGCTTCTCGGGTGCCACCCAGGTGGCGGTGGATCTGGTGTCGGCGCACCGCGCGTCGGGCCGCTTCGACGCCAGGCTGGTGCTGCGGCGCAAGCGCAATACCTCCGATGAACGCGTGCAGAAGCTGCGCGACGGCGGCATCGATGTCGACGTGGTGGCCGGCTGGTCCCATGCCGCCACCGTCTGGCAACTGCGCCGCATCTGCCTGGACTTTCGGCCGGACATCGTGGTCGCCCATGGGTTCAGCGACCACCTCTGGGGCCGCTTTGCCGCGCTGTGGGCCGGCGTGCCCTGCCTGGTGCATGTGGAACACAACTCGCGCGAGCGCTACACGCGCTGGCGGCTGGCGCAGGCCCTGTGGCTGACCGAGCGCACGGCCGCCATCGTCGGCTGCTCCGAGGGCGTGCGCCAGAGCCTGCAGGACCGTGGATTTCCTGCGGCCAAGCTCATGGCCATCAGCAACGGCATCCGGCCCGAGCCCTATCTGCAGGAGCCACCCCCCTTGCTGCAGCGCCGCCCGGACATCGTCATGGCCGCGCGCTTTGCGCGGCAAAAGGACCATGCCACCTTGCTGCGCGCGCTGGCCGTGCTGCGCCAGCGCGGCCTCAAGCCCACGCTGACCCTGGCCGGCGGCGGCAAGGCGCGCGCCCAGCAGGCGGCGCAGCGGCTCAGCGCCGAACTGGGCCTGCAGGACCAGGTGCAATTCATCGGCATGTGCAACGACGTGCCCGGCCTGCTGCGTGCGCACCGCGTCTGCGTGCTGTCCACGCACTACGAGGGCATGCCCCTGTCCCTGCTGGAAGGCATGGCGGCGGGCTGCGTGGTGGTGGGCAGCCGCGTGGTGGGCGTGCAGGAAGTGGTGCGGCCCGGCGACAACGGCCTGCTGGCCGCGCACGCCGACCCTGAATCGCTGGCCGACGCCCTGCAGCAGGCGCTGCAGGATGACGAGGCCGCCGTGCGCATGGCCGCCACCGCGCGGCAGGAAGCCCTGTCGCACTACAGCCTGCAGCGCATGACCGGCCAGTACGAAGACCTGTTCGCCCGCCTGCTGCAGGGGGAGCGTCCGTGACCTGGCTCAGCATCCTGGTGCCCGTCTACAACGTGCTGCCCTACCTGGAGGAATGCCTGCAGTCCGTCATGGACCAGTCCGATGCCGGCGTGCAGGTGCTGGTGCTGGACGACTGCTCCACCGATGGCTCCTGGGCCCTGATGCAGCAGCTGGACCAGCGCTGGCCCGGCCGCCTGCAGCTCATGCAGCACGAGCGCAACGCCGGCCTGAGCGCGGCGCGCAACACCATGATCGATGCGGCCACGGGCGACTACCTGTGGTTCCTGGACTCCGACGACAAGCTGCTGCCCGGCGCGATTGCCGGGCTGTCGGCCATCGTGAAACAACATGCGCCCGATGCCGTGCTCTGCGACTTCTCCGTCTGGCGCGAGGCCCCGCGCCTCAAGCACCGCCTGCGCGGCGAGGCGCACCGGCACAGCTTCCAGGGCCCCACGCTGCAGCGCTCGCAGGACCGGGGTGCCCTGCTGGCCGGCCTGCTGCGCAGGGGCCAGCTGCATGCCTGGTCCAAGATCTCGCGCCGCAGCCTGTGGGATGCGGGCCTGCGCTTTCCTGCGGGCCGCTACTTCGAAGACATGATGACCATGCCGCAGATGGCGCTGCGCTGCAGCAGCTTCTACTACCACCCCCAGCCCTGGGTGGCCTACCGGCAGCGTGCCAACTCCATCCTTGCGTCCATGACGCCTGCCAAGGCGGCAGACCAGTCCGCCGCCCTGTGGCCGCTGGCGCAGGCCGTGCAAGCCCTGCAGGATGATGCGCTGCGCAACGACGGGCGCCTGCACTTCGCCTGGGCGCACCAGGCCGCGCGCAACCTCATCGGCGCCCTGCGCTTTCTCGACCGGCAGCGGGACATGCCGCCCGCGCAGCGGCAGGCACTGGCCCAGCAGTTCCTGGCGGACTTCGGCCGCATCTCCCCGCTGTCCCTGCCCGCCCTGCGCCAGGTCTATCTGCGGCGCGGCGGGTGGCTGCGCGCATGGAAGCTGCGCAACTGGGAGCGCCGCGCGCAGCAACTGGGAACACCGGGAGCCCCTGCATGAGCGGCCTGAAACTGAAAACCCGGGGCGAGCTGTGGCTGGCGGCCGGCATGCGCCGCTTCTACGCCACCTTCCCACGCCGCCTGGAGCAGGGCCCCGCGCCCGACTTCCGCAGCCATGACATCGGGCCTGCGGCGCCCGTGCCCGTCTCCACGCCCATTCCCCGCATCATCTGGGCCTACTGGAACGGCGACTCGGTGCCCCTGCTCATACAGCGCTGCTTTGACAACTGGGCCCGCCTGAACCCCGGCTACAGCCTGCGCATCCTCAACGACGCGCAACTGCCGCAGTACGTGCCGCAACTGCCCGGCAACCTGCAGCAGCTGCCCGTGGCCAAGCGCTCGGACTGGCTGCGCCTGGAATTGCTGCACCGCCATGGCGGCATCTGGCTGGATGCCAGCACCATCCTCACCGAGCCGCTGGACTGGCTGCTGGAGCAGCAGCAGCGCAGCGGCGCCGACCTCGTTGCCTACTACCTGGAGCGCTACACCCGCGACCCGCAGGTGCCCGTGGTCGAGAACTGGCTCATGGCTGCGCCCCCGGGCAGCGCCTTCATCGCGGCCTTGCACAAGGAATACGTGGAGCAGGTCCTGCCGCAGACGGGCGAGGCCTATATCGCCCAGCTCCAGCAGGCCGGCGAATACGAGCAACTGCGCCAGGGCATCGACATGCCCGCCTACCTCAGCATGCACCTGGCCATGCAGCGCGTGCTGCGCGCCGGCGGCAGCTACCGCCTGCGGCTGGCCAAGGCCGAGGACGGCCCCTTCTTCCTGCACGTGCAGGGTAACTGGGGCCGCACCCCGCTCAAGATCCGCCTGATGTTCTCCCGCACCGAACAGGCGCCCGTGCCGCTGATCAAGCTGCGCGCCCCCGACCGCAAGAAGCTGGACTTCTACCTGGAGCGCGGCCTCTACGTGCCCGGCAGCATCGCCGACCGCTACCTGCGGGGCTGAATCCCGCTCATCGCCTTCCATGGCGAGCCAGAGCTGTCTGCGACGATGTGCCCGATCCGGTGCACCATCATCGTGGGATTGCGTTTGAATGGGGGAGATGCATATGCACCAGGACTACGCCATCCTGAAGCGCCAGGACAATATCGATGCGTATTTCAAAGATATAGAGAAGATATACGTCTCCAATGGCTGGGGCAGCAGCTATCCGGAAGGCCTGCTTCGTCAGATGTTCAGTGCCTCCTACTACCTGCTGGCGACGACCACCAGCGGTGCTGTCGGCTTCCTGCGCGGCTTCACCGACGGCGCCATGGTCACGCACCTCAGTGCAATCGTCGTGGACCCCGGGCTGCAGCGGCGGGGCATCGGCAGGCTCCTCATGCAGAAATTCCTGCAGGATATTGGCCACACCACCATTTATGCAGAGGCCCTCAATCCTCAGGCTGCCCAGCTTTTGGAGCGGCATGGGTTTGGCGAAAGCCGGAATCTGAGGGTGTACTCGAGGACAAAAACGCTTGGCTGACCCGCCGCCGAGCACTGCACGCACCGCACGGCCAGCGATCAAACGGGTATGGCTGCCAGGGCTCGGCTGGCCGGCCCGCCCTGGCCCCGTTAAACTGGCCGCAAGCCGAAAGGCCCGGTGCGTAGAAACACCTTCCGTGAGGTTGCAGCCCCCACCTTAAAGCGGGGCTTTGTCATGCCTTATCTCGTCGGATTGGCGCATTTGCTTGCGCCTGTCCGCATGGTTTCGGGCGTGGTGGGGGCTATCCGCAAGGACGCCCGCACGGCTACGGACGTGTTTCTAACCACCACGCCCACCTGTTGTGCGTAGAAACTCAACCGGTGGTTTTCTGTGATCTCGTAGGAAAACAGACCATGACCCTCCCCATCCTTGCCAGCCCCAGCGCTGCGCTTGCCCCTTCCAGCCCTCTTCTCTATCAGGAGGGCTGACCCCATGACATCCCGCAAAAACACTGCCGGCGCGGCAGTGCAGGCGCAGCCGTTGCCGTTGCGGCCGCCAGCCGCAAGGCCCTCCGACTGGCCCAGCGCCTGGCAGGCCATGCATGTCTGTCTGGTCGTCATCGAGGGGCGGCTGGTCACCCTGGCCGAGGTCTGTGGCAAAAAGCCCGACCGCAAGGCCCGCCAGTTCGACGTGGAATGCGCGGTGGAGCTGGCGCTGGCGCACATACGCCGCATGCGCGCCGACCCGCCGGACAGTCACCAGGCGTTCGAGCAGCAGTGGCACCTGGCCTCCTGCGTCATCGAGCTGGCCGATGGCGCCTACCGCTTCCCCCGCTCGCGCTACGGCCGCCTGCTCAAGCGCACCCGCTGGCATTTCGACCTGCTCAGGGATCTGGTGGAACGTGTGGAGTGGCAGCACCGGCGCGGCTGAGCCGCAGGCGGCAGCTCAGGCCAGCGGCAGCCGCAGCACGAAGCAGGCGCCCGGCTGGCCGTCGGCACGGCCTTCGCAGTGCACGCTGCCGCCGTGGCGCTGGGCGATGGAGCGCACCAGGGCCAGGCCCAGGCCCACGCCGCCCGAGCGCTCGCTGGCGCCGGGCAGGCGGAAGAACTTCTCGAAGATGCGCTCGCGGTGGGCCGGCGCCACGCCGGGACCATGGTCGCAGATGCGGATCTCGGCCATGGCGTCCTGGCGCGCCAGCTCCAGCGTGATGGCGCCCTGGCTGTAGCGGCGCGCGTTCTCCAGCAGGTTGCGCACGGCGCGGCGCAGCAGCTTGGAGATGCCGGGCACTTCCAGCGCGTCGGTGGACTGCAGGTCCAGGTCGGCATCCACGCGCGCGCATTCCTCGGCGGCCAGGCCGATCAGGTCCACGGGCTCGATCGTGCCCACGTCGCCCTCATAGGTCTCCAGCCGGCTGGCCAGCAGGATCTCGTCCACCAGCTGGTCCAGCTCGCTGATGTTGCGCTGGATCTCGGCGCGCGCGCGGGCGCTGGCCGGGTCGTCGCCCATGAATTCCAGGCCCATGCGGATGCGCGTCAGCGGCGAGCGCAGCTCGTGCGAGGCATTGGCCAGCAGCGATTTGTGCGAGGTCACCAGGGTCTCGATGCGCGCGGCGGCGGCGTTGAACTGGTGGGCCAGGTCGGCCACCTCGTCGCTGCCGTGCTCGGGCACGCGCACCGACAGGTCGCCCTCGCCAAAGCGCTTGACGCCGCGCTGCAGGTTCTCCAGCCGCTTGAGCAGGCGGCGGATGATGGGGAACACGCCCACTGCCACGGCCACGCCCACCAGGCCCAGCAGCCACAGAAAGCCGAAGGGCGGGCGCAGCCAGAAGGCGGCTGCGCCGTCGTGCGGCGGGCGGTCGCCGCGCGGCGGGCGCGGCGCCATGTGCAGCATGTAGGTCTGGCCGTCCGTGCCTTCGATCTCGAAGCGCAGGCCCTCCTCGGGCGGGCCGGGCAGGCGCCGCGCACGGCCCTGGGCGATCACGTTGCCCTGGCCGTCGCGCATGGCCACGTCGCGCGAGGGCGGCGAGCTGGCGCTTTGCACGTTCTGCGCGTTCTGCTCGGCCGCGATCTGCCAGGCCCATGCCACCGTCAGCGTGAGCACGGCCACGCCGCCCACCACGGCCAGCCAAATGCGCAGGTACAGGCGCTGGGAGAAGAGGGACAGCAGCTTCATTCGCTTGGCTAGTCTTGTTGTTTGGCGAAGACGTAGCCCACGCCGCGCACGGTCAGGATGCGCTTGGGCGCCTTGGGGTCGGCCTCGATGGCGGCTCGGATGCGGCCCATGTGCACGTCGATGGAGCGGTCGAAGGCCTCCAGCTCGCGGCCGCGCACGGCCTCCATGATCTGGTCGCGCGTGAGCACGCGGCCCGCGCGCTCGGCCAGCGTGACCAGCAGGTCGAACTGGTAGGAGGTCAGCTCGCAGGGCTGGCCCGCCACGGTGACGCTGCGCGCGTCGCGGTCGATCTCCAGGCTGCCGAAGCGCAGTGCCGTGGTCGGCTGGCCTGCGGCCGAGCCCTCGCCGCCGCCGCCGCGCCGGCGCAGGATGGCGCGGATGCGCGCCAGCAGCTCGCGCGGCTCGAAGGGCTTGGGCAGGTAGTCGTCGGCGCCGATCTCCAGGCCGATGATGCGGTCCATGGGGTCTCCCTTGGCCGTGAGCATCAGCACCGGCACCTGGGCTGCGGGGCCGGGCAGGGCGCGGATGCGCCGGCAGACCTCCAGGCCGTCCATGTCGGGCAGCATGAGGTCGAGGATGACGAGGTCGGGCAGGTCGGCGCCGGCCACGCCGTCGGCGGGCTGCAGCTGCTCCAGGCCGCTGCGGGCATCACCCATGTGCGTGACCTGCAGGCCGTTGTTGCCCAGGTAGTCACCCACCATCTGCGCGAGGCGGGTGTCGTCTTCGATCATCAGAAGATGGTGCGTACTCATGGAGGGCAGTGTATTCATGCTGGGGCCTGGCGTCGTATTGCGACGATGCTCGCAGCGCCCCGTCAGCCGTGCTTGTCGCTTGCGTAAAGTTCGGTAAAACAGCGCAGCCTGCGGCCAGCCGCTCAACTGCCGCGTTGCGCGGGCCGCACCGCATGCACGCGCGAGGCCAGCGCGATCAGCACCAGCACGGGCAGGCCCAGCAGGGCCGTGGCCTGGAAGAAGCTCACGTAGCCGTGCGCATCGACAAAGGCGCCCGAGAAGCCGGCCAGCCACTTGGGCGCCAGCAGCATCATGGAGCTGAACAGCGCGTACTGCGTGGCCGAGTACTGCACATTGGTCAGCCCCGACAGGTAGGCGATGAAGGCCGCCGAGGCGATGCCGCCGGCCAGGTTGTCCGCGCTCACCACCCAGACCAGCGCGTTCACGTCATGGCCGCGCGTGGCCAGCCAGGCGAACAGCAGGTTGGTGGCGGCCGACAGCGCGGCGCCCAGCATCAGCACGCGCATCACGCCCCAGCGCATGGCCAGCGCCCCGCCCAGGAAGGCGCCCGCCAGCGTCATGATCACGCCGTACACCTTCGTCACGGCGGCCACCTCGTCCTTGGTGAAGCCCATGTCCACGTAGAAGGGGTTGGCCATGATGCCCATGACCACGTCGCTGATGCGGTAGATGGCGATCAGGCCCAGCACCAGCAGCGCCTGCCAGCGGTAGCGGCCCAGGAAGTCGGCAAAGGGCTCGACCAGCGCGCTGTGCAGCCACTCGGCCGCGTTGCGGGCAGGCGCCAGCGGGCGCGGCACCGGTTCCGGCGAGAGCAGCACGGTCAGCATGCCCACGGCCATGGAGGCGGCCATGGCCAGGTAGGCCACCTGCCAGGCGCCGCTCTGGTAGCCCGCCGTGCCCGCCACCTCGGCGCGGGCGGCCAGCCACAGCACGCCGGCGCCGGCCCAGATCATGGCCAGCCGGTAGCCGGTCTGGTAGGTGGCGGCCAGCGCGGCCTGGCGCTCGGTGTCGGCAGATTCGATGCGGTAGGCGTCCAGCGCAATGTCCTGCGTGGCCGAGCCGAAGGCCACGGCCAGCGCGCACCACACCAGCGGCGTGAGAGAGACGCGCGGATCGTTGAATGCCATGCCGCACAGCCCGGCGACGATGAGCATCTGCGCGAACAGCAGCCAGCCGCGCCGCCGCCCCAGCCAGCGCGTGAGCAGCGGCAGCGGCATGCGGTCCACCAGCGGCGACCAGACCCACTTGAAGGCATAGGCCAGGCCCACCCAGCTCAGGTAGCCGATGGTGGTGCGGTCCACGCCGGCCTCGCGCAGCCAGAACGACAGTGTGCCCAGCACCAGCAGCAGCGGCAGGCCTGCCGAAAAACCCAGGGCCAGCATGCGCAGGCTGGCCGGCTCGGCATAGACGCGCAGGGTCTGGCCCCAGCTGCGGCGGGGCGTTTCGGCGGCGGTGGAGGGGGCGGAGGGGGTGGTGGTGGACGGCTCGGTCATGTTGTGCTGCGGCAGGCTGCGGCCATTATCGGGCCCATGGTGGCGCGGACTGGCGCGCGCTACCATCGCGGGCACAGGATGCCGCCATGGCCTACACCCTCTCTTCCCTCCACAGCGATGCCGCCGCGCAAGACGGCGCGGCCGATGCCACCGATACCGCCTTCGCGCCGCACAGCTCGGTGCGCAGCTACAGCGGCGAGCACCAGGCCCATGCCCACGGCCATGCGCAGATCCTCTATGCGCTGCAGGGCCGCATGGAGCTGGAGGTGGGCGGGCGCAGCGCCTTTGTGGACGCCGTCAGCGGCATGCTCATCCCCGCCGGCGTGGACCACGGCTACCTTGCGGCGCCGCGCTCGCGCGTGTTCGTCATCGATGCGCCCAGCGGCCCGGGGCTGGACCGGATGCGGCGCTTTTCCGTGCCACCGGCCCTGCGCGGCCGGGAGTCGGAAGGCCCGGCCGCCGAGCAGCTGGCCCAGGTGCTGCAGGCGCCCGGCCTGCTGGCGCGCCGGGGGCTGGACCTGCAAGGGCTGGCCGCGCAGGTGCAGGCCGCGCTGCACGAGGACTGGCCCACGGCCCGGCTGGCCGCCCTGTGCCACATGAGCGCCCAGCGCTTTCACGCGCGCTTCGTGGAGCTGGCAGGCCAGCCGCCCCAGGCCTGGCTGCGCGGCCTGCGCCTGGATGCGGCCGAGCGCGGGCTGGCGCGGGGCCTGCCCCTGGAGGCCACGGCGCTGCGCTGCGGCTATGCCTCGGCCAGCGCGCTGGCCTATGCGCTGCGGCGCGACCGGGGCGTGACGGCGCGGCAGCTGCGCGGCTAGCCCGTTCACAGTCCTCCGGACTACGAGCGTTTCTCGACAAATGCCCGGCCGCGCCCGGCGCAACATGGCGCCATGGTTCGCAATTCTTCCGCTTCTTCCTCGGCCGTCGGCATCGCCTTCGTTTCGGTGGCTGCCGTGCTCTGGGGCACGACGGGCACGGCGCAAAGCCTGGGCGCAGGCGGGCTGTCGCCGTTCTGGGTGGGCGCCGCGCAGCTGGCCGTCTCCAGCCTGTTTCTGGGGGCGCTGCTGGCGGTTTCCCATTGGAGGCTGCGCGAGCGGGCCGGGCAGGGCGTGGCGCCCGTCCAGCCGCTGCTGCCCAACCCGGTGCACCTGGGACTGCGCCCGGCCTGGTTCGTGCTGGCATCCATGGGAATCGGCGGCTACAGCATCTTTTTCTACGAGGGCGTGACGCTCACGGGCGTGGCCGTGGGCACGGCCGTGGCCATTGGCAGCGGCCCCATCTGGGCCGGGCTGATGCAGGCGCTGGTGCTGCGCGCGCCCCTGTCGGCCCTGTGGTGGGCCGGCACGCTGGTGAGCGTGGCGGGAGGTGCGGCCATGGTGATGGCACGGGGCGGCGCCACGCTGTCCTGGAGCGGCCTGGCCCTGTGCCTGCTGGCGGGGCTGTCGTACGCGGGCTATGCGCTGATCAACAAGCGCCTGGTCACCCACATGTCGCCGCGCGTGGTGAATTTCTATGTCTTCACCGGGGCGGCCTGCATGGCGGTGCCGATTGCGCTGGTGCAAAGCGGCCTGCCGCAGTGGAGCCTGGCGGCCGTGCTGGTGGTGGTCTACCTGGGAGTGGTGGTGTCGGGCCTGGCGCACATGCTGTTTTCCATCGGGCTGCGCAGCATCTCCGGCCCCACGGGCGTGACGCTGAGCCTGATCGAGCCCGTGGCGGCCTTCGTGCTGGCGGTGTGGGTCGTGGGCGAGCGGCAGCCGCTGCAATCGTGGCTGGGGCTGCTGGCCGTGCTGGCGGGGCTGATGCTGGTGATCGGCGCCGAGATGCGGGCGCAACGGGCCGTGATGGCCGCGCAGATGGTGTAACTCTTTGTAGGCCGGCGCCGCTCTTCACGATGCGCTGTTCTCCGCATGTTTCAGGCATGCATGGCCGCTAGACTTGGCGGCATGCAGCAGCCATCCCATCTCTCCTCCGAACCCTGTGCCCCGTCCGCCTGGGGCTGTGCCTGCGCGCCCTGGCGCGCGCGTCGCGGTTTTCTGCTGGCCGGCAGCGCGGCGGCCATGGGCCTGGCCACGGCGCCGGTGGCGGCACAGGTGCAGGTGGGCGGTGCCTCGGGCCTGCGCAAGCTGGTGCCGGCCGAGACGCTGGAAGGCGCCGCCACCGACCAGTACCAGCAACTGCTGGCCAAGGCCCGCGCCCAGGGCGCACTGGCTGGCGACAGCAACCCCCAGCTGCAGCGGCTGCGCGCCATTGCCCGGCGGCTGATTCCGTATACCGCCCAATGGAACCCGCGTGCCAATGCCTGGCGCTGGGAGGTGAACCTGATCGGCAGCAAGGAGATCAACGCCTTTTGCATGCCGGGCGGCAAGATCGCCTTCTACACGGGCATCATCGAGCAACTGCAGCTCACCGACGACGAGATCGCCATGATCATGGGCCACGAAATGGCCCATGCGCTGCGCGAGCACTCGCGCGAGCAGTTGGCCAAGAACCAGGCCACCAGCATCGGCATCTCGCTGGGCGCCCAATTGCTGGGCCTGGGCGACCTGGGCAATGCGGCGGCCCGCCTGGGCGGCCAGTTGCTGTCGCTGAAATTCAGCCGGGGCGACGAGAGCGAGGCCGACCTCGTGGGCCTGGAACTGGCCGCGCGTGCCGGCTACAACCCCCAGGCCTCGGTCTCGCTGTGGCGCAAGATGGGCCAGGCCACGGGCGACCGCGGCGGCCTGGAATTCCTGTCCACCCACCCCGCAGGCCCCGAGCGCATCCGCGAGCTGGAACGCAACATCCCGCGCGTGGAAGGCCTCTACGAGGCCGCACGGCGCGGGTAGGCAGCCGCCTTCAGGCGGCGGCTTTTTGCTTGGGTTGGTAGCCCATGACGGCCTTGACTTCAAGGTACTCCTTGAAGCCATGCTCGCCCCATTCCCGGCCCGTGCCCGACTGCTTGTAGCCGCCGAACGGCGCGCCGAAGTCCGGTCCTGCACCGTTGAGGTGGACCATGCCGGTGCGCAGGCGCGAGGCCACACGGCGCGCGCGCTCCAGGCTGCCGGACTGCACATAGCCCGACAGGCCGTAGGGCGTGTCGTTGGCCTGGGCGATGGCCTCCTCCTCCGTGTCGTAGGGCAGGATGACCAGCACGGGGCCGAAGATTTCCTCGCGCGCAATGGTCATGTCGTTGCGCACGTCGGCAAACACCGTGGGCCGCACGAAGTAGCCGCGCGCAAGGCCCTCGGGGCGGCCCGTGCCGCCGGCCACCAGGGTGGCGCCTTCGGCGATGCCGGCCTCGATCAGGCCCTGGATCTTGCGGAACTGCGCCTCGCTGACCACGGGCCCCATGTGCATGGCGCCGGTGTCGGCCAATGCATCGCCTACCTTCACGCCCTCGGCAGCGGCCTTGGCCGCGGCCACGGCGCGCGCATGCAGGGCGCGCGGCACGAACATGCGCGTGGGCGCGTTGCAGCTCTGGCCGGAGTTGGTGAAGCAGGCGTTCACGCCCTGGGCAACGGCTTTTTCGATGTCGGCGTCGTCCAGCACGATGTTGGCCGACTTGCCGCCCAGCTCCTGCGTCACGCGCTTGACGGTATCGGCCGAGGCCTTGGCCACGGCAATGCCCGCGCGCGTGGAGCCCGTGAAGGTCATCATGTCGATGCCGGGGTGCACGGACATGGCCTCGCCCACCGAGGGGCCGTCGCCGTTGACCAGGTTGAACACGCCGGCCGGCACGCCCGCTTCGTGCAGGATCTCGGCCACCAGGATGGCATTGAGCGGCGCGATCTCCGAGGGCTTGAGCACCATGGTGCAGCCCGCCGCCAGGGCCGGTGCCACCTTGCACATGATCTGGTTGATGGGCCAGTTCCAGGGCGTGATCATGCCCACCACGCCCACGGGCTCATGCACGATGCCGGTGGTGCCGCGCACGCTCTCGAACTCGAAGTCCCTGAGCACCTGCAGGGTCTGCTTCAGGTGCCCTGCGCCCACGGTGGCCTGGGCCGCGCGCGACAGCCACAGCGGCGCGCCCATCTCCAGCGAGATGGTCTGCGCCACCTCGTCGATGCGGCGCATGTAGACCGCCAGCACCTTGTCCAGCAGGGCCAGCCGCTCGTCGCGCGTGGTCTGCGAGAAGCCGTCGAACGCGCGGCGTGCGGCGGCCACGGCTGCATCGACATCGGCGGCCGAGCCCATGCTGATGCGGGCCGCCACCTCCTCGGTGGACGGATTGATCACATCCAGCGTGCGCGGCACGGCCGGGGGAACCCATTGGCCGTCGATATAGAACTGCAGGTGCTCTTGCGTGCTCATGAAGCTGTCTCCGTGTCTCGTTGTCATTGGGTGGAAGGGGTGTCGAAGGTGACGCGCTGGTTCACGCGGTAGTGGGGCCAGTAGTCGGCTACAGCATAGTGCTGCGTGCTGCGGTTGTCCCAGATGGCGATGCCGCCCGCGTCCCATTGATGATGCACCATGAACTCCGGCTTCTTCAGCCAGTCCAGCAGGAAGGCGAGCACGCCGCGCGCCTCGTGCCGGTCCACGCCCGTGATGTGGCGCGTGAAATCGGCATTGACGAAGATGCACTTGCGGCCTGAATCGGGGTTGGTGCGCACCACGGGATGCGTCACGGGCTTGAACTGGCGCAGCGCCTCGAACAGCGCCTCCTCGCCCTTGCGGCCCAGGTATTCCCGGAAGCCCGATTCCTCCCAGGTATGGACCGCCTGCAGGCCTTCCAGGTACTGCTGCATGCCGGGCGAGAGCCAGTCATAGGCCTTGCTGGTGCTGGTCCAGCAGGTGTTGCCGCCGGCCGGCGGCGTGGTCACGATCTGGATCACGGTGCCCAGCGGCGGCTGCTGCTTCCAGCTGATGTCGGTGTGCCAGTTGTCTATGGCGGGCGGGCGGTCCTTGTCGGAGATGATCATCTCCACGTCGGGCATGCCGCTCTTGCGCTCGAAGTACGAGCCCTTGGACAGCGGGCCGAACACCTGCGCCAGCGCCACATGCTGCTCGGCCGTGATGGCCTGGGGCCGGAAGAAGATGACCTCGAAGTCGTACAGGGCCTGTCGCAGTTCCGCCTGCACCTCGGGGGACAGGGGCCGGGTCAGGTCCACGCCCTCGATCCAGGCCGCGAAGTTGGGCATGCGCGGCACGGGGCGGATGTGGTGGTAGCGGGCGTCGATGTCGATCAGCTGCATGGGGGCGGCATTGGCCATGGGGGTACTCCTTGAAGGAACGGATGGAAGGGGAGGAAGAGGGAGGAAGATGGGGAGAGAGGGCTGGCGGGCTCACTGCCAGTGCAGCAGCCGCCTCTCGGCCCAGGACATGAAGCGCACCATGCCCACGCCCAGCAGGGCCAGCACCAGCAGCAGCGCCATGACGCCATTGATGTCGAAGGTGGAGCCCAGGTAGGCCAGGGTCTGGCCCAGGCCCTTCTCGCTGGCGATGATCTCGGTGCCCACCACGCCCAGCAGGGCATAGATCAATCCCAGGCGCAGGCCCGAGAAGATCACCGGGACGGCGCCGGGCAGCGTGACCTCGAAGAAGGTGGTGGCGGCGCTGGCGCCCAGCGTGCGGCACAGCGTCACATGGTCCTGGCTGACGCCCCGCATGCCTGCCACCGTGGCCGACAGCACGATGAAGAAGGTCAGCGAGCAGCCCACGGCGATCTTGCTGCCCAGCCCCAGCCCGAACCACAGGATGAACAGCGGCGCCAGCGCGATGCGCGGCATCACGTTCAGCGCGTTGAAGTAGGGCTCCGCAAAGCGCTCGATGGTCGGCCAGCGCACGAAGGCCAGCCCCGTGGCGAAGGCGGCCACGCTGCCCAGCACGAAGGAGCAGGCCACGGCCGCCAGCGTCCAGCCCAGGTCGGACCAGAACCGGGCCGTGCCCGCATGGTTCCAGAGATAGGCGGCCACGCCGCT
This sequence comes from Delftia sp. 60, assembly GCF_002754395.1. NCBI lineage: Bacteria > Pseudomonadati > Pseudomonadota > Betaproteobacteria > Burkholderiales > Comamonadaceae > Delftia > Delftia sp. 60. The sequence goes on from NZ_PEFD01000001.1 coordinate 462,046, forward strand.
GGGCTGGCCGAAGAAGGTGGGGTCCAGCCAGCGGCGCGCGGCGGCCCATTCGGCCAGTCCCAGCACGAGACAGATGAACAGCGCATGCAGCGCCAGCCATTGCAGACGGTCAGCCTTCATGGTGCACCCATCCCGATTCGAGCTGCGACCACAGGGCCGCATAGAGTTCATGGAAGCGCGGCGACTTCTGCAGGTCGCGGATGGAGCGCGGGCGCGGCAGGTCTATGGGCAGGTCGGCGATGATGCGGCCCGGTCGCGAGGACATCACCACCACGCGGTCGGAGACCGCCACGGCCTCGGCCAGGTCGTGGGTCACGAACAGCACGCTGTGGCGGTGCTGCTGGCACAGGCGCAGCAGCAGGTCCTGCAGCTGCAGCTTGGTCTGCGCGTCCAGGGCGCCGAAGGGCTCGTCCATCAGCAGCAGCTGCGCGTCCAGCGCAAAGGTGCGCGCCAGCGCCGTGCGCTGGCGCATGCCGTGGGACAAGGCCTTGGGCAGGGCCTGCGCATGGTCGGCCAGGCCCACCTCCTGCAGCATGCGCAGTGCGCGCTCCGTGCTGTCGGCCGTGCCGACGCCGCGCACGCGCGCGCCGAAGGCGGCGTTCTCCAGCGCCGTGCACCAGGGCAGCAGGCTGTCGCGCGCCAGCATGTAGCCCACGCGGGAACTGCCCAGGCGCGGTGCTTCGCCCAGCACGCGCAGCGTGCCGGCGCCGGTGTGGGCCACCAGGCCCGCGCAGAGGTTGAGCAGACTGGTCTTGCCGCAGCCGCTGGGCCCGACCAGCGAGACGAATTCGCCCTCGGCCACCTGCAGCGCAATGTTGTCCAGCACCTGCGTGCGGCCGTCGAAGCTCAGGTGCAGGCCGTCGGCGGCAATGGCCTGCGGGGGCGGAAGGCGTGATCCATTGGGAGTCATGGCGAGCGCCTCCTTCACTGCGCCAGCAGGGGCGCGGTGTCGATCAGCCGGCTGATCTGCCCCGTGCGCTGCAGGTAGCGGGCGGCGTGCTGCAATGCCCCGGGGTCCACTGCGAACTGCATGGAAGGAATGGCGTTGCGCAGCGCCACCTCCAGGATCCGGTCGCCGCCTGGCGTGTTGATCCTGAAGCTGTCCTGCGCGACTTTGAGCAATGCATCGAAATGGGCCGGTTCGCGGGCATAGTCGGCCGCCTCGTTCATGGCGCGGCGCAAGCCCTCCACGGCCGGGGCGTTCTTGCGCAGGAAGTCGGCGCGCACCACCTGCAGCACGCCGGCGCCGTTGGTGTCCAACACCTCGGCGGGGCCCTGGCCCCTGCGCGGATCGACGACGATGCGGCAGGCCTGGCTGACCTCGCAAAAGCCATCCATGGGCGAGAACAGCATCAGGCCATCGACCTGCTTTTGCGCAATCGCCGGAAAGGCGGTGTTGGGCGATCCCACGGCGACGATGGTGACGTCGTCCGCCTTCATGCCCGCGCCCTGCAGCAGGCTCACGAGCTGGAACTCGGCCGCGCTGCCACGCGCCGTCACGCCGATGCGCCGGCCCTTGAAGTCCTGCATCACGGCGGGATAGCCCTGGGCGGCATGCGGGGTGGGCAGGGCCGACGAGGCCATGAGGAAGAACGTCGGCGCGCTCGCGCCACTGCCGATCACCTTGAGGTCGGCGCCCTTGTTGACCGCCTGAAGCAGCACCTCGGGCGGCGTAAACGCCACTTCGAGGTCACCGGCCAGCAAGGTCTGCAGCGCCAGCGGCGCCTGCGGGATGGGGCGAAGTTCGCAGCGTATGCCGTGCTTCTCGCACAGTCCCCGCGCGTTGGCCACGCGCACCAGGAAATTGCCGATGCCGGGGTAGTCCTGGATACGCAGCGTGGGCGTCTGTGCCAGGGCTGCCTGGGTCGAGAGCAGGGCGAACACGAAGGCGGATACCAGGGCGAGCGTGGTGCGGATCATGGGGCGGGCTCCATACGTGTGGGTATGGGGCCGATTACAAGGATGGTGCTATGCGCCAATTGCCGCGAAAGGGACAATGGGCGGGTGAACACCAAGCTCGGTTCCCCCAACACGTCTTTGGCGCAGGCCCGCAGCGAGCGCTATCGCGTGGACCTGCTGGCCGAATTGCCGGCCGCATCGGCACGCGGGCTGCGGGCCATAGGCTCCAGGCGCCGCTACCGCGATGGAAAGTTCGTGCAAAAGCGCGGCGATGCGGCCGACCATGCGCTGGTGCTGCTGTCAGGGCGCTTTCGTGTCGTGGCCTTCACCGTGGGCGGCACCGAGCGCATGACGCGCTGGCTGGAGGCCGGGGAGATCACCGGCATCAGCTCGGTGCTGGGCAATGCGCCCGTGCCCGTGGACCTGGTGGCCGATGGCGATGTCGAGGTGCTGGTGCTGCCGCGCCAGCCGCTGCTGGACTTCCTGGAGCGCGATGCACCCGCATGCCTGGCTGTGGCGCGCCTGCTGAGCCTGCGCGTGAACGGGCTGCTGGACACCATCTTCATCAGTTCGGAGGACACGCTGCATGCCCGGGTCTGGGCCACCTTGCAGGTTCTGGCGGCAGAGAACGGCCAGCCCCTGCCCGGTGGCCGCACCCTGCTGCGCATATCGCAGGGCGATCTGTCGCATGTGGTGGGCGCCTCGCGCCAGCGCGTGAACGAGGAGCTGCGCAAGCTGCAGGCGGGCGGCAGCGTGCGTCTGGGCTATCGGTGGATCGAGGTGCTGGGCTGAGACAGCTGCAGGCTCAGGTCCCGCCCACGTAGGGGTTGCTCTTGCGCTCGCGGCCGAAGCTGCTTTCGGGGCCGTGGCCCGGGATGAACACGGTCTGGTCGCCCATGGGCCACAGGCGCTGGACGATGCTGTCGATCAGCTGCTGGTGGTTGCCCTGGGGAAAGTCGGTGCGGCCGATGCTGCCCGCGAACAGCACGTCGCCCACGAAGGCGCGGTCGATCTGCGGCGCATGGAACACCACGTGGCCGGGCGTATGGCCGGGGCAGTGGCGCACCTGCAGCGTTTCCTGGCCGATGCTCACCGTGTCGCCATCGTGCAGCCAGCGCGTGGGCGTGAAGGGGTCCGAATGCGGGAAGCCGAACATGGCGCCCTGCTGGGGCAGCGCATCGATCCAGAACTGGTCGCCGGGATGGGGGCCGATGATGGGCAGCTGCTGTGCATCGGCCAGCTCGCGCGTGCCGCCCGCGTGGTCTATGTGGGCGTGCGTGAGCCAGATGGCCTTGAGCGCCAGGCCCAGGCGCTCAATCTCCCAGCCGATCTGCTCCAGGTCGCCGCCCGGGTCGATGACGGCGGCTTCCATGGTCTGGTCGCACCAGACCAGCGAGCAGTTCTGCTGGAAGGCGGTGACGGGGATGGTGTGGTACTGGAGCATGGGCGGCGTGGGTGCTTCTGGCGAAAGCGCCCATTATTCCCGCTCCTTCCCCTGATGGCAGCGCAGGGCCGCCCCGCTTGCGCCCTCAGGTGGTCGGCTGGCCGCATTGCCCGCAGAACCGCGCGCCGGCCGGATGGCTGGCGTTGCAGTTCCTGCAGGCCTGCGGCAGCACCGCGCCGCCACACTGCGGGCAAAAGCGCGAGCTGGCGGCAATGGATGCACGGCAGCCGGGGCAGACCGCCGCCACGGCTGCGGCACGGTATGCGCCGCCGCCGTGGTGGCCGCCGCGCGAATGATTTCCGAACAGTCTTTGCAAGAGTCCCATGGTGTATTCCTTCGCACTGCGCGGATGCGCCGCTGCAGTCGTTCAAAGGCGCATTGGGACACGGCAGCGGTCCGCCGGGCCGTGGATGGCGATCATTTAATGTGGCTGTCATCTCGTGGCAATCCAGGTCCTGTGACGGACAGGAGACAGCCTCGCGGGCAGACCCCGTGGCTGCGGCAACGCCGCCGTGTTACAAGCTAGCCGTGCCGCCAAGCCAGCCTGCCCCCGATGCAGGCACGCAAGGATTTTTTCGAGGATGGGCCGGGCCGCCACCTGCGCAATGCAGGGCGGGTACCGGCATCACGCGAGGGAGAACCGGTATGTTGATTGGCGTGCCTGCCGAGACCATGGCAGGAGAAACCCGGGTGGCTGCGACCCCCGAGACCGTCAAGAAGCTGCGTGCGCAAGGCCATGTGCTGCGCGTGCAGGCGGGGGCGGGAGTGGCGGCCAGCGTGCCCGATGCCTTGTACGAGGCAGCGGGCGCGGAGATCGTCGATGTGGCAGGCGCCCTGGGCGCCGACCTGGTGCTCAAGGTCCGTATCCCTTCGGAGGACGAGTTGCCCGGCATCCGCAAGGGCGCAACGCTGGTTGGCATGCTGGACCCGTTCCAGCCCGCAGGCCTGCAGCGCCTGGCCGATGCGGGCATCACGGCCTATGCGCTGGAGGCGGCTCCGCGCACCACGCGTGCGCAGAGCATGGACGTGCTGTCCAGCCAGGCCAATATCGCCGGCTACAAGGCCGTGATGATTGCGGCCAACCAGTACCAGCGCTTCTTTCCCATGCTGATGACGGCGGCCGGCACGGTGAAGGCCGCGCGCGTCGTGGTGCTGGGCGTGGGCGTGGCCGGCCTGCAGGCCATTGCCACGGCCAAGCGCCTGGGCGCCGTGATCGAGGCCAGCGATGTGCGGCCCAGCGTGCGTGAGCAGGTCGAATCCCTGGGCGGCAAGTTCATCGACGTGCCCTACGAGACCGCCGAGGAGAAGGAGGCCGCCGAAGGCGTGGGCGGCTACGCCCGCCCCATGCCGCAAAGCTGGCTGGACCGCCAGAAGGCCGAGGTGGCCAAGCGCGTGGCCCAGGCCGACGTGGTCATCACCACGGCGCTGATCCCGGGCCGGCCCGCTCCCGTGCTGGTCACGGCCGAGATGGTGCAGGCCATGAAGCCCGGCGCCGTCATCGTGGACCTGGCGGCCGAGCGCGGCGGCAACTGCCCGCTGACCCAGGCCGGCATGACCGTGGTCACGCATGGCGTGACCATCGTGGGCCTGACCAACCTGCCCGCCATGGTGGCGGCCGATGCCTCGGCCCTGTATGCACGCAATGTGCTCGATTTTCTCAAGCTCATCATCAACAAGGATGGCGCCCTGCATGTGGACATGGAGGACGACATCGTGGCCGCGTGCCTGATGGCCCATGAAGGCCAGCTGCGGAGGAAATGACATGGAAGCCGTATCCCCCACCATCATCCATCTCATCATCTTCGTGCTGGCCATCTACGTGGGCTACCACGTGGTGTGGACCGTCACGCCCGCGCTGCACACGCCGCTGATGGCGGTGACCAATGCCATCTCGGCCATCGTCATCGTCGGCGCCATGCTGGCGGCGGCGCTCACGGAAACGGGCCTGGGCAAGACCATGGGCGTGCTGGCCGTGGCGCTGGCTGCGGTCAACGTATTCGGCGGCTTCCTGGTCACGCGGCGCATGCTGGAGATGTTCCGCAAGAAAGAGCGCAAGAGCGCTCCGGCAAAGGACGGCAAGGACGCCAAGGCGGAGGGCCAGTCATGAGCATGAACCTCGTCACATTGCTCTACCTGGTGGCCAGCGTCTGCTTCATCCAGGCGCTCAAGGGGCTGTCGCATCCCACCACCTCCATACGCGGCAACCTGTTCGGCATGGCCGGCATGGTGATCGCCGTGCTGACCACGGCGGCGCTCATCGTGCAACTGGCCGGCGGCAACGCCCTGGGCCTGGGCTGGGTGCTGCTGGGCCTGCTGGTCGGCGGCACGGCCGGTGCCGTCATGGCCCAGCGCGTGGAGATGACCAAGATGCCCGAATTGGTCGCCTTCATGCACAGCATGATCGGCCTGGCGGCGGTGTTCATCGCCGTGGCCGCCGTGGCCGAGCCCTGGGCCTTTGCCATCACGGCCAAGGGCGGCGCCATTCCCGGCGGCAACCGCGTGGAGCTGGCGCTGGGCGCCTTCATCGGCGCCGTGACCTTCACGGGCTCGGTGATCGCCTTCGGCAAGCTCAGCGGCAAGTACAAGTTCCGCCTGTTCCAGGGCGCGCCCGTGCAGTTCAAGGGCCAGCATGCGCTCAACGCCGTGCTGGGGCTGGCAGCAGCCTTCTTCGTCTTCGGCTTCTGGCACAGCCAAAGCTGGATGGACATCGTGCTGGTCATCGCCCTGGGCCTGCTGCTGGGCGTGCTGCTGATCATTCCGATTGGCGGCGCGGACATGCCGGTGGTCGTGTCCATGCTCAACAGCTACTCGGGCTGGGCGGCGGCGGGCATCGGCTTCTCGCTGAACAACAGCATGCTGATCATTGCGGGTTCGCTGGTGGGCAGCTCGGGCGCCATCCTGAGCTACATCATGTGCAAGGCCATGAACCGCTCGTTCTTCAGCGTGATCCTGGGCGGCTTCGGCGGCGAGGCCACCAGCGCGGCGGCAGGCTCCCAGCAGCAGCGCAACGTGAAAAGCGGCAGCGCCGACGATGCGGCCTTCGTCCTGGGCAATGCCGAGACCGTGGTCATCGTGCCCGGCTACGGCCTGGCCGTGGCGCGTGCCCAGCACGCGGTCAAGGAGCTGGCCGACAAGCTCACCGAACGGGGCGTGACCGTGAAGTACGCCATCCACCCGGTGGCGGGCCGCATGCCCGGCCACATGAACGTGCTGCTGGCCGAGGCCGAGGTGCCCTACGACCAGGTCTTCGAGATGGAGGACATCAACAGCGAGTTCGGCCAGGCCGACGTGGCCATCATCCTGGGCGCCAACGACGTGGTGAACCCCGCCGCACACGTCAAGGGCAGCCCCATCTACGGCATGCCCATCCTGGAGGCCTACAAGGCCAAGACGGTGATCGTCAACAAGCGCTCCATGGCGGCCGGCTATGCGGGCCTGGACAACGAGCTGTTCTACATGGACAAGACCATGATGGTCTTCGGCGACGCCAAGAAGGTGGTGGAGGACATGGGCAAGGCGCTGGAGTGAGGCGTGCGCCCGGGCTGAAGTCCGAGGAGGGCAGGGCCCAAGCCCTGGCCTCCTTGAAAACGATCTTGGGTCAGCCCCCGGACCGGGTCAGCAATTCGTCCAGCGCATCGGCGATGGCTTGGCCTTCATGCTCCAGTGAGGGCACCACTTCACCCAATTGATCCAGGGCGACTGAAACCATGTCCAGGGCATGCAGGACGACCGGCACGCCTTCAATGACAAACACAGGATTCATCCTCGTCCCACGGTTGGAGTGCCGCGCGGCAGCAGATTCTGCCGAACCAGTGGAACCACGACGCGACGGCGGTAGCGGTCAAACAGCGAGGACTGGACCACGACGACGTAGGGAATCGAGTCGCGCAAGGCTCCCTTGTTGCGATGAACGTCGAATTGCGCCACTAGAGCGTCGAGTGCTCGTCTGCGAACGAACCCACCGCGATGTTGACCGCGTTCCAGTCGCAGGCGCAGGCGTCGGCAAGCCGTTGGCGCTCACGCTGTGCGCCCTCCTGCCTGGCAACGTATTCGGCCAGCAGGGATTCCATGGTGGCCGAGAGATTGTCGGTATAGGCCTTGGCCTGCGTCACCAGATCTGCATTGATCGTGAGATGGATTGGCCGCTTGGCGCTGGAGACAGCAATGGATTTCATCTCGGAACCCTCAGATAAAGATCATGCGCACAGTGTCTGTATGAGAGCGCGACGAGTCAAACCGCCGCGACCCAAGGCCCTGCTTGAACGTCTCACACCTTCATGTCATAGCCGATGGTGACCGGCGCATGGTCCGAGAACTTCACATCCTTGTAGATGTGCTCGGTGCGAGCCAGTGCGGCGGTGGCCGGGGTGGCCAGGTGGTAGTCCAGGCGCCATCCCACGTTGTTGGCATAGGCCTGGCCGCGGTTGCTCCACCATGTGTAGCAGGCGTCCGTGGTGTCCGGCTGGAGCAGGCGATAAACGTCCACAAGACCGCCCGTGGGATCAGTTTTGTGTAACAACTTTGTCATCCACTCGCGCTCTTCGGGCGTGAAACCGCTGTTTTTCTGGTTGCTGCGCCAGTTCTTGAGGTCGATCTGCTGGTGGGCGATGTTGATGTCGCCGCACAGGATGAACTCGCGCTCGCCCTTCATGCGCATCAGGTGATCGTGCATTTCGGCCAGGAAGCGGAACTTGGCCGTCTGGCGCAGTTCGCCCGAGCTGCCGCTGGGAAAGTAGGCGCTGATGATGGACAGCTTGCGCGCGGGCGTGTCGAAGCGCGCCTCCACGTAGCGGCCCTCGGCGTCGAATTCGTGCGAGCCGAAGCCGACCACGACGTCGCTGGGCTCGTGGCGGCTGTAGACGCCCACGCCTGAGTAGCCTTTCTTCTCGGCGTAGTGGAAGTGGCCGCGCAGGCCGGCCAGCAGCTCGAAGCGTCCGGTCATGTCGGCGGCCTGGGCCTTGATTTCCTGCACGCAAATACAATCCGGCGCAGTGGCCTCGATCCAGGCTTCGACGCCCTTGGTCGAGGCCGAGCGGATGCCGTTGAGGTTGAGGCTGGTCAATTTGAACAAGGATGAATCCATGGTGGTGAGTAATCTGCAGGCCGATGACACAGGCCGTCTGGCGCAGGAATTTGTGCAATTCGCCGTTGACGCAGGGGTGCTGCGTTTCGGCGAGTTCAAGACCAAGGCCGGGCGCATGAGCCCGTACTTCTTCAATGCCGGCCTGTTCGATGACGGCGGCAAGATGGGCCGTCTCGCCGAATTCTATGCAAAAGCCATCGCAGCCAGCGGCATCGAGTTCGACATGATCTTCGGCCCCGCCTACAAGGGCATCCCGCTGGCCGCCACGGTGGCCGTGGAGCTGGCCCGCATGGGCCTGAACAAGCCCTTTGCGTACAACCGCAAGGAAGCCAAGGACCACGGCGAGGGCGGGACCCTGGTGGGCGCGCCCCTCAAGGGCCGCGTGCTGATCGTGGACGACGTGATGAGCGCCGGCACGGCAGCGCGCGAGTCCATCGCCATCATCCGCGCCGCAGGCGCCACGCCGCATGCCGTGGCGATCGCGCTGGACCGCCAGGAAATGGCCACCGAGAATGGCCAGGACGTGCCCCACAGCGCCGTGCAGTACGTGCGCAACCAGCTGGGCATGCAGGTCTGCACTATTGCAAAACTGGCAGACTTATTGCTTTATCTTGAGATTCAAGGTGGCAGCGAAGGCAGCGGCCACCATGAGCGCGTGCTGGCCTACCGCCAGCGTTACGGAGTCAACGACAAGGGATAAGGGTTTGATGAACAAGGCGTTGCATGCACGGTTCCTGTGGTGCGCCCTGGCTGGTGCCGCGGCTGGCCCTGCCTGCGCCCTGGATGCCGGCGTGCCGGCCGGCATCTATGCATGCACCGACGCCAAGGGCCGGCGCCTGACGGCAGACCGCCCGATTGCCGAATGCGTGGACCGCGACCAGCGTGTGCTGGGCAGCTCCGGTGTGGAGCTGCGCCGCGTCGGCCCCACGCTGACCGACAACGAGCGCGCCGAGCTCGATGCCCAGCGCCGCCGCGAGCAGGCCGAACAGCGCCGTGTGCGCGAGGAGCGCTCGCGCGAGCGCGCGCTGATTGCGCGCTATCCCAACCAGGCCGCGCACGACGCCGAACGCGCCGAGGCCCTGTCGCAGACCGACCAGGTCGCCAACCTGGCGCGCCAGCGCATACAGGAGCTGCAGGCCCAGCGCGTCAAGATCGATGGCGAGATGGAGTTCTACCGCAAGGACCCGTCCAAGGCCCCCGCCTCCCTGCGCCGCCAGCTCGATGAAAACCGCAGCAGCCAGGAGGAGCAGCAGCGCTTCATCCAGCAGCAGGAGCAGGAAAAAAGCCGCATCAACCAGCGCTTCGATGCCGAGCTCGTGTCGCTGCGTGCGCTGTGGAGCGCGGCCGCCGCCGCTGCGGCTCCCACGGGCCGCTGAACGGCCCTTGCCCCCTGTCTTTCCCGTCTGGCGCGAACGGCCTGCCGCACGCCCGGTGCGCGTGAATCGGATTCGTCCTGCAAGCGCTGCCATTGCGGCGGTCTAGGCTGTCACTACATTCCCGGCCACGGATTTTCCCGGGCCCTCAGGGCCTGGCTGCTGGTGTGCGCTGCAGCCACAGGTGCCGGGCCGCCGCGAGAAGGGAGCATGCATGACGGCATGGCGATGGTTGACGGTGCTGTGGCTGTGGGCCGCCGGTGCCTGGCTGGCCTGGGGAGGCGCCCAACTGCTGTGGGCCGGGGGCAGCGGCTACTACGTGGTGGCAGGTGTGCTGCTGTTGGCCGTGGGCCTGGGCGTGGCGCGCCGGTCGGCCATGGCGCTGTGGCTGTTTGCGCTGTGGCTGCTGGGCACCGCGCTGTGGGCGGTCTGGGAGATAGGGCTGGACTGGTGGCCGCTGGCGGGGCGCCTGGGGGTGCCCTGGTTGATGGGCCTGCTGCTGGTGCTGCCCTGGTCGGTGCGTGCGCTGCGCCATGAGCCCGACATGGGCCAGAACCGGGGCCTGGCACCAGCCCATGCGGCGCTGGCGCTGGTGGTGCTGGGCACGGCCATTCTTGCGGGCCTGTCATTCGGGCGCCAGCGCGATGCCCATGAAACCCAGGGCCAGTTTGCGGGCGCGGCCGCCGCCGCGTCGGACCTGCCGGCCGACGGCCAGGTCACGGCCGTGCAGAACATGTCCATGGTGGCCTCCGATGCCGGTGGCCTGCGCAGCCCGCCGGTGCTGCAGGGCGATGCCACCGATGCCGTGCCCGAGGGCGAATGGCATGCCTATGGCCGCACCGGAGCGGGCCAGCGCTATTCGCCGCTGCGCCAGATCGGCCCGCACAACGTGCGGCTGCTGCAATTGGCCTGGGAGTTCCGCACGGGCGATGTGCGCGGCAAACCCGGCGATCCCGAAGAAACCACGTTCGAGGTCACGCCGCTGAAGATCGGCGAGCGCCTGTTCCTGTGCACGCCCCACCAGTCGGTGATTGCACTCGATGCCACCACGGGCAAGCAGCTGTGGCGGCGCGACCTGCCCATGCCCAAGGGGCTGGCGCTGCAGCATCTGACCTGCCGGGGCCTGTCCTACCAGTCGGCGCAGGCGGCCGCGCAGTTCGACGCGGCGGCAGGGCAGACGCATTCGGCGGTGGCGCCGGCTGCAAGGAAGCCCGGCGCGCAGGCCATGCCTGCACCCACCGCCGCATCCACGGCTTCGGCTTCTGCTTCTGCAGCCCCTGGCGATGACGGCCGCTGCACCGCCAAGCTGTTCATGGCCACGGCCGACGGCAAGGTGGTCGCGCTCAATCCCGCAGATGGCCAGACCTGCAGCAATGTGGCGGGCGGGCAGGGCCAGATCGACCTCTGGCAGGGCATGCCCGAGCGCAAGCCGGGCTCGTACTACTCGACCTCGCCGGTGGTGGTGGCGCGCGACCGCATCATCGTGGGCGGCACGGTGCTGGACAACCATTCCACGCGCGAGCCTTCGGGCGTGATTCGTGCGTTCGACATCCGCTCGGGCGCGCTGCTGTGGGCCTGGGACCCGGGGCGGCCAGGCAACAGCACGCCGCTGCCCCTGGGGCAGACCTATGTGCCCAGCTCGCCCAACAGCTGGTCCATCTCCAGCGTGGACGAGACGCTGGGCCTCGTCTTCGTGCCCATGGGCAATGCGCCGCCCGACCAATGGGGCGGGCGGCGCAGCGCCGAGGCCGAGCAGTATTCGTCCTCGGTGGTGGCGCTGGACATTGCCACGGGCGCCGTGCGCTGGGTGTTCCAGACCGTGCACCACGATCTCTGGGACTACGACGTGCCCTCGCAGCCCAGCCTGATCGACCTGGAGATCGGCGGCCACAGCGTGCCCGCCCTGGTACAGCCCACCAAGCAGGGCGAGCTGTTCGTGCTGGACCGGCGCACGGGCCAGCCGCTGCTGCCCGTCACCGAGGTGGCTGCGCCGCAGGGCGCGGCACGCGGCGACCGCACGGCGCCCACGCAGCCGCATTCGCAACTGAGCTTCAACCCCCCGGCCCTGACCGAGCGCGACATGTGGGGCGCCAGCCCCTTCGAGCAACTGTGGTGCCGGCTGGCCTTTCGCCGCCTGCGCTACGAGGGACGCTTCACGCCGCCCTCGGAGCAGGGCTCGCTGATCTATCCGGGCAACTTCGGCGTCTTCAACTGGGGCGGCGTGGCCGTGGACCCGCGCCGGCAGGTGGTGTTTGCCACGCCCACGCGGCTGGCCTTCGTCTCCACCCTGGTGCCGCGTGCGGACGATACCTCGCTGCTGGTGCAGGATGGCGGCCCGCCCAAGGACGGCCTGCCCGCGCTCAACGAAAACTTCGGCGCACCGTTTGCGGTGCGGCTCAAGCCCTTTGTCTCGCCGCTGGGCATTCCCTGCCAGGCGCCGCCCTGGGGCTTTGTGGCGGGTGCCGACCTGCGCACGGGCCAGATCGTCTGGCAGCGCCGCAACGGCACGCCGCGTGACCTGAGCCCGCTGCCGCTGGGCTTTCGCATGGGCGTGCCCGGCATTGGCGGCCCGGTGATGACCGCTGGCGGCGTGGCCTTCTACTCGGGGGCACTGGACAACTATGTACGCGCCTACGACGTGGACAGCGGCCGCCAGCTCTGGCAGGACCGCCTGCCCGCAGGCGGCCAGGCCACGCCCATGACCTACCTGGGCACGGACCAGCGCCAGTACCTGGTGGTGGTGGCGGGTGGGCATGGTTCGACCGGAACCAAGGCCGGGGACAGCGTGCGCGCCTATGTGCTGCCCAAGGAGGTGGCGGCGCCCTGAGCGCTCAGCGCCGTGGGGGTCTGCGCCGGGTCATGCCGATCCGGCCCGGCCCAGCATGCGCAGCACGCGGGTGACCAGCAGCGCGGCCACCCAGGCCAGTCCGCCGATCAGAAACGGCAGGCGCAGCAGCGCGCCTTGCTGGGCGAACAGCATCAGCGCGTCGGCTTTCCACAGCGCGGCATAGCCCGTGTACAGGCCGTAGGCCAGCCAGGCCAGGGCGCCCAGGGCGAACAGGGCCGCCATGCGCCGGGCGCTGCGGCCATCGCGCGAATCCGCGGGCAGGGCGCGCGTGCCGTGCCAGACCCAGCCGATGGAGGCGAGCACCAGCAAGGCACTGGCTGCCACGGACAGCTGCAGCCAGGTATGGGGAGAGAGTGAGGACATCAAAAGAAACTGCGCGCCGGCACCGTGCCGGCCGCAGGGAGTGTAGCGGCGCCGTGCTTTGCGCCGCCTGCGCGCTCAGGCCGGCTGCCAGACGGTGGCGCCGTGGCCTTGGCCGCCGCTTCCGGGCACGGCATGGATGCCCAGCACGGCCGCGTGGCGCTGCAGCAGGGCGTCGAATTGCTCGGTGCTTTCCGCCGTGGCCGGGGCGTCGTCGTATTCGCTGGCCACCTGGTCCGTGGTGAAGGAGCTGGCGCCGAACTTCTGGACGATGTTGCGCAGCTTGTCGAGATTGGGGCTGGTGGATGGGGTCATGGCAACTCCTTGGGGTCATGGACGCCTGCTGCGCCGCAGGCCTGTGGGCCAGTGTAGCCCCGGGGCCTGGAGCGGCCATCCGGGGCATCCCCGCAAAGCGGCGTAGGACTTGGAACCCGCCGTCAGCCGCCCGTGGCCACGGGGCCGGCGCTCAGCACTTCGGCCAGCGGCTTGCGGGGCGAGGGCACCTCGCGCTCGCGCAGATCATCGGGCAGGGTGGCCGCATCGCCACGCCAGCCCACGGCGATCACCACCTCGGGCTCCAGGTGCTCGGGCAGGCGCAGCACCTCGCGGGCGGCGTCGGCCGAGAAGCCGCCCATGGCGTGCGTGGCCAAGCCCATGGCGTGGGCTTCCAGCGCCAGGTAGCCCCAGGCGCAGCCCGCGTCGAAGCTGTGCTTGCCGGGCGAGGCCTGGCGGTCGGACATCAGCACGATCAGCGCGCCCGCCTCCAGGCACCAGCGGCGGTTGAACTCGTTGGGAATGGTGCTGAAGGCCTGCCAGTTCGCATCGCCGCGCAGCGCATAGGCAAAGTGCCAGGGCTGCTTGTTGCTGGCCGAAGGCGCCCAGCGCGCGGCGTCGGCCAGTTGCTCGATCTGGGCCTGGCTCAGTGCCTCGGGCCTGAAGGCGCGCGGCGACATGCGGCCCAGGAACTGGGGATGGATGGGGGTGGTGGTGTTGCGTGTCATGCGGGTAGGCGGCAAGCAGAAAGGAAAGCGGCAACGATAGCGCAAGGCCTCAGGGCTGGCGCGGTGCCTGGCCATGCTGCTGGCTGATAACGCGCAGGTGGCGCTCCATGCGGATGAAGACCAGCACCATCACCACCAGCACGAGGAATGACATCAGCATGCTCCAGAAGGCCGTCTCCACGGCGCCGAAGCGCTCCTTCCAGGAGCTGCTGCCGTGGCTGTCCTCGCCGCGCAGCGCGCGCGCCGCATTGTCCAGGGACAGCGTGTAGTTCAGCAGCACCGTGGACAGGATCTGCTGGGCCGTCTGCGCCTGCAGCCGCGGCTCCAGGGCGGCATTGCCGAAGACCTGCTCCAGCGCGGCGGGCAGGCCCTGCACATAGGCCGCATAGGCGCCCTTGCCGTGTTCCAGCTCGGCGGCCTGGGCGCGCTCGTGGATGGCGGCGGCGGTATCCACGGGCTCGACCATCCAGCCGTCTTCCTCGTCGGTGGAGGCGGCTGCGGCAGCCGCTGCATCGGCAGCCGCTGCGTCGGCCGCCGCATCCACGGCCCCGGCATCGCCTTCGCGCTGCCCGCGTTCCTGGATGCGGCGCTGCACCTCGGCCTCGGACGGCAGGACGTCGCCTTGCAGCAGCGGGTGCAGCGGTGCCAGGCCCCGGGCCTGGTTGTCCCGCTCGGTGCGCTCGCGCCGCGCAGGATCCTTGTTCACGTAGGCGCGCACCAGTGCGTCGGCCTTCTGGAAGGCGGGGCGCAGCGCCGGATCGGCCAGACGCTTTTCCATGGCGGGTTCGCCGCCGCCCGCGCCCAGGTCGCGGCTGGTTTCGTCCACGACGAACTGCAGGTCGGGCCTGGCGTCCTTCCAGTTCAATTCCTGGGCCACGGCCTGGGGCGCCTCGGCCTTGCCGGGCCTGAAGCTTTCCCAGGTCCACAGTGCCATGCCCACCAGCACGAGCAGGGAGAACACCAGCAGCACCACGCGCACCACCTGCACCAGCAGGTCCTCGATCCTGCGCAGCATGTTTGTAATCATCGGAATCCTCGGTTGGTTCGTAAAACAAGGGCGTGTCCGGCCCGCCTGCAGGCCTGTTCTGTTGCTATTGATTTGAAAGCGCCGGACACAGACGCGCGAATTCTAGGAAGGCTGCCGCGCACGGGCGCACCGGTTCTCAATGTTTTACATTTCGCGCCAATCTCGAAGTGTGCATGTGCTCCCGTGGCATGCACCGTCCTGCAATGAGCGCCTGCCGGATGGCGGGGCGTTCATGGCCGCAGGGCGCATGGTTCTCCCGCTTGCGGGCGCGCAGGCTTTGGGCCTACCGGCTGTAGCGGCTTCCCGAATCCGCTGTAATGCTCGCTCTGATTTCTGACTGACTAGAGAGGGCTCGCCCATGACCAAAACGTCGCTGGATAAATCGAAGATCAAGTTCCTGCTGCTCGAAGGCATCCATCCTTCCGCACTCGAAGTGCTGCGCAACGCGGGCTACACCAATGTGGAGACCGTGACGGGCGCGCTGGAAGGCGAGGAGCTCAAGCGCAAGATCGCCGACGTGCACTTCGTCGGCATCCGTTCGCGCACGCAGCTGACGGCCGACGTGTTTGCCGCCGCGCAAAAGCTCGTGGCCGTGGGCTGCTTTTGCATCGGCACCAACCAGGTGGACCTGGACGCGGCGCGCGAGCGCGGCGTGGTGGTCTTCAACGCGCCTTACTCCAACACGCGCTCGGTGGCCGAACTGGTGCTGGCCGAGGCCATCCTGCTGCTGCGCGGCGTGCCCGCCAAGAACGCCTCCGCCCACCGCGGCGGCTGGCTCAAGAGCGCCGAGAATTCCTACGAAATCCGCGGCAAGACGCTGGGCATCGTGGGCTACGGCTCCATCGGCACCCAGCTGTCGGTGATGGCCGAGTCGGTGGGCATGCAGGTGCTCTTCCATGACGTGTCCACCAAGCTGCCGCTGGGCAATGCGCGCCAGGCCGCATCGCTGGCCGATCTGCTGGCCGGCAGCGACATCGTCACCCTGCACGTGCCCGAGCTGCCTTCCACCCAGTGGATGATCGGCGCCAAGGAAATCGCGGCCATGAAGCCCGGCGCCATCCTGATCAATGCCTCGCGCGGCACCGTGGTGGAAATCGAGCCGCTGGCCGAGGCCCTGAAGGCCGGCAAGCTGCTGGGCGCCGCCATCGACGTGTTCCCCACCGAGCCGCGCAGCAACAAGGATGAATTCGTCTCGCCCCTGCGCGGCCTGGACAACGTCATCCTGACCCCGCACGTGGGCGGCTCCACCATGGAAGCCCAGGCCAACATTGGCCTGGAAGTGGCCGAGAAGCTGGTCAAGTACAGCGACAACGGCACCACCACCTCGGCGGTGAACTTCCCCGAAGTGGCCCTGCCCGCCCACCCCGGCCAGAACCGCATCCTGCACGTGCACCACAACCAGCCCGGCGTGCTGTCGGCCATCAACCAGGTGTTTGCCGAGAACGGCATCAACATCGCCGGCCAGTACCTGCGCACCGACGAGAAGGTGGGCTATGTGGTGATCGACCTGGCGGCCCAGTCCTCGGGCCTGGCCGTGGAAAAGCTGACCCAGGTTCCGGGCACCATCCGCTGCCGCGTGCTGTTCTGATGGCCAGGTTTCAGGATGCTGCGCTTGGGCGCACTTCCTGAAACTGGCGCATTGCCGGGGCGCCCTATCTGCCCGGCTGCAGCAGCAGCCGCATCAGATCCGTGCGCGTGATCAGGCCGGTCAGACGGCCTTCGCGCATCACGGGAATGCAGGGCACGCTGTTCCGGGCCAGGGCGTCCAGCAACTGGCCCA
Source organism: Delftia sp. 60 (assembly GCF_002754395.1). Classification (NCBI taxonomy): domain Bacteria; kingdom Pseudomonadati; phylum Pseudomonadota; class Betaproteobacteria; order Burkholderiales; family Comamonadaceae; genus Delftia; species Delftia sp. 60. The sequence continues at coordinate 478,861 of NZ_PEFD01000001.1, forward strand.
CGGGCGTGTCTTCGTCCACGCTGAGTTCAGGCGCATGAACCAGCTGGGGCAGCTCCGACAGGCGGGGCGCGGCCCGGGTCTTGCCGGGCAGGCGCTGGCCCAGCCAGTTCAACAAAGAAGGTTTTGCCGCAGATTCGGCCGGGCGCACGGGGCTCATCCACAGCCACTCGTACAGCTCGGCACGGGAGACCGTGCCGGCCAGGCCGCCATCGGCGTCCAGCACCGGCAGGCTCTTGGCCGGGTGCGCGCGAAAGCGTGCGGCCACGGCGTGCACGTCGTCGTCCATGGAGCAGCTCACGGGATGGCGCGTCATCAGCTGGGCGCAGCGCACGCCGCCCAGCCGGTGCTCGATGGCGGTTTCCTCGGCGGCGGCCAGCAGCTCGGCCAGGTCATCGGCTTCCAGGTTGTTTTCCTGGCCGAAGCGCAGCAGCAGCCCCTCCAGATCGGCATGGGACAGGCCCAGGCGCGAGGCATGGCGGTGGGCAGCATCGGCGGGCGCGGCCTTGGGCGCCGTGTCGGCATGGTGCGGATAGCGCCGGCCCGTGGCGCGGTGGAGCGCCGTGGCCGCCAGGACCAGCCCCAGTGTCAGCGCGCCCACGGGCAGGAAGGGCAGCATCCAGCCGGCGGCCAGCGAGGCCTTGGCGTTGAGCACCGTCAGCAGGGCCATGGCGCCACCTGGCGGGTGCAGCGAGCGCGTCAGCAGCATGCAGCCTATGGCGCCACCTACGGCCAGCGCAGGGGCCAGCTGGGGCGGGCACCACTGCAGCACGAACAGGGCCCAGAGCGCTGACACCGTATTGCCCACCACGCAGGACCAGGGCTGGGCCAGCGGGCTGGTGGGCACGGCGAACAGCAGCACGGCCGTGGCACCCAGCGGCGCGAACAGGCGCAGGGGAAGATCCCAGGTGCCCGCATGCGCCAGCCAGACCAGGGCCGTGGCCAGCCCCATGCCCACGATGGAGCCCATGGCCACGCGCCACATGTCCGCAGGCGCGGGGCGTGGCACCACCGGCCCCCATGCTTTTCTGTTCCAGCCCATGGCCTTGTTGTCTTTTTGTCTTTGCCTGCGCGGCCCCGGGGCAGGGCTGCAAAAGCGCGTCATTTTAGGAAGGGACGCCGCTCTTGCTGGCAGCATGGGCTTTGCACTGCCTTGGTGCAAACCTGGAAGATTCAGTCCACCACGGACTGGTACACGCCCTCGCGCATCACCCAGCGGTAGGGAATGCGCTGGGCCATGGACTGCATCATGAGGATGGCGAACAAATCCTCCTTCGGATCCACCCAGAAGAAGGTGCCGTAGATGCCGCTCCATGAAAAGTCGCCCACGCTGCCCGGCAGCGGGTTGAGGCCGGGCGCCGTGCGCACCGCAAAGCCCAGGCCGAAGCCCTGGCCCACCTCGGGCGAGGGCAGCTGGGCGCCGAAGTACGCCATGTCCGGCCCCATGCGCACGCTGGCGGGCAGGTGGTTGGTGGTCATCAGCTCCACGGTCTTGCGAGAGACCAGGCGCACGCCGTCTAGCGTGCCGCCGTTGCACCAGAACAGGCACAGCCGCGCATAGTCGGCCATGGTCGAGACCATGCCGCCGCCGCCCGACTCGAACATCATGGCGCGCGTGACCGGGGGGATGGGCGGCATCTGTTTCTGCGGCCCTTCAGGCTGGGGCCTTGCGGCCCGTGCGATCTCGCTGTCGGGCGCATGAAAGCCCGTGTCGGCCATGCCCAGCGGTCCGGTGATGTGCTCGCGCACGAAGGCGGCCAGCGTCTGGCCGCTGACCACCTCGACCACGCGGCCCAGCACGTCGGTGGACATGCCGTATTCCCAGGTCTCGCCGGGCTGGGCCACCAGCGGCAGCTGCGCGAGCCTGGTGATGAACTGCGCATTGGTGAACTTGCCGCTGAACAGGCCCGCATCCAGGTACATCTTCTTGACGGGGTGTTCGGTGCCGGCGAATCCATAGGGAATGCCGGAGGTGTGGCGCAGCAGGTCCTGCAGCGTGATGGGCCGCGCCAGCGGCGCGCGCTCCAGGCCCACGCGCAGCGCGGCCAGCTCGGGCAGGTACTGCTCCACAGGCTCGATGATGGACAGCCGCCCCTGCTCGGCCAGCATCATGATGGCCAGCGAGGTGATGGGCTTGCTCATGGAGGCGATGCGGAAGATGGCATCGGGCCGCATGGCCGTGCCGGCCTCGGGGTCCAGCAGGCCGAAGCTCTCCAGGTAGGCCAGCTTGCCGCGCCGTGCCACCAGGGCCACGGCGCCCGGGATCTCGCCGGTGTCCACGCCGCGCTGCAGCCGGGCCGACAGGCGTGCCAGGCGTGCGCTGCCCAGGCCCACGGTTTCAGGGGAGTCGGCCCAGGGCAGGCCGGGGATGTGCAGGCGGTCGGTGCTGGCGGTCATGGAGTCTCCTGTGGTGTGCGTCGATTGTTCCGGCAGATGGTCTGGTGCGCTGTTGGCTGCGGGACAGCGGCGTGCGGGTGCAGCGGGCATGTCGCCGCTAAACTGGCCCGCAGGAGACAACGACACCATGAAGCAGATCATTCTGGCCGCCGCAGCCTGCGCGGCCGCCGCCTTGGCCATGCCGGCCAGCGCCGCCTATCCCGACAAGCCCATCCGCCTGGTCGTGCCCTTCCCGCCCGGGCAGGCCACGGACATCTTTGCGCGCGCGCTGGCCGAAAAGCTCGCCCAGAAGCTGGGCCAGCCGCTGGTGGTGGAGAACAAGGCCGGGGCCGGCAGCAACATCGGCAGCGAGCAGGTGGTGCGCAGCCCGGCCGACGGCTACACGCTGCTCGTGGCCGGCAGTGCCATGGCCGTGAACCAGACGCTGTACAAGAAGGTGAATTTCGACCCGCGCACCGACCTGGTGGGCATCACGCTGATCGCCAAGGTGCCGCTGGTGTTCCTGGCGCACCCGGGTGCGGGCATCCAATCCATGAAAGATCTGGTGGCCAAGGCGCGTGCCGAGCCGGGCCGCTGGAACTACGCCAGCGCCGGCATCGGCGGCACCCAGCACCTGAGCGCCGAGATGGTCAAGGCGCGCGCCAAGATACAGATAGAGCACATCCCCTACAAGGGCAGCGGCCCCGCGCAGGCGGACTTCGTGGGCGGCCAGGTGCCGCTGATGGTGGATTCGGTGACGGCCGCCCTGCCCAATATCCAGGCGGGCAAGGCGGTGCCGCTGGGCGTGACGTCCAGCGCCCGCTCCAGCCAGCTGCCCGAGGTGCCGGCCATTGCCGAATCGGGCCTGCCCGAGTTCCGGGGCTTCGAGGCCGTGGGCTGGCTGGGCCTGATGGCGCCCAGGGGCACGCCGCAGGAAGTGATAGACCGGCTCAACCGCGAGGCCGTGGCCATCCTGCGCAGCCCCGAGATGCGCAAGTTCATCAGCGACCGGGGATCGGAGGCTGCGCCCACCACGCCCCGCGAGATGGATGCCTTCGTGGCCTCCGAGATCACGCAGTGGGGCCAGGCCGTGCGGCAGTCGGGCGCCTCGGTGGATTGAGGCAGGCGCCCCCCGGAGCGCGTGGGGGCGCCCGCTGCGGCCGGTCAGGCCAGCTTGGCCTTGAGCAGCTCGTTGACCTGCGCCGGGTTGGCCTTGCCCTTGGAAGCCTTCATGACCTGGCCGACCAGGGCGTTGAAGGCCTTGTCCTTGCCTGCGCGGTACTGCTCCACGTTGGCCGGGTTGGCGGCGATCACCTCGTCGATGATCTTCTCCATGGCGCCCGTGTCGTTCATCTGCTTGAGGCCCTTGGCCTCGATGATGGCATCGACATCGCTGCCTTCACCGCTCCACAGCGCCTCGAAGACCTGCTTGGCGGCGTTGTTGGAGATGGTGCCGTCGCCGATGCGCTGGATCAGCGCTGCCAGCTGGGCGCTGGAGACCTTGGCGGCCTCCATGCCGATTTCCTCGGTGTTCAGGCGGCGCGAGATCTCGCCCATGATCCAGTTGCTGGCCAGCTTGGGCGCATTGCAGGCCCGGGCCGTGTCCTCGAAGTAGGCGGCCATGGCCTGGCTTTGCGTCAGCGTGGTGGCGTCGTACTCGGGCAGGGCGTACTGCTCGACAAAGCGCGCGGCCATGGCGCGCGGCAGCTCGGGCATGTCGGCCCTGACCTGTTCCACCCACTCGGGCGCGACCACCAGCGGCGGCAGGTCCGGGTCGGGGAAGTAGCGGTAGTCGGCCGCGTCTTCCTTGGTGCGCATGGAGCGCGTCTCGCCCGTGTCGGGGTCGAACAGCACGGTGGCCTGCTGGATGCGGCGGCCGTCCTCGATTTCCTCGATCTGCCAGCGGATCTCGTAGTCGATGGCCAGCTGCATGTTCTTGAAGCTGTTGAGGTTCTTGATCTCGCGGCGCGTGCCCAGCGGCTGGCCGGGCTTGCGCACGGAGACGTTGGCGTCGCAGCGGAAGCTCCCTTCCTGCATGTTGCCGTCGCAGATACCGATCCAGGTCACGATCTGGTGCAGCGTCTTGGCGTAGGCCACGGCTTCTTCCGTGCTGCGGATGTCGGGCTCGGTCACGATCTCCAGCAGCGGCGTGCCGGCGCGGTTCAGATCGATGCCCGACTGGCCGATGAAGTCCTCGTGCAGCGACTTGCCGGCGTCTTCCTCCAGGTGGGCGCGCACCAGGCGGATGGTCTTCTTCTCGTCGCCGAGGAAGAAGGACACTTCGCCGCCCTGGACCACGGGAATCTCGAACTGCGAGATCTGGTAGCCCTTGGGCAGGTCGGGGTAGAAGTAGTTCTTGCGCGCGAAGATGCTGCGCGGCGCAATGTGCGAGCCCAGCGCCAGGCCGAGCCGGATGGCGCACTCGACGGCCTTTTTGTTCATCACCGGCAGCGTGCCGGGCAGCGCCATGTCCACGGCGCAGGCCTGGGTGTTGGGCTCGGCGCCGAAGGCGGTGCTGGCGCGGCTGAAGATCTTGGACTGGGTGGCCAGCTGGGCGTGGGTCTCGAAGCCGATGACGACTTCATAGCCCTGGATGAGTTTCGCGGTCATGGGGTATCAGATGCCCTTCGGAGCTTGAAGGTGGAAGTCGGTGGCCTGCTGGAAGCGGTGGGCGGCGTTGAGCAACTGGCCTTCCTTGAAGTAGTTGCCGATCAGCTGCAGGCCCACGGGCATGCCGGCCTCGCCAAAGCCAGCGGGCACGCTCATGCCGGGCAGGCCGGCCAGCGATGCGGGCAGCGTGAAGATGTCGGCCAGGTAGTTGGCCAGCGGGTCGCTCTTTCCGCCCAGCTGCCAGGCCACGGTGGGCGCGGCGGGGCCGGCGATCACGTCGCACTGCTGGAAGGCGGCCTGGAAGTCGTCGGCGATCATGCGGCGGATCTTCTGCGCCTGCAGGTAGTAGGCGTCGTAGTAGCCCTCGGACAGCACATAGGCGCCGATCATGATGCGGCGCTTGACCTCGTCGCCGAAGCCTTCGGCACGGGTCTTCTTGTACATGTCCACCAGGTCCGTGTAGTCCTTGGCGCGGTGGCCGAACTTCACGCCGTCGAAGCGCGAGAGGTTGGACGATGCCTCGGCCGGGGCCAGGATGTAGTACACGGGAATCGACAGCTCGGTGCGCGGCAGCGAGATCGGCACCAGGCGGGCGCCCAGCTTCTCGTATTCCTTGAGGGCGCCATCCACGGCGGCGCGCACGTCGGCCGACAGGCCTTCGCCGAAGAACTCGGCGGGGATGCCGATGCGCAGGCCTTCGATGCCGTCGTTCAGGCGGGCCGTGAAGTCCTCGGCGGGCACGTCCAGGCTGGTGGAGTCGCGGTCCAGGTCGGGGCCGCACATCTCGGACAGCAGCAGGGCGCAGTCCTCGGCGCTCTTGCCCATGGGACCGGCCTGGTCCAGGCTGGAGGCGAAGGCGATCATGCCGTAGCGGCTGGCGCGGCCATAGGTGGGCTTGATGCCCGTGATGCCGCAAAACGATGCGGGCTGGCGGATGGAGCCGCCCGTGTCGGTGCCGGTGACGGCGGGCGCCAGGCCGGCGGCCACGGCCACGGCCGAGCCGCCCGAGGAGCCGCCGGGCACGCGATCCGTGTTCCAGGGGTTGCGCACGGGCGCGGGGGCGTCGAAGCCCACGGGCGCGATGGCCGAGTTCTCGTTGGCCGAGCCCATGGCGAATTCATCGCAGTTGAGCTTGCCCAGCGTCACGGCGCCGGCCTCGGCCAGGCGCGTCACCACGGTGGCGTCGAAGGGCGAGCGGTAGCCGGCCAGCATCTTGCTGGAGGCCGTGGTCGGGAAGTCGCGCGTGACGAAGATGTCCTTGTGCGCAATGGGCACGCCAGCTAGGCGGCCGCCCTTGCCCTGGGCAATCAGGGCGTCGGCAGCGCGGGCCTGGGCCAGGGTGGCCTCTTCGTCGATGCTGACGAAGGCGCCCAGGTTCTGGTGCGCCTGGGCGCGGGCCAGGAAATGCTGGGCGGCTTCGACGGCGCCGAGCTTGCGCTCGCGCAGCAGGGCCGACAGGGCCGACACGCCGAGCGTGTGCAGATCAGTGGTTTGCTGGGTCATGTATGGGGTGCGGAAAACGGGGACGGATGCCAGTGACGAGGGCGCGCGGCGCTTACTCGATCACCTTGGGGACCAGGAACAGGCCGCGCTCGACGGCCGGTGCGCTGCGCTGGTTGGCGTCGCGCTGGTCGGGCTCGCTGGCAATGTCCTCGCGAAGACGCAGGGCAATGTCCTGGATGGCGGCGACCGGATGTGACAGCGGGCTGACGCCTGAAGTATCCACAGCCTGCATCTTCTCCACGATGCCGAAAAAATCATTGAGCTGGCCTAGCATGCGCTCACTCTCGGTGGAGGAGAGCTCAAGTCGTGCCAGGTTCGCGATGCGTGCGATGTCTTGTGCGTTCAGTGCCATAGGATTTTTGAAGGGGGCAACGGGATGTAAACCCGTATTTCAAGCCCCGGCAGTAGAAGTTATTCACAGGGGATACGGTATTATCTCGGCTTTGCCGCAATACCCTCTCCGAGCCGGTCATTGTGCGAAAAGCCAACCCCATCCAGACTCCCTAACTTTCATCCCGGCGATGGCAGGCCGACGAGCATGCCGTGCCTGAGAGGACTCTCGTAATGTTCGGAGCTTTCCGTCGGTATTTCTCCACCGACCTTGCCATTGATCTTGGCACAGCCAACACCCTGATTTTCGCCCGCGACAAGGGCATTGTTCTGGACGAACCCTCCGTTGTCGCGATCCGCCACGAAGGCGGGCCGCACGGCAAGAAGGTGATCCAGGCGGTGGGCCGCGAGGCCAAGGCCATGCTGGGCAAGGTGCCCGGCAACATCGAGGCCATCCGCCCGATGAAGGACGGCGTGATTGCCGACTTCGTCATCACGGAGCAGATGATCAAGCAGTTCATCAAGATGGTGCATCCGCGCTCGGTGCTCACGCCCAGCCCGCGCATCATCATCTGCGTGCCCTGCGGCTCCACCCAGGTCGAGCGCCGCGCCATCAAGGACGCGGCCGAGGCGGCAGGCGCCACCTCCGTCTACCTGATCGAGGAACCCATGGCTGCCGGCATCGGCGCCGGCCTGCCGGTGTCCGAGGCTTCGGGCTCCATGGTGGTGGACATCGGTGGCGGCACCACCGAAGTCGGCGTGATCTCGCTGGGCGGCATGGTCTACAAGGGCTCCGTGCGCGTGGGCGGCGACAAGTTCGACGAAGCCATCATCAGCTACATCCGCCGCAACTACGGCATGCTGATCGGCGAGCCCACGGCCGAGTCCATCAAGAAGAACATCGGCTCGGCCTTCCCCGGCTCCGAAGTCAAGGAGATGGAAGTCAAGGGCCGCAACCTCTCCGAAGGCGTGCCGCGCAGCTTCACCATCTCGTCCAACGAGGTGCTGGAAGCCCTGACGGATCCGCTCAACCAGATCGTCAGCGCCGTCAAGAACGCGCTGGAGCAGACACCGCCCGAGCTGGGCGCCGATATTGCCGAGCGCGGCATGATGCTCACCGGCGGCGGCGCGCTGCTGCGTGACCTGGACCGCCTGCTGGCCGAAGAAACCGGCCTGCCCGTGCTGGTGGCCGAAGAGCCGCTGACCTGCGTGGTGCGCGGCTGCGGCATGGCGCTGGAGACCATGGACCGCCAGGGCAGCATCTTCACCAGCGACTGATGCGGCGCAGGCCGGGGCCCGTTGTCGCGGGCCCGGGGCCGCAGCCGTCTGACTGCAACGACTTTTCTCCCCCTTCCGTGGTGACCTGCATGCTTGCCCTGCCTTCCTTCGCACCGGGACCGGCCCGTGCTTTCCAGGCTGCAGCAAGTGCGGCAGGGCAGGCCCTGCCACGCGGGAGGGCCGCATGAATCCCAATACCCTGGACCACTCGGCGCCCTCGCTGTTCAAGCGGCGGCCCTCGCGGGTCTCGCAACTGGCCCTGTACAGCGCCCTGGCGCTGTTTCTGATGGTGGCCGATGCGCGTTTCAGGATCACCGATCCCGTGCGCGTGGCCGTGGCCACCGTGCTGTACCCCGTGCAATGGGTGATGCTCAAGCCGGTGCAGGCCGTGCACGACGCCAGCCGCTACCTGGGCTCGCTGGACGATGCCCAGGCCCGCGAACAGGCCGCGCGCAAGGAACTGGTGGCCATGGCCCAGCGTGCATCGCTGGCCGACGAGCTGATCCAGGAAAACGACCACCTGCGCGAGCTGCTGCAGCTGCGCGATCGCCTCACCACGCCAGGCACCGCTGCCGAGGTGGTCTACGACAGCCCCGACCTCTATACGCGCCGCGTGGTCATCGACCGCGGCCAGGTGGATGGCATCGACCAGGGCTCGCCCGTGCTCGATGAAAAGGGCGTGGTCGGCCAGGTCACGCGCGTGTATCCGCTGCGTGCCGAGGTCACCCTGCTCATCGACCGCGACCAGGCCATTCCCGTCTTCAATCCGCGCACCGGCGCGCGCAGCGTGGCCTATGGCGATCCGTCGCCGCTGCGCACCGGCGGCATCGAGCTGCGCTTCATGCCCAGCAATGCCGATGTCCAGGAAGGCGACCTGCTGACCACCAGCGGCGTCGATGGCCTGTACCCGCCGGGCCTGCCCGTGGCCAAGGTGGTCTCGGTGGAGCGCCGCGCCGACTCGGCCTTCTCGCGCATCTACTGCGAGCCCGTGGGCCGCGTGCAGGGCGTGCGCCACGTGGTGGTGCTCAAGCCGCTGGACCGCGCCACCCACCCCGAGGCGGAAGGCGCCGCAGAACCCCTGCGCGCCGGCAAGGGCAAGGAAAAAGACAAGGGCAAGGAAAAAGACAAGGCCAAGGACGGCAAGGGCAAGGAAGCCTCCAAGGACGGCGGCAAGGCCGGCAAGACAGATGCGCCGGCCACGCCTGCCGCACCCGCTGCTCCCGCCGCACCCGCCTCCGCCAGGAAGGAGCCCGCATGATCATGCCGCGCGGCCAGCAGCTGCTGCTGCCGGTCAACCCCCTGTTCATCGTCGTCAGCCTGCTGGCGGCGCTGGCACTCAACATGCTGCCGCTGGGCCGCCAGGCCTGGCAGCCCGACCTGCTGATGGTGCTGCTGGCCTTCTGGGCGCTGAACCAGCCCCAGCGCGTGGGCATGGGCGTGGCCTTTTGCTGGGACTGTGCATGGATGTGGACCGCTCCTCCCTGCTGGGCCAGCATGCGCTGGCCTATGCGCTGCTGGTGTTCGCGGCTGGCGCCATGGGCCGGCGCCTGTCCTGGTTCTCCACGCCCGTGCAGGCGCTGCACCTGCTGCCCCTGTTCGCCGTCGTGCACGGCCTGCAGGTGCTGCTGCGCATGGTGGCGGGCGGCATCGTGCCCGGCCCGCTGGTGGTGGTGGCTCCCCTGATCGAGGCCCTGCTGTGGCCCCTGGTCAGCGGCCTGCTGCTGGCGCCGCAGCGCCGTCCGCCGGACAGTGACGAGAACCGTCCCCTGTGAGGCTTGACGCGTGATGGAAATCCGCAATACAGAAGCCGAGCTGCAGCGATTCAGGTTGCGCGCATGGGTGATGAGCGTGGTGGTGCTGCTGGCCTTCGGGCTGGTGGTGGCTCGCTTGCTGGTGCTGCAGGTGCAGCGCCATGAGGAGCTGGCAGAGCGCGCCGAAAGCAATCGCACGGCCGTGGTGCCCATCGTGCCCAACCGGGGCCAGATCCTGGACCGCAACGGCGTGGTGCTGGCCACCAACTACTCGGCCTATACGCTGGAGATCATGCCCTCGCGCGCGGGCAACCTTGAAGAGACCATCGACGGCCTGGCCGAGATCGTCGAGATCACGCCGCGCGACCGCCGCAAGTTCAAGCGCCTGGTGGATGATTCCCGCAGCTTCGACTCCCTGCCCATCCGCACGCGCCTGACCGATGACGAGGTCGCGCGCTTCGCCGCGCAGCGCTACCGCTTCCCGGGCGTGGACATCAAGGCGCGGCTGTTCCGCACCTATCCCATGCAGGACACGGCCAGCCACGTCATCGGCTACATAGGCCGCATCAACCAGCGCGAGAAAGAGGCGCTGGAAGACTCCGACGACGCCGCCAACTACCGGGGCACCGACGTCATCGGCAAGCTGGGCGTGGAGCAGAGCTACGAAACCGACCTGCACGGCCAGACCGGCTGGGAAGAGATGGAAACCTCGGCCGGCGGCCATGCCGTGCGCAAGCTCGGCAGCCGCCCCGCCACGCCCGGCGACAGCCTGGTGCTGTCGCTGGACATCAAGCTGCAGCGCATGGTGGAGGAGCTGTACGGCGACCGCCGTGGCGCCCTGGTGGCCATCGATCCGCGCAGCGGCGAGCTGTTGGCCATGGTCAGCCGCCCGACCTTCGACCTGAATCTCTTCGTCGATGGCATCGACCAGGAAAGCTGGACCGCGCTCAACGAATCCATCAACCGCCCGCTGCTCAACCGCGCGCTGCGCGGCACCTATCCGCCAGGCTCCACCTACAAGCCCTTCATGGCGATTGCCGCGCTGGAGTCGGGCAAGCGCCGCCCCGACACCACCATCATGGACAACGGCAGCTGGACCTTTGGCGGCCACACCTTCCGCTCGGGCCACCCCAACGGGCCGACCAATCTGCGCCGCTCCATCATCAAGTCGTCCAACGTGTACTACTACATGCTGGCCAACGACATGGGCGTGGACATGATCCACGACTACATGAAGCCGCTGGGCTTCGGCCAGATCACCGGCATCGACGTGCGCGGCGAGGCGCGCGGCGTGCTGCCCAGCACCGAGTGGAAGCGCAACACCTACAAGCGGCCCGAGCAGAAGAAGTGGTACGCGGGCGAGACCATCTCGCTGGGCATCGGCCAGGGCTACAACAACTTCACCATCCTGCAGCTGGCCAACGCCATGTCCACGCTGGCGGCCAAGGGCGTCAAGCACCGGCCCCACCTGGCCGTGGGACGTGTCGATGCCGTGACGCAGCAGTTCTCGGCCATCAACAAGGACCCCGGCACCAGCATGGGCTACAAGCCAGAGAACGTGGAAGCCGTGCGCGCTGCCGTGGCCGCCGTGACGGTGGAGGGCACCTCGCGCGGCATCTTCGGCAACGCGCCCTACACCTCCACCGGCAAGACCGGCACGGCCCAGGCCGTGGGCGTGCGCCAGAACGAGAAGTACAACGCCTCGCGCCTGTCCGAGTTCCAGCGCGACCACTCGCTGTACATCGCCTACGCGCCGGCCGACAACCCCACCATCGCCGTCGCCGTCATCGTGGAGAACGCCGGCTTTGGCGCCGCCGCTGCCGCGCCGCTGGCACGCCGCGTGTTCGACTACTGGCTGCTGGGCCGCTACCCCAGCCTGGAGGACATGGCCGCCATGCGCAAGGGCCAGGCCGGCGTGCCCATAGGCGCCCCGCGCCGCGTCTCCGAAATCACGCTGGACGCAGAAACCGTGAACCTGCCCGGCCTGCCGCGCTACGAGCCGCCCGAGGCATCGGTGCCCGTGGCATCCAACCGCGCTGCCGCGCTGCCGCCGCCGTCTGCTGGCGAGCTGGAGGATTGAGAAAGCAAAAGAGCCGGCATTGCCGGCTCTTTGTTTTCTTGAGCAGCCTGCGTGCGCAGGCCCAGGCCTCAATGCCCCATGCGCCCGATGAACGCCGCGATCCGCTCGCTGGCCGGGTTGCCGAAGAACTCGGCCGGTGGCGCCTCGTGGGCGATGCAGCCCTGGTCGAAGAACATCACGCGGTCGGCGACCTCGCGGGCGAAGCCCATTTCGTGGGTGACCACGATCATGGTCATGCCGCCGCGTGCCAGCTCGCGCATCACGTCCAGCACTTCCTGCACCATCTCCGGGTCCAGCGCGCTGGTGGGCTCGTCGAACAGCATCACCTGCGGCTCCATGGCCAGGGCGCGGGCAATGGCCACGCGCTGCTGCTGGCCGCCCGACAGCTGCCACGGGTACTTGTGGGCATGGGCCTGCATGCCCACGCGCTCCAGCAGGGCCATGGCCTTGGCATTGGCCTGGGCGCGCGGCGTTTTGTGGATGCGGCGCGGCGCCAGGGTCACGTTGTCCAGCACCGTCATGTGGCCGAACAGGTTGAACTGCTGGAACACCATGCCCACTTCGCAGCGCTGCTTTTGCAGCGTGGCTTCGTTGTCGGTGACTTCGACGCCGTCGATGGTGATGCGCCCGCCATCATGCGGCTCCAGCCGGTTGATGGCGCGCAGCAGCGTGGACTTGCCCGAGCCCGAGGCGCCGATGATCACCGTCACCTCGCCCGTGCAGAACTGCGTGGAAACGCCCTTGAGCACCTGGTGGCTGCCGAAGGACTTGGTGACCTTCTCGGCCACGATGTAGGGCATGCCCCGTGCCAGCTTGTCGGCGCTCATTTGTGGCGGCCCTCCACGTCGAAGCGGTACTCCACGGCAGCCGTGACCTGGGTCACCAGCGTGGTCAGCACCAGGTAGGTCACGCCCACGGTGACCAGGGTCTCCACGGGCTGGAAGGTGGCCGACTGGATGCGATTGCCCACATTGGTCAGCTCCACCACGCCGATGGCGTACGCCAGCGACGAATCCTTGAGCAGGGCCACGAAGTTGCTCACCAGCGGCGGCAGCGAGATCTTGAAGGCCTGCGGGAACACCACGTCCATGAAGACGCAGATGCGCGGCAGGCCCAGGGCGCGTGCGGCCTCGGCCTGGCCGCGCGGCACGGCCTGCAGGCCGGCGCGCACGGCTTCGGCGTTGTAGGCGCCCACGTTCAGCGCCAGTGCAATGCAGGCGGCTGCGAAGTCGGGCAGGTTCAGGCCCGGGATCAGCACCGGCAGCGCGAAGTAGATGAACAGGATCTGCACCAGCAGCGGCGTGCCGCGGATCGCCCAGACGTAGAAGCCCGCGGCCCAGCGCAGGGCGGCCGTGCGCGAGGTGCGCGCCAGCGCGGCGGCGATGCCCAGCACCAGGCCGGCGGCGCCGCTGACCAGCGTCAGGTACAGCGTGGTGCGCGCGCCTTCGGCGAAGGTGTCGGCATTGGAGCCTATGGGCTCGGGCAGCAGGGACAGCAACTGCCCCAGCAGCGAAACCACGAGCACCATCAGCAGCAGGGCCGTGACCAGGGTGGCGTTGCTGCGCTGCGAGCGGCTCCAGTGGGCGGGCCAGAGGACGGTAAGCATAGGTGGGCTAGAAACAAAAAGGCGCCCTGCAAGTGGGCGCCGGTCGGGCAGATCTGCCCGGGGCCTCAGTCAGGGCAGCGGATGTCTTCGTGGAAGTATTTCTGCGACAGCTTGGCGTAGCTGCCGTCGGCCAGGGCTTCCTTGAAGGCCTTGTTCCAGGCATCGGCCAGCGACTTGTTGTCCTTGGCCACGGCGGCGGCAATGCGCTCGACCAGCAGCAACTCGCCCTGCTTGAGCTGGGCATTGGGGTTCTTTTGCTGCAGTTCCTTGGCGATGAAGCGTTCGGTCACCCAGGCGTCCACCCGCTTGGACAGCAGCGCATTGCGGGCGGCCTCGTTGGTGGGGAAGTTGACCAGGCGCTTGATGCCGGGCAGGTTCTTCTCCATGTACTGCATATAGGTGGTGCCGGTCTGCACCGACACCGTCTTGCCCGCCAGGTCCTTGGCCGAGCGGATGGCCGGGTCCAGCGACATCACGATGGCGCCAGAGCAGTAGTGGGGCTGGGTGAAGGTCACGGCCTTCTCGCGCTCGGGCGTGATGCCGTGCGAGGAGATCACCAGATCCCAGCGGTCCTGCTGCAGGCCCGTGAGCAGGGCGTCGAAGCTGATGGTCTTCCACTCGTACTTCACGCCCATCTTGGCGGCCATCATCTGGGCCAGCTCGACTTCGAAGCCGGTCAGCTGCTTGCCCTCGAAATGGGCGAAGGGCGCGTAGTAGCCCTCGGTGGCCAGGCGAAGCGTGCCTTCCTTCTGGATGGCGTCGAAGGGGCGGGCCTGAACGCCGGCGGCGGTCCACAGGGCCAGCGCGGCGGCGGCGATGACGGTAAAGCGTTTCATGGAACTCCTGGGCTGTCGCTCAAGACCTGACCCCGGCGCCGCAGCATGAAGAAAGCGCCAAGGCACGCATCAGTGCATGGGCCATGGACGGCGGGGCCGGTTTTTTGCGGCTGGTCGGCTGGTCGGGTACGGCCGCTGGCAGGGGTGCGACATGCACCAGCCGCCGCAGCTCAAGGCGAAAAGTCGGCAATTATAGAAGGTTGCCGTCGCCAACGCCGATGGCAGGTGTTGCGAACGCCGCTGGCCCGTGCTCAGGCGATGAAGGCGTCGTAGCCGGTCTTGAGGATCAGCAGGCTCACCACGCCGATGAAAATGCCGCGCACAAAGCCCGTTCCATGGCGCAGGGCCATGTGCGTGCCCAGCATGGCGCCCAGCACATTGGCCACCGCCATGGGCACGGCCAGGTGCCACCAGATATGGCCCTTGAGCGCGAACAGCGCCAGCGCCGCCAGGTTGGTGGCCATGTTCAGCAGCTTGGCCGAGGCCGACGCGTTCAGGAAGTCATAGCCCATCAGCCGCACGAACAGGAACACGAAGAAGCTGCCCGTGCCGGGGCCGAAGAAACCGTCGTAGAAGCCAATCACCAGGCCGATGGCGCAGGCGATCAGCGTCTCGGCGCGGCCCGAATAGTGCGGCGTGTGGTGGCGGCCCATGTCCTTGCGCGCCAGCGTGTAGACCAGCACGCCCAGCAGCACCAGCGGCAGCAGCCGGCGCAGGAAATCGGGGGAGATCTGCGTGACGGCCCAGGCGCCCGCAAAAGAGCCCGCCATGCCCACGCAGGCCGCGGGCATCATCGCGCGCCAGGGCAACTGCACCTTGCGGCCGTACTGCCAGGTGGACATGGCCGTGCCCCAGACCGAGGCGCTCTTGTTGGTGCCCAGCAGCGTGGCGGGCGGTGCGGTGGGGAAGGTGGCGAACAGCGCGGGCAGCAAGATGAGTCCCCCGCCGCCCACGATGGCGTCCACGAAGCCGGCCAGCATCGAGGCCAGCGAGACGATGATCCATTCCATAGGGCGGCGATTGTCGCACCGCCCAGGTGCCGCAGCAGGCTGGCCGCAGGCATAAAAAAAGCGCCGGACTTGCCGGCGCTCTGGGAAATGCATCTTGAGATGCTATTTATGAATGTTGATCTGGTTGTGTACGAGTTGTCTCCTCGGCCCCTCTTGTGCAGCACTGTGGTGCCGCGAGAGTGGGTGGACTTTAATGGTCGCACCTGGGTGGTGCATCGGGGATTTCCCGCAGTTACCGCAAAAGTGCGGGATTGCACCAGCAAAGGGCCGTGAACACCGGGTGCCGCGGCTTTGACGCCAGGGCGACCATCCGTTCCTCATCGATCTGTTTCTGCCCACAACAACCCTGGTCCGCCCGGGCTTGGCGCCCCTCAGGCGGCCATCGCCACCGCTGCGTCGGCTGGTGCCGCCGTCGCTGTCGCTGTCGTTGTCGTTGTCGCTGTCGTTATCCCTGCCTGTCCCTGCCGGTCCGCAAGAATCCAGCCGGCGGCCTTCTCCGCCATCATCAGCGTCGGGCTGTTGGTGTTGCCGCTGGTGATGCGCGGCATGGCGCCTGCATCGATCACGCGCAGGCCCTGTACGCCGCGCACGCGCAGGCGGCTGTCCAGCACGGCCATGGGGTCGTCGGCGCGGCCCATCTTCGTCGTGCCCACGGGGTGGAAGATGGTGGTGGCGATGTCGCCGGCCAGGCGCGCCAGATCCTCGTCGCTCTGGTACTGCACGCCAGGCTTCCATTCCTCGGGGGCGAAGCGCGCCAGTGCGCTCTGGCCGACGATGCGGCGTGTCACGCGCAGGCTGTCGGCGGCCACCTGCCGGTCCTCGGGCGTGGACAGGTAGTGCGGCGCAATGGCCGGCGCCTGGCGGAAGTCCCCGCTGTGGATGCGCACCGTGCCCCGGCTCGTGGGATTGAGGTTGCAGACGCTGGCCGTGAAGGCTGGAAAACCGTGCAGCGGCTCGCCGAAGGCGTCCAGCGACAGCGGCTGCACGTGGTACTGGATATTGGGGTGCGCCTGCTGCGGGCTGCTGCGCGTGAAGGCCCCCAGCTGGGAGGGCGCCATGCTCATCGGCCCGCTGCGGCGCAGCAGGTATTCCAGGCCGATGCCGGCCTTGCCCCACAGCGAATTGGCCATGGTGTTCAGCGTGCGCGCGCCCTTGATCTTGTAGACCGAGCGGATCTGCAGATGGTCCTGCAGGTTCTCGCCCACGCCGGGCAGGTCGTGGCGCACGGCAATGCCGTGGTTCTGCAGCAGCGCGCCCGGGCCGATGCCCGACAGCTGCAGGATCTGCGGGGAGTTGACGGCGCCCGCGCACAGCAGCACCTCCTGGCTTGCCTGCACGTTGACCATTTCCGAGCCGGTCCAGACCTGGGCGCCGCTGCAGCGCAGGCCGCCGGCGGGCAGCTGTTCGAACAGCAGCTGGCTGACCTGGGCATGGGTCCACAGCTCGAAATTGGGGCGGCCATAGCAGGTGGGCCGCAGGAAGGCCTTGGCGGTGTTCCAGCGCAGGCCGCCCTTTTGGTTGACCTCGAAGTAGCCCACCCCCTCGTTGCTGCCGCCGTTGAAGTCCTCGGTGGCCGGAATGCCGGCCTGCTGCGCGGCTTCGGCAAAGGCGTCCAGGATGTCCCAGCGCAGGCGCTGCCGCTCCACGCGCCATTCAGCGCTGCCGCCTGTGCCCGTGCCGCCGTGCAGGGCACGAAAGCCTGCATCGGCGTTGCCGCCGGCATCGAGCCGCCAATGGCTTTCATGCTGGCGGAAGGCCGGCAGCACCTGGTCCCAGCGCCAGGCGTCGTCCCCGGTCAGTTCGGCCCAGCCGTCGTAGTCGCGGGCCTGGCCGCGCATGTAGATCATGCCGTTGATGCTGGAGCAGCCGCCCAGCGTCTTGCCGCGCGGATAGCGCAGGCTGCGGCCGTTGAGCCCTGCGTCGGGCTCGGTCTGGTAGAGCCAGTCGGTGCGTGGATTGCCGATGCAGTACAGGTAGCCCACGGGGATGTGGATCCAGTGGTAGTCGTCCTTGGCGCCTGCCTCGATCAGCAGCACGCGGCTGCGGCCATCGCGCGAAAGCCTGTTGGCCAGGAGGGCGCCCGCCGTGCCGGCGCCGATGACGATGTAGTCGAAGGTGGTGTTGCTCATGGAGATGGGCGGGCGTCCGCTGCGGGCCGGAACGTCCTTGGGAGCCGGGGTTGGTGCTTCGGCCCATTGTGCGGACGGCATGCGCACTGTCGAGAGGGAAAGCGCGCTGGACTCCTTTTTTCGCAGCATCGCATGCAGCAGTCATGGCTGTCGCGCTGGTTTTTTGATAAAAATTGCACGCGTAGGGCAAAGCTGTCGTGCGCACGGCGCCGCCAGGCAATCTGCGGCCCGTGCCGCTCGGTTATCCTGCGGTCTTGGCTGCAATGCCGCCCGGCCCTGCCTGCGCGCCCCGCCTTCGCAACCCCCAAGGACTTTCCGCACTTGTCTGCCCTCAACAATCCCCCCCAATGCAGCCTGCGCCGCGACAACGACGGCCAGTGGGCGTTGCTGACCGGCTCCTGGGGCGCGGCCGAGCTGGGCCGGCGGGCGCAATGGCGCAGGCTGCGTGCGCAGCTGGCCGATGCCAAGGGCGATGACCTGGGCTGGAACCTCGAAGGGCTGGACTGGCTGGACCACGTGGGCGCGCAGCTGCTGTGGAACCACTGGGGCCGTCGCCTGCCCGCGCGTCTTGCGGCCAGCGATGCGCAGCGCGCCATGCTCGAACGCGTGGGCCGTTTCTCCAAGGAGCCTGCGCCGCCGCCCCCGCGCCCGAACCTGCTGGAGCGCATCGACAGCCTGGGCTGCCTGGTGATCAACGCCTGCGGCCATTTCGCGCAGATGACGCGGCTCATCGGCCAGTTGCTGATCGACCTGCTGCGCTTTGCGCGTGCCCCGCACCGGGGGCCCTGGCGCGACATCTCCGGCCATCTTTACTCCATGGGCGCCACGGCCCTGCCCATCACGGCCCTGGTGGGCTTTCTGATCGGCGTGGTGCTGGCCTACCTGATGGCGCTGCAGCTGCGCCAGTTCGGGGCTGAATCCTTCATCGTCAACATCCTGGGCATCTCGCTGATCCGCGAGCTGGGTCCGCTGCTGGCGGCCATTTTGGTGGCGGGCCGCACGGGCTCGGCCATCACCGCCCAGATCGGCGTCATGCGCGTGACCGAGGAATTGGATGCCATGCAGGTCATGGGCATACCGCACGGCTTTCGCCTGGTGCTGCCGCGCGCGCTGGCGCTGGCCATCGCCATGCCCCTGGTCTCGCTGTGGACCACGCTGGCCGCGCTGGCCGGCGGCATGCTCGCGGCCGACCTCACCATGGGCGTCACGGGCGCCTACTTTGCCGAGGCCCTGCCTGCCGCCGTGAAGATCGGCAACCTCTGGATCGCCATGGGCAAATCCGTGGTCTTCGGCGCCCTCATCGCCCTGATCGGCTGCCACTGGGGCCTGCGCGTGGAGCCCAATACGCAGAGCCTGGGCAAGGGCACGACGGCCTCGGTGGTGACGGCCATCACCATGGTCATCGTGGTGGATGCGATCTTCGCCATCTTGTTCAAGGACGTAGGCATCTGATGGCCATGGACACCGAAACCTCCTCCACGCCCGCAGCCGACGAGCCCATCGTGCGCATCGCCGGGCTGTGGAGCGTGTTCGGCGAAGGCGAGAACGCCTTTGCCGTGCACCAGGACCTGGACCTGGACGTGCAGCGCGGCGAGATGCTGTCCATCGTCGGCGGCTCGGGCACGGGCAAGACCGTGCTGCTGCGCCAGATGCTGGGGCTGCTGGAGCCCACCAAGGGCCGTGTCGAAGTGCTGGGCCGCCCGGCCAGTGAAATGGGCCGCGAGGGCGCCGCCAGCCGCGTGGGCATGCTGTTCCAGCATGGGGCGCTGTACTCGGCCTTCAGCGTGCTGGACAACGTGGCCTTCGCGCTGCGCGAGCAGGGCACGCTGCCCGACGACCTGGTGCGCGACGCGGCCCTGGTCAAGCTGCAGATGGTGGGCCTCAAGCCCGAGCATGCCTCGCGCATGCCGGCCGATCTTTCGGGCGGCATGATCAAGCGCGTGGCGCTGGCGCGGGCGCTGATCATGGACCCGCCCCTGCTGCTGCTCGACGAGCCCACGGCCGGGCTGGACCCCACCAGCTCCGACGAATTCTGCGAACTGCTGCGCGAGCTGCGTGCCGAACTGGGCCTGACCGTCATCATGGTCACGCACGACCTGGACACGCTGTTCGCCCTGTCCTCGCGCGTGGCCGTGCTGGCCGAGAAGAAGGTGCTGGTCAGCGGCCCGCCGCGCGAGGTGGCCGAGTTCAAGCATCCGTTCATCGAGCATTTCTTCCAGGGGGAGCGCGGCAGGCGCGCGATGAGCACGGTATGAGAAGCCCCCCTGAGTCGCTTCGCGCCTTCCCCCTCTCGCTTTGCGGGGGGGACGACACCCTCGCGGCGGGGCGGCCCTTGCTCGGTGTCCCTTGCCTTGGGGTGCGCCGGTTTTGAAGGTCTCGCCCTGAGTTGTGGATTGACTGGGGGCCACGGCCCCATGCCTTGTTTGCTGGGCTAACGTTATGGACCATTGATATGGAAAACAAATCACATGCCATGGCGGCCGGCATTTTCGTGCTGGTCGTGGCGGCCCTGCTGGCGGGGCTGGCGATCTGGCTGACGCGCGATACGCGGCAGTACAACGAGTACGAGTTGTCCACCAAGGACGGCATCAGCGGGCTGCAGGCCCAGGCGGCCGTGCGCTACAAGGGCGTGGCGGTGGGCAAGGTCACGCGGATCGGGTTCGATCCGCAGACCAATGGCAATGTGCTGATCCGCATCGCCATCGGTGTGAACACGCCCATCACGCCCACCACGTTCGCCGTGCTGGGCTACCAGGGCGTCACGGGCCTGGCCCATGTGCAGCTCGATGATGCGGACCAGCCGCAGCCCCAGCTGCCGCCCGGCCCCAGCGGCCTGCCGCGCCTGCCGCTGCGCTCGTCGCCGCTGAGCATGCTGGCCGACCAGGGGCAGGTGCTGCTGGAGCGCGCCGATGAGATCTCGCGCCGCCTCAGCGACATGCTGGACACCGACAACCAAAAGCGCGTGAGCCAGGCGCTGGAGAACATTGCAGCCGCTGCCGCAGGCGTGCAGCAGCTCACGCAGAACCTGGACCGCACGCTGTCCACCCAGGTGCCGCAGCTCGCCGCCGACGCCCACAACACCCTGCAGTCGCTGGAGAAGGCCAGCAACGGCGCCTCTGCCGTGGCCTCCGAACTGCAGCAGACCGTGCGCCGCGTGAACGCGCAGGACGGGCCGCTGGAGCAGATCGCCCAGAGCACGCGCGCACTGACCCGCATGGCCGACTCCCTGGGCCGCAGCACGGTGCCGCACGCCAACCGCGCGGCCGATGATGTCTCGCGCGCCGCGCGCCAGATGGGCACGGCGGCCAGCCGCTTCAGCGACAACCCGCAGGCCGTGATCTACGGGCCGGGCCAGGCCCGCCCTGGGCCGGGCGAGCCCGGCTTCGTCGCCCCGTCCGCAGCCACCCAGCCCTGACCCAAGGAACCCGCATGCCCCTATCTCGCAAGACCGCCGTGGCCAGCGCTGGACTGGCCGCCGCCCTGATCCTGCTGGCCGGCTGCTCGGCCCTGCCGCAGCCCCCCGCCCAGCCCGCGCGCTATGACTTCGGCCTGGCGCCGCTGTCCGCGCCCGCGCAGGCCGCCACATCCGCCGCCCCGCAGGCACGCACGCCGCTGGCGCTGGCCGATGTGGAGGCTCCCGCCCTGTCCGACGGCAGCACCGCCATGTTCTACCGCCTGGCCTATGCCAACGGCCAGGAACTGCGCCCCTACCAGCTGGCGCGCTGGAGCCAGCCTCCGGCCCTGCTGCTGCAGCAGCGCCTGCGCAGCCAGCTGGGCGTGCAGCGCCCCGTGCTTGCCAGCAGCGAAAGCGTGGCCCAGCCGCGCCTGCAGGGCGCCGTGCCCACGCTGCTGCGCGTGGACATCGAAGAGTTCAGCCAGGTCTTTGACGC
This sequence comes from Delftia sp. 60, assembly GCF_002754395.1. Classification (NCBI taxonomy): domain Bacteria; kingdom Pseudomonadati; phylum Pseudomonadota; class Betaproteobacteria; order Burkholderiales; family Comamonadaceae; genus Delftia; species Delftia sp. 60. Next base: position 500,257 of record NZ_PEFD01000001.1, read on the forward strand.
GCCCGGCTCCAGTGCCGGCGTCGTGCGCCTGCGCGCCACCCTGGTCGAGCAAAGCGGTGCCGTGGACCGCCTGCTGGGTCAGAAGCTCTTCGAGGTGCGCAGTCCTGCAGCTTCGGGCGATGCCGCAGGCGGCGCCCAGGCCCTGGCCAAGGCCACTGATACGGCCATTGCGCAGATCGATGCGTGGCTGGGGCAGCAGGGGCACTGAGCGGCTTCGGGCCACCCACGCCTCTTCTCTTTTTCCGTTCAAAAACAGCCGGTTGGTGCACTGCACCTTCCGGCTGTTTTTGTCTTTGCCTGACCCAGCGCTTCCCGCGCGTCCGTCAGGGGCTGTAGTCCCGATCCCACCGTCTCGGCTGCCCCTGGGACGACCGTCAACACTAGGTCCAGACTACGACGCGCAGCCCCCAGGTTTTTTACAGTGGAACCGTCGCTGATGCAGATCGCGGCTTTGAAAAAACAAGGCCTGATTGCACGGCGCTACTTCAACATCACTGAAAGGACCAAGCCATGAATGAAGACCGCATCAAGGGCAACTGGAAGCAATTCACCGGCAAGATCCGTGAGCAATGGGGCAAGCTCACCGATGACGATCTGGATGTGATCGCCGGCAAGCGCGAGCAATTCCTGGGCAAGCTGCAGGAGCGTCAGGGCCTGGCCCGCGACGCTGCCGAAAAGCAGCTGACCGACTGGCAAAAGCGCAACCCCGACTTCCGCTTCGAAGACTGACGGGGGTGGACTGCGGATGGGCTGGACGCCCTGGCCGGCGCCGCCATCCGCTCCTCGACAGCCAGCGTGCTTGAGGGCACGCACCAATGGCCCGCCGCCGCAGGCACCAAGGGCCGGTTCAGTACAAATACAAGGAGTTCCATCATGCAAACACCGCAACGCTTTCGCCATATGCTTTCCGCTGTCGCCTTGGGCCTGATGGCCTCCGGCGCCATGGCCATGACCAATGCGGAGCACACGGCCGCCAAGAACCAGATCGAGGCCGATTACAAGGCTGCCAAGGAACAGTGCAAGCCGCTCAAGGACAACGCCAAGGACGTCTGCGAGAAGCAGGCCAAGGGCCAGGAAAACGTGGCCAAGGCCGAACTGGAATCGCGCCGCAATCCTTCGCCCAAGAACAGCGAAAAGGCACTCAAGGCCAAGGCTGATGCGGACTACGACATCGCCAAGGAAAAGTGTGACGACCTCAAGGGCGACGCCAAGGATGTCTGCGTGAAGGATGCCAAGGCCGCCCACGTGCACGCCGTGGAAGCCGCCAAGGTGAACAAGGCCCAGGCCGAGCCCGCGTCCAACTCCGCAGCCAAGGCTGCCAACGTGGCCGAAACCCGCAAGGACGCTGCCGAGGAAACCCGCGAAGCCGACTACAAGGCTGCCAAGGCCCGTTGCGACACCATGAGCGGCGCTGCCAAGGACACCTGCGTGGCTGATGCCAAGCGGAAGTTTGGACAGTAAGCTCCCCCTGAGCGGCTGACGCCGCTTCCCCCTCTCGACTCGCTACGCGAGGGAGGGGGACGACGCCCTCGCCGCGAGGCGGCTCTTGCTTGGCGTCCCTGATGTTGGGGCGCGCCAGTTTTATCCGCCTTGACCAAGCCCCGCTCGCGGGGCTTTGCTGTTTTCGGGTTGGCTGATGTGGGTCAAACGGGTTGGGCGGTGCTGTTCCTAAGCTGCAGGCTTTCACGATGAAGGCAGGAGAAGCATATGGCCGTGCTGGAATGGAGCGGAGCGCTGGCATTGGAGTTGCCGGCCATGGACGAGGTGCATCAGGAGTTCGTCCTGCTGCTGGCCGAGGTGGAGGCGGCCGATGATGCGCAGCTGTGCACGCGCTGGGATGAGTTGATCGCGCATACGCAGGTGCATTTCGACCAGGAAGACCGCTGGATGCAGTCCACGCGCTTCACCAGCACCAACTGCCACAGCCTGCAGCACAAGGTGGTGCTGCAGGTGATGCGCGAGGGGGCGAGCAAGGCGGCGGCCGGTGATCTGGCCGTGATCCGCAGCATGGCGGGCGAGCTGGCGGCCTGGTTCGTGCACCATGCGCAGACCATGGATGCGGCGCTGGCCCTGCATCTGCGCAGTGCGGGCTTCGATCCCGCCACGGGCTCCCTGGCACACCCTGAGGCCTTGCCCGAGCAGCCCATCACGGGCTGCGGCGGTGCCTGCGACGGCAGCGCCGACCGCGCGCGGGCCGTGCCGGCCTGATCCGGCCTGAACCGATCTGAACCGGCAGTAAGGCCACCAGTCAGCCAGCCCGCTCAGGGCACGATCGCGGGCGATGCCAGGATGGGGAAGATCTTCACCAGCCCGCCCGCCATCACCTCCACGGCCAGGGCCGCGAGGATCAGGCCCATGAGCCGCGTCATCACGTTGATGCCGGTCTTGCCCAGCACGCGGGCGATCGGGTCGGCCAGCGAAAAGCAGACCATCACCACCAGCGCCACCACCACGCCATAGCCCACCAGGGCCAGGTGCTGCCAGATGGTGCGTGCCTGGTCGGCGTAGATCACCACGGTGGACATGGAGGCCGGCCCCGTCAGCAGCGGAATCGTCAGCGGCACCACGGCAATGCTGTTGCCCATGGCGGCCTTTTCCGCGCCAGCGACCAGCGTGGGCGCGTTGGGCCGTTCCTCGGCCGGGCGGGCGTTGAGCATGTTCATCGCGCTGATCAGCAGCAGCAGGCCGCCGCCCACCTGAAAGCTCTGCAGCGAGATGTTGAAGAAGTCCAGCACCTGCAGCCCGATGATGGCGCAGGCCGCGATCACGCAGAACGAGGCCAGCGCCGCCGTGCGAATGGTCTGCTGGCGCTGCTGGGCGCTGAATCCCTCGGTGTAGTGGATGAAGAAGGGGACGATGGCCAGCGGGTTGATGATGGCCACCAGCGTGATCAGCGGTTTGAGGTCCATCGCATTCCCTGTAGGTTGCCGCCGCCCACCTGTGCCCGGCGCTTGCCGGTACGCACGACTTTTCGTTCCATCGAATGTCTCCTGTGAAAGAATTGCCGCACGGGCCGGCCCGCCGCCATTACAGCATTGCGGGGCGCGTCCGCCCACCGGGAAATCACAACAGGTTCTCAGACAGAAAGGAACGCGGACATGGGCAGTTTTGTGCAGTTGACTTCGTTGGATGGCACGGCTTCGCCGGCCTGGGTGGCGCGGCCCGATGTGCCCGCGCGCGGTGCCGTCGTGGTGCTGCAGGAGATCTTCGGCGTCAACGCCCATATCCGCGCCGTGGCCGACCGCCTGGCAGCCCGCGGCTATGTGGCCGTGGCGCCGTCACTGTTCACGCGTGTCGAGGCCGGTGTGGACCTGGGCTACGGCGACGCCGACCGTGCCAAGGGCATGGCGCTGAAATCCGCCGCCGAGGCGCTGCCCCAGCCCGGCGTGCTGCCCGAGATCGAGGCCGCCATCGCCCATGCCGCCACGCTGGTGCCCGGCGGCAAGGTGGGCATCGTGGGCTTTTGCTGGGGCGGCCTGTGGGCCTGGCGCGCGGCCTGCAACCTGCCCAGCCTGTCGGCTGCGGCCTGCTACTACGGCGGCGGCATGACCACGCCGCTGGAGATGGGCCGCGAGCCGCTGTGCCCCGTGATTGCCCACTTCGGCCGGCGCGATACGCACATTCCCGTGGACGCCGTGCAGGCCTTCGCCCAGGCGCAAAAGCATGTGCAGGTGCACCTGTACGACGCCGACCACGGCTTCAACTGCGACCAGCGCAGCGCCTACGACGAGGCCAGCGCCCTGCAGGCGCGCGACCGCACGCTGGCCTTCTTCGACCAGCATCTGGCCTGATCAGTCCCCGGGGTCCGGATCACAGGCCGGCCCCGGCGTCGCCTTGCGCGCCTGCACGGTCTGCAGCGTGCCCCGCAGCGCGCGCTGCTGCGCGGTCAGGAAGCTCATCAGCCCGCCCAGGTCGTTCAGCTGTTGGTCGGGGCCGGCCATGCAGCACAGGTCGATCACCAGGCCCATCTGGTGCATGCAGTCCTTGATGCGATAGACCTCGTATTCGGAAATGGGGTAGTACAGGCTGGTCTCTTCCCTCGGCAGTTGCGGGGAAGAAAAGAAAGGCGGGGAGGCGTGTGCTCCGCTGGGTGCATCGAGGTCAGGCATGGCGGCTCCTTTGGCATTGGACTGGCACCCCCTTGCGGAGGTCCCGCACAGCCCCGCCAAAACGGAACTGTGCCCGGCGCAGCACCGGGAAGATGAAAAAGCCGCTGCCTCGTGAAAAAGGCGTGCGGCTGCTGCGCCTACGTTGTTTCGGGCCGCCAAGCCCGTATCCCCCGAGGGGATCGCGAAATGGTACTCCAAATGCGCGTTCTGCCGCGCTCTGAAGCCAGGTTCAACCCTGGGGCTGCTGCGCGTGCAGCCCCATGTGGTACAGCCCCCAGGGCGCCTGCGCAAAGCGTTCCTTCAGGGGCTTGCCTGCCAGATCGGCAATGCGGTCGGCGTCGTACATGGCCCATTGCGGGCCCAGGCCGCCCAGGCCCAGGCGCCGGCCGTCCATGTGCGTGGCCAGCAGCATGCGCCATTGCAGGGCCTGCGCCAGCGGCAGCTGGGCGCGGTAGCCGTCGATGGCCTGCAGGGTGATCCACTGGCCCTTGGCCGCTGCGGCGGCGCTGTCCACGCCGGCCGCCTGCAGCACGGTGGCCAGCAGCGGGCCGCGCAGCCGGTGGGGCTGGCCGTCGTATTCGATATGGGGCGTGATCTCCACCGTGGGCAGGCGCTCCAGCGCATGGGCCCCTGTGGTCCAGGCCGAGTCGAAGGCCAGGCCATGGTTTTTCAGCAGCAGGTCGGCCACCGGGTCCAGCGGCCCCCGGTTGCCGCGCACGCCGGGGCCGCTGATGGTGAGCACGGCGGCTTCGGTGCTTTTCCCGGGGGCGGCGGGGGCGGCCAGGGCGCTTTCGCACAGGGCCAGGCCGGTGGCTGCGCTGGCGGCCAGCAGGCTGCGGCGTGAAAGCGGGCTCCGGCTTGCGGATGCGGTCATGGGGAACTCCTGGGGGTGCGTGGCGATCTGCCAGCGCCGATTTTCCGTGAAGTGCCCATCCTGCGCGACAACGCCGCGCCCGCTGCGGTCAGCAGGCTCAGCAGCGCAATCCCCCCGGCGCCCAGCGCTGGAATGGGCGCCGCAGATGGTGCGGGGGCCGCCGTGACGGTCACGGTGTTGCTGTCCGAGCCGGAGGTATTGCCATCACCGGGCACATAGCGCGCCTGCACCGTGGCCGTGCCCGGTGGCAGCCGGGGCACGCTGCAGCTGGCCTGCCCTCCGGTCACCGGAACGCTGGCGCACAGCACCTGCGTTCCGTTCAAGAAATCCACCGTGCCGCTGGCGCCGGCAGGCAGCGTGACCTGGGCGCTGAAAGTCACGCTCTGGCCATGGCCTGGCGCAGCGGGGGAGGCCGACAGGTGGGCGCTGGTGGCTGCCGGGCCGATCACCACGGTCACGGCTGCGGGTTCGGTGGTGGCGCCGTTGGCATCGGTGGCAGTCAGCGTGAAGCTGTAGCTGCCTGCCGCCTGCGTGGCTGGAGCCGAGAGCGTGCCGGCGGCCTGGCTGAAGCCAGCGGGCAAACCGCTCACGCTGTAGCTGAACGGCCCCACGCCGCCGCCGGGCACGGGCGCCAGCGGCTGGCTGTAGGCCGTGCCGTAGGTGCCGGAGGGCAGGCTTGCCGTGACGCTGAAGGCCGTGAAGCTGGCCTGTACGCTCCTGGCTGCATCGATGGTGACGCTGCAGGTGGACGTGCTGCCGCTGCAGGCATCACCCCAGGCGGCAAAGGCATGGCCAGCGTCGGGCGTGGCGGCCAGGGTCACCAGGGTGGGCGCGCCTTCGAAGTAGCCATAGCCGGCCTGGCACAGGCCGCCTGGGCGGCCGCAGTCCTGTACGGCACCCGTGGCCGCAGGCGGGGAGGCCTGCGCCGATACGCCGCCCGCGCCGCTGGCCAGAACGGTCAATGCCGCCTGGAAGACGTTCGCCTCCACGGCGCCGATGTCGCACCGCGCACCCTGGGGGCGGACCACGCCGCGCTGGTCCGTGCCGGGTGCGGCCGTGCAGGCCACCCCGTCCAGTGCCGGGCTGCCGGTGCTGTTCAACATGGTCTGGGTGGGGCCGCCGTGGCTGGCCAGGGGGCCGAGCTGCGGGTTGCCCGTGGTGAAGGCCAGGGCGCTGATGTCGGCATTGTTCAGGGCCTGCGCCAGGCCCAGCAGATTGTTGCTGCCGCTGGCATCGCTGGTGCCGCCATTGCGCAGGTCCAGCACCACGTCCCTGCCAGCGGGCTGTTTGGTGGCCGGCTCGAACACGCTGCCCTGGGCAATGCTGGCCTGCATCTCCAGCGAGGCACCGCTGCGGGTGCAACTGGTGTTGCCACCCGCACTGCAGGCGGCCTGGGAATCGCCCAGGCTGTAGATGGCGCCGCCTTGCGCGGCAGGGTTGTCGTCGCCATTGGCCTGCACGGTATTGCCGGCCAGGGTGGAGAAACGGATGGTGAGCACGCCGTTGTAGTTGAAAACGGCGCCACCCAGGCCGGCGCCGCCGCCGCTGCTATTGCCCAGCCCACCGTGTGCACCGTTGCCAGCCAGGGTGACCTGGTTCAGCGTCAAGGTGCCTGCGTTGTTGAAAACAGCCCCTCCCATGCCGCCTGCGCCACCGCCAGCGTCGAAGGCGCCGCCCCCACCGTTGCCAGCGCCGAAGCCGCCACCGCTGCCACGACGGCCACCACCACCGCCAAATCCGCCACCGCCGGAGCCGCCGCCGCCACCACCGAAGCCGCCGTTCTTGCCGCTGGCGCTGCCACTGCCGCCGCCCAGGCCGCCATCGTCCGGGCCGCCAGCGTTCGGCCCTCCCCCCGGGGAAAAAGTCGCATCCTCGCCCACGCCGGCACCTGCAAAGGAGTTCAAGGAAAGCCTGCCTCCTTGCCCCCCTTGTGCGTGATTGCGCGTGAGCGTGCTGCGTTCGATGGTGAGCTGGCCCCGATTGAAGATGGCACCGCCCGCACCCAGCGCGCCGCCGCCAAAGCGGCTGGAGCCGCCTGTGGCCTGCCCCCCGGCCAGGGTCAGGCCGCGCAGGACCAGTCCACCCTGCGCATCGATGTCGAACAGCCGGAAGCCTGCGGTACCGAGGCGCTGCACGCTCACGCCCTGGGGCGTCAGGCCATTGGCGGTGGCATCGAGGGTGATGCGCTTGCCGCTGATGAAGAAGGCGCTGGGGCCGAACTGCGAGACGTAGCCGGGCCAGCTGGCCAGCGGCAGGCAGGTGGCGCCGGCGGCCTGCCCGGTGTCCAGGCAGTTGGTAAAGCGGGTCAGCGAGATGGTCTGCCCATCCAGGGCCGCGCCGAAGACGATGGTGTCGCCGTCGGCGGCATGGTTGATGGCGTCGCGCAGGGTGTCGCAGTTGCGGTCGCCTGCGGCAGGCGAGCATTGCGCACGAGACAGCGGCTCGGTGTCTGCAATCTCGCCGGCGGTGGTGACGGTGAGTGTGGCGGCCTGGGCCGCGGCGCCGGCAAGGGCCAGGGCCAACCCGCCCGCCAGGCCCGGCAATGTCCGGCCCCAGGGGCTCGGCGTGGGTATGGGTGGTACGTCGGCTGCAGCAGGCGGGTGGATGGCGAACATGGTGAACCCCCTCGGTAGGCACAGCATCTTTGTGATGTGCTGAAGAGGGCAAATCTATGGGGTGTCCGGCTTTCTGTATGTCCCCCGTTCGGGCTACATGGGCGATGAGAGGGGGCGGGGGCGCCATGCCGCCCGTGTCACCCATGCCGCCCATGTCACCTATCCGGGCGACATGACAGCGGTCTTGTTCCATGTGAACATGCGGCCCTCGCCACGCACTCCACCCACATGGACACGCACACAGACCCTTACTCTGCCGCCGCGACGGGTGGCGCCACAGTCATCCGCGTGGCCGTGGTGGAGGACGACGCCGCCTGCCGCCACGCCCTGGTGGGCGTGATCAATGCCGCGAAGGACATGGTCCTGTGCTGGGCGGCAGCCAGCCGCGCGGAGGCCCTGCACCAGCTCGGCCGGGCCGATGGGGCCGGTGCCATGGACGTGATGCTGGTGGACCTGGGCCTGCCCGACGGCAGCGGCCTGGAGGTGATTGCTGCCGTGCGCACTCGCCATCCCGGGGCGGCGGTGATGGTCAGCACCATCTTTGGCGACGAGCAGCATGTGCTGGCCGCCATCGAGGCCGGCGCCATGGGCTATCTGCTCAAGGACCTGGCCGCCGACGCGGTGCTGGAGGAAGTGCGCAGCCTGCACGCGGGCGGCAGCCCCATCAATCCCATGGTGGCGCGCAAGCTGCTGCTGCGCCAGCAGCGGGCCGGGGCGGTGGCCGGGCTGCAGCCGCCTGCCGAGCCGCAGGCCGCCGCGCAGGCGCTGTCTGCGCGCGAGCTGGAGGTGCTGCGCCTGGTGGCGCGTGGCCATACGCTGGACGAGGTGGCGCGCCAGCTGGGCGTGTCGCGCCATACGGTGCGCACCTTCGTGCGGCGCATCTACGGCAAGCTGCAGGTGTCCAGCCGCACGCAGATGATGCATGTGGCCTTGCAGCGCGGCTGGCTGGCCGAGGGGCTGCAATGAGCGCCGCCAGGGTGGGCAGATGACGCAGCCGCTGCTGCGGGGGAGGGTCCTGCTGGTTTCGGCGGGACTGGTGGCGCTGGCGATGCTGCTGGCGGGGGCGTTCGGGCTGCGTGGCCCCGCCGCAGGCGAAGCGGTGCAACTGCGCCAGGCGCAGCTGTGGCGGTCGTACAGCCCGCACTGGGCGCCGCCTGCGGCGCTTGCGTCGGCCGACGACGCGGTGCTGGATGCATCGACGCCGTGGAGCGATGTGGACCTGCCCTATGGGGGCGACAGGGCCGTGTCGGGCAGCGGCGACCTGGCCGCGGCGCCGCCTGAGGTGCGCTGGTTCCGCGCCGTGGTGCCGCCCGAGGCGCTGGCGCCCACGCCCCAGGGCGCGCGCCTGTATATCCCGCGCTGGCAGACGGTGGGCACGGTGGCGGTGTATGTGGACGGGAAGCTGGCCTGGCAGACGCGCGGCAGCCGGGTATGGAACAGTTTCAACCGGCCGGTGTGGCTGGACCTGGGCGGGCTGGCGCAGCCGGGCAGGCCGCTGCAGGTGCATGTGCGCATGGCCAGCCAGCAGGGCGTGGGCGGGGCGCTGTCCAGCCTGTGGGCGGGGCCGGCCGAGTCGCTGCGCCTGTCCTGGCGGCTGCGCAGCCTGCTCCAGGCCGATCTGGTGGTCTACACGGCGGGCTCCTACCTGGTGCTGGGCCTGTTCGCGCTGGCGCTGTGGACGCTGCAGCGGCGGCGCGGGGATGTGGTGTTCCTGCTGTTCTTCCTGATGTCGCTGTGCCAGTTGCTGGGCTCGCTGCAGTTCATGGTGGACGGCGAGGGGCTGGCCCTGTCGGACGGCTGGTTCTCCTGGCTGACGCTGGCCGGCCTCATGGGCGCCACGGTGGCGGCCTTCCATTTCCTGTGCCTGATGCAGCGCAGGCGCCGGCCATGGCTGGGCAGGGTGCTGCAGGGCTATGTGGGCACGGTGCTGCTGGTGGCGGTGCCGCTGTGGGGGCCGGCGCACGAGACCATCCTGCCGCTGCTGCGGCTGCTGATGGTGCCGCCGGAGATCCTGGTGCTGTGCATGGCCGTGGCGGGCGCCTGGCGCATGCGCGATGGCGGCAGCACCATGCTGGCGGTGTGGATGCTGCTGTCGTTTCCCATCGGCTTCCATGACCTGGCGCTGCAGAGCTACCTGATCAGCATAGAGAGCATCTACCTCACGCCCTATGTGTACCTGGGGCTGTTCACGCTGTTCCTGCTGGTGGCCTACCGGCGCTACAACGGCGCGCTGGCCGTGGCAGAGAACGCCAACCTGCATCTGGCGGAACGGCTCAAGGCCCAGGAGGCGGAGCTGGCCCAGGCCCATGAGCGCCTGCTGGCCGTGGAGCGCGAGCAGACGCTGATGCACGAGCGCCAGCGCCTGATGCGCGAGATGCACGACGGCGTGGGCTCTTCGCTGATGAGCGCGCTGCGCGTGGTGGAGTTCAACCAGGCCGGCACGGTGGACCTGGTGCAGCTGCTGCAGGAGTGCATCGATGACCTGAAGCTGTCCATCGATTCGCTGGAGCCGCTGGACTGCGACCTGCTGGCGCTGCTGGCCGGGCTGCGCTATAGGCTGGGGCCGCGCCTGGAGGGGGCGGGGCTGCGGCTGCACTGGGAGGTCAGCGACCTGCCCGCGCTGCCCTGGCTGGACGCGCAGGCCGCCCTGCATGTGCTACGCATCCTGCAGGAGGTGCTGACCAACATCATCAAGCACAGCGGCGCGCGCGAGATCACGGTGCGCACGGCCCAGGCCCCCTGGACGGCCGGGCCGGCGTGCAGGTGCTGGTGGAGGACGACGGCCACCCCTTCGACCGCGCCCAGGCACCCACCGAGGGCCGCAAGGGACTGGTGAACATGCGCACGCGCGCGCTGGCGCTGCAGGCGCGGCTGGACTGGGTGCCGCTGGCCGGCGGCAATCGCTTCACGCTGTGGATGCCGCTGGAGCGGGCAGGGCCCTAGTCCTGCGCCGTGCGCGCCATGTAGCGCTTGCGCCAGAAGAACACGGTCAGGCCCACGGCAATCGTCGTCATCGAGCCCATGGCCCACCAGAAGCCGTCCTGCTTGTGCACCAGGGGGATGAACTCGAAATTCATGCCGAAGATGCCGGCAATCAGGTTCAGCGGCAGGAAGACGGCCGTCAGCGCGGTCAGCGTGCGCATGATGTCGTTGGTGCGGTTGCTCTGCACCGAAAAATGCATCTGCACCACGGTCTCGGTGCTTTGCTCCAGCCGCCGCACGTGGTGGACCACGCGCTCTATGTGTTCCAGCACGTCGCGGCTGCGCACCTTGAGCAGGTCCAGCTCGCGCAGCGCCGCCGCATCTTCAGGCGGCGCCCAGGTCTCCAGCGCGTCCGTCCAGTCCTGCACGGCGGCGCGCTGGTCTTCGCAGACCTCGTCCAGCTCGTGCAGGGCCAGGCGTGCGTCCAGTAGCGCGCTCCAGTTGGCAAAGCGCGTGCGCGGGCGCAGCAGCTCGGTCTGCCAGTGGTCCAGCTGGCGCGACAGTTCGCGGCGCAGGTCCAGGAAGCCGTCCACGATGAGATTGACCACGCGCAGCATGAGGTCGGGCGGGCTGGCAGGCAGCCGCGTGCCGGAGGTGGGGTTCAGCCGTCCCTCGCGCGGGTCATTGGGCACGGCAGCCAGCAGCCGCGCAGCATAGGCGTCGCGCACGGTGCAGTCGTCGGGGTGCACGGACAGCAGCACCTGATCGAACATGGCAAAGCCCACGGGGCTGGTGTCGATGTTGCGCAGCACGGGCGGACCTGTGCGGCGCACGGGAGGTGAGGGGGGCAGCGCCTGCGCCGCAGGCGAAGAGGCCGTGCCGGCCTGCGGGGCGGCACGTGCCTGCCCGCTGGCCAGGCGGCGAAACACCAGCAGGTCGTACTGCGAGGTGTAGTCGTAGCGCGAGGGCAGCTGGGCGTTGAGCAGGTCCGAGACATGCAGGTCCACCAGCTGCTGGCCCGACAGCAGCTGCAGCGTGCGCTGCACCTCGGCCAGCCGCTCCTGCAAGGTGGCGCGGGTGCAGGAGATCCAGACGAATCCCTGCGCGGGCGCCTGGTCGGGCAGGGCGGCCAGTTCGGTGGCGCCGCCCGGCTGCAGGTGGAAGATGCGCATGTTCCTGGCGGCGGGAGCGGCTCCCGCGGGCGGCGTCACCGGCTGCATGCGCTCAGCCGCGCAGCTTGCGCGCGGCGTCGATGGCGAAGTAGGTCAGGATGCCGTCGGCACCCGCGCGCTTGAAGGCCAGCAGCGATTCCATCATCACCTGGTCATGGTCCAGCCAGCCGTTGGCGGCGGCGGCCTTGAGCATGGCGTACTCGCCGCTGACCTGGTAGGCAAAGGTGGGCACGCCGAATTCGTCCTTGACGCGGCGCACCACGTCCAGGTACGGCATGCCGGGCTTGACCATGACCATGTCGGCGCCTTCGGCCAGGTCCTGGGCGACTTCGCGCAGGGCCTCGTCGGTGTTGGCGGGGTCCATCTGGTAGACGTTCTTGTCGGCCTTGCCCAGCGCGCCGCGCGTGCCCACGGCGTCGCGGAACGGGCCGTAGAAGGCGCTGGCGTACTTGGCGCTGTAGGCCATGATGCGTGTGTGGATGTGGCCGTGGGCCTCCAGCGCCTCGCGGATGGCGCCGATGCGGCCGTCCATCATGTCGCTGGGCGCCACCATGTCCACGCCGGCCTCGGCATGGTTCAGGGTCTGGCCCACCAGGACCTGCACGGTCTCGTCGTTGATGATGTAGCCGGACTCATCCAGGATGCCGTCCTGGCCGTGGCTGGTGTAGGGGTCCAAGGCCACGTCGGTCATCACGCCCAGTTGCGGGAACTCCTTCTTGAGCGCACGCACCACGCGCGGGATCAGGCCGTCGGGGTTGAGCGCCTCCTTGCCGTCGGGCGTCTTCAGCGAGGTCTCGATGGCGGGGAACAGCGCCAGGAACGGGATCTCCAGCTGCACGCACTGCTCGGCCACGGGCAGCAGCAGGTCCAGGCTCAGGCGGTCCACGCCGGGCATGGAGGGCACGGCCTCGCGCTGGTTCGTGCCTTCGTGCACGAACACGGGGTAGATGAAGTCATGGGCCGTGAGCACGTTCTCGCGCACCAGATTGCGCGTGAAGGCGTCGCGGCGCAGGCGGCGAGGGCGGTTGTGCGGGAAGGGGGTGGGGCTGGACAGATGCATGCCGAAAATTGTGCCCCATTCCCGCCGCAGGCCCCGCAACCCTTGCGACGACGCCGGCACGCGGGACTCGGCTTTTGCGCCTGCGCAGCCTGGCGCACCCCTGTACGCACGTACACTGCCCGCATGCTGTGGGTCAAAGCCTTTCATATCGTTTTCGTGGCAAGCTGGTTCGCGGGCCTGTTCTATCTGCCTCGCATCTTCGTCAACGTGGCCATGGTCACGCCCGGCTCGGTGGCCGAGCGCGAGCGCCTGCTGCTGATGGCACGCAAGCTGCTGCGCTTCACCACGCTGCTGGCCGTGCCCGCACTGGGCCTGGGCCTGTGGCTGTACCTGGGCTACGGCATCGGCAAGGGGCCGGGCAACGGCTGGATGCATGCCAAGCTGGCCGGCGTGCTGCTGGTCATCGGCTACCACCACGCCTGCGCGCGCCTGCTGCGCAAGCTGATCGACAACCGGGACCAGCACAGCCACCGCTGGTTCCGCTTCTTCAACGAGGTGCCGGTGCTGCTGCTGGTGGCCATCGTCATCCTGGTGGTCGTCAAACCTTTCTGAGAAACCGATCCAACGAAGAGGGAGGCAGGGCGTGGTGCAAAAGACTTCGGCCTGGCCGCTGGCGCTGGTCTATGCGGTGCTCATCGTTTTCGCGAGCCTGTTTCCTTTCGATGGCTGGCGTGCCCAGGGCATTGATCCGCTGGTCTTCCTGACGGCAAAGATCCCGCCGCCGTACTGGACCTGGTTCGACGTCAACATCAATATCGTCGGCTACGCGCCGCTGGGTTTTTTCCTGGCGCTGGCCCTGGTGCGCAGCGGCAGCCCGCGCGCGGCCGTACCGCTGGCGGCGCTGGCAGGCACCCTGCTGTCGCTGTCCATGGAGTTCCTGCAGATCTACCTGCCGCGGCGTGTTCCCTCCAACCTGGATCTGGTGCTCAATGCGGGCGGCACCCTGCTGGGGGCGCTGGTGGCGCTGCTGCTGGAGCGGCTGGGCGCGCTGGCGCGCTGGAGCGCCTTTCGCACCCACTGGCTGGGCGAGGACGGCGGCGGCGCCATGGTGCTGCTGGCGCTGTGGCCCTGGGCGCTGCTCTTTCCCGCCGCCGTGCCCTTTGGCCTGGGCCAGGTGCTGGAGCGGCTGGAGCAGGGGCTGCTGGATCTGCTTGAAGGCACGCCCTTCCTCATGTGGCTGCCGCTGCGCGAGTCCGCGCTGACGCCGCTGTCGCCCGTGACCGAGATGCTGTGCGTGATGCTGGGCCTGTGGGTGCCCTGTCTGCTGGCCTACTGCGTGATGCGCCACATGGGCCGGCGCGCCATGCTGGCGGGCTCTGCGGTGGTGATCGGCATCGGTGTCTCGGCACTGTCGGCCGCGCTGAGCTGGGGGCCGGCCCATGCCTGGGAGTGGGTGGACCTGCCGGTGCGCATGGGCGTGTGGGGTGGCCTGGGCCTGGCCATGGTGGCCATGCCGCTGCCGCGCAGGGCCTGTGCGGCCCTCTTGCTGCTGGTGCTGGTGCTGCAATTGAGCATCCTGAACCAGGCCCCCACCAGCGCCTATTTCTCGGAAACGCTGCAGGCCTGGGAGCAGGGCCGCTTCATCCGCTTCTACGGGCTGGGCCAGTGGCTGGGCTGGCTGTGGCCCTATGCGACCCTGGTCTATGTGCTGCTCAGGCTGGCGCGCCGCGATGCGGCACCTCCGCCGCCCCCGGCGCCTGCAGTGCCGCAGGCCTAGAATCCGCTCCATGAGCGAACACCCACGTCCCGGGGCCGACAGCGGCCAGCAAGGCGCAGGCAACTACTATGCGCGCCACATCTTCTTTTGCCTCAACGAGAGGCCCAACGGCGAGGACTGCTGTGCGCTGCACGGCGCCAAGGCGGGCTTTGACCACTGCAAGAAGCAGGTCAAGCAGCTGGGCCTGGCCGGCAAGGGCCAGGTGCGCGTGAACAAGGCCGGTTGCCTGGACCGCTGCGCGGGCGGTCCCGTGGCCGTGGTCTACCCCGAAGGCACCTGGTACACCTTCGTGGACGAGACCGACATCGACGAGATCGTCGAGTCCCACCTCAAGAACGGCCAGCCCGTTGAGCGCCTGCTGCTGCCGCCCGACGTGGGTCGCTGAGCACCGGCTGGAACTTTGGGCCTTTCCGGGCATCAGTGCTTTGTCAGCTTGGATTGGCTGCTACTACTAGGATAGCGATTGTGAATGCGCAGACCGAACGTTTGACCTTGACCGGCCTTGCCGGGGCCGTGGAGGCCCTGCGCGATGCGCCGGCCGCCGATGCACCGCCGCGCGGCGTGGCCATCATCGCCCACCCCCATCCGCTGTTCGGCGGCACCATGGACAACAAGGTGGTGCAGACCCTGGCGCGTGCCTTCGTGCAGTGCGGCTACACGGCCGTGCGATTCAACTTCCGCGGCGTGGGCGCCAGTGCCGGCGAGCACGACGCAGGCGTCGGCGAGGCCCAGGACATGCTGTCCGTGGTCCGCCAGGTCGCCCCCGAAGGACCGATCGCGCTGGCCGGCTTCTCCTTCGGAGCCTTCGTCACCAGCCATGTGCTGGCGGAGCTCTGGAACGAGGGCCGGGTGGAAAAGGCGGTGCTGGTGGGAACGGCGGCCAGCCGTTTCACCGTGGCGCCTGTCCCGCCTGAGGCCCATGACCGGACCCTGGTGGTGCACGGCGAAGCCGATGACACGGTGCCGCTGTCTGCCGTCATGGACTGGGCGCGCCCGCAGATACTGCCTGTTACCGTCGTGCCCGGGGGCGGTCATTTCTTTCACGGACAATTGCCGCTGCTCAAAAGCCTCGTGGTCCGCCATTTGCGCTCACTCCCCTAGCGGCCCGCGCCGCTGCTCAACATGCCTGCCCCATCGGGCGGGCATGTTTTCGCCTTTCCTGCATTTCCTGCCCTTTAGCGAGAGTTTTCCTCATGAAGCCACTTTCCTCCACGCTGCGAGTCCTGGCACTGGCGGCCGCCATGGCGCCGGCCCTGGCGCTGGCGCAGATCACCCCGCCCCAGCCGCCCGAAATCGCGGCGCGCAACTATCTGCTGGTCGATGTCACCGCCAACCAGGTGCTGGGCGCCAAGGACATCGATGCGCCCATCGAGCAGGCCTCGCTGACCAAGCTGATGACCGGCTACCTGGTCTTCGACGCGCTGCGCGCCAAGAAGATCACGCTGGAGCAGCGCCTGCCCGTGAGCGAGCGCGCCTGGAAGATGCCCGGCTCGCGCATGTTCATCGACCCCAAGATGCAGGTGCCGGTCGATGACCTGGTCAAGGGCATGATCGTGCAGTCCGGCAACGACGCCACCATGGCCCTGGCCGAAGGCGTGGGCGGCTCGGCCGAGAACTTCGTGCGGCTCATGAACGAGCAGGCCAAGGCGCTGGGCATGAAGAACACCAGCTACAAGAACCCCGAAGGCCTGACCGAGCCCGGCCACCTGACCACGGCGCGCGACCTGTCCATCCTCGCCCAGCGCCTGATGCAGGACTTCCCCGAGTACATGCACTACTACTCGACCAAGAAGTACTTCTATCCAGGCACGCCGGCCTCCAACGGCACCAACCGCAACTCGCTGCTGTTCCGCGACCCGACCGTCGATGGCCTCAAGACCGGCCACACCGCCGCCGCCGGCTACTGTCTGGTGGCCACCGCCAAGCGCGACCTGCCCAACGTGGGCAGCCGCCGCCTGATCTCCATCGTGCTGGGCGCGGCCAGCGAGAACGCGCGTGCCAATGAAAGCCAGAAGCTGCTGAACTGGGGCTATGCGGCCTTCGATTCGGTCAAGCTGTTCGATGCCGAGCAGGCCGTGGCCACGCCCGAAGTCTGGAAGGGCAAGGCGAACACCGTCAAGATCGGCCGCACCACGCCCATCGTGGTCACCGTGCCTGCCGGCAGCGGCGGCAAGCTGAGCACCGAAGTCGTGCGCCAGGACCCGCTGATCGCCCCGTTCACCAAGGGCCAGGCCATGGGCACGCTCAAGGTCAAGATGGGTGCCGACACCGTGGCCGAAGTGCCGCTGGTGGCGCTGGAAGGCGTGGAGCAGGCGGGCTTCTTCGGCCGTGCCTGGGATGCGATCCGCCTCTGGATCAAGTAAGCCCCGCGCCTGTCGCGCAGGCCCTCGCGTACTGGCTTGAAGGGGGTGCAGTTGTGCGATCTCCCGCAAGCTGGTACAGTCGAGGGCTTTTCGGAATTTCCGAAGGGATTCACGTTTTCGCTTTTCGCAAGCAATTCACGTTTAGGGACGTTTATTAATGCCAACCATTAACCAACTCGTGCGTCAGGGCCGCACGGTCGAAGTTGTCAAATCCAAGAGCCCTGCTATGGAAAACTGCCCTCAGCGCCGCGGCGTGTGCACCCGTGTGTACACCACGACGCCTAAGAAGCCTAACTCCGCTCTGCGTAAGGTTGCCAAGGTGCGCCTGACCAACGGCTTCGAGGTCATCTCCTACATCGGTGGTGAAGGCCACAACCTGCAAGAGCACAGCGTTGTTCTGGTGCGCGGCGGCCGTGTGAAGGACTTGCCCGGTGTGCGTTACCACATCGTGCGTGGCTCCCTTGACCTGCAAGGCGTCAAGGACCGCAAGCAATCCCGTTCCAAGTACGGCGCGAAGAAGCCCAAGGCCAAGTAAGCCCTGCGTTTTTTCGAGGAAGGTGCTGTATCCCGCGTGGCGCGAGATTCAGCGTAGTGACCCCAAACGCAAGTGTTTTGCGCGGGTCGAGTAAGTGGGAGTCCTGTTGACTCTCGCGGTGTCTGAAAAGATGCCAACTGAAGCAAGATAGAGGTAAAAAATGCCACGTCGTCGCGAAGTCCCCAAACGTGAAATCCTGCCGGATCCCAAGTTCGGCAATGTCGAGCTGTCCAAGTTCATGAACGTGATCATGGAAGGCGGCAAGAAGGCGGTCGCAGAACGCATCATCTACGGTGCCCTGGACCTGATTCAAAAGAAGCACCCTGACAAAGACCCGCTGGAAGCCTTCGTTGTTGCCATCAACAACGTCAAGCCCATGGTCGAAGTGAAGTCCCGCCGTGTTGGCGGTGCCAACTACCAAGTGCCCGTCGAAGTGCGCCCCGTGCGTCGCCTGGCCCTGTCCATGCGTTGGCTGAAGGAAGCCGCCCGCAAGCGCGGCGAGAAGTCCATGGCCCAGCGCCTGGCCAACGAACTGCTCGAGGCCACCGAAGGCCGTGGCGGCGCCATGAAGCGCCGTGACGAAGTTCACCGCATGGCCGAAGCCAACAAGGCATTCAGCCACTTCCGCTTCTAAGAGCACTTCGCTCCCGATCAGACAGGCCGCATGCATTTTTGCCTGCGGCCTTGTCTCGATTAGGAGCATCCCCAGATAAGACTGCTGTCCGTCTGCACCATGAGGCTGGAACGGGCAGAGACTCCCTCCATACGATCAAGGATCCATCATGGCTCGCAAGACCCCCATCGAGCGCTACCGCAACATCGGTATCTCCGCCCACATCGACGCAGGCAAAACCACCACCACGGAACGTATCCTGTTCTATACCGGTGTGACCCACAAGCTGGGCGAAGTGCACGACGGCGCTGCTACGACCGACTGGATGGAGCAAGAGCAAGAGCGCGGCATCACCATCACTTCCGCTGCAGTGACCTGCTTCTGGAAGGGCATGGACCTGTCCTACCCCGAACACCGTTTCAACATCATCGACACCCCCGGCCACGTGGACTTCACCATTGAGGTGGAGCGTTCCATGCGCGTGCTGGACGGTGCCTGCATGGTGTACTGCGCCGTGGGCGGCGTGCAGCCCCAGTCGGAAACCGTGTGGCGCCAAGCCAACAAGTACAAGGTGCCCCGTCTGGCCTTCGTGAACAAGATGGACCGTACCGGTGCCAACTTCTTCAAGGTCGTTGACCAGATGAAGCTGCGCCTGAAGGCCAACCCCGTTCCCGTCGTGATCCCGATCGGCGCCGAAGACAACTTCAAGGGCGTGGTCGACCTCGTCAAGATGAAGGCCATCATCTGGGACGAAGCCTCGCAAGGCATGAAGTTCGAATACCACGAGATCCCCGCCGAGCTGGTGGAGACCGCCAACAAGTGGCGTGAGAACCTCGTGGAAGCCGCCGCTGAAGCCAGCGAAGAGCTGATGAACAAGTACCTGGAAGAAGGTACTCTGTCCGAAGAAGACGTGAAGGCCGGCCTGCGCGCTCGTACGCTGGCTACCGAAATCCAGCCCATGCTGTGCGGTACCGCTTTCAAGAACAAGGGTGTGCAGCGCATGCTGGACGCCGTGATCGACTACCTGCCGGCGCCTGTGGACATCCCTGACGTCACCGGTACCGATCCCGAAAACGAAGAAACCAAGCTCAGCCGCAAGGCCGACGACGGTGAAAAGTTTGCGGCACTGGCCTTCAAGCTGATGACCGACCCGTTCGTCGGTCAGCTGACCTTCGTGCGCGTGTACTCGGGCGTCCTGACCAAGGGCGACACCGTGTTCAACTCGGTCAAGGGCAAGAAGGAACGCATCGGCCGTATCGTGCAGATGATGGCCAACGAGCGCGTGGAAGTCGAAGAAATCCGCGCCGGCGACATCGCTGCCTGCGTGGGCCTGAAGGACGTGACGACCGGCGAAACGCTGTGCTCCGTGGACGCCCCCATCGTGCTGGAACGCATGGTCTTCCCCGAGCCCGTGATTGCACAGGCCGTGGAGCCCAAGTCCAAGGCCGACCAGGAAAAGATGGGCATCGCCCTGTCGCGCCTGGCTGCAGAAGATCCGTCGTTCCGCGTGCGTACCGACGAAGAATCGGGCCAGACCATCATCGCCGGCATGGGCGAGCTGCACCTGGAAATCATCGTTGACCGCATGAAGCGCGAATTCAACGTGGAAGCCAACGTGGGCAAGCCCCAGGTTGCCTACCGCGAAACCATTCGCCAGAAGGTCGTGGACGTGGACGGCAAGTTCGTTCGCCAGTCCGGTGGTAAGGGTCAGTACGGCCACGTGGTGTTCACGGTCGAACCCCAGGAACCCGGCAAGGGCTTCGAGTTCGTCGACGCCATCAAGGGCGGTGTGGTTCCTCGCGAATACATCCCCGCAGTCGAGAAGGGCGTGATCGAAGCGCTGACTTCCGGCGTGTTGGCTGGCTACCCCGTCGTGGACGTGAAGGTCACGCTGACCTTCGGTTCGTACCACGATGTGGACTCGAACGAAATGGCGTTCAAGATGGCCGCCATCTTCGGTTTCAAGGAAGCTGCCCGCAAGGCCAGCCCCGTCATCCTGGAACCCATGATGGCTGTGGAAGTCGAGACGCCTGAAGACTACGCCGGTACCGTGATGGGCGATCTGTCCTCGCGTCGCGGCATGGTGCAGGGCATGGACGACATGGCCGGCGGCGGCAAGTCCATCAAGGCTGAAGTGCCTCTGTCGGAAATGTTCGGCTACGCCACGTCGCTGCGCTCGCAGACGCAAGGCCGCGCTACGTACACGATGGAGTTCAAGCACTACTCTGAAGCTCCCCGTAACGTGGCCGAAGCCATCGTTGCTGCTCGCTCGAAGTAAGCTTTTTTGTATAATTGAAGGCTTTTGAATCGCAGCACCCAGGCGTTTTGGCGCCGGGGTGCTGCGGTTTTTGCCGGTCTGCGATCCCATGCCGCCCTGTCACCTGTGCGGGGCGACCAAGCAATGGGGTGCAGACCTTAAACATCACACAGGTTTTGCTCTTTCGGAGAAATCATGGCAAAAGAAAAATTCCAGCGGAACAAGCCGCACGTCAACGTTGGCACCATCGGTCACGTGGACCACGGCAAGACGACCCTGACGGCTGCTATCGCTACCGTTCTGTCCAAGAAGTTCGGCGGCGAAGCCAAGGCTTACGACCAGATCGACGCAGCACCTGAAGAAAAGGCTCGCGGCATCACGATCAACACCGCCCACGTCGAGTACGAAACGGCCGGTCGCCACTACGCTCACGTTGACTGCCCCGGCCACGCCGACTACGTCAAGAACATGATCACCGGCGCTGCTCAAATGGACGGCGCCATCTTGGTGTGCTCGGCCGCTGACGGCCCCATGCCCCAGACCCGCGAGCACATCCTGCTGGCCCGTCAGGTGGGCGTGCCCTACATCATCGTGTTCCTGAACAAGTGCGACATGGTGGACGACGAAGAGCTGCTGGAACTGGTCGAAATGGAAGTGCGCGAGCTGCTTGCCAAGTACGACTTCCCCGGCGACGACACCCCCATCATCCGCGGCTCGGCCAAGCTGGCCCTGGAAGGCGACCAGTCCGACAAGGGCGAACCTGCCATCCTGCGCCTGGCTGAAGCACTGGACTCCTACATCCCCACGCCCGAGCGCGCTGTGGACGGCGCCTTTGCAATGCCCGTGGAAGACGTGTTCTCGATCTCTGGCCGTGGCACCGTGGTGACTGGCCGTATCGAGCGCGGCATCATCAAGGTCGGCGAAGAAATCGAAATCGTCGGTATCCGCGACACCCAGAAGACCATCGTCACCGGCGTGGAAATGTTCCGCAAGCTGCTGGACCAAGGTCAAGCTGGCGACAACGTGGGTCTGCTGCTGCGCGGCACCAAGCGTGAAGACGTGGAACGCGGCCAAGTGCTGTGCAAGCCCGGCTCCATCAAGCCCCACACCCACTTCACGGCTGAGGTGTACGTGCTGTCCAAGGACGAAGGTGGTCGCCACACTCCGTTCTTCAACAACTACCGCCCCCAGTTCTATTTCCGTACGACCGACGTGACCGGCTCCATCGAGCTGCCCGCCGACAAGGAAATGGTGATGCCTGGCGACAACGTGTCGATCACCGTCAAGCTGATCGCCCCCATCGCCATGGAAGAAGGTCTGCGCTTCGCTATCCGCGAAGGTGGCCGTACCGTGGGCGCTGGCGTGGTTGCAAAGATCATTGCGTAATTCTTGGAAAACTAGGAATACACAATGTCCAAGCAAAAAATCCGCATCCGCCTGAAGGCGTTTGACTACAAGCTGATCGACCAGTCGGCTGCTGAAATCGTTGACACTGCCAAGCGCACTGGCGCGATCGTCAAGGGCCCCGTGCCCCTGCCGACACGCATGAAGCGTTTCGACATCCTGCGCTCGCCGCACGTCAACAAGACCAGCCGCGACCAGTTCGAAATCCGCACTCACCAGCGCCTGATGGACATCGTTGACCCGACTGACAAGACGGTTGACGCTCTGATGAAGCTGGACCTGCCCGCAGGCGTGGACGTCGAGATCAAGCTGCAATAAGAACTTCACGGCCCCTTGCGGGGCCGTTGAAGGGCTTTGATTTAACGCGAACTTGCTTGAAAAGGCAGTTCGCGTTAAAATTTGGGGCTTCGCCTTTCTTGAGCGAAGTTTTATCAACCTTCTTTCGTGCGCAAGGCCTTGGACATCTGGGGCGGGAGCGCAACGCTGGGCCAATTGCAGTTTCAGCGGCGAAAGTTTTGGAGCAAACAAATGAGTCTGAGCAACTCCCTCGGGTTGCTGGGTCGCAAGGTGGGCATGATGCGTCTGTTCACCGATGACGGGGACGCAGTGCCCGTCACGGTGGTGGATGTGTCCAACAACCGTGTGACTCAGGTCAAAACCCAAGAGAACGATGGCTACGTGGCCCTGCAGGTCACTTTCGGTTCGCGCAAGGCATCTCGCGTGACCAAGCCAGAAGCCGGCCACCTTGCCAAGGCAGGTGTCGAAGCCGGTGAAGTGATGGGTGAATTCCGCGTGACCGAAGAAACCGCTGGCAAGTACGCCGCAGGCTCCGTCCTGCCCGTCGCCGAGCTGTTCTCGGTGGGCCAGAAGGTGGACGTGCAAGGCACTTCCATCGGTAAGGGCTTCGCCGGCACCATCAAGCGTCACAACTTCCGCTCGCAGCGCGCCTCGCACGGCAACAGCCGTTCGCACA
The DNA here is from genome assembly GCF_002754395.1 of Delftia sp. 60. Taxonomy (NCBI): domain Bacteria; kingdom Pseudomonadati; phylum Pseudomonadota; class Betaproteobacteria; order Burkholderiales; family Comamonadaceae; genus Delftia; species Delftia sp. 60. The sequence continues at coordinate 522,871 of NZ_PEFD01000001.1, forward strand.
ATGTTCCCGGCTCCATCTCGATGGCCCAGGATCCAGGTCGCGTGTTCCCGGGCAAGAAGATGACCGGTCACATGGGCGATGAAACCATCACCACCCAAAATCTCGACGTGGTTCGCATTGACGAAGCACGCCAACTGCTCTTGATCAAGGGCGCTGTTCCGGGCTCCAAGGGTGGCTTCGTGACGGTGCGCCCCGCCATCAAGGCCAAAGCTTCCAAGGGAGCGAACTAATGCAGCTCGAACTCCTGAATGAACAAGGCCAGGCCGCATCCAAGTTCGATGCGCCCGAGACTGTTTTCGGTCGTGAATTCAACGAAGACCTCGTCCACCAGATCGTGATCGCCTACCGTGCCAACGCACGTCAGGGCACTCGCGCTCAGAAGGACCGCGAGCAGGTTCGTCACACGACTGCCAAGCCGTTCAAGCAAAAGGGCACCGGCCGTGCTCGTGCCGGTATGTCTTCCTCGCCTCTGTGGCGTGGCGGCGGCCGCATCTTCCCGAATCTGCCTGAAGAAAACTTCACGCAGAAGATCAACAAGAAGATGTACCGCGCCGGTATGGTTGCCATCCTGTCGCAGCTGGCCCGCGAAGGCCGTCTGGCCGTGGTGGACTCGCTCAAGCTCGAAAGCCCCAAGACCAAGGTGCTGGCCGACAAGTTCAAGGCCATGAACCTGGAATCGGTCATGGTGATCGCTGAAGAAGTCGACGAGAACCTGTACCTGGCTTCCCGCAATCTGAAGAACGTGTTCGTGGTCGAGCCGCGCTACGCCGACCCCGTGTCGCTGGTGCACTACAAGAAAGTGCTCGTCACCAAGGGTGCGATCGACAAACTCAAGGAGATGTTCGAATGAGCACGCTCAAGTTTGACGAAGGTCGTCTGATGCAGGTGTTGGTTGCTCCCATCGTGTCCGAAAAGGCCACCATGGTTGCCGAGAAGTCCAACGCCGTGACGTTCAAGGTGCTGCAGAGCGCCACCAAGCATGAAATCAAGGCCGCCGTGGAACTGATGTTCAAGGTGGAAGTTGCTGGTGTCTCCGTGGTGAACATCAAGGGCAAGACCAAGCGCTTTGGCAAGACCACTGGCCGCCGCGACCACGTTCGCAAGGCCTACGTGATGCTCAAGCCCGGTCAAGAGCTGAACCTGTCCGGGGAGGCTGCGTAATCATGGCTGTTATCAAGCTCAAACCGACGACCCCCGGCCAACGCGGCACGGTCAAGGTCACGCGTGACCATCTGCACAAGGGTGCAGGTTTCGCCCCCCTGCTGGAGCCTCAGCACCAGAAGTCGGGCCGTAACAACAACGGTCACATCACCACCCGTCACAAGGGCGGTGGCCACAAGCACCACTATCGCGTGGTGGACTTCAAGCGCACCAAGGACGGCATCCCCGCCAAGGTCGAGCGCATTGAGTACGACCCCAACCGTACGGCCCACATCGCTCTGGTGTGCTATGCCGACGGCGAGCGTCGCTACATCATTGCTCCGCGCAACCTGGAAGTCGGCGCAACGATCGTCAGCGGTTCGGAAGCCCCGATCCGCGTGGGCAACACCCTGCCGATCCGCAACATCCCCGTGGGTTCGACCATCCACTGCATCGAACTGAAGATCGGCGCTGGCGCGCAGATCGCCCGTTCGGCAGGTACGTCGGCTACGCTGCTGGCCCGTGAAGGCATCTACGCCCAAGTGCGTATGCGTTCCGGCGAAGTGCGCAAGGTGCACATCGAATGCCGCGCGACCATCGGTGAAGTCGCCAACGAAGAGCACAGCCTGCGCCGTCTGGGCAAGGCCGGTGTGAAGCGTTGGATGGGTATTCGCCCGACCGTTCGCGGCGTGGTGATGAACCCTGTCGATCACCCGCACGGTGGTGGTGAAGGCAAGACCGGTGAAGGTCGTCACGCTGTTGACCCATGGGGCAACCTGACGAAGGGCTACCGTACCCGTAACAACAAGCGCACGCAGTCGATGATTGTGTCGCGTCGCAAGAAGTAAAGGGTAGCAAATGACTCGTTCTCTTAAAAAGGGTCCGTTTGTTGACCATCACTTGCTGGCAAAGGCCGAAAAGGCCGTCGCCACCAAGGACAAGAAGCCCGTCAAGACCTGGTCGCGTCGCTCCATGGTTCTGCCCGAGTTCATCGGTCTGACCATCGCCGTGCACAACGGCAAGCAGCACGTGCCCGTGTATGTGACTGACCAGATGGTCGGCCACAAGCTCGGCGAATTCGCGCTGACCCGTACCTTCAAGGGTCACCCGGCGGACAAAAAAGCCAAGAAGTAAGGAATAGAACATGTCTGAAACACGTGCTGTTCTCCGTGGCGTCCGCCTGTCTGTGGACAAGGGTCGCCTGGTCGCGGACCTGATCCGCGGCAAGAAAGTGGACCAAGCCCTGAACATCCTGACGTTCACGCAGAAAAAAGCTGCCGTGATCATCAAGAAGGTGCTCGAGTCCGCCATCGCCAACGCCGAGCACAACGACGGCGCCGACATCGACGAACTGAAGGTCAAGACCATCTTCGTCGAACAAGGCACCACGCTCAAGCGCTTCACCGCGCGTGCAAAGGGCCGCGGCAATCGCATCAGCAAGCCCACGTGCCACGTGTACGTGACGGTTGGCAACTGAAAGGCCTGGGAAGAATATGGGACAGAAAATCCATCCTACCGGCTTCCGCCTGGCTGTTAGCCGCAACTGGGCCAGCCGTTGGTACGCAAGCAACCGTGACTTCGCCGGCATGCTGGCCGAAGACATCAAGGTGCGCGAGTTCCTGAAGGCCAAGCTGAAGAATGCCGCCGTGTCGCGCATCCTGATCGAGCGTCCTGCAAAGAACGCCCGCATCACGATCTTCTCGGCACGTCCTGGTGTCGTGATCGGCAAGAAGGGCGAGGACATCGAGAACCTGAAGAAGGAACTCGCAACCCGTCTGGGCGTGCCCGTGGCTGTGAACATCGAAGAAGTGCGCAAGCCTGAAATCGATGCCAAGCTGATCGCCGATTCGATCTGCCAGCAGCTCGAAAAGCGCATCATGTTCCGCCGCGCCATGAAGCGTGCAATGCAAAACGCCATGCGTCTGGGTGCCCAAGGCATCAAGATCATGTCTTCGGGCCGTCTGAACGGTATCGAAATTGCACGTTGCGAGTGGTATCGCGAAGGCCGTGTGCCACTTCACACACTGCGCGCCGACATCGACTATGGCTTCTCCGAAGCCAAGACGACCTACGGTGTGATCGGTGTGAAGGTCTGGGTCTACAAGGGTGACACGCTGGGTCGTAACGACCTGCCGGCAGCCGAGACCCCCCGCCCCGAAGAAGAACGTCGTCCTCGCGGCCCCCGCCGTGATGGTCGCGGCGATGGTCGTCGTGACGGTGCTGGCCGTGGTGCCCGCCGCCCCGCAGGCGCTAACGCAGCACCTGCTGACGGCAGCGATAAGCCCGCCGGCGCTGGCGCTGATTCCGTTAAGCGCGTTCGCAAGACTGACGCGCCCGCTACAGCAGCGGACGGTAAAGGAGAATAAAGATGCTGCAACCTGCTCGCCGCAAATACCGCAAGGAGCAAAAGGGTCGCAACACCGGTATCGCAACGCGTGGTAACTCCGTTGCTTTCGGTGACTTCGGCCTGAAGTCCACTGACCGTGGTCGCCTGACGGCGCGTCAGATCGAAGCGGCTCGCCGCGCGATCTCGCGTCACGTCAAGCGTGGCGGTCGTATCTGGATCCGCGTGTTCCCGGACAAGCCAATCTCTACCAAGCCCGCAGAAGTGCGTATGGGTAACGGTAAGGGCAACCCCGAGTACTACGTGGCCGAAATCCAGCCCGGCAAGGTGCTCTACGAAATCGTGGGCGTCCCTGAAGAGCTGGCTCGTGAAGCGTTCCGCCTGGCCGCTGCAAAGCTGCCGCTGCGTACGACCTTCGTGTCCCGTCAAATTGGTGCCTAAGGAGAACAACATGACGAAAGCTGCTGAACTCCGCCAAAAAGACGTTGCCGGCCTGGAAGCCGAAGTGAAGTCCCTGCAAAAGGCTCACTTTGGCCTGCGTATGCAAAAGGCTACGCAACAGCTGGGTAACACGAACACGCTGCGTACCACGCGCCGTGACATCGCCCGCGCCAAGACCATCCTTGCTGAAAAGCAAGCTGCCAAGTAATCAGGAAGCCGACATGACGGAAGCTAAAAAATCCCTCAAGCGCACCTTGATTGGCAAGGTGGTCAGCGACAAGCGTGCCAAGACCGTGACGGTCATGGTTGAACGCCGCGTCAAGCACCCGATCTATGACAAGATCATGATCAAGTCCAGCAAGTACCACGCTCACGACGAGCAAGGTGAATACAAGCTGGGCGACGTGGTTGAAATCACGGAAAGCCGCCCGCTGTCCAAGACCAAGAACTGGGTTGCTACCCGCTTGGTGCAAAAGGCTGCTCTGGTGTAAGCCTACACAGGCCCACCGGCTGCAAGGCCACAGGAAACGACCCACAATGTGGGTCGTTTTTTCGTTTGGGGACCACCATTTCGGCGGCCCCCGGTTTTGCACCACAAAGGAGATAGAGATGATCAAAGTCGGAGATGCCCTGCCCGCTGCCACCCTGATGGAATACGTGGAAGTCGAAGGCAATGGCTGCAGCATCGGCCCCAACCCCGTGAAGCTGCCCGAAGCCGCTGCCGGCAAGACCATCGCGGTCTTCGCCGTGCCCGGCGCATTCACTCCCACCTGCTCGGCCAAGCATGTGCCCGGCTTCGTGGAGCAGGCCGAAGCCTTCAAGGCTGCTGGCGTGGACGAGATCTGGTGCCTGTCGGTCAACGACGCCTTCGTGATGGGCGCGTGGGCCCGTGACCAGAAGACCGACGGCAAGGTGCGCATGCTGGCCGACGGCGATGCCGCCTTCGCCAAGGCCACCGGCCTGACGCTGGACCTGAACGGAAAGGGCCTGGGCCTGCGCAGCAACCGCTACTCCATGCTGGTCAAGGACGGCAAGGTCGCCACGCTGAACGTGGAAGGCCCTGGCAAGTTCGAAGTCAGCGACGCTGCCTCCCTGCTGGGCCAGGCCAAGGCCTGATCCTGATCGTGCTGCAGGCCTGCCGGGCCTGGGCACCGCGCTTTTGCGAAAAAAGGCATTGCACCTGGGTGCAATGCCTTTTTGTATTTCAGGGGGCTGCCTCCGCCGGCCCTAGAAGATATCGGCCTTGAGGTAATGCGCCCCTGCGATGGGGTTGTGATAGTAGGGCGGGATTTCCTGGAAGCCCAGGTCCGTGTAGAGGGCACGTGCCGACTCCATGTCGTCCAGCGTGTCCAGCAGCACATGGTCATAGCCGGCCTGGCGCGCCACATCGAGCATGGCCTCGGCGAGCTGGCGGCCCAGGCCGAAACCGCGAAAAGCCTTGCGCACGAACAGGCGCTTCATCTCGGCGGCGTTGGCGTAATCGCAGTTGTCCAGCGGGCGCAAGGCGCAGCAGCCGGCCACGGCGCCATCGACCTTGGCCAGCAGGATGTGGCCGCGCGGCGATGCGTAGTCGCCAGGCAGATCGGCGATCTCGGCCTCGAAATCTTGAAATTGCAGATCGACATCCAGGCTTGCGGCGTACTCCTGGAAGATCTGGCGGACTTCGTCCATGTCTTCCAGGGGATTCGGCGCCAGCAAGGCGACAGCAGGCTTGTCCACGGGCACTTGGCTAAAACGACGGAAAACGCAGTGTAGCGGCAAGCTGGCAACGTCTGGCCACGCCGTCAGAAAGCACCCCCCAGCTGCTGCACCCACCATGCGGCGGCCCCCGCCACCAACGCCAGGACCAATGCCAACAGGCGGCTGGCTGCCGTGTCGCGTGAAGAGGGCAGGGGTTCGGGCAAGTGCTTGTCTCCCGTCACCATGGCGCGCACCAGACCCCGTCCGCGCCAAGCATAGAACAGGATGGCCAACAGGTGCAGGGCCACCAGCGCGTACAGCAGATACTGCCCCCAGTGCGCGTGGTAGGCGGTGGCCTGTGCCACGGTGTCGCCCGATACAAAGCGGCCCAGCGGCCCGGAGAACGCAATCTCGTCGTCGCTGAGCAACCCGCTGCCCACCTGGGCGATCAGCACGGCCAGCATGGCAAACACGGACAGGGCGCCCAGCGGGCTGTGGCCTGCGCTGTCGCTCTCCGTTCCTTGTCCCCGCACATGGCGCAGCACGGTGGCGGGCGCGTGGATGAAGCTGGCAAAGCGCGACCAGCGGCCGCCCACCAGGCCCCAAAGCAGGCGGAACAGCAGCAGGGCCAGCATGGCATGGCCCAGCAGCAGATGCCAGTTCATGGCATTGCCGCCCAGCTTGGCCGTCACGACCAGGCCGACCACCGTTGCGGCCAGCAGCCAGTGAAACAGCCGGGTGGGCAGGTCCCAGATGCGGACCTTGTGCTTGGCGGCGCCTTGTGCGGTCGATTCTTGTGCCATGGCATGAAAGCTGGGATGGGGATGGGGCATTGTGCCGCCCCGCATTCCTGCGAGGACCAGGAATGCACCCTGGCCGTGGTCAATCAAAGCGGCGCCGGCAAGATGCCGCTGCCATACTGGCCCGGCAGATTTCCCCACACTCCCAAAGGAAAACCACGATGAAGAAAGTTTCTGCATGGGCGCTGGCCGCCCTGGTGGCCGCCACGGCGCTGCCCGCGTCCGCACAGTTCGCCAAGTCCGAAGACGCCATCAAGTACCGCCAGGGCGCGCTCGCCGTGCTGGGCCAGCACTTCGGGCGCCTGGGCGCCATGGCGAACGGAAAGATCCCCTTCGATGCCAAGGCAGCCCAGGAAAACGCCGAGGTGGTGGCCTTCATGGCCAAGCTGCCTTGGGCCGCGTTCGGCGCGGGCACGGAAGGTGGAAAGGCCAAGCCTGAAATCTGGAAGGAGCAGGCCAAGTTCCAGGACCTGTCGGAGAAGATGCAGGCCGAGACGGTCAAGCTCGCGGCTGCGGCCAAGTCCGGCAACCTGGACCAGCTCAAGGCCGCCTTCGGCCCGGCCGCCGCCAGCTGCAAGGCCTGCCACGACAGCTTCCGCAGCCGTTGAGCGGCGGGCGGAGGATGCACCAATGAAAAACCGGCCTGGTGCCGGTTTTTTTGTGCCCTGGTCTGCGCTGTATCAGGCCTCGGCGAGCAGCTTCTCGATCAGCCGATGCAACTCCGCGAAGTCAGGTGCGCCCACATAGCGCTTCACGATGTCGCCGCGCTTGTTGACGATGTAGGTGGTGGGAGTCAGTTGCACATCGCCCCATGCCCGGGCCACGGCGCCGGTGTTGTCCAGCGCGACCTTGAAAGGCAGCTTGCGCGAATCGGCGAAGTTCACCACATAGCTGGGCGGGTCGTAGCTCATGGCCACGGCCAGGGTCTCGAAGCCCTGGCTCTGGAATTTCTGGTGGGTGGCAACGATCTCGGGCATCTCGGCCACGCAGGTGGTGCAGCTGGTGGCCCAGAAATTCACCAAGGTCACCTTGCCCTTGAGGTCGGCCGTGGTCTGCTTGCTGCCGTCCAGCAGCACGAAGGTGGACTGCGGCGCTGCCGTTTGGCCGGCACCCGAATACACCCATGCGCCCATGCCGGCGGCTGCGGCGATCACCACGCCTGCGATCCAATGTTTGCTTGCCATAGCGACGATTGTGCCCAAAGTTGCGCCCGAAGGCCTGCACGCATGCCGTGCACCGCCTTTCGATGCGCGGCAAGGGCAAAAGTTCGGGGCTCGGACAGGTCGGGCCATGCCGATAATGCCGGCATGACATTGATGGAAAGCTTTTCGAAAGCAAAGGGCCGCGCTCTGGCCCTGCGGCTCGGCGCCGCGCTGCTGGTGTTGGCGCCCCTGGCCGCCTGCAGTCCCAGGCTGGATTGGCGGCAGGTCGCGGTCGAAGGCACGCCGCTGCGCGTGCTCTTGCCCTGCGATCCGCAATCCGCGACACGGCCGGTGGAGCTGGGCCAGGGCATGGGCACGGTCCAGATGTCCATGATGGGATGCGATGCCGATGCGTCAACCTACGCGGTGTCCCACTTCCTGGTCAGCGAGCCGTCCAGAGCCGCCGAGATGCTGTCGTACTGGCAGGCAGCCGTGCTCGGCCAGATGAACCCGGGTGCTCCGGGGCAGGCACCGGCGGGCGCCAAGCAACTGCGCTCCAAGGAAGATGGCCCTTTCCTGCCTGCAGGCGCACTGAATCTGCCGCAGTCGCTGCGCACCACGTTTGAAGGCGTGGGGCCCCAGGGCTGGAAGCTCACCGCCCATGGCGTGTGGTTTGCACGAATGGAGCCGGCAGGCGCGCGCCTCTACCATGCCGTGATCTACAGCGACAAGCCGCGCACAGACGAGGCCAACAACTTCTTCGCCAGCCTGCAACTGCAATAGCAAAGGCAACAGGTTTCGGAGCCACGGATGCGGGAGGCAGCTGTGGCATGGAACGCAGTGCAGGCGCGCCGGTTGCCCTACATGCGCCTGCGCACGCCATAATCGACTCCGAACCCTGTGACTTCATGACCACGCGCATCCTTTTGTTCACCCACGCACCTTTGGCCCATGCACTGCGCGAATGCGCCTTGCATGTGTTCGCCGACAGTGCCGAGGACGTCCTTGCCCTGGATGTGCCCGCTCAGGAGCCGCCCGAGGCCACCCTGATGCGTGCCGAGCAGTTGCTCGAAGACCATGGCGGCCTGGTGGCGCTGCCCACGCTGGTGCTGACCGACCTCTTTGGCGCGACGCCCTGCAACGTGGCGCAGCGCCTGGTGGCGCAGCTGCCTGCCGGGCGACTGGTGGCCGGAGTGAACTTGCCCATGCTGCTGCGCTCCATAGGCTATCGCCACGAGGCGCTGGAAGCCGTGGCCGAGCGTGCCTTGGCGGGAGGCAGCCATGGGGTGATGCAGGTGGGCGTGAACACGCCTCAGAACCAGAGTCCGCGACCATCCAATGATCAAGACCCCTATAACCATCAGCAATAAACTGGGCCTGCATGCCCGCGCCTCCGCCAAGCTCACCAAGCTTGCAGGCAGCTTTCCCTGCGAAGTCTGGATGAGCAAGGGCGAGCGGCGCATCAATGCCAAGAGCATCATGGGCGTGATGATGCTGGCTGCCGGCATGGGCTCCGAGGTGCTGCTGGAAACCGAAGGACCGCAGGAGCAGGAAGCCATGGATGCGCTGACGGCCCTGATCAACGACAAATTTGGCGAAGGCCAGTGATGGGCCTCCGCTGCGCTGGCAGACGGTGAGCGCAAAAGAGCAACACGCGCCGGGCCCGGACGATGCCGCATTGCGACGGCCCGGGGCCTGCGCAGCAGCAGGCAAAGGACAGGCGCAATGACGTTTGCAATCCACGGACTGGCCGTTTCACGGGGCATTGCGATAGGACGCGCGGTGGTGGTGGCCTCCAGCCGCATGGAGGTGGTGCACTACTTCATCCGGCCCGACCAGGTGGACGCGGAAATCGACCGCGCCCGCAGTGCACGCAACGCCGTCATCGACGAGCTGCGCCGTCTGCAGGATGAAATGCCCCAGGATGCGCCGGGCGAGCTCGATGCCCTGCTCGACGTCCACCTGCTGCTGTTGCAGGACGAGGCCCTGGCCGCCGCCATCAAGCACTGGATTTCCGATCGTCTCTACAACGCCGAATGGGCGCTGACCACGCAGCTCGAGGTCGTCTCGCGCCAGTTCGACGAGATGGAGGACGAGTATCTGCGCGAGCGCAAGGCCGACCTGGAACAGGTGGTCGAGCGCATCCTGCGCTACATGAAGGGCATGGCCAGCCCCGTGCCCGCGCCTGCCGCGCTGCCGCGGGCCGATGCAACGGGGGAGGGCGCGCCGCAGCAGCCGCTGCTGCTCGACGAGGTCACCGATGTGCCCCTGGTCCTGGTGGCGCAGGACCTGTCGCCGGTGGACATGCTGCAGTTCAAGAGCCGGCTGTTTGCCGGGTTCATCACGGCCGTGGGCGGGCGGACCTCGCACACGGCCATCGTGGCGCGCAGCATGGACATCCCGGCCGTGGTCGGCGCGCGCGCGGCCAGCCAGCTGATCCGCCAGGACGACTGGATCATCATCGATGGCAACGCAGGCGTCGTCATCGTCGATCCTTCTCCCATCATCCTGGCCGAGTATGGCTTTCGCCAGCGCCAGAACGAGCTGGAGCGCGAGCGCCTCTCACGCCTGCGCCACACGCCCGCGCTGACGCTGGACGGAGAGCGCATCGAGTTGCTGGCCAATATCGAGCAACCCGGCGACGGGCCTGCGGCCGTGCATGCAGGCGCCGTGGGCGTGGGGCTGTTCCGCACGGAATTCCTGTTCATGGGGCGTGGCGGCAACCTGCCCGGTGAGGAGGAGCAGTACCGCGCCTACCGCGAGGCCGTGGACGGCATGCAGGGCATGCCCGTGACCATTCGCACGCTGGACGTGGGCGCCGACAAGCCGCTGGACAAGGCACAGCCCAAGGATTACTACCTGAACCCCGCGCTGGGTCTGCGCGCCATCCGCTGGAGCCTGGCTGACCCGGCCATGTTCCGCACCCAGTTGCGCGCCATCCTGCGTGCGGCGGCGCATGGGCAGATCCATCTGCTGTTTCCCATGCTGGCCCACCAAAGCGAGATCGAGCAGACCCTGGCCCAGGTGCGGCTGGCGCAAAGCGAACTCGACGCGCGAGGCGTGGCCCATGGCCCGGTCAAGCTGGGCGCCATGATCGAAGTGCCTGCGGCCGCGCTGATCGTGCGCACCTTTTTGCGTTACTTCGACTTCCTGTCGATCGGCACCAACGACCTCATCCAGTACACGCTGGCCATCGACCGCGCCGACGAGACCGTGGCCCATCTCTATGACCCCTTACATCCCGCCGTGCTCAAGCTGGTGGCGGACGTGATCGCCGAAGGAAGGGCGCAGGGCAAGAGCGTCTGTGTCTGCGGGGAGACCGCCGGGGATGTGGGCATGACGCGCCTGCTGCTCGGCCTGGGTTTACGCAGCTTTTCCATGCATCCGGCGCAGATACTGGTCGTCAAGCAGGAAATCTTGCGTGCCGACACACGCAAGCTGACTGCCTGGGCGCAGGAAGTCCTCCGCTCGGACAGTCCCGCAGCGCTGCTGGGACCATGAATTCATGCAGGCGAGGATGCGCAGAAAAAAAGATTTGCAGCTTTAGTTGCGATTGATTCTCATTCGATGCTATGATCAGCCCCAATGCAGCAAGAAACTCTCTGGTGGGGAATTCGAGCTGCAAGCCTTTTTCAGTTTCATCGTGGGGCGACTCGCCAGGCCTGTTCAGCCTGCAGCAAGTCGGTTTGCCAGCCAGCGGTCTGCCGGTTAGCCAGGCTTTTTTTCTACGATGTCAGAAGAGGCAACATCGCCTCCAATTCAAGCAGAGCATGCGTCAGCGGCTCTGCTTTTTTGTTGCCTGCGCGTCTTGATGTGCCGTCATGCGGCCATGAAAAAGCCCTCGGCAGCAGGGCTGGCGAGGGCTGGGCATCGAGGGCCGCCTGGGTGTGGCGAGCTCAAACGCCTGCGGCGTGTGCCTGCTGATCCGCGTGGTAGCTGGAGCGCACCATGGCGCCCACGGCGGCGTGCGTGAAGCCCATCTTGTAGGCTTCTTCCTCGAACATCTTGAAGGTGTCGGGGTGCACGTATCGGCGCACCGGCAGGTGGCTGTTGCTGGGCGCCAGGTACTGGCCGATGGTCAGCATGTCGATGTCATGGGCGCGCATGTCGCGCATCACCTGCAGGATTTCCTCGTCGGTCTCGCCCAGGCCCACCATGATGCCGCTCTTGGTCGGAACCTTGGGGTGCAAGGCCTTGAACTTCTTGAGCAGGTTCAGCGAGAACTGGTAGTCCGAGCCGGGGCGCGCTTCCTTGTACAGGCGCGGTGCGGTCTCCAGGTTGTGGTTCATCACATCGGGAGGTGCGGCCTTGAGGATTTCCAGCGCACGGTCGTCGCGGCCACGGAAGTCGGGCACCAGGATCTCGATCTGGGTCAGCGGCGAGAGCTCGCGGATGTTCTTGATGCACTCCACGAAATGGCCCGAGCCGCCGTCGCGCAGGTCATCGCGGTCCACGCTGGTGATCACCACGTACTTCAGGCGCAGCTCGGCAATCGTCTTGGCCAGATTGAGCGGCTCGTTGGTGTCCAGCGGGTCGGGGCGGCCGTGGCCCACGTCGCAGAACGGGCAGCGGCGCGTGCACTTGTCGCCCATGATCATGAAGGTGGCCGTGCCCTTGCCGAAACATTCGCCGATGTTGGGGCAGGAGGCTTCCTCGCAGACCGTGTGCAGCTTGTTGGCGCGCAGGATGTCCTTGATCTCGTAGAAGCGCGTGGTGGGGCTGCCCGCCTTGACGCGGATCCACTCGGGCTTCTTGAGGGCCTCGCCATGCTCGACCTTGATCGGGATGCGCGAAAGCTTCGCTGCCGCCTTCTGCTTGGCCAGCGGGTTGTACTCGGCTTGGGACTGCGCTTCGCGCACGACGGTGTTGGTGGTCATGGTTCTGGATTCAGGGGCTAGGCGGCGCTGCAACTGTCGTCCCAGCACGCGCGCGGCTTCGTCCCAGGTTGTCTGAACGCCGATTGTAGAAAGGTCCACCGTTTGCAGTCCTGCATAGCCGCAAGGGTTGATCCGTTCGTAGGGTTCCAGGTCCATGGCGGCATTCAGGGCAACGCCGTGATAGGTGCAATGCCGGCTGACCTTGATGCCCAGGGCTGCAATCTTGCCCAGCCCCGAAAAATCGGGCTGGGGCGCAGGCGAGCCCGGTGCGCGCAGTTGCGGGCGCTGGGCGAGCATGGCGTGGCTGCGAGGATCGTCAAGACGCACGTAGATGCCGGGGGCGCCTTCCACGCGGTGGCCGGTGATGCCGAAATGCTCCAGCGTGCGGATGACCGCATCTTCGATGCGGAACACGTATTCCTTGACGAAGTAGCCCAGGCGCTGCAGATCCAGCAACGGATAGGCGACCACCTGGCCCGGGCCGTGGTAGGTGACCTGCCCGCCACGGTTGGTTGCGACCACGGGAATGTTGCCAGGGCTCAGCAAGTGGTCACTTTTCCCGGCAAGGCCTTGCGTGAAATGCGGGGCGTGCTCGCAGATCCAGAGCTCGTCGCGCGTGCCAGCATCGCGGCCGCTCGTGAATGCCTGCATGGCCTGCACCGTGGCTTCGTAGTCGGTGCGGCCCAGCAGGCGCAAGTCCAGCGTCTGCGCAAGCTCGGCGGCTGGGGCGCTCAAAGCACCACTTTCACAAGCGGGTGCGAGGTGAACGCCCGGTACAGGTCGTCGAGCTGCTCGCGGCTGGTGGCCGTCACCGTGACGGTGACGCCCAGGTATTTGCCGCTGCTGCTGGGGCGCAACTCAATGGTGCTGGGGTCAAAGGCGGGGTCGAAGCGCTCGGCGATCTGGGTGATTTCATGCACCAGGTGCTCGGCCTTGATGCCCATGACTTTGATGGGAAACTGCGACGGGTACTCGATCAACGAGTCCTTGCGCGGGTCCGCGCCCGGCGCGGCTGCTGGTGCGGAGGAGGGGGTGGGGGCGTCGGTCATAGGTGAATCAAGGTTAATCGCTTGGCGTTGGAGGCGATTGTGCGCTATCGTTCGCGGCCATGTCGCAGCCTGGGGCTGCCGCGCCGCCGGTCACGAAAACTCCACACACAACAAACAAGCTGCCTGCGGTGCGAGGCTGGCGTTGTTGGCCTGCTGCCACACAGCCAGGCTGCCGCCGCCGTTTTGGGCATGCCCGTAACAACCCCTATCGTTCGGCAGGGGTTTTTACTTATAATCAGAGGCTTTGTGAAAAAGTCTTGTCTGGTCTGCGGCCTTCGAGAACTCAATGAAAAACTACGCCGCTGACACAGACGCTGACAGGGAACTTGAGGGCGAGGATTCCGACTTCAAGCCCCTGACCTCCGAGGAGGCTCAGGAGTGGCGCACGCGAAACCCGCAGATGTCTGTGTGGCGCTTCGTGGTGGTCCAGGCGGTGGTTGGCGTGCTGGTGGCACTGGTCGCGTGGCTGGTGACGGGGCGCGCCGAGGTCGGATGGTCGGCTGCCTATGGCGCCTTGTCGGTGGTGCTGCCGGCTGCGCTGTTTGCGCGCGCCGTCGTGCGCAAGAGGCCTGGCGGCGCTGCAGCCGCCATGGTGGGAATTTTTGGCTGGGAACTGGTGAAGCTGGTGCTGTGCATTGCCATGCTGGCGGCTGCACCCAAGCTGGTCCCGGGGCTGAGTTGGCTGGCGCTGCTGGCGGGCTTGGTGATCGTCATGAAACGTATTGGGTCGCGCTGATAGTGCGGGCCAATGTCCGAAAAACCGATTGATATTTGAAGAGAAGTTGACCGATGGCCGCAGACGCGCACGCACCTACTGCAAGTGAATACATCGTTCACCACCTGCAGCACCTCCAGAACATCAAGCAAAAGTCGATCATCGACTTTTCGGTCATCAACCTGGACTCGATCGTCGTCAGCGCCACGCTGGGCGTGCTGAGCCTGTTCGTGCTGTGGCTTGCCGCGCGCAAGGCTACATCGGGCGTGCCGGGCCGCTTCCAGGCGGCTGTAGAGCTGCTGGTCGAGATGGTGGACAACCAGGCCAAGGCCAACATCCACAACGCGCAAAGCCGCAAGTTCATCGCCCCGCTGGCACTGACCGTGTTCGTCTGGATCTTCATGATGAACGCCATGGACATGCTGCCCGTGGACCTGCTGCCGGTACTGTGGCAGGGCGTCCAGGGTGACTCGCACGCCTACCTGCGTGTCGTTCCCACGGCTGACCTCTCGACCACGCTGGGCCTGTCCTCGGCCGTGCTGATCCTGTGCTTCTTCTACAGCATCAAGATCAAGGGCATGGGCGGCTGGGCCCACGAACTGGTGACCGCTCCGTTCGGCACCAGCAAGAATCCCGTGTTTGCACTGATCCTGGGTGTTATCAACCTGGCCATGCAGATCATTGAATATGTCGCCAAGACGGTTTCGCATGGCATGCGACTGTTCGGCAACATGTACGCTGGTGAGTTGGTGTTCTGTCTGATCGCTCTGATGGGCGGTGCGGCTGCCATGTCGCTTTCCGGTGTGTTGCTCCCCTTGGGGCACATCATTGCAGGCTCTATCTGGGCGATCTTCCACATTCTGATCATCACCCTGCAGGCCTTCATTTTCATGATGCTGACGCTGATCTATCTCGGCCAGGCACATGAAGCCCACTGACCATTTCCTTTCCCTCTCAACCTTTCTCTTTCTTTAATCTCAGGAGTCATCATGGAAAACATTCTCGGTCTCGTCGCTCTGGCTTGTGGTCTGATCGTTGGTCTGGGCGCTATCGGCGCTTCGATCGGTATCGCCCTGATGGGTGGCAAGTTCCTGGAATCGTCGGCACGTCAGCCTGAGCTGATCAACGAACTGCAAACCAAGATGTTCATCTTGGCCGGTCTGATCGACGCTGCCTTCCTGATCGGTGTTGCTATCGCTCTGCTGTTCGCTTTCGCCAACCCCTTCGTCCTGGCCTAAGCTCCGATCAACGCCCTAGATAGAAAGGTGTTGCCGTGAGTATCAACGCGACCCTGTTCGTCCAGGCCATCGTTTTCCTGATCCTGGTGCTGTTCACGATGAAGTTCGTGTGGCCCCGATCGCGAAGGCGCTGGATGAACGAGCTCTGAAAATCGCCGATGGCCTCGCTGCTGCCGACAAGGCCAAGACTGACCTGGCCGCCGCCAACAAGCGCGTCGAGCAGGAACTGGCCCAGACGCGCAACGAAACGGCATCGCGGCTTGCGGACGCCGAACGCCGTGCCCAGGCCATCATCGAAGAAGCCAAGGCCCGTGCCTCCGAAGAAGGCAACAAGATTGTTGCTGCTGCCCGTGCCGAGGCCGAGCAGCAGACAGTCCAGGCCCGTGAAGCCCTGCGCGAGCAAGTGGCTGCGCTGGCCGTCAAGGGCGCCGAGCAGATCCTGCGCAAGGAAGTGGATGCCGGCGTCCATGCCGACCTGCTGAACCGCCTGAAGACCGAGCTGTAAGGAAGAGCAAACATGGCAGAACTCGCCACCATTGCCCGTCCTTACGCAGATGCCCTGTTCAAGGCCAGCACCCAGCAGGGTGCTGACCTGTCCGGCACTGTTGCCTGGGCGGAGGAATTGGCGGCGATTGCCGCCAATCCGCAATTGCGCCAGCTGGCCGACGACCCCAAGGTGACCGACGAACAACTGTTCGACGTCATCAGCGGCGTGGCCGGCTCGGCATTGCCTGATGCCGCTCGCAACTTTCTGCGCGTCATCATTGAAAACGGCCGACTGCAAGCCCTGCCAGAAGTGGCGGCCCAGTTTCGCAGCCTCGTGAACCGCGCCGGTGGCTCGTCCGACGCCGTGGTTCAAAGCGCTTTTCCCATAGATGCTGCCGCTCTGGCTGCCCTCGGGACTTCGCTGGAGAAGCGTTTCGGCCGAAAGCTGAACCTGTCGGTGCAGCAAGATCAGTCCCTGATCGGTGGCATCCGCGTCGTGGTGGGTGATGAAGTTCTTGACACGTCCGTCAAGGCCCGCCTGGAACAAATGAAAGCGGCCCTCATTGCGTAACAACGCGACTGAGGTCTCGGCTAACCAAAGCTAAAGAAGGAAAGAGTCATGCAACTCAATCCCGCAGAAATTTCTGAACTGATCAAGAGCCGCATCGAGGGTCTGGCTGGCAGCAGCGACATCCGTAACGAAGGCACCGTGGTTTCGGTGACCGACGGTATCGTGCGCGTGCACGGCCTGTCGGACGTGATGCAAGGCGAAATGCTGGAATTCCCCGCAGGCAAGGATGGCCAGCCCTCCTTCGGCCTGGCGCTGAACCTCGAGCGCGACTCCGTCGGCGCCGTGATTCTGGGCGAGTACGAGCACATCTCCGAAGGCGACACCGTCAAGTGCACGGGCCGTATTCTGGAAGTGCCCGTCGGCCCCGAACTCATCGGCCGCGTGGTCAACGCCCTGGGTCAGCCGATTGACGGCAAGGGCCCGATCAACGCCAAGATGACGGACGTGATCGAGAAGGTCGCTCCCGGCGTGATCGCACGCCAGTCCGTGGACCAGCCCCTGCAGACCGGCATCAAGTCCATCGACTCGATGGTGCCCGTCGGCCGTGGCCAGCGCGAACTGATCATCGGTGACCGCCAGACCGGCAAGACCGCCGTGGCCATCGACGCCATCATCAACCAGAAGGGTCAGGGCGTTACCTGCATCTACGTTGCGATCGGCCAGAAGGCTTCCTCGATCAAGAACGTGGTGCGTGCCCTGGAGCAGGCCGGCGCGATGGAATACACCATCGTCGTGGCTGCCACCGCCTCCGAATCTGCTGCCATGCAGTACGTGTCGGCCTACTCCGGCTGCACGATGGGCGAGTACTTCCGCGACCGCGGCGAAGACGCCCTGATCGTCTATGACGACCTGTCCAAGCAAGCCGTGGCCTACCGCCAGGTTTCGCTGCTGCTGCGCCGTCCCCCAGGCCGCGAAGCCTTCCCCGGCGACGTGTTCTATCTCCACAGCCGCCTGCTCGAACGTGCAGCCCGCGTGAATGCCGACTACGTCGAAGCCTTCACCAAGGGTGAAGTCAAGGGCAAGACGGGTTCGCTGACGGCTCTGCCCATCATCGAAACCCAGGCCGGTGACGTGTCGGCCTTCGTGCCCACGAACGTGATCTCGATCACGGACGGCCAGATCTTCCTGGAAACCAGCCTGTTCAACGCCGGTATCCGCCCCGCCATCAACGCCGGTATCTCGGTGTCGCGCGTCGGTGGTGCTGCACAGACCAAGCTGGTCAAGGGCCAGTCCGGCGGTATCCGTACCGACCTGGCGCAATACCGTGAGCTGGCTGCCTTCGCGCAGTTCGCCTCCGACCTGGACGAAGCCACCCGCAAGCAGCTGGACCGCGGTGCCCGCGTGACCGAACTGCTCAAGCAGGCCCAGTACAGCCCCTGTCCACCGCTTTGATGGGCGCTTCGCTGTTCGCAGTGAACAAGGGCTACATGGACGACATCCAGGTCAAGCAAGTGCTGGCTTTCGAGTCTGGTCTGCACCAGTTCCTGAAGACCAGCCACGGCGCCCTGATCGACAAGCTGAACGCTTCCAAGGCCATGGACAAGGATTCCGAAGCCGAATTGAACGCCGCCATCGCTGCGTTCAAGAAGTCGTTCGCTTAAACCGGACGAGGAGCCATCATGGCAGCAGGTAAGGAAATTCGCGGCAAGATCAAATCGGTGGAAAACACCAAGAAGATCACCAAAGCCATGGAAATGGTGGCCGCATCCAAGATGCGCAAGGCGCAGGAACGGATGCTGGCTGCACGCCCGTACAGCGAAAAGATCCGCAACATTGCAGTCCATCTTGGCCAAGCCAACCCCGAGTACGTGCACCCGTTCATGCAAGTGAACGGTGATGCAAAGACAGCCGGCGTCATCGTGGTGACGACGGACAAGGGGTTGTGCGGCGGCATGAACACCAACGTGTTGCGTGCTGTCACGGCCAAGCTGCGGGAGCTGCAGGATCAAGGCGTGTCGGCAGAAGCAGTGGCCATTGGCAACAAGGGTCTGGGCTTTCTGAACCGTGTCGGCGCCAAGGTGGTTTCGCACGCGACGGGTCTGGGCGATACGCCCCATCTGGAAAAGCTGATCGGCCCTGTGAAGGTGCTGCTCGATGCATATGCAGCGGGCAAGCTGAGCGCGGTGTACCTGAGCTACACCAAGTTCATCAACACCATGAAGCAGGAATCGGTGGTGGAGCAGTTGCTGCCCCTGTCGTCCGAGAGCATGCAGGCCGAGAAGACGTCTGGCCATAGCTGGGACTACATCTACGAACCCGACGCGCAGTCCGTGATCGACGAGCTGCTCGTGCGCTACGCAGAGTCCCTGGTCTACCAAGCTGTCGCGGAAAACATGGCGTCCGAGCAATCGGCGCGCATGGTGGCCATGAAGGCCGCTACCGACAACGCAGGCAGCGTCATTGGCGAGTTGAAGCTGGTCTACAACAAGACGCGCCAGGCAGCGATCACGACCGAGCTGTCGGAAATCGTGGCTGGCGCCGCTGCTGTGTAAAGCAGCTCAACAGACAAACTAATTGGAGCAAAAAATGGCTCAAGTGCAAGGCAAGATTGTTCAATGTATTGGCGCTGTGGTGGACGTCGAGTTCCCCCGCAACGCAATGCCCAAGGTGTTCGATGCCCTGAAGCTCGACGGCTCGGCCCTGACGCTGGAAGTGCAGCAACTGCTGGGTGACGGCGTTGTGCGTACCATCGCCCTGGGTTCGTCCGACGGTCTGCGTCGCGGCCTGATGGTGTCCAACACCGGCAACCCCATCACCGTGCCCGTGGGCAAGGCGACGCTGGGTCGCATCATGGACGTGCTGGGCAACCCCATCGACGAACGCGGTCCCGTGGATCAGGCGCTGACGGCTCCCATCCACCGCAAGGCACCGGCTTATGACGAGCTGTCGCCTTCGCAGGAACTGCTGGAAACCGGCATCAAGGTGATCGACCTGATCTCGCCCTTCGCCAAGGGCGGCAAGGTGGGTCTGTTCGGTGGCGCCGGTGTGGGCAAGACCGTGAACATGATGGAACTCATCAACAACATCGCCAAGGGCCACGGTGGTCTGTCGGTGTTCGCCGGTGTGGGTGAGCGTACCCGCGAAGGCAATGACTTCTATCACGAAATGTCGGACGCCGGCGTGGTCAACCAGGAGTCGCTGAACGACTCCAAGGTGGCCATGGTCTACGGCCAGATGAACGAACCCCCGGGCAACCGTCTGCGCGTGGCGCTGACCGGCCTGACCATGGCCGAAGCCTTCCGTGACGAAGGCAAGGACGTGCTGTTCTTCGTGGACAACATCTACCGCTACACGCTGGCCGGTACCGAAGTGTCCGCTCTGCTGGGTCGCATGCCTTCCGCCGTGGGCTACCAGCCCACGCTGGCCGAGGAAATGGGCCGCCTGCAAGAGCGCATCACCTCGACCAAGGTCGGTTCGATCACTTCCATCCAGGCCGTTTACGTGCCTGCCGATGACTTGACCGACCCCTCGCCTGCCACGACGTTCGCCCACTTGGACTCGACCGTGGTGCTGTCGCGTGACATCGCTTCGCTGGGTATCTACCCCGCCGTCGATCCGCTGGACTCCACCAGCCGCCAGCTGGACCCCCAAGTCGTGGGTGAAGAGCACTACAAGGTGGCCCGCGAAGTGCAGGGCACGCTGCAGCGCTACAAGGAACTGCGCGACATCATCGCCATTCTGGGCATGGACGAGCTGGCTCCCGAAGACAAGCTGACCGTGGCCCGTGCCCGCAAGATCCAGCGTTTCCTGTCGCAGCCTTTCCACGTGGCCGAAGTGTTCACTGGCGCTCCCGGCAAGTACGTGTCGCTGGCTGAAACCATCCGTGGTTTCAAGATGATCTGCGCTGGCGAGTGCGATCACCTGCCCGAGCAGGCCTTCTACATGGTTGGCACCATCGACGAAGCCTTCGAGAAGGCCAAGAAACTGGCGGCTTGAGCCTGCGGCACCCCCTGAGCGACTGCGTCGCTTCCCCCTCTCTACCCGCTTCGCGGGGGAGGGGGACGACACCCTCGCTGCGGGGTGGCCCTTGCTCGGTGTCCCCGATCTGGGCCCTGCCGGTTCCAAGTTCCAGTCCCACCTTTTCTGAGGAGCAAAGATGAACACCATCCACGTTGATGTGGTCAGTGCCGAAGAGTCCATCTTCTCCGGTGAAGCGCGCTTTGTCGCCCTGCCCGGTGAATCCGGCGAACTGGGCATTTTTCCCCGCCACACTCCGCTGATCACGCGCATCAAGCCCGGCTCGGTGCGTATCGAGATGGCGGACGGCAGCGAAGAGTTCGTCTTCGTGGCCGGCGGCATCCTGGAAGTGCAGCCCAACTGTGTGACCGTGCTGTCCGACACCGCCATCCGCGGTGCCGACCTGGACGCCGAGAAGGCCGAGAAGGCCAAGCTCGAAGCCGAGGAAGCACTGAAGAACGCCAAGAGCGAAGTCGATCTGGCGCGTGCCCAGTCCGAGCTGGCCGTCATGGCAGCTCAGATCGCGGCCCTGCGCAAGTTCCGCCAAAAGCGCTGAGCCCTCCCGGGACCAGTCGCAAGAAAGCCGCCCTCGGGCGGCTTTTTTCATGGTGCGCAGGCGTCTCAGTCGCCGCAGCGGGCCTGGTACACGTAGGTCACGGCATTGTCCTTGGGGTCCACCGTGCGCGACTTGTGCGTCACGGCCTTGGCGGGCACGGGGCACAGGGCGCGGATCTGTTGCTCGCAGCGCTTGGGGTCGTCTTCGCGCAGCTTGCAGCTGAGCACATAGTCATATTCCTGCGAGTCGTCGAGGATGGGGCTTGCGCAGGCGCTCAGGGTCAGCACGGCGGCCAGCAGGCCCAGGCGGGCCAGGATGTTCTTCATGGTGTGGATGCTCCTTGATGAAATGGCGTGACGCTATCACAGCCTCCGTGCCCGCGATAGCTTGATGAAGGGGGTGGCTCGGCCCGGCCTGCGCAGCCTGCCTGCCTTTCAGTGGTGCTGTATCACGACAGCATCGGGAAGATTGTCGCTGCCATCGTGCACAGGCTGGAGCGGGTCACGCGGAAAGTTGGTTTCAAGCAGCAGGCTCACGCGCTCCAGGGCTGCTGTCATGCCCATGGCGTAATGGCCGCCCTGAAAGGCGGCACCCATGTCGCTGATCAGCGTTTGCCATTGTTCCGCCGGCAGGGTGCGCGCCAGGGCGCGGTCGGCGACGATTTCGATGGCGTGGTCGGCCAGCAGCAGATAGATCAGGGCACCGTTGTTGTGTTCGGTATCCCAGACGCGCAGCTTGCCGAACAGCGTGATGGCGCGCTCGCGCGGCGTGGCATCGCGCCACAGATAGCTGGGCGGCAGTCCGGGTTCGACGCAGATGCGAATCTGGCCTGTATGGCGCTGCTCGCTCATGGTGATCAGGCGCTCCAGCTCCGCCAGGCTTTCAGGCGGGAGTGCACGGCGCAACTGCCCTTCGGCCCAATGGTGGCGCAGCAGCCGGAGCAGACGCTGTACAAAGCCTGTGATTGCAGCCGCCATTTCACCAACTCCCCGAGGCGCCGCCGCCCCCGAAACTGCCGCCTCTGCCAGAGCTGAAGCCCCCGCCACCGCTGCGGCCACCGCCGCCGCCAAAGCCGCCGCCACCGCCCCATCCACCGCCGCCGCCCCTGCCGGAGCGGCCGCTTCCCAGCAGAGTGAACAGCAGCGCGACGACTCCCGCTCCTGCGGCGACGAGCAGACTGGCCGTCACCACATAGGCGGCAATGCCGGCGCCTGCCCCCGCCAGCACGGAGGCCAGCGGCCGGCCCAGCACCGAGCGCAGGATGGGACCGACCACGGCCACGCCGAAGAAGAAGAACAGCATCAGGTCTTCCATGTCGAAGCCCCTGTCCGGGCTTTTGGAAGACTGGGGGCTGGAGGAGGGCGCCGGCAATTGCTCGCCCGCAATGCGCGCTGCCACCTGGTCCAGCGCAGCGGTGATGCCGCCCGCATAGTCCCCCTGGCGAAAGCGTGGTGCCATCTGCTGGTCGATGATGCGCGCGGCCGCCAGGTCGGGGATCGCGCCTTCCAGCGCGCGGGCCACTTCCATGCGCATGCGCCTGTCGTTCTTGGCAATCACCACCAACAGGCCGTCGCCCACGTCGCGGCGGCCGATCTTCCAGTCACTGGCCACGCGCCAGGCATAGGCGGCAATGTCCTCGGGCGCGGTGGTGGCCACCATCAGCACGACGACCTGCGAGCCCGACTTCTGTTCGATGCCACGCAGCCTGTCTTCAATGGCGCGTGCCTCATCGGCCGACAGCGTACCCGTCTGGTCGATGAGCCGCGCCGAGAGGGCCGGCACGGGCTGCGGCGCCTGCGCCAGCGTGCTCCCGGGCAGCAGCAGCATGGTCAGGGCAAGGGCGCAAAGCATGCGCCACAGTGGCACCAGGGACATGGTCACGGCTTACTTGTTGCCGAAGTCCACCGTGGGCGGACGGGAGATTTCGGCCTCGTTCTGCACGCTGAAGCTGGGCTTGGGTTCGTAGCTGAAAACCTTGGCCGTCAGATTGGTCGGAAAGCTGCGCGCCAGCACGTTGTAGGACTGCACGGCCTGGATGTACTGGTTGCGCGCCACGGTGATGCGGTTCTCCGTGCCCTCCAGCGTCACGCGCAGGTCGCGGAAGCCCTGGTTGGCCTGCAGCTGGGGATAGCGCTCGGCCACCACCATCAGCCGCGACAGGGCACTGGACAGCTCGCCCTGCGCCTGCTGGAACTTGTTGAAGGCCTCGGGGTTGTTGACCAGCTCGGGCGTGGCCTGGATGGAGGTGGCCTTCGCGCGTGCCTCCACCACCTTGGTCAGGGTTTCCTGCTCGAAATTGGCCTCGCCCTTGACCGAGGCCACGATGTTGGGCACCAGGTCGGCACGGCGCTGGTACTGGTTGAGCACCTCGCTCCAGGCCGACTTGGTCTGTTCGTCAAGACGCTGGAAGTCGTTGTAGCCGCAGCCGGTCAATGCCAGGACGGTGGCAAGCGTGGCGAGTAGACGTTTCATAAGATGGCAACCTGAAAGCGACAATGGGAAACAGTATCGCGCACGATGCATGCGCAATGCTGGCGATTGTGCTGCGCGCCCGGCCTGCTGCCCTGTAGGGCAAAGGCCATTGCGCAGCGGTGTGGCAAGGACTGCTAACAGGGCTTTTATGCACGAATTCACGGCGGCGCGCTGGTTGCCCGGGGGCCACGCCCAGACCATCTGGCCGGCACTGTTCGCGCGCCGCTGGCCGGTGGGCCAGGCGGCGCCCGCCTGGCGCTGGGAGCGCTGGGATACCCCGGATGGGGACTTCATCGATGTCGCCTTCGGCGGTGCTCCCACCCTGCCTGCTGATGCGCCATGGCTGGTGCTTTTCCATGGCCTTGAAGGCTCGGCGAACAGCCACTATGCCCAGGCCATGGCCTGGGTGGCCGCGCAGCGTGGCTGGCACATGGCCGTGCCGCACTTTCGCGGCTGCAGCGGCGAGGTCAACCGGGGCCCGCGCGCCTATCACTCGGGCGATGTGCAGGAGGTGGACTGGATACTGCGCCGCCTGCGCGCACGGTCTTCCCGCCCGCTCCATGTGGTGGGTGTTTCCCTGGGCGGCAATGCGCTTGCGCGCTGGGCCGGTCTGCAGGCAGACAAGGCCGCCGAGGTGGTCCAGGCCCTGGCGGCGGTGAGTGCGCCGCTGGATCTGGCGGCTGGCGGCATGGCGCTGGGGCAGGGTCTGAACCGCTGGATCTACACACGCATGTTCCTGCGCACGCTGGTGCCCAAGGCGCGGGTCAAATGGGCGCAATTTCCCGGGCTCTTCGACCGCGATGCCGCGGTGCGCGCGCGCGATCTGAAGGAGTTCGATGACGCGTTCACGGCACCCGTGCATGGCTTTCTCGATGCGCACGACTATTGGCGCCGGGCGGCAGCCAAGCCTGTGCTGGGCAGCATTGCCGTGCCTGCGCTGCTGCTCAATGCGCTGGACGATCCCTTTGTCCCTGCATGCAGCCTGCCAGGGCCAGGCGAGGTCGGCCCACGGGTTACGCTGTGGCAACCGCCGCATGGCGGTCATGTGGGTTTTGCACAGGGACATTGGCCAGGGCATGTACTGGGCATGCCGCAGGCCGTCACGCAGTGGCTGGCAGACAGCGAACAAGGATGAATGCAATGGACGATATCGTGAAGCAGGCCATGGCCAAATGGCCCCATGTGCCCGCCTGCAGCGGCTGGCTGGGGCTGGACGAGCGCGGGCGCTGGTATCTGCGCGACGAAGAGGCCCAGGCCTGCGGCGCTTTCGACAGCGGCATCCCGGGAGCCAAGGGCGCGGAGGTGCGCAACGAAAAGCTGGCGGACTTCATCGCCCGCAACTATCTTGCTGAGCCTGATGGTCGATGGTTTTTCCAGAATGGTCCCCAGCGCGTGTATGTGGAACTGGAAAGCACACCCTGGATATGGCGGCTGCGCTGGGATGGCGAGCGCCTGCAGGTGCACAGCCACACAGGGGCAGAGCTGCAGGCCGCAGACATCAAGGAGGTTTTGATGGATGAGACAGGGCGCCTGTATCTGGCCATGCCCTCCGGCCTGGGCCTGGTCCATACGCAGGACATGGTCGATGCCGCTGCCGCGCTGGACGCCGGCATGCTGCCTGCCTGTGAAGAGGTGCCGGCACAGACGTTGCCGCAACGCTACGGTTTTGTGTGCAGTCCGGCCCGGGCATGAAAAAACCGGCCGAAGCCGGTTGGTGCCAGACATCCTGGGCCTTGCTCAGTTGGCGGGTGCCGCTGCACCTTCTGCTGCAGCGCCTTCTGCGGCCGGGGCCTTGGGCTCTTCAAACTTGCCACCTGCGGCATTGGCCATGTAGACCACGCCACGGGCAATTTCGGTGTCGTTGAAATCGCCGCCGCCTTGAGGCGCCATCGCTCCCTTGCCCTTGAGGGCCGAGTGCACCAGACCTTCCAGACCTTGTGCCAGGCGCGGGCCCCAGGCCGCGGCATCCGCGAACTTGGGAGCACCTGCGGCACCTGTGGCATGGCAGGCCGCGCATTGGCCCTTGAAGACTTCTTCACCCGAGCGCAGCGGGCGATTGGCATCCCGGATTTCCACGAGGCCGATTTTCTGCAGCCGCTGGGCCTTGGCCATTTCGGTCTGGGAAGCGCCGGCGCCGGCCTTGTCGGCCGAGCTCACGTATTGCACGAGGCCGATGATCACGAACACCGGAACCACGAACGAGAAAAACACCGCCATCAGCAGCTGCTTGGGGTTCTTGATCGGGCCCGTATGGGCTTCTTCGGTGTGGGTTGCGCTCATGAAGTCCTCTTGTGTTGTGGGGGCGTGAGTCAACAACAAATTATATCGACGGGCCTCTTGCAGACACTGCGCGCAGACCCGGGTTGACCTGGGGCGCACATATGCCATGAGATGGATCAAGCAAATGGCAAATGCTTTCCGCGCGCCATGAAAAAGAGGTGTTCACCTTGCGGAGAACACCTCTGTGCGGTTGGCGCGGCAGATGCCTGCCTTGGGTCTTACTGCGCGGGCGCGGGGGCCGGCGTGGCTGCCGCTGCTGTCGCTGTCCTGTCGGTCCAGCCGCCGCCAAGCGCCTTGTACAGCTCGATCTGGTTGAGCAACTGCGCCAGACGCACGCTCACGGTGGACTGCTCCAGCGCGAACAGGGTGCGCTGTGCATCCAGCAGGTCCAGGTAGCTGGCCACGCCGTTGCTGTAGCGCAGGTCGGACAGCTTCAGGCGTGCCTGCTCGGCTTCGAGCTGGGCGCGCTGGGCCATGATCTGGTCACGCAGCGTGCCCTGGCTGTCCAGTGCGTCGGAGACCTCGCGGAAGGCGCTCTGGATGGACTTCTCGTACTGGGCGATGGCCACTTCGCGCTCGACCTTGGCCGCAGCCAGATTGGCCGAATTGCGACCCGCATCGAAGATGGGCAGGAGGGCGGATGGCGCGAGGGTGAAGCCCCAGCTGCCGCTCTTGAACAGGCCCGACAGCTCGTTGCTGGCCGTGCCGAACTGCCCCGTCAGCGTGATGCGCGGGAAGAAGGCGGCACGCGCGGCACCGATGTTGGCGTTGGTGCTGATCAACTGCTGCTCGGCCTGGCGAATGTCGGGCCGCTGCGTCAGCAGGTCCGACGGCAGGCCGGCCGGCACGGCGGGCAGGTCGGCCGTGTCGCGCAGTCCCTGGCTGGAACCCAGGCTGGCGAGCACGTCCGCTGGCAGGGACTGGCCCAGCAAGAGCACCAGGGCGTTCTCGTCCAGGGCGCGCTGGCGCTGCTGCTGCGCCAGCGTGGCGCGCGCAGCCTCGGTCAGCGAGACGGCCTGGCGGTAGTCCAGCTCGGACGCCACGCCCGTGTCGAAACGCAGCTTGGTCAGCTTGATCGACTCTTCACGGGTCTGCAGCGTGTCGCGCGAGATCTTCAGCAGTTGCTCGTCGGCCAGCAGCGTGTACCAGCCGCTGGCCACAGCGGCCACCAGGCTGGTCTGCGCGGCGCGGCGAGCTTCCTCGGTCGCCAGGTACTGTGCCAGGGCCGCTTCCTTCAGGCTGCCGATGCGGCCGAAGAAGTCCAGCTCCCACGAGGTGACGGCCAGGCCGACCTGGTAGCTGTTGACGTACTTGGTGCCGGAGCCCGTGGTGTTTGGAGCGCGGCTGGCGTTGACGCCGGCACCCACCGTCGGGAACTGGTCGGCGCGCGTGATCCGGTACTGGGCCTGGGCACGCTCGATGTTGAGCGCGGCCACGCGCAGGTCACGGTTGTTGTCCAGCGCGGTGCGAACCAGCTGCTGCAGGCGTGCGTCCTGGAAGAAATCCTGCCAGGGCAGCTGCGCTGCAGCCGTGCCGCCTTCCGCCGCAGCGGTGGCGTTCGCGCGGGTGTACTGCGCCGCGACCGGAGCGGCAGGGCGCTCGTAGGTGGGGATGAGCGAGCATCCCGCCAGGAGCACGGCGGTGGCGATGGCCACCGGGGTACTGCGATTAATCATGGCTCAAGGCCTCCTTGCCGGCCGGTGTGGACGGCGGGTTGTGCGATTTGATCTTGCCCTTGAACAGCTTGCGCACCACGACGAAGAAGGTGGGCACGAACAGCACGGCCAGCACAGTGCCGGTGATCATGCCGCCGAGCACGCCGGTGCCGATGGCACGCTGGCTGGCCGAGCTCGCGCCCGTGGCGATCACCAGAGGCACAACGCCCAGGCCGAAGGCCAGCGAGGTCATGATGATGGGGCGGAACCGCAGGTGGGCGGCTTCCAGCGCAGCCTCGATCAGTCCCTTGCCTTCGGCCTGCAGGTCCTTGGCGAACTCCACGATCAAGATCGCGTTCTTCGCCGACAGGCCGATCACCGTCACCAGTCCGATCTGGAAGTACACGTCGTTGGAGTAGTTGCGCAGCAAGGTGGCAAGCACCACGCCCAGCAGACCCAGCGGCACGACCAGAATCACCGACAGCGGGATGGACCAGCTCTCATACAGAGCAGCCAGACACAGGAACACGGCCAGGATGGCGAAGGCGTACAGGAAGATGGCTTGCGAACCCGCCAGCTTTTCCTCACGCGACTGGCCGGTCCACTCGAAGCCGAAGCCTTCGGGCAGCTTGGCAGCCAGCTTTTCCATCTCGTCCATGGCATCGCCCGAGCTGAAGCCCGGTGCGGCCGAGCCTTCGATGCGCACGGCAGGGTAGCCGTTGTAGCGCACCGTCTGCTGGGCGCCCTTGACCCACTTGGTGGTCGCGAACGTGGACAGCGGCACCGGATCGCCCTTGGCATTGCGCGCGTTCAGGCGCAGCAGATCGTCGGGCTGCATGCGGGCCGGAGCATCGGCCTGCACGATCACGCGTTGCAGACGACCCTGGTTGGGGAAGTCATTGACGTAGGACGAGCCCAGCGCCGTGGACAGCGCGGCATTGATCGAGGTGAAGTCCACGCCCAGGGCGTTGGCCTTGTCGCGGTCGATCTCGATGCGCAGCTGGGGCGCGTCCTCCAGACCATCGGGACGCACGCCGGCCAGCACCTTGCTCTGCCCGGCCATGCCCAGCATCATGTTGCGGGCATTGATCAGCGCATCGTGTCCGTGGCCGGCACGGTCCTGCAGGCGGAACGAGAAGCCCACGGCGTTGCCCAGTTCGGGAATGGGCGGCGGGTTCACGGCGAACACGAAGGCATCGCGGATGCCCGACGTCATGCCCATGATGCGGCCCGTCATGGCGTCCACCGTGGAGTTCGCTCCCTTGCGCTCGGACCAGTCCTTGAGCGGCACGAAGGCGAGGGCGGCATTCTGGCCCTGGCCGGAGAAGCTGAAGCCCAGCACGCTGACCATGTTGGCCACTTCGGGCTGCGGCAGCACGGCTTCTTCCACCTGCTTCATCACCTCCAGCGTGCGCTCCTTGGCGGCGCCAGGGGGCAGTTGCACGTTGACGATGAAGTAGCCCTGGTCCTCGGTCGGCAGGAACGAGGTCGGCAGGCCACGGAACACCACCACGGCGCCCGCGATCACGGCCAGGTACACGCCGATCATCAGCACCGAGCGCTTGAGCAGTCGGGCCACCCAGCCTTCATAGGACTTGGCCGAGCGTGCGAACGTGCGGTTGAACCAGCCGAAGAAGCCTTTCTTCTCGTGGTGGTGACCGGCTTCCACGGGCTTGAGCAGCGTTGCGCACAGGGCCGGTGTCAGCGTCAGCGCCATGAAGGCCGAGAAGCTGATGGAGGCCACCATCACGATGGAGAACTGCCGGTAGATATTGCCGGTGGACCCCGCGAAGAAGGCCAACGGTATGAACACCGCGATCAGCACCAGCGTAATGCCCACGATGGCGCCCGAGATCTGGCCCATGGCCTTGATCGCGGCTTCGCGCGGCGGCAGGCCTTCCTCGCTCATGATGCGCTCGACGTTCTCCACCACCACGATGGCGTCATCCACCACGATGCCGATGACCAGCACCATGCCGAACATGGCCAGCACGTTGATCGAGAAGCCCACGGCCTGCATGACCGCGAAGGTGCCCAGCAGTGCAATGGGCACCACGATGGTCGGGATCAGCGTGTAGCGCCAGTTCTGCAGGAACAGGTACATCACCAGGAACACCAGCACGATGGCTTCCAGCAGCGTGTGGGCGACCTTCTCGATGGAGATGCTCACGAACTTGGAGCTGTCGTAGGGGATGGAGTACTTCACGCCCTTGGGGAAGAACTTCTGCAGCTCTTCCATGCGCGCATGCACGGCCTTGGCCGTGGCCAGCGCATTGCCGCTGGGCGTCAGCTGGACGCCGATACCCACGGCATCCTTGCCGTTCAGGCGGGCGGAGGTCGCGTAGGCCTGGCCGCCGATCTCGATGGTGGCCACGTCCTTGAGGCGCACGGTGGAGCCATCGGGATTGGCGCGCAGCACGATGTTCTCGAACTGGCTGATCGAAGACAGCTGGCCCATCACCGTCACCGTGGCGGCGATCTTCTGGCCCGTGATGTTGGGCAGGTCGCCAATGGCGCCGCTGGCCACCTGGGCGTTCTGGCTGCGGATGGCGGCCGTCACGTCCTCGGCCGAGAGCTTGTAGCCCTGCAGCTTGGCGGGATCGAACCAGATGCGCATCGCCTTTTCCGTGCCGAACAGCTGTGCCTGGCCCACGCCGGCCACCCGCTGGATTTCGGGAACGATGTTGCGCGAGGCATAGTCACCCAGGGCCACCGTGTCATAGGCCTTGGCGTCCTCGGACGACAGCATGATGAACAGCAGGAAGTTGGACGACGCCTTGTCCACGCGCACGCCCTGCTGCGTCACGGACGCAGGCAGGCGCGGCGTGGCGCGCGACAGGCGGTTTTGCAC
Organism: Delftia sp. 60; assembly: GCF_002754395.1. Lineage (NCBI taxonomy): Bacteria > Pseudomonadati > Pseudomonadota > Betaproteobacteria > Burkholderiales > Comamonadaceae > Delftia > Delftia sp. 60. The sequence continues at coordinate 553,125 of NZ_PEFD01000001.1, forward strand.
GTCCACCTGCGCCAGATCCACGTTGGTGCCGGCCTCGAAGCTGATGGTGATGCTGCCCGTGCCATCGGCCTGGGCCACCGACTCCATGTAGACCAGACCGGGCGAGCCGTTCATCTCGCGCTCGATCACGGACAGCACGCTGTCTTCGAGCACCTTCGCGGACGCGCCTGGATAGGCGGTGTTGATGACGATGGCCGGAGGAGCCACCTTGGGGTATTGAGCGATCGGAAGCTTGGTCAGCGCGATACCACCGAGGACGATGATGAATAGCGCGACGACCCATGCAAAGATCGGTCTGTCAATAAAGAACTTGGCCATTGCTGAGCCCCTTGATTACTTCTTGTCTGCCTGGTCCGCAGGCTTGGCATCGGCTGCGGCTTGCGGGGCTGGCGCTGCCGCGCCGGCCGGCTTCTGGGCACCTGCAGCCTCGGGCTGCCAGGGCACGGGCTTGACCGGCGTGCCGGGCGGCAGCATCTGCAGCTTCTGGAAGCCGTCGACCATGACCTTCTCACCCGCCTGCAGGCCTTCGCTGACCAGCCACTGGTTGTTCTGGGCCGTGGTCACCTTCACCTGCCGCTTGGTGATCTTGCCGTCGTCGCTGACCACGCTCACGGTGTCGCCGGTCTCGGTGCGCGTCACCGCCTGCTGGGGCACGGCAATGGCGTTGGACGCCTGGGCCTGCTCCATGCGCACACGCACATACATGCCGGGCAGCAGCAATCCCTTGGGATTGGGCACCTCGGCACGCAGCGTGACCTGGCCGGTGGAGCTGTCCACGGTCAGGTCGGTGAACAGCAGCTTGCCCTTGAGTTCATAGGCCGTGCCGTCGTCCAGGCGCACCTCGACGCTGGCAGCCTCGGCGCCATCGGCCTTCTTGAGCTTGCCCTGCTCCATCGCGCGGCGCAGCCGGAAGGCCTCGCTGGACGACTGGGTGAAGTTCACATAGACAGGATTGATCTGCTGGACCACGGCCAGCGGAGTCGCCTCGCCCTGGCCGACCAGCGCACCTTCGGTCACCAGCGACTGGCCGATGCGGCCGGAGATGGGAGCCGTGACGTTGGTGTAGCCCAGATTGATCTCGGCCGTGCGCACCGACGCCTTGCCGGCCGCCACATCGGCCTGGGCCTGCTTGTAGGCTGCCTCGGCGTTGACGAAATCCTGCTTGCTGATGGCGTTGGCGGCAACCAGTGGGCGGTAGCGTTCCAGCTGCGCCAGTGCCTGCGCCTGGTTGGCTTCGGCGCGGGCCTGCGTGGCCTTGGCGCTTTGCAGCGTGGCCTGGTAGGGTGCGGGATCGATGCGGTACAGCACCTGGCCGGCCTTCACATCGCTGCCTTCCCGGAACAGTCGTTCCTGCACGATGCCGGCGCTGCGGGCGCGGATCTGGGCCACGCGGCGCGCATCCACGCGGCCAGGGAGTTCGGTCACAAGGCCCACGTCGGCGGGGTGGCGACCACCACGCCCACCGGCACGGCGGGCATCTGCTGCTGCGCGGCAGCTTGTTCTTCGGGCTTTTTCCCGCAGGCCGCCATGGCCATTGCGGCAGTGACGGCCAGGGCCACGGTGGTGAGGCGCAGACTGCTGTAAGGGGACGGAGCGGCTGACACATTGCTGCGTGTGCTGGGCATGATGGGTCCTTGTGCTGAATCAAATAACGATGTTGACGTTCCGGTCAGCGCTATCCGGAACGCCCGTGTCCACGGGCAAGTCGCGGATTATACATACATACATGAATGTATAATGACCGCTGTTGCTGCAAGGCGGCGCGAAGCATGGCGTAGCGTGGCATGGCCGGGCTCAACGATGGAAGGAAATACATCTTGGCACGACGAACGAAAGAAGATGCGTTTGCAACGCGCAACAGTCTGCTGGACGCTGCGGAGCAAGTGTTCTACGAACAGGGTGTCGCCCGGGCCTCGCTCAACGAGATTGCCCAGCGAGCCGGCGCCACGCGCGGTGCGGTCTACTGGCATTTCAAGGACAAGCTGGATCTCTTCTACGCCATGCTGGACCGCGTCACGCTCCCGCTGGAGCAGGCGGCCCAGGGTGACTGCGAGGACGATTCGGAGTGCGATGCACTGGAATATGTGCGGCGCCTGATGGCGGTGGTCTTCGGGCGCATCGCCGATGACGACAGCACGCGGCGCGTCTTCGAGATCCTGCTGCTCAAGGTGGAATACGTGGGCGAGCTCATGCCCGTGCAGGAGCGCAACCGTGCCGCACTGGACTCTTTTTCCGCGCAACTGGAGCTGGCGCTGCGCGCGGCTGCCGAAAGCCACGCGGTGACCATGTCCATGCCGGCTCCCCAGGCCTCGATCGCGCTGTGCGCCATGTTCGATGGCCTGTTGCAGAGCTGGCTGCTGGGAAGGGCCTTCGATCTCAAGCAGGTGGGCGCGCAGGCGGTGGATGTCTGCCTGCGGGGGTTGGGCTTCACGGTGCCGCAGGCGCAATAGCGCCGGGTCCTGGGGGGCTTGGACGTGCCGGGGCAAAGTCATGCGACAATGCTCGGCTTGTGCAGGGCAGCGATGCCCTGAGCGGCTGTAGCTCAGTGGATAGAGTATTGGCCTCCGAAGCCAAGGGTCGTGGGTTCGATCCCCGCCAGCCGCACCACAATTTTTCTTGGATCGCCCAGGTGGCCTGAGAAAAAAATGCACTGAAATTTTTCTGACGAAAAAAAACGGTGCTAGAATTCAAATCTCTTCGGAGGGGTGCCCGAGTGGCTAAAGGGGGCAGACTGTAAATCTGTTGGCTTACGCCTACACTGGTTCGAATCCAGTCCCCTCCACCAGTAATGGTGAAGAAGAGAAGTCATCTGAAAAGATGGCGACGTGCAGTCAATCTGTGCGGGAGTAGTTCAATGGTAGAACCCTAGCCTTCCAAGCTAATGACGCGGGTTCGATTCCCGTCTCCCGCTCCAGTTGGCGAGCAAAGTTTTTTGAGATTGCTTCGGCAGCCTCAAGGCCCATGTGGCTCAGTGGTAGAGCACTCCCTTGGTAAGGGAGAGGTCGGCAGTTCGATCCTGCCCATGGGCACCATTATCTCTGGTGCGCTCGCTAGATGGGGTTGCGCCAAATCCTGTTGTAGTGATTTAGATTTTTTTCGGAGTCGGAAAAATGGCTAAAGCAAAATTCGAGCGTACCAAGCCGCACGTCAACGTTGGCACCATCGGTCACGTGGACCACGGCAAGACGACCCTGACGGCTGCTATCGCTACCGTTCTGTCCAAGAAGTTCGGCGGCGAAGCCAAGGCTTACGACCAGATCGACGCAGCACCTGAAGAAAAGGCTCGCGGCATCACGATCAACACCGCCCACGTCGAGTACGAAACGGCCGGTCGCCACTACGCTCACGTTGACTGCCCCGGCCACGCCGACTACGTCAAGAACATGATCACCGGCGCTGCTCAAATGGACGGCGCCATCCTGGTGTGCTCGGCCGCTGACGGCCCCATGCCCCAGACCCGCGAGCACATCCTGCTGGCCCGTCAGGTGGGCGTGCCCTACATCATCGTGTTCCTGAACAAGTGCGACATGGTGGACGACGAAGAGCTGCTGGAACTGGTCGAAATGGAAGTGCGCGAGCTGCTTGCCAAGTACGACTTCCCCGGCGACGACACCCCCATCATCCGCGGCTCGGCCAAGCTGGCCCTGGAAGGCGACCAGTCCGACAAGGGCGAACCTGCCATCCTGCGCCTGGCTGAAGCACTGGACTCCTACATCCCCACGCCCGAGCGCGCTGTGGACGGTGCCTTCGCAATGCCCGTGGAAGACGTGTTCTCGATCTCTGGCCGTGGCACCGTGGTGACTGGCCGTATCGAGCGCGGCATCATCAAGGTCGGCGAAGAAATCGAAATCGTCGGTATCCGCGACACCCAGAAGACCATCGTCACCGGCGTGGAAATGTTCCGCAAGCTGCTGGACCAAGGTCAAGCTGGCGACAACGTGGGTCTGCTGCTGCGCGGCACCAAGCGTGAAGACGTGGAACGCGGCCAAGTGCTGTGCAAGCCCGGCTCCATCAAGCCCCACACCCACTTCACGGCTGAGGTGTACGTGCTGTCCAAGGACGAAGGTGGTCGCCACACTCCGTTCTTCAACAACTACCGTCCCCAGTTCTATTTCCGTACGACCGACGTGACCGGCTCCATCGAGCTGCCCGCCGACAAGGAAATGGTGATGCCTGGCGATAACGTGTCGATCACCGTCAAGCTGATCGCCCCCATCGCCATGGAAGAAGGCCTGCGCTTCGCTATCCGCGAAGGCGGCCGTACCGTGGGCGCTGGCGTGGTTGCCAAGATCATTGCCTAATTGATTTGTAGGGGTATAGCTCAATTGGCAGAGCGTCGGTCTCCAAAACCGAAGGTTGTAGGTTCGATTCCTACTGCCCCTGCCACCTGATGGTGGAATCGCAACGAGCCCGCCCCAAAGCGGGCTTCGGTGTCTTGGCGTTGCGCAAAAGATGCGCATTAGAAATGGATTATGGCCACTACTCAGGTTGAAACGGTCAGCTCCGGAGCTGACAAAGCCAAGCTTGCCGCAGTCGCGGCTTTAGTCGTTGCTGCGATCGCAGGTTTCTATCTGCTGAGCAAGCAAGGCCCCATCGTCCAGTGGCTGGTGCTGCTGGTCGGCCTGGCTGCAGCTGCTGGCACGTTCCTTGTTTCCGAGCCCGGAAAGCGTTTCGTGAGCTTTGCCCAGGATGCCTGGCGCGAAGTCAAGAAGGTCGTCTGGCCGACGCGCAAGGAAACCATGCAGATGACCTTGTACGTCTTCGGCTTTGTCGTCATCATGGCCTTGTTCCTGTGGTTCACGGACAAGACGCTTGAGTGGGTCTTGTACGACCTGATTTTGGGCTGGAGGAAGTAATGGATGCTGTCGAAACGGGTGTGAACGACGGAGGGGCAGCGCCTGCCAATCCGGATCTGCGCTGGTACATCGTCCATGCCTACTCCGGCATGGAAAAGGCGGTTGAGCGCAACATCATCGAGCGCATCGCGCGCTCTGACATGCAGTCCAAGTTCGGTCGCATTCTTGTCCCCACTGAAGAAGTGGTGGAAATGAAGAATGGCCAGCGCCGCACTACCGAACGCCGTCTGTTCCCTGGCTACGTGTTCGTCGAGATGGTCATGGACGACGACACCTGGCACTTGGTCAAGCACACCAGCAAGGTGACGGGTTTCGTGGGCGGTGCCAAGAACCGTCCTGCACCCATTTCCGAAGAGGAAGTGCGCAAGATCGTCAGCCAGATGCAGGAAGGCACGGAAAAGCCGCGCCACAAGGTCGAGTTCATGCCCGGCGAGCTGGTGCGTGTCAAGGAAGGTCCGTTCACGGACTTCAACGGCTCTGTCGAAGAGGTCAACTACGAGAAGAGCCGTCTGCGCGTCTCCGTGATGATCTTCGGTCGCTCCACGCCGGTCGAGCTTGAATTTGCCCAGGTTGAAAAAACCTGAGTTACCGCTTACAATCTCTGGCTCTGCATTTTTAGGCTTGGTGCAGGGCGTTCTCACAAGAGTCTTTTAACCCCCGGGGAGCTGTCGGCTGCAACTGTTGTTGGTTGGGCCGGCGGCGCTATACCCGCAAGGAGCATTCAATGGCGAAGAAAATCGTCGGCTTCATCAAGCTGCAAGTGCCAGCTGGTAAGGCCAATCCCTCTCCCCCGATCGGTCCTGCGCTGGGTCAGCGCGGCCTCAACATCATGGAATTCTGCAAGGCGTTCAACGCCCAGACCCAAGGTGTCGAGCCCGGACTGCCGCTGCCCGTGGTCATCACGGCCTTCGCGGACAAGAGCTTCACCTTCATCATCAAGACGCCTCCGGCGACTGTGCTGATCAAGAAGGCCATCAAGCTGGACAAGGGTTCTTCCAACCCCCTGAAGAACAAGGTCGGCAAGATCACCCGCGCTCAGCTGGAAGAGATCGCCAACACCAAGCTGAAAGACATGAACGCTGCTGACGTGGACGCCGCCGTGCGTACGCTGGCTGGTTCGGCTCGCTCGATGGGCGTGATTGTGGAGGGCGTGTAAATGGCCAAGTTGACCAAGAAGCAAAAGGCTCTCCAGGGCAAGGTGGAGTCCACCAAGCTGTACGCTTTCGCTGACGCAGTCGCGCTGGTGAAGGATGCTGCCACCGCCAAGTTCGATGAATCCATCGACGTGGCCGTGCAACTGGGCGTGGACGCCAAGAAGTCTGACCAAGTGGTTCGCGGCGCTGTCGTGCTGCCCCATGGCACCGGCAAGATTGCCCGCGTGGCTGTGTTCGCCCAAGGCGCCAAGGCTGAAGAAGCCAAGGCTGCCGGCGCCGACGTGGTCGGCATGGACGACCTGGCTGCCCGCGTGAAGGCTGGCGACATGCCCTTCGACGTGGTCATCGCTGCCCCTGACGCCATGCGCGTCGTCGGTACGCTGGGCCAGATCCTGGGCCCGCGCGGCCTGATGCCCAACCCCAAGGTTGGCACGGTGACTCCCGATGTGGCCACGGCTGTGAAGAACGCCAAGGCTGGTCAGGTGCAATACCGCGTCGACAAGGCCGGCATCATCCACGCCACCATCGGCCGCCGCTCGTTCGACAACGAGAAGCTGCAAGGCAACCTGGCTGCGCTGATCGACGCCCTGAACAAGTCCAAGCCCGCTTCGAGCAAGGGCCTGTACCTGCGCAAGGTCGCTGTTTCGTCGACCATGGGTGTGGGCGTTCGCGTCGACACGCAAACCATCTCGGCCTGATAGCCAAGAAATCTTGAGACACCTTTCGGGGTGCCTCAGTGGTGGGCCGGTGCAGCGATGCGCCGGGTCATCCAAGACCGTTGGTGTGCCTTGCGGCACTTAAACCCCCGGGGCCAACGCAGATGGCGATCCCGCTGCAGATGGATGCATTTCCAAAACAGTTGGTCGCTGCAACAAGAGCGCGCATGAGGGGCTTGCCCCGAGTGCGCATTTGAAGGAGTAGACCTTGAGTCTTAATCGCAGTGAGAAAGAAGCGGTCATCAATGAAGTGACCAGCCTCGCCGCAAAAGCTCAAACGCTTGTGATCGCGGAATACCGCGGCATCACGGTCGCCGACATGACCAAACTGCGTTCTGATGCTCGCAGCAAGGGTGTGAGCCTGAGCGTGTTGAAGAACACGCTGGCCCGCCGTGCTGTGGCTGGCAGCCAGTTTGACGTTGTCGCCGACCAGATGACCGGCCCTCTGATCTATGGCTTCTCTGAAGACGCAGTGGCCGCCGCCAAGGTGGTGGCCGACTTCGCGAAAACCAACGACAAGCTGGTGATCCGCGGTGGTGCGTTTGCAGGCAAGGCCCTGGACGTGAACGGTGTGAAGCAACTGGCGAACATCCCCTCGAAGGAAGTTCTGCTGGCACAACTGTGTGGCTTGCTGATGTCGCCTATCTCGCGTACGGCCGTTGTGCTGGGCGCCCTGGCGGCAAAGAAGAGCGAAGGCTCTGCCGAAGAACCGGCAGCCGAAGCAGTCGCAGCCTGAGCGCGCGGCAGTTAACCAATATTGTTAGGAAATCAAAATGGCATTCGATAAAGACGCATTTCTGACCGCGCTCGACGGCATGACGGTCCTGGAACTCAATGACCTGGTGAAGGCCATTGAAGAGAAGTTTGGCGTGAGCGCTGCCGCTATGGCTGCTCCCGCTGCTGGCGGCGCTGCTGGCGGCGCTGCTGCTGCAGAAGAAAAGACCGAGTTCAACGTTGTGCTGACCGAAGCCGGCGCGAACAAGGTTTCCGTCATCAAGGCCGTGCGTGAAATCACCGGCCTGGGTCTGAAGGAAGCCAAGGACCTGGTCGACGGCGCTCCCAAGAACGTCAAGGAAGGCGTTGCCAAGGCTGACGCTGAAGCCGCTGTGAAGAAGCTGGTGGAAGCCGGTGCCAAGGCTGAACTGAAGTAATTCAGTCCCCTCAAGGGCTGGAGGCTCCGAAAAAGGGCCTCCAGCCTTTGGCGCTTGTGGAGCGCTGATCCATAGAGCACACTAAAAAGCAGTCAGCACAGTCTGTTTTTTAGTGTCTTCTGACAACCCGACAGCAGAAGATGCCTTGGTTCGGGCGATGTGCAACGCATCGCCGTCAGCCATGGTTGGTAGTGGCCAACCGCCAAGCCCGCAGGGAGCTTTCCATGTGGGGCAGTCGTCGCAGACCCAGGACTCATGTCTTTGCCCGGAGATCTCATGGCCTATTCTTACACCGAACGCAAGCGAATCCGCAAAAGCTTCGGGAGCCGCGACAGCGTGCTCGAAGTGCCTTACCTGCTGCAGATGCAAAAAGATGCATATACCGCATTCTTGCAGTCAGATGTAGCCCCCAAAAAACGCACCATCGAAGGCCTGCAAGCGGCCTTCAACTCCGCCTTCCCCATCGTCTCCCACAACGGTTTTGTGGAGATGAAGTTCGTCGAGTACAACCTCGCCAAGCCTGCTTTCGATGTGCGCGAGTGCCAGACCCGTGGTCTGACGTTCGCCTCCGCCGTGCGCGCCAAGGTCCAGTTGATCATCTATGACCGTGAGTCTTCGACCTCGCAGTCCAAGGTGGTCAAGGAAGTCAAGGAGCAAGAGGTCTACATGGGCGAAGTGCCCCTGATGACCGAAAAGGGCTCGTTCATCATCAACGGCACCGAGCGTGTCATCGTCTCGCAGCTGCACCGCTCGCCTGGCGTGTTCTTCGAGCACGACAAGGGCAAGACCCACAGCTCGGGCAAGCTGCTGTTCTCGGCACGCATCATTCCTTACCGCGGCTCGTGGCTGGACTTCGAGTTCGACCCCAAGGACCTGCTGTTCTTCCGCGTCGACCGTCGCCGCAAGATGCCCGTGTCCATTCTGCTGAAGGCCATCGGCCTGACGCCGGAATCGATCCTGGCCAACTTCTTCGTCAACGACAACTTCCGCCTCATGGATTCGGGCGCGCAGATGGAGTTCGTCTCCGAGCGCCTGCGCGGCGAAGTCGCGCGCTTCGACATCACCGACAAGTCGGGCAAGGTCGTGGTCGCCAAGGACAAGCGCGTCACCGCTCGCCACACCCGCGAGCTGGAGCAGTCGGGCACCAAGTTCATCAGCGTCCCCGAAGATTTCCTGATCGGCCGCGTGGTCGCCAAGAACATCGTCGATCCGGACACGGGCGAGATCATCGCCAAGGCCAATGAAGAGCTGACCGAGTCCCTGCTCAAGAAGCTGCGCAGCGCCGGCATCCAGGATCTGCAGTGCATCTACACGAATGAGCTGGACCAGGGCGCCTACATCTCGCAGACCCTGCGCACCGACGAAACCGTGGATGAGTTCGCTGCACGCGTGGCCATCTACCGCATGATGCGCCCCGGCGAGCCGCCGACCGAAGACGCCGTGCAGGCCCTGTTCCAGCGCCTGTTCTACAACGCCGACACCTACGACCTGTCGCGCGTGGGCCGCATGAAGTTCAACGCCAAGGTCGGCCGCGATGGCGCCACCGGCCCCATGGTGCTGTCCAACGAGGACATCCTGGCCGTGGTCAAGATTCTGGTGGATCTGCGCAATGGCAAGGGCGAAGTCGACGATATCGACCACCTGGGCAACCGCCGCGTGCGTTGCGTGGGCGAACTGGCCGAGAACCAGTACCGCACGGGCCTGGCACGTATCGAGAAGGCTGTGAAGGAGCGTCTGGGCCAGGCCGAGCAAGAGCCGCTGATGCCCCATGACCTGATCAACAGCAAGCCGATTTCGGCCGCCCTGAAGGAATTCTTCGGTGCGTCGCAGCTGTCGCAGTTCATGGACCAGACCAACCCTCTGGCCGAAATCACGCACAAGCGTCGCGTCTCGGCCCTGGGCCCGGGCGGTCTGACCCGCGAGCGTGCAGGCTTCGAAGTGCGCGACGTGCACGTGACCCACTACGGCCGCGTCTGCCCTATCGAAACGCCTGAAGGCCCGAACATCGGCTTGATCAACTCGCTGGCCCTGTACGCCCGCCTGAACGAATACGGCTTCATCGAGACGCCGTACCGTCGCGTGGCTGACGGCAAGGTCACGATGGAGATCGACTACCTGTCGGCCATCGAGGAAGGCAAGTACATCATCGCCCAGGCCAATGCCGAGCTGGATGCCGAAGGCCGCCTGATCGGCGACCTGGTGTCGGCGCGCGAAAAGGGTGATTCGACCCTGGTGTCGGCCGAGCGCGTTCAGTACATGGACGTGTCGCCCGCACAGATCGTGTCGGTGGCAGCCTCGCTGATTCCGTTCCTGGAACACGATGACGCGAACCGCGCATTGATGGGCGCCAACATGTCGCGTCAGGCCGTGCCTGTGCTGCGTCCCGAAAAGCCCATGGTGGGCACGGGCATCGAGCGCGTGGCGGCAGTGGACTCCGGCACCGTGGTGACGGCAACCCGCGGCGGTATCGTGGACTATGTCGATGCAACGCGCATAGTGGTCCGCGTGAACGATGCGGAAGCCGTGGCCGGCGAAGTCGGCGTGGACATCTACAACCTCATCAAGTACCAGCGTTCCAACCAGAACACCAACATCCACCAGCGTCCCATCGTCAAGCGTGGCGACAAGCTGGCCAAGGGTGACGTGGTGGCCGACGGCGCATCGACCGACCTGGGCGAAATCGCCATCGGTCAGAACATGCTGATCGCCTTCATGCCCTGGAACGGCTACAACTTCGAGGATTCGATCCTGATCAACGAGCGCGTGGTGGCCGAAGACCGCTACACCTCGATCCACATCGAAGAACTCGTGGTGATGGCCCGCGACACCAAGCTCGGTGCCGAGGAAATCACGCGCGACATCCCGAACCTGTCCGAGCAGCAGCTCAACCGCCTGGACGAGTCCGGCATCATCTACGTGGGTGCGGAAGTGCAGCCCGGCGATGTGCTGGTCGGCAAGGTCACGCCCAAGGGCGAGACCACGCTGACGCCTGAAGAGAAGCTGCTGCGCGCCATCTTCGGCGAGAAGGCTTCCGACGTGAAGGACACCTCGCTGCGCGTGGACCAGGGCTCGCAAGGCACCGTGATCGACGTGCAGGTCTTCACCCGTGAAGGCATCCAGCGTGACAAGCGCGCCCAGCAGATCATCGACGATGAACTCAAGCGCTACCGCCTGGACCTGAACGACCAGCTGCGCATCGTCGAAGCCGACGCCTTCGACCGTATCGAAAAGCTGCTCAATGGCCGCGTGGCCAACGGCGGCCCGCAGAAGCTGGCCAAGGGCGCCAAGATCGACAAGGCCTACCTGGATGGCGTGGAGAAGTTCCACTGGTTCGACATCCGTCCTGCAGAGGACGAAGTCGCCACCCAGCTCGAGTCCATCAAGAACTCGCTGGAGCAGACGCGCCACAGCTTCGACCTGGCTTTTGAAGAAAAGCGCAAGAAGCTCACCCAGGGCGACGAGCTGCCCGCTGGCGTGCTCAAGATGGTCAAGGTCTACCTGGCCGTCAAGCGCCGCCTGCAACCCGGCGACAAGATGGCCGGCCGCCACGGCAACAAGGGTGTGGTCTCCAAGATCGTTCCGGTCGAGGACATGCCCTACATGGCCGACGGCTCCACTGCCGACATCGTGCTGAACCCGCTGGGCGTGCCTTCGCGTATGAACATCGGCCAGGTGCTGGAAGTGCATCTGGGCTGGGCCGGCAAGGGCCTGGGCCAGCGCATCGGCGACATGCTGCAGCAGGAAGCCCGCGCTGCCGAGATCCGTACCTTCATGGAAGAGATCTACAACTCGCGCGGCCGCAAGGAAGACCTGACGCAGCTCGACGACAAGGAGATCGTGTCCATGGCGCAGGCGCTGACCACGGGCGTGCCGTTTGCCACGCCGGTGTTCGATGGTGCGTCCGAGCAGGAAATCCAGGACATGCTGCATCTGGCATATCCGGAGGAACTGGCCCAGCGCAAGGGGCTGACCGAGTCGCGCACGCAGGCCTACCTGTATGACGGCCGCACCGGCGACCGCTTCGAGCGTCCGACCACCATCGGCTACATGCACTACCTGAAGCTGCACCACTTGGTCGACGACAAGATGCACGCCCGCTCCACGGGTCCGTACTCTCTGGTGACGCAGCAGCCGCTGGGCGGCAAGGCCCAGTTCGGTGGCCAGCGTTTCGGGGAAATGGAAGTGTGGGCGCTGGAAGCTTACGGCGCCGCCTATGTGCTGCAGGAAATGCTGACCGTGAAGTCCGACGACGTGGTGGGCCGTACCAAGGTGTACGAATCCATCGTCAAGGGCGAGCACGCCATCGAGGCAGGCATGCCCGAGTCGTTCAACGTGCTGGTCAAGGAAATCCGCTCCCTGGGCCTCGACATCGAGCTTGAGCGTTCTTAAATATTGAAAAGGGAAAGAGTCTTATGAAATCTCTACTCGACCTGTTCAAGCAATTCACGCCTGATGAGCATTTCGATGCCATCAAGATCGGTCTGGCTTCTCCCGAGAAGATCCGTTCCTGGTCCTTCGGCGAGGTGAAGAAGCCCGAGACCATCAACTACCGCACGTTCAAGCCCGAGCGCGATGGTCTGTTCTGCGCCAAGATCTTTGGCCCCATCAAGGACTACGAGTGCCTGTGCGGCAAGTACAAGCGCCTCAAGCACCGCGGTGTGATCTGCGAGAAGTGCGGCGTCGAAGTGACCCAGACCAAGGTGCGCCGCGAGCGCATGGGCCACATCGACCTGGCTGCGCCCTGCGCCCACATCTGGTTCCTGAAGTCGCTGCCGTCGCGTCTGGGCCTGGTGCTCGACATGACGCTGCGCGACATCGAGCGCGTGCTGTACTTCGAAGCCTACGTGGTGACCGACCCCGGCATGACCCCGCTGAAGAAGTTCAGCATCATGACCGAGGACGATTACGAGGCCAAGCGCACCGAATACGGTGACGAGTTCGAAGCCAAGATGGGCGCCGAAGGCATCAAGGACCTGCTCGAAGGCATCGACATCGACGTCGAGACCGAGCGCCTGCGTGGCGATCTGACCGGCTCCGAAGTCAAGGTCAAGAAGAACGCCAAGCGCCTGAAGCTGCTGGAAGCGTTCAAGAAGTCCGGCATCAAGCCGGGCTGGATGGTCATGGAAGTGCTGCCCGTGCTGCCCCCGGACCTGCGTCCGCTGGTGCCGCTGGACGGCGGCCGCTTCGCGACGTCCGACCTGAACGACCTGTATCGCCGCGTCATCAACCGCAACTCGCGTCTGCGCCGCCTGCTGGAGCTGAAGGCTCCGGAAATCATCGCGCGCAACGAAAAGCGCATGCTGCAGGAAGCGGTGGACTCGCTGCTGGACAACGGCCGCCGTGGCAAGGCCATGACGGGCGCCAACAAGCGTGCCCTGAAGTCGCTGGCCGACATGATCAAGGGCAAGAGCGGTCGTTTCCGCCAGAACTTGCTGGGCAAGCGCGTGGACTATTCGGGCCGTTCCGTGATCACGGTGGGTCCGTACCTCAAGCTGCACCAGTGCGGTCTGCCCAAGCTGATGGCGCTGGAACTGTTCAAGCCCTTCATCTTCGCGCAGCTCGAGCAGCGCGGCATCGCCACCACCATCAAGGCGGCGAAGAAGGAAGTGGAATCCGGCACGCCCGTGGTGTGGGACATCCTCGAAGAGGTCATCAAGGAGCACCCGGTCATGCTGAACCGTGCTCCCACGCTGCACCGACTGGGCATCCAGGCCTTCGAGCCCATCCTGATCGAAGGCAAGGCCATCCAGCTGCACCCGCTCGTCTGCGCGGCCTTCAACGCCGACTTCGACGGTGACCAGATGGCTGTCCACGTTCCGCTGTCGGTGGAAGCACAGATGGAAGCCCGCACGCTGATGCTGGCCTCCAACAACGTGCTGTTCCCCGCATCGGGCGAGCCCTCCATCGTTCCTTCGCAGGACGTGGTGCTGGGTCTGTACCACGCAACGCGCGAGCGCATCAACGGCAAGGGCGAAGGCATGATCTTCGCCGACATCGGTGAAGTGCAGCGCGCGCTGGACTCCGACCAGGTCGAACTGGCCGCCAAGATCAGCGTGCGTCTGACCGAGTGGACCAAGAACAAGGACTCCGGCGAGTTCGAGCCTTCGACCAGCCTGGTGGAAACCACCGTGGGCCGCGCCCTGATGTCCGAGATCCTTCCCAAGGGCCTGCCGTTCAGCCACATGAACAAGGCGCTCAAGAAGAAGGAAATCTCCAAGCTCATCAACGCCTCGTTCCGCAAGTGCGGTCTCAAGGCCACGGTGGTGTTTGCCGACAAGCTGCTGCAAAACGGCTTCCGCCTGTCCACGCACGCCGGTATCTCGATCGCCATCGGCGACATGCTGGTGCCGCCGCAAAAGGCCGAGATCATCGGCCGTGCCGAAGCCGAGGTGAAGGAGATCGAACAGCAGTACGTCTCCGGTCTCGTGACCGCTGGCGAGCGCTACAACAAGGTGGTGGACATCTGGGGCAAGGCCGGCGACGAAGTCTCCAAGGTCATGATGGCCCAGCTTGCCAAGGAAAAGGTCATCGACCGCCACGGCAACGAAGTCGAGCAGGAATCGTTCAACGCCATTTACATGATGGCCGACTCCGGCGCCCGCGGCTCGGCCGCGCAGATCCGCCAGCTGGCCGGCATGCGTGGCCTGATGGCCAAGCCTGACGGCTCCATCATCGAGACGCCCATTACGGCGAACTTCCGTGAAGGCCTGAACGTTCTGCAGTACTTCATCTCCACCCACGGCGCCCGAAAGGGTCTGGCCGACACGGCGTTGAAGACGGCCAACTCCGGCTACCTGACGCGTCGTCTGGTGGACGTGACGCAGGATCTGGTGGTCAACGAGGACGATTGCGGCACGACCAATGGCGCACTGATGCGCGCCATCGTCGAAGGCGGTGAAGTGATCGAGTCGCTGCGCGACCGCGTGCTGGGCCGTACCACGGCCGAGGACGTCGTGCATCCCGAGACGCTGGCCGTCCTGCTGCCCGCAGGCACGCTGCTCAATGAAGACGGGATCGATGAACTCGAGTTGCAAGGCGTGGACGAGATCAAGGTCCGCACCGCGCTGAACTGCGAAACCCGCTACGGCCTGTGCGCCAAGTGCTACGGCCGCGACCTGGGCCGCGGCGGCCAGATCAACCTCGGCGAAGCCGTGGGTGTGATCGCCGCCCAGTCCATCGGCGAGCCCGGCACGCAGCTGACCATGCGTACCTTCCACATCGGTGGTGCCGCTTCGCGCGCTGCCATCGCATCGAGCGTGGAAGCCAAGTCCAACGGCGCCATCAGCTTCAACAGCACGATGCGTTACGTCAGCAACACCAAGGGTGAGCTGGTCGTGATTTCGCGTTCGGGCGAAATCGTCATCAGCGACAACGGCCGCGAGCGTGAGCGCCACAAGGTGCCTTACGGTGCCGTGCTGACCGTCAGGCCCGACCAGCAGGTCAAGGCCGGTCTGATCCTGGCCAACTGGGATCCGCTGACCCGACCCATCATTACCGAGTACGCCGGCCAGGTGCGCTTCGAGAATGTGGAAGAGGGCCTGACCGTGGCCAAGCAGGTCGACGAAGTGACCGGCCTGTCCACGCTGGTGGTGATCGATCCCAAGCGCCGTGGCTCTGCCAAGGTCGTGCGTCCTCAGGTCAAGCTGATCGATGCCAACAACCAGGAAGTCAAGATCCCCGGCACCGACCACTCGGTGACGATCGGCTTCCAGGTCGGCGCTCTGATCCAGGTGCGTGACGGCCAGGACGTGGGCCCCGGCGAAGTGCTGGCCCGTATCCCTGTCGAAGGCCAGAAGACCCGCGACATTACCGGCGGTCTGCCCCGTGTGGCCGAGCTGTTCGAAGCCCGTACGCCCAAGGACAAGGGCACGCTGGCCGAGATGACCGGCACCATCTCCTTCGGCAAGGAAACCAAGGGCAAGGTGCGCATGCAGATCACCGATCTGGATGGCAAGGTCTGGGAAGAGCTCGTGCCCAAGGAAAAGAACATCCTGGTGCACGAAGGCCAGGTGGTCAACAAGGGCGAGTCCATCGTCGACGGCCCGGCCGATCCGCAGGACATCCTGCGCCTGCTGGGCATCGAGGAGCTGTCGCGCTACATCGTTGATGAAGTGCAGGACGTCTACCGTCTGCAGGGTGTGAAGATCAATGACAAGCACATCGAGGTGATCGTTCGCCAGATGCTGCGCCGCGTCGTGGTCGAGAACACCGGTGATTCGACCTACATCGCTGGCGAGCAGGTCGAGCGTTCGGAAATCCTCAATACCAACGAGGCCCTGCAGCGCGAAGGCAAGATCCCCGCCACGTACTCCAACGTGCTGCTGGGTATTACCAAGGCTTCGCTGTCGACCGACTCCTTCATCTCCGCCGCGTCGTTCCAGGAAACGACCCGCGTGCTCACCGAGGCTGCCATCATGGGCAAGCGCGACGAGCTGCGTGGCCTGAAGGAAAACGTCATCGTGGGTCGCCTGATCCCCGCCGGTACGGGTCTGGCCTACCACCAGGCACGCAAGGCCAAGGACGCCATGGACGACGCAGAGCGCCGCGCTATCGCCGACGCCGAAGCGGCCGAACTGGCCGGTGTGATGGCCGATGACGACACTGCTGCAGTGTCTGTCGCCGGTGACGCTTCCGCCGACTGATGCACTCGGGCGAGCGTCAAGCGAGCCCTTGAAGTGACGTGACGCTCCCGGCCTGCCCAGCGCAGGCGGGAGCGTTTTTCTTTGGGAATAACCAGAGTTCGGCCGGACCAGCCTCCGGCCGGGCCATTGCAGACGATGTGGTCCTTGTCTCTTGAATGGATGCTGCTGGCACTGCTCGTGTTCTGGGCCGTTGGCGCATACAACCGGCTGGCCCGGCTGCGCAGCGGCTGCGTGCAGCAGTTCGGAGCGCTCGATGCGCACCTGGGCCAGTGGCATGCCATGCTGCAGGCCTTCGAGGCCCAGCCCAAGGCCGAAGGCCAAAGCCCCGCCCTTGTGCATGCCCAGGCCGCACTGCACCAGACTGCCGCACAGCTGCAGGCGGCTCTGGTCGATGCCCGTGGCCGGCCGCTGCGCGAGACCGCGCTGGCCTCGTTGGAGCACGCCTGCTCGGCGCTGGACGTGGCCTGGCAGGCCATGACCAAGGTCGCCGTTGATACCGGCGCCGGCGCCGCTGGCACTGGCGCTGCGCCATCAGATGCCCCATCGCCGGACCCCGATCCGCTGCAACCCTGGCAGCAGCGCTGGACCGAGCACCAGGTGCGCAACCGCCTGGGACTGCAGCAATTCAACGCCGCGGCCGAGCGCTACAACGCCGCCATTGCGCAATATCCGGCCAGGCTGCTGGCCTGGCTGCTGGGCTTTCGCCCGGTGCGCAGCCTGCTGGTCGAGCCTGTCGCCAGCAAGGCACAGGAAAGTGGAACATGAACCAACGCACGCATTCTTCCCCGCGCCGCGCTGCGGCGCCCTCGCAGGCACCTGCCGCACCTCCTCTTTGGCAGCAGCTCGACGCCGTTGCCCAATGCCTGCAGTCCGTGCTTGAAGGCCAGTCCAGCCGCAGCGTGCTGGCGCGCGTGGCTCAGCCGCTGCGCCCCGGCGTCCAGGCGCTGCTGTTCCAGGTGCTTCGCCAGTTGGGCCGTGCCCAGGCGCTGCAAAAGCAGCTGGCCTCGCGCAACCCGCCGCCGCGCGTCAGCGCATTGCTGAACACGGCCCTGGCCCTGGCCTGGGATGAGTCCCGGGCACCGTACCCGCCATTCACCCTGGTCAACCAGACGGTGGAGGCTGCCAAGCAGGGGCCGACGCGCGCCCAGTCCGGCTTCATCAATGCCTGCCTGCGCCGCTTCCTGCGCGAGCGCGATGCCCTGGTCGCCGCCACCGACGACCAGCCGCAGGCCGTCTGGAACCACCCGGCCTGGTGGATCGCCCGCCTGCGCAAGGACCATCCCGATCATTGGCAAGCCATCCTGCAGGCCAACAATGAACAGCCGCCGATGACGCTGCGCGTCAACCGCCAACAAACGGACCGCCAGTCCTACCAGGCAGCGCTGCAGGCCATGGACGTGCCTTCCCTGGCCGTGGCCGACAGCGGCCTGCAACTGCAGCAGGCCCTGCCGGTGCAATCCCTGCCGGGCTTCGACGAAGGCCTGGCCTCGGTGCAGGATGCGGCCGCGCAACTGGCCGCGCCGCTGCTGCTGCAGGGGCTGGAGCAGCCCGCCGGCCGCGCGCTGCGTGTGCTCGATGCCTGCGCCGCCCCGGGCGGCAAGACGGCCCACCTGCTGGAGTACGCAGCACCGCAGACCCTGGAGGTCACGGCGCTGGAGATAGATGCCGAGCGCGCCGCGCGCATTGCGGACACGCTGGGGCGGCTGCGCCTGCAGGCCCGTGTGGTGGTGGCCGACGCATCCCGGCCCGACCAGTGGTTCGATGCGCAATGCGGCGGCCAGCGGTTCGACGCCATCTTGCTGGACGCGCCCTGCACGGCCTCGGGCATCGTGCGGCGCCAGCCCGACGTGCGCTGGCTGCGCCGCGAAAGCGATGTGCGCCAGCTGGCCGAGATCCAGGCGCGCCTGCTCGACACCCTGTGGCCCCTGCTGCAGCCCGGTGGGCGCCTGCTCTACTGCACCTGCTCGGTCTTCAGGGAAGAGGGCGAGGCCCAGGTTCAAGCGTTTGTTACACGCAACAGTGAGGCGCGAACCCTGGCGGCACCGGGGCATTTAATCCCGGGCAAAGCCGACAAAGCCGGCATGCTGGCTGACAATGCTTTGGGTGACCACGACGGTTTCTTCTACGCCTTGCTGCAAAAGACGCGCTGACCCCCCCCATCGGGCCTGGTCGCCAGCCTGGCTGCGCCTGCTGGCGCGGCTGGCCGGGGCGCTTTTGCTGGCCGGCGTGCTGGCGGGCCTGGGCCTGCAGGCCAGGGCCGAAGCCCTGACGGCCGAGATCGGCCCCATGCAGCTCGATCGCTCCGACGACGGCCTGCTGCTGTCGGCCAACCTCCATTTCGAGCTGCCCTACCAGATCGACGATGCGCTGCGCCAGGGCATCCCCATGTACTTCGTGGCCGATGCCCAGATCCAGCGCGAGCGCTGGTACTGGTCCGATCAGCAACTGGCCACCGCCAGCCGCCACTACCGCCTCAGCCACCAGCCGCTGACGCGCCGCTGGCGCCTGCACATCTCCAGCACCCCATTCTCCAGCAGCGGCCTGGGGCTGGCACTGGGCCAGACCTTCGAAAGCCTGGACGATGCGCTGGCCTCCATGCAGCGCATCTCGCGCTGGAAGATCATGGACACGGCACCCACGCAATCGGGCGTATCGGTGCAACTGCGCTTTCGCATCGACCTGTCCCAGCTGCCCAGGCCGCTGCAGATCGGCGCGCTGGGCCGCTCGGGCTGGAACCTGCAGCTGTCGCGCACCCAGATGCTGGAAGACGCCCCATGAGCAGGGCCTCGGCCGACGACGAACGCGTGGCCCTGCCGGCCTCGGCCGGCCTGTCGCGCGGCACGCGCTGGGCCGTGGGCGTGGGCGCCGGCCTCATGGGCCTGGTCGGCGTGCTGCTGCTGTTCCTGCTCACCCTGGCCACCAACAACCGCCTGGACTACGAGCGCAACTACAACTGGCTGTTCGCCGCCAACGTGGTCGTGGCCGGCCTGCTGCTGGCCATCCTGGCCTGGGGCGGCATCCGCCTGGCCATCCGGCTGCAGCGCGGGCGGTTCGGCAGCCGCCTGCTGCTCAAGCTGGCCGGCATCTTCACGCTGGTGGGCCTGGTGCCGGGCCTGCTGATCTACATCGTCTCCTACCAGTTCGTCTCGCGCTCCATCGAAAGCTGGTTCGATGTGCAGGTCGAGGGCGCGCTGTCGGCCGGCGTCAGCCTGGCCAGTGCCACGCTGGAGACCGTGGCCAATGACATGGCCAACAACACGCGCACCGCAGGCGCCCAGCTGTCCCAGGTCTCCGATGCCGGCGCCGCGCTGATCCTGGAGCGCGTGCGCGACCAGTTGGGTGCCACCGATGTCGTGCTGTGGAGTGCATCGGAGCTTGCCGTCATGGGCCCGACGCAGACCACCCGCGGTGGCGACCTTGCTGGCCTGCGCGCCATCGCCAGCGTGGGCCAGTCGCGCTTCAACCTGCAGCCCGAACGCCCCAGCGCGCAAATGCTGCGCTCGCTGCGCGAGCAGCGCGCCGTGGCCAGCATTGAAGGCCTGGACGACGACGGCATGGCCCAACCCGGCGCCACCGCGCCCGGCGCCCAGGTCCGCACCCTGGCCCTGGTGCCCAACCCCAGCGTGGGCCTGCTGACCGAGCCGCGCTACCTGCAGGCCACCATTGCACTGCCGCAGGCCCTGGTGACCAATGCCCTGGCCGTGCAGGCAGCCAACCGCGAATACCAGGAGCGCGCGCTGGCACGCGGTGGCCTGCAGCGCATGTACATAGGCACGCTCACGCTCAGCCTGTTCCTGGCCGTCTTCGGCGCCGTGGTGCTGGCCATCGTGCTGGGCAACCAGCTGGCCAGGCCGCTGCTGCTGCTGGCCCAGGGCATGCGCGACGTGGCGCGCGGCGACCTGCGGCCCAAGCCCGCGCTGCAGACGCGCGACGAGATCGGCGGGCTCACGCGCTCCTTTGCGCTCATGACCCAGCAACTGGCTGACGCCCGCGCCGAAGCCAACCGCAGCATGGGCCAGCTCGATGCTGCACGCGGCAACCTGCAGACCATCCTCGACAACCTCACCTCGGGCGTCATCGTGCTGGACGCGCGGGGCGCCATCGTGCTGAGCAATCCCGGCGCCACGCGCATATTGCGCGCGCCCATGGCCGTCCATGAAGGCCGGCTGCTGTCCCAGGTGCCGGGGCTGGAGCAGTTCGGCGAGGTCGTACAGGAGCAGTTCGCGCTCTTCCTGGGCGAGCAGGGGCGCGATCGCTGGCAACTGGTGCATGAGCTGCATGCCTCCACCGATGGCGGCGTCATCCAGCACACCACCACCCTGGTCATGCGCGGTGCGGAACTGCCCGATGCGCAGCGCCTGCTGGTCTTCGACGACATCTCGGAAATCGTCTCGGCCCAGCGTGCCCAGGCCTGGGGCGAGGTGGCGCGCCGCGTGGCCCACGAGATCAAGAACCCGCTCACGCCCATCCAGCTGTCGGCCGAGCGCATGGCCATGCGGCTGACCGACAAGCTGCAGCCTGCAGAGCAGGCGCTGCTGGCCAAGTCCGTCAAGACCATCGTCGATCAGGTCGGCGCCATGAAGCGCCTGGTCGATGAATTCCGCGACTACGCGCGCCTTCCCGCCGCCAACCTGCAGTCGCTGGACCTCAACGCGCTGGTCACCGATGTGCTCCAGCTGTATGGGGAAGAGAATGCCGAAGTGCGCGTGGACTGCGTGCTGGACCCGCAATGCCCGCCGATTTCCGGCGATGGCCAGCAGCTGCGCCAGGTCATTCACAATCTTTTGCAGAATGCCCAGGACGCCACGGCCCAGCGCGCGCAGGAAAGCGGCCAGCCCCCCGGCCCCGTGACCATAGAGACGCGCTGGAACGAGTCCGCGCGCCGCGTGCGCCTGAGCATCAGTGACAGCGGCACGGGCTTCGCCGCCAACATCCTTCAACGGGCCTTCGAGCCCTACGTCACGACCAAGGTGCGAGGCACCGGCCTGGGCCTGGCCGTGGTCAAGAAAATCGCAGACGAGCATGGCGCCCGCATCGACCTGGGCAACAGGGAAGACGACGGGGTGATTCAAGGTGCGCAAGTGTCGCTATCATTTGCGCCTGAGCGTACGGGATAGGCCTGACGCCCCCCGCGCCTCAGCACATAGGCTTAAGACACATGGCAAACATACTGGTGGTCGACGACGAACTGGGGATCCGGGATTTGTTGTCGGAAATCCTCAACGACGAAGGTCATAGTGTGGACGTGGCCGAGAACGCCGGTCAGGCACGCTCGGCGCGCGCCTCCAACACCTACGACCTCGTGCTTCTCGACATCTGGATGCCCGACACCGATGGCGTATCGCTGCTCAAGGAATGGGCCTCGGCAGGTCTGCTGACCATGCCCGTGATCATGATGAGCGGTCACGCCACCATCGAGACGGCCGTGGAGGCCACGCGCATCGGCGCGCTGTCCTTCCTCGAAAAACCCATCACCATGCAAAAGCTGCTCAAGGCCGTGGAGCAGGGCCTGGCGCGCAACGCCGCCAGCCAGGCACCGGCTGCAGCGCCCGTGGCGGTGGTCGAGCCGGACACTGCGGCCGTGGTCACGCCTGCGGCCAGCCGCGTGCCGGTGGACAACAACGTGCCGCATGCACATCAGGGGTTCGACCTGGACCGCCCACTGCGCGAGGCGCGCGACGGCTTCGAGAAGGCCTACTTCGAATTCCACCTGGCACGCGAAGGCGGCTCCATGACACGCGTGGCCGAGAAGACCGGCCTGGAGCGCACCCACCTGTATCGCAAGCTGCGCCAGCTGGGCGTGGACCTGGGCCGCAACAAGCGCGGATAGACTTTTTGAAGGAATTTTGGCTTTTTCGTTTTTGGGTCAAAAAATCCTGCATATAATCTAGTTCTCGGCCCGGTAGCTCAGTCGGTAGAGCAGAGGATTGAAAATCCTTGTGTCGGCGGTTCGATTCCGTCCCAGGCCACCAAATTCAGTAAAAAATTACGGACTGCTTCGCAAGAAGCGGTCCGTTTTTCTTTGTGCTGCTGAAAAGCCTGCCGTTGTTCAGCACGCCCAGGCCACACGCTTCAGTCACTCAGGCGGGGGCGGCTGCATTGTCACGGTCACCAGCAGCACGCAGCCCTGTTCGCCCCGGGCGTGCACGTCATGGGGTTCGCCCGCCGGCACCAGTACCACCGAGCCGGCTACCAGCCGCAGGCTGGCCACGCGCGTGGCGATGCCGGCCTCGCCCGCCAGGCAGTGGATGGTGGCCTCGCCGGGGACCTGATGGCTGGGCAGGGCATGGCCCGGTGACAGCACCAGGCGCAGCAGTTGCAGCTTCGGCGTTCGGATCAGGCTGGTGCTGATGGGCATGCCGTCGCGGGCGTGCAGGGCGATGACCTCTAGTGGCTTTGCGTGTTCGAGTGCCATGCTTGGCTCCTGCTTGATGTGGATCAGAAGGTGGTTGCGCCGCCGCCTCGCCTGTGCACTTGAAGATGTACGCTGGATGCATCTTATGCAGGCGCAGCGGGCCGGAAGGAGTGCACATCATGGCGCAATGGATGGAGCTGGAGGAACCCCTGAGAACCCGGGAGCCGGCGCCGCAATGGAAGGCATTCCTCGAATTGGGATTTCGGCCGCTGTACCTGCTGGGCTGCCTCTGGGCCGCGCTGTCGGTGGCGCTGTGGGTCCATGCGCCGCAGAGGATCACCGGTCGCATGCCCGGCGTGTTCTGGCATGCGCACGAGATGCTGTGGGCCTTCGTGGCCACCATCGCCGTAGGCTTTCTGTTCACGGCGGGCAGCAACTGGACGGGACGCAATCCGCTGCAGGGCCGGGCGCTGGGCGCGCTGTGCCTGCTGTGGCTGATCGCCCGTGCGGGCTTTCTGCTGCCCGGGCCGCAGGCCTTTGCCGTGGCTGCACTGTGCGATACCGCCTTCTTTGCCTGGGCCGCGCTGGCGTTGGGCCGCGCCATCCATGCCGCGCGCAGCCGGCGCAACTACGGGCTGCCCCTGCTGCTGGCGGGCCTGGGCGTGGCCGATGCGCTGTACCTGTGGTCCATCTGGCAAGGCGACTACGGCGCGCTCATGCAGCGCTTCAACGCAGGCCTGCTGTGCATGGCCGTGATTGCGCTGCTGATCGCGCGGCGCGTGATTCCCTTCTTCGCCATGCGCGCCGTTGCCGGCCTGCAGATTCCCATGCACACGGCCAGCGGCCAGTGGCAACTGGGTGCGGGCGTGGTGGCCATCGCCTGCCTGCTGGCGGGCTGGATGCCTGGCATGGCGGCCGGCCTGGCCGTGGCGGGCCTGATCGCCCTGTGGCAGGTGCTGGCCTGGAAGCCCCAGGCCGTGCGCCGCGTGCCGCTGCTGTGGATTCTCTACCTGGGCCACGCGGCGCTGGGTGCGGGCCTGCTGGTGGCCGGCGCGCATGCGGCCGGTTGGGTGCTGCGCCCCGCCTGGCCCGTGCATGTGATCGGTGCGGGCGGCTTTGCCCTGCTCATCATCGGCATGTGCACACGGACGTCGATGGGCCACCTGGGCCTGCCGCTGCGCACCGACCGCAGCATGGTCGCCGCCTATGCCCTGGTCATTGCCGCTGCCGTGCTGCGCCTGGCGGCCCTGCTGCCCAC
Organism: Delftia sp. 60; assembly: GCF_002754395.1. Lineage (NCBI taxonomy): Bacteria > Pseudomonadati > Pseudomonadota > Betaproteobacteria > Burkholderiales > Comamonadaceae > Delftia > Delftia sp. 60. The sequence continues at coordinate 577,257 of NZ_PEFD01000001.1, forward strand.
GGCGCTGTCGCTGGCGGCGCTGCATGCCTCGGCCGCAGCCTGGGTATTGGCCTTTGCGCTGTACCTGTGGCGTTTCGCCCCGCTGCTGGTGCGCCCGCGTGCCGACCGGCAGGCATGATCGGAGGCCTGCCATGCGCCTGACCCTGATGACCGACTACGCGCTGCGCCTGCTCATGCATGTGGCGCGCCACCCCGGGCGGCTGTGCACGATTGCCGAGATCGCCCAGGCCCATGCCATCTCCGAAGCCCACCTCATGAAGGTCACGCACCAGTTGGCGCTGGGCGGCTGGATCGTGACCGTGCGGGGCAAGGGCGGCGGCATGCGCCTGGCCCATGCGCCGGCCGACATCGGCCTGGGCGACGTGGTGCGCGGCATGGAGCCGGACCTTGCCATCGTCGAATGCTTCACGGGCACCAGCCCGCCTGCCTGCACGCTTGCGCAGGACTGCCGGCTGGCCGGCGTGCTGGGCGGGGCGCTGGACAGCTTCATGGCCCATCTGGACGGCTTCACGCTGGCCGATCTGCTGCCGGCTCCCGCATCCCTGCCGCTGCCCCTGCCTCTGCCGCAAAGGAGCCGCGCATGAGCTACGGACTGCTGCTGACCCTGCACCTGCTGGCGGCCATTGCCTTTGCAGGCACTGTGTTCTTCGAAGTCGTGCTGCTGGCCGGAGCGCGCCGCCACCTGCCCGCTGCCGTGGCGCGCGCCACCGAGCAGGCGTTGGGCGACCGCGCGGTCGCCGTCATGCCCTGGGTGCTGATGGTGCTGTACGGCGCGGGGCTGGGGCTGGCCTGGCAGCACCGCGCGGCATTGGCTGCCGCCTTTGCCGCTCCGCTGGCCAGCAGCTTCGGCCTGCTGCTGGCGCTCAAGATCGTGCTGGCGCTCAGCGTGTTCGGGCATTTCCTGGCGGCCATGTGGTGGCGCCGGCGCGGTGTGCTGGGCGGGCGCCGCTCGCACCGCCTGCACCTGAGCGTGTTCTGCCACGTGCTGGCCATCGTGCTGCTGGCCAAGGCCATGTTCTACCTGCACTGGTAATCAGCCTGCAGGCAGGCCCTGCCCGCGTTAAGCTCGCTGCTCGCATGGCTTGGAGCACGGGGGCGCAGAGGTGGCATCGCATTGGCAGCCGGGCTTGATCGCCCTGCACGGGAATCAGACGGAGGTGCTGGCCGACACGGTGCTGGCATGGCTGGCTGCGCACCCGCTGGATGTGCTGGAGCCCGAGGTGGTGCTGGTGCAGAGCAACGGCATGGCCGAGTGGTTCAAGATGCGCATGGCCGAGCAGCTGGGCGTGTGCGCCGCCGCGCGCGTGGAACTGCCTGCGCGCTTTGTGTGGCGCAGCTACCGCCAGGTGCTGGGCCGCCAGGCCGTGCCGCGCGAATCGCCCCTGGACAAGACGCCCATGACCTGGCGGCTCATGCGCCTGCTGCCGCAGTGCCTTCATGACCCGGCGTTCGCCCCCATTGCAGGCTTTCTGCGCCCCGGCGAGCCCGAGCGGCTGCTGCAGTTGGCCCAGCGCCTAGCCGACCTTTTCGACCAATACCAGATCTACCGCGCCGACTGGCTGGATGCCTGGGAGGCCGGGCATGACGTGCTGCCCATGCCCTTGCGCCCTGGTGTGGCGGACGCCCCGGTGCCCGAAGGCCAGCAGTGGCAGCCGCGCCTGTGGCGCGCCGTGCTGGCCGAGCTGGACGAGGACCAGCGCGGCGCCACGCGCGCGCGCCTGCAGGGCAGGGTGCTGGCCGCGCTGCAGTCCGGCGAGGCGCCGGCCGCGCCGCTGGCACGCCGCGTGGTGGTGTTCGGCATCAGCCAGTTGCCGCTGAGCCTGCTGGAGTTCCTGGCGGCCATCGCCCGCCACAGCCAGGTGCTGCTGGCCGTGCCCAATCCCTGCCGCTTCCATTGGGCCGACGCCATCGACGGGCGCGAGCTGCTGCGCATGGCGCGGCGCCGCCAGCCGCTGCGCGGCGGGCGCGATCTGGCGCAGCTGCCGCTGGAGGCCATGCATGCCCACGCCCATCCGCTGCTGGCCGCCTGGGGCCGGCAAAGCCGCGACTATGTGCGCCAGCTCGACGCCTTCGACACCACGGGTGCCGCCGCGCAGCTGCAGATGCCGCGCGTGGACCTGTTCGACGAAACCGATGCCGAGGACCTGCGCACCGCGCCGCTGCTGGCCCAGGTACAGCAGCGCATCCGCGACCTGGTGCCGCTGGCCGAGCACCCGCCGCTGGAGGTGGCGCGGGCCGATCGTTCCATCGTCTTTCACAGCGCCCACAGCGTGGTGCGCGAACTGGAGGTGCTGCACGACCAGCTGCTGCAGATGCTGGCCCGGCCACCGGATCCTGCCCAGCCAGGGCAAGCGCCGCTGGCCCCGCGTGACGTGGTGGTCATGCTGCCGTCCATAGAGACGGCAGCGCCCTCGATACGTGCGGTCTTCGGCCAGTACGGCCGCCATGACCCGCGCCACATTCCCTTCGACATCGCCGACCTGGGTGCGCGCGCCAGCAGCCCGCTGGCCGTGGCCCTGCAATGGCTGCTGCGCCTGCCCCAGCAGCGCTGCCGGCTCAGCGAGCTGTGCGACCTGCTGGACGTCCCCGCGATTGCCGCGCGCATGGGGCTGGCGGCCGACGACCTGCCCCAGCTCACGCGCTGGATGGCCGGGGCCGGCATCCGCTGGGGACTCAATGCGCCGCAGCGCGGCGCCCTGGGCCTGCAGGCCTGCGGCGAGCACAACAGCGCCTGGTTCGGCCTGCAGCGCATGCTGCTGGGCTATGCCGGCGGCGTGGCGCAGGACGGCCAGGCCTTTGGCGGCATCGAGCCCTATGACGAAGTGGGCGGCCTGTCGGCCGAGCTGGCCGGCGTGCTGGCTGCGCTGCTGGAGCGCATGCTGGCCTGGTGGCGCGAGGCCGGGCGGCCCGCCACGCCCGAGGTCTGGGCGCAGCGCTTTCGCGCACTGCTGCAGGACTTCTTCAAGGCGCAGGACGATGAGGACGAGGCCATGCTGGCCGCGCTGGACGCCGCCCTCACGGACTGGCAGCGCGCCTGCGAGCAGGCCGGCTATGCGGACGCCGTGGAACTGGGCGTGGCCCAGGAGGCCTGGATGCAGGCGCTGGAGCAGCCCTCGCTGTCGCAGCGCTTTCGCGCCGGTGGCGTGACCTTTTGCACGCTGATGCCCATGCGGGCCATTCCCTTCGAGGTGGTCTGCCTGCTGGGCATGAACGATGGCGACTATCCGCGCCGCGCCACGCGCAGCGACTTCGACCTGATGGCGCTGCCCGGCCAGCAGCGCCCCGGCGACCGCGCGCGCCGCGACGATGACCGCCAGCTCATGCTCGAAGCCCTGCTGTCCGCACGCCGCGCGCTCTACATCAGCTGGACCGGCCACCATGTGCGCGACAACAGCGAGCAGCCGCCCTCGGTCCTGGTCTCCCAGCTGCGCGACTACCTGGAGACAGGTTGGCGCGGCGAAGGCGGCCAGCCGCTGCTGGCGCAGCGCACGCAGCAGCATCCGCTGCAGCCCTTCAGTCGCCGCTATTTCGAAGAAGGCTCGCCCTGGACCACCTATGCGCGCGAATGGCGGGCCGCGCATGCGCAGTCGGACGGCACGGACGCGTTGCCTCCGCTGCCCGCGCAGCCGCGCCCGCCCTTTGTCCCCGACGCCTCGGCACCGCTGACGCTGGCCCGGCTCACCGATTTCCTGCGCCACCCGGCGCGCGCCTACCTGCGCCAGCGCCTGCAGGTGCGCTTCGAGCAGGAGGACAACCCCGTGGTGGACGAGGAGCTGTTCCAGCTCGACGGCCTGACCGAATACCTGCTGGTGCAGCAGTTGCAGCAGCAGGTGGCGGCCGGCCTGGACGAGCCCGGGCAGGCGCCCCAGGCCATGGAAGACAGCGTGCGAGCGGCCGTGGCGCGCCTCACGCGCTCGGGGCGGCTGCCGCTGGCGGGGCTGGGCGAGCGCGGCGCGCGGGCGCTGCAGTCCTCGGTCACGCCTTCGCTGCGGGCCTGGCGCCAGCAACTGGATCGGTATGCCCATCCCGCGCCGCGCAGGCGGCTGCTGATCGAGGACGATGGCCTGGTGTTCGACGACTGGATCGACGGGCTGCGCCAGTCCTGCGAAACCGAAGAGTCCCCCGATGCGGACGACGCACAGTGCTGGCTGCTGCTGGACCCGCGCAACCTGCTCAATGCCAAGGGCAGGCCCCATGCCGACAAACTCATGCCGGTCTACCTGCGCAGCCTGGCGCTGGCTGCCAGCGGCTCGCAGGCCGAGTTGCGCGTGGTGGCGCGCGACGGCCTGGTGCAGGTCCTGCCCATGGACCCCTCCGACGCGCTGGCACGGCTGCGTGAATTGATGGCCCTGTGGCGCGAAGGCCAGAACGGCCCGCTGCCCCTGCCGCTGCGCAGCGGCCTGGCCATGGCCGAAGGCTTTCCCGCTGCGGCACAGCAGGCCTATGAGGGCGGCCATCTGGTCGGCGGCGAAGGCGAGGACCCGTCCTGGGCCCGCTGCTACCCGGACTTCGAACAGCTGAGCGCCGATGGCCGTTTCGAGGCCCTGGCCCATGCCGCCCACGCGCCGCTGCTCGACTGGGTGGCCGCGCAGGTGCAGGTCCTGCCGTACCAGGGGGAGGCGCAATGAGCGCGAGCGAAATGATCGGCGCCGTGACCGGCGATGTGGACGCCGATGTGGACGGCGACGTGACCAGCCATGTGCTCGACGCACAGCGCTTCCCTCTGTGGGGCAGCCGCCTGATCGAGGCCAGCGCCGGCACCGGCAAGACCTGGACCATCGCCGCGCTCTACCTGCGCCTGGTGCTGGGGCATGGCGAGGGCAGCCTGGACGGCATCAGCAGCACGGCCTTCGAGCGCCCGCTGATGCCGCCTGACATCCTCGTCATGACCTTCACGCGCGCGGCCACGCGCGAGCTGTCCGACCGCATACGCAAGCGCCTGATCGAGGCCGTGCAGTGCTTTCGCGACGAGGCCGAGCCCGCGCCCCACGACGGCTTCCTGCACGCGCTGCGCGAGGCCTACCCCGAAGGCGCGGCCCGTGAACGCGCGGCCTGGCGCCTGGCCATGGCGGCCGAATGCATGGACGACGCGGCCATCCACACCATCGACGCCTGGTGCCAGCGCATGCTGCGCGAGCATGCCTTCGACAGCGGCAACCTCTTCGACGAAACGCTGGAGCCCGACGAAAGCCAGCGCCAGACCGAGGCCGCGCAGGACTACTGGCGCCAGCAGTGCTACCCGCTGTCCGACGAGTTGCTGGATGAGGTCCTGAAGATCTGGCCCCACGTCGGCGCCCTGGTCGATGACATGCGCGCCCTGCTGCGCGAGCCCCCCGTGCCCGGCGCGGGCGAGGGCAGCCTGGCCGACTGCCTGCAGCGCGCCATGGAGCAGCGCCGCAGCCGCCTGCTGGCCCTGGCGGCCGGCTGGGACGACAAGGCACAGCGCCTGCAGCGGTGGCTGGATGGACAGCTCGACGGCCATGGCGCGCTGTGGGACAAGCGCAAGCTGCAGCCCGCGCGCTACACCGGCTGGCTGGCCGCGCTGGCCGACTGGTCGCGCGCGCCGCTGGACGGCCCGCTGGCGCTGACCGAGGCCGCGCGCCACCGCCTCAGCCCCGAGGGCCTGGCCGAGGCCTTCAAGGGATCGGCCGGCGATGTGCTCATGCCGCTGGAGCTGGCCGAGCTGCAGGCGCTGCTGGTGCAACTGGAGCAATTGCCGCCCGTCAGCGTGGCCGTGCGCCTGCATGCGGCCGCGCGCGTGGCGCAGCGGCTGGCCCACCTCAAGCGCCAGGCCGGCAGCTTCGGCTTTGCCGACATGCTGCAGCGCCTGGACACGGCCCTGGCCGGCGACAACGGCGCCGTGCTGCGCGAGCGCATCCTGGCCCAGTACCCGGTGGCGCTGATCGATGAATTCCAGGACACCTCGCCGCTGCAGTACCGCCTGTTCGACCAGATCTACCGCACGGCGGCCAACGACCCGAACAGCGCCCTGCTGCTGATCGGCGACCCCAAGCAGTCCATCTACGGCTTTCGCGGCGCCGACATCCACAGCTACCTGCAGGCGCGCCGCGCCACCGAGGGCCGCCACTACGTGCTGGGCACCAACTACCGCTCTACCCAGGCGCTGGTGGGCGCCGTCAACCATTGGTTCGCGCAGGCCGAGCAGCGGCCGGGCGAGGGCGCCTTCATGTTCCGGCGCGGCAGCCACAACCCGCTGCCGTTCGAGCCCGTGGCCGCCCAGGGCCGGCGCGAGCTGCTGCACACGCGCGACGGCGCCATGCCCGCTCTCACCGTGGCCTGGAGTGCGGGCCGCGACGAGGACACCGGCATCCCCCTGCCTTTGTCGGCCGACGAGGTGCGGCGCCGCTTTGCGGCCCATTGCGCCGAGCAGATCGTGCAGTGGCTGGCCGACCCGCAGGCCGGCTTTGTGCAGCCCGATGGCCGCCTTGTGCGCCTGCGGCCTGCCGACATCGCCGTGCTGGTGCGCACGGGCCGGGAGGCGGCCGCCGTGCGCCGAGAACTGCAGGCGCGCGCCGTGGCCTCGGTCTACCTTTCGGACCAGGATTCGGTGTTCGCCAGCGACGAGGCCCATGACCTGCTGTACTGGCTGCGCGCCGTCGCCGCGCCGCTGGATGCCCAGGCCGTGCGCGCGGGCCTGGCCACGCGGCTCATCGGCCTGTCGCTGGACGAGCTGGCCTGGCTGGCCGCCGACGAGGAAGCCTTTGACGTGCGCAGCGAGCAGCTGCGCGAACTGCACAGCATCTGGCTGCGCCTGGGCGTGCTGGCCATGCTGCGCCAGACCCTGTACCGGCTGGACCTGCCCGTACGCTGGCTGCAGGACCCGGCCATGGGCGGCGAGCGGCGCCTGACCAACTACCTGCACCTGGCCGAGCTGCTGCAGACCGCCAGCGCCCAGCTGGAGGGCGAGCAGGCCCTGATCCGCTGGCTGGCCACCCAGATCGAGACGCCGGGCAGCGGCAGCGAAGAGCAGGTGGTGCGCCTGGAAAGCGATGCCGACCTGGTCAAGCTCGTCACCGTGCACAAGAGCAAGGGCCTGGAATACCCGCTGGTCTGCCTGCCGTTTGCGGGCAGCTTCCGCCCCATGGAACGGGCCAGAACGCCGTTCCTGACCCTGTCCGCGCAGGACGAGTCGCAAGACGACGCGGCTCCGGCCCGCCGATTGCTGCTGGACTTCAGCGACGAGGAGCTGGCCCAGGCCGACCGCGAGCGGCTGCGCGAGGACCTGCGCCTGTTCTATGTGGCGCTTACCCGCCCGCGCCATGCGCTGTGGCTGGGCCTGGCCCCGCTCAAGCGCGGCAACGGCAAGGCCTGCGTGAACGAGCAGGGCGCAGCCGGCTACCTGCTGGGCGGCACCGAGCCGCGCTCGGCCCAGGGCTGGCGCGACGGCCTGCAGCAGCTGTGCGGCGAAGACCCGCACATGGCCTGGCGCGACCTGGATGCCGGGCCACTGCAGCGCACGCGCTGGCAGCCCCCGGCCGGCGCCACCCCGCTGCACGATGCCCCGGCCTACGACGCGCGCTTCGACACCCGCTGGGGCATCGGCAGCTTCTCGGCCCTGGTGCGCGCCATGGCCGCGCCCAGCCTGCCCGTGCTGCCCGTGGCCGTGCAGCGCCCGGCCGAGGATGAGCAGGCGCTGGAGCCGCCACCATCGCCGGAACTGGCGGACATTGCCGGCCTGGCGGGCCTGCAGCCCCTGCAGGATGGACCGGCCGCTGGGCCTGCGGTCTGGCACCGCTTTCTGCGCGGCCCCGTGGTCGGCAACTTCGTGCACGACCAGCTGGAATGGCTGGGCGGCGAAGACTTTGCCCTGCCCGTGGACGGCCAGGGTGCGCTCGCTGATCGCCTGGTGCGCCGCTGCGAGCGCGCGGGCCGTGGCGAGCAGGCGCGCGACCTGCTGGCCTGGCTCACGGCCGTGGTCCACCAGCCGCTGGCGCCGCTGGATGTGACGCTGGCCACGCTGGGCCCGCAACTGTCCGAGATGGAGTTCTGGCTGCCCGCGCGCCAGCTGCCGGCCGAGCGCATCGACCAGCTGTGCCGGCGCTTCATCCTGCCGGGGCAGGAGCGGCCCGCGCTGCCCCAGCGCTCGCTGCACGGCATGCTCATGGGCTTTGCCGACCTGGTGTTCTGCCACGAGGGCCGCTACTGGGTGCTTGACTACAAGAGCAACCACCTGGGCCCGGACGGCGCCGCCTACGGGCAGGAGGCCCTGGCCCGCGCCATGCTCCACCACCGCTACGACGTGCAGGCCGCGCTCTACCTGCTGGCCCTGCACCGGCTGCTGCGCAGCCGCCTGGGCACGGCCTACGAGCCGCAGCGCCAGCTGGGCGGCGCGCTGTACTACTTTCTGCGCGGCATCGATGGCCCGGCCGGTGGCATGCATGCCATGGCGCCCGAGCTGCCCCTGCTCGATGCGCTCGATGAACTGCTCGGCCCCGGCCGCGCCGATATGCAGGAGCCGCCATGAGCCCGCGCCCCCGTTCGCGGACCGTCGATACGGCCACGCTGGACCTGTTCGACGAACGGCCGGGCGACGACTCGCCGGGCGGCGAACCGCCGGGCGACGCATCGCTGGGCGGCAAACCGCCGGGCGCCGTGCCGCCAGACACCAATGAAGTGCTGGCCCTGCTGCGCCGCTGGGCCGATGCCGGCCTGCTGCGGCGCCTGGATGCGGCGCTGGCCTCCTTCGTCGCCGGGCAGGATGCGCAGGCCGGGCCCGCCTTGCTGGTGGCCGCCGCACTGCTGGCGCAGATGGAGGGGCGCGGCCACAGCTGCCTGCCCCTGGCGCCGCTGGCCGGCCACCCCAACGACGTGCTGGCCTGGCCCGCCGAGGCGCTGCCCGCGCAGCAGGCCCTGTGGCAGATGCTGCCCGCGCGCCTGTCCGGCTGGGTGGCGGCGCTGGGTGCCAGCCCCGTGGTGCGTGTGATCGGCGACGCGGGCCAGGATGGCGGCGAGGACCTTGGCCAGCCCCTGGTGCTGGCCGGTGCCGACGGCCCCGCGCCTCTGCTGTACCTGCGCCGCTACTGGGACTACGAGCGCGCCGTGGCCACCCATGTCATCCAGCGCACGGCGGCGCAGGCCGTGGCCGGCCAGCCGCTGGACGAAGCTCAGGCCCGGCGATGGCTGGACCGCCTGTTCCCGCCTGCGGCGGAGGGCGGCCCCGTGGACTGGCAGAAGCTGGCCTGCGCGCTGGCGCTGCGCGGCCGGCTGTCGGTGATCACGGGCGGCCCCGGCACCGGCAAGACCTATACCGCCGCGCGGCTGCTGGCCCTGCTGTTTGCCACGGCGCCCGACGCCGGCCAGCTGCGCGTGGCCCTGGCCGCGCCCACGGGCAAGGCGGCCGCGCGCCTGAAGCAATCGATCGACGGAGCCTTGCTGCAATTGCAGGGCAGCATGGGCGGCGAGATCGACCTGGCGGGCCTGGTGCAGCGCATGGGCGCGGCGCGCACCCTGCACTCCATGCTGGGCGCGCGGCCCGATACACGGCACTGGGGATTCCATGCGGGCCGGCAGCTGGACGTGGACGTGCTCATCGTCGATGAGGCCTCCATGGTCCACCTGGAGATGATGGCGGCGCTGCTGGAGGCACTGCCGTCCGGCGCCCGCCTGGTGCTGCTGGGCGACAAGGACCAGCTGGCCTCGGTGGAGGCGGGCGCCGTGCTGGGCGACCTGTGCCGCGATGCCCAGGCCGGACGCTACCTGCCGGACACGCTGGACTATGCGCTGCGCGTGGCTGGCCAGGCGGTGCCGCCGCAGTTCGCGGCGCCGGCAGGCGACCGGCCTCCGGCTCTTGCGCAGCACACCGTCATGCTGCGCGAAAGCCGGCGCTTCGGTGGCCCCATCGGCCAGTTGGCTCGCGCCGTGAATGCCGGCCACGCCGCGCAGGCCCAGGCCTTGCTCGATGCCGGCACGCAAGGCGGTACGCACTCCGAACTCTGGGAACGCCAGGGCGGCGTGCAGGCCGTGACCGAACTGGCCGTGCGCGGGCGCGGCGGCCTGGCCAGCTATGCGCTGTATGCCAGGGCGCTGCAAAACAGGCCGGCTGCGGACGGCGGCTACGAGGCCGCGCACCGGGCCTGGGTGGTCGATGTGCTGCAGGCCTTCGAGCGCTTCCGGCTGCTGTGCGCCGTGCGCGAGGGGGACTGGGGCGTGTCCGGCCTCAACCGGGCGGTGGAGCAGGCCCTGGAAGCGCAGGGCGCGATCCGCCGCAGCGGCGAATGGTATGCGGGCCGGCCCGTCATGGTCACGCGCAACGATGCGCAACTGGGCGTGTTCAACGGCGACATCGGCATTGCGCTGCCGGGTGGGTCGCAGGGCGGGTCACAGGGGGCCCCGCAGGGTGGGCCCGGGCAGCCGCTGCGCGTGTACTTCCTGCAGGGTGACGAGCTGCGCTCGGTCGGTGTCAGCCGCCTGGCCCATGTGGAGACTGCCTTCGCCATGACGGTGCACAAAAGCCAGGGCTCGGAGTTCGAGCACACGGCCCTGGTGCTGCCCTCGCGCGGCGGCAGCGTGCTGGGGCGCGAGCTGGTCTACACCGGCATCACGCGCGCCCGCCAGGCCTTCTCGCTGTTCTCCGAGGTGCCGGGCCTGCTGGCCTCGGCCGTTGGCAGCCCCACGCAGCGCGCCAGCGGGCTGCTGCGCTGGCTGCAGGACTGAGGCGGGCAGGGCGGCGGCTCAGGCCGGGGTCTTGTCGCTGGCGTAGCGGGACATCATCAGCGCCGTATTGGTCTTGCGGTCGGCATTGACCTGCTGCACCGTGGGCCGCTCGGCCATGCGCGTCAGGTACTCGCGCACGGGCAGGTCGGCCAGCACGTCGCGCCCGCCAACGATCTTGCTGGCTGCGCTGACCAGGGGCAGGTGGACGATGGCGCAGCAGTCGGCCAGCGTGAAGCTGTCGCCCGCCACGAAGGGTGAGAAACGCGCGAGCTTGGCGAAGGCCGCCACGTTCTTGTCGAGCTGGGCCAGCGTGCGCTCCCGGGTGGAGTCGCTGACCTGGCCGCCGAAGAAGGCCTGCGGGTAGAGGATGCGCGCCACCAGCTCCAGGTGCAGGTCCAGGTACACGCACAGCTCGCGCACCTTGGCGGCCTCGAAGGCGTCGGCCGGCAGCAGGGCCGGCGAGGGCGACAGCGTCTCCACGTACTCGACCATGGCGGCCGACTCGCACAGGCCACGGCCGTCGTCGATGCGCAGGTACGGCACCTTGCCCAGCGGCGACAGTGCCATATCGGTCTCGCCCAGCCAGTCCAGTTCCTCGTTGAAGGGCAGCTGCTTTTCCAGCAGGGCCAGCTTGACCTTGTTGTAGTAGTTGCTGGCCGCGAATCCGCACAGGGTGAGCATGGGTGTCTCCTTGGGTTGTTTGTGGTGAAGGCGAGGGTGCGCGCCTGTGATGGTAGGGGCGGGCAGGGCATGGCGCGGTCCCGGAGATGACGACTGGGGCAGACCCCTAGAATGGCGCCATGCCGCTTCGCCTGCCCTCCACCTTGGCTGCCTGCGCCCGCTGGGTGCTGGGGCTGTGGCTGTGCGTGGCGCTGGCATCGGCGTTTGCGCCGCTGGCGCGCGCTTCGGGCTGGGAGCGCCTGTGCTCGGCCGCTGGCGAATCGGTCTGGGTGCCATCGCCGGCCGGTCAGGACAATGCCCTTGCCGGAAGCCACGGCATCGACTGCCCGCTGTGCCTGCCCCCGCTGGCGCCGCCGCCCGCCCGGTGCAGTGCGGCCCCGGCACCGCTGATGGCAGATGCGCAGCCACGGGCGCACCCGGCCTCCGTCCACAGCGTGGCCATGCCGGCCTTGCCGCAGGCCCGCGCCCCGCCCCGGTGACTCCCCATTTCAATCCCTGCCTCTTTCGCTTGGCTTTTGTTTTTGCAAGGCACACAGACCGTGCTGCAACGTATTGAATTTTCTGGAGAAACCGTGATGACACTGCGTCAATGGACCACCCCTTTCCTGATCGCCGCCTCCCTGTCCATGGGCCTGGCCCATGCCCATGCCGATGCCGCCCACGTCAAGGCCGACGCCGCCTGGGCGCGTGCCAGCGTGCCGGGCCAGCAGGCCACGGGCGCCTTCATGCGCCTGACGGCCGAGGAGCCGCTGCGCCTGGTGGGTGTGGAGTCGCCCGCCGCCGGCGTGGCCGAGGTGCATGAAATGAAGATGGAAGGCGATGTGATGCGCATGCGCGCCATCGACGGCCTGGACCTGCCCAAGGGCGTGGCCGTGGACCTGAAGCCCGGCGGCTACCACGTCATGCTGCAGCAGCTCAAGAGCCCGCTGCTCAAGGACAGCCAGGTGCCCATCACCCTGGTGTTCAAGGATGCCAAGGGCGAAACCTCGCGCCTGAGCCTGCAGGTCCCCGTGCGCGCGATGGCGCCTGGCGCAGCGGCTGCCCCGGCAGCGGGCCACGGCGGCGGCCACGCAGGCCATTCGCACTGAGCCAGCGCCATTGCACCGGGTTTGTGCGCAGCCGCATGCGCATGACTTGCCGTGGACTTGGCGTGTGCCTGGGTTAAGCTGGGAGCATGGCCGGCATCCTTCGCCGGCATGCTCTTCCAACCCAGTCCTAGCGAGTGCTGCCATGAGTGACGCGTCCTCCTTCGGTTTCGGCAAGTTCATCCCCGGTTTCGACTTCCTGCAGGGCCTGGCCCAGAGCGCGGGATCGGCCACGGCCCGGCCCCTGGGGCGCCTGCCCGAATGGGTGGCGCCCACGGTGAGCATCGAGGAGGTGGACAAGCGCATCACCGAACTCAAGGCCGTGCAGTTCTGGCTGGACCAAAATGGCAAGGCGCTGGCCGCCACCATCCAGGCCCTGGAAGTGCAGCGCATGACGCTGTCCACCCTGCAGGGCATGAACGTCAGCATGGGCGAACTGGCGCAGGCCTTCCAGTTCCCCGCCGCTGCAGCCGCCACCGCTGCTGCAGCCACTGCAGGCAAAGGCGCCGCCAGCGCGGGGCAGTCCGACCACTCGGACTGGCCCATGTCCTCCGCCGGCAAGGCCGGCAAGCAGGAAAAGCCGCAGGCCGCGCCCGCACAGCCCCCTGCCGAGCCGCCTGCAGCTGCTGCGGCCGCTGCATCCGCGGATGCCGGCAGCAAGGCCTCAGGCCCTGAAGCTTCTGCGCCCAAGGACGAGCCGGCCCAGGCCGCCGCCATGGGCCAGGCCATGCAATGGTGGGGCGCACTGACCCAGCAATTCCAGCAGATCGCCGCCAAGGCCATGGCCGAGCCCATGGCCCCCGAGGCCGTGGCTGCCGCACAGCGCGCCACCGGCATGGCCGGCGACATCGCCAAGGCCGCCATGGACCGCATGACGGCCCAGGCTGGCGCCTTCGCCGCGCAGGCAGGCAAGGCGGCTGCACCGGCGGCCAAGGCCCCGGCCGGAGCCGCCAAGGCGCCTGCGAAAGCGCCAGCCAAAGCCCCACCGAAAGCGCCAGCCAAGGCAGCGGCCAGGAAGACGGCGGCAAAGACAACAGCCAAGGCACCGGCCGCAGGCAAGGCGCCGGCCAAGAGCCGGCCACCGCGCTGAGCGGGACGGCGGCACCCATGGATGGTCTAGAGCCCTCCGCAAGCCGGGCGCTGGCAGGGCTAGAAAGAAGGTTGGAATGTCGTTGTTTCCTGTAGGCCATGCCAGCCATTCCGACTGGCGCGCCGCGGCCGATGCGGTGCTGCTGCAACTGCGCTCGCAGATGGCCGATCCGGGCCATGTGCAGCGGCCCAGACTGGGCCTGGTGTACCTGTCCCACGCGCATGCCGCCCATGCAAGGCCGCTGCTGCAGCATCTGGCCAGGGCCTTGCCCCATGTGGCGGACTGGGCTGGCTGCTCGGCCGGTGGCGTGCTGGCCATGTCCCATGAATACCTGTCCGGCTCCGCGCTCGCGGTGATGCTGCTCGATGTGCCGGCCGCGCACTACCGCCTGTATTCGGGCCTGGCGCCCTTGCATGCGCCGGGCGGCGAGGCCGGGTTCACGGCCCATTCGGCCCTGGTCCATGCCGGAGGCGGCCAGCCCGAGCTGGCCGAGTTGCTGTACGAGCTGTCCGAGCGCACCGAGTCCGGCCTGCTGTTCGGCGGCGTGGGCGATGACGGGGACGATGGCGTGGAGGGCGTGCAGATCGCCTGCCGCACCGAGGACCTGCATGCGCAGCATGCGGATGCGCGCGGCATTTTCAGCGGAGGCTTCTCGGGCGTGGCCTTCGGTGCGGGCGTGCCCTGCATCACGGGCATGGCCCAGGGCTGCGTGCCGCTGGGCGAGGGCCTGGAGATCACCGAGGCGCGCGGCGCCCTGGTCACCGGGCTCAATGGCGATCCGGCCTTGCAGCGCCTGCTGCAACTACTGGGCGTGGAGCTGGAAGGCAGCGACTGGCAGCCCGCGCTGACCACGGTGCGCAGCACGCTGGCGGCCATTGCGCCGCCGGGCCGGGGCATGGCCCACGGCGTGCTCACCGAAGAGGCCCAGGTGCTGACCCTGGTCGGGCTGGACCCGCTGCGCCAGGGCGTGGCCCTGTCATCGGCCGTGGAGGCCGGGCATTCGGTGATCTTCTGCCGCCGCCAGGCCCAGGTCGCGCGCCAGGAACTGCTGCAACTGGGCGCCGCGCTGCGCGATGCGGCGGAGCCCGAGGAGGCGGCGCCCGAAGGCGAGGCACAGCCCCGCATCCGTGGCGCCATCTACATCAGTTGCCGGGGCCGCGGCGGCGGCCTGTTCGGCGGCCCCGATGCCGAACTGCGCACCCTGCGCCACGCACTGGGCGATGTGCCATTGATCGGCTTCGTCGCCGAAGCCGAGATCATGGACGCCCGCCTGCACCGCTTCGCCGGGGTGTTGACGGTGTTCACTGCCTAGGCGCCGTACACGCCGTACACGCCGTACACACGGTACACACCGTCTGCACCTCAGACCGCGCGCGGGCGCACCGTGCCTGCGCTGCGATCCGGGTCCATGGCTGCGGCTCCCAGAAAATCGAAATCCACGGCCGGCTGCCTGCCGCTGACCAGGTCGGCCAGCGCCATGCCGGAGCCGCAGGCATGGGTCCAGCCCAGCGTGCCGTGGCCGGTGTTCAGGAACAGGTTGGCGATGGGCGAGCGTCCGATCAGCGGCACATTGCTGGGCGTGGCGGGGCGCAGGCCGCTCCAGAACTGGGCGCGCCCGGTATCGCCGGCGCCAGGGAACAGCTGCTGCACGCGCCGCACGATGGCCTCGCAGCGCACGGGGTCCAGGTTGCGGTCGTAGCCGTTGAACTCGGCCGTGCCGGCAATGCGCAGGCGGTCGCCCTGCGCGCCGGTGTAGCGCGAGAACACCAGCTTGAACTCATCGTCCGTGAGGCTGACCTGGTAGGCCTTGGTGGGGTCCAGCACCGGCAGGGTCACAGAGTAGCCCTTGGCCGGGTAGATGGGCAGGTGCAGCCCCAGCGGCTGGGCCAGCAGCGGGCTGAACGAGCCCATGGCCAGCACATAGGCGTCGCCCTGGATGCGTTCGTAGCGGCCATCGGCATTGGTCACCTCCACATGGTCGATATGGCGGCTTGCGCCCGCACCCGTGGTGCGCAGCGCCATGACGTGGTGGCCGTGGCGGAACTGCACGCCCGTGGTGGTGGCAATGCGTGCCAGCTCGCGCGTGAAGAGGTTGGCGTCGCCCGATTCATCCTCGGCCGTATAGGTGGCGCCCGCTATCTGCCCGCGCACATGGGCCAGGGCCGGCTCCAGGCGCACGGCTTCGTCGGCGTCGATCAGGCGGCGGTCGCAGCCCAGGGCCTGCATCTGCTCGGTGGGCTTGAGCGCGCCCTCGAACTCGCGGGCGTTCGTGTAGAAGTGCAGGATGCCCTGCATGCGCTGCTCGTACTGGATGCCGGTGTCCGACCGCAGCTGCTGCAGAGCCTCTCGGCTGTAGGTGCCCAGGCGAACGATCTGCTGGATGTTGTGGCGCGTGCGCGCGGGCGTGCAGTTGCGCAGGAAGGACAGGCCCCAGAGCCACTGGCGCATGTCGGCGCGCAGGCGGAACAGCAGGGGGGCGTCCTGCCGGCCCAGCCAGCCCAGCAACTTCAGCGGTGCGCCGGGGTTGGCCCAGGGTTCGGCATGGCTGACCGAGATCTGCCCGCCGTTGGCAAAGCTGGTTTCGGCGCCGGGCGCAGCCTGACGGTCGATGACGGTCACTTCATGACCGAGAGATTGCAGATAGTAGGCCGAGGCGGTGCCGATCAGGCCGGCTCCGAGAACGATAACGCGCATGACAATGCCCTTTCAAAGGCATGTGCCGGTCCCGCGGAAGCTGGTAGCTATGGATTCAATAGCAAGCAGCCGGCGTCCGTCGTGACGCAGCTGCCGCTCCCCCTGTCCTTGGTACCTGAGAGATTCACCGCCGTCCATGGGAACGGGGCTTGCTCCTTCGGTGCGCCGCATATTGCGTGCGGCGGCTCTCCAGACGGCATGTTGTGTTTGCAGTACGGAACCTGAGCGTGTATGGGAGTTTGCGCCTTCGGTGAGGCTCGGCACCGTGGTGCCCGCCTGCTCTCCTGCAGGGGCGATTCTATGTGGCTTGCGCAGCCGGTTCCAGTCGTACTGGGGATACCACCAGTTACTACCTGTATGTGGTGTGGCTGATTCAGGGTATTCCCTAGATCGCTCAAGCGCCTCCCTCGTAGCGCTGGCACGAGTCTCCGATTCCATGTAAAAAAACTATTGAAATAGAAAAAAACATGATTTAGCCTATCGATGTGTGCAGTGGTTTGTCAGTGCATGTTCTGGTCGATTGGACCTGCATGGGTTAACCATGAGTTGTATATCTGTCGGATAGGCGACTTA
The DNA here is from genome assembly GCF_002754395.1 of Delftia sp. 60. Lineage (NCBI taxonomy): Bacteria > Pseudomonadati > Pseudomonadota > Betaproteobacteria > Burkholderiales > Comamonadaceae > Delftia > Delftia sp. 60. The sequence goes on from NZ_PEFD01000001.1 coordinate 594,054, forward strand.
CCGTTGCACAGGTGAAGGTCTATGGAAACTGGCCCGCCACTGGAAAAAATACAAGCACGGTGAATATGGTTCGTTGAGGGAGGAAAAAAATGATTTGCATCGCAAACCCGGCTGAAGTTGTGCCCGGCTCAATGGGCAATGGAGCAGTGCGCAAGCGCTGATGGAAATCCACCTTTTTTGATTGACGCGCAGGATCTGCGCGAAACCCTGTTACTTCCAATGTCACCGGTTGCAAGGTGAGTTGTGAGTTCTTGACTCAAATAGAACTATCCGAGGTGCGGCGATGCAAATGCGCTGGGTACAACTGATGGCCATTGCCATTGGGGAAAATATTTTCCTGTCTGATTTCCTTGAAAAAATGGGGAATATCATGCGCGTTCTTGATCGCCTGCCTGGTTCGGTGTTTTTACGAAAATGGCGTGCAGCGAGGTACTTGTTCTCGTTGCTGCTGCTTTCGTGCGCCGGTATTTCATCCACGGCACTCGCGGCGACCATCGTTTTCACGGTCACCGACAACAGCGACGCTCCAAATGCCAATGCAACGACACCAACCACCTGTGTCAGCACGCTGGGGGGTACCTTTGCTGGCGCATGTACGCTGCGAGCGGCCATTCAGGCAGCCAACTACACGCTGCAAACGCTGGATCCGAGTGCCGATGTTTCCATCGTCTTTGCGCCGACACTGACTACGTCGGTACGAACCATACAGAGCGGGACATCCAAGGATGCGGCCGGAAACCTCCATCCGTATATCGACAATCAGACGGTTTACGTGCGCTGTGCCAACACATTCGTCAGCGGAGCCCAGTCCGGCGCCGTGACGGGAGCCACCAATGCCTGTGGTCAAACCCAGATGATCAGCGGCGGCGATACGGGCACCACCACTGGTGCCGGTGGCGCCTGGTACTGGATCAAAGGCACCGTGCCAGCCGGCACGGGCTCATTGACCATCGATTTCGGGGGAGTCATACAAGTCCAGAACTGGGCGGACTCCGCCTGGGAAACCTTTTATCTTGGTGGGAAGAATATCACTCTCACCAATTCGCCCAACATGACCTGTGGCGAAGCGGTATTCGTCGTTGGCTCCTCAGCAAACAATGTCATCATTGATCGCGTCGGTCTGGTGAATGTGGCGCCAACCCCTGCGGGAGAGGGGACGCCGTTCAACTGCGAGCTGTACGCGGAGATTCATCAAGGCGCACAAAACGTATTCTTTGCCAATAGCACAATCAACTCCGCGATATGGAATGGAAATTACGGCAATAACAAGGGCTCGGCCATTTCCGTTGCCGCAAGCAACGGTACAGGCACGGTTTCCAACATCGTTGTCGATAATTTCACGGTAACGAATCTGCCCAACCCTATCGGGGGAATGCAGCTCGAGCAGTTTTTCCAGGTCATGTCGAACATGACCGTCAACGGATTGACGATCAAAAATTCGAATATCGCACTGAGCCCGACTGGTGGAAATGCGCCCAGGGCCGTGGTGTCGGTTGATGGAACGATCAGCCTGGCCAATGGAATTGGTCTGGCCGTGACGGGTAATACCTTCTCGCTGCCTATCGCCGCCTATACCGGGTCATCGCCAACGCATGTGTCGGCACCAACGGTGAATACGGCAGCCTCAGGCACGACGCAGGTAGTGACGGTGACCGATAACAACTTCACTGGCGGCGGGGACGGGGTGAATATCGGTGGTACGGGTACGGCACCAGGATTGATTGGCAACAACAAGATGACAAGCCAGTCGAGAAGTGCCATTCGTATCACTACGCGTGATTTCTTCAAGATTTCTCAGAACACGCTGTTTTCCGTGCCTGTGGCTGCAAACTCAGGCATCAGTTTGCTGACGACGGGCAATGGACAAACCGGATGGACCCCCACCCTTGGCGTTGGCGCCAGTGACACCGCCGCCTGCACCTGGACATTCAATATCACGGCAAATGCCAATGCGAGCGAGCCGGCACCGTATACGGTGGAAGCCTTTTGGTCGCCGACCGGCGCGGGCGTCAACGATGCGCAGGTCTATCTGGGCTCCGAAACCATGGCCGGAGCCTCGGGAACGCTGACCGTTCCTTCGTATCTCAGCGGCCAGGTGCGGGTCACAGTGACGGACAGCAATTCCGGTGGAGCCCAGACCTCGCAGCTTTCAACGGCGGCAAGCGTCACCGGTTTTCCCTGTGCCTTGAAATCCGGCGTTCTGGCGACGACCAACAATCAACCTGTCGGCAGCAGCGACTTGCTGGAGGTCTACATTGTTGACGGCCAAGGCAATGCCTGGACAGGGGGCAGTGACACCGTCACCTTCGCAGCGCCGCCTGCAGGTGTCACGTTCAATGGCGGCTCCGCCGCAGTCAGCTGCACGACCAACTCCAGCGGAAAGTGCGCGTCTCCCATCAATGCCAGCAGCAGTGTCGCCGGAACATTCACCACACCCGTGACCTTGTCGTCGTCAGTCGCTGGTGCCACGTTCTCCAATCTTCCATTGGGTGGAAGTCCGGTATCTGGCGCAGTGACCTATCAGCCTTCGCCGGTTGCTTACAGCTTCACCGGGCTGCCGGCCAGCACGAGCGGGTCTGAAATCGCCGCGAGTCCGCCATCGATTGCGGCCAACGGCGTCTCCACCAGCACCTTGGCCGTGCAGTTGAAGGATGCTTTAGGCAACCTTGTCACCACCTGTACCGATACGGTGGCCTTCACCCTCAATGCGGGGACGCAAGGCGTTCCTGCCGTCAGCGTCACGGGCTGCAGTGCCGGCATGTACACGGGGACGGTGACATCGCCGGTGCTGGTCGGCAGCGGAACCTTCGGATTCACCATCAACGGGTCTGCGGCTGTTGCCACCGCAACGGTCTCCTATGTGGCCGCAACGCCGAGCACGAGTGCATCCACGATAGTCGCCACACCGACATCGATCGTGGCCAACGGCAGCTCCACCAGCGTGCTGCGCGTGCAACTGGTCGATGCCAGCAGCAATCCGATCAACACCTGCACGAACACGGTGGCATTCACCCTGAACGGCGGAACGCAGGGAACGCCGAGTGTGGGCGCGGCCTCATGTACTGCCGGCATCTATACGGGCACCGTCACATCGCCCACGGCGGTCGGCAGCGGGATCTTCGGATTCACCATCAACGGCTCTGCCGCAGTTGCTACGGCTTCAGTGAGCTACACGGCGGGTCCGCCAAGTACCAGCGCCTCGACCATCGTTGCGAGTCCGACCTTGATCATTGCCAATGGCACCGCAACCAGCACATTGACGGCGCAGCTCAAGGATGCGTCAGGCAATTCGATTGCGACCTGTGCCAATACGGTGGCCTTCACGCTGAACAGCGGAACACAGGGCTCGCCTGCGGTCGGCGCGGGTTCGTGCAGCGCAGGGGTTTACACGGCAACCGTCACGGCACCTACCGCAGTCGGCAGTGGCACCTTTGGTTTCACCATCAATGGCTCGGCCGCCACGGCTACGGCTGTGGTGAACTACACGGCCGGGCCGCCCAGCAATGGCGCGAATGGAAACCTGATCAGTGCCAGTCCGCTCAGCGTTGTCGCAGACAACACTGCCACGAGCTCGATCAGCGTGACCCTGCGCGATGCCAATGGTAATCCCGCCACGGATACGGTGGCGCACACGATTGTCTTCACCAAAACGGGCGTGGGCACGACCACGCCGGCCGCACCCACGTGCACGATCGCGGCCAACGCCAATCCGGCCACCTGCTCCGTGACGGTGAAATCGGCCACGGTCGGCACTGCAAGTTTCACGGCAACGGACAACGGAACGGCCGTGAGCAATGGCAGTCCGGTATCGGTCAACTTCATTGCCGGGCCGCCCAGCAATACAGCCAGTGGCAATCTGCTCAGTGCCACGCCGCTCTCGGTGATGGCCGACGGTACGAGCACCGGCACGGTGACCGTTGCACTGCAGGACGCCAATGGCAATGCAACCGTCGATACGGTCGCCCACACCATCGGCTTTGTCCATACCGGCGCCGGCACGCCGTCGGCAACTTCCTGCACGATTGCGGCCAATGCGAATCCAGCGCGCTGCTCCATCACGGTGACATCCACCGTGGCGGGTGCGGCGAGCTTCACAGCCACGGACAACAACGGCACCACCACCCAGAGCGTGGCAAACGGCAGTCCGGCCGTGATCAACTTCACGGCCAATGCCGCCGACCCCGCCAGGTCGGGGGTACGTACCGTCAGCAGTCCGGCCACGGCCAATGGCTCGGCGACAGATGTGCTTGAAGCGTTTGTGGGAGATGTCAACGGCAATCCGGTGGCCGGAAGCGTTGTCACGTTCTCTCCCACCGCAAACATCACCTTCAGCGGTACTTGCACCACCAATGCGGCCGGTACCTGCCAGGTCACCGCCAAGACAACCGTCGCGGGTTCCTACACTTCCGGCGCAAGCATCGCGAGCGGCGCATTGAGCGGCAGCGGCGTCAGCTCCGGTGGCAATACGTACGGTGCGACGGCTGCCTATGTCTTTACGGCAGGTGCCGTCGATCCCGCCAATTCGACCATGTCGGTCGACGTGAACAACCAGGCAGCCGGTGGCGGCCAGGACGTCGTTTCCGTGGTCACCAAGGATGCGTTCGGCAATCCAGTCACCGGCGTTGCCGTGAACTTCAGCGTGACGCCTGCCGGAGCGGCGCCTGCCACCGCCAGTTGCACGACTGCGGGTGCGGCGGCGACCTGCTCGGTGTCGTTCACCAGCGTGACCGCATCGACTTACTCGGCTGCCGCCACGGTGGGTGCAACTGCCATCGGCAACAGCCCGCAATCGATGGCCTTTGTCGCCGGCAATGCCTCGGCAAGCAATTCGGGCCTGCGTGTCGTGAGCGACAACGCGGCGGCAAATGGCACGGCAACCGATGTGGTGGAAGCGTATGTGCGCGATGCCGGTGGCAATCCCAAGGGCGGCGAGGTCGTCACCTTTGCCGGTGCTGCCGGCGTGAAGCTGAACGGTGGCGCGGCAGGTGCGTCGGCCACGTGCACCACTGGAACAAGTGGCGCAACTCTGGGCATCTGCTCGATCACTGCCACCAGCACAGCAAGTGGTACCTACAGCATCGCCACCAGCATTCCTGCAGGAACTCTGGGTGGCACGTTCACCGTGGGAGCAAACGCGTATTCGCCAAGCGCCGCACAAATTCATTTTGTGAGCGTGGTGAACCTCAGTGTCACCAAGGCCAACCCTGGCAGCCTGACTGTGGGCACGCCCTTCAACTACGCGTTCTCCGTGTCCAACGCTGCCAGTGCCTTCGGTCCTGCCAACAGCGTGACCATCAAGGACCTGGTGCCTGCGGGTATCAGCATCACGGGTGTGCCGACCGGCGCAAACGTGGCCAGCGCGACCTGCACGCCCAACACCTTCCCGTTCGTGGGCAATGGCACGGCGATCCTGTCTTGCACGGTGAGCTTCACCACCCCGGTGGCAGCTGGCAGCAACACCAGCTTCAACCTGCCAGCTGTTCCGACGGCGGTGGGTTCGAGCACGAACACGGCCTCCTACGATCCGTCCGGCGGCATCAGCCCGGTCAATCCGACGGCCGGTTGCACGACGGATTGCGCATCGACGCCTTCCACGCCGGTGACGCCTGGTACTCCTGCGCTGACGGTCACCAAAGCCAACCCCGGCAGCTTGGCTGTGGGCACGCCCTTCAACTACGCCTTCACGGTAGCGAATGCCGCCAGTGCCTTCGGTCCTGCCACCAGCGTGACCATCAAGGACCTGGTGCCGGCAGGCATCAGCATCACGGGTGTGCCGACCGGCGCAAACGTGGCCAGCGCGACCTGCACGCCCAACACCTTCCCCTTCGTGGGCAATGGCACGGCGATCCTGTCTTGCACCGTGAACTTCACTGCGGCAGTGGCAGCGGGTGGCAACACCAGCTTCAACCTGCCGGCTGTGCCGACGGCTGTGGGCTCGAGCACGAACACGGCTTCCTACGATCCGTCGGGCGGCATCAGCCCGGTCAATCCGACGGCGGGGTGTACGACGGATTGCGCATCGACGCCTTCCACGCCGGTGACCCCTGGCACGCCTGCGTTGACGGTTACCAAGGCCAACCCCGGCAGCTTGGCTGTGGGCACGCCGTTCAACTACGCCTTCACGGTAGCGAATGCCGCCAGTGCCTTCGGTCCTGCCACCAGCGTGACCATCAAGGACCTGGTGCCGGCAGGCATCAGCATCACGGGTGTGCCGACCGGCGCAAACGTGGCCAGCGCGACCTGCACGCCCAATACCTTCCCCTTCGTGGGCAATGGCACGGCGATCCTGTCTTGCACCGTGAGCTTCACCACCCCGGTGGCAGCTGGCAGCAACAGCAGCTTCAACCTGCCGGCTGTGCCGACGGCTGTGGGCTCAAGCACGAACACGGCTTCCTACGATCCAGCGGGTGGCATCAACCCGGTCAATCCGACGGCGGGTTGCACGACAGACTGCGCTTCTACGCCGGTGACTCCGGTCACACCGGGTACGCCTGCGTTGACGGTCACCAAGGCCAACCCTGGCAGCCTGGCCGTGGGCACGCCCTTCAACTATGCGTTCTCCGTGTCCAACGCTGCCGGTGCCTTCGGTCCTGCCACCAGCGTGACCATCAAGGACCTGGTGCCTGCGGGGATCAGCATCACGGGTGTGCCGACCGGCGCAAACGTGGCCAGTGCGACCTGCACGCCCAATACCTTCCCGTTTGCGGGCAATGGCAGCTCCGTGCTGACTTGCACGGTGAACTTCACTGCGGCAGTGGCAGCGGGTGGCAACACCAGCTTCAACCTGCCGGCTGTGCCGACGGCGGTGGGTTCGAGCACGAACACAGCCTCGTACGATCCATCGGGCGGCATCAGCCCCGTCAATCCGACGGCGGGTTGCACGACGGATTGCGCATCGACGCCTTCCACGCCGGTGACCCCTGGTACTCCTGCGCTGACGGTCACCAAGGCCAATCCCGGCAGCCTGGCTGTGGGCACGCCCTTCAACTACGCGTTCTCCGTGTCCAACGCTGCCGGTGCCTTCGGCCCCGCCACCAGCGTGACCATCAAGGACCTGGTGCCTGCGGGCATCAGCATCACGGGCGTGACGACCGGCGCAAACGTGGCCAGTGCGACCTGCACGCCCAATACCTTCCCGTTTGCGGGTAACGGCAGTTCCGTGCTGACGTGTACGGTGAGCTTCACCACACCGGTGGCAGCTGGCAGCAACAGCAGCTTCAACCTGCCAGCTGTGCCGACGGCTGTGGGCTCGAGCACGAACACGGCCTCCTACGATCCATCGGGCGGCATCAGCCCGGTCAATCCGACGGCAGGGTGTACGACAGACTGCGCTTCCACACCGGTGACTCCGGTCACGCCTGGCACGCCTGCGCTGACGGTTACCAAGGCCAACCCGGGCAGCCTGGCTGTGGGAACTGCGTTCAACTACGCGTTCTCCGTGTCCAACGCTGCCGGTGCCTTCGGTCCTGCCACCAGCGTGACCATCAAGGATCTGGTGCCTGCGGGTATCAGCATCACGGGCGTACCGACTGGTGCAAACGTGACCAGTGCAACCTGCACGCCCAACACCTTCCCCTTCGTGGGCAATGGTACGGCGATCCTGTCTTGCACGGTGAACTTCACTGCGGCAGTGGCAGCGGGTGGCAACACCAGCTTCAACCTGCCAGCTGTTCCGACGGCGGTGGGCTCGAGCACGAACACGGCCTCCTACGATCCGTCGGGCGGCATCAGCCCGGTCAATCCGACGGCAGGGTGCACGACAGACTGCGCTTCCACGCCTTCCACGCCGGTGACCCCTGGTACTCCTGCGCTGACGGTCACCAAGGCCAACCCGGGCAGCCTGGCTGTGGGAACTGCGTTCAACTACGCCTTCACGGTAGCGAATGCGGCTGGAGCCTTCGGCCCCGCCACCAGCGTGACCATCAAGGACCTGGTGCCGGCAGGCATCAGCATCACGGGCGTGCCGACTGGTGCAAACGTGGCTAGTGCGACCTGCACGCCCAACACCTTCCCGTTTGCGGGCAATGGCAGCTCCGTGCTGACGTGTACGGTGAACTTCACGGCGGCAGTGGCAGCGGGTGGCAACACCAGCTTCAACCTGCCGGCTGTGCCGACGGCTGTGGGTTCGAGCACGAACACTGCCTCCTACGATCCGTCGGGTGGAATCAGCCCGGTCAATCCGACGGCAGGTTGCACGACAGACTGCGCTTCCACACCGGTGACTCCGGTCACGCCAGGTACGCCTGCGTTGACGGTCACCAAGGCCAACCCTGGCAGCCTGGCCGTGGGCACGCCCTTCAACTATGCGTTCTCCGTGTCCAACGCTGCCAGTGCCTTCGGTCCTGCCACCAGCGTGACCATCAAGGACCTGGTGCCTGCAGGCATCAGCATCACGGGTGTGCCGACCGGCGCGAACGTGTCCAGTGCGACCTGCACGCCCAACACCTTCCCCTTCGTGGGCAATGGCACGGCGATCCTGTCTTGTACGGTGAGCTTCACCACACCGGTGGCAGCTGGCAGCAACAGCAGCTTCAACCTGCCGGCTGTGCCGACGGCTGTGGGCTCGAGCACGAACACTGCCTCCTACGATCCGGCGGGCGGCATCAGCCCTGTCAATCCGACGGCAGGGTGCACAACAGACTGCGCTTCCACACCGGTGACTCCAGTCACGCCTGGCACGCCTGCGTTGACGGTCACCAAGGCCAATCCCGGCAGCCTGGCTGTGGGCACGCCGTTCAACTACGCGTTCTCCGTGTCCAATGCGGCCAGTGCCTTTGGTCCCGCCACCAGCGTGACCATCAAGGACCTGGTGCCTGCGGGGATCAGCATCACGGGTGTGCCGACCGGCGCGAACGTGTCCAGTGCGACCTGCACGCCCAACACCTTCCCCTTCGTGGGCAATGGCACGGCGATCCTGTCTTGTACGGTGAGCTTCACCACACCGGTGGCAGCTGGCAGCAACAGCAGCTTCAACCTGCCGGCTGTGCCGACGGCTGTGGGCTCGAGCACGAACACTGCCTCCTACGATCCGGCGGGCGGCATCAGCCCTGTCAATCCGACGGCAGGGTGCACAACAGACTGCGCTTCCACACCGGTGACTCCAGTCACGCCTGGCACGCCTGCGTTGACGGTCACCAAGGCCAATCCCGGCAGCCTGGCTGTGGGCACGCCGTTCAACTACGCGTTCTCCGTGTCCAATGCGGCCAGTGCCTTTGGTCCCGCCACCAGCGTGACCATCAAGGACCTGGTGCCTGCGGGGATCAGCATCACGGGTGCGCCGACCGGCGCGAACGTGTCCAGTGCGACCTGCACGCCCAACACCTTCCCGTTTGCGGGTAACGGCAGCTCCGTGCTGACGTGTACGGTGAACTTCACTGCGGCAGTGGCGGCCGGTGGTAACACCAGCTTCAACCTGCCGGCTGTGCCGACGGCTGTGGGTTCGAGCACCAACACGGCTTCCTACGATCCGTCGGGCGGCATCAGCCCCGTCAATCCGACGGCGGGTTGCACGACGAACTGCGCGTCGACGCCTTCCACGCCGGTGACACCTGGTACGCCAGCGCTGACGGTCACCAAGGCCAACCCTGGCAGTCTGGCCGTGGGGACTGCGTTCAACTACGCGTTCTCCGTGTCCAACGCTGCCAGTGCCTTCGGTCCTGCCACCAGCGTGACCATCAAGGACCTGGTGCCGGCAGGAATCAGCATCACGGGCGTACCGACTGGTGCAAACGTGGCCAGTGCAACCTGCACGCCCAACACCTTCCCCTTCGTGGGCAATGGGACGGCGATCCTGTCTTGCACGGTGAACTTCACTGCGGCAGTGGCGGCCGGTGGCAGCACCAGCTTCAACCTGCCGGCTGTTCCGATGGCTGTGGGTTCGAGCACCAACACGGCCTCCTACGATCCGTCGGGCGGCATCAGCCCCGTCAATCCGACGGCCGGTTGCACGACGGATTGCGCATCGACGCCTTCCACGCCGGTGACCCCTGGTACTCCTGCGCTGACGGTCACCAAGGCCAACCCCGGCAGCCTGGCTGTGGGCACGCCGTTCAACTACGCCTTCACGGTAGCGAATGCGGCCAGTGCCTTTGGTCCCGCCAACAGCGTGACCATCAAGGACCTGGTGCCTGCGGGTATCAGCATCACGGGCGTGCCGACCGGTGCAAACGTGGCCAGTGCGACCTGCATGCCCAATACCTTCCCCTTCGTGGGCAATGGCACGGCGATCCTGTCTTGCACGGTGAACTTCACTGCGGCAGTGGCAGCGGGAGGCAACACCAGCTTCAATCTGCCGGCTGTGCCGACGGCTGTGGGGTCGAGCACGAACACGGCTTCCTACGATCCGTCGGGTGGCATCAGCCCGGTCAATCCGACGGCAGGTTGCACTGTGAACTGTGCATCGACACCAGCAACGCCGGTCACTCCCAGCACGCAGGTGCCGGTGGCTCCGACGCTGACGGTTTCGCCGACCACGGTGGGAGGCTATCCGCAGATATCCGGCACCGGCACGCCGGGCTACACGATCACGGTGAAGGATGGCTCGACGACACTGTGTACGGCAATCGTCGCGGCCGATCAGACGTGGAGCTGCACGCCAGGCGGCGGCTTGCCGACGCCGGGTCTGCACACGATCAGCGCGACCCAGACCAATCCTGGCAATGGCAACACCGGACCTGCCACAACGACTTCGCTCAACGTGCTCGGAACGACCTTCACGGGTCCGACAGCCACCGGGGCAGGCAACGCCACGGCGACCTTGAGCGGTGGTGGCGCGGGCTGCGGGTTCGATGTGTCGCAGTCGTCCTTCGTCGCGGCTGCGGCGGGTGCGCCGGGCCAGTTGAGCTTCCCGTACGGCAATGTGCACTTCGTGGCCCGGGGCTGTACGGCCAGCAGCTCGATCACGGTCAGCGTCACCTGGCCGGGTCCGGTGACCGGCATGGCGTACTGGAAGTTCGGTCCAGCGTCCGCAGGGGCGGCGGACTCCTGGTATCAGCCTCCGGGTGCGGTGGTGTCGGGCAATACGACCTCGGTGGTGGTCACCGATGGCGGCCAGGGTGATGACGATCGCGCAGCCAATGGCGTGATCGTGGATCCCAGCGGTCCGGCGCGTGTGGGTGCGGCACCGGATGCCACGCCGATTCCTGCGCTCGAACCGCGCATGCTCGCCATGGCCATGCTGCTGATGCTGGCTGCAGGCCTGTGGAATCTGCGCCGCAGACGCGGTTGACACACGGTTGAAGAGGAGCTGAACCATCGCCTGCCGAACCAGTTTCGGCAGGCGATTTCCATTGGGCGCAGGCGTTGCATCCCGGCGGCTCAAGCCTACCCGTAACCCCAGGCCGCCTTGCGGGCCTATCGCGCGTGCAACACGCCGTAAATGAGAACAATTTAGAATTTCTCGCTGATTGGCGCCTTCCGTCGACAAGTCCCGGCCAACGCCGCCCGGGGCCGATGCACAGGTGCCGCACACTTTCATCTCTGCCCGCCTGCCTTCCATGCACCGTTCTGTCCTGATGTTCCGTTGCGCACCGCAATGGATTTCCGACCGACGTCGCCTGCTCGCCTGCTCCCCATGACTTTCAAGAAAATCTGGTTCCAGTTGCACTGGTTCGTCGGCATTACGGCCGGTACGGTGCTCATCGTCATCGGGCTGTCGGGCGCGGTGTTCTCGTTCCACGAGGAGATCCTGGGATGGATGAATCCCGGCACGGCCTCCGTGCCCGCGCGTGATGCCGCGCCGCTGGCGCCGCCGCAGATTGCGCAGGCGCTGCGCGAGGCCGGCGAGCAGCGCGTGGTCCAGCGCATCACCGTCTTTGCCGAGCCCGGCCGCTCGGCCCAGGTGGCCTTCAAGCCGCCGGCCGGCCAGCGCCGGGGCCAGACGGTCTTTGTCGATCCCTACACGGGCGCGCAGCTGCCTGAGCAGCACGGCACGGAGTTTTTCGAATGGGTGGAGCGCCTGCACCGCTGGCTGCTGCTGTCGCGCGATGACGGCAAGCCCATCACGGGCACGCTGGCCGGCCTGTTGCTGATGCTGTCGCTGTCGGGCCTGTACCTGCGCTGGCCGCGCCGGCCGCTGTCATGGCGCACATGGCTGACCTTCGATCCGGCGCTCAAGGGCCGCTCCTTTCTCTGGGGCCTGCACTCGGTGGCGGGCACCTGGGCCCTGGTGGCCTATGTGGTGTTCACCTGCACCGGCATGTACTGGGCCTTTGGCGTGGTGCGCAGCACGGTGGATGGCTGGGCCGGCGTGCCGCCGCGTGTGGCCGCTCCCGCGGCGCCGTCCTCGAAACCCGGTGACGGCCGGCCTGAGCCGGCTGGCGCGCAGCAGTCCATCGACATCGCGCCCGGCTGGGCCGCCTTCGAGCGCATCGCCCATGGCTGGCAGTTCGCCCAGCTGCGCCTGCCCGAGCGCGCGGGCCAGCCCCTGCAGATCAGCTGGCTGGATGCCGATGCCGCCCATGAGCGCGCGCGCAACCAGATGGCCCTGCTGCCCGACGGCGCCGTGCAGCGCGACGAACGCTATGCCGACCTGCCCACGGGCCGCCGCGCCGTGGGCGCCATCTACCCGCTGCACATGGGCACCTATTTCGGCATGCCGGGGCGCATCTTCATGACGCTGGCCTCGCTGATCATGCCCCTGTTCGCCATCACGGGCTGGATGCTCTACCTGGACCGCCGGCGCAAGGCGCGCGCCCTGGCCAAGGAGCGCCAGGCGCTGATGAAGGAGCCGCCACCGTCCACGTCTGCGGGCCAGGACACCGTGCTGGTCGCCTTTGCCAGCCAGGCCGGCCGCGCCGAGCGCTTGGCCGTGGCCACCGTGGCCGCGCTGCGCGGTGCAGGCATGGCGGCCAGCCTGCAATCCGTGGCGGCGCTGGATGCCGAGCAACTGCGCCACCACCGGCGCGTGCTCTTCGTGGCCAGCACTTTCGGCGAAGGCGACCCGCCTGATGCCGCGCGCCGCTTTGCGCGCCTGCTGGGCGCGGCCTCGGGCTCGGCCCTGCCGCACCTGCAATACGGCCTGCTGGCGCTGGGCGACCGGCAGTACGCGGCTTTCTGCGGCTTTGGTCATGCGCTGGACCACCAACTGCGCCGCCTGGGCGCGCAGCCCGTGTTTCCGCTGATCGAGATGGATGGCGAGCAACCCCAGGCCTGGAATGCCTGGCAGCAGGCGCTGGCTGGGCATTTCGGGGCCTTGCCGCCTGCATCGGATGCGCTGCCTGCGTCCGCTGCAGGCCCGCTGGCCGATGCCACGGCCTTTGCCGCATGGCCGCTGCAGGCGCGCAGCCTGTGCAATGCGGGCAGCCAGGGCGCAGGGCTTTATGTGCTGGACTTGGCACCGCCCGAAGGCGTGGCCCCGCTGTGGCGGGCTGGTGCGCTGGCCGAGGTGCTGCCCCGCCATGGCGCAGCCACCGTGCAGGCCTGGCTGGCCGCCCAGGAATGTGACGGCTCGGCACCCGTGCAATGGCGCCAGCAGACCTGCACGCTGGGTGAGGCGCTGGCCGCCAGCGTGCTGCCGGCCCCGGGCGACATCGCCCCCGGCACCGCGCCCCAGGCCGTGGCCGATGCGCTGCGGCCACTGCTGCCGCGCAGCTACTCGGTCGCCTCGCTGCCGCAGGACGGCCATGTGCGGCTGCTGGTGCGCCAGGCCCGCCATGACGGCGGCCTGGGCGTGGCTTCGGGCTGGCTGACGGCGCATGCGGCCCAGGGCACATCCGTGGCCATGAGACTGGTGGAAAACCGCGCCTTCGAGCCGCGTGAAGAGGCAGATGCCGAGCCCGATGCGCCGGCCATCTTCATCGGCAACGGCTCCGGCTATGCCGGCCTGCGCGGCCACCTGCTGGCGCGCATGCACGCAGGCCGCCACCGCAACTGGCTGCTGTTCGGTGAGCGCCAGCGGGCCCATGACGGGTACTGCGAGGCCGAGGTCTCCGGCTGGCTGGCCGCAGGCAAGCTGCAGCGCGCCGACTTCATCTACTCCCGCGACCAGGCCCGGCGCCGCTACGTGCAGGACGCCCTGCGCGAAGCCGCCGAACCCCTGCGCGACTGGATCGCCGAGGGCGCCGTGCTCTACGTCTGCGGCAGCGCCGACGGCATGGCCGCAGGCGTCGATGCCGCGCTGGCCGACATCCTGGGCGCTACCGCCGTCGAAGACCTGATCGTCGAAGGTCGTTACCGCAGGGATGTGTACTGAGGTGAAGCGCCGCGTCTTAATGCACAGCGCATGAAACTGGCGCGGCCCAAGTCAGGGACACCGAGCAAGGGCCGCCCCGCCGCGAGGGTGTCGTCCCCCTCCCGCGTAGCGAGAGAGGGGGAAGGCGCGTAAGCGCCTCAGGGGGTGATGTACTTCTCTTTCCCGAGATTGAGCATCAACCGGTTCGCCCAGCCGAACAGCGCGGCCGAATGCAGCATGTCCAGGATTTCCTGGTCGGTGAGGCCGGCATCGCGCAGCGGCTGCAGCTGGGCGGCGCCAAAGCTGCCGGGTGCGCGCGTCAGCGCCAGCGAGGACTGGATGATGGCGCGTTCGCGCGCATTGGTGCCGGCCGTGTCGGGGTCATCGAACATCTGGGCCATGACATCGTTGCGCTTGGCCAGCTGCTCGAAGCGCTGGGCGTGGACCGATGCGCAGTACACGCAGCCGTTGGAGCGCGACACGGCCGTGGCCGCCACCTCGCGCTCGGCGCGCGACAGGCCACCGGGTGCATACATGATGGCGTTGAAGGCCTGCGAGCGCTCCGACAGCACGCGCGGCTGGCGGGCCAGCAGCAGGTAGAAGTCCGAAGTGCGCGCCTTGGGGTGGCTCAGGTCCAGCACGGCCTGCTGCTCGGCCGTGGCCGTGGCGGGGTCGAGCACGGGCAGCCAGGACGTCCAGTCCAGCGTTTCGCTGGTGTAGCCGTTGCGGCGCAGCGGCTCGCCCGGTGGCGGCAGGTTGGCGGGGTGCACGAAGGGTGCGGCGGCGGCTTCGGCAGCCGGTGCGCTGGCCTGGCCGCCCAGCGCGTCCATGGCCTGCACGCCCGCGAACAGGCGCAATTGGTAGGCGATGAAGCCCACCAGCTGGGCCACCAGCACGGTGTCGTCGATGGACAGGCCGGACTCGGGCATGGCCAGCAGGGCGGCGCGGTCGCTTTCGGCGGGGTGCAGGGCCAGGGTGCGCACGAAGTGCAGGGCCGCATCCAGGCGCGCATTGCCGGTCTGGGCGCCGGGCTGGGCCAGCACGGTGCGCAGCGCGGGCGTCAGGGCATCGCCCAGGGACTCGGCACGCTGGCGGTATTCATCGGCCAGGGCCTGCACGCCGCTGACGCGGCATTGCTCGCTGGCCAGCACCAGGCGCTCGGCGCGGGACAGGCTGTCGGCCAGGCCGTCGCCCAGCAGCAGGTCCTCGCAGGCCTGGGTGGCAATGGCTACCTTGTCGCGCTGGCGGCGCGTGGCGAAAACGGGGGACAGGTCGGTCAGGCCGGCCAGGCGGTCGATGGTGTCGTTGGCGGTGGTCATGGGTATCTCAGGTCTTGTCTGCCAGGGCCCGCACGCGGGCTTCGGGGTCGGCGGTCGTCCATTCGCTGCCGTCGAGCTCTGGCTCGGAATAGGACTGCAGCTGGGCGTAGTGGTGTTCCAGGTCCTCGCGGTAGAACAGCGAGGCCAGGCCCTGGGCCAGCTTGCGCGCGCCGTCGCTGATGGCGGGGATATCACCCGACACCGTGCCGTGCGACAGCGCGGCCGGATAGCAAAAGCAGTGCACATGGTCCAGGCCGGGCAGGGCGCCGGGCGTCTTTTCCTGGAACTCGAACAGCGGGCCCAGGTCGGGCGAGTCCGACAGTTCCTGGTCCTCGGCACCCGCCTCGGGCACGAAGCGGTCGCTCCAGATGCGCACATGGGGCGCCAGGTCGGCGAACTCGGGGCGCTGGCGCCAGTCGATGGCAAAGCCGGTGGAGACGATCAGGAAGTCCAGCACGAACACGCCGCGCGGCGTGTCCACGCGCAGCCTGTCTCCGTCCTGCTCCACCTTCTGCACGGCGCAGCCCAGGTTGAAGTGGGCGTTGGCATGGCGCGAGACGCGCAGCGTGCTGCCGTGCGGAGGTGGCACCTGCTGCACGTTGATGTAGTGGCGTATGCGCCATTTCCAGGCGTCGGGCAACAGGAACTGGCCGTGCGTGAGGCCGGGCGTGCCCGAGCCCTTGGATTTGTTGATGCGCGGCAGGTCGCTGCGGCGCACCAGCAGGTCCACGCTGGCGGCGCCGTTCTCCAGCGCGGTGGCCGCGCTGTCCATGGCCGAGGAGCCCGCGCCCACCACGCCCACGTGCAGGCCGGCCAGGCGGCGGTAGTCGAGCACGTCGGAGGAGTGCGCCCAGCGGCTGCGCTCCACGCCCTGCATGAAGGCGGGGATCTGCGGGCCGCCCAGGCCGTCGCGGCCCGTGGCCAGCACCACGCGGCGCGCCAGCCAGGTGCGCGAGGCGCCATCGGCCGTCACATCGACCTCGACCGTGCCGTCGGCCTGCGGGCGGATGGCCGTGACCTGGTGGCCGTTGCGCACGTCGCAGCGCATCACGCGGCGGTACCAGCGCAGGTAGTCCATCCACTGCAGGCGCGGGATCTTGTCCAGCGCGGCCCAGGCTTCGCGGCCCCATTGGGCGATGAACCAGGCGCGGAAGGTCAGCGAGGGCAGGCCCAGCGCGGGGCCGGTCAGCTCCTTGGGCGAGCGCAGGGTTTCCATGCGCGCCGTCGTGGCCCAGGGGCCTTCGAAGTCCAGCGGGGCCTTGTCCAGCAAAACGGCCGCGATGCCCAGCTGGGACAGCGCGGCCGACAGGGCCAGGCCGGCCTGGCCGGCGCCGATGACCAGGACATCGTGCACGGGCTGGCCGTCGCGGGTGGAGGGAGGAATCCAGGCCTTGGCAGGCCAGCCCAGGGCGACGAGGTCGTCGCGCAGGCGTTCTTCAAGGGCAGCCAGGCCCGCAGGGGCCGGGGCTGCCGGTTCGGTCAGGGACATAGACTCACCAGGAACTCACGAGGAAAGGCGCGCCAGCGGGGCAGGGCCTGCGGGCGCGCGCGGCATCAATCGATGCTGATTTTCGCGTCTTTGACCACCTGTGCCCACTTCAGGCGGTCGTTGTGCACGGTTTTCTTGAACTGCTCGGGCGTTTCGATGCGGATGGCATTGCCCTGGGACTCGAAGCGCGCACGCACCTCGGGCAGCTCCAGCACCTCGCGCACGGCCTGGCTGAGCTTGGCCACGATGGCCGGGTCCGTGCCCTTGGGCGCGAAGATGCCGAACCAGATCGAGCTGTCGAAACCCTTGGTGCCCGTCAGGCCGCTGGAGGCGATGGTGGGCACTTCCTTGATGACTTCCACGGGCTTGGCCGTGGTCACGCCCAGCAGGCGCACCTTGCCGCTCTTGTAGTGGGGCAGCACGGTCTGGACCTGGTTCATGATGCAGCAGGTCTCGCCGCGCAGCACCGAGGTGATGGCCTCGGGGCCGCCCTTGTAGGGCACGTGGACCATGTTCAGGCCCAGGCGCGCATTGAACTCGGCAAAGGCCATGTGCGTGCCCGCGCCGTTGCCCGTGGAGGCGTAGTTGTACTTGCCGGGGTTGGCCTTGATCTCGTCCACGAACTCCTTGAGGTTCTTGACGTTGATCACGTTGGGATTGATGGTCAGCACGTTGGACACATCGATCAGCGGCGCCACCGGCACGAAGTCGGTTTCCACGTCGAAGGGCAGCTTCTTGTACAGCGCGGCATTGCTGCCGTGCGTGGCGGCCGTGCCGAAGGCCAGCGTGTAGCCGTCCGGCTTGGCGCGCGCCACGATCTCGCTGGCGATGTTGCCGGCCGCTCCCGACTTGTAGTCAATGATCAGGGGCTGGCCCAGGCGCTGGGACAGCGGCTCCTGCACGCCGCGCGCGATCACGTCCACGCCCGAGCCTGCCGGGAAGCCCAGGATCATGGTCACGGGCTGGTGCGGCCACGAAGCCGCCGAATCGGCTGCCACCGCTGCGGTGGAGCCGAAGACGGCCAGGGCCGCGGCGGCGGCGGGAATCCAGGAGCGGAAAAACGAGGGGCGCATGGTGTGCAGGGAAATCCGGTGAATCAATTCCCATATTTTCCTGAGAACTTAATGAGCCACTTTTATATGCATATGTTGGTATGAAGCCAGTGTGGGCATGGCCACAGCGCTCAGCAAAAAGCCCGCCGATGGGGCGGGCTTCATGCCGGGCGCAAGCGCCCATCAATGGCGGTAGGGGTTGTTGGGGCGACGGTCATGGCGGTCCGGCACGCCGTCGCGGTCACGGTCCCAGCGGCCGGGTGCGTAGCCCCAGCGGCCACCCTGCTGCGACCACACGGGCTGGCGGTACACATAGCCGGGACGCGCCTTGACCCAGTGGCCGGCCACCCAGGCATGGCGGTGGCCCTGCGGGCGCCAGTAGCCGGGAGCCCAGACGTAGCCGCGGCGCGGTGCAGGAACCGCCTCGTAGCGCATGGGAGGCGGCGCGCCGAACTGGACCGAGATGGCGGCGCCCGGCGCCGCATAGGTCACGTTGGCCTGGGCCTGCGCGGTGCCGGCCCATCCGGCCAGGGCCAGGGTGGCGGCGATCAGCGGTGTGCGAAGGGAAATCATGGCGGCTCCTTGTCCTTGGTTCATCGGGCTGGAGTCCTGGTGAAAGGAATCCATGACTGCATGGTGCAGCTCCATCGTCAATCCCGGGTTGCCGCGCCGCGAAGTCTTGCAATCTTGTGTATCGCCTTGGTGAAGCCTTGTTGCCAGGCGCTGCAGCGCAGGCTGCCGTCCTGCAGCCGCCGTCAGACAGTGCCTCTTCGGAGCGCCGTGAACGCCGTGAATTCCCAGCTGCGCATGGCCAGCACCAGGGTGTAGCCCTCGCGCTGGCCCGGCGGCAGGCGCTGGTCCTGCAGGTGCTGCTGGGAAAAGTCATGGGCCAGCCGCTGTATGCGTTCCACGAAGCTGGGCGCCAGGTGCCGGCCGATGGAGCCGTGCACCATCAGCATGCCTTCGCCCGGCTGGTCGAAGCCGCCGCCGAAGTAGTCGAGCACGGCGTTCTCGCGGAAGTACTCCATCACCGGCCCGCGTGCGCGCCAGCGGAAGGTTTTGGCCAGGCGCAGCCGGTAGCGGTTGCCGGGGCGCAGTTCGATGATGCCGATGCGGTCCAGCTGGGCCAGGTAGCGGATGCCTTCGGCCTCGGTCATGCGGTAGGTGGCCACGATCTGCTCCAGCGTCCACTGGCTGAGCACGCAGATGGCCATCAGCAGCAGCTTGCGGTCGGCGACCACGGCGTTCTCCTGCTCGGGCGTCATCTCCTGCAGCAGCGGTTGGCTGTCGGCCACGCGGCGCGCCAGGTCGGCGAAGTCCAGGCTCAGCGCGCGGCAGATGGCATCGATGCGCGACAGCGGCATGTCGCCCTTGGCCAGCATGCGCTTGACGCTGGACTCGGCCATGCCCAGGGCGCGCGCCAGGTCGGCATAGGTCATCTGGGCGGCCTTGAGTTCCTTCTTGAGGGCGATGACGAGGTCGGCAGTGGTGCTCATGGGTAGCGATTATCGATACCCGAGGTGCTGGTTTGCGCGGCGGGTGCAGAAAAACGATGCTGGAAGAGCCGATGGCTCGCCACACTCCGCCTCACTTTTCACGAGGAGCAACACATGCCATCCGTATCGATTTCACCGGCCGCCGCCCTGCGCACGCTGTACTGGGGCACTGCCCTGCTGCTGCTGGCCGCCTGGCTTGGCCCCGCCGTGCCGCAGTCGCAGGACTTTCACGCGTTTGCCGATCAGCGCGCCTGGGGGGCGCTGCCCCATGCGCTGGATGTGCTCAGCAACCTGGGCTTTGCCTGGGCCGCCGTGGCGGGCGCGCGCCTGCTGCTGGACCGGCGTAGCCAGGCGCTGGCGCCGGCCCTGCGCTGGTTGGCCGCGCTGTTCTTCACGGGGCTGGCGTGTTCGGCCATAGGTTCGTCCGTCTACCACTGGGCACCCCACGATGCCACCCTGGCCGGCGACCGGCTGGGCATGTCCATGGCCTTTGCCGGCATGCTGGGGCTGGCGCTGCAATCGCGCATTGCCGACCGCGTGGCCGTGCGTGCCGCGGTGGCCATGCTGGTCGCCGCCGTGGCCTCGGTGCTGGTCTGGCTGCATGGCGGCAACCTGCTGCCCTGGGCGCTGGTGCAGGGCGGCGGCATGCTGGCGGTGCTGGGCCTGGCCTGCGTGGCGCCGCGCCATGGCGCGCTGGCGCTGCGCCTGGGCGTGGTGATTGCCTGGTATGGCGCGGCCAAGCTGCTGGAGTGGGGCGATGCGGCCGTCTTCGAGGCCACGGCCGGGCTGGTGTCCGGCCACAGCCTCAAGCATGTGGTGGCGGCGGCCGCCGCCCTGCCCGTGATCGCCGCGCTGCGTGCGGCCGGCACGGCGCGCATGACCAGTACGGGCACAATGTGCGCCGATGCGTGCGGCCACGGCGGCGCCACCAACCGTTGAGGGAAGACAAGATGTTCCAGCAAGAGACCGGCAGCCCGTCTGCCCCCACCGCAACGGCCGGCGCCGTGCCATCGGCCGCGCACGAGCACCCCAACCAGTTCGCCCTGCTGGGCCAGCGGCGCTTTGCGCCGTTCTTCTGGACGCAGTTCTCGGGGCGGCCAACGACAACCTGTTCAAGTTCGCGCTCACCGTGATGGTGACCTACCAGCTCAGCGTCTCCTGGCTGCCTTCGGCCATGGCGGGGCTGGTGATCGGGGCGCTGTTCATCCTGCCGTTCCTGCTGTTCTCGGCCACCTCGGGCCAGCTGACGGACAAGTGGGACAAGACCCGCATGTTCCGCCTGGTCAAGAACCTGGAGATCGCCATCATGGCGCTGGCCGCCTGGGGCTTCATCCAGGCCAATGTGCCGCTGCTGCTGGGCTGCGTCTTCCTGATGGGCCTGCACTCCACGCTGTTCGGCCCCGTGAAATTCGCCTACCTGCCCCAGGTGCTCAGCGAGCGCGAGCTGACGGGGGGCAACGGCATGGTGGAGATGGGCACCTTCGTGGCCATCCTGCTGGGCAACGTGGCAGGCGGCCTGCTGGTGGCCGTGCCCGAGGTGGGGCATATGCAGGTGGCCGTGGCCTGCCTGGCACTGGCGGTGATCGGGCGGATCTTTGCGCAGTTCATCCCCAATGCGCCGGCCACCGACCCGCACCTGGTCATCAACTGGAACCCCTTCACCGAGACCTGGCGCAACCTGCAGCTGGCCCACGAGCAGCCCGCCGTGTTCCGCTCGCTGCTGGGCATCAGCTGGATGTGGTTCTTCGGCGCCGTGTTCCTGGCCCAGTTCCCCAGCTTTGCCAAGGAGGTGCTGCATGGCGACGAGCATGTGGCCTCGCTGCTGCTGGTGGTGTTCTCGGTGGGCATTGGCACGGGCTCGCTGCTGTGCGAGGTGTTCAGCCGCCGCCATGTGGAGATCGGCCTGGTGCCGCTGGGCGCCATCGGCATGAGCGTGTTCGCCGTGGACCTGTTCTTTGCCTCGCGCGCGCTGCCGGCTTCCGAGCTGATGGGCGTGGGTGCCTTCTTTGCCCAGCCCGCGCACTGGCGTGTGATGGCCGACCTGGGCATGCTGGCCCTGTCGGCCGGCATCTACAGCGTGCCCATGTACGCGCTGATCCAGATGCGCAGCCAGCCCACGCACCGCGCGCGCATCATCGCGGCCAACAACATCCTCAACGCGCTGTTCATGATCGCCTCCAGCGTGCTGGCCGGCGCGCTGCTGGCGGCGGGCTTCAGCATTCCCCAGGTATTCCTGATCACGGGCATTGCCAATGCCGTGGTGGCGGCCTACATCTTCTTGCTGGTGCCCGAGTACCTGCTGCGCTTCGTGGCCTGGGTGGCCTCGCGCTTCGTGTACCGCTTCAAGGTGCAGGGCGACGAGCACATTCCGGCCACCGGCGCGGCCATCCTGGCCTGCAACCATGTGAGCTTTGTCGATGCCGTGCTGCTCATGGCCGCCAGCCCCCGGCCCATCTACTTCCTGATGGACCACCGCATCTTCCGCGTGCCCGTGCTGGGCTGGCTGTTCCGCCTGGCCAAGGCCATCCCCGTCGCGCCCCAGAAGGAAGATCCCGCCACCTACGAGGCTGCGTTCGAGCGCGCCGCCCAGGTGCTGCGCGAGGGTGATCTGCTGGCCATCTTCCCCGAGGGCGGCATCACGCGCGACGGGCAGCTGCAGGAGTTCCGGGGCGGCATCATGAAGATCATCGAGCGCGCCCAGGCCGATGGCCTGCAGGTGCCCGTGGTCCCCATGGCGCTGACCAATCTCTGGGGTTCGTACTTCAGCCGCATTGAGCAGGGCGGCGCCATGGTGAGGCCCTTCCGCCGTGGCCTGTTCAACCGCGTGGGCCTGAACGTGGGCCAGCCCATGGCCCAGGCCGAGGTGCAGCCCGCGCTGCTGCGCGAGCGCGTGCTGCGGCTGCTGGCGGCCTAAGAGGGGTTCTGTTCCTCTACCGTGAAGCTCAGGCCGGCATTGGCCTTGAGCCTGGCGATGAGCGCGTTGCCCATGGCAGGCGCCGTGGTCCAGATGCCGCCAGGCGTGTCCGGGGCGTCCTGCAGCAGGCAGACGGCTGCCTCGGTGATCATCTTGGACGTGGAGCCGTAGCCCGGATCGCGGTCGCCCTTGACGCCCACGCGCAGGCTGTGGCCGGCCGCGTCGGTGCCGATGAACAGCACGTCGTAGAAGCCCGATTCACGCTCCTCGCGCGATGGCCCCTCGCCAGGCTGGGGGCCGTCGTCCGCGCCCAGCGACTTGTCGGCCGCCACGGCGTTGGCCAGGGCCTCGCCCTTTTCGCCCGCGCCTGTGACCATCATCTCGTCGTAGACAAAGTCGGCGCCATAGGCATGGCCCAGCAGAAAGTTGGAGCGGTGCACGTTGCGCGTGTTGATGGCCGCCATCACGAAGGGCGCCACCCACAGGCCCAGCACCTCGTCCACCATGGGCTTGCTGCCGGACGGTTGGCGCGGGCCCTCGAAGCCCGGCGTGAGCGAGAACGGATTGCGCAGCAGCTCCAGCACGCCCGGCTGGGCGGCGGCCGCCGCCATGGTGGCCTTGAGGCTGGCCGCCGTGCCGCCCGAGAACGTGCCCTTCATCTTGCGCACCCGGCCCCGCACGCGCTGGGCGGGCTGCCCGAAGCGGGCCTGCATCTCTCGCTGCAGCATGAACACGCCCAGGTCGAAGGGAATGGAATCGAAGCCGCAGGAGAACACGATGCGCGCGCCGCTGGCCCGGGCTGCGGCCTCGTGTGCATCGATCATCTGGCGCATCCACGCTGGCTCGCCACACAGGTCCACATAGTCCACGCCGGCGCTGGCGCAGGCGGCCACGAGTTCGTTTCCGTAGAGCTGGTAGGGGCCCACCGTGGTCAGCACCAGGCGGGTCTGCTCCATCAGCGCCTGCAGGCTTGCGGGATTGCCGGTGTCGGTCACCACCAGCGGGGTATCGGCGGGCGCGCCCAGCTCGTCGCGCACGGCCGCGAGCTTGGCGGCATTGCGCCCGCCCATGGCCCAACGCAGGCCGCTGCCTGCGGGGTAGCGCCTGAGCAGGTACTCCACCACCAGCCGGCCCGTGAAGCCGGTGGCGCCGTGGACGACGAGGTCAAAGGGTTTGGTCATGGGAGATCTCCATCAATCAGCGTGGCGAACGTGCGATTGCCCGCTGCACTGCAGCCGGGGTGGGCGCATTGTCTGTGGCGCGCCGCAGGGTTCCTGTCGCCCAGGTGCCGTGCCCGATGGTCTGTGTGCTGGTGTCACGTGCAGGAACTTTTTGGGGCGTAAACAACAGTCAAAAACTTGAAAAGTACCGTTTGGAGATACTCAATGGCCTGTGTCTGGCCACTGTTACGGTTGAATGCAGACACGCAAGTTACGTCTGGGCACCATGCGTCCCGTGTTCAACCAATGCCCTTGAGGGGCACCTCGGCAAATGTCCTCTTCTCCCATCGTCGTTCAGCGTGATACCCGGGCCTGGCAACTGCAGGTGTGGGTGTCGTTCGGCATTGCGGTCTCGCTGTGCGCCATCGGCCTGGCATGGCTGCCCGGCGAGCAGCTGGAGCAGGCCTTCATGGTGATGGGCTATGTGTTCTGCCTCTCGGCCGCCTTCGTGCTGGCCAAGTTCGTGCGGGACAACGAGGGCGGCCGCAGCGGCGCAGGCGACACGCCCATGTGGAAGCTGGTGGTCTGGGGCGGCTTTGCCGTGTCCATGGCGCTGACCGGCTGGGGGCGGGTGAGCATGGACATCAACGTGACCTACAAGGCCTTCCTGGGTGTGAGCTGGCTCTACCTCATCACCACCGCCTTCACGCTGGCCAAGATGCTGCGTGACCGCCACGAGGCCGACCTGGCGCAGGCCCGCATGCATGGCCGCCGCGAGGCCGCGCAACCGGCCGACGCCGAGTGATGTCCACCCCTTCCCCGCATTTCCAGGAGTCCAAGCAATGATGGTCAACCAATCCGTTTTCGCGCGCCTGCCGCGTGCCCTGCTGGCCGCTGGCGCGCTGTGCGCAGCCCTGGCCATGGCGCCTGCCCATGCGCAAAGCGAGGCCTCCGTGGCGCTGTCCATGCTGCCCGTGGCCTCCGTGGTGGGCACGGCTTCGGTGGCTTCGACGGCCGCTGGCGCCGTGGTTGCATTGCCGGCCGCGCTGTCGGTGGGCGGCGCGGTGCTGACCGTGAAGGCGGTGCAGGCCTCGGCCACGGGCACGGTCTATCTGCTCGAGCGTGCCTCCGACGGCGCCCAGGCCAGCGTGGAAGTCGTGGGGCGGGGCGCATCCGCCTCGGCCTATGCCGTGGGCACGGTGCTGACCTGCAGCGTGATCGGCGCAGGCGTTGTCATCTCGGCGGCCGGCAAGGTGCTGGCCTTCATTCCCAACGAGATGGGCAAGGCCCTGCTGCACAACGAACGCCTGTGATGCCCGCCATGAAACCGTCTCTCTCCCTTTCCCCTGTGGCCCGTTCCGCCTGCCTGGTGCTGCTGCTGCTGGCCGCCGCGCTGGGCACGGCCCATGCAGGCCGCAGCTGCGAGGACAAGCCCCTCACCCCCCAATCCCTGCAAAAGGGGCTGGACCTGGCCCAGCGCACATCCCAGGCGCTGGATGCCGAATATGCGAAGAACGGCACCCGCGTCGTGCTGCTGGCGCGCGTAGGCCAGGACCTGAGCAAGTACGACCTGCACTATTCCCACTACGGCTGGGCCTACAGGACCCCCGAAGGCCCCTGGCGCGTGGCGCACAAGCTCAACGAATGCGGCACGGCCGGCGGCCATGTCTACCGCCAGGGCCTGGGCGAGTTTTTCCTGGACGACCTGTGGCGCTACGAGGCCGGCGTTCAGGTGCCCACGCCCGCCGTGCAGCAGGCGCTGTGGACCTTTCTGACCCAGCCCCAGACCGTGCTGCGCCTGCAGCACGAGCCCTACAGCATGGTCAGCTATGCCTGGGGCCAGCGCTACCAGCAGTCCAACCAGTGGGCCACCGAAACCCTGGCCGCCGCCATGGAGCCGGCCACGGTGCAGCGGCGCGAGCAGGCCCAGGCCTGGCTGCAGTTCAAGGGCTACGAGCCTGGCGTGCTGGTGATTCGCGCGCTGTCGCGGCTGGGCGGGCGCGTGACGGCTGCCAACATCGCCTTCGACGACCATCCCAACGACAAGCGCTATGCCAGCCGCATAGAGACCGTGACCGTGGAGTCGGTGACGCAATGGCTGCAGCGCAGCCAGCTGGCGGGTCCGGTGCGCGTGCTGCCCTGAGCCGGACCGGCTTTTCCTCTGCCTGCGGTCTTCCCCGGCCGCAGGCCACTGAAACAGGAGTTTCCCCATGAGCAAGGCCCTGCGTCTGCCCGAGAAATGGTTCCGCCGAGGCCTTTGGCTGGTGGCGGTGGTGTTCGCGTCCTTCCTCATCGGCCTGGGCGGCCTGGTGGTGGGGGATCTGCCCCAGGTCGAGTCGCCGCGCACGGTGGAAGACTTCATCGCGCCCGCTGCGGCCGAGCCCGTCAAGGCCGAGATCAAGGCCGCCGATGCCGATCACGACAAGGCGGAGACGGCGCTGCAGAACGCTCGCCTCAAGTACCAGGCCACGCAGGCGCGCTACCGCTCGGCGCGCGAGACCTTCGACAACTGGGTGGCCACGCGCCGCGCCACGGCCCGGCCCGAGCAGGACAGCGAGCTGCTGTCGCGCACCCAGGCGCTGGATGCCATCAAGCAGGAAGAGAACACCGCACGCGCCTCCGTGGAGCGGCTGCAGGACGCCAGCCTGCAGGCACGCCAGCGCCTGGACGCGGTCAACCGCCAGTGGGACGGTCTGCGCGACGGTGCCATGGAGTCCTGGCGCAAGGAGATGCGCGCCATCGAGCTGCGCGTCTTCCTCTACCGCCTAGCGCTGACCCTGCCCCTGCTGCTGGTGGCCGGCTGGCTGTTCGCCAAACAGCGCAAGAGCACCTGGTGGCCCTTTGTCTGGGGCTTCATCTTCTTTGCGCTGTTCGCCTTCTTCGTCGAACTCGTGCCCTACCTGCCCGACTACGGCGGCTACGTGCGCTATGTGGTCGGCATTGTGGTGACGGTGCTGCTGGGGCGCGCGGCCATTCTGGGCCTGAACCGCTACCTGGAGCGGCAAAAGCAGCAGGAGTCACTGCCCGAGACGCAGCGGCGCCAGGAACTGGGCTACGACGTGGCCCTGGCCCGTCTGGCCAAGGGCGTATGCCCGGGCTGCGAGCGCCCCGTGGACCTGAAGGACGGCGCCATCGATTTCTGCCCCCACTGCGGCATAGGCCTGTTCGACCGTTGCGGCAGTTGCAATACCCGCAAGAGCGCCTTTGTGCACTATTGCCACAGCTGCGGCACCCAGGCCGATGGCAACCGCAGGAAGCCGGGAGCCGTGCTGCCTTCCACGTCTGCTGCGCCTGCCGTGGCTCCCCTGCCTCCCGTGCAGGAGGCCGGGCCGGCACCGGGTTGAGTCTGGCTGAGCCGCCTGACCCCCGCCTGAAGTGGCCCTGGCGGCGGCTGTGGCGGTGTCGGCCGGGGCCGGCAAGACCCTTGAAGCTGCGCGGGGTTGTGGTACACCATGGCTTGCGCGCTCGGCCGGGGCGCAGATGTCTTCAGCGAGGATGCCATGTCACGCCAGCTGCCGTATCCCCCACAACACACGCCAGCGCAGCCCGCCCACCCACCGGCCGGCGCGTCCGCCCATCTTCTTCCCCTGGCGGCCTGGGCCGTGGGGGCTGCCCTGCTGGCCGGCCATGTGCTGGCCGGCCCTTCTTCATGGAAAGCCTGGGCGGCCTACGCCGCGCTGTCGGCCCTGGCCGGCATGGCCTGGGTCTGGCGCTGCCATGCTGCCGGCCTGCCGCTGACCCGGACGCTGCGCGGCCACGGCTGGATACAGGCCACGATGGCCTTGCTGCTGGCGGCCTGGCAGCCCTCGCTGGCCTGGGCCTCTGCCCTGCTGTGGCTGGCCGCCATCGCCTGGCTGCCCTGGGATGGCGAGCGCGAGCAGGCGCTGCACTTGCCCGCAGGCCAGATCGTGCTGCTGTGCGCCATGCTGGCCATGCTCTGCGCCGTGGTGGTGGCCAGGCCCATGCCGCAGATGGCACCGGGCTCGGTCGCCGTGCGCATTCTGTGGCTGGCCAGCGTGCTGCTGCCGCTGGCCGTGCATGCGCTGGCCCTGTGGCAGGCACTGAGCCGCATGCAGCGCCAGTACACCGAGGAACTGGCGCAGCTGTCCAGCTACTGCGGCCAACTGGCCGACGATGTGCAGCAGCTGCAGACCCGCGTGGGCTCGCTGCAATTGCCCACTGGGCGCGACACGCTGACCGGCGTGGCCAATTACTCGCGATTGATGGATGCCGTCGATGGCCTGCGCGAGCGCCATGCGCGCAAGCCCGAACCGTTTTGCGTGGTGCTGCTGGAGCTGGACCCCTGGGTGGAGCGTGCGGGCATGCACCCGCCCCACAAGGGACCATCGCTGCAGGAGCGGGTGCTTCTCATGCTCAGCGGCCTGCTGGTCACGCACCTGCGCACGGTGGACGGCATAGGCCGCTACCGCGATGACACCTTCATGCTGGTGATGCCGGATACCGCCTCCGTCCAGGCCGTCTGGGCGCTGCAGCGCGTGCGCGAGGGCGTGCGCCAGCAGCACTGGAGCGAAAAGCCCATCCCCGATCCCGACAAGGACCCGCTGACCCTGACCCTGGCCGTGGCGGAGTTCCAGGCGGGCGAAACCTCGGAGCGGCTGGTGCAGCGTGCCGAAGCGGCCCTCGCGCATGGCCGCGCCTGCGGGCGCAACCAGATCGTGGTGGCCGAGGACGTGCGGCCGCCACGTACCTCCTAGGCGAGAAGGATGCAATCCCCGGGATTTCCCGGATGCGGTCACAATGGGCGCCCATGAGGGCCGCCGGCCCGCCGCGCTTCTTCGCATGCCCGTGCTTTCCTCCATTTCTCGGAATTTCCCGGACCGTCTCCTGTGGGGGCCGAAGCCGGCGTCGCCGTTGGTGGACGAAGCGCTGCACCTGGAGCGCTGGAAGCGCCGCACCTGGCAACTGCACATCTCCGTGCTGGTCAGCCATATCTATGCGCTGCTGCTGTTTCTGGGCCATGCCTGGGCCGGCTATGCGCCCTGGGCCGTGGTGCTGGGCTATGGCCTGTGGGTGGTGGCGGGCATGGGCTTCATCACCTGGGCCTATGCCAGCGACTGGTGCCACAGGCTGCGCGACCCGGGCATGTTCCTCACGCACCAGCTGGTGTCCATCATCGGCGTGCTGGGCATGGTCATGGCCGCCCCTGCGCTGGCGTTCCAGTCCATGGTGATGCTGATCGCCTTCAGCGCCGACGGTTTCCTGGCGCGCAGCCGCACGAGCTTTTGGCTGACCTGGATAGGCACGCTGATCGCCGTGGCGGCCATCATTCTCTGGCGGGGGCCGCTGATGCGCATGACCACGGACACGGCTGCAGGCCAGTTGCTGGCCTTCGGCGTGGTGCTCGGTGCCGTGGTGCGCTGCAGCGTGCAGGCCACTTTCTTTCGCAGCATGCAGTACCGGCTGGGCATCGCCAATGACAAGCTGGCCACGGCGCTGGCGCAGATCGAGGCCCTGCTGCGCCATGATGACCTGACCGGCGTCAGCAACCGCCGGGGCGTGATCGAGCGGCTGCACGAGGTGCGCACCGCCGCCCACGACCGTGGCACGGTGCTGTGCGTGGCGCTGCTGGACATAGACCACTTCAAGCGCATCAATGACAGCTTTGGCCATGAGGGCGGCGACCGCGTGCTGCGCGCCTTCGGAACGCTGCTGAAGTCGCAGCTGCGCAGTGCCGATGGCGTGGGCCGCTATGGCGGTGAGGAATTCCTGCTGGTGCTGCCCGACACCGACCTGGCCCAGGCCAGCGAACTGCTGGAGCGCCTGCGCCTGCGCATTGCCGAAGCCCCGTGGACGCAGACCCTGGGCGAGGGCGCCCGCGTCACCTGCACGCTGGGCGCCGCGCAGTACCGCGCGGGCGAGTCGGTGGAGGCGACCATTGCGCGTGCCGATGCGGCGCTTTACCGTGGCAAGGCCCAGGGCCGCAACTGCACGGTGCTGGAGCCGCAGCAGGCCCCGCAGGCCTTGAGCGGCGCCCCGGCCCCCCGGACTGATGCCGGAATGCCTGACCGCTTGTGAGTGCAGCTCACGACGGGTGACAGAAAACATCGTTATTCATGCGCACCAATCGTCCATAGCATCGGCATCCATGCTCGGAATGGACAAGGGTGCAAATATGAACCAATGGTTCGCTGAAATCGCCGGCAACGGGCCCGAGGGCGCTGGCATCGTGGTGTCTGCGCAAGGCTGGGATAGGCATCTGCAGTCCGGCCCACGCCAGTTGCAGGCCGGCCCGCTCCGCGCCGAACTGGCCGACGGCGGCCTGCGCAATGTCCGCTATGGCGGTGTCGACATCCTGCGCTCCATGGCCTTTGTGGCGCGCGACGGACAAGGTGACCGCTGTGTGCATGGCGCGGGCGAACTGAGCCTGCGCGAGCGGGCCGGCCGCTTCGAGGCCTTCTACGAAACGGTGGTGGACTGCGAGGAGCTGAGCCTGGCTTGGCGCGTGCGCATCGTGGGTTCGGCGCGCGGACTGAGCTTCACGTGCTGGGCGCGTGCCCAGGGGGATGTCGACGGCGGCCTGCAGCGGGGCCTGCGCGCCGGGCGGGCAGGCCTGGAACTGGTGTATCCGCTCAAGGTCCTGGCTGGCCGGCCCGTGCATGTCCAGCATGTCGATGGCAGTGCCGAAACCACCGTGCTGCCCGAGCCCGATGCGCTGCAGCGCCTGTCGCAGCTGTCTGGCATCGCCCATGAGCCCGCACCGGGCCTGCAGGTGGACTGCCGCCTGGAAGGCGCCGAGTTCGAGATGCTGGGCCAGCGCTGTGGCGGCAAGGCCTTTTTCCGGCTGCAGCCGCGCGCGTTGTCTCCTTCGCCCTCCTACCCGTTGACCCGGGGCCGGACCCTGGTGCAGATGGCCGACCTCTTGTTTGTCTCGCCCGGCGCCCTGCAGTAGCACCGCAAGCAGCGCCTGGCCTGGCCTGGCCGGGTCAGCCTGTGCCTTGCAGGCGGGCGGCGTGCACCGTGGCCTCCAGCAGCTTTCTCTCCCGCTCCAGGTGGGCAATGAACTGGGCTTGCTCCATGGCCATGGGCTTGAAGCCGGCCTCGGCGAGCTTGCGCACCAGATCCGGCTCGGCCAGCACGGCTGCGGTCTCGCGGGCCAGGCGCTCGGCAATGCGGGCATCGGTGCGGGCCGGCAGCAGCAGGCCCTGCCAGGCCTCGACATCAAAGGACTGCCAGACCGGCGTTTCCTGCAGGCTGGGTGTCTGCGGCAAGGTGGCGGCGCGCAGGCGCGAGGTCACGCCCAGGCCGCGCAGCTTGCCTTCGCGCACGAAGGACTGGACCAGGGCCACGGGCAGCACGGCCAGGTCGATCTGCCCGCCCGCCAGCTCGGTCAGCGCCTGCGGGCCGGATTTGTAGGGCACATGCGTCCATGACAGGCCGGCCTGTTGCTGGAGCATTTCTGCGGTCAGGTGCAGGCTGGTGCCCACGCCATCGGTGCCCACGGTCAGCCGGCCCGGCTGCTGGCGCGATAGCTGCACGAGCTCGGCCGCCGTGGTGGCCGGCAGGTCGGGGCGGCCTGCCAGCACGAAGGCCGAAGAGGCCACGGGCGCCACGGGCAGCAGTTCCCTGAGGCCGTCATACCGGAAGCGCTCTGGCGACACCAGCGGCGCAATGAGCACGCAGCTGGCCACGCCGAACAGCGCGGTATGACCGTCCGGCCTGGCCTTGATCACCCGCTGGGTGGCGATGGTGCCCGAGGCGCCCACGGTGTTTTCTATGACCACGGGCTGGCGCAGCCGCTCCGCCAGGCGCGGCATGACCAGGCGCGCGGCCACGTCCACGCTGCCGCCTGGCGAAAAGGGCACGACCACGGTCAGCGGCTGGCTGGGCCAGGCGTCGGCCCCAGCCGTGGACGCACGGGCTGCCTGTGACAGCCAGGGCGCGCCCAGCATCCAGGTCGCCATTTGCCTGCGGTTGAGGCTCATGACAGCCTCCCGGCGGCGCTCAGCCAGGGGAGCTGGTCCGCGTGGTAGCGCCAGGTCTGGAACACGCTGTTGAGCCGTCCGGGGCCGGTGCGGCGCGCTGCGGCATCGGGGTACTCGGCGAACCAGGGAAGGATGTATTCCCAGACCACCTCCCCCACAGGCGTGACCTCGAAGAGCCGGCCCGTGGCCGATTCGGTGATGTGGGTGTTGCCGTTCCACAGGCGCTGGGCATTGCCCATGAAGGCGGTGTAGAAGGCGTTGACCATCTCGTCCTGGTAGCTCCAGACCACGCGGTGGTCGGCAGGATCGATCTCCACCACGCGCGAGAAGGCCACGTGGGCGCCTTCGCGGAAGTTGCCGTTGTCGAAGGCCAGGATGTGGCCGTTGTCCAGCGCCACGGGCGCATGCTGGTGCGAGACCACGGAGGGCGGAATGTGCAGCGTCACCGCGCCGCTGGCCTTGTCCACGGCGATGATGCCGGAGGTGGTGCGCAGGCTCATGAGCACGCTGCCGTCGGCCCTCACGCCCAGGCCGTTGACCAGCGGCCAGTGGTAGCGGCCAAAGCCCGGGTGGATGGGGAAGTCCTCGGGCGCGAGATGCTCCCAGGCCTTCCATTCCCAGACCAGGCGGCCACTGCGGTCCACTTCGCGGATCACGTCGCCGTACATCACCTCGCCGGGCCCGTGCGCGGTGCCGCCGGGCACGCGTTCGGCAAAGCCCGCAGGCACGGGCGCGCAGGCGGCATAGAGCAGATGGCCGTTGGGCAGCCACTGCGCGTCATGGTGGTGGTCCGGGTCCTCGTGGCGCCAGACGATCTCGCCCTGCGGCGTGACCTCGTAGAAATCGCCGCCATGCCACATGGACCATGGCGCATAGCGGTCAGGCGAGCGGGGGTGGTTGCCGTTGTAGCCCAGGTTGCCGTTGGGCAGGATCACGGCGTGCCGGCCCGCGCGCACGGGCAGCTTCCATTCATGGGCCACGCGGCCTTCGATGTCCACCAGGTAGACATGGCCGTCGGCCGTCTGCGGCGCGATCAGGGTGTAGCCGCCGGCCGAGAGGGCGGGGTCGTGGGCGATGAGTCCGACGCCGCGGCGGCGCTGGGTGACTTGGTCTACGGTGCTTGCCATGGGCTGCTTTCAAAGAAGGCCGGGAATGAGCGCCACTCTAGGCAGTCGCAAGCGTCAGGAATAGCTGTTTGTTTTGGATGAGGTGTCAGATAAAAATTTACACTCCGCGCCATGCCCGCAATCTCCCAGGCCTTTCGCTGTTTTGACGAGGTGGCGCGCCGTGGCTCGGTGCGCAAGGCCGCCGTCACGCTGCACCTGACGGCGGCCGCCGTGAACCAGCAAATCCTCAATCTGGAGGCCCAGGTCGGCGTGCCGCTGTTCGACCGCCTGCCGCGCGGAATGCAGCTGACAACGGCCGGGGAGCTGATGCTGGCGGCCGTGCGGCGCAGCCAGCGTGACTTCGACAACGCGCTGGCCCAGGTGGAGGACCTGCGCGCCCTGCGCCGGGGCCATGTGCGCGTGGGCGTGTCCCATGCCACGGCCGAGTACCTGCTGCCCCTGGTGATCGCCAGCCTGCACGGGCGCTATCCGGGCATCACCTTCAGCGTGCGTTCGGGCACGGGCGAGGAGCTGCTGCGCGGCGTGGCGCAGGGCGAGATCGATGTGGCCTATTGCCTGCGCCGCCCGCCGCCGCCCGGCGTGCAGGAGGTGCGCGCCTGGCCCCAGCCGCTGGGCGCGGTGATGGCCCCCGGCCATCCGCTGGCCACCGAGCCGCGCCTGCTGCGCC
The DNA here is from genome assembly GCF_002754395.1 of Delftia sp. 60. Lineage (NCBI taxonomy): Bacteria > Pseudomonadati > Pseudomonadota > Betaproteobacteria > Burkholderiales > Comamonadaceae > Delftia > Delftia sp. 60. Next base: position 627,391 of record NZ_PEFD01000001.1, read on the forward strand.
TGCGCGATTGCGTGGACTATCCGCTGATCCTGATGGCGCCGGGCATGGAGTTGCGCAGCATGCTGGAGCAGATGGACAGCGCGGCCCTGCACCAGCAGCGGCCGCTGGTGGAGACCAGTTCCGTGCCCATGGTGCGGCGCCTGGTGGCCGGCAGCACGGCCCTGGGATTCCTGGTGCCCGACAACGTGGCCGAGGATGTGGCGGCCGGCCGCCTGCTCTGGCGGCCCCTGCATGACGCAGGTGCGCAGTTGCCCGGCTGCCTGTACCAGCGCATCGGCTACACCAAGGCAGCCGCCATGCGGCTGTTTCTGGACGAGCTGGAGCGCGTGGCCGACGGGATGCGCGCCGGCTTCGAGACCGGCGTGTCCTGGTCGCTCAAGGACCTGGCGACCTGAGTGACCTGAGCGACTCGAGCAATCGGCTGGGGGGCGTCAGACGCCCCGGGCGCGCTCGGCCTTGAAGCGTGCGCGCATTTCAGTGAAGTTGCCCGCCTCCAGCGCATTGCGCACTTCCTGCATCAGGTTCAGGTAGTAGTGCAGGTTGTGGATGGTGGTGAGCATGGGGCCCAGCATCTCGCCGCAGCGGTCCAGGTGGTGCAGGTAGGCGCGCGAGAAGCCGTCGCGTCCGCCTTGCTCCCAGCTCACGCCGCTGGTGCCGGCGCAGGCATGGCAGGTGCAGCTGGGGTCCAGCGGCTGGTGGTCGGTCTTGTGGCGTGCGTTGCGGATCTTCAGGTCGCCATAGCGCGTGAAGATGGTGCCATTGCGCGCATTGCGCGTGGGCATGACGCAGTCGAACATGTCCACGCCGTCGGCCACGCCCTGCACCAGGTCCTCGGGCGTGCCCACGCCCATCAGGTAGCGCGGCTTGTGGGCAGGCAGGCGGTGGGGCGTGTGGGCCATGATGGCCAGCATCTCGTCCTTGGGCTCGCCCACCGAGACGCCGCCCACGGCGTAGCCGGGGAAGTCCATCTCGACCAGGGCCTGCAGCGATTCCTCGCGCAGGTTCTCGTACATGCCGCCCTGCACGATGCCGAACAGCGCATTGGGGTTGCCCAGGCGCTGGAACTCGTCGCTGGAGCGCTTGGCCCAGCGGCGGCTCATCTCCATGCTCTTGCGCGCCTCGGCCTCGGTGGTCTTGTGGCCGTTGGTCTCGTAGGGCGTGCATTCGTCCAGCTGCATGACGATGTCCGAGTTCAGCACGGTCTGGATCTGCATGCTGACTTCGGGCGACATGAACAGCTTGTCGCCGTTGACCGGGCTGGCGAAGTGCACGCCTTCCTCGGTGATCTTGCGCATGGCGCCCAGGCTCCAGACCTGGAATCCGCCCGAGTCGGTGAGGATGGGCTTGTCCCACTTCTCGAAGCCGTGCAGGCCGCCGAAGCTCTGCATGATGTCCAGCCCCGGACGCATCCACAGGTGGAAGGTGTTGCCCAGGATGATCTGCGCGCCCATCTCCTGCAGGCTGCGCGGCATCACGCCCTTGACGGTGCCATAGGTGCCCACGGGCATGAAGATGGGTGTCTGCACCACGCCGTGGTTGAGCGTGAGCTGGCCGCGGCGCGCGTGGCTGGAGGGATCGGTCTTGAGCAGGTCGAATTGCAGCATAGCCCTCCATTGTCCCAGATGGCCGCATGTGCGTGTCGGACGCGCCGGGACTGCCCCCGGAGCCCGTCTGGCTTAGCCGGCCCGCGTCTACACTGGGGTGGTTGCGATTCGCCAGCTACAAAAAAGGAGGTCCGCATGCTGAAGATCATGATTGCCGTCGATGGGTCCGAGCCCTCGCTGGATGCCGTGCACCACGCCATCTCCCTGGTGCGCCAGGGCCTGCAGGCGCATTTCGTGCTGGCCCATGTGCAGCAGGAGGCCTCGCTGTTCGAGCTGGCCACGCAGGACTCGGACATGATCGCCGCCGCCAGCGTGGACGCCGGCATGCACCTGGTGGCGCCGGCCGTGGCCCTGGTGCGGGCGGCCGGCATTTCCTACGAGGTGGAGATCGGCCTGGGCGAGCCCGCCGCCGCGCTGGCCGACATTGCCGAGAGCACGGGCTGCGAGCAGATCATCATCGGCGCCCTGGGCCAGGGCGGCCTGCGGCGCGTGCTGATCGGCTCGGTCTCGCGCGAGGTGGCACGCAACAGCCGGCTGCCTGTGACCATCGTCAAGCATGCCGAGCCGCACGATGAAGAAGGGGAAGAGGACCTGGGTCCCGAGTGAGGTGGTGCCGGGCGCGCGCGGGCTTTCAGGCGGCCCGCCGTTGCTGGCCCTGATGGGACTGGTGCCGGCCTGCATGGGCGCCGTAAGCTCCGTAGGCACCATGAGCGTGCGCATGCGCGTGGGGTTGCAGCTTGCCGTGCGGCAGGCTGGCCAGGCGCTGGAACATGCGGCGGCAGTAGCCGCGTATGCCCAGGCATTTGTTGATCTCATCCACCGGCAGGGGCCCGGAGACCACGACGATGCTGTCGGCCTGGTCCCAGTCGCCGGCCGCGCGCAGCCGCCTGCGCGTGCACAGCGCCCAGGCATGGATGCGCGTGGGCGAGCCATGCTCATGGACCTGGCCCGTGACCAGGTCGAAGGCAATGGCCACCAGCTCGGTCCTGAGCCGGCAGCGGCGCTCGCCCGTGATGGCACTGGGCGTCTCGCGCATGTCGTACAGGCAGTAACTGCCGGCCTTGAGCTGGTATTGCAAATCCATGGCGGACCTCCGCGGTTCGTTCTGGGGCGGGTTCCGGGCCTGCCTGAAAAGGCCCGGGGCATCGGCGCATTCTGACGCATGGCCCCGGCCGCTGGCAATGCAGCCAGCGGGACGGGGCTTCCCCGCGAAGGGCAAGCGGCAAAGCGTGCCCGGCAAGGGCCGGTCTTCTAGAAGTCCAGAAGACTGAAACCCACGCTGAGCACGGTGCGCTTGTAGTTGTAATCGATCAGGCTGTCACCGTATCCGCTGAAAAGCTGGACATGCAGGCGCAAATTGCTCTTGCCACCGTTCCATCCTTCGCCTAGGGTGCGCAGCCATTCGACGCGGCCCGAGCCGCGGCCCTGGCCCAGCGAGCCGCGCGCAGTGAAGCCCAGATAGTTCTGCGCATTGACGTTCCAGCCCAGTTTCACCTCGCCCCGGCCGATGTAGTCCTGGATGCGCGGGTTGTCGTCGTGCTCGGCGCTTTCGCGGATGCGCTGCCAGGCCTTGGCGTGCAGCTGCCAGCGGTTGTCCAGCTCGAAGCCGGTCATCAGATACCAGCGGTTCCAGCTGCGCGACAGCGGATCGCTCTGGCCGTTGGACTGGTGCACCAGGCCCACGCCGCTGTAGCGCCAGCGCCAGCCGAAGGGCAGCCGGGCATCGGTGGGGTAGACGTAGAAGATCTCGGGCTCGTGGTCCGTGTTGCGGAAGGGCCGCGAGATGGCGGGGCTGAACAGCTGCCAGTACGACTGCTGGGTGTAGCCGACCCACAGCGAGTCCTTGCCCGCCGAGGTGCTGCTGGTCAGCAGGCCCTGGGCGACCTTGGTGCGCACGGACAGCTGCACGCGCATTTCCTCGGTCTTGTAGGGCTGCGACTGCGCAGGGTCCTTGCCGGGCGTGGTGGGCTGCCGGTTGACATGGTCGGCCGTCACCACGGACACGGACATGGGCCGGTAGCCGCGGAAGCTGAAGGTGCCGCAGTCGCTGCCCGGTTCCAGCTCGAAGTAGCGCGACAGCTCGCTGTAGCGCGGGTCGCGGCAGCCGCCGTTGGTGGGGGTGGTGGGCAGCGCCAGGCCCTGGCCGCTGTCGGCCGTCACCACGGGGGCGGGCGTGGGCAGGGCACCAGGATCGGCTGCGGCGCTGGCGGCCGGAGCACTCCAGCCGGTGGCCGGCGGCGCGGTCAGCGGTTGCTGCTGCTGGGCCCAGGTGTCGAAGCAGGCCAGGCGAGACTGGTTGTCCGTGGTGGCGGCGCACTGGCGCCAGGCGTCCTCGGACAGGGGGCGGGGCGCGGTCTGCGCCTGGGCGCCGAGCCAGGGCGTGGCGCCCAGTCCCATGGCCAGGGCCCACTGCAGGGGTGTCGGCGTGCGGCTTGGGCGCTTGCGGCGATCCAGGTGTGTAGGAGTCGTCATGGCTTGGGTCCGGTGATGGAAGGAGCGAAGAGTAAGGGGTAATTGAGTGAAGAGGGAGCAGGGGGCTCGTGTGCAGGCTCGGGGGCCGGTCACGGCGCGAGCTTGCGCAGCACGAAGGGCCGGGGCGCCGCATCGTCGCCTTCGATGAAGTTGCCGCGGATCTCGCGGGCGCAGCTGCCTTCGACGACATCGCCCAGCCAGGTGGCGGTGATGCGCTTGCCGTCGGCGCTTTCTTCCAGCGTGATGTGGTCATCGGCCACGTCGCCGACCATGGGGCGGGTGTCTGCGCCGCGCGCAATCGTGCCCTTGACGTTGCCCTTCCACTGGGGGTGCGGCCCCAGCTGCAGGCGCACGGGCTGGGACTGGCCTTCGACGGTTCCCGTCCATTCGCCCTGCAGCTGGCTGTCCTTCATCTCCTCGTCGCCGGGGCATGGGGCGTGTGGCAGGGCGGTGGCAGCGCGGGCGGCCTTGGGCGCGGCCTGGAGGGTGGGCCGGGTGGTGGTCTGCAGGTCCGTGCTGGAGCAGGCGGTGGTCACGGCCACCAGCGCCAGGCTGAGAACGGGGCGGTAAAAACGCATGCGGTGTCTTTCTGGAATCAGGAGTCGGTGGGCGTGGACTGCTGCGCCTTGAGGGCGAACTCTGCGCGCAGCTGGCGCAGCTTCTCGCGCGGGTCCTCGCGCGAGGTGGCGGCGTCCAGGCCCATTTCCTTGATGAAGCGGCTGGGCAGGGTGGAGACCATCTCGCGTCCCTTCTTGCGGCGCTTGGTCCAGCTCACGGCCAGCGAGCGCCGGGCGCGCGTGATGCCCACGTACATGAGGCGGCGCTCTTCCTGCAGGCGCTGGGCGGTTTCGTCGCTGACCTTCTGCTGGCGGCCGTTGTCGTCGTCGAGCTTGAAGGGCAGCATGCCCTCGGTCACGCCCACCAGCATCACATGCGGCCATTCCAGGCCCTTGGAGGCGTGCAGGGTGGACAGGATGACCATGTCCTGCTCCTTCTCGCGCTCGCTGATGGTGGACAGCAGGGCGATGTTGCGCGCCACTTCCAGCAGGCTCTTGACCTCGGTGTGCGTGGTCGTGCCCGCCGCGTCCTCGATCTGGCCGCCGGCGCGCTGGGCCATCCAGTCGCAGAACTCCAGCACGTTGCTCCAGCGGGCGGCGGCCACCGATTCGCTGTCCTCGCTGTCGTAGAGGTACTGCTCGTAGCCGATCTCCTTGAGCCAGTCGAGCATGAAGCCGCGCGACTGCTCGGCGCCCAGCGTGTGGCGGGCGCGGTATTCGAGGTCGTTGATGTAGCGGCCGAACTCCAGCAGGCTGTCATGCGCCTTCTTGGGCAGGGCCGCTTCCAGCATGTGCGCGAACAGGGCGCCGAACATGCTGAGCTTGTGCTGCGAGGAAAACTCCCCCAGCTTGCCCAGCGTGGTGTGGCCTATGCCGCGCCTGGGCGTGCCGATGGCGCGCAGGAAGGCGGGGTCGTCGTCGTTGTTGATCCACAGCCGGAACCAGGCGCACAGGTCCTTGATCTCGGCGCGGTCGAAGAAGCTGGTGCCGCCCGAGACCTTGTAGGGAATGCTGGCCTTGCGCAAGGCCTTCTCGAAGGGCTTGGCCTGGTGGTTGGCGCGGTAGAGGATGGCGAAATCCTTCCAGTCCGGCGGCGGGTTGCTGGCCGCGCGCAGGCTCTGGATGCGGGCGACGGCGCGCTCGGCCTCGTGCTCCTCGGTGTCGCAGTCCACGATGCGCACGGGCTCGCCCTCGCCCAGCTCCGAGAACAGCGTCTTCGGATAGAGCTTGGGGTTGGGCTGGATGACGTTGTTGGCCGCGCGCAGGATGGCCGAGGTGGAGCGGTAGTTCTGCTCCAGCTTGATCACCTTGAGCTGCGGGAACTCCACCGGCAGCTTCTTGAGGTTGTCCAGCGTGGCGCCGCGCCAGCCGTAGATGCTCTGGTCGTCGTCGCCCACGGCGGTGAAGTGGGCGCGGCTGCCCACCAGCATCTTGAGCAGCTCGTACTGCGTGGCGTTGGTGTCCTGGTATTCGTCCACCAGCACATGGCCCAGCAGGCGCTGCCATTTCTCGCGCACCTCGATGTGGTTCTTGAGCAGGCGCATGGGCATGCCGATCAGGTCGTCGAAATCCACGCTCTGGTAGGCGGTCAGGCGCTCTTCGTAGCGCTGCATGATCAGCGCCGTGCTGCGCTCGTTGTCGTCCTGGGCCATGGCCAGGGCCTTGCGGCTGTCCCAGCCGGCGTTCTTCCAGTTGCTGATGGTCCACTGCCACTGGCGCGCCGTGGCCAGGTCGGTGGTGCCGCCCGAGCAGTCCTTGAGGATGCCCGTCACGTCGTCGGCATCCAGGATGCTGAACTGGGGCTTGAGGCCCAGCACGTGTCCGTCCTCGCGCACCATGCGCACGCCCAGGGCGTGGAAGGTACACACCAGCACGTCCTTGGCCTGGCGGCCGATGAGGCCGGCCGCGCGCTCGCGCATTTCGGCTGCGGCCTTGTTGGTGAAGGTGATGGCCGCGATGCGGCGCGGCGCCATGCCCATCTCGATCAGGCGCCCGATCTTGTGCGTGATCACGCGTGTCTTGCCCGAGCCCGCGCCGGCCAGGACCAGGCAGGGGCCTTCGGTGTAGTGGACGGCCTGGAGCTGGGCCAGATTGAGTCCTGCGGACATGGGTGCGTTGCGCGGGGAAAGGCGTGAAAGTGAGGGAAGCGGGAGCATACCGCTTCGGGGATCGTGGCCATCAGGCCATGTGTAAGCACCCTTGGAATTCGGCGACAAATCTCGCGGCCACTCTGGTCCGCACTGTGGCGGCGTTGGTCTAAATAGAAAAGTTCACATTAAATCAAGTGAGTAATGTGTAAAAACTATCCAAAATATCAGTCTTCGCCGATGTTCTGTCACGGGCGAATCTGGTTTGTCCATTTCAGTTCCTATCCGGTGAGGTGTCAAAGATGGCTCGCACTACAGACGAGATCGGCCTGGCTGCCGAGCTGTGGTCTCCTCTGCTCAAGCAGCGTTTCGAGGCATTGTTCGCCGTGGCGTCCCGCAAGTCGCTGCGCGGCTGGCGGCAGGTGCCCCTGGTCAGCGCCCAGGTGCTGGTCGTCGATGGCAACATGCCCGCGCCCGAGGCTGCAGGGTGGATGCCCTGCGTGGTCTACGTGGGTGGAGTGCCCCAGGGACAGCACCTGGAGCGCACGCAGCAGCGGCTGGCAACCTATCTGGACATGAATTTCACGCTGTCCGACCTGATCGACATGCTGGACCGGGCGGCCGTCTTCCTCATGGACTGGACGGTGCGCCAGCAGGTGGCGACGTCGCATACGCTGGCGCGGGCGCTGGACGATCTGCAGCAGCAGGGCGTGGACTGCCGCTACCGCTTCCAGCTCAAGGCATGGGTGGCGCTGCCCGCGCCGTGGAACAACTCCGAATGCCTGCGTGCCCTGGCCATGCTGTGCCGTGGCCCCATGGAGGTGGCCCTGTTGTGCGAGCACAGCGGCATGCAGGCCCGCGCCGTGGCCGAACTGCTGCGCCATCCCCGGCTGCGCGGCCTGCTGGAGTGCAGCCTGCGGCCCGCGCGCGAAAACGATCTCCCGCCGCTGCGCCGCAGCCGCGCACAGGCGCCCGACGCGGTGGCCGGCCTGCCGCGCCAGTGGGTGCAGAAGCTAGCCGGCTGGATCCGGCGCGGAGGAGTGGCATGAGCCTGTGGATGAACGCGCAGCCTGCTGCCGGGTTGGTACGGGTGAGCCTGGTGGGCCCCATGGGCATAGGCAAGACCACGGCCCTGCGCAGCCTGTGCGGCGCGTTGATGGCGGCGGCGGATGTGCCCAATCTGGACCGGGCCTCCCATTCCAAGGAATTCACCACGGTGGGTGCCGAGTTCGGCGAGATCGACCTGGGCGGTGGAGAGCGGCTGCAGCTGGTGGGCAGCCCGGGGCAGGAACGCTTCGACTTCGTGCGCCGCTGGGTGCTCAATGCCTCGGTGGGCGTGCTGCTGATGGTGGATGTCTGCGACGCCAGCGCACCGGACTACGCGGCGCAGTGCCTGGCCGAGATCGCCTCTCTGGAATCCGGGCCCCTGGTGGTGGTGGTCAGTTGCCGTGATGCCAGCGAGCAACAGCAGGAAGCATTCAGCAGCGCCTTGGCGGACAGAGGTCACGGTATAGTGCCTGTCATCCAGGCGGACCCCCGTGACCGGCAGCAGTTGCTGGATGCGCTGGGGGTGCTCGTTTCCTTGCTTTCCTTGCAAAGTCAGGTATGAAGACACCAACGCTTCCCCGGATTCCTCCCTCTCTGATCGAAGCTGGCAGCGATGTGCTCCACCGCGTGGTGGCGCCCCTGGAGGGCGTGCACATCGCCTTGCTGTGCACGCCTGACGGCTTCGAGATCACCTCCCTGCGGGTCAGGAGCGAACTGCCGACGGAGCGCCTGTCGGCCATGGCGGGCTCGCTCATGGCCATGGCCAGGGCCGTGGCCACCGAGATAGGCCACAAGTCCTGCCGGCGGCTGACCTTCGAGACCGAGCTGGGCACCGTCCTCTTCCAGGCCGTGGCCGGCAACCAGCCGGCCATCCTGTGCATGGTGGTCGATCAAAGCGCCCTGCTGGGCCGCGCGCTGTGGGCGGCGGGCGAAGTGGCCTCCGAACTGTCCCGTTCCTGATCCGCGGCATCCGCTGCAGAAGTTTGGTTTTCTTCCCCCGAGGAGCGGGCGCGGTGGTCCATCGCACAGCCTGCCCTTGCTATTTGAAAAGGTGGCATATGGCTTCGATACATGATTCTCTGAACGGCCTGCTGGGCATCGATGGCGCCCTGTGCGCGGCCCTGGTGGACAGCACCAGCGGCATGCTCATGGGCAGCGTGGGCTCCGGCCTCGACATGGAGCTGGCCGCTGCCGGCAACACGGAGGTGGTGCGCGCCAAGCTCAAGACCATGCGCATGCTCAAGCTCGATGACGCCATCGACGACATCCTGATCACCCTGACGCACCAGTACCACATCATCCGGCCCGTGGCCGCCCATGAAGGTGTGTTCTTCTACCTGGTGCTGGACAAGAGCCGCTCCAATCTGGCACTGGCCCGCCGCAAGGTGCAGGACGTCGAGAAGGACCTGGCGCTGTAAGCGCACGCGCTTGTTGCGCTCACGCCCGACCTGCCGGATGCGTATTCCGGCAGGTTTTTTTCGCCCGGCGTCCGCGCGGTGACACGGGCGCGCGGCAGCGGCACCGGCTTGCTGCCAGAATCGCCGCGTGCTGTCCGTCCTGCTGATCACCTTCCCCTTCTTCGCGCTTGTGGCCTGCGGCTTTGCGGCCACCTGGCGTGGCGTGCTGCCGCAGGCGGCGATACCGGGGCTCAACGCCTTCGTGCTGTATTTCGCGCTGCCCTGCATGCTGTTCCGCTTTGGCGCGCAGACGCCGATTGCCCAGCTGCTGGATGTGGGCGTCTCCGTGGTCTACCTGCTGTGCGCGCTGCTGATGGTGGGCGCCACCGTGGCGCTGACCGTGCGGCGCGTGGGCTGGAACGATGCAGCCTTTGGCGCGCTGGTGGCGGCCTTTCCCAATACCGGCTTCATGGGCGTGCCCATGCTGGTGGCGCTGCTGGGCGAGCGTGCCGCAGGCCCGGTCATCGTCACCATGGCCATCGACATGGTGGTGACCACTTCGCTGTGCATTGCGCTGTCGCGCCTGGGGCTGCCGGGCGGGCATGGTGTGTCCGTGGCGCTGCGCAGGGCGTTTGCCGGCATGGCCGCCAATCCCATGCCCTGGGCCATCGTGCTGGGTGGCGTGGCCTCGGCGGCAGGCTGGACGCTGCCCGGTCCCATCGACCGCACCGTGGCCATGCTGGCGGGCGCGGCATCGCCCGTGGCGCTGTTCACCATTGGCGCCGTGCTGGCGCGCTCGCAGATGAACAGCCACGAGCGCGTGGCTGCGCGCGACTACGTGCCCATTGCACTGGCCAAGCTGCTGGTCCACCCGCTGCTGGTCTGGGCCATGGCCCGTGCGGCCATGGCGCTGGGCCTGCCGCTCGGTGAAGAGGCCTTTGTGGCGCTGGTGCTGCTGGCCGCGCTGCCCAGCGCCAGCAATGTATCGCTGCTGACCGAGCGCTTCGGGGCGCACGGCGGGCGCGTGGCCCGCATCATCCTGGTGTCCACGGTGCTGGCCTTCCTGAGCTTCTCGGGCGCCGTGGCGCTGATGACCTGAGCGGGCCCCGGGCACACCTGAGCGGCAGGCCCGGGGCGCACGGGCATGCTGGTGCTCACTACAATCCCGCCCATGTTTTTTCACCACCTCGACGGGATCGCATGAAATCCTCCCCCTCTGCCCCGGCAGGCGTTCCCACGGGCGCGGCCCTGCTCTGGATGGTGACGCTGGCCTGCCTGCTCTGGGCCCTGGTGTCCTGGCTGGCCAATGGCAATCTGGACGGCTACCACGACATGCTGGAGAACTATGCCTGGGCCCAGCCGCTGCAGCTGGGCACGCACAAGCATCCGCCGTTCTTCGCCTGGGTGGTCGGCCTGTGGTTCATGGTGTTCCCGCAGAACGACGGCTTTTATCGCCTGCTGTCCTATGCCAATGTGGGCGTGGGCATCTGGGGCGTCTACGTGCTGGGCAGGCGCCTGGGGCTGGCGCGCCTGGCGCCGCTGGGCGCGGCCCTGTTGCTGTGGTGCTTTCCGTATACGACGCTGGCCGGCAAGTTCAACGCCAACAGCCAGCTGCTGTCCCTGTGGCCCTGGGCGGCGGCCCTGCTGCTGGCCAGCTGGCAGGAAAAGGGCGCGCGCGGCGTGGCCTTCAGCGTGGCGCTGGGCGTGGTCTCGGCCGCCTGCATGCTCAGCAAGTACTACAGCGGCGTGTTCCTGGCCGGTTTCCTGCTGCCCATCTTCCTGGTGCGTGAAGGGCGCCAGTGGCTGCTCACACCCCGGCCCTACGTGGCGCTGGCAGCCTTTGGCCTGGCGCTGGCGCCGCATGTGGCCTGGATTGCCCACCACCAGTGGGTGACGCTGGGCTATGCCATGGACCAGGGCGGCGGGCAGGTGGTGTGGGGCTATGTGCTGCGCTTTGCGCTGGCGCCCATCTTCTACTGGCTGCCGGCCTGGCTGGCCGTGTGCCTGGTGTATGGCTTCATGCAGGCCCGCCAGCAAGGCGGCGGCTGGCTGCGCTGGAGTGCGCGTTTCCTGCGCCGCAGCTGGTGCTGGCAGGGGCGCGGCGACACGCTGTTCTGGCTGGCCCTCATGCCTTGGCTTGCGACGCTGGGCTTTGGCGCCACCGGCGTGGTGGAGCTGTCCACGCCCTGGGCCATTCCCATCGGCTATGCCTTCGTGCTGCTGTGGCTGCGCAACCTGGACGCCGAGGCGCCCGCCGTGACGCAGGCCGCCCTGGCCGCGCTGCGCCGCGCCTGGTGGCCGAGCATGGCCGTGGTGCTGGTGATCGGGCTGGCCGCGGGCTGGGGCAATGCGCGCAAGAGCGGCTCCGACTACTACCGCCCCGCGGCCGATGCGGCGCAGGCCATCGTGCTGTCCTGGAACCAGCGCCACCCGCAGCAGCCGCTGCAGTGGGTGGGCGGCGACTGGGCGGAAAACGCCATGCTGTCTTTCTATGCCCAGCCGCATCTGCGCACCATTCCCGGCCTGCCCGACAGCGAATATGCGCGCGTGCTGGCGCTGCCGGACTGGCGCCAGCAGCCCGGGCTGCTGCTGTGCCCGCGCGGCCCGGTGGCCAGCGAGCCCGGCCCGACCGCGAAATCGCGCGACTGCGAGCAGCAGGCGCAGGCCTGGCTGGCGAAGCTGGGCCTGCCACAGGAGGCGCGTGTGCTCACGGTGCAACGCTCGGGCTGGCGTTTTCCTCGGCCCAGTCCCTATGCCTATGCGGTTTTTGACGTGTTGCCGCGCGCGGGCAGCCAGCCCGCTGACAATGCTGGCCTATGACCGAATTGCATGCTGACATTGCTCCGGCCGCTCCCAAGGGGATGCTGCCGCGCCCCCCGCTGCGGCTGAGCTGCGTGGTGCCAGCCCACAATGAAGAGGGCAACCTGGAGGCGTTCCTGCGCGCCCTGGACGCGACGGTGCGCACGCTGACGCCCGACTACGAGCTGATCGTCGTCAACGACGGCAGCCGTGACGCCACGCACGAGATCGCGCTGCGCATGGCCCAGGAACTGCCCGTGCGCTATCTGGCGCTGTCGCGCAACTTCGGCAAGGAGGCGGCGCTGTCGGCCGGCATAGACCATGCGCGCGGCAACGCCGTGGTGCTGATCGACGCCGACTTCCAGCATCCGCTGGAGATGCTGCCCCAGATGTGCGAGCTGTGGCAGTCCGGCTACGACATGGTCTATGGCGTGATCGCGGACCGGGGCGCCGAAAGCGGCGCCAAGCGCGTGGGCACCAATCTGTTCTACCGGCTCATGAATGCCGGCAACCTGGTGAAGATCCCGCCCAATGCCGGCGACTTCCGCTGGCTGGACCGCTGCGTGGCCGACGCGCTCAAGGCCCTGCCGGAGAGCCACCGCTTCATGAAGGGCCTGTACGCCTGGGTGGGCTTCAAGGCCGCGGCCCTGCCGTTCGTGCCGGCCGACCGCACGGCCGGGGCGTCCAGCTTCAATTTCCGGCGCCTGGGCTCGCTGGCCCTGCTGGGTCTGACCTCGTTCACCACCTTGCCGCTGCGCGTATGGAGCGTGGTGGGCGGGATCATCTCGCTGGCGGCCCTGCTCTACGGGCTGTGGATCACCATGGAGACGCTGATCTTCGGCAACCCGCTGGACGGCTGGCCCACGCTGGCGGCCAGCATCATGCTGTTCTCGGGCGTGCAGCTGATGTCCATCGGCATCCTGGGCGAGTACATCGGCCGGATCTACGACGAGGTCAAGCGCCGTCCCACCTACCTGCTGGCGCGCGACGAAGACCGCAGCCCGCTGGCGCCACGGGACTAGCCATGCACGACGTGATCGCACAACTGCGCCGCCTGCCGCAGGCGCTGCAGTTCGTGCTGGTAGGGGGCTGCGCGGCCGCCACGCACCTGGCCGTGGTCGCCCTGCTGGTGCAACGGGTGGGCATGGCGCCGCTGCATGCCAACGTGCTGGCCTTTCTCGTGGCCTTCGTGGTCAGCTACAACGGCCATGCGCTGTTCACCTTCGTGCAGGCCGGGGCGCAAGGCTGGGCCGTGGCCGGCAAGTACTTCGCCGTGGCCTGCGCCTCCTTCGTGGCCAACGAGCTGCTGTACTGGGTGGCCCTGCACTGGCTGCACTGGCACTATTTCTGGAGCCTGGCCCTGGTGCTGGTGCTGGTGGCGGTGGGCACCTTCGTCTTCGCCAAGTTCTGGGCCTTTGCGGCCCCCGGCCGCAAGGAATCCTCATGAACACCGTACCTGCCAGAAACAACGGGGAGAAGGCCTCGGCCAGAACCGTCGTCCTGTGCGCCGACGACTATGCGCTGCACCCCCTGGTCGATGAAGCCGTGGAGCAGCTCACGCTGCAGGGCCGGCTGTCGGCCACCAGCTGCATGACCACCTCGCCGCACTGGAGGCAGGCCGCCAGGCGCCTGCCCGCGCTGCGCCCGCGCCTGTCGCTGGGCCTGCACTTCAACCTGACCGAAGGCCACGGCCTGCAGCCCGCCGCCGGCATCGGTGCCGTGATCGCGCGCGCCTATGCCGGCGCACTCGGCGGCGCCGCCATGCGCGACGCCTGGCGCCGCCAGCTCGACGCCTTCGAGGACGCGCTGGGCATGGCCCCCGACTTCATCGACGGCCACCAGCACGTGCACCAGCTCCCCGGCGTGCGTGCCGCGCTGGTGCAGGAATTGCGCCAGCGCTATGGCGACAACGCCGACGACCTGCCCTGGGTCCGCTCCACCACCCCGGCCGGCCAGCTCTGGCGCGACCCCAAGGCCGCCATCATCGCCCTGCTGGGCGGCTGGACCACCACCCGCCGCCTGCGCCGCCAGGGCGTGCCGCTCAACCACGGCTTCGGCGGCGTCTACGCCTTCGACCAGCCCACGCCCGAAGGCTATGGCCGCCACATGGCCCAATGGCTGGCCCAGCTGCAGCCCGGCAGCCTCATGATGTGCCACCCCGCCACCGCCCCCGTCCAGGGCGACGCCATAGGCGCCCAGCGCGCCGTGGAATACGCCTACCTGCGCTCCGACGCCTTCGCCCAGGCCCTGGAACAAGCGCACTGCCACATCGCCCAAGGCCCCCTCACCCCGCTGTTCACATCGAACTAGCAAGCGGCAATAGAAAAAGCCCGGCCAAAAATGACCGGGCTTTCAGGGCGCAACGCAAAAAACCGACGCACCCCAAGGCGAGAGACACCGAGGAAGGGCCGCCCCGCACCGAGGCTGTCGTCCCCCTCCCCCGCGAAGCGGGTAGAGAGGGGGAAGGCGCGCAAGCGCCTCAGGGGGTGCCTATCAATATTCCCAGAAGATGCGCTGCAACTGCTTCGTGTCCTGCGTCTTGGTCAGGGCCACGGCCGCCAGCAGGCGCGCCTTCTGCGGGTTCAGGTCATGGGCGACGACCCAGTCGTACTTGTCATCGGGCTGCTCGGCATTGCGCAGCACGAAGCCGGCCGGCACGCGCGAGCTGCGCACCACGATCACGCCCTTTTGGCGCAGTTCGTTGAGCTTGGGCACGATGCGGTCGGCCACCGAGCCATTGCCCGTGCCTGCATGCACGATGGCCTTGACGCCGGCCTTGCCCAGCGCGTCGATGGCCGTGGCGGGCACGTTGCCGTAGCCATAGACGATGTCCACGGCGGGCAGGTCGGTGATCTGCTCGATGTTGAACTCGCTGCCCCTGGTGTGGCGCTTGACGGGGGCGCGGAACCAGTAGGTCTTGCCCTCGACCACCATGCCCAGCGGGCCCCACTGGCTGGCGAAGGCATTGGTCTTGATGTTGGTGAGCTTGGCGACATCGCGCGCGGAGTCGATGTTGTCGTTCATGCTGACCAGCACGCCCTTGCCCGCCGAGTCCTTGGACGCGGCCGTGGCCACGGCGCCCAGCAGGTTCAGCGCGCCGTCGGCCGAGATGGCCGTGCCGGGGCGCATGGAGCCGACCATGACGATGGGCTTGTCGGTGGGCACCACCAGGTTCAGGAAGTAGCCGGTTTCCTCCAGCGTGTCCGTGCCGTGGGTGACGACGATGCCGTCCACGCCAGGCTGCTTGGCCAGCTCGTTGACGCGGCGGGCCAGCGTCAGCAGTTCCTTGTTGGTGAAGCTCTCGGAGGCGATCTGGAAGACCTGCTCGCCGGACACGTTGGCGATGTTGCTCAGCTCGGGCAGGCCGGCCAGCAGCTTGTCCACGGGCACCTTGGCGGCCGTGTAGGTGGCGCTGTTGACGGCGCTGGCGCCCGCACCGGCAATGGTGCCGCCCGTGGCCAGGACGACCACGTTGGGCTTGCCGGCCTGTGCGGTGGGAGCGGGTGCAGGGGCGGTCGCCGTGGCGGGCGCTGCGGCTGCGGGGGCCTGGCTGGCGCCGGGCTGGGACGCGCAGCCTGCCAGCGCAAGCGCGACGGCCATCAAGGTCATACGGAAGGGGGTGAACGGCATGTATCGCTCCTGGAAAGGCATTGAATGATCCAGCCTTGTGGGCTGAATGCGGCACGATGCAATAAACATGCCCCGCCTGCATCAGCGCAAATCCCGATGGGAGCCACGCAGCGAATGCGCTAAAAGCGCTTCCGAAAAAGGAGCGGTGAACGCTTTGCGGGATTGCGCCCGAGGCCTGAAAGGCTTGAGGTTTTTTGGGGCCGTTCCAGAGGCCGTGCCACGCTCAGATGGCCAGCGGGTCCACGTCCACCAGCCAGCGCACCAGGGCGCGGTGCCCGGGCTGTGCCCTGATCCAGTGCAGGTGCGCCTGCCAGGCCCAGAGAAAGCGCAGCAGGGCGGGCCGCTGGGCCGACTCGATCAGCATCTGCGCGCGCTCCACATTGGCCACGCGCTGCACGGACATGGGAATGGGCGGGTAGAGAAAGACATCGTCCACATGGGGCAGGCCGGCCTGGCGGGCGGCCTCGGCCGCAGCGGCCAGGAAGGCCTGGGCGGCTTCCTGCGTGCGCGCATCGGCCCGCACGATGGCCTGGAAGGCGAAGGGCGGCATGCCCGCATCGCGCCGCTCGCGCAACTGGCGCGCGGCGAAGGCCGGGTAGTCGTGCGAGCGCAGCGCGGTGTAGACGGGGTGGGACGGGTCGTGGGTCTGTATCCACATCTCCGGGTGGCTGCCCTGGGCGGCCACGTAGTGCGCGTCGCGTCCTGCGCGGCCGGCGGCCTGCATAAGCAGACTGAACAGGCGCTCGGGCGCTCGGTAGTCGCTGGAGAAAAGAGCGCTGTCGGGCTGCACGGCGGCTACCAGGGTGATGCGCCGGAAGTCATGGCCCTTGGCCACCATCTGGGTGCCCACCAGCACGTCGATGTCGCCCGCATGCACCTGGGCCAGTTGCTCCTCCAGCGCGCCCTTGGCGCGCGTGGTGTCGGCGTCGATGCGCGCCACGCGGGCGGGCTCGCGGTCGGGACGCTGCACATTGCGCAGCAGGCGGGCCAGTTCTTCCTCCAGCTGCTCCGTGCCCTTGCCCAGCGGCAGGATGTCGGGATTGCCGCAGCCGGGGCAGGCCATGGGCACGCGCTGGGTGTAGCCGCAGTGGTGGCAGCGCAGCGTGCGGTCGGCCTTGTGGAAGACCTGGTGGGCGCTGCAGTGCGGGCAGTCGCTTTTCCAGCCGCAGTCGGCGCAGAACAGCACGGGCGCGAAGCCGCGGCGGTTGAGCAGCACCAGGCTTTGCTCGCCGCGCTGCACGCGCTCGGTGATGGCATCTATCAGCGGCGGCGAGAACACGGCCTTGCGCGGCTGCTGGCCCATGTCCACCAGGCGCACGCGCGGCAGGGCGGCCGCGCCGATGCGGCTGGGCATGTGCAGGCGCAGGTAGCGGCCGCCCTGCGGCTCGTCGGCATTGGGCGGGCGGCTGGCGTGCCAGCTCTCCAGCGACGGCGTGGCACTGCCCAGGATGACCTTGGCGCCGGTATCGCGCGCGCGCCAGATGGCCAGGTCGCGCGCCGAGTAGCGTGCGCCTTCCTGCTGCTTGTAGCTGGCGTCGTGCTCCTCGTCCACCACGATCAGCGACAGGCCCGGCAGGCTGGCGAAGACCGACATGCGCGTGCCCAGCACGATGCGCGCCACGCCGGTGTGCGCGGCCAGCCAGCTCTTGAGCCGCTGGGGGTTGGTCATTGCGCTGTGCATGCTGACCACGCAGGCGGCGCCGTACTGCGGCGCGAAACGCTCCGTGAAGCGCTGCTCCAGCTGGGGCGTGAGGTTGATCTCGGGCACCATCACCAGCACCTGGGCGCCGGGGTCGGCGTCCAGTGCGGCCTGGGTGGCTCTCAGATAGACCTCGGTCTTGCCGCTGCCCGTGCTGCCGAAGAGCAGAAAGGGGCCGGGATGGGCGGCGATCTGCGTGAAGACGTCGGCCTGCTCGGCGCTGAGGACGATGGGGGGAATGTCTGCGGCGGCCGGGGCCGGTGCGAGCGCTGATGCAGGCGCTGATGCAGGCGCAGTGCCAGGCGCCTGTTCCGCCTGTTCCTCTTTTGCAGCCTTGGCCGCTCTCTTCGCCGCGGCCTTGGTCGGCCTGAGCCGGCGCGCCAGCTGCTCGGCCGTCATCTCGCGCAGTTGCGGGGGCAGGGCCGTCACGGCGATTTCGCCCACGCTGCGCTGGTAGTAGTAGGCGGCGAAGGCCACCAGCCGGCGCCAGGCGGCCGGCAGCGGCGCAATGCCCTGCAGCACGGCGGCGATGGGGCGCAGCTCCACGCCTTCGGGCATGGCGGGGGGGCGGGGCGGGGCGTCCCAGACCACGCCCAGCAGGTCCCGGCGACCCAGGGGCACGCGCACCAGGGTGCCCGCCTCCAGGGGCTGGTCGCAGGTGTAGCTCAGCAGTTCGCCCACGGCGCTGTGCGCCGGCGTCTGGACGGCGACATGGACGGTGTGGGCGGGGAGGGACATGCGAATGCGGGGAAAGCGGGGCCTGAAAACGCGGGCGCCGCACGGCAGGGCCTGCGGCAACCAAGCCGCCAAGCATAAGCCTTTGGCGCTGCCCGGAGCCTGGGTGCGGCGTTCTACACCAGACGCCCCGGCCGGTGACTGCGGGTTTCTGGGTATATCGTCAATTTCTGTGGATAACTTTGTGGGGATTATTCGGATCTATGGGCATGCACCTGCTTATCCGGCCTTGCCAATCGGTGCATGCTGAAAATGTTGCTATCAAAAAAATTATTCAAAAACAATGGCTTATATCGATATGTCGCCGGCGTGCAGGCGCGGATGACAACTGCAACTCCTAGGGCCTCGCTCGGATTTTTCTGTGCATAAGATGGTCTGTGGCCATCTTGTGCAGCAAGCGGCTGTCGGGTACCCGGCTTGTGGACAGCGGGGCCTTGCCGGGCCGTTGGCGGCCCCGGCAGGGGCCGGCGCTGCGCTGGCGTCCGGCCCTGGGGTTCGGGAGAAGCGGGGGCGGGGAGGCGGCTCGCTCAGCGCTGGCGCAGGGCGCGCGAATGGCTGTGCACGGTCTCCACCAGGGCCGCCACATGCTCGGGCGGCGTGAACTGGCTGATGCCGTGGCCCAGGTTGAAGATGTGCGTGGGGCCCGTGGTGGTCCTGTCGGTGTGCGGAGCGCCGAAGCTGTCGAGCACGGCGCGTGCCTGCTCGGCCACGCGCTCGGGCGGTGCGAACAGCACATTGGGGTCGATGTTGCCCTGCAGCGCCTTGCCGGGTCCGCCCACCTCGCCGCCGACGATGGCGCGGGCGCGGGCCAGGTTGGCCGTCCAGTCCAGGCCCAGCACCTCGCAGTCCAGGTCCTTCATGTCGGGCAGCCAGATGCCGCCGCCCTTGGTGAAGACGATGCGCGGCACGTCCTGCCCATCGACGCCCGTGCGCTTGAGTCCGGCCAGCACGCGCTTGGTATAGGCCAGGCTGAATTCCTGGAAGGCGCCGTCGGCCAGCACACCGCCCCAGCTGTCGAACACCATCACGGCCTGGGCGCCCGCATCGATCTGGGCGTTGAGGTAGGCGGCCACGCTGTCGGCGTTGACGGACAGGATGCGGTGCATCAGGTCGGGGCGCGCATACATCAGGCTCTTGACCAGGCGGTAGTCGTCGCTGCCCTTGCCCTCGACCATGTAGCAGGCCAGGGTCCAGGGGCTGCCCGAGAAACCGATCAGCGGCACGCGGCCATCGAGCGCGCGGCGGATGCTGGTCACGGCGTCGAACACATAGCGCAGCTTGTCCATGTCGGGCACGGCCAGCTCGGCCACGGCGGCCTCGTCGCGCACCACCTTGGCAAAGCGCGGGCCTTCGCCTTCGGCAAAGGACAGGCCCAGGCCCATGGCGTCGGGCACGGTCAGGATGTCGGAGAACAGGATGGCCGCGTCCAGCGGGAAGCGCTCCAGTGGCTGCAGCGTGACCTCGGTGGCGTAGTCCACGTTGGTGGCCAGACCCATGAAGCTGCCGGCCCGGGCGCGCGTGGCCTTGTATTCGGGGAGATAGCGGCCCGCCTGGCGCATCAGCCACAGCGGCGTGTAGTCGGTGGCCTGGCGCCGGCAGGCGCGCAGGAAGGTGTCGTTGGTCAGGGGGGCGAAGCTCATGGTGGGCGATTGTCGCCGAGTCGGCTTCGCCAGGCTGTCGCGATGCCCGAGCGGCGCAGGGCGTCTTGCCTCGGGTTAACCCTGGTCAATATCGGCGGCAACGGGCTTTTTGAGGCCGCTACATTGTGCGGCGTGCGTTCCGCACGGGAATCCGTCCATGCAAGGAGAGAGTTTGCGATGCAGCGAAGAACCCTGACCCAGATCCTGGCCCTGGCCCCGGCTGTTTCGGCCGCCAGCTGGCTGGCTGGAAGTGCCACGGCGGCCGAGCCGCTGTTTCCGGGCAAGGCGCCGCTGCGCATCGTCGTGGGCTACCCGCCCGGTGGCGCCACCGACCGCGTGGCGCGCATCGTGGCCGACAAGCTGCAGGCGCGCGTGGGCTCGCCCGTGGTGGTGGAGAACAAGCCTGGCGCGGGCGGCCGCCTGTCGGCCCAGTATGTGAAGAACGCGCCGGCCTCCCAGCCCGCGCTGCTGCTGGCCAACCCGGCCGTGATGCTGGTGGCGCCCCTGGTGTTCCCCGACTCGGGCTACGACCCCGACAAGGACTTCCGCCCGGTCAGCGAGGTCAATCGCTACGAATTCGGCGTGGCCGTGGCCAGTGCCGTGCCCGTCAGGCAGCTGTCGCACCTGCTGGCCTGGCTGCGTGCCAATCCGCAGCAGGCCAACGTGGGCGTGCCGGCCACGGGCAGCCTGCCGCACTTCTTCTCGCTGATGCTGGGCGAGGCCGCCAAGGTCCGCACCGAAACCGTGGGCTACAAGGGCTCGGCCCCGCTGCTGACCGACCTGGTGGGCGGCCAAGTGCCGCTGGCCATCGACACCTTCGACGTGCTGCTGCCCCAGCACGAGGCCGGCAAGATCCGCGTGCTGGCCGTGTCGGGCGAGCGCCGCAGCACCATGGCGCCGGACATTCCCACGCTCAAGGAATCGGGCCTGAACCTGTCGGGCATGGGCTGGAACACCTTGTTCGCGCCGCAGAGCATGGCGCCCGACGTTGCCGAGCGCCTGTCGCGCATGGTGCAGGAGATCATGAAGGAGCCCGACACGCGCCAGAAATTCGAGGCCAGCCGGCTGACCCCGGTCTCCAGCAGCAGCGCGCAGACGGCCGAGATGCTCAAGGCCTACCGCGCGCAGTGGACGCCGGTGGTGCAGCGCTCGGGTTTCAAGCCCTGAGCCTTCAAGAAAAATGGCCCGTGCGGGCCTTTTTTCATCGCCGGGCCGCCCCAAGATGAAAAACGCCCCCTCGGGGGGCAGCGGACCTTGCGCAGCAAGGGCAGCGTGGGGGGCATTTTTCATGGGGCCTAGGGGTTTCCTCGGTGCCTGGGCGCTTGTGGTGGAACGGGTCTGGCGACTAACATTTACCGACCATTCGGTAAATTATGTTTGATCTGCCGCATAAAGACGGCAGACAGGCCACGGAGACTTCCATGCCCCCATCGCTGGTTCTGGTTGAGCAGCACGACGCCGTCCGCACCCTGGTGCTGAACCGCCCCGACGCGCTCAACAGCTTCAACGCGCAACTGCACGAGCAGCTGCTTTCGGCCCTGGAGCACGCCGCCGGCGATGCCACGGTGCGCTGCGTGGTGCTCACGGGCGCGGGGCGCGGCTTTTGCGCGGGCCAGGACCTGTCCGACCCCGAGGCCGCGCCCGACCAGAACCTGGGCGACCTGATCGAGCGCCGCTACCAGCCGCTGTGCCTGCGGCTCAAGTCCATGCCCGTGCCCGTGGTGGCCGCCGTCAACGGCGTGGCCGCAGGCGCGGGCGCCAATATCGCGCTGGCCTGCGACCTGGTGCTGGCCGCGCGCTCGGCCAGCTTCATCCAGGCCTTTGCCAAGATCGGCCTGGTGCCCGACTGCGGCGGCACCTGGCTGCTGCCGCGCCTGGTGGGCCGTGCGCGCGCCCTGGGGCTGGCCCTGCTGGGCGACAAGCTGCCTGCGGCCGAGGCCGAACGCATCGGCCTGATCTGGCGCTGCGTGGAAGATGCCGATTTGCGCAGCGAGGCCCAGGCCCTGGCCCAGCGCCTGGCCGCCATGCCCGTGCGGGCCCTGGCGCGCACGCGGGAGGCCATGGACTCTGCCCAACTGCTGGACTACGAACATGCGCTCACGCGCGAGGCGCGCCAGCAGGGCCAGCTGGGCGCGGCCCACGACTACCAGGAGGGCGTGGCCGCCTTCCTGGGCAAGCGGGCTGCCGTGTTCTCGGACCGTTGAGGAGCGGCGCCATGCAAGACACCCACACCCCGGACGAAGCCGCGCAGCGCCTGGCCGAACAGGTGCGCGACGGCATGCTGGCGCGCGACCGCGCCGCGCAAGGCCTGGGCCTGCGCATCACGGACATCGCACCCGGCGCGGCGCGCATGGAGATGGCCGTGCGCGACGACATGCTCAACGGCTTCGATATCTGCCACGGCGGCTTCATCACGGCGCTGGCCGATACGGCCTTTGCCTATGCCTGCAATGCGCGCAACGAGATGACGGTGGCCTCGGGCCTGAGCGTGGACTTCGTCGCGCCCGGCCGGCCCGGCGACGTGCTCACGGCCCAGGCCCGCGAAGTCTCGCGCGCAGGCCGCACCGGCGTCTATGACGTGCAGGTCACCAACCAGCGCCAGGAAGTGATCGCGCTGTTCCGTGGCCGCTCGCACAGCTTCAAGGGCCGGCCCACCGTGCCCGGCCTGACAGAGCCCGCCTGAAGAGGTCCGCCATGTCCCTGCAGCGCCCCGCCCCCGGCGAACTCGACCCCATCGAAACCGCCAGCCGCGACGAGATCGCCTCGCTGCAGCTGCTGCGCCTGCGCTGGTCGCTGCAGCATGCCTATGACAACGTGCCCCACTACCGCCGCGCGTTCGATGAGAAGGGCGTGCATCCGTCCGATCTGCGCACGCTGTCCGACCTGGCCCGCTTTCCCTTCACCACCAAGAAGGACCTGCGCGACAACTACCCGTTCGGCATGTTCTCCGTGCCGCGCCAGAAGGTGGCGCGCGTGCATGCCTCCTCGGGCACCACGGGCAAGCCCACGGTCGTGGGCTACACGTTGAATGACATCGACAACTGGGCCAACCTGGTGGCGCGCTCCATCCGCGCGGCGGGCGGGCGGCCCGGCGACATGGTGCATGTGGCCTATGGCTACGGCCTGTTCACGGGCGGCCTGGGCGCGCACTACGGCGCCGAGCGCGCGGGCTGCACCGTGGTGCCCATGTCGGGCGGGCAGACCGAAAAGCAGGTGCAGCTGATCCAGGACTTCCGGCCCGACATCATCATGGTCACGCCCAGCTACATGCAGGTGATCGTGGAGGAGATGCAGCGCCAGGGCCTGGACCCGCGCGAGAGCTCGCTCAAGATCGGCATCTTCGGCGCCGAGCCCTGGACCGAGGCCATGCGCCGCGAGATCGAGGGCAAGGCGGGGCTGGATGCCGTGGACATCTACGGCCTGTCCGAAGTCATGGGCCCGGGCGTGGCCAGCGAATGCGTGGAGAGCAAGGACGGGCCGGTGATCTGGGAAGACCATTTCTATCCCGAGATCATCGACCCGGACACGGGTGAGGTGCTGCCCGATGGAAGCGAGGGCGAGCTGGTCTTCACGTCGCTGTCCAAGGAAGCCATGCCCATCATTCGTTACCGCACGCGGGACCTGACGCGGCTGCTGGCGCCGACTTCGCGCAGCTTCCGGCGCATGGGCAAGATCGTGGGGCGCAGCGACGACATGCTCATCATCCGCGGCGTGAACCTGTTTCCCACGCAGATCGAGGAGATCGTGCTGCAGAACGCCCAGCTGTCGGGCCAGTACCAGCTGGTGGTCACGCGCGACGGCAACCTGGACCGGCTGGCCGTGCGCTGCGAGATGCAGCCGGGCACGCAGGGCGACACCGAGGCGCTGGCACTGTGGGTGCAGCAGCGCATCAAGACCCTGGTCGGCGTGAGCGCCGAGGTCGAGGTGCTGCGACCCGATTCCATAGAGCGCACCCTGGTGGGCAAGGCCCGCCGCGTGATCGACCACCGCAGCCGCTGAGCGCGCACAGGAGTCCCATGGCCCGAGGCCGATCTTCCGGATACGACGACCAGCGCGAACTGATCCTGGGCCATGCCGCCGCGCTGTTCGCGCGCAGCGGCTACCCCGGCACTTCGATGAACGAGGTGGCCCAGGCCTGCGGCCTGTCCAAGCCCACCATCTACCACTACTTCCGCGACAAGTACGCGCTGCTGGTGGACATCACCGATGGCCACATGACGCGGCTGCAGGCCCTGGTGGACGAAGTGCAGTCCATGGGCCTGCCGCCCGAGCCGCGGCTGCGCATGCTGATCGAGCGCTTCGTGCAGGAATACGCCCATGCCCGCCATGCCCACCGCGTGTTGACCGAGGACGTGCGCTTCCTGCAGGACGACGACCGCCAGCGCGTGCTGGGCAAGGAGCGCGCCGTGGTCGAAACCTTTGCCCAGGCGGTGGCCCAGCTGCGGCCTGACGCCGATGGCGCGGGCCTGTCCAAGGCGCTGGCCATGCTGCTGTTCGGGATGATGAACTGGATGTTCACCTGGCTGCGGCCCGACGGCTCGCTGGACCACGAGGCCATGGCCCCCGTGGTGGCCGACCTGTTCCTCGGAGGCCTGCCGGCCGTGCAGACCCCAGGCAAACCCGGGCATCAAACCGCTGGCAAAAAAATAGTTACCACGGTAAATTGTGGCGCCTGAAGGTGCCACGCCCCATCCAACACAAGGAGACAGACATGAAGCGTTTGACGAAACTGGGCCTGCTGGCCGCGACCCTGGCCACGGTCTGGGGTTCGGCCCTGGCCGACATCAATGTGGGCGTGGTGGTCTCGGCCACCGGACCGGCGGCCTCCCTGGGCATTCCCGAGAAGAACACGGTCGCGCTGATGCCGCGCACGGTGGCGGGCCAGAAGGTCAACTACATCATCCTGGACGACGCCTCCGACACCACGGCGGCCGTGGCCAACACGCGCAAGCTGATCAGCGAGAGCAAGGTCGATGTCATCCTGGGCTCCAGCATCACGCCCAACTCGCTGGCCATGGTGGACGTGGTGTCCGAGGCCAAGACGCCCATGATCACGCTGGCGGCCTCGGCCAAGATCGTCGAGCCCGTGGATGCCAAGAAGTTCTGGGTCTTCAAGACGCCCCAGCACGACGCCATGATGGCCGCCGCCATCGGCGAGCACATGGCCAAGGCCGGCATCAAGACCGTGGGCTACATCGGCTTCAACGACGCCTACGGTGAAAGCTGGCTGCAGGAGTTCCGCAAGGTGGCCGAGGCCAAGGGCCTCAAGCTCACCGCCACCGAGGCGTATTCGCGCAGCGATACCTCGGTCACGGGCCAGACGCTCAAGCTCATGTCCGCCAAGCCCGATGCGGTGCTGATCGCAGGCTCGGGCACGCCGGCCGCACTGCCGCAGAAATCGCTCAAGGAGCGCGGCTACCAGGGCAAGATCTACCAGACCCACGGCGTGGCCAATGCCGACTTCCTGCGCGTGGGCGGCAAGGATGTGGAAGGCACGCTGCTGCCCGCCGGCCCCGTGCTGGTGGCCCACCAGCTGCCCGACAGCAACCCGGTCAAGAAGTCTGCCGTCTCCTATGTGGAGGCCTACGAGGCCGCCAACGGCAAGGGCACGGCATCGACCTTTGGCGCGCATTCCTGGGATGCGGGCCGCGTGCTCGAAGCGGCGATTCCCGCCGCGCTCAAGAAGGCCCAGCCCGGCACGGCCGAGTTCCGCGCCGCCCTGCGCGATGCGCTGGAGCAGACCAAGGACGTGGCCGGCGCCCACGGCATCTTCAACATGACGCCCACCGACCACCTGGGCCTGGACCAGCGCGCGGCCGTCATGGTCAAGATCGAGAACGGCACCTGGAAGTACCAGCCCTGAACCTGCGGGCCTGAGGCCGCAGCGGCTGCCGCACCTGGCGGTGGCCGCTGTGGCGCTCGGCCGCGCCTGCTCGAAAGTCGATCATGGATCTGCAAATCGCCCTGCTGCTGGGGCAGGACGGCATCGTCAACGGCGCCGTCTACGGCCTGATGGCGCTGGCCCTGGTGCTGGTGTTCTCGGTCACCCGCATCATCTTCATTCCGCAGGGCGAGTTCGTCGCCTTCGGCGCGCTCACCCTGGCCATGATGCAGGCCGGCCGCGTGCCCACCACGCTGTGGCTGCTGCTGGCCCTGGCCGCCGCCGTGCTGGTGGTGGACCTGTTGCGCTGGCGCGCGGGCAGCCAGGTGAGCTGGCCCGCCACCTTCCTGTGGTGCCTGGCGCTGCCGGCCATTGCCGTGGCCCTGGCCTGGGGGCTGCGCCCTTCCTCGCTGATGCTGCAGGCGCTGGCCACCCTGGTGCTGATCACGCCCATGGGGCCGCTGCTGTACCGCCTGGCCTACCGGCCGCTGGCCCATGCCTCGGTGCTGATGCTGCTCATCGTCTCGGTGGCCATGCACGGCGTGCTGGTCGGCCTGGGGCTGCTGTTCTTCGGGGCCGAAGGCTCGCGCACCCCCGCGTTTTCCGAGGCGCAGCTGCGCCTGGGCGACATCACGATCTCGGGCCAGTCCCTGGTGGTTGTGGGCGTGACCCTGGTGCTGGTGGCCCTGCTGTTCGTGTTCTTCGAGCGCTCCATGATCGGCAAGGCGCTGCGCGCCACGGCCATCAACCGCGTGGGCGCACGCCTCATGGGCATTCCCACGGCCATGGCCGGCGACGTGAGCTTTGCGCTGGCCGCGCTGATCGGCGCCATCTCGGGCCTGCTGATCGCGCCGCTGACCACGGTGTACTACGACACCGGCTTTCTGATCGGCCTCAAGGGCTTCGTGGCCGCCATCGTGGGCGGGCTGGCCAGCTACCCGCTGGCCCTGGCCGGCGCGCTGCTGGTCGGGCTGCTGGAGGCCTTCTCGTCGTTCTGGGCCAGTGCCTACAAGGAGGTGCTGGTGTTCACGCTGATCATCCCGGTGCTGTGGTGGCGATCGCGCAATAGCCACCATGTGGAGGAAGAAGAATGAGCGCCCCCGTTTCCTCGCAGGCCGCGGCGCCTGCCAAGGCCGCTTCGGGCGGCATCAGCACGCGCGTGCTCACGGTGGCGGCCATTGCGCTGCTGGCCGCGTCCTGGGGCTTCCTGCCCGATTTCACCGTCGTCATCCTCAGCTACATCGGCCTGTTCGCCATGGTGGCCGCAGGCCTGGTGATGCTGACCGGCGTGGGCGGCATGACCTCGTTCGGCCAGGCGGCCTTCGTGGGCATCGGCGCCTATGCCACGGCCTGGGTCTGCACGGCGCCTGCCTCGGTGGCGGCGCTGGGCGGGCTGGTGGGCGCGGCGGGCCTGCCCTGGGTGGGCCTGGCGCTGGGCCTGCTCATCACCTTCGTCGTGGCCTGGCTGCTGGGCGCGGTCACGGTCAAGCTGCAGGGCCACTACCTGCCGCTGTGCACCATCGCCTGGGGGCTGAGCCTGTACTACCTGTTCGGCAACATGGAGTTCCTGGGCGGGCAGACCGGCATCACGGGCATTGCGCCGCTGGTGATCGGCGGCGTCTCGCTGGCCTCGCCGCGCGCCATGGGCGTGGTGATCTGGGCCGTGCTGCTGGTGGCGCTGTGGCTGCTGCACAACCTGCTGGACTCGCGCGAGGGCCGGGCCATCCGCGCGCTGCGCGGCGGCCGCGTCATGGCCGAGTCCATGGGCATCGACACGGCGCACTACCGCGTCAAGCTCTTCGTGCTGGCGGCCCTGCTGGCCACGCTGTCGGGCTGGCTCTACGCCCACATGCAGCGCTTCGTGAGCCCGGCGCCCTTCAACCTCAACGTGGGCATCGAGTACCTGTTCATGGCCGTGGTCGGCGGCGCCGGCCACCTGTGGGGCGCGGTGCTGGGCGCCACGCTGATCACCCTGGTCAAGCAAAAGCTGCAGGACATATTGCCGGCCCTGCTGGGCACCAGCGGCAACTTCGAGGTCATCGTCTTCGGCCTGCTGATGGTGCTGGTGCTGCAGCGCTTTGCAGAAGGCCTGTGGCCCACGCTGCAGGCGCTCACGGCACGCTGGGTGCGCCGGCCCGTGTCCGATCTGAAGCTGGCGGACGCGGCGCCGCTGGCGCAGCGCGCGCTGCCCGCTACGGGCCAGGTGCTGCTGGCGGCCGAGCATGTGACCAAGCGCTTTGGCGGCCTGGTGGCCAACAACGATGTGGCCATGACGCTCAAGGCCGGAGAGGTGCATGCGCTGATCGGCCCCAACGGCGCGGGCAAGAGCACTTTCTTCAACATGATCTCGGGCGTGGACTCGCCCACCGAGGGCCAGGTCCGCTTCATGGACCAGGCCATGAACGATGCGCCCTCGCGCCGCTTTGCCGCCCTGGGCCTGGGCCGCACCTTCCAGCATGTGCGCCTGCTGGGCCAGCGCAGCGTGCTGGAGAACGTGGCCGTGGGCGCGCACCGGCGTGCGCACCGGGGCTGGCTGGCCTCCATGCTGCGCCTGGACCGGGCCGAGGAGGCCTCGGTGCTGGCCGAGGCGCGCCGCCAGATCGAGCGCTGCGGCCTGGGCGCCTTCGCCGACGTGCCGGCCGCCTCGCTGGCCCTGGGCCAGCAGCGCATCGTGGAGATCGCACGCGCCCTGGCCGGCCAGCCGGCGGCCCTGCTGCTGGACGAGCCGGCCGCCGGCCTGCGCCACCTGGAAAAACAGGCCCTGGCCGACCTGCTGCGCCAGCTGCGCGCCGAGGGGCTGGGCATTCTCGTCGTGGAGCACGACATGGAGTTCGTCATGAATCTTGCGGACCGCATCACGGTGCTGGAGTTCGGCACCGTGATTGCCGAAGGCACGCCGGCCCAGATCCAGGTCAACCAGCGCGTGCTGGATGCCTACCTGGGCGGCGGCGACGACGACGAGGCAACGGGAGAGACGGCATGAGCGACACCCTTTTGCAGCTCAAGGGCCTGAGCGTGTCCTACGGCCCCGTGGAGGCCGTGCACCAGGTGGATCTGGATGTGCGCAGCGGCGAGATCGTCACCGTCATCGGCCCCAACGGCGCGGGCAAGACCACGCTGCTGTCGGCCGCCATGGGCCTGCTGCCCTCGCGCGGCGAGATCCATCTGGACGGCAAGCGCATCGCACGCCCCGGCGTCGAGGTCATGGTGGCCAACGGCGTGGCCCTGGTGCCCGAAAAGCGCGAGCTGTTCGGTGAGATGTCGGTGGAGGACAACCTGCTGCTGGGCGGCTTCTCGCGCTGGCGCCGGGGCCTGCGCGACCAGGCGCAGCGCATGGACGAGGTCTTTGCCATCTTCCCGCGCCTGAGGGAGCGGCGCCCGCAGATGGCCTCCACCCTGTCGGGCGGCGAGCGCCAGATGCTGGCCATCGGCCGCGCGCTGATGGCGCGCCCGCGCCTGCTGCTGCTGGACGAGCCCTCGCTGGGCCTGGCGCCGCTGATCGTGCGCGAGGTGCTGCAGGTCGTGGCCGGCCTGCGCGACCACGGCGTCTCGGTGCTGCTGGTCGAGCAGAATGCGCGCGCTGCCCTCAAGGTGGCCGACCGTGCCTACGTGCTGGAGATGGGCGCCGTGGCCCTCAGCGGCGCGGCCAGGGAGCTGCTGCACGACCGGCGCATCATCGATACCTATCTGGGGATGGGGCGCAGTGCGGAGGCGGTGGCCTGAGACGCAACCCTCCGCCACAACGAAAAAAGGCTGCCGGACCGGCAGCCTTTTTGCATCTGCAGCGGGGCGCTCAATCCAGCTTGATGTTGTTGGCCGAGATCACCCGGCCCCACTTGCTGCGCTCGGCGCGTACGAACTGGCCCATCTGGTCGGCGCTGCCGGGCATGGGTTCCACGCCCATGGCGGCCAGGCGTGCCTTGGTGCGGGTGTCGGCCAGGGCCTGCTGCAGCGACTGGCTGAACTTCTTGACCACCTCGGCCGAGCTGCCCGTGGGCACGACGATGCCCTGCCAGGCATAGCCCTCGAAACCTTTCAGACCCTGCTCCTGCAGCGTGGCGATCTGGGGCAGCACATCCACGCGGGCGGGGCTGGCCACGCCGATGGCCTTGAGCTTTTTCTCGCTCAGGAAGGGAATGATGGTGGCGCTGTCGGCCCACATGGCGGGAATCTGGCCGCCGACCACGTCCTGCACGGCCGGAGCGGCGCCACGGTAGGGCACATGGGTCATGTTGCTGATGCCCGCCTGTTCGCGGAACAGTTCGCCCACCAGGTGGTGGGGGCTGCCCAGGCCGGCCGAGCCCCAGCTCACGCCGGTCTTTTGCTGTTTGGCCCAGGCCAGGAATTCGGCGAGATTGGTGGCGGGCACCTCGTTGTTGACCACCAGCAGCATGGGAAAGCGCACCAGCATGCCCACGGGCTTGAAGTCGCGCTCGGCGTTGTAGTTGAGCTTGCTGAACAGGAAGGGGTTGGCCGCCAGCGTGGCGAAGTCGGCCGTGAACATGAGGTTGCCGTAGTCGCGCGAGCGGGCGCTGTACTCGGCCGCGATGTTGGTGCCCGCGCCTGGCTTGTTGTTGATGACGATGACCCGCTCCATGTTGCGACCCATGGCCTCGGCGATGACGCGGGCGACCACGTCCGAGCCGCCGCCGGCCGCATAGCCCACGACCCATTCCAGGGGCTTGTCCTGTGCCAGGGCGGCAGGCCCTGCGGCCAGGGCCAGGCCCGAGCAGGCCAGTGCGGCCAGAAACTGCTTGCGTTGCATCCTTGTCTCCATGTTGTATGCGGCGCCCTTGTGAGATGTCCAAGGTGTGAGGCGGGCGCCTTTGTGGGGATGGCAGGCCGCCGCACGGGCGGCGGCGCGCGGCTTCAGGCTGCCGCGTGCACCGGGGCGACCGGCGTCACGGCGCCGCGCTCGGCGGGGTCCGCGCCGGCAGGGGCAAGTCCTGCGCTGGCGCGGGCCAGTTCGAGCGCATGCAGCAAGGTGCCCTGGTGGCCAATGTGGTTGGCCAGCAGCAGCACGAGGCGGGCATTGAGGGCATGGCTTTGCGCGGTATCGAGCCCCTGGTGGGTGGCGATCAGGGCTTCGTAGAAATCGTCGCAGGCCTGCAGGTTGGGGTGGGTGGACAGCAGCATGGCAGTCTCCTGTGGATGGGGCGTAAGAGGTTCAGGCCGTGGCGGCGGCGCCGCAGGCTCTTTGCAGCGCGGCACGCACGCTGGCTTCGTCGGGGCGGCGCCAGCGGGCGCAGACATGCTGGTCAGGCCGCAGCAGGTAGCTGGTGCCGGGGCGCGCATCCAGGCGTTTGGCCGCCAGGCCGCGCGCATCGATGAGGTCGGCGTCTGGCGCATGGGCCTCGCCCTCGGCCGCAATGGACAGGTTGAGCACGCCGGGCAGCGCCTGCGCCCAGGCGGGCGTGGGGCCGAAGTGCAGCAGCGTGAAGTCCGGTCCCAGAGCGCGCAGCAGCCAGGCCGTGCCGTCTGCGCCGGGCCGGCGCATGGGCGCATCGGCCAGCACGGCGCCGGGCAGCTGCGTTCCGTCGAAGGTGTCGGTGTCAGGCGTGTTGAGCGCGGAGCCATGCAGCGTGGCCGGCACGGACAGCCGCCCGCTGTTGACGATGCGGCGCGCGAATTCATGGTCGCGCGCCAGGTCCAGCACGGCGTCGCGGAACAGGCGGCTGATCTCGCTCTTGGGCGTGATGAAGTCGGTGGCGCGCGTGGAGTTGCGGATGTTCTCGTCGGCCGCGTATTCGCGCTCGGCGCCGTAGGTGGCGATCAGCGAGGCATCGGCCTGGCCGCGCAGCACGCGGTCCAGCTTCCAGGCCAGGTTCTCGGCATCCTGCACGCCGCTGTTGGCGCCGCGTGCGCCAAACGGCGAGACGCCGTGGGCGCTGTCGCCCGCGAAGACCACGCGGCCATGGACGAAGCGGTCCATGCGCAGGCAGGCGAAGGTGTAGACGCTGGCCCATTCCAGCTCGAAGGGCGCGTCCTTGCCCAGCAGGGCGCGGATGCGCGGCACGATGTTCTCGGGCTTTTTCTCTTCCTCGGGGTCCGCGTCCCAGCCCAGCTGGAAGTCGATGCGCCAGACATCGTCGGGCTGGCGGTGAAGCAGCACGCTCTGGCCCGGGTGGAAGGGCGGGTCGAACCAGAACCAGCGCTCGGTGGGGAATTCGGCATGCATCTTCACGTCGGCGATCAGGAAGCGGTCGCGGAAGATGCGGCCATGGCTTTCCTGGCCCAGCAGGCCGCGCAGCGGCGAGCGCGAGCCGTCGCAGGCCAGGACCCATTGCGCATCGATGCGGTAGCTGCCGTCGGGTGTCTCCACGGTCAGCAGCGCGCCCTCGGCCTGCGGCTCCAGTGCCGTGACCTTGCTGTGCCAGCGCAGGTCGATCAGCGGCAGCTGCAGTGCGCGCTCGACCAGGTAGGCCTCGGCGTAGTACTGCTGCAGGTTGATGAAGGCCGGGCGCTCGTGGCCGTCCTCGGGCAGCAGGTCGAAGCGGTACAGCGGCTGGTCCTTGAAGAAGACCTTGCCCAGGTTCCAGGACACGCCCTTGTCCACCATGGGCTGGCCCACGCCCAGGCGGTCCCAGATCTCCAGAGTGCGCTTGGAAAAGCAGATGGCGCGCGAGCCCGTGGACAGCCGGCAGTCGTTGTCCAGCAGCACCACGCGCTGGCCGCGCTGGGCCAGGTCGATGGCCAGCGACAGGCCCACGGGGCCGGCGCCGACGATGACCACGGGATGCCGGGCAGGCGTGTCCGCACCGGCGTCCTGGTCGGCATGGCGCTCGTAGGGAATGTGGATGGACTGTATGTCTGCGCCGCTGCCGCGCAGCGCTTGCAGGGAGATGGCGGGGTGGGACATGGTGTTCGTCCTCTGGCGTGGGCAGTGTGGAAAAAAAGGGCGCAGCCATCCCCGCCGGCGCGCCAGGGCGCCGGTTCACGGACGGGTGCGAGGGGCGGGCGTGCCGGTGTTCAGGCCCGGACGCCGCCGTGCATCAGCCTTCGAGCGCCAGCCACATCTGGCGGTCGCGCTCGGCGGTCCAGATGCGCGGGTCGGCGTGGCCCGATGCCTCGTCATAGGCGCGGGTCACATCGAAGGGCATGCAGTGGTTGAAGATCACCCACTGGCCGTACTTGGGCTGCAGCTTGGCGAAGGCGGCCTCGTAGACCTTGCGCAGGTCCTGCTTGGCGTCGGCGCCGGCCTTGACCTCGGTCCACAGGTCGCTGATGAAGTCGCGCGTGCCGGCCAGGCCGGCCTGCACCTCGGCCGGCGTCTGCAGCGCGGCGCCCCGGCCGGGCACGAGCTTTTCGGGCTGCAGGGCGGCGATGGCGTCCAGCGTGTGCGGCCAGTCCTGGAAGTAGGCATCGCCCGCATAGGGCGTGGCGCCGAACTCCACCAGGTCGCCGCTGAACAGCACCTTGTCCTGGGGCAGCCAGACCACGGTGTCGCCCTTGGTGTGGCCGCGGCCCAGCTGCAGGATCTGCACTTCCAGCTTGCCCAGCCACAGCGTCATCTTGCCGGTGAAGGTGAGGGTGGGCCAGGTCATGCCGTCGGGCACGCTTTCCACGTTCTGGAACAGGCGGGGAAAGCGGCCGATCTCGCTGGCCTTGTCCTGCTCGCCGCGCTCCACGATGAGGTCGTAGGTGTCCTGGCTGGCGATGATGTGTTCGGCGCCTTCCGCGAAGAAGGCCGAGGCGCCCAGCACGCGCACCGCGTGGTAGTGCGACAGCGTCACGTACTTGATGGGCTTGTCCGTGACCTCGCGGATGCGGCGGATCACGTCCTGGGCCATGACGGGCGTGGCCTGGGTGTCGATCACCATCACGGCGTCGTCGCCAATGATGATGCCGGTGTTGGGGTCGCCTTCGGCCGTGTAGGCATAGGCGTGCTCGGAGAGCTTGTCGAAGCTGACCTGCTTGATTTCGAGGTCGGCGGCGGAGGCAAAGGTCTTGGTGGTCATGGGCATCCTGCTTTTGAGATGGACAAATGCATTTGTTTTTATCGAATGCCTGAATGCTAGGGAAAAATTCAACATTGAACAATTCATTTGACATAGTGAAAAACCCTCGGAGCCGCAAACTTCGGGTTCCAGCCTTCACAATGCCTGCCATGTCCGATGCCGCCTCCTCCCCGAACGACCCCGTCTTCCCCTCCGACAGCGCCGATGACGAGCCCGCGCGCGGCCCGCGCGGCATCCAGAGCGTGGAGGTCGGCGGCCAGCTGCTCAAGGCGCTGGCGCGCACGGGCCGGCGCATGGCGCTGAAGGATCTGGCGCGCGAGGCCGGCATGACGGCGGCCAAGGCCCACCCCTACCTGGTGAGCTTCTGCAAGCTGGGCCTGATGGAGCAGGACCGCGCCAGCGGCCACTACGGCCTGGGGCCGCTGGCCATACAGATGGGGCTGATCAGCCTGCAGCAGGCCGATCCCGTGCGCCTGGCGATTGCCGAGCTGCCCGCGCTGGCGCAGGAGGTGGGCAGCACGGTGTCGATTGCCATGTGGAGCGGCCAGGGGCCGACCATCATCCGCGTGGAAGAGGGGCCCACCCATGTCTATGTGGCCATGCGCCACGGCACGCCCGCATCGCTGCGCCACACGGCCACGGGAAAGATCTTTGCGGCCTTTGGCGAGCCCGGGCGCATCGCGCCCCTGCTGGACGCGGAAGGCCACAGCCTGGACGAGCCCGCCTTTGCAAAGGAGCTGGCCGCCATCCGCGCCAGCCGCCTGAGCCGGGTCGAGAACCAGCTGCTGTCAGGCGTGAGCGCGCTGGCCGTGCCGGTGTTCGACGGCTTTGGCCAGCTGGTGCTGGCCATTGCCGCCATCGGCCCTTCGGCCACGCTGGACCTGGACCTGCAAGGCCGGCCGGCCCTGCTGCTGCAGGCCCAGGCGCGCAGCCTGTCCCAGCGCCTGGGAGCGCCGGCCCAGGCCTGAGCCCGTCGCTTGCTGCGGCTCAGTTGGTGAGCAGCAGCTGATCCCGGGCAGGCGCACGCCCTTCCAGCGTGAAGCCGGCCACCGTGCGCGACAGGTGGTGGGCCTGCTCGTTGAGCACGGACGATGCGGCGGTGGACTCCTCCACCAGCGCGGCGTTCTGCTGCGTGGCGCGGTCCATGTCGGCCACGGCCTGGTTGATCTGGCCGATGCCCACGCTCTGCTCGGTCATGGCGCCGTTGATCTCGACAATGATCTGGGAGACGCGCTGGATGCCCTCCACGATCTCGCCCATGGTCTGGCCGGCCGCGCGCACGCGGTCCGTGCCCATGGCCACGCTGGCGCCCGAGGCGTCGATCAGGGTCTTGATCTCCTTGGCGGCCGCCGCGCTGCGGTGGGCCAGGCTGCGCACTTCTGCCGCCACCACGGCAAAGCCCCGGCCCTGCTCACCCGCGCGGGCTGCCTCGACGGCGGCATTGAGCGCCAGGATGTTGGTCTGGAAGGCGATGGCGTCGATGACGCCGATGATCTCGCCGATCTTGGACGAGGCCTTGGAGATGTCGTCCATGGTGCTCACGGCGCTGCCCACCACGTCGCCACCCTTGGTGGCCGAGCTGCTGGCCGACTGGGCCAGGCGCGTGGCCATGGCGGCCGCCTCGGCCGACTGGCGCACATTGGCCGTCAGCTGCGACAGCGAGGCCGAGGTCTCCTGCAGGCTGCTGGCCGAGGACTCGGTGCGGTTGGACAGGTCCAGGTTGCCCAGCTTGATCTCGTCGGTGGCGGTCTTCATGGACTCCACGCCGTTGCGCACATCCTTGAGCACGGTGCCGATCTGCTCGACGAAGCCGTTGAAGGACGAGGCGATCTGCGCCACTTCGTCATTGCCCGACACCGGCAGGCGCTGCGTCAGGTCGCCGCCGCCCGAGCCGATCTTGTCCATGGCGTCGCGTACCTGCGACAGGCGCCGGAAGGACTGGGCCGTCAGCGCCGCCGCCACGGCCGTGGCCAGGCAGGCCAGCAGCACGATGGCAATGGCAAGCGTCTTGAGCACGCTTTGCAGGCCGGTCGTGGCCTCGGCCTTGTCCAGCGCCACCACCAGCAGCCAGTCCGTGCCCTGCACCGGGCGGGCCTTGAGCAGCTTGGCGCTGCCGCCCAGGTTCACTTCCAGCGGCGCCGTGGCGCTGGCCAGCGCGGTCAGCGCAGCCGGCGTCAGCAGCTCGGAGAGGTCGGAGGTGGGCTTGAGCAGCAGCTTGGCATCGGCATGCGCCAGCACCTGGCCGTCACGGCTGACCACAAAGCCCAGGCTGCCGGGCGTGGGGCGGATGGCGGAGACCACCTCGCGCACGCCCTCCAGCGGCACGGCGCCGCTGATCACGCCCTGCAGCGCGCCGCCGCGCAGCATGGGCGCCACGAAGGCCACATAGGGCACGCCCGTGGTGGAGTCGCCATAGGGCTTGGTCAGCGTCAGCTTGCCGGCCTGCACGGCGCTCTTGTACCAGGGGCGGGCCGTGGGGTCGTAGTCGGGCGGGGTGCTGGTGGTGGACTTGTAGGTCTTGTCTTCCCAGCCCACCGTGGTGATGGGAAAGCCGCTGGCCTGGCCCATGTGGGCGGCAAAGCCTTGCGGGTCGCCATGCTCGATCACGGCGGCGGCGGCGCTGACGGCGCGTGCCTTGGAGGCCACCCACTGGTCGATGGCCATGGTGTTGCCTGCGGTGATGGCATCCAGATCCTGTTCGATGGTCTGGAACGTGCTGCCGCGGACGATGTGGTACGTGGCGGCCCCCGTGATGGCAAGGGCGCCGACCACGGTGGCTGTGCTGATGGCAAGAATCTTGGAGCGAAGGGTCTGGAGCATGGCGCGGCAAGGGAAGACTGAGGACTCCGCAAGCCGCGATGGCCGGGCATGCGGCCCTGTCATTAACGCACAATTTGTTTCATTCTTGACGACATGCCAACCCTGGGATGGCGTGCACCAACTTGCGCGCAACACCTGTCATAGAGGCATTTGCTGCAGTGCACCATTGCAGTGCGGTGTGACATGTTGCTGTAACGCAACCGTCGCGGGACTTTCATGGCGGCTTTCCACAATGGCGGCACGCAGGCAAACCGAGTGGCACAGGCAGGTCACCGACTGCGTCCAACATGACGAGGAAGGCGGGCATATGGACGTTCTTGACACCCTTCGCAACGCGGCGATCGACGTCGCCAAGCCCCCGCTTTCCGCGCTTCTCCAGCCACCCCAGGCCGCGGACAAGCCGCTGCGGCTGGATGTGCGCTGGGCCCGACATCTCGACGAGGTGCGACAGGTGCAGCGCCTGCGCCACGCGGTGTTCGCCGCCGAGATGGGCGCCGTGCTGCAGACCCCGCTGGCCGGACACGACATCGACGCCTTCGACGATTTCTGCGAACACCTGATGGTCTGCGACGCCGACCGGGGCGTGGTCATCGGCACCTACCGCCTGCTCACGCCCACCCAGGCGCTGCGCGCCGGGGGCCTGTACTCCGACCAGGAATTCGACCTCGCCCCGCTGCACGCCTGGCGCCCGCGCATGGTGGAGCTGGGCCGCAGCTGCGTGCATGCGTCGCACCGCCAGGGCGGCGTGATCCTGGCGCTGTGGGGCGCCCTGGCCGAATTCATGCAGCGCAACCAGCTGGACGCCATGGTCGGCTGCGCCAGCATTCCCATGCAGTACCCGGGCCTGGCCCACGGCGAGGGCCCGGCGCGCGTCTGGCAGCAACTGCGCCAGACCCATCTGGCCGAGCCCGAGCTGCAGGTGCGTCCCCGCGTGGCCCTGCCCGAGGAGTTGGCATCGGTCAGCACCAGCGGCATGAGCGTGGAGCCGCCCGCGCTGATCCAGGGCTATCTGCGCACGGGCGCCAAGGTGCTGGGCGCGCCGGCCTGGGACAGCGACTTCAACACGGCAGACCTGCCCATCATGATGCGCATGCAGGACCTGCCTTCGCGCTACATGCGCCTGTTCACGCGGCGCGGCTGAGGCCGTCCCGGTGCCTGGGGGAATCGGGGAATTTTCGGAAAGAGAGGGCGGATCCGGCTTCTTGTGCAGTGAGCCGGACCGTGATGTGCATCACAGGGCTGTCACAAAGACCGTGCATGATGCTGGATGTGGGCTGAAGCAGACACCCGGACGGAGGCAGGTAACCTGCACCGGACTGACCGGGCCTTGGTCCACGCCAATTGCAGGCCGCAGCCTTTCAGGGGCTGCGGCCTTTTTCATGGGCAATTCCTGAGCTACCGGGCAGCGGCTGGGGCATCGGCCAGAAGGCGCTGGTGCTCGATCTTCACGCAGCGGTCCTGCACGGTCCACAGGCCTGCAGCGCGGGCCAGTTCCAGGGCTTTGTCGTTGACCACGCCCAATTGCAGCCACAGGCAGCGCGCGCCGATGGCAACGGCCTCGGCGGCCAGCGGCGGGATGTCCTCGCTCTTTCGGAAGCAATCGACCATGTCGATGCGCAGGCCCTGGGCAGCCAGCGCGGCCGCAGCGTCGGCCAGGCTGGCATGGACGGGCTCGCCCAGGATGCGTCCGCCTTCGCGTGCCACCACGGGGTTCACGGGAACGATGCGGTAGCCGTGGCGCTGCATGTACTGCGAGGCCTGGTGGCTGGGCCGGTCGGGCTGCGGCGACAGGCCGACCACGGCCAGGGTGCGGCACTGCACGAGGATGTCACGCAGGCGGGAGTCTGTGGCTGTATCACTCATGCGCCGCAGTGTACGCAGCGCATGCGGATCAGGCCGGCTGCACTGTCGCGGCCGCAGCATGGCGGCGGCGAAGCACCAGGCCCCAGGCCAGGCCCAGCACGGCGGCCGTGGCCGACGCCATCAGCACCCCCAGCTTGGCGGCATTGAGCAGGGCCTCGCTGTCAAAGGCCAGCGTGGCGATGAAGATGGCCATGGTGAAGCCAATGCCTGCCAGCAGGCCTGCCAGCAGCGTGTCGCCCCAGCCCATGCCTGGCGGCAGCGCGCACATCCGCAGGCGCACGGCCAGCCAGCAGCTGAGCAGCACGCCCAGCGGCTTGCCCAGTACCAGGGCCAGGGCCACGCCCCACATCACGGCCGACGTGCCCGCCACATCAATGCCAGCGGTGCCCGCGCCCTGCAGCGGCACGCCGGCATTGGCCAGCGCAAACAGCGGCATCACGCCAAAGGCCACCCAGGGATGCAGGTCCGCCTGCACACGCTCCACGGGCGCTGCGCTTTCGCGGCCTGCCAGTGCGTGCACGGGCGTCACCAGGCCCAGCACCACGCCGGCCAGCGTGGGATGGGCGCCGGTCTGCCAGATGCCCCACCAGAGCACGGCGCCCGGCAGCACATAGGCCCAGGCGCGGCGCACGCCCAGCGACTGCAGCAGGAACACGCCGGCCAGGCCGGCGGCGGCCACCAGCAGCTGGTCCCACTGCAGCCCGCCCGAATAGAACAGCGCAATGATGAGCACGGCCACCAGGTCGTCGATGATGGCCAGCGCCAGCAGGAACACGCGCAGCGCGGGCGGCAGGCCCCGGCCCAGCAGGGCCAGCACGCCCATGGCAAAGGCGATGTCGGTGGCCGTGGGCACGGCCCAGCCATTGCGCAGCGGCGGCGCGGCGTTGAAGGCCAGGAAGATCAGGGCCGGCGCCACCACGCCGCCCAGCGCGGCCATCACGGGCAGCAGCGCCTGGCGCGGCTGGGCCAGTGCGCCGGAATGCATCTCGCGGCGTATCTCCATGCCGACCACGAGAAAGAACACGCTCATCAGCGCATCGTTGACCCAGAAATGCAGGGATTGCGACAGCTGCCACGGGCCCAGGCCCACGCTCAGCGGCGTGTGCCACAGCGCCTCATAGGAACCGGCCCAGCCGGAGTTCGCCCAGACCAGGGCGGCGGCCGCAGCCAGCAGCAGCACGATGCCGCCCGCGGCCTCGGCATGGGACCAGCGGGACAGGAAGGCGCCGACGCGATCGGCGAAAGACAGGAAAAGGGGCGTGCGCGGGCCGGACGGCCGCGGGGTCGTGTAGGTGTTCATGTGCAAAGCAGCAAAGGGGCCTTGCGGCCCCAGTGCGCAGGCGGCCCGACCTGCGCTATCAACACCTGTCCTGCCGCCCCATGCGGTCTGGACACCCAGCGGCCATTATAAAAGAAGCCCCCACTCCCTTTGCTGCGCAAGGTCCGCTGCCCCCCCCCGAGGGGGCCGCTTTTTGCCTTGGGGCGGCCCGGCGGCAAAAAATCGGCGGCCGGGACGCTTGCGCAAGACCCTGCGGATTCAGGGCCTGGGCGGCTCATTGCGCGCAACGCATTCGGCCAGCAGCCCCAGCGAGGACAGCGCAATCATGAAGACCAGGAACACATAGGCCGCCGTTGCCACGCCCAGGCTCATGCTGAAGCCCCATTGCAGCACCGAGCAGGCCATGGCGGTCTGCGGGTACATCGCCGTGCACTGCGATGCGGCGGGCATGTGCACGTACCAGGTGACGGCGATGAACATGGCGCCCGCCACCATGGCGGCATTGCCCCAGGGATGGGTCTGCGGGTGGTAGAGCGCATAGATCAGCGCCACGGGAACGGCCAGGCCCCAGGCGAACATCATCAGCCAGCTGAACACCGGCGAGACCGCCAGGATGGACTGCAGCCATCCCATCTTGGGCAATCCGTTGACGAAGCCCAGCAGGTCCCAGACAAAGGGCAGGACGATCCCCGCCACGGCCAGGCTGGCAAGCCCCAGCGCCAGCAGCAAACCCTTGCCGCGTGAACGATGGTGCACCCCCGAAGGGTGCGAATGGGTGATCAGTGCATGCATGGCCCACCTCCTGTGTCGTGCAGGGCGGGCAGTTGCCGCGCGGGCGGGTCTCCGGAGTCGGGCGGCAGCCGCGGCGCCTAGCGTTCGGATTGCGGTATTCCCCGGATGCATCCAGTCTAGGACGGCGTGCGCTGCAACAAATGTAGGCCTGGGACCTACCCAAAATCGGGGTTTGTCCCAGGAGGGCGTGCCGTCAAAGCGTGGCCAATGCCCCCAGTACCTCGCTCTTCGATAGCAGCTCGCTGAGTACCACCGGGGGCTTGCCCGGCGCATGCAGCACATAGACGGGCACGCCGCTGCGGCCCAGTTGCTGCAGCGCAGCGGTGATCGCAGGGTCGCGCCGCGTCCAGTCGGCGCGCAGCAGGGTCACGCCGTGC
Organism: Delftia sp. 60; assembly: GCF_002754395.1. Lineage (NCBI taxonomy): Bacteria > Pseudomonadati > Pseudomonadota > Betaproteobacteria > Burkholderiales > Comamonadaceae > Delftia > Delftia sp. 60. The sequence goes on from NZ_PEFD01000001.1 coordinate 668,028, forward strand.
TTGTCGAAGGCGGCCAGCACCTCCTCATGGTTGAGCGTGGTGCGCTTGTTGACCTGGCAGGTCACGCACCAGGCGGCCGTGTAGTCCACGAACACGGGCTTGCCCGCCGCCTGCAGCTCGGCCACGCGGGCGGCCGACCAGGGCTGCCAGCGCTCGCCTGCAGCGGACGCCGTGCCCGTGCCCTCGGCCTGGGCAGGCGTGGTGATCAGGGGCGCGGTGGTGGCCAGCAGCGCACCTGCCAGCACCACGGCCAGCGTGGCCAGCACGGCCCGCGTGCGGCCCTTGAGCGTCAGCGTCCAGACCAGGGCGCTGAAGGCCAGCAGCAGGGCCAGCAGCGCGGTGGCGGCGTCGATGCCGCTTTGGTGCCCCAGCACCCAGACCAGCCAGACCACGGTGGCGAACATGGGGAAGGCCATGGCGCGGCGGAAGGTATCCATCCAGGCGCCCGGGCGCGGCAGCCAGCGCACCACGGCGGGGACGAAGCTGGCCAGCAGATAGGGCAGGGCCATGCCCAGGCCCAGAGCGGCGAACACCGTCAGCGCCTGCAGGGCCGGCATGTCGATGGCAAAGCCCAGTGAGGCGCCCATGAACGGCGCCGTGCAGGGCGAGGCAATGGCCACGGCCAGCACGCCGGACAGAAAGGCATCGGCCACCGGATGGCGCGCATGGGCCGCAGCCCAGCGGCCGGGGAGCATGGAGCCGAACTCGAACAGGCCTGCCAGGTTCAGCCCCAGCAGCGTGAACAGGGCTGCCAGCAGGGCCACGATGGCCGGCGACTGCAGCTGAAAGCCCCAGCCCAGCTGCTCGCCCGCCGCGCGCAGGGCCAGCAGCAGTCCGCCTAGGGCCAGGAAGGACAGCACCACGCCCGCCGTATAGGCCAGCCCGCCCAGGCGCTGGGCGCGGCGGTCCTGTCCATGGCGTGCAAAGCCCAGGATCTTGATGGCCAGCACCGGGAAGACGCAGGGCATGAGGTTGAGGATCAGTCCACCCACCAGGCCACCGAGCAGGGCCATCCAGAGGCTGGTGGCGCTGGCAGCAGGCGCAGCGGCCTGGTTGGCCGCCAGGGCAGCGGCCAGTGCGGGGGAAACGCTGGCCATGGCGGCGGCCGTCCAGCGGCCCTCGACCGGGGCCTCGGCGCGCCAGGCCACGGGCTGGCCTTGCTCCAGCGCTGCGGCGCGCTCGGCGGGTGGCAGGGCCAGGACCACGGGCAGCTTGGCCGGGGTGTCGCCGCGCATGTCGGACAGGGGCAGCTCGGCCACCCAGGCCGCACCATCCCAGCGCTGCTGCCAGTCCTTGCCCAGTTCCGCCGCGTGGTGGAAGGTGTCGGAAGATTCGGGATAGAAGTCCAGCGTGCGGCCCTGCAGGGATTCCGGCAGGCCCTCGATGCGCAGCTGCACGCGCTCGTCGGGCGTCCTGCCTTCTGCTGCTGGCTGGCTGGCCGGCACCACCTTGGCCTGGGCTGGCGCAGACAGTGCCTGGGGCTTGAGCGCCCAGGCCTGGGTGAAGGCCTGACCCTGGCCTGCCGTGCTGCCCTGCACGGGCAGCTGCAGCTGGAAATCGCCTTCCTCGGGAATGCACTCCACGCGGCAGACCAGCCAGTTCGCATGCAGGCGCAGGTCCAGCATGCCGGACGCGGGTGGCTTGAAGTCGGCGGCCACCTGCACGGGCACGGGCAGCAGCACCTGGCCCTCATAGCCGTAGTTGAGCAGCGGGCCCACGCGCAGCGCCTCGGGCACGGGCCACTGGATCTCGCCCGCCGTCAGGCCTGCAGGCAGCTGCCAGTTCAGCTCGGTGGCCAGGCCGGAGTCACCTGCGTTCTTCCAGTAGGTATGCCATTCGGGCTGGTGGGTGATCAGCAGGCCCAGCCACATCGTCTGTCCGGGCTGAACGCCTTCGGGTGCCTGGGCCACGAGCTCGGCCCGCACGCGTGGCGTGTCCACGGCCGCGGCCGCCCCGCTGCCGGTCTTCAGGCGCAGCTGCGCGCCGGCAGGGGTGGCAAGCAGGCTGGCGGCGGCAAGGAAAAAGGCGAGGAGCCAGAAGGCGAGGTGCTGGGGGCAGTGTGGCGAAGAGGTGGATGGTGCGGCATGGCGGACTGTGGGAGCCAGGGGCATGGTCTTTGGTTCCCCCGGCTGCAGGCTGCGATGGTAGCGGGCCGTCCAGAGAGATCGCCTGTGGCCGGCTGCAGGACGATTGGCAAAAGATATCGTTGCATAGGCGCTTGGTATTGGACAGGCGATATGTCCGTTGCCCATCATGGACCGGCCACCCATCCGGGATAGAGCAACACAAGGAGACAAGCCATGCAGGAGACAACTCGCCGCCACTTCCTGGCCGCTGGCGCGGCAGCGGCCGCAGCCTGGGGACTGCCGCAGCACGCAAGCGCGGCCGCTGCCTATCCCGACAAGTCCGTGCGCGTGATCGTGCCCTTTCCCGCCGGTGGCACCACCGACGTGGTGGCGCGGCTGGCCATGCAAAAGCTCGGGGAGCTGACCGGCCAGTCCTTCGTGGTGGACAACAAGGGCGGTGCCAACGGCGTCATCGGCACGGAACTGGCCGCCCGCGCTGCGCCCGATGGCTACACCCTGCTGATGAACACGGCCGGCGCGCAGACCCTGAGCCCCGTGCTCTACAAGACCAGCTACGAGGCGCTGTCCAGCTTCGAGCCCATCAGCCATCTGTGCGACGTAGGCTTCGTCCTCATCGCACGCAAGGACCTGCCCGTGAACAGCCTGCAGGAGCTGGTCGCCATGGCCAAACAGGGCAAGCCGCTGAGCGTGTCCTCGGGCAGCAGCATGATTTCGCTGATCACCGAGCAGTTCAAGAAGGTGATTGGCGCGCCGGGCATCGTCAACGCCCAGTACAAGGGCACGGCGCCGCAGATGCAGGCCGTGGTGGCGGGCGAGGTGGATTTCTCGTTCGACTCCTTCACCTCGGTGGAGATGATCCGCACGGGCAAGGTCAAGGCGCTGGCCGTGCTGCTGCCCCAGCGCGCCGAAGTCTTTCCCCAGGTGCCCACCATCAAGGAGGCCGGCGTGGACGGCATGGGCTTCAGTTCCTGGTCGGGCCTGCTCGCGCCCAAGGGCACGCCCCGCGACATCGTGGCCCAGCTCGCGCAGCAGATGGACAAGGTCATGCAGATGCCCGACGTGCTGGCCAAGCTGCGCAGCTACAGCTATGTGCCGCGCCGGGGAACGCCCGAGGAGTTCGCGCGGCTGATCGAGTCGGACAACGAGCGCTGGAAACGCATCGTCAAGGAATCCAACTTCAAGGCCGAGTGAGGAGGGCTCCGGCAGCCCATGGATGGCCCTAATATCGGGCCATGCAAGACTCCCCGCCCGAACAGATATCCCCCGGCGCCTGGCCTTCCCGCTGGTGGGCCGAGGCCTCTGCACGCGACTTTGCGCAGGCCCAGGCCAGTGGCCTGGCTGCCGAAACCATCGCCGTGCTGCCCGTGGCCGCCGTGGAGCAGCACGGTCCGCACCTGCCGATGTCCGTTGACGCCCGCCTGCTGCAGGGCGTGATCGATGCGGCCCTGCCGCTGCTGCCGCCCGAGCTGCCCGCGCTGTTCCTTCCCCCGCAGAACATCGGCTTCAGCGTGGAGCACCAATCCTTTGCCGGCACGCTGACGCTGTCGCCCGCCACGGTGATCGCACTGTGGACCGAGCTGGGCGCCTGCGTGGCACGCGCCGGCGTGCGCCGGCTGCTGCTGCTCAACGGCCATGGCGGCCAGGTCAGCGTGATGGACATCGTGGCGCGCGAGCTGCGCATGCGCCATGGCCTGCTGGTCTACAGCAGCAGCTGGTTCGGACTGGTGGACGATGCGGCCAATGCGCAGTTCAGCGCGCATGAGCACCGCTTCGGCATCCATGGCGGCGAGGTGGAGACGTCGATGATGCTGCACCTGGCGCCGGAGACCGTGCGCATGGAGCATGCGCGGGACTTTCATTCCACTTCGGAGGATAGGGCGCAGCGGCATGCCTTGCTGGGCAATGGGCGAAGCGCCAAGATGGGCTGGGCCATCGAGGATTACAACGTTTGCGGGGCGGTGGGGAATGCTGCGGGGGCCACGGCCGAGCGGGGGGCTTTGATGGTGGAGGCTTCGGCTCGGGGGCTGGTGCGGTTGTTGTCCGAGATGGTTGCGCTGCCTGCGGATACTGTCGGAAGGGCGCCGGAGCCTCTTTAGTTTTTGGTCTTTTTGGACCCTGCCGGGTGGTGGTTTTTCGAGGCCGGGATTCGGCCCGGCGGCCGACCTGCTTTCTTGCCGCGCAGCAAGAAAGTAGGCAAAGAAATGCGCCCAAATGTCCGCGACCCCTTCGCTGCGCTGCGGGGCCACCTGCGTCGTGGCGGCTGCGGGGTTCGCCGTGAAACTCACTTCGCGCTGCGCGCTACGTTCAAACATCACGGCGAGTCAGATCACGAAGCAAGCCTGTCCTTCGGCAGGCTTGCAACCCCGCAACCGCCACGACGCAGGCGCTGACATACGGGGAGTTTGCTCGGGCCTTTGCTTCGCTCGGCCTATTCCTTTATTGCTTCATTGCTTCATTGCTTTGGGATCTTGGCCTGGACGATCACGTCGCCCCAGCGCTTGATTTCCGATTGCAGCAATTGCGCGGTCTGCTCGGGCGTGCTGGATTGGGCCTGCACGTTCATTTCGCGCAGTTTCTGCGTGACTTCGGGGGAGTTCACGGCGGCGGCGATTTCCTTGTTCAGGCGGGCGATGATTTCCGGAGGGGTCTTGGCTGGGGCGGCCAGGGCGTTCCAGGAGGAGGCGACGAAGCCCTTGACGCCTGACTCCTGGGCCGTGGGCACGCCGGGCAGCAGGGCCGAGCGCTTGTCGCCGGTGATGGCCAGCAGGTTGACGGCCTTGGAGTTGATCTGGCCCATGATGGGCGTGAGGATTTCCACGGCCGCGTCGATCTGCTTGCCGCGCAGGGCCGTGACCACGGCAGGGGTGCCGTTGAAGGGCACGATCTGGGCGTCGATGCCGGCGGTGGTCTTGAACAGTTCGGCTGCCAGATGCTGGGTGCTGCCGATGGCGATGCTGCCGATGTTGAGCTTGCCGGGGTTGGCCTTGGCCCAGGCCACCAGCTCGCCCAGGTTCTTGAAGCGCGAGTCGCTGGCGGTGAGCACGCCGATGTCGAAGTAGCCCAGGGTGGATATCGGCGTGAAGTCCTTGACCATGTCGAAGGGCAGCTGGTTGAACAGCCCCACGGTGACGGCACTGCCGTTGGACATGAGGAACAGCGTATGCCCGTCGGGCGCGGACTTGGCTACGGTGTCGGCCGCGACGATGCCGCCTGCGCTGGGCTTGTTGTCGATGATGACGGGCTGGCCCAGCTGCGAGGCCAGTTTTTGCGCGACGACGCGCGAGGTGACGTCGGCCACGCCGCCTGCGCCAAAGGGCACGACGATGCGGATGGGCTTGTTCGACAGGGGCTGGGCCTGGCTGGTGATGGCGGCCAGCAGCAGGGCCGCGCAGGCCAGGGCGCTGCGCGTGAAACGGCGTTTGTTCATGGGTCTTTTGTCTCCTGGCCGGCGAGTTTGGCGCAAAAGCGCAGGCCGGCCCAGAGCGCCCGTGTTCTGGCTGCTATGCCTTGGCGTGATAGCTGTGTGACAGCCTTGCCGGTGCCGTCTCAGGCGTGCGTGATCCAGCTGCGGTGCTCGTCCGTGTCCAGGTGGTTGAGCGTGTTGAAGGTCTGCAGCATCAGGCGCTTGGGGCTGGTGGTGAACTCGGTCACGGCGCTGTTGCGGATGCGCATGTTCAGCGCAATGGTGACCTCGGGCGAGGTGCCCAGCACATGGCCCACGGCGGTGGAGATGGGACCGCCACTGCTGACCAGGAGCACGTTTTCGTCGGCATGCTCGTGGCGCACGCGCTCCAGCACCTGGCGCACGCCGCCTGAGAAATCATCCCAGCTGGGCATGCCTTTGGGGCTGATGGTGCCGGCCATCCACTGGGCCAGGGCATCGCACAGCAGGCGGAAGTGGTGGCGGTACAGCTCGGGCGTGTCGGGCTTGGGCAGGGGCGCCGGATGGATGGCCTGCAGCAGCGCGCCGCTGTCGTATTCATCGAGGCCTGCAAGCGCCTGGGTGCGGTGTTGCTCGGCAGGCAGGCTGCCCAGGCCGTCGGCGATGCCGGCCAGCGTCTGCGCATGGCGGCGCAGCGTGCCCGTGTAGACCGCGTCGAAGCGCAGGCCGCGTTCGCGCCAGTAGGCACCCAGCCTTTGCGACTGCGCCGTGCCGCGCTCGCTGAGCTGGTCATAGTCTTCGGCACCAAACGAGGCCTGGCCATGGCGCACAAGATAGAGGGTTCCCATGGCGCGGATTGTGGCCAGCGCCGGCGCTGGCGTTTGTCCTGCGGGCGACTGGCTGCCGCCTTGGCGACAGGCCTGCCGTGCCGGGCCCTACAGCAGCACCTGGCCGCTCACGCATTCCACGACATGGCCGCCTATCCACAGCGCGCCCTGCGCGTCCTCGCTGACGTGGACGCGCCCGTCGCGCCCCACGCAGCAGCCCTGGCTGGCGATGTAGGGCGCATGCAGCAGACCTTCGCCGCGCAGCCACAGGGCCAGACTGGCGTTGAGGCTGCCGGTGACGGGGTCTTCAGTGACGCCGACTGGGCTGGCGAAGCCGCGCACTTCCAGGCTGGGAGCGGCATCCGCCTCGGCTGCGGCTGGCCGCTGGCCCGTGGCAAAGGCGCGGGCCTCGCGGCTGCTGCGGCCGATCAGTGCCGGTGCATCTTGCGCGCTGTCGTACAACGCGCAGGCGCCCACCTTGGTGTTCAGCGCCTTGAGCCTTGCATGGTCGGGCTCCAGCGACAGCACCTGGTCGGGGTGTTCGAAGAGCACGCCCATCCAGCGCGGGCCGTTGTCCAGCCAGGCCGCACGCAGGATCTGGCCGCGTTCTGCGCCCAGCGCGGCCGCCACGTCATCCAGCAGGCCGGGCTCCACGTCGCTGATGTCGGTGGACGGTGCCTGAAAGGCCAGGCGCCCGTCCTGGCGCTCGATGCCGATCAGCCCCTTGGCGCATTCCTGCAAAATGCGCTGGGCCTGCTGCGGCACGCCGCCCTGCGCCAGCCAGGCCTGGCAGCTGCCCAGCGTGGGATGGCCGGCAAAGGGCAGCTCGCCGCCCGGCGTGAAGATGCGCACGCGGTAGTCGGCGCCTGCGGCGCGGCCCGCTTCGGTGGGAGGCAGCACGAAGGTGGTCTCGGACAGATTGGTCCAGGCCGCGAAGGACTGCATCTGCGCATCGGTCAACCCGGTGGCGTCGAGCACGACGGCCAGCGGATTGCCCAGGTAGGGCCGTGCCGTGAACACGTCCACGGTCATGAAGGGGCGCTGGCGGGAGACGTATGCAGGTGTCATGGCAATGGGCAGATGGAAGGGAGGATGGAAAAGCCGACAGCAAGCCGGACTTTGGTTCGACTGCGTGTCGGCTTCCCCCTGGCCCAAGCAGGTAACTGGCCCAAACACCAGGGACGCCGAGCAAGAGCCGCCTCACGGCGGGGGCGCCTAGCCGAGGGCGTCGTCCCCCTCCCTTGCGAAGCAAGTAGAGAGGGGGAAGCGGCGCTAGCCGCTCAGGGGGTGGTTTACATCGTGGAGCGGATGGCGTCGGCCAGGGCGGCGATGCCCTTGTCGATCTGCTCGGCCGACACGGTCACGTAGGACAGGCGCAGCGTGTTGGCCTGGGGCTCGTCCGCATAGAACGGCGCGCCGGGCACGAAGGCCGTGCCGCGTTCCACGGCGGCGGGCAGCAGCTTTTGCGCATCCATGCCCTTGGGCAGGCGAACCCACAGGAACATGCCGCCCACGGGACGGGTCCACTGCACGTCCAGGCCGGCCATTTCGCGTTCCAGCGCGGCCAGCATGGCGTCGCGCTGGCGCTTGTACATGGCGCGGATGGTGGGCACATGGCGGTCCAGGAAGCCGTCCTTGATGACCTCGGACACCACACGCTGGTTGAAGCCCGGCGTGTGCAGGTCGGCCGCCTGCTTGGCCTGCAGCAGCTTGTTGTAGACGGACTTGGGCGCCACCAGGAAGCCGATGCGCAGGCCCGGGGCCAGCACCTTGGAAAACGAGCCCAGGTAGATCACGCCTTCGGGGTTGCGCGCGGCCAGCGGCAGGGCAGGGGCCTGCTCGAACCACAGGTCGCCGTAGGGGTTGTCCTCGATCAGCGGGATGTTGAGTTCGCGCGCCTTGTCCACCAGGGCCTGGCGGCGTGCCTCGGCCATGGTGCGGCCGGTGGGGTTCTGGAAGTTGGGCAGCACGTAGGCCAGGCGTGCCTTGTCGGCGCCGGTGCCGGCCTTGGCGGCGAAGTCCTCGACGAGGATGCCGTCGTCATCGCTGTCCACGCCCACGGGAATCGGTTCCTGCGGTGCAAAGGCCTGCAGCGCGCCCAGGTAGGTGGGCTTTTCGACCAGCATGCGGCTGCCACGGTCCAGGAAGACCTTGCCGATCAGGTCCAGCGCCTGCTGCGAGCCGGTGGTGATCAGCACCTGGTCGGGGTCCACTTCCCAGGGCAGGAAGTCGGCCACGGCCTGGCGCAGGGGCGCGAAGCCCTCGCTGGTGGCGTACTGCAGGGCCGAGGCGCCATCGCGCTGCATCACGGTCTGGCAGGCCTGGGTGAACTCGTCCAGCGGGAAGGCCAGCGGCGAGGGCAGGCCTCCCGCCATGCTGATGATGCCGGGACGGTCAGTGAGCTTGAGGATTTCGCGGATGGCGGAGGGGTTCATCTTGGCAGCACGGTCTGCCAGCGTCCAGGTCGTCATAAAAAAAGCAGTTCCAGGTCTTTGCGGTGCCCGCCATGCGGGCGGGCTGGTATGGATTGCCATGCCGTCGTGGGGCACGGGCCGGCCGCATGTGAAGAGCGGAGTGCGGATAGTGCGCTCGCTCTTGCGCCGGCAATGAGGGTATTTTGTCGCGGGCGTGAAGGGTCTGCGCATCCTCCCTTCAATAGCTGGGCAGGCCAGTACGGCCTTTGCCTGGGCGTGGGTGGAGGACCCTCATGCGGCCACCATCCACATCGCCGTCAGCGCCAGCATGGTCGCCATGGCACGGTTGAACCACAGCAGCCTGCGTCCCTGGGCCAGCCAGTGGCGCAGCAGTGCGCCCACGCAGGCATACAGCAGATTGCTGAAAAAGGCATAGGCGGCCATGACGGGCAGCACCACGGCCAGGCGCTCGGTCAGGTCGTCGCGCCCGGCCAGCCAGCCGGCCACGATGGCCAGGGCCAGCAGCCAGGCCTTGATGTTCACGAATTGCAGTCCCACGCCCTGCCAGAAGCCCACCTGCAGCTGCTGCGGCGATTGCAGCGAGGCCATCTGCGCGCTGCGGCTCAGGCGCCAGGCCATCCACAGCAGGTAGCCGATGCCGGCGGCCTTGACCAGCCACAGCAGCAGCGGCGCCGCGACAATGGCCGCGCCCACGCCGGCCGTGCTCAGCACCAGCAGCACGCACCAGCCCACTGGCACGGCCAGGACGAAGCGCAGCGCCGGGCGCAGGCCGTGGTTGGCGGCCAGGGCCGTGGACAGCGTGGTGTTGGGACCGGGGCTGAAGCTCATGGAAGCGGCGAGCAGCAGCAAAGCGGTGAGTTCGGACGGTGGCATGAGGCGGTGGCCCCGAAGGTCTCCATACAGGCGGCAGGGGCTGTTGGGGAGGAGGGCACGGCAGGCCTTCTCCGCAGCACGAATGCATGAAATATAGGTGCAAGACCTGTACAGTGCCAATACAGTTGGACCCTCAATTGCATGTTCTGTATTGGTGCCTATCCCGATACAGTGACTTTCTGGTGACCCATTCGCAGCCGTTTGCAGCCGTTCGCAGCCGTTCACACCCGTTTCCGTATGACCGTTCCCCTCTCGCGGCTGGCGCCGCAGACCCTGAGCACCCAGCTGGCCGAGCGCCTGGGCGAGCGCATCCGCATGCGGCTGCTGCCTGCGGGCGCACGCCTGCCTTCGGTGCGCGAATGCGCGCGCCAGCAGGGCGTGAGCACGCACACGGTGGTGGCCGCCTATGACCTGCTGCAGGCCCAGGGCCTGGTCGAGGCGCGGCCGCAAAGCGGCTTCTTCGTGCGCGACTTCGTGCAGGATGCGCCGCTGCTGCAGCCCGAACAGGCCCGTGCGGTCCCCGCCGAGGAGGCCACTGGCGTGCCCAAGGGCACGCGCATCAATGCCTCCATGCTGGTGCGCGGCATGTTCCACCAGAGCGTGGGCGGCAGGCCGCAGCCCGGGGCGGGCGTGCTGCCGGCCGAGTGGCTGGAGGCAGGCTTCCTGGCGGCAGCCATGCGCAAGGCCTGCTCGGGCAAGTCCCTGCACGACTCCTGCGTGGGCTACGGCGACCCGCTGGGCGACATCGGCCTGCGCGAGGCACTGTCGCGGCGCCTGGCGCGCCTGGGCATTGCGGCGGCGCCGCAGCACATCATCACCACCATGGGCGCAACGCATGGGCTGGACGTGGTCAGCCGCGCCCTGCTGCAGCCGGGCGACCCGGTGATGGTGGAGGAGCCCGGCTGGGCCGTGGAATTCGCGCGCCTGGCATCGCTGGGCATGCGCGTGCTGCCCGTGCCGCGCGGCCCCGACGGGCCGGACCTGGCCGTGATGCAGCGCTACTGCGAAAGCTGCGCACCCAAGCTCTACGTCAGCGTGAGCGTGCTGCACAACCCCACCGGCTACAGCCTGTCACCGGCCAGCGCCCACGAGGTGCTGCAGCTGGCGCGGCGATTCGGCTTCTACGTGGTGGAGGACGATACCTATGGCGAGATCGCGCCCGACCACGCAGCGCGCATGACCGTGCTGGACCGCCTCAGCCACAGCATCTATGTGAGCGGCTTCGCCAAACTGCTGGCGCCCAACTGGCGCGTGGGCTACCTGGCGCCCCCGCCCGCCCTGGTGGAGCGCCTGGTGGACACCAAGCTGCTGTCCACGCTCACCACCCCCTCGCTGATGGAACGCGCCCTGGCCCACTGCATGGACCAGGGCCAGCTGCGCCGCCATGCCGAGCGCCTGCGCCAGCACCTGGCCCAGGCCCGCATGCGCAGCGTGGCACTGGCCCAGCAGGCCGGCGCCCGCTTTGCGGCCGAGCCGGCCGGCATGTTCGGCTGGGTGGACACCGGCGTGGACACCGAAACCCTGGCCCAGCGCCTGCTGGACGCCGGCTACTTCATCGCCCCCGGCGCCATGTTCCACGCCGGCCGCCAGCCCAGCACCTGCATGCGCATCAACTTCGCCACCACGCAGGAACCCGCCTTCTGGCGCATCTTCGAACGCGAAGTCCAGGCCATGCGCGGCAGCGCATAGAAAAGGGAATGGGAGAGGGAAAAGGGGGCGGAAGGCTGGGAATGCGGCATCGATCCGCAAACATAGATCAGACCAGCAGCGCCAAAACCCGGCGCGCCCCAAAGCGAGGGACACCGAGCAAGGGCCGCCCCGCCGCAAGGGTGTCGTCCCCCTCCCCCGCGTAGCGGGTAGAGAGGGGGAAGGCGCGCAAGCGCCTCAGGGGTGCCCCCAGTCAATGCGCCCGCATCTTCGTACGCAAGCGCGCAATCGCCTGGCTGTGCAGCTGGCACACGCGCGATTCGGTCACGCCGAGCACAGCGGCGATTTCCTTGAGGTTCATGTCGTGCTCGTAGTACATGCCCATGATGTACTGCTCGCGCTCGGGCAGGGCCTTGATGGCTTCGACCAGGGCCACGCGCAGGCGGTGGTCGCGCAGCAGCGCAAAGGGATCGGCGCCGCTGTCGGCCACGTGGCGCTCGAGGAAGTCCTCGCCCTCGTCGCCGCCCGACATGTCCTCCAGATACACCAGCTGCGTGCCGCGCACCTTGCCCAGCAGCGACTGGTAGTCGTCCAGGTCCATGCCCAGTTCGTCGGCGATCTCGGATTCCAGCGGCGTGCGCCCCAGGCGCTGCTCCAGGCGGTGCAGCGCGTGCTCGATGTCCTTTTGGCTCTTGCGCGAGCTGCGGCTCATCCAGTCGCCTTCGCGCAGCTCATCGAGCATGGCGCCACGGATGCGCTGGCTGGCGAAGGTCTCGAATTGCACGCCCTGCTCGCTCTCGAAGCGGGACAGTGCTTCGGCCAGGCCGATCATTCCGACCTGTATCAGATCATCAAGCTCCACATTGGGAGGCAGCTTGGCGATCATGTGCAGCGCGATCCGGCGTACCAGAGGTACATGCCGACGGATCAGTGCATCGCGGTCGAGTTGGCCTTTGGCGGTGTACATGGCAGTCAGTGGCTCCAGGCATGGGATGCGGGCAGCGGCGCGAAGCCGGCGGCCAGATCCTGGCCGCCATGTGGCAACACGCTGCCCGCATGGTTGAGCAGTTGCAGCGCCAGGCGCTGCAAGTCCGGTGCATGGTGCAGGCGCACGGGCAGCAGTCCCGGCGCATGGCCCAGGTGGCGTTGCGCGCAGCGCATCAGCGCGTCGATCTGCGATTGCAGCTGTTGCGCATCCTCGGCCTGGCTGCGGGCGCCGGTCTGTCCACGGCGCCAATCGTAGCTGGTCACGCCCAGGTCATCGGCGCTGGGCAGCAGCGGCGCCAGCAGGCAGCGCAGGCCGGCATGCACTGCCAGCTGCTTGAGCTGGCGGTAGCAGCCCAGCACGCGGGTGCCTTGTTCGGGCAGCACCATCAGCGGGTGCACGGCCTGGCCGGCCAGGTTGCTGGCCAGCGTGTCGGCATTGGCATACAGCATGACGATGGCGTAGCCGCGCACGTGGCGCTGCAGCCATTGCATGGGCGTCATGCCGGCCTGGCGTGCCTGCTGGGGCAGCAGATCCAGGCCCTGGCGCGCCGGCAGCACGGCCACCGAGCTGTGACGGGGATCGGGGTGCAGGCCGGTACGGGCCTGCCAGGCGCTTTGCTGCAGCAGCTGCGCCAGGCCCGGTGCATCCGGGGACTCGCCCTGGCTGGCGTCCAGCACCAGAACGGGCAGGCCCAGGCGCTGCAGGCTGGCACAGACCGGCCACAGCAGGGATTGTTCGGCCTGGCCCTGCGGGTCGTTGGCCGTGTCGCGCAGCATGGCCAGCACACGCAGGCCCATGGGAGCGGCGGCGCCGGGCTGGCCGTGCAGGCCCAGGCCCTGGTGCAGCTGGGGGAAGGTTTCAAGCATGGTGGATCTCGCCTTCCGTGCTGGGGCTGGACGGGGTGAAGAAGAAGTCCAGGTCCAGCGCCTTGGGATCGAAGGCCGAGCGGGTGGCGGCGCGCATGGAGGCGGAGACCAGTTGCTGCGCATCGGCGCGTTCCCAGTCTTCGGGCACGCGCTGGCCGTTGGTCACGCCGCGCAGCTGCATCTGGTGGCGGATCAGTGTGTCCACCGACGGGCCCAGCTTCACGGCCTCGTCCACCTTGGTGAGGATGGCCTGGCTGGAGCCGCGCGCCTTGAAGGCCTGCATCACATCGTCCAGCGCATCGCCCTGGCCGGCCGCGTTCACGGCCAGCAGTTTCTGGATGCCGGGCAGGTCCAGCAGGTCGAGGATCTCGTCCTTGCGCGGATCGCGCGGGGCCACGCCCGTGGTGTCGATCAGCACCAGCTGCTTGTTGGCCAGCAGGCCCAGCAGGTCCTGCAGCGCGGCGCGGTCATGGGCCAGGTGGGCCACCACGCCCAGCATGCGGCCGTAGGAGCGCAACTGGTCGTGGGCGCCGACGCGGTAGGTGTCCAGGGTGATCAGGCCGACGCTGGCGGCGCCGTACTTGGCGGCGCACAGGGCAGCCAGCTTGGCCGTAGTCGTGGTCTTGCCCACGCCGGTGGAGCCCACCAGGGCGAAGACGCCGCCTTGCTCGTACAGCGGGGCCTGGTCGGCGTCGGTGCGCAGATTGCGTTCCAGCACCTGCATCAGCCAGCGCACGGCGTCGCCGGCGGACAGGTCCTGGGGCATGTGCTCGACCAGGGCGCGGGCCAGCACGGGGGAGTAGCCCGCGCGGATCAGCTTGTGCGTGAGGTTGGCGTGGATGGGGTTCTGGCGCGTCTGGCCCAGCCAGGTCAGGGTGTTGAAGCGCTCTTCGATCAGGTCGCGCACGGACTGCAGCTCATCGCGCAGTGCCTGGGAGGCCATGGTCGGTGCGGGCTCGCTGCGCAGGGTCTCGCGCAGCGGCGCTTCGGCGCTGGCGCGCAGCGGGTTGTGGCGGGCCACGGAAGGCGCGGGCTGTGCCTTGAACGGCTGCTGTGCAGCCGTGGGCGCGGCGGCCGGTGCTTCGCGCAGGGCGTCGCCCAGGCTGCGGCGCTGGGCAAAGCTGGGCAGCGGCTCGTCAACGCCGGCCTCGTGGCGGCGGCGCAGCATGCGTTCGCGCACATAGTCCTGGAAGGACAGGGTGCTCATGGCCAGCTGTTCGGTGTCTTCCTGCACGCTTTGGCGCAGGCCGGCCGGCTCGGCACCGTCTGCCGACAGCGAGGCTGCCTGCGAGATGGCCTGCGCAATCGCCGACGACGTTGCCTGGGAAGCACGCGACGGAGCCGCCTGTGCGGCCTGCATTGCCGGCTGCGCCGTGCGCGGCTGGGTCTGCGCCTGGATCAGCTTGGCCTGCACCTGCGGGCGCAGGCCCGTGGTTTCCTCTGCAGAGCGGCGCTCGATGGCCTGCTGCAGCGGCGTGCTGCTGGCAGCGGCCTTGCTGTGCTCCAGCGTGTCCTCGGCCGTGGCCATGACCTCGACGCCATCGGGCGTGTTGCGGTTGGACAGGATCAGGGTGCCCGCTCCGAAAGCCATGCGCGCCTTGGCCAGGGCCTCGCGGGAGGTGGGGGCGTAGAAGCGTTTGATGTTCATGCGGATGCACCTTTAAGAATCGAGCCGATGCGGATGGTGTGCGTTTCGGGGATCTCGCTGTGGGCGAGAACCTGCAGACGCGGCGCCACGCGACGCACCAGGCGGGCAATGGAATTGCGGATGGAATCGGGAACCAGCAGGCAGGCAGGCAGGCCCAGCTCTTCTTGCTGGTTGGCCATGTCGGCCGCCTTCTGGGTGAGGATCTCGGCCACGCCGGGATCCAGTGAGGGGGAGCCGGGGTTGGACAGGGCCTGCACCAGCAGGCGCTCGAGTCCGGGCTCGATGGCGATGACGTTCAGCTCGCGGGTCGGGCCGTAGATCTGCTGGACGATGGACGGCGACAGCGCAATGCGCACGCGGCGGGCCAGCTCGACAGGGTCCTGCGTGGTCGAGGAGTGCTCGGCCAGCGTCTCGATGATGGTGCGGATGTCACGCACGTGCACCGAGTCTTCCAGCAGCAGCTGGAGCACTTTCTGGAACGTCGTGATGGACACCATTTTCGGAATGACTTCTTCGATCAGCTTGGGAGCCAGTTTGGCCACATGCTCCACCAACTGCTGCGTCTCGGTACGGCTGATCAGCTTGGCGGCATGCACTTGCATCAAGTGTGACAAATGGGTGGCCATCACGGTTTCCGAATCAACCACGGTAAAGCCTGCCATTTGTGCCGCTTCCTTCTGGCGTTCGTCGATCCAGTGGGCGGGCAGGCCGAAGGCCGGGTCGGTGGTCTGGGTGCCGATCAGCGGGGTGCTGATGCCGCCCGGATTGATGGCCAGGAACATGCCGGGGAAGGCCTCGCCCTCGCCCACCATCACGCCGCGCAGGGTGATGCGGTAGGCGCTGGGCTTGAGCTCCAGGTTGTCGCGCACATGCACCGCCGGGGGCAGAAAGCCCACTTCCTGGGCGAACTTGCGGCGCACGCCCTTGATGCGGGTCAGCAGGTCGCCCTGGCGGCCCTTGTCCACCAGGGTGATCAGGCGGTAGCCCAGCTCCAGGCCGAGCAGGTCCACCGGCTGCAGGTCGTCCCAGGTGGCTTCGCCATCGCTGGGCGCGGCCACGGGTGCGGGCGCCTGGGTCTGCTGGGAGGCGCGTTCCTGCTGGCGGCGCGAGAGCATCCAGGCCAGCCAGCCCAGCAGCGCGCCGGTGCACAGGAACACGACGTGGGGCATGCCCGGAATGACGCCCAGCAGGCCCAGCACGCCGGCCGTGATGCCCAGCACCTTGGGCGACATGAACAGCTGCTGCGCGATCTGCTGGCCCATGTCGGTTTCCTTGCCCACGCGCGAGATCACCATGGCCGCGGCCACCGAGATCAGCAGGCCGGGGATCTGCGCGACCAGCGCATCGCCCACGGCCAGCAGGATGTAGCTGTCGGCGGCCTGGCCGGCCGACAGGCCGTGCTGGATCATGCCGATGGCGAAGCCGCCGATGATGTTGATCACCAGGATCAGAATGCCGGCGACCGCGTCGCCGCGCACGAACTTGCTGGCACCGTCCATGGAGCCGAAGAAATTGGCCTCTTCCTGCACCTCGGCGCGGCGGCGCTTGGCTTCCTTTTCGTCGATCAGGCCGGCGTTCAGGTCGGCGTCCACGGCCATCTGCTTGCCGGGCATGGCGTCCAGGGTGAAGCGGGCCGAGACTTCGGCGATACGCTCGGCACCCTTGGTGATCACCACGAAGTTGATCACCACCAGGATGGCGAACACGATCAGGCCGACGGCGAAGTTGCCGCCGATCAGGAAGTGGCCGAAGGCCTCGATCACCGCGCCGGCCGCGCCGGGGCCGGTGTGGCCCTCCAGCAGCACCACGCGGGTGGAGGCCACGTTCAGCGACAGGCGCATCAGCGTGGTCAGCAGCAGCACCGACGGGAAGGCCGCGAAGTCCAGCGGCCGGATCATGTAGGCCGCCACCATCATCACCATCAGCGCCACGGCGATGTTCAGCGTGAAGAAGGTGTCCAGCAGCCACGGCGGAATGGGCAGCACCATCAGCGCCAGGATGGCCACCACCAGCAGCGGCGCCATTAGGCCCTGAGCGAACTTGGCGTTCTCGCTCGACCACATCGATTGCAGGGATTGGAGCGGATTCGTCGTCATGGAGCAGTACCTTCAGTGGTCGCGGCGGCGCCTGGCGCGCGGCGGCCCTGGTGCGGATCGAGTTCGGCGGGCACGACGGGTTCGCCGAGATCGCCAGGCATGGGGCCTTCGCCGCGCAGCGCGGCCTTCAGGCGGTAGACATAGGCCAGGACCTGGGCCACGGCCGTGTACAGCGCGGCGGGAATGGCTTGGTCCAGATCGGCGTGCGCGTACAGGGCGCGCGCCAGCATGGGGGATTCGAGCACCGGGATCTTGTGGGCGCCCGCGACTTCGCGGATCTTCAGCGCCACCAGGTCCGTGCCCTTGGAGATGACCTGCGGGGCGGCCATGGTCTTTTCGTCGTAGCGCAGGGCCACGGCGTAGTGCGTGGGGTTGGTGACCACGAAGTCGGCGCGCGGCACGGCGTTGACGCTGGCGCGGTCGGCGATCTCGCGCTGCTTCTGGCGGATCTTGCTCTTGATCTGCGGGTTGCCGTCGGATTCCTTGTGCTCCTGCTTGACTTCCTCGTGGCTCATCTTCAGGCGCGACTTGAACAGGTAGGCCTGCAGCGGCACGTCGATCACGGCCATCAGGAACACCACCAGCAGCAGCAGGGCCACGCCGCTGGCCAGCCATTGCCCCGTCATGGACAGCGCCATGGCCGAGGGCTGGGAGGAGATGGCGGCGATCTCGGCGAGATGGCCGCTCAGGAACTTCCAGGCCACGAAGGAGAGGATGGCCGTCATCACCACCATCTTCACCACGGTCACCATCTGCTGCTTGGAAAACAGGTTGGTCAGGCCCGACAGCGGATTGAGGCGGTTGAACTGCGGTTGGATGGGCTTGAGGCTCAGGATCCAGCCGCCGGCCAGCATGCCCGACACCAGGGCCGCACCAGTGGTCACGGCGGCAACGACCAGGGAAATCTTCAGGCCCAGGCTGCCCATGGACAGCATGCGCTCCATCATCAGGGCCGGCGTCTTGGCCGTGTGCGCGTCGAAGGCCAATTGCTGGGCCAGTGCCATGCGCAGGTGCTGGATCAGGGGCTCTGCGCCCATCAGCATCATCAGCGCGCCCGTGCCCAGGATGGCCAGGTGCGACAGGTCCCGAGAGCGCGCACCCTGGCCGTCAGAACGCGTTTTCTGCAGTTTGCGTTCGGTGGCGGGAAGGCTTTTGTCTTGGCTGGAGTCCATGGCGCAATGACGGAAGGATTTGCGTCATTGTCGGAACAAGCCAGGCAGGCGAAGCCCCGATAAGCGGGGCTCAAGCGGCGCTTATGTGCTGTCTGCACAAGGGGAGGAACGGCAGCCGCATGGTGCAAGGGCGCCGCGAAGATGGCAGTCAGCCCCTTGCGCCCAAGCGAAAGAGGCTGCCGTGCAATGAGAGGGGAGGCGCCGGGCGCCCCCTGGGGTGATCAGAATCCCAGGCTGGCCAGGAGATCGTCCACCTGGGACTGCGAAGTCACCACATCGGGCGTCTTCTCGGGATCGACCACGGGGCCGGCGAGGTGCTCCTTGGGCTTTTCCAGGGGCTCCAGCGCCGTTTGCTGCGGGTTGGGCGAGGTCTGGATGAGCAGCTGCACCAGCTGGTCCTCCAGATCGGCGGCCAGCGAGACCACGCGGGCGATGACCTGGCCCGTGAGATCGTGGAAGTCCTGGGACATCATGATCTCGGTGAGGTGCTCGTCGGCCTGCTGCGTGCCCTGCTCGACTTCCTCCAGGAAGTTCATCACCCGGCCCTTGGCCACGGCCGCCACGGGGTCCTCGACCATCTGTGCCCGCATGGCGCGGACACGCTCGGCCAACCGGTCCTGCTGGACCTTGGCCAATTCGACGCGGTTCAGAACCTTCTCGGCGGCTTCTCCGGTCAGCCGCGCAATGTAGGAAAGGCGGCTTTGCGCGTCCGGCAGCTCTCCCATGCTGCCGCGCAAACGGTCCGCATAGCCCAGCTCGTTGAGCGAGTCATGCAGCTGGCGCGTGAGAACGCCCACCTTGTAGTGGACGCTGTCGGGGACATCCGGGTTGCTCATGGCGCGTGCCCTACAGGCCCAGCTTTTTGAGGATCAGGTTGACTTTCTCTTCCAGCGTGGCCTTGGTGAAGGGCTTGACGATGTAGCCTGCCGCGCCGCCCTGGGCCGCTGCCACGATGTCCTCCTTGCGTGCCTCGGCCGTCACCATCAGCACGGGAAGGTGCTTGAGTTTGTCGTCCTGCTTGATTTCGGTGAGCAGCTGGAAGCCGTTCATGTTGGGCATGTTGATGTCCGTCACCACGAAATCAAACTTGCTGTTGCGCAGCTTGTGCAGTGCCACGACGCCGTCTTCGGCTTCATCGGCTTCGGGAAAGCCGCTCTCCTTGAGCAGATTGCGCACGATGCGCCGCATGGTGGAGAAGTCGTCAACGATCAAAAAACGCAGGGCATTAGCCACGTGAGGCCCTTTCGGTCGGTAGGTGCTCGGTACTGGTAAGAATCCGCCGCGATGGTAACAATATGAAACCTTCTTGGCGCAATGTGGGAATTTTCCTGCTTTTCGGCAGCATCGGGCGCAAACCTTAATTTGTTACACGATCAGGTGACGCGGGCGCAGACGGGGCAGCTGCAGGCGAGGTGGCGGCGGGCTGCGCAGCGGTCTCGCCGGTTGCGGATTCGGTGATGGCCGCATTCGCCGTGCCGCCATTGCCGCCGGCCAATGAGGGCGGCAAGGCGTTGCGTGTCACAGGTCCGCGGTGGCCCAGCAGGCGCTTTTCAGCCTCCTGCGTGAGCACGGTGATGGTGATGCGCCGGTTCTGCGGGGCACGCGGATCATCGGGCAGCAGCAGGTCGCTGCTGGCCAGGCCGGTGATGCGGGCCAGCTGGTTCAGCGGCATGCCGGCCGCCACCAGCTCGCGGCGCGAGGCGTTGGCACGGTCGGACGACAGCTCCCAGTTGCTGTAGCCGCGGTCGGCATTGCCGTAAGGGGCGGCATCGGTATGGCCGGACAGGCTGATGCGGTTTTCCGCGCCCGCCAGGGCCGCGCCCACTTCGCGCAGGATGTCGCGCATGTAGGGTTTGACCATGGCGCTGCCACTGTCGAACATGGGGCGGTTTTGCTCGTCCACGATCTGGATCTGCAGGCCGTCGGGCGTCACGTCGGTGCGGATCTGCGAGCGGAATTCGTTGAGGCGCGCATTGCTGGTGATCATCGCGTCCACCTTGGCCTTGAGCGCCTTGATGCGGTTGGAATCCACCTGGGCCTGGTCAGCGCGGCCTGCATCGACGCTGGTGCGCCGGTTGGAGCTGTCCGCCGCCTCCGAGCGCCGCACCTGGCCGTGCACCTTGGCCAGATCATTGCCGCCGCCGGGAATCACGCTGGAGCTGTTGCCCGCACCGTCGCCGCCGGCCATCGCCACCTTCAGCGGAGAGGAAAAATACGCCGCAATGCCCTGCAGTTCACCCTTGGCCGTGGAGCCCAGCAGCCACATCAGCAGGAAGAAGGCCATCATCGCGGTCACGAAGTCGGCATAGGCGATCTTCCAGGCACCGCCGTGGGGTGCATGCGCCGTCTTCTTGACGCGCTTGATGATGATCGGCTGTAACTTTTTCTCTGCCATGGCTTGACGCTGCTGGACGCAGGATTACTTCTTGCCCTTGACGTGGGTTTCCAGTTCAAGGAACCCGGGACGTTCGGTGGAGAACAGCACCTTGCGGCCGAACTCGATGGCCGTGGCAGGGTTGTAGCCCTGCATGCTGGCCAGCAAGGTTGTCTTGATGCACTCCAGTTCCTTGGCAGCATCCTGGGCGCGTTGCTCCACCAGGCCGGCCATGGGCTCCACCAGCGCATAGGCCAGCAAAATGCCCAGGAAGGTACCGACCAGGGCCGAGGCGATCATGCCGCCCAGCACGGAAGGCGGCTGGCCCACCGAGCCCATGGTGTTCACCACACCGAGCACGGCGGCAATGATCCCGAAGGCGGGCAGGGCGCCGGCCAGGCGGGTCAACGCATTGACCGGGGCATGCGCTTCGGCGTGATGCGCCTCGATCTCGCTGTCCATGAGCGACTCGATCTCATGGGAGTTGAGGTTGCCCGACACCATCATGCGCAGGTAGTCGGTCAGGAACTCCACCACATGGTGGTCGGCCAGCAGCTCGGGGTACTTGGTGAAGATGGGCGACTCGTTGGGTGCCTCCACATCGCTTTCGATGGACATCAGGCCCTCCTTGCGGGCCTTTTGCAGAATCTCGTACAGCAGGGCCATCAGCTCCATGAAGCGGGCCTTGGTGTAGCGCGAACTCTTCATCACGCCAGGGATGGCCTTGGCCGTGGCCTTGAGCACCTTGGGCTGGTTGCACACGATGAAGGCGCCGATGGCGCCGCCGCCGATGGTCACCATCTCGAAGGGCAGGGCCTTGAGAATGACCTGGACGTTGCCCCCGTGCAGCACATAGGTGCCGAAGATGCAACCGAAGGCGACGATGTATCCGATGATGACAAGCATGGGAGTGGATTCTGTCAGAGGTGTCCCGATGGAAAAGTCGGAACTGGCTTGGAAATGCGCGCTTGTTTTGACACTGGGCCGTGGCGGGGTGGCGGCCATCGACGAACCCATGGCTTGTCAAGCTATCGACCGCAGGCATCAATACTTGAGAGCCCTGAGATGCAGGTGTAAACGCGCCGCTGCGCGCCAAAAGCCCAAAAAGGCCGGCAAATCGGTGCCTGTTTGAGTCTTGCAAGGCGGGCGCTTAATAGCGGATCGCGTGGCGCGCATGCGAGGATAGTCGGCACAGTTTTATTCTTTGTGTCACCGCGCGCACAAGCGTGCGGACCGCGGGCCGACCGCGGGCCGGCCTGATACTTCCTCTGCTGCATCGCCATGCCATCTTCACCTCTTGCCAACGCCTTTGCTGCCGCTGCGCAGCCGCCCAGCATCGACAGCGAGCTGACCCGCATCCGCGCCATGGTCGATCGCGCGCAGTTCCTGGAGGCACTGTCGGATCTGGCGCAACTGGTGGCCCGGGACCCGCGCAACTCCAAGGTTTGGCTGCACATCGGCTTTGTCTACGTGCGCATGAGCATCTGGCCGCAGGCCATGGAAGCGTTGCAGATGGCCTTGGAGATAGAGCCCCGCATGCCCAACGCCCAGCGACTGCTGGCACTGGCCCTGTTCAGCACGGGGCGCAGGCAGGAGGCCTGCGACCTGATCGACGACGCCTGCCGCCACGCCAAGAACGAGAACACGCACTGGATGACGCGGGCCTACATCCACTCGCACACCAGTAGCGATCCGCTCAAATCCCTGGAAGTGGCGCGTGACTGGGGCCGGCGCTTCGCCGACCCGCTGACCCGCAACGCCAAGCCCTTTCCGCCGCGCGATCGCAACCCGCGCAAAAAGCTCAAGGTCGGCTATGTCACGGCCGACTTCCGCCAGCACTCGGTGGCTTTCTTCATGCGGCCCGTGCTGGAGCACCACAACCCGGACAACGTCGAGATCCACGTCTACTCCAGCGGCCGCCCCGACAAGATGACCGAGAAGCTGCGCGCCCTGGTGCCGCACTGGCACGATGCGGTCGAGCAGACCGACGACCAGCTCTACGAACAGATCCGCGCCGACGGCATCGATGTGCTGGTGGACCTGTCAGGCTTCACCCTGGGCCACCGCCTGGAAGTCTTCGCCCGCCGCGCCGCACCCGTGCAGGTGACCTGGCTGGGCTATATGCATACGCTGGGGATGAAGGCCATGGATTACCGGTTGGTGGATGCAGGTATCGCGCCGCCCAATCACGCTCCGTATTACTCCGAGAACCTGTTTCAACTGGCCTGCATGGCCAGCTACGCACCGCCGGAGTACTCGCCCATTTGCGAAGAGCCGCCCATGCTGCGCAATGGCTATCCCACACTGATCTCCCTGAATAACTCCGCCAAGATCACCGACGAGATGCTGGCGGTCTGGGCGCGCATCCTGCACGAACGCCAGGACGCGCGTCTGATCATCATGGTCAAGGAGCAGGACCCGGACGCTGCGCAAGCCCACATGCAGCCGCGCGTGGAGGCCGCCGGCATGCCGCTGGACCGCGTGTCCGTGCTGCATCAGCAGCCGCTCGATGGTTTCATGGAACTGGGGCATATCGCCGACGTGGCGTTGGATACCTCGCCCATTTCCGGGGGGACGACGACCTTGCATGCGTTGTGGATGGGGCTACCGATTGTGGCGCTGGATGCGGAGCGAGCGGTGGATGCATCTACCGCGCGTACCCTGCAAGGTCTGGGTTTTGGTGGTGAGATTGCCTCTGATATTAATGAATACATTAAAGCTGCACTGCATTTGATGGGGGATGCTGAACGACTGCGAATAATGCGGCTATCGGTGCGCTCCAATTTAGAGCGCAGCGTACTAATGGACTATGCTTCTCGCACAACCGACCTTGAAAAGGCTTACCGGTTAATGTGGATAAATTGGCTGAGCAGTGATTTGAAAAATCTCAGCATTACGATGGATCTCGAATCTGCTTTTGCAGAAACTGGAGCAGTCGCATGATTCGGAATGGAATGGATGTTTTAGCGACTAGCGAATGGGTGCCCTTACTTGTTCCTGATATGCCATCGCCCCAGCAATTAATGCCGTGGTTGGAGCGTATGCATGCATCGCGGCATTATTCTAACTTTGGACCGCTGGTGGATGAATTAGAGGCTGAGTTCGCACAGCGCTTTGAAGTATCCGTTGAGAATCTGACCACAGTTGCCAATGCAACATTGGGCTTGGAACTCGTTCTCCAAGCGCTAGACCTGCCAGCAGGGTCACGGATATTGCTTCCAGCGTTCACCTTTGTGGCAACAGCAACAGCGATATTGAGAGTAGGTCATGTTCCAATAATTGCCGATGTGGACGCCAGTAATTGGATGCTGACGCCTGATATTGCTGCTGAGGCTTGTGCTCGCACTCAAGTGGATGCTGTTATGCCAGTTGCAACTTTTGGAATGCCGCATGATATGCACGCGTGGCACCAGTTTGAGGAGCAGGCCGGTGTGCCTGTCGTTATTGATGCGGCTGCATCTTATGGCAGCCAGTGGTTGCAAGGAGCCCGAGGGACTTTGGTGTTCAGTCTGCATACAACGAAAAGCTTGCCTGCTGCAGAAGGAGGCCTCGTAGTTTCAACGCGTGATGGTTTAGCTGAGAAAGTGCGTGAGCTTTCAAATTTTGGGATCAATTTGAAGAAAGGACATTCTGTACAAATTGGGGCTTTGGCCAGTTTGGGAACTAATGCAAAGTTGAGTGAGTATCATGCGGCTATTGGGCTGGCATCACTTTCTTTTTGGGAATCACATGCACAGCAACGCAGATTGCTTGAAGCTCAGATGAAGGAATCTCTGACAATTGCTAGTAGAGGAGCGTTGCGTTGGCAGACAGAAGGGGGTGGCGGTGCATTGAAAGCACCGACATTACTTTGTGCGCGGCTTTCTGATGAAAATGCTCGGATGAAACTGGAGAAGAGATGCGAAGAGGCGAGAATAACCACTCGTCGGTGGTATCAGCCGCTTTTGCATCTTATGCCGGCTCTTATTTCGTTGTGCGAAAAATTGGAGACGCCAAATGCGGATTCATTATCAGGATCGTTGTTGGGATTGCCATTTTTTTTGAGAATGCAAGAAAGTCATCGTCTGCGTATTATTGATGCTGTTCGGGTAGAATAATCAGTTATTTCAGCAGAGAATTAAAGTGTAAGAAATTCTCTGCTTTTGGAGATTTTAATCTTTATAGAAATAAAGGCAAGTATCCCAGCGATCATCTGTATGATGTCTCAAGCCAATCCTGTATCCATCTGAAATGGAATCAATGAAGGCGGGTATGTCTAGTAGATCAGTTGATCTGTGGTAAGCAGAAATCGCAAGTTTGGGATGGCCTGCTTGGATGGAGCGAGTGCAGCCTTTGAGTGCCGGGAGTTCAAAGCCCTCAATGTCCATTTTGATAAAAGTGGGAATGTCATCTATTATGGAGTCCACCGGGCGAATATCGACTTTCCCTAATGAACTATCGTTTGTAGCTGCAATACAGCCTCCGTGGCCACCCATGTGATGGAAGGGGGCTTCCGATATTTCTTCTCCCACCGCATAAGGATGTAGTGATAATTTGTTTTGAAGATACGTCCCATCGTATTTCTTAAGTAAGCTCTGCAGGGTTTTTATGTTGAATTTATCGGGCTCAATCAGCCATGAGTGACCAATGCTTCCTTTGGTGGTTCCAAGTAAGGCCGTAGTTGATTCTCCGATAGATGCTCCACAATCAACAAATTTCTCATTATCACTAAAATTGAATAAGCCGGATCGGAAATAGAGAGTGGGGTAAGGTCTAGAAATATTCTGATACCATTCGGGGTCTGTGCTCAGATGGAAAGTCAATACTCTTAATAGACTTTCTTTTGAGTATGTGTCGGCGAGTCTATTCTCTAGGGCTAGGAATTCATCTGCTCGCTCTAGTATGGTTCCCCCCCAATCGGCAAGTCGATAATCTAAAGTCGAGTTTAGGTCTAGAGCTCTAGCGGCTTGCTCATGGTTTAAATGAGGGATTTCATGGATTCTGCAAATTTCATCAAAAAATCTCTTTGAGTAATCGAATCGACAGCAGTTGATGGCGATGATGGAGCTATCTTTCTTTGCTAGATCAAGGAATTTATCGGTCGATATGATATCCAGTCCGGCGAATTGCAGGCCTTTGTGGCATTTAAAATCATCGACAACATGAAGCACTATTCCTTTTCCAGGGATGGCTGCTGCAAGCGCTGCCGAAAAATCCTTGCTCCCAAGCAAAATAAATTTTGAATTGTTTTTATATTTCTCAAGAATTTCGCGAACCTTGATTGGAATGCAAAAGTGAGGATCCCTTTTATATTCTTCCAAAACCTGCATGAATTTATCCATGGGGGGAGCGGAAGCTATATCGATCGCGGAGTTGATCATGGTTTTGTTAGTCAATTGGTTGTTGATTAGATATATGCTCTAACTGGATTAGAGAAAATGGAGGATATTGATGTATAATCTTGCAGAGATTCTGTGTATTGTTTTTGTTGATTGAGATAGCAGTATTTTCCTATTTTAACCATCCGAGCAATACTACTATTTGCAGATACAAGAGTGTGGGAGTCTATGTGAGCGTGCTCTCTTATGGATACATTTGATTCCAATGTGACAAATTCACCTATAGCCGTATGTTCTCCAATGCATGTGTTTGGCCGTAGTAGTGTTTTTTTCCTATATTCACATCGGCATCAATGGAGCAGCCGCTATGTATTATGCAGCCTTCTCCAATTATGGCGCTTTCGTGTATATATGCGTTTGGTGATATAATGGATTCTTCAATGAAGCCTCTTTTTATCATCAATTCGTGAAAAACTCTGCGGACATCATTCAAATAAAATTCATTTGTGCTGCTGCAAATACGCCATTCATCTGGGGAGTATTTTTCAAGGCCTGAGAGGTCGAATCCGTAGTAGTCCTTTGTTGGGACGATTAGTTTCTCCAAGCGTCTTGTAGGCGCAGAAATTTTTGCCAAGCCAAAAGTATTATTGACCGAGTTGTCTGGTCCAACAATAAGCAAAGGCTTAGTGAGGGATTTCGAGAGAATCATTGTATTTCTCCATATACCATTTCCCTATAGATATTAGAGGGTGCTCGTGATTTCCGACATAACCAACCCGTTCGCCTGAGCTTAAGGATTTTTGAAGTTTTGCAAGTAAAACTCGATCTTCATCAATTACTCTTTTCTCGGCGTGGTGTATTCCCCAAAGAAGATGTGGTAGAGATTTCGCATCTCTTGTTTTAGAGGTGAATACCCAAGATCGGTAGAGAAACCTTCCGGGTGTTATCGGATTAAATTGCTGTAGAAAGAAATTCTCTCCGTGTATGGAGCCAAAATTGACATTTGGGAATATGTGGCATGCAAAATGTCCGCCGATGTCGCAGGCGTCTAGGAATTTTGAATACCAACGTTCTTTGTATGGTAAAGGAGCGCGTCCCCAAAAGCTAATGTCTTTTGTTGAAACTCTCGGAGATGATTGTCTGATTTCTTCACCGGTAGAGAATTTCTCATCAAATATTTTAGATGTATTTTTGAAGGTTTCGCTATAAGCGCCGTCTTTTGCGAAATCGATTAATGGAGCGAAAGACTTTGGGTGTACAAATTTTATGTGATTGAAGTCTGTAACATTCTCGAAATTCAACTTCCAGTTATAGTCACATTCAAACGTGGTGTATGAAATTTCGCTTGAGAAATGATTTGATGCATCTTTCAGTATTCTGATTAGAGATGCGTTGAATTGATCCTCTATGTGTGGAGGGTCTTTTTCAAAATTAATAAAAATAAAATTCCCCAGTATGGCGACAGGGTACTCTTCTAGTCCTAGGGATTCTTTTTCTTCGCTGGAAAATTGATAAAGGCCTGCATTTGGTATGCCTCGGACTTTGCCATTGCAGTCAAAACTCCATCCGTGATAAGGGCATAGAGCTTTCCTGTTGCCACACAATTCCGTTTGAATTGGCATGCCTTTGTGCGGACAAGAATTGCGAAAAGCTTTTATTTTCCCTTCAAGATTCTGTAAAAAAATAGGGACTCCAGCCAAGTCACAAGTGGCAAAGTCGTTTTCATTTCTCAATTGTTGAGTTAAACAAGCTAGTAACCATAATTTTTTGAAAATATGCTTGTGCTCAAACTCAAGCCATTTATCTTGAGTGTAGCATTCTGGAGGCAATATTGTCTTCGGCATTATGGTATGAATTAAGATGTGAAAATATTTCTGGCAGGATTGCCGAAGACTGTGCAACAGGCCGCGACGTTTTTGACCACAACAGATCCAATGCCGATAATGCAATCATTTCCTAGATGAACTCCTTTTGAGATGGTGGCTCGCGGGTGCATGGCGACTCCATCGCCTACCTGAACACCGCCTGCCATAAAGCTCATTGCACCAATCATGCAATATTTCCCCACTTGGACGTCATGACCGAGTATGACATAAGTGTCAATATAAGAAAAATCACCAATACGGCAGTCCGTGGAAATAACTGCACCTGGGGTGATAAAAACACCATGTCCTATTTGCGATCGTGCGGCTATAGAGGCTTTTCTGGTATAGCTGTAAAACTCTGCGTTTCTAGATATCAATGGGGCTAGAAGTTTTTTACGCCAATTGGGGTCCCCGATTGCCGGTATAAAGATCTCATCGAGCTGTGGCTCGTGCGTCAATGGCGATCCAATAACCTTTTCTTGTAATTCTGGTGGTAAATCGATATCTGGTCGCGTGTCAAGAAAGCCATGCAATTCGTATGCATTAAGTACCTCTTCGTCTTGAGATAGTACATCGTGTACGATACGGCCTAAGCCGCCGGCTCCTATAATGATCAGTTTTTTGCGCTTCATTAGCCAACAGTATGGCCGCCATCTATTACCAAGGTTGTGCCTGTAATCCAGCGGCTCGCATTAGAGAGTAAAAAAATGGCTGAATATGCCACATCTTCAGGTTTTCCAATTCCTAGTGGGTAATTTTTTATCGTTTCCTCTAATCCGCCGGTTGTACTCACGGCAGCCTCATACATGGGGGTTTGTACAAGGCCAGGAGCAAGACAATTGACGCGCATTCTCTTCTTTGCTACCTCCATTGCAAGGCTTCTGGCCATTGCCTCAAGTGCGCCTTTGCTTGCAGAATAAGAAGATACACCGTGAACACCAATGTGTGCAGAGATTGAGGATATGAAAACTATTGATCCACCTTGGTTTATGGAGTTTCGAAGTAATAGCTGCTTTGTTAGCAACATTGGGCCGATAAGATTGGATGATAATTGAATTTCGATGTGTGATCGAGTGACCAGTCGCAGTGGTGACAGCATAGATATGCCAGCGCAGTGGACCACACCATCAATTTTTTCTACCATCTCTGCTGCGCACTTCAGCGCAACATCATTGGTGAGATCGAGTATTAGAGAGCTATGTCCCGATCCGGGTAAAGATGTCAATACTGCATGCAGTCTTTCACTGTCGCGCCCTGATACAATGACGCTGGCACCTGCCTCTGCACAGCTACAGGCAATTTGCTTACCTATTCCAGAGCTTGCTCCTGTAATAAGAATGGTTTTCCCATTTAGGCTGAATGCATCTGTCATGAGATTACCAGTTCTGAGAAGACTGTTGATTTATCTGTATTCAAAATGCATGATCCCCATGAAAGGCCAATTCCAAATCCACTAAGAAGTAGCTTACTATTAGAGTTCATAAGACTCTCGCGAAGTTGGGCTGTAATTGTAATGGGTAGAGATGCGCCGCTCGTATTACCAAAATCGTGTAGCGTAGTGGGTGTCTTTTCGGTGGAAAGGTCAAGTTTTTTGCGAATTGTTTCATTTATCATCCGATTGGCTTGATGAAAAATGAAGTAGTCAATGTCGGATTTCTTAATGCCTGCGTAGTCAATTAGCTGAACTACTGCAGGAGGAACCTTTTGTGTGGAGAAACTCAATACAGCGGGGCCATCCAAATGCAGCGCGTTGGGCCAGTGTTTGAAGCCGTTCTCATCTTTGGTCGGTATGAGATGCTCGGCGCTAAAAGGTTCTCGATGCCCGCCTACAGGTAGCATAATAGCTCGATGGCCACTTCCATCGCTATTAAGGTTGAAATGCATTGGCTCAGCTTGAGAGTCAAATTCCAGCGCAGTAGCTGTTCCTGCATCAGAGAACAACGGGTCTTGGACGGAGGCACATTTATCGCCGACGAGTATTAAACCTTTTTTAATACCACTTGCTGAGATCATGCTGCCTAACAAATGTAGTCCAAAAGGGTAGCCGGAGCACCCTAGATTAACATCGAAGGCAATAGCCGTCTGCGGAAGACCAAGACGATCTTGCAGAATAATAGCTGTAGATGGCATCGGATAGTCCGGCGATTGGGAGATCACAATGAGTGCGTCAATTTCATTGCGCTGCCAACCTAGGTCTTCAAGCAGTCTATTAGCGGCATCAAAAGCCAAGTCGGAGAAGCATTGCCATTCATGACAGATGCGTCTATTGCGGATGCCAATATTACGTACTAGGCGCTCGCGTTCGGAACGCAATTGGGGAGGGCAATCTAAAAGATTGTCCAGAATGCGGCGAGGAACGCAACTGGCCATGCCCGCGAAGCGGACGTTGTGCAGAGTGGACAGCGCCATGGTGATTATCCCAGCAGCTTGTAGAGGTCGGTGATCGTCGAGCAGTTCTTGAGGTCGTCCCCGGTGATGGTCTTGCCGTAGTCGACATCGAACATGACGATCACGCCCAGCGCAGCCAGGGAGTCCCACTCGGGCAGGCTCCTGAGCTCGGTTTCGGGGGTCACTTCGACGGCTTCCTGGAAGTCTACGGCGGTCAGAAAGCTTTCGATGAATTGGTCAATGGAGGGCATGGGATGGGTTCCTGAAAAAGGGCTACGCGCCCGTCTATGAGGGCAGACGCTTCGATGAATTTTCGCAGAGCGCCTCTGCGCCGGAAGGGTGAAACTGTAGGCGAAAGCGAGTCCTGTTCCGATGCTGTGCGGGGTGATGCTGTCCTAGCGAATCCCGGAGATGATGGCACATGGCTCCCTGGGCGGTGGCCGGGCCACCTGGTAAAAGTGGAAGAAATGCGGTTTGTTCCCGCTTATCCAGGCGCCGTGCCGACGCGCTTGCCTGCACGATGGCGGTATTTGTGCGGGTGTCGGCCTGGGTGCCGGGCCTGTGGTGGGGCGCTTGCCCGCAACCTTGATGACCAAGATGAATACGAACGAGCATTTGCAGCAGGCCCGCCAGTTGCACGACCAGTGGCAGTTCGAGCAGGCCCGCCAAGCCTATGAAAAGGTGCTGGAACTGGAGCCTGCCCAGGCCGAAGCCCTGCACGGCATGGCCCAGTTGCTGGGTCTGCACCAGTTGCGCAGCGCAGAGGCGCTGCCCTATCTGGAGGCGGCCATCGGCGTGCGGCCTGCGGATTTTGGCTACTGGCGCCTGTACATCCACATGCTGATCCGCGAGGGGCTGCTGGGCATGGCCATCTCGCTGATCGACGTGGCACGGGCCAACGGCATGCAGGAGATTGCGCTGGAGCAGCTGGAAAAGGATGTGGCTCTGGTGCAGGGCGCCCAGGCCGCAGCGTTTCTGGAGGAGCAGGCCGCGCGTTGGCCGCTGGGGCCGGCTGAGCCGGAGATGGCGCCTGCTGCCGGCGATGGACGGGGCCGGGTGCCCGAGGCGCAACTGCGGCTGCTGATGCAGCTGTTCTCCCAGCGGGAGCATGCCGAGGCCAGTCAGCTGGCGGGCTCGCTGGTGCGCCAGTATCCCAAGAGCGGCATGGTCTGGAAACTCAAGGCGGCAGCCGATCATGCGGGTGGCCGCATCGAGGCGGCCCTGCAGGCAGCGCGCCAGGCGGCCAGCCTGCTGCCGCGCGATGCCGAGGTGCAGTTCAACCTGGGGGGCATCTGCCTGCAGGCAGGCCACGCGGCCGAGGCCGAGCGGGCCATGCGCGCGGCTTTGGCGCTGCGGCCGCATTGGACCCAGGCTTTCTCGCATCTGGGCGATGCACTTTGTGCCCAGGACCGTACCGAGGACAGCCTGCCTTGCTATGTGAACGCGCTGCTGCTGGATCCAGACGACGCTGATAGTTTGTCGCGCCTGACGGCAGCACTACTGGGCACGGGCAGGCTCCAGGAGTGCGCTCAATTTTTGGTGCTACTGATGAAGCAGCGGCCTCAGGACTTACGGCTTTGCCTAGCTAGCGCGCAAGTATTGAGCCAAGCGGGTTGGATGCTCCAAGCGGAAACAGCCTACCGGATGGCGCTCCATATCGCGCCAGAGAGCCTGGATTTGCTGCTCAAGCTGGGCCTGTTGCTCTGTGAAGGAGGGCGGCTGGCGGAAGCAGAAACCTGCCTGCTCAAGGCGCTGCAGCTGCAGCCGGTGAATGTGGTGCTGTATTGCGAAACCGCCTTCACATTGTTTGCGCAAAAGAAATGGGACGGGGCTCTGGAAATGCTCACTCGGGCGTTGCAGATCGACGCCGACAATGCCCGTGCACATACCCTGCGTTGTCAGGTACTGCTGGAGATGCGCGATTTGCCGGCGCTCGATTTGGCTTTGCGCGAAGCGTTGGAGCGTTTGCCGGGCGATCGTCAGCTGATGTTTCAAAGGGCCGCCTACTTGGAGCGCAGTGGTGATGCGTCGCGCCACATGCAGCAACTTGACGAACTGGCGCAGCTGCATCCGGACTACGAGCCGGCCTATAGCGCGAGGTTGTTCGCGATGATCCACTCGCCGAGTTCCTCGGCGGTTTCGGTGGGGCGTGCTAACCGCGAGTATGGGGCCCTTATGAGCCAGATCTACTCCTGTATGCAACGCGTGGAGTTCACCAATGTTAGGGATCCTAGCAAGGTATTGCGTGTGGGCTTTGTGTCCGGCGATCTGCGCAAACATGCGGCAGCCAAGTTCTTCCTGCCCGTGATGCGCGAGTTGTCAAAGCATGGCGGCATGGTCCACATCGCCTATTGCAACAACGAGATCCACGACGAGGTTACCCAGGAGTTCCAAGGGCTGTTCCAACTGTGGCGCGGCGTCCGCGATATGGATGTGCAGGCTCTAGCCACCTTGGTCCAGGCCGACGGCATTGACATGCTGATTGATCTCAGTGGCCACACGCGGGGCCATCGACTGGATTTGTTTGCGGTACGTCCGGCACCGGTGCAACTGACTTGGATAGGCAACCCAGGCAGCACTGGCTTGGAAACCATGGACTACATCGTACTTAGCGATCTAATACTGGATCATGGCCTAGTCAAGACGCAGGTCACCGAGCAGATAATGCGCCTGCCCTTGGCCTATGTCTTCGACGGCGGCATTCACCAGGAAGCCGTGGCGCCGCTGCCGGCCCTGGGCAACGGCCACCTGACGTTTGGCTCCTTTAATCGCCTGTCCAAGATCAACCGCAAGGTGGTTGCCGTCTGGGGTGAAGTGCTGCGCGCCCTGCCCACGGCGCGGCTGAAGATCGCGGCCTGCCCTCGTTCCGGTCCTCCCCAGCACCTGCGTGACTGGTTGGCCGAGGAGGGCGTGGCCGCGCAGCGCGTCGATTTTGTGGAGCAGATGGGATTCGAGCACTATCTGCAGGCCCACCATGACATAGATATCTGCCTGGATACTCTGCCGTTCACGGGCGGAGTGGTCACCAACCACGCACTGTGGATGGGTGTGCCCACGCTGACGCTGATGGGGGAGCTGTTGGCGGGGCGGCAGTCGGCTGAAGTTATGGCTCGTGTGGGCCTGGACCAGGGCTTTGCAGCGCGGGACCTGGCGCAATTGCTGGACCAGGCTACGTACTGGCAGGCACATTTGCCGCAGCTGCAGCAGATACGCCAGGGGCTGCGCGCACGCCTGCAGGCCCAGGAGCCGCAGCAGGCGGACATTGTGGCGCGCTCGTTGGCGATGGGGATGCGCCAGGCTTGGACCCGCTGGTGCCAGGGGCAGGAGCCTGTGGATCTGCGTGTCTCCTATGAGGATCTGGGTGTGGCCGCTCCTGTGGCGCCCGTTTTGTAACAGCGAACCAGGCACCGCGCGTATGGCCATGCCGCGCGGTGCAAAAAATCTTGTGAAGTCCCCCTAAAGTTCGCCGGGGCAGCTCCGAAAACCAACTCAGCAGAGGGACAAAAAGTCCTGAGCCCACCAAAAGCCGCGTAATTCGATGTGAAAGCGGCCGATGGTCGGATTGGGCCGCCGCCGCCCGCCTTGCGATAAGCGAGGGCACCGTGGCGGCGACGTAACTGACTTTATTAGGAGTTGTCACCATGGCCATGTCTATCAACACCAACGTGCAATCGCTGAACGCCCAGCGCAACCTGGTTACTTCGCAAAGCTCGCTGTCCACCACCATGCAGCGCCTGTCGTCCGGCCTGCGCGTCAACAGCGCCAAGGATGACGCCGCTGGCCTGGCCATCGCAGAACGCATGAACGCCCAGGTCCGCGGCATGAACGTGGCTGTGCGGAACGCCAACGACGGTGTGTCGATGGCCCAGACCGCTGAAGGCGCCCTGTCCAAGGTGACCGACGCCCTGCAGCGTATGCGTGAACTGGCTGTGCAGGCCCGTAACGGCACCAACGGTGCCAAGGACCAGGTTTCGCTGAACAAGGAATTCGTCGAGCTGGGCAAGGAAATCGACCGCGTGATCAAGGGCGCTGATTTCAACGGCAAGAAGATTCTGAGCACTGACGCCACCACGGACGGCTTCACATTCCAAGTCGGTGCTAACACCTCGGCTCAGGACACGATTAAGGTGACCACGACCAATCTGGGCACTGATACCGACATCGCAGCCATCACCGGCGCTTCTATCGGCAACACGGCAGCCGCAGCGCTGGATGCTACCGCTTTGGCGACCGTGATCGGCAACCTGGATACGGCCCTGGATAAGGTTAACTCCGAGCGCGCCGTGCTGGGTGCCACGCAGAACCGCTTCGAGGCCGTGGTCTCGAACCTGCAAGTGGCTTCCGAGAACACCGCTTCGGCCCGTAGCCGCATCATGGATGCCGACTTCGCTTCGGAAACCGCCAACCTGAGCCGCTCGCAGATCCTGCAGCAAGCCGGCACGGCGATGGTGGCCCAGGCCAACCAGCTGCCCCAGGGCGTCCTGGCCCTGCTGCGCTGATCGCAGTACGAGTCCGGCTGCCTCCCCAAGCAGGAGGCGGCCGGAATTCTCCAAGCCCCAGGCATCTGCCTGGGGTTTTTTTATGGCCGAAAGAGTGGGCGAAGAGGGTGTTCGAAGGGTGAATTGGCGTCCGATCATGGGCTTTATCGGCGCTTTGGCGCAAGGGCTTTTCCGCACAATCATTGGCATCAGATAGGCAGAGCTGGAAGTCCTGGCGTGCTTTCTGGCGTTCTGGCGGCTTGGGGTCGTCGAACGGTTGGCCATTGTTCATGCCTAACGAGGAGCTGCCCATGGCATCCATCATCAACACCAATCTTGTTTCGCTTAACGCCC
The DNA here is from genome assembly GCF_002754395.1 of Delftia sp. 60. Classification (NCBI taxonomy): domain Bacteria; kingdom Pseudomonadati; phylum Pseudomonadota; class Betaproteobacteria; order Burkholderiales; family Comamonadaceae; genus Delftia; species Delftia sp. 60. The sequence goes on from NZ_PEFD01000001.1 coordinate 702,826, forward strand.
AGCGCAATCTCAGCACGTCTCAGTCGTCTCTGAGCACGACCATGCAGCGCCTGTCTTCGGGTCTGCGTGTCAACAGTGCAAAGGACGACGCGGCGGGTCTGGCAATTGCCGAACGCATGAACGCCCAGGTGCGCGGCATGAATGTGGCCATGCGCAATGCCAATGACGGCATTTCCATGGCGCAGACGGCCGAAGGCGCGCTGGGTAAGATCGGCGATAGCTTGCAACGCATGCGCGAACTTGCAGTTCAAGCTGCCAACGACACCAACGGTTCCACAGACCGTGACTCGTTGAACAAAGAGTTTCAGCAGCTAGCGCAGGAAATTGCACGCATAGTTGGAAGTACAAGCTTCAATGGTCGCCAACTGCTGAATAGTACGGACGCGACAGTTTTCCAGGTGGGCGCCAACACCGGGGCAGACAATCAGATCACGATTTCTGCTGTGAATCTGTCAGTTGCTGCGCCTGGGGGATTGGGCGTTACTGGAACACCCCCAACGCTGAGTGGCGCCTTGGGCTCCCTGCTTGGTGCAAGTAGCTCCGCCGCTGACGCACGTCTGTCGATGGCTGCCATCGACACAGCATTGGATGAAGTCAACAACACGCGTGCCACTTTCGGTGCTGCGCAGAATCGTTTTGAGGCCGTAATTTCCAACCTGCAGGTTGCCTCGGAAAACACAGCGGCTGCACGCTCGCGCATCATGGATGCCGACTTTGCCGCCGAAACCGCGAACCTGAGCCGCACGCAGATCCTGCAGCAGGCCGGTACAGCCATGGTTGCCCAGGCCAACCAACTGCCCCAGTCGGTGCTCAAGCTGATCCAGTAAGAGGGAGCCTGCGGGGCTTTTGAGTCTGGCTGCGCGGGGCGTGGCCAAGAAAAGCCTCAGGTTCCAGAAGAACCGGTCGATAAGATACCGGGGAATGCCCTTGGGCATTTGGTGTGCGTGTTCGCAAGGACGCGCTCTGCGCCATGGCGCGGAGGTGTTCTGCACTTAGAAAGGGATGGTCATGGCCACCTTGAGTTCAGCTGGCATCAGCGGTAGCGGCCTGGACGAGACGATGATCGCCAAACTGGTGGCCCTGCAAAGGCAGTCACTGGTTCCGCTTCAGCAAAAAGCGTCCGTCCTGGATTCCAAGATATCCACATTCGGACAGATCAAGTCCCTGATGTCCACGCTTCAGGATGCGGCCACTTCGCTGGCCGATGCCGATACATGGCGCCTGACCAATGCCGCCACGACCAATACGGCCGTGGGGGTTACGGTTACGGACGCCAATGCGCTGCCCGGATCTTCGGTGATCTCGGTGAACAAGCTGGCGCGTAGCCAATCGGTGGCCACCGGTATCATGCCGACGGCCACGCAGTTCGGCGCGGGCAAGCTCACCATCACAATGGGCACCTGGAACGAGGGCGGAACCCAATTCAGCAATCCCGGCACGCCGCTGGACATTGATATCGCGGCGGGCGCCAAGCTGGAGGACGTGGTCCAGGCCATCAACAGCAAGGGCGCCGGCGTGGTGGCCTCGGTGCTCAAGGATGCCCAGGGTGAACGTCTCGTGCTGCGCTCGCGCAGCACGGGCGCGGATGCTGGTTTCACCGTCGGTGCCAGTGGGGATGCCAGCCTTTCGGCCCTGGCGTTCAATGGTGCGGGCACTGCGGGCTCCGTGGCGCAGTACGCCCAGAACGCCGAGATCACTGTCAATGGCATCACGGTGCAATCGACCACCAACGAGTTCAAGCAGACTCTGCCCGGCCTCAACATCACTGTGAACCAGGTGACAGCGGCGGCTACTCCGGTGACGGTGACGGTGACCTCGGACACCGATGCCTTGAAGAAGAAGATCCAGGCCTTCATGGATGCCTACAACGGGCTCAATGACGCGTTGGCCAGTTCGACCAAGTACGACGCCGAGAGCAAGGCTGCCGGCGTGCTGCAAGGGGACTCCACTACGGTGGGCATGACCAACAGCCTGCGCAGTGTGATCTCGGGTACGGTCTCGGGCGGCGCTGACACGCTCAAGCGCCTGTCCGACATGGGCATACAGATCCAGAAGGGTGGCAAGCTGGCCTTCGGCACGACTGCCAGCGACAAGACCAAGCTCGAGGCAGCGCTGAAGGACCCCGAGTCCATGAGCAAGATGTTTGCCGCAGTGGGAACGGACGGGCAGCCTGATACGCAGGGCCTGGCTGCGCGCATGAAGGATTTCACGCGCAAGGCGCTGGAATTCGATGGCACCTTCGACACCAAGAGCAAGAGCCTGCAGGAACTCAAGAAGAGCAACGGCAAGTCGCAGGACCGGGTCAATGATCAAGCGGATTCGCTGGAAAAGCGCCTGCGTGAGCAGTACGCGTCCCTGGACAAGAAGATGAGCGGCTACTCGGGGCTGAGTGCCTACATGAACCAACAGGTTTCCCAGTGGAATAAATAGACAGGAGCCATGCGGAGCGGCGGTCGTGTTTTCTGTAACCAATGCCCGGTGCCTCTAAATTTTCAGGCATTGCAGCCGAAGAACAAGACATCAAGGAAACGAACATGTACACATCGCTCAACCGCCGTGCTGCAAGTGCCTACGCCCAGGTCGGCGTCCAGTCCTCCGTGGACGGCGCATCGCCCCACCAGCTGATTCAGCTGCTGTTCGACGCGCTCGAAAAATCGCTGAACGCGGCCAAGGGAGCCCTGCAGCGTGGCGACATCGGTGAGAAGGGGGTGCAGATCGGCAAGGCCGTGCGCATTCTGGAAGAAGGCCTGAAGGCCTCCGTCAATCCCGATGAAGGTGGCGAGCTGGCCCAGAACCTGATTTCTGTCTACGACTACAGCATTACCCAGCTGACGCTGGCCAATCTGCGCAATGACGCGGCGCTGCTGCAAAGCGCGCAGGATGTGCTGGCTCCGATTGCCCATGGTTGGCGCGACATCGCCAACACGCCAGCCGTTGCCGGGACCTAGAAATGGAGCTGACATTGATTGACTTTTACCGTGCCATAGAAGACAGCAGCGCCAAGATGCTGCAGGCCGCACAGAACAAGGATTGGGAGGGGGTGACGCGCTACGAGGGCACTTGTGCCGTGCTGATCGAGCAGCTGCGGCTCAAGTCGCATGACGAGCCGCTGGCGCCCGATCAGCGCAAGGAGAAGGCCCGCATCATGCAGCGCATCCTGCGCAACGATGCCCAGATCCGCACGCTGGCCGAGCCCTGGCTGGCACAGTTCGAGCACATGTTCGACGGCCAGCCCCACGCCATGCATTGAGCAGGGCAGATCGGCAGGAGCTGCATCCGCAGCCTTCCTGCCGGACACAAAAAAAACCGCCTGATGTTCAGGCGGTTTTTTTATGGGCGGAATCTGCGGATGCCAGCGGCGGCTGAGGCTTCCCGCCCGGCCGCTGTGGACTGATCAGGCCGCAGGCGCGGGCTGCACCTGCAGTTCGCTGAGCATGCGCAGCAGGATGCGGTTCACGTCCTCGATCTCGAAGGCGTGTTCTTCGCGCAGCTGGCGAATCGGTGCGGGATCGTCGGACTCCAGCGCAATGGCCATGAGCAGGGCCGGCGCGTAGGGGCCGGTGCGCGTCACTGCGGCGTCGAAGACGCGCTCGGACACGGGAATGCGGCGCAGCGCGGTGGGCAGGGGCTCGCCCAGCAGCTGGTCCAGCTGCGAGAGCAGGCCCAGCAGATAGACCTCGCGCTGCAGGTCGTGGCTGATGCCGGCCTCGATCAGTCGCTCGGTCAGGCTGGCGCGCAGCCGGATGGCGGTGCGCACGGGCACCAGGCTGGGCTCGGTGCAGGCGTGGGGCAGCTGGTCGGACAGCCAGCGCTGCAGCGTGCCGTATCCCAGCATCACCAGGCCGCGGCGCAGCGAGTCCACATTGCCCCGCAGGCCCAGGGCTGCGGAGTTGGTGTAGAGCATGAAGCGATAGGCCAGGATGGGGTCCTCGCCCAGGATCTGCTCGAAGGCCTCGATCGATTGCTCGGCATCGACGGCGCGCATCAGTGCGAGCACGGTGTCGCGGCTGGGCAGGGCGGCGTGATGGCGCTGGGCATGCAGCGTATCGGCCACGGGCCAGCCAGCGATGGCGCCCGCATGGAAGCTGTCCAGGCACAGATCGGTCAGGGCCAGGCTGTCCAGCCCCTCGTACATCTGGCCGCCCAGCAGTTGCAGGGGCGGCAGGGTGGGTGCGGGCCTGGCGGCCTGCTTCAGGGCCTGGAGCTTGGTCGGTGCCTGGGCTGCCTGGGCGGCCTGTTGCAGCGCAAGCGCTGTCTGGTTTTGCATGCCCGAAGCGCCTTCGGGCGGCAGGTGCAGCAGGCTGCTGGCAAACCAGTGGGCGGCCTGGGCGTCGGGCACATCGGACAGTGGCCCGCGCCACACCAGCATGAGGCCGCGCGCATGGGCCTGGCGCACCAGGTCGTAGATGGCGGAGTCCTGCAGCCAGTCGCCGCGCACCTCGATCCAGGGGCTGCCCTTGGAGGCGTTTTCCAGCAGGTCGCACAGCACCTGGCGCGACTGGGGCGACAGCAGTACCGGCGGCGACTGCGTGCCCCAGGTCTCGCGCAGTATGCGCAGCAGGTGGGCCACGTCGGCCTGGACGCCGGGTTCCTCGTGAAGATAAAGCTGCACGCCCGCCAGACGGCGGGCCTGGTTCCAGAGCGGCCTATAGCCGAGGGTCAGAGAGCTCAGGACGGACTGGACCATGGATGCATGCGCGGGTGGCTATCAGTTGATGAAGTTGAACAGTGACAGTTTCTGGATCGAGGCATAGGACTGCAAGGCAGCCTGCATGCCCACCTTCTGCATGTCCACATCGGAGAGGGCCTTGATCATATCGATGTCTTCGGCCCGCGAACGCGCTGCTTCCTGCTGGTCCGCCTGGTTCTTCATGTCGTCTTCAAGGCGGTCGGCGCGGTTGAGCTGGTCGCCGGCGAAGCTGCGCATGGCCTGGACGCGGCTCATGCCGGCGTCGAGTTCGTTGAGGCCGCGTGCCAGCCCTTGCTGCATGCCGCCAGGGTCCGTGCCGCCGTTCTTGACTGCGGAAATCACGCCGTCGAGCACACTGAACAGGTCGGTGCGCTGGCTGGGCGCCAGCTTGAAGGTGTCGCCGGTGGCCGGGTTGCCCGAAATGCCGACGGACATGCCGTCCACGGTGAGTTTGCCGTCGGCGGGGAAGGCCGTACCGGCGGGAACCTTGTTGGTTGTGGTGCCCCGGGGGCGGGCAGGGGGTTGAAGGCGTCGATGCTATAGGTGACGGCGTTGGTGACCGGGTCCTTGACGAAGGCAATGGTGTAGGTGTCACTGGTCAGTTGACTGGGATCCGTTACGGTACCCAGGCTCGCGTAGGCGGAACTGCCGGCCACCGACTGGCGCGAGACGGAAAACACGCCGTTGCCCGTAGGCACGTTCATCCAGGTCGAGAATCCGTCCAGCGCGATCGGCAGCCCGTTCTCGCCGCCTGTGGACTGGCCTGCCTGCAACTGGGAGCTCGCGCCAGGCGTGCCGCTGGTCAGGGGGTCTTCCTTGCTGCCCAGTCCCCGGAAGAGAGGCATGCCATTGGAGTCCTTGGCATTGGCGTAGCTCAAGACCTGGTCGCGCAGGCTTTGGAGTTCCTGCACCAGCGCATCACGGGCCTTTTGGTCATAGGAGCCGTTGCCTGCCGCCAGGATCTTGTCGCGGAAGTCCTTGAGTGCGTCCTGGGCCGTACCCAGCTTGGATTCGCCCTGGGCGATCACATCGCGCTGCAGGCCCAGCACACGCTGGTCGTTCTCAGAGCGGGAGATGCGCGTGAGCGCGCGTTCGGCCTGGGCGGCGGCCACGGGGTCGTCGCTGGCGCGCACCACGCGCTTGCCGGAGGTGGTCTTTTCCATCAGGTCCACCAGACTCGTCTGACGCGAGTTCAGGTTGTTGATGGTGCTGTCGTACATGTTGGCCGTGCCAATGCGGGAGATGCTCATGGTGGAATGCTCCTGTCCGGTGATCAGCGGCCTACGGTCTGCAGAACGCTGTCGAAAATGCTTTGCGCGACCTGCAGCATCTTGGCCGAGGCCTGGTAGGACTGCTGGTACTGCAGCAGCTTGGCGGCCTCTTCGTCGAGGTTCACGCCCGAGACGGCGGTGCGGTCCGCCTCCAGGTTCTTGGCAATGGTCTCGGACAGCTTGGCCGCGTACTGCGCGCTCTGGGTGCGGGTGCCGACCTGGGCCATGGCGGTGGAAAAACCGTCGCTCAGCGTGGTTGAGCCATCGAACAACTTGGAGTCGCGCAATGCCAGGAAGGAGCTGGCGTTGCCGGCGTCGCGTTGGTAGGCATTGCTGTACTGGGGATCCAGTGCATTGCCGATGCGGACCACGTCGCCATCATGGGGCGTGCCTGTCAGCGTGACGGACCAACCGTCGATTTCGATGGACTGGCCGGAGGTGTAGGGCACTACGGTGGTTCCTGGCGTATAGGGCGTAGGCGCTCCTTTGGGAGGTGTGCTAGTGCCTGTGACGGTATAGCCTGCGGGCGGTCCAGGAACGAAGCTCAATGCCACACCGCCCTTGTTGCCCGGTGTTCCCAGGGGGGGCAGTACCAGCCCCGAGTTGGCCTGGAGCGAAACCATTTTCAGGGTGGCCTCGCCCTTGGATTCAATGCTGGCCGTGACGGGATTGCCCACGGCCAGGTCATTGGGCGAGTGCACGGCGGCCTGGATGTCGTGGGCGCCCGCCGCCATGGGGCGGAACAGCACGGTGTTGCCCGACACGCCTTCGGCCTTGAGGTCGAATCGCAGGCCGTCGATCTCCTTGGAGCTCAGGTCGGTCATGTCGGTGAAGTCCGTGACCTTGCCGTCCGACAGGCGGATGACCTTGCCTGCCGGCGCCGTGCTGCCGAAGACGATCTGGTAGTCGGATGCCTTGAGCTGGCTGGAGTCGACCACCGTGGTCGTCGGCGTGGTGGCGCCGGTCCACTGCGCGCCCGTGGTCGAGCCGTTGCTGACCATGGACAGCTTGAACAGATTGCTGCCGCTTTGTCCCGACAGCGTCAGGCCCAGGTTGTTTTGCTCGTTCAGCGAGTCGCCAATGGCCAGGGCCATGCGGCCCAGCAGGTTGCGGCCCTCGGTCAGGTCGCTTCCCTGGAACTGCAGCAGGCCGGCGATCTCGCCGCCACCCAGCATGGAGGGCGTCAGTTCCACGTTCTGGCCGCCGGGCTGCTGGAAGTACAGGGCCATCTTGCCGCTGCCCGGGAACTCGGTGGCTTCCTTGAGCGTGAGCTGGGCGGAATTGGGTCCCAGCACCAGCGGCTGGCTGCCGCCCACGAACAGGCTGATGCTGCCGTCGTCCGCAGGGATCTGGCTGGTCTGCACGTATTTGTTGATGTTGCGCACCAGCTGGTCGCGCTGGTCCAGCAGGTCGTTGGGCGTCTGGCCCGAGGCGATGGAGCGGCTGATCTGCGCATTGAGCGTGGCCACCTGGCCGGCCAGGCTGTTGACCACGGTCACATCGTTGCCCATCTGCTGCTTGGCGCTGTAGTCCAGCTCGTCCAGCTGGGCCGATGCCGAGCGAAAGCGCGCCGCCAGCTCGTTCATGCGCGTGAGCACCACCTGGCGCGCCGACGGGTCGGTGGGCGCACCGGCCACGTCGCCGAACGAATTCATCATGTCGGTGATCGCCGCGCCCAGGCCGGTCTTGCCGCCGCCGAACACTTCCTGCATCTGCGCCAGCGAGGTGGCACGCGCCGAGTCGGCCGCCGACACGGCGCTGGCCGTGGCTGCCTGGCGGTTGAGCAGGTCATTGAAGTTGCGCAGGATGGTGTTCACATCCACGCCATTGCCGATGTAGCCGCTGCCCATGTTCTGGCCCGGCGAGGTCTGGAAGGCCACACTCTGGCGCGAATATCCGGCCGTGTTGACGTTGGCGATGTTGTGGCCTGTGGTCTGCAGGGCGATCTGGTTCGCCATCAGGGCGCGGGACCCGACGTTCAAAAGGCTCATGACGTGTTCTCTGGTTAGGCTTGGGCACGTGCCGCGCTCTGCACGGCGCTCTGGATGGCGCGGCTGAGCTTGCTGGCGTATTCGGGATCGGTGGCGTAGCCGGCTTTCTGCAGCTCGGTCGCATAGGCCAGGGCCGAGTCGGTCTTTCCCATGGCTTTCTCGTAGCGCGGATTGCTGGTGATCAGGCGCGCGTAGTCGCGGAAGGACTCCTCGTAGGAGTCGTAGGCGCGGAACTTGGCCGTGACCTTGCGCGCCACGCCGTCGATGTATTCGGTGGTCGTGACCTCGGCGACCTTGCCCGTCCAGCCCTTGCCGGCCTTGATGCCGAACAGGTTGTGGGCATTGCTGCCATTGGCATTCTTGATTTCGCTCTTGCCCCAGCCGGTCTCGTGTCCGGCCTGGCCCAGCATGAAGGCGGCCGGAATGCCGCTTTCCTGCGCCACGCGTGCAGCGGCGTCGCCATGGTGGGCGACGAAGTTGTCACGGCCCTTGGGCGCGGGCGCGTAGGCGTTGACGGAATGGGCCGCGCTGCTGCGGCTGCCGCTCCAGGCACCTGTGGTGCCATTGGCGCTGCCGGCCGTGCTGCGCCAGGCGATGCGGCTCATGCTCAGTGTGGAGGGCACGGAGATCTCGGCATCCTCGGCGGCTTCCGAGCCCATGGTGCGGGCCAGCTGTCGCGTGATGGCATCCGACAGGCCGCCGGGCTGGCCCGACATGGCCACCGACAGCTGCTGGTCCAGCATGTCGGTGCTCAGGTTGCCCTGTGCGCTGTCCAGCAGGCCGGACTTCATGGTGGCCTCGCGCATGCTCTTGATCATCTCGCGCATGAACAGCGATTCCAGCTGCTTGGCGGTTTCCTTCGCGGCCTGCGGGCTGTTCTCGCCGGCCGCGAATTTGAGTGCGTTGAGGGACCGGGCGTCGGCCGCCAGCGCATTGCTGGCCGCAGTCTGCGATCCGTTGGGAAGTGCGATGCTCATATCACCTCCAGTTCGGCGTTGAGGGCGCCTGCTGCCTTGATGGCCTGCAGGATGGCCAGCAGGTCCTGGGGCGTGGCGCCCAGCGTGTTGAGTGCGCGCACCACGTCGGTCAGTTGCGGGGAGCCGGGCATGTTGATGATGTTGCCGGGCTCCTGCTTGATCTGGATGTCGGACTTCTGGGCCACCACGGTCTGGCCCTGCGAGAAGGCGCCGGGCTGGCTGATCACCGGCGTGGTGCTGATGGTGATGGCCAGGTTGCCATGCGCGATGGCGCAGGGGCCCAGGGTCACGGCCTGGTTGAGCACGATGGAGCCCGTGCGTGCATTGATCACGACCTTGGCCGAGGGCTTGGAGGTCTCGATCGGCATCTCCTGGATCTCGGCGATCATGCGCACGCGCGATCCCGGGTCCTGGGGCGCGGACACGCGCACGGTGCGCCCGTCCAGCGCCTGTGCCACGCCCTGGCCCATGCGCTGGTTGATGGCGCGCACCACCTTGTCGGCGGTCTGGAAATCGGTGGCGTTCAGGCCCAGCGTGATGCTGTCGCCTTCGTTGATCGGTGTGGGTACGGCGCGCTCGACCTGGGCGCCCTGCGGCACGCGGCCTGCGCTCAGGTGGTTGATCTGTACCTTGGAGCCGCCGGCCGAGGCGCCGGCGCCGCCGACCACGAGGTTGCCCTGGGCCAGCGCATAGATCTCGCCATCGGCGCCGCGCAGCGGCGTGGCCACCAGGGTGCCGCCCTTGAGCGACTTGGCATTGCCCACGGAGGAGACCACCACGTCGATGGCCTGGCCCGGCTGGGCAAAGGCCGGCAGTTCGGCGGTGACGATCACGGCCGCCACGTTCTTGAGCTGCAGCTGGCCCGAATTGCCTGTGGCGGGCAGCGAGATGCCCATCTGCTCCAGGTAATTGGCCAGGGCCTGCTTGGTGTAGGGCATCTGGGTGGTCTGGTCGCCCGTGCCGTCGAGGCCGACCACCAGACCGTAGCCGGTCAACTGGTTGCTGCGCACGCCCTGGATGGCAGCGACCTCTTTGATGCGTGTTGCATGCGCCGGCAGGGTCAGCATGCTGGCGCCGAGGGCGGCTGCAACCCAGAAGGGGCGCTGCGCTTGGCGCAATGTCAGGAGCATGGACAGTACTTTCATGCTGTCCATTCTCCGGAGAATCAGAACGGCATAACGTTCAAAAAGAACCGGGACAACCAGCCAATTGACTGCGCTTCCCCGGCCTGTCCGCGGCTGCGCGATTCCACGCGCACATTGGCCACCTGGGTCGATGCGACCAGGCTGCCGGGCTGCATCGTGCGCGGGTCCACCGTGCCCGTGAAGCGCAGCACATCCACGTTGTGGTTCACGCCGATCTGCTTTTCTCCGGCGATCACCAGATGGCCGTTGGGCAGCACATCGACCACCGTCGTGCTGATGGCGCCCGTGAACGTGTTGTCGCTCGACGTCGAGCCCGAGCCCGTGTAGTCGTTGTTGTTGTTGAAACCGATGTTCGAGCGGTCCTTGAGATTGGCCAGCGCATTGCCCGAGAACAGCGGCAGCGCAGAAATCCCCGCCGTGGTCTTGTTGGACCGCTTGAGGCCCGAATCCGACTTCTGGCTGGCCGTCACGCGCTCCACGATCTGCACCGTCACCATGTCCCCCACCAGGCGCGCGCGCCGGTTCTCGAAACCGGGACGGTAGCTGGCGGCATTGAACAGGCTGCCCGTAGGGCTGCCCGCCACGGGCGCGGCCGGCATCAGCACCGGAGGCGCAGTGGACGGCATGTCCACGGGCGGCGGGTCATTGAGCGTCGTGCAGCCCGACAGGACTGCCGCCAGCGCCAGGCACGTGCCCGTCGCGGAAAGGGAGAAGATTCGTTGGGTCATGGCGATGTTCCCGGGTTCAATGGTTCATGGCTGCGCATGCAGACCCCACCCTCGAGAACTGGCATGTCCCAGCCCAGGGACACCGAGGAAGGGCCGCCCCGCACCGAGGGTGTCGTCCCCCTCCCGCGCAGCGAGAGAGGGGGAAGCGGCGAAGCCGCTCAGGGGGAGAGATCGATTACAGCTGCGCCAGCTTGGCCAGCATCTGGTCCGAAGTCGTGATGGCCTTGGAATTCATTTCATAGGCGCGCTGGGTCTGGATCATGGTCACCAGCTCCTGCACCACGTTCACGTTCGAGCCTTCCAGGTAGCCCTGCTTGATCATGCCCATGCCGTTGACGCCGGGCTGGCCCTGCTGGGGCTGGCCCGAGGAAGCGGTCTCGGTGAACAGGTTCTGGCCACGCGGCTCCAGGCCGGCCGGATTGATGAACTGGCTCATCGCGATATTGCCCACCTGCTGGGGCGCGGCCTGTCCGGCCATGGTCACGCTGACCACGCCCTCGGGGCTGATCGACACCTTGGTCGCGCCCTGGGGAATGGTCACGCCGTTGGCGATGGGCATGCCGCTGGCAGTCACCAGCTGGCCCTGCGCATCGACCTGGAAGGAGCCGTCACGGGTATAGGCCGTGGTGCCGTCGGGCATGTTGACCTGGAAGAAGCCGTTGCCGTCGATGGCCACGTCCAGCGCATTGTTGGACTGCTGCAGGGCGCCCTGCAGGAAATTGCGCGAGGTGGCCACCGTGCGCACACCCAGGCCCAGGTGCAGGCCCGTGGGCAACTGGTTCTGCTCGGTCGTCTGCGAGCCGGACTGGCGCAGGTTCTGGTAGATCAGATCCTCGAACACCGCGCTGGCGCGCTTGTAGCCCGTGGTCGAGACGTTGGCCAGGTTATGGGAAATCACGTCCAGCTGGGTCTGCTGGGCTTCCATGCCGGTCTTGGATATGAACAGTGAATTGATCATGGCGTTTTCCTTTTCAGTGCTTTCAGCCGTTCATGCTCAAGAGTTGGCTGGCCGTCTTGTCATTGGTTTCTGCCGTCTGCAGCAGGCGCATCTGGGTCTCGAACTGGCGGGCGGCGGCAATCATGCCGACCATGGTCTCCACCGAGTTCACGTTCGAGCCTTCGATGGCGCCGGACAGCAGGCGTGCGTTCTCGTCGTTGGGCAGCGGATCGCCGTCGCCCGTGCGGAACAGGCCGTCATTGCCGCGCACCAGCGCGGCGTCCTCGGGCGGCGTGGCCAGCTTGACGCGGCCCACGGCCACGGGCAGCTGGTTGCCGGTCTTGGCGGTCAGCGTGCCGTCCGAGCCCAGCGTGATCGTGGACTCGGGGGGAATGTCGATGGGGCCGCCGCCGTCGGACAGCACGGCCTGGCCGTTGCTGTTGACCAGCTGGCCCTCGGGGGAAACCTCGAACACGCCGTTGCGTGTGTAGGCCTCCTGGCCATCCAGGCCCTGGACGGCGAACCAGGCGCGGCCCATGGCCATGGCGTCCAGTGCGCGGCCCGTGCGCTGGGTGGGTCCGGGCGTGTCCACGTAGCCGGAGGTCGCCTCCAGCGCGAACACGCGCGTGCCCGCGCCGCTGCCCTGCAGGGGCACGGAGCGGAAGGTGGACATTTCGGCCCGGAAGCCGTTGGTGCCGGCATTGGCCAGGTTGTGGGCCAGCACGGACTGACGCTGCGCCGCTGCGTTGGCACCCGTCATGGAGGTGTAGATGATGCGGTCCATGCCGGCTCTCCTGACTCAGTTCTTGGCTATCAGCGCAGGTTCACCAGGGTCGAGAAGACCTGGTCCTGGGTCTTGATGGTCTGGGCATTGGCCTGGTAGGCACGCTGCGCGGTCATCATGTTCACCAGCTCGGCGGTCAGGTCCACGTTGGAGTCTTCCAGCGCTCCCGAGCGCAGCGAGCCGAAGGTGCCCGACTCGGCCGTGCCGTTCAGGGCCGGGCCCGAATCCGAGGTCTCCACCCACTTGTTGTCGCCCACGGCGCCCAGGCCCTGGGTGTTGGTGAAGGCGGCCAGGGCCAGCTGGCCCTCGGTGCGCGTCACGCCGTTGGAGTAGGTGGCCACGATGGAGCCATCGTTGCCGACATTGATGCCGGTGAGCGCGCCTGCGGTGTAGCCGTCCTGCTTGAGGCTGCTGACCGCGAACTTGGAGCCGAACTGGGAGACGTTGGAAAAATCCAGCGTCACACTGACGGTGCCCGGGGTTGGCGAATTGGGATTGTTGGTCTGGATGGTGGCAACAGCGGGGTTGGGCGCGACTGTGTTGAGTTTGCCTGCGGCGTCAAAGTTCAGCGTTGCCAGCACCTTGGCCGTCTTGGGTGGCGTTGCAGTCGGGTCATCAAGGCCGTCATAGACCACCCAGGTATTGGGGGTCGCGCCCTTCTCGAAGTACATCTGCACAGGTGTGGCCACGCCTTGGCTGTCATAGACATTGACCGATGTGCCATAGGTGGCGCGCGGCGTGGCGGGCACGGGCGGCGTGGCGGTGGAGTTGCCGGCTGCGGGCGTGGCGCGCGCATCGAGGTTCAGCGACACGTCGATCTTGGTCGTGGTCTTGGCAGCGATCGGCTGGCCCGAAGGAAAGACCATGGGCACGGGCTGGCCGCCGGCCAGCACCTTGCCCGTGGTGGCGTCCACGGGGTAGCCCATGACGTTGTCGCCCTGCACGGTCTTGAGGTTGCCCTGCTTGTCCAGGCCGAAGTTGCCGGCGCGCGTATAGGCCGTGCTGCCGTCGGGCTGGCGCACGACGAAGAAGCCGTTGCCGTTGATGGCCACGTCCAGGTTGTTGCCCGTGGTGGTGATCGGGCCCTGGCGGAACTGCTGGGTCACGGCGGCCACATTGACGCCGATGCCGCTGTTCTGGCCGCTGGCCGAACCCACGGCGCTGGCCACGGCCTCGGCGAACTCGGCGCGCGAGGACTTGAAGCCCGTGGTGTTGGCGTTGGCGATGTTGTGGCCGATCACGTCCAGGTTCTTGCTGGCGGCGTTCAGACCCGAGAGGCCTTGTTGGAATCCCATGGTGTGCTCCTGCGATGTATTTGGGTGGATGGTGCGGGGGTCAGTACACGGCCTTGACGGAGGCGTAGGCGACGTTGGTGCCGTCGTCCAGCTCCAGCGTCAGTTTGCCGTCGGTGGTGCCTGTGGCGAGCACCGCATGGGGCGACAGCGTGGTCGAGGCCACGACCGTGTCGGCATTCGTGGCCTGCACCGTGTAGCGCAGCTGGCTGGCGTCGCCCGTGTACTTGCTGCCGTCCCAGGTGAAGTAGTTGCGGCCAGCGGTGCCGCTGCCCAGCTCGACGGTGTCCACCAGCTCGCCGCTGGCGGTGGTGATCTGCACCTTCACGTCGGCGGCCGGGCCTTCGAGGTCGAAGGCAGCCGTATAGGACTTTTCCTTGCCCACGCCCAGGGTGTTGCCTTCGGTCAGCACGGTGCGGCCGATCATCTGCGTGCCCTGCAGCACCTGCATGGCGGTGAACTGGCCCGCCATGCTTTCCATGGTCTTGTTCAACTGCTGGATGCCGGTGACGGTGTTGATCTGCGCCATCTGCGAGGTCATCTGCGCGTTGTCCATGGGATTCATTGGATCCTGGTTGTTCAACTGCGCGACCAGCAGCTTCAGGAAGCGGTCCTGCGCCGCCGCGGGGTCGGTGGTCGAATTGCTCGTGGCGGACTTGTTGTTGATGTCGGCCGTGCTGGCGACGCTGCCTGCGCCATAGATCATGGGAGTGGCTCCTGGAAGGTGGTGCGGACGGGGCTCACTGGCCCATCTGCAGGGTTTTGAGCAGCAGCGACTTGGTCGTGTTCATGACCTCGACGTTGTTCTGGTAGGAGCGCGAGGCCGAGATCATGTTGACCATCTCGTCCACGGCGCTGACGTTGGAGTGCGTCACATAGCCTTCGGCATCGGCCAGCGGGTGCTGGGGGTCGTGGATGCGGCGGCCGGGCGTGTTGTCCTGGCTGATGGCGCTGACGCGCACGCCAGAGGAGCCTTCCTCGCCCATGGCCACGGTCTGGAAGACCACCTGGCGCGCCTGGTAGGCCTTGCCGTCGGGGCCGGCCACGGCATCAACGTTGGCCAGATTCGAGGCCACGACGTTCAGGCGCTGCGATTGGGCGCTCACGGCACTGCCGGAGATGCTGAAGATGGAGAACATGGACATGGGAAAGCTCCTGTGATCTGTGGCGCCGGCTTACTGGCCCTGGATGGCCGACAGCATGGTCTTGGCCTGGCCGTTCAGAAAGCGCAGCGTGGCTTCGTAGCGCACGGCGTTGTCGACGAAGTTGGCGCGTTCGCGGTCCAGGTCCACGGTGTTGTTGTCCATGTTGGTCTGGGCCTGCACCGAGTAGCCAAGATGGCTTTGCGCGCTCTGCCCCGAGGCGGCGGCAGGCAGCGGAATGTGTCCGCCCTGGCTGACGCTGGCCAGCGTCATGGGCGAGGGGCCGGAGGTAACGGCCGTCAGCGCCTCGCGGAAATTGAAGTCGCGCGCCACATAGCCCGGGGTGTCGGCATTGGCGATGTTGCTGGCGATTGCACGCTGGCGCTCGGCGCGCAGCACCAGCGCCTTGCTCTGGAAGTCCAGTCGTTCAGTCATCTTGTCGAGCATGTCGGCCTCGCCCTCTGGGATTTGCGGTGATCGGTTGACGAAATGGCGGCAGCCCACGGACTGCGGCATGCGTCGATTATGGAAATCGGGCCCGAACGCTAAAGCGCGAAGAAAGCGCGTTTGCCTGCGCAGTTCGGCGCTTCGGAAAAGAGCGCTCGTCCTATATTTGCTGGCATCGCTCCAGGTGTCCCACCCATCCTGACGGGAGGCCGGAGCAAGTCAGGAGCCACAGCCATGCCGAACTTCAGCACCGCCCATTCGCCATCCGCCGTCCGAGCCCTCGCTCGCGCCGCCGCATGCGCTGCGCTTGCCGCTGGAGCGTCGCTGGCAGGCCCTGCCTTCGCGCAGAACGCTCCTGACGGTGCAGCCCAGCTCAGCCAGATCGGCCAGCGCTTTGCCGACGAGGCCCTGCAGCAAGGCATGGCCGGCGCGGGCGCCTTGCCCCTGCGCATGGAAGTGCAGATGGGTCAGCTCGATCCCCGCCTGCGCCTGGCCGCCTGCGCCAAGGTCGAACCCTATTTGCCCGCAGGCTCGCGCCTTTGGGGCCGTACCCGCCTGGGTCTGCGCTGCCTGCAGGGCGCCGTGGCCTGGAATGTGTTCCTGCCCATCACGGTCAAGGCCTGGGGGCCGGCCTGGGTGCTGCAAAACGGCGTGCCTTCGGGCCGCCCGTTGTCGGCCGACGATGCCGTCCAGGCCGAAGTGGACTGGGCCGAGGAATCGGCCGCCGTCTACGCCAACCAGCAGGACTGGGTGGGCCTGGTGGCCTCCCGCCCGCTGGCCGCAGGCCAGGCACTGCGCCAGAACATGCTGCGCACGCCGGCGCTGTTCGCGGTGGGTGCCGAAGTGCGCGTTCTGGTCAACGGTGGTGGTTTTTCCGTCACATCGTCGGGCAAGGCCATGTCGGCCGCCGGCGAAGGCCAGACCGTGCGGGTTCGCATGGATAATGGCCGGCTCATCTCCGGGGTGGTGAATCCCGAGGGCGTGGTGCTGGTCCAGTAAAAAAACCTCAAGTTTTGTTCCAGGCAGTCGAAAGCTAGGCACAGCGCCTCACGCCGCCAGGGCGATTGGAGAATCAAGATGAAGATAGGTCAAAAACCGGAACTGCCCGCCGCTGCCTCCCAGGCCGCCGCCAAGCAGCCCAAGACAGCCAGCACCATTGCCACCGAGGAATCCTCCGCCCAGGCCCAGCCTGCCAAGGCGGCCGGTGTTCCCGTGTCGTTCTCGACCTCGGCCCGCGCACTGGACCAATCTGGTCGCGCCACGGCCGACTTCGATGCCAACCGCGTCAAGGAAATCCGCGAAGCCATTGCCAACGGCACCTTCCGCGTGAACGCCGACGCCGTGGCCGACAAGCTGCTGGCCAACTCCGAAGAATTCCTCTCGCACTCGCGCGTCTGAGCGCGGGTTCGGTTCTTTCTCGGTTTTTTCCTTCCGGCGCGAGCACGCGCTTTCTTTTTTCAGCAAGGCCTGTCCCATGACTCTCAGCGAGATGCTCGATTCCCTGGACGCGGTGGTCCGGATGGTGTCCGCCTCGCTGCAATCGAAGGATGCAGTCGCGCTGGAGCAGTCCAGCACCCGGCTGCGCGATGCCATGGCGGCGTTCTCCGAGCTGGCCCGGCGCTTCAGCGCGGCCGACTGGACGCAGGAGCTGCGCGAACGCGCCCAGGCGCTGGGCGAGCAGATGGCCATGCAGCGCGACCAGCTGGCACGCATGGCCGTGGTGGCCCAGAGCCAGGCGGCGGCGCTGATTCCCCAGACTTCGGACCAGGCCACGTATGGACGCGACCTGTATGGACATCCCCATGCCGGACCGGGCAAGGCGCGCATCTACCACTCGGCCAGCTGAAGCCGCGTCCCTTTTTTCTCTCTCTTCTCTCTCTTCTTTCTTTCCGCTGCTCAACCCTCCGGCATCCGTGCCCGAGGGTTTTGTCTTTTCCGGGCTGGGATTCGGTTGAATGAATCGGTGCAGCGGGCGCAGGCATGGCTGGAGCTTGGGCGTACCCATCCATGCGCGGGATGAGGCTGCGCTCGGTCAAAGAGGTGGAGGCGGGGGAATGCTGGATGGCCGTGCGCAGGAAGGGCGGCCAGGAATGAGGGACGGCCAGAGGCCAGATCCGGGGAAAACGAAGCAAGGACCCTGAAGGCGGCAAGATCCGAAATGCGCGGAAATGACGCTGCCGTGCAATGGCAATGGCAATGCAATCGCAATGCAATCGCAATGGCACGCGCAAATCCCGTTCGGTCTGCGGTCTGCGGCCTGCGATCTGAGGAGGCAAAGAGGGTCCGGCCGGGGCCGGACGTCCTCACACCTGCATGTTCATCACGTCGGTATAGGCCTGCACGAGCCGGTTGCGCACCTGCATCGTGGCCTGGAAGCCGATCTGCGCCTTTTGCATGGCGATCATGGTTTCTTCGAGGCTGACGGCCGGGTTCTCCAACTGCACCTCACGCTGCAGCTGGCTGGAGTTGTTCTGGGCTGAACTGACGGACTGCAGCGCGCCTTGAAGGGCCTGGCTGAAGCCGCCAGCCGCCACTTTGGTCGATGCGTCGCCTGCGCCCACGCCTTTGGGGAGCTGGGTGCCGTACAGGGAGAGGTGGTACTGGGGATGCGAAGGTCCATGACACATTCCATCGGAGTTAGCAAGATGACGAGATCGTAGGGCGGCAGGGTTTTCGCATCGCGGCAAATAGACGGCCAAACGGCGCGCTTATCGGGCGAATGTGAAGCGGCGGACTTCGAATAATCGACAGCACGCTAGGGTCCTGTGTGTGCAGGGCTCGAACACCTGGAACCAAGATGTCTGCTGTCGCTGAAATCCCTGTCCCTCAAGCCACTCCCGTGCCCCAGCCTGCCTTGCAGCAGCGCTGGACGGCCATGGACCGTGGCGCGCGCCTGCGTTGGGGCGCGATCGCCGTGCTGCTGGTCGTCGCCCTGGGTGCGGCGGCCATGTTCTACCGCCAGCCGGACTACAAGGTGCTGTTCTCCAACCTGAGCGACAAGGATGGCGGCGCCATCGTCGCCCAGCTGTCGCAGATGAACGTGCCTTACCGCTACACGGAAGGCGGCGGTGCCATCCTCATCCCGTCCGACCGCGTGCACGATGTGCGCCTGAAGCTGGCCACCCAGGGCCTGCCCAAGGGTTCGGTGACGGGTTTCGAGCTGATGGAGAACAGCAAGTTCGGCATCACCCAGTTCCAGGAACGCCTCAATTTCCAGCGCGGCCTTGAAGGCGAGCTGACACGTTCCATCCAGGCCCTGGCCGCCGTGCAAAGCGCACGCGTGCACCTGGCCCTGCCCAATCAGAACGGCTTTTTCCGCGAGCAGCAAAAGCCCTCGGCCTCGGTGCTGCTGAGCCTGTACCCGGGCCGCGTGCTGGACCGCACGCAGATCGCGGGCATCGTGCACCTGGTGGCCTCCAGCGTGCCCGAGATGGCGCCCACGGCCGTGAGCATCCTGGACGACTCGGGCAAACTGCTGTCGCAGTCGCCCGACGGCAACGCCAACGCCGTGGACATGCAGCAGCTGAACTACACCCAGCAGATCGAGCAGCAGTACGTGCGCCGCATCCTGGAGATCCTGGAGCCCGTGGTCGGCAAGAACAATGTGAAGGCGCAGGTCTCGGCCGAGATGGATTTCAGCCAGACCGAATCGACTTCGGAGCAGCACCGCCCCAACCAGTCCTCCGACGCGGGCGTGGTGCGCAGCCAGCAGGTGGTGGAAAGCTCGGGCGAGCAAAAGCCGCCCCAACCCACGGGCATTCCCGGCGCCACCAGCAACCAGCCGCCCCAGAACGCTTCCGCGCCCGTCAACGGCGCCAATCCCGCGCCCCAGGCGGCCGACGGCCAGAACGCCGCCCGCGCTGCCAGCAAGCGCGAGTCCATCACCAATTACGAAGTGGACAAGACCGTGCGCCATACACGCGGCAGCACGGGCAGCATCAAGCGCCTGACGGCCGCCGTGGTCATCAATGCGCCTCTGGTGGCCGCCCCTGCGCCGGCCGCTGCCGGTGCGGCCGGTGCGGCAACCGATGCAGCCACCGTCGCTGCCGCCGCACGCGGCCTGACG
The DNA here is from genome assembly GCF_002754395.1 of Delftia sp. 60. Taxonomy (NCBI): domain Bacteria; kingdom Pseudomonadati; phylum Pseudomonadota; class Betaproteobacteria; order Burkholderiales; family Comamonadaceae; genus Delftia; species Delftia sp. 60. The sequence continues at coordinate 722,296 of NZ_PEFD01000001.1, forward strand.
GCGGCGCAGCAGGCGCAACTGCTGACCCTGGTGCGCGAGACCGTGGGCTACAGCGCCGAGCGCGGCGACTCGGTCAACCTGGTCAGCACGCCCTTTGTGCAGGACGAAGTGCCCGCCGATGTGCCGCTGTGGCGCCAGCCCGAAGTGCTGGCCATGGCCCGCAGCCTGGGCGTGCCCATCGGCCTGGCCCTGTTCGGCGCCATCTTGCTGCTGGGCCTGGTGCGACCCATGCTCAAGGGCCGCAAGACGGTGGCCGTGGGCGGACAGCTCAATGCCATCGAAGGCGAGCAGCTGGACCGTCCGGCGCTGGCTGCACCCGCTGTCGATCTTTCGCCCACGCAGGAGCAAGTGCGCCTGGAGCAGGCGCGCCAACTGGCCAAGCAGAACCCGATCGCGGTGGCCAACATCGTCAAGACCTGGATCAACGGCGAGGCCACCTGAGCCTCTCAAAACACGGATTGCTGAGATATGGACGAACGAGGCCTGAACGACGCCGCCATCTTGCTGGTCTCCCTGGGCGAGGAGGAAGCGGCCGAGGTGTTCAAGCACCTCACCCCGAAGGAAGTGCAAAAGCTCGGCGAGACCATTGCGCACATGCGCGGTGTCTCGCGCGAGAAGGTGGACTTCGTCATCAACCGCTTTGCCGATGACGCGGCCGCGCAAAGCCTGCTGGTGGACGACGCCAGCGGCTATGTGCGCTCGGTGCTCAAGCGCGCCCTGGGCGACGACAAGGCGGCGCTGCTGATCGACCGCATCCTGCAGGGCGGCGATGTCTCCGGCATCGAAAGCCTCAAGTGGATGGACCCGCTGTCCGTGGCCGAACTGCTGCGCGGCGAGCATCCGCAGATCGTGGCCGCCATCCTCGTGCACCTGGAGCACGAGCAGGCCGCTGCCGTGCTGATGCAGCTGCCCGAGCGTTTCCGCAGCGAAGTCATGCTGCGCGTGGCCACGCTGGAAGGCATTCAGCCGACCGCGCTCAAGGACCTCAACGAGGTGCTGTTCCAGGTGCTGGCCGGCGGCGACAAGATCCGCAAGACCTCGCTGGGCGGCGTCAAGACGGCGGCCGAGATGATCAACAACCTCGGCGGCAATGCCGACGTGGCCGTGCTGGACACCATCCGCAACTACGACCCGGACCTGGCCCAGAAGATCATGGACAAGATGTTCGTGTTCGACGATCTGGTCAAGCTGGACGACCGCTCGGTGCAGCTGGTGCTGCGCGAGGTGGTGTCCGAGACGCTGATCATCGCGCTCAAGGGCGGTTCGATGGAAGTGCGCGACAAGATTCTGGCCAACATGTCCATGCGTGCCGCCGAGTCGCTGCGCGAGGACCTGGAAGGCCGCGGCCCGATGCGCCTGTCCGAAGTGGAAGCGCAGCAAAAGGAAATCCTGAAGGTGGTGCGTCGCCTGGCCGAAGAAGGCCAGATCACCATCGGCAGCGGTGCGGAAGACAGCTATGTCTAACGGCATGAACTCGCGCTTCATCCCTTCCGAGGAGATCGACGAGCGCCAGGTGGTGCAGTGGCGCTTCGGCGCCGTGGACCACATGGGCGGCCTGAAAAGCCTGCCCAGCCTCGCGGGTCTGCCGGACATCCAGGGTGCGCCCGCCGCATCCGGTGCCCAGGCTGGGCATGGCGGCGCGGGCATGGCGCGCGCGCCTGCCTCCTCGTCGGGCTTTCACAGCCTGTCGCTGCCCGGCCGCTCCGATGCGCCCCGGCTGGAGGCCGACTCCATGGTGCTGGATGTCGAAGCCGACACGCCGGGCGCCCCGGCCTCCACCGCCCCCGCAGTGGATGAGGAACAACTGCATGCCCTGCTGGAACAGGCACGCGCCGAAGGCCATGCCGAGGGCCTGGAGCAGGGCCGCCAGGAAGCCCGGCAGCAGTGGCAGCAACACATGGATGACTATGTCTCCGGCACAGGCCGCGAGACGGCGCAGCGCGTGGACGCGCTGCTGTCCGGCCTGGATGCCGGCTTCAAGCAGCTGCAGACGGATGCCGCGCAGGAACTGCTCAACCTGGCCTGCGACATTGCGCGCCAGGTGGTCCGCCAGGAGCTGCGCAGCCAGCCCCAGGCCCTGTTGCCCGTGGTGCGCGAGGCGCTGGACATGCTGGCCGCCGACGGCCGCGCCGCCACCGTGCGCCTGAACCCCGCCGACTTCGCCGTGCTGGACGAGGCGCTGCGCGCCGAGCATGGCGCCCAGTCCAAGGTGCAGTGGATCAGTGACGCCTCCGTCGCTCAGGGCGATGTGCGCGTGGAATCGGGCGGCGCCCAGGTCGATGCCGGCATGGACAAGCGCTGGCGCCGCGCCGTGGCCGCGCTGGGCCTGGTCTCCACCTGGTATGACGGAGAACGCGATGCCGGTTGACGCCCCGCTGGCCGACGCCGCCAAACTGACCCCCGAGCCTGCCGCCAGGCCCTGGCAGCAACTGCTGTCCAATGCCCGCGCCCGCCTGCAGGGCGACATTCCCCTGGAAACCCACGGCACGCTCACGCGCCTGACCGGCCTGGTGCTGGAGGCCACGGGCCTGCAGGTGCCCGTGGGCTCGCAGTGCTGGATACGCCAGCAGGGCCAGGACCCGGTGCTGGCCGAGGTTGTCGGCTTTGCCGGCGAGCGTGCGTTTCTCATGCCTGCGGGCGACATCCAGGGCCTGTCCAGCGGCGCCATCGTGACGCCGGCCGAACCCTTTGTCGCACCGCTGCGCTTTGGCGACGGTGTCGAGCCGCCCGTGTCCCTGGCGGCCGGCGTGCTGCGCCTGCCCATTGGCAGCGGCCTGCTGGGCCGTGTCGTGGATTCGCAGGGCCAGCCCCTGGACCATGGCGGCCCGCTGGCCGACGTGAGCGCCGATCTGCTGGACCGCAACCCCATCAACGCCATGGACCGCGACCCGGTGCGCGAGACGCTGGACACCGGCGTGCGCTCGCTCAACGCCCTGCTCACCGTGGGCCGGGGGCAGCGTCTGGGCCTGTTCGCGGGCTCGGGCGTGGGCAAGTCCGTGCTGCTGGGCATGATGGCGCGCTACACCCAGGCGGACGTGATCGTGGTCGGCCTGATCGGCGAACGCGGCCGCGAGGTCAAGGAATTCGTCGAGGACATCCTCGGCGCCCAGGACCGCAGCCGCGCCGTGGTCGTCGCTGCGCCGGCCGATGCGCCGCCGCTGCTGCGCATGCAGGGCGCCGCCTATGCCACGGCCATTGCCGAACATTTCCGCGACAAGGGCCAGCATGTGCTGCTGCTCATGGATTCGCTGACGCGCTATGCCATGGCCCAGCGCGAGATCGCCCTGGCCATTGGCGAGCCGCCGGCCACCAAGGGCTATCCGCCGTCGTGCTTTGCCAAGCTGCCGGCCCTGGTCGAGCGCAGCGGCAACGGCCTCAACGGCGTGGGCTCGATCACCGCCTTCTACACCGTGCTGTCCGAAGGCGATGACCAGCAGGACCCTATTGCCGACGCGGCGCGCGCCATTTTGGACGGCCACGTCGTGCTGTCGCGGGCGCTGGCCGAGTCGGGCCACTACCCGGCCATCGATATCGAGCAATCGGCCTCGCGCGTGATGCACAACGTGGTCTCGCGCGAGCACTTCGAGCTGGCACGGCGCTTTCGCGCTGTCTATTCGCGCTACCAGAAGGGGCGGGACCTGGTCCAGGTCGGCGCCTACATGGCGGGCTCGGACCCGCAGATGGATGAGGCGATACGCCTGCAGCCGGCCATGGCGGCCTTTCTGCAGCAAAGCATGTTCGAGTCGGCTTCCATGGACGAGAGCATCTCGGGCATGGCTGCCGCACTCGGTGGGCCGTGACGCGGCGACGCGGCACTGCCAAAACGCGACCAACGCGATAACGAACACAGGGAGGAAACCCCGGTATGTCGTCCTTGAATGCCTTGATGGTGGCCATCGATGCCGCGTCGCGCAAGCGCGACGAGGCGCGTCAGGCGGTGCAGGAGCGCCTGCGCTCGCAGCAGGCCGCGCAGACGCAAATGGAACAGCTGCAGCACTATGTGCAGGAAATGCAGACGCGCTGGGGCGCGCAGGAAAACCAGTCCGTGCAGCCCGAGGTCATGTTCCACCAGTACCAGTTCATGGACCGCCTGCAGCACGCCATCGGCCTGCAGACGCGGGTGCTGGCCGACCTGGCGATCCGCCTGGAGGCCGCGCAAAAGGCCTTGATGGCCTGCGAGCTGCGGGTCAGCAGCCTGCGCAAGGTCGTCGAGGTGCGCCGCCGCGATCTGGCGCTGAGCCAGATGCGCCGCGAGCAAAAGGAGACCGATGAACGTGCGGCCATCCAGTTTTTCCGTCGCAGCTTCGGGCTGACATTCCAGGAGGCTTGACGCATGTCCACCAACCAGATCGAACAGCGCGCCGATGCGCGCAGCGCCATGCAGCGCGCCATGGAAGGCGTTCGCTCCGCGCGCGGCACGCAGCCGCCCTCCAACGACCAGGCCGCAGGCTTTTCTTCGTTGCTGGCGGCGATGGATGGCATTGGCGGATTGCCGGCGCTGGCCTCGGGCGCCCTCGGCCAGGCCTTGGGCGAGGACGGCAGTGCCGCTCTTTCCGCGCTGTCCAGCCTCAAGGGCGCAGCCAAGGACGGCCTGAAGGATGCCGCAGACCTGCTGGCCGATCCCGGCCTGGCTCAGGGCCTGCTGCTGCAGCCGCAACTGCCGCTGCAACCGCAGGCGGAGCCGACCGATATGACCACCTCGGCGCAGGCCGATGCCATGGCGCTGGCTGCCAACGGCCAGGCGCCCTGGCTCAGCCTGGTCGGGCAGACCGCCCATCTGGACGGCAAGGGCGACCGTGACATGCTGCAGGGCGTGGCGGGCGACTGGCTGTCCGGCCGGGGCAGCGCCGCCATGATGGCCCTGCGCCAGGAGCAGGGCGCCGTGGCGCACGCGGCCTTCCTGGCTCCGCAGTCCGCAGCCGGTGATGCCGCAGGCACGGCGCTGGCCACGGCCAGCGCCAATGCTGCGGCCCTGGCTGCCGCTGCGGACCCCAATGCAGCCGGGGCACTGACCGATGGCGCTGCGCGCCGTACCCAGGCACAGGCCCAGGCCGCCGATGTGCTGGCCGCCGTGCAGTCCGATGCGGCACTGACGGCCGCCGCCGCACGCACGGCAACCACCGCCCAGGCCACGCATGAACACACGCCCCAGGCCCTGGCGGCCGGTGTGCGGCAGGACGCGGCCTTGGCGTCGGGCATTGCGCTCAACGGCATGGCCGCAGTGCGGCCCGAAGAATGGCGCGGCCTGTTCGAGCGAGCCCGTGACGGCGGCACCGCCTCCACGGAGTCGGCGGCGAACGGACTGCACGGCGTTGCGGCTGCCGTGGGCGCGGCCCATGCCGGCCAATCCCTGGGCCAGCAGGCGGCCGGCCAAAATGGCGCGGCCTTTGCCCAGCCCGACGCCCAGGCCCAGCCGGGCAATTCCACCGAGCGCGAGCAGCAGGTGTCCGAGCAGGTGGCCTTCTGGGTCCACAACAAGAACCAGAACGCCTCGCTGTCCGTGGAGCATGAGGGCCGGGCCATCCAGGTGCAGGTCAGCCTGCAGGGCAACGAGGCCCATGTGCGCTTTGGCGCCAGCGAAGCCCAGGCGCGTGACTGGCTGGGCAATGGTGCCGACCAGCTGCGCGAGCTGCTGCAGGCCCAGGGCCTGCAACTGGCCGGCGTCAGCGTGGATGCGGGCGGCCAGTCCGGCAGCGGCGATTCGGCAAGACAGGGTGCGGACGCCCAGGCGCGCCAGGGCCGCGTGAGCGCCATGGTCGATGCCGCCGGTGTCACGGGCGGCAATGGCGCCGCACAGGCCGGCGGTGGCCGCGCGGCAGCGGGCGGGGTGGATCTGTTCGTCTGATTCTTCCTGCGCTTCTTGCGGGGCGGCGCATGCGCCGTTTCAGGGTTTTCACAACAGGCCGGGTGGCGACAAGCTGCCCGGCCTGTGGCGTTTGAGGGCCATCAAGCCAGCGAGAAACCGGGGTTTCATGCGCTTATTCAGGCCATGGTCCGGGGTCCAATCGCCGAATAATTCCTGCCATGGGCCTGCTGCGTCATGGCGCCGCGCATGAAGCGCGTGCGCGTGGCGGTCCCGCTCACCCAGAGGAATTCCAGTGTCTGCCACACCCAATGCCGCCAACAATGCAGCTCCCGCCCCGGCCAAGGGCAAGAAGCTGATCGTGCTGATCGTCATCATTGCCGTCCTGGCCATAGGCGCGGCCGCTGCCTTCATCCTGCTGTCCAAGCGCCACAGCAGCGGCGATGAGGAAGAGGGCAGCGCCAGCAAGGCGGCCGTTACCGTGCCCACCTTCCTGCCGCTGGACAACCTGGTGGTCAATCTGTCCGATACGGGCGGCGACCGCTTCGTGCAGATCGGCATCACGCTGGAGCTGGCCGACGAGAAGACGGCCACCACGGTCAAGCAATACCTGCCCAGCATCCGCAACGGCATCCTGATGCTGGTGTCCCAGCGCACGGCCGAGGAACTGCTGGAGCGCGAAGGCAAGGAGCGCCTGGCCGCCGACGTGCTCAACGAAGTCTCGGCCCCGCTGGGCTACGGCAACCAGGCCAAGGCCAAGAAGCGCAGCCGCGACGAGGATGCCGAGGACGAAGACGGCGAGCGCCGCCGCTCCTCCGCTGGCAAGAACCCGGTGCGCCGCGTGCTCTTCTCCAGCTTCATCATCCAGTAACCGGGGAGGCCAGGCGCCATGAGCGATTCGTTTCTCTCCCAGGAAGAAGTCGATGCCCTTTTGGAGGGTGTGACCGGCGAGAGCCAGAAATCCACGACCGAGGAGGTCGAGGCGGGCATCATCCGCCAGTACGACATCTCCAGCCAGGAGCGCATCGTGCGCGGGCGCATGCCGACGATGGAAATCGTCAACGAGCGCTTTGCCCGCAACTTCCGCATCGGCCTGTTCAACTTCATCCGCCGCAGTCCCGAAGTGTCCGTGGGCACGGTGTCGGTGCAGCGCTACAGCGCCTTCCTGCGCGAGCTGGTGGTGCCCACCAACTTCAACATCGTCGCCATCCGTCCGCTGCGCGGCAGCGGCCTGGTGGTCTGCGACCCCTCGCTGGTGTTCGGTGTCATCGATACGCTGTACGGCGGCACGGGCCGGCTGCAGACGCGTATCGAAGGGCGAGACTTCTCGCACACCGAGCAGCGCGTGATCAACCGCCTGGTCAACGTGATCTGCGAGGAATACAAGAAGGCCTGGCACGGCATCTATCCGCTGGAGCTGGGCTACCAGCGGTCGGAGATGCAACCGCAGTTCGCCAACATCGCCACGCCCAGCGAAATCGTCGTGTCCACGGCCTTTCAGCTGGAGATCGGCGACATCTCGGGCTCCATCCACATCTGCATGCCCTATGCAACGCTGGAGCCCATCCGTGATGTGCTGTATTCCTCGACACAGGGCGACTCCATCGAAGTGGACCGCCGCTGGGTCAAGGTGCTCAAGCGCGAGATCCAGGCCGCCGAGGTGACCCTGGTGGCCGAACTGGCACGTGCCGACGCCACGGTGGAGCAGCTGCTGGCCATGCGCCCCGGCGATTTCATCGAACTCGACCGCGAGCCGCTGATCCGCGCCTCCATTGGCGGCGTCCCGATTTTCGAGTGCCAGTACGGCACTCACAACGACAAGTACGCAATCCGCGTCGAGAACTGCCTGCGTGGCGCCGACGCTGGCTGGATGGGAGAAAACAATGGCAACTGAAGATACGCAAAAGCCCGCTGGCGATGATCCGTTCTCGGGCTGGGCAGAGGCATTGGACGAGCAGCGCGAGCGCGACGCCAAGCTGGAAGAGGAGCAGGGCGGCCCGCTGACGGGCGAGCCCGTGCGTCCCTACGCCGGTGGCGGCGATGTGCCGGTCAACGACATCAACATGGTGCTGGACATCCCGGTGCAGCTGTCGGTGGAGCTGGGCCGCACCAAGGTGCCGATCAAGTACATCCTGCAACTGGCCCAGGGCTCGGTGGTCGAACTCGACGCACTGGCCGGCGAGCCCATGGACGTGCTGGTCAACGGCTACCTGATCGCCCAGGGCGAGGTGGTGGTGGTCAACGACAAGTTCGGTATCCGCCTGACCGACGTGGTCACGCCGTCCGAGCGCTTGCGCCGGGTCAGCCGTGGCTGAGAGCGCCGGCATGGGCCCGCTGTGGCCGACCCTGCTCACGGTGGTGGCCCTGGTCACGGCCATGGCCGCTCTGCCCTGGCTGCTGCGCCGCTTCCAGCAGCGCACGGCTGCGCTGCGCGGCGCGGCCGGCCTGCAGTCGCGGGTGCTGGGCGCCGTGGGCGTGGGCCCGCAGCAGCGGGTGGTGACGGTGGAAGTGGGCGAGGGCGCGCAGACCGTGCGTCTGGTGCTGGGCGTCACGGCGCAAAGCATCCAGTGCCTGCATGTGCTGCAGGCCCCGGCCCCTGCTGATTTTTCGGCTGCGATGGCGCAAGCGCGCAGCCTGCCTGCGGACGGTGCGAATGTCTGAATATTCCTGCAAGCGCCCGGCGCGCACGCTGAGCCAGGCCGCTGGCGCCGCAGCGCTGGCGCTGTGCTGCGCCACGCCCCTGGCCTCCTGGGCACAGGGCGCGCCCGCCAGCCTTCCGCTGGTCATCGGCCAGGGCAGCGGTGGCACCAGCTTTTCGGTGCCCATCCAGACCCTGCTGTTCTTCACGGCGCTGTCCTTCCTGCCGGCCATCCTCTTGATGATGACGGGCTTCACCCGCATCGTCATCGTGCTGTCGCTGATGCGCCAGGCGCTGGGCACGCAGTCGGCGCCGCCCAACCAGGTGATCATCGGCCTGTCGCTGTTCCTGACGCTGTTCGTCATGGGCCCCACCCTGGACCGCGTGTACCAGGAGGCCTACGTGCCCTACACCACGAATGCCGTGACCTTCGAGCAGGCCATTGAGAAGGCCGAGGCGCCCATGCGCGACTTCATGCTCAAGCAGACGCGCCAGTCGGACTTTGCGCTGTTCGCGCGGCTGGCCAAGCTCGATGTAGGCGTCACCAGCGAGACCGCACCGCTGCGCGTGCTGGTGCCCGCCTTCGTGACCAGCGAGCTGAAGACCGCGTTCCAGATCGGCTTCATGATCTTCATCCCCTTCCTGGTCATCGACATGGTCGTGTCCTCGATCCTCATGTCCCTGGGCATGATGATGCTGTCGCCCGTGCTGGTGGCCTTGCCGTTCAAGCTCATGCTCTTCGTGCTGGCCGATGGCTGGAACCTGCTCATAGGCTCGCTGGCCGCCAGCTTCGCCGTCTAGCCCCGCTCTTTTTTGGAAATCCTTCCATGACCTCCCAATACGTGCTCACCTTCGGCCGCGAGGCACTGACCTTGCTGCTCATGATCTCCATGCCCGTGCTGGGCGTGGTGCTGGCCGTGGGCCTGGCCGTCAGCGTCTTCCAGGCGGTGACCCAGGTGCATGAGGCCACGCTGGCCTTCGTGCCCAAGCTCATCTCCGCCGTGCTGGTGTTTGCCATTGCGGGCCCGTGGATGCTGAGCACGCTGGTGGACTTCATCCGCCGCACCATCGAGACCATTCCGCAGGCGGTGGGCTGAGCCCTTCGCCGCGCACTGGAAACGCCACTGTGATCACCTTCAGCGAAGCCCAACTGGTGGCGTGGCTGTCGCCCGTTCTCTGGCCGTTTCTGCGCGTGCTGGCCATGTTCTCCGTGGCCCCCGTGTTCTCGCAGCGCGTCATTCCCATGCGGCTGAAGATCGGCCTGGCCTTTCTGGTCGCGGTGTGCGCGCAGCCCGTGCTGGGCGACCAGCCCGTGATCGGCATCAACTCGCCGCAGGCGCTGGGCACGCTGATTCAGCAGGTCGGCGTGGGGCTGGCCGTGGGCTTTGCCGTGCGCCTGGTGTTTGCCGCCGTGGAGGTGGCGGGCGAGGTGGTCGGCCTGCAGATGGGCCTGAACTTCGCCAGCTTCTTCGATCCCACGACCAATGCCCAGCTCAGCGCCGTGGCGCGCTTCATGGTCCAGATCTCCACGCTGCTGTTCATCGTCATCAACGGGCACCTGCTGGTGCTGATGGCCGTGCTCAAGAGTTACGAGGCGTTTCCTGTGGACGGCAGCTTCCTGCAGGCCATCAACCAGATGCGGCTGCACGAGATGGGGGCGGCGGTCTTCGCCAGTGCCTTCTGGATCGCCCTGCCCATGGTCGCCATGCTGCTGTTCGTGAACCTGGTGCTGGGCATCATTTCGCGCGTGGCGCCGCAGATGAACATCTATGCCGTGGGTTTTCCGGTCACGCTCACCGTGGGCCTGACGGGATTGATGGCCACGCTGCCGCTGCTCGAGCAGCCCCTGGTCGCCTTGCTGCAGCGCGGCATTGCGGTATTTGGCACTTCAATGTAAGCAGTTGTGAAAAACAACAGATTTACGGTCCTGTCGGCCGCAAAAGCCTCAGATCAGCTGGTTGTGGATGGCGTAGGCCGTGAGTTCGGCATTGCTGCTCATCTGCAGTTTTTCCAGCACGCGCGCCCGGTAGACGCTGACGGTCTTGGGGCTGAGCATCAGCTCGGTGGCGATGTCGGTCAGCCGCTGCCCGGCCGCGATCTTGATCAGCGTCTGCAGCTCGCGCTCGGACAGGCTTTCATGCGGCACCTGGGGTGCGGGCTGGGCCAGGCTGTCGGCCAGCATCTGGGCCACTTCGGACGTCAGGTACTTGCGCCCCGTGGCCACGGTACGCACCGCCTCGATCAGCAACACCGGGTCGCCTGCCTTGTTGGCGTAGCCCTGCGCGCCCGCCTTCAGGCAGCGCAGCGCGTACTGATCCTCGGGGTACATGGAGACCATGAGCACCTTGATCAGCGGATGGGTTTCGCGCACGCTGGCCAGGGCTTCCAGGCCACTGCGGCCGGGCATGTTGATGTCCAGCAGCAGCACGTCGCAGGTGGCGGTGCGCAGCTGTTCGCGCAGCTCGGCATAGCTGCCTGCTTCGGCGGTGACGCTGATGTCCACTGCCTCGGCCAGGGTGTCACGGATGCCCCGGCGCAGCACCGCATGGTCGTCGCACAGCACCACGTGGATCAAAGTCGGCCTCCTGGAAAAAGGGTCACGCCGCCATGGCGTTCAGCATTCATTGCCCGGGATATTAGGGCAAGTGCCGCCATCGTCCAGCGGAATGGAGACGATGACCGAGGTTCCTCGCCCGGCTTGACTGCTGACATCCAGCCAGCCCTGAACGGTGCGCGCACGCTCGCCCAGACCGCGCAAACCGAAGGATTCGGGCTTGTCGCGCGCGCCTTCGGCCAGGCCCACGCCGTCGTCCGTCACCTCCAGCGTGAGAAAGCCTTCGCGGTCCGAGAGATCGATGTCCACATGGCGCGCCTGGGCATATTTGCCGACGTTGGTCAGCGCCTCCTGGGCCGTGCGGTAGGCCACGACCTGGATGTCGGGCGCGATGTCCATGCTCTCGCGGCTGCTGCGCATCCGGGTGGGCACGCCCGTGCGGCGCTCGAAATTCTCGGCCAGCCACTGTACGGCGGCCACCAGCCCCTGGTCCAGCACGGGCGGGCGCAGGTTCATCATGATGCGCTGGCTTGCACCCAGCGCATGCTCCAGCATTTCCAGCGCGGCCAGCGCATGCTCGCGCAGTCCGCCCTCAGGCGCATTGCGCGCAATCCAGGCCACATCGAACTTCACCGAGGTCAGCGAGCCGCCGATGTCATCGTGGATCTCGCGGGCAATGCTGGCGCGTTCCCGTTCGGTGGAGGTCTGCAGGTGCTCGGTCAGATCGGCCAGGCGCCGCTCGGACGCCGCCAGCTCGGCCGCCGCGCGGCGGCGCGCCAGGCGGGCCTCGTGCACTTCCAGCGCATGCGAGACCACATGGGGCAGGCGCGTGATGTGGTCCTTGAGCAGGTAGTCGCTGATGCCCTCGCGCATCACGTCCACGGCGGCCGACTCGCCGATGGCGCCCGACAGCAGCACAAAGGGCGGATGCCCAGGCTGGCGGCGCACCAGCTCCCAGGCGTCCAGCGCCGTGAAGCCGGGCAGGTGGTAGTCGGCCAGGATGAGGTCGAATGCCTGGCTCTGCAGCGCGGCTGCGGCATCATCGAGCAGGTCGACCGCGACAATCTCGCAGACCAGCCCGCCGCGCAGCAGGCTCAGCCGCGCCAGCGCCTGGTCGGCCGCCGAATCCTCGATGTGCAGTATGCGCAAGGGCTTGTGCGGTGGTCTGGCATCCCCGGGGGCGCTATCATGAGATACATTTTGGAACATAAATGCAAGTGGTCGTGTATATCAAGGGATGCGCTGCATTCCTGGGGACGATTGACAAGGGCTGGCCATGCTGCAGAGCATGGCGAACATTGGGCTGAAACGCTGGTGGTGGAGTAACAATGCAGTCAATGCACAAGCCTTCGGGCGAGCCTGCCGTCCCCATGCCCGTCATGGTGGCCGCAGACCTGCAGGATGCCTTGCTGGTGGCGATGCGCGATCTGCAGCGCCTGGAAGGCCTTCTCAATCATGCAACGCAGAACCTGCTGGACCGTTTCGACGAGACCCACGGCCAGCTGGCCGGCGAGGCGCTAGGCGCCTTGCCCGAGCTGGACGCCGCGCGGTCCACGCTTCGGTTGGCGGTGACCGAGTTGCAGTTTCACGACATGTCCTCCCAGTTGATCGCCCATATTACGAAGATTTTGCAAGGCTGCGCGTTCCAGTTGGCCGCAGCCACCATGGGCGTGGACGAGGGGGAGGACGATTCCCTGGGCCTGCCGGCGATACCCGACCGGCCCAATCCCGTCACGCAAAGCGAGATGGATGCTGGCTCGGTCGAGCTGTTCTGACCACTGACCATGCACTCTTCTACCTTTTATTGCCCGTCTGTTGGAGCTATACATGCGATCGATTCTGGCTGTTGATGATTCCCCCTCGATGCGAAAGATGGTGGCGTTCACCCTCGCAGGGGCGGGATTTCGCGTTGTGGAGGCGGTTGACGGCGTGGATGCGCTCGAGAAGGCACAGCTCGAACAAGTCGACCTGGTGCTGGCCGACCAGAACATGCCGCGTCTGGATGGCATCGGTCTGACCCGCAAGCTGCGCGAAGACCCCAAGTTCCAGAACACGCCGATTCTCATTCTCACCACCGAATCCAGCGATCAGATGAAGCAGGCCGGACGCGCCGCGGGCGCCACGGGCTGGCTGGTCAAGCCCTTCGATCCAAACCGTTTGATCGAAGTCATTCAGAAAGTAATGCGTTGAGCCGATAAGTACGGGCAACAGGAAACAGCAGGACCAAAGATGGCGGATCTACACCAGGATGGGGCAGGAGCGGGCGCAGACTTCGACCTGAGCCAGTTCTATCAAATCTTCTTCGAAGAAGCGGCCGAGAACCTCGACCAGATGGAGCAGATGCTGCTGAATCTGGATCTGTCAGCGGCCAATGACGAGGAACTCAACGGCATCTTCCGATGCGCGCACTCGATCAAGGGCGGGGCGGCCACCTTCGGCTTTGCCGACGTGACCGAGCTGACGCACCGCATGGAGTCGCTGCTCGACCGGCTGCGCCGGCACGAGATCACACCGATTCCGGAGATGGTCGATGTGTTGCTGGAGTCGGCTGATGCCAGCCGCAGCCTGCTGGCACGCCACCAGGCCGGCAACGAGGGCGAGGCCCTGTCCACCACGGATCTGGTGGCACGCATCGAGACGCTGGCGGAAGGCCGCAGCGCCGTACCTGCAGCGGCAGCGCCGGCTCCCGCACCGACCCCAGCTCCAGCCCCTGTGGCTGCGCCAGCGCAGGCTCCGGCCCCGGTTGCTGCAGCACCTGTCTCGGGCGGCGCCGTCGGCACGGCACCCAGCAGCGGCGGACGTTCGCTGCATATCCTGATCGGTCCGCTGGAGCGCCTGGAGATGGCCGAGGCCATCAAGGAGCTGTTCCGCGACATTCCCGGCCTGGGACGCATCGAGGACCTGGCCTGCGATCAGCCGCAAAGCCGCCTCTTTGACGTGCAGACCTCGTCCACCGACGACGACCTGCTCGATCTGTTCGCCTTCCACGTGGCCAAGGAGCAGGTCCGCATCACGGCGGCCGGAGCCCCTGCCGAGGCAGCACCCGCAGCGGTGGCGGCGCAAGCCCTGGCCGCTGAAGAGCATGCGCACGACCCCGATGCCGCCCTGGCCTCGGCCGCCATCCCGCCTGCCGATGAGGCCTATGGCTTCTTCAACGGCGCACCCGGCATGCCCCAGGCCGATGGCGCGCTGGCCATCCAGCCGGCCGGCGCCGTGGCCAAGCCCGCCGCCAAGACGGCGGCCCAGACGCAGCAGGCGCAGATGGAGTCCACCAGCATCCGCGTGTCGGTGTCCAAGGTCGACCAGCTCATCAACCTGGTGGGCGAGCTGGTCATCACCCAGGCCATGCTGGCGCAAAACAGCCATGGACTGGACGCATCGGCCTACCAGCAACTGCTGGCAGGCCTGGCCGACCTGGATCGCAATACGCGCGATCTGCAGGAATCGGTGATGTCCATCCGCATGATTCCCATGTCCACCGTGTTCAGCCGTTTCCCGCGCATGCTGCGCGACCTGGCCGGCAAGCTGGGCAAGAAGATCGACCTGATCACGCTGGGCGAGGCCACGGAGCTGGACAAGGGACTGGTCGAAAAGATCACCGACCCGCTGACCCATCTGGTGCGCAACAGCGTGGACCACGGCATCGAAATGCCCGAGGACCGCCTGGCGGCCGGCAAGTCCGAGCACGGCACGCTGACGCTGGCAGCCTCCCATCAGGGCGGCTCCATCGTCATCGAGGTGCGCGACGACGGGCGCGGCATGAACCGCGAGCGGATTCTGCAGAAGGCCCGCGAGCGCGGCATGGATGTCTCGGACAACATGCCCGATCAGGAGGTCTGGCAGCTGATCTTCGCGCCGGGCTTCTCCACGGCCGACGTGGTCACCGACGTGTCCGGGCGCGGCGTGGGCATGGACGTGGTCAAGCGCAATATCGCGGCGCTGGGCGGCTCGGTCGAGATCGAGTCCACCCAGGGCAAGGGCATGCGCGTGGCCGTTCGCCTGCCACTGACCCTGGCCATCATGGATGGCATGTCGGTCGGCGTCAGCGACGAGGTCTACATCCTGCCGCTGTCCTCGGTGGTCGAGTCCTTCCTGGTCAAGGCCGAAGACGTGAACACCGTGGCCAACGGCACGCAGCTGGTCAAGGTCCGCGACGAGTACATGCCCGTGTTCGCGCTGGAAAAGACCTTCCGCGTGCCGCGCAGCGACACCAGCCAGTCCAGCAACATCATGGTGGTGGTCGAGTCCGACGGCAGCCGCGTGGCCTTGCTGGTCGACGAGCTGCTGGGCCAGCACCAGGTGGTGGTCAAGAACCTGGAATCGAACTACCGCAAGGTGCCCAACGTTTCGGGCGCCACCATCCTGGGCGATGGCACGGTGGCGTTGATTCTGGACACCGGCGCGCTGGTGCGTCGTGCACGCCACTGAACGGGACAGGGATACCTGACCACAATCGACGGCGCCGCAGGCAGTGCCTGCGCGCCGCCAAGAAACCATGGCCTTCGCCACCACGGCGCGGGCCCGACAGTTGAGGAGCTGAGCAATGAGCGTGATCGCTAAGACCGCAGAAGGCGTCGCCACCGGCGCGCGCGAGTACCTGACCTTCCGCCTGGACCAGGAGGAATACGGCATCGACATCCTGAAGGTGCAGGAAATCCGCGGCTACGAGCCGCCGACCCGCATTGCCAATGCGCCGGAATTCATCAAGGGCGTGGTCAATCTGCGCGGCACCATCGTGCCCATCGTGGACATGCGGCTGAAGTTCAACTGCTCCCAGGTCGAATACAACAGCTTCACCGTCGTCATCATCCTGAACCTGCGCAACCGCGTGGTGGGCATCGTGGTGGACTCGGTCAGCGACGTGATGGAACTGGCTCCCGAAGCCGTGCGCCCCGCGCCGGACATCGAAAGCGCCATCGACAGCGGCTGCATTCTGGGCCTGGGTTCCGTGGGCGAGCGCATGCTCATCCTGCTGGACATCGAAAAGCTCATGAACAACGTGGACATGGGCCTGGTCGCCTCGGTCGACTGAGACCCGTTCTTGCACTGAGCGCCCTCATGCGATCCGGCTCATCCAATGCGGCACTGGCCGCACGTCCCGTCGCCGACGACGGGGATGCCAACGGGCCCCTGGCCCAGGGGCGCGAATTCGAATGGTCGTCGCGGGACTTTGCCCGCGTACAGGCGTTGATCTACCAGCGGGCCGGCATCAGCCTGCACGATGGCAAGCACGCCATGGTCTACAGCCGCCTGTCGCGGCGCCTGCGCGAGACGGGCTACGACAGCTTCTCCACCTACCTGGACTGGCTGGAGTCGCAGTCCGACGGCGTGGAGTGGCAGGAGTTCGTGAACGCGCTGACCACCAATCTCACGGCGTTCTTTCGCGAGCAGCACCATTTCGAGATCTTTGCCCAGCATCTGCGCAGCAAGCCGGCCGGCACGGCCTGGAAGGTCTGGTGCAATGCGGCCTCGACTGGGGAAGAGCCTTACTCCATCGTCATGACGGCGCTGGAAGCGCTGGGTGCCACGCCTAGCTTTCAGCTGCAGGCCAGCGACATCGACTCGCGCGTGCTGGACACGGCATCGGCCGGCGTCTACCGCGCCGAAAGCATCAAGGGCATGAGCGCCGAGCGCCTGCACCGCTTTTTCCTGCGGGGCAAGGCCGGCAATGCGGGCCTGGTGCGCGTCAAGCCCGAACTGCGCCGCCTGGTGGAGTTTCTCAACGTCAACCTGATCCGTGACGACTGGCCGTTCCGCGACCCCTTCGACGTGGTCTTCTGCCGCAACGTGATGATCTACTTCGACGCGGCCACGCAGCGCCGCGTGCTGGAGCGCATCCACCGCGTGATGAAGCCCGGTGGCCTGTTGTTCGTCGGGCATGCCGAGAACTTCAGTGAATCGCGCGATCTGTTCACGCTCAAGGGGAAGACCGTCTATGAGCGCCGCTGACGCAGGTCCTGCCGCACGCCAGGGGGTGCTCCCATGATCGGAGACCGCCCTGCCTTCGCACCGCCACCGGCGCCCTCGGAGCGTCGCCGGATGCCCCGCATCAACAGCTATACCGCTGCAGACTATCCGGCGCCGGGCGATCCGGTGCCGCGTTCCTCGCTGGAGCAGCTCAAGCGCCAGCAGCGCTACCCTGGCGAGGCTTCGTTCTTCTATTACGACCCGCATTTCCAGCACAACGCCGTCAAGGTGCTGCCCGGCGAATACTTTGTCTCCAACGAGGACGTGATCCTGGTCACCGTGCTGGGCTCTTGCATCTCGGCCTGCATCTGGGACCGCACCATGCGCGTGGGCGGCATGAACCATTTCATGCTGCCCGACGGCGACTCTGCCGATGCATCGGGCCGCTACGGCTCGTACGCCATGGAGTTGCTGATCAACGAAATGCTCAAGCTCGGTGCCCGGCGCGAGTCGCTGCAGGCCAAGATCTTCGGCGGCGGGCAGGTGATGCACAACTTCACCACCATGAACGTGGGCGAACGCAATACCGCCTTCGTCACGCAGTACCTGCAGACCGAACGCATCCCCATCGTCTCGGAGGATGTGCTGGATATCTACCCTCGCAAGGTGGTGTTCTTCCCCGCCAGCGGCAAGGCCATGGTCAAGCGCCTGGCACATGCCCATCCGGAGGAGCTGGTACAGCAGGAATTCACACGCGGCAATGCAGCCGTCGTGGCACGCAATACGGCAGGCGGCTCGGTCGACCTGTTTTGAGGAAGGTTCAAAGGAATGGACAGGAAAATCAGGGTGATCGTGGTGGACGACTCTGCGTTGGTACGCAGTCTGCTGTCCGAGATCATCAATCGCCAGCACGACATGGAATGCATCGGCTCGGCCAATGACCCGCTGATCGCACGCGAAATGATCCGCGAGATGAATCCCGACGTGATCACGCTCGATGTGGAAATGCCGCGCATGGATGGCATCGACTTCCTGGGCCGGCTCATGCGCCTGCGTCCCATGCCGGTGGTCATGATCTCCACGCTGACCGAACGCGGCGCCGAGGTCACCATGCGTGCACTGGAGCTGGGCGCCATCGACTTCGTGGCCAAGCCGCGCGTGGGTGTCTCCAACGGCCTGCAGGAACTGGCCGCGCAGATCGTGGACAAGATCCGCGTTGCTGCCGTGGCCCAGGTACGGCGTCTGCCGGTGGCTCCCCGCAGTGCAGCCTCTGCCGCAGGCAGCGCGGCAGCGCCGGTCGCTTCCTCTGCAGGTTCGGCCGTGCCGCGCCAGGCTGCACCGACGTCGCTGCTCGGGCGGCTTTCCACGGAGAAGCTGGTTGCCATCGGCGCCTCTACGGGCGGCACCGAGGCCATCCGCGAAGTGCTCACCCATCTGCCGGCCGACTGCCCGGCCATCGTCATCACCCAGCACATGCCGCCGGGCTTCACCACCAGCTTCGCGGCCCGGCTCAACAGCCTGTGCCAGATGACCGTGAAGGAAGCGCAGCACGGCGAGCGTCTGCTGCCCGGTCATGCCTATATCGCCCCGGGTGGCAAGCATTTCTCCGTGCAGCGCAGCGGCGCCAACTATGTCGCCGTGGTCGATGACAGCCCGCCGGTGAATCGCCACAAGCCTTCGGTCGAAGTGCTGTTCAAGTCGGTGGCCGCCTGCGCGGGCCGCAACGCCTACGGCATCATGCTCACCGGCATGGGCGCCGATGGTGCGGTCGCCATGCGCGAAATGCGCGATGCAGGCAGCTACAACCTCGTGCAGGACGAGGCCAGCTGCATCGTCTTCGGCATGCCGCGCGAGGCCATCGCCCACGGCGCTGCCGACGAAGTGCTGCCCCTCAACCAGATCGCCGCCGCCTTGCTGGGCAAGCTGCGCATAGGTTCGGACCAGGTGCACCACCGCATCTGAGCGCAACGGCCCGCTCTGGCGGCCTCCATGAAAAAAAGAGCGCATGGCGCTCTTTTTTTGTCAGTTCGACACGTTGCTTACTCGGACAAGGCGCTCCAGCGCTCCAGTGCCTCCATCAGCTGCTCATCGATCTCGCCATCGCGCTGGTGCAACTGAACGGCGCGGGAGTTGTCGTTGGCATACAGCGAGCCGTCGGCGAGGGCCTCGCGAATGGATTTCTGCTCCGCCTCCAGCGATGCAATGGTTTCGGGCAACTGATCGAGCTCGCGCTGCTCCTTGTAGCTGAGCTTGCGCTTGGGCTTGCTGTCGCTGCGCACCGCCGTCGGCTTGGCCTCTTCCTTGGCAGGCTTGGGCTGTGCAGCCTCGGCCAGATCCTGGCTGCGGCGCGACTGGTCCAGCCAGTCCTGCACGCCGCCTTCGTATTCGCGCCACTTGCCCGGCCCTTCCCAGGCAATGGTGCTGGTGACCACGTTGTCCAGGAAACTGCGGTCATGGCTGACCAGGAACACCGTGCCGTCGTAGTTCTGCAGCAGGTCTTCCAGCATCTCCAGCGTCTCGATATCGAGGTCGTTGGTCGGCTCGTCCAGAACCAGCACATTCGCGGGCGGGCAAACAGGCGTGCCAGCAACAGGCGGTTGCGCTCGCCGCCGGACAGTGAACGCACAGGAGAGTGAGCGCGTGCCGGAGAAAACAGGAAATCCGACAGATAGCTCTTCACGTGCTTTTTCTGGTTGCCGATCTCTATCCACTCGCTGCCAGGGCTGATGAAGTCCTCCAGCGTGGCATCCATGTTGATCTGGTGCCGCATCTGGTCGAAGTAAGCCACCTGCAGATTCGCACCCAGCCGCACGTTGCCGCTGTCAGGCGCCAGTTCGCCCAGAATCATCTTGAGCAGCGTCGTCTTGCCGGCACCGTTGGGCCCGATCAGTCCCACCTTGTCACCGCGCAGGATGGTGGCGCTGAAATGCGAGACGATCTGCTTGTCGCCAAAGGACTTGGCCACATCGGTCAGCTCGGCCACGATCTTGCCCTGGTAGCCATCGCCCCGGCCCGAGGCAATGTCCATCTTCACCCCGCCCAGCACATCACGGCGGGCAGCGCGGTTGGCCCGCAACTGCTCCAATCGGCCGATGCGGCTCTGGCTGCGCGTGCGGCGCGCCTCCACGCCCTTGCGGATCCACACCTCCTCCTGGGCCAGCAGCTTGTCGGCCTTGGCGTTGATCACGGCTTCCTGGGCCAGCTGATCTTCCTTGGTTTGCTGGTATTGAACGAAATTGCCGGGATAGGAGCGCAGCGTTCCACGATCCAGCTCCACGATGCGCGTGGAGACGCGGTCCAGGA
>NZ_PEFD01000001.1:752500-2657500 GCF_002754395.1 Delftia sp. 60
AACCCAGACCGCCAGCTAAGGTCCCTAAAATTGGCTAAGTGGGAAACGAAGTGGGAAGGCTAAAACAGTCAGGATGTTGGCTTAGAAGCAGCCATCATTTAAAGAAAGCGTAATAGCTCACTGATCGAGTCGTCCTGCGCGGAAGATGTAACGGGGCTAAGCCAGTTACCGAAGCTGCGGATTTGCAATTTATTGCAAGTGGTAGGAGAGCGTTCTGTAAGCCTGTGAAGGTGCCTGGTAACGGGTGCTGGAGGTATCAGAAGTGCGAATGCTGACATGAGTAGCGTTAAAGGGGGTGAAAAGCCCCCTCGCCGTAAGCGCAAGGTTTCCTACGCAACGTTCATCGGCGTAGGGTGAGTCGGCCCCTAAGGCGAGGCAGAGATGCGTAGCTGATGGGAAACAGGTCAATATTCCTGTACCGATGTGTAGTGCGATGTGGGGACGGAGAAGGTTAGCTCAGCCAACTGTTGGATATGTTGGTTCAAGCCTGTAGTCGTGCCTGGTAGGCAAATCCGCCGGGCTTAGATGAGGGGTGATAACGAGTCTGCTTGCAGACGAAGTGAGTGATACCCTGCTTCCAGGAAAAGCCACTAAGCTTCAGCTACACACGACCGTACCGCAAACCGACACTGGTGCGCGAGATGAGTATTCTAAGGCGCTTGAGAGAACTCTGGAGAAGGAACTCGGCAAATTGATACCGTAACTTCGGGAGAAGGTATGCCGCAAGTAGGTGAACTTGAACAAAGGGAGCCCAAAGCGGTTGCAAAAAATCGGTGGCTGCGACTGTTTAATAAAAACACAGCACTCTGCAAACACGAAAGTGGACGTATAGGGTGTGACGCCTGCCCGGTGCTGGAAGATTAAATGATGGGGTGCAAGCTCTTGATTGAAGTCCCAGTAAACGGCGGCCGTAACTATAACGGTCCTAAGGTAGCGAAATTCCTTGTCGGGTAAGTTCCGACCTGCACGAATGGCGTAACGATGGCCACACTGTCTCCTCCAGAGACTCAGCGAAGTTGAAATGTTTGTGATGATGCAATCTCCCCGCGGAAAGACGGAAAGACCCCATGAACCTTTACTGTAGCTTTGTATTGGATTTTGAACGGATCTGTGTAGGATAGGTGGGAGGCTTTGAAGTGAGGACGCTAGTTCTCATGGAGCCGACGTTGAAATACCACCCTGGTGCGTTTGAGGTTCTAACCCAGGTCCCTTATCGGGATCGGGGACAGTGCATGGTAGGCAGTTTGACTGGGGCGGTCTCCTCCCAAAGCGTAACGGAGGAGTTCGAAGGTACGCTAGTTACGGTCGGACATCGTGACGATAGTGCAATGGCATAAGCGTGCTTAACTGCGAGACTGACAAGTCGAGCAGATGCGAAAGCAGGACATAGTGATCCGGTGGTTCTGTATGGAAGGGCCATCGCTCAACGGATAAAAGGTACTCTGGGGATAACAGGCTGATACCGCCCAAGAGTTCATATCGACGGCGGTGTTTGGCACCTCGATGTCGGCTCATCTCATCCTGGGGCTGTAGTCGGTCCCAAGGGTATGGCTGTTCGCCATTTAAAGAGGTACGTGAGCTGGGTTTAAAACGTCGTGAGACAGTTTGGTCCCTATCTTCCGTGGGCGCTGCAGATTTGAGGAAGCCTGCTCCTAGTACGAGAGGACCGGAGTGGACACACCTCTGGTGTATCGGTTGTCACGCCAGTGGCATTGCCGAGTAGCTAAGTGTGGAAGAGATAACCGCTGAAAGCATCTAAGCGGGAAACTCGTTTCAAGATGAGATCTGCCGGGGCCTTGAGCCCCCTAAAGAGTCGTTCAAGACCAGGACGTTGATAGGTCAGGTGTGGAAGCGCAGTAATGCGTTAAGCTAACTGATACTAATTGCTCGTGAGGCTTGACCCTATAACTTTGATGACGTGATCGTCAAGGTGGTTATGCCAAGTAAGGCGCAGTCAAAATACAAAGCTGATTACAGACTCTATGAATTCGTTGTGTTGCTCCGTGAGCAGCATGACAACAAGTTATGCCTGATGACCATAGCAAGTTGGTACCACTCCTTCCCATCCCGAACAGGACAGTGAAACGACTTTGCGCCGATGATAGTGCGGGTTCCCGTGTGAAAGTAGGTCATCGTCAGGCTCTTACAGCCCAAGAAACCCCGTAGCCCAAAGCTACGGGGTTTTTTGCATTGGGCTGCAGGAAACGGGGAAACAGGCTGAACATCCAAAACGAACATCCAAAACGGACATCCCAAAAAAGAGAGCGCTGACGCGCTCTCTTTTTTCATCCTGAATGCGCAATGCTTCAGAGCGGCAGGCATTCACCCTGTACAAAGACCTTGAGTTCGCCCGACTGGATCGATGTCCAGGTTTCATTCTTGGTCAACGGCGCTGTGACGATGATGGCCACACGGTCCTGTGGTGTGGTCTCTCGGGCGAAGTCCACGGTCAGGTCCTCATCCGACAGATGGGCCTGGGCAAAGGGGTGGCGACGCTCGATGTAGCACAGGTGTGTGGTGGCATGGGCCCACAGCGCTTCGCCGTTGGACAGCAGGAAGTTGAAGGTGCCGTGCGGCGAGATGCGCTTGGCCAGTTCGCGCAGCGTGTGCGTGAGTTCCTGGACGCTGGGCAGGCCGGCATGGGACTTCCAGAGCTCCTGAAGAATCCAGCAGAAGGCCTGCTCGCTGTCGGTGTTGCCTACCGGATGGAAGTGGGCATGCAGTTTGGGAGCGAAGCCCTTGAGATCCCCGTTGTGGGCAAAGACCCAGTTGCGGCCCCACAGTTCACGCACGAAGGGGTGGCAGTTCTGCAGGCTTACCGCGCCCTGCGTGGCCTTGCGGATGTGGGCGATGACGTTGCGGCTCTTGATCGGGTACTCGCGTATCAGCTTGGCGATGGGCGAGTCGATGGCGCGCTCGTAGCCGACGAAGTGGCGCAGGCCCTTGTCCTCGAAGAAGGCGATGCCCCAGCCGTCCGTATGGTCGCCGGTATTGCCCGCTCGCTGGGTGAACCCCGAAAAGCTGAAGCGCACGTCGGTGGGCGTGTTGCAGTTCATTCCAAGCAGCTGGCACATGGCGGTATCGTTGTTTGCGTAGTTCAAGCCATAGCCTAACGCCTGGCGCGGCAGCTGCAAGCACAATGCGGGGCAACGGCAAAAAAACGGAACACACCCATGCCCATCCTCTGTCTGCATACGGCGCACAGCAACGCCGTGATCTTCGAGCAGGCGGCTGCCGAACTGGGCTGGCCGGCCCCCTCAATCGTTCATCAGGTGCATGAGGAACTGCTGTTGGAGGCGGAGGCTGCAGGTGGCATGAATGCGTCGCTTCGGCAGAAAACGGCAGGGCAGCTTGATGCGCTGGCAGACCATGCCGATATCGATGCCGTGCTGCTGACCTGCTCGACCCTGGGCCCGGCCGTGGCGGATTGCCGCAGTGGCAAGGTCTGGCGTGCCGATGGCATGCTGGCCCGCAAGGTGGCCGCTGCCTTGCAAAGTGACCCCGAATCGCGTATTGCACTGCTGTGCGCCGCTCCCACGACGTACGAAGCCACGCGCAATCTGTTCATGGGAGAACTGCAGCAAGGCAACGCAGATCAACGCATGCAGCTGCAATGTGTTGAAGGGGCGTGGGCTCTTTTTCGCAGTGGTGATGTCGCCGGCTATGTGGCGTGCATGGCCGATGCGGCTGTTCAGGCCCATGCTGCCGGTGCTACCCAGGTGGCCCTGACCCAGGTGTCCATGGACGGCGTTGCCAGGCACTGGAAGCCAGATGCCTCCATGCCTGTGCCCTGGACGGTGGCTGGGAGTGCACTGCAGGCACTCATGGAAATACGGGATTAAAGACCAGGTTTCATGAAAAAAGGCAGCCAAAGCTGCCTTTTGCATGCACTGAGCGAAAAGTCCTCAGCTGCGTTCGGACCAGAGCTTGCCGCCCGTGGCCCAGTTTTCGCGCTTGATGTCGGTGATCAGGATGTCCACCGATTCGGGCGAGCCACCGAGGACTTCAACGGAGACGCGCGTGATCTCTTCGACCAGCTTGCGCTTTTGTTCAACGGTGCGGCCTTCCATCATTTCGACGTGGTACGTGGGCATGTCAATCTCCTCAGGGATCAAGTTCTAGGGGGTTGGGTCGGCGACATCATATCGGCCGACGCGGGCGGTCGAGGCTTGTCGGTGCCAAGCGCGCAGGCGGGGCACAGGCAGGCCTTGTTGCGCAGGGGCTCCGGAATGCGGGCCAGTGCATCGGGTGCCACTGGCGTGTCCATGCACCAGCAACTCAGCGGATCAACGCCCGCAAGAATGGCGCATTGATTGCTGCGGCCGCACAGCGGACACAGGCTGGCATCGGAGGGAGGGGCACTCATCGTGGTTCTGAGTGTAGATCCATGAAAAAAGCACCTCAGGCAAGCCTGGGTGCTTTTGCAGCCTTGGGCGCCGCCAGATGTCAGGCGGCTGCCTTGACCTTCAGGCGCCAGGCATGCAGCAGGGGCTCGGTGTAGCCACTGGGTTGCTCCTTGCCCTTGAAGACCAGGTCACAGGCGGCCTGGTAGGCCATCGAGGTGTCGAAGTGGCCGGCCATGGGCTTGTACAGCGCATCGCCCGCGTTCTGCTGGTCGACCACGGCGGCCATGCGCTCGAAGGTCTCGCGCACCTGGGCCTCGGTCACGATGCCGTGCTGCAGCCAGTTGGCGATGTGCTGGCTGGAGATGCGCAGCGTGGCACGGTCTTCCATCAGGCCCACGTTGTGGATGTCGGGCACCTTGGAGCAGCCCACGCCCTGGTCCACCCAGCGCACCACATAGCCGAGGATGCCCTGGACGTTGTTGTCCAGCTCCTGCTGCTTTTCAGCCGCGCTCCACTTGTCTTCCTTGACCACGGGCACCTGCAGCAGGTCGGCCAGGATGGTGGCGCGCTCGGCGTCGGCATTGGTCTGCTCCAGCTGCTTTTGCACTTCGGCCACGTTGACCTGGTGGTAGTGCAGGGCGTGCAGCGTGGCGGCCGTGGGCGAGGGCACCCAGGCAGTATTGGCGCCTGCCTTGGGGTGGCCGATCTTTTGCTCCAGCATGGCCTTCATCAGGTCGGGCATGGCCCACATGCCCTTGCCGATCTGCGCCTTGCCGCGCAGGCCCAGGCCCAGGCCCACGAGCACGTTGCTGCGCTCATAGGCGGCCAGCCAGGCGCTGCCCTTCATGTCGGCCTTGCGGACCATGGGGCCGGCATACATGGCGGTGTGCATTTCGTCGCCCGTGCGGTCCAGGAAGCCGGTGTTGATGAAGGCCACGCGCGATGCGGCGGCGGCAATGCAGGCCTTGAGGTTGACGCTGGTGCGGCGCTCCTCGTCCATGATGCCCAGCTTGACGGTGTTCTCGGGCAGGCCCAGGACCTTTTCCACGCGGCCGAACAGCTCGCTGGCGAAGGCGGCTTCCGCGGGGCCGTGCATCTTGGGCTTGACGATGTAGACGCTGCCCGTGCGCGAGTTGCGGATGCCGTTGGCGCCCAGACCCTTGATGTCGTGGACGGCGATGGCCGTGGTGACCATGGCGTCCAGGATGCCCTCGGGAATTTCCTTGCCGTTGCCCCAGAGGATGGCCGGGTTGGTCATCAGGTGGCCGACATTGCGCACGAACATCAGCGAACGGCCATGCAGCTTGACGGGCTTGCCATCGGCGCCCGTGTACTCGCGGTCGGCGTTCAGGCCGCGCGTCATGCTCTTGCCGCCCTTGTCGAAGGTTTCGGTCAGCGTGCCCTTGAGGATGCCCAGCCAGTTGGCATAGCCGACCACCTTGTCCTCGGCATCCACGGCGGCCACGGAGTCTTCCAGGTCCAGGATGGTGGACAGGGCGGCTTCGACCACCACGTCGGCCACGCCGGCGGCATCGGTCTGGCCGATGGCCGTGGTCTTGTCGATGCGGATGTCGATGTGCAGGCCGTTGTTGAGCAGCAGCACGGAAGAGGGCGCTGCGGCATCACCCTGGTAGCCGACGAACTGGGCGGTGTTCTTCAGGCCCGTGGTGCCGCCGCTCTTGAGCGCGACGACCAGCTGGCCAGCTTCCACGCGATAGCCGGCGGCATCCTTGTGCGAGCCCGATGCCAGCGGGGCTGCCTGGTCCAGGAAATCACGTGCGAAGGCGATCACCTTGGCGCCGCGCACGGGGTTGTAGCCCTTGCCCTTTTCCGCGCCACCGTCTTCGCCGATGGCGTCCGTGCCGTACAGCGCGTCATACAGCGAACCCCAGCGCGCGTTGGCGGCGTTCAGCGCATAGCGGGCGTTGAGAATGGGCACGACCAGCTGGGGGCCGGCCTGGATGGCCAGTTCCGCATCCACATTGGTGGTGGTGGCCTTGGCATCCTTGGGCTGCTCGACCAGATAGCCGATCTGCGTCAGGAATTGCTGGTAGCCGGCCATGTCGGTGATGGGGCCGGGATGGGCCTTGTGCCAGGTGTCCAGCTCGGTCTGCAGGCGGTCACGCTCGGCCAGCAGGGCGGCATTGCGAGGAGCCAGATCGTTGACGATCGCGTCGAAGCCTTTCCAGAACGCCTCGGGAGCGACACCGGTGCCCGGGAGCACTTGTTCATTGATGAAACGGTGCAGCTCTGTAGCGACCTGCAGGCTGTGGGCTTGGGTGCGATCGGTCATGGTGGGAACCCCGGGTTGGATGGATGGAAAGGCTTGGCAGACCCTTTTCGGGCCTGACTATAAGGAATACTTTATTAGATTTATTTGCGTACATAAATAGACCATAAATCTTAAAACTCGTGACTTTTACGCAAAAATGTGGGAAGGTTATGCGCGCGCCAGAACCGGCCGGCTTTGGCGCGCAGCCCTATGCATGGTGCACATGGAGGACAGCCAGTGCCCACTATGCAAAAAGGCGAGTCACAGGAGACGGGTGTGCGGTCGCATGCCCCACAAGAACACGGAAAAGAAACGGACAGCGGTCATGGACAAGCTCAAGGCATTCGAGTCATTCGTATCGGTGGCAACGCGCGGCAGCCTCACGGCGGCGGCCAAGGCGGAAGGCGTGGCGCCGGCCATCATGGGGCGGCGCCTCGATGCCCTGGAAGAGCACCTGGGCGTCAAGCTCATGGTGCGCACCACGCGGCGCATCTCCCTCACGCATGAGGGCAGCGCCTTTCTTGAGGATTGCCAGCGCCTGCTGTCCGATGTGTCCAACGCCGAGGCCAGTGTCAGCGCGGGCGGGGTCAAGGCCACGGGCCACCTGCGCATCACGGCGCCGGCGGGCTTTGGCAGGCGGCACGTGGCGCCCCTGGTGCCGCTCTTTCGGGACCTGCACCCGGATGTGACGATTTCCCTGAACCTCAGCGACCGCGTGGTCGATCTGGCCGGCGAAGGCTTTGACTGCGCGGTGCGCGTGGGCGATCTGCCCGACTCGGCCCTGGTCAGCGTGCGCATTGCCGACAACCGGCGCCAGTGCGTGGCCACGCCGGCCTATCTGGAGCGCCGAGGCACGCCGCGCCACCCCAGCGAGTTGACCCAGCACGACTGCCTGACGCTGTCCAGCGACGCCTCGCAGACGCGTGGCTGGGCCTTCCGCATCCCCCATCCCGACAGCGGCACCAGCGAGGTCGTGCACTTCAAGCCGGGCGGCCCGCTGGACTGCTCCGACGGCCAGGTACTGCACGACTGGTGCCTGGGCGGCTGGGGCATTGCCTGGCGCAGCACCTGGGAGGTCGAGGCCGAGATCACCTCGGGCCGCCTGGTGGCCGTGCTCGAAACATTCGCGGCGCCGCCCAATGGCATTTTTGTCGTCTTTCCCCAGCGCAAGCACATGCCGCTGCGTGTGCGGCTGTGGATCGACTATCTCAAGCACCACTACGAGCAGCCGGATTTCTGGCGGCGTACCCACGCGGCCTGAGCGGGCCGCCCAGCAAGGAGGAATGAGCATGGCAGTGTCGATAGCGACGAAAGCGGTATCCGCAACGCAGGGCGCGGCCCCAGGACGGCGGCGCTGGATGCGCATGGCGCTGGGAGCCGCCTGCCTGGGCATGGTGGCAGGCTGCGCCGTCCAGGGGCCGGGGCAGGGCCGGCCGGACGGGATGCGGCAGGGCGCGGTGCCTGCCGGCATCGTGAGCGTGACCTTTGACGATCCTTCGCGGTTCGACGCCGGGCGCAACGGACCCCAGGAGACCGAGAAGGCGCGCCGCGCCTGGGTCGATGCGCTGGCCCAGTTTCTGGCCGAGCGTGCCGCGCCCAGGCTGCCCCAGGGCCAGCGGCTTGAAGTTCACCTCACCGATGTGCAGCGCGCAGGCGGCTTCGAGCCCTGGCGCGGGCCCCAGGCTGCCGATGTGCGCATCGTGCGCGACATCTACCCACCGCGCATCGACCTGCGCTTCAAGCTGCTGGGAGCCGATGGAAAGTTGCTGCGAGAAGGCAGCCGCCAGCTGCGCGACGCCAGCTTCATGATGCGCCCGGACCTGTATCCCAACGATCCCCTGCGCTACGAAAAGACGCTGCTGGACGACTGGGTGCGCGCGGAACTGGGGCGCTGACCGGACCGCAGTGGTCTACCGATTGCCTCGGACATCACGATGGCAGTCCCCGTTTCTGGCGTAATGGACACTTGGCCCAAGAGGCCCAATTTCTATACGGATTCCCCATGACGATAGAAGCCATCCTGGCCAGCCTCCACCTGCTGGCCATCCTCACCTTCGTGGTGTTCCTGTCCAGCCAGGCGGCGCTGTGCCGCAGCGAGTGGATGAGCGCCGCCGTGGTGCAGCGCCTGGCGCGGCTGGACATGATCTATGGCCTTGCCGTGGTCTTCCTGGTGCTCACCGGCATCGCCCGTCTGGTGTGGGGCGTCAAGGGCATGTCCTGGTACGTCTCGCAGCCACTGTTTCATCTGAAGATGACTTTGTTTGTCGTCGGCGCGCTGCTGTCGATCAAGCCCACGCTGGCCTTCCGGCGCTGGCGCCGCGCGCTGGATGCCGGCCAGGGCCTGCCCCAGCCGGCCGAGGTCGCCAGTACGCGCCGCTGGGTGATGTGGCAGGCCCATGTGGTGCCCGTGATCGCCGTCGTCGCGGTGTTCTGGGCGCGGGGCATGTAGGCTCCGTTTTCCTGTCCGGCGGCATGGGGTGGGCCTGCCACGTAGAATCCGCCGATGCTCTCCGTCAAACAGGAACTGCTCGCGGCTCTGGCCGGCGAGCTTGAAACTTTGTCGCCCGGCGCCGGTGCCCGTGCCGCTTTTGAATCCCCCAAGGTGGCTGCGCATGGCGATTTCGCCTGCACGGCCGCCATGCAGCTGGCCAAGCCGCTCAAGCTCAACCCGCGTGCGCTGGGCGAGCAGCTCAAGGCTGCGCTGGAGGCCACGCCGTCCTTCCAGCGTTGGGTCGATGCCATCGAGATCGCCGGCCCCGGCTTTCTGAACATCCGCCTCAAGCCCGCCGCCAAGCAGCAAATCATCCGCGAAGTGCTGGAGCAGGCCGAGAAGTTCGGCTGGCTGGCCGACCGTGGCGCAAAGATGCTGGTCGAGTTCGTCTCCGCCAACCCCACCGGCCCGCTGCACGTGGGCCATGGCCGCCAGGCCGCGCTGGGCGATGCCATCTGCAACCTCTATGCCACCCAGGGCTGGGGCGTGCACCGCGAGTTCTACTACAACGATGCGGGCGTGCAGATCGACACGCTGACCAAGAGCACGCAGCTGCGTGCCAAGGGCTTCAAGCCCGGTGACGAATGCTGGCCCATCGATCCCGAGAATCCGGCAAGCAAGGCCTTCTACAACGGCTCCTACATCCAGGACATCGCCGACGACTTCCTGGCCCGCAAGACCGTCAAGGCCGATGACCGCGAATTCACGGCCAACGGCGATGTCGAGGACTACGACAACATCCGCCAGTTCGCCGTCGCCTATCTGCGCAACGAGCAGGACAAGGACCTGCAGGCCTTCAACCTGCACTTTGACGAGTACTACCTCGAATCCAGCCTCTACACCAACGGCTATGTCGAGGACGCGGTGCAGCGCCTGATCGCGGGCGGACATACCTACGAACTCGACGGCGCGCTCTGGCTCAAGTCCACCGACTACGGTGACGACAAGGACCGCGTGATGCGCAAGCAGGACGGCAACTACACGTACTTCGTGCCCGATGTCGCCTACCACATCCAAAAATTCAAGCGCGGCTACTCCAAGGTCGTCAACATCCAGGGCACGGACCACCACGGCACCATCGCGCGCGTGCGCGCCGGCCTGCAGGCCGCCGACGTGGGCATCCCTGCCGGCTATCCCGACTATGTGCTGCACACCATGGTGCGCGTGGTGCGCGGCGGCGAGGAAGTCAAGATCAGCAAGCGCGCCGGCTCCTACGTCACGCTGCGCGACCTGATCGAATGGACCAGCAAGGACGCGGTGCGTTTCTTCCTGCTGTCCCGCAAGCCCGACACCGAGTACACCTTCGACGTGGACCTGGCCGTGGCCCAGAACAACGACAACCCCGTGTACTACGTGCAGTACGCCCATGCGCGCATCTGCTCGGTGCTGGCCGCCTGGGGGGGTGACGCGGCCACGCTCAAGGACGTGGACCTGTCGGCGCTGGAAGGCCCGCAGGCCCAGGCGCTGATGCTGCAGCTGGCCAAGTACCCGGCCATGCTGACCTCGGCCGCAGAAGGCAATGCGCCGCACGACGTGACGTTCTACCTGCGCGAACTGGCCTCGCTGTACCACAGCTACTACGACGCGGAACGCATCCTGGTGGACGACGAAAAGGTCAAGCTCGCCCGCCTGGCGCTGATCTCGGCCACGCGCCAGGTATTGCACAATGGCCTGGCAGTGCTGGGCGTCTCGGCCCCGCAACGCATGTAACTTCGAGCGACAAGCGATCTATGAAGACACAGCAACGTGGGGGCACCGTCATCGGTCTCATCATCGGCATGATCGTCGGGCTGGCAGCAGCCCTGGCCGTCGCCGTCTATGTGACCAAGGTGCCCGTGCCCTTTCTCTCCAAGGGCGGCAAGACGGCCGACCAGGACGCGGCCGAGGCCCAGCGCAACAAGAACTGGGACCCCAATGCGCCGCTGCAGGGCAAGAACCCGGCGCCGCCACCACCGGCCGCCGTCACGCCCAGCCTCCCCGGCAGCACCGCACCAACCGCCCCCACCCCGCCCGCCGTGGCAGGAGGCGTGACTCCGCCACCCGCGCCCGTGGACCCGGCCAAGCCGCCCGCCAAGCCCGAAACCAAGGCCGATGGCAAGAGCTCGGCCGATCCGCTGGGTGACCTGGTCAAGTCGCGCTCCGCCGCCGCCGAGAAGGCGGAAAAGGCAGAAAAGGCCGACGCCGCCTTCAACTACTTCGTGCAGGCCGGCGCCTTCCGCAGCCAGGGCGATGCCGATGCGCAGCGCGCCAAGCTGGCCATGCTGGGGTGGGAGGCGCGCGTGAGCGAGCGCGAGCAAAACGGCATCACCATCTTCCGCGTGCGTGTGGGTCCGTTCACCAAGCGCGACGATGCCGAGCAGCTCAAGCAAAAGCTCGATGGCGCCGGGGTCGAGTCCACGCTGGTGCGCGCCGCACGCTGAAAGCGCGTTGCGACAAGAGCGCTGAACTTTTGGCGGGCCCCTGCCTCCTAACCTGCAGCATTGAACGAGGAGTTTGTTTTGATGAATCGCCGCGACTTTTCCCTGGCTGCCTCGGCAGCCGCTGCCAGCGCACTGACGCTGGGCACTTCCGCCGCCCAGGCCCAGGCCGCAGCGCCCAAGGAGGGCAAGGACTACATCAAGCTGGCCAAGCCCGCACCCACCAGCGCCGGCGCCGGCAAGGTCGAGGTGGTCGAGTTCTTCTGGTACAGCTGCCCGCACTGCAATGCGTTCGAGCCCACCTTTGCCGCCTGGAAGAACCAGGCACCGGCCGACGTGGTCGTGCACCGCGTGCCCGTGGCCTTCAACGCCAGCTTCGTGCCCCAGCAAAAGCTCTACTACGCCTTCGAAGGCATGAACCTGCTGGACACCATGCATGCGCGCGCCTTCCACGCCATCCATGTGGAACGCAACCGCCTGGCCAAGGACGACGAGATCTTCGCCTGGGTCGGCAAGCAGGGCGTGGACGTGGCCAAGTTCAAGGAGGTCTACAACTCCTTCAGCGTCTCCAACCAGGTTCGCAAGGCCACCCAGCTGCAGCAGGACTATGACGTGGAAGGCGTGCCGGCCATGGGTGTGGCGGGCCGTTACTACACCGACGGCACCAAGGCCGGCAACATGACCAATGTGCTGCGCGTGGTCGATCAGCTGATCGCCACCAGCCGCAAGGGCTGAGGCCCGGGCCTCGGCCCAGCCAAGCCGCGACAGGCCCGCCATTGCGCGGGCCTGTCGCTTTTGGAAACCTCTTTTTGTGCCTTTGTGTCAGCGCTTTCCGTGCGCGTTGAAAGACGCCAGGAACGGTTGCGCGCGACACCCCCTACAATGGATGCAAGAAGCGTGCCCTCCATGAAACAACGACTTTCCTCCCTCCTGCTCGCCGCCGCCCTGGCGGCTTTCGCCGGTATGGCCCAGGCCGAAAAGGCCGACAGCACCAAGCCCATGAACATCGAGGCTGATGCGCTGCGCCATGACGAACTCAAGCAGACCAGCGTCTTCACCGGCAACGTGGTGATGACCAAGGGCACCATCGTGCTGCGCGGCGCCCAGCTCGATGTGCGGCAAGACCCTGAAGGCTTTCAGTACGGCGTGGTGACGGCCGAGGCGGGCAAGCGTGCCTTCTTCCGCCAAAAGCGCGATACCGTGCCGGGCCAGCCCGAGGAGTTCGTGGAAGGCGAGGGCGAGGTCATCGAATACGACGGCAAGGCCGACCTCGTGAAGTTCATTCGCCGCGGCGAACTGCGCCGCTATCGCGGCGGCCAGCTCAGCGACGAGATCACCGGCTCCATCATCGTCTACAACAACCTCACCGACGTGTTCACCGTTGACGGGCAAAAGACCAGCGGTGGCCAGCCCAGCTCCACGGCCGGCCAGGGCGGGCGCGTGCGCGCCGTGCTGGCGCCCAAGGAAGGCACGCCGGGCTCGCAGCCGCGCGCCCCCGCAGCGGGCACGCCGGGCACGTCCCTGCAGCCCAGCAACAGCCTGGACAGCCTCGGCGGTACCAAGCGATGAGCGGGCAAGCCGCAGCCCCGGCTGCCACTGCACGCGCCGACCAGGGCAGCAGCCTGCAGGCACGCCATCTGGCCAAGTCCTACGGCAGCCGCAAGGTGGTCAAGGACGTGTCGCTGTCCGTGAAAAAGGGCGAGGTCGTGGGCCTGCTGGGACCCAACGGCGCGGGCAAGACCACTTCGTTCTACATGATCGTGGGCCTGGTGCGCAGCGACGGCGGCGACATCTTCATCGACGGCCAGGCCGTGGGCAACATGCCCATCCACCAGCGCTCGCGCCTGGGCCTGTCCTACCTGCCGCAAGAGGCATCGATCTTCCGCAAGCTCAGCGTCGAGGACAACGTGCGCGCCGTGCTGGAGCTGCAAAGGGACGAGCAGGGCCGGCCGCTGGCGCGCAGCGTCATCGAGGAGCGCCTGACGGCGCTGCTGCAGGAATTGCGCGTGGACCATCTGCGCGCATCGCCTGCGCTCGCGCTGTCGGGCGGCGAACGCCGCCGCGTCGAGATCGCGCGCGCCCTGGCCACGCAGCCGCGCTTCATCCTGCTGGACGAGCCCTTTGCCGGCATCGACCCCATCGCCGTGATCGAGATCCAGCGCATCATCGGCTTTCTCAAGGCGCGCGGCATCGGCGTGCTGATCACCGACCACAACGTGCGCGAGACGCTGGGCATCTGCGACCATGCCTTCATCATCAGCGACGGCCACGTGCTCGCCCAGGGCACACCCGAGGAGATCGTGGACAACGCCGAAGTGCGGCGTGTCTACCTCGGCGAACACTTCCGGATGTAGCGCCATGCCCTGCCTGGCCCGTCTGCGAGACTGTCTGCGCGAAGGAGCTGCCGCTTGAAGCCCGGTCTGTCGCTGCGCGTCTCCCAGCATCTTTCGCTCACTCCCCAGCTGCAGCAGTCGATACAGCTGCTGCAGCTGTCCACGCTGGAGCTGGCGCAGGAAGTGGAGCAGATGCTGGGCGACAACCCCTTCCTGGAGCTGGCGAACGAGGAGGGCGATCACGATGCGGCCGCTGGCACCCGCGAGCCTGCCGCGCCCGGCGCCGAGGCCACGGAGTCCTTCCAGGAAAGCCGCGCAGACCAGCCTTCGGCGACGGTGGAGTGGGAGCCCTCGTCGGACGCACCCTCCGGCGATGCCGTAGAGACTTCCGGTACGGCCGAGTCCCTGAGCTGGGAAGGCGACGGCCAGACCAACTCGGGCAACGATGACCGCGACTGGGGCAGCGATGCGCCCTC
This sequence comes from Delftia sp. 60, assembly GCF_002754395.1. NCBI lineage: Bacteria > Pseudomonadati > Pseudomonadota > Betaproteobacteria > Burkholderiales > Comamonadaceae > Delftia > Delftia sp. 60. Next base: position 766,836 of record NZ_PEFD01000001.1, read on the forward strand.
CAGCCGCACGCGCGGGCAGGGCGAGGAAGACGAGGCCGATGCCACTGAACTGGCTCGCAGCGCCGAAAGCCTGACCGACCACCTGCACCGCCAGGCCCTGAGCCTGCGCCTGGGCGAGGTGGACCGCGCCGCACTGCGCTTTCTGATCGAGAACCTCAACGACGACGGCTACCTGGAAGACCCGCTAGACGAGCTGGCACAGGGCCTGGCGGGCGACGATCTGGAGGAGTGCGAGGAACTGGTGCACCGCTTCACCGTGGCGCTACGCCTGCTGCAAAGCCTGGAGCCCGTGGGCGTGGGCGCGCGCGACCTGGCCGAATGCCTGACGCTGCAACTGCGCGACCAGCTGGCCGATGCCGAGCGCGAAGGCAACGGCAGTGCCGAGGACGAAGACCGCCAGGCCGTGCTGCGCACCGCGCTGGACATCTGCGCCCAGCCCATGGACCTGCTGGCGCGGCGCGACCTGCGCAAGCTCGCCAGCCTGTGCGGTGCGCGCGAGGAGCGGCTGCGCGAGGCGCTGGTGCTGATCACCCGGCTGGAGCCACGCCCGGGCCGGCGCTTTGCCGACGTTCAGCGCCAGATCGTCGTGCCCGACGTCATCGTGCGCCCCGTGCGCAGCGGCGCGGGCCGCATGGACTTCAGCGTGCAGCTCAACCCCGACGTCATGCCCAAGCTGCGCGTGCACGACATCTATGCCAGCGCGCTGCGCAGCCACAGGGGCAGCGAAGGCCATGCAGCGCTGCAGCAGCGGCTGCAGGAGGCGCGCTGGTTCATCAAGAACATCCAGCAGCGCTTCGACACCATCCTGCGCGTGTCGCAGGCCATCGTGGAGCGCCAGAAGAATTTCTTCGTGCATGGCGAGCTGGCCATGCGCCCGCTGGTGCTGCGCGACATTGCCGATGCGCTGGGCCTGCATGAATCCACCATCAGCCGCGTGACCACGGCCAAGTACATGGCCACGCCGCAGGGCACCTACGAGCTCAAGTACTTCTTCGGCTCGGGCCTGGGCACCGAGGCCGGTGGCAATGCCTCCAGCACGGCCGTGCGCGCGCTGATCAAGCAGTTCGTCGCGGCCGAAGACCCCAAGAAGCCGCTGTCGGACAACCAGCTCGCCGACATGCTCAAGGAGCAGGGCATCGAATGCGCGCGGCGCACGGTGGCCAAGTACCGCGAGCTGCTCAAGATCCCGCCGACCACGCTGCGCAAGGCGCTGTAGCCCAGGCGCGCAAACTCGCCATCGTGGTGTCTATGGCGTTCGGCCGGCCACGGCATCCCACTTCAAGCCGAATTTCAGCAGGTACTTGCGCAGGCGGTCGGCATCGTTGACCACGCTGCGCTGGGTGCGTGACTGGTCGAACAGGCGGCGCCCCGCATCGGACAGCGAAGGCGACTCCCGGCACACGCGCAGCACCGCTTCGAGCTGCATGCGGTCGAACAGATCCAGCGGCTCCAGCACTTCGGCAGACAGCAGGCTTTGCAGGCTGGCGCCGGCCGGTTGCACGGCATCGCCTCGTTGCCACAGCCACTTCAGGCGCTGTATCTCGGCATCGACCAGGGCCGTGGAGATGCGCCCCCCGTCGGCCAGCGTGGCCAGGCGCGTCATGCTGGCCGACAGGTCGCGGAAGTTGCCGCTCCACAGCGCCTCGGGCGAGCGCGCAAAGCGCAGATAGCGCTCGCGGGCTTCCACGTTGAAGCGCACCATCTGGCCGGTCTCGTCGGCCGAGCGCGCGAGCAGGTGGTCCATGTTGGGTTCTATGTCCTCGGGGCGCCCGGCCAGGCCCGGCAGCGCGTAGGACCACAGGTTGATGCGCGCGAACAGATCCTCGCGAAAGCGCCCCTGCGCCACGTCGATGCGCAGGTCGCGGTGCGTGCCGGCGACCAGCTGGAAGTCGCTGCTGACCTCGCGGTCGCTGCCCATGGGATAGAAGCGCTTTTCCTCCACCGCCTTGAGCAGCATGGCTTGTTCGTCCAGGCCCAGCTCGCCGATTTCGTCCAGGAACAGCACGCCCTGGTGCGCGCTGCGCAGCAGGCCGGCGCGGTCGGCCGCAGCGCCCGTGAACGCGCCCTTCTTGTGGCCGAACAGCACCGAGGCCGCACCATCACCGCGCAGCGTGGCGCAATTGACCTCCACGAAATCGCCCTGCACCTGGTGCCTGGCCTTCTTCAACTCGTACATGCGCCGCGCCAGATGCGACTTGCCCGCACCCGTGGGACCCGTGAGCAGGATGGGCGCGCGCGAGCGCACGGCCACGCGCTCGATCTCGTCGATCAGCGCGTTGAACCCGGCATTGCGCGTGGCGATGCCGCTCTTGAGAAATTGCACGGCCTCGCTCTGCTCGGCGCCGAAGCGCTGGGCGATCACGTCGTAGCGCGACAGGTCCAGGTCGATCAGCGCATAGCTGCCCGGGTCGCCCATGCGCTGGCGCCGGGGTGGCGAGGTCTGGGCCAGCACGCCGGGAATGCGGCGCGACTCCACCAGCAGGAACAGGCAGATCTGTGCCACGTGCGTGCCCGTGGTGATGTGCGTCCAGTACTCCTCGCGCTCGGGGTCGAAGCGATAGGCCTGCGTCCAGTCGAACAGCCGCGCATAGACCTCGCCGAAATCCCAGGGATCGGCAATGTCCATGGGCACGAGGTTCACCTGGGTCTCGGGCGATGCCGTGGCGATGTCGCCCTGCAGCAGCTGCGCCAGGGCCAGATGGGGCGGCGTGTATAGCAGCTCCAGCCGCTCCACCACCAGATCCTCATGCTGCATGAGGGAGAGGGTCGGCCGCCATTTTTCCCAGCGCCCCGCGCCCCTGCCGGAGTCCAGCTGCGTACCCAGAAAGCCGATGACGACCTTTTTCTTTTCCATTTTTCTATCTAGTTGAATAGCTGAAATTCTAGTTTCTTTGGATTAAAGAAGAAGTCAAGAAAAGTGTGATTTGATATTTATTCAAATAAATCAATGGGTTGAAGAATTGTTTGGCGCCTGAGGCCAGGCTGGCACGCATCTCGCAATAACCAAGGCATCCAGTGCAGGCGGTGACCGCTCACAGGCCGGGGTTGGGGCAAAGGCCCGCCCCGCCGGTGCCGGAAGTCCGGGCCCCCAGGGGCTTGTCGATTTCCCGCATGCCGCACGCCGCAGGCGCTGGGTAACGGCAAGGTTGTGGAAACCGTCCCGCAAGGGACGCCTGGTTCGACTCCAGGCTTGCCAGCCACTGGTAGCTCAGTCTGGTAGAGCACCCTCGCAAGAGGACTGTCGCAGGTTCGATTCCTGTCCACTCTTCCGGCCGCAAGGCCGGGCTATTGAAACGGTCGAAAGACCACCCGCCGAACGCGGGAGGTGGCCACCGGGTTGCGATGCAGCCCAAGGCCGCCACCCGTCAGCGGCGGCGGCTGTGCCAGGTCCCGGCACGGTCCGCGCCCGCAGCCAGCCACGCTGCAACCTGTTTCCAGGGTTGCCGCCACGGCGCACTGCAAGGCCCGGGCCGTGCCCCCTGGAACCCCGCCGCTGCTGTAACGGCACCCCTATTGATTGCGGCGAAGACGCCGAACGAGGAGAAGAAGAAATGCTGAAGATCCAACGCATCACCATCAAGAAGAACGAACGCGCCCTGCTGCTGCGCAATGGCGATTTCGAGCGCGTGCTGCACAGCGGCCGGCACTGGCTGTTTGCCGGCACCGACCAGCTGCGCGTGGAAACCTTTGCCCTGGAGCAGCCCGCCTTCACGCACGGCCTGGCCGACTACCTGATGGCCCAGGAGCCCGCCGTGGTGGCCGCCGAATTCCTGCGCGTGGAACTGTCCGAGACCGAGGCGGGCCTGCGCAGCGAAAACGGCGTGCTGGTCGAGATCCTGCCGCCCGGCACGCGCCGCCTGTACTGGAAGGGACTGGTGGATGTGAGCGTGCAGGTGGTCGACCTGCAGGCCGGCGCCGAGCTGCCCGCCGCCCTGGCGGCGCGCCTGACCCAGACGCAGCTGCGCCAGCGCAGCGTGTCCGGCCTCAACGGCGTGCTGCAGGTGCAGGTGCCCGCAGGCCAGTGCGCGCTGCTGACCATCGACGGAAAGGTGGACCGCCTGCTGCAGGCCGGCAGCCATGCGTTCTGGAAGTTCGGCCGCAGCATTGCCGTGGAGCTGGTGGACCTGCGCCTGCAGGCCGTCGAGGTCTCGGGCCAGGACATCATGACCCGCGACAAGGTGAGCCTGCGCCTGAACCTGAGCGCCGCCTATCGCCACACCGACGTTCTGCGCGCCTTTGCCCAGCTGCAAAAGCCCGCCGAGCACCTGTACCGCGAACTGCAGTTCGCCCTGCGCGCCGCCGTGGGCACCCGCACGCTCGATGAGCTGCTGGAGAACAAGACGGTGATCGATGACGTGGTGACCGCGCACATGGCGGCCAAGCTGCAGCCCTTCGGCATGGTGGTGGAGAGCGTGGGCGTGAAGGACATCGTGCTGCCCGGCGAGATGAAGGCCATCCTGACCCAGGTGGTGCAGGCCGAAAAGCAGGCCCAGGCCAACGTGATCCGCCGCCGCGAGGAAACGGCGGCCACGCGCTCGCTGCTCAACACCGCCAAGGTCATGGAGGACAACCCCGTGGCCCTGCGCATGAAGGAGCTGGAGACGCTGGAGCGTGTGGCCGAGCGCATCGACAAGATCTCCGTGTTCGGCGGGCTGGATCAGGTGCTCAACGGGCTGGTGAAGATGCGTTGACCGGCAGGCTGGTCGGGACACAACGGACAACGAAGAAACAAAAGAGAGGTACGGCCATGGCCGCATTCGAAGAACTATGGAGCTATGAGGTGGGCAAGGCGGGCTGGGCGACGTTGAAGTTCAGCACGCCCGAGGAGGAACTGGTGTGTGCCGTGTCCTACCTGCATGATTCGCTGGGTGATCTGGCCGCCATGGCGCTGGCCTTGGCCAAGGGCGCGCACCGCGCTGCCGCCGTGTTCATGGACGAGCCCGGCGAAGTGCACCTGAGCATGGAGGGTGACCGCGACACCCTTTCATACGAGCTGCGGCAGTACGCGGACTGGGCCAGCTGGGGCATCACCGCCATGGATGACTATGAAGTGCTGGCCCGTGGGCAGGTGGCCCGCGAGGACGTGGTGCGCAGCGTGTACCGCGTGCTGGACGGTATTTATTGCGGCATGGGTGTAGATGAATACAGAAAGCGCTGGCTGGAGCATGAATTCCCGCTGCGGGACTATCAAAGCCTGGGCAGCGCCATCCGCAAGCGGGACCTGTCTCGCCTGATGCGTGGATGAGCCGCGCGGCAGCAAGACCTAAACAAGACGAACAGACAAGAAGACTGAAGGACAACGCAATGAACTACCTGCAACACAACGTGGAAAACGGCGTCCCCATCAAGATGTGGACCAAGGGCGTGCCCGTGGAGGACGAGGCGCGCAGGCAGCTGGAGAACGCCGCGCGCCTGCCCGTGGTGTTCAAGCATGTCGCGGCCATGCCCGATGTGCACCTGGGCATAGGCGCCACCGTGGGCTCGGTGATCCCGACCATCAAGGCCATCATCCCGGCGGCCGTGGGCGTGGACATTGGCTGCGGAATGATGGCGGCCAAGACCACGCTGCGCGCCGAGGACCTGCCCGACAACCTGGGCCCGCTGCGCTCGGCCATAGAGCAGGCCGTGCCGCATGGCTCGGTGCCGCGCCACCGGGGCCGCGATCCCGGCAGCTGGGAGAACCCGCCTGTGTCGGTGGACCAGGTCTGGGCCACGCTGGCCGATGAGTTCGACCTGCTGTGCGAGCTGCATCCGCGCCTGGCCAACACCAACAACCGCAAGCACCTGGGAACGCTGGGCAGCGGCAACCACTTCATCGAGATCTGCCTGGACGAGGCGGGCTTCGTGTGGTTCATGCTGCACTCGGGCTCGCGCGGCGTGGGCAATGCCATCGGCACCCATTTCATCGAGCTGGCCAAGAAGGACGCAGAACTCCATCAGCGCAACCTGCCCGACAAGGACCTGGCCTACTTCGAGGAAGGGGCCCGCTACTTTGGCGACTATGTGCGCGGCGTGTCCTGGGCGCAGAAGTTCGCCATGCGCAACCGCGAGGTGATGATGGCCAACCTCATTGCCACGGTGCGCAAGGTGATCGCCAAGCCCTTCGAGTCGCATGTGGAGGCGGTGAACTGCCACCACAACTATGTGCAGCAGGAGCGCCATTTCGGGCAAGACGTGTTCATCACCCGCAAGGGCGCGGTGAGCGCGCGGCGCGGCGAGCTGGGCATCATCCCGGGCAGCATGGGCGCGCGCAGCTATATCGTGCGCGGCCTGGGCAACCCGGAGAGCTTCGAGAGCTGCAGCCACGGTGCGGGCCGCGTGATGAGCCGTACCAAGGCGAAGAAGATGTTCAGCGTGGAGGACCACATCAAGGCCACCGAGGGCGTGGAATGCCGCAAGGATGCCAATGTGGTGGACGAGATTCCCATGGCCTACAAGGACATCGATGCGGTCATGGCCGCGCAGCAGGATCTGGTCGAGGTGGTGCACACCCTGAAGCAAGTGGTGTGCGTGAAAGGGTGAGTGGATGAGGGCCCCGGGCTCTCATCCTCCAGAACAGAAAGCAGGATGAGAGCATGAGGGAAGAGAAGGTATTGAGCGCGCATCCGGTCTCCGATGCCATGCGCGCCACGGTGCTGGCCAACCTGGCCGAGGTGGAGCGCAGGCACGAGGTCACGGTGCTGTTTGCCTGCGAGTCGGGCAGCCGCGGCTGGGGCTTTGCCTCGCCCGACAGCGACTACGACGTGCGCTTCATCTACGTCCACCGCCTGCCCTGGTATCTGACCGTGGCGCCGGGCCGCGATGTCATAGAGCAGCCGCTCAGCGGCGAGCTCGATGTCAGCGGCTGGGAGCTGCGCAAGGCGCTGGGGCTGCTGCGCGCCTCCAACCCCACGCTGCTCGAATGGCTGCGCTCGCCCGTGGTCTACCGGCAGGAGCAGCCCTGGGCCGAGCGCCTGCATCTGCTGGCCGAGCAGGGCTTTTCGCCGGTGCGCGGCTACCACCACTACGTGGCCATGGCGCGCAAGAACCTGCGCGCCCACCTGCAGGGTGATGTGGTGCGCTACAAGAAGTACTTCTACGTGCTGCGCCCCTTGCTGGCCGCGCGCTGGATACGCGATGGGCGCGGTGCACCGCCCATGCGCTTTGCGCAGCTGGCGGCGGGCACGCTGGAGGATGCAGGCCTGCTGGCCGAGCTCAACGAGCTGCTGGAGCTCAAGATGCGCCTGGGCGAGGCCGCCAAGGGGCCGCGCCGGGTGCGGGTCCATGATTTCCTGGAGCGCGAGCTGGCCCATGCCATGGCCCATGCGCCCGATCCGGGGGAGCAGGCCGATGCGGCGCCGCTGGACCGCTATCTGCGGGATGCCGTGGCGCGCTTTGGCGGCAATTGGCGGCAATGAATGAAAGAGAAAAATGAAAGTGATCGAGATCGACGGCTCCGCCGGGGAGGGCGGAGGCCAGATGCTGCGCAGCGCGCTGGCGCTGTCCATGTGCACGGGTCAGCCCTTTGCCATGCAGCGCATCCGTGCCGGGCGCGCCAAGCCGGGCCTGATGCGCCAGCACCTGGCCTGCGTCAATGCCGCCGCCGAAATCTGCGGCGCGCAGATGCAGGGCGCCGAGATGAATTCGCAGGCGCTGCAATTTGCGCCGGGGCCGGTGCGTGCGGGCGAGTACCGCTTCGTGATCGCCTCGGCGGGCAGTTGCACCCTGCTGCTGCAGACGCTGTGGCCCGCGCTGATGCTGGCCGATGGCGAAAGCCGCCTGACCCTGGGCGGCGGCACCCACAACCCGGCCGCGCCACCCTTCCATTTCCTGGAGCGCAGCTATGCGCCGCTGCTGCACAGGCTGGGCGCGCGCTGCGAACTGCGGCTGCGCCGGCTGGGCTTTTATCCGGCCGGTGGCGGCGAGATGGACGTGACGATCACACCGGCAACCAACGGGCTTGTGCCTTTCGATATGACCGAACGCGGCGCCCCCGTGGCCAGCCATGCCGAATGCTTTGCGCCCGCGCTGCCACGCGCGGTGGCCCAGCGCGAACTGGACCATCTGGGCCAGGCCCTGGGCTGGTCTGGCGAGCAGCTGCAGGTGGCTGCCGTGCGCCAGAACGAGGGGCCGGGCAACGCGCTGCTGGCCACGCTGGCCTATGAGCACCTGAGCGAAGTGTTCACGCAGTTCGGCATGAAGGGCGTCAGCGCCGAAAAGGTGGCGCATGACCTGGCGCGCGAGGTGCGCCGCCACCAGGGCAGCCGGGCCGCGCTGGGCCCGTACCTGGCCGACCAATGGGCCCTGCCGCTGGCGCTGGCCGTCTGGCGCAGCGGGCGCGGCGCCAGCTACACCTGCACGGAACTGACGCCGCATGCGCGCAGCAATTTCGAGGTGATCGAGCGCTTTGTGCCTGTGCGCTTTGTGCCCGTGCGCCTTACCACGGACGCAACGGGCGACGGCTGGCGTGTTTCGCTCTCGCCAGCCTGAGCGGCCTCAGCGATCGGCCCGTACCAGCGTGCTCTTGCCGAACAGGCTCTCCAGCAGGTCCACCACCAGTTCTGCCGTCTGGTTGCGCACATCCAGCGCGGGATTGAGCTCCACCAGATCCATCGAGCCCAGGCGTCCGGTGTCGGCCAGCATCTCCATGCACAGCTGAGCCTCGCGGTAGCTGGGGCCGCCGCGCACGGGGGTGCCGGTGCCGGGCGCGATGTCGGGATCAAGGTAGTCCACGTCGAAGCTCAGGTGCAGGTGGGTGTCGCTGCCTTCCAGGTCTTCCAGCGCGCGGCGCATGACCTCGCGCATGCCCAGCTCGTCGATGGCGCGCATGTCATAGACCTCCACGCCCAGCGAATGCAGCAGGCGCTTTTCCTGGTCATCCACGCTGCGCAGGCCGATCTGGCACAGCGAGGCGGCTGCCAGCGCCGGATCGCCGCCCTGGGACAGCGCGGTGAGCGCCGCGGGCCCCAGGCCGCACAGGCTGGCCACGGGCATGCCGTGCAGGTTGCCGCTGGGCGAGATATCGGGCGTGTTGCAGTCGGCGTGGGCGTCCAGCCAGATCACGCGCAGCGCGCGGCCCCGTCGGCGGCAGTGGGCGGCCACGGCACTGATCGAGCCCATGGCCAGGCTGTGGTCGCCGCCCAGCATCAGCGGCAGCTCGCCGTCGTCCAGCGCCTGGCCCACGGCCTGGTGCACGGCGTCCATCCAGGCGCGGGCCGGTGCGAGGTGGCGTAGCCCCTGCTCGGGCGGTGTCTGCGGATTGGGCGGGCCTGCCAGATTGCCGATGTCGCTCACCTGGCAGCCCAGTTGGCGCAGCGCCGGGCCCAGGCCGGCCACGCGCAGTGCGTCGGGCCCCATGGCGCTGCCCAGGCGGCTGGCACCGATGTCGGTGGGCACGCCTATGAGTCTCAGGGCGCGTGCGGTCTGCGGGGTCGTATGGGTGTTCATGCTCATGGGACCCATGGTATGCAGTCCCCGTGTCAGCCAAAGCCGCGTTCTGCCTGCCCGGCCTCGCGCACCAGCCGGTACAGGTCGCGGGGGTCGGCCAGCGCAGGCACCAGGTCGATCGACTGCATCAGTCCGGTGTCGTGGGCCAGCGCGCGCAACCAGCGCAGGGCCGAATAGTCCTCCAGCGCAAAGCCCACGGAGTCGAACAGCGTGATCTCCGTGTCATGCCCGCGGCCCGGCGCCTGGCCGTTGATGACCTGCCACAGCTCGGTCACGGGCGCGTCGGCGGGCAATTGCTGCAGCTCGCCTTCCACGCGCGTCTGGGGTGTGAACTCCACGAAGATGCGCGCACGCCGCAGCAGTGCCAGGGGCAGCTCGGTCTTGCCGGGGCAATCGCCGCCGACTGCGTTGATGTGGGTGCCCGGGCGCACGTCGGCATCGGCGATCACGCAGGCGCGGTGCTTGGCGGCCGTCACCGTGGTCACGATGTCGGCGCCCTCCAGGGCCTCGGCGCTGCTGGCGCAGCAGGTGATGCGCTGGGCCGCGATGCCCGCATGGCCCAGGTTGTCCACGAGCTTGCGCATGGCGTGGACATCGATGTCGAAGATGCGCAGCCGTTCCACGCCCAGCAGGTGGGTGAAGGCCAGGGCCTGGAATTCGGACTGCGATCCTGCGCCGATCAGCGCCATGCTGCGGCAGCCCGGCCGCGCCAGCCGGCGCGCGGCCAGCGCCGAGGTGGCGGCAGTGCGCAGCGCCGTGGCCAGCGTCAGGTCGGACAGGAAGACCGGCAGGCCCGTGGCCACGTCGGCCAGGGCGCCGAAGGCCATCACCGTGGGCAGGTCCCGATCGGCGTTGTCCGGGTGGCCGTTGACGTACTTGAAGGCGTAGTCGAGCGCATCGGACACGGGCATGAGCTCGATCACGCCGCCGGGCGAATGGTGGGCGATGCGGGCCGATTTCTCGAAATCGGGCCAGCGCGCGAAGTCTTCCTCGATGGCATCGGCCAGGCCGGCCAGGCAGGCGGCAACGCCGACCTGCGCCACCAGGCGTGCGGCCTGCGTGGCGCCGAGGAAATCCGTGTGGACGGGCGTGGTTCGAGGCTTCATGGTGCTCTCCCTCGCGGTTGCTTCCACTGTAGGCCCGGGCCGAAGCGCAGGCAAGCGGGTTTCGGCTGGCGCCTGCGCGGGGAATCGCGGTGCGCGTATGCTCGGCACCCAAGCTATGAACCAACTGCATCTGTTTTTGCCCTGCGCCGCCGGCGTTGAGGGATTTCTGGCCGACGAGGTCCACGCGATCACCGGCCTGAGCGGCCACGACCTCATGGTGGGTCGTGGCGGCGTGATGGTGCGCGGCCTGTGGCGCGACGCCCTGCTGCTGAACCTGCACAGCCGGCTGGCCCAGCGCGTGCTGGTGCAGCTGTCGCAGACCCTGTACCGCAACGAGAACGACCTGTACCGCGCCGCCAGCGAAGTGGCCTGGGAGATCTGGTTCTCCCCGCGCGAGAGCTTCAAGATCGAGGTCACGGCCCAGCACAGCCCGCTGACCAGCCTCAACTTCGCGGCGCTGCGCGTCAAGGACGCCATTGCCGACCGCTTTCGCGACAGGAAGGGCGTGCGCCCCGACGTGGAAACGCGCCACCCTGACGTGCGCGTGCACCTGCACCTGACGACCGACGAGGCCACCATCTACATCGACACCTCCGGCGAGGCGCTGTTCAAGCGCGGCTGGCGCGAGGACAAGGGCGATGCGCCGCTCAAGGAAACCCTGGCCGCGGCCATGATCGCCGCCACGGGCTGGGACCCGCACGGCGACGATCCTCAGCCGCTGTACGACCCCTGCTGCGGCAGCGGCACGGTGCTGATCGAGGCTGCGCAGATTGCACGCCGCATTCCGGCCGGCATCCTGCGGCGCTTCGCGTTCGAGAAGCTGGTGCCCTTCCAGAGGCATGTGTGGGAAGCCATGCTGGACGAGGCCGAGGCCGCCATCCTGCCCGACAGCCCCGTGGCCATCTATGGCTCCGACGTGTCCCATCGCATGGTGGACTTTGCCCAGCGCAACGCCGAGCGTGCGGGCGTGGGCCAGACCGTGCAGCTGCGCGGTGGCGACGCGCTGCAGCGCATGCCGCCTTGCGAGCAGCCCGGCCTGATGCTGCTGAACCCGCCCTATGGCGAGCGCATTGCCGCAGCCGGCTCGGCCGGCCGCAGCGCCGGCGAACGCATGGAAGTGGTCGAGCGCGCGGGCCGCGAGACGGCCCAGACCGAGGACGGCGTGGAATTCTTCAGCCAGCTGGCCACCCACTGGAAGAAGAACTACAGCGGCTGGAGTGCCTGGATGCTCACGCCCGACCTCAAGCTGCCCGGCAAGATGCGCCTGAAAGAGGCGCGCCGCACGCCCATGTGGAACGGCCCCATCGAATGCCGGCTGTTCCGCTTCGACATGATCCGTGGCGCAGTCAAGCCCAGAAAGGCCGCCGAAGGCCCGGCAGAGGGCGCCGCGCCATGAAGATCGTGCTGCGCTGGCCGCAGTGCAACGACGGCTACGAAGGTCCCCTGCCCCGGCCCGTGGTGCTTGATACCAATGTGGTCCTTGACATGCTGATCTTCGACGATCCGCATGTTCCGCCGATCCGCGAACTGGTGGAGCAGGGACAGATGCGCTGGATTGCCGACCAGGCCCAGCGCCTCGAGCTCGAACGCGTGCTGCACTACAGCCAGATCGCGCCGCGCGTGGCTTTCTACGGCAAGACGGTCGAGGGCGTGCTCTCGGCCTTTGACGGAGCGGTCGAATACGTGGCCGATGCGCCGCGCATCCGCTTTGCCTGCACCGACCCCGACGACCAGCATTTCCTGGACCTGGCCAGCCAGCACCAGGCGCTGCTGATCAGCAAGGACAAGGCCGTGCTCAAGCTGCGCAAGCGCGTGGCCGGCCTGGGCGCCACCGTGGGCAACATCCTGCTGGCTGAACAGGAAGAGGCGCTGGCCGCCTGACGCCCTGGATGCTGTTGTGCAGCAACCACCCAGGCTGCAACGGGGCAACAGGCTGGGTGCGGCCAGCTTGAAGGCTTTCTCCTAAACTGGCGGCCATGCAGCAGGCGCAAGCCCTTCTGCCAGGAGGACGGCCTCCCCCACATCGGGACATGCATGCGCCGGGACGACCCGGCTTCACAAGGAGTTTTCCATGGCATGGGTCTATCTGTTGGTGGCGGGGCTGCTCGAAGTGGTCTGGGCGTTCTCGATGAAGCAATCGCACGGCTTCACGCGGCTGGTGCCCAGCGCCATCACCATCGTCACCATGATCGCCAGCTTCGGCCTGCTGGCCGTGGCCATGCGCAGCCTGCCGCTGGGCACGGCCTACACGATCTGGACCGGCATCGGCGCCGTGGGCGCCTTCCTGGTCGGCATCACGGTCCTGGGCGAGCAGGTCAGCGCCATGCGCATCGGCGCGGCCGTGCTCATCGTCTCGGGCCTGGTGCTGATGAAGATGTCCTCGGACTGAGCGGGGCCGCCCCCTGCCGGCCAGGCCGGCAGGAGGTCGGGGACCGGGCTCAGAACCTGGCTCAGAAGCGGTATTTGACGCCCACCATGAGATTGCGCGGCGTGCCGTAGTGGCTGTAGTAGCCCGCGTAGCTGAAGTACTTGCGGTCCAGGGCGTTGTTCAGGTGCACCGACGCACTCCAGTGCCGGTCGATGTCATAGCGTGCCATCAGGTTCACCACGGCATAGCTGGCCTGCCGCACCGTGGCGTCGCCTACCTCGCTTTGCCAGTTCACTCCGCCGCCCAGTGTCAGCCCCTGTAGTGCGCCGCCCAGGCGGTAGCTGCTGAAGAGCTTGACGCTGTTGCGCGGCAGCATGGTGTTGATGCGCTGGCCCTCTGCATTCGTGGTCAGGGTGTTGGCATAGCCGGCAGAGACCTGCCAGCCCGGCGCCAGCTCGCCGCTCAGTTCCACCTCCAGCCCCTGGGAGGTGGTGTTCTGCTCGGCCTTGTAGACATTGCTGCCCGGGAATTGCGCCTGCCACACCGCCAGGTTGTCCTGCTTGAGGTTGAACAGGGCCAGGCTGGAGTTGAGCTTGCCGTCCAGGTGCCTGCCCTTGATGCCGACCTCCAGTCCCCGGCCTTCCATGGGCGCCAGCGTGGCATTGTTCTCGTCGCGCACCCAGGAGGCCTGGGGGTTGAAGATCTTGGTGTAGCTGGCGTACAGCGCCCACTGGGGCGTCATGTCGTAGACGGCGCCCACGTAGGGGATGAAGGCGCCGTTCTCCCGGGCGCGGGTGGTGGTGGCCTCTCCGGTGTCGGGCGTGCTGGCGGTATCGCGCCCCCAGTAGATCTGGCGGCTGCCCAGGATCAGGCGCAGCGGCTCGGAGATGCGGAAACGTCCGGTCAGATAGCCTGCGTACTGGTGCTCCTTGGTGGAGAAGCGGCCGCTGGTCGCGAAGTCGGGCACGGGATTGCTGCCGTCATAGGTGAACAGGTTGTCTATGCGGCCTGCGGCCGAGCCGGAGTAGTCGTAGAGCCAGCTGCCGGAGGTGGGTCCCTTGTCCTCGAAGCGCGACAGCGTCAGGCCGGCGATCAACTCGTGCTCGCGGCCGAACAGCTTGAGCGGGCCGGTCAGGTACATGTCGAGGTTGTGCTGGCGCGGTTGGCCCTGAAAGCGCACGGGCAGCAGGCTGGTGCCGCTGCCATCGGCCTGCAGCGTGCCGTTGAGGTAGGTGTAGACCGAGTCGTAGCGGTCCTGGCCGTAGGCGTACTCGACCTTGCCGGTCCAGCCGCCGCTCAGCTCGCGCTCGATGGAGGTGAAGAAGCCGCTTTGCTCATGGTTGTTGTACGACCAGTTCGGCGATCCGTTCAGGGCGCGGGGCAGCCGGGTGGCACTGCCGTCCGGAAACCGCGACGGCAGGCCCGAACGCATCGGCGCATCCACATCGTTGCGCAGGTAGCTGAAGCCCACGGTCCACAGGGTCCGGTCGTCGAGATCGACCTCGGCGATGCCGTACAGCAGGCGCGAGTCCTGGTGGTAGCGCTCCAGCCAGGCATCGCCCGATTGGTAGTCCGCGACCAGGCGCGCGCGGGCCGAGCCGTCCTGGTTCAGCGGGCGGGAGATATCCAGGCCCGCGCCTCGGCGTCCCCAGCTGCCGGCATCGACATTGAGTTGCGTCTGGGGCCTGGCCGTGGGGCGCTTGCGGATCAGGTTGATGGTGGCCGAGGGGTTGCCCATGCCGCTGATGAGGCCCGTGGCGCCTCGCACGATCTCCACGCGGTCGTACATGGCCATGTGCTGGGTGTACTGGTTCAGGCCCGCAGCCGTCGGCACGCCATCGATCTCGTAGTTCTGGATCTCGAAACCCCGCGACCAGTAGCCGTCGCTTTCGGCTCCCAGGCCGTCGCGCGTGACGATGATGCCGGGCGCGGCCTCCAGCATGTCGCTGAGCCGCGTGGTGCCCAGATCCTCCAGCCGCTGGCGCGTCATCACGGTCAGCGCCTGGGGCGTCTCCTGGGGAGCCAGGTTCAGGCGCGTGGAGCTGCTGGACGATGCTGTGGTGTAGGAGTCCGTGCCCTCCGTGGTCGAGCCCGGGGCCTTGCCGGACACGGTCACCGTGGCCATGCTGACGTCTTGCTCCGGCAAAGGCGCTGCCGACGCAGGCAGGGCGCTGGCCTGGGGCGCTGTCCGCACGCCGAGCACGCCCTGGGCATCGCGCGTGAGCACCAGGCCGCTGCCGGCCAGCGCGGCCTGCAGCGCCTGCTCCGCCGTGTAGCTGCCCTGGATCGCCGGCGCCTGCTTGCCCGAGGCCAGGGCGGGGTCCAGCGACAGCGTGCGGCCGCTGTGCTGGCCAATGGCCAGCAGCGTCCGGGCCAGCGGCCCGGCTGGCAGGTCATAGCGTTGGCGCTGGGCGGCTTCGGCGCCTGAGGCTACCGCGGCCTCCTGGGCGGTCTGGGCCTGGGCGGGCAGGGTGGCGATGAGGGCGGCCAGGGCTGCGGCATGGGCCACGGGGCGCCATGCGAAAAGAGAGCGGGACATGCTTGTGGACTCCGGAGAAGGGGGGATGACACAGGACATGTCGCGCGAGCGGGTCGGATGTGATCACCCCTGGCGCAGTTTTTTTTGGAGCCCCGCGTTGACCGGGCCTCAGGCCGCATCGATCAGCGTCAGCCAGCCGCCGCGATAGCGCGTAACGCTGATGGGCAGGCTGCTGGCCAGCGCCTGCAGCGCACGGTCGGTATCGTCCAGCGGGAAGGTGCCCAGCACGCGAAGCCGGGAGGCGGCAGGGGCGACGCGCAACAGGCCGGTCCGGTAAGGCCGCAGGGCGTCGACCACCGAGTCCAGCGGCCAATCGTCCACGGCCAGCATGCCGCTTTGCCAGGCCGCTGCCGCCTCGGCGCGCGCCAGGGCCTCGGAAATGGTGGACCCGTCCATCCAGGCGCTGGCGCCGGCCCGCAGCGGGGACTGTGCGCCCAGCCGCGTGTGCAGGTCCACGTCCTGCGCGAGCGCGGCCACCTGCGTGCGCTCTTCCTGCAGGCGCACCATGAAGCGCGCGCCTTGCGCTGCCGGCACCTGGGCCTGGCCATGCCGGGTCTGCACGGTGAAGGGGCTGCCGGCCGGCACCTGCGCGATCAGCGCGCCCTGGCGCAGATGCACGCGGCGGCGGTCGGCGCCCAGGTCGATATCGATGGCGCTGCGCGCGTCCAGCAGCAGCCGGCTGCCGTCGGCCAACTCCAGGCTGCGCCGCTCGGCCGTGGCGGTATGGGCATCGGCCAGCAGGCCAGGCAAAGGCGTGAATCGGTGGGCCACCAGGCCTCCCAGGGCCGCGCCCGCAAAGGCCAGTGCGCCGCCCGCAATGCGCCTGCGGCGGCGGTCGGGCTGCAGCAGTGCGCTCAGCGCTGCATCGGCTGACGCATGGCTGGAGGTGTGGGGCGCCAGCGGTTGGAGCAAGCGCTCCAGCGAGCCGCTCACCTGGGACCACGCGGCTTCGTGGGCCGGGTCGGCCTGTCGCCAACGGTCCAGGGCCTTGCGCTGGTGCTCGGTCATGGCTCCCGAGCGCGACTCCACCAGCCAGGCGATGGCCTGCTGGCGCAGGGCGGCGGCCGAGGTGGCACTCATTGCGGCAGCGCCGTTGCGCAGTCCAGTGCGCAGCAGGCGGCTATGGCGCGCCCCATGTGGCGCCGCACGGTGATCTCGGCAATGCCCAGGCGCAGCGCGATCTCCCGGTAGGGCATGTCGTGCAATTGGTTGAGCAGCAGCACGCGGCGCGTGGTGGGTGGCAGCGACTGCAGCACGCGGTCCACGGCCTGCAGCGCCTGCACGATGGCATGGCGCTCCTCTTCCGAGGGCTGGTGGACGGCGGGCTGGGCCGCCAGCGCCTCCAGGTAGGCCTGCTCCAGGTCGCGCCTGCGCCAGAAGGAGAACAGCGTGCGCTTGGCCATGGTGGTCAGGTAGGCGCGCGGGTTGTCCAGCGGTGGAAGGTGGCGGGTGGTGAGCAGTTGCACGAAGGTGTCGTGCGTCAGGTCCTGCGCCTGTGCGGTGTCGCCCAGCTTGCGGCGCAGCCAGCCTTGCAGCCAGCCATGGTGGTCTGCGTAGAGCACGGCGACGGGAGGTGGCGGCAGGGGATGGGCGGGCATGCGGCGGGACAGGTGATGGGATGGGAATGCGTCTCAATTATCACGCCATGCCCTCACTCCCCGTGATTCACCTCGCCCGCGAGGCCCTCAGCGGCCCGTGCCCAGCTCCAGCGTCAGGCGCAGCATGTCGCGGTGCTGCACGCCGCGCTCCCACAGCTGGGTGGTGTAGTGCCTGAGGAAGAAATCCCGGTCTATGCCCGTCACGCGAAAACCCGCGCGCTGGTAGAAGACCAGCTGGTCGCCGAAGCTGCCCGTGCCGACCTCGATGCGCGGCGCTCGCTGGGAGCGCGCCCATTCGATGGCACGCCGCAGCAGGGCGCTGCCCAGGCCCCGGTGGTGCAGCGATTCCGCGACCGCGATGTTCATCAGCTCCCAGGCGGGTGGGCCTGAGGCCTCATCGCCGCTGGCGCGCAGCGGCACCAGCACGCACATGCCCAATACCTCGCCGCGCCCGCCGGGACGCGGCGGCTGGCCTTCGCGCTGGAAGGACTCGCGCGCGGCAAAACAGGTGGAGCCCGCCAGATAGCCGCGCACCTTCTCCCGCGACGGATCCGCCGACAGCAGCAGCGGCCACGGCGCCTCGGCCGGGTTCAGCGGCTCTATGTGCCAGGGTGCGAGAGAAACGGAAGGCGCGGTCATAAGCCTGAATCATCCCATGCCTGACATTGGGACGCAGTTGGGCTCCTCTGCGGAATCTTGACGTGCGCTTACAACTGTGCCTTTGCATGGGCGGATCTAGTGGTTTATACTTAGACCTAGGGTAAACGCTTAGAGGGTTTTCCCGGCATTCGCGGCACTTGAGATGCATGCCGCCAGTGATTGTTGAGCGTCTCAGTAAGGAAGTTCACCATGCGCCAAGCAATCTATTCCCTGATCGATTTCATCCAGCAAGCCCGCAACGCCGAGCTCGAAATCGCCAACCAGTAATCCGGTTGGAGGCAGGTGCGCCCCGAAGCGCGCCCACCGATGCGATCGCCCCATTGCCGATGATGGCCTTGGGGCTTTTGTGTTTCTGGGCGCCGGGCTTGCGGGCGCCGGGCTGCCCTGTAGCCCTGGCTACAGGCCCAGCACCAGCCTGCCGCTCCTGGCGCGCGAGCAGCAGCTCATCATCTTGGTGCAGGCCGCGCGCTCGCCGCGCGTGAGCACCATGTCGCGGTGGTCCACCTCGCCGTCGAGCACGGGCACTTCGCAGGACCCGCACAGCCCTTCCCGGCAGTCGCTTTGCACTTCGATCTTCGCGCTGCGCAGGGCGTCCAGCAGCGTCTGGTCGTTGCGCACCTGCAGCACAAGGCCTGAGGCGCGCAGTTCCACCTCGAAGCCCTGCTCCCTGGCAGGGTCCAGCGCCCCCACGGTGGAGACGAAATGCTCCACGCGCAGGCTGTCCTCGGGCCAGTGGCGGCTGGCGGCCTCCAGGCCGTCCAGCATGCGTGCCGGTCCGCAGGCATGGATGCGGGCTCCGGCGCGCGGCGTGGCCAGCAGGGCGGCGTAGTCGGCGCGCCGGCCTTCCTCCGCCACGTACAGATGCAGCCTGGCGCCATGCTCGGCCAGCAGCGGCGACAGCAGCGCCATGCCCGCGCGGCGCCGGCCGCTGTAGTGGATTTCATAGGACAGGCCCAGCGCCCTGGCGCGCCGTGCCATGGCCGAGATGGGCGTGATGCCGATGCCGCCGGCCACCAGGATCAGGTGGCTGGCGCCTTCGTCCAGCGGGAAATGGTTGCGCGGGCCCCGCACCTGTACGGTGGCGCCGCGGTGCAGATGCTCGTGCACCCAGGCCGAGCCGCCACGGCCGTTGGCCTCGCGCAGCACGGCAATCTCGTAGCTGCCGGTGTCCTGCGGGTCGCCGCACAGCGAGTACTGGCGTGACAGGCCCGTGTCGCCGCATTGCAGGTCGATGTGCGAGCCCGGCGTCCAGCGCGGCAGGGCGTGTCCATCGGCGGCCTTCAGGCGCAGGCGCAGCACGCCTTCGGCGGCAGCCTCGGCCTCGGCCACGACCATGGGCCGGCTGGCGCCGCCCTGCAGGGCTTCGCCGATGCGCACGGGCTGGCGCGCCTGCAGCAGGGCGGGACGGGCGCGCTCGGGGTTCAGGGCCGGGTCCCACTCCACCCACAGGTGCTCGGGACCCCGGAACGAGGTGTTGGGCACGTAGGTGAACCGCTGCTCGGCCAGCCGCATGTGGGGAAGGCGGCGCGTGAACTCCTCCAGGAAGATCTGCATCTCCATGCGCGCCAGGTTCTTGCCCATGCACTGGTGCGAGCCATAGCCGAAGGTCAGGTGGTCGCCGGCGTTGTCGCGGTGGATGTCGAAGAAGTCGGCATCGGCGAAATGCCGCTCGTCGTGGTTGGCCGACGAGGTCACGATGAGCAGCTTCGAGCCCGCCGGCACGGCCACGCCGCCGATCACCACGTCGCGCGTGGCCAGGCGCCGCCAGGCGGCCACCGAGCCGTTGTGGCGCAGGCATTCCTCCACGGCATTGGGGATCAGCGCAGGGTTCTCGCAGATCTGCTTCCAGGCGCCGGGATGCTGCAGCAGCAGCTTGACGGCGTTGGCCGTGGCATTGGCCGTGGTCTCGTGCGCGGCCACGATTCCTGCCATCATCATGGAGTGCAGGTAGGAGTCGGTGACGACCTCGGGAAGCTCCTTTTGCTTGCGTATGCCGTATTGCATCCAGCCCGGCGCATCGGGGTTCTCGCGCATCTTGGCCAGCACCTTGCCGGCCAGCTGCCAGAAGTTGCCCACCGCATGGGCCACGGCCACCTGCTGCTCTGGCCGGGGCCGGCCCCAGGTGTTGACGGTGTGGGCGATGGAGTACTCGCGCAGCTTGTCCATGTCCTCCTCGGGCACGCCGAGAAAGTGCAGGGCCACGGTCAGCGGCACCTCCCACAGCATCTGGTCCACAAGGTCGGCAAGGCCGTCGTCGATGAAGCGGTCCACATAGGCGCGCGCCAGCTCGCGCACCATGGGCTCGTGGTGGCGCAGCTCCTCGGGCGTGAACGGGTCCATCAGCGCGCGGCGGCGCGGCATGTGGGCGGGCTCGTCCTCGTTGACCAGGGTGCGGTTCAGCGCGAAGCCGTAGGAGGCCAGCACGGCATTGGCCTCCTCGCCCGTGGGCGTGATCTTCTCCAGCGCGATCGAGGGACTGAAGGCGATGTTGTCGCGGAACACCGCCTTGATGTCGTCGAAGCGCGTGACCACCCAGTAGCCCAGTTGCGGGCTGTAGAACACCGGCTCCTGCTCGCGCGCCCAGCGCACATATTCGGGCGGGTCCTGCTGGTAGCCGTCGCTGAACGGGTCGAAGGCCGCGGCACCCGCGCTGACGGGGCAGCCCGTGGGGCCGGTCTGGCCGCTGGGCTGGCGGTGGTCGAAGGGGCAGCGCGCGGAGGCTGGCGCAGAGCCGGACGCAAAGGCGGACGGGGCGGTGTCGGGGGCGGCGGAGGCAGTCATGGCAGGTTCGCAGGCAGGAGGCGCGGAGGGTCAATCCAAAGTGATGTTCTGGTCGCGGATCAGCTGGTGCCAGCGCGTGCTTTCGCTGGCCAGCAGCGCGGCGAACTGCTCGGGCGTGTTGCCCACGGGCTCCACGCCGAAATCCACGAGCTTCTGGCGCACGGCGGGCTCGTTGATCGCGGCCACGACCTGCCGGTGCAGGGCCGCGATGACCGGGGCCGGGGTCCTGGCGGGCGCCACCAGTCCCACCAGGGCGGCGGCCTGCACCTTGGGCAGGCCCAGCTCGGCGAAGGTGGGCACGTCGGGCAACTGGGGCAGGCGCGTGGCGTTGGCCACGGCCAGCGGGCGGACCTTGCCGCCCTTGATGAAGCCTGCGCCCGCGGCCAGGTCCACCATCATCACGGGCACCTGGCCGCCCGCCACGTCGCCCAGGGCCGGCGCCGCGCCCTTGTAGGGCGCGTGCACCAGCTTCAGGCCGGCCTCCACCCTGAGCAGTTCCATGGCCAGGTGGTGCGGGCTGCCGGCACCGGCCGAGGCGTAGTTCACGCCGTCCTTGCTGGTGCGCGCCTGGGCCAGGAAGTCTTTGGCCGTGGCCGCTGCCATGCCGGGGCCTGCCACCAGGATCATCGGGAAGCGGCCCATCAGCGTGACCGGCGCGAGGTCCCTGGCGGGGTTGTAGCTGAGGCTCTTGTAGAGCACGGGATTGAAGACCAGGGTGCCGTTGTCGGCCGACAGCACGGTGTAGCCATCGGCGGCGGCCCGCGCGGTTTCCGAGGCGCCTATGGCCGTGTTGCCGCCCGGGCGGTTGTCCACCACGATGGGCTGGTGCACCTGGCCGCCCCAGGCCTGGCCTATGGTGCGGGCCAGGAAGTCCGAGCCGCCGCCGGCCGCGTAGGGAACGATCCAGCGCACGTTCCTGCTGGGGAATCCGTCCTGGGCCAGCGCGCCAGGCAGGGCAGTGGCCGATAGCAGGCCTGCGGCCAGTGTGGTGAGGAAGAGGCGCTTGTGCATGGGGGCTTGTCTCCGGTGAGGCCTGGGTGGAATCCATGGAATCTTGTTTTGCGTAATTTTTCTACGCATTGCGTAAAAACACCGCCCGGGATTACCCGCAAGCTGCGGCACAATGCCCCGCCAGCCCTTAAAACAGGCGTTTCCAGACCCGCCCTGCCGCCATGACTTCCACTGCTGCCTCCGAGATTGACGAGCCCGCGCCGCCGCGCGAAAGGCGCCAGCGCGTGCAGGCCGCCGAGACCTGCCTGGCCGTGCTCAAGGCCCTGGCCACGCTGGGCGGACGCGCCAGCCTCACGGCCATCGCGGGCGCGGTGGAGGAAAGCCCGGCCAAGGTCCACCGCTACCTGGCCAGCCTGATGGCCGAGGGGCTGGTGGAGCAGGACCGTGGCGGCACGCAGTACGCGCTGGCGGCCGAGGCCATGCGCGTGGGCCTGGCCGCCATGCGGCAGTCCGACCCCATCCGCCTGGCCGAGCCGGCACTATTGCACCTGCGCGAGGCCTTGCAGGTCACCAGCTTCGTGGCCGTGATGGGCAACCTGGGGCCGACCATCGTGCGCTTCGAGGAGCCCGGCCTGCCGGTCACCGTCAATGTGCGCGTGGGCTCGGTGATGTCGCTGCTGTGGTCGGCCACGGGGCGCGCCTTCTTCGCCTTCATGGACGACGATGCCCGCGTGGATGCGCTGCTGGCCCGGGAGCTGGCCGAAGCGCCGGCCGCGCGGCGCGCGCTGCTCGATGGCGCGGACCCGCTGGGCACGCTGCGCCGCGAGATCCGCGCTGCGGGCTGCGCCTCGGTGCGCGACGTCAACCTGCCGGGCATCAGCGCCGTGGCGGCGCCGCTGCACGACTACACGGGCCATGTGGTGGGCGTGCTGTGCGCGCTGGGCGCCAGCGGCGGCTTCGACCCGGACCCGCAGGGCGCGGTGGCCCGGGCCCTGCGCGCCGAAGCGGCGCGCGTCAGCGCCTCGCTGGGCCACCTGCCCGGCTGAGGCCCGGCTGAGGCCTGCAGCCCGCTGCCGCTACGGCGTCACCAGCGTGTAGGCCATGCGCACGCGCTGCATGTCGCGGCCCAGGCGGCGGCTTTCGGGCAGGCGGCGCACCCAGGCCAGCTGTTTCACGGTGCGCGCCATCAGGGCGCGGGTTTCGGGCTCCATGGACTGCACGAAATCCCGCCAAGCCGTGCGCGCGGCCGGCATGGCGCCGGCCTGCTCCAGTATCCAGGCCGTGGAGTGCGCGTAGCACAGGGCATCGCGCACGCGGCACAGCGCCAGGGGCAGGTGGGCGGCGGGATCGTCCTCGAAGTCGATGAAGCCGATCACGCCATCGGCACAGCAGACCATGTTGCGCGCAAAGGCCTGGCTCAGGCAGTCGCCGCTGCCATGCACCTGCTGCAGCGTCTGCAGGCCCTGCAGCCACAGCGCCAGCGTGCTGCCATCGCTCCGGGGCAGGGCGGCTTCCATGGCATTGCCCAGCGAGGGCGCTTCCACGCCGGGGCTGCCCAGGTGGCGCATGGCAAAGCCGTCCTCGCACTCGGCCAGCACGGCAGGCACGCGCAGGCCGCGCTGCGCGAGCTGGCGCAGGCGGCGTACCTCTGTGCGGATGGCTTCGTGGCCGCCGGGATTGGGCACGGGCCGCAGCACGGGCAGGCGCAGGCACAAGGCGAGCAGGGCCAGCGCGCGATAGCGCCATGCCGGGTTGCTGGCGCCCGCGCGCTTGACCCAGATGGTTTCGTCTTCCCGGTCATAGCGCTGGATGCTGAGAGGCTGGCTCAGCACATGGGCGCGCAAAAAGGCGTCGTAGTCTGGCGGCTCGGGAGGCGGGACGGCGGAGGACGGTTCGGACACGGCAGGCTCTGGAAAGTGAGTGGCTGGCGCGCAACGCCAGCCGGATGCGGCAATTGTGCCGTGCCAGGACTTGCCGCTTGCGCCGGCCGGCGGTGGCGCCAGGGTTTGCACTGCGGCAAGGCCGGTGGATTTGCCGCCCGGCAGCCGGAAAATTGAGACAATCGTTTCATCTTTAGCAGTGCCGAAAACCATTCATGAACACAGAAGACAGTGGCAAGCTGGTGGCCGCCCTGGTGCGCGGCATCTCCGTGCTCCAGTGCTTTTCCAACAAGCACCAGGAACTCAGCGCCCGTGAACTGATGGACATGACGGGCCTGCCCAAGCCCACGCTGTTCCGCCTGATCGACACCCTGTGCGAACTGAACCTGATGCGCTACTCGGACCGCCTGTCCAAGTACGTGCCGGGCGTGGGGCTGCTGAACCTGTCCTCGCCCGTGCTGGCGCGCATGCACATGCGCCAGTTCGCGCGGCCGCACATGCAGGAGCTGGCCAATCACCTGGAGGGCCAGATCCAGCTGGCCGTGGGCCACGGCCGCCAGCTGTGCCTGGTGGAGCTGGCCAACGGCCTGACCAACAAGGTCTTCCTGCCCGAGATCGGCGTGCACATCTCGCTGTCGCGCACCGCCACGGGCCGCGCCTACCTGCTGAGCCTGCCCGAGGCCGAGCGCGAGGCCTTCATCGCCGAGCTGCAGGCCGACGATCCCGCACGCGCCCAGCAACTGCGCGAGCGGCTCGACGATGCGCGGCGCGACCTGGCCGAGCACGGCTTTTGCCGCAGCCACGGCGACCTGCACCGCGAGATCCAGTCCATTGCCGTGCCCATGTCCACGGCCAAGGACGGCGAGTACTGGGTGTTCTCGGTCTCCCTGCCCATCTACAGCCCGCAAAGCCGCGCGCTGGAAAGCGATGCCGGGCCGCGCCTGATCACGCTGGTGCGCCTGGTCGAGGGCATGCTGGGCGCCTCCAGCCTTTCGTGAATCAGCGGGCGCTGCGCCAGACTTCCTGCGCGCGCCCTGCGCTCACCTTCTCCCGCACGCTGGCGGTGTCGGAGCCTGCGGCATTTGCAGGACCCGGTGCATAGGCCTGGCCGTCAAAGCGCGGCGCGGGGCTGGCCTGCAGGGCGCCGCCTTCGGGCTGCAGATAGACGCCACGCGCCTGAAGGTGCGGATGGCTGGCGGCTTCCACAGGGCTGAGCACGGCGCCGAAGCAGGCATCGCTGCCCTCCAGCAATTGCTGCCAGTGCGCGCGGGGCCTGGAGGCGAACAGCGCCTGCAGCTGCGCGCGCCGCGCGGGCCAGGCGGCGCGGTCCCACTGGGGGCCCTGGAACGCTGCGGCATCGGCCAGGCCCAGCCTGTCCAGCAGCAGGGCGTGGAACTGCGGCTCGATGGCGCCCACGGTGATGAAGCCGCCATCGGCACAGGCATAGGTTTCGTAGAACGGCGCACTGTCGTGGATGCTGTGGCCGCGCTCGTCGGCCACCAGGCCGCGCTGGCGCGCATGCAGCATGAGGTTGAGCATGTGCGCCGCACCATCGACGATGGCCGCGTCCACCACCGTGCCGCGCCCCGTGGCGCGTGCCTGTACGATGCCGGCCAGCAACCCCGTCATCAGGTACATGGCGCCGCCGCCGATGTCGCCCAGCGTGGCAAACGGCGAGACCGGCCGGGCATCGGCCGGCGCGCATCCCCACAGTGCGCCCGAGACGGCCGCATAGTTGTTGTCGTGGCCGGCAGCCTGGGCCAGCGGGCCGTCCTGGCCCCAGCCCGTCATGCGGCCATACACCAGGCGCGGGTTGAGGGCCTGGCAGGCTTCGGGTCCCAGGCCCAGGCGCTCCATGGCGCCGGGCCGCATGCCTTCGATCAGCGCATCGGCATCGCGCACCAGGGCGAGCACCAGGTCACGCCCTTCGGGTGACTTGAGATCGGCGAACACCGAGCGCTTGCCGCGCGACAGCGTGGAGGCGCCCGCAGCAGGTCCGGCCTCGGGCCGCACGATGGACACCACATCGGCCCCCAGGTCCGCCAGATGCATGGCGCAGAATGGCCCCGGGCCGATGCCGCCAATCTCCAGCACGCGCACGCTGTCCAGCACCTTCATGGCGTCTCCGTCGAAATCAGTTCAGTCGAGTTGCAGCTGGCGGCTGGTGATCAGCGCGCCCCAGCTCTTGCGGTCGTTGTCCACCAGCTGGGTGAACTGCGCCTGCGGCATGCCGCCGGGGCGGCCGCCGAGCTCGCGGTAGCGGCGCGCCACCTCGGGGTCCCGGAGCACGGCGACAAGGCCGTCGGTGAGCTTGCGCACCACGGCGGGCGGCGTCTGCGCGGGCAGGAAGAAACCCATCCAGCCGACCTTGTCGAAGTCCTGCAGGCCCAGTTCGGTGGTGGTGGGCACGTTGGGCAGCTCGGGCTCGCGCTGCGCGCCCGTCACGGCGATGGGATGCAGCTTGCCGGCCTTGATATGCACCAGCGATGCCGTGAGGTTGTCGAACATGAACTGCGTCTCTCCCGAGACGATGGCCGCCGTGGCCGGTGCCGAGCCGCGGTAGGGCACATGCACCACGTCCACGCCCGTGCGCTCGCGCAGCACCTCGCCCATGAGGTGCGTGGTCTGGCCCACGCCGGCCGAGGAGAACGACAGCTTGCCCGGCGCCTGCCGCGCGGCCTTGAGCAGATCGTCCAGCGAGCGCACCGGCGATGCCTGCGGCACGACCAGCACGTTGGAAAACGAGATCATGTCCGTCAGCGCCACGAAGTCCTCGGGCCTGTAGGGCAGCTTCTTGTAGGCCGTGTAGTTGATGGCGTTGGAGCCCGTGTTGCCCACCAGCACCGTATAGCCGTCCGGCTGCGCGCGTGCCACCTGGCTGGCACCGATGGAGCCGCCCGCGCCGGGCCTGTTGTCCACGATGACGGGCTGGCCCAGCCGCTCGCCCAGCTTGAGCGCCAGCAGCCGCGCGGGAATGTCGGTGGAGCCCCCGGCCGCGCCCGGCACGACCAGGGTGATGGGCCGCGTGGGCCAGGCATCGGCTGCAATGGCTGCCGTGGCGCACAGCCAGGCGGCAGCGGCCAGCGTGAGGCGTTTGAACATGGTGTTTCTTCTCCGCGCGTGTGCTGGGCCAGGGCGCTTCTCAGCGAGGACTCATCCGAATGGCACCGTCCAGGCGAATCGTCTCGCCATTGAGCATGGGGTTCTCCAGGATGTGCAGCGCGGTCATCGCGTACTCGGACGGATGGCCCAGGCGTGCGGGGTTGGGCACGGAGGCGGCCAGCGACTGGCGGATGTTGTCGGGCAGCTTGGCCAGGATGGGCGTGTCGAACAGGCCCGGCGCAATGGTGCACACGCGGATCATGCGCGTGGCCAGGTCGCGCGCGGCGACGATGGTCATGCCGATGATGCCGGCCTTGGCCGAGGCGTAGGGAATCTGGCCGATCTGCCCCTCATAGCCCGCCACCGAGGCCGTGAGCACGCAGGCGCCGCGCTCGCCTTGCACGGGCTCGTTGCGCGCCATGCTGGCGGCGGCCAGGCGCAGCGTGTTGAAGGTGCCGATCAGGTTCACGCGCACGATGCCCGTGTACTTGTCCAGCGAGCCGGGGCTGCCGTCCTTCTCCACCAGCCGCAGCGGCCCGCCCACGCCCGCGCAGTGCACCAGGGCGCGGAACTCGCCGAAGTCCTCGGCGGCCGCAATGGCGGCGGCCATCTGGTCGGCGTCGGCCACGTCGGCCTTCACGAAGCGCAGGCTGCTGCCATGGCGCTGGCGGGCGGCGTCCACCATGGCCGCGCCGCGGTCCTCGTTCAGGTCCACCACCACCACGTTCAGGCCGCGTTCCAGCAGCGCCTGGGCCGATGCCTCGCCCAGGCCCGATACGCCGCCCGTCACCAGGGCCGTCATGTTCTCTTGCAGTTGCATGGATGTGTCTCCGGTGCCTGGCTCACAGGCGTTCGATGATGGTGGCGTTGGCCATGCCGCCGGCCTCGCACATGGATTGCAGGCCATAGCGCGCGCCGCTGTCCTCCAGCGCGTGCAGCATGGTGGTCATCAGGCGGATGCCCGAGGCGCCCAGCGGATGCCCCAGGGCGATGGCGCCGCCGCGCGGGTTCAGCCGCTCGGGGTCGGCGCCCAGTTCTTTTTGCCAAGCCAGCGGCACGGAGGCGAAGGCCTCGTTGATCTCGCAGTGGTCCATCTGCTCCAGCCGCATGCCGGCCTTGGCCAGCACGCGCCGCGTGGCGGGAATGGGGGCCGTGAGCATGTACAGCGGATCGTCGCCCACCACGTCCAGCGCCACGAAGCGCGCACGCGGGCGCAGGCCCAGTTGCTGGGCGCGCTTCTCGCTCATCAGCAGCATGGCGCTGGCGCCGTCGGTCATCTGCGAGGCATTGCCCGCCGTGGTGTGCCAGCGGATCTGCGGAAAGCGCGCCGACAGCTCGTCGTTCTGGAACACGGCCTTGAGCGCGCCCAGCTTCTGCACCGTGGTGCCCGGGCGGATGGTCTCGTCGGCCGTGACGAGGCCGGCAGGCGTGGTGATGCCCACGATCTCGCGCTCGAAGTGCCCGGCCGACTGGGCCGCATGGGCGCGCTGGTGCGATCGCGCGGCATAGGCATCCAGTTCCTCGCGGCCCAGGCCCCAGCGCGCGGCCACGAGGTCGGCCGACACGCCCTGGCCCACCAGCCCCGGCGCGAAGCGCGCATCGAAGCGCGCGCCCGTGGTGTTCTGCCCCATGCGCGAGCTGCCCATGGGCACGCGGCTCATGGACTCCACGCCGCAGGCGATCACCATGTCCTGCGTGCCCGACATGATGGCCTGCACGGCAAAGTGCACGGCCTGCTGGCTGGAGCCGCACTTGCGGTCGATGGTGGTAGACGGCACATGGGCCGGCAGGCCTGCGGCCAACCAGGCCAGGCGGCCCGGCGTGCCGGCCTGCTCTCCCGCCTGGCTCACGCAGCCGGTGATCACATCGTCCACCGCGCCGGGGTCGATGCGGCTGCGCTGCACGAGCTGCTCCAGCACCTGGCTGAGCAGATCGACGGGGTGGAGCTGGGCCAGGGCGCCATCGGGCTTGGCCCGGGCCATGGGACTGCGGATGGCATCGACGATGACAGGAGTGTTCATGCGGATTTAATGAGACTGGAGGTTCATGAAATGAATGATAAGTCTCGAAATTTGCATTGAACAAAGCGTTTTCCCGGATGAAAAACCGAGCGTAAACAAAAATACTTGCTGAAAACCCGATGAATTCGAGACGTCGGATTCAAAAAAAGCAAAGGAGACAGGCGTGCATGATTTTCACAGCTGGGCCGATGCCCGGCCCGACCGCGTTGCGCTGACCATGGGCGACAGCGGCCAGCAGCACACGGCGGGCGCGCTGGCGCAGCGCTCGCGCGAGGTGGCGCAGTGGATGGCCGGGCAGGGCCTGGCGGCCGGCGACACGGTGGCCGTGCTGATGGAAAACCGCGTGGAGATCCTGGAGCTGGTGCTGGCCGCGCGCCTGGCGGGCCTGTACGCGGTGGTCATCAGCACCCACCTGACGGCCCCCGAGGTGGCCTACATCCTGGGCGACAGCGGGGCGCGCCATGTCTTTGCCTCGGCCGCCACGGCGGCGCAGCTGCCGGCTGCGCTGGCGGCCACCGTGCATTCGGTGGACGGAGACTGCGCATCCACGGGCCTGCCGTCGCTGGCCGATGCCCTGGCCGCCTGGCGTGCGCAGGCGCCCGCGCCCATCGACCTGTCCAGCCGTCCGCTGGGGCGCGACCTGCTGTACTCCTCCGGCACCACGGGCCGGCCCAAGGGGATCAAGAAGGCGCTGCCGGCGGCGCTCTACCGCACGCAGGCCGACCCCGAATTCCTGGCCTGGCAGCGCAACATGGGCTTTGATGCCGAAGCGGTCTACCTCTCGCCCGCGCCGCTGTACCACGCAGCGCCGCTGCGCTACTGCCTGCGCACGCTGGACGGCGGCGGCGCGGTGGTGATCACGGCGCGCTTCGACGCCCAGCAGGCGCTGGCCATGATCGAGCGCTACCGCATCACCCACAGCCAGTGGGTGCCGACCATGCTGGGCCGCCTGCTGCAGCTGCCCGAGGAGGTGCGGCACGGCTATGACCTGTCCAGCCACCGCTGCGCCATCCATGCGGCCGCGCCCTGCCCGGTGGCCGTCAAGCAGGCGCTGCTGGACTGGTGGGGCGACATCCTGCTGGAGTACTACGCAGGCTCCGAAGGCTGCGGCATCACCCTGATCAACTCCGCCGAATGGCGCCGGCGCCCAGGCTCGGTGGGCCGCGCCAGCTACGGGCGGCTGCGCATCGTGGGCGACGACGGGCAGGAGCTGCCTGCAGGCCAGATCGGCCGCGTGTTCTTCTCGGACGTGGCGCCCTTCGCCTACCTCAACGACCCCGCCAAGACCCGCGAGGCCATCGACGAGCGTGGCTGGGCCACCTACGGCGACCTGGGCCATGTGGACGAGGAGGGCTACCTCTTTCTCAGCGACCGGCGGGCCGACCTCATCCTGTCGGGCGGCGTCAACCTCTATCCGCAGGAGATAGAGAACGCGCTGGCCACGCACCCGGCCGTGCAGGAGGTGGCCGTGGTCGGCGTGCCCGAGCCCGACTTCGGCGAGCAGCCCATGGCCGTGGTCGTGCTGCGCCAGGGCCATGCGGCCAGCGCCGAGATGGCGCGCGCCATCGTCGCCGAGGCCGGCGCCACGCTGTCGCGCCTCAAGCGCCCGCAGCGCCTGCAGTTCGTGGACGAGCTGCCGCGCCTGCCCACGGGCAAGCTGCTGCGCCGCGTGCTCAAGGACAGGCTGCGCGAGCAGCCGCACGCGGGCTTCAACCTGCGCAGCGCCTGAACGGCCCTTCACCGTCTTTCCTCACCGACAACCACCGGATACCGACCCATGCAAGACCTGACCGAGCGCTCCGTCTACCGCGAAGACCATGAACAGTTCCGCGAGCAGGCCCGCCGCTTCTTCGAGCGCGAGATCGTGCCCCACCATGCCGAATGGGAGCGCCAGGGCATCGTGCCCAAGGAGGTCTGGCGCAAGGCCGGGCGCGAAGGCCTGCTCAACCCCATGCTGCCCGAGCCCTACGGCGGCGGCGGCGACTTCGGCCATGCGGCCGTGCTGCTGGAGGAAATCGCGCGCACGGGCGCCAGCGGGCTGGGCTTTCCGCTGCATTCGGACATCGTCGCGCCCTACATCCATGCCTATGGCAGCAAGGCGCAGAAGGACCGCTGGCTGCCGCGCATGGCCGCAGGCGAGCTGATCGGCGCCATCGCCATGACCGAGCCCGGCGCGGGCAGCGACCTCAAGTCCGTGCGCACCACGGCACGGCGCGAGGGCGACCACTACGTGCTCAACGGCCAGAAGACCTTCATCACCAACGGCATCAATTCGGAGCTGGTCATCGTCGTCGCCAAGACCGCGCCCGAGATGGGCGCCAAGGGCGTGTCCCTGATCGTGGTCGAGGACGGCATGCCCGGCTTCTCCAAGGGCCGCAAGCTCGAGAAGATCGGCCTCATGGCGCAGGACACCTCGGAGCTGTTCTTCGACAACGTGCGCGTGCCGGCCGACCACCTGCTGGGCGAGGAGAACGCGGGCTTCAAGTACCTCATGCAAGAACTGGCCCAGGAGCGCCTGGTGGTGGCCGTGCGCGCGGCCGCCTCCATCGAGGCCTTTTTGCACAAGACCATTGCCTACACGCGCGAGCGCAAGGCCTTCGGCCAGCCGGTGTTCGACTTCCAGAACACGCGCTTCAAGCTGGCCGAGGCCAAGGCCCAGGCCACCATGCTGCGCGTCTTCGTGGACGACTGCATCGCCCTGCACCTGCGCCGCGCGCTCGCGCCCGACCGCGCCGCCATGGTCAAGCTCAATGCCACGGCGCTGCAAAACCGCCTGCTCGACGAATTCCTGCAACTGCACGGCGGCTACGGCTACATGACCGAATACCAGATCGGCCGCGCCTGGACCGATGCGCGCATCGGGCGCATCTACGGGGGGAGTGACGAGATCATGAAGGAGATCATCGCCAGGACTCTTTGAACCCCCTGAGCCGCTGCGCGGCTTCCCCCTCTCTACTCGCTTCGCGAGGGAGGGGGACGGCGCCATCGCCGCGAGGCGGCTCTTGCTCGGCGCCCCTGGCTTTGGGCCGCGCCCGTCAGGGGTCACGGGCGATCGGGGCGGCTGGGCTTTCGGGGGCAAGTTCCGACCGGGCGCCACGGACATGGCGGCACGGCTACACTGCGGGCCATTCATTCGAGGGGCTGGCCGTGGCCGGTTCCTTCCCCCTGTTTTCCCTAGAGATTCCCGCCATGTCCAACGACGCCCACGAAGCCACCGCCCTGCCCGACGAGCCTGCCCTGACGCCCGAGGCGCTGGAGGAACTCGACGATCTGCTCGACGAGCTGCGCACGCGCGGCGACGAGATTCCGCAGTGGGAGTTCTGCGACGGTTTCCTGACGGCGCTGATCTGCACGCGCCGCGAGGTGCCGGCCGCCGAGTGGCTGCCCATGCTGCTGGGCGACGGCGGCACGCTGGAGGTGGCCGAGGGCCAGCCGCTGCCGCTGATGGAAGTGTTCAAGGACGCGGCGCAGCAGGCGCGCTTTCTGGAGCTGGTGGGCCTGCGCATGGACGAGATCCGCACCCAGCTGGACGCCGACGTGAAGACGCTGGAAGACGACCGCACCTTCCAGCCCGAGGCCATGGACATGCGCGGCGCCATCCTGTCGCTGCCCGAGGAAGAGCGTCCCGATGACGGCGAGATTCCCTCGTTCGGCCAGATCTGGGCGCTGGGCTTCATGTTCGTGGTCGAGAACTGGGCCGAGGAATGGGCCGCCCCGCGCGACAAGGAAGCCGCCGGCTGGCTCAACGAGGCGCTCAACGCCGTCGTGGCCCTGACCGAGGACGACACCGGCAAGCCCGAAGTCTGCATGTACGACGAGGACGGCCCCGCCAGCACCAGCCAGGAGCGCGTGGAGCAGTTCGGCGAGGCCATCTGGGCGCTGTACGACCTGCGCCAGATCTGGAAGAGCATGGGCCCGCGCCAGGAAACCATCGTCAAGGGCGAGCAGCCGGGCCGCAACGACCCCTGCCCCTGCGGCAGCGGCAAGAAGTTCAAGAAGTGCCACGGCGCCTGAGCGCCCGCGCCACAGGCTTTGGATGCACGGGCCATGAGACATATCGGTGAACGCATACGCGCCCGCCGCGCCGAACTGGGCATGACCCAGGGCCGGCTGGCCGAGGCCGCAGGCATCACGGCCTCGGCCGTGTCGCAGATCGAATCGGGGGCCATCCGCACCCTCAAGAACGACACCCTGGCCCGCGTGGCCCTGGCGCTGCAGACCACGGCGCTGGAGCTGACGGCCGGGCTGGAAGACGACAACGCCCCGCTGCCCGTGGACGAGCAGCGCCTGCTGGAAAGCTACCGCGCCCTGCCTGCACCGCTGCAGGAGATCGCGCACCGGCTCATAAAAGCCTTGCGCTGATCAGCGCATTGAGGCGCTGCAAGGCGTGTGCCACGGTGGCCTGGCGCACGGCGGCGCGGTCGCCGTCAAAGCGCAGGCATTCGCTGTGCGTGGTGCCGTACACGCTCCAGCCGAACCACACCGTGCCCACGGGCTTGGCGGCGCTGCCGCCGCCCGGCCCGGCCACGCCTGTCACGGCCACGCTGCACTGCGCGCGTGAGTGGGCGATGGCGCCTTCGGCCATGGCGCGCGCCACGGGCTCGCTCACGGCGCCGTGCTCGGCGATCAGCGGCTCGGGCACGCCCAGCAGGTCGTGCTTGGCCGCGTTGGAGTAGCTGACAAGGCCGCGCTCGAACCATTCGCTGGAGCCGGCGCGGTCCGTGCAGGCCGCAGCGATCATGCCGCCCGTGCAGCTCTCGGCCGTGGCCAGCATCCAGCCGCGCTGCAGCAGCAGGCCTGCCAGGGTTTCGACGAGTTCGTTGTATGCGTTCATGCCAGCTCCTTCAGCCGATGAAATGGCGCCACAGGGCGATGACCAGCAGCGTGCAGAAGGCGGCCACCAGGTCATCGAACATGATCCCCCAGCCGCCGCGCCAGCCGAAGCCCTTGAAGCACCGGTCGGCCCATTTGACGGGCTGGGGCTTGGCGGCGTCGAAGAAGCGAAACAGCGCAAAGGCGATGAGTTGGCCCCAGAAGCCCGTGGGCATGACCAGCCACAGCACCAGCCAGAAGGCCACGATCTCGTCCCAGACCAGGTTGCCCGGGTCGGCCACGCGCATGTGGCGCGCCGTGACCGTGCAGGCCCACCAGCCCAGGGGAATGCTGCCCGCGATCAGCAGGCCGATCTGCTGGGGCGTGAACCAGTGCTGCAGCAGCAGGAAGGACAGCCAGGCCCACAGCGTGCCCACGGTGCCGGGCGCGATGCGCCCCAGCCCCGAGCCCAGCCCCATGGCGATGAAGTGGGCCGGGTGGGACATCATGAATTCCAGCGTGGGGCGAGCCATGCCGCCCTGCGGCGGGCCTTCCGGTGGGCGCGCCGCAGAGGCAAAGGTGGGGGTAGCAGGATCGCCGGAAACCTCCGGCCGCAGCGGCGCGTCACTCATGGGGCCAGATCATAAGCGCGGCCCTGGTGCTTCACTGACGCTCTTCGACCGCCAGATCCTGCGGATGGCGGATCTGGTGGCGTGCCTCGAAGCTGGCGCTGGCGCCAGCGGCCAGCGGCTGCTGCCAGGCGATCATGCCGTTGCGGTCGTTCCAGCGCGTGGTGGCCGGCTGCGGGTTGTATTGGGACTGCACGCGGATCTGCTCGTTGCGCGAGACGGGTGCGGCGTCCACCACCTGCAGCTCGATGGCGCGGTCATGGCGGTTGTCTACCTGGAAGCGCCGCGTGACCTGGCGTTCGGTGCTGCTGCTGAGCAGGCCGCCGCTGCCCGTGGCCGAGTCCACGGGCAGGTTGCGCACCACCACCTTGTCGTCACGGCCGAAGGACAGGCCCTGGGCCAGCGCGGCGGCGTTGCCGAAGTCCAGCCGGCCCTGGCCGGCGAAGGCGCCGTCGCGGAACAGGGCCACGGGGCCTGCGGGCCAGACACCGGCCGGCACGGCCAGCTGGGCCACCAGGTAGGCGGCCTCTTCCACGGCGGGCGCCGTGCGCGTGAGCAAGGTGGCCGGCAGGTTCTGCGAGCCCAGGGCCAGGGTCACGCGCTCGCTGCTGGAGGGCACGCTGATGCGGTAGGGCACGGAGAACTGCGTGGCGTAGGCGGTGTTGAGGCTGGCGACATCGAGCACCGGCAGTTCGGCGGCCTCGCTGGCCGCCCCGGGCTTGCGGGCGCGCTCCAGCATCATCGCAGGGGCCGCCGGGGCCGGCGCTGCCGCAGGGGCCATGGCGGCCACGGGGCGGGGCCGTTCCACATCCAGGGTCCAGGGATTGGGCAGGCGCGCCTGCGTGCTGCGCGAAGGCTGGCCCGTGGACAGCAGCAGCTGCACCTGGCTCCAGTCCTCACCGCTGTTCTGGGCCACCAGGGCCAGGCGTTCGATGGCCACCGTGCCCTTGGCCGGGTCCAGCTGGGCGCGGTAGGTGGGCTGCCAGCTCGGGCCGCGCACCTGGTAGGTGAGCTGCACATTGGCATCGGCCGGGCTGGCCAGTTGCACGGTGACCTTCATCACCTGGGCGTTGCCTGCGCCCGTGCGGTCGCGTTCGAGCTGCAGCGGCCTGAGCTGCTCCTGCAGCGCCTGCTTTTGCCGCAGGATCTGGTGGGCGCGCAGCGTGTTGCCACGGCTGGTGCTGCGCAGCGCCTCGGTGGCGGCGCCCAGCTGGCTGGCGGCGGGCAGGGCGGGGGCTTTGGCGTCATCGCCGGGCTTGGCCAGGCCTTGCAGGTAGTCGCCCACGAGCTTGGCGGCGGACTCGTCGGCCTCCAGCGCGGCCAGCTGGTCTTCCAGCGTGCGGATCTGCTGCTCCAGCGGGCTGGCGCAGGCCTTGGAGGCCAGTTCGCGCGGCTGCGACTGCAGCTTGTAGTCGCCCAGGCGCACGCCGGCATCGGCGCTGACCTGCAGGCTCTGCGGGTCGATGGAGCCGGGCAGGCACTCGAACACCAGCTGGCGCGTGGCGGCCGTGATGCGCGCCGTGCGCTCCACCGAGGCCACGCCCGCATACAGGGTGACGCGCGCGATGGGGGCGCGGGCGATGGTGGCTTCCTGGGCTTGTGCCTGGGCCTGGACCGGGGTGCCTGCCAGCAGGAAGCAGGCGGCGGCCAGGGCAGAGAGGGCGGGCAGGGCGGAGCGTTGAACCATGGGCAGTCCTTCTCGGATGAAAGTGGTTTGGCGCGGCGTCAGGCCGCAGCGAAGTGGTCGAATGAGGTCCACCGGGGCGCCATGGCCGCTCCGTCCGGGCCGATCAGCCGCAGGCCGGGCGGGGCCTCGATGCAGCCTATGCGCGTGACGCGCGTGGCGCTGTCGCGGCCTGCGGCCTGCACGGCAGCGCGCCGGTCGGCCGGGGCCGTGAAGCACAGCTCGTAGTCGTCGCCGCCGGACAGGGTGCACTGGTGCAGCAGGTCGATGGCCAGGGGCGCCTGTTGGCCGGCATCGAGCAGCGGCGTGATCAGGCGCGTATCCAGGCTGGCGCCCACGCGGGATTGCTCGAGGATGTGGCCCAGGTCGCCCAGCAGGCCGTCGCTCACATCCAGCGCGCTGCTGGCAATGCCGCGCAGCGCCTGGCCCAGGGCCACGCGCGGCGTGGGCGCTTCCAGGCGCTGGCGCGCGGCGGCCAGCGTGCCGGGTGGCAAGGTGGTGTGGCCCAGCAGGGCTTCCAGCGCCAGGCGGGCATCGCCCAGGCTGCCGCTGACCCAGATGTCGTCGCCCGCGCGCGCGCCGCTGCGCAGCAGGGCCTGGCCGGGCGGCACTTCGCCGAAGACGGTGATGCAGATGTTCAAGGGCCCCTGGGTGGTGTCGCCGCCGACCAGCTCGCAGCCGTGGGCGTCGGCCAGGGCCAGCAGACCGGCCGCAAACGCCTCGGTCCAGGCCGCATCGGCACGCGGCAGGGACAGGGCCAGGGTGAAGGCCAGCGGGCGCGCG
Source organism: Delftia sp. 60 (assembly GCF_002754395.1). NCBI lineage: Bacteria > Pseudomonadati > Pseudomonadota > Betaproteobacteria > Burkholderiales > Comamonadaceae > Delftia > Delftia sp. 60. Next base: position 803,176 of record NZ_PEFD01000001.1, read on the forward strand.
CCGCAGGCCGCCAGGTCGGACAGGTTCACGGCCAGGGATTTGTGGCCCAGCAGGAGCGGGTCCACGTCGGCGAAGAAATGCCGGCCCTCGACCAGCATGTCGCTGGAGACGGCCAGCTGCATGCCCGGCGCCGGGGCGAGCAGGGCGCAGTCATCGCCCACGCCCAGGGCGGCGCGGCGCACGGGGCGCTGGAAGAAGCGGCGGATCAGGTCGAATTCACCCACGGTGGCGGCTTTCGGATGCGTTTGGCGATCGGGCTATTGTGCTGCGAGGTTCGTGCTGCCCCGTATCAGGTGGTCTCGCCCGCACCGGGCCGATGTTCCAGCGCCAGCGCGTGGAAGGCCTGGGCGGCAGGCGACAGGCTGCGCTGGCGCCTGCGTACCAGGTACAGGTCGCGCTGGCGGTCGGCATCGGCCAGCGGGCGCGTCACCAGGCCAGGCTGCACGAAGTGGAACAGCGCCAGGGCCGGCACCACGCTGATGCCCAGGCCCGCGCGCACCATGCCCATCACGGTGGCCAGGTGCTCCACTTCCAGCAAGGTGTTGAGGGGCGGGGCCTGCTCCTGCGATTCCAGGTACTGGCGCACGCTGCTGTGGCGGGCGAGCTGGATGAAGGGCTGGTCCCGCAGGTCGGCCATGGCCGGCGCGGGCAGGGCCGCCAGCGCATGGTCGGCGCGGCAGACCAGATGCAGACGGTCGGCGCAGAACCATTCGGCCTGCAGCTCCTCGGTGTCGGCGCGGATGGCGGCCAGCGCCAGGTCGGCCTGGCCCGAGGCCACCTGGGCGATGCAGGACTCGGACAGCAGGTCCGACACCTGCAGCTGTATGCCCGGATGGCGCGCATGGAACAGCGCCAGCACGGGTGGCAGCCAGGCCGCCGCCAGCGAAGGCAGCAGGGCGATGGACACGCGCCCGCGCTGCAGCGCCGCCGCCTCGCGCAGGCCGTGCACGGCATCGCCCAGGTCGGCGCGTATGCGCTGCGCGGCATCGAGGAACTGCGCCCCCTCCTGCGTCAGCGCCACATGGCGCGTGCTGCGGTCGAACAGGCGCACGCCCACGCCGTCTTCCAGCCCCTTGATCAGGGCGCTGAAGGCCGGCTGCGACAGATGGCAGCGCTGCGCGGCCAGCGTGAAGCTGCTGAGCTGGGCCAGGGCGATGAAGGCATCGAGCTGGCGGGAGGAGATATTCATCTGGTTTTTGGATGAGTTGATCCGAATAATCGATTTCACAGATTAGCAGCCCTTGCCTACATTGGCCTGCATGGACCACCTGGAAAACTCCTTTGCCCCGGACAAGCCCCCGCTGTGGGTGGGCTGCGCAGCCGGCTTCTCGGGCGACCGCACCGATGCCGCCGCGCCCGTGGTGCGCGCCCTGGCGGCCAGCGGCCAGAGCGCCTGCCTGATCTTCGAGACCCTGGCCGAGCGCACGCTGGCGCTGGCCCAGCTGGCGCGCCGCGAGCAGCCCGACGCGGGCTACGAACCCCTGCTGGAGGACCTGCTGGAGCCCGTGCTGGCCGACTGCCTGGCGCATGGCATACGCATCGTCAGCAACTTCGGTGCGGCGAATCCCGAAGGCGCGGCGCGCTGCATCCAGCGGCTGGCGCAGCGCCTGGGCCTGCGCGTGCCGCGCGTCGCCGTCGTGCATGGCGACGATGTCAGCGGCCCGGCGTACCGCGGGGCGCTGCGGGCCGCGCTGAGTGCGGAGTTTCCCGAGGATTCGCTGGTCAGTGCCAACGCCTACATCGGCGCGCGCGCGATTGCCGAGGCCCTGCAGGCCGGCGCCGAGATCGTGGTGGCCGGCCGCGTGTCCGACCCCTCGCTGACCCTGGGGCCGGCCATGGCGCATTTCGGCTGGGCCTGGGACGACTGGGACCGCCTGGCGCGCGCCACCATGGCCGGCCACCTGCTGGAATGCGGCGCCCAGGTCACGGGCGGCTACTTTGCCGACCCGGGCTTCAAGGACGTGCAGGGCCTGGCGCGGCTGGGCTATCCCATCGCCATCATCGAACCCTCGGGCGACTGCACCATCACCAAGCCCGAAGGCACGGGCGGCCTGGTCAGCGAACGCACGGTCAAGGAACAACTGCTGTACGAGGTGCACGACCCGGCCGCCTACCTGACGCCCGACGTGGTGGCCGACCTGTCCGAGGCCGAGGTGCACCAGGTGGGGCCTGACGCCGTGCGCCTGAGCGGCGTGCGCGGCCATGCGCACAACGGCCACTACAAGGTCAATGTCTGCCATGCCTCGGGCTGGCTGGCCGAGGGCGAGATCTCCTATGCCGGCCCGCGCGCCCTGGAGCGCGCCCGGCTGGCCGGCGAGGTGCTGCGCGAGCGCCTGGGCGGCGAGGCCGCAGGCGACCTGCGCCTGGACTGGATCGGCGTGGCCAGCGTGCTGGGCGACGACGCCGGCCGCTGGCGCGACGCACAGCCGGCCAGCGCAGCTGCCCCGCAGGACGTGCGCCTGCGCGCCGCCTGGCTGCGCCCCACGCAGGCCCAGGCGCGGCGCCTGCCGCGCGAGGTCAACGCGCTGTACACCTGCGGGCCGGCCGGCGGCGGCGGCGTGCGCACGGCGCTGCGCGCGCGGCTGGGCACGGTGTCCTGCCTGCTGGCGCAGCAGAGCGTCGCCACCGGGTGGAAGTGGGCCGAGGAAGAGATCGAAAAAGGGGTCGAGAAAGAGGCCGGGAAAGAAGCCGGGGAGCACGCCGCATGAACACACTGCAGACCACGATGCCCGTCACCGTGCCGTTGTACCGCCTGGCGCACGGGCGCACGGGGGACAAGGGCAACCGCTCCAACATCAGCCTCATCGCCTGGAATGCCGCCTGCTGGCCCGTGCTGGTGGAGCAGATCACCGAAGAGCGCGTGGCCGCGCACTTCGCCGCCCGGCGCCCGGCGCGCGTGCAGCGCTTCGTGCTGCAGCGCCTGCAGGCCATGAACTGGGTGCTGGACGCGGTGCTGGACGGCGGCGTCAACGACGCGCTCAACCTCGACAGCCACGGCAAGGCGCTGTCGTACTGGCTGCTGCAGATGCAGGTCCACATACCGGCCTCGCTGCTGCCCCACCTGGCGCCGGAGTAGCCGGCAGCACCCGCCCGTCACACATTCATCACAACAAAGGAGACAGACATGAACTTTTCGCAGAACCTTCCCCGCCGCCATGCGCTCGTGCTGGCCGCCTGCGCGCTGGCAGCCGCCGCAGCACCGGCGCTGGCCCAGGACTATCCGTCCAAGCCCATCACCTTCGTCGTGCCGTTTGCGGCCGGCAGCGCCACCGACCAGCTGGCACGGGCGCTGGGCCAGGCCGTGACCACGGCGACCAAGCAGGCCGTGGTGGTCGAGAACAAGGGCGGCGCCAGCGGCATGATCGCGGCCCAGCAGGTGGCGCGCTCGGCGGCCGATGGCTACACGGTGCTGATCACCACCAACACCACGCATGCGGCCAACCAGCATCTGTACAAGAAGCTGCCCTATGACGCGGTCAAGGACTTCGCGCCCGTGGCCGGGCTGGGCAAGGGCGGCCAGGTGCTGGTGGTGCGCGCCGATGCGCCGTACAGGAACGTGGGCGATCTGCTGGCGGCGGCGAAGAAGCAGCCGGGCAAGCTGTCGTTCGGCAGCGGCAGCTCCTCCAGCCGCGTGGCCGGTGAAATGCTCAAGCAGCTGGCCGGCGTGGACCTGATGCACGTGCCCTACAAGAGCAATCCGCTGGCCATCACCGACCTGCTGGGTGGCCAGATCGACCTGATGATCACCGACACCTCCACCGGCGTACCCCAGGTCAAGTCGGGCAAGCTGCGCGCCCTGGGCTACTCCACCACCAAACGCAGCCCGCAGCTGCCCGAAGTGCCCACGCTGGAGGAAGCCGGCGTCAAGGGCTACGACATGGGCTACTGGTTCGCGGCCTACGCGCCCGCTGGCACGCCCGAGGCCGTGGTGGCCCGGCTCAACCGCCTGCTGTCCGACGCCGTGCACAGCGCGGGCGCCAAGTCCTTCTTCGAGATGTCCGGCTCCGAGGGCTGGACCGCCACGCCCCAGGAGCTGGCCGCCTTCCAGGCGGGCGAGACCCAGAAGTGGGGCCAGGTGATCAAGGCCGCCGGCATCCAGCCCGAGTAGGCCGCTCCCCGCTCTCCCGTTCCCCGCTCTCCCGTTCCCTTTTTTTTTCGAACCGTCCTAGGCCGCCGCAATGCACGGCGGCCAGGGCGGAGCCTTGCCTGTGCCATGACCCCAAGGAGACAACATGCACATCAGATCCACCCATCCACTGGCCCTTGCCCTGGCCGCATCCGGCCTGCTGACCGCCTGCGGCGGCAGTGACTCGCCCGCCGGTTCGCAGGCGCCGCGCATGCAGCTGAGCATCAGCGCCACCGAGGACTTTGCCGGCAGCTACGGCAGTGTCGGCGCCTACGAAAAAGTGACCGGCGTGCTGCGCGGCGAGCTGGACCCGGCCGACCCGAAGAACGCCGTGATCCAGGACCTGGCGCTGGCGCCCGTCAATGCGCGCGGCATGGTCGAGTACAGCACCGACTTCGTCATGCTCAAGCCCAAGGACATGTCCAAGGCCAGCGGCGTACTGCGCTATGACGCGCCCAATCGCGGCAACATCCTGACCATGCCCAACCCCACGGCCGCGCCCGGCGATGCGGTCTACCTGGAGCGCGGCTATGTGCTGCTGTACTCGGCCTGGCAGGGCGATGTGCCCAAGTCCACGCCCGCGCGCCTGACGGTCACCGTGCCCGTGGCGCGCAGCAAGGACGGCAGCAGCATTACGGGCAGCTACCGCACCGAGCTGGTCCCGGCCGCCGCCGTGCCCTCCATGACCCTGCCAGGCGGCGTGTTCAACGGGACCATGATCCCCTACGAGCCCGCCAGCCTGGACAACACGCAGGCCGGCTACTCGCTCACGCGCCGCATCAACGAAACCGATGCGCGCCAGACCGTGCCTGCGGGCGACTGGAAGTTCGCCAGCTGCGATGCCGCCGCCAATCCCTTCCCCGGCACGCCTGCGGCCACCAGCGTCTGCCTGAAGGGCGGGTTCGATCCGCAGTACCTCTACGAGCTGGTCTACGTGGCCAAGGACCCCAAGGTCATGGGCGTGGGCCTGGCCGCGCTGCGCGATACGGTGAGCTTCTTCCGCGCCAAGGCGGCCGACGCCGACGGCAAGGCCAATCCGCTGGCCGGGCGCATCACGCACACCATCGGCCAGGGCACTTCGCAGTCGGGCAATGCCATGAAGACTTTCCTGCACCTGGGCTTCAACCAGGCGCTCGATGGCGGCAAGGTCTTCGACGGCATGTATGCCCACGTGGCCGCGCGCCAGACCAACATCAACACGCGCTTTGCCGTGCCCGGCGGCGGGGGCGGCCTGCGCACCGACCACACGGCCTTCGGACAGACCGCGCCGCGTGGCCTGGACAAGGACTACAGCGATGAGGTCAGCGGCCGCCAGGGCGGAGTGATGAAGCGCTGCGAAGCCAGCAACACCTGCCCCAAGTTCTTCCTGGGCCTGTCGGGCACGGAGTTCTGGCAGCTGCAGGGCTCGCCCGTGCTGACCGATGCCAACGGCCTGCGCGACATCGCCCAGCCCGCCAATGCGCGCATCTACTACTACGCCAGCACCCAGCATGGCGGCGCAGGCGGCACGGCCAGCATCGGCTATGCGCCCACGCGCAATGTCTATCCGGCCGGCACCGTGGTGCACTTCAACGACACGTTCCGCGCGCTGTTCATCGCGCTGGAGGACTGGGTGGTGCGCGGCACCGAGCCGCCGGCCAGCCAGGTGCCCAAGCTGGCCGACGGCACCCTGGTGCGGCCCGACAAGCTGGTCTTTCCCGCCATGAAGGGCCTGAGCTGGAGCGTGGGCGGCGTGCAGACCGCCATCCCCGAGTTCCGCTACCTGGCGCGCCACAACGGCTTTGCGCTGCTCGACTTCGGCCCGCAGTACGTGCCGCAGGACGAAAGCGGCATCGCCACGCTGCAGCCGCCGCGCGCCACGGGCAAGGACTACGCCATCCTCGTGCCCCAGGTCGATGCGGCCACCGGCCTCACGCGCGCAGGCATCCGCAGCGTGGAGGCGCGGGCACCGCTGGGCACCAGCATGGAGTTCAACTACGTGGCCACGCCGGGCATCGTGGACCTGTCCAACCTCACGGGCAGCTTCATCCCCTTCCACAAGACGCGCGCGGCGCGGCTGGCGGCCGGTGACGCGCGGCCTTCACTGGAGGAGCTGTATGTCGATCAGGCCGGCTACGTGAGCGCCGTCACGGCCGCGGCCCAGGACCTGGTGCGCCAGCGCCTGCTGCTGCAGCGCGACGCCGACGCGCAGATCACCGCCGCGCGTGCGGCGGCGGTGCTGCCTTGAGGGTCTAAGGCCCTGACTTGCATGGCGGGGGCTGACGGCGTGGGCTGCAAGCCCCTGTACTCTCAGGGGTGTGCAACCGATTTGTGGGCGCGCGTCCAATAGCTCATCAGGTTCGTGAAATAAAAACCTGCTGCGGGCTTGGCCGGATCATGAATGCTGAAAACACACACCTTGCCGTCGTCTCGAGATACATAGTTTCCCGAGAATTCCGACCAGTAGATGGGTAGTTTGTAAACAATGGATTTGGTTTGTTTGTCGATGAATCTAACCTTGTGCCCGACGGCGCCATGGAACACGATGCTTTCAAGCACCATGCGATACCAGCGATCACCCTGAAGTTTTGCCTGTCCGATAGCGCCTCTTGGATGCTGTGCCGACGGAGGGTGATGCGATTCACCATTATTGAAATCGTTCGTGATTTCGATTTCCTCCAGAGCGACACTACCGCCTGCATAGCCCCATTTGCCTGCAATGGCTGCAGCGCCACGGTTGTCGCCTCTTACATAGGGAACGCTGTTCCAGCCCTTGTGGCGAGAGATGATGCCCGTGTGGCACGACTCGATTTCAAGGAAGTCTTCGACAAACTTCACATCCATCGCGACAGTATGACGATTGTTTTTCCTGTCATACCCGGATGGCTTGCCCGCGTCGTCGAATACGAGCGTATAGGGGTTGGTCGGCAAGATATGGTGCGATCCCGGCACCACAGGAATACCGCTGGCATTGGATGCGAAATAGATGACTTCGTTATTCGGTGTGCTGGACAACACGTCGCCATCGGCAATTAATACCTTAGTTGCTTGAGCCATGGTGGCTTCCTTTCTTCAAGGGCGCTCGCTGGCACTCGGGTTCGGGGCTCATATGGGCTCTCAAGGAATTGAGCGTTCCGCAGCGTGGGCATTTGATGCTTAGTTGCTGGAAAACTCCCATTGCCAGTTTGCGGTTGCAGCTGGCACATCTGACCTCTTGCATGGCGCGACCCTCCGGACTTGATGGAGAACATCGCGGATCAGGCCGCCAAGGCTCGGCCACCCTCTCCAACGCAATTTCATTGTGCTGGGGCCACAGCGTGTTGTGTGGAGGAACGCCGCTTTGTTGAACGTGAGGGCTTGACGCACAACCTGCGGTAGCAGCCCTTGGATGCATGCCGTGCCAGTCGTGTCTACACGGCCTGGCCGCGAAAGCGCATGGCCGCCTGGCGCGAGACCTCGGCCAGCAGCTGCTCGCTGCGCTGGCGTTCGCGCAGCCAGCGGGCATCGTTGCTGCCGGCGGCCACGTCGCTGCGCAGCAGATGCAGGGCGGGCGCGGCGCCATGGCGGGCCGCGTAGTCGGCCACGGCATCCATGGTCTTGAGGATGTGGTCGGCCAGCGGCATATGCTCGCCCGTGGCCGGGTCCACGTACACGGCCTCCAGGCCGAAGCGGCAGGCCTGGAAGCGGTTGTAGGTGTAGACCAGGTAGTCGTCTTCCACGGGCGTGAAGGGCTGGGTGTCCATGAACCAGGCGGCCAGCGCCTGCACATAGCCGGACAGGGCGGCTGCGCGCTCGATGGTCAGCGGCGTGTCGAACACGCGAATCTCGATGGTGCCGAACTCGGGCTTGGGCCGGATGTCCCAGTAGAAGTCCTTCATGCTCTTGACCACGCCCGTGCGCGTCATCTTGTCGAAGTACTGCTCGAACTCGCTCCAGTGCAGCACGCAGGGCGCGCGGCCCGACAGCGGAAAGGCGAACACCGAGTTCAGCCGCGCCGAGTCGAAGGCCGTGTCATGGCCCTGCACATAGGGGCTGGAGGCCGACAGTGCAATGAAGTGCGGGATGTAGCGCGACATGCGGTGCAGCATCAGCAGGGCCGCATCGGCGTCGGGGCAGCCGATGTGCACGTGCTGGCCGAAGATGGTGAACTGCTTGGACAGGTAGCCGTACAGCTGCGACAGCTCCTGGAAGCGGGGCTTGTCGTAGATGCGCCGCTCATGCCACTGCTGGAAGGGGTGGGTGCCGCCGCCCACCACGGCGATGTTGAGCTTGTCGGCGCTTTTGACCAGCGCATCGCGGATCTGGCTGAGCTGGCCCAGCACCTCCGAGGCCGAATGGCAGACGCTGGTGGAGATCTCGATCATGCTGTTCGTCATCTCGGGCACCACGCTGCCGGGCAGCGGGTTCTTGAGCATGAGGCGCAGCATGTCCTCGGCGTAGGGGGCCAGGTCGTAGTCGTGGGTGTTGACCAGCTGCAGTTCCAGCTCCACGCCCAGGGTCAGCGGTTCGGACGAGTTGAAGGCTTCAAGACTCACGTTCATCTCCTGCGGTATTCGTGCGGCTCAGCGGCTTCCAGGGACGGGAGCTTTCGCCGGAGCGGTAGATGGCCACGGTGGCCAGGGCGGCGCCCAGCACCTCCATCACCAAAATGGTGGGCAGGGCCACGCCTGCGATCTGCGCGCCCAGCTCGGGCGCGGCGGCCACGAACTGCGAGGCGATCAAAAGCGCCACCGACGACATGGGCGCCATGGCGCAGCCCACCCAGAAGGCCTGGCGCCAGTTGGCGCCCGTGCCCACATTGCCCACGGCCACGCCCATGGTCTTGGCGACCAGGCGTGCCAGGATCACGGCGCCCACCACGCCGGCCACCGGCGCGCTCCAGTCGGCCTGCGCGGCCACGGTGGAGACCAGCACGAACATCAGCATGGTCAGCAGCGAGGCCGCCGTGCCCAGCTGGCGCGGCCAGGCCCAGGGGCGCGGGTTGAACTGCTTGAGCAGGATGCCGCCCAGCAGCGCCGCCAGCGGCGCCGAGCCGCCCAGGTACGAGGCCACGGGCACGCTGGCCGAGATCAGCGTGAGAAAGAGGATGGAGGTGTTCTCGCTGGCCGGGCTCATGAAGCGCAGCGCCAGGCGCATCAGCACGGCCAGCACCAGGGCCACGGCCACCGAGACGCCCAGCACCACCAGCACCGGCATGATCGAGGCCACGAAGCCCGCCTTGGGCTGCGTCAGCATGCCCGCCTTGGCGCTGCCCAGGGCCAGCGCATACAGCGTGGACAGGGTGGCCAGCACCAGGCCGCGATCGGTCACGGCACCTGCGGCACGCATGTCGGCCACCACGCGCGTCAGCACCAGGGGCGAGGCCGCCATGGCCACCAGGGCCAGCGGCCCGGCCACTTCGGGGGCCACGCCCAGCCAGCCCAGCACCAGGGAGACCAGCACATAGGTCAACGCGGATTCGGCCACGCTTTGCACCAGCACCATGGGGTTGTGGCGGAACCAGCGCAGCGTGATGCGCCCGCCGCATTCGAACAGCACGATGGCCACGCCCAGCTCCAGCAGGAACAATCCCGTGCCCTGCAGCGGCCAGGCGGTATTGGCGCCAAAGCCGATCAGCCCGGCAATGCCGCCGACCAGCGAATAGCCGACCACCTTGGGCAGGGCCGCATGGCGCTGGCAGGCGTAACCCACCATGGTGGCCACGGCCAGCAGCAGGGACCATTGCACCGTGGCCAACCCGGCCGATGGCCGCAGCCACGGTTCCCAGAAGCTCAGCATGTCATTCATAAGCGAGGTCCTTTGCGCGAGCCAGTGGCCCGCAAGCGAAGCTCCGCAGGGCCTTCCCTGCGGCGCGGGCAAGCCCGCGTCCCGTGCGCCTGGCACGGGGACACTTCGTTGGCGATCCACTGGCGTGACTGCCGGGCTGCAAGGCCGGGCGGGCACGCCAGCACGTGGGTTCCGCGTGGTTCCCGAGGTCCCGCAGGCTCAGGGGCGGAAGAAACTCAGCGGCGCTGTGCGCAGACGGCGGCGGATGGCCGAATAGATGCGCGAGCGGTCGACTCCGCTGACATTGTGTGCCCTCATCGCAACGCGGAATGCCAGATAAAAGCTGACAGTGACATTCAACGCGCCATTGACCGGCAGTAGGGCAACCGCCCACCAGAACATGTCGGAGTGCAGCACCTGCCAGCCCAGGGCCGCCATGGCGGCACCGATCTGGCCTGCCGACAGCGTGACGTGGCGCACCTCCAGCCCCAGGCCGAAGAAGGCAGCGAACGCGGGCACCAGGCCCAGCATCATGCCCAGCGAGACGTTGGCGGCAAAGCCCGAAATGTTCTTGCGCCAGAAATGCGCCCAGCGGTCGGCGCGCTTGGCGCCCAGCCAGCGCGTGATGCCGGGGTTGTAGCGGATCACCGAGTCCAGCCGGCGCAGCACGAACCAGTTCTCCGCCCAGCCCGCGATCAGGCTGCTGGCGAACAGCAGCACGCCCGTGAAGGCCGCGAACAGCGGCGACATGCCCAGCAGACTCAGCGAGTCGAGCACGGCAATCGCATGCGGCCCGTCGATGGGCGTGTGGCCGAACAGCTGGGCATAGCCCAGCGACAGCAGCAGCACCATGGGCAGCACCACCAGCACGTTGCCCAGCACGGCCGCCACCTGCGAGCGCACCAGGTGGGCGACCTCGTCCACGAACTCCTCGATGGCCTCGCTGGCGCGCAGGTCCTTGAGCTTGGCGGCCATGGCCGGTGCCGTCATGGCCGGCTGTTTGGTCGCCACCGTGAAGTGCAGCAGCTGGATCAGCACAAAGCTGATGGAGTAGTTGATGCCCGCCGCCAGCCCGCCCCAGAACGCCGACAGCCCCAGCGCGTAGAGCGCGAACTTCAGCAGCGTGGTGAAGGCCATCACGAAGCCGCCGCCGGCGGCCTTGGTTGCCATGGACAGGTATTCGCGGCCGGTGCGCGTGATGTAGTGCTCGCCGGTCTCGGCGCTGCGCTCGGCCACCTTGGCCGCCAGCAGCGAGGTGTTGGTGGACAGCAGCGCGCGCAGGCTGCGCCGCTCAATGCCCACGGACACCAGGTTGGCCAGCAGGTCGGCCGTCTCGGTGGCGCGGTTGTCGGCCACCAGGCAGTCCAGCAGCCGCCTGACACGCAGGATGCGCGCGCGCAGCTGGCGCAGGCGGAACACCAGGCCCACCGAAATCCCTTCGGACTCGAAATGTGTGTAGACCGATGTCACGGCCGCGCGGCAGGCATCCAGGCGCTCGCGCAGCCGGGCCTCGGCCGCATCGCGCCGGTCATTGGTGCGCAGCGCGTGCATCACCTCCACGCGCAGGCTCTCGGCGTCGTGGATCAGGGCGTGGAAGGGCTGGTCGTCGCGCGCCTGCTCGTCCATGCGCAGGCGCAGTTCGGGCGAAAAGCCCGTGGACAGGATCTGCCCCGTGCAATAGGTGATGGAGCCCAGCAGGCTGTTCTGCCAGAAGCTGCTGCCCTGGCCCTCGCTGCCGTCGGTCAGCAGCAGCGCGATGCGTTCGAGCAGCGGCGCCTCCAGCGCGTGCAGCCAGCGCGCGTCGAATTCGTCGGGCATGGCCAGCATGAACAGCTCGGAGGCATCCACCGTCTCGGGCGTGCTGGGCAGCAGCTTGTAGCGTGCGCGCTCGGACAGCTCGCTGAACATGTTGGTGCGCGGCGCAAAGCCGAAATCGGCCAGCAGCGCCGTGATGTCCACGGTGTCGATGAAGCGCAGCCACCAGGCATGCAGGCGCTGGCGCACGGCCGGGTCGGCCTCCACGGCCTCCACCAGCAACTGCACACGCTGCACGGCGCCGTCCACCGACGGCTTGGGCGCGCGCACCCACTCCAGCAGGTGGATCAGCCAGATATGGCGGTGCGCGAGGTCGGCCTCGGGGTCGAGTGCGGCCAGAAGGCCGGGCAGGTCTTGGGTGATTCGCTTCATGTAGGGGTCTTGCGGCAGGGCGGAAGACTAGCGCCTCCCCCGAGGAACGCGCTCAGTGCAGCACGCGGTTGTCAGGGTCCGGAAAGCTGTCGCCGCCAGCGCCCGACTGCAAATGAAAGCGCGGGATGGGGCACTCGAAGACCTCGCCCTCGTGGCTGATGCACAGATAGCTGCCCTGCATGCTGCCGTTGGGCGTGCGCAGCTGGCAGCCGCTGGTGTACTCGAAGGTCTCGCCAGGCTGCAGCAGCGGCTGGCGGCCGATCACCCCCAGGCCCTTGACCTCTTCGACATGGCCCAGTTCGTTGGTGATGATCCAGTGGCGCGCGATCAACTGGCCCGGCACCTGGCCGGTATTGGTCACGGTGATCGTGTAGGAGAAGGCGTATACGCCCGCCGCTGGAGCGGATTGCTCTGGCAAAAAGGCGGGGCGGACCTGGACCTGGAACTCGTTCATGGGCATGGCGGCAATGGTAACTGCCCGCAATGTACCGGCTTGCGAACGTCCCCACGCGCCGCCGCCCATGGCTTTGTGCCGTCGCTGGTGCCGGCATGGGCTAGCTGCGACAATCGCAGGCCATGAGCCCCACCTACCGCATCGCCCCCTCCATCCTGTCTGCCGACTTCGCCCGTCTGGGTGACGAGGTCAAGAATGTGATCGCCTCCGGCGCCGACTGGATCCACTTCGACGTGATGGACAACCACTACGTGCCCAACCTCACGTTCGGTCCCATGATCTGCGAGGCCCTGAAGCCCCATGCGAAGACGCCCGACGGCCAGCCCGTGCCCATCGACGTGCACCTGATGGTCTCGCCCGTGGACGAACTGGCCACGGCCTTCGCCAAGGCAGGCGCCGACTACATCAGCTTCCACCCCGATGCCACGGCCCACGTGCACCGCAGCATCCAGAACATCCGCGCCCAGGGCGCCAAGCCCGGCCTGGTGTTCAACCCCGCCGCCCCGCTGGACGTGCTGGACTGGGTCATCGACGACATCGACCTCATCTTGCTGATGAGCGTGAACCCCGGCTTCGGTGGCCAGAGCTTCATCGACAGCACGCTGCGCAAGATCGAGGCCGCGCGCAAGCGCATCGAGGCCAGCGGCCGCGACATCCGCCTGGAAGTGGACGGCGGCATCAAGGAAACCAACATCCGCCGCGTGGCCGATGCCGGTGCCGACACCTTCGTGGCCGGCAGCGCCATCTTCGGCAAGCCTGACTACAAGGCCGTGATCGACGCCATGCGCGGCGCCCTGGCCGCCTGAGCTTCGGCCTGCCTCCAGCAAAAAAGGGCCCGCGAATTGCGGGCCCTTTTCGTTGCCAACGGCGCTTTCAGCCGCCCAGCTCATGCTCTCCGGGCATGACGAAGATGCTCTTGCCCTGCGTGTCGAAACCGGGCGGCGCAAAGCGCGCCACCGGGACATGGTTGTGCTGGATGGAGCTGACCTTCCACGCGAATGTGCGGCCCTGGCTGGTGAAATTCACGGTTTCGCCGCAGGCGATATTGATGGGCCCTTTCTGCGATAGATCGACAGTACGGTAGACGCCCGCAGGCGCGGGCGATCCGTAATAGGATTTGCCGTTTGCAAAGCGTTCTGCATGGGCCGGCAATGCAGCCATGACGATTGCGGCGGTGCCCAATATGAATATGGATTTCATTGAATATGCCTCCGAAATAGGGCGGATACATGGGCGGATTCATGAAATCCGCCATGAACTGTATTCAGTCCATGGCGGAGACTGTAGAGTCATCGGCTTCTATATATCCGGGCAGCCGGATGACATTTCAGCCATATTGCAGCAAATGCGTGGAAATCTTCAGAAACTATGGCGCATGCCGAGTTCAGCGCCTGTGGAGCTGCCGCCCGCAGCCAGTCCGGTGGTTCCGCCATTGAGGCTGAAATTGGCCCCGCCCTTGTTGGTCACGCGTGCAAGGGTTCCATACAGCGCCGTGCGCCGCGACAGGTTGTGCACATAGCCGATCGCATACCTGTTGGCATCGCTGCCATTGAAGGCAACCGGCCCACGGCGCGAATCGGTGCGCACATAGGAGGCGCGGATGTAGTTCGCCCCCACGGGCACGGTAAGGCCGACCTGCCAGCGGTCCTCGGAGCCCGCAATGCGGGTTCCATAGGTGCCATAGGGCAGGTCCTCGCGCTGGAAATACCCCATCAGCTTGGCAAAGCCGAAATCGTAGGAGGCGCCTGCGCCGTATTGCTTGAGCTTGGTGCCCGCAGCGTTCACATCGGTCGAGCCATAGGTGAGCGCCAGGTTCAGAGGGCCGTTGTCGTAGGTCAGGCGGCTGCCGAAATGGCGGCCGGCGCTGCTCACCGGGTCTTCGTCCAGGGCATACATCACTTCTGCCTGGAAACCGCTCCATTTGGGAGTGAAGTACTGGATGGCGTTGTCGCTGCGGTAGTAGTTCGAGAAGGTGCCGGGCAGGCGGCTGATGATGTTGGAGTTTGCCAGGCCGATCACGTTGAACGGGTCGAACTTGGTGGGATTTTGCGCGGCCGGCGTGAAATCGCGGCCCAGGCGCAGCTCGCCGAAGCCGCCCGCCAAGCTCACCGTGGAGCGGCGCTGGAAGAACTTGCCATTGGCGTTTGTCGTGCCGGTGTCGGCATAGAGGTCTGACTCCAGCCAGAACTCGGCTCTCAATCCGCCGCCCAGATCCTCGGTGCCGCGAAAGCCAAACCGGCCCGATGACAGCCCGCTGTTGTTCATGGTCATGTTGCTGGGCAGATCGCTGTTCTTCACATAGCGCCCATTGACGTCAACGATGCCGAACAGGGTGATGGATGACTGCGCGCTGGCCGCCAGCGAAATGACGGGCAGTGCGGCCGCCAATATACGATTGAATTTCATGCCTGGTCCTTGTATTGAATGTGGATTCCATGCGCATCCATTTTCAAACGGATGCTGTTGTAAATACTAGAATTCACAGGCCGGCGCCAGGAGCCTTGAAAAGGAATCGACGGGGAGTGGCAAGCCAATCACAGGTTTTTTGGGCTCAACATGTTCCGTCCGGCCAACACCAATGGATTGCAATTCCATTCATGGCAGTTATCTTTCTTCAATATGTCTTGAATGTCACTTTTCTGTTGGGTAGATGGATTCTGGAGATTGCTAGCATCCCGTGGGTTGAATCCGGTAAAGAAGAAAAAATCAATTCGTATCGGGTTGTTGATACGGCTGTGAGCGGGTATCGCAAGATAGGAGGGGACAGAAAAATGCGGCGCGAGGATGTCAAGCTGAGGATGCTGGCCAGGCGAGGGGACACGGGTGCCAGGCTTCAGCTCGGGGAGGCGTATCTGACCGGGGGACCCGGCGTTTCCAGGAGCATCCCGGTGGGGTTGGAGTATCTGCAGGCCGCACTGCCTCAGGCCAGGCGCCAGGCCTCGGTCTGCATAGCCTTGCATCTGCCGCTCAGGGAGCTGCTGGAGCACGGGCTGCTGGAGACCCTGAGGATCGCGGCGGAGTATGAGGATGTCGGGCGCCAGAAGCTTGCCGCATGGCATCTCATCCGGGGGGAGCTCGATCTGGCGCTGGAGTGCCTGGGCAAGTGCAGCGCCGCCCTGCCAAGCCATCTGGCAAGCAGCGTGTCTGCGCACACATCCGGCGAGCTGCTGCAGGCGTTGCAGATCCTGCGCGCCATACAGCCGCTGGACATTGCCGAAGTCATGGCCTGCGAGGCCCGGCAGGCCATGGCCAAGGGCCAGTCGCACCGCGCCGTGCGGATGCTGGAGCTCCTGCGCGACCTGCCTCATGCCGCTCATGGCCCGGTCATGCAGCAGCTGATTGCCGACCTGGTCCACCAGGCGGAGATGGCGGGCCATGACCTGGGACGGCTGACCGTGGGCTGGATCGAAGCCAGCCTGGACCGATGCGCCGCCAATGGCGACGTGCGCGCCTGCCACGTGCTTGGACGGGCGCTTTCGGGGCTGCCCTGTGCACACCTGGCTCCCGAAAACCTCGTGAATGCGCAGAACCTGCGCAAGGCCGCAGCCCTGCTGCTGCGCGCTGCCGATGGCGGCATAGTCACCGCCTGGCTGCACCTGTTCCGCATCTGCTCCGACTACCGCAGCTCGGTGGCCAATCCCACCCTGGCACGCTTTTGCCTGGAGAAGGCGGCACGTCACGGGCTGCCCGAGGCCGAGCGCCGTCTGGGTGCACTGGTGCTGCGTGATGCCACGCACATCGAACCCATGGAACAGGGCGTGGCCCTGCTCCATGCTGCAGCGGCCAAGGGGGACGTGCTGTCCGGGCTGCTGCTGCGTTCCTTGCTGCTGCCCGTGGGCGGTGACAACGAGGAGGAGGCCCTCGCGGCCATCGAGGCGGTACAGCCAGATGCCCCGCTGCTGGCCATGCGCCTGCGCCTGGCGCGCGTGTTCGGGCTCACCAAGCTGGAGGCGCTGTCGGTCAATCCCTCGACCGCCATGCGTCCCTGGGGGCTGGTGGTGGGCCACAACCCCCTGGTGGCCAAGGCCCGGCTGTGCGAGCCCCGTGCCGTGCCCGCGACCACGCCCGATGCCCAGCGCTGCCTGGAGCAGGCCGCGTCCATGTTCTCGGCACAGCAGGGGGAATCCCTGGCGCCGGAAGGCTCGCTGAGGGCCCGATCCCTGCAGATGCGGCGGCTGTTTCACCGCCTGCAGATCAGTGAAACGGTCTTCTTCGCTTCTGCCTCCTCACAGCAGCGCGATGCCATTCGCATTGGCACGAAATGGGCCAGGCGGCAGCAGCAGATCCTCCGCCAGGTGCTGGCCTGAGTCTCGCCTGTGCCCGCGTGCGAAGGAAAAGACATGAAGATCCTGATCGTGGATGCCCACCCGCCGTCGGCGCAGTACCTGTGCCAGGGCCTGTGCCAGGACGGATTCAACGTCGATGTCGTGCATGACGGTCTGCAGGGCCGCAACCTGGCACTGAGCCGCGCCTACAGCCTGCTCGTGCTGGATCTGGACCTGCCTGGCCAGAGCGGGCGTGCGGTCCTGCAGACCCTGCTCCAGGCGGGCGACACGCCCACCATCGTGGTCACCGCAAACGACAGTCTGGAGGACCAGGTGTTCTGCCTGCAGAACGGCGCCGATGACTACCTGGTCAAACCCGTCAGGTTGCCGGTGTTCCTGGCCCGCGCGCGGCTGCGGATGCGAGGCGCGGCCGGCCAGGAGGGCCTGCGCCTGACATTGGCGGATCTGGTGCTGGACCTGTCGAAAAAGCGGGTCGAGCGTGCCGGCCGGCGACTGGACCTGACTCGCCAGGAATTCGCCGTGCTGTGGCTGCTGCTGCAGCGCCAGGGCGATGTGGTCACGCGCGCCGAACTGGTGCAGCAGGTCTGGAGCCTGCCCGTCGATGCGCTGAACAACGTGGTGGATGTGGCGGTGTGCAGGCTGCGCAGCAAGCTCGATGATCCCTATGCGGTCAAGCTGCTGCACACGGTGCGCGGCATGGGCTACCTGCTGGCGTTGCGCGACGGGGATCCCGCCAAGTAGCCCTCATCTGCACTGCACTGCACTGCCCTGCTTTGCTCTGGTGCGCCCGCTGCCACAACGCCGGGCGTTCAGTCCAGCCACTGCCGGATGCGTCCCGCCAGCGCCTGGGCGCTGATGCCGTAGCGCTCATGCAGCGTGGGCAGGGCGCCCGCATCGAGGAAGGCGTCCGGCAGGCCCGCCAGCCGAAAGCGCGCGGGCCGCACATCGCGCTCCAGCAGGGCGCCGGCCACGGCCTCGCCCAGGCCGCCCACCACCGAATGGTTCTCCGCCACCACCACCAGGCGCGGCCCGCTGGCCACGGCCTGCACGATGGCCTGCACATCCAGCGGCTTGATGGTGGCGCAGTGCAGCACGGCGGCGCCCACGTTGTCGGCGGCCAGCAGTTGGGCGGCCTCCAGCGCGCGCATGGTCATGAAGCCGCTGCAGATGATGAGCACCTCGCGGCCCTCGCGCAGCATCTTCGCCTTGCCCAGCTCGAAACGGTAGTCGTACTCGTCCAGCACCAGCGGCACGTTGCCGCGCAGCAGCCGCATGTAGACGGGGCCGCGGTGTGCCGCGATCTGGGGCACGGCCTGGGTGATGTCCAGCGCATCGCAGGGATCGACGATGGTCAGCCCCGGCACGGCCCGCATCATGGCCAGATCGTCCGTGGCCTGGTGGCTGGGGCCGTAGCCCGTGGTCAGGCCGGGCAGGGCGCAGCAGATCTTGACGTCCAGGTTTTCCTCGGCAATCACCTGATGGATGAAGTCATAGGCCCGGCGCGTGCCGAACACCGCATAGGTGGTGGCAAAGGGCGTGAGCCCCTCCTTGGCCATGCCGCCGGCGGCGGCCATGAGCAACTGCTCGGCCATGCCCATCTGGAAGAAGCGCTCGGGGTGGGCCTGGGCGAACAGGTGCAGGTCGGTGTACTTGGCCAGGTCGGCCGTCATGCCCACCACATCGGGCCGGCTGGCGGCCAGCTCCACCAGGGCCTTGCCGAAGGGCGCGGCCTGCACGCGCTGACCCTCGGCGGCGATGGAGGCAATCATGGCCGAGGTGGTCGGCCGGGGCTTGGGGGTGGCAAGAGGCATGTTCATGGCAGGGCGGGCTCCAGGGGTTGCGATGCGTCCAGGATGGCGATGGCCTGCTGCCACTCGGGCGGATCGACGCGGATGAAATGGTTCTTCTCGCGCTGCTCCAGGAAGGGCACGCCCTTGCCCATCAGCGTGTCGCAGAGGATGACGCGGGGCCGGTCCTCGGCCAGCGTACGCGCCGCGTCGAAGGCCTGCACCACCTGGGCCAGGTCGTTGCCGTCCACGCGCTGCACATGCCAGCCGAAGGCGGCCCATTTGTCGGCCAGCGGCTCGAAGCCCAGCATGCGCGTGGACGGGCCGTCGGCCTGCTGGTTGTTCACGTCCACCAGGCAGATCAGCCGGCCCAGCCCGTGGTGGGCGGCGGACAGCGCGGCCTCCCAGGTCGAGCCCTCGTCCAGCTCGCCGTCGGACATGGAGTTGTAGACAAAGGCATCGCTGCCCTTGTGGCGCAGCGCCAGCGCCATGCCCACGGCGATCGGCAGGCCCTGGCCCAGCGAGCCGCCCGAAATCTCCATGCCCGGCGTATAGCTGGCCATGCCCGACATGGGCAGGCGGCTGTCATCGCTGCCATAGGTCTGGAGTTCCTCGTCGGACAGGATGCCCGCCTCGGCCAGGGCCGCGTAGAAGGCGATGGCGTAGTGGCCGTGCGAGAGCAGGAAGCGGTCGCGGCCCTCCCACCCGGGCTCATCGGGCCGCAGCCGCAGCGCGTCGCCATAGGCCACGGCCAGCACATCGGCCCAGCCCAGGGCCTGGCCTATGTAGCCCTGGCCCTGCACCTCGCCCATTTGCAGGGCGCGGCGGCGTATGCGCCAGGCACAGGCCGCGAGCCGGTCCAGGCGCTGTTGCAGTTCTTGGTTCATGCATCGTCTCCTCGGGATGGAAGGGCGCGCGGCTCAGCGCAGGATGCTGGCCGGCACATAGGACACCAGCGCCAGCACGGCCAGCGCCACCAGGTAGAAGGGAATCAGCTCGCGCACGGTCTGGCCCACCTTGACCCGGGCCAGCGAGCTCGTGATGAACAGCGTCGTGCCCACGGGTGGCGTGTACAGCCCCAGGGCCAGGTTCACGACCATCATGATTCCCAGCTGGGTCATGTCCATGCCGATGCTCTGGGCCAGCGGCACGAACACCGGCGTGAGCAGCAGCACGGCGGCCGGCAGGTCGATGAACATGCCGATGAAGAGCATCAGCAGGTTCATCAGCACGATCACCAGCCAGGCCGAATGCACATGCGACTGCACCCACTGCACGATGCCGTCGGGCATGCGGTCGAAGGTCAACAGCCAGCCGATGGCCGACGAGGCCATGATCACCAGCAGCACCACGCCCGTGGCCAAGCCCGCATGCACCACCGCATCGTTGAGCCGGCGCCAGCCCAGGTCGCGGTAGATGGCGGCCGACACCAGGCCCGCATACAGCGTGGACAGCACGGCCACCTCGGTGGGCGTGGCGATGCCGAAGCGCAGGAACACGATGATCAGCACCGGCAGCAGCAGGGCCGGGCTGGCGTACAGCAGGTGGCGCCGGAAGGCGGGCCAGGCAAAGGGCGTGGTGTCGCGCGGAAAGCCGCGCCTGCGGCCCACCCACCAGCACACGCCCATGAAGCCCGCGCACATCAGCAGCCCCGGCACGATGCCTGCCACGAACAGCGCCGCAATCGAGGCATTGGCGCTGAGCGCGAACAGGATCATGGGGATCGAGGGCGGGATCAGGATGTCGATGGTGGCCGCCGCCGCCAGCGTGGCCGCCGAGAACGCGGGCGGGTAGCCCAGCCGCCTGTGCCACGGGATCATCAGCGAGCCGATGGCCGAGGCATCGGCCACGGCCGAGCCCGACACCCCGCCGAACAGCGTGGACGACATCACCCCCACCTGGGCCGGCCCGCCGTGAAAGCGCCCTATCAGCGCCGACAGCACGCCCACCAGGGCTTCGCCCAGGCGCCCGCCCATCATCAGCGAGCCGGTGAGCATGAAGAACGGAATGGCGATCAGCGGAAAGCTCTGCACCTGGGCCACCATCTGCTGCACCAGCAGGTCCAGCGGCACGCGGTCCGAGGTGGCGGCCGCTGCCATGGCGCCCATGAGCAGCGCGTGGGCAATGGGCATGGCGATCACGGCGCCCGCCATGAAGACGAAAAGCATGATGAAGGACATGGACCTGCCCCCTTCACCAGTGCACGGCGGCCACGGGCCGCGCGGGTTCGGCATCGGCACTTGCGGCATCGGCCGCATCTGCAGCCCCTGCGGATGCCCGGCCCCCGCCCGCCACGCAGGCGCGCCAGGCCGACTGCAGGGCCAGCAAGGCCAGCAGCGCCATGCCCACCATCACGCAGCCATAGGTCAGCGAGCCGGGAATGCCCAGGATCTGGCTGCGCTCTTCATGCACGATCTCCAGCATGTTCAGCGTGGACCAGGCCAGCGTGGCGTACAGGGCGGCCACGGCCAGCCAGCCCAGCACGGCCGTGGCGCGCTGCACGCGGGCCGGCAGCGCCTCGACCAGAAAGCTCGTGGTGATGTGGGCACCATGGGCGGCGGCCAGCACCACGCCCGACATCACCAGCCAGGGAAACAGCAGCTCGGGCACCTCGTTGGCCCATTGCAGGCTGGCGCCGCTGGCATAGCGCAGGGCGGTGTTGCACACCAGGATCACGAAGATCACCAGGGTGCTGGTCCACAGCACGGCGCGGCACAGGCCCGTGACCAGGCGTTCGATGAGATTCATGGACGGCTCCCTGCACTTCACTGCGCGCCTGCGGCCTTGACGACCTTGGCGATATAGGGGCCCGCAGGGCTGGCCAGCCACTTGTCCTGTACCTTGGCCGTGGCCTGGGCGAAGGCCCGCGCGTCGATGGTGCTCACCTCCACGCCCTTGGCGCGGATGTCGTCCAGCAGCTTGTCGTCGGCCTCGCGCGCCAGCTGGCGCTGGTAGGCCGTGGCCTCCTGCGCAGCCTCGGTCAGCAGCGTGCGGTCGGCGGCCGGCAGCCGGTCCCAGCTGCGCTTGCCCATGAGCAGCGGCGTCATCTGGAACATGTGGCCCGTCAGCGTCAGGTGCTTTTGCACCTCGTACAGCTTGCTGGCGTGGAAGTTGGCCAGCGGGTTCTCCTGGCCATCGACCACGCCCTGCTGCAGGGCCACGTACAGCTCGGCGAACTTGATCTGCTGGGCCTCGGCCCCCAGGGCCTGGATGATGTCCACCAGCACCGCGTCGGGCGGCGTGCGCATCTTCAGGCCCTTGAGATCGTCCACGCTGCGCAGGGGCCGCTTGCTGTTGGTCATGTGGCGTATGCCGTTGTCCCAGTAGCCCAGCACCACCATGCCCTTGGCGGCCGATTTGTCGGCCAGCTCCCGGCCCAGCGGCCCGTCCAGCACCTGGAAGGCACGGGCCGGCGTGGCGAAGAGAAACGGCATGCCATAGGCCGCGTACTCGGGCACGGCCGCTGCCACCGCGCCCTGGGAATTGGCCGACAGGTCCAGCGCGCCCGTGCGCAGGGCCGTCACCATGGCCGCGTCGTCGCCCAGCTGGGCCGAGGGCGCGACCTGCACCTCGATACGGCCCGCGCTGCGCGCCTTCACGAGTTCGGCGAACTTCAGCGAGGCCAGGTGGCGCGGATTGTCGGGGGCCGCGCCGTGGCCCAGCGTGAGCTTCACGGCCTGGGCGCCGGCCAGTGCCGGCAGCAGCAGGGCGCAGGCTGCCAAGGCCCTTGCGGCCAGGGCAGCGCGTTGGAAATGCTTGTTCTGCATGGTCTTGTCTCCTTTGCTTTTTGGGGGGCCATGCGCACCATGGCCAGGCCGGTGGGGTGCGGGTGAGGATGCAGTCAGTGGATGAGCATCCCGCCGTTCACATCGAGCGTGATGCCCGTGCAATAGCCAGCCAGGTCGCTGGCCAGGAACACGCAGGCGCCGGCCACATCGTCGGCGCGGCCCAGGCGTGCCAGCGGAATCGTGGCGGAGATCTCGCGCTTGCGTTCGGGGCCGAGCTTGCCCTGGGTGATATCGGTCTCGATCAGGCCCGGCGTGACGCAGTTGATGCGTATGCCATCGCCGCCGAACTCGCGCGCCATGGCGCGGGCCAGGCCCAGCACCCCGGCCTTGGCCGCCGAGTAGTGCGGCCCGCCGAAGATGCCGCCGCCGCGCTGGGCCGAGACGGAGGAGATGCAGACGATGGCGCCCGCTTGCTGCCTGCGCATGGCCGGCAGCACGGCCTGGGACATGTACAGCGTGCCGCGCAGGCTCACGTCGAGCACGCGGTCGTAGTCGGCCCCGCCGATCTCCAGCGTGCCCACGGCCTGCGTGATGCCCGCGTTGTTGACCAGCGCATCGATGCGCCCGAAGGCGCGCAGCACGGCGGCGGCGGCCGCCTCGCACGATGGCTTGTCCGTCACGTCGGCCACCAGCCCCAGGTGCCCGTCGCCCAGCCGTGCGGCCGCGCCGGACGGATCGGCCCGCTCCAGGTCGAGGATGGCCACGCGGGCCCCCTGGGCGGCCATCTGGCGCGCCGTGGCAAAACCGAGTCCGTTGATCCCTGCGCCGCCGGTGATGATGGCGACCCTGTC
Source organism: Delftia sp. 60 (assembly GCF_002754395.1). Lineage (NCBI taxonomy): Bacteria > Pseudomonadati > Pseudomonadota > Betaproteobacteria > Burkholderiales > Comamonadaceae > Delftia > Delftia sp. 60. The sequence goes on from NZ_PEFD01000001.1 coordinate 826,340, forward strand.
CTTGAGCAGCATGTGCCTGTCTCCGCTGTAGTGGTGGTGGATGCAGCCATCTTGGGCTGTCACGAGCATGAAGACAAACGATGTTTCATCAGCCTAAGATGACGGTTCTTCAGCTCACGTACGGGGTCTCCCGGGGTCTGCCCGTGAGCTGCCCGCGTCTTCGAGGAACTTGCCATGGCGTCCATTCCCAGCAGTGCCCACCTGCAGGCCTTCGAGGCCGTGGCGCGCCGGCGCAGCTTCGCGCTGGCGGCCTCCGAGCTGCACCTGACGGCCTCGGCCGTCAGCCACCAGGTGGCCAAGCTGGAGGCGCAGCTGGGCGTGCGCCTGTTCGAGCGCAGCGCGCATGGCGTGCGTCTGAGCCGCCCGGGGCAGGCCTACCTGGAGCGGGTGGGCGGGGCGCTGGCGGCCATCGTCTCGGCCACCGAGGACCTGCGCCACAGCATGAGCAACAGCCTGTACGTGCACTGCGCGCCCAGCATCGCCAGCCTCTGGCTCATGCCCCGGCTGCGGGACTTTGCGCGGGCCTGCCCGCACATTGCGCTGAACCTGTCGGCTGCGCATTCGCACAGCGACTTCGCGCTGGGCCAGGCCGATATCGACATCCGCTACGGCATTGCGCAGTGGCCGGAGCTGGAGGTGGAGCCCCTGTTCGAGGAGCACATTCTTCCGCTGGCCAGCCCCGCCTTCGTGGCCGAGCATGGGCTGCAGCGCGTGCAGCAGTTGCTGCATGTGCCGCTGATCCAGAGCAACGTCAGCATCGTCCAGTGGTCGGACTGGTTCCAGTCGTTCTCGCAGCTGCGCGCGCCAGAGCGCTTTGCCGTGCGTTTCGACCGCGCCCAGATGTCGCTGGACGCGGCCACGCAGGGCCTGGGCGTGGCGCTGGAAAGCGCCATGAATGCGGGCGGCCACATTGCCGACGGCCGGCTGGTGGCCCCCTTCGGCGTGGACCGGGCCCTGCGCGTCAAGGCCCACTTTGCTGTCTACCCCGCGCGCAACGCCCGGCGGCCCGCCGTGGCGGCCTTCCTGGCCTGGCTGCATGCCGAGGCTGCCCGCACCGAGCAGCAGCCCTGCCGCCAGAGCCCGGACTGAGTTGGCCGCCAGCCCCGGAAAATGGCAGAACGGATATTCCTGCACCCATTGCGAAAAACCTGCGATGCAATTTCTCTATGAATGAGCCAGTGTGCGGTAAATGGTTTTATTGCCCCTGTTTTCGGTGAATGACGACGTGATTGCCAGCAGGGATTGGCAATAATTCGGGACAGCCATACACACAGGGAGTGCCACGCTGAAATGGCCAAATCAGCAAGACGCCGATTTATCGGACTGATCACGGTGAGCTACGGATTGTTCGCATTCGGCTGGATCCTTCTGTCCGACAAGCTGTTGTTCGCATTGGCAGGGAGTGCGGATATCGGCTGGCTTTCCGTCGTCAAAGGGCTGTTCTTTGTGCTGGCCACGGACTTCCTGCTGTTCTTCGCGCTGTGCTCGGTGCCGGCCGCGCACAGCGGCGGCGCCTCCGCCATCACCCAGGAAATGGGGCCGCGCCGTTTTCCGGTCTGGGCCTCCTATCTGTTTGCCCTGGCCATGAGCCTGGCCGTGCTGGCCGCCAGCAGCACGCTGGCCAGCCATTTCGGTGAACGCTCGCTGCTGCTGCTGTTCATGCTGCCCGTGCTGGTCAGTGCGCTGATCGGCGGCCTGGGGCCGGGCCTGCTGGCCACGGCCTTTGCCGCCTACAGCCTGGACCAGACCGACGGCGTCGCCGTGCGCGACTGGGCGCAGTGGGGGGTGGTGGCCGTCAACGGCCTGGCCGTGAGCGTGCTGGCCGAGACGCTGCAGCGCTCGCTGCGCAAGGCCAACATGCAGCGACAACTGCTCGACTCGGTGATCTCGGGCACCTCGGACGCCGTCTTCGTGAAGGACCTGCGCGGGCGCTACCTGCTGGTCAACCGGGCCGCCGCCAGCCTGGTGGGCCGCCAGGCCGAGGACATCGTGGGCAAGGACGACTTCGCGCTCTTTCCCTTCGGCATCGCCAGCGCCATCCGCAGGAAGGACCAGGCTGTGCTGCGCCAGGAGGTGGCCACGCATGAGGAGCAGCTGACGGTGGAGCCGGGCAGGACGCTGGACCTCCTGGTCACCAAGGGCCCGGTGCGCAACACCGCAGGCCACATCGCGGGCCTGTTCGGCATCTCCCGGGACATCACCGAGCGCAAGCGCTTCGAGCGCGAACTGGCCCAGGCCGCCGTGGTGTTCGACAGCAGCCACCAGGGCATCATGGTGGTCGATCCGGGGCGGCGCATCACGCGCGTCAACCCGGCCTTCACCCGCATCACCGGCTATGCGCCCGAGGACGTGATCGGCAAGACGCCGCGCGTGCTGTCCTCGGGCCTGCACGGCCCGGAGTTCTACCGGCAGATCTGGGCCTGCATCGCGCGCGACGGCTTCTGGCACGGCGAGATCTGGAACCGCCGCAAGACGGGCGAGATCTTCGCCGAGATGCTGTCCATCTCCGCCGCGCAGGGCGCCGGTGGCGAGATCGAGCACTACATCGGCGTCTTCACCGACATCAGCCACATCAAGGCCCACGAGGCCGAGCTCGAGCGCGTCACCCACTACGACCTGCTCACCGGCCTGCCCAACCGCCGCCTGCTGATCGACCGGCTCAACCAGGCCATGCTGCGCACGGCGCGCGAGGGCCGCTCCCTGGCCGTGTGCTTCCTGGACCTGGACGGCTTCAAGGAAATCAACGACCTGCACGGCGCGGCCGCAGGCGATGCGCTGCTGGTGGGCGTGGCCGCCCACCTCAAGAGCGTGCTGCGCTCCGAGGACACGCTGGCCCGGCTCGGCGGCGACGAGTTCGTGCTGCTGCTGTCGCACATCGGCTCGGCCGAGCACTGCTCCACCATCCTCGACCGGGTGCTGGAGGCGGCCAGCCGTCCCGTGCCCGTGCAGGACCGGGTGCTGTCCGTGACCGCCAGCGTGGGTGTCAGCCTCTACCCCGACGACCAGGCCGACCCCGACCTGCTGCTGCGCCATGCCGACCAGGCCATGTGCGTGGCCAAGCAGGCCGGGCGCAACCGCTACCAGCTGTTCGATCCGGAAAACGACCGCAAGGCCCATGCGCGCCGCCTGCAGCTGGGCTGGCTGCGCCAGGCGCTGGAGAAGGGTGAATTCCTGCTGCACTACCAGCCCAAGGTGGAGCTGGGCGGCGGCAAGCTGGTGGGTGCCGAGGCCCTGCTGCGCTGGCACGACCCGCGCCAGGGCCTGCGCGCGCCGGGCGAGTTCCTGCCCTTCATCGCGGGCAGCGACCTGGAGCGGCCGCTGGGCGACTGGGTCATCGGCGAGGCCGTGGCCCAGGCGGCGCGCTGGTTCGGCCAGGGCCTGGACCTGTGCGTGAGCATCAACGTCAGCGCCAACCAGCTGCTGGACGGCGGCTTCCACGCCAAGATGGCCCAGGTGCTGGCCCGCCACCCGGACCTGCCGCCGCACCTGATCGAGCTGGAAATCCTGGAAAGCGCCGCCATTGCCGACATGGAGCAGGCCATCCAGGTGATGGGCCAGTGCCGGCAGCTGGGCATACGCTTTGCGCTGGACGACTTCGGCACCGGCTACTCCTCGCTCACCTACCTGCGCAAGCTGCCCGTGCAGTCGCTCAAGATCGACCAGAGCTTCGTGCGCGACATGCTGGCCGACCCGGACGACCTGGGCATCGTCGAAGGCGTCATCCAGCTGGCCAGCACCTTCCAGCTCGAATCGGTGGCCGAAGGCGTGGAAACGCCCAAGCATGCGCGCCGCCTGCGCGACATGGGCTGCCACGTGGCCCAGGGCTACGGCATCGCCCGGCCCATGCCCGCCGACCAGCTGCCCGCCTGGGCCGCGCGCTGGCAGGCCGGGGACAATTGGCTGGCGCATGGGCGGCATATGCCGTCCGAGGCCTGAGCTTCGCGTCCCGGCGCCAGTGCCGATGCCGGTGCTGGTGCCGGCTATGTCAACTCGGCTGGACGGGTTTCCATGGCATTGCGGGTGGGCAAGGTGATGCAGAACATGGCCCCTCCTGCGGGGCCGTTGCTGGCGACGACGGTGCCGTCCATGGTGTCGATGATCTTGCGGCAGATGGCCAGGCCCAGGCCCGTGCCGCCCGAGCCGTCCTTGGTCTTGCTGGACTGCACGAAGGGCTGGAAGATCTTGTCCAGTTCCTGCGGCGGAATGCCCGGTCCCTGGTCGGAGACGGCAATGCAGATATCGCCCTGTCCGTCGATGCGGCCCTGCACATCGATGCGCCCGCCAATGGGCGAGAACTTGATGGCATTGGCCAGCACATTGCGCACCACCTGCTGAAAGCGCACGGGGTCGGCCTTGGCGATCAGCGGCGTGTCGTCGAGCTCCAGCCGCAGGTCGATGAGCTTGTGCTGCTGCTGCGGCTCCAGCTCGCGGACCACGGGCCGTATCAGGCTCCTGAGGTCGGTGCGTTCCAGGTGGATGGTTCCCACGGCGCTTTCCAGCTTGGCGACATCCAGCAGGTCGTTGACCAGGGCCAGCATGCGCTGGCCGGCTGCATGGATGTCGTTGAACATGTCTGCCATCGCGGCATTGCCGTGAGAGCGCAGGCCGCCCAGCTCGGCAAAGCCCATGATGGACTGCAGCGGGGTGCGCAGCTCATGGCTCATGTTGGCCACGAATTCCGATTTCACGCGGAAGGCCTCTTCGGCCGCGTCGCGGGCTTCGTGGATGGCATGCTCGGCCGCGCGGAATTCGCTCACGTCCACAAAAATGCTGAGCACGCCGGTGATCCGGCCCTGGGCATCCTTGACTGCCGCCTTGGAGATCTGCACGTCGCGGTAGCTGCCGTCCACATGGGGCAGCCGGGCCTCCAGCACCATGGGCTGGCCTGAACGCATCACATCCTCATTGCCGTGCATCTGCAGCAGGTCATGGTCGCCAGAGTGCAGGCCCTCGACCTCATGGCCAAGCACGGCGTAGCGGCACCTGCCAAAGAAGTCTTCCCAGGCCTTGTTCACCAGGGCCACGCGCTGGCCCGCGTTCGTGACCAGCATGGGCAGGGGCGTGGTCTCGAACAGCAGGTGCTGGAAGGCCAGCTGGGTCTGCAGCTCCTGCTGGGCCTTCCAGCGGGCGGTCACGTCCACGGCGCTGCCGGCAAAGCCCACCAGCCGGCCCTCGCGCAGCAGGGGAACCACGGCGATGTCGCAGAGTATTTCCCTTTCGTCGGGAAGGCGAAAGCGCGCCTGGCAGTTGCGCAGGGCCAGCTTGGCCTGGGGGTCGAGCAGTGCCTGGATCTGGGGCCTGCAGGCTTCATGCACGATGCCCTCCAACGGCTGCCCTACCGCCTCGGCGCTGGGCTGCCCGGTCCACTGCTCCCAGCGGGCGTTCACGAAGGTCAGCCGGCCGTGGCTGTCGGTGCGGAAGATCAGCTCCTGCACGCTGCGCATGAGCACGGCCATCTCATGCTCGCTGCGGGCTATGCGCGCCTGGGCCTTTTCCATGGCCTGCTGGGCCGACTTCTGCACCCTGCGGGTCTTGAGCACCGACGCGCTCAGGCCGAGCACAAGGGCAAGAAGTGCAAGTCCGGCAACGAAGAAGGCGAAGGCATCGTCACGCCAGCGCGCGATCACCGCCGCGTAGGGCTCCTCCACCACCAGCAGCAGGGGCCAGTTGCGGACCGTGCGAAAGGACACGATCTCATGGGGGCCGAGCAGGCCGGCGCCAATGTAGGAGCCGAATTCGCTGCCTGGCAGCCATTTCTGGAAGATGGGGGTCTTGCGTGCAGAGGCCGTTTGTACGCCCCCGCCTGCGTTCGTGCTGGCCAGCGGTTGGCCGTCGTAGCTCAGCAGCACCGCCTCGTAGCTGAGGGTTTCCAGCGTGGCCTGGTAGAAGTTGGCCACGGCATCGGGATTGATCAGGCCCACCAGCACGGCGGGTGCGCCGCTGTCGTTTTCGAAGGCCAGGATCTGGGGCAGGTAGTGGACGCCCCGCGGTATTGCATGCGGGGCCAATGTCAGGGAAGAGAGGCTGCGGCCGCTGACAAGGCGTCCCAGTTGCACCTTGCCCAGGACCGGAGCCGATGCATTGTCCGGCAGCAACTGCTGCACCTCGATCTGCAGGCCGGCTTCGCCCGCCTGAGTGCTCGCCAGGATGTGGCCCTGGCCATCGAGCAGCGCCATGCTGCGCAGAACCGGCAGTTGGGCGACCACTTGCGCCATGGCCGCCTCGCGCGCGGCGCGCGGGCTGTCGGCGGACAGGATGACCGGATTGTGGGCCAGGCTCGCCAGGGCGACATCGCCGGTCTCGAAGGTCTTGCCGGTCTGATCTTCAAGCACCCGAGCCAGCAACGCTGCCTGGGCCTTGCTCTTGTCGGCCGCGGCGTGCAGCTGACTCCAGACAAAGAGCACCAAACCTGACAGCACGCACAGAGCAAATGTCAGAATCAATACCTTGAGGTGGGCGCTACGCCTGGCCTCCAGAAAATGATGTGCGGCCGTTTGTTTGGACATGATGAAAATGCTCCATCGGTCGTATTCAAGGCGCGACGATTGCGCTCAACCCATTGTTGCGCGCGGCACGGGTCAGGCGCCCGTCGCGCTTGATGTCGGAGACGAACTGGTCCAGGCGAGCGAGCCACTGGGTGTCGGCCGGACTGGTCGCGTAGCCGTAGGGAATTACATGAAACGGCTTGGGCGGGGCGATCAGCCGGGCCCAGTCGGAGCTGTCGAGCAGCCTGCGGCTATAGGGGTAGTCGGTCATGAACACGTCCACGCGCCCCGCCATGAGTTCTTTTTCCCGGCTCTGGGGTGGCTCGATGGGCACGAGGCGCGCATGCCTGAGCGACTCGCGCATGACCGGCTCCATGAAGGTGCCGCGCTGCACGGCGACCTGCACGCCAGGCTGGTCGATGTCCGCCCAGGATTGCACGGTCTGATTGCTCTTGGTGGTCACACCGTAGATGTCGCTGCTCAGATACGGCTGCGTGAAGCGCAGCTGCTTTTGGCGCTGGGCAAGAATGCCCACGGCAAACATGGCGACATCGCAGCGCGACTCCAGCAGGTCAGGTATCAGCCTGGGAAAGGAGGAGTCCACATACTGCACCCGCACGCCCAGGTCCTTGGCCAGCTCCACCGAAAGCTCCGCATCGATGCCCGTCAGCCTGCCTGTGCGCGCGTCACGGAAGGTGATGCCGTAGTAGTCTGGCCATATGCACACGCGCAGGGCATCCGTGGCGGCAATCCGGTCCAGCACCTCGCCTGCCCCGGCACAACCGGACCATTGCACAAGACACAGCAGCAATCCGGCAGCGGCTGCCAGACGGGGCAGCACGCGCCGCTGAGGCGGTGCGCCGAAACAGGTCGATGAGGGACGCATGGCGGGCTTTCAGGGTGTGTCGATCAGTTCGGTGAAGGACGGAGCCTGCCGGGTCAGCGCCAGGCGCAGCGCATCGAGCTCTTCGATGTTGTCCATGAAAGCGTCGACGATTCCGGGATCCAGGGCCTTGCCCCGTTCCGCCGCGATCATCTCCAGGGCCTGCTCCAGCCCGAACGCCGGCCGGTACACCCGGTCCATGGTGAGCGCGTCGAAGATATCGACGATGGACGTGATACGGGCCGACAGCGGGATTTCTTCGCCTGCCAATCCCTGCGGATAGCCCTTGCCGTCGAAGCGTTCATGGTGGCTTGCGGCGATCTCGGCGGCCATCTGGAACACGGGGATGCGTGACTGGCCCAGCAGGCGTGCGCCGATCTCGGCATGCCGGTTCATGACGAGGCGCTCCTCGGGACCCAGCGGGCCCTCCTTCTTGAGGATGGTGTCCGGAATGCCGACCTTGCCTATGTCATGCATCGGGGCCGCCTTGCGCAGCAGGCTGGCGAATTCGATGCGGCAGCCCAGGCGCAGGGCCAGGGCCTCCGACAGGTAGCCGATGCGGACGATGTGCGAGCCGGTATCGTCATCCTTGAGCTCTGCGGCCATGGCCAGGCGCAGCAGGGTCTCGTGGTGGGCACGTGTCACTTCCTTGAGAAGGTCGTTGCGCTCGCGGTACATGCGGCCGAAGTCCTGGATGAGCAGCTCCATCTGCTCCACGGCCGCAGGATCGAAACGTCGCGATGGCTCCCTCGGGGTGCCGGTCTGGTACTGGGCCATCAGGCGATCCTCTGCAGGCTTTCGATCGTCTCCAGCAGCTTCAATGTGCTGAAGGGCTTGACCAGGTATTCGTCGGCTCCGGCGAGGATGCCCGCCTTGCGGTCTTCGGCGCCGCCCCGGGCCGTCAGCAGGATGACCAGCGTATGCAGCAGCTCGTAGGAGCTCTTGATGCGGCTGCAAACCTCCAGGCCATTGATGGTGCCCGGCATCATGATGTCGAGCAGGACGATGTCGGGCCTGAGCCTCTGGGCCATCGTCCAGGCTTCATCGCCGTCACAAGCCTCTACGACTTCGAAGTCACGGAGTTCCAGCGTCATGCGCAGCAGCTTGCGGATGTCTGCATGGTCTTCGACGATGAGTATTTTTTGCATGGGGAGATCTTTCATGCCGAAACGGGAATTTGATCCGACATGTGAATCATAAATATCAATTTCATCAAATTTTATTGAATTTTTCTATCAGATCCGTGCCGGGCAAGGTGCTCCGATGGGCGCGACCCATGCACGATCGCGACAAGTCGCAGGCAGGCAAAACGCTTGGGGGGACAGAAGGCGCAACTGAGCCGCCAGCCGGGCAGGTGGCAGCCCTGGGGCAGGTTCGTCGCAGACCTGCCGCTGCGCCTGTGCGCAGGGCCCGTTCCTAGGCCTCGTCCTTCCACAGTGCATCGAGGTCGGTGAAGCCCCATTTCGCAGGGTCTTCCCGGCTGACGATCTTCTCCGTGCACCCAGGCCGGGCCAGGTCAACGGTCTCCGGTGCCATCCGCATGCCGCTGGCCGTGGAATAGAACACCTTGACCTGCGGACAGGTCAGGGACTGGCGGCCCGGGTCGATGACCACCCCCAGCCTGCCCGTGGTCAGCCGCACCAGGGAGCCCACCGGATAGATGCCTATGCTTTTGACGAAGGCCTGGAAAACGGTCTTGTCGAAGTGGCCGGCACTCCATTCGGCCATCTTGTGTACCGCCTCCGCAGGATCCCAGCCGCGCTTGTAGGGGCGGTCCGAGGTGATGGCGTCGTAGACATCGCAGACCGCGCCCATCTTCGCGAACAGGCTGATGTCCTCGCCGCGCAGCCTGTGGGGGTAGCCCGTGCCATCCACCTTCTCGTGGTGGTGAAGGCAGACGTCCAGCACGACCGGGTCATCGACGCCACCGGCCTTGAGCAACTCCAGGCCTCGCGCCGGATGCTCGCGGACCTCGGCAAACTCCCTGTCGGTCAGGCGCCCCGGCTTGTTCAGGATGGGGGCGGGGATCGCCATCTTTCCGATATCGTGCAGCAGGCCCGCATAGCCCGCCTCGCGCACCTGCTGCGGTGGCAGGTCGAGTTGGCGTGCCAGCACGATCATCAAGGCGCAGACCGCCACCGAGTGCATGTAGGTGTAGTCGTCGCTGTTCTTGAGCCTGACGATGCTGATCATGGCGCTGGGATTGCGGATGATCGAATCGGACACCTCGGCGACCACGTAGCGGGCCTCGTCCTGGTTGATCTCCCTGCCCATGCGCACCTCGCGGAACATGGCGGTGATCGCCTGCCTGGACTGGTGGCAGATGCGGGCGGCCCGCTTCACCTCCTCCTCGAAGGCAACGGGCCGCAGCTCGCACTCCAGCTCGGCCAGCTGCGAGATCTCGGACAGTTGGGCGTCGATCACGGTGTCCACCTGCTCGCGGGTGAAAGACGGCCCGCCTTGCGCAACATCCAGGCCCTTGGCGGTATCGATCCACACTTCCTGGATGGGGGACTGCAGGATCCTCGCCAGGTCGGCAGGGTCTTCCAGCTTGAAGCGGCTGCGCCAGAACGGGTGTTCCATCCAGCTGCCGCAGAGGCTTTCCAGAAACATGCCCAGCCGCAACTGGCGCACGCTGATGCGCTTGATCATGAACTCGGACCCCGCAACGGTTCACATGGATGCACTATCTTGCCGCCTTTTGCCTGCTTCTGTACGAATCCAGGTCAGAAGGTCGCCCATTCCTCATCCTTGACCTGCGGCTGCGCACGGGCGGGCGACAGGCGTGGCGGACTGGAGGGCTGCGCTTGCCTGGGGGCCATGGCCTGGGCGGTCGCGGCGCGCAGCCCGCCAGGCTGGCTTGCGCCATGCTCGGGATGCATCTTGAAGGTGGAGACGATCTGCGCCAGGGCGGCGGCCTGCTGCTCCAGGCTGCCTGCAGCGGCCGAGCTTTGCTCGACCAGCGCCGCGTTTTGCTGCGTCATCTGGTCGAGCTGGCTCACCGCCTCGCCGACCTGACGGATGCCCACCGCCTGCTCGGCCGATGCGCTGGAGATCTCGCTGATCATGGTGTCCACGCTGCGCACCTGCTCCACGATGCGGCCCATCTGCTCGCCGGCCCGGGTCGCCACCTCGGTGCCCTGCTCGACCTTTTGCAGGTTGGCGCCGATCAGCTCCTTGATCTCCTTGGCCGCCGTGCCCGAACGCTGGGCCAGCGCGCGCACCTCGCTGGCGACCACCGCGAAGCCCCGGCCCTGCTCGCCGGCCCGCGCGGCCTCCACGGCCGCGTTGAGCGCCAGGATATTGGTCTGGAAGGCAATGGCGTCGATGACGTTCGTGATCTCGGCAATCTTGCGCGAGGCCTCCGAGATGTCCTGCATGGTATGCACCACCAGGGCCACGGACTTGCCCCCCTCGACAGCCGAGGCCGAGGCGGCCGAGGCCACCTTGTTGGCCTGCTGGGCCGTGTCTGCATTCGTGCGCACCGTGGCCGTGAGTTCCTCCATCGAGGCAGCCGTTTCCTCGAGGTTGCTGGCCTGCTGCTCGGTGCGCTGGCTCAGGTCCAGGCTGCCAGAGGCGATCTCGCTCGATCCCGTGGCAATGGAGTCGCTGCTCTGGCGTACACGGCCCATGATTTCGCGCAGCTTGTCGTTCATGCTGCTCATGGCGGAGAGCAACTGGGCTGGCTCGTCCCTGCCCTGCACCACGATGTTGGCCGTGAGGTCGCCGTGCGCCACGGTGTCCACCACCGAGACCGCCATGCGCAGGGGCTCGGTGATCGAGCGCGTGATCGCCCAGGCCAGCACGGTGCCCAAGACCACGGCCAGCGTGGCCAGCCCGCCGAGCAGGTACAGCGCCAGGTGGTAGTCCTTCTCGGCCTGCTCGGTGGCCTTGCGCCCGCCCTCCTGATTCAGCGCGATGTCCTGGCCGACGACGTCCATGAGTTGGGCGAATGCCTGAGCGGTCGCGCCCGTGGCCATTGCACGCGCCTGGGCTGCCTGCTCGGGCCCCCACTGGACAGCTCCACCATCTTGCGGTCAGCGGCGCGGGCCGCCTCCCACAGCACCACAATCCTGTCATACAGCTGCCGCTCCTCGGGCGAGGACACCAGCTTTTCATAGACGGCCAGCTCCGACTCCAGGGTTTTTTGGGCCTGCAGCAGCAGGTCCTCCTGGGCGCGCTTCCTTTGCGCGTCCTCCTCGATCACGTGGCGCAGCCCCGCGCGCCGTGCCGCGTTGGCCGTGGCCCGGATCGAGGCCAGCACATTGGTGGAAGGCAGCCAGTTGGTGCCCAGGTCCTTGGCATTGAACTGGACCCGGGCGATCTGCAGGGAGCCGATGGCCGCCACCGTGCTCAGCAGCAGCAGGAGCAGGGTGAAGGCAACGATGAGCCGTGTGCGGATGGAAAGAAGGCGGAGGAACATGGTGGGGGGCTCCCGGGATGCGGTTGGTAATTTTTGATCAATATGATTTATTTGATAATTTACCAAGCTTGCGCTCATCTTGAGTGATTGAATTTATCAATTAAGTTTCACTGGGCCATTGCTCCGGGATGTGCTGCGCCCGCGCCACCCCGCAGTCCTCTACCTCTCTGGATGAGCCGTCGCCACAGTGCAGCAGCGCTTGGTGACGCGTTCCGCCTGGCCCGCGCGGCGAGGCATCAGCCCCACCAGAAATGTAACAACCAGTTGTGCTGCTCTTTGCTCTCTGTTAAATTTTTATCAAATTCATCAAATAAATTTGATTGGAGTGATAAAGATGCCGCACGCACTGAAGACCGACACCACCAAGCAATGGCTCTCCTTCCGCGTGGACGATGAGGAGTTCGGCATCGACCTGCTGCAAGTGCAGGAGATCCGGTCCTACGAGTCGCCCATGCGCATTGCCAACGGCCCCGCCTACTTCAACGGCGTGCTGGAACTGCGCGGAGAGGTCATTCCCGTCATAGATCTGCGGCTCAGGCTGGGCCTTGCGCCCAAGCCGTACGACGCCTGCACCGTGACCATCATGCTGCGCCTGCCCGGCGGAGTGACGGGCATGGTGGTGGAGGGGGTCACCGACGTGGTGACGCTCATGCCGCAGGACCTGCGCGCCGTGCCCGCCATGGGCGGGGGCCTCGTCAATGACTGCCTTCTCGCCCTGGGCGTGCTCAATGAGCGCTCGCTGCTGCTGATCGATGCCGACAAGCTCCTGGCGACGGCCACGGCAGCCCTGCCGGACTGCGCTGCGAGCTGAGCCATGTGCTCCGGCACGCCCCTTTTCCCCGCCCGTACACCGCAATTTGTCCATCCCACTGGAGACGTGTCATGAATCCTCGCTTCTGGACTGTCAAGACCAAACTTTCCGCGGCCTTCACTTGCCTGGCGCTTGTCACCATGGTGGTGTCCCTGCTGGCCCTTCAGGCGTTGAGCGAGGCAAATCAGAATCTTGTGCGCTTCGTCGAAGGCGTCAACGCCCGTGCACACCTGGCAGAGAGGGTTCGCACAGCCGTGGACCGCCGGGCGATCGCGGCGCGCAACCTGGTGCTGGTGACCTCGCCTGCAGACCTGGCGGCGGAGAAGGATGCCGTGACCTCCGCGCACACCGACGTCAACACCTCGCTGGCCGAACTCCAGGCCAAAATGGCTTCGAAGGATGTTGCGGCCGATGCACGTGATCTGGTTGCCAAAATTGCGGGCGTGGAGCAACGCTATGGACCGGTCGCTACCGACATCGTGGCCCTGGCTCTGCAAAACCAGAAGGAGGCAGCGATCCGCAAGATGAACGAAGAGTGCCGGCCCTTGTTGGCGCAGCTGATCGAGGCCACCCGCCAGTACAGTGAACTGACCCGCCTGCGTTCACAGCAGATGATCGAGGAGGCCGCGCAGGCCTACGCGCACCGCAGAAACATACTGATCGCCGCCAGCGTCATGGCCTTTGTCCTGGCTGTGCTGATGGGGCAACTGATAGCACGCGGCCTGACGCGCGCCCTGGGTGCGGAGCCGGCACAACTGGGCGACGTCGCGCAACAGATTGCCCAGGGCAATCTCAGCCCTGAATTGCTTCGCCACCAAGCCCCTGAAGGCAGCGTCCAGGCATCGCTCAATGCCATGCTCAAGAGTCTGGTCTCTGTCGTCCATGAAGTTCGCAACAATGCCGACGGGGTCGCCGGCGGCAGCACGGAAATCGCCAATGGCAATGCCGACTTGAGCCAGCGCACCGAACAGCAGGCCAGTGCCTTGCAGGAGACTGCAGCGTCGATGGAGCAGCTGTCGACCACCGTCAAGCAAAACGCGGACAACGCCAGGCAGGTCAATCAACTCGCCTTGGGAGCAAGCCAGGTGGCCACCAAGGGCGGCGGCTCCGTGCAGGAGGTCGTCAATGCGATGCAGGACATCAGCGAAAGCTCGCGCCAGATCGGCGAAATCGTGGGCGTGATCGACGGCATCGCGTTCCAGACCAACATCCTGGCGCTCAACGCCGCGGTCGAGGCGGCCCGCGCGGGCGAGCAGGGAAAAGGCTTTGCCGTGGTGGCCGGTGAGGTGCGCAACCTGGCGCAGCGCAGCGCGCAGGCCGCCCGGGAAATCAAGCAGCTCATCGCCACCAGTGCCACACGCGTCAAACAGGGTACCGAGCTGGCTGACCAAGCCGGAGCCACCATGGCGGAAGTGCTGCATTCCATCCAGCGCGTGACAGATCTCATGGGTGAGATCAGCAGCGCCAGTGATGAGCAAAGCGCGGGGGTAGCGCAGGTCGGCAAGGCCGTCAGCCAGATGGACCAGGTAACGCAGCAAAATGCGGCGCTGGTGGAGGAAAGTGCGGCGGCAGCGGCCAGCCTCAGAACGCAGGCACAGCAGCTGGTGCAGGCCGTGTCGATCTTCCAGCTGGGAGGCCATGCGGCGCAGCTTTCCTCAACCCCGCCGCTCCCGCAACCGACGGTGCGGGCGCGCAAGCCGGCACCCGCGACAGCGGCGCTCCCCGTACGCCAGGCTGCCCGCGCCGTGCAGCCCGTGCAGCCCGTGCAGCCCGTGCAGACCGTGCAGACCGTGCACAAGCAAGCGCAGGAGCAGGACGACTGGGTGTCGTTCTGATCAACCTCCCCCTTGCGTGCGGCCCTGCCGCTCGTCGGACCGCATCGCGGTACACCGGGATACGGGGCCACGGCCATGCAGGATCTGCCAGGGGACGCAAGGCCCAAGTCCCAGGGCCCGCGCAAGTTCTGATATTTTCAACGCTGTTCCTGCGCAGGCAGCCCCCCGGCTTTCGACACCCCCATTTCATGATTTCAAACTTCATTCCGTTGAACCCACAGCAACTGGACGCCGCCATCGTTGATCTCGACGGCACCATGGTCAACACCCTGGGCGACTTCGCCGAAGCCCTCAACCGCATGCTGGCGGACCTGCAACTGCCGGCCATCGCCCCGCAGGCCATCGAGAACATGGTGGGCAAGGGCTCGGAGCACCTGATCCGCTCGGTGCTGGCCCATGTGGGCGCGGCCGATGTGGATGCCATCTACGGCCAGGCCTGGCAGCGCTACGAGCACCACTACCTGCAGCTCAACGGCCAGTTCGCCGATGTCTACCCGGGCGTGCTCGAAGGCCTGAAGGCCCTGCGCGCGCGCGGCCTGCGGCTGGCCTGCCTGACCAACAAGCCGCTGTCCTTCGCCCGGCCGCTGCTGGAGCAAAAAGGCCTGGCACCGCTGTTCGAGCAGGTCTTCGGCGGGGACTCCTTCGAGCGCAAGAAGCCCGACCCGCTGCCCCTGCTCAAGACCTGCGAGGCCCTGGGCACCTCCCCCGCGCGCACGCTGATGCTGGGCGACTCCAGCAACGACGCCCAGGCCGCGCGCGCCGCGGGCTGCCCCGTGGTGCTGGTCAGCTACGGCTACAACCACGGCCAGCCCGTGCGCCAGGTCGATGCCGACGGCTTTGTCGATGCGCTGACCGAACTGGCCTGATTTGCACAGGTCCAGGTTTTTTGGAAAAAGAATGGGATTTGGCGATGGTTAACGCACTTTGACGGTGCGATTTATGTTTTTGCTAGAGTCGTCTGCTTTGCCATCCTGGCCGCGATCCGGCCACAGACAAGGAGGAAGCACGCCACATGCACGGACTGCACCTGACCGCCGATCTCTACCAATGCCAGGGCGACGAGCGCCATATGCTCGACGCCGATGCCATCGCCGCCCTGTGCCGCGCACAGACCGCGCAGGCCGGCCTGACCCTGGTGGAGGACCGCTGGGTCAAGTTCCCGGACTACCAGGGCCAGCCCGGCGGCGTCACCGGCACCGTGCTGCTGGCTGAATCGCACCTGGCCATCCACACCTGGCCCGAGACCGGCTGCGTCACCGTCGATGTCTACGTCTGCAACTTCTCCGCCGACAACTCGGGCAAGGCCCGCGCGCTGATGGAGGGCGTGATCGCCGCCTACGCGCCTGGCCGCGTGGTGCGCCAGCAGCTCATGCGCGGCGACATCGGCCCCGGCGCCAAGGACGAGGCGGCGGCCGATGAGGGCGATTGGGCGCTGGAGGCGCTCACGCCCCATGCGCGCTTTGGCTGGCGCGCCACGCGGCGCGAAACCGTGCAGACGCCCCATCAGGAGCTGGAGCTGCTGCACACGCCGCAGTTCGGCAAGGTGCTGCGACTGGACGGGCGCTTCATGACCTCCGAAGGCGAGGAATTCTTCTACCACGAGGCCCTGGTCCACCCCGCGGCCCTGGCCCATCCGGCGCCGCGCAAGGCGCTGATCCTGGGCGGCGGCGATGGCGGCGCGGCCGAGGAGCTGCTCAAGCACCCGTCCATGGAGCAGGTGGTGGTGGCCGAGCTGGACGAGGCCGTGGTCCAGGCCGCGCGCACGCACCTGCAGCAGGTGCACCGGGGCGTGTTCGATGACCCGCGCCTGCAGCTGCGCATAGGCGACGGCATGGCCATGGTGGAGCGCACCGAAGAACGCTTCGACCTCGCCCTCATGGACCTCACCGACCCCGACACGCCTGCCAGCGCGCTGTACTCCGACCAGGCCCTGGCGCGCATGAAGCGCGTGCTGGCGCCGGGCGGCGCCCTGGTGCTGCACCTGGGCAGCCCCGTCTTCCATGGCGGGCAGGTGGCGCGGCTGGTGGCCAGCCTGCGCGAGCGCTTTGCCATCGTGCGCTGCTACGGCCTCTACATCCCCCTGTACGGCGCCTACTGGGGCCTGGCCGTGGCCTCCGACACGCTGGATGCGGCGGCGCTGCCCCCCGCCCAGCTGCGCCAGCGCCTGGCCGAGCGCCGCCTGCCCGACCTGCGCTACTACAACGCCGAAGTGCACCCCGCACTGTTCGCGCTGCCCAACTACTACCGCGACCTGGTGCAGCCCGCGCCCCTGGCGGCGCTGCCCCCGCGCGCGGTCCGCGTCGCCTGAGCCCAGCCCGTTCTGGCAACGGGCCGCGCCCGGCCCGCCCTGGCCGGGCTGCGGTGCCAACTGCGCGCCCGGCAGGGCAAATTTGACACAGTGCTGCAATCTGGTGGCAAGTCTGCTGTAATGAAAAACGGCGGGAAGGCCCGTGCGCCCGCCATTTTTCCGGCTTCCTGGTAAGTATTTCCGGGATATTGCGTGCTTGCAAAAACCATATCAACAGATAAAGCGCCAGACGCCCTGTATCAAAATGACTGCTTCCCTTTCAAAAACAAGAATATCCGCGTCCAAATACCATGATGATTCCTTGCTGCGGCTTTGGAATTGGGCTTTGCTGGCGGGGCTGGTATTGAGTTTTCCCCTGAGCTTTGTATTGCCGCAAAGCCTGAGCTGGGAAAATGGATTCCTGGAGAATATCCAGGCCGTGACCCTGCTGCTGGGCATGGTGGCGGCCCTGGTTGCGGCGCGTCGGCAAAAGGGCTCCTTTGCAGCGCCACTGTGGTGGATCGCCTCCCTGTTTTGGCTGGCCTTTCTGGGGCGTGAACTGGCCTGGGGCGCGGCTTTCCTGCCCAGCCTGGAGGCTGGCAAGTGGGGGCCGGTGATCAGCTCCCAGGTGCTGTGGTACCGGCCCGCCGTCAAATGGGTGGTGGGTGCCATGCTGCTGCTTTGCTGCTATTGGTTTGTGCGCCACGGTGTCTGGAACAAGGTCATCAAGCGCCTGGTGCGCGAGAAGGCGCTGCCGATATTCAGCCTGGCGACATTTGTCGCGGCCATGGTGATATCCACCAATGCGGAAGGTCATGGCTTCATTGTCCTGCAGCAATGGTTTGATTATCAGGTGATCGTGCTGGAGGAGCTGGTGGAGACCTTTGGCTATATGGCGCTGTGGCTGGCGCAGTGGGCGCTGGTCAGGTATGTTGCTGGCTGGCAGGAAGATATTTGAGCCAATATTGATCAAACCGGCCGCCTGCATATTCCCGGTGTAATGGGCCAGATTCAGGGGCCGGTAAGTCGCCAGTAAGACGCAATCGGGGAGCATGGCCGTTTTCCCCGAAGGTTTGCCGCTCTCGCGGCGGACCGACGGAGCCTGAAACGACAGAACGTGCCATCGCAATGCAAGCCTCCATCTACCAGGACGTGATAGGTATCCAGGCGGCGGGCCAGGCGTATTCCCTGGGTTCGCGCTTCCAAGAATGCAGCCAGCACCGTGCCGTGCGGCTGGAGACGATCTTCGAGCTGGTCATCCTCAAGTTCCGCGAGGACCTGCTGCAGGCGCTGGCCGAGGAGCCGCCAGGCCCCGCACGCCACCTGCGCGCCTACGTGCGCTGCGTCTGCGAGCATGCCCTGTCCCGCCAGCGCGGCCAGAAGACGGCCGCACAGTTGCTGACCCGCGCAAGATTCCAGAACATATGGTTTGATTTCGTGGACGCGGCCTGCGCCGACGATCTGGTGTCCGAGGACATTGCCCTGCAATGCCGCGCCATGGTCGAGGACCTGTGGGTCATCCATGTGCTGGTGGAGCCCATGGCGCCGCAGCGCATCACCGGGATCAGGGAGCATTTGCTGTCCCTGTGCGGCAACGACGGAAACCATGAATCGCATCGCATTAATTGAGGACCATGCCAGGCTGGCCACGCTGGTCAGCCGCTCGCTGGCCAACTCCGGCATAGAGACCGACGTCTTCCACCAGATCTCCACGGCCTGGCTGGCCCTGCAGGACATCGACTACGGCGTCATCGTCATCGACCGCGGCCTGCCCGATGGCGACGGCCTGCAACTGGTGCAGCGCCTGCGCGCCGCAGGCCGCTCCACGCCCTGCCTGATGCTCACGGCCCGTGACGCGCTCAGCGACCGCGTGGGCGGCCTGGAAGCCGGGGCCGACGACTACCTGACCAAGCCCTTTCCCATGGAAGAACTGATCGCCCGCGTGCGCGCCCTGCTGCGCCGCCCGGCCCTGGTGCAGGAGCTGGCGCCGCAGCTGGGCGACATCAGCATCAGCCCGCAGCAGGCCTGCATGCACTGCGCGGGCTCGGCCATCGCGCTGCCGCCGGCGGAGCTGCAGATCATGCTCAGCCTGGTGCGCAAGGCCGGCGCCACGGTGCGCCGCTCCACGCTGGAGGCGGCGGCCTGGGGCATGAGCAGCGTGGTCACGCCCAACGCCCTCGATGTGGCCCTGCACCGGCTGCGCCGCAAGCTGGCCGCGGCCGGCTCGTGCATGGAAATCGTCAACATCCGGGGTCAGGGCTATGCGCTTCGCGAACCTTTGCTGGCCCGGTAGCCTGCGCTCGCGGCTGCTGGCCGTCTATGGGTTGAGCATGGTGTTCAGCGCGCTGCTGGTGGGCGCGCTGGTGATCCTCGTCGCCAAGCCCTTCGACAGCTACGCGCTGCAGCGCGGCATGGGGCATGCGGCCGAAAAGCTGGCCGAGTGGGTGAGCTTCGACGCCAAGGGCGTGCCCCAGGGTTTCAGCGAGCGTGAACTCAAGGCCTGGATGCTGACCAGCCTGGGCGAGGAAATGCAGCTGCGCATCACCGACGCCCGCGGCCGTGTGGTCTTCGCCCCCAACGGCGAAATGCAGCCGCTGACGCAGACCGGCCAGGGCTTCGACCCCGAGCTCAAGGCCTTTGCCTACGAGCGCGGCGGCGTGGTCATGCGCGCGGGCACGGCCACGCTGGTCCACGACGGCACGACGTGGCACGTGCAGATAGCCGTCAGCGACCGCATGGTGGACTGGCTGCGCGAATCGGTGGGCCTGCCCGCGCTGTGGCGGGGCATGGTGGCCATCGGCGTGGTCTTCCTGGTCGTGTTCCTGTTCTCCACGCACCGCACGCTGCAGCGCATGCTCAGGCCGCTGGGCGTGGCCGCGCAGGATGCCCAGCGCATCACGCCGCAGACCCTGGGCACGCGCCTGCAGCCCAAGGATCTGCCGCGCGAGTTCGCTCCCCTGGTCGAGGCCTTCAACCACGTGCTGGACCGGCTGCAGGCCGGCTTCAGGAACCAGCAGGAATTCCTGTCCATGGCCGCGCATGAGCTCAAGACGCCTCTGGCCCTGATGCGTGTGCAGATCGAGCTGGAGCCCGAGGACCGGCGCAGCCCCGAGCTGCTCAAGGACGTGGACCACATGGCCCGCCAGGTCCAGCAGCTGCTGCACCTGGCCGAGGTCTGCGAACACCAGCGCTACCGCATGGAAGACATTGCGCCGGCCGACATCATTGGCGAGGTCTGCGACTTCATGGCCCGCGCCTCCGAAAAATGCGGCGTGCACATCCACTGCGAGGTCAAGGACGGCTCGCCTGCCTGGCGTGCCGACCGGGGCGCGCTCTTCGTGCTGCTCAAGAACCTGATCGAGAACGCCGTGCAGCACAGCCCGCAGGGCGCCACCGTCACCGTGAAGGCCTGCGGGCTGGGCTTTTCGGTGCTGGACCAGGGCCGTGGCGTGCCGCCCGAGGACCTGCCGCGCATCTTCGAGCGCTTTTGGCGCAGCAGCGAGCGGCGCGACCTGGGCGCGGGCCTGGGCCTGCCCATCTGCCTGGAGATTGCGCGCGCCCACGGCTGGACGCTCACGGCCCTGCCCGGTGCCACGGGGCTGGAGATCCAGGCGCGCTTTGCCGGGCCCGTGCAGGAGCCCGCGCAGCCGTTCAACCGCCCAGCAATGCCTTCTTGAGCTGATCGTCGGCCGGGTGCGGGCCCAGCCAGATGCCCAGCAGCGCCTGGAAGAACTCGGGCTCCTGGAAGGGCGCGCCCTGGGCTTGGCCCTTGACGAAGACCTGGGCACCCTGGCCCGGCACCCAGTCCACCGAGAAGTTCTCGCCCGGCAGCAGCTTCTTGTGCTGCGTGAAGATGTCGCTCATGCGCAGCACGCCGGGCACCAGGCGCGAGAAGCGCGCGCGCTCCATGTTGTCCTCGATGCCGCGCGCGAACAGCTTGCCCAGCTCGGCCGAATCGATCTCGCGCAGCATGGTCACGCTCACGCGCTTGGGGCCGGGCAGGGCCGCGATCTCCTGCAGGCTGGCGGCCGGCTTTTCCAGATACAGGCCCGCCGTGTAGACCTTGAAGATGGCCTTGTAGCGAATGCCCGCGCCATTGAGCTGCAGCGTCTGGCCGCCCACCCCCGCCTGGGCGGGATAGGCCACGCCCGCGACGGTGCGCGGCGGCTCCTGGGCAGTGGCGGCCAGCGGCATCGCCAGCGCCATGGCCAGGGCGGCTGTCTTCATCCAGCGGGGCAAGGCGGTCATGGTGTCTCCTGCGCGGGGGCTGTGGCCCGGTTGCGGTTTGTTACGTCCGGGCGACATGTTGTGGGGATCGGGTGGGGGTGGCAACAGGGTTTTCGCGGGCCGATGGAGGGTGGCTATCATCCTGCTCGGTCCGCTGTTCGTGTCGTGGGTATGCGCCCATGGGGCTGTGGTTGCGGACGGGATGGGGCTACCCGCAAGGGCGTCCGCACGGCTTTGCACGTGTTCTTAACATCCCGTCCACCTTGTCTGTGCGTTGCGCCGCTGGTTCTCTTTGCAAGTCCCTGTCGGGGCGTTTCTTTTCGAGGCCGGGTTTCGGCCCGGCGGCCGACCTCCTTTTCTTTGATTCGTCAAAGAAAAGGAGGCAAAAGAAAGACGACCCGAATGTCCGCGACCCCTTCGCTTCGCTGCGGGGCAACCTGCGCCGTGGCGGTTGCGGGGTTCGCCGTGAAACTCACTTCGCGCTGCGCGCTACGTTCAAACAATCACGGCGAGTCAGATGACGAAGCAGTCCTGTCCTTCGGCAGGACTGCAACCCCGCAACCACCACGGCGCAGGCGCTGACATACGGGGAGTTGGCCCGGGCCTTCGCTGTGCTCGGCCTGGGGCTTCGGGGCATTTGCCGTCTTGAAAGCCTCTATCATTGCGGCGGCCCCCTGTTCAGGGGCTGGTGCGTAAGAACACTTGACTGTTGAGCGGTGCGGCCTCGCCGTTAAGGAGGCCTTGTCACGTCTGAATTGTCGGATCGTGGGTGCATGCCCACGTCCCTGCGGTTACGGGCGGGATGGGGCTACCCGCAAGGGCGTCCGCACGGCTCAGCACGTGTTCTTAACATCCCGTCCACCTGTTTGTGCGTAAGAATACAGACGGGTGGTTCCCGTCTCGCTGAGGAGTAAATCATGTACGTCATGTACGGCACTTCTTTTTCTGCCTTCCCCTCCACCCATCAAGCGCCCCACGCTGGCGCGTCTGCCGTGGGAGGGGTTGCGCCATGAGTACCTCTTCCACAACCCTGACCCAGCCCACGCCGCAGCAGTTGAGCCATGCCGTGACCGAGATCGGCCGGCTGACGCTGCAAGGCAGCAGCGAGGTGTATTCGCTGGGCCAGCTGGCGCTGGCCTGGCTGGAGCGGCCTGAGGGCCATCGCAATCTGGAGGTGGTGGCCAATGCGCTGCAGGCCATTTGCGGGGCTGCGCAGCGGATGGAGGAGCTGGTGGAGGACGAGGTGAGCTACGTGCATTGCCTGCAGGAGGATCCGGCGTATCTGCGGCGGATGGCTGCGGCTTCGGCGGCGTTTGAGCGCTGATTCTCTTTGCAAGCCCTGTCGGGCCTTCGCTTCGCTTGGCCTGGCGTTTCAGCCCAGGACGTTCTTCAGCAGCGTCTTTTCCTGGTCCGTGAGGGCGGCGATGCATTCGTCGCCCAGGGCCTGCAGCAGACGGGTGCTGTCGGCGTTGGCGATGTCCAGGCCCAGGCGCTTTTGCTGGGCTGGGGGCTGCGTGAAGTTCAGGCGCAGGTAGCTGCTGGTGCCCAGTTCCTGGCGGGCCGCCTTGACGGCCTGGACCTCCTGGGCGGCCATGACCAGGTCCAGCAGGGGCTTGACCAGGGTCAGCCCGCGCCGGGGCATGGCCACGGGGTCCTGGCCCTGCTGGGGGTTGGCGGTGCCTATGCTGATCATCACGATGTCGGCGGCCGGCCCCCACAGCTGGCGTGCGGCCTGCAGGGCCAGCAGGTCGGGCGCGTTGGCGGCGAGTCCGCCGTCCACGAAGACATGGCCTGCTGCGGTGTGCGCGGGAAAGTAGGTGGGGGCGGCCGATGAGGCCAGCATGGCGTCCATCAGCGTCAGGCCCAGCCGGTCCCTGTCGGGCAGGGCGCCGCTGGCCAGCACGTGCAGCTGCGATGAATTCCAGTTCACGGCGGGCAGCAGCAGCGGCACCTGCAGTTGCCCCAGGGCGGACTGCTCCGCTTGCGGCATGGCCTCCTTGATCGCTGCGCGCAGCGGGGCGCTGTCATAGAGCGCCTTGCCCATGGCCTGGCGCAGGCCGGGCAGCCATTTGGAGGGAAAGATGGCGGGGCCGTGGTCCAGCAGCAGCTGCTTGATGCGCGCGGGCTGGCAGCCGCTCGCCAGGGCGGTGGCGATGATGGCGCCGATGGAGGTGCCGGCGAACAGGTCCACTTTCTCCAGCAGGTCGCCGTTGCCGAATTCGCGGTGGATGCGCTCCAGCACATGGGCGCTGAAGAGGCCGCGATAGCCGCCGCCCGACAGGCTCAGGACGACCCGGAGCCGGCGCAGGTCCTGGCGCACCGCGCTGGACAGGGGCGGTACGTCGAAGTCCATCACAGCGCGTGCACGGCAACGCCCCGGGCGGCGGCCTGCGTCAGGTAGAGGTTGGCGGGCTCGGTGTAGCAGACCTTGAGCAGGTCGGCCGTGGCGATGAGCAGCCGCAGGTCCTGCGCCAGCGGCGCCGTGCCCTGCGGGCCCTGGCTGTCCAGCGGCGCGAAGTTGCGCCATTCGATGAAGCGCTCCAGCACCTTGTTGTCCACGCTGGTCAGCATGGATGCGCCTTCGGCGCGCAGGTTGGCATACAGCGCGTCGAGCAGGGAGAACCATTCGTTGCGGTCACGCAGGTCATGGAATGCCTCGGCCACGGCCGCCTTGGCGATGGCCATGGACAGGTCGCTGACGATGCAGTCCAGAGGCCGGATGGTGGAGAACCACTCCAGGGTCGCGGGCTCCTGGTTCGCCATCCACAGCAGGCAGCGGGGGCCCAGCAGGTAGCGGCTCATGGCGCGCGCCGGGCGGGTACGTCGATATCGCCGCGCGCCCCGGACATCTGCGCAGCGGACAGATCCACGGCCTGGCGCGGCAGCGGCAGCGATCTGCAGATGTCGGCCACCGTGCGGGGGCGCGCTCGTTGGCGGACAGGGCCACCATGTGCTCCTCGCTGACGATCACGTAGCGCTTGCGGCCCTGGGAGATGAGGGCCACCCCGTCGTGGTCGGCCTGTTTGAGCACCGCGCCGTACTGCGCCTTGAAGACCGAGATCGGCATGGGCGTGGTGTTGCGCGGCATGGCCGATCCGACCTGATGGCTCAGGTCCCGCAGGGCGCGGTTCAGCGGGTCGCGTTCGCCCTCGGGCAAGGCAGCGTCGGTGCGGGCGGAGAAATGGGACGGCATGGTCGACCTTTCTGGTCAGGTTGTGCTGCCATTGTTGGTCAGGCTGACCAGGGTGTCAATTGTGGCCATGGCAGGCCCCTGCGGCGCCCCCGCAAGGCGCCGGTCCGCACTTGTACCCAGCCGCGTCTGCGCTACACTTGCCCGCTATGTTCATTCATCGCATGTTCATTGCAGGTTGTGGAGACCGGGGAGCCTGGCCCTGGCGCAAGCCTGTCCAACTGAACAGCTGAAGCACCCGGGGCGCGACCCGGCGTGCACCCGAGGCCCTACGGGCCAATCGAATGAATCGGCGCAATCCATACGCAGCCCGCACCCACACCAGGTCTGCCAGCGCCACGCAATCCGGAGCCTTCCCCGTGATCACCGAACTCGAATTCAAGAGCCTTGCTGCGCAGGGCTACAACCGCATCCCTCTGATGGTCGAGGCGTTTGCGGACCTCGAAACCCCCCTGTCCCTCTACCTCAAGCTGGCCCATGCGGGCGGTGACGGCAAGCACAGCTTTTTGCTGGAGTCCGTGGTGGGCGGCGAGCGCTTCGGGCGCTACAGCTTCATCGGCCTGCCTGCACGCACGCTGCTGCGCGCCAGCGGCTTCGGCGATGCGGCATGCACCGAGGTGGTGACCGATGGCCAGGTGGTGGAGACGGCCAAGGGCAATCCGCTGGATTTCATCGCTGCCTACCAAAAGCGCTTCAAGGTGGCACTGCGTCCGGGGCTGCCGCGTTTTTGCGGCGGGCTGGCCGGCTACTTCGGCTACGACGCCGTGCGCTACATCGAGAAGAAGCTGGAAGATTCCTGCCCGCCCGATACGCTCAACTGCCCCGACATCCTGCTGCTGCAGTGCGAGGAAGTGGCGGTGATCGACAACCTGTCGGGCAAGCTGTACCTGATCGTCTATGCCAACCCCGGCGAGAGCGAGGCCTATACGCGCGCCAAGAAGCGGCTGCGGCAGTTGAAGGATCTGCTGCGCTACTCGGTCAGCGCGCCGCAGATCAAGGCCGGCGAGAGCCACCCGGCCCAGCGCAGCTTTGCCAAGGAAGACTACCTGGCGGCCGTGGAGAAGGCCAAGGAGCTGATCGCCGCGGGCGACTTCATGCAGGTGCAGGTGGGCCAGCGCATCCACAAGCGCTTCACGGCCAGCCCCTTGAGCCTGTACCGCGCGCTGCGATCGCTCAATCCCAGCCCCTACATGTACTACTACCACCTGGGCGATTTCCATGTGGTGGGCGCCAGCCCCGAAATTCTGGTGCGCCAGGAGAACACGGACGAGGGCCAGAAGGTCACCATCCGCCCGCTGGCCGGCACGCGCCCGCGCGGCGCCACGCCCGAGGCCGACAAGGCCACCGAAAAGGAGCTGGTGGCCGACCCCAAGGAACGCGCCGAGCACGTGATGCTGATCGACCTGGCGCGCAACGACATCGGCCGCATCGCCAAGACGGGCAGCGTGAAGGTGACCGAGGCCTTTGCCGTGGAACGCTACAGCCACGTGATGCACATCGTCAGCAACGTGGAGGGCATTCTGCGCGACGGCATGGACAACATGGACGTGTTCAAGGCCACCTTCCCGGCCGGCACGCTGACGGGCGCGCCCAAGGTGCATGCCATGGAGGTCATCGACCAGCTGGAGCCCACCAAGCGCGGCATCTACGGCGGCGCCTGCGGCTACCTGAGCTTTGCGGGCGATATGGACCTGGCCATTGCCATCCGCACGGGCGTGATCAAGGACGGCACGCTCTACGTGCAGGCGGCCGCCGGCGTGGTGGCCGATTCCGTGCCCGAGATGGAATGGAAAGAGACCGAGCACAAGGCGCGCGCACTGATGCGCGCGGCCGAGCTGGTGGAGGAAGGACTGGAATGAGCACGGACCGCGCCAAGCAGGCCATCGACCTGGTGCAGCACTGCACCGACATGCTGGATGTGCGCCGCAATGTGGATGCGCTGGACGATGTGCTGGTGCCGCTGCTGGTCACGCGCATGGGCTACATGCAGCAGGCCGCGCGCATCAAGGCCGATGCGGCCCAGGTGCGCGACGAGGGCCGCATCGAGGCCATCGTGCGCCGCGTGCGCGAGCGCACGGCCGCCGAGGGCGGCCAGCCCGACATGATGGAGGCGGTGTACCGCCACCTCATGGAGGAATGCATTGCCTACGAGCACCGCGAGTTCGCGCGGCTGCGCGAAGGCGGTGCGCAGGACGATCGTTCCTAGGGCCTGTTCACACTCATGCGGGGATCGCGTTGCCCGGCAGCCAGCGCAGCGCATGGCGCGCTGCCACCCATTCCTCGTTCGTGGGCTCCACGCCCACGGTGACGGCGCTGCCGGTGGCCGAGATCACGATCGCATCGCGCGCATTGGCCTCGGCGTCCAGCCGCAGGCCCAGAAAACCCAGGCCCTCGCACACGCGCCGCCGTATCTCGGCGCTGTGCTCGCCCACGCCTGCGGTGAACACCAGCAGGTCCAGGCCGCCCAGCACGGCGACCAGGGCGCCGATCTCGCGCACGATGCGCCGCACGTACAGGGCCAGTGCGTCGCGCGCGCGCTCGGCCTGGGCATCGATGCCTGACTCCAGCGGCAGCAGCACGCGCGGCTCGGACGAGGTGCCCGAGACGCCCAGCAGGCCGGACTCGTGGTACAGGATGCGGCCCACTTCCTGCAGGCTGAGCTTTTCGATTTCCATCAGGTAGATCACGGCGCCGGGGTCCAGCGCGCCGGTGCGCGTGCCCATCATCAGGCCGTCCAGCGCAGAGAAGCCCATGGTCGTGGCCACGCTTTGCAGGCCCTGCATGGCGCACAGGCTGGCGCCGCTGCCCAGGTGGGCCACCAGGGTGCGCCCGCGTGCCAGGTCGCCATGGCGCTCGGGCAGGGCGGTGGCCATGTATTCGTAGGACAGGCCGTGGAAGCCGTAGCGGCGCAGCCCGCGCTCCCAGGCCGCATGCGGCAGGGGCAGCAGTTGCTCGACCTTGGGCAGCGTGTGGTGGAAGGCGGTGTCGAAGCAGGCCACCTGCACCAGTTCAGGCCGCTCGCGCAGCAGGATGTCCATGGCCTCCAGCGCAAAGGGCTGGTGCAGCGGCGCCAGCGGGATGAAGGCCTTGAGGTCGGCCAGCACGCCGGCATCGACGCGCACGGGCTCGAAGTAGCGGCTGCCGCCGTGCACCACGCGGTGGGCGACGGCGGCCACGCGGGCGCCGTCCAGCTGCGCCAGGCGCGCGGTGATGCGCTCGCGGATCAGCTGCAGCGCGGCGCGGTAGGGGTGGGCGGCATCCAGGGCAATGGCAAAGGGCGAAACGCCGCTCTCGCCGAAGTCGGGCGCGGGCCCGCCTATGCCCTGGACCTTGCCGTTCCACAGCGGCTTGCGCGGCAGCGGGCGCTGGGCACCGTCGAAGACGGCGAACTTGATGCTGGACGAGCCGCAGTTGAGCACCACGACCAGTTCGCGGGCGGGGGAGGATGCGGTGTGGGCAGGGATCATGGCGGCGAATTCCGGTAGCGGTGGGCCAGCAGCAGAGCGATGGCACAGGAGGCAATGCGCGAGGCGCGGCTGTCGGCGCGGCTGGTCAGGATCACGGGCACCTTGGCGCCCATGACGATGCCGGCGCTGGCCGCCTCGCCCATGTACATGAGCTGCTTGGCCAGCATGTTGCCGCTTTCCAGGTCGGGCACGACCAGGATGTCGGCCTGGCCTGCCACGGGCGAATCGATGCCCTTGGTGCGCGCAGCGGCCATGGACACGGCGTTGTCGAAGGCCAGCGGCCCGTCGAGCACGCCGCCTTCGATCTGGCCCCGGTCGGCCATCTTGCACAGCGCGGCGGCGTCCAGCGTGGCCGGCATGTGCGGGCTCACGGTCTCCACGGCGGCCAGGATGGCGACCTTGGGCTCGGGCACGCCGATGGCATGGGCCAGGGCGATGGCATTGCGCACGATGTCGGCCTTTTGCTGCAGGTCGGGCGCGAGGTTGATGGCCGCATCGGTGACGATGAAGGGGCGCGGGTAGTGCGGCGTCTGCAGCACGAAGCAGTGGCTGACGCGGCGCTTGGTGCGCAGGCCGGCGGCGGCGGCCACCACCTCGGCCATCAGTTCGTCCGTGTGCAGGCTGCCTTTCATGATGGCCTCGACCTCGCCGCAGGCGGCCAGCTCGGCGCCGCGCGTGGCGGCGGCGTGGCTGTGCGGGACGTCCTCGATGCGCAGGCCGCCCAGGTCCAGCCCGTGCTCGGCTGCCACGGCCTCCAGCCGCGCGCGCGGGGCCACCAGCACGGGGTCGATCAGGCCTTCGCGGCGCGCGTCCAGCGCGGCCGAGAGGCTGGGCTCGTCGCAGGGATGGACCACGGCCACGCGGATGGGCGGCAGGCCGGCCACATGGGCCAGCAGCCGCTGCAGGCCGTCGCGTCCACCGGCTTCCAGGCGGATCTCGGGCAGGCTGGTGCGCTGGCGCTCGATGTGGCGCGCAGGCGCATGCACGGTGGCCTGGCCCTCGATCACGGCGGCGCCATGCTGGTTGGTGCAGGCCACGGCCAGCGTGACCTGGCGCTGCTCGGCCTGCTTGGCCAGCACCTCCACGCGCACGGTCAGCCGGTCGCCTGCGGCCAGCGGCGCCAGAAAGCGCAGCGTCTGGCCGACCAGGGTGGTGCCGGGGCCGGGCAGGCGCGTGCCCAGCACCGAGGCCAGCAGCATGCCGCCCCACATGCCGTGGGCGATCAGGGCCGTGTCGTCATCGTCGGCGCCGGCAACCGTGCCGGCACCGGCACCGGCACCAGCGCCGTCGGCCACGGCCGCGCCCGACAGGGCGGCGAACAGGCGCAGGTCCTGGGTGCTCAGCGTGCGTTCCAGGCTGGCGCTGTCGCCCACGTCCAGTTCGTCAAAGCTGTGGTTGCGCAGCAGGGCCAGGTCTTCGGGCGGCAGGGCCGCATCGGAATCGGGGGAGAGGTTCATCGCTTTTTCCGGGGGCTGGGGTGTGCGCGGCTGGCCTGGGCGCGTGCGGGGCGCTTGGCGGCAGGCGCGGATTCGGGAACAGGTGCGGGCTCGGGTGCCGGTTCAGGAGCTGCAGCAGGAGCGGTCAGAGGCGCTGCCGAAGGTGCCGTCAAAGGTGCGGGTTCAGGCTCGGCCACCGAGGCTGGCGCGATGGCCGGGAGCCGCTCGGTCTGCTCTTTCGCTTGCCTGGACTCGGCGGCCTCCAGCGCCTGCACGAAATGCCCCATGGCCTGCAGCAGGCGCTGGTGCTCGGCATCGCTGAGGTTGCCGCCCTGGTTGGCCAGCTCGTCCACCGTGGTCATGCCCCAGCGGATGTCGGCGGCGGGCGAGGCGGCCAGCAACCGGGGGATGGCGGCCATGGCAGCGTCGGGCTCGCGCTGCATCAGCAGGGCCTGGCGGCGCACGATGCGGCGGAACTGCGCCATGTCGGGCGGCACGCCGCCCAGGTGGTCCTGCAGCAGCCGCCAGGCGTGGCGGAAGTGGCGCTCATCGGCCTCGCCGCGTGCGCGCAGCACGTGGAACAGGGCGCGGATGACGGCCTCGTACAGCCCGCCCTGGGCCACGCTTTCGTGCAGCCGCGCCAGTTCCTGGCGCATGTACTGGCAGTGCTCGGGCGATTCGCCGGGGTGCGGGCGCGGCGGGCCGTCGTCCTGCCGGCTCTGGCCGGCCAGGGCCTGGACCAGGGGCGAGCCATAGATGGCGTGGAACAGCCGTGCCTGCATGGCATCGCGCTGGTCGCGGTAGGTGTCGAGCAGATGCACCACGGCCTGCGACATGGCCTGCTGCGCCTTCAGGAAGGGGTTGTCGGGCTCGACGGGGTGGCGGTCCTCGCGCGCATGCTCGGCGGCCTGGGCCACGACGGGTGCCAGCGGGTGCGAGTCCGACCAGCATTCATAGCCCACGCGCAGCGGGTGCATGGCCTGCAGCCAGCGCGCAGACAGCGGCGTGGACAGTGCCTGCACCCAGGGCTGCACGGTGTTGCGGTACAGGGCCAGGTTGATTTCGGAGACGCGCGCGGCAGCGGCAAAGTGGCGCTCGCTTTCGGGGTCGGGCCGGACGATGGCGCGCACCTCGGCCAGGTCGCTGCGGCGGATCTTCATCAGGTAGGCGTCGTCGGTCAGATCCTGTGCCGGCACACCGGCCGGGCGGTCGGCGATCTCGGCGCGGTAGATGCCGGCGGGCAGCAGGTCGATGATGTCGATGTGCGCCGCGAACTCGCGGTGCTCCTTGCGGCCCACGGCGCCCGAGACAAAGATGCCCAGGTGGCCGATGCTGTCATGCGTGGCGAAGACGATGGTCTGGTCGTGGGCGGCAATGTCCTCGTCGTCGCGGTACAGGTCGGTGATCCAGCCCAGGGCCTGGCCTGGTGGCGTGATGTTGTCGCCATGCGAGCAGAACACCACGATGGGCGAGCGGATGTTGCGCAGATCGATGCGCACGCCGTCCGAGGTCGTCAGCTCGGCCGTGGCCAGCCGGTTGCCGATGAACAGGTTGTCCACGATGTACTGCATCTCGCGGCCTTCCAGGAAGACATAGCCGCCCCAGTACTTCTCGAAGCCCAGGTAGCGCGGCCCCTCGGTGTCCACGTCGGCATAGACCTGGTACTGCTTTTCCCACAGCGTGTTGGCCGGGTTGAGGTTCTCGAAGTTCTGCACCAGCCATGCGCCGTCGAAGCGGCCCGCGCCCAGGTCGCTGGTCAGCGCCGTCATCCAGCTGCCGCCCATGAGGCCGCCGCCGTAGCGCATGGGGTTGTCGCCGGCCCAGTACGACAGCGGCGCACCGGCCACGATGATGGGGCCGAACAGCTCGGGCCAGACGGCGGCCGTCATGAGGATCTGCCAGCCGGCCTGGCAGTTGCCGATGACGGCGGGCTTGCCCCGGCTCTCGGGGTGCAGCTCGGCGACCTTGCGCACGAATTGGGCCTCGGCGCGCATCACGTCCTCGACGGTCTGGCCGGGCACGGGGTCGGGCAGGAAGCCCACGAAGTAGCAGGGATGGCCGGCCTTGAGCGCGGCGCCGATCTCGCTGTCGGGCTTGAAGCCGCCGATGCCGGGACCGTGTCCCGCGCGCGGATCGACGACGATGAAGGGGCGCTTGGCCGGGTCGATGACCGTGCCCTCCATGGGCGCGATGCGTGCCAGGCCGTAGTTGACGGGGCGGGGCAGGTCCAGGCCCGACATCACGATCTCGGCCCGGAAGCTCAGCACATTGGGCACTTCCTCGGCCAGATGCTCGCGGTACTGGTTGCCGCGCTGGCGCCGGATGTCGGCATACAGCAGCGAGCGCTGCCAGGCATCGGTGGCGTACTGCGCGGCTGCCTGCGACAGCTTCATCGGATCGCCCCACATCCCTCCCACGTCCACGGTGCCGTGGCTCTGCAGGTTCTCGTTCATCTGGCCCACTCCTTTACCGGCATGTCATGCCCTGCTCTTAGATTGCGTGTGATTGCTTGTGGCTGGGTGCGGATGGCCGCCCCGCGCCCAAGCGGCCCCGAACCTGCGGGACCGCGTGGCGGCTTCCTTGGGGCTCGTCAGCCCTGGGCTGTGGTGTCGCGGGCCGTTTCGGCGGCGGCTGCCGCAATGGGCTGCTGCGCCGCATGGGCGGGCTGGGCCACGGACTGCACGGCCGAGGTCCAGCGGGCGAGCAGGTCGCTCCACGGCACGGCGGTGTCGGCTGCGCCCTGGGTGCTGTTGCCCAGCGTGGCTGCCACCTGTTGCTGCCAGTCGTGCACGGCCTGCTGCACGCCCTGGGCCAGGGTCATCTGGCTGGCCATGGCGGTCTGGGCCAGGGCCTGGGCATGGCCCATGCGCAGATGGGCATGGCGCCAGAAGGCCTGGGCGGGCAGGGTGGCCAGCTCCTGCCAGCTGCTGGTCTGCTGCACGCCCTCGATCTCGCTGCCGGTCTCGGCGATGCGCTCGGGGCCGTTGCGTGCGGCATGCTCCAGCCACTGTTGGCCACTTTCCTGCAGCAGCCGGCTCAGGTGCAGCTGCAGTTCAAGCTGTGCCTTGAGCAGATGGAGGGGAATGGTCTGTGCGCTCATATGAAACTCCTTGCTGGTTGAGATGGAAAGATGCCTTGGCGGCGGGAACGAAATCAGGCCATCTGGCTGATGGTCTTGCGAAAACGGGTGAGCGTGAGGGCGAACAGCACGGAGCCGATCGCGGCCAGCGCGAGGAAGGGCTTCCAGACCACGTCCAGCCCCGCTCCGCGGTAGAGGATGGCCTGCGACAGTTCGACAAAGTGGGTGGTCGGCGCGGCCAGCATGATGTTCTGCACCAGCCCGGGCATGCTTTCGCGCGGCGTCATGGCGCCCGACAGCAGCTGCAGCGGCAGCAGCACGAGCACCAGCAGCATGCCGAACTGTGGCATGTTGCGCGCCAGCGTGGCAAGGAAGATCCCCAGCGACGTTGTGGCGAACAGGCACAGCGCGGCCCCCGCCAGGAACAGCGGCAGCGAGCCTTCGATGGGAACGCCCAGGGCGCCGCGCACCACGAGGTTGAGCGAGGCAAAGGCGGTGACCAGCACGACCAGTCCCATGGACCATATCTTGGCCAGCATGATCTCGGTCGGTGTCACCGGCATGACCAGCAGGTGCTCCACCGTGCCGTGCTCGCGCTCGCGGATCAGGGCCGCGCCCGTGAGGATGATGGACAGCATGGTCACGTTGTTGATGATCTGCATCAGCCCGCCGAACCAGACCTTGTCCAGCGCGGGATTGAAGCGCGCGCGCACCACCAGGTCCACGGGCAGGGCGGTGGCGCCCCGAAAGCGCCGCACGAACTCGCTGACCTCGGCCGTGACGATCTGCTGCACATAGCTGTTGCCCGTGAAGGCCTGGCTCATGCGCGTGGCGTCCACGTTCAGCTGCAGCTCGGGGGCGCGGCCCGCCAGCACGTCGCGCTGGAAGTTGGGCGGGATGTTGAGCACGAAGGTGTAGGTGCCCGAGTCCATGCCCGGGTCCATCTGCGTGCGATCGATCATGGCCGGCGGCGCGAACTGCGGCGGATAGAAGGCGCCCGCGATGCGCTGCGACAGCGGCGAGCCGTCCTCGTCCACGATGGCGATGGGCGCGTTGTGCAGGCTCTCGGGCATGGCCGTGGCCGCCGTGTAGATGGAGACCGTGAACACATAGGCGATGAGCACCAGCAGCACGGGGTCGCGCCACAGGCTCCACAGCTCCTTGACGCCCAGCCGGTAGATGTTGGAGAAAAGGCGGGT
Source organism: Delftia sp. 60 (assembly GCF_002754395.1). Lineage (NCBI taxonomy): Bacteria > Pseudomonadati > Pseudomonadota > Betaproteobacteria > Burkholderiales > Comamonadaceae > Delftia > Delftia sp. 60. Next base: position 859,662 of record NZ_PEFD01000001.1, read on the forward strand.
GCGCATGTCAGCTCTCCTGCTTTCTGGTCAGTGCAATGGCCAGGCCCAGGATCACCGGCACGGACAGCAGCAGCGGCCCGAACGAGCCGGCCAGTTCCCGAAATCCCAGCGCCTTGCTGAACACGCCGCGGCTGATGGCGATCATGTGGCTGGCCGGATAGACCTCGCCGATGATGCGGCCCGCCCCCTCCAGCGAGGACACGGGATCGACCAGGCCCGCGAACTGCGTGGTGGGGATCAGCGTGCCGATCAGCACCAGGAACATCGAGGCGATCTGGCTGCGCGTCAGCGTGGAGGCCAGCAGGCCGAAGCCCGTGGAGGCGCCGCTGAAGATCAGCGCCGCCAGGGCCAGCGTGGCAAAGCTGCCCGTCACGGGAACGCCGAACAGGGTGACGGCCATCAGGCACATCAGCAGGAAGTTCAGCATGGCCAGCACCACATAGGGCAGTTGCTTGCCCAGCAGGAATTCGGTGCGCGTGACCGGCGTGACGTAGAGGTTGGTGATGGAGCCGCTTTCCTTCTCGCGCACCACGGCCAGCGCCGTCAGCATGGCCGGCAAAAGCAGCAGCAGCAGGGGCATGACGGCCGGCACCATGGCCGGCAGGCTGCGCACGTCGGGGTTGTAGCGAAAGCGCGTCTGGATGTCGATCAGGCCGGCCGGCGTCACACCCAGGCGCTCGCGCGCCTGCTCGGTCAGCCAGTGCTGGTGGATGCCCTGCAGGTAGCCGCGCACGGTCTCGGCGCGCGTGGGCATGGCGCCGTCGAACCAGGCACCCACCTGCACGGAGCCGCCGCGCAGCACATCGCGCGCAAAGCCCGGCGGGATCTCGATGGCCAGGGTCAGCTCGCCGCTGCGCATGCGGCGGTCCAGTGCGTCGTAGTCGGTCAGCGGCGGCTGCTCGATGAAGTAGCGCGAGCCCGACAGGCTCATCGCATAGCTGCGGCTGATGGTGGTCTGGTCGCGGTCCAGCACGGCAAAGCGCAGGTCCTCCACGTCCAGGCTGATGCCGTAGCCCATCACGAACATCAGGATCAGCGAGCCCACCAGGGCCAGCGTGGCGCGCACCGGGTCGCGCTGCAGCTCCAGCGCTTCGCGCCAGACATAGCTGAGCATGCGCTGGGCGCTGAAATGGCGGCGGCGCGCGGTGTGCGTTTCCACGGCAGCGGGGGCGGCCGGTGCAGCCTGCTGTTCCTCGGCCGGGGCTTCGCCGCCACCGGCCTCGACCAGGTAGCCGATGAAGGCTTCCTCCAGCGTGGCCGCGCCGCGCTTGGCCACCAGGCGCGCGGGGGTGTCGCTGTCCAGCACCTTGCCCGCATGCATCATGGACATGCGGTCGCAGCGCTCGGCCTCGTTCATGAAGTGGGTGGAGATGAAGATGGTCACGCGGTCGCGCCGCGACAGCTCCACCAGCAGGCGCCAGAAGCCGTCGCGCGCCACGGGGTCCACGCCCGAGGTGGGCTCGTCCAGGATGAGCAGCTCGGGCTTGTGCACCATGGCCACGGCCAGCGACAGGCGCTGGCGCATGCCCAGCGGCAGGGCGGCCGGCAGGCTGTGCTGCGCGGCCTGCAGGTCGAAGCGCTGCAGCATCTCGGCCACGCGCGCGGGAATGTCCGCCTCGGGCACGCCGAACAGGCGCGCATGCAGCACCAGGTTCTGGTGCACGGTCAGCTCGCCGTACAGCGAGAACGCCTGGGTCATGTAGCCCACGCGGCGGCGCGTGTCGATGTCGCGCGGGTCCACGGGCTGGCCGAACAGCCAGGCCTGGCCCTCGCTGGCCGGCAGCAGGCCGGTCAGCATCTTCATGGTGGTGCTCTTGCCGCAGCCGTTGGAGCCCAGGAAGCCGAAGATCTCGCCACGGCGGATGCGGAAGGACACATGGTCCACGGCGACGAAGTCGCCAAAGCGCATGGTCAGGTCCCTGGCCTCGATGGCGATGTCGTCCTCGCCGCCCTCGGGCAGGGGCGCAATGGTCACGGGCGCATGGCCGCGCTTTTTCTCTTCGGGCAGCAGGGCGATGAAGGCCTCTTCCAGCGAGCGGCTGTCCGTGCGCTGCAGCAGCTCGGCCGGCGTGCCCGTGGCCAGCACGCGGCCCTCGTCCATGGCCACCAGCCAGTCGAAGCGCTGGGCCTCGTCCATGTAGGCCGTGGCCACCAGCACGCTCATGCCGGGGCGCTGGCGGCGGATGCGCGCGATCAGGTCCCAGAACTGGGCGCGCGCCAGCGGGTCCACGCCCGTGGTGGGCTCGTCCAGGATCAGCAGGTCGGGGTCGTGGATCAGCGCGCAGCACAGGCCCAGCTTCTGCTTCATGCCGCCCGACAGCTTGCCGGCCGGCCGCTCCAGGAATTTGCGCAGGCCCGTGGCCTGGGTGAGATCGTCGATGCGCCGGCGCCGCTCGGCCGCGTCATGGCCGAACAGGCGCGCGAAGAACTGCAGGTTCTCCTCCACCGACAGCGTGGGATAGAGGTTGCGCCCCAGGCCCTGCGGCATGTAGGCCACGCGCGGGCAGACGGCCTCGCGATGCCGGCGCTGGGCCATGTCGCCGCCCAGCACCTCGACGCTGCCTTCCTGGATCTTGCGCGCCCCGGAGATCAGCGCCATGAGGCTGGACTTGCCCACGCCGTCCGGCCCGATCAGGCCGACCATGCGGCCTTCGGGAATGTCCAGGTCGATGCCCGCCAGCGCCTCGACCTGGCCATAGCGCTGGTGCACGCCCTTCAGGCGCACGACCCAGCCGCTGGCATGGGGCGTCGTGCTCTCGCTCATTGCGCGGGCTGGGCTGGCAGCTTGATGGCCAGGTTGGCGGGCCACTCATGGCTGGCATCGGTGCGCAGCCAGGCCATGCCGGGCACGCCGGTCTTGACCTGTTCCAGATGGCGGCGCAGCAGCTCCGGCGGGATCTGGGCGCGCACGCGGAACATCAGCTTCTGGCGCTCGCTGGCGGTCTCCACGGTCTTGGGCGTGAACTGGGCCTGGCTGGCGACGAAGGAGACGCGGGCCGGGATCACGTACTCGGGCGCGGCGTCCAGCACCAGGCGCACCTCGCTGCCCAGGGCGATGCGGCCGGCGGCGGTCTCGGGCACGAAGAAGGTCATGTAGACATCGGACAGGTCCAGCAGGTTGAGCACGCGCCCGCCTGCGCCCAGCACCTCGCCGGGCTGGGCCACGCGCAGCTGTACGCGGCCGTCGCGCGGGGCCTTGAGCACGCCGTCGTCAATGTCGGCCTGCACGCGCGCCACCGTGGCAGTGGCGGCCTGCACCTGGGAGCGCACGCCCACCACCTGGGCCTCGGCCGCCTTCACGGCGGCCTGGGCGGCGGCGGCCTGGGCACGCGTGGCGGCCAGCGCCGCCTCGCTGCCGCGCACGCGGGCGCGGTCGTCATCGAGCTCCTGCACCGAAGAGGCACCCTCGCGCGCCAGCGTTTCCGAGCGCTTGAAGCGGCGCTGCGCGGCGTCCACCTCGGTCTCGCGCTGCACGATCAGGGCCTGGGCGGCGGCCAGGTCGCTGCGGCGCAGGGTGACCTGGGCCTCGGCCGCGGCCACGCTGTGCTCGGCCTGCTGGCGCATGGCGTCGGCTTCCTGGCGCTGGGCGCGCAGGGTGTCGATCTGCATGCGCGCCACGGGCTGGCCGGCCTGCACGAAGTCGCCCTCGCGCACCAGGATTTCCTCCACGCGGCCGGGCAGCTTGGTGGAGATGTCGATCTCGGTGGCCTCGACCCGGCCGTTGCTGCCGACGAAGCCCTCGCCCGGGCCCTTGGGCGTGAAGGTCTTCCAGGCCCACCAGGCCACGAGGGCCAGGACCGCCACGGCGGCGATCGGCACGATCTTGTTCTTCAGAGAGGTGTTCTTGTCCATGGGCGGGTCCGGAGGCTTCAGGAATTCGGGGGATCGGCAGGCGTGGCCGGCAGGGTGGCGGGCAGCGCGGCAGGTTCGGCGCCGCTGCCGCCGCCCAGGGCGGCATACAGGCCCACCTGGCTGGACAGCAGGGCGCGCCGCGCCTGCACCAGTTGCTGGCGTGCGGCCAGCAGGTCGCGCTGGGCGTCCAGCACCTCCAGGTAGGCGGCCGAGCCGTTGTCGTAGCGCAGCTGCGCCAGCCGCGCGCGCTCGGCCTGGGCCTGCACGGCGGTGCGCTGCACGGTGATCTGTTCGGACAGCCAGCGGCGCGCGGCCAGGCCATCGGCCACCTCGCGGAAGGCGGTCTGGATGGCTTTCTCGTACTGGGCCACGGCGATGTCGCTGCGGATCTCGCCCAGCTCCAGGTTGGCGCGGCGCCGGCCACCGTCGAAGATGGGCAGGGACACCGTGGGCACGAAGGCCCAGGCGCGGCTGCCGCCGTCGAACAGGCCGTCGAGTTCGGCGCTGGCCGTGCCCCAGCGGGCGGTGAGCGCAATGCGCGGGAAGAAGGCGGCGCGCGCCGCGCCGATCTGTGCCCGGGCCGCGCGCAGCTGGTGCTCGGCCGCGGCAATGTCGGGCCGCGCCGTGAGCAGTTCCGAGGGCAGGCCCGGCCGCAGCTCGGCCAGCACCAGGGCGTCGTCAAAGGGTGCGGCGGCGGGTAGCGGGCCCGGGTGGGCGCCGACCAGCTGGGCCAGTGCATGCAGCTGCTGCGCGCGTGCCAGCTCCAGCTGGGCCAGCAGGGCCTGCGCCTGGGTCAGCAGGGTCTGGACCTGGGCCAGCTGCAGGCGCGAGCTGGCGCCCACGGCCTCGCGGCGCGTGAAGATGCGAAAGGATTCCTGGCGCGTGGCCAGCGTCTCGCGCGCAATGGCCACGCGCTCGTCCAGCTCGCGCAGGCCCAGGTAGCCGTCGGCCACCTGGGCGATCAGCGCGGTCTGCACGGCGTGGCGGCCCGCATCGCTGGCCAGCCAGGTCTGCAGGGCCGCGTCCTTGAGGCTGCGCACGCGGCCCCACAGGTCCAGCTCCCAGCTGCTGAAGCCGACCTCGGCGCGGTACTCGCCGCTGACCACGGAGCGGCCCGAGAGGTTGAGGTCGCCAGGCACGCGCGCCCGTGCGGCCTGGCCGCCCACGCCAATGGCCGGGAACAGCTCGGAGCGCTGGATCTGGAAGGCCGCGCGCGCCTCTTCGGCGCGCAGCGCGGCCACGCGCAGGTCGCGGTTGTGCTCCAGCGCGGTGGCGATCAGCTGGCGCAGCACGGGGTCGGTGAAGTAGTCGCGCCAGGGCAGGCCGGCGGCGGCGACACCCTGGGCGCCCGCCTGCAGATGGGCAGGCCAGGCCTCGGGCGTGGGCAGGGGCGGCGGCTCGTGCGGCGGCGCCAGGGAGGCACATCCCGCCAGGGCGGCGGCCAGTGCGGCTGCCAGCGCGGCGGCGGCGGTTCGGGGGAATGGGAGGGTCATCTGCAGTGCTGCGGGGTGCCGGTGCGGCAGCCGCTAGTTGAGGATGTGGTGGCCGCCATCGACATACAGCGTGCAGCCCGTGATGGCGCGCGCCCCGTCCGAGGCCAGGAAGGCGCACAGCGGCCCCACGTCGTCGGGCTGCAATTCGCCGGCAATGGGCGAGCGGCGCACGCTGTCGGCCACGAGTTCATCGAACGCGGCAATGCCCGAGGCCGCGCGCGTGGCGATGGGCCCGGGCGAGACGGCATTGACGCGGATGCGCGAGGGGCCGAGCTCGGCCGCCAGGTAGCGCGTGGTGGACTCCAGCGCGGCCTTGACCGGGCCCATGATTCCGTAGTGCGGCATGACCTCGCTGGCGCCCAGGTAGCTCAGCGTCATGAGGCTGCCGCCGCTGGCGGCCATCAGCGGCTCGGCCAGGTGCGCCATGCGGATGAAGGAGTGGCAGGAGATGTCCATGGCCAGCGCAAAGCCCTCGCGCGAGCTGTCCACCACACGGCCCTGCAGGTCCTTGCGCGGGGCGTAGGCCACGGCGTGCAGCACGAAGTCCAGCCGGCCCCAGCGCACGGCGGCGGCATCGAACAGTGCGCGCATCTGCTCGTCGTTGCCCACGTCCAGCGGCATGCGCAGCTCGGCACCGATCTCGTCGAGCAGGGGCTCCACATGCACACGGGCCTTGTCGTTCTGCCAGGTCGCGCCGATCTCGGCGCCCGCCGCATGCATGGCCCGGGCACAGGCCCAGGCAATGCTGTCGCGGTTGGCGATGCCGACGATCAGGCCTTTTTTGCCAGCCAATAGCGTCATCTCGAATGCTCCAGATCAGAAGGTCTGCCGGGAAACAGGCCGCCTTGGGGCGGCTTCGTCAGGAATCACGGGGCATGGCGCGGCATTGCCGACATATGCGCCACGGCGAATGTTTGTATTTCCTGTGACTACGAAGCTTTTGATAGCTTGTTTTGATGCATGCAAATCAAAGGTTTGCATGCCAATATCGTCTCCTGGTCTTTTTCATTCTATCTATGTTGCACTGCAGCGACCGATTTTGGCGATGCCGTTTCGTTATATCGATGCAGTTCACTCCATAGGCTTGACTCAGGTCAAAGAGGGCGGCCTCACTGAGAGGATGTCGCTTGCCGCCGGCCGCTGCGTCCAGTAGAGCAATGGCGTCTTTTTTGCGCCAACAGCCGAACATTCCCTGTATTGGCCGGATTTCAATGAATACAAGGTTTTCACACCATATTGGTGCACGGGGGGTAAAGAAAATCGGAAATCTGCCGATGGTCCATGAACAGAGAAAATCCCCTGCCTGCAAAGGCCTGGGCCGCCACATTCAGTCAGGACAAGACCGAAGGAAGACGATCAATCCATGACCAGCATTTCATCCACCGGCGCCAGCTTTGCCGCCAGCGCAGCGGGCATGCGGCCCACGGTGTCCGTGAGGTCGTCAGCGACCACGGCAGCTGCTGCACCCACCGACCCGGGCACGCAGGTCACGCTGGGCCAGTCCACAGGGTCCAGCGTCATCTATGCCAAGCCGCAGCCAGTGGAACTGGGGCAGTTCAGGCTGACCCGGGCCTGGGCCTCGCAAGACCGGGACGACATCAGCACCCTGATGGCGCGCAACCTGGGCCTGGGCCCGTCGGCCAGCCTGGCCGACCGCTGGCGCGGCCTGGGAGGCGCCCTGCTGTCGCGCTTTGCGGCCACGCCGTCGGACTACCAGCAGACGGTGGCGGAGTACCAGGCGCCCACGGCGGCCGACTCCGTCGCAGGCAGCGCGGATGCGCAGGCCCTGGACAAGTCCGCACTGAGCGATGTGTCCGTGGGCGCTGCCACCGTGAGCCTGAAGATCCGCACGCAATCGGGCCAGACCGTGGAGCTGCGGATTGCCACGAACGACGGCAGCGAAGCGGGCAGCAGCAGCGGGCTGCGGGTCGAGGTCAAGAGTTCCGGCACCTTGAGCAAGGCCGAGAGCGCGGCCATTGCCCAGCTGGCCGACGGGCTGGACGAAGCGCTGGAAGGCCTGGGAAAGCCGGGCAAGCCCCAGCTGGAACTGGGCAAGCTGATGGACTTCGACCGCAGCGTGCTGTCCGGCCTGGACCTGGACATCAAGAACCCCAAGCCTTCGCAGCCCCTGTCCTCGTTCAGCCTGCATGTGGGCGCCGATGGCCGATCGGTGGCGATGAAGGGCGCGGCGGGCGAGCTGGCCGTCAACCTGGAGTCCGATGCCCCCGTGGGCGCCAGCGCTTCGCAGCGCCAGGCGGCGCTGGACCAGCATCTGAAGCGCTTTGATGCCGCCGCGCAGCGTGGCCGTGCGGATGCGGCGCTGGTGGACATGTTCAAGAGTGCCTTCAGTCAGCTGCACAACGCGCAGGCGCCGGCCGCGCCGGGCGCCATCGCCGCACTCTCCGGGCTGGAGCGTTCCGTGCAGTCCCTGCAAAGCGGCCTGGCCGATTTCCAGGCCAGCTTCAGCGGTGACTTCGAGAACACCAACGAATTCGGCGCCGTGACCGAAATCGGCCGCGCCGAGTACCAGGTGGGCCAGAAGACCACCCGGCAGTCCCGCGGCAGGGAGGGCGAGTCGATCGCCCAGGTGGTGACCGAGTCCCTGAACGCCGAGTCCAAAAAGGCGCGCAACCGCAGCATGCTGGATTTGCAGTCGGGCAACTATGACCTGACCAAGGTGCAGGACAGCCGCACCATCACCACGCTGATCGAGACAGCCGGCAAGCAGGTCACCGGCACGCTGCGCAAGACGCAAGAGCGCCAGATGCAGACGTGGGACCAGCTGGTGGAGCACCGCACCCAGCAGCACCGCGAAACGCCCGGTGAGCGCAGCTTCACTGAGCAACTCGCGCTGAGGTAGTCGCGCTGAGATAGTCGCGTTGAGTTAGTCGCGGCGCGGGCCGGGCCGCGTGTCGTCGTTGTGTCACAAAACTTCCGTATAAGAAGTTTTTTTGAACAAGACATGACAACGGCCCGCGCGTTCATGACCGAATTTCATCTTGCCGTCATCCAGGGCGGAGCCTCTCAATGAACGCGCGCCGTGCTTTGGCGGCGGGGCTGGCGGCGCTGCTGCTGGCGGCCGTGGGCGGCGGCGTCTGGTACTCGCGCACGGCCCTGGTGCAGGACCGCCAGGCGCAGCTGACGCAGCAGCAGTCCGTGACGGCACGCGGCCTGATCGGCTCCGAGAAGGAAGCCTTCTTCCAGGACGAGCGCGTGCGCGACGTGCTGGCGCGCCACGGCGTGACGGTGACGGTGCAAAAGGCCGGCTCGCGCAGCATTGCCAACAGCTACGACCCCAAGCAGTACGACTTCGGCTTTCCCTCGGGGGCGCCGGCTGCGGCCCAGCTCAAGGCGGCGGCCAGGGCCGGCACGGTCTATACGCCGTTCTACACGCCCATCGTGTTCGCCAGCTGGCGGCCCATTGCCGAGATCCTGATCGCCAACGGCGTTGCGCAAAAGCAGGGCGACTTCTTTTACGTGACCGATCTTCCCGCCCTGCTGGCCACGGCCGGCAAGGGCACGCGCTGGCGTGACCTGAAGGCCTCCGGCGCCTTTGCCACCGGCAAGGCCGTGCTGCCCGCCAGCACCGATGTGCGCAGCTCCAACAGCGCGGCCATGTACCTGGCGCTGGCCAGCTATGTGCTCAACGGCCAGCAGGTGGTGCAAAGCCCGGCCGACCTGGAGCGCGTGATGCCGCAGGTGGCGCCGCTGTTCCTGCGCCAGGGCTTCCAGGAAAGCTCGTCGGCCGGCCCCTTCGAGGACTACCTGGCCCTGGGCATGGGCAAGGCGCCGCTGCTGGTGGCTTATGAATCGCAGCTGGTGGAGTTCCTGCTGCGCCACCCGCAGCGCAGGAGCGGCGAGATGGTGATGCTCTACCCGCAGCCCACGCTGTATTCCAAGCATGTGCTCGTGCCCTACACGCCTGCGGGCGATCGCGTGGGCCAGCTGCTCGAATCCGATCCGCAGCTGCGCGCATTGGCGCAGGAATACGGCTTTCGCACCGGCGGCGACACGCACGGGCCCGAGCGTTGGGCCGGGCAGGGCGTGCAGGCGCCCGCGCAGCTGGTGGAGGTGATCGATCCGCCCAGCCAGGAGTGGCTGGAGCGAATGATCGTGGACATGGAGCAGCGCTTCAAATGACCGAACGTTCCAGGAGCAACCGATGAGCAACACCCCCCAGACCACCGCTGCCAGCGCCGCCGTGGCCGTGCCTGCACAGGAGCAGGATTTCGTGCTGGAGCCGCCTGCGCCCGCCCTGCCCGTGCCCATCGAGTCGGCCAGCGGCAAGGTCCGCCTCAAGGCCGAGGAAGTGCAGCAGCTGGACGCGCAGGTGGCGCAGTTCATCGACGACATCACCGCCAACGACAGCCAGTCGCCCGCCTTCAAGGGCGCGGTCGAGCGCATCCACGGCATGGGCAACAAGGAGGTGCAGGCCGCTGCCGCCGTCTCCAACCGCATGCTGGAGCGCCCCGTCAAGACGCTGAACAACGGCCTGTTCGACCAGGGCAGCCAGATCGGCCAGGGCCTGATCGACCTGCGCCGCCAGGTGGAGGCGCTGGACCCCTCGCGCCAGGACGACCTGTTCAAGCCGCGCAAGCTGCTGGGCCTGATCCCCATGGGCAACAGGCTGGTGGACTACTTCGACAAGTTCCAGTCCAGCCAGAGCCACCTGAACGCCATCATCGACAGCCTCAAGCGCGGCAAGGATGAGCTGATGCGCGACAACGCCGCCATCGAGCAGGAAAAGGCCAACCTGTGGGGCCTGATGGAGCGGCTGGAGAAATACATCCACATCGGCAAGAAGCTGGACGCGGCGCTGGAGGCCAAGGCGGCGCAGCTGGACGCCAGCGACCCGGAAAAGGCGCGCGTGGTGCGCGAGGACATGCTGTTCTACGCACGCCAGAAGGTCACCGACCTGCTCACCCAGATGGCGGTGAACGTGCAGGGCTACCTGGCACTGGACCTGGTGCGCAAGAACAACCTCGAACTGGCCAAGGGCGTGGACCGCGCGACCACCACCACGGTCTCTGCCCTGCGCACGGCCGTCATCGTGGCGCAGGCGCTGGCCAACCAGAAACTGGTGCTGGACCAGATCACGGTGCTGAACACCACCACGGGCAACCTGATCGCCGGCACCAGCGAGTTGCTGCGCGAGCAAAGCGGGAAGATCCACGAGCAGGCGGCCAGCAGCACCATCGACATCGCCAAACTGCAGCAGGCCTTCGGCAACATCTACCAGACCATGGACGCCATGGCCGACTTCAAGGTCAAGGCCCTGGCCTCCATGCAGACCACGGTGGACACGCTGTCGCAGGAGGTGGACAAGTCCCGCGCCTATCTGGAAAAGAGCCGCCGCGAGGACGTGCGCGAGGCGCTGCAGGCGCCTGCCGGCGAGGTGGTGCTGTGAGCATGTTCCGGCGCCTGGCGGCCTGGTGGCTGCTGGGCCTTGCGCTGGCCCTGGCCGGCTGCGGCAAGTCGCCCGAAACCGCGCCGCAGGCCGCCGCCAAGTCCGATCCGTCCGCCGCTCCCCAGGGCGCATTCACCGTGCTAGCCGGCTCCGAGCTCAAGGACGTGGCGCCCGCGCTGGAGCAGGCCGCCACGGCGGCGGGCGTGCCGCTCAAGCTCAGCTATGCGGGCACGCTGGAGATGGTCGAGCGCATCAATGCGGGCGAGCAGTACGACGCCATCCTGCCGCCCAATGGCGCCTATCCCGCGCTGGCGCTGGCGAACAAGCCTCTGGCGCGTGAAAAGCTTTTCTACTCGCGCGTGGCCCTGGGCGTGAAGGCCCCCGTGCTGCAAAAGCTGGGCTGGGACAAGGCACCGCCCACCTGGGCCGATATCGCACGCGCTGCCGTCCAGGGCCGGCTGCGCTACGGCATGACCAATCCGGCCAGCTCCAACACCGGCATGAGCGCGCTGTTCGCCGTGGCCTCGGCCGTGGCCGGCAAGACCGAGGACCTGGACGCCAGGGAGGTCAACGCCAAGGTGCTCAAGGACTTCCTGTCGGGCCACAAGCTCACCGCCGGCAGCTCCGGCTGGCTGGCCGAGGCCTTCGAGCGCGAGCCCGGCGCCGTCGATGCGCTGGTCAACTACGAGGCCGTGATCCTGCGCCTGAACGAGAAGCTGCCCGCCGCCGACCGGCTCACCCTGGTCTACCCGCGCGACGGCGTGATCTCGGCCGACTATCCGCTGATGCTGCTCAACGCTGCGCGGCGCGCCGACTATGACCGGCTGGTCGCCCAGTTCAAGGCCCCCGCCTTCCAGGGCTCGCCGCTGCGCCAGGCCCAGTTGCGCCCCGCCAGCCCCGAGGCGCAGGCCAGCCCGGCGCTGCCCACGGCGCCCGTGGTGGAGCTGAGCTTTCCGAACCGGCTGGAGGTGATCGATGCCGTGCTCTCGGCCTACCAGAGCGATCTGCGCCGCCCGGCGACCAGCATCTTCGTGCTGGACGTGAGCGGCTCCATGAAGGGTGCGCGGCTGGCGCAGATGAAGGAGGCGCTGAAGCTGCTGTCCGGCGCCGAGGCCTCGGCCGCCAGCCAGCGCTACGCCGCCTTCCAGGCGCGCGAGCGCGTGCTGCTGATTCCGTTCTCGGGCCTGGTCGGCCAGCCCGCGCGCGTGCAGTTCGCGGCGGGCGACCTGCAGGCCGCAAGCGCCCAGGTGCTGGCCTATGCCGACAGCCTGGTGGCCGACGGCGGCACGGCCATCTACGACGCGCTCACGCTGGCCCAGCAGCAGGCACGCCAGGAACTGCGGGCCGATCCCGAGCGTTTCGTCAGCATCGTGCTGCTGACCGATGGCGCCAACACGGCCGGCCGCGACTGGGCCGCATTCGAGCGCGAGCAGCGCATGGCGCGCGACGGCGGCGCGCCGCTGGTGCGCGTCTTTCCCATCATCTTTGGCGAGGCGCAGTCCGGCGAAATGCAGGCCCTGGCCGCGCTGACGGGCGGGCGCGCCTTCGATGCGCGCAACACCGGCAAGAGCGGACTGCCGCTGGTGTTCAAGGAAATCCGGGGCTACCAGTGACAGCGCCGCCACCGATCGGACCCGCCTGATGCGCCGCCTGCAGCTTTTCTTCTACGGCAACGGCAACCTCGCCGGCCTGGCGCTGGCCCTGCTGGGGCCGGTGCTGCTGTTTGCCGGCGTGATCGGCGCCGGCTGGGGCTGGATCACCCTGGGCCTGTACGTCGCGGGCCTGCTGCTGGGCTGGGCCCTGCAGCCCGCGGGCGCCAGCTTCGAGCGGGCGCTGCATCAGCACTGGAGCGCCGAGGACATCCGCGAACGCATCGACGAGCTGGTGCAAAAGGCCCGCCCGATGCTCACGCCCGAGATGCAAAAGCACCTGGACAGCGTGCGCGGCTCGGTGCACGAGGTGCTGCCCTCGCTGGCCGAGGCCGGCCCGGTCTTCAACGACGGCCTGTTCACCGTGCGCGAGACGGTGCTGCAGTACCTGCCCGCCACGCTGTCGCACTATGCGGCGCTGCCGCCGCTGTTCCGTGTCACCCAGCCCGTGCAGGACGGCAAGACGGCCAGGCAGCTGCTGACCGAGCAGCTGGCGCTGCTGGCCGGGCAGATGCAGCAGGTGGTGGCCCATGTGGCGGCCAGCGATGCGCAGGCGCTGCTGGCCAATGGGCGCTTTTTGAAGCAGAAGTTCGACCAGCCGGATTTCCTGAAGTGAGGCGCCTGCAGGGTCGTCCCGCCACGCTGCGCGGACCCTGTGTTAGCATGCTCCGCCATGCAGCCTGCTGCATTCCCGTCTTCCAGACACCTGAACTCTCGATCCAAGACAGCCATGAACGGTACGCCCGTTTCGATCATCGTTGCACAGTGGTGGCGCTTCCAATAAGGAAGCGGCACGTCGTTGCGGTTGCGTACCGCGCCTTGCCGCCGTGACGGCAGCAAGGCTCACCCAGCAGATGGCTCCCCGGCACGGCGGCTCCCAGAACCCAGGAGATTGCCCAGATGCCCTCAGATTCCCCCTTCCAGACCCAGGCAGCATTGCGCGCATTCCCGCGCCAGCCTTCGCTGCGGCATGCCCGCGCCACCCGTTTTTCCCTTTGAGACCCAGGAGCCGGTATGACCAGACTGCTGATGATCGACAACTACGACAGCTTCACCTACAACATCGTCCAGTACTTCGGCGAGCTGGGTGCCGATGTCACCGTGGTGCGCAATGACGAGGCCACGCTGGACGAGGTGATCGCCCTGGTCGAGCGCGAGAAGATCGACCGCCTGGTGATCTCGCCCGGCCCCTGCTCGCCGGCCGAGGCGGGCATTTCCGTGGCGGCCATCCAGCACTTTGCAGGCCGCCTGCCCATCCTGGGCGTGTGCCTGGGCCACCAGAGCATTGGCGCGGCCTTCGGCGGCGACATCGTGCGCGCGGGCCAGCAGATGCATGGCAAGACCAGCGTCATCACCACCGACCGCAAGGGCGTGTTCGCCGACCTGCCCGAGCAGTTCACGGTCAACCGCTACCACTCGCTGGCCATTGCGCGCTCCAGCCTGCCCGAATGCCTGGAGATCACGGCCACCAGCGAGGACGGCGAGATCCAGGGCGTGCGCCACACCAGCCTGGCCATCGAGGGCGTGCAATTTCACCCCGAGAGCATCCTCACCGAGCATGGCCACGCCATGCTCAAGAATTTCCTGGAACAGAAGGCCTGAGCAGGCCGGCACCCAACCGAGACACCGCAATGACCCAGATCACCCCCCAGGAAGCGCTGCAGCGCACCATCGAGCACCGCGAAATCTTCCACGACGAGATGCTGCACCTGATGCGCCTGATCATGCGCGGCGAGCTGTCGCCCGTGATGACGGCCGCCATCGTCACCGGCCTGCGCGTGAAGAAGGAGACCATCGGCGAGATCACGGCCGCGGCCGAGGTCATGCGCGAGTTCTCCAACAAGGTCCATGTGGAGGACAAGCGCCACCTGGTGGACATCGTGGGCACGGGCGGCGACGGCGCCAACACCTTCAACATCTCCACCTGCTCCATCTTCGTGATCGCGGCGGCGGGCGGCAAGGTCAGCAAGCACGGCGGGCGCAGCGTCAGCAGCAAGAGCGGCAGTGCCGACGCCATGGAGGCGCTGGGCGTCAACATCCAGCTCAGCCCCGAGCAGATCGCGCGCAGCATCGCCGACGTGGGCATCGGCTTCATGTTCGCGCCCAACCACCACCCGGCCATGAAGAACGTGGCGCCCGTGCGCAAGGAGCTGGGCGTGCGCACCATCTTCAACATCCTGGGCCCGCTGACCAATCCGGCCAGCGCGCCCAACATCCTCATGGGCGTGTTCCACGAGGACCTGGTCGGCATCCAGGTGCGCGCGCTGCAGCGCCTGGGCGCCGAGCACGCCATCGTGGTCTATGGCCGCGACGGCCTGGACGAGATCAGCCTGGGCGCGGGCACCCTGGTGGGCGAGCTCAAGGACGGCGTGGTGCGCGAGTACGAGATCCATCCCGAGGACTTCGGCCTGCGCATGGTGGGCACGCGTGCCTTCAAGGTGGACAATCCCGAGGAATCCAAAGCCATGCTGCTGGGCGTGCTCCATGGCGAAAAGAGTGCCGCGCGCGACATCGTCTGCCTGAACGCGGGTGCCGCCCTGTATGCGGCCAACGTGGCCTCCAGCATCGAGGACGGCATGGCCCGCGCCCAGGCGGCGCTGGACAGCGGCGCGGCCCTGGCCAAGCTCAACGAACTCGTGGCCTACACGGCCCGGCTGACGGCCTGAGCCGCGCAGCCCCCATCGACCACCGAATACAAGAAACCAAGGAAAGCAACGTGTCCGACATCCTCAAGCAAATCTGCGACGTGAAAGTGCAGGAAGTGGCCGCCGCCCAGAAGCGCATGCCCTTCGCGGACATGCGCCGCGACGCCGAAAGCCGCGTGCTCACGCGCGACTTCGTGGGCGCGCTGCGTGCCAAGATCGCCGCCGGCCAGGCCGGCGTGATCGCCGAGATCAAGAAGGCCAGCCCCAGCAAGGGCGTGATCCGCGAGGACTTCATCCCCGCCGACATCGCGCAAAGCTATGCCGATGGCGACGGCAAGGGCGTCAGCGCCGCCTGCCTCTCGGTGCTGACCGACAAGCAGTTCTTCCAGGGCAGCGTGGACTATCTCAAGCAGGCGCGCGCCAGCTGCCACCTGCCCGTGCTGCGCAAGGACTTCATGGTCGATCCCTACCAGATCTACGAATCGCGGGCCATGGGTGCCGACTGCGTGCTGCTGATCGCCGCCTGCCTGGACGACGCGCAGATGGCCGAGATGGAACAAATCGCCCACAGCCTGGACATGGCCGTGCTGGTCGAGGTCCACGACGGCGCCGAGCTGGACCGCGCCCTGCGGCTCAAGACGCCGCTGGTGGGCATCAACAACCGCAACCTGCGCAGCTTCGAGGTCAGCATCCAGACCACGCTGGACCTGCAAAAGAACGTGCCGGCCGACCGCCTGCTGGTCACCGAGTCGGGCATCGGCAGCCGCGAGGACGTCAAGGCCATGCGCGATGCCGGCATCCACAGCTTCCTGGTGGGCGAGGCCTTCATGCGCGCCAAGGAGCCGGGGGAGGCGCTGGCCAAGCTGTTTGCCTGAAGCCAAGACCAGATCGGTCCCTCGGTGGAGCGCCACCGAAGCAGCCCGCCGCAGCCATGCGTGCGGGCTTTTTTTGTGCAAATAGTGTTTCTAAAAGTTTTTCGTTTGCATGATAATTATTGACAATGCGCATGAAATGCCGATCCGGCAACATGGCCGCAGCCCATCGCCTACGGAGATTCCGATGTCGTTCATGCCCCGTGCCCCTGTCCTGTCCAGCCGCGGCTGGGCTGCCCTCATCGTTTGCGCATCGGCCACGCTGGCATCCTCCGGCGCCTGGGCACAGGCCACGCGCACCTGGGTCTCGGGCGTGGGCGATGACGCCAACCCTTGCAGCCGGACAGCACCGTGCAAGACGTTTGCGGGCGCCATCCCTAAGACGGCTGCCAAGGGTGAGATCAATGTGCTGGACCCGGGCGGATTCGGTGCGATCACCATCACCAAGTCCATCACCATTGACGGCAGCGGCGGTGCCATCGCCGGCGTGCTGGTGTCGGGCACGAACGGCATCACTGTCTTTGCAAACCCTTCGGATACCGTGGTGCTCAGGAGCCTGGACATCAACGGCGTTGACCAGGGCCTGTCCGGAGTGAACATCCTGCAGGCCGGCAAGGTGGTGGTGGAGAACGTCAAGATCCAGGGCTTCGCGCAGGCGGCGGTCAGGGTGGACGCTGCAGCCACCAACACCTCTGTGCTCGTGCAAGGCTCGCAACTGCTGGGCAATGTGCAGCCGATCCAGGGCGATGCAGCCCGCGCCGCCATCAGTGTCCAGAGCACGACCGCCCAGGTCTACCTGTCCAACACCACGGTGTTCGGCAATGACAAGGCGTTCAACGCTGTGGCAGGCGGGAAGATCACCTCGTTCAACAACAACCGGGTCATGGGCAACACCCAGGACAGCGCGCCCACCGACACCGTCTACGAACGCTGATCGGCGCAAGGCAGCATCATGCACAGCGTAAAAGGCGTTGCCCGCAAGTCCTGTCTGGGGCTTGCGGTGTTTGCGGCCCTGGGCCCGGCGCAAGCCGCCGAACTGCTGGCCAACGGCAGTTTCGAGCAGAACTCCGGTCCGGGTTCCCTGGTTTTCACGGGCTGGCAATCCGTGTCCCAGGCCGGCTCCAAGGGCGGCTTCGCCGCCCAGCAAGGCACCAAAGGCGCCATCACGCCCGTGGCCGTGCCTGCACCTCCCGACGGGGCGTTTGCCCTCATGAGCGACCAGCCCGGCCCCGGCAGCCATGTGCTCTACCAGGACGTCGCCATTCCGGCGGGCAGCCCGGCCACGCTGAGCGCCCGCGTCCATGTCCAGAATGCGGCCAAGGTCGCTGCGGCGCCGGCCACGCTTGACTACACGGTGGCTGCGCCCAACCAGCAGGTGCGCATCGACGTCATGAACCCTGCCGCCGCGCCCGACAGCCTGGGCGCCGGTGTGCTGGCCAACGTCTTCCAGTGGCCGCCGGCCACGGCGCCCGGTCCTTCGGACAGCGGCAGCGGCTACCAGTCGCTGCAGTTCGACCTGTCGGCCTACGCGGGCCAGACCGTGCGGCTGCGCATTGCCGAGGTGGACAACCGGCAAAGCCTGTTCTTCGGCGTGGATGCGATGAGCGTCTGGTCCGGCAGCGTTCCGGGCGCACTTCAACCACCTGCCGATACGGGCTTTTTCGCGCAGGGCACGGCCGTGCAGCTGACCTTCGATCCGGTGGCCTCCATCCCCGGCCAGACGGTCACGGGCTATGTGGCGCAATGTGTCCCGCAAGGCGGCGGCGCGGTGCTGACGGGCACGTCCAGCACTCCGACGGTGGCGGTCAACGGCCTGACACCCGGCGTGGCCTACAACTGCAGCGTGGCGGCACAGTCCAGCAGCGGCGCGGGGCCCGCCTCGCAGCCCCTGACGGTCAACGCCCCTGTCGCTGGCGCCACCACCATCTCGACCCTGCAAGGCGGCAGCGCGACGCTGACCGTCAGCAATCCGGCCAGCGGCTGCAGCCTGCAATCGGCATCGCTGGTGCGTGCGCAAAGCCTGCCCACGGCGCCGCCCCAGGGTGCGGCGGCCTATCCGCTGGGTGTGCTGGACCTGCGCTCGTCGGGCTGCAACTCAGGCGCGACGCTGAAGCTCAGCGTCACCATGCCGCAGGCCCTGCCTTCGGGTGCCCAGTACTGGAAGTACGGTCCCACGGCGGCCAACCCGGCACCGCACTGGTATGCCTTCAACGATGGCTTCAAGGTGACCTCGGCCAATACCTACACCCTGGAGGTCCAGGACGGTGGCCTGGGCGACGATGACCTGCAGGCCAATGGCGTGGTGGTCGATCCGGGCGGTCTGATGGTGATGGCGGCGGCCTCTCCTGCCGCCATTCCCGTGTGGAACCTCGCGGGTCTGGCGGCCACATCGGCCTCGGTGCTGCTGGCCATGGCGGCAATGCGCCGGCGCCGCCGGACGCGCTGATGCGCTGACGTGCATGTCGCACACGCCGGGCGGCTGTGCGACTGCGGGTATCCTCAGGACATCAATGCACCGGCCGCACGCCGGTGCATTCCCGCTTCTTTCGCACCTTTGAGAAGACGCCATCGCGCGCCATGCGCGTGCTGGTGCCCCATCCGCCATGGCCCTTCAAGACGACGCAATCGCCCCGGCGCAAGCCGACCAACTCCAATCCGCCGATCCCGCCGACTGGCCCGTTGCGCCCGACTGGCAGCCCCTGGTCGAGGACTTCTTCGCGGGTGCCACGGGCCAGCAGCTGCTGACCTTTCTGCACCAGCGCCTGGAAGCCGGCGCCGTGATCTTTCCACCCCAGCCGCTGCGCGCGCTGGAGCTGACCCCGCCCGAGGAGGTGCGCGTGGTCATCCTGGGGCAGGACCCCTACCACGGCCGGGGGCAGGCCGAAGGCCTGTCGTTCTCGGTGGCGCCGGGCGTGCGCATGCCGCCCTCGCTGCAGAACATCTTCAAGGAGATGCAGCGTGACCTGGGCGTGCCCTTTCCGCCGTTCCCCAACCCGGGCGGCAGCCTGGTCAAGTGGGCCAGGAACGGCGTGCTGCTGCTCAACACCTGTCTCACGGTGGAAGAAGGCCAGGCGGCCAGCCACTCGGGCAAGGGCTGGGAGCTGCTGACCGATGCGGTGATCCGACACATCGCCCAGGGCGAGCGGCCCGTGGTCTTCATGCTCTGGGGCAGCCATGCGCAGTCCAAGCGCGCCTTCATTCCGGCCGACCGGGGCCATCTGGTGCTGACCAGCAACCATCCCTCGCCGCTGTCGGCGCTGCGCCCGCCCGTGCCCTTCATCGGCAACGGGCACTTCGGCAAGGCGCGCGACTTCCGCGCCCAGCACGGTTACTGAGCGGCCCGCTCGGGGCGTGGCTCCACCATGGGGAACACGCTGTCGAAGCGGTCCAGCATGGACATGAGCGCCGCTACCTTGGAGGCGTCGCCCTCGATGCGCAGCTGGCCGCTCTTGATGGCCTCGGCCATCGTGGTCTCCTGGCCTGCAATGGCGTCCAGCGTGGCGCGCGTCAGGCGCAGGCTGGCATGGGCGGCGGGCGCAAGGCCCGGGCTCTGGGTGAGGGCGCTGTTCTCCAGGTTCAGGCTGCGCTGCTCGCCGGTGTCGGTGAAGGTCCAGTTGAGCACGATGCGCTGGCCTGCGGCCTTGCCGGCGTCCAGCCGCACGCCCAGGTAGTCGAAGAACATCTCCAGCGGCAGGCTGCGCACCAGGTCGCGCGCGGTGCTGCCGGGCCTGGGCAGCTGGGGCACGCCCTGGCGCAGTTCCGCCGCGCCCTGCAGGAAGGCGTTGCGGGCCGTGGCCGATTCCATCTGGTAGCCCAGCTGTTCATAGGCATTGGCCGCCAGGCGGCGCGCGGCCTGGTTGGCCGGGTCGGCAAAGACCAGTTGCGAGGCGATCTGCGCAACCCAGCGGTATTCGCCGCGCTCGTAGTCGGCCTGCGCACGGCGCAGCACGGCGTCGGCGCCACCCATGTATTCCACGGTCTTGCGCGCGGCGGGCACGGGCGGCAGCGCCTCCAGCTGGGCCGGGTTGCCTTCGTAGTAGCCCAGGTAGTGCTGGTAGATGGCGCGGATGTTGTGGCGCAGGTGGCCGTAGAAGGCATGCGTTGCGCCGTCGCGGGCCAGGGATTCGGGCATCTTCAGCATCTCGGCGATCTCCGAGCCCACGTAGCCGTGGTTCATGAGGCGCACGGTCTGGTCGTGCAGGTATTTGTAGGTGTCGCGCTGGCCGGCCAGCAGGTGCTGCAGCCGGGGCTGGCCCCAGACCGGCCAGTGGTGCTGGGCAATCATGATCTCGGCCTTGCCGCCATAGGTGTGCAGGGCGTCGTTCAGGTGGCGCGACCAGCCCAGCGCGTCACGCACCTGGGCGCCGCGCAGCGGCAGCAGGTTGTGCTGGGTGTGCACGGCGATCTCGGCCATGTTCAGCACCTTGAGCTGGGGGTAGTACATGATCATCTCGGCCGGCGCCTCGGCCCCGGGGGTGAGCGCGAACTCGATGTCCACGCCGTCGATGCGCAGGGTCTCGCGCGGCTTGTCGATCACGCGCGTGGGCGCGATCAGCCCCATGGTGCCGGGCGCACCCGCCTTGCCCAGCCCTGCGTCCACCTGTCCCCTGGCATCGCGCGGCAGCAGCATGCCGAACTGGTAGAGCGCGCGCCGGCCCATGGCGTGGCCGGCGATCACGTTCTCGCCCACGGCCTCGGCCATGAAGCCCGCTGGGGCGATGACCTGCACGCGGCCCGCATCCACCTCTTCCTGGCGCACCACGCCGCGCACGCCGCCGAAATGGTCCACATGGCTGTGCGAGTAGACGACGGCCACCACGGGCTTGCGCGGGCGGTGCTGGAAGTACAGGTCCATGGCGGCCTGGGCGGTCTCGGTGTACATCAGCGGATCGACCACGATCAGGCCGGTCTCGCCCTCGATGATGCTCATGTTCGACAGGTCCAGGCCGCGCACCTGGTAGAGCCTGTCGGTCACCTGGAACAGGCCGCTGACGCGGTTGCGCTGGGCCTGGCGCCACAGCGCGGGGTGCACGGTGTCGGGCGCCTGGTCCTGCTCCAGGAAGGCATAGGACTGCATGCTCCAGATGGGACGGCCCTGGGCATTGCGCACGACCAGGGTGTCGGCCGGTGCGATCAGGCCGCGCCGGGCGTCCTCCATGGCCTGCGCATCGTCCAGCGGCTGCTGCGCCAAGGCCGCCTGCTGGGCCGCGCGCGTGGCGGCGCTGGCCGGCTGGGGCCTGGCCATGTCGGAGACGGGCAGGCTGCCGTGGGCGCAAGCGCCCAGCAAAGCGGCTGTGGCCAGGCTGGCCAGCAGGCGGGAAGGGCGCGCCAGCGCGCGGGGCAGGGGGTGTGAGGCTTGCATGGAAAGGTCTCCTGGCATGTTCGATGTCAGCGGCGAAAATACGCAGGCCCGCCGGCTGTGTCTGTCAGCCACCCGACATCCCTTTCCATGCAAGCTTCCCTCGCCTCTTCCTACCTGCCCACGCTGCGCGCCGGTCGCTGGTTCAGCGCACTGGCGCCGCAGTTTGCCGATTTGCTGCTGGCGCTGGCCCAGCCGCGCAGCCTGGAGACGGGCGAGGCCCTGTTCCTGCGCGGCGATGCGCTGGAGGGTGGGCTGTTCGCCGTGGTCCGGGGCAGCATCGGTTTCTCCGGTGTGGGTGGCCAGAGCGAGCAGGCGCGCGAGGCGCTGCTCACGCGCATGGGACCGGCCACCTGGTTTGGCGAGATCGCGCTGTTCGACGGTTCGCCGCGCACCCACGATGCCCACGCCATGGAGCCCAGCGTGGTGCTGCAGGTGCCACGCCAGCCGCTGCTGGACTGGCTGCGGCAGCACCCCGCGCACTGGCATGACCTGGGCGTGCTGATGTCGGGGCGCATGCGGGCGGCCTTCGCGGCGCTGGAGGACCTGGCCCTGCTGCCCGCACCCCAGCGCCTGGCGCGCCGCCTGGTGGCCATGGCGCGTGGCTACGGCGAGCGGCTGGACGATGTGCCGGCCCGGCCGCGCCTGGATATCACGCAGGAGCAACTGGCGCGCATGCTGTCGATCTCGCGCCAGACCACCAACGTGCTGCTGCAGGGCCTGCAGGCGCGCGGCCTCATCCGGGTGCAGCGCGGCGAGATCGAGATCCTGCAGTGGCAGGCGCTGTGCGCCGAGCGGTTCTGAGCGGCGCAGCCAGTCAAGGGCTGTTGTTCAGACCACCAGCGCATTCTCCACGTCCTGCACCTTGCGGCGCGCCAGCGCGAGATTGGCCTTGGTCTTGTCGAGCACCAGGTACAGGAACAGGCCCTCGTGGTGGGTGGAGGGGCGCAGGATGTGGTACTGCCTGCTCAGCGTGATGAGGATGTCCTCGATGGTGTCTTCCAGGCCCAGCGAGCGCATGGTTTTGAGTTTGGCGCGCACCAGTTCGGTGTTGCCGGCGGCAGCCAGCTCCAGGTCCACGCCCGATCCGTCCTGCCCCAGGATCATGCCGCTGTTGTAGTCCACCAGTGCAGCGCACATGGCGCCGTCGCAGCGCATCAGTTCATCCATGGTTTGCTTGATATTGGCCATTGTTTTCCTAACTCCCTTGTGTTGCGAAAATGTTCTGCACCTTCGCGGTGCCTTCTTGCCGGATGCATATGAGCAGCCCTTGCCTGCCTTTGCCATCACGCTTGTTCCAGCGTCCGCACGGCCTCGCGCGAGACATAGAGAACCTGGCCCAGAACGGCCTCGCGCGAGGCCACCACGCTGATGACCAGCGTCAGGCCCGGGCGCTGTGCCTGCAGCATGACGATGAAGCCCTCGGCCGCCTCGACCACCACGTTGGCGCAATGCCCGAGCTGGTTCTCCTCGCCGGCGATCATGCCCAGCGCCGCCATCGAGCTGGCCATGGCCGACAGCCGCGCCGTGCTGCCCTGGCCTTGCGCACGGGCGGCCACCTCGAAGCCGTCCTCGGTGCTGACCACGCAGCCACGCACGCCGTGCAACCTGCTCATCAGCGACTGCACCGCCGCCTGGGCTGCAGCCTTCAAGGCAGCGTCATTCTTCATGGGACTTCTCCTGGGCAAGGGCTTCAATCTGCAGCAGCAACAGCTCGATCAGGGCCACCACCTGCTGGGGGTTGCGCACATCGGCCGGCACCACGGGGCACAGCAGGCCGCGCGATTGCAGGTGCACGGCAAAGCTGTCCAGATCAGGCGCTGTGTACTCCTGCATGCGGCATACCGCCACCACGCATGCCGTGCTGCGCAAGGCATCGGACAGGCCCTGGACATAGATATCCAGGTCGGCCAGCGGATCGGAGCGACTGTTGTCGATCAGCAAGATCACGCCCAGCGCGCCGCGCGAGAGGATGCGCCACATGAAGTCAAAGCGCTCCTGCCCGGGCGTGCCGTAGAGGTACAGCTTCTCGCCGTTGTCCAGGGTCAGCTCGCCATAGTCCATGCCGGCCGTCGTCAGCGCCTTGTCCAGGGTGTCATCGGTGTTGCGCACGTCGGTGCTCACGGGGGCGATCTCGCTGACGCAGCGGATGGCCGTGGTCTTGCCTGCGCCTGGAGGGCCGGAAATCAGGATCTTGAGTTCGCTCATGGGCGCGCTCCTGCAAACCGGGCCAGGCGAAGGCGTATGCGTTCGAGCACGCCCCTGTCCGGCGCAGGGTTGCCGGGGGGCGGTGCGGCGGGCGGGCGGGCCGAGGCCCAGCGCAGCAGGCCGGCGGCGTCCAGCTCGTTCAGAAAACCGGCACAGATCTCGGGCGGCAGGCCCGAGCGCTGGCACAGGGTCTGCATCGTCGTGGGCTGGCCTGTCAGCAAGGTGGCCAGGCGGATATGGTGGGATCTCGTCAGCAGTTGCGGCGACGGCCAGCGCCGCAGCTGCAGCAGCATCAGCTGATGCTGCGTGTGCAGGCCGCTGGCGTGTGCCTTGGCGCTGGCCGGTTTGCCGTGCACCGACAGGATGCGTGCGCCCATGGTGTTGAGGCATTCCTCCAGCGCATCGGAGCGCAGGGGCATGCTCAGATGGCCGCCCGCAGGAAAGGCCCCCTTGGGCTGCCCGCCCACGCGCAGCGTCAACGCGGGCGGGGCGGCAGGCGCTTCGGCCAGTTCGCCATGCGCCACCGTCATGTCCGCCTGGGATTCGCGCCACGTCCAGCGGTGCCGTGTGCGGTGATTCACCATCAGCACATAGGAGCGGAACAGCTTGGCGTCGCGGTCCGACAGGCCATGCAGCATGAAGGTCAGTTCGGTTCGCTCATCCATGCTGTGCCTCCCGCTGCAATTGCCGCTTGCGCCCTCCGGCCTGGTTCGTGTACATGCCTTGCCTCTTGTTTGCAGGTCCGGAGATGGCCGGGTTGTCCGTGTATTCATTCAGGAGCGGGAGTCAAGGGGTTCCGTAAAGGAAGCCCGGCGACAGAGATGCGAATGATAGGAACGGCGCCGGCGGCTGGCTGTCCGGTCGCGCAGGAGAATCCGAATCGGCTGAGTCAGAATCAGAGTAGTCCTATCCGATTCATGCCCGATCCGCTCCCGTCTTCGGTGGACCGATCAGGGCGATGGAGGAATCACGGGTCTGCAGGGCAGTAAAAACCGGAGCTTTCCGAGTTTTGCCCCTCCGCCCATGTTCGGACTGTGGTCTCTTTTCTGGCCGGCCCTGTTTCCGTGGTGTCTGGCGGGCGCTGCCCGCGATGCCCTCCGGTTACCAGGGACCGGGCAACCGCAGCTGCAGCATTTCCAGGAAGGACTGCGCCGCATGCGGCAGCGTGCGGCCGGCCAGGGTCTGCACCTCGATGTCGCGCAGGTCCATGCCCCGGTCGCTGAGCGCCACGGCCACCAGTGCGCCTGTGGCCACCATGTGGCGCGCGGCGATCTCGCTGGCCACGGCCACGGCGGCGCCCTGGGCTGCAAAGTTCAGCAGGGTCTTGCCGTGGTTGCTCTCCATCACCGGCATCAGCATCAGGCCCTGGCGGCTGCAGGCGGCGTCCAGCAGCTGGCGCACGGCCGTGTCGGCCGGCGTGAGCGCCAGCGGATGGCGCACCAATTGGGCCAGCGACAGGCGGCGGGCCTGCGCCAGCGCATGGCCGGGGGCGACCAGGGCCACCAGCGGCGCGGCCACGCGGCAGGCCACGGCAATGCCTTTTTCAGGCGCGCGGCTGAAGCACAGGCCGATGTCGGCCGTGCCGCTGCGCACGGCCTCTGGCACGGCAGGCGTGGGCAGCACCATCACCTCGAAGACGATGCCGGCATGCGCGCGCTGGAACGCTGCGCACAGGCGCGGCAGGAATTCGTTGGCAAAGGCATCGGAGCTTGCGATGCGCACGCGACCGCTGCGCAGCCCCTGCAGGGCCTCGATCTCGCCCAGCGCACGCTCGGCATCCAGGCCGGCGCGGCGCACATGGTCGGCCAGGATCTCGCCGGCCGCATTGAGCACCATGCCGCGCGGGTGGCGTTCGAACAGCGGCGTGCCCAGCAGCCCCTCCAGCGCCGCGATCTGGCGGCTGATGGCCGAGGCCGCCACATGCAGCCGCGCCGAGGCCTCGGTCAGCGATCCGCATTGCGCCACTTCGTGGAAGTAGCGCAGCGCGGTGTCCTGCAAAAGAAGGTGGCGGGCGTCGGGCATGTCGCCCCGATTGTCATCAATTTGCCGCAGAGGCAACGCAGGTTTGCAAATTTGCTGATGGCGGCAAAGGGGCGAGGGTTCTACGATGGCCTGTTGCGGCGTTGCTGGGGAGCAGCGGCTGCAGCCGTCCAACCCCTGTCCAGGAGTGTGCCCATGAAGGCATTGCCCAGCGTTTTACTTCCACGCCGCGCCATCGTGGCTGCAGCCTGTGCCCTGGCTGGCGCCATCGCCCTGCCCGCCGTGGCACAGGGCCAGGCGTCCTGGCCCTCGCACCCGGTGCGCCTGGTCGTGCCCTTTCCGGCCAGCGGCGCCACCGACCTCGTGGCGCGCGTGGTGGCGCAGCGCATGTCCCAGGACCTGGGCCAGCAGCTGGTCATCGACAACCGCCCCGGCGCGGGCGGCACCATCGGCACGGGCGAGGCGGCCAAGGCCTCGCCGGACGGCTACACGCTGCTGTTCACCACCAGCAGCACGCATGCCATCTCGCCGCATCTGATGACCCGTCTGGCCTACAAGGCCGACAAGGATTTCACGCCCATTGCCGAGATCGGCGGCGCGGCCAGCATCCTGCTGGTCACGCCCTCGCTGCCCGTGCGCAACGTGCAGGAGTTGATCGCCTATGCCAAGGCCCATCCGGGCGCCCTCAACTACGCCAGCAGCGGCAACGGCACCATCGTCCACCTGAACGCGGCGGCCTTCGCGGCGCGCGCGGGCCTGCAGCTGACCCATGTGCCTTACAAGGGCACGGCCCAGTCCATCACCGACCTGGCCGCTGGCCAGGTGCACCTGCTGTTCGACTCCATTCCCACCGGCATGCCCCATGTGGCCAGCGGCCGCCTGCGCGCCCTGGCCGTGACCGGCGACAAGCGCAGCGCGCTGGCGCCCGACCTGCCCACGGTGGCCGAGTCCGGCCTGCCTGGCTATTCTTCGGTCACCTGGTTCGGCGTCTATGGTCCGGCCGGCATGAAGCCCGAGCTGGTGGCGCGGATCAATCAGGCCTTCAACAAGGCCATCCAGAATCCCGAGGTGGTGGCCAGCCTGGCCAAGCAGGGCGTCGAGGCCGCATCGCCCCGCACGCCCGCGCAGTTCGCTGCCATGGTGCAGGCCGACAGCGCGCGCTGGGCGCAGGTCATCAAAGACAACAAAATCACATTGGATTGAGTGAAGCACCCTCTGAGCGGCTTTGCCGCTTCCCCCTCTCCTGCGGGAGGGGGACGACGCCCTTGCTGCGGGGCGGCCCTTGCTTGGCGTCCCTGAGCTGGGCCGTGCCTGCGGTTCCTCAAGCTATCGGTGGCGCGTTGGCGCTATGGAAATTGATATGACAAGCACTGTTACGGATTGGACACTTCCCTACGCCTCGCACCGCTCTTCGGTGCTGGGCCGCAACATGGTCTCCACCTCGCAGCCGCTGGCCGCGCAGGCCGGCCTGTCCATGCTGCTGGCCGGCGGCAATGCCGTGGATGCGGCCATTGCCACGGCCATGGCGCTGACCGTGGTCGAGCCCACGGGCTGCGGCCTGGGCAGCGATGCCTTCTGCATCCTGTGGGATGGCAAGGAGCTGCACGGCCTCAATGCCTCGGGCCGCTCGCCCGAAGCCTGGACGCCCGAGTACTTCGCCGCGCTGGGCGGCATCCCCGAGAAGGGGTGGAACGCCGTCACCGTGCCCGGTGCCGTCTCGGCCTGGGTGGAGCTGTCGCGCCGCTTCGGCAAGCTGCCGTTCGAGCAACTGGCCCAGCCCGCCATCCGCTATGCGCGCGACGGCTTTGCGGTCTCGCCCACCATCGCCACGCTGTGGGCGCTGGGCGGAGCCAAGCTCGGCGACCAGCCCGGTTTTGCCGAATGCTTCCTGCCCGATGGCAAGGCCCCCAAGGCGGGCGAGGTCTTCCGCAGCGAAGCCCATGCGCGCACGCTGGAGGAGATCGCCGCCACCAAGGGCGAATCCTTCTACCGTGGCGCACTGGCGCGCTCGATGGCCGAGCACGCCAAGGCCTGCGGCGGCGCCATGACCGAGGCCGACCTGGCCGCCCACCAGGCCGACTGGGTCGGCACGGTGTCGCAGACCTTTGGCGATTCGGTGATCCACGAGATCCCGCCCAACGGCCAGGGCATTGCCGCGCTGATGGCGCTGGGCATGCTGGACGCACTGGGCGTGGGCGCCGAGCCGCTGGACGGCGTGGAGTCCGTGCACCTGCAGGTCGAGGCCATGAAGCTGGCCCTGGCCGACCTGCACGAATACAACGCCGACGGCGACCACATGCGCGTCGAATCCGCCCATCTGCTGGATGCCGGCTACCTGCGCGAACGCGCGGCGCTCATTGACCGCGAGCGCGCCAGCGCGCCCACCTACGGCGCACCGCGCCCGGGCGGCACGGTCTACCTGGCGGCGGCCGATGCCAGCGGCATGATGGTCTCGTTCATCCAGTCCAACTACATGGGCTTCGGCTCGGGCGTGGTCGTGCCGGGCACCGGCATCAGCCTGCAAAACCGCGGCTACGGCTTCACCACGCAAGCCGGCCATGCCAACGAGGTCGCGCCGCGCAAGCGCCCCTCGCACACCATCATCCCGGCCTTTGCGATGAACGCCGACGGCACGCCCCAGATGGCCTTTGGCGTGATGGGCGGCCCCATGCAGAGCCAGGGCCACCTGCAGATGGCCCTGCGCGTGCTGCGCTACGGCCAGAACCCCCAGGCCGCCGCCGACGCACCGCGCTGGCGCGTGACGGGCGGCAAGGGCGTGGCTGTGGAGCCGGCCTTCGACGCCGAGGTCGTCGCCGCCCTGCGCGCACGCGGCCACGAAGTCACGGTGGAGGAAGGCCATGGCGTCTTCGCCTTCGGCGGCGCACAACTGGTGCTGCGCGACGGCGACCACTACATCGGCGGATCGGACCCGCGCAAGGACGGGGGCGTGGTGGCGTTCTGAGGGCGCGAAAGCCCCAAGGCCTGCCGCGCAGATCGAGTTCGCTTTAGAGTCATGGCATCGAAATCTTGATGCCATGGTGCGAACGGAGGTGGATGCAATGACGGCCAGAGATGATGAATCGGCGCTGCTATCGCGCTGCTCCTTCGTCGCCCGGGAGCGTGCTCAGCCCGCCCAGGACCAGCGCGAAGCCAACGTGTTTCGCCTGGCCGCCATGATCGTCCGTTCACGATTCCCCCAGGAATCTGCGAGCCTGATGCAGGCCAGCGAGCGATATTTCGCCTTGCATCCAGAAGAAAGACTGCCATCGGAAGATGTGGTCAGGCGGGGTTGGGTTCTGAGCCTGCCCCGTCTGCGCGACATGCTCAGCCTTCGGCTGCGTGGGCACTGAGGCCATGTCCATGCTCCCGATTTTTCATACCCATACGGCGCTGGCAGAAGGCCTGCGGGAGCTGTTCAAGCAGTTGGAGCAGCGGCTTGCGCTGGGCCGCCCCTTGAATGTCTATCTGGCTGGCGGCATGGCCGTTCACCTCTACACAGCAGACCGCGTCACTACCGATGTGGATGCGGAATTCGGCGGGCGCGTCCATCTGCCGAACGACCTGATGGTCGAGGTGATGCTGGAGGACGGCACCCCGCAGGTGGTCTACCTCGACACCAACTACAACTCCAGCTTTGCGCTGATGCATGAGGACTATCTGGATGACGCCATCCCTATCGACCTCGGTGTGGACCAGATTCGCGTGCATGTCCTCTCTCCCGTGGATCTTGCCGTAAGCAAGATTGCCCGGTTCGCCGACAACGACAAAGAGGACATCGCGGCCCTGGTTCGGCTCGGGCTGACCAGCGCCGATGCCATAGAGCAGCGCGCAACAAGCGCCCTGGCCGGCTACATCGGCGGACAAGCCATGCTGAAGCTGAATTTGCGGGACGCGGTGGCATTGGCGCGTCGGGAGGAGGGCGGTCGCTCCGGCACCCCCTGAAAGGCCTGGCTGCCGCAACCGTGTTCGCTCCCCCGCTCACCCCCAGCGCAACACCCAATCCGCCCGCCCCCGCGTTGCCGCAATGCGGCGCGCATTGGGCTCGTCCACCTGCGCCACCCAGTCGCGTGCGGCCTGGGGGCTGCGGCCGTGGAGTTCGTGGCGGCGGGTCAGGCGTTCGATGCGAAGGCGGTCGTCCATGTCCACGTACCAGACCTCGTGCAGCAGCGCGCGCACGGCATGCCAGTGCGTGCCCGGCGCATCCTGTTCAGCCATCAGCAGGTAGTTGCCTTCGGTGATGACCAGGGGCACGCCGGGCGCGATGGCGATGGCGCCTGCAATGGGCTCCTCGATGGCGCGCCGGAATTCGGGGGCGTAGACCGTTTCACCGGCCACGGGCGTGTGCAGGCGGCGCAGCAGGGCCACGTAGCCGGCCGAGTCGAAGGTGTCGGGTGCGCCCTTGCGCTGCGCGCGGCCCAGGCGCTCCAGCGCGGACTGCGCCAGGTGGAAGCCATCCATGGGCACGGCCGCCGCCAGCGGGCCCAGCGCCTGCAGCAGGGCGGCGCAGACCGTGCTCTTGCCTGCGCCGGGCGGGCCAGCCAGGCCCAGCAGGCGGCGGGGGGCGGAGCGTGCCAGCGCAAACGCACGCGCCAGGGCTTCGGGCGGCAGGATGGCCGTCATGCGCGTGCCTGCCGCGCGCTGGCCAGCCCGTCGGCCATGAAGCCGCGTGCGTGCAGGGCCAGGTCCATGCCGTCTTGCCACATCGGGCGCCAGATGGCCAGCGCGTTCGACAGCTGCTCGTTGACGATGGCGGACGAGAAACTCTCGAAGGTGACGGTGCCCTGGTAGCCGATCTGCGCGAGCGCACCGAAGAACTGCGCGAAGTCGATGTGGCCCGCGCCCAGGTAGCCGCGGTGGTTCTCGCCGATGTGCACATAGCCCAGCCGCTGTCCGCAGGCCAGCACGGGGGCGGCGAGGTCGGTTTCCTCGATGTTCATGTGGTAGGTGTCCAGGTGCACGCAGACATGGGGCTGGCCGACTTCGTCGATGAACTCCAGCGCCTGCGTGGCCGTGTTCAGCAGATTGCTTTCGTAGCGGTTGACCACCTCCAGGCCCAGCGTGACGCCGCGCTCGCCCGCGAAGTCGGCAATGCGTCGCACGGCCTCGATCGCGTTGCGCCGGCCCCGTGGCGTGCAGGGGTGGCCGTATTTCGCCATGGCGCCGTAGAGGATGCCGCCGAAATAGCGCCCGCCCAGGCGCGCCGTGATGTCCACGCCCTCTTGCAGCAGCGCCAGGCCGCGCGCGACCACGGTGGGGTCTTCGCTGGAGACATCGGCCTCGAAGGTCAGGCCCCGCGAGCAGCCCACGCCCAGGCCGTGCTCCTGCAGCAGATCACGCGTGAGCGCCAGGTCCATGAGCCGGGGGCCGTGAAGGGACAGCTCGACCAGGTCGTAACCGGCCTGGCGCGTCTGCTCGATCACATGGCGGGTTGAGGCCGGCGACAGGTCGCCGGCCCATACAAGGGCGTGGATGCCGAGGGGGTTCATAGGGGCTCCGGGTGGACTCTGCGAGAGCGTGAAGGGGAGGGTTCGGCGGGTGCCCGGGCACGGCCCCGCCAGCGCGCCAGCAGGTGGCGTGCCGCCACGGCGGCGATCATGGTGGCGCCCCACAGGGCCTGCGTGAGTTGGGCATTGGCGCCCAGCAGGTTCACCCCGCTGGACAGCACCTGCAGGATGAGCAGGGCGACGAACAGCCCCGACACCCGGCCGAAGCCGCCCATGGGATCGGTGCCGCCCAGGATGGCCGCAAGCACCGTGACCAGCAGGTAGGACTGGGCGTAGCCCGCGCTGGCCGAGTTGAAGCGCGCCATCATCAGCACGGCCGCGATCCAGCACAGCAGCGTGGACAGGGTGTAGACGCCGATCAGCACGCGGCGCGTGTCGATGCCCGCATGGCGCGTGGCCTCGGCATTGGAGCCGACCATGCGGATGGCCAGCCCGTGGCGTGTGCTGCCCAGGTACAGGCCCACCAGCATGCACACGGCCGCGAAGATCCAGAACGGCAGCGGCAGGCCCAGCCACTGGGCGGAGCCCAGGGCCTGGAAGGCCTCGGGAAAGCCTGCAATGGGCTTGCCGCGCGTGAGCCAGACGCACAGGCCGTTGATCAGCGACATGGTGCCCAGCGTGACGAGGATGGGATGGGCGTTGACGCGCGCCACCAGCCAGCCGCTGGCCAGCCCCACCAGCAGGCTGGCGAGGGCGCCCACGGCCAGTGCTGCGGCGATGAGCAGGCCCTCATGGCCCGACAGGTCCAGGCCCAGCGCCGACAGGCCTCCCACCAGCACCCAGGCCATGGCCAGGCCCGCCATGTTGGCGCTGGCGACCACGGCCAGGTTGATGCCGCCACTGACCAGCGGCAGCATCTGCGCCAGTGCCAGCAGGCCCAACTCGGGGATTTGCAGCAGCACCGATTGCAGCGTGCCCAGGGTGGCGAAGCTGCCGGGCAGCAGCAACGTAAACACGGCGCACAGCAGCGCCAGCAGCGCGAGCAGGCCCAGCGGCGCGCCAGGGCTGCGGTTCATGGCGCGGCCCCCGCCAAGGGCGCTGCAGGAGTGGCGTCAGCGCTGCGCTGCTGGTTGCGTCGCTGCGTGCGCCGCAGTCCCGTTGCGGCGGCGCAGGCCAGCACCACGGCGCCCAGCAGCACCTGAAAGAAATACGGCGACACGCCCAGCAGGTTCAGCCCGTTGCGCAGCACGGCCAGCAGCAGCACGCCCATCAGCACACCGCCCACGCTGCCCGTGCCGCCGAACAGGCTTGCGCCGCCCAGCACGGCGGCCGCGAGCACGAACAGCTCCGTGCCGACCAGGGCGTTGGGCACCGACTCGCCCACGCGGTGCGCCTGCACCAGGCCTGCGATGGCCGCCATCATGCCCAGCCAGCCATAGGCCACGCCCTGGATGGCGCCCAGCCCGATGCCCATGCGGTGCGCGGCCTCGGGGTTGCCGCCGAAGGCGTACAGGCGCCGCCCCAGCGCGCTGCGGCCCAGCAGCAGCGCGGTCAGCAGGGCGGCCGCAGCGGCCACGGCGATGGGCAGGGTCAGGCGCACGGGGTCTGCGCCTTCGGCGCTTGCGAAGCGGGCCAGCACCACGGAGTCGCTCCACCACGACGGCAGGTCGTAGATGGACCGCCCGCCCGTGCCATGCATCAGCAGCGCGAAGTACAGGTTCAGCGTGGAGATGGTGATGATGATGGAGGTGGCGCGCAGGCGGTGGATGAGCAGGGCGTTGAATGCGCCCAGCGCCAGTCCCGTGGCCAGGCCCAGCGCGATGCTGGCCGCCGGTGCCCAGCCCAGGCGTGTGGCCGCGAGGGCCGCAAGGTACTGCGCCACCGTGGCCGTGGCCGCAAACGAGATGTCGATGCCGCCCGCGACCAGTACCACCAGCAGGCCCACGGCCATGATGGCGGTGACCGATGCGCCCTCGGCCAGGTCCATCCAGTTGCCCAGCGTCCAGAAGCCCGGCGCCAGGGTGCCGAACAGCAGGGCCATGGCGGCAATGGCCAGGCCGAGCCGGGCCACGGGGTGGTGCAGCAGCGCGTGTGCGTGTGCGTGTTCAGGCATGGACGGCCTCCTCGATCTGGCTTTCGGAATGCACCCCCGGCACGAACTCGCCGGCCATGCGCCCGCCGCGCATGTGCAGCACGCGGTCGCAGTGGGCATGGACCTCGGCCACCTCGTCCGAGATGACGATCACCGCCATGCCCCGTGCGGCGAGCCCGTGCACGATCTCGAAGATGCCCTGGCGGTTGCCGATGTCCACGCCCACGGTGGGCGAGTCGAGGATCAGCAGGCGTGGCGCGGTCGCCAGCCAGCGGGCCAGCACCACGCGCTGGGCATTGCCGCCGGACAGCTGGTGCACGGGCGCGTCCAGCGCGGGCAGGCGCATGTGCAGGCGGTCGCGCCACTGGGCCGCAGTGGCGGCGCGGCGGCTGGCGGGCAGCCAGCCCAGCGGGCCGGACAGGCGCGGCAGCATGGCCAGCACCAGGTTGTCCTGCACGGACTGGCGCAGGTTCAGGCCGATGGACTGGCGGTCCTCCGGCACATAGGCAATGCCCGCCGCCATGGCGTCGCGGTTGCTGCGCAGCACCGGCCTGCGGCCGCCCAGGCGGATGCTGCCGCGGTCGGGCCGGCGCATGCCGAACAGGCCCAGGGCCAGCTCGGTGCGGCCCGCGCCCAGCAGCCCGGTCAGGCCCAGGATCTCGCCTTCGCGCACATCGAAGCTCACGTCCTCGTAGTCGCCGTCGCGGCCCAGGCCGCGCACTTCCAGCAGCGCGGGCGCGGCGGACATGTCGCGCGCATGCAGGCGCTCATCCACTTCCTGCCCGGTCATCAGCGCGGCCAGTTGCCGACCCGACAACTGTTCGGCGGGCCAGGTGCCGAGCTTGCGCCCGTCGCGCAGCACGGTGACGCGGTCGGCGATCTCCATCACCTCGTCCAGCTTGTGGCTCACGAAGACGATGGCCATGCCATCGGCCTGGAGCCGGCGCACCACGGCCAGCAGCGCATCGACCTCGGCGCGCGTGAGCGAGGCCGTGGGCTCATCCATGAACAGCAGCCTGGCCCGGGCCGCCATGCCCCGGCAGATGGCCACAAGCTGGCGGCCCGCAATGGGCAGGTCGCCCACCCGCGCATCCAGCGGCAGCGCAATGCCCAGGCGCCGCATCACGGCCTGGGCCGCCTCGCGCTGGCGCCTGCGGCGCACGGGCGCCCACCAGCGGCCCATGGCCTGGTCGAAGGCGATGTTCTCGGCCACGCTCAGGTTGGGAAACAGCGACAGGTCCTGGTAGATCACCTGGATGCCCAGGGACTTGGCCAGCGCCGGGTCCAGCCGCTGCACCGTCTGTCCGCCGATGTCGATGCGCGCGCCCGGCTGCGGCGCGTGCACGCCGCTGAGCACCTTGATCGCCGTGCTCTTGCCGCTGCCGTTGCTGCCCATCAGGCAGTGCACCTCGCCGGGCATCACGTCCCAGTCCAGCGCATGCAGCGCGGTGGCGTCGCCAAAGCGCACGGTGATCGCCTGCATGCGGACCAGCGCCGTTGTGGTGGCATCCATGGCAGCGCGCGGCTCACAGGCCCAGGCTGACCAGCCGGTCTATGGTCTGCCGGTTGATCGGCTCCAGCTTCTGGCCCTGGATGTTGCGGCGCTCGCGGTCCACCTGGACCGTGCCCAGGCCCGGTATCTCCATGCCGTCCGTGGGCTCGCGGCCGTCGATCAGCATCTTGCCCACATGCACGATCACCTCGCCGGCCAGCGCGGGGTTCCAGATGAAGCCCTCGCGGATCACGCCGTCGCGCACCAGCTTCGCCCCCTGGCCCGGCGAGAACGAGCCCACCACGGCAATGCGGTCGGCTTTGCGCGCATCGGCCACCGCGCGGCCCGCGCCAATGGGGCCCTGGCTGCCGAAGGCCAGAAAGCCCTTGAGGTCGGGGTGGGCGCGCATCAGGTCCTGGGCGCTGCGGTAGGAGTCGTCCAGGCTCTCGGCCACGCCGAAGCGCTCGGACACCAGCTGCATCTTCGGCCACTGCTTTTTCTGGTGGGCGATGGCCGCATCGGCCCAGGCGTTGTGCAGCGGCACGGTCAGCGAGCCCACGAAGACCACGTACTTGCCCTCGCCACCCATGGCCTTGCCCAGGCTGTCCATGTGGCGCTCGCCAAATCCCGCGACGCTGCTCAGCTCGATGTTCCAGTCGGCGCCCTTCTGGTCGGGCGACTC
Organism: Delftia sp. 60; assembly: GCF_002754395.1. NCBI lineage: Bacteria > Pseudomonadati > Pseudomonadota > Betaproteobacteria > Burkholderiales > Comamonadaceae > Delftia > Delftia sp. 60. The sequence continues at coordinate 894,837 of NZ_PEFD01000001.1, forward strand.
GTGCGTGAGCACCTTGATGCCCGCGCTGCGCGCACGCCGGAACACGGGCTCCAGTGCCCTGGCATCGTTGGGCACCACGGCGATGACCTTGCTGCGGCGTGCGATCAGGTCCTCGACCGCGCGCACCTGCTGGGCCGCATCGGCCTCGGTGGGGCCGACCATGCCGCTGGAGATACCCAGCTCGCGGCCTGCCTTGCGGATGCCGGTCTCCATGGCGTTGAACCACGGAATGCCCCCGACCTTGGCCACCACCGACACATCCTCGGCACCGGCCGCGCCTGCCAGCGCCGCCAGGGTGCAGGCCAACAGTGCCCTCGAGAACCGGCTGAATCCATGGAACATGGCGCTCCTCCCTCTGTTTTGCACAATCGATTGCGCAAACTATAGACAGATGGACTTCCATTGCCGATGCGGGATTTCCCGGGCCGCTGCTGCGTGCCGGTGCCGGTCCGCCCGAATCGCCGCCGCAGCGGCTACGATGGCCGCCGAGCGCTCCCGTCCCAACCCCTGCAGAGCACCGTGAACCGCCCCCGAACCTCCACCATCTACGACCTGGCCGAACTGGCCGGCACCTCGGCCTCGACGGTCAGCGCCATCCTCAACGGCAGCTGGCAGTCGCGGCGCATCAGCGAGGAGACCGCGCGCCGCGTGCAGCAGCTCGCGCAGGAACACAGCTTTGCCGTGAACCGCCAGGCCAGCGGCCTGCGCCGCCAGCGCTCGGGGCTGATCGGCATGGTGATTCCCACGCACGAGGACCGCTTCTTCGGCGCGCTGTCCCAGGCCTTCGAGCGCATGGCCCACGCGCGCGGCCTGTGCCCGTTGGTGGTCAGTACGCTGCGTGACGGCGCGCTGGAGGTGGAGACCGTGCGCTCGCTGATCGCCTTTCGCGTGGAGCACCTCATCGTCACGGGCGCCACCCGGCCCGACGCCATCAGCGCCGAATGCCGCAAGGCCGGCGTGCGCCATGTCAACGTGGATCTGCCCGGGAAAAAGGCGCCCTCCGTCACCAGCGACAACCGCTGGGGTGCGGCCGAACTCACGCGCCTGCTGCTGGCGCGCTCCAGGCCCCCGGCAGCTGCGCCGCAGGACGCCATCTGCTTTCTGGGCGGCGTCCGCAAGGAGTACGCCACCGAGCAGCGCCTGGCCGGCTTTCGCGAAGCCCTGGCGCCCCACACGCCGGTGGCGGACGAGCACATCCTCTGCTGCGGCTACGACCCCGAAGCGGCCCGCCTTGCCATGGCAGCGCTCTACCAGCGCCTGGGCGGCCTGCCGCGCGCGCTGCTGTTCTCATCGGGCATCACGCTGCAAGGCGCCATCCGCTTCCTGCGCGCACTGCCCGATGCGGAACTGGCGCAATGCAGCTTTGGCAGCTACGACTGGGACCCCTATGCCGAATGCCTGCGCTTTCCGGTGCACATGGTGCGCCAGAACGTCGAAGGCCTGATGGCCGAGGCCTTCCGCGCCATCGATGGGGACGGTCTGCGCGCGGGGCAGGTGGTGCAGGTGCGGCCGCAGTTGGTGGAGTGGGGGAGGGCTGACCGCTGGACGGCGCTGTGCCCAGTAAACGCGCGGTCCGCAGGGCCGCGCCTAATGCTGCGCGAATTCCTTGATGCTCTGCATGGCGGACTGGCCTTCGCCAGCCACCACGATCACCTTGTGGTGCTCGAGCTCCCGCATGATGTCCTGGCTGACTTCCCTGTGAGCCTGCTTGTCCTGTGGAGGCAGGTTCACGTTGACGAGGATGTCTCCGGGCAATTCACGCTGCCGGATCAGTCGCGCGATCTTGCCGGTCCAGACGTCGCCATGCGCAGCAATGTCGTTGGCATCGCTTTGACCCAGATGCAGGGCCTTGATGATCTTGCGGGGCTTGTCGCCCACCGTCTGCACGAAGTCGAACCGGGCACTGACGTATTCGTTGCCTATGCGCGCCGGCCTGAACGGCGCATCCAATTCGAGGCCGCCAAGTAAAGCCCTCAGGCGTTCGTTCATCGTGCGTTCCACGTACTCGGGCGTGGCAAAAGCATGGTCGACATAGTGGTCGAACTGCTGCTGCAACTCCCGGGCCGGATCCTGGGTGAGCACCACTTTGGCGGGGCTGAAGCGCACAATGGCTTCACGTGGCTGCTCGAGCGCGGCCATCATCCCCCTCAAAGCATCTGTCTTCGCCTGCGGCGCCAGGCTGTGGGCGAGGGTCTCGAGCCGCGACAATTCTTCCTCCACGGCCTTGACTGCGCTCTTGTAAAAATCCCTGTCAAGCGCATCGAAGAAATCGGTGACGCGCTTGGACTTGCGGCTTTGCAGCAGAAAACCGAAGTACCCGCTTTGCGGGCAGGTCAGCACAATGCCGACGTTGGCGAACTCGCCGGTCTCGGCATACGGGACAAATTGGACTATCGAATAGCGGCAGGCAAGAGGCTTCATGTGAACCTCCAAAAGTCGGGCGATTTGCACTTCGCAAGCGTCGCGGCAATGGCATTGATGTCCACCCTGGCGGGGATGTCGCATTCCGGGTTGTTCCAATGCCATTCCGGTGGAATATTGTCGCAGGCAAAGCGGAAAACGGCATCCATCGCCTCGGAAAGTTGATCCTGTAGCCGGTCGCGCGACACTAGATCTGTCTTCTGCCAGCAGCCTCTGAAAATGTGATTCTCGATAAAGGTTGCGGCGTCCAGATGCGGGTCGAAGGCGAGGTTGTGGTCGATGACCACCAATGCGCTGCGATGCGCATCCCACAGCAGGTTGGAGTTGCCGTCCATGCGGTCCACGTTCTGTACCCACCAGTCGAAGGCGAGGATGTTGGCCTGCAGGTCCTGCGGTACATGCAGGATCTGGGCTTTGTCGAACCAGGTGCATCCGGGATGACGCTGCGAGCCGAACGCTATGCCGCAGCCCAATTCACGCCATGGCCTGGGCGCCTCGTCCAGAAGTTCCTGGCTGACATGCAGCAGCTTGAAGGGCGGCAGCGGCAGGCCCAACTGCACGGCCAGATGCGCACAGATCCACTCGTTGCACAGGCTGGACCGATCCGTCTGCCGTCCTTTGACGTAGTAGGTCTGGCCATCGTCGGCCCGGCACAGAAACGGCTTTTGCGCGCCTTGCTCGGAGCGGCCCTGGATTTCAATGACTTCAGCGATGGCAGGCGGCATCTTCGTCTGTGTCGTACAGGTTACGGGAGGTCTGCTTCCAAGTGCCATCTTGCCCGATTTCGGCTGGATGGCCTTTGCTGCGAGTGTGATGCGGCGAGGCGTGCGGCCCTGACCCCACCAACCCCGGCATCACCGTGAAATCCACCTGCGCCTGCGCCAGTTGCTGCATGGCCGGGATCAGGGCGCGGGCGTCGCCGCGCCGCCATTGGAAGGCGTAGTGCAGGGGCGCGAGGGCGGCCTTGGGATGGGCGCCCCCGACGGCGCGCAGGCCCAGGGCGGCGATCCAGCCGGTGGGCAGGAAGCCCACGCCCAAGCCGGCGCGCAGCATGCCGGCCACGGCGCCCCAGCTGTTGCACAGGATGCGCTCGCGCACGCTGGCGCCCTGGGCGAGCAGCCAGTCGTCCAGCAGGCGCGTGGTGCCGGCCTGCGGGGGCAGGGTGACCAGCGCATGACGCTGCAGCAGGGCCGTGGCGCCCAGGCGGCCCGCGCCTGCCAGGCCGGGGGCCACGGCCCAGGCAAAGCGTGCGGCGCCCACGGGGCGGGACAGCAGGCTGCTGCGCGAGGAGCGGCCCGCGATGACGGCAAAGTCCAGCTCGCCGTCGTCCAGGCGCTGCTCCAGCACGCCGCCCACGTCCACATGGGGCTCCAGCACCAGTTGCGGATGGGCCTGGCGTGCGGCGGCCACGAAGGCCGGCAGCCAGGTCAGCGCCGACAGGTCGCCCACGCCGAAGCGGCAATGCCCGGCCAGCGCCTCGCGCGTGTCCAGGGCCTGGCCCAGCGCGGCCATGGCGTTGAGCACCTCCAGTGCGGCGGGCAGCAGGCGCTGGCCGGCATCGGTGAGCACGGCGCGGTGGCCGCTGCGGTCGAACAGCGGCTGGCCCAGCGCGGACTCCAGTTCCGTGATGCGCTTGGATAGCGAGGACACGGACAGGTGCACGCGCTGCGCTGCCGTGGCGAAGTTGCTGCAGGTGGCGGCCCACCAGAAGGCTTCGAGCTGCTTGACCGAGGGTGTGGACATGGGTCTGTCATTGGCAAAAAGCGAACAAGTGCATTCTAAATAATCCACTTTCATTCAATGGATACGCGGCCTACAGTGGCGCCGGTTCCTGAACATTCCGAGGTCCGCACCATGGCCGCCATCGCTTCCTCCTCTGCCTCTGCCTCCACGCATTCGGCATCCGCCCTGCCGGCGCCGCGCGCTCCGGCCGTGCTGCGCCGCATGCTGTCGCTGCATGATTTCGAGGAGGCTGCACGCCGCACGCTGCCCCGGCCCATCTTCGGCTACATCGCCGGGGCGGCAGAGGACAACGCCTCGCTGCGCGACAACCGCGAGGTGTTCGGCGAATGGGGCCTGACCACGCGCGTGCTGGCCGATGTGTCGCAGCGCTCGCAGGCCGTGGAGCTGTTCGGCGAGCGCTATGCCAGCCCTTTCGGCATTGCGCCCATGGGCATCAATGCGCTGTCCACCTACCGGGGCGACCTGGTGCTGGCCCGCGCGGCCCAGCGCGCGGGCATTGTGTCGGTGATGAGCGGCACTTCGCTGATTCCCATGGAGGAGGTGGCGCGCGAGAGCCCGGCCACCTGGTTCCAGGCCTATATCCCCGGTGACCAGGCCCGCATTGACGCGCTGATCGACCGCGTGGAGCGCGCAGGCTTTCGCACCCTGGTGGTGACGGTGGACATACCGATCTCCGCCAACCGCGAGAACAACATCCGCACAGGCTTTTCCACGCCGCTCAAGCCCAGCCTGCGCCTGGCCTGGGACGGCATGGTGCGCCCGGGCTGGGTGGCCGGCACCTTCCTGCGCACGCTGCTGCGCCACGGCATGCCGCATTTCGAGAACTCCTTTGCCACGCGCGGCGCGCCCATCATGTCGTCCAGCGTGATGCGCGACTTTTCGGCACGCGACCACCTGAGCTGGCGCCACATCGAGGCCATCCGCCGCCGCTGGAAGGGGCCGCTGGTCATCAAGGGCGTGCTCAGCGTGGAGGACGCGCTGCAGGCCCGACGCGTGGGGGCCGACGGCATCGTGCTGTCCAACCATGGCGGGCGGCAGCTCGACGGCGCGGTGTCGGCCATGCGCATTCTTGAGGACGTGGTGGCGGCCCTGGGGCCGGACTATCCCGTGCTGATCGACGGGGGCTTCAGGCGCGGATCCGATGTGCTCAAGGCCGTGGCGCTGGGCGCGCGCATGGTGCTGGTGGGCCGGCCCTTCAACTATGCCGCCGCCGTGGGCGGCGAGGCCGGCGTGCTGCACGCCATCGGCCTGCTGCGCGACGAGGTGGACCGCAACCTGGCCATGCTGGGCGCCTCCTCCTGCGGCGCGCTGGACCGCTCGCACATCGTGCGCCGCGCATCGGCCTGACACAAACCTCCACCGTCCGTTCAAAACACAGCCATTCCCAGGAGACATCCCATGAACCACTTCACTTCACGCCGCAGCCTGTGCGCCCTGCTGCTGGCCGCTGGTGCCGCACCGGGCGCCATGGCGGCCGATGCCGGCGCCTATCCCACGCGCCCTGTGCGCCTGATCGTGCCGTTTGCGGCCGGCGGCACCACCGACATCGTGGCGCGCGCGATTGCGCCGCGCATGGCAGAGGCCCTGGGCCAGCCGCTGGTGGTGGACAACAAGGGCGGCGGCGGAGGCGCCATCGGCGCGCACGAGGCCGCGCGCGCCCAGCCCGACGGCTACACGCTGGGCGTGGCCACCGTGTCCACCACGGCCACCAATCCGGCCATCAACCCGCGCCTGCCCTACAACCCGCTCACCGATTTCACGCCCATCATCAACATTGCGGCCACGCCCAATGTGCTGGCCGTGCATCCGGGCTTCAAGGCGCAGAGCTTTGCGGCCTTCGTGGAGGAGGTGAAGAAGAACCCCGGCAAGCATGCCTACGGCACGGCGGGCACGGGCTCCATAGGCCACATGCTGATGGAGCTGATGTCCAGCCGCTCGGGGCTGTCGCTCACGCATGTGCCCTACCGGGGTTCGGGCCCTGCGCTCAACGATGCGGTGGCGGGCCAGGTGCCCATCGTCTTCGACAACCTGCCCTCGGCCCTGCCCTTCATCAAGGCGGGACGGCTTACCGCGCTGGCGGTGGCCGCGCCCGAGCGCCTGGCCCAGTTGCCCCAGGTGCCCACCTTCAAGGAGCTGGGGCTGGAGCCGGTCAACCGCAGCGCCTTCTATGGCATCTACGGCCCCAAGGGGCTGCCGCCCGAGATCGTGGCGCGCCTGCATGCGGCCGCCCAGCGCGCGCTGGCCAGCCCCGAGGTGCGCCGCCAGATCGAGGACACGGGCTCGCGCGTGATCGGCAACCGCCCCGAGGAGTTCGCGCGCGAGATCGCGGCCGAGAACGCCCTGTACCGCAAGATAGCCACGGAGCGGCGCATCGTGGCGGATTGAGGGGCAGCCGGCGGAAGGGAGGATAGGGGCTGCGAAAAAATTTTCGCCAACGCTGTCACAACGCGCACGCCCCGCGCGTCTTGAAGGTATGGGCCAGCCATTCCGGCCGGCTGCTACATCCCTCAAGGAGTGTTTTCCATGACCGCTTCGTCTTCCGCTGCCACCGGCGCCCGTCCTCTTGCCGCCCCCACGCCGCGCCTGAACTTCCAGGCCGTCGCCCCCGAGCTGTACAAGGCCCAGGCCGGCATCAACGCGCTGCTCAACCAGTCCAGCCTGGGCATCCAGCTGCTGGAGCTGGTGTTCCTGCGTGTCTCGCAGATCAACGGCTGCGCCTTCTGCGTGGACATGCACACGCGCGAACTGCTGTCCCGGGGCGAGGACCTGCAGCGCATCAACAGCATCGTCACCTGGCCCGAGGTGGATTTCTACGACGGGCGCGAGCGCGCCGCCCTGAACTGGGCCGAGCGCTGCACGCGCCTGAGCCAGGCCCATCCCGAGCAGCAGGACTTCGAGGCGCTGCGCCCGCATTTCAGCGAGCGCGAGATGGTGGAGCTGACCTATGCCATCGGCAGCATCAATGTCTGGAACCGCCTGTGCGCGGGCTTTGCAGCGCCCGTGGCACGCAAGCCGATCAAGCTCTGAACGCCTGCAAGCCGCTCACTCCGCGGAGAGCTTTCGTTCCTTCACCAGCCTGCCCCACTGCTCGTATTCCTTCTTCATGAAGGCCGCGAACTCGGCGCGCGTGGTGGGCTGGGGGGTGAGGCCGTGCTTGTTCAGCGCCTCCTTGACGCCAGGGTCATTGAGTACCTTGACGATCTCGGTGTTCCAGCGGTCCAGCATCGGCTTGGGCGTCTTGCCCGGTGCCACGAAGGCATACCAGTTCAGCGCCTCGAAGCCGGGATAGCCGGCTTCGGCCACCGTGGGGATGTCGGGCATGTACGCCGGACGCGTGAGGCCCGTGGTGGCCAGCGGGATCAGCTTGCCGGCCTCGATGTGGGGCAGGGCCGTGGGCGGCGCGGCGAAGTAGCTGGTCACGCGCTCGCCCAGCAGGTCCTGCAGCGCGGGCGCGCCGCCCTTGTAGGGCACGTGCACCATGTCGATGCCCGCGCGCTGGTTGAACAACTCGCCTGCCAGGTGGGAGGCCGAGCCCGCGCCCGTCGAGGCGTAGTCCACCGTGCCCGGGTTCTTCCTGGCCTTGGCCACGAACTCGGCCAGGGTCTTCACGCCCGCGCCCTTGTGCACCACCAGCACGTTGGGAAAGTTCACGCCGCCCGAGATGGGTGCCAGGTCCTTGAAGGGGTCGTAGGGCAGCTTCATCAGGTGCGGCGCAATGGTCAGCGGCCCCACCGAGCCGAACAGCAGCACCGAGCCGTCGGCCGCCGCATTGGCCACCTGCTGGTGGGCGATGTTGCCGCCCGCGCCGCCCTTGTTCTCCACCACCACGCTCTGGCCGATGTTCTCGCCCAGCTTCTTGGCGATCAGGCGCGCGGCCGCATCGGCAGCGCCGCCGGCGGCGAAGCCCACGACCAGGGACACGGGCTTTTTGGGAGGAAAGTCCTGGGCCTGCGCGCTGGCGGCCAGTGCGAGCAGGGAGGCGGCCAGGGCGGTGGCGTGCAGGAAGTTGCGCTTGTTCATCATGGGGTTGTCTCCGTCATTGGCTGGGAATCGGGGCGGATGCGGCTAGTCGGCGCCCAGCCCGATGGGGCTGGGCTGGCGCTTTTCGGTGTTGTGGCGCAGCAGGGATGCCGTGCGGAACACGCCGTGCGCGAACTTGCCGTAGGGCAGGGTGGCGAACAGGGCGATCACCGCGCCCAGGTGCAGGCACAGCAGCAGGGCCAGGGCCGGCGTGCCGCGGCCCAGCCACAGCGCCATGCCGCTGGCCGCGACCAGGAACAGCAGGGCGATGAAGCCCAGGTCCATGGGTTTCTGGCGCGCGTCGCCATGCAGTGGGTGGCGCCTGCGGTTCAGGCGCCACAGGCCTGCGGTGCCCAGCATGAGGCTGGTGCCGCCCACGGCGCCCAGCAGCTTGGGCAGGCTGGGGAATTCGTAGGGCGCGGCCCAGCCGAACACGTAGTGGTAGACCGTGGCCAGCGCCGTGGCCGCAAAGCACAGCATGAATCCGTAGAAGGTCAGGTGGTGAAAGCGCCTGCGGCTCAGGGTGTAGGCATCGTCCTCGTTGTGGCAGCCCTCGCCGTGGCCGCCGTCCAGGTATTTGAGGCGCAGCACGTCGTGCGCGGCCTCGGCCGCCGCCGGCGTGCCCACGTCCACGCCGCCGGTGGCGGGCTTGACGTCCTTCCAGAAGCGGCGCACGCCCATGGCCAACGCCAGCACCACGAACAGGAACACGGGCGCGAAGATGCCCACCAGCAGGTTGTGCGGGAACAGGTTGTAGAAGTTGGCGCCCAGGTCGGCGCCCCACAGCCGGCCCAGGCCGCCCTGCAGGGCCACGGCCAGCACCAGGAACAGCGACAGGCCTGCGGCCAGGGCCAGCGACAGCGTGAGTCCGTTCCTCTGGTACAGGCGCCCCAGGGCGGGCGGCCAGGCGTAGTCGGCATAGGTCTGGCCGCGCACCTCGGCCATGGCCTTGGGGATGTTGATGGCGAACTCGTGCGGCGGCGCGTACTGGCAGGCATGCAGGCAGGCGCCGCAGTTGTGGCACAGGTTGGCCAGGTAGTGCACATCGGCCTTGCCGAACTCCAGCCGCCGCGTCATGGCCGGGAAGACCGCGCAAAAGCCTTCGCAGTAGCGGCAGGCGTTGCAGATCTGCAGGGCGCGCGCCACCTCGCCTTCGGCGGCCGTTTCGGTGGAAACCGGCAGGATGGGAATGACCCGGCCGGCGGCCAGGTCCTGGGCTTCTTGGGCCAGGGCGCTAATTGTGTTTTGCATATGTGTCGTCCATGGGGTTGGCTTGCCGCCCGCAGCGCTTGAAGTAGGCCTGCTCCTGACCAGGGACAGCGAGCAAGGGCCGCCCCGCAGCGAGGCTGTCGTCCCCCTTGGGGGATGGCGCGCAGCGACTCAGGGGGGTCTTCATCTCACTGCGCCGCGCACGGCGGGTTGGCCCGTGGCGGCCAGGGCTGCGTTGCGGCCCGCGATGCGGCCGAAGGCCGTGCCGATGGACATGCCCACGCCGGCCGTATAGCCCTTGCCCAGCACGTTGCCGGCCATCATTTCGCCGGCCACGAACAGGCTGGTGCTGGGCTGGCCGGCAAAGCGCACGGCCGCCGTGTCGTCGGTCTCCAGGCCCAGGTAGGTGAAGGTCACGCCGGGGCGCAGCTGGTAGCCGTAGAAGGGCGCCGTGTCGATGGGGCGGGCCCAGTGGGTCTTGGCGGGCGCCAGGCCCTCGGTATGGCAGTCGTCCAGCGCCGTGTGGTCGAAGTGGCCGACGCGGCAGGCGCCGTTGTAGGCATCCAGGGTCTGCATGAAGCGTTCCTCGTCCAGGCCCAGCTTGCGTGCCAGCTCGGGCAGGGAGTCGGCGCGCACGCCCGGGAAGACCGGCGGCATGAAGCGGCCAATGGCCTTGGCGTCGATGACGGACCAGGCGGTCTGGCCCGGCTGCTGGGCCACCAGGCGGCCCCAGATGGCATAGCGCTTGGGCCAGAAGTCCTCGCCCTCGTCGTAGAAGCGCTCGGCCTCCCGGTTGACCACCACGCCCAGCGAGACGCAGTCGATGCGCGTGCAGATGCCGCCGTCGTACAGCGGCGCGCGCGCGTCGATGGCCACCATGTGGGCCTGGGTGGGATCGCCGATGCGGTCGGCGCCATGGTCTTCGAGCAGGTGGCGCAGCAGCACGCCGCGGTTGAAGGCCGTGCCGCGGATCAGGAAGTTGTCGGACGGCCATTCGCCGCGCGCGTTCTGCCCCCAGGCCTCGCGCAGCCACTCGCGGTTGGACTCGAAGCCGCCCGCCGCCAGCACGCAGGTCTTTGCGGTGATGCGCTGCTCGCCCACCCAGGCGGCCTTGAACTCGCCGCCCTCGATCTCCAGCCGGTCCACGGGCGACGCGTAGCGCACCTGCACGCCCAGCCGTTCGGCGCTGCGGTAGTAGGCATTGACCAGGGCCTTGCCGCCGCCCATGAAGAAGGCATTGGTGCGCGCCACGTGCAGGGCGCCCGACAGCGGCGGCTGGAAGTGCACGCCGTGGCGGCGCATCCAGTCGCGGCAGGTGGAGGAGGCGCGGATCACCATGCGCGCCAGGTGCTCGTTGGTGATGCCGCCCGTGACCTTGAGCAGGTCCTGCCAGAACTCCTCTTCGGGGTAGGCCTCGACCAGCACGTCCTGGGGCGCGTCGTGCATGCAGCGCAGATTGCGCGTGTGGCCGGAATTGCCGCCGCGCCAGTCGCGCGGCGCCGCCTCCAGCAGCAGCACGCTGCGGCCTGCCTCGCGCGCCATCAGGGCCGCGCACAGGGCGGCATTGCCGCCGCCTATGACCAGGACATCGGGGTCCATGGAGTTCTCCTTGCATTCGCCATCGTGGGGATTGCGAATGTAGGGAGAACGCCGCTTGGCGGGCAGGGGCCCGCCGGCATGGGGGTATCAGTCTTCGTGATGGATGAGGGCCGTGCCAGCCCAGGCGCCGCCGCGCAGCAGCTGGCGCACGCAGTCGATCAGCACCACGCGCGCGGCCAGGGCGGCGGGCGACAGCTCATCCTCGGACAGGCTGCACAGCAAGTTGGTGCGCAGGGCATCTTTGTCCGTGATACGCGACCACTCGAAGCGCTGCGCGGCATCGGCATAGCGGCCCATGGAGGCCCAGGGCTGCACCGTGCTGCCCAGGCCCGCATCCACGGCCGCCATGACCATGGACAGCGAGTCCACCTCCAGCACCAGATGCGGCGTGAAGCGCGCCTGCGAGAAGGCAGTGTCCAGCGTGCTGCGCAGGCCGTGCAGGCCCGTGGGCAGGATCAGCGATTCGCCGGCCAGGTCGGCCAGCGCCATCTGCGGCGGCAGCGGCTCGGGGTGGTGGCCGCGTGCGCGGATCAGGAACAGCTCTTCCTCGATCAGCGGGTGCACCTGCCAGCGCCGCCCGCCTGCGCGGGCCTGACCGCCGTGCAGGCGGGCGTCGAACAGCACGGCCATGTCCAGCGCGCGCGCATTGAGCATGTCGGTCAGGTGGCCGGACATGCCCTCCACCATGTGCAGGCGCACATCGGGGTAGCGCGCGCGCATGGCCTGCATCATGGGCAGGCCCAGCATGGCCGAGGTGGTGGGCGCCAGGCCCACGCTGACCGAGCCCGACAGCCGCGCCTGCTGCGCGCTGCGCACGGCCTGCTCGGCATGGCGCAGCGTGAGCTGGGCCTCGCGGAAGAAGGCCACGCCTGCCTCGGTGGGCACCACGCCGCGCGGCGTGCGCTGCAGCAGCCGGGTGGACAGCTCGCTTTCCAGGCGGCTGACCTGCTGGCTCAGCGCGGACTGGACCATGTCCAGGTCCAGGGCGGCGCGGCTCATGGAGCCCAGTTCGACGATGCGGACGAAGTAGCGGAGTTGTCTCAGTTCCATGGGGGCGGCGCTTGTGGATGGCAGCGGCGATTGTCGGTGCAGATCGTCGGCGCAGATTCTCGGTGCAGACCGGGCGGGCCGCTGCACCGGGGGCTTGGCCTCAGATGCCGCGCGGCAGCAGGGCCGCCAGGGCCTCGCCTATCGAGCGCGCAATCAGCTTCTGGCGCTCGCCGGGCATGCGCTCCAGCGTGGAGGCCACGCTGACGGCGGCCACGGGCTCGCCTTCGGCATTGCGCACCGCCATGCCCACGGCCAGCACGCCGCGCGTGGCATGGTTGCCGATGACGGACCAGCCGCGCTGGCGCGTGGCCTTCACCAGCAGGGCCATGCGCTCGGGCGTCATGCCGCCGTACTGCTCCAGCACGGGCGCGTTGGCCGCCATCGCGGCCTGCACCTCGGCATCGGGCAGGGCGGCCAGCAGGGCCAGGCCCGCCGCTCCCACGCCCAGCGGCTGGCGCGTACCCACCTGGATCACCAGGATCTGCACCGGATGCGTGCCCACATGGCGGGCGATGCAGTGCGATGCCGCGCCTTCGCGCACGATGGCAAAGGCCGCGTCCGCGCAGCCCGCACTCACGCGCTCCAGCACGGGCTGCAGCCGCACGGCCATGTTGGGCTGGCCTGCGCTGGCGGCCGTGGCCGCCAGCCGGTGGCCGGCCGCATAGCCGAAGCGCCCCCTGTGCGCCACATAGCCGCTGTCCACCAGGGTGGACAGCAGGCGGTACACCGTGGCGCGCTCCAGCCCCGTGGCGCGGCACAGGTCAGCGACGCGCAGGCCTTCGCGGCCAGCGGCCAGCACGGCGTCCAGCACCTGCAGGCCACGGCGCAGCGTGCGGCTGCCGGCATCGTCGGCGGAGACTGGAATGTCCGCTGGCCGGACGTTTTGATTGGTGCTGCGCGAAGGCATGGAAAAGAATTTCCCGGTGATTGCAGGCAGGGCAGAAAAGGGCCTGCGTGCAGCGCGCAGTGTGCCGCAGGCCGTCGAAAGCCCACACAGACAGACATAAGCGGACACAAGCAGACATAAGCAGACATAAGCAGACATCAGAACGATCACCTGGAGACAAGACATGACCACCCCTGCCCGTTTCAATCCGTGGGCGCGCCGGCGCCTGCTGGCCTGTTCCTTCACCTGCGCACTGGCCGGCATGGCCGCCGCCACCGTCGCGACCGTGGCGTTGGCGCCCGCGCCCGTGCTGGCGCAGCCGGCGGCCTGGCCGGCCCGGCCCGTGCGGCTCGTGGTGGGCTATGCGGCCGGCGGCGCCACCGATGTGATCGCACGCCTGGTGGCCGCCCGGATGGGCGAGCAGCTGGGCCAGAGCGTGGTGGTGGACAACCGCACGGGCGCCAACAGCAATGTGGGCGCCGAAGTCGTGGCGCGGGCGCCTGCGGACGGCTACACGCTGTATGTCTACACCATTGCCAACACCATCAATGCCTCGCTCTACCCCCGGCTCGGCTATGACCCGGTCAAGGACTTCGAGCCCATCGGCCTGATCGCCAAGATTCCCAACATCCTCGTGGTCAACCCGCGCCTGCCCATACAGAACGTGGCCGACTATGTGCGCTACGCCCGGCAGAGTGCGCAGGGCATCAGCTTCGCCTCGTCGGGCAGCGGCTCGTCGATCCACCTGTCGGGCGAGATGTTCCGTCAGCTGTCGGGCCTGCGCATGCTGCACGTGCCCTACCGGGGCAGCGCACCGGCCATCACCGACCTGCTGGGCGGGCAGGTGGATTCCATGTTCGACAACGCGCCCTCGGCCCTGCCCCATGTGCAGGCAGGCAAGCTGCGCGCGATCGCCATCACCAGCGCCCGGCGCTCGGCGCTGCTGCCCGATGTGCCCACGCTGGCGGAGTCGGGCTATGCGGGCTTCGACGTGCAGTCGTGGTTCGGCCTGGCCGCCCCTGCGGGCACGCCGCCCGCCGTGATCGAGCGCCTGAACCATGCCCTGAACACCGCCCTGGCCGCACCCGAGCTGCGCCAGCGCCTGGGCGAGATGGCCGCCACGCCCGAGCCCGGCACCCCGGCGCAGATGCGCAGCTTTGCGGCGTCGGAGATCAAGCGCTGGCGCGAGGTGGTCAAGGCCTCGGGCGCCACCGCCCAGTAGTTCGGCACACGTTCGGCAAAAGCTCAACACAACCGCCCCACAAGGAGACGACCCCCATGCAACCCATTGATTTTTTCTGGCGCGCGGCCGAGCGCTGGCCGCAGCGCATCGCCATCGACGCACCGGGCGGCTGCATCCGCTATGACGCGCTGGCCCGCAAGGTGGCCGCGCTGACGGCCGGCCTGCAGGCGCTGGAGCCCGCCGTGCAAAGCCGCGTGGGCATCTGCGCGGGCAACAGCGCAGACCATATCGCCGCCCTGCTGGCGGTGATGGCCAGCGGCAAGGTCTGGGTGCCGCTCAATCCCAAGAGCACGCAGTCCGAGGTGCGCCGCATCATCGATGCCACCGAGCCTTCCATCGTGCTGTGCGATGCGGGCGGCGCTGCACTGGTGCAAGGGGCGCCGGGCATCCACCTGGTGCTGGGCGAGGGCACGGCGGCGCTGGAGCAGGCGCAGACCGGCGCTTTGCCTGGGACACCCGACCTGCCCGCCGATGCCATCCAGGCCATCAAGTTCACGGGCGGCACCACGGGCCTGCCCAAGGGCGTGATGCAGCCCTGCCGCGCCTGGATGGCCGGCATTGCCAACCAGATCCAGGCCTGGGGGTTCGATGAGCATGACCGCTACGTCATGGCCGCGCCCATCACGCATGGCACGTCCACCTACCTGCTGCCCATCCTGGCGCAGGGCGGCTGCCATGTGCTGCTGGATGGTGCGGGTGCCGAGGCCGTGCGCAGCGCCTTTGCCCTGCGCGGCGGCACCGTGTGCTTCATGCCGCCCACCCTGATCTACATGCTGATGGCGCTGCCGGGCGCCAGCCGTGCGGACTTCCCCGGCCTGCGCCGCCTCATCTACGGCGGCGCCGCCATGCCGCCCGAGAAAATCCGCCAGGTGCGCGCCTTCTTCGGCCCCGTGCTGGCCACCACCTATGGCCAGACCGAGGCGCCGCAGATCCTCACGGCCATGCGGCCCGAGGACTTCGAGGACGAAGGCCTGTGGACCTCCGTGGGCCGGGCCACCTGGTTCAGCGACCTGGCCGTCATGGCGCCCGACGGCCGCCTGCTGCCCCGGGGCGAGGTGGGCGAGGTCGTGGCGCGCGGCGATCTGCTGATGAGCGGCTACTGGCGCCTGCCCGGCAAGACGGCCGAGACCCTGGTGAACGGCTGGCTGCACACGGGGGACCGGGGCCTGATCGATGCGCAGGGCTACCTGCACCTCAAGGACCGCCTGAAGGACTTGGTCATCACGGGCGGCTTCAACGTCTATCCCGTGGATGTGGAAAACGCCCTGGGCCAGCATCCGGCCGTGCATGAGTGCGTGGTCTTCGGCATCCCCGACGATCACTGGGGCGAGGCCGTGCAGGCCGCCGTGCAATTGCGCGCCGAACTGCGCCCCGACCAGCGGCCGGACGAGGCCGAACTGATCGCCTTCGTGCGCCAGCGCCTGGGCCCCGTGCAGACACCCAAGCGCATCCACTTTCACGCCAGCCTGCCGCGCTCGCCCGTGGGCAAGCTGCTCAAGACGGCCGTGCGCGAGCTTGCGCTGGCGCCCCGTTGATCCCGCACACCATCACAAGGAGACCCTGGCCATGGCCACGCACCAACCCCCCGTCACCCGCCTGTGCACCCACACCCTCACCAGCCTGCATTACCGCGATGCCGACCTGGTCGAGGACCTGATGGGCAAGAAGACCTTCACCGAGGTGATGCTGATGCAGATCCTGGGCCGCACGCCGCGCCCCGTGGACCTGCGCATCGCCGATGTGGTGCTCATCGTGCTCATGGAGCATGGCCTCACGCCCAGCGCCATCGCCACGCGCCTCATCTACATGAGCGCGCCGGAGAACCTGCAGGGCGCCGTCTCGGCCGGCCTGCTGGCCGTGGGCAGCTCCTTCGTGGGCACCATGGAGAACTGCGCCGCGCTGCTCGACCGCATCGCCGCCGCCGCCGACCCCGAGGCCGAGGCCCGCGCCATCGCCCGGCACCACAAGGCGTTGAAAAGCCCCGTCCCCGGCTTCGGCCACCACCTGCACAAGCCCGTGGACCCGCGCGCCTACAAGCTGCTGGACATGGGCCGCGCCGAACCCGAACTGGCGGGCAGCAGAATCCGCGCGCTCGAAACCCTGTCCGCCGCCGTGGACGCCGCGGCGGGCCGGCCCATCACCATCAATGCCACGGGGGCCGTGGCCGCCCTGCTGGGCGAGATCGGCGTGCCCACGGCCGTGATGCGCGGCTTTGCCGTGATCTCGCGGGCGGCCGGGCTGGTGGCGCATGTGGTGGAGGAGCAGCAAAGCCCGTCGGGCCGGTTCATCTGGGAAACGGTGGAGGAAGCCATCCCCTACGCGGGGCATGCAGTTTCCGCGAACGCTGCGTGAAGCAATGACCGATGGACCACCGTGCGCCATGCCGCGAGCATGGAGTCCATGCAACAAACCCATGGATTGTCCGGCGCCCTCGACGGCCTGCGCGTGGTGGACCTGTCCCGCATCCTGGCGGGACCCTGGTGCACCCAGAACCTTGCCGACCTGGGCGCATCGGTACTCAAGATCGAGCGTCCCGGCACGGGCGACGACACGCGCGCCTGGGGCCCGCCCTTCGTGCAGGCGCCCGGTGGCGAGGCCGTGTCGGCCTACTTCCTGTCCTGCAACCGCGGCAAGCAGTCGGTGGCGCTGGACTTCACCGAGCCGGCCTCGCATGCCTGGCTGCTGCGCCAGATCCGCGATGCCGACGTGCTGGTGGAAAACTACAAGGCCGGCGCGCTGGCGCGCCACGGCCTGGACTATGCGGCGCTGGCCGCCATCAACCCCGGGCTGATCTACCTGTCGATCACGGGCTTCGGCCAGAGC
This sequence comes from Delftia sp. 60, assembly GCF_002754395.1. Taxonomy (NCBI): domain Bacteria; kingdom Pseudomonadati; phylum Pseudomonadota; class Betaproteobacteria; order Burkholderiales; family Comamonadaceae; genus Delftia; species Delftia sp. 60. Next base: position 911,831 of record NZ_PEFD01000001.1, read on the forward strand.
GGCCCGTTTGCGCACAAGCCCGGCTACGACTATGTGTTCCAGGGGCTGGGCGGCCTCATGGGCTACACGGGCGTGGCCGATGGCGAGGAGGGCGCGGGCCCGCTGCGCACGGGCGTGGCCGTGGTGGACCTGATGACGGGCATGTATGCCACCAGCGCCGTGCTGGCGGCCGTGGTGCAGCGCCAGCGCACGGGGCGCGGCCAGCACATCGACCTGGCGCTGCTGGACGTGGCCGTGGCCATGAATGCCAACCAGGCGGCCAACTACCTGGTCAGCGGCGAGAACCCGCGCCGCACGGGCAACGCCCATCCCAATTGCGCACCCTACGAGGTGTTTGCCTGCGAAGACGGGCATTTCATCCTGGCCATCGGCAATGACGGGCAGTTCGCCGCCCTGTGCTCCGTGCTGGGCACGGACTGGCACCTGGACGCGCGCTTTGCCACCAATGCCGCGCGCCTGACCGGCATGGAGCAGCTGCGCCCGCTGCTGCGCGCGGCGCTGGGCCGCTGGCCGCTGCAGGCCCTGACCGATGCGCTGGACACCGCCCAGGTGCCCTGGGGCTGCATCAACACCATGGAGCAGGTCTTCGCCCATCCGCAGGTACGGCACCGCCAGATGCTGCAGACGGTGGAGCACCCGCAGCTGGGCACGCTGAAGCTGGTGCGCAACCCCATGGTGCCGGCCGGCGGCGGCGCCCAGGTGCCGCCGCCTCCCGTGCTCGGTGCGGCGCCGCAGGACCTCTGAATCCATAGACATCGACAAGCCAAGAAGGAGACAAGGATGACGAAACGCATGAAAGCACTGAAGGCCGCCGTGGCAGCCGCCGCGCTGGCGGGGATGCCGCTGGCATATGCAGCAGGGGCAGCGGGGGCGGCTGGGGCGGCAGGGGCAGGAAGCTATCCCGAGCGGCCCATACGCCTGGTCGTGCCCTATGCGGTGGGCGGCGCCACCGATGTGATCGCGCGCGTGGCGGCCCGCTACCTGGGCGAGACGCTGGGCCAGCCCGTGGTGGTGGAAAACCGCCCCGGCGCGGGCGGCAGCACGGGCTCGGCCTATGCGGCCAAGCAGCCGGCCGACGGCTACACCCTGGTGATGATGGTGGAGAGCTCGCATGCGGTGAACCCCAACGTCTACGCCAAGCCCGCGTATGACCCGGTGAAGGACTTCACCCCCATCACCAACATCGCCAACGTGCCGGGCGTGATGGTGGTCAGCGCAGGCTCGGCCTACAAGAGCGCCAGGGATGTGAGCGACGCGGCGCGCGCCGCGCCGGGCAAGCTCAACTACGGCTCCTCGGGCAATGGCGGGCTCAGCCACCTGAGCGGTGCGCTGTTCGGCAGCACCACGGGCACCACCCTCACCCATGTGCCCTACAAGGGCCTGGGGCCGGCGCTCAACGACCTGATGGCGGGGCAGCTCGATGTGGTGTTCGACAACATGCCGTCCTCGGGCGCGCTGATCGCGGGCGGCCAGCTGCGTGCCCTGGCCGTGTCCAGCCCCGTGCGCCTGCCGGCCCTGCCGGGCGTGCCCACCTATGCCGAGGCCGGTCTCAAGCCCATGAACGACATGTCCTGGTACGGCCTGGGCGCGCCTGCCAGGCTCGATCCCGCCATTCTTGCCAGGCTCAGCGAAGCCATGCGCAAGACCTTGCAAAAGCCCGAGCTGATCAAGACCATAGAGCAGCAGGGCGCCGTCGTGGACTTCCAGGAGCCTGCGCAATTCAGGCAGACGGTGGAGCGCTCCAACCGCGCCTGGTCCCAGCTGATCCGCGACATCGGATTCGAGAAACTTTGAGGAGATCTGCCGTGCATGCACAAGTGACCTTTCCCACCCCGCAGACCGCCGTGCTCACCATCACCGGCGGCGGGCCGCTGAACATCCTGGGCACACCCGTGATCCGCGCGCTGACCGCGCAATTGGCCGAACTGGCAGAGCGCCCCGATCTGCACTGCCTGGTGCTGCGCGGATCGGGCACGCGCGCCTTCGTGGCGGGGGCCGACATCCGCGAGATGGCGTCGCTCAACGCCGCCTCGGCACGCGCCTTCATCAGCGGGCTGCGCGACCTGTGCAACGCGGTGCGGCATTTCCCCGTGCCCGTGATCGCCAGGCTGCAGGGCCATACGCTGGGCGGCGGGCTGGAGCTGGCCATGGCGGCCGACCTGCGCATCGCGGCCGATGATGCCGTGGTGGGCATGCCCGAGGTCAAGGTTGGCATTCCTTCGGTGATCCACGCGGCCATGATGCCCGCGCAGGTCGGCGGCACGCGCGCCAGCTGGCTGCTGCTCACGGGCGAGAACATCGGTGCCCTGCAGGCCGAGCGCTGGGGCTTGCTCAACGAATGCGTGCCCGGCGACCAGCTGGATGCGCGCATCGCGCAAATTGCCGAGGGGCTGGGCGGGATCGGCATCGAGGCGCTGCGCCAGCAAAAGCGCCTGCTGCGCCGCTGGGAGGGCATGGGCGTGGACTCGGCCATCACCGACAGCGTGGCCGAGTTCGGCGCGGCCTTCAACACGGGCGAGCCGCAGCACCACATGAATGCCTTCCTGGAACGCAAGCAGGCCAAGGCCCAGCCCCAGCCCTGAATCCGGGCCTAGGCCTTGTCGGCCAGCCCTTTCAGAAAGCTGCGCAGCCGCTGCGCGGTGGGCGTCAGCGGCCGTTCGCTGGAGCGCACCAGCTGCAGCGGGCGCCGTGCCCAGGTTTCCTCCAGCGGCAGGCAGGCCACCGCATGCGCGGTGCCGAGCCTGCGGTAGATGCTTTGCGGAATGATGGCCAGGCCCACGCCCTGCGAGACCAGCCGCACGATGGAGGTGAAATCGTCCACGTGGATGCGGCAGCGCAGCGGCCGGCCATGGCGCTTGGCCAGCTCGCGCAGAAAGGCGTAGTTGCTGCTGGTCAGCGCCATGCCCACGAAGGCATGGGACAGGGTGTCGAAGAACCGGCAGGAAGGGCCTTCGCCGTCGTCTTGCCTCTCGCCCGGCTGGGGCACCAGCGGATGGCCGGGCGGGGCAATCACCACCAGGCGGTCCAGCGCAAAGGTCTCGCAGGCCACGGCGCCCGCCATGGGCTCGCCCGCGTAGACGCCCAGGTCGGCCTCGCCCTCGGCCACGCTGGCGGCAATCGTCTCGCTGGTCTGCTCCACCAGGGTCAGGTTCACCTCGGGAAAGGCGGTCAGGAACTCGCCGATGTGCGGGCCGATGAAGCCGTGCAGCGAGGAGCTGTTGGCCGCCAGCGTTGCCTTGCCCTGCAGGCTGCTGCCCAGCAGGGCGGCCTCGGCCTCCATGCCGTCGATGGCGGCGAACACGCCGCGCGCATGCTCGAGCATGGCGTGGCCTTCCTCGGTCAGCCGCATGCCCTTGTGCTCGCGCGTGAACAGCTGGCAGCCCAGGGCCTGCTCCAGATTGCGCAGGCGCTGGCTGGCGGCCGAGGGCGTCAGGTGCCGCGCCTGGCTGGCACGCGAGAGATTGCCGGCCTGGGCGATGGCCATGAACAGCTTCAGATCGGTCAGGTCGTAGCGCATGCGGGCGTTTCCTAGGGGGCAAGAGGGCCATTATTCCTGCTGGCGCAGGGCTGCAAAGCCCGTGGCGCGCAGCCTTTGAAGGGCGCGGGGATAATCGCTGCCCATGACTAAACACCGCGTCGTGGTGGGCCTGTCGGGCGGTGTGGACTCCGCTGTCACGGCCCATCTCCTCAAGCAACAGGGCCATGAAGTGGTCGGCATCTTCATGAAGAACTGGGAAGATGACGACGACAGCGAATACTGCTCGTCCAATGTCGATTTTGTCGATGCCGCCGCCGTGGCCGACGTGGTCGGCATCGAGATCGAGCATGTGAACTTCGCCTCCGAGTACAAGGACCGCGTCTTCGCCGAGTTCCTGCGCGAATACCAGGCCGGCCGCACGCCCAACCCCGACGTGCTGTGCAATGCCGAGATCAAGTTCAAGGCCTTCCTGGACCACGCCATGCGCCTGGGCGCCGAGAAGATCGCCACGGGCCATTACGCCCGCGTGCGCCAGAACCCCGGCACGCAGCTGTTCGAGCTGCTCAAGGGGCTGGACCCGGCCAAGGACCAGAGCTACTTCCTGCACCGCCTCAACCAGGCCCAGCTGTCCAGGTCGATGTTCCCCGTGGGCGAGCTGAAGAAGACCGAGGTGCGCCGCATTGCCGAGGAGATCGGCCTGCCCAACGCGAAGAAGAAGGACTCCACGGGCATCTGCTTCATCGGCGAGCGGCCCTTCCGCGACTTCCTGAACCGCTACATCAGCAAGGAGCCCGGCAACATCCTCGACGACCGCAACCGCAAGCTGGGCAAGCATGTGGGCCTGTCGTTCTACACGCTGGGCCAGCGCTCGGGCCTGGGCATCGGCGGCGTCAAGGAAAAGGGCGCGCCGCGCGGCGGCGGCGACCATGAGCCCTGGTTCGTGGCGCGCAAGGAGCTGGACACCAACACGCTGCGCGTGGTGCAGGGCCATGACCATCCCTGGCTGCTGTCGCAGTCGCTGCTGGCCGACCAGGTCAGCTGGGTGGCCGGCCACGCGCCCGCCGAGGGCAAGGCCTACGGCTCCAAGACGCGCTACCGCCAGCCCGACTCGCCGGCCCTGATCTCGGGCGCCACGGCCGAAGGCTTCCGGCTGGATTTCCCCGAGCCGCAATGGGCCGTCACGCCCGGCCAGTCGGCCGTGCTCTACGACGGCGACGTGTGCCTGGGCGGCGGCATCATCGCGGCGGTGGATCCGCACTGATGCAGCACTGATGCGGCATTGATGCCGGGCAGGATTCGGCCCGGCGCGTTTTGCTATCGTCACGGGGGGCGGCACAACCGCCCCTTTTTCTTTTTCCTTTTGTTCTTCACGACAGCACCACAGGAGACCCCATGGCTTCATCGATTCTTGCGCGCCGGCATTTTCTGGGAGCGGCCCTGGGCGCCGTGGCCACGGCCGGATGCAACGGCGAGGTGTCCTGGGGCGATCCCATCGATCCGCCCGTGACGGACCGCGTCAAGCGTGCGCTCGATCAACTCGATGGCCAGGTGCGCGCGCAGATGCGGCGCACGGGCGTGCCCGGCGTGGCCGTGGCGGTGGTGCATGAGGGGCGCCTGGTCTATGCCCAGGGCATGGGCGTGCGCCGTCTGGGCTCGTCGCTGGCTGTGGATGCGGACACGGTGTTCCAGCTCGCCTCCGTCTCCAAGTCCGTGGGCGCCACCGTGGTGGCGCAGCAGGTGGGCCAGCGCCGCGTGTCCTGGGACACGCGCGTGCAGCAGGGCCTGCCCTGGTGGACGCTGGAGGATGCCGACGCGGCCCAGCGCATCACCGTGGGCGACATGTATGCCCACCGCTCGGGCCTGCCCGGCCAGGCCGGCGATGCGCTGGAGGAGCTGGGCTACAGCCAGCGCCAGATCCTGGAGCGCCTGCGCTACCTGCCGCTGCGGCCCGTGGGCACCCAGTACGCCTACAGCAACTTCGGCCTGACCACGGGCGCCGAGGCCGTGGCCGCCATCGCGGGCCAGTCCTGGGCCGCGCTGTCGCAGCAGGCCGTCTACGGCCCGCTGGGCATGACGCAGACCAGTTCGCTGTTTGCCGATTTCGAGGCGCGCGCCAACCGCGCGGCCGGCCACCTGCGCGTCAACGGCGTGTGGCAGACGGGGCCGGTGCGCCGGCCCGATGCGCAGTCGGCCGCGGGCGGCGTCAGCTCCACGGTGCGCGACATGGCGCGCTGGATGACCATGCTGCTGGACGAGGGCCGCTTCGAGGGCCGCCAGGTGGTCGATGCGCAGGCGCTGCGCACGGCGCTGTCGCCGCAGATGCTGCAGTCGCCGGCCGGCAACGGCGAGCCTGCGCGCTACTACGGCTTCGGCTTCAACGTGGGCGTGTCCGAGGCGGGGCGCACCACCTACAGCCACTCGGGTGCCTTCGGCACGGGCAGCGCGACCAGCTTCACCGTCATGCCCGAGCTCAAGCTGGGCATCGTGGTGCTGACCAACGGCATGCCCATCGGCGTGCCCGAGATCGTGGTCTCGCAGTTCCTGGACCAGGTCGAATGGGGCCGCCAGCGCCAGGACTGGGAGAGCATCTGGACGAAGCGGCTGGCACCCATCATGCAGCCGCATGGCGAGCTGGTAGGCAAGACCCGGCCCCCTTTCCCGCGCCCGCCCCGGCCGCTGGGCGCCTATGTGGGCAGCTACGCCAACCGCTTCTACGGGCCGGCCCAGGTCAGCCTGCAGACGGGTGGCGGGGGGCTGCAGGTCAGCCTGGGTTCGCAGCGCATGCTGCTCAGCCACTGGGATGGCGAGGTCTTCAGCTTCGTGCCCGAGGGCGATTCGCCGGGCAGCCTGTCCAAGGCCACGTTCGACGGCAACCAGCTCACGCTGGAGTATTTCGACGATGTGCTGACGCCGGCCGGCGTCAGTGCGGGGATAGGGCGCTTTTCGCGCTGAGGGTGGCCTGCTCCGTGCCGTCGTGCAGGTGATCGCCGGGCACGGGCAGCCAGGCGGCCAGCACGGTGGCGCCGGGCTCTGAATCCATGTCCAGATGGCCGCCCAGGCGCTGCAGGCGCGCCTGCATGCTGCGCAGGCCCACGCCCATGCCGGCCTGCTGCACGGCGGCCACGTCAAAGCCTGCGCCGTCGTCGGTGATGCGCAGCATCAGCCAATGCGGCTCGGGCCACTGCAGCTGCACCTGCACGCACTGGGCGCGGCTGTGCTTGATCACATTGGCCAGCGCTTCCTCCAGCACGCGCGTCAGCGCCAGGCACTGCAGCGCACCGGGCGGCTGAGGCCAGGCGGCAGGCACCTGCCAGTCGGACTGCATGTCCAGCGCGTCGAACAGGCTGGCAAAGCGGTGGCGCAGCGGCGCGATCCAGGCCTGGGGCGTGTCCGGCACGGTGACGGAGACGCTGGTGCCGCTGTCGATCATCTGGCGCAGGTCGTCGCGCAGCAGCTTGAGCACGGACAGGAACTGGCGGTTGTGCATGGGGCCACCCGCCTGTTCCACCATGGCGATGGAGCGCACCAGGGAGCCGCCCAGGCTGTCGTGCAGGTCGTGCGCCAGCTGCATCCGTTCCTGCAGCCGCGAGTGGCTGAGCGCCAGCGCATGCTCGCGCGCCAGCGTGCCGCCGAGCTCGTCGCAGGCACGCGCCACGCTGTCGGTCAGCTCCTGGTTGAACTGTTCGATGCGGCGCATGCTGAGCACGAACTGCCGGCCCAGCACCATGGACAGAGCCAGCATGGTCAGCGGCGCGGTATAGGGCATCCAGGGCGTGGCGGGGCCAATCACTTTCTTGAGCGCCAGCATGTCGTGCAGGCCCGCGCACAGGAAGACCAGCAGGCAGGCCGCGTAGACCAGGTGGCCCGGCTCGCGCGTGCGCCAGGCGTGCAGCGGAAAGTGCAGCGACACGGCCACGCAGATGCCGAAGTACACCAGGCCGATGTGCAGCACACCGTCCACCAGCCACCAGGGCGCGAAGATGGCGGCGGCCATGCCGGCCAGCGTCAGCGCCCACAGCAGCTTTTCCAGCCGGGGCAGGTGCAGCCTGCCGAAGCGCCAGGTGAACAGGCAAAAGCTCTGGCTGAACAGCAAGAAGACCAGCAAATTGCCGCGTGCCACGGCCAGGGTGTCGGGGAAGGGCCAGGCCTCGGTGGCCAGGATATTGGCCAGGAACAGCGCCCAGCAGAAGGCATTGAGCGCGTACCAGCCAAAGGCCTTGCTGGCGCGCCGCTGCAGCCAGGCAAAGGCGAACAGCACGCCCAGCACCAGCGAGACCACGATGTTCATGGCAAACAGCGTGCGCTGGTTCCACCAGGTCTGCTCGTGCCACTGGCGCAGCGCCTCGGGCTCGCCCAGGCGCACCTCGCCCAGGCCCGGCGTCTGCTCGGCCAGGCCGTGCACGCGGATCCACACGCTGTTGGTGCCCGCATGCAGGGCGGATTCGGGCAGCAGCCAAAAGCGCGGCATGTTCCAGCTGCGCGACAGGGGCTCGACCAGGTGCCGGTCGCGCCACAGCAGGTCGCCGTTCACGAAGACCTCGCCGGCCATGACCATGGAGTGCAGGGCCAGCGCCACGGGATCGGCGGCGGCGGGAGCGGTGGCAGAAGCGGCAGGAGGGTGAGCGCAGCCGCGCTGCCAGTCGATGCGGTACCAGACGGCGCCGCTGTAGCCGGGCCAGCGGTCCAGCCAGTGGTCGGGCAGGGTCACGTTGTGCCAGTCGCGTACCGCGCTGGCCATGGGCGGCGGCCCCTGGCCTGCGGCCTTGGCGGACTGGATGGACAGGATCTGCGGCAGGCAGGCCTGGGCCAAGGCGCAGGTACTGCACAGGAGGACCGCCAGGCCCAGGGCCTGGCCCAGAGCGAAGTGCCGCACCGGGCCGAACCACCGGCGCCACCCGCCCATGGCCGTCAGCCCAGCAATCCGCGCACGCGTGCCGTGTTGACGGCGCGCGTGCGCGAGGACACGGCCAGCTTGCGGTAGATGTGCTTGATGTGGCATTCCACCGTGTAGCGCGACAGGTGCAGCTGCTCGGCGATCTCGCGGTTGGTCAGGCCATCGGCCACCAGACGCAGGATCTGGCTTTCACGCGCGCTCAGCGTGGACTCGGTGCCGCTGCTCTCCGGCGTGGCCGGTGCCGCGCCCTGCAGCTCGGCGATCACGCGGCGCGCGATGAAGGGGTCGATGGGCGCGCCGCCGCGCAGCACGCTGCGGATGGACAGCGACACTTCCAGGTCGTCGCGTTCCTTGAGCACATAGCCGGTGGCGCCTGCGCGCAGCGCCGCGAGGATGGCGTCCTCCGTGCTCCAGGCCGAGATCACCAGGATGCCCACGGCCGGGTCTGCGCTGCGCATCTCGGCGATCAGGTCGATGCCGCTGCCGTCGGGCAGGCCCAGGTCCACCAGGGCCAGCGCCACGGGCTCGGCCAGGCAGGCGCGCGCCTGGGCCAGGGAGCCGGCGAACAGCAGGGCATCGGGCGTGTAGCCCAACTGGCCCAGCACGGACTGCAGCCGCTGGCGGATCAGCGGCTCGTCCTCCACCACCAGCACCGGGGCCGGAAGCGTGGACTCTGGGACAAGCAGGTGGGCGGGCATGGAAAAGGCGTGCGCAGCGGCGGGCGTAAAAAGGGGCAGGATGGCCGCCCGACTGTGGGCGAAGCCCGCATCTTTGCATATCCCTGAAAACTGGTAATCGCGGGGGCGCGCGCCGCTGCGCCGTCCATAATTCCGGCCCGGGCCGCACGGGCGGACCCTGGCAACGACACCTACCGAAAGGACGCCGCCGCATGGCACGCGTACGTGACCCTGCTGGCTACGATGGCCAGCGTGAAATGATCCTCTCCCACGCCGCCCAGCTGTTCGCGCAGCGCGGCTATGCGGGCACCTCCATGAACGAGGTGGCTGCGGCCTGCGGCGTCTCCAAGGCCACGCTCTACCACTATGTGATCGACAAGCACGACCTGGCCGTGCGCATTGCCGAAGAGCATGTGCTGCGCCTCGAAGCCCTGGTCAACGACACCCTGCAGGCCCATGCCGATCCCGAACAGCGCCTGCATGCGCTGATCCGCGGCTTCGGCCAGGAGTACGCCCAGGCCCAGAATGCCCACCGCGTGCTGACCGAGGACGTGCGCTTCCTGCGCGAGGAAGACCAGCAGCGCATCCTGGACGTGGAGCGCCGCGTGGTCGCCGCCTTTGCGCAGACCATTGCCCAGGTGCGCGGAGAACCTGCCGACAGCGCCCTGGGCAAGCCCCTGGCCATGCTGCTGTTCGGCATGATCAACTGGACCTTCACCTGGCTCAAGCCGGGCGGCACGCTGGACCATGACGCCATTGGCACCATGGTGTCCCAGCTGTTCTTCGGCGGCGTGCGCGCGGTCAGCATGCCTGACGGCAAGAAGCCGCGCAAGGCCCGCCATGCCTAGGCTCGGCCCGGCCCCTCACCACCTGCGCTGCACGACCACGAAGCGGTCGGCCACGAAGGCCAGCGTGGTGTAGCTGGCATTGGCCGCGGGATTGCCGCCCGTGGCATGGAAGTCCGAGAAGCCTGCCGACTGGTTGACCATCACGCCCTGCGTGAGGTTGATGGACAGGGCCACGCGCGAGCGCAGCGCCGAGGCCGCCACGGCATCGACGAAGGCCGCATCCGTGGAGTACAGGCCCAGCGTCATCGCGCCATGCGCACGTACGCTGCGCTCGGCCCGCTCGCGCGCGGCCTGGGCCGAGGGCACGGCCACCAGGTAGGAGACCGGGCCGAAGCATTCGCGCTCGTAGATGGCGGCGTCCGCCACGTCCAGCGCGCGCAGCGCGGGCGTGCGCACCTCGGCCTGCGGGTACTCGGGATGGGTGAGCTTTTGCGAGGCGCGCACGGCGCGGCCCACGGTGGCGGCCTGTTCCACGCGCTCCACGGTCTGCGCAGAGCCTATGGCGCCCAGCACGGTGAAGGCCACCTTGGGATCGGCCAGCAACTGGTCGATGGCGGCGGCCAGATCGGCGCCAACCTGCTCGAAGCTCTTGTGGCCCTGGTCAGTCTCTATGCCGCCGGCCGGAACCAGCAGGTTCTGCGTGGTGGTGCACATCTGGCCGCTGTACAGCGACAGTGACAGGGCCAGATTGCGCAGCATGCCTGCGTAGGCATCGGTGGACTCGATCACCACCAGGTTCACGCCGGCCATCTCGGCATACAGGCGTGCCTGCGGCGCATGCGCCTGCAGCCACTGGCCGAAGGCATTGCCGCCCGTGAAGTCGATGGAGGCCACGGCCGCATGCGTGGCCAGGGCCTGGGTCAATTCGGGCTTGTCGCTCACGGCCAGGGTCACGAGGTTGGGGTCCAGGCCCTGCTCGGTCAGCACATCGCGCAGCACGCTCACGGTGAGCGCGGCCGGCAGCACGGCGTTGGGGTGGGGCTTGACGATCACGGGGTTGCCCGTGGCCAGCGCGGCGAACAGGCCCGGGTAGGTGTTCCAGGTCGGGAAGGTGGCGCAGCCGATGACCAGGGCCACGCCGCGCCCCACGATCTCGAAGCGCTTGTGCAGCACGGCGGGCGCATGCTTGCCCTGAGGCTTTTCCCAGACGGCCTCGGCAGGCACGTCGGCCATGGCCTTCCAGGCCACGGCAATGGCTTCCAGGGCGCGGTCCTGGGCATGGGGGCCGCCGGCCTGGAAGGCCATCATCGCGCCCTGGCCCGTGGTCAGCATCACCGCATGCGCGATCTCGAAGCTGCGCTGGTGGATGCGCGTCAGCGCCTCCAGCAACACGCCGGTGCGGCCCTGGGGTCCCAGCGCCTGCCATGCGGGCTCGGCCGCCTGGGCCGCGTCCACCAGCGCCTGGGCATCGCACTCGGGGTAGCGGATGTCCAGGGCCACGCCATAAGGTGATTGCTCGGTGGCCACGCGGGCGCGTTCACCGGGCTGCTGCAGCGGATAGTCCTTGCCGAACAGCGCCTGCACGGCGGCGTGGCCCTGGGCCTGGGCGGTCTCGCCATACACCTTGGGCGAGGGCGCTTCGGGGAAGGGCGACCAGTGGCCCCGGCGGGACAGGGCCTGCAGCGCGTCGTCGAGCAGGGGCGGTGGCGTTCGTAGAGGGCGTGGGCGGGCATGGGATGTCTCCTGGGTTGGAATGTGGCGTCGCTATCAGGGTTAGTACCGGACAACAAGCCTTGTTGCTCAAGAAAGCTGCATCTTATAATCCTACCGTCCGGTCGGTCAATTATTCTGAACCCCTTGCCTCACGACGCCAGAACCCCGATGAACAAAGACCTGCGCCCCGCCCCCGGCGACCTCGACCCCATCGAAACCGCCAGCCGCGACGAGATCGCCTCGTTGCAGCTGCAGCGCCTGCGCTGGTCGCTGCAGCATGCCTACGACAACGTGCCGCACTACCGCCGCGCCTTCGACGAGAAGGGCGTGCATCCGTCCGACCTGCGCACGCTGTCCGACCTGGCCCGCTTTCCCTTCACCACCAAGAAGGACCTGCGCGAGAACTACCCGTTCGGCATGTTCGCCGTGCCGCGCCAGAAGGTGGCGCGCGTGCATGCCTCCTCGGGCACCACGGGCAAGCCCACGGTCGTGGGCTACACGTTGAATGACATCGACAACTGGGCCAACCTGGTGGCGCGCTCCATCCGCGCGGCGGGCGGGCGGCCCGGCGACATGGTGCATGTGGCCTACGGCTACGGCCTGTTCACGGGCGGCCTGGGCGCGCACTACGGTGCCGAGCGCGCGGGCTGCACGGTGGTGCCCATGTCGGGCGGGCAGACCGAAAAGCAGGTGCAGCTGATCCAGGACTTTCGGCCCGACATCATCATGGTCACGCCCAGCTACATGCAGGTGATCGTCGAGGAGATGCAGCGCCAGGGCCTGGACCCGCGCGAGAGCTCGCTCAAGATCGGCATCTTCGGCGCCGAACCCTGGACCGAGGCCATGCGCCGCGAGATCGAGGGCAAGGCGGGGCTGGATGCCGTGGACATCTACGGCCTGTCCGAAGTCATGGGCCCGGGCGTGGCCAGCGAATGCGTGGAGAGCAAGGACGGGCCGGTGATCTGGGAAGACCATTTCTATCCCGAGATCATCGACCCCGACACGGGCGAGGTGCTGCCCGACGGCAGCGAGGGGGAGCTGGTCTTCACGTCGCTGTCCAAGGAAGCCATGCCCATCATTCGTTACCGCACGCGGGACCTGACGCGGCTGCTTGCGCCGACCTCGCGCAGCTTCCGGCGCATGGGCAAGATCGTGGGGCGCAGCGACGACATGATGATCATCCGCGGCGTCAACGTCTTTCCGACCCAGATCGAGGAAATCGTGCTGGCCAATGCCAGCCTCACGGGCCTGTACCAGATGCACATCAGCCGTGAAGGCCTGCTGGACACCGTCGAGGTGCACTGCGAGCTGCAGCCGCAGCGGCGCGGCCTGGGCGATGCCGAGCGCGGCGAGATCGCGCAGTGGGTGCAGCAGCGCATCAAGACCCTGGTGGGCATTTCCACGGCGGTGCGCGTCTTCGATCCCGACACCATCGAGCGCACGCAGACCGGCAAGGCCCGGCGCGTGTACGACAAGCGGCCGCGCTGAGGCACCGCCGGCCGTCGTCAACCATTTCATTCAAGGAGATCGCACATGTATACCCAGGCCATGGACACCATGGGCAAGGAAGCGGGCGATGGCGGCAAGGCCGTGCGCTCGGCCGACGAAATGCGCCTGCAGCAGCGCTTTGACGAGCGCATCGATGCCGGCGAATTCATCGAGGCCAAGGACTGGATGCCCGACAACTACCGCAAGACGCTGCTGCGCCAGATCAGCCAGCACGCGCACAGCGAGATCGTCGGCATGCTGCCCGAGGGCAACTGGATCAGCCGCGCGCCCACGCTCAAGCGCAAGGCCATCCTGCTGGCCAAGGTGCAGGACGAGGGCGGCCATGGCCTGTACCTCTACGCCGCCGCCGAGACGCTGGGCAGCAGCCGCGACCAGATGCTGCACGCGCTGCACACGGGCAAGGCCAAGTACAGCTCCATCTTCAACTACCCCACGCTGACCTGGGCCGACATGGGCACCATCGGCTGGCTGGTGGACGGCGCGGCCATCATGAACCAGGTGCCCATCTGCCGCTGCTCCTATGCGCCCTACGCGCGCGCCATGGTGCGCATCTGCCGCGAGGAGAGCTTTCACCAGCGCCAGGGCTACGAGTCGCTGCTGACCATGATGCAGCAGGGCACCGAGGCGCAGAAGGCCATGGTGCAGGACGCCGTCAACCGCTGGTGGTGGCCGTCCATCATGATGTTCGGCCCGCCCGACGACCAGTCCCCCAACAGCGCACAGTCCATGCGCTGGGGCATCAAGCGCATCTCCAACGACGCGCTGCGCCAGAAGTTCATCGACGCCACGGTGGACCAGGCCAAGGTGCTGGGCGTGACCCTGCCCGACCCCGACCTGAAATGGAACGAGGCCCGCCAGGCCCATGACCATGGCCCCATCGACTGGGACGAGTTCTGGCGCGTGATCGCCGGAGACGGCCCCTGCAACCGCGAGCGCCTGGGCGCCCGCGTCAAAGCCTGGGACGAAGGCGCCTGGGTGCGCGAGGCCGCCCTGGCCCATGCCCGCAAGCAGACACAGAGAAACCAGACCCGCAAGGAGGCCGCATGACCACCGTCGAACAGAACATCACCAACGAATGGCCGCTGTGGGAAGTCTTCGTCCGCAGCAAGGCCGGCCTGGACCACAAGCACTGCGGCAGCCTGCATGCGGCCGACCCGCAGATGGCGCTGCAGATGGCGCGCGATGTCTACACGCGGCGCCAGGAGGGCGTGAGCGTCTGGGTGGTGCGCTCGGACCAGATCGTGGCCAGCGACCCCGGCGACAAGGACATGTTCTTCGACCCGGCCCAGGACAAGGTCTACCGCCATCCGACCTTCTACCAGCTGCCGCCCTCGGTGGACCACATGTGAGCGGGGAGCTGCCATGAATGCCTCCGCCTCCTCCATCGCCATCGACGCCCGTCCCGAGGTGCAGTACCTGCTGCGCCTGGGCGATACCTGCCTGATCCTGGCCCAGCGCCTGGGCCAGTGGTGCGGCCACGCGCCCATCCTCGAAGAGGACATCGCCATGACCAACATGGCGCTGGACCTGGTTGGCCAGGCGCGTGCGCTGCTCACGCGCGCCGGCCAGCTTGAAGGCCGCGCGCACGACGAGGACCAGTTGGCCTTCCTGCGCGACGAGCGCGACTACTTCAACGCCACGCTGGCCGAGCTGCCGCGCGGCGACTTCGCCTTCACCGTGCTGCGCAACGCCATGGCCGCCACCTGGCTGCGCCTGATGTGGGAGCGCCTGGTGCACTCCAGCGACGCCGAGCTGGCCGCCATCGCCGCCAAGGCGCTCAAGGAAGCGCGCTACCACGAGCAGCACGCGGGCGACTGGGTGGTGCGCCTGGGCGACGGCACCGAGGAATCGCGCCAGCGCATGGAGGCGGCCCTGGCCCAGCTGTGGCGCTATGCGGCCGAGCTGTTCACCGACGACGCCACGGACGCCGCCGCACGTGCCAGCGGCCTGGGCCCGGCCTGGTCCGAACTGCGCGAGCCCTGGCAGGCCGAAATGGCCGCCCTGCTGCAGGAGGCCACGCTGGACATGCCGGCCGAATCCGCCTTCCGCAGCACGGGCCGCAACGGCGTGCACAGCGAGCACATGGGCTTCATCCTGGCCGAGATGCAGCATCTGCAGCGCGCCTATCCGGGCGGGGTGTGGTGATGGCTGCCGCACGGCTTGTGGCCGTCACATCCGGCTTGGCCGAGCGCGAGCGCCTGGCCTGGGCCGCGCTGCAGGACGTGCCCGATCCCGAGGTGCCCGTGATCTCGGTCTGCGAGCTGGGCATCGTGCGCGAGGTCCATGCCCTGCCCGAAGGCCAGGGCATGGAGATCGTGCTCACGCCCACCTACTCGGGCTGCCCGGCCACCGAGGTCATCGAGCGCAGCGTGCTCGATGCCATCGAGGCCGCAGGCCTGGGCCCTGCGCGTGCCGTGCTGCGCCGCGCCCCGGCCTGGACCACGGACTGGATCAGCGACGACGGCCGGCGCAAGCTGCGCGAGTACGGCATCGCGCCCCCCGGGCGCTGTGGCGACTCCGGCCTGCCGGAAGGCACCTCGCCCATCCGCCTGGTGCGCCGCCGCCAGGGCATCGCCGTGCCCGAGCCCGTTGCCTGCCCGCACTGCGGCAGCGCGCACACCGAACGGCTGTCGGCCTTCGGCGCCACGGCCTGCAAGGCCCTGCACCGCTGCCTGGACTGCCGCGAACCCTTCGAACACTTCAAGCCGATATGACCACGACCACGATGTTCCACCCGCTGCGCGTGCGCAGCATTGCGCCCGACACGGCCGAGGCCGTGGTCGTCTCCTTCGACGTGCCGCCCGCGCTGCGCGAGGTCTTCGGCTTCACCCAGGGCCAGTACCTCACCCTGCGCCACCAGATCGACGGCCAGGACCTGCGCCGCAGCTACTCCATCTGCGCAGGCGTGGATGACGGCGAGCTGCGCGTGGGCGTGCGCAAGGTGCGCGGTGGCCAGTTCTCCAACTGGATCAACGAGCATCTGCGCCCCGGCGACACGCTGCAGGTCATGGCGCCCCAGGGCCGCTTCTTCGTGCCCATCGAGCCCGGGGCCGCGCGCCACCATGTGGGCATCGCCGGCGGCAGCGGCATCACGCCCATCCTGTCCATCATGAAGACCGTGCTGGCGCGCGAGCCTGCCAGCCGCTTCACGCTGATCTACGGCAACCGCCAGCTGCAGTCCACCATGTTCAAGGAGGAGATCGAGGACCTCAAGAACCGCTACATGTCGCGGCTGTCGCTGCAGCATGTGTTCTCGGACGAGCACACCGACCTGCCGCTGAACATGGGCGTGATGGACCGCAGCAAGATCGCAGAATTCCTGCAGGGCGTGGTGCCGGCCGCGCACATCGACCATGTCTACATCTGCGGACCCTTCCAGATGAACGACGAGGCCGAGGCCGCCCTGCTGGCCGCCGGCGTGGCCGAGGAACGCATCCACATCGAGCGCTTCGGCGTGGCCCTGCCGGCCGCAGGCCAGGGCACGGTGGGCGCCGTGGTGCACGAGGCCCAGCCTGGCGACGCCGCCACCGCCCGCATCACCCTGGTGCGCGACGGCCTCTCGCGCGAGATCCCCTTCACGCGCGGCCAGGCCAGCATCCTGGACGCGGCCTCCTCGGCCGGGCTGGAAGTGCCCTATTCCTGCACCTCGGGCGTCTGCGGCACCTGCCGCGCCAAGGTGGTCGAGGGCGAAGTGCGCATGGAGCGCAACTTCGCCCTCGACAAGAACGAGGTCGCCTGCGGCTTTGTCCTGACCTGCCAGGCGCATCCGCTGACCGAGCGGGTGGTGCTGTCGTTCGATGAGCGGTGAGGGCCGTCCCGCCCGGGGACGGCCGCGGGCCTACTCGATGCCGATATCCAGCCGCGACACCAGTGCCCGGCCGTGTTCGTTCAGGCCCGTCACCTCGACCGTGCTGCCGTGCTTGCGCAGGCGCTGGCAGACCTTGTCCAGCGCATTGACGGCCGTGATGTCCCAGAGATGGGCGTTGGTCAGTTCGATGCGCACCGGCCGGCCTTCGATGTCCCGCACGTCGAAGGCATCGACCAGCAGGTCGGCCGATGCAAAGAAGACCTGGCCCGAGACCCGGTAGGTCAGGCCTGCGCCGTCCTCCGTCTTCTCGACGGACAGCAGCCTTGAGACCTTGAAGGTGAAGAACACCCCGCTGAGCAGCACGCCGACGCCCACGCCGGCGGCCAGGTTGTCCGTGGCCACGGTGACCACCACGGTGGCCAGCATCACGGCGCTGGACAGCTTGGGATGCCTGAGCAGGGCGCGGGCCGATCCCCAGTCCAGCGTGGAGGCCGACACCATCACCATGATGGCCACCAGCGCCGCCACCGGCACCTGGGACACCCAGGGCTTGAGCAGCACCATCAGGATCAGCAGGAAGGCGCCCGCGAACAGCGTGGAAAGCCGGCCGCGGCCGCCGTAGCGCACATTGCCCACGGTCTGGCCGATCATGGCGCAGCCGGCAATGCCGCCGAACAGGCTGGCCGCGATGTTGGCCACGCCGATGCCGCTGCACTCGCGGTTCTTGGAGCTGGGCGTGTCCGTGAGTTCATCGACCACGCTGGCCGTCATCATGGACTCCAGCAATCCCACCATGGCGATCGCCAGCGCGGGCAGGGCGATCAGGCGCAGCGTCTCCAGCGACCAAGGCACCTGCGGCAGCCCGAAGCTGGGCAGGCCGTCCGGCAGCAGGCCCAGGTCGGCGACCGTCTTCAGGGGCAGGTCCAGCCAATTCGCCGCCACCGTCAGCACCACGATGCAGACCAGGGGCGAGGGCACGGCCGTGGTCAGCCGGGGCAGGCCGTAGATGATCAGCAGGCCGGCGCCCACCATGGCCCAGGTGGCGGCATTGGCGCCGATCAGGTGCGGCATCTGGGCCGAGAAGATCAGGATGGCCAGCGCATTGACGAAGCCCGTGCGCACCGAGCCGGACACATAGCGCATCAGCACGCCCAGGCGCAGCAGGCCGAACAGGATCTGCACGGCTCCCGCAAGAATGCCGGCCGCAAAAAGGTACTGCACGCCATGCGCATGCACCAGCGGAGCGGCCACCAGGGCGACCGAGCCCGCTGCCGCCGACACCATGGCCGGGCGCGCGCCGGTGAAGGCGATGACGATGCTGATGATGAAGGAGGCGAACAGGCCGACGGCGGGATCGACGCCAGCCACGAAGGAGAAGGCGATGACCTCGGGGATCAGCGCAAAGGTGGCCACGGCGCCGGCCATGAGCTCGCGCGGAATGCTGGGCGCCCACTCGGCGCGAAAGGGATGGGGGTGTTTCGACATGGAAATGGCCGGCCCCGTCGCGCTGTGTGTGGCAGGGCGGGGCAGGATTTTGTAGACGGGAATGAACATGCCGGGCGTCGGGCCATGCCCGAAACCTGGCGGCTTGTACGGTTCGACCGTGCTACGGCGGCGCCAGGCGGGTGCAGCCCGAGCGCCGGCTCTGCGAGCCGCGCGCGATGCGGGCCAGCGTGAAGCTGTGAAGGCGTGCGGCATCGCGGCTGCGCGCTTGGCGAGCCCCTGGTTGACGGTGCCGGTGGACTGAAATCACGGGCGCGATTGTACGAGGGGGTGCTGCCTGCCGTGGGATGGACCCCTGGCCGCAATCAGTCGTAGTGCGCCATGGTGGCGCGGTAGCGCACAGGGCCTTGCTCGGCCGACGAGGCCTGCACCACTTCCACGTAGACGACTTGGCCCGAAGCCGCCGTGTACCTGGCATGGCGAACGCGCCGCCCCATGCCGTAGGAGGGGCCGGGCGTTTCGTCGTCCGCAGTCCGGGAATAGCCTTTGCCGAGCAGGTAGGCATCGAAGGCGTGCGTAGCGGGGCCAATGCTTGCGAACTCCACGTCATAGGACACCAGGCCGTGTGGCGGCTTGTTGCCGTCGCCCACGGTGCCGAAGTACTCCGCCTTGCCCAGTGCGCCCACCAGCGGCGCATGGCGCACCAGGGACGAGATGCCGATGTAGTAGGTGAAGCTGCCGGGCTCGGGCGTGTAGTCCTCCTGCGAGATCAGGCACAGGGCTGCAGCCAGCCAGCCGAACACGGCCAGCGGCAGGCACAGGACAAGACTCCACAACAGGGTTCTGGCATGCGGCAGGGGCATGGGATTTGTCGTCGGGCGCCTGGAAAAACAAAACCCGCTTTCCGGGGAAAGCGGGTCTGGATGCTCAAGAACCTTGATGGTCCGAATCAGAACGGAATGTCGTCATCCATGTCGTCAAAGCCCGAGGCCGCGCGCTGGGGCGGGGGGGCCATGGGCGCGGGAGCGGGGCGCTGGGGAGGGGCCTGGCGCGGTGCGGGCGCTGCCATGGGGGCAGGGGCCGGACGGCGCTGTTGCTGCTGGGGAGGGGCGTCGTAGCCGCTGTCGCCGTAGCCTTCATCGCCGTAGCCGCCGCCTTGCTGGCCACCGCCGCCGCCCTGGCGGCTGCCCAGCATCTGCATGCTGTCGGCGCGGATTTCGGTGGCGTAGCGTTCCTGGCCGCTGGCCTGGTCGGTCCACTTGCGCGTGCGCAGGCTGCCTTCGACATAGACCTGGCTGCCCTTGCGCAGGTACTGACCCACGATTTCAGCCAGGCGGCCGTTGAAGACCACGCGGTGCCACTCGGTGGCTTCCTTGTTCTCGCCCGTGTTCTTGTCGCGCCAGCGGTCGGTGGTGGCGATGGTCACGTTGGCCACCTGATCGCCACTCGGGAAGGTGCGCATTTCGGGGTCGCGTCCGAGGTTGCCGACGATGATGACTTTGTTGACGGATGCCATGAGTGAAATACCTTTACATAGGGAAGTGGCCCGGGCATAGAGGGATGGATCCCGGGCCAGACGCGCCATTGTGCCGCAAGCCGTCCGCCGATGGCAGGGGGCGGATATCCCGTGGCAACCGCCTGTGGCGGCGGCTTGTAACCGTCTGAAAATCCGCCGTTCAGCCGTGGCGGCCCACGGGGCGCAGCGGCCAGGTGACGACCAGCCACAGCACGGCCAGGACGCTCGTCAGGGTGAACAGGCCCGGCATGCCGGCCCATTTGGCGACGGCGCCGCCCAGCGCGCCGCCTGCGAACAGGCCCAGCGATTGCAGCGTGTTGTAGGCGCCCAGCGCCGCGCCGCGCAGCGGGGCCGGGGCCATGCGAGAGACCAGGCTGGGCTGGGTGGCCTCCAGCGCGTTGAAGCCGCAGAAGAACACGAACATCAGCACGGCCATGGCCCACAGCGGCGGCCGCGCGCCACCGGCCGCCAGCAGGCCCAGGCCGATCTGCACGAGGGTGATCAGGGCGATGGCGCCCAGCAGGGCCGCGCGCAGGCGCCCGCGCCGCTCCATGGCGAACAGGCCGCCCATGGCGGCGAAGGACAGCACCACGGCCGGCAGGTAGACATGCCAGTGCGCCTGCTTGTCCAGGCCTGCCTGCACCAGCATGGCGGGCACGGCCACCCACATGGACATCTGCACGGTGTGCAGCACGAAGACGCCCAGGTTCAGGCGCACCAGATCGCCATGGCGCCACAGCTCGGCCATGCGGCCGCGCGGCTGGTCGGCGTGGCGCGCGGGCTCGGGCGGGACGACCCAGAGCACGACGGCAATGCCCGCCAGCGCCAGGGCGCAGGTCAGGCCGAAGATGCCGGGCAGCCCGCCCCAGGCCGCCAGCAGGGGGCTGAGCACCAGGGCCAGCGCAAACATGAGGCCGATGCTGCCGCCCACCATGGCCATGGCCTTGGTGCGCACGCTGTCGCGCGTGAGGTCGGCCAGCAGCGCGGTCACGGCGGCCGAGACGGCGCCCGCGCCCTGCAGGCCCCGGCCCCACATCAGGCCCAGCAGCGAGTCGGCCGTGGCCGCCAGCAGGCTGCCCGCCGCAAAGACCAGCAGCCCGGCGACGATGACGCGCTTGCGCCCGAACCGGTCCGAAGCCAGGCCCAGGGGCAGCTGGAACACGGCCTGGGTGAGCCCGTACAGGCCCATGGCCAGGCCGATCATGGCCGGATCGTCACCGCCCGGGTACTTGCGCGCCTCCAGCGCGAACACCGGCAGCACCAGGAACAGGCCCAGCATGCGCAGCGCAAAGATCAGCGCCAGGCTGGCGCTGGATCGGCGTTCCTGCGGGGTCATGCGGCCCGATGCGGCCGAGGAGGGGGCTGGCGCCTGGGCGCCGTGGACGGGTGTGGGGGAATCGAGCACGGGGTGCACTGTTGTGGGGGCAAGCAATCCGCCATTCTCGCCCATAGGCCGGCGCTGCGGGGTGGCTGGGTTATGCAAGGCAGTGCAAGACAGTTTTGTGAATGGGCGCCGCAGCAGTCCCTGCCGCCCCGCAGACCGAGCCGCCATGCGGTGGCACGGGTTCTGACCTATCATGGCGGGTTCGCCTTCGCAGGGGTTTTCCCGATGCCTGGTTCCCACACGATTTCCGAAGACGGCGGCCTGGACCGGGCCGCCGACTCCCGCTCCCAGCCCGACGGCCGCTACCTTGGCCTGGCGCTGGCGCAGTCACGCATCGCCATCCGCGGTGCGCGCACGCACAACCTCAAGAACATCGACCTGGACATTCCGCGCAACCGCCTGGTGGTGATCACCGGGCTGTCGGGCTCGGGCAAGTCCAGCCTGGCCTTCGACACGCTGTATGCCGAGGGCCAGCGCCGCTATGTGGAGAGCCTGTCGGCCTATGCGCGCCAGTTCCTGGGGCGGCTGGACAAGCCCGATGTGGACCTGATCGAGGGCCTGTCGCCCGCCATCAGCATCGAGCAGAAGGCCACCAGCCACAACCCGCGCTCCACCGTGGGCACGGTGACCGAGATCAACGACTACCTGCGCCTGCTGTTCGCACGCGCCGGCACGCCCTACTGCCCCGACCACAACCTGCCGCTGCAGTCCCAGACCATCAGCCAGATGGTGGATGCGGCCCTGGCCCTGCCCGAGGACACGCGCCTCATGGTGCTGGGGCCGCTGGCGCGCAACAAGAAGGGCGAGTTCGCCGAGCTGTTCGCGCAGATGCAGGCCCAGGGCTATGTGCGCTTTCGCATCGACGGCAAGATCCACGAGTCCCATTCCCTGCCCGCGCTGGAGAAGAACGAGCGCCACGACATCGACGTGGTGATCGACCGCCTCAAGGTGCGCGCCGACGCCCAGCAGCGCCTGGCCGAAAGCTTCGAGGCCGCCCTGCGCGCGGGTGGCGCCGACGCCGGCGGCCGCGTGATCGCACTGGAGATGGACAGCGGCAAGGAACACCTCTTCAGCGCCAAGTTCGCCTGCCCGCTGTGCAGCTATTCGCTGCCCGAGCTGGAGCCGCGCCTGTTCTCGTTCAACTCGCCCATGGGCGCCTGCCCGGGCTGCGACGGCCTGGGCTGCACGGAGTCCTTCGACCCCGAGCGCGTGGTCGCCTTCCCCACGCTGAGCCTGGCCAGCGGCGCCGTCAAGGGCTGGGACCGGCGCAACGGCTACTACTTCTCCATGCTGGAGAGCGTGGCGCGCCACTACGGCACCGATGTGGAGCTGCCCTTCGAGGAGCTGCCCGAGAAGGTGCGCCATGTGGTGCTCTGGGGCTCGGGCGAGGAGGAAATGCCCTTCAGCTACGTCTTCGACAGCGGCGCGCGCAAGGGCGAGTCCATGGTCAAGAGCCATCCCTTCGAGGGCATCATCCCCAACATCACGCGGCGCTGGCGCGAGACCGAGTCCAGCGTGGTGCGCGACGACCTGGCGCGGCTGCGCAGCGTCGCCGTCTGCCCCGACTGCGGCGGCACGCGGCTGCGCCGCGAGGCGCGCTTCGTGCGCATCGGCGAGGGCGAGCAGGCCCGCGCCATCTACGAGGTGGGCCATGCCACGCTGGCCGAGGCCCATGCTTGGTGCGCGTCCCTGCAGCTGTCGGGCGCCAAGGCCGAGATCGCGGGCAAGGTGGTGCGCGAGATCGCCTCGCGCCTGCTGTTCCTCAACGACGTGGGCCTGAGCTACCTGAGCCTGGAGCGCGGCGCCGACACCCTGTCCGGCGGCGAGGCCCAGCGCATCCGCCTGGCCAGCCAGATCGGCAGCGGCCTGACGGGCGTGATGTATGTGCTGGACGAGCCCAGCATCGGATTGCACCAGCGCGACAACGACAAGCTCATCGGCACGCTGCAGCACCTGCGCGACATCGGCAACAGCGTCATCGTGGTCGAGCACGACGAGGACATGATGCGCGCGGCCGACCAGATCATCGACCTGGGGCCCGGCGCGGGCGTGCATGGCGGCCGCGTCATGGCCCAGGGCAGCTACGAAGAGGTGCGCGCCAACCCCGATTCGCCCACGGGCCGCTACCTGGCGGGCACCCAGCGCATCGAAGTGCCTGCGCGGCGCACGCCCTGGCAACCCGTGCTGGAGGCAACGGCCGAGGGCGAGGCCCGGCCAGCGGCCAAGGGCTTCCCGGCCCGCGCCCAGCAGCCCCCCGCCAATCCCGACAACGCCACTGCCCCCGGCGCGCCGCAACTGCAGGCCCTGCGCGTGGTGGGCGCACGCGGCCACAATCTCAAGGGCGTGACGGCGGACTTTCCCGTGGGCCTGCTGACCTGCGTGACCGGCGTCTCGGGCTCGGGCAAGAGCACGCTGGTCAACGACACGCTCTATACCGAGGCGGCGCGCCAGATCCACCGTGCCGGCGGCGAGGCTGCGCCGCACGACGACATCATCGGCATGGGCCATTTCGACAAGGTCATCAATGTGGACCAGTCGCCCATAGGCCGCACGCCGCGCAGCAACCCGGCCACCTACACGGGCCTGTTCACGCCCATCCGCGACCTGATGGCCGAGACCAACACCGCCAAAGAGCGCGGCTACGGCCCCGGGCGCTTCTCGTTCAACGTGGCCGGCGGCCGCTGCGAGGCCTGCCAGGGCGATGGCGTGGTCAAGGTGGAGATGCACTTCCTGCCCGACGTCTACGTGCCCTGCGACATCTGCAACGGCCAGCGCTACAACCGCGAGACGCTGGAGGTGCAGTGGAAGGGCCGCAACATCTCCCAGATCCTGGAGATGACGGTGGAGGACGCCCATGCCTTCTTCAAGGACGTGCCCACCATCGCCCGCAAGCTGCAGACCCTGCTGGACGTGGGCCTGTCCTATATCCGCCTGGGCCAGAGCGCGACCACGCTGTCGGGCGGCGAGGCGCAGCGCGTCAAGCTGGCCCAGGAGCTGTCCAAGCGCGACACGGGGCGCACGCTCTACATCCTGGACGAGCCCACGACGGGCCTGCACTTCGCCGACATCGCCCTGCTGCTCAAGGTGCTGCAGCAGCTGCGCGATGCGGGCAACACCATCGTGGTCATCGAGCACAACCTGGACGTGATCAAGACGGCCGACTGGATCATCGACATGGGCCCCGAAGGCGGCTCGGGCGGCGGCCAGGTGGTGGCCACGGGCACGCCCGAGGACGTGGCGGCCAACCCGGCCAGCCATACGGGGCGCTATCTGCGGCCCTACCTGGAGGCAGCGTCGGCTCCCGCGCAGGCCAAGCCAGGCCGCAAGAACGCAAAGTGAGGCCGGCCATGGACAGCAGCATCCGTGATTTCGTGGTGGTGGGCGCGGGCATGGCCGGTGCCTCGGTCGCCTGGCAGCTGGCGCGCGATGGCGGCGCCTCGGTGCTGGTGCTGGAGCGCGAATCCCAGCCCGGCTACCACAGCACGGGCCGCTCGGCCGCGCTGTATGAGGAGCACTATGGCCCGCTGCAGGTCCAGGCGCTGACGCGCGCCAGCCGCGCCTTCTACGAGCAGCCGCCGCAAGGCTTTGTGCAGGCTCCCATCCTGGCGCCGCGCGGCGTGCTCTATGTGGGCACGGCCGCGCAGAAGGACCTGCTCGATGCTGCCCATGCCGAGGCGCTCCTGCACTCGCCCCAGGCGCGGCGCCTGGGCCCCGATGAACTCAAGGCCCTGGTGCCCTGCCTGAACACCACGCTGCTGGTCGATGGCTTTGCGGACGACGGCGCGCGCGACATCGACGTGCATGGCCTGCACCAGGGCTTTCTGCGCGGCCTGCGCCAGTGCGGTGGCGAGCTGCGCTGCAGCGCCGAGGTCCGTGCGCTGGCGCAGGACGGCGGTGTCTGGACCGTGGACCTGGCCGACGGCAGCCAGGTGCGCGCGCGCTGCGTGGTCAACGCGGCCGGCGCCTGGGCCGATGCGCTGGGTGCGCTGGCGGGCGCAGCGCCCATCGGCCTGGTGCCCAAGCGGCGCAGTGCCTTCACCTTTGCCGTGCCCGAAGGCATGGATGCCGCGCACTGGCCCGCCGTGATCAGCGCCGACGAGGGCTTTTACTTCAAGCCCGATGCAGGCCAGCTGCTGGGCTCGCCCGCCAACGTCGACCCCGTGGCGCCGCAGGACGTGGCGCCCGAGGAGCTGGACGTGGCCACGGGCATCTGGCGCATCGAGGAAGTGACCACGCTGCAGATTCGCCGGCCCTCCCACACCTGGGCCGGGCTGCGCAGCTTTGTGGCCGACGGCGAGATGGCCGTGGGCTGGGATGCCTCGCCTGCGCCGCTGCCGGGCTTTTTCTGGGTGGCCGCCCAGGGCGGCTACGGAATACAGAGTGCCTTCGGCTACAGCCTGCTGGCGCGCAACCTGCTGCGCGGCGAGCCGCTGGATGCGCGCCTGGCCGCGCAGGGCGTGCAGCCTGAACGGCTGTCGCCCGCGCGCTGTCAGCGCCCCTGAGGCTCAGAGCGGCGAGCGCCGCGCAAAGCGCACCACGGTCACGCCCGCACGCGCCTGGCGCACCGAGGGCATGACCAGCACGCAGTCGCCATAGGGCGTGATCACCGGCTCGCCATCGTTGTCGCCGATCACCGTGCCGGCCTTCTCGAAGCGCTCCAGCCCCGTGAACGGCGCCGTGAAGCGAAAGCCGCTGCTCTTGGCCACCACGGGCGCCGTGACTTCCAGCGCCCACTGGGCCGGTGCGTCGGCCTGCTTCCAGCCGGGCAGGGCGGCGTGCAGCGCGCTGTTGTCGAAGATGGCGGCCACTTCGAGAAAACGCAGGCATTGGTCGTGCGCCACGTCGCGGCTGGCCAGATCGCCGTGGAAGCCGCATTCGATCAGCAGCGAGCGCGAGTCGCCGGCCTCGGCATCGGGCAGGCCGAAGCGCCCGTAGTCGCGCAGCCGCGTGCCGTCCTTGTGGCCGGCATCCACGACGATGTTCGCCGGCGCGCCCATCTGGCGTGCCAGATCGCGGTTGCGCGGCTGCATGCCGGTCAGCAGCAGCGGGGCCGAGGGCTCGTGCATGGAATGCAGGTCCAGCAGCCAGTCGGCCTGCTGCACGAAGGGGCGCAGCGCGGTGGCGCGGCGGCGCTCGCGGGTATTGCCCTCGTCGATGCGTGCGTCTATCCACTGGCGGTTCATGTCCTCGTCCACGAAGCGCGAGGCATCGTGGCTGGCCGCGTCGAAGCGGTCGAAGGCATCGAGGTTGGCCAGCACCAGGGTCAGGCGGCCGTTGTCCAGCGCCAGGCCGTTGCTCAGGGCCTGAAGCAGCCCGGACACGGCCCAGGCGCCGCAGATCTCGTTGCCGTGCACCAGCGCGGAAATCATCACGTGGCGGCCCGGGCGTCCCGAGTCGAATTGCCACACGCCCTCGGTACCGGTATTGCCCGCGCGCCAGGCGCTCAGGTCGGGCAGGGGAAGGTCAAATCGCAAAGCGTCCATGGCTGGCTCAGTTCTCGATGTGGGCGAATTGGACGATCTTGGTGTACTTGGCGATCTCGGCGTTGATGTACTTGCCGGCATCCGTCTTGGGATCGGCCACCACCGAGCCTGCCTCTTCCATCTTCTTGCGGAACTCGGGCGAGGCCATGGTCTCGTCCAGCGCCTTCTTGACCTTGGCGGCCACGGGTGCGGGCAGGCCCTTGGGCGCCATCAGCGCGAACCAGACGTTGATGTCCACGTTCTTGTACTGGGGCAGCTCGGACAGGGCCGGGATGTCGGGCGTGATGGCCGAGCGCTTGGCCTCCGTCGTGCCCAGGGCGATGACCTTGCCCGCGCGGATCTGGGGCAGTCCCGAGGACAGCACGAACATGCCGAACTCGATGTTGTTGCCCACCAGGTCCGTGGTCAGGGGCGCCACGCCCCGGTAGGGGATGTGGGTCATGTGCAGCTTGCCCTGCTCCTTGATCATTTCACCGGCCAGGTGCAGTGCCGTGCCCACGCCCGAGCTGCCGTAGCTGAACTTGCCCGGGTTCTTGGCCACCAGGGCGCTGAACTCGGCGGCTGTCTTGACGCCGGCCTTCTGCGAGGCCACCAGCACCATGGGCTGGGAGCCGATCATGCCGATGGGCGTGAAGTCGCCGATGGAGTACTTGATGCTCTTGTTGATCAGCCGTGCGATGGCCAGCTCGTTGTTGGCGCCCACGAACAGCGTGTAGCCGTCGGGCGTGGCCTTGACGGCCTTTTGCGCGCCGATGGCGCCGCCTGCGCCGCCCAGGTTCTCCACCACCACGGGCTGGCCCAGGCGCGAGGCCAGGCCATCGGCCACGAAGCGGCCCACCAGGTCGGTGCTGCCGCCGGCGGGGTAGCCCACGATCATGGTGATGGCACGGTTGGGGTAGCTGGCGGCGTCGTCGGCGAAGGCGCTGCCGGTGGCGGCGATCAGCAGGCCGCAGGCCAGGGCGGTGCGGCGCAGGAGGGAGTTGCTGGGCATGGGGTTATTCCTGAAATGTATGAGATTGATTGTGCGAAGGACTACCCAGGCATTTGGTGCTGATTCGGCACGAGGCGGAGCCATTGCAGCACCAAAACGCTCTTGTTCCACAGCACGGTGCGGGTTTGCACCAGGAGGGCGCATGCATGCACCCGTCAGGCGCCCGTGATGTCGCTCCAGAACTGCTCGGCCGCGGGGCCCAGGTGGCGCTTGGGACGGTACAGGCGCACGTCGAAGTGCACTTCCAGGCCCGGGTCGCCGGCCACGGCCAGGCGGCCGGCCTGGCAGTCGCCGCGCACCATGGACCACGGCATCCAGGCCAGGCCCAGGCCGCGCAGCACGTATTCGTAGTGGGCGTCGGCCGAGTCGCAGTCCACGCAGCGGCGCAGGCGCGGCGCCAGAGGATGCCGGGCCAGGTGGTCTTCCACCAGCCGGCCCAGGGCCATGCTGTGGGAGAAGGCCAGGTAGGGCACGGGAGAGACGGGCTGGTGGCTGGCCGACAGCTCGTACAGCGGGCGGCCCTGGGCATCGGCGCGGGCCACGGGCACCAGCCTGTCCTGCATCACCGTCAGGTAGCTGAACTGGCGGCCGTCCAGGCGCACGCCAATGGCGGCGTGGTGGTAGACCAGCGTGAAGCTGACTTCGCCGCGCTGCAGCATGGCCACGGTCTCGTCCAGCGTGCGTGTGACCACGCGCAGCTCGGCCGTCTGCAGCACGCTGCCGTGGCGCGTCAGCCAGTCGGCCACGATGGTGCGCGCCAGCGTGCGCCCCGTGGCCAGGGTGATCACGCGGGCCTGGCGCCCGGCCACGGCCTGCAGTTCATCGTGCGACTGGGCCAGCGTGCGCACCAGTTGCTCGGCCGTGTCGCGGAAGGCTTCGCCGGCCGGCGTCAGCCGCACGGGGCCGCCGCCGGGCTCGACCAGGGGCGTGCCGGCCCAGGCCTCCAGCGCGCGGATGCGCCGCCCGAAGGCCGGATGGGTGACATGGCGCAGCTCGGCCGCGCGCGTGAAGCTGCGCTCCTGGGCCAGCAGCAGGAAGTCTTCCAGCCATTTGCCTTGCATGGCCGGGCTTCCCTGCCGTCTCAGGCGGCGGCTGCGTCTTGCAGCGTCTGGCGCGTGGCCTGGGCGGCGGTGCGCGCGGCGGCAGCGAAGTCGTCGCCCTGCGATGCATAGAGCACCGCACGCGAGGAATTGATGATGATGGGGCCGCCGCCGATGCGCGCCGCCTTGACCGTGGCCACGGCATCGCCCCCCTGGGCGCCCACGCCGGGAATCAGCAGCGGCAGCGAGGGCGCGAACTCACGCACGCGCTCGATTTCCTGCGGGCGCGTGGCGCCCACCACCAGGCCGAGCTGGCCGTTGGTGTTCCAGGGCCCCTGGGCCAGGCGCGCCACATGCTCGAACAGGTGGGGCTGGCCCGGCAGGTCGGCCAGGCGCTGGGCCTGCAGGTCGTCACCGCCGGGGTTGGAGGTGCGGCACAGCAGGAAGGCGCCCTTGCCCTCGTACTGCAGGTAGGGCGTGATGGAGTCGAAGCCCATGAAGGGCGACAGGGTCACGGCATCGGCACCGTAGCGCTCGAAGGCTTCCTTGGCGTATTGCTCGGCCGTGGAGCCGATGTCGCCGCGCTTGGCGTCCAGGATGATAGGCACATGGGGGGCGACGGCGCGCATGTGGGCCATGAGCTTTTCCAGCTGGTCTTCGGCGCGGTGGGCCGCGAAGTAGGCGATCTGGGGCTTGAAGGAGTTCACCAGGTCGGCCGTGGCGTCGACGATGGCGGCGCAGAAGTCGTAGATTTTGCTTGCATCGCCGCGCATGGCCGCAGGAAAGCGGCTGGGTTCGGGGTCCAGGCCCACGCACAGCATGGATTGGTTCTGGGCGGTGGCATTGCGCAGCATGTCGAGAAAGGTCATGGGGCGCGATTTTAGCGATCGGCCCTGCCCGGGGCCTGTCGCCGGGCATCCAGCGGGCCTGGCGGCCCGCGGGCACAATCGGCGGCCTATGCCTGCCTTCACCGCCCGACAAATCCTTTTGCTGATCGCGCTGACCCTGATCTGGGGCATCAACTGGCCGGTGATGAAGCTGGGCGTGCAGCATTTCCCGCCGCTGAGTTTCCGCATGGCCTCGATGTGGGTGGGTCTGCCCATCCTGGCGGCCTTCGTGGTCTGGCGCCGCCTGCCGCTGGCCGTGCCGCGCGCCTATTGGCCCCGGCTGGCGCAGCTGACGCTGTTCAACATGGTGCTGTGGAACAGCCTGATCATCATTGCCATTCCCATGCTGTCCAGCGGGCGGGCGGCCATCCTGGGCTACACCATGCCCATCTTCTCGGCCGTGCTGGGCAGCCTGTTCTTCCATGACCGGCTGGCGCCGCGTGCCTGGGCGGGTGTGGCGGCGGCCTTGGCGGGCGTGCTCCTGCTGCTGTGGCATGAGGTCGGTGCCCTGGGCAGCCGCCCCATCGGCGTGGGCCTGATGCTGGCCGCCGCGCTGAGCTGGGCCTTCGGCACGCAGAAGCTGCGCCGCGCCGAGGTGCCCGTGCCCCTGCTGACGATGACGCTGTGGATGGTGGCGCTGACCGCGCTGACGCTCACGGTGCTGGCCTTCGTCTTCGAGCGCCACCTGTGGCACTGGCCCGACGCCCAGGCCACGGGCGCCATCGTCTTCAACGGCGTGCTGGTGCTGGGCTTTGGCCAGACGGTCTGGTTCTTCCTGGCGCGCAGCCTGCCGCCCGTGGCGTCCACGCTGAGCGTGATGATGATCCCCGTGCTGGGCGTGTTCAGCGGCGCCTGGTGGCTGGGCGAGGTGCTGCACTGGCAGGACTGGACGGCCGTGGCGCTGATGGTGGTGGCCATCGCCTCGGTGCTGTGGCCGGCGCGCGGCCGCTGAGGGCAAGCAGGGGAAGGTCGGGAGAAGAAGACGCAGCCTGACTGCGCACACGGGCGCAGGCAGGCTGCAGGGCCTCAGCGTTGCGCCGTGGCCGGGGCGCCCAGCAGGCGCTGGATGTCGATGTTGTTGGGCAGCGCGTAGTCGTGGCTGCGTACGATGCGGCTGTCGTCGGTGCGAACCAGCTTCAGGCTCACATAGGTGTACTTGGCAGCCGCCGAGTACGTGCCCACCAGGACCAGGGCCGCATTGTGGTTGCGGGCGATGTCCTTGATCTCGCGTGACAGCAGCAGCTCGCCCGTGCCTTCCTTGACGTACACATCGCCGCGCAGCTTCAGCTCCTTGACGTTGTAGCCCTTGGCGGACAGCTGGGAGGCGTATAGCTCGCTGAGCGTGCGGCCCAGGGGGGCAGAGCGCGTCAGGTCGTTGACGTTGACCACGGTGGCCACGAGCACGGGTGCCTCGCCCAGTTCCTCGGTGTTCAGGCCCTTGACCAGCTCGTCCACGGCAGCGCGGCTGCTGGCGATGAAGGGGTTGGCTGC
Organism: Delftia sp. 60; assembly: GCF_002754395.1. Taxonomy (NCBI): domain Bacteria; kingdom Pseudomonadati; phylum Pseudomonadota; class Betaproteobacteria; order Burkholderiales; family Comamonadaceae; genus Delftia; species Delftia sp. 60. The sequence continues at coordinate 942,933 of NZ_PEFD01000001.1, forward strand.
GGCCGACTGGTAGGTGGGCTCGCCGCGGCGCGCGGCCGACGATTCGGGCGTGGTTGCGGGAGCGGGCACGGCGCAGGCGGACAGCAGGGCCGCCGCAGCCAGCGCGGCAGGCAGGAGGGGCGTGCGCAGCGTCATTGGCCCACCACCTTCAGGTTCTTGGCGGGGAATTCGGGGCGCTCGTCCTCGGCCGTGAACAGCACGGCGTCGCTCTTTTCGAGGTAGTAGACGTCGGTCTTGCGCGCCAGGTACTGGTTGTTGCGCACCACCGTCGTCGTCAGCACGAGTTCGGGGTTGGGCAGGCGCTTGCCGTGGCGCACGACCTGGGCGCCATAGCTCACCTGCAGCTGGGCCTGGGCCGGCTGCTGCATGACGGTCACGCCGCTTTGCACGAGCTTGGTGATGATCAGCTCACGAAAGCCCTTGTCGAACTGGCTGGGCTCGGCCGGCAGGGCCACGTGGACCGGCGTGGTGCGCTCGATGCCGGTCTTTTGCAGTGTCTCCAGCGTCTTGGCGACGACATCGTTGGCCACGGAGTCCCAGTGGCCGGCAGCGCCGATCTTGGGCTGGGCCGTGGCTTCGAAGTAGCTGGTCATCGGTGCATTGACGCAGCCCGCCAGGGCCAGGCAGAGGCCCGCCAGGGCCAGGCCGCCAGCGGATTTGAACGATCGCATGGATTTCTCCTCGGTGCGGAGCGCGCTGCGGCGGATTGCTGCAGCTGCGCAAAGTGTCGATTGTGGCTTCGCCGCGAGGCACTGACAAGAAAGTGCCCCGTATCCGGATGTTGCCGTGCTCAGCCGTTGGCGCGCTTTTGCAGGATCTCGAAGGCGGGCAGGGTCTTGCCTTCCAGCACCTCCAGGAAGGCACCGCCGCCCGTGGAGATGTAGCCGACCTTGTCCTCGATGCCGTACTTGGCGATGGCGGCCAGGGTGTCGCCGCCACCGGCGATGCTGAAGGCGTCGGACTCGGCAATCGCCTGGGCCACGACCTTGGTGCCGTTGGCGAACTGGTCGAACTCGAACACGCCCATGGGGCCGTTCCAGACGATGGTGCCGGCCTTGCGCAGTTGCTCGGCCAGGCGGGCGGCGGTCTCGGGGCCGATGTCCAGGATCATGTCGTCGTCAGCCACTTCGGTGGCCTTCTTGACGGTGGCGGGCGCGTCGGCCGCAAAGGTCTTGGAGACCACCACGTCGGTGGGAATCGGCACCTCGGCGCCGCGTGCGGCCATGGCGTCGATCACGGCGCGGGCCTCGCCGACCAGATCGGCCTCGGCCAGGCTCTTGCCGATGTTCAGGCCCGCCGCCAGCATGAAGGTGTTGGCAATGCCGCCGCCCACGATGAGCTGGTCCACGTTCTTGGCCAGCGACTGCAGGATGGTCAGCTTGGTCGACACCTTGGAGCCGGCCACGATGGCGGCCAGCGGGCGGCGCGGGTTGGCCAGGGCCTTGGTGATGGCGTCGATCTCGGCCGACAGCAGGGGGCCCGCGCAGGCAATGGGCGCGAACTGGGCGATGCCGTAGGTGGTTCCCTCGGCACGGTGGGCGGTGCCGAAGGCGTCGTGCACGAAGATGTCGCACAGCGCGGCCAGCTTGCGGGCCAGTTCTTCCTTGTTCTTCTTCTCGCCCACGTTCACGCGGCAGTTCTCCAGCAGCACGACCTGGCCGGGCGCCACCTGCACGCCGTCCACCCAGTCGGCGACCAGCGGCACTTCGCGGCCCAGCAGCTCGCCCAGGCGGCGGGCGACGGGCGCCAGCGAATCGGCGGGCTTGAACTCGCCTTCGGTGGGGCGGCCCAGGTGGCTGGTCACCATCACGGCGGCGCCGGCCTTCAGCGCCATCTCGATGGCGGGCACGGAGGCGCGCACGCGCGTGTCCTCGGTGATCTCGCCGGCATCGTTCAGGGGCACGTTGAGGTCGGCGCGGATGAAGACGCGCTGGCCCTGGGCCTTGCCCTGGGCGCACAGATCGGAGAAACGGAGAATGTTCATGACGGCGGCGTTGCGATCGGTGGCGATCGCCATGGAATTGAAACGAAAAAGAGGTAAAGCGCGGCCATTGTAGGCGGCGTGCCCGCCCCGGCAGCGGGCGGGCGCACCGGCGATCCGGGGCATCGGGAGCCGCCTGTAATCCGGTTTCAGCCGGGGAGCCGGGCGCTCTCGGCCACGCTGCGCCTACCAGCCCAGGCCGATATGCAGTGGCAGATAGACCGCCATGCCAAGCGCGATCGTGCCCATGATGCTGCGCTTGTAAAAAAATACATGACCGCGCAAGCCAGGGCCGGCAGGCGCGCATCGACCACGGTGGAGATCAGCCGGCCGTTGGTCATCACGATCTCGGGCGCAATCACGGCCGCCAGGGCCGCCAGCGGCGCGTACTTGAGGCCGCGCTTGAGCCATTGCGGCAAGGGCACCTCGCGCTCGGGAATCAGGAAGAAGGCGCGTGTGAACAGCGTGATGGCCGCCAGGCCCACGCAGGCCAGCCAGGGCCACAGCCAGGACAGATCCATCAGAGCGTTTCCTTTTCCTTGGTTTCCACGGGCCGGGCGTCTTCGTCCAGCGGCAGCCGGGCATGGCGCTCGCCATGGGCTGTATCGGGCGGGAGAATCACCGGGCCCGGCTCCCCTTTTTCAGGCGCCTGCAGGGCGCGCAGGCGCTGCTGCAGCGTTTCTGCCAGCAGGCCTGCGGCCACAGCTGCAGCGATGGCCACGAGGATATTGAGCTTGAGCGGCAGCGCAAAGGCCGCCACGGCCGCGCTGGCCGCAACCACGCCTGCCACCCAGGTGGCACGGTCGTTGAGCATGGACAGCAGCACGCCCATCAGGGCCAGCACGCCCGCAAAGCCCAGGCCCCAGGACAGGGGCACCTGGTCGGCCAGCAGGATGCCCAGCGTGGACGGGATCTGCCAGGCCAGCCAGTTGGTCGAGGCGGCACCCCAGAAATAGGGCAGCTGCTCGGGCTGGGGCCGGGCATCGGGGTAGCGCTTCATGAAGCCCACGAAGATCACGTCGCCGCTGAAATAGGCGATGGCCAGGCGGTGGCGCAGGCGCAGGTGGGCAAAGTAGCTGCGCCACATGCTGCTGAGGATGACGAAGCGCAGGTTCACGCAGATGGCCGTGAACCAGACCACCCACATGGGCGCGCCCACGGCCATCAGCGGCAGCACGGCCAGCTGGGCACTGCCGGCATAGACCAGAAGGCCCATGAACAGCGCCAGGGGCAGGGACATGCCGCTCTTGATCATGGCCACGCCCGTGACCAGGCCCCAGGCGCCTATGCCCAGCGCCGTGCCCGACATGTCGCGCACGCCGGTCATGAAGGCGGGATCGCGCGCAATGCCGCGTGCGCGCTCCACCAGGGGCTGCAGGTTCATGGCGTGCCGCCGCTGGCAGCACCGTCCAGAACGGCTCCTTCAGGCAGATCGAAGCCGCGCAGGAAATCGCCCGCCGCCAGCCGCTTGCCGCCCGCGCGCTGCAGCAGCGTCATGCACAGCACGCCATGGCCGCAGGCCACGCGCACGCCGTCGGCGCCTGCGGACAGCACCGTGCCGGGGGCTGCCGTCGCCACGGCGATGGCGGGGTCGGCGTGAGCCTCCCAGACCTTGATGGCTTCATCGCCGTACTGCGTGGCGCCGCCCGGGAAGGGGTTGAAGGCGCGCAGGCGCCGGGCAATGGCCTCGGCATCCTGGTGCCAGTCGATCTGGCTTTCGGCCTTTTCGATCTTGTGCGCGTAGTTCACGCCCTCGGCGGGCTGGGGCGTGCGCGGCAGGCCGCCGCAGGCGCTCATCTCCAGCGCCTCGACGATGAGGCGCCCGCCCAGGTCGGCCAGCTTGTCGTGCAGGCTGGCCGTGGTGTCGTCGGCGGTGATGGGCAGGCGCTCGATGAGGCACATGTCGCCCGTGTCCAGGCCCGCATCCATCTGCATGATGGTGACGCCGGTCTCGGCATCGCCGGCCTCGATGGCGCGGTGGATGGGGGCGGCGCCGCGCCAGCGCGGCAGCAGGCTGGCGTGGATGTTCAGGCAGCCGCGCGGGGGCGTATCGAGCACCCACTGCGGCAGGATCAGCCCGTAGGCGGCCACGACCATGACATCGGCCTGGGCCGCTTCGATGGCGGCGCGGGCGGCGGCGGCCTCTTCGGGGTATTTGCCGTCCAGGCGCAGGCTGCGCGGCTGGGCCACGGCAATGCCGTGCTCCAGCGCGCACTGCTTGACGGGCGAGGCCTGCAGCTTCATGCCGCGCCCGGCGGGACGGTCGGGCTGGGTCAGCACCAGGGGGACGGTAAAGCCCGCGGCGAGCAGGCGTTCAAGGGCAACGCGCGCGAACTCGGGCGTGCCGGCAAAAATGACTCTCATGCAATCCAGTAGGGACAGTGGGACGGTGTGCCGGCTCAGCGACGGTCGTCGTCGTTGAACACTTCGTCGGTGAACATCACGCGGCGCACCACGCCGGCGGGGTCGATATGCACATGGGCCTGGCGGCGAATGCCATTTTCCAGAATACGGTAGGTCCAGATGTCGCCGTTGAAACTGTAGACCCTCTCGATCAGCGCAGGCGGGCCGAAGAGCTGACGCACGCTTTCCCGGGTGTCCTCGCCATTGCGCAGGGCGTGGAAGCGTTCGATGGTGAGCGCCTGCTCCACGCGCACCAGGCGCTGGCTGGCGTCGAAATCCATGTGGTAGACCTGCTGGCCCGCAGGCTGCCGGCTGTAGACCAGGCGCGTGCCGCCGCCGTCCAGTGGCAGGCTCAGGGTCGGGCGGCCCATGGAGCGCTCGATCTCGGAGCGCGGCGTGCCGGGCTTTTGCCACTCGGGCACGGCGCAGCCGGCAAGCAGCAGGGACAAGGCCAGGGCAAGCAGCGCCCAGGCAACGAGGCCCGCGCCGTCCATCTTCCAGCGCGGCATGAAGCGAAGCGCTGGCAGGTGGGTCATGCGCGTTCTGCCTGTTTCTGCTGCTTGAGCAGCTTGGTCTTGATGCGGTTGCGCTTGAGCGGCGACAGGTACTCGACGAAGACCTTGCCCATCAGGTGGTCCATCTCGTGCTGGATGCAGATGGCCTTGAAGCCTTCGGCCTCGATGATGCGTTCGTTGCCGTTCTCGTCCAGCGCCTTGACCTTGATGGCGGTGGAGCGCTCGACGCCGTCGTAGATGCCGGGCACCGACAGGCAGCCTTCTTCGCCCAGCTGCGTTTCCTCGCTGGCCCAGAGCAGCTCCGGGTTGATCAGCGCAAAGGGCTCGTCACGGCCTTCGGAGACATCGACCACGACCACGCGCTCATGCACGTTCACCTGGGTGGCTGCCAGGCCCACGCCCTGGGCGTCATACATGGTGGCGTACATATCCTGGACCAGCTGGCGAATGCGGTCATCGACCTTGGCAACCGGCTTGGCGACGGTGTGCAGGCGGGGGTCGGGATAGCAAAGAATGGGCAGAATGGACATGGCGTGGTCGGTGAATGTCGTTATTTTCGCCACTTTTCTGCCTGGGCGCAGCGGGACGACGCAATAAGCGTTGCCCTCTCATGGCCTTGCACGCAGAATCTTTGCTGATTTGTAAGACCTGTATGGCCGTTCATGACAAGATCGGTCGTGCCGCAGTGCCTAGGAGGGACGCTGCGTCAGCCACAAGAAGAGGAATTCCATGACTGCATTCGCCACAGCTCGTACCTGGACTGTCGCAACGGCCCTGATCGCTGCGTTCGCAGCGGCCCACGCGCAGCAGCTTCCGGTGACGGCATCGCAGCGCTCGGCCGCCCAGCAGGTGGCCCAGCAGGGCGTTCCCGTGGGCGAGCTGGCGCCCGATGCGCCCGACAGCTATACCGTCAAGCGCGGCGACACGCTGTGGGGCATCTCCGGCATGTACCTGCGCCGTCCCTGGCGCTGGCCCGAGCTGTGGGGCATGAACATGCAGGCCATCGCCAATCCCCACCTCATCTATCCGGGCCAGGTGCTGTACCTGGACAAGCGTGATGGCTATGCCCGCCTGAGCACGGCGCGTCCCATGGGCGACGGTGGCGAGCCCGGCGTGGTGCGCGTGTCTCCGAGCACGCGCAGCGAATCCCTGGCCCAGGCGGCCCTGCCCACGCTGCAGCCCCATCTGATCGAGCCCTTCCTGGCCGAGCCGCTGGTGGTCGATGCCGAAACGCTGCTGCGCGCACCCCGCCTCATCGCCACCACGGACGAGCGCGTGCTCATGGCCAGCGGTGACCGTGCCTATGCTCGCGGCACGGCCGAGGCGCCGCTGCGCAAGGGCGACGGCCTGCCGCGCCAGTACCGTGTCTTCCGCGATGCGGTGGCGCTCAAGGACCCCATCTCCGGTGAGGTGCTGGGCTACGAGGCCAAGTACCTGGGCCTGGCCGATCTCATCGAGGGCGAGACCTCGCTGGAGATCGTGGACAGCAAGGGCGAAAAGCACGAGCAGGCCTCTCCCGCCACGGTGGACCTGTCGCGCGCCAAGACCGAGATGCGTGCTGGCGACCGCCTGCTGCCCGCACCGGAACGAACCTACATGAACTATGCGCCGCATGCGCCGCAGGCTGCCGTGAAGGCCCATGTGGTGTCCCTGTACGGCGACCAGGCCGTGCGCTGGGCGGCCAACAACCAGGTCATTGCCATCAACAAGGGCACGCAGGACGGCATGGACGTGGGCACGGTGCTGGAGCTGATCCGCCGTGGCGTGCGCATCGTGGACAAGACGGGCGACAAGAAGGAAGAAGTGCAGCTGCCTGACGAACGCAATGGTTACGCCATGGTGTTCCGCACCTTCGACCGCGTCTCCTACGCGCTGATCCTGGAGGCACGGCGCGGCGTCGAGGTGGGCGACAGCCTGACCTCGCCGGCTCCCTGAGCCCTAGCGGCCTGCCGGCAACGCCATGGCGGCCGCCTTGCAGTCCACTGACCGGCTCGCTCCCGAGGAGCTGTCCGCCTGGCTTCGGCTGCTGCTGACGCCCGGCGTGGGCCGCACCACGGCGCGGCGCCTGCTGGCGGCCTGCGGTGGCGCGCAGAACATCTGGAGCGGCCCTCCAGCCGCCTGGCACGGCTTGGTGACGGCGGCACAGGCCCATTCGCTGCAGACCGTGCCCCAGCGCCTGGAGCAGCTTGTGGCGGCCACGGCGCAATGGCTGGACCAGCCCGCTTCCGGGCAGTTGCATGCCGTGCTTGCGCTGGGCCATCCCCAGTATCCGCAGTCGCTGCTGCAGACCGAAGATCCGCCGCTGCTGCTGCATGTGCAGGGCAGCGAGCGCTGCATGACAGGCTCTGGTCCCTGGTTCCCCTATCCACAGTCCCTGGCCATGGTCGGCAGCCGCGGGCCGACGGTCCAGGGCGCGGCCAATGCGCGCGCCATGGCGCAGGCGCTGGCCGAGGCCGGCCTGTGCATCGTCTCCGGACTGGCGCAGGGCGTGGATGGCGCCGCCCATGAGGGCGCACTGCGCGCGGTGCTGCGCACCGGCGCCCAGGCGGCGCCTGTCACCATTGCCGTCGTGGGCACGGGCCTGGACCAGGTCTATCCACGGCGCCACATCGGCCTGGCCCGCGAAGTGGCCAGCCATGGGCTGATCGTCAGCGAGTATCCGCTGGGCACCGGCCCCATGGCCGCGCACTTTCCGCAACGCAACCGCATCATTGCGGGCCTGTCCCAGGGCACGCTGGTGGTCGAGGCGGCCCTGCAATCGGGCTCGCTGATCACCGCAAGACTGGCCAGCGAACAGGGCCGCGAGGTCTTTGCCATCCCCGGCTCCATCCACGCGCCCCAGTCGCGCGGCTGCCATGCGCTGCTGCGCCAGGGCGCCAAGCTCGTGGAAACGGCGCAGGACGTGCTCGATGAGCTGCAGGGAACGGTCGTGCGCCTGCCGCTTTCCAAGCCCGTACCGGCAGCAGCGGCGGCAGCGGCAGCTGTTCAGTCCGCACAAGACCATGAGAACGACGCCACCCTGCGCGCCCTGGCCCACGACCCGTTGTCGTTGGACGAACTCATGGACCGCACCGGCATGGACGCCGCAGCCCTGCAGGCCCACCTGCTGGAGTTGGAACTGGACGGCCGCGTGGAGCGCCTGCCCGGCGGCCTGTTCCAGCGCCTGGCCCACGCCTGAGCTCAAAAACTGGCGCGTCCCCAAGCGGGAGATGCCGAGCAAGAGCCGCCTCGCGGTGGGGGCGCGTAGCGCCTCAGGGGGAGCTGAGCCTTTCAGGGTTCGCCTGAATCTTCTCCAGCGCATCGCGCGTCGCGCGCACGGTGAGCGCCTCTTCGTCATGCACGGACAGCAGGCCGGACTGCAGGTAGGAGGCCATGCGCCGCAGCTGCAGCAGGTGGCAGGTGCCATCGAGCGCGGCGAACAGGTGCAGCTGCTTGCGGCGGCTGCACCAGGTGTATTGCACCTGGATGCGCGCGCCGTTGTGGTCCAGCGTGAACCAGCGGCCCGGCTCCAGCGAGGTGGCCCACTCCAGCATCACCGGGTCCACGGGGGTGTTGGTGCTCGGGATGACGTTGAGCCCGGCCGTGTCCACGCCCAGGATCATCTCGATGTTCTCGGGCGACAGCGGCATGTCCTCGTCGAGCATGCCGTCTTCGCTGATGTACTGCTCCAGATGGGACAACCGCTGGGCCATGGCCTCGATACGGGCCGGTGCGATGGTCGCTGTCTTGGAGACGAAGGCTTCGGCCAGCGTGTCGGTGACCAGCTTGATGCGTGCGGACTGCCCCTCGCCCGTGACGCCGATCAGGGCCAGCCCTTCGCGCAGCGTCTGCAGCAGCGTCGGCAGCGTCTGGATCACGCGCGAGCGTTCCTGGCGCGTGGGCTTGGCGCTGGCGGCCCAGACCAGTTCGCTGGCAGCCTGCTTGAAGCGCATGGTGCGCGCGTCCTTGGCGCCGTGGCGCACGGCGGCCAGGGCCAGCACCTCGGTCCAGGTCTTGAACAGGAACTCGCGGATCTCCTCGCGCACCGGCATGTCGGTGAGCAGGTGGCGCAGCTCGATCGTGTACTGGATGGCCAGGGTTTCCTTTTGCTCCACCTGCTGGGCCACGCTGACGATCTTGGCCTTGTCCTGCGACTGGGTCAGGTAGCGCGCCAGGAAGTCCTCGAACTCGCGCAGCACCAGCACGAAGACCTTCTGGCCGGTCTCCGGGTACTGCTCGATGACCTGGACGATGCGCCGGATCTCCGACTCCAGCGCGCTGCCGCTGATGCTGGAGGCGTCGAACCCCATCACGCACGAACCCAGGCGGTCGATCAGCAGCCGGGCCGGGTGGCGCAGGTTGCTGAAGAACTCCGGCTCGGCCAGGGCCACGCGCAGCACGGGCACCTGCAGCCGGGCAAACCAGACGCGCACCGAGGGCGGGATGCGGTCCTCGGTCAGGATGGCCTGGAACATCAGGGCCACGATCTCGATGGTGGCCTTTTCACCCGAGGTGGTGGCCTTGCGCTTGAGCTCGGCCGAGCGCTCGCGCACCTGGCCCACCAACTGGCCGATGGCGGCCGGGCTGGCATCGATTTGCAGCGTGGTCAGTCCCCGGGCCAGCATCTGCTGGTACTGCGTCTGGGCCACGACGCGCTGCTCCAGCAGGGCCTGGGTCAGCGCGGCCGATGCGGGGGCCTGCTGCAGGCCACCGCCCACGCCGCCCACGCCGGGCACCAGGCCCGGCACGCCCACGCCCGGCTGCATGAGCAGGCGGCGCAGTTGGCCCACGACTTCATGGGCGCGGTGGCGTGCACGCGAAAGTGTTGTCAGGCCCACGGGCATCTGGCCCTGGGGCAGTGCTCCGTTGGGCGGATAGGAGGCGGCAGCGCCCGGCACGCCGCCCATCTGCGTGGGCGCATAGGCCGAGGAAGGCTGCGAGGTCGAGACAGGCGCCGTGGCCGGGCCCAGGCCCATGGCGCGCGTGGAGTGGCCGCCCTCGGTGCGCCGCACCCGCATGGCCACGTCCTGCGAACGGGTGACGCCCTGGCCGTCCAGCAGCTGGTGGGCCGCCTGGTATCCGGCCACCAGCAGCGGTGCCAGGGCTGTCTGCAGCAGATCGTTCACGCGCTGCAGATCGCCGCGCTGCAGGCCGCTGGCGAGCCATTGCTCGACCAGATGGCGGCACACGGACTCGCTGCGCAGAATGTCGTCGGATGGCAGTTCCTGGTTTTCGATGGCCTGCATGCGCAGGCGCAGCGTATCGAAGACGGGTGCCGTGGTTTCCCCCATGGCCAGCGCCATGCGGGAGGCCAGGATCTTGTTCTCCACCACATCGTCGCTGAGCAGCTCGAACTGCAGCGCCCCGCGCTGTGGCACGGAGGCCGGTGTGGCCCTGCCCGGCTGCAGTGCGCCCTGCAGGGCCTGCATGCAGGCATTCAGCCAGGCCGCCTGGTGCTGGCGGTAGCTGGACCAGGCCTCGCGACGCTCCTGCATTTCACGTGCGGTGCCCACGGCCTGGGCCTGTTGTTCCATCTGGGCCAGCAGCTGCTGGGCCACGCCGGGCAGGCCCTTGCACAGTCCACGCACCCAATGCAAACGCGCCTGCTGGCCCAGTGAAGACTGGGTGCCAGCAGGCGCGTTGGAAGGGGTGGGCAGGGAGGGCATGCCCGCGAGTGTAAGCCGGTCTGGAGCTAGAACATTCGCTTACACAGTGGCGCCGGCGTTGGGATCGTTGGGGTCCGTGGAAGCCTTGGGCGCCTTGATCAGATCCTCGCGCTTGACGCCCAGCCACATGGCGATGGCGGCGGCCACGAAGACCGAGGAATAGATGCCGAACAGGATGCCGATGGTCAGAGCCAGCGCGAAGTAATGCAGGCTGGGACCGCCGAAGAAGAACATGGACAGCACCATGGCCTCGGTGGAGGCGTGGGTGATGATGGTGCGGCTCATCGTGCTGGTGATGGCGTGGTCGATCACCTCGGTGGTGCTGAGCTTGCGGAACTTGCGGAAGGCTTCGCGGATACGGTCGAAGATCACGACCGACTCGTTGACCGAGTAGCCCAGCACGGCCAGCACGCCGGCCAGCACGGACAGCGAGAACTCCCACTGGAAGAACGCGAAGAAGCCCAGGATGATGACCACGTCGTGCAGGTTGGCGATCACGGCGGCCACGCCGAACTTCCATTCGAAGCGCATGGCCAGGTAGATCACGATGCCCAGCACCACGAAGCCCAGTGCCATCAGGCCGTTGTGCATGAGCTCGTCACCCACCTGCGGGCCCACGAACTCGGTGCGGCGCAGCGTGACTTCGGCGTCTTCCTTCTTGAGCGCCGTGAGCACCTGCTCGCTTTGCTGCGCGGAGGACACGTCCTTTTGCACGGGCAGGCGGATCATCACGTCGCGCGACGTGCCGAAGTTCTGCACCGTGACGTCGCTGTAGCCCAGCTTGGAGACGGTATCGCGCACCTTGGCGATGTCGGCGGTCTGGGTATAGGCCACCTCCATCACGGTGCCGCCCGTGAATTCCACGGACAGGTGCAGGCCGCGCGTGAGCAGGAAGAACACGGCCAGCGCGAAGGTGATGAAGGAGATCGCGTTGAGGACCAACGCGTACTTCATGAAGGGGATGTCTTTGCGGATGCGGAAGAACTCCATGGTCTTCCCCCTTTCAGTTGTTGGCGCCGGAATCGGCGACGCTGGAACCCTTGGCAGCCACGGAGCGCAGCTGGCTGGTGTCTTCCGGCTTCCAGACCTGGCCGATGGAGATGCTCTTGAGCTTCTTGCGGCGGCCGTACCAGAGGTTGACCAGACCGCGCGAGAAGAACACGGCCGAGAACATGCTGGTCAGGATGCCGATGCAGTGCACCACGGCGAAGCCGCGCACCGGGCCGGAGCCGAAGGCCAGCAGCGCCAGGCCCGCGATCAGCGTGGTCACGTTCGAGTCCAGGATGGTGTGCCATGCGTTCTCGTAGCCCGCATGGATGGCGGCCTGCGGCGAGACGCCGCCGCGCAGCTCCTCGCGAATGCGCTCGTTGATCAGCACGTTGGAGTCGATGGCCACGCCCAGCGCCAGCGCCATGGCGGCGATGCCGGGCAGGGTCAGCGTGGCCTGCAGCATGGACAGGATGGCCAGCAGCAGCAGCACGTTGACCGACAGGGCCACCGTGGAGATCACGCCGAACAGCATGTAGTACACGCACATGAAGGCCGCGATGGCCACCAGGCCCCAGACCACGGAGTGGATGCCGCGGTTGATGTTGTCGGCGCCCAGGCTGGGGCCGATGGTGTATTCCTCGATGATCTCCATGGGCGCGGCCAGCGAGCCGGCACGCAGCAGCAGGGCCGTGTCGTTGGCTTCCGCCGTGGTCATGCGGCCCGAGATCTGCACGCGTCCGCCACCGATCTCGGTGCGGATCACGGGAGCCGTCACGACCTCGCCCTTGCCCTTTTCGAACAGGATGATGGCCATGCGCTTGCCCACGTTCTCACGCGTGATGTCCTTGAAGATGCGCGCGCCCTTGGCATCGAGCACCAGGTTGACCGTGGGTTCCTGGGTCTGGCTGTCGAAGCCGGGCTGTGCGTCGGTGAGGTTCTCGCCGGTCAGCACGACCTGCTTTTGCACGATCACGGCCTGGGCGTTGCGGTCCAGGTAGCGCTCGGAGCCGAAGGGCACGGGACCCGAGCCCAGCTCGGCGCCGCGCGCCTCGGAGGATTCGTCGACCAGGCGCACTTCCAGCGTGGCCGTGCGGCCCAGGATGTCCTTGGCCTTGGCCGTGTCCTGCACGCCGGGCAGCTGGACGATGATGCGGTCCAGACCCTGCTGCTGGATCACGGGCTCGGCCACGCCCAGCTCGTTGATACGGTTGTGCAGGGTGACGATGTTCTGCTTGAGCGCCTGCTCCTGCACCTTGCGCAGGGCTTCGGGCTTGATGGAGGCCAGCAGCTTGAAGCCGGCGCCATCAGGCTCGGAGGTGGCCGCCAGATCGGGGAACTGGTCGGTGACCAGATTGCGTGCGGCCGTGAGCATGGCCTCGTCGCGCACGCGGATCTCGACGGTGTTGCCGTTGCGCGAGACGCCGCCGTGGCGGATGTTCTTGTCGCGCAGCGAGGTGCGCAGGTCGCCGGCAAAGGAGTCGGCCTTCTTGGTCAGGGCCGCAGCCATGTCCACCTGCAGCATGAAGTGCACGCCACCGCGAAGGTCCAGGCCCAGGTACATGGGCTTGGCGCCGACGGCCGTGAGCCATTGCGGCGAGCGCGACACCAGGTTCAGCGCCACGATGTAGGCCGGGTCGTTGGCATCGGGGATCAGGGCCTTCTGGATCACGTCCTTGGCCTTGAGCTGTTCGTCGGGCGTGTTGAAGCGCGCCCGCACCGAGGTGCCCTCGATGGTCAGCACATCGGGCTTGACATCGGCAGCCTTCAGGGCCTCCTCGACCCTGTGCAGCACCGCGTTGTCCACCTTGATGGTGGCCTTGGCCGAGGAGACCTGCACGGCAGGCGCCTCACCGAAAAAATTGGGCAGGGTGTAGAGCACCCCCACCAGCAGCGCGATCACGATGATCGCGTACTTCCAGACCGGATATCGGTTCATGATCGCGCTCTTCGCTCTTTGTAGACAGCAACGCACAAAAGGGTGTGCTGCCGCCTGCGCGGTCCGCACACCCGCAAGACAGGGACAGCGCTTACTTCAGCGTGTCCTTGGGCAGCACCTGTACGACGGCACTGCGCTGGATCTGGACTTCCACACCCGAGGCGATCTCGATGTGCAGGAATTGCTCGGACATGCGTGTCACGCGGCCGATGATGCCGCCGGACGTTGCCACTTCGTCGCCCTTGGCCAGCGCCTCGATCATGGAGCGGTGCTCCTTCTGGCGCTTCATCTGGGGGCGGATCATCACGAAGTACAGCACCACGAACATCAGTGCCAGCGGTGCCATGCCGTACAGCTGCGACATGAAGTCGCCACCGGAGGCTGCTGCTGCGGGTGCGGTCTGGGCAAAAGCGGAAGAAATAAACACGGGCAAGACTCCAGGATTGGAAGGTCGAAAAAGGGTCGCTGCGCACGCCGTATGCACGGGCCCGCGCAGGAGAACGGAGCATTGTATGCGTCAGCCCTGACCCACATGGGCTGCCAGGATCTGGCGGCTGCGGGTTTTTCGGCGACGATGGCTGCAACTGGCTGCCATCTGCCGTTTTTAAAGGGGTGGAGCGCGGTTTTTCGTGATTTTTGCGCCCGGCTTGACGGTCCATGGAACGGACCCTGACGGAACCGCGCCGCCCACACCTTGCGGTGCGGGCGGCGGCAGCGATCTTACAGGAGGCCCCTGGAGCGGGGCGGTCCGTGTGGTTTCAGGCGACGCCGACGGCGGGCTTGCCCGTGCTGCCCGCACCCCGTGACGGTGCGCTCCAGCGTGCCATCAGCGCCTTCCACTTGATGCGGGCCGCTGCCAGGTTGCGCTCCTTCACATGGCCGTAGCCGCGGATGTCCTCGGGAATGCTGGCGATCTCCACGGCCAGCGCCAGGCGCTCGGGCGTGAGTTCGGCCAGCAGGCCTTCGATGCACTGGCGGTATTCCTGGATCAGGGCGCGCTCGGTGCGGCGCTCCTGCGTGCGGCCGAAGGGGTCCAGCGCCGTGCCGCGCAGGCCCTTCATCTTCGCCAGCACTTCCATGGCCTTGCGCATCCAGGGACCGTAGGACTTCTTGACCAGATGGCCGTGCTCGTCCTTGCCGGCCGACGACGGCGGCGCCAGGTGGTGGACCACGCGGTAGTCGCCCTCGAACATGCCGGCGATGCGCTGGCTGAAGGCCGCATCGGTGTGCAGGCGCGCGACCTCGTACTCATCCTTGTAGGCCATGAGTTTGAACAGATAGCGGGCCACGGCCTCCGACAGGCGCGTGCCGGAGCCCGCCACGCCGCGCTCGGCGGCATGGATCTTGTCCACGAAGGCCTGGTACTCGGCTGCATAGGCGGCGTTCTGGTAGCCCGTGAGGAAGTCCACGCGCTTGGCCACCATCTCGGTCAGCGAGGGCTTCTTGACGAACTGGATCACCTGGGCCGTCTGGAACAGGGCGCGCACGGCGGCCAGGTCATGGGCGCAGCGGCGGCCCCACTCGAAGGCGGCCTTGTTGTTGTCGGCCTGCACGCCGTTGAGTTCGATGGCGCGCATCAGCGCCGCATGCGACAGCGGCACGCGGCCCTTTTGCCAGGCGTAGCCCAGGATCAGCGGGTTGGTGTAGATGCTGTCGCCCAGCAGCTGCACGGCCACCTGCTCGGCGTCGAAGCTGCCCAGCAGCTCGGGGCCCACGGCCTGGGCCAGGGCGCTGGCGCAGCGGTCGTCCGGCGCCTGCCAGTCAGGGTTGGTGACGAAGGCTGCCGTGGGCGAGCCGTGGCTGTTGAGCGCCACGAAGGTGCGGCCCGGCTGCATCACGGACATGGTGGTCGGCGTGGCTGTGACGATGGGGTCGCAGCCGATCACCAGGTCGGCCTTGGCCATGTCCACCTTGGTGGTGTAGATGGCCTCGGGACGGTTGGCGATCTGGATGTGGCTCCAGGTGGAGCCGCCCTTTTGCGCCAGGCCGGCCGCGTCCTGGGTGATCACGCCCTTGCCCTCCAGGTGGGCCGCCATGCCCAGCAGCGAGCCGATGGTGATCACGCCCGTGCCGCCGACGCCGGCCACGACGATGCCCCAGGCCTGCTCGGCCACCGGCAGCACGGGCTCCGGGATGGCGGGCAGCATGGACAGGTCGCCCTTCTTCTCCTTCTTGGGCTTCTTGAGCTGGCCGCCTTCGATGGTGACGAAGCTGGGGCAAAAGCCCTTCACGCAGGAGTAGTCCTTGTTGCAGGTGTTCTGGTTGATGCGGCGCTTGCGGCCGAACTCGGTCTCCACCGGCTCGACCGACAGGCAGTTGGACTGCACCGAGCAGTCGCCGCAGCCCTCGCAGACCAATTCATTGATGACCACGGTCTTGTCGGGCGTGGCCAGCGTGCCGCGTTTGCGGCGCCGGCGCTTTTCGGTGGCGCAGGTCTGGTCGTAGATGATGGCCGTGCAACCCTTGAGGGTGCGGAACTCGCGCTGGATGCGGTCCAGCTCGTCGCGGTGGTGCACGGTCACGCCCTCGGCCAGCGGCACGCCGTCGTACTTGGCGGGTTCGTCGGTGACGATGACCAGTTTGGCCACGCCCTCGGACTTGAGGCTGTTCATGATCTGCAGCACCGAGTGGCCCTCGGGCCGCTCGCCCACGCGCTGGCCGCCCGTCATGGCCACGGCGTCGTTGTACAGCAGCTTGTAGGTGATGTTCACGCCGGCCGCGATGCTCTGGCGTATCGCCAGCAGGCCGCTGTGGAAGTAGGTGCCGTCGCCCAGGTTGGCGAAGACATGCGCGTCCTTGGTGAAGGGCGCCTGGCCCACCCAGGTCACGCCCTCGCCACCCATCTGCGTGAAGGTGCTGGTGGAGCGGTCCATCCACACCGTCATGTAGTGGCAGCCGATGCCGGCCACGGCGCGGCTGCCCTCGGGCACGCGGGTGCTGGTGTTGTGCGGGCAGCCGCTGCAAAACCATGGCACGCGGTCGCCCGTGGGCTGGCTCTGGGCGGCCTTGAGCGCGGCCTCGCGGGCGTCCAGCACGGCAATGCGCTCGTGCATGCGCTGGGCGATGTGTTCGGGCACGCCGATCTTGGTCAGGCGCTGGACGATGGCGCGCGCGATGAGGGCCGGCGTCAGGTCCGCATTGGGGCGCAGCAGCCAGTCCTGGCTGGGATTGGGCACCGACCATTCGCCGCCGTGCTCATCGCTGAACTTGCCGACCACGTTGGGCCGCACGTCGGAGCGCCAGTTGTACAGCTCTTCCTTGATCTGGTATTCGATGACCTGGCGCTTTTCCTCCACCACCAGGATCTCCTGCAGGCCGCGCGCGAAGTCGCGCGTGATGGTGGCCTCCAGCGGCCAGACCACGTTGACCTTGTGCACGCGTATGCCCAGCTGGCGGCAGGTGTCGTCGTCCAGGCCCAGGTCGGCCAGGGCCTGGCGCATGTCGTTGTAGGCCTTGCCGCTGGCGATCAGGCCGAAGCGGTCGTTGGGACCGTCGATCACGTTGTGGTTGAGCCGGTTGGCGCGCACATAGGCCAGGGCCGCATACCACTTGTAGTTCATCAGCCGCTGCTCCTGCTCCAGCGGCGCATCGGGCCAGCGGATGTGCAGGCCGCCGGGCGGCATCTGGAAGTCCTCGGGCAGGATGATGTTCACGCGGTCCGGCTCCACCGACACGCTGGCCGAGGACTCCACCACCTCCTGGATGGTCTTCATGCCCGACCACAGGCCGGAGAAGCGGCTCATGGCAAAGGCGTGCAGCCCCATGTCCAGGATGTCCTGCACATTGCTGGGAAAGAACACCGGCGTGCCGCAGGCCTTGAAGATGTGGTCGCTCTGGTGGGCGGCCGTGCTGCTCTTGCTGATGTGGTCGTCACCGGCCAGCGCGATCACGCCGCCGTGCCTGGCCGTGCCCGCCATGTTGGCGTGCTTGAACACGTCGGAGCAGCGGTCCACGCCCGGGCCCTTGCCGTACCACAGGCCGAAGACGCCGTCGAACTTCTTGGTCTCGGGATAGAGATCCAGCTGCTGCGTGCCCCAGACGGCCGTGGCGCCCAGCTCTTCATTGACGCCGGGCTGGAAGACGATGTTGTTGGATTCGAGGTGCTTTTTCGCGGCCCATAGCGCCTGGTCATAGCCGCCCAGCGGGGAGCCCCGGTAGCCGCTGATGAAGCCTGCGGTGTTCAGGCCCGCTGCAGCGTCGCGCTGGCGCTGCAGCATGGGCAGGCGCACAAGGGCCTGTACTCCGCTCATGAACGCACGGCCGTGCTGCAGAGCGTATTTGTCGTCGAGAGTGACCGTCTCCAGGGCGCGGCGCACGTCTTCGGGCAGTGGGGCATTCATGGCTTGTCTCCATCGATGGTCGGCGCCCTGTCATGTCCTGCCCGGAACGGGAAAGAGGCATGCACGGCACTCGTTGTCTGAACCAAATCGCCTTTTTTCAGTGTATTCGTGCTCGTCTGATAGGTCTTTGCTTTCTTTGCGCTGTTTCAAGTATTCTTGGCAAGAATCTTTCTTGAAAACGGTGTTTTGTGCAAACTTTGGACAAATTCGATATTGCCATCCTCGGCCACCTGCAGGCCGACGCACGCCTGACCAATGCCGAGCTGGCCCAGCGCGTGGGCCTGTCGGCCGCGCCCTGCTGGCGCCGTGTGCGGGCGCTGGAGGAGGCGGGCTTCATCCGCGGCTACCACGCCGACATCGACCGCCACAAGATCGGCCTGGGCGTGCTGGCCTTCGTGCGGCTCGATGCCGTGCGCACGGCCGGCACGCTGACGCTGGAGATGGAGGACGCCATCCGCAAGCTGCCCGAGGTCGTGACCTGCCACTACATCAGCGGCACCGGCACCTTCGAGCTGCAGGTGGTGGCGCGCGACCTGGACAGCTTTGCGCAGTTCGCGCGCAACACGCTGCTGAACCTGCCCAATGTGAAGGACATGCAGACCAGTTTCTCGCTGGGCGAGATCAAGTCCAGCCATGCGCTGCCCCTGTCCCAGCTGGGGCCCATGGCGGGCAAGGGCCTGCCGGACCAGTAGCCGCAGGCCGGCGTACTGGCCTGTGAAGGTCGCGCCGAAGCGACAGTGTGCTCCTGCAAAAGGAGCAAAAAACGCCTGCCGTGCAAGGCGGTGATCGTGGTTCTTAGTGCAACAACCATTTCTGGCGCCACCCCACGTTTGGGCCGAGAATCAGGGGCACATGGCCGCAGAACAAACAACACCAGTCCCCGCCCAGCCGCCTGCCTCTGAATCCGAGCCTTCCACCCAGCCTCCGGCCGAGCCTTCGGGCATGGGGGCGCCGGGCACCCTGATCGAAGACCCGTCAGGCATGACGGCCGCCGACAAGGCGGCTGCCGAGGCCGAAGGCCAGAAGGCGGCCCAGGCCCAGCAGGGCGTCTGGGCGCCGCTGTCCGGCCCCACCTTCCGCATGCTGTGGCTGATCTGGATGGCGGCCAACACCTGCATGTGGATGAACGATGTGGCGGCGGCCTGGCTCATGACCTCGCTGACCACCTCGCCCGTGCTCGTGGCCCTGGTGCAATCGGCCTCCACGCTGCCCGTCTTCCTGCTGGGCCTGCCCAGCGGCGCGCTGGCCGACATCCTGGACCGGCGCCGCTACTTCATCGTCACCCAGTTCTGGGTGGCGGCCGTGGCCCTGGTGCTGTGCCTGTTCGTGCTGTCCGGCCAGATGACGGCGCACTGGCTGCTGGTGCTGACCTTTGCCAACGGCATCGGCCTGGCCATGCGCTGGCCCGTGTTCTCGGCGCTGATCCCCGAACTCGTGCCCAAGCACCACCTGCCTTCGGCCATGGCGCTCAATGCCGTGGCCATGAACGCATCGCGCATCATCGGCCCGCTGGTGGCCGGCGCCATCATCGCCAGCCTGGGCAGCGCATGGGTGTTCGTGCTGAACGCCGTGCTGTCCATCCTCTCGGGCATCGTGCTGATCCGCTGGAAGCGCCGCCATGTGGCCAACCCGCTGGGCCGCGAGCGCCTGCCCTCGGCCATGCGCGTGGGCCTGCAGTTCGTGCGCGAGTCGCCCCGCATGCATGCGGTGCTGGCGCGCACGGTGTGTTTCTTCCTGCAGTGCACGGCGGTGATGGCCTTGCTGCCCCTGGTGGCCCAGCGCCTGCACGGCCCCACCGAGGGCGGGGGCGGCGCCGAGACCTTCACGCTGCTGCTGGCCTCCATGGGTGCGGGCGCCATCGTGGGCGCCATGTTCCTGCCGCGCCTGCGCCAGGCCATGTCCAAGGAAAGCCTGATCCGGTCGGGCTCTGCCGTGCATGCGCTGGCCACGCTGGCCGTGGCCCTGTCGCCCAATGTCTACATGGCCGTGCCGGCCATGATGCTGGCCGGCATGGCGCTGATCTCCACCGCCAACGTGCTGGGCGTCTCGGCCCAGATGGCCTTGCCCAACTGGGTGCGGGCGCGCGGCATGTCCATCTACCAGATGTCCATCATGGGCGGTACGGCGACAGGCGCCGCGCTCTGGGGACAGGTGGCCAGCATGGTGGGCGTGCGGGGCAGCCTCATGGTGGCCGCCGCCAGCGGCGTGGTCTGCATGCTGCTGGTCCAGCGCCTGGTGCGCGACCGCCAGATCGAGGAGGATTTGAGTCCCTCCAAGGCCTTCCAGCGCCCCGAGGTCAACATCCCCGAAGCCGGCCGCGTGGTCGTCACCATCGAGTACCAGATCGACCCCACCCAGGCCGAGGCCTTCCGCGCCCTCATGCAGGAAAGCCGCCGCAGCCGCATGCGCCAGGGCGCGCTGGGCTGGAGCCTGCTGCACAGCATGAGCCACCCCGAGCGCTACGTGGAGCAGATCATCGACGAGTCCTGGACCGAGCACCTGCGCCGCTTCGACCGCGTCACTGCCGCCGACGTGGCCCTGCGCGACCGCAAGCTGGCCTATCACAAGGGCAAGGAACCGCCGCGCGTCACGAGGTATTTTGATACCCCCTGAGGCGCTGCGCGCCTTCCCCCTGAGGGGGACGGCGCCCTCGGCTAGGCGCCCCCACCGCGAGGCGGCTCTTGCTCGGCGCCCCTGGCGTTGGGCCGCGCCAGAGCGAGGGACAGTGGATAGAGGTGTGTCTGCGCTGGTCTTGTGCCATGCGGGGCGAGCCTTGGCGCAAAGGATAAAACCGGCGCACCCCAAAGCGGGAAGCGGCGTAGCCGCTCAGGGGGTTACCTCAAGTGCGGTGCCTGGCTGGCAAGGCTCCGCGGCCAGAAGGCCCACAGGCGCAGGTTCTGCTTGATGCGGCCGGCCAGGTCGCCGGCTTCGGGACCCCAGCCCATGAAGTAGTCGGCACGCACGGCGCCGACGATGGCGCTGCCCGTGTCCTGGGCAAAGACCAGGCGGTTCAGGGCCACGGTGGGCCCGGATGTGGACAGCCAGACCGGCGTGCCGTAGGGAATGCTCTGCTTGTCCACGGCGATGGAGCGGCCTGGCGTCAGGGCCACGCCCTGGGCGCCCTTGGGGCCGAATTGCAGGTCCAGGCCTTCCAGCGGCTCCTCGCGGAAGAAGACATAGCGCGGGTTGCTCCACAGCATTTCATTGACGCGGCCGGGGTTGGCGGCCACCCAGGCGCTGATGCCGGGCCAGGTGGCGTCGCGCACCAGTCCCTGGTCCAGCAGCCAGCGGCCCACGCTCTTGTAGGGCTGGTCATTGGTGCCCGCAAAGGCGACGCGGATCGTGCGTTGCGCGCCTGTGGGCTCGGTGATGTTCAGGCGCCCCGAGCCCTGGATGTGCAGCACCATCGCATCGACGGGGTCGCGCAGCCAGGCGATGGCGCGGCCTGCCAGGGCCGCCTGGGCCTCGGGCATCGTCTCGATCTGCTGGCGCGAGAACCAGGGCTTGCGGCTGCCGAAGCCGGCGCCGGCCGGCGTCTTGTACAGCGGCACGTTGAAGCCGTCGCCCGGCAGGCGCCGTGCCTCGAACAGTGGCTCGTAGTAGGCGGTCAGCATGCCGTCTGGGCCACCGCCCAGCGCTTCGATGCGGTAGGGCTGCAGATTGGCCATGAGCCAAGCGCGCTGCTCGTCGCCCGTGGCAATGCTCAGCTGGCGCACGTCCCTGCACAGGCCCGCGAAGACCGAGCTGGGCCGTTCGCAGTTCTTGAGCCAGGCATTCCAGGCTTCGTGCAGCGCGTCTTCCTGCAGGCCGGGCAATTCGCTCCAGTCGGCTGCGATCCAGCGGCTCTTGGTGGGGGTGCTGGTGACCAGCGGGGGCCTGGGTGTCACGGTGACCGGGCCTCCCGGCTGCAGGTCGGGCACGGGCGAAGGGTCATAGACCGGCTTGGTGGTGGTCGTGCAGGCGACCAGCGTCCCTACAATCAGCGCCATCGCGGCATGGCGCAGGAGGTGGAAATTCATGGGGTTGATTTTGCTCGAAGCACTGCTGGCCTTGGTGATTCTGGTCGCTATTGTGTGGTGGACCATGTTCTCCGGGCGCCGCAAGGGCGAGTTGCCCGTGGACACGCCACGGGATTCGCATCCGTCTCCAGACAAACCCTCTCCCGGGCAGGATCGCAGCGGCCCGTGACGGACCCGAAAGCAGCCTCGCGGAGCGGGCGCCGTCCTACGGGTATGCCCTGCCCGCACTGATAGGCTGTGCTCAGCCTGCTTTCCACAATGGGGACCCTGGCGCTACCGCACGGTGCGTTCCCAAGATTCAAAAAGGAGTTTCCCATGCGCAAGCACATCGTTCTGGCCGCCGCAACGGCTGCCGCACTGTTCATCTCCGGCTGCGCGAACATGAGCGACACCCAGCGCCGCACGGCCACGGGCGCTGGCGTGGGCGCTGCAGCCGGCGCCGTGCTGGGCGCGGTCACCGGCGGCAGGGCCGGCACGGGCGCCGTGATCGGTGCCGGCGTGGGTGCACTGGGCACCTACATCTGGTCGCAGAACATGGAAAAGCAAAAGCGCGAGATGGAGCAGGCCACCCAGGGCACGGGCGTGAACGTGAGCCAGACGGCCGACAACCAGCTCAAGCTCGACATTCCCAGCGACATCTCGTTCGATACCAACCGTTCCGACATCAAGGGCAACTTCGCCCCCATCCTGGACCGCTTCGCCGAAGGCCTGCGCAACAACCCCAATGCCGAGGTGCGCATCATCGGCCACACCGACAGCACCGGCTCGGACGCCATCAACAACCCGCTGTCGCTGGACCGCGCCAACAGCACGCGCAACTACCTGACCATGCGCGGCGTCTCGGGCGCTCGCATCGCCACCGAAGGCCGTGGCTCGCACCAGCCCGTGGCTTCCAACGACTCGGCCAGCGGCCGCGCCATGAACCGCCGCGTGGAAATCTTCGTGGGCGAGATCCCGCAGCAACAGCAGCAGCCCCAGTATCAACAGCAGCCGCAATACCAGCAGCCGCAATACCAGCCCCAGTACCAGCAGCCCCGCTGATCCCGGCTCTGGCCCGGATGCAACGCCCCGCAACGCGGGGCGTTTTTGCGTGTGCGGCCACCTGCCTTGCCCTATGCTGGCACCCATCCATCAATGGGGAGCCGTATGAGTGAAGCAAGCACAGCAGGCATGGCCGACGTGGTCAGCCCGCTCGACAAGGGCCTGGGTGCGCTGTCGGCGCCCTGTGCGCCGCAGGACGCCGCAGCGCAGGGCTGGAACCTGCTGCGCGAGGATCTGGGCCTGCCGGCCGCCGTGCTCTCGCAGTCGCGCCTGGCGCACAACCTGGCCTGGATGCAGCGCTTTGTGGACGCCTACGGCGCCAAGCTCGCGCCCCACGGCAAGACGACCATGGCGCCCCGCCTGTTCCGCCAGCAGATCGATGCGGGCGCCTGGGGCATCACCTTGGCGACCGCCCAGCAGACACGCGTGGCCCATGCCCACGGCGTGCGCCGCGTGCTCATGGCCAACCAGCTGATCGGACGGCGCAATATGGCCGCCGTGGCCGAGCTGCTGGCCGATCCCGGTTTCGAGTTCTTCTGCCTGGTGGACTGCGCCGAGCAGGTCGAGCAACTGGCGGCCTTCTTTGGCGCGGCGGGCCAGTCCGTGCAGGTGCTGATCGAGCTGGGCCCGCCCGGCGGGCGCACGGGTGTGCGCTCCGATGCGCAGATGCAGCCGCTGCTGGACGCGCTGGCAAGGGCTGGCGCGGCCGTGCGGCTGGCCGGCATCGAGGTCTACGAGGGCGTGCTCAAGGAAGAGGACGCCATCCGCACCCTGCTGCGGCGTGCCGTTCTCTGGCTTGAGCGGCTCGCACGCGATGGACGATTGCAGCGCAGCCCGGCCGTGCTCACGGGAGCCGGCTCGGCCTGGTACGACGTGGTGGCCCAGGAATTCGGCAAGGCCGATATTGGGGGAGCGCTGGATCTGGTGCTGCGCCCCGGCTGCTATCTCACGCATGATGCGGGCATCTACCAGGCAGCGCAGCAGCGCATCGACCAGACCAACCCCGTGGCGCAGCAGATGCGTGCCAGCCTTCTGCCTGCGCTGCAGGTCTGGGCCTATGTGCAGTCACTGCCCGAGCCTGGCCGCGCCATCGTGGCGCTGGGCAAGCGCGATACCGCCTTCGAGGCCGTGCCGCCCAGGCCCGCGCTGCGCTACCGCCCCGGTGATGCCGCGCCGGTGGCCGCACCGCCCCATTGGGAGGTCACGGCCATGATGGACCAGCATGCTTTCCTGAAAGTGGCCGAGGACGATGGCCTGCGCGTCGGCGACATGCTGGCCTTCGATATCTCCCACCCCTGCCTGACCTTCGACAAATGGCGGCAGATGGCCGTCGTCAATGACCGCTATGACGTGGTCGACGTGATCGCCACGTATTTCTGAAGGAGTCAGCCGTGCGTGCGCAGCAGGTTGGCCAGTTCCACGGCCGACTTGACCTGCATCTTGTCGAAGACGCGCGCGCGGTGGACTTCGACGGTGCGCACGCTGATGTCCAGCTGGTCGGCGATGAGCTTGTTGGGAATGCCTTCCACCACCAGCCGCATCACGTCGCGCTCGCGCTCCGTCAGTTCGTTGAAGCGTGCACGCACGGCCTCGCGAGCGCGGGTCTCGGCCTGGTGCTGGGCTGACAGTTCCAGCGCCTGCTCGATGCGGTCCACGAGCGCGTTGTCCGAAAAGGGCTTCTCGCAGAAATCGAAGGCGCCGCGCTTGACCGTGTCCACGGCCGTGGGCACGTCGGCATGGCCGGTCAGGAAGATCACGGGCATGCCCGCGATCTGGTTGCGCTCCAGCATGAGGTTGAACAGCGCCAGCCCGCTCATGCCGCCCATGCGCATGTCCAGCAGCAGGCAGCAGGGATTGCGTGGCGGCGGGCGCGACTGCAGCATGGCGTCGAAGGCCTCTGCGCTGTCATAGCATTCGCTGAGCAGGCGGCGCGAGCGCAGCAGCCAGGCCAGCGCTTCGCGTACATCGGTGTCGTCATCGACGATGTAGACGGTGGCGTCGGGTACAGGTTCCATGGGCCTATTGTTCCATCTATGGTTCCACCTGTGCCGGGTTGTGGGTCGGCAGCGTGAAGGCGAAGACGGTTCCGCGCGGGCTGTGCGGGCTGTGCTGCAGGTGGCCGCCATGCTGTTCGACCACGGTGCGGCACAGGCTCAGGCCCAGGCCCATGCCCTCGTTGCGCGTGGTGAAGAAGGGCGTGAACAACTGCTCCGCCACATGCTTGGGGATGCCGCTGCCGCAGTCGATGACGGCGAATTCCACCCAGCTGCGGCGCGTGCTGGCGGCCGCGCGCCGCACGCGCAACTGCAGTTCGCGGTCCACGGTCTCGGGCGAGTCCATGGCCTGCATGCCGTTGCGCGCCAGGTTGAGCAGCACCTGCTCGATCATGGTCGGATCGCAGAGCACGGGCGACAGGCCGGGCTCGATATCGGTGGTCACGCGCACGCCCAGGTTGCGCGCCTGCAGGCTGACCAGCGGCAGCACGGCGTCTATGAGTTCGGCGGCACCTATGACTTCGCGTGACTGGTCGCGCCGCCGCACGAAGTCGCGCACGCTCTTGATCACGCGGCCTGCACGGTCGGCCTGGAAGCTGATGCGCTCCATGGCCATGCGCAAGTCCTGCAACTGCTGGCGCAGATGGGCTTCGTTGCCGGCGCTGCCTGCCGCACCGTCGTCGCTGCCCAGCATGTTCAGCGATCCTGTGGCGTAGCTGGAGATGGCCACCAGCGGCTGGGTGAGTTCATGGCTGAGCAGCGAAGCCATTTCGCCCACGGTGGCCAGGCGGGCCGTGGCCTGCAGGCGCTCCTGCGAGGCGCGCGAGATCTCTTCCATGCGCTTTTGCTCGCTGATGTCGATGAAGGCGCTCATCCAGCCCGTGTGCTGGCCCTGGGCGTTGATCAGCGGCGCCTCGAAGATCAGCACCGGAATGCGTGTGCCGTCCTTGCGCATGAAGATGCTTTCGTGGCCCTCGCGCGGCGGCGGTGCGTTGCCGGACAGGCGGTTGTCGCGCCGGCGCGCGTAGATTTCGGCGCGCTCGGGCGGCCAGTAGGGCGCGATGCTCAGGCCCAGCAGCTCCTCGGCCGTAAAGCCCACCATGTTGCAGAAGGCCGGATTCACATAGCTGATGCGGCCCTGCAGGTCGCGCGCGCGCAGGCCCGTGACCAGCGAGTCCTCCATGGCCTTGCGAAAGGCCAGCGCATCGCCCAGGTCGCGCTCGGCACGCAGGCGGCGGCGGTTGTCGCGCACCAGCACGGCGACCACGGAGACCAGGGCGATGGACATCAGCGTCACCAGGGCCGTGAGCACGTTGGGGAACACGCTGGGCGCGCGGTGCCAGCTGTCCATGCGCAGCACCAGGGTGCTGCCGGGCAGATCCAGCAGCTGCTGCGCCGTGAACATGCGCGTGCCGCGCCAGGAGGCGCCCAGCAGGGCCAGGCGCGTGCCGTCGGGCTCGGTGAAGGACACTTCCTGGGTGCGCGGCAGGTTCTTGCTGACCTGGGTAATCAGCAGGCTTTGCAGGCTGTAGGTGCCGATGACGAAGCCGATGATGTGGCCGCTTTGCGTCAGCGGCAGGCAGACCTCCATCATCTCCGTGCCCAGGCCCTCGGCCAGCAGCTGGAAGTAGCTGGGCGAGTAGGCGGGGCCGTTCAGGCGGCGCGCGTGCGTGCAGGTCAGCACGGCCTCGGGGTGGGTGTTGTTCGTGCGCAGCTGGTCTTCCCACTGCACATTGCGATAGGGGGTCTCGGCATGGGAGCGGATCTGCAGGCCCGCGTCGCGCCACTCGATGCGCATCAGTTCGCGGCGCACCTGCAGCAGCTCGGCGGCGCGGGTCTTCCATTCGGCGGGCTCGTTGTCGGGCGCGTTCAGCGCCTGCAGGTCCTGCAGGTTGCGGTTGAGCGCGGCGCGTATGTCGGCCACGGCATTGGCCGTGTCGCGCTCCAGCTTGTCCTGGACCTGGGAGGCCTCGTAGCGCCCGGCCAGCCAGACCATGGTGACGAGCATGCTCAGGACCAGGGCGACCAGCAGGCTCCACAGCGACCAGCGGCGCCAGGCCGTGCGCCAGCGGCGCCAGGGCCAGCGGCCTTCGGGCATGGGCGACATCGGTGACATGGCCGGCATGGGCGGCATTGGCGGGTGCGGTGGATTCACAGGACGCGGTGCTCCAGAGCCGGCAGCTGGCGGCGCACATGCGCCAGGCGCTCGCGCTTGATCTCGCCCAGCACCACGCCGGCGCCCTCGGCCTGCTGGGCCAGCACCATGCCCCAGGGATCGGCCAGCAGGCTGTGGCCCCAGGTACGGCGGCCGTTTTCATGGTGGCCGCCCTGGGCGGGCGCCAGCAGGTAGGCCTGGTTTTCGATGGCGCGGGCGCGCAGCAGCACTTCCCAGTGCGCCAGCCCCGTGATGTGGGTGAAGGCGGCGGGCACCAGCAGCAGGTCGGCGCCCTGCTCGGCAAGGCGGCGGTACAGCTCGGGAAAACGCAGGTCGTAGCACACGCTCAGACCCAGGCGCCAGGTCTCTCCCTCGCGCGAGGTGATGTCGCAGGTCACGGGCGTGTGGCCCGCCTGGACCACGGCGGCTTCCGTGTAGCGCTCGCGTCCGTTGTCGTAGTGGAACAGGTGGATCTTGTCGTAGCGCGCCACGCATTCGCCCTGGGGCGAGAACACCAGCGAGCTGTTGAGCACATGGGCATCGTCATCGGCCACCAGGGGCAGGGTGCCGCCGACGATCCACAGCTGCAGCTCGCGCGCGGCGCGGCGCAGGAAGTCCTGGATGGGGCCTGCGCCGAAGCTCTCGCGGTAGGCCAGCTTGTCGGTGTCGCGCAGGCCCATGGCGCAGAAATACTCGGGCAGGGCCGCGAGTTCGGCCCCCTGGTCGCGCGCCTGGCGCAGCAGTGCCAGCGCCTGGTCGAGGTTGGCGCGCACATCGGGTTCCGACACCATTTGCAGGGCTGCGATTTTCATGGGTTCTCTCCTGAAGAAGCGGGCTCGGTGGCGCCGGAGGGCGTGCTGGCGGGGCTGTTGGCGGCAGGATCGGAGGGTGTCGTGGCCCGGCGCCGCGGCAGGGCCGTGACCTGGGGCTCGTCCCAACTGCCGTCGATGCGGAATTCCTTGGTGGCCGCCGCGATCAGCGGGCCGCGCAGCAGCACCTGCGCCAGGAAGCTGCCCAGGCCGACCACGGGGTTGATGGCCGTGGCCACCAGGGAGGCCGTCATGGCATTGATCTCGGGCACCACCACCACATGCAGATTCTGCGTCTCCTGGACCAGGTCGGCCGTGCCCTCCATCAGCACGGCGGCGTTGACGCCCTTCATCTGCATGTTGTTGGTGCGCGCCACACCGTCGGTGATCTGCACGTCGCCGCGCATGAAGTCGAAGGCGAAGCCGTTGCTGAATACATCGCGGAAATCCAGCGTCAGCCGGCGGGGCAGCGCCTGCAGGCTGAGCACGCTCAGCAGCTTGGCCAGGCCCGGTTCGGCCTTGAGGAACTGGCCGGTCTGCACATCCAGGTGCATGGAGCCAGAGAGGCTGCGGAAGTCGGGCGTGATGGGCGAGCCCGTCCAGCCCGCCGATCCCTGCAGCACGCCCTTGCCGTTGCCCACCACGCCGGGCATGTCAAAGCGCGTGAGCAGCTTGCCCACGTCGCGCAGGTCCAGCTGGAACTGCAACTGGCTGCGTCCCGGGTGCTCGGACTGGCCCTGGGGCAGGCGCCACTGGCCGCTGGCCGTCAGCGTGGCCTCGGGCGTGGCGATGTTGAAGCGCGACAACTGCCATTCGCGCGCCGCCGCATCGCCGGGAACGGGGCGGTTGCGGGCCTCCACTTCCAGGCGGCCCAGGGCGTGGCCTGACAGGTGCATGTCGTCCACCACGATCTGCAGGGCCGGCAGCTGGCGCGGCCCCTCGCTGAACAGGGCGTCCACGCGGTCGGATTTGGCCTCGGGCACCGTCAGGCGCGACAGCCGGGCCACCAGCTGCCCTTCGGGCTGGGCATCCGTGCCTTCGCGAAAGCCCACGTAGCCGTCAAGCTCCTGGGAGGCGAGGTTGCTGTGCCACGAGCCGCCATCGCGCGAGATGCCCGCCACCACGTCGTGCAGCTGCCGCCCCTTGGCCTGCAGTTGCTTGACGCGCAGGGTCAGCCGGTCGGGGAGGTATTCGCGCGCCGGGTCCGCGGCATCGGCGGGCTCCGGCTTGGCGCCGCTGGACTGCGGCGCCAGTGCCAGCCAGTCGTCGAGATTGAAGAGCGGCAGCTGCACGTGGGCCTGCACGCCCTGGCCCGAAGTGGAGGCCGTGCCCGCTTCCTGGCCGATGAGGATGCTGCCGTGCAGCACACGGCTGTGCTTGCCACTGATGTCGCGCTCATAGAACACCGAGCCCGTATCGCCCAGTTGCACGCTGATCTGGTCGCGCAGCGGGGCATCGGGCGAGGTGAAGCTGGCGGGTGCGAGCTGGTGGCTCACGTTCAATGGCTGGATGGACTCCGCCGCCTTGCCCAGCGGGGCGGGCAGGTTGATGCGCATGCCTTGCAGGCTGGACTGGACCTGGATTTCGGGTGTTCCGCGCCGCACCTTCAGCAGCAGGGAATAGGGCGACTGGCCCTCGGCATGGCGGGCCAGGTCGGCCACCCAGCCCAGTTCCCTGGCTTCGCGCAGCCCCTGTGCCGTGGCCGTGCCCTGCACGCGCACTTTGACGGACGATTCGGTGGCCGGCGCATTGCGCGCCAGCGCCTGCATGCCGCCATCGGCGCGCAGCTCACCGCCCAGCGCGCGCGCCTGCAGGCCGGCCAGCGAGAAGCCGGTTTCGGAGAACTTGACGGCCCCGCGCAGCTGGCTCAGATGGGGCGTCTGATCATCGAGCTGCAGTGAGTTGCCCGCCAGCGTGACCTGTCCAGACACCTTGCTGCGGTCCAGATGGTCGATGGGCAATTGCAGCTGCAGGGCCAGTTGCGCGGCGCCCGTGGCCTCGCTGCCGTCCAGCACGTGCCCGGTCAGCGCCGACAGGGCCGAGGTCTTGACCACGCCCAGCATGTCGGCCAGCGGGCCTTGGCCCTTGGCGGTGACGGCCACCTCGGTGTGGCCCAGGTTGGGAATGCTGGCCTGGATGTCGCGCATCTGCAGCTGCGGGTAGCCCGCGAACTCGCCGCGTGCATTGCGCACGGCCATCGATGAACGGTCGAAGACCAGCTCACCCGACAGATCGACCAGGGCCGGCCAGGGCGCCTCGCCATGCGTGAGCAGATGGGGCGGCACATATTCATAGTGCACGTCATGCAGCTTGGCAGCGATATGGAACTCGCCCTGGCTGGGCTTTTCGGCCGGCACGTGGTCCAGGTGGCCGCGCACCTTGAAGTTCACCGTGCTTGCGCGCCCAGCGTGGATGGCCTCTCGCACGTAGTGGCGCGCATCGGCGGGGATTTCCAGCGGCAGGTAGCGGTGTACGCGCGTGCCGTCGGCGTTGCGCAGCTGGCCCTGCAGGTCCAGCACGCCCGGAAAGCGCGGGTGCTTGTCGCTGCCGTCGCCGGTGTGCCATTGCGCACGGGCCTCGCCCTCGGTGTCATCGTTGGCAAAACGCAGGCTGGGCACCTGCAGGCTGATGGCCTGTCCGCGCAACTGCCAGCGCAGGCTGGCCTGCAGGCGGTGCAGCGGGATCTCGGGTTCCTCGAAGACGCCAGGAAAGGACAGCGCGGCCGGCTGCTGCCCCGTGCCCTCCATCTCCAGCTGGGCCTGTCCGCCGTCCTGGTCCAGCGAGAAGCGCGCGTTCAGGCCCTTGATGCCGGGCATGCCCGGCTTCGTGGGGCCTTCGGACGATGCCACTCCGTCGATCGACAGCTGCTGCAGCTCGCCGCTGGCCTTGTACTGCTGCACAGCCTGCAGCGGGCCGCGCCAGCTTCCCTGGAACTGGCGCAGCTGGCCGGCCGGGGCCATGTCGGCCAGATGGCGCTGCAGCTGCTCTGGCAGCGGCAGGCGCTGGCCCAGCTGGGCGAGGATTGCCAGGTCAATGCCATCGGCCTGGAACTCGCCCTGCTCGCCCAGCGCCCCCTGCGTGCTGGCGCCCGCAGGGTTGTAGCGCGCGCGCAGATTGCCGGCAGGCCAGTGCAGGCCGTCACCCGTGGAGAACTCCAGGTTCTGCGCGGCGAAGCGCCAGCCGTCCTGGTGCTGCACGCTCAGCCGGCCCGTCAGCGCCTGCAGTTGCAGCGGCTCCAGGTTTTCGCGCCACTGCAGTTGCAGGGCATTCACCGCCACATCGGCCATGGCGCCCACGGGCTGGCCCTGGCGCAGGTCGATCCAGGCGCGCAGTGCGCCCCGGCCCTGCTGCAGGCGCAGGTCGGACGTATCCATGTACTGCCCGAGCCGGGACAGGTCGATCTGCGTGAACATCGCATGGGCCTGTCCGCTCCAGCGCTGCCAGTTGCCCTCGTGCGTGGACAGCAGCGGCTCGCGGAACAGGCCGGCAAGCATGAAGCGTTCGCCCCAGCCTTCGGGCGGCGTGGCATCCAGGCGGATTCCGTGGCTCCAGCCCTTGTTGCGCAGCACCAGATCCACATCGCGCAAGGCCAGCGGCGGTGCCTGGCGCAGTTCGTCCACCCACAGCAGGCTGCCGCCACGCAGGGCCAGCTCGGTCTGGGAAAACAGCCAGTCGGCGGCGGCATTGTCCCCGCCCGATGAAGGGCTGATCTCGATGCCGGCCACGAAGACACGGCCATCGGCCGCGCGGCGGACCACGAGTTCGGGGCGGTCGATATAGATCTGCTCCACGCCCAGGCGCATCAGCGAGCGGGCCGAAACGGCCACCACCACGCTGGGCAGGCGCAGGGCGTCCGCGGAGTGTTCTGGGTCTTCGACCACCACGTCGCCCAGCTCGAACCGGGGGACCAGTCCCTCGCTGCGGGCCGTGATGCTGCCTATGCGCACGGGTAGGCCCAGCGTGCGTGAGGCCAGGGATTCCAGCTGAGGACGCCATTCGCCGATTCGCGGCACAATCCAGCCATGGAGCACCCCCCACACGGAGCCCAGGACCAGCCAGAAGGCCAGGACCAGCCCCAGTGACCACCGCGCAAGGCCGGCCATCCAACGGGTCAGGCGTGTGGGGTGCGGTTTCGGTTCGATCATCGGCGGCATCAGCTATGACGGGAATTATGACCGGCACCCTCAGGGGCCGGACGGTAACCAAGGGTTGCTGCGATCCCTCTGCGCGTGAGTGGCCGCTTCTTTCGCGTTCCGTATGCAATCCTCAGAGCACGCAATGGCAGACACGGCCTTGAATGTCCCCGCACAGGCCGCCTATTCCCGTTTCCACCAACGGCTGCATCGTCGCTATGGCGACGAGTTGAGCCTGTTGCCGCCGGGTCCGCCCGAGCGTGCCTCCATGGAGCAGGCCCTGGCGGCGCTGCTGGAGCGCGGGCTGGATCTGTCGGCCGCGCTGCGCGTGCTGCGCCAGCTGGTCATGGAGCGCACCATGGTGCTCGACTGCGAGCAGCAGGCGCCGCTGGCCGTGGTCACGCGGGCCGTGACCGAGCTGGCCGAGCTGGCGCTGGAGCGCGCCTGCATCCAGGTGCGCGCCGAACTCGATGCGCGCCATGGCGCACCGCAAGGCCCCGAGGGCCGGCCCGTGCAGCTGTGGATCATCGGCATGGGCAAGCTGGGCGCGCGCGAGCTCAATGTCTCCAGCGACATCGACCTGATCTACGTCTACGAGCAGGACGGCGACACGGCCGGCCTGCCTGACGGGCGCGGCGTTCTCTCCAACCATGAGTACTTCGCGCGCGTTGTCAAAGGCATCTATGGCCTGATCGGCGACACCACCGAGCACGGATTCGTGTTCCGCGTGGACCTGGCGCTGCGGCCCAACGGCAACTCGGGGCCGTCGGCTGTCTCGCTGGCCTCGCTGGAAGAGTATCTGCAGACCCATGGCCGCGAGTGGGAGCGCTTCGCCTGGCTCAAGAGCCGGGTGGTGGCGCCCATGGACAGCGTGCGCTCCACGCAGGTGCAGGCGCTGCGCGCCGTGGTCCTGCCTTTCGTCTTTCGCCGCTATCTGGATTACGCGGTCTTCGATGCGCTGCGTTCGCTGCACCGCCAGATCCGCGAGCATGCGGCGCGGCGCAGCGCGGGCCATCCCGGCCGCTCCAATGACGTCAAGCTCTCGCGCGGCGGCATCCGCGAGATCGAATTCACCGTGCAATTGCTGCAGGTGGTGCGTGGCGGCCAGTTCCCCGAGCTGCGCTGCCGCCCCACGCTGGAGGCGCTGGGGCGCCTGGCGCGCGCCGGCCTCATGAGCCAGGAAGTGGCCGACGCCCTGGGCGCGGCCTATACCTTTTTGCGCCGTGTCGAGCACCGCATCCAGTACCTGGACGACCAGCAGACCCATGTGCTGCCCACGCGCGATGACGACCTCGAATGGATTGCGCGCACCATGGGCTTTGCCGATACCTGCGCCTTCCTGCACCAGTTCGACGCCCACCGTGAAAAGGTGGCCGAGGAGTTCGACACCCTGCTCGGCGGCTCGGCCCCGCCGCAATGCAGCGCGGGCCGATGCAACGGCGCCCGCAGTCCTGCCCAGGGAGGAACGCCGCGCGAGATCGATGGACTCATGGAGCAGCTGCCACCCGCCCTGGCCGCCCACGTGGCCGACTGGCGCGGCAACGCCCGCATCGCCAACCTGCGCGACGAGGCGCGCAGCCGGCTGTTCCGCCTTGTGCAGCGCACGGCGCAATGGGTGGCCGAGCGCAGCGTGCCCGAAGACGCCGCAGTGCGCTTTCTGAACTGGCTGGAGCCGCTGCTGCGCCGCGAAAGCTATCTGGCCCTGCTGCTGGAGCGCCCTGCCGTGCACGAGCGGCTGCTGGACCTGCTGGGCGCGGCGCGCTGGCCCGCGCGCTATCTGCAGCAGCACCCGGGCGTGATCGACGAGCTGGCCAACGACGCCATGCTGGGCGAGCGCTTCTCTCCCATGGATTTCGAGCATGAGCTGGCCCTGCGCCTGGCCGCGCTGCAGACCACGGGCGAGGACGACGACGAAACCCTGCTGAACTTGCTGCGCCGCGCCCACCATGCCGAGGTCTTTCGCACGCTGGCGCGTGATATCGAGGGCCGCATCACGGTCGAGCAGGTGGCGGACGACCTCAGTGCGCTGGCCGACTGCGTGCTGCGCGTGACGGCCAGCTGGTGCTGGAGCCGGCTCAAGAACCGCCACCGCGAGTCGCCGCAATTCGCCATCATTGGCTACGGCAAGCTCGGCGGCAAGGAGCTGGGCTACGGCAGCGACCTGGACATCGTCTTCGTCTTCGATGACGACGACGAGCACGCCTCCGAGATCTATGCCGCCTTTGTGCGCAAGCTCATCAACTGGCTGGCCGTCAAGACGGGCGAGGGCGATCTGTTCGAGATCGACACCGCGCTGCGCCCCAACGGCAACTCCGGCCTGCTGGTGACCAGCTTTGCCTCCTATGCCAACTACCAGCAGCAGCGCGGCAGCAACACGGCATGGACCTGGGAGCACCAGGCCATGACGCGGGCGCGCTTCGTGCTGGGCAGCGACGATCTGCAGGCACGCTTCGACGCCGTGCGCGAGGCCGTGATCACCGCGCCGCGCGACGCCGCGGCCCTGCGCGACGAGATCGTGGCCATGCGCGAACGCGTTCGCAGCGCGCATCCGGTGCGCGGCGGCCTCTTCGACGTCAAGCACAGCCCCGGCGGCATGGTCGATGTGGAGTTCGCCGTCCAGTACCTGGTTCTCTCGCAATCGGCCCTGCATCCGGGGCTGATGGCCAATCTGGGCAACATCGCGCTGCTGCAGCGTGCGGAAGAGGCGGGCCTGCTGCCTGCAGGCGTGGGCCAGCAGGCCGCCCGGGCCTACCGTGAACTGCGCCGCCTGCAGCACGTAGCGCGGCTGGACGAGCGGACGGCCCAATTGGTGCCGGGCCAGGCCGAACCGCTCAGCGCGCCGGTCAAGGCCCTGTGGGACGCGGTTTTCACGGGGGCCGCTTTGGTGTGAGGATGCGAGGAGGGAAGGTGGTCTGCCCTGGCCGACGCCCTCCCGTCAGCATCCATCGAACACGGCCTACAGCAGAATGACGCTCCTCGTCAAAATGTTACATTTTTCCCGCCCCCGACCCCTGGAACTTCTGCAAAAGTAGCTCATCTATTGGACAGGTTGACGAGAGAGGGTATCCAGACCGAATTTCACGTTGCGAAGCCTCTGGGGCCACAGTCCTGAACTGTTCCGCCCGAAGCGCTTCTCCTCCCTCCCTCTCTTTATTCGTTTCGGGATGCTTCGCAACTTTTTTATGCCAGCAAAAAGGCCACCCATCGGGTGGCCTTTTTTGTTGCCGCTGCAGTTGTCGTTGCGGGGGTGACCCGTTTTCAGGGCTGGGGCGGGCGTGTGGCCGCAAAGCTGGCGCGTTCCGCCAGCTTGGCCTGCAAGGTGGCCAGATTGGGGTGGTCGGCGCGCCAGTCCAGTTCGGGAAAGCGAAAGTCCAGCCAGCCCAGGGCACAGCCCACGCACACGTCGGCCAGGGTGAAGTGGATGCCGCAGCAATACGGCTTGTCGCCCAGGCCCTGGGACATCACGTTCAGTGCGGCGCGCACCTTGGCCAGCTGGCGGTCTATCCAGGCCTGGCAACGCTGCTCCTCGCTGCGGCCATCCCAGGTGGCTTCGAGGCGGGCCAGGGCTCCGGCGTCCAGCACGCCATCTGCCAGGGCTTCCCAGGTCTTGATCTCGGCACGCTCGCGGCCTGTGCCGGGGATCAGCTTGCCTACCGGGGAAAGTGTGTCCAGATATTCGACGATCACGCGCGAGTCGAACATGGCATCGCTGCCGTCCATGACCAGGCGTGGCACCTTGCCCAGCGGGTTGCCGGTGCCCGGCGACAGCTCGCGGCTCCAGGGGTTTTCCTCGACGAACTGATAGTCGAGCCTTTTCTCGGCCAGTACGACGCGTACCTTGCGTACGTAGGCGCTGGTGGAGGAACCTATCAGTTTCATGGCTGTTTTCCGTGGCGAAGAGGCGGCCCATGGGCGGGCAGCCGATTCTATGCGCTGCCCGGCGATCTCCCCCTACAGCCCCCGTTTTTGCCGCGCGCACCTACAATCACGGCCCATGAATCTGCCGCACATCTCCGCCCTGTCCCCGCTCGACGGCCGCTACGCCGCCAAACTGTCTCCTCTGCGCCCGATCATGAGCGAGATGGGATACATGCACCGCCGCGTGCAGGTGGAGGTGACCTGGTTCATCGCCCTGTCGGATGCCGGCTTTGCCGAGTTCAAGCCCCTGTCCGAAGGCGCGCGCGTCTATCTGCAGGACCTGGTGAAGAACTTCTCCGAGGCCGATGCCGTGGCCATCAAGGACATCGAAAAGACCACCAACCACGACGTCAAGGCCGTGGAGTACTGGATCAAGGGCAAGTTCGACGGCCGTCCCGAGCTGCTCAAGGCCGCCGAATTCGTGCACTTTGCTTGCACCAGCGAAGACATCAACAACACCAGCCACGCGCTGCAACTGCGCGCCGGTCGTGACAGCGTGCTGCTGCCGGCCTTGACGGGCATCACCGCCAAGCTGCGCGAGATGGCCCACGCCTACGCGGCCGTTCCCATGCTCAGCCGCACGCACGGCCAGACCGCCAGCCCCACCACCGTGGGCAAGGAAATCGCCAACGTGCTGGTGCGCCTGGAAAAGGCCTCTGCCCGCATCGCCGAGGTCAAGCTCCTGGCCAAGATGAATGGCGCCGTCGGCAACTACAACGCCCATCTGTCGGCCTGGCCCGAGTTCGACTGGGAAGCCTTCAGCAAGAAGGTGATCGAGTCGCCCGAGCCCCAGGGCCTGGGCCTGAGCTTCCAGCCCTACTCGATCCAGATCGAGCCGCATGACTACATGGCCGAGCTGTTCGACGCCATCGCGCGCGCCAACACCGTCCTCATCGACTTCTCGCGCGATGTCTGGGGCTATGTATCCCTGGGCTACTTCAAGCAGCGCCTGAAGGCCGGCGAGATCGGCTCGTCCACCATGCCGCACAAGGTCAACCCCATCGACTTCGAGAATGCCGAAGGCAACCTGGGCCTGGCCAACGCCCTGCTCAAGCACCTGGCCGAAAAGCTGCCCATCTCGCGCTGGCAGCGCGACCTGACCGACTCCACCGTGCTGCGCAACATCGGCGTGGCCATGGGCTATGCCACGCTGGCCTACAGCTCGCTGATGACGGGCCTGAACAAGCTCGAACTCAACGAAGAGCGCCTGCAGGAAGACCTGGATCACGCCTGGGAAGTCCTGGCCGAGCCCATCCAGACCGTCATGCGCCGCTACGGCGTGCAGGGCGCCTACGAAAAGCTCAAGGAAGTCACGCGCGGCAAGACCGTGCAGGCCGAAGACCTGCACCGCCTGATCAACGGCCTGGAAATCCCCCAGGCCGACAAGGATCGCCTGCTGGCCATGACGCCTGCCTCCTATGTGGGCAAGGCGGCCGAGCTGGCCCGCCGCGTCTAATCCATCCTTTGCCGCGCCATGAAG
This sequence comes from Delftia sp. 60, assembly GCF_002754395.1. Lineage (NCBI taxonomy): Bacteria > Pseudomonadati > Pseudomonadota > Betaproteobacteria > Burkholderiales > Comamonadaceae > Delftia > Delftia sp. 60. Next base: position 980,292 of record NZ_PEFD01000001.1, read on the forward strand.
GGCGCGCTTCAACCATTCAGGGCTGCCGATGCAAGCACAGGCTTGCTGCGGCAGCTCTTGTTTTTGATAGGTTCTGTCTCATGGCCCTCAAATCCACCATCTTCAAGGCGAACCTGTCCATCGCCGACATCGACCACGGCTACTACGCCGACCATGCGCTGACCCTGGCGCGCCATCCCAGCGAGACGGACGAACGCATGATGGTGCGCCTGGTGGCCCTGGCCCTCAATGCACACCAGCTCAATGACATGTGCAAGGGCGACGGCACGCTGGCGTTTGGCGCAGGCCTGTCCGATCCCGAAGACCCCGATGTCTCGCTGACCGACTTCACGGGCGCCAAGCGCCTGTGGATCGAGGTCGGCCAGCCCGAGGAAAAGCCCATCGCCAAGGCCTGCAACAAATCCGATGCGGTGGTGCTCTACGCCTTCCACCATGCGGCCGAGGTCTGGTGGAAGGGCCTGGAGGGCAAGCTGGCGCGGCTGAACAAGCTGCAGGTCTGGCGCATTCCCTCCGAAACATCCCAATCCCTGGCGGAGCTGGCCGAGCGCAGCATGCAGCTGCAGGCCACCATCCAGGAAGGCGCGCTGACGCTCAGCAGCAACCTGGGCACGGTCTTCATCGAGCCGCTGCGCTGGAAGTAAACGGGCTCCCGCTCAAGGTCCCCGTCTCAACCCGGCAACTGCATCCGGACGGCCTGGGCGAAGGACTCCACGGTCCAGCCCGCGCCCAGCAGCATGCGGCGCGTGGACAGGCGGTCCATGACATCGTCCGGCACATTGCGGCCCAGATGGATGAGCGACTTGCTGTCCGCAATGCCCACATATCGGCCGTCATAGCTTCGCGCCAGATGGTTCCACAGGCCGTGGGCGCCCGGCGACTGGCGTGCGCCGCTGACCAGGCAGGTGCCTTTGTCCAGCACGCTGCGATACACGGCGCTGGCAATGCCACGCCGCTGGTAATGCGGCGCAAAGCGCGAATGCGGCGAGCGCACGCGCCGGTCGGTGCGCTTGTTCACCTCGACCAGGCGATTGAACACCGTGTAGCCGGCCAGGCAGCGCCGCTCCATGTCCTCCACGTAGGCAAACCATTCGCCGTCGGCTTCACGCCAGTGCAGCTGGAACTGCGGGTCGTGCAACGGGCGGCGCTCCAGGCCATGGAGCTTGTTGCCGGGCTGGTACAGGCGCTCGTGAATGGCTTCGAGCTCGCCCTCCACCAGCGGCTGCATCACGTCGATGCGCAGCTCGGTGACGTGGCGTTGCGCGCAGCGGGGCAGGGCGCGATGCGCCACGGTATCGCTCAGATGGCGCAAGAGCGTGGAAAAAGAGGGGGCGGCAAAAGAGGGTCCGGCTGGGGCAAGGGCTAGACAGGTCACGGCAGGGCTCGCTTCGTCGGCTGGCCTTGAGGCCGGGCAGACGCGTGAAAATCCAACCGCCTTCAGCCTAGGGATGAAGGCGGCGCAAGAAGGGCGGATTCAGTGAAGCGACGCTGCCCGGTTCCGCGCAGGGCAGCGCATCAAGACCGTGCGGCCTGTCGGGGGCCGATGTTCAGCCGTGCTGCGTCACGCTCGCGCAGGCGCGTGGCCGTGGCGGGCCAGGCCTTGCCGGCCGGCACGCGCGTCTCGCCCGCATCACGTGCCGTGAGGCGCAAGCAAAGGTGGCTGTGGCGGTAAGCGGCGGTCTGCAGCATGGCGGCCGATATTAGGCCGTCTGCAACATCGCACTGGTCCGGTGCGGTATCCGGCAGATCAGCCGGCAATCAACCAGCAATCAGCCAAAGTCACGCGATGTGTCCGTGCGCTCGGCCGCACGTTCTGCATAGCGGGTGAAACGCCAGGAGTCGCCCTCTGCCGTGATCCTGCGCCAGACCATCCGCTTTTGTGCCGGCTCCATCGCGGTCCACAGCTGCACTTCGTCAAAGCTGCGGCCGCAGCCCTTGCATCTTTCGTCGCCCTGGCTGGTGGAGCAGATGGCGATGCACGGCGTATCGGGCGTGGTGTCGTACCAGGCCAGCCAGGCCGCCATGGCGTGCGAGGGAAAGCCCTCAACCTGTACTTCGCTCTCATGCCAGAAGATCATCAGCGCGTACACCTCGGCCAGGGCTCGTACTTCGGGCTGCAGCAGCACGCCGTCCGGGGACGGATGGCGCTCACGCCAGTAGTTGATGGCGGCTTCGATGTCGGTGATGTGCAGTGCGGTCATGGACGGTCAGGGGGAAGGGACAGCGATGATAAGACGCCTGCCCGCGCGTGACCGGGCATGGCTGCAACACTCCGTTGGCTCAAGGGTTGCTATGGATAGTGAAGCATTTGAGGTAGGCAGATAAATGGTCTGGGGGATGCGCGACTTGCGCTTTCCGTGGAAATGAAGGGTTTTTTCACTTGCGTGCCGTGGCGGCTTTGTGTTGCAATCCACAGGTTCGAAGGGGAGTAGCTCTCTGCCGGCGGGGGTGGTTTTTGCAAAGCCACGGTGCCGGCATCGGAATGGTCGTCAATACGAAGCGCAAGCTTCCGGCCTTCCGGGTTGCGGTGCATACCGCAGCCGAGCAAGACCTTTGATGGACCTGATGACGGTCGATCAATGTGTTCTCCCCTGAGCCAGGCATGTCCTTGCCCGGGTAGGCGCTGCGGCGTTGCATCGGTCTTTCTGTGCCGGTGGGTGTTTCTCCAGGAGGGAGGAGTTCTCGCCGGCCTTACTCAACAGCGAGGACCTTATGGACTTGGACTTTCTGACTCACGCCCCGTTCTGGGTGGCCCTGGGCCAAATCATCATCATCGACATCCTTCTGGGCGGCGACAACGCGGTCGTGATCGCGCTGGCCTGCCGCAAGCTGCCGCCTGAGCAACGCAAGAAGGGCATCATCTGGGGCACGGCGGGTGCCATCATCCTGCGCGTCATCCTGATCGCCTTCGCGATGACATTGCTGGCGCTGCCCTTCCTGAAGTTCGTCGGCGCACTGCTGCTGGTGTGGATCGGCATCAAGCTGATTGCCCCTGATGAAGACGGCCACGACAACATCCAGGGCAGCGACAAGCTGCTGGCTGCCATCAAGACCATCATCGTTGCCGACCTGGTGATGAGCGTGGACAACGTGATCGCCATCGCCGGCGCTGCCCAGAGCTCGGGCGAGCACCAGATGCTGCTGGTCGTGCTGGGCCTGTTGATCTCCATCCCCATCATCGTCTGGGGCTCGCAGCTCGTGATCAAGCTGATGGAGCGCTTCCCCATCATCATCGTGGCCGGCGGCATGCTGCTGGGCTGGATTGCCGGCGGCATGCTGGTCACCGACCCCGTCTTCGCCAATACGGAGAAGTGGGACTGGATGGTCAAGCTGCCCCAGACCGACATGCTCAAGTACGGTGCCAGCGTGTTCGGAGCCCTGCTGGTGCTGGCACTGGGCAAGTACATCGCTTCGCGCCGTCCTGCTCCCAAGGCCGGTGCCCACGGAGCCTGATCCGCTGAAAAGTTGAGGTGGGCGCCGGGTTGGCCCGATGGGCCGCCCGCGCCGATTCGCGACAATCCATGGCAAGGGCGGCCCCGCCGCCTGCCTCTCCCACTCCCGCAAACCCAGTTCGACAAGGACTTGCTTTGAACCCCATCATCGTCTACGTGGATGACGCTTCCTACGCTCTGCCTCTGGTACAGGCCCTGGCCGCCTCGCCGCAGGCCCAGGCCTCGCACTGGCTGCTGGTGGCCTGCGCACCGCGCATTACCCACCGGGTCAGCAAATGGGTGAGCCACAGCGCGCGCGAAAGCTGGCGCGGCAAGTGGGCGGACAAGCTGTTCGCCCAATTGCTGCCGGTGTTCGGTGACAGCGCTGGCAGGATCACGCCGGTGCTGGCCAAGGGCCCGCTGGCCGAACTGGTGGCCCAGCTCCAGCAGGAGCACGGCACGGCCCAGATCGTCGATGCACGCCGCCCCAAGCAGGAAGCTACGGCTCCCGCCGTGGCGCCTGCCGCCCCGCTGGGCCGGCGCTGGAATCTTCCGGGAACGCTGGCGGCCATCGGCGCGCTGATGGGCCTGGTGTTCGAAGAAGCGATGATCTAAAGGCTGGCGTCTGCCTGGCCGCTCTGGTCAGGCGATCACTTTCAGGACGGCATCCCGGAAAAAGGGATGCCGTTTTTCATGGGGCTCTCCGGTCCACGGTTTCCAGTGCGCCGCCTCAACCTGGATCTGCCGGCTGCTGCTATGCTGCCCGCATGAAAATCCTGATCAAATGGCTGCTCAGCGCCGGTGCGCTGCTGGTCGTGGCCTATCTTTATGGTGGCGTGCAGGTCAACAGCTTCAGCTCGGCCATGATCGCGGCGCTGGTCATCGGCCTGCTCAATGCGGTGCTGCGCCCCATCCTCGTGGTGCTGACGCTGCCCGTGACCATCGTGACGGTCGGGCTGTTTCTCTTCGTGGTCAACGGACTGATGTTCTGGGCAGCCTCGGGCCTGCTCAGCGGCTTTCACGTCGCGGGCTTCTGGGCGGCCATGCTGGGCGCGCTCATCTACTCGCTGCTGGGCCTGGCCATCGAATCACTTCTCGCGCGCCTGTTCCCTTAGCAGCTCCTCCACGGCACGCAGCCGCGTGTCCACGATGGAGGCTTCAATGAAATCCACCTTGGGTCCACCCTTGCGGGCCAGGTCCTGCGCCGCCTTGAAACGGTCCACTGCCGCCGCGTAGTCGTAGTGCGCGACCTGGGCCTCGGCCTCGGCGCGCAGCGCGCGCAACTCCTGGCCCTGGGCGCGCTGCACCTGGGCCAGCAACTGCCAGGCGCTGGCATCACGCGGGTGGTCCGTCACCCAGGTCTGCAGCGGGCCCGCCATGCTGGAGGCGCCTTGCTCGCGCAGCAGGATCTGGGTGCGCATCAGCAATTCCGGCCTGCGCACGGCGCGGTTTTCGACCACATTGACGGTGGCCAGGCTGGGGCCGCTCTCCGTTGTCTTGGCGGGGATGGGTTCCGTGGGATTGGCCTGGGCAGGCGCAGCTGCCGGCAGGTAGAGCGGTGGCAACGCCTGCAACGCGGCGCCGGGCTTGCCGGCCGTCAGCTCCAGTTCGGCCTGCAGCAGCCTGGCCTGCCGCTGGGCGCCGGCATCTGCGGCGGTTGCCACTTGAAGCCGCCCGGACATTTCCCGCGCTTCGGCCCAATCGCGCAATTGCACGGCGCTCAGCGTGGCGGCATATAGCTGCGCCACCTGCTGGGTTTGGGTTTGGCTGCCAAAGCTGGTGGAGCGCGGCTGCTCGGCCCACTGGCGCAGCACATCCACGCCGGGGCGCGACAGCACGCGGGCCCGTGCGGCCATCATCACGTGTTCCAGGGATGGTGCTGGCGCAGGCGCAACGCCACGCGGCAGGCGCGAATGCATGTCGGCCATGCGTTCCGTGGTCAGCGGATGGCTGCGCAGATAGGGCCAGCTGCCGTTGTCATTCAGGCGGTTGGCCTGCTGCAGCTTGTCGAACATGGTCACAAAGCCCTGTGGCGCGAACCCTGCCGGCGCCATCAGCCCGTAGCCCATGCGGTCGGCCTCGCGCTCCATGTCGCGAGAGAAATTTAACTGGTTCTGCACGGCCAGCGCCTGGCCGCCCATCATCATGGCCATGGCGGCATCGGGGCTGCGGCTGGCGGCCAGGGCGCCCAGAATCATCGAGCCGATCATCAGCGGCGTCTGCTTGCCCTGCTGGGCAATGAGTCGCGCGATATGGCGCTGCGTGACGTGGCTCAACTCGTGTGCCAGCACCGATGCCAACTCGTCGCGCGTGCTGACCACGCCGATCAGGCCCAGGTGCACCCCCAGATAGCCGCCGGGCAGCGCAAAGGCGTTGACCGATCGGTCGCGCCCCAGCAGGATCTCCCAGGCAAAGCGCTCTTCCAGCTCATCCGACAGCTCGCCACGCGTGCGTGCCGCATCGACCAGATGCTGCCAGATGCCTTCCACATATTCCTGCAGTACCGCATCGTCGATGTAGTCCGGATCGCGGTACAGCGAGCGGATGATGCGGTCACCCAGGCGCCGCTCGTCACTGGTCGTCGTGGCCGCGCCATCGCCCAGCGTGGGCAGGCGCAATTGGGCCTGTGCCGGTGTATGCGTTGCGATGGTGAGAGAGGCCGCCAGCAGCTGCAGGCCGACGGCGATACGTGTCTTCAGGCGTGATGGGCGCATGGGCAGGTAAGAACCAAGGGGCCGGGCCCGTGCATCGGCACGGGGCGGTGAAACACCCCACTATGATGCCTCGGTTCGCCAAACGTTCATGGCAGGACTGACCAATGTGTCAGGACTGCCGTAGACCGGCCCGTGCATTTTTGGAGTTGTGACATGTCTTCCCTCACCCATTTCGACGCCCAGGGCCAGGCCCACATGGTCGATGTCGGCGCCAAGCCGGCAACCCACCGCATCGCGGTCGCCGAAGGCCGCATCACCATGCAGCCCGCCACCCTGGCCATCATCCAGAGCGGCTCGGCCAAGAAGGGCGACGTGTTGGGCATTGCGCGCATCGCCGGCATCATGGCTGCCAAGAAGACCAGTGACCTGATACCGCTGTGCCATCCGCTGGCGTTGACGCGGGTGGCAGTGGATTTCGAACTGTTGCCCGAAACGTCGTCCGTCCGCTGCCTTGCCACCGTCGAGACCGTTGGTCCGACCGGGGTGGAGATGGAGGCGCTCACAGCCGTGCAGGCGGCCCTGCTCACGGTCTATGACATGTGCAAGGCGGTGGACAAGGGCATGGTGATGGAGGGGGTGAGGGTGCTGGAAAAGCGGGGCGGCAAGACAAATCCATCTCGATAATGACTGATGGACGTTAATACCATTGGTAAGAGCTTTCGTGCTATTTTATTGCAGAATTGGCGTGGTTAAAAAGGGAGGTGAAAATGCTGAAGTTTTTTCAAACAGAGCATGTAAAAATATTTGGTAAGGAATTGGCAGGTTTGATCATGAGGGAACTTAATGCATCCCAAGCGAAAAAAGATGCCAAGTTCATGGAGAAGGCGCAAAAGACCCTGGTTAGGGCGGACAGATTGGTGCAGAAATTCAAGATGGAAAACAAGCTGAATTTCTACCAGCGCAGCCAGCTTGCCAATAGTTTTTTATGGCATCTGCGTGATGAAGATTGTCCGGACGCATATGCTCATCAGTTGACGGAGTGGCTGGTGATGCAGGTGCAATGATCTACCTAGTTTAAATATGAAAAAAATTCTGGAATTTTTCCTTGGAAAATCTAGGAATAAACAGATTGTTGATCTGGTTGGCTTGGATCGCATAGAGTTGTCTCGAGACTTAAAAGTGCAGGCAAACCAAGCTGTCGCGCAAGGGCGCTGGGATGAGGCCGCACAGCTATATGAAAAGGCAATTTTGGCCAACTCAGCAGACGCATCTCTGTTGGTTGGCCTGGGTTTTAGCCATCTGCAGGCTGTAAGGCCAAAGCAGGCACTGGCGACCTTGCTCCAGGCGATACGAGTTTTGCCGAATAGCCAGGATGCCTGGTTCTTGGCAGGAAAAGCACAGATTGCCCTGGGTCTGGAGGAGGATGCGGCGAAGAGTTGGCGGAGACTACTCGCAGTCAATCCGGATTTTCTTCCGGTCTATCCCGATATCTTACAGCTGCTTGTGCGTCTGGGATGTGCTCAAGAGGCTATGGAAATTGCATTGAAGGCTGCGGAGCGTGTGCCGGACTGTTTCGAATATCAATTGTACCATGCCAACCTCTTGGTCCACGCTCATCAGACAGAAGCTGCAATCCCATACTATTTGCAGGCTCTCAAGATCAATCCAAGTTCTGCAGATGTTCTCGCCAATCTGGGAGTTGCTTGCCGCCAAAGCGGTGATTTGGAGAGAGCGTTGAATTATTCGCGCCAAGCCATGCAGTTGAATTCCAGTGTGCCGGATTTTTATAGTAACTATCTTTTTCTTTTGCAGTCGGCATCAGATGCCAGTGTTCAGGATAAATTTCTTGAACACAGGCGCTATGCGAAAATTTTTGAAGAACCCTATAAGAATTTGTGGGCTTCTCACCAGAATCGACGTGATCTATCGAAGGTCTTGAGAATAGGTTATGTTTCAGGTGATTTTTGCGATCATGCCCTGCGGTTTTTTATTGAGCCGGTATTGAAGAATCACAACCATGACCGCTTTGAAATCCACTGCTATTATACCAATCGTATCGATGATGAACACACGAAGAGGTTGCGCTCATACGCAGATCGTTGGGTGGATTGCTGGAACTGGAATGATGGACAACTGTTCAGTGATATTCAGGATCAGCAGATAGATATCTTGGTGGATCTTTCTGGGCACACGGCACACAATCGCTTGCCCGTATTCGCCAAAAAGCCTGCTCCTATACAGATGACGTGGCTGGGATACCAGTCGACCACAGGCTTAACCGCGATCGATTGGCGCATCACGGACCATAGTCTGGATCCTGTGGGTATGACGGAGCGATTCAACAGTGAACGTCTTCTGAGACTACCTGCTGCTGGTGTTTTTGCGATAGATGATAATTCTCCCGTATTTCGTGAACTCCCATGTCTCACGGGTAAGCAATTTACTTTCGGCTGCCTGCACAATCCTTCTAAAGTTACGATGGAAGCTCTGGATGCTTGGGCCGAAATTCTTTTGCGAGCACCGGCTACAGTTTTGCTGATGGGAAATTCGACATCCCTATATGCTCAAAAAGTGCGTCAGCGTATGGGGCGCAAAGGTGTTAGCTCTGATCGTCTGATATTTGTAGAGCGCTTATCCTTGCAAGGATATCTTGCGCTGCACCAACGTATCGATTTGATGCTCGATACCTTTCCCTACAATGGCGGGACCACCACTTTACATGCTATAGGTATGGGCTTGCCGACTATTGTTCTTGGCAGTGAAAGTGCCATATCCCGTGTGGGGATGTCAATAATGCAGGGGTATGGGCTGTCAGAGTTTTGCTGTCTTGATATTGAAGACTATGTGGTACGGGCTGTAGACTGGAGCCAGAGGTGTGAGGAATTGGCGAATTTGCGTAAGATATTGCCAGAAAGAGTGGCTAAGCAGAATGCAAGACTAGCGCTTGAATTTACGCAGGGGCTGGAAAAAGCTTGGCGGGATATTTGGGAAGATTGGTGCAAAACCTCTGGAGAAACGCGCTAGCTTTACTAACGAATGATCTTTTGGTGTTTGGTGTTTGGTGGGAGTGAATTTTCCTTGCTGATAAAAAAGGGTGATGTGAAAAATCACATCACCCTTTTCTTGAGAGCTAAAGTTTATTATGGAATTTAAATTCCATTAACGGCATTCAGCAGGTGTGTACTTAGCTTGGATGGTGCCAGCTGTGCCGACGCCAGTGGATGCAGCAGCGCGGCAATTCCAGCTGATGGAACCGCTGGTCGGAATGTTCGAGGAGGTTGAGGTTCCGCCGGAAAATGCAGTGCCGCTAGTCTTGGGGCCATCAATTGGGTTGAGAATCAGCGTGCCAGCGCCGGCGATGCCAGTTTGATAAGTGATCGTGATGTATCCTGCTGCTTGATCGATAGTTACACCAGCAACGTTATTGGTCGGGTTAGGAGGCATCCAACCGGCGTTATAGGGCTTGCCATTGGCCGCATTCTCAGCGACGGCCACTTTGGCGGCGGCAGCAAGGGAAAGACCTTCAGTAACCTTGGCGCGGGTTGTGTAGTCCTGATAAGCCGGCAGCGCAACGGCTGCCAAAATGCCGATGATCGCCACGACGATCATCAGTTCGATCAAGGTAAAACCTTGCTGGATGGAACGCTTCATGAACTTCTCCTCATAGGGGGTTGATTGCATACTCTGTAGAGCAAGAGCCGTGCCAGTCGCGCCTTGAGGCCAAGGTTCGCGCATGTGTATTGTTTAGTTGCAAATTACACGGCTGGTCGACATTCTCTGACAAATCGATCCAATTTTGCGTGACATTTTTGTCAAGGATGGTGAGCTTGCCAACGAAACAACAGCGAACCTTGTCAGTGGATCAAGAGGGTCCCTCACGCCACCAGGAACTGCATCTGCGTACCTGCCAGTTCCACCGTGTCGCCATGTTGCAGCGGCATGGCGCGGCGGCCGATTTCCTGGCCGTTGAGCTTCAGGCTGAGGGCATCACCTTCCAGCTGGGCGAGCACGAAGCCGTGGTGCTTCTGGGTGATGGAGGCGACGGCCACGCCGGGCTTGCCCAGCGTAGTGACGACTTTGACCAGCGGGACTTCGCGACCAGCGGCGTTGCCGTTGAGCATGCGGATGGCAGCCTGGCGCGTGGCCAGGCCGGCCATCGAAGGCGGCAGTGTGTGGTCGAAGCCTGAGGGCGTCTGGGTGCTGAACTGCGATGGCAGGTCTTCCGCCAAGGGGGCTGGGCGGGTTGCCTCCACTGCTGCGGCAATGGCCGCCAGTGCCGAGCGCGAGGAGGCGCTGACTTGCTGCTGCACGAAACGGATCTTGTACTTGCCGATGTCCAGCAGGTCGCCGTGGTTCAGGGTCTGGCGCAGTATGGGCTGGCCGTTGACATAGGTGCCGTTGGTGCTGCGCAGGTCTTCGATGATGACGGTGCCGTCGACGATGCTGAGAACGGCGTGCTCGCCGCTGACGGCGAGGTTGTCGATCACGATATCGTTGTAGGGGCGGCGTCCCAGCGTGGTGCGCTCCTTGGCCAGCTGCACTTCCTTGATGACGGCGCCGTCGATGGAGATGACCAGGGTCGGCATGCTCAAAGTTCCTTTGTTATGCCCGGCTTGCACCATCCACTGGGCGATCCGGAGCTGGGGTGTATCTAAATATTATGTCTGCGGCCTGCGCGCGCCGAGGTCTGCCATGGTATTTGATACAGACTATGGATCGTCTTTTTCTGATTGTTGAATTTGCAATCATTTTTAACAATTGGAACCTGCGAGGGCGGTGCAGGCAAGCGCGTCCATCGGTTGGGATCTGCCGTCGATCGCTGTGAGGGGCTCAATCGAGGGAAGTGCTGGCTGCAGGGGACGGGCTGGCCTGTATCTCGATCAGCGCCGCGCTGATGTTGTCGTTTCCGCCGGCTTCATTGGCGGCGGCGAGCAGCGAGGTCAGCAAGACGGGCAGCGGGCTGGATTGGGTGAACAGGGCGGCGATGGCTTGGTCATCGAGCATGTCGGTGAGGCCGTCGGAGCACAGCAGGATGCGGTCGCCGGGTTGCAGCGACCATTCATTGAAATCGGGCGTGACGTCCGGCGTGACGCCCAGGGCCTGGGTGAGCAGGTGGCCCAGGCCGGATTGCCGGGCTTCGTGGTCCTGGATGCGGCCTGCGTCGATTTCTTCCTGTAGCCAGGTGTGGTCCCGGGTCAGGCGCAGCAGTTGACCCTCGCGCCAGCCGTAGGCCCGCGAGTCGCCAAGGTGGGCGAGCATCAGCAGACCTGGCAGCAGGGCTGCGGCAATGATGGTGGTGCCCATGCCGCGGCAGCCCGGTGTTTCCCGGGCGGCTGTAAGAATGGCGGCGTTGGCCAGGTTCAAGGCATTGGCCAGTGACTGCTGCAATTCCTGGCGGGCTTGTGGAGTGTTGGCTGCCGGCGCCTCGGTGGCTACGCTTTGCAGTGCCACTGAGACCAGGCTGATGGCCATGGCGCTGGCGACTTCGCCGGCGTTGTAGCCGCCCATGCCATCGGCCAGCACCGCAATGGGCCAGGGCTGGGCGCTGGGGTGGATGGTGACCGCATCCTCGTTGTTGTCACGGCGCCGGCCCACATCGGTGCGCGCAACCATGGCGCAGTGTTGCGCAGGGACTGCCTGTCGGCAGGGCTGGTCCGGGGTCTTGGGTGCGCTGGGCATGGTGGCGAAGGGCGGGCGCGGCGGTGTTGCCATCAGTCCCTGTGTGCAGATGCAATGGTGAAGCCGGTGCACAGCGTAAATGAAAACAGTGCCCCCAAGTGCCAAGAATGGGCCGGCGCAGCGGCTCGTCAGCTTGACGCCACAGCAAGAACGGATCCTCACAAAGCAAAAACGCACTGCCGAGGCAGTGCGTTGTGGAGGTGGCGAAGGGCCGCCTGTGGCGGTATCAGGCCTGTGCCGCGTGCTTGGCGCCGGAGCGCGACTGCAGGAGCTTGCCAATGCCGACGACCAGCACGGCACCGGCGGCAGCCGCCACGTAGTGCAGCCAGGGATGGCTGATGGCGTAGTCGTGCAGCAGGCGGTCGTTGACGATGGTTTCTCCGCCGACCCAGCCGATCAGGGCAGCGCCCAGCGTGATGATGACGGGGAAGCGCTCCATGAGCTTGATCATCAGCGTGGAGCCGAAGACCACCAGCGGGATGCTGATGGCCAGGCCCAGGATCAGCAGGACCATGTTGCCCTGCGCCGTGGCGGCCACGGCAATCACGTTGTCCAGGCTCATCACCAGGTCGGCGATCAGGATGGTGCGGATGGCGACCATCATGCTGCCGTGACCCTTGGATTCGCCTTCATCCTCTTCTTCGCCGGTCAGCAGTTGCAAGCCGATCCACAGCAGCAGGCAGCCGCCCACGATCTGCAGGAAAGACAGCTCCAGCAGCTTGGCCGCGACCACGGTCAGGATGATCCGCAGCACCACGGCGGCGCCGGAGCCGAACATGACGGCCTTCTTTTGCTGTGCGGGGGGCAGCGAGCGTGCTGCGAGGGCGATGACGACGGCGTTGTCGCCAGACAGGATGATGTTGATCCAGACGATCTTCAACAGGCCGATCCAGAAATCGGCGCTTTGCAGGTATTCCATGGTTTCTCCGCTGTTATGAGTTGAAAAGCGCCAGGGCGGTGGCCTCTGGCGCTTTTTCTTTTTTGGAGTCGTCAGTGTAGGGCGGACTTGCCGCCTTACCGATTCGTAATTCTGCGTAATTTCTTCCTGGGGCGAACCCCAGGATGTCACGCAGAACCGGTGCCGCTTAGATCAGGCCCTTGAGCAGGCGACCCATTTCGGAAGGATTGCGGGTGATGACGAAACCGCACTCTTCCATGATGGCCAGCTTTGCGTCGGCCGTGTCGGCACCGCCGGAGATCAGCGCGCCGGCGTGGCCCATGCGCTTGCCGGGAGGGGCAGTGACACCAGCGATGAAGCCGACGATCGGCTTCTTCATGTTGTCCTTGCACCAGCGGGCAGCTTCGGCTTCGTCGGGACCGCCGATTTCGCCGATCATGATGACGGCGTCGGTGTCGGGATCGTCGTTGAAGGCCTTCATCACGTCGATGTGCTTGAGACCGTTGATCGGGTCACCGCCGATGCCCACGGCCGACGACTGGCCAATGCCCAGTTCGGTCAGCTGCGCCACGGCTTCGTAGGTCAGCGTGCCGGAGCGGCTGACCACGCCAATGCGGCCCTTCTTGTGGATGTGGCCGGGCATGATGCCGATCTTGATCTCGTCGGGCGTGATCAGGCCGGGGCAGTTGGGGCCCAGCAGCAGGGTGCGCTTGCCGCCTGCGGCTTCCTTGGCGCGCATCTTGTTGCGCACTTCCAGCATGTCACGGACGGGGATGCCTTCGGTGATGCAGATGGCCAGGTCCAGGTCGGCTTCCACGGCTTCCCAGATCGCGGCGGCAGCGCCTGCGGGGGGAACGTAGATCACGGAGACCGTGGCGCCCGTGCCTTGCGCGGCTTCCTTGACGGAGGCGTAGATTGGCACGTCGAAGATCTTTTCGCCGGCCTTCTTGGGATTCACACCGGCCACGAAGCAGTTCTTGCCGTTCGCGTATTCAATGCACTTTTCAGTGTGGAACTGGCCCGTCTTGCCCGTGATGCCTTGGGTGATGACCTTGGTGTCTTTGTTGATGTAGATCGACATGGTGTTTTCTCCGGGCCTGCTTACTTGACGGCTTCGACGATCTTGGTGGCCGCTTCGGCCATCGTGTCGGCGCTGATGATGGGCAGGCCGGACTCGGCCAGCATCTTCTTGCCCAGTTCTTCGTTCGTGCCCTTCATGCGCACGACCAGGGGCACTTGCAGGTTCACGGCCTTGCAGGCAGTGATCACGCCGGTGGCGATGGTGTCGCACTTCATGATGCCGCCGAAGATGTTGACCAGAATGCCTTCGACCTTGGGGTTCTTGAGCATGATCTTGAAGGCTTCGGTGACCTTCTCGGGGGTGGCGCCGCCGCCCACGTCCAGGAAGTTGGCCGGCTCGCCGCCGAACAGCTTGATGGTGTCCATGGTGGCCATGGCCAGACCTGCACCGTTGACCAGGCAGCCGATGTTGCCGTCCAGCGAGATGTAGGCCAGATCGAACTTGGAGGCTTCGACTTCAGCGGGATCTTCTTCGTCCAGGTCGCGCAGGGCCACGATTTCGGGCAGGCGGAACAGGGCGTTGGCGTCGAAGTTGAACTTCGCGTCCAGGGCAACCACGTTGCCCTTGCTGTCACGGTTCAGCGGGTTGATCTCGACCAGCGAGGCATCCGTGTCCATGTAGCACTTGTAGAGCTTCTGGCAGATGTCGATGAACTGGGCGGTGGAGTCGGCAGGCATGCCGATGCCCTTGGCCAGTTCTTCGCCTTGCGCCTGGGTCAGGCCGACCAGGGGATCAACGAAGATGGTGATGATCTTCTCGGGAGTGGAGTGGGCCACTTCCTCGATGTCCATGCCGCCTTCGCTGGAAGCGATGAAGGCCACCTTCTGCGTGCCGCGATCGGTCACGCACGACAGGTAGTATTCCTTCTGGATGTCGGCGCCGTCTTCGATGTACAGGCGGCGGACCTTCTGGCCTTCGGGGCCGGTCTGGTGCGTGACCAGCTGCATGCCCAGGATCTGGCCAGCCAGTGCCTTGACGTCGTCAATGCTCTTGGCGACCTTCACGCCGCCGCCCTTGCCGCGACCACCAGCGTGGATCTGGGCCTTCACGACCCACACGGGGCCGCCGAGCTTCTGGGCGGCCTCGACGGCCTCTTGCACTGTGAACGCAGGGATACCGCGAGGTACAGGCACACCAAACTGACGCAAGATGTCCTTGCCTTGGTATTCATGAATCTTCATGATGTCTCTCTCAAACAAATAGGGGGGGATTGACCCGGTAGCCCTGGGGTGCTGCCTCAAGGCGGAGTGACCTGGCAATCGCCGAATGTACCATGCTGCACTGCGCCATCCGACACGCCCCCATGCGCAGAATCCACAATTTCCTGCGGGCCAAGCAGCATGTCAGGAACTGTGCAATGCATTGATATGTCAGGGAAAAGACGGTTTCCCGACATTTCCTTCAGGCGCCACAGCTCTTTTGTCTTATAGAGGATCTGCAGACTGCGCTGCCCGCTGTTTGTAACAGGCGCATGTCAGCACGCCCTTGATCGCCACCGCCAACCGTTTTGCGACAACGGGCGCAGGGGGACCCGGTTTCGGTGAGAATCCGCAGCTGGAACGCGGCAATGGTGCCGCAGCGGCTCCAGGAGGGCCGCGCAGCAGGAGAAATACAGCGATGGCAAAAGTCTTTATCGATGGCGAAGCAGGCACGACAGGGCTGCAGATCCGTGAGCGTCTGGTCGATCTGTCCGGCGTGGAGCTGGTCAGCATTGCCCCCGAGCTGCGAAAGGATCCTGCCGCCAAGCGTGCGCTGATCGCCGGCGTGGACTTGGTCATCCTGTGCCTGCATGACGATGCCGCGCGCGAGACCGTGGCCATGGTCGATTCCATCGAGGCCGAGACCGGCCGCACCATCAAGATCATCGATGCATCCACGGCCCACCGCGTGGCGCCCGACTGGGTGTATGGCTTCCCAGAGCTGCGTGCCGGCCAGCTTGAGGCGGTCAAGACTGCCAAGCGCGTGTCCAACCCCGGCTGCTATGCGACGGGAGCCATCGCGCTGCTGCACCCGCTGGTTGCCGCGGGCCTCATCCCTGCCGACCACGGCCTGAGCCTGCCCTCGGTGTCCGGCTATTCGGGCGGCGGCCGCAGCATGATCGAAGCCTATGAGGCTGGCACGGCCGCACCTTACGAGGCCTACGCGCTGGGCCTGACGCACAAGCATATTCCCGAGATCCTGCAATACACCGGCTTGACGCGCCGCCCGGTGTTCATTCCCGCCGTGGGCAATTTCCGCCAGGGCATGCTGGTGCAGTTGCCGCTGCATCTGGAACTGCTGCCGGGCGCGCCCAAGGCGGCGGACCTGCACGATGCGCTGGCCTCCCACTACGCGGCCACCAACACGCCGGAGCAATGGGTGTCGGTGCTGCCGCCGACCGATGACATGAAGTTGGCCGCCGACACGCTGACGGACACCAACAAGCTGGAGTTGCGCGTGTTCGCCAATGAGCAGTACCGCCAGGCCGTGCTGATCGCCCGCCTGGACAACCTGGGCAAGGGCGCCAGCGGCGCCGCCGTGCAGAACCTGCAGATCATGCTGGGCCTGTGAGCCCGGCCACGCCACCGTCCGCGTCCCTGCCGGGCCGGCGCAGTCCGGTCTGGGGCCATGTCCTGGCCCTGGCCGTGCTGTGCCTGCTGGTCGTTGTGTTTGCCTGGAAGCTGCGGCCTGCATTGCCGTCTTCATCGCGCCTGCTGCTGAGTCCGCTGCTGGGCAATATGGAGGCCTGTCTGGTGCAGGACGGGCTGCGCGAGGATTTTCCCAAGGAATTTCAGCAGATACCCGCCAGTTGCCTGGGTCCGCAGGGCTCGGCCGCAGAAATGGTGAAAGCCACGCTGCAGCGCCTGGGCCGGCCCCAGGGTGAACTGGACCTGGGCTATACGCTCAGCGTGCCGCTGCTGCGCTATGTGCAGTGGAATGGCCAGGCCTGGGAGGTCCGGGGCGAGGCGCTGGACCGTGTGGTACGCACGGTGGCGCAGGCGCACCGGCCCGTGGTGCTGTATCTGTTCGCCACGCATTTCGAGGTGCACTCCAAGGCCGAGGAGCGCCTGGCCGCCGATCCCGCCAATCTTGCGTGGACACCCAAGGGGCCGCTGCCGCTGGACAGCTATCTGGGCGCGCGCATCTTCCCGTGGTCGGTCGCGCGGCAGGACAACGAAGTCACGCGCGTGCGCAAGCTGGTCGTCGATGCCCTGGCCGAGCGCATATGCGCCGCAGGCGATGCCGCCATGCACCAGCTGCGCGCCCTCACCGTGCTGGGCGAGACGCACCAGCTGTTCCCGGGATTCGAGGCCGGCATGGGGTTCGCGGCCGAAGGCTATGCGGTCACCGACTACAGCCCGGCCTCCGTGGCGGGCTTCCATGCATTCCTGCGCCAGCGCTATGGCGACATCGCGCGGCTCAATGCCCACCTGAAGTCCGGCTTTGCCAGCTTCGACGCGGTCGAGCCGCCGTCGCGCAACATCCGCAGCGAGCCGCTGCAGAACTTCTTCCAGCACATCGACAGCTATGCAGCCGGCACCGTGCCCGTGTCCGGCTGGGTCCACTCGCCCGATGCGAAGCTGCAAAAGCAGCTGGCCGTGGCCGTCTTCGTGGACGGGCGCCCTTACTCGCATGCCCCCGTGCACATGCACCGCCAGGACGTGGCACAGGCCAAGCCCGGGTTCCTCACGCCCGATGTGGGCTGGCGTGCCGACATCCGCTATCCGGCGCTGGGCGAGGGCCTGCACCGCATCGACGTGGTGCTGCAGGCCGGTGGACGCAGCCTGGGCCTGCTGGCCACGCGCCAGATCGCCGTGATGGACCGCAACCAGGGCGAGCCCAGGCCCCATGCCGCCGAGGCCTTGCCCGACTTCGGCAAGCTGCCGGACGGCGTGGAATTCTGGGTGGACAGCCCGCAGGACCGGCTGGCGCTGTTCTACAACCCGCTGGTCACGGACTGGAACGATTTCCGCGAGCAGCAGGTGGCCGACTACATCCAGGGCTTTTCCGAGCACATCGGCCACGGCTGCCTGGGCCGGGTTCCTCGCTTTGCCCACCAGCTCAACCCCCATGCGAATCCGAGCTGGGATGCCAACCGCTACGCCGTGGAGCGCAGCCTGCAGCGCATGCCGGGGCTGTCCCTGGGTGTCAGCCTGTACGGCGAAGATACCTACGGCCCGCTGGTCGGCCAGATGCTGCGCCGCTATGGCCACACGGCCTATGGCGTGACGGAGTTCCATCCGCTGGTGGCCCTGTCGCCGCAGCGGCTGGAGAAAGTGCTGACCATGCACCGCCGCCAGGGCGCGCGCTTCCTGTCCTTCTTCATGGAAGCCCGGCCCGAGGATGCGACGGGCACGCAGTCCAGCAACGAGTTCTCGTTCGATGCGGACAACACCGCGCATGGCTCGGATGCGCTGTACCACTCGCTGCGCCAGCTGCTGCAGCCGCACTGAGCTGCCGCGCGCAGCCATCGACGTGTCTTCCCTGCAGAACAACTCCCCCGTGGCCGCCGGCCGGGCCACCGCCATCGGACTGCTGGCCGTGGTGTGCTGGAGCTGCACCGTGGGCCTGATGCGCTCGGTGGCCGAGCCGCTGGGCGCCGTGGGCGGCGCAGCCATGCTCTACACGGTCAGCGCACTGTGCGTGGCCGCCGTGCGCGGCCTGCCCGGGCCCTCGCAGTGGCGGGCCATGCATCCGGCCTACTTCTGGGGCTGCGGCCTGCTGTTTGCGGTCTACGAGATCTGCCTGTCGCTGGCGATTGGCCTGGCGCAGGACCGCGCCCAGGCGCTGGAGCTGGGGCTGATCAATTACCTGTGGCCCAGCCTGACCATCGTTTTGGCCGTGCTGCTGCGCCAGCAGCATGCGCGCTGGTGGCTGTGGCCCGGCGTGCTGCTGTGCCTGTGGGGGCTGACGCGCGTGCTGGGCGGCGACTCGCTGCAACTGCGGGGCATGGCGGACCACATGCTGTCCAACCCGCTGGCGTATGGACTGGCTTTTGGCGCGGCCCTGCTGTGGCCCTGCTATTCGCTGGCTGCGCGGCGCTGGGGCGGTGGCCACAATGCCGTGGGCCTTTTCCTGATATGGACCGCGCTGGCGCTGTGGATCAAATGGCTGTGGCTGGGCGGTGAAGGCGGCATGCAATGGTCAGGCACCGTGGTGCTTCAATTGCTGGCCGTGGGCGGGCTCACCGCCCTGGGCTACAGCTGCTGGGAGCACGGCATACAGCACGGGCATCTGGCCGTGATGGCTGCCGCCTCGTACTTCACGCCCGTGTTCTCTGCCTTGCTGGCCAGTGCCTGGCTGCAGGTGCAGCCGGGCTGGGGCTTCTGGCAGGGCGTGGTGCTGGTGACCGTGGGGTCGCTGGTGTGCTGGGGTGCGACCCGGCGCGCAGGCTAGCCTTCGTCCTCTGCTCCTGCGTCCCAGTCTTCGCTGCGCCCCCGCAGCACCTTGCTCGCAATTTCTCCACCAAAACCGCGCGCGGCCAGGAAACGCATCTGCTTAAGTCGTTCCTGCGGTGTGGCCGGTGGTGCGCCGAAGCGCTGGCGCCATACGGCAAGGGCACGCTGCAGTTCGGTGGCGCGCAGTTGCTCTGCGGCGGCGCGCACCAGGCCGTCGTCCAGTCCCTTGTTGCGCAACTCCTGCACCACGCGTGCCGTGCCAAAGCGCGCGGCCTTGCGGTGCAGCACGGACTCGGCCACGCGCTGGGCACTGATGAAGCCGCGCTGCTCCAGCGCGTCGAGCATGGCGCCCAGGTCTTCGCCTTCCTCCACATGGGGGCGAGCTTGCGTTCCAGCTCCAGCCGTGAATGTTCGCGCTGGCCCAGCAGCTTGAGCGCCCGGCCCTTGAGCGACAGCTTGGCGAATCCCATGCGGCAATGTCTCCTGAATCGTCCCGAATAAAAAAGGCCCCCACGCTCCCCTTGCTGCGCAAGGTCCGCTGCCCCCCAAGGGGGCCGCTTTTTTGCCTTGGGGCGTCCCGGCGATAAAAAAGGCGCAGACGTGAGCCTGCGCCAAGATGGCAAACACAGTGTGTGCAGGCGCGGCAGCGCCTGCAGTGAGGGGTCAGGCCGCTCAGGCTTCGATCACGCCGTCCTTGTCGGCCTTGGCCTTGCCCGCCTTGGCGGCCTTGGCTTCGGGGGCATCGCCACCGGCCGTGGGCAGCAGGGCGATGCCCAGGCTGTCGCGCACCTTGTTCTCGATTTCCACGGCCAGGCCGCTGTTCTCGCGCAGGAATTCGCGGGCGTTGTCGCGGCCCTGGCCGATCTTCTCGCCGTTGTAGGCATACCAGGCGCCTGACTTGTCGAGGATCTTGGCGTTGACGCCCATGTCCAGGATTTCACCTTCGCGCGAGATGCCTTCGCCGAAGAGGATGTCGAACTCGGCGGTCTTGAACGGAGGCGAGACCTTGTTCTTGACGACCTTGACCTTGGTCTCGTTGCCGATGGCCTCGTCGCCCTTCTTGATGGTGCCGGTGCGGCGGATGTCCAGGCGGACCGAGGCGTAGAACTTCAACGCATTGCCGCCCGTGGTGGTTTCGGGGCTGCCGAACATCACGCCGATCTTCATGCGGATCTGGTTGATGAAGATGACCATGCAGTTGGTCTTCTTGATGGTGGCTGTCAGCTTGCGCAGCGCCTGGCTCATCAGACGGGCCTGCAGGCCGGGCAGCTGGTCGCCCATCTCGCCTTCGATTTCGGCCCGGGGTGTGAGGGCGGCCACCGAGTCCACGACGATCATGTCCACGGCGCCCGAGCGCACCAGGCTGTCCACGATTTCCAGGGCCTGCTCGCCGGTATCGGGCTGGCTGATCAGCACTTCGTTGAGGTTCACGCCCAGCTTCTGGGCGTAGCTGGTGTCCAGTGCGTGCTCGGCGTCGATGAAGGCGCAGGTGCCGCCCTGCTTTTGCATTTCGGCGATGACCTGCAGCGTCAGCGTGGTCTTGCCCGAGGATTCAGGGCCGTAGATCTCGATCACGCGGCCACGGGGCAGGCCGCCAACGCCCAGGGCGATGTCCAGGCCCAGCGAGCCGGTGGAGACGACCTGGATGTCCTGGATGGCTTCGCCTTCACCCAGGCGCATGATCGTGCCCTTGCCGAACTGCTTTTCGATCTGGGCGAGTGCGGCCTGCAGGGCCTTGGCTTTTTCACTGTTGGCGGTGGTGACGGCGGTGTTCATGCGGACTCCTGGGTTGGCTGGGGTTTCAGCTCTGTATTTGCATTCAGGCTGGATGCTTGAACAGTAGTTTATGGGCTTGTTGGTTTGTTTTGTTGGTGTTTTTAGTCAGTTTTCCTGACTTGTTGGATTTGCCTCCACAATGCATCCATGAGTGAGTTTTCCCCCGTCACGCCGCCCGCCGATGCCTGGCGCCAGACCCACCTGGGCCGCCTGCTCGGCCATGCCATGCGGCGGTTCGACGCGCGTGTGCTGCAGCTCATGGCGCGCGATGTGGAGGTGCCGCTTGCGCTGTCCAATCTTGCGGCGCGCGACAAGGTGGGGGCTGCCCACATCCACATCACGCGGCATCTGTCGCTGGCTGGCGACAGGCTCACCGACCTGGCCGAGCGCGCTGGCATGACCAAGCAGTCCATGGGCGACCTGGTGGCCCAGTGCGAGGCCTGGGGCCTGGTCACGCGCGAAAGCGACGAGCGCGATGCGCGCGCACGCCGCATCCGCTTCACGCCTGCGGGCCTGGCATGGCTGCAGGCCTTCCATGACGCCGTGTCCCAGGCCGAGGCCGAGTTCCGCGAGGAAGTCGGCGACGACATCGCCACCGTGGTGGCGCTGGGGCTGGAGGCCTATGCGGGCGGCGGCTCACTCGGGTAAGGTCCCTGCCCGTGGGGCGGGGCGCATCCTAGAATCCTAGGAATCAAAGACGCGCATTTCCAACATCCAGAGCGCGTCTGTATTTCAGGAGACAACCCCATGCGCATTCTGATTGCCGAAGACGACCAGGTCCTGGCCGATGGTCTGCTGCGCAGCCTGCGCGGCTCGGGCGCCGTGGTCAGCCATGTGGCCAACGGCAGCGAGGCCGATACCGCGCTGATGACCAGCAGCGAGTTCGACCTGCTCATCCTGGACCTGGGCCTGCCCAAGATGCACGGGCTTGAAGTGCTCAAGAAGCTGCGCGGCCGGGGCGATGCGCTGCCGGTGCTCATCCTCACGGCGGCCGACAGCGTGGAAGAGCGCGTGCAGGGGCTGGACTACGGCGCCGACGACTACATGGCCAAGCCGTTTGCGCTGTCCGAGCTGGAGGCGCGTGTGCGCGCTCTCACGCGGCGCGGCATGGGTGGCGCCAGCAGCACCATCAAGCACGGCCCCCTGGTCTACGACCAGGCCGGCCGCGTGGCCACCATTGACGGCAAGATGGTCGAGCTGTCGGCGCGCGAGCTGGGCCTGCTGGAAGTGCTGCTGCAGCGTGCGGGCCGGCTGGTCAGCAAGGACCAGTTGGTCGAGCGCCTGTGCGAATGGGGCGACGAGGTCAGCAACAACGCCATCGAGGTCTATATCCACCGCCTGCGCAAGAAGATAGAGCGCGGCCCCATCCGCATCGCCACCGTGCGCGGCCTGGGCTACTGCCTTGAGAAGATCGCTTCCTGAGGCCGCTGCCCTGGCTGTCAGGCCCGGGTTGGCTTGCCTGCGCATAGTGGCGGATGCCACGGGGCCGTGAACCCGTCGTGAGGGCTGCCCGCCGATGAAAATCTTCCAGCGTGAACAGCGCTCACTGTTCGGCGAGATCCTTGACTGGATGCTCACGCCGCTGCTGCTGCTGTGGCCCGTGAGCCTGGCGCTGACCTGGCTGGTGGCCCAGGGCCTTGCCAACAAGCCGTTCGATCGCGCGCTGGAGTACAACGCCCAGGCGCTGGCGCAGCTGGTGATGGTGCAGCAGGGCAAGGTGCTGTTCAACCTGCCGCAATCGGCCAGCGAGATCCTGCGCGCCGACGAGTCGGACACCGTGTATTTCCAGGTGCTGGGCGTAAAGGGCGAATACCTGGCCGGCGAGCGCGATCTGCCGCTGCCGCCCGAGTCCGACGATCCGCCATCCGGCGATCTATCGCCCGGCGGTGCACCGACCGGCGGCGCCGTGCAGCTGCGCGATGCGGAGTTTCGCGGCATTGACCTGCGCGTGGCCCATGTCTGGGTGCGCATGCCCCTGCCCGACGAGCCCCAGGCCCTGGTCCAGGTGGCCGAGACGCGCGAAAAGCGCAGCGTGCTGGCCACGGAAATCATCAAGGGCGTGATGCTGCCGCAGTTCGTCATCCTGCCCCTGGCCGCCTTGCTGGTGTGGCTGGCGCTGGCGCGCGGCATCAAGCCGCTGCACCGGCTGGAGGAGCGCATCCGCGCGCGCCGGCCCGAGGACCTCTCGCCCATCAACCACAAGGACGTGCCGCTGGAAGTCGTGCCGCTGGTGGACTCGGTCAACGACCTGCTGGGGCGGCTCGGTGATTCGCTGGCCACGCAAAAGCGCTTTCTGGCCGACGCGGCCCACCAGCTCAAGACACCGCTGGCCGGGCTGCGCATGCAGGCCGAACTGGCCCAGCGCGAGGGCGTGAGCACGGAGGAGTTGCGGCAGTCCCTGGCCCAGATCGCGCGCTCCAGCATCCGCGCCACGCACACGGTGAACCAGTTGCTGGCGCTGGCGCGCGCCGAGAGCGCCGGCGTGGGCCGCGGCCTGGCCATGCAGCCCTGCAACCTGGTGCGCATCGTCACCGACGTGGTGCGCGACTGCCTGCCGCGCGCCATGGACAAGCATGTGGACCTGGGATACGACGGCGCCGAGTCATCAGCCACCGGCGTCTGGCTGCAGGGCAACGCCACGCTGCTGACGGAGCTGGTGCGCAACCTCGTGGACAACGCCATCAACTACACGCCTTCCAGCAGCAGCCGGCCCGGCATGGTCACGGTGCGCGTGCTGGCCGATCCCTTCGGTCAGGTCCTGTTGCTGCAGGTGGAGGATTCGGGACCGGGCGTGCCCGAGGCCGAGCGCGAGCTGGTGTTCCAGCCGTTCTACCGCGTGCTGGGCTCGGAGGCCGATGGCTCGGGCCTGGGCCTGCCCATCGTGCTGGAGATCGCGCGCCAGCATGGCGCCCAGGTGGTGCTGGAAGATGCGCATCCGGGCCAGCAGCCGCCGGGTGCGCGTTTCAGCGTGCGCTTCAAGGCGCTGCGCTCGCCGCCGTCGCCCAAGCCTGCGGCATAGGTGGCGGGGCTTCCCCGGCTGCCGCAGATTCCCCGGGAGCCACAGGCGCCACCGCGATCCGTCCCGGCGTCTGCGCGGCATGGTCCACCAGCCAGTTGCGGAAGATGCCCAGGGTGCCGTGGTTGGCGCGGTCGGCCGGATAGCACAGCCAGTAGCCCAGGGCGCTCTGGTAGCCGTGCTGGGGCAGGGGCTCGTTCACCAGGCCGGCCGCGATCTCGTCCTGCACCAGGCAGCGCGGCACCAGGGCGATGCCCATGCCGGCCATCACGGCGCGGATGATGGTCTGGAACTGGTCGAACTGCGGGCCCGCAAGGGGGCTGATGCCGTTGACGCCATGGGCCTCGCTCCAGCGCGCCCAGGCATCGGGAATGGTCACATGGCGCAGCCGGGTGCAGCGCGCCACGTCCTGTGGGGTGGTGATGCGTGCCTCGGGGCCTGCGCCACGCGGCGGTGCGATCAGGGCCACCTGGCGGCCCACCAGATAGTGGGCATGCGCGCCATTCCAGTGCCCGTCGCCAAACAAAATTGCGCAGTCCAGCCCCGGACTGTCAAATTGGTAGCTGTGTACGTAGGGTACAAAGTGCAGCGTGATCTGTGGATAGCGCTGCTGAAACTGGGGCAGCCTGGGGATCAGCCACTTGGCCGCGAAAGTCGGCAGCGATGACAGGTGCAGCGCGCCTCGGCTGTCATCGCTGGTGATGAGTTCGAGGGTGGCTGCCTCCAGCTGGCCCAGCAGGGCGCGCACTGCGCGCTCATAGCGCTCGCCCGCGGGCGTCAGCCTCAAGCGCTTGCGCTCGCGTTCGAACAGCGGCACGCCCACCCATTTCTCCAGCTCCTGGATCTGCTTGCTGACTGCGCTTTGCGTCAGGTGCAAGGCTTCGGCCGCGCGCGAGACGCCCCCGAAGCGCACCACGGTGGAGAAAGCGCGCAGCAGATGCGTGGGCGGGTTGAGGCGGCGCAAACTCATGACAGGGATATGATGAAAGTATTCCTGTTTGGAATATTAACAGGCACAGTATTTGCTTTTTTTGTGAGCAGATTTCTTTTAATCTGAACTTGTTTGTAAGAAAGATCCTATGCAACGACGTCATTTCCTTGCTTCCATCGCCGCTTCTTCTGTCGTTCCTGGAATGTCCTTCGCCCAGGACACCTCCCGTCCCCTGCGCATCGTCGTTCCGTTCCCTGCTGGTGGCTCCACCGACATGGTCCCGCGCAACATGCAGGACGTGCTGCCCAAGCTGCTGGGCGGCCAGGCCGTGGTGATCGAGAACAAGGCCGGCGCTGGCGGCTCCATCGGCATGGCCGAAGTGGCGCGTGCCACCGACGGCGTGACCTTCGGCATCGCCACGCTGTCCACGCACGGCGTGAACCCCGCCGTGTTCAAGAAGCTGCCCTACGACGCCATCAACGATTTCGTCGGCGTGACCGAGATCGTCAAGGCGCCTGGCGTGATCGTGATCAACCCCAAGCTGGTGCCCGCCAACAACTTCGCCGAGTTCGTGAAGTACCTGAAGGCCAACCCCGGCAAGGTCAGCTTCGCAACACCCGGCAACGGCACCATCGGCCACATGTGGGGCGCCCAGTTCATGAAGAGCACGGGCACCGAGATGCAGCACATCCCCTACCGCGGTGCAGGCCCGGCCATCAACGACGTGCTCGGTGGCCAGGTTCCCGTGTACTTCGACCAGGTGGCTTCCTCGCTGCCCCACATCAAGGGCGGCAAGGTCAAGGCCCTGGCCGTGTCCTGGCATGAGCGCCTGGACGTGCTGCCCGACGTGCAGACCTACGCCGAAGCCGGCCATGCCGACCTGAATGATCCTTCGTGGTTCGGCCTGGTGGCCCCCAAGAGCACCCCGCCCGAGCAGATCGCCCGCGTGCAAAAGGCCATCGCGGCCGCGCTCAAGGACCCGGCCGTGCAAAAGCGCATGGCGGCCCAGGGCCTGTACATCTCCGGCACCAGCAGCGACGCTTTCACCAAGCAGATCGCCAGCGAAGTCGCCAAGATGAAGAAGATTGCCGCCACGGCCCAGATCCAGCTGGATTAAAGGCTCCCCCTGAGGCGCTTCGCGCCTTCCCCCTCTCTCGCTTCGCGGGAGGGGGACGACGCCCTCGCTGCGGGGCGGCCCTTGCTCGGCGTCCCTGGCCTGGGACGCGCCAGTTTCATGGCGGGCTGGCCGCAGCGCAGCGGTGCAATGCGTAACCGAGATAGACCACTTCCTCATGCATCCCGTCCTGCGACTGATCAGTCAGAACTTCCTGCAATCCCTGCCCGGCGTGGCAGGCTCCGGCGCGGCCGATGCCGCGCCGCCCATGGTCACCAGCGTTGCCGGCGCCAGTGCCGTGGTGCTGGACTCGCCGCACAGCGGCACGGTCTACCCGACGGACTTCGGCTCCTGCCTGCCGCTGGCCACGCTGCGCCAAGCCGAGGACACGCATGTGGAGAAGATCTACGCCTTTGCGCCGGGCCTGGGCGTGAGCTGGGTGGAGGCGCATTTCCCGCGCATCTACCTGGACGCCAACCGCGACACCACCGAGATCGACACCACCATGATCGAGGGCGAGTGGCCGCTGCCCGTCACCACCGACCAGGTCGTGCTGCAGAAGGTGCGCCTGGGCAAGGGCCTGATCTGGAAGTTCACCGATGAGGGCGTGCCCATCTATGACCGCCAGCTGCCCGCCGCTGAACTGCTGCAGCGCATCGAGCGCTGCTGGAAGCCCTACCACGCCGCCGTGGAGCGCGCCATCGACGGCGCCCATGCGCGCCATGGCTACAGCATCCATATCAACTGCCACTCCATGCCTTCCGTCGCAGCCAGCCATGCCACGCTGCACCCGGGCCTGGTCCATGCCGACTTCGTCATCGGCGACCGCGACGGCAGCACGGCCAGCCCGGCGCTGTCCGAGCGCATCTGCGCCTTCCTGCGCGAGCGCGGCTACAGCGTGGACTACAACCATCCCTACAAGGGCGTGGAGCTGGTGCGCCGCTACGGCAAGCCCGCCGAGCACCGCCACAGCATCCAGATCGAGATCAACCGCAAGCTCTACATGAACGAGCAGACCCTGGACCTCGACCAGGCCGGCTACCTGCGCCTGACCACCGACCTGAAGGTGCTGGTGGAGCAGCTGATGGCCACCGATCCGCGTACGCTCTGAAGCCTCTGCGAGTGAAATGCAAAAGGCCCGCGATCACAGGATCGCGGGCCTTTTTTCATCGTGCCCTGGCGGGGCTCAGCAGGGCCTGAACGGCTTGCCCTCGAAGGCCTTGCCGCCCATGGACTCGACCTGGCTGCGCAGCGCGGGCGTGGCCTGGGGAAGGCGCAGCGTGTAGAGGGTGATGTCGGGGCGCTCCTGCACCACGCGGGCCGTGCGCACGCCCTGGCGCGCAACGTTGGTCAGCTCGCGCGTGGCCGCTTCCTCGGAGGAGAAGCGGCCCAGCGACAGGCCGGGCTCCAGCGCGCTGCCTGCGCGGTCGAAGTCGATCTTGCGTGCACGCAGTTCCGCGCGCTTGCGCTCCAGGAACTCGGCATCGGGGAACTTGCCCATGTAGACCATCCAGCGGCCCGGCTGGTGCGTGCTGCTCAGGTCCCACTGGTCGCTGGCGACCTGGGCGATGAGGCCGCGGCGCAGCGCCTCGGCATGGCGGTCTTCGATGCCCGTGGCCACCAGGCAGCTGGTGGGCTGGCCCGCGGCTTTCTCGGGGCGAGCCGGTGCGGCGGGTTCCTCGCCACTGGCCGGTGCCGCAGGAGCCGCAGGTGCTGCGGGTGCCGCAGGGGATGCAGGAGCCGTGGCCTGGGTGGCCGAGGAAGGGGCGGCGCGTTGTCCACACTCAGCAGGCTCAGCGCCTCCGGGCGCACCTGCTGGCCCAGGCGCTCGGGCTCGGTCTGGGATGGCGGTGCCAGGCCCAGGGCCTGGAGCTGGCCGTGGTTCCAGAGGTAGTAGCCGGCATTGGCCAGCACCAGCAGCAGGAAGGCGATTCGCAGCATGTCGTTTCTTGGGCCCTAGTGATGAGTCACCCGCCCTAGCCTACAGCAGCCGGGCGCACGCTGATCTCCGAGCTGGTGATGGCCTGCAGGCCGCGCGCCGTGCGCACCAGCAGCGCGCCATCGGGGCCCACGCCCTCGGCCGTGCCGCTTTCGCCATCGCTGAGATTGACGGCGCGGCCACGCAGCAGGTCGCGCTGGGCAAAGCGCTCCACCAGCGGCGCAAAGCCCTGGGCGGCAAAGGTCTGGATGTCGGAGACCAGGCCCGGCAGCACGCAGGCCAGGGCGGTGGGCGCGTCCAGGCGTTCGTCCAGCTCCAGCAGGCTGGCCGGGGGCGTGCGCATGCCGTCGCCGGGGCGCGGGCGCACGTTCAGGCCGATGCCCACGACCACGTAGCGCGGCGTGCCGGGTTCATGCGCGGCGCTGCCGACAAAGCTGGCCGTCTCGATCAGGATGCCGCCGAGCTTGCGGTCGCCGTCGATCCACAGGTCGTTGGGCCATTTGAGGCCGATGCGCGGGCGCTGCGAGCCCGGGGCGGGCAATTGCGGCTGCAGGCTTTGCGCCACGCTCAGGCCCACGGCCAGCGACAGGCCGGACCAGTCGGCAGGCGCCAGCGGCATGCCCAGCGAGAAGGTCAGCGAATCGCCCACGCCGCTGGTCCACTGGCGGCCCAGCCGGCCCCGGCCGGCGGTCTGCACTTCGGTCACCAGCAGCACGGGTTCGTTGCGGCCATCGCGGGCACGCGCCATCAACTCGGTATTGGTCGAGCCGATGCTGGGCACGATTTCCACGGAAAAGCCCGGCAGTTGCGGCTCGATGGCCTGCCACAGCGATTCCGCAGGCCAGTGAATGGGGGACGATGCCATCATGCGCCGGCCTTTGTGGAGGATTTGCGGGATTTTTTCCTTGGCTTTTGGGGGGCCTTTTCCAAATGCTTTTCCGCTTTGACCTGCTGCTTTTTGGCCCGCTTTGTCTTTTCAGATTGTTCCGATGCCGGCTTTGCGCTGGCCGGCAATGCATCGCCGGGCATGGGCGGGCGCCAGCCGCGCTTGGGCGCCAGCAGCGTGCCGCGGCAGGTGGCCGCGCCGCACCAGCATGGATACTCGGCCTTCAGCTTCCTGGTGTAGGGTTCGTCGATGATCAGGCCGTAGTCGTAGCTCAGCTCCTCGCCGGCGGCGATGTTGCGCAGCGCGACGATGAAAATCCGGCCATCGCGCTCATCGGTGTAGCAATTGGGAGCGCAGCTGTGGTTGATCCAGCGCGACGAGTTGCCGCCATAGTTGGCGTCGATCACGCGGTCTTCGTCCACGTGGAAGTAGAAGGTATGGTTGGGCTGGCTGGGGTCGTGCGGATGCCGGTCCTGGGCCTCCTGCCAGCTGACGATTTCCCCTACGTACTCGACAAGGACCTCGCCTTCGGCAAGATCCTGCGCGGCGAAGACGCCCTTGCCATGGACACCCGAGCGGCGGGTCTGGATACGGCGGCCGCCGGAAGGGGCCAAAGCTGTGCGGGGCATGTTTTCTCTGATAACTTGAATAGGCACACATGCGCGTGCGCGTACACGTACGTACACGCGTGAGCCATGGATTGTAGAAGCGCAGGCTGCGACATGCAGGTCCTGCGGGGAATGACGAGTACACACAATGACAAAGACCCTGGTGATTGCTGAGAAGCCTTCGGTCGCGCAGGACATCGTCCGCGCGTTGACTCCGGTGGCGGGCAAATTCGACAAGCACGATGAATACTTCGAGAGCGAGCACTACGTCGTGACCAGCGCCGTGGGCCACCTGGTGGAAATCCAGGCGCCCGAGGAATTCGACGTCAAGCGCGGCAAATGGAGTTTTGCCAACCTGCCGGTGATTCCGCCGTATTTCGACCTCAAGCCCGTGGACAAGACCAAGAGCCGGCTCAATGCCGTGGTCAAGCTGGCCAAGCGCAAGGATGTCACCGAACTCATCAACGCCTGCGACGCGGGCCGCGAGGGTGAGCTGATCTTCCGCCTGATCGAGCAGTACGCCGCAGGCGCCAAGCCCGACGGCAAGGGCCTGGGCAAGCCGGTCAAGCGCCTGTGGCTGCAGTCCATGACGCCGCAGGCCATCCGCGACGGCTTCCAGAACCTGCGCAGCGATGCGCAGATGCTGGGCCTGGCCAGCGCCGCGCGCAGCCGCTCCGAGGCCGACTGGCTGGTGGGCATCAACGGCACGCGCGCCATGACGGCCTTCAATTCTCGCGATGGCGGCTTCTTCCTGACCACCGTGGGCCGCGTGCAGACGCCCACGCTGTCCCTGGTGGTGGAGCGCGAGGAAAAGATCCGCAAGTTCGTGAGCCGCGACTACTGGGAAGTGCATGCCGCCTTCGATGCGCAGGCCGGCCAGTACCTGGGCAAGTGGTTCGATCCCCAATGGAAGAAGAGCGAGGATGCGGAAGCCCGCGCCGAC
Source organism: Delftia sp. 60 (assembly GCF_002754395.1). Classification (NCBI taxonomy): domain Bacteria; kingdom Pseudomonadati; phylum Pseudomonadota; class Betaproteobacteria; order Burkholderiales; family Comamonadaceae; genus Delftia; species Delftia sp. 60. The sequence continues at coordinate 1,010,623 of NZ_PEFD01000001.1, forward strand.
CGCATCTGGAACCAGCGCGACGCCCAGGCCATTGCCGACGCCGTGCGCGGCAAGCCGGCCCAGGTCACCGAGGAGTCCAAGCCCACGTCCCAGGCCAGCCCGCTGCTGTTCGACCTGACCAGCCTGCAGCGCGAGGCCAACGGCAAGTTCGGCTTCTCGGCCAAGACCACGCTGTCGCTGGCGCAAAGCCTGTACGAGCGCCACAAGGCCCTGACCTACCCGCGTACCGACTCGCGTGCCCTGCCCGAGGACTACGTGCCCGTGGCGCACCAGACCTTCGCCATGCTGGCCGGCAGCGGCATGCGCCACCTGGCGCCCTTTGCCCAGCAGGCGCTGGACGAGAACTATGTGCGCCCGACCAAGCGCATCTTCGACAACAGCAAGGTGTCGGATCACTTTGCCATCATCCCGACCACGCAGGCGCCCAGCGGCCTGTCCGAGGCCGAGCAAAAGCTCTATGACCTCGTCGTGCGCCGCTTCATGGCCGTGTTCTTCCCCAGCGCCGAGCACCAGGTGACCACGCGCATCAGCAAGGTCGAGCAGCACAGCTTCAAGACCGAAGGCAAGATCCTGGTCAAGCCCGGCTGGCTGGCCATCTACGGCAAGGAAGCCGCCAACGAGGTCGAAGGCGGCAAGGACGGCGACAAGGGCCAGCCCCTGGTCGCGGTGCAGCCCGGCGAGCAGCCGCGCGCCGGCCAGGTCGATCCCAAGGGCCTCAAGACCAAGCCGCCCGCGCGCTACTCCGAAGCCACGCTGCTGGGCGCCATGGAAAGCGCCGGCAAGCAGGTCGAGGACGACGAGCTGCGCGAGGCCATGCAGGAAAAGGGCCTGGGCACGCCTGCCACGCGCGCGGCCATCATCGAAGGCCTGCTGACCGAAAAGTACATGCTGCGCGAAGGCCGTGAGCTGATTCCCACGGCCAAGGCCTTCCAGCTCATGACCCTACTGCGCGGCCTGGGCGTGGAAGAACTCTCGCGCGCCGACCTCACCGGCGAATGGGAGTACAAGCTGGCGCAGATGGAAAAGGGCCAGCTCTCGCGCGATGCCTTCATGCAGCAGATCCAGTCCATGACGGAAAAGCTGGTCAAGAAGGCCAAGGAATACGACCGGGACACCGTGCCCGGCGACTACGCCACCCTGTCCACGCCTTGCCCCAACTGCGGCGGCGTGGTCAAGGAGAACTACCGCCGCTACGGCTGCACGGGAAGCGACGGACAGGGCGCGGGCTGCGGCTTCTCGTTCACCAAGTCGCCTGCAGGCCGCACCTTCGAGACGGCCGAGGCCGAGCAACTGCTGCGCGACCGCCGCCTGGGCCCGCTGGACGGCTTTCGCTCCAAGGCCGGCTGGCCCTTCGTGGCCGAGGTCACCATCGTGCACGATGAGGAAGGCGGCAACTACAAGCTCGAGTTCGACTTTGGCGACGACGCCGCCTCCGAAGACACGGGCGAGCTGGTGGACTTTGCCAGCCAGCAATCGCTGGGCCCCTGCCCCAAGTGCGGCGCGCCGGTCTTCGAGCACGGCAGCAACTACGTCTGCGCCAAGGCCGTGCCCACGCTGGCCCAGGCCACGCCCAGCTGCGACTTCAAGAGCGGCCAGATCATCCTGCAGCAGCCCATAGAGCGCGAGCAGATGCAAAAGCTGCTGCAGACCGGCAAGACCGACCTGCTGGACAAGTTCGTCTCCAACCGCACGCGCCGCAGCTTCAAGGCCTTCCTGGTCTGGGATGGCGCGGCCGGCAAGGTGAACTTCGAGTTCGAGCAGCGCGACAGCAAGTACCCGCCGCGCAAGACGGCGGCCGCCAAGAGCGCGCCGGCCAAGAAGGCGCCTGCCAAGAAAGCCGCGGCCAAGACCACGGCAAAGACGGCCACCAAGACCGCGCGCAAGCCGGTTGCCGGCACGCTGCAGCCCAGCGCGGCCCTGGCCGCCGTCATCGGCGAAGGCACGGTGGCGCGTACCGAGGTGGTCAAGAAGCTGTGGGAATACGTCAAGGCCCAGAACCTGCAGGACCCCAAGGACAAGCGCGTCATCCGCGCCGATGACAAGCTGCGGCCCGTCTTCGGCAAGGACAGTGTGAACATGTTCGAGCTGGCCGGCATCGTGGGCAAGCATCTGGCGTAAGGCGCCTGCCTGACCTGATCCTGCGACCCGCTTCTGCACCTTGCCGGAGCGGGTCGCCGGCCTGACACGGGGACAACACATGCTTGGGCTAATCTAGCGGGCATGGATACCGAAATGCTCACCCCGGCAGCGGCTGCCGCCGCTGCTTCCTCCCCGGCGCCCTCGCGCTCCATCCGCCTGGACGGCGCCTCCAACTTCCGAGACCTCGGTGGCTACGCGGGCCTGGATGGCCGGCGCGTGCGCTGGCGCACGCTGTTCCGTGCTGACCACCTGGCCGGCCTCAGCGCGGCGGACCTGGACGTGCTGCAGGGCCTGAAGCTCGCGCGCAGCGCGGACTTCCGGGGCAAGATGGAAAGCGCCCACCTGGCCTACGAATGGCCGGGCATTGCCCGCCATGCGCTCATCGTCGAGCCCACCGTGGTGCAGCGCGCCAGCGCCCTGATTGCCGCAGGCAATGACCTCACGGCCGCCCATGCCGAGGAGCTGATGCAGGACACCTACCGCAGCTTCGTGCACGACTACGCACCACGCTTTGCACAGCTGTTCCAACTGCTGCTGGACAGCCAGGACCCGCTGGTCTTCCACTGCACGGCCGGCAAGGACCGCACGGGCTGGGCCGCCGCCCTGCTGCTCACCGCGCTGGGCGTGGACGAGGACACCGTGATGCAGGACTACCTGCTGACCAACCAGCTCTACCAGCGCCCCGCCACCACCTTCGCTCCCATGCCGGCCGAGGTGATGGATGTGCTGTGGCGCGTGCAGGCGTCTTACCTGGCGGCGGCCACCGACATGGTGCGGGCCGACTTCGGAGGGATGGAGGGGTATCTGCGGGATGCGCTGGGCATCGACAGCGCTGCACGCGAGCGGCTGGCTGCGCTTTACCTGGAAGGGTGATTACCTTCGCTCACGGGGCGGCGGGTTGGCGCGGCTAACATGGGCTGTGCCGGTCGGTTACGCCGGAGATGAAGGAGATTGCGATGAAGTACGGCATGCGTGGGCTGGCCGCGATGGTGCTGGTGGCCCTGAGTGTGGGGCTGGCTGGTTGCGCGGGCGGGGTGCCTGGGGATGTTTCGGGGAGCCAGGCGTCCAGTGGCAGTGGGGTGACGGTGTTTGGGACTGTGGATGCCAATGTGAGTCATACGCGGACTTCGCGGTGACTTGGTTTCTTGCCTGATCTGGGCTGATCTTCTGGACTGATTTTTGCTGCTTGCCTTTGCGGCGGGCAGGAGCCGGGTTTCGGCCCGGCGGCCGACTCCCTTTCTTATCGCGCGATAAGAAAGGAAGCAAAGAAGCGCGCCCCGGTACGACTCACACTCATAGGTGACACATCAGTACAAGGACATGGGTAACAGATCCAAGCTTGGCAGCTGTAGCCAACAGCAGCCAAGGAGCGATCACCATGCCCTGGAAGGAGTGCGCACCCATGGACGAGAAACTGCTCTTCATAGCCGACCATCTGCGCAGTGGCGTGCCGCTGAGCGAGCTGTGCAGGCGCTACGGCATCAGCCGCAAGACGGCCTACAAGTGGGTTGAGCGTTACCGCCAACTGGGCATGGATGGATTGCAAGAACGCAGTCGCAGGCCCCACGGGAACAATCAGGCGATCAGCTATGCACAGCGCCGGGCCATCATTGAGCTGCGCACGCAGCAAAGGTCACAGATGGGGCCCAAGAAGCTGCACGCTTTGCTCCTGCAGCGTTGGGGCCCACAGGAGACACCCAGCAAAACCACCATCTACAACGTGCTGAAGGCTGAGGGGCTTGTTTGCAGCAGGCGTGTACGCAGACGCTCGGTGCCTACGGCCCAGCCCTTGCGAACGAGCAAGCAGCCCAATGGGGTGTGGAGTGCAGACTACAAAGGCCAGTTCAAGACAGCCGATGGTCACTGGTGCTATCCATTGACCATCATGGACCACGCCAGCCGCTATTTGCTGGCCGTGCATGTCTACGACAGCCCCAACTACGAGGATGCCAAACGCAGCTTCGAACAGGTGTTTCGGCAATACGGACTGCCCGAGCGCATACGCAGTGACAACGGTCCGCCGTTCGCGACTACTGGCGTGGCGGGCCTGTCACGCCTGGCGATATGGTGGATAAGGCTGGGCATCAGGCCGGAGCGCATCGAGAGGGGCAAGCCACAGCAAAACGGTCGCCACGAGCGGATGCACCGCACGCTCAAGCATGCCCTGGGCAAAGAGCCTGCGGCGGACAAAGCGGCATTGCAGATGCAGCTCGATGCCTTTGTGGAGCACTACAACCAGCAGCGCCCGCATGAGGCCTTGCAGCAAAGCATGCCGGCCCAGCATTACAGCGACTCGGCCAGGCCATACCCCTCAAAGCTACCGGAGCTGCAGTACCCGAAGCATTGGGAACGAGTTCGAGTCAGCCACAACGGCCTGATTTACTGGCGAGCGCTGCGGGTCTACATCGGCTACCTGCTGGCGGGGCAGTGGATCGGGATGCAGGAGGTGGCCGCTGGCCAGTGGGATGTGTATCTGGGGCCGGTGCGACTGGGCTGCTTCAACGAAGAGGATGTGCGAGGACCCCAGAAGGACTATGTGAGCTTGAAGTGTTACCCATGTCTGTGAGCTGAGTTGTTACCCATGTCCTTGACACGTACACCCCGCACTGCCCACGACCCTTCGCTTCGCTACGGGCGACCTGCGTTGGGCGGGATGCGGGGTGTGCCGCAGACCTCACTCCTTGCGCCTGCGGCGCAATCCGTTCAAACAACTGCGGCAAGCTAGACAACGAAGCAGCCCTGTCCTTCGGCAGGGCTGCCACCCCGCATCCCGCCCAACGCAGGCGTGGGCAGAAGGGGGGAGGCTGGGGACAGCCAACAGCCAACAGCCAACAGCCAACAGCCAACAGCCAACAGCCAACAGCCAACAGCTAACAGCCAGCCGGGTCAGGGTTGGATCGGCGTGATCACCACGCCGGTGCCTGCGGGGGCGTCTTCGCCGCCGGGCAGGGCTGGCGTGGCGGGGGTGGCTTCCTGCACTGCGCGCTGGTCCGTGGGGCCCAGCGTGCCCTGGGTGAGGGGGATGCTGGGTGCGGGCAGGGCGGGGGTGCTTTCTATGATTTCCTCGCCGGGCGACAGGCCCGGTCCGGGTGGCTCCGTGGGCTCGGGCGCGGGTTCCGGGGCCGGAGTCGGCTCCGGGGTGGCGGGTTGGCCGGGCTGTGCGGGCGGCGGCTGGTCAGGCCACCAGTCCTGCATGCGTTCGCGCAGGCGGCCGACCATGTCGGACCACCAGTGGCTTTGTTCGGGCGGCTCGAAGCGGGCCTTGGCGTCGATGACGGGGCTGCGCAGGGCGCGGGACATGAAGTCTCCCACCATGGGCAGGGCGCTGCGCGAGCCCTGGCCCCAGCGGTCGCTGCGCAGGGTGATGCGCGGGTCGTTGAAGCCTGCCCAGGCGCCGGTGACGATTTCCGGGTGCATGAGGATGAACCAGCCGTCGGCATTGCCCTGGGTGGTGCCGGTCTTGCCGGCCACGTCTGCGTGGATGCCGTAGCGCTGGCGCACGGCCACGGCAGTGCCTTTGTCCACCACGGCGCGCAGCATGTCCACCAGGGCGTAGGCGTGGTCTTCGTCCAGCGCGCGCTCGGGCTTGGGCGGGCTGAATTCGGCAATGACTTTGCCCTCGGCGTCCTCGATGCGCGTGACCATCATGGGCGGCAGCCAGCGGCCACCGTGGGCCAGGCTGGCATAGGCGTTGACCATCTCCAGCAGCGACACCGGGCTGCTGCCCAGGGCCAGGGCGGGTACTTCGTCCAGCGGGCTCTGGCGCACGCCCAGGGCGCGCGCCAGGCGCGCCACGCGGGCGGGGCCTACGGACTGCATGACTTCGGCGGTGATGGTGTTCTTGGAGTAGGCCAGGGCGTCGCGCAGCGTCATCTCGCGGCCCGTGGGTGGCGTGGCGTCGGTGGGGCGCCAGACTTCGCCGCCGGGCAGCTTGATTTCCACGGGGCCGTCCACGCGCCTGTCGTCGGGGGTGGCGCCCTGCTGCAGCGCGGCGCCATAGACAAAGGGCTTGAAGGTCGATCCGGGCTGTCGCCGTGCCTGCTGCACATGGTCGTAGGCGTCCTGCGTGAAGTCGCGGCTGCCCACCCAGGCCAGCACTTCGGAGGTGGCCGGGTTCAGCGCCACAAAGCCTGCCTGCACGCGCGTCTTGTCCTCGCGCAGCTGCTTCATGAAGGCCTTGTCGGCCAGCAGGGCCTTGAGGGTGTCTTCCTCGCTGTCCTTGTCCGTTACCTTGTCCTTGCCTTGGCCGTCCGCGCGTTTGCGCGCGGCACGCCAGGCGGGGGTCTCTCGCACCAGTTGTTGCACCAGCGGGTTGGCGGCATTCCAGCCGTCGCGCTGGCTCCAGGCGCCGTTGGCCACGCCCTGCAGCGTGCGCGTCTGGCGCGCCACGGCCTGGTTGGCCCAGTTCTGCAGGCGCGAGTCGATGGTGGTGTGCACCACCAGGCCGTCGGTGTAGATGTTGTAGTCGTTGCGGTCGGCCCAGTCGATCAGCCATTTGCGCAGCTGCTGCGCGAAGTGGGGCGCCATGCCCAGGGGCTCTTCCTGGCGCTCGAAATTGATGCGCATGGGGCGCTTCTTGAGCTGGGCGAACTCGGCCTCCTGCAGCACGCCACGCTTGACCATTTGCGACAGCACCGTGTTGCGGCGGTACAGCGCGCGGTCGGGGTTGAGCACGGGGTTGTAGTAGCTCGTGCCCTTGAGCATGCCCACCAGCGTGGCGCTTTCCAGCACCGTCAGCCGCGCGGCCGGTTTGTCGAAATAGGTGCGCGCCGCCATCTCTATGCCGAAGGCGTTGTAGAGGAAGGGAACGGTGTTCAGATAGGTCTCGAGGATCTCGTCCTTGGTGTAGAGCGCCTCGATCTTGAAGGCCGTGATCGCCTCCTTGAGCTTGCGGTTGAGCGTGGGCGCGCGGCCGATCTCGGTCGGGTACAGGTTGCGTGCGAGCTGCTGGGTGAGGGTGGAGCCGCCCTGCGGATCGCCGCGCAGCGTGTGCACCACCGAACCCAGCGTGCGGCGCCAGTCCATGCCGTGGTGCTCGTAGAAGCGGTGGTCCTCCGTGGCGATCAGCGCCTTGATCACCGAGGGCGACATCTCGTCGAGCTTCACCCACTGCCGGTTGCTGCGCTTGAACTGCGCGAGCTGCTTGCCATCCGCGCTCATGATCTGGGCGGGCTGCTCCAGCTTGGCCTTGCGTATGTCGCGGATGCCGGGCGTGAACGGGATCAGGGCCAGCACATACAGCGCAAACAGCAGCGGCAGCGCAGCGGCGAACAGCAGCCATTCGCGCCGCGTGGGCCAGCGGTGCCACCAGGGCAGGGCCGCCACGCGCTGGCCGATGCGGCTGGCCAGCAGCCTTTGCCAGGCTGCGAGCACAGCGTCGGGCAGCTTCAAGTCATTGAAAGAAAAGCGCATATTGCAAGACGGCCCTGATGACAGGACATCAGGGCCGATAGGGCGGGACCATTCCGCGAAGCCGAGAGAATGCCCAAAAAAACGGCACCCCGCTCGCGCGGGGTGCCTTGCCTATGGGCCAAGCCCCGGTATTGTCGGGCTGGCGGGTAATGGCGGGAAGTGCTTATTTCTCCAGCCAGTCGGACAGCTCGTCCGCGTGTTCCTGCTCCTGCTCCAGGATGGATTCGATCAGCCGGCGCGTGGTGGGGTCCTTGTCGCCGATCAGGTCGATCATCTGGCTGTAGGCCTCGATGGCCACGCGCTCGGCAATCAGGTTGGTGCGGATCATGGCCTTCAGGTCCGTCTCGCCGTTGTAGTCGGCGTGGCTGCGCTGGGTCAGCGTCTGGGGATTGAAGTCGGGCTCGCCGCCCAGCTGCACGATGCGCTGGGCCAGCTTGTCGGCGTGGGCCATTTCCTCGTTGGCATGGACCAGGAACTCGTCGGCAATGGCGGGCGAAGCCAGGCCCACGGCCGTGAAGTGGTGGCGCTTGTAGCGCATCACGCACACCAGCTCGGTGGCCAGCGAGTCATTGAGCAGCTTGATGATGTCCTCGCGCCAGGGCCCGAAGTGCGGGGTCACGGCGCCATCGTCCAGGCTGTGCTTGGCGGCCTCCAGGGCCTTGGGGTCCAGCGCCAGGTGGCCGTTGCCGGCGTTGGATTTGGCTTGCTTCGTGGGGTGCTGTTGGGGTTCATACGTGGTCTCTTCATCGTGGGACGGAAACTACGGCAGGCATGCGCCTATGCGGCTTGTAAACACCTGCCAGCGAAACGGGACCAGGCGGGCCGATGTGCCCGCCTGTTGCCTTCCAAGGTAAGTTTTTGTTCACCTGCTGTCTGTGAGACAAGTCCGCATCCCCATGCCCGGCCAGCGCGCCCCTGGGTGTCCCTGGGTATCCCGGCGCTACCATGGGCGCTCCACTCCAGGAGTACCCGCATGAATGACACCGCCGCCGCGCCCCGCTCGGCCTACGACTTCGAGGCCACCTCCATCACGGGCCAGGCCGTCCCCTGTCGGACTACCGCGGCAAGGTGCTGCTCATCGTCAACACCGCCAGCGCCTGCGGCTTCACGCCGCAGTACGCGGGCCTGCAGGCGCTGCATGAGCAGTACGGCGAGCGCGGCCTGGTGGTGCTGGGCTTTCCGTGCAACCAGTTCGGTTCCCAGGAAAAGGGCAGCGAATCGGAAATCGCCAGCTTCTGCGACCTGAACTTTGGCGTGCGCTTTCCGCTCATGGGCAAGATCGACGTCAACGGCGCCAACGCCCACCCGCTGTACCGCTGGCTCACTGCCGAGGCGCCGGGCGTGCTCGGCACCAAGGCCATCAAGTGGAACTTCACCAAATTCCTCGTTGGCCGCGACGGCCAGGTCATCCGCCGCTATGCGCCGCAGGATGCGCCGGCCAAGCTGTCCACCGACATCGAGGCCGCGCTGGCGCTTTGATGCGCTGATGCGCGCTGATCGCGCCTGTCCATCAGGGTTTCACGCAGGGCCGGCAGCGCGGGCCGGCCGCACGCCATGGTTAGCATGCTCCTTGACATCACAACAAGGAGACAACACCCGTGAAAGCCTTCCGCCGCACCGCCCTCGCCCTGCTCACTGCCTGCACCTTGCCCATGATTGCTACCAGCGCCGCCGCCCAGGACAAGCCCGTGGTCCAGTTCATCGCCACGGGCGGCACCATCGCCATGAAGATCGACCCGGTCAAGAACGCGCCCGTGCCCGCGATCTCGGGCGACGACCTGCTGGCCACCGTGCCCGACGTGGGCAAGTACGCGCGCATCCAGGTCAACAACCTGTCCAACGTGCCCTCCGACTACATGGACCCGGCCCGCTGGGTGCAGCTCACCCAGGCCGTACAGGCCGCGCTGGCCCGCCCTGAGGTGGCCGGCGCCATCGTCTCGCACGGCACGGACACGCTGGAGGAAACCGCCTTCTGGCTGGACCTGACCGTGCAGTCGTCCAAGCCCATCGTGCTCATCGGCGCGCAGCGCAATGCCTCGGTGTCCGACTTCGACGGGCCGCGCAACCTGCTCAACGCCGTGCGCATCGCCGTGGACCCCAAGGCGCGCGACAAGGGCGCCATGCTGGCCATGAACAACCAGATCAACGCCGCGCGCTACGTCACCAAGACACACACGGCCAACGTGGAGACCTTCCGCTCGGGTGAATTCGGCTTTCTAGGCGAGGTCTACCCGGACCGCGTGAACTTCGCCTCCGCCCCCGCGCGCCGCCAGCACCTGCCCATCCAGGCGCAGACCATGCCCGAGGTGGAAATCTTCCCCATGTACGGCGGCGCCAACGGCCAGGCCGTTCGCCAAGCGGTGGACCGTGGCGTCAAGGGCATCGTCATCGACGCCCTGGGCATGGGCAACATGAACGTCGCCATGCTCGATGCCGCCAAGTACGCCATCGGCAAGAACGTGCCCGTGGTCGTCAGCACGCGCGTGCACAACGGGCGCGTTATGCCCAGCTACGGCTTCGAGGGCGGCGGCAAGACCTCGTTCGAGGCCGGCGCCGTCATGGCCGACGATCTGCGCGCGCCCAAGGCGCGGATCCTGCTGATGCTGGCGCTGCAGTCCGGCGTGACGGGGCAGAAGGACCTGCAGGCAGTATTCGATCGATAGTTCGACCGACAGGCCGCCGCAACCCTGCCGCGCAGGCCCTGGCCTTGCGCGGCATTTCTGGCGGGGCACCGAGGTGGCACACTGGCAGCCTCATATGCCAACCAGGGCGCACCATGCAGGATGACGATCTCGAGTACGTGGGCTTCTGGGCCCGTACCGGCGCCGCGCTGATCGACACCGTGATCCTGCTCGTGCTCATGCTTCCGGCCCTGATCTCCATCTATGGCTGGGAATACCTGGAATCCGAAAAACTGCTGCACGGCCCGGCCGATTTCGTCATCTCCTGGGTGCTGCCTGCCATTGCCGTCGTCATCTTCTGGATCAAGAAACAGGCCACGCCGGGCAAGATGCTCATCGCCGCCAGGATCGTGGACGCGCAGACCGGCGCGGACATGAGCACACGGCAGGCCATCATTCGCTACCTGGCCTACTTCGTGTCCATCATCCCGCTGTGCCTGGGGCTGATCTGGGTGGCCTTTGACCCGCGCAAGCAGGGCTGGCACGACAAGATTGCGGGCACCGTGGTGGTCAGGCCCAAGCACCGGGGGGTGCAGCCGGTGAAGTTCCGCTGACACGCACCTCAGGCGCGCCCGCAGCGGGCGCTCCGTGCTATTTCAACGGCAGCTCGGATGTGGCATCGCGCAGCTGCGCGGCCCGCCCGAAGTTCAGTGCTGCAGCACAGGACAGGCGCCTGATCTCCGTCGCGTTGCCGGCTGCGCCGCCAGCCAGAGAAGCAAGCCAGCTGCATTGGGCATCGCGGTACTGCGTGAATTCCTTGCCGGAGGCGGACAGCCTGGCCTTGGCCTGGGCGGCATATTTGGCATCCTCATCCCATTGCCCCAGCGCGCTGGCTGCCTGTTCCTCGGCCTGCTTCAAGGCCTTGTGGCTGTCTGCGAGCCTGCGCGCCAGGCAGTCTCGCATTCCGGCCTGGGAGTGGGCACTGCATTCCTCGCGCAAGGCGCGTTCATCGGGTTGAGAAATGATTTCCGTGGCGAGGCTCCACAGAGGAATGCAGGCTGCCAGTGCCAGGGTTGTCAGCTTTATTGTGCGCATGCGACCGCCTTTGCGCTGCGAACCAGCGATAGGGTGTGGTTGAGTTTACGTGCGTAGTTGGGATCGCCGCCGCCGTTGTAGCGTTGCGCCACCATGTTGGCGGAAATGGAGCGCCAGCCTGTAATGACGCGCTGGACGGACGCCTTCTGGTACCTCAAAACCTGCCCCGGCTGTAGCGTGGCCGCTTTGGGGTTGAGTCTCTTGAGTGTCTCTGGAGTGCTGCCCTGTGTCTTTGCAATCTTTTCCAGGCTGTCACCGCGTTTGACTGTGACTTCGTACACCTTCGGATCTGAAGCAGGCACAGTCTGGAACTCGAAATTGGCCATGCGCATGAGCAGATAGCCAATGCCTGCATGAATATTGTGCGTGGGTATGGAGCGAACAGATCCCGTGGTCAGACGGCCCTTCCAGGCGGGCGGCAGAATCAGGTCGCTGCCTTCGTCATTCGACAGAAATGATGACAGCCCAGGATCTCCCGTGACACCGATTTGCATGGGCTTGGAGTTCCATTGTGAGTTATTGGCGCCAGTTTCAACCCATAGCATAGCCTTGATGAGTTGCCAGTCGAGGGACACGTATCCTGCTGTACTGGAAAGATGGCGGTTGTACTCGTTGACTGCCATTTGAATGTCACAGTCCCAGGCGTTCCACTTTGGGTCACCGACAGCTTTCGTAATGCCTTCTTTCCATTGCTCAAAATCCATTTTTTGAGGTGCTTGAGTCGCCATATAAGTCCTGCCTAAGAGTTTCCCGGTTGGTGTCCGGCATTCTGGCATACAGGAGTTGAGGCCCTTCATTGCAATCCGCGGCGATATGCTGCGGGTGGAGCTATAGCTGCTCATGATCTGGTTGTTGTTTCAATTAAATACATATTGATCTGCTGGTTTTATTGATCCTTTGAGTCCGGCGGCAAGCAAAGGTCTTTCGAGTGAAGATGGACTTCCACCGTTGCATCGGTTGGTATACGAAGCGCAGGCCGTGGCCGTCAACTGTGCTGTTGCTGCGGTCCTGCCAAGAGACCCGCATTCCAGCGTCCATGCCTTGTTCTGCGGCTCGGTCGATGGGGGGTCTTTGGTGATGCCTGAAGACAGGCGCGGCACGAAGTGAGAGTCTGCGTGCAGGCCTTGGACCAGGAGTACGGCCGCCCAGCAGAGTTCAGCTGGGTCAAGACCAAGTCGCAGCGATGCTGATGGCTTTGGTGGAAGGCGCCGGGTGCTATTGAGGCTCAGATCAGCGAACTGCTACTCAATCAGTTGACCATCGATGTGTGCATGCTGGCTGCCGCGCTATTTCGAGTTGGTAGCGCCGGGCAGCACCCGTCCGCTCCCCGTGGCTCAATCCTCTTCCAACCCCGGCTCGTCCACCACGAAGCCCGAGCCGTCCTCGTCGCAGAACACGCATTGCTGCACGAAGCTGTCCATGCTGCTGGCGTGGAACCAGATCAGGCCCTGGTCTTCGTCGCAAAGCATGTCGGTCTGCTCGTCCACGCTGGCGGTGGCAAAGCCGCTCAGTTCCATTTCTTCGAGGAACTGCTCCAGGTCCTCGCAGCCTGCAAACAGCTCATGGTCCAGGCTGCCGATGCGGCCCTTGAAGGCGCCGTGCAGCACTTCCACGAAGGGGTTGCCGCCGGGGTCATGGCCAATGACCATGAAGTGTGCGGCAAACAGGTTCTCGCGCTGGTGGTCCTCCACGTCGCAGTGCTCCGAGCCTGCGCGGAAGTGGTGCAGGGTGCGCAGCCAGGCGTGGTTGTCGCCGGTCTCGTCGTCGGCCTGCAGGTAGTCCTCGCGATCGGGCGCCGCTTCGAGCCGGTCGAAGTCCAGGCCGTTCTGCGTGATCAGGAACTGCGCGTAGGCGTCGGAGAAGCCTTGCGCAGCCTGGTACTCGCGCACCGCCTGGGCGTCGGGCAGGGCCAGGCCGAAGGGATTGGGAAAGCGCACTTGCATGGAGCGGTCCTTGAAAAGGAGTGAACGGCGGCCACGCAGGCCGTGCCCGCAGGATGGTGCAGGCGTTGGGAGGCAGTTTGGTGACAGTTCTGTAGTGACTCACAGCCCCGCAAGCAGAGTCGGGCGAAGCGGTAGCACGCAACAACTTACCGGCAGAAATCGAAAGAGCCTTTTTCGGTACGTTTCTCAAAAAACCAGAAACGTACCGAAATTCTTTTAAAAACAACAGCCTAAGAGATTTTGAAACGCTTCGGATCACGAAGAAACCACCAGCCTAGAATGCCCCACGCCACCGCCTTTCTCCACCCGCACCTGCACGGCGATGCGCTCCTTGAGCGCCTCCACGTGGCTGATGATGCCGATCATCTTGCCGCTGTCGTTGAGCCGGTCGAGTGCGTCGAGCGCGATCTCCAGCGTGTCGGCATCGAGCGTGCCGAAGCCTTCGTCGAGGAACAGGGAGTCGATGGAGGTCTTGTGGCTGACCAGGTCGGACAGCGCCAGGGCCAGGGCCAGGCTGACGAGGAAGGCTTCGCCCCCCGACAGCGTGCGCGTGTCGCGCGGGGTGTCGCCCTGCCAGCTGTCGACGATGTCCAGTTCCAGCTCGCCTTCGGGCTTGCGGCGCAGCAAGTAGCGGCCGTGCAGGCGCGCCAGGTGGAGGTTGGCCAGGTGCAGCAGGTGGTCCAGGGTGAGGCCCTGGGCGAAGCGCCGGTATTTGTCGCCCTTGGCCGAGCCGATGAGGCCGTCCAGGTGCTGCCACAGGTCGCTGTCGCTGGCCTGGGCGGCGATGTGCTCGAACAGGGCCTGCTGGCCCTGGCGGCGGCGCTGGTCGTCGGCCAGCTGGGCGCGGGCGCCGCCCAGCTGTTCGCTGAGTGCCGTATGGCGCTCCTGCAGTGTTTGCAGCAGCGCCTGGATGGCTTCGGGTGTCAGGTCGGTGAGGGCCTGGGCTTGCAGTTGCGCGTGCTCGCGCTGTGCGGCTTCCAGCAGGGTGGCCGCGCGCTGTTGTGCCGCCTGCAGTTGCTGGCGCAGCGTGGCCAGGCGCTGGCGTTCGGGTGCGGGCAGCAGGGCCTGCAGGTAGGTGGGCTCGTCAGCAAAGGGGCTGGCGGCCAGGGCGGCCTGCCATGCGGATTCGGCCTGGACCGCTTCCCCGCGCTGGCGGGCCAGCGTGGCCTGGGCCTGTTGCTGCTGGCCTTGCAGGGCATCCTGCCGCCGCGTGAGAGCGGCGATGTCGCTGGCGCATTCGGCCAGGGCCTGCGGCAGCTGTTCCACGGGCGGCAAGGGCAGTGAAGGCGGCTCTGCCACAGCCGTATCGGCGGGATGGTGCTGCGCCGTTCTCTGTACCTCCCACTGTGCCTCCCACTGTGTTTCCCACTGTTTGTTCCAGCGCTGCGCATCGGCCTCGGCCGCCTCGCATTCCTTGCGCTGCAAGGCCATGGATTGGGCCAGTTGCTGCAGGTCGTGCCGGGCCTGTTGCCAGTGCTGCCATTCGGCTTCGCGCGCTTCAAGCCAGGGCTGGGCGTCGTCGGGCAGGGTGTGGCCGGCCTCGCCGAGTGAAGCCTGCAACTGCGCGTTCAGCGCCTGGGCTTCGGCCTGCAGGCTGGCGATGGATTGCTGCAGTTCTTCGCGGCGTGCGCTGTGGTCGGCCAGGGCCTGCTGCTGCAGCGCAAGCTGGCCTTGCGCGGTCTGCAGTGACTGGCGGCTGTGCTGGGCGGCGTCCTTGGCCTGTTGCACGGCCTGCTCGCCTTGCTCGGCGGCCTGCACGGCGTGCTTGAGCGTGTCCAGCTGGCGGGCGCAGGCCTGGGCCGATGCGGCGAGGGTGTCGGCCTGTTGCCAACTGTCTGGCGCGAGTTGCAGGGGTTGCGTGAGGCCCTGCCATGTGTCGTTCCATGTGCCGTGCCAGCGTGCGATGTCCTGTTCCAATTCGTCGGCCTGGCGCTGGCGCGCCGCCTGCGCGGCCGTGGTGGCCGCCAGCGTGGCGCGGGCCGTTTCGCCCTGGGTTTGCAGGGCGTCGAGTTCATCCTGCTTGCGGCGCAGCGCGGCTTCGGTGGCTGAGGCGTCCAGCGCTTCGTAGGCGGCCACGGCCGGGTGCTCGTGCGCGCCGCACAGCGGGCAGGGCTGGCCGGGCTGCAGGGCGTGGCGGTGCTCGGACAGGCTTTGGATGCGCTGCTCCTGCAGGAGCAGGGTCTGCTTGTCCGCGACCTGTTCCTTGACGCTCTTGTACTGCTGCCGCAGGGCTTGCAGCGATGTGTCCTGCGCCCGCGCCTGTGCCTCTCCATCGCGCAATTCCTGCTCCAGCGCAGCTTGCTGGCGCGCAAGTTCGCGGCGCTGCGCGGCCTGGATTTCTGCCTGGCGCCACAGGTGCAGGCGGTCCTGCTCTGCCTGCTCGCGCGCGCGCAGCTCGGCCATGCCGCCGCTGCCTTGAAGGCGCTGCGCCTGTTCGTCCTGCGCGTGCTGGAGTGCGGCGCTGGCGCGGGCCTGGGCGTCGGTGGCGGCCTGGACCTGGGCCGTGCCGGCTTCGGCGCTT
This sequence comes from Delftia sp. 60, assembly GCF_002754395.1. Taxonomy (NCBI): domain Bacteria; kingdom Pseudomonadati; phylum Pseudomonadota; class Betaproteobacteria; order Burkholderiales; family Comamonadaceae; genus Delftia; species Delftia sp. 60. Next base: position 1,026,354 of record NZ_PEFD01000001.1, read on the forward strand.
TGCGCCATGCGGGCCTGCTCGGCATCCAGCTTGCGCAGGGCCTGCTGCTGGTTGGCCGCTTGCTGTTGCTGGCTGGCGCGCAGCTTGAATTGCTGGCGCCAGCTGCCCAGGCGCTCGCCCAGCAGGGCATGGGCGGCATGGTGGGTGCAGAACTGTTCCAGCGTTTGGTGCTCGGCCTGCTGGCGGGCCAGGGTGTCTTGCGCAGCCTGGGCCAGGCGGGCGGACAGGGCCTGGGCATGGCGGTGCTGTAGCAGCAGCCGGGCCTGGGTTTGCTGTTCGTGCTCGCGCAGTTGCTGCAGTTGCTGGCGGCTGTCATCGCAGGCGGCGGTGCTGCGTTGCCAGGCCTGGTGCAGCGGTTGCAGTGCTTGAGCAGGCTCGTCGTTGGCCAGTCTTTCCAGTTCGGGCGCGGCCTGCTCCAGTGCCTGGGCGGCGTTTGCGCAGCCGGTGCGGGCGGCCTGCAGTGTCTGGGTGGCCTGGGCCAGTTGCTGCTGCCATTGGTGCTGGGCCTGGGTGCGCAGGTAGTCGGCCTGCAGCGTGGCCTGCTCCGTCACCAGGCTGTCGGCCTGGGCCTGCAGGGCATCGCGCGCCTCAGGCGACAGCAACTCCACACCATCGGCCTGGGCCTTGAGCTGGTCCAGGCGCTGGCGCGCATCGCGGGCGCGTTCGAAGACTTTCTGCGAGATGAGGCCGTAGATCTCGGTGCCTGTCAGCTCTTCCAGCAGGCCGGCGCGCTCATTGGCATTGGCTTGCAGAAAAGCCGCAAAGCCGCCCTGGGCCAGCAGCATGGACTTGGTGAAGCGCTCGAAGTCCAGGCCGGTGATGGCGGCGGTCTGCTCCAGCTTGTCGCGCGTCTGGCTGCTGAGGATGTTGCCATCGCCCCGGGCCAGTTCCACCTTGGGCGCCTGCAGCGTGCCATCGAGCCTGTCGCGTGCGCGGCGCTGGCTCCAGAAGGCGCGGTAGACCTGCCCCTTGACCTCGAATTCGACCTCGGCCAGGCAGTCGGCCGTGTGGCGCGTCATGAGGTCGTTGGCTGATGCCGAGATGTTGTTCAGCCTGGGTGTCTGGTGGTACAGCGCCAGGCAGATGGCATCGAGCAGGGTGGACTTGCCCGCGCCTGTGGCCCCGGTGATGGCGAACAGGCCGTTGCCCGCGAACGGTGCCTGCGTGAAGTCGATGCGCCATTCGCCCTTGAGCGAGTTGAGGTTCTTGAGCCGCAGCGTAAGGATCTTCATGCGCGGGCCTCCTCGCCGTGTTCGCCGGCGCCTGGCTGGGGCGCATCGAGCCCGGCCACCACTTCCTGGTAGCGCCGGGTAAGGGCCTGGGCCAGGCCGGGCTCCAGTGTTTCCAGCGCCAGGCGGCGCTCGAAGACGTCGGCGGGGCTGATCTCGTGCAGCGACTCGCCGGCGGCGGCGGCCATGCCGGCCACCGCCCGGCCGCGCTGGCGCCGCACGCGCAGCAGTTCCACGGGCAGCTCGTCGGCCAGGGCCTGCACGCGGTCGGTGAGCTGGGGCAGGTAGTCGTCCTGCTCCACCACCACCTCCAACCACACGGGCCGTGCAGGGCTGCCGGCCTGGGCGGCGGCGCGCATCAGATCCGGCAAGGCGGTCAGGCTGCCTGCCACCGAGGCCATGGGCTGAAAGCAGGGCACGGGCAGCGGCGTGACGGCCTGCAGCCCTTCGGGGCCCAGGTCCACCAGCAGCATCTGCTTGGACTGGCGGGCCTCGTCAAAGCTCAGCGCAATGGGCGAGCCGCTGTAGCGGATGTGCTCCAGGCCGCCCACTTTCTGCGGCTGGTGGATGTGGCCCAGCGCCACGTAGTCGGCGGGCGGAAAGGCCGAGGTGGGGAAGGCGTCCAGCGATCCCACGTAGATCTCGCGCACGGACTCGCTGCTGCTGGCGCCCACGGTGGTGAGATGGCCCGTGGCGATGATGGGCAGGCGCTGGCCGGATGCGGCGGCCAGCGCGTCACGGCGTGCCATGGCGGCGTCGTGCACGCTGCGGTAGCAGGACTCGATGGCGGCCTGCAGCGCCTGCTGCTTTTGCTCGGCGCTCTGGCCGGGCTGGCTCAGCACCAGGTCGCGCGGGCGCATGAAGGGCAGGGCACAGACGATGCAGCCGGGCGCGGCCGGCTGCCCCGGCCGGCGCCGCAGCGGCAGCTCGACCACGTGGCTGGCCGTCTCGCCCACGGCGGCAACCACGGTGGTGTCCAGGCAGGCCAGCAGCTCGCGGTTCTCTGCCAGCGTGGCCACGGAGTCATGGTTGCCGCCCAGCAGCAACAGAGCCACGCCCGCCGCATGCAGGCGAACCACCAGCTGGCTGTACAGCTCGCGCGCATAGCTGGGCGGCGCGCCGGTGTCGAAGATATCGCCCGCGATGAGCACGGCATCCACCGCCTGGGCATCGACCTGCTCCAGCAGCCAGTCGATGAGCGCAGCGTGCTCGGCCTGGCGGCTCTTGCCCATGAAGTGCTGGCCCAGGTGCCAGTCGGAAGTGTGAAGAAGGCGCATGGTTTCGGTATCGCGGTATCGGTGCAATGTCCGCCGGCTGTGGCGGGGGCGACAGTATGGTCGCTGGCGCGCATGGGTGACAGCAGGACGGCGTGCCGCAGCTAACATCCCGGTTCGCATCAACCAAGGAGACACAGGCATGTTCAGCCACGTCATGGTCGGGGTCAACGACCTCGAAAAATCCAAGCAGTTCTACGACGCATTCCTGGGCGCGCTCGGCATTGCGCCGGGCATGGCCAACAAGAACCGCTATTTCTACCGCAGCGCGGGCGGCACGTTTGCCATTTCCACACCGATCAACGGCGAGTCTGCCTGCCACGGCAATGGCGCGACCATCGGCTTTGCGACGCAGTCGCCCGAGCAGGCCGACGCGGCCCATGCCGCCGCCGTGGCAGCCGGGGGCGTGACCTGCGAGGATCCGCCCGGCTGGCGCGAGGCTTCGCCCGGCGGCCGGCTGTACCTGGCCTATGTGCGGGATCTGGATGGCAACAAGCTGTGCCTGTTGCATCGGCCGCCCAAGGCCTGAGCGAATACCGCATCCCGGCATATACAAACCCCTCTGCGCCATACTCCCGCCCGAACGCGCCCGCCGGGCGCTCACCCCCAAGGAGAATGCGTGCAATCAGCAAGTGACCAGTGGTTCGACGAGGCGTACTACCAGCGCTACTACTTCGACAAGAAGACCAGCGTGGTCGATACCGAGCATGTGAACCGTCTGGGCGCTTTCGTCTGTTCCTATCTGAGTTATGTGCGCGTGCCCGTGCGCCGCGTGCTGGATGTGGGCTGCGGCATCGGTCTGTGGCGCGAGGCGGTGCAGCGCCACTTCCCCGGTGCCAGCTACCACGGCGTGGAGTTCAGCGAGTACCTGTGCGGGCGCTTTGGTTGGGAGCGCGGCTCGGTGGTGGACTATGCGGCGCATGATCCTGCAGAGCCCTTCGATCTGGTGATCTGCCAGGGCGTGCTGCCCTATCTGAGCCCGCCGGATCTCAAGCGCGCGCTGGCCAATCTGGGGCGGTTGAGCCGAGGCGGTCTGTATGTGGAGGCGGTGGCGCGCGAGGATTACGAACGCGGCGTGATCGATGAGGATCTGACCGATCCGCGCCTGTTTCGCCACCGGGCCGATCTGTACCGGCGAGGGCTGGCCGAGCATTTCAAGGAACTGGGCGGCGGCGTGTGGCTGAGCCGCCGCGCCGAGCTGCCGCTGTTCGAGCTGGAAAGCGTGGGATGAGCCTGGAAATGTCAGCTGTGCCTGCTGCGGCGCAGGATGCCTGCGTGCCTCTGTCCTATCTGCGCGGCGTGGACTCCGGCGTGGCGCCGCATGCGGTCTCGCGGCTGCGCACGCAGCGGCTGGCGCGCAGCACGCGGCCGTTTCTGTCGCGCGGCGGGCCGCGCGGCGAGCGCTGCGAGGGATGCCGGCTGCGGCCTTCGCACTGCCTTTGCGCGCTGCGTCCCATGCTGCCGACGCGGGCGGGCTTTTGCCTGCTGATGCACGATGCCGAGCCGCTCAAGCCCAGCAACACGGGCTGGCTGATCGCCGATGTGGTGGAGCAGACGCATGCCTTCGGCTGGGCGCGCACCGAGGCCGATGCGGGCCTGCTGGCCTTGCTCGATGATCCGCAGTGGCAGCCTTATGTGGTGTTTCCCGGCGAGTTCGTGGAGCCGCCGCAGCGCGTGGTGCATACGCTGCCGGTGCACGGGGCCGGAGCCCAGGCCGGGACCGAACCGGGCCCAGGCCGGCGCCCGCTGTTCATCCTGCTGGACGCGACCTGGCCCGAGGCGCGCAAGATGTTCCGCAAGAGCCCTTACCTGGACCGCTTTCCGGTGCTGAGCCTGCACCCGGACCAGGTGTCGCAGTACCGTCTGCGCCGCTCGCAGCGCGAAGACCATTTCTGCACCAGCGAGGTGGCGGCCCTGTGCCTGGAGCTGACGGGCGACGTGGATGACCGGCGCGCGGGCCGCGCGCTGGAGAGCTACCTGGCGCTGTTCACCGAGCACTATCTGCGGGCCAAGAACCAGCAGCCGGTGCAGACAGACAGTGACGCGCGCCGTGGTCTGCAGGACGCGATCTCTTCCGTTTGTCCGCCTGCTTGTTAAAAACGATAGCGGAAGATGCTGGTGTTCATTGGGATTGGTGGCGTTTTGTTCCAAATTGTTGACAGCGCACCCAACTCCCCTTGCCCTGTGTTCGCCAGTGGCTCAACAGGGCGGCGCAGGGCGGCGTGAGGCCGGGCACAGCAGCGTCGGCGACAACTTCCTGTTACGTTCCGGCCGCGGTGCGCTGCCCATACTCGCGGCGTGCGATGAGAGGTGGACAGGCGGCGGGGCGGGGTGACCCAGGACTCCAGGCCGAATGCCCATCGAACCTGGCCCGCAGGCGGTGATGGCTAAAATCGGATTTCGCTGAAATTCATCAGCCATTGCCCTGCACTGCAGGGCATGTTCGTGCACGCAGGGCCGCCCGTAGAGGCGGCCCGCATCCTCCAGGTGCGCCGCAGCCGCGGCTCGCGGATTGCTGGTCACAGCATCCGCCGGGAACCTTGGGGCGTGCCGTCTCTCTTATCGCGCTGGACCATGCGTTGCGAACCTCCCGGGGACGGCTGCGCCATGTCCGCGTGCTCCATTTTTCATGGGGTTTGTTCATGGCCCGGGGCGTATGCCCCGGCGTTGGAAAGGTGTCCGGTTTTGGTGGTCAAGGATTTCAAACTGCACTACAACCCCGCCCTTGACGGGCTGCGGGGCGTGGCGATCCTGTTGGTGATCTTGTCGCACTCCCATGCGCCTTTGTTCGATGGCGCATTCTTCGGGGTGGACCTGTTCTTCGTGCTCAGCGGCTATCTGATCACCTCGCTGTTGCTGATGGAGAACGAATCCGAAGGCCGCATCGGCTTCTGGCGCTTTTACCGCCGCCGCTTCTATCGCCTGATGCCGGCGCTGGCCCTGTTCCTGGGCGCGTACTGCATCTTCGCGCCCTTGCTGTGGCCGGACCTGAACGACATCTACACCGATGCGCTGGTCTCCATCCTCTATCTGGCCGACTACGGCATCGCCTTCTTCGACAGCCCGGACACGCTGCTGCACATGTGGTCGCTGTCGGTGGAGGAGCATTTCTACCTGATCTGGCCGCCGCTGCTGGTGCTGCTGCTGCGCTTTTCCAAGCCGGGCCGTATGTGGCGCCCGATTGCCCTGCTGTGGGCGCTGAGCTGGCTGTGGCGCGTGTACTGGGTGGACCAGGGCCAGCACTTCTATGAGATCTTCTTTCGCTTCGACACCCGTGCCTCGGGCCTGTTCGCCGGTGCGCTGCTGGCGGCGGTGATGATCGAGCGGCCCGACTTCATCGCTGCACTGAAGGCGCGCATGCACCACGCCATGTGGGTGCCGCTGGCCGTGCCGCTGTTGATGGCGCTGCAATGGGACAACCAGGACGCCATGGTCTGGGGCATCACCGTTGTGGAATGCGCCGCCGTGGTGCTGCTGGTGGCGGCAAGCCAGGGCTCGGGCCTGGTCTTCGACATGCTGTCGTCGCCCACGCTGGTGAAGCTGGGCCGCCTGTCCTATGGCGTCTACCTCTGGCACTACCCGGTGGTGCGCTATCTGCGCGCCGACTTCTCGTGGCCCGTGGTGGTGGCGCTGGGCCTGGCGATCTCGGTGGCGCTGTCGGCGCTGTCGTTCTACACGATCGAGCGCTGGGCGCTGCGCATGCGCGATGGCGAGCGCAAGGGCGGCGAGCGCCAGCCGCAGGCGCAGCCGGCCTGAATGCCGGAAGCGCGCCGAAAGCAAAAAAGGGAACGTTGGCACGTTCCCTTTTTTTGTGAGTGAAGGAGACCTGCTGCGCTCTCAGAACCCTGAGCCGGGCTGGGACAGGTACTGCAGTTCCTCGGCCGTGCTGGTGCGGCCCAGGATGGCATTGCGGTGCGGAAAGCGGCCGTAGCGCACGATGACGTCGCGGTGCCGGTGGGCGTAGTCCAGCGTGCCGGCCAGGAACTCGCGCACGCCCTCGCCGCCCGCGTCACCGGCCTGGTCGGCCAGGGCCTGGAAGGCGGCCACGCTGCGGTCCTGCAGGGCCAGGTCTTCGGCATGCTCCAGCGGCAGGTAGCAGAAGATGCGCGCCACGGCTGGCAGGTCGGCATGGCGGTCATGGCCCAGGGCGATGCCGTCCAGCGCCAGCTGCAGCGCCTGCGGGTCGCCTGCAAAGCTGCGCGCCGTGCCCCGGAACAGGTTGCGCGTGAACTGGTCCAGCAACACGATCAGCGCCAGCCGCCCCAGGGCCGTGCCGGCCCAGCCGTCCAGTTGGCCGGCCAGCGCATCTTCGACCAGGGCGCCGAAGCGCTCGCGGATCTGGTCGTCAGTGGCATCGGACTTGATGAACCACAGGTTCTTGCAGGCCAGGGCGCCCGCGTTGTCGGGATGCGCGGAGCCCAGCCAGTAGCTGAGCACGTCGGCGATGCGCGGGTCTGCGGCGTGAGAAGGGGCAATGCTTGTCATCGGTGGCCAGGCTCTTGTCGGATGAGGAAGCCTTCGATTGTGCAGGCGGTGGCGTACTGTCCTTGTGGATGGCGGTTTTGCGCAGTTAAAGCACAGCTTGTACAAATGTTTCTCAAGAGCATGTGCACAGGTTTTTCAAGAGAAATTACCGGCGTTATCCACAGATTGTCATCTGAATTTCATTGCTGTTGCCTTTCAATCAGGCACTCATGAATTCAAGATTTCGCGCAGCGATGCTGCGAAATTCCCCGGAGATGCGCGCATCCTGCGCCACGGTCTGCCAGAAGCGGCGTGCCAGCGCCTGGGCATGCGGCCATTCGGCCAGCGTGGCGGCCGTGGGTCGCTGGGGCTGGGCGCCGAAGTCGCGCTCCACGATCTCGCCGTTGATGGGCATGTAGAGCATGGGCAGCATGTCGTAGGTGGGCGACAGCGCCCAGTCGCCATGGGGCTGCGGCAGCACGAAGGAGATGTTGCCGTAGTGCCGGTCGGTGTTGGCGATGAGCTGGCCGTAGGCTTCGAGCAGGCGCAGGCTGCGCGCGTCGGCCTCGGTGATGAGGCCGCGTGCGGCCAGGCGGTTGGCCGTGGCCGCCCAGTTGTCCACCTCGCCCACGTACTGGGCATTGAGCACCTGCAGGGACACCATGCCGATGCGTCCAGGGTTGCTGCCCGGGTGGGCCTGTGAGACTGGCATATCGCTCGGTACATCGCTTGGCACATCGCCCGGCGCCGGCTGGCTGCGGTCGAAGCGCTCCGATTCGAGGAAGGCACGGCCGCCATCGAGGAACAGCCGCGTGCGCGCTGCGGGCAGGCCGTCTTCGGCCAGGGTCTGCAGTGCCAGGTGCTCGCAGACTAGCAGGTCGCGGATGCGCTGCTCGGCCGGCGCGTTGCCTGCCGGGGAGAACTTGACGATGACGCTGCGCCCGGCCGTGATGCAGCAGAACTTGGGCTGCTCGCCGCCTGCCGACGATCCCGGATGCGTGCCCTGCATGGCCTGCATGGCCAGGCGCGGATAGTCGGCCGCAGAGGCGGCGCGCAGCGTGCGCGCGGGCAGGGAGTGGAAGCGCTCGAAGGCGGCTTCGCCCACGATGAGGTTGCCCGGCAGGTCTTCGCCAAAGCGGGCCAGGGCGCGCAGCACATCGTCCTCGCCCCACTGGCGCGGGTCGCCGCCCAGCTGCAGTTCGGGGTGGCTGTGCGCAAAGCTGCGGCCGATGAAGCCCTGGGGCCGCATGTCGTCCAGGAACCAGGGCAGGCCGTCGTGCTGCTCGCTGAGGCCGTCGGCCTCATCCACCCAGAAGCCGCCGCCGTGCAGGGCGATCATGCGGCCGAAGGGCGATGCATGGCCTTCGGTGTCCACGCGCATGATGGCCACCTCGGCGCCCACGCCCGCCACCTGGCGCGGCAGCACATAGCGCTGCGTGCGCGCCGCCCCCACCTTGCGCACCTGGCCCGACTGGATCAGCGGTGCCAGCGCGCGCGACACCGTGGGCTGGCTCACGCCCAGCATCTGCTGCAACTCGCGCGCCGCCAGCGCACCGCCCTGGCGGCGCAGTGCTGTCAGCACCTGCAGGGAGAGGTCTTCAGTGGCCATGGGGAATCAATTCATGAATGGATGAAACAAGGGGTTAATTTATTGAAAATCAAGGATTTATGCAAATCCATGAATGGATATATGAATAGATAAAAAAACCGCGCCCAAGGGCGCGGCAAAGCTGGATTTCGCGGCGGCTTGCAGGTCTGCGAATCACGATCACAGCCTGTGAAACTGGCGTGCTCCAACTCAGAGACGCCGAGCAAGAGCCGCCTCGCGGCGGGGGCGCCTAGCCGAGGGCGTCGTCCCCTGGGGGAAGCGGCGCCAGCCGCTCAGGGGGTCAGAAATTGTGCGTGATACCCAGGCTGATGCCGCTGGCGCGTGTCTTGTTGCCTGCGCCCTGGTAACCGTTCTTCCACTTGGTCGTGTCCAGCTCCAGGAACAGGCTGGTGCGCTTGGACAGCTGGTAGTCCACAAAGCCGATCAGGCGTTGGAAGCCGTCGTCGCCCTGGCCCGTGCGCTCGCGGTCCACCTTGTAGTAGCCGCCGTTCAGGCCGATGACGGGTGTGATGGCGTAGCGCGCGCCCAGGGCCAGGATCTTGTTCGTGGTTTTCGCGGTGTCGCTGGTCTCGGCCTTGTTGCGGCCGTAGTTGAGCATCAGGCGCAGGTCGCCACGGCTCCAGGCGCCACCGATGTTGGCGGCGTCCAGCGTGCGGCCGCTGGCGTCGTGGAACTGGGTGTAGGCGCTGGTCAGCACCAGGTCGTCCTGGCGCCAGTCCAGGCCCAGGCCGCGCGTGTCCAGGCGCGAGGCCGACACGCCGGTCTCGCCGAAGCTGTACATGGCGCGCGCCGTGAGGCCTCCAAAGCTGCCCGAGTACTTGATGGAGTTGTTGACGCGGTTGGAGCCCACCTTGGTGTTGGTGGCGCCCCATTCGTTGTTCAGGCCGTGGCCCGTGAGGCTGGTGACCTGGATGTTGGGGTTCAGGCCCGCAAAGCGCAGGGCAATGGGATCGACCAGGCCCACGGAGTCGGAGATCAGCGTGTTCTGCCGGCCAGCCGTGACCGCGCCCCAGTGGCCGGCCAGGCCCACGATGGCCGCCCGGTCGAAGGTGCCGGCCACGCCGCCGATGCCGCCCACGTCGGCGCCCAGCGTGGATTCGAGGTTGAAGATGGCGCGCAGGCCGCCGCCCAGGTCCTCGCTGCCGCGTATGCCCCAGCGGCTGGTGGGACCCACGCCGCTGTTGACCGAGCCCATGCTGCCCGCAGCCGGCGCATTGGCGCCCGACAGGCCGCTTTGCGCGCGCACCGACACGTCGATGATGCCGTACAGGCTCACGCTGCTGGTGGACTGCGCCAGGGCGGGGCCGGCCGCGCAGCCTGTGGCCAGCAGGGCGAGGGCGATGTTCTTCTTCATGGTGTCTCCTTGATTTCTTCTGGAAGGCGGGAACTTTGCGAGCGGCCGAGTTTCCGTATGGGAGCCGGTACTGCCTATGTCCGGCGGGCACTAGCTGCTATGTCGTTTCGTTCTCGAAGTGGCTGCGCGCAGGTGCCGGGCAACACCCACTGCCGGGACAGGGAATAGCCCCTGGCGGGACAATGTCGCTCTCAAAAAACATAGCGCCATGCGTATGGCATGCATGGCGCTTCAGGGTTTCGTGTCGGGCTTTCTGAGGCTTGTGCTGTCGTGATGAATCGCCGCTTTTTGTTGATGGTCGTGGCAGCGGGCTGGAGCCTGGCCGCAACCGGATGTTCGGGAAAGTCCGGACCTGGGAATGTCTCGGTTTCGCGGCAAAGGCTGCAGGAGGTGGTGGCCCAGCGCTTTCCCCGGCAGTTCCCCGTGGCCGGCATGCTGCAGCTCAAGCTGCATTCGCCGGTGCTGGGATTGCTGCCCGAGCGCAACGCGCTCAATGCGGTGCTGCAGGCCGATCTGTCGGGGCCCGTGCTCAAGCAGGGCTATGGCGGCCATCTGAACCTGGACTTCGCGCTGCGCTACGAGCCCACGGACCGCACGCTGCGCGCCCACCAGATCAAGGTCAACAGCCTGGTCATCAACGACCTGGCGCCCGCCATGAGCGACATGCTCACCACCTACGCCAGCGCGCTGGCCGAGCAGGCGCTGGGCCAGCTCGTGCTCTACCAGCTGCAGGACAAGGAACTGGCCCTGATGGACTCGCTGAACATGGAGCCCGGCGCCATCACGGTGACGCCGGACGGCCTGAGCGTGGCCCTGGTCCAGAAGCCCGTCGCGCCGCGCTGAGCGCAGCGGCGCGCCTCTCTCCTTACCTTCGCCCGCGCCTCAGTCCGCGCGGATATTGGCGGCGCGAATCACCTCGCCCAGCTCGGCACTCTCGGCCTGAATGAAGGCGCCGAACTCGGCCGGCGTGCCGCCCATGGGCGATGCGCCGATGTCGGCCAGCTTCTGCAGCACGGCGGGCTGGGCCAGGCTTTTGTTCAAAGCCTGGTTCAGCGCCTGCACCACGGCCGGCGGCGTGCCGGCCGGCGCCACCAGGCCCCACCACACGGTGGCCTGCACATTCACGCCCAGCGAACGTGCCGTGGGCACGCCCGGCAACAGGCGCGAACCATTGTGGTTGAGCACCGCCAGGGCGCGCAGCGCACCGCTGCCCACATGGCCTGCCACCTCCAGCGGGTTGATGGCCATGAAGTCCAGCCGCCCGCCCAGCAGGTCGGTCACGGCCGCCGAGCCGCCCTTGTAGGGGATGTGCACGGCCTGGAAGCCGCCTGCGCGCTCCAGCAGGGCGCTGGCCATGTGGCCCGAGCTGCCCACGCCAGCCGTGCCATAGGACAGCGCGCCGGCCTTGGCATTGCCGGCGGCGATCAGCTCGGCCAAACTTTTGTGGGGCGACTTGGCGTGGACCACCACGACCAGCGGCGCCTCGCCGATGCGGCCCACCGGGATGAGGTCCTTGAGCGGATCGAAATTGAGCTTGGCGTACAGCGCCTTGTTGGTGGTCAGCGTGTTGGAGGCCGTCAGCAGCAGGTAGCCGTCGGCCGCGCCGCGTGCCACCGCGCCCATGCCGATGTTGGTGCCGCCGCCGGGCTTGTTGTCCACCACCAGGGACTGGCCCAGCAGCTCGGCCATGGGCGGCGTGACCAGGCGCGTGATGATGTCCACGCCGCCGCCGGGCGAGTAGGGCACGACCACGGTCACGGGGCGCTCGGGGTAGCCGGCCGCTGTGGCGACCAGGGGCAGGGCCGCCCAGGCGGCGGCGGTGGTGCCGAGCAGGGCCAGTGCGTGGCGGCGGGTGGAATGTCTTGTCATGCATGTCTCCGTTGATTGTTATGACCCGGCGGCAGGGCCGGGGCCGCCATTATTTAGTGTGCCAAGCATGGCTGGGCGCCGAACGTTACGATGCAGCGGCCATCGATTTCTTGGCGAACCCGTCCAGCCCTCAAGGTACCCCATGACTTCACAGAATCCGCTTTCCGCCTTTTCCGTCACGCGCAAGTGGCCGGCCACGCAGCCGGACCGCATCCAGCTGTATTCCCTGCCCACGCCAAACGGCGTCAAGGTGTCGATCGCTCTGGAGGAGATGGGCCTGCCGTATGAGGCGCACCGCGTGGGCTTCGAGAGCAATGACCAGCTCTCGCCCGAGTTCGTGGACACCTTCCCCAACAACAAGATCCCGGCCATCCTGGACCCGCAGGGTCCGGGCGGGAAGCCGCTGGCGCTGTTCGAATCGGGCGCCATCCTGGTCTACCTGGCCGAGAAGTCCGGCAGCCCGCTGCTGCCCGCCGACCCGGCCGCGCGCTATGAAACGCTGCAGTGGCTGATGTTCCAGATGGGAGGCGTCGGCCCCATGTTCGGCCAGCTGGGTTTCTTCCACAAATTCGCGGGCAAGGACTTCGAGGACAAGCGCCCGCGCGACCGCTACGTGAACGAGTCTGTGCGCCTGCTGGGTGTGCTGGAGCGCCGCCTCGCAGGCCGCGCCTGGGTGATGGGCGAGCAGTTCACCATTGCCGACATCGCCCTGTGGCCCTGGGTGCGCAACATGGTGGTGGAGCAGGGCTACAACGCGGCCGAACTGCTGGGCTGGGAGCGCTTTCCCGAGCTGCAGCGCGTGCTGGCCGCCTTCGTGGCGCGCCCGGCCGTGCAAAAGGGCCTGGTGACGCCGCCGCGCAACTGACCCGGCGGGCGTTGCATTCCTGGGCCGCACTGTCCCAGCCATGGTGGCTTTCAAAACCGGCGCGGGGGCCGCATCTGTCCGAGAATGCAGCGCCCCCTTTTTTCTTGCGGGCGCAGCCTCACAGGAGCCACGATGACCGCAGCCACCACCCCCGTCCTCCAGAGCCAACCGCTGGGCCCGCTGTGGCCCACCATGGACCCCTTCCTGTTCTGTGCCCACCATGACGATGCCTATCCGCCCAGCGATGGCCGCCTGGGCGTGCAGGCCGTGGACCTGGAGGGCCGCCAGATGGGCAGCGACTTCAGCCGCAAGGACGGCTTTTCCATGTACCACGGCGATGGCGTGCCGGGCTTTCCCGGCCACCCGCACCGCGGCTTCGAGACCGTGACCCTGGTGCGCAAGGGCCTGATCGACCATTCCGATTCGCTGGGCGCGGCCGCGCGCTTTGGCGGCGGCGACGTGCAGTGGCTGACGGCCGGCAAGGGAATCCAGCATTCGGAGATGTTCCCGCTGCTCGACAGCGACGCGCCCAATCCGCTGGAGCTGTTCCAGATCTGGCTGAACCTGCCTGCGCGCTCCAAGATGGTGGAGCCGCACTTCACCATGTTCTGGAACGAGCGCATCCCGCGCCTGGAGCACGCAGACGCCGCAGGCCGCAGGACCGTGGTCACCGTGGTGGCAGGCAGCCTGCCCGGCACGGCGGCCGCCCTGCCGCCGCCGCCCGAATCCTGGGCCTCGCAACCCGAGGGCGACGTGGCCATCTGGACGCTGCGCCTGGAGCCCGGCGCGCGCTGGACGCTGCCGCGCGCGGCCGGTGCGGACACGCAGCGCATGCTGTATTTCTTTGCAGGCCAGGCACTGCAGGTCGGGCCCACGGCGCTGGCACAGCATGCGGCCCTGCATGTGGATGCCACGCAGGACTGGGAGCTGCACAACAGCGGCGCCGACGCCGTGGAATGCCTGGTGCTGCAGGGCCGCCCCATTGGCGAGAGCGTGGCGCAGTACGGCCCCTTCGTGATGAACACGCAGCAGGAAATCATGCAGGCCATGCAGGACTACCGGCGTACCCAGTTCGGCGGGTGGCCCTGGGCCGAGCAGGACCCGGTGCATGGCGCAGAGAACCGGCGCTTTGCGCGCTACCCGGGCGCTGCGGCCGAGGAGCAGCCTCCGGCCGCCTGAGTCCGGTCAGGCCACGTCAGGTCGCGTCTGCGGGTGGATGAAAGCTGGCCGGCGCGGGCGTGCGCCCCAGCTCCTTGAGGATCTTCAGCGTGATGGCCATGCCGGTGTTGCCTGCGGGCACGCCGGCATAGACGGCGGTCTGCAGCAGCACTTCGCGGATGGTGTCCAGGTCCAGCGGCGCGGCCTCGGCGTCGGCCGGGTCGGCCAGCAGGCCCGTGCGGATGTGCAGCTCGAACTCTTCCCAGCGGCCCATGGAGGCCGTGATGGCCAGCACCATGATGCGGCGCGTGCGGCGCTCCAGGCCGGGGCGGCTCCAGATGCCGTCCCAGGCATAGGCCGTGATCATGCGCTGGAACTCCACATTCAGTTCGTTGGCGCGCGCCACGGATTGGTCCACCCATTCATCGCCCAGCACGCGGCGGCGGTTGGCAAGGCCGCGCTGCAGGGCGTCGGCGGAAGGTTCGGTCATGGCGGGGGTTCCTGTGTCAAGCATGGGAATGGGCATTGGCGTGGGTCTGCGGCGCTGCCAGCAGCGCCAGGCACGCATCATGCGATGCCTGCACGGCGCGTACCGGGTCGCAGGCCCGGGCCAGCGCATCTTGCAGCGCCTGCAGGGCAGGCGTGTCCAGCCGGGGCGCGGCCCATTCGGCAAGCAGCAGGCGCAGCTCGCGCCCCTGCTCCAGCGCCTGCGGGGCCAGCAGCTCCACGGCGGCCAGGGCCTCGGGCTTTCCCGTCCAGGGTGCCATGGCGTGCACGCAGGCCTCTGAAAACACCAGTCCGTGCAGGCCCCGCACATGGCCCAGCATGCGCTGCGGATGCACCTGCAGCGACTGCGCGGCCTGGCGCAATGCGGCGGCGGCGCCATGCACATGGCGCCACAGGTCGGGCCAGTGCGCGACCTCGGCCTGCCACTCGCCCAGCGCGCGCTCATGGGCCTGGGCCATGCAGCCCAGCAGCAGGGCCGCGAGCTGGGGGATGGCCTGGGCCTGTGCCACTGCTTGCATCAGGTGCACGGGATTGCGCTTGTGCGGCATGGCGCTGGAGGTGCTGCCGCGCGGCGCCTCGCTGACCTCGCCCACCTCGTACTGCGACATCAGCGACCAGTCCTTGGCCAGCTTGGCCAGGCTGCCTCCGCATACGGCGGCCTCCATGGCCATGCGCATCCAGTCGTCGCGCTGGGTATGCCAGCTGCGGCCGCAGGCCGACAGGCCCAGGCGCCGGGCCAGTGCCTGCTCCACCTCGGCACGGCGGTTTCCCAGCACGGCGCCATTGCCCACGGCGCCGCCCAATTGCACGCACAGCGCAGCGGTGGCAAGCCTTTCAAACTGTTCGATGCTGCGCCCCACGGCGGCAGCCGACTGCGCGCACTTGAATCCGAAGCTGGTGATCTGCGCGGGCTGCAGCAGGCTGCGCGCCAGCATGGGCGTGGCCGCGTGCGTGCGAGCCAGGGCCTGCAGTGCGGACTGCAGCGCGCCCAGCTCGGCCAGCAGCGCCTGCAGGGCCTGCTGCGTGAGCAGGGCCTGCGCCGTGTCCACGGCGTCCTGCGTGGTCGCACCCCAGTGCAGCCATGGCAGGCCTTCCGGGGCGTGGACCTGCAGCCACTGCTGCAGCGGCCGCACCACGGCCAGGCCCAGCGCGCCGCTGGCGCGCGCCTGCTCCACCACGCCTTCGCACGTGAGCGGCGCCTGCGCGCAGGCGCGCGCAATGGCCTCGGCGGCCGGGCGCGGCACCAGGCCGCAGTCGGCCTGGGCCTGGGCCAGCGCGCTCTCGAAGCGCAGCAGCGCGTCCAGCCAGCGCGCGTCTGCAAACCAGTGGCCGCTGTCGGCGGGGCCCAGATAGTCCTTCACCAATGACATGCTGTCCTTGCCGGTCTCAGGCCGTGGCGCCCGAGGCCTTGATCACGGCGGCCCACTTGGCGCTCTCCACCTGGATGCGGGCCGCGTACTGCGCGCCATCGCCCAGCAGCGGCACGGCGCCCTCGATGCCCAGGCGCGACTGGAAGGACTCGGCAGACGCCACCTTGAGGATGTCGCGCCCCAGCGCGCGCACCGTCTCGGCAGGCGTGCCCTTGGGCGCGAGGATGCCGTAGGTTAGCGAGCTCTCGAAGTCGGCCAGCGCACGCACGCCGGACTCGGCCACCGTGGGCACGTCGGGCAGCTGGGGCTGGCGTTTGGCGCCGGTCACGGCCAGGGCGCGCAGCTTGCCGGCCTTCACCAGGGCCATGGCCGCGGGAATCACGCCAAAGCTGAAGTCCACATTGCCGCCCACCAGGTCGGTCAGCGATGGGGCCGTGCCCTTGTACGGCACGTGGATGGCCTTGGCTCCCAGCGCGTGGGCGAACATCTCGCCCGTCAGGTGCCCGCCCGTGCCCGAGCCGCTGGAGGCGTAGTTCATCTCGCCGCTGCGCTTGCGCATCTGCTCGGCCAGATCGGCCACGCTGCGCGCGGGCGAGGAAGCCGGCACCACCAGCAGCAGGGCCGACGAGGCGAACATGGCCACCGGCTGCAGATCGGTGGCTGCATTGAACTTGAGGCCCGGATACAGCGAGGGATTGATGGACACCGTGCCCGTGTGGCCCAGCAGCCAGGTGCTGCCGTCGCCGGCCGAGCGCACCACGGCTTCCGTGCCCAGGTTGCCGCCCGCGCCGGCCTTGTTCTCCACGATCATCCCGTAGCCGAAGGACTCGTTGAGGCCATGCGCCATCTGCCGCGCAAACACATCGTTGCCGCCGCCTGGCGCAAACGGCACCACCAGTCGGCTGCCGCGCTTTTGGGCCCAGGCCGGCAGCGCACAGGCGGCCAGCGCGGCGGCGGCGGTGGACAGCCACATCCGGCGCGGCAAAGGGGTCTGAGAGGCTTGAGCGGTTTGAGAGGTGGGCCGGGAATCCATGCGTCTGTCTCCTGAAATAGTCGTTGTCACGCAGTGTGGTGCAGCGCAGCCTGGGAAAACAGCAGTTGCATCTGCGTTGTGATTCAAGAAAATGTGTGAAATGGACGTGAGATACATACACAATTTCTTGAGAGTGGTGGACACCGGCTCCATGTCCGAAGCCGCTCGCCAGCTGGATCTGAGCCCCTCGGCCATTGCCCAGCAGATGCGCGTGCTGGAGGGCGAGCTGGGTGCGCCGCTGCTGGTGCGCCATGGCCGCAGCGTGCGCGCCACCGAGGCGGGCGAGCGGCTCTTCGAGCGCGGCCGCCAGCTGCTGCAGGACTTCGAGGGCCTGCGCGAATGGGTGGCCTCGGATACAGACGGCGGCGAGCTGCGGCTGGGCACCGTGAACACGGCGCTGCACGGCTTTGTGCCCGCCGTGATGCGGGCCTTCGTGGCGCGCCACGCCGAGGTGCGCATCAGCGTGCGCGCCGGCCTCACGCCCGAGCTGTACACGGCCCTGGTCCAGTCCGAGCTGGACGTGCTGATCTGCCTGCAACCCTCGTTCGACCTGCCCAAGACCGTGTGCTGGGCCGAGCTGCGCCAGGAGCCTTTGGTCGTGCTGTGCCGCGCCCGCGATGCGCAGCAGGACCCGCTGGCCCTGCTGCGCACCCGGCCCCTGGTGCGCTATGACCGCTCCCTGGCCGGTGGCCGGCTGGCCGACCGCTACCTGCGCGCCCAGGGCATTGCGCCGCTGGAGCGCATGGAACTGAACTCGGTGCTGGCCGTGGCCATGATGGTGGACCAGGGCCTGGGCGTGGGCCTGGTGCCCGACATCGGCCCCGTGCTCTCCCAGGGCCGCGACGTGCGCGTGCTGGCGCTGCCCGAGCAGGGCGCTGCTGCGGACGGCGCCGGCTTCCGCCCCGCCGATGCCCGCAAGGTGGGCCTGCTGTGGCTCAACACCTCGGCCCGCGCGCGCTGGGCGCGCAGCCTGCTCGAATGCGCGCGCGAGTGCCTGGCTTGAGGTCGGGCGGCCGGTGAACCCACGGCCGCGACGCTGGAATGCCCCAGGTCGCCGACAATGGCAGCTTTGCGCGGCGCGCCTTCTGCGCTGCGGTTTTCCAAGGCCTTTGCCATGAACATCACCAAAGACACCGCCGTCACCATCAACTACAAGATCACCGACAAGCTGGGCAAGCTGCTCGACAAGGGCGACGTGGCCTATCTGCACGGCGGCTACGACAACATCTTCGCCAAGGTGGAAGCCGCCCTGGACGGCAAGGCCGTGGGCGACACGCTGACCGTGGACCTGGCCGTGGAAGACGCCTTCGGCGCGCGCGACGAGAGCCTGACCCGCACCATTCCCAAGGGCGAGTTCCCGCCCGGCGTGAAGGTCGGCGGCCAGCTGCGCGGCACGGATGACCAGGGCCAGCCCCAGATCTACCACGTGGTCAAGATCAAGGGCCCCGTGGTGCTGCTGGACGGCAACCACCCGCTGGCCGGCATGGCGCTGCACTTTGCCTGCAAGGTCACCGAAGTGCGCGCGGCCAAGCCCGAGGAAATCGAGCACCGCCACGTGCACGGCGGCCACGGCCACCACCATTGAGAGGCAGGGCCGGGATACACCCGGTCCGCACGGCCCCGCAAAGCACAAAGGCCGCCTGGCATGCCCGGCGGCCTTTGTGTTTTCCGACTAGACAGCCTCCAGCGCCAGCAGCGCCGTGGCGGTGTTGGAGATCGGTATGTGGTAGTTGCCGTGCACGCGGCGCACGCCGGGCGCAGCCGCGGACAGGGCGCCGCGCATGGCCAGCCACATCAGCAGTTCCACGCCCTGGGTGCCGGTCTTTTCCACCAGCTCATGCACGCTGAACTGCGTGGCCCATTCGGGATTGGTGGCCATGCTTTCAAGGAACTGCAGGTCGAAGGCCTTGTTGATGAAGCCCGCGCGCTCGCCATCGAGCTGGTGCGACAGGCCTCCTGAGGCAATGACGGCCACGCGCTGGTCGCTGTTCCAGCGCGCGATGGCCCGGCCCACGGCCTGGCCCAGCGCATAGCAGCGGCGCGCCGAGGGCAGCGGGAACTGCACGGTGTTGATGCACACCGGCACGACGGCCACAGGGCAGTCGCCCTCGGGCCAGAACAGCTTGAGCGGCAGCGTGCAGGCGTGGTCCACCAGCATTTCCTGGCAGCTGACCACGTCGAAATCCTCGCCCACCAGGGACTCGATCAGGTGCCATGACAGCTCCGTGTGGCCGCGCAGCGGTGCCAGCGTGGGAATGCCCCAGCCTTCGTCGGCGTTGCAGTAGCGCTCGGCCGCGCCCACGGCGAAGGTGGGCATCTTGTCGAGGAAGAAGTTCAGGCCGTGGTCGTTGTAGAACATCACCACCACGTCGGGGCGCTGCGCGGCCAGCCATTCGCGGATGGGCGGGAAGCCGTCGAAGAAGGGCTTCCAGTAGGGCTCGTTCTGCAGGCCCCTGTGGATGGCGTTGCCGATGGCGGGAATGTGCGAGGTGCCGAGGCCGCCGATGAGATGTGCCATGGTGGGTGTCTCCTGTGCTGTGTCTTGTGTGTGGGCTGCGGCGGGGCTCAGGCGTGCGAGCGCAGCAGGGCCTGGAATTCGGCCTTGGTCATGCCGGTCTGCTGGGCGCCTATGTCCTGCATGTCCAGGTGGAAGATGCCGGCCAGCTTGGCCAGGTAGTAGGCGTTGCCGCCGGCCGCGATCATCTGCAGCACGTTGCGCGCGCGCACGGCATCGGCCTGCTCCTGGTTCAGCCCGTAGCTGCGCATATAGGCCTCCTCGTCGGCCAGGAAGGCCTGGCGGTTGGCCAGCTCGTTGAAGGAAAAGCACATGCTGTTGAGCGCATAGCCCTTGCGGGCCTGCCTGCCATCGAACAGGGTGGTGCCGGGAATCTGCGGCTGATCGGCCATGTTTTGTCTCCGGTATTTGCGTTGGATCAGCGGCAGTGTCCGATCCGCGTTGCCAAAGATAAAGCGGCGGCCAATCATGGAATGCATGAGACAAATCGATGGATCGCAGCTCGATGGCAGGCTGCTGCAACTGCTGCTGGCCGTGCTGGAGACCGGCAGCGTCACGGCGGCGGCGCAGCGCCTGGGCGTGACGCAGTCGGCCGTCAGCCATCTGCTGGACAAGCTGCGCGCCATCACGGGCGACCGATTGTTCGTGCGGCAGGGGCGGGGCATTGCACCCACGGCCCATGCGCTGGCGCTGCAGGACCCGGCGCGCGAGCTGCTGCGGCAGATGCAGCAGTTCGGCCAGGGGCCCAGCTTTGACCCCGCGCACTGGCGTGCCGAGATCACCATTGCCGCCAACGACCTGCAGCGCGAACTGCTGCTGCCCGCGCTGGCCCGGCGCCTGCGCTCAGCCGCGCCCGGGACGGTGCTGCGCGTGATCGACAGCGGCGCGCCGGATGCCGAACTGCTGCGCTCGGATGCCTGCCTGCTGGCCATCAGCCCGCGCCCGCCCGATGCCACGGACATCGTGCAAAAGCGCCTGTTCAGCGATGAGTACGCAGTCTTCTATGACAGCGCCGTGCGACAGCCGCCGGCCAGCCTGGCCGACTATCTGCGCGCCGACCACGCCACCGTGGCCTATGCCGACCGCCAGGCGCTGGACCTGGACCTGCAACTGCAGGCGCGCGGGTTGGAGCGCCGCTTTGCCGTGCGCGTGCCGGGCTTTGCGGCGCTGGCCGCCTTTGTGCGCGGCACACCGCTGCTGGCGACGGCGCCGTCGCTGCTGGGCCGCACGGCCCTGTCATCGCTGGCCAGCTTTGCCGTGCCCGTGGACTGCCCGCCGCTGCCCATGTTCATGATCTGGCACACGCGCCACCAGGCCGATCCCGCCCATGCGTGGCTGCGCGGGCAGTTGCAGCAGGTGGTGGCGCAGGCGCTTGGCGGCGCCGGGCCGTCAATGCCTGCGAAGCAAGGCGCGGCGCAGCAGGCGCGCGGCGCGGTTGCGGATCTGGAAGGGGCTGTGGCTCACGGCCGGGCTCACGCGGGCGCGTGAGCAGGCAGCCAGGAAGTCGCGCAGCAGCACGCTGTCATCCAGCGTGCTGGTGTCCGGGTTGCGGAACTGGAATTCGGGGTGCCACTGCGTGGCCGCGATATAGCTCTTGAGCGTGCCGGGCTTGCGGAAGATGGCCTCGGGAATGCGGTCGGGCAGGCTCCAGGCCTCCACATCGAACTCGGGCGCCACGTCCTTGATGCCCTGGTGGTGGATGCTGTTCACGCGTGCGCGGTCCAGAGTGGGGTACAGCGCCTCCAGCCGGCTGCCGGGCACGATGGCGATGTCGTGGTAGTGGCGGTCGTACTCGGTGGGATTGCGGTGCAGCTGCGAGCCGGGCACCTGGGTCTCGATGTCCTGGTAGAGCGTTCCGCCGAAGGCCACGTTGATCAGCTGCAGACCGCGGCAGACACCGAAGATGGGCTTGCCGGCCTGGGAAAACGCCTCGACCACGGCCAAGTCGTAGAGGTCGCGCACGCGGTCGCCCAGCCATTCGGGGCGCATGGGCTCCTCGCCATAGCTGCCGGGCCAGACATCGGCGCCGCCGTGCATGACCACGCCGTCCAGCCACTCGGCATAGTGCTCCAGCGTCACGTCGCCGCGCGCGGTCTCGCCTGTGGGGCAGGGCACCATCACCACCATGGCGCCGGCCGACATGATCCAGTGCGCTATCGATTGCTCCACGTACTGCAGCGTCTTGCCCGTGAAAAGCGGACGCTGCGGGTCCGCATGGGAGAAACAGGCCGAAAGGCCGATCTTGAGGCGGCGTGAGGCAAGTGGGCTCATGGGGTGGTGGGCAAGGGGAAAGTCCTGATGGTCACGTTGTAAGCCCAATCGTGCCTGCGACCTGTAGGAAGGGGTTGAACGCCCGCGACCGGCGCAGGGCCATCACTGCAAATAGGTGTAGGTGAATGCAAGAGTTGTCTTGAGGCATCTCAAGCTTTTTCCGTCCATTCGTGCAGGCGCCCCGCCCGCGGGTGTAGCCTGTAGGCAGGGGTTGGGGCTGCGGATGCTGCAGCGCGAAAAACCTGACGACGCAGGGTGCGACTTGCTGTGCAGGCAGCCCGCATGGCGTTACGATGGATTCGCCAGTTCATCAATGGCCCCGACAACCCCGCCGCGCCGGTGGTGCGGCTTTTGGCGACTAGGAGGATATGCATGCAAGTTCAGGTTCATGCCGACGATTCGATCCAGGGTGGCGAGTCCTTGGCGCAATGGGCGCAGGAAGAGATCAACGCCAAGCTGGCGAGATTCAAGGACTACGTGGTACGCGTGGAGGTTTTCCTCACCGGCGTCGATGCGCTCAAGACCTCCGGCGCTCCCGGCAAGCGCTGCGTTCTGGAGACCCGGGCCAATGGCCGCCCGCCGATCGCCGTGAACGCCGAGGCTGAAAAGGTCAAGGATGCCTTCAACGCGGCCATTGAAAAGCTGAAGCGGGCCGTGGAGACCGACCTGGGCAAGCTCAAGGACAAGAACGGCCGCGAGAGCGTTCGCGGCGTGGAAGACGGCACCGAGGTGGATGCGGCCAGCCCGGCCTGACCCTCGAAATCCCCGCAACACAAACGGCAAGGCGCCCCATTCGGGGCGCCTTTTGGTTGGGCAGGGCCATGGCTGCAGGTCGATCGCCGCAGCAAGCGCGTTCAGCGCGAGGCGCGCAGCACCACGCCGTCCAGCGAAGGCGCATGCAGCGGCTTCAGGGGCGATGCCAGCGGCGGCCCGAAGCGGCGCGCCGCACCTGCGGGCAGGGCCTGCGCATCCTGACCGGCCTCCGCTTCCCATTGCGCGCGGGCCTCGGCGATCTCCTCGCTGGTTCGGGCCACGAAGTTCCACCACAGCAAGATGGCTTCATCCATGGGCTCGCCGCCAATGACCAGCAGGCGGCTGCCGGGCGTGGTCTCGATGGCGACCGAGTCCGTGCCCAGGGGCAGGTAGAGCAGTTCCTCCACCGGCAGGGGCTGGCCGTTCACGCTCACGCTGCCTTCCAGGCTGAGCACGGCATGCTCGAAATCGGCACGCAGCGGCAGCGTGGCGACGGCATTGCCATTGCCCGCGCTGTCCGCATGCAGGTCCACGCTCATCAGGGGCGTGTGCACCTCGGCCGGCGACGTCAGGCCCAGCGCTTCGCCGGCCAGCACCGTGGCCGTGAAGTCGCCCACCGTGGTCCTGGGCAGCTCGGGGTAGTGCTGGAAGCGCGGCGGACCGTTGCGGTGCGACTCGGGCAGCGCAATCCACAGCTGCGCGGCGTGGATGTGCGAGGGCGTCTGGCTTTCCTCGGAATGGGCGATGCCGTGGCCGGCCGTCATCAGGTTGACCTGGCCGGGGCGGATGATCTGGGTGTGGCCCAGGCTGTCGCGGTGCAGCACTTCGCCGCGGATCATCCAGGTGAAGGTCTGCAGGCCGATGTGCGGATGCGGGCCGACCTGCATGCCCGGTGGCGCGGGGTCGGCGGGACCGGCGTGATCGAGAAAGCACCAGGCGCCGACCTTGCGCAGGGCGCGCTGGGGAATGGCGCGCTGGATGGGAATGCCGCCCACATCGGCGGTGCGGGTGGGCAGGTGCTGGGGTTGGGTCTGGGGCTGGGACGTGTCGGACATGGTCGGATCGGCCTGTTTCGTGGGGGAAGCCACCAGTGTCGTGCAGCGCGGCGCAGCAGGCAAACGCGGCTCGCATGGATTGGGCCTGTTCGCTGACAGCGCGTTCTCAGGAACATTGTTTACATTCGAAGAACGGACCGGCGCCCGCCATTTTGGCGGGCGCCGGCCTCACTCTTACAGGAGAAAACGCCATGAATACATCCGTACAGACGCAAGCCGAAGCCGCTGAAGAGGCGGTCCAGAGCGCCGTGGAAGTCCAGCGATTCCCCGAGAAGTTCGAAGCCACGGTCACCGGCAATGTGCAGCACCGGGTAGGCGACGGCCCCCTGGAAGACATTCCGCGCGGCACCCGTGTGCAGGTGGCCACGGCCATCGGAAGCTATGTGCTGTCCTGGACCCAGGACGAGCAGCCGATCACCGTGTCGCTGGCCAAGCGCGAGTTCGAGCTCTATGTCGATACCGGGGAGATCGAGGTCAGCCAAGCCTGACGCCGGCCATGTCCCCATCCACTCCCAAAAGCCCTGCGGCCTGACAGCTGCAGGGCTTTTTGCATGGTGGCCCGGCCCGCGCTCAGGCCGGCAGCTGCAGCGCGGTCTGGATGTGCACCTCGCCGGCCAGCAGCTTGTGCACGGGGCAGGCCTCGGCCACCTGCAGCAGGCGCTGGCGCTGCTCGTCGTCCAGCTCGCCTTGCAGCGTGATCTGGCGTTCGATCAGGTTGCCGCTGGCGGGCGTGCCTTCGGGGTTCAGGCGCAGTTGCACGTCCACCTGCTCCAGCTTCCACTGCTTGCGCGCCGCGTACATCTGCAGCGTGACCGTGGTGCAGGCGCCCAGGGCCGACAGCAGCAGCTGCAGCGGGTTGGGCGCCGTGTCGCCGCCGCCCTTGTCCGCGGGCTCGTCCACATGCCAGCTGTGGCCTTGGGGGTCGCCGAGCGTGACGCGATAGGGGGTGTCCGTGCTGGTGGCGTGGGCGCTGTGGATCATGGAAGGTCCTTTGTCCTGGGGTGTCGCAAGAGGGGTGGGAGAGGCAACGGACGACTCTACGCCTGCTTTGCGTCCGCTGCCTGAGGCCGATGCTTCATGCGCAGCGGGATTTTGAGGTAGTGCACGCCATTGGCCTCGGCCGCAGGCCAATGGCCTGCGTGCATGTTGACCTGGATGGCGGGCAGCAGCAGGGCGGGCGCGGACAGCGTGGCGTCTCGCTGGTTGCGCATGGCCACGAAGCTGGCTTCGTCCACGCCCGTGTGCACATGCACATTGCCGGCGCGTTGCGCGTCCACCGTGGTTTCCCAGGCATGGCGGTCGCGGCCCGGCGCCTTGTAGTCATGGCACATGAACAAGCGCGTTGCGGGCGGCAGGGCCAGCAGGCGCTGGATGGAGCGGAACAGCGTGCCCGCATCGCCGCCGGGGAAGTCGGCGCGCGCTGTGCCGTAGTCGGGCATGAACAGCGTATCGCCCACGAAGACCGCGTCCGCGATGCGGTAGGACACGCAGGCCGGCGTATGGCCGGGCGTGTGCATCACCTCGATGCGCAGCCCGCCCAGCGGCAGGCTGTCGCCGTCGGCCAGCAGCCGGTCGAAGGGCTGGTCGCCGCCGGACGCGGGCAGGTTGAAGACGGGGCGGAAGATGCGCTGCACCTCGCGGATGTGCTCGCCCACGGCAATCGGGGCGCCCGTGCGCTCGCGCAGGTACGGGGCTGCGCTGAGGTGATCGGCATGGGCATGGGTTTCCAGAATCCAGCGCACTCGCAGGCCCTGGGCCTGCGCGGCGTCCAGCACGGCATCGGCCGAGCCGGTGTGGGCCTGGCCGCTGGCGTGGTCGTAGTCGAGCACGGGGTCGATGACGGCGGCATCGGCCGTGTCCGCGTCCCAGGCCAGGTAGGTCACGGTGTGGGTGTTGGCGTCGAAGAACGGTGCAATGCGCAGCGGTGATGTCATGAAGGCACTCCTGGTTCGAGGGCTCGTGTGCAGCCTGTCGGCAATTATATTAGAATTTGCTAAATTAGATTGTTCTTGATCAACCATGACCGAACCGATGCTCTCTCCCGAACAGGCCTTTTTGCAGCAGGGCGCTGCACGTGCCGCCGCGCTGCTGCGCGCCGTGGGCAACGAGAACCGCCTGCTGGTGCTGTGCCTGCTGATCGAGCATGGCGAGCTGTCCGTGGGCGAATTGCTGCAGCAGATCCCGCTGAGCCAGTCAGCCCTGTCCCAGCATCTGGCCCGCATGCGCGAAGAGGGTCTGGTCGTCTACCGCCGCGAGTCGCAGACGCTGTACTACCGCATCGCCAATCCCGATGTGCAAAAGCTGGTGGCCACGCTCAAGAGCATCTTCTGCGCCTGAAATCCTCTGTTCCCAAGGAGCTGATCCATGTCCCTTTCCTCCGTCTCCTCCCAAGCCGCCCGCCAGATGCAGGAGCAGGGCGCCTGGCTCATCGACATCCGCGCGCCGGACGAACATGCGCGCGAACGCATAGGCGGCGCCCGCAGCATGCCCATGGACCGCCTGGCGGCGGGGGGCCTGGCCGGCGCGCCCGCCGCCGTGGTGTTTCACTGCCGCTCCGGCCACCGCACGCGTCTCAACGCCCAGGCCCTGGCGGCAGCCTTGCCGCCCGGCTGTGCCGGCCATGTGCTCGACGGCGGCCTGGACGCCTGGAAGGCACAAGGCCTGCCCGTGCTGCGCGACAGCCGCCAGCCGCTGGAGCTGCAGCGCCAGGTGCAACTGGGTGCGGGCGGGCTGGCGCTGCTGGGCGCCGTGCTCGGCGCCACGGTGTCCCCGTGGTGGCACCTGCTGTCGGCCTTCGTGGGCTGCGGCCTGATCGTGGCCGGTGCCACGGGCTTTTGCGGATTGGCGCGCGTTCTGATGAAGGCGCCCTGGAACCGGCGCGCCCTGGGGCAGTGACGGTGCCTGCACTGAATCCAGCCTGACGCCTGCTGTCCGACCCCAAGTTCCCCTGTTCAGGGGACTGTGGAGAACCCCGGACGGCAGTACGATAGCTGTATGACATCTGTTTACGCTCAACGCCGCGCACGCTTGGCCGCCCAGTTGGGCGCTGGCGGCATCGCCATCATTCCTACCGCTCCCGAGCGCCAGCGCAACCGGGACACCGGCTACCTGTACCGCCACGACAGCTACTTCTACTACCTGACCGGCTTTGCCGAGCCCAATGCCTGCCTGGTGCTGGCCGCCGACGGCACCAGCGTGCTGTTCTGCCAGCCCAAGGACCTGGAGCGCGAAATCTGGGACGGCATCCGCCTGGGTCCCGAGGCCGCCGTGGCCACGCTGGGCGTGAGCCAGGCGTTTTCCAGCGCCGAGATCGATACGCGCCTGCCCCGCTTGCTGGAGAACCGGGGCCGCCTCTGGTATCCGTTCGCCACGCATGAAGGCCTGGCCGTGCGCGTGGAAGGCTGGCTGGGCCAGGTGCGCGCGCGCGTGCGCTTCGGCGCGCTGTGCCCGGCCGAGCAGGGCGACCTGTGCACGCTGCTGGACGAGATGCGCCTGGTCAAGGACGCGCATGAGCAGGACATCATGCGCCGCGCCGCCGCCATCAGCGCCCAGGCCCATATCCGCGCCATGCAGCGCTCGGCACGCATGCTGCGCGCAGGCCAGGAGGTGCGCGAATACCACCTCGACGCCGAACTGCTGCATGAATTCCGCCAGCAGGGCTCGCAGTACGTGGCCTACGGCTCCATCGTGGCGGCCGGCGCCAACGCCTGCGTGCTGCACTACCAGGCCGACAAGGCGCCCGTGCATGCGGGTGAGCTGGTGCTGATCGACGCGGGCTGCGAGCTCGACGGCTACGCCAGCGACATCACGCGCACCTTCCCCGCCGATGGCCGCTTCACCGGCCCGCAGCGCGCGCTCTACGAGCTGGTGCTGGAAAGCCAGAAGGCCGCCGTGGCGGCCACGCGCGCCGGTGCGCGTTTCAACGATCCGCACGACGCCACCGTGGCCGTGCTGGCGCAGGGCATGCTGGACCTGGGCCTGCTGGACAGAAAGGTCTATGGCAACGCCCAGGACGTGATCGAGCAGCGCGCCTTCTTCCAGTTCTACATGCACCGCACGGGCCACTGGCTGGGCATGGACGTGCACGACTGCGGCAGCTATGTGGAGCCCTCGGAGCTGGGCCAGTCGCACGAGCGCAAGGACCCGCTGTCGGGCGAGACCATCACCAACCGCCCCAGCCGCATCCTGCGCCCGGGAATGTGCACCACCATCGAGCCGGGCATCTACGTGCGCCCTGCGGCCGGCGTGCCCGAGCAGTTCCACAACATCGGCATCCGCATCGAGGACGATGCCATCGTCACCGAGACGGGCTGCGAGCTGATCACGCGCGGCGTGCCTGTGGAGCCCGACGAGATAGAAGCCTTGATGCGTGACTGACAACGCCAGCCTGCCCACCACCGGCCCCGTGTCCACCCTCATGCCCGCCCCATCGGCCTATGTCCCGCCCGCGCTGCCACGGCTGAGCTGGCGCATCTTCACGGTGCTCTGGCTGCTGGGCCTGCCCGGCGTGGCGGCCATGGCCTGGTTCGTGCTGCCCGACTGGATGCGCCTGCTGGGCCTGCCCGTGGAGCCGCTGGCCACGCCGCTCGCCGGCATTGGCGTGATGGCCGCGCTGCTGGCCCTGCCCGTGGGCGTCGGGGTGTGGCTGGGGCCAAGGCTGGGCCTGTCCGCACCGCTGCTGACCACCTGGGTGGCCGGGCGTTCGCCCCAGCGCGCCGTGCGCTACCTCACGCTGCCGGGGCTGGCTGGCGGCGTGGTCGGCGCGGCCTGGCTGGTGACCCTGGCCCTGGCCTGGCCCGACGACCTGACCCTGATCGACCCCGTCTACGCCATGCCGCTGGGCGCCAAGATCCTGTACGCGGGCATCACGGCCGAGCTGGTGATGCGCCTGGGCGGCATGACGCTGGTGATGTGGCTGCTGTGGCGGCTGAGCGGGCGCACCGACCGCCGCCCGG
This sequence comes from Delftia sp. 60, assembly GCF_002754395.1. NCBI lineage: Bacteria > Pseudomonadati > Pseudomonadota > Betaproteobacteria > Burkholderiales > Comamonadaceae > Delftia > Delftia sp. 60. The sequence continues at coordinate 1,054,635 of NZ_PEFD01000001.1, forward strand.
GCTGGATGCTGGGCTGGTGGTCGGTGATGCTGTCGGCCCTGCTCTGGGGCTTGCTGCAGCTGGCGCTGGCCTGGGGTACCTGGGGCGGCCTGTCGGACGGGCTGGTGCTGCAGCTGCTGCTGTTCGAAATCGTCCACGGCGCCGTGGGCGGCTTCCTGTTCTGGCGCTATGGCCTGGAGGCGGCCATGGTGGCCCATGCGATCACCTATCTGCTCTCGCACGGGCTGGTGTGACTCTAGCCAAACCTCAGCGAGCCGAACAAGCCTTCGGTCTCATCCTTGGGGCCGGCCGCGAAGTACAGGGCGTTGCTGTCGCCCAGGGCCACGCCGTTGCCGAACTGCAGCGCCCACAGGCCCGGTATGGAGACCGGGCGATCCTGGCCATCGCGCAGCTCGTCCACGTAGCTGCCGCTGTCCAGGTCGAAGGCGCAGATGCGGCCCGCGCCGCCGAAGTTGCCCACCAGCAACCGGCCCGATAGCGGCCCGAAGTCGGGCGGTGCGATGGCCACGCCCCAGGGCGCGTTGAGCCTGCCATCGTCTGAATAGATTCGCTGCAGGCGGCCGTCCAGATCGAACTCGGCCAGCTTGCCGCGCGCGGGGCGGTTGCCGGTTGCGGCCTCGCGCTCTGCATCCATGGCATCTTCCTCACCCGCGAAGAAGGCGCTGGCGTCCTCGGGGTCGGGCTGGCTCATGGCGTAGAGCACGAAGACGCGGTCTCTTGAGCCGTCGTTGACAACCTGGATGTTGAACGGCACGGGATCGCCAGGTCTGGCAACGCCGGCAGGGCCGCTGGCGAAGGGGTTGACGAAGCCCTGGGTGGGGGTGAGCTGCCACTGCGCGTCCAGTGTGCGGATCTGAGGCTGGTCGCCGAAATCGGCCAGCCACAGACGGTCCCAGCGGCCCGTATGCAGGGCCGCGCCGAAGAAGGCCATGCCCCGGCCCGTGCCATCGAAGACCTCGACGGCTGGGCCGTCCACGCGCACGATGGCGCCCGTCTCGGCGTCGCGCTCGGTCCAGGCGCTGACGCTGCCGCTGTCGGTCACGAAGACGAAGCGCGCCGCCCCGTCGAGCAGGCGCCCGCCTGCGGGCTGGCTGCGCACGCGGAACAGGTGGGATTCCAGGGGTGCGCCGTGGTAGACCACGCCAGTGACCTTGCCTGCGCTGCCGTCGTCGATGCGGGAGTCCGACTGGGGCACGGCCACCTTGCGAAGGCCGTCCTGGCGCAGTGTGCGCAGGCTTGGCTCGGACGAGCGCGAGACGTCACCCAGGAATTGCCAGGAAGTGCCACCGCCGCCAATCCAGAAATGGCCGCCTGCGCCGGCCGGGCGGATGGCAATGCCCCAGCCGTTGACGAAGTCGGGCTCCGTGAAGCGCGCGCCGTAGCCAGCATGGCTGGCGAGCAGGGGTGTCTGGAGGTAGCGGTTGGCGGGTGCGCCGCCGCTGCAGGCGGTCAGGGCCGAGGAGGCGAGGGCGCTCAGAACAAAATGTCGCCGGTCGAGCATGTTGGATTTTCTGGTGGCATGGCAAAGCGGTGGACGGGTTGGCTGAGCATGCGAAACCAAGGGGCACCGGATGTTCTGGCTGCTGCCTGCGAACCCTGGGGGGCGCAGATATGAACAGGCGATGCTAGAGAGGGGCCGCCTGCCGGGTCAATGCGGCCCCGTCTGATTCTGCAGAGCGATGCAGGAGGACTCAGCGCAGCTGCCTGCGCAGAATCTTTCCGGTCACGGTCTTGGGCAGTTCCTCGCGCAGCTCGACGATGCGCGGCACCTTGTAGGCGGCCATGTGCGCCTTGCAATGGGCGATGAGTTCCTCGGGCGCGGCCTGCCGGCCCGCTTTCAGCGAGACCACGGCCTTGACGGTCTCGCCCCGGTAGTCGTCTGGCACGCCGATGACGGCGGCCTCGCGCACGGCGGGATGGGTGTAGAGCACGTCCTCGACCTCGCGCGGCCAGACCTTGTAGCCGGCGGCGTTGATCATGTCCTTCTTGCGGTCCACCAGGTAGAACCAGCCGCGCTCGTCCATGAAGCCCACGTCGCCCGTGCGCAGCCCGCCCTCGAACATGGCGTTGGCCGTGGCTTCGGGCAGGTTCCAGTAGCCGGACATGATCTGCGGGCCGGCCGAGACGATCTCGCCGATCTCGCCCAGCGCGGCCTCGCGGTGCTGGTCGTCGATGATGCGCACCACCGTGCCATAGACCGGCACGCCGATGGACAGCGCACCCGAGGCCGGGTCCACCGGCGCCCGCGCGCCCAGCGGCACGAAGTGCGTGGGCGAGCAGGTCTCGGTCATGCCGAAGGCGTTGTGGATGACCAGGCCCGACAGCTGCTCGAAGGCCTGGATCACGGCCGGGGCAATGGGCGCGCCGCCGGAGTACAAGGCCTTGAAGCTGCGGAAATCCTCGCGCGAGACGCCCGGGTGGTTCATCAGCGCCACGAAGGCGGTGATGGCGCCGATGGTGAAGCTGGGCCGGTGCTCACGCATGGATTCGAGCATGGTCTCGGGATGGAAGCGGTGGCTGAGCACCAGCGGGCAGGGCACCAGCAGGGCCAGGGCCACATGGCCGACCAGGCCGGTGATGTGGAACAGCGGCGCCAGGCCCAGCACGCTGTCGTCCGCCGTGATGCCTATCCAGTCGCGGTAGGTCTGGGCGTTGAAGGCCAGGTTGCCATGCGTGTTCATGGCGCCCTTGGGCTGGCCCGTGGTGCCCGATGTGTAGGTGATCACGGCCGTATCGCCTGCCGTGGGCCGGCGCGCCAGCGGCGCTGGCTGGCCGCCGGCCTGCACCAGCGCAAGCAGGTCCAGCGTGCCATCGGCCACCGGCAGGCGCGGACCGTCGCCGAGCACGCGCGCATCGCCGCGCGTCTGCCAGTCCAGCGCCGATGTGGTGACCACGGTGGCCAGCGGCAGGCCGCCGGCCGCATGCACTTCGCGGGCCACGTCCAGGTACAGCTGGTCCAAGCACAGCAGGGCCTGGGCGCCCGCGTTGTGCAGGATGTAGTGCAGCTCGCGCTGCCGGTTCATGGGATTGACCGGCACGGCGATGCCGCCCAGCTTCCAGGCCGCCACCAGGCCGATGACGAAGGCCGGATTGTTCTGCGTATAGAGGGCCAGCCGGTCGCCGGCCGCAAAGCCCCGCGCCTGCAGCGCATGGGCCAGCGCGCTGGCGGCCTGGTCGAGTTCGCGCAGGTTCAGTCCGCCGTCGAAGTAGCGCACGATGGCGCAGCCGGGTGCCGCAGCCAGCGAGGCTTCGAACAGGTCGAGCATGCTGCTGAACTGCGGCCGCATCTCGGCCGGCTGGCCCGGCGCGTAAAGGCCCAGCCAGGGCCTGTCGTGCGATGGGGCTGCGCTCATTTGATCACCACGGGATTGACGGGCGAGCCCGTGGCGCGGTGGATCTTCAGCGGCGCGGCCACGTACAGAAAGGTGTAGCGGCCGTCGCGCGCGCAGCTGTCGGCCAGGGCCTCCAGGTCGCAGATCTCGGTCAGCGTCACGCCCAGGTTGCGCATCAGCGCGCAGTGCAGCGGCAGGGCCACGCCGTGCACGGGGTCCATGGTGACTTCGTTGGCGATGGTGTCGGTGACCAGGTTGGGGATCTCCATCGCATGGAACCAGTCCACGAGTTCGGGCGAGTAGGTCAGGCCGGGCTCGCAGAAGTCGTTGTAGAAGCTCGCCTGGTCTTCGTAGAAGCCCGACAGGAAATTGGTGCGCACGATCAGGATGTCGTGCTTTTCTATGGTGTGCCCCTGGGCCTTGGCGCAGGCCATCAGGTCTTCGTGCGTGAAGGTCTCGGCACGCTCCAGCGCCACTTTGCCGCGGTGGCGCGCCATGTCCAGCAGCACGCCGCGCCCCACGATGCCGCGCGCGCCCAGCGCCTCCACGCTGGCTTTGTCCAGCCCGCCGACGGTGGTGCGTGCGTCATAGCCATTCCAGATGCGCCCGCCGTACCAGACATGGCCCAGCGCGTCGTACTGGGTCGATCCCTGCAGGAAGGCGTCCAGCTTGTCATCGGCATAGTGCAGGCCGCCGGGGAACCGGGGTGCATCGGGGCCGTCCCAGCTGGACTCGTCAAACACCATGGTGCGCTCGGCCGGTGTGCGGCCGGGCCAGACCGGATCGCCGCGCGGGTCGCCGATCAGCCGCTGCAGCGTGAACGTCTCGCCCGAGCGGATGTGGGACACGCCGCGCAGCACCTCCGCGGGCGTGAGGAAGTTCAGCGCCCCGACCTCGTCGTCGGGTCCCCAGCGGCCCCAGTTGCTGGGGGCGTTCCTGAGCAGATCCTCCATCAGCGGGGCGTCGTCGTGCGTGTGTCCATGGTCGTGGGCATGTCCCATGTCTGTCTCCTGTCGTTGGTTTGTCGAACAAGGCGCGCAGGGCATTCAAACGCCAGGAGGGGCGCGAGGCTGTCGCGGGTTCGACACGCGGGCGGCAGGCATTGCGAACGTCCCGGGCAAAACTGCTTTCACAGGCGGCAGGCATGGCGGCGTGCCTGCGCCGGCGATGCTGCGCTGCAGCATCAAAACCCATAGCGGCAAAGGCCAGGCGCCACGGTGCTTTGCGATGCGCTGCGTGCCGCGCCTGCGCGATCTGCGGGGTGCCTGGGGCCTGGCTTTCAGCCCCTGGCCACATGCCGGAATGTTGCCTTCATGTAACCGCATTCGTGTGAGAATTGAAACCCGATTACAAACCCTGAGCGAGAGACATTCCATGCAAGTCCGCCGTGCCACCAAGATCGTCGCCACCCTGGGCCCCGCTTCCAGCGACCCGCAACTGCTGGAACAGATGGTGCGTGAAGGCGTCAACGTGGTGCGCCTGAATTTCAGCCACGGCAAGGCGCAGGACCACATCGACCGCGCCACCATGGTGCGCGAGGCGGCCCAGCGCGCAGGCCGCGAGGTGGCCATCATGGCCGACCTGCAGGGCCCCAAGATCCGCGTCGGCAAGTTCGCCGAAGGCAAGGTCATGCTGGAGCCCGGCGCGCGCTTCGTGCTCGACGCATCGCGCACAGCGCCCGGCGACCTGGGCGGCGTGGGCCTGGACTACAAGGAGCTGCCGCGCGACGTGAAGCCCGGCGATGTGCTGCTGCTCAACGACGGCCTGATCGTGCTCACCGTGGACCATGTGCGCGGCGACGAGGTGCACACCACCGTCAAGCTGGGCGGCGAGCTGTCCAACAACAAGGGCATCAACAAGCAGGGCGGCGGCCTGACGGCCCCGGCGCTGACGGCCAAGGACATGGAGGACATCAAGACCGCCATGAGCTTCCAGGCCGACTACGTGGCCGTGAGCTTTCCCAAGAACGCCACCGACATGGAGATGGCGCGCCAGCTGTGCAACGTGGCTGCGGCCCAGTACGGCCACAAGCCCGGCCTGATCGCCAAGATCGAGCGCGCCGAGGCCATTCCGCGCCTGGAAGAGATCCTGCATGTCTCCGACGGCATCATGGTCGCCCGTGGCGATCTGGCCGTGGAAGTGGGCAACGCGGCCGTGCCCGCGCTGCAAAAGAAGATGATCCGCATGGCGCGCGACATGGACAAGTTCGTGATCACCGCCACGCAGATGATGGAGAGCATGATCACCAACCCCGTGCCCACGCGCGCCGAGGTCAGCGACGTGGCCAACGCCGTGCTGGACGGCACGGACGCCGTCATGCTCAGCGCCGAGACCGCCGCCGGCAAGTACCCGCTGGAGACCGTGCAGGAAATGGCCAAGATCTGCGCTGCCGCAGAAGCCGCCGAAGACCCGGACAGCGATGCCGAGTTCACCGGCCGCCAGTTCTCGCGCATCGACCAGTCGATCGCCATCGGCGCGCTGTTCACGGCCCACCACCTGGGCGCCAAGGCCATCGTCGCCATGACGGACAGCGGCTCCACCGCGCTGTGGATGAGCCGCCACCGCATCCACATCCCCATCTACGCGCTCACGCCCAAGATCTCCACGCAGCGCAAGATGGCCATGTACCGCAACGTGCGTCCCCTGCTCATGGATACCAGCGCCGACCGCGACACCGCGCTGGACCAGGCCGAAGGCCATCTGCGCGCGCGCAACATCGTGCAAAGCGGCGATGTCTATGCCATCACCTGCGGCGAGCCCATGGGCCAGCCCGGCGGCACGAACATGCTGAAGATATGTCGTGTGAACTAACCCCCTGAGGCGCTTCGCGCCTTCCCCCTCTCGCTACGCGGGGGGACGACACCCTCGCGGCGGGGCGGCCCTTGCTCGGTGTCCCTCGTTTTGGGGAGCGCCAGTTTTATGTGCGGTGCGCTATGCCTTCGCCATGGTCTATTAGGGCCTGCCTGAGTGGGTTCGTGCGTTGTAGGGCAGCAGGTTGGGCATGACGGCAAGGCGGCGCCACAGCGCGGCATGCCAGACCAGGGTGGCGCTGCAGATGCCCACGATGGCGCCGCCGACCACATCGGACGGGAAGTGCACGCCCAGGTGCACGCGGCTCCAGGCCATGCCCAGGCCCAGCGACCAGGCTGACACCATGACCCAGCGGCGGTGGCGCGTGCAGCCCAGGGTCAGCGCCTGGGCCAGGGCAAAGGCGCCCGTGGCGTGCATGCTCGGAAAGCTGGACCGCAGCGCGTGTTCCACCCATTGCACGCCCATGCCCAACTGGGCAGGACGCGGCGCGGGGAAGCCCCAGCGGATCAGCCGCGCCACGGCCCAGGCGGCCAGCATGGACAGCAGGGCCAGCACCAGGGTGCGGCGCAGGGCGGGCGAGCCGCGCAGCAGCCCGGCCATCACAGGAAGGGCGCACAGCGAGGGAAGCCAGGACGAGATGGCGCGCGCCGCCTCGATCGAGATGGCGGGCGTTTGCGCGTTGGCGTTCAGCAGTGTGAACAGGGCGGGGTCCAGGGGCAGCATGGCAATGCTCGATCAGGGTGCGGAAGGCGGAAGGCTGGCGGCGGGCCACAGGGAGTCAGGCGCGCTCTCCCGGGTGCGCAGCGCACGCGTGACCGCCAGGTCGAAGAGCCAGCCCGCCGTCCAGCACAGCCAGCCGGTCCACAGCGTGTGGCTCATGAAATGGGCGCCGCGCATCTGCTGGGCCAGGCCCATCGACAGGCCTGCGGCCAGCGAGACGGCCAGCCAGATCCAGGCTGCGCGCGGTGCATGGCGGCGCAGCGCGAAATAGCCGGCCAGAAAGGCAAAGCCTGCCGAGGCATGACCGGCGGGAAAGCAGCGGCCCGGGCCACCATCGGCCAGGCCCAGCGACCAGTGCGAGACATGGCGCGCCACACCACCGAACTCGGCCAGGTCCCAGGGGCAACTGGTCGCGCTGGTGTACTTGAGCAGCGAGATCAGGGCCAGCGACAGCAAGATGCCGGCCACCAGCTGCACGCGCCGCCCATGGGGCAGCAGGCGCAGCGGGCCCACGGGCCGCCAGACGCACAGCGTCAGGCCCAGCACCACCAGCCAGGCCATGCGGCGTGCGCCTTCGTGGGCGATGTTCACGAAGAACCAGTCCGAACGCAGCGCAAAGCCATCGGCGTCGCCAAACCAGCGGGCCATGGCCAGGTCCAGGGCGCTGGCATCCCAGGCCAGAACCACGGCCAGGGCCGCCAGGGTCCACAGCAGGGTGCGTTTGAAGGAGGGGCCCTGCGCGGGGGCTGCGGAGAAATCTCGGGGTTCAGGTGTCGGCATGGCCGGCAGCATGAGAAGCGCGGCTTAAACCCGTCTTAACGCATGCCCCGGCGTGCGGCCATCGTCTGGCACCGCAGCCGGCAGCGGTCATTGCACAATGCGCGCATGCGAATACTGGTCGTCGAAGACAACGCGGGCATTGCCGCAGGCCTGCAGGCCAATCTGCAACAGCGCCGCTACGCGGTCGATGTCTGCACCACCGTGGCCGAGGCCTGGCATGCGCTGGAGATGGAGCGCTTCGATGCCGTGCTGCTGGACCTGGGCCTGCCCGATGGCGACGGCAGCGAAATCCTGCGCCGCCTGCGGGGCCCGCGCCGCCCGGGTGGCGACAGCCAGGCCCTGCCGGACCCCAACACGCCCGTGCTCATCCTGACCGCGCGCGACCAGGTGCGCGAGCGCATCGCCGGGCTGGACCTGGGTGCCGACGATTACCTGGTCAAGCCCTTCGACATCGACGAGCTGGAGGCGCGGCTGCGCGCCATGCTGCGCCGCGCAGGAGGCCAGGCGGCACCCGTGATCCGCCATGGCGAGCTGGAGGTCGACCCGGCCGCGCGCACCGTGCGCCGCGACGGAAAGCTGGTGGAGATGTCGCCGCGCGAGTTCTCCGTGCTCTGGGTGCTGCTGCAGGCGCGTGGGCGCGTGCTCTCGCGCCAGCAGATCGAGGAACATCTCTACAGCTGGGGCACAGCCGTGGAAAGCAATGCCGTCGAAGTCCACATCCACCACCTGCGCAAGAAGCTGGGCAATGCCAGCATCGTCACCATGCGTGGCGTGGGCTACTTCCTGCCCGTGGAGAACACATGAGCACCGCGCCGGACCGCCGCCCCTCGCTGATCTGGCATCTGATGGCCTGGATGCTGGGCGCGCTGGTCGTGGTCTGGGCCAGCTTCGTGGCGCTGGGCTACCAGACCGGCGTGCACGAGGCCGACGAGCTGACCGACGGCCACCTGGCCGGTGTGGCTGCGCTGGTGCTCAACCTGGAAGTCGCAGGCGCCGTAGGCCAGGGAGCAGCCACGCCCGTGCATGAGCCCCCCGGCCTCATGGCCCACGACTACCAGCAGTCGCTGAGCGTGGCCCTGTGGGATGGCTCGGGCCGGCTCATCTCGCGCACGGGCGATGCGCCCGAGCCCTCCTTCGACACCGAGCAGGGCTTTGCCACGCTGCGCCTGGGCCCGGAGCGCCGCGCCTGGCGCAGCTTCACCCAGTGGAGCCGCGACCACGCACGCAAGGTCAGCGTGATGATCGAGCTGCAGGAGCGCGACGAACTGGCCGACGACATCGCGGGCCAGATGGTCGAGCCCGGCCTGTGGCTGCTGCCCGTGGTGGCGCTGGCGCTGGGGCTGGCGATTCGCCGGGGCATGCGGCCGCTCAACGAACTCTCGCGCGAGGTGGAGCGCCTGGACCTGGCCCAGGCCGAGCGCGTCTCGCACCGCCACGCGCTGCGGGAATTCATGCCCGTGGTCAACTCCATCAACACCTTGCTGGACCGCCAGCAGGAGGCGCTGGAGCGAGAGCGCAGCCTGGCCAACGAAGTGGCCCATGAACTGCGCACGCCGCTGGCCTCCATCGCCTTGCAGGCGCGGGCCCTGGGCGATGCGCCGGCCGGTGCCATGGACGCCCCGGCCCAGCGCCAGGCGCTGGCGCAGATAGGCCGGGACGCGCTGCATGCCGGCCATGTGCTCAGCCAGCTGCTGGCACTGGCGCGCGCCGGCCGCGCCATGCTGGCCGAGCCGCCCGTGCCCGTGGACCTGGCCGCGCTGGCCCGGCAGGTGGTGGCCGCCCATGCGCAGGCGGCCTGGCAGCGCGACTGCAGCCTGTCCGTGCAGGCGCCTGAGGCACTGGGCGTGATGGGCAATGCCGTGCTGCTGGAGCTGGCGCTGCGCAATCTGGTGGAAAACGCCCTCAAGCACACGCCGCACGGCACGCAGATCGAAGTCCAGGCCGGGCAGGGGCCGGATGGCGAGGTCTGGCTGCAGGTCTGCGACGACGGCCGCCGTAGCGACGGCCGCCGCGATGGCGCCGAGCGCGCGGCAGCGCCCGTGGACAGCCTGCACCTGGGCCACGAGATCGTGGCGCGCGTGCTGCGCGCCCACCAGGGAAGCTTTGGCGAGGCCGCGCCGCCCGAAGGCTTCACGACCTGCTACCGCATGGGAATGCCCGGGACAGGGTTGGCGGCAGCTGGTTAAAATCGCCAGTTACCAAGCGGTTACTGCCGCGATCCCCCGGCCGTGGCCCCGCAGCGCACCCATGACGCAGCGGCGGCTGCCATGCGGCAGGGGCATCCCCCTCTCAACAACTTGATACGGACCCTACACATGCCTCTCGTTTCGATGCGCGAACTGCTGGACCACGCTGCCGAAAACGGCTACGGTCTTCCCGCCTTCAACGTCAACAACCTGGAGCAGGTGCAAGCCGTGATGTCGGCCGCTGACGAAGTGGGCGCGCCCGTCATCCTGCAGGCCAGCGCAGGCGCCCGCAAGTACGCCGGCGAGCCCTTCATCAAGCACCTGATCCAGGCCGCTGCCGAGCAGTATCCCCACATCCCCCTGGTCATGCACCAGGACCACGGCACCTCGCCCGCCATCTGCCAGGGCGCGCTGAACCTGGGCTTCGGCTCGGTGATGATGGACGGCTCGCTGATGGAAGACGGCAAGACGCCTTCCTCCTTCGAATACAACGTGGACGTGACCCGCAAGGTCGTGGAAATGGCCCACAAGCTGGGCGCCACCGTCGAAGGTGAGCTCGGCTGCCTGGGCTCGCTGGAAACCGGCATGGCCGGCGAGGAAGACGGCGTGGGCGCCGAAGGCGTGCTCGACCACTCGGCCCTGCTGACCGATCCCGAGGAAGCGGCCCAGTTCGTCAAGGCCACGCAGCTGGACGCGCTGGCCATTGCCATCGGCACCAGCCACGGCGCCTACAAGTTCACGCGCAAGCCCACGGGCGACATCCTGTCCATCCAGCGCGTCAAGGAAATCCACGCGCGCCTGCCCAACACCCACCTGGTCATGCACGGCTCCTCCTCCGTGCCCCAGGAACTGCTGGAAATCATCCGCCAGTACGGCGGCGCCATGAAGGAAACCTACGGCGTGCCCGTCGAGGAAATCCAGGAAGCCATCAAGCACGGCGTGCGCAAGATCAACATCGACACCGACATCCGCCTGGCGATGACCGGCGCCGTGCGCAAGTTCCTGGCCGAGAACCCCGAGAAGTTCGATGCCCGCGAATGGCTCAAGCCTGCCCGCGAAGCCGCCAAGCAGATCTGCAAGGCCCGCTACATCGAGTTCGGCTGCGAAGGCCAGGGCGCCAAGATCAAGGGCTACACGCTGGAGCAGATGGCCGCCAAGTACGCTGCCGGTTCGCTGCAGCAGGTCGTGAACTGATCGGTTCCTTCCCCTTCAAAAGAAAGCCCGCCGGTCCGCCCGGCGGGCTTTTTTGTTGTCAGCGCGGCGCGGGGTGTGCAGCCTGGGACCGCTGGGGTACGGCCATGGCCATCTCGTCATCGGGCACCACGGGCTGGGGGTGGCTGGCGTTCCAGCCCGACACCAGCAGGCTGGTGCCCGACAGCACCAGCAGCAGGCAGACCATCCATTCGACCAGCCGCTTGGGCAGGGCGGGCGGATGGCGCATGTGCAGCCAGGTCACCACCGTCACCACGGGAAAGGCCAGGGCCGCCGCCAGCAGCACGCTGGCGGTGATCTCGCCCTCCCAGGCCACCATCACCAGGCGCAGCAGTGCGCAGGTGAGGAACATGGCAAACAGGCACTGGCGCACCACCAGGCGGTCCAGCGGCTGGCGGTACAGGTGGTAGACCATGGGCGGACCCGGCGTGGCAAACAGCCCGCCCAGCACCCCCGATGCCACACCGGCCACCCACAGCGACACCGGCCCCGACACCTGCGCGTTGACCTGCTTTTGCAGCAACAGCAACAGCGCGCAGGCCACGATGGCCAGGCCCAGCAGCATGCGCAGCCCGCTCAGCGCATTGCCGCTGAGCCACTGCAGCAGCAGCACGCCGCCGATCACGCCGATGACGCTGCTGATCAGCATGGGCTTGAGCAGCGTCCACTGCGGCACCTGGCGGTGGGCGCGCAGGTAGGCCACGCCGTTGACCACGGACAGCAGGCAGGCCACGTTGGCCGCATCGCCAATGCCCATCAGGTGCGTGGCACCGGCCACGCCCACGAAGATCAGCCCGAAGGCAAAGCCCGTCAGGTTCTGGCAAAACGTCGCCAGGCCCACCAGGGCCAGGAACATCACATACTGGATCACGCTCATCGAAAGGCTTTCTGGCGCGCCGCTGCGCCGAACCGGCGACGCTATCACGAAGCGCCCGCCGCTGCCTGCAGGCGCAGGAGGCAGGGCGCCAAGCCGCCGATCGCCAGGCCGCACTCACCGACGCGCGGTGTATCAGCCCGGCGCGTTGAGGCGTTCCAGCCGCTCGGGCGTGCCCACGTCGGTCCAGCGGCCCGTATAAAGGCTGGCCCCCACCTGGCCGGCCGCCATGGCGCGGCGCAGCAGCAGTACCAGCGGCACGCGCCATCCCTCGGGGTTGCCGGGCGGGATGTCGCACCAGGGCGCGGCAAACAGCTCGGCGCGCAGCAGCGCAATGGTGCCGTAGGTCTGGCGCGGGCGGGCATCGCCCTCGGGCCAGTCGCAGGCCAGGCCCAGTTTGTCCACGCCGAAGTCGCCACGCCGATGGTGCTCGGGGTTGGGCACCAGCCACAGATGGGCCAGGCGGCCGCTGGCCGCGAATTCCCGGGCGGCCTCGAACGGAAAATCGAAGTCGGGCGCGTAGACGTCGCCGGCCGCCAGCCAGAACACATCGCCCAGCAGCGGCAGCGCGCGTGCAATGCCGCCAGCGGTCTCCAGCGCCTGTTCGGGCTCGGGGGAATAGGCCAGTTGCAGCGGCTCGCCACCGGCGTCCGGCACGAATTGGGGGCCGAATCGCGCCGGAATCTGCGCGCCCAGCCAGCCCGTGTTGACCACCGCGCGGCGCACGCCCGCCCGGGCCAGCGCCTGCATGTGGTGCTGCAGCAGCGGCTGGCCCTGCACCTGCAGCAGGGGCTTGGGTGTGGTGTCGGTCAGCGGCCGCATGCGCTCGCCACGGCCTGCGGCCAGCAGCATGGCAGGCGGCTGTTCGGTGAGGGAAAGCGCCTTGGCGGCGGGGAACGGCGGGATGGGCTGGGCGGTCATGGAGGGCAACTGTAGACCATTGCCAGCGGCCATTGTCCCGCGCGCGGGAGCCGAAAACCCCAGTCCTTTAAAATGGCCGGCTTATTCTGATTACCCCCTCCTTCACGGAGCGCCCTGATGGCCAACACTCAACAAATGGCGAATGCGATCCGCGCACTCGCAATGGATGCCGTTCAACAAGCCAACTCCGGCCACCCCGGCGCCCCCATGGGCATGGCCGACATGGCCGTGGCACTGTGGAGCCGTCACCTCAAGCACAACCCCGTCAACCCGCAATGGGCTGACCGTGACCGCTTCATCCTGTCCAACGGCCACGGCTCCATGCTGATCTACGCGCTGCTGCACCTCACGGGCTACGCGCTGCCGATCGACGAGCTCAAGAACTTCCGCCAGCTGCACAGCAAGACGGCCGGCCACCCCGAAGTGGGCATCACCCCCGGCGTGGAAACCACCACCGGCCCGCTGGGCCAGGGCATCACCAATGCCGTGGGCTTCGCGCTGGCAGAAAAGCTGCTGGCTGCCGAATTCAACCGTCCCGGCCACGCCATCGTCGACCACCACACCTACGTGTTCCTGGGTGACGGCTGCCTGATGGAAGGCATCAGCCACGAGGCCGCGGCCCTGGCCGGCGCCTGGAAGCTGGGCAAGCTGGTGGCGCTGTACGACGACAACGGCATCTCCATCGACGGCAAGGTCGCCCCCTGGTTCATCGACAACACGCCCGCCCGCTTCGAAGCCTATGGCTGGAACGTGATCCGCGACGTGGACGGCCACAACGTCCAGGCCCTCGATGCCGCCATCGCCGCTGCCAAGAAGAACAGCTCCAAGCCCACGCTGATCTGCTGCAAGACCAGCATCGGCAAGGGCTCGCCCAACCGCCAGGACACGGCCAAGGCCCACGGCGAGCCCCTGGGCGCCGAGGAAATCGCGCTGACCCGCGCGGCCCTGGGCTGGGAGCACGGCCCCTTCGACATCCCCGCCAGCGTCTACGGCGACTGGGATGCCAAGGCCGCCGGCGCCAAGGCCGAAGCGGCCTGGAACAAGAAGTTCGCCGCCTACGCCAAGGCCTTCCCCGAACTGGCTGCCGACTTCACGCGCCGCATGGCCGGCGACCTGCCTGCCAACTTCGGCGAGATCGCCGCGCAGATCGCCTCCGACGCGCATGACGCAGGCGCCACCGTGGCCAGCCGCAAGGCCAGCCAGCTGGCCCTGGAAGGCCTGACCGCAGCCCTGCCCGAACTGCTGGGCGGCTCGGCCGACCTGACCGGCTCCAACCTGACCAACACCAAGAGCACGCCTTCGCTGCGCGTGGACGACAAGGGTGCCGTGGTCCTGACCGAAGACGGCAAGATCGGCCGCCACATCAACTACGGTGTGCGCGAGTTCGGCATGGCGGCCATCATGAACGGCATCGCCCTGCATGGCGGCTACATCCCCTACGCAGGCACCTTCCTGACCTTCAGCGACTACAGCCGCAACGCCATCCGCATGGCCGCGCTGATGAAGCAGCGCGTGGTCCACGTCTTCACGCACGACTCCATCGGCCTGGGCGAAGACGGCCCCACCCACCAGTCCATCGAGCACGCCGCCTCGCTGCGCCTGATCCCGGGCCTGGATGTCTGGCGCCCTGCAGACACCACGGAAACCGCCGTCGCCTGGACCGTGGCCCTGAGTCAGAAGAACAAGCCCACGGCCCTGCTGCTGTCGCGCCAGAACCTGGCCTACGCAGCCAAGACCGAAGACGCGCTGGACGACATCGCCTGCGGCGCCTACGTGCTGTCCGAGCCCAAGGCCGTCGGCCTGAACAAGAAGGCCCAGGCCGTCATCATCGCCACCGGCTCCGAAGTGCAGCTGGCTCTGGCAGCCCAGAAGCTGCTGGCCGAGCGCAAGGTCGCCGTGCGCGTGGTCTCCATGCCCAGCACGACCACCTTCGACAAGCAGGACGTCAAGTACAAGAGCCAGGTGCTGCCGGCCAACCTGCCGCGCATCGCCGTGGAAATGGGCGTGACCGACTTCTGGTGGAAGTACGGCTGCGCCGCCGTCGTCGGCATCGACACCTACGGCGAATCGGCCCCCGCGCCCGTGCTGTTCAAGCACTTCGGCTTCACGGCCGAGAATGTGGCCGACACCGTGCAGGCTGCGCTGCAGCGCGCCGGCAAGTAAAGCTGCGAGAAGGGGCCTGTGGCCCCTTTTTGCCGCCCGCCAGGCCCGGCCTGGCCCTCACCGTTTCAGTTTTTCCGTTTTTCGCAATCCGTCAATCCAAGAGGCAAATATGACGATCAAGATCGGTATCAACGGCTTCGGCCGCATCGGCCGCATGGTGTTCCGCGCTGCCGTGCAGAACTTCAGCGACATCGAAGTCGTGGGCATCAACGACCTGCTCGAGCCCGACTACCTGGCCTACATGCTCAAGTACGACAGCGTGCACGGCCGTTTCAAGGGCGAGGTCTCGGTGGAGGGCTCCAACCTGATCGTCAACGGCAAGACCATCCGCCTGACGCAGGAGCGCGACCCTGCCAACCTGAAGTGGAACGAAGTCGGCGCCGACATCGTGATCGAGGCCACCGGCCTGTTCCTGACCGACGAGACCGCACGCAAGCACCTGGCTGCCGGCGCCAAGAAGGTCATCATGTCCGCGCCTTCCAAGGACAGCACCCCGATGTTCGTCTTCGGCGTGAACTGCAAGACCTACGCCGGCCAGGACGTGATCTCCAACGCCTCCTGCACCACCAACTGCCTGGCTCCCGTGGCCAAGGTGCTCAACGACAAGTGGGGCATCAAGCGCGGCCTGATGACCACCGTGCACGCTGCCACCGCCACGCAAAAGACCGTGGACGGACCCAGCAACAAGGACTGGCGCGGCGGCCGCGGCATCCTGGAAAACATCATTCCCTCCAGCACGGGCGCAGCCAAGGCCGTGGGCGTGGTGATTCCCGAGCTCAACAAGAAGCTGACCGGCATGTCCTTCCGCGTGCCCACCTCCGACGTGTCGGTGGTGGACCTGACGGTGGAGCTGAACAGCGAAGCCAGCTACGAAGAGATCTGCGCCGAAATGAAGGCCCAGTCGCAAGGCGCGCTCAAGGGCGTGCTGGGCTACACCGAAGACAAGGTCGTGGCCACGGACTTCCGCGGCGAGTCCTGCACCTCGGTGTTCGATGCCGAAGCCGGCATCGCCCTGGACAAGACCTTCGTGAAGGTCGTGTCCTGGTACGACAACGAGTGGGGCTACTCGAACAAGTGCCTGGAAATGGTGCGCGTGGTCGCCGCCAAGTAATCCTGGCGCGAACCGCTGCGGGGCCTGTCGAAGGCCCCCGCATCAGGCCGGCATCGGACGCGATGCCGGCCTTTTTCACGGAAGCTGCGACACTGGCGGCTTGTTCGTCACCTGTGATTCGACCGCCATGCAACCCGCCCTTTGCAGCGTCTGCAACAAGGATCCGACGCAGGAACCCGGCCCGCTGCACGGAGCCTGGCTGTGCTTTGCCGACCATTGCGCCGAGCAGGCCGACATGCTGTCCCATCCGCAGGGACTGGCCTATTTCTGCTCTGTGCATCTGCCGGCGGCGAAGGCCCTCGCGCATTTGCCGCAGCAGGAAGCGATAGCACGGCTGGCGCATGCCTGCGCGCGTTCGTGAGCCCGCCACTGTCCCGCACTGCAAGCGTTGCTCGACAAAGCCGGCACCGGCGGCGCGGCATCATGGCCGCATGACTACTTCATCCGCATTGCACGAGACCATTGGCTTTGACGACTTCCTCAAGGTGGAGTTGCGCGTGGGCCGCATCGTGGACGCCCAGGTGTTCAAGGAGGCGCGCCGCCCCGCCTATGTGCTGCAGGTCGATTTCGGCCCGGAGCTGGGCCTGCGCAAGTCCAGCGCCCAGATCACGGCGCTGTACCGGCCCGAGGAACTGATCGGCCGCCAGGTGGTGGCCGTGCTGAACTTTCCCAGCAAGCAGATCGGTCCCATGCGCTCGGAATGCCTGGTCACGGGATTCCACAACGAGAACGGCGAGGTGGCGCTGTGCGTGCCCGACCGCGAGGTGCCGCTGGGCACCAAGCTGCTGTGACGGCCTGGGTGACTATTGGCCTGGGTGACTATTCGATGCGCACGTCGGCCGCCTTGACGATGCGCCCGGACGCTTCCCAGTCGTCCTTGAGCAGGCGCTGGAATTCGGCGGCCGGCAGGGTGGCGGCTTCTACGCCCACGCGGGCCAGGCGCTCCTGGACCACGGGCTCGGCCAGCACCTTGCGCACGGCGGTGTTGATGCGCTCCACTTCGGCGGGCGGCGTGCCGGCCGGTGCCAGCAGGCCCAGCCAGGAGTCGAAGGCATAGCCGGGCACGCCGGACTCGGCCACCGTGGGCAGATCGGGCAGGAAGCGCGACCGTTGCTGGCCCGAGTAGGCCAGCAGTTTGACGCGCGGATCCTTCTGGAAGGCCAGCATGCCGATGGTGGCGCCCGTGACCAGCTGCACGCGGCCGGCCAGCAGTTCGGTCGTGGCGTCGCCCGTGGATTTCATGGGAATGTGCTGCAGCTTGATGCCCGCCTGCGCGGCCAGCGAGGCCGAGGCCAGGTGCGAGGCGCTGCCATTGCCGGCCGACGCATAGTTGAGCTGGCCCGGCTGGGCCCTGGCGCGCTGCAGCAACTCGCCCAGGGTCTGCACGCCCGAGGTGGCCGGCACGCCCACCACATAGCCCGTGCGGCCCAGGAAGGACACGCCCACGAAGTCCTTGAGCGGGTCATAGGGCAGCTTCGCGTACAGATGGCCGGCCAGGTTGTGGCTGGCGGCAGCCAGCACCAGGGTGTTGCCGTCCGGCGCGGACTTGGCCACCTGGGCCGTGCCCACGCTGCCACCCGCGCCCGCCCGGTTTTCCACCACCACGGTGGCGCCCAGGGCCTGGCCCAGCTCATTGCTGAAGGTGCGTGCCACCGTGTCCTGCGTGGCGCCTGCGCCGAAGGGCACGACGATGCGGATCACGCGTTCGGCATGCACGGCCGGTGCCAGTCCCAAGGCCAGGGCTGCTGCCAGCAGAACGCGGCGGGTGACGGGAGAAGGATGAGAGGTTTTCATGGGGAAGTTTCCTGGGGGACGGCAAGCCACCGCTCCACCAGCCGCACGAAGTAGCTGGCGCCGATGGCAAGGATGTCGTCGTTGAAGTCGTAGGAGCGGTTGTGGATCAGGCAGGGGCCGTCGCCATGGCCGGGCAGTCGGTGATCGCCCTGGCCGTTGCCGATGAAGGCGTAGCAGCCGGGCCGCGCCTGCAGCATGTGGGCGAAGTCCTCGGCCGCCAGCACGCCGGGGAACTGCGTGTCCACGGCGTCGTCGCCCGCGATCTCGCGCATCACGGCGGCGGCGAAGGCGGCCTCGGCCGCGTGGTTGACCAGGGGCGGCGAGGCGCGCCGGAAATGGATCTCGGCCCTGCAGCCATGGGCCAGGGCCGTGTGCTCGGCCTGGCGGCGCAGGGCGGCTTCGAGGATGTCCAGCGCCGCCACGGAGAAGGTGCGCACCGTGCCGCCCACCCAGGCGCTGTCGGGAATCACGTTGGGCGCGTCCGAGCCCTGGATCTGCGTGACCGCCAGCAGCGCGCGTTCGCGCGAATCCACATGGCGCGCGACCAGGGTCTGCAGCTGCTGGGCCAGGTCAATGGTGGCGGCCACCGGATCGATGCCCGTGTGCGGCAGTGAGGCATGCGTGCCCTGCCCATGCAGCACGATGCGGAAGGTGTTGCTGGAGGCCATGAGCGCGCCCGGGTTGAGCGCGAAGCTGCCCACGCGGTCCAGCGCGAAGTTGTGCAGGGCGAAGACCGCATCGCAGGGGAAGCGCTCGAACAGGCCTTCGTCGATCATCCTGCGTGCGCCGGCCTTGCCCATCTCTTCGGCCGGCTGAAAGATCAGGTGCACCGTGCCCGCGAAGTCGCGCGTGCGCGCCAGATGCCAGGCCGCGGCCAGCAGCATGGTGGTGTGGCCGTCATGGCCGCAGGCATGCATGCGGCCTGCATGCTGCGAGCGGTGGGCAAACCGGTTTTCTTCCTGCAGCGGCAGCGCATCCAGGTCGGCGCGCAGGCCGATGGTGCGCATGCCATGGCGTGCGTCCGTATGCCTGCCGTGCACCACGCCCACCACGCCCGTGCCGGCCAGGCCGGTGTGCACCTCCACGCCCCAGGCGGCCAGGCGTTCGGCCACGACGGCCGAGGTGCGGTGTTCCTCGAAGCCCAGCTCGGGGTGGGCATGCAGGTCGCGCCGCAGGGCCACGAAGGGCGCCATGTCGGCAAAGCTTTCGATCAGGTGGGGCAAGGCGGTCTCCGGCCGCAGCCGGCCCATGCCTGCTGCGGCGAATCCCGGATTCTGTAAAACCGCCAGCCCTGCGGCAACGAAGCAAAACGCATATGCATGCGCCCTGCATGCACAAGCCGAACGGGCCGATCAAGCCGTTCAGGCCGACGTCACACGGCCCTCAGGACTGCGCCATGCGCTGCGCGAGAAAGTCCAGGAAGGCCGTGATGCGCGCGGCCAGCGCCGTGTTGCGGTAGTAGACGGCGTGGATGGGCTGGCGCTGCTGCACGGTCTCGCGCGCCAGCACCTGCACCAGCTCGCCCTGGGCGCGATCGCGCACGGTCATGAAGTCGGCCAGGCAGACCACGCCCTGGCCGGCCAGGGCCAGCTGGCGCATGGTCTCGCCGCTGGAGGCCGTGAGCTGGGGCGCGGCATCCCAGCGGTCGCCGCCCTCGGGCGTGCGCAGCGGCCAGTGGTTCAGGCCGGGCACCTGGCTGTTGCCAATGCGCTGGTGGCGCGCCAGCGCAGCCACGCTCGCCACGGGACCATGGGCCTGCAGGTAGGCGGGGCTGGCCAGCACGCGCAGCACGCTGTGGCACAGCAGCCGCGCATGCAGCGTGGAGTCGCGCAGCTCGCCGATGCGGATGGCGATGTCGGTGCGCTGGGCCAGCAGGTCGATGTGCAGGTCATCGGTGTTCAGCTCCAGCGTGATCAGCGGATAGAGCGCGCGGAACTCGCCGACCAGCGGCACGATGGCATGCAGCATGAAGGGCGAGGCCGCGTTGACGCGCAGCAGCCCGGCCGGCGCCTGGCGCCGCGCGGCCAGTTCCTCCTCGGCCGCGTCCAGGGCCTGCAGCACCTCGCGCGCGCGGGTCAGGAAGCGCGCGCCTTCCTCGGTCAGTTCCAGGCTGCGCGTGGTGCGCCGTACCAGGGTGGTGGCCAGCTTTTTCTCCAGGCGCGACAGGCTGCGGCTGATGCCCGAGGTGGTCTGTCCCAACTGCTCGGCCGCCGCCGTGATGCTGCCGCAGTCGATCACGGCGCGAAAGGCCTGCAACTCGTCCAGGGTGGTTTTCATGGGGCGCCAGCTTGGCGCAATTGTTGCTGCAGCGTCAAATATTTTCTGCTGATACCAGGCTTTATCTGCAAGCGCTAACCCGCCAGACTGCAGTCTTCGGGGCGTGGTTCCGCGCCTTGTTTGCTTTTTTGAAAGACCTGCATGACATCGACTGCCTCTCTCGCTTCCGTGGTGCCCGCGTTCGGCCTGGGCACCTTCCGCCTCAAGGATGAGGTGGTGCGCCACTCCGTGGGCCAGGCCCTGGAGGTGGGCTACCGCGCGATCGACACCGCCCAGATCTACGGCAACGAGGCCGATGTGGGTGCCGCCATCGCCGCCAGCGCCGTGTCGCGCGATCAGCTCTTCCTCACCACCAAGATCTGGACCGAGAACCTGTCCGCCGACGCGCTGATCCCCAGCCTGGAGCGCAGCCTTGAAGCCCTGCGCACCGACCATGTGGAGCTGACGCTGATCCACTGGCCCTCGCGCAGCGTGCCGCTGGAGGACAGCCTGGGCGCGCTCATGCGTGCCAGGGAGCAGGGGCTGACGCGCCACATCGGCGTGTCCAACTTCAACATCGCGCTGCTGCAGCAATCCATTGCCGCCGTGGGCGCCACGAACATCGCCACCAACCAGATCGAACTGAGCCCCTATCTGCAAAACCGCGCCGTCACCGACTTCGCACGCCAGCAGGGCATTCACACCACCTCGTACATGACGCTGGGCTACGGCAAGCTGCTGGCCGATCCCGTGCTGGCCGACATCGCCGCCGCCCACGGCGCCACGCCCGCCCAGGTGGCGCTGGCCTGGGCCATGGCCATGGGCTATGCCGTCATTCCCTCGTCCACCCAGCGCGCCCACCTGCAGGCCAACCTGGACAGCTGCCAGCTGGTGCTGGGCGCCGAAGACATGCAGCGCATCGCCGCGCTGGAACGCGGCGACCGCCAGGTCAGCCCTGACGGCCTGGCTCCCGCCTGGGATTGAACGGGGGGCTGTGATCGGGGGCCTGCGCGGCCCGGCGGGCTTTGACCTGGAGCAACGCAATGGTGACCCTAGGGGTAGTACTAGGGTTATCACAGTATCGAACGACCGTGCTTTTTATGAGAATGCACGTTCAATCGAGAAACCAGGAGACGAGCAGCATGAGTGACCGCCCATGGCTGGGTGCCTATCCGGCAGGTGTGCCCGCCGACATCGATCCCTCCCAATACCCCTCGCTGGTGGCCCTGATGGAGGAGGCCTTCAGCCGCTACGCGGACCGCGTGGCCTATTCCTTCATGGGCAAGGAGCTGACCTACTCGCAGGTCGATGCGCAAAGCCGCGCCTTCGCCGCCTATCTGCAGAGCCTGGGCCTGGCCCGCGGCGACCGCGTGGCGCTGATGATGCCCAACATTCCCCAGTACCCCGTGGCCGTGGCCGCCGTGCTGCGCGCGGGCTTCGTCGTGGTCAACGTCAACCCGCTGTACACGGCGCGCGAGCTGGAGCACCAGCTCAAGGACTCGGGCGCCAAGGCCATCGTCATCATCGAGAACTTCGCCCACACGCTGCAGGCCTGCAAGGCCGCCACGCCCGTGCAGCACATGGTGTTGTGCACCATGGGCGACCAGCTGGGCATGCTCAAGGGCGCCATCGTCAATTACGTGGTGCGCAAGGTCAAGAAGCTGGTGCCGCCGTTCTCGCTGCCAGGGGCCGTGCGCTTCAACGACGCGCTGGCCAAGGGCATGCGCTCGCCCTTCCAGGCGCCGCAGCTGCAGGCCTCCGACATGGCCCTGCTGCAGTACACGGGCGGCACCACGGGCGTGAGCAAGGGCGCGGTGCTGCTGCACAGCAACATCATCGCCAACGTGCTGCAGTCCGAGGCCTGGAACCAGCCCGCCATGGGCAAGGTGCCGGCCGGCGAGCAGCCCACCAGCATCTGCGCGCTGCCGCTGTACCACATCTTCGCCTTCACGGTGAACATGATGCTGTCCATGCGCACGGGCGGCAAAACCATCCTGATCCCCAACCCGCGCGACCTCAAGGCCACGCTCAAGCAGCTGTCCACGCAGCGCTTTCACAGCTTCCCGGCCGTGAGCACGCTGTTCAACGGCCTGGCCAACCACCCGGACTTCAACACCGTGGACTGGTCGCACCTGAAGGTCTCGGTCGGCGGCGGCATGGCCGTGCAAAGCGCCGTGGCCCAGCTGTGGCTGCAAAAGACCGGCTGCCCCATCTGCGAGGGCTATGGCCTGTCGGAGACCAGCCCCACGGTCAGCTGCAACCCGGTCACCTCCACCGAGTTCTCGGGCACCATCGGCGTGCCCTTGCCCAGCACCTACCTCAAGCTGGTCGATGACGACGGCAACGACGTGACCGAACTGGGCGCGCGCGGCGAACTGGCCATCAAGGGCCCGCAGGTCATGGCCGCCTACTGGCAGCGCCCCGACGAAACCGCCAAGGTCTTCACCGCCGACGGATATTTCCGCACGGGCGACATCGGCACCATGGACGAGCGCGGCTACTTCAAGATCGTGGATCGCAAGAAGGACATGGTCCTGGTCAGCGGCTTCAACGTCTATCCCAACGAAGTGGAGGACGTGGTCTCCAACTGCCCCGGCGTGCTCGAATGCGCCGTGGTCGGCGTGCCCGACGAGAAGACCGGCGAGGCCGTCAAGCTGGTCATCGTGCGCAAGGACGACAGCCTCACCGAACAGGCCGTGCGCGACTTCTGCCACGACAACCTCACGGGCTACAAGCGGCCTCGCGTGATCGAGTTCCGCACCGAGCTGCCCAAGACCCCGGTGGGCAAGATCCTGCGCCGGGAGCTGCGCGACAGCAAGTAATGCGGGCGGCTTGCCGTGTTTGAAAAGAGGCGCTGCGGCGCCTCTTTTCATTGGAAAGGAACACGTCTTCAGAACACGCCCAGCCCCGCCAGGACCAGCGCCGCCAGTGCCACGGCCGCCGCATTGACGCAGGCCAGCGCAAAGCCGAAGCGCACGAGTTCTCCCTCTTCCTGGGCATTGGTCCGTGCCAGGCCCAGCACCAGCATCACGATGGACAGGGAGCCCAGTGCCGCATGCCCGGCGGCGCTGTTGTGCACGGCGGCCAGCAGCAGGCGCGAGGATTCGGGCAGCAGGGCGATGGCGGGCATGAAGATCGCGTTGCCGCCCACGTTGGAGCCCGTCATGTAGCCGGCCAGCGCACCGAAGGCCGCCACGATGGGCGCCAGGGCAGCGGGCGCCAGCTCGGCCAGCAGCTGCACCAGGCCGGACAGAAAGCCGGCCTTGACCATCATCTGGGACATGGCCAGGAAGAAGAAGATGGTCAGCAGCGGGCGCTTGGCGCGGGCGGCCAGAGCACCAGCCAGGGCAACGCCACGGCCAGCCCCGCGCGCCAGCAGCAGGGCCAGCACCAGGGTCAGCGCCACGCCCGGGGAGGCCAGAGGCTTCCAGGCCACCTGGGCGCCCTGCACGATCCAGCGCTGGTCCCACTGCGTGGCCAGGGCCAGCAGCTTGAGCAGCACGATGGCAAGGGCGAGCGCCAGATACGGCCAGGCCTGTCGCGGCCAGCCGGGTGCCGCCTGGGCCGTGCCGCGCAGCAGCAGTGCGCGCACCAGCATGCCCAGCGCCACCGCAAAGCCCGCGCCCACGCCCGCCACCTCGGGGCCCATCCAGCGGCTGATGCCATGCAGCACGCCCACGAACAGCAGGCCAAAGCCGCCCAGCAGCAGCCAGGCCCGCGCACCGCGCTCGCCGGCCAGATGCAGGGACAGGGCGCCCAGCACCAGGAACACCGGCGCGCTGGTCAGCGAGGACACAGCGGCCAGCGCGGCCGCGTCCACATGGGCCAGCGAGGCACCGATCACCGTGGCCAGGCCCAGCGTGCCCCAGGGCATGATGGCCATGCCCGCCAGCGCCATGCGCAGCGCGGCGCGCCGCTCGAACAGGCTCAGCAGCAGCGGCACGGTGGCGATCAGCGACACGCCAAAGCCCGTCATCGCCTCCAGCAGCGGCGCCAGGCCCAGCACGATGAACACCACCTGATCGGCCGGCCCCAGGCCCAGCGAGCGCACCCACTGGCTCAGCGCCTGGTTCACGCCCATGCGTTCGATGAGGATCACAAAGCCCAGGCCCGGCACGATCACGAAGGCCGTGCTCAGGAACAGCACGCCCGTGTCGCGCGTTGCGGCCAGGGCGGCGCCGGAAGCGGCGGTGCCCGTCGCCATCCAGGCATCGACCAGCCACAGCAGGGCGACCAGCGCCGCCCCGGCCATGGCCGCCTGCACAGGCGGGCGGCGCAAGACCATGAGCATGGACATCACAAGAAACACGGGAGACAGGTGGAGCAGGGTGGCCATGGGATGGGCTTTCTCGGCAGGCAGGTCCGCATGCGTTGGATGCGGAAAACGACGAAATACTATTTCGCGGCACCTTTTTTTTGGTCTCTGAATTGGGGGTGTTTGCGAGAAAATTTCTCACCCTCCAAAAGTCCTCGCTTCCCATGACCAAGCACACCGCCCACCCTGCTCACCTGGCCGACCTGGACGGCTTCGACCGCGCCATCCTGGCCATCGTCCAGCGCGACAGCACGGTGCCGCTGCGCCTGCTGGCCGAGCAGGTCAACCTGTCCACGGCCGCCGTGCAGCGCCGCCTCAAGCGCATGCAGGCCGAGGGCGTGATCACAGGCCAGGCCGCCACCGTGGACCCCACGCGCGTGGGCCGGCCCATCACCATCATCGTGGAGGTCATGACCGAGCGCACCAGCATCGACGCGCTCAACGCCATGAAGTCGCACTTCGCCGTGCCCGAGGTCCAGCAGTGCTACTACGTCACGGGCGAGGTGGACTTCGTGCTCGTGCTCACCGTGGCCACCATGCAGGAGTACGAGGCCCTGGCGCGGCGCCTGTTCGCCGAGAACCCCAACGTCAAATGGTTCAAGACCATCGTGGCACTGGACCGCGTGAAGGTCGGGCTGGAAATTCCCTGCGAGTGAAGGCTTTTTGGCGCAATCTTGACAGCCGTGAAACGGCCGCCTACATTGAGTGGAATGATCGTTCCAATTCAATGAGCCACCATGCGCACCAAGGACTTCGACCCCGATGACATCGCAGACGCCGCCATGCAGGTGTTCTGGCAGCGCGGCTACGCGGCCACCTCGGTGCAGGACCTGGTGGACGGCACGGGCCTGTCGCGCAGCAGCCTGTACGGCACCTTCGAGAACAAGCAGGGGCTGTTCCAGCATGCGCTGCGCCGCTATGAGGCCGTGACCACCTCCAACGTGGAACTGCTGTCCGGCCCGGGACGCGCCCGGGACCTGGTACGGCAGCTGCTGCTGCGCATCGTGCAGGACGAATTGAGCGATGCCGGACGCCGTGGCTGCCTGGTCGCCAATGCCGCGCTGGAGCTGGCCGGCCATGACGAGGCCGTGGCCGAGAGGGTGGCCGGCAACTTCCAGCGCCTGCAAAAGGCGCTGGAAAAGCTCATCCTGCGCGGCCAGCAGGAAGGCGACATCACCGACAGCAAAAAGCCGCGCGCCCTGGCGCGCTTCGTCCTGAACACCGTGCAGGGCCTGCGCGTGCTGGGCAAGGGCAGCAGCGCGCCGCAGCGCCGCCAGTGCCTGATGGACGTGGTCGACGTGGTCGACATGGCGCTGCAGGCGCAGTAGCCGGCCACCCGTCACCCGCCGCGCGCATGTCGTGCCGTTGCGGGTTTTTATTTTCCTTGAATTGGAATGATCGTTCCAGTAATCCGGATTTCAGTTTTCCGTGTCTGTTTCACTCTCTCATCACCCTGGAGTTCCCATGCATTCAAACCTTCAACCCACCATTGCCGTGCTCGGCACGGGCCTGATCGGTGCGCCCGTCGCGCGCAACCTGCAACGCAAGGGCTTCACCGTCCGCGCCTGGAACCGGACGGCCGCCAAGGCCCAGGCCCTTGCGGCCGACGGCGTTCAGGCCTGTGGCGATGCGGCCGACGCCGTGCGTGGCGCCCGCATCGTCGTCACCGTGCTCAAGGACGGGCCGGCCGTGCTGCAGGCAATGCAGGCTGCAGCGCCCGCATTGCAGCCGGGCACACTGTGGCTGCAACTGAGCACGGTGGGTGTGGACGCCATCGCGCCGCTGGCGCAGTTCGCCGATCGGCATGGCCTGGTGTTCTACGACTGCCCCGTTCAGGGCACGCGCCAGCCGGCCGAGCAGGGCCAACTGGTCATCCTGGCCGCAGGCCCGCTGGCGCAGCGCGGCCAGGCGCAGCCGGTGTTCGATGCCATCGGCAAACGCAGCCTGTGGATTGCGCAGCAGGCAGGCGCCGCCAGCCGGCTCAAGCTGGCGCTCAACCACTGGGCCTTCGCACTCACGCATGGCCTGGCCGAAAGCCTGGCGCTGGCCAAGGGGCTGGACATAGAACCGGCACTGGTGGTCGATGCCGTCACGGGCGGGCCCATGGACAGCGGCTTCTTCCAGGCCAAGGCCGCTGCCATGCTGTCAGGCCGCTACGACGCCAGCTTCACCGTGGCCAATGCCGTCAAGGACGCTCAACTGGTGGCCGATGCCGCCGCCGGCGCAGGCCTGCTGCTGGATGGCGCCCAGGCCGGGCTGCGCCGCTTCGAGCGCGCGCTGGCCGCCGGGCATGGCGACAAGGACATGGCGGCATCCCACCTGGCATCCCATCCAGCCTCCCATGCCTGAGATGCGCAGCGAGGAAAAGGCAATGAACCAGCCCATGGACACCTCCGGCGACACGGGCCTGCCGCTGGGCAGGCTGCTGGCCCTGGCGATGGCAGGCTTTCTGGCCATCATGACCGAGACCCTGCCGGCCGGCCTGCTGCCCCAGATCGGCACGGGACTGGCAGTGTCCGAAGCCATGGCCGGCCAGATGGTCACGCTGTACGCGTTGGGTTCGGTACTGGCCGCCATTCCCGTCGTGGCCGCCACGCGCGGCCTCAGGCGCCGGCCGCTGTTCATGGCGGCGGTGGGCGGGCTCCTGCTGCTCAACAGCCTCACCGCGCTGTCCGGCCACTACGGCCTGACCCTGGTCGCCCGCTTTGCCGCAGGCATGGCTGCGGGCGTGATCTGGGGGCTGGTGGCCGGCTATGCGCGGCGCATGGTGCCGCCGCATCTGCAGGGGCGTGCACTGGCCGTGGCGGGCGTGGGCCAGCCGTTGGCCCTGGCGGCCGGCGTGCCGCTGGGCGCCTGGCTGGGCAGCCTGTTCGACTGGCGCGGCGTGTTCTGGGCGCTGTCGGCGTTGTGCCTGCTGCTGCTGGCCTGGGTGCTGCTGGGTGTGCCGGATTACGCCGGGCAGGCGGCGCACCAACGCCTGCCCGTGGCGCGCATCCTGCTCATGCCCGGCGTGCGCCCCGTGCTGCTGGCGCTGTTCGGCTGGATGCTGGCCCACAACATGCTCTACACCTTCATCGCGCCCTTCCTGGCTTCGGCGGGTCTGGGGCAAAGGGTGGATGGGGTGCTGCTGCTGTTCGGCCTTGCGGCCATTGCCGGCATCTGGCTCACGGGCCTGCTGGTGGACCGCTGGCTGCGCGCACTCACCGTGCTGAGCCTGGCCTTGTTCGCCGTGTCTGCGTTGGTGCTGGGCCTGGCCGGGCAGTCGGCCGTGGCCGTTCTGATCGGCGTTGCGGCCTGGGGCCTGAGCTTTGGCGGCGCGCCCACGCTGCTGCAGACCGCGCTGGCCGACGCGGCAGGCGAGGGCGCCGACGTGGCCCAGTCCATGCTGGTGACCGTCTTCAACCTGGCCGTGGCGAGCGGCGGCGTGGCCGGCGGACTGCTGCTGGGCTGGCTGGGTGCCAGCGCCTTGCCCTGGGCGCTGGCGGTGTTGGCGCTGGCCTGCCTGTCCGTGGTCTGGCCAGCCAGCCATGCGGGCTTTCGGCCTGGGCGGCGCAGCATGACTGCCTGAGGCACCCGCATCGCTGTTGCACCCGCATCGCTGTTCCCTCAACAGACTGGGCAGCAAAGGGGCCACATGCCGCTGCGCATGTGGCCCTTGTTGCGTGCGATCAATCTTCCTATAATTGTTTTACCCCATGAACTGTGATTCATGGATAAAACAAATGGCGCCTTCCCCGCCATGTTCCACCGACGTTGATGGAGAGACACATGTCCGAATCCGCTCAGAACACGCCCCGCACCTGGGACCAGCCGGAAGGCTCCAGCTTCGAACAATGGATGGAATCGCGCGTGGCGCGGTTTTCCACGCGCAAGTACGACTTCGACGCGCTGAAGTTCCAGGCCGACTTCGACCCCAAGTACCGCCGTGGCCAGATGCGCTACATCGGCACGGGCGGCACGGGCGTGGCTGCGGACAGCAACACCATCCCTTCCGAGAACTTCACCTTCTCCACCATGGTCATCCCGGCCGGCAATGAAGGCCCCTCGCACCTGCACACCGATGTGGAGGAAGTCTTCTTCCTGATCCGCGGCAAGCTCAAGCTCGTGCTGGAGAAGGACGGCCAGCGCTTCGAGACCATCCTCACCGACCGCGACGTGGTCTCCGTGCCGCCCGGCGTGTACCGCGAGGAAATCAACATCGGCGACGAAGACGCGCTGATGTGCGTGATGCTGGGCGCCAAGAAGCCCATCACGCCCACCTATCCCCCAGAACACCCCCTGGCAAAAATCAAACGTTAGAAATGGAGCACCCCCTGAGGCGCTTTGCGCCTTCCCCCTTGAAAGGGGGACGACAGCCTCGCGG
Source organism: Delftia sp. 60 (assembly GCF_002754395.1). Taxonomy (NCBI): domain Bacteria; kingdom Pseudomonadati; phylum Pseudomonadota; class Betaproteobacteria; order Burkholderiales; family Comamonadaceae; genus Delftia; species Delftia sp. 60. The sequence continues at coordinate 1,083,473 of NZ_PEFD01000001.1, forward strand.
CGGGGCGGCCCTTGCTTGCTGTCCCTGGCTTGGATCGTGCCAGTCTCATGGCTGAAGGGCCATGCCATCGCCATGGATAACTGAAATGACCCCCTCGGTAACAGCATGCATGGAGCAGCGCCTTCAGACGCAGTTCCCCGAACACCTCATCGCCCTGCCCGGTGGCGCCCAGGTCGCCTGGCGCGAGGCCGGCGACACGGCCTCGGACTTTGCCGTGGTGATGCTGCACGGCATCAGCTCGGGCGCCGCCTCCTGGCTGGACGTGGCCCTGGCGCTGGCGCCGCGCACGCGTGTGCTGGCCTGGGACGCGCCCGGCTATGGCCGCTCCACGCCGCTGGCACCGGCCGTGCCCACGGGCGCCGACTACGCCCGCATGCTGGAGCAGTCGCTGCAGGCGCTGGGCGTGCGCCGCTGCCTGCTGGTGGGCCACTCGCTGGGCGCGCTCATGGGCACGCCCTGGGCGGTGCAGGCCGGTGCCGGGCGCGTGCAGCAACTGGTGCTGATCAGCCCCGCTGGCGGCTATGGCGCACCCGGCATGGGCGAGCAGCAGGCCAAGGTACGCCAGGGCCGTCTTGCGGCCCTGCAGGAAAAAGGCATCGAAGGCCTGGCTGCCGCCATCGACCAGCGCCTGGTCTCGCCCGCCGCGCCCGAGCCCGTGCGCCAATGGGTGCGCTGGAACACGGCGCGCCTGCATGCTGCCGGCTACGCCCAGGCCGTGGAGCTGCTGTGCGGCAGTGACCTGGGGCAGGCGGCGGGGCAACTGGCCATGCCGGTCGAGGTCTGGGTGGGCGAGCACGACGTGGTCACGCCGCCCGCTGCCTGCGCGGCCTGGGCCGCAAGGCTGGGCGCGCGGTACGTTACGCTTGCGGCAGCCGGCCATGCCTCTGTCGTCGAACAACCTGCGGATGTCGCACAGAGGCTGGCCACCCTGCTGACCTGATGGCCTACCGGCCCGAATTGCGATGAGCGACACCTCCGAAACCCTCTCGAACGACAACGACCGCTACACCGTCCCCGCGCTGGAGCGCGGCCTGCGCCTGCTGGCCTGCTTCACGCCTTCGCAGCCCGTGTGGAGCGCGCCCGACCTGGCGCGCACCCTGGCGCTGCCGCGTTCCACGGTGTTCCGGATGCTGACGACGCTGGAGAACATGGGGTATCTGCAACGCTCGGGCACCGAGTACCGGCTGGGCCTGTCCGTGCTGCGCCTGGGCTACGACTACCTGTCCACCCAGCCGCTGGCCCAGCTGGCCGAGCCCGTGCTGCAGGCGCTGTGCGAGCGCCTGGGCTTCACCACCAACCTGGCGCTGCTGGACGGCACCTCCGTGGTCTACGTGGCGCGCATCGCGCCGGCCGGCGCCTTCCAGGGCGCCGTGCGCGTGGGCTCGCGCCTGCCGGCCCATGCCACCGTGCTGGGCCGCGCCCTGCTGCAGGACATGGACGCAGACCAGCTGCGCGAACTCTTCGGCGGCAGCGAACTGCCGCAATTCTCGGAAAGCACGCCGCGCGACGTGCAGCAACTGCAGCAGCTGCTGCTGCAGGACCGCGAGCGCGGCTACGCCATGGGCGAGGGCTTCTACGAGCCCGGCGTCTCCAGCATTGCCGCGCCCGTGCGCGATGCGCAGGGCCGCATCATCGCGGGCCTGGGCATGGCCGTGGCCTTTACCGAAATCGCACCCGGGCGCATGGCGCACTGGGTGGAACAGGTGCGCGAGGCCGCCGTCGAACTGACGGGCCACCTGCGCACCCAGCATCCTGGTTTTCTGCGCTGAGGAGACGGTGCTCCCACCGGCCTTCAGCGCGTTCTTGCTCAGAAAGAAATGACGATGAATATTGCTGTGATTGGCTGCGGTGCGATTGGCGCCAGCGTGCTCGAACTGCTCAAGGGCCATGCCGCGGTGCAGGTGGGCTGGGTGCTTGTGCCCGAAGTGACGGACGCCGTGCGCGCCACCCTGGCCCGGCATGCGCCTCAGGCGCGCGCACTGCCTGCGCTGACGACTGAAGACCGGCCCGACCTCATCGTCGAATGCGCAGGCCATACCGCCATTGAAGAGCATGTGCTGCCCGCCCTGCAGCGCGGCATTCCTGCCGTCGTGGCCTCCATCGGCGCACTCAGCGCCCCCGGGATGGCCGAGGCCGTGCAGGCCGCGGCCGAGGCCGGAGGCACCCAGGTGCAATTGCTGTCGGGCGCCATCGGCGGCGTGGATGCGCTGGCCGCAGCCCGCATCGGCGGCCTGGACGAAGTGGTCTACACCGGCCGCAAGCCGCCCCTGGCCTGGACCGGCACGCCCGCAGAGCAGCGCTGCGACCTCGCCAGCCTCAAGGAAGCCTTCTGCATCTTCGAAGGCAGCGCACGCGAGGCCGCCCAGCTCTACCCCAAGAACGCCAACGTGGCCGCCACCCTGTCGCTGGCCGGCATGGGCCTGGACCGCACCACGGTGCGCCTGTACGCCGACCCGGCCGTGGACGAAAACGTGCACCATGTGGCCGCGCGCGGCGCCTTCGGTTCCATGGAATTGACCATGCGCGGCAAGCCGCTGGAGGCCAACCCTAAGACCTCGGCCCTCACCGTCTACAGCGTGGTGCGCGCCGTGCTCAACCAGGCCACGGCCATCGCCATCTGAGCCGCACCGCGCACAGGCTCGCGGCACAATGGGCGCTTTCGCCCCGCAGGCGGCCCCCGGGCCGCCTTTGCTTTTTGCCTGTGCCGTTGAAACGTTGAAAGAGAAGCCACCATGACCATCGCCATCCTCAGTGCCCTGCCGCAGGAACAGGAAGGCCTGGTCCATGCCATGTCCGACGCCCAGGGCACGGCCCACGCCGGCCGCATGTTCTGGCGCGGGCGCCTGCATGGGCACGACGTGGTCTGCGCGCTGTCGGGCATAGGCAAGGTGGCGGCGGCCACCACGGCCACGGCGCTGATCGAGCGCTTCGGCGTACGCCGCATCGCCTTCACCGGCGTGGCCGGTGGCCTGGGCGAAGGCGTGCGCGTGGGCGATGTCGTCGTGGCCGACGAATACCTGCAGCACGACCTGGACGCCTCGCCCATCTTCCCGCGCTGGGAAATGCCCGGCTACGGACGCACTCGCCTGCCCTGCGACCCCGAAATGACCGCCGCGCTGCTGGCCGCCGCCCAGGCCTGCGTGGCCGAGGCGGGCGAAGACCTGCGCGCCGCCCACGCCACCACGGCGCCGCGCGCGCACCAGGGGCTGATTGCCAGCGGGGACCAGTTCGTGGGCACGGCGGGCGCCTCTTCCGCGCTGGCGCAGGGCCTGCGTGCTGCAGGGCATGAGGTGCTGGCGGTGGAGATGGAAGGCGCTGCGGTGGCGCAGGCCTGCCTGGACTATGGCGTGCCGTTTGCTGCGATGCGGACTGTTTCCGATCGGGCGGATGACAGTGCGCATGTGGACTTTGCGGAGTTTGTGAGGGTGGTGGCTAGTCGGTATGCGTTGCGGGTGGTGGATGGGTTTTTGCGGCGGCTTGCTGTTTGATTTTTTACCCTGGCGGGGGCGTTTTTTGATCCTGCCGGGGGGGTGTTTTTCGAGGCCGGGTTTCGGCCCGGCGGCCGACCTACTTTCTTGTCTTGCTACAAGAAAGTAGGCAAAGAAAAGCACCCGGTACGACTCACACTCATAGGTGACACATCAGTACAAGGACATGGGTAACAGATCCAAGCTTGGCAGCTGGAGCCAACAGCAGCCAAGGAGCGGTCACCATGCCCTGGAAGGAGTGCGCACCCATGGACGAGAAACTGCTCTTCATAGCCGACCACCTGCGCGGTGGTGCGCCGCTGAGCGAGCTGTGCAGGCGCTACGGCATCAGCCGCAAGACGGCCTACAAGTGGGTTGAGCGTTACCGCCAACTGGGCATGGATGGATTGCAAGAACGCAGTCGCAGGCCCCACGGGAACAATCAGGCGATCAGCTATGCACAGCGCCGGGCCATCATTGAGCTGCGCACGCAGCAAAGGTCACAGATGGGGCCCAAGAAGCTGCACGCTTTGCTCCTGCAGCGCTGGGGCCCACAGGAGACACCCAGCAAAACCACCATCTACAACGTGCTGAAGGCTGAGGGGCTTGTTTGCAGCAGGCGTGTACGCAGACGCTCGGTGCCGACGGCCCAGCCCTTGCGAACGAGCAAGCAGCCCAATGGGGTGTGGAGTGCAGACTACAAAGGCCAGTTCAAGACAGCCGATGGTCACTGGTGCTATCCATTGACCATCATGGACCACGCCAGCCGCTATTTGCTGGCCGTGCATGTCTACGACAGCCCCAACTACGAGGATGCCAAACGCAGCTTCGAACAGGTGTTTCGGCAATACGGACTGCCCGAGCGCATACGCAGTGACAACGGTCCGCCGTTCGCGACTACTGGCGTGGCGGGCCTGTCACGCCTGGCGATATGGTGGATAAGGCTGGGCATCAGGCCGGAGCGCATCGAGAGGGGCAAGCCACAGCAAAACGGTCGCCACGAGCGGATGCACCGCACGCTCAAGCATGCCCTGGGCAAAGAGCCTGCGGCGGACAAAGCGGCATTGCAGATGCAGCTCGATGCCTTTGTGGAGCACTACAACCAGCAGCGCCCGCATGAGGCCTTGCAGCAAAGCATGCCGGCCCAGCATTACAGCGACTCGGCCAGGCCATACCCCTCAAAGCTACCGGAGCTGCAGTACCCGAAGCATTGGGAACGAGTTCGAGTCAGCCACAACGGCCTGATTTACTGGCGAGCGCTGCGGGTCTACATCGGCTACCTGCTGGCGGGGCAGTGGATCGGGATGCAGGAGGTGGCCGCTGGCCAGTGGGATGTGTATCTGGGGCCGGTGCGACTGGGCTGCTTCAACGAAGAGGATGTGCGAGGACCCCAGAAGGACTATGTGAGCTTGAAGTGTTACCCATGTCTGTGAGCTGAGTTGTTACCCATGTCCTTGACACGTACACCCCGAATGTCCGCGACCCCTTCGCTGCGCTGCGGGGCAACCTGCGTCGGGCCGCCTGCGGGGTTCGCCGTGAAACTCCCTTCGCGCTGCGCGCTACGTTCAGACAATCACGGCGAGTCAGATGACGAAGCAAGCCTGTCCTTCGGCAGGCTTGCAACCCCGCAGGCGGCCCGACGCAGGCGCTGACATACGGGGAGTTTGCTCGGGCCTTCGCTGCGCTCGGCCGGATGTGGCCGCACTCGTGGCTATGGGCTTTGAGTGGGGTCGCAACCTACGCTTCTGGCTTCGCCTTGCACATAGTCGGCCAGTGACTCAGCGCCGTCGCGGATGGCGCGCAGTGCGTGAGCCATGGCTTGCGGACGTCGCAAGTCTTCTGGGGCATTGAGGCTGGCCAATGCAAGTTGGGCCAGGGCCCATATTTCGTTGCAGCCTTCCTGTACCCATCCATTGGTGTCGGTGATGGTGCGAGCCAGTTGCTCGAAGCTGGCGCGTGTGGGAAGAGCGGTGCGCTGATCGTTCATGTTTTCGTACTCCTGTGCGAGACGGAAACACCCGACCTGCGTTTTCAAGCGCAGAAAGGGTGGATGGGATGTTGAAAACACGCACACAGACGTGCGGGCAGCCTTGCGGATAGCCCCATCCCATCCAAAACCGTGTGGACGTGCGGGTGCGATGCCCACTGTCCAAGTGTTCAGACGTGACGAGGCCTCACTTTCGGGGAGGCTCTGCCGCTGTGTGTTGATGGTGTTTTCAAGCACCAGCCCCGGAACAGGGGGCCACCGAAATCATAGAGGCATTCCACAACCCCGCCTCAAACCCCAGGCCGAGCGAAGCGACGGCCCGCATCCACTCCCCGCAACCGCCACGACGCAGGTCGCCCCGGAGCGAAGCGCAGGGGTCGCGGGCATTTGGGCGCGTTTCTTTGCCGACTTTCTTGCCGCGCGGCAAGAAAGTCGGTCGGCCGCCGGGCCGAAACCCGGCCTCTGCCCGCCGGCCGGGCATGCGTCCAAAGCAGACCAAGGAAGCATCAAGGACGCATCAAAAAAGCCCCCGAAAAAACACACACCCAGACACACCTCTGTCATCCATTTCCCACACGCCTCCGTGTTTTCCCCAATCCCACCCCGAACCATCAGTCCTAAACTCACGCTTGTTTCAAGAAAAAAGTGTCATTTCAAATTTGAAACAGACACAAACCCCCTTCGATTGAGGTATGCCATGAACACCACGCCCTCCACAGGCCAGCTTGCCGGCCGCCGCATCCTCGTCACAGGCTCGGCGCGCGGCCTGGGCTTTGCGTTCGCCAAGGCCTTTTGCGAGCAGGGCGCGCGTGTCGCCATGGCCGATCTGCGCGAGGAGCTGCTGGCCGAGTCCGTGGCCCGGCTGCGTGCGCAGGGCTTCGAGGCCCATGGCTTCGGGCTGGATGCCGGCAATCCGGAGTCGATAGAGCGCTGCGCGCAGCAGGCCGTGCAGGCGCTGGGCGGGCTGGACGGCCTGGTGAACAACGCGGCCGTGACCGATTCGGGCGGCAAGGGCATGGACGACATCGATCTGGACAAGTGGGACCAGGTGATGAACGTGAACGTGCGCGGCGTGTGGCTGATGACGCGCGCCTGCCGCGCCGCGCTGCGCGACAGCGGCCGGGGCGCCATCGTCAACCTGGCGTCCGACACCGCGATGTGGGGCGCCCCCAACCTGATGGCCTATGTGGCCAGCAAGGGCGCGGTGATGGCCATGACGCGTTCCATGGCGCGCGAGCTGGGCGCCGACGGCATCACCATCAACGCCGTGGCGCCGGGCCTGGTGCTGGTGGAGGCCACGGAGTACGTGCCCGAGCACCGCCACCGCCTGTACATCGACCAGCGCGCGCTGCAGCGCGAGCAGCGGCCCGAGGATGTGTCGGGCGCCGTGGCCTATGCGCTGTCCGATGGCGCGCGCTTCGTGACGGGGCAGGTGCTGCCCGTCAACGGCGGCTTCGTCATGAATTGAAGGGGTTCGCCATGACCGACACCCCCTCTTCCGGGAATGCCGAGAGCGCCGAGAGCGCGGACAACGGCGCCGACAAGTACATGGTGCCCGCGCTGGAGCGCGGCCTGCGCCTGCTGCAGGAGTTCGGGCGCGGCAATGCCACGCTGGGCGCGCCCGAGCTGGCCCGCCGCCTGCAACTGCCGCGCGCCACGATTTTCCGCATGCTCAACACGCTGGAGGCCATGGGCTTTCTGCAGCGTGCCGATGGCAGCAATGACTACCGGCTGGGCCTGTCCGTGCTGCGCCTGGGCTTCGAGTTCCTGTCGTCCATGGACCTGACCGAGCTGGGCCAGCCCGTGATCGCGCGGCTGTGCGGCGAGATCCGCTATCCCTGCAACATCGTGGTGCGCGATGGCCGCTCCATCGTCTACGTGGCCAAGGTCACGCCGCCCACGCCGCTGACCAGTTCGGTGCGTGTGGGCACGCGCCTGCCCGCCCATGCCACGGCCCTGGGCCGCGTGCTGCTGGCCGACCTGTCCCTGCCCGAGCTGCGCACGCTCTACCCCGAGGAGCACCTGGAAGCGCACACGCCCAAGACGCCGCGCACGGTGCTGGACCTGTTCAACCTGGTCGAGGCCGACCGCGAGCGCGGCCATGTGTTCAGCGAAGGCTTCTACGAAAGCTCCATCTGCACCATCGCCGCCCCCGTGCGCGACCACAGCGGCCGCGTGGTGGCGGCGCTGGGCACGACGGTCCCCGCGCCCCATGTGGAGGAGGGCCGTGCCGAGACCCTTATCGCCGGCGTCTGCGACGCGGCGGCCGAGCTGTCCGAGCTGCTGAACTACCGCCCGCAAACGCAAACGCAAACGCAAACGCAGACGGCACAGCTGCTTTCCCTCAATTCCCGGCGCGCAGGAGGCGGCCATGTTTGATTCCCAACTCAAGGACACCACGGCCGTCGTCACCGGCGGCTCTTCGGGCATTGGCCTGGCCACGGTCGATCTGCTGCTGTCGCAGGGCGCGCGTGTCGCCCTGTGCGGGCGCAGCGCCGAACGCCTGGAGCAGGCCGTGCAGCAACTGCGCGGGCGCCATCCCGAGGCCCGCCTGTTCGCCCAGGCCTGCGACGTGCTCGACGCCGCCCAGGTGCAGCAATTTGCGCGCGACAGCGAGGCTGCGCTGGGTCCGGCCTCCATCCTCGTGAACAACGCGGGCCAGGGCCGGGTCTCGACGTTTGCCAGCACCGACGATGCGGCCTGGACCGAGGAGCTGCACCTGAAGTTCTTCTCGGTATTGCATCCCACGCGCGCCTTTTTGCCGCAGCTCGAGCGCACGGCGCAGCCGGCCATCGTCTGCGTCAATTCGCTGCTGGCCTCGCAGCCCGAGCCGCACATGGTGGCCACCTCGGCCGCGCGCGCCGGCCTCAAGAACCTGGTGCGCTCCATGGCCACCGAGTTCGCGCCCAAGGGCGTGCGCGTCAACGGCATCCTGGTCGGCCTGATCGAGTCCGGCCAGTGGCGCCGCCGCTTCGAGGCGCGCGAGGACCGCAGCCAGGACTGGAACGCCTGGAGCGCCGACCTCGCCCGCAAGAAGTCCATTCCGCTGGGCCGCCTGGGCTCGCCCGACGAGGCCGCGCGCGCCATCTTCTATCTCGCCACGCCCCTGTCCTCCTACACGACCGGCAGCCACATCGACGTCTCCGGTGGTCTTGCACGGCAAGCGTAGTGCTTCAGCCCCTTCACCCGATTCAAAGCAGAACATGACTTCTTCCGCATCCAAAATCACCGTCGGCGCCGTTGTGGCCCAGTTCCTCGAACACTGCGGCGTGCAGGCCGCGTTCGGGGTGATCTCCATCCACAACATGCCCATCCTGGACGCGATGAATGCGCGCGGCCATGTCCGCTTCGTGATGGCGCGCGGCGAGGCCGGCGCCGGCAACATGGCCGATGCCTGCGCGCGTTCCACCTCCAGCCTGGGCGTGTGCATCACCAGCACCGGCCCGGCCGCGGGCAACATCGCCGGCAGCCTGGTGGAGGCCTATACGGCCGGCACGCCGCTGCTGCACATCACGGGCCAGATCGAGACGCAGTACCTGGACCAGAAGCTGTCGTACATCCACGAGGCGCCCGACCAGCTGACCATGCTGGGCGCCGTGTCCAAGGCGGCGTTCCGCGTGCGCAGCGCCGAGACCTGCCTGTCCACCCTGAAGGCCGCCGTGCAGGCCGCCATGACCGCGCCGACCGGCCCGGTGAGCGTGGAGATTCCCATCGACATCCAGCAGACCGTGATCGACATGCCGGCCGACCTGTCGCCGCTGCCGGTGGCCGTGCTGGCCCCCAGCGAGGCATCGCTGGATGCGCTGGCCGACACGCTGGCCAAGGCACGCCGCCCGCTGCTGTGGCTGGGTGGCGGCGCACGCCACGCAGTCGCTGGCGTGCAGCGCCTGAAGGCGCTGGGCTTCGGCATCGTCAGCACGGGCCAGGGCCGCGGCATCGTGGCCGAGGACGATCCGGCCTCGCTGGGCGCCTACAACATCCAAAAGCCCGTGGAGGCCTTCTACCAGCGCTGCGACGCCATGCTGGCCGTGGGCACGCGCCTGCGCAGCAACGAGACGCTGAAGTACGAACTGAAGCTGCCGCGCCCGCTGCTGCGCATCGATGTGGACGCCGCCCAGCAGGGCCGCTGCTACGCCGACGACGGCTTTGTCTGCGGCGACTCGGCCCTGGCGCTGACGGGCCTGGCCGACCGGCTGGAGGCGCGCGGCTACCGGGCCGACCCCGAGCTGCTGGCCGACCTGCGCCAGGTGCACGACGAGGCCGTGGCCACCATGCGCGACGGCCTGGGCCCATACAGCGTGCTGGTGCAGGAGCTGCAAAAGGCCGTGGGCCGCAACTTCAACTGGGTGCGCGACGTGACCGTCTCCAACAGCACCTGGGGCAACCGCGAGCTGCGCTTTTTCGAGCCCAACGCGGGCGTGCACGCCACGGGCGGCGGCATCGGCATGGGCATGCCCATGGCCATCGGCGCGGCCGTGGGCGCGGCGGTCAGCGGCTCGGGCCGCAAGACGCTGGGCCTGGCGGGCGATGGCGGCTTCATCCTGAACCTGGGCGAGCTGGCCACGCTGGTGCAGGAAGAGTGCGACACGCTGATCGTGCTGATGAACGACCAGCGCTACGGCGTGATCCAGAACATCCAGGACGCCTCCTACGGCGGCCGCCGCTGCTATGTGGAACTGCACACGCCCGACTACGCGCAGCTGTGCGCCTCCATCCAGCTGCCCCATGCCCGCGTGCAGAACCTTGACGAGCTGCCGGCCGTGCTGGCCTCGGCCTGGCCGAAGAAGGGCCCCTTCCTGCTGGAGATCGACATGCGCGCCATCGGCAGCTTCAAGGCCACGTTCTCGGGCCCGCCCGTGAACAAGCTGGACCAGATCCCGGCCACCACCACGGCGTCCAAGGCCGCCTGAGGCGGCTGGATTCGAACGAACGAGAGAGGCTCACCATGTCGAACCTGGAACTGCTCCCCATCAATATCGCCGGCGAATGGCGCCTGGGCGGCGGTGGCGAATCCACCACGCTCTATCCCGCCACCGGCGAAGTGGTGGGCCGCCTGCGCGCGCCCAGCCTGGAGGATGTGGAGGAGGCCATCCAGAAGGCCGACCACGCCTTCCGCACCAGCGGCTGGGCCCAGAAAAAGCCCCATGAGCGCGCGGCCGTGCTGCACCGCGTGGCCCAGCTGATCCGCGAGCGCGCCGAGCCCCTGGCCCAGCTGCAGCGCCTGGACAACGGCAAGCCCATCAAGGAAACACGCATGCTGGTGGCCAGCGCCGCCGCCACCTTCCAGTTCTTTGCAGCCGCCTGCGAGACCATGGAGGAAACCATCACGCCCTCGCGCGGCGACTTCATGACCATGAGCGTGTACGAGCCCATGGGCGTGGTGGCAGCCATCACGCCGTGGAACTCGCCGATTGCCAGCGAGGCGCAAAAGCTGGCGCCCGCGCTGGCCGCCGGCAACGCCGTGGTCGTCAAGCCCGCCGAGGCCACGCCGCTGCTGGCGCTGGAGCTGGCCAGGATCTGCGAAGAGGCCGGCGTGCCCAAGGGCCTGGTCAGCGTGCTGCCGGGCCGGGGCTCGGTGATTGGCGATGCCATCACCAAGCATCCGCTGGTCAAGCGCGTGTCGTTCACGGGCGGCACGTCCACGGGCAAGCACATCGCCCACATCGCGGCCGACAAGATGATGCCGGTCTCGCTGGAGCTGGGCGGCAAGTCGGCCACCATGGTGCTGGCCGATGCCGACATCGACCATGCCGTCAACGGCGTGCTCTACGGCATCTTCAGCTCCTCGGGCGAGTCGTGCATCGCGGGCTCGCGCCTGTTCGTGGCGCGCAGCCTGCACGCCGAGTTCATGCAGCGCCTGACGGCCAAGGCCGCCGCGCTGCAGGTGGGCGACCCGGCCGACGAGCGCACGCAGATGGGGCCGCTGATCACCGCCAAGCACCGCGAATCCATAGAGAGCTATGTGGCCCTGGGCCTGTCCGAGGGCGGCCGGCTGCTCACGGGCGGCCAGCGGCCCGAGGGCGCGCAGTTCGAGCGCGGCTACTACTACCGCCCGACCATCATCGACGGCGTGAAGAACGACTGGCAGATCTGCCAGCAGGAAATCTTCGGCCCCGTGCTCGTGGCCATGCCCTTCGACAACGAGGACGACCTGCTCGCCCAGGCCAACGACAGCGTCTACGCGCTGGCCGCCGGCATCTGGACGCGCGACTACAAGAGCGCCTGGCGCATTGGCCGCGCCGTGCAGGCCGGCACGGTCTGGATCAACACCTACAAGCAGTTCTCCATCTCCACACCCTTCGGCGGCTGGCGCGACAGCGGCCTGGGCCGCGAGAAGGGACGGCTGGGCATACAGCAGTACATGGAGCAAAAGAGCATGTACTGGGGCTTGAACGAGAGCCCCATCGCTTGGGCAAATTGAAGGAGCACGACATGAGCGTACTGGGCATAGACGAAATCACCTACGGCGCGGACGACCTGGCCACCTGCCGCCGCTTCTTCCTGGACTGGGGCCTGGCGCTGGTGCAGGAAGCGGACGACCGGCTGGTGTTCGAGACCCTCAACGGCTGCCGCGTGATCGTGGCCGCCGTGGACCATCCCGATCTGCCGCCCGCCATCGAGGCCGGCCCCACGCTGCGCGAAGTGGTCTGGGGTGTGGAAAGCGAGGCCGATCTGGCGCTGTACGCCGGTCGCATCGCCGCGCTGCCGGGCTTCTCGCAGGGCCAGGGGCGCATAGGCTGCACCGACCCCAACGGCCTGTCCGTGCGCCTGCAGGTCACGCAAAAGCGTGATGTGGATGTGCAAGGCGCCGCCTACAACACCTGGAACCGCAAGGACCGCGTCAACCAGGCCAGCCCGGCCTACGAGCGCGCCCAGCCCATCGAGGTCGGCCATGTGGTGTTCTTCGTCAAGGACGTGCAGGCCTGCGAGCGCTTCTACGTGGACAACTTCGGCTTCGCAGCCTCGGACCGCTACCCCGAGCGCGGCGCCTTCCTGCGCTGCGCGCCTGACGGCGGCCACCACGACATCTTCCTGCTGCAGCGCCCGGCCAAGGACGCGGGCCTGAACCACGTGGCCTTCACGGTGCGCGACATCCACGAGGTCTTCGGCGGCGGCATGCACATCTCGCGCTGCGGCTGGGATACCCAGCTGGGCCCGGGCCGCCATCCCGTGTCCTCGGCCTATTTCTGGTATTTCCGCAATCCGGCCGGCGCCCTGGTCGAGTACTACGCCGACGAGGACCAGCTCACCGCCGACTGGCAGCCGCGCGAGTTCGAGCCCGGCCCCACGGTGTTTGCCGAATGGGCCATCGATGGCGGCATCGACGGCAACACCCGGCGCCAAAAGGGCGTGGGTACCAGCGACGGGAAATTCATCACCGACAAGCGGCATTGAGACCGCGCCTGACGGCCTACCCCCACAACCCAACCACCCCACGGCCCCCACCATGAACAAGACACGTCGCCAGGTTTCTCTTGCCGCTGCATTCCTGGCTGCAGCCACGCTGTCCGGCACCGCGATGGCCCAGGCCTATCCGGCCAAGCCCATCACCATCATCGTGGCCTATCCGGCCGGTGGCGACACCGATGCCATGGCGCGCCTGTATGCCGAGAAGCTGTCCACGCGCCTGGGCCAGCCCGTGCTGGTGGACAACCGCCCCGGTGCCAGCGGCACCATCGGCAGCGTGCATGTGGCCAAGGCCGCGCCGGACGGCTACACCCTGCTGCTGGCGCCCAATACCTTCGCCATCGCGCAGTTCGTGCTCAAGACGGCCTCGGGCTCCAGCTACGACGTGCTGCACGGCTTCACGCCCATCGTGCAGACCAGCGTGCAGCCCATGTTCGTGGCCACCAACCAGGCCTCGGGCATCAAGGACATGAAGACCCTGATCGCCCAGGGCAAGCGCGACGGCCTGACCTACGCCAGCCCCGGCAGCGGCTCGCCCATGCACATCCTGGGCGAGATGTTCAACCGCGCCGCCGGCACGCGCATCGCCCACATCCCCTACAAGGGCGTGGCGCCCGCCGTCAACGACCTGATCGGTGGCCATGTGCCCACGACCTTCATGACCTGGGGCCCGATTGCGCCCTACATCGGCGGCAAGGTCACCGCCCTGGCCGTGGCCGACAGCCAGCGCAGCGCGCTGGCCCCCAATGTGCCCACCCTGGCCGAGCTGGGCGTCAAGGACGTGGAAGTGTCCGCATGGCAGGGCCTGTTCGGCCCCAAGGGCATGTCGCCCGAGACCGTGAAGCTGCTGAACACGCACCTCAACGAGATCCTGAAGATGCCCGACGTGGTCTCCAAGATGGCCACCTTCGGCGCGCTGCCCGCAGGCGGCGAGCCCGCGAGGCTTGAGAAGACCAATGCAGCGGACTTCAACCGCTTCGGCAAGCTCATCAAAGACCTGGATATCAGGGCTGATTGAGCACCCCCCCACACAAGACAGTTTTCGAAGGAGAGAACCATGGCCGCTGATCGCTATCTCGAGCCGCACCAGGCGCGCGAACGTGCCCCCACCCTGATGGAAGACCTGCTGGGCGATTCCATCGAACGCGCCTTCGGCGAAGGCGTGCAGACCCTGCCCGAACTGGTGGCCTATCTCAACCGCAGCGGCCCCGCCGGCGAAAACGGCCAGGCCTGGACCGAAGACAGCTTCCAGGCGCTGATGGCGCGGCTGGGCTATTGATACCGAGCAGGACTGGAGAGCCCCATGAACGTACAAACCATCACCATCGATCCGGTGGACGGCCTGCTCAACAAAGGCCTGAAGAACCTCTGGTACGCGGTCTGCCCCTCGGACTTCGTGAAGACCCAGCCCGTGTCGGTGCGCCGCTTCGGCCGCAAGATCGCGCTGTGGCGCGATGCCGCCGGCCAGGTCCACGCGCTGGAAGACCATTGCCCGCACCGCGGCGCGCCGCTGTCGCAGGGCGTGATCCTGGGCGACCGCCTGGCCTGCCCCTACCACGGCGTGGAAGTGCGCGGCGACGGCACGGTGACCAAGGTCCCCGGCAGCCCCGGCTGCAAGCTCGAAGGCTCGCGCGCGGCGCTGGCCTTCCATGCGCGCGAGGCCCATGGCGCCATCTTTCTCTACAACAGCGACAAGGCCGTTGACGAGGCGCCCGAGTTCACGCTGCCCGAGGAGCTGACCTCGCCCGAGTACTCCAACTTCCTGTGCTATGCCGAGTGGCGCAGCGACTACCGCTATGCGCTGGACAACGTCATGGACCCCATGCACGGCACCTTCCTGCACAAGCAGTCGCACTCCATGGCCGAGGGCGACAGCAAGGCCACGTTCCAGGTGCGCGAGACCGATGACGGCTTCGTCTTCGAGAAGGTGGGCCAGCGCGGCGTGAACTTCGACTGGACCGAGTGGGGCAGCACGGGCGTGCACTGGATGCGCCTGGAGATTCCGTACCCCAAGACCGGCGGCCCCGGCGGCAACTTCGCCATCGTGGCCTGCGTCACGCCCATCAGCGCCGACCTGTGCGCCGTGTTCTTCTGGCGCTGCCGCAAGGTGCAGGGCTGGATGCGCGACACCTGGCGCTTCCTGTACCGCAACCGCCTGGAGGCGCGCCACTGGGCCGTGCTGGAGCAGGACCGGATCATGATGGAGCAGATGGAGCTGGACGCCAACGAGCGCGAGAACCTCTACCAGCACGACATCGGCCTGGTGCGCCTGCGCCGCCACCTGCGCCGCCTGGCCCAGGAGCAGATCGACGAAGGCGCCGCATCATGAGCACCAACCTCCAGGCCTTCGTGCACACGCTGCGCTTCGAGGCCCAGGACACCATCAGCGTGGACCTGCGGCCCGTGGCAGGCGGGGAGCTTCCCGCCTTCACGCCGGGCTCGCACATCGATCTGCACCTGCCCAACGGCCTGGTGCGCAGCTACTCGCTGAGCAACCCCAGCGAGGAGCGCCACCGCTACGTGGTCGGCGTGCTGCGCGACCGCGCCAGCCGCGGCGGCTCGCGCTGCGTGCACGAGTCGCTGCGTGTGGGCATGCCCATCACCATCTCCGAGCCGCGCAACCATTTCGCGCTGGACGAAAGCGCCGCGCACACCGTGCTGGTGGCCGGCGGCATCGGCATCACGCCGCTGCTGTGCATGGCGCGCCGGCTCAAGGGCCAGGGCCGCTCGTTCGAGATGCTGTACTTCGCCCGCGAGCGCAAGGGCGCGGCCTTCCTGGAAGAGCTGCAGGCGCTGGGCATGCCGCTGCACCTGCACTTCGACAGCGAGGCCGGTGGCCCGCCCGACCTGCGCGCGCTGCTGGCCCAACGGCAGCCCGACACGGGCACGCACCACTACGCCTGCGGCCCCACGCCCATGCTGGACGCCTTCGAGAAGTTCTGCGCCGAGCTGGGCCACGCCAACGCCCACGTCGAGCGCTTCACGCCCGTGGAGGTCAAGGCCGCCGATGACGCGCGCAGCAACTACACGGTGGAGCTCAAGCGCAGCGGCCGCTTCATCGAGATCACGCCCGAGAAGTCGCTGCTCGACACCCTGCTGGATGCCGGCATCCAGATGGACCACAGCTGCTGCGAAGGCGTCTGCGGCTCCTGCGAGACGCGCGTGCTCGAAGGCATTCCGGACCACCGCGACTCGGTGCTCAGCCCCAAGGAAAAGGCCAGCAACAAAGTGATGATGGTCTGCGTTTCCGGCTGCAAGAGCGAGCGACTGGTCCTGGATATCTGAGCAGGCAATCAGACCTGCAAGGCAACAACCCACCACCCCCAAGCCACCCCCCAAGCCACCACCCCCAGAGGAGACAACCCCATGAAAACCATCCATACGCCCATGCTGGGCGTGGCGCTAGCCTGCCTGGCGTCCTTGCCCGGTGCCGCTTCGGCGCAGTCCAAGGTCGAGATCTTCGGCGTCGTCGATGTCGGCGTCACGCACCTGAACGGCTCCGGCCCCTCCAAGACCGGCCTGTCCACGGGCGGCGCCAACATCAGCCGCATCGGCTTTCGCGGCACGGAAGAGCTGGGCGGCGGCCTGCGTGCGGGCTTCTGGCTGGAGGCGGGCATGGATGTGGACAGCGGCTCGGGCAAGGCCAGCGGTGGCGGCCTGAGCTTCAACCGCCGCTCCACCGTGAGCCTGTCGGGCGACTTCGGCGAAGTGCGCCTGGGCCGCGATGACTCGGCCACCTTCCTGAGCACGCTGATCTTCGACCCCTTCCTCACCAACGGCGTGGGCGGCACCATGGGCTTCACCATGCTGGGCATTCCCGGCACGGGCACGGCCACGGGCGGCGCGCCCATCCAGATCAGCAACGCGGTCAGCTACTTCCTGCCGCAGAACCTGGGCGGCTTCTACGGCCAGGTGCAGGTGGCCATGGGCGAGCAGGCGCGCAGCGCGCCCAACAAGAACCAGGGCGACTACCGCGGCCTGCGCTTCGGCTACCGCCAGGGCCCCTTCAACGGCGCGCTGGCCACGGGCAAGTTCTATGGCGACAGCGATGCGACCAATCTCACGGCCAGCAACGTGGGCCTGAGCTGGGACTTCGGCGTGGCCAAGCCCATGCTGCTGTGGGCCAGCGAAAAGCGCGGCGCGCTCAAGGTCACCGCCCTGCAGCTGGGCGTGACCGCGCCCGTGGGCATGGGCGAGTTCAAGGCTTCCTACGGCCACTACAACACCGACGGCAGCAATGCCGACTGGAACAAGATCAGCGTGGGCTACGGGCACAACCTGTCCAAGCGCACCCAGGTCTACGGCACGGTGGCCTTCCTCAAGAACAAGGACGGCGCGGCCAAGTCCATCGGCGTGCAGGGCCTGTCGGCCCCGGGCACCACGCTGGGCGGCCGCTCCTCCGGCTTCGAGGTGGGCGTGCGCCACTTCTTCTGATACAGCCCATCGGGCGATAGAGACTTGCCATGAAAGATATGCGTGCGGCCCGCTGGTGGGGGGTGATCAGCCTCTTCATCATCGTCGCCATCTCCTATGTGGACCGGATCAACCTTTCGATCCTCATCCTCGACCAGGGATTTCTGGACCACATCGGGCTGACGCACGACGACCGCACGCGCCAGGGCCTGCTGGCCACGGCCTTCATGGTGGGCTACGGCGTTTCTTCCTTCGTGTTGACGCCGTTTTGCGCGGCGCTCTTCGGCGTGCGCCGAAGCCTGGTGGTCGGCCTGCTGCTGTGGGGCGCCGTGTCCTTTCTGTCCCCGGCCATGAACAGCTATGGCCTGCTGCTGGCCTCGCGCATCCTGCTGGGCATCTCCGAAGGGCCGCTGTACTCGCTGGCGGGCAGCTACATCAAGGCGCATTTCCAGAGCCACGAGAACGGCCTGCCCAACTCCTTCGTGAACATGGGCACGGGCCTGGGGCTGGCGGTGGGCTACCCGCTGATCGGCTACCTGGTGGCCGGCCATGACTGGCAGACCTCGTTCCACGTGCTGGGCCTGATCAATGTGGCCATCGGCATTCCGCTGGTGCTGGCCTTCATCCGCATGCCCCGCGTGGACACCGGCATGCCGCGCCCGCGCTCGCTGGGCGAGGCGGTGGGCCAGGTCGGCCAGATCGTGCGCGGCGCCATGCACACGCGCTATCTGGTGCTGGTGGCCGTGCTGTCGGCGGCCTTCTTCTCCTACCTCTGGGGCAGCAGCAACTGGCTGCCGGCCTATCTGGAGTCGCGCGGCTTTTCGCTGCGCGAGATGGGCTGGCTGGCCTCGCTGCCGCAGTACGCCACGGTGCTGGCCGTGCTGGTCGGCGGCATCGTCATCGACCGCCTGCCGCGCCGCCAGGTGCCGCTGATCTTCGTCGGCGGCAGCCTGGGCCTGGCGCTGGCCATCTGGCTGGCCATCCACATGGAAGACCGCTACGCGGCGGCCTACTGCCTGATCGCCGCCAATTTCTGCTGGGGCCTGATGAGCCCGGCCATTCCCAGCACCGTGCAGTACTGCGCGCGGCCCGAGCATGTGGCCAGCGCCTACGGCGTCGTCAACGGCACGGCGACCCTGGTGGCGGGCTTCATGCCTGCGCTCATGGGGGCCGTCATCGGCTGGACCTCGCATTCGGCCGGTGGCGGGTTCGTCGCAGGCTTCAGCCTGCTGGTGGGCACGCAGCTGGTGGTCATGGTCTGCGGCCTGGTGCTGTGGCTGCGCGAGCGCGGCCAGGGCGCCGACGGTGCCAGCGATGCCCGGGACAGGTCCGCGCGCACGGCCTGACCTGCACTACAGCGCGCCCGCTGCGGCGCACTGCTCCAGAAACGTCACCAGGGCCTGCGCGCGCGCCGTGCGTCCCTTGCGCGTGGGCACCAGCAGGGTGACGGGCGCGCTGCCGAAATGCCAGTCGGGCAGCACGCGCACCAGCCGGCCCTCGGCAACGGCCTGCTCCATGTCCCATTGCGAACGCAGCACCAGGCCCAGGCCCTGCTCGGCCCAGTGGCGGGCCACGCCGCCGTCGTTGGTGACGTAGGACGGCGTCACGCGCAGGGTCTGGCCGTCCGCGGCGCGCCGGCTGGCGGCCGGGCGCAGGTGCCACAGCGTCACGTCTTCCTCGTTCTCGCGGATGCAGATGCAGGCGTGCTGCAGCAGCTCGCGCGGCGTGGCGGGCGTGCCGTGGCGGCGCAGGTAGTCGGGGCTGGCGCACAGCCAGCGGTCATTGGCGGCCAGTTCGCGCGCGATCCAGGAGGAGTCGCGCACCGTGCCTATGTGGACCACGGCGTCGGCATCGTGGCGGTCGGGGAAGGGCGTTTCGCGCAGGTCCAGCTGCAGTTTCAGTTGCGGGTGCTGGCGCGTGAAGGGCACCAGGGCCGGGGCCAGCCGGCTGCGCCCGTAGCCAAAGGGCGCGGCAATGCGCAGCGTGCCGCCCAGCTGGCGGGCATCGCCGTGCAGCGAGTCGCGCAGCTCCTCGATCTGGCCCAGCAGCCGCACGGCCTCGCGGGCGAAGCGCTCGCCCTCGGGCGTCAGCGCCAGGCGCCGCGCGCTGCGGTTGGCCAGGGACAGGCCCAGTTCGGCCTCCAGCCGGCGCAGCCGCATGGACAGGGCGGGCGGCGTCACATCGAGCGCACGGGCTGCGGCGCTCAGCGAGCTTTCGCGCAGCAGGGCGGCGGCAAGCTGCAGGTCTTCGATGGCAATCATTCAATTTGCCTTAACGATTGATGACGGCGGATTTAACCACGGGCACAGGTTCCATCCGTACAGTTCCAGGCCATGAACACCCCAGCCCCACTGACGGAAACGACCGCCGCCGCCTGGCCCCGTGCCGTGCTTTTCGACCTGCTGACCGCCTTGCTCGACTCCTGGACGGTATGGAACAGCGCTGCCGGCAGCGAGGCCGCCGGGCGCGACTGGCGCGCCGAGTACCTGCGCCTGACCTATGGCTGCGGCGCCTACCAGCCCTATGAAGACCTGGTGCGCGAGGCGGCCCGCAACCGGGGCCTGCCCGCCTCGGCCGCCGACCGGCTGGAGGCGCAATGGGACCAGTTGCAGCCCTGGGATGGCGCGCGCGAGCTGCTGGCCGCCCTGCGCCCGCACTGCCGCCTGGCCGTGGTGACCAATTGCTCCGAGCGCCTGGGTCAGCGTGCCGCTGCGCTGCTGGGCGTGGATTGGGACGTGGTGGTGACCTCGGAAGCAGCGGGCTTCTACAAGCCCGACCCCCGGCCTTACCAGCTGGCGCTGGACCGGCTGGGGCTGCCTGCGGACCAGGCCGCCTTCGTGGCCGGTTCAGGCTATGACCTGTTCGGCACCTCGGCCGTGGGCCTGCGCACCTTCTGGCACAACCGCGTGGGCCTGTCTCGGCCTGCGGGCGCGCCCGCCGCCGAGGGGGAAGCCGCCACCCTGGCCCCCGCCTTGCCCTGGCTGCGCGGCTTTGCCGCAGGCCGCTGACTGTGCCAAGCCTTTTTCAGGAGCCCCCATGCAAGACACTCTTTTGACGCTGGACACGCCCGCTGCCGTGATCGACCTCGACCGCATGCAGCGCAACATCGCCCGCATGCAGCAGCGCATGGACGCGCAGGGCGTGCGCCTGCGCCCCCATGTGAAGACGAGCAAGAGCGTGCCCGTGGCCGCCGCGCAGCGTGCGGCCGGGGCCTCGGGCATCACGGTCTCCACCCTGAAGGAGGCCGAGCAGTTCTTTGCGGCAGGCACCACCGACATCCTCTATGCAGTCAGCATGGCGCCGCACCGCCTGCCGCAGGCCCTGCACCTGCGCCGGCGCGGCTGCGATCTCAAGCTCATCGTGGACAGCGTGGCGGCGGCCCAGGCCATTGCCGCGTTCGGCCGCGAACAGGGCGAGGCCTTCGAGGTATGGATAGAGATCGACACCGACGGCCACCGCTCCGGCGTGGGCGCAGACGATACGCCGCTGCTGCTGGCCATTGGCCGCACGCTGCACGACGGCGGAATGCGCCTGGGCGGGGTGCTCACGCATGCGGGCTCCAGCTACGAGCTGGACACGCCCGAGGCGCTGCAGGCCCTGGCCGAGCGCGAGCGCGCCGGCTGCGTGCAGGCCGCCGAGGCCCTGCGCGCGGCCGGCCTGCCGTGCCCCGTGGTCAGCGTGGGCTCCACGCCCACGGCGCTGGCGGCCAGCCGGCTGGACGGTGTGACCGAGGTGCGCGCAGGCGTCTACGTGTTCTTCGACCTGGTGATGCGCAACATCGGCGTGTGCACGGCCGAGGACGTGGCGCTGTCGGTGCTGGCCACCGTGATCGGCCACCAGGCCGACAAGGGCTGGGCCATCGTGGATGCGGGCTGGATGGCCATGAGCCGCGACCGCGGAACGGCCCGGCAGAAACAGGATTTCGGCTACGGCCAGGTCTGCGACCTGCAGGGGCGGGTGATGCCGGGCTTCGTGCTCACGGGCGCCAACCAGGAGCACGGCATCCTGGCCCGGGCCGATGGCACGGCGGAGGCCGACATCGCCACGCGCTTTCCCCTGGGCACCCGGCTGCGCATCCTGCCCAACCATGCCTGCGCCACGGGCGCGCAGTTCCCGGCCTACCAGGCGCTGGCGGCAGATGGCTCGGTGCAAACCTGGGAGCGGCTCCATGGCTGGTGAAAACGGGATCGATCTGCGCCATGCATCGCCGAACCTGCCTGCGCCGGGCGGCCACTACAGCCACACGGCCACGGGCCAGGGGCTGGTCTTCGTGTCAGGGCAGCTGCCCATACGGCCCGACGGCACGCGCCTGGTGGATGCCGGTTTCGAGGACCAGGCCCGGCAGGCGCTGGCCAACCTGGCAGCGGCGCTGGAGCTGGCCGGCAGCGGCGTGCCGCGGCTGCTGCAGGTGCGCGTGTACCTGGACGACATGGCGCACTGGCCAGCCTTCGACCGCATCTACGCAGACTGGGCCGGCACGCACCGGCCCGCGCGCGCCGTGGTGCCCACGGGGGCGCTGCATTTCGGGTTGAAGGTGGAGATCGAGGCCGTGGCGCTGGCCTGAGAAGGCGTTCCGGCCCGAGAGGGGCCGGCTGCCGCTACTTCAGCCAGCCGCGCTTGCGGAAGTAGAGCATGGGCCCCACGGCGCTGAGCACCATGAGCCCGATGACGTAGACGTAGCCGAACTCCCATTCCAGCTCGGGCATGAACTTGAAGTTCATGCCGTAGACGCTGGCGATCAGCGTGGGCGGCAGCAGGGCCACGCTGGCCACCGAGAAGATCTTGATGATCTTGTTCTGGTTGATGTTGATGAAGCCGACCGTGGCATCCATCAGGAAGTTGATCTTGTCGAAGAGGAAGGCCGTGTGGCTGTCCAGCGATTCGATGTCGCGCAGGATCTGGCGCGCTTCCTCGAACTGCTCGGCATTGAGCATCTTGGAGCGCATCATGAAGCTGACGGCGCGGCGCGTGTCCATGACGTTGCGGCGGATGCGGCCGTTCAAGTCTTCCTGGCGCGCGATGGCGCCCAGCACCTCGCGGGCCACGTCGTCGGTCACGTCGCCGGACAGCACCATCTGGCTGGCTTTTTCGAGATCGTCGTAGATGCGCTCCAGCGTGTCGGCCGAGTATTCGGCGTCGGCGTCGAAGAGCTTGAGCAGCACGTCCTTGGCCTCGTCGATCAGGCCCGGCGCGCGGCGTGCGCGCATGCGCAGCAGGCGAAAGACGGGCACGTCCTCGTCGTGGATGGAGAACAATACGCCGCAGCTGCGCAGGTTCTTGTTGTGCTCGTTGACGATGAAGGCCACGCGCACCGAACGCGGGTCCTCGTCATCGTCGATCAGGAAGTCGCTGCGGATGTGCAGCTCGCCGTTGTCTTCTTCGTAGAAGCGGGCGGATTCCTCGATGTCGTCGTCCATCGCATCCTCGGGGATGGACAGCTCGTAGTGCTGCTTGATCCAGCGCTTTTCCTCGACCGTGGGCGACTCCAGGTCCACCCAGATCGGCTTGAAGCGGGACAGCTCCTCCAGCGACTCGATCTCTTCTTGAACCAGGCGGCCATTGGCCAGCGTAAAGATGTTGAGCATAGGCTCACTCCAGGTGTTCTTCTCAGGCGTGCGGGGTATCGGAGGTGCTTTCAACCCCACAGGCCAACCGGGAGTTGAAAGCTACCAACTGGGGTAGGTTTCCACGGAGCTTTCTCCAAGATGCAAAGCGTTGGATTATGCAGCGTTGCGCTGCAACATGCGGGCCGGCTGCGCTATTCGGAAGCGGCTCCAGGGGGCATCTGGCGGCCTGTCACAAAAGCCTGCGCATGGCACAGGTCGGCCCAGGCGCCGGCCTTGGCCTGGGGGGCGCGCAGCAGGTAGTTGGGGTCGTAGCTGACCACGGCCGGCACGCCCGCAATGCGGTGCGGCTCGGCACGCAGGCGGCCCAGCGCCTCCTGGCGCTGCAGCACGGCGCGCGCCGTGGCCAGGCCCAGCACCAGCACGCAGGCCGGGCGCAGATCGCGCAGCAGCGCCTCCAGCGATGGCTGCAGCGCCGGGACCTCGGGCGCCTCCTGTCCTTCGGCCGCAGGCTGCACGCGGTGCAGGGCGGCGCTGTACAGGCGCGGATGGTCCTGCAGGTTCAGCGCGCGCAGCATGTTGTCCAGCAGCCGGGCCGCGTCGCCTTCCAGCGCGGTGCGCGCGCAGTCGGGGCCGGGGCGCTGGGCGGGGGGCAGGGGCAGGGAGTTGGCGGGTGGCTCCAGCAGGATCAGCCAGCCGCCTTCGCCGCCATCACCGGCAGGCGGCGTTGCCGCATAAACGGGCCGCACGGGGCCCAGCCGCCAGCCCAGGCCCGGGGCGCCGGCCACAGGCTGCTGCACGTAGCGGCGCGGCGGGCGTTCGCGTTCGGGGATGACGGGTGCGGGAGGCGGCGGCGCCTGGACAGGCGCCTGAACAGGCACCTGAACGCGTGCGGGCGTTGGCGCGGCGACAGGCGCCGGTGCAGCAGGCGCCGGGGGGGCGCCTCCTGCACGGGCGGCGGCACGGGGCGGGCCGCCGGCGGATCTGCCAGGGGCGCCGCTGCAGGCGCATCGGCGGGCGCAGCCAGGGCCTCGGACAGCACGGCGGGTGCGGTCTCGGGCTCGGGCAGCCAGACGGTGATGCCCATGGCGTGCAGCATGGCCCGCTGGCGGGTGTCTAGATTCAGGGCCATAGCTTGAGGCTCATGAGCACGGCATGCTCGCGCGGGCCGTCGTGCATGGGGTAGTAATTCTTGCGCAGGCCCACCTCCTGGTAGCCATGCGCGGCGTAGATGCTGCGTGCGCGGACATTGCTCTCGCGCACTTCCAGCCAGATCCATTGGGCCTTGCGCTGGCGCGCCCACAGGGCCAGCGCGTCCAGCAGGATGCGGGCCCAGCCCTGGCGCTGGCGCGACGGGGCCACGGTGATGTTGAGCAGATGGACCTCGTCGAGCACGATCATGGCGACGAAGTAGCCCACCAGTTCGCCCCGCGCATCGACCAGCAGCTGCGCTTCATTGCCGGCCGCCATGGCATCGATGAAGTTGCCACGGGACCAGGGATGCGAGTAGGCCTGCTGCTCCACGGGCAGCAGCATGTCGAGCGACAGCACGTTCAGCGGCTCGAAGCGCACGCTGTCCCGCTCCGGCGCCGGAGCGTCGGTCAGGGGCGGCTGCGGCCGCGAGGGCTGTGGCGTGTGCGTGCTCATGGTGCGGGTGGGGTGGCCTCTGGAGTGGGCGTGGCCAGGGCCAGCGCGGCGGCCGCCTTGGCAGCCTCCCGCTCGGCCGTGGTCTGCGCGACTTTATCGCGGATGTAGCGCGGCAGGGCCTGGTCGGCCGGCAAGGCGCGGTCGGCCGCCAGCAGGGCCGGGGCCAGGCGCAGCATGGCGGCGGCGGTGGGCAGGGCGGCCAGGTGGCTGGCCTGGGGCGCCAGGCGCTCGCCGTAGGCTGCCAGGGCATTACCGGCCACCACGGTGCCGGGCGGCAGTTGCAGGGCCTCGGGCGCGCACAGGCCGAAGTCGCCGCTTTGCTCGCCAATGTCGTTCCAGCGGCCGTCGGCCCAGTGGTAGGCGGCGTGGTAGACCTCGTTCATGCGCGCATCGATCACGGCGATGAGGTCGGTGCAGCCGTATTGCATGCGGGCCTGCTCGGCCACGGCCAGCAGGCTGTCCATGGGCAGCACGGGCACGCGGGCGGCAAAGGCCAGCCCCTGGGCCACGGAGCAGGCCGTGCGCAGGCCCGTGAACGAGCCCGGACCCCGGCCGAAGACGATGGCCTGCAGCTCGGCGAATTCCAGGCCGGCCTGGGCCATCAGCGCCAGGATGGCAGGGATCAGCTCGGTCGAGGTCTGCGGGCCGCCGGGGCCGCTGTGCTCCCAGACGGCATCGCCGCGCTGCACGGCGATGGAGAGGGTGTCGGTACTGGTGTCTAGGGCAAGAAGATTCATGGCTTGGGGCAGGCGGCGGTGCCGCAGCAAGTGCAGGATTATCGGTGCCCCGCCCGTCCCGCGCCCGGCAGGGCTGCAATGACCGGCGTAGACTTGCCGGCCATGTTGCATCTTTCGACGTCTTCTTCCCTTATTTCCTCGATTTCCTCCGCCTTCTCTCTCGGATTGCCGCTTTCCCGCCGGGGCTTGGCGGCCGCGCTGCTGGCGGCGTCTGTCCTGCCCGGCGTGGCAAGCGCCCAGGCAGATGCGCCCACCTCGCCGGCCTCGCTGTCCACCAAGACTGCACGCGAAAGCCGGCTGCCCCCGGCCGTGGAGGCGGCGCTTGCGCGCGCCAAGCTGCCGCGCGACGCGGTCTCGGCCCTGGTGGTCGAGGTCGATGGCCGGGCCGCCCCGCGCCTGGACTGGCAAAGCCACGTGGCCATGAACCCCGCCTCGGTCATGAAGCTGGTCACCACCTATGCGGCGCTGGACCAGCTGGGTCCCGCGCATGTCTGGCGCACGCCCGTCTTCCTGGGCGGGCCGGTGCAGGACGGCGTACTGCGCGGGCCGCTGTACATCCAGGGGCAGGGCGATCCCAAGCTCGTGATGGAGCGGCTGTGGCTGATGCTGCGCCGCCTGCAGGGCATGGGCATCAAGGTCATCGTGGGCGACATCGTGCTGGACCGCAGCGCGTTTTCCGTGAGCGGCCATGACGCGGCCACCTTCGACAACGAACCCTGGCGCCCCTACAACGTGGCGCCCGACGCGCTGCTGGTCAACTACAAGGCCGTGACCGTGGGCTTCACGCCCGACGCGGCGGCGGGCGTGGCGCGGCTGCAATACGATCCGCCGCTGGCCGGCATCCAGCAGCAGGAAACCGTGCCGCTGGCGCCGGCCGGCAGCGAATGCGGCGACTGGCGCGCCCGGCTGCAGCTGGACATGACCGACCCGCTGCGCATCGCCTTTGCCGGCCCGTTCCCGGCCAGTTGCGGCGACAAGAGCTGGTCGCTGGCGCCGGCCCAGCCCGAGGCCTTCGCGGCCCGCGCCATCGAGGGCATGTGGCGCGAGCTGGGCGGCAAGCTCACCGGTACCGTGCACGACGGCCGCGTGCCGGCCGGGCTGCAGCCAGCGTTCCAGAGCGAATCGCCTTCGCTGGCCGAGGTGGTGCGCGACATCAACAAGTACAGCAACAACGTCATGGCCCAGCAGGTGTTCCTGACCATGGGCATGCAGCGCACGGGCGTGGCCAGCTTCGAGTCCTCGCGCCAGGCCCTGGGCCAGTGGTGGCAGGCGCGCTGGGGCGCGGCCGAGCAGCCCGTGGCCGACAACGGCGCGGGCCTGAGCCGCGAGGCGCGCATCACCGCCTCCGGCCTGGGCCGCATGCTGCAGCAGGCCTGGGCCTCGCCGGTGATGCCGGAGTTCGTGGCCTCCATGCCCATCGTCGGCGTGGATGGCACGCTGCGCCGCAGCCTCAGCCGGGCCCAGGGCATGGCGCATCTGAAGACCGGCACGCTGCGCGATGCCTCGGCCCTGGCCGGCTATGTGGACGGGGCCAGCGGCCGCCGCTACGTGCTGGTGGCCATGGCCAACCACACCAACGCCCCGGCCGCGCGCGCGGCCTGGGATGCGCTGGTGGACTGGACGGCGCGCGACCGCTGATCAGGCGCCTTCGCGTCTTGTGCAGGGCCTGCTTTCGCAGGCCCTTTTTCATTGTTTTCCCAGCAAGGACGTTGTCCTACCCACGGGCGGTGCGGCGGTCCTTATCGTCTGTTCGCCCGCGTGCGAATTGCCTTGTCGGCGTGCGATTTCTATCCGTAGTTGCCCGGTGTCGCCAATGCGCAAGTGTCGTTACGATGGCTTTAGCAAAAAAGCACGGTCGTGCTATTCATAACACTTCACGGAGATTCCATCTTGGCAAATCGTTATCGAATCCTCGCGGCCGCTCTGGCCACGGCCGGCCTGCTGGCCGCTTGCGGCGGTGGCAGCGGCGCTGACACCACTCCCCGCGCCAAGATCACTTCCGTCAAGGTGATGGGCGACAGCCTCTCCGACAGCGGCACCTTCGGCTACAAGTTCACCGTGCAGAACGCCACGCTGACGGGCGCAGGCTCCAACCAGGTCTGGGCCGAGCGCGTGGCGGGCCTGTACAACATCTCCCTGTGCCCGCGCTTCAACGGCACGGCCTTCACGCCCAACACCTCGTGCAACAACTACGCCGTGGGCGGCGGCCGCATCAACTACACCAGCGCGCCCACGGCGCCCATCTCCATCACGCAGCAGATCCTGCTGGCCGGCGCGGCAGGCTTCACGGCCGATGACCTGGCGGTGATCGACGGCGGCGCCAATGACGCGGCCGATGTGATCGGCGCCTTCCTGGCCGCCTCCAGGGACCAGGGCGCCAACTTCAAGGCGCTGCTGTCCACCAAGATCGACGCGGCCACGCTGGGCGCGCTGCTGCAGCAGGGCCAGGCCGGCATGGCCCAGGCCGGTGGCCTGTACATGCAGAACCTGGCCAAGGGCTTTGTCTCCAGCATCCAGACCAATGTGCTGGGCAAGGGCGCCACGCGCGTGGCCATCCTCAACGTGCCCGCGATCACGCTGACGCCGCGCTTCCAGCTGGTGCTGCAGTCCGTGGCCCAGCAGCAGGGCTCGGCCGCCGCCGCGCAGCTGGAGACCGTGTTCGACGGCTGGGTCAAGGCCTTCAACCAGCAGGTTGCCACCGGCTTCGCGGGCGAGAGCCGCGTGGCCATCATCGACTTCTACAGCGAGTTCCGCCAGCAGATGGCCGACCCCGCCCAGTACGCCTACACCAACGTGAAAAAGGCGGCCTGCCCTGCCACCGGCGTGGGCGCTGACGGCCTGCCCACCTACAGCTTCCCGACCTGCACCGAGGCCGCGCTGTCCGCCTCCATTCCCGTGGGCGAGACCAGCGCCAACTGGTGGAAGAGCTATGCCTTTGCCGACAGCTTCCACCCCACGCCCTATGGCCACCAGCAGATGAGCCAGCTGGCCTCCCGCACCCTGGCCCGCGCCGGCTGGCTGTGATAGCAGACACGCAGCACGAGGAGACACATCCATGAAGACATTCCTGCGTATCACCGCCGCCGTGGCCATGGCCACGGCCTGCATGGCCGCCACCGCCCAGTCCGCCGGCACCTGGAGCGTGCGCCTGGGCGCCACGCGCATCGATCCCCAGACCAGCAGCGGCTGGCTGAGCACGCCCAGCTTCCCCGACACCCGCGTGGACGTGAAGGCCAACAGCCAGCTCACGGGCGGCGTGACCTACATGGTCACCAACAACTGGGCCATCGACGTGCCCATGGGCCTGCCGTTCAAGCACGACTTCGTGGGCGATGGCGCCATCTCCGGCACGGGAAAGCTCGGCCGCACCAAGGTGCTGCCCGCCACCGTGTTCGCGCAGTACCGCTTCGGCGAGGCCAACTCCGCCTTCCGCCCCTACCTGGGCCTGGGCGTGACCTATGCCAAGTTCTTCGGCGAGCGCACCACGGCCTCCCTCAACGGCCTGACTGGTGGCACGCTGGCCAACCCCACCACGGCCTCGGTGGACAGCAAGTGGGGCCTGACGCCCCAGATCGGCTTCGTCTACAACTTCAACGAGCGCTGGTTCCTGGACGTGGCCTACTACAAGAGCTTCCTGAAGACCACGGCACACCTGTCCTCGGGCCAGAGCGTGTCGCTCAAGCTGAACCCGAACGTCTACGCCATCGGCATCGGATACCGCTTCTGACAGGTCGCAGTCCCCAAAGAAAAACCAGCCCGCGGGCTGGTTTTTTCATGGAGCGGGCCTGTGCCTACTTGGCCGTGGGCATCACGAATTCCGCGCCCTTGGGCGTGCTCTCGGGCCAGCGCTGCATGATGCTCTTTTGGCGGGTGTAGAAGCGCACGCCTTCCTCGCCGTAGGCATGCATGTCGCCGAACAGGCTGCGCTTCCAGCCGCCGAAGCCGTGCCAGGCCATGGGAACGGGAATCGGCACGTTGATGCCGACCATGCCGACCTCGATGCGGCGGCCGAACTCGCGCGCCACGTTGCCGTCGCGTGTGAAGCAGGCCACGCCGTTGCCGAACTCATGGTCGTTGACCAGCTGCACGGCCTCGGCGAAGTCCTTGGCGCGCACCACGGCCAGCACGGGGCCGAAGATCTCTTCCTTGTAGATGCGCATGTCGGGCGTGACATGGTCGAACAGCGTGCCGCCCAGCCAGAAGCCGCCCGAGGTGTCGGTGCCCGTGGCGGCGCCGGCCGCCTTGCCGTCGAAGCCCCGGCCATCGACCAGCAGCTGCGCGCCTTCCTTGACGCCCAGGTCGATGTAGCCGCTGATGCGATCGTGTGCGGCGCGCGTCACGATGGGGCCCATTTCCGCAGCAAGGTCCTCGCCGTCCAGCACCTTCAGGGCCTTGGTGCGCTCGATCAGGCGCGGCAGCAGCTGGTCGGCCACATCGCCCACGAGCACGGCCACGCTGATGGCCATGCAGCGCTCGCCGGCCGAGCCGTAGCCGGCGCCGATCAGTGCGTCCACGGCCTGTTCGATATCGGCGTCAGGCATGACCACCATGTGGTTCTTGGCGCCGCCCAGGGCCTGCACGCGCTTGCCGTGGCGGGCGCCCGTCTCGTAGATGTAGTTGGCAATCGGCGTGGAGCCGACAAAGCTCACGGCCTTCACCTGGGGATGCTCGATCAGCGCATCCACGGCTTCCTTGTCGCCCTGGACCACGTTGAACACGCCGTCGGGCAGGCCGGCCTGCTTGAGCAGGTCGGCGATCAGCAGCGAGGGCGTGGGATCGATGGGGCTGGGCTTGAGCACGAAGGTGTTGCCCGCCGCAATGGCCACCGGGAACATCCACATCGGCACCATCACGGGGAAGTTGAACGGCGTCACGCCCGCCACCACGCCCAGCGGCTGGCGCAGCGTCCAGTTGTCGATGCCGGTGGAGACCTGGTCGGTGAAATCGCCCTTGAGCAACTGCGGGATGCCGCAGGCGAACTCCACGATGTCGATGCCGCGGCTGACCTCGCCCTGCGCATCGGTGAAGACCTTGCCGTGCTCGGCCGTGATGGCGTGGGCCAGTTCGTCCTTGTGCTGGTTGAGCAGTTCGAGGAAGCGGAACATCACGCGCGCCCGGCGCAGCGGCGGCGTGTCGGCCCACTTGGGGAAGGCCGCCTGGGCGGCCGCCACGGCGGCATCGACATCGGCGCGCGAGGCCAGGGCCACGCGGCCCGTGACCTGGCCGGTGGCCGGGTTGGTCACGTCCTGCTCGCGGCCGCTGGCACCTGCCGTGCGCTGGCCGTTGACGTAATGGACGATGGAAGCGAAGGAGGTGTTTGCGGTGTTCATGCCGGCCAGTCTAGGAGTGCGCCTTTGGCCTGCCTAGGCGCTGCGCTTGAATTGATTGTTCATTTTGCTGAACAATCTCTGCATGGCAAATGAAAAACCCGATGCCAAGGCCGAGGCCTTGTGGAGCCACCTGCACTGGCTGGTCGTGCTGGAGCAGCAAGGCAGCTTCACCTCGGCCGCCGCGCGCCTGGGCGTGAGCAAGGCGGCCATGAGCCAGCGCGTGGCCGAGCTGGAGCGCGCGGCCGGCGTGGCCCTGGTCACACGCACCACGCGCAGCGTGCGCCTGACCGAAGCGGGCCAGCGCCTGGTGGACGAGACGCGCGGCGCCTTCGAGCACATCGCCGACAGCTTTGCGGGCGTGCGCGACCTGGCGGCTGAGCCGCGCGGCCTGCTGCGCGTGACCGCGCCCGTGGCCTTCTCGCGCCAGCAGCTCATGCCCCGGCTGCCGGCCTTCCTGCGTGCCCATCCGCAGATCCGGCTGGAGCTGGACCTGTCTGACCACCTGCGCTCGCTGGCGATGGAGGGCTTCGACATCGCCGTGCGCCATGCCTCCACCCCGCCTGAAACCCATGTGGCCTGGGCGCTGGCGCCCACGCGCTCGCTGCTGGTGGCCAGCACGGACTACCTGGCCGCGCACGGCACCCCGGCCACCCCGCAAGACCTGGCCGCGCACCAGTGCCTGCACTACCCGCGCACCCAGGGCGCCATGGCCTGGAGCTTCGTGCCCGCCGATGCCGGTGCGGACGCCGGTGCAGACGCCAGTGCAGACGCAGCACGCACCGTCGTGCCCGTGGCCGGCGGCTTTGCCGCCAACAACAGCGAAATGCTGCGCGACGCCGCCATGGCAGGCCTGGGCATCGCCCTGGTGCCCGACTTCAGCGCCCAATCGGGCCTGGCCTCCGGCCATCTGCGCGAGGTCCTGCCCGGCTGGCGGCCCGTCGATGCCTTCGGCGAACACCTGTTCGCGATACGCCCCTACGCCAGCCACGTGCCGCGCGCGGTGGCGGTGTTCGTGGAGTTCCTGCGGGCGTCGTTTGCGGCGGGGTTCATTCGCTGAGGGTGACCCCTCAGGCCTTGATCCCCAGCTTGTTCACCAATTGCTTGAACACCGCGTTGTCGCGGTCGATCACGGCCTTGAATTCGGGCTGGTCCAGGTAGCCCTCGCCCATGTTCTGCTTGGCCATGGTTTCGCGCAGGACGGGGTCCTTGAGGGTCAGGGCCATGGCCTTGCGCAGGGTCTGGACCACGGCGTCGGGCGTGTTGCGGGGCACGGCCAAGCCGCGCCAGCCGCCGATGAGCAGGTCGATGCCGCGCTCCTTGAGCGTGGGCACGGCTTCCCAGCCGGCCTGTATGCGCTGCTCGGCCATGATGGCCAGCGGGCGGATCTTGCCGGCCGCCACATAGGTGGCCACCTCCACGGGCGTGACGGCCACGGCCTCGATGTGGCCGCCCAGCAGGTCGAGCACGGCAGGGTTGGCGCCGCGGTAGGGCGCGTGGTTGAACTTCACGCCCGCCTTGTCCTGCAGCGCGGCGGCGGCCAGGTGGCCCAGCGAGCCCGGGCCGGCATTGCCGATGCGCACCGCGGCCTCGTCCTTGCGCGCGGCGGCGATCAGTTCCTCGATGCTGCGATAGGGCGAGTCGGCACGCACGGCGATGGTGGCGGGGTCGGCATTCAGGCGGGCCACGGGCAGCAGGGCGTCGGAGCTGATCTTGGTCAGCCCCATGTGCGGGATCATGGTCAGCTCGACGGTGATGATGCCGATCTTGTAGCCGTCCGGCCGGGCATTGGCCAGCTCGGTCCAGCCCACGGCGCCGCTGGCGCCTGCGCGGTTGAGCACGATCAGCTCCTGCGGCAGGTGCTTGCGCGCCACCTCGGCCAGCGCGCGTGCCAGCACGTCGGTGCCGCCGCCAGCGGCAAAGGGCACGATGAGTTCAATGGGGCGCTGGGGCCAGGCGCCGGCCGGTGCCTGCGCCATGGCGGGCAGGACCGGCGTTGCGGCCAGGGCGGCCAGCGAGTGGATGAATTGGCGGCGGGATGCGAGGGTCATGGCTTGTCTCCGGGATCTTTTTTATGTGGCGATGTCTGCGCTTCAATCCATTTTGATGTTGGCGGCCTTGATCACGCCGCTCCACAGCGCCTGTTCCGAGCGCACGAAGCCTGCGAACTGCTGCGGAGTCATCTCCATGGGCTGTATGCCGATCTCTTCGAGCTTGGCACGCGTTTCGGGGTGGCGCAGGGCGGTGGCCAGGCTTTTGTTCAGGCGCTCGGTGAGCGCAGGGCTCAGGTGGGCGGGGCCGACGAAACCCTGCCAGGCATAGGCTTCGAAACCGGGCACGCCGGCCTCGGCCATGGTGGGCACGTCGGGCAGGATGGGCAGGCGCTGGGGCGTGGCCACGGCCAGCACGCGCAGCTTGCCCGCGCGGATAGCCGAGATGCTGGGCGGCAGGTCCACGAACATGGACTGGATCTGGCCGGCCATGAGGTCCTGCAGCGCCGGGGCCGAGCCCTTGTAGGCCACGTGCAGGATCTGGGTGCCCGTGCGCTGCTTGAACAGCTCCAGCGCCACGTGCAGCGGCGAGCCCGGCCCCGACGAGGCCGAGGAGATGCCGCCCGGCTCCTTGCGCGCCATGGCCAGGAATTCCTGCACGTTCTTCGCAGGGAAGGACGGATGCACGGCCAGCACCAGCGGCATGCGGCCCAGGCCGCCGATGTAGCTGAAGTCCTTGCCCGCGTCATAGCTCAGGCGCGCATACATGGCGGGGTTGAAGGCCAGCGTGCCCGAGTCGGCCGTGCCCAGCGTGTAGCCATCGGCCGGGGCGCGTGCGATCAGCGTGGCACCGATGATGCTGGCCGCGCCGGGACGGTTGTCCACCACCACGGGCTGGCCCAGGTCCTTGCCCATCTGCACGGCCAGCTGGCGCGCGATCACGTCGGTGGTGCCGCCCGGTGCGTAGGGCACCACCCATTTGACGGGCTGGGTGGGCCAGGCTGGCGCACTCTGGGAGGACGGGGCTGGGGCGGATTGCCCCTGGGCGGTGCCCATGCCCAGCGTCAGCAGGGCGCAGGAAAGCCAGGCCTTGCGGTGCAGGGCCATTGGGTTGAACAGCATTTTTTGTCTCCGGTGGTTTTTATGGGTGTCTGTTGCGCCGTGCGTCAGCGCGGCCGCAGCATCCATTCGTGCGCGGGGTCGTTGCGGAAGGCCCAGCGCCGCTCGGGCCCGGCCATGGTGTTGAGGTAGTAGAGGTCGTAGCCGTGCGGGGCCACGCAGGGGTGGTAGCCGCGCGGCACCATCACGGTGTCGCGGTGCTCCACCGCCATGGCTTCGTCGATGCTGCGGTCATCGGTGTAGACGCGCTGGAAGGCAAAGCCCTGGCTGGGGTTGAGCAGGTGGAAGTAGGTCTCCTCCAGCACGGTCTCGGCGTCCGGCGCGGCGGGGTCGGCGCTGTCGTGCTTGTGCGGCGGATAGCTGGACGAGTTGCCTGCGGGCGTGATGACCTCGACCACCAGCAGGGACTCGGCCGCCTCGGTCTCGGGCAGGATGTCGCAGACATGGCGCGTGTTGCTGCCCTGGCCGCGCACGCTGCGGCGCATGCTTTCGGGCGCGATCACGCGCGTGGCATGGCGGCCCGTGGCGGGTGCGGCGCTCAAGGCAATGTCGGCGGGTCCACGCGCCGTGATGCGCAGGCTTTGGCCGGGCGGCACGTAGACGGCCGTGGGCGCACTCTCCTCGAACACGCTGGCGCGGCTGCCCAGGGCGCTGAACGCCTGGCTGCCGACCTGCACATCCACCTGGCCGGTGAGCACGGTGATGCAGTATTCCAGCGGGCCGGTGGACAGCGCCTCCACCTCGCCTGCCTGCAGCCTCAGGGCCTTGAAGTGGATGTGCTTCCAGCCCGCACTGGCGGGCGTGATGTCGGTGACGATGCGGCCGGGCGCGGCCTTGAAGAGAAGGCTCATTGGGAGACCTTCGCCCTCACGGGCTGCGGTGCGAGCCCCCTTCGGAGCGGCCGGGCGGGGGCTCATGCCGCAGCTCCTTCGGTGATGACCTGGCGCGCGTCCACGCGGCTGGCATCCCAGCCCGCGATCAGCGCGCGGAAGTTGGCGGCGACGGCATCGCGCAGCGCGGCGTCGTCCAGCTCGTTGCGCAGCCACTGCAGCGCCGGTCCGGCCCAGACGCTGCGGCCGATCATGAAACCCTTGACCACGGGCGCCCGCGCCTGGGCAAAGCCCTGCACCAGTTGTTCCACGGGCTGGGACAGCCCCAGGATCACGGCGCCCCGGCACCAGGGGTCGCGTTCGTTCACCAGGGCGTCCAGCGCCTCCCAGTTCTCGCGCGCCATGATGCCGACCTTCCACCATTCGGGCTTGAGGCCCAGGTCGTAGAAATGGCGTATGGCGCGCAGCACGGCCTCGCCCCGGTCGTCGGGCGCCAGCGTGTCCTTTGGCGGGATCACTTCCAGCAGCAGCTCATGGCCGCTGGCGCGCGTGGCGGTCCAGACTTGCTGCAGCCAGGCATCCTGCTCGGCGCGCAGTGCGGGCGTGTCGTCGGGGTGGTAGAAGACCAGGCATTTGACGGTATGGCTTTGCGGCCAGTGCAGCAGCTCGGAAGCCAGCGAGTCCGTGCCGTCAAAGCGCAGCGGGCGCGAGCCCGGCAGCTCGATGGGCCGGCCTATCCACCAGCCGCGTCCCGTGGCGTCGTGCAGCGCGGCCTCGCCCAGGTGATGGCGGCCGTCGATCAGCACGCCCATGCGGCCCGCGTTGCCCGGATCGCGCTCGACCTGGGCGACCACCTCGTTGATCAGCCGCTTGAGCGGGCGCAGCCGCGCGGGCGCTGCGCCGGCCTCGCGCGCCAGATCGTCGAACTGGCTGCGGTGGTCATAGGCCAGCACGCACAGCGCGGGCCACTGCGGCCGCGCGCGGCTGACGCGGTGCAGGTGGGACAGCTCGGGGTCCTGGTCAGGACGCGGATGGCGGTGGCCCGAGAACCAGTGCGCCAGCTCGGCCTGCGTGGGCATGGCCGGCGCGCAGCCATGGCGCGAGACCACGATGGCGCCGCAGGCGTTGGCAATCGCCGCAGATTCCTCCAGGCTCTTGCCGCGCAGCAGACCCGACAGCAGGCCCGAGGCAAAGGCATCGCCCGCGCCCAGCACATTGAGCACTTCCACGCGCTCGCCCAGCACCGTGGGCGCATCGGCGATCGCATCGGGCACCTCGCCCTCGACCAGCGAGCAGCCCAGCGGCCCGCGCTTGACCACGAAGACGGCGCGGCTGCATTCGCGCACGCGGCGCAGGCTGGCGATCAGGTCGCCCTCCACGCCGCCGGCGATCAGCCATTCCTCTTCGGTGCCGATGATGAGTTCGAACTGGCCCAGCTCGGCCTGCAGCCTGCGGCTGACCTCGGCGCTGGCCACATAGCGCGTCTCGCCGTCGCCGCGCGAGGCCAGGCCCCACAGCACGGGCCGGTAGTCGATGTCCAGCACGCGCACCAGGCCGTGGCGGCCAGCCATCTCCAGTGCCTTGCGGCTGGCGGCCAGCACGCCGGGTGCGCTCAGGTGGGTGCCCGTGATGGCCAGGCAGCGGCAGCGGGCCAGGAATTCCTCGCTGATGGCTGCGGCGTCCAGGGCCATGTCGGCGCAGTTCTCGCGGGCGAAGAGCAGGGGGAAGGTCTCCTGGTCCTTGATGCCCAGCAGCACCATGCCGGTCAGGCGCTGGGCATCGACCTGCACCTGGCTGGTGTCGCAGCCCTCGCGGCGCAGCGTCTCGACCAGGAAGCGGCCATTTTGTTCATCGCCCACGCGCGAAATCATGGCCGAGCGCAGCCCCAGGCGCGCCGTGCCGAAAGCCATGTTGCCCGAGGAGCCGCCCAGGTACTTGGCAAAGCTGCCGGCCTCCTCCAGGCTGCAGCCGATCTGCTGCGCGTAAAGGTCCACGGCCAGTCGGCCCAGGCAGGCCACGTCCAGCGGCCGGTCGGAGGGAAAGTTCAGCATGCTCATCGTCATAGGCCTGTGCGTTGCGGACACCCGCGTGCGGGCCTGTCCATAATCGTTGCGTGCATGCGATCATAGATCGAAATAGAAAAAGTTTTCCATATATATGAAAAATAGAAAAACCCTTGGCGATGCAGGCGCCCCCTCGCTGGCCGGCCCCTACGCCGACCGCGCCGCCTTCCTCACCGTGCTGCGCGAAGGCTTCGAGGCCCTGAGCCGCCAGCTCAAGGCCATCGGCCGCCATGTGGAAATGCAGGGCGATCGCCTGGCCTTCGACGGCATCCAGGCCACGGCCGAGCAATGTGGCGTGCAGCCTTCGGCCGTGGTGCGCTTTGCCAAGCATTTCGGGTTCTCGGGGTACTCGGAACTGCAGGCGCTGTTCCGCGCCGATGCGGCGCGCCAGCTCTCGGCCCAGCATGACTACCAGGACCGCATCCGGGGCCTGATCGCCTCGGGCAACGAGCCACGCAGCAGCGCGCGCCTGGCGCACGAGGTCATCGAAGGCAGCATCGAAAGCCTGCAGGCCCTGCAGCGCGGCCTGCCGCCCGAGCAGTTCGAGGCGGCGGTGGATCTCATGCTGGATGCCCCCTCGCTGTGGCTGGCCGCCTCGCGTCGCGCCTTCCCCGTGGGCGCCTATTTGGCCTATGCGCTGCAGCACACCGAAAAGCCCGTGCACTGGCTGCACGGCCTGGGCGCCATGCAAAAGGGCGAGCTGCGCGCGCTGGCGCCCGGCGACGTGATGCTGGCCGTCTCCTTCGAGCCCTATGCGCCCGAAACGCTGGAAATGGTGGACGCGGCCCTGGCACGCGGCGCGCGCCTGCTGGCGCTGACCGACAGCCAGCTCAGCCCCCTGGCATCCCGCGCCACCGTCACCCTGCTGGCCCAGGACGCAGCCACCTTCGGCTTTCGCTCCCTGACCAGCACGCTGACCCTGGCGCAGTCGCTGTTCCTGGCGCTGGCCTACCGGATGGAGCTGGCATACGAGCCTTCGGTGAAGAGGTCCTAGGCGGCAGCGTTCCGCCCAGGGCCGCTTTGTGGGGGTTCACCAATGCGCAGGCTTGCTGGCTGGTTTTTTCCGCGTCTGCACGTTCAGCGGCAACTGCGATTGCGCCAGCTCGTCGTCCCTGATGTGATGGCGAACCCAGTGCGCCAACGCCGTCAAGCGCTTGTTGGGCACTTTGCCGTCTGCTGCGGTCCTGTCGCGCAATGGCATGACCAGCCCCAGCCTGGCGGCGGGCACGTCCTCGCGCAGCATGCGCAGTGCGGGTTCCACGTCACTGTCGTTGGAGCAGATCACCAACTGGTCGCATTCGCCACGTACTGCATCACGGTAGGCGTGCAGCGCAAGGTTCACGTCGGTCTGCTTTTCTTCGATCATCCAGACGCGCGACACGTTGTTCTTGCTCGGGTTGGCGCCCGCTTGGTAGCTTGGCAGGGATGTGGGTTCGAAGACGTGGAAGCCGTTGACGATCTGGATCAGGCCAGGGTCTCGTGCCTGAAGGGCGCGAAGGTACTGGGTCTGTGCCTGGACCGATGACTCGCCATGCCGGGCGTACGAGGCTTTGACGGGGGCCGTGAAGTACTTGATGGCGACAACCTCTGCGCCAGGGTCTTGCGGCAGCAGGATGCGATCACGAAACAGCGCAGCAATGTCCAGCCACTTGTACGGCGTGCCCTTGAGTCGCGAGTAGTAGAGGTTGTAGCCGTCGATGTAGATGGTTGTTCTGGTCAATGTCCAAGCCACCAATGAAAAGACCACCTTGCGGTGGCCTTTTCGCCCTAAGCCTGAGCCAACTGAATGACACCGCGAAGGGATTGTGTAGCGTGATTCTAGCAACTCCCGCCATTCAAAGGCCTGGAACGGCGCCTGTTCCTGCGCCGCACGCCGTTGGGCAGGCGCGCGGGTTGATGCCCGATGCGGCACTGCAGTCCCGGGGGGCCTCTTCTATCCCGCAGCCGCCGCGCGCAGCAGCCGGTCGCGCACGCCTTCCCAGTCCGGCGTGTCGGGCGGGGTCTCGATCCAGATCAGCCGGGCGCCGACTTCATCGAAGTCGCGCAGGGCACCGAACAGCTCGCGCGCGGTGGCGGCGGCGTCGGCGGGCATGGCGCGCAGCGTGACGGCGCGCGATGCGGTGCGCAGCGGTGTGCGGTGGTAGACGGCCAGGTTCCTGGCGTCGGCGCCCAGCACGTCCAGCCCGGCCTGCAGCTGCTTTGCGTCCATGAGGCGCACCTGGGCATTGGGCGCGTAGTGGGCCAGCAGGGTGCCGGAGGCGCGTGGCGTGTTCTCCTGCAGTTCTTCCTTGGACAGGGGGCGCTGGCCGCAGGCACGTTCTATATCGTCGCGCGTGATGGCGCCGGGGCGCAGCAGCACGGGCACGCCGCGCGTGCAGTCCACGATGGTCGATTCAATTCCCACTTCGCAGGCGCCGCCGTCCAGCACCAGCAGCGTGTCGCCGAACTCGCTGGCCACATGGGCCGCCGTGGTGGGGCTGACGCGGCCGAACTTGTTGGCGCTGGGCGCCGACACGCCCCAGACAGGCGGCTGCAGCTGCTGGCAGGCGGCCAGCACGGCATGGGCGACGGGGTGGGAGGGGCAGCGCAGGCCCACGCTGTCCTGGCCGCCGGTCGAGGCCCGGGCGGCCTGGGGCAGGCGCGGCAGGATCAGGGTCAGCGGGCCGGGCCAGAAGGCGTCGATCAGCTGCTGCGCGAACAGCGGCACTTCACGTGCGTAGCGCGTAATGGCGCCGCTGTCGGCCACATGGACGATGAGCGGATGGTTGGGCGGCCTGCCCTTGGCGGTGAAGATCTGCGCGACGGCCGCGTCGTTGTCGGCATCGGCCGCCAGGCCGTAGACGGTTTCCGTGGGCAGGCCCAGCAGTTCGCCGCGCTGCAGCGCCTGTGCGGCGGCCTGGACAGAGGCCGCCAGCGTTCCATCGAGAATCATCGCGCGGGCCTTCAGAACGGCTCTATGCCCAGGATGGCAGCGGCATGCAGGGCGGTGGAGCGCACGGCCTCGGGCGAGGGGCCGGTGACGTTCAGGTGGCCCATCTTGCGGCCGCGCTTGGCGTCGTGCTTGCCGTACAGGTGCAGGTGGCAGCCGGGCAGGGCCAGGACCTGGTCCCAGGCCGGCGCCTTGGCCTGTTCGCCGTCCTTGAACCACAGGTCGCCCAGCAGGTTCAGCATGATGGACGGGCTGTGCTGGCGCGGCTGCGTCAGCGGCAGGCCGGTCATGCAGCGCACCTGCAGCTCGAACTGCGAGACATCGCAGGCGTTCTGGCTGTAGTGGCCGCTGTTGTGCGGGCGCGGCGCGATCTCGTTGACCACGAGCATGCCGTCCTGCAGCACGAAGAATTCGACGCAGAGCACGCCCACGTAGTCCAGGCCATCGGCCACGGAACGTGCGGCGGCCAGCGCCTGCTCAACCTGGGCCTGTGGCAGGTTGCCTTCGTAGACCTCGGTGACGGAGAGGATGCCTTCGCGGTGCAGATTGCGTTGCACGGGCAGGTTGACCATGGAGCCGTCACGGCCGCGCGCCACGATGACCGAGCATTCATGGGCCAGCGGCAGCATTTTTTCCAGCACGCAGGCCACGCGGCCCAGTTGCTCCCAGGCGGTGGCCAGCTCGGCGGCGTTCTTCACGCGCACCTGGCCCTTGCCGTCGTAGCCCATGCGGGCGGTCTTGAGGATGCCGGGCAGCAGGCTGGCGTGCACGGCCGCCAGCTGGGCGGGCGTCTCGATCACCGCATAGGGCGCGCAGGGCACGCCGCAGCGCACGAAGTGGGCCTTTTCCTGGGCGCGGTCCTGGGCAATGGCCACGGACGAGCCAGCCGGCGAGACCGGCCGCTGGGCGGCCAGCAGGTTCAGCGCCGCGGCGGGCACGTTCTCGAATTCGGTGGTGACGGCGGCCGACAGGCGCGCCAGTTCGGCCAGGCCCTGCGGGTCTTCGTAGCCGGTACGGATATGGTGGTGGCTGACCAGGCCGGCAGGGCTGGTCGGGTCGGCGTCGAGCACGGCCGTGAAATAGCCCATGGCCTGGGCCGATTGCACGAACATGCGGCCCAGTTGGCCGCCACCCAGCACGCCCAGCGTGGCGCCCGGCAGGATCACATCTGCGCTCATACGGCCACCGGGGGAAGCGTCATCGCGCGCGCTGCGGCGGTCTGCTCGGCGCGGAAGGCTTCGAGCCTGGTGCGCAGGGCCGGGTCCTCATTGGCCAGCAGGGCCACGGCGAACAGGGCCGCATTGGCCGCGCCGGCCGCACCGATGGCGAAGGTGGCCACGGGCACGCCCTTGGGCATCTGCACGATGGAGTGCAGCGAGTCCACTCCCTGCAGGTGGCGGCTGGCCACCGGTACGCCGAGCACGGGCACCACGGTCTTGGCGGCAATCATGCCGGGCAGGTGGGCAGCGCCCCCCGCACCCGCGATGATGGCCTTCAGGCCACGGCCTGCGGCGGCCTCGGCATAGGCGAACATGTCGTCGGGCATGCGGTGGGCCGAGACGACCTGGGCTTCATGGGCGATGCCAAATTGCTGAAGAATGGCAACTGCGTGCTGCATGGTCTCCCAGTCGCTGCTGGAGCCCATGACCACACCGATCTGGATGGAGTTCATGTCGTGAGGGCGCCTGCGGCCCGGCCTAGTGGAACCCGCGATTTTACTTTTTTAGTCCTAATTCGCGTAATCCATGCGCCAAATCACCGCACAGCCGTGTGCTGCTCGCGCGCAAAACCCAGCACGCGCTGGCGAAACACATGGGCCAGCCAGGCCAGGGCCAGCCCCACCTGCACGGCCAGCGACAGCCACATTCCGCTGGTGACGGGCTTTGTCAGGCCGGCTGCCAGCGGCTGGGCCAGCACGGCGGCATCGGCCCCGGCCAGGCCAAAGGCCAGCAGCGGCAGCACGATGTTGACCAGCAGCCAGGTGACGGCAAACGCGGCTAGCGGCGACTTGATGCGCCCGGCCAGCAGGGAAAAGCCCGTGGCCAGCGCGG
Organism: Delftia sp. 60; assembly: GCF_002754395.1. Taxonomy (NCBI): domain Bacteria; kingdom Pseudomonadati; phylum Pseudomonadota; class Betaproteobacteria; order Burkholderiales; family Comamonadaceae; genus Delftia; species Delftia sp. 60. The sequence continues at coordinate 1,125,005 of NZ_PEFD01000001.1, forward strand.
CATCGCGCAGCAACTGCGCCGTGGCCAGCGCCGCCAGTTGGGCCGCGCCCGGCACCATGGGCTGGCCGCCCGCGGGCCACAGCAGCCACAGCGCGCAGGCCAGCACGGCCAGCAGCCAGCTCACGGGCCACAGCGGCAGCGCTTCGAGCGCGCCACGCCAGCGCCCCTGCAGCACGCACCACTGCACCTGGCGCCAGCTGCGCAGGCCCTCGTCCATGCCGTGCAGGCAGACATAGGCCGTGCCCGCCAGCGCCAGCCCGGTGGTCCAAGCGAAGAAAGAGGCCGGGCCGGGGCCCTGCAACTGCATTGCATCGAGGTGCATGCCTCCAAAGGCCAGGCCCGCCACGCACAGGCCCAGCGGCCAGGCCCAGGGCAGGGTGCGCACATCCAGCCGCGTGCACAGCAGCCGCCACAGGGCCAGCAGGCCCAGCCCCAGCGCGATGGCGCCGAACAGGTAGATGGCGCCGCGCCCGTGCAGCGGCACGGACCACCACAGCACAGGGCGGCCTTCTTCGCGGCCCAGCTGCTCGGTCAACCGGCCCAGGATGGGGCCGGGCAGCACCATCACGAACAGCAGCGGCACCAGCACGAAGCGGATGCGGCGCGCGGGCTGCTCCTTCGGTCCCCAGCCCATGAGCACGGAGTGCATGCTCCAGGCCTGCAGGGCCAGGCCCCACAGCACGGCCTGCAGCACGGCGTGCACGCCCCAGGCCAGCCCGCCCGGCTGGCCCGCCGAGGTGACCAGCACGGCCAGCGCGCACCACAGCATGTACAGCCAGGCCGCCAGCGGGGCGCCCAGCAGCTTGCCCCAGGCCATCTGCCAGGGCGTCAGGGCCGACAGGCGCTGCCAGTCCCAGGTGTGCTGGTGCGCCTCTTCGTTGAGGCCGCGCCCGGCCAGCACGCTGCCCAGGCCGGCCGCGGCGATCCACATGCCGATCAGGGCGGCGACCAGCAGGGCATGCAGGCGGTCTCCGGGCTGGACCAGGACCATTGGCGTGGCCAGCAGCAAGGCGGTGAGCAGCAGGCTCCAGCCCAGTTGGGCGGGCCGCCAGTTGAGCCAGAGCTGGCGCTGGAATTCGGGGTTGTGCGTCATGGCTGCTCCGCAGGGGTGAGGGGGGCTGCGGCCTGCAGGCCGCGTGCGTAGCGGTCCTGCAGGCGCTCGCGCACAGGCGCCAGGCTGGCCACGGGCAGGCCGGCGCCAACCAGGCGTGCCAGCAGGTCGGCGCGTTCGCGCGGCAGGGCGGGCAGCCACAGCTGCAGATGCACCAGGCCCTGGTCATCGGGCGGCGGCACAGGGGTGTCGGGAAGGACCTGGTGCAGCTGCCGCGCCAGCGACCCGGCCGAGGCACCCGGGGGCGGTGCCAGCTCCAGCGCGTACAGCGCCAGCGGCACATCGCCGCCGGCGGCCGGCGCCTGAATGCCGCCGTGCAGGGCCTCGTGGCTTTCCACGCGGCCGCCGCGCAGGCTCAGGATGTGGGTGCAGTACTCGTCGAGTTCGCTGAGGATGTGGCTGGAGACGATCAGGGTCATGCCCTGTGCCTGCAGCGCCCGCATCAGCTGGGACAGGCTGGCGCGGGCCTCGGGGTCCAGGCCGCTGGCCGGCTCGTCCAGCAGCAGCACGCGCGGCTGGTGGACGATGGCCTGGCCGATGGCCACGCGCTGGCGCTGGCCGCGAGACAGCTCGGTGGGCAGGCGCTCCAGCAGATCGGCCAGGCCCAGCTGCCCGGCCACGTGCGCCACGCGCTGCGGCGCCTCGGACGAGGGCACGCCCATGGACAGGGCCGCGTACTGCAGGCAGCGCCGCACGCTCAGGCGGTCATAGAGGCCGAAGAAATCCGACAGATAGCCCAGGTGCCGGTGCACTTCGCGGGGCTGCTCCTGCACGGCAATGCCATGCACCTCGACCTGGCCCGACAGCGGCTGGTCCAGCCCGGCGATGCAGCGCATCAGCGTGGATTTGCCGGCGCCGTTGGGCCCCACCAGGGCCGTGACGGTGCCTGCGGCGATATGGACGCTGACGCCATCGAGCGCGCGGTGGCCGGGGTACTCGAACACCAGCTGCGAAACCTTGATCAAGGCGAGCCCTCCCTCATTGCGTTGATGGCAGGCCGCAATGGCGGCACAGCGCGCCAATATAGCCCAGCGCTGCCGCGCCGCGCCCTCGGCCGGGCGGCTTGAAATGCGCGCAGCCTGCTCCCATCTGGGGTGGCTGCCGCCCATGGCGTTCACGCCCTGGGCCTTGGAATTGCTGGAGAATCACACGGTCCGCATCGGAGGCATTCGGCCGCCGAACTCCGAACCGCCACAGTCCGCGCGCCCTGGCCGCGCGCCTTGCCACAGGGTCTGATCACATGATTGATGTCACCATTGAGAATTTCGAAGCCGAAGTCGTCGCCGCCTCCATGCAGGTGCCGGTGCTCGTCGACTTCTGGGCGCCCTGGTGCGGCCCGTGCAAGACGCTGGGCCCCATCCTGGAAAAGCTCGAGGTGGCCTACGAAGGCCGCTTCAAGCTGGTCAAGATCGACTCCGACCAGGAGCAGCAACTGGCCGGCATGTTCGGCATCCGCTCCATCCCGACCTGCATTCTGATGATGGGCGGCCGCCCCGTGGACGGCTTCATGGGCGCCCAGCCCGAAGGCAAGCTGCGCGAGTTCCTTGACAAGCACCTGCCCTCCGAAGGCGAGCTGGCCGCCGAGGCCGAAGCCGACGAGGCCCACCAGTTGCTGGAAGCCGGCGACACCCAGGCCGCCCTGCAAAAGCTGGCTGACGCCCTGGCCGCCGACCCGGCCAACGACGATGCGCGCTTCGACTACGTGCGCCTGCTGATCGCCACGGGCGGCTACGAAGAGGCCGGCGCCCTGCTGGCCGAGCCGCTCAAGCGCATTCCTCAGGCCACGCGCTTCGAGGCGCTCAACCAGTGGCTGCAGTGCATGCTGTTCGTGCACAACGACGAGCGTGGCAACTGGGAGTTTGCGCAGTTCGACGCCGTCATCGCGCAGAACAAGCGCGACTTCGACACCCGCTTCGGCAAGGCCCGGGCCCTTGCCGCCGAAGGCCAATGGGCAGCCAGCATGGACGAACTGCTGGAAATCATCATGCGCGACAAGGATTGGAACGGCCAGGCTGCGCGCAAGCTCTACGTGGGCATCCTGGAGCTGCTCACGCCCCCGAAGCCCAAGAAGCAGGACGCCATCCCCGGCAAGAGCAGCGGCGGCATCGAGCTGCTGGGCAAGGCTGGCGCCGAGCAGGACGAAGCCACGCAACTGGTCAACAGCTACCGACGCAAGCTCAGCATGGCGCTGAACTGAGACCGGCGCTGCACGGGTGAAGAGACGGGGGAGCCTTGCGGCTCCCTTTTTTCATGGCGAGGACTCAGGGGGCAACCGGTTCCTCGGCCGCATGCGCGCGGTGCAGCAACTGCACGAAGCCGGGCGCATCGGGCAGATGCACATCGGCCAGGCGCCTGACCGGAATGCCCGGGGACCACGAATTCATCACCACGGCGCCGGCCAGGGATGGCAGGTCGGCCCGGGTCAGCACGGCCTGGCGCTGCGCCACGCCCAGGCGCTGCAACTGGCGCCGCAGCATGGACTCGGTCGTGCCCGGCAGCACCTGGGCGCGCGGCCAGACCACGGCATCTCCATCCCAGAAGGCCAGGTTCCAGATGGTGGCCTCGCCAATGCGGCCGTGGCGGTCGGCAAAGGCGGCGTCGTCAAAGCCCTGGGCCACGGCGCGGCGCAGCAGGTGCGTCTTGGCCACCTCGCCCACATGCTTGAGGTGGGGCAGCATGCGCTCATGCTCGAACAGCGCCAGGCTCAAGGGCCCGGCGGGGCCCGAGGCAGGTGCCGAGGTGCGCACCAGCATGCGCGGCCGTGCATCGGCGGCCGTGAATTCCCCGGCAGGCGAGTACACCGTGGCGGTCAGCGAAACATCCTGCGGGCCGTTGGCAAGCGCCGCCCGCAGCTGTGCTTGGACATGGTCATCGGACAAGGCCTGGCCGTACAGCTCCAGCGAGGCCTGGCGCAGGCGCTGCAGATGCAGGTCCAGCCCGCGCAGCCTGCCGCCGCGCACCTGCATGGCCGTGAAATGGGCATGGCCTGCAAAGGCCAGGGCGGCGAGTTCGGCCGCCGTAGCGGGCTGCCCATCGATAAGGCTGGTGAAGAAGGAGGCGGTTTCCATGGGTTCATCCATCAAGTTTTCTTGATTGTTCGATGGCAGTCCCAAAAGAGGAAGCAAGTAGTATTCGGCACTTCATCAAGAAAAATTTGAAGATCCATGCGCCAGTTTCCACCCGGCACGCGCGCCCTGCGCAGCTTCGAGGCTGCAGGGCGCCACCTGAACTTCACGCGCGCGGCCGACGAACTGGGGCTGACCCCGGCGGCGGTCAGCCACCAGATCAAGGAGATGGAGGAACAGCTGGGCCTCGTCCTCTTCACGCGCAACAGCCGCAGCATGCAGCTCACGCCCGCAGGCAGCGTGCTGCTGGAGGCCACGGCCGAGGCGCTGGGCCTGCTGCGGCGCGCCACCGGCCGGGCGCGCCAACTGGCCCGGGGCGAGACGCGGCTGCGTCTGTCGCTGGGCGCGCGCTTTGCCACGCAGTGGCTGCTGCCCCGGCTGCCGCGCTTTCGCGCCGCGCATCCGCAGATCGAACTGAGCTTCGACATCTGCGACGAGGTGCGCGACTTCGACGCCGATGACATCGACGCCGCCATCCGCTTCGGCACCGGCCGTGATCCGCACACCCTGGCGGTGCGCCTGTTCGATGCCAGGGTGATCCCCGTCTGCAGCCCGGCCCTGCTGCAGTCCGGCCCGCCGCTGGCCCGGCCCGTTGACCTGCTGGCGCACACGCTGTGCCATGTCGATTGCAGGGTGGACGGCCAGGTCTGGCCGAACTGGCCGATGTGGATGGCGGCGGCCGGCGTGGAGGGCCTGGACGCAGGCCGCTGCATCGCCTTCACCGACTCCAGCCACGTCGTGCAGGCCGTGCTGGACGGCGGCGCCGTGGGCCTGGTCGAGCAGGACCTGGTGGCCGAAGACCTGGCCCGTGGCCGCCTGGTGCGCCTGTTCGACATCGCCGTGGGCCTGGGCCCGGCCTATGCCTACCACCTGCTCTACCCCCGGCGCAGCCAGGGCCAGCCGGCCATCGAGGCGCTGCGTGCGTGGGTGCTGCAGGAGGCCGGGCTGTAGCGCCTACGCCTACTGCCGTACGGGATCGGCAAATCGCATCAACCCGCGCACCACGGCCTGCACGGCCGGGTCTTGTTGCGCGGCGCTGCGGCAGGCCAGTCCCAGCGGGCGTGTCAGTGCGGGGCTGAGTCCGCGCTGCTGCAGCGTGCGGCTGACGGCGTCCATGGGCTCCTCGCGCGGCAGGACGGTGGGGCCGTGGCCGGCGGCGACCAGGGCGCGTATGCCTTCGGGAAAGCTCATTTCCATGCGGGGCTGCGGCAGCAGGCCCGCCTGGGCGAACCATTGGGACAGCAGGCGGTGCATCTGGGTGCCGGCGGCAAAGCCTATCCAGGGCTGGGCGTTGAGCCATTCGGGCGTGATCTGGTCGGGCAGCGGCATCTGCGGCGGGGCGAACAGCTCCATGGGGTCGTTGCGCCAGGCACGCATTTCCAGGCCGGAAGGCACGGGCTGGGGCAGCCCGACCAGGGCCAGGTCCAGGTGTCCAGTCGCCAGGCGCTGCATGGCCTGGGCGGAGCTCACGACTTCCAGGCGCAGTTCCACGCCGGGCGCGTGCTCGGCCAGCCATTGCAGCAGTTCGGGCAAAAGCAGGGGGCTGACGCCGGCTGAGGCGCCTATGCGCACGTTGGCGCCAAAGCCCTCGGCGCGCTTGCGCACCTGGCGCAGCAGGGATTCGCTGTCGGCCAGCAGGCGGCGTCCGCCTTCGACCAGCAGAGCGCCTGCGGGCGTCAGCTGCGCCTGTCGCTTGCCGCGCACCAGCAGGGGGGTGTCCAGGCGCGCTTCCAGCTCCTGGATGTGCAGGCTGACGGCGGGCGGCGACAGGTGAAGGGCCTGGGCGGCAGCAGCCAGCGTGCCCAGGTCGGCCACGGCCACCAGGGTCTGGAGCTGGTCAAGATTCAGGCGTCGCATCAGGTTTCCTGAAGATGATGTTCCGAAGATTCGACTTTATCTAATCTGGGTGCGAATCCATCATCCCGTCCCGTATCAAGTACGAGGCCATGGAATGGAATTGAGCAATGCGGTGCTGGCCGCGGCCCTGGGGGCCGCGCTGATGAATGCGGGATGGAACAGCGCCATCAAGCTGGGCGGCGACAAGATGGTCGCCATGGCGCTGACCACGGGGCTGGCCAGCCTGTGGTCGCTGCTGGTGCTGCCCTGGCTGGACTGGCGCGCGGCGGGGTTGTGGGACGCATCGGTGTGGTGGTGGCTGGCGGCCTCGGTGGCCGTGCACACCGTCTACCACTTCGTGCTGCCGCGCGCCTACCAGCATGGCGAGTTCGGCGTGGTTTACCCGGTGGCACGCGGCAGTGCGCCGCTGTTCGTGACGCTGGGCGCGGCGCTGCTGGCCGGTGAGTGGCCGGGCGCGACCGGGCTGGCTGGCGTGCTGTGCCTGTCGCTGGGCGTGCTGGCGCTGTCGGTGCGCAGCGGCGCGGCCAGCGGTTATGGCGGCAGCGGTTATGGCGGCAGCGGCTATGCGCTGGCCACGGGCGCCATGATTGCCTGCTATACGGTCATCGACGGGCTGGGGGCGCGCGCATCCGGCTCCGCGCTGCTCTATGCGGCCCTGCTCACGCTGGGCGATGGCCTGGCCACGGTGCTGATCGTCGCCTGGCGGCGCGGCCCCGCCGTGCTGCGTGCCGATGCACGCACCTGGCTCCTGTGCGCCCTGGCCGCCGCCATGCAGCTGAGTGCCAGCTGGATGGCGACCTGGGCGCTGTCGCAGGCGCCCATGGGGCTGGTGTCTGCGCTGCGTGAAAGCAGCGTGCTGTTTGCGGGCTGGATTGCCGCCTGGCTGATGCGCGAGCGCCTGGGCCGCGTGCGCATGCTGGCCTCGGCCCTGGTCTTCGGCGGCATCGTGCTGGTGCGCTGGGGCGGTTGAGCCGCCCGGCGCCAACGTCCGCTGCGTGCTCAGCCGTGGCTGATGCGCGTGCCCAGGAGCGTCAGGAACTGGGCGATCCAGGCCGGGTGTGCGGGCCAGGCGGGGGCGCTGACCAGGTTGCCTTCGGTATGCGCCTGGTCCACGCCGATGTCGGCATAGGTGCCGCCGGCCAGCTCGACCTCGGCACGGCAGGCCGGGTAGGCCGAGCAGGTGCGGCCCTTGAGCACGCCGGCACCGGCCAGCAGCTGGGCGCCATGGCAGACGGCGGCCACGGGCTTGTTGTTGTCGAAGAAGTGGCGCACGGCGGCGCGCACGGCGTCGTAGTTGCGCAGGTACTCAGGGCCGCGTCCACCGGGGATCACCAGGGCGTCGTACTGCTCGGGCTTGATGTCGGCGAAGCTGGCGTTGAGCGTGAAGTTGTGGCCGGGCTTCTCGCTGTAGGTCTGCGCGCCCTCGAAATCATGGATGGCCGTCTTGATGTGTTCCCCGGCTTTCTTGTCGGGGCAGACCGCATGCACCGTGTGTCCCACGGCCTGCAGGGCCTGGAAGGGGACCATGGTTTCGTAGTCCTCGCAGTAGTCGCCACAGATCATCAGAATCTTCTTGCCAGCCATGTGCTTGCTCCTTCAGAAAAAGTCAGAGGAAGCGAACATTGTGGCAGCGTCGGTGACGCAGGCATGACCGGCTGCAAAAACGCAGGCCCGCAACGAAAAAGAGAGCCGAAGCTCTCTTTTGCGGGGAAAGGCGCGCGGGGCCGGGCTACGGCGGGCCGTCAGGCCGTCAGGCGCTGCAGGGCTTCGCGGTACTTGGCGGCCGTCTTCTCGGTCACTTCCTGGGGCAGGCGCGGGGCCGGAGCCTTCTTGTCCCAGGGCTTGCCGTTGACCTGGGCCTGCTCCAGCCAGTCGCGCACGAACTGCTTGTCGTAGCTGGGCGGGTTCTCGCCATTGGCCAGGGCCTGGGCATAGCCCTCCACGGGCCAGTAGCGCGAGCTGTCGGGCGTGAGGACTTCGTCCATCAGCACCAGTTCGCCGTTCTCGTCCAGGCCGAATTCGAACTTGGTGTCGGCAATGATCATGCCCTTTTCGAGGGCGATGGCCGCAGCTTCCTTGTAGATGCGGATGGCCGTATCGCGGATCTGGGAGGCCAGCTTCTCGCCGACCATCTCCACCGTGCGCTCGTAGGTGATGTTCTCGTCATGGTCGCCCATCTCGGCCTTGGCGGCCGGCGTGTAGATGGGCTCGGGCAGCTTGGCGGCGTTGGTCAGGCCTTCGGGCAGGGGCACGCCGCAGACCGAGCGCGATTCCTGGTATTCCTTCCAGCCGCTGCCGGCCAGGTAGCCGCGCACCACGGCCTCGATCAGCACGGGCTTGAGGCGCTTGACCAGCATGGAGCGGCCCGTGACCTGGGGCACTTCGGCGGGCGTGACCACGGACTCGGGCGCTTCGCCGGTCAGGTGGTTGGGGCAGATGTGGCCGAGCTTGTCGAACCAGAACAGCGCCATTTGCGTCAGCAGCTCGCCCTTGCCGGGGATTGGCTCGCCCATGATCACGTCGAAGGCCGACAGGCGGTCCGAGGCCACCATCAGGATGCGGTCATCACCCACGGCATAGTTGTCGCGCACCTTGCCGCGCGCGAGCAGCGGCAGCGAGGCAATGTTGGAAGTGTGCAGGGCGGAGGGGCGGGACTGGGTGGTCATGTGAGGCAAGGGGCAATCTGGCAAAGAGGCTGCAGCGGCCGGATGGCTGCAAGCGGCACGCGCAGGAGCGCGATTCTAACCAACGGCGCCTCACGGTGACGGGCGGCCCGTGGCAAGCCCCACCCCAGGGGCGCAGCCTGGCAAACCCGCCGATTGTGCGCCCAATTGCATGGCGCGCAAAACCCGCCTCCAAGGCCCTGCACCGTCCTGCGCTATCGGCTTGCGGCGTTGCTTTTGGGCAGACCCCGGCGCATAGTGGATTCGCAAGCAAACGAATGCGCATTCCGGCCTGCAAGCACCTGTCCCTGCGGATCGTCTCCCGGTGGACCGGGCTGTTTTCATCCAGAGCAAGGAGTGTTTAGATATGAATCTGACGATTAGTGGGCATCACCTGGAGGTCACTCCCTCGCTGCGCAGTTACGTCATGGCCAAGCTCGAACGCATTCTTCGACACTTTGACCAGGTGGTGGATGTAAAGGTCTTGCTGACCGTTCATAACCAAAAGGAGAAGGAAAAGCGCCAACGTGCCGGTTGCACGCTGCGCGTCAAGGGCCAGGATCTTTTTGTCGAGACCTCTCACTTCGATCTCTACGCCGCCGTCGATGCGCTGGCTGACAAGCTGGACCGCGTGGTGGTGCGCTACAAGACCCGCCAGCAGGGCAGCCGCTATGGTTCGGCCAAGCGACTCGATGATGCTGGGCTGACCTTGGCGTCAGTCGGGTGACAGGTAAGGCGTCTGCCCTGTGCGGGCGCTTACAATACCTGCGCTTATGTGGCTGATGAGCCACGCACGACCACCGCCCTTCGGGGCGGTTTTTGATGGGGGTCAGGGTTTCCCCACGGTTTCCGGCACTGCGGTGCATAATTGTTTCCCGAACCATGAACCGTCTTGCCTCCATCCTGCCCGCCGCTCAAGTGCTCGTGAGCGTCGACGTCACCAGCAAAAAGCGCGCTTTCGAAGAAGCAGGTCTGCTCTTCGAGAGCCTGCATGGCCTGTCCCGCGCACTCATCACCGACAGCCTGTTTGCACGCGAACGCCTGGGCTCGACGGGGCTTGGCCACGGCGTGGCCATTCCCCATGGGCGCATCAAGGGCCTGACCGCTCCCATGGCGGCCGTGTTCCAACTGGACAATCCCATTGGTTTCGATGCCCCCGATGAGCAGCCTGTGGGCCTGCTGATCTTTCTGCTGGTGCCCGAAGCGGCCACCCAGAAGCATCTGGAAATCCTGTCCGAAATCGCCGAGCTTCTCAGCGACAGCCAGCTGCGTGAGCGCCTGAAGTCCTGCGCCGATGCGGCCCGGCTGCATGGAATGATTGCCGGCTGGCAGTCCTCCGCTGCGCCCCTGGTCTAGTCTTCCAGACTTTTTCCTTCCCTTTTTCACGGGCCTTGCCATGAGACCCAGTGCCATCAGCGCCGATGTCCTGTTCGAGGAGTTCCGCTCCAGCCTGCGCTGGGAGTGGGTGGCGGGCCTGGGAGCCTCGGAGCGCCGTTTCGACGAGATGGCCGTGCGCTCGGCGCGCTCCGGCGCGGACCTCGTCGGCTACCTGAACTACATCCATCCCTACCGGCTGCAGGTGCTGGGCGAGCGCGAGATCGCCTATCTGAGCAATGCCACGCCGCAGGACTGCCAGCGCCGCGTGGCACGCATCGTCACGCTGGAGCCGCCCGTGCTGGTGCTGGCCGACGGGCAGACGGCGCCCGAGGCGCTGCTGTCCATGTGCGAGCGCGCCCACATTCCCATGTTCTCCACGCGCGAGCAGTCGGCCTTCGTGATCGATGTGCTGCGCGCCTACCTGGCCAAGCATTTCGCCGACCGCACCACCATGCACGGCGTGTTCATGGACATCCTGGGCATGGGGGTGCTGATCACGGGCGAGTCGGGCCTGGGCAAGAGCGAGCTGGGGCTGGAACTGGTGACGCGCGGCAACGGCCTGGTGGCCGACGATGCCGTGGACCTGTATCGCATCAACCAGACCACGATCGAGGGCAAGTGCCCCGAGCTGCTGCAGAACCTGCTGGAGGTGCGCGGCATCGGCCTGCTGGACATCCGCGCCATCTTTGGCGAGACGGCCGTGCGCCGCAAGATGCGCCTCAAGCTCATCGTGCACCTGGTGCGCAAGGAAACCATGGAGCGCGAGTACGAGCGCCTGCCGGCCGAGCCGCTGACGCAGGATGTGCTCGGCGTGCCCGTGCGCAAGGTGGTGATCCAGGTGGTGGCGGGCCGCAACATCGCCGTGCTGGTCGAGGCCGCCGTGCGCAATGCCATCTTGCAGCTGCGCGGCATCGACACCTACCAGGAATTCGTGCAGCGCCACCGCCGCGCCATGGAGCGCGGCGACACCTTCTAGCGGCCGCTGGCGTCGCCGAGGCCGGGCCGCCTGTTGCCTGGCCCCCACTGTTTTCAACGCGATTGTTTGCTGGCCGTGCGCCCATGTTTGCGCGCGGTGCGTTGTTGCCGCTTTCTTAATAAGAATAATTCTCATTTTCTATAATTCGGACAGATGCCGTATCCGGCCTGTGCCCGAGTGTGTCCGAGTGTTCCGAGTGGCTCCGGGCTGGATGCGGCGCATTTCCTTCCGTCTCGAAAGCCCTCCCGGATGTCTTCCCGTACCCGCATCGGCCTGCCGCGCGCAGGCGCCGTCAGCCCCTTCACCCCTGTTTGCACCCCAGTTTGCACGCTCCACCGCCTGGGCACCATCGCCCGTGTCTGCGCCATGGTGGCTGCCGCGGCGCTGCCCGCGGGCGCCTGGGCCGCTGACGCCGAGCTGGGCGAGGTCACGGTGCGGGGCACCACCGATCCCCAGACCCTTCCCGCGGTGGCCCCGGGCGGCCAGGTGGCCAAGGGTGCGGGCCTGGGCGTGCTGGGCCAGCGCGATGTGATGGACACGCCCTTCAACATCACCTCCTACACGGCCGAAGGCATTGCCAACCAGAACGCGGCCACGCTGATGTCGGTGCTGGAAAACGATCCTTCGGTGCGCTTCACCACCAACACCGGCCATGCCTACGAGAACTTCACCATCCGTGGCCTGGGGGTGAATGCCTCGGAGCTGGGCTTCAACGGCCTGTATGGCCTGGCGCCCGACGGCCATGTGCCCGTCGAGATGATCGAGCGCGTGGAGGTGCTCAAGGGCCCCGGTGCGCTGATGAGCGGCATGACGCCCGGCGGCGCCGTGGGCGGCACCATCAACCTGGTGACCAAGCGCCCGCTGGCCCAGGATCTCACGCGCGTGACCACCATGTTCAGCAGCGGCTCGCAGCTGGGCCTGCAGGCCGATGTCTCGCGCCGCTTCGGCCCCGAGCGCCGCCTGGGCATACGCGTCAACGGCAGCACCTCGAGCGGCGACACCGAGATCGACGGCCAGAACCGCCGCCATGGCCTGGGCGCGCTGGCACTGGACTACCAGGGCGACGGATTCACGCTGGGGCTGGATGCCTACAGCTACCGCTCCACCATCCGCGATGGCAGCCCGATGATGGTCAGCATGCAGAACCTCAAGCAGGTCATCGCGGCGCCTGACGCCACGACCAACCTGTTTCCCGGCATACACGCCAAGCAGCAAAGCGATGCGCTGATGCTGCGCGGCTCGGTGGACCTGGGCGCGGACTGGACGCTGTTCGGCTCCGCAGGCACGGCGCAGCATGCCTACGACGGCATGCTCAACGGCACGCGCGTGGTGCTGCGCGCCCAGGGCGACGGCTCGGCCGTGGGCCAGACCTACAACCAGTACGGCTATACCGACAGCACGGCGGCCGAGTTCGGCGTGCGCGGGCGCCTGCGCACGGGCGGCGTGAACCACCTGCTGGTGGCCTCCCTGAACTGGATGAACCAGAAGGGCGGGCGCGCGGCCGTTGCCACCAGCGCCAGCTACATCACCAACATCTACAACCCCGCGCCCATCACGCTGGCCGGCCCCTATGGCGCCATCAAGCAGGAGCGCGACGACGTGCTCAGCAGCCTGGCCCTGGCCGACACGCTGAGCTGGGGTGGCGATGCCGTGCAACTGACCGTGGGCGCACGCCTGCAGCGCGTGAACCAGAAGATGGCGGGCTACAACGAGCAGGCCGTCTCGCCCGCGCTGGGCCTGGTGGTCAAGCCCTGGGGCGATGCGGTCTCGCTGTATGCCAACCATGTGCAGGGCCTGAGCGCGGGCTCCATCGTCGGCGCCACCTATGCCAATGCCGGAGAAGTGTTCGCGCCCTACAAGACCAAGCAGTTCGAGATCGGCGCCAAGTGGCGCATGGGTGATTTCACGCAGACGGTCTCGCTGTTCCAGATCGAGCGGCCCTCGTCCGTGGTGGAGACCGCGACCAACCGCCTGCTGATGGATGGCGAGCGGCGCAACCGGGGCCTGGAGTGGAATGTGTTCGGCGAGCCGCTGCGCGGCACGCGCGTGCTGGGCGGCCTGGCCTACACCCAGGCCATCCAGAGCAAGACCCAGGGCGGCGCGCGCGATGGCTTCGGCGTCTACGGCGTGCCGCGCTGGACGGCCAACCTGGGCGGCGAATGGGACGTGCCCGCGCTGCCGGGCGCCACGCTCACCGGCCGCCTGATCTACACGGGTGCGCAATGGGTGAATTCGGCCAACACGCTGAAGATGCCCAGCTGGACCCGCGTGGACGTGGGCGCGCGCTATGCCACCCGCATCGCGGCCAAACCCGTCACCTTCCGCGCCACGGTGGAGAACCTGTTCGACAAGTCCTACTGGGCCGGCAGCTTCAACGACAACTTCGCCACCACGGGCGGCCCGCGCACGGTGCGTGTCTCGGCCACGGTGGACTTCTGACGCCATGGCGCAAGCTGCAAGACAAGGCCTGTGCCTGGCCGCCTCGCTGCTGTGCCTGCTGGGCGCAGCCGTCCATGCCGGTGAAGACATGACGGCAGCCGCATCGGGGCAGGCCCTGGCCGCACGGTCGGGCTCGCTGGCGCCGGGCCAGGCGGCCACAGGGGTCCTGGCTGCCGGTGGGCGCGAGTTCTGGCGCGTCGATCTGCCCGCCGGCCACGTGGTCCAGGGTGAATTCGAAGGGCAGGGCGTGGCCCTGGACCTGGAGGATGCCCAGGGCCGGCACCTGCGCCGCCTGGCGCGGCCCGATGGCGGCGCGCAGTCGCTGATGTGGGTCACGGAGGGGGCCGGCAGGCAAAGGCTGGTGGCGCGCCACATCGCAACGGACGCGCTGATGGCCGGCGAGGTGAAATCCGCAACCGGCCGCTTTGCGCTGCGGTTGACCTCCAGTCTTGCGCCGTTGGGCGCCAAGGCTGTGCAGGCCCTGGAGCTGCCTGCACTGGAAAGCCCACGCCTGCAGGCCCTGGCCCAGGCCATCCAGCGCGGCGCGGGTTCGGGCGTGGCGGCAGACGCCTTCTGGCGGCGCGTGCAGGAGGAGGGCACGCCGATGGTGGAGCCGCTGCCCGGCGGCCAGTCCCTGGTCACCTTCCTGTGGCGTGGCCAGCCGCGCGCCGGCATGCAGGGGGTTCGCCTGTTCGGCAGCCCGGCCGGCAATCACGATCCCTTGCAGCACCTCGACGGCAGCGATGTCTGGTGGGCCAGCTTCCGCATGGCAGACAACGCGCGGCTCAGTTACCGCCTGGCGCCCGATGTGCCGCTGATCGCAGGCTCGGCCATGGAGCAGCGCCGCGCCCTGCTGGCCACGGCGCAGCGCGATCCGCTCAATCCCAAGGTGTTTCCGCAGCCGCCAAAGTCGCCTCAGGGCGGCTTCATCGACGCCTTCCAGGGCGCCTCCGTGCTGGAGCTGCCCAAGGCACCGCCCCAGCCCTGGGTGGCGCCGCGCGCGGGCGTGGCCCAGGGGGCGCTGGTGCAGCACCGCCTGTCCAGCCGCGTGCTGGGCAACAGCCGTGATGTCTGGACCTACCGCCCGGCGGGCGGCCAGGCGCCCGAGGCGCTGCTGGTGCTGTTCGACGGCAACGCCTATGCGAAGCAGGTGTCCACGCCCACCCTTATCGACAACCTCATGGCCGACGGCCTGATCCCGCCCACGGCCGTGGTGCTGGTGGACAACGCCAGCCCGCAGGCGCGCGGCAGGGAGTTGCCGCCCAACACTGCTTTCGCACGCTTTCTGGATGAGGAGCTGATGCCCTGGGTGGGTGAACAGGGCCTGGGCCAGCCTGCGGCGCGCACGGTGATCGGCGGCTCCAGCTTTGGCGGCCTGGCCTCGGCCTATGCAGGCCTGGTCAATGCGCGCTGGTTCGGCAACGTGCTGAGCATGTCGGGATCGTTCTGGTGGTCGCCGGCCGGCGAGGTGCCGGGCTGGGTGCAGCGCCGCTACGCCCAGGAGCCGCGCCAGCCCGTGCGCTTTTATCTGGATGCGGGCCGCTACGAGCGCGCACGCGGCGGGCAGGACGGCATCCTGGAAACCAACCGCCACCTGGCCGATGTGCTGCGCGCCAAGGGCTACGAAGTCACCCAGGCCGAGCACGAGACCAGCCATGACTACCTGCAGTGGCAGGGCTCGCTGGCCTGCGGCCTGGTGGCCCTGCTCAACCCCGGGCGCTTCGCCCAGGGCCTGCCGGCCTGCGAGCGCATGCCGGACGGCACGCCGGCACTTCCCTGATGCCGCAAAGGCCAATGTTTGAACTTCCTGGCAATACAGCAATCATTGCAAAGATGAACACCATGAATGCAAATCATTCCCGTCGCCGAATCCTGGCGAAGATGGGCCAGGGCCTGGGCGTGCTGGTCACGCTGCCGCTGGCGGCGCAGATGTCCCATGCCCAGACGGCAGCGGCTGGCAAGACCGTGACCGTGCCGCATGCCAAGGGCGAGATCCAGGTGCCCTTCAAGCCCGTGCGCGTGCTGGTGTTCGAGCTGGCGGCGCTGGACACGCTGCAGGCGCTGGGCGGCGAGGTGCGGGGAGTGCCCGAGTTCAAGATGCCGCCGCTGCTGGCCCGCTATGCCGATGCGAAATACGCACGCATCGGCAGCCTGTTCGAGCCTGACTACGAATCCATCAAGGCGCTGTCGCCCGACCTCATCATCGTGGGCGGCCGCTCCGAGGCCAAGTACAAGGAGCTGTCGCGCTTCGCCCCCGTGCTGGACCTCAGTGTCAGCGACCAGCACCAGATGGCCGACATCTACCGCAACATCCGCACGCTGGGCGCCGTCTACGGCCTGCAGGACAAGGCCGAGGCCGAGGTCCGGTCCGTGGAGCAGGCCATCGCCGCACTGCATGGCAAGGCGCAGGACGCCGGCAAGGGGCTGGTGCTGCTGACCTCGGGCGGCAAGCTCAGCGCCTACGGTCCGGGCTCGCGCTTCGGCATGCTGCACGATGTGTTCGGCGTGAAGCCGGCCATCGACAACCTCACGGTGGCGCGCCATGGGCAGGTGGTCTCCTTCGAGTTCCTGCTCAAGACCAATCCCGACTGGCTGTTCGTCATCGACCGCGACGTGGCCATCGGCCAGGATGGCAAGACCGCCCAGCAACTGCTGGACAACCCGCTGGTGCGCGCCACCAAGGCCTGGCGCGGCAAGCAGGTGGTCTATCTGAATGCGGCCAACTGGTACACCCTGTCCAACGCCGGGCCGGGCGCGCTGAAGGCCAATATCCAGCAACTGTCGGATGCCTTCACCCGCACATGACCTCAAAGCGTTGAGCCCGCCTGTCACCACCGCGCACGCCGCGCCCATGTCACGCCCATCGCGCCAGGCCCTTGCCTGGCTTTTCGCGCTGGGCCTGTTGCTGGCGCTGTCGCTGGCCAGCCTGATGGTGGGCGCCGGCGACATGCACTGGAGCGTGCTGTGGTCGCGCAGCGAGGACGACCTGGCCAGCCAGGTGCTGGTGTACAGCCGCGTGCCGCGCACGCTGGCCCTGGTGCTGGCCGGCGCATCAATGGCGGTCTGCGGACTGCTCATGCAGATGCTGGCGCGCAACCATTTCGTGGAGCCTTCCACCGTGGGCACGGTGGAGTCGGCCAGCCTGGGCATGCTGGCCGCGTTCCTCTGGGTGCCGCATTGGCCGGTGATGGCCAAGATGGGGATTTCGGCCGTGGCGGCACTGCTGGGCACGGCGCTGTTCCTGGCCGTGCTCTCGCGCATCCGGCTGCGTTCGTCGTGGATGGTGCCCCTGGTCGGCCTGGTGCTGGCCGGCGTGCTGGAGGCAGCCGCCAGCTTTCTGGCGCTGCAGTTCGACATGATGCAGGCGCTCAAGTCCTGGTCCAACGGCGATTTCTCGCTGGTGGTCCAAGGCCGCTACGAGTTGCTGTGGCTGTCGCTGGGCGTCACGGCCCTGGCCTGCCTGGCGGCCGACCGTTTCACCGTGGCGGGCCTGGGCGAGAGCTTTGCCACCAACCTGGGCCTGAACTACCGGCGCCTGGTCTGGCAGGGGCTGGTGGTGGTGGCCGTGGCTACTTCGGCCGTGGTGGTCACGGCCGGCAGCCTGCCCTTTGTGGGCTTGATCGTGCCCAACGTGGTGCGCCTGGTTCTGGGCGACAACGTGCGCCGCAGCGTGCTGTGGGTGGCGCTGATCGGCGCGGGCCTGACCGTGCTGTGCGACCTGGTCGGGCGGCTGCTGATCGCTCCCTATGAAATTCCCGTGGGCACCGTGCTGGGCGTGCTGGGCAGTGCCCTGTTCCTGGCGCTGATCCTGCGCCGCCGCAAGGACCGTGCATGAGCAGCCTGCCGCAATCCGTGGCTTCCGATGGGCCTGCAGCGCGCAGCCGGGGCCATGGCGCGCGCCTGGCGCTGCTGGGCGCGCTGGCCCTGCTGTGCCTGCTGGCCTTCATGACCGTGGGCGTCAAGACCGACTGGGCCTTCGTGCTGGAGCACCGGGGCGCCAAGGTGTTGACCATGGCGCTGGTGGCCTGTGCCATCGGCCTGTCCACCGTGGTGTTCCAGACCGTGTCGCACAACACCATCCTCACGCCTTCCGTCATGGGGCTGGATGCGCTGTACCTGTTCGTGCAGGCGTCCATGGTGCTGATGCTGGGCGCGGCGGGCGTGTCCGCCATGGGCGAGGTCGGGCGCTATGCGCTCAACATCGTGCTGATGATGGGCTTCAGCGTGCTGCTGATGCGCTGGCTGTTCGTGGGCCATGCCAGCAGCCTGCACCTGATGCTGCTGGTGGGCATGGTGGGCGGCATCTTCTTTCGCAGCCTGGCCGGGCTGGCCATGCGCGTGCTCGATCCCAATGAGTTCACGGCGCTGCAGGACCGCATGTTCGCCAACTTCAACGCGGTGAACCTGCAGCTGCTGCTGCCGTCGCTGCTGCTGATTGCCATGGGCAGCGCCTGGATCTGGCGCCAGCGCCGCGTGCTGGACGTGATCTCGCTGGGGCGCGATGCCGCCGTCAGCCTGGGCCTGGACTACGAGGGCCGCGTGCTGCGGCTGCTCGCCGTGGTGGCCTGCATGGTGGCCGTGTCCACGGCCCTGGTCGGCCCGGTGATCTTCTTCGGCCTGCTGGTCAGCAACATGGCCTATCACGCCATGGGCACGCGCCGCCATGCCTGGGTGCTGCCTGCGGCCGTGCTCTGGGGCTGCGTGCTGCTCATGGGCGGGCAGGTGCTGCTGGAGCAGCTTTTTCAATTCAATACCGTGCTGAGCATCGTGGTGGAGTTCTTGGGTGGAATCGTCTTCATCGTGCTGCTCATGCGCAAGGGGACCCAATGATCGAGGTGCGTGATCTGCTCAAGCGCCATGGCGGCACGGCAGTGCTGCAGGAGCTCAATTTCGATGTGCCCGAGCGGGCGCTGACGGCCATCATCGGGCCCAACGGGGCGGGCAAGTCCACGCTGCTGTCCCTGGTCAGCCGCCTCATGCCCATCACGGCGGGCAAGGTGCGGGTGGCCGGCCTCGACGTGGCCACCACGCCCACCGAGGCGCTGGCGCGCATCATGGCCATCCTGCGCCAGGACAACCAGAGCACGCTGCGCCTGACGGTGCGCGACCTGGTGGGCTTTGGCCGCTTTCCGCACAGCAAGGGCCGGCTGGGCCCCGAAGACCTGCGCCATGTGGACGAGGCGCTGGAGTACCTGCAGCTCACGCCGCTGGCCGAGCGCTTTCTCGACGAACTCTCAGGCGGCCAGCGCCAGCGCGCCTACATCGCCATGGTGCTGTGCCAGGACACGCCCTTCATCCTGCTGGACGAGCCGCTGAACAACCTGGACATGGCCCACGCCGTCAGCATGATGGGCCTGCTGCGCCGCGCCGTCACCGAGCGCGGCAAGACCGTGGTCATGGTGCTGCACGACATCAACTTCGCCTCCTGCTACGCCGACCACATCATCGCGCTCAAGGACGGCCGCCTGGCCGTGGCGGGCACGCCGGCCGAGGTCGTGCAGGACGAAGTCCTCAGCAGCCTCTACGGCATCCCCGTCAGCGTGCACGAGGTCAAGGGCCGCAGGCTCTGCCATTACTTTGGTTGAGCATGCGGTGTTTCGGGCTTGGCGCTTGAACCTGGCGCGGCCTGAGGCGAGGGACACCAAGCAAGGGCCTAAGTCGGCCGCGCCGCCCCGCCGCGAGGGTGTCGCCGGCTGCCCGTATGGCCCCCTCCCTCGCGAAGCGGGTAGAGAGGCGCCATGCAACGGGGGAAGGCGCGAAGCGACTCAGGGGGTGCTTTTCTTCTTCAACAGCATGGAATCGCCATAGCTGAAGAAGCGGTACTCCTGCGCAATCGCATGGCGGTACAGCGCCATCACCTGCTCGTAGCCCGCGAAGGCGCTGACCAGCATCATCAGCGTGCTCTTGGGCAGGTGGAAGTTGGTGATCAGCAGATCGACCACCTGGTACTCGAAGCCGGGCGTGATGAAGATGCGCGTGTCGCCGGAGAACTGGCCTGTCTGGGCCCAGGACTCCAGCGTGCGCACCGTGGTCGTGCCCACGGCGACGACGCGGCCGCCGCGCTGGCGGCAGCGTTCCAGCGCAGCCAGCGTGGCCAGCGGGATCTCGTACCACTCGCTGTGCATCTGGTGGTCGGCCAGGTTCTCGGTCTTCACGGGCTGGAAGGTGCCGGCGCCCACGTGCAGCGTGACGCTGGCGCGCTCGATGCCACGCTCGGCCAGGCGGGCCAGCACGGCGTCGTCAAAGTGCAGGGCGGCCGTGGGCGCGGCCACGGCGCCGGGGCGGGCCGCGAAGACGGTCTGGTAGCGCTCGCTGTCTTCGGCGGCGTCGGGGTCGTTGCCGGTGTCCTGGTGGCGCTCGATATAGGGCGGCAGCGGCAGGTGGCCGAAGCGCTCCATCAGCTCGTGCGGCGTCTCGCCGCGCGGGCCTTCGAAGCTCAGGTGGAACAGCGGGCCGTTCTCGTCGGGCCAGCGGCCGCGCAGCACGGCGTCGAAGCCGCCGCGGTTCTTGCCGCCGCACAGGTGGATGCGCGAGCCGGGCAGGGGCTTCTTGCTGACGCGCATGTGGGCCACGACATCGTTGCCTTCGAGCACGCGCTCGACCAGCAGCTCCAGCCGGCCGCCGCTGGCCTTCTCGCCGAAGATGCGCGCCTTGAGCACGCGCGTGTCGTTGAACACCAGCAGGTCGCCGGGCTGCAGCAGGTCGGGCAGCTCGTGGAAGATGCGGTCGGTGGGCGGGGTGGCATCGTCGCGGCCGTCGAGCAGGCGCGAGGCGCTGCGCTGGGCGGCAGGATGCTGGGCGATCAGGTTCTCAGGAAGCTCGAAGTCGAAATCGCTGAGCGAAAACACACGGGACAGGGAGGACATGCAGTGCTTGAGGGCCGGACATGGCCCGTTCCAAGTTCGTTGAACGGAAGTCCGCCATTGTCGCAAACCCTGGGTCATCCCCGGAATTTCGCGGCGGTCACTTGGCCATCTGGGCCTGCGTCTGGGGCTGGCGCTCGAACTCCAGCCACAGCGTCTCCAGATCCGGGAAGTCCCAGTTCGCCGGGTCTTCGCGCGCGATGATGCGGTCGTTGCCCTGGCTCTCGGACAGGTCCTCGATCTCGGGCGTGACGCGGCAGGCCTGGCGCAGCGAATAGAACACCTTGACGCGCGGCGCCAGCAGGCTGCCCGGCGAGGCATCGACCACGACGGCCAGGCGCTGCGAATGCAGGCGCACCAGCGAGCCCAGCGGATAGATGCCCACGGTCTGCACGAACTGCTCGAACAGCCGCTTGTCGAAATGGCGGGGGCTCCACTCGGCCATGCGCCGCAGCGCCTCCGAGGGCGGCCAGCCCTTCTTGTAGGGCCGGTCCGAGGTGATGGCGTCGTAGACATCGCAGATCGCCGTCATGCGCGCCAGCAGGCCGATGTCGCCCTGCTGCAGTCCGTCGGGGTAGCCGCTGCCGTCCACCTTTTCGTGGTGGTGCAGGCAGGCATCGATGACCTCGTCGTCCAGACCCAGCGGGCGCAGCAGCTGCTCGCCATGGCGTGGGTGGGCACGCATCAGCGCCCATTCCGCATCGTCCAGCGGCCCGGGCTTGTTGAGCACGGCGACCGGGATCGCGGTCTTGCCCAGATCGTGCATGAGACCGGCCATGCCGGCCTTGCGCAGGCTGTGGTCGTCCAGGCCCATGCGCTTGGCCAGGGCCACCATCAGCGCGCACACGGCCAGGCTGTGCATGTAGGTGTAGTCGTCGGCCGTCTTCAGCCGTGCCAGGCCGATCAGGGCGTGGGGATTGCGCGCCACGGAGGCCGTCACATCGTCCACCAGCTGCCCGGCGGCCGTGGCGTCCACGGGCCGGCCCAGCCGCGCGTCGCTGAACAGGCGGCTGAGCAATTGCTTGGCCTGCACGCAGGTCTGCGCGGCGCGGCGCAGCTCGGTGGCGGTGGAAATGGGGGCCGTGCTCTGCTCGGAGACAGGGCGGGCGCTGTCCGGGATCTGGTGGCGAAGCTCGTCCTGCGGATCAAAGCGCAGGCAAGGCACCTGGACACCTACGTCCAGGCCCTTGCGCACGTCGATCCAGACTTCCTGGATGGAGGTGGAGCGCAGGCGCTGGAGGTCGGCCTCGGAGCGGAGCAGGAAACGGGTTCGCCAAAAAGGATGCTCCATCCAGGAGCCGCAGAACTCGTGCAGGAACATGCCCAGAGTGACATGCTGGACATTGATACGCTTCAACATGGCATTCGGTGGCGGGGTAACACTACGTAACGTCAGCGTGCATGGTAGCGGCTTCCCCAGAGACCCGGGGCCTCAAGGGTGCTTTGGGCAAGGGCATCCGGCATGAACGTGGCGTGTTGCCTACACCTGTATATTCATACACTATGCTGCATGCCCGCCCATGTCCATGCGCATGCTCTGAAACAGGATAGCCCATGCCCTTGAACGTCTCCTCTGCCTTCCCAGATCTGGGGCGCGACGCCCCCGGCGGCAAGGCCGCGCGTGCCGGCAAGGGAAAGGCCGCAGGCAAGGGCGGCAAGGCAGCGGGCAAGGCAGGAGACAAGCCCGCAGCGCCCGCCAAGCCCGCAGCCAGCGCCGCGCAGAAGGCGCTGCAGAAGATGGGCCTGGTGCGCGACATCGATCTGGCCCTGCACCTGCCGCTGCGCTATGAGGACGAGACGCGCATCACTGCGCTGCGCAATGCCCGCGAGGGCGACACGGTGCAGATCGAGGCCACGGTGACCCACAGCGAGGTGCAACTGCGCCCGCGCCGCATGCTCAAGGTCACGGTGGACGATGGCACGGCCGAATGCGTGCTGACCTTCTTCAGCTTCTACCCCTCGCACCAGAAAACCCTGTCCGTGGGCGCGCGGCTGCGCATCCGCGGCGAGGTCAAGGGCGGCTTCTGGGGCCGGCAGATGCTGCACCCGGCGTTTCGCGCGGCGGGCGGCGACCTGCCCACGGCGCTCACGCCCGTCTATCCCACGGTGGCGGGCCTGCCCCAGGCCTACATCCGCCGCGCGGCGGTCACGGCCATGCTGCGCGCCGATCTCTCCGATACGCTGCCCCAGGGCGAGCATCCGCCCGTGGCGCAGTTCCATGGCAACGGCGGGCTGCCTCCGCTGTTCAGCCTGCGCGATGCGCTGCAGTTCCTGCACCACCCCACGCCCGATGTGGCCCTGGCCACGCTGGAAGACCATTCACACCCGGCCTGGCAGCGCCTGAAGGCCGAGGAGCTGCTGGCCCAGCAACTGTCCCAATACGAGGCCAAGCGCGAACGCGCGCGGCTCAGGGCGCCCGTGCTGCGCGCCCAGCCCATGGACAGCGCCCAGGGCCTGGCGCGCCAGTTCCTGGACCAATTGCCCTTTGGCCTGACCGGCGCCCAGCAGCGCGTGGTGGCCGAGATCCTTGCCGACATGGAGCGCCGCATGCCCATGCACCGGCTGCTGCAGGGCGATGTGGGATCGGGCAAGACCGTGGTGGCGGCGCTGTCGGCCGTGGCCTGCATCGAGGCCGGCTGGCAGTGCGCGCTGATGGCGCCCACCGAAATCCTGGCCGAGCAGCATTTCGGCAAGCTGGTCGGCTGGCTGGAGCCGCTGCTGGCCCCGCTGGGCAAGCGCGTGGCCTGGCTGGCCGGCGCGCAGAAGAAGAAAGAACGCACCGCCATGCTGGAGCTGGTCCACAGCGGCGAGGCGGCCCTGGTCGTGGGCACGCACGCCGTCATCCAGGACCAGGTGCAGTTCAAGAACCTGGCGCTGGCCGTCATCGACGAGCAGCACCGCTTCGGCGTGGCCCAGCGGCTGGCGCTGCGCCAGAAGCTCGCGGCCTCGGGCATGGAGCCCCATCTGCTGATGATGAGCGCCACGCCCATCCCGCGCACCCTGGCCATGAGCTACTACGCCGACCTGGATGTGTCCACCATCGACGAGCTGCCGCCGGGCCGCACGCCCATCGTCACCAAGCTCATTGCCGACAGCCGCAAGGACGAGGTCATCGAGCGCATAGGCGCCCAGGTCGCGGAAGGACGCCAGGTCTACTGGGTCTGCCCGCTGATCGAGGAAAGCGAGGCGCTGGACCTGTCCAACGCCACGGCCACCCATGCCTACCTGAGCGAGATGCTGCCCGACGTCATGGTCGGCCTGCTGCACTCGCGCATGCCCACGGCCGAGAAGAAGGCCGTGATGGAGCTGTTCTCCGCCGGGGTCATGGGCGTGCTGGTCTCCACCACGGTGATCGAAGTGGGCGTGGACGTGCCCAACGCCTCGCTCATGGTCATCGAGCATGCGGAGCGCTTCGGCCTGTCGCAGCTGCACCAGCTGCGCGGGCGCGTGGGGCGGGGGGCAGCGGCCTCCGCCTGCGTGCTGCTGTATTCGGTGGGAGACAGTGGGCGCCTGGGCGAGACGGCCAAGGACCGGCTGCGCGCCATGGCCGAGACCAATGACGGCTTCGAGATCGCGCGGCGCGACCTGGAGATCCGCGGCCCCGGGGAATTCCTGGGCGCGCGCCAGTCGGGTGCGCCCATGCTGCGCTTCGCCGACCTGGAGCAGGACCTGATGCTGCTCGACTGGGCCCGCGAACTGGCGCCGCGCATGCTGGAGCAGCACCCGCAACTGGCCCAGCGCCATGTGGGCCGCTGGCTGGGCGGCAAGGCCGAATTCCTCAAGGCCTGATCGGTTCGTTCCATTTTTGCTGGGTGGCTGTGTTACGTATTTTTACGTGTCCAGGCGCTGCCTGGCAACGTCATCTTCCGCAGGCCCGCAGCCCGCGCCAGACATGGTTCCCACGCGCGTTGTAGCCATCGAAATGGAGCGCTTCATGCCGTCCTGGCGGTGACAGCACCGTCCCGTTACGGCATTGAATATTTGTGACCTTTTGGTACATTGAGTCACAAAAAACAGGGTAGCTCCATCCGGGAGGGGATGGCCTGCCAAGCCTCCCCCACGGGGAGGACGGCCGCGATCACTCTTGTGTTGTCCCATTTTTCTGCGAATGAGGAGCTGCCAACATGAATGAAGCCGTTCAAGCGAATGAGATCGTCGAGACCTCCTGGCGCATGGGCCTGGTGGTCCTGTCCTATGGCATTGCCGTATTGGGCTCCTTTGTGGCCCTGACTGCGGCGCAGCGCATCCGGGGACGCGAGGGCATCAGCTGGCTGAATCTGCTGGCGGCGGGCACGGCGCTGGGCGGCATCGGCGTGTGGTCCATGCATTTCACGGGCATGCTGGCGCTGAACCTGGGCATGGGTTCGGGCTACTCCATGGTCGAAACCCTGCTGTCCCTGTGCGCCGCCGTTGCCGCCACCTCGGTGGCGCTGGCCTTTGTCGCGCGGCGGCCCGAAAGCGGGGCGCGCGTGCTGGGCGCGGGCACCCTGCTGGGCCTGGGCGTGGCCTTCATGCATTACCTGGGCATGTATGGCATGCGCTTTCCGGGCTTCATCGTCTGGTCCGTTCCCACCGTGCTGCTGTCCGTGGGCATCGCCGTGGCGGCTGCCAGCGCCGCGCTGTGGCTGTCGTTTCGCACCAGCTCGCCGGGCATGCGTGCGCTGGCCGCCGCCGTCATGGGCGCGGCGGTCTGTTCCATGCACTACACCGGCATGGCCGCAGCGGACTTCGTATGCATTTCAGAGACACAGCGTTATGCTAGGCCGCAAGGCTTTGCCGTGATCAGCGCCCTGGACCTTCCGGTCTTTACCGTGATCGTGGCCATAGGCCTGGCTGCATTGATAGGCATGGACCAGCTCATGCAGCAACGCGACCGGATGCGCCGGCCGTTGCACTAGGTGGATAAATACAAAAAGCCGGCGGGTCGGGGAGCGCGCAGTGGTCATGCGCGGACGAGGACTGGCACAATCGAATTAGGACAAATCCTAGAACCTGTGCAGGAACTTTTGAGGGGAGCACCCCGGCAAGCCGGCCGCAAGGCCTGATTGCACAAAGGTTCCGGCACAGGTTCTTGGTGTAAGACCATCGTATTTTCCGAGGCTCCCTCCCAGACACAGCTCGCCAATGACACTTACCGAACTCAAATACATCGTGGCCGTGGCACGTGAAAAGCATTTTGGCCGCGCCGCCGAAGCCTGTTATGTGTCCCAGCCCACGTTGTCCGTGGCGATCAAGAAGCTGGAGGAGGAGCTCGATGTCAAGCTCTTCGAGCGCAGTGCCGGCGAAGTGTCGGTCACGTCGCTGGGCGAGGAGATCATCCGTCAGGCGCAAAGCGTGCTGGAGCAGGCCGCCGAGATCAAGGAAATCGCCAAGCGCGGCAAGGACCCGCTGTCCGGCGTGCTCACCCTGGGTGTGATCTACACCATCGGCCCCTACCTGCTGCCGGACTTGGTGCGCAACTCCATCATGCGCACGCCGCAGATGCCGCTGATGCTGCAGGAGAACTACACCATCAAGCTGCTGGAGATGCTGCGCACCGGCGAGATCGACTGCGCCATCGTCGCCGAGCCCTTCCCCGACACCGGCCTGGCGCTGGCTCCGCTGTACGACGAGCCCTTCATGGCCGCCGTTCCCAGCACCCATGCGCTGGCCCAGAAGGACCATGTCTCCACCAGTGATCTCAAGAACGAGACCATGCTGCTGCTGGGCTCGGGCCACTGCTTCCGCGACCATGTGCTCCAGGTCTGCCCCGAGTTCGCACGCTATGCCAGCAATGCCGAAGGCATTCGCCGCACCTTCGAAGGCTCGTCGCTGGAGACCATCAAGCACATGGTGGCCGCCGGCATGGGCGTGACCCTGGTGCCGCGCCTGTCCGTGCCCGCCGATGCGCTGGAGACCACGGCGCGCCGCCGCAAGACCGACGAGCCGCACATCCGCTACCTGCCCATCCTCGAGGACGACGGCTCGGCCCCGCCGACACGCCGCGTGGTCCTGGCCTGGCGCCGCAGCTTCACGCGCTACGAGGCCATCGCCGCCCTGCGCAACGCCGTCTACGCCTGCGCCTTGCCCGGCGTCAAACGCCTGTCCTGATGACCGCACCGGCGCGCGAGTCGGGCCTGTGGGGCCGCTGCGCTTGCGTTATCGTTGCAACTGGCTCCCGGGCGACCTGCCGGGAGCATCTTCCGTTTGTACGAAGCTGAAAGGGATCCCATGGCCAAAAATGCCAGCAAAGACAAGTCCGGTGCAAAGAAGCCAGAGGCCGTGCAGGCCGACAAGGCGGACAAGGCAGTGCAGCCTGCAAAGGCCGCACTGGCCGACGTGGCACCGGCGTCCGTGCGCTCCTCCGCCATCCATATCGGCATCAGCGACAAGGACCGCGCGGCCATCGCCAAGGGCCTGTCGGCCCTGCTGGCCGACACCTACACGCTGTATCTGACCACGCACAATTTCCACTGGAACGTCACCGGCCCGATGTTCAACACGCTGCACACCATGTTCATGGGGCAGTACACGGAGCTGTGGAACGCCGTCGACCCCATCGCCGAGCGCATCCGTGCGCTGGGCCATTTCGCGCCGGGTTCCTATGCCGACTTCGGCAAGCTCACCAGCCTGGCCGACGTGCCCCACGATCCGCCCAAGGCCCTGGAGATGGTGCGCATCCTGGTCGCCGGCCACGAGGCCGTGGCCCGCACGGCGCGCAGCCTGTTCCCCCTGGCCGACAAGGCCAGCGACGAACCCACGGCCGACCTGCTGACCCAGCGCCTGACCGTGCACGAGCAGACCGCCTGGATGCTGCGCGCCCTGCTCGAAGACTGATGCTGCGCAAACCCCAGTCTTCCCGCGTACCCACCCTGGCCCGGGAGTGATGCCACCGCATGCTCTGGACCTGGATTGACGCACACGCCGCCACGGGCGGCCTGTGCCTGGTACTGGCCGCCCTGGGCGGCCTTTTTTTCTATCTGCGCCTGCCTGCCACGGCCCGGCTGCGCCACGCAGGCCTGCCCATGCCGCGGGCCGCATGGCTGGGCCTGGCTGCCGCCGGCGTGCTGGCCTTGCTGGCACTGGCCGTGATGGTGCGCGACATGCTGGGCCTGGTCCAGCCCGCAGGCTGCGCCACCTGCACCGACTGGCCGGTGCTCGACGAGGCCCTGCACCTGTGGCTGGCCGGCCATGCCACCGATGCCTGGGTGTGCCCCGTGGTCGCCTTCACCCAACTGGGCAATGTGGCCTGGATGGTGTCGCTGTCGGCCGCCGTGCTGGCGCTGCTGCTGTGGCGGCGCGACTGGCTGCATGCGGCCGCCTGGGTGGTGGCCACGGCTGGCGTGGGCCTGTGGATACGCGCCATCAAGACCAGCGTGGGCCGTCCGCGCCCCGTGGGTGGCTGGGTGCCTGAGGGTGGCTTCAGTTTCCCCAGCGGCCACAGCGCGGGCACCTTCGTGCTCTATCTGATGCTGGCCTGGCTGCTGCTGCCGTACCTGCGCCCGGCCTGGCGCTGGCCCGTGGGCCTGGCGGCCCTGGCTGTCGCCCTGGGCGTGGGCGCCAGCCGCGTGGTGCTGCGCGTGCACTATGCCAGCGATGTGCTGGCCGGCTGGCTGCTGGGCCTGGCCTGGATGGCGCTGGTGATCTGTGCCGTGGAGTGGGCGCAAACCCGCGTTGCCGGCAGGCGCTGCTGAGGCGCGCCGCCGAGTCCGCCCGCCCAGCGGCGACAATGCGGGCATTTTCGAATGTGATGCGTGCGATGGTCGGCCCACGGCCGCCATCGGCGCCCAGACGCCATGCCCACCTCCTCCTCTACGCCCATGCCTGCGCCCCGGCGCAGCAAACTGTCGCTCTATCTGGACCTGGTCCGCTTCAACCGGCCGGCCGGCTGGCTGGTCCTGGTCTGGCCCACGCTGGCCGCACTGTGGGTGGCAGCGGGCGGGTTTCCGGGCTGGCATCTGCTGGTGGTCTTCGTGCTGGGCACGGTGCTGATGCGCAGCGCCGGCTGCTGCATCAACGACATTGCCGACCGCGATTTCGACCGCCATGTCAAGCGCACCACGCAGCGGCCCATCACCTCGGGGCAGGTCTCGGTCAAGGAGGCCGCCCTGCTGGGCGCAGCCCTGGCCCTGGTCTCGCTGGGCCTGGTGCTGACCACGCGCTGGGAGGCCGTGGCCTGGTCCGTGCCCGCCGTGCTGTTCACCATCCTCTACCCGTTCACCAAGCGCTTCTTCGCCATGCCCCAGGCCTTCCTGGGCATTGCTTTCAACTTCGGCATCGTCATCGCCTTCGCCGCCGTGCAGGGCCAGGTGCCGGCCACGGCCTGGATTCTGTGGCTCGCCAACATGTTCCTGGTGCTGGCCTATGACACCGAATACGCCATGGTGGACCGCGACGACGACCTCAGGATCGGCATGAAGACCTCGGCCATCACCCTGGGCCGCTTCGACGTGGTGGCCGTCATGGGTTTTTTCGTGCTCTGCGGCCTGCTCACTATCTGGGCGCTGGCGCCCTATGGCCTGGCCTGGCCTTTCTGGCTGGGCCTGGCCGTGGCCGCGGCCCAGGTGATCTGGCACTTCACCCTGATCCGCCACCGCACGCGCGAGGGCTGCTTCGTCGCCTTCAGCAAGAGCCACTGGATCGGTGCCGCCCTGTTCGCAGGCGTGGCGCTGGGATTTGCCTTGCGCTGAAGACGCCACGCCGCCGCAGTGCGTGCGCACCGAAGCCTGCCGCCATGGCACCCAGCAGCGCCAGCGGCCAAGCGCCGAGTGCGGGAATGGGCGCCGGAGCGGGCGGCGGCACAGGTGGAGTCACAGGGGGTGTCACAGGGGGTGTCACAGGGGGAATTACGGGGGGAGTTACAGGAAGCGGCACAACCGCAGTCAGCTCAATGTCCTGCGCCACGCCGGTGGCCGGCATCCACCGCGCATCGCCGGGCTGGCTGGCGGTCACCGTGCAGATGCCTTCGCCCGCCATCGTGACCCTGTTGCCCGAGACCGTGCAGATGCCTGGGGTCGTGCTGGCGTATTCCACCGGCAGGCCGGAGCTGGCCGTGGCGGGCGGGTCGATGGCAAAGACCGTTCCCGCCTCGAAGGACCGGCTGGCCTGTGCCGGGAAGCGGATGGCCTGGGCTCTGCGGATGCGGACATCGGCGTTTGCGTCGGCGGCCTGCCACTGGGCATTGCCCGCCTGGCGGGCGACCAGCGTGCAGATGCCGTCATCGAGCATTGTGACGGTGGTGCCCGAGACGGTGCAGATGGCCGGGGTGGCGCTGCCGTAGTCCACCGGCAGGCCGGAGCTGGCCATGGCGGGAGGGTCTATGGTGAAGGTGGAGCCAGGGCTGCCGAGGACCTGGCTGGCCTGTGGCGCAAAGGTGATGGTCTGGGGGGAGACGGCGCGCAGGTCGGCGCGCAGGTCGGCGGACAGGCGTGTGATGAAGCCTATGACGCCGCTGCTGTTGGTCCCTGGCTGCGCCCCGCCTGCCGCGCCCGGGAAATTCCGCGAGTACGTCAACCCGCCCACGAGCACCTCGCCCGAGGGGGCTATGGCCAGCGTACTGATGGCTTCCATGTCGGTGCCGCCCAGATAGGTGCTCTGTTCCAGGGTTCGCAGGCTGGCGGACAGGCGTGCGATGAAGCCATCGTAGAACCCGCCATTGTTAACTGACTGGGCGCCGCCCGCCGTGCCGGGGAAGTGGATGGCATCGGTATAGCCTCCCGCCAGCACGTCCCCCGAGGGAGCGATGGTCAGGGCTTGGACAACGTTGTAGCCTGCGCCACCCAGATAGGTGCTCTGCGCCAGGGTCCGCAGGTCGGCGGACAGGCGTGCGACGAACCCGTCATTGCCCCGCCAGCGGCGACCGGCTGGGCGCCGCCCGCCGTGCCGGGGAACTGGGTGGAGCTGGTACTGCCTGCCACCAACACCTCGCCCGTGGGTGCAATGGCCATGGCATAGAGGTCTTCAAATTGCGAGCCGCCCAGGTAGGTGCTCTGCTCCAGGGTGCGCAGGTCGGCGGACAGGCGCGCGATGAAGCCGTCGCGCCCGCCAGCGGCGACCGGCTGTGCGCCGCCCGCCGTGCCAGGGAAGTCGGTGGAACTGGTATCGCCTGCCACCAATACCTCACCTGAGGGGGAGATGGTCAGGGCTTGGACAACGTTGTAGCCTGCGCCGCCCAGATAGGTGCTCTGCGCCAGGGTCCGCAGGTCGGCGGACAGGCGTGCGACGAACCCGTCATTGCCCCAGCCAGCGGCGACCGGCTGGGCGCCGCCCGTCGTGCCGGGGAACTGGGTGGAGCTGGTATTGCCTGCCACCAATACCTCGCCCGTGGGTGCAATGGCCATGGCACGGGGGTCTTCGGATTGCGGGCCGCCCAGGTAGGTGCTCTGCTCCAGGGTGCGCAGGTCGGCGGACAGGCGTGCGATGAAGCCGTCGTAGAACCCACCAGCGGCGACTGACTGGGCGCCGTCCGCCGTGCCGGGGAAGTCGGTGGAGCTGGTAATGCCTGTCGCCAATACTTCGCCCGAGGGGGATATGGCCAGGGCTATGACAGAGTTCTGGCCCGAGCCGCCCAGATAGGTGCTCTGCTCCAGGGTCCGCAGGTCAGCGGACAGGCGCGCTATGAAGCCGTCGGTCCCACCAGTGGATGGTTGGGCGCCGCCCGCCGTGCCAGGGAATGCGCCGAGCGATGAATTGTCCGCGGTGATGCCGCCCACCAACACCTCGCCCGAGGGCGCAATGACCAGGGCCAGGACCGTGCTATCACCATCTCCACCCAGATACGTGCTCTGCAACAAAGGATCTATCACCAGCGGCAGCGCCCGGTCATAGGCCCCCAGCGCAAACCCGTAGCCGTCGCCCTGGCTGTTGAGGGCGTACTGCACAGGCACCTCCACGCGCTGCCCGGTAACTTCCTGGAACGCCACGGGCGCCGTATAGGCCACGTCGCCATGGCCTGTGGCGGCGATCAGTTCGCCGCCTTTGCCCAGGCGCAGGGACAGCGCGCCGTCCACGCGCACCTGGATCTGCCCGGGGTCGGCCTGCGGGGCCACGTGGAAGAGCTTTTCCACATTGGCGCCGCGCATGGCCAGTTCCACCTGCACGCCGGGCCAGGCCTGGCCCAGGTGCAGGTTGCGGTAGGTGGCTGGCTGGTAGCTGTGGGGGCCGCTGAAGCGGGTGATCTGGGTGGCGGCGGCCTCGCCGCCCGTGGGCGACAGCGGCAGCGCGCCGGCCAGGGTTTCGGTGAGGCTCCAGCCGGACAGGGGCCGGGTGGCCGGAGGGGTCTGGGGCGGTGCCTGGGGTTTGGTGCCTGCGGGCGTCCTGGGCGGCTTCTTGGGAGGTGCTTGGGGAGGCATCTCGGGCGGGGGGCCGAGGTCAC
Source organism: Delftia sp. 60 (assembly GCF_002754395.1). Classification (NCBI taxonomy): domain Bacteria; kingdom Pseudomonadati; phylum Pseudomonadota; class Betaproteobacteria; order Burkholderiales; family Comamonadaceae; genus Delftia; species Delftia sp. 60. The sequence continues at coordinate 1,156,769 of NZ_PEFD01000001.1, forward strand.
GCCCTGCTGCTGCGTGGGCGCGGCCAGGCTGTAGACGATCTGGCCCTGGCGGGTGACGTGGATCGCGCCCGCGAAGGTGCGGCCCGTGAAGGCCACGGCAGGGTCGAACTGGCCGCTGTTGGCCTCGAACGGCACGGACATGCCCTGCAGGGCCTGCTGCGCGTGCTGTATCTGCCGGGGCTGGGCGGAGCCATGTGCTGGGGCATGTGCTGGTGAGTGCGCTGGTGTGTGCGCGCGGTGGTGGGCAGGACCTTGGGAGGGGCCGGGTACTGCGTGGGCCATGCCAGCCGATGCCCAGAGCAGGCATGCCGCCAGGGCCGGCTTGCTGCCGCGGCGCCTGGGCAAGGAAGGGGGGTGGAAACGCATGCTTTCTCCTTGGATGCAGCGAATCCAAGGCAAGCCATGGACAGGGGCGGGCAGGCGATGCACGTCCCGCCGAGGCGGATGCTTGGTGGAAACTGCGGTGGCAGGTCATGACCGGCGCGGGGCTTTCCGCGCAGCCGGTCAATTGCCGATTTCTACCGAGTGCCGCTTGCTTCCACCATCAGAACTATCTGGTTTTTGCAGGAATCTGGCGCACCGTCCCCTTGCCACCACAAAGAGGGGCGCGCGCGGGCGTGTCCTACCTGCCGAATTCGGCGGCCAGCTCCTTGGCCCGTGTTTCCGCTGCCCGCATGGCGGCCACGAAATGCTCGGGCACCTGTTGCGCCTGCATGTGGGTGATGGCGGCGTGGGTGGTGCCGCCCTTGCTGGTCACGCGCTGGCGCAGCACGTCGGCGCTTTCGGTGGAGCGGGCGGCCAGTTCCGATGCGCCCTGGAAGGTGGCCACGCCCAGGCGGTAGGACTGCTCGGCCGTGAGGCCCATGTCCACGCCGGCCTGTGTCATGGCTTCGAGGAACAGGAAGACATAGGCCGGGCCCGAGCCCGACAGTGCGGTCACGGCGTCCAGGTGCGCTTCCTGGTCGACCCAGACGAACTGGCCCGTGGTGGCCACCACCTGCTCGATGGCGCTCTTGCCTGCGGCATCGACCTGGGCGCGGGCGAACAGGCCCGTCATGCCCTTGCCCACCAGGGCCGGCGTATTGGGCATGGCGCGCACGATGCGGCCCGTGCCCAGCCACTGGGCGATGGAGTCCGTGGGAATGCCGGCGGCCACGCTCAGGTGCAGGGCCTGGGCGGTGTGCGGTGCCACGGCCTGGGCGGCTTCCTTGAAGGTCTGGGGCTTGACGGCCCAGACCACGATGCTGGCACCGTCCAGCGCGCTGGCGGCGGCCGCGGCATCGGCATGGGCCGTGATGCCGAAGTTCGTGCGCAGCGCGTCGCGTGCAGCCTCGAAGGGTTCGACGACGACGATGCGGTCTGCGGATTGGCCCTGGCCGATCAGTCCGCCGATGATGGCGCTGGCCATGTTGCCGCCACCGATGAAGGCGATGACAGGGGAGGCTGTGGAAACAGTGTTCATGCTGGTGGCGGTGGAGAAGGAAAACGAAGAGTTTAGAGCGTGTTCCCACCGTGCCAGCGCATGTCCACGCCATGGCTGGCGGCCAGGTCCAGGGGCTGTGCCGGGGCGCCGGGCCGCTGGCGCAGGGTGAGCGCGCAAGGGCCCTCTCCGCGCGTGGCAAGGCGCTGGCGCAATGCGTCGGAGGCCGCCAGTGCCTGCGCGCCTTGCAGCAGCAGGTCGAACCCCGGCAATGCCAGCCGCACGCCCTGGTCGTCCAGCCTCTCCAGCGGCAGGCCTGGGCCCAGCAGCGCCCGGTAGCGGTCCAGGCTGGCGTCCAGGTCGTGCACGGCGACGGTCAGCGAGGCCACGCCCAGCGCGCCGTTGGGATGCTCGCGCACGCTGCCTTCGGGCACGCGCAGTGCGCGCGGCGTGACGTCGCCGCACAGGAAGGGCAGGTCGGGCGTGGCGTGGCGCGCCGTCTGCCACAGCAGTTGCGCGCCATCGGGGCGCACGCGGCCTCCGTCCACGGGGCCGACCAGGGTATCCAGCCCCCGCCCGCGTGCCTCGGCCAGCGCCTGGGAGGTGCTTTGGGGCAGCAGAGCGAAGTCCACCAGCCCCTCGCCATGGTCGCGCAGCGTGCGGTACCAGCGCTCTTCGGGCGCCGGGGCGGTCCAGGCAATGATCTCCAGGTAGGCGCCGTCGGCAAACACGACCAGTGCGTTGTGCGAGGTGCGGCCCGGATGGCGGCCGCCGATGGCGACCTGGAAGCCCAGCGCGCGGTAGTCCGCCACGGCGGCCTCGAGGTCCTGCACGGCGATGACGATGTGGTCCAGCGGAAGTGCCATGAAAGCTCCTGTGTGGTGTAAGGGGGTGCCGTCCGGATTCTCAGTCTTCGAGCTGGACCTTGTTGTCGCGCACGAAGCGGCCCCAGCGCTCATATTCCTGGCGCACCCAGCGGTCGAGGGCGGGTCCGTCCGTGGCCATGACTTCAAAGCCCGACTGCATGAGCTTGCTGCGGATGTCGGGCGTGTTCAGCGTGGCCTGGAAGTCTTCGGTGAGCTTGTGCACCGTGGCTGCCGGCGTGGCGGAAGGTGCGAAAACGCCGATCCACGAGTAGGCCTCGAAGCCCGGGAAGCCTGACTCGGCCACGGTGGGCACGTCGGGCAGCTCGGGCAGGCGCTTGAGGCCGGTCACGGCCAGCGGCTTGATCTTGCCCGCCGAAATCTGGCCGCGCAGCGCCGCATAGCTGAGCAGGGTGAGGTCGGACACATTGCCGAGCACGGCCTGCACGGCCGGGCCGCCGCCGCCGTAGGGCACGTGCAGCACGTAGGTGCCCGAGCGGCGCTTGATGTCCTCCATCACCAGGTGGTTCATGGACCCCAGGCCGGTCGATGCGTAGCTGTATTTGCCCGGGTTGCGGCGCGCCAGCTCCAGGAAGCCGGCCAGGTCCCTGGCGGGCACCGAGGCCGAGGCGCCGATCACCAGCGGGAAGCGCAGCGCCAGCGACACGCCCGTGAAGTCCTTGAAGGTGTCGTAGGGCAGCCGGGACTTGGCGATGGGATTGATGGCATGGGTGTCGAAGCTGAACAGCAGGGTGTTGCCGTCCGGGGCGGACTTGGCCACGTACTGGGTGGCGATCTGGCTGGCGGCGCCGGGGCGGTTCTCCACGATCACCGGGCGCCCGGCCACCTCGCCCAGGCGCGGCTGCAGTATGCGGGCGGCGATGTCGGTGCTGCCCCCCGGCGGGAAGGTGATGACCAGCTTGAGCGGGGCGGCGCCCTGCGCGGATGCCGTGCCGGCCGGCCCCAGCAGGCATGCGGCGGCCGTGGCCAGCAGCAGCTGGCGGCGTGAGGGTGGATGGGGCATGGGAAGGCTCCTTTTCAAGCGCATTGGCGGGCAGGAAATCGGGAATCTGTGCGTGGGGCCTGGCGTCAACCCATCCACTGGCTCACCGGCACGGCCGTGTCCTGGAGCTCTTGCGAGATCACATCCACCAGCGCCGGGCCGTCGTGCATCAGCGCGGCCTTGAGCGCGGCTTCGAGATCTGCCGGGTCATGCACCTGCCAGGCCTTGACGCCGAAGGCCTCGGCCACGCGGGCATGGTGGGTGCGGTTGAAGTCGACTGAAAAGTAGCGTTCATCGTAGCCGGACTTCTGGCTGGCCTTGATCCAGCCGAACACGCTGTTGGAGAACACGATCATCTTCAGCGGCACGTTGCGGCGCACGATGGTTTCCAGCTCGCCGCAGGTGAAGCCGAAGCTGCCGTCGCCCATGACCGCGACCACCACGGAATCGGGCTGGCCGATGGCGGCGCCAAAGCCGGCGGACATGGCAAAGCCCAGCGCCCCGTGCGCGCGGTTGGTGATGAAGTGTCGGCCGGCCTGGGGGGCGTCGAAATAGGCCGTGAAGTAGGGGCAGGGCGTGCCGGGGTCGGCCACCACGATGGCGCGCGCGGGCAGCAGGCGGTTGAGCGTGTCCACCACGCGTTCGGGCTTGATGGGGCGCTCCAGCGAGGCGGCCAGCGGCGCGAAGAAGGCCTGCTTGGCGGCGCGCGCGGTGGCCGCCAGCGCGGCGCCGTCCGAGGCATCGGCGGGGCGGCGGGCGATGCGCTGCTGCACGGCCGCGTGCAGCGCCTGCAGGCCCAGCAGGGCGTCGCCCACCAGGGCCACGTCGGTGCGGTAGTTGGTGCCTATGGTCATGGCGTCCACGTCCAGATGGACGATGGTGACCTTGCGCGAGGGCATCTGCCAGTGCTCGGTGGTAGTGGAGCCGGCACGGGCGCCGATGAACATCACCAGATCGGCCTGCGCCACCACGGCGCGCGTGGCCTCCACGCCGCCATTGGTGCCCACCACGCCGGCATTGAGCGGATGGCTGCCCGCCAGGCTGCCCTGGCCGCTGACGCTGGAGCACACGGGCGCATTGAGCAGGGTGGCCAGCGCATCCAGTGCGGCGCTGGCGCCTGCGATGAGCACGCCGCCGCCGCAGATCAGGACGGGGCAGCGGGCCGCCACCAGGCGGTCGGCGGCCTCGGCCACGGCCGCCGGATCGGGCGCGGACCGGTAGGCCGGATAGTGGTCATGCCCTGGCTGGGCCCAGACATCGGCCGGATCCAGCGTGTGCTTTTGCACGTCATAGGGCAGGCAGATATGGGTGGCGCCGGGCCGGCCCGTGGTCATGGCGCGAAAGGCGCTGCGCACGGCGTGCGGAATCTGGTCCACGCGGTCGATGGTGGTATTCCACTTGGTCAGCGGCCTGTACAGCGCCTGCTGGTCGAGTTCGGTCAGCGGGAACTTGCCGCGCGCGCCCACGGAAACGTCCGAAGTGATGCCCAGCACGGGCACCGAGGATTCGTTGGCCTCGGCCAGGCCGGGCAGCAGGTAGGTGGCGCCGCCGCCGCTGGGGCCTTCGCACACGCCCACCTTGCCTGTGACGCGCGCATAGGCGTCGGCCATGTAGCCGGCGCTGCGCTCGTCCCGCGTGAGGATGTGGTCCATGCCGTGGTCCAGCCGCGCCATGGCGTCATAGAAGGGCAGGCTGGTGTCGCCGCACAGGCCGAAGATGTGCTTGACGCCATTGAGCTGCAGCATGCGGACCATGGCGTCGGCGCCATTGAAAGCGGTGGTCATGTCGGGAGTCTCCAGGCAGGTTGGGTGACGGGATTTTTAAGAATCCATTTCAGTATACTTAAAAGAATGCGCAGCGCCAAAGGGCACAATGGCGCCATGAAAATCTCCAACATCCGCCATGAACGGGGCTCCAGCGTCTACAGCACGCTGCGTGACATGGCCATCTCCTACGAATTCAAGCCAGGCGAGCGCCTGAGCGAGAGCGAACTGGCGCTGCGCCTGGGCGTGAGCCGCACGCCCGTGCGCGAGGCACTGACGCGGCTGGTGGCCGATGGCTTTTTGCTGCCGGCCAGCCGCGGCTACATGCGGCGCGAGCTGGACGTGAAGGAGTCGCTGGACCTGTACGAGGCCCGCGTGGCCGTGGAACGCGAATGCGTGCGGCTGGCCGTGGAGCGCGCCACCGATGCCCAGCTCGACGAGGCCCTGGCCTACCTGGAGCAGAGCCAGCGCGTGGCCTCCGATACGCCGATCCGGCAACTGGTGGACCTGGACGAGGGATTCCACCTGCGCATTGCCGACATGGCCGGCAACGCCGAGCTGCGGCGCATGCTGGCGAGCCTGAACGAGCGCATCCGCTTCATCCGCTGGATCGACATGGAGAACGTGGGGCGCGCCTCCACCCAGCACGAGCACCTGGAAATCCTGCAGGCCCTGCGCGCGCGCGACGCCCAGGCCAGCGAGCGCCTGATGGCCGAGCACATCGGCCTGCGGCGCGAGCAGATCGTGGAGGCCATTGCGCGCGGGCTGACGCGCATCTACCTGCCGCAGGAGCAGGTGCAGGCCACGCCCTGAAGCGCCTTCAGGGTGCGCAGGGCGGCGAGGGACGGTAGGCGGTGATCAGGATCTGGTTGGCCTGCGCCGGGTTGAAGTTGTCGTCACTGGCGAACACCAGCACGCGGGTGCCGTCGGGCAGCGGCGGGCCCCAGGACATGGCTTCCATGTTGTCCAGCCGGCCGGGCTGCACGGTGGACAGATCGGCCACCAGTTGCTTGACGGCCACCTGTGGCGGCGTTTGCGCGAAGCTGGCCAGGGCCAGCGTGTCAGGTGCCTCCAGGCTGATGCGGTACAGCCGCGCGCCAAAGCCGTGGCCCGGGCTGTAGGAGCGCTCCAGCACCAGCAGATGGTCGGGACCGTCCGGCAGGATTTCGCTGATGCCGTTGACCTCGCGCTGGGGAAGGGCCCAGCTGGCGGCCGGCACGGCATCGGGCTGGTAGGCGATCTGGCGCAGCAGCCGGCCATCGTCCAGGCTGACCAGGCTGATGCGCACGGGCGCGCCCGCCGAGCCGGCGCTGGCGCGCGGGCCGTCCTGGCGCAGCGGCGCTTCCAGGGCCAGCCAGGCCTGTTGGCCGTCCGGCGTGACGGCCAGCCCCTCGAAGCCGAAGTTCGAGCGCAGGCCCGGCCTGCCGTCCTCGTCCTTGAATGCGTAGAACCACCGCGCAATCTGGCGGCCCGTGGCGTCGGTCCTCACCAGCGAGGTGCCAAAGCCCCGGCCCGGGTCGCCTTCATCGGTCCACAGCAGGCCGCCGTCCGGCAGCAGGCGGATGGCTTCGGGGTCGGGCACGGGCTGGGTGGCGGGCGCGGCATGGCGCGGGCGCAGCCAGCGGCCCTCGGCATCCAGCAGCGGGTGCACTTCGGTGACCTGCGCCTGCCAGGGGTTGGGGCCGGCGTCCAGCGGCTCCATGCGCAGGCGCATCCAGCGCGCGGGGCCGCGCGCCGAGCGGTCATCGCTGATGGCCACGTAGTCGCCGCGTCGCGCGTCGTAGTCCAGGCCCGAGATGCCGCCGGTGGTGGCGCCATGGATGGGTTCATCGCGCGCAATCGTGGTGCTGCCCAGCCATTGCAGGCGCGCGCATGCCGTGGGCTGCGGGGACGGCAGGGCCTGGGGCGGCGCGGCGCAGCCGGCCAGCAGCAGGCCCGCAAGCACCAGGCTGGCCGCCCTGAACAAGGCCGTGAGCCCGTTGTCAGGCCGCCAGCGCGGTCTGGGCCACCGCATGCTCCCAGCGCGCCATCAGCTCGTCGGCGCGGTGCTTGTCCAGCGTGGGCACGAAGCGGCGCTCGGCCTTCCACAGCGCCGACAGTTCCTCGGTGCTCTGGTACACGCCCGAGGACAGGCCCGCCAGGTAGGCAGCGCCCAGGGCCGTGGTCTCCACGCAGGCCGGGCGCACGACGGGAATGCCCAGCAGGTCGGCCTGGAACTGCATGAGCAGGTTGTTGACGCAGGCGCCGCCGTCCACGCGCAGTTCGCTGACCGGCGCGCCGCCGCTGGCCACCGCGTCGCGGCTCATGGCCAGCAGCAGGGCGGCGCTCTGGAAGGCGATGGATTCAAGCGCGGCCCGCGCGATGTGGGCGATGGTGGTGCCGCGCGTCAGGCCCGTGATGGTGCCGCGCGCATCGGGCTTCCAGTACGGTGCGCCCAGTCCGGTGAAGGCCGGCACCATCATCACGCCGCCCGAATCGGGCACGCTCTCGGCCAGTTGCTGCACCTGGCCGCTGTGCTCGATGGCGCGCAGCCCGTCGCGCAGCCACTGGACCACGGCGCCGCCCACGAAGACGCTGCCTTCCAGCGCATAGGCCGGCGCAGCGGTGGGCTGTGCCGCAGCGGTGGTCAGCAGGCCGTTGGCGGAGGTCTGGAACACGCCGCCCGTGTGCATGAGCATGAAGCAGCCCGTGCCATAGGTGTTCTTGGCCATGCCGGCCGAAAAGCAGGCCTGGCCGAAGAGGGCGCTTTGCTGGTCGCCGGCCACGCCGCCGATGGCGATCTCGCCGCCCAGCACCTCGGCTGCCGTGCGGCCGAAATCGGCGGCGGAAGGCAGCACTTCGGGCATCAGCGCGCGCGGAATCTCCAGCAGCGCCAGCAGATCGTCGTCCCACTGGTTGGTGTGGACGTTGAACAGCATGGTGCGGCTGGCGTTGGAGACATCGGTCACATGGCGGCGTCCGCCCGTGAGCTGCCAGATCAGCCAGCTGTCCACGGTGCCGAAGGCCAGTTCGCCGCGCTCGGCGGCGGCGCGCGCGCCGTTGACGTTGTCCAGGATCCAGCGCAGCTTGGTGCCCGAGAAATAGGCGTCGATCAACAGGCCCGTCTTGCGCTGGATGGTGTCTGCATGGCCGGCCTCGCGCAGCTGGGCGCACAGCGGCTCGGCGCGGCGGTCCTGCCAGACGATGGCGTGGTGTATGGGCTGGCCCGTGGCGCGGTTCCAGACCACGGTGGTCTCGCGCTGGTTGGTGATGCCCAGGGCGCGGATGTCGGCCGCCGCCAGCCCGGCCTTGGCCAGGGCCTCGCGCGCCGTGGCCAGCTGGGTGCGCCAGATCTCGCGCGGATCGTGCTCGACCCAGCCGGGCCGGGGATAGATCTGCGGCAGCTCCAGCTGGGCCGAGGCCACGATGCGGCCCTGGGTATCGAAGACGATGCTGCGCGAGCTGGAGGTGCCCTGGTCCAGGGCAAGCAGATAGGTCATGGTGCGGTATCCAGGAAAAGCAGGGCCGGTGCGCGTGTCCTGTGCGGGCGGTGGCGCAGCGGCTGCGGAAAACTTATTGCGCCACCACGCATTGCACTTCTGCTTCGCGCAGAAGGGCATCGAACGGAGCGGGGGGCGCGGTATCGGTGAACAGGCGGTCGATCTGGTCCAGGCGTGCCAGCTCCACCATGGCCTGGCGGTGGAACTTGCTGTGGTCTGCGGCCAGCCAGACCTCGCGCGACTGGGCAATGATGGTCTGGGCCACCTTGACTTCGCGCATGTCGAAGTCGCGCAGGCTGCCATCGGGCTCGATGGCCGAGATGCCGATCAGGGCGATGTCCACCTTGAACTGGCGGATGAAGTCCACGGCCGCCTCGCCCACGATGCCCCGGTCGCGTGTGCGCACCACGCCGCCGGCCACGATGACTTCGCAGTCCGCGTTGGAGCTGAGGATGGCCGCCACGTTGAGGTTGTTGGTGATCACGCGCAGGCCCCGGTGCTTGAGCAGGGCCTGGGCCACGGCCTCGGTGGTGGTGCCGATGTTCAGGATTAGCGAGCAGCCGTTGGGAATGGCGTCGGCCACGGCGCGCGCAATGCGCGACTTGCCTTCGGCATGCAGCACCTGGCGCTGGGTGTGGCCCAGGTTCTCCACCGTGGCGCTGGGCACGCGCACGCCGCCGTGAAAGCGCACCATCAGGCCCGCATCGGCCAGCTTCTGTATGTCGCGGCGCACGGTCTGCAGGGTCACGCCCAGGATCTCGGCCAGCTGCTCCACCGAAGTGGACTGGCGGCTGCGCACTTCGTCGAGCAGCTGTAGTTGTCGGGGATTGGTGTTCACGGCGGCGATTCCAGATCTGGTGCGTTCTCAGGCAAACAAGGCGGGGCGACCGGTTTATAGCGCATTTGCCCCTGGCCGGCCGTGGGTTGGGGAACTTTAAAACGAAGAAAAAAGAACAGCACCTAGGGTATGTGTTGATGGGCTGCGATCTGGAAAGAACAAAAATGATCACGTTCTTGCTTTCGGATGGCGCGCAATCGCCGCCTTGAGCGAGATGTTTCTCCTTGTTCAATCGCTGCCCCCCGAGGCGGCCTCGTCAGTGAGGGCGGTCGTGGAACTGGTGTTGGAGAGAATCAGCAAACGCGTGGGCGGCCAGACCTGGCTGCACCCCATGCACCTTGAACTGGAAAGCGGCGCGGTGACCGTGCTGCTGGGTGCCACGCAGGCCGGCAAGACCAGCCTGATGCGCATCATGGCCGGCCTGGACGTGCCCACCGAAGGCCGTGTGCGCGCCGATGGCGTCGATGTGACCGGCATGCCCGTGCGCGAGCGCAACGTGGCCATGGTCTACCAGCAGTTCATCAACTATCCCTCGCTCACGGTGGCGGACAACATCGCCTCGCCGCTCAAGCTGCGCGGCGACCGCGACGTGGCGCAGCGCGTGCGCGCCCTGGCCGAGCGGCTGCACATCGAGATGTTCCTGGACCGCTACCCGGCCGAGCTGTCGGGCGGCCAGCAGCAGCGCGTGGCGCTGGCGCGCGCCCTGGCCAAGGGCGCTCCGCTGATGCTGCTGGACGAGCCCCTGGTCAACCTCGACTACAAGCTGCGCGAGGAACTGCGCGAGGAACTGACCCAGCTGTTCGCCACGGGCGACTCCACCGTGGTCTATGCCACCACCGAGCCCGGCGAGGCCCTGCTGCTGGGTGGCTACACGGCTGTGCTGCATGAGGGCGAACTGCTGCAGTACGGCCCCACGGCCGAGGTCTTCCATCAGCCGAATTCGCTGCGCGTGGCGCGCGCCTTCAGCGATCCGCCCATGAACCTGATCGCGGCCAGTGCCGTGGAGGGCGGGCTGCAACTGCCGGGCGGCGCGCGGCTGCCCGTGGCGCTGCCTGCGGACCTGGCCGTGTCCGGCCCACTGACCCTGGGCCTGCGCGCCAGCGCCCTGCGCCTGCAGTCCCGGCCCGGCGATCTGGCATTGCAGGGTGTGGTGGAACTGGCCGAGATTTCGGGCTCCGACACCTTCGTGCATGCCACCACGCCCTGGGGCGAGCTGGTGGCCCAGGTCACGGGCGTGCACCATCTGGACCTGGGCAGCGCGGTCACGCTGCACCTGGATCCGGCCCATGCCTACGTGTTCGGCACGGACGGCGCGCTTGTGCTGGCGCCGGCGCGGCCCGGAGGACGATGAGATGGCCCGCATAGAACTTGATCTGGCCCACTCCTACAAGCCGAACCCGCAGCAGGACAGCGACTACGCGCTGCTGCCGCTGAGCATGGTCTTCGAGGACGGCGGCGCCTATGCGCTGCTCGGCCCCTCGGGCTGCGGCAAGACCACCATGCTCAACATCATGTCGGGCCTGCTGGTGCCCTCGCAGGGCAAGGTGCTGTTCGACGGCCGCGACATGACGCGCGCCACGCCCCAGGAACGCAACATCGCCCAGGTGTTCCAGTTCCCGGTGATCTACGACACCATGACCGTGGCCGAGAACCTGGCCTTTCCGCTGAGGAACCGCCGCATGCCCGAGGAGCGCATCCGCGCGCGGGTCGGCCAGATCGCCGAGATGCTGGAGATGAGCGGCCAGCTCGACCAGCGCGCGGCCGGCCTGTCGGCCGATGCCAAGCAGAAGATCTCGCTGGGCCGGGGCCTGGTGCGGCCCGATGTGTCGGCCGTGCTGTTCGACGAGCCGCTCACGGTGATCGACCCCCAGCTCAAGTGGCAGCTGCGCCGCAAGCTCAAGCAGATCCACCATGAACTGCGGCTCACGCTGATCTATGTGACGCACGACCAGGTGGAGGCCCTGACCTTTGCCGAGCACGTTGTGGTCATGACGCGCGGGCGCGCCGTGCAGGTGGGCACGCCCGCCCAGCTTTTCGAGCGGCCCAGCCACGCCTTCGTCGGCCACTTCATTGGCTCGCCGGGCATGAACTTCGTGCCGCTGCAGCAGGACGGCGGCCGGCTGCTGGCCGAGGGCCAGTACCTGCCCCTGCCCGAAGCGCTGGCCGGCGTGGCGCCCAGCCTGCCGCTGAGCCTGGGCATACGCCCCGAGTACCTGGCACTGGCCTCGGCCGACGCGCCCGGCGCCGTGGCCTGCACGGTGGAGCGCGTGCAGGACGTGGGCACGCACCAGTTGCTGGTGGCGCGCCTGGGCGAGCGGCTGCTCAAGCTGCGCTGCGGCGCCGATGCCTTCCTGCCCGCCGTGGGTGAAACGGTATGGGTACAGCTGCAGGGCCCCCACACCTGCTACTACGTCAACGAGGAGTTGGTATGAGGCACCCCTGAGCGGCTGCGCCGCTTCCCCCTCTCTCGCGACGCGGGAGGGGGACGACACCCTTGCGGCGGGGCGGCCCTTGCTCGGTGTCCCTGAGCTGGGTAGCTCCGGTCTCGTAGGCCGCGGTTTGTGCATTAGCTTGAGGGGTGCCTGAGATGAGTTCAATCAAGCCCGTCAACCAGAAGGCCTGGCTGCTGATCCTGCCGGTCATCATCTGCGTGGCCTTCTCGGCCATCATCCCGCTGATGACGGTGGTGAACTACTCGGTGCAGGACATCATCAGTCCGGACCGGCGCGTGTTCGTGGGCACGGAGTGGTTTGCCCAGGTCATGCGCGACGAGGAACTGCACTCGGCCCTGCTGCGCCAGATCGGTTTTTCGCTGGCCGTGCTGCTGGTGGAGATTCCGCTGGGCATCGCGCTGGCCCTGTCCATGCCGGCCCAGGGCTGGAAGGCCTCGGCCGTGCTGGTCGTGGTCTCGCTGTCGCTGCTGATTCCGTGGAACGTGGTCGGCACCATCTGGCAGATCTACGGCCGCGCCGATATCGGACTGCTGGGCGCGGCGCTCAACGCGCTGGGCGTGGACTACAACTACACGGGCAATGCCACCCATGCCTGGCTCACCGTGCTGGTCATGGATGTCTGGCACTGGACGCCGCTGGTGGCCCTGCTGTGCTACGCGGGCCTGCGCTCCATTCCCGACGCCTACTACCAGGCCGCGCGCATCGACGGCGCCAGCAAGTTCGCGGTGTTCCGCTACATCCAGCTGCCCAAGATGCGCGGCGTGCTGATGATTGCCGTGCTGCTGCGCTTCATGGACAGCTTCATGATCTACACCGAGCCCTTCGTGCTCACGGGCGGCGGGCCCGGCAATGCGACCACCTTCCTGTCGCAGTACCTGACGCAAAAGGCCGTGGGCCAGTTCGACCTGGGGCCGGCGGCTGCCTTCTCGCTGATCTATTTCCTCATCATCCTGCTGCTGTGCTTCATCCTCTACAACTGGATGCAGCGCGTGGGCACGGCAGACAAGGAAGGGGCAAGAGAATGACCCCACGCTCCCTTCGTTCACTGCCCCCCGAGGGGGCTCGGCCTCCCTTGGGGTGGCCCTGCGGGAGGCCGGACATGACTGAAGACCGCCGTTTCCACAAGCGCACGCTGTTCCTCGTCGCCTACCTGCTGTTCGCCGTGCTGCCCATCTACTGGATGGTCAACATGAGCTTCAAGACCAACGAGGAGATCCTGTCGAGCTTCTCGCTGTGGCCCCAGCATTTCACCTGGGCCAACTACCAAACCATCTTCACCGACGCCTCCTGGTACTCGGGCTACATCAACAGCCTGATCTACGTGGCCATCAATACCGTGATCTCGCTCACGGTGGCGCTGCCGGCGGCCTATGCGTTCTCGCGCTACCAGTTCCTGGGCGACAAGCATGTGTTCTTCTGGCTGCTGACCAACCGCATGACGCCGCCGGCCGTCTTCCTGCTGCCCTTCTTCCAGCTCTACACCACGGTGGGCCTGATGGACACGCACATCGCCGTGGCCCTGGCCCACCTGCTGTTCAACGTGCCGCTGGCCGTCTGGATCCTGGAGGGCTTCATGAGCGGCATCCCGCGCGAGATCGACGAGACGGCCTATATCGACGGCTACTCCTTCCCGCGCTTTTTCCTCACCATCTTCCTGCCGCTGATCAAGGCCGGCGTGGGCGTGGCGGCCTTCTTCTGCTTCATGTTCAGCTGGGTGGAGCTGCTGCTGGCGCGCACGCTGACCAGCGTGAACGCCAAGCCCATCGTGGCGACCATGACGCGCACCGTCTCGGCCTCGGGCATGGACTGGGCGACGCTGGCGGCGGCCGGCGTGCTGACCATCGTGCCGGGCGCCATCGTGATCTGGTTCGTGCGGCATTACATCGCCAAGGGGTTCGCAATGGGGAGGGTGTGAGGCACCCCCTGAGTCGCTTGCGCGCCTTCCCCCTCTCTACCCGCTTCGCGGGGGAGGGGGACGACAGCCTCGCGGCGGGGCGGCCCTTGCTCGCTGTCCCTCGCTTGGGGTCGCGCCAGTTTCGACGGGCAGTGGTTTTTGTTTCTGAAAGGACTCGTCAATGTTTTCCTGGATGGCCTGGACGCTGCCGGTGGCGGTGTTCTTCAGTTGCATCGTGCTGATGCTGGTGGGCATGACGCTGTGGGAGTTGCGCAGCCCGACCGTGATGCGCAAGGGCTGGCTGCCGATGGCGACGACGCGCGGGGACCGGCTGTTCATCGGGTTGCTGCTGGCGGCCTATGTCAATCTGGCCTGGGTGGGCCTGGGCGAGAGGATGGTGCAGTGGTTCTCGCTGGAGGCCGAGCCTTCGGTGTGGATCAGCCTGGTGCTGTCCATGCTCGTGCTGGCCGTCGTGATGCGCAAAGGCTGATCACTTCATTCCATTTATCGACAGCCGGGTCCGAAGCTCCCCCGGGGCCCGCTGGTGCATGTGCATGTCGGGGAGACAGCAAGAATCTAGGAGACGGCAGATGAAACAACGACTTCATACCATCGCCCTCGCGGCGGCCCTGCTGGCGGCGGGGCAGGCGTCCTGGGCCGGAGAGGCGGAAGCCAAGAAGTGGATCGACGCGGAGTTCCAGCCCAGCACGCTGTCCAAGGACCAGCAGATGGCCGAGATGAAGTGGTTCATCGAGGCGGCCAAGAAGCTGCAGGCCAAGGGCGTCAAGGAGATCGCCGTGGTCTCCGAGACCATCACCACGCACGAGTACGAGAGCAAGACGCTGGCCAAGGCCTTCACCGAGATCACGGGCATCACCGTCAAGCACGACCTGATCCAGGAAGGCGACGTGGTCGAGAAGCTGCAGACCTCGATGCAGTCGGGCAAGTCCATCTATGACGGCTGGATCTCCGACTCCGACCTGATCGGCACGCACTACCGCTACGGCCGCATCATGAGCCTGACCGACTACATGGCCGGCGCCGGCAAGGACTTCACCAATCCGGGCCTGGACATCAAGGACTTCATCGGCACCAGCTTCACCACCGCGCCCGACGGCAAGCTCTACCAGCTGCCCGACCAGCAGTTCGCCAATCTCTACTGGTTCCGCGCCGACCTGTTCGAGCGCAAGGACCTCAAGGACAAGTTCAAGGCCAAGTACGGCTACGAGCTGGGCGTGCCGCTGAATTGGAGCGCCTACGAGGACATCGCCGAGTTCTTCACCAACGACGTCAAGCAGATCGACGGCAAGCCCATCTACGGCCACATGGACTACGGCAAGAAGGACCCGTCGCTGGGCTGGCGCTTCACCGATGCCTGGCTGTCCATGGCCGGCGCGGCCGACAAGGGCATTCCCAACGGCATGCCCGTCGATGAATGGGGCATCCGCGTGGCCGACGACAAGTGCACGCCCGTGGGCGCCTCGGTCTCGCGCGGGGGTGCCACCAACTCGCCGGCCGCCGTGTTCGCGCTCACCAAGTACGTGGACTGGATGAAGAAATACGCGCCCAAGGAAGCCATGGGCATGACCTTCGGCGAGTCCGGCCCCGTGCCTGCCCAGGGCCATATCGCGCAGCAGATCTTCTGGTACACCGCCTTCACGGCCGACATGACCAAGCCCGGCCTGCCCGTGGTCAATGCCGACGGCACGCCCAAATGGCGCATGGCGCCCGGCCCCAACGGCCCGTACTGGAAGGACGGCATGCAAAACGGCTACCAGGACGTGGGCAGCTGGACCTTCTTCAAGGACCATGACGCCAACCGCACGGCCGCCGCCTGGCTCTACGCGCAGTTCGTCACCGCCAAGACCACCAGCCTCAAGAAGACCATCGTCGGCCTGACGCCCATCCGCGAGAGCGACATCCGCTCCAAGGCCATGACCGACATGGCGCCCAAGCTCGGCGGCCTGGTCGAGTTCTACCGCAGCCCCGCCCGCGTGGCCTGGACGCCCACCGGCAACAACGTGCCCGACTACCCCAAGCTGGCCCAGCTGTGGTGGAAGAACGTGGCCCAGGCCGTCACCGGCGAGAAGACGCCCCAGGGCGCCATGGACAACCTGGCCGAGGAAATGGACCAGGTCATGTCCCGCCTGCAGCGTGCCGGCATGGCGCACTGCGCGCCCAAGCTCAACCCCAAGGGCGACCCGGCCAAGTGGCTCAGCGACAAGCAGGCGCCGTGGAAGAAGCTGGCCAATGAAAAGCCCAAGGGCGAGACGATTGCGTATGACACGCTGCTCAATGCCTGGAAAAACGGAAAAGTTCGGTAAAAGCACCCCCTGAGGCGCTGACGCGCCTTCCCCCTCTCTCGCTTCGCGGGAGGGGGACGACGCCCTCGCCGCGAGGCGGCTCTTGCTCGGCGTCCCTGAGTTGGGCCGCGCCGGTTTTGGACGGCATGCGCTGTGTTGGCATCGCAGTCCATCGTTGGGGCTTCCTGGGTCGCCAAAAACACGAAACGAAAGATAGCGAAGAAAAAAATACAAAAACGAGCGAAAATAGCGGAAAACCCGATTCCGTCCCCTTCGCATTGGGCGCAGGCGTGGCGTCCCGGGTGCTGACATGGCGGCTACATGGCGCCCTGTTAACTTGCCCCACATTCCTTCGTCGAAGATCCATGTCCCTCGCTGCTTCCCCTCTGCCCACCGGCCGCGCCGCCCTGCTGGAACGCCTGGCCCAGCCTGAAACCTACGATCTGGCCATCATCGGCGGCGGTGCCACCGGCCTGGGCGTGGCCCTGGACGCGGCGGCGCGCGGGTTCAAGGTCGTGCTGGTGGAGTCGCATGACTTCGCCAAGGGCACGTCCTCGCGCGCAACCAAGCTGGTCCATGGTGGCGTGCGCTACCTGGCCCAGGGCAACATTGCCCTGGTGCGCGAAGCGCTGCACGAGCGCACCACGCTGCTGCACAACGCGCCCCATCTGGCGCAGCCGCTGGCCTTTGTCATGCCGTCCTACAAGCTGCTGGACACGCCGTTCTACGGCATCGGCCTCAAGATGTATGACGCGCTGGCCGGCAAGGCAGGCCTGGGCGCCACCGAATTCCTCTCGCGCTCCAGCACCGTTAAGTGTTTGCCCACCGTGCGCCAGCAAGGCCTCAAGGGCGGCGTCAAATACTGGGACGGCCAGTTCGACGATGCCCGCCTGGCGCTGGCGCTGGCCCGCACGGCCGCCGCCAAGGGCGCGCTGCTGGTCAACTACTGCCCCGCGCTTGAACTGCTGCATGAAGGCGGCAAGGTCGCCGGCCTGGTCTGCGAAGACACGGAATCGGGCCGGCGCTTCACGCTGCGCGCCAAGTGCGTGGTCAACGCCACCGGCCCTGGGTGGACCTGTTCCGCCAGCAGGATGCCGAGGCCCAGGGCCGTCCCGTCAAGCCCATGGTCGCGCCCAGCCAGGGCGTGCACGTGGTCGTGGACCGCGACTTCCTGCCCAGCGATCACGCCCTGCTCGTGCCCAAGACGGCCGATGGCCGCGTGCTCTTTGCCGTGCCCTGGCTGGGCAAGGTCATCCTGGGCACCACCGACACCCCGCGCAACGACCTGGCGCGCGAGCCCCTGCCGTTCCCCGAGGAGCTGGACTTCATCCTCACCGAGGCCGGACGCTACCTCACGCGCCAGCCCACGCTGGCCGACGTGCGCAGCATGTGGGTCGGCCTGCGCCCGCTGGTCAAGCCCCAGGACGACGACGGCGAGAACACCAAGAAGATCAGCCGCGAGCACACGGTCATGTCCAGCCGCACCGGCTTGGTCACCGTCACGGGCGGCAAATGGACCACCTACCGCGCCATGGCCGAAGACGTGCTCTCCGAGTGCTTTGCCATCGGCCGCCTGCCGCATCGCCCCGGCGGCGTCACGGCCCGCCTGCCGCTGGCCGGTGCTCCGGCCGAGTCCGCCGTGCACCACCGCATGAACCAGGTCCAGGGCCTGCACTCCTATGGCACGGAAGCCTCGGCAGTGGAGGCGTTGCCGGGCAACGACGAATGGCTGGCAGACGGCCTGAACGAAGCCATGGTGCGCTTTGCCGCGCGCTTCGAATACGCGCGCACCGTAGAAGACGTGCTGGCGCGCCGCAGCCGCCTGCTGTTCCTCGATGCGCGCAAGGCCGCCGAGGTGGCGCCGCGCGTGGCAGCCATCCTCCAGGAGGAGTTGGGGCAGGACGCCGGCCTGGCGGACTTCATGCCGCTGGCGGCCCAGTACCTGCCGGCCTGATCGCGGCTGAAGTCCCTCCAAAAGCAAAACGCCCTGCACTGCAGGGCGTTTTGCTTTTGGAGGCAGATGCAAGCCAAGGAAAGATTGTCAAAATTGATGGATATCTATCTTTGATTGTTTTTATGAATCAGAATGCTGCCCATGGCATCTCGTGACGGTGCCAGCGAACAGCAGCCAGCACAAGGCTGACGAGGGAGGGGGAAATGATGAAGAAAGCGCTTGAAAGTCCGTTTTCCGCAGGGCCAGGGCCGTGCCCGAACCCAACGCGGTGGCCCCAAGCCGCTGCGATGTCTGCGCCGCCGTAGCACGCGCGGCCAGCCCGCAGCAGACGATTGCGTTGAGTCTGCCACCCTTTGCCGAGCCCGCCAGGCTCGGCTTTTTTATGGGTGTTTCCGATGGTGTGCGGCCATCGGCAGGCCCAGCTTGCTCCTGGGTTGATAGCGCTCTTGTGGGGGTTGCGCAACGCTGCCGGCCAGGGGTGGAAAAGGCAGCTAAGGGTTTGACGCGCAAAGGAATTTCTGGGACAATCCCATGCTTCACGTGAAAATCGTGAAGTTATCTGCCCAGTGGAAGCGCCGAGAAATGGTTTTCGGCGTGGACGACGGGCCCAAGACTGACTGGCTGCTCGCGGCCCTTGAGAAGACTCTGGGGCTGTCGAGTGTTTGCTGGAGCAAGTTGGGAATATTGAAATGATCCAAACAGAATCTCGGTTAGAGGTTGCCGACAACACCGGCGCGAAGTCTGTTCAGTGCATCAAAGTGCTGGGCGGTTCTCATCGTCGCTATGCGAGTGTTGGTGACATCATCAAGGTGACCATCAAGGAAGCTGCACCGCGTGGACGCGTCAAAAAAGGCGAGGTCTACAGCGCGGTCGTGGTGCGTACGGCGAAGGGTATTCGCCGTGCTGATGGCTCGCTCGTCAAGTTCGACGGCAACGCCGCCGTTCTGCTGAACGCCAAGCTGGAGCCTATCGGCACCCGCATCTTTGGCCCCGTGACTCGTGAACTGCGCAACGAAAAGTTCATGAAGATCGTGTCCCTGGCACCTGAAGTTCTCTAAAGGAAGCACCATGAACAAGATTCGCAAGGGCGACCAAATCATCGTGCTGACCGGCCGTGACAAGGGCAAGCAAGGCGTGGTCTCGGCTCGCAAGGACGACTCCCACCTGTTGATCGATGGCATCAACATGGTGAAGAAGCACGTCAAGCCGAACCCCATGAAGGGCACCACCGGCGGTATCGTGGAAAAGGCCATGCCTATCCACCAATCCAACGTGGCCATCTTCAATGCAGCGACCGGCAAGGCTGATCGCGTGGGCATCAAGGTGCAGGCCGACGGCACACGCGTTCGCGTGTTCAAGTCCAGCGGCGCCGAAATCAAGGCGGCCTAAGGGGTAACACATGGCACGACTGCAAAAACTGTATCGCGAAAAGATCGCGGCTGAACTCAAGGAAAAGTTCGGCTACACCTCCTCCATGGAAGTGCCCCGTCTGACCAAGATCACCCTGAACATGGGTGTGAGCGAAGCCGTGGCCGACAAGAAGGTGATGGACAACGCCGTGGCTGACCTGACCAAGATTGCTGGTCAGAAGCCCGTGGTGACCAAGGCCAAGAAGGCTATCGCCGGCTTCAAGATCCGTGAAGGTCAGGCCATTGGCTGCATGGTGACCCTGCGTGGCGTTCAGATGTATGAATTCCTGGACCGTTTCGTCACCGTGGCTCTGCCCCGCGTGCGTGACTTCCGTGGTATCTCCGGCCGTTCTTTCGACGGTCGCGGCAACTACAACGTCGGCGTCAAGGAACAGATCATCTTCCCCGAAATCGAGTACGACAAGGTGGACGCTCTGCGTGGTCTGAACATCAGCATCACGACGACAGCTCGGACCGACGATGAGTGCAAGGCACTGCTCGCCGCTTTCCGTTTCCCCTTCAAGAACTGAGGTGGCGCATGGCTAAAGTTGCATTGATCCAGCGCGAACTCAAGCGCGAAAAGCTGGCAGCCAAGTACGCTGCCAAATACGCAGAACTGAAGGCAATCGCCGCTGACGCAAAGCGCAGCGACGAAGAGCGCGACGCCGCTCGCCTGGGCCTGCAGAAGCTGCCCCGTAACGCGAACCCCACTCGCCAGCGCAACCGCTGCGAGATCACGGGTCGTCCCCGTGGCACCTTCCGTCAATTCGGTCTGGGCCGCGCCAAGATCCGTGAACTGGCCTTCGCTGGCGACATCCCCGGTGTCACCAAGGCCAGCTGGTAAGCAAGCAGGAGAGATTAAACATGAGCATGAGTGATCCCATCGCTGACTTGCTGACCCGCATCCGCAATGCACAAATGGTCTCCAAGACCACCGTGACGGCTCCTTCCTCCAAGGTCAAGGTTGCCATCGCCCAGGTGCTGAAGGATGAAGGCTACATCGACGGCTTCCAAGTGAAGACCGACGCTGGCAAGTCCGAACTCGAAATTACCCTGAAGTACTACGCCGGCCGTCCGGTGATCGAGCGCATCGAGCGCGTGAGCCGTCCCGGCCTGCGCGTGTACAAGGGCCGTGACGCAATCCCCCAGGTCATGAACGGTATGGGCGTTGCCATCGTCACCACTCCCAAGGGCGTGATGACGGATCGCAAGGCACGCGCCACTGGCGTGGGCGGCGAAGTGCTGTGCTACGTGGCCTAACGGACATTAAGGAGAAATACTGAAATGTCTCGCGTAGCAAAGACTCCCGTGGCCATCCCCGCAGGCGTGGATGTGTCCATCAAAGACGACCAGATCAATGTGAAGGGCACCGGCGGCACGCTGTCGCAAGCCCAGAACGTTCTGGTGAAGATCTCCAACAACGAAGGCAAGCTGTCTTTCGA
This sequence comes from Delftia sp. 60, assembly GCF_002754395.1. Taxonomy (NCBI): domain Bacteria; kingdom Pseudomonadati; phylum Pseudomonadota; class Betaproteobacteria; order Burkholderiales; family Comamonadaceae; genus Delftia; species Delftia sp. 60. The sequence continues at coordinate 1,177,590 of NZ_PEFD01000001.1, forward strand.
GCCTGTCAATGACTCGCGCGAAGCCAACGCCATGAGCGGCACCATGCGTCAGCTGGTGAACAACATGGTGGTGGGCGTGAGCAAGGGCTTCGAGAAGAAGCTGTCGCTGGTTGGCGTGGGTTTCAAGGCTTCGGCCTCGGGCTCCAAGCTGAACCTGGCGATCGGCTTTTCGCACCCGGTGAACTTCGAAATGCCGGCCGGCATCACTGTCACCACCCCCACACCGACCGAAATCTTGGTCAAGGGTGCTGACCGCCAGGCCGTTGGCCAAATGGCTGCTGAGATCCGTGCCGTTCGTCCTCCCGAGCCCTACAAGGGCAAGGGCATCCGTTACTCGGATGAGAAGGTCGTGATCAAAGAGACCAAGAAGAAGTAAGGAGCTGCATTATGTTGACCAAGAAAGAGCAGCGTCTCCGTCGTGCCCGCCAGACCCGCATCCGCATTGCACAGCAAGGCGTGGCACGTCTGAGCGTGAACCGTACGAACCTCCACATCTACGCAAGCGTGGTGTCGGAAGACGGCACCAAGGTGCTGGCTTCGGCCTCCACCGCCGAAGCCGAAGTGCGCACCCAACTGGGCGCCATCGGCAAGGGTGGCAACGTGGCTGCCGCTACGCTGATTGGCAAGCGCATTGCCGAGAAGGCGAAGGCTGCCGGCGTGGAGAAAGTGGCTTTCGATCGCGCTGGTTTCGCATACCACGGCCGCGTGAAGGCTTTGGCAGAAGCCGCTCGTGAAGCCGGCCTGCAGTTCTAAGCGGAGCGGATAGAAATGGCAAAGTTTTCTCCCAAGGTGCAAGACGAAGGTCGTGACGACGGTCTGCGCGAAAAAATGATCGCGGTGAACCGCGTCACCAAGGTTGTGAAGGGCGGTCGTATCCTCGGCTTCGCTGCACTGACCGTGGTTGGCGATGGTGATGGCCGCGTTGGCATGGGCAAGGGCAAGTCGAAGGAAGTGCCTGCAGCCGTGCAAAAGGCGATGGAAGAATCCCGTCGCAACATGATCAAGGTGTCTTTGAAGCACGGCACGATCCATCACACCGTGATGGGTCAGCATGGCGCAGCATCCGTGATGCTGAACCCCGCTCCCAAGGGTACCGGCATCATCGCCGGCGGCCCGATGCGCGCCGTTTTCGAAGTGCTGGGCATCACCGACATCGTGGCCAAGAGCCATGGTTCGTCGAATCCCTACAACATGGTCCGCGCGACTTTTGACGCTCTGAAGCACTCCACGACCCCTTCGGAAGTGGCAGCCAAGCGCGGCAAGTCGGTTGAAGACATCTTCACCGCCTGATCGGAGTCAATCACATGACAACGCAACAAACCGTGAAGGTGCAACTGGTGCGCAGCCCCATTGGCACCAAGGAATCGCACCGCGCCACCGTCCGTGGCCTGGGCCTGCGCAAGCTGAACAGCATCAGCGAACTGCAGGACACGCCTGCCGTGCGCGGCATGATCAACAAGATCAGCTACCTGGTCAAAGTTCTCTGAAAGGATTGATGATGGAACTCAATAGCATCAAGCCTGCAGAGGGCTCCAAGCACGCCAAGCGCCGTGTCGGTCGCGGCATCGGCTCCGGCCTGGGCAAGACTGCCGGCCGTGGTCACAAGGGTCAGAAGTCGCGTTCGGGTGGCTACCACAAGGTGGGCTTCGAAGGCGGTCAAATGCCTCTGCAGCGCCGTCTGCCCAAGCGTGGCTTCAAGTCGCATCTGCTGAAGTTCAATGCAGAAGTGACCCTGTCCGCTCTGGAACAGCTGGGCCTGGCCGAAGTCGATCTGGCAGCTCTGAAGCAAGCCGGTCTGGTTGGTGAAATCGCAAAGGTGGTCAAGATCATCAAGAGCGGTGAAATCAGCAAGGCTGTCAAGCTCAACGGCATCGGCGCTACCGCCGGCGCCAAGGCTGCCATCGAAGCTGCCGGTGGCAGCATCGCCTGATTAATGATCTGAAAGAAGACATCCGTGGCTACTAGCGCAGCTCAAATTGCAAAAACCGGAAAATTCGGCGATCTTCGCCGCCGTCTGGTTTTTCTGTTGCTCGCGCTGGTCGTTTACCGGATCGGGGCTCATATCCCCGTGCCGGGCATCGATCCAGCGCAGCTGCAGCAGCTGTTCAATGGCCAGCAGGGCGGCATTCTCAATCTGTTCAACATGTTCTCGGGTGGGGCGCTCTCGCGCTTCACGGTGTTCGCACTGGGGATCATGCCGTACATCTCGGCATCGATCATCATGCAGCTCATGACCTATGTGGTCCCTACATTCGAGCAGCTGAAAAAGGAAGGTGAATCGGGTCGTCGCAAGATCACCCAGTACACCCGCTACGGCACATTGGGCCTGGCGATTTTTCAGTCCCTGGGAATTGCCGTGGCTCTGGAAAGCTCCGCAGGTCTGGTTCTGAGCCCTGGCTTCGGCTTCCGCCTCACGGCGGTGGTCAGCCTGACGGCCGGCACCATGTTCCTGATGTGGCTCGGTGAACAGATCACGGAACGTGGTCTGGGCAACGGCATCTCGATCCTCATCTTTGGAGGTATCGCCGCAGGTCTGCCGAGCTCCATCGGTGGTCTGCTGGAGCTGGTGCGCACCGGTGCCATGAGCATCCTGGCCGCGATCTTCATCGTTCTCGTGGTGGCAGCCGTGACGTACTTCGTCGTGTTTGTCGAGCGGGGACAACGCAAGATCCTGGTGAACTATGCGCGTCGTCAGGTGGGTAACAAGGTGTATGGTGGCCAGTCTTCGCACTTGCCGCTGAAGCTGAACATGGCGGGGGTCATTCCTCCCATCTTCGCTTCCTCGATCATCTTGCTGCCGGCGACCGTTGTGAACTGGTTCAGTGCAGGGGAATCCATGCGCTGGCTGAAGGACATTGCTAGCACGCTGACCCCCGGTCAGCCGATCTATGTGATGCTCTACGCCACTGCCATCATCTTCTTCTGCTTCTTCTACACGGCCCTGGTGTTCAACAGCCGGGAAACCGCCGACAACCTGAAGAAGAGTGGTGCCTTCATCCCCGGGATCCGTCCCGGTGACCAGACGGCCCGCTACATTGACAAGATCCTGGTTCGCCTGACCCTGGCTGGCGCGGTGTACATCACATTCGTGTGCTTGTTGCCCGAGTTCCTGATCCTGAAGTACAACGTTCCGTTCTACTTCGGTGGCACATCACTGCTGATTATTGTGGTGGTGACCATGGACTTCATGGCCCAGGTGCAGAACTACATGATGTCGCAACAGTACGAATCGCTCCTCAAAAAGGCGAACTTCAAAGCGACACTTGGCAATTGAACTAAGTGATGGGCCTGGCCGGCGGTGCCGGCGGGTCCAGTAAGAGTTAGTAGACGCCCACTCGATCTATCCATCGCGGGCATGTTTCCCGGTCGATAGGCCGTAACGGATGTAGAGTTTTAGGAGAATGAAATGAGAGTTTCGGCTTCGGTCAAAAAATCTGCCGTAACTGCAAGATCATCCGCCGCAAAGGTGTGGTGCGAGTGATCTGCACGGACCAGCGCCACAAGCAGCGCCAGGGTTGATAGGAAAGTTTGAGGACGAATAATGGCACGTATCGCTGGCATTAACATCCCGCCGCATCAGCACGCTGAAATCGGCCTGACCGCTATCTATGGGATCGGTCGCACCACTGCACGCAAGATCTGCGAAGCCGCTGGCATCGCATATTCCAAGAAAATCAAGGAACTGACTGACGGTGATCTGGAAAAGATCCGTGATCAGCTGACTTCCCTGACTCTGGAAGGTGATCTGCGTCGCGAAACAACGATGAACATCAAGCGTTTGATGGACATCGGTTGCTATCGCGGTTTCCGTCATCGTCGTGGCCTGCCCATGCGTGGTCAACGTACCCGCACGAATGCACGTACCCGCAAGGGTCCGCGCAAGGGTGCCGCGGCTTTGAAGAAATAAAGAGATTGAAAGATCACTATGGCTAAGTCTCCCGCAAACAACGCTGCACAGCGCGTTCGCAAGAAAGTCCGTAAGAACATTTCGGACGGCATTGCCCACGTGCACGCTTCGTTCAACAACACGATCATCACCATCACCGACCGCCAAGGCAACGCTCTGTCGTGGGCCTCGTCGGGTGGCCAGGGCTTCAAGGGTTCGCGCAAGTCGACTCCCTTCGCTGCCCAAGTGGCTTCGGAAGTGGCTGGTCGTGCTGCCATCGAACAGGGCATCAAGAACCTGGACGTCGAAATCAAGGGTCCCGGTCCTGGCCGTGAATCCTCGGTTCGCGCCCTGGGCGCCCTGGGCATCCGCATCACTTCCATCGCGGACGTGACGCCGGTTCCCCACAACGGCTGCCGCCCTCAAAAGCGCCGTCGTATCTAAGCTTTTTCACCAAGCCCACCGCCGCCCAGATGTGTAACATCGCGGGCGGCTCCCGTGCTTGTGCACGGCAGATGACACAAAGGAAATCAAGTGGCACGCTATATCGGCCCCAAGGCCAAACTCTCCCGCCGTGAAGGCACTGACCTGTTCCTGAAGAGCGCACGTCGCTCGATCGCCGACAAGTCCAAGTTCGACACCAAGCCCGGCCAGCACGGCCGCACTTCCGGTCAGCGTACTTCCGACTTCGGCCTGCAGCTGCGTGAAAAGCAGAAGGTCAAGCGCATGTACGGCGTGCTGGAAAAGCAATTCCGCCGCTACTTCGAAGCCGCCGACAAGAAGAAGGGCAACACCGGTGCCAATCTGCTGTCGCTGCTGGAGTCGCGTCTGGACAACGTGGTGTACCGCATGGGCTTCGGCTCGACCCGCTCGGAAGCGCGTCAGCTGGTGTCGCACAAGGCCATCACGGTCAACGGCCAATCCGTCAACATCCCTTCCTACATGGTGAAGGTGGGTGACGTGGTCGCCGTGCGTGAAAAGTCCAAGAAGCAGGCTCGTATCGTCGAAGCCCTGCAACTGGCTGGTCAAGTCGGTTTCCCCGCATGGGTGGAAGTGTCTGCCGACAAGGCTGAAGGCACGTTCAAGAAGTCGCCTGACCGCGACGAGTTCGGTGCAGACATCAACGAATCCCTGATCGTTGAGTTGTACTCGCGTTAATTCCGCGCAGCGACATTTCTGTAAAACCGTCCCCCAGCCGCGAGGCATCGCGCTGGGGTGCTTCACCAGCCTTACCGGTGTAACGAGCCGGGGGTATTGAGAGGAAGTCTGCATGCAAACCAATTTGCTGAAGCCCAAGACGATCAATGTCGAGCAGCTTGGCCACAATCGCGCCAAAGTTGTTCTGGAGCCGTTTGAGCGTGGCTACGGCCATACGCTGGGCAACGCCCTGCGCCGTGTCCTGCTCTCGTCCATGGTGGGTTACGCAGCGACGGAAGTGACGATTGCTGGTGTGTTGCACGAGTACTCGTCCATCGACGGTGTCCAGGAAGATGTGGTCAACATCCTGCTGAACCTCAAGGGTGTGGTGTTCAAGCTGCACAACCGCGATGAGGTCACGCTCTCGCTGCGCAAGGATGGCGAAGGCGTCGTGACGGCGCGCGACATCCAGACGCCCCACGACGTGGAAATCATCAACCCTGATCATGTCATCGCCAACCTGTCGCAAGGCGGCAAGCTGGACATGCAGATCAAGGTGGAGAAGGGCCGCGGCTATGTGCCCGGCAACGTGCGCCGCTATGGCGACGAGTCCACGAAGTCGATTGGCCGCATTGTGCTGGACGCTTCGTTCTCGCCCGTCAAGCGCGTGAGCTACGCCGTCGAATCGGCCCGCGTTGAACAACGCACCGACCTCGACAAGCTGGTGGTGGAGATCGAAACCAATGGTGCGATCACTGCCGAGGACGCCGTGCGCGCCTCCGCCAAGATCCTGGTGGAACAGCTCGCCGTGTTCGCTCAGCTGGACGGCGGCGATATCGCCAGCGTCTTCGATGCTCCGGCCGGTGGCCGTGGTGCCGCAACCGCCTTTGATCCCATCTTGCTGCGTCCCGTGGACGAGCTGGAACTCACCGTGCGTTCGGCCAACTGCCTCAAGGCAGAGAACATCTACTACATCGGCGACCTGATCCAGCGTACCGAAAACGAGCTGCTCAAGACCCCCAACCTGGGTCGCAAGTCGCTCAACGAGATCAAGGAAGTCCTGGCTTCCCGCGGTCTGACGCTGGGCATGAAGCTCGAGAACTGGCCGCCTGCTGGCCTGGAAAAGCGCTAAGCACTATAATTGCGGGCTCTCCTTTTTGGAGAGCCTCAGTGCCTCGGGCAGTACCTGATACGGCTGCACGAATTAATCAACAACTTGCGCAAATTCGGTTGAGGCAAGCTGCAGATCCGGTAACGGGTCCAGGCTTGCATCCTTGTTTGTGCAAGCCCTAATTACATATTTTAGGAATAAAGCACCATGCGTCACGGTCACGGCCTCCGCAAACTCAATCGCACCTCTTCGCACCGCCTGGCGATGCTGAAGAACATGATGAATTCGCTCATCGAGCACGAAGCCATCAAGACCACCGTTCCCAAGGCCAAGGAACTGCGCCGCGTGATCGAGCCCATGATCACCCTGGCCAAGGTCGACACCGTTGCCAACCGCCGCCTGGCATTCGACCGCCTGCGCGACCGCGACAGCGTGACCAAGCTCTTCAACGAGCTGGGCCCCCGCTTCGCAAAGCGTCCTGGTGGCTACACCCGTATCCTGAAGATGGGCTTCCGCGTGGGCGACAACGCCCCCATGGCCTTCGTGGAACTGGTCGAGCGCGCTGAAGAAGGCGCCGCCGAAGCCAAGGCAGCTGAATAATCTGCTATAATTTTGGAATACCGCGCGATGGAGCAGTCTGGTAGCTCGTTGGGCTCATAACCCAAAGGTCGGAGGTTCAAATCCTTCTCGCGCAACCAAATTGAAAAGGGCTACGACAACTGTCGTAGCCCTTTTTTCATGCCCTCGCGCCAGGGCAAAGGCCAGGCGGACAGCCCGGCATCAGCCGCCCAGCTGGTTGCCGATGCGCTGGCCCAGCCGCAGGCGCACGCGGTGGGCGATTTCCTGGGCGACCTCGGGGCTGAGCACTTCGCTGATGTGCAGCAGCTCGGTGTAGTGCATGTACAGAAGGCCGCGCAGGGTCTTGAATGCGGCCTCGTGCTCGGCGCCGCAGACGCTGGCGTCATTGGCCAGCACGCGCTCCACCACACCGGCCTGCAGCAGCGGGATCTTGCATATGACGGCGTGGCGGGCGATCTCCAGGTCGATTTCCTGGAGCCGGCATTCCCATTCCTCGGGCAAGAATCGGTTGGCTGGCATGTCGGCTTTTCTCCTTTTTTCACTGCATGGGTACACCGGGGCGAAAGGCACCCGGTCTGGGGATGCTGTCATGTGAGCGGGGCTCGGTGGCCTGGGTCGCCAGGTTTACTGGCCCGGCCTTGATGCCTGTCAAACTTCGGTGGCGCAGGCGCCCGCTGGAAGCCGGGCTCATGCTGCACTGCATCATGATGTCAGTCATGCGGCGCGGCCGCCAGTGCCCGTGCAGGCTGGTGGGCTTTTGCTCCCGGCAGGCCATGCTCTCTCGGCGCCGCTCCGGCAACGCAAAGGATCCACATGCTCGAGAAGATCGCCTCGCTGTTCCGCTATTTCAAGGCGGCCGTGCCGTTCCGGCTGGTGCCGGCACTGATTGCCACCGCCGTGCTGTTCGGCCTGCTGCTGATGCCCGTGCCTGAGGGGCTGACGCCCAAGGGCTGGCAGCTGGTCGCCATTTTCCTGACCACCATCGTGGCCATCATCCTCAAGGTCATGCCCATCGGCGTGATGGCCTTGATGGCCATCGTCATCGTCTCGCTGTCCCAGGTCACCTCCGGCTCGTCCAAGGGTGCCATCACCGATGCGCTGAGCAGCTTTGCCAGCCCGCTGATCTGGCTGATCGTGGTGGCCATCCTGATCTCGCGCGGCCTCAAGAAGACGGGGCTGGGCAGCCGCATCGGCCTGATGTTCATCGCCCTGCTGGGCAAGCGCACCATCGGCATCGGCTACGGCCTGGCGATCTGCGAGCTGGTGCTGGCACCGTTCACGCCCAGCAACACGGCGCGCGGCGGCGGCATCGTGCACCCGATCATGAAGTCCATCGCCAATGCCTTCGAGTCGGACCCGGCCAAGGGCACGCAGGGCAAGGTGGGCACCTACCTGGCCCTGGTCAACTACCACGCCAATCCCATCACCTCGGCCATGTTCCTGACCGCCACCGCGCCCAACCCGCTGGTGGTGGATTTCGTGGCCAAGGCCACGGGCCAGGCCCTGCACCTGAGCTGGACCACCTGGGCGCTGTACATGCTGCTGCCGGGCCTGCTGTGCCTGCTGCTGATGCCGCTGGTGATCTACCTGCTGTCGCCGCCCGAGCTCAAGGCCACGCCCAATGCCGTGGAGTACGCGCGCAGCGAGATGGCGCGCATGGGGCCGCTGTCGGGCAAGGAGCGCGTGATGCTGGGCACCTTCGGCCTGATGCTGCTGCTGTGGGCCAACGTGCCGCAGATGCTGTTCGGCCCGGCCTTCGTGCTGGACCCCACCGTGGTCGCCTTCCTGGGCCTGTTCGTGCTGATCATCACGGGCACCATCGACTGGGATGACGTGCTGTCCGAGAAAAGCGCCTGGGATACCCTGGTGTGGTTCGGCGCCCTGGTCATGCTGGCCGAGCAGCTCAACAAGCTCGGCGTGGTGTCCTGGTTTGCCGTGGGCATGAAGAACGCCATCGTCGCCAGCGGCCTGGACTGGCTGCCGGTGGCGGCCATCCTGGTGGGCGTGTTCGTGTTCTCGCACTACCTGTTCGCCAGCACCACGGCCCACATCAGCGCGATGATGCTGGCCTTCCTGACCGTGGGCGCGCAGCTGATTCCGGCCGACTATGTCGTGCCCTTCATGCTGATGATGACGGCCGGCTCGGCCATCATGATGACGCTGACCCACTACGCCACCGGCACTTCGCCCATCATCTTCGGCAGCGGCTACGTCACGCTTGGCAACTGGTGGCGCGTGGGTGCGGCCATGTGCATGATCGAACTGCTGATCTTTGCCGTGGTCGGCAGTGTCTGGTGGAAGCTGCTGGGCCTGTGGTGAGGGCGGGCGCCCTCAAGCCGTGGTCCGTGACTCGCCCAGCGACAGCATGAGCCGGTTGGCCCAGTTGAAGAAGGCCGTGCCGTGCAGCACATCGGAGATGGCGGCATCGTCCAGGCCTGCGGTGCGCAGCGCATCGATGTGGGCGGGCTCCAGCGCAGGCGGCGTCTGGGTCAGCGCCACGGCCGCCGTGACGATGGCGTTCCAGCGCGGCCCCAGGTCCGTGCCCGGGCCTTCGTCGAGCAGGCGCTGCACGTCGCCTCCCCTGCGCGAGAAGTGCGTGGCAAAGCGTGCGTGGACCGAGGCGCAGTAGATGCAGCCATTGGCGCGCGAGGTGGCCGCAGCGGCCAGCTCGCGCTCGGCGCGCGGCAGGCCGGCGTCAGGGTTGTAGAAGATGTCCTTGTCGGTGCGCGTGCGCGCGCCCAGCGTGTCGGGGTCGCGCGCCAGCAGACGGAAGTAGGGCGACTGCGCGCGTGAGGCATCGACCAGGCCTGCATGGTGGCGTTCTGTCAGCTCGCTTTCGTCCAGCGGCTCAATCCATGGCAGCCAGTCGAGTTGTTCCTGGGTGAAGACCTGGGGAGCGGCGGAGTTCGTTGAGGTCATGGCTGGGCTTGCAGGGTGTTGGGTTGATGGGCTGCCTGGGGCGCGGGGCGTGCAGCCAGCACGCGCAACCCCGCCACGACGCGGATCTGGAAGGACAGGAAGGACGCCAGCTGGGACAGGATGACGATGTCCGTCTCGCTCCAGCCCGCCTGTTGCAGCGCCTGCAGGGCCCCGGCGCTGGCGTCGCGCGGGTGGTAGGCCAGCAGGTGGGCATGGGCCAGCGCCGCGGCCAGGCGCGGACCCAGCAGTGCGGCGTGGGCCGGGTCCACGGCATAGGCGGGGCCGGGCTGGTCCTCGCGGCTCAGCGGGCCTGCCGGGTAGCTGCCGTAGGGGCCGTGCGGGCCGCTGCCGGCCTGCAGGCTCTGGGCGCGGCCACGCACCACTTCGGACGCCACCACGGCGGCCAGTTCCGCATCCTCGGTGGCCAGCGCGCGTGTATAGAAGACGGCGCTGCGCGGCTCGCCATGCAGCCCGGCCGTGAAGGCGGCCAGGGCCAGCCGCTCGCGCAGCGAGACCGTGCCGGGCACGGGCTCGGCGGGCGTGAACAGGGCGGCAAAGCTTTGCTGGGCCTGCGTGCGTGCCTCGGAGCGGTGGCGGCGCACGCGGTCCAGGGCGCTGCCGGGGGTGATGTCGGCGAGGTGGTCGATCACGTCGCCGGGAAAGCGGGGCGTTGCGGTGGTGTTCATGGTCATGCGGCTTGCAGCAGTCCGGCCCGGACTGCGGGGAGGGAAGAGGGCGCTGGGGTGGACGTGGATGTGGACTCATCGGCACGGCGCCAGCCCAGGGCCGGGGCCACATGGGCGGCCGTCAGTTCGATGGAGCGCAGGATGGCGTTGTGCGGCGGGTCGATGGAATGCACCTGGAAGACGATGTCGCTCACGCGCGCCAGCGCCGTGTCGGCGCGCAGCGAGGCGATGACCTCGTCGGGCGTGCCCACATGCACGTCGTAGGCGGCGATGAGATCGGCCAGCGGCGCCTGCGGATCGACGCGGGCCGCCCACTGCGAGGGCTGGGCCGCATGGCGCAGGGCCACGCGGCGCAGGCCGGCCTCGGCCCAGCGCAGCGCCTCGTCTCGGCGGTCGGCCACGAACAGCGTGCGCGAGCCCAGGATGCGCGGCGCCCGCCCCGCGGGCAGGCGGGCAAGGTAGGCGTCGATGATGGGGTTCTGGATCTCGGACAGCGTGGCCTGCGGCGCGCCTTCGGGCCGTGGCTGGGTGCGCGACAGCATCAGGCCGTCGCCGTTGGCCCCGGCCCGCGCACCGCCCTCGGCCGAGAACGTGGCCTGCCAGACGCGCTCCAGCAGCTGCGGCGCGGCCGGGTACAGGCGCACGCCACCGGCCAGCGCGCGCCCGGCCCAGGCGTCCTGCAGCACGCCGAAGTTGCGTGCGAAGACGGCGCCGCGCTCGGCGCCCTGCACGCCAAAGGCCTCGAAGGATTCGGCCGTGCCGCCCGTGCCCAGGCCCACCTCCAGGCGGCCGCCGGTCAGCAGGTCCAGCACGGCCGCGTCCTCGGCCACGCGCAGCGCGTTTTCCAGCGGCAGCGTGATCACGCCCGTGCCGATGCGGATGCGCCGCGTGCGCGCCGCCACATGGGCCAGAAAGACGAAGGGCGAGGGCAGGCCGCCCTCGCTTTCATGGAAATGGTGCTGGGCCACCCAGGCCGAGTCGAAGCCCTGGGCCTCGGCATGGGCGATCTGCTCGGCCACCAGACGGTAGCGTTCGCCGGCCGGCACATCGTCGAGCAGGCGGCTGAAGAAGCCCAGGCGCGGGCCGCTGCGGGGGGTGGCGCCAGCGTGTGTGTCAGGCGGTATGAGGGACAAAATCAATGCTCCTTTTGCCGGGAATGGCGTCCATGAGTTCACGCGTGTAGTCGCTGGTGGGGCGCAGGAACACTTCCTCCACGCTGCCCGCGTCCACCACCCGGCCCGCGCGCAGCACCGACACCGTGTCGGCGATCTGGCGCACCACGGCAAGGTCGTGCGAGATGAAGAGATAGGTCAGCCCCAGGTCCTGCTGCAGCTGGGCGAGCAGGGCGAGGATCTGCGCCTGCACCGTCACGTCCAGGGCCGATACGGCCTCGTCCAGCACCAGCACCTGCGGCTGCAGCACCAGGGCGCGCGCAATCGCCACGCGCTGGCGCTGGCCGCCCGACAGCGCATGCGGGCGCCGCTGCAGCACGGCGGCCGGCAGGCCCACGCGCTCCAGCATGTCGTGCACGCGCCGGCGGCGCTCATCGGCCGGCAGCGGGTCGAAGTTCAGCAGGGGCTCCTCGATGATGTCGAACACGCTCTGGCGCGGGTCCAGAGAACTGAACGGGTTCTGGTAGACCAGCTGCACGCGGCGGCGCAGCTGGCGCAGGGCCTCGCCGCGCAGGCCCGTGACCTCGGTGCCTTCGATGCGGATGCGGCCCGCCGTGGGCCGGCCCAGGCCCACGATGGCGCGGATGGTGGTGGTCTTGCCCGAGCCCGACTCGCCCACGATGGCATGTGTGCTGCCCCGGCGCACGCGCAGCGACACGCCGTCCACGGCGCGGAAGATGCCGCGCCCGTGGGCCGAGGCATGGCCGGGCGCCGCGAACTCGTGCACCAGGTCCTCGACCTCGATGGCCCAGTCATCGGCCGTGGCGGGCCTTGGCGTGCGGCGCGGCGCGGGCGCCAGCGAAGGCGCATCGGCCAGCAGCCGCCGCGTATAGGCGCTTTGCGGATTGCGCAGCAGCTCCAGCGTGGGACCCTGCTCCTGGATGCGGCCGCCCTGCATGACGACCAGGCGGTGCGAGCGGTCGGCCGCCACGCCCAGGTCATGCGTGACCAGCAGCACGGCCGTGCCGGTCTCGCGGCGCAGCGCGTCGATCAGGTCCAGGATGCGCCGCTGCACGGTCACGTCCAGCGCGCTGGTGGGCTCGTCGGCAATGATGAGGGCGGGCCGCAGCGCGATGGCGATGGCGATCAGCACGCGCTGGCGCATGCCGCCCGACAGTTCGTGCGGATACTGGCGTGCGCGCAGCGCGGGCTGGGACAGGCCCACGCGGGCCAGCAGCTCCAGCACGCGCGCCTCCACGGCCGTGCGGTCGCGCAGGCCGTGGATGCGCAGGATCTCGCCCACCTGGTCGCCCACCGTGCGCACGGGGTTCAGCGACATGGTGGGGTCCTGCGGCACCAGGCTGACCACGCGGCCGCGGATGGCGTTCCAGCGTGCGGCCGGCCACTCCGAAACCTCGGTGCCCTGCAGGCGGATGCTGCCGTGCTCGCGGTGGCCGTTGTCGGCCAAAAGGCCGATCACGGCCTGGGCCGTGGTGGTCTTGCCCGAGCCCGATTCGCCGACCAGGGCCACCACCTCGCCCGGCGCCACGGAAAACGACACGCCGTGCACCACGCGCTGTGCCTGGCCTGCGGCATCGCGGTAGGCCACGGCCAGGTCCTGCACTTCGAGCACGGGGGCGGTCGTTGCCACCGCTGGTGCGGCGTGGATGCGTTCCTCGATGGCGGCGCTCATGCAGGCCTCCGTGCGAAGGCCGTGGCGATGCGGTTGGCCGCCAGCACCACGGCCACCACGATCAGGCCCGGCGCCGTGGTCAGCCACCAGGCGGTGGCGATGTAGTTGCGGCCTTCGGCGATCAGCAGCCCCCATTCGGGCGTGGGCGGCGGCGCGCCGTAGCCCAGAAAACCCAGGGTGGAAATCGCAAGGATCGCCGAGCCGAACTGCAGCGCCGCCATGGCGATGACCGACGTCAGCGAGTTGGGCAGCACATGGCGCCACAGCACGGCGGCAAAGCGCCCGCCGCTGCCAAAGGCGGCCTCCACGTAGTCGGAGCGGCGCACACGCACCACCTCCGAGCGCACCAGGCGCGCGAAGCTGGCCACCGAGACCACGCCCACGGCAATGGCCGCGTTGATGGTGCCAAAGCCCAGCACGATGATGATGGTCAGCGACAGCAGCAGCGAAGGCACGGCCAGCAGCACATCGACCAGGCGCATCAGCGCATCTTCCGTGCGCCCGCCCGTGGCCCCGGCCAGCAGGCCGATCAGCGTGCCCACGGCCAGGCCCACGCCCACGGCCACGAAGGCGCCCGACAGCGAATGCACGGCGCCATGCACCACGCGCGCCCACAGGTCGCGCCCCAGCGCGTCCGTGCCCAGCCAGTGCGCGGCGCTGGGCGCCAGCAACTGCTGGCCGGCCTGGCCCGCGATCGGGTTCTGGTGGGCAAACCAGCCGGGCGCCAGCGCCCACAGCGCGGCCACGGCAATCACCAGCCAGGCCAGGGCCAGCGTGGGCGGCAGGCGTTTCAGGGATTGCAGGCCGGCAGGCAAGGCGAAGCTGCGGCGCGGGGCGGCTGGCGCAGGGGCCAGGGACGACGCTGGCAGCGCCGTGGGAGTAGGAGTGGGGGGCGCGGCCTGGGCATCCAGGGCCGGGGAAAGAGCGCTTGAGACGGCAGTGTTCATGGCCGGTTCTCCACGGAATGGCGCAGGCGCGGATCAAGCAGCGGGTACAGCAGATCCACGGCGAGGTTGATGAGTACGAAGGCGGCGGCCGAGACGACCACCACGGCCTGGAGCACGGCCGTGTCCTGGTTGCCCACGGCCTGCTGGGTCAGCGTGCCCAGGCCATTGAGGCCGAACACGGCCTCCGTCACCACGGCGCCGGCCAGCAGCTCGCCGAACAGCACGCCGGCAATGGTCAGCGTGGGCAGCAGGGCATTGCGTGCCACATGGCGCAGCAGCACCCAGCGGCGCGAGGCGCCCTTGGCCCGTGCCACGGCCACGAAGGGCTGGGCCAGCACGGCGTCGATATTGCGCAGCAGCACCTGGGCCAGCGGCGCCGAGATCGGCACGGCCAGGGTCAGCGTGGGCAGCACCAGTCCTTCCCAGGGGCCGGGATTGATCACGGCGATCCAGCCCAGGCGGAACGACACCACCTGGATCAGCATGATCCCCAGCCAGAACACGGGCACCGAGACAAAGACCGAGGGCAGTGCATACAGCGCGTTGCGCAGCCAGGACAGGGGCGCCAGGCTGGCGGCCGCCGCCAGCGCAACGGCCAGCAGCGCGGCTGCGGCAAAGCCCAGGGCCGCGAGCTTGAGCGTGGGCGGCAGGCTGGTGGCCAGGCCCTGGCTCACCGGCACGCCGGCCTGCAGCGAATAGCCGAAGTGGCCCGTGAGGAACTGGCCCAGCGTGTGCAGGTACTGCTGCCACACGGGTTGGTCCGAGCCGTAGGCGGCGCGGATGTCGGCGATCTCCTGCGGGCCCAGGCCCAGCTCGGGGTTCAGGAACTTGATCAGCACGGCATCGCCCGGCAGCAGCTGCAGCAGGATGAACGAGACCGTGAAGGCCGCCCACAGCACCAGGGCGGCCTGGGCGATGCGGCTGAGCAGATAGCGGCGCGGCATGGGAGCGGTTCCTCAGAGAACGTTCCGGTCAGCGCCTGGCCAGCCAGGTGCTGTAGAAGCTGGGCCGGCCCACGGCCTCGAAGCCCACGTCGCGCACCCAGCCCGCGCCCGCAAAGGCCTGGGGTTCCTCGAAGATGGGGATCACATAGGCCTGGTCGATCAGGTAGTTCTGCACCTCGCCGGCCAGCGCCAGGCGCCTGGCGGCATCGGTCTCGGCCGCGATGGCGTCGAACAGGCCGTTGAGCCTGGTGTCCTCGAAGGACTTGACCTTCTGGCTCACGCCGCCCTTTTGCAGCAGCACGTTGCGGTTGGTCGGGTAGTAGTTGCTCTTGATCACGTCGGGATCGGCGCGGCCCACCATGCCGGGCAGCACGCCGGTCTTGTCGGGGTCCAGCGTGTCCACCGCGCGGCTGCCCGCGTCGCCCGACAGCACGTTGAGCTTGACGCCGATGCGCGCCCACTGCTGGGCCACGAGCTGCAGCGTCTCCTTGTTCTGCGGCTGGGGCAGGGACTCGTAGGTGGAGAGCACGAAATCGCGGCCGTCCTTCTGGCGCAGGCCGTTGGCGCCCAGCGTCCAGCCGGCCTCGTCCAGCAGCTGTTTCGCCTTGGCCTCGTCATAGGCCAGCTTGGCCGACAGGTCCACGAAGCCGGCCGCCGTGGAGGCAATCACCGAGCGCGCCTGCGGATAGCGCGGCGAGAACAGCGTCTCCACGATCTCCTTGGCATTGGTGCCGTGCAGCAGGGCCTGGCGCACCTTGAGATCGGCCACCAGGGCGTTGTCCGGGCGGATGGCCACGCTGTTGTTCACGCCGCGCGTGGGCGGGGCGTAGATGCTGAACTTCTGGTCCTCGACGCGCTTTTCGTCATAGGCCTGGATCTGGCGGATCAGCCCGGCCTGCCCGGCCAGCAGCGCGCCGATGCGCACGCTGTCCTCGGGCGTGACGATGAACTTCACCTCGTCCAGCCGCGCGCGGCCCTGGTGGGCCAGCTTGGCGGGACCCCAGGCATAGTCCTTGCGCACCTTGAGCACCAGCTCCTTGCCCAGCGTCTCGCTGGCCACCACGAAGGGGCCGGAGCCGATGATGCGCGTGGCGTCGCCCAGCTCCTCGAAGGGGCGGTCCAGCGTGGCCGGCGAGACCAGGCCCGAGCCGATCACCGAAGTGCCCTGCAGAAAGCCCGGCGAAGGCTTCCTGAAGAAGAACTTCACCGTCAGCGGGTCGACCACCTCGCTGCGCTCGTAGTTGTTGATCACCTCGGACACCGGCTGCTTGAGCGCCTTGTTGCCCAGGCCATAGGTGTCGAAGTTGCGCGCCACGGCCGCCGCGTCCAGCGGCGTGCCGTCGGAGAAGGTGACGCCGGGCCGCAGCTTGAAGCGGTACTCGGTGGCGTTGGCATTCACGGTCCAGGACTCGGCGATCCAGGGCTGGATCTCCAGCGTCTTCGGGTCCTGGTAGGTCAGCTTGTCGGTGATCTGGTTGAGCACGCCGCCGTTGGGATAAAAGCCTCCGGCCGGCGGATAGAGGTTGGTATGGGCCTGCTGCTCCAGGTAGACCAGGGTGCCGCCTTCCACGGGGCCGGCAGCCGCGCCCGCCTGGGCCGTATCGGCCTGCCTGGAGCACGCCGCCAGCAGCAGGCTGCTGCCCGCCAATACCGCTATCGCGGCCTTCCATGCCACCTGAGCCGCCTTCGATTGGGAAAACACGTTCGTACCTCGCCGCCGCTGGGGCGCTGAAAAACAAGACTGCCGGCCACAGGACCGGCTCCATGTTTTTCATGCTATCGATGCCAAATATTTGCGCTCATATATCGAGTTGCATCGTTATTTGGAAAACGACTAAGGGATGGGAGCCCCCGCATATCTGCCCAGTGCATAAGCGCAGACGGATTCGTTTGTTTGCCGCGCATGCGGCGGTCCCAACAATGGGCTGGTACTTCCTTCACCGAAAGCCCGTCCATGAGCCATCTCAACGAATACCTCGCCGA
The DNA here is from genome assembly GCF_002754395.1 of Delftia sp. 60. Taxonomy (NCBI): domain Bacteria; kingdom Pseudomonadati; phylum Pseudomonadota; class Betaproteobacteria; order Burkholderiales; family Comamonadaceae; genus Delftia; species Delftia sp. 60. Next base: position 1,194,587 of record NZ_PEFD01000001.1, read on the forward strand.
AAAGCGCGCCGCCGTGCTCGCCCGCAGCGCCGCCGTCGCGGCCGGCACGGCACAGCCCGCCCACCTCAAGGCCCATGTGCGCGCCGAGGGCCGCAGCGGCGTGCGCCGCCTGCGCATCCGCGAGCACCAGGTCATCAGCGACAGCCCGCCCGACTTCGCGGGCTACAACCTCGGCCCCAGCTCGCCCGAGCTGCAGCTGGGCGTGCTGGGCACCTGCGTCACCCACATCTTTCTGATCCAGGCGGCCGAGCGCCAGGTGCCCGTGGAGAGCCTGGAGGTCGAGGTCACGGGCATCATCGATCCGCGCGGCGGCAAGCCCGGCCACGAGGCCACGCCCATCTGGCCGCATGAGATCGGCTACACCGTGCACATCGACTCGCCCGCCAGCCGCGCCGAGATCGATGCGCTGTTCGAGGCCGTGGAGCGCACCTGCCCCATCCTCAACCTGCTGCGCAATCCGCAGAACATCCGCGCCGAAGTGCGCCACACCGACTCCAGCGCCGCCGCGCGCCTGGCAGCCTGAACACCGTGCGGAAAGCACCCCTGCCATGACCCTGCCACTCGACCACATCGTCATCGCGGTCCAGGACCTGGAACGCACCATTGCCGACTACACCGCGCTGGGCTTCAACGTGCTGCGCGGCGGCGAGCATCCGGGCCGCTCCACGCACAACGCCCTGGTGGTGTTTGCCGACGGCGCCTACTTTGAACTCATTGCCTGGCGGGCGCCCGCGCCCGAGGAGCGCTGGTGGCAGCAGCTGCAGCGCCATGGCGAGGGCATTGTCGATTTCGCGCTGCTGCCCACCGAGACCGGTGCCGTGGTCGCCGCCGCCCAGGCGCGCGGCCTGGACTACGAGGCGCCCTACGAAGGCGGCCGCGTGCGCCCCGACGGCGCGCAGCTGCGCTGGCGCAATGCACGCGCCCGCAGCCAGGACCTGCCCTTTCTCTGCGGCGACCTCACGCCGCGCGCCCTGCGCGTGCCCGAGGGCGATGCACGCGTGCACCCCAACGGCGCCACCGGCGTGGCCCGGCTGTACGTGGCCGTGCATGACCTGCGCGCCAGCCTGGCACGCTGGCGCGCGCTGCTGGGCGAGGGCGCCGACATTGGCGAGGCCCGGCTGTCGGACGACGGCAGCGCCTACCGCGCATCGCTGAGGCTGGGCGCCACTGCGCTGGGCGCCACCGCGCTGGTGCTGGCTGCGCCCGCCCAGGGCGTTGCCACGGGCACCCTGGGCCACCGTCTGGCCACGCGCGGTGAAGGCCCTTATGCCATCGAGCTGCAGGTACGCCAGCCCGCGTCTGCGCTGGCGCTGGACGAGACCGCCACGCATGGCGCGCGCATCGTGCTGGCCCAGGTTTCTCCGGCCAGGGAAACCGCCGCCGCCTAGGCGAAATGCGTGGGCGCTAGAATGGCGCCCCGCTGACACCCATGCCCACCCCGGTGGGCGTTTTCGTTGCAGCTGCGGCCTCCCTTGAGGGGCGCCGCGGCGCGGCGCTGCTTGCCATGACGACTGCTTCCACTCCTGCCACGCTGGGCATAGATTTCGGTACCTCCAACTCCGCCATGGCCTGGCGCGCCCCCGGCCAGACCGCACGCCTGCTGCCGCTGGAGGGCGATGCCTGCGGCATGCCCACGGCGCTGTTCTTCCATACGGACGAGCACAGCACCCACTTCGGGCGCGACGCCATGGCCCAGTACCTGGACGGCGAGCCGGGCCGGCTGATGCGCTCCCTCAAAAGCCTGCTGGGCAGTGCGCTGCTGCAGGAAAAGACGGCGGTGCACGACCAGTTCGTGAGCTACCAGGACATCATCGGCCTGTTCCTGCGCCGCGTGGCCGACCGGGCGCGTGCCTCGCTGGACGGCCGCCTGCCCGAGCGCGTGGTGCTGGGCCGGCCCGTGCATTTCGTGGACGACCATCCCGAGCGCGACCGCCAGGCGCAGCAGGCCCTGGCCGATGCCGCGCGCGCCGCAGGCCTGGGCGAAGTGGATTTCCAGATGGAGCCCATTGCCGCAGCGCTGGACTACGAGCAGCGCCTCACGCAGGAATCCGTGGTGCTGGTGGTGGACATCGGCGGCGGTACCTCCGACTTCACCGTCGTGCGCCTGGGCCCCGAGCAGGCCGGCCGCAGCGACCGCCGCGACGACATCCTGGCCACCAGCGGCGTGCACATCGGCGGCACGGACTTCGACCACCGGCTCAACCTGGCCCAGCTCATGCCGCTGCTGGGCTACCGGCACATCGGCCCCAGCGGCCGCGAAGTGCCCAGCCGCGTGTTCTTCGACCTCTCGACCTGGCACCTGATCCAGTGGCTGTACTCGCCCAAGGCCCTGGCCGAGGCGCGCAACCTGCGCACCGACTACAGCGACCAGCGCCTGCACAAGCGCCTGATGGAAGTGCTGGAACTGCGCGAAGGCCACCGCCTGGCCGCCGTGGTGGAGCAGGCCAAGATCGAGGCCTCCACGCGCCATGCCGAAGCGGCCATCGAGCTGGGCTGGCTGGAATCGGGCCTGTCCGCCGCCATCTCGCCCGAGGTGCTGCACGAGCAGCTGCAAGGCCCCCTGCAACAGGTCGTGGCCTGCGCCCAGGACTGCCTGCGCCTGGCCGGCGTGGCGCCCCAGGCGCTGGACGCCATCTACCTCACGGGCGGCTCATCGGCCCTGCGCACGCTGCGCGATGCGCTGCGCGAGGCCTTCCCGGGCGTGCCGCAGGTCGAGGGCGACCTGTTCGGTGGCGTGGCCACCGGCCTCGCGTATGCCTGATCAATCCGCGTCGCCGTGCTCCTCGGCGGCCTGCTTGATCGCCAGCGCGGCGTCATAGAGGCGGTTGCGCGGTGCGCCCGTGATCTCGGCGGCCAGGCGCACGGCGGTCTTGGTGGGCAGTTCGGCCAGCAGCAGGCGCAGCACGCGCAGGGCGTCGGCGTCGGCCTCATCGCCACCCAGGGCCACCGGGTGCAGCACCACGGCGAATTCGCCCTTGCTGCGCTGGGGCACGGCCTGCAGCCAGGCCGGCAGCGCGCTGGCGGGCATGGTGGCAATGTCCTCGAACTGCTTGGTGATCTCGCGTGCCAGCGTCACCGGGCGCTCGCCCAGCGTGGCCAGGGCGGCGGCCAGGTCGGCAATGCGGTGGGGCGCCTCCAGCAGCACGGTGCAGCGCGGCTGCAGGGCCAGTTGCTGCACGGCGGCCAGGCGCTCGGCCGACTTGGTGGGCAGAAAGCCTGCGAAGACGAAACCTCCCTCGCCCTGCGAAGGCGTGACCGCACCGGCCACGCTGATGGCGGCCGTGATGCTGCTGGCGCCGGGCAGCGGAATGCAGCGCAGGCCCGCGGCCTGCACGGCTGCGCACAGGCGTGCGCCGGGGTCGCTGACCCCGGGCGTGCCCGCATCGCTGACATAGGCGATGCGCTGGCCCTGCTGCAGCCGCGCCACGATCTGCTGGGCCGCCTCGGCCTCGTTGTGCTGGTGCACGGCCAGCAGCTGGCTGCCGGGCCGGTCCAGCCCATAGGAGCGCAGCAGGCCCTGCGTGTGGCGCGTGTCCTCGCAGGCCACGCAGTCCACCAGCTGCAGCACATGCAGGGCGCGCAGGCTGATGTCGGCCAGGTTGCCGATGGGAGTGGCCACCACGTAGAGGGCGCCCTGCGGATAATGCTGGGATGCCGCAGCATCCTTGGCTGCGCCCAGCGCGGTGGCGAAAGAGGTAGTCAATGGGTTTCCTTGCGAAAAAGCCGGCAGGCGCGGGGCCGTCTGCCCTCACGACCCGGCATCGGGGCCAGCAGGCCGAGGATGCGGCGTTGGCCCATCTGCAGGCGGCCGGCCTGCGTCTGGTCGAGCGCAATTATCGGACGCCGGGCCGCGGCGGCGGCGAGATCGACCTCATCGTGCAGGCGCGCGACGGCACCGTGGTCTTCGTCGAGGTGCGCAGCCGTGGCACGCGCGCCTTCGGCGGTGCCGGCGCCAGCATCGGTGCCACCAAGCAGCGGCGCATCGTATTTGCGGCGCGCCACTACCTGATGCGCTGGTCCGCGCCGCCGCCGTGCCGCTTCGACGTGGTGCTGGTCGAGCCCGGCGCCGGGCCCTCCGTGCAGTGGCTGCAGGCCGCCTTTGACGCCGAAGGCGCCTGATCCGTTACCGCTGCAGCACAAATAACGCCTGGCTACGAAAGACTTCAAGGGCGGCAGTTATCATCGGGCCTCCATGCTTGAGCAACGTATCCAACAGCATTTCATCGACAGCGCCGACCTGAAATACCAGGCCGCCCAGGCGCTGAGCCAGCCCATTGCGGCGGCAGTGCAGGCCATGCTGGCCTGCGTGACCAGTGGCGGCAAGGTTCTGGCCTGCGGCGCAGGCGCCTCTGCCAGCGATGCCCAACTCTTCGCCGCCCTGTGCGTGGCCGGCTTCGAACGCGACCGGCCCGAGCTGGCTGCCGTGGCCCTGGTCTCCGACGGCGGCCTGCTGGGCACCGTGGGCGCCACGGGCTCGGGCGGCAACGCCACCCAGTACCTGGCGCGCCAGATACGCGCCCTGGGCCAGCCCGGCGACCTGCTGCTGGTGCTGTCCGCCACGGGCAACGACGTGGCCGTGCTGGAGGCCCTGGATGCCGCCCATGAGCGCGACATGATGGCCGTGGTGCTGACCGGCCGCACGGGAGGCTCCCTGGCCGGCCGCGTGCGCGAGACCGATGTTCTGATCTGCGTGCCGCACGACCGTGCGGCGCGCGTGCGCGAAACCCATACGCTGGTGCTGCACTGCCTGTGCGACGGCGTGGATGCCCAGTTACTTGGTGAACAGGAGATGCCTCTATGAAGTTCCGTTGGTCCCGCGCCGCCTGCGGTGTGCTCGCCGTCGCGTCCCTGGGCGCCGCCCTGTCGGGCTGCGTCGCCCTGGTGGGCGGCAGCGCCGTGATGGCCGGCATGTCGGTGGCGGACCGCCGCACCACCGGCACCCAGGTGGAAGACCAGGGCATCGAGCTGCGCGCCAACAACCGCATCGCCGAAGTGCTGGGCGACAAGGCCCATGTCAACGTCACCAGCTACAACCGCCAGGTGCTGCTGACCGGCGAGGCCGGCAACGAGGCCGACCGCCAGACCATCGAGAAGCTCGTGCGCGAGCAGCCCACGGTGCGCAATGTCTTCAACGAAGTGGTGGTGGCTCCCTTCACCTCCACGCTGAGCCAGCGCTCCAAGGACACGCTGATCACCACCCAGGTCAAGGCCAGCCTGCTGGACGCCAAGGACATCCAGGCCTCTGCCTTCAAGGTCGTGACCGAGAACAAGGTCGTCTTCCTGATGGGCATCGTCACCCCGCGCGAAGCCAAGCGCGGCGCCGAGATTGCACGCGGCATCAACGACGTGACCAAGGTCGTGCGCGTGGTGGAAGTCATCTCCGAGGACGAACTGGCCCGCATGCAGCCCCAGTCTGCCCCCGTGGTCACCGACGACTCCGGCAAGGCCGCCGCAGCCAGCGCTCCCACCAGCCTCTCGGAAAGCAGCCTGTCCACCCCCGCAGGCGCCACCGCCACCCCGGTGAAGTGATCACCGCCGCCTGAAAGCAAAAGCCGGAACATGTTCCGGCTTTTTGTTTTGGACATAGGAAGATCTCGTTCCTCAGGGCATAGCACTTGAATCTGGCAGGGCCTAAAGCCAGGGACACCAAGCAAGGGCCGCCCCGCAGCGATGGTGTCGTCCCCCTCCCTTGCGAAGCAAGTAGAGAGGGGGAAGCGGCGTAAGCCGCTCAGGGGGTGAGCCTCTTGATGAGGCTGGAGGTATCCCAGCGCCTGCCGCCCATCTGCTGCACATCGGCATAGAACTGGTCCACCAGGGCCGTGACGGGCAAACGGGCGCCATTGCGCTGGGCTTCGGCCAGCACCAGGCCCAGGTCCTTGCGCATCCAGTCCACGGCAAAGCCGAAGTCGAACTTGCCTTCGGCCATGGTGCGGCCACGGTTGTCCATCTGCCAGCTCTGGGCGGCGCCCTTGCCGATGACATCGAGCACGCTGGGAATGTCCAGTCCCGCACGCTGGCCGAAGGCGATGGCCTCGGACAGGCCCTGGACCAGGCCCGCGATGCAGATCTGGTTGACCATCTTGGTGAGCTGGCCGGCGCCGCTGTCGCCCATCAGCGTGCAGGCGCGCGAGAAGGCCATGGCCACGGGCTGCATGGTGGCGAAGGCGGCCTGGTCGCCGCCGCACATCACGGTGAGCTGGCCGTTCTGGGCGCCGGCCTGGCCGCCCGAGACGGGTGCGTCGATGAACTGCAGGCCCAGCTCCAGCCCGGCCGCATGCAGCTCGCGCGCGACTTCGGCCGATGCCGTCGTGTGGTCGGCGAAGATGGCGCCGCGGCGCATGCCCGCGAAGGCACCGTCCGGGCCCAGCACGACCGAGCGCAGGTCATCGTCATTGCCCACGCAGCTGAACACGATGTCGGCGCCGGCCACGGCCTCACGCGGCGTGGCCGCATGGCCGCCGTTGAACTCCTCGCACCAGGCGCGGGCCTTGGCCGGCGTGCGGTTGTAGACCGTGACGCGGTGGCCCGCCGTGGCCAGGTGGCCGGCCATGGGGTAGCCCATGACGCCCAGCCCGAGGAAGGCCACGGAAAGAGGGGCGGTGTCCGCATAGCTGCGGGCGGCGATGGAGGAGTCGGACATGGAAGCAATCCTGAGAGGTGGTGGAGGCGGGTGGCGCAGGGCCGCGTCCGGCGCGGCCCTGGAAGGAGCCGGCATGCCGGCTCAGCGCACTGAAGGCGCGGTCAGGGCGTGCATGGCACGCCCCTCAGACGATGGCGAAATGCTCGGTGCCCGCCGCCAGGTCCAGCGACTTGGCGCGCTGGCTGCCCAGCTTGATCTGCAGCCGCAGGTCGTTGACCGAGTCGGCATTGCGCAGTGCATCCTCGTAGGTGACCAGGTTGGACTCGAACAGGTCGAACAGCGCCTGGTCGAAGGTCTGCATGCCCAGGTTGCGGCTTTTCTTCATGATCTCCTTGATCTCGGTGACCTCGCCCTTGAAGATCAGGTCGGAGATCAGCGGCGAGTTGAGCATCACCTCGATGGCGGCCACGCGGCCCTTGCTGTCCTGCTTGGGCAGCAGGCGCTGGGAGACCATGGCGCGCAGGTTCAGCGACAGGTCCATCAACAGCTGCGGGCGGCGGTCCTCGGGGAAGAAGTTGACGATGCGGTCCAGCGCCTGGTTGGCGCTGTTGGCGTGCAGCGTGGCCAGGCACAGGTGGCCGGTTTCCGAGAAGGCGATGGCGTGCTCCATGGTCTCGCGGTCGCGGATTTCGCCCATCAGGATCACGTCCGGCGCCTGGCGCAGGGAGTTCTTGAGCGCCGCGTCCCAGCTGTCCGTGTCCAGGCCCACTTCGCGCTGCGTGACCACGCAGTTCTTGTGCGGGTGCACGAATTCGATGGGGTCCTCGATGGTCACGATATGGCCGTAGGAGCTCTCGTTGCGCCAGTCCACCATGGCGGCCAGCGTGGTGGATTTGCCCGAGCCCGTGGCGCCGACCAGGATGCACAGGCCGCGCTTGGTCATGGCCACCTCCTTGAGCACCTGGGGCACGCCCAGGCTGTCGATGGTGGGCAGGGCCAGCGGAATCGTCCGCATCACCATGCCCACGCGGCCCTGCTGGATGAAGGCGTTGACGCGAAAGCGCCCTATGCCCGGCGGCGAGATGGCGAAGTTGCACTCCTTGGTGCGCTCGAAATCGGCGATCTGCTTGTCGCTCATGACCGAGCGCGCCAGCGTCAGCGTGTGCACGGGCGACAGCGGCTGCGGCGACACCTTGGTGATGCGCCCGTCGATCTTGATCGCCGGCGGGAATTCCGCCGTGATGAACAAGTCGCTGCCGTTGCGGCTGACCATGAGCTTGAGCAGGTCGTTGATGAACTTGGTGGCCTGATCTCTTTCCATTGCCGTATTCCCCCGGGCATTGCGCGCCGTTGTGGCGCGCAGGTTGTTTTGTTATTTGCAGGTAGGCCGGTCCGGCCCGCAGGGGCCAGGCGTCCTCATATTCAACTCACTCACTGTCTATGTGTGCTGCTCTTCGCCCAGGCGCACGCTGATGGCGCGCAGCCGGAACGAGAGCTTGCGCGCCAGCAGCGCCATCAGCTTGGCGGCCAGCGCGGCGTCCTTGGCCATCATCTCGTCCAGCGCCTCGGCGCTGAGCACGCCGATCTCGCAGTCGGTCAGCGTGGTGCAGCTGGAAAAGCGCGGCCCGCCGTCCAGCAGGGACATCTCGCCCAGGATGTCGCCGGGCCGCGTCTGCGCCAGGCGCATGCGCTCGCCCCAGGGCTGCTGGCGCTCCACGGCGATCTGGCCGGACAGCACCACGGCCATGAAGCTGCCGTTCTCCTCCTGGCGGATCACGTCGCGTTGCGGTGCCACGGCCGCGTAGATGAAGTATTCACTGAGCCGCTGCAGGCTGGCCGCATCCAGCTGGCCCAGGTAGCGGTCGCGCGACCACAGCTGCTCCAGCTGGCCGCCGCCGCCGCGCGGCAGCCGCGTGGCCCCGACCTCGATGGCGCGCGCCTCCCAGGGAACGGGAGGAGTGTGCGGGTCCATGAAGCCATGCGCCGCCAGCGTGGTCGTGAAGAAGGCCGACTCGGAGGCCGGGGCCGAAGGCTCCTGGCCGCTTCGCAGCTTGCGGAAAATGCTTTTCATGGCGCGTAGCGAGAGGCTGGGCGGGTGGCGGTCAGCCCGGGAAGTTGTCCGGTATCTTGGCCTTGGCGCGGGCTTCCGCGGGGCTGATCAGGTTGCGCCGCACCAGATCGGTCAGGTTCTGGTCCAGCGTCTGCATGCCCACATTCTGACTCGTCTGGATGGTGGAGTACATCTGGGCCACCTTGGCCTCGCGTATCAGGTTGCGGATGGCGCTGGTGCCCAGCATGATTTCGTGGGCCGCGATGCGGCCCTGGCCGTCCTTGGTCTTGCACAGCGTCTGCGAGATCACGGCCTGCAGCGATTCGGAGAGCATGGCGCGCACCATCTCCTTTTCCTCGGCGGGGAAGACGTCGATGATGCGGTCGATGGTCTTGGCGGCGCTGGAGGTGTGCAGGGTGCCGAAGACCAGGTGGCCCGTCTCGGCCGCGGTCATGGCCAGGCGGATGGTTTCCAGGTCACGCATTTCGCCCACCAGGATGGCGTCCGGGTCCTCGCGCAGCGCCGAGCGCAGGGCGGCCGAGAACGACTGCGTCATCGGCCCGACTTCACGCTGGTTGATCAGGCACTTCTTGGAGTCGTGCACGAATTCGATGGGGTCCTCCACCGTCAGGATGTGCCCGTACTCGGTCTCGTTGAGGTGGTTGACCATGCCGGCCAGCGTGGTGGACTTGCCCGAGCCCGTGGGGCCGGTCACCAGCACCAGGCCGCGCGGCTTCAGGGCCAGGTCGCCGAAGATGCGCGGCGCGTTGAGCTGCTCCAGCGTCAGGATCTTGCTGGGAATGGTCCGGAAGACAGCGGCCGCGCCCCGGTACTGGTTGAAGGCGTTGACACGAAAGCGCGCCAGCCCCTCGATCTCGAACGAGAAGTCCACCTCCAGGAACTCTTCGTAGGCCTTGCGCTGGGAGTCGCTCATGATGTCGTAGACCATGGCGTGGACCGTCTTGTGGTCCAGCGGATCGACATTGATGCGGCGCACATCGCCGTGCACACGGATCATCGGCGGCAGCCCCGCGGACAGGTGCAGGTCGGAGGCCTTGTTCTTGACGCTGAATGCCAGCAATTGGGTGATGTCCACGGAGTTCGCTCCCTCGTTTGGTACGCTGGCGGCAATTATGACGACGATTGAAAACAAGCTTCAACAGATTCACGAACGGATTGCCTCGGCCTGCGCGCAGGCGGGCAGGGCGTCCGGCTCGGTGCAATTGCTGTCCGTCTCCAAGACCTTCGGCGCCGACGCCGTGCGCGAGGCCGTGCTGGCCGGCGAGCGCAGCTTCGGCGAGAACTACATCCAGGAGGGCGTGGAAAAGATCGCCGCCGTGCGCGCCATGGGCCTGCCGGGTGGCGAGGCCCTGCAATGGCATTGCATAGGCCCCATCCAGAGCAACAAGACGCGCCTGGTGGCCGAGCATTTCGACTGGGCCCAGACCGTGGACCGCCTGAAGATCGCCGAGCGCCTGTCGGCCCAGCGCCCCGAGGGCCTGGCGCCACTGCAGGTCTGCATCCAGCTGAACGTGGATGGCGGCGAGACCAAGGCCGGCGTGGCGCCGCAGCAGGCGCTGGAGCTGGCCGCCGCCATCGTGCAGCTGCCGCGCCTGGCGCTGCGCGGCGTGATGAGCATTCCCGACGATGCGCCGGGCTTCGAGGCCCAGCGCGAGGTGCATGCCCGCGCCACGGCCGTCTTCGAACAGATCCGCGCCAGCGGCCTGCCGGGGCTGGAGCGCTTCGACACGGTATCCATGGGAATGACCGGCGATCTGGAAGCGGCCGTGGCCGCAGGCAGCACGATGGTGCGCGTGGGCAGCGGTATCTTTGGCCAACGCAACTACGCCCCGCGCTGAGCGGGGCGTAGCTGGCGGGATGTTCAGCCTCAGCGGCTGCCGGGCCGCTTCATCTGGCAGTCCGTGGGCAATTCCACCTGCTCGGGCGTGTAGACAGCATCGGTGCGAAAGCCGTAGTTTGTGCCTTCCCAACCGGCCTTGACCAGCTTGCCGTCCACGGGCGCGATGGTGTTGACCACCTGGGGCAGCAGCAGTTGGTGGTCCTTGCCGCGCATGCGTACGGGGCCGACCACGGTGTCCATCTGCAAATCCTCCATGGCCAGCGCGATCTTCACGGGTTCGGTGGACTGTGCCTTGGCCATGGCGGCGGCCAGCATGCGCGGCACCAGGTCCATGCGCGGTGCCAGGAAGTCCTTGCCCATGCGGGCCTTGTATTCCTGGGCGCGGGCGTCGGCCAGCGGGCGGCCGGCCTGGCCCGGGTGCCATTCGGCCACCCAGGTCAGCTGGCCGATGCGGGTCTGGGCGAAGGATGTCACCGTGCCCGGCATGCCGCCCGCGCTGTGGTTGAAGTAGCGCAGGTCATAGCCCGAGTCGGCGGCCGACTTGAGCAGCAGGGTCAGGTCCTGGCCCCAGTTGCCCGTGATCACCGAGTCCGCACCCGTTTCCTTGATCTTGGCCACATAGGGCGCGAAGTCCTTGACCCGGCCTATGGGGTGGAGCATCTCGCCCGTGAACTGGATGTCGGGCCGGGCCGCGCTCACCATCTGGCGCCCGTAGGCCGCCCACTGCTTGCCGTGGGCGTAGTCCTGGTTGAGCAGGTAGACCTTGCGGATGCCCGGCTGGGTCTTGATGTAGCTGGCAATCGCCTGCATGCGCATGGCGGTGTTGGCATCGAACATGAAATGCCAGAAGCTGCAGGCCTTGCCCGTCAGCTCGGGGTCGATGGAGGAATGGTTGAGCACCAGCACCTCCTTGCCCGGATTGCGCTGGTTGTGGCGCGATGCCGCCTGCACCAGCGCCGCCACCACCGAAGAGCCCGAACCTCCCGTCACCACCACGCGCGCGCCCTGGTCGATGGCTGCCTGCAGCGCGGCCTGGCTTTCCTGGGCCGAGAGCTTGCTGTCGAACTGCAGCAGCTGCAGCTTCGCGCCGTTGAACAGCCCGCCCTTGGCGTTCACGTCCTCGACCGCGTATTGCACATGGTCGCGCATCAGCTCGCCTGTGCTGACGAAGGGGCCGGACAGCGGATCGATGAAGGCGATCTTGAAGGTCTCGCCGCCCTGGGCGTGGGCGGCCGTGGCGCACAGCAGGGCGGCGGCGAGAACGATGGATGGTTGGGAATATCGTCGGATGCAATGGCGGCGGATCGGCATGTCTTGTCTCCTCGAAGGAATGGTCGTCAGTCTTTGCCGGGCGGCTCGGCTCGGGGCCGGCTGCGCCGTGCAGGCGTCTTTTTCGCGGGGGATGCGGCAATGGCTGCGGGCGCGGTGGCTGGCGCCGTGCGCAGGCCCAGCACGCGGCTGGCCAGCTCGGTCAGCTCGGCCACCATCTCGGCCGTGCCCAGGCGGCCGCCGGGGCGGTACCAGTTGTAGAGAAAGCCCGGCAGGCTGCAGGCGGCCTGGGCGGTGATGCGTGTCTCGCGAAAGTCCAGGTGGCCGCTGGCGCGGCCTTCTTCGAGCAGCGCGCAGAACTGGCGGTAGAACTGGCGCGCCAGCGTGCGCGAGGCCTTCATGTACGCAGGGCTGAAGGCCTGGGGCTCGCGGTAGGGAAAGAAGGCCGCCGGATAGTGGGCAATGGTGGCCGCGATCAGCCGCTGCAGGCCGTCCACGGCCTTCTCGTGCGCGGCGCGCGCATCGTCGGCCGCGAAGTCCAGCACCGTGAAGCAGGCCTCGGTGGGCGCCCAGCACAGGGTCTCGAAGATCTCCTGCTTGTTGCGGAAGTAGTAGTAGACGAAGGGCTTGGTCACGCCCAGGGCCTGGACGATCTGCTCCATCGTGGTGTTGGCGTAGCCGTTGCGGTCGAACAGGGCCTCGGCCGCCTTGAGGATGCGTTCGCGCTTTTCATCGGAGCCGGCCGTGGGAAGGCGCTGGCGGCCGCGCGGGGTGACAGGGGGCTTGGGCATGCGGGAAATCTCGTGTCGCGTCGGTGGCTGCGATGGTTATACCGATGGGTAGCAATGTTCTACCAGCGGGTATATATTGGCAAGCCGCTGGACCCCAAAACAAATCAAGGCTATCCCTTAGGACTGGTTCCGGGATGGCCAGACACCCAGGAGACAAGCATGGCGGATTCCGAGACCCTCATTCCCCTGCATGAGGCCCTGCGCCGCAATGCGCGCAACCACCCCGGCCGCGACGCCTACATCTGGTATGGCCGCCACATCAGCTGGGCCGAGGTGGATGCGGCCAGCGACGCCTTTGCCGCGCGGCTGCAGGCGCTGGGCGTGGGCCGGGGAGAGCCCGTGGCGCTGTTCATGAACAACTGCCCGCAGTACATCGTGGCGCACTACGGCATCCAGAAGGTCGGCGCCATCGTCTGCCCCTGCGGGCCGCTGAACAAGGAGCATGAGCTGCAATACCAGCTCGATGACCTCAAGGCCCGCGTCATCGTCGCGGCCGATGTGCTGCTGCCCGTGGTGGACAAGGTGCGCGCCAGCACGGCGCTCAGGCATGTGCTGGCCGTGTGCTATGGCGACTGGCTTCCTGAATCGGCCACGCTGGCGCTGCCGCCCGAACTGCAGGCCCCCGTGCAGCCGCTGCCCGAGGGCGTGGAATCGTTCTGGGATGTCATGCACAGCGGCGCCAAGCCCGTGCCCGTCGATGTCGCCATGGACGATGTCTCGCTGATGACCTATACCTCGGGCACCACGGGCCTGCCCAAGGGCGCCATGCTCAGCTACGGCAACGCGGCCAGCAAGACGGCCGGCGCCTCCAGCGCCACGGGCGTGAATGCCGGGGACATGCTGCTGGCCGTGGCGCCGCTCTATCACATTGCCGGCATGTCCATGGGCGTGAACATGCCCGTGCACAGCGGCGCCACCTGCGTGCTGCTGCACCGCTTCGACCCGCTGGCCGTGGCCCAGGCGCTGGAGCGCTACCGCGTGACCTGGTGGTACAGCATCGCGCCCATGAACGTGGCCGTGATGCAGCTGCCGGGCGTGGAGGCCATGGACTTTTCCGCGCTGCGCCGCAACACGGTGACCAGCTTCGGCATTGCCTACACCGAGGAGCTGGCGCGGCAGTGGAAGCGCTTCACCCCGAACTGCATCTCCAGCGAGGCGGCCTATGGCCTGAGCGAGACCCATACCATGGACACATCCATGCCCGGCGACGCCATCCGCTGGGGCACGCACGGCAAGCCGCTGCCGGGCAACGAGGTGCGCATCATCGACCCCGAGACCGGCGAGCCGCTGCCGGCCGGCGAAGTGGGCGAGATCACCATCCGCGGCCCCGGCAACTTCAAGGGCTACTGGAACAAGCCCGAGGCCACGGCCAGGACCCTGAAGAACGGCTGGGTGCACACGGGCGACATGGGCCGCATCGACGCCGATGGCTACCTGACCTTCATCGGCCGCTTCAAGGAAATGATCAAGGTCTCGGGCTACAGCGTCTTCCCCGAGGAGGTGGAGGCCATCCTCATCAAGCACCCGGCCGTGGCCCAGGCCGCCGTGATCGGTGTGCCCGACCCGCAAAAGGGCGAGGTCGTGCGCGCCTTCATCGTCACGCGGCCGGGCCAGCAGATCGCGGCCGAGGACCTGGTGCAGTGGTCGCGCGAGAACATGGCCAGCTACAAGGCGCCGCGCGAGGTGCGTTTCATCGAGGCGCTGCCCGCCACCGGCGCAGGCAAGGTGCTGCGCAGGATGTTGAAAGACACCCCCTGAGTCGCTTCGCGCCTTCCCCCTCTCTACCCGCTTCGCGGGGGAGGGGGACGACACCTTCGGTGCGGGGCGGCCCTTCCTCGGTGCCCCTTGCATTTGAGGGCGCCAGTTGCAAACGCTGTTGACCATTGATACCGGACCTTTTACCCATGTTCCAGAAGATCCTGATTGCCAACCGCGGCGAGATCGCGCTGCGCATCGTGCGCGCGCTGCGCGAGCTGGGTGTGCCGAGCCTGGCCGTCTTTGCTGCAGACGATGCGCAGGCGCCCCATGTATCCGCTGCCGATGCAGCCGTGCCCCTGGGCGCCAGCGGCCCCTCGGCCTACCTGGACGGCGCCCACCTGCTGCGCATTGCGCGCGAGCACGGCTGCGACGGCATCCATCCGGGCTACGGCTTTCTCAGCGAGAACGCGGGCTTTGCGCAGGCCTGTGCCGATGCGGGCCTGCGCTTCATCGGCCCCACGCCCGCTCATCTGGCGCTGCTGGGCGACAAGGCCCGCGCACGCGATCTGGCACGCCGCTGCGGCGTGCCGCTGATGCCCGGCAGCAGCGAGGCTGTCACGCTGGAACAGGCCCAGGCCTTCTTCGAGGCGCAGCAGGCCGGGGGTGCCAGCGGCATCATGGTCAAGGCCATCGGCGGCGGCGGCGGGCGCGGCATGCGTGCCGTGGCGCGCGCCGAGGACCTGCCTGCCGCCTATGAGCGCTGCCGCAGCGAGGCGCGCGCCGCCTTCGGCGTGGACGGCGTCTATGTGGAGCGGCTGATGACGGGCGCACGCCATATCGAGGTGCAGATCCTGGGCGACGGCGGCGCAGGCCCCATTGCGCTGGGCGAGCGCGAATGCACGCTGCAGCGGCGCTTCCAGAAGCTGGTGGAGATCGCGCCCAGCCCCAGCCTGGCGCAGCCGCTGCGCGAGCGCATCACGCGCGACGCGCTGCGCATGGCCGCCGAGATCGGCTACGAGAGCCTGGGCACCTTCGAATTCCTGGTCGATGCCGCCTCCGACTCCCTGCCCTATGTCTTCATCGAGGCCAACCCGCGCCTGCAGGTCGAGCACACCATCACCGAGGAGGTCTTCGGCATCGACCTGGTGCAAGCCCAGATCCGCATTGCGGCCGGCGATCACCTGGGCGAGCTGGGCCTGGATGCCAGGACACCGCCCGCGCCGCGCGGCTATGCCATGCAGTGGCGCATCAATGCCGAGACGCTGGATGCCGCAGGCCAGTCGCGCCCGGGCAGCGGGCGCATAGGCGCACTGCAGTGGCCGGCCGGCCCCGGCATCCGCATCGACACGCATGCGGTGGCGGGCGCCAGCCCCTCGCCGCACTACGACACGCTGCTGGCCAAGCTCATCGTGCACAGCAGCGCGCCGCGCTTTGAAGACGTGCTTCGCCGCGCACGCCGCGCGCTGGACGAATGCCGCATCGACGGGCTGGCCACCAACCTGCCGCTGCTGCAGGCGCTGGCCCGGCGGCCCGAGATGGCATCGCAGGCCGTGCACACACGCTGGCTTGAAGAGGCCCTTCCCGAATTGGTGGCGGACGCCCAGGCGCTGGCCGAAGGCGCGCGCCGCACGGCTGTGGCCGCCGATGTGCCGATGGCGGCCGAGGCTGCTGGCGCGCCCGTCCCCGAAGGCGCCATCACGGCCCCCATGCCCGCGCGCATCGTGCAGTGGAGCGTGGCCGTGGGCGATGCCGTGGCTGCAGGCGCCGAGCTGGGCGTGCTCGAAGCCATGAAGATGGAGCATGTGCTGCTGGCGCCGCAGGCCGGCACCATCACCCGACGGCTGGCCGAGGCCGGTGCCTATGTGGCCCAGGACCAGCCCCTGCTGGTGCTGGCCGCCGCCGAAGGCGTGCAGGCCGGCGCACGCGCGCAGCAGTCCGCACAGGACCCGGACCACATCCGCGCCGACCTGCAGCGCGTCATCGACCGCCATGCCTTCACGCGCGATGCTGCCCGGCCCGAGGCCATGGCCAAACGCCATGCCCAGGGCAGCCGCAGCGCGCGCGAGAACATCGCCGATCTTTGCGATGAGGGCAGCTTCATCGAGTACGGTGCGCTGGCCATTGCCGCGCAGACGCGCCGGCGCAGCATGGACGACCTGATCGCCAACACGCCGGCCGACGGCATGGTCACGGGCATGGGCTCCATCAACGGCGCGCAGTTCGGCCAGGAGCGCTCGCGCGCCGTCGTCATGTCCTATGACGCCACCGTGCTGGCGGGCACCCAGGGCGCGCGCAACCATGCCAAGACCGACCGCATGCTGGGCATTGCGCTGGCGCAGAAGCTGCCCGTGGTGCTGTTCGCCGAAGGCGGCGGCGGGCGGCCTGGTGACACCGACACGCCTGTGGTCGCGGGCCTGCATGTGCACACCTTTGCGGCCTATGCGGCGCTGTCGGGCCAGGTGCCCGTGATAGGCATCACCCATGGCCGCTGCTTCGCGGGCAACGCGGCCCTGCTGGGCTGCAGCGACGTGATCATCGCCACGCGCGCCAGCTGCATCGGCATGGGCGGGCCGGCCATGATCGAGGGCGGCGGGCTGGGCGTCTTCCGGCCCGAGCAGATCGGGCCCAGCAGCGTGCAGCATGCCAATGGCGTGATCGACGTGCTGGTCGAGGACGAGGCCGAAGCCGTGGCCGCCGCGCGCCACTACCTGTCCTTCTTCCAGGGCCGCACCACGGAGTGGACCGCGCCCGACACGCGCGCCCTGCGCCATGTGGTGCCCGAGAACCGGCTGCGTGCCTACGACACGCGTGCGGCCATGGCGCATCTGGTGGACGAAGGCAGCCTGCTGATGCTGCGCACGGGCTTTGGCGCAGGCATCCACACGGCGCTGGCGCGCATCGAAGGCCGGCCCGTGGGGCTGATGGCCAACAGCCCCTCCCACCTGGGCGGCGCCATCGACGCCGATGCGGCCGACAAGGCCGCGCGCTTCATGCAACTGTGCAATGCCCATGGCCTGCCCATCGTGAGCCTGGTGGACACGCCCGGCTTCATGGTCGGCCCCGAGATCGAGAAGACTGCCCAGGTGCGCCATGTCAGCCGCCTGTTCGTCACGGCGGCCAAGCTGCGCGTGCCGTATTTCAGCGTGGTGCTGCGCAAGGGCTACGGCCTGGGGGCCATGGGCATGACGGCCGGCAGCTTCCATGCGCCGGTGTTCAACGTGGCCTGGCCCACGGGCGAGTTCGGTGCCATGGGTCTGGAAGGCGCCGTGCGCCTGGGCTTTCGCAAGGAACTGGAGGCCCTGCCCGAGGGCGCCGAACGCAACGCCCTGTTCGACCGGCTGCTGGCCCAGCAGTACGCCCACGGCGAGGCCATGCACATGGCCGGCACGCTGGAGATCGACGCCGTCATCGACCCCGCCGACACGCGTGCCTGGCTGTCGCGCGGCCTGGCAGGGGCGCGCGTTGCGCCTGCCCAAGCCGGCTTCGTGGACACCTGGTAGGCCCTGAAAACGCCACGGACGGCATGCTAAGCTGGCCGCCTTTCCGACGAACATGATGGCGGGCCTGCGGTGCAGGCCCCGCTGCCTCTGGAGACTCCCCATGCCCGGACTTCTGCCCGATATCGATCCCGACGGCCTGCTCGAATTCTCGGTGGTCTACACCGACCGCGCGCTCAACCACATGTCCAAGCGCTTCGCGGGCGTGATGCAGGACATCCTCACCACGCTGCAGGAGGTCTACCACGCCCACACGGCCGTGCTGGTGCCGGGCAGCGGCACCTTCGGCATGGAGGCCGTGGCGCGCCAGTTCGCCAACCGCGAAAAGGTGCTCATCGTGCGCAACGGCTGGTTCAGCTACCGCTGGACCCAGATCTTCGAGGAAGGCGGCCTGGGCGGTGGCGCCGTGGTCTGCAAGGCGCGTCGCCAGGGACCGGGCAGCCAGGACCCCTGGGCGCCCTGCGCGGCCGAGGACGTGGCCGCCGCCATCCGCACTGAAAAACCCAAGGTCGTGTTCGCCCCCCATGTGGAGACGGCCAGCGGCATCATCCTCAGCGACAGCTACCTGCGCACCGTGGCCGATGCCGCGCACGAGGTGGGCGCGCTCTTCGTGCTGGACTGCGTGGCCTCGGGCGCCATGTGGGTGGACATGGAAAAGACCGGCGTGGACGTGCTGATCAGCGCGCCGCAAAAGGGCTGGAGCAGCTCGCCGTGCTGCGCCATGGTCATGCTCTCGCAGCGCGCGCGCGAAGCCATCGAGCACACGCAAAGCTCCAGCTTCTCCTGCGACCTCAAGAAGTGGATGCAGATCGCCGAGGGCTACGAAAAAGGCCAGCACGCCTACCACACCACCATGCCCACCGACGCCCTGGTCCGCCTGCGCGACGTGATGCTGGAGACGCGTGCCTACGGCTTCGCCAAGGTGCGCGACGAGCAGATCGCCCTGGGCGCCAAGGTGCGCGCCCTGCTGGAATCGCGCGGCTTTCCCAGCGTGGCGGCCGAAGGCTGGAAGGCCCCCGGCGTGGTCGTCAGCTACACCACCGACCCCGGCATCCAGAGCGGCAAGAAGTTCATGGAAGCCGGCCTGCAGACCGCCTCGGGCGTGCCCCTGCAGTGCGACGAAGGCCCGGACTTCAAGACCTTCCGCATCGGCCTGTTCGGCCTGGAAAAATGGCACAACGTGGACCGCACCGTCGGCCACATCGCCAAGGCCCTTGACGACATCGGTGTAAATGGCACCCCCTGAGCGGCTGCGCCGCTTCCCCCAGGGGACGACGCCCTCGCTGCGAGGCGGCTCTTGCTCGGCGTCCCGCCTTCAGGCAGTGTTAGCGCTTGAGGCCGCACGGCATGGCATTGCTGTTGAATGCATTTTTTGATTTGAAAGAACCCTCATGAACAAGACCCTCACCACCCTGGCCGCCTCCTGCGGCCTGATGCTCGCCGCACTGACCGGCGTGGCGGCCCATGCGGCCGAGCCCGTGACCACGGCCAGCGGCCTGGTCTATGAAAGCCTCAAGGAAGGCACGGGCGCCAGCCCCAAGGCCAGCGACACGGTGCGCGTGCACTACCGCGGCTACTTCCCCGACACGGGCAAGGACTTCGACAGCTCCATCACGCGCGGCCAGCCCATCGAGTTCCCCTTGACCGGCGTGATTCCCTGCTGGACCGAAGGCGTGCAGAAGATGAAGGTCGGCGGCAAGGCCAAGCTGACCTGCCCGCCCTCCATCGCCTACGGCAGCCGTGGCGCGGGCAGCGTGATCCCGCCCAACGCCACGCTGAACTTCGAGGTGGAACTGCTGGGCATCAAGTGATGGCCGGCCCGCTGGCCGGGCCAGCCCCCGCTTGATGCAAAGCCGGCCTGCGGGCCGGCTTTTTACGGTCGTTGAAAGGGATATGCCGTGGATTCACGCAAACCGCTGGACGCGCGCGCCGCCGCGCTGATGCTCATGCTGTGCCTGATCTGGAGCCTGCAGCAGATCCTGCTCAAGGCCACGGCCGATGCCATTGCGCCCACGCTGCAGATCGCGCTGCGCTCGGGCGTGGGCGCCGTGCTGGTGTGGCTGTTCATGCGCTGGCGCGGCATGCGCGTGCAGTGGGGCGACGGCAGCTGGCGCCCGGGCCTGGCCGTGGGCACGCTGTTTGCGCTGGAATTCCTGCTGGTGGGCGAGAGCATCAACCACACCTCGGCCGCCCATGTGGTGGTCTTCCTGTATTCCGCTCCCGTGTTCGCGGCGCTGGGCCTGCACTGGAAGCTGCCCTCGGAGCGCCTGGCGCCGCTGCAATGGCTGGGCATCGCACTGGCCTTTGCCGGCATAGCGCTGGCCTTCCTGGGCGGCGGCAAGCCTTCGAAGGCAGCAGGCGCCGCCATGCTGCTGGGCGACCTGCTGGCGCTGGCCGCCGGCGTGGCCTGGGGCGCCACCACGGTGGCCATCCGCACCACGCGGCTGGCATCGCTGCCCGCCGCGCAGACCCTGCTCTACCAACTGGCCACGGGCTTTGCGCTGCTGCTGCCCGCCGCCTTCCTGCTGGGCCAGACCCGCTTCGAGCCCACGCCGCTGGCCTGGGCCGGCCTGGCCTTCCAGTCCGTGCTGGTCTGCTTCGTGAGCTTCCTGGTCTGGTTCTGGCTGCTCACGCAATACCTGGCCTCGCGCCTGGGCGTGTTCTCTTTCATGACGCCCATCTTCGGCGTGGTCTTCGGTGCCTGGCTGCTCAGCGAGCCCATCGAGCCCAACTTCCTGGCCGGGGCACTGATGGTGCTGGCCGGGGTGTTGCTGGTGAGCGGGTATGGGTGGCTGATGTCGCTCAGGCGTCCTGCCTGACCAGTCCCAGCCGCCGCGCCAGCCGCTGCAGGTTGGCGCGGTCCATCTGCAGCTCGCGTGCGGCGGCGGCCCAGCTGCCTTGGTGGCGCTGCAGGCTGGCGTCGATCAGATGGCGCTCGTAGCTCTCCACGGCTTCGCGCAGGCCTTGGGGGCTGGCGCCGGGCGATGCGACCTGTGGGAGGGGCAGGGACGGGGTGGCCGTCGCCGGGGGCTGAGCGTCATCCCAGAGATCGGCCTGGCCCAGCGTGACCATGCGAGCCCGGCCACCGGCTGGAGCGGCGGAGGGCGCACGGCTCAGCGCCCGCAGCACGCCGCGGCTGATGAGGTGCTCCAGCTCCCGCACATTGCCGGGCCAGTCCTGGGCCAGCAGGGCCGATTGCGCGGCGGGGTGAAGGCGCAGGCCGCCCAGGCCCAGGCGCGAGCGGTTTTCCTCGAGGAAGAAGCCGGCCAGCATCAGCACGTCGCTGTCGCGCTCGCGCAGCGCGGGCACGCGCAGCGGGTAGACGCTCAGGCGGTGGAAGAAGTCGGCGCGCATGCGGCCTGCCGCCACCTCGGCGGCCAGGTCGCGGTTGGTGGCGGCGATCACGCGCACGTCCACATGGTGCTCGCGGTCCGAGCCCAGGCGCTGCAGCTGTCCGCTTTGCAGCACGCGCAGCAGCTTGGCCTGCACGGGCAGGGACAGCTCGCCCACCTCGTCCAGGAACAGCGTGCCCTGGTCGGCCTGCTCGAACTTGCCGCTGCGCTCGGACAGCGCACCCGTGAAGGCGCCGCGCACATGGCCGAACAGCTCGCTTTCGACCAGGTTGTCGGGCAGGGCCGCGCAGTTGATGCTGACCAGCGCGCGGCCCGCACGCGCCGACTGCGCATGCACGGCCTGGGCCACCAGTTCCTTGCCCGTGCCGGTCTCGCCCGTGATCAGCACATTGAGGTCGCTGGCCGCGACCAGGGCGATGTCCTTTTGCAGCGCGCGCATGGCCGGGCTCTGGCCGATCAGCGGACGCGATGACTCGCCCCCCGGGGCGGCGCCGGGCGCGGGCAGGGCGCGCGCACTGCGCGCCAACCGGCGCAGCCGCTCGGCCGTGGTCACGGTGGCCGCCGCCAGGTTGCTGAAGGCCTGCAGCGCCGCCAGCGCGGCCGGGTCGGCAAAGCGCCCCGGGTCCAGCGCGTCCAGCGTGAGAAGGCCCCAGGGCAGGCCGCCCGTCTGCAGCACGCAGCCCATGCAGTCGTGCACCTCCAGCGGCCCGTGGCCCTGGGCCACCAGGCCGTCATAGGGATCGGGCAGCGGGCTGTCTGGCGCAAAGCGCATGGCCTGGCCCGCCGCCAGCAGCTGGGCAAAGCGCGGGTGCTCGGCAATGCGAAAGCGCCGGCCCAGCGCATCGGGCACCAGGCCATCGATGGCCACGGGCCGCAGCCACTCGCCCTCCAGCCGCAGCAGGGCGGCGGCATCGGCCGGCAGCACGGCGCGCAGGGCTGCCAGCAGGCGGCGAAAGCGCTCGCGCTCGGGCAGGTCCTGGGCCAGGTCGGCCACCAGAGGGGTCAGGGCATGCAGGGCGGTGGATGTGGTCATAAAGACTGCGATGGCTGTCAAAAAGACTCGATTTGACGAAGGTCATATTGACGCATGAAACGCCAAACCCTTGTTCTGCAAGGGCTGCAGTCCTGGCACGGCACTTGCCTTTGTCAAGGCATGCCCGGCATCGCACCGGGCATGCCCGTCCCCGTACCCAAGGAGTTTCCCGTGCTGACCGACCGCCAACGTGCCATCGTCCAATCCACCGTCCCGCTGCTTGAAACCGGCGGCGAGGCTTTGATCACCCACTTCTACCAGACCATGCTGGGCGAGTACCCCGAGGTGCGCGCCCTGTTCAACATGGCCCACCAGCAAAGCGGTGCCCAGCCGCGTGCCCTGGCCTATAGCGTGCTCATGTACGCCAAGCACATCGACCGGCTCGAAGCCCTGGGCGATCTGCCCGCGCAGATCATCAACAAGCACGTTGCGCTGCAGGTGCAGCCCGAGCACTACCCCATCGTCGGCACCTGCCTGCTGCGCGCCATCCGCGAAGTGCTGGGCGCCGAGATCGCCACCGACGAGGTCATCGATGCCTGGGGCGCCGCCTACCAGCAGCTGGCCGACATCCTGATCGGCGCCGAACGCCAGGCCTATGACCGCACGGCGGCGGCCGAGGGCGGCTGGCGCGGCGAGCGTGCGTTCGTGGTCGAGGACAAGGTGGCGGAAAGCGCCGAGATCACCTCGTTCTACCTGGTGCCGGCCGATGGCGGCCCCGTGATCGCCCACCAGCCCGGCCAGTACATCGGCCTGCGCCTGGTGGTGGACGGCCAGGAGCAGCGGCGCAACTACTCGCTGTCCGCGCCCGCCGATGGCCGCAGCCTGCGCATCAGCGTCAAGCGCGAGGCAGGCGGCAAGGTCTCCAGCTTCCTGCACGACCGGGTCCAGGTCGGCGACACGCTGCAACTGTTCCCGCCCGCAGGACACTTCACGCTGCAGCCCGGCGAGCGTCCGCTGGTGCTGATCAGCGGCGGCGTGGGCATCACGCCGACCCTGCCCATGCTGGATGCGGCCTTGCCCAGCAAGCGTCCCGTGGTTTTCATCCACTGCGCACGCGAGCGCGGGGTGCATGCCTTCCGTGAACGTGTGGATGCGCTGGCCGCGGAGCATCCGCAGCTCAGCCGGTACTACTGCTATGACCGGGTGGAGGAGGGCGATGAGGTCGATGCGCAGGGACTGCTGACCGCCCGGCAGTTGGGTGAGTGGCTGCCTTCAGTGGATGCCGATGTGTATTTCCTGGGGCCCCGGCCGTTCATGCGGTCGGTGAAGGAATCATTGCGGGTGTTGGGGGTGCCGGAAGGGCAGGTCCGCTATGAATTCTTTGGGCCGGCGGAGGCGTTGGCCTGATTTGCCGTCGATCCGCTCGGGTCCCCTGGCCTGAGTGGTGGAGCAGGGGCCGGGCCTTGGCCCGCCGTGCATCGGGCGATCAGCCCTGCACGGCCCACATGCCCTGGTTGCCCGACACCCACTCCCCAAACGCCTGTGCGGGCAAGGGCTTGCTGCACAGATAGCCCTGGAAGAAGTCGCACCCCTTGCCGCGCAGGAATGCCAGTTGCTCGGCCGTCTCCACGCCCTCGGCCAGAACCTTGAGCCCCATGGCATGCCCCAGCGCGATCACCGATCCGCTGATGGCCATGTCGTCCGCGCTGTGCGGGATATCGCGGATGAAGCCCTGGTCGATCTTGAGCAGGTCCAGCGGAAAGCGCTTGAGGTGGGCCAGCGAGGAATAGCCGGTGCCGAAGTCGTCGATGGCCAGCCGCAGGCCCTGGGCGCGCAGGCGGCGCATGACGGCCAGGGCCTCCTCGGGGCGCTCGGCCAGGGCGCTTTCGGTGATTTCCAGCTCCAGGCAGTGCGGGGCGAAGCCCGTGGCGGCCAGCGCGTCGGCGGTGGCACCGGCGATGTCGGTCAGCAGGAACTGGTGCAGCGAGACATTGACCGCGATGGTCATCTCGGGCAGGCCCTGATCGCGCCAGCGCTGGCCCTGGGCGCAGGCCTCGCGCAGCACCCACAGGCCCAGCGCGCCGATGACGCCCGAGCTTTCGGCCACGGGAATGAAGCGTGCCGGGGAGATGAGGCCCTCGTCCGGGTCCAGCCAGCGCACCAGGGCCTCGGCGCCCACCAGGCGGCCCGTGGCTAGGTCGATCTGGGGCTGGAAGTACAGGCGCAGGTGGCCCAGGTCTATGGCCTGCCGCAGCCGTGCCTCCATGGCCAGGCGCTCGCGCGCGGCCGAGGTCATGTCTTCCTCGAAAAAGCACCAGGCACGGCCGCTGCGCGACTTGGCGCCGTAGACGGCGGCGTGCGCGCCCTGCAGCAGGTCCTGGGCATTGCCGGCGTGGGAGGGATACATGCAGATGCCCACGCTGACGCCGGCCATGACGGACAGGCCGTCCGGCGAGCTCCAGGGCTGGCCGGCCGCCGCGATCAGTTGCCGTGCGCGGGCGATGGCGTCGCCGCGCTCGCTCATGCCCTTGCACAGCACGGCCAGTTCGTCACCGGCCATGCGACCTATGAGGTCCTGGGGGCCCAGGGAGTCGTGCACACGGGCGGCGATGTGGCGCAGCACTTGGTCGCCAATGGCGTGGCCGTAGCTGTCGTTGACGTCCTTGAAGCGATCGATGTTCAGCAGCATCACGGCCAGCGTGCCCTGCTCGGCGGCCGCCTCGGCCACGGCGTCTTCCAGCAGCGCTGTGAAGCGCACGCTGTTGGGCAGGCCGGTGAGCATGTCGCGGTGGGCCAGGAATTCGAGCTGGGCCTCGCGCGCCTTCTCGGCCGAGATGTCGGTGAACATGCACACGTAGTGCGTGACCTTGCCCTGTGCGTCCTTGACGGCGCTGAGCGACATGCGCTCGGGGAAGACCTCGCCGTTCTTGCGGCGGTTCCAGATTTCGCCCTGCCAGTGGCCCGTGGCCTGCATGCTGTCCCACATGGCCTCGTAGAAGGCCTTGTCATGGCGGCCGGACTTGAACATGCGCGGGGTCTTGCCCAGCATTTCCTGCTCGGTATAGCCCAGCAGCCGCGTGAAGGCGCTGTTGACCGAGAGGATGCGGCTGCGCGCGTCGGTGACGACCACGCCCTCCATGGTGTTGTCCACCACGGCGGCGGCCAGGCGCTGGCGTTCGTCGGCCTCCCGCCCGGCGGCCATCGCGGCATGGGCAGTGCGCTCTCCACGGCGCATGCGCCACAGCAGCCAGCCGCCGCCCACGGCCGTGACCAGCACCAGGGTCACCGAGGACAGCATGCGCCGCTGCGCCGCCGCCTCGGGCGGAATCTGCAGGTGCGCCAGCAGCCATTCCACGCCCCAGAGCCACAGCAGACCTGCGCACACGTACAGGGTCATTGCGCCCCAGAGCGGTATTCGGGGCTGCTCTCCCTGATCTTGCATGTGGTTCCTCAGAACGTTCCCAGAACGTGTGACTTGCGCAGGGTCGTGTCCATGCTGCGACAATTGCGCCGCTATGACCCAAGCCTATATTCTTACCCTTTCGTGCCCCGACCGGCTCGGTCTGGTACATGCCGTCTCGGGCTTTCTGCTCGAGCAAGGCGGCAACATCGAAGAGGCCGCGCAGTATAACGACCCGGCCACCGGACTGTTCTTCATGCGCGTGCAATTTGCCTGCAACGGCTGCGATCCCGCGGCTCTGAGGGCGGCCCTGGCCGACCTGGGCGGCCAGTACCAGATGAAGTGGCGCCTGCACACCAAGGCCGAAGCCATGAAGACCGTGCTCATGGTCAGCAAGGAAGGCCACTGCCTCAACGACCTGCTGTTTCGCTGGAAGAGCGGCCTGCTGCCGGTGGACATCCGCGCCATCATCAGCAACCACCGCGAGTTCTACCAGCTGGCGGCCAGCTACAACATCCCCTTCCACCACATCCCCGTCACGGCTGCCACCAAGGCCCAGGCCGAGGCAAAGCAGTTCGAGATCATCGAGGCCGAAGGCGCCGAGCTCGTGGTGCTGGCGCGCTACATGCAGGTGCTGTCCAACGACCTGTGCACCAAGCTGGCAGGCCGCGCGATCAACATCCACCACAGCTTCCTGCCCAGCTTCAAGGGCGCCAAGCCCTACTACCAGGCCCATGACCGCGGCGTGAAGCTGATCGGCGCCACGGCCCACTATGTGACGGCCGACCTGGACGAAGGCCCGATCATCGAGCAGGACGTGGCCCGCGCCGACCACACCGACACCGTGGAGGACCTCACGGCCCGCGGCCGCGACACCGAGAGCCAGGTGCTGGCCCGCGCCGTCAAGTGGCACAGCGAGCACCGCGTCATCCTCAACGGCCACAAGACCGTGGTCTTCCGCTGAAGCCGGCTCCCGGCCGCCCATGGCGAACGTGACCCTTGCCGCCGGCAGCGGCTTTGCCCCGCCCGGCAGCGGCGCCCGCCGCATTCCGCCTATACAGTGCCTGCTCACTTTCGAGGCGCTGGCGCGGCTGCGCAGCGTGACGCAGACGGCCGAGGAGCTGTGCGTCACGCCCAGCGCCGTCAGCCACCGCGTGCGCCAGCTCGAGCAGATCCTGGGCACGCGGCTGTTCGGCCGCTCGGACTTTTCGCTCACCACCGAAGGCAGCGCCTACCTGTCCCACGTGCGCGAGGGCCTGGGCGCG
This sequence comes from Delftia sp. 60, assembly GCF_002754395.1. NCBI lineage: Bacteria > Pseudomonadati > Pseudomonadota > Betaproteobacteria > Burkholderiales > Comamonadaceae > Delftia > Delftia sp. 60. The sequence continues at coordinate 1,221,324 of NZ_PEFD01000001.1, forward strand.
CTGCAGCGCTTTCCGGGCGAGGTGACGGCACCGGGCCGCCGCAGGCTCAAGCTTGCGGTCACGCCCACCTTTGCGCGCGTGATCCTGATCCCGCGCCTGCGCCAGTTCACGGAAACCTATCCCGAGATCGACATCGCCCTGCAGGTCTCCATCCCGCTGCTGGACGTGGTGGCCGAGGATGCCGACCTGATGGTGCGCTTCGGCCCCGGCCACTATGCCGATGTGGAGCACATCGAGCTGGCGCGCGACGTGGTCACGCCGCTGGCCTCGCCGGCCTTCATCCGCGAGCACGGCCCCTTCGAGCAGCCCCAGGACCTGGAAGGCATGCCCCTGCTGCGCAGCCCGCTGGAGCCCTGGCGCACCTGGTTCGGCGCCACCGGCCTGGACTGGCCCGAGCCGCACGAGGGCTCGCAGTTCAACGACATCGGCCTGATGTGCGACGCGGCCTCGGCCGGCATGGGCATCGCCCTGGTGCGCCACAAGCTGGGCGCGCCCTGGCTGGACAACGGCACCCTGGTGCGCCTGTTCGACGTGGACACGGCTAGCCCCCATGCCCACTACCTGTGCTGGCGCACCGGAACGATGGACCGCTGGGAATGCGCGGCCTTTGCTGAATGGTTGAAGAGGGCGATGGCCTGCTGAGGCGCCCATAACTGATTTCGCGGATTTCACGGATTTCACGCGCCGTTGCAATAAACATCAGCGCAGCCCCGCTGCACAAAGACGGCGGCATCGCCTAAAGTCAGGCTCCATGACTTCCGCCAGCTCCCCAGCCAGCCCCGCTCCCGGCGCCATGGCGTCGGCCGCCGCCGATGCGGCCCACCAGCAGCCCACAGTCTCCGAGCGCGCACGGCGCCAGGCCGAGGTCGTGGCCGCGCTGGCCCGCCATGTGCCCGCCCACGCCCTGCTGTGGAATGCCGAGGACACCACGCCCTATGAATGCGACGGCCTCACGGCCTACCGCCAGCGCCCGCTGGTGGTCTGCCTGCCCGAGACCGAGGCCCAGGTCCAGGCCGTGCTGCGAGCCTGCCACGCCATCCAGGTGCCCGTGATCGCACGCGGCGCGGGCACCGGGCTGTCGGGCGGTGCCTTGCCCCATCCCATGGGCGTGACGCTGTCGCTGGCCAAGTTCAACAAGATCCTGCAGGTCGATGCGGCCAGCCGCACGGCCGTGGTGCAGTGCGGCGTGCGCAACCTGGCCATCAGCGAGGCCGCCGCGCCCTTCGGCCTGTACTACGCGCCCGATCCCAGCAGCCAGATCGCCTGCACCATCGGCGGCAACGTGGCCGAGAACTCGGGCGGCGTGCACTGCCTCAAGTACGGGCTGACCGTGCACAACGTGCTCAAGGTGCGCGGCTTCACCGTGGAGGGCGAGCCGGTGGAGTTCGGCTCCACGGCACTGGACACGCCGGGCTTCGACCTGCTGGCCATCCTGGTCGGCAGCGAGGGCATGCTGGCCGTGACCACCGAAGTCACCGTGCGCCTGATCCCCAAGCCCCAGCTGGCGCGCTGCATCATGGCCAGCTTCGACGACGTGCGCAAGGCCGGCGACGCCGTGGCCGCCGTGATCGCGGCCGGCATCATCCCGGCCGGGCTGGAGATGATGGACAAGCCCATGACGGCCGCCGTCGAGGACTTCGTCAAGGCCGGCTACGACCTCACGGCCGAGGCCATCCTGCTGTGCGAGAGCGACGGCACGCCCGAGGAAGTCGAGGAAGAGATCGCCCACATGAGCGAGGTGCTGCGCGGCGCCGGGGCCACGGCCATCACGGTGAGCGAAAGCGAGGCCGAGCGCCTGCGCTTCTGGAGCGGGCGCAAGAACGCCTTTCCTGCCAGCGGGCGCATCAGCCCCGACTACATGTGCATGGACTCCACCATCCCGCGCAAGCGCCTGGCCGACATCCTGCTGGCCATCCAGGAGATGGAAAAGAAATACGGCCTGCGCTGCGCCAACGTCTTCCACGCGGGCGACGGCAACCTGCACCCGCTGATCCTGTTCGATGCCAACGACCCCGACGAGCTGCACCGCTGCGAGCTGTTCGGCGCCGACATCCTGGAGACCAGCGTGGCCATGGGCGGCACGGTCACTGGCGAGCATGGCGTGGGCGTGGAAAAGCTCAACTCCATGTGCACCCAATTCACCACGGCCGAGAACGACCAGATGTTCGCGCTCAAGGCCGCCTTCGACCCGCAGGCCCTGCTCAACCCCGGCAAGGTGATTCCCACGCTCAACCGCTGCGCCGAGTACGGAAAGATGCTGGTGCGCGGCGGCCAGATCTCACACCCGGACCTGCCGAGATTCTGAGGCGTGGTGCAACGGGCGCGATGCAACCGGCGACGTGCAACGACCACCATGCAACCCGCTGGTCACGGCTGCTGCAGACAGCGCAGCCACAGCCCATCGAGCGCGCGGGCCAGCGCAGCTTCCTGCCGGGGCACGGCCAGGTCCTCCGCGAGGTCTTCGATCATGGCCTCCAGTGGTACGGCATTGGACAGGGTGCGCATGCCGCATTCCATCGCCAAGGCGGTGTCCAGGTAGGCCACGCGCGCACCGGCCACGCCCCAGCGCGTGAGTTCGCGCACACGGCCGACCTGGTTCAGCCGCAGGCGCATCGCCTCCAGCCGCTCGGCCAGGGATCTGCGGATGCGCTCCCCTGTCTCGGGCCGGTCCTCCTCCAGTCTGCGCAGCGCCGCCTCCTGCTGCTCTAGCGTGCGCTCCAGTGCCCGCAGAGCCGCCTCGCGCCCCAGCCGTGCCTCGTCGTAGCGTGGCAGGGCTGCGCGCACGCGCTCCAGCGTCTGCTTGCGTTCGCGTGCGTAGACCGGCTCGGCGGGGCGCCCGGAACGCACGCAAGCGTCGGCGGCCAGCACCAGCCGCTGCGGAGCTGCTTCGGCGCCCAGCCCTTGCGGACGGAAGCTGCGGCAGTCTGTCATTTCCTCCAGCATGCGCAGGTCTTCCAGGTGCAGGCGCATGCGTTCCGCGTCCTTCTGCGCCTCAAGCCGATGGCGACCCAGCATCTCCTGGCGCTGGCGCTCCAGCATCAGCAATTCGCGCCAGCCGCCACGCAGCCGGGCCTCGAACCGCGCCTGCTCGCCATCGGCCGCTTGCTGCAGCTGCTCGGCATCCTGGCGCAGACGCAGCTGCAGGTATCCATGCGTGCCTGATCTCTCGCAGGTGTACTCGACGATGCGCCCGCCGCTTCCATCGCCCACGCTGCGCCATGCACTGCGCGCGCATGCGTTCCTCTCCTGAAGCACCTGGCCTATCGAGACCCCCGATGCACCGCCCCAGGATGCGGCCTGGACCGCCAGCACATCACCGTCGTCACCGCCGCAACCGCCCAGCACCAGTACAAGGCTCGAGGGCAGCAGCCACACTCGTTGCCAACGCATTTGCTCCCCCGTGCATGTGATTTCCAGATCGATGGTTGATATTAACTATCAATCAAAAAGAGATGTGATTTTTATCAATACTCACATCTCAATCAGACCAATCCCATAGCGTTCGCGCATGCAGGATGCAAAGCAGCGGTTTGCTCAAAAATTACGTGATTCGATGCAGGCCCAGGGCTATGAAGCCAGGCCTGCCGTGCTCGAGCACGAGTTCAATTCCCGTTTCTGGGGCAAGCCCATGTCCCAGCACGGCGTGCGCCTTTGGCTGCTCGGCAAGACCATGCCCAACGCCAAGAAACTCGCTGCGCTGGCCGACTGGCTGCAGGTGCCGCTGGAGGAATTCCTGCGCTCGCCGCAGCAGGTTCGCGAGGTGCGCGAGCCCAAGAGCGCCTGGTCCGCAGGCCTGGGCTACGAGGACAACGAGCTGTTCAAGATCTACCTGCGCCTTCCCGTGCCCAAGCGCCGGCTGGCGCGCGACGTGATCCTGGCCATTGCGCGCGCCCATGATGCCGAGGAAGCGGAACGCGCCGCAGGCTCGTAGCCAGGCGGCGCGTCGGGTTTGCATTGAACCGGCACCTGCGGGGCACGGGCCCCGCCTGCGCATCAGCCACCCATGGCACGCTGGCGTGCATCGCGCTGGGCGGGCGTTTCGTTGATCAGTTCATTGATCACTTCCTGGCGTGTCTTGCCCGCGCCGGTCTGCGGTGCGGGAGCCGGATAGACGCTGGCATTGAAGCGCGAAGTGCCGCCCTGGCGCACGGCCGCCTCGGCCTCGGCCGTCACCTGGGCGCGCGTCTTGCTGCTCTTGAAATGCTCGGGGTGGACGACGGCGCCCGCCTCGTTGTTGGCCGGGTGGATGTATCCGGCCGCCGAAGCCATGCCGGGCAGCAGCAGCGCTGCCGATGCAGCCAGGCCGGCGATGAGGGTGGCGGGGGTGAAGCGGCGTTGCGACATGATGTGATTCCTTTCAGGCACGTTGGTAATTCGTTCTCCCCACGCCCCGCGATGCGGAACGCCGAGGAGAGGACTCCAATGTAGAAATCACGTGCCCACACCAGCCCCACAGGATGGTGACATTGCTGTCATACAACCGACACAGATGACCGCGATGACCGAGACACTGCGGCGCCTCGGCGCTCGTCACCCCCGGTACTGCGCACGCGCGCGGCCGGGCGCCAGAGGGTCCAGGCGCACGTCCAGCAGGCCCTCGGCATCGCCCGCGATGCGCGCCAGCGTCTGGCCGAAGGGATCGGCGAACTGGCTTTCGCCGCAGAAGGCGTAGCTGTCGCCGGGACCGGCGCGGTTGGCCATGGCGATGTAGCACTGGTTGTCCATGGCGCGCACGGGCACGGCGTGGCGATGGATGTGGCCGTAGGGGTGCATCATCCCGTCCATCAGCACGATCAGGTCCACGCCCTGCACGCCCAGGGCGCGGGCCGGCACCGGAAACTCGATGTCGAAGCAGATCAGCAGTCCCACTCGCAGGCCGCGCCATGTGCAGACGGGCTGGCGATCCCCGGCCTCGAAGACCCCGTGGTCCGAGTCGTAGAGCATGGTCTTGCGGTAGTGCAGCAGCACCTTCCCGTCGGCATCGATCAGCAGGCCGGCATTGAAGTGGCGGCCCCGGTCTGCTTCGGCCAGGCCGATGGCGACGGCCACGCCGGCTTGCCGCGCGGCTTCGCGCAGCGCGGTGGCCGAGGGGCCGTCCAGCGGCTCGGCCAACTGCGCCACGTTGTCCGGCCGGGGAAATCCGCTGATGCAGGTTTCGGGAAAGACCAGCAGGTCGGCCTGCCCCGCGCTGGCCCTGATCGTCTTCAGCGTCATCGCCAGGTTGCCGGCAATGTCGCCGTCGCGCAGACGGGGCTGGATGATGCGGATGCGGTGCTCCGTCATGGTGTGCGCTCCTTGAGATGCAAAGGGTGGCTGTCCTGCCGCGGCTGGCAACTGGCGGCCTCCTCGGCCTGCAGATCCAGGTTGCGGGCCAGCACCCAGTAAAGGCTGCCGGCTACGAGAATGCCCGGCAGCCAGGCGAAGTCCACGCCGCCCAGCCGCTGCGCAGCCCAGCCGACGAAGACCGCATGGCCGTCCGTGGCGTCGTGGATGTGGAAGAAGGGCACCATGGCCGCAAAGCCGCCCAGATAGGCGCAGATGCCGCGCCAGCCCCAGGCGCCGTAGATGCCTTGTGGCGTGAAGAAATCGGCGATGGCGTAGCGGCCCTTGCGCACCAGGAAGTAGTCCACGAGGTTGACCGCCGTCCACGGCACCAGGAAGTACAGCAGCAGCGCCAGGAAGGAGTGCAGCAATGCCACGCCGCTGCCCTGGATGGACAGCACGCACGCGAGGATGGTGGCGCTGATGGCGGCGATGGCGCCGATGCGTGCACCGAGTGTGCCGAGTGCTTCGCGTGCACCGCGTGCACTGCGTGTGGGGCGCAGGCCGCCCAGCGAATCCGCTGCCGTGAGCACGGTCAGCGCCGCGCTGTAGGTGTTGAGGGCGATGATGGGCACGAAGGCCACGACGGCCAGGGCAGGCAGCAGCCGGTCCGCGCCCGGGAACAGGCCGGTGCCGATCCGTCCCAGCGCCGCCAGCGCGTCGCCGGCCTGCAGCCGCTGCGCCATCCACGCGCCCAGCCCGATCATCCAGGCCCCGGACAGCGAGGCACCCAGGAAGATGGCCGCGATCAGGCGCCGGGGCGCGGTATGGCGCGGCAGGTAGCGCGAATAGTCGGACACATAGGGCGCATAGGAGATGTTGTAGCTGGCCGCGATGGTGAACTGCGCGGCAAAGGCGCTCCATGCGAATCCTGGCAATGGCTCCGGCCGAACGTGCAAGGCGGGCTCGCCCACGCCTGCCAGCAACGCCAGCGTGGCCAGCGCATACAGCGGCAGTGCCAGCATCAGCGCGCAGCGGAAGGCCCTGTGCATCACATCGTGGCCGCAGACCGCCAGCAAGGCGCCCACCGCCACGGCCACGCAGGCCGTGGGCGCTGGCGGCAGGCCGAACACGGCCTGCATGCCCTGCATGATGAGCGAGACGTTGACGACGTTGAACCCCGTGAACACCAGCAGCGTGGCGCACAGCGGCAGGGTGACGCCGCGAAAGCCGAACTGCGCGCGCGACTGGATCATCTGCGGCAGCCCCAGCTGCGGCCCCTGCGCGCCGTGCAGCGCCATGAACAGCGTGCCGAACATGATGCCCAGCGTCCCGGCCAGGGCGCTCCAGGGCGCCGAGAGCCCCAGCGACGGGCCGACGAAGCCGATGGAAAGCGTGAAGAAGTGGAAGTTGCCCAGGAACCAGAACGGACCCTGGTCGGCGAGCCGCGCGTGGCGCTCGCTGTCGGGAATGCAGTCGATGGACCGGCTCTCCACGGCGATGCGGGCACGGCCGTGCTGTCCGCTGGCGGGGCTGTTCATGGCCTTGTCTCCCTCCCGTTGTCCTTGCTGTTGTGGGACAAATTCTAGGCAGGAGCCTGCCGCCGCTCCATGCCTGATGCGCGACGTTCACATCGACTGGAAAAGATGTTTGGCCAGCCGGCCAGCCCCTGGTGCCGAGGCGGCCGGGCATGAAGAAAACCCCGCGCCGCCTGGCTGGCACAGGGCCTGCCAGGCGGCATGGGGGCGTGGGTGGCGTGCTACGCGGCTGGTGCCGATGCCGAGGGCACTGCGCCGGCCGCGTCCGCCTCCGACGGGTCGTTGCGGTGCACCAGACGGTACAGCAGCGGCAGCACCAGCAAGGTCAGCAGCGTGGACGACAGGATGCCGCCGATCACCACCGTGGCCAGCGGCCGCTGCACCTCGGCGCCCGTGCCCGTGGCAATGGCCATGGGAACGAAGCCCAGCGAGGCGACAAGCGCCGTCATCAGCACGGGGCGCAGCCGGGTGAGCGCGCCCTCGGTCACGGCGTCAGGCACGCTGGCGCCCTGTTCGCGCAAGGTTCTGATCCAGGAGATCATGACCAGGCCGTTGAGCACGGCCACGCCCGACAGCGCGATGAAGCCCACCGCCGCCGAGATGGACAGCGGTATGTCGCGCAGCCACAGCGCCAGGATGCCGCCCGTGAGCGCGAACGGAATGCCCGTGAAGACCACCAGCCCGTCGCGCACATTGCCGAACATGGCGAACAGCAGCACGAAGACCATGAGCAGGGCCACGGGCACGACGATCTGCAGGCGGCGCGTGGCCGACTCCAGGTTCTCGAAGGTGCCGCCCCAGCGCGTCCAGTAGCCGGGCGGCAGCGACAGGCCTTGCAGCTTTTGCTGTGCCTCGCCCACGAAGGAGCCCATGTCGCGCCCGCGCACATTGGCGCTGACCACGATGCGGCGCTTGCCGTCTTCGCGGCTGACCTGGTTGGGGCCGGGCGCGGTCTCGAACGTGGCCACGGCCGACAGCGGCACGAAGCCGATGCGCCCGTCCGCCCCGCGCGGCAGGGCGATGGGCAGGCGGCTCAGGGCCTGCAGGTCGTTGCGCACGGCGTCCGGCAGGCGCACTTGGATGTCGAAGCGCCGGTCGCCTTGGAATACCGTGCCCGCCTCGGTGCCGCCCATGGCGGTGCTGATGGCGTCCTGCACATCGCCCATGTTCAGGCCGTAGCGCGAGGCCTTTTCGCGGTCGATCTGCACGGTGAGCATGGGCAGGCCCGTGGTCTGCTCGACCTTGACCTCGGAGGCGCCCGCAATCTGCTGCAGCATGCCGGCCACGGTCTGGGCGCTTTTCTCCAGCACGGCCATGTCGTCGCCGAAGATCTTCACGGCCACGTCGCTGCGCACGCCCGAGATCAGCTCGTTGAAGCGCAACTGGATGGGTTGGGAGAACTCGTAGTTGTTGCCCGGGATGCGGTCCACCGACGCCTGCACGGCAGCCAGCAGCTCATCGCGCGGGCGCGCCGAGTCGGGCCACTCGCTGCGCGGCTTGAGCATGATGTAGCCGTCCGAGATGTTGGGCGGCATGGGGTCGGAGGCGATCTCGGCCGTGCCGGTGCGCGCGAACACGCGGTCGATCTCGGGGAACTCCTTCTTGAGCGCCTTCTCGATCTGCATCTGCATTTCCAGCGACTGCGTAAGACTGGTGCCGGGGATGCGCAGTGCCTGGATGGCGAAGTCCCCCTCGTTGAGGTTGGGCGCGAACTCGCTGCCCAGGCGCGTGGCCAGCAGCAGGCTCAGCGCCACGGCCACGGCGGCGGCCGTGAGCACCACGGCGGGCGCGGCCATGACGCGCGCCAGCACGGGCGCATAGCCGCGGCGTGCCCAGCCCATGAGGCGGTTTTCCTTCTCGGCCACCTTGTCGCCCATGAACAGCGCAATCGCCGCCGGGATGAAGGTGATGGACAGCAGCATGGCGCCGGCCAGCGCGATGACCACCGTCAGCGCCATGGGATGGAACATCTTCCCCTCCACGCCCGTGAGCGCGAAGATGGGCAGGTAGACCACCATGATGATGAGCTGGCCGAACAGCAGCGGGCGGCGCGCTTCCTTCGCGGCGGCGAAGACTTCATGGAAGCGTTCGCTGCGCGTCAGCGACCGTCCTCGCGCCTCCTGCGCATGGGCCAGGCGGCGCACGCAGTTCTCCACGATGACCACGGCCCCGTCGATGATGATGCCGAAGTCCAGCGCCCCCAGGCTCATGAGGTTGGCGCTGACCTTGTAGTGCACCATGCCCGTGAAGGTGAACAGCATGGACAGCGGGATGATCAGCGCCGTGATCAGCGCCGCGCGCAGGTTGCCCAGGAACAGGAAGAGGATGACCACCACCAGGGCTGCGCCCTCCACCAGGTTCTTCTTGACCGTGGCGATGGCCTTGTCCACCAGGTTCGTGCGGTCGTAGACGGTGATGGCCTTGACGCCCGGGGGCAGGCCCCGGTTGATCTCGGCCATGCGCTGGTCCACGGCGCGCGAGACGGTGCGGCTGTTCTCGCCGATCAGCATGAACACCGTGCCCAGCACCACCTCGCGGCCGTTGTCGGTGGCCGCGCCCGTGCGCAGCTCCTGGCCCAGGCCGACCTCGGCCAGGTCGCGGATGCGGATGGGCTGGCCCTGGGCCGAGCCCACGATGACCTCGCGGATGTCGGCGATGCCGCCGACCTGGCCCGGCGCGCGGATCAGGTACTGCTCGCCCTGGCGCTCGATATAGCCCGCACCCACGTTGCTGTTGTTGCGCTGCAGGGCGGTGACGATGTCGGCCAGCGTGAAGCCGTAGGCCGCCAGCTTCTCGGGCGCGGGCGCCACCAGGTACTCCTTGGCGTAGCCGCCGATGGAGTTGATCTCGGTGACGCCGGGCACGTTGCGCAGCTGCGGCTTGATGACCCAGTCCTGGATCTCGCGCAGGTCCATGGGCGTGTAGGGCGTGCCGTCGGGCTTTTTCGCATCGTCCTCGGCCTCCACGGTCCACAGGTAGATCTCGCCCAGGCCCGTGGAGATGGGGCCCAGCGTGGGCGTGATGCCGGCAGGCAGGCTGTCGCGCGCCTGCTGTATGCGCTCGCCCACCAGTTGCCGTGCGAAGTAGATGTCCGTGCCGTCCTTGAACACCACGGTGACCTGGGACAGGCCGTAGCGCGACAGCGAGCGCGTCTGCTCCAGGTGGGGCAGGCCGGCCATCACCGTCTCTATGGGATAGGTGACGCGCTGCTCGGTCTCCAGCGGCGAGTAGCCGCTGGCCTGGGTGTTGATCTGCACCTGGACATTGGTGATGTCGGGCACGGCGTCGATGGGCAGGCGCTGGTAGTTGTAGATGCCCAGGCCCGCCATGGCCAGCACGGCCAGCAGGACCAGCCAGCGCTGCTCTATGGCGAATCGGATGATGCGTTCAAACATGGAGTTCTCCGTTCATGCCCGCATCAATGGGAGTGCTCGGCCGTGGCCTTGCCCAGCTCGGCCTTGAGCATGAAGCTGCCCTCGGCCACGTAGGATTGGCCGGGCTTCAGGCCCTCCAGCACCTCGGTGGTCTTTCCGTCGGCGCGGCCCACGCGCACCGGCTGGGCGCGAAAGCCCCCCTGCACGGGCACGAAGACCACGGTCTGCTGCTCCATCTTCTGAAGTGCCTGCGTGGCCACGGCCAGCGGCGCCTGCCGGGACGATGCCGTCAGCTCCACGTTCACGAACAGGCCCGGGCGCCACACGCCGTCGGGGTTGGGCAGGGTGATGCGCGCGGGTGCCGTGCGCGTGTCCTGGCCGATCAGTGCGCCCACATAGGCCACCTCTCCCGTGGCCGAGGAGTCGAAGGCCGTGGCGCGCACCGTGGCCTTCTCGCCCACGCGCACGGCGGGCAGGTCGGGCGCGGCCACGCGCATCTCGGCCCAGACGCTGCGCAGGTCGGAGATGGTGAAGACCTGGGTGGTGTCCTGCACGGCCTCGCCCACGGACAGGTGCTTTTCCACGATCACGCCGTCAAACGGCGCGCGCAGCTCGAAGCGGTTGAGCCCGCCCGCACCACCGCCGGCACCGGCGCCCGTGGCGGCCAGCTTCTGCTGGGCGTTGGAGACGGCGATCTCGGCCTCGCGCAGCGCCTGGCGCGCCTGCAGGTAGTCCTGCTCGGCCGAGACCTTCTCCTCCCACAGCTGCTTTTCACGTGCGTAGGTGGTGCGGGCCAGCTCCAGGCGCTTGCTGGCGGCCAGCAGTTCGCTGCGCTGCTCGGACACGGCGGCGCTGCTGAGCACGGCCAGCAGCTGGCCCTTCTTCACGTTCTGGCCCAGGTTGGCGGGAACGCTCTCGGCAATGCCGGCCACGCGCGGCACGACGTGGGCCGTGCGGTCTTCGTTGAAGCGGATCTCCCCGGGCAGCTGCAGCACGGAGCGCACGGTGGCCGGGCCGGCATCGGCCAGGCGCACGCCGGCCGCCTGCATGCGCTGGGCGTCCATGGCGATCAGGCCTTCCTCGTCGCCATGACCGGCTTCGGCAGCCGGTTTGGCGGCAGGTTGGGCGGCAGGCTTGGCCTCGGCTTTTTCCGCCTTGGAGTCTTCATGGTGTTCATCGTCGGCATGGCCTTCATCGTGCTTGTGGCCATCGGCTGCGGCTGCGGCGGCACCGTGGTGCTCGCCATCGGCGTGGCCTGCGGCCTCGCTGTGGCCGTGGCCATGGTTGTCGGCCTTGGCAGCGCCCGGCGTGCCGCTGCGCAGGATCAGCGTGGCGGCCAGCGCGCCCAGGGCCAGGATGACGGCAATGGCCACGAGGGTGCGGCGCGGTCCGAGGGGGAGGAGGAGGGCTTGGTGTTCATGGTCTGGATGCAATCAGGTTGCTATCGGAATCAGAGGCCGGATTCGGTGCCCAGCAGGCGGTCGATGTCGGCGGCGGCGCGGTGGGTGGCCAGCAGCTGGTCCAGGTACTGGCTGCGCGCCTCGGACCAGGTGCGTTGTGCGTCCAGCACGTCGAGGTAGCCGAACTTGCCCAGCGCAAACCCGCGCGAGGCCAGCTCGTAGGCCGTGCGCGCCGTGGGCAGCACCTCCTCGGCCAGCTGGCGGGCCTGCTCGCGGCTGGCCTGCAGCAGCTCGCGCGCCTCGAACAGCTGGGCCTGCAGCTGAACGCGCGTGGCCAGCAACTGCTCCTCGGCCTGGTCGGCCAGGCGCAGGGCCTGCAGCTGGTTGCCCCGGTTGCTGTCGAGCACGGGCAGGGGCACGGAGACGCCGACCACGAGCTGGTTGCGCCCGACCTCGGTGGCGCGCTTGACGCCCAGGCTGACGGTGGGATCGGGCAGGCGCCGCGCACGCTCCAGGTCGGCCGTGGCGCGGCTTTGCTCCAGCGCCTGGCGCGCACGCAGCACGGCGGGAGCCTGTTCGATGCGCTGCTGCAGGGCTGCCAGCTCAGGCAGCTGGGGCAGGGCGTCCACCGCGCCCTCGGCCTGGCCGAAGGGGCGCACTCGCTCGCCCCACAGCGCCTGCAGCTGGCCGCGCGCCACGCGCAGGCCCGAGCGGGCCTGGGCCTGCTCCAGGCGGGCGCCGGATTCGGCCACGCGGGCCCGGGTTTCCTCCAGCGGCGCCACCTTGCCGGCCGCCACGCGCCGGGCTGCGGCCTCGCGCGCGCTGCTGGCGATCTCCAGCGTCTGCCCGGCCAGGACCACGCGCTGCTGCGCAGCCAGCACGCCGAAGAAGGCCGTGCCCACGTCGGCGCGCAGCGCAGCCTCGGCCCCCGCCAGCTCGGCCTGCGCCAGGTCGCGCCCGCGCTCGGCCACGCGCATGCGGGCCTCGCGCTTGCCGCCCACTTCCAGGGTCTGGTTCAGCTGCACGGTCAGCGTGCGGGTGCTGCGGCGCGTGTCCTCCTGCGACCAGGCCAGCTCGGGGTTGGGCCGGGCACGGCTTTGCAGCACAGCGCCATCGCTGGCCTCCAGCGCACGGCGGGCCGCACGCAGGCCGGGGTTGCCGTCCAGCGCCAGGGCCAGGGCCTGCTGCAGGTCCAGCGGCGGGCCGGCCGGTGTGGACTCGGAAACAGCGGCTGCAGATGGCGCAGCCGCATCGGCAGGCTCGCCCGCCTGCACGGCGCCGCAAGCGGTCAGCACGGCCATCACCAGCAGGGCGCGCGGCCCGGGCCAGGCGCTCCATGGTGCGTGGGAAGCCGTCCTCGACGGAAAGGACGAAGGGAAAGACATACACGGACTCCTTGCCCGCGCGCAGGTCAGGCCTGATCGTTCATCAGCCGGTCAGGCCGCTGCGGCGGGCGCGCACGGCCCATGGCCGCTGAGCGCGAGGGGATTTCAGGGGAATGCCGGTCCGGGGCAGAAACAGGGCCATGCCCGGCCGGCGGCTGCAGGGGGCGTCAGCCCTGCCAGCGAGGCCGATCGGGGCGCAGCAGCACGGCCGAGGCATGGCGGCGCAGCGGCTCGGCGAATGGCATGGGGGGAGGCGCCACCGGCGCGGCCTTGGCGTAGTGGGTGGCGACGGCCACCCAGGCATGGCACATGGAGCAATCGACGCTGAGCGACGACGGCTGGCCCTGGTCCGCCTTCTTTGCCGGTTGCCCCGGTTCGGCGCCAGCGCCCGGATCTGCGTTGGCATGGCGCTCGGCGCCCATGCCATGCAGGCTCACGCCGTGGACATGGTGGCCGAAGTGCCGGGTCTCATGCCCGTCGTGCCGGCACAGCGCAGCGGCCGCCATCCAGCTCCACTGGAACAGCAGCGCGATCACGAGGACGGCGAGGGCGGCGAGACGGGGCCGGGTCATGGAGGAGGGCATGGGGCAGGTGGGGATTGTCGTGCATGGCGTTTGCCCACAACCACGACTCCCCCAAGCCGGCGAGTCTAGGGCCGTGCGGCGACCTGTGGCTGTCGGGCACATGACAAATTTGTCATCTTGGCAAACCATGCCCTTCCCCGACAATGCTCGGCATGAAAGTCCTGGTCATCGAAGACGAAATCAAGCTGGCCGACTACCTCCGCAAGGGCCTGACCGAGGAGGGGTTCGTGGTCGATGTCGCGCACGACGGCATCGACGGCCTGCACCTGGCCACCGAGCTGGCCTACGATCTCATCGTGCTCGACGGCATGCTGCCCGGCATCGACGGCCTGGCCGTGCTGGCGGCGCTGCGCCAGTCGCGCCAGACGCCGGTGCTGATGCTGACGGCGCGCGGCCAGGTGGAGGACCGCGTGCGCGGCCTGCAGGGCGGCGCCGACGACTACCTAGTCAAGCCCTTTGCCTTCTCCGAACTGGTGGCGCGCATGCATGTGCTGCTGCGCCGCAGTGTCGGCACGGCGCATCCGGCGGCCGAGGCCACCATGCTGCGCATGGCCGACCTGGAGCTGGACCTGATCCGCCGACGCGCCACGCGCGCCGGCCAGCGCCTGGACCTCACGGCCAAGGAATTCAACCTGCTGAGCCTGCTGCTGCGCCGCCAGGGCGAGGTGCTGTCGCGCACCGAGCTGGCCTCCCAGGTCTGGGACATGAACTTCGACAGCGAGACCAATGTGGTCGAGGTGGCCGTGCGCCGCCTGCGCCTGAAGCTGGACCAGCCCTTCGAGCAGCCGCTGCTGCACACGGTGCGCGGCATGGGCTATGTGCTGGAGTCGCGCGCACCGTGAATGCCAAGGTCCCCGCCGACATTCCCCACCTGGGCCGGCGCCTGTCGCGCTGGCTGGCGCTGCAGACCATGCTGGGCCTGGGCCTGGTGTGCGCGGCCGTCTACGGGGTGGCCTCGATGACGCTGGAGCAGCACCAGCACGAGACGCTGGACCTCAAGCAGCAGGCCGTGCTGCACCTGATGACGGAAAGCCGCAGCGCCCACAACGAGGCCGGTCTGGCCCACATGCTGGACGACTTTCTCACGGGCCTGGACGAGATGTCGCTGCGCATCACCGACCTGCAGGGCCGCGTGATCTACGAGCGCCTGCGCATTCCCAAGACGCCGGGCCGCACGCTGCAGCGCAGCTTCGAGGTGGTGCTGGCCGACAGTGGCCAGCATGCACAGGCCCAGCTCACCCTGGACCGCGCCGACGATGACCGGCAGCTGTCCCTGCTGGCCTGGACGCTGGCCCTGGCCGCCGTGGGCGGCGCGCTGCTGGTGTCGTTGACCGGCATCTGGCTGGTGCGCCTGGGCCTGGCGCCGCTGCGCGAACTGACCGAGCAGACGCGCCAGCTGTCGGCCCAGGACCTGCAACGGCGCCTGGACGACAGCGGACAGCCGCAGGAACTGCGCCCGCTGATCGCGCAATTCAACGCCCTGCTGGAACGGCTGGCCGTGGCCTACCGGCAGATGGAGGCCTTCAACGCCGACGTGGCCCATGAGCTGAACACGCCGCTGACCACGCTGATCAGCAGCTGCGAGCTGGCCCTGCGCAAGCCGCGCAGCGAGGCCGAACTGCGCGAGGTGCTGGCCTCCAACCTGGAGGACCTGCGGCGCATGGCCGGCATCGTGGCCGACATGCTGTTTCTCTCCCAGGCCGACCGGGGCCAGGGCGCGCGCCTGGCGCCCTGGGCCAGCCTGGCCGCGCTGGCCCATGAGGTCATCGACTTCCACGAGGCCGCGCTGCAGGAGGCCGACCTGCAGGTCGTCGTCCAGGGCGACGCGGCCGCCGAGGTCGATGCGCGGCTGCTGCGCCGGGCGCTGTCCAACCTGCTGGGCAATGCCACACGCTATGCACAGCGCGGCTCCACCATCACCGTGCAGATAGGCGCTCGGCCCTGTGCCCACCACGGTGGCGCCGGTGATGTGGCGCTGGCGGTGCTCAACCGGGGCCCGACCATAGCCCCCGCCGACCTGCCGCGCCTGTTCGACCGCTTCTACCGGGCCGACGCCGCGCGCAGCCAGGCCGACCGCAACCATGGCCTGGGCCTGGCCATCGTGGCAGCCATCGCGCGCATGCACGGCGGGCGCTGCTTTGCCGAGTCCGAAGGCGGCTTCACGCGCATCGGCCTGGAACTGCCCGACAGCCCGAGCCCGCCGCGCGATTCCCCGGCCTGAACACAGGCACCGGAGCGGCGGCACAATGGCGCCCCATGACGCAAGACGCCCCCTCCTCCTACGCAACGCTGCTGGCCGAAGGCAATGCCCTGGTGGCCCAGGCACAGCGGGCCGCCACCCAGGATTTCGCCCAGGCCCGGGCGCTGTGGCAGCAGGCCGGCAAGCAGTTCTACCTGGCCCACAAGGCCGACCCCGACCAGGCCGAGGGCGCGTTTCGCCTGGCCCAGGCCTGGATGGCAGAAGCCCATGCGCTGCAAAAGGAAGAATCGCCAGACGCCGTGGTGATGTGGCGCAACGCCGCCGCGCAATGCGAGCTGGCGTTCGACCTGGAACCCGAAAACGGCCGCCTGGCCATGACGGCCGCCAGCTGCCACATGTTCGGCGGCCAGCATGACGCGGCCAAGGCCTGGCAGCAGATCGGCCAGCACCTGCTGCCGCCGGCGCCCGAAGGCGACGGCGCCTGAAGCCAGGCTACAGCGCGATCAGCTTGAACACGGCCCGCGCCGTGCACACGGCCTGGCCCGCGCTGTCCAGCACATTGCCCTCGCAGAACACGGTGCGCGCGCCTGCGCGCAGCACGCGCGCCTCGATCAGCAGGTCGGTGGTGGCCGAGGCGAGGAAATGCGTGCTCATCTCGATGGTCACCACGCCCAGCCCCAGCGGGTTGGACGAGCGCGCGGCCGCGCTCAGCGTGAAGTCCAGCGCGCTCATCAGCGCGCCGCCATGGCCATGCCCCCGGCTGTTGGCCAGGTGCGGATGCATGGGCAGCCGCGTGCGCGCCAGGCCGGGCGCCAGGCTCACGGGCTCCAGGCCGATATGGGACATGAAGGGCACGTCGATGCCGAAGTAGCCGCGCGCCAGCGCGGCGGCCTCCAGGTCCGGGGCGGTGGAGATTCCAACGGCGTTCATCCGATCTCCGCAATCGCCTGGCCTTCGGCCACCGGCTCGCCCACGGCCACGAGCATGCGGCGCACGACGCCTGCCACCTCGCTTTCCACGGGAATTTCCATCTTCATGGACTCCACGATGATGAGGGTGTCGCCCAGGGCGACGGTGCCGCCTTCGGCGGCTTCCACAGCGGCCACGAGGCCGGCGATGGGGCTTGTGATCATGTTCGGGGTGGTGGTCATGGGTAGGGCTTTCAAAGGTGGGCCAGCACGCGCTGGGCGATGCCGGTGTCGATGCGCAGGTCCAGGAAATCGGCGTGGCCCAGGATGCGTTCGATGAAGGGGATATTGGTCTTCACGCCCTCGATGCGGGTCTGCGCCAGTGCCTGGCGCAGCCGTGCGATGGCCTGGGTGCGGTCGCTGCCATGGGCCACGAGCTTGGCGACCATGGGGTCGTAGAAGGGCGTGACGCTGCAGCCCTGGGCATAGCCGGTCTCCACGCGCAGGCCTTCGCCCTGGGGCATCTCGAAGCGGTCCAGGCGCCCCGGCGAGGGCAGGAAGCGCACGGGGTCTTCGGCATAGATGCGCGCCTCGATGGCATGGCCGCGGGCCACGGGCTCGGCGGGAAGCACGTCGCCCATGCGCTCGCCGGCGGCCAGGCGGATCTGGGCCTCGACGATGTCGATGCCCGTGATCTCCTCGGTCACCGCATGCTCGACCTGCAGCCGCGTGTTCATCTCCAGAAAGACAAAGCCGTGCTGCGGCGTGTAGAGCATCTCCACGGTGCCGATCACGTCATAGCCCGTGCGCGCCAGCAGGCCGGCCAGCAGTTGCCGCATGTCGGCCAGGGCCTGCGCGGGAATGCCTGCGGGGCGGGCCTCCTCCACCACCTTCTGGTGGCGGCGCTGCACCGAGCAGTCGCGCTCGAACAGCACGCGCACTTCGCCATGGCGGTCGGCCAGCACCTGGAACTCGATGTGGCGCGGCGCCTCGATCAGCTTTTCCAGGTACAGCTCGGCCGTGCCGAAGTACTTGGCGGCAATGCCGCTGGCCTTGGACCAGGCGGCCTCCAGCTGCGGTGCATCGTGCGCGGGCAGCATGCCGATGCCGCCGCCCCCGCCTGCGGGCTTGACCAGCACGGGAAAGCCGATGCGCGCCGCCTCCGCCTGCGCCTCCTGCACGCTGTGCAGCACGGCCGAGCTGGCCGCCTGCGGCATGCCCTGGGCGGCCATGAAGGCCCGCGCCTGGGTCTTGTGGCCCAGCGTGCGTATCCAGTGCGGCGAGGGGCCGATGAAGCACAGGCCCAGGCGCTGCACGGCCTCGGCGAACTCCGCGTTCTCGGAGAGAAAGCCGTAGCCCGGGTGCACGGCATCGGCCCCCGTCTCGCGCGCCACCTGCAGCAGCCGCGCCTGGTCCAGATAGCTTTGCGCGGCGGGCGCAGGGCCTATGCACACGGCCTGGTCGGCCGCCTGGACATAGGGCAGGCCGGCATCGGCCTCGGAGTACACGGCCACGGATTCAAGGCCCATGCGCCGCAGCGTGCGGATCACGCGTGCGGCCACGGCGCCCCGGTTGGCGACCAGCACGCGGCGGATGGGGTGCGGGGCGCCGCTCATGCCGCCTCCGAGGTCGCAGCTGGCGCAGCGGCCACGGCCACCACCGCATCAACGATGACCGGCGCCTGCGCGCCACGCGCCACGAGCACGGGATTGGCATCGACCGACTGCACGCGCCCGCCCTGGGCCAGCATCCAGTCGCCCAGCCGCACCATCATGGCGGCCACGGCGTCCAGCTCCACGGCCGGCATGCCGCGCACGGCCGCAAAGGCCGGGGCGATGGACAGGCGCGCAAGGGCATCCTGCGCCTGCCGCGCACTGAAGGGAGCCACGAGGAACTGCACGTCCCTGAGCGCCTCCACCAGCACGCCGCCCTGGCCGACCATGACCACCACGCCGAATTCGGCATCCACATGGGCACCCAGCGCCAGCTCGAAGTCGGCCCTGTGCTGGGCGCCCAGCAGCAGGCCGCCATCGGCCGCGTCCAGGCGGGCCAGCGTGGCGGCGAAGTCGCCAAAGGCCTGCAGCGCCTGCTCCGCCTCGCGGATGTTCAGCCGCACCAGGCCATGCTCGGACTTGTGCGAGAGATCGGCGGACACGCCCTTGGCCACCAGGGGCCGTGGCAGGGACTCGATGGCGGCGCGCACCTCGTCCTCGCTACTGCAGACCAGATGGCGCATCACCGGCAGGCCGGCGCGGGCTAGTTCGGACAGGCTGGAGGGCTCGTCCAGCGTGAGGGAGCGGGAGGCCGCCACCGGCACCGATGCCTCGGCAGACGGCACCTGTGCCTGCCTGCCACCGGCCTGCTCGGCCAGCAGCGCCAGGCCGCGCATGGCGGCGCGTTCGCTCCAGAAGGTGGGCACGCCCTGGTCCTGGAAGGCCTGGGCCACCCAGTCCTGGTTGACGCTGACCGCAATGGGCACGCCGGTATCGCGCGCAAAGCGGCTGGCCTGGCCCGCGAAGTCGGCGAAGTCATAGCCCTCGCCACCGATAGGGAAGCCCACGTGAACGAGGTCCGCCGCACCGCTGCCCGACAAGGCCCGCAGCGTGTCGCCAAAGGTCTGCGGCCTGCCCAGAAGGGCCGTGGTCATGTCGATGGGGTTGCGCGCCGTGACATAGGACGGCAGGGCCTGGGACAGGCCGTCCAGCGTGGCGGCATCGAACGGCTCCAGGGCCAGTCCGTATTCCTCGGCCGCGTCGGCCGACAGCACGCAGGTGGCGCCCGAATTGCTGATGCTGACCACGCGGCGACCGCGCGGCGCGGGCTGGGACAGGAACAGCGGCGCGTAGTCGATCAGCTCGCGGAAGTCGGCCAGGCGCGGTATGCCGTGCTGGCGCAGGAAGGCATCGGCCAGCGCGTCCTCGGCCGCCAGCGCGCCCGTGTGCGAGCTGGCCGTGGCCTGGCCTGCGCGCGTGCGGCCGGCCTTCACGGCCAGGATGGTGACGCCGCGCGCATGGGCCAGGCGCGCGGCCTCGGCCAGCCAGGCGCTTTGCCTGAGCGTCTCGATGTAGAGCACGACCAGGCGGATGCCTTCGTCCTCGACCACGGCGCGCACGGCCTCGGCTGCGCAGACATCGGCCTCGTTGCCCGTGGACAGCATGTAGCGCACGCCGATGCCCGCGCGGCGCAGGCCGCCGTAGAGAATGGCCGCGCCCGCGCCGCTCTGGCTGACGATGGCCACGGGGCCGTCGGCCGGCGCGTTCTCGTTGATCATGGTCGAGAAGTTGAGGATGGCGCCCGTGGCGAAGTTGGCCACGCCCTGGCAATTGGGGCCGAACAGGCGCAGCCCGCCGCCTGGCGACCGGCGCGCCCGCGCCACCAGGTCGGCCTGCTGCCGGCGACCCTCCTCGCCCAGCTCCGCAAAGCCCGAGGAATAGATCACGGCCAGGCGCGCGCCCACGGCCACGCAGTCGTCGATGGCGGCGGCCACGTCCTCGCCGGGCAGGCTGATGACCACGGCGTCGGGCGCCTCGGGCAGCGCGCGCAGCGAGGGGTAGGCAGCCAGGCCCTGGACCTCGGCGCGCTTGGGATTGACGGGCAGGATGCGGCCTGCGAAACCATGGCGCCGCAGGTAGTCGATGGGCCGGCCACCGGCCTTGATGGGATTGTCGGAGGCGCCAAGGATGGCGACGGAGCGGGGGTTCAGTGCTTGCAACAGAGACATGCGTACCTCATCAATCCAAAGACAAGGCTTCGCGCTGGATCACTTGCCCCCAATCCGAGACCTCCTTGGCGATGCGCTGGCCGAACGGCGCGGGCGGCATCATCACGGGCTCGCCCTGGCTGCTGAGCACGGCGCGGATGCGTGCGTCCTGCAGCACGCCCCTGGAGGCCTCGTAGAGCCGGTTGACGATGGCCGGCGGCGTGCCTGCGGGCGCCAGCAGGCCGGCCCAGAAGGTGACGTCGAAATCGGCATAGCCGGCCTCGGCCATGGTGGGCACCTCGGGCAGCTGCTGCATGCGCCGGGGCGCGGTGACGGCCAGCGCCACGAGCTTGCCGCTGGCGATGTGGGGCAGCGCGCTCCAGGTGTCGAACTGCGTGTCCAGCTCGCCGCTGAGCACGGCCATCTGGGCCTGCGACGCGCTCTTGTAGGGCACATGCGTGGTCTTCACGCCCGTGCGGTTGCTCCAGGCCGCATAGGCCAAGTGGGCGATGTTGCCGGGGCCGGCCGAGCCGTAGCTGAGCTTGTCGGGATGGCCCTTGGCGAAGGCGATCAAATCCTTGGCCGAGCGGATCTGGTGCTTCTGCGCCCACTCGGGGTTGACGGTGAGGATGAAGGGCGCATCCAGCACCATGGTGATGGGCGCGAAGTCCTTGGCGCGGTAGGTGATCTTCTTGTAGATCTGGGGGTTGATGGTGATGCTGCTGGAGTTGGTGACCAGCAGGGTGTAGCCGTCGGGCGCGGCGCGCGCCACCTCGCCCACGCCGATGGCGCCGTTGGCGCCGGGCTTGTTCTCCACCACCACGGGCTGGCCCAGCGACTTGCTCAGCGGCTCGGACAGCGCACGTGCAATGGTGTCGGTGAACGAGCCTGCAGGAAAGCCGACCACGATGCGCACGGGGCGCGTGGGCCATTTGTCCTCCTGAGGGGCCTGGGCCTGGGCCGCCGTCGCGGCGCAGATGGTCAGGCACGGCGCCAGGCACAGGGCCAGGGCGGTGCGGCGCGAGGGCGCGCGCGGTTGTCTGGTTGCCATTGCTTTGTCTCCTTGGGTTTTTATGCGTTCAGGGCCGCAGGCCGAACTGCGGCGCTCCGGCCTCGCGCAGCGGCGCGGCCAGTTCCACGAATTCGCTGAGCAGGGCGCGCGTGTCGCGCGGATCGATCACCTCGTCGATGCCGAAGGCCTCGGCCGTGCGGAAGGGCGAGGTCAGGCTGCGCACGCGCTGCTCGATCTCGGCGCGCTTTTGCACGGGGTCGTCGGCGCCTTCGATCTCGGCCTTGTAGGCCACCTCCAGCCCGCCCTCGATGGGCAGCGAGCCCCAGTTGGCCGAGGGCCAGGCATAGCGGAAGTTGAAGCGGCCCATGTGCTGGTGGCCGGCCGCCGCCACGCCGTAGGCGCGGCGGATGAGGATGCTGCACCAGGGCACGGTGGCCTGGTAGACGGCGGCCAGGGCGCGCACGCCGTAGCGCATGACGCCGGCCTTCTCGGCCTCCACGCCGATCTGGAAGCCCGCGATGTCCACCAGGTTGACCACGGGCAGGTGGAAGGTCTGGGCCATGTCCACGAAGCGCGTGAACTTCTCGGCCGAGGGGCCGTCCCAGCCGCCGCCGTAGAAGTACGGGTCGCTGGCCACCACGGCCACGGGCCAGCCGTCGATGCGCGCCAGCCCCGTGACGATGGCCCGGCCCCAGTGGCGGCCCGTCTCCAGGAAGGAGCCCTCATCGACCAGGCATTCGACAATGGGCCGGATCTTGTAGACCTTGCGGCCATCGCGCGGAATGGCCGACAGCAGCCATTCGTCGCGCCGCCGCGGATCGTCCTGCGGCGCGGTGCGCGCAGGCAGCTCGTACACCGACGATGGCAGGTAGGACAGGAAGCGGCGCACGCGCTCGAAGGCCTCCTGCTCGGTGGCCACCTCGTCATCGACCACGCCGTTGCGCGTGTGCACCTGGCTGCCGCCCAGCTCGTTCTTGGTCACGTTCTGGCCGATGCGCGCCACCACGGGCGGGCCGGCATTGAACAGCTGGGCGGTCTCCTTGACCATCACCGAGTAATGGCTGGAGGCCACGCGCGCCGCGCCCATGCCGGCCACCGAGCCCAGGGCCAGCGAGACCACGGGCACGGTGGACAGGTTCTGCACCACCTGGCTCCAGACCTTCATGGTGGGCACGCTGGTGTAGCCCTTGGTCTCGATGTTGCGCACCGAGCCGCCGCCGCCCGTGCCATCCACCAGGCGCACCATGGGCAGGCGCAGGTCGTGCGCCATCTTCTCGGCAAAGATCAGCTTGTCGCCCACGGCGCCGTCGTTGGCGCCGCCGCGCACCGTGAAATCGTCGCCCACCACGACCACGGGCCGCCCGCCCACGCGCGCGCGCCCCATGATGAGGTTGGAGGGCGTGAAGTCCGTCAGCCTGCCCAGGCTGTCGTACTGGCCCGAGCCGGTGAGCGAGCCCACCTCCACGAAGGACTGCGCGTCCGTGCAGGCATCGATGCGCTCGCGCACCGTGAGCTTGCCCGCGGCCTTGTGCCGCGCCACCTTGTCCTCTCCGCCCAGTTTGGCCGCCAGTGCGCGGCGGTATGCGATCTCGTCCACTTCGGGTTGCCAGCTCATGTCGTCGTGTCTCCTTGTGCCTGTAGAGATGCACAAGGCGTGCCAGAACGCAGCGCGTTGAATTCAAAGGATTTTTTCCACAGTCGACCTGCGCGTGTCCACATCAAGGACAACCTCGAAGACACGGGTTGGGCACTGTCTTCAATGGAGACACCACGGGGACAGACCCGTGGCCTGCGCGCCGCTAGAGTGCGTTCACCCCAGCCACTGCCCGCCATGCCCATGCCCAGCTCCCCTGACCACCGATTCGGCGTTCTCGTGTGGCGACGCGACTCGCCCGAGCCCGTGGCGCGGCTGGGCCTGGCGCAGGAGCCGCTGCTGCATGCAGCCGTCACCGAGGCCCTGGCCCGCGCGCACGGCGACGGGCACAACCCCATTGGCCATGGCCAGCTGCTGCACGTGGAAACACCGGGCCCGCGCGGCACGGTGGCCCGCCATGTGGCCGTGGTGCTGGCCGATGCCGAGGGCAAGGTCGCCCTGCTGCGCCCGGCCGACGAGGCGGCGGCGCTGTTCGATATGGTGGCCAGCGTGCCCTTCGCCTTCGCCATCCTCAACATGTTCCTGACCAACCCGTACCAGGCGATCACGGTGGCCGACCATGAAGGGCTGATGCGCTACATCAGCCCCGTGCACGAGAAGTTCTTCGGCCTGGCGCCCGGCACGGCCGCAGGCCGGCGCGCCGAGGACGTGATCCCCAACTCGCGCCTGCCCCACGTGGTGCGCAGCGGCCGGGCCGAGATCGGCGACCTGCAGCAGCTGGGGCCGGGCGTGAGCCGCATCGTCAACCGCATGCCGGTCTACGAGGGCGGCGCCGTGGTGGGTGCCGTGGGCCAGGTCAGCTTCAGCGGCGTGGAGGCACTCAACCGCATGCAGCAGCGGCTGAACCAGCTGCATGACGAGGTGCAGCACTACAAGCGCGAACTGAGCCAGCTGCGCGGCGGCACGCCCACGGCGCAGATGGTGGGCGCCAGCGCCCCCATGCAAAGGCTGGCCCGCGAGATCGACGCCGTGGCGCGGCTGGACGTGCCCGTGCTCATCCTGGGCGAGAGCGGCAGCGGCAAGGAGCTGGTGGCCCAGGCCCTGCATGCGCGCGGGCGCGATGCCGACGCGCCCCTGGTCAGCCTCAACCTCGCGGCCCTGCCGGCCACGCTGATCGAGTCCGAGCTGTTCGGCTACGAGGCCGGCGCCTTCACGGGCGGGCGCAGGCAGGGCCAGCCCGGCAAGCTGGAGCAGGCCGAGGGCGGCACGCTCTTCCTCGACGAAGTGGCCGACATTCCCATGGAAATCCAGGTCAAGCTGCTGCGCGTGCTGGAGGACCGCCAAGTGCAGCGCCTGGGCGCGCACAGCGGCCGGCAGGTGAACTTCCGCATCGTGGCCGCCACGCACCGCGACCTGCGCGGCCTCATCGACAGCGGGCGCTTCCGGCTGGACCTGTTCTACCGCCTCAGCGGCGTGGTGCTGCATGTGCCCGCCCTGCGCCAGCGCCTGGAGGACATCCCGGCCCTGGTGCAGCGCTTTGCCCAGTCGTTCTGCGAGCGCAACGGCATTGCGCTGCCCCGCATCGCGCCCGGTGTCATGCCCTACCTGGCCCGCCAGGCCTGGCCCGGCAATGTGCGCCAGCTGCGCCAGCGCGTGGAAGAGGCCCTGGTGTTCTGCGACGGCCACCTGCTGGGTGTGGACAACTTCGCGCGCCACGAGGACCCGCTGGCCGGCGCACGAACTTTGCCCGTTGCCGAGGCAGACATGCCCTCCACCGGCGCCGTGGCCCCGCTCAAGGACCAGGAGCGCAATGCCATCCTCGACGCCATCGCACGCTGCGGCGGCAACAAGAAGCTGGCCGCGCAGGAGCTGGGCATCTCGCGCTCCTACCTCTACAAGGTGCTGGGCGCGGCATCGCCCGGCTGAGCCTGTCGTGCCGAAGGCAGGGAATTCGAGACAGCGGCTGGCCGCACCGTTGCCATACTAGGCACCCCGTACCCCCTGCCGTCCCTGCCGCCTCTGCCGCACCCGGCGCCCCGAATGCAAGACACCCGAGACGCGCTCGAACAGCGCCAGATCCCCATCTACTTCGCCGCCGTGGCCCTGGCCGCGGCCGCCGCCTGGGCGCTGCCCGGCACGGGCGTGCTGGAGCGTGCCATCAACCCCGCGCTGGCGCTGATGCTGTACGTGACCTTCTTGCAGGTGCCCGTGGCCGAGCTGCGGCGCGCCTTTGGCCAGGTGCGCTTCCTGAACGCGCTGATGGTGGCCAACTTCATCATGGTGCCGCTGCTGGTCTGGGCCCTGCTGCAGTTCCTGCCCGCCGACCCCCTGCTGCGCCTGGGCGCGCTGCTGGTGCTGCTGTCGCCCTGCATCGACTACGTGGTCACCTTCTCCCACCTGGGACGCGCCGATGCGCGCCTGCTGCTGGCGGCCACGCCGGCCCTGCTGATCGCGCAGATGCTGGCCCTGCCCGGCTACCTGGGCCTGTTCCTGGGAGACGATGCGGCGCGGCTGGTGCAGGCGGGGCCTTTCCTGCATGCGTTCGTGTGGCTGATCGCCGTGCCGCTGGCCCTGGCCGCTGCCACGCAGCTGTGGGCGGCCCGCAGCCGGCGCTGCGCCAGCGTCTCGGCATGGCTGGGCCTGCTGCCCGTGCCGGCCACTGCGCTGGTGCTGTTCGTGGTGATCGCCTCCGTGCTGCCCCAGCTGGGCCCGGCCACGCACGCGGCCTGGAGCGTGGTGCCCGTCTATGCGGCCTTCGCGGTGGCGGCGCCCGCACTGGGCTGGCTGGTGGCGCGTGTCTTCCGACTGCCTGCGCCCGCAGGCCGGGCCGTCGCGTTCAGCGCGGGCACGCGCAATTCGCTGGTCGTGCTGCCGCTGGCCCTGGCCGTGCCTGGCGCCATTCCCGTGCTGCCGGCCGTCATCGTCACGCAGACGCTGGTGGAGCTGCTGGCCGAGCTGGCCTATGTGCGCGTGATTGCGCTGTGGGGCTGGGACCGGGCGCCGGCCCTGGCCCGCGGTCAACGCGATGACGCCGCGCCATAGGCCTGGCGCAGCTGCGCCATGTTGTCCAGCAGCGCCGTCGGTCCGGCGCTGCCCATCAGGTACCAGCCCTTGGGATCGAGGAAGACGACCTGCCCCTTGCGGCCGGCCGCCGTGGCGTGGATCTGCGCGTTGTCGAACACCTTGCGCGAAGCCATGATCTCGCCGCCGCCTGCCGCTTGGCCCGTGGCCGTGTTGCGGTCGATGACGTAGATCCACTCGGGGTCCAGCCGCGCCACATCATCGAAGCCGTAGGCGGTGCCGCGGGCTGGCAGTTGCGCAGCCGATAGCGCCGAGCGCGCGCCGAACACATCGAACAGAAAGCCGAAGCGCGATCCCGGCGCCTGCGGCAGGAGCTTGTCGTTCACGGCCATCAGCAGCAGGCCCGGCGCCGCCTGCGAGGCCTGGACACGCAGGCCCTGCAGCTCGGCCTGGATGCGCTGCACCAGCGCACGGCCCTGCGCCTGGCGGCCGAACAGCAGCGCCAGCGTGGCGATGTTGCGTTCGATATCGGCCAGCATGTGCTTGCCGCTGACGCTCAGGTCCAGCGTGGGCGCGATGCGTCCCAGCACCTCGGCCTTGCCGGCCGAGCGCCCGCCCACGACGATCAGGTCGGGCGCCAGGCGGCTCAGCGCCTCGTAGTCGGGCTCGAACAGCCCGCCCGCCGCAGGCCGCTGCGCGAAGCTGTCCAGATACCGGGGCAGCTGCGCCCGGGGCACGCCTGCGACCGCCGACGCGGGCACGCCCAGCGCATGCAGTGCATCCAGCGCCCCCAGGTCATAAACCACCGCGCGCCGGGGTGCGCCGGGCAGGCTGGCCACTCCCCGGCATGCCGCACGGACAGCGGGGCCGCCACCGCAGTCCCCAGGAACAAGGCCGGCAAGGCCAGCGCCGCCGCGCGGCGCGTGATATCGAAGGTCATGGCAAAGAATCCCAGGAAAAAATGAATGGAGTTCCGGCCTCCGGAGGCCACGGGCAGCGGCCGCCCTTGCGGCCGGGATGCCTAGAACTTCACGTTCATGCCGATCCAGTAGCGCCGGCCGTCCTGCACCGTGGCGTAGTCCTCGTAGTACACGTCCTTGTCGAACAGGTTGTAGATGCCTGCGTAGAAGGTCACGTCCTTGCTGTAGTTGTAGGAGCCGCCCATGTCGAACATGGCATAGCTGCCAGCCACCCAGGTGCGCGCCGAACGGCCGCCCGTGGGCTGGCTTTCCTTGCCCCGGTAGGACAGCTTGGCCCAGCCCGCCCATTGCTGCGAAGGCTTCCAGTTCAGCGCCAGGTTGAGCATGTGGCGCGGCAGCTGGCTCAGCGGCTGCCCCGCGAACTCGCCGCTCTTTTGCTCGGACTTGGTGAAGGTGTAGCTGCTGCTCAGGTCCAGCGTGCGCGCCAGCGGGGCCTTGAACGTGGCTTCGATGCCGCGCGTGATGGCCTTGTCGATATTGACGTTGGTGGTGGGCGTGTTGCCCGAGGAATTGGCCGGCCCGCACTCGGGACAGGCGATGCGCGTGATCTTGTCGTTGAACTCGTTGTCGAACACCGTCAGGCCTGCCGACAGGCCGGCGCCGTTGTTGTAGAGCACGCCCAGTTCCTTGCTCAGCGAGGTTTCGGGCTTCAGGTCGGGGTTGCCGTAGATGTTGCCGCCGCGGCTGGACTGGCCCCAGTCGCCCAGGGTCTGGCGCAACGAGGGCGCGCGAAAGCCGGTGGACACGCCGCCCTTGACGGTCCATTGCGCGTCGAGGTTCCACACGCCATACAGGCGCGGGCTCCATTGCGACCCGCCCTTGCTGTCGTGGTCGTAGCGCAGGCCGCCGGTCAGGGCGAAGTTCTCGCGCAGGCGCCACTCGTCCTCGGCGAACCAGGCGTACTGCGTGCGATCGGCCGTGGTGCGCGCCGAGCCCGGCAGCGTATTGGTCGTCGTGTCGCGCAGGTCCTGCTGGTTGTAGTACACGCCCGTGGTCAGCAGGTGCTGGCGGCCCAGCGGCGCTACCCAGCTGCTGTTGAACACCGTGTTCCTGATGGTCATGTCGCGCGACAGGTTGCGCGTTTCCTCGCGCTGCAGATAGGTGTCGGAGGAAGCCCAGCCCCAGCGGCCCTTGTGCTGCAGCGAGTAGTTCTCGCGCTCGAACTTGCGGTCGCTGGGCGCATCGGTGGGCAGCAGGGTCATGCCAGGCGACGAAACGAAGTGCTGGCGCGAAGTGCCGATCTCGGCGATCAGGTCGTGGTCCTTGCTGGGGGTCAGCGCCAGGCGCAGGTTCAGCGAACGGTTGTCGCTCTTGTTGTAGCCCTGGTAGATGCGGTCCTGGTCGCGCTTGCCGTAGTTACCGTACAGGCTCAGGCCCAGCAGGTCGGTCTTGATCGGGCCTGACAGGTAGAAGTTGGTCTGGTAGGCATCGCCCGAGGTGGAGCGCTCCTGCAGCGTGGCGTCGGCACGCACCGAGCCATGCCAGTTCTTCGCCACCTTGCGCGTGATGACGTTGATCACGCCGCCCATGGCGTCCGAGCCGTACAGCGAGGACATGGGGCCGCGCACCACCTCGATGCGCTCGATGGCCTCCAGCGGCGGAATCCAGCTCTGGTCCGTGCCCGTGCTGCCGTTGGTCTGGGTCTCGCGCGTGCTCATGCGCTTGCCGTCCACCAGGATCAGGGTGTAGTTGGCGCCCATGCCGCGCAACGAGATGTCGTTGGAGTTGTTGTCCGAGGGCGTGAGGATCACGCCAGGCACATCGCGCAGGGCATCGTGCAGGTTGCGGTAGGCGCCCTGCTCCAGTTCCTGGCGCGTGATCACCGAGATCGAGGCCGGCGCCTGGCTGATCTCCTGCTCGAAGCCGCTGGCCGTCACGACCAGGGTTTCCAGCGTGGCCCCGCCTGCTGCCTGGGCCAGCGCGCTGCCCGAGGCCAGCAGGCCCAGGCAGGCGCCCAGCGCGGTGCGGCGCAGGGGAACGACGGTGGAGGGAAACGAAGCACGCAGGGAGGTGCAAAGGGCGGACAGGGCAAAGCCACGGCCCGCCGCGGGGGCTGTGCAGTTGTGCATGGGAAAGCTCGCAAGAAGAATCACGGACGGTCGAACGACCGGGGTGCGCATCCGCTCTGTTGTTTTTGATGAGTGCGAATCGTTCTTATTTTATTTTCCCGTCGACAACGGCCTGGCCGACGGCAGCGCAGCTGCTGTTTTTCTTTACAAGCGGGCCGATCTGTGAGCAATTCATTCAGGATGCTGAATGTTGCCTTGTTCATCAATGACATGCAGGGCCGCCAGTGCCCGGGCGCGTGCAGCGCCCGGCACGATTCACGGCGTTCCGGCGAGCACGGCGGCTTTGTAAAGTTGGCCCGATGTGGCCCGCAGGCAACATCCTGATACGAAGATCAGGACCACAGCCGCCCCGCATTGGAGACCAGGAACAGCACCAGCCCCACGGCACCGCCGACCACGGTGCCGTTGATGCGGATGTACTGCAGGTCCTTGCCGATGTGCAGCTCGATCAGCTCGGACAGCTCGCGCGCATCCCAGCGCCGCACGGTATCGGCGATGTGCTGGGCCAGGAACTGCGAGACATCGGGCGCCAGCGCCTGGGCCCAGCGCTTGAGGCGCTCGTTCATGGAGCTGCGCAGCGCCTCGTCGTGCGCCAGCGACTGGCCCAGCCAGCGGCCCATGGCGGCGGTCTTGCGCGCCACCTGCGAATGCTCGTTGGCCAGGTCCGCCTGCAGCTTGGCGCGCAGGCCCAGCCACAGCGCCCGCAGGTAGCCGGCCAGCTTTTCGTCGTGCAGCAGGTAGTGGCGCAGCCGCTCGGCGCGCTCGGACATGGCGGGGTCGGACTGCAGCCGCGTGACCAGCCGGTCCACGGAGGCGTCGAAGGCCTTGCGCATGTGGTGCTCGGGGTTGCTGGCAATGTCCTGCAACAGGCTGTCGAGCGCGCCCGCAATGGCGCTGGCGCCCTTGTCGCTGAGCCAGTCCGTGGGCAGCATCTTTTCCTTGAGCGGATGCTCGCGCTTGAGCCACAGCACGATGGTCTGGGCGATCAGCACATGGGTCTCGGCCTCGCGCAGCACGCCGCTGACGCGGGCCAGCACATCGTCCAGCACGGCCTGGTGGCGGCCGTCCTTGGTCAGGCCCGACAACAGATCCGCCGCCGCGCGGGGCAGATCCACCTGGGCCAGCAAGGCCTTGAATGCCTGTGTCAGAAAGCGCTCCACCTGCCGGTCCTGCACCATCTCCAGCGCCGCCAGCGCCAGCCGCGCCACCTGCCGCCCCAGCAGGGTGCTGTTGGCCGGCGTGGTCAGCCAGCCGGCCAGCACGCGCGCAGGATCATGGCGCTCGATCAGCGCCACCAGCGAAGGGCCGTCCAGGAACTTGTCGCGCACGAAATTCGCCAGGTTCTCGCCGATGCGGTCCTTGTTGCGCGGGATGATGGCCGTATGGCGCCCGACCAGGGGCAGCGGAATGCGCCGGAACAGCGCCGACACCGCAAACCAGTCGGCCAGCGCGCCGACCAGCGAGGCCTCGGTCACGGCCTTGATGCAGGCCAGCCACAGCGGCACCTGCTGCCAGTGCCCCGCCGCCACGGACGAGGCCACGAAGCCCAGCGCCACGAACAGCAGCAGCGCCAGCGGCAGGCGCTTGGCCGACTTCAGTGTTTGACGTTGCTCTGGCGACAGCATGGAGCGCAGCATACGACGCCCGTCCGCCATCCGCATGACGATGCCTGCCGCCAAAGCCTGTCAGCCAGCGCCTGCCTGCGAATTGCGCGGACAATACCGGCTTTCTTCAGAACCCTCTTGCGAGAACAAGACCATGACCGACGCCAACGCACCCGCCGATCGCCCCGCGCTGCCCGACCACCTGTCCATCGACCCGCGCAGCCCGCACCATGTGGCCGCCGTGTTCGAGCACGACATCGGCATCCGCTTCAACGGCAACGAGCGCTTCGATGTGGAGGAATACTGCGTGAGCGAGGGATGGATCAAGGTGCCGGCCGGCAAGACGGTGGACCGCAAGGGAAAGCCCCTGCTGATCAAGCTCAAGGGCGCCGTGGAGGCGTTCTACCGCTGATTTCCGGCCGGTCGCAAGGCCGGCCGCAACCTCTTCAGGAATCAGCGGGCTTCAGCCCGCATCGGCCCGCGGCGCCGGCGGATTCCTGAACTTCTCCCGCAGCTCGGCGCAGTGGTCCTTGGCGGGCAGGGCATCCGTCTTCTGCAGCCAATCCACATCCGAGGCCTGCGCCACCGATGTCTCCCCCGCCTGCGCCACGGCCACCTTGGCGCCTGCGGCCTCGGGCAGCCAGGTGGGAATGCCCACGCCGCGCAGCACGTGGCCGCGTCCGGCCACCAGCAGCACGGTCTTGCCGGGCTTGACTGCGGCCCTGGCCACCTCGGCCATGCTGGCATCGCGGGCCAGTTGGATGCGGGCCATGGGCGCCAGCTGGGTGTCGGGCAGCAGGCCGCAGTGGCCTTCGCGGATGGCGTCGAGCTGGCGCTGCCAGCCCTCGGGCGGCAGGTGGGTGTCCAGGTTCTCGTTGCGCATGGCCTGCTTCATGTCGGCGCGCGGCAGGTTGCCCCCCAGCACCGGCACGCCCGCGCGCACGGCGGCCATGACCACGCCGCGGTAGCGCGGCCAGGGCCAGGCCGCGTCCTGCCATCGCAGGGTCTGCTGCACCGCGTCCTCGGAGGCATCGCGTGCCAGGCTGGCCGTGGAGCCCGTGCGCGGCGCCATCTCGATCACCAGCGCGGCCAGGCGCTCCTGTTTTGCCAACTGCTCCACCGTGGCCTGCTGCCAGGACTGGTGGGCGACCGCATCGTGCTGCTCGCCCAGCAGCACGATGGGCGCGTCGGACCAGCGCTGCAGCTGCTGCGTCCAGTCCCGCGCCGGGGCGGAGGAGCTGGCGCAGCCGGCAAGGGCTGCCGCCAGCAATGCGGCCGCAGCCAGGCCGGCAAGGCGCGGGGTGCGGATGAAGGGGCGGGGGATGGAGCGGACTTGCATGGCCCCATGCTAAACACTGGCCTCGCCCGGGGACGCCATAGGCCCTGTGGGCGTTGGGGGCAGTTGAAAGGATCCTAGGAATCGGGGCGGGAGCACGGCGCAAACGGGCGGCGCTTGATTCAGGTCAAGACGCGCAAATGTGCCGTGGCTACAGTGCAGCCATGCATGGCAAGCCCTCGCTTTCGACCAAGCTGCTGCTCATGGGCGCAGCCTGCCTGCTCGCGGCCGTGGCCTCCATCGGTTTCACGCTGTGGGTGGCCTGGCAACTGGAAGGCGGTGCGGCGGCGGTGAACGAGGCCGGGCGGCTGCGCATGAGCATGGTGCGCATGGCCATGGCGCGCCAGAACGAGGCGCCTGCGCAGTGGCAGGAGCGCGCACGGCAGTTCGACGCCAGCCTGGACCTGCTGCGCAGCGGCGACATGTCGCGGCCGCTGTTCGTGCCCTGGAGCGATGCGGTCAGCGCGCGCTACGAGCGCATACGCGGCGACTGGAGTGCGCTGCGCACGCAGTGGCAGGCCGAGGACCATGTCGATGCGCAGGCCATCATGGGCAGCGCCGACGCCTTCGTGCGCGAGGTGGACGGCTTTGTCGAGGCCATCGAGGACCGGCTCTCGCGCTGGACGGCCATCCTGCACCTGTTTCAGATGTGTCTGATGGCGCTGGCCATCATCGCGGCCGTGAGCTTCATGGCCACCAGCTACTGGCTGGTGCTGCATCCCGTGGGCCAGCTGCGCTCGGCGCTGGAGCGCATGCGCCGCGGACACCTGGACACGCGCATGAGCGTGGAGGTGGACGACGAGTTCGGCCAGCTGGCGGCCGGCTTCAACCTCATGGCCCAGTCGCTGCAAAGCTCTCACGCCGAGCTGGAGGACAAGGTGCGCGAGAAGACCGCCAGCCTCAACGTGCAGCACCAGCAGCTGCAGGCGCTGTACGCGGTCAGCGTGCAGGCGTCGGAGGCCGCCAGCCTGCAGTCCCTGGCCGAAGGCTTTGTGCGCCAGGTCCGCCTGGCGGCCCAGGCCGATGCGGCCACGGTGCGCTGGTCCGACGAGGCCAACGAGCGCTACGTGCTGCTGGCCGGCGACGGCCTGCCCCAGTCCATGTCGGTGCAGGAGCACTGCCTGCACACGGGCGCCTGCCTGTGCGGCCAGCCGCGCGAGCAGGCGCGGCTGCGCGTGATCCCCATCACGCCGTCCAGCGACCTGCAGCTGCCGCACTGCCGCGAGGCCGGCTTCGAGACCGTGGTCAGCATCCCCGTGCAACTGCAGCAGCGCCTGCTGGGCGAGGTCAACCTGTTCTTTCGCTCCACCGTGGTGCTCACGGACGACATGCGCGACCTGCTGTCCGCCATGGCGCGCCACCTGGCCAGCGCCATGGAAAGCCTGCGCGCCACGGCGCTGGAGCGCGAGGCCGCCGTGGCCGAGGAGCGCGGCCTGATCGCACGCGAGCTGCATGACTCCATTGCCCAGTCGCTGGCCTTTCTCAAGATACAGACCCAGCTGCTGCGCGACGCCGTGGCCAAGGGCCGCGACGAGGCGCGCGACCGCAGCCTGGGCGAGCTGGAAGTGGGCGTGCGCGAATGCTATGCCGACGTGCGCGAGCTGCTGGTGCATTTCCGCACGCGCACCAGCGCCGAGGACATCGAGGCCGCGCTGCGCGCCACACTGTCCAAGTTCGAGCACCAGACGGGCATTGCCACCTCGCTGAGCATGACGGGCCAGGGCCTGCCGCTGGCGCCCGACGTGCAGATCCAGGTGCTGCACATGGTGCAGGAGGCGCTGTCCAACGTGCGCAAGCACGCGGGTGCCAGGCATGTGGAGCTGCGCGTGGGGCGCCACCCCTGGCGCTTCGAAGTCTGCGACGACGGCTGCGGCTTCGTCCCCGCCGCCGTTGCGCCGGACTCGCTGCATGTGGGCCTGGGCATCATGCGCGAGCGCGCCCTGCTGGCCCAGGCGCTGGTCCATGTCCATTCGCGCCCCGGCGAGGGCACGCGCGTGCTGATCGAGCTGCCGCCGTCGGCCTCGGCCGGCGCGCCAGCGCAGGCCCTCCCCTCGAACGCGTGACACGCTCCCGCAAGAAAAAGACCGCCCCATGTCCTTCTCCAGCCCCATCTCCGTCTTCGTCATCGACGACCACACGCTGTTCCGCCGCGGCCTGATCGCCCTCATCGCCCAGGACGCAGGCCTGCGCGTGGTCGGCGAGGCCGGCGACGCGGGCGAGGCCCTGCGCCTGGTGCCCGCGCTGGCGCCCCAGGTCATCCTGCTGGACAACCACCTGCCGGGCGTGCTGGGCGTCGATGCCATCGCGGGCCTGCGGGCCGCATCGCCCGGCAGTCGCGTCGTCATGCTCACCGTGAGCGAGGACGGCCAGGACCTGGCGGCCGCGCTGCGCAACGGCGCCCAGGGCTATCTGCTCAAGACCATCGACGGCGACCTGCTGTCCGAGGCCCTGCGCCGCGCCGCGCGCGGCGAGCCTGTGGTCAGCCCCGAGATGATGGGCAAGCTGGTGGCCGCCTTCCAGTCCCAGGGCGCCCCCGAGCCCCAGGCGCCCGAGCCGGACGAGGCCCCGGCCTCGCCGCTGTCCCCGCGCGAGGAAGAGGTGCTGGTCCAGATCGCCCGGGGCGCCAGCAACAAGGAAATCGCCCGCACGCTGGACATTGCCGAGACCACGGTCAAGATCCATGTGCAACACATCCTGCGCAAGCTCGGCCTGAGCTCGCGCGTGCAGGCGGCGGTGTATGCGTCGGAGCGGCAGCGGGATTAGCGGCCTACGCTGTGGCTGAAGCCCAACCATCCCCCGCACACCGCAGCGCCCATACCCACGCCAGCGCGGCCGCCACGGTCAGCCCGGTGAGCATGGCCGCCGCGCCCATGGCGTCCAGCGCCACGCCGGCCGCCAGCGGCACCAGCATGCGGCTGGCGGCGAACAGGCTGGCCTGCAGGCCGTAGTCGAAGGCCTGCCAGCGCGGGCGGGCGAATTGCATCATCAGTCCGAAGACGCAGGCCGAGGAGGCGCCCATGGCTGCTGCCACGCAGGCCACGGCCGCGACCAGGCCCGGGGGCGGGGCGCCGGCTGCGATGACGGCCGCCAGCAGCGCCAGCGCCGCCACGTTGCAGCCCGCATACAGGGGCAGGGCGCGCCGGGTGCCCAGGCGACGCGTGAACAGGGGCGAGGCCGCGCCCGCCAGCGCAGCCACCACGCCGCCGCCCATGCCGGCCAGCAGGGCAGCCTGGGCCGGCGCGAAGCCGTGGTCCAGCATCAGCGGCTTGAGGTAGAACCAGGCCGCGCCGATGAAGGGGAAGTAGCTGACCAGCACCAGGGTCCAGCGCCAGGCGCCGGGCTGGGCGCCATAGCCGCGGACCATGGCGGCCAGTCCAGCTTTGGGCGCAGGCAGCAGCACAGGCGAGGGCGCCTCCCCGGGCTCATGGCGCACCACCCAGGCCAGCAGCAGGGCGCCCAGCGCCAGCGTGCCGGCCAGGCAGAGGAAGGGCGCGCGCCAGCCCCATTTCGCCTGCATGAGCAGCATCATCCCGCCGCCCACGATGGCGCCCAGCGACAGCGCCGCTGCGCGCACGCCCCCGGCGCGCATGCGCTCGGACGCGGGCAGCAGGCGGATGGCCAGGGCGCTGACGGGAATGTCGGCCCAGGTGGCGGCCAGCGCGGCCGCGAAGGCCAGGCCGAACAGCCACAGGCGCTCGGCCAGCAACTGCTGCCAGCCCAGGGCCAGCAGCACGGCCGCATAAGCCAGGCACAGGGCCAGCGCCCAGGCGCGGTAGCGCGGCTGGCCGTTCGCGCTGCGCGCTTCCACGGGCGCGGCCAGCGCGAACTTGATCAGCGCGGGCAGCCCCGCCAGCTGGAACAGGCCGATGGCCGTGCCCGACCAGCCATGCTGGCGCATGACCAGGGGCAGGCCCAGCCAGAGGTAGACGCTGGGGGCGGTGAGCGCCAGGTGCAGCCAGCCGAACAGGGCCTGGAGCAGCCAGACAGGGCGGGGAGCTGCGGCCTTCATGGCGCGGCCTTGCGGGCAATGAGCACGGCCAGCGGCGCCATCGGAAACTCGCGCGACTCGATGCGTTCGATGCGCTCGAAACCCGCCTGCGCCAGCAGCGCCTGCAGCTCGCCGCGCCGGGTCACGCTGCGGCCCAGCAGGCGCATGGGCAGGTAGTAGGGCAGGGTGCGCAGGGCGGCTTCGGGCGTCTCATCCACCTCGGCATGGGCGCAGACGAAGACGCCGCCGGGCGCCAGCGCGTCGAACACCTTGGCGACCACGGCTGCCGCATCGGGCACGAAGTGCAGCACGGACGAGCACCAGACCAGGTCGTAGCCGCTGCCTATGCCGTCCGTGGCCAGGTTGCCGCCCAGCGCGGTGAAGCGGTCGGACAGGCGGGACTGGCGGGCGTTGTCCGCCGCCACGGCCACGGCCTCGGGCCAGTCGAAGACGCTGGCCTGCAGCGCGGGCTGCCGGCGCAGCAGGGCCAGCGCAATCCAGCCGGGGCCGCCGCCCAGGTCCAGCATGCGGCGCGGGGTGCCTGCGCCGGCAGCGACCTCGGGCACCTGGTCCAGCACCTGCAGCGCGGCAGGCACGCTGACGGCGCGCTGCTCCTGGCCGATCTGGGCGCGCGCGGCGGCGGCCCAGCCTTCGGCATTGCCCGTGGCCAAGGGGGCGCTGCAGGCCGAGCCGTCACCGGCAGGGCCGTGCTCGACCAGGCCGCGCAGCAGCGTGGCGGAGTGGCGCAGCGAGCGCAGGCGGAACAGCCAGGCCGCGCCGCAGGACTCGGGCGATGCGCTGTGCAGGTAGCGCAGCGCGTCGGTGGCCAACAGGTAGCTCACGGGCTCGTGCTGGCCGCGCCGCAGGAGGCCCATGCTCCACAGCAATTCCATCCAGTGGGAGGTATTGGCCTCGTTCCAGCCCTGGGCCTGGGCCAGCTCGGCCGGCGTCTGGGGCGTGGCCAGCCGGTCCAGGGCGCCCGATTCGAGCGCCAGCACCAGGGCCTCGGCCTGGACCTGGGCGGAGGCCAGATCCCACAGCGGTTGCAGGGCGTGGGAGGGGGCGTGGGTAGGGGATTCACAGCGGGGTGTATTCATCGGAAGGTCCTTTTCACGAAAGGGAGTCACATGCGCCAGGTCAGCCGCACGCCGAACTCGCGCGGCGGGCTGTAGACCACGACCTGGCCATTCAGGTAGCCCACGGCGTCGTAGCGGCGGTTGGCGGCATTGCGCAGGTAGGCGGCGATTTCCCAGGACCCCTGGGCATAGCCGGCCGACAGGTTGAGCAGCCCGTAGCCGGGGCGGCGGTAGGCGTTGGCGGCGTCCAGGTAGACCTTGCCCGTGCCCTGCACGGCGGCCTGCGCCCACCAGCGGCCGGGCGCGTCGTAGCGCAGCGCCACATGGGCCGTCATGTCGGGCGCGAAGGGGTTGCGGTGGCCGTCGTAGACGGCGGCGCCGTCGCGGAAGCTGCCGAAGCGCGTGCGGTTCAGGCCCAGGGCCGTCTGCAGCTGCCAGCCGCCGCCGAACACATAGTCCAGCTCGACGTCCGCACCCGTGGAGCGCGCCCGCGCCGCATTGGTGATGTAGACCACGCCCGGCAGGCCCATCTGCTGCACCTGCATGTCGCGCACCTGCTGGGTGTAGACCGAGGCCGCATAGCGCAGGCGCTGCCCCAGCAGCCGGCCCTTGGCGCCGATCTCCCAGGCGCGCACGGTCTCTGGCTCGTAGGCCGCATAGCCCATGGCCGGAGAGAACACGTTGAAGCCGCCCGCGCGGTAGCCCTCGCTGAGGCTGGTGTAGATCTGGCCCTGGGGCGACCACTGGTATTGCAGCGAGAGCTTGGGACTCAAGCGCGACCAGTCGTCGCTGCGCGCCGCCGCGCCCACGGGGGCCAGTTCCACGCGGTTGCGCTCCACGCGCGCGCCGGCCGCCAGCGTCCAGCGCTCGGACAGCGGGACGGTCCAATGCGTGAACAGCGCCGCCGTGCTGCCCTTGAGCCCGGCCGTGGGCCGCATCAGCGCGGCGGGCAGCTTTTGCTCGTAGCGCAGGTCATGATCGTCGCGGTCCAGGTACAGGCCGGCCAGCCAGCGCGCGTTCCACAGGCCTGCGGCCTCGCCCTCAAGGCGCAGTTCCTGCGAGGTCGTGGCCAGGCGGTAGTCACGCCGCACGTGCAGCAGGTCGGCGCTCTGGAAGTCTGTGTCCTGCAGCACGCGGTCGTCGAAGACATTGCGCGCGGTGATGGAGCGCAGCCGCAGGCCCGAGGCAAAGCGGTGCGAGACATCGAGCGACAGCGTCTGCCCGCGCGAGCGGTTCCAGCTGTCCGTGCCCGAGTTCACCGTGGCGCGCGGCGCGGCAATGCTGCCCCATTGCGCGGCGCCGTCGTCCCAGCGCTGCTGGGCGTAGCGCAGCGTGGCCTCGGTCTCGGCCGTGGGCGTCCAGCGCAGGGCCAGGCGTCCGCTGGCGCGCTCGCGGTCGTCCACGCGCGCTCCCGTCGCCTGCTGGCGTATGAAGCCGTCCTGCGCGCGCCACTCGCCCGACAGGCCGATGTAGAGCTGGCCCGGCACCAGGGCGCGGCCCAGCTCGAAGCTGCCCGCGCGCTGGCCGTGGTTGCCGGCCTCGGCGCTGATCGATGCATAGGGCGCGTCGCCGGGCTGGCGCGTGACGATGCTGACCACGCCCGCTTCGGCATTACGGCCGTACAGCGTCGATTGCGGGCCGCGCAGCACCTCCACGCGGTCCACGCCCTGCAGGTTGTGCTCGAAGCCCTGGGCCATCAGCGTGGGCACGCCATCGACCAGCAGCAGCGTGGACGAGGAGAACGACACGAAGTTGGCCGTCAGCCCGCGCATCACGGGCGGCTGCACGCCCGACTGGCCGAAGGCCTGGAACACAAAGCCCGGCACCTGGGCGGACAGCGCGTCCAGCCCGCGCACGCCAGCCGCCTCCAGCGCCGCGCCGTCGAAGACGGAGACGCTGGCGGGCACGGCGTCCAGGCTCTCGGCCTGCTTGTTCACCGTGACCGTGATCTCGGGCAGGGTGGCCTCGGGCGCCTGGTCCTGGGCGGTGGCTGCCACGCAAGGGGGCAGGGCCAGCACCAGCGCGGCCGGCCAGCGAAGGGGGAATGCCATGGTTTTCTCGTCCTCTCCAAAAGGGAATCTCGTTGGAGACCGATGCTAGGGAAGATGAGAATCGCTATCATTTGAAAACGTATGCGCGACGGAGCATTTCCTATGCGAAGCGCGCCTCCATTCCTCTCCCATGACCTCCCGCATCCCTTCCTCGCTTGCCTTGCCCCAGCCCTGTGCGCCGGGCTGGACGCGGCATGCCCTGCCCGCCGAGCTGGGCGACTGCCATGCGGAGCGCTTCACGCTGGGCGACGGCATCGTGCTGGCGCGCTCGCACTACTGCCCGCTGCGCGACCTGGTGGAGGACAGCGTGCAGGCCGATGCCTCGGACCAGGGCCGCACCCTGGTCATCACGCTGGGGCTGGCGGGCGAATCGGGCTTTGTGGCGCGTACGGGTGCGGCGCTGCGCTTCGGCGCGGGGCAGACCACGCTGGCAGCCTTTCGCGGCAGCCAGGGCGAGCGCCGCTATGCGGCCGGCCAGACCGTGCGCCAGCTGCGCCTGCTGTTGTCGGGCGCGGCGCTCGACCGCTATCTGGGGCCTGAACTCTCGCAGCGCCTGACCCAGGTGGACGGCGCGGCTGGCGTGCGGCCCTTGGACCACCGTGCCAGCCTGCCGGCCAGCCTGGCGCTGGCGCGGCGCCTGGCCCAGCCACCCGGGCACCAGTCCACCGATGCGCTGGACCGCCACATCGCCATGCTGAGCCTGGCCGCGCTGGAGCTGCGCCACCTGGCGCCTGCGCCGCAGCCGGCCAAGGCGGCACCGCGCTGGTCGGCCGACGAACTGGCCCGGCTGGAGCAGGCACGTGAACTGCTGTCCACCCAGATGGACCGCGCGCTGACCCTGGCCTACCTGAGCGCCGCCGTGGGCCTGGGCGAGCACCGGCTCAAGCAGGGCTTTCGCGCGGTCTTCGGCACCACGCCCCAGGCCCTGCTGCTGGAGCTGCGCATGCGCCGCGCCTGGGCGCTGCTGGAGACCGGCTGCCAGGTCGCCCAGGCCGGCTGGCAGGTGGGCTATGCCCATCCGTCGAACTTCAGTGCCGCGTTCACGCGGTTCTATGGGCGCAGCCCGAAATCGGTCTTCGGCCGCCGTTCCTGATCTGCGTCAAGCCTTTTTGTCCTCGATAGTTCTTTGGAACTAGGCCCGCCTGCGCGCTCCTAGTTCTTCCGCCTTGTCCGAGCGTACGGCTGGCGGATGTGCGGCGCGGCCCTCGCGCGGGACCATGGAAGCCATAGCCCCCACGAGGAAAACAAAATGGCAAACACAGCGCCCACCGCACAGGGCGACCCCCGCAAGAGCACCAGCACAGGCACACGCCACGACCGCCAGGCCTGGTCGGTCCTGGCCGTCAGCACCCTGGCCTTCACCGTCTGCTTCATGGTCTGGATGATGTTCGGCATCATCGGCATCCCCATCAAGAAGATGCTGGATCTGAACGCCACGCAGTTCGGCCTGCTCACGGCCATGCCCGTGCTCACGGGCTCGCTGGTGCGCGTGCCGCTGGGCATCTGGACCGACCGCTTCGGCGGGCGCATCGTGATGGCGGTGCTGATGGCCGTCACCGTGCCCGCGATCTGGGTGATGGGCTATGCCACCGAGTACTGGCATTTCCTGACCATCGGCCTGTTCGTGGGCCTGGCGGGCGGCTCGTTCTCGGTGGGCACGCCCTATGTGGCGCGCTGGTTTCCCAAGGAGCGCCAGGGCATGGCCATGGGCATCTATGGCGCGGGCAACTCGGGCGCGGCGGTCAACAAGTTCGTGGCGCCGGTGATCCTGGTGGCCTTCGGCTGGGCCGCCGTGCCGCATGCCTATGCGGCCATCATGCTGGGCGCGCTGGTGCTGTTCTGGCTGTTCAGCCACAGCGACCCGGCCCACCTGGTGCCCAGCAACGTGCGCTTCAGCGACCAGTTGAAGGCGCTCAAGGACCCGCGCGTGCTCAAGTACTGCCAGTACTACAGCATCGTGTTCGGCGGCTATGTGGCGCTGAGCCTGTGGATGGTGCAGTACTACGTGGGCGAGTACGGCCTGGACATCCGCGTGGCGGCCCTGCTGGCGGCCTGCTTTTCACTGCCGGGCGGCGTGCTGCGCGCTATCGGCGGCTGGCTGTCGGACAAGTACGGCGCGCACAGCGTGACCTGGTGGGTGCTGTGGGTGTGCTGGATCTGCCTGTTCCTGCTGTCCTATCCGCAGACCGATTTCACGGTGCTCACCACCGAGGGCAGCACCCGCTTTCACCTGGGCCTGAACGTCTATGCCTTCACCGCGCTGATGTTCGTGCTGGGCATTGCCATGGCCTTCGGCAAGGCCAGCGTCTTCAAGTACATCAGCGACGACTACCCCGGAAACATCGGCGCCATCAGCGGCATCGTGGGCCTGGCCGGCGGCATGGGCGGCTTCATCCTGCCCATCCTGTTCGGCGTGCTGCTGGACTGGACGGGCATCCGCTCCAGCGCCTTCATGCTGCTGTACGGCGTGGTCTGGGTGTCGCTGATCTGGATGTATTTCACCGAGGTGCGCCGCACCGACGTGCTCAACAGCCACGGCGGCCACAGCGATGTGCAGCCGGCCGCGCGCTGAACCGCAGGAGTTGCACATGCATGCGAACACCAAGACCGCCGCAAAGGCATCCGCGCGCAGCCGCCCCGGCAGCGTGCTGACCCTCTGGCGCCCCGAGGACAGGCAGTTCTGGGAGCGCGAGGGCGAGGCCATCGCCAGGATCAATCTCTGGATCTCGGTGCCCGCCCTGTTCCTGGCCTTTGCCATCTGGCAGGTCTGGAGCGTGGTGGCCGTGAACCTGCCCGCGCTGGGCTTCACCTACTCCACCAACCAGCTGTTCTGGCTGGCGGCGGCGCCCGCGCTGTCGGGCGCCACGCTGCGCATCTTCTATTCCTTCATGGTGCCGCTGATGGGCGGGCGCCGCTGGACGGCGCTGTCCACGGCCTCGCTGCTGATCCCGGCCATCGGCATCGGCTACGCCGTGCAGGACGCCAGCACCGGCTATCCGACCATGCTGATCTTGGCCCTGCTGTGCGGCCTGGGCGGGGGCAACTTCAGCTCCAGCATGGCCAACATCAGCTTCTTCTTTCCCAAGGAGCGCAAGGGCTCGGCCCTGGGCGTGAACGCGGGCCTGGGCAACCTGGGCGTGTCGGTGGTGCAGTTCCTGAGCCCGCTGGTGATCACGGCCGGCATCTTCGGCGTCTTCGGCGGCGATGCGCAGACCATCACCAAGGCCGGCGAGACCACCCGGGTGTGGGCGCAGAACGCGGCCTTCATCTGGGTGCCGTGGATCGCCATCGCCTCGCTGGCCGCCTGGTTCGGCATGAACGACATCGCCGATGCCAAGGCCAGCTTCGCGGCCCAGGCCGCCATCTTCCGGCGCAAGCACAACTGGGTGATGTGCCTGCTGTACCTGGGCACCTTCGGCTCGTTCATCGGCTTTGCCGCCGGCTTTCCGCTGCTGATCAAGAGCCAGTTCCCGGCGGTCAACCCGCTGGCCTATGCCTGGCTGGGCCCGCTGCTGGGCGCGCTGTCGCGGCCTTTTGGCGGCTGGCTGGCCGACAAGGCGGGCGGCGCGCGCGTGACGTTCTGGAACTTCCTCGTCATGGCCGTGGCCGTGGTGGGCGTGCTGTATTTCCTGCCCAAGGGCAGCGGCGGCTACGCGCTGGGCTTCGGCCCTGCCGAGGGCAGCTTCATGGGCTTCTTCCTGATGTTCCTGGTGCTGTTCCTGACCACGGGCATCGGCAACGGGTCGACCTTCAGCATGATCCCGGCGATTTTCCTGGCGCTCAAGCAGCGCGAACTGGGCGCCCATCCCAGCGAGCAAGCGCAGGCCCATGCCCTCAAGGAGGGCAATACCGAAGGCGCGGCCGCCCTGGGCTTTGCGGGTGCGCTGGGAGCCTACGGCGGCTTCTTCATCCCCAAGAGCTACGGCAGCTCCATCGCCGCCACGGGCGGGCCCGAGCTGGCGCTGTGGGTGTTTGCCGCCTTCTATGTGCTGTGCGTGGGTGTGACCTGGTGGTACTACGCGCGCAGGAACGCCGAGATGCCCTGCTGAGCCTTGGGCCGCAGACCGCACCGCAACGAACAACAAGGAGTCCCGCGATGAGCCATTTTCTGGACAAGCTTTCCTACTTCTCCCTGCCACGGCAGGAATTCTCCAACGGCCATGGCCAGGTGACGGGCGAGGACCGCACCTGGGAAGACGCCTACCGCGACCGCTGGGCGCATGACAAGGTGGTGCGCTCCACGCACGGCGTGAACTGCACGGGCTCGTGCTCGTGGAAGATCTACGTCAAGGGCGGCATCGTGACCTGGGAGACCCAGCAGACCGACTACCCGCGCACGCGCGCCGACCTGCCCAACCACGAGCCGCGCGGCTGCGCGCGCGGCGCCAGCTACAGCTGGTACCTGTACAGCGCCAACCGCGTCAAATACCCCATGGTGCGCGGCCGGCTGCTCAAGCACTGGCGCGCTGCCCTGGCCGTGGCCAGGAGCCCGGTCGATGCCTGGGCCGCCATCGTCGAGAACGCGGATGCGCGCAGCGAGTGGCAAAAGCAGCGCGGCCTGGGCGGCTTCGTGCGCAGCAGCTGGGACGAGGTCAACCGCATGATCGCGGCGGCCAACGTCTACACCATCAAGAAGCACGGGCCGGACCGCATCATCGGCTTCTCGCCGATTCCGGCCATGTCCATGATCTCGTATGCCGCAGGCAGCCGCTACCTGAGCCTGATCGGCGGCGTGTGCATGAGCTTCTACGACTGGTACTGCGACCTGCCGCCGGCCAGCCCCCAGACCTGGGGCGAGCAGACCGACGTGCCAGAGAGCGCGGACTGGTACAACTCCAACTTCATCATCGCCTGGGGCTCCAACGTGCCCCAGACGCGCACCCCCGACGCCCACTTCTTCACCGAGGTCCGCTACAAGGGCGCCAAGGTCGTGGCCGTCACGCCCGACTACTCCGAGGTCGCCAAGCTGGCCGACCTGTGGA
This sequence comes from Delftia sp. 60, assembly GCF_002754395.1. NCBI lineage: Bacteria > Pseudomonadati > Pseudomonadota > Betaproteobacteria > Burkholderiales > Comamonadaceae > Delftia > Delftia sp. 60. Next base: position 1,265,388 of record NZ_PEFD01000001.1, read on the forward strand.
TGCACCCCAAGCAGGGTACGGATGCCGCCGTGGCCATGGCCATGGGCCACGTCATCCTCAAGGAGTTCTACTTCGGCGAGCGCGGCCGGCCGGCCTATTTCGAGGACTATGCGCGCCGCTACACCGACCTGCCGCTGCTGATCCGCCTCAAGCGCCAGCAACTGCCCGACGGCCGCACGGCCCTGGTGCCCGAGCGCTATGTGCGCGCCAGCGACTTCGACGGCCACCTGGGCCAGGACAGCAACCCCGAGTGGAAGACCGTGGCCTACGGCGAGGACGGCGGCGTGGCCCTGCCCAACGGCTCCATCGGCTTTCGCTGGGGCGAGGCCGGCCGCGCCGACGAGGGCCTGTGGAACCTCGAGTCCAAGGAGGCGCGCACGGGCAACGACGTGCAGCTCAAGCTCTCGGTGCTGGACGGCCAGGGCGTGGACAGTGAAGTGGCCGACGTGGCCTTCCCCTACTTCGGCGGCCTGCAGTCGCCGGGGTTCGACGCCAACGAGCAGGGCACGGATGTGCTGCTGCGCCGCGTGCCCGTCTCGCGCATGGTGCTGGACGGCGAGGAGGCCATCGTGGCCACCGTGTTCGACCTGCTGGCGGGCAACTACGGCATCCACCGCGGTCTGGACGGCGAGGGCGCTGATGGCGGCTATGACGCCGATGCGCCCTACACCCCGGCCTGGCAGGAAAAGATCACCGGCGTGCCGCGTGACCAGGTGATCGCCATTGCGCGCCAGTTCGCCGACAACGCCGAGAAGACGCGCGGCAAGTCCATGGTCATCATCGGCGCGGCCATGAACCACTGGTACCACTGCGACATGAACTACCGCGGCATCATCAACATGCTGATGCTGTGCGGCTGCATAGGCCAGAGCGGCGGCGGCTGGGCGCACTACGTGGGCCAGGAAAAGCTGCGCCCGCAGACCGGCTGGACCGCGCTGGCCTTTGCGCTGGACTGGCTGCGCCCGCCGCGCCAGATGAACTCCACCAGCTTCTTCTACGCCCACACCGACCAGTGGCGCTACGAGAAGCTGGGCGTGGAAGAGGTGCTGTCCCCGCTGGCCGACCGCAGCCAGTACGGCGGCGCCATGATCGACTACAACGTGCGCGCCGAGCGCATGGGCTGGCTGCCCAGCGCCCCGCAGCTGCAGGCCAACCCGCTGCAGCTGGTGCGCGACGCCCAGGCCCAGGGCCTGGACGTGAAGGACCACGTGGTGCAGTCCCTGCAGGACGGCTCGCTGTCCATGAGCTGCGAGGACCCCGACCACCCGGCCAACTGGCCGCGCAACATGTTCGTGTGGCGCTCCAACATCCTGGGCAGCTCGGGCAAGGGCCATGAGTACTTCCTCAAGCACCTGCTGGGCACCACCCATGGCGTGCAAGGAAAAGACCTTGGAGAACAAGACCCCCCCGATGCGCTGCGCGCCTCCCCCCAGGGGGCGGCCGGCTTGGGGCGGCCCGGCGCCGGCCATTCGGCCAAGCCGCAGGAAGTGCGCTGGCACGACAAGGCGCCCGAAGGCAAGCTGGACCTGCTGGTCACGCTGGACTTCCGCATGAGCACCACCTGCCTGTACTCGGACATCGTCCTGCCCACGGCCACCTGGTACGAGAAGAACGACCTCAACACCAGCGACATGCACCCCTTCATCCATCCGCTGTCGGCGGCCGTGGACCCGGCCTGGCAGGCCAGGAGCGACTGGGAGATCTACAAGGGCTTTGCCAAGTCCTTCAGCGAGGTCTGCGTGGGCCACCTGGGCGTGGAAAAGGACGTGGTGCTCACGCCGCTGATGCACGACACCCCCGCCGAGCTGGCCCAGCCCGATGGCGTGCGCGACTGGAAGAAGGGCGAGTGCGCCCTGATCCCCGGCAAGACCGCACCGCAGATTGCCGTGGTCGAGCGCGACTATCCCAACCTCTACAAGCGCTTCACGGCCCTGGGCCCGCTGATGGACAGGCTGGGCAACGGCGGCAAGGGCATCGGCTGGAACACCGAGACCGAGGTGGAGCAACTGGGCGAGCTCAACGGCCTGGTGCGCGAGGAAGGCGTGAGCCAGGGCCGCCCGCGCATCGTCACCGACATCGACGCCACCGAGGTGGTGATGATGCTGGCGCCCGAGACCAACGGCCACGTGGCCGTCAAGGCCTGGGAGGCGCTGTCGAAGCAGACGGGGCGCGAGCACGCCCACCTGGCCCTGCACCGCGAGGACGAGAAGATCCGCTTTCGCGACATCCAGGCCCAGCCGCGCAAGATCATCAGCTCGCCCACCTGGTCGGGCCTGGAAAGCGAGAAGGTCAGCTACAACGCCTGCTACACCAACGTGCATGAACTGATCCCATGGCGCACCCTCACCGGCCGCCAGCAGTTCTACCAGGACCATCCGTGGATGCGCGACTTCGGCGAAGGCTTCGTCAGCTACCGCCCGCCCGTGCACATGAAGGCGCTGCAGGAAGTGCAGGGCCAAAAGCCCAACGGCCACCCCGAGATCGCGCTGAACTTCATCACGCCGCACCAGAAGTGGGGCATCCACTCCACCTATGGCGACAACCTGATGATGCTCACGCTGGCGCGTGGCGGCCCCATCGTCTGGCTCAGCGAGGACGACGCCAAGAGCGCCGGCATCGCCGACAACGACTGGGTGGAGCTGTACAACGCCAACGGCGCCATCGCGGCGCGGGCCGTGGTCAGCCAGCGCGTCAAGCCGGGCATGGTGATGATGTACCACGCGCAGGAGAAGACCATCAACACGCCGGGCTCGGAGATCACCGGCACGCGCGGTGGCATCCACAACTCGGTCACGCGCATCGTGCTCAAGCCCACCCACATGATCGGCGGCTACGCGCAGTACAGCTACGGCTTCAACTACTACGGAACCATCGGCACCAACCGCGACGAGTTCGTCCTGGTCCGAAAGATGCGCCGCATAGATTGGCTTGACGACGAAGCCGAGGCCGGCGCAGCCGCCCATGCCTGAACAACAAGGAGAAACACGATGAAAATCCGCGCACAGATCGGCATGGTGCTGAACCTGGACAAGTGCATCGGCTGCCACACCTGCTCCGTCACCTGCAAGAACGTCTGGACCAGCCGCCCGGGCGTCGAATACGCCTGGTTCAACAACGTCGAGACCAAGCCCGGCATCGGCTACCCGCGCGAGTGGGAAAACCAGGCCAAGTGGAACGGCGGCTGGATGCGCCGCACGGACGGCTCCATCGCGCCCCGCCAGGGCGGCAAGTGGAGCCTGTTGATGCGCATCTTCGCCAACCCCAACCTGCCCCAGATCGACGACTACTACGAACCCTTCACCTACGACTACGAGCACCTGCAGTCGGCCAGGGAAAGCAAGGCCGCGCCCACGGCGCGCGCGCGCAGCCTGATCTCGGGCCAGCGCATGGAGAAGATCGAATGGGGTCCGAACTGGGAGGAAATCCTGGGCGGCGAATTCAGCAAGCGCAGCCATGACGTGAACTTCGAGCAGATCCAGAAGGACATCTACGGCCAGTTCGAGAACACCTTCATGATGTACCTGCCGCGCCTGTGCGAGCACTGCCTGAACCCGGCCTGCGTGGCGTCCTGCCCCTCGGGCTCGATCTACAAGCGCGAGGAGGACGGCATCGTCCTCATCGACCAGGACAAGTGCCGCGGCTGGCGCATGTGCGTCTCGGGCTGCCCCTACAAGAAGATCTACTACAACTGGCAAAGCGGCAAGGCCGAAAAATGCATCTTCTGCTATCCGCGCATCGAGGCCGGCCAGCCCACCGTCTGCTCCGAAACCTGCGTGGGCCGCATCCGCTACCTGGGCGTGCTGCTGTACGACGCCGATCGCATCGAGGAAGCGGCCAGCGTGGAGCGCGACCGCGACCTCTACCAGGCGCAGCTGGACATCTTCCTGGACCCCAATGACCCCGAGGTCATCCGCCAGGCCCGCATCGACGGCATCTCCGACGCCTGGATCGAGGCCGCCCAGTCCAGCCCCGTCTACAAGATGGCCGTGGACTGGAAGGTGGCCCTGCCGCTGCACCCCGAGTACCGCACCCTGCCCATGGTCTGGTATGTGCCGCCGCTGTCGCCCATCACCTCGGCGGCGAACGCCGGGCATCTCGACAGTGTCGGCCGCAGCCCCATCAATGGCGACCTGCCCGATGTCTCGCAGCTGCGCATCCCCGTGCAGTACCTGGCCAACCTGCTCACCGCCGGCGACACCACGCCCGTGGTGCGCGCGCTCGAGCGCATGCTGGCCATGCGCGCGTACCAGCGCAGCAAGCACGTGGACCAGGAACAGAACCTGGCCGTGCTCCAGTACGCGGGACTGACGGTGGACGAGGTCGAGGACATGTACCAGACCATGGCGATCGCCAACTACGAGGACCGCTTCGTCATCCCCTCGGCCCACCGCGAATACGCCGAAAGCGCGTTCGATTTGCGCGGCGGCTGCGGCTTCTCGTTCGGCAACGGCTGCTCCGACGGCAGCACCGACGCCAGCCTGTTCGGCGGCAAGAAGCCGCGCACCATCCCCATCCGCGCGCAAATGTGAGGACTGCCGCCATGTTCAATCACAACACCTCCACCCCCGTGCGCCTGACGCTGCGCGCGCTGGCCTGCCTCATCGGCTACCCGGGCGCCGAGCTGCGCGCCCTGCTGCCGGGCCTGATCGACGCCCTGCGCCTGGAGCAATCCGTGGCGCCCGCGCGGCTGCGCGAGTTGCAGCAGCTGGCCGAGCAGCTGCAGGCCATGGACCCCTTCGAGGCCGAGGCCCGCTACGTGGACACCTTCGACCGGGGCCACCAGACCTCGCTGCATCTGTTCGAGCATGTGCACGGCGACTCGGCCGACCGGGGCCCGGCGCTGATCGACCTGCAGCAGACCTACGAGCGCGCGGGCCTGGCCTTCGAGGCCGACGAACTGCCCGACCACCTGGCCGTGGTGCTGGAGTTCGCCTCCACCCAGCCGCCGGCCATCGCCCGTGAATTCCTGGGCGAGATGGCCCACATCCTCAACGCCCTGTTCACGGCGCTGGCGCGGCGCGACAGCCCCTACGCCAGCGTGATCGCGGCCGTGCTGGAGATCACCGGCCACAGGGCCGAGCGCGTGGAAATCCGCCCCGAGCCCGCCATGGACGAGGCCTGGGCCGAACCCGCCGCCTTCGACGGCTGCAGCAGCCAGGGCAAATCCCGTCCCGGCGCCGAGCAGCCCGTGCATTTCGTGCGCCGCACGGCGGCGCCCCAAGCCCAAGGACCCCGCCAAAGGAGCCTGACATGACCCCCTCCTGGATAGACCACCTGCTCTTCGGCCTCTACCCCTACATCTGCCTGGCCGTGTTCTTCATCGGCAGCTGGCTGCGCTTCGACCGCGACCAGTACACCTGGAAGAGCGATTCATCGCAGCTGCTGCGCAGCGGCAGCCTGCGCTGGGGCAGCAACCTGTTCCACATCGGCGTGCTGTTCCTGTTCTTCGGCCATACCGTGGGCATGCTCACGCCGCACTTCGTCTACGAGCCCTTCATGGCCGCAGGCGCCAAGCAGCTGCTGGCCATGGTCAGCGGCGGCATCGCGGGCACGCTGGGCTTCATCGGCCTCACCATCTTGCTGCACCGCCGGCTGTCGGACGTGCGCATCCGCGCCAACTCCAGGTTCAGCGACATCGCCATCCTCTGGCTGCTGTGGCTGCAGCTGCTGCTGGGCCTGGCCACCATTCCGCTGTCGGCAAAGCACATGGACGGCTCCATGATGATGGCCCTGGCCGAATGGGCGCAGCGCATCGTCACCTTCCGTGGCGGTGCGGCCGAACTGCTGGCCGAGGCCGGCTGGGTGTTCAAGGCCCACATGTTCCTGGGCATGAGCATCTTCCTGGTCTTCCCCTTCACGCGCCTGGTCCACGTCTGGAGCGGCTTCGGCACCCTGGTCTACCTGCTGCGCCCCTACCAGCTGGTGCGCTCGCGCCGCCTGGGCCTGCCCGCATCGTCGGCACGCCGTGATGCCAAGCCCGGCCATTGAGGAGATCGACATGGAACATGGATGCAACGGATCGGGCGGCGGCCACTGCGGCTGCGCGTCTTCAACCCCTTCTTCTACTTCTTCTGCACCGATGGGGGATCTCCCGGCGATTCCCGAAGTGCCGGCCTTCCAGCCCGTGGGCGAGGCCGGTGCCGAGGTGGCCCGCATCAACAACACGCAGCTGCACGCACCCGGACAGCGCCCGCCCGAGCGCGAACTGCGCCAGCGCGCGTGCACCGAGCTGCTGCGCCAGGCGGCCCAGCGCGAAGGCCTGCTGGGCGCCGATGATGCGGCCGGCGACGACGGCGTCATCAGCGAGCGCGCCTCCCAGGCCATAGAGCAGCTGCTGGAGCAATCGCTGCACATGCCCGAGCCCGGCGAGGACGCCTGCCGCCGCCACTTCGATGCCAACCCCGCGCGCTTCGCCCAGGGCGAGCGCGTGCGCCTGCGCCACGTGCTGTTTGCCGTCACGCCCGGCGTGGACGTGCGCGCCCTCACCCAGCGGGCCGAGGCCCTGCTGATCGAGCTGCGCTGCGCCGACGACGCCGGCCTGCGCTTTGCCGAGGCCGCGCGCCAATGGTCCAACTGCCCCAGCGGCCAGCACGGCGGCGAACTGGGCTGGCTGGGCCGCAGCGACTGCGCGCCCGAATTCGCGCGCGATGTCTTTGCCTCCCAGGAAATCGGCGTGCTGCCGCGCCTGGTGCACAGCCGCTTCGGCCTGCACGTGGTCGAAGTCTGCGCGCGCGAGGCGGGCGTTCTGCCCGACTGGCAGCAGGCGCGCCCGGCCGTCGCCCAGGCCCTGCACCAGCAGACCTGGGTGAGCGCGCTCCACCAGTACCTGCAGCTGCTGGCCGGCCAGTCCGAAGTGGTGGGCGTGCGCATCGCTGCGGCCGACTCGCCGCTGGTGCAATAGCCGGGGAAGTGCCCATGCCCGACGATGAACTGCTGCTGCGCCTGCAGCGCTTCCACGAGCACGCCTTCCCGCAGTACCGCGCGCAGTTCCGCATCCTGGTCGAAGAGGGCCAGCACCCGACCACGCTGTTCATCGGCTGCTCGGACTCGCGCCTGGTGCCCTACCTGCTCACGGGGGCGCCGCCGGGCGAGCTGTTCCTGGTGCGCAACGTGGGCGCCTTCGTGCCGCCGTACGACGGATCGCACGGCCACCACGGCACGGCGGCGGCCATCGAATTCGCCGTGCTCAACCTGCAGGTCAGCCGCATCGTGGTCTGCGGCCACAGCCACTGCGGAGCCATCAAGGCCTTGTACGGCGAAGTCTCGCCCGAGGCGCGCAACCTGCAGCGCTGGCTGGACCTGGGCCGCGAGGCCGTGCTGCCCGTGCAGGCCGGCCCCGAGGCGCTGCGCCGCACCGAGCAGCGCGCCGTCGTGCTGCAGCTCGAACGGTTGATGGACTATCCCATGGTGCGATCGCGGGTAGAGGCCGGGCAGCTCAGCCTGCACGGATGGCACTATGTCATCGAAGACGGCGAAGTCCATGTCTTCGATGTCCAGACCGGCCGCTTTGTTGCGGCATCTCAAGCTCCGCACAGCGGCACCGGGCCGTACCCGCCCTACGTGGAGCATGATGGACAAGTGCTTGTCGACTGAGGCCCGAGCAAGTGCCAGGGACGGCGGCAGGCAAGTCAACACGGGAGCCATGCCAATGCATCGCGAAAACCTGGGCCGCGCGCAGGACGCGGCGGATCTGCAGCCCATCAGCCTCGATGTGCTGCGCGAGAAATACCTCAAGGACGGCGAGACCGGCGTGGGCGAGCTCTACGCCCGCGTGGCCCGCGCCCTGGCCTCGGTCGAGCCCGAGGCGCGCCGCGCCGAATGCGAGGCCCTGTTCCTGGCCAACCTGCAGGCCGGCGCCATAGGCGCGGGGCGCATCATGAGCGCGGCCGGCACCGACCTGCAGGCCACGCTGATCAACTGCTTCGTGCAGCCCGTGGGCGACTGCATCCAGGGCGTGGACGATGGCGGCTACCCCGGCATCTACGAAGCCCTGCGCGAAGCCGCCGAAACCATGCGCCGTGGCGGCGGCGTGGGCTACGACTTCTCGCGCATCCGCCCCCGTGGCGCCGAGGTGCGCGCCACCGCCTCGCTGGCCTCGGGCCCGTGCAGCTACATCAACGTCTTCGACCAGTCCTGCGCCACCGTGGAAAGCGCGGGCGCGCGGCGCGGCGCCCAGATGGGCGTGCTGCGCATCGACCACCCCGACGTGCTCGAATTCATCACCGCCAAGCGCACGCCGGGCCGCTGGAACAACTTCAACGTCTCGGTCGGCGTCAGCGACGCCTTCATGCAGGCCGTGGCCGAAGACCAGCCCTGGCAGCTGGTGCACCGCGCCCGCCCCGGCACCGCCCTGCTGGAGCAGGGTGCCCACCAGCGCGCCGACGGCCAGTGGATCTACCAGACCCTGCCCGCCCGCACGCTGTGGGACACCATCATGCGCTCGGCCTACGACTTCGCGGAGCCCGGCATCCTCTTCCTGGACCACATCAACGACGACAACAACCTGCGCTACTGCGAGGAGATCGCGGCGACGAATCCTTGCGTCACGGCAGATACCTGGGTGCTCACCGAGTCGGGACCAGCCCAGGTTGCAGACCTCGTCGGAAAGACATTTGGCGCCGTGGTCGACGGCCAGGTTTACGCCACCGAAAGCGCGGGCTTCTTTGCCACCGGCCGCAAGCCGGTGCTGCGGCTGACCACACGCGAGGGCCAGGTGCTGCGCCTGACCGCAGACCATCTGGTGCGGCGTGTCGCTCGCCGCACGCGCTATGCGTTGCAGGCTGAATGGACTCCGGCCGCCCAACTGCAGGCAGGCGACGAGGTACTGCTGCACAACCACCGTGCGTTTCAAGGCTGGGATGGGCAGGGCACCGAGGCCGAAGGCTACCTGTTGGGCCTGCTGATAGGCGATGGAACCCTCAAGGCCGACAAGGCCGTGATCAGCGTATGGGCGCCCGAGCTGCGCCAGGTCGCAGGCAACGCCGGCAGTGCTGTGGCCTATGCCGCCACGGGCGCGGCAGGCATCATGCAGGCCGCCGAGGCTGCAGCAGCCAGCTTGCGTCACCGCGCGGATTTCCGTGGATTCCAGCGGCCAGTGGCGGGACGTGGCGAGGCGCGCATGACCAGTGCCGCATTGCGCGATCTGGCGCTTGGCATGGGGATGGAGCCAGGGCGCAAGTGCATCACCAAGTCCATGGAAGCGGCCTCTTCTGCATTTTCCGCAGGGCTGCTGCGCGGCCTGTTTGATGCCGATGGATCGGTCCAGGGCACACAGGACAAGGGCGTGAGCCTGCGTCTGTCCCAGAGCGATTCTGAGTTGCTGCGTACCGTGCAGCGCATGCTGCTGCGCCAGGGCATGGCTTCGACGATTTATGAGAACCGTCGGCCAGCCCAACTGCGCGCCATGCCCGACGGCAAAGGCGGCCAGCGCGACTATGCAACCCAGGCACAGCATGAACTGGTCATCAGCGGCGACAACCTTGGCATCTTCGCCGACCGCATAGGCCTTGCGGACACCGACAAGGCCGAACGGCTGGAGCAGGCCCTGGCCCAGTACCGGCGCACCCCGAACCGTGAGCGCTTCACTGCCACCGTCCAGACATTGGAGAGCGACGGCGAGGAAATGGTCTATGACGTCACGGTGGCAGACTGCCACGCCTTCGACGCCAATGGCCTGTATGTGCACAACTGCGGCGAACAGCCGCTTCCCTCCTACGGCTGCTGCGACCTCGGCCCCGTCATCCTCACGCGCTTCGTGCGCCATCCGTTCGGCTTTGCGGGCGAGCCTGCGTTCGACTTCGAGGCCTTCGAGCGTGCCGTGGCCGTGCAGGTGCGTGCGCTGGACAACGTGCTGGAACTGACCTGGTGGCCGCTGCCGCAGCAGCGCGAGGAAAGCGAGGCCAAGCGGCGCATCGGCGTGGGCTTCACGGGCATGGGCAATGCGCTGGCCATGCTGCGCCTGCGCTACGACGCGCCCGAGGGCCGGGCCATGGCCGCGCGCATTGCCGAGCGCATGCGCGATGCGGCCTACGGCGCCTCGGTGGAGCTGGCGCGCGAGAAGGGGGCCTTCCCCAAGTTCGACGCCGATGGCTATCTGGCCGAAGGCACCTTCGCCAGCCGCCTGCCCGAGGCGCTGCGCCAGCGCATACGCACACATGGCATACGCAACAGCCACCTGCTGTCCATCGCGCCCACGGGCACGGTCAGCCTGGCCTTTGCCGACAACGCCTCCAACGGCATAGAGCCGCCGTTCTCCTGGACCTACAAGCGCAAGAAACGCACGGCCGATGGCGGCAGCGCCGAGTACGCGGTCGAAGACCATGCCTGGCGCCTGTACCGCTCGCTGGGCGGCGACGTGCAGCAGCTGCCCGACTACTTCGTCAGCGCGCTGCAGATGCCTGCGGCCGGCCACATCGCCATGATGCAGGCCGTGCAGCCCTTCGTGGACACGGCGATCTCCAAGACCGTCAACGTGGCCGCCGACTATCCCTACGAGGACTTCAAGGACCTGTACCGCCAGGCCTGGAAGGCCGGCCTCAAGGGCCTGGCCACCTACCGGCCCAACACCATCCTGGGCGCCGTGCTCGAGACCCATGCGCCCGAATCTGCTGAAAAGCCGGCCTCACCCGCGCCGGCAGGGGCCGCGGCTTCCGCACCCGACCCGCTGCGCACCGTGATAGAAAGCCGCCCCCAGGGCGCGCTGGACGCCGTGGCCGAGAAGATCGAGTACTGGACCCAGCAAGGTCCCAAGCGCCTGTACCTGGTCGTCTCCTTCCTGCCCGTGGTCCTGCCCGATGGCCGCACGGTGGACCGCGCCATCGAATTCTTCATGCCCGTGGGCCAGAGCGGCGAGTCCCAGCAATGGGTGACCTCCAGCATGCGCCTGCTGTCACTGGCCGCGCGCGGCGGCTTCCTGGAGCGCGCCCTCAGCGACATGCGCAAGGTGGCCTGGGACCGGGGCCCCGTGCGCCTGGGCACCCACCAGCGCGACGACGGCACGCGCGTGCCCATGTGGCACGACTCCGAGGTGGCCGCCATCGCCTATGCGGTGCAGAACATCCTGGCCCGGCGCGGCAGCGGCGCGCCGCCCGCCCCATCGCCGCTGCCCGAGCCCGAGGCCCTGGCCACCGACCCCATGGTCATGGCCGGCCGCAAATGCGAGGAATGCGGCGCCCATGCCGTGATCCGCAAGGACGGCTGCGAGTACTGCACGGCCTGCGGCCATCTGGGGAGCTGTGGGTGAAAGTGTTCGTGGCCCCGCGCCCGCAGGGCGATGCCGTGCCCGGTTGGCGCGCGCCCGGCACGGGCTTCGACCAGCCCTTCGAGATGCTCGAAGCCTGCCACGAGCGCGTGCTGCGCATGCTGGCGCTGCTGGACCGGCTGCGCGTGCATCTCCGGACCAAGGGCTGCGACGACAGCGCACGCCAGGCGGCGCGCGACATCCTGCGCTACTTCGACCAGGCGGCGCCGCTGCACCATGAGGACGAGGAGCTGCATGTCTTCCCCCCGCTGCTGGAGCAGGGCGATGCGCAGACCGTGGCCCTGGTGCAGCGCCTGCAGCGCGAGCACGGCCTGATGAGCGCCGACTGGGCGCTGGCGCGCCAGCCGCTGCTGGACATGGCCGAGGGGCGTTGCCAGGGCTTTGGCGCGGCTGACGAGGCGGTGTTCGAACGCTTCGCGGCCTGCTATGCCAGCCATGTCGAGAATGAAGAGCGGCTGGCCTACCCGCAGGCGCGCGGCCTGCTGCCAGAGGCAACGCAGGCGGCCATGGGCCGTGAGATGGCCGTGCGCCGGGGCGCGGACCTGTCACGGAGATAGCGCCGCCGGCAGCGCGCGGGAGCCGGCGCGGCGATACTCGCAGGCTTTGAACCTGTCCCGCCTCGCCTGCCATGCCCGAGCGCCGCCCCATTTTCCTGCTTCGCATCGCACTGACCCTGCTGGGCGCCTTTGCCGCCGCCCAGCTGTGCCTGTGGCTGCGCACGCCGCTGCCCTGGATGCTGGGGCCGCTGATCGCCACTTCGCTGGCCTCCATCCTGGGCGCGCCCACGGCCAGTGCGGGCCGGCTGCGCAACGGCGGGCAGTGGATCATCGGCGCCTCGCTGGGCCTGTATTTCACGCCGGCCGTGGTGCAGTTGATCGCGGGGCTGTGGTGGGCGATTGCCGTGGCCATCGTCTGGGCGCTGCTGCTGGGCTGGGGCTTCGGCGCCTGGCTGTACCGCGTGCATGCGCCGCGCATGCCGCAGATACCGGCTGGCGAGATGCGCGCCACCACCTACTTCGCGGGCGCCATTGGCGCGGCCTCTGAAATGACGCTGCTGGCCGAGCGCGAGAACGCGCGCACCGACCTGGTGGCGGCCAGCCACAGCCTGCGCCTGGTCATCGTCACCGTGAGCATTCCGTTTGCGCTGCAGTGGAGCGGCCTGCATGGGCTGGAGGGGCTGACGCCGCCCAGCATCCGCATCGTCGAATGGCCGGGGCTGGCGCTGCTGGCCGTGCTCACGGGCCTGGGCGCCTGGGCCATGGACCGGCTCAAGCGGGCCAACCCCTGGTTCCTGGGCGCGCTGCTGGTGTCCATGCTGCTGACCATGTGCGGCCAGGAACTGTCGGCCGTGCCCCAGGCCCTGCTCAATGCGGCGCAGTTGGTGATCGGCATCAGCCTGGGCGTGCGCTTCAAGCGCGAATTCCTGCACACCGCGCCGCGCTGGCTGGGCTCCGTGGCCGTGGGCACCGTGGGGCTCATGGCGATCTGCGCGGGCTTCGCCTGGCTGCTGCATCTGGCCGTGGACCTGCCCTGGGTCACGCTGCTGCTGGGCACCTCGCCGGGCGGCATCACCGAGATGGCCATCACCGCCAAGGTGCTGCAGCTGGGCGTGCCCGTGGTCACGGCCTTCCAGGTCTGCCGGTTGATCGCCGTGCTGCTGCTGGTGGCGCCGCTGTTCCGCTGGGTGGAGGCGCGCGGGCGCATGGCGGGTCGGACGGCGCAGTAGGGCAGCTTGTCTCGCCACACTTGGCGTCAAGCCGAAAGGCGCGGTGCGTAGAAACACCTGAACTGGCGTTGCAGCCCCCACCGTCAATCGGGGTCTTGTTCACGCAGGAATCAAGACCATATCTTCTGTCTCCCTGGCCGGCCATCACGCCGAGCCTGTCTCCATCAGCCCTCTCCACCAATGGGAGGGTTGACCCATGACCTCCTCCAAAAACGCTGCCCGCGTGGCAGCGCATGCGCAGCCTTGCCCGGAAACAGAGAAAGCCCCCCATCCCCCACCTGGCCAACTTGGCAGCAGGCCATGCATGTCTCCCTGTCCAGGGCGGAGAGCACGCTGGCGGCGCTCACCCAGGCCTGCTACGACAAGCGGGGACGCAATGCGCGCCGGTTCGAAGTGGGATGCGCGGTGGAACTGGCGCTGGCACACATACGGCGCATGCAGGCCGATCCGCCGCAGGGCCGGGCTGGCGACAGACAACCCTCCGGTTATCCTGTGCCGTGGAGGTGACGCAATGACAAGGAAGACACCTGCGGCAGCGGGCAAATCTGCCGCCGCGCCGGCCGGCTATGCCAGCATTCACGGCGGCATCGTGGAATTGCTGGATGCGGCGAAGCAAGCGTCAGCGCGCAGCGTCAATGCGTTGATGACAGCCAGCTATTGGGAGATTGGCCGCCGGATCGTCGAAGCCGAGCAAAAAGGCAGGCGACGGGCCGGTTACGGCGAGCAGTTGATGGAACGCCTTTCCGCCGATCTGGCGACTCGATTCGGGCGCGGGTTCAGTCCGGACAATCTGGAGAACATGCGGCGCTTCTTCCTGGCGTATCCCTTGACTGCAATTTCCGAGACACCGTCTCGGAAATCCGGAGAACGGCTGTCCACAGGGAGTTCCGAGACGGTGTCTCGGAAATGCGATCTCGCCGAACTGGCCCAGGCCTTCCCTCTGCCATGGTCCGCCTATGTCCGGCTGCTGTCGGTCAAGGATGTCCATGCCCGCCGCTTCTACGAGACCGAGGCGCTGCGCGGTGGCTGGAGCGTGCGGCAGCTTGACCGGCAAATCGGAAGCCAGTTCTACGAGCGCACGGCCTTGTCCAGGGACAAGGCGGCGATGCTCGTCAAAGGGTCCGTGCCCACGCCCGGGGATGTCGTGACCCCCGACGATGCGATCAAGGACCCGTATGTGCTGGAGTTCCTCGACCTCAAGGACGAGTATTCGGAGTCCGACCTGGAGGCGGCTCTGATCCAGCGGCTGGAGGGTTTCCTGCTGGAGCTTGGCGAAGGCTTCACCTTCGTTGGACGGCAGCGCCGGCTGCGTATCGACCAGACCTGGTATCGCGTGGATCTTCTGTTCTTCCACCGCAAGCTGCGCTGCCTGGTCATCATCGACCTGAAGCTGGGCAGCCTGACCCATGCCGACGTGGGACAGATGCACATGTATTGCAACTATGCCAAAGAGCATTGGGCCTACCCGGATGAGAACCCTCCGGTCGGCCTGATCCTGTGCGCCGACAAGGGCCATGCCTTGGCGCGGTATGCGCTGGATGGCTTGCCAACCAAGGTGATGGCGGCCAACTACCGGATGGTGTTGCCGGATGCCGAGTTGCTGCAAAAAGAGCTGGAGAGCACTCGACGCATGCTGGAGTCTCGGCGAGTGCTCCACCCGGATGCTGGCCAACTATGACCCTGGCCACCGCTCCTCACCACAGCCCACTGTCGCTGGTAGACACCGCAATCGCCCCACCGGCCAGCGCCTGCTGGACCTGCTCCTGGCTGCAGACGAAGCCCGAGGCCACCAGGGGCGGCAGGATGCGGCGCTCGGCCTCGGTGATGTGGGCCAGCATGGGGGCGGGCATGATCTGCACGAGGTTGGGGTCGCTCTGCTCCACGGCCTTGATGCTGCGCGGCCAGGTGGAGCGGTCGGTGACGAAGACCTTTTGCATGGTCAGCAGCCCGGCCTTGTTGGCGCGCTGGATGGTGGCCACGCGCGTGGACAGCAGGCTGCTGGCGCCCAGGTCCACAAGGTAGTCCACGCCGCCCTTGTCGGGCGAGATGCCGTCGCAGCTGTCGATGTTGACGATGGCGATCTTGCCCGCCCCGGTGATGGTGGAGATCACCGAGCGCAGGCGGCGCAGTTCGATGTTGGCGACGATGGCGACTTCGGCCTGGCTGGCCAGCAGCGCGTCCATCTGCTCGGCCCCGTACAGGGTGGCGATGACGGGGCGGCGCGCCAGCCGCGCGCCCAGGGAGTTGTCCGGGCGGCCCATGTCAGAGGTCCAGCCCCAGCTTGCCGGGGTTGAGCAGGTTCTTGGGGTCCAGCATGCGCTTGGTGGCCTCCAGCAGCGCAAAGGCCGGGCCCAGCGACTGCCGCATGTAGGGCGCGCGCAGCAGGCCCACGCCGTGGTGGTGGCTGAGCGTGGCGCCGTGGCGCAGCAGCACGGCGTTGGCCGCGTCCCAGGCCGCGCGGTACCACTGGGCGCGCTGGTCCACGGCCACCTCGCCGCGCAGCGAAAAGTACAGGCAGGCGCCATCCACATAGGCATGCGACTGGTGGGCCGAGCCGGCCAGGGTGCCGGGGATGGCCTGCAGCGCGGCGACCACTTCCTCGTAGATGGCCGGCAGGTCTTTCCAGGGGCCGCACATCTCCAGCGTGTCGGCGACGAAGCCCGGGCCTTTCTTGAAGCCCTCGGCGCTCTTGCCGGTCAGGTAGCGCGTGTCCAGCCAGCGCTCCAGGGTGGCGGCGCCGTCCAGCCGTTCACCCAAGGGTGCACACACACGTTCGCAGATGGCCATGACGGCATCGACGATCTCGGGTGCGCCTTCGTCGGCGATCAGCAGCACGTTGAGGTCGCTGCGGCCGAATTGCACGCCGCTTTCCAGCGCGTCGTACAGCCGCAGCGCGGCGGGGTTGGCGCCTTGCTGCAGGATCTGGCGGCAGGCCTCCAGGCCCTGGGCAAAGCTGGCGAAGCCATAGGCGATGGCGCGGCCGTGGTCGGGCAGGCGGTGCAGCTTGAAGCGGATGCGCACGATCACGCCCAGCGTGCCTTCCGAGCCGATGAACAGCTGCTGCAGGTCCGGCCCGATGGCCGCGCGCGCGTAGCCGCCCACGGTGACGAGGCGGCCATCGGCCAGCACCACGTCCATGCCGTGGACCATGTCCTCGATCTTTCCGTAGCGCGTGGACAGCTGGCCCGCGCCCCGGCAGGCCACCCAGCCGCCCACGGTGCTGATGCCGAAGGACGAGGGCCAGTGGCCCATGGTCATGCCGTGGCGGCGCTGGATGGTTTCCTCGAACACGTCGCCGAACATGCCGGCCTCGACCTCGACGATCTGGCTTTGCTCGTCCATGGCGATGAAGCGATTGAGTTCGCACAGGTCCAGCACGATGCCGCCGCGCAGGGGCAGGGCCGCGCCCGTGACGTTGCTGCGCCCGGCCGAGACGGTGACGGGAATGGCGTGCGCGTCGGCAATGCGCATCACGGCCTGCACCTGCTCCACGGTGGATGCATGGGCGATGACGGCCTGCGGCGTGGCCGGGTGGCCCGAGGTCTCGGCCACCATGGTGCGGGCCCACCAGTCGCGCGTGCCGGCGACGATGTCGGCGCGCTCGGTCTGCACGCGGTCGCAGGCGGCGCGCAGCGCGGCGAGCGCGGCCTCGGGCACGGCCACGGGCTCGTGCTGCAGGCCGCAGGCAGGACCTTCGGAGGCAGGGCGGGCGGCTGCGGGTGCGGCCTGCGCCGCCCAGCCCGGTGTCGTGGGGGCGCCCACCACGTAGTTGCGGCGGTTGTAGCCGCGGGCGATTGCGTCTTTGCTCAGCATTGGATGTCTCCCATCAAAATCTGTTTTTCGCGCTCCACGGCGCGGCGGTAGTCGTGGACCTGTTGCGCGACCTGCGCGGGTGTCAGTCCCAGTTCATCGGCCAGGATGTCGCCCACGCGCTGCGCGGCGTGGGCCGAGGCATCGCGCGCCATGAGGCGGGCGCGCAGGCGGCGCGAGAGCACGTCGTCCACGCTGGCCGCCATTTCGTGGCGCACGGCGTAGAGGACCTCGGCCTCGGTATGGGGCAGTCCCTGCACGATGGGCCGGGCCAGTTCGGGCCGGGCGGCCAGCAGGTCGCTGACGAAGCGCGCCTCCGTGCCATAGCGCTCGCCCAGGTGGGCCGACAGGCCGCCCGTGGCCGTGATGGCCTGGGCGTCGTAGCCGGCCGCGCCCAGCACAAAGGCCGAGGTGGTGGTGCAGCGCGTGCGCCGGCCCAGCAGTTTCTCGACGGCGTCCACGGTCTGCTCGGCCATGTGGCGTGAGGTGGTGAGCTTGCCGCCGACGATGGTGACCAGGCCGTCGGCTGCCACATGGATTTCGTGGTTGCGCTTCATCTCCACGGTCTTGCCGCCGGGCGGGCCGACCAGGGGGCGGCAGCCGGCGATGGAGCCGACCACGTCCTCGGGCGACAGGTCCACCTTGAGCGCCGATCGGGCGCCTTCGAGCAGGAAGTCCAGCTCGGTGCGCGTGCAGTGCACATCGTCCAGGCCGCCTGCGTAGTCCTCGTCGGTGGTGCCCAGGTAGGAGACATCGCCCCAGCGCGTGATGGTGGCGCGCCGGCTGCGGCCCGGCACGGGAATGGTGACGGTGCAGTCGTTGCGTATGCGCAGCCAGGGAATGGCCACGTGCACGCCCTTGGCGGGGCGCACGTGCAGCCGGGGCTCCTGGCCGGGCTTGCGGCCATCCCAGTCGCGCAGCCACACGCCCGTGGCCATGACCACGCTGCGCGCGCGCACCGTGATCTCGCGACCATCGGCCTGGACGATGGCGCCATCCACGCGGCCGTGGGCGTTGCGCGTGACGGCGGTGGCCTGGCAGTGGTTGAGCACGGCCGCGCCGTGGAAGGCCGCGGTGCGCGCCACGGCCAGCGTGAGCCGCGCATCGTCCACGCGCGCGTCGAAGTACATGTAGCCGCCCAGGAGCTGCTCTTCGCGAAAGCTCGGGCAGTGCGACAGCACCTCGGCCTTGCCGAGCTTGCGGTGCAGGATGCCTTCGCGCCAGCCGCCGGCCAGGTCATAGGTCCACAGCAGGCTGCCGAAGGCCTTGGCCAGGCGGGCGTCGAAGACGCCGTCGCGCTCCATCACGGGAAACAGGAAGGGCAGGCGCTGCACCAGGTGCCGCGCATTGCGGCGCAGGCGCTGGCGCTCCAGCAGCGAGTGCCGCACCAGCCCCAGGTTGCCCTGTTCGATGTAGCGCAGGCCGCCGTGCACCATCTTGGAGGACTTGGACGAGGTGCCCGAGGCGAAGTCGTCCTTCTCCACCAGCGCCACGCGCAGGCCGCGAAGGCTGGCGTCCAGCGCCGCATAGGCGCCGGTGATGCCGCCGCCGATGACCAGCAGGTCGAAGGCCTCGTCACCCAGCCGCGCGAGCTGGTCCGCGCGCTGCAGCTGCAGCGGCGCGGTCTGGGTCAGTGCGGCGCTGTCCCTGCGTTCCTTGCCAAAGGGCCATTGCATCATGCGCAGCCCTCCAGGGCGGCGTTGCGCCCGGGGGCCCGGGCGCGGGCCAGTTCGTCGCCCACGCGGGCGCGCCAGATGCGGCGGCGCTCGCCGCGCTCGTCGGCGGCCATGCGCGGGGTGAAGACCGCTTCGGTGCGCAGCGTGGCGCAGGCCTGCTCCAGCCCGTCCCACAGCAGGCCCGCGCTGCCGGCCATGAAGGCGATGCCGCGCAGGCTGGCCTTGTCGGTATCGGCCAGGCGGCGCACGGGCAGGCCGCCCAGGTCGGCCTGGATCTGCAGCAGGGCATCGCTGCCCGACAGGCCGCCGCCCACCAGCAGCTCGCCCACCTCGGTGCCCGATGCCGCCTCGTCCGCCTGCACGCAGGAGGCCACGGAATGCGCAATGCCTTCGAGGATGGAGCGCGCCAGCTGCGGCCGCGAGGTGGCCATGGACACGCCCGAGATCGAGGCCCGCGCGCCCGGCTCCATGGCCGGCAGGCGCAGGCCGGTGAGCGCGGGGATGAAGACCAGGTCGGCCGGCGTCTCGGCCTCGCGGGCCAGGGTGCTGATCTGCTGCGGGTTGTCGAACCACTGCAGCTTCTCGCAGATCCAGTTGAGCGCCGAGCCCGTGGTGGGCACATAGGTCTCGATGGCATAGCGCGAGACACCGCCCATGCGCCGCGCGGTCATGGTCAGCGAGCTTTCATGGGCCGCGTCATGCGCGGGCAGCTTTGTTCCCGTGAGCACATCGACGAAGCTGCCCGTGCCATGCACGCACAGCGCCTGGCCCCGCTCCAGGCAGCCCAGGCCCACGGCGGCCGCATGCTGGTCGCCCGCGCAGGCCAGGATGGGCACGGCCAGGCCCAGCAGCTCGGTGCGCGTGCGGCCGAAGTCCTGCACGTCCTCGCACAGGCGGGGCAGCAGTTCGGCGGGAAATTCCAGCGCGTCCAGCCAGTCCTGCAGGTAGCGGTGATCGCCCAGCGCATAGGCGTTGCCCGAGGTCACATTGGTGGGCGTGGTGACCACGGCGCGCGCATCCGACAGATGCCACAGCAGCCAGGAGTCGATGGTGCCGAAGGCCAGGCGGCGCTGCTGCCAGGCACGGGCCACGGCCGCATCCTCACGCAGCTTGCGCGCGGCCCACAGGTAGGGCGAACGCACGCCCACGGGCCGGCCCGCGTGGCGGATCAGCCGGGCATCCCAGTCGCCGGCCAGCAGGGCCAGTTCGTCGCGGTGGCGCGAGTCCTGCCAGACCATGATGGGGGCCAGCGACCGGCCCGTGGCCGTATCCCAGAGCACGGCCGAGCAGCGCTGGTTGGCAATGGCCAGGGCCACGATCTGCTGGCCGCTGCCCTGGGCGCGGGCGATGGCGCGGCGGCACACGTCCAGCGTGCGCTCCAGCAGCAGGTCGGCGTCCTGCTCGACCACGCCGGGGCGCGGGCAGTGGATTTCCAGCGGCAGATAGTCCTGGGCGGACACCTGCCCGTCGCGTCCCACGACGGCGGCGCGCGTGCCCGAGGTGCCTTCGTCTATGCAAAGGATCACGGCTTCATGGTGCATGGGGTGGTCTCTTTCAGGCGGTGGTTTGAGCGACCTTGGCGGGCGGGGCGGCGTCGTCCGCGAACTGGGGCGCGCCGGGCTCGTCGTCGGGGTTCACGGTGGTGCGCGTGGGGTCCCAGCGGATGGAAAAGCAGACGATGCTGGCCAGCAGCGGCACCACGGACAGGATGAGGAAGGTGTTCTCCAGCCCGTACTGCTGGCGGAACAGCGGGAACACCAGCAGCCCCAGCGCCGCTCCCATGGCGCCCAGCGCGCCGATCACGCCGTTGGCGCCCGCGCGCAGCTCGCTGCGGAACGACAGCGTGGACAGGCTCTTGCCGTTGGCGCCGGGCCCGCCCGAGTGAAAGAGGATGAACAGCGAGGGCACGGCCACGGCCAGCCAGATGGGCATGCGGCCGTTGAACAGGCCCAGCACCAGCAGCATCAGGAACACCAGCGCAAAGCCGAAGGCCGAGGCCCGCCGCAGGCCCAGCCGGCGCCCGATGACGGGCGACAGGAAGCCGCCGACGATGCCGAACACGTTGAACACCAGCGCGCCCAGCGTGGCCTCGCGGAAGTCCTTGCCGAACAGCGATGCGCTGATCAGCGGCAGGTACCAGCCCACGGCGAAGTACTGGATGGACTGGCCTATCTGCACCGTGGCCGCCAGCAGCGTGCGCGGCAGGTAGATGCCGCGAAAGATCAGCAGCACATTGGCCAGGCCGCGCCGGGCCGGGTTGAGCACGGGCAGGCGCTCGGCAAGGGGCGCTGCCCTGAAGGTCTGGCCATAGATGCGCGTCATGGCGCGGGCCGCGTCGTCCAGCCGCTCCTTGCGTGCCAGCCAGGTCGGGCTTTCCACCAGCAGCGCGGCCTGCATGCCCAGGATGAACACGCCGAACACGGCGGTGGCCGCGACCGAGTAGCGCCACAGCGAATCGCCCACGTCCCAGGAGTGGAACCACAGCGCCAGCACCAGGTTGCTGCACACGGCCATGTACCACATGCCCTGCCAGACATTGAGCCGGCTCTTGAGGCGTGCGGGCGTGAATTCGGCCAGCACCGCCATGGCGATGGCGAAGTCGATGCCATAGGCCGCGCCCACGAAGAAGCGGCCGAAGAGGATGGTGGCGTAGTCGGGCGCCATGCTGACCAGCAGCGCACCGGCCACGGCCAGCACCTTGGCGATGACCAGGGGGCGCATGCGGCCCCAGCGGTCGGCCATCCAGCCGCCGATGGGGTTGAAGGCGATGGACACCCAGGAGGCCAGCGACGTCATCCAGGCCACCTCGGCCGGCGTGAGCTGCTGGTCGCGCGTCATGGGCCCCAGGCCCACGCTGAGCGCGGAGTTGGAAAAGGCGTCGAGGAAAAGGCCGCCGAGTGCCAGCCACCAGATGGTGCCGGCGCGGCCTGAAATGCCCTGGCGTGCGTCGATGTACGAGATGACATCCTGAACGCCACGAATGCTGTGGCCTGTGGTTTGCATCGCTGCCTCCTGGTTGTCTGCAAGAGGCCGGCGCACACCACACAGGCGTGACAAGACCATCTCACAGATGGTCTTCAAATCTTGAACCTGTGCCCGGGATTCTAGGAAATAGCAGGGGTTGCGCAGTATCGGTAGAAGCACCAGGGCGAAGGCGCCGGGCTATCAGGCGCGCTAATAGCAGGCGGCAGGCAGGGCCGGCAAGCATTGGTTTTTCCTGTGGCGCGAACGCTGCGCGTGTTTCACTCTGTTTCTCGAGCGATAGAAAAAGACAATAGGATTTTTCGATTAATTGTCTAAACAGATGAAATAGAGGGAGGGAACCCATGATGTCAATCAGACGATGGGCAAGGCTGTTGCTGTGTGCCAGCATGCTTTTGCTGGGCAGTCAGGCAATGGCGCAGAAGATGTTGATGCTGACCACGGACGCGGGCGGGGTGAACTCTTCCGTCGAGGAGTCCGAGTTCACCAATATGAGAACGGAATTCTCCAACGTGGTGGGCGCAGCCAACGTGACACGGGTGTCCACTCTGTTCACAGCCAATGGCATCAGCGCAGCCACCTTCAACCCGCCCGGCGGGCCCTACGACATGGTGGTGGTCGCCAGCCACTATCGGGCCATCCATCCCACGAACTGGGCAGTCCTGTCACAGGCCGTGGCCAATCGCTGGGCCAACAGCGTGCTTTTCTTCGTCGATGGCTATGACGACACGCTGACCAACGACGTGCAGATGCTGGAGCTGCTCAATGCCAATACCGGGCGGAATTTCACATTGGGCACGAAGGTGGGAGTCTTTCAGAGCTATCCGCTGAATGCCAACTCTGCCTATTCGGGCTCGTTCACCAGTCTCGACCCGGTCTACGGTGGATTTTTCGACTACATCAACAACGTCCCCGGAGAAAACGTTCTGTACCTGGCGAACGGCACACCCGTTGCCGGCTTCCCGCCTGCGGGCTCCACCGCCCTGGTCAATGGCGTCTACGCCTTGCTGGTGCCCGTCGCCCAGTCCAACAATGGCCAGGGCGCCTGCGTCTTTGCCACCGTGGATGTGTCCAACTTCCGAGATGCGGACATGACCCTCGCCCGCAACGGCGGCAAGATCGCGCAGGCCTTTGTGCGCGCCGTGACTGATCCGGGTGGTGCCTGCGGCCTGCCCACGGTGACCAAGCGCTTTGACAAGACCGATGTGCTGCTGGGCGGCGCCGGCAACACGGCGCAGCTGACCATCGAATTTCAGAATGCCACGCTGCAGGACGTGGCCCATGCCAAGGTCACCGATGCCCTGCCCAGCCCCCTGCTGATCGGCAGCGGCCCCGTCACCCATACCTGCACGGGCGGCACGCTGACCGCGACTGCGGGCTCCAGCACGGTCAATCTGAATGACTTCGGTATTCCCCACACCACGGGCTGCTCCATCACCGTGCCCGTGGTCTGGCCCAATGACGCGGCAGGCCGCGCAGCCTGCGCGGACCCTGTGGCACGCACCGTGACCAACATCATCCGGCCCGGCGTGGACTTCACACCCGCAAGTTCGGGCAACAACGCCACGGCCACGCTGACCTGCCAGCCCGGCACGCTGGCCGTGGGCAAGACGGTGGCCTGGGCCGCAGGCAGTCAGGCCACGGATCTGACGGGCAGCAGCTTCCCCGTCAGCGTTTTCTGCACGGGAACGGACGGCGTTGTGGTGCCGAGCATTGCCACCAGCGTGACGCTGAGCACGCCCACGGCGGGCGCCGTCTCTGTCACGCCCGTCATCTCCAGCGGCAGCTGCACGGTGACCGAAACCTCTCGCCCAGCGGCACCGGCCAATCACCAGTGGGTGGAGGTCAGCCCGCCCAGCGGCACCGTGGCCTTGCTGGCGCCACCTGGCAGTCCTGCCGTGGCCTTGACCAACACGCTGGCGCGCAGCGCCGCATCGATTGCGCTCACCAAGACCGTGGCGGGCGGCCCTGCAGCGGGCGTAACCGGCAACTTCGACTTCACTGCGAGCTGCGGCGTGGACGGCAACTACACCGGCGCCGTGGCGCTGAGCAATGCCTCGTCGGGAACGGGCGGCATCGCCGGTGTTCCGCAAGGCGCGAGCTGCGTGGTCACCGAGAACACGCCTTTGCCTACCGCGCCGGTCAACTACAGCTGGGGCGTCATGCCCGCTGCCGTGCCGGTGACGGTGGTGGCTTCCGGCAATGCGGCCGCTTTCACCAATACCCTGGTGCGCAGCACCGCTGCCATCAGCCTGACCAAGAACGTCACGGGCGCGCCTGCAGGCGGCGTGAGCGGCAGCTTTGCCTTCACGGCCAGCTGTGGCGCGAGTGGCAGTTTCACGGGGACCGTGGTGCTGGCCAATGCGACCACGGGCACAGGCACCATCACCAACGTGCCCCAAGGCGTGAGTTGCTCGGTCAGCGAAAGCACCACGCTGCCCTCGGCACCCGCAGGCCTGGCGTGGGGCAGGATGCCGGCGGCCGTCACGCTGACGGTGGCGGCCACGGGCAACGCAGCGGCTTTCACCAACGAGCTGACGGCGGCGGCTGGCAATGTGGCAGCCATCCCCACGTTGAGCCAGTGGGCGCTGATGATGCTGGCCCTGATGCTGGCCGGGATGGCGGCACTTTCGATCAGGGCAGCGTCCAGGGATTGACGGTGGAATGGGGCTGGGTCCGCCCAGCCCAAAGCCCAATGAAAAAGCCGGAAATGCTCATCGCATTCCCGGCTTTCTTATGGGTTGGAGGGAGGTGAAAAGCGCGGCGTCAGTGGACCACGACGGGCTGCTGGGCCAGGCCGGCGTAGCGATCCAGCGCGTCTTCCACCTCTTCCTCGGTGGGGGCGTCGAGCTGCCAGGCAATGATCTGCTTTTGGAACATCTCGGCCCAGGAGCCGTCCAGGTAGACCTCCTTGCCCGAGCGCTTGTCCACGATCTCGAAGCCGTGGCGTGGCAGTTGGCGGGCGGTGTCGACTGCCTCATTGCCAGCCGTTGCATCCGGATCCATGTCGGGACGCAGATGGAGCACCACAAAAGATTCGGAGTCGTAAAGCATTTGCATGGTGTTCCCTTTCTGGCCCGTTGCCGGGCGTCGCACAGCCTACATGGCTGCGAAGCGCCGGATTTCAAGAACCGTGGGGGTCCCGATCTATCACAGGCACTTGCATGCAGTATTCCACGGATTGGCATGCGCGGCGGCGTGCGCCGCAGGCCGCGCTGTGGTAGGCGGGCGGCAGCGGTGCCTGCAAGTGCCGGCCTACCCGCGATCAGGGCGCCTGGCGGCCCTTGAGCTGCAGGTCGGCGAAGTCGCCGTTGTCCTGCGCCAGCCGGATGCGCACGGGCAGGTATTGCATGGATGGCGCCAGCCACAGCGAAGCCTGCTGGTCATCGCCGGCCGCAGCGATCTTGTCCAGCCGCAGCGCCTGCGTGCTGCCCGAGGGCAGGTCCAGCGTCTCGGTCTCGCCCACGCGGAAGGTCCAGCGGTCGGCGCGCCGCGCGCTGACGGTGATGAAGCTGATCTGCGTGCCCGCCGGGTAGCGCTGCGGCGCCGCCGCCAGCAGGGCCGACAGTTGCAGGAACACGCTGAGCCGGTCCTGCGCGCCGGGCGCGATGGCGGCATCGGGCGCGCCCGTGCTGAAGTGCGCCAGGTTCTGGTCGAACGCCAGCTGCGCCGATTGCTCCTTGCGTGCCTTGTCGTTGAAGCGGCTGGGCTCCAGGCCCCTGTCGGTGATGCGGCCCTCGCTGGTCTGCGAGCGCGAGCCCAGCAGGAACAGGCTGACTTCCTGGCTGGCCCGGTACTGGCCGTTGGCATGGCGCCAGACCAGCTCGGCACTGGCCGAGTAGTTGAAGCGCTTGGCCTGGCCGGTGACGGCGAACGACAGCCGCGCGGGATCGGGCAGTTGCACGGGAACGGGGGCGTCGGAGGCCAGCGGCGTGCCATCGGGCGAGGTGATGGCCATGCCCTGGGCCGGGCCGGCCGAGGGTGTGGGTGGTGTTTCGGGTTCGGGCTTGGGAGCAGGCGGCGCCGGCGGTGTGGCCGGGGTTGCCCCGCTGCCGGCATCGGCGGTTTCAGAGGCTTCCGATGCGGCAGGCTCCGGCGCTGCGGCCATCGGCAAGGGCTCCACGGTTTCGCGGATGGGCGTGTCCAGCGGCTCGGGCGTGGGCGCGGGCGCGGCGGGTGTCGGGCGCTGGACCTTGGGGCGAGGCTGCTGCGGCTTGGGCGCAGGCGCCTTCGGTGCGGGTACGGGCGCTGCAGGCGGGGGGGCGGGGGGCTCGGGCAGGGACAGCGCCCGCGTCTGCATGGCCGCCACCTTGGTGTGCGGCGCCGATACCTGGCTCCACAGCGGCAGGCCCAGCAGGGCCAGCGCATGGCCGCCCAGCACCACGGCGGTGATGGCGGGCAGGGCGCGCTGGCGTAGGCTCATGTCAGTTATCCATAGTGCTGCGCGCCACCCACAGCCCATGAAACCGGCGCGGCCCAAGGCCAGGGACAGCGAGCAAGGGCCTACGCCGGCCGCGCCGCCCCGCAGCGAGGCTGTCGTCCCCCTTCCAGGGGGAAGGCGCGAAGCGACTCAGGGGGTGTAGCTTCATCTCAGGCATTCCAGCCCAGGTCCTGGGACAGCTGGACGCAGGCCTCGCGCAGCGGCGCGTCGATGGCGCCGCCGTATTCGGGGTCGAAAGTGGCAATCGAGCCCAGCGTGGTCAGGCCCAGCACGATATGGCCCGAGGAGTCGAAGACCGGCGTGCAAAAGGCCACGATGCCGGGCAGCACGGTATCGACCACGCGGGCGGTGCCGCGCTCGCGCACCTCGGCCAGCATGGCGTCTATGGCCTCGGGCGTGAGCGGCAGGTCCTTGCGCTGGATGCGGCGGGCCTTGTCCACTTCGGGCTCCAGCAGCGGGGCCGTGACCTCGCGCGGCAGCCAGGCCGCGAAGCAGCGCCCGGTGGCCGAGGCCAGCATGGGCATGACATCGCCCAGGCGCAGGTTGGCGGTGACCGACTGGGCGCTTTCCTCCCAGTGCACGATGGTCGGCCCGTGGTTGCCCCAGACGGCGATGGCCGCCGTGTGGTGGATGCGCTCCATGAGCGCGGGCATGCGTTCGCGCGCCAGCCGCACGGGGTCCAGCCGGGCCAGCGATGCCAGGCCCAGCTTGAGCGAGGCCGGGCCCAGGTCGTAGCGGGAGGTGCGCGCGTCCTGGGTGACCAGGCCGATGCGCTGGAAGCTCACGAGGTAGCGGTGCGCCTTGGCGGCGCTCATGCCGGCGTCGGACGCCAGGTCCTTGAGCATCTGCGGGCCCCGGGCGCGCGTCAGCGCCTCCAGCAATGTAAAACCGACCTCGACCGATTGAATCCCTGCGCGTTCCTTGTCCATTGCAATAGAATTTGGTTTTGTTTAGTTAAATCAATTTAACTTATCGTAATTCGTGGCTGCGTCGCCATGGGTATCCAGGCCGCTGCCCGGATGCCGTGGCGCGCGGCGGCGGCACGGGGGAGCAGCATGAAACTTGCCACATACAAGGACGGATCGCGGGACGGGCAACTGGTCGTGGTGTCACGCGACCTGAGCCAGGCCCATTATGCGACCGGCATAGCGAGCCGCCTGCAGCAGGTGCTCGACGACTGGAGCTACATGGCGCCCCAGCTGCAGGACCTGTACCACCTGCTCAACAGCGGCAAGGCGGTCCATGCCTTTGCCTTCGATCCGCGCCAGTGCATGGCGCCGCTGCCGCGCGCCTACCAATGGGCCGACGGCTCGGCCTACATCAACCATGTGGAGCTGGTGCGCCAGGCGCGCGGCGCCGAGGTGCCGGCCAATTTCTACACCGACCCGCTGATGTACCAGGGCGGCAGCGACGATTTCCTGGGCCCCTGCGACGATGTGGTGGTGCCCAGCGAGTCCATGGGCATCGACTTCGAGGCCGAGATCGCCGTCATCACCGCCGACGTGCCCATGGGCGCCACGCCCGAGCGTGCGCTGGGCGGCGTGCGCCTGGTCATGCTGGCCAACGACGTGAGCCTGCGCAACCTGATCCCCAATGAGCTGTCCAAGGGCTTCGGCTTCTTCCAGTCCAAGCCTGCCACCTCCTTCAGCCCCGTGGCCGTGACGCTGGACGAGCTGGGCGACGCCTGGAAGGGCGGCCGCCTGCACCTGACGCTGCAGTCCACCTGGAACGGCCGCAAGGTCGGCATGTGCGATGCGGGCGAGGACATGAGCTTTCACTTCGGCCAGCTCATCGCCCATATCTGCAAGACGCGCAATGTGCGCGCCGGCTCCATCGTGGGCAGCGGCACCGTGAGCAACAAGGGCGTGGAAAGCGGCAAGGGCAAGAACCGGCGCATGGAGTGGCCCAAGGGCTACAGCTGCATTGCGGAGAAGCGCTGCATAGAGACCATCCAGGACGGCGCGCCCAAGACCGAGTTCATGCGCTTTGGCGACACCATCCGCATCGAGATGAAGGGCAAGGACGGCCAGAGCATCTTCGGCGCCATCGACCAGAACATCGTCGAGCCTGCCGAATGAGCCGCGTCTGCGCACCCTGGTGGCGCCTGGCGGGCAGGTCGCTGCGCGCCGGCCTGGCCGCGCTGGCGCTGTCGCCGCTGGCGGGGGCATTCGCGGCGTCCCCGGCCGCGGATCCCGTCACCTGCCCGCCCGAGGCGCGCATGCCCGGCCCGGACGAGATCCGCGCCATGCAGCGCAAGGCGCAGGACCGTGGGCTGCTGTGGCGCATCGAGCACCGGGGCCGCACCAGCTGGCTCTACGGGACCATGCACGCGGCCAAGCTTGACTGGAGCGTGCCCGGCCCCACGGTGGCGGACGCGCTGCGCGCCTCCGACAGCCTGGCGCTGGAGCTGAACATCCTCGATCCCGAGGTCATGAAGGTCTTGTTCGCCGGCATGCAGGCGCGGCCCGATGCGCCGCCGCTGCGCGGCGATCTCCAGCACCGGCTTGAGGAGCAAAGGCGCCTGGCCTGCGCCGGTCCCGAGCTGGCCCTGCTGCGCCCCGACGCCCAGGTGATCTCCCTGTTGTCGCTGGCCGGCCGCAGCGAGGGGCTGGACGCGTCCTATGGCATCGATTTCTCGCTGGCCGGCGTGGCGCTGGCCCTGGGCAAGCCCGTGCTGTCGCTGGAGACGCCCGAGCTGCAACTGCGCGAGCTGGTCTCGGACGACCCCGCGCGCGTGGCCGAGACGGTGGAGTCCGGCCTGCGCCAGCTGGAAAGCGGCATCGCCTCCCAGAAGCTGGGACTGATCGCACGCGTCTGGGCCGATGGCCGCATCCACCTGCTGGAGAGCCTGCCCGACTGGTGCGACTGCATGGCCAATGCCGCCGAGCGCGCCGACTACGACCACATGGTCTATGGCCGCAACCCCGGCCTGGCGCGCGAAGTGGCGCGGCAGATCCGTTCCGGCCGCAGCGTGTTCGCCGCCGTGGGCGCCCTGCACATGGTGGGCACGCGCGGCCTGCCGGCGCTGCTGGCGGCCCAGGGCTTCAAGGTGCAGCGCGTGGAGTTCCCCGCAGCCAGCCCGCCCTGAAACATACGGCCGCCGCCTCCATGAACAAGAGCAACAGGGCGCGGCCAGGACCCATCCACACCCATCCCACAGGAGACAACAATGGACCGTAGACAATTCCTGGCCGCCGTGGCGGCCTCATCCGCCGGCATGGCCGCGCCTTTTGCACAGGCGCAGGACTGGCCCGCCAGCAACATCCGCTGGGTCGTGCCCTATCCGCCCGGCGGCGGCACCGACGTGCTGGCGCGCACCGTGGCCGAGGCCATGCGCCAGACGCTGAACCAGACCATCGTGGTGGACAACCGCCCCGGCGCCTCCACCAACATCGGCGCCCAGATCGTGGCCACGGCCAAGCCCGACGGCTACACCATCATGTCGGCCGACAACGCCGTGCTGGCCTACAACGAGCACCTGTTCAGCAAGCTGTCCTTCAATCCCGAAAAGGACTTCACCTACATCGGCGGCATCAGCCGCTTCCCGATGGCGCTGGTGGTGAACCCGAACTTCGAGGCCAAGACCTTCAAGGAATTCCTGGCCTACGTAAAGGCGCATCCGGGCCAGGTCAACTACGCCTCGCCCGGCAACGGCTCGCCCCACCACCTGGCCATGGAGATGTTCAAGAACCGCACGGGTACCTTCCTGACGCACATCCCCTATCGCGGCGCGGCGCCTGCGCTGGCCGACGTGATGGGCGGCCAGGTGCCCTGCATGTTCCTGGACCTGGCCTCGGGCCTGCCCGTGATCCAGTCGGGCAAGGTGCGGGCCCTGGCCATCGGCACGGGCAAGCGCGTGCCCAGCCTGCCCGAGCTGCCCACGCTGGCCGAGGTCGGCGTGCCCGATACCGAGGTCTATGCCTTCCAGGGCATCCTGGGCCCGGCCAAGATGCCCCCGCCGTGGTGCAGCGCCTGAACGCCGAACTCAACAAGGCGCTGGCCAACCCCGCCGTGGTCAAGCGCATGCAGGACTTCGGCATGGAGGCGCTGCCCGGCACGCCCGAGCAGTTCCTGGCCATGTCGCGCGCGGAGTCCAAGCGCTGGGGGGCCATCATCAAGAGCGCGGGCGTGAAGCTGGACTGACCCCCTGAGCGGCTGCGCCGCTTCCCGTTGCACGTCGCCCGTTGCACGGCGCCCCTTCTCGCTTCGCGGAGGGGGCGTACGGGCAGCCGGCGACACCCTCGGTGCGGGGCGGCGCGGCCGGCGTAGGCCCTTCCTCGGTGTCTCTGGGTTGGGCCGTGGCGGGTTTGGGCGCTGGTGTGCTGGCGGTGCCTTTGGGCGTTGCTCATCGCCAATCCAGCCATCAATCCAGCGCCTTCTGCCTGCGCATGGTGATGAAAAGAACGGCCAGGCTGGCGGCGGCGCCGGCCACGCCCAGGGCGGCGAAGAGGGGGATGCCCCACAGGCGCGGGCCCATGGTCAGCAGGCCGGGGGCCAGGCCCAGGATGAAGGCGCCGGAGACCACGGCCAGGGCCAGGCGGGTGGCGGCGCGTTCCAGTGCCAGTGAAAGCCGGTCGATGTGGCGTATGTCCAGGTCGGCCTGCAGCCGGCCCGAGCGCAGTCTTTGCATCACCAGCCGCAGGGTGTGCGGCGCGTCGTCAGCCAGTT
Source organism: Delftia sp. 60 (assembly GCF_002754395.1). Taxonomy (NCBI): domain Bacteria; kingdom Pseudomonadati; phylum Pseudomonadota; class Betaproteobacteria; order Burkholderiales; family Comamonadaceae; genus Delftia; species Delftia sp. 60. The sequence continues at coordinate 1,295,951 of NZ_PEFD01000001.1, forward strand.
CCATCCATTGCGCCATGGCGGCGCGGCGCTGGCGCGCCAGGCTGCGCAGGGAGTAGCGCTGCAGCAGCTGGGCCTTGACCAGGGGCGTGGCCGTCTGCACCACGTCGAATTGCGGGTCCAGCTGCAGCAGCACCTGGTCGGCCGTGATCAGGGCCTTGAGCAGCAGGGCCATGTCGGCGGGCAGGGCCACGCCGGTTTCGCGGGCCAGAGCCATGAAGTCCTGCAGTGCGCGGGACATGACCAGGCGGCCGTTGCTGGCGCCGGGGCCATGGCGGGTCACGAAGCGGTCCACGGCGGCCTCGATGCGCGCGGCCGAGGGCGGGGCGCGGCCGGGCATTTCGCTTTCGGCAGCCCATTCCAGCAGCACGCCCGAGAGGCTGCGGCCCTGGCCCTCGACCAGGGCGCGCATCAGGCCCAGCACCTGGCGGCGGCGCTGGGGCGACAGCCGCCCGACCATGCCGAAGTCGATGAAGCCCACGCGGTTGCCGGGCAGGGCCAGCAGGTTGCCGGGGTGCGGGTCGGCGTGGAACAGGCCGTCGCGCAGCACCATCTGCAAAAACGCGCAGGCGCCACGGCGCGCCAGCAGCGGGCCGTCCAGCGCGGGGTCCGCACCCACGGCCGAGGCTGGCACACCCGGCACGAAGTCCTGCACCAGCAGGCGCGGCCCGCTCAATGCCCAGTGGATGGCCGGCACGACGATCTCGGGCTGGGCCGCGAAGTGCCGCGCCACGGCGTCGCCGTTGTGGGCTTCGACGGTGAAATCCAGTTCCTCGCGCAGCGCCTGGCCCAGCTGGCGCGTGACCTCGCGCGGGCGGTAGCGTGCCAGCTGCGGCCATTGTTCCTGGGCCAGCAGCGCCAGGTGCTCGAGCAGGCGCAGGTCGGCTTCGATCTGGGGGCGCAGCCCGGGGCGCTGGACCTTGACCACGACTTCGATGTCGGCAGCGCTGGCCGCAGGGGTGCTGTCGCTGTCGCTGCCGCTGCCGTCCTCCTGGTCTTGCCGGTCATCCCGGTCATCCCGGTCTTCGGCCGCAGGCAGCCGCGCGCGGTACACCTGGGCCATGGAGGCCGAGGCCAGCGGCACGGGGTCGAAATGCGTGAACACCTGCTCCACGGGCAGGCCCAGCGACTGCTCGATCAACGGCTGGGCCGTCTCCCAGGGCAGCGGGGCGGCGTGGCTGTGCAGTTGCTGCAGGGCGGCCGTCCATTCGGGCGCGAGCAGGTCCGAGCGCGTGGCCATGATCTGGCCCAGCTTGACGAAGCTCGGCCCCAGGTGTTCGAGGGCCATGCGCAGGCGCTCGGGGCGGCTGGCATCCAGCGGATGCTCGGGATGGGGCTGGCTGCCGCGTGGCGCGAAGCGGGCCAGGCCCAGCGTGTCGACCAGGTCGGCCAGCCCGAAGCGCAGCAGCACGCCGACGATTTCCTGCAGCCGGGCACGGTCGCGCACGGCGACCACGGCGGTTTGCAGCATGGGCATCTCCTGTCGGTGGTGGCAATGCGGTCCATTGTGCCGATGCGCCAGACGCCATTGCGCAGGAATCGCCCGCCTCCGGGGCGGGGCTCAGGCCAGCCGCTGCACCTGCACCGCGCAGTCGTAGAAGCTGGGCGCGCGGCCCAGGTCGGTCAGGCGCTGGTGGGTGAGCTCGTTGACATTGGTGCCGTTGTCGCCATGCTTGCGCCACCAGATGCCCAGGCCGTTGACCACGCCACGGCGCGCGCGGCCGTTGAGGGTGGCGTGGCATTCGTAGCTGCCCCGGTCGTTGAAGACGCGGACCCGGTCGCCCTCGGCCACGCCGCGCGGGGCGGCGTCGTCGGGGTGCAGCTCCACCAGCGGGCGGCCTTCCATGGTGCGCAGGCTCTTGACGTTGACGAAGCTGCTGTTGAGAAAGTTGCGTGCCGGCGGCGAGATCATGGCCAGCGGGTAGCGCGCATCCGTTTCGGCGGTTTCGTAGTTGGGCAGGTAGTCGGGCAGCGGGTCCATGCCGCGCCGCGCCAGCTCGGCGCTGGTGAATTCGCAGCGGCCCGAGGGCGTTGCGAAGCCGCCCTCGGCAAAGGGGGCCTCGGGCAGGGCCAGGGTGGCAAAGCCCTTGTCCATCAGCTCGTTGAAGTCCACGCCGCGCCCCTCGAAGGCTTCGCGGCACAGTTGCTCGTCTCCCGTCTGGAAATGGGCAGCGGCAAAGGCGTCGTCATGCCGCGCCATGTGCGCGGCCAGGTCGCGGAAGATCTGGCCGTTGCTGCGCGCCTGGCCCAGCGGCGCGATGGCGGGGCGGTTGAGCAGCACGTCGGTATGGCCGTAGCTGCCGTGGATGTCCCAGTGCTCGATCTGCGTGGTGGCCGGCAGCACGTAGTCGGCCAGGTCGGCCGTGTCGGTCATGAACTGCTCCAGCACCACGGTGAACAGGTTCTCGCGCGCAAAGCCGGCCACGACCTTGGCCGACTCGGGCGCCACGGCCACGGGATTGCTGTTGTAGACCACGATGGCGTCCACGCGCGGGCCGAAGCCATTGCCGCCTTCGTGCAGCAAGGCGTCGCCGATGGTGCTCATGTTGATGGTGCGCGGGCGGCGCTCGCCCAGCAGGTGCGGCATCTGCAGTCGGGCGCGCTGCGCGGGCAGGGCGCCCGAGGCGGACAGCAGCAGGCCGCCCGCACGGTGGCGCCAGGCGCCCACCAGGGCCGGCAGGCAGGCGATGGCGCGCACGGCATTGCCGCCGCCGCGCGCGCGCTGCACGCCATAGTTCAGGCGGATGGCGGCGGGCGTGGTGGTGCCGTAGTCGCGCGCCAGCTGGCGGATCTGCTCCACGGGCAGGCCGCAGACCTGGGCCGCGCGCTCGGGCGGCCACTGCAGGGCGCGGGCCTTGAGCTCCTCCCAGCCCAGCGTGTGGCGCGCAATGTAGTCATGGTCCAGCCAGCCGTGCGTGATCAGCTCGTGCATCAGGGCCAGTGCCAGGGCGGCATCGGTGCCGGGCAGCAGCTGCAGGTGCTCGTGGCATTTGTCGGCGGTCTCGGTCTTGCGCGGGTCGATGCACACCAGGCGTGCGCCGTTGCGCTTGGCCTCCAGCGCATAGCGCCAGAAATGCAGGCTGCTGCCGATGCTGTTGCTGCCCCAGATGAGGATGAGCCGGCTTTCGGTGAAATGCTCCACGCGCATGCCCAGCTTGCCGCCATAGGTCAGGTTCAGGGCCTCGCCCCCGGCGCTGGAGCAGATGGTGCGGTCCAGCAGCGAGGCGCCGAGCTGGTGGAAGAAGCGCCGGTCCATGCTCTCGCCCTGCACCAGGCCCATGGTGCCTGCGTAGCTGTAGGGCAGGATGGTTTCGGGATCGCGCGCCGCCAGCGCGTGCAGGCGCGCGGCGATGTCGGCCAGCGCCTCGTCCCAGCCCACGGGCTCGAACTGCCCGGAACCCTTGGGCCCTACGCGCCGCAGCGGGGTGAGCACGCGCTCGGGGTGGTAGCTGCGCTCGGTGTATTTGCTGACCTTGGCGCAGAGCACGCCGCCCGTGTGCGGATGGGCGGGGTTGCCCTGGACTCTCTTGGCGATGCCGTCTTCGACCGTGGTCACCAGCGAGCAGGTATCGGGGCAGTCATGGGGGCAGGCGCCCAGCACCTGTGAGGTGGCCTGGAGTGGGGGCGTGGCGGAGGACATGGTGGCAGCGGTCTCGGACAGGGTGGGTACTTTGCGAAAAAACCGTGAAAAGCCGGGAAAACGGGAAAAGGCCGTCACGGGCAAGGGGCGGTGCCGGTCTTGCATGCCGCAATCGCCGCTTGTCTTTATTATGCGGACCCTTGCAGCCGGCTGCACGCAGCAACGGCGCCGATTCCAGTGACAAAAACAGGCAAGTTCATGCTCCGACCCAAGACGGCGTTCAGCCGCAGACAGTTCATCGCAGCCAGCACGGCTGCTGCCGCCACCTGGACCGGCGCAGTGCGCGCCCAGGACGCGGGTGGCACCATCGTGCTGGGCCAGTCCTGCCCGTTGACCGGGTCTGCAGCGCAGATCGGCCAGCCCTTCCATGAAGGCGCCAAGCTGTACTTCGAACAGCTCAACGCGCAGGGGGGCATTGCCCGGCGCAACATCGAACTGCGCGTGATGGACGACGGCTACGAGCCCGAGCGCTGCGCGGCCAATACCCAGCGTTTCCTGTCCGACGACGTGTTCGCCCTGTTCGGCTACGTGGGCACCTCCACCAGCATGGCCGCGCTGCCGCTGCTGCAAAAGGCGCGCGTGCCCCTGTTCGCACCGTTGACGGGCGCCGACGCGCTGCGCCAGCCCCAGCTGGCCCACCTGGTCTTCAATGTGCGCGCCTCCTATGCCGACGAGACGGCGCTGATGGTGCGCCACCTCACGGGCCTGGGCCTGAAGAAGGTGGCCGTGCTGCACCAGAACGATGCCTATGGCGAGTCGGGCCTGGCCGGTGTCAAGGCGGCACTGGCCGCCAAGGGGCTGGAGCCCGTGGGCGCGGCCACGGTGGAGCGCAACTCGAACAACGTGGCGGCGGCCGTCAAGACGCTGGTGCCGCTGGGCGCCGATGTGATCGTGCAGATCGTCACCTACTCGGCCAGCGCGGCCTTTGTGCGCGCGGCGCGCCAGGCAGGCTTTGGCGGGCAGTTCTACAACGTGTCCTTCGTGGGTGCCCAGGCGCTGTCGGAGACGCTGGGCAAGGATGCCGAAGGCGTGGTGGTCACCCAGGTCGTGCCCTCGCCCTTCCAGACCTCGCGCCAGATCACGCGCGATTTCCTGGCGGCCATCCAGAAGGGCGGCGGCAAGCTGACGCCCAACTATTCCAGCGTGGAAGGCTATCTGGCGGCGCGCGTGTTCGCCGATGCGCTGCGCCAGGCATCGGCCTCGGGCAAGCCCACGCGCGACGGCCTGGTGGCCGCGCTCGACGCCATGCACGGCCAGCAGGTGGCCGGCTTCCCGCTGGTCTTCAAGCCGCAGTCCGGCAAGCCGCGCTTCGTGGAGTTGTCCATGCTGACCGGCGACGGCAAGGTCCGGGTGTAGGCTTGCAGCTCTAGAAGGAGAACCCCATGGCCTTGCTGCAGGAACTGCTGGACCGCGCACCCGAGATCACCGCGCTGCGCCGCGACATACATGCCCATCCCGAACTGTGTTTCGAGGAGATCCGCACCGCCGACCTCGTGGCCCGGCAATTGGAGGGATGGGGCATTGCCGTGCACCGCGGCCTGGGCCGCACGGGCGTGGTGGGCACCATCCACGGCCGTGACGGCGGCGCCAGCGGCCGCGCCGTCGGGCTGCGCGCCGACATGGACGCCCTGCCCATGCAGGAGTTCAACACCTTCGAGCACGCCAGCCGCCACGCCGGAAAAATGCATGCCTGCGGACATGACGGCCATGTCGCCATGCTGCTGGCCGCCGCGCAGTACCTGGCCGCGCACCGCGACAGCTTCGAGGGCACGGTGCACCTGATCTTCCAGCCGGCCGAAGAGGGCGGCGGCGGCGCGCGCGAGATGGTGGAGGGCGGCCTGTTCACCCAGTTCCCCATGCAGGCCGTGTTCGGCATGCACAACTGGCCGGGCATGAAGGCCGGCACCATGGCCGTGGGCCCGGGCCCGGCCATGGCGTCGAGCAACGAGTTCCGCATCGTCGTGCGCGGCAAGGGCGGCCACGCGGCCATGCCGCACATGGTGATCGACCCGCTGCCCGTGGCGGCCCAGCTCATCCTGGGCCTGCAGACCATCGTCAGCCGCAACGTCAAGCCCATCGAGGCGGGCGTGGTCTCGGTCACCATGGTCCATGCGGGCGAGGCCACGAACGTGGTGCCCGACAGCGTGGAGCTGCAGGGCACGGTGCGCACCTTCACGCTGGAGGTGCTGGACCTGATCGAGCGGCGCATGAAGACCCTGGCCGAGAGCATCTGCGCCGCGCATGACACGCGCTGCGAGTTCGAGTTCGTGCGCAACTACCCGCCCACCATCAACTCCGCGCCCGAGGCCGAGTTCGCGCGCCGCGTCATGGCCGAGGTCGTGGGCGAGGCCAACGTGCTGCCCCAGGAGCCGTCCATGGGCGCCGAGGACTTCGCCTTCATGCTGCTGGAAAAGCCCGGCGCCTACTGCTTCATCGCCAATGGCGACGGCGACCACCGCGCCATCGGCCACGGCGGCGGTCCCTGCACGCTGCACAACCCCAGCTACGACTTCAACGACCAGCTGATCCCGCAGGGCGCCACGTTCTGGGTGAAGCTGGCCCAGCGCTGGCTGAGCGAGCCCACGCGCTGAGGCCCTTGCAGGGTCCGGCCGACACCGGCATGTCACACACCGCACCTAGCATGCGGTCCCTGTGACCTCCATCGAATCCTCCTCGGCCGCCGCGCAGGGCGTGGCCGTCCAAGCCCGGCAGCTCAAGCGCATCCACGGCGAGCGTGCCGTGCTCCAGGACATCAGCCTGCGGATCGCCCCCGGCGAGGTGCTGGCCCTGCTGGGTCCTTCGGGCTGCGGCAAGACCACCCTGCTCAAGATCCTGGCCGGGCTGGAGCAGCCCAGCCGCGGCGAAGTCTGGATGGGCGGGCAGTGCGTGGCCAGCGCCTCGCAGTCCCTGCCGCCCGAGCGGCGCGAGCTGGGCCTGGTGCTCCAGGACCATGCGCTCTGGCCCCATATGAGCCTGCAGGCCAACGTGGCCTTCCCATTGGAGATGCGCGGCCTGCCTCGCGCGCAGATCCACGAGCGGGTGCAGCAGACCCTGGGCCTGGTCGGGCTGCAGGGCATGGGCGAGCGCCTTCCCGGCAGCCTGTCGGGCGGCCAGCAGCAGCGCGCGGCGCTGGCCTGCGCCGTGGTGGAGCGCCCGCGCCTGGTGCTGCTTGACGAACCCCTGTCCGGCCTCGACTGCAACCTGCGCGAGCGCCTGTGCGAGGAAATCCCCTGGCTGCTGCGCAGCCTGGGTTGTACGGCCGTCTATGCGACCCAGGACCGCCAGCAGGCCTTCGCCGTCGCCGACCGCGTGGTCGTGATGGAGCACGGCCGCATCCTGCAACCGGGCAGCGCCCGGGACCAGGCGCCGGCCCCCACGCCTTGCGAGGCCGACCGATGGCCCGTGGCCGGGCACCTGTGCAGCGCAGCGTAGGAGCGGCGTGGCCGGTCTCGGTGCGGCTGACGGAGAAAAAAGCACGGTCGTTCTAAATTCCTGCTTTTTTGGCTACACTGTGCCGCTACACGAACCGCCCACCAGGAGACCCGCCATGTCCGATCTGAACGCCGCCTTCGAGGCCGCCGTCAAGAACTCCACCTCGATCAGCGAGCGCCCCGACAACGCCACGCTGCTCAAGCTCTACGCGCTGTACAAGCAGGCCACCGAAGGCGACAACGAGGCCAAGAAGCCCAGCTTCACCGACATGGTCGGCCGCGCCAAGTGGGACGCCTGGGAAAAGCTCAAGGACACCTCGGCCGACGACGCCAAGCAGCAGTACATCGACCTGATCGAATCGCTGCGCTGATCAACACCACCACCGATCGCAGACACAGACAAGGCCCCGGACTCCGGGGCCTTGTCGTTTCCGGCCACGGTCCCGGCCGGGCTCAGTACTTGTTGGAAAAGTTCGCGCTGATGCGCTGGCGCAGATATTCCGCGCCCGTGATCGGCGGGTACTTCTTTTGCGGCCCTTCGATCACCGCGTCCTCGTTGGCCTGGCAGAAGAAGGCCAGGCTGTAGCGCGCGCCCTGGTATTCATGGGGCAGGGGGTTGCGCACGCGGTGGAAGTTGCTGGGCAACTGGTCGTCGCTCCAGCGCGTGAGCATGTCGCCGATGTTGCAGGTGATCACGCCTTCCACCGGGTCCACGGGCGTCCATTGCTGGCCTTCCATCTCCTTGCCCGGCAGCACCTGCAGGCCGCCTTGGCCTGCGCGCTGGAACAGCAGGGTCAGGCAGTCGAAGTCGGTGTGGGCGCCTGCGCGCCACAGGCCCAGCTCGTCCTTGAGCGCGGGATCGACCGCGAAGTAGTGCAGCATGCGCAGCGTGCTCTGGTAGGCGGGCACCGAAGGGTCGTGGGCGCGCGTGAAGAAGTCCGCATCAAAGCCCAGCTTGTGCGCAAAGCACGACAGCAGCTGCATGCCCACCTGCCAGCACTGGCGCTCGAAGCCCAGCGTGGCCTGCTGAAAGCCCGGCAGCTCCTGCTCCGTGGGCCACAGGCCGGCCATGCGCGGGCGCGTCATCTGGTAGGACTCCTTCTGGTCGGGCGTGCGCGTGGAAGGCCGGATCTGCGCCTTGTGCTCCCAGCCCGCATTGCGCGACAGCGGCCACTGCGCCTTCACCTCGCGCGGCAGGGCGAACAGCTGCTCGGCACGCCCGAAGGCCGCATCGATATCGGGCTGGGGAATGCCGTGGCCCGACACCTGGAAGAAGCCGATTTCCACCGAGGCCTGCCAGATCGCATCGGCAATCTCGGCCTTGCGGCGGTCAAAGTCGGAGATGTCGATCACCCGCACCTCCCGTGCGCGCGTCTCCTGCCCCTGGCCGCCCATGCGGGCCTCCTTGGCGAGTTCGCCCAGCGCGTAATCTGAGGCCGGTGCCGAAGGCAGGGTGGGGTTGGCAAGCATGTTCATGGTCTGTTTCCTTTGCCGCAAAGGCAGTGGCAAGGCACGCAGCGGCCGGCGCAAAAAGACACCGATCCCGCCCGTCGCTCTTGAAGTGGCTGACAGGGCACAGGTCGCAGCCACGCCGCTCCCGCACCCGCTTCAAGAGCAATGACCCGCGCCGGCACAGGCCGGCAAGCTGAACGCTTCTACTCTTGCCAACCACCCAAGCAAACAGCGCGCCAGCCCGCGCAGGCCGGTTCATGGCCGCATGCGTTCCATCGTGGTGCAAGAGGGCCGGGCAGCTTGGTGCACGCGCCGCATCGGAACCGTCTGGCACCAATCTGATGCATGCCCGCCGCGTCGAAAACCGGCGCGGCCCAGCCCAGTGACACCGAGGAAGGGCCGCCCCGCACCGAGGGTGTCGTCCCCCTCCCGCGCAGCGAGAGAGGGGAAGGCGCGAAGCGACTCAGGGGGTGGTACGCACTTTGCATACAAGCATCACTGAGTAGAAGCGTTCAGCACGCGCCCAGTGCGCGTTGCCCGGAAATTGCTCATGTCACGCCAGCCGCCCGGCCCCATGCCAGCGGTCGGTCCCCATGTTGATAGCGACTGAGAGTTCCACCATGCAACGCCGCCATTTCCTTGCCGCCGCCGCCCTTCCCGCTGCCAGTGCCGTGATGCCCGGTGCCTTCGCCCAGAGCAAGGCGCTGACACCGCTGAAGTTCACGCTGGACTTTCGCGTGACCTCGCAGACCGCGCCCTTTTTCGTGGCGCTGCAAAAGGGCTACTACCGCGACGAGGGGCTGGACGTGAGCATCGACGTGGGCTCGGGCTCGGTGGCATCCATCACGCGGGTGGCCAGCGGCGCCTACCAGCTGGGCCTGGGCGACATCAGCTCGCTGATCGAGTTCCAGGCGCAGAACGCGGGCGCGGCGCGGGTGCAGGCCGTCTACCAGTACTACAACCGCGCGCCGTTCGCCATCATCGGCCGCAAGGACCGGGGCATCACGGGCGAGTTCGCCAGCCTCAAGGGCAAGAAGGTGGCCGCCGCCGCCGTGGAATCCACGCGCCGCGTCTGGCCCCTGGTCGCGCAGCGCCAGAACCTGCCGGCCGACCTGTTCGCCTGGACCACGACGGAGTTCTCGGCGCGCGACAACGTGGTGGTGCGCGGCGATGTGGATGCGGCCACCTATTTCCATGACTCGGCCGTGTCGCTGTTCGCGCGCATCAAGCCCGAGGAGCTGTCGGTGCTGCGCTATACCGATGCGGGCGTGCAGCTGTATGGCAACGCCATCCTGGCTTCCAGCGCGCTGGTGGCCGAGCAGCCGGCGCTGGTGGCGGGATTCCTGCGCGCCAGCAACCGCGCCCTCATCGAATGCCTGGCCCAGCCCGCGCTGGCCGTGGCCGCCGTGCGCCAGCGCGAGCCCATCCTGGACGAAAAGCTGGAACTGGCGCGCTGGGCCATCACCTCGCAATACCTGGCCGCGCCCGATACGCAGCGCCACGGCCTGGGCGACATCGACCCGCAGCTGCTGGCCCGCCAGGCCGAGCAGGTCAGCCAGGCCTTCGGCCTGAAGGCACCCGTGTCGGCCGATGCGCTGTTCAACCGCAGCCTGCTGCCGCCGCTGGCCGCGCGCATGGCCAAGGCCTGAGGGATCGCACATGGACCACGCCACCGTTTCACTGCCCCTTGAGGCCTCGCTCGACGAGCGCGACGGCCTGTACCTGCGCCGCGCCATCGCCATGGCCGACCGCGCGCGCAAGCGCGGCAACCGCCCGTTCGGCGCGCTCATCGTGGCCGCCGATGGCCGCGTGCTGGCCGAGGCCTCCAACGCCAATGGCGAGAGCGGCGACTGCACGGCCCATGCCGAGCTGTCGGCCATCCGCCTGGCCAGCCCGCTGCATGACCGCGAGGCGCTGTCCGCAGCCACCTTGTATTCATCGGCCGAGCCCTGCGTGATGTGCGCGGGCGCCATCTTCTGGTCGGCCATCGGCCGCGTGGTCTACGGCATAGATGCCGTGCGCCTGCGCGAATTCCGCGGCGAGCGCCTGGACCAGAAGGATGCCGAGCTGTCCTGCCGCGATGTGTTCGCCGCCTCGTCACACGCCATCGAATGCATAGGCCCGGCGCTGATCGGCGAGGCCGCCGCTTCGCACCAGGGCGCCTGGAAAAGCTGATCCGGCCCCGTTCCGTCCCCACCGTTTCTTTTGACCAACAGAGAGGAAGCCCACCATGCAAAAACGACTGTTCCTGCACACCGTCCTGGCCCTGTCCGCCAGCGCGGGCCTGGCAACGGCCCAGACACAGGCCCACGCGGCCACGCCGCTGAAGTTCCAGCTGGACTGGCGCTTCGAGGGGCCGGCCGCCTTCTTCCTGCAGCCGGTGGCCAAGGGCTACTTCAAGGACGCGGGCCTGGATGTCACCGTCGATGCCGGCAGCGGCTCGGGCGGCGTGGTGCAGCGCGTGGCCTCGGGCGCCTATGACCTGGGCTTTGCCGACATCGCGGCGCTGATGGAGTTCCAGGCCAACAACCCGGACATGCCCAACAAGCCCGTGGCCGTGATGATGGTCTACAACAACACGCCGGCCTCGGTGATGGCGCTCAAGAAAAGCGGCATCGCCAAGACGGCCGACCTCACCGGCAAGAAGCTGGGCGCGCCCGTGTTCGATGCGGGCCGCCGCGCCTTCCCGCTGTTCGCCAAGGCCAACCAGGTCGGCACCGTGCAGTGGACGGCCATGGACCCGCCGCTGCGCGAGACCATGCTGGTGCGCGGCGATGTGGATGCCATCACGGGCTTCACCTTCACCTCGCTGCTGAATCTGGAGGCGCGCGGCATCAAGGCCGCCGACGTGGTGGTCATGCCCTATGCGGACTTCGGCGTGAAGCTGTACGGCAACGCCATCATCGCCAGCCCGAAGCTGATCAAGGAGAACCCGGCCGCCATCAAGGCCTTCCTGCAGGCCTTCGCCAAGGGGGCCAAGGAAGTCATCGCCAACCCGGGCGCGGCCATTGCCTACGTGAAGGAGCGCGACGGCATCGTCAACACCCAGCTGGAGACGCGCCGCCTGCAACTGGCCATCGACACCGTGGTCAACAGCGCTGACGCGCGTGCCGAGGGCTTTGGCCAGGTCGTGCCCACGCGGCTGTCGCTGATGGCGTCGCAGGTCTCCGATGTCTACGCCACCAAGACGCGCGTGAACCCGGCCGAGGTCTGGAACGGCAGCTTCCTGCCGTCTGCGGCCGAGCTGAACATCCTGCCCAAGAAGTGACGACAAAGTGATTGACACCGTGCGCGTGCGCCAGCGGGTGGCGCGCACGGCCCTTGCCTGCTGCCTGCCATGAATTCCTCCACATCCCACGGCGATGACGACGCCTTCTTCGTCGAGTTCCGCGACGTCTGGCTTGCCTACAACGAGGAGCTGCTGCGCGCCAACCACTTCGCGGTCGAGGCCATCGACCTGCAGGTGCGGCGCGGCGAGTTCATCGCCATCGTCGGCCCCTCGGGCTGCGGCAAGTCCACCTTCATGAAGCTGACCACGGGGCTGAAGATGCCCTCCATGGGCCGCGTCATGGTCAACGGCGAGCGCGTGACCGGGCCGCTGAAGATCTCGGGCATGGCCTTCCAGGCGCCGTCGCTGCTGCCCTGGCGCACCACGGTGGACAACGTGCTGCTGCCGCTGGAGATCGTGGAGCCGCACCGCTCGCTGTTCCGCCAAAAGCGCAAGGAGTACGAGGCGCGGGCGCGCGCCCTGCTGCAGAAGGTGGGCCTGGGCGGCTACGAGGACAAGTACCCCTGGCAGCTGTCGGGCGGCATGCAGCAGCGCGCCAGCATCTGCCGCGCGCTGATCCACGAGCCCCAGATGCTGCTGCTGGACGAGCCCTTCGGCGCGCTCGACGCCTTCACGCGCGAGGAGCTGTGGTGCGTGCTGCGCGACCTGCAGGCCGAGCAGCGCTTCAACGTCATCCTGGTCACGCACGACCTGCGCGAGAGCGTCTTCCTGGCCGACACCGTGTACGTGATGAGCAAGAGCCCGGGCCGCTTCGTGGTGCGCCGCGACATCGAGCTGCCGCGCCCGCGCGAGCTGGAGCTGACCTACACGCGCGAATTCACCGACATCGTGCACGAGCTGCGCGGCCACATCGGCGCCATGCGCAAGACCGGCGCGGCCATCCAACAATAGAACGGGGGAGATTCACATGCACAAGAAATACGCGGAACGCTGGGCGCCCTGGGTGCTGCTGCTGGCGGTCATCCTGCTGTGGCAGGTCATCTGCTCGGCCTTCGAGGTCTCGGAATTCATCTTCCCCAGCCCCTGGGCCATCGGCCGGCAGCTGGCCGAGTTCAGCGGCATCATCGCCGCCCACGCCTGGCGCACCTACTGGGTGACCATGGCGGGCTTCGGCATCGCCATCGTGGTGGGCGTGCTGCTGGGCTTTCTGATCGGCTCCTCGCGCCTGGCCTATGCGGCGTTCTATCCGCTGATGACGGCCTTCAACGCCTTGCCCAAGGCGGCCTTCGTGCCCATCCTGGTGGTCTGGTTCGGCATCGGCGCGGGACCGGCCATCCTCACGGCCTTCCTGATCAGCTTCTTTCCCATCATGGTCAACATCGCCACCGGCCTGGCCACGCTGGAGCCCGAGCTGGAGGATGTGCTGCGCGTGCTGGGCGCCCGGCGCTGGGACGTGCTGATCAAGGTCGGCCTGCCGCGCTCCATGCCCTACTTCTACGGCTCGCTGAAGGTGGCGATCACCCTGGCCTTCGTGGGCACCACGGTCAGCGAGATGACGGCGGCCAACGAGGGCATCGGCTACCTGCTGGTGTCGGCCGGCTCGTCCATGCAGATGGGCCTGGCCTTTGCCGGCCTGATCGTGGTGGGCGCCATGGCCATGGTCATGTACGAGCTGTTCAGCGCCATCGAAAAGCGCACCACCGGCTGGGCACGGCGCGGCTCGCAGGGCGAGTGAAGGAGAATCCGGCCATGATGCCCGCACCCACGACGCCGCCTTCCATGACGCCCATGACGCCCCTGACCGACGAACAGGCCGCTCGCCAGCTGCGCCGCGCAGGCGCCGTGGCCGGGCGGGCCATGGCCATGGGTCGCCACCCCTTTGGCGCGCTGCTGCTGGCGCCCGACGGCGAGACCGTGCTGGCCGAGCAGGGCAACATCGACACGGTGAACCATGCCGAGTCCACGCTGGCGCGCACGGCCGCCGCCAACTATCCGGGCGCCTACCTGGCGCAGTGCACCCTGGTCACCACCTTCGAGCCCTGCGCCATGTGCGCCGGAACCATCTACTGGGCCGGCATAGGCCGTGTGCTCTACGGCGCCGAGGAAACGGCGCTGCTGGCGCTGACGGGCGACCATCCCGAGAACCCCACGCTGTCCCTGCCTTGCCGCGAGGTCTTCGCGCGCGGGCAGCGCGCCGTGCAGGTCATCGGCCCGGTGCCTGCGCTGCACGAGGAGATGCTGGAGCCGCACCGGGGCTTCTGGCAGCAGCGCTGAACGGCGGCTGCGCCCCGCGCCCGCTCAACTGCGGCAGCCGGCCAGCGCGTCCAGGGGCTTCTGGTAGGTGGGGCTGGTCACGTCCAGCAGGCCCAGGGTGGTGTGGTAGAGGTTGTCGTGCGACAGCGGCGCGTCCAACTGGCCGCGCACGCAGCGCTCGGACACGCCGGTGCGCTCGCCCAGGTTGCCCAGCCAGGCAATCATGGGAATGTGCTTTTGCTCGTCGGGCGCCATGGCGTAGGGCATGCCGTGCAGGTAGATGCCCATCTCGCCCAGCGACTCGCCATGGTCCGACATGTAGACCATGCCGGTCTGGTAGCGCGACTGCTGGCTTGCCAGCCAGTCGATGGTCTGCGACAGGAAATGGTCGTTGTAGCGGATGGAGTTGTCGTAGACGTTGACCACCTGCTCGCGCGTGCAGCTGGACAGCGCATTGGTCAGGCATTCGGGCTGGAAGACCTTGGTCTCGGGCGTGGAGCGCTTGTAGTAGGCCGGGCCGTGGCTGCCCATCTCGTGCATGACCAGCACCACGCCGCGCTCGCGGCGCTCGCGCGGCAGGGCGGCTATGCGTTCGTCGATGCCGCTGAGCAGGATGCCGTCCAGGCATTCGCTGTCGCTGGAGCACAGGGCCTTGCCGTCGGGCGTGTTCAGGCGGTCGGCCGTGCTGGCGTTGGGAATGCGTTCGCACACGCCCTTGCAGCCGGCCTGGTTGTCCACCCACAGCACGGCCAGGCCGGCGTTGTACAGCACGTCCACCAGGTTGTCGTAGTCCACCTTGCTCTTGTAGAAGCCCGTGCGGCCCAGGTGCGAGAACATGCAGGGCACGGATTCGCGCGTGCTGGTGCCGCAGGAGGTCACGTTGCTCCAGTTGAGCACCTTGCGCCTGGCCAGCTCGGGCGTGGTGTCGCGGGCATAGCCGTTCAGGCCCCAGTTGGCGGCGCGCGCCGTCTCGCCCACCACGATGACGAACAGCGGCGGCTTGCGCTCGGCCGCGTAGGTGGCGCCCAGCGTGGCGCCGGCCGCAATGCTGGCAAACGGGCGCTTGGGCCGCAGGATGGGCTTGAGCACCGCGTCCAGCGAGGCCAGCACGGGGCTCACGGGGTTGAGCATGTGGCGCATCCACAGGTTGTTGCGGATCACGGGGGCCAGCTCGCGGTACGAGACAAAGACCGATGCCGCCAGCAGCACCACCGAGGCGGCCAGCAGCCCCAGCGTGCGCAGCACCGTCTGCGTGCTGCGGCGCGGGCGGATGATGCGCAGCCGCAGCAGCCAGGCCGTGGGCAGGCCGGCCACCAGCAGCAGCTGCAGCAGCAACTGGGGGTTGAACAGGTCGCTGCTTTCGCGCAAGTCGGTCTGCAGGATGTTGTTGATCATGCCGCCGTCCATCACCGTGCCGTAGGCGGTCATGAAGTACTGGGCCGAGCCGGCAATCCAGGGCAGGGCGATCCACAGCGGCTTCATGCCGCGCGGCCAGGCCGTCAGCGACAGCAGCAGCAGGATGCCGCCCAGGCCCAGCGGCAGCAGCCGCAGCACCAGGGTGGCCAGGCTGCCGTCATAGCCTTCGAGGTGGGGCAGGCGCAGCCACAGCGCCCAGTTCGCCGTGGCCAGCAGCCACAGCGCCAGCACCAGGGCCACGGCCTGGGGCGAGCGCGGGGCGCTCCAGGCCGTGCGCAGCCGTGCCGGGAGGCTGGCGGGGGCAGGCTGGGCAGAGGATGGGGCCGGGGCTTGGCCGGTGCCGGAGGAGCCGGCAAAGGGGGGCGGGCGAGCAGGCGTTCTGACATGGCCGCGAGCGTAGAATTCGCAGCTTAAGAACATCTGAACCCCGCGTTCAGACTCCGTTCAGCTTGAACCCCTCCCGTCCCCTCTGTTGCGCCCGTACCCGGTGCACACCCTGATGTGCGAAGGCCCAGCCTCCCATGCGAATCCTGCTGGTCGAAGACGATGAGGCACTGGCCCAGGCGGTGGGCAGCTATCTGCGCTCCAAGGCCTTTCTGATCGACAGCGTGCCTTCTCTGGCGCAGGCGCGCGCCTGCCTGGCCGGTGCCAGCTACGCGGCCGTGCTGCTGGACCTGCACCTGTCCGACGGCGACGGCCTGGCGCTCATGCCCACGCTGCGCCGGCTGGAGCAGCCTCCCGTCACCATCGTGCTCACGGCCCGCGACCAGGTCAGCGACCGCATCCGCGGGCTGGACGCGGGGGCCGACGACTATCTGGTCAAGCCCTACGACCCCGAGGAACTGCTGGCCCGCCTGCGCGCCGTGAGCCGGCGCGGCGGCGGCATGCAGGCCGGGCAGGACGCCGTGCTGCGCATGGGCACGCTGGAGATCGACCTGGCCCGCGAAATGGTGCGCGACGCCGGCCGCACCCTGCTGCTCACGCCCAAGGAATGGGCGCTGCTGCGCGTGCTCACGGCCCAGCCGCAGCGTGTGCACGCGCGCGAGCATCTGCTCGATGCGCTCTACGGCTTCGATGCCGAGGCCGACAGCAACACGCTGGAAGTCTTCATCAGCCGGCTGCGCCGCAAGCTCGGGCGCGACCGCATCCTGACCGTGCGCGGTACCGGCTACCGCCTGGCCCTTGAGCATGGATGAGCCGCAGCGCTACAGCCTGGCGCTGCCGCCCCGTCTGGCCGACCAGCTGGCCCGCGAGCTGACACTGGCCCTGGCCGCCGTCTGGCTGGCCTGCGTGCTGGCGCTGGCCTGGTATGTCAGCCACATCGTGCACCACAACTTCGACCAGGAAATGATCGACAGCGGCCACCGCCTGCTGGAGGTGGCCGTGCACCAGCTGGAACAGGAGGACCACTCGCGCGAGGGCGTGCAGCGCCCGCATGTGGCCTCGCAGCCGGGCGACGAGGCCGAGGATCTTGTCTACCAGCTGCAGGACGGCCGCGGCAACGTGCTGCTGCGCACCCAGGCCGCCCCCGTGGCGGCCTTTGCCGTGCCCATGCGCGAGGGCTTCTACGAACGCGAGGGCTGGCGCATCTATGTGGTGGCCCATCCCCGGCAGCCGCTGTTCCTGATGCTGGCCGATCCCATGGTCGAGCGCAGCGAGGCGCTGCAGCGGGCGCTGCTGGCGCTGGGCGCGGTGATGCTGGTCATGCTCGCCCTCATGGGCTGGGCGCTGCGCGTGACCGCGCGGCGGCGCCTGCGCGTGCTGCGCGACATGCAACTGCAACTGAGCGAGCGCGGCGGCTCCAACCTGGAGCCGCTGGACCTGGACGCCATGCCGCGCGAGCTGTGGCGGCTGGGCCGGGGCATCAACCACCTGATGCAGCGCCTGTCGCATGCGCTGCAGGTAGAGCGCTCCATGGCTGCCAATGCGGCCCACGAGCTGCGCACGCCGCTGGCCGTCGCCACGCTGCGCCTGCAGACGGCCCTGGACAGGGGCGTGGACAACACCGATGTGCGCGCGGCCTATGAGGCGCTGGAGCGGCTGCGCCAGCGCACGGAAAAGCTGCTGCAGCTGTCGCGCGCGGCCTCGGGCTCGGCGCTGGCGCAGGACGAGGTGAGGCTGGACGCGCTGGCCAGCATGGTGGCCTCCGAGTTCTGGCAGCAGGACGAATCCACCCAGCTGCGGCTGGACGTGGTGCTGCCCGAGCAGCCCTGCGGTCCGGTGGCGGGCGATGTGGACACGCTGGCCATTGCCTTGCGCAACCTGGTGGAGAACGCGCTGCGCTACAGCGATGGCTCGGAGGTGCTGCTCGAAGTCTGCGACAGCCACACCGTCCAGGTGCGCGACGAGGGGCCGGGCATGGATGCGGCGGAGCTGAGCACGGCGCGCGAGCGCCATGTGCGCCATGTGGACGACCTGCGCCTGCCCCAGGGCACCGTGCGGGAGCTGGCGTCGCCGGGCTACGGCCTGGGCCTGTCCATCGTGTCCATGATCGTGGCCCAGCACGGCGGCAGCCTGGAGCTGCAGTCGCCACCGCCTGGCAGCTCCAGCGGCCTGCTGGCCCGCATTCAGTTGCCGGGGCGCGATCCGTCCGTGGAGACCGACGCACTGTCCTGATCCGGGGCGCAGGCAGGCGGCAGGGGCGCATCGGCGGGCATGAGCCCGCACAGCCTTGTGTTGCGCTGCAAGGCAGGCAGGGCGGCCAGTTTCTCTACCTCGGCATAGAAACGCTGCCAGCCCTGGGCGGCCTCGCCGCCGGCCTGGGCCGGCGCCTGGGTCTGCGCCTTTTTCCACAGCGCGGTGAACGCAGGCACCCAGTCGTCGTAGGCGGCCAGCGCGCCAAAGCTGGCGTTGTTGGCATCGGCCACCCACTGGTCCAGCCGCGCCTGGTTGCGGTCGTAGAGCTGGCGCTGTGCATCGGTGGTCAGCAGGGCCGCATCGGCGCTGCGCCATTGCGCGCGCAGCGCAGCGTAGTCGCTGCGGAACTGCTGGTAGATCTGCGCCTTGGCCTGCGCCATGGCGGGGCCGCGCTGCTGCGGGTCCTGGTAGAGCTGCTGCAGCGCCTGGCGCGTGTGTCCGGTCAGCGCCCGCCACTGCGCGCGCCGCAGCTGGCCTGCATCCCAGCGTGCGCGGGCGGCGGGGCCGGCCTCGGTGGCCAGCCACAGCGGCGTGCCCAGGCGCTCCACGGTGGTGGCAAAGGATTCGTTGAAGGCCGTGTCGCCGGCCACATAGACCACCTGGTGGGCCAGTTCGTGGAACAGCAGGCCGGCGAACTCGCCCTCGCCCCAGCCGATGAAGGTGTTGAGCAGCGGATCGCCGCCCAGCCAGTTCAGGTAGCCCAGCGTGGAATAGGCGGGCACGCCGTAGCTGCCGGACTCCAGGCCCTGGTCGGCCAGTTGCCGTGCCTGGGCCATGGCGTCGGCCTCGGCAAAGTAGCCCCGGTAGCCCACGCAGCCGGCCACCGGAAAGCACCAGCGGTGCAGCTCCAGGCTGTCGGGCGGCGCGGCCACCACGTTCCATACGGCAAACGGCCGCTGCAGATCGGCATAGCGGCGGTAGCTGGCGTTGTCGGGCAGGCCCAGGCGCTCCACGGCAAAGGCGCGCATGCGCCGGGCCGACAGCAGGCGCTCGCGCAGTGCGGGCGCAAGGCTCTCGTCCTGCAGCCAGTCGTCAATCGGGCGGCTGGCCTGCAGCAGGTGCATTTGCCCGCGCAGGCTTTGCCAGTAATAGCCCAACCCGTCGCCACCGGCCCCCCGGCTGGCACAGCCGCTCAGCAGCAGGCCTATGCCCACCAAAATCGCGGGCAGGCCGCGCCTGACTACACTCAAGCCTTCTCGCACCCTTGGCCCCCTTGCTGCTTTCATGGACTTCTTCACGCTGGCGATCATTGTCTTCATCGCAATCTACCTGCTCAAGACGCAGCAACAGCGCCGGCATACCCTGCTGCTGGCCCAGTATCTGGGGCGATTCCAGATCGAGAAGCTGATGGGCGGCCTGATCGAAGGCTATCTGCGCGTCCTGGGTGAGAGCGACGAGCAGCGCCGTGCCCAGATCTGGACCGTGCTGGACAACACCGAGGCCAACCTGGCCGAGCAGTTCCAGCGCTTTGCCAAGGAGATGGCCACGGCCGATCCGCAGCTCACGCGCGTGAGCACGCTGCCCGTGGCGCTGCCCTATCTGGACCGGCTCTTTCCCTCGTCGTCCTTCGATCTGCGCGACGCCATGCAGCTGCATGCGCGCGGCATTGCCTCCGTGCGCGTGGCCGACAGCCGCAACGAGGACGAACGCCGTGCGCGCGCCTTCACGATGACGGCCGAGCTGTTGCTCATGCAGTACACCTGTCATTGGTTTTGCAAATCGCGCGCCGTGGCATCCCTGCGGCTGGTCGCACGGCACAAGACGCCCTTCGAGCAAGTGCTTGCTTCGGTGACGGATCAGACACGGCGCGACTACAGGCAGCTGATCGCCTGATCACTCCCGCTGTGGCGGGGCGCCATGCCCCGCCATGCACAGCCCAGGCTGCGATTGACGCAGTGCGCCTTGCTGTCAAAAATGAACGCCATGACACAAGTGCTGAGCTCCATCGAGGCGCGGCTGGCGTCTCTCCCTGTCCCCGTGGCCGTGATCCTGCCCTCCGGCCAGCGCGCTGGTCCTGCGGATGCGCAGGTGGTGCTGCATTTCCAGACCATGTCGGCCATGGCCAGCCTGGCGGCCGGGCAGATAGGGACACTGGGCAGTGCCATCGTGGAAGGGCTGGTGCGCATCGATGGCCGCATGCGCGACGTGATGGCGGTGGCCGCCAGCCTGCTGCAGTCCGATCCGGTGCGTGGCACATCGCACTGGTGGGGGCATGCCATGGCCCGCATGCGCTCCATGGCCGCGCACACGCTGGCGCGCGACGCCCAGCAGATCCAGTTCCACTACGACATCTCCGACGACTTCTACGGCCTGTGGCTGGACCCGCGCCGCGTCTATTCCTGCGCCTACTTCCGCGATCCGCAGATGACGCTGGCCCAGGCCCAGGAGGCCAAGCTGGACCACATCTGCCGCAAGCTGGACCTGCGGCCCGGCGAGCGCTTCCTGGACATCGGCGCGGGCTGGGGCGCGTTGCTGGTGTGGGCGGCCGAGCACTACGGCGTCACGGCCACGGGCATCACGCTCTCGCACAACCAGCACCGCTACGTGCAGCAGCTGATTGCCGAGCGCGGCCTGCAGGGCAAGGTGGACATGCAACTGCTGGACTACCGCGCGCTGGCGCCCGGCCAGCCCTTCGACAAGATAGGCTCGGTGGGCATGTTCGAGCATGTGGGCCAGGCCCAACTGCCCGAGTACTTCCAGACCGTGCACCGCCTGCTGCGCCCGGGCGGCATGGCGCTGATCCACGGCATCACGGCGGGCGGCGTGGACAACACCGAGCTGGGCGCGGGCATGGGCGAGTTCATCGACCGCTACATCTTCCCCGGCGGCGAGCTGATGCATGTGAGCCGCGTGCTGCACGACATGGGCCACAGCGGGCTGGAAATGGTGGACACGGAGAACCTGCGGCCCCACTACGCACGCACGCTGTGGAACTGGTCCGACGCACTGGAAGCCCGGCTGCCGCAGGCACAGCGTATCCTTGAGCAGCATGCCGATGCCGAAGGTGCCGCCAAGGTGCTGCGCGCCTACCGGCTCTATCTGGCGGGTTGCGCCATGGGATTCGAGCGCGGCTGGATCGCCCTGCACCAGATGCTGTGCACGCATCCCGATGGACGGCTCCAGTCGGGACCCATGGTGGGGGCTCAATCGGACTATGCTTTCAACCGCGAGTACATGTACCGCTGAGTGCATGACACGCCACACAGAAAAAGGATAGCCATGCTCTACAAGTTCAAGTCCCGTGCCACGGCCGACGTCATCATGCTCGAATCCAACGGCCGCCAGGTCCTGGAGATCGTCGGCAAGACGCCCGGCGCCAGCGGCATCATCACGGTGCAGCAGATTCCCGCGGCCATCGAGGCGCTGGAGGCCGCCGTCGCCGACGACGACGCCCGCCGCAAGGCCAGCCATGAAGACGAGTCGCAGGACGGCGAGCAGGACAGCGCCGCAGCGGGCGCGCGCGACGCCGTCAGCCTGCGCCAGCGCGCCGCGCCCATGATCGACATGCTGCGACGCAGCGCCGCCGAGAACAGCGACGTCACCTGGTAAGCCGGCGGCCCCACCGGCCCCGTCAGGCGTTGATGCCCTTCATGCCTTCCTCCGTATAGCGCTGCCCGGCCACGGGCAGCTCGTCGCTGGCGCGCCGCAGCTCGTCCAGCTCGGCGGGGGTCAGTGCCACGGACAGCGCGCCCAGGTTGTCCTGCAGATGGGCGATGCGCCGGGTGCCCGGAATGGGCACCACGTCAGGCCCCTGGGCCAGCAGCCAGGCCAGGGCGATCTGCGCGGGCGTGCAGCCCTTGCGCTGCGCCAGGGCCGAGACGGCGCCCACCAGGGCCTGGTTGGTGTCGATGTTGCCAGGCTGAAAGCGCGGCAGGCTGGCGCGGAAATCGCCCTGCTCGAAGGCCGTGCCTGCATGGAAGCGCCCCGTGAGAAAGCCGCGCCCCAGCGGCGAATAGGCCACCAGCCCCACGCCCAGCTCGCGGCAGGCGGGCAGCACCTCGTCCTCCACCTCGCGCGTCCACAGCGAATACTCGGTCTGCACCGCCGCCACCGGGTGCACGGCATGGGCTCGTCGCAGCGTGGCCGCGCTGACTTCGCACAGGCCGATGCGGGCGATCTTGCCCTCCTGCACCAGCTGCGCCAGGCCTTGCATGGTCTCTTCGATGGGGCGCGTGGCATCGACGCGGTGCACGTAGTACAGGTCGATGCGCTCCACGCCCAGGCGCCGCAGCGAGTCCTCGCAGCTTTGCCGTGCGTACTGCGCGCTGTTGTCGATGCTGCGCCGGTACTCGCCGGCCTTGCGCACGATGCCGAACTTGGTGGCGATCTTCACGCGCGGGCGGCGCGTGGCCAGGAAGCGGCCGATCAGCTCCTCGTTGTGGTGCGGCCCGTAGACATCGGCCGTGTCCAGGAAGTCGATGCCGGACTCCACGGCATGGTCCAGCGCCTGCAGCGCCAGGGCGTCGTCGCGCGGACCATAGAACTCGCTCATGCCCATGCAGCCCAGGCCCAGGGCGGATACCTGCAGATCGTGGCCGAGTTTGCGTTGTTGCATTGCATATCCTCTTGCTGAAACAAGGGGCCAGTATGGTTTTCCGAAGCGGCCTTGCCTACTGACAAAATCGCGCTTTGATCTTCCATTTTCGGAAAGCATTTCCGAAAAATATTCCCGAAAACAAAGGAGCATTCCATTGCAGTGGGACGACGCCCGCATCTTCCTGGCCATTGCCCGCGCCGGCAGCCTGAGCGGTGCCTCGGCCGCGCTGGGGCTGGGCGTGGCCACGGTCTCGCGCCGGCTGGACCGGCTGGAGTCCGCGCTGTCCATGCCGCTGTTCAGCCGCCACCAGAGCGGCTATCGGCTCACGGCCGACGGCCAGGCGTTGCTGGCCCCGGCCGAGGCGCTGGAGCAGGCGGCCCAGGCCCTGGGCGATGCCGCGCAAAGCCAGGCGCAGGTCGCCGGCGTGGTGCGGCTGGCCACGGCCGAGAACCTGGCCAACCCGCTGATCGCGCCCTCGCTGGTCCCTCTGTTCGCCCGCCACCCGGGTCTGCGCGTGCAGCTGGTCAGCGGAGTGCAGACGCTGAACCTGCACCGGCGCGACGCCGACCTGGCCGTGCGCATGACCCAGCCCGAGGCCGGCCACCTCACGATACGGCGCCTGGGCACGCTGGGCTTCGGCCTGTATGGATCGGCCGGCTATGTGCAAGGCCGCGCAGGCGGAAACGGAAGCGCGGGCACCCACGGCTCGGACCCGTTCGAGGGCGATGCCTTCATCGGCTGGGACGACAGCCATGCCCACCTGCCCGCCGCACGCTGGATGGCGCGCGCCCTGCACGGGCGGCCCTGCCGGCTGGAGACCAACACCCTGTCCGCGCAGCTGGCCGCGGCCCAGGCGGGCCTGGGCCTGGCCGTGCTGCCGCATTTCCTGGCGCGGCAGGCGGGGCTGGTCTGCGTGGAGCCGCAGCTGGGCGCCGACCAGCCGATCTGGCTTGCCATGCATGCCGACCTGGCCCATTCGCGGCGCGTGCGTGCCGTGGCCGACCACCTCATTGAACTGTTCGAGCGGCGGCATGCCGAACTCGAAGGCCCGGCCTGAGCCGCAGCAGCGGCCGCGCGCCGTGTTAAACACGCACGCAGATTGCGAGAAAGAAAGGACTTCCATGCACCGCCTCCGTCATTCCTCCCGATTCCTGCCCTGGCTGGGCGCGCTGGCCGCCACACTGGCACTGGCCGCATGCGCCGACAGGCCCAAGGCGCCCACCGGCCCGCAGGCGCCCCCGGGAGCGGCGGCTGCCGTGTATTCGCTGCTGTTTCTGGACAACGCCTCCAACCTCGGCCCCAAGGCGGCGGCCTACTGCATAGGCAACGGCCGGGGCTGGGCGCTGCTGGACCCCGATGCGGGCACGCTGGCCTTGCTCAGCGGCCAAAGCCATGTGCGGCCGGCTTCGGCCTGCGACGTGGGCAAGGGCGGCGAGCAGGTGCTGGACCGGGCCAGCGGCCGGCCGGCGCTGATGTTCGGCGTCGAGCTTGTGCACTGCACGGCCTCGGGATCGCAATGCCTGATGCGCGGCAGCTACTACGAAGGTCCGGGCAACACGCAGAGCAACCTCTACAACGCAAGCCAGCGCGGCGGCAGCTGGCAGGCCGTGATGGCGCTGCGCGGGCCGGCGCCCTGAGCCTGCACCGCTGCTGTCGCGCGGCTCCCGCCAACGAAAAAGCCCGGCCGAAGCCGGGCTTGATCGTGGTTGCAACCGGGCGATCCGTCGCGGTGGTGGTCCTCGGGATCAGTCGGCGTAGGTGCCGGCTGCCTTGATGACCTTGCCCCACTTCTCGATCTCGGCCTGGACGAACTTCTTGTGGCCTTCGGGCTCGATGCGGCCGTCGCTGGCGATCACGGCGCCCAGGGCTTCCTGGCGCTTGATGAACTCGGGGTCCTTCAGGGCGGCCTTCATGGCCTCGTTGACCTTCTTGACGATGTCGGCCGGCGTGCCCTTGGGCGCGTACAGGCCGTGCCAGATGGTGACCTGGAAGTCGGGCACGCCCACTTCGGCCAGCGTCGGCAGGTCCTTGAGCGCGGGCATGGTCAGGCGCTTGGGCGTGGTCACGGCATAGGCCTGCACCTTCTTGGCCGTGATCTGGCCCGTGGTGTTGGTGGTCTGGTCGCACAACAGGTCCACCTGGTTGCCGATCAGGTCGGCAATCGCGGGGGCGGCGCCCTTGTAGGGCACGGGCGTCATTTCCGTCTTCATGGACGCCTGCAGCATCAGGCCGCACAGGTGGGAGGCGGAACCGATGCCGGCATTGGCCAGGTTGACCTTGCCCTGGTTCTTGCCGATCCAGTCCTTGACCTCGGCGAAGTTCTTGGCCGGCAGGCTGGGGCGGCCGATCAGGGTCATGGGCACGTCGTTGATGATGCCGGCGTACTCGAAGTCGTTGAGCACGTTGAACGACAGCTTGCGGTACAGCGACGGGATCGTGGACATGCCGATGTGGTTGATCAGCAGCGTGTAGCCGTCAGGACGGGCACGTGCGGCCTTGGCCGTGCCGATGGTGCTGCCGGCGCCGTCGGCGTTGTCCACCACGATGGTGGCATTGTTCAACTGCTTGCGCATGGACTCGGCCAGATCGCGGGCCACCTTGTCGGTCGGGCCGCCTGCGGTGAACGGCACGATGAGGGTGATCGTCTTGCCTGCGGCAGGATAGTCCTGCGCGTGGGCGCCAAGGGCTGCACCGGCTGCCAGCGCAATGGCTGCGATCTTGAACAATGCTTTCATAGTGTCTCCAAGTAAATAGCGTGCAAATGATAGGGGGCGATGCGCATTTGCCTTCGAGGGCAAACACGCAAGAGAAACCGAATGCACGAGGAGACGGATTTTAAGAATTGTTTCTATTGCGCCGCAGCAGATTCCCTTGCCATTGATCTAGTGCAAACCCTGGGAGTCTTGACAGGCGTCATGTTTTCAGGGTCTGCGAAGGCCGCTCGGCGGCGAGGCCCCCGTACCCGAGCCTCGGTGGCTACTTGTACGACCTCGCGTCTTCAATGACCTTCCCGTCATTGGGCAGGGTGCCCGGCAGCACCATCTGCACATCGCCGCGCAGCTTGGTGACTTCGCGCACGGCATCGGACAGTTGCTGGGCCAGGCCCGGTGAGGTTTCGCGGGTTTCGACCAGCAGCTGCATCTGGTCGTTGGCCATCTCGCCCGTGACCACCAGCCGCGCGCGCCCCACCTGGGGGAAGCGGCGCACGACGTCGGCAATCTGGCCCGGGTGCACGAACATGCCGCGCACCTTGGTGGTCTGGTCGGCGCGTCCCATCCAGCCCTTGATGCGTGCGTTGGTGCGGCCCGTGGGGCACTGGCCGGGCAGCACGGCAGAGAGGTCGCCCGTGCCGAAGCGGATCAGCGGGTAGTCGGGATTGAATGTGGTGATCACCAGCTCGCCCACCTCGCCGGGGGCCACCGGGTCGCCCGTGCCGGGGCGCACGATCTCGACGATGACCTGCTCGTCCAGCACCAGGCCTTCGCGGGCCTCGGTCTCGTAGGCGATCAGGCCCAGGTCGGCCGTGGCGTAGCACTGGTAGCCCGCGATGCCGCGCTCGGCCAGCCAGTCGCGCAGCGAGGGCGGGAAGGCCTCGCCCGAGACCATGGCCTTGGTCACGGAGGGAATGGGCAGGCCCATCTCCAGGGACTTTTCCACAATGATCTTGAGGAAGCTGGGCGTGCCCACGTAGCCGGCGGGCCGCAGGTCGGCCATGGCCTGCACCTGCTGCTCGGTCTGGCCCGTGCCGCCTGCGAACACCGTGCAGCCCAGCGCATGGGCGCCGCTTTCCATCATCGAGCCCGCGGGCACGAAGTGGTAGCTGAAGCAGTTGTGCACCAGTTCGCCGGGCCGAAAGCCCGAGGCATGCAGCGCGCGCGCCATGCGCCAGTAGTCGGGGCGGCGGCTCTCGGGCTCGTAGATGGGGCCGGGGCTGCAGAACAGGCGCGGCATGGGCTGGCCCAGGCCAATGGCGTTGAAGCCGCCGAAGATCTGCGCGGGCCGCTGCTCGGCCTGGCGCTGCAGCAGCTCGTACTTGCGCGTCACCGGCAGGCGGGCCAGGGCCTCGCGGCTGGTGATCTGCGTGGCATCGACGCCGGCCAGGATCTGGGCGAAGGCGGCAGAGTGTTGCTGCGCATGGGCGATCTGCCGGGGCAGGGCGGACAGCAGCGCCGCTTCGCGTTCGTCAGGGGTGCGCGTCTCCAGCGCGTCGTAGAAGGCACTCATGGCTAGTCCTGTGGAAGAAGGGTCTGGGGCAGGGGCTGGGAAATGTCCGCCGGTCAGGCCAGCCAACGTTTTCTGCGCTTGTAGCTCTTGACGTCCTTGAAGCTTTTCCGCTCGCCGCCGCCCACGCCCAGGTAGAACTCCTTGACGTCCTCATTGCTGGCCAGGTCCGAGGCCGCGCCGTCCATGACGATGCGGCCGCTTTCCATGATGTAGCCGTAGTCCGAATATTTGAGCGCCATGTTGGTGTTCTGCTCGGCCAGCAGGAAGGTGACCTTCTCCTTGCTGTTGAGGTCGCGGACGATGTTGAACACCTCCTCGACGATCTGCGGGGCCAGGCCCATCGAGGGTTCGTCCAGGAGCACCATGCGCGGATTGGCCATCAGCGCGCGGCCGATGGCGCACATCTGCTGCTCGCCGCCCGAGGTGTAGGCGGCCTGCGAGGTGCGGCGCGTCTTCAGGCGCGGAAAGTAGTTGTAGACCTTCTCGAGGTTGGCTGCTATCTCGCCCTTGTCAGTGCGCGTGTAGCTGCCGGTCATGAGGTTTTCCTCGATGGTCAGGTGGGCGAAGCAGTGCCGCCCCTCCATGACCTGGACCACGCCGCGCTGCACCAGCTCGGAGGGCGTGAGGCTTTCGATGCGCTCGCCCTCCAGCTCGATCGTGCCCTTGGTCACCTCGCCACGCTCGCCCTTGAGCAGGTTGGAGATGGCGCGCAGCGTCGTGGTCTTGCCCGCGCCGTTGCCGCCCAGAATGGCCACGATGCTCTCGCGCGGCACCTGGAGCGAAACGCCCTTGAGCACCAGGATCACATGGTTGTAGATGACTTCGATGCCATTGACCACGAGCAGCGGATCGCTGGGGGCCGGGGCGGAGGTGGGTGCGGTGGTCATGGCGTCGTCCATGGGCGTTGATACGAAAGCGGAGTGCGGGGCCGCAACTCTCGAAGCATCTCTGCGCGGGGCATGCCCCAACTCAGGGACACCGAGGAAGGGCCGCCCCGCACCGAGGGTGTCGTCCCCCTCCCCCGCGAAGCGGGTAGAGAGGGGGAAGGCGCGCAAGCGCCTCAGGGGGTGCAAGTTCTAGCTTTTACGTTCTTTTCCTTGGCGTACTTGTCCGCGTACTCCTTGACCAGCGGTTCGACCATGGACTTGTCGGCCTGGTACCAGTCGGAGACCACCTTCCACTTGGCGCCATCCCACTGGGCAATGCGCGACCAGTCGGTGCCCAGGTGGTTGTCGCAGCTGGTCTTGACGGGGCGGATGATCTTGCCGAAGCCCAGCTCGTTGAGGCGCTCCTGCGTGAGGTTCAGGTTTTCCAGGCCCCAGCGCACCTGCTCGGAGGTCATGACCTTGCCCTTGCCGTACTTTTCCTGTGCCGTGCGGATGGCCTCCACCTGCAGCATGGAGATCACCATGCCGCGCGTGTGGGCCATGGCGCCCAGTTCCTTGGCGTCGGTGGCCGTGCCCTGGCCCTTGTCGTAGACCATGGCCTTGACCTCGTCGTGCACCTTGTCGTGCTCGGCCGTGTTGTGGATGGTCACGGTGTTGTAGCCCTTGGCGCCGGCGCCGATGTCCTTCACGTCATGGTCCGAGCCGGCCCACCAGATGGCGTACATCTTCTCGCGCGGGTAGCCGGTGGCCTGCGCCTCGCGCACGGCCGTGGGCGTCATCACGCCGGCCGACCACAGCAGCACGTAGTCGGGGCGCTGCTGGCGGATCTGCAGCCAGGTGGACTTCTGCTCCACGCCGGGCGCCGTCACGGGCAGCAGGGTCAGGTCGAAGCCTTCCTTGGCGGCGCGCTTTTGCAGCAGCGGAATGGGTTCCTTGCCGTAGGGCGAGTCGTGGTAGACCAGGGCGATCTTCTTGCCCTTGAGGCTGCCCTTTTCCTTCTTGAGGATGTCCTGGATGATGGAATCGGCCGCTGTCCAGTAGTTGCCCAGCAGCGGGAAGTTCCACTCGAAGACCTTGCCGTCGGCCGACTGCGACAGGCCATAGCCCGTGGTGATGATGGGCATCTTGTCGCCGGGCGCCTTGTCCGTCACGGCGAACGTGATGCCGGTGGACTGCGGGTCGAACCCGGCAGCGCCGCCGCCCTTGCCCTTCAGGCGCTCATAGCATTCCACGCCCTTGGCCGTGTCGTAGGCCGTCTCGCATTCCTCGTAGGCGATCTTCACGCCATTGATGCCGCCCTTGGCGTTGACCAGCTTGATGTAGTCCTGCTTGCCATCGGCCCATGGAATGCCCAGCGGCGCGAACTGGCCCGTGCGGTAGACCAGCAGCGGCACGAACTGGTCCTGGGCCTGTGCGGCAGGGGCGGCCACGAGAGCGCCGATTCCAGCAGCGACCGTGGCGGCGGCGATGGCGACTTTCTTGAACATCATGACGTTGTCTCCTAGTTGGCTGGGGAAGATTCCCCGGTTATCCGGCACTCTGTGGCGCCCTGTCTCGATACAGATCAACTCAATGCGGGAAGGGCCAGACGCGAAGCTTCTGGCGGGCTGTGGCCCACAGTTTTGCCAGGCCATGCGGCTCCACGATCAGGAAGAACACGATCAGCGCACCGAAGATCATGTGCTCCAGGTAGGTCGCCGTGGCCGTGGACAGCGGCAGGCCCATCCAGTGCGGCACCTGGGTGAGCAGCAGCGGCAGCAGCACGAAGAAGGCCGCGCCGAAGATGCTTCCCACCACCGAACCCAGGCCGCCGATGATGATCATGAACAGCAGCTGCAGCGAGCGGTCCAGGCTGAAGGCCGCGGGCTCCCAGGCGCCCAGGTGAACGAAGCCCCACAGCGCGCCGGCCACGCCGACGATGAAGCTGCTCACGGCAAAGGCGCTGAGCTTGGCGTAGGTCGGGCGGATGCCGATCACGCTGGCGGCCACGTCCATGTCGCGCATGGCCATCCACTCGCGGCCGATGGCGCCGCGCACCAGGTTCTTGGCGGCCAGGCCCAGCACGCACAGGATGCCCAGGCACAGCAGGTACTTCTCCATGGGCGTGTCGATCTTCCAGCCCATGATGGACAGCGGGCCTGCGCTCACCGAGCCCGAGGAAGAGTTGTTCGTCACCCAGGCCGCGCGGCTGGCCAGCCAGTCCACGAAGAACTGGGCGGCCAGCGTGGCCACGGCCAGGTACAGGCCCCGGATGCGCAGGCTGGGCAGGCCGAAGATCACGCCGAAGACCATGGCCAGCACGCCGCCGCCGATCAGGGCCACCAGCAGCGGCATGCCCTCGAAGCGGACCTGCAGGTTGTAGGCCGCGTAGGCGCCCACGGCCATGAAGGCGCCGGTGCCCAGAGAGATCTGGCCGCAGTAGCCGACCAGGATGTTCAGCCCCAGCGCCGCCAGCGACATGATCAGGAAGGGGATCAACACGGCCTGGAAGGTGTAGTCGCTGACGCTGAAGGGAATCACCAGGAAGGCGACGGCCAGCAGCGCCACGATGGCCCAGCGGTCCTGGGCGACGCCGAAGATCTGCTGGTCGGATGCGTAGGTCGTCTTAAATTGACCGTTCTCACGATAAAACATGGTGCAAGTTCTCCGTAACGGTCAAACGCGATCAATGATTTTGTCGCCGAACAGCCCTTGGGGCCGCACGAGCAGGAAGCACAGGGCCAGACCGTAGGCGAACCAGGTCTCGATGCCGCCGCCGACCATGGGGCCCAGGTAGACCTCGGAGAGCTTCTCGCCCACGCCGATGATCAGGCCGCCGATGATGGCGCCGGGCAGCGAGGTCAGGCCGCCCAGGATCACCACGGGCAGGGCCTTCAGGGCCACCAGCGACAGCGAGTACTGCACGCCCAGCTTGGAGCCCCAGATGATGCCCACCACCAGGGCCACGCCGCCGGCCACCGACCAGACGATGACCCAGATGCGCGACAGCGGGATGCCGATGGACTGCGCCGCCTGGTGGTCGTCGGCCACGGCGCGCAGCGCGCGGCCGGTCTTGGTCTTCTGGAAGAACACGCTGAGCGCGGCCACCAGCAGCGCGGCGATGCAGGCCGCGTACAGGTCTTCCTGGCTGAGCAGCACGCCGCCCTGGAACAGGCCCTCGAGGATGAACATGGGGTCCTTGGGCATGCCCACGTTGATGCTGTAGACGGCGCTGCCGAAGATCATCGGGCCCAGGCCGTCGAGCAGGTAGGCGATGCCCAGCGTGGCCATCAAGAGCGTGATGGGCTCCTGGTTGACCAGGTGGCGCAGCGCCAGCCGCTCGATCACCCAGGCCACGACCACCATGATGGCCAGCGACACGCAGATGGCCAGCAGGTTGGTGAACCAGCCCGGCTCCATGCCGATCCACTTCGGGATCCACTCGGAAAAGCGCGCCATGGCCAGGGCCGAGAACAGCACCATCGCGCCCTGGGCGAAGTTGAACACGCCCGAGGCCTTGAAGATCAGCACGAAGCCGATGGCGATCAGCGCGTACAGCGTGCCCACCATGAGGCCGCCGAACAAGGTTTCCAGAAAAAATCCCATGTCAGTCCCCTCAATGGCTGGTGCCAAGGTAAGCGCGGATCACGTCTTCGTTCTGGCGCACCTCGTCGGGTGCGCCGTCGCCGATCTTCTTGCCGTAGTCCAGCACCACGACGCGGTCGCTGATGTCCATGACCACGCCCATGTCGTGCTCGATCAGCACGATGGTGGAGCCGAACTCGTCGTTGACATCGAGGATGAAGCGGCACATGTCCTGCTTTTCCTCCACGTTCATGCCGGCCATGGGCTCGTCCAGCAGCAGCACCTGCGGCTGCATGGCTAGGGCGCGGCCCAGGTCCACGCGCTTTTGCAGGCCGTAGGGCAGCTGGCCCACGGGGGTCTTGCGGTAGGCCTGGATCTCCAGGAAGTCGATGATGTGCTCGACGAACTCGCGGTGGCGGATCTCCTCGCGCTGGGCCGGGCCCAGGCGCAGGGCCTGCATCAGGATGCCGCTTTTGATCTGCAGGTTGCGGCCGGTCATGATGTTGTCGATCACGCTCATGCCCTTGAACAGCGCCAGGTTCTGGAACGTGCGCGCCACGCCCATCTCGGCCACCTGGCGGCTGTTCATGTGGCTGAAGGTCTTGCCCCGGAAGGTGATCGATCCCTCGGACGGCGTGTACACGCCGTTGATGCAGTTGAGCATGGAGCTCTTGCCCGCGCCGTTGGGGCCGATGATGGAGCGGATCTCGTGCTCGCGCACATCGAACGAGATGTCCGTCAGCGCCTTCACCCCGCCGAAGCGCAGGCTGATGTTCTTGATGTCGAGGATGACATCGCCGATCTTCTTGTGGGTCATGTCAGCGGCTCCGGTCAGGCCCTGGCGGTGGCAGCCACCGAATGGGTTTTGGCATCGATGATGGACAGCGTGGCGCTGACGCTGCCGGTGCGGCCGTCCTCGAACTTGACCTGGGTCTCGATGAACTGCTCGCGCTTGCCCGTGTACAGCGCATCGACCAGCACGCCGTACTTGTCGGCAATGAAGCCGCGGCGCACCTTGCGCGTGCGGGTCAGCTCGTCGTCGTCGGGGTCCAGCTCCTTGTGCAGCACCAGGAAGCGCGCCACCTGCGTGTCGGCCATGCCGGCTTCGGCGGCCAGGTCGGCGTTCACCTGGGCCACGCAGTCGGCCACCATCTCCAGCACCTTGGCCTTCGATGCCAGGTCCACATAGCCGCCATAGGGCAGGCCCTGGCGCTCGGCCCAGTTGCCCACGGCCTCGTAGTCGATGTTGATGAAGGCGCAGACCTGGTCGCGGCCGTGGCCGAAGCACACGGCCTCCTTGATCTGTGGGAAGAACTTGAGCTTGTTCTCGATGTAGTTGGGCGCGAACATGGCGCCCCGGCTGGTCTTGCCCACGTCCTTGGCGCGGTCGATGATGCGCAGCTGCCCGCTGGCGTCGATCACGCCGGCATCGCCCGTGTGGAACCAGCCGTCGGCATCCACCACCTCGGCCGTGGCGTCGGGGCGCTTGTAGTACTCCTTGAGCACGGACACGCCCTTGAGAAGCACCTCGCCGTTGTCGGCGATCTTCAGCTCGATGCCCGGTGCGGCCTGGCCCACGCTGCTCAGCTCCACCTGCCCGTCGCGCTGTATGCACACATAGGCGCAGGTCTCGGTCTGGCCGTAGAGCTGCTTGAGGTTGATGCCGATGGAGCGGAAGAAGCGGAACAGCTCGGGCCCGATGGCCGCACCCGCCGTGTAGGCCACGCGGATGCGCGACAGGCCCATGGCATTGCGCAGCGGCCCGTAGATGCACAGGTCGCCCAGCGCGTACTTCAGGCGGTCCAGCGTGCCCACCGTCTTGCCGTCCAGGATGTCCGAGCCCACGCGGCGCGCCACGGCCATGGCGCGGCCGTACATCCATTGCTTGAAGGGCGCGGCGTCCTCCATGCGGATGGACACCGAGGTCAGCATGCCCTCGAAGATGCGCGGTGGCGCGAAGTAGTAGCTGGGGCCGATCTCGCGCAGGTCGATGGACACGGTCGAGGCCGACTCCGGGCAGTTGATGGTGAAGCCCGCCACCAGCCACTGCGCGAAGGAAAACAGGTGGTCGCCCACCCAGGCCGGAGGCAGGTAGGAGATCACGTTGTCGCCGGGGCCCAGGCGGTCCACCTGCACGCCGCCGCGTGCCGACTCGCCGAAGCTGCGGTGCGTCTGGCAAACGCCCTTGGGCTTGCCGGTCGTGCCCGAGGTGTAGAGGATGACCGAGACATCGTCGGGCGACAGCGCGGCCAGCATCGCGTCCC
This sequence comes from Delftia sp. 60, assembly GCF_002754395.1. NCBI lineage: Bacteria > Pseudomonadati > Pseudomonadota > Betaproteobacteria > Burkholderiales > Comamonadaceae > Delftia > Delftia sp. 60. The sequence continues at coordinate 1,329,482 of NZ_PEFD01000001.1, forward strand.
AGGCGCCCGGGTGTGCGGCATCCCACTCCTGGCCCTTTTGCAGCAGCGCCTCGGTGCTGATCAGCCCGGGCTGGTCGTAGTGGCGCAGGCCGCGCGGGTCGTCATAGATGATGTGGCCGAGGCCGGAGACGCTCTCGCGCACCTCCAGCAGCTTGTCGACCTGCTCCTGGTTCTCGGCAAAGGCGAAGTCGATCTCGGCATCCTCGATGACGAAGCGCATCTCGGCGGCCACGGCATCCTGGTACAGCGGGATCGGTACGCCGCCCAGCGCCTGCACGGCAATGAAGCCCATGTAGACATGGGGCCGGTTGTCGCTGATGAAGGCCAGATTCTGGCCGCGTGCCAGGCCCAGCGCCGCCAGGCCGCAGGCCATGTGGCGCACGGTCTCGGCGGCCTCGCTCCAGCTCCAGGTCTGCCAGATGCCGTATTCCTTCTCGCGCAGCGCCGGCGCCAGGGGGCGCTGGGCGGCATGCTGGAGCAGCAGGTGCGGGAACGTGGTCGTCATTCCATGTCCTTGGATGTTCGTGAATGGTGGTCGCATGGTGCAGATGCCCAGGCTGTGACCTACCGGCTTGGACTGCATCCTAGGACTGGCTTTGACGCCGTGGTGTCTGTTTGACGACAATCCGCGGGAAACTCATCATCGGGAAAACGCGCCGTAACAAAAGGTGCCAAAACGGTCTCATGTCCCGCTTGGGGGCTTGCGCATCCGGGAATGTGCGCGCGCCGCGGTCCTTCTGGAAATCCCGCTCACGCCAGCCACCGGGCTCGGGCAATGCTTGGGTGGTTTTGATGATTGATCCGCGCACCCTCGCCGCGACTCCATGAGCCAAGAACTGTCACTGCACCAGCGCCGCCGCGCGCCCCGGCCCGAGGAACTCGAAGGCATTCCCTGGCTGGCCGTACTCCAGCCCGCCGAGCGCGAACGGGCCCAGAAGGCGCTGGTCGTCGGCGACGCCCAGCCCGGCGACTATGTCTGCCGCACCGGCCGCGCGCCCACCTACTGGTTCGGAGTGGTCGAAGGCCTGCTCAAGATGAACACCGACGGCGCCGATGGCGCCAGCATGACCCTGGCCGGCCTGCCCCCGGGCGGCTGGTTCGGCGAAGGCACGGCCGTCAAGCGCGAGCCCTATCGCTACAACGTGCAGGCCATACGCCGCAGCGTGGTCGGCGGCCTGCCGATCGAGACCTTCCACTGGCTGCTGGACCACTCCATCGGTTTCAACCGCTTCGTCATGAGCCAGCTCAACGAGCGCCTGGGCCAGTTCATCTCGGCCCGCGAAATCGACCGCCTCACCAACCCCGACCTGCGCGTGGCCCGCAGCCTGGCCGCGCTCTTTCACCCGCTGCTGTACCCGGGCGTGGGCGAGGTGCTGCGCATCACCCAGCAGGAACTGGCCTACCTGGTGGGCCTGTCACGCCAGCGCGTCAATGAGGCGCTGTCCGTGCTGCAGCGCGAAAACGCCATCGTCGTGGAGTACGGCGGCCTGCGCGTGCTCGACCTGGAAGCGCTGCGCAGCGGGCTGTTTGCGGCGGCGCGGCGGGCGGCCTGACGCCGCCCACTGCCAACCACTTGCGGCCTCAGATCACGCCTTCGCGCCGCAGCCTCTCCTGCTGCTGCGCATCCAGCCCCAACGCCGCATAGATGCGTGCATTGTCCTGGCCTGTGGCCGGGCCGCTGCGGGGCGAAGGGGCCTGGCGGCCGGTAAAGCGTGGCACGGGCGCGGGGGCGGCGAGGGGGCCCAGGTCGGGGTCGGGCAGGGTGATGAAGCTGCCGCGCTCCACGAAATGCGGGTCCTGCAGCGCGTCCTCGGCCGAGCAGACCTTGCTGAACGGAATGTCGTGCGCGGCCAGCGCGGCCGTGGCCTGGGCGCAGTCCAGGGCTGCGCACCATTGCACGATCTGCGCATCCAGCGCCTGCAGGTGGCGTATGCGCGCGGCGTTGTCCGCAAAGCGCGGGTCGGCGGCCAGCTCGGCGCGGTCCATGGCCTGGCACAGGCGCGCGAAGATGGCGTCGCCCGTGGCGACCACGGTGAGCCAGGCGCCGTCGCGCGTGCGGTAGACGTTGGAGGGCGCCGTGTAGCCCGCGCACGATCCCGTGCGGCTGCGTGCCTGTCCGCCCAGCTGGAATTCGGCCGCCAGAGGGTCCAGCAGGCGCAGCATGGCTTCGGTGGCCGACAGGTCGATCTCCACGCCGTGCCGTTCGCCTGGAGGCTGTGCATTGCGCTCGGCCAGTGCGGCTGCGATGGAGAAGGCGCCGAACAGTCCGGCCACGGCATCGCCCAGCGGGTAGTTCATGTGCTGGGGCGGGCCGCCCGCCTCGCCCGTGAGGTGGGCGAAGCCGCTCATGGCCTCGAAGATGCGCGCAAAGCCCGGCCGGCGCGCATAGGGACCTGTCTGGCCGAAGCCCGTCAGGCGCAGCACGATGAGGCGCGGGTTGCGGGCATGCAAGGTGGCCAGGTCCAGCCCCCAGCGGTCCAGCGTGCCGGTGCGGAAGTTCTCCACGAGCACGTCGAAATCCTCGATCAGCCGCAGGAACAGCGTGCGGCCCTCGGCCTTGCGCACATCCAGCGAGATGCCCTGCTTGCCCCGGTTGGCGGTTTTCCAGAACACGGCGTGGCCGTCGTGCACGGGGGCCAGGCTGCGCAGCGTGTCGCCGCCGCCGGGCAGCTCCAGCTTGACGACATCGGCGCCCAGGTCGCCGCACAGCGTGGCCGAGAAGGGGGCGGCCAGCACCGTGGCCATGTCGAGGATGCGCACACCCTCCAGCGGATAGCCTTGGCGCTGCATCAGTTGCCTTTCAGGTCCACGTTCTTCAGCACGGGCTCCCAGGCGCGGCGGTCTTCGGCCACGCGCTTGTGGAAGTCCGCCGTCTGCGTGGGCAGCGGCGTGGCACCCAGGCGCGCCAGCTTGTCGCGCGTCTCGGGCAAGGCCATGGCCTTGGCCAGCGCCTGGTTGAGCGTGGCCACGATCTGCTGCGGCGTGCCCTTGGGCGCGGCCAGGCCCACCCACAGGCCGGTGTCCAGCCCGGCCACGCCCAGCTCGGCAAAGGTGGGAATGTCGGGCGCTGCGGGCGAGCGGCTCTTGCCGGTCTGCGCCAGGATGCGGATCTGCCCGCCTTGCATGTAGGGCAGGGTGCCGCCCAGGTTGTTGCACATCACCGGGATGTGGCCGGCCATGAGGTCGTTGACGGCCGGGGCGTTGCCCTTGTAGGGCAGGTGCTGCATCTTGGTGCCGAGCCGGTGGTTGACCATCTCGCAGACCAGGTGCGAGGGCGTGGCCGTGCCGGCCGAGCCGAAGGACAGCGTGCCGGGCCTGGCCTTGTCGGCCGCCACCAGTTCGGCCAGCGTGCGGTAGGGGGTCTTGGCGTTGACGGCGATGACGTTGGGCAGGTCGGCCACCAGGCCGATGTACTCGTAGTCGGTCAGCGGGTTCCACTTGAGGTTGGCGTGCACATGGGGCAGGAAGACATTGCTCAGGCCTGCCATGAGCAGGGTGTAGCCGTCGGGCGCGGCGCGGGCCACGAGTTCCGAGCCGACCAGGCTGCCCGCGCCCGGCTTGTTCTCCACCACCACCGGCTGGCCCAGGGCCTGGCCCAGTTCCACCGACAGCGCGCGGGCCACGAGGTCGGTGCTGCCGCCTGCGGGAAAGGGAACGATCACGCGCACGGGCCGATCGGGAAAAGCCGCTTGGGCCGTTTGGGCAGCCTGCGCGCAGGCACACAGCGCGGCCAGCAGGCCCAGGGTGGCCAGGTGCTTCGAGGTGAGGGGATGTGTCATGGGGGCCTCCGGTGTCAGGCGCTCTCGCGCAGCATGAGCTTGGCGATGTTGAGCTGGTGGATCTGGCTGGTGCCTTCGTAGAGGCGGAACAGGCGCACGTCGCGGAAGTAGCGCTCGATGGGGCTGAAGTCGGCCACATAGCCCGCGCCGCCGAACATCTGCACGGCGCGGTCGGCCACGCGGCCGCACATCTCGGAGGCGAAGTACTTGCACATGGAGGCGGACAGCGCCACGTCCTCGCCCCGGTCGCGGGCGCGGGCGGCCTCCAGGATCATGGATTGCGCCGCGAAGATCTCGGTGCGGCTGTCGGCCAGCATGGCCTGCACCAGCTGGAAGCTCGCCACCGGCTGGCCGAACTGCTCGCGCTGGCGCACATGGGCCAGCGCCAGGTCCAGCATGCGGATCGCCGGTCCCGTGCACAGCGCTGCCAGGTGCAGGCGCTGCTTGTTGAGCACCTTCATCACGGTCTTGAAGCCCTGGCCCTCGCGCCCGCCGATGATCTGGTCGGCCGGCACGCGGCAGTCCTGCAAATGCACGTCGGACACGGGCGAGCCCGCCTGGCCCATCTTGCGATAGGGCTGGCCTGTCACCAGGCCCGGCGAGCGCTCCACGAAGAAGGCCGTCAGCCCCTCGCTGCCCGTGCTGCCTTCGCCGGTGCGGGCGATGACGGTGAAGACATCGGCCAGCGGCGCATTGGTGATGAAGCGCTTGCTGCCGTTGAGCACATAGTGGTCGCCCTCGCGGCGTGCCGTGGTCTGGATGTTGCTTGCCTCCGAGCCCGCGTCCGGCTCGGTCAGCGCCAGGCAACCCGTGAGCTCGCCGCGCGCCATGCGCGGCAGCCAGCGCTGCTTTTGCGCCTCGGTGCCGTCGGCCACCAGGGCTTCCGAGCCAATCCCGGTGTTGGTGCCCACGCGGGCCCGCAGCGCCACCGAAGCCTGGGACAGCTCGAAGGCGCAGCGCACCAGCTCCTCGGTGCTCAGGCCCAGGCCGCCATAGGCCTGGGGAATGCTCCAGCCGAAATAGCCCTTGTCGCGCAGCTCCTGGACCACGGCGGGCGGAATGCTGTCGTCGCGCTCGATCTGCTCTTCGAGCGGATGCCAGCGGTGGCGCACGAAATGGCGGATGTCTGCAATCAACGCCTGCAGGCGGGCGTCGGCGGGATGGGGGGTGGGGGCTTGGCTCATGGGCCGCACTGTAGGAAGCGCGGGCACCAGGGCTGCAATGCAGTTTCAAATATTGAAATGCAGTTGCGGCTTTGCGGCCGTGGTCCGCACAATCGCCACGTGCCCCACACCCCCATTGCCCACCAACCCAGGGACTCGCAGGATGTCTGCCGCATCCGCGAGCAGGACCCGTATTTCGCGGGCACGCTGGCCAAGGGGCTGATGATTCTCCAGTGCTTCGTCAGCGACCCGCGCCCGCATGCCAACAGCGAGCTGGCCCGCCGCCTGGGCCTGCCGCGCCCCACCGTGTCCAGGCTGTGCCGCAGCCTGCAGACCATGGGCTACCTGGACCATGACGAGCGGCTGGACCGCTACTTCGTCGGCCCGGCCGCCGTCGCCCTGGGCTACCCCTATGTGATCAATACGCCCTTGCTCGGCCCGCTGCGCCTGCCCATGCAGGCGCTGGCCGACCGTGTGAAGGGGGCGGTGTCGGTGGGCGTGGTCATGGACCTGGATGTGGTCTACCTGGATACCTGCGCCTGGGAGGGCGGCACGCTCAAGCGACCCGGCGTGGGCGCCGTGCGCGGCGTGCTGGAAACGGCCATGGGCCGGGCAGGGCTGGCCCAGTTCGATGCCGGGGAACTGCAGCGCTTCCTGGACCGCGTGCGCAGCCAGCGGCCCGAGGAATATGCGCGCTGCAGGGACAACGCCAGCGAAAGCCTGGCGCACTATGCTGCCCGGGGCTTCGCGGTCAACATGGGCGACTCCGGCCTGGGCGTGTGCGCCGTGGGTGCGGCCTCGCGCATCCGCTATGGGTCGCGCCGCCTGCTGTTCAACTGTGCCGTGCCGGGCCTGCGCATGCCGGCCCGCACGCTGATCCGGGATGTGGGCCCCCAGTTGGCGCAGTTGGTGGCCCTGTGCGACCGGCTGCCCGTGGACCGCTGATCTGCGGGCCTGGCGCTTCAGAAGGCGGCCAGCACGATGCCGATGGCCAGCAGCACGCCGAAGGAGATCCAGCCGTTCTTCTGGTCCAGGCCGCCGATCTGGCGCAGCGCCTCTTCGCGCGCAGCGCCCACCAGGCCCCTCTGGTTGATCTGCTGTATGCGCGTGACCAGCCATTGCAGGTAGGTGCGCTTGACCGTGAACGAGATGGCCACCGCGATGCCAAGCACGCGCCCGGCACCGCCCGTGCCGGGCATCAGCAGATTGATGATCAACAGGGTGATGAAGGCCACCACGGCATAGGCGTAGACGCGGCGCGCAATGGCCCAGGAAACGCCCATGAAGGGAATGGCGGTCCAGCAGGGACTCATGGATGCGAAAAAGCCCTTTTTCCCGCTGACCATGCGCTCCCACAGTGGCCGGTATTTTTCAGCATTCGGGCCGATGGCGGTCTCCATATCGGACCACTCGATTCCAGTCAAGTCCGGCTTGGTGATAAGCAGCGCCTTGAATTGTTCTTTCAATGGAGTGGAATTCGATAGGTTGGGTGTATCGCTCATGGTTTTCCTTGTTGAATGAGGCGGGAGTCCGGGCGGGATGGTCTGGATACCGCAGCAGGCGCTGCGCGAAGGGCTGGTGTCTCGAAAAAGCCCCCCGTTTCTGGCCGGGCGCCATTCTATGGGGAGATGTATGGGCAATGGCAAGCCCAATGGGTTGATTCGCAATCGCCAATGAATGAAATCGCCCAAATAAAATACAGTTTTTTACATGTCGCATGCCGTGCATTGGAAGATCCCAATCGGCCGGATTGAAGATGTTTTGCCGATGTGATTCGCTTCTTGTCGATTTTTCATTGAGGATTCATCCGGTTGTGCATATCGCGCCGGATACAGCGATTGGGATGGGTCGGCCGCCAGGCGCATTGCATGGGGCATGAATGTGTGGTGCGGAACATGGCGAGCCCGCCGGGGCGCAGGGCCGGGCGGCGGGGCTGGCAAGGGGGCCCTGGCGGCCTGCCCGCAGGCCGCCCGATAGTCGCCCGATAGCCGAGCGCAATGCCCGTATTGGCCGCAGGGCGCAGCCGCTGCGGGCCTTGCCGCGCGACAATGGCGGTCTAATGTCATCCCCTACTTCTTCCAAACCGTCCCGGCCCGGCGCCGACGAGGCGGCAGCGCCCTCCGCGCGCCCTGTGCTGCGCCGCCCCGAAAAGCCACAGGCCGAGCCGGCTGGCGATGCCCGCCGCCCTTCGGGTGGCGCGGGCAAATCTGCGGGCGCACGCGGTGGCCCGCGCAGTGACCGCAACGACCGCAATGAACGTGGCGGCGACCGTGGCGGCCGCAATGATCGTTACGAGCGCTCCGACCGCCGTGATGGCCCCCCTCGCGGCGATGCCCGCGGTGGGGCACCCCGAGGCGATGCCCGCGGTGCAGCACCCCGCGACGACGCCCGTGACCAGCGCCCGCGCAGCAGCGGTTTCGGCCGTGCCGAGGACCTGGACCGTTCCCAGCCGCGTGGCGACTGGCGCGAACAGGGCGGCGGCGAAAACCGTGCCCCGCGCGAGCAGCGCGACATGCGCGATGCCCGTGATACGCGCGATGCCCGCCCCCGCGCCCGCCCCGCCCGGACGATCGCCGCGACCGGCCCTATGGCCAGCGCGATGAGCGTCCGCGTGATGGTCAACGCGATGGCCAACGTGACGGCCAGCGCGACGGTCCCCGTGACGGCCCGCGTGAAGGTGGTTTCCGCGACCGTCCCCGTGACGATGCCCGCGGCCCCCGCCGTGACGATGCCCGCGGCCCCCGCCGTGACGATGCGCGCGGACCGCGCCGCGACGACGCCCGTGGTCCCCGCCGTGATGACGCCCGTGGCCCGCGCCGCGACGAGGCGCCCCAGGCCGAGCCCGCCTACCGTCCGCTCAGCGGCATCCGCACCTACCGTCCCGCCGACGGTGGCGCCAGCCGCGAAATCCCCGTCAAGCGTGCTCCCGAGCCGCTGCAGGAGCAGGTTCCCGGTGGCGTGCGCATCAACAAGCGCCTGGCCGACATGGGCCTGTGCTCGCGCCGCGAAGCCGACGAGTGGGTGGACAAGGGTTGGGTCCGCGTCAATGGCGAACTCGCCGTGATGGGCCAGAACGTGGTGGCGGCCGACCGCATCACCGTCGAGCGCGAAGCGCGCGAGCGCCAGGACCAGCAGGTCACCATCCTGATCCACAAGCCCATGGGCTATGTCAGCGGCCAGGCCGAGGACGGCCACGAGCCCGCCGTGGTCCTGGTCACGCCCCAGAACCACTGGAACCAGGACACCAGCCGCACGCGCTTCAACTTCGCGCAGCTCAAGGGCCTGGCGCCCTGCGGCCGGCTGGACATCGACTCCGTGGGCCTGCTCGTCATGACCCAGGACGGCCGTGTGGCGCGCCAGATCATTGGCGAAGACTCGGAGATGGACAAGGAGTACCTGGTGCGCGTGACCTACGGAGACCGCGACATCGACGTGCAATCCGTGTTCCCGGCCGAGCAGCTGGCACGCCTGTGCCATGGCCTGTCGCTGGACGGCGAGGCACTCAAGCCCGCCAAGGTGGACTGGCAGAACCCCGAGCAGCTGCGCTTTGTGCTGACCGAAGGCAAGAAGCGCCAGATCCGCCGCATGTGCGAACTGGTGGGCCTGCGCGTGGTGGGCCTCAAGCGCATCCGCATCGGCCGCGTGACGCTGGGCAACCTGCCTGTGGGCCAGTGGCGCTACCTGGGTGCACACGAGAATTTTTAGCACCCCCTGAGCGGCTGCGCCGCTTCCCCCTCTCTCGCTTCGCGGGAGGGGGACGGCACCCTCGGTGCGGGACGGCCCTTCCTCGGTGCCCCTGATTTGGGCAGCGACGGTTTTGAGCTCGTGTTTAGAATGCGAACCATTCTCAAACGAGCTTCAGCGCTGCGGCACGCCAGTCCGGGGCGCGTCCGTCTTTTCATGCGCGCACCGGCCGATCCCGTACACACCCTCTATGTCGAACACCACGGCTGGCTGCAAGGCTGGCTGCGCCGCAAGCTGGGCAATGTGTTCGAGGCTTCCGATATCGCGCACGACACTTTCGTCAACGTGATCACCTCGGGCATGGCCGGCCGCATCGAGCAGCCACGCCCCTTTCTGGCCACCGTGGCCCGCCATCTTGTGATCCGCCAGCACCGGCGCCGGCTGCTGGAGCGCGCCTATCTCGACACCCTGGCCCTGTTGCCCGCTGAACTTGCCCCTTCGCCCGAAGAGCGGCTGATCGCCCTCGAATCGCTGCAGGCCGTGGACCAGGCGCTGGACGCGCTGGCGCCCAAGGTGCGCGAGGCCTTCCTGCTGGCCCACCTCGAAGGCCTGAGCTATGCGGACATCGCCACGCGCCTGGGCGTGTCCATGACCAGCGTCAAGCGCTATCTGGCCCAGGGCTATGAGCGCTGCTTCGTGCTGGCGCTGTCCTGATGGCGCCGGTGCCTTCCGATCCTCGGCGCCTGTCCAGCGCCGCGCCGCTACCCGGCAGCAGTATCCAGGCGCCCCAGGCGCTGGGCCGGCCCTTGCCGGCCGCCGTGGCGCGGGCGGCGGCCGGCTGGTTTGCGCTGCTGCAATCGGGCCAGGCCTCGGCCGCCGACCGGGCGCGCTGGCAGCGCTGGCTTGATGAAGACGCCGACCATGGCCGCGCCTGGGCCCATCTGCAGGCCGTCACGGGCGCGCTGACGGGGCTCAACGCCGGTGGCGCGGGCTATCGCAGCCTGTCCGCCGCTCCCCGGGCTGCGCGGCGTCGCCTGCTGGGCCTGTTTGTGGGCCTGGGCACGGCGGCGGGCGCGGGCTGGCTGGCCAGCCGCACGCCGCAGTGGCAGCAGATGGCGGCCGACTACGCCACGGGCACGCAGCGCCGCCGCTGGACCCTGCCCGACGGCACGGACATGCTGCTGGGCCCCGGCAGCGCCGTGGCCTTGCAGTTCGACGGCAGCGAACGCCGCCTGCGCCTGATGGCTGGCGAGGCGCTGTTCACCACCGGCCATCCCGCAGGTGCGCTGGGCGATCTGCCCTTTGTGGTGGAGACCGCCCACGGCCGCGTGCGCGCCCTGGGCACGCGCTTCATGGTGCGCAGCAGCCATGCAGGTGCGCGCGTGGCGGTGTTCGAGCGCGCCGTGGAGCTGCGCACGGCCGGCACAGGCGCATCCGCACGGCGTCTGCAGGCGGGCGAGGCCATGGACTTCACGCGCACCGGCTGGAGCACGGTGCAGCCGGCCGGCCCTGCGGACGACGCCTGGAGCCGGGGCCAATTGTGGGTGGACAACCAGCGCCTGGACGACTTCCTGGCCGAGCTCAACCGCTACCGCCCCGGCTGGCTGCACGCCGATCCGGCCGTGGCCGGGCTGCGGTTCTCGGGCGTGTTCCCGCTGGACGAAGGCGGCATCGATGGCACGGACGCCGTGCTGGCCATGCTGCCCGGTGCGCTGCCCGTGCAACTGCGCTGGCGCACGCGCTGGTGGGTGGTGGTGGAGCCTGCGCAGGCGCGCGGCTGAGGCTTTTTTCTTCCTTTTCGCATTTTTTGCGCCGGGGGTGACCCGATTTCCCGCGCCGCGCTTCCTTGCTTCCGAGAGCTTTGATTTTCGACATCGGAACACAGGGAGAACCCAGGACCATGCAACCCCTTTTCATGCCCCGCCCCGCGCTGGCGCTGGCCATCGCGCTCATGCCCGCCGCCGTGCTGGCCCAGGCCCAGCGCAGCTATGACGTCGCTGCCGGCCCGCTGGATGCCGCCTTGCGCAGCACGGCCGCCCAGGCCGGCGTGGCCCTGATCTTCACGGCCGAGCAGACGGCCGGACAGCGCAGCGCGGGCCTGCGCGGCAGCTATACGGTGGAGGGCGCCTTCGAGGCCCTGCTGGCCGGCACCGCCTGGCAGGCCGTGCGCCAGGCCAGCGGCGCCTATGCGCTGCGGCGGGTGGAGCCGGTGGTGCCCGCTGCCGCTGCAGGCGCCACGCTGGCCACGGTCAACGTGACGGCCGCTGCCGAGCGCAGCGCGGTCTCCGAAGGCACGGGCTCCTACGCCACGCGCCAGTCCAGCACGGCCACACGGCTGGGCCTGTCGCAGCGCGAGACGCCGCAGTCCGTCAGCGTGGTCACGCGCCAGCTCATGGACGACCAGGGCCTGACCAGCCTGCCGGAGGTGCTGGAGAAGACGCCCGGCATTACCGTGGGCCGCAACGACAGCGAGCGCACCACCTTCTACTCGCGCGGCTATGCCATCGAGAATTTCCAGTTCGACGGCGTGCCCAACACCATGGACTCGGCCAACCAGTACACGACCTCGCTGGCCGACAGCGCCATCTATGACCGCGTGGAGGTGGTCAAGGGCGCCACAGGCCTGCTCACGGGCGCGGGCTATCCGTCGGCCGTGGTCAACCTGGTGCGCAAGCGGCCCACCAAGACCTTCCAGGCCTCGGCCGAGGCGGCCATCGGCAGCCATGACCGGTTGCGCGGCGTGGGCGACATCTCCGCGCCGCTGACCGAGGACGGCCGCGTGCGCGCCCGCGTGGTGGCCGTGGCGCAGAACGCCAAGTCCCATGTGGACGACTACAGCCGCAACGTGCGCAGCCTGTACGGCATCATCGAGGCCGACCTGGGTCCGGGCACGGTGGCCAGCCTGGGCATTGACCACATGCAGACGCGCGCCAACGGGGCCAGCTTCGGCCACATCCCGCTGTTCTTCAAGGATGGCAGCCGCACGCATTTCCCCACCTCGCTGAACCCGGCCGCGCGCTGGTCGTACTGGGACAACGACAGCACCAACCTGTTTGCCGAACTCAAGCACAGCTTCGGCAATGGCTGGAAGGCGGACCTGTCGGCCAGCCGGCTGCGCCAGTCGCGCGACGTGGAGGTCGGCGTGGCCGCCCACGGCATGGTGGACCCGGTCAGCGGCCTGGGCATCAACATGCTGTCCAACAAGATTCCCACCGATGCCACCACGCAGGCCGTGAATGCGGCGCTGTCCGGGCCGTTGCAGCTGTTCGGGCGCGAGCACGAGCTGTCGTTCGGCGCCAGCTGGTCGCGCCAGCGCCGGCATGCGCCCGGCTACACCAACGCCTACGGCCCCGTGGGCAACTACTTCGAGTGGGACGGCCAGGTGCCGCGGCCCGATTTCCAGCTGCGTGACCACCGCATGACGCGCATCGTGGAAAAGGGCGTCTTCGGCGCCGCGCGCCTGCGGCCCACGGACGACCTGTCGGTGATCCTGGGTGCGCGCGTGAGCTGGTACGACATGCTGGACGACACCACGGGCCTGGACGGCAGCTACGGCGTGAACAACGCGCTGCGCGTGGCGCACAAGACCGTGCCCTATGCAGGCGTGGTCTATGACCTGAACCGCCAGCTGTCGCTGTACGCCAGCCAGACCGATATCTTCAATCCGCAGACCTACTACAAGGACGCAGCCGGCAGCCCGCTGCCGCCGCTTACGGGCCGCAGCCGCGAAGTGGGCGTGAAGGGCGAGTTCCTGGACGGCCGGCTCAACGCCTCGCTGGCGCTGTTCCACATCCAGCAGCGCAATGCCGCGCAGTACGTCAGCGCCAATCCGGAAACCGGGGAAGAGGTCTATGCGGCCATCGACGGCGTGACCAGCAAGGGCGTGGAGATGGAGGTGTCGGGCAGCATCACGCCGGCCTGGAACATCTACGGCGGCTACACCTACCGTACCTCGCGCGCGCCGGCCCAGCCCGATGTGATCCTCAGCGCCGTCAACACCAACCAGCCGCGCCACCTGTTCAAGCTCAGCACCAGCTACCGTCTCAACCCGCAGTGGACCGTGGGCGGCTCGCTGGCCTGGCAGAGCCTGACCTACTACCAGCAATCCTCCGCCCCCTATGCACGCGCCGACCAGCGCGCCTATGCGCTGGTGGGCCTGATGGCGCGCTACGACGTGGACCGCCAGTGGTCGGTGACGCTGAACGTCAACAACCTGTTCGACAAGACCTATATGCCGGGCCTGGGCTCCTATGGCACGGGCGTGTATGGCGATCCGCGCAATGTGCTGGTCACGGCCCGCTACAGGTTCTGATGCGGCTGCCTGGCGGCTGTGCCACTAGGCCTGCGACCACATCCGCAACAGGTTGTGGTACGTGCCGGACAGCGCGGAAAGCGCGGGGTCGCCCGGGTGGCGCACCGTCAGTTGCTGGATCTGCTGGTCCAGGTCGAACAGGATGCGGCGCTTCTCGTCCGAGGCCACGAGGCTGTGCGTCCAGAAGAAGCTGGCGTAGCGCGTGCCGCGCGTGACGGGGTTGACGCGGTGCAGGCTGGTGCCGGGGTAGACGATGGCGTCGCCTGCGGCCAGCTTCACGCTCTGGTGGCCGAAGGTGTCCTCCACGACCAGCTCGCCGCCTTCGTACTCGTCGGGCTCGCTGAAGAACACGGTGGTGGAGACATCGCTGCGCACCTTGATGGCCGTGCCGGGGATGGTGAAGATGGCGTTGTCTATATGGTTGCCGTAGGTGCCGCCGCCTTCGTAGCGGTTGAAGCGCGGCGGCAGCACCTTCAGCGGCAGGGTGGCCGACATGAACAGCGCGCTGGCCCCCAGCTTGTCGAGGATGAGGTTGCCTATCGCCTGGCCTGCCTGGCTGTCCAGCGGCAGCTGCAGGTTGGCCTTGACCTGGGCCGCCAGAGGGCCGGCCGTGGCGCGGCCGTCCTGCCACGGGGCCTGCTCCAGCGCCTGGCGGCACTGGCGCACTTCGTCGGGGCTGAGCAGGGCGGGTATGCGGAGCATCATGGCAGGCGGTCCTCAGGGGGGGAATCAGCGAGTGTCCCGCAAAAAAGCCCCGCAGGCGGCGATGGCCTGCGGGGCTTTGCGGTGATCTGCGCAGCGTCAAGCCGCTGCGCTTTCGCCCGGGGCGATCAGCAGATCAGTACGTCCACTTGAGCGAGGCCACGGCCGAGCGGCCTGCGGCCATGGTCGCGTAGTGGGGCGAGCGGATGCCGCTGTAGTAGACCTTGTCGCCCAGGTTGTACAGGTTCAGCTGCACGGTCAGGTTGCGGTCGATCTGGTAGGCCACCATGGCGTCGTAGCGCGCATAGCCGCTGGCACCCTTGGTGACGATGCCGCCATCCACCGTGGACAGGATGTAGCTCTGGTTCACGCTGCTCTGGGCGTAGATGCCCAGGCCCACGGTCAGCTTTGCCATGGGCTTGTAGCTGGTCCACAGGCTGAAGCTGTGCTTGGGCGTGTTGGGGAAGGGCTGGCCATTGGCCACGCTGCCCGCGCCTGCGTTCTTCTGCTCGCTGTCCATGTAGGTGTAGCCGCCGAAGACGCTCAGGCCCGGCAGCACGCTGCCCGTGAAGCCCAGTTCCACGCCGTTGACCACCTTGTTGCCGCCCATGTAGGTGACACCGTTTTCGGTGATGCGCGCATTGGTCACGTCGTTGCGGAACAGCGCGGCGGTCAGCGCCAGGCGCTTTTCCATCAGGTCCCACTTGGTGCCCAGTTCGAGCGAGCGGGTCTTCTCGGGAGCGAGGTTGGCCAGCTGGTCGGTGGAGATGCCCAGGTCCTCGTTGCCGTTGCCCAGCATGGAGCCGCCGGGGCGCGAGGAGGTGCCGATGCTGGCGTAGATGCTGCCGTTGGTGGCCGGCTTGTAGACCAGGCCCAGCTGGTAGTTGAACAATGTGTCCGAACGGCTCAGGTCATAGGCCGGCGTGGTGCGGCCGGCGGGACCGGAGGAGCTGATCTTGTAGTGGTCCATGCGTAGGCCGGCATTGAGCAACCACTGGTCGTTGAACTTCAGCGTGTCGAAGCCGTACAGCGCCACGGTGTCGATCTGGTTGTGGCTGGGGTCGCCCAGCGTCACGGGCAGGTTCCACAGCGGGCTGCTGTCGGGGTTGTTCAGCGAGGCGCACCACAGGCTGGCGGCCGTGCAGGTGGTGTTGGTGGTCTGCAGCGCGGCGATGCGGGACTCGGCCTTTTCCTTGGACAGTTCCAGGCCGAACGAGTAGCTGTGGCCCACGCTGCCGGTCTGGGCCTTGCCCGTGAATTCCGAGAGGTTCTGCAGCGTCTTGATGTCGGCCACGCGGGCATTGCCGCGGCGGAACACATAGCCATTGACGACATTGCCCTTGCTGTCGTCGGGCTGGGTCCACAGGTAGTCCTGTTCGGTCTTGCTGTAGCGCAGGCTGTTGCGGAACTTCTGGGTGTCGGTGAACTTGTGCTCCACGGTGGCCGTGAACAGGTCGCTCTTTTCCTTTTCGTAGTCGCGGCTGGTCAGGCCGTACCAGTTGTCGCGGTTGTTGCCGTAGGTGGGACGCACCACGCTGCCGCCGCGCAGGCCGGCCGCAGCCGTGCTGCTGTACAGGTAGGGCACGCCGCCATCGGGAATGTTGTCGGTCTGCAGGTGCTGCCAGGACAGCGAGACCTCGGTGGGCGTGCCCATGCCGAAGGTCACCGTGGGTGCAATGCCCCAACGCTTGTTCTCGGGGCCGCTGCGGCCGGGAACGTCGGCGTCGTGCACCATGGCGTTCAGGCGCAGGCCCACGCCTTCGCCCAGCACGCGGTTGGCGTCGATGGTGGCGCGCCGGTAGCTGTCCGTGCCCAGGCCCACGTCGCCGCTGATGAAGTTCTCGTTCCTGGCCTTCTTGGTCACCAGGTTGATGGAGCCGCCAGCGCCGCCACGGCCTGCATAGGCCGAATCGGCGCCCTTGATGACTTCCACCGCTTCCAGGTTGAACACTTCGCGCGTGCCGGCCGCAATGTCGCGCATGCCGTCCACGAAGGTGCTGGCCTGGGCATCCATGCCGCGGATGAAGGGCTGGTCACCCGAGGGGTTGCCGCCTTCGCCGTTGCCGAAGGTGATGCCGGGCGTGGACCGCAGGGCTTCCTGCAGGCTTGTCGCGCCGGTCTGCTTGATGATTTCCTCGTTGATGACCTGCACCGTCTTGGGCGTGTCCACCAGCGGGGCCGTGAACTTGGCTGAGGAGGCGTTGTCGGTCTTGACGGGCGCTTCGGTCGAAGACGTCACGTTCACGGTGCCCAGCGTGGTGCTGGCCTGCGCAAAGGCCGGGGTGCCAGCAAGGCACAGGGCTGCGGCAAGGGCCAGCTGGGTGAGGTTCGCGGGGGGGAGGATTTGTTGGATTTTGCTCATGTTCACTCCGATGAAAGCCCGCGGATTGTTATTGCGAATCACTAGTGTTCGGTTTCTGCTTCGTAAAGTTGGCTGGTTTGTGCCGGGTGAAAGTCCTTGGCGTTGCCGCCATGCAACAAACGAAAACCGTGTTTCACCAAAGATTCAATGAAAAAAGCGGCTGTCGCCAGCCGCTTGAGTCTTCTGCGGGGCGCCTGCAGCGCCCGTCCCTGGCCTTATTCGTTGGCCGGGTTGGCCAGCAGGGCCTTGTAGATCACGGCGCCGATCAGCGCACCCACGATGGGGGCCACCCAGAACAGCCACAGTTGCGAGATGGCGATCTCGGGGCCGAACAGGGCCGGGCCCGTGCTGCGCGCGGGATTGACCGAGGTATTGGTCACGGGAATCGAGATCAGGTGGATCAGCGTCAGGCACAGGCCGATGGCCAGCCCGCCAAAGCCGGCTGCCGCGCGCTTGGCCGTGGCGCCCAGGATGACCAGGATGAAGAAGGCCGTCATCACCACCTCGGTGACCAGGGCTGCCGTCATGCCGTAGCCGCCCGGCGAATGCGCGCCGTAGCCGTTGGTGGCAAAGCCGCCGATGTCGGCACCGGCCTTGCCCGTGGCGATCACATAGAGGATGGCCGCGCCCGTGATGGCGCCCAGCACCTGAGAGACGATGTAGCCCGGCAGTTCGCTCCAGGCAAAGCGCCCGCCCATGGCCAGACCCACGGAGACGGCCGGGTTGAAGTGCCCGCCCGAGATGGGCCCGAAGGCATAGGCGCCCGTGAGCACCGTCAGGCCGAAGGCCAGCGAGACGCCGACCAGGCCGATGCCCACCTGCGGGAAGGCGGCGGCCAGCACGGCCGCACCGCAGCCGCCCAGGGTCAGCCACAGGGTTCCGAGGAATTCTGCGGACCATTTTTGAACAGAGCTGTGCATGGAAAATCTCCTGAAGCAGGCCCGCCATTGCGCCCGGGCCCTGCGCGCACCGTCCGCCGCACAGCGGAAAGTGGCGCAGTTATAGCCCTGCGCCAGCCCCGCCGTGAGGGCGAAAAAGTGAACAATCGTCCAGAGCCTGCGCCGCCACAGGGGCGGCGGGGTCTTGATAATGCGCTCGCCGGCCCGAGATGAGGGCTGATTTTTTCCCTGTTGTGAACCCATAGGACATAGGACACTGTCTGCATGAGCAAGCAAACCCATTCTTTTCAGGCCGAAGTTGCACAACTGCTGCACCTGGTCACGCATTCGCTGTACTCCAACCCCGAGATCTTCCTGCGCGAGCTGGTCTCCAACGCATCGGACGCCTGCGACAAGCTGCGCTTCGAGGCGCTGAACAATGCCGCGCTGTATGAAGACCAGCCCAACCTGGAAGTGCGCGTGTCCTTCGACGCCGCTGCCAAGACGCTGACCATTGCCGACACCGGCATCGGCATGAGCGAGCAGGAAGCCATCGACAACCTGGGCACCATCGCCAAGAGCGGCACCAAGGCCTTCATGGACAAGCTGTCGGGCGACCAGAAGTCGGACTCGCAGCTGATCGGCCAGTTCGGCGTGGGCTTTTACTCGGGCTACATCGTGGCCGACAAGATCACCGTGGAAACACGCCGCGCGGGCCTGCCGGCCTCCGAAGGCGTGCGCTGGACCAGCGGCGGCACGGGCGAGTTCGAGGTCGAGCAGATCGAGCGCCCCCAGCGCGGCACCAGCATCACGCTGCACCTGCGCCCCGAGGCCGAGGAGTTCCTCAACGCCTGGAAGATCAAGCAGGTCATCGGCAAGTACTCCGACCACATCAGCCTGCCCATCCTCATGGAAAAAGAGGAGTGGAAGGACGGCGAGAACGACCAGCCCGGCACCATGGAGAAGACGGGCGAGTGGGAGACCATCAACAAGGCCAGCGCGCTGTGGACGCGTCCCAAGAAGGACATCACGGCCGAGCAGTACCAGGACTTCTACAAGGCCATCAGCCACGACTTCGAGAACCCGCTGACCTGGAGCCACAACCGCGTCGAGGGCAACACCGAGTACACGCAGCTGCTGTTCATCCCGGCCAAGGCGCCGTTCGACCTCTACAACCGCGACAAGAAGGCCGGCGTCAAGCTCTACGTCAAGCGCGTCTTCATCATGGATGACGCCGAGGCGCTGATGCCCGGCTACCTGCGCTTCGTCAAGGGCGTGATCGACTCGGCCGACCTGCCGCTGAACGTCAGCCGCGAGCTGCTGCAGGAAAGCCGCGACGTGCGCCTGATCCGCGACGGCTCGACCAAGCGCGTGCTGTCCATGCTGGAAGACCTGGCCAAGCACGATCGCCACGACGCTGCCGCTGACGCGGCGGCCGACGGCGTCACCGACGTGGTCAGCGAAGAGGACAAGGCCAAGGAAGGCAAGTACAGCCAGTTCTACGCCGAGTTCGGCCCCGTGCTCAAGGAAGGCCTGGGCGAGGACTTTGCCAACAAGGAACGCATCGCCAAGCTGCTGCGCTTTTCCTCCACCAGCCAGGACGAGGCCATCGTCTCGCTGGCCGACTACAAGGCCCGCATGAAGGAAGGCCAGGACGCGATCTACTACATCACGGCCGACTCCCTGACCGCAGCCCGCAACAGCCCGCAGCTCGAAGTCTTCCGCAAGAAGGGCATCGAAGTGCTGCTGATGGCCGACCGCGTGGACGAATGGGCCATGGGCTACCTGACCGAATTCGACGGCACGCCGCTGCAGTCCGTGGCCAAGGGCGCCGTGGACCTGGGCAAGCTGCAGGACGAAGAGGAAAAGAAGGCCGCCGAGGAAGCTGCCGAGACCTTCAAGCCCCTGCTGGCCAAGCTCAAGGAAGCGCTCAAGGACAAGGCCGAGGACGTGCGCGTGACCACGCGCCTGGTGGACTCGCCCGCCTGCCTGGTGGTGCAGGACGGCGGCATGAGCCTGCAGCTGGCGCGCCTGCTCAAGCAGGCCGGCCAGCAGGCGCCGGACGCCCGCCCCGTGCTGGAGGTCAACCCCGAGCATCCGCTGGTCAAGAAGCTGGACGGATCGGTGCATTTCCATGACCTGGCCAACATCCTGTTCGACCAGGCCGTGTTGGCCGAAGGCGGCATGCCCGAAGACCCGGCTGCCTACGTCAGGCGCGTGAACGCGCTGCTAGCGTGAGTTCCTCACAAGGATTGCCCCGCCGCATTCCCTAGGCCTTAGTGCCTGCTCACTGCCGCGCCGCCGCGCGGCAGATCAGCATTGCAAGCCGGTGCCAGCCAAGCTGCCACCGGCTTTTTCACGTCCGCGTTCCGTGAGGAAAACTGACCGAAAAAGGTCGACTCACGAAAAACTCACAAATACCTCTAAATACTCACTTTTGTTAAAAATTCCAGATCATATTTACTTTTGGTAATAAAGAACCATCATGCCTCCTTTTGGTGCGTCCGGTAGTCGGCTTTCTGACAGAGCTGTTCCAGCCGGGCACCTCGTGCGTCCGTGCCTGCGGCATTCGGCGCTGTCAACGAAGCAAAAGAGAGGTTTGTATGGCTTTCACGAGAAAGGGCTGGCTGGCGCGTGCGCTGCTGTCCGGCGGCTTGCTGGCAACAGCGGCTGCCGTGGCGGCGCCGGCCGACACCGACATCCTGGTCAACCAGGACGGTCTCTATGACGGACAGGACGCATCGGCAGGCCCTGCCGGCGGCAACTTCACCTATGTGGCCAAGGTCAGGCACAACAACATCGGTCCCGACGCCATAGGCGTCACCCTGACCGAGGTGCTGCCCGTGGGCGCCGTGTTCCAGGGCTACAGCAGCAGCCCGGGCGGCATCACCTGCACGGCACCCGCGGCTGGTACGGTGCTCACCGCAGGCAACAACACGCTGGTCTGCAACATCGGCAACCTGGCGCCCGCCGATGGCTTCAAGTCCGTGGGCTTCGAGGTCATCCTGCCGACCGTCGGCACCAACTGGCGCGCCGTGGCCAGCGCGCGCATGGCATCGCCCGACTACGACAACGACCAGAACAACACGCAGCTCGATCGCAACTTCACCACCACCGAGGCCGCCGATCTGGCCATCGCGATAGCCGCTCCCGCCAGCGTCGCCAACGGCGGCGCGTTCCAGTACACCATCGACGTGCAGAACAAGGGCCCGTCCGAGGTGCCCGCCGGTGGCCGTACCGTGGTGCGTTTCCCCGTGCCCAACGGCGCCGTGGTCACGGGCGTGCCCTCAGGCAGCGGCTGGAGCTGCACGCCCGCCTCGGGCTATCCGCTGATCTCGGGCGAGCTCAGCTGCACGCGCGGCGGCCCGGTGCTGCCGGGCGCCGTGCTGCCTTCCATCTCCGTGCCGGCCATCGCCAACATGAGCGGCACCATTGCCGGCGCTGCCAGCGTCAAGGGCTACAAGGACGCCAGCACCGAGATGCCCGACGGCCAGTCCGGCAACAACACCGCCAGCGCCGCCGTGGTCTCCAGCGGTAGCGAGTTCGTGGATGTCTCGCTGCGCAAGCAGGTGGCGCCCACGGTGCTGGATGCGCTGCAGGCGACCGAGGTCACCTACACTCTGCAGCCGCGCCGCGAAGGCGGCTCCCTCGTGCCGCGCGATCTCACCATCACCGACACCCTGCCGGCCGGCGTGACCTTCACGGGCTTCGACGGCAGCACGGCGCCCTGGAACTGCGGCCACAACAGCGGCACCATCACCTGCACCCACGCGGGCGAGTACCCGGTGGCCGGCTACGCCAACATGCAGGCCATCCGCTTCAAGGCCAGCGTGGCTGCGGGTGGAACGCCGGGTGCGCAACTGGTCAATCAGGGCGTGATCGGGGTTCCACCCGAACTCAACGAGCCCAACAAGACCAACAACACCGATAGCGCGGCGGTGAGCTTCAGCAACGATGCGCGGCTGCGCCTCGTCAAGGCCGGCCCCAGCCGCCCGGTGCTGGCGGGTGAGGAGTTCCAGTACACGATCACGGTGACCAACAACGGTCCCATGCCTGTGCTGCCCAATCAGCTGATCACCGTATCCGACACCCCTGCGGACAACCGAATGACCGTCATCGGCATGTCCGGTGCGGGCACCGGCGCGGGGGACTGGACCTGCGCCGCCCAGAGCTGCACCTCGACCGCGGGCCTGGCCGTGGGCGCCAGCCGCCGGATCACGGTCAGGGCCAAGGTCACGCTGGCCTCGGGCCATCTGGACTTCACCAATAACGCCTCCGCTGGCGTGATCGGCCGGGACAATGCATCGGCCACCACCTCCGCGACCGTCACCGTGTCCGCCGACAAGGTGGATGTGGGCATCGTCAAGAGCGTGGTCAGCCCTGTGCCGCCGGCCTCCATCAAGAGCGGTGAAGAGGTCACCTACCAACTGGTGGTGAAGAACCACTCGGCCAGCACCACGGTGACGAATGTCCGCGTGCGCGACGCGCTGCAGTCCCTGGTCAAGCAAATTGACGGCGTGCGTATCGTGGGCGGCAACCCGGTGGACGAGGCCGGCAATCCCGTGCCGTACACCTACCCGGGCGGCGGCTTTGTCTCCAGCCGCATCGTCTCCGGCGCCAACGCCAGCTGCGGCACCCCTTCGGGCGGCGTCAACAGCGAGACGCGCGATCTGACCTGCGACATCTCCTCCATGGCCCCGGAGGCCGAGGTGGTGATCGAGGTCAAGATCCGCCCCAAGCGCGCCACCACCGGCACCTATGCCAACGCGGCCTCGGCCCAGTCCCTGGACATCCATGACGCCGATCCCGGCAACGATTCCTCTACGGCCAGCATCACCGTGCAGGCCATCGCGGAAATCGCGGCGCAAAAGCAGGTCTCGCCCAAGGTGGCCGCTGCGGGCGAGCCGCTGACCTATACGGTCACGGTGCCCAACTACGGCCCCTCGTCGGCCGCCAATGTCACGCTCAAGGACGTGCTGCCTGCAGACGCCATCTTCATCGGCTCGCCCACGGTCTCCGGCGGCGGCACCTGCACTCCGGCTGCCACCGATGGCGTGCAGGGCGGAACGCTGGAATGCGCCTGGACCGATCCGCTGGCTGCAGGCGAGCAGTACACCGTGAGCTACAAGATGCGCTCGCGCGGCGATCTGGCGGCCGATACGGAGATCTCCAACACCGTGGCGGTGGACACCACCACCGAGGAGCTGACCAAGGCCAACAACCAGGCCGAGGCCAAGGCCCGGCTCAAGCGTGCCGAGCTGGATGTGAACATCAGCATGCGCCACACTGCAGACGGCCTGGTGCTGGGTGAGGACACCGAATACACCATCACGGTGACCAACTCCGGCCCCTCCTACGCCACCCAGGTGGTCGTGACCGACAAGTTCCCCGCATCGGGCTCCACGGCCACCTTCAGCTACCAGAACGGCCTGGCGCTGGCCGGCATTCCCGGCGCCTCCGCATCCTGGTGCGGCGTGCAGCCGGCGCTGAACGCGACCAGCGGGCCTCTGCAGTGCACCATCCCCTCGCTGGCGCCGGGCCAGAGCATGACCATCAAGTTCAAGATGCGCGCACAGACCCTGCCCGACAAGGCATCGGGCGGCACCATCTACCACGAGGCCTCGGTCAAGCCCTTCGAGACGGAATGGCTGAGCAATGGCGGCGATGTGATCGTCAACAACACCACCACCGACCGCACCTCCACCAGCCGCCAGGGCAATGCCGTGGACCTGGGGATCGGCAAGCAGGGCCCCGCCGGCCCGCTGGACGATGGCGACACGGCCAGCTACACGCTGACCGTCACCAACTACGGCCGCGATCCGCAGTCGCCCGCGGGCGGCTCGGTGACCGACGTGTTGCCCGCAGGGCTGGAGTTCGTCTCGGCCTCGGCAGGCTGCAGCTATGCCAGCGGCACGCGCACCGTGACCTGCAGCGTGCCGCAGCTGGCCCAGGGCGGCACGGCGGTCTTCACGCTGGAGACAAAGCTGGACAAGCCCTACAAGGGCGCCCGCCCGCTGGTCAACTCGGCCACGGTCTCGGTGCCCGGTGACGGCAATCCCGACAACGACAAGAGCACGACCACCACGCCGCTCAAGCCGGGGCCGGGCGGCACGGCCAGCATTCCCACGCTGTCGCAGTGGGGCCTGATGCTGATGTCGTCCCTGCTGGCGCTGATGGCGCTGGGAACCATGCGCAGGCGCGAGCGTCGGTGATGCGCCCGTGACGGCAAGGGCCGGTGGCGTGATTCACGCACCGGCCTTTGTCGTCTTTGAGCGGTCCGAAGATAATGCGAGCCTATAGAGGGACACTGTTTCGCAACTGCCAGGTCGCAAGCCCGGCAACCAACACTCCAAGACCTGCCATGCTGCGCTTCTTTCTGATCTTTCTGGCCATCCAGCTGACGATGTTCGGGCTGAACCTGCTCAGTTGGGTGCAGCAGCACATCGTGCTGCCCTGGACGGCCTTCCTGGCGCACATCTGCGCCTCGCTGGTGACCTGGTTCGACAGCACGGCCTCGGCCACGGGCAAGGTGCTGTGGAACACGGCCACGGGCTTCGGCGTCTCCATCGAGGCCGGCTGCAACGGCCTGGAGGCCTACATCGTGCTGTTTGCCGCCGTGATGGCCTTCCCCTCGTCATGGCGCCAGAAGCTGGTGGGCCTGCTGGCCGGCTTCGTGGCCGTGCAGGCCATCAACGTGCTGCGCGTCATCAGCCTGTTCTACCTGGGCCAGTGGAGCACCACGGCCTTCAACTTCGCGCACGAGTACCTCTGGCAGGCGCTGATCATGCTGGACGTGCTGGTGTTCTGGCTGCTGTGGGTGCGCTGGAGCGGCCGCAAGGCGCCGTCGCAGGATGACGGCGGCCAGCCGCCGCTGCCGCCCGCCGCTGCAGCTTCCGCCGCCGTGGCCACCTGAGGAGCAGGCCATGATCGGACGCAATCCCATCTCGCGCTTCGCGGCCCTGGCCATGGGCGGCATCGTGGTGCTGACCCTGGCCTGGACGCTGGCGGCCGGCTGGCTGGCCGTGCCGGTGTCCGGCATGAGCAAGTGGGTGCTGGAGAACGCCGCCAACGGCTGGGTGCAGCGCGTGGACCTGGAGACGCCCCGCAGCCTGGTCGTCAATTCCTCGGTCCAGGTCTCCAACGAGCAGACCGGCTGGCGTCGCGCCGAGGCCATCGTCGAGGTCGATCCCGCCCGCTACGGCTACGGCCTGACCGTGCTGGTGGCCATGCTGCTGGCGGCCTGGGGTCCGGGCCGGTGGTGGCGCATCCTGGTGGGCTATGTGGCGCTGCTGCCCTTGCAGACCTTCAGCGTGGTCACGCAGGTGTTGATGCAGTTGTGCCTTGCGGCGCGGCTCGACCTCAACGTGCTGGGCATACAGACATGGCAGTTGGAGGCCATCGTCTACGCCTACCAGATGGGCGGGCTGATGGTGCCCACGCTGTGCCCGGTGCTGCTGTGGCTGGCGCTGGACATGGGCTTTGTGCGCCGCGTGCTGCTGCCGGCCTGGAACCGCAGCCGGGTGCCTGCCGCCGCGCCCCAGCCCATGGTGGCACCCAAGCCATCGGCCTGGCGCCAGACCGATGGCGCGGCCACCTCCACCGGCCATCCGCTGGTGTCTTCCAGCAGCGCGGCCACCCTGCCCAAGGCCAAGGCCACCAGCGGCACGCCGCAGCGCTGAAGGTTATGCGCGGCCGTCTTCAGGCCTGCGCGGGCATGGGCGGCAGCAGGCCGCGCTCGGTGATGAAGTCGATCACCTCGCGCAGGCCCTTGCCGCTTTTCACGCTGCCCATCACATAGGGCTTGTGGGCGCGCATGCGCTGCGTGTCGGCTTCCATGATGGACAGGTTGGCGCCCACGTAGGGCGCCAGGTCGGTCTTGTTGACCACCAGCAGATCGCTCTTGGTGATGCCGGGGCCGCCCTTGCGCGGAATCTTCTCGCCACCGGCCACGTCGATCACGTAGATGGTCAGGTCCGACAGCTCGGGGCTGAAGGTGGCGGCCAGGTTGTCGCCGCCGCTTTCGATGAAGACGATGTCCGCCTCGGGGAACTGGCGCAGCATGCGGTCCACGGCCTCGAGGTTGATGGAGGCGTCCTCGCGGATGGCCGTGTGCGGGCAGCCGCCGGTCTCCACGCCCATGATGCGCTCGGGCGGCAGGGCCTCGGCCACCGTCAGCAGGCGCTGGTCCTCCTTGGTGTAGATGTCGTTGGTGATGACCACCAGGTCGTAGTGGGCGCGCATGGCCTTGCACAGCATCTCCAGCAGCGTGGTCTTGCCGGAGCCGACAGGGCCGCCGATGCCGACGCGCAGCGGGGGGAGTTTCTTGGTGCGGGTGTTCATGGTGGACTTGGGGTAAGTGATCAGGACCGGAAGAGCCGGGAGTACTGGTGTTCGTGCCGCGCCTGCAGCACGCTCCATTGGGGCAGCATGGTGTCCAGCCGGGGCGGCGTATCGCTGGCGCGGCGGCGTGCCTCGCCCACGGCCTGCTCCAGCAGCGGATGCAGGGCCAGCAGCAGGCTCTGGCCCGCCACCTGGCCCAGCGGCACGGCCTTGATGGCGGCGGCCACCTGGTTCTCCAGCCAGGCAAAGCCATAGGCCAGCAGGGCATGGTCCTCGTCTGCATCCACGGCGGCGCAGGCACAGGCAAAGGCCGTGGGATAGGCCAGGCCAGGGTTGTCCACAAGGGCGCCCAGTTGTGCGATGCGGGGCGCAAAGGCCTCGCCGCCCCAGGGCACGGAGCGCAGCAGGCTGTGCAGCGACCAGCCCATCTGCAGCGTCTCGGCACGGGCCTCGCGGCTGTCGCGGCTGGCAATGAACCATTGGTTCCATTCGTGCACTGCCCCTTCGTCGCCTGCGCTCCAGGCCCGGCGCAGCAGCAGCCACAGCGGCGCCTCGCAGCGTGCAAAGCCGTGGGCCAGCGCATCGGCAATCCAGGTGCGCGCCGTGCCGGCGTCCGTGACCAGGCCGTGCTCGATGGCGGCCTCCAGCCCCTGCGAATAGCTGAAGCCGCCCACGGGCAGCTGGGGCGATGCCAGGTGCAGCAGGGCGCACAGCCCCTGTATCGACAGGTCAGCCATGCGGATGGTCGTGGCCGTGCCCGTGTCCGCAGCAGCCTTTGTGGTCATGGTCATGGCTGTGGTCGTGGCCATGTTCATGCCCGTGGGAATGATCGTGTGAATGGTCGTGTGAATGGCCGTGTGCGTGCCCATGGTCATGCAGCGCATACACGCTCTGCGCCAGCGCCTGGTCCTCGGCAAAGCTGGCGTCATGGCCGTGGCGGTGGCCGCCGCCATAGGCACCGGCCTCGGGCTCGAAGGGCGCATCCACCAGGGCCACCTGCGCACTCAGGCGCAGCAGCATGTCGTGCAGCACGGGGTCGTTTTCCAGGTGCAGGTGCGTGGGCGTGACCTCCACCGGGATATGCCGGTTGCCCAGGTGGTAGGCCGCACGCAGCAGGCCCAGCGGCGTGGCCGCCGTCACGCGCAACACCGCCTGGGGCGCCGCGCGCACGGCGACCAGGCTGCCATCCTCGGCCACCAGCACATCGCCGCCGCGCAGCACGCTGCCGCGCGCCAGCACCACGGCCAGCTCGCGCCCCGTGGAGTCGATGGCCGCGAAGCGGCTCTTCTGGCGCATGTCCCAGTCCAGTTCCAGCG
This sequence comes from Delftia sp. 60, assembly GCF_002754395.1. Classification (NCBI taxonomy): domain Bacteria; kingdom Pseudomonadati; phylum Pseudomonadota; class Betaproteobacteria; order Burkholderiales; family Comamonadaceae; genus Delftia; species Delftia sp. 60. The sequence goes on from NZ_PEFD01000001.1 coordinate 1,356,018, forward strand.
TGGCGGCGCGCCTGACCAGCACGGCGGCAAGGCCGCCGCCCTGGGGCATGTGTTTGTTGACGGTGAGCATGGGGTGATCAGAACAGAAAATACCGCTGCGCCATCGGCAGCTCGGTGGCGGGCTCGCAGGTCAGCAGCTGGCCGTCAGCCACGACCTGGTAGGTCTCGGGATCGACGCTGATGTCGGGCTGCCAGTCGTTGTGCACCATGTCGCGCTTGCTGACGCTGCGGCAGTTTTCCACGGCCACGGTGCGCTTGCGCAGGCCGTAGCGGTCGGCCACGCCGGCCTGCTGGGCGGCCTGCGAGACGAAGGTGAGGCTGGCCGCCGCCACGCCGCTGCCCTGGCCCGCGAACATGGGGCGGTAGTGCACGGGCTGGGGCGTGGGGATGCTGGCGTTGGGGTCGCCCATGGCGGCGCTGGCGATGCTGCCGCCCTTGAGGATGAGGCTGGGCTTGACGCCGAAGAACGCCGGCCGCCACAGCACCAGGTCGGCCAGCTTGCCGACCTCGACCGAGCCCACGACATGGGCGATGCCATGCGTGCGTGCGGGGTTGATGGTGTACTTGGCAACGTAGCGCTTGACGCGGAAGTTGTCGTGGCGCGCGTTGTCGCCTGGCAGGCTGCCGCGCTGGACCTTCATCTTGTGCGCGGTCTGCCAGGTGCGCAGCACCACTTCGCCCACGCGGCCCATGGCCTGGCTGTCGCTGGAGATCATGGAGAAGGCGCCCAGGTCGTGCAGCACGTCCTCGGCCGCGATGGTCTCGCGGCGGATGCGGCTTTCGGCGAAGGCGATGTCCTCGGCAATCGAGGCGTCCAGGTGGTGGCAGACCATGAGCATGTCCAGGTGCTCGTCCAGCGTGTTCACCGTGTAGGGCCGCGTGGGGTTGGTGGACGAGGGCAGCACGTTGGCCTCGCCGCAGACCTTGATGATGTCGGGCGCGTGGCCGCCGCCCGCGCCTTCGGTGTGGTAGGTGTGGATGGTGCGGCCCTTGAAGGCGGCCACCGTGGCCTCGACGAAGCCACCCTCGTTGAGCGTGTCGGTGTGGATGGCGACCTGGGTGTCGGTCTCGTCGGCCACGCCCAGGCAGCAGTCGATGGCGGCGGGCGTCGATCCCCAGTCCTCGTGCAGCTTCAGGCCGATGGCGCCTGCCGCGATCTGCTCGCGCAGCGGCGCGGCCTGGCTGGCGTTGCCCTTGCCCAGCAGGCCGATGTTCATGGGGTAGCCGTCCACGGCCTGCAGCATGCGCTCCATGTGCCAGGGGCCGGGCGTGACCGTGGTGGCGAAGGTGCCCGTGGCCGGGCCCGTGCCGCCGCCGATCATGGTGGTCACGCCGCTGGTCAGCGCCTCGTCGATCTGCTGCGGGCAGATGAAGTGGATGTGCGTGTCGATGCCGCCGGCCGTGACGATCATGCCCTCACCCGCAATGATTTCCGTGCCGGGGCCGATGACGATGGTCACGCCCGGCTGCATGTCCGGGTTGCCGGCCTTGCCTATGCCTGCGATCAGCCCGTTCTTGATGGCGATGTCGGCCTTGACGATGCCCCAGTGGTCGATGATCACGGCATTGGTGATGACGGTGTCGGCGCAGTCGGCGGCCATGCGCTGGCTCTGGCCCATGCCGTCGCGGATGACCTTGCCGCCGCCGAACTTGACCTCTTCGCCGTAGATCGTGTGGTCCTTCTCGATCTCGATGACCAGGGCCGTGTCGGCCAGCCGCAGGCGGTCGCCCACGGTGGGGCCGAACATCTCGGCATAGGCCTGGCGCGTGATGCTTGCCATGAATGTTCCCTTTCAGAGAGGTCCCATCACCTTGGCGTTGAAGCCATAGATGATGCGGTCGCCGGAGATTTCCACCAGTTCCACCGTGCGCTCCTGGCCCGGTTCGAAGCGCACGGCCGTGCCGGCCGCGATGTTCAGCCGCCAGCCGCGTGCGGCGGCGCGGTCGAAGTGCAGGGCCTCGTTGACCTCGAAGAAATGAAAGTGCGAGCCCACCTGCACCGGCCGGTCGCCGGTGTTGGTGACCGTGAGGGTCTGCACGGGCCGGCCTGCGTTCAGCAGGATCTCGCCGGGCTCGGCGAGCAGCTCGCCGGGGATGATGCGCTCGGTCATGTGCGGCTCCCGCGCTCAGCCTGCCAGCGCCACGGCACCGTAGCCCATGGCGGCCACTCCGGCCAGGCGTGCGGCCCAGGCCGATGCCGTGCCGCCGCGCATGGCCCGGCCAAAGGCCACGCCCAGCGCATGCAGCACCAGCGTGGTGGCGACCATGCCCGCCATGTAGGCCCAGAACACGGCTGCGGGCAGCGCGTGGGGGAAGACCTCGCCATGCGCGTATCCGTGGAACAGCGCGAAGGCGCCGGCCAGCACCATGGCCAGGGCCACGGGCAGGCGGCGCTGGGCCACCAGCAGCAGGCCGAAGGCCAGCAGCGAGGCGGCCACCATGGGCTCCACGGCCGGCAGCTCCAGCGGGGTCTGCGTCAGCGCCAGGCCCAGCGCCATGCATGCCGCAAAGGCCACGGGCGGCAGCCACTGGCGCTGGAGCATCAGCCCGCACCACAGGCCCAGCGCCAGCATGGCCAGCAGATGGTCCAGGCCCGCGATGGGATGGGACAGCCCGGCCATCAGGGCCTGCATGGCGCCGTCACCGGCATGCAGGTGGGCGCCGGCCCCCGTATGGGCGCTGGCGGCCGTGGCAGCGGCCAGCAGGGCCGGGGCGAGCAGAAGGCGGGGATGGAACATGGCGGATCTCCTCAAACGATCGGGTGATGAACGGTGACCAGCTTGGTGCCGTCCGGGAAAGTGGCTTCGACCTGGATGTCCGGGATCATTTCTGGAATGCCCTCCATCACATCGGCGCGCGTCAGCACCGTGGTGCCCAGGTGCATGAGCTCGGCCACGGTCCTGCCGTCGCGCGCCCACTCCAGCACGGCGGCGCTGATCAGCGCCACGGCCTCGGGGTAGTTGAGCTTCAGGCCGCGCGCCTTGCGGCGCTCGGCCACCAGGGCTGCGGTGAACAGCAGCAGCTTGTCTTTTTCACGGGGCGTGAGTTCCATCGATGAGTCTCCGTTGATCAGGTGGCCCACAGGCGCGGGGGGCGGGCTTGTTGATTGAGCAGGGCCGGGCGCAGCAGGCGCCAGCCTTCATGCAGCACGGCCCGTGCCGCCTCCATGCGCCGTGCCAGCACGCGCAGCAGCAGCACCGAGGGTGCGCCGCCCTGGCCGGCCAGCAGGCTGGCGCCGGCGCGCACTTCATCGCTCCAGGGCAGGCTGGCGGCCAGTTGCTCGCTCAATGGCTCCATGGCCGCCAGGGGTTCCGGGGCCACGGCCCAGAGGCTGGCCTGTATGGGCAAGCCTGCCCAGGCAACGGGGCTGGACAGCAGGGCATGGCCGGCGTGCAGTTCACCTTGCTCCAGCCACAGCGGCCGTCCGCCGCATGCGAGCCGGTTGTGAAGCTGCAGGTGCGCGGCAGCGCAGTGGGCGGTGCCGGTGTGGTTCCAGTGCTCGCCCGCGCCATAGCGGCCCAGCACCACGGCATCCCAGCCGATGGCGCGCGCGCCCGGCGCAAGATCCAGGTCCAGCGCCATGGTGGCGTCGGCGCCGGCGAACAGCATGTTTTCCTGTGGCAGCCATTCCAGGATGGCGCCTTCTTCCACGCGCAGCCGCACGCGCTGCGCGGCCGGGCGGCCCTGGGACTTGTACCAGCGCGTGGCGCCCGGTGTGGTCAGCAGGGCGTGGGCGCCGGGCTCCACGGTCACATCGATCTGCAACTGGTCGCCGCCGGCCACGCCGCCGGGCGGGTGCAGCAGCACGGCATGGCAGATGCCGGGGCCTTCGGGGTGCAGCGGTTTTTGCACGCGCAGCGGGCCGCTGTGGCGTGCGTGGGAAAGCACGCTGCCCTGGCCGGCGCGGTGCCCGAAGCGCAGGTCCAGCATGGCCTGCCAGCCCGAGGCGCAAGCGGGCACGGCGGTGATCGGTAGCGCTGCGGACATGGGCGTGACGGGCGGTACAGGGCGTGGTGGTTGTAACGGCCTTTGTCATGCATTTAGCGTGCCAATCCGGTGCAGTGGCGGTTGCGCCATGCTGGTGCGCTGGCGCATCGGATTGGTGCGTTTCCTGCATGGCAAGGCGCGCAAGACGGCACGTTTGCAGTGCATTCTTGCGCAGCGTGCCGCAGGCTGGTGCTCTTTCTTACGCGCGGCCCTGTTGTCGATCTGCCTGGCCTGCCTGGCGCGCGAGGGACCTGTCCCAGGCCACGACGGCCAGCGTGGCCAGGCTCAGAATCAGGCCTGCCACGCTGGCACCTGTCCATCCCCAGTGCAGCCAGACCGCCGAGCCCACGGCCGAGCCTGCCGAGGCGCCGATGAAATAGCCCGTCATATAGACCGCATTGACGCGCGAGCGCGCCAAGGGTGCCAGCGCGTAGATCACGTTCTGGTTGCTGATGTGCAGGGCCTGCAGCGCGGCATCGACGATGAGCAGTCCCGCCAGAAACCACCACAGGCTGGTGCCGCCCAGCCACAGCGCCCCCCAGCCCGCCAGCATGAGCAGGCCGCCGGCCAGCGTGGTGCGCTGCTCCAGCCCCCGGTCGGCCAGCCGGCCGGCCATGTTGGCCATGAGGGCGCCGGCCACGCCGACCAGGCCGATGAGGCCGATCTGCGCATCGCCAAACCCGTAGCCCGGCCCGGCCAGCAGCAGTGCCATGGTCGAGAACAGCACGCTCACCGTGGCAAAGCCCATGCCGCCGATCAGCGCCCGGCTGCGCAGGCGCGGCTGCTCGCGTGCCAGCGTGAGCAGGGAGCGCATCACCGCGCCATAGCCTATGGGCTGGGCCGGCTGCGCCAGGGGCAGCGCGCGCCGCAGCAGCAGGGCAACGCCGGCCGTGGCCAGGGCGCCCACCCAGTAGACGGCATTCCAGCCGCCCAGCTCCGACAGCAGGCCCGCCACGCTGCGTGCCGCCAGGATGCCGATCAGCAGCCCGCTCATGACCAGGCCCACGGCGCGCCCGCTGGCGCCGGGCGCCGCAAAGCTGGCCGCCATGGGCACCAGCACCTGGGCCGCGACCGAGAACAGCCCCGTCATCAGCGTGCCCGCCGCCAGCAGCGCAAAGCTGTGCGCCATGCCGCTGGCCAGCATGCCCAGCGCGGCCAGCAGCATCAGGCCCAGCACCAGGCGGCGGCGTTCCAGCATGTCGCCCAGCGGCACGAGCAGCAGCAGTCCCAGCGCATAGGAGACCTGGGCCATGGTCACCGTCAGCGAGGCACGCGCCTCGCTGATGCCCAGGTCGATGGCGATGGAGTGCAGCAGCGGCTGGTTGAAGTAGTTGGCGCCCGCGCACAGGCCGCAGGCCGTGGCCATGAGCAGCAGGGTGCTCTGGGGCAGCACGGGCGTGGCGGTGGCCTGCATGGGCGGCGAGGGCAGGGCGGGGGCCGGGGAGGATCTGTTCATCGGACGAATGCCTGTGTTATCTGCTTATGGGTGGCAAACGGATGGCTCAGACCCACAGCGGCGGCCGTGCGGGCTGGGCGTGGGCGGGCAGTGCGGCCACGGCATCGACCTCGATCAGCATGCCGGGCAGGGCCAGCCGGGGCACGGGGATCAGGGTGCAGGCCGGAAAGCGCGGCAGGGTATTGCTGGGGGCGCCATCGCTGGGGGCACCGTCGCTCCAATGCAGGCGCACGGCGGCCTGCCAGTCGTTGAAGCGGGCCTCCGAGTGGTCGACGATGAGCAGGGTCAGCTTGACCACCTGGCCCATGTCCGCGCCCGCCGCCTGCAGCGCCAGCTTGAGGTTGGACAGGGCCTGCTGCGCCTGGGCCGCGAAGCTGTCGGGCAGGTCGCCCGCCTGGTTCTCGCCCCCCTGGCCCGAGACGAAGGCCCATTGCGCCGGCCCGTGCACGGTGACCACATGGGTGTAGCCGTTGGGCGTGGCGTCGTAGAGGCCGGCGGGCTGCAGATGGTGCAGTTGCGGGGCCGTGGAAGCGGCGGGCTGCGCCGAGGAGGTGGCAAGTGCGTCGTGTGGCATGTATGGCTTGGAGTCTGAGAGTGGGCCGGACCGGGCGGCGAGGCTTGCCAGTGTGAAACCTCAACCAAAGTTGAGGTCAAATGCAAGCCTGCTTGGACCTATTTTTCCTGCGCCTATTTTCCTGCTGCCATGAATCTGTCTTCTGCCGGTGTCACCGCGTCCGACCATGACGGGCCGGCCATCCTTTCCGTGGGCGAAGTCGCCCGGCGCAGCGGCATCACCGTCTCGGCACTGCATTTCTACGAGCGCCAGGGGCTGATCGAGAGCCTGCGCACGCCCGGCAACCAGCGCCGCTATGCGCGTGCCGTGCTGCGGCGCGTGGCGGTCATCAGGGTGGCCCAGCGCATGGGCGTGCCGCTGGCCGAGATTGCCGAGGCGCTGCAGGACCTGCCCAGCGGCCGCACGCCCACGCAGGCCGACTGGGCCGCGCTGTCCGCGCGCTGGCGCCATGCGCTGGATGCGCGCATCCAGGGTCTGACCCAGCTGCGCGACCAGATCGACGGCTGCATTGGCTGCGGCTGCCTGTCCCTCAAGGTCTGCCCGCTGCGCAATGACGGCGACTGCCTGGCCGAAGACGGGCCGGGGCCGCACTTTCGCTGAACAGGCATGCGCCCTTGGCGGAACTAGTGCTTGGGCATGGGCAGCGTGGGCGTGCGCGTGCACATCCAGCACAGCCAGCCGGCCAGCGCGCCCATGACGATGCAGTAGGCGACCAGGGCCTCGGTGATGCCGATATGGTCCGAGAGCCAGCCCAGGCCCAGGATGGGCACGATGGTGCCCAGGTAGCCGACCACCAGGTACGTGGACAGCAGGCCCGTGCGCGTGGCCGGCGTGGAGACCTTGTTGACGATGGACATGCCCGCCAGGTTGCACAGGCCGTGGCCCGCCGCCGTGGTGATCACGCTGAGCGCGAACAGCAGGGCCGAGCCCGCGAAGCTGTTGACCAGCAGCAGGAGGTTGCAGGCCACCAGGCAGGCAAAACCCACAATGGCCGAGCCCTTGGTCGGGCGCGGGCGCGCCAGGTACTGGAAGCCCGCCGAGAGGAACAGGATCACGCCGATGGACAGGCCCGAGACAGCCGGCCCGTGCCAAGGCACCATGCGCTGCATGAAGCTGGGCGCCAGCGATGCGAACAGGCTGAACATGCCGAAGGCGCAGAACGCGCACATGCCGCCCAGTGCGTAGTGGCGCGCAAAGCGGCGCTCCGGCAGCGTGATGGTGGGCATGAAATCGCGCCAGTGCAGCGCGCGTGCCTGGGTGGAGGCCAGCTCGGCCGGCTCGGCGATGCGCACCTGGTACAGCGCATAGACGGCCAGCAGGCCCAGCCCCAGCGAGGGGATGTAGGCCGTGACCAGCGGCCAGGGCAGCCACTGCGCGATCAGCCCGCCCACCACGGGGCCCAGCCCGAAGCCGAAGGCAATGGTCAGGCTGGTCGTGGCCGCGGCGCGCTGCAGGTCGCCCCGGTTGTTGAGCCGGGTCATGCCCACCGAGGCCGAGGTGGTGATCAACCCCGAAGCCACGCCGATAACCACGCGCCCCAGCGCAAAGCTGGGCACGTTCCAGGCCACGGCGGAGGCCAGCACGCCCAGCGTCATCAGGATCAGCCCGGCGCGCAGCACGGTGACAAAGCCGAATCGGTCGGTCAGCCGGCCCAGGAACAGCAGGCTGGCCAGCGCGCCGAACATATAGGCCACGAAGATCTGCGTGATGTGGCTGGGCTGCAGCCCCCAGGCCTGCTGGTACAGCGGGTACAGCGGGCTGGCCAGGGCGGTGCCCATGACACCCACGCACATGGAAAAACACACCCACGCATAGGGTGGCCAACGGGTTTGCATAGAAAAGGGAGCGAAAAGGGAGCGCGAAGAAAGCGAAAGGGAAAGCGGCGCCGCGCAGGCCTGGCGCCACCGGGGCGCCACGGCACTGTCCGGGAGCGCATGGAATCTGGAATGACCCGCAGGCCAATGGGTGAATTCTAAGAAACCCGCGTGTCCTGAGTGTTTCGCTGCCTCCGAGCCCCTGGCATGGACCCGGGCATACGGCTGGCATCGTGCGCCGGGCGGGCGGGTGTACCCTGTGGCCGTCCCTGTGTTTTCCCTTGTCCAGAGAGTCCGGCATGCCAGTTCCATCCTCCGCTTTCATGACCTCCCAGCCATCCCGCAAGGCAGCGTGGCCCGCGCTTGGCGCCTGCGCGCTGCTGCTGGCCGGCTGCGGCTCGGTGGGTGGCGGCGTGGGCATCGGAATTCCGGTCGGCCCCGTTTCGGTGGGCGTGGGGCTGGGCAGTGGCGGACTGAGTGCCGGGGTCGGCACGGGCGTGGGCCCGGTCGGCGTTGGCGTCGGCGTCAACCAGAGCGGCCAGGTGCTGGGCAGCGCAGGCGTGGGCGCCTCCACAGGCGTGGGTGGCGCGCGGGTCGGCGTGGGCGTGGGTTCATCCACCGTGCTGCACGATCCGCAGCGCTCCAACGTTCAACCGGCCCCGGCCCCGGAGCCAGCGCCTGCCGCCCCGCCTCAGGCCCCGGCCGGCCAGGTGCAATGGCGTGATGCCAGCGGTCAGGTCGTGCCGACCTGCCGCGTAGATGGACGTTGCTGAGCCGGTGCGAGACAGGGGAAAGGCGCGTAGCGCCTCAGGGGGTGCTTCTGATCACCCCGCCCAGACGATGCGGTCGCGACCAGCGTTTTTTGCGAGATAAAGGCGCCGATCGGCATCGGCCAGCAGTTGCTGGGCACTGTTGGTGGGCGAAGGCGCAATGCAGGCCACGCCCAGGCTCACGGTCAGTGCCTGGCCCAGGGGCGAGGCAGCATGAGGCAGGTCCAGCAGCCTGAGCGCATCGACGATGCCCTGCGCCACCAGCACCGCGCCATCCAGCGCCGTATGGGGCAGCAGGCAGACGAATTCCTCCCCCCCATAGCGCGCCAGCAGGTCGCCCGGCCGGTGCAGCGCGCCCTGAATGGCCTGGGAGATCTGGCTCAGGCATTCATCGCCGACCAGATGGCCGTAGTAGTCGTTGTAGGCCTTGAAGTGGTCCACGTCCATCATCACCAGCGACAGCGGCTCGCCCAGGCGCTGCAGGCGCATGAACTCGCGCTCCAGCTGGGCACTGAAGAAACGCCGGTTGGCCACGCCCGTCAGCCCGTCGCTGTGCGACAGCAGTTGCAGCATCTGGCGCTGCTGCGCAATCTCCAGATGCGTGCGCACGCGTGCCTTGAGCACGGCCGGGCGAAAGGGCTTGGTCACGAAATCCACGGCGCCCAGGTTCAGGCCCAGTTCCTCGCAATGGGGCTCGGTCAGCGCGGTGAGGAAGATGATGGGGATATGCGCGGTCTGCAGGTCGGCCTTGAGGCGGCGGCAGACCTCGAAGCCGTCCATCTCCGGCATGCGGATGTCCAGCAGGATGAGGTCGGGCAGGTACTGGCGGGCCAGGGCCAGCGCCTCCTCGCCGGTGTAGGCCACAAGCGGGCCGCACAGATCCTTGATCACCTGGCAGATGATGGTGGCGTTGTCCGGAACGTCGTCCACCACCAGCACCTTTTGCGCGGCAGGCAAGGGCTGTAGCGGGTTGGGCAGCGATGGAGGGAAGGCGGAGTAGGGCATGGCCGATGGGATTTCGGGCCGAGAATACCCCGGAACCCGCAGCCCTGGATAGGGCGCCGCGGGCTTGGACAATTTGTAAAGATATCTGTCTTCGGGAGGCAGGCAGCCCGGTGGCCTCAGGCGTATAGAGGCTCTTCCTGCATGGCCTCGATCTGCTCGTTGAGCATGTCCACCTGCCCGCGCCAGTAGTCGGGCGTGCCGAACCAGGGGAAGTTGATGGCAAAGATCGGGTCGTCCTGGCGCCGCGCCAGCCAGGCGCTGTAGTGGATCAGGCGCAGCGTGCGCAGCGGCTCGATCAGGGCCAGCTCGCGGCGGTCGAAGGGCCGGAACTGCTCGTACCCATCCAGCAGGGCGCCCAGCTGGCGCGTGCGCTGGCCTCTGTCGCCCGACAGCAGCATCCACAGGTCCTGCACGGCCGGGCCGGTGCGCGCATCGTCCAGGTCCACGAAATGCGGGCCGCCGCGGCCTTCGTCGTCCAGCGGCGTCCACAGCACGTTGCCGGGATGGCAGTCGCCATGCAGGCGCAGCGTGCGCGCGCTGTGCAGGCCGAAGTGGCCGGCCGCGCTCATGCCGTCGGCGGCGGGTGCCATCAGGTCCAGCGCGCGCTGGCAGGCGGCCTTCCAGGTGGATTCCACTTCCAGCGGAATCATTTGCCGGTCCAGCAGCCACTGCATGGAGTCGTGGCCGAAGCTGGCCAGGTCCAGCGCCGGCCGGTGCGCAAAGGGCCGGGCCGCGCCCACGGTGTGGATGCGTGCCAGGAAGCGCCCGGTCCACTCCAGCACCTCGAAGTCGTCCAGCTCGGGCGGACGGCCTCCGCGCCAGGGGCTGACCGAGAAATCAAAGCCCGCGTGGCTGTGCAGCGTGGCGCCTTCCAGCACCAGCGGGGGCACGGCGGGCACTTCGGCGGCCGTCAGCTCGGCGCTGAAGGCGTGCTCCTCCAGGATCTGATCGCGGCTCCAGCGGCCCGGGCGGTAGAACTTGAGCACGACGCGATCGCCGTCTTCCAGTACGGCCTGGTAGACGCGGTTTTCGTAGGAGGCCAGGGCCGTGAGCCGGCCGTCGCCCCACAGGCCGACCGAGGCCAGGGCGTCGAGCACCACGTCGGGCGTGAGGCGGGCATAGGCGTGCGAGTTGTCGTCGGGGACGACATTCAGATCAGGATCGTGCGGTGTGGCGGACATGGGCCGATTGTCGCCGGGCTGGCTTAAGCTGTGCGGCTGCCTAGCCTTCGCCGATTCGCCCGCCGTGCCGCTGCTGCCCCATTTCCTGCAATCCCATGCCATAGCGAGCGCCAGCGCCAGCTCCAGTGCGGCAGGCGCATCCGACGACTGGAGCGGCTGGCACCTGGGCCGGCGCCGCTATGCGGTGTGGGTGCTGGAGATCCATGCGCTGGGCCCTGCCGAGGGCGAAACCGTGCGCCGCGCCTGTGCGCAGGCGCGCCAGGCCCTGGCCACTGCGCTGGTTCCGCGGTACGAGCGGCAGCTGCATGTGACCCTGGCCACGGCCGGCTTTCTGGATGGCGATGCGGCCCTGCCGGACGCCTACGGCGCGGCGGAACTATCGCGCGACTTGCGCGCGCTGCAGGACCTGCCGGCCGCACCGCTGCAGCTGGAATTCGGCGGCTGGGGCAGTTTCGAGATGGCGCCGTATCTGCAGGTGCGCGACCGCAGCCAGGGCGGGCCCACGCTGGGCATGCTGCATGGTGCACTCAGGCCGGCAAGACCCGAACTGGCGCTGACCGAGGCGCTGCGCCCCTACGTGCCCCATGTGACGCTGGGCGCCTGGAACGCCGCCTGGCCACGCGCCCAGGTGCTGCAATGGATAAGCGGCCTGCCGATGCTGGAGCACTGGCAGGCCGCCGTGGGCGAGATCGCGCTGGTCAGCTATGCAGCCGACGCCTTGCACGGCCCGTTGACCTGCCATGCACGCTACGACCTCCGGGGTCGCAGGCTGCAATGGCGGGAGCGGCCGGGCTGGGCCTGATCAGACCAGGGTGATCTGCACGTCGATGTTGCCGCGCGTGGCGTTGGAGTAGGGGCAGACCTGGTGGGCTGCGTCCACCAGGGCCTGGGCGGCGGCCTTGTCCATGCCGGGCAGGCTGACCTTCAGGCGGGCAGCGATGCCGTAGGCGTTGGGGATGGTGCCCAGGTCCACTTCTGCGTCGATGGACAGGTCCTGCGGCAGGCTGATCTTCTGCTTGCCGGCCACGGCCTTGATGGCGCCGATGAAGCAGGCCGAGTAGCCTGCGGCGAACAGTTGCTCGGGATTGGTGCCCGTGCCGCTGGTGCCTGGCGAGGAAAGGGTCACGTCCAGGCGTCCGTCATCGGTGCGCGAGGCGCCGTCGCGGCCGCCGGTGGTGTGGGCACGTGCGGTGTACAGGACTTTTTCGAGCTGGGCCATGGTGTCTTCCTTTTGCAAAGTTGTCCGGCTGTGCGGACGGGTGGAGGAAATCGGCAATCCGTTGTCAGTCGCTGCGGCGCGGCGCCAGCCGCTCGCGCAGTGCGCCGAGTTGCTGCGTCAGCGCCTGCAACTCGGGCAGCGTGCACTGCGTGCTTTGCAGCACGCAGGCGGGAATCTTTTCAGCCGCATCGCGCAGTGCCCGGCCTTGCGGGGTGAGCGTGATGCGCACGCGGCGCTCGTCCTGCGCATCGCGCACCCGCTCCAGCAGGTTCGCGCCTTCGAGCCGCTTGAGCAGCGGCGTCAGCGTGCCCGAATCCAGGGTCAGCTGCTCGCCGATCTCCGACACGGTCAGGCCGTCGCGCTCCCACAGCACCAGCATCACCAGGTACTGCGGATAGGTCAGGCCGATGCCGTCGAGCAGGGGCTTGTAGAGCTTGGTCATGGCCAGCGACGCCGAGTACAGCGCAAAGCAGACCTGGTTGTCCAGGCGCAGAAGCTCGGGGGTGTCGGTGGGCAGGGCGTTGCGTGGCATGGGTGGAATTATTGCTGTCAATTAAATTGTGCACAACTTAATTGAGGAAATCCCTCCAGATCGGAGGGGAAGATCGGGAGGGCGAGAAAGGCCTACCGGCCCGTGAAGCGCGCGGGGCGTTTCTCGATGAAGGAGCGCACGCCTTCGGCGGCATCCTCGCTGCTGGCCAGGCGCTGCTGCACGGGAATGAAGTCGGCCACGGCGGCGGCTTGGCCCAGCTCGATGGCCTTGAGCACATTGAGCCGCGTGGCCACCACGGCCTGCGGGGCCTGGGCGGCAATCCGCTCGGCAATGCGCAGGGCCTCGGCCAGTTCCTGGCCGGTCGGCACCACCTTCTGCACGAAGTTCAGGCGATAGGCCTCGGCGCTGTCGAACTCATCGGCCGTGAGCAGGTGCAGCATGGCATTGCCCACGCCCGCACGCTCGGCCATGCGCAGCGTGGCGCCGCCCGTGGGCATGATGCAGCGCTGCACTTCCAGCTGGGAAAAACGGCAGTCATCGGCCGCGACCACGATGTCGGCGCCCAGCATCAGCTCGATGCCCACCGTGAAGCAAATGCCCTTGACTGCCACCACCATGGGCTTGGCGCGGCGCCGGTAACCGACCAGGCCGTAGTCGTGCGGCTCCACCAGGCCTTGCGGGATGGCCTTCCTGCCCGAGCGCAGGTACTCCGCCATCACCGGCAGGTCCAGCCCTGCCGTGAAATGGCTGCCAAACGCATGCAGCACGCCCACGCGCAACTCGGGATCGTCGTCCAGGCGCGTATAGGCCTCGGCCAGCTGCTGGAACATGGGCGGCGTCCAGCCGTTGCGCTTGGCGGGGCGGTTGATCCCGATCAGCAGCACATGGCCGCGCACTTCGCAGCTGATGCAGCCTTCGGGCGGCGGGGTGGGGGTGTTGATGTCCATGGTTGTCTCCTGCGCATGGACCTTAGTGCAGGCCAGGGATAGGTGCAGTCGCGCAGAGGACGGTTGAAAAGGGGGTGAATATCTAAGCAATGCTTTCGTTTTTCTGGGGTTTGGGAAGCTGCTCGATGAAAATCGATAAGGTCGTTTCGATTCATTGCCAGCGCCGTTGCCGATCGATAAGATCGAAACCATGATTTCGATTTCATTGAAGCCATGAAGATCTCCATCGACTCTGTGGATGCACTCGGTGACGCGGTATGGGCCGTTCGCAAGGCGCGACGCTTGCGCCAGGACGATGCAGCAGGCGCCGCAGGCGTGAGCCATGTCTTTGTGCGGGACGTGGAGCGCGGCAAGCCCACGGTCCAGTTTGGGCGCGTGCTGCAACTGCTGTCCGAACTGGGAATCGAGGTGCTCATCGACCTTCCCGAGGGAACCGAGCAGGCCTATCTGCAGCGCCGCCAGGCCAGGCTGCCACCTGAGCCCCATGGTTCCCACGAGTACCGAACGCGCCAGGGCGCACCGGACGGAGGGCCAGCCGCTGAAGTCAGGGAGGAGCCCGGTGCCCGTGACTCGGACGATGCGTTCTTCCGCACTGCCTTCGAAAAGAACAGGCCGTGACCGCACGCATCCTGGACGTATTCATCAACGGCCGGCCTGCCGGAAAGCTGGTCGAAAACAGGGATGTCTGGGGCTTTGCCTATGAGGAGGAGTGGATGGGCGACCCTCGCGCCTTCCCATTGGCGCCCGGCATTTCCTTGGCAAAGCGCAGGCACATCGACGGATCTACGCACCGTAGCGTCCAATGGTTCTTCGACAACCTGCTGCCCGAGGAAGCACTGCGCAGTGCGATCAGCAAAGAGCTGGAGGTGAATGAGCACGATGCCTTCGGCCTTTTGCAGGCCCTTGGCGCGGAATCGGCCGGATCCCTGGTCCTGCTGCCGCCTGGGGCGGGTGCAGCCGAGCGCGGCGCAAGGAGGCTGGAGTTCGGCGAACTGTCACTGAGACTCAGGAACTTGCCGCGCATATCCTTGCATGCCGGATCACCCAAGCGCATGTCCCTGGCGGGAGCGCAGCACAAAATGGTGGTGCTGTACGACGAGAAAACCGCTCGCCTGCAGGAACCCTTCCAAGGGACGGCTTCCAGCCATATCCTCAAGCCGGACTCCACGGCCGAAGGCTATCCGCACTCGACCGTCAACGAGGCCTTCACCATGAAGCTTGCCGGGCGCCTGGGGCTTGATGTGCCGCCGGTGCACCTGCTGTACACGCCCGAGCCGGCCTATGTCATCAACCGCTTTGACCGCGTGTTTGATGAAGCGTCCCAGGAGTGGCTGCGACTGCATGTGGTGGATGCCTGCCAACTGCTCGACCTGGCCCGGACTTTCAAATATCAAGGAGCCAGCATCCAGACACTGGCGTCGTTGATGGACCGCTGCCGCGAAAAGGCGCAAGCCCGGATGGGCATCTATCAGTGGCTGCTGTTCAACACCCTGGTGGGCAACAGCGACAGTCATCTGAAGAATCTGTCGTTCCTGGTGGACCGGGGCGGCGTCAGGCTGGCGCCGTTCTACGATCTCCTGAGCACCGCCGTCTATCACACGCGGGCTTACGCCGATGAACATGCGGTATGGCCACAGGAGCGGCTGACGGTTCCGCTTGCGGGTGCGGCCTTCTTTGCCGACGTGACCTACGGAAAGCTGCTGGCCGCAGGTACGGCCTTGGGCCTGACCCAGAGCACAAGCGGACGTGTGCTCGACAGGATGCTTGGCATGCTGGCTCCGCAGGCCGATACGTTGATCGCAGAATTCGAGGCTGGCCAGCTCCACCAGCCTGCCGACTCTGCAATGGACCATTCCACAAGAAGTGCCCACCTGAGAATGCTCAGGTCGATACGTCACATCGTCATCGAGGACATGTTGGCGCTGGTGCGCAAAACCAAATAGCGCGCGGCCACCAAAACAAAAGGCGAAGGCCAGCCTGAGCTGCCTTCGCCTTCGCTTGGCCTTGGGGGCGGTGTATTAGTAGCTGTACACGCCGCGGCCCGTCTTGCGGCCCAGGCGGCCGGCGGCCACCATTTCCTTGAGCAGGGGGCAGGCGCGGTACTTGCTGTCGCCGAATTCCTTGAGGTAGACCTCCATCACGGCCAGGCACACGTCCAGGCCGATCATGTCGGCCAGGGCCAGCGGGCCGATGGGCTGGTTGCAGCCCAGCTTCATGCCGGCGTCGATGTCCTCGGCCGATGCCAGGCCTTCGGCCAGCACGAAGAAGGCCTCGTTGATCATGGGCACCAGGATGCGGTTGACCACGAAGCCGGGGGCGTTCTTCACGGTGATGGGGCTCTTGCCCAGGCGCTCGGACAGTTCCTTGACCGTGGCGTGTGTCTCGTCGCTGGTCTGCAGGCCGACGATGATCTCCACCAGCGCCATCATGGGCACGGGGTTGAAGAAGTGCATGCCGATGAACTTGTCGGCACGGCCCGTCACGGCGGCCAGCTGGGTGATGGAGATGGACGAGGTGTTGGTGGCGACGATGACGTCGGCATCCAGCAGGGCGTCCAGCTGCTTGAGGATCTTGACCTTGAGCTCGTAGTTCTCGGTGGCGGCCTCGATGACCAGTTGCGCGCCCTTCAGGGCCGCGTAGTCGGTCGATGTCTTGATGCGGGCCAGGGCGGCGGTCTTCTCTGCCTCGGTCAGCTTTTCCTTCTTGATCAGGCGGTCCAGGCTGCCCGAGACGGTGGCCACGCCCTTTTGGACGGCGGCCTCCGAGATGTCCACCATGACCACGTCGATGCCCGATACCGCGCAGGCCTGCGCGATGCCGTTGCCCATGGTGCCTGCGCCGATGATGCCTACGGTTTGAATTGCCATGACTGTCAGTCTCCTCAAACGAACAAAGTGAATGCGAACGTGAATGCGATCCGGCGATCGTAGCGGGATTCGGAGCATCCACCGGGTTTGCCCCGGCTTGCGGCGCCGCGCAGGCGACTGCAACAGTGGATGGCTACACCGCAGGGGAGGGGAGACATGCTGGATTTCATCGTGATCGGAGGGGGATCGGCGGGCTCGGTGCTGGCCGGGCGGCTCAGCGAGGAGGCCGAGACGCAGGTGGCGCTGCTGGAGGCCGGGCCCCCCGACTCCAGCGTGCTCATCCACTGTCCGGCGGGCATGGCCGCCATGGCCAAGGGCGGTCGCCACAGCTGGGGCCTGTCCACCGTGCCGCAACCGGGCCTGGACGGGCGGCGTGGCCACCAGCCGCGCGGCAAGGTGCTGGGCGGCTCCAGCGCGGTCAACGCCATGGTCTATGTGCGCGGCCAGCCGGCCGACTACGACCACTGGGCGGCCCAGGGCAACCTGGGCTGGAGCTGGAGCGAGGTGTTGCCCTATTTCCTGCGCGCCGAACACAACGAGCGCGGCGCCGATGCCTGGCATGGCGCGGGCGGGCCGCTGAACGTGGCCGACCTGCGCGATCCCAACCCGCTGTCGTGGGCCTTCGTGCAGGCGGGCGTGCAGGCCGGCCATGCGCACAATGCGGATTTCAACGGCCAGGCGCAGGAGGGTGTGGGCCTGTACCAGGTCACCCAGCGCAACGGCGAGCGCCACCACGTCGCCAAGGCCTATCTGGCGCCGCACCGTGCCAGGCCCAATCTGCGCGTGGAAACGGGTGCCCAGGTGCTGCGCATTCTGTTCGAAGGCCGGCGCGCCGTGGGCGTGGAGTACCTGCAGGGCGGCACGGTGCAGCAACTGCACTGCCGGCGCGAGGTGCTGCTTTGCGGTGGCGCACTGCTGTCGCCGCAGCTGCTGATGCTGTCTGGCGTGGGGCCGGGCGATCACCTGCGTTCGCTGGGCATCGATGTGGTCCACCATCTGCCCGGCGTGGGCGCCCATCTGCATGACCACCCGGATGTGGTGCTGGTGGTCGATGGCGCGCAGCTGACCGACAGCTTCGGCCTTTCACTGGGCGGTGCGCGCAGATTGCTGGCCGCCGTGGGTCAATGGCGCAGCCAGCGGCGCGGCATGCTGACCACCAACTTCGCCGAGGCGGGCGGCTTCATCCGCAGCATCCCTGGAGAGCCTGCGCCCGATCTGCAACTGCACTTCGTCGTCGCCAAGCTGGTGGACCACGGGCGCAAGACGGTCTGGGGCCATGGCTATTCGCTGCATGTCTGCGTGCTGCAGCCGGCCAGCCGGGGCAGCCTGCGCCTGGCCAGTGCCGACCCGCTGGCCCTGCCGCTGGTGGATCCGGCCTTCTTCTCCGATGCGCAGGACCTGCGGCGCATGGTGAACGGCGTGCGCCGCGCCCATGAGATCCTGGCCCAGCCGGCGCTGGCGGCCCTGGGCGGGCGCGAGATGCCGGCCTCGGCCGGCGCGCAGGACGATGCGGGCATAGAGGCCTTCATTCGCAGCCATGCCGACACCATCTACCACCCCGTGGGCAGCTGCCGCATGGGGCCGGGGCCCATGGACGTGGTCGATGCGCAGCTGCGTGTCTACGGCATCAAGGGCCTGCGCGTGGTCGATGCCTCAGTCATGCCGCGCATCGTCAGCGGCAACACCAATGCGCCCACGGTGATGATCGCGGAGAAGGCGGTGGACATGATCCGCGGGGGAGTCCTCTAGGTGCCTGGTGTGCGCCCGTGCGCCATGGCCTGCTCCGGGATGGAGGCCGACGGCTGCGGCCCCTGCTCCTCGGACGCGGCCACCGGACTCAGCCGCACCTGCGTCCAGCAGTCGCGCCCGCGGCGCTTGGCGGCGTAGAGGGCGGCGTCTGCGGGCGCCAGCATCAGTTCCAGGCACAGGCCGTTCCAGGCCTGGGGTGCGTGGGCGCAGCCGGCGCTGAAGCGCACTTCGAAGCCCAGCACCTTGCGCGAGGCCTGCAGCAGCGCGGACTGCAGGCGGGTGCACAGGGTGTCCACGCCGTCGTCCGTGGTGTAGAGCAGCAGGCAGAACTCCTCGCCGCCCCAGCGCGCGGCGATTTCGTCGCTGCGCAGCTGCTGCTGCAGCAGGCGGGCGAACAGGCACAGCGTCTGGTCGCCCACGGCGTGGCCGTGCTCGTCGTTGACATGCTTGAAGTGGTCCAGGTCCAGCATCACCAGGGCCAGGGCCTGGCGGTGGCGCTGGGCATGGGCCAGCATGGCGGGTGCGCGCTCCAGCAAGGCGCGGCGGTTGGGCAGCCCGGTGAGCATGTCCTGCAAGGCCAGGTCGCGCAGTTGCTGGCTGGTCTCGTCGCGCCAGGCCACGAGCACGGCCACCATGAGCAGCGTGCTGCTCAGCGTGGTCAGCAGGGCGAAGATCTGGTTGGCGCCGCTGTCTGCGGTGAAGCTGGGCAGGAAGGGCGTGGCCAGGGCCAGGTAGCTGCGCACGAACAGCATCAGCCCCATGAAGGCGGCCACGCCGCACATCAGGTAGCGCCAGCTGCGCGCCACGGGCCGCTGTGGGTCCAGGCACAGGCCGGCCAGCGCCATCAGGCACAGGCCATGGGCGGCGCTGAACCAGCCGGTGCGCAGGGCCGCCTGGGGCAGCAGCAGCGCAAAGCCCAGCGGCCCCAGCACGCACAGCGCGATCAGGCCGCGCTCCAGCAGCATCGGGCGCGGCCCCAGCCATTCGCGCAGGGCGCGCGCCATCTGCCACTGGGCGGTGGCGGCCAACGCCGCAGCACCCAGCGACAGCAGGTCACGTCCCATCAGGCCTTGGGGCAGGCGGCTGGCGATCAGGATGAGGGTCCAGGCCAGGGCCTGCATCAGGAAGAAGTGCTGCGCATGGCGCGCCGCACCGCTGACGCGACGCCCCATGGCCAGCGGCAGGGCGGCCGACATGGCCATCATGTTGATGGCCACGACGGCGGTCATGGAGAAAAAGTCCAGGGTAGGCAGCGTGGATGGCATGTGCGTCCCTGGATGGCGGTGCGAAGCGTGGCCCGTGAGAAGCGGTGGCCGGTGGCGGGGCGCTACTGGAACGCCACCTCCGCGAAGCTGCGCAGCTTGCGGCTGTGCAGGCGCTGGGTGCCGCCTTCGCGCAGGATGTCGATGGCGCGCATGCCGATGCGCAGATGCTGGTCCACGCGCTCGCGGTAGAAGTGGTTGGCCATGCCGGGCAGCTTGATCTCGCCGTGCAGCGGCTTGTCGGAGACGCACAGCAGCGTGCCGTAGGGCACGCGGAAGCGGAAGCCGTTGGCCGCGATGGTGGCGCTTTCCATGTCCAGCGCCACGGCGCGGCTCTGGCTGAAGCGCAGCTGGGGCAGGTTGTTGGGCAGCAGCTCCCAGTTGCGGTTGTCGGTGCTGGCCACAGTGCCGGTGCGCATGATGCGCTTGAGGTCGGGGCCGTCCATCTGCGTGACATCGGCCACGGCCTGCTGCAGGGCCAGCTGGATTTCGGCCAGCGCGGGAATGGGCACCCACAGCGGCAGTTCCTCGTCCAGCACATGGTCCTCGCGCACATAGGCGTGGGCCAGCACGTAGTCGCCCAGTTGCTGGCTGTTGCGCAGGCCCGCGCAGTGGCCCAGCATCATCCAGGCGTGCGGGCGCAGCACGGCAATGTGGTCGGTGATGGTCTTGGCATTGGCCGGGCCCACGCCGATGTTGACCATGGTGATGCCGCTGTGGTCGGCGCGCACCAGGTGGTAGGCCGGCATCTGCGGCAGGCGCGGCGGCGGCGTGCCCAGCTCGTCATTGGGCTGGGCCGGCAGGCCGGTGCGGCGCGTGACCACGTTGCCGGGCTCGATGAAGGCCACGTACTCGCTGTCCTCCCGGGCCATCTCGGCGTGGCCCAGGCGGATGAATTCGTCGATGTAGAACTGGTAGTTGGTGAACAGCACGAAGTTCTGGAACCACTCGGGCTGGGTGCCCGTGTAGTGGCGCAGGCGGTGCAGCGAGTAGTCCACGCGCGGGGCGGTGAACAGGGACAGCGGCAGGGCCTCGCCGGGATGCGGGCGCCAGGTGCCGTTGGCAATGCCGTCGTCCATGGCTTCGAGGTCGGGCAGGTCGAACACATCGCGCATCAGCTGGCGCCGCTCGCGCGTGAGCGTTCCCTCGATGTGGTCGTTCTCGGCGAACGAGAAGTGGATGGGAATGGGCTTGTCGCTCAGCCCCACCTCCAGCGGCACGCCGTGGCTCTTGATCAGCAGGCGGAACTGCTCGGCGTAGTAGCGCGAGAACAGGTCGGGCCGCGTGAGCGTGGCCTCGTGCGTGCCCGGGCCCTCGACGAAGCCGTAGGCCAGCTGCGTGTCGGCGCGCGCCACGGTGCTCGTGTGCATGCGAACGAAGGGGTAGTAGGCGTGGACGGGAGCGGCCGGGGTTTCGCCGGAGACGAAGCGCTGCATGTTCGAGCGAAGGTGCTCTATCTGCTCCCGGTAGATCTGCTGTACGTGCTCCAGGGCCCGCTGGGGGTCGGTGTGCAAGGTGGCTGCGGCCCTGGAGGCCTGCGAGGGGTTGTGAAGCAAAACCATGGGCTATTGTCGTTGGACTGGATGACTGTTGTGCAATTGCCAGGCGCGCGCCCTCTCGGCCGGCAGGGGGGGCGCCACAAGGTATCCCTGCATCATGCCGCAGCCCAGCTCGCGCAAAAGCGCCAATTGGGCAGGTGTTTCCACGCCTTCCGCCACGATGTCCAGGTGCAGGCTGTGGCCCATCTGCACGATGGCGGTGACGATGGCCGTGTCGTCCTCGCTATCGGGGACGTCGGCGATGAAGGAGCGGTCTATCTTGAGCTGGTTGATCGGGTGGCGGCGCAGGTAGGCCAGGGAGGAGTAGCCGGTGCCGAAGTCGTCGATGGCCAGGCCCACGCCCAGGGCCTGCAGCGCCTGCAAGGTGTCCTGCACCTGCCCGCTGGTGTGCATCAGCGTGGACTCGGTCAGCTCGATGTGCAGCCAGCGCGCCTCCAGCCCCGTTTCCTCCAGCACCTGTGCCACCTCGCGCGCCATGTCGCGCTGGCGGAATTCCAACGCCGAGAGGTTCACGGACAGCGGCACCGGCGCCAGGCCCTCGTCCTGCCACTGGCGCGCCTGGCGGCAGGCCTCGCGCAGCACCCAGTGGTCTATGGCCGAGATCAGGCCGCGCGCCTCGGCAAAGCCGATGAACTCGCCGGGCAGCACCAGGCCGCGCTGCGGGTGGCGCCAGCGCACCAGGGCCTCGAAGCCCGCCAGCCGGCCATCGGCCGTGAAGGTCTGGGGCTGGTAGTACAGCTCGAACTCGCCGCGCTCCAGCGCGCCGCGCAGCTGCTGCTCCTGCATCAGCATCTGGGCCTGGGTGGCCTGGCCGTCCTGGGCGGGTGCATAGAACTGCAGGTTGCGCCGGCCGCTGTCCTTGGCCATGTGCATGGCGCTTTCGGCGCGGTTGAGCAGCTCTTCGGCGTTTTTCCCGTCGCCGGGGTACATGGCGATGCCCATGCACGGCGAGATCACCAGCGGCGTGCCATCGATGGCGCAGGGCGCCTCGATGATGCGCTGCAGGTGGCTGGCCTGTGTCTCGGTTTCCTGCGGATCGGGGTCGTCGGTGAGCACGACCACGAACTCGTCGCCGCCCACGCGCGCCACCAGGTCGTGGGCGCGCACGCTGCCGCGCAGGCGCTGGGCGACCTCGCACAGCAGCAGGTCGCCGGCCTGGTGGCCCAGCGAGTCGTTGATGGTCTTGAAGTGGTCCAGGTCGATGATGAGCACGGCCAGGGCGCGCCGCTTGACCGAAGCCAGCGACAGCGCCTGGCGCAGCATCTGGATCAGGCGCACGCGGTTGGGCAGCTGGGTGAGCTGATCGTGCTGGGCCAGGAAGTCCATGCGCTCCTGCGCCAGCTGGCGCAGCGTGATGTCGCGCACCAGCACGATGCGGTAGGGCCCGCCCTCGGCCGGCATGGTCTTGGCCTCGATCTCCACGGGGATGCGGTGGCCATCCTTGTGCTGGATGGCGCCGTCGAAGCGGTCCTCGCGGCCGCTGCGCATGTACTGCAGTGCGTAGAGGCGGAACTCGGGGCAGATGTAGTCGAGGATGGGGCGGCCGGTCAGCTCGTCCAGCGTGTAGCCGGCCAGGCGGGACAGGGCCTCGTTGCCGTCGATGATCAGGCCATCGCGGTGCATGACGATGGCCTCGGTCGTGACCTCGGTGAACTTGCGCATGCGCTCTTCGCTGTCGCGCACCTTCTGCGCCACATGGTGGTGGTGGCTCACGTCGGTGATCTGCACCACGGCGCCCTGCAGCTGCCCGTGCTCGAAGTGCGGCATCAGCAGCGATTCGATATGGCGAGGCGGTCCATCCGGCTGGGGCACCTCGCGCTCGTAGCGCACATGTTCGCCGCGCAGGCCGCGCTCCACATGCTCGGCGATGAGCTGCCACACGGCTTCGCCCACGATCTCGCGCACGGTCTTGCCTATCGCCTCGGCGGGCGTCAATCCGAAATTGCGTGCGTAGTTGATGTTGGCGAAGCGGCAGCGCAGCGTGCGCGCATCGAAGTAGGCCAGCATGGCCGGAGCCGTATCTGCTATCAGCCGCAACAGCGCATCGTCGGGCCCCGTGTCTTGCGCATCGATGTTCTCTGGCATGCGTCCCCCTCGCTGGGGATTTATAGCGGAATCGCAGAGATTTTGATAGCGCTCTTGTGCGAGGGTGAGCGGCCGCTGACGCGTGGGAGCGCGTGCGGCTGTCGGGCATCGGGGGCCGCCATAGCGGCCTGTCTTTTTTTTGCAGCGCCGCATCACGTGCGGCGCGGCTTCTTTACTTGAGCAGGTCCTGCACCTGGCCCAGTGCAGCCTGGGCGCACTTGTCGTCCAGATGGCCGCCGGGCGCGCCGCCGATGCCCACGGCGCCGATCACCTCGTTGCCCACCTTCACCGGCAGCCCGCCGCCCAGCAGCAGGTAGCCGGGAATGTTCACCAGGTTGGCGGCGCCGGGGTTCTTCTGCGCGCCTTCCATGATGGCCAGCGTGCTGTTCTTGGCCGATGCGGCCGTATAGGCCTTCAGACGGCTGGCCTCCAGCGTGTGGGGGCCGGCATTGTCGGCGCGCTGCACGGCGCGCACGGTGCCGGCACGGTCCACCACGGTGGCGGTGACGGCATAGCCGTCGGCGGCGCAGGCGGCCACGCTGCGTGCGGCGATCTGGTTGGCCAGCTCCAGCGACATGTTCTTTTCCGTGCGCACGGCCTCGGCCTGGGCGGCGGTGGTGATCAGGCCCAGGGTCAGGGCAGCGAGGGTGGCGAGCTTGGTGGCGTGGCGTGGCATGGTCTTCTCCTTGGGGGTCAGGACGGCCCGGGCCACAAGCCCGGACGGCATGCATGCACTGTAGAAAATGCCGCCGCCGCGCACCATTCGGACGGCTACGCGCGGCGCTGCGTAGAAATACGGAGAAGCCAGGCGCGCTGCTGGGCGAGGAGGTGGCGCTTCAGGCGCCTGCCGCCGTGTCCGCCAGGCTGGCGTAGCGGCGTATGAGCTGGGCCAGGCTGGGCGCCTCCAGCTTGGCGAAGAGGTTGGCCCGGTGCGTTTCCACCGTGCGCGGCGACAGCTCCAGGCTGCGGCCTATCTCCTTGTTGGTCAGGCCCTGCACGATCAGCGCCAGCACCTCGCGCTCGCGTGCCGAGAGCTGGGCGAAGCGCTGCTGAGCATCGCGGTCGGCCTGCTGGCGTTCGCGCGACTGCACATGCTGGCGCACGGCGCCTTGCAGCGCGTCGATCAGCACTTCGTCGTCCACGGGCTTTTCCAGGAACTCGGCCGCGCCGGCCTTGAAGGCGCGCCGGCACATGTCCACCGTGCCATGGCCGGTGAGCATGATCACGGGCTGGTCCACGCCCTGCTCCACCAGCCGGCCCAGCAGGGCCAGTCCGCCGATGCCGGGCATGCGCACGTCCATCACGATGGCGCCTATGCCCTGGCGGTCCAGCCCTTCGAGAAAGGCCAGCGGATCGGCCCAGCACTGCACGCGCAGGCCCACGGTGCCGATCAGCAGGGCCAGGCTGTCGCGCACGGCCTCGTCGTCATCGACCAGATGGATCAGCGGGGACAGGTCTTGGGCAGGCGCGGCGGTCATGGGTTCGGTGGTGGTGGTGTGGATGCGGTGGGGGCGGCGCGTGCCGTGGATGCATTGGCGCATGCACTGGCGCACGCCGCAGGCAGCAGCAGCTCGAAGCGGGCTCCGCTGTCCGGTCCCGAGGCGGCCAGCTCCAGGCTGCCGCCCATGGATTCGGCCAGGCTCTGGCTCAACGTCAGGCCCAGGCCCAGCCCCTGGGCGCGGCCCGTGGCAAACGGGGTGAACAGGCGCTGGCGCATCTCGGGCGCCACGCCGGGTCCGCTGTCCTGCACCGCCACCAGCAGGCGGGTATCGCGTCGTTCCAGCTCCACCCGCAGATGGCGTGTTGCGGGCGGCTGCTCTTGCATGGCCTGCAGCGCATTGACCAGCAGGTTGTGCAGTATCTGCTGCACGGCCACGGGGTCGGCCTGGGCGGCGGGCAGATCGGCGGCCTGCACTTTCATCTGCACCTTGACCTGGACCTGGCGGCGCCGCAGCTCGGGCTCCAGCAGATAAAGCGCTTCGGCAACGGCCTGGTTCAGATCCAGCGGCTCGGCCTGGGGCGCAAGTCCCGGTTGCTCTACCAGGCGGCGCAGCCGGCCTACCACGGCGGACGCACGCTTGGCCTGCTCGGCCGCCTGCGTCATGGCCTGGCGGGCGGCGTCCATCTCGGGCGGGTCCTCGGCCAGCAGGCGGCGCGCGGCCTGGCTGTTGGACAGCACGGCCGTCAGCGGCTGGTTCAGCTCATGCGCCATGCCTGCGGCCAGTTCGCCCAGCGTATTGAGCCGTGCCACCTGGCCCAGCTGCAGCAACTGCTCGGCGCGGCGGCGGGCCACGCGCTGGCGCAGCAGGGCGCGCAGCGCGGCCACGGCCAGCGCACAGCCCAGGGCCCAGCCCAGCATGGCCGTCCAGGGCAGCACCGAGGCGTCCAGCGGCTGGCGCAGGTACAGCACCAGCGGCTGGCTGGGCGAGGCCAGGGTCTTGCTCACCTCCCAGGACCATGTGTTCCAGCCTGGCGAGCCGGTGCTGCCGGGCTGGATCAGGAATTCCTGCCCGCCCAGGGCCAGCCAGGCGCGCACCGGGCTGGTGGCCGGTGGCATGGGCCATTCGTCGGCGGGGATGGTGGAGCGCAGGTCCAGCAGCAATGCATAGCTGGCCGGCAGCCCGGCCTGCACCAGGTACAGGCGGCCCCGGGCCAGATCGGCCAGGGCCAGTTCGGCATGGCCGCTGGCCTGGGAGCGGCGCTCGGCCTCGGCCATGCCGTGCGGCCAGGGCGCGGGCCAGGACTCGCCTGCGGCGGCCGAGCGGCGCGCCACATCCAGCACCTGCGGATACAGGCGCGGCAACTGCTTCCACGAGGCCTGTTCGGGCGCGGGCTGGCGCGGCTGCAGCAGCGCCAGCGTGCCCAGGATGGCATCGTGCTGCACCATGCGCTGGCTCAGCAGCCGGTGGGCAATGCGGGCATCGGTATCGAAGACCTCGCGCAGCGACTGCAGGCGCCCATGCGCCAGCCAGGCCGCGCCGCAGCCTGCGGCCACGGCCCAGGCCAGCACCCACCCCGCTGATCGCTGCCATCCATTCATGGCGCGGATTCTGGCATGCGGCCCGCGCAGGCAGTGGTCTAATCCGCAGCACCCCCACCTATCGCAGCGCAGCATGGCCGAGTCCCCTCCATCTACCGCCAACGCACCCGACTGGATGGCGCCGCACAGCCTGCTGCGCATCTCAGTGGTCGTGGCGCTGCTGACCATCGTCCTCAAGACCCTGGCCTGGTGGCTCACGGGTTCGGTGGGCCTGCTGTCGGACGCGCTCGAATCCTTCGTCAACCTAGCCGGTGCCGTGTTCGCGCTGACCATGGTCACCATCGCCAAGCGGCCGGCCGACACCGATCATCCCTATGGCCACCACAAGGCCGAGTACTTCTCTGCGGGCTTCGAGGGCATCCTGGTCATCGGCGCCAGCCTGGCCATCGCCTGGGCGGCGCTGGCGCGGCTGTGGAACCCGCAGCCGCTGGAGCAACTGGGCTGGGGCCTGGCGCTGTCCGTGGTCAGCTCGGCCCTCAACGGCCTGCTGGCCGTGGCCATGCTGCGCTCGGCGCGCCAGCACCGCTCCATGGCGCTGGAGGGGGATGCCCGCCACCTGCTCACCGATGTCTGGACCTCGGCCGGCGTCGTCATCGGCCTGATCGGCGCATCGCTCACAGGCTGGCTGTGGCTGGACGCGGCCGTGGCCATAGGCGTGGCGCTCAACATCTGCGTGCAGGGCGCACAACTGGTCTGGCAGTCGTCCCAGGGTCTGATGGACCAGGCGCTGGACGCGCCCGAGCGCCTGCGCATCGACGCCGTTCTGGACCGCCATGCGCACCGCGAGCATGGCGTGGTCTTCGACAACATCTCCAGCCGGCGCGCCGGCGAGCGCAGCTTTGCCGACCTGCACATGCATGTACCCGGCGACTGGAGCGTGGCCCGCGCCGCCCGGCTGCGCACCGAGATCGAGGCCGAACTGCTGCAGGCCGTGCCCGGCC
This sequence comes from Delftia sp. 60, assembly GCF_002754395.1. Lineage (NCBI taxonomy): Bacteria > Pseudomonadati > Pseudomonadota > Betaproteobacteria > Burkholderiales > Comamonadaceae > Delftia > Delftia sp. 60. The sequence continues at coordinate 1,382,967 of NZ_PEFD01000001.1, forward strand.
TGTACGCGCGCATCGAGCTGCTGCCCCTGGGCATGCAGACCGCCATGGAAGCCGCCATCGAGGCGGCAGGCCAGGCGGACACTCCTTCCCCATCCACCGACAAGAACCCGAACCCCGAACAATGATCAGCATCCTGCAGCGCGTGAAACAGGCCCGCGTGGAAATCGACGGCCAGCTCGCCGGCAGCATAGGCCCCGGCCTGCTGGCCCTGGTCTGCGCAGAGCGCGGCGACACCGAGGCCGAAGCCGACAAGCTGCTGGCCAAGATGCTCAAGCTGCGCATCTTTGCCGACGACGCGGGCAAGATGAACCGCAGCGTGCAGGACCTGGACGGGCAGGGTGCCTGCGGGGGCCTGCTCATCGTCAGCCAGTTCACGCTGGCGGCCGACACCGGCGGCGGCAACCGCCCCAGCTTCACGCGCGCCGCGCCACCGGCCGAGGGCGAGCGCCTGTACGACTACATCGTGCAGCGGGCGCGCGCCCTGCACCCGGAAGTCGCCACGGGCCGCTTCGGGGCCGACATGCAGGTGCACCTGCTCAACGACGGACCCGTGACCATCCCGCTGTCGATAGCTCCGGCCACCGCGGCATAGCGCGCTGCAGACCTGCTGTTCTGGGGCGGATTCTGGCGCGATCTGCGAGCACGTCCTGGCCGGAAAAGCCCTGCAAAGCCCGTATTCTTGCGGCCTCAGCATTCATCGACAGACCGACGACCATGAAGAACCATCCGTTCAAAGCCTCCACCCTGGCCCTTGCCATGAGCATGGCCCTGGCGTGGAGCGGCGCGGCCGGCGCCGACACCCTCAGGAAGCCCGCGCTGGACGCCCTGGCCCAGGCCCAGCCGGCACCCACCGACTTCGCCAGCTTCCTGAAGCAGGCCGCGGCCGCGCAGCCTGCCATCGCCCAGGCCGTGCAGCGCCATGCGGCAGGCCAGGCGCTTGCGGGCGAGGACCTCGACCACATCGCCCGCCTGCTGGGCCTGTACACACGTCTCACGCAGGAGCAGGCCGTGCTGGCCAGCATCGAGCGCATGGTCGCCCTGCCCACCGTGCGCGATGCCAAGGTGCCGCCCCATGAAAGCCCGGCCATCCTGGCTTTTGGCGAACTGGTGCAGCAGATGGCCAGGGACTTCGGCCTGCAGTACCGCAACGTGGACAACCGCATCTTCGAGGTCACCCTGCCTGCGAACACCGCGAGCGCCTCGAACGCGGGCACCGATGAATTCGGCATCCTCACTCATGCCGACGTCGTGCCCGTCGTCCCCGCCGAATGGGTGCTGGATGGCCAGGCCATCGACCCCTTCAAGGTCACGCGCGTGGGCGACAAGCTCTACGGGCGCGGCACCATCGACGACAAGGGCTCCATCGCCACCGTGCTGTTCGCCATGAAGGCCGTCAAGGACAGCGGCCTGCCCCTGTCGCGCGGCATTCGGCTCATGATCGAGACCACCGAGGAAACCGGCGGCGACGCCATGAAGTACTACCAGGGCAAGACCACGCTGCCCGCCTACAACATCGTGTTGGACAGCAAGTACCCCGCCGTTGTTGCAGAAAAAGGCTCGGGCGCGCTCAAGGCCGTGTTCGACGACGTGAAGGCCGACCCCGCCCAGCCCGCCATCACCGCCATGGCCGGCGCCGCCTCGGCCAACGCCATTGCGCAGACTGCCACCGCCACCATCACGGCCGGCGACGAAGCCGCCATCGAAGCCATCGCCGCGCGCCTGCAGGCGGCCAAGGGTGACTTCACCACCAGCTATGCAGGGCAGGGCGGGCCGTTCACCATCGACATCCAGCGCAGCGGCACCGCAGCCACCGTCAAGGTCACGGGCACCTCGGCCCACGGCTCGCGCCCTGAGGAAGGCGTCAACCCCGTGCCGCGCCTGACGCTGTTCCTGCAGCAGGTGCTCATGCCCACAGATGGCGTGGCCCTGGTCCAGCCCAATGCCTACAGCAACGCCCTGCGCTACATCAACGGCGCCTTCGGCCTCGACTACTTCGGCAAGCAGCTGGGCGTTGCCTATGCCGACGACTTCATGGGCCCGCTGACCCTGTCGCCCAACCTCATCAAGGCGGCAGACGGCAAGCTGGAAGTCACCACCAACGTGCGCATGCCGCGCGGCAAGACGCCCGAGCAACTGCGCACCGAAGTCGAGCAACGCATCACCCGCTGGAGCGCGGCCGCCAAGGTCCCCTGACCCTGCAATACACCCAGGGCAACTGGATGGCGCGCGACCCCAAGGGCGCCTGGCTGTCCACCCTGCTCAACATCTTCGGCGACACCACGGGCCTGGACGCCAAGCCCGTGCCCACGGCCGGCAGCACCACGGCCAAGCTCATGCCCAACGCCATCAACTTCGGCCCTGCCATGCCCGGCAAGAAGTACACGGCGCACAACGCGCTCGAATACAAGGAACTGCCCGACCTGCGCGCCGACATGCAGATGTTCACGGAAATGCTGGTGCGCATCGGGAATCTGAAGCAGATGCAGTGACACTCTCCGGCTATTGAAATGCGAAAGCGCCTTGTGAAAGCAAGGCGCTTTTTTTCATCCACTTCCGCCCAGTCATTCGACACATGAAAGCCGACCGCCCTGGATGCGGCACAGGCCTGCCTGCATTCAACCTTCCGGACCATGCTCCGCGTATTCCACAAAGGACGGTGCTTCATCAAACAGTTGCAAGAGCAGTTTCAGGCGCCGGGCGTAGAGGCTCTGTGGCCGGTCGAAGGCCTGGGCGGCGAGGGCGATGGCTGCGCGGGCGAGGTACCACTCGTTGTCGAATTCGCTGGCGTCCTCGAATACCTTGTGCCGAATTTGCCGGATGTGATTCAGCGCCAGGTCTGCAGCCAGGTCCACCTCTACATCCGCGTCATGCCAGTCCATGTCGGCACAGCGTGTTTCGATCAGGGCAACCAGCCCCATCTCGGCGCGGTCGAGGGACAGGGCGATCATTTGCTGCATGGTTGGCCAGGCAGCGGTGTCCATCGTGCAGGGCTTGTTCGTTGAGTGCCGTGACGCAGCCATATCGATTCCTTTGTCCGTCGCTTCAATGACTCGGGCTTTCTATGCACGATCTATGCACTCAATATTCTATGCATTGTGCATAGAAAATGGCAAGCGTGTTCCATGGCAAAGTGCGCGGATGGCACGCGACGACCCAACCATCTACATGCGTATCCCTCAGGAGTTGAAGGATCTGCTGGATGCCGCTTCTGAAGAGAACCGGCGCTCAATGACTGCCGAGGTCGTGTCTCGGCTACAGCAGACCTTTGCGGCGCCGCGCGTTTCGGGCATGGACAGCGGTAGTTCGCAAATGAATCTGGATACCCGCGTCGGTGACGAAACGCTGGAAACCGTGAAGCGTATCGAAGAGCGGTTGCAATCGCTTGCGCAAGCCCTGGCCCTGCCACAGCGAGGCCCTCAGCCAGACACGGATGCGGCGACGCCGGAAAAATCCACAGGCAAGCGCGTATCGAAGTCAGCGCAGAGTGCGGCGCCGAAGAAGTAGCTTTCTGGCCTCACTGCCTCCAGAAAAACACCCCCGCCATCACCAGCCCCGTCAGCACGATGCCCGCGCGCAGCCATTCGGGCGGGATGCGGCGCGCCAGGCGGGCGCCGCCGTAGCCGCCTGCGGTGGCGGCGATCATCATGACCAGGGCCTGCTCCCACTGCACGACGCCGCCGGCCGCATAGATGGCGACGGCAATGGCCGTGAGCAGGGCGGAGACCAGGTTCTTCATGCCGTTCATGGCGTGCAGCCTGGTCTGGCCCAGCAGGCCGAACAGGGCCAGCAGCAGGATGCCCAGGCCGCCGTTGAAGTAGCCGCCGTAGATGGCCACGGCCAGCATGCCGGCGCCGGCCTTCAGGGGCGATGCATGGGCGGCATGCTCGGCGCTGCCGCGCGATGCCATGCGCCTGAGCTGGGGCGCGAAGGCGAACATGGCGGTGGCGGCCAGCAGCAGCCAGGGGACGACCTTGCGGAACAGGTGGTCGGGCGTGACCAGCAGCAGGGCCGCGCCCAGCGAGCCGCCGATGAGCGACAGCACGATCACGCCGCGCATGCCCAGGCCGGGCGGCGGCTCCATGTCCTGGCGAAAGCCCCAGGCACCGGCCATGTAGCCGGGCAGCAGGGCGACGGTGCCGGTGGCGTTGGCGGCCACGGGTGGCACGCCGGTGAAGACCAGGGCGGGCAGGGTGAGGAAGCTGCCGCCTCCGGCGACGGCATTGAGCGCGCCGGCCACGAAGGCGGCGCTCATGAGCAGGGCGATGTCCCACATGGGTGTTGTCTCCTCCTGGAGCCGGGCATCGGCAGGCCGCCGTGGCCTTGCGCGGCCAGGCCGGTGTTATAGGTCGAGGCCGATCTTAGTGCTGGACCATCGGCCGGGCTGTCGCACCGGCATGGCGGTGGGGTCAGGGCTGCTTTGCGCAAAAGGACAGGATCGCGCCGGCGTGGTGGCCACCAGGCGACTAGGGCGGCTCCACCACCGGGCCGGGCAGGCCCAGCGTGGCGCGCAGCAGGGCGACGCGTGGGTTGGCGACGGCGCTGCGGTAGATCAGCGCCACGGGGCCCATGGAGATGGCGGGTGTGACATGCACCCTGCGCACCCCCAGCGACCGGGGCGAGGCCTGCAGCGTGGAGTCGGGCACGGCGCTGAGCCCCAGGCCGGCCCGGACCAGTTGCAGGTTGGTGAAGGGGCTGGTGGATTCGATGACGGGCGTGGGCGCGATCACGCCTTCGCGGCGGAACACCTCTTCCATCATGCGGCGCAGCATGGAGCTGCGCGTGGGCAGGATCCATCGCTGGCGCGCCAGCTCCTCCCAGCGGTTGCTGCGCGCGTGGCCTGCAGGGTGGTCCGGCGGGGCGATGACGGTGAAGCCGGTGTCGAACAGTTTTTCGTAGCGCAGCGGCTGGCCTGCAGCCTCGGGCAGCTCGGTGGGGTAGCTGGTGATGAGGGCATCGAGCTCGCCGTCCAGCAGGCATTGCACAAGCAAAGGCACGCGCTCTTCCTTGAGCTGTACACGCACATGGGGCTGCTGTGCGGCCAGGTCCGCCAGTACGCCGGGCAGGTAGCCCTGTGCCACGAAGGGCGGGGTGCCGATGCGCAGCAAGGTGATGGCGGGTTGCTGGGCGGTCTCGCTGCCCAGATGGCGCAGCTCGGCCAGCAGCATGGCCGCGCCGCGGATGGCGATCTCGCCCTGGGCCGTGGGTTCGAGCCCGCGCGCATTGCGCAGGAACAGCGTCACGCCGAAGGCCGCCTCGATCTCGCCCAGGGCCTTGCTCAGCGCGGGCTGGGTCAAATGCATGAGGCCGGCGGCGGCACGCAGGCTGCCTCCCTGGTGCAGGGCCAGCAGGAGCTGCAGGTGCTTGAAGCGCAGCCGCGACAGCAGGCGTTGCGGGTCGAAGTCGTGCATGTTCCCGGGGGTGGAGTGATTACCGGAGGTTTGCCATCCATCCAAACATATCACTATTGGAAATGGACCTGCCGTTCTATCGTGACCCCACGACGACAAGCGACAAGGAGACAGGACCATGGACAGACGCGTCTTTCTGGCAGGCAGCCTGGCGGCTGCCGCGCTTCCGCTGGTGCGGGCCAGCGATTTTCCGAGCCGGCCGGTGCGGGTGATTTCCCCGTATGCGGCGGGCGGGGGGCCTGATGTGCAATTGCGCCAGGCCGGCCCGGTGCTGGGGGAGATCCTGGGACAGTCCATCGTGATCGAGAACAAGGTGGGCGCGGCCGGCGTGCTGGCCGCGCAGTATGTGGCGCAGCAGCCCGCCGATGGCTACACCTGCCTGATGGGCTCCAACACCCACCTGATCCAGAAGCTGCTGCAACCGGGCTTGCGCTTCGACCCCATCGGCGACTTCACGCCCGTCAGCAACCTGGCCTCATCGCCCACGGTGCTGGTGGTGCGTGCCGATGCGCCCTGGCGCACGGCCCGGGAGCTGATCGCGGGGCTGAAGGCCCAGCCGGCGCAGGCCAATTACGGCTCGGGCGGCATAGGCACTTCGGCCCATCTGGCGGGCGCCACGCTGGCCTCGCTGGCGGGCCTGCAGGTCACGCACATACCGCTCAAGGGATCGGTGGAGATTGCGGCATCGCTGATCCGCGGGGATACACAGTATGCGTTTCCGGTGGCGGGCACCGGCATCCCCCAGGTGCAGGGCGGCAAGCTGCGGGCCCTGGCGGTGACCAGCCGCAAGCGCCTGGCGCAGCTGCCCGAGGTGCCCACGCTGCAGGAGGTGCTGGGCAGCGAGCTGGCAGTGCAGGAGTCCTGGTTCGGGCTGTGGGCTCCGGCCAGGACACCCCCTGCCGTGGTCGAGCGCCTGCACGCCGCCGTGCGCCAGGCCGCCGCCCAGCCAGCGCTGCGCGCCTCGTTCGAGGCTGTCGGCAACGAGGCCACGGCCAGCGCTTCGCCGCAGGCCTTCGCCGATTTCGTGCGCAGCGAGAACCGCAAGTGGGCCGCCATCATCGAGCTGGCCGGCATCAACGCCAACAGTTGAACCAGGGAAAGGCAAGACGGGTATGGACAAGCCGCTGCAAGGAGTGCGCGTCATCGACATGTCGCATGTGATCGCGGGGCCGCTGGCCTCGCACTACCTGGCCCAGCTCGGGGCCGAGGTCATCAAGGTCGAGCCCACGCGTGGCGAGGTCATGCGCAACAGCCGGGCGCCCGGCGAGCCCGGGGGCGGCATGCCTTCGGGCTTCGTGGCGCTCAATGCGGGAAAGCGTTCGCTGGCGGTGGACATCCGCCAGCCCGAGGGCGCGGATATCGTGCGTGCCCTGGCGCGCACGGCCGATGTGTTCATCGAGAACTTCCGCCCCGGCGTGGTGGCGCGCCACGGCCTGGGCTACGAGGACATCCGGGCGGTGCGTCCCGACGTGGTGTACTGCTCCATCTCGGGCTTTGGCCAGCAGGGCGAGTGGGCCGGGCGGGGCGCCTATGACCATGTGGTGCAGGCGCTCACGGGGATGATGATGATGGCGGGGGGCGACGAGGAAGCGCCGCCCGTGAAGGTGGGCTTTCCCGTGATCGACGTGGCGGTGGGCATGCTGGGGGCGCTGTCGGTCACGGCGGCCCTGCACCAGCGCAACGCCTGGGCGCCTGGCGAGCGGCGCAGCCAGCACATCGATGCCTCCATGCTGCAGGCCTCGCTGATGTTGATGTACCCGCATGCCTGTACCTATCTCACCCATGGCGTGGAGCCACGGCGCGTGGGCAACCGCGGCTATACGGGGAGCCCGGCGGCCGACACCTACCGGTGCGCCGACGGCTGGCTGTCCACGGCCGCCAATACGCCGCAGCAGTTTCGCAGGCTCGCCGGCGTGCTGGGGCTCGATGCCCTGTGCGAGGACGCCACGCTGCTGGACCTCGATGCCTTCAACGCGCCCGAGGGCGGCTTTGTCGCCGCGCGCGATGCGTCCGCGCTGCAGCGGCTGCAGGCATGTCTGGCCGAGGCCTTCGCCGCACGCAGCGCACGGGACATGGAAGCCCGGCTCAACGCCGTGGGCGTGCCTGCCGCCAGGGTGCGGCGCCTGGGCGAATTCCTGGGCGAGGCCCGCGCTGCCGGCACCGTGTCACCTGTGAGCTATGGCGCCGGCGGCGCTGCGGTGGACACTCCGGGACTGGGGTTCCGGTGGATGGATGCCGAGCCCCTGCCGGGTGCGCCGGCCCCCGCCCTGGGCGATGGCAATCTCGCGCTGCTGCGGGAACTGGGGATGGCGGATGAGGCCATTGCCCGCCTGTGCCGCAGCGGCGTGCTGGGCGCGCCGCAGTCCTGATTGCCTTTGGATTCCTTTGCCACTGCCTTGCTGGAGACCCCATGTTCAAAGCCTTGCTGCTGACCCAACCCGTACCGCGTGAAACCCGTGCCGAGTGTGTGGAGCTGGACGAAGCCAGCCTGCCCGCCGGCGCGGTGCGCGTGGCCGTCTCGCATTCCACGCTCAACTACAAGGATGCACTGGCCATCACGGGGCGCTCGCCCGTGGTGCGCCAGTTCCCCATGGTGCCGGGCATCGACCTGGCTGGCACGGTGCTGGACAGCGAGGACGCCCGTTTCCAGCCCGGCGATGCCGTGCTGCTCAACGGCTGGGGCGTGGGCGAGACCCACTGGGGCGGGCTCGCCCAGCAGGCGCGCGTGAACGGCGACTGGCTGGTCCGCCGGCCCGAGGCCTTCAGCGCACGGGATGCCATGGCCATAGGCACGGCCGGCTATACGGCCATGCTGTGCGTGATGGCGCTGCAGGCGCAGGGCATCACGCCTTCCAGCGGCCCGGTGCTGGTGACGGGGGCCAATGGCGGCGTGGGCAGCATTGCCGTGGCCCTGCTGTCGCGCCTGGGTTTCGAGGTGCATGCCGGCACCGGGCGGCCCGAACAGGCCGAGCACCTGAAGGCGCTGGGCGCGGCGCGGATCGTGGAGCGCAGCAGCCTGGATGCGCCCGGCAAGCCGCTGCAAAAGGAGGTCTGGGCGGCGGCCGTGGACAGCGTGGGCAGCCATACGCTGGCCAATGTGTGCGCCAGCCTGCGCTACGGCGGCTGCGTGGCGGCCTGCGGACTGGCCCAGGGGCTGGACCTGCCGGCTTCCGTGGCGCCGTTCATCCTGCGCGGCGTGTCGCTGCTGGGCATCGACAGCGTCTATGCGCCGCAGGCGCGGCGCGAGCAGGCCTGGGCGCGGCTGGCCGCCGAACTGCCGCGCGAGGTGCTGGAGCGCAATACCGAAGAGGCGGGTCTGGCCGATGCGGTTGCGCTGGCGCCCCGGCTGCTTGCCGGCCAGGTGCGCGGCCGGGTCGTCATCGATACGGCGCGCTGAGGCCCGCGCGGGCCCTGGTGCCGCCTACTTGGCGTAGGGGTCGGCAAAGCCCAGCTCGACCATGATGTCGGTCTCGTAGGCTTCCATTTCCTCGGCGTCCTGCTCGCTGGTTTCATGGTCCCAGCCCTGGGCATGCAGCGTGCCGTGCACCAGCAGGTGGGCGTAGTGCTCCTCCAGCGTCTTGTTCTGCTCGCGCGCCTCGCGCTCGACCACGGGGGCGCACAGCACCAGGTCGGCCATGGCGGTGGGCTCCTGCTGGTAGTCGAAGGTCAGGACGTTGGTGGCGTAGTCCTTTTGCCGGTACTCGCGGTTGAGCTGCTGGCCTTCCTCGGCGTCGACGATGCGCACGGTGATCTCGGCATCGACGGCCAGGGCATGGCGTATCCAGCGCGTGACCTTGCTGCGGGACAGCACGGCGCGGTGGACGGGTGCCTCGGCAAAGCGCGCGAATTGCAGGGACAGTTGCAGTTGGTTCAGGGACATGGGGGAGTGCGTGGGCGTGAGCTTGGGCTTGTGCTTTGGAGCGCCCGTGGGCGGGCGTCTGCTGTGGCTGTCGGGATCAATGCGCTGCAAGGCGCGGTGCGGCACGGCGCGCAGGGGCCTGGCCGCGTGCGTCGTAGGCGTCCACGATGCGTGCCACCAGCGGGTGGCGCACCACGTCGGCGCTGGTGAAGTGGTTGATGGCGATGCCCTTGACGCGCTTCAAGACGCGTTCGGCATCGATCAGGCCGCTCAGGGCGCCCTTGGGCAGGTCGATCTGGCTGACGTCGCCCGTGACCACGGCGCGGGCGCCGAAGCCGATGCGCGTGAGGAACATCTTCATCTGCTCGGGCGTGGTGTTCTGCGCCTCGTCCAGGATGACGAAGGCGTTGTTCAGCGTGCGCCCGCGCATGAAGGCCAGCGGCGCGATCTCCAGCACATTGCGCTCGAACGCCTTTTGCACCTTCTCGTAGCCCATGAGGTCGTAGAGCGCGTCGTACAGCGGGCGCAGGTAGGGATCGACCTTCTGCGTGAGGTCGCCGGGCAGGAAGCCCAGGCGCTCGCCCGCTTCCACGGCCGGGCGCGTGAGCACGATGCGCTGCACGGCGCTGCGCTCCAGCGCGTCCACGGCGCAGGCCACGGCCAGGTAGGTCTTGCCGGTGCCGGCCGGGCCGATGCCGAAGGTGATGTCGTGGCGGGCGATGTTCTCCAGGTAGGCCGACTGGTTGGCCGTGCGCGCGCGCAGGTCGGGGCGGCGCGTGGACAGCTGGATGGCGTCCTGGGGCTGCTCGATGAGTTCGGTATCACCGGCCAGCATCAGTTGCAGGGAGTCGTCCAGGATGGGGTCGTCGGCCATCTCGTAGAGGGCCTGCAGCAGCTCCAGGGCGTCGTTGGCCTTGGCCTTGGGGCCGTCGATCTTGAATTGCTCGTGGCGGTGGGCGATCTTGACGCCCATTGCGATCTCGATGGTGCGCAGGTGCGCGTCGGCCGGGCCGCAGACGTGGCTCAACCGGTTGTTGTCGTGGGGTGTGAAGGTGTGGCGCAGGATCACGCGGATAATTCCAGAGATTCCGGGCGGCGGCCAGCGCGAGGGCGTGGTGCCATACCCTGTGAATGGGCCGGCGTTCGGTTGCGGACGGGCATGAAAAGCCGCCCCCAGGGCGGCAAAGGACACCAATGATAGGCAAATTGACAGGAACGCTGCTGGAAAAAAACCCGCCCGAGGTGCTGGTGGACTGCGGCGGCGTGGGCTACGAGGTGCAGGTGCCCATGAGCACCTTCTACAACCTGCCCGCCAGTGGGGCCAAGGTCAGCCTGCTGACGCACTTCGTGGTGCGCGAGGATGCGCAGCTTCTGTACGGCTTTGGCACGCACAGCGAGCGCCAGGCTTTCCGCGAGCTGATCAAGATCACCGGCATCGGCCCGCGCATGGCGCTGTCGGTGCTCAGCGGCATGAGCGTGGAGGACCTGGCCCAAGCCGTGACGCTGCAGGAGGTGGGCCGCCTGGTCAAGGTGCCGGGCATCGGCAAGAAGACGGCCGAGCGCCTGCTGCTGGAGCTCAAGGGCAAGATCGGCGCCGATACGGGCGCGCAGTCGCTGTTCGTGAACAACGACCAGAACGACATCGTGCAGGCGCTGATGGCGCTGGGCTATTCCGACAAGGATGCGGCCGCCGCGCTCAAGAAGCTGCCGCCCGACGTGGGCGTGACCGAAGGCATCAAGCTGGCGCTGAAGGCGCTGGCCAAGTGAGCGGCGCATGAGCATCCATACCGACGATTTCGGGCAGGGCGGCTTTGCGCAGGGCGGCTTCCCGCCAGACAAGGCACCGGAAAAGCCGCGCATGATTTCGGCAGCGCCGGTCTCGCGCGGGGAAGAGGCCATGGAGCGCGCCCTGCGCCCCAAGCTGCTGCAGGAGTACGTGGGCCAGGCCAAGGCGCGCGAGCAGCTGGAGATCTTCATCGGCGCGGCCCGAAAGCGCAACGAGGCGCTGGACCATGTGCTGCTGTTCGGCCCGCCGGGCCTGGGCAAGACCACGCTGTCGCACATCATCGCGGCCGAGCTGGGCGTGAACCTGCGCCAGACCAGCGGCCCCGTGCTGGAAAAGCCCAAGGACCTGGCGGCGCTGCTGACCAACCTCGAAGCCAACGATGTGCTGTTCATCGACGAGATCCACCGCCTGTCGCCCGTGGTCGAGGAAATCCTCTACCCGGCGCTGGAGGACTACCAGATCGACATCATGATCGGCGAGGGGCCGGCGGCGCGCTCCATCAAGCTGGACCTGCAGCCGTTCACGCTGGTGGGCGCGACCACGCGCGCGGGCATGCTGACCAACCCGCTGCGCGACCGCTTCGGCATCGTGGCGCGGCTGGAGTTCTATACGGCCGAGGAGCTGGCGCGCATCGTGCGGCGCAGTGCAGGCCTGTTGAACGCGCCGATTGACGACGAGGGCGCCTTCGAGATCGCGCGCCGCTCGCGCGGCACGCCGCGCATTGCCAACCGCCTGCTGCGCCGCGTGCGCGACTATGCCGATGTGCGTGGCGACGGCAGCATCACGCGCGAACTGGCCGACCGTGCGCTGGCCATGCTCGATGTCGATCCCCAGGGTTTCGACATCATGGACCGCAAGCTGCTGGAGGCCGTGGTGCACCGCTTCGACGGCGGCCCCGTGGGTCTGGACAACATCGCGGCCAGCATCGGCGAGGAGGCGGGCACCATCGAGGACGTGATCGAGCCCTATCTGATCCAGCAGGGCTTTTTGCAGCGCACGCCGCGCGGGCGCATGGCGACCCAGGCGGCGTACCGCCATCTCGGGTTGCCGGTGCCAGAAAAAGACACCCCCTGAGCGGCTGTGCCGCTTCCCCCTCTCTCGCTTCGCGGGAGTGGGACGACACCCTCGGTGCGGGGCGGCCCTTCCTCGGTGTCCTAGATCTAGGACTGTGTGATACCCCTACTCATTCCTCCGTGCCGGCGTTCCAGAATGCCTGCAGCACGCCGGGCAGGGCCTCGATGGCGGCGATCACGCGGTCCAGCTCGTCGGAGTCCACCGAGGTGGCGTAGAGCATGGCCTCGATCTCGGTGTCCTGCGGGCCGAAGGCGTGGGTTTCCACGCCGCGCACGGGGTAGCTGGCGTTCTCCAGCAGCTCCAGCATCTGCTCGCGCACATCGCCCTGGGCGCCGCGGTGGCAGATGGCGTAGACGTAGTAGGTCGATTCCGTGGATTCGTCATCCACCGGGCGGCGGTTGATGCGGTTGACCACGGGGCGCAGCAAGGTGTTGCTGGCCAACACGAACAGCGTGGCCAGGCCCGCCTCGGCCACCAGGCTGGCGCCCGCACAGGCGCCCACGGCGGCCGAGCCCCACAGCGTGGCCGCCGTGTTCAGCCCGGTGATGTTGGCCCCTTCCTTCATGATGGCGCCCGCGCCCAGGAAGCCCACGCCCGAGACCACGTAGGCCACCACGCGCGTGGCGCCCTCGGCCCCGCCCAGGCGCACGGCCAGGTCCACGAAGACGGCCGCGCCCACGGCGACCAGGGTGTTGGTGCGCAGCCCCGCCGTGCGCTGGCGCACCTGGCGCTCCAGGCCGATGAGGGCGCCGAACACGAAGGCCGTGGTCAGGCTGACGAAGGTGTCCAGCATGGCGCCGGGGTTGAGGTTCTGCAGGGCCTGCATGGGGTTCCGGACTTTCCTGGTGAATGGGTTGAAGGGGCGTTGAAAGGGGCGCTGAAGGGTGCGTCACTGCCAGCCGTAGCGGCGGATGTAGACGCGCTTGAGCAGCGTGGCCAGGCAAGCGTAGCCTAGCAATATGGCAATCATCCACGGGAAGTAGGCCGCCGGCAGCGCCTGAAGCTTGAAGTAGCCGGCCAGCGGCCCCATCGGCAGGAAGATGCCGGCCGCCATCACGGCCGCCGTGGCCAGCAGCAGCGGCCAGGACGGGCGGCTTTGCAGGAAGGGGATCTTGGGCGTGCGGATCATGTGCACGATCAGCGTCTGCGTGAGCAGCCCGATGACGAACCAGCCCGACTGGAACAGCGTCTGCTGCTCGGGCGTGTTGGCGGCGAAGACGAACCACATCAGCGCGAAGGTCAGGATGTCGAACAGCGAGCTGATGGGCCCGAAGAACACCATGAAGCGGCCCAGGTCGGCCGGGTTCCAGCGCAGCGGCTGGCGCACCAGTTCGTCGTCCACGTTGTCGAAGGGGATGGCGATCTGCGAGAGGTCGTACAGCAGGTTCTGCACCAGCAGGTGCAGCGGCAGCATGGGCAGGAAGGGGATGAAGGCCGAGGCCACCATCACCGAGAACACGTTGCCGAAGTTGGAGCTGGCCGTCATGCGGATGTACTTCAGCATGTTGCTGAAGGTGCGCCGGCCCTCGATCACGCCCTGCTCCAGCACCATCAGGCTTTTTTCCAGCAGGATGATGTCGGCCGCTTCCTTGGCGATGTCCACGGCGCTGTCCACGCTGATGCCGATGTCGGCCGCGCGCAGGGCCGGGGCGTCGTTGATGCCGTCGCCCATGAAGCCGGTGATGTGGCCGTTGGCGCGCAGCGCATGCACGATGCGCTCCTTGTGCAGCGGCGTGAGCCGGGCGAACAGCTGGTGCCGCTCCACCGTCTGGCGCAGCATCTCGTCGTTCATGTGCTCGATCTGCGTGCCCAGGACGATGTGGTCTGCGGGCAGCCCCACATCGCGGCAGACCTTGGCGGCCACCAGTTCGTTGTCGCCGGTCAGCAGCTTGACGGCCACGCCGTGCGCGGCCAGGGCGGCCAGCGCCTCGGCCGTGGTTTCCTTCGGTGGGTCCAGGAAGGCGATGTAGCCGATCAGGGTCAGCTCCGACTCGTCGGCCACGCCGTAGTCGCTCTTGTGCGGCGGCACTTCCTTCATGGCCACGGCGACCACGCGCAGGCCCTCGCGGTTGAGTTCGCGCGTCACGCGGCGCACGCGGGCCAGCTGCTCCTCGTCCAGCGGGCGCGTGCCGTCGCCTTCGCGCAGCCGGGTGCAGGTGCCCAGGATCTCCTCAACCGCGCCCTTGCAGATCAGCTCGTGGTGGTGGTTGCGCTCGGCCACCACCACGGACATGCGGCGGCGCTCGAAGTCGAAGGGGATCTCATCGACCTTGCGGTAGTCCTCGGCCAGGCGCATCTGGGTGTGCAGCTCCACATGCTCGAGCACGGCATGGTCGAGCAGGTTCTTCAGGCCGGTCTGGTAGTGGCTGTTGAGGTAGGCGAAGCGCAGCGTCTCATCGCAGGGCTGGCCGAAGGCGTCGGTGTGGCGCTCCAGCACGATGCGGTCCTGGGTCAGCGTGCCGGTCTTGTCGGTGCACAGCACGTCCATGGCACCGAAGTTCTGGATGGCGTCCAGCCGCTTGACCACGACCTTGCGGCGCGACAGCACCACGGCACCCTTGGCCAGGGTGGAGGTCACGATCATGGGCAGCATCTCGGGCGTCAGGCCCACGGCCACGGACAGCGCGAACAGGAAGGCCTCGGCCCAGTCGCCCTTGGTGTAGCCGTTGATGAACAGCACCACGGGCACCATCACCGCCGCAAAGCGGATCAGCAGCCAGCTGACGCTGTTGACCCCGGTCTCGAAGGCCGTAGGCGCGCGGTCGTTGGAGGTCACCCGCGTGGCAATGGTGCCGAAATAGCTGCGGTTGCCCGTGGCCAGCACCACGGCCAGCGCCGTGCCCGAGACCACGTTGGTGCCCATGAACAGCAGGTTGCTGGCGTCCAGCACGCCGGTGCCATTGGATGCACTGGCGTCGGCGCGCTTTTCCACGGGCAGGGATTCGCCGGTCATGGCGGACTGGCTCACGAACAGGTCCTTGGCGCTGAGCACGCGGCAGTCGGCAGGAATCATGTCCCCGGCCGACAGCACCACGAAATCGCCGGGCACGACCTCGCGCAGCGGCACCTCGTAGCGGCGCGCCTGCTGGCCGAAGCCGCTGTGCGGGGCGTCTGCGGAGTCGGCATCTGCAGGGGCCGGTGGGCCGCCATTGCGGCGCAGCACCGTGGCCGTGCTGCTGACCATGGCCTTGAGCCGCGCGGCGGCGCGGTTGGAGCGGCCTTCCTGCACAAAGCGCAGCAGCGTGGACAGCAGCACCATGGAGGCGATGACGACCGTGGCCTTCATGTCCTCTGTGGCGTAGGAGACCACGGCCAGCAGCGTCAGCAGCAGGTTGAAGGGATTGCGGTAGCAGTACCACAGGTGCAGCCAGCCGGGCAGCGGCTTTTCGTGCTCGACCTCGTTGGGGCCGAAACGCGCGAGCGCGGCGCGGGCCTGCTCGCGGGTCAGGCCGTCCTCGCTGGAGCCGGTGCGCGCCAGCACGGCGGCAATGTCATCGCGCGAGGCGCGCAGCAGCTCGCGCGTGAGGGTCGGCGATACCGAGCGCGAGTGGTGCACGGCCGTGCCCGAGGGCAGGGCATTGCGCCGGAACAGCCCCAGGGCGTGGCGGCTGCGCAGAAACGCCTGGAACAGGTGCTTGAGGCTTTTCATGGTGACCTCCCTGGCGGCTCAGGCCTGGCTCGAACGAAGGGTGGCGCGCAGCCAGTGCCAGTTGCGCTGGCAGGCGCACAGCAGGCGGCGGCGCAGCGGCGGGCGGGTCACGGTGGCCGACTGCAGCCATTGGCGCCGCGCATGGGCAGGCAGGTGGCGGTAGACCTCGGCGCGCTCCTGCGCCGCCAGCAGGGACAGGACGTCGGCCTGCTGGCGCTGCGTGAGCGCCACGAGGGCATGGGCGAAGAGATCGGGGCCGTGTTGCTGCAGCAGGGCGTGCAGTTGTCCGGTGTGGCGTGCCGCAATGGCGGCTTGCAGGGCCAGCTGCAGGGTGCTGGCGCGGGAGGTGTGGCTGGCGCTTGTGGAGACGGGTGCTGTGGCGGGCGTGGTTGCCGGCGTGGTGCGCAGCGCGGTGATGACGTGTTGCATGGCGGGCTTCTTTCGTTGCGGCGGAAGAAGCCCGGCACCTATCCGTCAATGGACGTGCGCGGGTCTCCCGGCCGGGGCCTTGGGATGGGGCGGAAGGGCCGCAGGCATGTGCGGCCGGACCGTGTCGGAGGGGTCAGGGCAAGATCGACTCGGATCGGGGTCCATGGGGGAGCTCCTTTCTGACGAGGGGACGGACAAGGCGGGCGGCGCGTTCAGCGCGGCTGCAGGCTCAGAAAGCTGCGGATGCGGTGCGTGGGCCAGTGGGTCTGCAGGTCCAGGTGCATGGCGTGCTCCATGGCCGAAGGGGCCTGGGCTTGCATCTGTGCCTGTGCCTTGGCCTGCATTGCTGCCTGGGAGGCAGCCACGCGCGTGCCGGTGGCGCCGGGGCAGGGCGCGGCAGTGGCAGGCTGCAGGCGTTGCATTGCGGGGCGGACGAACGGTGTGGACATGGCTTTCTCCTTGGCGAACCAGGAAGACCGCCGTAGGCAGGGCCGTCAAGCAGCGTGGGCCGGGCGCTGCTCGATGGCAGCCACACGGGCACGCGGTCAGTGATCAACAGCCATTGGAATCTTCGTTGCAGGAGCGGCGTGCCTGATGCAGGCCAAGCGCCACTACAGCGCCGGGCGGCGCGAAGATCCAAGGGGAAACGCAGCAATGGATGGAAGCTGACCGACATGGCCGCTCCCATCACAGGAGTCGGTCAGTCAGCCAGCAGCGAAGCCATTGCGGCGCGCTGTTTGTCACTGGTTGAACTGGCACTGTCCACGGAGGACTCCTGAAAATGCGATCCCTCGATTGTGCCTTGCGAGCTGCTTCGGGTCAACCCTGATGTCGATGCGCCACGGGCCAGCCAGCCCTGCACGATCAGCAGTTGCGCCGCGTAGTAGGTGGACAGCACGCCGGCTTGCGCACCGTCGAAGGGCTGCACAAATCGGTTGATGGCCAGCAGCGAGTCGCTGGCCATGAAGAAGCAGGCACCCATGGCCACCTGCCAGGCCGCCTTGCCGCCCAGATTCCGCGCGCGGCCCAGGGCCTGGGCCGCCATCAGCGCAATGACCAGCACATAGGCGGCCACGGGCAGGCGCAGCGCGGCGGGCAGGCCGCCCTGCCAGAGCACGGCATACATGCCCGCGCCCAGGGCCAGCGTGGCGGCCAGCGAGGGCCGGTGTGCAAACCAGGGTGCGTCCTGGCGCAGCAGCACGATATAGGCCAGGTGGGCCAGCAGGAAGCTGGCCAGGCCCGGGATGAACAGATCGGGCAGCATCAGGAACACGTCGCCCGCCAGGGATGCCGCCAGTGCCGCGGCCAGCCAGCAGGCGCCGCGCGCGGGTTTCGCCAGTGCCGAGAAGGCCGTGCTGCCGCGCCACAGCTGCATGACGGCGATCAGCGCAAAGACCATGGTCAGCGGCTTGAACAGCCAGTGCCAGTGCAGCATGTCCAGCGCGGCGGTGGCGGTGGCCAGTGCGCCGGCCTCGATGGCCAGTGCCAGCCACAGGCTGATGCGCCCCTGCATGGCTGCGCCCAGCGCCCATTGGCAAGCCAGCAGCACGGCAAACCACAGTGCATTGCGGGCCGTCGAGGACTGGTCGGCATGCCAGAGAAACAGCGACACCCCGGCGATCAGCGCCACGAACTGCAGGCCTGCAAACCAGCGCAGGCCGCGCTCCATCCCCGGTGCGTAGAGCACGCGGTGCGCGTCCAGGTCGAAGGCCGGCCTGGGAAAGCGCTGCGCCACATCGGCAGGGCGCCATCCGGGCGGCTTGAGCCAGACGCGCAGCTTGTCGCTCCAGCGCCGCGCATGCCAGCTGTCATGGATGAGTTGCCGGTACACCACGGCGTTGGCCCACAGCGGGTCCCAGCTTTGCAGCAGGCCGCGCGTGCCGTAGACGCAGGGCTCGCTGTCGTCCTCGGGCTTGAAGGTGCCGAACATGCGGTCCCAGACGATGAGGATGCCGCCGTAGTTCCTGTCCAGGTAGGCGTCGTTGACGGCGTGGTGCACGCGGTGGTTGCTGGGCGCGCAGAACCAGCGGTCGAACCAGCCCAGGCGCCGCACCTGCTCGGTATGGACCCAGAACTGGTAGAGCAGATCGATCAGGCCCACGATGGCAAACACCAGCGGCGGCACGCCGGCCAGCGCCATGGGCAGGTAGAACAGCCAGCCCAGCAGCGCGCCCGAGCTGGTCTGGCGCAGCGCCGTCGACAGGTTGTAGTCCTGGCTCTGGTGGTGCACGGCGTGGGCTGCCCACAGCACGGCCACCTCATGGCCCATGCGATGCAGCCAGTAGTAGCAGAAGTCGTAGAGCAGCAGGGCCAGCAGCCAGCCGGGAATGCTGGTCCAGAAGGCATCGTTGCGCCACAGCGCCAGGTGCTCGAAGGCCAGCGTGTACAGGCCCACGCGCAGCAGCGTGGTGAAGACGGCGCTGGTCTGGCTGAGCATGCCCAGGCTGATGGAGCTGACGGCATCGGCCAGCCGGTAGGCATTGCGCCCGCGCCACAGGCTCACGCCCCATTCCAGCGCGATCAGCAGCAAAAAGGCCGGCGTGGCGAAGACGATGATTTGGCTGGGTGAGGGCATCATGGCCTGCCAATTCTGGACAGGGCCGTTGTGCGGCGCCTTAGGCGTGAACCCTAGGACACGGAATCACAAGGGTTGAAACGGATTGCAATAAATGGGGCTTCATGGCAAGCGCATGGCAGGAAAATTGCGCCCTATGGCAGAATCGCCCGCTTTCCACGCGCTGGACGTGCTTGCCCTGCAGGCCATCGCCAGCCCGCACCGCCATTGCCGGCATACGCCTTGCATGCCCAAGCCCCATGCCCTTGTCCCGCCGCTCCCTGCTATCGGCTGCCGCCTCACTGGCTGCGGCCCTTGCCGCTGCACCCGCCGCCCATGCCGCGCCGGGCGCGGGCAAGCCCTGGCCGGCAGCCGGGCCCATCACCCTGATCGTGCCCTTTGGCGCGGGCAGCGATGTGGACGCCACGGCGCGGCTGATCGCCGAAAAGCTGGGTGCGCGGCTGCACCAGTCGGTGGTGGTGGACAACGTGCCGGCCTCGGGCGGCGTGCTGGGCGTGAGCAAGGTGGCGCGCTCGCACGCCGATGGCTATACGCTGCTGCTGGGCTTTGACGGGCCGGTGAGCATTGCGCAACTGGTGAACTCCTCCGTGCGCTATGACGCCGAGCGAGATCTGGCGCCCGTGGGCCTGGTCACCGCGGCGCCCATGGTGATCGTGGCCCGCCCGGGCCTGCCCGTGCACAACCTCAACGAGCTGATCAGCATGGCCCGCGCCCGGCCCGGCGCGCTGACCTATGCCACGCCGGGCGTGGGCACGGTGCTGCACCTGGCCATGGAACGGCTGCAGGAGCGCGCCCGCATCCGCCTGGTCCATGTGCCCTATCGCGGCGTGGCCCAGGTGACCAGCGAGGTCATGGGCGGCCAGGTCGATCTGGGCATTCTGATGACCACCGGCGCCACGCCGCTGGTGCAGCAGAAAAAGCTGGAAGGCGTGGGCGTGACCTCGGCACAGCGCATCGACGTGATTCCCGAGGTGATGAGCTTTGCGGAGGCGCCCGATCTGAAGGGCTTCGAACTGGAGGCCTGGACCGGCCTGTTCGCCCCCGCCCGCACACCCGAACCCGTGGTCAGCCGCCTGGCCGCCGAACTGGCCGAGGTGCTGAAGCTGCCCGAGGTCCGCAAGCGCCTGCAGGACAGTGGCGCCACGCTCGGCTCGGGCACGCCGGCCACGTTCGCCCAATTCCTGAAAAAGGAAAAGGCGAGCTACACGCAGATCGTCAAGTCCGCCAATATCCAGGTGGAATAGGCCGCGCTGACGGTCAGCGGGCGACCGCTTTTTTCCATTGAATGAAGACTGGGCCGGCGAAATCGGCGGCATTGACTGCAGTCGCCTTTGTGTGCCGAGTGCCACGTATTGGTGTGTGAAATCTGTTACCCTCCGCTTACATTTTTAAGGGGGCGGTGTGGGGGTGGAGAAAATCATGCGCCGGGCCATGGCATGGCTCTGGCTTTTTGCGCTTGCAGCGTCGGGCGCTGCAATGGCCGAGGACCGGCCCAATGTCACTTTTGCGGGAGTCGCCTATTCGGGCGACGCCAGTTCGCAGCAGCAGCGATTCCCTTATTCAAAGCAGTATGAGAGCCGCCTGAAGGCCGCGGGGCACAGTGCCTATGCGCGGGCACTGGCATTCGTGCAGCAGGCGCCTGCACAGCATCTGCAGATATCCACCAATCCCATCGATGAGCTCAAGGGGCGCGATCAGGCCCTGGTGGTTTCTCTGGTGCTCAATTCCGAGACGGTCTCCGTGGAAAGTTTTGGCGGCGTGCGCAAGCTGTTCATCCTGATTCGTGGACAGGCCCTGTTTTTCGATTTCAAGTCCATGACGGCGGTGCGTTCGTATCCGCTCAGCTTTGCCTTCATCGACAACTTGCGCCACGAGCCGTCGCAAGAGGAAATCATGGAGCGCGTGACCAAGGTATACGAAGGCGCGGGAGGCAAGCCCGGCATCTTCGGCCGTTTTGCCCAGGTGCTGGCCACGGCCACCGTGCCCTCGCAGACGCCGCGTTTCCTGCAGGTCACCGATATCCAGATTCCCGCCGCCATGGCCGAGATGCTGCCCGGCTATCTGCAGGACCCGCAGGTGCACAAGACCTGGGCCGCCGATATCGTGGGCGAGGCCATTTCCAGCCGCATTGGTGTGCCCATCATTCCTTTTGCCATGGGCTATGCCGTGGGCAATGTGATGCGCATGCAGGTGCTTGACGGAGAGGTCTACACGCTGCAGCTGCCCAGTGCCGACTACGCCATCAGCGTCGATTTCAAGGGATTCAAGAAGCTCAAGTTCAAGGAATCCAGCGCCGGCACCAGCTATGTCTACGGCACCTTTGCCGATATGCGCATCCAGCAACCCAATGGGCCGGTGTTTCTCGGTGCCTCGCTGAAGAATGCGGAAGTGAAGGTGGTGCCTTCCACGCAAACCCATGTCGATGATTTTCCGGCGTTCTATGACTCGCTCAACGGCCTTTTCGTGAAGCTGGCCGAGACGGTGGCGGCTGGACGGGGCAATGACTGGCTCAAGTCGGCTGCGGCCGAGAGCGACATCGAAGCGCAAATTGTCAAAACAAAAGACCTGATGAATCTATGCAAGTAATCCAGAAAATCCTCCTGTGCCTTTCCATGGCGCTGTTCGCGGCCGGTGCGGGCGCGCAGGTGCAGCAGGCACGCGGCAAGGCCTCGGTCAGCTACCAGGATTCAAAGGTCAGCCCGCAGGACAAGGAGCGTGCGCTGATGGCGGCCCAGCTCAAGGCCGTGGAGTTCTACTACGCCGAAGCCGGCCAGTCGGAGGCCGAGAATTTCGACGCCGTGCGCGACAAGATCCTGGCCAACCCCGATCGCTACATCCTTGAGCACACCGTGCTCAGCGAAGAGGACAACGCCGACAGAAAGCAGTACACGGTCTCCGTGCGCGTGGCGCTGAACGTGGCCAATCTGCGCAATGCCGTCAAGGCCAACTCGGCCGTGGCCAGGGGCGGTCCCGCAGGCCGGTCGCCGCTGGCCTTCATGTTCGTCTCGCGCCAGGTGGCCACGACCAAGTCCTTCGATGACCGCGTCTACAAGCGCGTGGACGAGACCGAGGACGTCAAGGCCCAGGTCAGCGCTTCCGAAAAGGGCAGCGAGGGTGAATCCATCCGTGGCGGACGCATCAGCACGAATGCCTCCACGGCGACCTCGGGCACCGCCTCGGTCAAGAGCAGCCGCACTTCCGAAACCGGCGGCAGCACGACGCGCCGCTCGGCCGAATCCACCTGGCGCGTGATCCCCAGCGCCAACCTGTCCCAGGTCTTTTCCTCCAACTTCGCCAAGGCCGGCTTCAAGGTGTCAGAGGCTGCCATGGTGGAGCCCTACACCGGCGGCCACTTCAAGGTCGCGGCCGTGGAGAACGACTACAAGAGCGGCATGGACCTGCAGCCCTCGACGCTGGCGGCCATGGTGGCCGGCATGCGCACGGCGCAGATTCCCTACATCGCCCTGGGCACGCTGGATGTGGGCATGGGCGAACCCGATCCCCAGACCGGCCTGATGCGCGTGAGCGTGACGGTCAACGCCAAGATCCTGGACATCGCCCAGACCATTCCCGACACGATTGCCGCCGTCGGCCCCGTGCTGTACGCGGGCATGGGTCCGTCCGAGGATGAGGCGCGCAACAACGCGCTGAAGCTGGCCGCCAACAACGCGGCCCGCGATCTCACCAGCCAGGTCACCAATCTGGGCCTGCGCTGAGCGCTGCGGCTTCCAAGGTCCGGCTGCCATGCAGCCGGACCTTTTTTCCGTTCTTTCGCTTTCCTCGCTTTCCACGCTTACCTCGTTTTTATCTTCGCCGTCCGCGTTCACGGACTGCTGCAACCCGAGTCCATCTCCATGAAAAAGCTCTTCACCACCGTCGCCGTTGCCGCCGCCATGGCCAGCCCCGCCCTGACACAGGCCCAGTTCTCCATGCCCTCCATCCCGGGTGTCGGCAAGCTCATGGGCGGCAGCGGCTCTGCCGACGTGGCCGGCCAGGGCGACGCCCTGGTGCGCAGCTATGTGGGCGCCAGCAAGGAGGTGCTCAGCGCCAATGCCAAGATGGCCACGGCCCTGGGCCTGAAGGAGCAGGCTGCCAGCGCCGCCAGCACGGCGGACAGCCTGGGCGATGGCGCGACCATCGGCGCGCTGGGCGATGGCAACAAGGTGGTCTCGGACACCAGCGGCGCGATTGCCGAGTCCATGGCGAAGAAGCCCGTGCTCGATGCCGCCTCCAAGGCCACCTTCGCCGAGGGGCTGGTGCACCTGGTCAACGGCAGCGTGAAGTACGCCGGCATGGGCAAGGATGTATCGGTCATGGGCAAGAGCCTGCAAAGCGCCAACCCCATGCAGCTGACCAAGCTCACCTCCGCGGCCTGGGTGGTGTCCAAGTTCCCCGGCTCGGCCTCCGACCTGTTCAGCACCGTGCAGACGGCCATCGCCTTCGCGCGGGCCAACGACATCGAGGTGCCGGCCAATGCGGCTGACGCCACGGCCGCGCTGGGCACGCTCAAGCTGTGATCCGGTACAGGCAAGGAGCACTTTCTATGCGTATCCGCATCATTGCGGCCGTCGTGGCTGCCTGTGCCGCCATGTCCGGCTGTGGCGACAAGCCGTCCGAGCAGCCCAGGACCGACGCGCCTGAACAACCCCAAAGCGTCGCCCCGCCCGTGCCCGACGTGGGCAGGCTGGAGACCGTCGAGGTCCAGGTCATCGGCCTGGGCCAGTCTCCTGGAGAGGCCATGGCGCAGGCATTGCAGATGGCGCTGCTGCAGGTCAATGGCGCGGTGATCCAGTCTGCCTCGGTCACGGCCAAGTACGGCCTCGACGTGGCGCTGGGGCAGGACGCCGCCTCGCTGCGTGCCAGCGCCTTCGCCGAGGTGGTCAAGCAGAAGTCCGGTGGCGTCATCCAGTCGGTCCAGGTGGTGGATCTGGAGGAACCCAAGCCTTGGGCCAAGCGCTACAAGTACACCATCAAGGCCAGCATCTCCAAGTTCAAGCCTTCGGCCGAGATGCAGAAGATCAAGGTCGTTGTGGGGCCGGTGCGCTTCGAGCAGGCCTCGCTGCCCATGGGCGACCGCAGCGTTGCGGCCGCCGAGTTGTCCGCCACCTTGCGCCAGCGCATCAGCGACGCCCTGGTGCAGACGGGCCGCTTTGCCGTGCTGGACCGCGAATTCAGCCCCGAGATCGAGCAGGAACTGGCCATCATCGCCACGGGCCAGGCGCCCAGCGCCGAGCTGGCCAAGCTGTCCCAGGCTGCCAGCGCCGATCTGGTGTGGAGCGCCCGCGTCAGCAGCTTTGCCTACAACCGCCATGCCCGCCAGCTCAAGACCAGCGACCGCCAACTGGTGAGCTACTCGGGCGGCTGGGCCCTGTCGCAGAAGCTGGTAAACGTGGCCACGCGCCAGGTCACGGCATCGGATTCGCTGCGCGGCTCCGTCCCTTCCACGGCACCGACCACGCTGGGCGCGGGCGTGGATGGCAACAAGGTCATGACCGACATGAGCGATGCGCTGGTCGCCGGCGTGGTCAGCTCCATCCTGCAGCGCACCTTTCCGCTGACCGTGGTCGCCCGCGATGGCGAAAGCGTGGTGCTGAGCCAGGGCGGCCAGGCCGTGAAGGAGGGCGCGCGCTACCAGGTGGTGGCCATGGGCAAGGAGATGAAGGACCCGCAGACAGGGCAAAGCCTGGGGCGCCTGGAGTCACCGTGCTGCGAACTGGTGGTCGATCGCGTGACCCCCAACCTCTCCTACGGCCACCTGGAGAACATGCGCGGCGGCATGGAAGACCTGCCACCGGGCGGGCTGCAGGTGCGTGAAGTGCTGAAGGCATCCGCCGCGCCCGTGCTGGCTGCACAGGCTGCATCAGGTGATACGGCCGCTGCGGGTGAGCCCCAGGCCGCACCGGCCCGTGCCGCACAACCGCCCGCAGCACGCCGCGCGGCATCGCCCGCCAAGGAGGCCGATGCCCCGGTCGGCAAGAAGGACGACGACAACTGGTAAGCGACAAGTGGCGGGGAGGTGCGCTGCGGCGCCCTTCCCGTGCGGGTAGTTAGCTGAAAACCTCGTCGCGCGCACCGCCTTCCAGGTGCTGCACATCGCCCCAGCCGACCAGGCCCAGGCCCTGGGGCGTCCACAGCAGGCGGTTGATGGCCGCGTTGCCCAGCGCCCAGGTGCGGGGCGCCTGCACTTCCTGGTGCGTGGCCAGGCGGTAGAGCACATCCATCACGCCGCCATGCGCCACGATCACGATCTGCTCGCCGGGATGGCCACTGGCCAGCCGGTTCACCGTGGCCGAGATGCGGTCGCGCAGCATCAGCAGCGACTCGCCGCCGCCTGCGGGCACGAACTCGGGATCTCGCTTGCGCCAGCGCAGCGCATCCTCCGGGTGGGATGCCTCGATATCGTTGAAGGTCTGGCCCTCGAAGCTGCCGAAGCAGCGCTCGCGCAGGCCCTTGTCGGCCGTCAGCGTCGCCCCCGTGCTTGCGGCCACGGCCTCGGCCGTGACATAGGCACGCAGAAGGTCGCTGCTGTAGATGGCGGCCACCGGCTCGCCCGCCAGGGCCTTGCCGGCCTGGGCGGCCTGCCAAAGTCCCATGTCGTTCAGAGGAATGTCCAGATGGCCCTGGATGCGGGCGTCCACATTCCAGGCGGTTTCTCCGTGGCGGATGGCAATGATGCGCGTGGCTTGCATGAGGGGCTGGCGTGGGGAAGCTGCAAAAAGAGCAGGCATTGTCCTGCAAGCTGCGGGAGCCTGCATGGCCCAGGTGCGCAGGCCAAGTGGATCCTTGGCATAGTCAACTAAAAGGCGAAACTGGCGCGCCCTAAACCCAGGGACACCGAGGAAGGGCCGCCCCGCACCGAGGGTGTCGTCCCCCTCAGGGGGAAGGCGCGCAGCGCCTCAGGGGGATCAAATAAGACTTTTTGCGTTGTTCAGCACGAAGTCGCAGGCCTTTTCCTTGAGGTCGCCCTTGAGCTTGTCGATGCTGAAGCTCTTGCCGTTGGAGCCGGTGACCAGGCCGCCCAGGCCGTTCTGGAATCCCGTGTCCTTGGGCTCTTCCTGCTTTTGCATGCCCAGCTTGCCCAGCAACTGGTCCTTGACCTGGGCCGCCTTGTCGGCATTGAGGTAGTTGTTCTTCATGCAGTAGGAGATGACGCCTGCCGCATTGCCGGCCGTGGCCGAGGGGCTCAGGCCCAGGGCGGACAGCGCACCCGCACCGCCTGCCCCCGCACCCAGCATGCCGCCGAGGCCGGAGCCGGCGCCTTCGCTGCTGGCGGCGGCCTTGTCACCGCCAAGGCCCGAGGCCTGGCGCAGCGAGTCGCCCAGGCCCGACGCGTGGGCGGGCAGGGCGCCCAGGCCCAGCATGGCGCACAGCAGTGCGCTGGCAATGGATGTCTTCATGGATGCTTCCTTTCCGCGGCAACCCGCAGGCTCGATACAGGGCCTGAAATTAGCACGCCGTGCGGCGCAGACCTGTGCCCGATTGCAAACCTTTGCCAGAGCGGGCCGTGTCGGTCTTTCGCGTTTTCACTAGCTGTCAAAGCCGTTGGCCTGTCCATGATGGCCGCACGCCAATGGCGGGCCGCAGGCGGCGGTCTTGTTATTTGGAAATGGCTTTTAAGTATAAAAATCAATTCAACAAGCTGTAAAAGTTATTTACAGTGGGGCGCACCTATATGGCCCGCTTCTTGCGGCGTCCGGCTGCTGCGTCGCATGACCCGCCGCCCTTCCAATCAATCCACAGGGGAGCAGACAAATGATCATGAAGATTCTGGGCAGTTCTTTGCTGGCCGCAGGCCTGTTGACCTCGGCCGCGCTGGCCCAGGCCGAGACTGTGCGCTGGGCGCGCGGCTCCGATCCGACTTCGCTGGACCCGCATGCCTTCAACGTGGGCACCAATTTCGTGCTGTTGCACCAGATCTACGAAACCCTGGTCATCCGCTCGGCCGACGGCAAGCTGGTGCCCACGCTGGCCACCTCGTGGAAGATGACCTCCGACCCGTCGGTCTGGGAGTTCAAGCTGCGTCCCAACGTCAAGTTCCATGACGGCACGCCGTTCACGGCGCGCGACGTGGTCTTCTCGCTGAACCGCGCCAAGGGCGAGAACGCCCAGGTCAAGTCCCTGCTGTCCTCGATGGAGGAGGCCAAGGCCGTGGACGATCTCACGGTGCAGGTGAAGACCAAGGGCCCGAACCTGATCTTCCCCGACAACCTGACCAACCTCTTCATCATGAGCGAGAAGTGGTCCAAGGCCAACGGCGCCGAGACCACGCAGGACACGGCCAGCAAGACCGAGAACGGCGCCACGCGCGCGGCCAACGGCACGGGCGCCTATGTGCTGGCCAGCCGCGAGGTCGATTCGAGGACGGTGATGAAGCTCAACCCCGACTACTGGGGCAAGGGCCAGTTCCCGCTGCAGGTGACCGAGCTGATCTACCTGCCCATCAAGTCCCCGGCCACGCGCGTGGCGGCCCTGCTGTCGGGCGAGGTGGACTTCGCCCAGGACATTCCCGCGCAGGACGTGGCGCGCCTGAAGCAGGACAAGCGCCTGCGCATCAATGAAGGCCCCGAGAACCGCTCCATCTTCCTGGGACTGAACGTGGGTGCGGCCGAGCTCAAGAGCAGCAACGTCAAGGGCAAGAATCCGCTGGCCGATCCCAAGGTGCGCCAGGCCATCGAGCTGGCCATCGACCGCGATGCGATCAAGCGCTCGGTGATGCGCGGCCTGTCGATTCCCACGGGCGTGATCGCGCCGTCGTTCGTCAATGGCTATGACAAGGCCTTTGCGGCCTATCCCAAGGCGGATGCCGCCAAGGCCAAGCAGCTGCTGGCCGAGGCGGGCTACCCCAACGGCTTCACCATCACGCTGAACACGCCCAACGACCGCTATGTGAACGACGAGGCCATTGCCACGGCGGTGGCGGGCTTCCTGGGCCGCATCGGCATCAAGACCGAAGTCTCGGCCCGGCCGATCGCCATGCACAGCGTCTCGCTGACCAAGGCGGACAGCGACTTCTACCTGTACGGCTGGGGCGTGCCCACCTATGACTCGGCCTACATCTTCGACTTCCTGGTGCACACGCGCGGCAAGGACAGCCGTGGCGCGCAGAACGCGACGCACTACAGCAATGCCGATGTGGATGCCAAGATCCTGTCCCTGTCCTCGGAGAGCGACAAGGCAAAGCGCGATGCCACCATCAAGAGCATCTGGGAGACGGTGCAAAAGGAGCGCTTCTACATTGCGCTGCATGACCAGGTGATCCACTTCGCGTCCGTGCCCCGGATCAATGTGCCCGTGCACCCGGACAACGCGCTGCACTTCAAGTTCGTCAAGTTCGAGAAGAAGTAAGCGCCGATGCTGGTCCATCTGCTGCGCCGGCTGGGCCAGTCCGCCCTGGTCCTGCTGGCCGTTTCCTTTGTCTCGTTCATGGTGTTCCGCCATATCGGCGATCCCACGATCAGCCTGCTGGGCGAGGACGCGACGGTTGCCGAGCGCGAGGCGCTGACGGAAAGCCTGGGCTTCAACAAGCCCGTGCCCCTGCAGTACCTGGGCTACGTGGGCAAGGTGCTGCAGGGCGACCTGGGCATCTCCTACCGGCTCAAGCGCCCCGTGACCGAGATCATTGCCGAGCGCCTGCCCGCCACGCTGGAGCTGGCGATGACGGCGGCGCTGTTCGCCCTGGTCATCGGCGTGGCGCTGGGCGTGTACACGGCCATACGGCGCGAGGGCTGGCTGAGCCGCTCGATCATGACGGTGTCGCTGGTGGGCGTGTCCCTGCCCACCTTCCTGATCGGCATCGCCCTGATCTACCTGTTTGCCGTGGAGTTGCGCTGGCTGCCGTCCTTCGGGCGCGGCGAGACGGTGAAGCTGGGCGGCTGGGAGACCGGGCTGCTGACGGCTTCGGGCTGGTCGGCGCTGATCCTGCCGGCCATCACGCTGGGCTTCTACAACATGACGCTGATCATGCGCCTGGTGCGCGCCGAGATGCTGGAGGTGCTGCGCGCCGACTACATGCGCTTCGGCCGTGCGCGCGGGCTGCGCGAGCGCGACCTGTACTTCGGCCATGCGCTGCGCAATACCCTGATTCCCGTGATCACCATCGCGGGCCTGCAGATCGGCTCGCTGATCGCCTTTGCCATCGTCACCGAGACCGTGTTTCAGTGGCCCGGCGTGGGCCTGCTGTTCATCTCCTCCATCCAGGGCGTGGACGTGCCGCTGATCGCCGCCTACCTGATGTTCATCGCGCTGCTGTATGTGGGCATCAACCTGCTCGTCGATTTCCTGTACGTGATCGTGGACCCCCGCTTGAGAAACCGATGACCGATTCCGCCAAACAAGCAATCCCTCCCACGGGCTGGCGCGCCAGCGACTCGCCGGTCAAGCGCGCCTTTGCACGCTCGCGCCTGGTGCAGGCGGCGGCGCTGGTGCTGGCGCTGATCGTGGCGGCCACGCTGCTGTCGCCCTGGCTGGCCTGGCAGAACCCCTTCGATCCGGCCAATCTGGACCTGATGGATGCCTTCACGCCCCCGGGCCAGGCGGGCACCAGCGGCACGCTGTACGCGCTGGGATCGGACGACCAGGGTCGCGATGTGTGGAGCGCCATCCTCTACGGGCTGCGCATGTCGGTGCTGGTGGGCGTGTCGGCCGTGGGGCTGTCCCTGCTGATCGGCGTGCCGCTGGGCCTGGTCTGCGGCTATGCGGGCGGCTGGTTCGACACGCTGATGATGCGCATCGCCGATGTGCAGCTGACCTTTCCCGTGATCCTGGTGGCGCTGCTGGTCTTCGGCATCGCACGCGGCCTGCTGCCCGAGGGCTACCGCGACGACATGGCGGTCTTCGTGATCATCGTGGCCATCGGCCTGTCCGACTGGGTGCAGTACGCACGCACCGTGCGCGGCGCGGTGATGGTGGAAAAGCACAAGGACTACGTGCTGGCGGCCCAGCTCATTGGCCGCAGCCGCGTGGCCATCCTGGTGCGCCACATCCTGCCCAACCTGCTGGCGCCCATCCTGGTCATCGCCACCATCAGCTTCGCGCATGCCATCGTGGCCGAGTCCACGCTGTCCTACCTGGGCGTGGGCCTGCCGCCCACCCAGCCTTCGCTGGGCACGCTGATCCGCATCGGCCAGGGCTTCCTGTTCTCGGGCGAGTGGTGGATATTGCTGTTCCCCTCGCTGGTGCTGCTGGCGCTGGCGCTGTCCGTCAACCTCGTCGGCGACTGGCTGCGCGACGCACTGAACCCCAAGCTGCAATGAGCACGACACAAGAATCCGGGCAGCCCCTTGCACAGCCTGCGGTGCTGAGCGTTCGCGGCCTGTCCGTCACCTTCGACACCTACAAGGGCCCCGTGCAGGTGCTGGACGATGTGTCCTTCGACATCGCGCCCGGCGAGATCCTGGGCGTGGTGGGCGAGTCGGGCGCGGGCAAGTCCATGACGGGCGCCGCCGTGATCGGCCTGATCGAGCCGCCGGGCCGCATCTCGGCCGGCACGGTGCAGCTGCGCGGCGAGCGCATCGACACGCTGCGCGGCGAGGACCTGCGGCGCATACGCGGCCGGCGCATAGGCTCCATCTTCCAGGACCCGCTGACCAGCCTGAACCCGGTCTATACCGTGGGCCGGCACCTGGTGGAGACCATCCGCACGCATCTGCCCGTCTCCGAGAAGGAGGCCGAGGCGCGCGCGCTGGCCCTGCTCGAAGAGGTGGAGATCCCGCAGGCGCGCGAGCGCATGGCCCAGTATCCGCACCAGTTCTCGGGCGGCATGCGCCAGCGCGTGGCCATCGCCCTGGCGCTGTGCGCCGAGCCCGAGCTCATCATTGCCGACGAGCCCACCACGGCGCTGGACGTGTCCGTGCAGGCGCAGATCATTGCCCTGCTGCGCCGCGTGTGCAAGGAGCGCGGCGCGGCCGCCATGCTGATCACGCACGACATGGGCGTGATCGCCGAGACGGCCGACCGCGTCATGGTCATGTACCAGGGCCGCGTGCTGGAAACCGGCCCCGTGCGCCAGGTGCTGGACGCGCCGCAGCAGCCCTACACCCAGGTGCTGATGGGCGCCATTCCCAGCGTGCACCACCGCGTGCAGCGCCTGCCCGTGCCCGAGGTGGGCGGCGGCCCGGCCGCGCCCGCCGTGCCCTGGCAGCCCGGGGCCGGTGCGCAGGAGCCCGCGGCTGCCCTGCTGGAGGTCAGGGATCTGTGCAAGGAGTTCGACCTGTCCAGCGGCTGGCTGGCCCGGCTGCTGGCGCGCGAGGACAAAAAGATCCTCAAGGCCGTGGACGGCGTCGGCTTTTCGATCCGCAGGGGCTCCACCTTCGGCCTGGTCGGTGAGTCCGGCTCGGGGAAATCCACGGTGGCGCGCATGGTGGCCGGGCTGACGCCGCCCACCAGCGGCACCGTGCTGTTCGACGGCGTGGACAAGTGGAGCCCGGCCGCCCAGACCGTGGCCATGCGCCGACGCTTCCAGATGATCTTCCAGGACCCGTATGCCAGCCTGAACCCGCGCTGGACCGTGCAGGAACTGATTGCCGAGCCCCTGCAGGTGCTGGC
Source organism: Delftia sp. 60 (assembly GCF_002754395.1). Lineage (NCBI taxonomy): Bacteria > Pseudomonadati > Pseudomonadota > Betaproteobacteria > Burkholderiales > Comamonadaceae > Delftia > Delftia sp. 60. Next base: position 1,414,290 of record NZ_PEFD01000001.1, read on the forward strand.
CCTCACGGCCGGCAAGGACGAGACGGCCGAGCGCGTGCAGGAGGCGCTGCGCCGCGTGCGCATGAAGCCCGACGATGCGCGCAAGTACCCGCACCAGTTCTCGGGCGGGCAGCGCCAGCGCATCGCCATCGCGCGCGCCCTGGCCAGCCGGCCTGAGTTCATCATCTGCGACGAGCCCACCTCGGCGCTGGACGTCTCGGTCCAGGCCCAGGTGCTCAACCTCATGCGCGACCTGCAGGAGGAGTTCGGCCTGACCTATCTGCTGATCAGCCACAACCTGGCCGTGATCCGCCACATGTGCGACGACATCGGCGTCATGCAGCGCGGCCGCCTGGTCGAGACCGGCGAGGCCGGCGCCGTGCTCGATGCACCGCAGCATGCATACACGCGCGCGCTGATGGCTGCCGTGCCGGATATGGAGCATGTGCACTGAGGCACTGCTTCAAGCGCCATCACCATGCAAAAAAGGCCTGCGGATGCAGGCCTTTGCTTCTGAGACACGATGGCTTACCGGGCGGGTGCTGGCGTGGCCGGTGCCGCCTGGACTGCAGGCGCCCCCTGGGCCGGCGGCTGCGCCGGCGCGCCACCCTGCTGCACCGGACCGATGGTGGTGCGCACCACGCGCGAGCCCTTGGGCGGGTTGGGGAAGCCGGTCAGGGCGGCGTCGAACAGGATGCCGAAGATGGCCGGGTCATCGGTCCACACATCCTGGCGCTGGGCCGAGGTCTCGTAGACGATTTGCTGCGTGGTGGCGTTGCGCATCACGATGCTGACGGCGCGGTAGTACTCCAGCGGCGGGCCGTCGAACATGAAGCTGCCGCCAAAGCCCATGCCCCAGCCGCGCCCGTAGCCCACGCCCCAACCCCAGCGCGGGCCGCCCCAGCGGTCGTAGTAGGGCCAGGCGGCGTAGTCGCGCGCATAGCGTGCGTCGGCACCGATCTGCACGATCAGGCTGGCCCGGGAGTCGTCGCGCTGCAGGCCCACGCGGCCCAGGGCCTGCTGGGCCTGGGACTCGATGGCCGCGAAATGCGTCTGCGCCTCGCGTTGCGAGGGCAGCACTTCCAGGCGGTAGGTGGGCGGCGCGGGCAGGGCGCCCAGCGTGGAATAGCTCTGGACGGTGCTCTGGACTTCGCGCACGCTGGCGCAGCCCGTGAGCAAGGCCGTGGCCACGATGGCCAGGACATGGATGCAGCGCAGCTTCATGGTGTACTCCTTGGTCGAAAAAAGGCCCGTTTGCACGGGCCTTGGTTGGAGTGGGGCGATTGTTATAGGTTCAGCCGTCAGGACGACAGTTGTACCACCTGCAGGCCGGGCAGTGATGCGGAGACGGGCATCTCTTCATGGTCGAAGGCCATGTCGCCGTTGGGGTCGGCAATGCCGGTGGCCTTGGCGTTCTTGAAGTCGTGCAGCTCGGGGTCCATCATGTGCGTGGTCACGATGTGGCCCATGGCGCGGAACATGCTTTCCACGCGGCCCGGGAATTTCTTGTCCCACTCGCGCAGCAGCTCGCCCACGGCCACGCGCTGCAGGCCGTCCTGGCTGCCGCAGAGGTTGCAGGGGATGATGGGGAAGTTCTGGTACTGGGCCCAGCGGACGGTGTCCTTCTCGGGCACGTAGCACAGCGGGCGGATCACCACATGCTTGCCGTCGTCCGAGACCAGCTTCGGGGGCATGCCCTTCATGCGGCCGCCGTAGAACATGTTGAGCATCAGCGTCTGCACGATGTCGTCGCGGTGGTGGCCCAGGGCCACCTTGGTGCAGCCCAGCTCGTCCGCCACCTTGTACAGGATGGCCCGGCGCAGGCGCGAGCACAGGCCGCAGGTGGTCTTGCCCTCGGGCACCACGCGCTTGACCACGCTGTAGGTGTCCTGCGTTTCGATGTGGTAGTCCACGCCGATGCTCTTGAAGTACTCGGGCAGCACATGGTCGGGAAAACCGGGCTGCTTCTGGTCGAGGTTCACAGCCACCAGCTCGAACTTCACGGGCGCGCGCTTTTGCAGCTTGCGCAGCACGTCCAGCATCGTGTAGCTGTCCTTGCCGCCCGACATGCAGACCATGATCTTGTCGCCTTCCTCGATCATGTTGAAGTCGGTGATGGCGCGGCCCACCTCGCGGCACAGGCGCTTTTCCAGCTTGACCTGCTCGCGCTCGATCTTGATGCTGTTCTTGGGTTCCTCTAAATCGGAAGTAGCGATGTCAGAAAAATCTGGATTATTGAACATGGTGGGTATCCTTTAGTCAATCGCTTCATGAGGTTTTGCTGCTTCTCGAGGAATAGATTTGCGCTCACTAAGAACTATAGGCCATGGAAGCAGCAACGCCCAGCTACGGATGTGTGATAGGCCGGAAATTCCGGTGACCGGAAACTCTTCTGGGCTCGGAAGGTGGCGTGTGAGGAAAATACGATCCCACATCTGAGTGAAGACGCCAAAATTTCTATCGTAGTGATGCTCTTCAATGGAGTGGTGAATTCTGTGGTATGCAGGTGTGATAATGATTTTTTCCAGCATTCCGAATCTGAAAGATACATTCCAGTGCATGAATATTCCATTGAGTGACATTAATATGGCGACCCACAATGGCATATTCTTGGTACCTCCCATCAGGAATATCAGCGGAGCAGTGATGATGAAAAATCGAAAACCCTCTTCAAGCCAGTGATGGCGTCCTACTGTGGTAGCTGAGGTGTTGACATCCGAGTGATGCACCATGTGGTAGCGCCACAGAAATGGAATCTGGTGCTGTGCTCTATGTAGCCAGTAGTAAAGGAAGTCAAAAAATGCGATATATGCAATCCATAGCAGGATTTGTCTGATTGGAGTGTGAGCCCATTTTCTGGCTTGGAGGATATCTGTTGGAATATAAGCTTCCAAAAATGGAATAACGGAGCTGAGAGCCGTAGCTCCGATGGCTAAGCCTAGTGGTAGGTAAATAATATTGGAGAGAATGGTGGGCCAATGCGATTTCTTCCCAGGTTTTAGGATTTCAAGAAATGTGGCAACAGCAAGTACGGGCCACCATGCTTTCAGGGCGGATAGTACGTTATTAAAATCATTTAAGAAATCTGTAAGCATATCCATGGTGGCATTTTATTTGGTATTTGATTGGTTGCCATTTGGGAAGATTCTGAAAAATCAACCTGCAAGAAAATTTATCTGTCTTTGGTCGCTATCCCACACAGCGGCAGACAGCCATCACGCCAGATGGGGGCATGAAACAACTACCATTGTCCGGTTTCTATGCGAATGGCCACTTCGCAGTCTTCAAAGATTTCCAGCTTGGCGATTTTCACGCGCACGCCCAGCACGCCGGGCAGCTGCATCAGGCGCTGGGCCAGCTTGCCGATCAGGCTCTCCAGCAGGTTCACATGCTCGGCCGTGCATTCATCGATGATGATCTGGCGCACCTTGCGGTAGTCCAGCACATGCAGGATGTCGTCGTCGCGCGGCGCCAGCGGTTGGGTGCCCAGGCTCAGCTCGGCATCGACCTGGATGGGCTGGGGCATCTGTTTTTCGTGGGCGAGGATGCCCAGGTTGGCGTCGAAGCGCAAACCCGTGAGCGTCAGGATCTGTTGTCCGGTGGCGGAGTGCATGGGGAAAAGCCGTGGAGTGTTTGGGGTGGCGCGCGCAGGCGCCTACATCATGGAAAAGTCGCGCTCGAAGCGCTGCAGGTGCTGGCCGCCATCGACCAGCAAGGTGGTGCCGGTAATGGACTGGTTGTCCAGCGCAAAGCACACGGTGGCGGCCACGTCGGCCGCGCTGGACGAGCGGCCCAGCGGGCTGAGGCGGTGCAGCGACTCGAAGCGCTCCTGGCTCAGCATGTGGCTGGTCAGCGTCAGGCCCGGGGCCACGCCGACAACGCGCACGCGGGGGCCAGCGCCAGCGCCAGCATGGTGCCGGCGGCCTCGAGAGCCGCCTTGGACAGCGTGTAGCTGAGGAAATCGGGGTTCTGGTTCCAGAGCTTCTGGTCCAGCATGTTGATCACGGCGCCGCTGGCATGCTCCTCGCCGGCCGCCACGCGGTCCTCGATATGGGCATGCAGCGCCTGGGCCAGCAGGATGGGCGCGCCGGTGTTGCTGCGCAGGTGGGCTTCCAGGGCCACGTAGCTGAAGCTGCCTGCATCGTCGTGCTCGAACAGCGAGGCATTGTTGACCACGGCATCCAGGTGGCCGAAGTGCGCCACGGCGCGCGGCACCAGGGAGCGCACCGAATCCTCGTTGAAGAAATCGGCATCCAGGGCGGCGCTGTCGCCGGCCAGTTCAGCGCAGGCGGCGGCCGTCTCCAGCGCCTCGTCGTGCGAGTCGCGGTAGTGCACGGCCACTTGCCAGCCGGCGCTGGCAAGCGCGAGCGCGATGTCGCGCCCCAGGCGGCGGGCCGCGCCGGTCACCAAAACGGTGCGTGTTCGGGCAGGTGTGGACATTCGAGGACAATGTACGGATCGTGACGACAGAACCCTCAATTTTAACGGCCGCCCTGCAATCCCGTGTTGCGCAAGAGATTGCGTCCTCTGGAGGCTGGCTGGCTTTCGACCGTTTCATGGCCCTGGCACTGTACGAGCCGGGCCTGGGCTACTACGCCAATGACACCGCCAAGTTCGGGCTGATGCCATCGTCGGGCAGCGATTTCGTGACCGCGCCCGAGATGTCTCCGGTCTTCGGCCAACTGCTGGCCGCCCAGGTGGCCGAGGCGCTGCAGCGCACGCACACCCGCGAAGTCTGGGAGTTTGGTGCCGGCACGGGCGCGCTGGCGCTGCAGGTGCTGGACGAGCTGGCCGCGCTGGGCGTGCGACCGGACCGCTACACCATCGTCGATCTGTCGGGCACGCTGCGTGCGCGCCAGCAGCTCAGGCTGGTGAAGTACGAAGGACTGGTGCACTGGGCCGATGCCCTGCCCGAGCGGCTCGAAGGCGTGGTCATCGGCAACGAGGTGCTGGATGCCATGCCCGTGCAGTTGCTGGTGCGCAAGGCAGGTGTCTGGAACGAGCGCGGCGTGGTGCTGCAGCCGGACGGCAGCCTGGGCTGGGAAGACCGGCCCACGCAGCTGCGCCCGCCCATGGAGATCGAGGGCGAGCACGACTACCTGACCGAGATCCATCTGCAGGGCGAGGCCTTCATACGCACGCTGGGCGAGCGCATGGCGCGGGGCGCTGCATTCTTCATCGACTACGGCTTCGGCGAGTCCGAGTACTTCCATCCGCAGCGCCACATGGGCACCCTGGTGTGCCACCGCCTGCACAAGGTGGACGACGACCCGCTGGCCGAGGTCGGCCTCAAGGACATCACGGCCCACGTGAACTTCACGGGCACGGCCGTGGCCGCGCAGGAGGCGGGCTTCGAGGTGCTGGGCTATACCTCGCAGGCCCACTTCCTCATCAACTGCGGCCTGGGACCCAAGCTCGACGCCCTGGCCCAGGGGCCGCGCGCCATGGCCACCAAGCTGATGATGGAGCACGAGATGGGCGAGCTGTTCAAGGTCATCGGCCTGGCCAAGGGCGTGGAGCCCTGGGACGCCATGGGCTTTGTGCGCGGCGACCGCACGCACCGCCTGTAGTCGCCGGCCAGAGCTACGCCCCGGCCTCAGCGCTGGACGCTGCGGCCGGTGCTCACCTCGTAGGCCGTCTGGTCCTTGAGGTTGATGCGGTAGATCTCGCGCGTGACGTTGCCGGAAAAACCCAGCTCCACGATGGACAGGTTCTCGAACGTGGTCGTGAAGCCGCCGGGCAGGATGCGGTTCAGGCGCGCGGCGGTCTCGCCCATGGCGCGCTCGATCTCGGGCGTGAAGGTGGCTTCGCTGTAGACCAGGGTGTTGTGCGGATTGTGGCTGCGCACCTCCTTGCCGGCCTGTACCTGGTTGATGCCGCTGACGCCCACGCTTTGCACCATGGCCTTTGCCGAATCGTTCATGCGGGCATAGACGGGCCCCGTCACGCGCGGCAGCGGGCCGTCGCGCAGCGGTGCCATGGCGGCGGTGGCGCGGGTGTTGAAGTCCATCATGGCTTCGTAGGCCGGGCCGGACTTGACGATGCCCAGGTCCAGCCACCACGGCTTGCCGGCGCCCTTGGCGGCCTCGGTGGTGTAGAAATTCTTCAGGTGCACGTCCTGCAGCACGGGCGGCAATGCCGGCAGGGCGGCCAGCATCTTGCGCGGCGTGGTCGGGTCGGCGCTGTGGATATGCACCACGGTGACATGGGGCAGGTTGAAGGTATTGGCCTCGGCCACCAGCTTCAGGCGCAGCAACTGCTCGTGCACCACGGGCGTGACCTGGCTGTCCATGATGGCCGTGGCATCGGCCGGCAGTCGGTAGACCAGGCCATAGGTGGCCTGGTGGGCGCGGAAATCGCTGCGCTGCAGGGCGCTGTTGTCGATGGCGCCCGACGCTGCGGCTGCCGTGGTGGGGGCCGGAGCGCTGGCGCAGGCCGCCAGCAGGGCGGCAGGCAGGATGGCGAGAAGAAGGCGCCTGGATGTGTGTTGCATGGTGGGGTTGTCTTGTTGCGGCATGGAGCCATGGAAGAAGGGGGCTTGTCGCGAATGGTCCCGAAGCCTCCCGCCACGGGACTTTCCAATGTAGGACGCCCATGTGTCCTGCCCATGACGCGCCGCCGCCGTACACTCGGCGCCATGATCCGCTGGCTCCTTGTCATCTTCCTGGCCCTGCTGCTGTTCAATGGCCTGCACGCCTGGCTGGAGCGCATAGGCCTGGGCCGCCTGCCGGGCGACTTCCGCTTTCGCCTGTTCGGCCGCGTGATTTTTCTGCCCATTGCCAGCACCGTGTTGCTCAGCGTGATTGCCGCCCTGATCGCCAAGCTGGTCTGAGCATGGCTTGAAGCACGGGCGCGCCGCCCGTATATGCAGGCATTGCCCCATGACTTCCGAACAAGAGGCCGCCCATGTCCGACAAGCTGCATTTCGTCTGCCCCCATTGCCACACCACCAACCGCATTGCGGCCGACCAGCTCGGCAGCGCGCCTGACTGCGGCAGCTGCCACCAGCCGCTGGTCACCGGCCAGCCCGTGGCGCTGGATGCGCAAAGCTTTGCCAGGCATGTGGGGCGCAGCCAGGCGCCGGTGGTGGTCGATTTCTGGGCGCCCTGGTGCGGCCCCTGCCGCATGATGGCGCCGGCCTTCGAGCAGGCGGCGCAGGCGCTGGCGCCCGGCGTGCAACTGGCCAAGCTCGATACCGAAGCCCATCCCCAGGCCGCTGCGCCCTGGAACATCCGCAGCATCCCGACCATGGTGGTGTTCAAGGAAGGGCGCGAGATCGCCCGTGTCTCCGGCGCTTTGCCGGCCGGCGAGATCGTGCGCTGGGTGCGTTCGGTCGTCTGATTTCTCTGCGGGTCCCCAAGGCCGGGCGCCTTCAAGCCCGCCCTCAGGCCTGCACTTCGCCCGGCTGGTAGAAGCAATAGCCGCTGTTGCGCAGCGTCTTGACGGGTAGTTGCTGGCCGCTGGCCTCCTCCACCTTGCGGCGCAGCCGGCGCATCTGGGTGTCCAGGCGGCGCTGGTCGTAGACCAGGTAGTCGCCGCCCAGGGCCTGCACGATCTTTCGGCGGCTTACCTCGGTGCCTGCCTGGCCCATGAGGCACTGCAGCACCAGCAGGTCCTGCTGGGAGAGCGCGACCGGCGGGGCCGATGGGGGCAGCAGGCGGCTCGGACCCAGCTGCAACAGCCAGCGCGCCTGGCGCTGCTGCAGGCCCAGGCGGCGCACCAGCGCGGCCAGCGTGGCCTCCAGCTCGTCCAGATCACAGCCTTTGCCCAGATAGTGGTCGGCTCCGTTTTCCAGGCCGTCGATGCGGTTGGCGCTGGTGTTGTGCGCGCTGAACACGATGATGCCCAGTTGCTGGCCCTGCTGGCGCAGGCGCTGGATCAGGGCCAGGCCGCTGCCATCGGGCAGGCCGATGTCGATGATGGCCAGGCGGTGGCGCCGGGCGTCGAAGTGGCGGTCGAACTCCTGCAGGCTGGCAACGCATTGCGGCGCGTAGCCCAGGCCCTCCAGGAATTCACCCAGTTCATGGCGCAGCACGGACTCGTCTTCGAGCAGGATCACATCAAGCATGGGGGAAGGGGGCTGAGCGGCGAGGCCGGGAGGCTGGTGTACGCTGGCGGCCCTGTGGTGGACCTCCGATGCGATATTACCGTGCAACCCTCCTGCTGCTGGCCTGGCTGCTGTGTCCGCTGCTGACCCAGGCCCAGGCGCTCCTGCTGAACCCCGATGTGCCCATGCTGGAGACCGCCGGTCAGTGGCAGCGGCTCGATGACGCCGCTGGCCTGCTCGACGCCGGGCAGGCCGACGTCGCCCCTGGATGGCAGCCGCTGCCCGGGCACCTGAACGCCAGTTTCACGCAGGCGGCGGTCTGGCTGCGCATGCCGCTGCAGGTGGAGCAGCCCGGCAGCTGGATGCTGCTGCTGGGCAATGCCCTGCTGGACGAGGTGGAGGTCCACGTGCGCAGATCCGGTGGCCCCTGGCAGCTGCTGGGGCGCAGCGGCGAAGAAGTGCCGCGCCACGCCTGGCCGGTGGACTACCGCAGTCCGGCATTCCAGTTCGAGCCCCCTGCCGCCGGGTCTTACGAGTTGCTGGTGCGCCTGCGCGCGCGCAACGCGCTCGTCACCCGTATCGATCTGTGGCAGCGACTGGCGTTCGACAACCACACGCGGCGCGAGGCCCTGTCGTTCGGCCTGTATTTCGGGCTGTACCTGCTGTTGATCGGTGTGCAGCTGGTGTTCTGGCTGGGCACGCGGGCCCCCTTGAGCGGCCTGTTCCTGGCCTATCTCAGCGTCTGCGTGCTCAATGAGGTGGTATCGCTGGGGCTGGTGCAGCAGCTGACGGGCCTGCCCGGGTTCTGGAGCGACCGCCTGCTGGGATGCGGCATTGCCGCCGCCCTGGCGATCTCCATGCAACTGGCCTGCAGGCAGCTGGACCTGGCGTCGCTGTACCCGCGGCTGGTGCGCCAGATCGTGCCGCTGCTGTGGCTGTTCAGCCTGTGCTGCATGCTGCTGGTGGTGTCGGGGCACTACGCGGCGGGCATGGTCCCGGTGCAGGCCATGACCCTGCCGCTGACCCTGGGCTTTCTCGCATTCGCCCTTTGGCTGTGGCGGCGCGGCCATGCCCCGGCACGGTTCTTCATGCTGGCGTTCGGCATCTTCTATGCCGGCGTGCTGATCTCTTTTCTGCGCAACCTGGGCTGGCTGCCCATGAATGCGCTGACCGCGCTGGTGTCCACGCATGCGTCCGCGCTGGGCACCATGGCGCACATGCTGCTGCTCAGCGGCTGGATCATCGGCGGATACGAGCACAGGCGGCGCGTTCGAGAGCGGGAGCAGGTGCTGCTGGAGGCCGAGCTTGTACAGCGCCAGTTGCGCGAGAGTGAACTCAGCGAGGCGCTGGTGCTGGAGCGCAGGGTCCGCCAGGAGCAGCGCGACTTTGTCGCCATGGTCTCGCACGAACTGCGCACACCGCTGGCCATCATTCTGACCAGTGCGCAGCAACTGGCGCGCAATCTGGCGGCACCGCCCGACAAGACGTTGGCACGCAGCCGCAACATCCGCGAAGCCGCCCAGCGCCTGCTGGCCCTGGTGGACGACTGCCTGGCCGATGACCGCATGGCCGACCCTCAGCCCCATGCCGAGCCACGCCTGCAGCCCTGCGACCTGCACGCGCTGGTGGATGGCTTGTGCCTGGACTTTGCGCCCGGCCGCGTCGTCTGCCACCTGGGCGGTGGCACGCAGCAACTGATCACCGATGCCGGCCTGCTGCGCATCGCGCTGCGCAATCTGCTGGCCAATGCAGACCGCCACACGCCCGAGGGCGAATCGGTCCGCCTGGACGTGACCAGGCAGGGTGAGGGTCTGGAGATCCAGGTCTCGAACCCCTCCGAGCCCATTGCCCAGGCGGACCAGGACCAGTTGTTCGAAAGGTATTACCGTGGCCGCAACGCCCAGCACCGGCCCGGCGCCGGGCTGGGGCTGTACCTGGTGCGGCGCATCGCCGAGCGGCTGGGCGGCAGCGTGGCCTTGTTGACGGCAGGAGGCGAGCAGCCCGTGTGCCTGCGACTGGTCCTGCCCGTGGCGCGAGCCTGATTCCCGTGTGTGGCGGCCTTTGCGCTCAGGCCGCCTGCGCCAGCCAATCGGCCACGGCCTGGGCGCGGGCTGCCTGCACGGCTTCGCCTATGGCCTTGCCCTGTTTGCCGCGCGCGGCGGCCTGGGCCGCGATGTCCGAGGTGGAGATGGACAGCGCGGCAGCCAGCGCATCGCGCAGGCGGGCGCGCTGGGGGTAGGGCCGGTCCTCGAAACCCAGGCGCCCCCGCGCGTCGCATTCACAGGCCGCAAGGGCCTGTTCGAAGCGCGCGGGCTTGCGGATGGCGTCGCAGCGCTCCAGCAGGCGCACGATGGCGGCGCCGTTGAGCTCGCCGCTGCGGTGGATGTTGCCGTGCTCGCGCGCCACCACGTCGCCCAGTTCGCGGCAGTCGGTGGGCACGCGCAGCCGCTCGCCCACCTTTTCGGCCAGGCGGGCGCTGCGGTGCTCGTGTCCTATGTGGCGCGGCAGCACATCGGCCGGTGTCGTGCCCTTGCCCAGGTCGTGCACCAGGCAGGCGTAGCGCACGGGCAGCGGGGTGTCCAGCTGCGCGGCCATGTCCAGCACCATCATGGCGTGCACGCCGGTATCGACCTCGGGGTGGTATTCGGCGCGCTGGGGCACGCCCCACAGGCGCTCCAGCTCGGGCAGCAGCACGGCCAGCGCACCGCATTCGCGCAGCAGCTCGAACATGCGCGAGGGCTGGCGCTCCATCAGGCCCCGCCTGATCTCCTGCCAGACGCGTTCGGGCACCAGGGCATCCACCTCGCCGGCGGCCACCATCTCTTGCATCAGGGCCATGGTTTCCGGTGCCACCGTGAATTCGTGGAACCGAGCCGCAAAGCGCGCCACGCGCAGGATGCGCACCGGGTCTTCGCGAAAGGCGTCGGTCACATGGCGCAGTACCCGGGCCTGCAGGTCGGCCTGGCCGCCGTAGGGATCGTCGATGGCGCCTTTGCCATCCCAGTCCGGCGGGGCGGCCATGGCGTTGATGGTCAGGTCGCGCCGGGCCAGGTCCTGCTCCAGCGTGACGTCGGGCGCCGCCTGAACGACGAAGCCGCGATAGCCCGGCCCGCTCTTGCGCTCGGTGCGCGCCAGGGCGTACTCCTCGTGGGTTTCGGGATGCAGGAAGACGGGGAAGTCCCGCCCCACGGGCATGAAGCCGCGCTCGGCCATCTGCTCGGGCGTGGCGCCGACCACGACCCAATCGCGGTCATGCACGGCCCGCCCCAGAAGGCGGTCGCGCACCGCGCCGCCCACCATGTACACCTGAAATTCGCTCATCCCGCAATGGTACGGCCTGGGCGGTGACATGATGGCGGGCTGCACCGGGCGCCGAGGGGCGCCGCATGCCCATTTTCCATTTGGAGACAAAACCATGGCTTGGTCCTTTCGACCGCGTGTTCCCGCCCTGATCCTGGGCCTGGCGGCTGCCGGCCCGCTGTCCGCAGCCAGCGCCGCACCGCTGGCCGACACCACCCGGCAGGCGGCCCGTGCCAGCCTGCATGAATGGGTCGAGGTGCTGGCCCTGCCCAACGACGCCAATGTGCCCGCCGATATCCAGAAGAACGTGGCCTGGTTTGCCAAGGCCTTCGAGCGGCGGGGCTTCGAGGTACGGCAACTGGCCAATGGCGACAAGCCCATGCTGATGGCCACGCTGCCGTCGGCTGGGCCCGGGCGCAAGACCGTGCTGTTCTACGCCCACCTTGACGGCCAGGCCGTCAAGCCCGAGGAGTGGCAGCAGGCCAGCCCCTGGCAGGCTACGCTCAAGCAGCGCCAGCCCGACGGCCGCTGGGCCGCGCTGCCGCTGGAGCAGCTGTACGGCGAGCAGCCCGATCCGCAGTGGCGCGTGTTTGCGCGCTCGTCCTCGGACGACAAGGCGCCCATCGTCATGCTGCTGGCGGCGCTGGATGCGCTCAAGGCCCAGGGCAAGCAGCCGGGCGTGGACATCAAGGTACTGCTGGATTCCGAAGAGGAAAAGGGCTCTCCCACGCTGGGCCGCGTGATCGGCGAGAACCTGGGCGCGCTGAAGTCCGACGCCATGGTGGTGCTCGACGGCCCCATGCACGCCAGCAACCGGCCCACCCTGGTGTTCGGCAACCGGGGCATTGCCCAGGCCACGCTCACTGTCTATGGCGCCAGCCAGGAACTGCACAGCGGCCACTACGGCAACTACGCGGCCAATCCGGCCCAGACCCTGGCGCGCCTGCTGGCCAGCATGAAGGGCGATGACGGCAAGGTGCTGATCCAGGGCTACTACGACGGCATCGAGTTCGATGCGCAGGCACGCGAGGTGATGCAGGCCGTGCCCGACGACGAGGCTGCGCTGCGCAAGCGCCTGGGCATTGCGAAGGCCGAGACCGTGGGACGCAACTACCAGGAGTCCATGCAGTACCCCTCGCTGAACGTGCGCGGCCTGCAAAGCGCCGAGGTGGGCAGCAAGGCCCGCACCGTCGTGCCCTCCGTGGCCGTGGCCGAGATCGACATGCGCACCGTGCCCGAGACGCCTCCCGAGCGGCTGGAGAAGCTGTTGCGCACCCATATCGAGGCGCAGGGCTTCCATCTGGTCGATGGCCCGCCCACGGCCGAGCAGCGTGCCAGCCACCCCAAGCTGGCCACCCTCAAGCTGGGCGGTGTATCAGCCTCCGGCTCTGCCGTTCGCACACCGCTGGATGCCCCTGTCGGCCAGTGGCTGCGCAAGGGCATGAACAAGGCCTGGGACAGCGACCCGGTGCAGATCCGCATGATGGGCGGCACCGTGCCCACGGGCGCGGCTGTTCAGGCGCTGAAGATTCCCTTCGTCATCGTGCCCCTGGTCAATGCCGACAACAACCAGCACAGCTTTGACGAGAACATGCGCCTGGGCAACTACTTCGATGGCGTGCACAGCCTGGTGCATCTGCTGGCCGAGCCGTTCTGACAGGCGCCGGACTGGCAGCAGACAGGAGGCACTCAGCCCGCCGCAGCCGTGCGGTACGGTTCCTCGAACGGCCGGAAATCATGCTCGGCCAGTGCGCCCTGCACCCAGTCCTGCACGCCGGGCAGGGCGCGCACGCGGCGCACATAGGCGTCGATGGCCGGTGCCACGGGAAGCTCATAGGTCGCCAGGCGCATGCACACGGGGGCGAAGAAGGCATCGACGATGCTGAACTGGTCGTACAGCATGGGGCCGCTGGCCGTGGACAGCAGCGGTTGCCACAGCTCGGACAGGTGCTGCACATCGTCGCGCAGTGCGACGTTCTCTGCCCATAGTCGCGCGCCGACCTCGGGCAGCTGGGCCTCGATGTTCATCGGGCACAGCGAGCGCAGGGCGCCGAAGCCGCTGTGCATCTCGGCGCAGAGGCTGCGCGCGCGGGCGCGGTTCAGCGCCAGCGTGGGCCACAGGTGCTTTTCAGGGAATTTCTCGGCCAGGTACTCGCAGATGGCCAGGCTGTCCCAGATGGCCATGCCTTCATCCATGAGCACGGGCACGCGGCCCGAGGGCGAGAGCGCGCGGGCGCGCTGCTTGAAGGCGGACTGCTCGTCGAAGCTGTCAAAGCGCAGCATGACCTCTTCGAAAGCAATGCCGGCCTGGCGCATCAGCACCCAGGGGCGCATGGACCAGGACGAATAATTCTTGTTGCCGATATAGAGCGTGAGCATGGCCGCAACCTCCGCGATAGGCCCTACAGCTTAGCAAGCATGGCAGGAAAACCCATGTAGGAGCCGGGCGCTGCCTGGGCGCGCTCTAATGCGTTCCATGCAAAACGATAGCTCTTCTCCCCAGGCGCCAGCGGCGCGCCACACGGCTGCGCTGGTCCTGTTTTCCGGCGGCCAGGATTCGACCACCTGCCTGGCGCAGGCGCTGTCGCTCTACGAGCGCGTCGAGACCCTGGGTTTTGACTACGGCCAGCGTCACAGCGTGGAAATGCAGGTGCGCCAGCAGGTGCGCGAGCGGCTGGCCAGGGACTTTCCCCAATGGGCTCCGCGCCTGGGCGATGACCATGTCCTCTCGCTGGACGTGCTGCAACAGATCGGCGGCTCCTCCCTGACCGAGGACGTGGCCTTCGCCATGCAGGCCGACGGCCTGCCCAACACCTTCGTGCCCGGCCGCAACCTGCTGTTCCTGACCCTGGCCGGCGCGCTGGCCTATCGGCGCGGTCTGTCGGTGATCGTCACCGGCGTCTGCGAGACCGACTACTCCGGCTACCCCGACTGCCGAGACGACACCATGAAGGCCATGCAGCTCGCCCTGAACCTGGGCCTGGAGCGGCGCCTGCGCATCGAAACGCCGCTGATGTGGATAGACAAGGCCCAAACCTGGCAAATGGCCCACGACCTGGGCGGCGACACCCTGGTGGACCTCATCCAGCGCGACACCCACACCTGCTACCAGGGCACGCGCGAGACGCTGCACGACTGGGGCTACGGCTGCGGAACCTGCCCCGCCTGCGACCTGCGAGCCCGCGGCTGGCATCAATGGCAGGCGCAGCGCGAGACAGCAAACTAAAGAAGCACAGCGCTAAAAACCGGCGCGGCCAAAAGCGAGGGACACCGAGCAAGGGCCGCCCCGCAGTGAGGGTGTCGTCCCCCTCCCCCGCGAAGCGGGCAGAGAGGGGGAAGGCGCGCAGCGCCTCAGGGGGTGCTTGTTCTACACCGGCCAGACGACTCCGTGGTCGTTCAAGATGGCGTCCAGGGGCAGGTCATGCGGCTCGGGCTCGAACTCGTCCACATAGCCGCAGCCGTAGCCCAGGCCCACGGTGAAGGGCTTGGGCTGCAGTTCGGCCAGGGTGCGGTCGTAGAAACCCCCGCCATAGCCCAGGCGGTAGCCGCCGGCCGCGTAGCCCACGCAGGGCACGAACAGCAGGGTGGGGGTCAGGGTTTCGGTGTCCTTGGGCTTGGGAATACCGTAGGCATCCTCTTCCATGGGACAGCCCGGGTACCAGGCGTGAAAGCTGAGTGTCTTACGCTGCTTGTCAATCACCGGCAGTCCGATTCGGCGCCTTTGTGGGGTACCCTGTAGCTCGCCATCTTCCTTCCAGCGGTGAAGCGCGGGCAGCGGATCGAACTCTCCCTTGATCGGCCAATAGGCGCCGATCACGGTGTCGGGCCGTTGGATCAGCCAAAAGCGCATGACCTGTTGCAGCGCGTCGGCGCGCTGCAGTCGGTCGGGAAGATTGAGGCGCTGGTCTATCAAGCTGCGGCGCAGGGCTGCTTTGTCCATCAGATAATTTCCTCCATGCACTGGCTGAAGATTTTGACACCGCTTTTGGCGGCTTCCCTCTGGACCACCGCAGCCACGCCTGCGCTGGCGCAAAACCGTGGCGACGATGTCTTGCTGGAAATGCAGCAGGCCTTCCGCAAAGGCGACAAGGCCAAGCTCACGCAGCTGCTGCCTTCTGCGCGTGGCCATGTGCTCGAACCTTGGGCCGCGTACTGGGAACTCAAGGCCCGGCTGGATGAAGCCAGTGCCGATGAGATTCTGGGGTTTTTCAAGCGCTGGCCCGGTACCTACCAGGAAGACCGGCTGCGCAATGACTGGCTGCTGCTGCTGGGGCAGCGCCGCGACTGGGGCATGTTCGACCAGGTGCATGGTGCGTTTCGCATGCGCGATGACCGCTCCGTCAGCTGCTACGCCCTGCTGATCGACAGCATCAAGGGCCAGCCTGCTGCCAATCTGGGCCAGCAGGTGCGCGACCTGTGGTGGGCCCAGCGCGACGCCGACGACGGCTGCACCTACGCCGCCGGCGAGCTGTACGCGGCCAAGCAGATCAGCGAGCCCGAAGTCTGGCGCAAGGCGCGCCAGGCGGCCGAGGCCAATCGCCAAAAGGCCACGCGCGATGCCGTGGCCATCGTCGCTCCCGAGGCCTTGCCCCAGGTGGCACAGGTCTTTGCCTCGCCCGCCAAGTACCTGGCCGGGCAGACGCGCGTGCGTGGTGCCGTGCCCAAGGAGCTGGCGCTGCTGGCGTTGGTCCGCATGGCCTCCAGCGACCCGGCGGCGGCGGCCACCCAGCTGGAAGGCGGCTGGGGTGCCCGGCTGACGGCCGAGGAGAACAACTGGGCCTGGGGCGTGATCGGCAAGCAGGCCGCGCTCAAGCTGCAGCCCGAGGCGGCGACCTATTTCGGCAAGGTGCGCAAGGACGGCGACCTCAGCGATGAAC
Source organism: Delftia sp. 60 (assembly GCF_002754395.1). Classification (NCBI taxonomy): domain Bacteria; kingdom Pseudomonadati; phylum Pseudomonadota; class Betaproteobacteria; order Burkholderiales; family Comamonadaceae; genus Delftia; species Delftia sp. 60. The sequence goes on from NZ_PEFD01000001.1 coordinate 1,430,493, forward strand.
TGCTGGGCTGGAAGGTGCGCGCCGCGCTGCGCGCCGGCGACTGGCGCACGGTGCGCCGCGCCATCGACGCCATGGGGCCTGAGCGCACCGAACACACATGGACCTACTGGAAGGCGCGCGCCCTGCTGTCCGGCCGACCGAGCGAGCAGGAACGCTCCGAGGCGCGCCAGTTGCTGGAGGACATGGCCGGCCCCGGCAGCTTCTACGAGCAATTGGCGCTGGAGGACATCGGCCAGCGCGTGACGGCGCCCCCCCGCCGGCGCCGCCCACGGCGCCCGAAAAGGCCGCCGCCCGCGCCAACCCCAGCCTGGTGCGCGGTCTCTACGCCATCCAGAACGGCCTGCGCAGCGAAGGCGTGCGCGAATGGAACTACGCCACCAACCTGCACCAGGCCGGCGGCATGAGCGACCGCGAACTGCTGGCCGCCGCCGACCTGGCCTGCCAGCAGCAGGTCTGGGACCGCTGCATCAACACCAGCGAGCGCACCCGCAGCTTTGCAGACTGGAGCCAGCGCTTTCCCATGCCCTTCCACGACACGGTGCTGGCGCGCTCGCGCTCCATCGGCCTGGACCCGGCCTACGTCTATGGCCTGATCCGCCAGGAAAGCCGCTTCATCATGGATGCCCGCTCGGGCGTGGGCGCCTCGGGCCTGATGCAGGTCATGCCGGCCACGGCCCGCTGGACGGCGCGCAAGATCGGCATGACGGACTTTTCTCCGTCCATGATCAATGACCGCGAGGTGAACATCACCATCGGCACCGCCTATCTGAAGCTGGCGCTGGACGATTTCGACGGTTCCATGGCGCTGGCTGCGGCCGGCTACAACGCCGGTCCCGGCCGCCCGCGCAACTGGCGCAACGGCCCGGTGCTCGACGCCGCCATCTGGGCCGAGAACGTTCCCTTCACCGAGACGCGCGACTACGTGAAGAAGGTGCTGTCCAACACCACCAACTACGCGGCGCTCATCACGGGCCAGCCCCAGTCGCTCAAGAGCCGCCTGGGCACCATCGGCCCCCGCGATGCAGCCACGCCCGACCCCAGCAAGGACCTGCCCTGAGCCGCACTTGACATTCCTGCGGGGTGCAACGTCATCTAGCGTTGCTACACTTGGTTACCGACAGGCGGGCCGCATGCCGCGGCCCGGATACCGCAGGGGTTTCAACAATGACAACAACATGGAGCCGCGCGGCTTGGGCCGCGCTGGGTCTTGCATGGGCGTGCACGGCGGCAGCGCAGCCGGTCTACAAATGGGTGGACGCGGAAGGGCGCACGCATTACGGATCGCAGCTGCCCACCGACCAGGCCGATGCCGGCCAGATCAAGGTATCGCCCAATGGCAGCTCGGGCGCAGGCTCGGGCCGGTTTGGCGAGGAGCGCAACCCCGACGGCACGAAGAAGCTGCCCAAGCAGGTGCGCGAGATGGCGGACGGCGTGGCCAAGGGCCTGAGCAAGGTCGATTCCAAGGAGGTGCCGCTGAACTGCGCCGCCGCCGTGGACAACATCCGCAGCCAGGTGGACACCATGGTCGAGAACGGGCAGAAGAACGTCAAGGGCGGCTACATCACCCAGGCGCAGTTCGATGCAACCGCCGGCAAGTTCCGCGAGGCGCGCACGCACGCCACCGTGGCCGACTGCCAGGCCTCCACGGGCCGCTCCAAGGCCATGTACCAGTGCATGTCCAACAGCTACAACCACCTGATCGGCTGTGCCGAAAAGCACAAGCCCTGAAGCGATCCGATTCCTCAGGTCTCCGCCCACATGCGCAGCAGGTTGTGATATTGGCCCGCGAGGCTGAGGGTTTCGTCGGTCTCGCCCAGTTTTTCGCGCAGGCGCTGGATGGTCTGGTCCATCTCGAACAGCATGGCCCGGCGTGTGTCGTCGCGCACCATGCTCTGCGCCCAGAAGAAGGCGCATACGCGCTCGCCCCGGGTGACGGGCTCCACGCGGTGCAGGCTGGTGGAGGGATAGAGGATCAGGTCGCCGGCCGGCAGCTTGACCTCGTGCGTGCCATAGGTGTCCACCACGACCAGCTCGCCGCCGTCGTAGTCCTCGGGATCGCAGAGGAAGAGGGTGCAGGACACATCGGTGCGCATCCACTGCTGCGCGCCTGACAGGCGCCGCGCCGCACCGTCCACGTGCAGGCCATAGGTTTCACTGTCCGCATAGCGGTTGAACAGCGGCGACATGGTGCGTGCGGGCAGGGCGGCGCTGAAGTACAGCGCATTGGCCGCCAGCGCCTGCTCGATGATGCGGCCTTGCTCCAGTGCCACGGACGAGTCTTCGGGCAACTGGCGGTTGCGCTTGACCCGGGCGCCCTGGCTGCCTGCCGTGGCACGGCCATCCACCCAGTCGGCGGCGTCGATGGCTGTGCGGATGGCAGTGACCTGCTGGCGCGTGAGCACGTCGGGAATGTGCAGCATCATGGTGCGGGTCCTCCTCGCATGGAAAAAGCCCCGGCGGGGCCGGGGCGGTACAGAGATTGTCGGCGCTCTGCGCGCGGCAAGGCCGGCGCGGCGGCCCGTCTTGCATCCACTCAGAAGCGGAAGTTCGCGGACACGCGCACGGAGCGCGGCGTGCCCGGGAAATAGCGGTAGCCGCTCTTGTTGATGGCGCCCACGTATTCCTTGTCGAACAGGTTGTAGAAGTTCAGCTGGATGTCGGCGTTCTTGTTGATGCGGTAGCTGGCCATGGCATCGAAGACCCAGTAGGCATCGGTGAAGTTGGGCGTGCCCACGGCGCCGTCGGTGCCACGCTTGAGTCCGCCCGAGTAGCGCGCCCCGCCAGCCAGCGTCAGGCCGAACGGGAACTGGTAGCTGGTCCACAGCGAGAAGGCGTTCTTGGGCGTGTAGGTCAGGCCGCTGGAGCCGTCCTGCGCCACGGTGGCACCTGTGTCCACCTTGGTGTTCTGGATGGTGTAGCCCGCCGTCACGCCCCAGGCCGGGCTGATCTGGCCCGTGGCGCCCAGCTCCAGACCCTGCACGATCTTCTTGCCGGTCTGTCCCACGGTGCCGTCAGGGTTGGTGACGATCTCGTTGGTGATCTCGGTGCGGAACAGCGCGCCTGTCAGCAGCAGGCGCTTGTCCATCAGCTCCCACTTGGTTCCCAGCTCGGCGGTCTTGGCCTTTTGCGGGTCCATGTTGGGATTGTTGGCGTTGTTGGCGGCCGTGGACAGCGTGAAGTTGGCACCGCCCGGTGGCTGCTGCGACAGGGCGTAGTTCACGTACACGCTGCCATTGGGCGCGGGCTTGTAGAGGCCGCCGATCTTCCAGCTCAGCAGGGTGTCGGAGGCCTCCAGGCCCACGGCACTGGGCAGCACGGTGCCTGCAGGATTGCTGCCGCAGGCCGGGCCGCTGCGGCCGCCGCAGACGGCGCGTGCGTCGTACTGCGTCTTGTAGCGGTCCAGGCGCAGGCCTGCGTTGGCCTGCCATTGCTCATTGAACTTGAGCGTGTCGAAGGCGTACAGCGCGAAGGTGTCGGTCGAGCCTTTGCTGTCGGCGCCGTTGCGCGACCAGTTCAGGCCGGAGCTGGGCACCTGCGGGTCATAGAGATTGGCATCGGGCCAGGCGCCTGTGGTGCCCGTGCCGTAGTTGCTCTGCTTCTCGCGCGTGATCTCCACCCCGGTGCTCAGCTCGTGCCGCACGCTGCCTGTCGCCAGCTTGGTCGTCAGGTTGGTCTGGTTGGTGACGATGTCGTTGACCTGGTTCTTGAAGGTCGGCAGGCTGCGCGCCACGGTCCAGTTGGCGGGGTTGCTGCTGTTGTTGGCGGACAGCGTCATGAAGGCCGTGAGCAGGTAGTCCTGCTTGGTGCGGCCCCAGCGCGTGGTGTTGCGCAGCGTGGTGTCGGGCGTGAAGTCGTGCTCCACGCGCAGCGTGACCATGTCGGCCGTCACGTCGTCGTGGTCGGCGCTGGTGCCGTAGAAGCGGCTGGGGTCCACGGGGCGGCCCGCGTTCAGGCGCGCGTCGGTGTTGCTGTAGCCGGGCAGGCCGATGGTGGGCACGCCGCCGTCCGGCACATTGCTTTGCTTGACGTGCAGCACGTTCAGGTAGGTGCGCGTGTCGGTGTTCAGTCCGAAGGCGAACGACGGTGCGATGCCCCAGCGGTCGTTGGCCACGCGGTCGCGGCCGGCGACGCCGGCGTCCTGCACCATGGCGTTGAGCCGGAAGGCCGCGCCGCCCATGCCGGTCAGGCTCTTGTTCCAGTCCACGGTGGAGCGCTTGTAGCTGCCCGAGCCCGCACCCAGCGAGGCGCCGAAGCTGTCGGTCAGGCTGGGCTGCTTGGTGACCATGTTGATGGCACCGGTGGGGGCACTGCGGCCGTAGTCAGTGCTGGCCGGGCCCTTGGTGACTTCCACCTGCTCGGTGTTGAACACGTCGCGCGAGATGGAGCCCACGTCGCGCACGCCATCCACATAGATGCTGTTGGAGGTGTCGAAGCCGCGCATGTAGATGGCATCACCCGTGCTGGTGTTGCCGTTCTCGCCCGCGTAGAAGGTGCCTGCACCGGGCACGTTGCGCAGCGCCTCGGTCAGCGTGGTGGCGCCTTGTTCCTGCAGCACCTGCTCCTTGATGACGGAGATGGTCTGCGTGGTGTCCACCAGCGGCTGGGTGAACTTGGGAGAGGAGACCTGCGCGGGCTCATAGCCGGTGCTGCGTGCGCCTTCTACGGTCACTTCCTTGAGGCTGGGCGCGGTCTTGGCACTGGGCGGCTGCGTCTGGGCCAGGGCTGGCATGCCCAGCGTGGCCAGGGCGGCGGCTGCCGCGATGATGCCGGCCGACGGCGAGCGGCCAGCGCTGTCGTGTTTGCGGCTTTTGATATACGAGTTGGAGTTCGCCATGGTTGAACGGAAATCGGAATGGGCAGTGAACATGCTGGCTTGCTGGCCGGCGTTGCGCGGGCGGCTGGAGAGCTGTCTCGGCGTTCCGGTGCTGGCTGGATCAGGCTGTTTTGCCTGGAGTGGGAATGGTAATGATTCTTAATAAAAATATAAGAATAATCTGATAGCCGGATGGATGGCCGTTGCCACCTGGCAACAGCCCTGTATCAGAACTTCAGCGTGGCGACCAGCCTGGCCGAGCGTGCCGCGCCCGGGATGTAGCGCGCGCCGTTGTTGTTCAGGCTGGCGATGTAGCGCTGGTTGGCGAGGTTGTAGACGTTCAGCTGCAGGCTCAGGTTCTTGCTGAGTTCCCAGGCCATGAAGGCGTACAGCGCAAGGGTCTTGGTGTGGCCTTCGTTGATCTGGCCGGTATAGCGGATGTCCTGGCCCGTGATCGCGTCGCTGACGCCGGGATCGTAGAGATTGGCGGGCGCCAGGGCGCCTGCGCCCGTACTCGGAACCCGAGGCGCCCTTGACGATCTCGATGTCCTCGATGTTGAAGGTGTCGCGCACCGGGCTGCCCAGGTTGCGCACGCCGTCGATGAAGATGCTGCCCGTGGTGCCGCAGCCGCGCAGTGCTTGCGGCCGGTGATGTGATTGGCGTGGTTTGCGTCTATCGCAGATCGGTTTCGTTCAGGCGTTGTGAACCCATTCGCCCTCGCGCTGCGCCGCGCCCGATTGCACCAGCGCATCCACCAGCGTGCGGCTCCAGTGCTCGGCGGTTTCGTGGCTGAAATAGCCTGCATGCAGCATGCCGAAGTAGGGCGTGGCGGCCAGCCAGGCCAGCAGATCGGTGGTGCGTATGCGCTGCCAGTCCAGCAGTCGGTACTTGAGCAGCACCTTGGCCGCGTAGAGCGCGTGGCGCTCGGGGGCGCGCACAAAGCCGTCCAGGCGGCGGCGCGCCGTGTCCAGCGCGGCGGCCACGCCCGTGAAAACGCCGCCGTGGCCGGGGACGATGGTGAGCGGTGCCAGGCCTTCGATCACGTCGAGCGTGGCGGCCACCTCGTCGAAGGCGCTCAGGCCCTCGATCTCGGGGAAGACCACGCCGAAGCCGTTTTCCCAGAGCGCGTCGGCGGAGATCAGGGTGCGGCTGGCTGGCTCGAACAGGATGATGGAGTGCGGATCGTGCCCGGGCGCGGCATGGATCTGCCAGTCGCGCCCCGACAGCCGCACGCTGGTGCCGGGCTGCAGCACGCCGGTCAGCGCAAATTGCGGGCATTCCTGGCCGGTGGGCGTGTAGCTCAGTGCAGTGGGGTTCCAGTCGCGCACGAAGGCCGCCTGGCCCGGTGCGGCGTAGGTCCGGGCCTGCGGCCAGTGCGCCTGCAAGGCAGCATTGCCGCCGCAGTGATCGCTGTGCAGATGGGTGTTGAGGATGCGTGCCAGCGGTTGGCCGGCCAGCGTCTGCTCGACCAGCATCACGGTCTGCCCGGCATGGCTGACGTAGCCGGTATCGACCACGGCAGCGCCGTCGTCCTGCGGGTCGTCTACAGGGTCATCGGAATCGGAATCGGCATCGGCGGCGAAGACGATGTTGTTGGCCGACAGCCAGCCGCGCTCCAGCACGGTCATGCCGGGGGGCAGCGCGGCGCTGTCGCTGGTTGGGGCGGAGGTTGTCATGAGGAGGCGGGGCGGCTTTTGCCCGAGGCTAACAGCCGCAGGCAGCCACGGCTGACGCGTGGGCTACAGCTGCGGCCGTGCGGGTTTCAGGCGGGATCGCGCAGGGCGCGCCTGAGGATCTTGCCTACGTTGGTCTTGGGCAGTTCGTCGCGGAACTCCACCGTGCGCGGGCGCTTGTAGCCGGTGAGCTGGTCATGGCAAAAGCGCATCACCTGGTCCTCGGTCAGTGCGGGGTCGCTGCGCACCACGTAGACCTTGATGGCCTCGCCCTGGCGCTCGTCGGCCACGCCCACGGCTGCGCATTCGAGCACGCCGGGGCACATGGAGATCACGTTCTCCAGCTCGTTCGGATAGACGTTGAAGCCGCTGACCACCATCATGTCCTTCTTGCGGTCGATGATGCGGGTGAAGCCCTCCTGGTCCATGACGCCGATGTCGCCGGTGCGCATGTAGCCGTCGGCCGTGAAGGCCTTGGCGGTTTCGTCGGGCTGGTTGTAGTAGCCGCGCATGACGTTGGGGCCCTTGATGCACAGCTCGCCGGCCTCTCCCATGGGCAGGTCGCGGCCTTCGTCGTCCTTGATGGCGATGGAGATGCCCGGCAGCGGCAGGCCGATGGTGCCGCTGAAGGAGGTGGTGATGACGGGGTTGTTGGTGCCGATGGCGCAGGTCTCGCTCATGCCCCAGCCTTCGATCATCACGCTGCCCGTGACCTGCTGCCACTGGCGCGCCGTGCCCTCGCTGGCGGCCATGCCCCCGGCCTGCGACACGCGCAGTTGCGAGAAGTCCAGCTCGCGGAACTGGGCGTTGTTGAGCAGGGCGTTGAACAGGGTGTTGACGGCCGGCAGGATGTGGAAGGGCCGTTTTTGCAGCACCTTGACGAACTTGGGGATGTCGCGCGGATTGGGGATCAGGCTCAGGCTGGCGCCCATGCGCATGGCAAACAGGCTCACCGTGAGCGCGAAGATGTGATACAGCGGCAGCGCCGCGATGATGTGCGTGTCCTGGGCCTTCACGCGGCCATGCAGCGCGGGCGTGAACCAGGCATGGGCCTGCAGTGTGGCGGCCACGATGCAGCGGTGGGTGAGCACGGCGCCCTTGGACAGGCCCGTGGTGCCGCCCGTGTACTGCAGAAAGGCCACCGAATCCAGCCCCGCCTGGCTGGGCCGCAGCTCTTTCTGGGCGCCGCGCGCCAGTGCCTGGGAAAAGGTCGTGACCTCGCGCACCGTGCCGCCCGCGCCGTCCAGCGGCAGGCTGTAGGCCGGCACCATCTTGGCCAGGTGGCGCACGGCGAAGGTGATCCAGCTGCCGTACATGCCGCCCAGCAGATCGCCCATGGCCGTGACGCAGACATGGCGTATGGCGCTGCGATCGATCACGTCGGCCAGGGTGTGGGCGAAGTTCTCCAGGATGATGATGGCCGTGGCGCCCGAGTCCTTGAGCTGGTGCTCCAGCTCGCGCGGGGTGTACAGCGGATTGACGTTGACGCAGGTGTAGCCGGCGCGCAGCACGGCCGCCATGCTCACGGCGAACTGCGGCACATTGGGCAGCATGATGGCCACGCGCGCATCGGGCTCCAGACCCAGTCCCTGCAGCCAGGCGCCCAGGCGGGTGGACAGCTGGTCCAGCTCGCGGTAGCTCATCCAGCGGTCCATGCAGACCGAAAAGGGCAGGTCCGCATGCTGGGTGAAGGCCTCCTCCAGCAGGTGTGTGAGCGAGCGGTATTGCTCGGGATGCACCTCGTGAGGCACATCGGCGGGATAGTTCTTGAGCCAGGGCGCAGCGTCCATGCAGGGTACCTTGGGTTGCTGGGAAGACAGGGGGACAGCGAAGTTGCAGGCGCCGGTCGGCCGGCCACCGCTGCGGCCGATTCTGGTCAGGCGGGTGCTTTGCGGTCTACACGGGGTTGTCCTAGGGCCTGTGCTACGTTGGCTTCTTTTTTCATTGGGGACGGGCTGTCGTGAACGCACGCATTCTGCAAATGGTGGCGCTGGGCACGCTGGCGGGCGCCGCGGCCTGGCTGGCATGGTGGTGGCCGCGTTCACCCGGGCTGGCGCTGACGGGGGCGCTGCTGGGCCTGTGCTGGCCGGGCCTGCACCTGGGCCTGCAGATGGTGTTGATGCGCCGCGTGGTGCGCAAGGCGGGCGCGCCCGTGCCGTCATGGCGCACGGTGGCGGCGGCCTGGCTGGCCGAGTGGCGGTTGGCCGTGCAGGTGTTTGGCTGGCGGCTGCCGTTTCGCGCCCGTGCCCAGGCCGATGGCTGGCCTGACGGCGGCACCACCGGCCAAGTGGGTGCGATGGGCCAGGTGGGCGTGGTGCTGGTCCACGGGTTCTTCTGCAACCGCGCGGTCTGGGCGCCCTGGCTGCGGCGGCTCAAGAAAGGCGGCATTGCCTGCGCTGCCATGACGCTGGAGCCGGCGCATGGCGCATCCATCGATGCCATGGTGGCCGACCTTGACGCCTGCGCGCGCCGCATGGCCCAGGCCACGGGGCGCGCTCCGCTGATCGTGGCGCACAGCATGGGCGGCCTGGTGGTGCGGGCCTGGCTGGGGCACCTGTCGGCGCAGGAGCGCCCGCAACTGGCGGCCCATGTGGTGACGCTGGCCACCCCACACCGTGGCACCTGGATGGCGCGCTTCGCCCATGGCCTGCCGGCGCTGCAGATGCGCACGGACAGCGCCTGGTTGCAGCGCCTGGGACCGCCGCCCTCGGACGTGCCCTTCAGCTGCTGGTGGAGCTGCTGCGACAACATCGTCTTTCCATTCCCCGTGGCCACGCTGCCAGGGCAGGATGCGCACCGCCTGGACGATGTGGCCCACGTGCAGCTGGTGTTCGACGAGCGCGTCTGGCGCTTTTGCCTGGCGCTGCGCGAGCGGCTTCAGGCTGCAGATTCCTGCAGCGCCGATTCCTACAGAGCGACCTCGCCCGGCAGCAGCGCATCTGCCGCGACGGTGGGCTGATCGCGCAGCTGGCGGTACAGCGGCTCGAAATCGGCGGCCGTGAGGTCGAACAGCTGCTGCAGGTCGTCGATCACGAAGTAGGTGTGCTGGTAGCTGTCGATCTTGTAGAGCGTGCGCATGGCGCGCTCCAGCGACAGCGGCAGGCGCTGCGGCTCGGGGCTGCGCACCGAGTAGTTGAGTTCGCCCGATGAACTGAGAATGCCCGCGCCATAGGCGCGCAGGCCGCCCTGTTCGCGGATCAGGCCGAATTCGATGGTGTACCAGTACAGGCGCGACAGCATCTCGCAGGCGCCCAGCTCGGCCGCCTTGAGCCCGCCTTGGCCGTAGGCCTGGATGTAGTCGGCGATGACGGGGTTGAACAGCAGCGGCACATGGCCGAAGAGGTCGTGGAAGACATCGGGCTCGACGATGTACTCGAACTCCTCGGGCTTGCGGATCCAGTCCGTGACCGGGAATTTGCGGTTGGCCAGCAGCGAGAAGAAGGGCACCTCGGGAATCAGCCCGGGCACGCCGACGATCTCCCAGCCCGTGGCGCGGCGCAGGCGCTCGTTGACTTCCTCGAAGCGCGGAATGCGGTCCTTGGCGCCCAGCGAGGGCAGGGCGTCGATGAAGTGCTGGCTTGCCAGGCCCGGCAGCAGGGCGGACTGGCGCTCGTACAGGCGCCGGTAGGTGTCGTGGTCGGCCTCGGTGTAGGCGTCGTAGTCCTGCGCGCAGGTGTAGTCGTCGCTGGCGCGGCTGTAGTCGCCGCGCGGGGGGCGATCGGCCTGGCCGTAGACCACGGGTGCCACACCGGGGGCGTGGGCGTGGGACGAGGTGGGGGTCGCTGCGGTGCTCATCATGGTGCTCTCCAAGGATCTAGTCATTGCCGCCCCGGGCCGGGGGCAGGCAAGGCACCTGCGCGGCTCAGAGCTGGCGGATTCGGGCGGCCTGTACCAGCAGGCCGTATTTGCTGTGCTCGGAACGCACAAAGCGCGCGAACTCCTGCAGTTGCAGTTCTTCGGGCAGCACGCCCATGGCGGACAGGGTGTCCTGCACCGGGCGGCTGCGCATGGCCTGCGAGAACGCGGCGGCATGGCGCTGCGCCTGTTCCGCGGGCCAGCTGGCCGGCGCAAACAGGCCGAACCAGTTGGCCATGTTGAAGCCCTGCACCGTGTCGTTGAGGCTGGGCACCTCGGGCAGCAGGGGCGCGCGCTCCAGCGTGGTCACGGCCAGGGCCTGCAGCCGCCCTGCGCGGATGTGCGGCAGCGAAGACGCCAGGCTGTCGAACAGCAGGTCGGCCGAGCCGTCGAGCAGGGCCGACAGTGCCGGCTGCGTGCCGCCGAAGGGCAGGTGCAGCAGCGGCAGCCGCGTGAGCATCTGGTACATCTCGCCCGACAGGTGGCCGCTGCTGCCCGGCCCGCCCGAGGCATAGCGCAGCGGCTGGCGGTGCTTTGCAAGAAAGCGCTGCAGGTCCAGCGGCGTGCGTATGCGCCACTGGCGTGCCAGATCGCTGCGCATGACCAGCACATTGGGCATGCGCGCCACCAGCACCAGCGGCTGGAAGTCGCGCAGCGGGTCGTAGCCCAGCTGGGGCTGCAGCCAGGGCAGCACGGCATGGGTGGCGGCCGCGCCCATCAGCAGCAAGCGGTCCTGGGCGGTGGCCTGGGCCACCATGTTGGAGCCCTTGGCGCCGCCGTCGCCCGGCACATAGAGGATCTGGATGGCTCCCAGCTTCGCGGTGCTGGCCTCGACCAGCGGCCGTGCCGTGCGGTCCAGCGGGCCGCCGGCCGCATAGGGAACGATCAGGGTCAGGGAGTCGGACTTCGCATCGCGCGTCTGGGCGGCGGAGGGCTGCTGGGCCTGCGCCGCCGCAGGCAGCCAGGGCAGGGCGGCCAGTGCTGCCAGCAGGCTGCGCCGCGCCAACCGGGCCGACGGCTGCGGGCCGGCTGGCGCAGGCGCTCGGGCATGGCGTGACATGGCGCGGTTGGCGTCGTGGCGGGGCGTCATGGCGTGAAGCGAAATGGAGGCGATCCCCGCAGTATAGGCAGCGTGGGCAGGCCGGAAGGCGTGGACGATGCATGTCCCGTTGGCGCTTGACTGTTTGCGCGCAGGCCTGGGCGGCAGCCTGGTTCAGCGGGGCATTCATGGGGATCTCCGGCCAGTTCAGTGCAGGACAGTCGGACGGGCGCCATGGCCGGCGCCTGCGTCTTCTCGATCGGTGCTGTCACTGTAGGCGGGAGGGGCTTCAGCTTTTTGCCGTTTGCCCGTGGAGGGAAAATGCGAAATGCATGAAAATTGCGGAATTCTTTCGTTTATCGCAATTTAACTGGTTAATTCGGGTTAACCCTGAAGAAATCCGTACTTATTTACGAGTCCACCGCCATGAGCGCCACGCACAACATCGACAAACTGGATCGGGCCATTTTGCGCCGCTTGCAGGCCAACGGCCGGGAAACCTATGACGTCATCGGGGAGCAGGTCGGCCTGTCTCCCAGCGCCGTGCTGCGCCGGGTCAAGCGCCTGGAAGACGGCGGTGTGATCGATCGCTACGTGGCCCTGGTCCAGCCCGAGACGGTGGGCCTGGGGCTGACCGCCTATCTCAACGTGCGCCTGGAAAAGTACACCGAGACCAGCAAGCGCAACCCCATGGACGTGTTCCGCGCCAGCGTGCAGACTTGGCCCGAGGTGGTGGAATGCGTATCACTGACCGGCGAAATGGACTACCTGATGCGCGTGGTCGTGGCCGATATGCAGCACTACACGCGCTTCGTCATGGACACCTTGCTCAAGCACCCCAGCGTGCAGGACTGCAAGACCAGCTTCGTGATGGACCGGGTGAAGGTGACCACGGCGGTGCCTCTGTAGCCACGAAGGCTCGGACAGGGGCCTGGCCGTCGATAGGTGCAGGGAGGGAAAATTGGTTTGCATGCCAAAACCTTACGGTTTTGTTGCATTGCAATATCTCCGTTGCTCGACATCGGGTTTTTACCTATATTTGAGCCATGAATGCATCCAAAGACTGGTTGAAGGCGTCCTGGCAGGCCGGCCGGGACATGTTGCGTGCGAGCGCAGGCCAGCCGCACCGTCCCGATGGGCGCTCCGCGTCCATGGTGCCCATTCGCTCGCTGGGCCCGTCCCACCGCGAGCGCGTGGTGGCGCATTTGCTCAAGCTCGATGAAGGCGACCGCTACCTGCGCTTCGGCTATGCCGCCAGCGACGAGCAGGTCCGCCGCTATGCCATGCAGCTCGACTTCGAGCGCGATGACATCTTCGGCATCTACAACCGCCGTCTCGAACTGATCGCCATGGCGCACCTGGCCTTTGCCTCGCATCCCGAGCACAAGAGCTGCGCCGAATTCGGCGTCTCCGTGCTCAAGCAGGCACGTGGCCGTGGCTATGGTGGGCGCCTGTTCAACCGCGCCGTGATCCATGCACGCACCAAGGGCGTGTCCATGATGTTCATCCACGCGCTGTCGGAGAACACGGCCATGCTCAGGATTGCGCGCAAGGCCGGCGCCACCATCAAGCGCGATGGCTCCGAATCCGAGGCCTACCTGCAACTGCCGCCCGCCGGCATCGACACGCACATGGCGACTCTGATGACCGAGCACATCGGCGAGGTGGACTACCAGTTCAAGAAGCAGGCCAAGCAGTTCTGGGATTTCCTGGCCGACGTGCAGGAAATCCGCCGTGGCGTGCAGGATGGCCGCCACCAGGCCGGCGAATAAGCGCAAAACGCCGCAAGGGGATTTGGCGCAGCGCATGCAGGGGTGACGGAGCAATCCGCTATCCTTGCAGCTTGTTTCACTACCGCACGTCCTGCACTCCAAGACAGTGTCCGACCCCCATCCTGCGCGCTCTTCCGAGAAGGAAAGCAAGCGAAGCTTCCTGCAAAAGGTGGCCGAGTTCATTCACCCGGCCCCCGACTCTCCCGACGAGCTGATCGAGACCCTGGCCGACGCCGAGGACAATCAGGTCATCGGCCCCGAGTCGCGCGTCATGCTCGAACGCGTGATCCGCATGGCCGACATGACGGCCGGCGACGTCATGGTCGCAGCCCCTCGCATGGACCTGGTCAACATCGACGCGCCGTTCGATGAATTGCTGCACCAGGTCATCACCACAGCCCATTCGCGCTTTCCGGTCTACCAGGGCGAGCGCGAGAACATCATCGGCATCCTGCTGGCCAAGGACCTGCTCAAGCTGCAGCGTTCGCCGGACCTGCACATCCGCGCCCTGCTGCGCCCCGCCGCCTTCGTGCCGGAGAGCAAGGGCCTGAACGATCTGCTGCGTGAATTCCGGGGCAACCGCAACCACCTCGCCGTGGTCATCGACGAGTTCGGCCGCGTGGCGGGCCTGGTGACCATCGAGGATGTGCTGGAGGAAATCGTCGGCGAGATCGAGGACGAGTTCGACATTCCCGAGGACGAGGGCGACATCTTCGCCCTGGCCGACAACAGCTACCGCGTGGCGGGCGACACCACCATCGAGCATGTCAACGAGACCTTCGAGGTCGCCCTGCATGCCCGCGATCCCGACGATGAGTTCGACACCATCGGCGGCCTGATCGCCCACGAAATGGGCCATGTACCCAAGCGCGGCGAGCAGATCCATCTGGCGGGTCTGGAATTCACCGTGCTGCACACCAAGGGCGGCGCCGTGCGCTGGTTCAAGGTGGTGCGCGATCCCGCCGCCGACAGCCTGCTGCGCAGCTGAGGCTGCGCCTGAACCTGCCCTTGGCTGGACCTCTCTCACCCGAGACCTACCTCTTTTTGCGCACAACCGGCCGATGCCCCTGTCCAGTTCTTCCGCTTTCTCGCAAGACGGCCGGCGCATGGGCCGGTTCGCCCATGGCGTACTGCTGCTTGTCGCGGGTGCGGCACAGGCCCTGTCGCTGGCCTGGCCCTGGGCGCGCGGGCAAGGTGACGGGCCGCTGAGCCTCATCGGCGGCTATGGCCGCCCGCTGTGGTGGCTGCAGATTCTGTCGCTGGCCGTGCTGGCGCGCGCCCTGCAGACGGCGCAGCGTCCGGCCCAGGCGGCAGGGCGTGCCATGCTCTTCGCCACGGCCTGGCTGGTGGCCACCTTCTGGTGGCTGTTCATCTCCATGCATGTCTATGGCGGCCTGCCTGCGCCGCTGGCCGTTGCCGCCGTGCTGGCGCTTGCGGCGTTTCTGGGCAGCTACTACGCGGTGGCCGCCTGGGGTTGGCAAAGGCTGCGCCCTGCTGGTGCGGCGGGTGGCGCGCTGCTGTTTTCCGCCGTCTGGCTGCTGGCCGAGCTGGCGCGTGGCTGGCTGTGGACCGGCTTTCCCTGGGGCGCGGGCGGTTATGCCCATGTGGAAGGCCCCTTGTCCGTGCTGCCGCGCTGGATTGGCGTCTATGGCACGGGCGCCGTGGCGGCCTGGCTGGCATATGGGCTGGCGCATGGGCTGGCTGCCTTGCTGGACAGACAGCGTCTCCGGCCCGTCCGCCTGGTGGCCACTGCAGCGGCGCTGCTCCTGGCCTGGGGCGGGCTGTGGTGGCTTCGCGATGCCGCCATCAATGAACCGTCGGCCGAACGGCCGGCGCTGAGCGTGGCCTTGCTGCAGGGCAATATCCCGCAGGATGAGAAGTTCGAGGCCGGCAGCGGCATTCCGCTGGCGCTGGGCTGGTACGGGCGCGAGCTGCGCGCTGCCACCGCGCAACTGGTCGTGGCGCCTGAGACGGCCGTACCCCTGCTGCCCCAGCAATTGCCCGAGGAATACCTGGACCTGCTGCGCGAACCGTATCTGAAGAAGGACGGCCGGCAGGCTGCGCTGCTGGGCATTCCCCTGGGGTCGGAAGAGGCCGGCTACACGAACTCGGTCGTGGGCTGGCAGCCCGGCCAGATCCAGGACTACCAATACGACAAGCACCATCTGGTGCCCTTCGGGGAGTTCATCCCGCCGCTGTTCCGCTGGTTCACGCAGATGATGAACATACCGCTGGGCGACTTCAACCGTGGCGCGCTGGGTCAGCCCTCCATGGCCTGGGTCGGCGAGCGTCTGTCGCCCAACATCTGCTACGAGGATTTGTTTGGCGAGGAGCTGGGGGCGCATTTTGGCAACGCGGCGACGGCGCCGACGGTGCTGGTGAATTTCAGCAACATCGGATGGTTTGGCGACAGCGTGGCCATCGACCAGCATCTGGCCATCAGCCGCATGCGCGCGCTGGAATTCGAGCGCCCCATGCTGCGCGCCACCAACACCGGCGCCACGGTTGCCATCGACCACCGGGGTGTGGTCACGCAGGCGTTGGTGCCTTACGAGCGTGCCGTGCTGCAGGCCAGCGTGCAGGGGCGTGAGGCCTTGACGCCATTCGCGCGCTGGGTGCACGCGGCAGGTCTGGTGCCGCTGTGCTTGGCTGCCTTGGCGGTGCTGGCGGTGGCGTGGATCAGGCGCCGCAAGCGGCCGGTCCAGGGGCTGTAGCCAAGGCCCGCGACCTGGGTCGGCGTGGCTTTTGTGGCAGAGTTTTGATGCGGCCTCGGGGTTTTGTTGCAGTCTGGCAACGTTCAACCCCGATAATGCGCGGCTGCATGGTCCGCTGCGGGCCGCACCCATTCAGAGATAGAGGTGGCGTCAGAGCCGCCGTGGAGCAAGTTAGACAATGGCCGATTCTTTTTCGTATGAGCAACTGATCGCTTCGGGCGAAGGCAAGCTGTTTTCCGCAGACAGCGGACGTCTTCCCCTGCCTCCCATGTTGATGTTCGACCGCATCACGCACATCGACACCGATGGTGGCGCCCACGGCCTGGGCAAGATCGTCGCCGAACTCGACATCAAGCCTGATCTCTGGTTCTTCGATTGCCATTTCCGGGGCGATCCCGTCATGCCCGGCTGCCTGGGCCTGGACGCCATGTGGCAGTTGATCGGCTTTTACCTGACCTGGCTGCGCCTTCCCGGCCGTGGCCGCGCCCTGGGCGCCGGCGAGGTCAAGTTCACGGGCGAAGTGGGTCCTGACGTCAAGCTGGTGACCTACGAAATCAACATCAAGCGCGTGATCAAGCGCAAGCTCAACATGGCCATCGGCGATGCACGCCTTCTGGCCGATGGCAAGGAAATCTACGTGGCCAATGACCTGCGCGTGGGTCTGTTCCTGCGCGAGGGTGAAGGCCAGGGAACGGCAGCATGACCAAACGTCGCGTAGTCATCACCGGCGCGGGCATTGTCTCGTGCATCGGCAACGACCTCGATACCGTGGAGACCTCGCTGCGCGAGGGCCGCACGGGCATCAAGGCCATGCCGAAGTTCACCGAACTGGGCATGCGCAGCCAGGTGGCCGGTGTGCCGGAGATCGACGTCGAGGCACGGATCGATCGCAAGCAGCTGCGCTTCATGGGCGATGCGGCAGCCTATGCGCAGATCGCGCTGGAAGATGCCATCGCCCAGGCCGGCCTGGCTCCCGAGCAGGTCAGCCATCCGCGCACGGGCCTGATCATGGGCTCGGGCGGCGGCTCGCCGGCCAACCAGATCGAGGCGGCTGACACATTGCGCGAGAAGGGCATTCGCCGCGTCGGTCCCTACCAAGTCACGCGCTGCATGAGCTCCACGGTGTCCGCCTGCCTGGCGACCAATTTCAAGGTCAAGGGCATCAACTACTCCATCACCTCGGCCTGCTCCACCTCGGCGCACTGCATCGGTGCTGCGGCACAGCAGATTGCCTGGGGCATGCAGGACGTGATGTTTGCCGGTGGCGGCGAAGAGCTGTCCTGGGGCATGGCCCTGCTGTTCGACGGCATGGGTGCCATGTCCAGCAAGCACAACGACCAGCCCGAAAAGGCTTCGCGCGCCTATGACGCCAACCGCGACGGTTTCGTGATCGCAGGCGGCGGCGGTGCCGTGGTGCTGGAAAGCCTGGAGCACGCCCAGGCCCGGGGTGCGAACATCCTGGCCGAAGTCGTGGGCTTTGGCGCCACCAGCGATGGCGAGGACATGGTCGCGCCCTCGGGCGACGGCGCCATCGCCTGCATGCAGCAGGCCCTTGAAGGCATCGAAGGCGGCGTGGACTACATCAACACCCACGGCACCTCCACGCCCGTGGGCGACATGCAGGAAGTGCGTGCCATGCGCGCGCTGTTCGGCGACCAGGTGCCGCCGTTCTCCTCCACCAAGTCGCTGACCGGCCACTCGCTGGGCGCGACCGGCGTGCAGGAAGCCATCTACTGCATGATCATGATGAACAAGGGCTTCATCGCAGGCTCGGTCAACGTGGACACGCCCGATCCGGCACTGGGCGACATGCCCCTGGTCACCCGCACGCGCGATGCCCAGTTGAACACCGTGCTGTCCAACAGCTTCGGCTTCGGTGGCACGAACGCCTCGCTGGTGCTGCGCCGCTGGCAGGGCCAGTGAACACGCCCTGGTGTGTAAAAGGCGTGTCCTGAAGGAAAAAGCCCGCCTCCTGCGGGCTTTTTTACTGGCGAGCGCCGACAATGCCCAGGTCGCGCGGGAGGCTGCACCCCATGCTGCTGCCGGATCCCCGCCCCAAGAACAATGAAATTTTGCAAGGTTGAACCATGATTCTTGTCACAGGCGGCGCTGGCTTCATCGGCGCCAATTTCGTGCTGGACTGGCTGGCTGCCGGCGATGAGCCGGTGCTCAACGTGGACAAGCTCACCTACGCCGGCAACCTCAAAAGCCTGGAGAGCCTGCAAGGCGATGCGCGCCATGTCTTCGTGCAGGCCGACATCGGCGACGGCCAGACCCTGGCCCGTCTGCTGGCCGAGCACAGGCCGCGCGCCGTGGTCAACTTCGCGGCCGAGAGCCATGTGGACCGCTCCATCCATGGCCCCGAGGACTTCATCCAGACCAACGTGGTCGGCACCTTCCGCCTGCTCGAAGCCGTGCGCGGCTACTGGAGCGCGCTGGATGCCGAGGCCAAGGCGGCCTTCCGCTTCCTGCATGTCTCCACTGACGAGGTCTATGGCAGCCTGGCGCCTGCGGCACCGGCCTTTACAGAAGACCACCTCTACGAGCCCAACAGCCCGTACTCGGCCAGCAAGGCCGCCAGCGACCACCTGGTGCGCGCCTGGCACCACACCTACGGCCTGCCCGTGCTGACGACCAACTGCAGCAACAACTACGGCCCGCTGCATTTTCCCGAGAAGCTGATCCCGCTGATGATCGTCAACGCCCTGGCCGGCAAGCCGCTGCCCATCTATGGCGACGGCATGCAGGTACGCGACTGGCTCTATGTGCGCGACCACTGCAGCGCCATCCGCCGCGTGCTGGAGGCCGGCAGGCTGGGCGACACCTACAACGTGGGCGGCTGGAACGAGAAGCCCAACGTCGAGATCGTGAACACGGTCTGCGCGCTGCTCGACGAGCTGCGCCCCAAGGCCGATGGCACCAGCTACAGCGCACAGATCACCTATGTGAAGGACCGGCCCGGCCATGACCGGCGCTATGCCATCGACGCGCGCAAGCTCGAGCGCGAACTGGGCTGGAAGCCTGCCGAGACCTTCGAGACCGGCATCCGCAAGACCGTGCAGTGGTATCTGGACAACCCCGAATGGGTGGCTGATGTGCAGTCTGGCGCCTACCGCGAATGGGTGAGCCGCCAGTACACGGAGGGAGCCGGCGCATGAAGCTGCTGCTGCTGGGCCGCAATGGCCAGGTGGGCTGGGAGCTGCAGCGCAGCCTGGCGCCACTGGGCGAGCTGATTGCGCTGGACCGCCAGGGCGACGCTGGTGGCCAGGGCCTGTGCGGCGATCTCTCGCGCCTCGATGAGCTTGCACAGACCGTGCGCGCTCTGCGCCCCGATGTCATCGTCAATGCCGCGGCCCACACGGCCGTGGACAAGGCCGAAAGCGAGCCTGACCAGGCGCGGCTGCTCAACGCGCTGGCACCCCAGGTGCTGGCCCGCGAGGCGGCGCAGACCGGTGCGCTGCTGGTGCACTACAGCACGGACTACGTCTTCGACGGCAGCGGCAGAGTCGCGCGCACGGAGACCGAGGCCACGGCGCCGCTGTCCGTCTATGGCAGCAGCAAGCTCGAAGGCGAGCAGCTGATCCAGGCTTCGGGCTGCCGCCACCTGATCTTTCGCACCAGTTGGGTCTATGCGGCGCGCGGTGGCAACTTCGCCAAGACCATGCTGCGCCTGGCCCAGGAGCGCGAGGCGCTGAGCGTGATCGACGACCAATGGGGCGCACCGACGGGCGCGGACCTCATCGCCGACGTCACGGCCCATGCCATTCGCCAGCTGCAGCGCCAACCCGGCGACCAGGGCCTGTACCACCTGGTGGCCGGTGGCGAGACCACCTGGCATGCCTACGCCAGCCATGTGATCGCCAAGGCGCGCGAACTCGCGCCCGAACGCCCCTGGAAGGTGCAGCGCATAGCTGCCGTGCCCACCAGCGCCTTTCCCACCCCGGCGCAGCGTCCGCACAATTCCCGGCTGGACACCGACCGGCTGCAGCAGACCTTCGGCCTGCGCCTGCCGCACTGGCAGGCCGGCGTGGACCGCATGCTGCAGGAAATCATCTGAGCGCGGTCTCGCGACTCAGCACGAACGACAGGACCCACCCCATGAACGCGCAACGCAAAGGCATCATCCTCGCTGGCGGCTCCGGCACCCGCCTGCACCCGGCCACGCTGGCCATCAGCAAGCAACTGCTGCCGGTCTACGACAAGCCGATGATCTACTACCCGCTGAGCGCCCTCATGCTCGCGGGCATCCGCGAAATCCTCGTGATCAGCACCCCGCAGGACACGCCGCGCTTCGAGCAGTTGCTGGGCGACGGCTCGCAGTGGGGCCTGAAGCTGGAGTACGCCGTCCAGCCCAGCCCGGATGGCCTGGCCCAGGCCTTTTTGATCGCCGAAGACTTCCTGGCCGGCGCCCCCAGCGCCCTGGTGCTGGGTGACAACATCTACTACGGACACGATTTCCCCCGCCTGCTCGAACGCGCTGACGCGCGCAGCGAAGGTGCCACGGTGTTTGCCTACCATGTGCAGGACCCGGACCGCTATGGCGTGGCCGAGTTCGATGCCCAGGGCCGGGTTCTTTCCCTGGAGGAAAAGCCCAAGCAGCCCAGGAGCAACTACGCGGTCACGGGCCTGTATTTCTACGACAACCAGGTCGTTGAGCTGGCCAAGTCCATCAAGCCCTCGGCGCGCGGCGAGCTGGAAATCACCGACCTCAACCGCCTGTATCTGGACAAGGGCCAGCTCAATGTGGAGCTCATGGGCCGTGGCTATGCCTGGCTGGACACGGGCACGCACGACAGCCTGCTGGAGGCAGGCCAGTTCATCGCCACGCTGCAGCAGCGCCAGGGCCTGAAGGTGTCATGCCCCGAGGAGATCGCCTTCCGCCAGGGCTGGATAGATCGCGCCCAGCTCGAGACGCTGGGCCAGGCCCTGGCCAAGAATGGCTACGGCCAGTACCTGCTGCAGATCCTCAAGGAAAAGGTGCACGCATGAAGGCAACACCCCAGGCCATTCCCGAGGTGATGCTGATCGAGCCCAAGGTGTTTGGCGACGATCGCGGCTTCTTCCTCGAAAGCTTCAACCAGCAGGCCTTCAACCAGGCCACGGGCACGGACCACCAGTTCGTGCAGGACAACCACAGCCGCAGCAAGAAGGGCGTGCTGCGCGGCCTGCACTACCAGCTGCCTCCCCATGCCCAGGGCAAGCTCGTGCGCGTGGTGCGCGGCGCCGTGTTCGACGTGGCCGTGGACATCCGCAAGGGCTCGCCGACCTTCGGCCAGTGGGTGGGCGCCGAGCTGACGGAAGACAACCACCGCCAGCTGTGGGTGCCCCCAGGCTTTGCCCACGGCTTCGTGGTGCTCAGCGACAGCGCCGACTTCCTCTACAAGGCCACGGCCTTCTACGCGCCCCAGGCCGATCGCGGCATTGCCTGGGACGACCCGGCCATCGGCGTGCAATGGCCGCAGCTCGATGTGGAGATGTCGCTGTCGGACAAGGATCTCAAGCAGCCGCTGCTGGCGGATGCCGAGCTGGCCTGAGCCGGTTCACATCTGGTCCGGCAGCACCCCGCCCGGCACGGCTTCCTCCAGAAAGCCGGCGATCAGCCGGGCCTGGCGGCGTTCGCGCAGGCAGTACAGGTATTCGGGCAGGCGCGGCACGGGGCCTGCGAAGGGCAGGACGACGATGTCGGGGTGGGCCGAGGCTTCATGCCGGGCGAAGACGCTGATGCCCATGTCGCGGATCACGGCCTCGCGGATGGCTTCGCGGCTGGCGATTTCCATGATGTGGCGCGGTGCCAGGCCGGCGGCGGCCAGCATCTGTTCGGTGAGCTGGCGCGTCATGGAGCCGCGCTCGCGCAGGATCAGCGTGTCGTGCACCAGATCGGACGCCTGCACCATGGTGCGCTGCGCCAGCCGGTGGCTGCGGTGCACCAGCAGGGCCAGCGGGTCCTGGCCCAGCTCCACGCGCAGCAGGCGCGGATCACCTTCCAGGTGCGATGAGGTCGCCAGGTCCACCTGGTAGTCCACCAGCGCCTGCACCATCTGGCGCGAGTTGCCGCCCACGATGGCCACTTCCACCCGCTCGAAGCGCCGCTGGTAGCGCTTGACGATGTCCAGCACGTAGTAGGGCGCCGTCGCGCCTATGCGCAGCTGGCCCTGGCTGGCATCGCCCGAATGGCGCAGCGCCGACTCCAGCTGGATGGTCTGCAGCAGCAATTGCTCGACCTGGGGCAGCAGGCGCAAGCCGGCATCGGTGATGGACAGCCGTCCGCCCTGGCGATGGAACAGCTCCACGCCGTAGTGCTCTTCCAGCGCGCGGATCTGGGTGGTCACGGTGGGCTGGCTCAGTGCGAGCTGGCGCGCGGCTTGCGTGATGCTGCCAAGGCGGGCGACCCAGAAAAAGGACTTGAGCTGCGTGACGAACATGGCGGGGTTGGAGGGAGGGTAGGTCCGGCTCCATATTTCACCATGTCGCCGCAGCCCGAAGGCCTGCGGTGGCCGGGTATGTCCCGGGAAAAAACTCCTGCGCCGAAAGGCACACTTCTTGCATACCAGTTTGCGTGCCAGTTTGTGTGCCAGCTGATCATGGGTTTCGGCTGGTCTTGTGTCAGTGATTACTCGTGGTCAAGGAGCGCATCAATGGACATCCGCAACCCCTCGCCAGGTCTCTACAACGAAGATCTGGCGCCCACCAGGGACCGCCGTTGGGGCGCCTTCAGCATCTTCAACGTCTGGACTTCGGACGTGCACAGCCTCTGGGGCTACTACCTGGCGGCCAGCCTGTTTCTGCTGTGCGGCAGCTTCGTCAATTTTCTGATCGCCATCGGCATCAGTTCCCTGGTCATCTTTTTTCTGATGAACCTGGTGGGCTATGCGGGCGAGAAGACCGGCGTGCCCTACCCGGTGCTGGCGCGTGCCTCGTTCGGGGTTTGGGGTGCGAATCTGGCGGCGCTTGTGCGCGCCGTCGTGGCCTGCTTCTGGTATGGCGCGCAGACGGCGGCCGCCTCGGGCGCCATGGTGGCGCTGATGGTGCGCAATGACGCCCTGCTGTCCTTCCACCAGACCACGCACTGGCTGGGCCATTCGGGGCTGGAGGTGATCTGCTACGTGGTCATCTGGGCCTTGCAGCTGCTGATCATCCAAAGGGGCATGGAGACCGTGCGGCGATTCCAGGACTGGGCCGGGCCTGCCGTGTGGATCGCCATGCTGGTGCTGGCCATCGGCCTGTGCGTGAAGGCCGGCGGCTTCAGCTTCGACCATGGCATTCCCATGGATGTGCTGCTGGACAAGACCAAGGATGCGGGGGTGAGCGGCGCGCCGGGCAGCTTCTGGGCGCTGATGGCCGTGGGCGCGACCTGGATCACCTACTTTGCGGCGCTGTACCTGAACTTCTGCGACTTCTCGCGCTATGCGAAGAACAAGGAGGCGGTCGCCAAGGGCAACCTCTGGGGCCTGCCCGTGAATCTGATCGCTTTCTCGCTGGTGGCCGGCATCACCACGATTGCGGCCTTCAAGGTCTATGGCGAGGTACTGCTGCATCCCGAGCAGATCTCGGCCAAGTTCGACAGCTGGGTGCTGGCCCTGCTGGCCGCCGTCACCTTTGCCGTGGCCACGCTGGGCATCAACGTGGTGGCCAACTTCGTCTCGGCGGCCTTCGATATTTCCAACGTGTTTCCCAAGCGCATCGACTTCAAGCGCGGCGGATACATCGCCGCACTGATCGCCCTGGCTCTCTACCCCTTTGCACCATGGGAGGGCGGGGCTGCCCACTTCGTGAACGCCATCGGCGCCACCATGGGGCCGCTGCTGGGCATCATCCTGGTGGACTACTACCTGGTGGCCAAGGGCAACATCAACGTGGCCGCGCTGTATGACGAACATGGCGAATACCGCTACGAGGGCGGCTGGAACGTCAACGCGCTCATCGCCACCGGCATCGGCAGCGTGTTCTCCACCATCCTGCCCAACTTCACCAGCCTGCTGCCGGTCTGGTGGGGCACCTACGGCTGGTTCTTCGGCGTGCTGGTCGGCGGCAGCGTGTACTGGGTGATGGCCACGCTGCGCCCGCGCCGCATTCCGGCCGCGGCCTGAGGAGGCTGCCATGTCCGAGCCGCAGGATGCGCCGGCCACCGGGCCGGCCTTGATTGCCGAGCGTGTCATGCGCTCCATCGTCGAGCGCAAGCTGCGCCCTGGCGAACGCCTGGGCGAAAAGGAACTGGCCGAGGTCTTCGGCGTGAGCCGCACCATGGTGCGCGAGGCGCTGATGCAGCTGCAGGCGCGCGGCTTCGTCGAGGTGCGCTCGCGCCAGGGCTGGTACGTGGTCGAGCCCTCATTCGAGGAAGCCCAGGAAACCTATGCCGCGCGCCGCGTGCTGGAGTCCGGCATGCTGCGCGACGCGGGCCGGCCGCTGCAGGCGGCCATACGCACGCTGCGCGAGCATGTGGCCCAGGAGCGGGGCGCCATCGCCGAGGCCGACAACGCCGGCCAGCGCAGCGTGCTGCTGGCCGACTTCCATGTCTGCCTGG
The DNA here is from genome assembly GCF_002754395.1 of Delftia sp. 60. Taxonomy (NCBI): domain Bacteria; kingdom Pseudomonadati; phylum Pseudomonadota; class Betaproteobacteria; order Burkholderiales; family Comamonadaceae; genus Delftia; species Delftia sp. 60. The sequence continues at coordinate 1,454,881 of NZ_PEFD01000001.1, forward strand.
CCGAGCAGATGGGCAACCGCTTTCTCACGGCCATGATGGCCGACCTCTCGGCGCGCACCACCCTGGTGTCTGCGCTGTACCAGTCGCAGACCGAGGCACAGCACTCCAATGCCGACCACGAGGCCATCGTCGATGCGCTGGCGGCCGGCGACATGGCGCGCGCCGAGCAACTGATGCGCGAGCACATCGACGCGCTGGCCGCGCGGCTGGATCAGAACCTTGCCCACCGCGCGCGCCTGCAGGACCGGCTGCTGGATGCGCTGCAGCCCCAGGCGGCGCAGGCAACGCGCACAGGCAGGGGCAAGCCGCGCGGCTGAAGAGACGGGGTGGGCGATGGGTGGGACTCCCAAATCCGCCAATACCCGCTTCGCCAAATTTCCGTTGTGTGACACGGGCGTTTCACCTGCGCTTCCTAAAGTGGGTGTCAGAGGTGGTGAACCTGCCACCTGTCCACGAACCCATAACGGAACTGCCACGCCATGCGCCACACCCTTGCCTCCCTGGGCCGCCGCCTCGCCATTGCCTCTGCGGCGCTGACCGTCGCCTCCTTCGCATCCCTGGCCCACGCGGCCAAGACCGAGCTGCTGGTCTACAGCGCGCTGGAGGCCGACCAGATCAAGGCCTACAAGAGCGGCTTCGAGAAGGCCCATCCCGATATCGAACTCAAGTTCGTGCGTGACAGCACGGGCATCATCACGGCCCGCCTGCTGGCCGAAAAGGCCAATCCCCAGGCCGACGTGATCTGGGGCGTGGCCGCCACCTCGCTGATGCTGCTGGACAAGCAGGGCATGCTCCAGCCCTACGCGCCCAAGGGCCTGGACAAGGTGCGCGCCAACATGCGCGATCCGCGCGCCCAGCCAACCTGGGTGGGCATGGACCTGTGGTCCTCGGCCATCTGCTTCAACACCGTGGAGGCCGGCAAGCGCAAGCTGCCCGTGCCCGCCAGCTGGGCCGACCTGGTCAGGCCCGAGTTCAAGGGCACGATCACCATGCCCCACCCGGCCTCCAGCGGCACGGGCTACCTGATGGTCGCGGCCTGGCTGCAGATCATGGGCGAGGAAAAGGGCTGGGCATACATGGACGGTCTGCACCAGAACATGGGCGTGTACACGCACAGCGGCTCCAAACCCTGCCGCCAGGCGGGGGCCGGCGAGTTTCCCGTGGGCCTGAGCTTCGAGTACCGCGCCAGCAAGACCAGGAAGGACGGTGCGCCCATCGACATCGTCTTCCCGCAGGAAGGCCTGGGCTGGGACGTGGAGGCCACGGCCATCCTCAAGACCAGCAAGAAGCAGGAAGCCGCCAAGGCCCTGGCCGACTGGGCCGTCACGCCCGAGGCCAACAAGCTGTACGCCGCCAACTTCGCCGTGCTGGCCTTGCCCGAGGCGCAGGAGAAGCTGGAGTTCATCCCCGCCGATCTGGAAAAGCGGTTGGCGAAGAACGATTTCAACTGGGCCGCCGATAACCGCGACCGCATCCTGGCCGAGTGGAGCCGCCGCTACGAAGCCAAGGCAGAGAAAAAGTAAGCCGGAGCCACGCCATGCTGCGCATAGACCATATCGCCAAGCGCTACCGCGAGCAGCAGGTGCTGCGCGGCATTGACCTGAACGTTGAGGCGGGCGAGTTCGTCAGCCTGCTCGGCCCTTCGGGCTGCGGCAAGACCACGCTGCTGCGCATCGTCTGCGGCATCGACATGCCTGACGAGGGCAGGGTGCTGTTCGAGGGCGATGACATCACGCGCTGGCCGGCCGCACGCCGTGGCTTTGGCGTGGTGTTCCAGAGCTATGCGCTGTTTCCCAATCTCACGGCCGCGCAGAACGTGGCCTTCGGGCTGAACGGGCAGCCTGCGGCGCAGGCGCGCGAGCGTGTGGCCGAGATGCTGTCCCTGGTGGGCCTGGGCGCGCAGGCCCAGCGCTACCCGGCCCAGCTGTCGGGCGGCCAGCAGCAGCGCGTGGCCCTGGCCCGTGCGCTGGCGCCCCGGCCGCGCCTGCTGCTGCTCGACGAGCCGCTGTCCGCGCTCGATGCCCAGGTGCGCACCGAGCTGCGCAGCGAGATCCGCCAGTTGCAGCGCCAGCTGGGCATTGCCTCCATCATGGTCACGCACGACCAGGAAGAGGCCTTGTCCATGGCCGACCGCGTGGTGCTCATGCACCAGGGCCGCATCGAGCAGCAGGGCTCGCCCGAGCAGCTCTATGCCCGGCCCGTGAGCCAGTTCGCGGCCGGCTTCGTGGGCCGCATGAACCTGCTGCCGGCCACGGCCGAATCGGCGGACCAGGTGCGCATCGGCGAGGCCAGCCTGCGCTGCGCGCTGGCCGGTTTCGAGCCTGGCGCTGCCCTGCTGGTGGGCGTGCGGCCCGAGAGCGTGGTGCTGCACCCGGCCCAGCCCACGGCATTGGCCAACCTGTTCCGCGCCCGCGTGGTGGAGACCTCCTTCCTGGGATCGATGGCCCTGGTGCGCCTGTTCAGCCCCACGCTGCAATGCCAGGTTGACGCCCAGTGGCCCCTGCGCCACGACGTGGGCCTGCCCGACTGGCTGCAGGGCGAGGTGCTGATGGAGCTGCCCGCCGCCGCGCTGCAGCCGTTGGCGGCGCCCGACGCGAGGAAGGCCGCATGAGCGCGCATCCCATGGACACGGCCATTTCCGTGCCTGTGCCCGTCCCCGTGCCGGTGGACCGCTCCGTTTCCGCCCGCCGCAGCGCGCCTGCAGGGCCCGTGCGTCCGCGGGGGCGCAGCGCAGGCTGGGAGCGCTGGTGGCTGGGCGCACTGGTGCTGGGCGCACTGGCCTGGCTGCTGGCCACCATCGCCCTGCCGGTCGCCAGCCTGCTGGGCAGGAGTTTCTGGGACGACACGGGCCGCTTCACGGGCCTGGCCCAGTTCATCACCTATGCGCGCATGCCGGGCGTGGCGCAATCGCTGTTCAACAGCCTGTGGCTGTCGGCCGTGAGCAGCACGGTCTGCGTGCTGCTGGCCTATGTCTATGCCTATGGCGTGGTGCGCAGCTGCATGCCGCTGGCGCGCTGGTTCCGGGGCCTGGCGCTGGTGCCGCTGCTGGCGCCTTCGCTGCTCATGGCCATCAGCCTGATCTACCTGTTCGGCAGCCAGGGCCTGCTCAAGGGCTGGCTGCAGGGGGGCTCGGCCTACGGGCCCTTCGGCATCATCGTGGGCTCGGTGCTCTGGACCTTTCCGCATGCGCTGATGATTCTGTGCACCACGCTGGCCTCGGGCGATGCGCGCCTGTACGAGGCGGCCGCCACGCTGGGCGCCAGCCGCTGGCGCAGCTTCCGCCAGGTCACGCTGCCAGCCAGCCGCTACGGGCTGATGATTTCCTGGATCGTGGTCTTCGTGCTCGTGGTGACCGACTTCGGCGTGCCCAAGGTCATTGGCGGCAACACGGCCATGCTGGCCACCGATATCTACAAGCAGGTCATAGGCCAGCAAAACCTGTCCATGGGTGCCGTGGTGGCCATGCTGCTGCTGGTGCCGGCCGGCCTGGCCTTTGCGGCAGAGCGCCATTTGCGTGCGCGGCAGGCGGCGACCATGGGCGTGCGCTCCGTGCCGCTGGTGCCCCAGCCCCATGCGCCGCTGGACCGCGCGCTGCTTGCCTACTGCGCGCTGGTGGCGCTGGCGCTGCTGGCCGTCATGGGCACGGCCGTGCTGGCCTCCCTGGTCAGCTACTGGCCGTACAACCTCACGCTGACGTTCAAGAACTACCGCTTCGACATGATGGACGGCGGCGGCTGGGCCAGCTATGGCAACTCGCTGTCCATGGCGCTGGCCACGGCGGTGGTGGGGGCGGTGCTGAGTTTTGTGACCGCCTACCTGGTGGCCAAGCCACAGCGCTGGGCACGCACGCGCCAGTGGCTGCATGCCGTGGCCACGCTGCCCATGGCCGTGCCGGGGCTGGCGCTGGGCCTGGGCTACATCCTGTTCTTCAATGCCCAGGGCAATCCGCTGCATTTTCTGTACGGCAGCATGGCCATCCTGGTGCTGTGTTCGGTGGCGCATTTCTTCTCGGTGGCGCACATCACGCAACTGGCCGCGCTGCAGCAGCTCGATGCCGAATACGAGCGCGTGGCCGATTCCCTGGGCGTGGCCTTCTGGACGCTGCTGTGGCGCGTGCACCTGCCGGTGTGCATGCCCGTAGTGATGCAGGTGGCCGGTTACTTCTTCGTCAACGCCATGACCACGGTGTCGGCCGTGGTGTTCCTCTACTCGCCCGAGACCACGCTGGCCTCGGTGGCGGTGCTGGCCATGGACGACGCGGGCGACACCGCGCCCGCCGCCGCCATGGCCACGCTGATCTTTGCCACCGCCGCCACGGGCCGGCTGCTGATCGCGGCGCTGGATGCCTGGGTGCAGCGGCGCACGCAGCGCTGGCGCCAGCGCTGATTCCTTCTCTCTTCCTCCCTCCGTTTTTTTCTCATGAAGAACTACGACCTGATCGTGGTGGGGGCCGGCATTGTCGGCCTGGCCCACGCCTATGCGGCCGCGCGCCGTGGCCGCAGCGTGCTCGTCATCGAGCGCGACGCGGCCTGCATCTCCGCCTCCATCCGCAACTTCGGCTTTGTGACCGTCACGGGCCAGCAGGCCGGTGCCCACTGGCGGCGTGCCATGCGCTCGCGCGACACCTGGGCCGAGATTGCGCCGCAGGCCGGCATCGAGGTCGTGCACCGCGGCCTGTGGCTGACGGCGCGCCGCCCCAGCGCCGAGGCCGTGCTCCATGCCTTCCTGAGCACGGCGATGGGCGAGCGCTGCGAGCTGCTCACGCCGGCCCAGGCCGCCGAGCGCCATCCTGCACTGCGTCCTGGGGATTTGTCCGCCGTGCTCTACAGCCCGCATGAACTGCGCGTGGAGTCGCGCACAGCCATTCCCAGGTTGGCGCAGTGGCTGCAGCAGGCCATGGGCGTGGATTTCCGCTTTGGCGAGGCCGTGCTCGACGTGGCCGCGCCCCGGGTGCGCAGCACGCGCGCCAGCTACCACGGCGAGCGCGTGGTGGTCTGCAACAACGCCGACCCGGGCGGCCTGTTCGCCGGCCTGTGGGCGCCGCACCGCATCCAGCTGTGCCAGCTGCAGATGCTGCGCGTGCGGCCGCAGCCGGGCTTTCGGCTCAAGGGCTCGGTCATGGGTGACCTGAGCATGGTCAGATACGAGGGCTACAGCGCCCTGCCCGAAGCCGCCGCGCTGCGCGCCGAGCTGGAGCGGGAGGAGGGCGAAAGCCTGGCCCACGGCATCCACCTGATCGCCGTGCAAAGCGCTGATGGCAGCCTGGTGGTGGGCGATTCCCACCACTACGGCGCAGCGCCCCAGCCCTTTGCCAGCGAAGCCGTGGACCGGCTGATGCTGCGCCACATGAACGAGGCCCTGAACCTGCGCGATGCGCAGGTGGTGGAGCGCTGGGTGGGCGTCTACCCGAGTGCGCAGGACGCGCCCTGCGTGGTGCATGCGCCCGACGAGGCCACGCGCGTGGTGGCGGTCACCGGAGGTTCCGGCGCGAGCACTGCCTTCGGGCTTGCCGAAGAGGTCTGGAGCGCGTGGTGAGCGGCAGCCGGCCTACTTACTGGCCGAACATCACCCACAGCAGCGCCAGCACCATGATCGTGGCCAGCACGGCCAGCGTGATCTTGAGGGCGCTGTAGGGGCGCTCGCCCGCGATCTGGCCCGTGTAGCCGTTGGCGATGATCTGGAAGGTCTTGCTGCCGTAGGTGTAGCCCACCAGCCAGACCGGCACGAGGATGTGCTTGAAGGTGCGGCCCTGGTACTCGCGCTGCATCTGCAGGTTGCGGTAGGTGTCGCCGGGCACCTGGCGTGCGCACAGGGCGCGCAGCTGCTCGTCCATGTCCTGCACGTTGACCTGGGCGGCCTTGCCCAGGTCGATCTGGTAGCGCTCCACGGTCCAGCCGCGCACGAACTCGGGCGTGTAGGGCTTGAGATCGGTGGTGGTGGGGAAGGGCTCCACCTGGCGCAGCAGGTTGGCGTGCACGCCTACGGTGCCGGGCACCAGCTCGTCGTCGAAGAAATGGGCGAGGCTGCCCGAGGCCGGCTCCCAGCGCACATGGCGCACCTGGCGCGTCTGCACGTTGCCGTTGCTGTCGCGGTAGGACTCGGTGGTGTAGTAGTAGAAGCCCGCCTCGGCCTGCCAGTCGGCGCTGGCGTGGGCGTCGAAGGTCCAGTAGGGCAGGTAGACGCCGTGCAGCGTGTCGGTCAGCGCGGCGGACTTCAGGCGGTTGGGCGCGAACCAGCGGCTGCCGTACCACTGGCGGATGCGGTCGCGGATCTGGCCGTCGCTGATCTTGAAGGGCAGGATGCTCTGCGGTGTGATGGCATCGCCCTGGTCCTCATGGGCGACGATGGAGGGCGAGCCGCAGAAGTCGCAGCGCTGGGCCACGGTGCGGTTCACGAAGACCGAGATCGCGCGGCAGTTCTGGCACTGGACCTCGTAGCGGTCCTCCGTGCCCCAGCCCCGGCCGGACTTGGGGTTGCGCAGCGCCTCGGCCAGGTCCTGCTCGACCACATCGCGGCCCAGTTCCTCGCGCGTTTCCTCGCTCCAGGGCACCGTGGTGCCGCAGTACGGGCACTTGAGCGCCTGGGCCTGGGCATTCCATTCGAGGTTGGCGCCGCATTCGGGGCAGGGGTGCTTGCGCACCATGGCCGGCGCGGCGGCTGCGGCCTCCCAGGAACCGGAGGCGGGGGAAGTCGAGGTGCTGGAGGAACTGGGGGAGGGCGCGCTCACGGCATCGGTCCTGGAAAACGGGACGCGGCGCCAGGCAGGGCCTGGCGCCGCAAAGGGTCAAACCACGGAAATGTCAGCCGCGCAGGAAGTCATCGAGTGCGGCTTGCGCAATGCGCCACTGGCTGCCGATCTGGCGCGCCTTGAGGTTGCCGGCCTGGATCTCGGCCAGCACATCGGCCTCGCTCACACCCAGCACCTGGGCCGCCTGGGCCGGGGTCAGCACCTGCAGTCCACCTGCGGCGGGCGCTGCGGGGGCCTGGGCCGCCTGTGCGGCAGCGGGCGAGAACGGATCGGACGCCTGGCCCTGGCCGGCCGGTGCGCCACCGCCACCGCCGTTTTGCATGCTCTTCATCATCTCCTGCGCCATGCCGAAACCCATGGCCATGGTGGCGGGCAGGGTGGCTGCGGCAGCGCCTTCGCCGCCCGTGGTCATGGCCTGGCCCATCTGGTATTTGACGTAGTCGTTGAGGTTGCCGATGGCCGTCATGCTGGAGCGCTTGTCGATGGCCTGCTCCACCTCGGGCGGCACGGACACGTTCTCCAGCACGAAGCTGGTGATCTCCAGGCCGTACTTGTCCGTCATGGCCGGGTTGATCAGCGGCAGCAGCGCATCGCCCAGCTCGCCATAGCGCTGGGCCACGTCCAGCACAGGCACCTGGGCCTTGGCCAGCGACTCGGTGAACACGCTGATGATGCGCGAGCGCATGGTATCGGCGAACTCGTCGATGCGGAAGTTCTGGTCCGTGCCGGCCACTTCCTTGAGGAACTTGGCCGGCTCGACGATGCGGAAGTCGTAGGTGCCGAAGGCGCGCAGGCGCACGGCGCCGAAGTCCTTGTCGCGCACCATCACGGGGTTGGAGGTGCCCCACTTGTTGCCCGTGAACAGGCGCGTGTTGATGAAGTAGACATCGCACTTGAACGGCGAGTTGAAGCCGTACTTCCAGCCCTGGATGGTGGACAGGATGGGAATGTTCTGCGTGGTCAGCGTGTGCTTGCCGGGGCTGAACAGGTCGGCGTACTGGCCGGCCGAGACGAACTGCACCTGCTGCGACTCACGCACGATGAGCTGGGCGCCGTTCTTGATTTCCTTGTCGTCATCGGGCCAGCGGTAGGAGAGCGTGTCGCGCGAGTCATCGGTCCACTCGATGATCTCTATCAGTTGCTTGGTGATGATGTTCATCAGGTTCATGGCAGGCTCCGGGGCGGTGGTGGTCCACGACAAAAAAGGTCAGTGGGCCATTCTAGGGGGCGTGCATGGCGGCGTGGCGAACGGTCACCGGCCGCTGCCCTGGTGAATTGTCAAAAAATGATCCGGATGCGTCGTGCAAGGCGGGCTTTCGGGTCTTCGCGCGCCACGGCCTTTGCCGGCATGTGTCGCCTGCTCCGTTTTTTGATGCAGATCGCCCTGTGGAGCGTCTGCCGTGGGGCCGCAGGCCCGCGCCACGGCGCAGGGCCGGGCGGCGCCTTAAAATCGTCGTTTGCGCGGCGCGAGCCGCCTCTCATTCACCGGCGCGGCCCCGGCCTGCGTGCGACGCCTGAAACAAGTCATGCTCACTTTCCAACAAATCATCCTCAAGCTGCAGTCCTACTGGGCCGACCAGGGCTGCGCGCTGCTCCAGCCCTATGACATGGAAGTGGGCGCGGGCACCTCGCACACCGCCACTTTCCTGCGCGCCCTGGGCCCCGAGCCCTGGAAGGCCGCCTACGTGCAGCCCAGCCGCCGCCCCAAGGACGGCCGCTATGGCGACAACCCCAACCGCCTGCAGCACTACTACCAGTTCCAGGTGGTGCTCAAGCCCGCGCCCGACAACATCCTGGAGCTGTACCTGGGCTCGCTCGAAGCCCTGGGGTTCGACCTGAAGAAGAACGACATCCGCTTCGTCGAGGACGACTGGGAGAACCCCACGCTGGGCGCCTGGGGCCTGGGCTGGGAAGTCTGGCTCAACGGCATGGAGGTGACGCAGTTCACCTACTTCCAGCAGGTCGGCGGCATCGACTGCAAGCCCGCCACGGGCGAGATCACCTACGGCCTGGAGCGCCTGGCCATGTACCTGCAGGGCGTGGACAACGTCTACAACCTGACCTGGACCGACGGCCTGAGCTACGGCGACGTCTACCACCAAAACGAGGTGGAGCAGTCCACCTACAACTTCGAGCACTCGGACGCCGACTTCCTGTTCACCGCCTTCGGCGCCTACGAAAAGCAGGCCAACCACCTGATCGGCGAACAGCTGGCGCTGCCGGCCTACGAGCAGGTGCTCAAGGCCGCCCACACCTTCAACCTGCTCGATGCGCGCGGCGCCATCAGCGTGACGGAGCGTGCCGCCTACATCGGCCGCATCCGCAACCTGGCCCGCGCCGTGGCCAAGGCCTATATGGACAGCCGTGCGCGCCTGGGCTTCCCCATGGCGCCCAAGGCCCATGCCGACGAAGTGCTGGCCGAGCTGGCCAAGGCCGCCGAACAACAGGGCAAGAAGGCCGCCTGAGGCGGACACCGCTGCACCGAGAGAACACCAGACCATGAACGCATCGAATCTTCTTGTTGAACTGTTTGTCGAAGAGCTGCCCCCGAAGGCGCTGCAAAAGCTGGGCGACGCCTTTGCCGGCGTGCTGTTCGAGCAGCTCAAGGCCCAGGGCCTGCTGGCCTCCAGCGAAGCGCGCCTGACGGCCTATGCCTCGCCGCGCCGCCTGGCCGCCCACATCACCGAAGTCCTGCCCCAGGCCGAGGACAAGGCCGTGTCGCAAAAGCTCATGCCCGTCTCCGTGGGCCTGGACGCCGACGGCAAGCCCACGCCCGCCCTGATCAAGAAGCTGGCCGCCCTGGGTGCCGGCGAAGAAGCCGTTGCCGGCCTGACCCGCCAGGGCGAAGGCAAGGCCGAAGCCCTGTTCCACGCCTCCACCGTGCGCGGCGTGATGCTGGCCGATGGCGTGCAAAAGGCGCTGGACGAAGCCATTGCCAAGCTGCCCATCCCCAAGGTCATGCGCTACCAGCTGGCCGACGGCTGGAGCAGCGTCCATTTCGTGCGCCCGGCCCACGGCCTGGTGGTGCTGCACGGCACCGAGGTGCTGATCGGCGTCAAGGCCCTGGGCCTGACGGCCGGCACGGCCACGCATGGACACCGCTTCGAGGCGGCGGTCGATCCCGTGGTCATCCGCTCCGCCGATGACTACGCCGCGCAGCTGCGCGAGGAGGGCGCCGTCATTGCCAGCTTCGCCGAGCGCCGTGCCGAGATCGCGCGCCAGCTGCAGGCCGCTGCCGAGCGCGTGGGCGGCGGTGTCCGTCCCATCGAGGACGAGGCCCTGCTGGACGAAGTCACGGCCCTGGTCGAGCGTCCCAATGTGCTGGTCTGCGAGTTCGAGAAGGAATTCCTCGACGTGCCGCAGGAATGCCTGATCCTCACCATGAAGGCCAACCAGAAGTACTTCCCGCTGCTGGACGCCGCCGGCAAGCTGACCCACCAGTTCCTGGTGGTCAGCAACATCAGCCCGCAGGATGCCAGCGCCGTCATCGGCGGCAACGAACGCGTGGTCCGCCCGCGCCTGGCCGACGCCAAGTTCTTCTTCGACCAGGACCGCAAGAAGACCCTGGCCTCGCGCGTGGAAGGGCTGGGCAAGGTGGTCTACCACAACAAGCTCGGCACCCAGGGCGAGCGCGTGGAGCGCGTGCGCTCCATCGCCAAGAGCATTGCCCGCCAGCTGGGCGACACGGGCCTGGCCCAGCAGGCCGACCTGGCCGCGCAACTGGCCAAGACCGACCTCGTGACCGACATGGTGGGCGAGTTCCCCGAGCTGCAGGGCACCATGGGCCGTTACTACGCGCTCAACGACGGCCTGGACGTGGCCGTGGCCGATGCCATCGAGGACCACTACAAGCCCCGCTTTGCGGGCGACGAACTGCCGCGCGGCAACGCCGGCGTGGTCGTGGCCCTGGCCGACAAGCTGGAAACCCTGGTCGGCATGTTCGGCATCGGCAACCTGCCCACGGGCGACCGCGACCCGTTCGCGCTGCGCCGCCATGCGCTGGGCGTGATCCGCATGCTGGTCGAGAAGGACCTGGCGCTGGATCTGGAAACCCTGCTGGTCAGCGTGCTGCCTGCCTTCGGCGACAAGATCGAGGACGCCACGCCCCAGCTGGCCGACTTCATCTACGACCGCCTGGCCGGCAACCTGCGCGAGCAGGGTTTCTCGGCCCAGGAAGTGGACTCCGTGCTGGCCCTGCGCCCGCAGCGCCTGTCCGACGTGCAAAAGCGCCTGGAGGCCGTGCGCGCCTTCGGCGAGCTGCCCGAGGCACCGGCCCTGGCCGCCGCCAACAAGCGCGTGGGCAACATCCTCAAGAAGGCCGACCAGGCCGTGCAGGCCCAGGTCGACGCGGCCGTGCTGGCCGAGGTGGCAGAGAAGGACCTGTACGCAGCCCTGCAATCGGTGGCGCCCAAGGCGCAGCAGCAGTTTGCTGCCGGCGACTACACGGCCAGCCTGCAGACCCTGGCCGCGCTGCGCGCCCCGGTCGATGCCTTCTTCGAGCATGTGATGGTCAACGCCGAAGACCCGGCGCTCAAGGCCAACCGCCTGGGCCTGCTGGCCACGTTGCACGAAGCCATGAACCGCGTGGCGGACCTTTCGCGACTGGCGTAAATGGAGCCCCCCTGAGGCGCTTCGCGCCTTCCCCCCGTGGCACGGCGCCTCTCTACTTGCTTCGCAAGGGAGGGGGACGACACCCTCGGTGCGGGGCGGCCCTTCCTCGGTGTCCCTCGTCTTGGGACGCGCGCAATTGAGTTCTGACATTCTTGGGACCCGACCATGAAAATTGCGATCCTGGACCGTGACGGAACCCTCAACCAGATCGGTGAGGAGGGCTTCATCGGCTCTGCCGAGGCCTGGAAGGCCCAGCGCGGGGCGCTGGAAGCCGTGGCGCGCCTGAACCGGGCCGGCTGGCATGTGGTGGTCGCCACCAACCAGCCGGGCCTGGGCCGGGGCCTGTTCGACGTGACCGAGCTCAATGCCGTGCACGCGCGCATGCACCGCGAAATGGCGGCGGCAGGCGCTCGCGTCGATGCGGTTTTCTACTGCCCCCATGCGCCGGACGAAGAATGCCATTGCCGCAAGCCCGGCACGGCGCTGTTCGAGCAGATTGCCGAGCGCTTCGGCGTTGAGGGGCACCAGCTGTGGGTCATAGGTTCCTGCGTGGCCCATCTGCAGGCTGGCGCCGCCATGGGCGCGCGCCTGCACCTGGTCTGCACGGGCGCCAGCGCCGGAGTGTCTCTGGACGGGGCGCTGCCGCCTGGACTGCCGCCCGGCACCCAGCGCCATGCCAGCCTGGCCGCGCTGGCCGATGCGCTGGTTCCGGCAGATGCCGCACCCGCGCCCTGAGCGCCTGAACGCCCGAACGGCGCTTTGCCCATGCGCCGCCGGCCTGCCGTCCTGCGCACAATGCTATCTTTGTGAATTCCGATTCCTGAGGGCGCAAGGCCCGGGCCTGCCGCCCGGCCCCTGCGCCGCTTTCTGCACCACACTGCCGCCATGTCCCTGATCCGCTCCACCCTCCACATGCTCTGGATGGGCATCACCGTGATCCCCTACACCCTGGCCGTGCTGCTCACGCGCTGGCTGGGCGGCGGGCCGCGCCGCGTCTATGCCGTGGCGCGCGCCTGGCTCAAGCTGTCGGTGGACAGCGCCCGCGTCATCATGGGCGTGCGCCACCGCGTGCAGGGCATGGAGAACCTGCCCACCGACCCCAAGCAGGGCGTGGTGCTGCTGGTCAAGCACCAGTCCACCTACGAGACCTTCCTCATGCCGGCGATCATGCCGCGCCCGCTGGCCTATGTGTTCAAGAAGGAGCTGCTCATGGTGCCCTTCTTCGGCTGGTCCATCGGCAGCATGGACATGATCCACATCGACCGCAAGCACGGCTCGCGCGCCTTCCACAAGGTGGTCGAGCAGGGCAAGCGCCTGTTGGGCCAGGGCACCTGGGTGATCATGTTTCCCGAAGGCACGCGCATCCCGCGTGGCCAAAGGGGCGAGTACAAGACCGGCGCCACGCGCCTGGCCATCATGACCGGCGTGCCGGTCGTGCCCGTGGCCGTCACCTCGGCCAAGTGCTGGCCGCGCAAGGCCTTCATCAAGACGCCGGGCGTGGTCGATGTCTCCATCGGCAAGCCCATTCCTTCCGTGGGCCGCAAGCACGAGGAGCTGATGGTGGAAGTCGAAAACTGGATCGAGGCCGAAATGCAGCGCCTCGACCCCGAGGCCTACCGCGCCTGAGGCGCCGGAGACCGGCATGGCGGACCCGGCACAGCGCAGTTGGGATTGGCTGCTGCCACCTGCCGTGCAAACGCAGGACGGCGGGCTGAAGTCGCGCCGTGACAGGGCCGCTGCCCCCGCCCAGCCTTCGTCCGCGCCTCTTCCTCCTTCTCCTACATCTCTCCCATCTCCATCCACCATCCCCGAGCCCAGTCCCCGCATCCACCCGGAGGCCAACCAGCAGGCGGTCCTCCAGGGGCAGGTGCTGCATTACCGGCTGCAGCGCTCGCGCCGGCGCACCATAGGCTTCACCATCGGCGCGCAGGGGCTGGTGGTCAGCGCGCCTGCCTGGGTCAACATGGCTGCCATCGCGCAGGCGCTGGAGGCGAAATCGGGCTGGATACTGCGCAAGCTGCACGAGGCCGGCCAGCGCCAGCAAGCCCAGCATGCGGCACGCATCCGCTGGGAGCACGGCACAGAGATCGGCTATCTGGGTCGCCCCTTGCAGCTGTGCCTGACCGGCGGTGAAACCCAGCCGCTGCGCACGCGCCAGGTACACCGTGAACAGGCGGCCGACGGCAGCCAGTCCCTGCACCTGCCGCTGGCGCCCGGGGCATCGGCCGCCGAGGTGCGCGCCTGCGTGCAGGCCTGGATGCTGCGCGAGGCGCGCTCCTGGTTCACGGCCAGCCTGCAGCGCCACGCGCCGCTCCTGGGCGTGCAGTGGACCAGCCTGAGACTGACCAGCGCAAGCACGCGCTGGGGCAGTGCCAACACGGCCGGCGCTATCCGGCTGAACTGGCGGCTCATGCAGCACGCGCCCGAGGTCATCGACTACGTGGTCGTGCACGAGCTGTCCCACCTGCGGTACATGGACCACAGCCCGCGCTTCTGGGCCACGGTGGCCAGCGTGATGCCGGGCTGGGAGGCGCAGCGCCAGGTGCTGCGTGACAGGCTGCTGCCGCCCTGGGAATAGGCGATCCGGGCACCGGCGAGCCGGCGCCAGTCGGGCTGGACGGTTATTCTTGCCGGGCACACAACCGCGTCCTATCAAGAAAGCCAATCCATGTCCGCAAGCGCTCCCGTTCCCGCATCCATCCCCCTGACCGTCCAGCCCGCACAGGGCTATGCAGGCGACATTCCTGCCGAACTCGCCTGGCAATGGCAGCAATCCGGCGAAGCCGTGCTCGTCGATGTGCGCACCGATGCCGAGCGCGACTGGGTGGGCCGTGTGCCGGGTGCCGTGGCCGTGGCCTGGAAGCAGTGGCCGTCCATGGCGATGAACCCCGATTTCGACAGCCAGCTGCGCGCCGCCGTGCCTGAAGGCGGCAAGGTGGTCCTGCTGTGCCGCAGCGGCGTGCGCTCGGTGGCCGCAGCCCAGCGCGCGGCGCAACTGGGCATCGAGGCCTACAACATCCTCGAAGGTTTTGAGGGCGATGTGGACGCCAACGGCCAGCGCGGCCATGTCGGCGGCTGGCGCCTGCGCGGCCTGCCCTGGCGCCAGTAAGCCGGCGCCAGCCTGGCGTCGTTCAGAGCGGCGGCTCCGCGAATCCCAGCGCCACCGCCCGGGCGGCCACCATGTCCACCAGGGCCTGGGCCGGTCCTGACAGCGTGGCCTGCGAGCGCATGGCCAGCAGCAGCCGGCGCCGGGTGTTGAGCGCCCCCAGCGGGCGCAGCCGCAGTGCCCGCGCGGCCAGATGCGGGGCGGTGGCCGCGCGCGGCAGGATGGCCAGGCCCAGACCCACCGAGACCATGTGGCACATGGCGTCGAAGCTGCGCACCTGGATGCGGATCCGCACGGGGCGGTTGATGGATTCGGCCTCGGCCGCAATGCGCCGCATCAGCGAGGTGGAGCGGGCCAGGCTCACGAAGTCGTGGTCCAGCACGGTGGCCAGGGGAACGGGGGAGGCGTCGTCCGTGTCCAGCGCATGGCCGCGCGGCATGACCAGCACCAGCTCGTCCACATCGCAGACCTGGGTGCTCAGCCCTTCCAGGGGCGTGTTCTCCCCGATGATGGCCAGCTCGGCCACGCCGCTGAGCACGGCGCGCACGGACTCCTCGCTCAGCGCGTCTTCCAGGTCCACCGATACACCCGGGTGGGCCGCCATGAAGTCGGCCAGCAGCCGGGGCAGAAAGCCTGCGAACGCCGAGTTGTTGGCCCACAGGCGCAACTGGCCCGTGGCGCCGCTGCGAAAGTCGTCCATGGCCAGGGCCAGATGTTCCAGCCGGGCCACCACGTCCACGGCATGGTGGTACATGCTCTGACCGGCGGGCGTGGGCGTGACGCCGCGCTTGCTGCGCACCAGCAGGGTCACGCCGCAGTGCTGCTCCAGCTCGGCCACGCGCTTGCTGGCGGCTGCCAATGACAGCCCCAGCGTGCGCGAGCCGGCCGTCAGGCTGCCGGCATCGACCACGGCCACATACAGGCGCAGCGTCAGCAGATCGAATCGGTGCAGGTTGATCATTCCCATCCTCCACCGCAGACGAAGGATGGATCAACGAGATACGGCTGTTCGGCCGCGTGCAGGCCCGCAAGAATGCGCCGGTACAAAGAGAACATGGAGACAAGCATGAATCGACGCATTGTGCTGCAGGCCGCCGGCCTGGCAGCGGCCGCCCTGCTGGGCGCAGGAACCGTCCAGGCCCAGGCCTTTCCAACCAAGTCCATCACCCTCGTGGTCCCCAACCCGCCCGGCGGCGTGGTGGACACGGCGGCACGCCTGGCGTCCGACCCGCTGTCGCGCCTGCTGGGGCAGTCGGTCGTGGTGGACAACCGGGGCGGCGCCAGCGGCAACATCGCCTACCAGATGGTGGCCCGGTCGCCCAAGGACGGCTACACGCTGCTGGCCTCGTATTCGGCCTACCACGTGGGCAATCCGGCACTGTTCCCCAAGCTGCCCTGGGCGCAGTCCGAGCTGGCACCCGTGGGGCTGATCGTGGCCGCCACCAATGTGATCGCCGTTCATCCTTCCGTTCCGGCGAACAATCTGCAGGAGTTCATTGCCTATCTGCGCAAGAACCCGGGCAAGGTCAATTACGCGTCGCAGGGCAATGGCTCGCTGTCCCATGTGGGCACGGCCGTGTTCGCCCAGGTGACCCAGACCCAGATCACGCATGTGCCCTACAAGGGGTCCGGCCCTGCCATCCAGGACGTGCTGGGTGGCCAAGTGCAGATGTTCATCACCACGCCGCCTTCGGTGCTGGGCCATGTGCAGACGGGCAAGCTCAGGGCCTTGGCCGTGACCAGCAAGACGCGCCATCCCATGCTGCCCGATGTGCCCACCACGGCCGAAGCGGGCCTGCCGGGCTTCGAGCTGGAAGCCTGGGTCGGCCTGTTCGCGCCTGCGGGCACGCCGCCCGACGCCATCGCCAGGCTGTCGGACGCACTCAAGACCTCCCTGGAGTCGCCCGACGTGCAAAAGCGCGCGGCCCTGCAGGGCGTGGAGCCGCGATTCCTCGGCCCGCAAGCGCTGGCCGCCCTGGTCCAACGCGAGACGGACCACTGGGGCAAGGTCATCAAGGCCAACCACATCACGATGGATTGACATGGCAGCCAAAACCCATTTCCGCATCGGGCAGATCGTGCCCAGCTCCAACACCACGATGGAGACCGAGATCCCCGCCATCCTGCGCGCCCGCGAGGCGCTGGCGCCCGAGCGTTTCACCTTCCACTCCAGCCGCATGCGCATGAAGCATGTGACCAAGGAGGAACTGGCCGCCATGGACGGCGACAGCGACCGCTGCGCGCTGGAGCTGTCGGATGCGCGTGTCGATGTGCTCGGCTATGCCTGCCTGGTGGCCATCATGAGCATGGGGCGCGGCTACCACCGTGTCTCGCAAGCGCGCCTGCACCAGCGCACCGTGGACAACGGCGGCCCCGCGCCCGTGGTCACCAGCGCCGGCGCCCTGGTCGATGGCCTGCACGCCATCGGCGCGAAGAAGGTGGCGCTGCTGGCGCCCTACATGAAGCCGCTGACGCAACTGGTCATCGACTACATAGAGAACGAAGGCATCGAAGTGGTGGACAGCATCTCGCTGGAGATTGCCGACAACCTGCAGGTGGGCGCCCAGGATGCGCGCGCACCCATCGAGATCACGCGGCGCCTGAACACGGCCAACGCCGACGCGGTCATCGCCTCTGCCTGCGTGCAGATGCCCTCGCTGGCCTCGGTGCAGCCCATCGAGGACCGCGTGGGCCTGCCGGTACTGTCTTCCTCGGTGGCCACGACGTTCATGATGCTCAAGCGCCTGGGCTTGCCTACAGCCGTTCCGGGATTCGGTGCGCTGTTGAGCGGTAAATACTGACTACTGACTGAGCCCACGAAAAAACCGCCCGAAGGCGGTTTTTTCACGGAGGCAAAGAGATCACAGCGCCGGAATGCGCAGCTTCTGGCCGGGATAGATCTTGTCCGGGTGGCTCAGCATGGGCTTGTTGGCCTCGAAGATCACCGGATACTTGTTGGCATCGCCATAGAACTTCTTGGCAATGGCCGACAGCGTGTCGCCGCGCACCACGTCGTGGTACTGGGCTTCGGGCTCGGGGTTGGTCACCGTCATCTGGTTGTCCACCGACTGCACGCTGGAGACGTTGCCGCAGCACAGCGTCACCTTTTCCTTGACCGCCTGGGTGGGGGCCGTGCCCAGCACCGTGACCTTGCCCTGCGAGCCGTCGAACTGCACCTTCACGTCGCTGACGCCCAGGTTCTGCGTGCCGATATAGGTCTCGATGGCCTTGGCGGCCTTGGCATTCAGGTCTTGCGCAGGCTCGGCTGCCTGTGCGGCGCTGCCGCCGAACAGCTTTTCGCCGGCTTCCTTGATGAAACTGAAAAGTCCCATGGGTGACTCCTGTTGGTGGGTGGAAAAACGGAAAGGCCAATGTAACGCCTAACAGTGGCAGCGCGCGCTGCCGGGCAGGAGCGCTCCCGGATTTTTGACATTTGCGCCATTCTTGCGTTCACGTCCTCACTCAGTTGTCGTCCATGGCTGACGCTATCCTCCGGAAAACTCCGATAATCGCGCCCATGACTTTTTTGGCCATAGACATCGGCAACACCCGCTTGAAATGGGCGATGTACGACGCGCATCGGCCTGGCGCCGCTTTGCTGGCGCACGGCGCGGAGTTCCTGGAGCACATCGAGCACCTGGCCGAAGGGCCGTGGAGCGACCTGCCCACGCCTACGCGCATGCTGGGCTGCGTGGTGGCCGGCGACACGGCGCGCCGGCGCGTGCACGACCAGATCGACATGATGCTGGGCTGGGATTTCGAGCCGCAGTGGGCCGTGCCCGGCGCGGCCGAGGCCGGAGTCACCAACGGCTACGACTTCCCCTCGCGCCTGGGGGCGGACCGCTGGGTGGCCATGATCGGCGCGCGCCAGCACATCCTGCAGCGCGGGCCAGAGCGGCCCCTGATCGTGGTCATGATCGGCACCGCCGTCACCGTGGATGCGCTGGACCAGCACGGCCACTTCATGGGCGGCCTGATCCTGCCGGGGCACGGCATCATGCTGCGCGCCCTGGAAAGCGGCACGGCCGGCCTGCACGTGCCCACGGGTGCGGTCACGCCATTCCCCACCAACACCAGCGACGCGCTGACCAGTGGCGGCACCTACGCCATCGCCGGGGCCGTGGAGCGCATGTACCAGCATCTGTACATGCACTGCAGCATGGAGCCCGCCTGCGTCATGGCCGGCGGTGCAGGCTGGAAGATGGTGCCCAGCATGACGCGGCCCTTCGAGCTGGTGGACAACCTCATCTTCGAAGGCCTGCTGGTCATGGCGCAGCGCCGCTGGGGCGATGCCAGCGGCCTGCCTGCCGACGCGGTCAAAGCGGCCTGAAGCCACTTCGATCGTGCGGCGCAGCATCGCGCCGTTATATCCGTTGCGTAACAGTTGATGACAGCGCTGGTGCCGGGTGCAGGGGCGGCCTTGGACCCCGCATCCGGAGCCTTTCGCGTGGGATGCGGCGACAGTGGATAATCCGCGGCAATGTCTTCCACCAATCACGTCATGGAACCGATTGCCGGTGTCGAAGCCCCGATCAAGGGGCGGCTGGGCGAACGCCTGCTTTCCGCCGGCAAGCTGAACGAGCGCGATCTGCAAAACGCCCTGCAGGCGCAGCAGGAGTTGGGCGGCTACCTGGGCCAAGTGCTGGTCCAGCTGGGCGTGGTGGCGGAAGCCGACGTGGCCCAGGCGCTGTCCGAGCAGCTGCACATGCGCTGGCTGCGCGCGGAAGAGTTTCCCGACCTGCTGCCCGATGTGCCGGGCCTGCTGGCCAGCTTTCTGGATGCGCAGTGCGTCTGCCCCATTTCGCTGCAGGACGGCGTGCTCGAAGTGGCCATGTCCGTGCCGCAGGACCCCTTCATCACCAAGGCGCTGCGCCTGGCCACCGGGTTGCAGATCAAGCCCGTGCTGGCGCTGGAAGCCGATATCCGCAAGGCCCTGTCCGAAGCCGGCCAGGAACCCGAAGGCGAAGAAGGCCAGGACTGGGAGTCGGACGCCACGGGCGGCGACTTCGTCGAGCATCTGAAGGACCTGGCCAGCGAGGCGCCGGTCATCCGCCTGGTCACGGGCATCATTTCCCGCGCCATCGAGCTGCACGCCTCCGACATCCACCTGGAGCCCTTCGAGGCCGGCCTGCAGGTGCGCTACCGCATGGACGGCGTGATCCATGCGGCCGAACTCGTGCCGCCCCGGCTGAGCGCAGCAGTGGGCTCGCGCGTCAAGCTGCTGGCCCATCTGGACATTGCCGAGCGGCGCCTGCCGCAGGACGGTCGCATCAAGACCCGCGCCAAGGGCCGCGAATTGGACCTGCGTGTCTCCACCGCACCCACGGTGCATGGCGAGAGCATCGTCATGCGGGTGCTGGACCGCGCCAACGTGCGCCTGCGCCTGGAAAGCATGGGCTTCGAGGTCGATACGCTGGAGCGCTTCAACACCTTACTGGCCAAGCCGCACGGCATCGTGCTGGTCACGGGGCCACGGGCTCGGGCAAGACCACCACGCTGTACGCGGCCCTGTCCAAGATCGACGCGGTTTCCAACAAGATCATCACCGTCGAGGACCCGGTCGAGTACCAGCTCGACGGCATCAACCAGATCCAGGTCCATCCGCAGATCGACCTCACCTTTGCCAATGCCCTGCGCTCCATCCTGCGCCAGGACCCGGACATCATCATGATCGGCGAAATGCGTGACGGAGAAACCGCGCAGATCGCCGTGCAGTCCGCACTGACAGGTCACTTGGTGCTGTCCACGCTGCACACCAACACGGCCGCAGGCGCCGTCACCCGCATGCGCGACATGGGAGTGGAAAGCTACCTGATCACGTCCTCGGTCAACGGCGTGCTGGCCCAGCGCCTGGTGCGCACGCTGTGCTCGCATTGCAAGCAGCCCGACACGCTGCCGGCCGCCGCCGTCGAGGGCAGCGGCCTCAAGCGTTTTCTGCGCGAGGGCTCGCCCATCTACCGCGCCGTCGGCTGCGAGCATTGCCGGGGCACGGGCTACAAGGGCCGTACCGGCATCCATGAACTCATGGTCATCGACGAGCCGCTGCGCCGCGCCATCATCGAAGGCCAGGACGCCAACGCCCTGCATGCCATGGCGGCCAAGAGCGGCATGCTGAGCCTCTACGACGACGGCCTGCGCAAGGTGGCCTCGGGCGCCACCACGCTGGACGAAGTGCTGCGCGTGACCCAGGACCAGAGCGATGCCTGATTACAGCTGGGAGGCCGTGGACAGCCGCGGTCAGATGGTCAAGGGCACTTTTTCCGCTGCGGCCGTGGCCGAGGTGGTGGTGCACCTGCGCAAGAGCCGCCTGTCGCCCATCAAGGTCGAGGAAGCCGCAAGCCTGGGCAACGTGCCGCTGGCGGCGCGTGCGCTCAAGAAAGGCCGCATCAAGGCCGACGACATCCAGGGCATGACCACCGAGCTGGCCATCATGATGCGTGCCGGCCTGTCGCTGGACAACGCGCTCAAGGTCCTGGTCGAGATGAGCCACAAAGTGCAGATGCAGGCCATGCTCCAGTCCGTGCTCGACAGCGTCAAGGCCGGCATGCCGCTGAGCCAGGCACTGGGCAAGCACCATGACCTGTTCGGCGACTTCTATATCAACATGGTGCGCTCGGGCGAAGCCAGCGGCCAGATGTCGGGCGTGCTCAACCGGCTGGTGGAACACATGGCGCGCCAGCGTGCCCTGCGCGACAGCGTGGTCTCGGCCACGATCTATCCCGCCATCCTGCTGGGCGTGGCTGTGCTGTCCCTGGTGGCCATGCTGGGCTTCGTGGTGCCGCAGTTCGAACAGCTTTTCAACGACATGGGTGACGCGCTGCCCCTTCCCACGCAATTCGTGATGGGGCTGGGCCATGCGTTTCGCAGCTACGGCTGGGCGGTGTTCATCGTGCTGGGCGCGCTGGGCTGGGTCTTCGCCCGCTGGGCCAAGAGTCCCAAGGGCCGCCAGACCTGGCAATCGTGGCTGCTGGGCCTGCCGGGCCTGGGTGGCGTGGTGCGCAAGTACCAGCTGACCCTGTTCAGCCGCTCGCTGGGCACGCTGCTGGGCAACGGCGTCACGCTGCTGACCGCACTGCGCATTGCCAGCGACACGGTCTCCAACGTCGCCATCCGCGAGCGCCTGGAAAAAATGGGTCCCATGGTCAAGGAAGGTCATCGCATGGCCCATGCCGCCCAGAAAACCGGAGAATTCGAGCCCCTGGCCCTGAATCTGGTGCGGGTCGGCGAGGAAACCGGCCGCCTGGGCGACATGATGCTGGAGCTGTCCAACATATTGAACCGCGAGGTCGAAAACGCGATCAAACGCCTCCTGACCATGCTGGAGCCGGCGCTGATCCTGGTCCTCGGTATCCTTATCGCCTCCATCATCGTGTCGATCCTGCTCGGAATCCTGTCCGTCAACGATCTGGCCGTCTGATGAATCTGAATTGACTGAAAGGTATGTAGAAGATGATGCGCATGCAAAAGCAACTGTCCTCCCGCGCCCGCAAGCGCGGCTTCACGCTGATCGAACTGCTGGTCGTGCTGGCCATCCTGACCCTGCTGGCCGGCCTGGTCGGCCCCAAGGTGCTGAACCAGTTGGGTGGAGCAAAGACCAAGACGGCCGGCGTGCAGATCGCCGACATCGAAAAGGCGCTGGAGCTGTACAAGCTCGACGTGGGCCGCTATCCCACCTCGCAGCAGGGCCTGGACGCGCTGGTCAAGCAGCCTGCCGGCGTTGCCGGCTGGGCAGGCCCTTACCTGAAGGGCGGCGTGCCGAATGATCCCTGGAACAACGCCTACCGCTACACGTATCCTGCTGCCAATGGCGACCTCGAGATCCTCTCGCTGGGTGCTGACGGTGCCCCGGGCGGCGAAGGTGAAGCAGCCGACGTGCGCAACACCAAGTAAGGTGCTCTTGAACACTGCTGTAGCCACCGTTGCCGCACCGTTTTGCCAAGGATGAGTCTTGAAGCGCGCCCAGGGTTTCACGCTGATCGAGCTGCTGGTGGTGTTCGCCATTCTTGGCGCCATCATCGGCATCGTGCCGCCTGCCATGGGCAAGCTGCGCGATGCCGTGGACTATCGGCAGACGGTGCAGGACGTGACGGCCCTGCTGCGCAAGGCGCGCCAGCAGGCCACGCTGCAGGGCATGCCTGTGGCATTCGCGGTCAATACGAATAGCCGCCAGTACGGCATCGCCGGCCAAGCCACGGCCAAGCTGCCCGACAGCCTGACGGTGCAACTGACCACGGCAGCCGGCATGGCGCTGGCTGATGGCAGCCAGACCATCGTCTTTCTGCCCGAAGGCGGCGCCACGGGGGGCAGCATTTCGCTCGCCCGCGCGCAAAGCGGCGGTGGCGTGCGTCTGCGTGTGGACTGGCTGTCCGGCCAAGTCACCAAAGAGGCCCTGTAATGCGTCGGCGCGCCGCTTCCCGCCCCAGGGTGCGGGGCATGACCTTGCTGGAGCTGTTGGTGGCGCTGTCCATCATGGCTATCTCGCTGGCGCTCATTTATCGGGCCGTTGGTGGTTCCGCGCGCGGTGTTTCCAAACTGGAGCAGAACCAGGGCGTGGCCCTGCTGGCCGATTCGCTGATGGACGCCTTTCCCATGGTCGATCCTGGTGGCACCCAGGCCTCAGGGCAGGATGGTGTCTACGCCTGGCAGGTGGCTTCCGCGCCGTTCTCCGTGGGCGGCCTGCCCGAAACCGCGGTTCCCCTGCATGCCTTGCGCATCACGATCTCCGTTGAAAACCGCAGTTGGGTCTTCGAGACCCTGCGCCCGCAGCGCCCTTTGCAGCAAGGCGAGGTGACGCGATGACCGGGCGCGCGCCATCTTCGGGCAGGCAAAAGGGCTTCACGCTGGTGGAACTGCTAGTGGTCATGGCCCTGCTGTCCCTGCTCATGCTCGGGCTGGCCTCGGCCATGTCCACGGTCTCGCAGACACAGGAGCGTGTTGATGCGCGACTGGAACGCATGGACCACCAGCGTGTGTCCATTGCCTTCCTGCGCTCGGTTCTTGGCCAGGTCTCTGCCGTGCGCCGGCAGGTGGGCCTGCGCAAGCAAGGCGAGAGCGAGCTGTTTTTCGAAGGCGGCCCGCAGGGCATGCGCTGGCTGGGCATCATGCCCGCCCGCTTTGGCATGGGCGGTCGTACCCACTTCCAGCTTTCCGTCGAAGGCGATGCGCTGGTGCTACGCTTCGCGCCCTGGCAGGGTCCCGATGTCATGCCCGACTGGGGGCAAAGCCAGTCCTATGTGATCGATCGCGGTGTCACAGCTTTTGCCTTGCGTTACCAGAACGCCAAGCTGGGCGTGGCACATTGGCAGCCGCAATGGGGGCCCGAAAAGGACAACGAAAAGGAACTGCCGTCTGCCGTGGATGTTCAAGTGCAGACTTCGGCGGGAGCTTGGCCCCTGACGGTCGTGGCCATGCGCGCAACGGCTTCTACCAGCCCGGATGCAGGCGCCAGGGCAGTCTTCGGGGGAGCCGCTCATGACCGGCCATTCATCATTTCCTGTTGAACGGGGCATGGCGCTGGTGCTGGTCTTGTGGATCGTTGCGGCCCTGGCTGTCTTCGCCAGCAGTCTCGGCGGCGTGGTCCGGCAGGAAGCTGCCGTGGGAGGCGTGAGCCGAAATCTCGCAACTGGGCGGGCTGCTGGTGAAGCAGCCATCTATCTCGCACTACAGCGCATGGCCACCAGGCCCGAGGCGCTGCGGGAGCCTGTTCTTGAACCCGTTACATTACCGGGTGGTCAGATCGTCGAGGTGGAAGTCGTTCCCTGGAGCGGCCTGGTGGATATCAACGGTGCGACGCCGGAGCTGCTTGCAGTGCTCTTTCAGCATGCGGCCGGCCTGTCGCAGGGGGCCGCCATGGCGATGGCCCAGACCGTCCGGCAAGCCCGGGATGCAATGCGCCAGCAGTCAGGTTCTGCGGCGGGGGGGTGGGAGGCGCCAGAGGATCTGCTGCAAGTGCCTGGCATGACCTACGGCATCTATGCGAGCATCCGCGATTTCGTGGTCGCCGACTCCGGGAACCGCCAGGGCATCAATCCCAACGCTGCGCCCCAGCCCTTGAGAGGGTGGCTGGAAAGTGCCGGTGGTGCGGTCCCCGCTCAGCAAGGCTTGTCCGGCACACGTTATGCCATCACTGCGAGAGTGCTCTTCGAGGGGGCGGGGATGGTCGCTGTCCGGCGAATGGTGAATGTTCGCTCGGGAGCCGGTGTGGGACGCCTGCCATGGAGTGTGTTGTCCGCCTCCCAATCCTGGATTGGAAAGATTTGAGTGGATTGCGATGATCAGGCAAATGATGAACCAAGGGGCCTGCGTGGACAGGCCGTGTTGCGAATGGATGGGAGCCCATGGCACTGAGTACTGACACAAAGCTGTTCGGACTGGACCTCAGTGCGGCGGCTGGGCAATTGCGTGCTGCATGGGGCCAACTGATGGGCCTGCCGCTGCTGCGCCGCAGCCTTCCCGCTGCCTTGGTGCGTGTCGTGAAGGCTGATGGAGGGCTCGCCCATGCGTGGGTGCGTGCAGGCCAGTGGCATTGGGCCGTTGAACGCGAGGCAAGCGGACGCAAGCCTTCAGGCTCGGCCGTGCTGATGGGCGGTGATCAACTGCTGCTGCGCACCTTGCGTATGCCTTCGCTGTCTGCTCAGGCATTGCACGGTGCTGTGGCGCTGGATGTGCAGACCATGTCGCCGTTTCCCGCGCTCGAGACGCTCTGGGCCTATGTGGTGGCCACGGACCCCGCAGGAGGGCAGCGTGTGGAGCTGGTGATCACGTCGAATGCGCTGGTGCAGCAAGCCCTGCGGGATGCCGCTGGCCAGTTGGCCGGACAGGCGCAGCCGGAGATCTGGGCCAGCACATCGGCCATGCCTGTGCTGCTCGCAGGCTTTGGCGAGGGGCCGCGGCTGGCCCGTGAATCCCGGCAACGCCGATGGATTGGTGCCGGCCTTGCGGCCATTGTGGCGGCAGGCCTGGCCCTGGCCATCACGCCGACTGCCAAGCTGTATCTGCAAGCCGTCGACGCCAGCAGGAAATTCGACCAGATCGTGCGCGAGACACGGGAGGTGACGGCCCAGCGCCAGGGCCTGGTGACCGGGGTCGAGGAGATTGCCGCGCTTCAGAAGCTGCAGCGCGAGCAGATCAATCACCTGCAGGTCATGGCAGCGCTCACACAATTGTTTCCCGATGACACGGCTGTACAGCGGGTATCGTTCAGTGGATCCAAGCTGGCGATCCAAGGCCTCAGCAGCAATGCATCCAACGTGGTGCAGCTCATGTCCAAGGCTCCGGGCTTTTTGGAGGTGCGCATGCCCTCAGCCGTGACGAGGGCATCGGGATCCAACAAGGAAAGCTACACCGTCGAGGCCGTGCTGGACCCCAAGGTCTTTGGCGTCCTGGCTTCGCCTGAAGCAGAAGCACAGGCAGCTCCTGACGCTACCAGCGAAACGCCTGAAACCCCTGCTGCGGCAGAAAAGAAAGGCACACCATGATCAATCCAACGCCCGGTCTGTCGGGGCGGCAAATCCTGCTGCTGACGCTGTCGGCGGCTGTATTGGTGCTTCCCCTGGTGCTGGTGGCCTTGTGGGTATACGGAAAGCACCAATGGGCCGATGGGCAGCTCGCATCGCTGGAGCCGCGCTATGCGCGCGTGCTGGGCATGCAGCAGCAGCAGACCGAGATCCAGGAGGCTCTGGAGCAACTGCAGGGCATAAGGGCCCAGCATGTATATCCCGGGGATAGTGACAGCACCCAGACCGGCAACGGCGTGCAGCAGCAACTGCGTTCCGTGATGGACCGCGCGGGCCTGTCGGTGACGAGCAGCCAAGTCAAGGCGACGTCGGAAGAGGGACCCTACGAGCGTATCTCCGTTTCCATGACCGCCGAAGGGCCATGGCCTGCCGTCCAGATGGCGCTGGCATCCGTGCGCGCCATACAGCCGACGATCTGGGTGGATGACCTGCAGGTCAACCTTCGCGGCAGTTTGCAAAACACCAATCCTCAACTGGCGCCCGATCTCAGCGCCCAGTTTACCGTCAGCATCTTCCGGAGCAAGGTGTCATGATGCAGCGCAATTTACTGGGCGCCGCCGAGGGCGTGATGCTGCTGGCGCTGTGCGGCGCATTGGCATGGTCATGGCTGACTCCGCAATTGCACCTGCGCCAGACCGGCTGGACACCGCCTGAGCCACTGAAATCCAACCTTCAGGCGCTGATGCCGCCCCCGGCTGCAGCTTCCGGCAGAGGGGAGGAGGAGCGCTGGCTGTTGACCATGCAGGAGCGCCCCCTGTTTTCCATGAGCCGCAAGCCGCCACCACCCGTCAAGAAGGTGGAGGCTCCGCCGCCCGAGCCGCCGGACGTGTGGAAAGACGCCAGTGTGCTGGGCACTTTCCAGGGGCAGGCATCGGGCGCCATCGTGCGCCTGGAAGGCAAGGACCAACGCCTTATGCTCAATCAGAGCCTGGGTGGCTGGAAGCTCGTTGGTATCCAGGGGCGCTATATCGAGCTTGAACGCGCGGGCACCAGACGCACCATAGACCTCAAACGAGCCGCGCTTGACAAGGGGCCGAATCTACCAGCAGGTGCCCGTGCGCCGACTCAGCGGCCGTCCGAGCCGGTGCCCGCGCAAGCGGCTCCGGAGCCTGCCGCAGCCGATGCTCCGGCACCGCCGCAGCGCACATCCAGGGCTGTATTCGGCGGATCCAGGGCACAGCGTGCCGACAAACCATGAACAGATGGGTTAAGAACACCATGAAATTTCCCAACCGCCCCGTGCGCACCGTGCTGGCGTTGGCTGTCTGCCAACTGCTGCTGGCTTGCGCGCAACCCAATAGAAACAACTTCGTCAGCCACTTCAGTGAAGCAAGCTCTGCGCAGGATTTTTCCTTTGCTGCAGACGAGGCAGATGGCTCCGTGAAAACGGGCAAGAAGAAGAGCGAGTCCGACGAGTCCCAGCCCCGGGTGATCGAAGGCACCGGAAAGCTGCTGGGCAAGGCCCAGGATGCGCCTGCCGTCAAGGGGGACTCCATCAAGCTCAGCTTCGAGGAAGCCCCCCTGGCCCAGGTCGTGCGAACCATACTGGGCGACCTGCTGTCGGTCGACTATGTGCTGCACCCGCCCATCTCCGGCACGGTCACGATGAGCACGCAGAGTGCCGTCTCGGCGGATCAGGCGCTCAATCTTCTCGAAACCGCACTGCAGGCCAACGGCATGGCCATGGTGCGCGATGTGCGGGGCACTTACCACGTGGGCCGCATCGATGCACTCAAGAGCATTGGCGCGAGCGTGCGCCAGGCAAGCGTCGGCACTCAGATGGCTCCCGGCTACGGCACCATCCTCGTGCCGCTCCAGTACATCGGCGCCAATGAAATGGCGGCCATCCTGCGTCCCATGGTTCCCTCCGACGCCATCGTGCGCGTGGACAACGTGCGCAACTTGCTGGTCATGGCGGGCTCGCGCGCCCAGGCCGAAGGCTGGCTCGACATGGTTCGCACTTTCGACATCAACCTGCTTGAAGGCATGTCGGTGGGTGTGTTCCCACTCAAGTATGTCTCGGTGCAGGAGGTGAGCGCGGCCCTGCAGCTGGTCGGCGGTGGGGGCGCCGCCGCAGGTGCCCAGGGTGCCGTGGCTCCGGCAGGTGCCGCCGCCGTGCGCTCTGGTACGGTGCCCGGTACGGCAGCGGCCGGGGCCGCCAGCGCGGTCGCTGGCCTGGGTGAAGGCAACCCGCTATTTGGCGCTTTGCGCATCATGCCCATAGAGCGGCTCAATAGCATCCTCGTCATCACGCCGCGTGCAGCCTATCTGGAGGAGGCTCGCCGCTGGATTGCCAAGCTGGACCAGCCTGGCAGCGGTGGCAGTCAGGCACAACTGAACATCTACCGCGTGCAAAACGGCAATGCCCGGCATCTGGCGGGTGTGCTGTCCGGTATCTTCGGTGGTTCCACGGGCGGCACCGGCACCAACAGCGGCGTCGCGCCGGGTCTGGGCACCTCGACCAACACGGGGTTCGGCAACAGCAGCTTTGGCAACAGTAGCTTCGGCAACAGTAGCTTCGGCAACAGTAGCTTCGGCAACAGCGGGTTCGGCAACAGCGGGTTCGGCAACAGCGGGTTCGGCAACAGCGGCTTTGGCAATAGTGGATTCAACTCGGGCACTGGACTGCGCACGGGCAGCACGGGTTTCGGGCAATCGGGCGTTGGCTCACAAACCGGCATCAACCAGGGCACGGGTTCCACCGTGGCCAACCTGGGCACCGTGCGGGTCATGGCCGATGAGCTCAACAATTCGGTGCTGGTCTGGAGTACTCCCGCTGAATACGAACGCATCGAGGCTGCACTCAAGCGGCTGGATCTGCCCCCCACGCAAGTTTTGATCGAAGCCAGCATCGTTGAGGTTACGCTCAACGATGGCCTGGAGTATGGGCTTCAGTGGGCGTTTAGTGGAGATGTGGGCAACAAGGGGTACTCGGGCTCGGGGCTGATCTCTACTGAATCGAAGCGAACCACAGCTGATATCGCCGCTGCCATTGGGCAAGGTTTCAACTACACGTTGAAGAATTCGGCGGGAACGATCAAGGCAGCACTCAACGCGCTCTCCACCAAGACCAACGTTAAGGTAGTGGCCAGCCCCTCGTTGATGGTGCTGGACAACCACACTGCAGCGATTTCGGTTGGTACACAACAACCTTATCGCTCGGGGGAGATTTCCACGACGACTGTTGGCAGCAGCAATGCTGTCAGTTACCAGTACAAGGATACGGGCGTGAACCTGCAGGTCACGCCCTCGGTCAACGCCGGCAACATCGTCACCATGACCGTCAACCAGATGGTGACCGATGTGGGGGCGAAGGATGAAATCACCCAGCAGGTCACCTTCTTGCAGCGGCAGCTGTCCAGCAGGGTGTCCGTCCGTTCGGGCGAGTCCATCGTCATGGGGGGACTGATCCAGGAGAACACCTCCGATGGACGCAGCGGCATTCCAGTTCTGCATGAGCTTCCAGTGGTAGGGAACCTTTTTGGTGCAACCAACAATTCGATGCGGCGCACCGAACTGCTCGTCATCATCACGCCCCGCGTGGTGCGCACCGATGTGGACATACGCGAGGTCAGCGAAGATTTGCGCGAGCACATGCGCTCGCTGTCGCCGCTGCTCAGAACTCCTGCGCAGCAAAACAGCTCCAACGTCCCGGCCGTGCCATAACGTGCCCAGTGAATCTTGTTGCGCTGGGTCAAACCTGCGAACTTTCCGAAGAAATGCCCGATACCATGAAAATTTCCCCCACCAAGCTCTCCTCCCTGTTGCTCCTGGCCATCTCTGCCGCCGTGGTCGGCTGCGCCCAGATGCCCAGCCGTTCCAACGAAGATGTGATCACCCAGCGCTCCAACGCCTTCTGGGATGCGCGGATGAAGAACAACGTGGCCGAGGCCTACAAGTTCACGCCGCCGTCATACCGTCAGATCAAGGACGTGGAGAGTTTTCGCGTTGACTATGCGGGCATTCCCATGGTCGATAGGCGCGAGGTGGTCTCAGTGGCCTGCGAAGAAGCCCAGGATCGGTGCGTGTTGAAGCAAAAGTTTGAAGTCACTCCTCCCATGATGCGTGGCACCAAGGTGCCTGTATATGCTGATGAGGTGTGGATTCGTGAGGATGGTCAGTGGTGGATTTACAAGAAGTAAGCGCACGCATACTTAATGCAGATCTCGCTTGGCCAGTCAGCCCAGTGCATTTCCAGCTGGCATGGGGTTTTTCCTTATTCGATGGCAAGCAAGGCCTAAGGCACTGCGGCAACTGCCGGTAACCTTAGGCGTTGTCCTATTTATATAGGCATGCCGTGCGCAGATGCCACGACAGAGACGGTTGCCATGCTTGCGTAGCGCCAAGCATGGTAAGTTGACGGCAGTGGGCTTGTGGCTGTAAGGCAACAGTCCGCGGTGCAAAAAAGCCAGACTCTCCAACCGGCCCATGGTCTGCGCTGCAACTTTTCAGTTACTATCAGCGGGCTTTCCATGGAGGTGCGGCGAGGGCGCAGCTTCTACCGTGGTAAACAGGGTCGCTTGCAGCCGTTGTCGTTTTTTTGAAACGCCGGGCAAGAAATTGTGCGCGGTGAATGGTGTCCTGGCAAGGTTCACTATGCTAGGATTCCCGGGCGATCAATCGTGGTGGTAGTTATCAAACTCCCCTTCCTTTTCTTACTGGAGAAACTTGTATGAAGAAAAATGTTCTGGCCCTGAGCATTGCCACCATGATCGGTGGCCTGGGCTTTGCCGGTGCAGCGTCTGCAGCACTGACTGTGAACGAAAGCGGCACGGGCCACATCCTGGTGGTGCCTTACTACACCGCGCAGGCCGGCAACTCCACGGTGTTCCACCTGACCAACACTGATCGTGAACATGGCAAGGCTGTGAAGGTTCGCTTCCGCGGCGCTTCCAACTCCGACGATGTGCTGGACTTCCAAGTGTTCCTGTCGCCTGGCGACGTGTGGACTGCTGCCGTGTCTGCTGACGCCAACGGCCTGGCTCAACTGGTGACTGCCGACAACACCTGCACGGTGCCTGCCATCACCCCCGGTACGGCAGTTCCTTTCATCAAGGATCGCCTGACGCTGTCCTCGTGGACCGATGAGCAGAAGAATGCCCAGACCCGCGAAGGCTATATTGAAATCCTCAATATGGCTGACATCGACTCCGGTAAGACTTATCTGGCTTCCGGCAAGCGCGTGCCTAACGCCGCCAAGGATGCATGGGATACCACCAGCGCAGCTAGCAACTCCGCTCTGTACACTGCCATCAAGCACGTGAACGGCAAGGCTCCTTGCACGGCTGCTGCTCTGGCAGCGCTGGACAGCATCGATCCCAGCAAAAACAACGCCTTTGACTCGACTGGCGCTGGTGCTTATGGCCTGACCACTCCTACGGACGGCTTGGCTGGTTCCTGGTACGTGATCAACGTGCCTGATTCCACCACGTACTCTGGTGCTGCTACCGCGATCAAGGCTTCTGCTGCAATCAACAACCTGTACTCGCCCCAGCTGGCGCAGCCTGCAGCTCTGCCTTCGGCAGATCCGCTGCTGGTTGCTGGTCTGATCGAAGCACAACATTACGATGTGCCTGATCTTTCCACTCCGCTGGAAGGCGCAGTGACTCCCGCCAATGCCGATGCTCAAGCTGTTGCGCTGACAACACAGCTGGCTCGTAGCGTTGTTACCAATCAGTACGTGACCGACAAGACCATTTCGGCCAAGACTGACTGGGTGTTCTCCATGCCTACCCGCCGCTACATGGTTGCTGCCAACTACGCAGCTCCCGTGGGCAAGGCCTACGGCGTGGCCGACAGCGCAGCTCCCGGCGCCCTGGTTGACGTTGCTACCGCTCCTGCTGACGCGCCCTTCAACACGAACGTGAAGGAAACGGACAAGGCTTACCGCGTTTTCAACGTGGGTGTGAAGGACGGCGCTACTTTCGCAGCTACCAACTTCCTGTTCACTAGCAACCCTGCTCTGTCGTCTGTGAACGAAGCTGGTCAGATCTGCGCTACGGCCGATGGTCAGACCTTCTTCGATCGCGAAGAAACCAGCAAGAAGGACGGCGCCGTGTTCTCGCCCGGCACCACCACCAAGCTGGCAGTTTGCGGCGAAGTGAGCGTGGTGAGCTTCGGTGGTTCTTCCGTGCTGGGCGCTGCCCTGTCGCAGAAGAATGCAACGACTCCTTACACCGACGGTTGGGGCACTGTGTCCTTCAACAAGACCGTGCCGGTGCTGGGCTCCGCCTTCCAAAAGGGCACCAACCCTGCTGCCAACGCCAACATGGTCGGCAACTACGGCGTGACTTGGCCTCACGTCTACCTGGCCAAGTAATCTGGCTGCATGAGCCCGGTCTTTCGGGCTCATCTATAAAAGCGGGGGCAACCCCGCTTTTTTTATTGGTTTTTTGGAAAGATGGATATGACAGTGCAGTTTCCCTTGTCCCGACATACCCTGCGCCAGGGCTTCCTCAGCCTAGCGCTTTGCACTCCAGTGTTGGCACTGGCTGCTCAGCCGGCGGCTAGTCAGTCCGCTGTCGTGCTGGCTTCTGGTGCAGGCGTGAGCGTGACGGTGGATGATCTGCAGGCCGATGCGCAGCGCATTCCTCCCGAGGTGCGTGCGGGCCTGCTGGCTCGCCCCCAGAATGTGAGCCAAATCGCCGACAACCTGCTGGTGCGCCGTGTGATGGCGCAAAAGGCCCAGGCGCAGGGCCTGGACAAGTCCGCCAGCGTACAGGCCGCGCTGAATGTGGCGCGTGACAAGATCCTATCCGATGCCTGGTTGGCCAAGATCGATGCGGACAACACGCCTTCGGCCACTGCGGCGGAAGGCCAGGCGCGCAATATCTACAAGGCCCACCCCGAGCGCTTCGCGGTGGAAGAGCAGGTGCATGTACGCCATATCCTGATTGCCGGCACGGAAGATGCAGCGCGTACGCAGGCCGAAAAGCTGGTTGCCGACCTGCGCGGTGGCGCCGACTTTGCGGCGCTGGCCAAGGAGCGTTCTGCCGACAAGGGTTCTGCCGCGCGCGGTGGCGACCTGGGCTTCTTCGGCAAGGACAAGATGGTGCCCGAGTTCGAGCAGGCCGCCTTTGCGCTCAAGAAGAACGAGATCAGTGGCCCTGTGCAGAGCAAGTTCGGCTTCCATGTGCTGCAGTTGCTGGACCGCAAACCTGCAGGCCAGCAAGCCTTCGCCGAAGTGCGTGATGCCCTGGTCAAGGAAGTGATCGAACAGGCCCAGGCTGAAGGCCGTGTGGCTGCAGCCAATGCCATCCGCAAGGAGTTCAAGGTGGACGAGGCCGCTGTGCAGGCGTACTCGCAAAGCCAGGCCGCCCAGCCAAAGGCCCAATAAGAAGGTGCATCTTCTGACAGACGTGGCGGGCCGCTTGGCTTAGACTCTCGCCTGTTTTTTTCGCGGCCTGCCTGTCTGAGGCAGGCCGTTTTGCTGTGGTGTCCGGCGTGGTGTCGGGCCGGTGGCTGCAACCGATGGAGTGGCATGCGGACCTTGTGCGATGAATGGAGCGCCTTGTGGCGCTCGCGCCAGTTGATGTGGGTGTTGACGCGGCGCGAGGTCGCGGCACGCTACCAGGGCACGGCAATGGGCGTGGTGTGGCTGTACCTGCAGCCGCTGTGCACGGTGGCTGCCTACTACCTGGTGTTCGACGTGGTGTTTCGCATGCGGCTGGGCGATGGCGCTCCCACGCGCGCCGTCGGCGCCTTCCTGGTGGTGGGGGCCTTGCCGTGGATGGCCATGTGCGATGCGATATCGCGCGGCATGAACAGCCTGATCGACGCGGGCGGGCTACTGCAAAAGAATGCCTTGCCTACGGTGCTGTTTCCCGTGCGGGCCGTTCTGGCCAGCCAGATCATCTTTGCACCGCTGCTGCTGCTGGTGGCCTTGGCCTATGCGCCGCTGCACGGATTCCAGTGGCCAGTAGCCAGCGTGCTTGCGCTGCTGCTGGCGCAGTTGTGCCTGAGCCTGCTGCTGGGCTATGCGCTGGCCATCCTGGCCGCAGCCCTGCGCGATACGGTGCAGTTGGTGGGTTTCCTGCTGTCCGTGGGCATTTATCTGTCGCCCATCCTGTTTCCGCTGACCTTGTTTCCCGAGCAGTGGCGCTGGCTGCTGTGGCTCAATCCCGTGACGGCGCTGGTGCTGGGTTACCAGTCGGCCTTGCTGCAGGGGATGTGGCCGCAGTGGCAGGTCTGGGTGGCGTTGCTGGCCTGGATGCTGCTGCTGGCCGTGGTGCTTTCGATCCTGGTCAAGCGCAGCCGGGATGAACTGGTGGATTGGCTATGAACGCAGCGATGGAATACAAGGGATCGCAGGACGTGGCATTGCGCGTCGAGGGCGTTGGCAAGGAGTACAAGCTTTACGATTCACCGGGTCGCCGCGCACGTGCGCTGCTGACGGGCAAGGCTCTGCACCGCAGCCACTGGGCACTGCGCGATGTGTCCTTCGCCCTGCACCGCGGCGAATGCCTGGGTGTTATCGGTGACAACGGCGCCGGCAAGAGTACGTTGCTCAAGCTGCTGGCCGGCACGCTTCACCCGTCCACCGGCAGCATTTCGCGCGACGGGCGCGTGACGGCGATCCTGGAGCTGGGAGCGGGCTTCCATCCAGAGTTCAGCGGGCGCGACAACCTGTATTTCGGTGGCAGCCTGATTGGCATTGATGCAGTACAGATGCGCACGCTAGAGGCGGAGATCGTTGCTTTTGCCGAGTTGGGCGAAGCATTGGATCGCCCCGTCAAGACTTACTCGTCGGGTATGACGGTGCGGCTGGCCTTTGCGCTGGTGACGGCTGTGCGGCCCGACGTACTGATCATCGACGAGGCGCTGGCTGTAGGTGATCAGAGCTTCCAGAAGAAGTGTATAGAGCGCATTCTGGATTTCCGGCGCAGCGGTTGCACAATTTTGTTCTGTTCACACAGCCCTTATCACATCCGCCACCTGTGTGATCGTGCGCTGTGGCTGGTCAAGGGGCAGGTGCATGCACTGGGCGAAACCGAGAGCGTGCTGGCCGCCTATGAAGCCGCAAGTCGTGCGGGTGAGGAGCCAGGACAATCTTCCGGGGAACACCCGCAGGCCTTGCCGCAGCAGCAGGCACAGGCGGATGCTGCGCTTTCAAACAAACCGCATGCCAGCGATGCCGCTCATCTGTTGTCGGTGGACATGCCTGGGCTTGATGCTGCACAGGCCTCGGCCGACGGACTGCCGATCCTGCGTGGTCATGACCTGGAGTTGCGCTTCCGAGCCCATGTGCCGAATGAGGCGGCGCCCAGCTTTGGCTTCATGTTGGAGCAGCTCAATGGTGTGGGCATCACCTCAGTGGCCATGCATACGGAGGGCGTGAAGCCTGTGCGGCAGGCCGACGGCAGCTGGGGCATGGACTTGCGCTTTCCCGAGCTGCCGCTGCATACAGGCGACTACGTGGTCAGCGCCTATCTGTTTGATGAGACGGGTCTGATGGTCATGGATGAGTGGCTGCGTTTTCGGTCCCTGCGCTTTATCTCTGACCAGCCGCTGCCGGGTATCGTGCATTTGCCGCACCGCTGGGAGGCGCCTTGAAAGCCATGGTGCGGCGCCTGTGGTGCGAGGGCAGGGACCTTTTGGAACTGGTGCTGATTCCCGGGCTGGCTGCCGTGCTGCCTTGGACATTTTGCTTTCGGATTTTCCGGCGTTTGGCGCGATGGCAATGGCTGTATCGTGAAGCCTGCGAGGCAGACTGGCGGCAGGCCCATGCCAAGGGGTTTGCGCAGGATCGGCTCCATTGGTTATGGGAGCGCAAGCTGGTGCAACTGGTGGACCATGCGGACCATTACTTGCATCGCACGCGTTCCGATGCCTGGATGCGCCGCCACTTGCAGGTCCGTGGCGATTGGATGGAACATGGAAGGCCTTCATTTCTGTTCACGTTCCATTGGGGTGCGGGCATGTGGGGCCTGCGCCATGCGCGGCAAGCGGGTCTGAGCGTGCACGCGCTCTCCGCCCCGGCTGAGAATGCAAGCTTCCATGGCAGATGGGTGCTCATGCGCTACGTGAAGGCGCGATTGCGTTCCGTGGAGCAGGCTCTCGAACAACCCCTGGTGTTTGTGCCAAGGGGATTGCGCCAGGTCAAGGACGCGCTTGCGCGCAATGAACAGATTCTGGCCTTGCTCGATGTGCCCCAGGACGGCTCTGGCAAGGGGCAGGTGTTTGGGCTGCTGGGCGAACAGGTGTTGCTGTCGATGGCCATACCAGAGATGGCAGCGCGCCAGCCGCAGGCTTATGCGGTCTATGCAACTGGGCTAGATGTGGCCACCGGCCAGAGATTTCTGGAAATCGTGTGCTTCGGACCCGGTGCTGGCGCGCAGGATATGACATTGGAAATGCTCGCTCAGCTGGAGGCGCTGATCTGGAAGAGCCCGGCAGCGTGGCATCTCTGGGGACAATGGCCGCGCTTTTGCGCCCGGCAATGATGTTGAACTGAAGGAGGAATATGGCGGATCGATTGAGCTTGTGGGGGCGCCGTTGGCAGGAGCGACTGTTCGGCTTGGCTCCGTGGGATGCAGGCAAGATCACGGATGAGTGGTTTCGCGCACATTTCGACTATGCGGCCGACGTGGTGCATAGCTGGCTGGGGCAGGAGTTGGACATGTCCAAGGCGCGGCTGTTGAACTTCGGCTGCGGCGACGGCATCACAGACTTGGCCTTGGTGCTGCGCCATGGGGCCACCCGTATCCACGGCATTGACATCCGCCAGGAGTACACCAAGTTGCCACGCATCGCTCGCGAGCAACTGGGGATGTCGCGAGTGCCTTCGGCGCTCAGCTTTGAGACTATCGTGCCCAACGAGCCGCTGGCCACGCG
Source organism: Delftia sp. 60 (assembly GCF_002754395.1). Lineage (NCBI taxonomy): Bacteria > Pseudomonadati > Pseudomonadota > Betaproteobacteria > Burkholderiales > Comamonadaceae > Delftia > Delftia sp. 60. The sequence goes on from NZ_PEFD01000001.1 coordinate 1,491,695, forward strand.
GCATGCGGGCTACGACGGGATGCTTACATGGTCTACCTTCGAGCATGTGCAACGCGACAAGGTGCTGCCCATTCTGGCCGATCTGCATGCCTGTCTACGCCCAGGCGGGGTGTTCTTTTTGCAGATCGAGCCGCTCTTCCATTCACCATGGGGATCTCATCTGCGGCGCTACGACGATGTGCCCTGGCACCACTTGCTGGCGTCGGAGGAGGAACTGTGGCGCATCATCGAAAAGCATGAGGGCCCGCTGGACGCCGCCGAGGTGGACTTCGGCTTTGCCGATTTCGGTGTCGATGGCTACAAGCGCTTTGTCTTCAAGGAGTACCAGGCGCTGAACCGGTTTACTGCAGACGAACTGGTCAATATCGCAAGGCAGGCCGGCTTTGAAGTGTTGCGCGAGGAGCGGCGCCAGGTGGACATGCCCATTCCCGAGGCGCTGGCGGGGCGCTATCCCGAGGAGTGGTTGCGCAACAACGAGATTTTGCTGCTGTTGGGCAAGACCTGACGAAGTCATGCAGGGGCCGGCCCCCACGATCTCTTCACCCGTGCGGTCTGCATATTCCAATGGCTTTGATGCACTGTGCATAGCCGCTGCATCTGCAGTCATTTACAGCCATCATTTCCATATCACGGGCACCAGACCGTCATCGTGGCTGCATGCGGACATGTGGGCGGCGTGGCAGTGATGACTTTCTTCACGATCAGCGGCTTTCTTGTCACGCTGAGCTGGCTGCGCGATCCGCGTGCGGCGGCCTTCATGACCAAGCGTCTGTTGCGGGTGTGGCCGGGCATGCTGGTGGCTGTTGTGGTTGGCGTGCTGCTGTTCGGTCCGGCCTTTACTTCATTGCCGCTGAAGGAGTTCTGGCTTCATCCGCAGACCCTGGATCACTGGCGCAATCTGCTGCTGATCAAGGACTACGCCTTCATGCCGGGCGTGTTTGCTTCCAATCCGCTGCCAGGGTTGATGAACGGCCCTTTGTAGACCATCCCCATCGAGCTGATGTGCTGCGTGGTGCTTGCTGCACTGGGCATATTGGGCGTGCTGCAGTCCAGGCTTCTTGCCAGCTTGGCCGCAGCAGGATATCTGGTCTTTTTCCTGACACGGCGCAATGCCGCTTTGGCTGGAACCATGTTTCATTGGTTCGAGTATCCGGCCTATTTCGCCTATGGATCGCTGATCGCGCTATTGCAGCCTGCCTTTGCTGCCCATGGTTGAAACTTGCTGTTGATCCTGGCACCTGCGGCTGCGGTGCTTTTCTTTGGCTTGAAGCTGGAGCACTCTGCCGGCCTGTTGCTGCTGCAGCAGCTCATCTATTTGGGCTCCATGCGTTCTAGGGTGTTTTCCGGGTTGCATCGACTCGGAGATCCTTCTTATGGTGTCTACGTGCTGGGTTGTCTCATCCCGCAGGCCGTTCAGGCACTGTGGCCTCAGCTGCCATTCCACTCCAGTCCGGCGCTTGCATGGATGTTTGCGCTGGCTGCTGGCTATGCCTCCTGGCACTTGGTCGAGTCGCCGATGCTGCGGCTCAAACACTTGTTGTACCGCACCTAGAAGGGAGTGCCATGCGCAGCGTTGAAGAGAGGGGGAACCGCTTTGACATGCTGCGCTTGACGGCGGCGCTTGCAGTGTTTGTTGCGCACGGAGAGTTTCTTTACCGCCTGCGTCTTGCCGAACCCTTTGCCGGCCACAGTCTGGGGTCGCTTGCGGTCTATGTATTCTTCTTCATGAGCGGGTATCTGGTATGCCGGAGTTGGATGCGCGAGCCGGTCTGGCATGCCTTCTGGCTGAGGCGGCTGATGCGGATTTTTCCGGGCCTGATCATGGCCGTGGTTTTCTCGGTTTTCGTCATCGGCTGGGCGATGACCTCGCTTGATTCGCTGCAGTACTGGCAGTCACCGCAAACCTGGAGTCATCTGATCAACAACATGACAGGGCAGGCCACGGTTCAGATACTGCCGGGCGTATTCGAATCCAATCCCTTTGCCTATACGGTCAACGGGTCCCTGTGGACGTTGCGGTATGAGCTGGCGATGTACCTTGTGCTGGCCACCTTGGCATGGCTTGCAAGAGGCAAGCGCTGGATCCATCCCCTCATGGCTGGCGTACTGGCGATCTTGTGGCAGATGGCCAGAGTCAAGGGGTGGGACCAGGGCCTGGATGCCATCCACACCCCGCTGGTCGATATGTTCCGCTGGCGGGACTTCTGCGGATTTGGTGTTCCCTTCTTTCTGGGAAGCACGATGGCTGCCTATGGCATACGCCATCGCACATGGATGGCTGCAGCCGCGCTGGTGCTGGCTGTATGCGCATTGCTCACCGCCAGCACCTGGATGCGCCAGGTGGCAGTATGGGGATTGGTGGCCTGCGCAAGTTTTTATCTTGCCCATGCAGGCCATGTGGCCGCAAGCCACCGTTGGCGCACCGATCTTTCTTATGGCGTCTACATCTACGCCTTCCCCGTCCAGCAGGCCATGACGGCCATTTGCCTGCGTGAGGGCTGGTCATTGAGCATCTGCATGCTGCTGTCGCTTGCCTTGACATTGGGCCTGGCCTTGATGTCATGGTATGGCGTGGAGCGGCCCTGCATCCGGATGGCGCAGCGATGGCTGGCGTTGCCTGGGCGGCACCTAGGCCTGCAGCCAATTCTTGACCCGGCGCTGCCAGTGCGCGGGAATACGCCTGGCCACGCCGCGCAGGATGGGTAGCGAGCGCAGTTTGGCCAGCAGGATCAAGGCCCCCGATCTTGCAGCATGGTCCTGGCGTTGCAGGCGATGTGTGGCCAGGAAAGCCGAATCCAGTGGCTGGAGCAGGGCCTGATCGCGCGGCTGCAGCCCCTGGAGATAGCCGTCGCCATAGAAAGTGGCTCCCGGCTGGGCGGACGCACTCCCTGCTGCGGCGGGTTGCTGCGGTGGCTGCCCTTCAATGAAGTGGCGTTCGCGTATTTGCGCGAAGAAGTCCAGCCATTGGACGGCGTTGGCGTCCCAGGGCATGACCCAGGACCAGTCGCGGCCCGCCAGCCTTTCGGGAAAGGCTCCTATGTCGGGCGCGACGATCGGCAGCCCGGCGGCCAGGCAGGCGCTCAGGGTGTAGCTGTAGGTCTCCGGCCATTGGGCGGGGAACCAGGCCAGGTCGGGCTGCAACCACTGCAGCAGGGCAGGCAGTTCTTCTTCCTTGTAGCCGCCGTGCACGGTCAGGCGTGCGCGCGGCTGGGTCTGCAGGCTGCGGTAGCCATAGCCGAGCAGATGGAATTCCACAGGAGCTCCCCGCTTGGCGGCTTCGATCGCCACGGCTTCCAGTACGTCGGCGCCCTTGATGGCGCTCATGGCTCCCAGTACGACGATCTTGAGCGGGGCCGTGGCGGCCAGCGGGTGTGCCACCGGGGCCGGCAGCTGGGCCGGCAGGTCGGTGTGGGCAACGGCCTGGACGCGGGCACCGGGCACGAAACCGGCGATCCGGCTGGCCGTGTCCTGGCTGGGGGCCAGCACATGGCGCGCGCTGTTCAGCAGCAGCGCATTGCGGTGGCGCCACTGGGCCACGGTGCCGGCGTAGGGGGCTGTATCCGTGGGTTCGCAGCAGCCGCACTCGCCCGCACGGGGCGGCTCGACGTAGCGGTTGTCGATGCCCGTCAGCGAGATGTTCTTGCAGTAGGTATAGAAATCATGGGCCGTGAAGTCATGGGCCGCACCCAGACGGGCGGGAAGGTCCAGGATGGCTTCGCTGTGGCCCAGGAGATGCTGGTAGTGCACGTGCACCACGCCCAGTTGGCGCAGGGCCTGCACCAGCTCCTCCATCTGGTCGTTGATGCGGAAGGCGAGCTCGAATGCTTCCTTCTCCTCGGCACGGCGCAGGACCACGACGCCACCGGCGGCCGGGGACAGCATGAGGAACAGGGCCTTGCCTTGCAGGAACTGCGCCAGTTCGCGCACATGGCGCACTGTGCCGCCCGCCCGGTCGTGGAGCACGGCCAGCACCACAGGCTGGTGTGCGGCTTGTGCCTGCAGGCGTGCCACGTCCAGCGCAAGGCGCGCGGTGCGCGCAGGGTCGGCCTGGACGAAGGCCATGACATCGGCTTCGTAGCGCGGATGCAGGCGGCGCAGGGTTTCCATGGCGGCACGTTCACGCGGGCTCTTGCTTTCTCCGAAGCTCACGCCGCCTGTGTGCAGCACAAAGGTGTCCAGCAGATGCAGGTTGCGCCAGCCAGCGGCTGCGGCACGCTGGCAGAAGTCGTTTTCCTCGCCATAGCCCTTGCCGAAGTGCTCGGTGTCGAACAGGCCGACGGCGTTCAGGCTGTCGCGGCGGATGTACATGCAAAAGCCCACGCCGGTCGGCACGTCCACCACCTGGCCGGGATTGGTGCGCGCGCACAGTGCGTCGATGGCGGCCGTATCCATGCCGGGCGGCAGGTCGTTGCCCTCGCAAAAGCGCGGGTAGCTGCAGATGGTGGCGTTGTTGGAAAACGGCGTGACGGAGGCGATGCGTGCATCGCCGTAGGCGGCCTGGCGGATGCGGTCCAGCCAGTCATTGGCAACCACGGTGTCGCTGTTGAGCAGCAGCACGTCATGGGCGGTGTTCAGCGCCATGCCCCGGTTGACGGTGCCGACGAAGCCGAGGTTCTCCTCGTTCTCCAGCAGGGTGATGCGTTTGTCCTGCGCCGCGCGTTCACGCAGCCATTGTGTGACGCCTGGCTCCGGGCTGGCGTCATTGATGACGATCAGCTGCCATGGCGTTCGGCACTGACTGGCCAGCACGGATTCGATGCAGCCGCGCGTGTCATCCAGTCCTCGGTAGACGGGAACAATCACATCTACGGGGAGGTCGGGAATCGTCTGTGGTACGGGTGTACGGACAGCCGCCGCTACCGGTTTGCGGCCCAAAAGTCGATCAAGGCGCATCTTTGCGTGGACGAGCGGGCGCGTTGCCCGGAATATGTTGGAGTTTTCGATACTGTGTAGATGCTGCACAAGCTGCGCAAAGTCACGCTGTACCCGACTGGCTTCCTGCTGCCAGCGTGCGCGCTCTTGGCTTTGTACTTGGTGGCTTTCGTCGAGCAGGGCGTTGCGGTGCTTGAGCTGACCTATGGTTTGGTCGCGGTGCTGGATATCTTTCTCCAACTCGGAGCGTTGATGGTTCCATCGGTCCTGTGCGGCGGCTGCCTGCTCAAGCTGGCTCTGCAATGGCCGAACCACCTGCGAGAGTGCCAGATAGTCTGCGGACATGGGCCAGCCCAGTTCTATCTCAAGCGAGGCTCCTGGATGCGTTTCAAGGATAGAAGAGGGAATGGGCAGCTCGAACCAGGGATCATCACCGGTCAGCAGCAGCATTAACGAGAAGGCTGCGGGAGGGCAGGGCGCATTCCATGCGATCTGTTGATGGGGCGCTGCCCCAGTAGTGCTGATTCAGTATCCTTCGGCATCCATTGCCAAGCTGTGCCATTGTGGGTATCCACCAGCGAAATCCGGTGCAAATGCACAAAGCCAGGACGATCAGCAGGGTCCAGCCGAAGATGACTTACAGCCGCCCCGTCGGGTGGCAGCTGGAAACGCAGGGTCTGGCGGGCTTGGCCGATGCTTCCTGTGGTCGATAGCTTGTCGTGTTCCTCATACCGTCCATTGCGGGCGATATAGAGCTGGGCCGTGAACAGCGCATGCCCTTGGGGGTAGTTCAGCGGCGGCTCGATGGGCAGCGCCTGGGCGGCGGGCGCTGCACTGGCGATGAACTGGTAGGCCAGTGCATCGGGCGTGGCCAGCAGGTGGCGGGCAACGGCAGGGGGCAGGCTGTCGTAGGCGACGCGGAATTCGGATTCGGGTAGCGCCCGCTCGATGGTGTCGATGTCGTCCACCTGCCAGCCTTGCTCGGCCAGAAAGCGCGACAGCGAGCGCCGCGTGAAAAAGCGCAGGTGAGTGCGGTCCAGCAGGCCTTCTTCGCGGTAACGGAATTCGCCATGCAGCAGTTCTGCCACCAGGCCGCTGTAGCCTGCATTGGGCACGGAGATCAGCAGACGGCCTTCGGGTGTCAGCCGCTTGCGGCAGGCAGCCAGGATGCGCTCGGGCTGGCGCAGGTGCTCGAGCACGTCGGCGCAGACGATGTAGTCATAGCGCGCGTCGCCGAAGAGCTGGTCCAGGTCGCAGTCCTCCAGGTCGGCCACATGGACATGGCGGTAGAAGGGCGCGGCATGGCGAGCCTCTTCCTGGCTCAGGGTGACGCCGTCGCAGACGCATTGCTTGTGCTCGGCGAGGAAGGCGCCCAGCGCGCCGCTGCCGCAGCCCAGATCCAGTATGTGCGCCTGGGCCCGGACATGGCCGGCCAGCACGGACAGCGACGTGCGCTCGTTCAGATCGACGGTGCGCAGGTAGACGTGGGGATCGGGAATGGGTGTGGTCATAGGAAATGAGGTGCCAGGCGCGGTCCGGGCAGGGATCGATCGCCCGTCATATTCATCTGCGCCAGTCGACCGTGGCCGGTCCGCAGAGAGCGGCGGAGCACGCCCAGGCCAGGCGCAAAAAATCCCGGAAGTCCGGGCGGCAGATTGTCGCGCATCATAATCCCGGCCACCGCAGTGATTGCTTGGCATGGCGGGTTAATGACATTTTGTGCGGCTGTTGCATTTCCTTGCATCACGGCATACCCGCTGACGCCTTCCGGGCGCCTTCCGCTGAATACTCGGAGCCGCCGTTTTTTCGGCGCAGGTATGCGGGTTGGAATTTGAAGATCTGAAGGGCGGCATTGATGGGTTCATCGTTGGTCGTGTCGGTGGTGAGCCACGGACATGGCGCTCATATACAGAGGCTGCTTGAATGCCTGGGTTCGGCGCGCCTTGCGCCGATGTCCCGCGTGGTGCTGACGCTCAATATTCCCGAACCGGAGCCCCTGGCTCCAGCGACCGGCTGGCCTTTTGTCCTGGAGATACGGCGCAATGCGCAACCCCTGGGTTTTGGCTGCAACCACAACCGGGCGCTGGCGAATGCCCGGGAGGCGTTTGTCTGCGTGGTCAATCCTGACGTGTACTGGGGAGCGCAGGAAGAGCCGCTGCAAGAGCTTCTGGCGCTGGCGGCCCGGCCGGGGTTGGCCCTGGCCTATCCCCCGCAGATCGGCGAAGACGGCACGCTGCAGGATTTCGAGCGGGAGCTGCCATCTTTCTGGAATTTGCTGCGACGCAAGCTGCACGGGCGTGTGGAGCAGCGTGTGGAATGGGTCAATGCGGCCTGCCTGGTGCTGGGCCGGGATAGCTGGATGCGGCTGCGTGGGTTTGACGAAGGTTTCTATATGTATTGTGAGGATGTGGATCTGTGCCTTCGCCTGCGGGTGCTGGGCGGAGAGCTTCGGCGCGGTGAGTTGCCTGTCGTCCATGCGGGTCAGAGGGCGAGCCGGCGCAGCCTGCGCCATGGCGCATGGCACGTGGCCAGCCTGCTGCGGCTGTGGAGCCGTCCGGCCTACCGCAAGGCCCGAGACCTGCCGCAAGCAGCGCCCTCGCTGCGCAGCCTGCACGGGGAGCCATCGTGATCTGGATGGCGGTATTGGCCTTCATGGTGTCTTGCACCGGCTGTGCACTGCTGGTGCGCTGGGCTGGGCGGTCCTCGACGTCCTCTTACGGATACGACAAGCCGCAGCGCTTTCACATCGGCGAGGTACCCCGGCTTGGGGGCGTGCCGATGTACCTCGGGCTGGCTGTCTCCTGGGGTGTGGGCACTTGGCTGAGCATGCGCGGAGATCCTTCCTCGCTGCGCATGCAGCTGTGGGTGGTTGTGTGCCTGGCCGCCATGCTGCCGGCCGTGGTCGGCGGCGTCATCGAGGATGTATCGCAGCGCCTGAGCGTGCGTTACCGGCTGGTGCTGACCCTGCTGAGCGCCGTGCTGGCGGTTTTGTTGTGCGGCCTCACCGTGCCCCGGCTCGGCTGGCCCTGGCTGGAACAGGCACTGGGCCCGGCCATGCCCTGGCTGGGCATGGGCCTGGCCGTCCTGGCCCTGACGGGGCTGCCCCATGCCTTCAATATCATCGACGGCTACAACGGGCTGGCCGGCATGGTGGCCACCATCATCTGCCTGGCGCTGGCCCACGTGGCACTGCAGGTGGGGGACCGGACCCTGGCCGCCATGCTGGTGACGCTGGCCGCCGCTACCTGCGGCTTCCTGGTCTGGAACTACCCGCGCGGCATGATGTTTGCAGGCGATGGCGGGGCCTATGTCTGGGGGCTGGCGATTGCCCTGGCCAGCATTGCCCTGGTGCAGCGCAATTCCGCAGTGTCGCCATGGTTTCCCATGCTGCTGCTGATCTATCCGGTCTGGGAGACGGTGTTTTCCATTTACCGCAAGCTGATGCGCGGCATGTCGCCGGGCATGGCGGATGCCCTGCATTTCCACCAGTTGATCTACCGGCGCATCGTGCGCGGCGTGTTCGACGACGATCTGGCACGGCGCATGCTGCGTCGCAATAACCGGACTTCGCCCTACCTGTGGGCGTTCACGCTGCTGACCGTGGTGCCGGCATTGCTGTTCTGGAGCAACACGCCCGTTCTGGTGGGTTTTTGCCTGCTGTTCGTGGTCAGCTATGTGATCGCCTATCTGGCCATCGTGCGCTTCAAGCTGCCGGGCTGGATGCAGAACAATGGATGATGGCCGGGCGCCAGTGGGCGTTCCGTCATCCGGGCATGCAACACTGCCGCGCAGTTGCGGCACAATGCCCGCCTTGTTGTTGACTACTTCCACGCCCCAGGGCTAGCACCATGAACGATATCCTCTCGATTGCCCCCCGCGACAAGGCCGAAATCCTCGCCCAGGCCCTGCCCTATATCCGCAAGTTCCATGGCAAGACCATGGTCATCAAGTATGGCGGCAACGCCATGACCGATCCGGCCCTGCAGGCCGACTTCGCGGAAGACGTGGTGCTGCTGAAGTTGGTGGGCATGAATCCGGTGGTGGTGCATGGCGGCGGGCCGCAGATCGAGACGGCCCTCAACCGCCTGGGCAAGAAGGGCGAGTTCATCCAGGGCATGCGCGTGACCGACGCGGAAACCATGGAAGTCGTGGAATGGGTGCTGGCCGGCGAGGTGCAGCAGGACATCGTGGGCCTGATCCACCAGGCCGGTGGCAAGGCCGTGGGCCTGACAGGGCGCGATGGTGGCCTGATCCGCGCACGCAAGCTCAAGATGGTCGACAACAAGGATCCGAACATCGAGTACGACGTGGGCCAGGTGGGCGACATCGTCTCCATCGACCCCAGCGTGGTGCGCGCGCTGCAGGATGACGCCTTCATCCCCGTGATCAGCCCCATCGGCTTTGGCGAGGAAAACGAGAGCTACAACATCAACGCCGACGTGGTCGCCAGCAAGCTGGCCACCGTGCTGCAGGCCGAAAAGCTGGTGCTGCTGACCAACACCCCCGGCGTACTGGACAAGGCGGGCAGCCTGCTGACCGACCTCACGGCGCGCGAGATCGACGCCCTGTTCGCCGACGGCACCATCTCGGGCGGCATGCTGCCCAAGATCAGCGGCGCCCTGGATGCCGCCAAGGCGGGAGTCAACGCCGTGCACATCATCGATGGCCGCGTGCCGCATGCCATGCTGCTGGAAATCCTGACCGACCAGGCCTATGGCACCATGATCCGCAGCCATTGAGGCCCGATGGCGCGGACTTTGCGGTTCGCGTTACCATCGCGCATGGCCCGGGCGTGGTCTGACGGCCTGGGCCGGTTTGCTGCAAGCCGCCTTTGGGCGGCTTTTGTTTTTTAGGTTTGATATGCGTTTGCTTCTTGTGGAAGACGATGTGATGGTGGCCAGCGGCATCAAGCTGGGGCTGTCCGATGCGGGGTATGCCGTGGACTGGGTCGGCAGTGCCGAGCGCGCCCTGGAGGTGCTGGCCCAGGAAGCCTTCGACCTGGCCGTGATCGACATCGGCCTGCCGGGCATCGACGGGCTGGAACTCACACGCCGCCTGCGCAGCAGCGCGGTGGAGAGCTCGGCCATGCCCGTGCTGATCCTGACGGCGCGCGATGCGCTGCAGGACCGCGTGCAGGGCCTGGACCAGGGCGCCGACGACTACATGGTCAAGCCCTTCGAGCTTCCCGAACTGCTGGCCCGGCTGCGCGCGCTGCTGCGCCGCTCGCAGGCAGCCACATCGGCCGTCCTGAGCTTTGGTCCCATCGAGCTGGACACGGCAGGCCGCCGCGCCGGCGCGCGCCAGCCTGCGCAAGACGATGAGAGCGAGGGCAAACTGCTGCCCATCGACCTGGGCCCGCGCGAGTGGACCGTGCTGGAATACCTGCTGATCCACGCGCCCAAGCCCGCCAGCAAGGACAAGCTGCTGCAGGCGCTCACGGGCTGGGACCGCGAGATCACGCCCAATGCGGTCGAGGTCTATGTCTCTCGCCTGCGCAGCAAGCTGGAGCCGCATGGCGTGGCGCTTCGTTCCATCCGGGGCTTCGGCTATCGGCTGGAACTCTCGCATACCGCCGCCTGATGCGGACATGGCGCATGGTCCCAGGCGCTGACCGCCCATGACAGCCAATCTGCGCCTTCGCCTGCTGGTGCTGCTGGTGGTGCCGCTGACGCTGCTGGCACTGATGGGCGGCTGGTTCGGCTATCGCTCGGCAGACGAAGCCTCCACCCAGCATGACCAGCGCTTGCTGCGCCTGCTGCCTGCGCTGGCCGATTCGGTGTTGGCGCCGTCGATCGCCGAGGGAACGCCGCCCCTGGTGGCGCTGACGCCCGCCATCGAGGACGTCTTGCGCCAGCGCGGCGACGACGTCGGATATGCCATAGGTGACCTGCAGGGCCATGTCGTTGCCGGCGACACCTGGATCCGCTTCGACGTGCCTTCCACGCCGCTGGCCGAGTTCCACAGCCAGGAGCATGACGGCCTGACCTACCGCGTGGCCGTCATGCGCGCCGAAACCTATGGCGCCGGTGAAATGGTGCTCGTGCTGGCCGACGGTGGCGACGTACGCCAGCAATGGGTGCGCCAGTTGCTGCTGCATGTGCTGCTGCCCAGCGTGCTGCTGATCGCGGGCGCTGGCATCGCCATCTACTGGTCGGTCAGCCGGGCTTTCCGGCCGCTTCTGACCCTGACCCAGGCGGTGGAACGGCGCTCGCCGCGCGACCTCAGTCCCATCTCGGAGCACAGCTCGCCGGCCGAAGTCCGTCCGCTGGTGCGCTCGCTCAATCGCCTGTTTGCACTGGTCAACGCACAGGCCGAAGGCCAGCGGCGCTTTGTGGCCGATGCGGCCCATCAATTGCGCACGCCGCTGGCGGCCTTGCAGGCCCAGGTCGAGGCCTGGGCGCTGAGCGCGCAGGCTGCCCAGGCCGAGGCGCGGCGCAAGGGCACCGAGGCCCAGGTGGTGCTCAGCGTGACGCAGATCGAGCAGTTGCGCGATGCCACGCGGCGGACCTCGCAGCTGGCACGCCAGCTGCTGGCGCTGTCACGTGCCGATGCGCGCAATGCCGAAGTCCAGCCGTTGCAGAAGGTGGATCTCAAGGACCTGTGCGAAAGCATGCTGGAAATGTTCTTCGACCAGGCCAGCGCCAAGGGGCTGGACTTCGGCCTTGACGTGGCGGCCGCCAGTGTCTGGGGCCACAGCTGGCTGCTGCGCGAACTGGTTTCCAACCTCGTGGACAACGCCATCAAGTACACGCCGCCCGGCGGCAGCGTCACGCTGCGCTGCGGCATGTACCATGGCGCGGGGCAGTCTGCGGATGAACCGCAAGGCTGGGCCTTCCTAGAGATCGAGGACGACGGCCCCGGCGTGCCCGAGGCCGAGCGCTCGCAGATCACGCAGCGCTTTTACCGCGCGCAGGGCGCGGCCGGCGACGGCACCGGGCTGGGATTGGCCATTGCCGAAGAAATCGCCCTGCTGCACCAGGGCACTCTGGCCTTTGGCGCCGCAGCGCAGGGCAAGGGCCTGCTGGTACGCTTGGAGCTTCCATTGCAAATGCCGGCCATGCTCTCGGAAACAATAGCAGCGCAAGCAACAGGCAAGCGATCCTGACGGTTGCGCTCATGGGGACAGCTTTGTGCGGAGTTGCCGCCGAGGGCTGTGAGAGAATTACTTACAAATAGTTGATCTGCTTATGTCCGAGTCTGAAGTTCTGTCGCCTTTATCCGCTCCTGGCGCTGATGTCGTTTCCGACGAAGCCGCCTCCGCTTCCGCCCCTACGCCTGCGCGCAAACGCCCCAAACCCGGGGAGCGGCGCGAGCAGATCCTGCAGGCGCTTGCGGCCATGCTGGAGAAGCCGGGCGCAGAACGCATCACCACGGCAGCGCTGGCAGCCCATCTGGGCGTCAGCGAGGCAGCCCTGTACCGCCACTTCGCCAGCAAGGCCCAGATGTTCGAAGGACTGATCGAGTTCATCGAGCAATCCGTCTTCACGCTGGTGCAGCAGATCGTCGGGCGGGATGTGCCGGAGGAAGAGCGGCCCGCAGTGGACGGAATGCGCCAGGCCAGCCGCGTGATCTCCCTGGTGCTGCAGTTTGGCGAGCGCAACCCCGGCATGGTGCGCGTCATGGTGGGCGATGCCATCGTCTTCGAGCACGAGCGTCTGCAGGCCCGCATGAACCAGTTCTTCGACCGCATCGAATCCACGCTGCGCCAGTGCCTGCGCCCCGCCGCCGGTGCGCTGGGCTCCTCCGCCCCGACGGTCGATGCACAGGTGGCCGCCAGCGTGCTGACATCGTTTGCGCTGGGCCGACTGCAGCGCTACGCGCGTTCGGGTTTCCGCCGCCTGCCGACCGAGCATCTGGAAGCCAGCCTGGCCTTGATGGTCTGAACATGGCCCAGCGGACCCCAGGGTCCGCTTTGCAGCAAAGCCACCCGCTTGCGCCGGTGGCTTTTTTTGCGACCAGGGCCTTGCTTCGTCGCGGTGGCTGTGCTCAGCCCACGAGATTGCGCCGTCGCCTGGCCGGTGCTGTCACGCCCAGCGCCGCAACGATGCGCCCCACCTGGCCTTCCGTAATCCCATGCTCGGCAGCCAGTTGCCGGGCCGTTTTGTCCGTGGCGTAGTCTGCAGCGATGCGCTGATTGCGCAGTGCCTGCAGTGCGCGCGCTGCCCTGGGCAGCTGGAAGTGGGGCAGGCCGCCATACTCACGGGCGAGCTGGAGCAAGGCTGGCACGCCGATGGTGGCTGCATAGGGATGCTCGGCTGTGACCTTGTCCGGCGTGGGAACGTAGATGCGCAGTCCACCCCAGCGCTGCACCAGGGCCATCGTGGGCTGCAGCCCGATCAGGCGCTCGAAGTCCTGCAGCAGGGGCGGAAGCAGATCGCTGCAAGTGCCATGGTGCGGGTGCGAGGCGGCTGACCCGGGCGTGTGCATGCCGATGGCGGGAGGCAGGGCAGCAGGCCGAAAGCCCTGGAAGACAGGTGCCGGATGGTGTTCGGAATGCATTTTGGCTGTACGCTCTTGGTTCAAAAGGAAACGGTTCAATTTGAACCATATTCTTGGTCCATAACGAACCAGTGTCAAGATTCGCCATGCCTGCAAAACCTGTGACTGATGCGCTTACATCCAACGTTGATGAGGTACTGGCGCGCATGGCTGAAGCCTTGGGACCCGACTGGATGGCGGGCATGGAGGTTCAGCCTGAAACGGTACGGACCTGGCGCAAGCGCGGGGAAGTGCCAGCACGGCAACTGCTGCGGGCCTCGCAGCGAGCGGGCCGGTCGCTGGAGTATTTCAACGGCACGGGCGCAGCGAAGCCTGGGGCCCGGCATGGCGGGGCGGCCGAAGACGAGTTCACGCAGATCGAGATGCTCGATGCGCACGTCAGCGCAGGGCATGGGGCCGTCAATGGCCCCGACGAGGTGATAGGCCGCTTCGCCTTCCGTTCGTCCTGGCTGCAGTCCAAGGGACTGGGCAGGCACAACGCCAAGATCGTGCGTGCCCGTGGAAGATCCATGGCGGACCGCATCAATGATGGCGACATCCTGCTGGTCAACACCTCGGTCGATACGCTGACCCAGGATGGTGTCTATGTGATCGAGCTGGAGGGTGAGAACTACGTCAAGCTGCTGGAGCGCGACTTCAGCACGGGCGGTGTGCGCATCGTCAGCTACAACCCTGCCTATCCGCCCCAGGTTCTGGAAGGCGAAGCCGCCAACCGGCTGCGCATCTGCGGCCGGGTCCTCTGGCACGGCGGAGAACTCTAGCCCCCGGGCCGTGCCGCCCGGCACCGCTACAGAGACTTTGCCGCAGGCCTGAGGCGACCTGGGCGTTTCCGTCTTCTCCCAGCCTTTCTCGTCCTCCTCTTTCGTCCACCTCTTTAGTGCGTCCGTGCCTGCCCCAGCGGCAGGACGTTTGCGCTTGCCTGGCCGTTGGGATGTGCCGGGCCAAGGCACATGTGGCTGGCATCCAGGTCCGCTGCGCCTGAGAAGGCGCGCGCCTGTGGACGCTGAAACCGGGCCTGCATATGCAGGCCTTATTCATTTTTGCCTGCCTCGGCACAGTCACTCCATCGCAACGACGCATCTTTTTCTGCGTCCCCCACGGAGTGACCCATGTACGCCATCGCACAACTGTTCCTGCTCTTTGCCGCTCATCTGCGGCCCATCGTGGCCGAGGCTGCGGCGAGTGTGGCGGCGGCCTTTCCGGTGCTGCGCCCATGAATGCACTGGCCCAGCATCGCAACGCCATCGTGGCCATCCTGGCCTCGGTGCCGCAGATCGGCGTTGTGCAGGACCGCGAACGCCATGCCGCCAGCGATGCCGAGCTGGCCGCCCTGTTCACGTATACGCCGCTTGCAGCAGGCACGGCCCATGTCCGCGGCTGGTGGCTGCGCAGAAGCAGCACGGCCGAGCACGGCAGCAGCACGGCCCGCACGGTAAGCGTGCACCAGTGGACGCTGCATGGCTACCTGGCCATCGCCGACGCCCAGGCCAGCGAGTTGCTGCTGGACGACCTGGTCGAGCAGTTCCGCGCCCTGGTGCGAGCCGATCCGACCCTGGGCGGCGCGTGCCAGCCCGGTCCCCTGGCAGGCAGCGACGACAGCACCGATGGCGTGCAGGTCATGCGTGCCGAGCCTGTGGATTTCGCGGGAGTGCGTTGCCACTCCGTTGTCCTGCAACTGAGAACCTGGAGCTACCTGTGACCTGCACACCACCGAACCGGGCCTAGACCGGATACCCGCAACTTTCCCGCAACCCCTGTGGTCCGCAGCGCTGGAGAACGGCGCCAAAGGCCGCGAAACCTCTCTTCATCTCTTCATCTCTTCAAAGGATTTTCCAAATGGCAGCAAAGATCATGCGCAAGATGGCCCTCCTGGCCCTGGTTGAAACCGTTGTCGGCACGGCCGTCGTACCGCTGGCGGCCAATGCCATGCTGGTCAGCGACGTGACCCTCACCCCCATCGAGGGCGACGTGGTCGAGCGCAACAACATCCGTCCCTTCTTCGGCTCCAGCGGCAGCACCCTGGTCACCGAATACCAGAAGGTGGCGTTCTCCGTGGAATTCGCGGGTGTGGCCGCAGCGGGCGAGCGTCCCGGCGTGACCGACCTGTTGCGTGCGTGTGCCGCCAGCGCCAGCACCGAGACTGGCGTGAAGACGGTCTTCGCTCCCGTGACCGACGGCATCCAGAGCGTGACCATCTACGGCAACGTGGACGGCACCCTCTACAAGATGCATGGCGCACGCGGCGAGGTGGAGTTCAGCACCGATGCCAAGGCCATTCCCAAGTGGAAGTTCGAGTTCACGGGCTCCTTCGTCCCCGCCGTGGATGAGGCCCTGCCGGCAGTGGACTACAGCGACTTCGTCGCTCCCCTGGGCGTCAACAAGACCAACACCCAACTGACCCTCGACGGCCTGGCGGTGGCCTGCAGCGCCTTCAGCTTCAAGTGCGGCAACCAGGTGGTCAAGCGCGACCTGATGAACGTGGACACCGTGGAAATCACGGACCGCAAGTCCACGGGCAGCGTCACCTTCGAGAACACCAGCGTGGCCACCAAGGACTGGATCGGCCTGGCGCGTGCCAGCGCCATCGTGCCCGTCACGCTCAAGCACGGCCCAGGCGCCACCAACACCGTCAGTTTCAAGAGCGCGCGCGCCCAGATCGGCAAGCCGACCTACAGCGACAGCGATGGCGTGCAGATGATCACCATCCCCCTGTCGTTCATTCCCTCCGACGCGGGCAACGACGAGTGGTCCATCGAGATCTGACGCTTCACCTCCCTGCCTGACAACTACACATCCAAGGATCACCATGGCCGTCAAGATTTCCGGGCTCAAGCCCACCATCTCCGTTCCCGCAACGCTGTACCTGCCCGTCGATGAGGGCAGGTTCGGAGCCCATCACTTTGCCGTCGTGTTCAAGCGCCTGGGCAAGGCGCGGCGAGATGAGATCAATGAACTCATCGTCGTCGGCAAGCCCGCCACGCAGCCCGATGGCTCGCAGGAGGTACGGCGCATGACCATCCCTGAACTGCTCGACGAAGTGGTTGTGGGCTGGGAGGGGATGCTGGGCGACGAAGGAACACCCGTGCCCTACAGCCGCGACGAGCGCCTGGCGGCCGAGGAGGCCTACCCGGGACTGGAGCAGGCCATGGCCGTGGCCTGGTTCGACGGACTCAACGTGCACCAGCGGGATGCCGCCACAAAAAACTCCGTGGCGCTGTCCGGCATCACCTCGGCCTCGACGGCGCAGACCGCTATCTCGTAGACGACGAGCTGCGCGCCCAGTGCGCGCAGATGGGGATCGACCCCGACCGGATGGTGCCCGGCGATCTGCAACGCCTGCACCCCGAGGACTACGAACTGTGGCCGGAGCATGCGATGGCCTGGAGCGTGTACCTCGGCTGCTCCACCCAGTGGCGCAGGACGGCCACGCCCTGGGGCCAGTGGCACTGGGACGGGCTGGACTACGCCGGGGCCGAGATCGTGATGCGCCGCTACGCGGTGCCCGCCGCGCAGCGCGGCGAGGTCTTCGCGCAGTTGCAGGTACTGGAGGCGCAGGCGCTGCGCCAGCTCAACCGGGGCTGAGGCATAGGGGCCTCGGCTCCGGCCTTTCAAGACAAACACAAGCGGTCAAGCATACCGAACAGAGATCAGCATGAGTACAGCGGTCAAAAGCATAGGCATCGCCGAGACGCCCAGCCTGAGCGAGCTGCGTGCGCAGAATGCCCAGTTCTCCCAGGAGCTCGACAAACTCCACGGCAAGCTGCAGCAGGCGTATGCCGGCATGTCGCAGTTCGCAGGTGCCTCAACGGATACGGGACTTGTATCGGCGCGTGCCAGCGTCGATGTCGAGAGCCTGTCTACTTCCATGGGCAAGATTGCAGGCCGCGCCAATGCCCTGCTGGAGGTGGCGGGTTCGGCGGCCAAGGTGGGAGAGGCGCTCTACACGGCCAGTGCCCAGACAGAGAATCT
This sequence comes from Delftia sp. 60, assembly GCF_002754395.1. Lineage (NCBI taxonomy): Bacteria > Pseudomonadati > Pseudomonadota > Betaproteobacteria > Burkholderiales > Comamonadaceae > Delftia > Delftia sp. 60. The sequence goes on from NZ_PEFD01000001.1 coordinate 1,509,035, forward strand.
GCGTACGCGGCTGGACCTTGCCACCGGCGGCAAGGGCGCGCAGGAACTGGCCTATGTCACGGCCCTGGCCGATCGGCTGGGCCTGCAGCTCAATGCCACCGGCCAGGCCTACGCCGACTTCGCCACCAAGGCGCGTGGTACGGCGCTGGAAGGCGCGCAGGTGCAGACCATCTTCACGGGGATTGCCTCGGCCAACGCGGCCATGGGCCTTTCCGTGGAGCAGGGCAATGCCTCGTTGGCAGCCGTACTCGACCTGATGGGCAAGGGGACGATAGGCGCGTCGGACTTCAGCGAGAAACTGGGACATATCCCGGATGCGGCGCTGGTCGGCGCTCAGGCCCTGGGTGTGACACAGGAGCGGTTCTCCCAGATGCTGCAGACCGGCGAGGTCGTGACGCAGGACTTTCTGCCCCGTTTCTCGCAGGCGCTGCAAAGCTCCCTGGGAGAGGGGACGGACAAGGCGGCGGACAGGCTGGATGCCGGCACCCAACGCATGGCCAACGCCTGGGACAAGCTCAAGTCCGCCGTGGGAGATTCCGGCATCAGCCAGATGATCTCCTTTGGCATGAACGCAGCGGCCAACGACATGAACGCCTTTTCGGAGTCCATGTCGCGGGCGCGTGACAACGGGTCGGGCTTCCTGGGCCAGATCAGCAGCGGCCTGGGCAACATAGCCGGGCGCGCGGTGGGCTTGCAATATGTCAGCACGGCCTTCCAGTCGAATGCGGAAAAGGCAGCCTATCTGGCCAAGGAGCTTCCGCGCGCCAGGGCTGAATTGGAGATGCTGCAGGCCAAGGGGGCAGCGACATCGCGCAATGTGTGGGTGCGCACGGCCCATGACGATGCCCAGCGCCTGGTCGAAAAATTGCAGCAGGTGCAGCGCGAATTGATGGCGGCACAGGGTCAGCGCAATGCAGGCGGCGGCCGCGGGTTCATCAATCCGCCGCTGGTGGGACAGCCACAGCCGCAGGAGCAAAGCAAGAAAACCGACGCGCCTGCGCAGAAGAAAGAGCCCCCTGCGGTACCCCGCACCGTCAGCTACGCGCCACCGGCCGTGCCAGCCAGAACGCAGCAGGACAATGAGGAGCTCAAGCGCGATCAGGAACTGCAGAAAAGGCAGCAGGAGGTGGCGCAACTCGTCAAGGAGCACCAGACCAAGGCCGTACTGGCCGAAAAGAACCTGGAACTCGCCCGGCAGGAAACGCGCGCGATTGGCCTGACCGGTGAGGCGTTGGGACAACTGCGCCAGGAGCAGGTCGAGAAGACCATCGCGGAGCTGGAAGACAACGCGGCCGGGCAAGAGAGTGTCCGCTGCTCCAGGGAGGTTGCCGAGGCCGTTGGCAAAGAGGCCGAGGCCACGCGCGAACTCGCCCGCGTCAAGGGCTACAACGAGTCTGCCAGCAAGGTGGACGAGTACACCAAAAGCGTGAAGGCGGCCAGTGAGGCGGTGCAGTTTGAGCAGTCTCTGGCAGCCATGTCGGAACGCGACCGCAAGATCGCGCTGGAGCAGTACCAGGTCGCGATCGAGCTCAAGAAAAAGCTCGAAGACATCTCGGCCAAGAATCCGGATGATGCGGCTGGCGCCCAGAAACTCAAGGACGACGCCACGGCCGCAGCCAACCAGGCCAAGGCCAATGTTGCCGAACGTGTCCGCATGCAGGAGACCCAGAAATCGGTCGACCAGATGGACGAGATGTTCCGCAAGGGCTTCACGGACATGCTGGCCAACGGCACCGAAGGCTGGCGTACCTTCACCAAGAGCCTGAGTGCGACGTTCAAGGCCTCTGTGGCCGATGAGATGTACAAGGCGTTTGCGCGGCCGTTTCTCGTGCCTGTCTTCGCTCAGCTCAGGGGGGTCGTCGGCAACTTCCTCGGTCAAGGCGGTGCTCCGGGAACAGCGGGCGCTGGTGATGCGCAGGGCACGGGCCTGGGCGGTGGATTGACGGACTGGTCCACCTGGGGCACCTCGGCGCAGAAGTACCTGAATGAATCCGCACTCAAGCTCATGTCCAATGGCTGGAACATGGCTGGTGAAGCACTGCAGGACCTGGGCAAGACCGTGGGCCGGTTCGACACCTGGCTGAAAGACATTCCCGGTTTCCAGGGCGGGATTGGCTCTGCTGCCGGTTACCTGGGAAGCCTGTACAGCCTGTCCCAAGGACAGTACGGAGCCGCTGTGGGTCAGGCGGTGGGAACCTGGATTCTTCCGGGCATCGGCTCGATGATCGGCAGCTTCCTCGGTGGAGCGCTCGACAAGGCCTTCGGCTCCCGCGGCGCCAACCATGGCGGCGCGGCCTACAGCACGGCCGGCATTGGCAATGACAAGGCGGCCGAGCAGCTGTTTGGCCGCGCGGCAGGCGACTGGTACGACGATCTGACACGCCGCCACAGCGATGGCATCGAAAAGCAGCTCAAGACCAGTCTGGACGGACTGGCCCTGGTCTACGGATCCCTGGGCAAGTACGCCACGGGCGGAGTGCGCGACATCGACTTGGTGGGCGGCTTTGCCGCCAACGGAAAGTACACCGACGAGGACGCCTACGGCTACGCCAAGATCATCGACAAGACGACCGGCATGATCCTGGCCGGCTTCGAGAACCGCTCGCTGGGCAACAATCCGGAAGAGGCCTACAAGGCTTTCCTGGGCCAGACCGGTTCCCTGCTGGTGTCCGAACTCAAGAAGGCGGACCTGCCCAGCTGGATGCGCACCACGCTGGACTCGCTAGGCGAAGCACCCAATGTCGAGGCGTTGCAGGCAGCCTTCCAGACCATCGACCTGATCGGCCGCTCCTTCGAGGAACTGGGCAAGAAGATCACGGGCTTTGCCGACCTGACCGACCTGGCCTTCGAGTCCCTGATCAAGGCTTCGGGCGGCATCGAGGCGCTGAATGCCAACGCCGGCAGCTTCTACCAGAATTTCTACAGCGAGGACGAGCGCAAGACCATCGCCAAGCGCGAGATGGGCAGCAAGCTCAAGGACTTGGGCGTGGACATCGACCTGGATGCCGACGACGCCCAGGCCCGGTTCCGCAAGCTGGTGGAGGACAAGCTCAAGGCAGCCAACTCCGAGGAGGCGAATGCCAAGGTATTGAAGGACGCCATCTCGAAGGTCCAGGGCACGCAAGGCCTCAAGGACATGGCCAAGACTGGCGCCTTCAAGGACTGGGCCAGCACCACCCTGGGAGAAGGTTCGGGCGATATCGGAAAACTCGCGGCCGATCTCGAGAACCTGGCGAACACCAGCACGTCGCTGGCCGACTTCACTGCCGGTATGGACAAGCTGATCGGCAATATCGGCGGCACCGGCAAGTCTTCGGCCGAGACCGCTGCCGAGCTGCTCAAGCTCAACGACACGTTCAAGGCCGTTACCAAGACATCCGAGGATGCTGCGGCGGCTTCGGCCAAACAGGCCGAGGAAGCCAAGCGCAAGCAGGAGGAGCAGGCGCAGGAGGCGAAGAAGAAGAACGAGGCCGATACGGATGCGGCGTGGAGCCTGCTGCAGCGTTCCGTCGATGCGGAGCGCTCGGCCATACAGGCACGCATCGATGTCGCGCAGGAGCGCGTGGATACCGAGCGCGCCCTCATGGACACCTTGCGCGGGCATGTCGTCGAACTGCGCGGCCAGATCGAGAGCACCCAGGCCATGGCCTTGGCCAGAGCCAACGAGGTCATTGACCAGGCACTGGCTGCGTACCGGCGCACGGGCTATCTGCCCGAATCGGCTGACATCGGCGAGGCTGTCTCGGTTGCGCGCGGCGGTATTTCCTCGGGCAACTTCCGCTCGCGCCTGGACTATGAGGCCGCGCAGTTGATCCTGGCCAACAAGCTCGAAGTGCTGCATGACGCGGCGGGCGAGCAGCTGTCTGCCGATGAATTGATTCTGGAGCAGGAAAAAAGCCAGGTCGATGCGTTGGAGCGGCTGCTCAAGACCGAGAAGGAGGCGCTGGACATAGCGCGTGGCATCGACACGCGGCTGCTGTCGTCCGATCTCGCATGGGCGGAATTCCGCGCGGCACTGCTCAAGGAAGGAGCGGATACCGGAGGTGGTGCTGGTTCTGGTGAAAGCGGTTCCGGTGGCGTCAGCGGGGGTGCGGACTTTGGTCCTGGGCCAGGTCCTGGAAGTGGGGGTGGCAGCTCCACCGTGCACAGCAAGTACAAGATGCCTGTTGCCGTGCTCGGCGATGGCTTCGCGATCTACGACTACGAAACGGATCCCGAGCGAGTCAAGAAGCTCGATGCGCTGTCGCCAACCTTCCATAAGTACGACGGCACCGGAGACCTGGTGGGACTGGCCAATGACATCAAGGCCCAGGGGGCACGGCGCTGGATCTTGCCTATCTGTATGGCTACTCGGAGCGCGACGTGCTGGCGGCGTTGGACCAGTTCGGCATTCCGCGCTTCGCCTCGGGTGGCGAGCACTTCGGCGGCCTGCGCCTGGTCGGGGAAAACGGCCCCGAACTCGAGTTCACCGGACCTTCACGGATCCACAGCGCCCAGCAGACGCGGCGCTTGCTGGAGGGTATGCAGGGCGGCGACCTGCACAGGGCCCTCGAGTCCCTGCAGCGTCTGACCTATGACCTGGGGCGCCAGCAGATCGTGCTGCTGCAAAGCCTCGAAAAGATGGCTCGCAAGAGCGACGCCATCGGCGTCAAGCAAAGGGAGACCGCATGAACGATGAATTCACACGCGGCATGGGATTTGTGCCGCCCCTGCCTATCACGTTGGACAACATGAGCACGAACGTCGCCGCAAGCGGCCTGCAGCCCTGGTCCGCCAGCAAGGCCTATGCGCTCAACGACGAGATCATCGACGCCTCGCGCGTGATCTGGCGCAGCATGGCCGGCAGCAATACCGGCAATGACCCCGCCAGTTCGGAAGGCAAGTGGCAAAGGCGCGGTGTGGAAAACCGGCTGCGCATGTTCGATGCCAGCCTGGGCTCGTACACCGAGGCCGATGACCTTATCGAGGTCACCATCAAGCCCGGCCGCGTGGTCACGGACATCGAGCTGCTGGGCCTGCAGGCGCACACGGTCGAGGTGGTGATGACCGACCCCGTGGCCGGCGAGGTGTTCCACAGCGGGCAGCGCCTGGTGCTGCGCCCTTCGGGCAATTCGCACTGGGGCTACTTCTTCAACCCCATAGAGCGTGAACGAAAGCTGTCCATCTCGGGACTGCCGGCCTACACGCAAGCCAGCATCACCATACGCATCGCCAACCTGGGGGCCAAGGCGCGCTGCGCCGAAGTCGTCATCGGCCGTGCCGTCTGGCTGGGCAACACGCAGTGGCGGCCCTCGGTCAGCTTCGACGACTGGAGCATCAAGAAGCGCGACGACTGGGGCGGCTGGATGGCCGAGCCCGGCGCCTACAGCGACCGCTTGAAGCTGCAGGTCCTCGTTCACGGCACGCAGTACGAGCGCGTGCGCAACGAAATCCTGGCGTATCGCGCCAGACCGGTCGTCTGGATAGGTGCGCGCGGCTACGGCGTGCTCACCACCTACGGCTACATCACGGGCTTCGACCAGGTTCTGGTGGCCCATGGCTTCTCCGATTGCAACCTAACCATTGAAGGACTGGAAGACGATGAACTTCACACCCCCACCTAGTGCACCCGAGGAATCGGTGGCGATCCCGAATCGTCGCACGGACCCGCAGGACGTCTTCGACGTCAAGACGGATGTCTATCTGAACTGGCTGACGGGCTTTCGTAACTGGACGGCGGGCCTGGTGACGTGGCTCACGACGTTTCTGACGGAAATGGCCCAGGCCATGCTGACGGTCGAGGGCAACAAGAACGCTGCGCAGGCCGCCGCCTCCGCCGCCGCGACCAGCGCCCAGAACGCTGCGATTGTCGCCGGTGCCTCCCGATGGGCGCCGGGCAGCTACGCCCAGGGCGACGCCGTGTGGTCGCCCCAGTCGCTGCTGACCTATCGGCGCGTACCAGCCGGCACCACGGCCAGCGCGCTCGACCCGGCCCAGGATCCCGCGGGCTGGCGGCTGTCCGGTTCACCGCAGTCCATGCCGCAGCAGGAGCTGACAACGGCAGGGCCCCATCACCTGATCGTCGGCATGCACTACATCGTCCTGCACCCGCAGTGCGAGTGCTTGATGCCTGCTGCGCCTGCGCCGCAGGAGCAACTGCGCGTCACCAACCGCTCCGGTGCGCTGACGCCCGTGCTCAGACGCAACGGGGGCAAGTTTTCCGGAATCGAGGACGACCTGGCGCTGGACTCGCGCTATGCCGACCGCGTATTTACTCAAACCGCAACCCTGGGGTGGATCTGATGCTTTCCTTCAACAATATCTATGGACAACCTGCTGCGCTGATGCGTCGGCGTATTTGGAGTGGAGAGGAGCGTAAGGTTCCAGGGGTTTCGGTGAGAATCGTCAATGCATTCAAGCCCGTGCGAAGTGTTTCTCCAGTAAATATTTCTGTGAGTATGGGTTTATACAGTAGTCAGCAGTACTTTCTTGTGCGAGGTGCCACGCTCTATACAAGTCCCGATTTGAAGGTGCTTACTCAACGCCTGTTGGTGAAAGGTGAAAATGCCAATATCGTATCCATGGCGCATAATAATGATACGGTCATTATTGGGGCCAGGTATTGGACCGGGTTTTCTTGGGGGTATGTAAGCTATGCCAGTGTTGATGGCGGCATCACCTTTAAGAACATAACCGCCACTCCTAACTATGTCAGGGCGGGTAGCTATTTTTATGCTATTTCCTCTAGCATGGCCCGTTCGGCGACAGGTCTGGATGCCGTTTGGAGTGCTACGGCAATGCCGTCATCATCGGCAGGATGGAGCCATGTTCTGCACAATGGGAATATCTATCTTTCATTGAGTTATATTAATAACTCCTTCTATGAAGTAGCTTATTCGGAGAACGGCTCTGCTTTCAATCTTTCCACCAATTTTGCAAGCGTGCGCTCAAAAATTCCTTCCGGTATGTATGTCAAGGAGGCAGCGGTGGTTGGGAGGAAGTTCGTGCTAGTGGGCGTAGCTGGAAAAATCATCCATACTATTGCGACGGAAGATGGTATTAATTTTGAGCAATTTGATCAGTATCTTGAGACTGGTGTAGACGGAGAGGCATTTCGTGGGTGGAATATACAGTCAACGAGCACAGGAGATGCAATATATATGCGTGGGACGACCAGTGATATCGCTGGTGTTGGTCGCGTGAGGGTTTTTTCCTGCATGGATGGCAGGAATTGGCGTGTCCTGCCCTCTCTGGTTGCAAGTAGCTCATTTACTGATCCGACAAACGGATTCTTTGCGCTGGCCCCCGGCCAAGGTATCTATGTGACCCCGTGGCCCGATGCAGACCATGCATTCATCTCCGACACCGTCAACGACCGCGACTTCTATTACGAACTGGGTGCCGCATGAACTACGAATTCAACCTCTGGGGCTGGTACGCAGGCATGTCCACCACGCCCGGCGCGCGCACTACGACACTGCCGCCCGACAACATGCAGACGCACGAGACAGCGGGCCGGCCGCGCAGCAACTTCACGGGGCTGGCCTGGGTCGAGCTGCCCTATGAGGCGCCACCCGAGCCGGTGCCCGAATTCGCGCTGCCGGAGATCGTCATCACCGGTATCGCGGCCGACAGGGAGGGCTTCGTGCACACCCCGGACTTCACCGATGCGACGGTGCCGGTGGGTGCTACGCTGGCCTTCGCTGCCGAACTGCGGGCCGGCGATCAGGTGCTGACGCTGGACGACAGCTTCCGGCTGCCCATCCGGTCGCGCGATGGCCGCGAGCGCGTGGTGCTGGCCTCCATGGCCAAGGGCTTCATCCGCTTCTCTGTCCACTTCGAGGACAGTCGGGTCTGGGAAGTGACCCAAGCCATGGTCAATTCCGACCTTCCTCCCGAACGCCACATGCGCTTCAAGGGCATCAAGGTATTTGCCGTGGAGGCATGACTTGCTCTGAGGCGTGACAAACAACCAAGCCGGCACCTGCCGGCTTTTTTGCGCCTGCCCACAAGCTAGGTGTTTTCCCCCGCATGTCTTCGCCGCGACAAGCTTTCCATGCAAAATAGCACGAACGTTCGTTTTAACAAGAATTTCGCATGTCCAGCGTTTCCGCCCCACGCCGCACCACCCGTTTGACCGCTGACGCCACGGCTGATCCCAAGGCGGGCTCTTCCGTGCACGAAGCCGCTGCGCCCGCGCCGCGCCGCGCGCTGCACAAGGGGCAGCAGACCAAGGCCACCATTGTGGAGGCTGCACTCAACCTGGCCACGCACATCGGGCTGGAGGGCCTGTCCATCGGTGCTCTGGCCGAGCTGACGGGCATGAGCAAGTCGGGCGTGTTCGCGCATTTTGGCTCGCGCGAGGAGCTGCAGATTTCCGTGGTGCATGAGTACCACGACCGTTTCGAGCAGGAAGTGTTCTTTCCCGCGCTTCAGGCGCCGCGCGGCGTGGCGCGTCTGCGGGCGCTGTTCGACAACTGGATGAAGCGCACGTCGATCGAGCTGGACTCGGGCTGCATCTATATCAGCGGCGCCGTGGAGTTCGACGACCGCACGGGGCCGGTGCGCGATGCGCTGACGGCCTCGGTCCAGACCTGGCACGCAGCCATGCGCCGCACCATCGTGCAGTGCCGCGAAAGCGGCGACCTGCGTGCCGACCTGGACGAGAACCAGCTGCTGTTCGAGATCCACGGCCTGATCCTGGCCCTGCATTACGAGGCGCGCTTCCTGCGCAACGAAGGCTCCATGCAGCGCGCCATCGACGGCTTCGAGAGCATTCTGGCGCGCTACGCCGGCCCGGCCTGATTTTTTCGCTTCCACCGTTTTCACCGCATCCACCGCAAACCCCGCCATCACAGGAGAAGACAAATGCCCAGCTACAACCCGCCCCTGCGCGACATGCAATTCCTCATGCACGAGGTGTTCAAGGTCACGGACGACTACCAGCAGATGACGGCGCATGCCGAGGTCGATGCCGACACCATCAATGCCGTGCTCGAAGAGGCGGGCAAGTTTGCGGCCAATGTGACGTTTCCGCTGAACATCAGCGGCGATGCCGAGGGCTGCGTGCTGAACAAGGAAACCCACGAGGTCACCACGCCCAAGGGCTTCAAGGAGGCCTACCAGAAGTATGTGGAAGGCGGCTGGCCTTCGCTGTCCTGCGATACGGCCTACGGCGGCCAGGGCCTGCCCTTTGCGGTGAACTCGGCGGTGTACGAGATGCTCAACAGCGCCAACCAGGCCTGGACCATGTACCCGGGCCTGTCGCACGGCGCCTATGAAGCCCTGCATGTGCACGGCACGGAAGAGCAAAAGAAGCTGTACCTGCCCAAGCTGACCAGCGGCGAGTGGACCGGCACCATGTGCCTGACCGAGCCCCATTGCGGCACCGACCTGGGCCTGCTGCGCACCAAGGCCGAGCCCGTGGCCGGCGCGCCCGAGGGCACCTACAAGATCACCGGCAACAAGATCTTCATCAGCGCGGGCGAGCACGACTTCACCGACAACATCGTCCACCTGGTGCTGGCCCGCCTGCCCGATGCGCCGGTCGGCTCCAAGGGCATCAGCCTGTTCGTGGTGCCCAAGTTCGTGGTCAAGGCCGATGGTTCGCTGGGCGAGCGCAACCCCATCTTCTGCGGCGCGCTGGAGCACAAGATGGGCATCCACGGCAATGCCACGGCACAGATCAATATCGACGGCGCCATCGGCACCCTGGTGGGCCAGCCGAACAAGGGCCTGCAGGCCATGTTCGTGATGATGAATGCCGCCCGCCTGGGCGTGGGCAACCAGTCGCTGGGCCTGACCGAGGTGGCCTACCAGAACGCCCTGGCCTATGCCAAGGACCGCCTGCAGATGCGCAGCCTGTCGGGCACCAAGGCCAAGGACAAGCCGGCTGATCCCATCATCGTCCACCCCGACGTGCGCCGCATGCTGCTGACGGCCAAGGCCTATGCCGAAGGCGGTCGCGCGCTGGTGACCTACTGCGCCTTCCTGATCGACAAGGAGTTCAACCACCCCGACGAGAAGGTGCGCAAGGACAGCGCCGAGCTGGTGGCGCTGCTGACGCCCATCGTCAAGGCCTTCATCACCGACAACGGCTGGACGGCCACCACCATGAGTCAGCAGGTCTATGGCGGCCATGGCTTCATCACCGAATGGGGCATGGAGCAGTTCGTGCGCGATGCGCGCATCAACATGATCTATGAAGGCACGAACGGCATCCAGGCGCTGGACCTGCTGGGCCGCAAGGTGCTGGGCAACCAGGGCGCCTCGCTCAAGAAGTTCGGCAAGCTGGTGGCGCAGCTGGTGGAGGAAGAGGGCGTCAACGAGAAGATGGCCGAGTTCATCAACCCCATCGCCTACCTGGGCGACCAGATGACCAAGTTCACCACCGAGATCGGCTTCAAGGGCATGCAAAACCCCGACGAGGTGGGCGCCGCGTCCGTGGACTACCTGCGTGTGGCGGGCCACCTGGTGTTCGGCTACTTCTTCGCCCGCATGGCCCAGGTGGCGCTGCGCGAAATCGCCAAGGGCAACACCGACCCGTTCTACCAGGGCAAGCTGCAGACCGCGCGTTTCTACTTCGCCAAGCTGCTGCCCGAGACCGCCACGCTGATGCGCACGGCCCGCGCGGGCAGCAAGTCCCTGATGGACACGGACGCAGCGCTGGCCTGAACGGCTTCACTCCAACATGGGAGCGCGGGCTGTGCGCATCAGCATGGCCTGCGCACCTTTCTAGGCGAAGGGGGTTTGAAATGAAGGCATATCAAGCACTGGCAGCAATGGTCCTGGGCCTCACGGCTGCCGCAGCGCAGGCGCAGATGACGCCCGTGGGCCTGTGGAAGAGCGTGGACGACAAGAGCGGCGAGGCCAAGTCCGAGATCCGCGTGGCCGAGAACGACGGCGTTGTCACGGGCCGCATCGAGCAGATCCTGCGCAAGGGCGCCGATCCGGCCGCCACCTGCACCGAATGCTCTGACGACCGCAAGGGCCGGCCGCTCAAGGGGCTGGAGATCATCCGCGGCGCCAAGAAGGCCGAGGGCAAGGACGTCTGGGAAGGCGGCAAGATCCTCGACCCTGAAAACGGCAAGACCTACACGCTGCGCCTGACGCCCATCGAAGGCGGCGCCAAGCTCGAGGTGCGCGGCTCCATCGGCCCCTTCGGCCGCACCCAGACCTGGGTGCGTGTGCAGTAACCATTCCGGAGGGCGGCCGCAGCGGCCGCCTTCCTCCCACTTGTGGAACATCCATGTCCCGATTCAATGTGAAGAAAGTCGCCGTGCTCGGCGCTGGCGTGATGGGAGCGCAGATCGCCGCCCATCTGGTCAATGTCAAGGTGCCCGTGGTGCTGTTCGACCTGCCTGCCAAGGAAGGCCCGAAAAGCGGCATCGCCGAGCGCGCCATAGCCAACCTCAAGAAGCTCAAGCCTTCGCCCATCGGCGTGGCCGAGGACGCGGACCTGATCCAGCCCGCCAACTACGAGGAGCACCTCAAGCTGCTCAAGGGCTGCGACCTGATCATCGAGGCCATTGCCGAGCGCATGGACTGGAAGCTCGACCTGTACACCAAGATCGCGCCCCATGTGGCCAAGCACGCCATCGTGGCGTCCAACACCTCGGGCCTGTCCATCACCAAGCTGTCCGAGGCGCTGCCCGACGCGATCAAGCCGCGCTTTTGCGGCATCCACTTCTTCAACCCGCCGCGCTACATGCCGCTGGTGGAGCTGATCGCCACGCCGACCACGCAGCCCGTGGTGCTGGACCAGCTCGAAGCCTTCGTCACCAGCGGCCTGGGCAAGGGCGTGGTGCGCGCCAAGGACACGCCCAACTTCATCGCCAACCGCATCGGCATCGCCGGCATGCTGGCCACGATGAAAGAGGTCGAGAACTTCGGACTGACCTTCGACGTGGTCGATGACCTCACCGGCAAGAAGCTGGGCCGCGCATCCAGCGGCACCTTCCGCACGGCCGACGTGGTGGGCCTGGACACCATGGCCCATGTGATCAAGACGCTGCAGGACAACCTCAGTGCCGAGACCGATCCCTTCTACGGCAGCTTCGGCACGCCGCCCGTGCTGGCCAAGCTGATCGAGCTGGGCAACCTGGGCCAGAAGGCGAAGAAGGGCTTCTACAAGAAGGTCGGCCGCGACATCCTGCAGTTCGAGCTGGACAGCGAGGACTACGTGCCCGCTGGCGGCAAGGCCGACGAGGTCTATGGCCGCATGCTCAAGAAGCCCGCGGCCGAGCGCCTGAAGCTGCTGCGCAATGCCGAGGGCGCGCAAGGCCGCTTCCTGTGGGCCATCCTGCGCAACAGCTTCCACTACGCGGCCATCCACCTGGAGAGCATTGCGGAGTCCGCCCGCGACGTGGACCAGGCCATGCGCTGGGGCTTCGGCATGAAGCAGGGCCCCTTCGAGCTGTGGCAGGAAGCCGGCTGGCTGGAAGTGGCGAAGATGGTCCAGGAGGACATCGATGCCGGCAAGGCATTGAGCAAGGCGCCCCTGCCCAAGTGGGTCTTCGAAGGCCCGGTGGCCGAGGCCGGCGGCGTGCACACGGCGCAGGGCTCGTGGAGCCCTGCCAAGGGCCAGTTCGTGCCCCGCCGCGTGCTGCCCGTCTACGAGCGCCAGATCTTCCCCGAGAAGCTGCTGGGCGAAGACAGCCTGCCCGACTGGAAGACGGCCGGCACCACGATCGCCGAATCCAAGGCGCTGCGCACTTGGACGCTGGACGGCCAGATCCTGATCGCCAGCATCAAGAACAAGATGCACGCCATCAGCCCCGAAGTCATGGAAGCGCTGATGGAAGCCGTGGACGTGGCCGAGACCGACTTCCAGGGCATGGTCATCTGGTCGGGCGATGCGCCGTTCAGCGTGGGCGCCGACCTGGAGGCCACCATGCCGGCCTTCGTGATCGGCGGCGCCGACGCCATCGAAAGCGTGGAGCAGGAGCTGCAAAACCTGATGCTGCGCATCCGCTACGCCCAGGTGCCCGTGGTTGCGGCCATCCATGGCATGGCGCTGGGCGGCGGCTGCGAGCTGGCCGTCTACAGCGCGCGCCGCGTGGCGCACATGGAGAGCTACATCGGCCTGGTGGAAGTCGGCGTGGGCCTGGTGCCCGGCGCGGGCGGCCTGACCTACATCGCGCGCCGCGCGGCAGAGAACGCCGCCACCAGCACAGGCAAGGACCTGCTGCCCTTCCTGACCGAAGGCTTCACGGCCGCGGCCATGGCCAAGGTGGGCACCAGTGCCATCGAGTCGCGCAAGCTGGGCTACCTGCTGGACAGCGACCTCATCGTGCCGCACAAGGACGAGCTGCTCTTCGTCGCCATCAACGAGGCCAAGTCCATGGCCGCAGGCGGCTGGCGCGCGCCGCTGCCGCGCAGCTTCCCCGTGGCGGGACGCAGCGGCGTGGCCACCATCAAGGGCTCGCTGGTCAACATGCGGGACGGCGGCTTCATCAGTGAGTTCGACCAGCATGTGGCCAGCCTGATCGCCAACGTGGTCTGCGGCGGCGACGTGGATGCGGGCACCCTGGTGGACGAGGCCTATCTGATGAAGCTCGAACGCAAGGCGTTCTGCCACCTGATCGGCCATCCCAAGACCCATGAACGCATTCTCGGAATGCTGAACACCGGCAAGCCCGTCCGGAATTGATATGTCCCCCTGAGTCGCTTCGCGCCTTCCCCCCAGGGGGACGACAGCCTCGCGGCGGGGCGGCCCTTGCTTGCTGTCCCTGACTTTGGACATGCGTGCGTTGCGGGCCGCGAATAACTGAGATCGAGGAGCAACCTCCATGAAACAAATCCAAGACGCCTACATCGTCGCCGCCACGCGCACGCCCATCGGCAAGTCGCACAAGGGCTTTTTCCGCAACTACCGTCCCGACGACCTGCTGGCGACCACGCTGAAGGCCGCGCTGGCCCAGGTGCCGGGGCTGGACCCGGCTGCCATCGAGGACATCATCTGCGGCTGCGCCATCCCCGAGGCCCAGCAGGGCCTGAACGTGGCGCGCATCAGCGCCGTGCTGGCGGGGCTGCCCACCAGCGTGGGTGGCATCACCGTGAACCGCTTCTGCGCCTCGGGCCTGTCGGCCGTGGCCATGGCAGCGGACCGCATCCGCGTGGGCGAGGCCGACGTGATGATCGCGGCCGGCGTCGAGAGCATGAGCATGGTGCCCATGATGGGCAACGCGCCCTCGCTGTCGCCGTCCATCTTCGAGCGTGATGGCGACGTGGGCATTGCCTATGGCATGGGCCTGACGGCCGAGAAGGTGGCCCAGCAGTGGAAAGTCTCGCGCGATGCGCAGGACGCCTTTGCGCTGGAGTCGCACCGCCGTGCCCTGGCCGCGCAGCAGGCCGGCGAGTTCAAGGACGAGATCACGCCCATCGAGGTCACCGACCGGGGCCTGGACCTGGCCAAGGGCGAGCCCGTGGTGCGCACGCGCACCGTGGAGCTGGACGAGGGCGCGCGCCCCGACACCAGCCTGGAAGGCCTGGGCAAGCTGCGCACCGTGTTCGCGGCGCGCGGCTCGGTGACGGCCGGCAACAGCTCGCAGACCAGCGATGGCGCAGGCGCGCTGATCCTGGCCAGCGGCGCTGCCGTGCAGCGCTTCGGCCTCACGCCGCTGGCGCGCTTCGTGAGCTATGCCAGCAAGGGCGTGCCGCCGGCCATCATGGGCATCGGCCCCATCGAGGCCATTCCGGCCGCGCTGCGCTATGCGGGCCTCAAGCAGGACGACATCGACTGGTTCGAACTCAACGAAGCCTTTGCCGCCCAGTCGCTGGCCGTGGTCAACACGCTGGGCCTGGACCCCGCCAAGGTCAACCCCATGGGCGGCGCGATTGCCCTGGGCCACCCGCTGGGCGCCACGGGCGCCATCCGCTCGGCCACCGTGGTGCATGCGCTGCGCCGCAAGCAACTGCGCTACGGCATGGTGACGATGTGCGTCGGAATGGGCCAGGGCGCCGCCGGCATCTTCGAGAGGATGTAGCACCCCCTGAGCGGCTTTGCCGCTTCCCCCTCTCTACTCGCTGCGCGAGGGAGGGGGACGACACCCTCGGTGCGGGGCGGCGCGGCCGGCCTAGGCCCTTCCTTGGTGTCCCTGGCGTGGGGCCGCGCCGGTTTTTGACTTGGTGTCAGCACATTGCGGCACCGACCAGGAGACAGCCATGGAACAACACCAACTCAGCAGCGATGGCGCCACGCTGGCGCTGCGCGTCTACACGCCCGCTGGCCCGCCACGCGCCAGCGTGGTCATCGGCGGGGCCATGGGGGTGCGCCAGGCCTTCTACGAGGCCTTTGCCACCTGGCTTGCGGGCCAGGGCTATCGGGTGACCAGCTTTGACTACCGGGGCCATGGCGATTCCCTGCAAGGCTCTTTGCGCCAGGTGCGTGCCGACCTGTGCGACTGGGCGCGCGACTACGAGGCAGTCATCGCCCATGCCAAGGCGCAGTTGCCGGACCAGCCGCTGTTCCTGATCGGCCACAGCCTGGGCGCCCAGCTGCCGGGCCTGCTGCGCTCCCCGCAGCTGGTGGACGGCCTTTTGAGCATTGCGGCCGGCAGCGGCTACTGGCGCGACAATGCGCCCCGCCTCAAGCGCATGGTTCCCTATTTCTGGCATGTGCTGGTGCCCGTGGCCACGCGCCTGTGCGGCTACTTTCCGGGCCGGCGCCTGCGCAAGGTGGGCGACCTGCCGGCCGGCGTCATGCTGCAGTGGCGCCGCTGGTGCCTGAATCCGCGCTACAGCGTGGGTGCCGAGGGCGAGGCCGCCGCGCGCAGCTACGCCGCCGTGCGCTTTCCGGTGATGGCGCTGTCCATGAGCGACGACGAACTCATGACCTGGCGCGGCACCGAGCACCTGTTCGCGCTCTACGCCAATGCCCCCAGCCGCATCGAGCGCATCGAGCCCAAGGCGCTGCAGTTGCGGCGCATAGGGCATTTCGGCTTCTTCCGCGCCGATATGCGCGACGCGCTCTGGGGCCGGGCCGTGGACGTGTTCTCGGGCTGGACCAAGGCGCCGGCAGCCGCGGCCCACCCGCGCTTTCCCTCACCCGCAGAGTCGCCGGCTTGACGGACGCGGGCCCCGCTTGCCATCACACTCGTTTGCCATGAGCACAGACATCCATCCTCTCGACCAGGCCGTGGCGCTCACGCCCACCGGCGCCGTTGGCCACTACCAGGGCCAGACCACGCAGGACTACTGGAACATGGTGGGCCCGTACGGCGGCATCACCGCCGCCGCGCTGGTGCAGGCCATCCAGCAGCATCCGCTGTGCCTGGGCGATCCGCTGTCCATCACCGTCAACTACGCGGCCGCGCTGGGCGCGGGGCGCTTCGATATCGAGGCCCGCCCCGTGCGCACCAACCGCTCCACCCAGCACTGGCTGCTGACCATCACCCAGCCTGACCAGGACGGCGATGCCCAGGTCGTCACCACGGCCACGGCCGTCACGGCCGTGCGGCGCAGCACCTGGGGCGGCACCGACCTGTCCATGCCCGAGGTGCCTGCGCCCGCCACCGTGCCGCGCGTGCCGCCTCTGGGCGGCGTGGAATGGCTCAACCGCTACGACATGCGCTTTCTCGACGGCATCATTCCCCAGACCTGGGATGGCCGCGAGACCGACAGCCTCACGCGCCTGTGGGTGCGCGACGAGCCGCCGCGCGCACTGGATTTTTGCGCGCTGGCCGGCCTGGCTGACGTATTCTTCCCGCGCGTGTGGCTGCGCCGCGCACAGCGCACCCCGGCGGGCACGGTGTCCATCACCGTCTACTTCCATGCGGGGCGTGAGGAACTGGCCGCCGCAGGCACGGGCCACCTGCTGGCCCAGGCGCGCGGCCAGGAATTTCGCAACGGCTTCTTCGACCAGAGCGCCCAGCTGTGGAGCGAGGCCGGCGTGATGCTGGCGAGCAGCCACCAGATCGTGTATTTCAAGGAATAAGCAAGGCAAGACCATCATGAGCGAAACCACCCAGGACATCCTCGTGCACACCGAAGCCGGTGTCTGCACCATCACCTTCAACCGCGCAGACAAGAAGAACTCCATTACCGAGGCCATGTACGCCAGCATGGCCGATGCGCTGGCCCAGGCCGGCGAAGACGCCGCCGTGCGCTGCGTGGTCTTC
Source organism: Delftia sp. 60 (assembly GCF_002754395.1). Classification (NCBI taxonomy): domain Bacteria; kingdom Pseudomonadati; phylum Pseudomonadota; class Betaproteobacteria; order Burkholderiales; family Comamonadaceae; genus Delftia; species Delftia sp. 60. The sequence continues at coordinate 1,526,134 of NZ_PEFD01000001.1, forward strand.
CAGGGCGACATGGCCATCTTCAGCGCGGGCAACGACATTGCCGACTTCCTCAAGCAGTCGGCCGGCGGCGCCGCCAGGCCGGAGGGCGAGCAGCGCCCCGTCTGGCGCTTCCTGCACAACATCGCCGCCTTTCCCAAGCCCGTGATCGCCGCCGTCTGCGGCCCGGCCGTGGGTATCGGCACTACCTTGCTGCTGCACTGCGACCTGGTCTATGCGGGCGACAACGCGGCCTTCTCGCTGCCCTTCGTGAACCTGGGCCTGTGCCCCGAAGCGGCCTCCAGCCTGCTGCTGCCCCAGATGCTCGGCTACCACCGCGCGGCCGAGGCCCTGCTGCTGGGCGAGCCCTTCCTGGCTGAAGCCGCACTGGAAGTGGGCCTGGTCAACCGCGTCGTGCCGCCCAGCGAATGCAATGCACTGGCTCAGGCCCAGGCCAGGAAGCTGGCGGCCAAGCCGCTGTCGGCCCTGATCGAGACCAAGCGCCTCATGAAGGCCGGCCAGTCCGGCCTGGTGCGCGAGCGCATGGCCGAGGAGGGAGCGAGCTTCGGCAAGCTGATGGGCGGGCCTGCTGCCAAGGAGGCGTTCACCGCGTTCATGGAGAAGCGCAAGCCGGACTTCAGCCAGTGCTGAAATCCACGAAGGCCTCCGAGGCGCCCGTGCAATTCGAGCCCGAGTTCATCGCCGGGCTGCGCGAAGTGTTCGAGCGCCAGATCGCCTTCAACCAGGTGCTGGGCCTGCGCATCACCGAAGTGCTGCCCGAGCGGGTTGAAGGCCGCATCACCATGCGGCCCGAGCTCATAGGCCACGCCGCCTACCAGCGCATCCACGGCGGCGTGATCAGCGCCGGCCTGGACTCCATGGGCGGCCTGGCCGTCATGGCGGCCATCGGTGCCAAGCACATGGAAGATGCGCCGCTGCAGCGCCTGCATCGCTTCTCGCGCCTGGGCACCATCGACCTGCGCGTGGACTACCTGCGCCCCGGCATAGGCAGCGAATTCATCCTGCGCGCCGAGGTGCTGCGGCTGGGCTCGCGCGTGGCCAATACGCGCATGGAATTCCTGGGGGCCGATGGCAGCTTGCTGTCCACGGGGACGGCGGCGTACATCGTTTCTTGAAGCATGGCCCGCTGACTGCGGGCCTGCTTTTTGCGTTTCTTCACCCCCAGCGCGCGCGCCACACGGCCCAGGCCGTGCCTGCGCCATAGGCGGCCATGGCCACGGCCACGAGGATGAACAGCGACTGGGCGCTGCCCAGGCCGCTGGACATGAGCCAGCCGCCGCCCACCACCACGATCAGCAGGCGCACCGTGCCGGCCAGCACGGGGGCCCAGACGCGGCCTGCGCCCAGGGAGGCGAAGTACAGCACCAGTCCCAGGCCGAACAGCCCGAAGGCCGGGCCCACGGTGCGCAGGTAGAGGTCGGCATAGGCGCGCACGGCCGGGTCGCCGGTGAAGATGCCTGACCACAGCTGCGGCCAGACCATGACCACCAGCCCCAGCACGCCCAGCAGGGCCGCGGCCATGGCGCCGCCCGACCAGGCCACGCGGCGCGCGCGGGCCACCTGGCCGGCGCCCATGGCCATGCCCACCATGGGCACGGCGGCCATGCCCACGCCGAAGGCCATGGGGATCAGCAGGAACTCCAGCCGCTGGCCTATGCCGTAGCCGGCCAGGGCCAGCGGGCCCAGGCGGGCGACCATGCCTGTCAGCAGCAGCGCGGCCAGCGCCGTTTGCACGGGGGACAGGCAGGCCAGGGCGCCCACGCGCAGGATGTCGCGGAACATGGGCCAGGCCAGGCGCGGCGTGCGCCAGTCCAGCTGCAGGCGCTGCTGGCCCCATTGCAGGTAGGCCAGAAAGGCCGCCACGGCCAGCACCATGGCCACGATGTTGCCCACGGCCACGCCCGGCATGCCCCAGCGCGGCATGGGCCCCAGGCCCAGCCCCAGCGTGCCGCCCACCACGATCTGCACCAGCGAGGCCGCAAAGATCACGGCCGACGGCATGCGCATATTGCCCGTGCCCCGCACCACCGAGGCCAGCGTATTGCACAGCCACACCAGGATGGCGCCGCTGAACAGCACGGCGCCAAAGCCCGTGGCCGCTGCCAGCACCTCGCCGCGCCCGCCCAGCCAGCCGTAGAAGGTGGCGCCGCACAGCACGAAGATGAGCGAGTAAAGCAGCCCCGCGATGGCGCCGATCACGATGGCGTGCAGGGCCAGTGCCGAGGCACGCGCGCCGTCGCCCGCACCCAGCGCGCGGCTGATGGCCGAGGACACGCCGCTGCCCATGGCACCGTTGCTCATCATCTGCGTGAGCATGGCCAGCGGAAACACCAGGGCCATGGCCGCCAGCGATACGGTTCCCAGCTGCCCCACGTAGTAGGTCTCGGCCACGGCGACCAGCACCGACATGCTCAGCGCCACCATGTTGGGCACGGCCAGGCGCATCAGGGTGGAGGCGATGGGGCCGCTGACCAACGGATGCGCGGACCCGCTGGCCGCAGCGCCAGGGGCTGCGGAGGGCAGGGCGGCGCTCATTCCGCGCTCTCCTGCGTGGCGGTTTCCAGCACGGGCAGCATGCCCAGCACCAGGCTTTCCAGCGCGCCGATCTGCTCGCTGCCGCACAGCTCGCGCACGCGCTGCTGCGCCTGGCGCCAGAGGGCGGCAGCCTCGCGGATGCGGGCGCGGCCTTCGGGCGTGACCACCACGCAGCGGCTGCGCGCATCCGCGCCGGGAACCAGGTCGATGAAGCCGGCGTGCTGCAGCGTGCGCAGGTTGCGCGTCATCGTCGTGCGGTCGGTGTGCAACTGCTCGGCCAGGGCCGAGACCGTGGGTGGGCCGTCGGGCGCATTGCGTGCCTGCACCAGCAGGCTGAACTGCGTGCCGCGCAGGCCGCTGGGCGCCAGCGTGTCGTCATAGAGCTGCGAGATCTTGCGCGACAGGCTGCGCACCATGAAGCAGGTGCAGACCGGACTGGCGGCGCTTGAGGTGGAGGAGGTCATGGGGCGTGGGGCAGGTGGCCTGGAATGGAAATGAGTGTAGATGCACCTATTGATTTGCGTATGTCCGCTGCGCGACCTGCGCATGCGCGGTGTGTGATCGAGAAAGGCTTGCAAGCACATGAAACGGGAGAACCATCTCGTTACCGTTCTTGCGAGATGCCGGCATTTGTTGCCAGTTCGTGTGCGTAGCATCGGATTTTTCCGAAGGAGACCCACCCATGGCTGTTCAGAACCCGTTCTTTGGCAAGCGCGACAACGATGCTTTCACCTCCCGCAACACCCTGGGCAGCGGCACAGGCGCCGCCAGCACGGGCGGCAGCCCTTCGGGAGCCGTCATGCCCAGCTCCAGCGTGAGCAGCCCGGCATCCACCCAGCGCCAGGCCTCGCCTGTGTCGCAGGACTCTCCGGGCAGCAAGCTCACCGTGGGCCCCAACATCAAGCTCAAGGGCGTGGAGATCACCGATTGCGACACGCTGGTGGTCGAAGGCACGGTGGAGGCCACCATGGACTCGCGCGTGATCCAGATCGCCGAGCAGGGCGCCTTCCATGGCACGGCCGAGATCGATATCGCCGAGATCCATGGCGTGTTCGACGGCACGCTGACCGTGCGCGAGAAGCTGGTCATCTACGGCACGGGCAAGGTCAGCGGCAAGATCCGCTACGGCAAGGTGGTGATTGAAGAGGGCGGCGAGCTCACGGGCCAGATCGAGGCCGGCTCCTCGCCGCGTTCATCTTCGGGTTCGGCCGTGGCGTCCAGCGCCTCCAGCCTGTCCTCTTCCTCGTCGACCGTCTCCAGCGACAGCGCCGCCAGCAGTTCCGCTGCCCTGGCTGCGGCCACCGCAGCGGCTTCGCTGCAGCCGCGCGTCACGCCGTCGCTGGCATGAGCCATCTCTGCTGCCGGAAATGAAAAAGCGACCTGCGAAGGTCGCTTTTTTCATGGCTGCAGAGGTGGCGGGTTCAGCCGGCCTGCTGCTGCTTTCGTTCTGCATTGCGCTCGGCCGCTGCGCGCCAGGAGCGCACCTGATCGTTGTCCGGCAGCGACTGGGGCTTGCCCTGGCCGTCGATGGCCACGTAGGTCAGCAGGGCTTCGGTCACCTTGACGAAGCGGCCCTGGTCGGCAAAGCGCTCGGCATAGACCTCGACATCGACCGTGACCGAGGTGCGGCCCACGCGCTGCACGCTGGAGTAGAACGACAGGATGTCGCCCACGCGCACGGGCTGCTTGAAGATGAACTCGTTCACGGCCACGGTGACCATGCGGCTCTGGCCCAGGCGCGAGGGCAGCACGGAACCTGCCAGGTCGACCTGCGCCATGACCCAGCCGCCGAAGATGTCGCCATTGGCGTTGACATCGGCGGGCATGGGAATGACCTTGAGAACCAGCTCCTTGTCTGCGGGCAAGGGATGGGGCGGGAGGTCGGGGCGGGGTGGCATGGGCACAATCGGGTCAATATAACAATCGAGAATTGTCTTTCATGCGACGCGAGAGCGCTTCCCCTACGGATTTACCCTTAGTCCCAACCCCGGCACCGTCGCGGGACTGGAACGCGCTGCGGCGCCTGCTGCCCTACCTGTGGCAATACAAGTGGCGCGTGCTGGCGGCGCTGGGCTTCATGATCGGGGCCAAGCTCGCCAACGTGGGCGTGCCGGTGCTGCTCAAGCACCTGGTCGATGCGCTGGATCTGAAGGCCGGCGACGCCCGCGCGGTGCTCGTCGTGCCCGTGGCCCTGCTGCTGGCCTACGGGCTGCTGCGCTTTTCCAGCTCGCTGTTCACCGAGCTGCGCGACCTGGTCTTTGCCAAGGCCACGCAGGGCGCCTCGCGGGCGATTGCGCTGTCCACCTTCGAGCACCTGCATGCGCTGAGCCTGCGCTTTCACCTGGAGCGCCAGACCGGCGGCATGACGCGCGACATCGAGCGCGGCGTGCGCAGCACCGAGTCGCTGATCTCGTATTCGCTCTACAGCATCCTGCCCACCTTCATCGAGATGGCGCTGGTGCTGGGCATCCTGGCGCTGCGCTTCGACATCTGGTTCGCGGTCATCACGCTGGCGGCGCTGGTGTTCTACATCACGTTCACGGTCACGGTGACCGAGTGGCGCACGCGCTTTCGGCGCGAGGCCAATGCCCAGGAGTCGGCCGCGCACACCAAGGCCATCGACTCGCTGCTGAACTACGAGACCGTCAAGTACTTCGGCAACGAGGGCTTCGAGGCGCGGCGCTACGACAAGAACCTGGAGGCGCTGCGCCGCGTGCGCCTCAAGAGCCAGACCACGCTGAGCATGCTCAACTGCGGGCAGCAACTGATCATCGCCACGGCCCTGGTCGCCATCCTCTGGCGCGCCACGCAGGGCGTGGTGGACGGGCGGCTGTCGCTGGGCGACCTGGTCATGGTCAATGCCTTCATGATCCAGCTCTACATCCCGCTGGGCTTTCTGGGCGTGATCTACCGCGAGATCAAGCAGAGCCTGACCGACCTGGAGCGCATGTTCACCCTCATGGACAAGGAACGCGAGGTGGCCGACGCGCCCGGTGCCCGGCCCCTGCCGGCCGACGGCGCACCGCCCGAGCTGCGCTTCGAGCATGTGGACTTTGCCTATGACCCCGAGCGGCCCATCCTCAAGGACGTGAGCTTCACCATTCCGGCCGGCAAGACCGTGGCCGTGGTCGGCCCTTCGGGCTCGGGCAAGAGCACGCTGGCGCGGCTGATCTTCCGCTTCTACGACGTGCAGTCCGGCCATGTGCGCATTGCCGGGCGCGACCTGCGCGAGCTGACCCAGGACAGCGTGCGCGGCGCCGTGGGCATCGTGCCGCAGGACACGGTGCTCTTCAACGACACGGTGGAATACAACATCGCCTACGGCCGTCCCGGCGCCAGCCGCGACCAGGTGGTGGCGGCCGCACGCGCCGCGCGCATCCACGACTTCATCGAGGCCACGCCCCAGGGCTATGCCACGCGCGTGGGCGAGCGCGGCCTCAAGCTGTCGGGCGGCGAAAAGCAGCGGGTGGCGATTGCGCGCACCCTGCTCAAGGACCCGCCCATCCTGATCTTTGACGAGGCGACTTCGGCGCTGGACTCGGCCAACGAGCGCGCCATCCAGGCCGAGCTGCAAAGCGCCGCGCGCAACAAGACGGCGCTGGTGATTGCCCACCGCCTGTCCACCGTGGTCGATGCGCACGAGATCCTGGTCATGGATGCGGGCCGCATCGTCGAGCGCGGCACCCACGCCCAGCTGGTCGCGGCGGGCGGGCGCTATGCGGACATGTGGGCGCTGCAGCAAAGCGGGGAGCCCGCCGTGCTGTAGCGCGGGGCGACCGGGCGGCCGGGTGGCCTGGCGCCTGGACGGCTTCAGGGCTTGAGGTGCGTGACCAGGAACTGCTCCATGGCCTCGTAGAACTCGAACTTGTTCTCGTCGTTGTGAAAGCCGTGGCCCTCGTTGTCCTTGACCATGTACTGCACCTCGACGCCGCGCTCGCGCAGCGCCTTCACCACCTGGTCGCTCTCGTCCTTGTTCACGCGCGGGTCGCGCGCGCCCTGGGCGATGAACAGCGGCGCCTTGATGCGGTCCACATGCAGGGCTGGCGAGGTGGCGGCCAGGCGCTCCCTGTCGCGCTCGGGATCGCCCACCATGGCGTGCATCTGGTCCAGCAGCGGCTTCCAGTAGGGCGGAATGGTCTTCATGAAGGTGAACAGGTTGGACACGCCCACATAGTCCACGGCCGCCGCATACAGGTCGGGCGTGAAGGCCACGCCGGCCAGCGTGGCATAGCCGCCATAGCTGCCGCCGTAGATGCCGATGCGCGCAGGGTCGGCAATGCCCTGGTCGATCAGCCAGTGCACGCCGTCGGTGATGTCGTCCTGCATCTTCAGGCCCCATTGGCCGAATCCCGCTTCCCAGAACGCGCGGCCATAGCCCGTGGAGCCCCGGAAGTTCACCTGCAGCACGCAAAAGCCCCGGTTGGCGAGGAACTGCACCTCGGGGTTGTAGCCCCAGCCGTCGCGGGCCCAGGGGCCGCCGTGCGGGTTGATGATGCAGGCCAGGTTCCTGGGCTCGCGGCCGGCCGGCAGGGTCAGGTAGCCGTGGATGGTCAGGCCGTCGCGGCTGGTGTAGCTGACGGGCTGCACGCGCGACATGGCGGACTCGGGAATGGCCGGGTTGATGTCGGCCAGCTTGATCAGCGCATCGGCGGCCGCGTCGTAGATGTAGCGTGCGCCCGGCGTGCGGTCGTTGAAGGCGGCGACGATGAACTTGTCCTCGGCGCGGTTGGCGCCCTGGATGGCGAAGTCGTAGCCCGGCAGTTGCGCAGCCAGCCGGCCGTAGAGGGCTTCGGTCTCGGCATCGAAGAAGCGGTACTGCGGCTTGTCGGTCTGGTAGGCGGCCAGGGTCAGCACGCGGCGCTTGCGCGAATAGGCGGCTGCGCCCAGATCGACTTCTTCGGGCACGAAGATTTCCTCTTCCTCGTCGGGCCGGGCCGGGTCGATGACCACCAGGGCCAGCTTGTCGCGGCCCCGGTTGGACAGGGCGTAGAGCTTTTGGTCGTCGAAGGTGAAGAAGGCCGGGCTGACGCTGGTGCGGTAGTCGGTGGTGATCAGGGTCTGGAACTCGCCGGCCTCGTCGTCGCGGTAGAGCAGGGCGCTGTTCAGGCCGTCGCTGGCCACGGCGGCCCGCACGCGGCCCGCATGGTCGGTCTGCCAGCCGACGATGTTGCCGGGGTTCTGCGCCACCAGTTGCGCCGCGCCCGTGTGCACATTCACGCGGTACACGTCGAAGACCTCGGCATCGCGCTGGTTGTGGCTGATCAGCACATGGTCGGGGTCGTCTTCCAGGTCGTCCTCGATGCTGGCGCGCACGCCGTCCCAGGGCGTCAGGTCGGTGGCTTCGCCGCTGCGCGCGTTGACCGCCAGCACATGGAAGTTCTCGTCGCCGCCGAAGTCCTTCTGGTAGAGCACCACGTCCGAGCCCTTCCAGAAGAAGTTGCTGATGTCGCGCTCGGTCTCGGCCGTGATGCGGCGCGGCTCGCCCACAGGGGTGCTGCCCTCCAGCGCCTGCACATGGATGTTCATGCGCGCCGGATGGCCATCCACGCTGACGGGCTGCATGAAGCCCAGCATGCTTCCGTCATCGGCCAGGCGGAAGAAGCCGCGCTCCGGATTGCGGAAGAAGTCCTTGATCGGATAGGTCTGCGGAGCCTGCGCATCGGCGCTGGCATCCCGTGCCAGGTTGAGGATGTGGGCGGCCATGGCGGGGTGTCGGGAAAACGTCGGCAAGGGTGACCTCCTGGGTTGCAGCGGCAGGGGAAAAAGGGAGCCGGCCATGATGCCATGGCGATGTATACAAACAGGCGGGTCACTGTCTTTGCTGGGATTGGTTGTATACATTTGATTGGTGTTTTCCCGTGTTTTTGCGGAAAAATGCACCATGAATCGCCTTGGATGTATACATTCACGCCATTCCATCCAGACAAAGCCCCATGAGCCCCCAGCTTGCCCCCGCCGCCTCCGAAGCGGAAAGCCACTCCCAGGTCATCAAGGCCCAGCTGCAACTGCGCGAGATGATTCTTGCGGGCGAACTGCCCGCAGGCGAGCGCATTGCCGAGCTCACCGTGGTGCAGCGCCTGGGCATCTCCCGCACGCCGGTGCGCGCCGCGCTCATGCGGCTGGAGCAGGAAGGCCTGCTCGAAGCCATGGCCGGTGGGCGCGGCTACCGCGTGCGGCTGTTCTCCGAGGCCGATGTGGCCGATGCCATCGAGCTGCGCGGCACGCTGGAAGGCCTGGCCGCGCGCTGGGCGGCCGAGCGCGGCGTGGCCGAGCCGCTGCTGGCCCAGGCCGGCCGCTGCCTGGACGCCATCGACCGTGTGCTTGAGACGCCTGATTGGGGCGACGAGGCCTTCTCGCGCTATGTGGCGCTGAACTCCGAATTCCACGACCTGCTGCACTCCATGGCCGGCAGCAGCGTCATGCAGCGCGAGCTGGAGCGCGTGGTGCGCATGCCCTTCGCCTCGCCTTCGGGCTTTGTGCTGGCGCGGGCCGAATCCCCGCGTGCGCGCCACAGCCTGATGGTGGCCCAGGACCAGCACCGCCAGGTGCTGGACGCCATTGCCGCGCGCGAGGGCGCCCGGGCCGAGGCGCTGATGAAAGAGCACTCGCGCATCGCGCGCCGCAACCTGCGCGAGGCCGTGAGCGAGCCCGGCAGCCATGCGGTTCCTGGCGTGCAGTTGATCCGAGCCTGATTCGAGTCTGATCCGCGCTTGATGTGCGCTTGATACGTGCCGGCGGCCTCGGCCGCCCGTGCCCCAGCCACCGCAGCGCCAAGGACTGCGGACCCCACCCATAAAGGAGACCCCCATGAGCACATTTCCCAAGAACACCTGGTACGTGGCCGCCACGTCCGACGAGATCCAGGACAAGCCGCTGGGCCGTCGCATCTGCGGCGAGCGCATTGCCTTCTACCGCGCGCAGCACGGCGTTGCCGCCGTGGAGGATTTTTGCCCGCACCGCGGCGCGCCCCTGTCGCTGGGCTTTGTCTGCGAGGGCAAGCTGGTCTGCGGCTACCACGGGCTGGAGATGGGCTGCGACGGCAAGACCATTGCCATGCCGGGCCAGCGCGTGCGCGGCTTCCCCGAGATCCGCAGCTATCCCGTCGAGGAACGCCACGGCTTCATCTGGGTCTGGCCTGGCGACAAGGCGCTGGCCGATGCCGCCCTGATTCCGAAGCTGCCCTGGCACGACAACCCCGAATGGGCCTACGGCGGCGGCATGTTCCACATCCAGGCCGACTACCGGCTGATGATCGACAACCTCATGGACCTGACGCACGAGACCTATGTGCACGCCAGCTCCATCGGCCAGGCCGAGATCGACGAGACGCCCTGCAAGACCGAGACGCGCGGCGAGGGCGCCGATGTCGAGGTCGTCACCAGCCGCTTCATGAACGACATCCCCGCCCCCCGTTCTGGAAGATGGCGCTGCGCAGCAACGGCCTGGCCGACGAGGTGCCCGTGGACCGCTGGCAGGTCTGCCGCTTCACCCCGCCTAGCCATGTGCTGATCGAGGTCGGCGTGGCCCATGCAGGCCACGGCGGCTACGACGCGCCCGACGAACACAAGGTCTACAGCATGGTGGTGGACTTCATCACGCCGGAGACCGAGGAGTCCATGTGGTACTTCTGGGGCATGGCGCGCCGCTTCAATCCGGGCGATGCCGAAGTCACCGACCGCATCCGCGAGGGCCAGCACAAGATCTTCAGCGAAGACCTGCAGATGCTGGAGCTGCAGCAGCGCAACCTCAGTGCCCACCCCGACCGCAAGCTGCTCAAGCTCAACATCGATGCGGGCGGCGTGCAGTCGCGCAAGGTCATCGACAAATGGATTGCGCAGGAGCAGCAGGCGGCGGCGGTGGCCGCAGCAGCGGCCCAGCCTGCCGCCGCCGTGGCCTGAGGCTGCCGGCATGGCCAGGCCAGCAGGCGCGGGCGGCGCCGGGGATGGGGTAACCTCGGCGGGCTTCAACCCCAGGGCCGCAAGGCCTGCCGCCACCGATGGTCCACTCCGCCTCCGATCCGCTTTCCATCGACCTCTACGACCAGCCGGGCCACCTGATCCGGCGCGCGCAGCAGATCGCGGCGCAGCTGTTCCGCGACGTGCTTGGGCCGGACGTGACGCCGGTGCAGTACGCCATCCTGCGCATGCTGCAGGAAAAGCCGGGCATCGACCAAGTGACCCTGGCGCGGCTGGTGGCGCTGGACAACTCCACCACGGCCGACATCGCGGCGCGCCTGGAGGCCAAGGGCTGGGTGCTGCGCGAGATCCTGCCCCGGCGCCAGCGGCGCCTGACGCTCACGGCCGAGGGCGAGACCATGCTGGCCGGCTTCGTGCCCAATGTCCACGAACTGCACGAGCGCATGCTGGCCGCGCTCGAACCCCAAGAGCAGGCCGAGTTCAAGCGCCTGCTGCGCAAGTTCGTGCAGCTGCACGACGTGCGCGAATCCACGGAAACATCGTCCGCCGACTGAGGGCGGCCTGGCCGCCAGCGCGCATGGCGAGCCGATCCTGATCGGGGAAACCCGGTATTTGACGTACATCATCATTCAGTAAACTGAATCACATTCAGCATACTTAATGAACTGCTGAAAACGGCTGAAAACACAAGAAAGCTCGGCCAGAGCTTCCACCCCAAGGAGACCCACAATGACTGCCTGCCTGCTTGCCCCTCGCCTGCAGCGGCCCCGCGCCGCCGCATCTTCCATCCCCTTTTCGCAGGGGGTGCGGCCATGAGCGCCGATCTGCGCGCCAGCGTGGATCAGCGGCCCATGACACGCTTCCAGTGGTCGGTCATAGCCCTGTGCATGGTGCTCAACATGATCGACGGCTTCGACGTCCTGGTCATGGCCTTCACGGCCTCGGCCGTGTCGGCGCACTGGCAGCTCAGCGGCGCCCAACTGGGCTTTCTGCTCAGTGCGGGCCTGTTCGGCATGGCGGGCGGATCGCTGCTGATCGCGCCCTGGGCCGACCGGCTGGGCCGCCGGCCGCTCATCCTGGCCTGCCTGGCTCTCTCGGGCGTGGGCATGCTGGGCTCGGCCTTCAGCCACAGCGCCATCCAGCTTGCGGCGCTGCGCGTGCTCACGGGCCTGGGCGTGGGTGGCATCCTGGCCTGCAGCAACGTGATTGCCAGCGAATACGCCTCGCAGCGCTGGCGCAGCCTAGCCGTCACCCTGCAGTCCACGGGCTATGCGCTGGGCGCCAGCATCGGCGGCTCCATCGCGGTGTGGCTGCTGGGGCGCCATGACTGGCGCGCGGTCTTCCTGTTCGGCGGCTGCGTGACGCTGGGCGTGCTGGTCCTGGCCTGGTGGCGCCTGCCGGAATCCATGGATTTCCTGCTGGCGCGGCGCCCGGCCGGCGCGCTGCAGCGGCTCAACGCCCTGGTCGGCCGGCTGGGCCTGCCCACGCTGGTGGCGCTGCCGCCTGCCGCGCCCGCATCGGCGGGATCGGCGCGGCGTGGCCCGCTGCAGCTGTTCGCGCCGGGCCTGCGCCGGCCCACGCTGCTGGTCTGGCTGTCGTTCTTCGCGGTGATGTTCGGCTTTTACTTCGTCATGAGCTGGACGCCCAAGCTGCTCGCCGCCTCGGGCCTCACGCCCGAGCAGGGCGTGACCGGCGGCGTGCTGCTGAGCCTGGGCGGCATCCTGGGCGCCACCTTGCTGGGCCTGCTGGCGGCGCGCTATCCCGTGCACCGCGCACTGGCCGGCTTCATGCTGGCCACGGCCGTGCTGCTGTGCTTCATCGTGAGCAATCCGGGCTCGCTGCTGCTGTCGTATGCGCTGGCCTTCCTGATCGGCGTCTTCGTCAACGGCTGCGTGGCGGGGCTCTATGCCATCGCGCCCATGGTCTATGGCGGCGAGGTGCGCGTGACCGGTGTGGGCTGGGGCATAGGCATAGGGCGCATCGGCGCCATCGTCTCGCCCATGGTCGCGGGCTCGCTGCTCGACGCCTCCTGGTCGGCCAGCCAGCTGTACGTGGGCTATGGCGCGGCCTTCGTGTTCGCGGCCTGCATCGTATCGCTGCACCGGTTGCAAGGGCCCGAAGCCGGCAGGCCCGCAGCCACGGGCCGCACGCTGTCGGCGCATTGAGCGCGACCTGCAGACAAGAAGGAGAACCCCATGACCGAATGCACCACCATTGCACCCGCCTCCACGCCTGCCTTCCCGCTGGACCAGTGGTATGTCGCCGGCTTTGCCTGGGAGCTGCAGGACGCGCCACTGGCCCGCACCCTGCTGGGCCGGCCCGTCGTGCTGTTTCGCACGCCCGACGGCAGCGTCGCCGCGCTGGAAGACCGCTGCTGCCACCGCGAGCTGCCGCTGTCCTGCGGCACGGTGGAGGCGCGCGGCCTGCGCTGCGGCTACCACGGCCTGCTGTTCGACCGCGCCGGGCAGTGCCTGGAGATTCCGGGGCAGCAGCGCATACCGCCCAAGGCCTGCGTCAAGTCCTTCGACCTGCGCGAGCGTGACCAGATCCTCTGGATCTGGATGGGCGCCACGCCCGATTCCGTGCCCGCGCAGGAGCCGCCCGCCTATCCCGTGCACGGCGATGCGCGCTACCGCTTCGGCGGCGATGTCTACCACTACGACGCGCCCTACCAGCTCATCCACGACAACCTGCTGGACCTCAGCCACCTGGGCTATGTGCACCTCAAGACCATCGGCGGCAATGCCGGCGTCCACATGAATGCCGAGCTCAAGGTGCGCCAGGAGGGCGACAGCGTCACCGTGCTGCGCTGGATGCCCGACTCCGACCCGCCGCCCACCTATGCGGCGGCCTGGCCGTTCGCGGGCCGCATCGACCGCTGGCAGGAGGTGGAGTTCCACCCCTCGCATGTGCGCATCTGGACCGGCGCCATGGATGCGGGCAGCGGCCAGCTCGACGATCCGCAGCGCGAAGGCTTTCACATGCGGGGATTTCACGGCGTGACGCCGGAGACCGAGCATTCGGCCCACTACTTCTGGACCATTGCCACCAACCCGCATCCCGACATGCAGGACACCACGCGCCTGGTGATCGACCAGACGGCCGCCACCTTCGAGGAGGACAAGGTCGTCATCGAGGCCCAGTTCCGCAACCAGCAGCGCTTTGGCGCGCGCCCCGTCATCGACATCCATGTGGACGCCGGCCCCAACCGCGCGCGCCGCGTGATCAGCCGGCTACGCGAGGCCAGCGCCCAGGCGCTGGCGGCGGCCTGATTTTTCCGAACCCCTCCATTCCCACGTTTCCCCATGCAAGCCCACCCCATCCTCCAGGTGCGCGTCGCGCGCAAATGCGCCGAGGCACAGGACATCTGCAGCCTTGAACTCGTGCCGCTGGACGGCCAGAGCCTGCCCGCCTTCACGGCCGGCTCGCACATCGACCTGCACCTGCCCGGCGGCCTGGTGCGCCAGTACTCGCTGTGCAACGACCCGCAGGACACCGGCCGCTACGTGGTCGGCGTGCTGCGCGAGGCCGCCTCGCGCGGCGGCTCGGCCGCCGTGCACGAACACGTGCAGGAAGGCCAGCAGATCGCTATTGGCGCGCCGCGCAACCACTTCGCGCTGCATGCGGGCCAGCCTGCACGTCATCTGCTGCTGGCCGGTGGCATAGGCATCACGCCCGTGCTGGCCATGGCGCGCCAGCTGGCGCGCGAGGGTGCCGATTTCGAACTGCACTACTGCGCGCGTTCGCGCGAGCGCATGGCCTTCACGGCCCTGCTGCAGTCCATGCCCTGGGCCGACCGCGTGCACCTGCATGTGGATGGCGAGGGGGCGCTCGACATGGCGCAGCTGCTCGGCGCCCCGCAGGCGGGCCTGCACCTGTATGTCTGCGGCCCGCGCGGCTTCATGGACGCGGCCCTGGGCCATGCCCGCGCGTCGGGCTGGGGCGAGGACAGCCTGCACTACGAGTTCTTCGCGGGCGAGGCCGTGCAGCGCGAGGGCGATGCCGGGTTCGAGATCGAGATCGCAAGCACCGGCCAGGTGGTGCGCGTGGCGCCCGAGCAGACCGTCGTCCAGGCGCTGGCCGGCATCGGCGTGGAGGTGCAGACTTCGTGCGAGCAGGGCGTGTGCGGCACCTGCCTCACGCGTGTGCTCTCGGGCGAGCCCGAGCACCGCGACATGTACCTGACCGAGGACGAGCAGGCCGCCTGCGACCAGTTCCTGCCCTGCTGCTCGCGCGCGAAATCCGCCCGGCTGGTGCTGGACCTGTAGGGCGGCACCGCGCAGGGCCCCTGGCGGGTGGACAATGGGTTTCCCCTTGCCCACAGCCCGTTGAAGCCGCTGATTTCCCTGCGGCAGCGGGCGCCGCTCTTTCGCCATGCAACCTGCCCTGCTTGTCCTGAACTTCAACGCCGAAGGCCATCTGCGCCAGATGGCCCAGGCCTTTCCCTCCTTCGACCTGCTCTACGCGCCCGACGCCAGCCAATGCGAGGCGGCTCTCGCCGAGCACGGCGCACGCATCCAGGCCGTGCTGACCATCGGCTCCATCGGCCTGTCGGCCGCGCAGATGCAGCGCATGCCTGCGCTGCGGCTGGTCTGCGCGCTGGGCGCGGGCTACGAGAACATCGATGTCGCCCATGCGCAGGCCCATGGCATTGCCGTGGGCAATGGCGCGGGCACCAATGACGACTGCGTGGCCGACCACGCCATGGGCCTGCTGATCGCCTCCGTGCGCGGTCTGGTGCGCCTGGACCGCGCCACGCGCGACGGCGTCTGGCGCACCGCCATGCCGCTGCCGCCCAATGTCTCGCACAAGCGCCTGGGCATCCTGGGCATGGGCGCCATCGGCGCCAAGATCGCCCAGCGCGCGCTGGGCTTCGAGATGGAGATCGGCTACCACAACCGCAGCCAGCGCAGCGAGCTGCCCCACCGCTACTTCGGCGACCTGCTGTCCCTGGCGCAATGGGCCGATGTGCTGCTGGTCGCCACGCCGGGCGGCCCGGGCACGCGCCACCTCATCAACACGCAGGTGCTGGATGCGCTGGGCCCGCAGGGCCATCTGGTCAATATCGCGCGCGGCAGCGTGGTCGATACCGCCGCCCTGGCCGCCGCCGTGCGCGAAGGCCGCCTTGCCGGAGCGGGCCTGGATGTCTACGAAAGCGAACCCGCGCCCCCGGCCGAACTGCTGGACCTGGACGCCGTGGTGCTCACGCCCCATGTGGGCGGCTGGTCGCCCGAAGCCGTGCAGGCCTCGGTGGACCGCTTCATCGCCAACATGCGCTGCCACCTGGAAGGCCGCCCGCTGGTCTCGCCCGTCACGACCTGAGGCTGGAGTCAGCCCTTTATCTTCCAAGGGCTGCTGCCAGGTGCAGCAGTCCCATGACCAGGCAGATGGCTGAAGACACGTGCCAGAAGCGGTCGCTGTTGTCCGGGAACCGCGGCTTCAGCCACGGATAGGCCACGCCCCGCGCCACCAGCACCAGGCCGGCCCCGGCCAGCACCGGGCGCATGAAGAGCAGGGGATCCAGCAGGCCCGCGCCTGCCAGCGCATACCCCGCCAGCAGCGACAGCACCACGCCGATGGCCGCCGACACCAGTGGCGGATACCAGTGCCCGGCCTCGGCCATGCGCGCCATGCGCTCGCCGGCACCCATGAGCCGCAGCCCGCGTCCCCCCCAGACGATGCAGGCGAAGTGGGCCAGCGCGGCCGCCGTGTCGAACAGGGCGGCGGCCAGGGCCAGCAGTTGCACGCCCTTCACGGCAGGGCTTCCCACGCGCCGGTGTGCTGATGCTTCTTCATGGTGTATTCCTTGGGATTTGCTGCAATGGCCGGCCACTGTAGTGCTTAAACTCCGGGCAGAAAACTCGCCTTGTGCTCAGGTTTTGCCGCATGCCCTCCCATACCTCCGCTACCACTGAATCCCAGAGAAGAAGACAGCCCGTGCAGGCCCGTGCGCAGCGTACGCTGGAGGCCATTCTTCAGGCAGCAGCTCAGATTCTGGTCAAGGAGGGCGAAGCCGCGCTCACCACCAACCGCATTGCCGAGCGCGCAGGCGTCTCCATCGGCACGCTCTACCAGTACTTCCCCGACAAGCAGGCCGTCTTCCGCGCCATGGTCGATGGCCAGCGCCGTGCGGCCGTCGCGGCCATCGAGGCCTGGCTGGAGCAGGCGTCGGAGCAGGGCCTGCCGCGCGAGGCCGTGGCGCGCGGCGTGGTCGCCTGCATCGTCGAGGGCTTTGCGGGCCGCACGCCTGCGCGGCGCAAGCTGGCGCGCTTTGCCTGGCTGCAGGATGGTGACGAGCGCATTGCCCTGTCCATGCGCGAGACCGCCGAGCGCATGGCCGCCCACCTGCAGCGCTGGGGTGGCCCCTCGCTGTCCTATGCGCGCCTTTACGTGGCCACGCGGGCCGTGCTGGGCACGGTGCGCTTCGCTTCGCTGGAGGCCTCGCCGCTGATTGCCTCGGGCGCGCTGGAGGAGCTGCTGTGCGAGATGGGGACAGACATGTTGCTGGGTGGCGTGCAGGGCGCCGGCGCTGCTGCCTCATAGAGGCTGTCCCATTCGCCGAGGCCATCATGGGGGCATGGCGTTCGTTGATGGCGCGCCGGAGGACCGGGCCGTTCCTGCGCAGGAGGATGGCGAAAAAAAAGGCCCCGCAGAGCGGGGCCTTTTGCTTCTACCGGAGTGTGCGATCAACCGATAGCATTCTAACGAGTTCGCGCGGCAATTGCTTTCTCCGCCACATCCACCAGGTCGGTGCCGACCTGCTGCTTCCACTTGTCGTAGACAGGGCGCGTGGCCTTGACGAAGGCTTCACGTTCGGCCGGCGTGAGCTGGGTCACGGTCACGCCGTTGGCGGCCAGGTCCTTGAGCAGCGGCTTGTCGGCCTCGATCATGCCCTTGCGCGCGATCACGATCTGCTCCTTGGCGGCGTCCACGGCGGCCTGGCGCACGATGTCCTGGTCTTCCTTGGTCCAGGTGGCCCAGATGTCCTTGTTGACCACGAAGATCAGCGGATCGTTGATGTAGCCCCACAGCGTCAGATGCTTCTGGCCCACGGACTGCAGCTTGGCGGCCATGTAGACCGACACGGGGTTTTCCTGGCCGTCCACGGCGCCGCTGGCCATGGCGGGCTGGGCATCGGCCCAGCTCATCTGCGTGGGGTTGGCGCCCAGCGCGGTGAAGGTGTCCAGGAACAGCGGCGAGCCCACGACGCGGATCTTCAGGCCCTTGAGGTCGGCAGGGGTCTTGATGGCGTGCTTGGAGTTGCTGATCTCGCGGTAGCCGTTCTCGCCCCAGGCCAGCGGCACCACGCCGGCCTTTTCCAGGCGCTGGAACAGGCGCTTGCCGGGCTCGCCATGCGTGAGCGCGTCGGCAGCGGCGTAGTCGGGCATGAGGAAGGGCAGGGCGAACAGGTTCAGCTCCTTGATCTGGGGCGACCAGTTCAGCGTGGAGCCCACGGCCATGTCGATCACGCCCTGGCGCAGCGCGCTGAATTCGCGCGTCTGGTCGCCCTGGATCAGGGACACGCCCGGGTAGAGCTTGATGTTGATGCGGCCGTTGGTGCGCTCGCGCACCTTGTTGGCCCAGATCTCGCCGCCCTTGCCCCAGGGAAAGGCCGTGCCCAGCACCAGCGACATGCGGTACTCGCTCTTGTACTTGGCCGGAGTCTGCGCCACTGCGGGAGCGGACGAAAGGGCCAGGGCCGCAGCCGCGGCCAGGCCGCTGGCGAGGAAAGTGCGAAGTTTCATTGCGAAGGTCTCCTTGTTGAATTTTTGGGAAATCAGTAGCCCAGGCGTGCTGGGAGCCAGAGAGCCAGCTGCGGGAAGGCGATCACGGCGATCATCACCAGGAACATGGCCAGCAGCATGGGGCCGACCCAGCGCACGGTGGACTCCATGCGCACGCCCGCGATGCGGCAGGACACCATCAGGTTCACGGCCAGCGGCGGCGTGAACTGGCCCAGCGCCACCTTGAGCGTGAGGATGACGCCGAACCACACCGGGTCCCAGTTGTAGTGCTGCATGATCGGCAGCAGCAGCGGCACGAAGATCAGGAAGATGGAGATGCCGTCCAGGAACATGCCCACGGTGATCAGCAGCAGGATCAGCAGCGCCATCACGCCGTACTCGCCCAGGCCCGAGTCCACGATGGCCTTGGCCACCGGATCGATCACGCCCAGCGTGGACAGCGAGAACGCGAAGATGCCGGCCAGCGACACCACCAGCAGGATCACGGCCGACAGCTCGCCGGCCTCGCGCAGGATGGGGTAGAGGTCGCGCAGCGTGATGGTGCGGTGGATCACCATGCCCACGAACAGGCCGTAGAACACGGCCACCACGGCGGCCTCGGTAGGGGTGAACCAGCCGGCGCGCATGCCGCCCAGGATCAGCACCGGAGCGGCCAGGCCCCAGGAGGCCTCGCGCAGGCTGCGCCAGAACGGCGGGCGCGGCATGGACGACTCCAGCGCACCCATCTTGTGCTTGCGCGACATCCACACGGCGGGAATGATCAGCGCCACGCCGGCCAGGATGCCGGGGATCATGCCGGCCGCAAACAGCGCCGGCACCGAGGCGCCGGGCACCAGCACCGAGTAGATGATGAAGGCCACGGACGGCGGGATCAGGATGTCGGTGGCCGCAGCCGCGCCCACCACGCTGGCCGAGAAGCTGCCGGGATAGCCGGCGCGGCTCATGGCCGCGATCATCACGCCGCCCACGGCGGCGGCATTGGCCGGGCCCGAGCCCGAGATGCCGCCCAGGAACATGGCCACGGCAATCGCCACCAGGGGCAGCATGCCGGGGCCGCGGCCCACGATGGCCACGGCGAAGTTCACCAGGCGCAGCGCCACGCCAGAGCGGTCGAAGATCGAGCCCACGAGCACGAACATCGGAATCGCCAGCAGCGGGTACTTGCCCAGGCCCGCATAGAAGTTCTGCGGCACGGCCAGCAGGCCGAACCACTGCGTGTCGGGGCTGGCCAGCGCGATGGCGGCGGCGCCCGCCAGGCCCAGGGCCGCACCGATCGGCACGCCCAGGAACATCAGGCCCAGGAAGGCGATGAAGAGCAGGGTTGCGATCATTGCGCCTTCTCCCCGGTGCTGTCATCGAAGGCGCCAGGGCGGCCCTGGCGCTGGAACAGCTGCAGCGCGCGCACCGTGATCAGGGCCGAGCAAATCGGCAGCCACATCGAATACCACCACTGCGGCACGCCGATGCCGGGCGAGGTTTCCTCGAACCGGTAGTCGTCCCAGACCACGCGCACGCTCAGTGCGGCGATCACGGCGAACAGCAGGGCCACCATCAGCGTGCCGAAGCGCGCCAGGCGCTTCCTGCGCAGGGCGCTGCCGCCTTCGGCGAAGTACTCGATGCGGATATGGGCGTTGCGCGCCACGGCCGCCGAGCCCGCGACCATGGCCAGCAGGATCATCAGGAAGACCGAGATTTCCTCGGTCCAGGCGAAGGAGGAGGAGGTGAAGTAGCGCACCAGCACATTGGCGAAGGTGATCAGGGCCAGCAGGGCCATGATCACCACGGTGAGCCAGTCCTCGATGCGCAGCGAGCGCGGCTCGTCCGGCTGCGAAGGCGTCTCAGCGGCGCCGTTTTCGGTGGGAGGGGATGACATGGACGCGGGGAGTCAGAAAATTACACATGGCGGGGCAGATGCAGTCACTGAGCTTCCTCGGCGTCGTGTGCCGGGGGCCGTGAGGAAAAAATGTCACATTGGGTAAATGCGGCGCAGCGCCATTATGTGCGCATCCATGCGGTGTGCCAGAGGGACCATCCCTGCCCTGTCAGGCACCCGTCACGGCCCGGCGGATAATGAGGCCCATGGAAACCAAATGGCTAGAAGATTTCGTCAGCCTGGCTGAAACACGCAGTTTCAGCCGCTCCGCCCAACTGCGGCACGTGACGCAACCTGCGTTCTCGCGCCGCATCCAGGCACTGGAGGCCTGGGCCGGCACCGACCTTGTGGACCGCAGCTCCTACCCGACCCGGCTCACGCCGGCCGGCAAGACCATGTATGACCAGGCGCTGGAGATGCTGCAGTCGCTGCAGAGCACGCGCACCATGCTGCGTGCCCACGTCAGCGCGGGCAAGGGCATGGTGGGGTTTGCGGTGCCGCACACGCTGGCCTTCACTTTCTTCCCGAACTGGGTCTCCAGCGTGCAGGCCAAGTTCGGGCCGTTCCGCAGCCGGCTGTTCGCGCTCAATGTGCATGACGCCGTGATGCGCCTGGTCGAAGGCGGCTGCGACCTGCTGATCGCCTACTTCCATCCGTCCCAGCCCTTCCAACTTGACCCGGCGCGCTACGAGATGGTCAGCCTGGGCCATGAGGTGCTCGCCCCCTACGCCAAGCCCGACGCCGACGGCCTGCCGCTGCACCAGCTGCCGGGCCGCCAGGGCCAGCCGCTGCCTTATCTGGGATATGCGCCCGGCGCCTACCTGGGCCGGGTGACGGAGCTCATCCTCAAGGAAGCGGCCGAGGCCGTGCACCTGGAACGTGTCTACGAGACCGACATGGCCGAAGGCCTCAAGGCCATGGCGCTGGAAGGCCATGGCGTCGCCTTCTTGCCGTTCAGCGCCGTGCGCAACGAGCTGGAGGCCGGGCGCCTGGTCAGCGCCGCGCCTGCGGGCGACAACGGTTTTCGCATGGACATGGAAGTGCGCGCCTACCGTGAAAAACCCGCCAGCAAGGATGCGCCCCAGGGCGTGGCCGGCGCGCTGTGGAACTTCCTGCTGGAGCAGGGCGAGACCATCGGCTGACACGCCAAACGGCACGCATCAGGAAAAAAGGGGCTCTCGCAGCCCCTTTTTGCTGCACGTTGGTGCATGCGGGTGCCCGGCAAGAGCCCGACTTGGTGCACGGGTTATGCCTAGGGTAAACACCTATTATGCATAGCATGCATAAGGGCTTTTGCAAACGGCATTGGCTGTGCCACCGGCCCTGGCATTAGAGTGCGCGCACAGCAACCACGCCGTGTGCAGGACCGCCGGTGCGCTGGATCGGGCCAAAAACGCGTGCCATGGCACGGCAGTTGCTTACCTGAATCCGGCTGACGTGCTGGAAAGCCCTAGCACGTGTCGGTGCTCCAGCACCGTGCGTGATTGCACAATATGTGTCACATCGTTGATAGTTCGAGCAAGCCCACAAGGCGACTCGACCGTTCTCATCAAGACCGTTTTCGTTCTCATCTCAGGAGACCCGTATGAAGAAGCATTTGTTGGCCATCGCCGTGACCGCCCTGGCTGCAGGCAGCGCTTTCGCGCAGGCTGGTGACACCCTGGCCAAGATCAAGTCCTCCGGCGCCGTGACGCTGGGCGTGCGTGAATCCTCCGGCCTGGGCTACACGCTGGGCAATGGCAAGTACGTGGGCTTCCACACCGAGATGGGCGAGCGCGTGCTGGCCGACATCCAGAAGGAACTGGGCCTGGCCAAGCTGGACATCAAGTACCAGCCCGTCACCTCGCAAAACCGCATCCCCCTGGTGACCAATGGCACCGTGGACATCGAGTGCGGCTCCACCACCAACAGCCAGGCCCGCCAAAAGGATGTGGCCTTCGCCGTGACCACCTACGTGGAAGAAGTGCGCATCGCCGTCAAGGGCAACTCCGGCATCACCGGCATCAAGGACCTGAACGGCAAGACCATCGTCACGACGACGGGCACCACCTCGGTGCAGACCCTGCGCAAGAACAAGCGCGCCGACGGCCTGACCTTCAAGGAAGTCATGGGCAAGGACCACGCCGACAGCTTCCTGATGCTGGAAACCGGCCGTGCCGACGCCTTCATCATGGACGGCTCCATCCTGGCCGCCAACATCTCCAAGTCCAAGGCACCTGCCGAGTACAAGATCGTCGGCGAAACCCTGTCGGTCGAGCCCATCGCCTGCATGCTGCGCAAGGACGACCCCGCCTTCAAGAAGGCCGTGGACGACTCCATCAAGCGCCAGATCGCCGATGGCTCGCTGGCCAAGCTCTATGACAAGTGGTTCATGCAGCCGATTCCCCCGGCCAACGTGAAGGTCGGCCTGCCACTGTCCGACGCCACCAAGGACGCATGGGCCCACCCCAACGACAAGCCCATGGAGTCGTACGAAGTCAAGTAAGCACCAGCTGAATGCCGCCCCTTCTGCCATGCGGTTGGAAGGGGCGTTTTTTGTTGCGTCGCCGGTTTTTCTGCCAGCACGCATTTCGTGTTTTGAATGAAGGGGTGCTCCTATGAGTTGGGATTGGCAGGTGTTCTGCCAGGACACCATTACCCAAGAGGTCGGTCAAAGCTGCTTCGGCAAGAACGGCGATATCACCTACCTGGACTGGATGCTGTCGGCCTGGGGCTGGACCATTTCCGTGTCGCTGCTGTCGCTGGTGATCGCACTGGTCGTCGGATCGCTGATCGGCACGCTGCGCACTTTGGAGGGCCGGCCTTGGATCGTGCGGCTGGGCAATGCCTGGGTGGAGCTGTTTCGCAATATTCCGCTGCTGGTCCACATCTTCATGTGGTACCACGTGGTTCCGTCCTTTGTTCCTGCGCTGAAGTCGCTGCCGGGCTTCGTGCTCGTGGTGCTGGCGCTGGGCTTCTTCACCTCGGCGCGTATCGCCGAGCAGGTGCGTTCGGGCATCCAGGCGCTGCCGCGCGGCCAGCGCTATGCGGGCATGGCGATGGGTTTCACCACGTTCCAGTACTACCGCTACGTGCTGCTGCCCATGGCGTTCCGCATCATCATCCCGCCGCTGACCAGCGAGACCATGAACGTGTTCAAGAACTCGTCCGTGGCCTTTGCCGTGTCCGTGGCCGAGCTGACCATGTTCGCCATGCAGGCGCAGGAAGAGACTTCGCGCGGCATCGAGATCTATCTGGCCGTCACCGGCCTGTATGTGATTTCCGCCTTTGCCATCAACCGCATCATGGCCTTCATCGAGAAGCGTTCGCGCGTCCCGGGCCTGATCGCTGCCAGCGGCGGAGGACACTGACATGAACCTGCAAATCGACTGGTCGTTCTTCACCTGGGACCTGTTCAGCAACTTCGTGCTGAAGGGCCTGTACTTCAGCCTGACGCTGACCGTCATCGCCACCATCGGCGGTGTGCTCTTCGGCACCGTGCTGGCGCTGATGCGCCTGTCCGGCAAGAAGTGGCTTGATGTGCCCGCCACGCTCTACGTCAACGGCATGCGCTCCGTGCCGCTGGTGATGGTGATCCTGTGGTTCTTCCTGCTGATGCCGCTGATCATCGGCCGGCCCATCGGCGCCGAGGTCTCGGCCATCATCACCTTCATCGCCTTCGAGGCGGCCTACTTCAGCGAGATCATGCGCGCGGGCATCCAGTCCATCCCGCGCGGCCAGGTCTCCGCGGGCCAGGCCATGGGCATGACCTACGGCCAGAACATGCGCCTCGTGGTCCTGCCCCAGGCCTTCCGCAACATGCTGCCGGTGCTGCTCACGCAGACCATCATCCTGTTCCAGGACACCTCGCTGGTCTATGCCATCGGTGCCTACGACATGCTCAAGGGCTTCGAAGTGGCGGGCAAGAACTATGGCCGTCCCATCGAATCCTATCTGGCCGCTGGCGTGACCTACTTCGTGCTGTGCTACTCGCTCTCGTGGGCAGTCAAGCGCCTGCACAAAAAGATTGCCATCATTCGATGAGCCAGCACCCCATTGAGGAATTGCAATGATTGAACTCAAGAACGTTTCCAAGTGGTACGGCAGCTTCCAGGTGCTGACCGACTGCTCCACCAACATCCAGAAGGGTGAGGTCGTGGTGGTCTGCGGCCCGTCGGGCTCGGGCAAGTCCACGCTGATCAAGACCATCAACGCGCTGGAGCCCTTCCAGAAGGGCGAGATCTTCGTGGACGGCGTGGCCGTGCACGATCCCAAGACCAACCTGCCCCAGCTGCGCAGCCGCGTGGGCATGGTGTTCCAGCACTTCGAGCTGTTCCCGCACCTGTCGGTGACCGAGAACCTGACCATCGCCCAGATCAAGGTGCTCGGTCGCAGCCCGGACGATGCCAAGAAGCGTGGCCTCAAGATGCTGGACCGCGTGGGCCTGACGGCGCACAAGGACAAGTTCCCGGGCCAGCTGTCGGGTGGCCAGCAGCAGCGCGTGGCCATTGCGCGCGCGCTATCCATGGACCCCATCGTGATGCTGTTCGACGAACCCACCTCCGCGCTGGACCCCGAAATGGTCGGCGAAGTGCTGGACGTGATGATCGGCCTGGCCAACGAAGGCATGACCATGATGTGCGTGACCCACGAAATGGGCTTCGCACGCAAGGTGGCCAGCCGCGTGATCTTCATGGACGTGGGCGGCAAGATCCTGGAGGACTGCTCCAAGGACGAATTCTTCGGCAACCCGGAAGCGCGCCAGCCCCGGACCAAGGAATTCCTCAACAAGATCCTGCAGCACTGAACCGGTGCGGCCCTTGCGGGCATGGCAATCAAGGGGCGCTTCGGCGCCCTTTTTTGTGGCCAAGGCGAGCTGATGATGAGAATCGTTCTCGATACAATCGCCGGCTCAGCTGTTTGCACCGTGCTCCAGATTCCGCCCCCATTACCCCGCCGCCGGACAACTTCCACGTCCGCCGTGCCATGCCTGCCATGAAGCGCGACGACGCCCCGGGAGAGCCCGGTGGCCATTCCCGCAGTCTCTACACCCGCTGGCGCAAGCCGCTGCAGCGCATGCTGGCGCGGTACTTCAAGAGCCCGGCCGATATCGAGGATGCCTCCCAGGAGGTCTTCGTGCGCATGCTGTCGGCCGACAAGCGCCTGCCTGAGGACGAAGAGCGGCCCTATCTGCATCAGGTCGTGCGCAGCGTGGCGGCCTTCGCGCACCGCACGGCGCCGCAGCAGGCCGGTGTGCGGCTGGTGTCCGTGGAGGATTGCCGCGACGAGGTCGAGTCCCTACCGGCCCGCGACGGAGCCGATCATGCGCTGGACGATGAGCGCCGCCAGCGCCTGGTCCGGCTGCGCGATGCCCTGAACGAGCTGCCCGAGCGCCAGCGCCAGGCCTTCGTGCTTCACCGCGTGCAGGAACTGACGCTGGAGCAGACGGCCGAGCGCATGGACATCACCGTGCGCATGGTCTCGCGCCACCTGAGCCGGGCACTGTCCTATTGCGAGATCCGCGTACGCTACGCCAGCGCCGAGCAAATGCGTGCCCTGCTGCGCGCAGACGAGCAGCGGCCGGGCGCCGCAGAGAACACACGATGAGCAACGAACTTCCCCCGGGCGTTTCGCCGCAGGAGCTGGTGGGGCTGCATGACAGGGCGGCCGACTGGTTCGTGCGCCGCCAGCAGCCGGACTGGACGGGCGCCGATGAGCGCGCGCTGGACGCATGGCTGGGCGCCAACCCGCTGCACCGCAGCATCTTCGAAGGCATGTCGCGCCACTGGCATGGCGCGCCACAGCTCAGGGAACTGTTTCCCGATGAGTTTGGCGCAGCGGTGCCGCCCGCCGCGCCTGCCGTCTGCGCTGCACCAGCGGCCGCGCCGCCGCGCCAGAGCGTTCTTGCCCGCTGGCCCGGCCGCCCTGCAGCAGCCCTGTCCGTGCTGGCGGTGGTCTCACTGCTGGCCTGGGGTGGCTGGTACCGCTGGGACCACACGCCGGGCTACACGCTGCAGGCCCGCACGGCGCCCGGGCAGACGCAGAGCATCGAGCTGCCCGATGGCTCGCGCGTGGCCCTCAACGTGGACAGCGAACTTCAGGTGCGCTACTACCCGCGCCGCCGCGAGGTGGTGCTGGATCGGGGCGAGGCCTTCTTCGAGGTCACGCCCGGCCCGGACAGGCCCTTCACCGTGGACTCCGGCGCCAGCCGCGTCCGGGTGGTGGGCACCGCGTTCAATGTGCGCGCCGGGCCGCCGCGGCTGGTGGTGAAGGTGCTGGAGGGCAAGGTGCAGCTGCGGCCCGAGCGGGAGCGGGCCGGGGGCGATGTCCTGCTGCTGGCGGCAGGCGCGGGCGTGGCTGTGGACAGCGCCGGCCGGCACAGCACCGTGGTGGCCGATGCGGACAGCGTGGGCGACTGGCGCACGGGCCAGGTGCGCTTCAGCGGCACGCCGCTGGCGGAGGTGGCGCAGGAGCTGTCGCGCTATCTGGGTGCGCCCGTGGAGCTGGGCGACGAGTCGCTGGGCCGCCTGCGTGTCTCGGGCCTGCTGGCCACGGCCGCGCCCGAGCGCTTTGTGCGCGCGCTGCCGGCCTTGATTGCGGTACGCGTGCAGCCGCTCAGCGGCGGAGGTTGGTTGATCGTGCGGGGATGAATCGAAGATTGAAAACATTTTGTTTCAAATTGACGACCAACCCCAGGTTCCAGCTTTGCACCGGTCTTGGCTTCTATAGGGGCAGGGGCGTGGATTTTCCAGGCCCGCACGGCTGCCAGCCAAGGATCACCGAGGGCGCTCGTCCCTCACGCCCCAGCCAACGGCCGCAACACCTGACGCGCATGCGCGGGTGGGCTGGAATGGCTTGTCCGGCGCGGTTCCTGATCGCCCGCGACGGCTGCCTGCAGCCTGCCCGTCGCGTGCCCGTGCAACGGCACAGCAACGGAGTGGCAATGAGAGCGCAAGAAACAGCAGGCAGGGAATTCGCAGGCAGGGGCACGCATGCCCGACACAGGAACATAAAGGAGCAGGGCGCCGGCCCGCAGGCCAGGCCGCGCCTGCTGGCGTGGCTGGTGGCCGGTGCTGTGGCCGGCATGGGGGCCGCGCCGTCCGCCCGTGCGCAACAGCTTCAGCAGCCGGCCGCCTCTTCACCGATGCCGTCATCCGGACAGCGCCTGGCCTTTGACCAGCCGGCGCAGCCGCTGATCAACGCGCTGCGCGCCTTTGGCCGCCAGACCCAATTCCAGGTGCTGTACGACGAAGCCGTGCTGGGCGGCCGCCAGGCGCCGGCCCTCCAAGGCAGCTTCACGCCGCAGGAGGCCATGGACCGGCTGTTGGCTGGCACCGGTGTGACCGCGCACAGCACCGAGCAGGGCACGTTCACGCTGCGCAAGGCGCCTGCGCCGCAGCCTCAGCCTCAGCCTCAGCCGTCGGCGGGCACCACGCTGTCCACGGTCAACGTGACATCGCAGCGCATGGCCGCGTCGGGCAGCTACGTGGGCAGCGGCAGGAGCGCCAGCACCAAGCTGGACACGCCGCTGATCGAGACGCCGCGCTCCATCTCCATCGTCACCCAGGAGCAGCTGCAGAACCAGGCGCCCAAGAGCATCGAGCAGGCCCTGTCGTACACGGCCGGCGTGTCCACCGAAGTCACGGGCGCGGACCTGCGCATGACGGGCGCCATCATCCGGGGTTTCAGCGATGGCAGCTCCTACTACAAGGACGGCCTGCGGCAGTTCTCGGCCGGCACCTATGGTTCGTGGAACGACGAGATCGACGAACTGGACAGCATCGAGGTCATCAAGGGCCCGGCCTCCGTGCTCTTTGGCCAGGGGCGGCCGGGCGGCGTGATCAACGTGGTCTCCAAGAAACCCGAGGCCGACCATGTGAACAGCGTGGGCCTGTCCTATGGCCGCTACCAGCGCGCCCAGGCCACGGCCGATCTGGGCGGCGCGCTGGATACTTCGGGCGACCTGCTGTACCGGCTCAACCTCAAGGCGCGTGACAGCGACGGACGCACCGTGGGCTCGCGCGATGACCGCATCTCCATTGCGCCCTCGCTGCGCTGGAACCTCTCCGGCCGCACCCACCTGACCGTGCTGGGCAGCTACTCGCGCGAGCGCGGCACGCCCAAGTCCTGGTGGCCCAGCCTGTTCACCTACCCGCAGATCAAGGACCTGCCCGCGCACCTGACGGCCGGCGACCCGTCCTTCGACCGCTTCGACCGCGACACGCGATCGCTGGGCTACGAGTTCTCGCACCAGACCGACAGCGGCTGGCAGCTCACGCAGAACCTGCGCTACTCCACCATCGACATCGACTACCGCCACATCTACGCCATGGACGTGCTGGCCGACGGCCGAAGCGTCTCGCGCGCCAGCCTGGCCCAGCGCACCAAGGGCCGCACGCTGGCGCTGGACACCCGCCTGCACAAGGACCTGCGCTGGGGCGGGCTGCAGCACCGGATGGCCTTCGGCATGGACCATGTGAAGTACAGGGAGCGCGGCGGCCTGGGCTTTGGCTGGGATGTGCCCGACCTGGACATGCTCGACCCCGCCTATGGCCAGTCCATCGCCTATCCAGAGCTGGAGGACAGCCGCACGGACCTGCGCCAGACCGGCATCTACACGCTCAACCAGTTCAAGTGGGACCGCTGGGTGGCCAATCTCAGCCTGCGCCATGACCAGGCGCGCACCACGCAGAACAGCAGCACCCAGCCGCGCATGAGCGACAGCGCCACCACCGGCAGCGCG
Source organism: Delftia sp. 60 (assembly GCF_002754395.1). NCBI lineage: Bacteria > Pseudomonadati > Pseudomonadota > Betaproteobacteria > Burkholderiales > Comamonadaceae > Delftia > Delftia sp. 60. The sequence continues at coordinate 1,554,922 of NZ_PEFD01000001.1, forward strand.
GGCCTGCTCTACCTGTTCGACAGCGGCTGGGCGCCCTATGCGAGCTACGCGACCTCCTTCGATCCGGTCACGGGCCTGCAGTACGACGGCAATCCGTTCGAGCCCCGGCGCGGCAAGCAGTACGAGGCGGGCGTGAAGTACCAGCCTCCGGGAAGCACCTCGCTGATCACGGCCTCGGTCTTCGACCTGCGCCAGACCAACGTCACCACGCTGGACCCTGACCACCCGCGCTTCAGCATCCAGACGGGCGAGGTGCGCTCCACGGGGCTGGAGCTGGAAGGCCGCTTCGCGCTCACGCGCGAGCTGAACGCGCTGGCCAGCTACACCTACCTGGACCCGCGCACCACGCAGAGCAACCGGCCCGCCGAAATCGGCCGCCAGACCATACAGACCACACGCCACAAGGCCAGCCTGTGGCTGGACTACCGACCGCGCGCGGTGCCGGGCCTGATGGTGGCCGGCGGCCTGCGCTACAAGGGTCGCTCTCCCTACAACGTGGCAGCGGACGGCACGCTGAACATCAACGACTCCGCCACGCTGGCCGACCTGGCGCTGGCCTACGAGACGCCGCAGTACCGCATCGCGCTGAACATCAACAACCTGTTCAACCGCAAGTACTTCGCAGGCATCTTCCGCGGCGTGGATCGCGAGGCCACGCTGAGCTTCAAGTACTACTGGTCTATGTAGAAGACCTGCGCGCGGGTGGCTTGCGCGCGGCGCGAGCCGGCCCGCGCGGCTCAGCCGTCCTGATCAACTGGTGGTTGAACTCCTTCCACAGCGCGTCGCGCCGGGCCAGCGCCTCGGACACATCCTTGTGGCGCAGCTGGGCCACGGCCGATACCAAGGCGTTGCACAGGTAGAAGGCCGCCGTGTAGGAGTGAAAGGGCGAGGCATTGGCCGTGCGCACCTGCAGCCAGTGGTGGGCCACGGTGGCCAGCGGCGCGGCGGGGCTGTCCGTGATGGCCAGCACCTGGGCGCCGGCGTCGGCAAAGCGCTGCGCTATCTCGAAGGTGCCGCGCGAATACTGGCTGACGCTGAAGGCCAGCAGCGTGTCCGAGGGGCCGATCCACAGCAGCTGGTCGGCCGGCGCGATGGCTCCGGCATCCAGCTCCTGCACGCCGGGGCGGCACATGTTCAGGTGCAGGGCCAGCCAGGCGGATACCGGCGAGCTGTTGAGCTGGGCCAGCACGAACACGCGGCCCTCGCCCTGGGCCAGCTTGCGGGCCATGGCCTCGAAGGCCGCCATGTCCAGCCCCTCGCGCGTGGCCTGGATGTTGTGCTGGTCGTGCAGCAGCGCATCGTCCACGCACTCGCTCAGGCTGCGCTGCGCGCCCAGCAGCACGGGCGCGCGCTGGGCGGCCGTCTGCAGCAGCGCCGTCACCTCGCCGCGCGCCTCGCGCTGGGCTTCGGCATAGCTGGCATAGCCGAGCTTGGCGAAAAGGCGCACCACGGTCGAGGCGCTGGTGCCCGTGTGCGCGGCCAGCGCCGTGGCCGACCCCAGCAGCGCATGCGGGTAGTTGCTGCCCAGGGTCTGGGCCAGCGTCAACTCGCTGGCCGTCAGCTCCGCGCCCTGCTGCGCCAGGCGCTGCGGCAGCAGCAGTGCGGCTTTTTGCAATGGTGATTTCATATTTTTCTTGTATATGCAACGTGTGTTGCAAAATAGGGGGTCGCGTGCAACACTGCATGCACTCTGGAGATTCCACCATGCACGATACCCTCGAACAAAGCCGCGTGCAGCAGCGCGCGAGACTGCTGGACTGGCTGGGCGGCCAGCAGCAGGCCATGCAAGACCTGTTGCACAGGATTGTCGATATCGACAGCGGCAGCCGCGATGAAGCCGGCATCCTGGCCGTGGCCCAGGCGCTGCGCGAGCGGCTGGAGGCGGCCGGCGTGGCCGTGCGTTTCGAGGACGTGCCCGGCTACGGCGTGCTGCTGCATGCCGATGTCGCCGGTCCCGACGGGGACGGCCCGGCCGAAGGCGCGCCCATCTATCTGATGGGCCATATGGACACGGTCTTCCCGGCCGGCACCGTGGCGCGCCGCCCCTTCCGCGTGGAAGAGGGCAGGGCCTACGGTCCCGGCGTGGCCGACATGAAGTCGGGCCTGGTGCTCAACGTCTTCGTGGCCGAGGCCTTTGCGCGCTGTGGCGGCCTGGGCGCGCCGCTCAAGCTGTTCTTCTCGTGCGACGAGGAAATCGGCTCGCCCGCCACGCGCCAGACCATCATGGACACGGTGCGCGGTGCGCGCGCCGTCTTCAATGCCGAGCCCGGCCGCGTCAGCGGCAACCTGGTGACCAGCCGCAAGGGATCGATGGCCGTGGAGTTCGAGGTGCAGGGCGTGGCCGCCCATGCGGGCATCAACCACGCGGCCGGCGCCAGCGCGCTGGAGGCCATGGCGCGCAAGCTGCTGGCCCTGCATGCGCTGACCGATCCCGCCACGGGCACGACCACCAATGTGGGCGTGCTGCAGGGCGGCATCGTGCCGAACATGGTGGCGCCCCACGCCAAGGCCGAGCTTGATGTGCGCTACACGGCCCAGACCGATCCCGATGCGCTGATGGAGCGCATCCGCGCCATCGTGGAGGAAGAATCCGTGCCCCGCACCCAGGGCCGCGTCACCGCCGTGCGCCGCACCCTGCCCATGGCGCCCACGCCCGATGCGCTGCTGCAGCTGTACCGGCGCGGCGCGCAGTCGCTGGGCTTTGATGTGCAGGGCGAGTTCACGGGCGGTGCGGCCGACAGCGGCCTGACCGCCTCGGTGGGCGTGCCCACGCTGTGCGCCACCGGCCCCGTGGGCGGCCATCCCCATACCGAGCGCGAGTACTGCGAGCTGGCCACCTTCGTGCCGCGTGCGCAGGCCGTGGCCCTCGCCATCTTTGATCACCCCTGATTGCGCTGATACCCATGAAAAACCTGTCCGTGAACCCCTCCGTCCCCACCCGCCGCAAACTGCTGGGCGCAGGCCTTGGCCTGGCGGGCCTGTCCGCGCTGGCGCCGCTGGCCGCACGCGCCGATGACAAGTACCCCTCGCGCCCGATCACGCTGGTCGTGCCGTTTCCGCCCGGCGGTTCGGTGGACATCATGGGCCGCCAGTACGCCGAGCCCCTGTCGCGCATCCTGGGTGTGCCCATCGTGGTGGAGAACCGGCCCGGCGCGGGCGGCTCGGTGGCCACGCAGTACGTGTCGCGCGCCAAGCCGGACGGCTACACCCTGGTCGTGTCCTCGCAGAGCAGCCACCTGGCCAATCCGCTGACCCAGCCCAAGGTGGGCTACGACCCCATCAAGGACTTCGAGAACATTGCCATCCTGGGCCGCCAGCCCAATGCGCTGATGGTGCATTCCAGCCTGCCCGTGAAGAACTTCCAGGAGTTCATCGAGTACGTGAAAAAGCGCCCCGGCCAGGTCAACTACGGCAGCGCCGGCATCGGCAGCATGGGCCAGCTCAATGTGGAAATGCTCAAGGCCGCCACGGGCATCTTCGCCACGCACATCCCCTACCGTGGCGGCTCGCCGCTGGTCACGGCCGCCATCGGCAACGAGGTGCAGTTCATCCTCGACAACCTGGTCTTCATGCTGCCCCACGTGCAGTCGGGCAAGGTGCGCGCCCTGGTCGTGGCCTCGGAGCAGCGCCTGCCCATGCTGCCCGACGTGCCCACCATGGCCGAGGTCGGCTATCCCCAGCTCAACATGAGTTCCTGGACCGGCATTGCGGCGCCTGCGGGCACGCCCGACGCCATCGTCCAGACGCTGTACAAGGCCATCCGCCAGGCGGCCACGGCGCCGGCCATGGTGGCCAGCCTCAAGGAGCGCGGCGTGGTCGCCCCCGAGGAGATGAGCCCCGCCGCCTTCGAGAAGATGATGGCCGAGCGCCTGAAGCTCTTCGGCGAGGTGGTGCGCAAGGCCCATATCGTGGCCGAGTAAGCAGGGCGCCCCCAGGGCGCCCCGGATGGCCGGGCGCAGCCGACGTATTTCCATAAGGAGGAGACATGAGCATGACCCCTATCGCCCGCCAGGCTGCCAGCCACCCTTCCCGCCGCCGCGTGCTCGGCGCGGGGCTGGGCCTGGGTGTGCTGGCCCCGCTTGCGGCGCTGGCCGCCGAAGGCAAGGCCGCCGGCTACCCCACGCGCCAGATCAGCTTCATCGTGCCGTTTCCGGCCGGTGGCTCGGTGGACGCCATGGCGCGCCAGTACGCCGAGCCCATGGCGCGCATCCTGGGCGCGCCCATCGTGGTGGAGAACCGGCCCGGCGCGGGCGGCTCGGTGGCTGCGCTGGCCGTGGCGCGCGCCAGGCCGGACGGCTACACCCTGGTCGTGTCCTCGCAGAGCAGCCACCTGGCCAATCCGCTGACCCAGCCCAAGGTGGGCTACGACCCCATCAAGGATTTCGAGAACATCGCCATCCTGGGCCGCCTGCCCAATGTGCTGGTCGTGCCCGCGAGCCTGCCCATCCGCAGCTTCGCGGAGTTCATCGCCTATGCCAAAAAGCACCCTGGCCAGCTCAACTACGGCAGCGGCGGCACGGGCAGCATGGGCCAGCTCAACATGGAGATGTTCAAGGCCGATGCGGGCCTGGACATCACCCATGTTCCCTACCGGGGCGGCACGCTGCTGGTCACCTCGGTGCTGGCGGGCGAGGTGCAGGTGTTCTTCGACAACCTCATCTCCATGCTGCCCCACATCCAAGCGGGCAAGGTGCGCGCCCTGGCCGTGGCCTCCGAGCAGCGCGTGGCGCAGCTGCCCGATGTGCCCACGCTGGCCGAGGTCGGCTACCCGCAGCTGAACATGAGCTCCTGGACCGGCCTGGCCGCGCCGGCCGGCACGCCCGCGCCCGTGGTGCAGGCCCTCTTCAAGGCCGTGCGCCAGGCCGCGACGGCGCCGGCCATGGTGGCCAGCCTGCAGGACCGGGGCGTGACCCCGCCCGAGGAAATGAGCCCCGCGGCTTTCGAGGCCATGATGTCCGACCGCCTCAAGCGCTTTGGCGAGGTGGTGCGCAGGACGGGCATCGTGGCCGAGTGAGCCTGGCCCGCCAAGGGCCTGCCCTCAGTCCAGCTGCACGCCCACCTCGCGCACCAGCCGCCCCCAGTCCGCCAGGTCCTGACGCAGCGTGTCGGCGAATTGCGCAGGCGTGGTCCGGGGCAGATCGGTCAGGTTGAGCTCGCCCAGCTTTTTGGCCGTGGCCGGGTCCTGCAGCAACTGGTTGATGGCGGCGTTGAGCTTGTCCACGATGGGCTGCGGCGTTTTGGCGGGCGCGAAGACGCCGTACCAGGAATAGTTGTGAAACGGGTAGCCCGCCTCGGTCAGGCTGGGCAGGTCCGGCTGGCTGGGAATGCGCTTGTCGCCGCTGTGGGCGATGGCGCGCACGCGGCCCGCACGCACGAGCTCCACGGTGGAAGAGGTGTCTGCAAACGCCGCTTGCACCTGCCCGCCCAGCAGGCCCTGCACGCAGGGGCTGCTGCCCTTGTAGGGCACATGCTGCATCTGCAGGCCGGCCTGCTTGAGCAGGAATTCCATGGTCAGGTGCCCGCCCGAGCCCTGGCCCCAGGAGCAGTAGCTGAGCTGGCCGGGCCGTGCGCTTGCATAGGCCACGAACTCCTTGAGCGTGTGCATGGGCAGATCGCGCGAGACCAGCAGCAGATTGCCGGCGCGCCCTATCTGCGCAATGGGCGTGAAGTCCTTTACCGGGTCATAGGGCACCTTGCGGTAGAGGCTGGGGTTCACGGCCATGGACGCCGTGTAGGTGAACAGCAGCCGGTAGCCGTCCGGCGCACTGCGCGCGGCCTGCTCCACGCCGACCAGGCCGTTGGCGCCGGGCCGGTTGTCCACCACGAAGGGCTGCCTGAGCAGCCGGGTCAGGCCTTCGGCAAACACCCGCGCGATGGTGTCCGTGCCGCCGGCGGCGGCCGTGGGCACGATCAGCGTGACGGGGCGGGCGGGGTAGTTGCCGGCATCCTGTGCCGGCTGGGCGTGGCCTGTGCAGGCCATGGCCAGCAGCAGTGCCAGGGCCATGCCGTGCTTCTTCATCGTCTTCATGCACTTGTCTCCTTGTGTCGCCTTGAGTCGCCTTGCCTGTGCGCGGCCCCGTCAGCGCAGCCCCAGGCGCGCCTGCGTGCCTTGCTCGATCATGTCGGCCCCCACCCGGTAGAGGTTGCGCGAGACATAGCTGTCCACCTCGCGCGCACGCTCGCGCAGCCAGGCGGCCTTGAGGCTGCGGGCCTGGCCGATCTCGGGCGCGTCTCCAGCCGCCGTGGCCAGCACGTCGATCACATGCAGGGCCAGCTGCCACTGGCCCGCGTCGGCCAGCGCCTGGGCGCTGGCCACCAGGCCGGGCTTGTCGGTGATGGCATCGGCGATGGCGGCGCCTGCGGCCTCGGGCGGGGCCGGGTGTAGCGTGGTCGGGTTGCGGTCCCACCAGCCGTTTTCCGAGCGGTAGATGTCGCGCACGATGTAGCTGGGGTCGCCATAGGTGGGCTTCATCCACTCCACGCCGAACAGTGCCTGCGGATAGTCCATGGCCGCCAGCACCTGCTGCTCGTTCAGGCCCTCGTTCATCAGGCGCACGACTTCGGCGCGCAGCCAGCGCAGCGCCTGTGCGGTGTGCAGCAGCACCTGCTGCACGGCCTGCTCGCCCTCGATCACGGGACCGAACTCGCGCACGGCCTTGAGCGGGCGCAGCGCGGCCATGGCCTGCAGCGTGTCGGCCCAGCGCACGGTGTCGCGCAGCGTGCGAAAGGGCGTGCCGATGTTGGGGATGGAGTCCAGCAGCGCCGCGCCGCCGTACAGCACGCGCTGGCCGGGGCTCCACAGCGCGATGGCGTCGTCGGTCTCGGACGGCGCCCAGAACAGCTCGATGCGGCTGTCCCCGCTGCCTATCTCCAGCCGCGTGTCGAAGGTTTCGGTGGGCTCGTGCATGTCCAGCCGGTGCTCGAAAAAGCCCGCGCTGCGGTTGAACTGGATCTCGGCCATGCGGTGCTGCAGCGCCCGGGTCTCGCGGTAGCGTGCCTGGCGGCGCGGCAGGTTGCGGTGCGCGATCAGGCGCGGCACAGGTTCTCCGCGCGCGGCCGCATGCTCCAGCCAGGCGGGCACGCCCGCGTTGTAGCCGATGTGGCCGTGGCTGTAGCACAGCGCATGCACGGGCGCGTCGCTGAGCTGGCGCAGGCTGGCGATCATGTCCTGGCTGACCTTGCCGCCGGGGCCGGCGTCGATCACCACCAGGCCCGCGTCGGTCTCGGCCACGAAGGACTGGCCCTGGCCGCGCAGTATGTGCAGGCCCGGCGCCACGGTTTCGCTGCCGGTGCCCACCAGCAAGAAGGGCTTGTCGTCGTCTCTGGCGTTCATGGGGTCTCCGGGTCTGGTTCGATGGGGGGCAGGGCGTAGCGGCCGTCCAGCAGTTCGGGCTGGGGCATGTAGGCGCGCAGGCACAGGTAGAAGCCTTCGCGCGGCGCGGGCAGCCAGTTGGCGCGGTGGTCTTCGCTGGCCGGTGGCGCGTGGCTGATGTGGATAGTCAACCCGCCATCGCCATCGCCATCGCCATCAGCGTCGGGGCGCAGGCCCGGCGTGCGGTCGCCGATGGCATAGCGGTCGATGGGGTTGTCCACCAGCATGCAGTCGTGGGCGCCGTAGAGGGTCAGGGACCAGAAGGCCTGCACGGGCGGCAGCGCGCCTGGTGCAAAGCGCAGCCGGTAGCGGCGGCTGCCGTGCAGAGGCCGGCCCTGGGCGTCATGCCAGGCCAGCGGGTAGATGGCCTCGCGGCTTTCCAGCATGCCGATGTACTTGAGCGCAATTTCGGCGCGGGCCTGGAAGTCGTCGCCAAAACTGCCTTCCACCAGGGCGGGAAGTTCCCAGCCCGAGTCCAGGCGCCGGCCCGTGCTGGCCGCGCGCAGCCGGGGCAGCACGCTGTCCAGTGCGCGCTGCAGTGCGGCTTGCTGTTGTGCATCGGGTGCGCCCAGCCCGGCGCCCAGGCCCACGGCCGCAAAGCGCGCGACCCGTGCGGTGTGTTCCTCTGGTGGCGGGTTGTCGCGCAGCGCGGCATTGACCTGGGCGGCGTAGTACGCAGCGTTGGGCACGGCGTCGGGTGCGGCCTGGGGATCGCAGTCCGGGTCGAAGGCGCGGGCCTGCGAGGGCGTGCCCGCCTGCCAGTCGGCCAGCGGGCGCACCGCAAAGCCGTCCTGCAGCGCGTGCACGGCGGGCAGGTCATGCTCGCCATCGACCAGGATGCGGCCTATCACCCACAGCCAGGGCGTGGGCGCGGCAATGTGTGCGCCGGGCGCATCGAACGGTGGCGGCAGCGCCCCCTGCCAGCCGGGCGGCGTGATCAGGAAGGAGCGCGCTGCCGTGCCCGTCAGGCGTTGCCCGATGTGGGCGAAGGGGTTGGTGAAGAAGTCCAGCAGGCCCAGTACGTAGTAGCGGCCCGCCGTGTCGGGCGCATCGATCACCAGCGGCCCGGCGCCCAGGTCCAGCCAGGCGTTGGTGTAGAGCGTGTCGTTGTTGGGCGTGACCACGCGGCTGGTGCCGGCGCGCAGCAGCTGGCGCGCATGCACGAACTGGTTGCACCAGCGCAGCGGTGCGGGCGCGGCCTCGCCGGCCGCATTGCGCCGGGGCGAGGTGGCCGCGCGCATGCGGCGCATCTCGTACAGCGGGCAGGTGTGGATGACGGCCTCTTCGGCCAGGGTGCTCAGGTCCATGGCGTGTCTCATGCGGCCACGGGCTGCAGGGGCGGAACAGGCCATTGGTGCGCGCCTGCCTGCGGGTGGTACATGCGCAGGATGAGGTAGAAGCGCCCGTGCGGCGTGGGCAGCCAGTTGGCGGCGCCCTGTGCCGGACGGGCATGGCCCAGGTCGATCTGCAGGCTGCCGTCGGCCTCGCGCAGCAAGCCCGGCGTGCGGTCGCCGATGGAGTGGCGGCCGATCTCGTTGCCGTAGAGAAAGCGGTCGGCGTCGTACAGGGTGACCGACCAGAAGGCATCGGCCGGCGGCATGTCGGCGGCATTGAAGCGCAGCACATAGTGCTGGCTGCCGTCCAGCGGCTGCAGGCCTGCGTCGTGGTGGGCGGCGGCGTAGATGGCCTCGCTGGTGGCCAGCGCGCCCAGGCCCAGGTAGGCGGTGCGTGCGCGGCCCAGGTACTCGCTGCCGTAGCGGCCGGTGGACGGCGTCATGGTCCAGGGCCGGGGACGGCGGTTGCGCCCCATGGCGGCCACGGTGCGCACGCCGTCGGCAAAGCCCTCGGTCAGGCCTTCGCGCACGGGCTCCTCCAGCTGCTCCCACGCCATGTGGGCGCTGGCCACCAGGCCGGCCTGGCCGAACCAGGACAGCAGCCCCTGGTCCTCCTTGCGGCCAGGCGCCTCGGCCAGCGCATGGCAGAGGTTGGCAAAAAATCGCGGTGCAACCTCGGCCGCAGGCTCCTGGTTCTCGAAGGCGGCCGCCATGGCGTCCACGGGCGGGCCGACCCAGTTCGTGACGGCGGCCGGGCGGCCTCCTTTCGGCGTGCCCGGCGCGGGCTCCAGCCGGATGTCGGCCTGCAGTGCGCGGGCCGCAGGCCAGTCGGGCGCATCGCCCACCACGGTGCGGCCGATCAGCCAGACCAGGTTGCTGGGGCAGTGCACCAGGCGGTGGCCGGCCAGGTGTTCCGGCACCTGGCCGCCCGGACCGACCAGGACCACGGTCTCGCCTTCGGGCGCGCAGTTGCGCGGTCCCAGGTTCTCGAAATTCTCGGTATAGGCGTCGTACAGGGCCAGCACGAAATAGCGGCCCGGATGCGCGGCGCTGGAGGGCACGGTCAGCAGGCGCGGGCCGTCGGCCAGGTGGATCCAGGCCAGCGAGTACAGCAGGTCGTTGGCGGGCGTGACCACGTCGCGGTCCTCATGGGTGGAGGGCCGCTGGCTGTGGTGCAGCGTGTCGAAGTCGCCGCGCATGTCCAGGCCCAGGCCCACACTCAGACCGGTAGCACGTGCGGCGCCGGCATCGGTCTGCAGGCGGCAGGTGCGGTAGGTCTCTATCAGCGGATAGCCGTAGACAAAGGCAGCCAGGCCGATGGAGCGTGCCAGGGCGCGGCGGACTTCGGGCAGGGAGGGAGGGGTCGGGTTCATGTCCATTGTTTTCTTCAGGGGATGAGGGGTTCAGTCGAGGGTCACGCCCGTGGAGCGCGCCAGGTCCAGCGCCACGGGCAAAAAGGCGGCGTAGGCGGCGCTGGCCTCGGCCGGGCTGTTGCCCTGGGCCTCCAGGCCCAGCGCCTCGACACGCTGGCGCACCTGGGGCTCGCGCATCACGGCGGCCACCTCGCGGCCCAGGCGTTCGACGATGGCATCGGGCGTGCGCGCGGGCGCCATCAGCGAGATCGATCCCGTGATGGCATACACGGGCTCGCGGTAGCCCTGCTCGGCAAAGGTGGGCACATCGGGCAGTGCCTTGCTGCGGCGCGGTCCGGCCACGGCCAGGGCGCGCAGCTTGCCGGCGTCGATGAAGGGCTTGAGCGTGGCGGCCGAGCCCAGCGTCATCTGGATCACGCCGCTGATCAGGTCGATGGACATGGGCCCCTCGCCCTTGTAGGCCACGTGCAGCGACTGCAGGCCGTAGGCCTTGTCCATGAAGACCTGGACTTGGTGCGGCTGCGTGCCCGCCCCCCAGGAACCCATGGCGTACTTGCCCGGCGACTGGCGCACGGCCTCGACCAGGCCCTTGAAGTCCTTGGCCGGCACGGCCGGGTTGACCGCCATCACCATGGAGGGCGAGACCACGTCCGAGACCATGCGCAGCTCGGTGCGCGGGTCGTAGGGCAGCTTCTTGTAGAGCACCAGGTTGGCCGTGATGGGCCCGGGCACGGTCAGCAGCAGGGTGTGGCCGTCGGGCGCGCTCTTGGCCACATGCTCGGTGCCGATGATGCCGCCCGCGCCGCTGCGGTTGTCCACCACCACGGGCTGGCCCAGGCGCTTGGCCAGGCCCTCGGCCAGGATGCGCGCCACGGTGTCGGTGGAGCCGCCGGCCTGGTATTGCACGACGATGCGAACGGGCCGGGCGGGATAGCCGTCCTGGGCCAGCGCGGCGCTGCAGGCCAGGGCAAGGCAGGTCAGCGCGGTGGTGCGCAGCAGGGGTGTGTTCATGGTGGCCTCCTGGTGGGAGATGGAATGGGCATTGGCTTTCATGCAGCCTCCCTGCCGATGACCAGCGCATCGACGGCCACGCAGCCGCCGTCTGCGCGCGGGCGGGCGATCAGGGGGTTGATCTCGGCGCTTTCCAGCGTGGCGCCTGCGCGCTGCGCAAAGCCGGCCAGGGCGCACAGCGTGTCGGCAATGCTGTCCAGGTCCACGCGGGGGCGGCCGCGCGCGCCGTCCAGCACGGCAAAGGCCCGCAGCTCGCGCACCATGGCCAGCGCGTCGTCGCGCGTGATGGGCAGCAGGCGCAGCGAGACATCGCGCAGGATCTCGGCATGGATGCCGCCCAGCCCGAACATCAGCACCGGGCCGAACACCGGGTCGCGGTGCACGCCGGCGATGCACTCCACGCCGCCCTGCACCATGGGGGCGGCCAGCGCGCCGTCGATGTGCGCATCGGGCCGGGCCTGGCGCGCATTGGCCAGGATGCGGTCGAAGGCGGCCTGGGCGCCGGCCGCATCCGCCAGGTTCAGTGCCACGCCGCCCACGTCGGACTTGTGGGCGATGGCATCGCTGCAGACCTTGAGGGCAATGCGTCCGCCCATCTCCTGCGCGGCCTGCGCGGCCTGCGCTGCCTCGGCCGCCGTGCGCACCAGCCGGTGCGGCACCACGGGCACGCCGGCCTCGGCCAGCAGGGCCATGCTGCGCTGCTCCGACAGCGTGCCCGCCGGCAGGTGCAGTGCGCTGCCTGCATCGGCCATCGCGGGCAGAGCCTGCGGTGTTTCATGCAGGCGGGCCAGCGCGCCAATGCAGCGTATGGCCGCGCCCGGGTCGGCGAACACCAGGCAGCCCAGCGCCTCCAGCGCATCGCGGCGCTCGGGCGGGCACAGTGTGCTGACGGCCAGCAGGGTATCGGGATGGTGGGTGCGCAGCGTCTGCACCAGGCTTTGCAGCACGGGCCAGAAGGCGTCGGACAGGCCGCCTGCCGCGAAGAAGCCCAGCCAGCTGTCGAACTGCCGGTCGGCCAGCATCAGGCGGGCGCTGCGCTCCAGCAGCGTCATGTCGTTGGTGACCTGGCCCGTGATGTCCACGGGGTTGCGCGGCGCGGCAAACGGCACCCATTCGCGCAACTGGCGCTGGGCCGCATCGGACAGCGGTGCCACGTCCAGGCCGGCTGCGCTGGCGTCGTCGGCCATCATGGCGCCCACGCCGCCCGAGACCGTGAACAGCCCGATGGACCTCCCCTTGGGGGCCCGGGCGATGGAGGCACTGGCCGCCAGCGCGAAGAAGTCGGTGATGGAATGCGCGCGCAGCACGCCGTAGCGGCGGAACACCGCGTCATAGACGGCATCGTTGCCCGCCAGCGAGGCCGTGTGCGATGCGGCGGCGGCCGCGCCCAGGGCGCTGGTGCCCACCTTGCACATGACCACGGGCTTGCCGCGCTCCTGCGCCAGGGCCAGGGCCGCGCGCAGCCGGGGGCCGTCGCGGCAGCCTTCCATGTAGGCCATGATCACGTCGGTCTCGGGGTCCTGGGCCAGCCAGGCCAGGCCATCGGCTAGCTGCACATCGGCCTCGTTGCCCGTGGTGGCCCACAGCGACAGGCCCAGCCCGCGCTCGCGCGCCAGGCTGTAGGCATAGGCACCGAAGGCGCCCGACTGGCTGACCATGCCGATGCGCCCGGGCCGCACCAGCCCGCCGCCCGGCGCGGGCGAGAACGTGGCGTAGACCTGGTGGCCGGGGCGCATGAAGCCCAGGCAGTTCGGGCCTATGAGGCGTATGCCCGCCTCCTGCGCGCGCCGCGCCAGCGCCTGCTGGGCGGCCGTGCCGTCGGAGCCGGTCTCGGCATAGCCCGAGGAAAACAGCACCATGGACTGCACGCGCGCAGCGGCCGCATCCTCCAGCACGCCGGCCACCTGCGACTGCGGCACGGCGACGATGGCCAGGTCCACCGGCGCGCCGATGGCGGCCAGCCGCTCGTGCGCGGGCAGGCCCTGCACGCGGCTGGCGCGCGGGTTCACCGCATACAGCGCGCCGCCGTAGCCGAAGCGCAGCAGGTAGTCCAGCGGAATGCCGCCGATCTTGCTGGCCTGGTCCGAGGCGCCGACCACGGCGATGGAGCGCGGCGCGAACAGCGCGTCGAGCCGGGAAGTGTCGAAGCAATGGCTGTCGGTCATGGGTGTCCCTCAGAAGTTGTGGCGCACGCCCAGCGCCAGGGACCGCACGCCGTCGCCGCTGTTGGCGGCCACCGGCACGTTGGCAATGGCGGCCGAGGCATTGGCCGCGTTGCCCAGCTGCAGCCAGCGCGCGTAGAGCACGGTGCGCTTGCTCAGCGCGTAGTCGTAGCCCAGCGTCCAGGTGTTCTGGGCGCGGTCCGTGCCGCCCACCTCGCGCCGCGCCACCGAGACCAGCAGCTTGGAGCGCGCATCCACGCTCCAATCGGCGCCCAGCTGGGCCAGCTTCGCCTTGGGTGTGCCGGCACGGTCCACGCGGTTGATGACGTAGTTGCCCGTCAGGCGCAGCCCGTCCAGGGCTTCCCAACTGGCCGACAGTGCCTGGTACTGGCTGGTGGCGGGCGCGGCCACGGGTGCGGCGGCGCTGCCTTCCACGGACTTCTGGAAGCTGTAGGCCAGGAACCAGGGCTTCTGGTTCCAGCCCAGCGTGGCGCCATAGAGGCGGCCGTTGCTGCTGTTCGGCGAAGCCACTTCGCCGAAGGAATAGGCCAGGTCCGCCAGCCAGGGCTGGCCTGCCGGCGTGCGGTAGCGCACCAGGTTGTTGGCCCGCGCCGCAAACGGCCGCAGGCCGGCCTGGGCATCGGTGGCCGACACCAGGTTCAGCGAGGAAAACAGCGCGTTCATGCCCAGCGGATCGGCGCGGAACAGCGCGCCGAACATGGGCGTGTACATGCGGCCCATCTCCACGGCGCCCCAGCCGCTGTTCAGTCCCACCCAGGCCTGCCGCGTGAAGGCCAGGCCCGGGCCGGGAATGGTGCCCAGGCCCGTGTCCGGCGCCACGCCGGCCTCCAGCATGAACTGGGCGCGCAGGCCGCCACCCAGGTCCTCGCTGCCGCGAAAGCCGATGCGCGATGCCGCGCTGCCCCCATCCTCCAGCCGGCTCAGGCGCGTGGCGCCCGACCTTGCGCTGTTGATGTGGACGTCGACGATGCCGAACATCTCCACGCTGCTCTGGGCCCACGCGGACGTGCCCAGGGCCGCCATGCCGCCGGCGGCCAGCCAATGCTTGTGCTTCACGAACTTGTCTCCTTGGTAGCGCCCCGGATGCTTTGCCCGGTGGCTTGCTTGCTACTATCCCGAGCGACAGGGGATGCACTCTGTCAAGCCATTGACAAATGGCGGTACATGGGCACCGGACTAACCCGGGGCCTTCGACATCGTGAGAGAACCATGCGCTCCAAGCCTGCTCCCGTGGCCGACCCTTCGGCGCTGATCCGCCGCGCCCTGGGCCTGTGCCGCATGCTGCGCAACTGGCCGCCCGAGGTGCTGGATGAGCTGACGGCGCTGTCCCGCCTGGGCCGCTACGAGCGCCACCAGCAGGTGCGCGCCGCCGACCCCAAGCGGCGCGAGGTGCTGGTGGTGGCTTCGGGCTGCGTGGAAGTGGGCGGCGTGGACGCCACGGGCTCGCGCTTCGTGCTGTCCATGCACAGCGCGGGCGACATCGTCGGCCTGGCGCGGCTGCTGGAGCACACGCAATTCGTCTACGACTACCACGCGCACCAGCCCACCGTGCTGGTGGAGATCCCCGGCGAGTCCTTCCTGGCCCTGCTCGATGCCCATCCGCCGCTGTGGAAGGATATCTGCCTGCTGGTGCTGGCGCGCATGCACGAGCTGATCGTCGTCCAGCAGCGCCACGCCTTCAGCAACATCGACAACCGCGTGGCCGAGCTGCTGGCGCGGCTGGCCCCCACGCATGGCCAGCCCGCGCCCGACGGGCAGGGCGTGGTGCTGCGCATCTCGCAGAGCGACCTGGCCGCCATGCTGTCGGTCTCGCGCCAGACCATCAACAAGGAGCTGCGCCTGCTGGAGCAGCGCGGCCTGCTGCAGGCCGCCTATGGCCGGCTGACCATCGTCGACCTGGCGGGCCTGCTGCGCCTGGCCGATGCGGGCGCGCGGCCGGGGCCCTAGCCCCGGACCGCTGGAATCAGTCCTCGTCCAGAGGCGAGGCATCCTCGCCGAACAGGGCCTGGCCGTCGGCGCGCAGCAGCTCCAGCATGTGCCGGGCCGCGGGAGACAGATAGCCGTCGCGCCGGCAGGTCACGCCCAGGTGGCGGCGCAGCGTGGTGGCCGGCAGTCGCACTTCCCTGAGCGTGCGGCTGCGCTCCAGCCGCAGCGTGTGGCGCGAGACGAAGGTCAGCAGATCGGTCTTGGCCACCATGCGCGGCAGCAGCGGTATGGAGCCCGCCTCCACCTGCACCGTGGGCGCCGGCATGCCGCGCGAGGTGAAGGCCTGGTCCAGCCATTGCCGGCTGGGAATGTTGGCGCTGGGCAGGGCCCAGGGATGGCGCAGCAGCGCGGCCATGGTGATGCGCTGGCGCTCGAAGACGGGATGGTCCTGGCGCGCCGCGACCACCACCACATCCTCGGCGATCGGGTGGGAGACCAGCTCCGGATCGCCCTCGGCCGTGAGGCCGATCAGCAGGTCCAGCTGGCCCTCGCGCAGGCGGTCGCGCAGTTCCCAGCTGGGGCCGATCACGATGCTGATGGTGATGCGCCGCCCGTCGGCCAGGGCCTTGCTGCACAGCTCGGGCAGCAGGTGATCGGCGGCCACCGGCCCGCTGCCGATGCGCACATGGCCGGCATGGCCTTCGTTGAAGTCGCGCACCTCGCGCAGCGCCTCCTGGCTGGCATTGCGCAGCATGCGCGCGCGCGCCAGCAGCACATCGCCCAGCGGCGTGAGGCGTATGCCGCGCCCGGCACGCTCGAACAGCGCGCCGCCCACGGTCAGTTCCAGGCGCTGTATGCATTTGCTCAGCGCGGGCTGGGTGCGCCCCAGCTGTTCTGCGGCCCGGCCCAGGTGCCCGAGGTCGGCCACGATCTCGAAGAAGCGCAGGTCGCGCAGGTGCAGGTCCATCGATGAATAAAAGTGATGTTTGAATGAACATTATCGAATGGACGGAATGGGTGGCGCTCACAAGAATGCGGTGCATCGACAAAGCGAATTGCCCGTTTCCATGACCGCCACTACCCACCCGCCCACCGTTTTCGTGACCGCGCCACGCCTGGCGCCCGCCGGGCTGCAGCGCCTGCAGGCGGCGCACTGCCGCGTGCTGTACCTGCAAGACGGCGGCGGCGAGGCCGAGGTCGCCGCCGTGCTGGCACGCGAGAGCGTCGATGCCGTGATCTCGCGCACGGCCACGCTGTCGGCCGCTGCCATCGCGGCCTGTCCCACGCTCAAGGTCATCTCCAAGCACGGCGTGGGCGTGAGCAATATCGATGTGGCCGCGGCCAGCCAGCGGGGCATTCCGGTCTATGTGACGCCGGGCGCCAATGCCCAGTCCGTGGCCGAGATGACGCTGGGCCTGATGTTCGCGGCCGCCCGCCGCATCGCCTGGATGGATGCCGAGCTGCGCGCCGGCCGCTGGTCCCGCGCCCAGGACGGCCTGGAGCTGAGCGGCCGCACCCTGGGCCTGCTGGGCTTTGGCCAGGTGGGCCAGCGCGTGGCGCGCGTGGCGCTGGCGCTGGGCATGCAGGTGGTGGCCTTCGATCCAGCGTTCGATCCGGCCTGCGCCCCAGGGTCCGGCGCCGTGGCGGGCGTGCGCATGCTGGGCTCGGTGGACGAGCTGCTGCCCCTGTCCGATGTGCTCAGCCTGCACGTGCCCCTGAATGCTCGCACGCGCCATCTGCTCGATGCCGGCCGCATCGCCCAGCTGCCGCGCGGCGCCCTGCTGGTCAACACCGCGCGGGGCGAGGTGGTGGACGAGGCGGCGCTGATCCACGCCCTGCGCAGCGGCCACCTGGCCGCCGCCGGCCTGGACACCATGGCCGAGGAGCCCCTGCCTGTAGGCCACGCCCTGGCCGCGCTGGACAACGTGGTGCTGACGCCCCATGTGGGCGGCTCCACGCCCGCCGCGCTGGCGGCCATGGCCGGCATGGCCGCCGTCAATGTGCTGGGCTGGCTGCAGGGCAGCCCCGCCGACCCTTCCCACTGCGTGAACCCCGAGGTTCTGCGCTGAGCTGTTTTTCCCGGAGATTTGCCATGACCACCCCATCCAGCCAATGGCCTGCGGGCTACCGCATCCATCCGCGCGCCGAAGGCCCCGAGGCCGGCGTCGTCCAGGCCTTCAAGGCCATTCCCGTGGCCGCCATCGGCGACGCCATGAGCCGCAATGTCGGCGCCATCGGCCTGCGCCAGTACCACGCGCGGCTGGAGGCCGTTCTCTGCGGCCCCGCCGTCACCGTGCGCGTGCGGCCCGGCGACAACCTCATGATCCACAAGGCGCTGATGATGGTGCAGCCCGGCGATGTGCTGGTCATCGACGGCGGCGGCGATGTCTCGCAGGCCCTGGTCGGCGGCCTGATGCGCACCACCTGCCTGGCGCGCGGCCTGGGCGGCCTGGTCATCGACGGTGCCATCCGCGACCTGTGCGAATGGGCGCAGGACGGCATGCCCATCTTTGCGCGCGGCCACACGCACCGCGGGCCCAGCAAGGACGGCCCGGGCGAGATCAATGTGCCCGTGGCCTGCGCCGGCCTGGCCGTGCTGCCCGGCGATCTGATCGTGGGCGATGCCGACGGCGTGATCGCCGTGCCCGCGGCCGAGGCCGCCGAGGTGCTGCGCCGCAGCCAGGCCCACCTGGCCCGCGAGGCCGTCATCCGCGAGACCAACCGCAGCGGCACGGCCGACCCCGAGCGCTTCGACGCCGTGCTGCGCGCCAAGGGCCTGCCGGTCTAGCGTCCCCTGCGCAGGCTGCGCCCGACTTTTTCCCGCCATAACGATTCCAAGGAGACAAACAATGACAATGCGCAGACGGCATCTTCTGGGCGGCGCTGCCGCCGCCCTGGCCACGGCCTTCCCTGCACTGGCGCTGGCCCAGGGCGAATGGCCGCAGCGGCCCGTGCGCCTGGTCGTGCCGTTTCCGCCCGGCGGCGGCACGGATGCCACCTCGCGCCTGGTGGCCGACCGGCTCAACCTCGCCATGGGCTGGACCATGGTCATAGACAACAAGCCCGGCGCGGGCGGCAACATCGGCCTGGATGCCGTGGCCAAGGCCGCGCCGGACGGCTACACCATCGGCATGGGGCAGGCCGCCAACCTGGCCATCAATCCCAGCCTCTACGCCAAGATGCCCTTCGATGCGCTCAAGGACTTCACGCCCATCGCCAGCGTGGCCCTGCAGCCCGTGGTGCTGACCGTGCGGCGCGACTCGCCCTTCAAGAACCTGCAGGACTTCATCAAGGCGGCCAAGGCCAGGCCCGGCACCTACGGCATCGCCCAGGCCGGCAATGGCACGGTAGGCCACCTGGCCGGGGAAATGCTGGCACGCCGCGCGGGCATCGAGGTGCTGCAGGTGCCCTACAAGGGCGCCAATACCGCCCTCACCGACCTGATGGGCGGGCAGGTGGACCTGTACTTCGGCAACACGGTCTCGGTGATGTCGCAGCTGGCCACGGGCAAGATCCGTGCGCTGGCCGTCACCTCGGCCCAGCGCGTGCCGTCCCTGCCCGACGTGCCCACGGTGGCCGAGCAGGGCTATCCGGGCTTCGAGG
Organism: Delftia sp. 60; assembly: GCF_002754395.1. Lineage (NCBI taxonomy): Bacteria > Pseudomonadati > Pseudomonadota > Betaproteobacteria > Burkholderiales > Comamonadaceae > Delftia > Delftia sp. 60. The sequence continues at coordinate 1,573,724 of NZ_PEFD01000001.1, forward strand.
CCTCCACCTGGCTGGGCCTGGTGGGGCCGGCCAACCTGCCCGCCCCCATCGCCGAGCGCATTGCCGACGCGACCATGAAGCTGCTGGCCACCAAGGAGGTCAAAGAGAAGCTGGCCCAGGAAGGCAGCATGGCCACGCCTGCCAATGGCGCGCAGTTCGGCGAGTGGATTCGCAGCGAGCACGCCAAATGGGGCAAGCTGATCCGCGAGGGCAAGTTCCAGATCAACTGACCATGGCAGCCCCAATCGAGGTCGACCGGCTCGACACCCCCAGTTCCTCCGCACCCCCACCCGCACTCTTGGGCGCGGGCCAGGCCTCCGCCACGCCGCGCAGGCTCAGGCGCATCCTGTCGCTCGATGATTTCGAGCGGGCGGCGCGCCACCACCTGCCTGCGCCGATCTTCGCCTACGTCAGCGGCGGCTGCGAGACCGACAAATCCCTGCGCGCCAACCGCGAGGCCTTCGATGCCCACCGCTGGGTGACGCGCGTGCTCACCGACACTTCGCGGCGCACGCTGGCCACGCCGCTGCTGGGCCAGACCTGGGCTGCGCCCTTCGGCATCGCGCCCATGGGCATCAGCGCGCTGTCGGCCTACCGGGGCGACCTGGTGCAGACGCGCGCGGCGGCGGCGGCCCGCATCCCGGCCATCCTGAGCGGCACCTCGCTGATCCGCATGGAGGAGGTGGTCCAGGCCAATCCCCAGGCCTGGTTCCAGGCCTATGTGCCCGGCGAGACCGAACGCATCGTGCAGTTGCTGGGGCGGGCGGAGGCCGCAGGCTTCGCCACCCTGGTCGTCACCGTGGACACGCCCGTGTCGGGCAACCGCGAGAACAACATCCGCGCGGGCTTCTCGACGCCGCTGCGGCCCGGCCTGCGCCTGGCCTGGGAGGGCATCACCCATCCGCGCTGGCTGCTGGGCACGGCGCTGCGCACCCTGGTGCGGCACGGCATGCCGCACTTCGAGAACTCGCAGGCCACGCGCGGCGCGCCCATTCTCTCGTCCACCGTCACGCGCGACTTCGGCGCACGCGACCACCTGAGCTGGGAACACCTGGCCCTGATACGCCGGCGCTGGAAGGGCCGCCTCGTGGTCAAGGGCATCCTCAGTCCGCAGGACGCGCTGGCCGCGCGCGATGCCGGGGCCGACGCCATCATCCTGTCCAACCACGGCGGCCGCCAGCTCGATGGCGCGGTCGCGCCCCTGCACATGCTGCCCCTGGTGGTGGGTGCGCTGGGGCCGGACTACCCGGTGATGATCGACAGCGGCTTTCGCAGGGGCAACGACGTGCTGGTGGCGCTGGCCCTGGGCGCACACTTCGTCTTCGTGGGCCGGCCCTTCAACTATGCGGGCGCCGTGGGCGGCGAGGCCGGCGTGCTGCACGCCATCGCCATCCTGGCGGCCGAGATGCGGCGCAACATGGCCCTGATCGGCGTGCAAGGCCTGCAGGAGCTGGGACCGCAGCACCTGCGACCGCGTTAGCCACGCGCCAGTCCCGAGGGTGGCGTGCCCCGCAATTGGTCCACGGTTTCGCGGCGATGGGAAAATGGCGGAATGACCGCCTCCACCAACACCCTCACGATCACCCGTCCCGATGACTGGCACCTGCACGTGCGCGATGGCGAAGCCATGCGCAGCGTGGTGCCGCATACGGCCGCGCAGTTTGCGCGCGCCATCATCATGCCCAACCTCAAGCCGCCGGTGACCACCGCCGAGCAGGCGCTGGAGTACAAGCAGCGCATCCTCTCGGCCGTGCCCGAGGGCATGGCCTTCGAGCCGCTGATGACGCTGTACCTCACCGACAACCTGCCGCCCGAGGAAATCGTGCGCGCCAAGGCGGCCGGCGTCGTGGCATGCAAGCTCTACCCGGCAGGCGCCACCACCAACAGCGACCACGGCGTCACCGACCTGCGCAAGATCTACCCCACTTTGGAAGCCATGCAGCGCGAAGGCCTGCTGCTGCTGGTGCACGGCGAAGTCACCAGCAGCGACATCGACCTGTTCGACCGCGAGGCCGCCTTCATCGACCAGCACCTGATCCCGCTGCGCCGCGACTTCCCCGAACTCAAGATCGTCTTCGAACACATCACCACGCGCGAAGCCGCCCAGTACGTGACCGAGGCCGACCGCTTCGTGGGCGCCACCATCACGCCCCAGCATCTGCTGTTCAACCGCAACGCCATCTTCACGGGCGGCATCCGTCCCCACTACTACTGCCTGCCCGTGCTCAAGCGCGAGACGCACCGCCTGGCCCTGGTGGAGGCAGCCACCAGCGGCCTGCCCAAGTTCTTCCTGGGCACCGACAGCGCGCCGCACGCGGCCCATCTCAAGGAACACGCCACCGGCTGCGCCGGCTGCTACAGCGCCCATGCCGCCATCGAGATGTATGCCGAGGCCTTCGACAATGCCGGCGCGCTGGACAAGCTCGAAGCCTTCGCCAGCTTCAACGGCCCGGACTTCTACAGCCTGCCGCGCAACACCGGCAAGATCACCCTGGTGCGCGAAAGCTGGACGCCGCCGGACAGCTTCGCCTTCGGCGAGGCGCAACTGAAGCCGCTGCGCTCCGGCGAAGCCCTGCCCTGGAAGCTGGTTTAAGCTGGCGGGACTGCCACCCGCCAGAGGATTGCCATGCCTGAGCCGCAACCGCGCATCGCCCTGCTGATCGACGCCGACAACGCGCCGGCCGAGATGATCGACGAGATCCTGACCGAGCTGTCGACCTTCGGCGTCATCGACATCCGCCGCGCCTACGGCAACTGGACCAAGCATTCGCTCAGCGGCTGGCAGCGCAAGCTGCTCGATTTCGCACTGCGGCCCATGCAGCAGTTCGACTACTCCAAGCACAAGAACGCCACCGACATGGCGATGACCGTGGACGCCATGGAGCTGCTCTACACCGAGCGGCCCGACGCCTTCGGCATCGTCTCCTCCGACGCCGACTTCACCCCGCTGGTGATGCACCTGCGCTCCAAGGGTGCGGCCGTCTACGGCTTCGGCATGGCGCAGACGCCCCAGCCCTTCGTCAATGCCTGCTCGCGCTTCCTGTACCTGGAGGCGCTGGGCGAGGCGGCGCCCGCCAACGGCAATGGCCAGGACGCCGCGCATGAGGCGGGCCAGGCGGCGGTGCCGCCCGTGGCTGCAGCCGCAGTGGCTACCGCTCCCCAGCCGCCGAACGGCGCTGGAAAGGAGCGTGCGCCGGCCCAGGCCGAGAACGAACCCTCGGCAGAACCCCAAGCCCAGCCCCAGCGTCCCTGCCTGCGCGTTCCCAGCCAGGAACTGCGCCAGGACAAGCGGCTGCTGGCCATGCTGCGCAGCGCCGTCAACGCCACGCAGGACGAAAGCGGCTGGGCCCATGTGGGCGCCGTGGGTGCGCAGATCGGCAACAAGGCCTCGTTCGATGCGCGCAACTACGGCTACGCCACGCTCACCAAGCTGCTGGCGGCCACGCAGGCGTTCGAGATGCGCGACGAGGGCACCTCGCGCGTGGCCGTGCGCGACAAGCGCCTGGCCAAGGCCCAGTCCAGGCCGTCCGGCAATTGACGTTTCCCATCGACTGGAATGCGCCCTGGCTGCAGGGGCTGCAAACGCAGGGCAGGGCGGCCTGCCTGCAGGTGGCGCAGGGCCGGCCGGTCTGGCAGGCCCTGCAGTCACTGGCCGACGCACAGTCGCTGCCCTGGCGCTTTGTGCCCCAGCACGATCTGCCCGATGGCAAGGCCTACGAGCAGTTCATCTTCGAGACGCGCTGCATCCCCACGCGCGACAACCTGCATGACTTCTTCAACGGACTGATCTGGCTGCGCTGGCCCGCGCTCAAGCAGCGCTGCAATGCCCTGCAGGCCCGCGCCATTGCCCAGGCGGGCGTGGGTTCGCAGCGCGGGCCGCTGCGCGATGCCGTCACCGTGCTGGACGAGAACGGCGCCCTGCTGCTGGCGCCGGCCGCGCTGTGCGATGCGCTGCGCCACCGGCGCTGGCACCAGCTCTTCGTGGAGCAGCGCGCGCTGTGGCGCCAGGCCAGGCTGCTGCCCATAGGCCATGCGCTGCTGGAAAAGCTGGTGCAGCCGCGCAAGCCCATCACGGCCCATGTGCTGTGCGTGCACACGGATGGTGCAGGCGCCACGGCAGGCCCCGCCACGGCGGACATCGACGCCTGGCTGGCCGGCAGCATCTGGCTGGAGGCCGACACGCTGGCGTGCAAGCCTTTTGCACCCTTGCCCGTGCTGGGCGTGCCCGGCTGGTGCCACGAGAACGAGAACTTTTCCTTCTATGATGACTCTCTCGTGTTCCGGGCGCCCCGTTCCGCACAAGCATCACAACAAGGAATGACAACGGCGCAGGACCCGGCTTGAAAACAGCCGGTGGGGCCCTCACTTTTCAACGCTGCAGGGCCCAGATCCTTCCCCCTTTCCCCACTTTGTGGAGAACCCACTGATGAAACGCATCGCACTTTTTCTTTTGACCAACGTCGCCGTCGTGGTGGTGCTGGGCATCGTCGCCAGCCTGCTGGGCGTCAACCGCTTCCTGACTTCCAATGGCCTGAACCTCGGGGCCCTGCTGGGCTTCGCCTTCATCATGGGCTTTGGCGGCGCCATCATCTCGCTGCTGATCTCCAAGCCCCTGGCCAAGTGGAGCTCGGGCGTGCACGTGATCAACGAGCCGCGCAACGCCGATGAGGCCTGGATCGTCAACACCGTGCGCGGCTTCGCCGACCGTGCCGGCATCGGCATGCCCGAAGTCGGCATCTACGAGGGCGAGCCCAATGCCTTCGCCACCGGCGCCTTCAAGAACTCGGCCCTGGTGGCCGTGTCCACGGGCCTGCTGGAAGGCATGACGCGCGAAGAGGTGGAGGCCGTGATCGGCCACGAGGTCGCCCACATCGCCAATGGCGACATGGTGACCATGACCCTGATCCAGGGCGTGATGAACACCTTCGTGGTCTTCCTGTCGCGCGTCATCGGCTATGCCGTGGACAGCTTCCTGCGCAAGAACGACGAAAGCAGCTCGGGCCCCGGCATCGGCTACTACGTGACCACCATCGTGCTGGACATCGTGCTGGGCTTCCTGGCCGCCATCATCGTGGCCTGGTTCTCGCGCCAGCGCGAATTCCGCGCCGACGCGGGCGCCGCCCAGCTCATGGGCCGCAAGCAGCCCATGATGAATGCCCTGGCCCGCCTGGGCGGCATGCACCCCGGCGAGCTGCCCAAGAGCGTGGCCGCGATGGGCATTGCCGGCGGCATCGGCAAGCTGTTCTCGACCCACCCGCCGATCGAAGAGCGCATTGCCGCGCTGCAGAACGCGCAGAACCTCTGATTCAGGATCAGGTTCGACACGCTGGAGCCTGTCCAGTGGGAGCCCGGTCATCGACGGGGCTCCGCTTCCCGAAGCCCCATCAGAAATGCTTGTCCGGTGCTGCATTTATGCGAATGTAGTAACGTACAAGCATTTTCTTTGACGGAGGTGCGTCATGCAGATTTCGACCTTCAGCAGCCGTGAATTCAACCAGCATGTTTCCGCTGCCAAGAAAGCGGCCAGCGGTGATGACGTGGTCTACATCCTGGACCGGGGGCAACCTGCCCACGTGCTGATGAGCATTGAGAAATTCCGTGAACTGTCGGGGCAGACACGGAGCATTCTTCAATTGCTGGACATGCCCGAGGCCGCCGATATCGATTTCGACATTGAGCGCACGAAGGATTTGCCGCGCGCCGTGGACCTGTCCTGATGTATCTGGTGGACTCCAACATCGTTTCCGAACTGCGCAAGGCATCGTCGGGCCGCGCGAACGATGGCGTTGTGGCCTGGGCGCAATCGGTCGCGGCCGACTCCCTTTTCATCAGCGCGATCACGCTGATGGAGCTGGAGAAAGGCGTGCAGTTGAAAGCCCGGCAAGACCCGGTTGCCGGGCAGGTGCTGCGCCGCTGGCTGGTGGAACGCGTGTTCACGGCCTTTCAGGGGCGTGTGCTGCCAGTGGATGCGATGGTTGCCATGGAAAACGCGGCCTACCACGTGCCTGCGCCGCGGCCGCTGGCCGACAGCCTGATTGCGGCCACGGCGAAGGTGCATGGCTTGTGCGTGGTCACTCGCAACATCAAGGATTTCGAGCCGTTCCATGTTCATGGAGTGCGCGTCTTGAACCCTTGGATGTAGGGCCCGTCTCAACCTCACGTACAGCCAGACTTGATCTTTACCCAGGCTTCACAAGCCCCTGTCAACAACCGGCAGGGGCTTTTTCGTTGTATCTGCATGGCCGCCCAAAGTGCGGCCAGGAGTGCATCGTGAAGTCTGTATCGATTCAAACGCCGGGCCGTCGCCTGGTTCCGGCCCTGGTCCTGGCTGCCGCCACCCTGGCATTGACCGGCTGCGTGGTGGCGCCTGCCTATCCCGTAGGTCCTTCGGGCGAGGTGGTCTACGCGCCCATGGCGCCGCCGCCGCTGCAGACCGAGGTCATTCCGGTCGCTCCCTCGCCGGTCCATGTCTGGATCGGCGGCTCCTGGGGCTGGGGTGGCGGCCGCTATGCCTGGCGCCCCGGCTACTGGGCCGCGCCGCCGCATCCCGGCTATGCCTGGCGTCCGCACGGCTGGGACCATGGCCCGCGTGGCTGGTACCAGCGTCCGGGCGGCTGGTACCGCCGCTGATTCAGGTGGCGGCAGCGTCGCCGCTGCCGCTGCCGCCCTGGCCGGCCTTGGCCAGCAGGAAGTCGATGCAGGTGCGCACGGCCCGCGTCTGATGACGGTCGGGCAGGTACAGCAAGTACATGTGGGTGCCGAAGATGCTCAGGCGGTACTCCTGCAGGGTCAGCACCACCTCGCCGCTGGCCACCTTGTCCTGCACGACGTAGTCGGGCACCAGGCCCACGCCCAGGCCCGCCAGAATGCCCTGGCGCAGGAATGGGAAGTGCTCGGAGATCATGGTCGGTGCCAGCAGCACCTCCTGGCGGTCCGTTCCCTGGTAGGCCGACAGGCGCAGCTGGCGGCCCATCACGCCGGCCGTGATCAGCGGGCTGTTGCGCAGCTCGTACAGCGTGGCGGGCAGGCCGTGCTGCTGCGCATACTCGCGTGAGGCGCAGGCCACGTAGTGCACATTGCCCAGGCTGCGCGCAATCACCGACAGCGGCGGCTCCTGGATCACGCGGATGGCGATGTCCACCTCGTCGCGCAAATGGTCGGCCCGGTTCTCGAACAGCACATCCAGCACGATGCCCGGATACAGCCGCTTGAACTCGATCAGCCAGTCGCTCATCACGATCTGCCCATAGCCGCTGGGCACGCTCAGCCCCACGCGCCCCGCCATCCCCTGGCCCAGGGACGTGATCGTCTCGCGCGCCGACATCATCTCGTTCTGGATCGCGCGGCCATGCTCGTACATCCGCATCCCCACCTCGGTAGGCTCCACGCGCCGCGTGGTGCGCCGCACCAGCTGCACCCCCACCGATTTTTCCAGCTGCGTCAGGTGATAGCTCACATTGGCCCGCGTCATCTTCAGCTTGCGCGCCGCCTGGCTCAGATTGCCGCTATCGATGATTTCCACCAGCAGGGTCAGCGAGTTCAGATCCATGGATATGTCCAGATACTTTGCTTCGCCCACAGCCTATGAAATGGGCGGGGCTCCAAAACCAGGGACACCGAGCAAGGGCCTACGCCGGCCGTGCCGCCCTGCAGCGATGGTGTCGTCCCCCTCCTCGCGCAGCGAATAGAGGGGGAAGGCGCGCAAGCGACTCAATGTCAAAGATTTTTTTACAGTCTGTCAATGATTCATGGGATTGTAAAGAACCATTGTCGTAGCAAGAATGGATGTTTTGAGTGGAAAACCCAAGTTCGGAGACATACAGATGAGCGAACAAGCCCAGGCTTCCGTGGTCCAGACCCGCCTTGATGGTGCCGTGCTGGTGGTCAGCATCAACAACCCCCCGTGAATGCCCTGGGCCAGGCCGTGCGCGCCGGCCTGCTGGCTGCCGTGGAGCAGGCCGAATCGGATGCCGCCGTGAAGGCCGTGCTCATCGTGGGTGAGGGCAAGGCCTTCATCGCCGGAGCAGACATCCGCGAATTCGGCAAGCCCGCCATGCCGCCCTCGCTGCCCGAGGTGCTCAATCGCCTTGAAGCCTCCGACAAGATCGTGGTCGCCGCCATCCATGGCCCGGCCCTGGGCGGCGGCCTGGAAGTGGCCATGTCGGCCCACTACCGCTTGGCTTTGCCGGCTGCCAAGCTCGGCCTGCCCGAAGTCAACCTGGGCCTGCTGCCCGGCGCCGGCGGCACGCAGCGCGCACCGCGCCTGATGGGCGTGAAGGCGGCCGCCGACCTCATGCTCAGCGGCAAGCACCTGTCGGCCAAGGCTGCGCTCGCTGCCGGCCTGGTGGACAAGCTGGTGGACGGCACCGACGCCACGGCCGCAGGCCTGGCCTACGCCAACGAGCTGCTGGCAACCAATACCGCGCCGCGCCGCACGCGTGACATCGAGATTGCCGACAAGGCCGCCGCCCTGGCCGAACTCGACGCGCTGGCCGCCGAGACCGCCAAGAAGAGCCGCGGCCTGTTCTCGCCGCTGAAGATCGTGGAATGCGTGCGCGCCGCCGTGGAGCTGCCCTTCGACGAAGGCATCGCCAAGGAGCGCGCCCTGTTCGTGGAATGCCTGAACAGCCCGCAGCGCGCCGGCCTGATCCACGCCTTCTTCGCCGAGCGCGAAACCGCCAAGATTCCCGAAGCCAAGGCCGCTGCGCCGCGCCACTTTGCCAAGATCGCCGTCATCGGCGGCGGCACCATGGGCGCCGGCATCACGGTGTCCGCGCTGGACGCGGGCCTCGCGGTGACCATGATCGAGCGCGACGCCGACTCCATCGCGCGCGGCCAGGCCAATGTGGAGAAGGTCTACAACGGCCTGATCGCCAAGGGCCGCATGACCGAGGAGGCCAAGGCCGCCGTCATGGCGCGCTACACGCCCAGCACCTCCTATGACGACATCAAGGATGTGGACCTGGTGATCGAGGCCGTGTTCGAGGACCTCGAAGTCAAGAAGGCCGTGTTCAAGGAACTGGACCGCGTCTGCAAGCCCGGCGCCGTGCTGGCCACCAACACCTCCTACCTGGACATCGACGCCATTGCCGCCGCCACCTCGCGCCCGCAGGACGTGATCGGCCTGCACTTCTTCAGCCCCGCCAACATCATGAAGCTGCTGGAGATCGTGGTGCCCGCCAAGGTGGCGCCCGACGTGGTGACCACGGCCTTCGAGCTGGCCAAGCGCATGAAGAAGGTGCCCGTGCGTGCCGGCGTCTGCGACGGCTTCATCGGCAACCGCATCCTGGCCGTCTACAAGCAGGCTGCCGACTACATCATGGAAGACGGCGCCAGCCCCTACGAGATCGACGAGGCCGTGCGCGGCTTCGGCTACCCGATGGGCCCGTTCCAGGTCACCGACCTGGCCGGCGGCGACATCGGCTGGGCCACGCGCAAGCGGCGCGCTGCCACGCGCGATCCCAAGGCCCGCTACGTCGAAGTGGCCGACCGCGTCTGCGAGCGCGGCTGGTTCGGCCAGAAGACGGGCCGTGGCTTCTACCTCTACCCGCAGGGCGCGCGCGTCGGCCAGCCCGACCCCGAAGTGCTGGCCATCGTCGATGCCGAGCGCGCCAAGAAGGGCGTGACGCCGCGCAAGTTCACCCCTGAGGAAATCATGCGCCGCTACATGGCCGCCATGGTCAACGAAGGCGCCAAGGTGGTGGAGGAGGGCATTGCCCTGCGCCCGCTGGACGTGGACGTGACCTTCCTGTCCGGCTACGGCTTCCCGCGCTTTCGTGGCGGCCCCATGAAGTGGGCCGACATGCAAGGTCTGGACAAGGTGCTGGCCGACATCCGCGAATTCGCCAAGGAAGACGCGCTGTTCTGGAAGCCTGCTCCCCTGCTCGAAAAGCTCGTGGCCGAAGGCCGCGATTTCGAAAGCCTGAACAAGGCAGCGTAAGCCGCCCCCGCGTTTCACCGCCATGCCCTTGACCCGCTCCGTCCAACGCAGAGCGGGCAGGGCCGTGCACAACCACAACAATTTTCCAGAGACAAGCAAGGACCGACCATGCGCGAAGCCGTCATCGTTTCCACTGCCCGCACGCCCCTGACCAAGTCGCACCGCGGCGAGTTCAACGTCACGCCCGCCGCCCAGCTGGCGGCCTTCTCGGTCAAGGCCGCGGTCGAGCGCTCGGGCATCGACCCGGCCATGATCGAGGACCTGATCCTGGGCTGCGGCAACCCCGACGGCTTCCAGGGCCGCAACCTGGGCCGCCAGACCGTGCTGCGCGCCGAGCTGCCCCTGTCCATCGCGGGCACGACCATCACGCGCTTTTGCGCCTCGGGCCTGCAGTCCATCGCCATCGCGGCGGGCCGCATCGTGGCCGAGGGCGTGGACGCCATGCTGGCCGGCGGCATCGAGACCATCTCGGGCATCCGCCCCGGCAACAACCTGCCCACCGACATGGACCCTTGGCTGGTCGAGCACAAGCCCGCGCTGTACATGGCCATGATCGACACGGCCGACATCGTGGCGCGCCGCTACGGCATCAGCCGCGAGGACCAGGACGCCTTCTCGCTGCAAAGCCAGCAGCGCACGGCCGCCGCCCAGGCCGCCGACCTGTTCAAGGACGAAATCATTGCCTGCGCCACGCGCATGGCCGAGAAGAACAAGGACACGGGCGAGATCACCTACCGCGACGTGGTCGCCACCAAGGACAACTGCAACCGCGCCTCCACCACGTTGGAAGGCCTGGCCAAGCTGGAACCCGTCAAGGGCCCGGACCAGTTCATCACGGCTGGCAATGCCTCGCAGCTGTCCGATGGATCGTCGGCCTGCGTGCTGATGGAGGCCCAGCAGGCCGAGCGCCTGGGCCTGTCCCCGCTGGGCGCCTTCCGCGGCTTTGCCGTGGCCGGCTGCGAGCCTGACGAAATGGGCATCGGCCCCGTCTTCGCGGTCCCCAAGCTGCTGGCGCGCCACGGCCTCAAGGTCGAGGACATCGACCTGTGGGAACTCAACGAGGCCTTCGCCTCCCAGGCCCTGTACTGCCAGCGCAAGCTGGGCATTCCCAACGAGCGCCTGAACGTCAACGGCGGCGCCATCTCCATCGGCCACCCCTTCGGCATGACGGGTGCGCGCCTGGCGGGCCACATCCTGCTGGAAGGCCAGCGCCGCAAGGCCAAGTGGGGCGTGGTCACCATGTGCATCGCAGGTGGCATGGGCGCCGCAGGCCTGTTCGAAATTTATTGAATAAGCACCCCCTGAGCGGCTGGCGCCGCTTCCCCCTCTCTCGCTTCGCGGGAGGGGAACGACGCCCTTGCTGCGGGGCGGCCCTTGCTCGGCGTCCCTCGCTTAGGGCATGCCAATTTCAGGGCTGCAAACGGCTTACAACGCCACGGATTACTGGGGAATAGCAATGGATTTGCAATTTACGACTGAAGAACTGGCCTTCCGCGACGAGGTTCGCGGCTTCCTCAAGGACAAGCTGCCCGAGGACCTGTCGCACAAGGTCAAGAACGGCCTGCAACTGAGCAAGCAGGACATGGAGCGCTGGCACGCCATCCTCAACGAGCGCGGCTGGCTGGCCAACCACTGGCCCGAGCAGCACGGCGGCCCGGGCTGGAGCGCGGTGCAGAAGTTCATCTTCGAGCATGAATGCGCGCTGGCGGGCACGCCGCGCATCGTGCCCTTCGGGCTGAGCATGCTGGGCCCCGTCCTGATCAAGTACGGCAACGAGGCGCAGAAGGCCCACTGGCTGCCGCGCATCCTCAATGGCGCCGACTGGTGGTGCCAGGGCTATTCGGAGCCGGGTTCGGGCTCGGACCTGGCCTCGGTCAAGACGTCGGCCGTGCGCGATGGCGATCACTACATCGTCAACGGCCAGAAGACCTGGACCACGCTGGGCCAGCACGCCAACATGATCTTCTGCCTGGTGCGCACCAATCGCGAAGCCAAGGCGCAGCAGGGCATCAGCTTCCTGCTGGTGGACATGAACTCGCCCGGCGTGGAAGTGCGCCCCATCATCACGCTGGACGGCGAGCACGAGGTCAACGAAGTCTTCTTCACCGACGTCAAGGTGCCCGTGGAAAACCTGGTCGGCGAGGAGAACAAGGGCTGGACCTACGCCAAGTACCTGCTGACCTACGAGCGCACCAACATCGCGGGCGTGGGCTTCTCGGTGGCCGGCCTGGAAAAGCTCAAGGCCGTCGCCGGCCGCATGCTGCGCAACGGCAAGCCGCTGACGCAGGACCCGCTGTTCGCGGCCCGCCTTGCCAAGGTCGAGATCGACCTGGAGAACATGAAGACCACCAACCTGCGCGTGATCGCCGCCGTGGCCGGCGGCGGCGTGCCGGGCGCCGAAAGCTCCATGCTCAAGATCCGCGGCACCGAGATCCGCCAGGAAATCCTGTCCCTGGTGCGCCGCGCCATGGGACCCTACGCCGCGCCCTTCATCGAAGAGGCCCTGCAGGCCGGCTACGACCAGCCTGCCATCGGCGACGCGGCTGCCGCCACGGCCGCCGCCGCGTACTTCAACTACCGCAAGCTGTCGATCTTCGGCGGCTCCAACGAAATCCAGAAGAACATCATCTCCAAGATGATCTTGGGCCTGTGATCGGCAGCAAGGAAAACGGAACATGAACTTCGAACACACCGAAGACCGCCGCATGCTGGCGGACAGCCTCAACCGCTTCGTCTCCGAGCAGTACGCCATCGAGGCGCGCAACCACGTCGCCTATGGCGAGGAAGGCCACAGCCCGCTGCTGTACGGGCAGTTCGCGGACATCGGCGCCATCGGCGCGCTGTTCCCCGAGGACGCTGGCGGCTTCGGCGGCCAGGGCTTCGACATCAGCGTGGTCTTCGAATGCCTGGGCCGCGGCCTGGTGGCCGAGCCGCTGCTGGGCGCCCTGGTCGTGGGCCAGGCCCTGATCGCGGCCGGCAGCGATGCGCAAAAGGAACAGCTGGCAGCCATCATCGGCGGCACGTCCATCGCGGCCCTGGCCCATGACGAGCCCGGCAGCCACTACGAACTCAACAACGTCGCCACCACGGCCGTGCGCAGCGGCGACGGCTGGGTGCTGAACGGCGCCAAGGGCGTGGTCGCCTTCGGCGAGAAGGCCGACCTGCTGCTGGTCTCGGCCCGCACCTCGGGCAGCCAGTACGACGAGGCCGGCATCAGCCTGTTCCTGGTCCCCGGCAATGCCGCAGGCATCCAAAGGCGCGGCTACAACCGCATCGAGGGCGGCCGCGCGGCCGAGCTGGTGCTGGACAAGGTGCAGGTCGGCGCAGACGCCCTGCTGGGCGAAGAAGGCCAGGGCCTGTCCCTGCTGGAACGTATCAGCGGCTACGCCGTGCTGGCGCTGACCGCCGAGGCCGTGGGCGCCATGGACGTGGCCAAGGACCAGACGCTGGAGTACCTGCGCACGCGCAAGCAGTTCGGCGTGCCCATCGGCAGCTTCCAGGCCCTGCAGCACCGCATGGCCGACCTGCTGCTGGAAGTGGAGCAGGCGCGCTCGGCCGTGATCAACGCGGCCGCCGCCATTGCGGACGAAGACCGCGTGGCGCGCGAGAAGGCCCTGTCGGCCGCCAAGTACAGCATCGGCCGCATCGGCACCCTGGTGGCCGAGGAAAGCATCCAGATGCATGGCGGCATCGGCATGACCTGGGAGCTGCCCCTGGCCCACTACGCCAAGCGCCTGGTCATGATCGACCACCAGTTCGGCGACGAGGACCACCACCTCTCCCGCTACATCGCCCTGGGCGCCCAGCACTGAGCCAAGGAAAGCCGCCATGACCGAAGCGAACCAAGTCCTGCTGACCCGCCGCGAAGGCGCCGTGCTGGTGCTGTCCAACAACAACGTGGCCGCGCGCAATGCGCTGTCGCCCGAGTTCTACGCGGCCGTCTCGGCGGCGCTCAAGAGCGCGGCGACCGACCCCACCGTGGGCGCCGTGGTGCTCACGGGCGAGGGCGGCCACTTCTGCGCGGGCGGCGACCTGCGCCAGCTGGCCAAGCGCCGCGAGCTGCCGGTGCAGGAGCGACGTGCCAAGCTCGAAGGCCTGCATGACCTGATCCGCAGCGTGCGCGACTTTCCCAAGCCCGTGATCGCCGCGGTCGAAGGCGCGGCGGCCGGCGCGGGCCTGTCGCTGGCCCTGGCCTGCGACATGCTGGTGGCGGCGAAGAACGCCGTGTTCTCGGTCGCCTACGTCAAGGTCGGCCTCACGCCCGATGGCGGCGCCACCGCCTTCCTGGCCGAGTTCGTCTCGCGCCAGGTGCTGACCGAGCTGTGCCTGACCGGCGAGCGCATCAGCGGCGAGCGCCTGCATGCCCTGGGCCCCGTCAACCGCCTGTCCGAACCGGGCCAGGCCCAGGCCGACGCCGTGGCGCTGGCCGCCCAGGTGGCCACCGGCCCCGACCAGGCCATGGCCCTGATCAAGGACCTGTGCCGCCAGGCGCCGCGCAACACGCTGGAAGAGCAGCTGGAGCTGGAGGCGCAGTACATGGTGCGCTCGCAGGAGAGCGAGGAATCGCGCGAAGGCATTGGCGCCTTCCTCGAAAAGCGCGCTGCCGACTTCACCAAGCTGCGCGGCTGAAATGAAGCACCCCCTGAGCGGCTGCGCCGCTTCCCCCTCTCTCGCTACGCGGGAGGGGGACGGCGCCCTCGCTGCGGGGCGGCCCTTGCTAGGCGCCCCGGGTTTGGGCCACGCCAGTTGCAAGGGTTATGAGCCGTATGGACGTTGTTGAATAGAGGAATCTCAAGGAGACAAGATGGCAAGCAAGGAAAAATCGGGCGACATCGACTTCCCGCTGGAGGGTGTGCGCGTGCTCGACCTCTCGCGCGTGTTCGCGGGGCCGCTGTGCGGCATGGTGCTGGCCGACTTCGGCGCCGAAGTGGTCAAGGTCGAGCACCCGGGCCGCGGCGACGACACGCGCGACTGGGGCCTGCGCATCGGCAAGACCGAGACCACCTACTACAACAGCATGAACCGCAACAAGCGGTCCATCACGCTGGACCTGCAGACCCCCGAGGGCGTGAAGATCGTCCACGACCTGCTGCCCCAGTTCGACGTGGTCATCCACAACTTCAAGACCGGCGGCGCCGAGAAGCTGGGCCTGGGCTACGAACAGCTCAAGGCCATCAAGCCCGGCATCATCTACTGCGCCGTGGCCGGCTATGACAGCAGCGGCCCCGAGGCCAAGCGCCCCGGCTACGACCTGGTCATCCAGGGCGAGGCCGGCCTCATGGCGCTCAACGGCGAGGCCGGCACGCCGCCGCTCAAGTTCGGCGTGGCCGTGGTCGATCTCATGACCGGCATGTACGCGGCCCAGGCCATCCTGGCCGCGCTGTTCCGCCGCGAGCGCACGGGCAAGGGCCGCCTCATCGAGATGGCGCTGTACGACAGCGGCATCATGATCACCGGCTACTACGGCCTGGACGCCATGCAGCTCGGCCACGACCCCGAGCGCTACGGCAATGCCCACCCCTCCATCGTTCCCTACGGCATGTACGAGGCGGCCGACGGCCCGCTGATCATCGCCGTGGGCAACAACGCCCAGTTCGACAAGTTCTGCCGCCAGGTGGTGATGCGCCCCGACATCGTCGAGGACGAGCGTTTCTCCACCAACGTCAACCGCGCCAAGAACCGCCTGGAGCTGGGCCCCATGCTCAAGGAACTGATCCGCTCCTTCCCGCGCGATCTGCTGCTGGAGCGCCTGACGGCCGCCGGCATCCCCTGCGGCCGCGTGGCCGGCCTGCACGAGGCCCTGACCAGCGAGCGCACGCGCCGTGGCGGCCTGCTGCAGGACATGCCCCACCCCGTGGTCGGCACCACGCCCGTGTTCGCGCCGCCCTACCGCCTGGACGGCCAGCGCCTGCCCATCCGCCATGCACCGCCCACGCTGGGCGAGGGCACGCGCGAGGTGCTGCACCGGCTGCTGAGCATGAGCGACGAGCAGCTGCAGCAGCTGCAGTCCAAGGGCGTGCTGACCCTGCCCGAGACCCCCGCGCAACAGGGATAAGAGGACCGATCACGCGACTGATTCCACGGGGGCCATTGATGCCCGGCTCCCGACCCGCCAGGTTTGCATGCCGCACCAAGACGGCACCCATAGACAGCAATACCCAGGAGACAAAACCATGAGCAACCAAGTCACACGCCGCGACATTCTTCAAGGGCTGGCCGCCATCGGCGGCACCAGCCTGCTGGCCACGGGCGGCACCAGCGCCCTCGCACAGGCCGGCAAGCCGGCAGCGTGGCCCACCAAGCCCATCCGCGTGGTCGTGCCCTTCAACGCGGGCGGCGCCACCGACATCATTGCGCGCACCATCGGCGAGGCCCTGGCCAAGCGCGTGGGCCAGCCCGTGGTCATCGACAACCGCGCGGGCGCGGCCGGCATCCTGGGCACGGACGCCGTGGTCAAGGCGCCCGCCGACGGCCACACCCTGCTGGTCTCGCTCAGCACCTCCATGCTGATCAACCAGTTCCTCTACACCAAGTTGCCCTACAACCCGCAAAAGGACATCGCCCTGGTCACCCAGATCGCGGCGGCGCCCGTCACCCTGGTGGTCCATCCCTCGGTGCCGGCCAACAACATGAAGGAGCTGCTGGCCTACGTGAAGGCCAACAAGGGCAAGCTCTCGTACGGCTCCTGGGGCGTGGGCTCGTATGCCCACCTGGCCGGTGCCTACATGAGCAAGACCATGGACGCCGACATGACCCACGCCGCCTACAAGGGCGAGGCGCCCATGATCCAGGAGCTGATCGGCGGCCAGCTGCAGATGTGCTTTTCCAGCGCCCTCAACACCAAGCCCTTCATCGACTCGGGCAAGCTCAAGGCCATCGGCGTCACGGGCAAGGAGCGCATGGAAATCCTGCCCAAGCTGCCCACCATCCATGAGCAGGGCGTGACCGACGACGCCTACGCCATCTACGGCTGGGTGGCCATGGGCGCACCGGCCGGCGTGCCCAAGGAGATCGTGGACCAGCTCTACGGCCACCTGCGCGAAATCGCCAAGGACCCCAAGGTGCTGGAGCGCACCGTGGGCGCAGGCTTCATGCCGCTGATGAACAGCCCGCAGGCCTTCCGCGAGAACTACCAGCGCGACATGCCGATCTGGAAGGCGCTGGTGGAAGAAGCCGGCGCGAAGCTTGATTGATTTTTCCGGCCCGCGGCAGCGGGCCGCCACCGACGACTGCTGAGACAGCTTTGAGAGGAGACTTCATGTACCCGCGCAATCCCGCATCCCCGGCACGCCCCACGCGGCGCAGCGTTCTGGCCCTGGCCGCAGCCCCGCTGCTGGCCGGCATGGCCGGCGGCGCCCTGGCCGAGACCGGCTGGCCCAGCAAGATGCTGCGGCTGGTCGTGCCCTTCCCGGCGGGCGGCCCCACCGACACGGCATCGCGCATCGTGGGCCAGAAGCTGGGCGAGCGCCTCAAGCAGACCGTGGTGGTGGAAAACCGCCCTGGCGCCTCCGGCTCCATCGCGGCCGTGCAGGTCGCCAAGAGCCCCGCCGACGGCTACACGCTGATGATGCTGGCCACGCCCACGCTGCTGGCGCCGCACCTGTACAAGAAGGCCGGCTACGACACCGTCAAGGACTTCACGCCCGTGGCCACGGTCTATGACCTGCCCATCGTCATCGTGGTCAACCCCACGCTGCTGCCCGATGTCACCGACCTCAAGAGCCTGATCGCCCACGCCAAGGCCCAGAAGGTCGCGCTCAACTACACCAGCTCGGGCGCCGGCAGCTTCGGCCACCTGAGCATGGAGCTGCTCAAGCAGATGGCCGGCTTCGACATGCAGCACGTACCCTACAAGGGCGGCGTGCCCGCCATCACCGACACCATCGGCGGCCAGGTGCCCATCATGTATGCCGACCTCGTGGCCGCGCTGCCCCATATCCAGGCCGGCAAGCTGCGCGCCATCGCCGTGGGCTCGCCCCAGCGCGTGGCCATGCTGCCCGACACCAAGACCATTGCCGAGCAGGGCATCAAGGGCTACGACGCTGTCTCCTGGGGCGGCCTGCTGGCGCCCAAGGGCACGCCCAAGGCCGTGGTCGACCGCATCGCCAGCGAAGTGCAGCAGATCCTGGCCGACAAGGACATCCAGGAAAAGCTGCTCAACGCAGGCGCCATCGCCGCCTACCAGAACCCCGCCCAGCTGGGCCAGCGCATCCAGCAGGACTACACGCGCTGGGGCCAGCTGATCCGCGACAAGGGCATTGCAGTGGAGTGACATCGACATGAAGACACGCATCACCGAACTCTTTGGCATCGAGCACCCCATCATCCAGGGCGGCATGCACCATGTGGGCCTGGCCGAGCTGGCCGCCGCCGTCTCCAACGCGGGCGGCCTGGGGCTGATCACGGGCCTGACCCAGCGCACGCCCGAGCTGCTGGCGCGCGAGATCGCGCGCTGCCGCGAGATGACGGACAAGCCCTTCGGCGTCAACCTGACCTTCCTGCCCTCGGTCAACCCGCCCGACTACCCGGGCTACGTCAAGGCCATCATCGAAGGCGGCGTCAAGGTCGTGGAGACGGCGGGCAACAACCCGCAGAAATGGCTGCCCGCGCTCAAGGAAGCCGGCATCAAGGTCATCCACAAGTGCACCTCGGTGCGCCATGCGCTCAAGGCCGAGGCCATCGGCTGCGACGCCATCAGCGTGGACGGCTTCGAATGCGGCGGCCATCCGGGCGAGGACGACATCCCCAATTTCATCCTGCTGCCGCGCGCGGCCGAAGAACTGAAGATTCCCTTTGTCGCCTCGGGCGGCATGGCCGACGGCCGCTCGCTGGTGGCTGCGCTGGCGCTGGGCGCCGAGGGCATCAACATGGGCACGCGCTTCATCGCCACGCAGGAAGCGCCCGTGCACGACAACGTCAAGCAGGCCATCGTCGCGGCCAGCGAGCTGGACACGCGCCTGGTCATGCGCCCGCTGCGCAACACCGAGCGCGTGCTGACCAACCCGGCCACCGAGCGCCTGCTGCAAAAGGAGCGCGAGCTGGGCGCGGCCATCACCTTCGCCGACATCGCGCCCGAAGTGGCCGGCGTCTATCCGCGCATCATGCATGACGGCGACATGGACGCAGGCGTCTGGTCCTGTGGCATGGTGGCCGGCCTGATCAACGACGTGCCCACGGTCCAGCAGCTGATCTCCGGCATCATGGACCAGGCCCATGCACTGATCAACGAGCGGTTGGCCGGCCTGGCCCGCTGACCGCCCATCTTCACAGGGCTTACGCAAACAGGATGCGACAACGTGCTGCGCCCCATGGCAAGCCGCTTGCCTTGTTCCTTCTTGCGTAGGTCGTACTTCAAAAACCAGGAAAGAGCTTTCTCATGAAAATCCTTGTACCCGTCAAACGTGTCGTGGACTACAACGTGAAGGTCCGCGTGAAGTCGGACGGCACGGGCGTGGACATCGCCAACGTCAAGATGAGCATGAACCCCTTTGACGAAATCGCCGTCGAAGAAGCCGTTCGCCTCAAGGAAAAGGGCGTGGCCACCGAAGTCATCGCCGTCTCCTGCGGCGTGGCCCAGTGCCAGGAAACCCTGCGCACGGCCATGGCCATCGGTGCCGACCGCGGCATCCTGGTGGAGACCACCGAGGAGCTGCAGCCCCTGGCCGTCGCCAAGCTGCTCAAGGCCCTGGTGGACAAGGAGCAGCCCGGCCTGATCATCCTGGGCAAGCAGGCCATCGACGACGACGCCAACCAGACCGGCCAGATGCTGGCGGCCCTGGCCGACCTGCCGCAAGCCACCTTCGCCTCCAAGGTCGAAGTCGCTGGCGACAAGGTGAACGTGACCCGCGAAGTGGACGGCGGCCTGGAAACCCTGGCCCTGAGCCTGCCGGCCGTCATCACCACCGACCTGCGCCTGAACGAGCCGCGCTACGTCACGCTGCCCAACATCATGAAGGCCAAGAAAAAGCAGCTGGACACCGTCAAGCCTGAAGAGCTGGGCGTGGATGTGGCCCCGCGCCTGAAGACGCTCAAGGTGGCCGAGCCCGCCAAGCGCGGTGCTGGTGTCAAGGTGCCGGACGTTGCCACGCTGGTGTCCAAGCTCAAGAACGAAGCCAAAGTGATCTAAGGAAGACAGCGACATGACATCCCTCGTTATTGCAGAACACGACAACGCTTCCATCAAGAGCGCCACGCTCAACACCGTCACTGCGGCCCTGGCCTGCGGCGGCGACGTGCATGTGCTGGTGGCGGGCGAGAATGCCGGCGCCGCTGCGCAGGCCGCAGCCCAGATCGCTGGCGTGTCCAAGGTCATCCACGCCGACGGCGCCAGCCTGAAGGACGGCCTGGCAGAGAACATTGCGGCGCAAGTGCTGGCAATCGCTTCGAACTACAGCCACATCCTGTTCCCCGCCACCGCCAGCGGCAAGAACGCTGCGCCGCGCGTGGCCGCCAAGCTGGACGTGGCCCAGATCAGCGACATCACCAAGGTGGACAGCGCCGATACCTTCGAGCGCCCCATCTACGCCGGCAACGCCATTGCCACGGTGCAAAGCAGCGACAAGATCAAGGTCATCACTGTGCGCGGCACGGGCTTTGACGCAGCGGCCACCACGGGCGGCAGCGCCCAGGTGGAGCAGCTGGCCGCCGCTGGCGACAACGGCAAGAGCAGCTTCGTGGGCCGCGAGGTCACCAAGAACGACCGCCCGGAACTGACGGCCGCCAAGATCATCGTCTCCGGCGGCCGCGCGCTGGGCAGCAGCGAGAAGTTCAACGAAGTCATGACCCCCCTGGCCGACAAGCTGGGCGCCGCCATCGGTGCCAGCCGCGCAGCGGTGGACGCAGGCTATGCGCCCAATGACCTGCAGGTCGGCCAGACCGGCAAGATCGTCGCGCCCCAGCTGTACATTGCGGCCGGTATTTCCGGCGCCATCCAGCACTTGGCCGGCATGAAGGACTCCAAGGTGATCGTGGCGATCAACAAGGACCCCGAGGCACCGATCTTCTCGGTGGCCGACTACGGCCTGGAGGCCGACCTGTTCCAGGCCGTGCCCGAGCTGGTGCAGTCGCTGTAAGAACGCAAGGCACCGCACCGGGAGGCGGTGCCAACGGGCCCGGGTGAAGCATCCGGGCCCTGGCCAGAGCGGCACACAAGGCATGTGCCCCGGCCCCACCTGGTTCAGAGATGCAGGAGACAGATATGCAGATTTCCATTGGCCGCCGCAGCCTTGCGCTTGCGGCTGTTGTCTTTGTGGCCACCACGGGCGCCAGCGCACCGGCATGGGCCCAGGCCAGCGACTTTCCCACGCGCCCGATCACGCTGATCGTGCCCTTCCCCGCAGGCGGCTCCACCGACCGCCACATGCGCACCCTGGCCGACATCGCGGGCAAGCAGCTGGGCCAGACCATCATCGTGGAGAACAAGCCCGGCGCGGGCGGCACGCTGGGCCCGGGCAACATGTCGCGCACGGCCAAGCCCGATGGTTACACCATCACCCAGTTCCCCATGTCCATGCTGCGCATGGCGCACATGCAGAAGACGGCCTGGAACCCGGTCACGGACTTCACCTACATCATCGGCGTCTCGGGCTACACCTTCGGCTTCACGGTGCGCTCGGACTCGCCCTACAAGAGCTTCAACGAATACATTGCCGCCGCGCGCAAGAGCCCCGGCAAGATCGAGTACGGCTCCACCGGCATAGGCTCCTCGCCCCACCTGCTGATGGAGGAGCTGGCCGAGAACGCCAAGGTCACGCTCAACCACGTGCCCTTCAAGGGCAACGCCGACCTGCAGCAGGCCCTGCTGGGCGGCCACGTGGCCGCGCAAAGCGATGCCTCGGGCTGGGACACCTATGTGGATGGCGGCCAGATGCGCCTGCTCATGACCTTCGGCGAAAAGCGCACCCAGCGCTGGCCCGACGTGCCCACGGCCAAGGAGCTGGGCTATGGCGTGGTCTCCACCTCGCCCTACGGACTGGCCGGCCCCAAGGGCATGGACCCGGCCGTGGTGCGCAAGCTGCACGACGCCTTCAAGAAAGCCATGGATGACCCGCGCCACATCGAGGTGCTCAAGCAGCTGAACCAGGACGCCTGGTACCGCTCCGGCGCCGACTATGCGCAGTGGGTGCGCGAGGCCTATGCCAAGGACAAGGTCCTGATCGACCGCCTGGGCCTGGCCGCCAAGTAGGCCTGTCCTCCAATGCGCCCGCAGGGCCAGGGGGCTGGCGGGCGCAGTCCGCTTGAGATTCGTGAATTCGTGAAACGGAGTCCCTCATGACTGTCTCCCTGCCTTCGCCCGATGCGCCCTTCACCACGCTGGCCGAACTGATCCGCAACCACGCGCGCCAGCAGCCGGCCCATGCCGCGCTGCGCGACGACCAGCAGACGCTGAGCTACGCGCAGCTCGACGCCCTCATGGACCGCGTGGCCGCCGCGCTGCAGCGCGACGGCGTGCAGCCTGGCCAGGCGATTGCCATCTGCGCGTTGAACTCGGTGCGCTATGCCGCGCTGTTCCTGGGCGCCTTGCGCGCGGGCGTGGTGGTTGCGCCGCTGGCGCCGTCCTCCACGGCCGACAGCCTGGCCTCCATGCTGCGCGATGCCCAGGCGCGCCACCTGTTCCTCGACAAGGCGGCCCAGGACTTGGTGCCTGCCGACGGCGCCCTGCAATGCATCTCGCTGGACGGCGCCGCGCCCGGCCGGGCCTTTGACGACTGGCTGGCGCCCGAAGGCGCGCAGCCCGCGCCCGTGAGCGTGGAGCCGGCCGCGCCGTTCAACATCATCTATTCCTCGGGCACCACGGGCACCCCCAAGGGCATCGTGCAGTCGCACGGCATGCGCTGGGCCCACATCAACCGGGGCAGCGTCTACGGCTACGGCCCCGAGGGCACGACGCTGCTGGCCACGCCGCTGTACTCCAACACCACGCTGGTGGTGTTCTTCCCCACGCTGGGCAGCGGCGGCTGCGTGGTACTGATGCCCAAATTCGACGCGGCCCGCTACCTGCAGCTGGCCCAGCAGCACCGCGTCACCCACACCATGCTGGTGCCCGTGCAGTACCAGCGCATCATGGCGCTGCCGCAGTTCGGCGAGCATGACCTGTCCAGCTTCCGCGCCAAGTTCTGCACCAGCGCGCCATTCCGGGCCGAGCTCAAGGCCGACGTGGTGGCGCGCTGGCCCGGCAGCCTGACCGAGTTCTACGGCATGACCGAAGGCGGCGGCACCTGCATCCTCGAAGCCCATCTGCACCAGGACAAGCTGCACACCGTGGGCAAGCCCGCCGAGGGCCATGACATCCGCCTCATCGACGAGGACGGCCGCGAGGTCGCCCCGGGCGCGGACGGCGAGGTCGTGGGCCATTCGGCCAGCATGATGACCGGCTACCACGGCCAGCCCGCCAAGACGCGCGAGGCCGAATGGTTCGACCCCACGGGCAAGCGCTTCATCCGCACGGGCGACGTGGGCCGCTTCGATGCCGATGGATTCCTCACCCTGTTCGACCGCCGCAAGGACATGATCATCAGCGGCGGCTTCAACATCTACCCCAGCGACCTGGAGACCCAGCTGCGCGCCCACCCGGCAGTGGACGACGTGGCCGTGGTCGGCGTGCCCTCCGAGCAATGGGGCGAGACGCCCGTGGCCTACGTGGTGTCGCGCGCGGGGCAGCCGGCCCTGCCCGAGGACATCATGGGCTGGTACAACCAGCGGGCCGGCAAGACCCAGCGCCTGGCGGACCTGCGCTTCATTGCCGAGCTGCCGCGCAGCGCCATCGGCAAGGTGCTCAAGCGCGAGCTGCGCGACCAGTACGCGACGGGGCGCTGAACCGGCGGAGGCTTTCTCCAAACGATGTCCACCACGATGTCCACCAAGAGGTACACCCCATGAGCAACGACACCACGATGTCCGAGGTCCGCCGCCAGGTGACGGCCGAGGAATGGCAGACCCGCATCGAGCTGGCCGCCGCCTACCGGCTGGTCGCCCACTTCGGCTGGGACGACCTGATCTTCACCCACATCTCGGCGCGCGTGCCGGGCCAGCCCGACCAGTTCCTGATCAACCCCTACGGCATGCTGTTCGACGAGATCACGGCCTCCAGCCTGGTCAAGGTGGACCACGAAGGCCGGCCGCTGATGGAGACCGAGTACGACGTCAACCCGGCCGGCTTCGTCATCCACAGCGCCATCCACGACGGACGTCCCGAGGTGCAGTGCGTGCTGCACACGCACACGCGCTATGGCGTGGCCGTCTCGGCGCAGAAGGAGGGGCTGCTGCCCATCTCGCAGCAGTCCATCTTCCCGCTGGCGCGCCTGGCCTACCACGACTACGAAGGCGTGGCCCTGCGCGACGACGAGAAGCCGCGCCTGGTCGATGACCTGGGCGCCAGCAACTTCCTCATCCTGCGCAACCATGGCCTGCTGACCTGCGGCCGCAACGTGGCCGAGGCCGTGCTGGCCATGTACACGCTGGAGTCGGCCTGCCGCATCCAGATCCTGGCGCAGTCGGGCGGCGGCGAGCTCACGCGCATCCCGCAGGACATCATTGCCGATGCGGTCAACCAGTCGCGCCAGGTCACCAAGGGCAAGGGCGCAGGCCTGGCCTGGCCCGGCCTGCTGCGCCGCCTGGACCGCATAGACCCTTCTTACAAGGACTGAAGGAAACCATGGGAATTCTGGTCAACATCCATCCGAGTATGGGCGCGCCCATCGTCGACTCGCTGCGCGCGCTGGCGCCCGGCGTGCAGGTCTGGGGCCACCGCGAGGAGGCGCCGGCCGACGCGGTCGAGGCCATGCTCGCCTGGAGCCTCAAGCCGGGCGTGCTGCCGGCCTATCCGGGCCTGAAGCTGCTGTGCGCGCCCAGCGCGGGCGTGGACAAGCTGCTGGCCGTGCCCGACCTGCCGGCCGGCCTGCCCGTGGCGCGCACCGTCGATCCGCAGCAGCATGTGGAGATCGCACAGTACGTGGTGGGCACCGCGCTGCGCCACACGCGCGAGCTGGACCTGTTCGCGCGCCAGCAGCAGGCCGGCGACTGGCTGCGCCGCCCCGTGCGCGCCAGCGCAGACTGCCGCGTGGGCATCCTGGGCCTGGGCGAGGTCGGCCGCTTCGTGGCCGGCGCCATGCAGGCCGTCGGCTACCCCGTCGCAGGCTGGAGCCGCGGCGCCAAGAGCATTGCAGGCCTGGCCACGCACAGCGGTGCCGAAGGTCTGAAGCAACTGCTGTCCACCAGCGACATCCTGGTCTGCGCCTTGCCGCTCACGCCCGAGACGCGCGACCTGCTGGACCGCCGCACCCTGTCCCTGCTGCCGCGTGGCGCCTACTTCATCAACGTGGGGCGCGGCGAACAGGTGGTGGAAGGCGACCTGCTGGCCCTGCTCGACGAAGGCCACCTGGCAGGTGCCGCGCTGGACGTGTTGCGCGACGAACCGCCCCAGCCCGGCAACAAGGTCTGGGTCCATCCCAAGGCCTTTGTCACGCCGCACATCGCGGCCCAGGCCTCGGCCGACACCGTGGCCCGCCAGTGCCTGGAGAACCTGCGCCGCCTGCGCGCGGGCGAGCCGCTGCTCAACCTTGTGGATGTGGCGCGGGGGTACTGAGCCCTTTTTTCCATCCGACGCTGCGCTGTTGCGTGGCGTTTTTTCATCGCCGGGCCGCCCCAAGATGAAAAGCGGCCCCCTTGGGGGGCAGCGGACCTTGCGCAGCAAGGGTAGCGTGGGGGCCATTTTTCAACTGAGAAGAATCCAGAGACACCATGCCTTCGACTTCCCGCCGCGGCTTTTTGCAATCGACCGCTGCCGCCGCTGCAGCAGCCACCACCGTGCTGGCCCCCTCGGCCTGGGCCCAGAGCCCCTGGCCTTCCAAGCCCATCCGCATCATCGTTCCGTACACGGCAGGCGGCTTCACCGACCAGATGGCGCGCCTGCTGCAGGTCGGCCTGCAAAAGGCCCTGGGCCAGCCCGTCATCGTGGAGAACAAACCTGGCGCCAACAGCATCATCGGCGTGGACCAGATCGCCAAGGCCGCGCCGGACGGGCACACCTTCGGCGTGGTCATCGCGGCCTATGCGGCCAACACCACGCTCTATCCCAAGCTGCCCTACAACCCGAAGAAGGACCTGGTCGGCGTCTCGCTGATGGGCGTCTCGCCCCTGGTCGCTGCCGTGGCCATGAACGCGCCCTTCAAGACCACGCCCGAGCTGATCGCCTATGCCAAGGCCAATCCCGGCAAGGTGGGCTTCGGCTCCTCGGGCAGCGGCTCCAGCGCCCACCTGACCACCGAGCTGATGAAGCTGCTCACCAAGACGGACATGGTCCACGTGCCCTACAAGGGCGCCGCGCCCGCGCTGGCCGACCTCATGGGCGGCCAGATCCCGCTGTTCCTGGACCCGCCGCCCAACCTCATCCAGCCCGCCAAGGCCGGCCGCATCCGCCTCATCGGCGTGGCCAGCGACAAGCGCCTGGCCGCGCTGCCCGACGTGCCCACCTTCGTGGAGCAGGGCTACGACGGCCTGCTGGGCAGCACCTGGGCGGCCATGATCGCGCCGGCCGGCGTGCCGCGCGAGATCGTGCAGCGCATGTCCGCCGAGGTGTCGCGCATCATCCGCAGTGCCGAGGTGTCGCAGCGGCTGGAGCAGGTGATGGGGACGTTTGCGGAGGGGTCCACGCCTGAGGAGTGCGATCGGTTCATTGCTGCAGAGACGGAGAAGTGGGGGAGGGTGATTCGGGAGGCGAAGGTGACGGTGGACTGAGTCTTTCTTGTTCTCGGGTCTGTTTTTGTCCCTGTCCCGTGCCTGCTCGTCCAGCTCCATCCGTCAGGCCTGGGTGACCTTGATGCCATGCCGATACATCTGTGTGGCATTGCCCTATGTGCTACCTTGTACGTACCCTGTAACACATGAGAGCCCGCGCCATGAGCGAAGCAACTTTCACCTTCCGGGTCGATGAGGTCCTGAAAAACGACTTTGCCACCGCCGCCAAAGCCTGCGACCGCACGGGTGCGCAGCTGCTGCGCGACTTCATGCGCTCATATGTGCAACAGCAGGAACAGACTGCGGCACATGACGCATGGTTGCGCGCGCAAGTGCAGGTCGGCATCGACGCGGCCAACGCGGGCGAGGTGCTGTCTGCCGATGAAGTGGAAGCAGAAGCACGGGCATGGCGGGCCGAAATGCGCAGGAAGATTTCCGCGCCGTGAAGCTGGTATGGACACGTCCAGCAGCCGCCGACAGGCGGGAGATCCGTGCCTACATCGCTCAAGACAATCCGTCCGCTGCGCTGGCCCTTGACGAGCGGTTTTCCGAAATAGCGGGGCATTTGATCGACCATCCCCTGCTTGGCCGAGTCGGGCGCGTCGCCGGCACGCGCGAACTGGTGGTGCATCCCAACTACATCCTGGTCTATGACGTGATCGCCGACAGCGTGCGTGTGCTGCGCGTCCTGCATGCGGCCCGCCAGTGGCCGCCGCAGCGGACATAGCCGTATCCCGGGCGGGGAGATCCGGTACGCGCATGGATCGACGCGACGCAGGAGTCGATGGTCGATGCCCATCGCGAAGCGGTGTTCAAACGTCTATGCCCGTAGCCCTCCCGTCCAGGGCATCGACCCTCCACCGCCTCCTCGGCGCCCTCAACGCATGCCTTTCCCGATAGGCCGCAGGCGCCATCCCCACATACCGCAAGAACACCCGCCGAAAAGCCGAGGCATCCCCATACCCGCAGGCCAGCGCCACGGACGGTACGCTCTCCAGCGTGATCTCCAGCAGCACCCGGGCCCGCGCGCAGCGCAGGCGGTGCAGGTGGTCCAGCGGGCTGTGGCCCAGTTCCTGCTGGAAGTGGCGCAGCAGGGTGCGCGGGCTGGTGGATGCCGCGTGCGCGAGGGCCTGCAGGTCATAGGGCTGCTCCACGCGCGCCTCCAGCCAGGCGATGGCGTGGGCCAGCACGCTGTTGCGCGTGGCGGGAATGCGGCGGTCCTGCAGGGCGGCGCGGGTGGCGCGTTCGCGCTGGGCATCGGGCTGCAGCACGGCGGCCAGCGCTGCGGCCAGGTCGTCGCCGAAGGCATGGCGTGTGAGCGCGACGGCCATGGGTGCCAGGGCCTCGGGGTGGGAGGCGCTGAGCCAGGGCCTGTCGTCCACGAAGGGCTGGCCCTCGGCCAGTTCGATGCCCGGGAAGTCCAGGCCGAAGCCACCCATGAAATACCAGGGCAGGGCCACAAGCCGGCCCTGGCAGCGGCCGCCCGCTGCCGCAAACCAGGCGGCGCTGCCCAGCGTGCAGACGGCCAGGCCCTGGTCGAAGGCCGTGGTGATGCGGCGCACGAGGGCCGGATGCGCGGCGACGATGTCGCGGATGGACGGGATGTCGGGGCAGTGCAGCGCGCTCACGAAGACGGCTTGCGCGGGCCCTTCGGCTGCCGCGCCTTCGTCCGCGTGCGGCATGGCGGGCAGGGGCCGGCCCTGGCCATCGACCCAGCGCCAGCCAAAGCGTGGTGCGCGCCGGCCCAGGCGCAGGCTGGCGACCAGGTTGGCGCTGCGCAGCATCTCCACCAGGTGCGCGGCATGGCCGATGGCGCTGTGCTCCAGGCAGGGCAGCTCGATGATGAAGGCTCGGGGCATGGCGGTTTTGGCTCCTCGAATGGCGATTTTGACGTGTCCGTCATACGTGCTTCACTTTTAGCATGGCTGCTTGTGCCACTTTCCAGGACCACGAAGATGCTCCACACCAGCGCCGAGACAAAGCCTTCCTCCTCCCCGCGCACAGGCCTGCGCTCCATCGCCCTGGCCGGGCTGCTGGCCTGCGGCCTGCCACTGGCGGCCAGCGCCCAGGGGCTCGATGCACAGGGCCTGGCGGCGCTGGATGCCGCCATCCAGCCGCTGGCGCCCAAGATGGTGGAGTGGCGCCGAGACATCCACCAGCACCCCGAACTGTCGGGCCAGGAAGAACGCACGGCCAAACTGGTGGCCGATCACCTGCGCCGCCTGGGCATGGAGGTGCAGACCGGCGTGGGCGGCACGGGCGTGGTGGGCGTGCTGCGTGGCGGCCAGCCCGGCAAGACCGTGGCGCTGCGTGCCGACATGGATGCGCTGCCCGTGGCCGAGAAGACCGGCCTGCCCTTTGCCTCCAAGGCCAAGGCCCAGTACATGGGCAAGGAGGTTTCGGTCATGCATGCCTGCGGGCACGATGCCCACGTGGCCATGCTCATGGGCGCGGCCGAGGCGCTGGCCGGCATGCGCGCCAAGTTGCCCGGCACGGTGAAGTTCATCTTCCAGCCCGCCGAGGAAGGCGCCCCGGTGGAGGCCGATGCCCACGGCCATGTGCCCAGCTTTGGTGCCAAGGCCATGGTGGAGGCCGGCGTGCTCAAGGACGTGCAGGCCATCTACGGCCTGCACATCACGGCCAACCTGCCCTCGGGCATGGTGGGCTATCGCAGCGGGCCGCTGATGGCGGGTTCGGACAGCCTGAGCATCCAGGTCGAGGGCCGGGGCGGCCATGGCTCGTCGCCGTGGAATGCGGTCGATCCCATCGTCGCGGCCAGCCAGGTGGTGCTGGGCCTGCAGACCGTGGTCAGCCGCCAGCTCAACATCAGCCTGGAGCCGGCCGTGCTGACGATCGGCTCCATCCAGGGCGGCACGCGCTACAACATCATCCCGGACAACGTGGAGATGCAGGGCACGCTGCGCACCTTCGACGAGGACATGCGCCAGGAGGCACACAAGCGCATCACCGCCACGGCCGAGCAGATCGCGGCCTCCAGCGGCGCCAAGGCCAAGGTGCGCTTCGGCCCCGTGGCCTATCCGGTGACCACCAACCCTGCCGCACTGACCGAGGCCTCGCTGCCCGCGCTCAAGCTGGCCATGGGCGGCAAGGCCATGGTGATTCCCAAGGTCAGCGGCTCCGAGGATTTCTCGGAATTCCAGAAGGTGGTTCCGGGCTTCTTCTACTTCCTGGGCGCGCCGCCGGCCGGCCAGGACTTTGCCAAGGCACCCTCCAACCACTCGCCGCTGTTCGACATCGACGAGAAGCAACTGCCCACGGGCGCGCGCTCACTGGCCGCGCTGGCCGTGGACTATCTGCAGCGCAACCCATAGTTGTTGGACTCCCCCTGAGCGGCGGACGCCGCTTCCCGTTGCACGGCGCCCCCTCTCTCGCTACGCGGGAGGGGGACGGCACCCTCGCTGCGGGGCGGCGCGGCCGGCGTAGACCCTTGCTCGGTGCCCCTGGCTTGAGATCGAGTCCGTGCGAACCGCGTCGGCTTTATTTGGCGCTGGCGATTGCCGATGGGCCTTTCCACCACCGGGCGATGGCGAGCCGGAAGGGCAGCAGCAGCGCCACGCCCAGCACCAGCTTCACGCCCAGGTCGCCCAGGGCCCAGGTCACCCAGGGCTCGGCGGCGCCTGCGAAGGCGATGCTCCAGAACAGGAAGGTGTCCAGGCAGGCGGCCAGCAGCGTGGCCACCAGGGGGGCACGCCACCAGCGGCCCGCACGCAGGCGGTGGAACACGCCGATGTCCAGCCATTGCGAGGCAATGAAGGCCGCGCCCGAGGCCAGCGCGATGCGCGGCGGCGCCAGCACCAGCGAGGCGGCAACGGCCACGGCAAAGCCCACCCAGGCCACGCGCCGGGCCTGCTGCGGGCCGAAGCTGCGGTTGACCAGCTCGCTCACCAGGAAGGCGAACGGATAGGTGATGGCGCCCCAGGTCAGCCAGTCGTTGATGGCGTACTGCACCAGGATGTTGGACGACAGCACCACCACGCCCATGGCCGCGATGGCGGCCAGCAGCTGGGTGCGCGAGGGGGCGGCGAAACGGGGCGGGCGCGGTGTCATGCTGCGCCACCGGAGCCGCGTGCGCCCGACGAGGGCAGGGGCAGCCCGAGGATGGCGCAGGCCACGGCCTCGCCCACCTTGACGCCATCCACGCCGGCCGACAGGATGCCGCCCGCGTAGCTGGCGCCTTCGCCGGCCGGGTACAGGCCGCGCGTGTTCAGGCTGTGGAAGTCCGCGCCGCGCTCGATCTTCACGGGCGAGGAGGTGCGCGTTTCCACGCCGGTGAGCACGGCGTCGTGCATGTCGTAGCCGCGGATCTTCTTGCCGAAGGCGGGCAGGGCCTCGCGCATGGCCTCGATGGCGTAGGCCGGCAGCACATGGTGCAGGTTGGTCAGCGTGATGCCGGGCTGGTAGGAGGGCTCGACCTCGCCCAGCGCGGCCGATTCCTTGCCCGCGATGAAGTCGCCCACCAGCTGGCCCGGCGCGTTGTAGTTGCGCCCGCCCAGCAGGTAGGCCTTGGTCTCCAGCTGGCGCTGCAGCACGATGCCCGACAGCGGGTGCAGTTCGCCGTCCTTGAGGTCTTCCACGCCATGGGTCTTGCCGTCGAAGGCCCAGGCAAAGCTCTTGGCATCGCGCGGATAGTCGGAGGGGTCGATGGCGCAGACCATGCCGGCGTTGGCATTGCGCTCGGCACGCGAGTACTGGCTCATGCCGTTGGTGACCACGCGCTCGGGCTCGCTGGTGGCCGCCACCACGGTGCCGCCCGGGCACATGCAAAAGCTGTAGACCGCGCGCCCGTTGCTGGCGTGGTGCACCAGCTTGTAGTCGGCCGCGCCCAGCAGCGGGTGGCCGGCATGCCTGCCCCAGCGCGCCCGGTCGATCAGGCCCTGCGGATGCTCGATGCGAAAGCCCACCGAGAACGGCTTGGCCTCCATGTGCACGCCGCGTTCGTAGAACATGGCGAAGGTGTCGCGCGAGCTGTGGCCCAGGGCCATCACGGCATGGTCGGTCTCCAGCCACTGGCGCTCGCCGCTGTCCTGGTCCAGCACCTCCAGGGCGGTGAGATGTCTGTCCTCGCCCTCGCCTTCGATGCGCATGTCACACACGCGCTGGCCGAAGCGGATCTCGCCGCCCAGGCGGATGATTTCCTCGCGGATGCCCTCGACCACCTTCACCAGCTTGAAGGTGCCGATGTGCGGGTGTGCGGCATAGAGGATCTCGGGCGGTGCGCCGTGGGTGACGAACTCCTGCATCACCTTGCGGCCCAGGTGGCGCGGGTCCTTGATCTGGCTGTAGAGCTTGCCGTCGGAGAAGGTGCCTGCGCCGCCTTCGCCAAACTGCACATTGGACTCGGGCGCCAGCTCGCGCTTGCGCCACAGGCCCCAGGTGTCCTGGGTGCGCTCGCGCACCGAGCGGCCGCGCTCGATCACGATGGGCCTGAAGCCCATCTGCGCCAGCACCAGGGCCGCAAAGATGCCGCAGGGCCCGAAGCCCACCACCACGGGCCGGCGCTGCAGGTCGGCAGGCGCCTGGCCCACGGCATGCCAGCGCATGTCGGGCGTGGGGTTCACATGGGCATGGCTGGAGAACTGCTCCAGCAGTGCGGCTTCCTGGCTCTCGTCGGCCAGCGTCAGGTCGACGATGTAGACGGCCAGCAGCTCGGCCTTGCGCGCATCGAAGCTGCGCTTGTGCACGTGCACGGAGGCAATGGCCTCCTCGGCAATGCCAAGCTGGCGCGCGGCCAGGGCGCGCAGCGGCTCCAGGGGCAGGTATTCGGTGTGGCTGTCGGGGTGGTATTGCACCGCCGACAGGGGCAGTTTCAGTTCAGAGACGCGGATCATGGCTTGTACCTATCAAGCAGAGGGCCGGCGATGGTAAGGCAAAGCGCCGCCCGGCACAGGCGACAGCGGCCACACCCATGGAGCGTGCTCGGGTTCGCAAAGGCCAGGCGGGCGTGCGGGGCAGGCCGCCGGCAGGCCTGAAACATTGAAACACCAAGGGACTGGGACCGGGCCGCAAACCGTAGATGCATTGGCCCAGGCTTGCGAGAAATGCAAGGCATGCGAATGCATGTGCCCGACGACTGCAATGGGCGCTTTGCTGGTGGTATCAATAGCATGCCAATCAATAGGCGAACTTCTGATTCTCTCCATGAGAATCGGAAAATTCCTAGAAGGAAAATCCCATTGTCAAAAAATGTGTATTGGCTGGAGAGGCGATTTCCAGGATCATTTGATCCCTCCATCAGTTTCCTGCGGGCATAGCCGGAAGCTTTGGGAGCTTTTTCAAGAGAGGGTTGCCGGCAAGGGAAGCCATATGCGGGCAATGGAGTCCAACCAGATTGACAGGCTGGCCTCAATTCCGGGTGCGCGGGTATTGAGGCTGGTTACGCCATATGAAAAAAACAATGGGAAGCGCCGCGCTCCGTGGCGCATTGGGAGTCATTGTCTGCGGGCTGGCAGGGGTGGGTACCGTCCGGTCGGAAGTGGTATCTCGGGTCACGGCCCTGCCAGATTCCGCCACGCGGGTGAACATGGGTGATGGTGGCCGCGTGCAGGTCACGCCGGCCCAGGTCACGGACGGTGTTTCATACAACGGCTTCAGCCAGTTCGATGTGGGCAAGGCTGGACTTACCTTCTTGAATGAGGGAGTCAAGGCGCGAACCATCGTGGCCGAGGTGTTTTCCGCTGCGCCCTCGCATATCACGGGAACCATCGATGTCAATGGCCCCCGCGCCAATCTGATTTTTGCGAACCAGAACGGCATACGCGTCAATGGCGGCAGCTTCGTCAATTTCGGCAGCGTTGCGCTGACCACGGGCGCCGTGACGCTGCGCGATCAATTGCAGCCTTCGGGCTATGTCCAGCGGCTGGTGGATGTCCATACGAAGCAAGGCGAGATCGTGATTGGCGAGCAAGGGGTCACCGGCAATCTGATCCGTCTGGAGATGATTGCCAAGAGCATTGCCCTGCAGGGTGCCGTCACCAACGAGTTCTCGTCATCAAGCGCCCTGGTCCGCATGGTGGCCGGGGAATCAACGGCCCAGTTCGATACGGCGGCGTCGCCAACGGACAACTTGACGCCATGGGTCTACTACGAGGGCGGGAAGGCGCGCAGCACCGCATTGGCGGTGGACCTGAATGCGGACTCCAAGGTCACCTCCGGGCGTATCGAGATTCTGGTGACCGACCAGGGCGCCGGCGTGCGCAACCAGGGGCAGATGGTGGCCTCGGCCGGGGATTTCCGGTTGACCAGCACGGGACAGCTGGAGCAGATCGGCGGCAAGGTGCAGGCCCAGGGACAGGTGGACATACGTTCCCAGGAAATCGTGCTCAGCTCGCGTGGGGAAGAAAGCAGCCTGCTGGTGGCGGGCAGCCGCGTCCGGCTCCAGGCCGACGGATCCATTCGCAACCTGGGTGGCGAGATATCCGGTCAGCAGGGCGTCGGCGAAGCAGAGGATGCCCATGCCGTCGTACTCAAGGCCGGCGGCGACATAGAGCACCGGACGCCCGTCGGGGCCAGCAAAACCGCGCTGATTTTCGGCAAGGAAGGCTCCGTGTTCCTGGACAGTGGGCGGGGCCTGGACTCCGTCAACGCGCGCATTGTCTCCAACAGCGATCTGTTCATCCGAGGTGCTGCGGATGTGCGCAATGAAAGCGTGCACATTGCGGGGGCAGGCCAGAGCGACTGGCAGTCGCACAGTGTCTTCAAGCGCAGAAAAGGCTACAGCGTGGACATGGGCGAGCTGGCCGATCCTGCCAACCAGGCCTACTGGGTGGCGCAAGGCAATGTGCAGGTCACGGCGCGCAACTTCTCCAACCTGGGCGGCCATGTGTTCTCCAACCAGGGCGGCATCAAGATAGAGGCGCAAGAGAGCGTCGTGACCAAGGCGCACAGCATTGGCGGATTCGAATACCGGCAAAGCTGCTTCCTGTTCGTCTGCAGGCGCACAGCCTCCTCCAACGAGGCGCTGGTGGGCGGGCAGATCATGGGCGCCGAATCGGTCGATATACGTGCTGGCGGGAAGATCCTCAACGATGCCGGCCAGGTCTACGCAGGCAAGGGCATGACCCTGGAGGCTCCCGAGGTCATTGCGCGAGGGCGCCCCGTGCATACCGTCATCCTGCGCGACAAGGGTCTCAAGGCCCTGTTCGGCGACACCTGGGCCAGGATCTATGCCACGGACCAGGGCGGCAGCTACACCGTCCAGCAAGGACGGCTGGTTCTCAAGGGGCTGGCATACCAGGACGGCGGGGTGTTGCAAGCCTCCGAAGGCGTGGACGGCGCCATCGAGGTGATTCGCAAGCCTTCCCGCGATGCAGTGCGCATCGAGGACCACCTCGGCATCTTCTGGTGGTGAACCGCATGAGCCACTGGATCTCCGCCGCGGGCATCTGCGCGCTGGCCCTCAGCCCGATGCTCGTCCATGCACAGCCTGTGTCTGCGCGCGACCCCAACGACCAGATCATCCGCGAGCAGCAGGAAAAACTGCGCGAGGAAATGCTGCGCCGCTCCGCACCCGCCAGCATTGAATTCGAGCAACC
This sequence comes from Delftia sp. 60, assembly GCF_002754395.1. Lineage (NCBI taxonomy): Bacteria > Pseudomonadati > Pseudomonadota > Betaproteobacteria > Burkholderiales > Comamonadaceae > Delftia > Delftia sp. 60. Next base: position 1,608,950 of record NZ_PEFD01000001.1, read on the forward strand.
CGCTGCCGCAGCCGCAGGCATGGAAGACCGATTCCCCGAAGGCCTGCAGCCCCAGGGACCGGCCTTTCCCATTCATACGATCAGGCAAGACGGCATGGCGTTGCTGCCGGAGGCTGTCTTTGCCAGGGTCACCGCGCCCTTTGTCGGCCGCTCGATCGGGGTCGAACACATCAACGTGCTGCTGGAGCGTGTCAACCGGGCCCTGATCGCTGCGGGCTACACCACCTCGCGTGCCTACGTGGGCAACCAGAGCCTGCAGGAGGGCGTGCTGTCCCTCACCATCGTGCCGGGCCGCATCGAGCAATTGCTGTTCAACGGCACCCCCGTCGGTCCCGGCGACGATCAGGCGCTGGGCGTGCATCTGGCCCTTGCCATGAAGCAGGGCGACGTGCTGCGCCTGCGCGACATCGAGCAGTCGGTGGACCAGTTCAACCGCCTCAGGCGCAACAACGTGCAGGTGCAGATCCGCCCGGGCACGCAGCCGGGCGGCTCCATCGTCGAGTTCGTCAATCAGGCGGGCCAGGCCGCGCGCTACAACGTCTCGCTGGACAACCAGGGCGCGGCCGCCACCGGCCGCCTTCGCGTGCAGCTGGGCCTGGATGCCGGCAATGTGCTGGGCCTGATGGAGTCGCTGGGCGCCGGCCTGACCACCAGCACGGAAACCAATGCCCTGTATGGCACCTTCTCCGTGCCGCTGGGCTACGTCACGCTGTCGGCCATGGCTTCCGTGTCGGAATACCAGAACCTCATTGGCGACACCGCCCTGGTCCACGGCACATCGAAGACCTACACGCTGTCGCTGAGCCGCCTGCTGCAGCGCGACCAGAACAGCAAGACGGCCATGGACCTGAGCTTCTCGCACCGCAAGTCCGAGCGTTCCGTCAACAACATCTCGCTCAGCCCGCAGACCCAGGCCGTGCTGCGCCTGGGCATCAACCGCCTCACGCGCTTTCAGGCCGGCGAGGGGCTGGGCCAGTGGACGGTGGATGCGGGCATCTCGCGCGGCATGCCCTGGCTGGACACCAACCGCGACCCGGCCGACCTGCCCCGGGAGGCCGCCCGCTACCGGTTCACCAAGCTGGAGCTGTCGGCATCGGTGGAGCGGCCGTTGGGCAGCCTCCTGACCTGGCGCTCGCGTGCGTTGGGCCAATGGAGCCGGCATCCGTTGTACTCGTCCGAGCAGATCTTCGCCGGAGGCGTGGGCAGCGTGCGCGGATTTCCCGAATCGGCCGTTGGCGGCGACAAGGGCATGGTCTGGCGCAATGAATGGGCGTTGCAGCGGCCGCCCCAGATCCTGGGCGGGCAGATCCGCTACGAGCCTTACCTGTTTGTGGATGCGGCGCGGCTGTCCACCGTTGCAGACAGCCGCTCACATGCCCTGGCCAGCGCGGGAGGCGGGCTGCGCATCGCCTTCGCAGGGGGCTTCGCCGAGCTGATCGCGGGCAAGCCGTTGCGCACACCCAGTGAAATGCCCAAGCCCGGCTGGCGTGTCAATGCCAGCCTGGCCTACCAGTTCTAGCGCTGTACCGCCCGGACAGGCGCACCGGCAGCAAGACAGCAGCAACACAGAGACAGACAAGACAGAGAAATGAAGAGGGAGCCCAGCATGCATGCACCGACCATGAGCCAGCACAACCAACAGTCCTCCCCTGTGCCCGAGGAACCGAGAACCGCGCACCGCGCCCCTCGGTGGGCCCGGCGCACAGCGGCGTTCATGGCCGCTGTTTTCTGGCTGACTCAACTGCAACTGGTCATGGTTGGCACCGCGCAGGCCCAGCCGCAGCCGCCGGCCGGGGCCATCGCAGGCCCATTCGGCGGACCCATTGCCGACCCGCGCGCGCCGATGGCCTTCCAGCCGGGCATCCAGTCGCTGCCGGGTGGTGGTGCCCTGGTCAACATCACGGCGCCCAATGCGGCCGGAACCTCGCTCAACCAGTACGAGCGCTTCGATGTGCCAACGTCCGGTGTCGTTCTCAACAACAGCCTCATCGGTGGCACGCCGTTGCTGGGCGGCACGGCGGCTGCCAATCCCAATCTGTCTGGCGGGCGCGCGGCCAACACCATCGTCAACGAGGTCACCGTCACCGGAACACCCAGCCAGATGCGGGGCACGGTGGAAGTCTTCGGAACGCCCGCCACCGTCATCATCGCCAACCCCAACGGCATCACCTGCGATGGTTGTGGCGTGGTCAATACGCCCAGGCTTACCCTGAGCACGGGCCGGCCCACCTGGCTGGATGCCGGGGGGCTGGGCAGCACGTTCCAGGATGCAAAAAAACAGGGCTTCGACGTGACCGGTGGCCGCATCGAAGTGCGCGGCTCGGGCATCGAAGGCACGGTGGGACAGCTGGACCTGATCGGCGAGATGCTGAGCATCGACGCTCCCCTGCGCGCCCACTACCTGAACCAGGACATCTCCAGCATCAACCTGACGGCAGGCAAGACGCCCGCCATGCCGGGCTCCGCGCGTGCCGCTTCCGAATCGCCGCAGTCCCCGCAGACCCCGGCTCCAGCGCAGTCGGGCCGGGCCCTGGCCATCGATGCCACGGCCCTCGGTGCCATGACCGCAGGCCAGATCCGTGTCATCTCCACCGATGCCGGCATGGGCGTCAACCTGCAGGGCCCGCTTCTGGCCTACCAGCGCGACGTGGAGATCCAGAGCGCCGGCCGCGTCAGCACGGGTTCCCTGGCATCGGCACGGGACATCCGCATCGACAGCGATGGCTATGTCAGCGTTTCTGGAGAAGTCTCTGCGGGCAAGCAACTGCAGGTCAGCGGCCGCGATGGCATGCAGTTCAACGGACCCGTTCAGGCGCAGGGCGACATCCGGCTGCAAAGCGCGCAGGGCGGCATCGCCGTGAGCGGCGATCTCGTGACCGCCGGCAGCCTGCAGGCGCGTGCGGGTGGCGACCTGCAGATGGGTTCTGGCGCAAGCACCGTGCAGGTTGCGGGCGCCACCACACTGGGTGGCAAAAACGTCCACCAGATCGGCAAGCTGCTGGTGGGTGGCGACCTGGCCATCGACGCGGGCGAAGGTGCATCCCTGGGCGGCGTCACCGCAGTCGCGGGCAGCCTGGACATGCGGGCCGGCCAAGGTGCGTTGCTGTCGGGGCAGTTGCAGGTCAACCGCAGCGCCAAGGTTTCGGCCGACACCATCGACGTCACGGGACGCAGCGTCGTTGGCGAGAACTTCCAGCTCGACGGTGTTCGATCGGTTGGCCTCATCGGCAGTGCCCAGGTGGGCCAGTCGCTGAGCATGAAGGCGGGCACCGTGGGCATCAACGGTGACATCTCGGCCGGCGTGACCAATGTGGACGCCAGCAGGGTTGATCTCGGCAGCGCGGAAAAAGGCCTGTCCATCGGCGGCGACCTGAACCTGCGCGTCGGCGACTCCCTGCATGCGCGTGGCGATGTCAGTGTCACGGGCAGCGCGAATCTTTCCAGCGGGGGCGACGCCCGGTTCGACGGCGCCATCACTGCCGGGCGCGACCTGGGCCTGAGCGCGGGTGGCGACCTGACCATGGCCGGCCCGGTCACATCGGGCGGCAAGGCCAGCTTCAATGCCGCAGGCAACCTCACGGCGCACGGCGACATCCTTGCGGGCGGCGGCATCACGGGCAAGGCGGGCGGGGACATCCGCCTGGGCGGGCAGGTGGGCTCGGCCGGTTCCCAGCAATGGAGTGCGGGCGGCGACTTCTCTGCCGACAAGGGCATGGAGGCTGCGGGCCTGTCCGTCGAGGGCCGTAACATCCGCATCGCCGGCGATGTGCTGTCCCAGGGCGCCGTCAACATGAAGGCAGGCCAGAAGCTCCAGCTGGGAGGCGACTTGCGCTCGGCAGGCAGCACCACCCTGAGCGCCGGCGCCGAAGGCATCACCGCCAAGTCCATCCTCACCAACGAAGACCTCGACATCCGCAGCCAGGGCAACATCTCCCTGGGGCAGGCGCAGGCCGCGCGCGACGTGCGCCTGGAATCCTCGACGGGCAGCATTGCAACGGGCAACCTGCTGGCCGGGCGCGATGCCGGCGTGACTGCGGCGGGCAATGTGCTCGTCGATGGAACACTGCATGCCGGGCGCGATGCGCGCATTGCCGCCAAGGGTGATACCACCGTGCGCGGCGATGCCTATGCCGGGCGCGACGTTGCGCTGTCAGGCAGCTCCATCAGCCTGGACAAAGGCCTGCAGGCCGGCGGCGATCTGCGCCTGGAAGCGGGTGACGGCGGCATCGCCAGCCGGGGCCAACTGGTCGCCAACCGGGGCATCACCGCCCTGTCCGCAGGCCAGATTGAGGTCCAGGGGCCCGTGCTTTCCGGCGAGAACCTGCAACTGCGCGCAGGCCGTGACATCACGGTGGCGGGCGACATCGCGGCCATGAGCACCTTGGACATCCGGTCGGCACAGGCCCTCAAGGCCGAACGCCTGCAGGCCGGCGCCGATCTTGACGTTGCGGCCGCATCCGTCCACACCCGCAGCGTGCTGGCGCAGGGCCAGGCCACGCTGCGCGCCGACGATGCCCTGCGCATCCAGGGCGACCTGATGGGTGCCGGCATCGACGCCACGGCGCGCACGGGTGCCATCTCCGTCACCGGCACGGTGGCTACGCCAGGGTCGCTGAGCCTCAAGGCCGGCACCGATGCCGAGGCCGGCAAGGTGGTGGCCGGCACGGCCGACGGCCAGGCTGCCGTGATCGACGCGGGCGGCAACATCCGCCTGCAAAGCCTGGAGACCGGCGGCGCCTACCAGGCCCGTGCGGGAGGCAGCCACGAGGTGGCAGGCGCGGCCACCGTCCAGGGACCGGCCGACATCGCCGCTGGCGCGGACATCACCGTGGGTGCAGATGCAGCCTTCGGCCAGGGCCTGGCCGCGAATGCCGGCGGACGCGTTGCCGTGGCCGGCGACACCCTGGTGCTGGGCGATGCACGCCTGCAAAGCGGTGCGGGCCAAAGCTACGGCGAGACTTCGGGCGGCAAGGCGGGCGGGCAGATGCGCGTCACCGGCAGGCTCGATGCCAGCGCCGGCCAGGGCTTCGCTGTGGGCAAGGAGCTGCGCGTCAACGACGGCATGGACATCGAGGCCAAGGCTGGTGCCATCGACCTGGGCGGCGGCATCGCCACGCTGGGCGATGCGCGCCTGCAGGGCTCGGACGGCGTGCGCGTGGGCGGCGACCTGCAACTGCGCAAGGGTGAGCTTGCCAGCTCCGGCGGCGCCATTGCCATCGCAGGCAAGGTCTCTGCCGAACAGGACCTGGGACTGAAGTCCCGGGGTGACATTGCCATTGGCGGTGCCACCGTCGCGCAAGGCCGGCTCACCGCCCGCAGCGAGGCTGGCAGCATCGGCTTTGGCGGCAACCTCGACGTGGCCGGCGACTTCGACGCCCATGCGGCGCAGAACCTGAGCTTTGAAGGCAACAGCCTCTTCCTGGGCGAGGCCCGGCTCAAGGCGGACAACGGTGCCATCCGCAACCGCGGCGACATGACCTTCGCCAAGGCGGTGGACATCTACACCGGCGGCGATCTCTCCAACGAAGGCCTGATCCAGTCGCAGCAGGACATCTCCATCCGTGCGCGCAACATCGACAGCAACCTGGGCAGGGCCGGCGGCATCGTCACACCGGGCAAGCTCACCGTCCAGGCCGGGGGCGCCACGCGCCTGGGCAGCCAGGGCAAATTCAGTGCCGGGCAGGACATGGTGCTGCAGGCGGCAGGCGGTACCAGCAGCCAGGGCACCATCCAGGCGGGCGGCAACCTCACGCACGGCGGCACTCTGTCGAGCAGCGGCAGCGTCGTGGCCGACGACATCACCATCAACGGCGCGCTGGGCAACCAGGGCGGCAGCGTCTATGCCCAGGGCAGCCTGGGCGTCTCGGGCAGCACCAGCAACAGCGGCAACATTGCCGCCAGCACCATCACCATGGCCGCCTTGGACAACAGCGGCCAGATCGGTGCGCAGGGCATATCCCTGGGCGCCACCGGCAACTCGGGCAGCATCTCCGGCTCCAGCGTGGGCATAGATGGCAGCCTGAGCAACAGCGGCAGCATAGGCGCCAGCGGCTCGCTCGGCGTCTATGGCGGCTCCATCTCCAACAGCGGCTCCCTGGCGGGCGGCGACGTCACCCTCAGCGGCAGCAGCATAGGCAACGATGGACAGATCCAGTCCTCGGGCTCCCTTAGCATCTCGGGCGGCAGCTTCGACAACGGGCTGACCGAATCGCGCAGCTGCGTCTCGGCCAGCGGCTGCGGCGCGGGCTCAGCCCCCGAAGACTGGCGCTACAGCCAGGACCCGGGCACCGTGCATGCGGGCGGTGCGCTCACCGTCAACGTCGGCAGCATGACCAACAAGGGCGTGGTCAGCGCAGGCAGCAGCGTCAATATCCAGGGCAGCCTCAACAACACGCGCAGCGTCAACGACCCCTACACTTCCGCAGGTGCCAGTGGTGGCGCCAGCACCGGCATCATCTCGGCCGGTGGCGACCTCACCATCTCGGGCCCCTCCGTGCAGAACGCGGGCGGGCAGATGCAGGCAGGCGGCGCCGTCAACATCACATCGGCCGGTGCCTTCAGCAATGGCGCCCCTGCCGAAGGGGTGACCGGCCAGATCCAGGGCAGCAGCGTCACCATAAACGCCGCCAGCATCGACAACCAGGGCACGCTGCTGGCCAAGAGCGGCGATGCGAAGCTCACCGCCAGCTCCGGCGGCATTGCCAACACCGGCACGGTGGCCGCCAGCGGCGGCCTGCAACTGCAGGCCAGCGGCGCGGTCAGCAACGGCGACGGTGCCAACCTGCTGGGCCAGGACATCCGCATCAAGGGCTCGGGTTTCAGCAACCAGGGCACGGTCTATGGCCAGGGCGGCGCGCCCGGCGAGATCGACATCAACACCACGGGCGGCTTCAGCAACAGCGGCGGCACACTTGTGGCGGGCGGCAAGCTCAACATCCAGTCCGGCGGCTACAGCAACAGCGGCGGCACCGTGGGCAGCCTGGGCGACGCCACCCTCACCATGGCCGGCGCCTATGGAGCCACCGGCAACGAACTGCTGGCCCTGGGCCACCTTCAGCTCAACGTGGGCGGCATCAACGTGGGCGCCTCGGAAAGCTGGTCCTATGGCGGCAACTCCGTGGCCTGGACGGGCACCCTGCACAACCAGGGCAGCGTCGCCATCGCCGGCAGCGCCAAAGGCAGCATCCACAACGAAGCCACGGGCACCCGCAGCGGCAGTGGCGAGCCCGACGTGCGCGATGGCACCTACGAGGTGCTCGAATACCCGGCCGCGCTGGCCGAGCTCAAGGACGTGCGCGTCGTCGGCTACACCGACGTGGCGCAGCGTGCGCAGCTGTACATCGGCGGCGGCTTCGACGGCTCCCTGGTCAATGAGGCCTCGGACGCCAGCGTGGGTGGCGGCAGCATCGAGCAGCGCAAGAAGAACCAGACCATCACCTGGGAGGGCAAGAACGCCGACGGGGACATCGTCACCGTCGAAGGCCTGGCCCGCAGCGTGCCGCGCCTGAACACCGGCAGCGGCAGCTCCACCATCACTCTGGTCGGGCCCGATACCGGCACCATCGTCGGCGATGCCATCACCATCAATGGCGGCACCATCACCGTACGGCCCGGCATTGATCCCGCCACGGGCCTGCCCCTGGTCGTGGAAGCCCGCAACCGCGAGGTCAAGCCCGGCGACGTGGCCAAGGGCCCCGACGGCCAGGCCGTCAAGGGCGACGTCAAGGCCGGCGATGCCGGCAAGGCCGACGCACCCAAGGAATTCAAGGTCCTGGGCGGCGACCCCGGCACCATAGGCGCCGGCGACACCAAGGGCCAGGGCAGCGACATCAAGGGCCCGGGCGACGAAGGCCTGCCGCCCCGGACCTCCAGGCCGCTGGACCTCTCGCGCCCTGAACTGGCCACGCCAGAAGGCGGCGTGGCCGCCCTGCTGGGCGGCGGCAAGAGCGTGGCCTGGCCCGACTGGAAGCAGATGCAGATCGTGCCCGGCGGCATCAGCGCCAACGACCTGGAGCTCAACCTCAACGGCCAGTTCATCAACCGGGGCCAGCTCGAAGTCACCAACAACCTGGCCATACGCGCCGCCGAAGGCATAGACAACTTCGGCGCCAGCATTCGCGCGGGCGGCTACACCAGCCTCAGCGGCGGCGGCCTCGACAACCGGGACGGCAAGATAGAGACCGGCACCCTGCTGACCTCCCTCAAGGGCGACATCGACAACAGCCGCGGCAGCATCGTCGCGCATGACGGCGGCTACCTGCAGGCCAGCGGCAATATCGCCGCCACCGATGGCCGCTTCGTCAGCGACGCGGGCAAGATCGTGCTGGACGCGGGCGGCAACATCGACCTGGTCGCCAGCAAGGTCGAAGGCAAGAAGGGCGCGGGCCTGTATGCCGACGGCGACATCCGCCTGGGCGCCACCGCCAAGGCCGAAAGCACGCACACCAAAGAGGACCAGATCCTCATCGCCCAGCACTACGACGCGGACAACAACCTCACCAATCCCGAGATCCGCATCAAGATCGGCGAAACCCAGCGGCGCACCGACACCCTGACCCACACCGGCACCACCATCGATGGCGGCGAAGGCGGCGTCACGCTGCGGGCCAAGGGCGACGTGGTGGCCCTGGGCTCGCACATCAAGGCCGGTGAGGACGTTTTGGTGCAAGGCGCCAGCGTGCGCGTCGAAGCCCTGGTGGACAAGTCCAGCAGCCTGGAGGAAGAACACCGCAAGAACTACGACCATGCGCTGTTCCAGCGCAGCGAATCGCTGTCGGGCGGAGAAATCGAGGCAGGCCGCAACCTGAGCATCGTGGCGAACGGCAAGGCCGACGCAGGCAAGGGCGACATCACCCTCAAGGGCGCCACCGTCACCGCCAAGGGCGACGCCAGCCTCATCGCCAGCCGCGACGTCAACCTGCAAGACATGCAGACCGAGCACGGCCGCTTCGAGGAAACCTACAGCAAGAAAAGCGGCTTCCTGAGCAAGAAGAGCACGCACACCGTGGAGGAAGGCGCCAGCAGCCTCAGCGAAGGCAGCGTGCTCAGTGCCAACAACATCTACCTGCAGGCCGGGCGCGACATCAGTGTGACCGGCTCGCACGTGGTGGGTCAGGGCGACGTGGGCCTGGTGGCTGGGCGCGACGTGCAACTGCTGGCGGGCCAGGACAGCGCCGCCGCCACCAGCCACAGCGAAACCAAGAAATCGGGCCTGTTCAGCGGCGGCGGCTTCGGTATCACGCTGGGCTCCAGCCGCGTCACCACCGACCGCAGCAACGAAAGCGTGCGTGCGGCCGGCTCCAGCGTGCAGGCGCAGGGCGGCAACGCCTCCATCGTGGCCGGCAACCAGTACCGCCAGACGGGCTCGGCCGTGCTGGCGCAGGGTGATGTGAACATCGTCGGCAAGAGCGTTGAGATCAACGAGGCGCGCGAGCTCGAGCGCGACAAGTTCGAGATGCGGGCCAAACAGAGCGGGCTGACGATCAGCATCGGCAGCCCCATCGTCTCGGCAGGCCAGACAGGTGCCAACCTGGCAGGCGCGGTGGGCAAGACCAGCGATGCACGCACCAAGGCACTGGGAGTTGCCGCTGGGGGCCTGTACGCCTACAACAATGCCAAGGAAATCAAGGATGCTGGCAAGGCATTGCTTGATGGAGACCTGACAGGCGGCGCCAACGTGAGCTTCAGCCTGGGCAGCAGCAAGAGCAGCAGCTCCAGCAGCTTCCAGCGCGACAGTGCCGTGGGCTCGGTCGTGCGTGCCGACGGCAACGTCAGCATCACGGCCACCGATGGAGACCTTCGCGTGCGCGGCAGCGAAGTGGAGGCCGCCAAGGACGTGCGCCTGGCCGCCACCAAGGGAAACATCGTGCTGGAAGCGGCGGAAAACCGCTTTGCCGAGCAGAACAGCCACAGCAGCAGCTCCGGCAGTATAGGCATGAGTCTTGGTGCCAATGGCTGGAACGTCAATGTCAGCGGCAACAAGGCCAAGGGCAGCGGCAGCGGCGAAACTCTCAGCCACACCAACACCCACGTCAAGGCGGGCGGCACTGCTAGCGTGCAAAGCGGCGGTGACTCCACGCTCAGGGGTGCAACCATCGTGGCCGATATGGTCAAGGCCGACATTGGCGGCAACCTGAACATAGAAAGCCTGCAGGACAAGAGCACCTACAACGAAAGCAGCCGCAGTAGCGGCTTCGGGGTCAGCATCCCCATCGGCGCGGGCAAGCCCGGCGTGAGCGTCAGCGGCGGCCGAACCCAGATCGACAGCGACTACCAGAGCGTGGTCGAGCAAAGCGGCATCCGCGCGGGCGATGGCGGTTTTGACGTCAAGGTCAAGGGCGACACCAACCTCAAGGGTGGTGCCATCACCAGCACCCAGGTAGCGTTGGATGGCGGCAAGAACCGCTTTGAGACAGGCGGCACGCTGACCACCAGCGACATCGAGAACCGGGCGGACTATGACGCTAGCGGCTACGAGGTCACGGTGGGTGTGGGGGGCAGCAAGGGCAACAGCAGTGCCGGCGTCGGTTTCGACAAGGGCAGCGCCGCAAGCACCACCAAGGCAGGCATCAGCGGCGCGGCCGGTGACAGCGAGGCCCGGACCGGGGACAAGGAGACGGGCCTCAAGCCGATTTTTGATAAAGACAAGGTACGGGACAACATTGATGCGGGCATCAAGGTCACTTCGGAGTTTGGCAAGCAAGGCAGCACCGCGTGGGGCAACTACGCCACCAAGCAATATGCCGAGGCACTGAAGAACGAGGATGCTGAAGGAGCGGAGTGTTGGGGCCCCAGCGGCGCATGCCGGGCCGTCGGCCATGCGCTGATTGGTGGCGCGACAGGCGGCGTGGGCGGTGCGGCTGCTGGAGGCGTTACTTCGTTGACAGCGCCGCAGGCGCAAGCCCTACTGCGGGGAGCTGGCTTGCCGGAGCCCGTGGTGGAGGCACTTGTTCAGGGCTATGGCGCAGGTGTAGGCGCTGTGACTGGAGGCAGTGCGGGCGCTGCCACGGGTGTCAACGAAACGGCACATAACAATCTATCTTTTGGCAGATACCTTCTCAAAGAGGGTGGGGCTTTAGTGCTGGCCGGATGCTTTGCATTGGAGTCTTGTGCCAAAAATATCGGTCCTGGGTTGTTGCAGACAATCCAAGGAATGCTTGAGGCGGGCGAGAAAGTTGATGCTGCCGTTCTCAGTTCTTGCCGGCTGAGTGCTGCATGCATAGCCGCATCGATAGCCACTGGTGTCAGTCTGCCAGGAATACCTGGTAGGCAAGCTACGTTACCGCCTGGGCCGAACCACACTGGAGGGGATCAGACGAGGAATCCAAATCCAGATGGAGGGTCGACAACCACTCCGATTGATGGACCACCTCGCGGGACAAATGGTGAAGGAAAACCGATTGATGGAAGAAGTCCAGCGGACATATCAAACTCAGGATATGGTGGGGGAAAACAGCCGGTATTTGATCCGAATTTTTTCTCGGACAGTCCAAATCTTGTCGACGACAAGGGTGTGACACATACGCTTGATGGTGATTTAACCGGTGGAGGACACCGTCCTGGAACAGGAAAGCCCAATAAAAGTGAATTCCCCTCATCTTGGCCAGATGCGAAGATACTTGGTGAAATATCTGATATAGCGACAGACCCCAAAACTCTCTGGTCTGCACCAGATGATAGAGGTTACGTCGCAGGAGAAGGGGAGCGAGATGGCGTTAAGATTAAAGTTATATATGACACTGTAAAGAATAGAATTGTCACAGGATATCCAACCAATTTGCCAAAAAATCCGAAACTACCAAAGAATCCAAAATGAGATATGAGTATATAAAAGAAGGTTTGAATAATATATTGCTTGAACTAAAAGAGCAGAGCAATGTTTCGGGTGAATTTTCAAAAGATATTTTAAACTATGATGATCAGATAAGAAATCTTGATGAGTATATAAATGATGTCGATGAATTTGGCATTGCTTATGAGTTAATTGTCGTGCTTTTAGAAAAGTATTCTTTTAGAATTTTGGGTAAAAATGCCATTCATTTGCTTGAAATAGGGTTGATATTTGGTTTTAAAACCACTAGAGATATTGATGATGAGTTCTCAAGAGAATAGTTTGGTAAAAAGAGTGGTGCAAGATTTACAGTTGAAAATAAAGTTTATATAGGAATTACGCAAGATTTCAAAAACTTCTCGCATTATGAAAATTTTTAAACTCTGATTGGCGGCGCGACAAGCGGAGTAGTCGCTTGCGGCGTTACTTCGTTGACATCGCCGCAAGCGCAGGCCCCTGCTATGGGGAGCTGGCTTGCCGGAGCCAGTGGTGGAGGCATTTATAGGTGCTGCCACGAGTGTTAACGAAACGGCACATAACAATCTATCTTTTGGCAGATACCTTCTCAAAGAGGGTGGGGCTTTAGTGCTGGCCGGATGCTTTGCATTGGAGTCTTGTTCCAAAAATATCGGTCCTGGGTTGTTGCAGACAATCCAAGGAATGCTTGAGGCGGGCGAGAAAGTTGATGCTGCCGTTCTCAGTTCTTGCCGGCTGAGTGCTGCATGCATAGCCGCATCGATAGCCACTGGTGTCAGTCTGCCAGGAATACCTGGTAGGCAAGCTACACCACTGCCTGGGCCTAATCACACTGGGGGGTCAGACGAAAAATCCAAATCCTGATGGAGGATCGACAACTACTCCGATTGATGGACCACCTCGCGGGACAAATGGCGAAGGAAAACCGATCGACGGAATTAACGGCTCAGATTTTAGATTGTTGGCTGATAGTGGGTTGAATATTGAATGGAGGGTCTATGTTTTTCTGGAATATAAAAGAGCTGAAGAATTCTCTGATTCGAAATGAACTGTCAGAGAGGGCGATTTTTGGATATATCCTGATTACTGTGGCAATGAGCGCTGCCATCCTGGAAATTGCCCGATACTTTCCCCTGAGCGCATAGGCTTCTGGGACTATATTGGCTCGTTCTTTGGTATTTTTGTCGTTTGCTTTGGAACCTTTATGGCGTACCGTTCTAATGGAGGTGCTACTGGCGTGGATTTCGCGGCAAGATATTTCAGCATAAGCATTGTGGTCACCGTCAGATACATGGTCTATCTGATTCCTGTTGTGTTGGGTATTTGCTTTTCTGCTTTTTATGCTCTGATGCAAGGATCGAGTGCAGAGCAAGCACTGATGACGGATGGTGTGGAGGTCGTCTTGCTGACACTCTGGTACTCTTTAATTTATTGGTCAATTGCTAGGAATATCCGTGATGTAGCAAGAGCTTGAGGTGCTTAATACTCGGGGCTGTGTCAAATGACCACCGCGGAAGAATATGAACGTGCCACCGATATAATCTCTGCGTGGGTGTGTTGTATTGTGCGTGGGCTTATGGGTCTTGCGACAGTTTGATATAGAAAATAATTAATTAAAGGGAGAGTAAGCGATGTCCAGAAAACCCAATCCCGCACGCGGCATGCACACCGCATGCCTCCTCGCCAGCGCGCTTGCGCTGGCCAGCTGCGCATCGCAGAAAGTGGCCTATCTACCGGATGAGCAGCAAAGAACCCAGCAAGGAACGGCGCTGGACCTGCCGCAGGAGCGCAAGGCCGTGGTGGAGTTCTCCACGGATTTCTATGCGCCCACCTACTTCGAGCGGATGGCAGAGGGAGAGCAGTGCCGCTTTCTGGGCGGCAAGGCGCTGGCGTCGGTGCGGCGTATGCGCCAGACAGGTGCGGGGGAGGAGGCCGTGGGCACGGTGGCCAATGTGCTGACGCTGGGCCTGGCTGGGCTGTTCGACCCCCGCAACAGCAAGGAGCCGCATGTGTTCGTGCAGGAGTTCGAGGCAGGGCGGGAGCTGGCCTTGCGGGCCCGCTCGTTTGCCGTGGTGAACAACGTGTCGCAGTCCTGCGGGCCCGTGTATTTGCGGTTTGTGCCTGAAGCAGGCAGGCGCTACCGCGTGCAGTTCGAGCAGGAGGGCCGGGTCTGCGATGCCCGCGTGCTGAACGTGGACGTTGCCGGCAGTACCGCCGAAGCGGCCGTGCCTGCCGGTGTCTCTTACAGCCGGTGGCTGTGCACCGAGGGCTTCATGGGCATCGGCATGAACGAGGTTATCGGCTACCGCGAGTTTGCGCGTTGACCCCAAGGGCGTTGTCATGCCTTCGCCCAGGTGGATCGAAAACAGTGCACACACTTGGTATGAAGTTTGCATGGATACCCGGTCGCTCGGGCGCCGGACGGACGTCCTGCACCGCGTGGCTACATCTGCGCGAAGTGGTGGTGGAACGGATGTAAGCTCGCGGCAAGCCTGCGGGCGGGTGCTGCCCCAGGTGAACAAGATCAACGCATTCCACGCACCACAAGGAGACATTTCATGAAGCAACCCCCTTCCAGGCAACGCCTGCCTGCATGGCAGTGGATCGGCCTTGCGGCCGCCACGCCGCTGTTCCTCGCATCGTGCGGAGGCGGTGGCAATGGCGGATCGGGCCAGGACGACCTGGCCGCCTGTGCCATCACCTCGGGCGATGGCAGCGTGGTCGTGGGCTCGGGCCTGCCCGGTGATCCGGCCGCACCCGAACCCTCGTCGGGCTACCGCCTCGGCAAGAAGGCCCTGCACACCTCCAAGTACATGGTGGTCACGGCCAACCCGCTGGCGTCCAAGGCCGGTTGCGAGGTGCTCAAGTCCGGCGGCTCGGCCGTGGATGCGGCCGTGGCCGTGCAGATGGTGCTGGGCCTGGTGGAGCCGCAGTCCAGCGGCATCGGCGGTGGCGCCTTCATGCTCTACCGCGATGCAGCCACGGGCAAGGTCGTGGCCTATGACGGCCGCGAGACCGCGCCGGCCGCCGCCACGGAAAACTACCTGCGCTACGTGGACGACACCGCCGACCAGACCGCGCCCAAGCCCTCGGCGCGCGCCAGCGGCCGCTCCATCGGCACGCCGGGCGTGGTGCGCATGCTGGAACTCGCGCACAAGGACTACGGCAAGACCGCGTGGCCCCAGCTGTTCAATTCGGGCATCGACCTGGCCAGCAAGGGCTTTCCCATCAGCGGCCGCATGGCCGCCGCGCTGGACGGCTCCAAGGTGGAACTGGCGCGAGACGCCGATGCCGCCAAGCTCTACTTCGATGCCCAGGGCAAGCCGCTGGCGCTGGGCGCCAAGTTCGTCAACCAGCCCTATGCCGACACGCTGCGCAGCATCGCCAATGGCGGCGCCGACGCCTTCTACCGTGGCGACCTGGCCCAGGCCATCGTCAGCAAGGTGGGCGTGACGCAGACCGTCTCGGACGGTGCGCCCATCACCCCCGGCAAGACCACGCTGCAGGATCTGGCCAGCTACGAGGCCAAGCGCCGCGAAGCCGTCTGCACCACCTACCGCGCGCGCTACATGGTCTGCAGCATGCCGCCGCCGTCGTCCGGCGGCATCGCCGTGGCACAGGCCATGGGCATTCTGGAAAACTTCGACCTCAAGGCCTATGCGCCCACGGCCATCGATGGCGAGGGCGGCAAGCCCTCGGTGATGGGCGTGCACCTGGTCAGCGAAGCCCTGCGCCTGGCCTATGCCGACCGTGACAAGTACGTGGCCGACACCGACTTCGTGCCCCTGCCCGGCGGCTCGCCGGCGCTGATGCTGGACAAGAGCTACCTGCGCCAGCGCGCCGCCCTCATCTCCACGACCAAGAGCATGGGCACGGCCCAGGCAGGCAACTTCGGCACGCCTTCGCAGGGCGTGGTCGATGTCAAGGAGGCCGGCACCACGCACATGAGCATCGTCGATGCCAAGGGCAACGCACTGAGCATGACGACCACGGTGGAGTCCAGCATGGGCTCCTTCCACGTCACGCGCGGCTTCGTGCTCAACAACCAGCTGACCGACTTCGCTGCCATCCCCAGCACCACCGACGGCCCGGTCGCCAACCGCGTGCAGCCGGGCAAGCGTCCGCGCAGCTCCATGGCGCCCACGCTGGTGTTCGACCTGAAGACCGACGGCACCGCCGGCGACTTCAAGATGGCCACCGGCTCGCCGGGCGGCAGCACCATCATCCAGTACGTGACCAAGACCCTGGTCGGCGCGCTGGACTGGGGTCTGGATGCCCAGCAGGCCACGTCGCTGGTGGACTTCGGCGCGGCCAACAGCCCGACCACCAACGTGGGCGGCGAGCACCCCAACATCAACACGGCCAATGGCGGCAACGACGATCCGCTGGTCAGCGGCCTGCGTGCCCTGGGCCATGTGGTGTCCATCAGTGCGCAGTCCAGCGGTATTGGCACCATCTTGCGGGTGCAGCGCAATGGGCAGGCGCAGCTGGAAGGTGGGGCTGATCCGCGCCGTGAAGGGCTTGTTTTGGGCGATACCGTTCGCTGATTTTGGTCTGATGATTGACTGAGGAAGGCGCTGCTGGCAGGGATGCTGGTGGCGCCTTTTTTGCTGGTTTGCTGGTGGGTCTTTTTTTGACCCTGCCGGGTGGTTGTTTTTCGAGGCCGGGTCTCGGCCCGGCGGCCGACTCCCTTTCTTATCGCGCGATAAGAAAGGAAGCAAAGAAGCGCGCCCCGGTACGACTCACACTCATAGGTGACACATCAGTACAAGGACATGGGTAACAGATCCAAGCTTGGCAGCTGGAGCCAACAGCAGCCAAGGAGCGATCACCATGCCCTGGAAGGAGTGCGCACCCATGGACGAGAAACTGCTCTTCATAGCCGACCATCTGCGCAGTGGCGTGCCGCTGAGCGAGCTGTGCAGGCGCTACGGCATCAGCCGCAAGACGGCCTACAAGTGGGTTGAGCGTTACCGCCAATTGGGCATGGATGGATTGCAAGAGCGCAGTCGCAGGCCCCACGGGAACAATCAGGCGATCAGCTATGCACAGCGCCGGGCCATCATTGAGCTGCGCACGCAGCAAAGGTCACAGATGGGGCCCAAGAAGCTGCACGCTTTGCTCCTGCAGCGTTGGGGCCCACAGGAGACACCCAGCAAAACCACCATCTACAACGTGCTGAAGGCAGAGGGGCTTGTTTGCAGCAGGCGTGTACGCAGACGCTCGGCGCCTACGGCCCAGCCCTTGCGAACGAGCAAGCAGCCCAATGGGGTGTGGAGTGCAGACTACAAAGGCCAGTTCAAGACAGCCGATGGTCACTGGTGCTATCCATTGACCATCATGGACCACGCCAGCCGCTATTTGCTGGCCGTGCATGTCTACGACAGCCCCAACTACGAGGATGCCAAACGCAGCTTTGAACAGGTGTTTCGGCAATACGGACTGCCCGAGCGCATACGCAGTGACAACGGTCCGCCGTTCGCGACTACTGGCGTGGCGGGCCTGTCACGCCTGGCGATATGGTGGATAAGGCTGGGCATCAGGCCGGAGCGCATCGAGAGGGGCAAGCCACAGCAAAACGGTCGCCACGAGCGGATGCACCGCACGCTCAAGCATGCCCTGGGCAAAGAGCCTGCGGCGGACAAAGCGGCATTGCAGATGCAGCTCGATGCCTTTGTGGAGCACTACAACCAGCATCGCCCGCATGAGGCTTTGCAGCAAAGCATGCCGGCCCAGCACTACAGCGACTCGGCCAGACCATATCCCTCAAAGCTACCCGAGCTGCAGTACCCGAAGCATTGGGAACGAGTTCGGGTCAGCCACAACGGCTTGATTTACTGGCGAGCGCTGCGGGTCTACATAGGCTACCTGCTGGCGGGGCAGTGGATCGGGATGCAGGAGGTGGCCGCTGGCCAGTGGGATGTGTATCTGGGGCCGGTGCGACTGGGCTGCTTCAACGAAGAGGATGTGCGAGGACCCCAGAAGGACTATGTGAGCTTGAAGTGTTACCCATGTCTGTGAGCTGAGTTGTTACCCATGTCCTTGACACGTACACCCCGAACTGCCCACGACCCCTTCGCTTCGCTACGGGGCGACCTGCGTTGGGCGGGATGCGGGGTGTGCCGCAGAACTCACTCCTTGCGCCTGCGGCGCAATCCGTTCAAACAACTGCGGCAAGTCAGATGACGAAGCAGCCCTGTCCTTCGGCAGGGCTGCCACCCCGCATCCCGCCCAACGCAGGCGTGGGCAGAAGGGGGGAGGCTGGGGCAGCCAATAGCCAATAGCCAATAGCCAATAGCCAACAGCCGGCGCCATCGCTCCGCTCGGCTTCAAACCGGGGCCGAGCGAAGCGAAGGCCCGCACCACCTCCCGTATGTCAGCGCCTGCGGCGTGGTGGTTGCGGGGTTGCAGTCCTGCCGAAGGACAGGACTGCTTCGTGATCTGACTCGCTGCGGTTGTCTGAGCGGCGCGCGAAGCGCAAAGCGAGTTCCGCAGCGAACCCCGCAACCGCCACGACGCAGGTTGCCCCGGAGCGAAGCGCAGGGGTCGCGGACATCCGGGTCGCCTTTTCTTGGCCTACGTTCTTTTGGCGAAGCAAAAGAAGGTAGGTCGGCCGCCGGGCCGAAACCCGGCCTCGAAAAACAACCCCCCGGCAGGGGCAGAAAACAGCTATCAATGGCAGCCGCTCTGAGGGCACACGCCCCATGACTGTCGCCTCAAAGACATGCCCCGCCCACCCCAATGCGCAAAAAAACACCCCACCACCCCCCGCAAACCAAGCAACCACGCCACCCCCTGCTATAGAGCCATCAGTCCCGCACCCACGCTGCGCGTTTTCCCCAGACGCCCCAACGCTACGGGCTTGCCCGAATCCATGGCTGGCATGCATCCCTCTAAATTGAACAGCAGCAAGTTCGATGGTCGTGAGCCTCTGAGGAAGATGGAAATGCAAAGACGAGTGTTTGGCGCATGGATGTGCGCATCGGTCCTGATGACGGGCGCAGCATGGGCGCAGGACAGCTATCCCAGCCGCCCCATCAGCCTGGTCGTGCCCTACGGCGCGGGCGGCGTGACCGACGTGGTGGCGCGTGCGCTGGCCCAGGGCATGGGCAAGCAGCTGGGGCAGACCGTGGTGATCGAGAACAAGCCCGGCGCAGGCGCGTCCATGGGCGTGATGGAGATGCGCACGGCCAAGCCCGATGGCTACCGCCTGACGCTGGCGCCCGTGAGCATCTTCCGCCAGCCCCACATCCAGAAGGTGCAGTACGACCCGGTGCGCGATCTCAGCTACATCGCCACCTACATGACCTATGACTTCGTGCTGGCCGTGCCCCAGGACTCGCCGTTCAAGACGGTGCAGGATCTGGTCGAGTTCGCCAAGAAGAATCCGGGCGCCGTGGATTACGGCACACCGGGCAAGTTCACGGCCAACCACGTGGTGATGGCGCTGCTGGAGCAGGCCACGGGCGCACGCTTCACGCATGCGCCCTTCAAGGGCGATGCCGAGGCGCTGAACTCGCTGATGGCCGGCCACATCAAGTCCGGCGTGTACGCCAACACGGTGCTGCCGTACCTGAGCTCGGGCAAGCTGCGCGCCCTGGCCTCGGCCTCCGAGGTGCGGCCCGAGGCCTTTGCCAACGTGCCCACGTTCCGCGAAGCCGGTTATGCCTTCGATGTGCCCTCGCCCCTAGGCATTGCCGGGCCGCGCGGCCTGCCGCCCGAGATCGTGCGCAAGCTCGAAGCCGCCATCAAGGCCGCCATGGACGACCCGGCCTTCCGCCAGGTCGTCGGCAACTACGGCGTGCGCACGCAGTTCCGCGGCAGCCAGGAGTACACGGCGTTCGCCAGGAAGGCGTTCGAGGACGAGAAGAAGATCGTGCAGAACATAGGCCTGGAGGATTGAGGCCGCTACGCGGGCGGCAGCCCGGCCATGGCCCGCAGGTCCACCAGCCGGTCGTACTCGGCCGCCGTGATCAGCCCCAGCGCCACGGCCGCCTCGCGCGGCGCAATGCCGCGTGCCATGGCCTCGCGCGTGATGCGTGCCACGGCGTCATAGCCCAGCACCGGGTTGAGCGCGGTGGCCTGCAGCAGCGAGTGGCTGACCTGCTGCTCCAGCCGCTCCGTGTGTGACTGCAGGCCGGCCACCAGCTTCTCGGCAAACACGCGGCTGGCGTCGCCCAGCGCGCGCATGGCGCGCAGCAGGTGGTGGATCAGCACGGGCTTGGCTACGTTGAGCTCGAAGTGACCGGCCGAGCCCGCCAGCGTGACGGTGAGGTGGTGGCCCATGGCCTGGTAGGCGGCCTGCACCACGACCTCGGCCACGGTCGGGTTGCGCTTGCCCGGCATGATGGAGGAGCTCAGCCCATCGTCGGGAAACACCAGCTCCCCCAGGCCGCAGCGCGGGCCTGAGCCCAGCAGGCGGATGTCATTGGCCATCTTGGCCAGCGAACCGGCCACCACGTTGAGTGCGCCCGAGACCTCGATGAGCGCATCGTGCGCGGCCATGCCTTCGAACTTGCAGGGGTTGGGCGTGACCGCCAGGCCCGTGAGCGCCTGTATCTCCTCGCAGAAGACCCGGTCGAATCCGGCCGGCGCGTTGAGCCCCGTGCCGGCCGCCGTGCCGCCCTGGGCCAGGCTCCACAGCCGGGGCTGGGTGGCCTGCAGCCGGTGGATGCCGTGGCCCACCTGGTGGGCGAATGTCTCGAAGCTCTGGCCCAGCGTCATGGGCACGGCGTCCATCAGGTGCGTGCGCGCCACCTTGAGCACGCCGGCAAAGGCCAGGGCGCGTTCCTGCAGGCGCTGCTGCAGCTGTTCCAGGGCGGGCAGCAGGTGGTCGCGCAGCTCCAGCGCCGTGGCCAGGTGCATCACCGTGGGAAAGCTGTCGTTGGACGACTGCGATGCATTGGCGTGGTCGTTGGGGTGGACCGGGCTGCGCGTGCCCGGGGGCTGGCCCAGCATCTGGTTGGCGCGGTTGGCGATGACCTCGTTGGCATTCATGTTGGTCTGCGTGCCCGAGCCCGTCTGCCAGATGGTCAGCGGGAAATGCGCGTCCAGCAGGCCGTCGCGCAGTTCGGTGGCCGCGGCCTCGATGGCCGCGCCGCGCTCGTCGTCCAGCACGCCCAGGCGCCGGTTGGCACGCGCTGCCGCCAGCTTCTGCAGCCCGAATGCGCGGTACAGGCCCTGCGGAAAACGCTCCTCGCCAATGGTGAACAGCTCCAGCGCACGCTGGGTCTGCGCGCCCCAGAGTCGGTCGGCAGGGATGTGGACGGGGCCGAAGGCATCGTGCTCGATGCGGGTATGAGCTTGGGTCTGTGCCTGGGCCTGGGTGCGTGTCTGGTCCATGGGCTCAGTCCAGCGAGATCTTCGCGTCGGCTGCCACCTTGCGCCAGCGCTCCACCTCGGCGACCGTGTGGCGTGCCAGGGCTTCGGGCGCGTATTGATCTGCGGGCAGCAGGCGTATGCCCTGGGCGGCCATCCTGTCGGTCCAGGCCTTGTCGGCCAGCGCCTTGGTATAGGCCTGGTAGACCTTTTGCACCACGTCGCGCGGCGTGCCCTTGGGCGCGTAGATGCCGTACCAGGTGGCGGTCTCGAAGCCGGGCAGCAGCTTCTGGCCCAGGGCGGCGGCGCCCGGGAACTGCGGCATGGGCTTGTCCGAGGTGAGCGCGATGGCGCGGATGCGCTCGCCCGCCAGCTGGGGCAGGGCGGTGTTGGTCTGGTCGAACATGGCATCGACCTGGCCCGAGATCACATCGGTCATGGCCGGTGCCGCGCCCTTGTAGGCCACCTGGGTGATCTCCATCTGCGCGCGGCTGGCGAACAGCGCCGCCACCAGGTGCGAGGTCGATCCCACGCCCGCGTTGCCGAAGTTCAGCCGGCCCGGGTTCTGCTTGCCGAAGGCCACCAGCTCCTCGGCCGTCTTGTACGGGGAGTTCTTGCCCACCAGCAGCACCAGCGGCGTGTCGGGGAAGCGGAACACCGCCTCGAAGTCCTTGACCGGGTCATAGGCCAGCTTCTTGTACAGCGACGGCGCCGCGCCCATGTAGCCCATGTGGCCGACCAGGAAGCTGTAGCCGTCGGGTGCCGAGCGCGCCGCCTTGGCCGCGCCGATGGTGCCGCCCGCGCCCGGAACGTTCTCGATGATGATCTGCTGGCCAAGTTGCGTGCTGGTGCGCTGGGCGATGTCACGCGCCATGGCGTCCGTGGGGCCGCCGGCCGCGAAGGGCACGATCCAGGTCAGCGGCTTGGCGGGGTAGCCGCCCTGGGCGTGCGCGGCCAGGGCGAAGGTGGTGGCGGCCAGGGCAAGGGCCAGGCGTGGCAGGCGGGGAAGATGGAAAGGCATGGTGTTGTCTCCTGTAGTGCTGTGTTCTGTCCTGGGCCGGAGTGTCAGCGGCCGCTGGCTGTATGGGCGCGCGACAGCGCAAGGGCGCGGTCCACCATTTGCGGGGCCTCGCCCAGGTAGTTGCGCGGGTCGGTGAGGCGCTGCAGCGCCGCGCGGTCGAAATGGGCCGTGACTTCGGGCAGGCGGGCCAGCGCATCGGCCAGCGTGCCGCCCTCGGCGTTGACGCTGCGGCAGGCGGCATAGACGATGTCGTGCGCCTGCTGGCGGCCCGTGTGCGGGGCCAGGCCCATCATCACGGCCTCGGCCACGATCAGGCCGTCGGTCATGTCCAGGTTGCGGGCCATGCGTTCGGGATCGACGATGAGGCCGCCCAGCATGAAGCGCGCCTGGTGCAGGGCGCCGGCCGAGAGCACGAAGCTCTCGGGCAGGGCCACCCATTCGGCGTGCCAGGGGCCGGTGGCGCGCTCCAGGTCCTGGACCATGGCGTCCAGCATCAGGCCCGCATGCTGGCGCACGGCCTTGGAGGCGGCCAGCATCAGTTCGCTGGAGATGGCGTTGCGCTTTTGCGGCATGGTGCTGCTGGCGCCGCGCCCGGTGACGAAGGGCTCGAACACCTCGCCGAACTCGGTGGAGGACAGCAGCATCACGTCGTAGGCGATCTTGCCCAGCGAGCCGGTGACCAGGGCCAGGAAATTCACCGCTTCGGCCAGGCCGTCGCGCGCCACATGCCAGGTGGTGGCGGGCACGCCCAGGCCCAGTTCTTCCATGAGCAATTGCTGCACTTCCAGGCCCCGCCCGCTCAGCGAGGCCAGCGTGCCTGCCGCCCCGCGAACTGGCCCACCAGCACGCGCGGGCGCAGTTCCTTCAGGCGCTGGGCATGGCGGTCGAACATGGCCAGCCAGATGGCGGCCTTGTAGCCGAAGGTGATGGGCAGGGCGTGCTGCAGGTGCGTGCGGCCGGCCATGGGCGTGTCGCGGTGGCGTTCTGCCAGGTCGGCCAGGATGGTGCGCAGCGCGGCGATGTCGGCATCGACCAGGTCCAGCGCATCGCGCACCTGCAGCACGGTGGCCGTGTCCATGATGTCCTGGGTGGTGGCGCCCCAGTGGATGTAGCGGCCTGCGTCGCCGCACTGTTTCACCAGCTGGTGCACCAGCGGCAGGATGGGGTAGCCGACAATGTCGGTTTCCTTGCGCAGCAGCTCGAAGTCCAGCGCTTCGAGGCTGCAGCGCTGCGCGATCTCGTGTGCGGCCTCGGCCGGAATCACGCCGCAGCGGCCCTGGGCGCGCGCCAGCGCGACCTCGACCTCGATGTAGCGCGACACCAGCGCGCTGTCGGCGAAGATGGCGCGCATGGCGGGGGTGCCGAAGGCGTCGCGGAACAGCAGCGAATCGATGGCGGTGCTGGAGGTGAAGGACGGAAGGGTCATGGTGCGCAATTGCGATTAAGTTCGGACATATCGTTATTTTTATTTATGTACGTACATTACGAACATCCGGGTTTGCCTGGGGTGAGGGCCTGCGCCCATGGCTGAGACACGCTATGCCCAGGTGGCGCGCGACCTGTCCGAGCGCATTGCCTCGGGTGAATACGCCGTGGGCGCCCTGCTGCCCACCGAGCTGGAGCTGTGCGACCGCTATGGCGTGAGCCGCCACACCGTGCGCGCGGCGATTGCCGAGCTGCAGCAGTCGGGGCTGGTATCGCGGCGCAAGAAGGTGGGCACGCGCGTGGAGGCGGCGCAGCCCCATGCGCACTACCGCCAGGCGCTGACCTCGCTGGAGGACCTGGTGCAGTTCGGCGCCACCCATGTGCGCGAGGTGCGGCGCATCGAGGAGGTGGTGCTGGACCAGGACCTGGCCGCCGAACTGGACTGCCCGGCCGGCAGCCGCTGGCTGGCCATCTGCAGCCTGCGCCGCGACGGCGCCGCGCCGCACCTGCCCATTGCCTGGACCGTGGTCTATGTGGATGCGCAGCGCTTTGACACGCAGGAACTGGCCCAGCGCGTGCGCGCCGCGCCCGAGTTGCTGGTCAGCAGCCTGCTGGAGCAGCAATACGGCCTGCGCATCGCGCGGGTGCGGCAGGCCGTGGTGGGGGCGCTCATTCCGGAGGCGCTGTCGGAGGAATTGCAGGCCCCGGCAGGGTCAGCGGCGCTGAAGATCGTGCGCCGCTATCTGGATACCGATGGGGAGTTGATGGACCTCAGTGTGACTTTGCACCCGGCCAGCCGCTACACATTGCATACGCAGCTGGACCGGGATCTGGCGAGCGTCTAGCCGTTGGCGTTGGCAGCTTCCGAGCCCTGCTCTGCGAGGAAGCCGCCGCTCTGGTGCGACCACAGCTTGGCGTAGATGCCGCCCAGCTCCAGCAGTTGCTGGTGCGTGCCCTGCTCGACGATGTGGCCCTGGTCCATGACGATGAGCCGGTCCATGGCCGCGATGGTCGACAGGCGGTGGGCGATGGCGATCACGGTCTTGCCGTGCATGAGGCTGTCCAGGCTTTGCTGGATGGCCGCCTCGACCTCGCTGTCCAGCGCGCTGGTGGCCTCGTCCAGCAGCAGGATGGGCGCGTCCTTGAGCATGACGCGCGCAATCGCCACGCGCTGGCGCTGGCCGCCCGACAGCTTGACGCCGCGCTCGCCCACCTGGGCGTCGTAGCCGCCACGGCCCTTGAGGTCGGTCAGCGTGGCGATGAAGTCCGAGGCCTCGGCCTTTTGCGCGGCGGCCAGCATTTCCTGCTCGGTCGCGTCGGGGCGGCCGTAGAGGATGTTGTCGCGCATGGAGCGGTGCAGCAGCGAGGTGTCCTGCGTGACCATGCCCACGGCGCCGCGCAGGCTGTCCTGCGTGACGGTGCGTATGTCCTGGCCGTCGATGGTGATGCGCCCGCCCTGGGCTTCATGGAAGCGCAGCAGCAGGTTCACCAGCGTGGACTTGCCCGCGCCCGAGCGGCCGATCAGGCCGATGCGCTCGCCGGCGCGGATGTGCAGGTTCAGGTGGTCGATCACCTGCTTGCCGCCGTCCTTGTAGGCAAAGCTCAGGTCCTCGAAGGCGATGGCGCCGTGCGTGACCTGCAGCGGCCTGGCGTCGGGCGCGTCCACGATGGTGCGCGGCTTGGTCAGCGTGAGGATGCCATCCTGGATGGTGCCCACGTTCTCGAACAGGCCCGTCATCTGCCACATCACCCAGTGCGAATAGCCCATCAGGCGCAGCGCCATGGCGATGATGGCCGCCACCACGCCTGCGCTGGCCTGTCCGGCCGACCACAGGTACAGCGCCGTGCCCGCCGAGCCCACCAGCAGCATCGTGATCATCAGGTGGTTGACGATCTCGAACTGGCTGACCAGCCGCATCTGCGCATAGCCCGTGGACTTGAAGGCCTCCATGGCGTTGCGCGCGTACTCGGCCTCGCGGCGCGTGTGGGCGAACAGCTTGACGGTGGCGATGTTGGTGTAGGCATCGGTCACGCGGCCCGTCATCATGGAGCGTGCATCGGCCTGCTCCTTGCCGATCTTGCCCAGGCGTGGAACGAAGTAGCAGCAGGCGCCGATATAGGCGGCCAGCCACAGCGCAAACGGAATCATCAGCCGCCACTCGAAGCTGGCCGCCAGGATCAGGATGCCGATCATGTAGACGCTCACGCCCACCAGCACATCGACCACCATGAACACCACTTCGCGCACCGACAGCGCGGTCTGCATGATCTTGGTGGTGATGCGGCCCGCGAACTCGTCGGCATAGAACGACATGCTCTGGCCCAGCATCAGCCGGTGGAACACCCAGCGCAGCCGCATCGGGAAGTTGATGGCCAGCACCTGGTGCATCACCGCCGTGTGAAAGGCCAGCAGCAGCACGCTGGACAGCAGGACGGCGGCAATGCCCCACACCGTGCCGCGCTGCTCTGCCCAGAAACCGGCCGGCGACACCGTGGACAACCAGTCCACCACATGGCCCATGAGGGCGAACAGCGCCGCCTCGTAGACGGCCAGCAGCGCCGAGGTGCAGGTCAGCAGCGCGATCCAGCCGCGCATGCCTTGCGTGCAGGCCCAGATGAAGGCAAAAAAGCCCTTGGGCGGGACCGTGGGCTCGACGCTGGGATAGGGCGGAACGCGTTTTTCAAAGAAACCGAACAAGATTTTTTTACTCCTTGGTCAGACCATCGTAGGCCAGAGTCGGGTTTGCCCGATGCGCGTTCAGCATGACCTTTGGGCGCAACATGTTTTGTAAGAAATCTCCACACAACTGTCCTACGCCGGGCTGGGCGTCACGTCTCCGCTGCACACAGGCGGCGGTCCGGGATGCGGTCGCGGCGCCAGTACGGATTGTCCAGGCCCGAGGCTGTTCACTTTGTGCGCGTGCAGACAACGCAGCATGCAGCGGCCAGCAACAATGCACGCCGCTGCGGTTGCCGGCCCTGGCTCTTCATGGAGTGGTTCATGCGCAGTGCGCGTGCCTTGCTCGCCCCGAGCGTGCCATGCACAGCGCCGCCACGGCCGCCAGTATGGCCAGGCCGGCGGCAACCCGGCCCGTGGACAGAGGGCCTGCGGTCTGCAGTGTCCATCCGCCCAAAAGGGCACCCAGCGCAATGCCGGCATTGGCGGCCGAGACATTGGCCGTGCCCGCCAGGGCCTGCGCCTGGGGTGCGGATTGCATGACGCGGATCTGGCAGACCGGATACAGGGCCGTGTTGGCCACGCCCCAGACGGCCAGCGCGACCACCAGCCAGGGCAAGGCCTGGGCCAGCTGCACGGTGGCCGCCATGCCCAGGGCCAGTACCAGGCACAGGACCGCTGTGACTCTCAGCGCGTGGCGCTCGGCCCAGCGCCCGCCCAGCCAGTTGCCGGCCAGGCCGACGGCGCCAAATCCCATCAGCCACCAGCCCACGCGTGCGGGTGCCACGCCGGCGGCGCGCTCCAGGATTTCGGCCAGATAGGTATAGGCCGTGAACATGGCCGTGAAGACCAGCACCGACAGCGCAATCTGCGCCAGGAACCGGGGAGTGCGCAACACGCGCAACTGCTGCGCCAGGGGCATGCGGGGCGCGCCTTCAAGCGCCGGCATCTTCCATTGCAGGGCCAGGGCCACCAGCAGCGACAGCAGGGCCAGCAGGCCGAAGGCGCCGCGCCAGCCCACGGCATCGGCGGCCAGCGTGCCCAGGGGAATGCCCAGCAGCAGCGCCGCAGAAATGCCCAGGTAGACGCTGGCCACGGCACGGCCTGCGCGTGACGGTCCTGCCAGTTGCGCAGCGGTTTCGCTGGCCGTGCCCCAGAACACCGGCAGCGCCATGGCCGGCAGCAGGCGCGCCAGTGCCAGCACGCCCAGGCTGGGCGCCACGGCCGCCAGCGCATTGGAGCCCGCAAACAGCAGGGCAATGGCCACGAACAGGCGCTTGCGGCCCACCGGTGCCAGCCAGGCCGTGAGCGGCGGACCGGCCAGCGCCACGACCAGGGCGAACAGCGTGACCAGCTGGCCGGCCGCCGCAGCGCTGGTGCCCAGGTCGCGCGCCAGCGCCGGCAGCAGGCCGACGATCAGGAACTCCGTTGTGACGATGACGAAAGCCGCCACCGCCAGCACGGCGGTGGCGGCCTTGCCTTGGGTGGCAGGAATGGAGGGCGGGCATCGCGGTTCAGGGATGGGGCAGGGGACATGCGCAAAGACTCCGGGGAAAAGAAACAACAGGCACGCGAGCTTATTTAAGATGTGAATTCTTATCTCGGATGAATTTTCTGCAGATACTGGAAATGGATTCTTGAATGAAAGCCGCCATCGCCATGTTTCCTTCGGAGCGTCTCAAGGGCATCGAGGCCTTTGTCTGTACCGCAGACGCGGGCAGTTTCACGGCTGCTGCCGAGCGGCTGCACCTGACAGGCTCGGCCGTGGGCAAGGCCGTGGCCCGGCTGGAAGCCCGGCTGGCGACGCGCCTGTTTGAACGTACGACGCGGCGGCTGCGGCTGACCGATGCCGGCGAGGCCTTCTACCGCACCTGTGTGCGCGTGCTGGGCGAGCTGGAGTCGGCCGAGCAGGTGCTGGCCGCCGAGCACCTGGAGCCCGCAGGCAGGCTGCGCGTGGACCTGCCGGCGCTGTACGGACGGCTCAAGGTGATGCCGCTGCTGCTGGAGTTTGCACAGCGCCATGCGGCGGTGCAGCCCCAGGTGTCGTTCACGGACCGCTTCGTGGACGTGGTGGACGAAGGCATCGACGTGGCCGTGCGCATAGGCGGCAGCGTGCAGCTGCCTGCGGGACTGGGCCAGCGTCTGCTGGGGCGGGAGCGGCTGGTGTTCTGCGCATCGCCTGCCTATCTGGAGCGGCGCGGCGCGCCTGACAGCCTGCAGGCACTGGCCGGCCATGATGCCGTGGCCTATGGAAGGACCGATGCAGGCATGAGTGCATGGCAGAGCAGTGCCGGCGCCATTGCGGTGCAGCCGCGCATGGTGCTGGGCGATGGCGAAGCGGTGGTGGCTGCCGTGATGGCGGGCTGCGGCATCGCCCAACTGGCCACGTGGATGGTTGAAGCGCCGCTGCGCGATGGCCACCTGCTGCGGCTGCTGCCCGGCGCCGAAGTCGATGGCCTGCCGCTGCACCTGGTCTGGCCGCGCAGCCGCCAGTTGCTGCCCAAGGTGGATGCGCTGCTGCGGCATCTGGCTCAGGGCCTGACGATCTGAACGGCTCTGCCATGACAAAAGGCCCGCGAAGGGCCTTTGGCTTGTTCAGGGTGCAGGGCGGTCAGGCCGGCAGAAAGCCTTCCACCGACAGGTAGCGCTCGCCCGTGTCGTAGTTGAAGCCCAGCACCTTGGCGCCTGCGGGCAGCTCGGGCAGCTTTTGCGCAATGGCGGCCAGGGTGGCGCCCGAGGAGATGCCGACCAGGATGCCTTCCTCGCGGGCCGAACGGCGTGCGTACTCACGCGCGGGTTCGGCCTCGACCTGGATCACGCCGTCCAGCAGGCTGGTGTCCAGGTTCTTGGGCACGAAGCCTGCGCCAATGCCCTGGATGGGGTGGGGCGAGGGCTGGCCGCCCGAGATCACGGGCGAGGCGGCAGGCTCCACGGCAAAGACCTTGAGCTGGGGGAACTTGGCCTTGAGCACCTTGGCCACGCCGGTCAGGTGGCCGCCCGTGCCCACGCCGGTGATCAGCACATCCAGGCCTTCGGGGAAGTCGGCCAGGATTTCCTGGGCCGTGGTGCGCACATGCACGTCGATGTTGGCGGGGTTCTCGAACTGCTGGGGAATCCAGGCGCCGGGCGTCTGGCTGGCCAGTTCCTGGGCGCGGGCGATGGCGCCCTTCATGCCCTTTTCCTTGGGCGTGAGGTCGAAGCTGGCGCCGTAGGCCAGCATCAGGCGGCGGCGCTCGATGCTCATGCTCTCGGGCATGACCAGCACCAGCTTGTAGCCCTTGACGGCTGCCACCAGGGCCAGGCCGACGCCGGTGTTGCCGCTGGTGGGCTCGATGATGGTGCCGCCGGGCTGCAGGGCGCCGGACTTCTCGGCGTCCTCGACCATGGCCAGCGCGATGCGGTCCTTGATGGAGCCGCCGGGGTTGCCGCGCTCGGACTTGATCCACACATTGGCACCGGCGCCGAACAGGCGGTTGATGCGCACATGGGGCGTGTTGCCAATCGTTTGCAGGATGTTGTCAGCTCTCATCGGACCTCCGCGAGTTGGGGTGGTGGTTGGACAGTCGGGGGTGGTGCGCAGACGCTGCGCGAAAACCAAGCATTCATTGTGCACGCAGCTGTTCTATGCATGGGCTATATCGATATGGCCTGGACGGCTAACATCGCCGCATGAATCTACGGTTCCTGGAAACCTTTGTCTTGCTGGCCGAGCTGCGCAATTTCCGCATGACGGCCGAGCGGCTGTACACCACGCAGGCCGCCGTCTCCAGCCGCATCGCCACGCTGGAGCAGGAGTTCGGCGTGCGCCTGTTCGACCGTGGCGTGCGCGAGGTCACGCTGACGGCCGACGGCGCCAAGGCCCTGGTCCATGCCGAGCGCATGCTGCGCCTCATGCGCGAGATGCGCGAGGACATGCTGGACAAGCAGGCCTATGCGGGCGTGATCCGCATCGGCGCCATCGAGTCCATCGTGCACAGCTGGTTTCCCGATTTCCTGGCGCTGCTGCAGCAGCGCTATCCGCGCCTGCAGGTGGAGATCGCCTGCGACACCACGCTGCACATGTCCGATCAATTGGTGAAGGGCCAGCTGGACCTGTCGCTGCAGGCCAAGCCCGTGACGGCGGCTGGCGTGGGCCATCTGTCGCTGGGTGAATTTCCCATGGCCTGGGTGGGCAGCCCCAAGCTGGGCATTGGCGACGAGACCCTGAGCCTGGCCGAGCTGGCGGCCTTTCCCATCATGTGCTTTGCGCGCGGCTCCGAGCCGTATGCGGTGATCGAGCAGTTGTTCTCCACCGAAAGCAGCGCCTCGGTGCACCTGAACTGCATCGCCTCGGTGGCGACCATGATCCGCGTGGTCTGCGACGGCCTGGGCGTGGCCGCCGTGCCGCCGGCCATCATCCAGCGCGAGCTGGCCGAGCAGCGCCTGCGCCTGCTGCGCGTGGACCGGGAGTTCCCCTCGCTGCCGCTGGTGGCCTGCTTTCGCAACGATCACCAGAACCCGCTGACCGAAGTGGTGGCGCGCGCGGCCGAGGAGACCGCCGCCGCCTTTGCGCTGAACCACGGCCAGGCCGTGGCGCGGCTGCCGGGTAGCGGCCTGGGCGGCTAGGCCCGAGGCCGCCTGGTCGATCAGCCCTGCGCCGAAGCCAGCAGCTGTTCCACGGCCAGGGCCACGGACAGCAGTCGCCGGTCCTGCCCGCCGAGGCCGGCCAGGCTCAGGCCCACGGGCGCCTCGCCTGCGCGGTGGCAGGGCAGGGAGATGGCGCAGCCGTCGAGGAAGTTGATCAGCGTGGGGTTGCGCAGGATCAGGCCGTTGGCGCCGAAGTAGGCCTCGTCGCTCTGCGTGAGGTCGGCGATCTTCGGGGCGACCACGGGCACGGTGGGCATGACGATCAGGTCATGGTCGGCCATCTGGGCGCTGACGGCGGCAATCCACTGCCTGCGGCGTGCCAGCAGGTCGATGTAGTCGGCCGCGCTGATGTCCTTGCCGCGCAGGATGCGCGTGCCCACGCGCGGGTCGTACTCGGACAGGCGTGTGGCGATGTGGTGGCGGTGCCAGGCCCAGGCCTCGGCGGCCGTGAAGCCGCCCTTGGAATTGATGTCGGCCAGCTCGCCGAAGGGCGCGACCACGGCGTGGGTGATGTGGGCGCCCGCCTGCGACAGCAGGGACAGGGCGCGCTCCCAGGCGGCGGCCACGGTGGCGTCCATGCCGTCCAGCACCACGTTGGTGGGTGCCAGCAGGCGCAGGCCCTGCAGAGGGGCGGCATGCAGATCGCCCAGCGGCTCGCCGCTGAGGATGGCGTCCAGCGTGGCGCAGCAGCGCACGCTGGGGGTCAGCGGGCCGATGGAGTCCAGGTTGGCCGACAGCGGCAGCACGCCTTCCATGCTCACGCGGCGCGCCGTGGGCTTGAAGCCCGTGAGCCCGCACAGCGCCGAAGGAATGCGCACCGAGCCGCCCGTGTCCGAGCCGATGGCCGCCATGGCCATGCCGTCGGTGACCGAGATGGCCGCGCCCGAGGACGAGCCGCCCGGGATGCGGCCGCCGCCCTCGTCACGCTGCCAGGGATTGCGCGGCGTGCCGTAGTGCGGGTTGATGCCCAGTCCCGAGTAGGCGAACTCGGTCATGTTGGTCGTGCCCACGATGACGGCGCCGGCCTGGCGCAGGCGCTGCACCACTTCGGCCGTGCGCTGCGCGGGCGGTGCGTCGGCCAGCAGGCGCGAGCCGCCCAGCGTGGGAAAGCCGGCGATGTCGAACAGGTCCTTGACCGAGACCGGCAGGCCCTCGATGGGCGAGCGCGCCAGGCCGGCCGCACGCAGCACGTCGCTGGCGCGGGCCTCGGCCAGGGCCGCGCCCTGGAACACGCGCGTGAACACCTTGGGGCCTTCCCCCGACATGGTGCGGGCCAGGGCCTGCTCGGTCAGCTGCACCGAGGTGGTTTCGCCGCCATGCAGGCGCTGTGATGCCAGTTCCAGGCTGGGCAGGGGGAGGGCTTGGGTCATGTGGGAAGTCCTGTGGGTGAAGGCGGGCGTGGTCGGATCGGAGTCGCGGCTCAGGCCACGACGTCCAGCAGTTCGCTGCGGTAGCTGTGGCGGATGGAACGCTGGCTGCGGGGATCGTACAGCTCCATGGAGAACTGCGTCGAGGGGCGGATGCCACCGATGGCGCCCACCGTGCCGCAGGTCATGCCGCAGCCTGCGGGCAGCAGATCCTTGCCGCCCGTGAAGCCTGCGATCAGGTCCTGGGGCGTGCGCAGGCTGGCCAGCGTGCCTTCCTGGTAGAGCACCTCGCGGCCGTCTTCCACGATCCACGAGCGCACGACCAGCTCATCCCAGTGGCCGGCCACGTCGGCAAAGCGCCAGGCCTGGGTGGCCACGGGCTTGACGCAGGCCTGCTTGGAAAAGGCCACGCTGTAGGCTTCCAACTTGCGGTCCGTGTGGTCGGAGGCCAGGCTCACGAACATCTCGCCTTCGTGCGTGAACACGAAGACCTCGACCTCGCCCGAGGAGTCCGCGCCCAGCACCTGCAGCGCGCTGCGCTGGCTCAGCTGGTTGCTGGAGATGCGGTAGTACAGCGGCACGGCGCTGGGGCGCGGGATGCCGATGGCGGCCAGCTCCTCGATGTGGTGCTCGATGGCCTCGCGGTCGCGGCCGGCCCAGCCGGCGACGATCAGGGTGTCGAATTCAGGGGCGAAGGTCTGGCCCTCGGGGGTGGTGAACTGCAGTTGCATGGCAGGCGATCCAGGGAAAAGGCGGGGCCGCAGGCCCCGGTGGGAAAGAGGAGGGGGCAGTGGCGCGCGCGGTGCGGCGCGCAGGCATCACTGCTTCTTGACGAAGAGCACGACCAGGAAGGCGGCCATGAATTCCAGCGCGGCCACGAAGTACAGGCCCGAGGACAGCGACCCCGTGCTGGTTTTGAGCGCGCCGATCATGTAGGGCGCCACGAAGCCGGCCAGGTTGCCGATGGAGTTGATCAGCGCAATGCCGCCGGCCGCCGCCGTGCCGGCCAGGAAGGCGGCGGGAATCGACCAGAACACGGGAAAGGCCGCGAGGATGCCGATGGAGGCCAGCGTCAGCGCGCACAGGGCGAGCACGGCGTTGTTCAGGAACAGGCCCGTGAGGATCAGGCCCGCCGCCGCGATCAGCGCGGACAGGGCGCAGTGCATGCGGCGCTCGCCAGTCTTGTCCGAATGCATGCCGTTCCAGACCATGGCCAGCGTGCCGGCCAGGAAGGGAATGGCCGAGATCAGGCCGATCTGCAGCGTGTTCTGGATGCCGATCTCCTTGATGATGGACGGCGACCAGAAGGCAATGGTGGCGTTGCCGCTGACGATGCAGAAATACACGGCAGCGCACAGCCAGACGCGGTAGTTGCGGCAGGCGTCCAGGAAGGACACATGCTTGTGGCCGCCCTGGTTCTCTGCCTCCACGGCAGCGGTCACGGCGCGCTGCTCGGACGCGCTCAGCCACTTGGCGTTGGCGGGCTTCTCGGGCAGGTACAGCAGCACGAAGAAGCCGGCGATCACCGAGGGAATGCCTTCCAGGATGAACAGCCACTGCCAGTTGGACAGATGGCCCACGCCCTGCATGCCATTCATGATGGCGCCCGCAATGGGACCGCCCACGGCGCCTGCAATGGCGAACGAGGTCATGAACAGGCCGTTGACGCGCGCCCGGTGGCGGGCCGGGAACCAGTAGGTCAGGTACAGCACCACGCCGGGGAAGAAGCCGGCCTCCACCACGCCCAAGATGAAGCGCAGCACGTAGAACATGGTGGGCGTGGTCACATAGGCCATGGCCATGGAGGCCGCGCCCCACAGGATGGTGATGCGCGCCAGCGTCTTGCGTGCGCCGATCTTCTCCAGCAGCAGGTTGCTGGGCACTTCGAACAGAAAGTAGCCGATGAAGAAGATGCCGGCACCCAGGCCGTAGATGGCCTCGCTGAACTGCAGGTCGTCCAGCATCTGCAGCTTGGCGAAGCCGACGTTGACGCGGTCTATCCACGCCAGGATGAAGAGCAGCACCAGAAAGGGAATCAGGCGCCAGGCGATCTTGCGGTAGGTGGCGTCCATGTCGGGCGGCGATGCCTGGCCGGCGCCGTGGGCGGGGGAATGTGCGGCGGATGCCGGACTGCTCATGGGGTGTCTCCTGTCTTCGACGGTGCAGCGGGCACACGGACCGGGGCGGGGCCCGTGTGTCTCAGGGGCTTCAGGCGCTGGCGGGTCTGCAGTGAGACCGGCCGGGCGTCTGGAGCTGTTCCTGTGGCGGCAGTATCGAAAGGCGGGACAGGGCTGTCCAACAAGAAATTATGAGCAGGCCTGAATGCAAATTCTTATGGGCAGAGCTGGTGCGGGCGCCGCACCGGCATGCAGCATGCGTGCACCATTTACGCTCGGGAAAACCCTGATTTTTCAGGCGGTGGCGGCGGCACGCGGTGCGCGCAAAGGCTGCTTCCACAGCTCGGCCAGCAGCAGGCCGCCAATGGTCAGCACGCCGCCCACGGCGTGATAGGCCGCCAGGGGCTCACCCAATGCCATGAAGGCGATCACGGCCGTGAAGATGGGCACCAGGTTGAAGAACATGCTGGAGCGGCCCGGGCCGATGCGCGCCACCGACATCATCCACAGCAGCGGCGCGGCGATGGAGGCCATGATGCCCGCAAAGCCCACCAGCGGCAGGTTGGTCGCGTTCAGCCCCGTGCGCGGCGCCATCAGGAACAGCGGCAGCTGGGCGATCACGGCCACCAGGATCTGCAGGTACAGCAGTTGCACCGTGGCCAGGCGCGGCATGGGCCAGCGCTTGAGCAGGATGTTGTAGACCGCATAGGCCAGCATGGCCACGAACATCAGCGCGTCACCGCCATTGAGGCCCTGGGTGAGCAAGGTGGCAGGCTGCCCCGAAGACACCACCAGGGCCACGCCCGCAATCGCCAGCACGCAGCCCAGCACGGCGCCCCGGCTCAGCGCCTGGCCCAGCATGGCGGTGGACAGGCCCAGCACCATCATGGGCGTGAGCGAGCCGATCAGGCCCATGTGCGTGGCCGATGTCATATGGGCCGCGTAATAGGCCAGGCTCTGGTAGATCACCATGCCCAGCATCCCCAGCACGATGAGGCGCGGCAGCAGCGGCCGGATGTCGGCGCGCTGGCGCCAGATGGACGGCAGCAGGAACGGCGTGAACAGCACGGCCGCCACCAGCCAGCGGTAGAAACCGATTTCGGCCGCGCCGATGCTGTCGGCCGCCATCTTGCTGACCACGGTATTGACCGACCAGATGAGCACGGCGATCAAAGGGAAAAGGTAAGACCCCATTGGAAGACTCCTAAGACTGGTCCTATGATCGTTCTGTCCGACTTGGAGTGCATCCCTGGTTTCGGACAATCGATAGCGCAACCCGGACCATCCGCCATGCCCCGTCCCAGCAAGCCCATGCACATCCAGAACGTCGAGGATGTGCCGGGCGAGTACTACTTCCGCTACGACGAATTCGGCGCCGACACCGAGGTGCCGCCGCACAGCCACAGCTGGGGCCACCTGAACTACACGCCCCACGGCAGCATGTGCATGGACACGGCAGGCCAGCACTGGGTCTCGCCGCCGCAGTACGGCGTCTGGGTGCCGCCTGGCGTGGTGCACAGCTGCCATGTGGCGCACGCCGTGGTCTACCGCTCGGTCTACCTGGCGCCTGCGCTGTGCAGGGAGCTGCCGGCGCAGCCGTGCTCCATGCGCATCGGCGCCATCGTCAAGGCCATCCTGGCCGACTTTGCCGTGCGCGACGTGCACATTCCCGCCACCGACGCCGACCTGCGCCTGGCCCGTGTGCTCTACGACCAGTTGCGGGCCGTTCCCGTGGAGCCTGGATATCTGCCGGCCGCTGAACACCCGGCCCTGGTCGAAGTGCTGACCCGCATGCGCGCTGCGCCCGAGGACCACCGCAGCCTGGCCCAATGGGCCGCCAGCGTGCACATGACCGAGCGCACCCTGGCACGCCACTGCCAGCGCGAGCTGGGCATGGGCCTGGGCGAATGGCGCCAGCGCATGCGCTACCTGCTGGCCATCGACGCGCTGGAGGCCGGCCTGAGCGTGCAGCAAATCGCCTATGACCTGGGCTACAGCACGCCCTCGGCCTTCATCGCCATGTTCCAGCGCGAGGCCGGCACCTCACCCGAACAATTCCGCCGCGAGTTCTGCATGCCGCCGTGAGGCTGTTGCGCCATCTGCCTGCAGCCCGGCCCAAGCCGCGAGATAATGCCGCCCGTGAAGCACGCCAGACCGCCGCTGGTGCAATCGTGGAAACACGGCACTGGAGGAACGTCCGGACTGCACAGGGCAGCGTAGCAGCTAACGGCTGTCCACCGTGAGGTGAGGATCAGAGCAACAGAGACGAGTCGGGGACATGTGCCGCCAACTTGGTGTTCTATGGGGTGCCAGCGCAAGCTGGCGACGGATGGCGCAAGCCAGACGCCCAGGCGAAAGCCTGGGCCCCATAGCCACCCGGGGACGCGGAACGCGTCCCCGGGTGAAACGGGCAATCTCTACGCGCAGCAATACCAAGTAGGCACACGTTGACGGGGCCCCCGGAGTGTGCGGGTAGGTAGCACCGAGCCGGGCGGCGACGCCCGGCCCAGATTAATGGCGGTCACATGCGGGCAACCGCGTGCACAGAATCCGGCTTATCGGCGCGCTTCACACTTTCTTTCATGCCCCGCCACCGGCGGGGCATTTTCATGGGCGGTTCAGAACTGGTATTTGGCCGTCAGCAGCAGCCTGCGCGGCACGCCGAAATAGTTGCCGCCGTTGTTCGTGCCCAGGGTCTCGAAATAGCGGCGGTCGAACAGGTTGCTGACGTTCATCTGCAGGTCCAGCTGCCGGTTCACCCGATAGCCGATGACCAGGTCGGCCACGGCATAGGCGGACTGGCGGATTGCATAGCCCTCGGCGCTGGTCAGCGACTCGGAGGTGGTGCGGCTCTGGTAGCGCAGGCCGCCGCCCACGCGCCATGCGCCCAGCTCGCCGCCCAGGTGGTACATGGCCGACAGCTTGAGCTGGTGGCGCGGCGTGTAGCTGGCATAGGGCGCGCCCTTGGCGCCTTCGGTGCTGTCGCTGGCGATCTCGGCCTGGGTGAAGGTATAGCCAAGGCCGGCGTTCAGGCGCGGCAGGATCTCGCCGCTGATGTCCACGTCCAGCCCCTTGCTCTTGACCTTGCCCACCGAGCGGTAGCAATTGGTCTTCACCGTGCAGGAGTTGATGTCCGCGATGGCCTGGGGCAGGTTGTCCTGCGTGGTGTTGAACACGGCAACGGCCAGGTTCACGCGCTCGTCCAGGTAGCTGCCCTTGAGGCCCAGCTCGAAGTTGCGGCCCTCCACCGGCGCCAGCATGCTGCCCGAGACATCCAGAAAATCCTGCGGCCGGAAGATGCTGGTGTAGCTGGCATAGGCCGAGTAGGTCTTGCTGATGTCATAGGTCAGCGCGGCATAGGGCGTGGCATGGGCTTTCTCGCTGAATTCGCGCTCCCGGCTCCAGCTGCCCTGGCGCTGGACGTTGGTGAAGTCGTACCAGTCCAGGCGCGCGCCGGCGATCAGGTTCAGTGGCTCGGCCAGCAGGAAGCGGCCCGTGGCGTAGGCCGAGGTGAGCGTGGTCTTCTGGCGGCGCGTCCACAGGTCTTCGGCCAGCAGGCCGGAGCGGTCCAGCGAGTCGGGGTTCCAGGTATAGGGATCGACGCCATTGGCGATCAGCCATTCCCCCGTGGGCGACAGGTAGCTGTAGCCCTGGTCGCTCCAGCGGATGGTGCGTCGGCTGAGGCCGAAGGCCAGGTCATGCTCGCGGCCGAACAGGCGCACGGGGCCCTGGGCCGAGGCATCGAGGCTGAGCTGGCGCTTGTCGTAGTCGTACAGGCCGCCGGCCACGTCGTAGCGCGTGCGGCCCTGGTCGTCCAGGCCGCCCGAGACCAGGTAGGCGCCGTCCAGCGCGGACTTGGCCTGCAGGGCGCGCGCGGCCAGCCTGGCCTTCCAGCCGTTGTCGAAGCGGTGCTCCAGGTCGGCGAACAGGCTGACCTCCTTCTTGTCCCATTTGCTCCAGGAGGGCGAGAAACGCCTGGATCGCGCAATGTCGAGGAAGGAGCCATCGAAGCCCATGGGCACGCCCATCCATTGCGAGCCGGGGTTGTCTTCGTTCACATAGGAGCCGCCCACGCTCAGCGTGGTGTCGCGCCCCAGGTCGAACTCGGCGGTGCCGTACAGCAGCTGGCGGCGGCTGCTGTAGCCATCGATGAAGTGGTCGCGCGACTGGGCCGAGGCCACCACACGCCCGCGCGCCGAGCCGTCCTCGTTGAGGGCGCCGCCCACATCGAGCTCGCCCACGGCCTGGTTCCAGCTGCCGCCGCGCAGGGTGACCGAGCGCTGGGTGGTGCGCGGCGCGCGCTTGCGCACGAAGTTGATCGTGCCCGAAGGGTCGCCCACGCCCGTCATCAGGCCCGTGGGGCCGCGCACCACTTCCACGTGGTCGTACATGGCCATGGTGTCGTAGGTGGAGGTGTCGGTTTCATACGAGACGGGCACGCCGTCCTGCAGGAAGGAACCGATCACGAACCCGCGCGAGAAATAGCGCGCCCGGTCGTCGCTCCATCGGTTGATGGTGATGCCGGTGGCGCTGTTGGCCACGTCGTCGATGGACAGCATGCCCTGGTCGTCCATCTTCTGGCGCGTGACCACGGTGAGGGACTGGGGCGTCTCGCGGATGGACAGCGGCAGCTTGGTCGAGGTGCTCATCAGCCCCGTGGTGTAGGAGCCCGAGCCCTCGGTGGTCGTGGTCTCGCCCACGGCGGACACCGTGACTTCGGGCAGGGCCACGGTGCCGGCGGGCTTTTCCACCACCAGCGTGCCCTGGCTCACATGCCCCTCCAGCCCGCTGCCGCGCAGCAGCCGGGCCACGGCGGCGGCGGTGCTCAGGCGCCCTTCCACGGCGGGCGCACGGCGGCCCTGCACCAGTTCAGGCGCGGCCAGCAGCTGCAGGCCAGCCTGGCGGGCCAGTTGGGCCAGCGCCTGGTCCAGCGGCTGGGCGGG
The DNA here is from genome assembly GCF_002754395.1 of Delftia sp. 60. NCBI lineage: Bacteria > Pseudomonadati > Pseudomonadota > Betaproteobacteria > Burkholderiales > Comamonadaceae > Delftia > Delftia sp. 60. The sequence continues at coordinate 1,648,250 of NZ_PEFD01000001.1, forward strand.
AATGTGGAAGTCGGTGCTGGCGGCCGTGGCCGGGGCCGGTGCTGCCTGAGCCAGAGCGGCTGGAGACAGCTGCAGGGCCAGCAGCGCGATGGCCGCCGCAACGGCATGGTGGCGGGCAAGGCGGGAAGGCTTGGAGGGGAATGAAGACATGGAAGGTCCCGTGGCGGATCTGGGCAATGGCGATTCCCGGGCTGCGAATGCGTCGCGTTCCCGGGTCCTCATGCCTATACGAACGGGCGCAGACATTCCCTCACGCCTGGTGCGCATGTGCCGTGCATTCCGGGGCCATGGGCGCATCGGCGCATCAGCTGCGGCGGCGGATGACCAGGGTGCGCCCGGTTCCCGGGCCCTGTTCCTTTTCCTGCACCTCTTCCTGCACGCTGACCGGCAGGGTGCGCGGCAGCATGCGCAGCCAGCCCTGGGCCGCCGCAATGCGCACGCGCCCCAGCACGGGCAGGGCGGCGGCGTCGGGCTCCACGCGCAGTGGCTGCAGGCTGTAGCGCTCCAGGCGGCGGGCGACCTCGGCCAGCGGCGTGTTCTGGAAGTCCAGCCAGCCCTCGCGCCAGGCGGCCACTGCCGCAACGGTTTGCACGGCGGCCGTCTGGCCTGGCGCCAGGCGCAGCATCTGGCCTGCGCCCAGTTCATGCCGGGCGCCGCTGCCGTCGCGCACCTGCACGCGGCCCGCATCGACGGCGACCAGCACCGCATCGTCCTCCAGCGCCACCTCGAAGCGCGTGCCCAGCACGGTGACCTGTACGTCCGCCGCCTGGACCACGAAGGGCCGTTCCGTGTCGCGCGCCACGGCGAAGAAGGCGCTGCCGGCCAGCAGCCGCACCTGGCGGCGCGTGGCGTAGAAGTCCACCTCGGCACGGCTGGCGGCGTCCAGCGTCAAGCTGCTGCCGTCGGGCAGGGGCTGGTTCAGCAGGCGGCCGGTGGCCGTGGCCAGCCGCACCTGGTACTGCGGCATCCACTGGCGCCAGGCCAGCCACAATGCCGGGCTGCCGACACCCAGGCCCGCCATCCCCAGCAGGGTGGACAGGGCGCGGCGGCGGCCCGTGCGTGGTGCGGGTGCGGCGGTGTCTCCGCGCCAGCGGCGCAGCGAGGCTTCCACGCTGTCCATGGCGCGCATGACCTCGCGTTCCACGGTTTTGACCGAGACGCCGTGGCGCTCGGCCAGCTCGGCATGCGAGGCGCCCTCGATGCGGTCGGCCAGGAAGATGTCGCGGCAGCGCGCCGGCAGCTGCGCCAGGGCGCCTTCGACCCCGGCCAGGGCCTGGCGGTAGGAATGGGTGTCGGCCACATCGGGGCTGAGGGGGAGGGCGGCTCGCCTTCCCTCGCGCTGGTGTCAAAGCGCTCGGCCGTGCGCTGGCCATGCCGCAGGTGGTCGATGGCGATGTTCTCCATCACCGCGTAGAGATAGGCGCGGCTGGCGCCTGGCGGACTGTCCGGCGCGGCGGGCGCATCGCTTTCGCCGCGCTGGCGTTCGGCCAGGCGTATCCAGGCGTCATGCACCAGGTCACGCGCGGCCTGCGGGCCGGCGCGGCGCGCCACGAAGCGCACCAGCTCGTGGTAGCTGTCCTGGAAGGTGCTCAGCAGGGAAGAAGAGGAAGAGGCGGGCGCAGGCATGCGGGAGGCCCGAAGGCAGCACGGGAATCCCGCATTCTATGAAATGATTCTCATTTGCCGAATGTGCTGCCCGCCGCGCACCCGGCAATGCCGGCCTAGAACCGCTCCCAGGGCATCAGGTAGCGCCACTGGCCTTCGGGCACCTTGGCCAGAGAGAGGCGGCCAATGCGCAGGCGGCGCAGGCTGACCACGCGCAGGCCCACTTCGGTGCACATGGCGTCGATCTCGTCGGGCGCGATGCCCTTGAGCGCAAAGCGCAGGTGGTTCTCGTTCTGCCAGCTCACGCGGCAGGGCGGCAGCTGGCGCTTGCCGATCGGCAGGCCGGCCTTCATCAGCTCCAGGCCGTCCTCGTGGATCTGGCCCTCGACGCCGACGATGCATTCCTGCTCCAGCCACATGCCTTCCTCGCCCAGCTTGCGCGCCACGCGCTTGTCCTGGGTGTAGACGATGAGGCCGCTGGCCGGCAGCGGCAGGGGCAGGAAGGATTCCAGGTTCTTGAAGTGCTGGGCCAGCACCAGCAGCGGCATGGGCGTGTCCACCTGGGCCATGCTGGCTTCGCCCAGCAGGGAGTGGGCGCTGCGCACCCGGCCATAGGGCCGGCCCTGGGTGTAGCCCGCAGGCTTGTTCATCAGCAGGGTGACGGGTGGCACGGCCTCGGGCTGGGCGCCGCTGCGCAGCGTGACCTGCTGCTCGGGGCGCACGCGCGTCTCGGGCAGTTGCACGACCTTGCCGTCCACCTGGACGTTGCCGGCGGTGATATGCAGTTCGGCCTCGCGGCGCGAGCATTGTTCCTGTTCGGCCAGGCGCTTGGCCAGGCGAACGCTTTCAGATTCAGACATGCGCGCAGCTTAACCAGATACCAGGCCCCGCGCGCGTCGTCGGTCATTGCCGGTCATTGCTGGTCATTGCCGCCCGCACAGCGCACGGATGCGCTCCACATGCGCCAGCAGCGAGCGCTCGGCAATCGGCCACAGCTGGGGCGGGGCGTCGTCATAGGCCAGCCGCACCCAGTCCTGCACGCTGCCGTCGGGCTGTTTTTGCATGGCGGCCAGCACCTTGGCCTCACGCGCCAGCCGGTGGGCCTTGAGCTTGGCGATCGCCTGGCGCGCAAAGCCCAGCACATAGCCATGGGCCGGCAGGATGAAGCGCGCATCGTGCGCGGCGCACAGCGCGTCGAGCCTGTCCAGCGAATCGATGTAGTCGCGCATGTTGCCGTCAGGCGGATCAATGATGGTGGTGCTGCCATTGAGGATGTGGTCGCCGCTGAACAGCAGGGCGTCTTCCTCCAGCACAAAGCACACATGGTTGGCCGCATGGCCGGGCGTGAACACGGCCTGCAGGGTGTGGGTGGTGCCGCCTTGCCCATCCTGCAGCACGATGCGCTGGCCGTCGGTCAGTGCGTAGTCGGGGGTGAAGCGGCTGGCCGGTCGGGCCGTGGGCGCCGAGGGCAGGCCGCCAATGGCGGGCCTGGGCCTGCCGGCCTGCACCGCCAGCGCCTGCAGCAGCGCGGCGCCCGGCGAGTGGTCGGCATGGGAATGCGTGCACAGGATGTGGCGTATGTCGCCGCCCGCCGCATCGAACAGGCGCTGCACATGGGCGGCATCGGCCGGGCCGGGGTCGATGGCGGCGTAGCCCGTGGCGGCATCGCCCACCAGATAGCTGTTGGTGCCGGGGCCGGTCATCACGCCGGGGTTGGGTGCCGTCAGGCGCAGCAGGTTCTTGCGCAGTGGCACGGCGCGCTCGCTCTGCCAGTCCAGCGTGTGCAGGATCTGGCCGTCCGGGCAGACCATTTCCAGCTCGCCGAAGGGGGCCTCGTCCTCCATGTGGCGGGCTTCCTTGCCATTGAGAAAGCCGGTGCGCGGGCAGCACTGCCACAGCGGCTGCTCGCCTTGCAGGGCGGCGAACACGGCTTCGGTGCCCGTGAAGCGGCTGAGCCGGTCCAGCGTGCGGATGGTGGGAAAGATCATGGGGAAGCTGCCCGCGCGGTGGCGCTCCAGCGCTTCCTGCGGGCGCACCCAGATGGGCTCGAACTGTTCCGACCCGTCGGCGTCGGGCTCCTGGTCTTCGGGCATGCGCGCCACGAAGAAGGGCACATCGAAGCGCCGGGGCTGGTCGCGGTCGGCCGTCCAGTGGGCCAGGTACCACAGCGCATCCACGGCCAGGCGCAGGCCGCGTGCCTCGCACTGGGGCACCAGCGGCGCCTTGCGGTCCAGCGTGGCCAGTTCGGCGGCAGATACCGGCCGGCCCTGGACGTCGTGGGCCAGCAAAATGCCCAGTTCCTCGAAGGTCTCGCGCAGCCCGGCGATGGCCTGGGTGATGCGCAGCCCGTCGCCGGCCTGGGCGGGGCGGGTGCTGGCGCAGGCATGGGCGGCCTCGGCCGCGTCCTGGGCCTCGATGCCGCCGCCCGGGAAGACATAGGCGCTGGGCACGAAGCTGGCCTTGGGCGAGCGCCTTGTCATCAGCACCTCCAGCCCCTGGCCATCGGCGCGGTCGCGCAGCAGCAGGACGGTGGAGGCCTTGAGCGTGTCTACGGGCTGGCGCTGGGGGTGCAGGAGCTGGCTGGGGCGGGTCATGGGGGCATTATGCGGATTGGCCCGCCCGCCGCTGTTGCGCAAGAGACGCAAGTACTGCTGCGGGGCATGGCCCCGGATTGCGCCATGAGGCTGCCGTGCAGGGGATAATCGCCGGATGCAGATCCGCTTTACCAAGATGCAGGGCGCTGGCAACGATTTCGTGGTTCTCGACGAAACCGCCGGCCCGCTGGGCCTGAGCGCAGCCCAGTACCGCTTCCTCGCCCATCGCCAATTCGGCGTGGGCGCCGACCAGATCCTCACGGTGCGGCCCTCGCCCGCCGAAGGCATCGATTTCGAATATGTGATCCACAACGCCGACGGCGGCGAGGTCGAGCAGTGCGGCAATGGCGCGCGCTGCTTTGCGCGCTATGTGCACGACAAGGGCCTGACCGGCAAGTCCGTCATCCGCGTGCAGACGTTGGCCGGCCTCATCGCCCCCGAGCTGCATGCCGATGGCCGCGTCACCGTGGACATGGGCCAGCCCGTGCTGGAGCCCTCCCTGGTGCCCTTCAATAGTGCAGACCTTGTGCCCCGCCCGCTGGGTGCGGCGCAGCAATGGCCCCTGCAGCTGGGCGACGAGGCCACGGTCTGGATCGCCCCCGTTTCCATGGGCAACCCGCATGCGGTGCAACTGGTGGACGATGTGGACCACGCCCCCGTGGCCACCTGGGGCCCGCTGATCGAGCGCCATGCGCGCTTTCCCCAGCGCGTCAATGCGGGATTCATGCAGATCGTCGATCGCGGCCAGATCCGGCTGCGTGTTTACGAGCGCGGTGCCGGCGAGACGCTGGCCTGCGGCACGGGCGCCTGCGCGGCCGTGGTGGCCGGCATTCGCTGGGGGCTGCTCGACGCGCGCGTCGATGTGCACACCCGCGGCGGCCGGCTGACCATCGAGTGGGACGGCGGCGCGGTGCGCATGACCGGCCCCGCAGAGTTTGTTTTTGAAGGACAGATCGAGGTTCCCGACCAGCCATGAACAGCACTACCGATATCGCCGTCACCGAAGAGACGATTGCCGACTACCTGCTGAACCATCCGGAATTCTTCGAGCGCCACGCCGAGATGCTCGCGCGTGTGCAGCTGGTCAGCAGCCACAGCCCGCGCACCGTCAGCCTGCAGGAACGCCAAGCCGAGATGCTGCGCGAGAAGATCAAGGGCCTGGAGCACCGCATCATGGACATGATGCGCCACAGCAGCGAGAACGCCTCCATCGGCGACAAGCTGCATGCTTGGAGCTGCGCCCTGGCCAAGGTCCAGGACCTGCGCGAGCTGCCCCACGCGCTCACGGCCAGCCTGCAGCATGTCTTCGAGGTGCCCCAGGTGGCCCTGCGCCTGTGGAACGTCTCCGGCGCCCAGACCAGCAGCATCTACACCATGGGCGTCAGCGAGGACGCCAAATCCTTTGCGGCGTCGCTGACCATGCCGTTTTGCGGCCCCAACATGGGCTTCGAGCCCGGCGGCTGGCTGGTCGATCCCGATGCGGCCCAGTCCCTGGCCCTGCTCACGCTGCATGACGGCGACAGCATCAACCCGGCCAATGCCTTCGGCATGCTGGTGCTGGGGTCTCCCGATCCGCTGCGCTTCGAGGCCACCATGGGCACGGAATTCCTCTCGCGCATCTCGGCCCTGGCCAGCGCGGCCCTGTCGCGCATGCGGCCCGTGCCGCTGACCCTGGCGCGCGGCTGACCGGCTGAAAGCCCATGCCGGGAGCATCGGACAGGGACGGGCTCCCGGAAGGCGATCTTCCGGCAGAGGATCTGGCGGCAGAGAACCTGGCGATGCTCCCCGCCGCCGTCCATGCCTATCTGGAGCATGTGCGCGTGCAAAAGCGCCTGGCCGACCGCACCTGCGCACTCTATGCGCTGGACATGGCCCGGCTTTGCACCATGGCCCGCGACGCCGGCCAGGAGCTGCTGGCGCTGCAGCCCGCCCACATCCGCCGCTTCGTGGCCCAGATGCATTCCCGGGGCCGCAGCCCGCGCGGCATTGCGCTCATCCTGTCTGGCTGGCGCAGCTTCTTCCGCTGGGCGGCCCAGCAATCGCTGGTGCCCTTCAATCCCGTCGAGGGCGTGCGCGGTCCCAAGGCCCCCAAACCCCTTCCCAAGGCATTGGGCGTGGATGACGCCGTGCAGCTGGCCGCCTTCAGCAACGCCGACGCCGACCCCTGGATCGAGGCACGTGACGCCGCCATCATCGAGCTGCTCTACAGCTGCGGCCTGCGCGTGGGCGAGCTGGTGGGCCTGGACGTGGCGCCCGGCCAGGACACGCAGCGCCAGGGCCGTGGCTGGATAGATTTGCAGGCCGCCGATGCCCATGTGCAGGGCAAGGGCGGCAAGCGGCGCACCGTGCCCGTGGGCGCCGCCGCGCTGCAGGCGCTGCAGCGCTGGCTGGCCTTGCGGGCGACGGGCCTGGCTGGCGCGGCGGCCCAGGCGGCGCGGCAGGAGCCGGCGCTGTTCATTGGCCGGCGCGGCGAACGCCTGGGCGCGCAGTCGGTCTGGGCGCGGCTGCGCCAGCGCGGCCAGCAGGCCGGCCTGTCGGCCGGCGTCCATCCCCATGTGCTGCGGCATTCGTTTGCCAGCCACATGCTGCAGTCCAGCGGCGACCTGCGCGCCGTGCAGGAATTGCTGGGCCACGCCAGCATCTCGACCACGCAGATCTACACGCGCCTGGATTTCCAGCATCTGGCCCAGGCCTACGAGAGCGCCCACCCACGCGCGCGGCGCCAGAGTGGGGACGGCAGCGACAGTGGCGATGGCAATGGCGATAGCGATGAAAAGGGCGGCCTCCGATAAAAAAGGCCAAGCCCTCTGGCAAAACGGCACTTGACAGGCTCGCTAAACTTATTCGGAACGTCTTTTCGACAAGGCCCGTCCGTGGTGGACGGGCCTTGCCGCTTCCCTTTGCTGAATTTTCTGAAAGCAATCCCATGGCACTGATTCCCGTCACCATCCTCACCGGCTTCCTGGGCTCGGGCAAGACCACGCTGCTCAAGCGCGTGCTCAGCGAGTCCCACGGCATGAAGATCGCCGTGATCGAGAACGAGTTCGGCGAAGAGAACATCGACACCGACATCCTCAGGACGGAGTCCAAGGAGCAGATCCTGCAGATGAGCAACGGCTGCATCTGCTGCACCATCCGCGAAGACCTGCGCGAAACCCTGCAGCTGCTGGCCGCCAAGCGCCGCAAGGGCCTGGTGGAGTTCGACCGCATCGTGATCGAGACCACGGGCCTGGCCGATCCCGGCCCCGTCGCCCAGACCTTCTTCATGGACGACGAGATCGCCGAGACCTATCTGATCGACTCCATCCTCACCCTGGTCGATGCCAAGCACGCCAACCAGCAACTGGATGATCGCCAGGAGGCGCGCCGCCAGGTGGGCTTTGCCGACCAGCTGTTCCTGTCCAAGACCGACCTGGTCAGCGAGGACGAGAAGAACGCGCTCATCCACCGCCTCAAGCACATGAACCCGCGCGCGCCCATCCGCGCCGTGCATTTCGGCGAAGTGCCCCTGAACGAAGTCTTCGACCTGCGCGGCTTCAACCTCAATGCCAAGCTGGACATCGATCCCGACTTCCTCAAGGAAGACGACCACGACCACGGACATGACCATGGCCACAAGCATGAGCATGACGAGCACTGCGGCCACGACCATGGCCATGAGCACGACGAGAACTGCGGGCACGACCACGCCCATGACCACGAGCACGGCGAGCACTGCAAGCATCCGCACCACCATCACCACGATGACGACGTCAAGAGCTTCGTCTACCGTGCCGACCGTGCCTTTGACCCTGCCCGCCTGGAGGACTTCCTGGGCGCCATCGTCAACATCTACGGCCCGCGCATGCTGCGCTACAAGGGCGTGCTGAACATGCAGGGCACGGAGCGCAAGGTCATTTTCCAGGGCGTGCACCAGCTCATGGGCAGCGACCTGGGACCGCAGTGGGCCGAGGGCGAAAAGCGCCAGAGCAAGATGGTCTTCATTGGCATCGACCTGCCCCAGGACATCTTCCTGCAGGGCCTGGAGCAGTGCCTGGTCTGAGTTTTTTGTGAACCTTTGTGGGCAATCGGATGGCTTTTTGCTGACATCTGAATGACACAGGGGCCGCCCGCATGCGTGGGCGGCCCCTTTGCATTCCTGTGGGGTATGTGCAACGGCTTGCGCTCCTGTAGAGCATCGATACAATCGCGCCCCTGAAGAGAGCCCCCAAGCCCAATGGACTGCCCCGCAGGGGTCGCCCATACCGTGAGGAGACAGCAAGTGAGCGCCGAATCCAGCAAGAAGCCGTCAGTGGCCGCACCGGCCCCGGCTGCAAGCCAGAAGGCCGCGGTCCGCACTGCGGTCGGCGTTGCCGACCTGGTGTCCCTTGCTGACCGCAAAAGGGCTCTTTGCACGCACGGCCGCCGCACGGCCTGGATTGCCGCACCCCGTCGCACGGGGAAGCCGGCAGGTTCCGCAACTGCGGCGATCGGCTGTCCTACACGGCATTCGACCCGGGCGCCCCGATTGACAGTACCATCCATGGCCCCGTCCGAAGCCCTCGGCGCGGACTAAGTTAGCGAAACCAACACTATGCCTACCACTACGCAAACGCCTTCGTCGGGATCGACGAAACGAGACCCCAAGCTGGCCAATGCCTGGAAGACCAAGTCGGTGGAAGAACTGACGGATGCCGAAGTGCTGGCCATGTCGGATGACGAATACATGAATGAGAAGCAGATGGCGTTCTTCCGCCTCAAGCTGCTCACTCTCAAGCACGACATGCACACCAACGCGGGTGAGACGGCAGAAAACCTGCGCGAGGACACCGTGGTGGTTCCCGATCCGGCCGACCGCGCCACCATCGAGGAAGAGCATGCACTGGAACTGCGCACGCGCGACCGCGAACGCAAGCTGCTCAAGAAGATCGAGCAATCCATTGCACGCATCGACGCAGGCGACTACGGCTACTGCGACGAGACCGGCGAGCCCATCGGCGTGGGCCGTCTGCTGGCCCGCCCCACGGCCACGCTGTCGCTGGAAGCCCAGCAGCGCCGTGAGCTCAAGCAGAAGATGTATGGGGATTGAGTTGCAGCAACGGCCTGCAGGCCGTCGGTGCTAATCTGACTCGCCATGGCAAAAGAAGAGAGCAGCAAATCGGGGGGGTTGTTGTCCAAGGTGGTGCGCTTTGTGCGCCACCCTACGGTCAATTGGTCCGACCTCGACGGCCTGGACGGGGAGCAGGAAAGCCAGTACAGCAAGCAGGCGCTCAAGGAAATGATCGAGCGCAAGCGCCGCAACGATTTCGTGCGCAAGCGCGAGTTCGACCAGCTGCGCCGCCTGCGCCAGGCCGAGCTGCAACAGGCCTCCAGGCCGGGCAGCGCACCGGTCGGTGTGCCCGGCCCCGCCGCGCAGGGCTCGCAATTTCTCAGCAGCCTGCTGAGCTCCAAATCCTCCGGTGAACGCGCCGTCACGCTCAAGAAGATCGACGAGATCGAGGCCCAGATGTCCCAGCAATGGTGGCGGGGCAAGCAGGCGGCCGATGCAACCACCATTCCCATGGCGCTGCCTGCGGGCGGCAACCCCGCTCCGGCCTCGTTTCGCAAGCAGCCGCCGCCGTCTGGGCAGATTCCCATGCTCAGCGACGTGGTGCCGCCGGCCATTGCCTCGGCCGGCGACGTGGCGGCCTTTGCCACCACCCTACCCATGAGCCTGGCGCCTGCGCCGCAGGTGCCCTCCGTCTCGACGGCTCCCATCATTGACCCCATGCCCATGGCCCGTCCCCTGCGGCCATTGGAGGGGGCGACCGATTTCCTGCCGGCCTTCGCGGCCACCGAGGTCTCTCCGCCGCAGCCCATGGACATGGTGCCGCCCTGCTTCGTGGTGTTCGAGCACGATCCCGACCTGGAAGAGCCGGCCATCCTCTTTGCCAATGGCGATGTGGATGGTGCCGAGCAGGGCATGCTGGAGCTGATCGACCGGCGCGATGTTCCCGCGCAGCTGCCGGTCTGGCTGGCCTTGCTGGACCTGTACCGCGCGGCCGACCGCCCGCTGCAGTTCGACAAGGCGGGCATCGAATTCGCGGCGCGCTTCGGCCGCTCCGCTCCCCAATGGTTTGCGATGCCGCAACAGCGCACCGCCCCCGTGGTGTCCATGCCGGGCGCAGCGGCCGGGCGTGGCTGGCGCTGGAGCGCACCTGCACAGATCACGCCGAGTGCCGTGACGGCGCTGAAGGCCTCCCAGGCCAAGGCTTCCAGCCCCTGGAGCCTGGACTGGGCTGCAGTGGCCGGCATCGACGATGCGGCGGCCACGCCCCTGGAGGCGCTGCTGCAGCAATGGGCGGGCTCGCAGGGCGTGTTCGTGCTGCTCAATGCGGACCGGCTGCTGGCGCTGCTGGGCACGCTGGCTCCCTCGGGCGATTCCAGCGTGGATACGCTGTGGTGGCGGTTGCGCATGGCGGTGCTGCGTTTGATGAACCGGCAGGATGATTTCGAGCTGGTGGCGCTGGACTACTGCGTCACCTATGAGGTCTCGCCTCCCTCGTGGGTGGACCCGGTCTGCCAGTGCCTGACGCAAGCCATCGAAACCGAGGGCGCGGATGCGCCCCTGCAGGCAGGCGTTGCTGCCACGGCGGACGCCGTGCGATTTGCGCTGGCCGGCACCATTGAAGGCGATGCCTCCACCTGGCTGGACCCGGTGCAGGAGGGGGCCAGCCTGGGCGAGCCCGTGTTCATCGACTGCACCCAACTGGTGCGCATGGACTTTGCGGCAGCCGGCTCCGTGCTCAACTGGGCTGCCCACATGCAGTCGCTGGGCCATGTGCTGCAGTTCGGCCAATTGCACCAGCTGGTGGCGGTGTTCTTCAACGTGATCGGCATCCAGGAGCACGCGCAGGTCACTCCACGGCGGGACTGATCCTGCCGCGCGGCGGCTGCGCCACACCCCTTCCGGCAGGACGGCGCACCCGCCGCGAAGAGCGCGTGGGCATTCTTTGAGCAGACCCTTGAGAAGGCCGCCTTCGCCCTCATCTGGCACCGCTATGGAACAGTATCACGGCACCACCATCATCAGCGTGCGCCGGCAGACCCCCGAAGGCGTGCAGGTCGCCATCGGCGGCGATGGCCAGGTCACATTGGGCAACATCGTCGTCAAGGGCACCGCGCGCAAGGTGCGCAAGCTCTACCACGGCAAGGTGCTTGCCGGCTTTGCCGGCGCCACGGCAGACGCCTTCACGCTGTTCGAGCGCTTCGAGGCCAAGCTGGAAAAGCACCAGGGCCACCTGACGCGCGCAGCCATCGAGCTGACCAAGGACTGGCGCACCGACCGCGTGCTGCGCCGTCTGGAGGCCATGCTGGCCGTGGCCGACGCATCGGCCTCGCTGATCATCACCGGCAACGGCGACGTGCTGGAGCCCGAGCAGGGCATCGTGTCCATCGGCTCGGGCGGCGCCTACGCGCACTCTGCGGCCAAGGCGCTGCTGACCAATACCGAGCTGTCGGCCGAGGAGATAGTGCGCAAGTCGCTGGCCATTGCCGGCGAGCTGTGCATCTACACCAACATGCACCACACGGTCGAGACGCTCTGACACCCGCGCGGCGCCGGCTTGCCCAGCAGGCCGGCGATCGAAACGCACGGCATTGAAACTCACAGTCGCCAGCGGCCAGGCAACGGGGCTGGCGGCGCAATGCATCGAATACACACCATGTCCTCTGCCATGACCCCCAGGAGATCGTCTCCGAACTGGACCGCCACATCGTCGGCCAGGCTGGCGCCAAGCGCGCCGTGGCCATCGCGCTGCGCAACCGCTGGCGCCGCCAGAACGTGGCCGACGGCCTGCGCCAGGAGATCACGCCCAAGAACATCCTCATGATCGGTCCCACAGGCGTGGGCAAGACCGAGATCGCGCGCCGCCTGGCGCGGCTGGCCGATGCACCCTTCATCAAGGTCGAGGCCACCAAGTTCACCGAAGTGGGCTACGTGGGCAAGGACGTGGATGCCATCATCCGCGACCTGGCCGAGGTGGCCGTCAAGCAGACGCGCGAGGCCGACATGAAGAAGCTGCGCCTGCGCGCCGAAGACGCGGCCGAGGACCGCATCCTCGACGTGCTCGTGCCCCAGGCCCGCAGCGGCGAGGTGGCCGCCGACAACACGGCACGCCAGGTTTTCCGCAAGAAGCTGCGCGAGGGCCAGCTCGACGACAAGGAAATCGAGATCGATGTCGCCGACGCGCCGCCCCAGGTGCAGATCATGGGCCCCCAGGGCATGGAAGAGATGGCCGAGCAGCTGCGTGGCATGTTCAGCCACATGGGCCAGGAAAAGCGCAAGACGCGCAAGCTGCGCATTGCCGAGGCCATGAAGCTGCTGACCGACGAGGAAGCGGCAAAACTGGTCAACGAGGAAGACGTGCGCACCCGTGCCATCGCCAATGCCGAGCAGAACGGCATCGTCTTCATCGACGAGATCGACAAGGTGGCCACGCGCCAGGAAACCAGCGGCTCCGACATCTCGCGCCAGGGCGTGCAGCGCGACCTGCTGCCCCTGGTCGAAGGCACCAGCGTCTCCACCAAGTACGGCGTGGTCAAGACCGACCACATCCTGTTCATCGCCTCGGGCGCCTTTCACCTGTCCAAGCCCAGCGACCTCATCCCCGAGCTGCAGGGGCGCTTCCCGATCCGCGTGGAGCTGGACTCGCTGTCGGTCCAGGACTTCGAGGCTATCCTCACCCAGACCCATGCCTCCCTGGTCAAGCAGTACCAGGCGCTGCTGGCCACCGAAGGCGTCACGCTGGAATTCACGCCCGAAGGCATCACCCGGCTCGCCGGCATCGCCTTCGATGTCAACGAGCGCACCGAGAACATCGGCGCGCGCCGCCTGTCCACCGTGCTCGAGCGCCTGCTGGACGAGGTCAGCTTCGACGCGGCCAATCTGTCCGGCCAGACCATCTCCATCGATGCGGCCTACGTGGACCAGCGTCTGCAGTCCCTGAGCCAGGACGAAGACCTCTCGCGCTTCATCCTCTGAAATGGGCCGGCTGCCGCGCAGCCGCCACCGAAGTGACTGCCCGCATTGCCGGGCAGTCACTTTTTGTAGGAGGGTTGCCCGAGTTGCAACCGGTCGCCAGCGAATTGAATCGTTGCAATTGCGTGCAGGCTTTGAGAGATCACTTGCAGTCAGTCCTCTAAGTACTTGTAAAGCCAGGGATTTTTGTCACCACTCACATTGCATTCGGCTTCTAAGTTGTTGATTTCATTGCAAATAATTGTCCATTCCCGGGTTGTGAAACACCAAATTGCTGCTACAGTGCAAAAAAGTGCAATTAAGTGGTGAAAGTTGCCTTTGTGCCCCGATTTCCGGGACGCGATGGCTCCAACCGACCGGGGTGACTGACCGTGTTTCAAGGGGCGTCCTCGCTGAATCTCGATGGAAAGGGGCGGCTGTCTGTGCCGACCCGGCATCGTGACGCCCTTGTGGCCATGGCCCAGGGCCAGGTCACCCTCACCAAACATCCCCACGGTTGCCTGATGCTGTTCCCGCGCACGGAGTGGCTGCAGTTCCGCGAGCGAATCGCGCAGCTGCCCATGTCGGCGCAGTGGTGGAAGCGCATCTTCCTGGGTAACGCCATGGACGTGGACATGGATGCCACCGGCCGCGTGCTGGTGTCGCCCGAGCTGCGTGAAGCCGTGGGTCTGACCAAGGAGGTCGTGCTGCTGGGCATGGGCAACCATTTCGAGCTGTGGGACAAGGCCACTTATGAGGCACATGAAGCGAAGGCCATGCAGGAAGAAATGCCTGCGGCCTTCCAGGATTTTGCTTTCTAGGAAAGAGGCGTTTTCTTGAATCAGCCGTTGCAACACATCACCGTTTTGCTCGACGAGGCCGTCGATGCGCTGCTGGACGGCGCCGCACAGCCCGTTGCCGGGCAATGGGTGGACGCGACCTTCGGGCGAGGCGGGCATTCCCGGCGCATCCTGCAGCGGCTGGGGCCGGATGGGGCCTTGCTGGCGTTCGACAAGGACCCGGACGCGATCGAAGAGGCAGCGCGCATCACCGATGCGCGTTTTTCGATTCGGCACGAAGGGTTTCGCCACCTCAGCGAGCTGCCGGCCGGCAGCGTGCAGGGCGTGCTGATGGACCTGGGCGTGAGCTCTCCCCAGATCGACAACCCCGAGCGTGGCTTCAGCTTCCGCTTCGAGGGTCCGCTGGACATGCGCATGGACACCACGCGCGGCCAGAGCGTGGCGGACTGGCTGGCGGAAGCCGATGCCCAGCAGATTGCGGAGGTGATACGTGACTACGGCGAAGAACGGTTTGCTGGCCCCATTGCAAAGGCGATTGTTGCTCGGCGCGAAAGCCAGGGGCCCCTTCGCAACACCGCGGAGCTTGCCGAGCTCGTGGCTGGCGCGGTCCGGACCCGCGAGGCTGGGCAGAACCCAGCGACACGCACATTCCAGGCTCTTCGGATTTTCATCAATGCCGAGCTTGAAGAGCTCGAACAGGCGCTAGAGGCCAGCCTGCGCGTGCTGGCGCCGGGCGGACGCCTGGTGGTGATCAGCTTCCACTCGCTGGAGGACCGCATCGTCAAGCAGTTCATCGCCAAGCACTCCAAGGAAGTCTATGACCGGCGCGCACCCTTTGCCGTGCCCACGCCCATGCGCCTTGAAGCGCTGGGCCGCATCAAGCCCAGCGAGGCCGAGGTCGCCGCCAACGCGCGCTCGCGCTCGGCCGTGATGCGCGTGGCCCGCCGCACCGGGGTGCCTGCATGAAACGCATGCACCGTCTGGCGCAAGAGGAGGGCGTGGCATGCTGCGCCTGAACCTCGTGCTGCTGCTGGCGGTGATGGCCAGCGCCATCTTCCTGGTGCACAACCAGTACGAATCGCGCCGCCTGTTCACCGAACTGGACCGCGCCGTGGCCGAATCGCGCCGCCTGGCCACCGAGCAGCAGCGCCTGCAGGTGGAAAAGCGCGCCCAGGCCACGCCACAGCGCATCGAGGTCATGGCGCGCGAGCGCCTGCAGATGAAGCCGGCCACGCCGGCCATCGCCCAGTACGTCAATGACGATGCGCGCACCGGAGTGGCTCCATGACGCGCAGCGTGCTCTACACCTCCAGTCCGCTGCTGGCGTCCAAGACACCCCTGTGGCGCAGCAAGATGATCGTGGCCATGCTGGGCCTGGGCTTTGTCGGCCTGGGCGCGCGCGCAGCCTACGTGCAGGTGTTCGGCAACGACTTCTTCCAGCGCCAGGGCCAGGTGCGCTTCGCGCGCACGCTGGAGCTGCCGGCCAACCGTGGCCGCCTGCTGGACCGCAATGGACTGATCCTGGCCTCCAGCGTGCCGGCCGCCAGCATCTGGGCCATTCCCGAAGATGTCGAGCAGGACGACCCCGAGGTCAAGGCCAAGCTCAAGCAGCTGGCCGCGCTCATGGAGATGCCGCTGCCCGCGCTGATGGAAAAGCTGGCCGACGAGGACAAGACCTTCGTCTGGATCAAGCGCCAGCTCGACTGGGACGTGGGCCAGCAGATCCATGCCCTCAACATCAAGGGCATCTACCAGCGCAAGGAATACAAGCGCCAGTACCCGGAAGGCGAATCGGCCGCCCACATCGTGGGCTTCACCAATGTGGAAGACCATGGCCAGGAAGGCATGGAGCTGGCCTTCGACAAGGAGCTCGGCGGCAAGCCCGGCTCGCGCCGCGTGATCAAGGACCGCCTGGGCCGCGTGGTCGAGGGCGTGGGCGAGGAAGTGCCCCCTCAGGACGGCCGCGACATCCAGCTGTCCGTGGACAGCAAGGTCCAGTACTTCGCCTACCAGAAGCTCAAGGAGCAGGTCATCGCGCACAAGGCCAAGGCGGGCAGCGTGGTGGTCATGGATGCGCACACCGGCGAATTGCTGGCCCTGGCCAACTACCCCAGCTACGTGCCCGACAAGCGCAAGAACCTGACGGGCGAGCAGCTGCGCAACCGCGCCATCACCGACACCTTCGAGCCCGGCTCGACCATGAAGCCCATCACCATCGGCCTGGCGCTGGAGTCGGGCCGCTTCAAGCCGGAAACGCCCATCGACACCACGCCGGGCCGCGTCAACGTCACGGGCTCGACGATTTCCGACACCCACAACTACGGCCTGCTCACCGTGGCCGGCGTGATCCAGAAGTCCAGCAACGTGGGCACGACCAAGATCGCGCTGCAGATGCCGGCCAAGGAAATGTGGGAAACCTTCTCGGCCGTGGGCTTCGGCCAGAAGCCGCAGATCTCCTTCCCCGGCGCCGCCAGCGGTCGCCTGCGTCCCTACAAGACCTGGAGGCCGGTGGAGCAGGCCACCATGGGCTATGGCTACGGCCTGTCCGCCAGCCTGCTGCAGATGACGCGCAGCTACACCGTCTTCGCCAATGGCGGGCGCGTGATCCCGGCCACCATGGTCAAGACCGACGAGCCGCCCGTGGGCGTGCCCGTGTTCTCTCCGCGCACGGCCAACGAGGTGCGCAAGATGCTGGCCCTGGCGGCCGGCCCCGGCGGCACGGGCCAGCGCGCCCAGACCATCGGCTACTCGGTGGGCGGCAAGTCGGGCACGGCCCGCAAGCAGCAGGGCAAGGGCTATGCCGCCGGCAAGTACCGCGCCTGGTTCACGGGCATGGCGCCCATCGAGAACCCGCGCATCATCGTCGCCGTGATGGTGGACGAGCCCAGTGCCGGCACCATCTACGGCGGCACCGTGGCGGCACCCGTGTTCAGCGAAGTGGTGCAGCAGACGCTGCGCCTGATGGGCGTGCAGCCCGATATGGAAGTCAAGCCCTTGATCGTCGCCAACCCCGTGGAGGAGCCCTCGCTATGAGCTCCTCCCAAGCCCTGCGGGTGCTGTCCACGGCCACCGAGGCTGTCCAATGGCTGGCCGCCCGCCTGCAAGGCAGCGGCACGCTGCAGACCGACAGCCGCAAGGTCCGGCCCGGCGACGCCTTCATCGCCTGGCCCGGCGCGGCCACCGATGGCCGCGCCCATGTGGCCTCGGCCCTGGAGCGCGGTGCCATGGCCTGCCTGGTCGAAGCGCAGGGTGTCGAAGCCTTCGGTTTTTCCGGCGAGCACATCGCGGCGCTGCCCGGCCTCAAGGCCGCCACGGGCCTGATCGCCGACCAGTGGTTCCAGCATCCCAGCGCCCAGATCGACGTGCTGGCCGTGACCGGCACCAATGGCAAGACCACCACCGCCTGGTGGCTGGCGCACGCGCTGGCCCAGGTGAAGCTGCAGGAACGCAGCGGCTGCGCCCTGGTGGGCACGCTGGGCGTGGGCATTCCGCCCGCCATGGAATCCACGGGCATGACCACACCCGACCCGGTGCGGCTGCAGCGCGCGTTCCGCGAGTACGCCGATGCGGGCCTGGCGGCCTGCGCCATCGAGGCCTCGTCCATCGGCATCGTCGAGCACCGGCTGGACGGCACGCGCATCCGCGTGGCGCTGTTCACCAATTTCACGCAGGACCACCTCGACTACCACGGCAGCATGCAGGCCTACTGGGATGCCAAGGCCGCGCTGTTCGACTGGCCCGGCCTGCAGGCCGCCGTCGTCAACGTGGACGACGCGCATGGCGCACGCCTGTGGGCCACGCTGCAGTCGCGCAAGCAGCCTGCCGCGCTCGACGTCTGGAGCATTTCCATCGAAGGCGCGGCGCGCCTGCAGGCCAAGGACATTGCGCTGGGTGCCGAGGGCCTGAGCTTCACCGTGATCGAGGCCGGCCACAGCCTGCGCATGCACACGCGCATGGTGGGCCAGTACAACGTATCCAACCTGCTGGGCGTGCTGGCCGCGCTGCGCTGCCTGGGCCTGACCCTGGACCAGGCCGTCGCGGCCTGCGCCCACCTGGAGCCCGTGCCTGGCCGCATGCAGCAGATCGTCCAGCCCGGCCAGCCGCTGGTGGCCGTGGACTACGCCCACACGCCCGATGCGCTGGACAAGGCCCTGCGCGCCCTGCGCCCGGCCGCCGAGCAGCGCCGTGGCCGGCTGTGGTGCGTGTTCGGCTGCGGCGGCGACCGCGATGCCACCAAGCGGCCGCTCATGGGGCAGGCCGCCCAGAAGAATGCCGACTGTGTGCTGGTCACCAGCGACAACCCGCGCAGCGAAGTGCCCGACCGCATCATCGACCAGATCCTGGCCGGCATGCAGCCGGGCGAGAACCTGCAGTCCCAGGCCGATCGCGCAGCGGCCATCGCCCAGGCGATTGCGCACGCCAGCGAACGCGACGTGGTGCTGATCGCCGGCAAGGGACATGAGGACTACCAGGAGACGGCGGGCCAGCGCCATCCGTTCTCCGACATGGCCGAGGCGCACAAGGCGCTGGCGGCCCGCGAAGGAAAGAAGCGGTCATGATGACCTTGCAACAAGCGCTGGAGCTGATCCAGTCGCATATCCCCCAGGCACGGCTGGTCGGCAACGGCCAGGCCGTGCTCACGCGCGTGCACACCGACACCCGCACGCTGCAGGCCGGGGATCTGTTCGTCGCCTTGAAGGGCGAGCGTTTCGATGCCAACCAGTTCCTGGCCCAGGCCCGCGAGGCCGGCGCTGCCGCAGCCCTGGCCCATGGCGGCCTGGAGGCCGCAGGCCTGTCCGGCATCGAGGTGCCCGATTCGCTGGCCGCCCTGGGCGCGCTGGCCACGGCCTGGCGCGCGCGCTTTGCGCTGCCGCTTATTGCCGTCACCGGCAGCAACGGCAAGACCACGGTCACGCAGATGGTGGCCTCCATCCTGCTCTCCCATGCGGGCGAGGCGGCCCTGGCCACGCGCGGCAACTTCAACAACTCCATCGGCCTGCCGCTGAGCCTGATGCGCATGACCGCCCAGCACCGCGTGGCCGTGCTGGAGATGGGCATGAACCATCCCGGCGAGATTGCCGAGCTGGCCGCCATCGGCCAGCCCACGGTGGCCCTGGTCAACAACGCGCAGCGCGAGCACCAGGAATTCATGCACACGGTCGAGGCCGTGGCGCGCGAGAACGGCAGCGTGCTGCTGTCCCTGCCCGCCGATGGCGTGGCCGTGTTCCCGGCCGGCGACACCTACACGCCGCTGTGGCGCGAGCTGGCCGCTGCGCGCCAGTGCCTGCTGTTCGGCGAGTCTGCCGATGGCGCCCAGGTCCATGCGCGCGATGCGCTGTGGCTGGGCGATGCCTGGCAGTTCACCCTGGTCACGCCCGAGGGCGAGGCCCCGGTGCGCCTGCACATTGCCGGCCGCCACAACGTGCGCAATGCGCTGGCCGCTGCGGCCTGCGCCCAGGCAGCCGGTGTGCCGCTGGCCGACATTGCACGCGGCCTGAGCGTGTTCGAGCCCGTGCAGGGCCGCTCGCGCGCACTGGGCGTTTCGGTGCAGGGCCGCACGGTCACCGTGATCGACGACAGCTACAACGCCAATCCCGACTCGGTGGCCGCAGCCATCGAGGTGCTGCGCGAACTGCCCGCTCCCCAGCTGCTGGTGCTGGGCGACATGGGCGAGGTCGGCGACCAGGGGCCGCAATTCCATGCCGAGGCTGGCGCGCTGGCGCGCAGCCTGGGCATTGCCCGGCTGTTCACGCTGGGTGCGCAAAGCACATCCGCCGCCACCGCATTCGGTGCAGGTGCGCGGCATTTTGAAGACATGGCCTCGCTGCAGCAGGCAGCCTGTGCCGCGCTGCCCGAGGTGGGCAGCATTCTGGTCAAGGGTTCGAGGTTCATGAAGATGGAGCAGGTGGTTCAGGCGGTCGAGGCGGCCGGCAAGGATGACGGTTGCAAGAAGGAGGCCGCATGCTGCTGATGCTGTCCCAATGGCTGCAGGGCCTGTCCCCCGAGTTCGGCTTTCTGCGCGTCTTTCAGTACCTCACGATGCGCGCCGTGATGGCCGCGCTCACGGCCCTGGTCATCGGACTGCTGGCCGGGCCGCGCCTGATCCGCATGCTGACCTCGCTCAAGATCGGCCAGCCCGTGCGCGGCTACGGCATGGAGACCCATCTGGCCAAGAGCGGTACGCCCACCATGGGCGGGGCGCTGATCCTGCTGTCCATTGCCGTTTCCACGCTGCTGTGGTTCGACCTGTCCAACCGCTTCGTCTGGATCGTGCTGCTGGTCACGCTGGGCTTTGGCACCATCGGCTGGGTGGACGACTGGCGCAAGGTGGTCAACAAGGACCCCGAAGGCATGCGCTCGGGCGAGAAGTATTTCTGGCAGTCCGTCATCGGCCTGCTGGCCGCGCTGTACCTGGTGTTCTGCATTTCCGAGAACTCCAATGCCCAGGTCTTCGAGCTGTTCGTCACCTGGGTGCAGTCCGGCTTTGCGCTGGACCTGCCGCCCAAGGCGGGCCTGCTCGTGCCTTTCTTCAAGGAAGTCAGCTACCCGCTGGGCGTGCTGGGCTTCGTGATCATGACCTACCTGGTCATCGTGGGAGCCAGCAATGCCGTGAACCTGACCGACGGGCTGGACGGCCTGGCCATCATGCCCGTGATCATGGTGGGCTCGGCCCTGGGCATCTTCGCCTACGTCACCGGCAATGCCGGCTACGCCAAGTACCTGCTGTTCCCGCACATCCCGGGTTCGGGCGAGCTGCTGGTGTACTGCGCGGCCATGGCCGGCGCGGGCCTGGCCTTCCTCTGGTTCAACGCCCACCCGGCCCAGGTGTTCATGGGCGACGTGGGTGCGCTGGCGCTGGGCGCCTCGCTGGGCACCATTGCCGTCATCGTGCGCCAGGAAATCGTGCTGGCCATCATGGGCGGCATCTTCGTGGTGGAGGCGCTGTCGGTGATGCTGCAGGTCACCTGGTTCAAGTTCACCAAGAAACGCTATGGCCAGGGCCGCCGCCTGCTCAAGATGGCGCCGCTGCACCACCACTTCGAAAAGAGTGGCTGGAAGGAGACCCAGGTCGTGATCCGCTTCTGGATCATCACCATGCTGCTGTGCCTGCTGGGCCTGTCCACGCTGAAGCTGAGGTGAGTGCATGAACACCGAAGACTTCAAGACCGACCTCCACGCACTGCCGGCCACCGAGCCCGCCGTGCCGGCGTCCCCTGCCGAGCTTGTCGAGCTGGCGGAGCCGGCCGGAATGCCCGGCCTCGCTCCCGAGGAGCAGGTGGTTGCGGACCCGGTCCTGGACGATTCAGCGGCTCCCGCGCCAGCCGGCGACGGCGAGGCGGAGCTTCCGGCCGCCGAGGTGCCGCCGGCGCCGCAGGTGCCTGTGGCCCTTACCGAGCCCGTGCCCGACATCGCCACGCTGACGGCGGCCAAGGATGCTGCCGCCTTCGTGGCTCAGATCTTTGCGGACCCCAGCATCTCCGACTCCTCCGATGCCGAGGTCACGCCCCTTGCCGCCGAAGAGGCGGTTGAATCCGAACAGGTGCTGCCGCCCGTGGCTGCCGGCTGGCCCGGCGAGCAGGTCCAGCACCTGCAGGGCCAGCGCGTGCTCGTGCTGGGTCTGGGCGCCTCGGGCCTGGCCATGGCACGCTGGTGCGTGCGCTGCGGCGCCGAAGTCATCGTGGCCGATACGCGCCAGGCACCGCCCCAGCTGCAGCAGCTGTCCACCGAATTGCCCCAGGTGCGCTTCGTGCCCGGCGAGTTCACGGCGCAGCTGGTGGACGGCCAGAGCCTGGGCCTGGTCTACCGCTCGCCCGGCCTGAGCCCGGCCGCCGTGGCGCCCGTGGTCGATACCGCGCGCGCCCAGGGTCTGCCCGTGGGCGGCGAACTCGATCTCTTCGCCATGGCGCTCAAGGCCCTGGCCGCGGCCCATGGCTACCGTCCCACGGTGCTGGGCATCACCGGGACCAATGGCAAGACCACGGTCACCTCGCTGACCGGCCAACTGCTGGAGCATGCGGGCCTGCGCGTGGCCGTGGCCGGCAATATCGGCCCCACGCTGCTGGACACGCTGACCCAGGCCATCGATGCCGAAACGCTGCCCCAGGCCTGGGTGCTGGAGCTGTCCAGCTTCCAGCTCGATGGCGTGCAGATGTTCGAGCCCACGGCCGCCGCCGTGCTCAACATCACCCAGGACCATCTGGACTGGCACGGCAGCCTGCGTGCCTATGCCGATGCCAAGGCCTGCATCTTCGGCAGCAGCGGCACCATGGTGCTCAACCGCGAAGACCCCGAGGTCATGCGCATGCTGCCGGCGCCCGTGGTGCCGCCGGGCAAGCGCCAAAAGCCCCAGCAGCGCGCCCACATCACCTTCGGCGGCGACATGCCGCGCCGCCCCGGCGACTTCGGCCTGGAAGTGGTCAGCGGCATGACGTGGCTGGTGCGCGCCCATGAGGCCGACGAAACCGCCAAGGGCAAGAACGCCGAAGACCTGTACATCCAGCGCCTCATGCCTGCCGACGCACTGCGCATCCGCGGCCGGCACAACGCCATCAACGCCCTGTCCGCCCTGGCCCTGGCCAGCGCGGGTGGCTGCACGCTGGCGCCGCTGCTCTATGGACTGCGTGAGTACCGGGGCGAGCCGCACCGCGTCCAGCCCATTGGCCGCGTCAACGGCGTGGAGTACTACGACGACAGCAAGGGCACGAACGTGGGCGCCACCGTGGCCGCGCTGTCCGGCCTGGGACCTGACCACCGCATCGTGGTCATCCTGGGTGGCGACGGCAAGGGCCAGGATTTCTCTCCGCTGGTCGCGCCCGTGTCGAGCCATGTGCGCACGGCCGTGCTGATCGGCCGCGACGCCGGCCGCATCCGCGCCGCCCTGCAGGACTGCGGCGTGCCCCTGGTCGATGCCACCACCATGGCCGACGCCGTGGAGCTGGCCGCCTCGCGCGCCCATGAGGGCGATGCCGTGCTGCTGTCGCCCGCCTGTGCCAGCCTGGACATGTTCCGCAACTACGAGGACCGGGCCCACCAGTTCGTCGATGCCGTGCGCGCGCTGGCGCTGGATGCCGGGCATGAACTCGGAGGTGCTGCATGACCGCCGTATCGCAGGCCCTGGGCCGCATGCGCTCCTGGTTCGGAGGCGCGCAGGAGAAGGCCATCGACGTGCTGCCCGTGCGCCTGGGCGGTCCCCAGTACCACCGGCCCACGCAGACGCCGGCCAGCGTGCTCGGCCTGGACCAGGCCCTGATCTGGGTGGTCATAGGCCTGCTGGCCTGGAGCCTGATCATGGTGTATTCGGCATCGATCGCCATGCCGGACAATCCGCGCTTCGGCAAGATCGCGCCCACCCATTTCCTGATGCGCCATGCCATGTCCATCGGCATGGCCTTCGTCGGCGCGCTGCTGGCCTTCCAGGTGTCCATGGCCACCTGGGAGCGCATGGCGCGCAAGCTCTTCCTGGTGTCCCTGGTCCTGCTGGTGGCCGTGCTGATCCCGCACGTGGGCACCGTGGTCAACGGCGCGCGGCGCTGGCTGTCGCTGGGCATCATGAATTTCCAGCCGTCCGAACTGGCCAAGTTCGCCGTGCTCATCTATGCGGCCGACTACATGGTGCGCAAGATGGAGGTCAAGGAGCGCTTCTTCCGCGCCGTGCTGCCCATGGGGCTGGCCGTGGTGCTGGTCGGCGTGCTGCTGCTGGCCGAGCCTGACATGGGCGCCTTCATGGTGATCGTGGTGATCGCCATGGGCATCCTGTTCCTGGGCGGCGTGAATGCGCGCATGTTCTTCCTGATCGCGGCCCTGGTGGTGCTGGCCTTCGTGCTGATCATCGCCACCTCCGAATGGCGGCGCGAGCGCATCTTTGCCTACCTCAATCCCTGGGATGAAAAGCATGCCCTGGGCAAGGGCTACCAGCTGTCGCATGCGCTGATCGCCATCGGGCGCGGCGAGATCTTCGGCGTGGGCCTGGGCCGCAGCGTCGAGAAGCTGCACTGGCTGCCCGAGGCGCACACCGACTTCCTGCTGGCCGTGATCGGCGAGGAATTCGGCCTGGTCGGCGTGCTCTTGATCGCCGTCACCTTCCTGTGGCTCACGCGCCGCATCATGCTCATAGGGCGGCAGGCCATTGCGCTGGACCGGGTGTTCTCCGGCCTGGTGGCCGAGGGCATTGCGATCTGGATGGGTTTCCAGGCCTTCATCAACATGGGCGTGAACCTGGGCGCGCTGCCTACCAAGGGGCTGACGCTGCCCCTGATGAGTTTCGGCGGTTCGGCCATTTTGATGAATCTGATAGCGATAGCGGTGGTGTTAAGGGTGGACTACGAGAACAAGTTGCTGATGAAGGGAGGGCATGCATGACACAGCAGCCCATCTCCCAAGGCACGCAACGCCAGCGCACGGCCCTGATCATGGCCGGCGGCACGGGCGGACATATCTTCCCGGGCCTGGCCGTGGCCCAGGCCCTGCGCGAGCGCGGCTGGAACGTGCGCTGGCTGGGCGCGCCCGGCTCCATGGAGTCGCGCATCGTGCCGGCCCAGGGTTTCCCGCTGGAGACCATCGAGTTCTCGGGCGTGCGCGGCAAGGGCATCATGACCCTGGCCTTTTTGCCCATGCGCCTGCTGCGTGCCTTCTGGCAGGCGCTGGCCGTGGTGCGCCGCGTCAAGCCCGACGTGGTGGTCGGTCTGGGTGGCTACATCAGCTTCCCCGGTGGAATGATGGCCGTGCTGGCCGGCAAGCCCCTGGTGCTGCATGAGCAGAACTCCGTGGCCGGCATGGCGAACAAGGTGCTGGCCAGTGTCTCCCACCGCATCTTCACCGCCTTCCCCAACGTGTTCCCCAAGGGCCGCTGGGTCGGCAACCCCCTGCGCCAGGCCTTCACCGAGCAGCCCGCGCCCGAGCAGCGTTTCGCAGGCCGCAGCGGTCCGCTGCGCCTGCTGGTGGTGGGCGGAAGCCTGGGCGCCAGGGCGCTCAACGAGATCGTGCCCCAGGCGCTGGCCCTGATTCCTGCCGATGTGCGGCCCGTCGTGCTGCACCAAAGCGGCGCCGCGCAGATCGATGCCCTTCGCGCCAACTATGCCGCCGCAGGCGTCGCGGCCGAGCTGACGCCCTTCATCGACGACACGGCGCGCGCCTTTGCCGAGGCCGATGTCATCGTCTGCCGCGCCGGTGCCAGCACGGTCACCGAGATCGCGGCCGTGGGCGCCGCAGCCATCTATGTGCCCTTCCCGTCCGCCGTGGACGACCACCAGACCACGAACGCGCGTTTCCTGGTCGATGCCGGTGGTGGATGGTTGATGCAACAAAGCGCACTGACTGCCCAAAGCCTGGCCGAAATGCTACAAAATATGCAGCGTGCGACGCTGCTGGAGCGCGCTGGAAAAGCCAAGAAAATGCAAAAGACCGATGCCACCGCCGAGGTGGTCGCCGCCTGTGAGGAACTGGCCGCATGAAGCACGCCATTCATCACATCCATTTCGTCGGCATCGGCGGCGCCGGAATGAGCGGCATCGCCGAGGTGCTGCACAACCTGGGTTACGCCATCTCGGGCTCGGACCTGTCCGACAGCGCCACGCTGCGCCGGCTCGCCGGCCTGGGCATCGCCACCCACGTCGGCCATGCGGCCGCGCACATCGAAGGGGCTGACGCCGTCGTCACCTCCACCGCCGTGCAGTCCGACAATCCCGAGGTGCTGGCCGCGCGCGAGCGCAAGATCCCCGTCGTGCCGCGTGCGCTCATGCTGGCCGAGCTCATGCGCTTCAAGCAGGGCATCGCCATCGCGGGTGCCCATGGCAAGACCACGACCACCAGCCTGGTGACCAGCGTGCTGGCCGAGGCCGGGCTGGACCCGACCTTCGTCATCGGCGGCAAGCTCAACAGCGCGGGCGCCAACGCCAAGCTGGGCCAGGGCGACTACATCGTGGTCGAGGCCGACGAGTCCGATGCCTCCTTCCTGAACCTGCTGCCCGTGATGGCCGTCGTCACCAACATTGACGCCGACCACATGGAAACCTACGGCCATGACTTCGGCCGGCTCAAGGGCGCCTTCGTCGATTTCCTGCACCGCATGCCGTTCTACGGCCGCGCCATCGTCTGCGTGGACAGCCCGGCCGTGCGCGAGATCCTGCCCCAGGTGGCCCGCCCCGTGACCACCTACGGCTTTGCCGAGGACGCCCAGGTGCGCGCCCTCAACGTGCGCGCCGAAGCTGGCAGCATGCATTTCACGGTGCGCCGCAGCAACGGCCAGAGCTATCCCGACCTGGACGTGGTGCTGAGCCTGCCGGGCGAGCACAACGTGCTCAACGCGCTGTCGGCCGTGGCCGTGGCCATGGAGCTGGAGATCTCCGACGACGCGCTGCTGCGTGCCTTCGAAAGCTTCAAGGGCGTGGGCCGGCGCTTCCAGCGCTATGGCGAACTGGCGACTGCCGACGGCGGCAGCTTCACCGTCATCGACGACTATGGCCACCACCCCGTCGAGATGGCGGCCACGCTGGCCGCCGCGCGCGGCGCCTTCCCGGGCCGCCGCCTGGTGCTTGCATTCCAGCCGCACCGCTACAGCCGCACGCGCGACTGCTTCGAGGATTTCGTCAAGGTCATCGGCCTGGCCGACGCCGTGCTGCTGACCGAGGTCTATGCGGCCGGCGAGGCGCCCGTGGTGGCGGCCGACGGCCGCTCGCTGACTCGCGCCCTGCGCGTGGCCGGCCGTGTCGAGCCGGTGTTTGTGGAAAACGTTGCCGAGCTGCCGGCGGCCATTGCCGTCAATGCCCGCGATGGCGACGTGTTGTTGTGCATGGGGGCAGGCTCGATTGGCGCCGTGCCCGGAAAGTTGGTTGAAATGCTTCAGAAACAAGAGCTGCAGGCGCAGCAAGGAGCTGTGCAATGAGCAGCTTCGGCACCCAGATCGATGTCAAGGCCCTGGGCAAGGTGGCCGTGCTGTTGGGCGGCCGCTCGGCCGAGCGCGAGGTCTCGCTGATGTCGGGCACGGGCGTGCTCAAGGCCCTGCTGTCGCATGGCGTGGACGCCCATGCCTTCGACCCCGCCGAGCGTGACCTGGGCGAGTTGAAGAAGGACGGGTTCGACCGCTGCTTCATCGCGCTGCACGGCCGCTACGGCGAAGACGGCACGGTGCAGGGCGCGCTGGAGCTGCTGGGCATCCCGTACACGGGTCCCGGCGTGATGGCCTCGAGCATCGCCATGGACAAGATCATGACCAAGCGCATCTGGCGCTTCGAGGGCCTGCCCACGCCGGACTGGCGTCTGGTCGCCAGCGCAGGCGAGACGCGCGCCGCGCTGCAGGCGCTGGGCGCACCCATGATCGTCAAGCCCTCGCGCGAGGGCTCGACCATCGGCCTGACCAAGGTATGGACGGCCGAGGAATGCGAGCAGGCCTATGTGCTGGCCTCCCGCTACGACCCCGAAGTGCTCTGCGAAGAGTTCATCGAGGGCGACGAGACCACCTGCCCCGTGCTCGGCACCGGCGAGGGCGCCCATGCGCTGCCCGTGATCCGCATCGTCGCCCCCGAAGGCAACTACGACTACCAGAACAAGTACTTCACCGACGACACCAAGTACCACTGCCCCAGCGGACTGCCCGCCGAGGAAGAGGCCGAGATCCGGCGCATCGTCGTGCGCGCCTTCCGCACGCTGGGCTGCCGCGGCTGGTCGCGCGCCGACATCATGATCCGCGCCAGCGATCGCAAGCCCTTCCTGCTGGAGATCAACACCTCGCCAGGCATGACGGGCCACTCGCTGGTGCCCATGTCGGCCCGTGCCATCGGTGTCAGCTACGAGAACCTCTGCCTGGGCATCCTGGCCAGCGCCGCGCTGGACGCCGCGCAACCGGAGCAGGAGCACGCATGAGCTACTCCCTGCCGGCCCCCTTCGACGTCAAGCTCATGAACGTGACCGCCACGGTCCTGTTCGTGGGCGTGGCTGCGCTGGGGCTGGCAGCGGTGAGCTGGTGGGCGCTGCGCCACCCGGCCTTCAACATCGGCCGCATCGTGGTCGAGGGCGAGCTGGTGCACAACAACACGGTGACGCTGCGCGCCAACGTGGCGCCCGTGCTCACGGGCAACTTCTTCACCGTGGACCTCAAGGGGGCCAAGGCGGCATTCGAGCAGGTGCCCTGGGTGCGCGAGGCGCAGGTGCGCCGCGACTATCCCAACAGCCTGCGCGTCATCCTGCACGAGCATGTGGCCGAGGCCTTCTGGGGCCCCGATTCGGGCACCGGCCTGATCAACAGCTTTGGCGAGGTCTTCGAGGCCAACCTGGGCGAGCTCGACCGCGACGGCCTGCCGCGCCTGCAGGGCCCTGAGGACAGCGCCCCGCAGATGCTGCAGATGTACCGGCTGCTGGTGCCGGCGCTGGGGCCGCTGGATGTGGAGATCGACGGGCTCACGCTCAATGCGCGCGGAAGCTGGCAGCTCAGGCTGGCCAATGATGCACAGATCGAACTGGGTGGCGGCAGCGTGGAAGCCGTGCTGCAGCGCGTGCAGCGCTTCGTGCGCACGCTGCCCCAGATCACGACCCAATACAAGCGCAAGGCCGACGCCATCGAGTCGGCCGACCTGCGCTACGAAGACGGATATGCGCTGAGGCTGCGCGGTGTGACCACCGGCACGGCCAAGGCGCCGGCTGCAGTGCGTCCCCGACGCTGAAGACGAGGGAGGAAAGACCTATGTACACGCACACCATGCAGCGACACAGCGACAGGACAGAACCAACCGGGGGCGGATGCTGATATGGCAAGAGAATACAAAGATGTGATCGTCGGACTGGACATCGGCACGGCCAAGGTCATGGTCGTGGTCGCCGAGGTCCTGTACAACGGCGAACTCAAGCTCGCCGGCCTCGGCGTGGCCCCGAGCAACGGACTCAAGCGGGGCGTGGTGGTGAACATCGACGCCACCGTGCAGAGCATCCAGCAGGCCTTGAAAGAGGCCGAGCTGATGGCCGACTGCAAGATCCAGCGCGTGTGCACCGGCATCACCGGCAGCCACATCCGCGGCCTGAACTCCAGCGGCATGGTGGCCATCAAGGACAAGGAAGTCACGGCCACCGACGTGGCGCGGGTGATGGAGACGGCCAAGGCCATCAACATCTCCTCGGACCAGCGGCTGCTGCTGGTCGAGCCGCAGGAATTCGTGATCGACGGCCAGGAAGTGCGCGAGCCCATCGGCATGAGCGGCATCCGCCTGGAAGCCAAGATCCACATCGTCACGGGCGCGCAGAGCGCGGCCGAGAACATCATCAAGTGCGTGCGCCGCTGCGGCCTGGAGGTCGAGCAGCTGCTGCTCAACCCGCTGGCATCGAGCCAGGCCGTGCTCACCGATGACGAGCGCGAGCTGGGCGTGGCCGTGGTCGATATCGGCGCGGGCGCCACCGACGTGGCCATCTTCACGGGCGGCGCCATCCGGCACACGGCCGTCATCCCGATCGCGGGTGACCTGATCACCAGCGACATCGCCATGGCGCTGCGCACGCCGACCAAGGACGCCGAGGACATCAAGGTCGAAAGCGGCTATGCCAAGCAGCTGCTGGCCGACCCCGATGCCCAGGTCGAAGTGCCGGGCCTGGGCGACCGCAGCCCGCGCATGATCAGCAAGCAGGCGCTGGCCGGCGTGATCGAGCCGCGCGTGGAAGAGATCTTTTCTTTGGTGCAGCAGGTGGTGCGCGATTCCGGCTACGAGGAAGTTCTGTCCTCGGGCATCGTGCTGACCGGCGGCAGCGCCGTCATGCCGGGCATGGTGGAACTGGGCGAGGACATCTTCCTCAAGCCCGTGCGCCGCGGCATCCCCAAGTATTCGAGCGCTCTGGCAGACATGGTGGCCCAACCCCGCGCCGCCACCGTGATGGGATTGCTCGAAGAGGCCCGCCTGGCTCGCCTGCGCGGTTTCAAGGTGGCACAAAAGAGTGGGTCGATGAAGACCGCTTTTGGCCGTTTCAAAGACTTCATCGTGGGGAACTTTTGATATGTGCTTTCATCGACTGCGCATTACCGGCCCGCCCACCGGCTTCCGAATACCGGACAGAAGACAGAATTTTCCCCAGACGGTGGTGACCACTTACAGAGAGCTACAGGAGAACCAACATGCCCATCGACATGATTGAAGTTGAAGAATTCAACCAGGGTACGCAGATCAAGGTGATCGGCGTTGGCGGCGGCGGCGGCAACGCCGTCGAGCACATGATTGCGCGCAACGTGCAGGGTGTGGAATTCGTCTGCGCCAACACCGACGCGCAGGCGCTGCTGCGCAGCAGCGCCCACCGCACCATCCAGCTCGGTGGCAGCGGCCTGGGTGCGGGCAGCAAGCCCGACAAGGGCCGCGAGGCTGCCGAAATGGCCGAGGACGACATCCGCACCGCCATCGAAGGCGCGCACATGCTGTTCATCACGGCCGGCATGGGCGGCGGCACGGGCACGGGCGCTGCGCCCGTGATCGCGCGCGTGGCCAAGGAAATGGGCATTCTCACCGTGGGCGTGGTCACCAAGCCCTTCGAGTGGGAAGGCGGCCGACGCATGGCCAACGCCGACAGCGGCCTCAACGAGCTCGAAGCCAATGTCGATTCGCTGATCGTCGTGCTCAACGAGAAGCTGCTGGACGTGCTGGGTGACGACATCTCGCAGGACGAGGCCTTTGCCCATGCCAACGACGTTCTCAAGAACGCCGTGGGCGGCATTGCCGAAATCATCAACGAGTACGGCCATGTGAACGTCGACTTCGAAGACGTGCGCACCGTCATGGGCGAGCCCGGCAAGGCCATGATGGGCACGGCCAAGGCCGCCGGCCCCGACCGCGCGCGCATCGCCGCCGAGCAGGCCGTGGCCTGCCCGCTGCTGGAAGGCATCGACCTGTCGGGCGCCAAGGGCGTGCTGGTGCTGGTCACGGCCGCCAAGGGCAGCCTCAAGCTGTCCGAGTCGCGCCTGGCCATGAGCACCATCAATGCCTATGCCTCGCCCGATGCGCACGTGATCTACGGCGCCGCCTACGACGACACCCTGGGCGACGAGATCCGCGTCACCGTGGTCGCCACCGGCCTGTCGCGCCCCAGCGCACGCCGCCAGAACATGCAGGTGGTGCAGGGCGGTCTGCGCACCGGTACCGACAACATGAGCTACCAGCTGCCCTCGGCCTCCATGGGTGCCGCCACGGCAGCCGGCGGCCTGGTCGGCGGTGCCGCTGGCGGTGCCGACTATGCCAACAACATGTCGGTCCCCAGCGTCTGGCGTACCAACCGTACGCAGGCCGCTGCCCGCGTCGATGCCCTGGCCTCCGGCGGCATGGACGATCTGGAAATCCCGGCCTTCCTGCGCAAGCAGGCTGACTGAGCAGCGGCCCATACGGTCGCTGCATAGCCGTGATAGCGAAAGCCGTGCCAGGGCCATGCCCTGCGCACGGCTGCCGCGTTCTAAAATAGCCGGATGCTCCAACAACGCACCATCAAGACGATCACCCGTGCCGTTGGCGTGGGCCTGCACAGCGGCCAGCGCGTCGAGTTGACGCTGCGACCCGCGCAGCCCGACACCGGCATCGTGTTCCGTCGCGTGGACCTGCCGGAGCCTGTGGACATCCCGATCTCGGCCGAAGCCGTCACCGACACGCGCATGGCCTCCACCATCGGCACCGGCGGCGCCAAGGTGCATACCGTGGAGCACCTGATGTCGGCCATTGCCGGCCTCGGGCTCGACAACATCTATATAGACATCACCGCCGAGGAAGTGCCCATCCTCGACGGCTCCTCCGCTTCCTTCGTGTTCCTGCTGCAAAGCGCGGGCATCGAGCTGCAGAAGGCTCCCAAGCGCTTCATCCGCGTCATCCGCCCCGTCGAGGTGCGCGAGGGCGAGGGCCAGAACCTCAAGTGGGCGCGCTTCGACCCCTACCACGGCTTCAAGCTGCGCTTCGAGATCGACTTCGCCCATCCGGCCGTGGACTCCACGGGCCAGTGCGTGGAGTTCGACATGGGCGAGGACAACTACACGCGCGACATCGCACGCGCGCGCACCTTCGGCTTCACCAAGGACGTGGAAATGCTGCGCAGCCATGGCCTGGCGCTGGGCGGCGGCATGGACAACGCCATCGTCATGGACGACTACAAGGTGCTCAACAGCGACGGCCTGCGCTACGACGACGAGTTCGCCAAGCACAAGATCCTCGACGCCATCGGCGACCTGTACCTGATCGGCAGGCCGCTGCTGGCCGCCTACAGCGCCTTCCGCTCGGGCCACGGCATGAACAACCAGTTGCTGCGTGCCCTGCTGGCCCAGCCCGACGCCTGGGAACTGGTCAGCTTCGACAGCGAGCGCCAGGCACCCAAGGGCTTCGCCCAGCCCGCGCGGGCCTGGTGAGGCGAGCGCCGCCATGCTGATCTTCCGCTGGCTGGCCACCCTGCTGCTGCTGGCCTCGGCCGTCTCCTTCGCGTTCTACCTGGGCACTGGCCGGCCGCACTACAAGCGCTGGGGCTTCATCATCCTCAAGTGGACCGTGATTGCCGGCGTGACCTTCTTCGCCGTTCTGTTCTTTGGACGCATCGTCTGAGGGCGGCTCTGACTCGCATCCCATCCAACGCAGTTGCGGTAGCGAGATCGAGACCATGGCGCTTGCGGGGGCGCGCTCAGGCGAGAGATAGCAAGCAAGGGCTGCCCCACAGCTAGGCTGTCGTCCCCCTCAGGGGGAAGACGCGCAGCGCCTCAGGGGGAGTCAATACACCCTGCCGCCCTTGTAGACGGCATGCTGGCGGCGCTGCAGCTGCGTGACCTCGGCCATCTTCGACATGGCGGCGCCCGCATGGGCGTGGGTGATGGCCAGGCCCAGGGCGTCGGCTGCGTCGGTGCCGGGCAGGCCGGGCAGTTGCAGCAGGCGGCGCACCATTTCCTGGATCTGGCTCTTGGCCGCGCGGCCGTGGCCGGTCATGGCCTTTTTCATCTGCAGTGCCGTGTATTCGGCGACCGGCAGGCCCGCATTGACCAGGGCCGTGAGCGCGGCGCCGCGCGCCTGGCCCAGCAGCAGCGTGGACTGGGGGTTGACGTTGACGAAGACGATTTCCACGGCCGAGGTGTCGGGCTGGTAGCGGCTGGCGACTTCCGAGATGCCGTCGAACAGCAGCTTGAGCCGGCCCGGCAGGTCGCCGAGCGCGATGCCGGTGGTGCGGATGGTGCCGCTGGCCACATAGGCCAGGCGGTGGCCGTCGACGTCGATCACGCCGAATCCCGTGGTCTGCAGCCCGGGGTCGATTCCAAGAATGCGCATGGCGTGACTGTAGCCGTTCAGGGGATGACGGCGCTGGGCATTCTTTGCATGACCGTGCGCGTGCGCTGCAGCAGATAGCCGGAGTTGGGCAGCTTCTCGAAGCGTTTGGGCTGGGGCAGCATCACGGCCAGGCGTGCGGCCTCGGCCGCGCTGAGCTGTGAGGCGCTCTTGCGAAAGTAGTGGCGGGCTGCAGCCTCCGCGCCAAACACTCCCTGGCCCCATTCCACGCTGTTGAGGTAGATCTCCAGGATGCGCTGCTTGCTCAGCATCAGTTCCAGCAGCTGGGTCAGCACCAGTTCCTGCCCCTTGCGCAGCAGGCTGCGTTCGCCCGACAGCAGCAGGTTCTTGGCCAGCTGCTGCGTGATGGTGGAGCCGCCATAGATCTTGGGCGCCTTGCCGTTGTCTGCCTTCTGGGCACGGGCTTCGGCGCGCTGGTTGCGCTGCCAGGCCTTCTCGATGGCCTCCCATTGCACCCCGTGGTGTTCGGTGAAGCTGTCATCTTCGGAGGCGATGACGGCGCGCTTGAGCGTGGGCGCGATGCGGTCGTAGGGCAGCCATTGCTGGCTCCAGTGCAGGCCTTCGGAGCTGCGCAGCATCTGCCAGGCCTCGGAGCGCTGAAAGGCCGTGGATTCGGGATCGACCACCACCATCAGCGCAATGCGCAGCACAAAGAACAGCTGCAGCAGCAGGCCGGCGCACAGCACCAGCAGCAGGGCGCGTGCCAGGGATTTCATAAAGCGCTCAGCCGCCTTGAGCAATATGGGCGCGCAGCTCGTTCAGCACCTGGGCCGACGGGGGGCGCACGCCGCGCCACAGCGCGAACGATTCGGCCGCCTGCTCCACCAGCATGCCCAGCCCGTCGCGGGCCTGGGCGCCATGCTGCTCGGCCCATTGCAGGAAGCCCTGGGCTGCGGCGCCGTACATCATGTCGTAGGCCAGGCTGCCAGGCCGCAGCACGCGGGCCGGCACGGGCACCTCGGCACCGGCCAGGCTGCTGGCGGTGGCGTTGATGACCACGTCGAAATCCTCATCCACGGCCTGCTGCTCCAGCGCCACCAGTTCCACGCCATGGTGCGCGGCGATGGCGGCATGGCGCTGCACCAGGGCCTGGGCGCGCTCGAAGGTGCGGTTGACCACGGCGATGCGGCGCGGGCGCTCGGCAAGCAGCGAGCCCAGTGCGCCGGCTGCGGCGCCACCTGCGCCCAGCAGCAGCAGGTCGCGCCCGGCCAGCGGCACGCCCGCATTGCGCACGATGTCGGCCACCAGGCCCAGGCCGTCGGTGTTGTCGGCATGGATGCCGTCCGCCGCCAGCACCAGGGTGTTGGCGGCGCCGGCCAGTTGCACGCGCTCGCTGGAGGTGGTGGCCAGCTGTGCGGCTTCCAGCTTGAAGGGCACGGTGACATTGCAGCCGCGCCCGCCTGCCGCGACAAAGCCGCGCACGGCCTCGGCAAAGCCTTGCAGCTCCACATGCTGGCGCTCGTAGTGCAGGTCCTGCCCGCACAGTTCGGCAAAGCGGGCATGGATCCAGGGCGAACGGCTGTGCGCGACGGGGTTGCCCATGACGCAGTAGCGGTCGGAGGAGGTGGCGGCGGAAGTCATGTCGGAAAAGGAGGGTGCGCGAAGACAAGAGGAGGGCGCTACTGCACCGTCGTCTGCAGCGTCTGCTCGCGGGTGAACTTGAAGCGCGAGACCACGGCGATCTGGTCGGCCTTGGCGCGCATGGCGGGGCCGAAATGGCCGAAGGGGCCGGCCGCACGCGCAATGGCCTCGGCCCGGGTGTCCAGCAGGCGGTTGCCCGAGCCCTGCACGATCTCGGTGGACAGCACCCGCCCGTCGTGGTTGACGGTGAGGATCATGACCAGCTCGCCGTAGAGCTTCTTGCCGGCCTGCTCGGGGAAGTTCTCCGTGCCCTTGTCCTCGACCTTGCGGCGCAGGCCGTCGTAGTAGATGGCGTAGACGGCCTCGCGCGTGGACGGGCTGATATAGCGCTTCTTGGGGCGGGCGTTTTCCTCGTTGATGCGCTTTTCGATCTCGGCCAGCAGCTTGACCAGCTGCTGGCGCTTTTCCTGCTGGGCCTGCTGCTCCTTGGTCTGCTTGGCCGCCTCGCGCGGGTCCAGCGGCGGCAGGGCCGCGACCTGCTTGCGCAACTGCGTCAGCAAGACGGTCTGCTGCTCCTGCATGGAGTCGATCTGGCGCTGGCGTTCCTCGAAGTCGTCGCCCACGGCCGTGAGTGCCGAGTAGGGCATGGGGCTGGAGGCCCGGCCCTTGTCGGCCTCGCCGCCGCCGGCCAGCGAGGTCTGCGCGATGGCCTGCGCCTTGTCGGGCTGCTCGTTGGCGCGGGCATTGACCAGGATGACTTCCAGCGGCGTGTCCTGGAACACGCGGTCGAAGCGCTCCGGGTCGATGAACCGGAACGAGAACAACCCGGCATGCAGGGCGATGGAAACGCCCAGTGCCAACTGCAGCGTGCTCAGGGAACGGAGGGCGGTAGGCAGTTTCACGTCAGATCTGGGGCAGTTGCTCGGATGTGAGGCAGGTCAGGGCTGGGCGGGGTCGGCCGCCGGTGTGCCATCGGTCTCGTTCATGTCCACGGCGATGGCGATGGGGCCGGCCACGGCTTCCTCGTCATCCTCGGCGCTGTCTTCGGCGCCATCGGCAGCGGCCGCCGCATCGCCATCCAGGCGCTCGATCAGCGTGCCCGAGACATCGAGCGCGATCTCGTCGATCTCGCCCAGGCGCACGCGCACATGGGCGCCGCGCGGCAGGCCGGTGACGCCCAGCACGGGGAAGACCAGGGGCAGGTCATCGGCGCGCACCAGCAGGCCGCCGCCCATGCCTTCCTTGATGACGGTGGCCGTCAGCTCGGTGATGGCGTGCTGCTGCAGGTACTTGAGCGTCCAGAACCGTTCCATGCCGGCCTGGTAGCCGTTGTAGGCGCTGTAGGCACCGTCGAAGCTGCTGATGATGCCGAACAGCTCGGCATCCTTGGGCTTGAACGGCGCGGCCAGGGCGGCGGTCTTGCCGTGGCGCGCGCAGGCAATGATCTGCCACTGGTTGACCAGGTCCACGTAGCGGCGCAGCGGAGAGGTGGCCCAGGCATAGCTCTTGACGCCGATGCCTGCATGGGGCTGCGCCTTGGTGGACATGCGCACCTTGATGCCGGGCGCCAGGCTGGCCTGGCTGCGGTAGATGCCGGGCACGCCGAGCTCGGCCATCCAGCCGCCCCAGGTGCTGTTGGCCACGATGGCGGCCTCGGCCACGATCAGGTCCAGCGGCGCGCCGCGCTTGCGCACGCTGATCTCCACCTGCTCGTTGCCGCGGGGCTCGGCGCCGCCGTTGCCCACGAGGCGGAAGTTGTAGTCGGGGCGGTTGAAGTTCTCGGGCTTGCCACGCACCAGTTCGCGCCCGGCCTTCAGGTGCTTGGCCCAGCGCTGCAGGAACGTCAGTTCGGCGCGCTTGCCTTGCAGCACTTCGGGCGTGCCCTCGACCTCGAAGGAGGGGTCGGCCAGCCACTGCTCGGTGACGATGTGGTCCAGCTTGTCATGGCGGAAGTTGACCTGCACGGGCACGCGCTCCAGCCGCGTCTCGCTGGCCGTCGTCTCCAGCGTGGCCTCGTCCACGGTGACGTACAGCGACACGGCGGGGTTGGCGCGCCCTTCGTCCAGCGTGTAGATCTGCACCACCTCGTCGGGCAGCATGGTGATCTTGTAGCCGGGCATGTAGACGGTGGACAGGCGCGAGCGGCCGAGCTGGTCCAGCGGCGTGCCCGGCACGATGGCCAGACCGGGTGCGGCGATGTGGATACCCACCGTGACCGTGCCCGTGCCCAGGCCGCGCACCGACAGCGCATCGTCGATTTCGGTGGTGGCCGAGTCGTCGATGGAAAACGCCTGGACCTCGGCCAGCGGCAGGTCGGCCGGTGGCTGGGGTGCCTGCAGGGCCGGGAACTGCGTGCCCTTGGGGAAGTGGTCGAACAGGAAGCGCTTCCAGTGGAACTCGTAGGCCGATTCAATGGCGCCGGCCCTGTGCAGCAGGTCCAGCGGGGCCAGGCGCGTGGCGCGGCTGGCCTCGACCACGGCCTTGTATTCGGCGGCGTTCTTGTCGGGGCGGAACAGGATCTTGTAGAGCTGCTCGCGGATGGGGCCGGGGCATTCGCCGGCGCCCAGCTGTTCGGCCCAGGCCGTGATCTGGGCCTGGATCTGCTTTTTCTTCTCTATGCCGGCCAGCGCCTGCTGCAGGATCTCGGCCGGCGCCTTCTTGAAGCGGCCCTTGCCGGAGCGGCGGAAGTAGTGCGGTGCGTCGTAGAGGCGGAACAGCGCGCCGGCCTGCTCGGCCAGCGTGGCCTTGTCCGAGAAATAGTCGCGTGCAAGGTCGGCGAAGCCGAATTCCTCCTCGGGGGCGAATTCCCAGGCCAGGTCCAGATCGATCTGGGCGGCCTGCGCCTGCGCCTGGGCGATCAGTTCGGCAGGCGCCGGCTTGTCGAACTTGAGCAGGATGTTGGCCGACTTGACCTTGACCCGTTTGCCCGAGTCCAGCTCCACCTGGGCGGAGGTGTCGGCTTCGGAGAGGATGCGGCCGGCCAGGAACTTGCCGGATTCTTCAAACAATGCGTGCATAGCCCGACATTCTCCCATGCTGCGGCTGGCAGCTGCCGCGCAGTCTTGTGCGGCATCAGGCCAGATTCAGGAACTCGTCCAGCTGAGGCAAGTACTCCTCGAAGTTGCTCAGCGCGTGATCGCCGCCCTCCTGGATGATCTGCAGCGCATGCGGATAGCGTGCGCTCATCTCGCGCCAGTCCAGCACCTCGTCGCCCTCGGCCGCCAGCAGCATTTCGGGGGCGGCCGGTGTCATATGGCGCGTGTCCAGCGCGCGCAGCTCCTCGATGTATTCGCGGCGGAAGAAGAAACGTTCCTCCGGGTTGTGCCAGGAAGTCTGCTCGCCGATGTACTTTTCAAGATCGCGCGCCGGGTTGACGGCCGGGTTGATCATCACGCTGCGGCAGCGCGCCAGCTGGGCCACCCAGCTGGCGTAGTAGCCGCCCAGCGAGGAGCCGATCACG
This sequence comes from Delftia sp. 60, assembly GCF_002754395.1. Lineage (NCBI taxonomy): Bacteria > Pseudomonadati > Pseudomonadota > Betaproteobacteria > Burkholderiales > Comamonadaceae > Delftia > Delftia sp. 60. The sequence continues at coordinate 1,686,529 of NZ_PEFD01000001.1, forward strand.
GCCATGGTCTCGCGCGGCCAGCTGCCGATGCCATCGGCGATCAGGGCAGCCGCTTCGCGCGGGGAAGGGGGCAGTTGCGGGCTCCACCAGCGCACATGGGGATGGCGCGTGGCCACATGCTCGGCCAGGCGCCGGGCCTTGTTGGATTGGGGAGAGGAGCGAAAGCCGTGCAGGTACAGCAAATGGGTGGTGGTCATGGCGGGCGCTCTCCTTTGCGTTGCTGGGGCCGGGCGCGGGATGCGGCCCGGACGGCTCATGGCCCATTGTGGCCGCTGCGGCAGGCGGCGCCCAGCAGGGAAGGCCCGGGCCGACAGCTGGATGACAACCGCCTCCGTGGGCAACCCTGCGACGGGCTGGGCCGCATGCGCCACGGGATAATGGCGGCCCGTGCCCGCGACCGACCATCCCCGTGACCGAATTCGACAAGCCCTCCCTCTGGCAACGTGTTGCCCCGCTGCTGCGGGGCTTTGACTTCTGGTTGCTGCTGTTCGTGGGCATGCTGGCGTCGGCGGGGCTGATCGCCATGTACTCCTCGGGCTTCGACCACGGCACGCGCTTCACCGACCATGGGCGCAACATGCTGATCGCGGCGGCCATCCTCTTTGTCGTGGCCCAGATTCCCCCGCAGCAGCTCATGAAGGTGGCCGTGCCGCTGTACATGCTGGGCGTGGCGTTGCTGGTGGCGGTGGCGCTGTTCGGCATCACCAAGAAGGGGGCGCAGCGCTGGGTCAACGTGGGCGTGGTGATCCAGCCCAGCGAACTGCTGAAGATCGCCACGCCGCTGATGCTGGCCTGGTGGTTCCAGCGCCGCGAGGGCCAGCTGCGCGGCACGGACTTCGTGATCGCCATGGTCCTGCTCCTGGTGCCCGTGGGGCTGATCATGAAGCAGCCCGACCTGGGTACCTCGCTGCTGGTGATGGCCGCAGGCCTGTCCGTGATCTTTTTCGCGGGCCTGCCCTGGAAACTCATCGTGCCGCCCGTGCTGGCCGGCGCCATCGGCATCACGCTCATCGTGCTGTACGAGCCCCAGTTGTGCGCCGACGGCGTGCGCTGGCCCGTGCTGCATGAATACCAGCAAACCCGTGTCTGCACCCTGCTGGACCCCACGCGCGATCCGCTGGGCAAGGGATTCCACATCATCCAGGGGATGATCGCCATCGGTTCGGGCGGTGTCTGGGGCAAGGGCTTCATGGCGGGCACCCAGACCCACCTGGAGTTCATCCCTGAGCGCACGACCGACTTCATCTTCGCGGCCTATTCCGAGGAGTTCGGACTGGTCGGCAACCTGTTCATCATCGTCTCCTTCCTGCTGCTGGTCTGGCGCGGGCTGGCCATCGCCATCCAGGCCAACTCGCTGTTCGCGCGGCTCATGGCGGCAGCCGTGGCCATGATCTTCTTCACCTATGCCTTCGTGAACATGGGCATGGTCAGCGGCATCCTGCCCGTGGTCGGCGTGCCGCTGCCCTTCATCAGCTATGGCGGCACGGCCATGGTCACGCTGGGGCTGGCGCTGGGCGTGCTGATGTCGGTGGCGCGCTCGCAGCGGCAACTGCCGGGCGAGGGCGGCGGGCCGCTCTGAATCGCACTTTGCGGCGCCAAAGGCGCCCGCAAATGTCAAAGAGTCTGGATGCCTGCGGTATCCGGCGTCGCATTCCTTCCTGCGGTTTGGCTTGGAAAATGAGACTCCAAAAGCGCTGGTTGCTCCTTTTTTGATAGTTTCTGCGGGAGTCTGCTCACTTGCCAGCGCCGCCAGGGCAGGCTACAAAGCAGGTGCGGACATGGGCCAGCATGTTCGCCATCCACGCGGATGCATGCCTACGGAATGCCGCTCAGCCTGGTGGAGCGGCATTCCGTTCTTTTTTGTGGGTTGGCAAGCCGCTGGCCGCAGCCGTTGCACGGCGAGGGCATGGCCGGCTCTCTACAATGCGTGAATGATCTCCCGCGAACCCACCATTGAACGCCTGGCCACAGCGCGCCAGTTGCTGCTTGAGCCCTTCGGGCTCGATGAAACCCATCTCGCGCGCGCACTGGCCGAGATCCGCAGCCACCAGGTCGACGACGCCGACCTCTACTTCCAGTACACCCGCGCCGAAGGCTGGAGCCTGGAAGAGGGCATCGTCAAGACCGGCAGCTTCAGCATCGACCAGGGCGTGGGCGTGCGTGCGGTCAGTGGCGAGAAGACGGCATTTGCCTATTCCGACGATATTTCCGAAGCCTCGCTGCTGGATGCCGCGCGCACCGTGCGCTCCATCTCGGGCGCGGCCCAGAGCAAGCGCGTGCGCGCCAATGCTCCCAAGATTGCGCAAAGCCGCTCGCTGTATCCCGGCCTGGACCCCATCGCCACGCTGGACAGCACGGCCAAGGTCGAGCTGCTGGGCAAGGTCGAGAAACTGGCCCGCGCCAAGGACCCGCGCGTGGTCCAGGTCATGGCCGGCCTGGCCAGCGAGTACGACGTGGTGCTGGTGGCCCGTGCCGATGGCACGCTGGCGGCCGACGTGCGGCCGCTGGTGCGCCTGTCGGTTACCGTGATTGCCGAGCAAAAGGGCCGGCGTGAGGTGGGCTCTGCCGGCGGCGGTGGCCGTTTCGGCCTGGCCTATTTCAGCGACGAGCAGATCACCCAGTACGTGGACGAGGCCGTGAGCGCGGCCCTCACCAACCTGGAATCCCGTCCCGCGCCGGCTGGCGAGATGACCGTGGTGCTTGGCCCCGGCTGGCCCGGCGTGCTGCTGCATGAAGCCGTGGGCCACGGTCTGGAAGGCGACTTCAACCGCAAGGGCGCCAGCGCCTTCAGCGGCCGCATCGGCCAGCGCGTGGCTGCCAAGGGCGTCACCGTGCTGGATGACGGCACGCTGGCCGATCGCCGCGGCTCGCTCAACGTCGATGACGAAGGTTGCACCAGCCAGAGCAATGTGCTGATCGAGGACGGCATCCTCAAGGGCTACATCCAGGACGCGATGAATGCCCGCCTGATGGGTGTCAAGCCCACGGGCAACGGCCGCCGCGAAAGCTATGCCCACATTCCCATGCCGCGCATGACCAACACCTACATGCTCGGTGGCGACCGGGAGCCGCAGGAAATCGTGGCCTCGATCAAGAAGGGCCTGTACGCCACCAACTTCGGCGGCGGTCAGGTCGATATCACCAGCGGCAAGTTCGTGTTCTCCGCCAGCGAGGCCTATTGGGTCGAGAACGGCAAGATCCAGTACCCCGTCAAGGGCGCGACCATCGTGGGCAGCGGCCCGGAATCGCTCAAGCACATCACCATGATCGGCAACGACATGCGCCTGGACAGCGGTGTGGGCACCTGTGGCAAGGAAGGCCAGAGCGTGCCTGTGGGCGTGGGCCAGCCCACGCTGCGCATCGACGGCCTGACGGTGGGCGGCACGGCCTGACGGTCCCATGCCCGCGCCCTGCACGGCAGGCCGGGCCCTGTCCTGCCTGACGCGGCCCGCCGCGTTCGGTGGGCGCCGCCCGGCGCCGATTCCATGACCCAGCTTTCCTTTTCCTCCCGGCCAGGCCCGCGGACCTCCGTCCATCCCCTGCGCAGCCTGCCGAAGCAATGGCGTGCCTGGGCCGGCGAGTCGCGGCTGAGCCGCTTCTGGCAGCATGAGCTGATCGTGGGTGACCTGCAGCCCATGCACCAGCAACTGGCCTTGCTGGCCGTCGCACTGGACGAGTCCGTGCGCGTGCGCTATGCGGGCAGCCCGCGCCCCGCGGTGGAAGACGCCATACAGCAGCTTGACCTGGCGGTGCTGGACCACCAGCACTTTCTCACCACGCTGGCCACGGGCTGGCATGCCCTCTACGAATTTCCTGCCTACCAGCGTCTGCTCAAAGGCTTCAGGGAGGCCGTCCACGCCTGGCAGCAGTCCGTGCTGGTGGGGGATGCCCAGGAGCCCGAGCACTTCCGCCGCTGCGAGCGCCTGGGCTGGCGTCTGCTGGGCGATGCCTGCCTGCTGACGGACATGTTTGCCGAATCCGCTGCCGTGGCCGGCGAAGCCGATGTGACTTCCATCCTGTCTGGTTACAAGGCGCGCCGATGGCAACCCTTGAGCGCCGTGCGCCGGGCCCTGCGCAGGCTGCGTGACGCATTGCTGCGGCGTTGATCGCGCCCTTGCGTGACGCGCAGATGCATCATTTTCCGGGGTTTGCACGTTTTCATGGCTGATGGCAATAAAACTGCATGGCATCGTGATTTTCTGCATATGCCTGAAGAATTTTTGCGTGAAACTTAGAAAAAAGCAGTTTTATTGCGTCAATGATTTTTTGCTTTCTCTCTGTGGCACGGTGAAGGGCAGCTTCCCCGCCCGCATGTTCATGTTGCACTGCGAAAAATGACTGTGCTACATTCGATCCCCATGCAAGCCCGTGCCTCCTTCTACTTTTACTTTTGGTTCTCCTCCCCGGCGGAAGAGAGGTAAGCGCGCGCACTCGAACAAACCTCCCTCAAAACCGCCGAAGCTGTAAAGCCCGGCGGTTTTTTGTTTTTCCCTCCCGATTCTTCGCTCCGTTTTCCACGATCCATCTTTCCTCACGAAAGCAAGCAATGACTGCTCATCAAGCTTCCCTCGCCGATTCCTGGTATCGCGGCGGTTCCCAAAAGACTGGCCAAACCGACGACGCACGTATCAAGGACATCACCGTGTTGCCCCCTCCCGAGCACCTCATTCGCTTCTTCCCCATCCGCGGTACGGCCGTCGAAACCCTGATCGGCGACACCCGCCGCACCATCCACAACATCATGGCTGGCGAGGATGACCGCCTGCTGGTCATCGTCGGCCCCTGCTCCATCCACGATCCGGCGGCCGCCATCGAGTACGCGCGCCGCCTGGCGCCCATACGCGAGCAGTACAAGGACACGCTGGAGATCGTGATGCGCGTGTACTTCGAAAAGCCGCGCACCACCGTGGGCTGGAAGGGTTTGATCAACGATCCCTACCTGGACCAGAGCTACCGCATCGACGAAGGCCTGCGCATTGCGCGGCAACTGCTGATCGACATCAACCGCTTGGGCGTGCCGGCCGCCAGCGAGTTCCTGGACGTGATCTCGCCCCAGTACATCGCCGATCTGATCAGCTGGGGCGCCATCGGTGCGCGCACCACGGAAAGCCAGGTCCACCGTGAACTGGCCTCGGGCATCTCGGCGCCCATCGGCTTCAAGAACGGCACGGACGGCAACATCCGCATCGCCACCGACGCCATCCAGTCGGCCAGCCGCGGCCACCACTTCCTGTCCGTGCACAAGAATGGCCAGGTTGCCATCGTGAACACGGCGGGCAATCAGGATTGCCACGTCATCCTGCGCGGCGGCAAGACCCCCAACTACGACGCGGCCAACGTGGCCGCTGCCTGCGAGGACCTGGAAAAGGCCGGCCTGCCTCCCACGCTGATGGTGGACTGCAGCCACGCCAACAGCTCCAAGCAGCATGAGCGCCAAAAGGATGTGGCACGCGACATCGCCGGACAGATCAGCGGCGGCTCGCGCAGCGTCTTCGGCGTGATGATCGAGGGCCATCTCGTGGGTGGTGCCCAGAAGTTCACGCCCGGCAAGGATGAGGTGGCTGCGCTGACCTACGGCCAGAGCATCACCGATGCCTGCCTGGGCTGGGATGATTCCCTGGCAACGCTGGCCGAGCTGTCCGACGCCGTGCAGCAGCGCCGCGTCAAGCATCCCGAGCCGGCTGCGGCCCTGGTTGCCGCCTGAGCCGGAAAAGAAAACGGGGCATGCATGCCCCGTTTTTTTTATGTCCCGGTTTGCTTGTTCAGTGTGGCGGCGTGGCGTCCGGCGGGGTCAGTCCGCCCTGGTTCAGCGTGTCGTCTATGCCCAGCAGCAGGACCAGCAACTGGCGCTTGTCGAATGCCACGGGCTGGCTCCATTCATGCTCGGCCAGTGGATGCACATGGCTTTGGCAGGGCAATTGGCCGCGGGCATCGACCACGGCACGCAGCCGGGGCAGGAAAACCCACTGCAGCCATTCCTGCAGCTTGAGCGTGTCGTACATGAACGGCATGGTCGATGCCATGGCCTCAGGGCTGGGCGCCACGGCCGACCAGAGGCTCTGGCTGCGCAACTCGTCTTCGAGTTGCTGCAACTGGTCGAGCAGTTTCTGGTGCGTGGTGTCGGTTGTCATGCGGTGAGGTCCATGAAAAAACGGGGCCAAATCTGTCGGCCATTGTACGTTTGCACCTTTGGGCAGGCGCTGGCAGGCCTTGAAACACCTGCTGGCGGCAGTGCCGACTCCAGCGCCGGTGCCAGTCTCTGGCACTTGAGGCATGTCAGCTTGCCCGGGGTGTGGAAAAGGCGCTTGCGGTTAAGCTCAGGGCATGAGTGACAGCCCTGTCTGCATGAGCAGGCACAGGGCCGTATCCCGTAATGAAGAGAGGAGTTCCATGCGCAGCGAAGTGATTGTGGTGTTGGATGCCGGACAAGAGTACCGCACGGACACCAGCGGGCTCACCCCCATGAGTTCCGATGAAGGACGGCATTGGCTGGACCAGCAGTTCATCTCCATGGACTGCGAACCCCTGCGCGCCAGCGGCAAGGTTCTGCTGGCCGACAAGTTGGTGGTGGTGGCGCGTGCGGCGCGTTCGCGCTCCGGGCTGTTCGACGACGAGCAATGGCGCAACAGCTATGCCGTCGCCGCCCAGGCCGTGCTGTCCAAGCCGCTGATCCGTGTCGATGTGCCGGCCATGTCCATCAGTTACTGACGACGGACAGATAGCGATACAGCAAAGAAGCCTGGGCATGACCCGGGCTTCTTTCATTGGGGGCCGTGCCCGGGTCAGCCTGCGGCCTGCAGCGCCGCCAGCAGCTTGGGGTGAATGCCGCCGAAGCCGCCATTGCTCATGCACACCACGTGGTCACCGGGGCGGGCGGCTGCGCGGATCTGCCCGATCAGCGTATCGATGTCTGCAGCCACCTGCGCCTTGTGGCCGGCTCCCACGCCCAGGGGGCGCAGCGCCTCGGCAGCATCCCAGTCCAGGCCGGCCGTGTGGCAGAACACCAGATCGGCGCTTTCCAGGGCCCAGGGCAGTTGCGACTTCATGGTGCCCAGCTTCATGGTGTTGCTGCGCGGCTCGAACACCGCCAGGATGCGTGCCTGGCTGCCGAGCTTACGGCGCAGGCCGTCCAGCGTGGTGCGGATGGCCGTGGGATGGTGGGCGAAGTCGTCGTAGACGGACACGCCACCCGCCATGCCGCGCAGCTCCATGCGTCGCTTGACGTTCTGAAAGCGCGCCAGCGCTTCGCAGGCCTGCGCCGGCGTCACGCCCACGTGCTCGGCCGCTGCAATGGCGGCCAGCGCATTGAGCTGGTTGTGCTCCCCGGTGAGTGCCCATTCCAGGCGCGCGACCTTGCGGCCACGGTGCAGCACGTCGAAGGCGCCGGGATCGCCCTGGGCACTGAAATCGCTGACCACCGCACCGAAGCTGGAGACCTCGCTCCAGCAGCCCTGGTGCAGCACGCGGGTGATGCTTTCCTCTATGCCGTTGACCACCAGCCGCCCGGAGGCGGGAACGGTGCGCACGAGATGGTGGAACTGGCGTTCGATGGCGCCGAGGTCCTCGAAGATGTCGGCGTGGTCGAACTCCAGGTTGTTGAGCACGGCCGTGCGCGGGCGGTAGTGCACGAACTTGCTGCGTTTGTCGAAGAAGGCCGTGTCGTATTCATCGGCCTCGATGACGAAGACGGGCTCCGCGCCGGCCGGCCCCTGGCCTGGCGTCGGGCGGCTGGATGCGCCCAGGCGGGCCGAGACGCCGAAGTCCAGTGGCACGCCGCCGACCAGAAAGCCCGGAGCCAGGCCTGCGCATTCGAGAATCCAGGCCAGCATCGACGTCGTGGTCGTCTTGCCGTGGGTGCCGGCCACGGCCAGTACATGGCGCGGGCAGGACGGATGGTGCAGCACCTGTTCGCAAAGCCATTGCGGACCGCTGGTGTAGGGGGCGCCGCTTTCAAGAATCGCCTCCATCAGCGGGAACTTGGGGCTGCCGTCGGGCAGCCGCGCGCGGCTGACCACGTTGCCCACGACATACATGTCGGGTTGCAGGGCCATCTGGTCGGCGCCGTAGCCCTCGATCAGGTCGATGCCCAGTGCACGCAACTGATCGCTCATCGGCGGATAGACGCCGGCGTCGCAGCCTGTGACGCGGTGCCCAGCCTCGCGCGCCAGTGCGGCCAGTCCGCCCATGAAGGTGCCGCAGATGCCCAGAATATGTATGTGCATGGCCGGGCATTCTACGGTTGCCGTCATGTCCGGGAGGGCTGTCCTGCAAAAACAGGAGCTTGCGGCCCAGCAGGCACCGGGTCCCGGAAACACAAGGTTGCGAAATCGCCGGTGCAAGGCGCTGGCGGGAACGTGCAAAGCCCGTCTGCGGCCGGCGGTGCCGCGGCTTGGGTCACAATGGCCCGGGGCCATCCACAGGGAAGGCCTCTTATATATATGTAGGGATACAGCGGATCGGAAAGCCATGGACCAAGCCACTGCCGAAATTGCCCAGACCGCGGCCCGCCTCGTGGTCGAGGAAGGGCTGGAATGGGGGGCTGCCAAGCACCGCGCACTTCGCCAGCTGGGGCTGCCCGCGCGCACCGCGCTGCCGGGCAACGACCTGGTGGAAGAGGCCGTGCGCGAATACATTGCCCTGTTCTGCGCCGACACCCAGCCCCAGGAACTGCAGGCCCTGCGCGAACTGGCCCTGCAATGGATGGACCGCCTGGCCGAGTTCCGGCCCCATCTGGCCGGCGCCGTCTGGCGCGGCACAGCCACCCGCCTGTCCGATATTTACCTGCAGCTGTTCTGCGACGACCCCAAGTCGGCCGAGATCGCGCTGATCAACCAGCATGTGGAGTACGAGCCCAGCACCGTCACCGGCTTTACGGGGCAGGCCGTGGAGGCCTTGAGCATCCACGCCTTCTGCCGCCCTTTGAACGAGTCCGTGGGCGTGCATCTGCTGGTGTACGACCATGATGATCTGCGTGGCGCACTCAAGCCCGACGGCCAGGGGCGCAGCCCGCGCGGCAGCGCCGAGGCGCTGCGCAGGCTGTTGGATCAGGATGAAGAGGAGGCCGACCGTGGCTGATTCAGTGGATGCAAGGCAAAACACATCTTCCCGCCGCCGTTGGCTGATGGGCGGCGTTGCCGCCGCCGCAGGCCTGGGTGGGGCAGGGTTTGCGTGGTGGCGTTTTCAGCCGCACGCCATGGACGCCAGTGCCGAAGAGCAGCTGTGGCAGCAGCGCTTCATCACACCCGATGGCTCGGCCATGACGCTGTCGCGCTGGCGCGGCAAGCCGGTGCTGGTCAATTTCTGGGCCACCTGGTGCCCGCCCTGCGTGCGCGAGCTGCCCATGCTCGATGCCTTCTCGGCGCGCCAAAACCAGCATGGTATTCAGGTCATTGGCCTGGCCGTGGACAAGCCGGAGGCCGTGCAGCGCTTCCTGGGTCGCACACCCCTGCGTTTCCCTGTGGCGCTGGCGGTGGAAGGCGGTCTGGGCCTGACCCGCTCGCTGGGCAATCTGCAGGGCGGACTGCCCTTCACCGTGCTGCTCGGCGAAGATGGCATGGTGCAGCAACGTAAAATAGGTGAGCTTACTACCGAAGATCTGGCTTCCTGGAGCGCAAAAGGCTGATTTTTCGCATCATCGAAGCTGTGAAAGCTCAGGAAATGCCCTGAATTCCATGGCGACGTTGATGAAAAATATGCCTCAAAGCACGCAGAAGGGCGAAATTGGAGTAAATTCGCGCCCTATTTAGTTGTTAGCCGCTGGAGCTCCCATGGATTTGCGAAAACTCAAGACCCTCATTGATCTGGTGTCCGAATCGAACGTGTCGGAACTGGAGATCACCGAAGCAGAGGGCAAGGTCCGGATCGTCAAGAGCGAAGGCGCCGTGGTGCAGCACTATGTGGCAGCGCCCATGCAGGCTCCCATGGCCGCGCCGATGGCGGCACCCGTCGCCGCTGCCCCCGCAGCGCCCGTGGCGGCACCGGCCGAGGCAGCCGTCTCCGGCCACGTGGTGAAGTCGCCCATGGTCGGCACCTTCTACCGCGCCTCCAGCCCTGGCGGCAAGCCCTTCGTGGAAGTGGGCAACCAGGTCAAGGAAGGCGAGACCATCTGCATCATCGAGGCGATGAAGATTCTCAACGAGATCGAAGCCGACAAGAGCGGCACGATCACGCGCATCCTGGGCGAAAACGGCCAGGCGGTAGAGTACGGCCAGCCCCTGTTCGTGATCGAGTAACCTGCAGGCGAGCGATGCCGCAAGCGGCACGACGCCCTGGCGCGAACGCATGCCGCGGCGCGACAGAGCAATTGGCTCAACTGACGGCTTCGGCCTGCGTACCGGCGCAGGCACCAAGTCGCGAGGACCTTCATGTTTAAGAAAATTTTGGTTGCCAACCGGGGCGAGATTGCCCTGCGCATCCAGCGCGCCTGCCGTGAACTGGGCATCAAGGCGGTGATGGTGTATTCCGAGGCCGACCGTGACGCAAAGTACGTCAAGCTGGCCGATGAGGCCGTGTGCATCGGCCCCGCGCCTTCGCCGCTGAGCTACCTCAACATGCCGGCCATCATCTCGGCCGCCGAGGTGACCGACGCCGAGGCCATCCACCCCGGCTACGGCTTTCTCAGCGAGAACGCCGACTTTGCCGAGCGCGTGGAAAAGAGCGGTTTCACCTTCATCGGCCCCACGCCCGAGAACATCCGCACCATGGGTGACAAGGTCTCGGCCAAGCAGGCCATGATCAAGGCGGGCGTCCCCTGCGTGCCCGGCTCGGATGGCGAGCTGCCTGACGATCCCGTGCAGATCCGCCGCATCGCCAAGGCCGTGGGCTATCCGGTGATCATCAAGGCCGCAGGCGGCGGCGGTGGCCGTGGCATGCGCGTGGTGCATACCGAGGCGGCGCTGATCAATGCCGTGCAGATGACCAAGGCCGAGGCCGGTGCGGCCTTCGGCAATCCGGCCGTCTACATGGAAAAGTTCCTGCAGAACCCGCGCCATGTGGAAATCCAGATCCTGGCGGACAACCACCGCAACGCGGTCTACCTGGGCGAGCGCGACTGCTCCATGCAGCGCCGCCACCAGAAGGTCATCGAGGAAGCACCGGCTCCGGGCATTCCGCGCCGCCTGGTCGAGAAGATCGGCGAGCGCTGCGCCGCTGCCTGCAAGAAGCTGGGCTACCGTGGCGCCGGCACCTTCGAGTTCCTCTTTGAAAACGGCGAGTTCTACTTCATCGAGATGAACACCCGCGTTCAGGTGGAGCATCCGGTGACCGAACTGATCACGGGCGTGGACATCGTGCGCACCCAGATCATGGTGGCCGCAGGCGAGAAGCTGCCCTTTACCCAGCGCCAGATCAATGCCCAGCTCAAGGGCCATGCGATCGAGTGCCGCGTGAATGCCGAGGATCCCTACAACTTCATGCCGTCGCCGGGCCGCATCACCATGTGGCATGCCCCCGGTGGCCCCGGCGTGCGCGTGGACTCGCACGTCTACAACAACTACTTCGTGCCGCCGAACTACGACTCCATGATCGGCAAGATCATCGTCCATGGCGACACGCGCGAGCAGGCGCTGGCGCGCATGCGCACGGCGCTGCTGGAGACCGTGGTCGAAGGCATCAAGACCAATATCCCGCTGCATCAGGATCTGATGGTGGACGCCAAGTTCATGGAAGGCGGCACCAACATCCATTACCTGGAAGAGTGGCTGGCGCACCGCAACGCCAACAAGCGTTGAGCAGGTCGCCCGATTGACCCTGCATGCTGGCCCCCGGCGACGGCGGCCAGCATTTTCATTTATTGCATAGAAAAGGATGGGCCCATGTTCGAGTTGAGCCTGCTGTGCCCGGAAGACCGGGTTGAGACCGTCAGCGATGCGCTGGATGCGCTGGACGCCCTGAGCGTATCGGTGGAGGATGCCGACGCGCAGACCGAGGCCGAGCAAGCCCTGTTCGGCGAGCCCGGCATGCCGCCGCCCAAGGACGGCTGGCAGCGCAGCCGCCTGGTGGCGCTGTTCCCCTCGCAGCAAGCGGCCGAAGAGGCGCGTGATCTGCTGCTGCCCCAGGACTTCTTCGAGGGCTGCAGCATCATCGCCGTCAAGCAGGTGCCGGAGCAGGACTGGGTGCGCCTGACGCAGTCGCAGTTCGCCCCGGTGGACATCACGCCCGAATTCTGGATTGTTCCCACCTGGCACGAGCTGCCGCCCGAGGCGCGCGTGAGCATCCGCCTGGACCCGGGCCTGGCCTTTGGCACGGGCACGCACCCGACCACACGCATGTGCCTGCGCTGGATCGCCCGCCAGCCGCAAGGCAGTCTTGGCCGCACGCTGGACTATGGCTGCGGCTCTGGCATCCTGGCCATTGGCGCGGCCAAGTTCGGTGCCACCGACATCGACGCGGTGGACATCGACCCGGCAGCCGTGGAGTCCACGCGCTACAACGCCGATGCCAACGCCGTGCAACTGAAGGCGGGCCTGCCCGATGCCGGCAACGGCGAATACCGCACCGTGCTGGCCAACATCCTGGCCACGCCGCTCAAGGTGCTGGCGCCGCTGCTGTGCGGCCGCGTGGCAGCGGGTGGAAGCCTGGTGCTGGCCGGTATCCTGGAGCGCCAGGCCGACGAGCTCAAGGAGGCCTATGCGCCGTACCTGGCGCTGGAAGTGGCCGACAGCGAAGATGGCTGGATCCTGATGACCGCGCGCCGCGCGGCCTGATTTCCGGCCCGAGTCCCCGCGCGGCCGCCGCCTTCGTGGCGCGGGCCGCGAGCAGCTGCCTACAATCGATCGCTGATGAGCCAAGTCACCCGCTGTCCTGCCTGTGGAACCCGCTTCAAAGTGGTGGCCGACCAGCTGCGAATTTCGCAGGGGTGGGTGCGCTGCGGCGTCTGCCATGAAGTGTTCGATGCCTCCGAAGACCTGCAGCCCCTGCCCACGGCACCTGTGAACGCGGCCGGCACCTCGGTGGCCGGCACTCCGGTGGCCGGCACTCCGGTGGCTGGCGAGGCATCGCACAACCCGGCCGAATTCGAGGACGATGACATCCGCGAATTCAGGGAATCCATGTGGCTGCCGACGGCGCCGAGCGGATTGCCGGGGCGGGGCGCATCGGGGCCTGCTGCACCTGCTGCACCTGTTGCATCCTCTGTACCTGCCACACCTGCCGCACCTGCGGTATCCACCGCAACCACGGCTGCGGCTGCCAGGGCCGAGCCTTCGCCGTCCATGCCGCCGGCCGAGGTGCCGGCTCCAGAGGCCCCGCCTTCGCCCCCTGTGACCGCGAAGGACCCCTCCGCCAGCGCCGCCGAAGAGTTGGGCAGCGCGCTGCCTGGAGCGTCGCTGGTGGACGAGATCCTGGCTGCGTCCCGGGCAGCGCCGAAGTCCCCGCCCGCTGCCCAGGCCGAGCAGGCCGTTGACGGCCTGCTCGGACCCGAGCCTGACACTGCGGCTCCTGTGCCCGCACCGGCAAAGGATGAGGAAGGCGCGCCGTTCACACGGCCCCATAAGCCATCCGACAAGTCATCTGACAAGCCATCCGACAAGTCGTCCGATGCGCCTGCGCCGTCCGTGCCAACCGGCCTGCTGCGGGAATCGGAGCCGCAGGCGCAGGCTTCCGTGCCTTCGCCGGAGTTCTCCCGCTGGCCGGACAGCGATGGCGAAGGCAGCGGTGAGGCTGCGGCCGCGCTACCCGAGGCAGAGCCCGGCTTTGTGCGCCAGGCGCGGCGCAAGGCCTTCTGGCGCCGGCCTGCCGTGCGCGTGGCGCTTGTGCTGGGCAGCCTGCTGGGCGTGGGCGCCTTGGCAGGCCAGGTCATGTGGGGCCAGCGCGATGCGCTGGCCGTGCAGCATCCTTCGCTGGCGCCCGCGCTGCAGGCCCTGTGCGCCATGGCGGGCTGCGAGCTGCAGCCACGCCGCCAGATCGGCGATGTGGTGATCGGCAGTTCGGGCTTTCGGCAGTTGCCGCGCAGCGGCCAGTACCAGTGGAGCCTGAGCCTGGAGAACCGTTCCGACTTCCCCGTGGCCATGCCCGCTGTCGAACTCACGCTCACCGATGCCCAGGACAAGCTGCTGCTGCGGCGCGTGATCCGGCTTGACCAGTTCGGCGCGCCCGCGCAGATCGAGGGCCATGGCGAGTGGAGCGTGACGGCCCCGGTCGAAGTGCAAGGCCTGGAGGCGGCCGTGGCCGGCTATCGCGCCCTGGTTTTTTATCCCTGAATCCCCCTGACTTTTCAAGAAAGCCGAGACACACCATGGCCGCTCTCATCTGCGGATCGCTTGCGTTCGACAACATCATGACCTTCGAGGGAAGGTTTGCCGACCAGATCCTGCCTGACCAGTTGCACATCCTCAATGTGTCCTTCCTGGTGCCCACGCTGCGCCGCGATTTCGGCGGCTGCGCGGGCAACATCGCCTACGCCCTGCGCTTGCTGGGCGGCGATGCCTGGCCCATGGCCATGGTGGGCAGCGACGGCGCCGACTATGTGCAGCGCCTCGACGAACTGGGCGTGCAGACCGCGCACATCGGCCAGCTGCAGGACACGCACACGGCCCAGTGCATGATCATGACGGACCGTGACAACAACCAGATCACGGCCTTCCACCCGGGCGCCATGATGCAGGCCCACGGCAACCGCATCACGCCAGAGCTCAAGGAGCAGGTGCGCGTGGGCATCATTGCGCCCGATGGCCGCCAGGCCATGCTCGAGCATGCCCAGCAGTTCAAGGCGGCGGGCATTCCCTTTGTGTTCGATCCAGGCCAGGGCCTGCCCATGTTCGATGGACAGGAGCTGCGCAGCTTCATCGAGCAGGCTGACTGGGTGGCCGTGAACGACTACGAGGCCCGCATGCTCAGCGAGCGCACGGGCTGGAGCCTGGAGCAGATTTCCGGGCAGGTGCAAGGCCTGGTGGTGACGCTGGGGGCAGAGGGCTGCGAGGTCTGGGTGCAAGGCGCCAAGACCCTGGTGGCGCCGGTGCAGCCCGCCGCCGTGGTCGATCCCACGGGATGTGGCGACGCATGGCGTGGCGCCATGCTGTTCGGCCTGGAGCGTGGCTGGGACCTGGTGCGTTGCGCCGAACTGGGCAACCGCCTGGGCGCGCTCAAGATTGCCAGCCGTGGCCCGCAGAACTACGTGCTGGACTTCGCCCAGCCCTGAAGCCGGGATCACCGGGCGGCGGCGCAGCCGCCGTCTTCACAATGAAAAAAGCCCGACTCCAAAGAGCCGGGCTTTTTGCTTTGAGACCGGAAAAGTCTCAGGGCTTGTTGCCTGTGGGGAAGGGCCATGCGGCTTGGGGAGCCAGGCGGGTTTGCGCGATGGGCGCGGGTGCGGCAGCGGGAGCTGCAGGCGCGGCAGCGGCGGGAGCTGCTGCGGCCTTCTTGGGGGCAGCGGCCTTCTTCGGGGCTGCAGCCTTCTTGGCGGGAGCGGCAGGAGCTGCTGCGGCCTTGGCGGGCGCTGCGGCAGGCTTGGCAGCTGCAGCGGGCTTCTTGGCAGCAGCAGGAGCGGCAGCCTTCTTGGCGGGAGCAGCGGCCTTCTTCGCGGCAGGTGCAGCAGCCTTTGTGGCAGCGGGAGCAGCGGCCTTCTTGGCAGCAGGAGCAGCAGCCTTCTTGGCAGGAGCAGCGGCCTTCTTTGCGGCAGGTGCAGCAGCCTTCTTGGCGGGAGCGGCGGCCTTCTTTGCAGCAGGAGCAGCAGCCTTCTTGGCGGGAGCGGCAGCCTTCTTTGCAGCAGGAGCAGCAGCCTTCTTGGCAGGAGCGGCGGCCTTCTTTGCAGCAGGAGCAGCAGCCTTCTTGGCAGGAGCGGCAGCCTTCTTCGCAGCAGGAGCAGCAGCCTTCTTGGCAGGAGCGGCAGCCTTCTTCGCAGCAGGAGCAGCAGCCTTCTTGGCGGGAGCGGCAGCCTTCTTCGCAGCAGGAGCAGCAGCCTTCTTGGCGGGAGCGGCAGCCTTCTTCGCAGCAGGAGCAGCAGCCTTCTTGGCAGGAGCGGCAGCCTTCTTCGCAGCAGGAGCAGCAGCCTTCTTGGCAGGAGCGGCAGCCTTCTTTGCAGCAGGTGCAGCGGCCTTCTTGGCAGCAGGAGCTGCAGCCTTCTTCACAGCAGGTGCAGCAGCCTTCTTGGCGGGTGCTGCCTTGGCAGTGGCCGTGGTTTTCTTCACGGTTTCAGCCTTGGGAGCAGCCGCCTTTTTGGCAGTGGTTTTCTTGTCGGTGGGGGCCTTGGTGGAGGCCGTCTTCTTCGCAGTTGCCATCATCTTCTCCTTCGTTGATTTGCACAAAACACTTCGGGGTACGGGGCTCCGAAGCGATCCAAAGCGATGTGGAGTGACGCATCGCAATGAACACGGAGACGCCCCACGCCGCAACACCATCGGTATTGCAAAAGCGTGAAGCGCGTCATGGTTCGCATTGTGCCTGCAGAGAAGCGATTAATCCCAGGAAAGTGCGCCGCCGGTTTGATACTCGATGACGCGTGTCTCAAAGAAGTTACGTTCCTTCTTCAAATCGATCATCTCGCTCATCCAGGGGAACGGGTTTTCCTCGTTGGGGAACAGGGCCTCAAGGCCGATCTGCGTGGCGCGGCGGTTGGCGATGTAGCGCAGGTAGCCCTTGAACATCGATGCGTTCATTCCGAGCACGCCGCGCGGCATGGTGTCCTCTGCGTAGCGGTATTCCAGCTCGACGGCCTTGACGAAAAGCGCCGTGATTTCTTCCTTGAATTCGGGTGTCCACAGCTGTGGATTTTCGAGCTTGAGCTGGTTGATCAGGTCGATGCCGAAGTTGCAGTGCATGGACTCGTCGCGCAGGATGTATTGGTACTGCTCGGCGGCGCCGGTCATCTTGTTTTGGCGGCCCAGCGCAAGGATCTGCGTGAAGCCCACGTAGAAGAACAGGCCCTCCATCAGGCAGGCGAAAACGATCAGCGACTTGAGCAGGGTCTGGTCGGTCTCGAAGGTGCCGGTCTTGAAGGCGGGGTCCATGATCGCTTCGATGAAGGGGATCAGGAATTCGTCCTTGTCGCGGATGGAGGGGACTTCGAGATAGGCGTTGAAGATCTCGCCCTCATCCAGGCCCAGCGACTCCACGATGTACTGGTAGGCGTGGGTGTGGATGGCTTCCTCGAAGGCCTGGCGCAGCAGGAACTGGCGGCATTCGGGCGCCGTGATGTGGCGGTAGGTGCCCAGCACGATGTTGTTGGCGGCCAGCGAATCGGCCGTCACGAAGAAGCCCAGGTTGCGCTTGATGATGCGGCGCTCGTCCTCGGTCAGGCCGTTGGGGTCCTTCCACAGGGCGATGTCGCGGTTCATGTTCACTTCCTGCGGCATCCAGTGGTTGGCGCAGGTGGCCAGGTACTTTTCCCAGGCCCACTTGTACTTGAACGGCACCAGCTGATTGACGTCGGTCTTGGCATTGATGATGCGCTTGTCGGCGGCATTCACGCGCTTGTGTGTGGTGCTCGGCGCAGCCTCCGCGCCGCTGGGCGTGTTCGAGAGGGTGGCGTCGTCGTCAAAGGTCAGCATTGCAATTTTCTCCGGCATGCCCTGGGGCATATGTTCAGTTCATTCGGTGCGAAAGAGTCCTCTCTTTCTGCTCCGGTCAATGTAGGACCATGGGTGGCCTGGCGTGTTGAGCAGGCCCAAGGTCCATGGCGAAGATCCTGCGCATGGCGCTGGCTGGCGGGCAGGGCGCGGGGCCTGCGCCGTGGCGAGGCCCCGCGCTGCGCGGCTTACTGGCAGGCTTCGCAGCCGGGATCGTCGATGGCGCAGAACTTGATGTCCGTCGCCGGTGCCTGGGCGCGTGCGGCGGCTGCCGCGGCTTCCAGGGCGCTGGAGGTGTTCACGGCGGCAGGCTGTGCGGCGGCGGCCGAGGGCACGGCGTTGAGCACGCGGCTTTGCACCGTGGACTTCTCGATGTTGGTGGCGCTGGTGGTGCGCAGGTAGTAGGTGGTCTTCAGACCGCGCAGCCAGGCCAGCTTGTAGGTGTCGTCCAGCTTCTTGCCCGATGCACCGGCCATGTAGATGTTCAGGCTCTGGGCCTGGTCGATCCACTTCTGGCGGCGCGCAGCGGCCTCGACCAGCCAGGTGGGCTCGACCTCGAAGGCGGTGGCGTACAGGCTCTTGACGTCCTGGGGCACGCGGTCGATGGGGCGCAGCGAGCCGTCGAAGTGCTTGAGGTCCATGACCATCACGTCGTCCCACAGGCCCAGGCGCTTCAGGTCACGCACCAGGTACTGGTTGATGACGGTGAACTCGCCGGACAGGTTGGACTTGACCGACAGGTTGCCGAACGAGGGCTCGATGGAGGCATCGACGCCGACGATGTTGGAGATGGTCGCCGTGGGCGCGATGGCCACGCAGTTGGAGTTGCGCATGCCGTGCTGGCCGATCTTGGCGCGCAGGGCATCCCAGTCCAGGCGCGAGGAGCGGTCCACTTCCACATAGCCGCCGCGTGCCTTCTCCAGCAGGTTCAGCGTGTCCAGCGGCAGGATGCCCTGGTCCCACAGCGAGCCCTTGTAGCTGGAGTACTGGCCGCGTTCCTTGGCCAGCTCGGTGGAGGCCCAGTAGGCGTAGTAGCAGATGGCTTCCATCGACTGGTCGGCGAACTCCACGGCCGCGTCGCTGGCGTAGGCGATGCGCATTTCATAGAGCGCATCCTGGAAGCCCATCAGGCCCAGGCCCACCGGGCGGTGGCGCAGGTTGGAGTCCTTGGCCTTCTGTACGGCGTAGTAGTTGATGTCGATCACGTTGTCCAGCATGCGCATGGCCGTGGTGATGGTCTTGCGCAGCTTGCCGTGGTCGATGGCGCCATCGACGATGTGGCGCGCCAGGTTGACCGAGCCCAGGTTGCAGACGGCGGTCTCGGTGTCGCTGGTGTTCAGCGTGATCTCGGTGCACAGGTTGGACGAGTGCACCACGCCGGCGTGCTGCTGGGGCGAGCGCACGTTGCAGGGGTCCTTGAAGGTGACCCAGGGGTGGCCGGTCTCGAACAGCATGGACAGCATCTTGCGCCACAGGTCCATGGCCGGGATGCGCTTGAACAGCTTGAGTTCGCCGTTGTCGGCCTTGGTTTCGTAGGCCGTGTAGGCGTGCTCGAAGGCGGCGCCGAAGAGGTCGTGCAGGTCGCCGACATCGGAGGGCGAGAACAGGGTCCAGTGGCCCTTTTCCATGACGCGCTTCATGAACAGGTCGGGAATCCAGTTCGCCGTGTTCATGTCGTGCGTGCGGCGGCGGTCGTCGCCGGTGTTCTTGCGCAGTTCGAGGAATTCCTCGATGTCCAGGTGCCAGGTCTCCAGGTAGGTGCAGACGGCGCCCTTGCGCTTGCCGCCCTGGTTCACGGCCACGGCCGTGTCGTTGACCACCTTGAGGAAGGGCACCACGCCCTGCGACTCGCCGTTCGTGCCCTTGATGCGCGAACCCAGGGCGCGCACGCGCGTCCAGTCGTTGCCCAGGCCGCCGGCGAACTTGGACAGCAGGGCGTTTTCCTTGATGGACTCATAGATGCCGTCCAGATCGTCGGGCACCGTGGTCAGGTAGCAGGAAGACAGCTGCGAGCGCAGCGTGCCGCTGTTGAACAGCGTGGGCGTGCTGCTCATGAAGTCGAAGGACGACAGCAGCTCGTAGAACTCGATGGCGCGTGCATTGCGGTCCTCTTCCTGCAGCGCCAGGCCCATGGCCACGCGCATGAAGAAGGACTGGGGCAGCTCGATGCGCGTCTTGCGCACGTGCAGGAAGTAGCGGTCGTACAGGGTCTGCAGGCCCAGGTAGTCGAACTGCTCGTCGCGCTCGGCCTTGATGGCGGCAGCCAGGCGGGGCAGGTCGTAGTTAAGCAGCTCGGGGTTGAGCAGCTCGTTGTCCACGCCCTTGCGGATGAAGCCGGGGAAGTACTCTGCGTAGGCCGCCTGGATGTCGGCCGGGTGCACGTCACGGCCCATGACCTCGCGCACGATCGTGTGCAGCAGCAGGCGGGCGGTGACGTAGGTGTAGTCGGGGTCTTTCTCGATCAGCGTGCGAGCGGCCAGGATGGAGGCCTTGAAGACTTCTTCGATCGGCACGCCGTCGTACAGGTTGCGCAGCGTTTCGGCGACGATGGGGGCGGCCTGGATATCGGCGTTGAGGTTGCGGCAGGACGCCTCGATCAGCGCCAGCAGGCGGGCCTGGTCCAGCGGCACGCGCTGGCCGTTGTCGGTCACATGCAGCACGGGCGCCGGTGCGGCGGCGGCAACCGCTGCGGCCTCGGCGGCCTTCTTCTGCTCGGCACGTTCCTGGTTGCGGCGGTCGCGGTACAGCACGTAGGCGCGTGCCACGTCGTGGTGGCCGCCGCGCATCAGGCCCAGTTCGACCTGGTCCTGCACATCTTCAATATGGAAGGTGCCGCCGCCCGGACGCGAGCGCAGCAGTGCGCGAACCACGGCCTGGGTCAGCTCGTCCACGGTCTCGCGCACGCTGGCGGAGGCCGCACCTTGGGCACCGCGCACGGCCAGGAAGGCCTTGGTCAGCGCGACGGCGATCTTTTGCGGCGTGAAGGGCACCACATCGCCGCTGCGGCGGATGATCTGGTAGCCGTCCTGCACGGACAGGTGATGGGCGGAGGAAGGATTGGCAGCATCACCGTGCGCAGCGGGAGCCAAAGAATTCAGTGCTTCTTGCATGAGTTTCCTCAACGGGTGTTTGTGGATAGAACGGACGCGGACCTGCACTTGGGGCAGGCTTGCTGGGAGATGGAATCGGGGTCGGATGTACACACCGTTTTCACAGGGTGTGCACAGCTTGTGAACACTAGATATGGTGTCCAGCGTGCTTCTGGGCACTACCTGTAGTGTATCGCCGTCTCATGTACACGGGGTACTCACGGCCGGAAAACCGCTGTTTGCGCTGCGCCAAACAGGTGCGCAACCTACAAGCCAATAGCAGCAAAGGCCCGCTGCGCCGTGGCTTGCGGGCGATGGTCCGCCGCAAGCCGCGGCAGCCTTGGCCCTGCGCCGGTCGGACCGCTGAAAGCCCCATGGACAGTGGGGCTGCGACACATGCGTGAATTTGTAAAAAATGATCAGGCAGCCGCTGCGTGCGCCTGGCGCGCCACATCGGTTGCTTTCTGGATTGACAGACCCTTTGTCCTCTGCCTGTGGACAAGCGGGGTTTTGCGCAAGATCTGGCGGTGCCTGCGATGAGGGTGTGCGCTTACGTGGAGGGCTGGCCCGCGCCCGGCGGCAGCTGCCAGTTCGCCGTGGCTGGGTGGTGGGCCAGCAGCCCGCGCAGCCGGTGCCAGTCGAAGCCTGCGCCCGGATCGCATTTGCGGCCCGGCGCGATGTGCTCATGACCTGCGAGATGGGCCACGGGGTAGCGCGCCGCGATGGCGTTGCACAGGGCATCGAGCGCCGCGTACTGGGCCGGCTCGAACCGCAGGCCCTCCAGGCCTTCGAGCTCTATGCCGATGGAGTCGTCGTTGCAGCGGTCGCGGCCCCGCCAGCAGGAAGCGCCTGCATGCCAGGCGCGCGCATCGCAGTCCACAAACTGCCAGACCTCGCCCTGGCGCGTGATGAAGAAATGCGCCGACACCTCCAGGCCGCGTATCCCCTGGTAGTAAGGATGGGCGTCCCAGTCGAGCTGGTTGGTGAACAGTTGCTGGACCGCACCCGTGCCGTACTCGCCGGGGGCAGGCTGATGGAGTGCACGACGACCAGATCGACCAGCGCCTGGGCCGGGCGCTCGCCAAAGTTGGGCGAGGGCAGGTGGCGGGCCTGCTGCAGCCAGCCGCCTTGCCAGGTCCAGGCCGGGGCCTGGGTGGCTTGCGCCTGCGGATCAGGACTCGCCATGGCCGCCTCCGTCCGCCTCGGCGCTGGCATCGCCGGGCAGGGCGATGTTCAGCCGGTCGATGCGGTAGCGGATCTGGCGCAGGCTCAGGCCCAGGCGCGCGGCGGTGGCCGTGCGGTTGAAGCCGTTTTCCTGAAGCGCCTGCACCAGAATGCCGCGCTCGCGCTCGTCCAGCCAGGCCTGCAGGTCACGGGGCAGGTCGGCATCGGCTGGCTCTGGCGATAGCGGGCCGCCTTGCGGCAGGGGGCGTGAAGGCGAGAGCGAAGGAGAGGGCGAGGCGGATGCAGGCGGGGCGGGCGGGGCTGGTGGCGTGCCGCAGGGCAGCTGCATCTCGGGATCTATGCGCAGCGGTCCGTCCTCGCCCAGCGTGATGGCGCGGTGCAGCAGGTTCTCCAGTTCACGCACATTGCCGGGCAGGGGCAGGCGGGCGATCTGCTGCACTGAACGCTCGTCGATCTCGGGCATGGGCAGGCCGGATTCCTGCGACAGCCGTGCCAGCAGGGCGCGGCACAGGGCAGGCAGGTCTTCGCGGCGCTCGCGCAGCGGGGGCAGCAGCACCTCGATGACATTGAGGCGGTAGTACAGGTCCTGCCGGAAGCGCCCCTGCTGCACATCGGCAGCCAGATCGCGGTGGGTGGCGCTGACGATGCGTACATCGGCCGCTTCCTCCTGTGCGGAGCCCAGGGGGCGCACGCGGCGCTCCTGGATGGCGCGCAGCAGCTTGGCCTGCATGGCCAGGGGCAGGTCGCCGATCTCGTCCAGAAACAAGGTGCCGCCGCGCGCCGCCTGGAAGTAGCCGTCGCGGTCCTGGGTGGCGCCGGTATAGGAGCCCTTGCGCGCGCCGAAGAACTCCGCCTCCAGCAGGTTTTCGGGAATGGCGCCGCAGTTCACGGCCACCATGGGGCCATGGGCGCGCTGGCTGCAGGCATGCAGCGCGCGGGCCACCAGCTCCTTGCCTGTGCCCGACTCGCCATGCACCAGCACCGGCGCCATGCCGCGCGCCACCTTGGCAATGCGCTGCTTGACGGCCTGCATGGCGGGCGACTCGCCGACCATGGCGTCCAGTGCGCCGCTGCCGTTGAGCACCGGGCTGGCGGCGGGAGCGGCCGAAGGGCTGCGCGCCGGCATCACGCCCGGGGCCGGCACACCGCCCACGCCCTGGGCGGCCGAGGCCACGACCAGGCGGAACTGCTTGAGGTCCACGGGCTTGGTCAGGTAGTCGAAGGCGCCTGAGCGCAGGGCCTCGACGGCGTTCTCGGCGGAGCCGTAGGCCGTCATGACCACGCAGCGCTCGCGTCGCTGCTGGCTGCGCAGGTCCTGCAGCAGCTCCATGCCCATGCCGTCGGGCAGGCGCATGTCGGTGATGACCACGTCGAAGCGCTGGGTCTGCAGCTGCTCGCGCGCCTCGCCCACGCTGGCGGCGGTTTCCACGCGGTAGCCTTCGCGCAGAAGGGTCAGTTCATAGAGGGTGCGCAGATCCGGCTCGTCGTCCACGACAAGGATCGATGCGGCAGCGGGCAGGGAGTTCAAAGGCATCACACCACAATCTGATCAAACAGGGAGGCCGGCAGGGCCGAGGCCGGGCCGGCACGGAACACGATGCTGAAGGCATTGCCCTCGACAGGGCCGTGCGGCGTGGGCCGCGACAGCCGCTGGTAGCTGATGCTGGCATCGTAGCGCTGGCACAGCTCGCGGCAGATGTACAGGCCCAGGCCGCTGGAGCGGCTTTCCGAAGAGAAGAAGGGCTCGAACAGATGGCGTTGCACCGTGGGCTCCAGCGCGGCGCCGTCGCTCCAGACCTGTAGCCAGATCTGGCCGCCGGCCGGCGCGCCGGTCAGCACCTGCAGCGTGTGTGGCTCGTGGGCGTTGCTGCGGTAGCGCCGGGCGTTGTCCAGCAGGTTCACCAGGATGCGGCGCAGATGCTCGCCATCGAACACCACGGTCTTGTCCCTGGCGTCCAGCAGGAGCTGGATGCTGTGCGCGGGCTGGCCCTGGGCCTGCCATTCCTGGCAAACCTGGGCCACGTGCTGGTCCAGGGCCAGCAGGCCGGCATGCGCTTCGCCAATGTGCTGCTGGGCCCGGGCGATGTTGAGTACGTCCTCGACGATGCGTGCCAGGCGCTCGGCATTCTGGCCCACGATGCGGCACAGCTGCTGCTGGGCCGGGTCCTGCGCCAGATCCTCGGCCAGCAGGGCATTGGCCTGGGTGATGGCGGCCAGCGGATTGCGGATCTCGTGGGCCACGGCGGCCGACATGCGGCCCATGGACGCCAGCTTTTCCGTGCGCAGCCGCGCCTCCATCTCGCGCAGATCATGCAAAAAGACCACGCACAGCTGCTGCAGCAGCGCGGGCTCGGCCGCGTCGGCGGCGTCGGATGGGGTGGCGACTTCGGTCAGCCAGGTGCGCAGGTGCAGGCCCGTCATGCCTTCCTGGCCGATGGACTGCAGATGGATGGCGGCCGAGATGGGCAGGTTCTGGGCAAAGCTCTGGGCCACGGCGTCCTGCAGCCGCTGCCAGCCGGAATGCTCCTTGAGGGCGAAGGGCAGGGCATGCGCGTCGGCCAGCCCCAGCAGGTGCAGTGCGGCCGGGTTGGCCTGCTGCACGCGGAACTGGGGATCGACCACCAGCACGCCTTCGCCCAGGTGGCGGATCACCAGGGCATTGACCTGTTCCTGCGTCTGGGCCTTGCGGCTGCTGTGCTGGGCCAGGTGGCGCTCGCGCCGCACGCGGCGTGCCAGTTCGTGCGTCAGATAGGCCACCGCGAAATAGCCTGCGCAGGCAAAGCTGGCCTGGTAGTAGGCCTGGGTGCTTTCTATGCGGCCAGCCACGTCCTGCCATGCCACCCAGCCCAGGGTCAGCAGCGTGACGCTGGCCGTGGTGGCCAGGGCCAGCGTCAGATTGCCCAGCACGGCCGAGATCAGGATGGGAATGGCCAGCAGGGCCGAGTAGTTCAGCGGCCCGGTCTGCAGCATCTGCAGCAGGCAGATGACCGCGATGTCCACGCCGATCACGGGCAGCCAGTGCACGCCGGCGCGGGGCGAGGGCGGCTGGGCGCGTGCCGTCAGCCGCAGCAGCAGCGTCAGCCCCAGGTAGCCCAGGCAAACCAGCCAGACCAGGGAATTGCCGCCGGGCTGCACGCTGAGCAGCGCCAGCTGCAGCAGCAAAAGCGCAGTGGCGATGAGCACGCGGCCGGTCAGGAAGCCCTGCCATAGCCGGACAAAGGGGGCGTTGGCGTCGTGCGGCGACTGCGCCGCGGCCTCGTCGATGGTGGGTGGCTGGGGGGGGCCGCGTCCTGCATGCTCAGCGCCGTTGCGCCAGGGTGCGGTGCTCTGCGCTGCAGTAGCTGCGGCCGGCCGCCTCGATGGCCTCGCTGCGCGGCAGGTGCAGGCCGCAGTGCGCGCACTCGACCATGTCCTGTGGAGCCGCCAGCGGCGCATTGGCCGGGTTGGCCGGGTTGCGCGGCGCAGCGGCCTGGCGCCGCTCGCGGGCCTCGGCACGGCGCTGGCTGCGCCAGATGCCGACAGCCACGATGATGACGATCAGGACCAGCAGGTACTTCATGTGGTGCGCTCCAGCAGCACTTCCATGACGAAGCGCGATCCCGCATAGGCCAGCAGCAGCAGCAGGGCGCCTGCATAGAGCATGCGCACGGCGCTGCGGCCACGCCAGCCAAAGCGCGCACGGCCGATCAGCAGCACGGCAAAGGTCAGCCAGGACAGCAGCGAGAACACAGACTTGTGGTTCCAGACCCAGGCCTTGCCATAGAGCTGTTCGCCGAACAGCCAGCCTGCGGCCAGCGTGGCCGTGAGCAGCACAAAGCCTGCGGACACGAAGCGGAAGGTCAGGCGCTCCAGCGTGAGAAGCGGCAGGCCGCTGTCATGGCCACCGCCGCCCAGCCGCATGTGCTGCTCGGCGCGTGTCATCAGCGAGGCGTGGACCACGGCGGCCGCGAACAGTCCGTAGGAGGCAATGCCCAGTGCCAGGTGCAGCGGCAGCCAGGGCGAGGCGTTGACATGCAGGGGCGTTCCCGGAAACAGCGCGGCCATGAGCACGGCGGCCGTGCCCAGCGCGGACAGCGCCAGCTGCGCGCGCATCTTGGGGAACAGCTGCTGCTCGACGCCATAGACGGTGAGCACCAGCCAGGCCGTCATGGACAGGGCCGGTGCGAAGCCGAAGTGAGGCTGCTCCCCGAGCAGGCCCCAGGCCAGGGCCAGGGCGTGGAGCACCCAGGCCAGGCGCAGGGCAACGCGGGCGCCGGCCTGGCTGATGCGTCGGGCGCCGGCGGCTGGCACGGCATAGGCCACGGCTGCGGCAAGCGCCAGCATCCAGCCCAGGGGCGATACGTTGGCGGAAATCAGGGGGACGGAGAGCATCTTTCAATGATAGCTGTGGCTTTCCCGCCGCCGGTTGTGCAGGCTCAGAATCCGGGTGCCATGCCGTGGTTCGGCGCGCATTTTCAGGGCTCCACGGCTGCCTCGATGCGATTGCGCCCCTGGGCCTTGGCCTGGTAGAGCAGGCCGTCCGCCTTCTGCAGCCAGGTTTCCAAAGGCGCGACAGACGGCTGCCGCACGGTGAGTACGCCGCAGCTGACGGTGAGCTGCGGCGCCGTGGGAGAGGCGGCGTGGGCGATGGACAGGCGCAGCACTTCCTGGCGGAAATGTTCGGCCATGGCCGGCGCATCGCTTTCGCCGGGGAGGATGAGCGCGAATTCCTCGCCGCCAAAGCGCGCTGCCAGGTCGTAGGGCCGGCGCGCATGGCGCTGCAGCGTGGCAGCCACGGCCTTGAGCGCCTCGTCCCCCTGCACATGGCCATAGCAGTCGTTGTATTGCTTGAAGTGGTCTATATCAATGAGAGCCAGGCCCACGGGTTCGCCCGTGCGCAGGCTGCGGCGGTAGGCGCGCTCCAGCACGTCGTCGAAGTGGCGCCGGTTGGCCAGGCCGGTCAGCCCGTCCACCATGGCCAGGCGCTCCAGGGCCTGGCGCTGCAGGGCCAGCCGGATCTGGTTGCGCACGCGCACCTCGACCACGGCGGGGCGTATGGGCTTGGAGACATAGTCGGCCGCGCCCAGGCGCAGGCCGTATTCCTCGGCCTCGGCATTGCTCTGTCCGGTGATGAAGATGACGGCGATATGGGCGGTGCGCTCCTGCGCGCGCAGCGCACCCAGCACCTCGTAGCCGTTCATGCCGGGCATGGCCAGGTCCAGAAGGATCAGCTGCAGGCGGTGGGCTTCGCGGTGGGCGACCATCAGGGCGCCAGGGCCATCCTTGGCCAGCAGCACTCGGTAGTGGGGGCTCAGCAGCTCGGCCAGCATGCTGCGGTTCAGCCGCTCGTCGTCCACGATGAGGACCGTGGGCAGCTCCGACCCGGTCAGGGCGTCAAGCATCTGCAGCTCCCTGTAGGGCCATCCGGTTCGCGGCCATGCTCCGCGCCAGCTGATCGAGCGCCTGCAGCGCCGCCTCGGTTTCCAGGGACTCGGTGCAGCGCTGGATGCGCTGCAGCACGGATGCATGGCGCCCGCTGACCAGGGGCCGCAGCCGTTCCAGTTCGGCCACGGCGGCATAGTCGCTGTCGGCAATCTGCCGCCGCAGCCGATCCAACGTGGATGAGACTTCTTCTGCGGTCATCGGCTGCCGCTGTGCCGGGGACGCAGCGCTGGACACCGTGGCCAGGGGGGGCAAGACCGCCTGCCTGGACCGCACGGCGATTTCCGCCAGCAGGCCCTGCAGCCCATCGGCCAGCGCCTGGACCAGGGATGGCAGATCACCGCTGGGCCGGGCATTCCCGCCATTGCCGTCGCCTGACAGGCAGGCATGCGCGCCGGTCTCGGCCATGGCCGACCATTGCTCCAGCAGGTTCGCGCCCAGGTAGCCCAGGCTGCCCTTGAAGGTATGCGCCAACGACGCCACGGTTGCCCAGTTGCCGCTGCGCGCGGCGCTGCGCAGCTGTTGCGGCGCATCGGCAAAGTCCTGGGCAAAGCCTTCGATCGCATGCAGCATGCGCGGCGATTGGCTGGCAAGGCGTTGCCGCAGCTGCACAGGATCCCAGGCCGGGGCAGGGGTTGGCGGCGTGGGCCGGGAGGGCGGGGCCGGCGCAGGCGCTGCCGTTGTCGGCGGGGCTGCGCGCAGGCAGCGCTGCAGCGTCTCGTACAGCAGCACATCGTCAACGGGTTTGGTCAGATGGGCATTCATGCCTGCGGCCTCGATCCGGGCGCGCTCCTCGACATAGGCCTGTGCAGTCAGCGCTATCACCGGAAGATGCCGCAGCGCGCTGCGCGTGCGCAGGGCGCGCGTGGCACTGAGGCCGTCCATGCCGGGCATGTGCACGTCCATGAGCACGGCATCGAAAGGCTGGCTGTCGAGCAGCTGCAGCGCCTGCAGACCGTCTTGCGCAGTCTGTACCGATATGCCGGCCTGCTCCAGCAGCTCGGTGGCCACCTCGCGGTTGAGCACGTTGTCATCCACCACCAGCACCCTGCGCCCCGGCAGGCCCGGGTAGCGCTGCTGTGGTGACGGGCCGGCCGCCGGGTCTTCAGGCTGGGTCGATTCCGGGTCCCGCAGCGCCTCCCGGATGGAGGACCTCAGTGCCGATGCGGTCAGGGGCTTGATCAGCAGGCCCCGCAGGCCCCGCAGGCCAAACTGCGCGGCACGCAGCTGCACTTCGTCGCGCCCGAAGGCCGTGACCATGAGCGCAGCCGGGGTCTTGGCCAGGTCCTGTCGCTCGCGCATGCGGCGCGCCAGCTCCAGTCCGTCCATGCCGGGCATGCGCCAGTCCAGCAGGGCCAGGCCATAGGGGGATTCCTGGCGTGCGGCCTCTTGCAGCATGCGCAGCGCCTGCATGCCGTCCGCCGCCGTATCGCAGCGCATGCCCAGTCTGCGCACCATGGCGGCCAGCGCCTCGCGCGCGCTGGCGTTGTCATCGACGATGAGAACGCCCGTGCTGCCCAGGTTGTCGTGGCCGTCCAGCAGTGCATCCGTGGCAAGCCGGATCTTGGCCGTGAAGCGGAAGTCGCTGCCCTGGCCGGGCTGGCTGCACACGCCGATCTCGCCGCCCATGAGCTGCACCAGCCTGTGGCAGATGGCCAGGCCCAGGCCGGTGCCGCCGTGGCGGCGCGTGGTCTGGATGTCGGCCTGGGTGAAGGGCTGGAACAGCCGCTCGGCCCGCGATGCATCCAGGCCTATGCCGGTGTCGCGCACGCTCACGCACAGGTGGTGCAGGGGCGCTGCCGTGGTGTCCGCATCGGCATCCGCAGGCGCGTCCACCGGTGGCGGCGCCAGATGCAGGGAGATCACCACCTCGCCATGCTCGGTGAACTTGATGGCGTTGCCGACCAGGTTGGTCAGCACCTGGCCCAGGCGCATTGGGTCGCCGCGCAAACGGGGCGGCAGGTGCGGGTCCAGCGCATAGACCACTTCCAACCCCTTTTCCTCTGCGCGCAGCGCCGTGGAGGCCGTCACGGTCTCCAGCACATCGTCAAGGGCGAAGTCCACTTCCTCCAGCGCCAGCATGCCCGCCTCTATCTTGGAGAAATCGAGGATGTCGTTGATCACGGCCAGCAGGGCGCTGGCCGAGCGCTCCACCTTCTCCAGGTAGCCGCGCTGGCGCGATGTCAGCGCGGTCTGCTGCACCAGGCGCGTCATGCCGATGACGGTATTCATGGGTGTGCGGATTTCGTGGCTCATGATGGCCAGGAAATCCGATTTGGCGCGTTCGGCCGCTTCGGCGGCTTCCTTGGCCTGATGCAGCGCCTGCTCGGCCTCGCGCTCGCGGGTGATGTCCAGCATGATGCCGTCCCAGACCATGCCCTCCTGACAGCGCCGGGGGGCCGAGCGGCAGCGCAGCCAGCGGATCTCTCCGTCGGGCTTGAGCGCGCGAAAGCGGCAATCGAAGACCCGCAGCGTATCGATCGAGCGTTGCATCATCCCCTGGTAGAGCGGCAGGTCCTCGGGATGGATGGCATTCAGGTAGACCTGCCGATCGGCCATGATGGCGTGGGCCGGCACGCCGATCAGGTTCTCTATGCCGGCGCTGATGTAGCTGAGCCGCAGTTGCGTCAGGCCGCCTTCCAGGCGGTAGATGGCGCCGCTGGGCAGGTTGTCGGCCAGGGCTTCGAGGCGCATGCGTGCGTCCTCGCGTTCGGACAGGTCCTGCAGCGTGCCGCTGAGCGCGACGATGCGGCCTTGCTCGTCGCGCAGGGCCCGGCCCATGAGGCGGGCAGCGAACTGCCGGCCGTCCGGGCAGCGCTGGACCACATCGATGCTGTAGGACTGGCCGGTGCTGATGCACAGATCCACGGCAGCGGTGAGCCGGGCAAGATCCTGCGGCCCGAGCATGGCGCGCAGGGCATGGCGCTTCAGTGGCGGACCCTGGGGGTCCAGGCCGTTCATCACATACATCATCTCCGAGGCCTGAAAGTGCCCGGTGTCCAGCTCCCATGTCCAGCTGCCCAGGCGCGCCAGCTGTTCGGCCTGGCGCAGCACGTCGTAGCTTTTTTGCAGCTGGGACTCGGTCTGGCGCATGAGGGTGATGTCGCGCGCAATGCCCAGCACGCCCACGGTCCGGCCCTCGGCATCGCGATAGGGGATCTTGGTGGACTGGAAGATGCGGCGCTGCCCGTCGACCAGCAGATGATCGTCCATCACCACGGGCGCATCGCTGTCCAGCACCCGGCGGTCGCTGTCGGTGAAGCTGCTGTCGGAGAAAAGCTCCTGGTCGGTCTTGCCCACGATGTCTTCGGGCGCGCGCCCGGCAAAGCGCGCTGTGGCGGGGTTGGCGAAGGTGTAGCGGCCCTGCCGGTCCTTGGCGAAGACCAGGTCGGGCGTCTCGCGCATCACGGTCTCCAGCAGGCGCTGCGCATTGGGCTGGCCGATCGGCTCGTCCTGGCCGGTGCGCTCGCCGAGGTCGTGCCAGGTAGTGAAGAAAAGCCGCCTGCCCGACAGTGACAGGCAATGGACATGGATCTCGGCGGGCAAGCTGCTGCCATCGCGGCGGATCAGCCGGCCTCGCAGACGGGCCTGGCTGTCCACGACCATGTCCCGCCAGAAGTCACGCGGCCGTCCATCCAGGTCCAGCCATACGTCCATGATGCCCAGCCCCAGCATGGCGGCCTTGTGATGGCCCAGGCTGGCGCAGGCCTGGGCATTGGCATCGAGCAGGCCGCCCTGCTCGTCAAACAGAAGAAACCCGTCTGGCACACGGTCCAGGAACTGGCGATACGGCGTATCAGGCATGAAGACTCCCAGGCGGTAGCAAGCCAGCATTGCGGAATGTGATAGCCATAAACTATGGAAACATTGCGCATGTTACTGCTGGCCGATGCCTGCCGTGGGGCACGGAAGGCCGGTACTTACCCCGGCAGGGGCAGCGGGTAGAATCATCGGGATCTGCAGGGTCCGTGCCGCGACCCGGCCCCACTTGGCCACCTGGCCCCGGCTGGCTCGCTGCAGCACACCTTTTCCTTTCCGACGACTCCAGTTCCTCCCCGCTTATGGCCTCCGCTCTGACCGACAAACTTTCGCGACTCGTCAAGGAGATGCGCGGCCAGGCCCGCATCACCGAATCCAACGTGCAGGACATGCTGCGCGAAGTGCGCATGGCCCTGCTCGAGGCCGACGTGGCTCTGCCCGTGGTGCGCGACTTCGTTGCGCGCGTCAAGGAAAAGGCGCTGGGCCAGGAGGTGCTGGGCTCGCTGCAGCCGGGCCAGCTGCTGGTGTCCATCGTCAACAAGGAACTCGCCGCCACCATGGGCGAGGGCGTGGCCGACATCAACCTCAACGCCCAGCCGCCGGCCGTCATCCTCATGGCCGGCCTGCAGGGCGCCGGCAAGACCACGACCACGGCCAAGCTGGCCAAGCACCTGATCGAGCGGCGCAAGAAGAAGGTGCTCACCGTGTCGGGCGACGTGTACCGCCCCGCCGCCATCGAGCAGCTCAAGACCGTGACCGCCCAGGCAGGTGCCGAGTGGTTCCCCTCCACGCCCGACCAGAAGCCCCACGACATCGCCGTGGCCGCGCTGGACTACGCCAAGCGCCACTTCTTTGACGTGCTGTTGGTCGATACGGCCGGCCGCCTGGCCATCGACGAGCTGCTGATGGCCGAGATCAAGGATCTGCACGCCACGCTCAAGCCGGTCGAGACCCTGTTCGTCGTCGATGCCATGCAGGGCCAGGATGCGATCAACACGGCCAAGGCCTTCAAGGAAGCGCTGCCCCTGACCGGCATCGTGCTGACCAAGCTCGACGGCGACTCGCGCGGTGGCGCGGCGCTGTCGGTGCGGCAGATCACGGGCGCCCCCATCAAGTTCGCCGGCGTGTCCGAGAAGATCGACGGCCTGGAGGTGTTCGACGCCGAACGCCACGCGCAGCGCGTGCTGGGCATGGGCGACATCGTGGCCCTGGTCGAGCAGGTCACCAAGGGCGTGGACATGGAGGCCGCGCAGAAGCTGGCCGAGAAGGTCAAGAGCGGCGACGGCTTCGACCTCAACGACTTCCTGGCCCAGATCCAGCAGATGAAGCAGATGGGCGGCCTGTCCAACCTCATGGACAAGCTGCCGGCCCAGCTCACGGCCAAGGCCGGCCAGGTGGACATGGACAAGGCCGAGCGCGAGATCCGCCGCAAGGAAGGCATCATCTGCTCCATGACCGCCAAGGAGCGCAAGAAGCCCGAGATCATCAAGGCCACGCGCAAGAAGCGCATTGCCGACGGCGCGGGCGTGCAGGTCCAGGAAGTCAACCGCCTGCTCAAGGAGTTCGAGCAGATGCAGGAGATGATGAAGAAGATGAAGGGCGGCGGCCTCATGAAGATGATGAAGCGCATGGGCGGCATGAAGGCCATGAAGGGAATGATGGGCGGTGGCGGCGGCATGCCCAAGCTCCCGTTCTGATGGGCACCGCCTGAGCCGCCGGGCCGCGCGCTCTTTCCCGCCAAGCCGCAGCGCAGCCTGCGGCTTTTCTTTTGGCCGCGAGGGCTTTGTGAGAACATGCAGCGCCATGAAGGCTGGTGTTTCGACTTCCCTTGCGGTGTCTCCGGTGACCGGGGCGCGGCTCTCGCGCCGTGACTGGGGTCTGCTGGCGGCCGCCGTGCTGCTGGCTGGCTGCTCGTCCGCACCACGCAAGGGCGCGGGCCCGGCGCCGGTGCCTTCGCCGCAGGCGCTCAATCTGGACGGCGAATTGCGCGAGGCGCTGCTGGCGCGCACCATGCTTGTGGTCAACACGCCCTATACCTATGGCGGCAATTCGCCCGAAGGCGGCTTCGACTGCAGCGGCCTGATCCAGTGGGCCGTGGGCGGCATCACCGAAAACCGCCTGCCGCGCACCACGGCGCAGTGGGCGCAGTTCAGCAATCCCGTGGGCAGCCGCAGCCTGCAGCGCGGCGACTTCGTGTTCTTCAACACCCTGGGCGCGCGCTATTCGCACATGGGCATCTTCGTGGGCAACGGCCAGTTCGTGCATGCACCGTCCAGCGGCGGCACGGTGCAGCGCGTGCGCATGGACAACACCTATTTCGCCAAGCGCTTCACCGAGGCGCGCAGCATCTTCGCCTGAACGCTGGCCGGGCGACGGGCTGATGATTCAATCAAGATTCCAGGGAAATCCAGGGTGTCGGAATGCGTAACAAGCTCGAATTCGCACTGCGCCTGCGCCAGGCCATCGAGGCTGCGGGACTGGAGCCCCGGCCCAGCGTGCTTCTGAAGCTGTTCAATTCCAGTTACTGGGGGCGGCCGATCTCGTTCCAGGCGGTCTCGCGCTGGCTGAACGGCGAGGCCGTTCCCGAGCAGGACAAGCTGGTGCTGCTGGCGGGTTTGCTCGAGGTCGAGCCCGATGTGTTGCGCTATGGCGAGTCGGCCCACCGGTCCCCGCCGTCCCTGCCGTCGCCGCTCGAATGCCAGGAGCCGGACGTGGGCTATCTCGAACGAGAAACCTTCGATGCCTTTCTGAAGCTGCCCGCGCCTCAGCGCCAGGTGGTGCGGGAGGTGATCCTCACCTTCGCCAAGGTGCATGGCGAAGGCTGAGCACCGGGCAGGGCAGGCAGGGCAGGCGGCGCTCCCGCCTGGCGGCAGTCACCGGACGGCCTGCTGCTGCCAGGGCATGGCATGCCAGGGGTGGCGCGGATCGGCCACCCACTGCTGCACTTGCTCGGGCGTCACGCTGCGCCCCAGCACGTCGGCGCGGCCACGGGCCAGCCACTGGCTGCGGCCGCGTGCGTAGGCCAGGCCGAAGGCCTGCCAGCTGTCAAAGCAGTCCCGCGCACGGCATGCGTTCAGGTGCAGGATCTGCTGGTGCAGGGCCTCGTCCACCCAGCCGAGCAGCCAGGCACAGCGCACATGGAAGGCCACGCGCGCGCAGGCAAAGGCCATGGCGGCATGGGGATCGTCACCGGCCTGCAGGCGCTGCAGGTCCAGCGTGAACCAGCGCTGGCGCAGGCCGTCGGGCAACTGGCGTGCGATCTGGGTATCGTCCAGGTCGGTGCGCAGGCCCAGGTGGTGCAGCACCATGGGGCGCAGCTGGGTGGTCAGTGCGGAGTCGGCGCCGTTGAGCTGCCGGTCCGCAAAGCCGCCCTGGATGGCGTGAAAGGCCATGGGATGGGCCAGGGCCAGGGCCCAGTCCAGTGCCGCGTCACCGCTGCGGTAGCTGCTGAAGTCGCCGCGTTGGCGCGACGCACGCATGCGCCGCAGGCCGGCGCGCACTGCCCACCAGACCAATGCAGACAGCACAACAAGGGTGAAGGCGTTCATCGCGGATTTCCTGTCCTGCCCGGCGTTCCCGGTGTTGCCGGCGATCCCGCCCGGCGGCGCGCCAGCTCCAGTGACTGCTGCAGGGCCGCGCTGCGCGGCATGCGCTCGAAGGCGGGCACGGGCACGGTGTCGCGGCGTGCCGCGACCAGCCATTGCATCAGGGGCGACCGGATGTCCAGCTGCTCCAGCAGCGCCGGGTGGGACTGCAGCAGCCACAGCTGCTCGACCTCGGTGTGCAGCTCGCTGGCCGCGCACCAGGCAGCCGCGCTGCCCGTGGCCAGCAGCTGTGCCGGTCGGCGCACGATGCCCATGGCCAGGGCGTCCGCCGGCGCCTCGCCATCGGTATCGAGGTGATTGAGCAGGGCCAGCACATCGGCCAGGTAGCGCGCAATCGGCGGGCGGTTCTGCTTGCCCTTGATCTGGTCGATGCGCAGCCGCCCGTCTTCCCGCACCTGGGCGCTGACGGTGATGCGCGGCTGGGCCGTGCCCGTGCGGTAGCTGAAAAGCCGCAGCCGGCCCTGCTCGCAGGCTTCGGCGTAGTGCTCGCCATAGCCGCCGCGCAGTGCGCCGCGCTCGCTGAACTGGCCCAGGCAGTGGCGCATCATCTGGCTTTCATAGGCCATTTCGGCGCGCAGGTCCGGGCTTTGGGCATCGAATTCGACGAAGACACCCAGCTGGCCACGCAGCAGCGGGCGTACGGCGCCGGGCCGGTGCTCGGCCCAGCCGCTGTCGCTTCTCCGGGCGAAGGCCAGGTGCTCCAGCGTCCAGCGCGCCAGCGCCTGCGGGCAGTTGATGCGCTGCAGCTTGCCCTCCAGCGCGGTGCCGCGCCGGGTGGACAGGAACTCCAGCAGCCGGCTCTCCAGCGCCAGCAGGGGTGCGCTGTCGGGCTCCACCCACCACAGCGGCGCGCTGCCGTCAGCCGCCGGCCTGTCCGGTGACAGCGGCTGGCGGGCCGCATGTTCGCGCAGGCGCTCCAGTGCCCAGGCGGCGGGCTCGGCGCGCCGGTGCAGGCGCAGCAGCTCGGCCTGCGTGGACACGGGCTGCACGGCAGGCGGATCGGCGTCGAGGTTGCCGATCACATGGCGGTAGAAGTGGTTGGCCAGCCAGGCGGCGATCTCCTCGCTGTCGCCGCGTGCGGCGCTGCGCTCGCGGATGCGCTGCTTGATGGCAGGCGCATTGACCACGTCGCGCGGCCGATAGGCACTGGCGGCGTTGGCACCGGCGCCCGGGTTCACCACAGCTTCCACCAGGGCTTGCTGTCCGAGCGCAGCTTGAGGCAGCGCTTGAGGCCGTCCTTGGCCATCCTGTGCTCGGCCTCGCCGTCGTCGGGCGTGAGCTTGGCGATGGCCTCGCGGTGCAGGGCCACGGCCTGGTCGATGGGGCCGCAGCTTTCCATGGCGCAGGCCAGGCGGCGCAGCGTGTAGCACTCGCCCAGGGCGCGCACTTCGGGCAGCAGGGCGTCCAGGCGCGGGCGCACCAGTTCGCCATGGTTTTCGGAGAAGAAGTCGAGCAGGGACATCAGCGAGGCCAGGTAGTCGCGCCGCTGTTCGCGCTGGTCGTCCTCGTCCAGTTCCTCGAACCACTGGTCCAGGCGCTCCAGCCAGATGCCGATTTCGCCTGCGCGGCCCAGCTGGTAGAGCGCCAGTGCCGCGCTGGGGAAGTAGTCCGTGGGGCAGTGGCGGCTGTAGCCGTAGTCCTGGGTGAAGTGCCACAGCTGCTCGGCCGCCGTGACGATGCCGGGGCGGTCGTCACGGCGGATGGCGCACCACAGCAGGCCGTCGTGGTGTTCGGCAAAGGGGCTGCTGGACAGGCCCTTGTGGTGCAGGGCCGCCGCCTCGTCATAGCGCTGCTGCGAGCGGTATTTGATGGCCAGATTGTTGCAGAGCATGGAGTAGACGTGCAGGTGCGCGTCCTTGTACCGGCCCTGGCCGGTGGCCCAGAAGGCTTCGAAGCGGGCCAGGCCCTCTTCGTAGTAACGCTG
Organism: Delftia sp. 60; assembly: GCF_002754395.1. Taxonomy (NCBI): domain Bacteria; kingdom Pseudomonadati; phylum Pseudomonadota; class Betaproteobacteria; order Burkholderiales; family Comamonadaceae; genus Delftia; species Delftia sp. 60. The sequence continues at coordinate 1,723,013 of NZ_PEFD01000001.1, forward strand.
CACCAGCGGCTCGCGCACCTCGTCGCCCGGCACCTGCCGGCCTTCGCCCATGAGGGAGGCCAGGTCGTCCTCGTCGTCCAGGGTCACGCCCGCTGCATAGCACCAGTGGGCGCCATGGCCCTGCGCAAAGGGGCGCTGCAGCGCCTGCGCGGCGGGCAGCACGGCGAAGCGCGCGGCCCAGAGCATGGGCAGCAGCTCGGAGTTGGCGTGCCGGGGCTGGTCGGTCACGCCGCGCTCCAGCAGAGGCAGGGCCTGCTCCCATTGGCGGTCCTTGGCCAGGCGCCAGCCGTCGATCAGGTCCAGCAGAGGGTGGCCGGGCGCCTGGGTGCGCGCCAGGGCCAGGTAGTCGTCGGCGCTGCGCGGAGCAGCCGGGCTGTCTTCCAGGATCTCCTGCATGTCGGAATCCAGTCCCGCCCAGGCCAGGATCAGCGCCCAGGCCGGTGCATGGGCGGTGTCGCTGTCCACTCTGCGCAAGGCCAGTTCATAGCCCTGACGGGCCGATCCGGGGCGGCTGTGCAGCACGCTTTCCAGCGCCAGGTCCGCCGCATCGGCCAGGCGCCCCGCCTCTTCCAGCCACCGCAGCACCAGGCCGCTGAAGGCATCGTCGGAGTCATCCACCAGGCCGAAGCGGCCCAGCGCGGCCAGCTGCAGCGCGGCCTCGGGCTGGCCCATGGCATGGCAGGCCATGGCCTGCAGCCGGGCCGCATGGACCTTGCGGTGCGTGCGCACCGCCTGCGATGCGGCGGGGCTTTCGGTGCGGGCCAGGTGCTGCTCCGCCGCCATGAGCACGGCCGGAACGCTTTGCGGGGCCAGCGGCAGGACCTCGCGCGCAAGGTGCAGCCAGTCGTCGAAGTCCACGTTCTGCTCTGCATCGGCCTGGGTCAGCAGCGTCGTGGCGGCCTGCACCTGGCGCACGGTGGCGGGCACATCGCCGCGCAGACGGGCCAGCTCGGCCTTGCGCAGGCAGGCACGCGCGTCGCGGCGCGCGGGGGAGGCCTCGCCATCCGGGTCGCTGCGTTCGTGGCTGCGCTGCAGGTCCACGCCTTGCTCGGCCAGCTCCCAGGCCTGGGCTTCGCGGGCCAGGTAGTGCCAGCCGTTCCAGTAGCGATAGGGCTCGCCGGTGTGCGGCAGCCGGCCCATGAGATCGGCGGCGGGCGCGAGCAGGGCCACGCCGCCTTCACGGTCAAAGCGCAGCCGGCTCTGGATGTCGCTGAGCGCCAGGCTGGCCGTGGCCAGCAGGTGGTTGTCGCCCTGCAAGGGCTGCAGCGTGGCAGCGCGGTGTTCGCGCAGCAGTGCGTTGGCGGTTTCGGGCCGTTCCAGGTCCAGCCAGAGATCGTGCAGACGCTCCAGCTCGCCCACCGTGGCCGGGGCGAAACGCTGCTGGGAGAGCAGCTCCATGACGGCCGCCTGGCGTTCGGCCGGGGCGATGGGGCTGGCATCATCCTCCTGCTGCAGCAGGTCGTGCGCCTGGTCCATGAAGGCATGCAGGGCTTCGCCCTCAAGGACGGCCTGGGCGGTGGCGGGCTGGGAGGTGTTCATGGAATCGATAGCAAGCAAGCGAAGCTGGAAAAGCCATGCAGGCCGACGGACCTCAGGGCGGCGACCCCGCGATGCTAGCGGGCCAGCCGGCACCCTGCCAGAGTGGCCGGGCTGTTTTCACGTCCTGTTACATGCAAAAAAGCCCGGCATTGCCGGGCTTGGGTTACGCAGGAGGTCGCTGGGCCGCCGGGGCCGGGTTGGGGTCAGTGGCGCACCACGACTTCGCCGCGCAGCGTGAAGGTGCGGGCCTCGGTGATCTTCACATCGATCATCTGGCCGATCAGGCGTTCGTTGCCCGGGAAGTTGACCACGCGGTTGCACTCGGTGCGGCCCATGAGTTCGCTGCCATCGCGCTTGGACAGTCCTTCCACCAGCAGGCGCTGCACCGTGCCCACGCGCTCGTCGCTGATGTCCTTGATGTTGTTGTTGATCACGGCCTGCAGCTCCTGCAGGCGGCGCAGCTTGACCTCGTGCGGCGTGTCGTCGTGCAGGTTGGCGGCCGGCGTGCCGGGGCGGGGGCTGAAGATGAAGCTGAAGCTGTTGTCGAAGCGCACGTCGTGGATGAGCTTCATCATCTTCTGGAAATCTTCCTCCGTCTCGCCGGGGAAGCCCACGATGAAGTCGCTGCTCATGGCCATCTCGGGCCGGATGGCGCGCAGCTTGCGGATGGTGCTCTTGTATTCCATGGCCGTGTAGCCGCGCTTCATGGCCATGAGGATCTTGTCGCTGCCGTGCTGCACGGGCAGGTGCAGGTGGCTGACCAGCTTGGGCAGCCGAGCGTAGGCCTCGATCAGGCGCGGCGTGAACTCGTTGGGGTGGCTGGTGGTGTAGCGGATGCGCTCGATGCCGGGGATCTCGGACACGTACTCCAGCAGCAGGGCAAAGTCGGCGATCTCGGCCGTGTCACCCATCTTGCCCAGGTAGGCGTTGACGTTCTGGCCCAGCAGCGTGACTTCCTTCACGCCCTGGTCGGCCAGGCCGGCGACCTCGATGAGCACGTCCTCGAACGGGCGGCTGACTTCCTCGCCGCGCGTATAGGGCACGACGCAGTAGCTGCAGTACTTGGAGCAGCCTTCCATGATGGAGACGAAGGCCGAGGAGCCTTCCACGCGCGCGGGCGGCAGGTGGTCGAATTTCTCGATCTCGGGAAAGCTGATATCGACCTGGGGCTTGTGCTTGGCGGCGCGTGCATTGAGCAGCTCGGGCAGGCGGTGCAGGGTCTGCGGGCCGAAGACCACGTCCACATAGGGCGCGCGCTTGATGATTTCCTCGCCCTCCTGGCTGGCCACGCAGCCGCCCACGCCGATGAGCACGCCGCGTTCCTTCAGGTGCTTGTAGCGGCCCAGGTCGCTGAACACCTTCTCCTGCGCCTTCTCGCGCACCGAGCAGGTGTTGAACAGGATCAGGTCGGCCTGCTCGGGATCGTCGGTGGATTCGTAGCCCTGGGCTGCGCCCAGCACATCGGCCATCTTGTCCGAGTCGTACTCGTTCATCTGGCAGCCGAAGGTTTTGATAAAGACTTTCTTGGACATGGTGGGGTTCCGTCAGGCAGCCGCCGCACTGCAAGCGGCGGTCTGCAAAAAATGAAGGTGGCTCGGCCAGGGGGCGGCGTGCCCCATGGCCGGGCCGCTGCGGCCTGCGAGGCGCGGGCCGCGTCAGCCGTGTACGTGCTGTGCTCAGTTGAAGATGCGCTGCAGCATCGACTTGGGCTTGTAGTGCTTGTCGGCCTCGGCCTTGGTCAGGATCCAGGCCTGGTGCAGCCACTGCGTCTGCGGCTCGATCACATAGCCCACCACGAGCTTGCTGCCCCGGTAATTGATGGCCTGCACCAGCGTGCGTTCAGGGCTGAACAGGCGAAAGCCCGGACTGGTGCGAATGGTCTTGCCGTCGATCTCCACCTCGGGGAACTGGGTCACGACCAGCTCGCCGAACTGGGCCTGCGGCGGGAAATTGCGCGTCTCGTTGGACGGCAGGCCCTGCGCGGCCACGCCCAGGCTGGCGCAGGCCAGGCCGGCGAGCAGGGCGCCGGCACACAGGCGGCGGACGGGAGAGAAATGGGGCTTGCAGCGGTTCATGGTGTACATCCAGGGGCTGAACCCGCGATTCTACGAACTTGCCGCCGCGCAGGCGCGGCACTCGGGCATTGGTTCAGGTGCGGCCCGGCGCATACAGCACCGCCTTGGGCGGGCGGCACAGGCCCCAGAAGCGCAGGCCGATCAGTTCGGCCATCTGCACGCCCATGGCCGTGGGCGCGGAGATGGTGGCCAGGGCGGCGATGCCGACCTTGGCGCATTTGCGCACCAGCTCATGGCTGCCGCGGCTGGAGAGCACGACAAAGCCGGCCTCGCCCAGGCGGCCTGTGCGGGAGAGGCGGCCGACCAGCTTGTCCAGCGCGTTGTGGCGGCCCACGTCTTCGAGCACATCCGTCAGCTGCCCGTCCAGCCCTGCCCAGCCTGCGGCATGCACGGCGCCGGCTTCGGCGTTGAGCAACTGCAGCGGCGGCAGTGCCGCGATGGCTGCGCAGACGGTGTCGGCATCGACACGGGCGATCCAGTCGTGCGCGGGCAGGGGGTCGAAGGACAGGTCCAGCGCCGCGAAGCTGTCCACGCCGCAGACACCGCAGCCCGTGCGCCCGCTCATGCTGCGGCGCCGGTCCTTGAGGCGGGCGAAGCAGCGCGAGGCCACGTCCAGCTGCACCTCGATGCCGTCCATGCCGGCCGGCAGGCCTGCGGCCTGTGCAGCCACGGTGCGCACCTCTATGCCGTAGCAGTCGGCAGCGCTGTCCAGAATGCCTTCGGTGAGCGCAAAGCCCAGCGCAAAGTCTTCCAGGTCCGAGGGCGTGCCCATCATCACGGCGTGAGAGATGCCATTGAACACCAGGGCGATGGGGACTTCGCTGGCCAGCACCTGCGGTTCGGCCTGGATGCTGACGGCGCCGCCTTCACCGAGCCGGTGGCGCGCCACCGCATGCGTGCGCAGCGCGGCAATGGCAGGCGGGGCGGCGCATGCAGCATCTGCTGCGCCGGGGCCTGCGTCTGGGGCGGGGACGGGTGCGGGGGCGTGTTCGGTGGTGGCGTTCATGGCGTGGGCCGCGCAGGCGGCCTCCGCATGATATCGGCGCCGCCGCGCGTGCTCAGTCCAGCAATGCCATGCCCTTGATCTGGGCGAAGACATGCATGCCCGGCGCAATGCCCAGCTGCCGGGCGGAATGCAGGGTGATGCGTGCCAGCAGGCGGGACGGGCCCAGCTGCAGCGAGGCCATGACCTGGCCCGGGCCGTCCTCGCGCAGCTCCTGCACGGTGGCAGGCAGGATGTTGAGGATGCTGCTGTCTTGCGGGTGCTGCAGGCTCAGGCTCACATCGCGTGCCTGCACGCGCAACTGCACGGTTTCGCCGACGGGGCGCGGGGAGGCCATGACAAGGCGCAGGCGCCCGCCATCGAAGGACAGCGTGCTCAGGTGTGCATCGGGATCGTGCTGCTGGACCTGTGCGCTGACCATGGCCGCTGCCGTGTCGCCCATGCTCAGGGGCAGGTCCAGCCGTGCCAGCAGCTCGCTGGTGGCGCCGGCCGCGACGATGCCGCCTGCCTTGAGCAGCACCAGGTGCTGGGCCAGGCGAGCGACCTCGTCGATGGAGTGGCTGACGTAGAGGACGGGAATGTCGAGTTCGCGGCGCAGCTGGTCCAGGTAGGGCAGGACCTCGGCCTTGCGCTGGGCGTCCAGCGCGGCCAGGGGCTCGTCCATCAGCAGCACCCGCGGGCTGGTGGCCAGCGCCCGCGCAATGGCCACGCGCTGGCGCTCGCCGCCCGACAGGGTGGAGGGCATGCGGTCCATCAGGTGGCCTATGCCCAGCAGTGACACGGCCTGGTCCTGGGATACCTTGCGCCGCGCGGCCGGCGTGCGCCGCATGCCGTAGTCGATGTTGCGCCGCACGGTCAGGTGCGGGAACAGGCTGGCTTCCTGGAACACATAGCCCAGCGCACGGCGGTGCGTGGGCAGCCATTGGCTGGCCGCATCGTCCTGCCAGACCTCGCCGTTGACGGCGACGCGGCCGCGCGCGCGCTCCAGTCCCGCCAGGGCGCGCAGGCAGGTGGTCTTGCCGCAGCCCGAGGGGCCGAACAGGGCGGTGACGCCGCGCCCGGGCAACTGCAGCTGCACGTCAAGGCGGAAGTCGGCGCGCTCCAGCGCCAGGTTTGCGATGATTTCCGAGGAGGGGTGGGAGTGCGCGGCGTCGGACATCAGGGAGGGAGAGAAGGCGGTCATCATGCGCGGCGCTCCTCACGCGGCTGCAACAGGTGCAGGGCCAGAAGAACCAGGAAGGAGAACACCACCATGCCACCCGCCAGCCAGTGGGCGTGGGCGTACTCCATGGCCTCCACATGGTCGTAGATCTGTACCGAGACCACGCGCGTCACGCCGGGAATATTGCCGCCCAGCATCAGCACCACGCCGAACTCGCCCACGGTGTGCGCAAAGGTCAGCACGGCCGCCGTGATGAAGCCCGGCCGCGCCAGCGGCAGCGCCACGGTGAAGAAGCGGTCCAGCGGCCCCGCGCCCAGGCTGGCCGCAGCCTCCATGGGCCGCGTGCCCAGGGATTCGAAGGCACGCTGCAGCGGCTGCACCGTGAACGGCATGGAATAGACCAGCGAACCGATGACCAGGCCCGGAAAAGTGAAGGGCAGGGTGCTCAGCCCCAGCGCCTGCGTCAGCTGCCCCACGGGGCCGTTGGGACCCATGGTCACCAGCAGGTAAAAACCGATCACCGTGGGCGGAAGCACCAGGGGCAGCGCTACCACGGCGCCAATCGGGCCGCGCCAGCGCGAGCGCGTATGCGCCAGCCACCAGGCCAGCGGCGTGCACAGCGTCAGCAGCAGCACCGTGGTCACGCTGGCAAGTTTCAGCGTCAGCCGTATGGCGGCGTAGTCGTCGGCGGTAAGAATCATGCGGGAAGAATTCAGTGGTTCGCAGCGCTGTTGGATCTCACTCAACGCACGAAACCGGCGCGGCCCGGCTCAGCGACGCTGAGCACGGGCCCGTGCCGGCCGACCCCTCCCCAGGAGAGAGGGAAGGCGCGCAAGTGCGCCTCAACAGGTGTCAGAAGCTATAGCCGTAGGAGCGGATGATGGCACGGGCCTTGTCGGCGCGCAGGTACTTCATCAGCTCGGTGGCGGCTTCGTTGTCCTTGCCGTTGTTGAGCACGATGGCGTCCTGGCGGATGGGCTCGTGCATGGAGCCGGGTACCTGCCAGGCCGAGCCTTCGCGCAGCTTGCCGTTTTCCATCACCTGCGACAGGGCCACAAAGCCCAGCTGGGCATTGCCCGTGGCCGCGAACTGGTAGGTCTGGGCAATGTTCTCGCCCATGACGATGCGCGGCTGCACCTGGGCCGTGATGCCCAGCTTGTTCAGCACTTCCATGGCTGCCGTGCCGTAGGGCGCCAGCTTGGGATTGGCCACGGCGATGTGCTTGTAGTCGCCGGTCTTGAGGACTTCGCCCTTGTCGTCCACATAACCGGCCTTGGGGCTCCACAGCACCAGCTGGCCGATGGCGTAGGTGAAGCGCGAATCGGGCAGGCCGCGGCCTTCCTTGGCGATCTTCTCGGGCGTGGTGTCGTCGGCGGCCAGCAGGATCTGGAAGGGCGCGCCGTTGACGATCTGCGCATAGAACTTGCCCGTGGCGCCGAAGGACAGCAGGGCCTTGTGGCCGGTGTCCTTCTCGAACTCGGCGGCGATCTTCTGCATGGGCGCCGTGAAGTTGGCGGCGACGGCCACCGACACTTCGGCGGCCTGCGCGGCGGCCCAGCCGAACAGGGCAAGGGCGGCGAAGGCGGTGGCACGCAGGGGCTGGTTCACGTTCATGGGTCTCTCGCTATTCCGTTGGTGAATAGCGCAGTGTAACGACCTGAAAATGCGCATGCAGGGTGCAGGCGTTTTGCTTGGCGGGAAATAACGCTTGGCGGGCATGATGCTGCGCATGACTGCCGCAACCCCCGCTTCTCCCTCAGACCTGGTGCCCGCGCTGGGCCATGACCTGGCCGACCGGCGCATTGCCATCCTGCGGCATATCGCGGCAGGGCATTCGATTTCCCAGGCCGCGCGCGAGGCGGGTGTCAGCTACAAGGCGGCCTGGCAGGCGCTGGATGTGCTGACCAATCTGGCGGGCCGTGCCCTGGTGGAGCGCTCGGTGGGCGGCGCCGGCGGTGGCGGCGCGCGCATCACCGAGGCCGGGCAGTCCCTGCTGGCCATGGCCGATGCGCTGGAGCAGGCGCGCGCGCAGGTGCTGCAGCGCTTTGGCGGGCCCGCCGGCGTTTCTTCGGCGGCTCCCGGGCTGGGCCTGGGCCTGCGCACCAGCATGCGCAATCTGTGGCCTTGCCGGGTTGGCGCCCTGCAGGCGCAGGGCGCCCAGGTCCGCGTCTGGCTGCTGCCCGACGGCGGCGGGGATGCATCAGGCATTGCCGCACGCATCACCGAAGAAAGCGCCCAGTTGCTGGGCCTGGCGCCGGGCCTGCCCCTGATGGCGCTGTGCAAGGCCGCAGCCGTGCAGGTGCTGCCTTCGGCGCCACGCTCCGATGTGCATGCCCAGGCCAATGCCTGGCCCGCCCAGGTGCAGCGCGTGGCCCGGGCCGACAGGGCGGGGCCGCGTGAAGTGGTGGCACAACTGCCCTGGGGCGGTAGCGGCGTGGGTTACGCGGCCGAGCCGGCAGAGGGCGAGTCCTGGACCTTGCGCGCAGGGCGCAAGGTCTGGCTGACGGTGCCGGAGTCCGCCGTGGTGCTGGCCGTGGCTGATTGAGCGGATGGAGCGGATGGAGTGTTGAAGGAGCAGCAGCGCGTTGCGCATGCGCAGCAGTGGCTGCAGATTCGGACGGGTCTGATGGCGCATTCAGGGCGGTATACGAAGAATTGCGCCGCTGTGAAACCTGCGCGCTCTGGCGGCGCGGGCTTTTCTGGCGACCGAATCATCGAAACCTCCCTGGCCCTCCATGAGCATCCTGAAATTGCGCAGGCAAGAGAAAGTGGCGGTATACACCGCCTTGCTGTGTTCCTTCATCGCGGCGTTCATCTTCTTCGCGTCCGAAGGTGTTGCTGACAGTTTTCGGCAGCGGCTGGATGCGCTGGCCATCTGCGCCGTCATCGGTGCGCTGGTGACCTGGTTCAATCACTGGTGGTTCCGGGTCTGGGGCTGGCACCTGGTGCCTGTGACCCTGCTGCTGTTTTATGCCGGCACGCTGGCCGCAGGGTGGCTGTTTGGCGGATGAAGGCGGTGAAGGCGGTGAAAGCGGTGGTGGGGGAACCTGCCGCCACGCTTTGCATCGAAGATCCTTTTCGACTGCCTCACCAGGCCATCCACGGCCTTGCCCCTGCCATGAAGACCACCCTGTCCGCCGCCCTGATCTGCCTGCTCCTGTCCACCCCGGCCATGTCCCGTCCGCTGGACCCGGCGCCGCTGGACGTCTCGCAGTTCAACCTGGGGCTGGTCGGGTTCGCGGGCGAGATCTCGCCTGCGGAGCGGCACCTGGAGGCCATGCTCAGGCGGCCCGAGGCCAATGCTGTCCTGCTGTCGGTGATCGACGATCCGCACCGATCTCCCGTGGCCAAGCTCTATGCGCTGTGCGGGCTCAAGCGCATGGGCAGCGGCGGCTACGAGGCTGCGCTGGTCAAGCTGCGCGGCTTTGAGGGCCAGGTCTCCGTGATGCTGGGAGACCAGATGTTCCAGGAAGACATCCGCGAGGCGGCAGACCGCATCGAAAACCTGGAGTGCAGCGAAGGCGGTTGAGCCTGGGCACGCCGGTTGCCGGACAAAAAAAGAGCTGCCATCGGCAGCTCTTTGCATTGTGGGGCATCGTTCCGAGCCAGAGAATCTGAGCCGCTCAGGACAGCTCGCGTCCCTTGAGTTCGGGGATCAGGAAGGCCGTGGCCAGCATGTCCAGCACGTAGATGGCCGCCAGCAGGGCGATGGCCACCTGGAACGAATAGCTCATGGCCAGCGCACCGATCACCACCGGGCCCAGTCCGCCCACGGCGCGGCCGATGTTGAACAGCACGTTCTGCGCGGTGGCGCGCGCCTCGGTGGGGTAGGCCTCGCTCATCACGGCGCCGTAGCCGCCCATCATGCCGTTGACGAACAGGCCCATGAGGGCCCCCGCCCAGAGCATGGCCGTGGGGTCGGACAGCTGCGAATAGAGCACGACCATGATGACCGAGCCCAGCTGGAAGATCAGGAAGCTGGGCTTGCGGCCGATGCGGTCGGCCAGCTGGCCGAAGACCCAGATGCCGACCATCATTCCCACCACGGTCACGGCAGTCCATATCGAGGACTTGGTCAGGCTGAAGCCCAGTTGCTTGGACAGGAAGCTGGGCATCCAGATCATGATGCCGTAGTAACCGAAGTTCTGGACCGAGGTCAGCACGATCACGCCCAGGCTGACCTTGGTCGTGGCGCGGTCCTTCACCAGCAGCTTCAGGCTTTGCAGCACCGGCACGCGGGCCGAGGGCGTGGCGGACTGCTGGCGCTTCACGAAGACTTCGGGCTCGTGCAGTTTGTTGCGGATCACCCAGGCCACCACGGCCGGTATCACGCCCACCAGGAACATGCCGCGCCAGCCGATGAGGGGCAGCAGCAGTGGCGTCAGCAGCGCCGCACCCAGCACGCCCATTTGCCAGCCCAGTGCCACGTAGGACGAGACGCGGGCGCGGTGGCGTGCGGGCCAGGCCTCGGCGGCCAGTGCCATGCCGATGCCGAACTCGCCGCCCAGGCCGATGCCCGCAATCGTGCGGTAGGCCAGCAGGTCCCAGTAGCCCTGCGCGAAGGCGCACAGGCCCGTGAAGACTGCGAACAGCATGATGGTCCAGGTCAGCACGCGGATGCGCCCGTAGCGGTCGCTGAGCAGGCCGAAGAAGATGCCGCCGAACACGGCACCGATCAGCGTCCAGGTCACCAGCGAGCCGGCCTGGCCCGGCGTGAGGTGCAGGTCGGCCGAAATGGCCGACAGCATGAAGCCCAGGATCAGCAGGTCGAAGCCGTCCATGGCATAGCCCACGGCCGAGCCGGCCAGGGCCTTCCAGCTGTAGCCATTGACCTGGGTGGCATGTGTGCCGACATGCGTGTCTGTGCTGGCGCCGGCAGCATTGGCTGCGAGCGCCCCGGAGGAAGTGGTGGTCACGTGAAAATCCTTGAAAGCCAGGACGGCGCGCGCTCTCGCTGGGGTGCGGCACCACGCAAAACGCCTGCGCCGCCGGCTGGGCCGGCGTGCGGGCACGCTGCGCGTGTGCGGCATCCTGGAGTGGCGATGGGCACGGGAAATCCTGGTGGGAAAACAAGCTGGGCGGCCGGCATGCCGGAGCATGGCAGGGGCTGCGCGCAAAGACAGAGCGCAAGGTGCAGCGCCAAAAGACCGCTTCTGCAAAAAGCGAAAGCCCTGAAATCGGCCGGGCGATCAGGGCTTTGAGGCAGTGGACAGGCCCTGCGAGGAGAGGGCGGCCCATGCGAGCGGGCGCAATGGTAAGGCAAGTCGCCAGCCAAGGCAAGCTGCGGGGCTTATGCCAGGGCGCTGGGTCTTTGGCCCGGGCGCCAAGGGTGCTCGTGCTAGGCTGGCGCCCGCTGCGGCCATTGCGCCGCTGGCGCGCCCCATTTCTGCCCGGGTCCGTCTATGACCTTGCGGTGCAGTGCGGCGATATCTCGCAGGTTTTGCCAATAAAAACAATTCTCATTACAGTTTGGCATTCCGAGTTCTCCAACCTCCGATCCTTTCTGCCATGCATCCCATCCTGATTGCAGCCGCCCTGGCCCTGGGCGCGGCCGCCCCGATGAGCCAGGCCGCAGCCGCCGGCACCGTTCAACAGCCCGTGAAGAAGAGCCTCTCCGTTGCGGAGGTGGTCAAGCATTACGGCACCCTGGTGCACGCCAATTACTCGGACTCCATCAGCTCCGCCAAGACCATGCAGAAAGCCATTGCGGCCTTTCTGGCAGCGCCCAGCGAGCAGGGCCTGAACCAGGCACGCAAGGCCTGGCTGGATGCCCGGGAGTACTACGGCCAGACCGAAGCCTTCCGCTTCTACGCCGGTCCCATCGACAACGATGAAGGCCCCGAAGGCCAGATCAACGCCTGGCCCATGGACGAGTCCTATGTGGACTATGTGGAAGGCAATCCCAACGCCGGCATCATCAATAACCGCAAGGAAGCCATCACCAAGAAGCGCCTGGCCGAGCTCAACGAGCATGACGGCGAGGAGAATGTTTCCACCGGCTGGCACGCCATCGAGTTCATGCTCTGGGGCCAGGACCTGAACGACAAGGGGCCGGGCGCGCGTCCGTACACCGACTTCGTCGATGGCAAGAAGTCCAATGCCGACCGCCGCCGCGAGTACCTGAAGGTGGTGACCGCGCTGCTGATCGAGGACCTGCAGTCCGTGGCCGACCAGTGGAAGCCCGGCTCGCCCAAGAACTTCCGCGCCCAGTTCGAGAAAAAGCCCGACGATGCGCTGCGCCGCATCTTCGTGGGCCTGGGTTCGCTGTCGCGCGGCGAGCTGGCCGGCGAGCGCCTGGAAGTGGCCCTGGCCAGCCGCGACCAGGAAGACGAGCACTCCTGCTTCTCGGACAACACGCACCGCGATGCGGTGACCAATGCCCAGGGCATCCTCAACGTCTGGCAGGGCAGCTACAAGCGCCTGGATGGCAGCGAGCTGCAAGGCCCGGGCATCAAGGACTGGGTGGCCTCCAAGGACAGCGCGCTGGCCGACAGGACCACGCGCCAGATCACGCAGTCGGTGCAGGCGGCCCAGGCCATTCCCGCGCCGTTCGACCAGGCCATCCAGGGCGCACGCGACTCGGCCTCGCGCGCCAAGATCCAGGCCACCATCGACAGCCTGGTCCAGCAGAGCAAGGATCTGGTGGAGGCGGCCAATGCCGTCGGCATCACCCAGCTCAACCTGGTGGACCCCAAGGCCAACTAAAAGAACATCCACGCCAGCGTCCATCCATTCCTGCGCCCATGTGCCAAGGCCGCCGCCCCCGAAAGGGTTCGGCGGCCCTGGCTTTTCCAGGGACGTCCCCACCCATGAATCTCTCCCCCTCGCTGCTGGTCGCTGCCTCCCTGGTCCTGATGGGCTGCTCGGCCCAACAGCAGGACACGGTGGCTGCCGCTCCAGCGCGCGCGCCAGCACCGCAGCCTGCTCCCGATCCAGCTCCCGATCCAGCTCTTTTGTTCGCGGCACCCGGCGAGCCCCTGCCCCCGGGCGGCCAGACCACGGTCCACGCCACGGGCCGCAACGCCTTCTCGCTGCCCGCCGCCAACCTGGAGGATGCAGAGCGCACGCGCTTCGTCATCGGCAACTCCTTCTTCAAGCGCAACTGGGTGCAGGCCCCGGCCTCCACCACGGCGCGCGATGGCCTGGGCCCGCACTTCCTGGCGCGCTCCTGCGGCGGCTGCCATGTGCAGGACGGCCGCGCCCAGCCGCCCGACTTCCACAACCCGCTCAAGCCCCAGCCCTTCGCGGGCCTGCTCATGCGGCTGTCCATTCCGGGCGAAGGCCCGCACGGCAGCCCGGTGCCGGACCCGGTCTATGGCGACCAGTTCAACACCGAGGGCGTGCTGGGCGTCAAGGGCGAGGGCCAGCTGCGCATCCGCTATGAACAGGTGCATGGCCGCTTTGCCGACGGCACGGCCTACACGCTGGAAAAGCCGGTCTACGAGCTGGCTGCGCTCAACTACGGCCCCCTGGCTGCCAACCTGATGACCAGCCCGCGCATTGCGCCCCAGGTCATCGGCCTGGGCCTGCTGGAGCACATCCCGGAGTCCGAGATCCTGGCCAACGCTGCCGCCCAGGCGGCCCTGGGCGGCCCCATCAAGGGCCAGCCCAACTATGTCTGGGACGCCTACGGCGAACGCATGATGCTGGGCCGCTTCGGCTGGAAGGCCAACGTGGCCTCCATTGCCCACCAGACGGCCTCGGCCTTCCTGGGCGATATCGGCATCACATCGAAGCGTTTCCCGCACCAGACCTGCACGCCCGCACAAAAGGACTGCCTGGCCGCGCCCAACGGCAACGGCGCCGAGGGCGTGGAGATCGAGGACCGCGTGCTGGACGACGTGATCTTCTACCAGGCCACGCTGGCGCCGCCTGCACGGCGCAACGCCAGCGACCCGGCCGTGCGCCGTGGCGAGGCACTGTTCCACCAGGCCCAATGCGCGCAGTGCCACCGGCCCTCGTACAAGACCGGCGGGGAGCTGTTCCCCGCGCTGTCGCCGGCACTCAGCAGCAAGGGGTTGTCGGGCCAGACCATTGCGCCCTACACCGACCTGCTGCTGCACGACATGGGCGAGGCGCTGGCCGATGGCCGGCCCGACTTCAAGGCCTCAGGCCGCCAGTGGCGCACGCCGCCGCTGTGGGGCATAGGCCTGCTGCCCGATGTCAACAACCACCAGCGCCTGCTGCACGACGGCCGTGCGCGCGGCGTGCTCGAAGCCATCCTCTGGCACGGCGGCGAGGCCGAAGCCGCGCGCGAACAGGTGCGCCAGTTCAGCGCCGAAGACCGTGAAGCCCTGGTCAAATTTGTGGAGTCCCTCTGATGCAAGACATGCGCATGACCCCTCGCCAAATCCTTTGTGCCGCCGCGCTGGCGCTGCTGGCCGCCGCCCCTGTCCATGCCCAGGAAGTGGATGCCAACATGGCCATTCCCTTCTACAACACGGCCCACGCCGTGCAGGGGCTGTACGGCCAATGGTTCTCACCCCAGGCCAAGGCCGCGCAGGCATCCGCCCAGGCGCTGAACCAGGCGCTGCGCGCGCACTGCACGGCACCTGCGGCACCTGCGGGATCGGCTGCCGCCACGCTGCAGACGGCGCGCCAGGCCTATGTGCAATCGTCGCGGCAGTGGAGCAGCCTCTCGGCCGTGGCCCTGGGGCCGCTGGTGGAGCGCCGCTCGGCACGTCTGGTGGACTTCCGCCCCATGCGCCCGGCCCTGCTCAAGAAGGCCATACAGTCGGCCCCCGCCGATCTGGCTGCCATGGAGCGCATCGGCGCACCCGCCAAGGGATACCCGGCGCTCGAGAACCTGCTGTGGACCCAGCCCGTGGAGCCGCAGACGCCGGCCTGCGCCTATGCCACCCTGGTGGCCGAGGAAATCGGCGCCGAGATGGGCATCCTCAGCAACGGCTTTGCCAAGCTCGCGGCCCAGGATTGGTCCGAGGACGGCGATGCCACCACCGAAGCCATGGCCGAGTTCATCAACCAGTGGGTCGGCGGCCTGGAGCGCCTGCGCTGGGCGGACATGGAAAAGCCTTTGCGTAGTGCGGGTAGTGCAGGCAGCAAGCCCCCCGCCTGGGAGCACCTGGCCAGCGGCAGCACCGTTGAGATCTGGCGCGCGCACTGGCAGGGCCTGCGCACGCTGGCCGTGAGCGTGGACCGCAAGGTGCCCCAGCCCGGCGTGGACATCGTGCCCATCGAGTCCTACCTGCGCGGCCGTGGCCTCAACCCGCTGGCCGACCGCTGGCTCAAGGCCGTCAACGAGGCCGATGCCGGCATGCGCGCCCTGACCGAGCCGACCGCCAAGGCCGTCGATGCCGCGACCAAGCCGCTGTCTCGCCTCAAGCGCCTCATGGAAGGCGAGGTGGCGCCTGCGCTGGAAGTCAACATCGGGTTCTCGGATGCCGACGGGGATTGAGCAGGCGCTGAATCGCCGCCGCTGGCTGCAGGGCATGGGGCTGCTGGCTGCCATGCCGCTGGCAACCTCCCATGCGGCCAGGCCGTCTGGCCCGGCACGGTCGCTGGCTGCGGCCTGGATGCAGGGCGAGCAGATGCGTGTCGGCATCGTGCAGGCCAGTGCGCAGGTGGACAGGCCGCTGCAGGTGCTGCAGGCCCTGGATGTGCCCACGCGCGCCCATGGCATGGCCGCGCTGCGCGACGGCTCCGTGGTCTTCGCCAGCCGCCGCCCCGGTGACTGGCTGGTGCGCCTGAAGCCGGGACAGGCCGTCGAGGATGCGCAGTGGCAGTGGATCGAGCCCGACCGCTTCTTCAACGGCCATGTCATCGAAAGCGCCGATGGCCGCCATCTCTACACCACCGAGACCGACCTGGAAGATGCCCAGGGCCTGATCGGCGTGCGCGATGCCATCACCTTGGAGAAGATCGCCGAATGGCGCACGGGCGGCATGGACCCGCACCAGTTGCTGCTGGACGCCGACGGCACGCTCATGGTCGCCAACGGCGGCATTCCCACGCAGTCCGAAACCGGCCGGCGCAAGCTGCAGCTGGACCACATGGATTCGTCCATCGCACGGCTGTTGCCGGCCGAAGGCGGCGCCCGTGCCGGCCTGTGGAAGCTGGACGACAGCCGCCTGAGCCTGCGCCACCTGGCCTGGGGGCCGCAGGTCGCCCACGCGCCCGCGCGCCGCTGGCTGGGCATTGCGCTGCAGGCCGAGCACCGCGACACCGAAGCGCGCGCTGCCGCGCCCGTGCTGGCCCTGTTCGATGGCTACCGTTTGCATGCCGTGCCCCTGCCCGAAGGGCGCGAGCCCCTGGCCGGCTATGGCGGCGACATAGGCTGCGACGGCCAGCTCTTTGCCGTAAGCTGCCCGCGCGTGAACACCGTCACTTGGTGGCAGGTGCCCGACAGCGGCCAGGCCAGTGGCCGCTGGCTGCGCGGCGATGCCATGCCGGGCGTGTACTGCGTGGCCAACGCAAGTGTCTCGCTGGATGCCAAGGGCCGGCCCCTGCCTGCCGAGCCCGCGCTGTGGATGGGCGGCGCACGCCAGGCCCAATTGCGCCAGCGCGGCCAGGTGCTGCGCACGGTGCCGGTTCCCGGCATGGCGCTGGACAACCACTGGATCGGGTTGGAGCGCGGCAGCTAGCAGCCGGAGGCGGCGCCGCAAGCGGCGCGCTCTGGCGGAGTGCAGCGCCAACGGAAAAAGGGTCTACGTTTGCACGTAGACCCTTTTCTTTGTTTGGTGGCGCTTCACGGATTCGAACCGCGGACCTGTGGATTATGATTCCATCGCTCTAACCGACTGAGCTAAAGCGCCGTAAGACCTAAATTATATGCAGAATTTTCGGCCCGTCCGGCAAGTTGTGCAAATTTCTCGAAATTTCTTTGCGAGAGGCTTGCTGCGCCTTGCCGGAAGACGCGCATTGTAGCGCGACTTTCAGCCCGCTCAGAGATGCTTGAAGCTGGCGGGACGCTTGTTGACGAAGGCGTCCATGCCTTCCTTCTGGTCCTGGGTGGCGAACAGCGCGTGGAACAGGCGGCGCTCGAACATGACGCCGTCGGCCAGCGAGCCCTCGAAGGCGCGGTTCACCGATTCCTTGGCCGCCATGACGGCGATCTGCGAGAAGCCGCTGATGATGATGGCGGCGCCCAGCGCCTCGTCCATGAGCTTGTCGAAGGGCACGACGCGGCTGACCAGGCCGGCGCGCTCGGCCTCGGTGGCGTCCATCATGCGGGCCGTGAGGGCCATGTCCATGGCCTTGGACTTGCCCACGGCGCGCGGCAGGCGCTGCGTGCCGCCGGCGCCGGGGATCACGCCCAGCTTGATTTCCGGCTGGCCGAACTTCGCGTTGTCGGCGGCGATGATGAAGTCGCACATCATGGCCAGCTCGCAGCCGCCGCCGAGGGCAAAGCCGCTGACGGCGGCGATCACGGGCTTGCGGATGGAGCGGATGGCTTCCCAGTTGCGCGTGATGTAGTCGCCCTTGTAGGCATCGGCAAAGCTGTACTTGGCCATGGCGCCGATGTCGGCGCCAGCCGCAAAGGCTTTCTCGCTGCCGGTGATGATCATGCAGCCGATGGCCTCATCGGCATCGAAGGCCTGCAGGGCCTGGCCCAGCTCGTCCATGAGCTGGTCATTGAGCGCGTTGAGCTGCTTGGGGCGGTTGAGCGTGATGATGCCGACCTTGTCGGCTTCGACGCGAACTTCAATCATTTCGTAGGCCAAGGGAGTCTCCTGCTGGGGTTGTCGTCGTGATCCTCAAGAATAACCGGCCGGCTGCGCGGGGCGCCATGCGCCGTTCAGGGCGTGGCAGGCGCCTGCGCGCTGCCCGTGTGCCCGGCCAGCCAGCGTCCAGCGGTCTCCTCGTCCGTGATTTCCAGTCCGAGATTGCTGGGGGCGGGCGCCGCCAGGGTGCCGGATGTGGCAGCTTTTGCATCGCCGTTGTCCGTTTTCTCCACCATGGCGGCGGCCTCGGACAGCAGGCCCGAGCCCCAGGGCAGGGTCAAGGCCAGGATCTGCCGGTCGCGGGCCACCCAGGCGACGATGTCCAGCGCCGTGCCTGCATAAAGCGCCACGTCGTCCAGCCGGGTGATGCGCCAGCGCGCGGGCTGTGAGTCCTCGGCGCCGGTGGGCAGCTCGATGGCCAGCCATTCGTCGCCCGCCATGAAGCCTGCGCGTTCGGCCAGGCTGCCGCGCAGCACGGTCTTGATGGTGATGCCCTGGCTTTCCTGCACGCGCAGGCCCAGGCGCTGGGCAGTCTGCGCCGGCTCGGCCTTGGCCTGCACGCCGTGCGCGGCCAGCAGCTCGGCCAGCGGCAGGTCGTCGGTGCCGTGCACCCATTGCGTGATCTCGGGCGCGAAGCTGCGCCCGCCCAGGTCCTGCAGCACGGCCAGCACGTCGGCCTCGCGCATGGGGCCGCCCTGGCAGCGCTGCCACAGCGCGCGCATCACGTCGTCCAGCGTGCTGCGGCCTTCGCGGCGCAGTTGCAGGTCCAGGGCCAGTGCGACCAGGCAGCCCTTGGTGTAGTAGCTGACGGTCTGGTTGGGCGTGTTCTCGTCCTGGCGGTAGTACTTGACCCAGGCGTCATAGCTGGCCTGGGCCACGGACTGCAGGTGTCGGCCCGGCGTCTGCAGCACCTGGTTGATGGTGCGCGTGATGAGCTTGAGGTACTGGGCGTTGTCGATCAGGCCGGCGCGGCGCAGCAGCAGGTCGTCGTAGTAGCTGGTGAAGCCTTCGAAGAACCACAGCAGCTCGGTGTAGTTCTCCTGCCCGTAGTCGTAGCGCGCGAATTCGGCCGGGCGCAGGCGCTTGACGTTCCAGGTGTGGAAGTACTCGTGGCTGATCAGGCCCAGCAAGGTGGTGTAGCCCTCGGCGGCCTTGCGCTCGCCCACGCGCGGCAGGTCGCGCCGGCCGCAGATCAGGGCCGTGGAGTTGCGATGCTCCAGGCCCCCATAGCCGTCATCGACCACGTTGAGCATGAACACGTAGCGCTGCATGGGCGCGGGCGTGGCCTGCTCGCCCGTACCGTGCCAGAAGGCCAGCACGGTCTCGCAGATCTTGCGTGCATCGGCAATCAGGCGCGCGCCGTCGAAGCTGGGCGCGGCGCCCGCCACGATGAAGCTGTGCGGCACGCCCGCGGCCACGAAGTCGCCACGCCAGAAGCTGCCCATCTCCACGGGGCAGTCCACCAATTCGTCGTAGTGGGCGGCGCGGTACAGGCCCCAGCCGCGCGCATCGGTGTCCACGGCGTCCAGGCCGGTCGCCACCTGCCACGATGCCGTGGCGTCCGACGCAAGCAGCTGCAGCGTATGCGTCGTATCTTCCTGGCCGTGCACGCGCAGGCACAGGCTGGTGCCGTTGAAAAAGCCGCGGCGGCGGTCCAGCCAGGCCGTGCGGACCGAGCTGTCATAGGCGCAGAACTGGTAGTGGAGCACCAGGGGCACGCCGGCTGCGCAATCGGCCTGCCAGAGGTTCTTGCCCTGCTGGGCCAGCGCGACGGGGCGGCCATCCTGCTCGGCAGACAGGCCCTGGAGGTTCTTGGAGAATTCCCGCACCAGATAGCTGCCGGGAATCCAGACCGGCAGCGACAGGGTCTGGCCAGCGGCCGGGCGGGCGATGTGCAGTTGCACGCTGAACAGGTGCGCATCCACATCAAGGGCCTGCACGCGGTAGTGGATGTCCGCTGCGGCGGTGGCGGTGGCGGCGAGGGGAGAGGTCATTCGGGCTCCTGCAGGTGTGGCCTGGAGGCTGCCCGGGCCCGCTGCGGCGGGCTGGAGCCGGGAAGCTCCGGCCGAGGGGGATCAGGTGGGCGGGCCCGGCGTCCATGGCGCCGGGCCCGCCCGGTGGCGGTCAGCGCGCGGCTGCGGCTGCGGCCAGGTTCTTCTCGACTTCCTGGGCGCTGATGGCGCCAGGCACGCGGGTGTTGTTGGTGAAGATGACGGTGGGCGTTCCCGTGATCTTGTACTTGCGGCCAAAGGCCAAGTTGCGCTGCACGGCCGAGGTGTCGCACTGGGCGGCTGCCGGCACCTTGTCGCGCAGCATGTGGTCAGCCCATGCACCGGCCTGGTCCTTGGCGCACCAGATGTTGCGCGACTTCTCGGCCGAGTCGGGGCTCAGGATGGGGTACAGGAACAGGTAGATGGTGACGTTGTCCACGGTCTGCAGGTCGCGCTCGAAACGCTTGCAGTAGCCGCAGTTGGGATCTTCGAACACGGCCATCTTGCGCTCGCCCTTGCCGTGGACGATGGTCACGGCGTCCTTGAGCGGCAGCTGCTTGAAGTCCACCGCCGTCAGCTGGTTCATGCGGTCTTCGGTGAGATTGCGGCGCGCCTTGGTGTCGATCAGCTCGCCCTGGATCAGGTAGTTGCCCTTGGCGTCCGTATAGAACAGGTCCGTGCCGATGCGCACCTCGAAGAGGCCGGACATGGGCGTGGGGCGGATTTCGTCGATCTTTTCCAGCTGGGGAATGCGCTCGGTCAGCGTCTTGCGCAGGTTGGCGTCCTGGGCATGGACACCGAGGCTCCAGGTCAGGCTGGCGGCCGTCAGCAGGCAGGCGAAGAGTTTCATGGCAATGCGGTGGGTGGGCGGGGCCGCGTTCAGGCCGGCCGCGCCGTGGTTGAGGGGGATTGCGCGGCGCGGGGCGCCACGGAGCAGGGGTACGAGTCGCAAAACGGCAAAGGGTTCAACGGCACGGGATCGGCTTGGCTCCAGGCTCAGGCGCCGCTGCGCGGGTCCAGGCCCATGGCCTGGCGCGCCATCCAGTCCTTGAGCGGGCCGAAGCGCTCGAAGCCCTTCATGCCCCAGTTGCGCAGCATCTGCACCGGAACCTCGGAGCGGCTGAACAGCTGCTGCAGCCCGTCCATGGCCAGGCCCATGGGCGCCAGCGCGGCCTTGCGCTCGCGTTCATAGCGGCGCAGCAGGCGCAGATCGCCGGTGCTGCGCCAGTAGCCGCGCTCCTGCAGCACGCGTGCCAGCGCCTGCACATCGCCCAGGCCCAGGTTCAGGCCCTGGCCTGCCAGCGGATGCACGTTGTGGGCGGCATCGCCCACCAGCACCCAGCTGCGGGCCGAGCGTGCATCGCCGTCGGGCATGGAGCCGCACCAGTGGTCGGCCACGGCCTGCTGCAGCGGCCAGGCCATGCGCGGCGCGCTCAGCTCCAGCCGGCCCAGCGCTCCCTGGCTGATGGCTTCCAGCCGCGCGGTGAAATCCTGTGTGTCGGCGGCCAGCCAGCCGTCGGCCAGCTCGCGGGCGATGGACCAGACCACGGCCACGCTGTGGCCTTGCGGGCCGTCCAGCGGCAGCAGGGCCAGGATGCCTTCGGGCGTGAACCACTGTCGCGCCACCTGTCCGTGCGGCAGCTCGCAGTGCAGCCGGGTGGCGATGGCGTGCTGTGCATAGGGCGTGACGGCGAAGTCCACGCCGAACTCGCTGCGCGTGCGGCTGGCGCGGCCCTCGCAGATGGCCGTCAGCGGTGCCGCCACGGGCTGCTCCACCACCTCGACCATGGGCTGGTAGCGCACGGCCTCGGCCAGGCGCTGCTCCAGCGCGGGCACATCGACGATCCAGGTCAGGGCCTCGACATCCTGGCTGGCTGCGTCGAACAGCACATGGCCGTCCAGGTCGCCAAAGACTTCCATTTGCGTCACGGGCGTGGCGTGCTGGTCATCGGGCCAGCAACGCAGGCTGTCCAGCAGGCCGCGTGCGCTGGCATTGAGCGCGTAGGCGCGCACATCGGGCGCGTTGCCGGTCGGCGCGGCCACCACCAGGGCCACGCGCAGCCGTTCCCGGGCCAGCAGGAGAGCCAGGGTCCGGCCTGCAATGCCGGCCCCGCGTATACATACATCAAAGGTTTGCGCCATGGCCGGCATTGTAGGAGTCCGGGCCATGCCGGGGATTCCAACTGGCGCAAACTCCGGCTTTGGCATGACCTGCCGCAGCCTGCGTCGCCATCTGGCATATTGCCGCCCATCGCATGGCGCCATTCGCACCATGGATGGCATACACACTCCAGATTTCCCACAAAGAGCTATCCGATGTTTGACCAAGAAAGAGACGTGCAGGGCCGCATTGCCCAGTTGTGGGTATATCCCGTCAAATCCTGCGCGGGCATCGCGCTGCAAAGCAGCGGCGTCGGCGCCACCGGCCTGGCCTGGGACCGCCACTGGATGGTGGTCGATGCGCAGGGCGAATTCCTGACCCAGCGCGACCATCCGCGCATGGCCTGGATACGCCCCGAGCTGGAGGCCGGGCACCTGGTGCTGCACTTTCCCCAGCAGCCGCCGCTGCGCATCGCGCTGCAGGCCACGGGGCCGGAGCGCCGGGCACGCGTCTGGTCGGACTGGGTGCAGGCCTGGGACATGGGTCCCGAGGCCGCCCACTGGCTGACGCAAGCCCTGGGCGCGGATTGCGCCCTGGTGCGCTTCGACCCGACGGCGCCGCGCCGCACCAGCGCGCGCTGGACCGGGGGCGAGGCCGCACCTGTGCACTTCGCGGACGGCTATCCGCTGCTGGTACTGAGCCAGGCGGCCGTGGATGAACTCAACCAGCGCCTGCAGGCGGCCGGCCACGCCGCGGTGGACGCACGGCGCTTTCGCCCCAACATCGTGATCGAAGGCCTGGAGGCCCATGACGAGGACCGGGTCGACGGGCTCGACGTGCTCGATGCCCAGGGCCTGCGGCTGCGCATGGCCAAGCCCTGCACACGCTGCCCCATTCCCGACATCGACCCCGTCACGGCCGTGCAGGGCACCGCCGTGGGTGACGCCATCCGTACCTACCGCCAGGACGACCGTGTCGATGGCGCCATCACCTTCGGCATGAATGCCGTGCTGGAAGGCCTGCACGACGGGGCCGAACTGGTCGTTGGCCAGTCCGTGGCCGGCGACTGGCAGTTCGCCTGAAACGACAGGAAATGCCCGGTTGACTAAAATACGGGGTTTGTCCCCAGAATCCCTGTAGAAAGCCCTGCCATGAGCCTCAAATGCGGCATCGTGGGCCTGCCCAATGTGGGCAAGTCCACTCTCTTCAACGCGCTGACGAAGGCCGGCATCGCCGCCGAGAACTATCCCTTCTGCACCATCGAGCCGAACACCGGCGTGGTGGAAGTGCCCGATCCGCGCCTGCAGAAGCTGGCCGACATCATCACGCCCGAGCGCATCGTCCCGGCCATCGTCGAATTCGTGGACATCGCCGGCCTGGTGGCCGGCGCCTCCAAGGGTGAAGGCCTGGGCAACCAGTTCCTGGCCCACATCCGCGAGACCGACGCCATCGTCAACGTGGTGCGCTGCTTCGAAGACCCGAACGTCATCCACGTGGCCAACAAGGTGGACCCCATCGCCGACATCGAGGTCATCCAGACCGAGCTGTGCCTGGCCGACCTGGCCACCGTCGAGAAGGCGCTGAACCGCTACAGCAAGGCCGCCAAGTCGGGCAACGACAAGGAAGCCGCCAAGGTGGTGGCGCTGCTGACCCCCATCCAGGCTGCCCTGGACCAGGGCAAGCCCGCACGCACGGTGCCCGTCTCCAAGGAAGACGCGCCCCTGCTCAAGCAGTTCTGCCTGATTACCGCCAAGCCCGCCATGTTCGTGGGCAACGTCAGCGAAGACGGCTTCGAGAACAACCCGCTGCTCGACAGCCTCAAGGCCTATGCCGAGGCACAAGGCGCTCCCGTCGTGGCCATCTGCGCCAAGATCGAGGCTGAAATGGCCGAGATGAGCGACGAGGACCGCGACATGTTCCTGCAGGAACTGGGCCTGGAAGAACCCGGCCTGAACCGCCTGATCCGCGCCGGCTTCGGCCTGCTGGGCCTGCAGACCTACTTCACGGCCGGCGTCAAGGAAGTGCGCGCCTGGACCATCAAGGTCGGCGACACCGCCCCCCAGGCCGCAGGCGTCATCCACGGCGACTTCGAGCGCGGCTTCATCCGTGCCCAGACCATCGCCTTTGACGACTTCATCGCCTTCAAGGGCGAGCAAGGCGCCAAGGACGCGGGCAAGATGCGCGCCGAAGGCAAGGAATATGTCGTCAAGGATGGCGACGTGATGAACTTCCTGTTCAACGTCTGAGGCAACGGATGCCGCGGCAGAACTGCTGAAAAGCAGCTCTCGCCCACCTCAGGAAACCGCGCTTGTGCGCGGTTTTTTCATGCCTGGATCGATTCGGTCCCGCGCACCGAACGTCCATGGACAATGGCGCCTTTCCATTGGGGAAAGAGAGACCTTGAAATGGACCGCCCGCATTTCAGATTCCATCCCGGTGCCTATGAAACCGTCTTCGAGCAAGAAGAGGGTGTGTGTTCCTGCTGCGGACAAAACCGCAGCCTCAGGTACGAAGGCCCGTTCTACAGCCAGCAAAGCCCCGACTACCTGTGTCCCTGGTGCATTGCCAGCGGGCAGGCTTGCGAGACATACGACGGCGAACTTGTGGGATATACCGATATCGAAGGCGTGTCGCCTGATCCGGCAGACCCCGAGCCCACCATCGCCAGGGAACTGCTGCTGGAGATCGCGCAGCGCACGCCCGGCTACAGGGCCTGGCAGCAGCCTGTGTGGCTCACGCACTGCAACGCACCCTGTGTCTTCCTGGGTCACGCCGACAGGCAGGCCGTCGAGCCTTTCCTCGCAGAAGTCCTGCCCGACATCGAAGGCAGCTACAGGAACGATGCGCAGTGGATGCTGGAGCGCATGTCCACGGACGGCATGATTTCCGGCTGCCTTTTCCAGTGCGTGCATTGCGGCCGGCATCGGCTGCATATGGACGTGGGATGAATCCAATGACCACCTACGCCGACCTCTCCATCCAGACCGGCATTGCGCTTCCGCCGCTGTTGAGCGACCTCCTGGCATCGGGAAAGACCGTCTACGGTCCGGATTGGGCCGCCACCTGGCGCCAGCGCTGCCTGCAGGACCCGCCCTTGTTCATGAGTTGGCAGGACTTCGAATGGATAGACGCCGAAGCCAGCCGGGAAATCATCGAGGGCTGGCTTCATCCTGGCGCACAGAACGGCCGGAGCTTTCTGCCATTCGCCCAGTCGGGCGCCGGCGATGCCTGGTGCCTGACGCCGCTGGACACGCATGGCGTGGGCGTGGCGCTGGTGTTGCACGATGACGAGGCCAGCAGTCTTTCGCACGCCTGCTTCGATGACTTTGTCTGCGCGGGATTTCTGCAGGCCTTTGCGGACCTGAGCGATCAGCTGGATGACTTCTCGCAGTCGGAGGCCTTGCAACTGTTGCGGGCCGATGTCGCGCAGGCCGCGCGCTTCATGACGCAGGAGTTGGGTGACTATCTGCAGGATTTCTGCCGGCGTCCCTTGGAGATCAGGCCTTGGCGCGACGGGCCCCGGGCGCGTGTTCGCCAGGTGGCTTCATTGATTTCACAAGATGAACTGGCGGCCGAACTGGACCGGCTGCCCGCCGTGGACCTTTCCTTTCCCGTCGTGGCGCGCTGGGAAGTGCGTTCGGTGGAGGAGGGAGACGCGCGGCACGGCCCTGCGCCAGAGCCCGCAAAGATCGACTGGCGTACCCTTGCCGCCGATCCCCTGCAGAAGATGGCGGCCATCAGGGCCTGCCAGAGCGAGCATGGCTGCAGCCTGGGACAGGCCAAGGCCATGGTGGACCAGTACATCGGCGGCAGTGTGAACGCGCGCGCCTGACCGGGGGCAGACCGGCGCCTTCAACCCACCATAGTCATCCATCCCGCCAACCGACCGCCTCCACCCTCCAGTTCCGCAGCCCCTCCCATCCGTGCCGAACTCTTCTGCGGGAATGCAATGCAGATGTCCCGCGGGGTGCCTGGCCATTGAGCTTCCGATCGTGTTGGATTGCTTGGCAGAGGCCCAGGCTGTTTCGGAGCGAGCGCCGTAAGATGACCCGTCGTCACCCGACAGGGTGAAAAGACAGGCCCGAGCAAGGTAACGCCAGCAAGAAAGGAATCACGTCCTATGGATAAGCAGGCGCTTGGCGAACGCGATATCTGTACCAAGCTCATCACGCAGGCTATGGAAAAGGCTGGATGGGACGCCCGGACCGAGGTGCGCGAAGAATTCCCTCCGGACGCACTCAGGGCCACCAGCGGGGGCGCAATATGAGCACCCACCTGCCTGCCGACTACCCGGCGCTGCTGGCCGATATCAAGCAGCGTGTCCGCCGTGCCCAGACGTGGGCCATGCTGGCGGTCAATGCCGAATTGATCCGCCTGTATTGGGATATCGGGGCACTCATCGACCAGCGCCAGAAGCGGGAAGGCTGGGGTGCCGCAGTCATCCCTCGGCTGGCCAAGGATCTGCACAACGAACTGCCGGAGGAAAAAGGTTTTTCCGAGCGCAACATCAAGCGCATGCTGGCTTTTTATCGCGAGTATCCCTCTCTGGCTGCCACAGCCGGGAGCACAGAGAAAGTGCCACAGGCCGTGGCACAACTTGCCCCCAGCGAAAAAGTGCCACAGGCTGTGGCACAAAGCCGCCAGACACCGGGGGTGGCGGCAGATGGCGCACAGGTGTTTGCTGCTGATGTTCTGCTGTCCCTGCCGTGGGGCCACCATGCCGAGCTGATCGCCAAGGTCAAGGAGCCGGGCGCACGCCATTGGTACATGTGCGCAGCCATCGAAAACGGTTGGAGCCGAAGTGTCCTGCTGATGCAGATCGAAACAGCCGCGCACCTGCGACAAGGCAGAGCTGCCAGCAACTTCGCCTTGCGCCTGCCTCCGCCGGATTCCGACCTGGTACAGCAAACGCTCAAGGACCCTTACCTGTTCGACTTCCTGACGCTGGAATCAGGTTTCCATGAGCGTGAGTTGGAAACCGGTCTGATCACCCATCTGGAAAAATTTCTCCTGGAGCTGGGCCAGGGCTTCGCCTTTGTGGGGCGCCAATATCACCTGGACCTTGGCGGAGACGATTTCTACATAGACCTGCTGTTCTACGCATCTCAAGCTGCGTTGCTACGTGGTCATCGACCTCAAGCGGGGCGATTTCAAGCCTGAATACGCGGGCAAGATGAACTTCTACTGCAACGTTGTGGACGACAGGTTGCGACACGCAACCGACCAACCCACCATCGGTTTGATCCTGTGCCAGAAACCCAATCACGTGCTGGCCGAATATGCGCTGCGCGGCGTGGACAAGCCCATCGGCGTTTCCGGTTTCGAGCTCACCCGTGCCTTGCCGGAAACCCTGCAAAGCAGCCTGCCCAGCATCGAACAGATCGAGCGCGAGCTGGGAGGCGGGCATGAATGAGCACACCGCCGAACTGCTGGAAAAGCACCTGCGACAGCTCGAACGCCGCGGGTAGTCATGCGATAGAAAAACACGCCAGTGCTCAACAGGTTGAATTTGACCGTCTGATAGCCCGTGGCGGTCTGCTGTGCCGGGCTCGAAGCTGCCCCTGCAACCCACCATAATCACCCATCCCGCCAACCGACCTCCCTCACCTTCGTGCCCCACCCCACCAGTCCCGCAGCCTCTCCCATCCATGCCGAACTCGTTGCCGTGCTGGCGGCGGTGACCCAGGGCACACCGCGCGTGCTGACCACGGCGGACGGGCAGTTGCTGCCGGCGGGGCCGTTCGAGGTGGGGCATCGCTCGCTGCAGGCCGGCCTGCGCGCCTGGGTGGAGGAGCAGACCCATCACCCGCTGGGCTACATGGAGCAGCTCTACACCTTTGCCGATGGCGATCGCACCGATGCCAGCGGGGCGCGCGTGATCTCGGTCAGCTATCTGGGGCTGACGCGCGAATCCGCGGACCGCAGTGCGGGGCAGGCCGTCTGGCAGGACTGGTACCGCTACTTTCCCTGGGAAGACTGGCGCAGTGGCGAGCCGGCCCTGCTGCGCTCGCACATCGCTCCGCGCCTGCATGCCTGGATGGCCGAGGCGCGCGGCGCCCAGCGTGCGCTGCGGCGCCAGCGCGCGGACATCGCCTTCGGCCTGGACGGCGGGCCCTGGAACGAGGACATGGTGCTGCAGCGCTACGAGCTGCTGTATGAGGCCGGGCTGGTGCAGGAGGCGGCCCACCGCGTCCATGGCGCGGCCGCCATGCTGCCTGGCGAGGCCATGCACCACGACCACCGCCGCATCCTGGCCACGGGCATGGCGCGGCTGCGCGCCAAGATCAAGTACCGGCCCGTGGTGTTCGAGCTGATGCCGCCCGAGTTCACGCTGCTGCAGCTGCAGCAGACGGTGGAGGCCCTGGCCGGGCGCGGGCTGCACAAGCAGAACTTCCGCCGCCTGATCGAGCAGCAGGATCTGGTCGAGGAGACCGGCCAGCTCACGGTGGGCTCGGCGGGCCGGCCCGCCAAGCTGTTCCGCTTTCGCAGCGATGTGCTGCTGGAGCGGGCCATCTCCGGCAGCAAGCTGCCCCTGGCCAAGGGCATCGACGGTTCTCCCTGAGCCGCACGGCACTTGCCCGATTGTGACAATGGCTTGACAGCACTTATGCTCGTATCTAGCATAAGTTCCTCGCTCAAGCCCGCAAGGCCGCGCGCCACATTTTTTTGACCTACATATACTCAAAATGAGCATTAATATTGCCAATGCCCTCAGTGCCCGCCTGCCGGTACCGCCGCTGCCCGACCTGATGCTGGAGCCGCTGGTGCGCTCGGCCCTGCTGGAAGACCTTGGCCGCGCGGGCGACCTGACCACGGATGCCATCGTCCCTGCGGACGCACAGGCCGAACTGCGCCTGGTGGCGCGCCAGGAGGGCGTGCTGGCCGGGCTGGACATGGCGCGGCTGGCGTTCCGTGCGCTGGATGCGCAGTCGCGTTTCGAGCCGGTGCTGCGCGATGGCAGCGAACTGGCGCCCGGCCAGGAGATCGCGCGCATCCACGGCAGCGCGCGCGCCATCCTCACCGCCGAGCGCGTGGCGCTCAACTACCTGTGCCACCTGAGCGGCGTGGCCACGGCCACGGCATCGATCGCGCGGGCCATCGCCGACACGGGCGCACGCGTGACCTGCACGCGCAAGACCATGCCGGGCCTGCGTGCGCTGCAGAAGTACGCGGTGCGCGTGGGCGGCGGCAGCAACCACCGCTTCGGCCTGGACGATGCCGTGCTGATCAAGGACAACCACATCGCGCTGGCCGGCGGCGTGGCCGAGGCCCTGGCCCGGGCGCGCGCAGGCGTGGGCCACATGGTGCAGATCCAGCTGGAGGTGGACACGCTGGAGCAGCTGGAGGTGGCGCTGTCCCTGGGCGTGGAAGTGGTGCTGCTGGACAACATGGACCTGGACACGCTGCGCACGGCCGTCTCCATGGCACGCGGCCGCGCGGTGACCGAAGCCTCGGGCCGCATCACGCCCGAGACGGCGCGCGCCGTGGCCGAGACCGGCGTGGACCAGATCGCCGTGGGCTGGATCACGCACAGCGCCCGGGTTCTCGACATCGGCCTCGACACCTGAAATGAGGCACCCCCTGAGCCGCTGCGCGGCTTCCCCCTCTCTCGCTGCGCGGGAGGGGAACGACACCCTGGCTGCGGGGCGGCCCTTGCTCGGTGTCCCTGAGTTGGGCTGCGCCGGTTTTTTGCACCTAGCCCAGTGGAGCAGTTGCCATGTTTTTTGAAGGGCGTACCTTGAAGCGACGGAGACTCTGGACGCTGGCGGCCTGCGCGCTGCTGGCTGGCGCATCGGGGCTGTGGCTGGCGGCGCCGGGCAAGGCCGGCACGCGCCTGGAGCGGCCCATCACCATCGTCGTGACCTTTCCGCCGGGCGGCGGCACGGACCTGCTGGCGCGGCGCCTGGGCGAGCAGCTGCAGCAGCGCCTGGGCCAGCCCGTGGTGGTGGAGAACCGGCCCGGCGCCAGCGGCAACATCGGCGCCCATGCCGTGGCCCAGGCCGCAGCGGACGGCAGCACCTTGCTGATGGCCAACAGCTCGTTCGCCATCAACCCCGGTGTCTACGAACGCCTGGATTTCGACCCGCGCAAGGACTTCACGGCGGTATTCAACGCGGGCTCCATCGCCTCGGTGCTGGTCGTGCCTGCGGACAGCGCGCTGCAGACGCTGGAGGATGCGCTGGCCCAGGCGCGCCAGGAACGGCCGCTGCTGTTCGCCTCCTGCGGCAATGGCACGCCCCAGCACCTGGCCGGCGAGATGCTGGCCCGGGAGGCGAAGCGCTTTGTGCAGCATGTGCCCTACAAGGGCTGCGGCCCGGCCATCACGGCCGTGGCGGCAGGCCAGGTGGCGGCGGGCATGGTCACGGCCAGCAGTGCTGCGGCCATGATCGCTGCAGGCCGCGTGCGCGCCCTGGCCGTCACGGCGCCGCAGCGGCTGCCGCAGCTGGCCGGCGTTCCCACGGTGGCCGAGCGCGGCCTGCCGGGCTTTGCGGTGGAGCAGTGGCATGGCCTGCTGGCACCTGCCGCCACGCCCCGGGCCACGGTGCAGGCATTGCATGACACGCTGGAGCAGGCGCTGGCCGATCCCGCCGTCAGCGCTGGCTTGCGCGACCAGGGCTACACCCTGGCGCGGCAGACACCGGGCCAATTCCAGGCGCTGATCGCGGCCGACATCGACCGCTATGCGGCCGTGACGCGTGCGCTGGGCCTGAAGGCCGATTGAGTGGCCGACTGGCGACTTACTGCATGAACCAGCCGTGGCTGACCACCAGCGACTGGCCGGTCAGCGCATTGCTGGGAAAGCCCGCGAAGAGCAGGGCCACGCGGGCCACGTCCTCGGTGGTGGTGAACTCGCCGTCCACGGTTTCCTTGAGCATCACGTTCTTGATGACCTCGTCCTCGCTGATGCCCAGCGTGCGGGCCTGCTCGGGAATCTGCTTGTCCACCAGCGGCGTGCGCACGAAGCCCGGGCAGATCACATTGGCGCGCACGCCGTGCTTGGCGCCTTCCTTGGCCACGGTCTTGGCAAGCCCGATCAGGCCGTGCTTGGCCGTGACATAGGGCGCCTTGAGCAGCGAGGCCTCCTTGGAGTGCACCGATCCCATGTAGATCACGCTGCCGCCGCGGCCCTGCGCATACATGTGCTTGAGGCAGGCGCGCGTGGTGAGGAAGGCGCCGTCCAGGTGGATGGCCAGCATCTTCTTCCAGTCGGCAAAGCTGAATTCCTCCACCGGATGCACGATCTGTATCCCGGCATTGCTGACCAGGATGTCGATGCCGCCGAAGGCCCGGGCGGCCTCCTCGACCGAGGCGTTGACCTGGGCCTCGTCGGTCACGTCCACGGCCACGCCCATGGCCTGCGCTCCCGTGGCGCGCAGCTCGGCCGCCGTGGCATCGGCCGCCTCCTTGTTGAGGTCGGCAATGACGATGCGCGCGCCCTCGCTGGCGAACAGCGTGGCGATCTCCTTGCCGATGCCGCTGGCCGAGCCGGTGATGAAGGCGACCTTGTCCTTGAGTTGCATGGTGAGTCTTTCCTGGAGAGTGGATGAAACAGGCCGGTGTCCATCTTTGGCGCGGCCGGCCGCGTGCCCTTGTCGGCGCAGGGACCAGTCTGGCGCCGGTTTCTTAGACGAAACTGAGTCGGCAGGCCCGCAAGTCATGCCCGTGACGGCCGGCCCTTCAGGGCGCGGCGGCCTCGCGGTGCCGGGGCTGCTGGAACAGCTCGCAGACCAGTTCGCGCAGCCAGCGCTTGGCCGGTTCCTGCTCGAAGCGCCAGCTCCAGTGCAGCGACACGTCGAAGCGGTGATCGGGCAGGTCGGCATCGCGCACCGCATAGCCGCCGCGCTCGACAAAGCCGGCCGCGATCTCGGCCGGCATGATCACCGCCAGGTCGGTCTTGCCCACGATGGAGGGCACGGCCATGAAGTGTGCGGCCGACAGGCGGATGCGCTCATCGAGCCGCAGCGCCTGCAGTATGCGCAGCGTCTCCGAATGCGAGCGCACTGCCGCGAAATCCAGCTGGCGCAGCGTGGCCAGCGCCAGTGGCGCGTCTTCGGGCAGGTGCGCCAGCGCGGGGTGGCCGCTGCGCAGCAGCACGCCGTAGTGGTCGGACAGCAGCACGGTCTGCCGGGTCCGCGTGCCACCCGGCAGAAAGCCGATGGCGATGTCCAGCGTGCCCCGGTCCAGCGCATCGGCAATGCCGTCCAGCGGCATGGGCAGGGTCTCCAGCTGCACATGCGGGGCGCGCTGGTGCAGCGCCTGCATCAGCGGCGGCAGAAAGCGCGCCTCGCCGATGTCGCTCAGGTGGATGCGAAAGCGCTGGCGCGCCTGCAGTGGCTCGAAGCTCTGGGCCTCGGACATGGCGACTTCGAGCACCTCCAGCGCCTGGCGCACGGCCAGCGCCAGGCGCTCGGCACGCGGCGTGGGGCGCACGCCTGCGTGCGCGCGCTCGAACAGCGGATTGCCCAGCAGCAGGCGCAGCCGCGTCACGGCCTGGCTGGCGGCGGGCTGGGACATGCCCAGCTC
This sequence comes from Delftia sp. 60, assembly GCF_002754395.1. Lineage (NCBI taxonomy): Bacteria > Pseudomonadati > Pseudomonadota > Betaproteobacteria > Burkholderiales > Comamonadaceae > Delftia > Delftia sp. 60. The sequence continues at coordinate 1,755,089 of NZ_PEFD01000001.1, forward strand.
CTCGGCCGCGCGGCTGACGCTGCAGTGGCGGTACACGGCGTCAAAGACGCGCAGCAGGTTGAGGTCCAGGTTCTTGATATCCATTTGGTGAATATCTCTTAGATAGTTTATTCAATTGCTGGAAATCATAAGCACCTGCACCATGGGCACCGACTTCCATGGCCACCGCGCGGCACGCACCGGGCGGCCGGCCCATTCCCCAGGAGACCCTATCTTGCAAGCACCCACCACACCGCGCAGCCAGCCCGCCGAGGCATCCCCTTCCACCGTGACCTCCACCGCGACCTACACCGTGCGCCATGCCGTGATCGCCATGCTGCGCGAGCTGGGCATGACGCGCATCTTCGGCAACCCGGGCTCGACCGAGCTGCCGCTGTTCCGCGACTACCCCGAAGACTTCTCCTATGTGCTGGGCCTGCAGGAAACCGTCGTCGTGGGCATGGCCGACGGCCACGCCCAGGCCACGCGCAATGCCAGCTTCGTGAACCTGCATTCGGCTGCGGGCGTGGGCCACGCCATGGCCAACATCTTCACGGCCTTCAAGAACCGCACGCCCCTGGTGATCACGGCGGGCCAGCAGGCGCGCTCGCTGCTGCAGTTCGACCCCTTCCTGCACTCCAACCAGGCCGCCGAGCTGCCCAAGCCCTATGTGAAGTGGAGCTGCGAGCCCGCGCGCGCCGAAGACGTGCCCCAGGCGCTGGCGCGCGCCTACTACATCGCCATGCAGGAGCCGCGCGGCCCCGTGCTGGTCTCCATTCCCGCCGATGACTGGGACAAGCCGGCCGAGCCCGTCACGCTGCGCCATGTGGGCTTCGAGACGCGGCCCGATCCGCGCACGCTGGACCTCATAGGCCAGGCGCTGGACGCCGCGCGTGCCCCGGCCCTGGTCGTGGGCGCGGCCGTGGACCGGGCCCAGGGCTGGGATGCCGTGGTCGCGCTGGCCGAGCGCCACCAGGCCCGCGTCTTCGTGGCCCCCATGAGCGGGCGCTGCAGCTTCCCCGAGGACCATCCCCTGTTCGCCGGCTTCCTGCCCGCCATGCGTGAGCGCATCGTGCAACTGCTGTCCGGCCATGACGTGGTCTTCGCCGTGGGCGCGGCCGCCTTCACCTACCACGTGGAAGGCGAGGGCCCGCACATCCCCGAAGGCACGGCGCTCTACCAACTGATCGAAGACCCGGCCATTGCCGCCTGGGCCCCCGTGGGCACGGCTGCCGTGGGCAATGTGCGCATGGGCGTGGAGGAGCTGCTGCAGCGCCCCGCACCCGCCCCGCGCCAGGCGCCCGCACCCCGGCCCGCAGCGCCCGTGCCGGCCGCGCCCGCCGCAGGCGAGCGCATGTCGGTGGCCTTTGCCATGCACACGCTGGCCCAGGTGCGCGACCGCCACAGCATCGTGGTGGAAGAGGCGCCCAGCTCGCGCTCCACCATCCAGACCTACCTGCCCATCTTCCACTCGGGCACCTTCTACACCATGTGCAGCGGCGGCCTGGGCCACAGCATGCCGGCCGCCGTGGGCGTGGCGCTGGCGCAGCCCGAGGCCAAGGTGGTCGCCGTCATCGGCGACGGCTCGGCCATGTATGCGATCCAGGCCCTCTGGAGCGCAGCCCAGCTGCGCCTGCCCATCAGCTTCGTGATCCTCAAGAACCGCCGCTACGCAGCGCTGCAGGACTTCGCCCATGTCTTCGGCTACCGCGAGGGCGAGAAGGTCGAGGGCACGGAACTGCCCGACATCGACTTCGTGGCGCTGGCCCGTGGCCAGGGCTGCGACGGCGTGCATGTGGAGAACGCGGCCGAGCTGGCCGATGTGCTGGAGCGCGCGCTGGCCCATCCCAAGCCCATCGTGGTCGAGGTCGAAGTCGCCTGAGGCGAAGCCCCCTGCAGGAGACACGGCAATGGAAAACACAAGAAGCATAGGCATCCTCGGCGCAGGCGCCATGGGCACCCTGTTCGGGGCGCGGCTGGCCCGCATCGGCCTGGACGTGACCCTGGTCGACGTGAACGACGAGCTGCTGCAGGCCCTGAACCGCGAAGGCGCGCGCTGCCACACCGATGAGGGGCTGCTCAAGGCCCGCGTGCATGCGGCGCGGGCCGAGCAGCTCACGGCCGGGCCCGCGCTGTGGCTGGTCTTCACCAAGTCGGCCCACACGCGCGCTGCACTGCAGGGCATTGCCCATCTCATCGGGCCGGACACGCACTTCCTGAGCCTGCAAAACGGCATAGGCCATGCCGATGTGTTGCGTGAAATGGTGCCGCTCGAACGCATCGCCGTGGGCGTGACCACCTGGCCTGCGCGCGTGATGTCGCCGGGCGAGGTCAGCTCCATGGGGCAGGGCGGTATCCGCTTCATGCCCTGCAACGGCCAGCGCAGCGCGGTCTTCGACCTGCTGGCGGAAGACCTCAACCGCGCAGGCATGCATTGCAGCATCGACCCGCAGGTGCAGGAAGCCATCTGGGAGAAGCTGGCCTTCAATGCCGCCTTCAACGGCGTGTGCGCCGTGACGCGCCAGACCGTGGACGGACTGGCCAATCCGCAGGGCGAGGCCCTGCTGCAGCGCGTGCTGGACGAGGTGCTGTCCGTCGCCCATGCCCATGGCGTCGCCGCCAGCGCCGAGCGCGTGGGCGCGGCGGTGCGCGATGCGCTGGACCACCACCGGGGCCACCAGCCCTCGATGCTGCAGGACCTGCTGGCCGGCCGTGCCACCGAGACGGGCGCCATCCACGGCGCCGTGCTGCAGGTGGCCGACCGCCTGGGCATTGCCGTGCCCGTGACGCGCACGCTGCACGCACTGGTCAGCCTGTCGGAGAACGCGGGCGCCGTCGCACCGCGCTGAACGCGCTCAAGGCAAAACGAGCCACTACAAGAAGGAGACAAGATGCTGCGCAGACAAGCACTCAAGGCCGCACTGGCCATAGGCGCCCCGCCCCTGCTGGGCATGGGCGCGGCACGCGCCCAGACCGGCAAGCCCGTCGAATGGGTGGTGGGCTTTGCCGCAGGCGGCGGCTCGGACGCCGTGGCGCGCACCGTGGGCGAGTCCTTTGGCAAGGCCCTGGGCCGCACCGTGGTCGTCATGAACAAGCCCGGGGCCGGCACCAACATCGCCGCCGAATACGCGGCGCGCACGCGCGAGCTGGGCAGCCTGGTCTTCACGGCCGACTTCGCCACGCTGGCGGCCAATCCCCACCTGTTTCGCAAGCTGGCCTACAACGCCGAGAAGGACTTCGTGCCCATCGGCCTGCTGGCGCGATTTCCGCTGTTCCTCGTGGTCGGCAACCAGCTGCCGGTGCACAACCTGCAGGAGTTCACGCAGTGGGTGAAGGCCCAGCCAGGCCCCGTCAGCTACGGCAGCCCGGGCCTGGGCACGCCCCACCACCTGGCCACCGAACTGCTGTCGCAGCGCCTGGGCCTGAAGATGTCCCATGTGCCCTATCGCGGCGCGGGGCCGGCCCTGATCGATGTGATCGGCGGCCAGATCCCCTTCATGCTGGCCGACAGTGCGGCGGCGGCCCAGCACATTGCGGCCGGCAAGCTGCGCGTCATCGGCGTGGCCAGCGCCGAGCGGCTCAAGAGCCACCCGTCTGTGCCCACGCTGGCCGAGCAGGGCGTGAAGGACTTCGAGGCCCATGCATGGCAGGGCCTGGTGGCACCCGCAGGCACGGACGACGCCACCGTACAGGCCTGGTCCGTGGCGCTGCAGCAGGCGCTGCGCTCGCCTGCCGTGCTGGCGCGTTTCGAGGCGCTGTCGCTGGAGCCGCTGCCCGGCACGCCTGCGCAGATGCGTGACTACTGGCGCAGCGAAAGCCGGCGCTGGGGCCAGGTCATCGAGTCGGCGGGCATACGGCTGGATTGACCGTAGCGCCGCTGCTGCTTCAGGCGCCCTCACCGTTTTCAAGAACTCATAACCCAAGGAGACATAGCTCATGCACAAGACAACCCCCTTCAGCCGCTGGCGCCGCCTGGGCCTGCTGGCCCTGCTGGGCGCGACGGCCTCGGTCCCTGCGCTGGCGCAGAAGGCCGGCGACAAATGGCCAGAGCGCCCCGTGCGCCTGGTGGTGAACTTCGCGCCCGGCGGCGCGGCTGATGTGCTGGCGCGGGCCATCACGCCCACCATGTCCCAGGTGCTGGGCCAGTCGGTGGTGGTGGACAACAAGCCCGGTGCGGGCGGCAACATCGGCATCAGCGAGACCGTGCGCGCGCCCAAGGATGGCTACACGCTGCTGCTCAGCTCGGGCGGGGCCATCACCATCAACCCGATGATCTACAGCAAGCTGGCCTTCAATCCCGAAAAGGATTTGACGCCCGTGGCTGCCGTGGCGCGCGTGCATGTGTTCCTGGAGACCAATCCCGCCGTGCCCGCCACCAACGTGGCCGAGTTCATCAAGCACCTGAAGGCCAACCCCGGCAAGCTGTCCTACGGCTCGCCGGGCCAGGGCAGCTCGCCGCACCTGGCCGGCGAGATGTTCAAGCGCATGGCCGGTGTCGATGCCGTGCACGCCCCCTACAAGGGCGCGGGCCCGGCGCTCAGCGACGTGCTCAGCGGGCAGCTGCAGTTCTGGTTCGACCCGGGTCCGGGCCTCAAGCAGGTCGAGGCGGGCAAGCTGCGCCTGCTGGCCATCGGCAGCCCGCACCGCTCGCCGCAGTACCCCAACGTGCCCACGCTGGCCGAAAGCGGCCTGCCGGGCTTTGATGCGGACACGCTGTTCGGCATCTACGCGCCCACGGGCACGCCCGAATCGGTGATCGAGGCCGTTCGCACTGCCGTGGCCAAGGCGCTGGAGCAAAAGAACGTCAACGACGTCATCCTCACCCTGGGCGCCACGCCCGCGCCGCTGAGCCGCAAGGCCTTCATCGACCACCACGCCACCGAGCGCGAGCGCTTTGGCGAACTGGTGAAAGCCATCGGCCTGAAAGTGGACTGAGCTTTCCTGCAGGCCATCGTCCGCAAGCCGCCCGCTCCGCGCTGGCGGCTTTTTGCTTTCCGGTCCGGGCCGGGCCGGGCCAGGCCGAGGGGCCTTGTGCCGGCCATCTTCTATACGAAGGTATATCCCGCATCCACCAATGAACAGGCCAGCCTTCCCAACAAAGGCTGGCCGCTGGCACTTTCGCCTTTGATAATTCCGGGCACATATTGCACTGCAGCAAACAGGACTCCCGGCCTGCACGGGGACTGCGCCACCCACACGCAAAGGAGTACCCCATGGACCCCGATCCTGATTCCGATCCCGATCCTGCCAGGCGCTGCCGCGCCGTCCCTTTCCGTCTTTCCCTTCTTCCATTTCTTGATCTGCCCGGACCCGGGCGGAGGCCTGTGATCGCCTGAAGGGGCGAGAGGTCTGCGCGGGTCCGTGGCGCCCGGAGACCTCAGGATGACCCGCTTTCTCGCTTCTGAACGACCAGGCCGACCCCATGGCCAACCACATGGCCGACCCCATGACCGACCCCATGGCCTGCACCCGCGCCATCCCTTGCTGGCGGCCGCTTGGCCTGTGGGCGGGCTGCTGATCAGCGTGGCCATGGCCGCCTGCAACGGCCCGGCCGAAACCCAGGCTGCAGTGGCAACCCCCGCCACCGCCGCCCCGCAGCCGGCCCCCGTGCGCCGCGAAGGCAACCTCATCGTGGTGCCCGAAGGCTCGCCGCTGCGCGAGCGCCTGCAGGTGGCCGAGATCGCCCTGCAGCCGCTGCAGACCCGCCTGTCGGCCCCCGCCACCATCGAGGCCGAGCCCGAAAAGCTGGTCCGCATCACGCCGCCCGTGGCGGGCCGCCTGGTGCGCCTGCACCACCAGCTGGGCGATGCGGTGAAGGCCGGCGATGCGCTGATCACCATGGACTCCTCCGAGATCTCCAGCGTGCGTGCCGAGCACGCCAAGTCCCAGGCCGCGCTGCTGCACGCGCGCCAGGAATTCGACCGCCAGAAGCTGCTGTTCGATGCCGAGATCGCCGCGCGCAAGGACTACGAGGCCGCGCAGCAGTCGCTGGCCGCCGCGGGGGCCGACGCGCGCGCCGCCTCCGATCATCTGTCCCAGCTGGGCGCAGCCGTGCAGGAAGGCTCGCGCGGCAGCTACGTGGTCAAGTCGCCCATCAGCGGGCGCGTGGTGGAGATGGCGGGCTCGCAGGGCGGCTACTGGAACGATGTGAATGCCTCCGTCATGACCGTGGCCGACCTGCGCAAGGTCTGGCTCAGCGCCAGCGTCAGCGAGCGCGACCTGGCCCATGTGGACGTGGGCCAGCAGGCCCACATCGCGCTGGCCGCCTATCCCGACCTGCAGCTGCAGGGCCGCGTGCAGTACGTGGGCGAGCTGGTGGACACCGCCACGCGCAGCGTCAAGGTGCGCGTGGCCGTGGACAACCCCGAAGGGCGGCTGCGCCCCGGCATGTTTGCGCGCGTGGGCTTCGACGCCCCGGCGCGCCAGGCCGTGATGGTGCCGGCCGCGGCCCTGCTGCAGGGCCAGGTCAGCACGCGCGTCTTCGTGGACAAGGGCGGCTGGCGCTTCGAGCCGCGCGACGTGCAGGTCGGCGCGCAGCAGGACGGCCAGGCCGAGATCCTCTCGGGCCTGGCGGCCGGCGAGCGCGTGGTGGTCAACGGGGGAGTGCTGCTGCAATGATCGAGCGCATCGTCAACATCGGCTTTTCGCGCCGCGGCGTGGTCTGGCTGGTCTTTTGCTTCGCGGCCCTGTATGGCGTGTTCAGCTGGAAGCAGCTGCCGCTGGAGGCCTATCCCGACATTGCCGACGTGACCTCGCAGATCGTCACCCAGGTGCCAGGCCTTGCGGCCGAGGAGATCGAGCAGCAGATCACCATTCCGCTGGAGCGCGCCCTGCTGGCCACGCCCGGCATGCACGTGCTGCGCTCGCGCAGCCTGTTCGCGCTGTCGCTGATCACCGTGGTCTTCGAGGACGGCGTGGACGGCTACTGGGCGCGCCAGCGCCTGAAGGAGAGCATCGACGAGGTCACGCTGCCCTATGGCGCCCGCGCCGGGCTGGACCCCTACAGCTCGCCCACGGGCGAGGTCTACCGCTACACGCTGGAAAGCCCGGTGCGCAGCCTGCGCGAGCTGTCCGAGCTGCAGCAGTGGGTGGTGATCCCGCGCCTGAAGAAGGCCCAGTCCGTGGTGGACGTGACCAACTTCGGCGGCCTGACCACGCAGTTCATGCTGGAGCTGGACCCCGCGCGGCTGCTGCAGTACGGGCTGGCGCTGTCCCAGGTGATCGAGGCCATCAATGCCAACAACGCCAGCGGCGGCGGCAGCGTCATCGACCGGGGCGATGTCTCCTATGTGGTGCGTGGCGTGGGCCTGCTGGGCTCGCTGGACGACATGGGCAACGTGGTCGTCAAGACCACGGACAGCGGCACGCCCGTGCTGGTCAAGGACCTGGGGCGGCTGACCTACGGCAACGTGGAGCGGCGCGGCATCCTGGGCAAGGACGGCAACTCCGACACCCTGCAGGGCATCGTGCTGCTGCTCAAGGGCTCCAACCCCTCGCAGGCGCTGGAGGGCATCCACGCCGCCGTGGAGGAGCTCAACGGCAAGCTGCTGCCGCCCGACGTGAAGGTCGTGCCCTACCTGGACCGCACCACGCTGATCGAGCGCACCACCCACACCGTGGGCAAGACCCTGGCCGAAGGCCTGATCGTCGTCACCCTGGTGCTGCTGGTCTTCCTGGGCAGCCCGCGCGCGGCGCTGATCGTGGCGCTGACCATTCCCATGGCGCTGCTGCTGGCCTTCATCTTCATGCACCACGCGAAGATTCCGGCCAACCTGCTGTCGCTGGGCGCCATCGACTTCGGCATCCTGGTGGATGGCGCCGTGGTCGTGGTCGAGAACATCCTGCGGCGCCGCGAGGCCGACCAGAACCGGCCGCTCACGCCCAGGGACGCCATCACGGCCACGCTGCAGGTGGCGCGGCCCATCTTCTTCGGCATGTGCGTGATCGCGGCTGCCTACCTGCCGCTGTTCGCCTTCGAGCGCATCGAGTACAAGCTGTTCTCGCCCATGGCCAGCGCCGTGGGCGCGGCCCTGGTCGGGGCGCTGGCCGTGGCCCTGCTGCTCACGCCGGCCCTGGCCTGGCTGGCCTTCCGCAGGCCGCGCAAGATCTTCCACAACCCCGTGCTGCACCGGCTGGGCGTGGGCTATGACCGCTTCCTGGGCGTGGCCGTGGGCCGCGTGCGCTGGCTGGCGGGGCCGTGGCGGCATCGCTGCTGGCGCTGGGCGTGCTGGCGGGCACCATGGGCCGCGACTTCCTGCCGTACCTGGACGAAGGCTCCATCTGGCTGCAGGTGCAGATGCCGCCCGGCATCACGCTGGACAAGGCGCGCGACATGGCCGACGCGCTGCGCAGCGCCGCGCTGGAGTTCCCCGAGGTCTCCTACATCGTCACCCAGACCGGGCGCAACGATGACGGCACCGACTACTGGACGCCCTCGCACATCGAGGCCAGCGTGGGCCTGCATCCCTATGGCGAATGGAAGTCGGGCCTGACCAAGCAGCAGCTGATCGCGAAGATGGCCGCGCGCTTCGACCAGCTGCCCGGTTATTCCGTGGGCTTCATGCAGCCCATGATCGACGGCGTACAGGACAAGCTGTCCGGCGCGCACAGCGACCTCACGGTGAAGGTCTTCGGCCAGGACCTGGCCGAGGACCGGCGCGTGGCCGATGCCCTGGTGGCCGTGCTGGAGAAAGTGCCTGGCGCGGCCGACGTGGCCGTGGACGTGGAGCCGCCGCTGCCCAACCTGCGCATTGCGCTGGACCGCGCGGCTGCTGCGCGCTACGGCATCAATGCCTCCGAGGTGGCGCAGCTCATCTCCACCGGCGTGGGCGGGGCCTCCATCGGCCAGCTCTACGTGGGCGAGCGCAGCTACGACATGGCCGTGCGCTTCACGCCCGACACGCGCAGCAGCCCCGAGGCCATCGGCGCGCTGCGCCTGTCGGCCGCCAACGGCGCCCAGGTGCCGCTGGCCGACGTGGCGCGCATCACCACCACCGTGGGCCAGAGCGTCATCGTGCGCGAGGGCGGCGAGCGCCACATCCTCGTCAAGCTCAATGTGCGCGGCCGCGACCTGGCGGGCTTCCTCAAGGATGCGCACACCGCCATCGACCAGCACCTGGACTACGACCGCCAGAAGCTGCACATCGAGTGGGGCGGCCAGTTCGAGAACCTGCAGCGTGCCGAGGCGCGGCTGCTCATGATTCTGCCGCTGACGCTGGGCATCATGCTGGTGCTGCTGTTCGGCGAGTTCGGCAACCTGCGCCAGCCGCTGCTGGTGCTGGGCGTGGTGCCGCTGGCCATGATCGGCGGCTTTGCGGGCCTGCACCTGCGCGGCATGACGCTCAACGTCTCCAGCGCCGTGGGCTTCATCGCGCTGTTCGGCGTGGCCGTGCTCTCGGGCGTGCTCATGGTCTCGCAGATCAACCGGCTGCGCCGCGAGGACGGCCTGGGCCTGCGCGAAGCCGTGCTCGAAGGCGCCTCCAGCCGCATGCGCCCCGTGCTGATGACGGCCACCGTCGCCGCCTTCGGCCTCACGCCGGCCATGCTGGCCACGGGCCTGGGCAGCGACGTGCAGCGGCCCCTGGCCACCGTCGTGGTCTGCGGCCTGTTCAGCGCCACCTTGCTGACCCTGCTGCTGCTGCCCAACCTCTACTACGTGATCGAGGCCCGTGCCGCCCGCGCGGCCGAGCGCCGCCAGCGCCGCGCCGCTGAACGCGGTGAGAGCGGCGAACCGGATGCCGCCGAGGACGAGGGCCGCCGGCACACCGCAACGAGCCAACCCCATTGATGCGAGTCGCCATGCAAACGACCCTTTTCTTCCCCAGGCAGGCCCTGGCCGTGCTGCTGTGCCTTGGCGCCGCAGCCCAGGCGCAGACGGCGCCGTCCGCCGGCCTGCGCTTTTCCGACTACCTCAACGCCGTGGAGCAGCACAGCCCCTGCTGCGCTCGGAGGAGCAGGGCGTGGAATCCGCGCGTGCCGGCATCGGCATCGCCGGCATACGCCCCGACCCCAGCCTCACGCTGGGCGCTTCGCGCGAACAGGTGCGCACCGGCCAGCCCCGGCCCACCACGCGCAACTACGAGATCAGCATGGAGCTGGAGACGGGCGGCAAGCGCGCCGCGCGCATCCAGTCCGCACGCAGCCAGGTGCGCCTGTCCGAGGCCGGCCTTGAAGGCGTGCGCAGCCAGCTGTTCTCCGATGCCGCCCAGGACTACACCCAGGCCTGCCGCGACTCGCTGGCGCTGGAGCGCAAGCAGCAGACGCTGAAGGCGCTGGGCGACGTGGTGCAGGCCAACGAGCTGCGGCGCAAGGCCGGCGACATCGGCGGCGTGGAATGGCTGCAGTCGCGCGTGGAGCGCGACCGCTTCCAGGCCGAGGTGGTGCAGGCGCGTGCCGAGGCGCAGACCGCGCGGCTGGCGCTGTCCGTCCCGCTGGGGCGCCGCCTGTCCGAAGTCTTTGCCAGCGACACGCTGCAATGCGGCTTCATGGAATTGGCCGAAGACTCGGGGCTGGAGGATGCCGACGCCCTGGTCGCCCAGGCGCTGCAGTCGCGCGCCGAGGTGCGCATCGCCCAGGCGGCGCTGGAGCATGCACGCGACAACGCGGGCCTGGCCCAGGCCAACCGCTGGGTCAATCCCACGCTGGCCGTGGGCATGGCCGCCGTGCCGTCCACGGCGGCCGGCACCGATGCCCAGGGCAATCCCTTCGATGGCGGCGGGCGCTCGCGCACGCTGTCGGTCTCGGTCAGCGTGCCGCTGCCGCTGTCGCGCCTGGACCGGGGCGATCTGGTGCAGGCCGAGGCGGCCGTGACCCAGGCCATGCTGGCCCTGCAGCAGGCCCAGAACCGGGCCGAGGCCGATGTGCGCGGCGCGCGTTTTCGCCTGACCGCCGCGCGCGAGAACGTGCAGCGCTACCGCGACGGCGTGCTGCGCGATGCGCAGCGCGTGCTCGAGGGCATACGCCTGTCCTACCGGCATGGCGAGGCTTCGCTGCTGGAGCTGCTGTCCGCCCAGCGCTCGGCCGACGACGCCTACCTTGGATCGCTGGAAGCAGAGACCGAGCTGGCCAAGGCCACGGTGGAGCTCCAACTGAGCGTGGGCCGGCGACCCGCCCTCTGATCGCGGGAGGGCAGGGCATCTTGCGACACAATCGACACGCCCTCATCGCAGCCCTGCACGCCATGACCACCGCTCTGCGCCGCTTTCCCCATTGGCCCCGCGCCCTGATCCTGGCGGCCATGGTGGCTGCCATGGCCGCGATCTTCGCGCTGGACACGCTGACCGACTACGCCGTGGCGGCCGCCGTGTTCCATACCGCCATCATCCTGGTGGCGGTGCGCTGGTTCAGCCCGCGCGTGGTCATCGGCCTCACGGCGCTGTGCATCGTGCTGACCCTGGCCAGCTTTGCGCTCACGCCTGCCGGTGCCTATCGCACCGGACTGATCAACATGGTGATCAGCATCCTGGCCATTGCCATCACGGCCTATCTGGGCCTGAAGATGGTGGCGGCCCAGAACGCGGCCCATGAGGCGCGCACCCAGCTGATGCGCATCACCCAGACCACCAGCCTGGGGCAGTTGACGGCCTCCATCGCCCATGAGGTCAACCAGCCGCTGGCGGCCATCGTCACCAGCGGCAATGCCTGCCAGCGCTGGCTGGCCCAGGAGCCGCCCAATCTGGCCAAGGCCGGCCAGGCGCTGGAGCGCATCCTGGGCGATGCGCAGCGCGCCAGCGATGTCATTGCCCGCATCCGCAGCATGGCGCGCGGCGAGGTGCCCAGCCGCCAGTCCTTCGACCTCAACGACGCCGTGCGCGAGATGGCGCGCCTGTCGGACGCCGAGCTGGACCGGCGCGGCGTGGCCCTGGACCTGCAACTGGCGCCCGCGCTGCAGCCGGCCTGGGCCGACCGCGTGCACATCCAGCAGGTGCTGGCCAACCTGCTGCTCAATGCCATGGATGCCATGCAGGGCACGCCGGCCGCGCAGCGGCGCATCACCGTCACCACCCAGGCCCTGGGCCAGCAACTGGTACTGACCGTGGCCGATGCGGGCGAAGGCCTGTCGCCGCTGGCCCGCACCCACCTGTTCGATGCCTTCTGGACCACCAAGCCCGACGGCATGGGCCTGGGCCTGAACATCTGCCGCCACATGGCCGAGGCCAACGGCGGCCGCATCTGGGCCACGGACCGCGAGGACATGCGCGGCGGCACGGTCTTTCACATCACCATTGCCTGCGCCCCGGCCACGGGCGACAGGTCTTCCACGGGATTGCGCCATGGCTGAACCTTCCACCGCCGAAGCCGAGGCACTTGTCTACATCGTCGATGACGACGCCTCGGTGCGTGCCGCCATCGAGGACCTGCTGGCTTCGGTAGGCCTGTGCGTGCGCGCCTTCGGCGCCACGCGCGAGTTTCTGGACCACTGGCAGCGGCAGCCGCCCGCGGGGCCTGCATGCCTGGTGCTGGACATCCGCATGCCGGGCCAAAGCGGCATGGACTTCCGGCGCCAGATGCTGGAGATGGGCCTGAAGCTGCCCACCATCTTCATCACCGGCCATGGCGACATTCCCATGAGCGTGGAGGCCATGAAGACCGGCGCCATCGAGTTCCTGACCAAGCCCTTCCGCGACCAGGACCTGCTGGACGCCATCCAGCAGGGCATTGCCCTGGACCGCCAGCGCCGCGCGCTGGAGGCCGGCGAACAGGCGCTGCGCGCCTGCTGGCAGTCGCTGTCGCCGGGCGAGCAGGAAGTGGTCGTGGGCGTGGTGCGCGGCCTGCTGAACAAGCAGATCGCGGCGGACCTGGGCGTGAGCGAGATCACGGTGAAGGTGCGGCGTGGCCAGGCCATGCGCAAGATGCAGGTGCGCACGCTGGCCGACCTGGTGCGTGCGCTGGAGCGGCTGGATATCCGCTGAGGTGTCCTGGCAGGCCGGGCGCAGGCCAGGGGCAGGCCTGCCGCAACGCTTCAGTGGGCGTGGCCGTGCGCCGGTGCCTGCGCAGGCCCGCTTGCGGCACTGGCAGCACTGGCGGCATCCAGCGCCAGGAAGTGGTGGACCACGGGCCGCTCGGGGCCGATGTGAAAGCGCAGCGCCTGGGCCTGCAGATCGGCATCGGCCTTGGACACGCGCTGGTGCTGGCGCAGATGCTCGGCCCAGGACTCCACCAGGAACCACTCGATCACCCGGCCCGGCTCGCCCGTGTGCTCGGCAATGCCCCAGGCATAGGCGCCGTCGCGCCGCCGTTCGCGCGCCACATGCTGCATGGCCTCGATGAAGGCTGGCAGGTCGTCGCGGCGCACCTGGTATTCCACCTGGATCATCACCGGGCCACGGTCATGGGCCACGGGCTCTGCCAGCAGTGGCTCGGGCCAGTGGTTGGAGGCCTGCAGGTCCGCCTCGCCCGTGGGCAGCTTGATGCGGTGGAACACCAGCGAGATGGCCACCAGGCCCGCCGCGCCGATCAGCAGTGCCGTGGGAATGCCCACGCCCTGCGCGAACAGCCCCCAGGCCAGGCTGCCGCCCGCCATGGCGCCGTTGAACACCATCAGGTAGATGGCCAGCCCGCGGCCGCGCACCCAGTTGGGCAGCACCGCCTGGGCCACGCCGTTGAGCGTGGTCAGCGCAATGATCCAGCCCAGGCCCAGCACCAGCATCAGCAGCACGGCGGCCCATTGCGGCGGCGCCGTGGACAGCGCGGCCATCACGGCGGCGCTGAGCACGGAGGACAGCAGCACCAGGCCATCGGCATCCAGCCTTTTGCGCAGGCGCGGCAGCAGCAGGGCGCCCAGGATGGCGCCTGCGCCCACGGCGCCCAGCATCACGCCGTAAAAGCCTGCCGAGCCGCCCAGCATGCGCCGCGCCACCAGCGGCAGCAGGGCCCAGACCGAGCTGGCGAAGAGGAAGAACACGGCGGCGCGCAGCAGCACCACATGCAGCTCGCGGCTGGAGCGGGCATAGCGCAGGCCTGCGCGGAATGCGCCGAAGAACTGCTCATTCAGGGCCGAGGCCTCGGCCTTGGGGCGCTTCCACCAGACCAGCGCGGCGATCACGAACACGTAGCTGGCCACGTCCGCGCCATAGGCCGCCGCCGCGCCGAAGCTGGCCAGCAGCAGGCCGCCGGCCGCAGGGCCCAGGGCGCGTGCGATGTTGATGCCCAGCGAGTTCAGCGCCACCGCGTTCTTGAGGTCACTGCGCGGCACCAGCTCGGGCACGATGGACTGCCAGGTCGGCCCCATCAGCGCCGCGCCTATGCCGCCCACGAAGGTCAGCGCCACTAGGTACTCCACGGTCAGCGTGTTGGTGCGTGCCAGCAGCAGCAGGCTGGCGCTGACGGCGGCCAGCAGGATCTGGATGCCGATCAGGAAACGGCGGCGGTCCAGGATGTCCGACAGCACGCCGGCCGGAATCGCCAGCAGGAAGATGGGCAGCGTGGCCGCCGTCTGGATCAGGGCCACGGCGGCCGGGCTGGCCGACAGCTCGGTCACCATCCAGGAGCTGGCCACATCGCGCATGAAGCTGCCGATATTGCCCAGCACCGTGGCGGCCCACAGCACGGCGAACACGGGCTGGCGCAGCGGCGCGAAGCTGCCGGAGGAACTGCCGGAAACAGCTGGGGCAGACGGCTTGGAATCGATGGACATGGCCTTGCTCCTCAGGCCATCCAGCAGGAGCAGCCCAGCGCGCCGAAGAAGCTCTTGGGGTCGGAGGCCGGCACGTTCGATGCCCATGCGTCGGCATGGCTGTGGCCGTGCATGCCGCAGCTGGTGCCGCAGCCGCAGGCTGCCGCCAGGCTGCGGTAGCGCGCGGGGTTGAGCGAGTTCCTGCCCGCGCCCTCGGGCTCGCCCCAGGCGCCGTAGCCGCCAAAGCGCCGCACGGGCGACCAGTCGGGCATGGCCGGCGGCAGCGGGTTGTCGTCATGCTGCTGGAAGGGGCCTGCGCCATAGACCACGCGGCCGCCCACCACGGTGAGCTCGGAGGTGAGGAAGGAGATCTCGTCCTCGGGCACGGCGAAGTAGTCCTTGCTGGGCACGATCATGTCGGCCAGCTGGCCCACCTGGATGCGGCCGCGCAGGCCTTCCTCGTTGGAGAACCAGGCCACGTTCTCGGTCCACATGCGCAGCGCGGTCTCGCGGTCCAGCAGGTTGCGCTGGGGGTACATCTGCAGGCCGCCCACGGTCTTGCCCGTCACCATCCACGACAGCGACACCCAGGGGTTGTAGGAGGCCACGCGCGTGGCGTCCGTGCCGGCCGAGGTTTTCACGCCGCGCTCCAGGATCTTCTTGACGGGCGGTGTGGCCTCGGTGGCGCGTGCGCCGTAGCGTTCGGTGAAATATTCGCCCTGGTAGGCCATGCGGTGCTGCACGGCCACGCCGCCGCCCAGCGCCGCAATGCGGTCGATGGACTTGTCCGAAATGGTCTCGGCATGGTCGAAGAACCAGTTCAGGCCGTCGATGGGCGTGTCGCGGTGCACCTTCTCGAACACATCGAGCGCGCGCGAGATGGTCTCGTCATAGGTGGCGTGCAGGCGCCACGGCCATTGGTTCTGCACCAGCACGCGCACCACTTCCTCCAGGTCGCCCTCCATGCTGGGCGGCATGTCGGGGCGCGGCTGGCGGAAGTCCTCGAAGTCGGCGGCCGAGTACACCAGCATCTCGCCCGCGCCGTTGTGGCGGAAATAGTCGTTGCCCTGCTTGTACTTCACGCTTTGCGTCCAGTTGAGGAAGTCGGCCTTCTCCTCCTTGGGCTTTTGCGTGAACAGGTTGTAGGCCAGGCGCACGGTGATCTGGTTGGCGTCGCTGAGCTTCTGGATCACGTCGTAGTCGTCGGGGTAGTTCTGGAAGCCCCCGCCCGCATCGATGACGCCGGTCACGCCCAGGCGGTTGAGTTCGCGCATGAAGTGGCGCGTGGAATTGACCTGGTAGTCCAGCGGCAGCTTGGGTCCCTTGGCCAGCGTGCTGTAGAGGATGGTGGCGTTGGGCTTGGCCAGCAGCAGACCCGTGGGGTTGCCGTTGGCATCGCGCGTGATCTCGCCGCCTGCAGGCTGGGGCGTGTCGCGGGTGTAGCCCACGGCACGCAGGGCGGCGGCGTTGAGCAAGGCGCGGTCATACAGGTGCAGCAGGAAGACCGGCGTATCGGGCGCGATGGCGTTGATCTCGTCGATGGTGGGCAGGCGCTTTTCCACGAACTGGTGCTCGGTGAAACCGCCGACCACGCGCACCCACTGCGGCGCAGGCGTGATGGCCACCTGGCGCTTGAGCATGTCCAGCGCGTCGGCCAGCGAGCGCACGCCGTCCCAGCGCAGCTCCAGGTTGAAGTTCAGGCCGCCACGGATCACGTGCGTGTGGTTGTCGAACAGGCCGGGCAGCACGCTGCGGCGCTGCAGATCGATGCGGCGCGTGCCGCTGCCGGCCAGGGCCAGCACCTCGGCGTCCGAGCCCACGGCGATGAACCGGCCGTCCTTCACGGCCACGGCGGTGGCGGTGGGCTGGGCCTTGTTCAGCGTGGTGAAGCGGCCGTTGTGGAAGATGACTTCGGGCGTGGAATCGGACATGGAGGCTCCTTGGCGAGCGTTGGTGGTGCAACCCAGCAGTCCACCCATGGCAAGGGTGGCGGCGGAGCCCAGGACTTTTCTGCGCGTGGTCATGGTGCAGTTTTCTTGGAGAGGGGGAGGGGTCAGCCGTGGTGCCGATCGGCATCGGCATCGGCATCGGCGTTCTTGCGGCCGGGCAGCTGGCCCAGCACATGCTCGGTGGCCTGCGTCTTGCTGCAGGCGCTGCGCAGGTCCATGCCCTGCAGCAGGTGCCGGCCCACGGGCACGATCTGCTCGCCGGCCAGGATGCCCAGCAGGCCGACCAGGGCCACCAGCGGCGGTGCGGGCGAGCGCACCTGCAGCAGGCTGTAGACCACACCGACCAGCAGGCCGGCCCCAAGGGAAAGTGCGTAGAGCTTCATGGTGTCACTCCGTGGACGGGGCCGGCGGCGGCGCTGGTGCTCAGACCTTGGCGGGGTTGGGCCCCATGGTCTCGCCATGCTGCACGCGCTCGGCGGCCTTGTGCACCATGGTGTAGGCATAGTCCACGCCCATGCCGTAGGCGCCGGAATGCTCGCGCACGATGTCCATCACCGCGTCGTAGGTCTCGCGGCGGGCCCAGTCGCGCTGCCATTCCAGCAGCACCTGCTGCCAGGTGACGGGCACCACGCCGGCCTGCACCATGCGGTCCATGGCGTAGTTGTGCGCGTCCAGCGACGTGCCGCCCGAGGCGTCGGCCACCATGTAGATCTCGTAGTCCGTGTCATGCAGGGCCGACAGGGCGAAGGTGGTGTTGCACACCTCGGTCCACAGGCCGGAGACCACGATCTTCTTGCGGCCCTGGGCGGCGTTCCTGGCCAGTGCGTCCCGCACGTTCTGGTCGTCCCAGGAGTTCATGGAGCTGCGCTCCAGCAGTTGGTGCTCGGGGAACACGGCCAGCAGTTCGGGATAGGTGTGGCCGGAGAAGCTGCCCGTCTCCACCGTGGTGATGGTGGCGGGAATGCCGAAGGCCTTGGCCGCCTTGGCCAGGCCCACCACGTTGTTCTTGAGCACCTGGCGGTCGATGGACTGCACGCCGAAGGCCATCTGGGGCTGCTGGTCGATGAAGATGATCTGGCTGTTGGCGGGGGTCAGGACTTCGAGGTACTTGCGGTCGGTCATGGTGATCTCCTGGAGGCAGTTGGGACGGGTAGGGGAAATTTTTCGAGGAAGACAGGCGGGCCGGACAGGCCCTGCCGGAGAGCGGTGAATATTAAGAACCGTTCTCAACTTGGGATAGATGATTTGCGCGGTTTTTGAACGTTTGCGCACCGGGCCCCGGCCGGAGCCGGGGCGGCTCCGGGAGGGGCAATGGCGCTTCAGCGCGCCGTGTCGACGAGCACCAGCTCGGTGTCGGCCAGGGCCGTCACACGGAAGCTGTCCACATCGCTGATGGCGGCGCCGTCGCGCTCCTGCAGCGTCACGCCGTCGATCTGCACCGAGCCGCTGGCCGGCACCAGGTAGCCCAGGCGGTCGCGGCCGATGCGGTACTCCGTGCTCTCGCCGGCCTTCAGCGTGGCGCCCAGCACCCGGGCGGCGGTGCGGATGGGCAGGGCGTCCTCGTCGCCGGGCAGGCCGCTGGCCAGGGCCACGAAGCTGCCCGAGCGCTCGCCCTTGGGAAAGGGCTTGGCACCCCAGGACGGGGGCTGCTGGCCGCGCTCGTCGGGCATGATCCAGATCTGGAAGATCCGCGTCGTGTCCTTTTCCTGGTTGTATTCCGAGTGGCGGATGCCGGTGCCCGCGCTCATCACCTGCACATCGCCCGCTTCGGTGCGGCCCTTGTTGCCCAGGCTGTCCTGGTGGGTGATGGCGCCTTCACGGACATAGGTGATGATTTCCATGTTGGCGTGGGCATGGGGCGGGAAGCCCGTGCCGGCGGCGATGGTGTCGTCGTTCCACACCCGCAGCGCGCCCCAGCCCATGCGGGCCGGATCGTGGTAGCCGGCGAAGGAAAAGTGATGCTTGGCATCGAGCCAGCCGTGGTTGGCACCGCCAAGGGCTTGGAAGGGACGGCGTTCGATCATGGTGTTCTCCTGCTGCGTTGTGTGTTGCGATGGATGAACTTTATGTTTTGCCGATCAAGAAGAGAATAGAAAATATGCAAAGACATCTATTCCAAAACTTTCATGCCAAGACTTCCTGACCTCGAAGCCTGGGCCGTCTTCGCCAAGGTGGCCGAGACGGGCTCCTTCGCCAAGGCCGCCGCCGACCTGGGCGTCTCCCAGCCCACCATCTCCAAGGCCATCACGCGGCTGGAGACGCGGCTCAAGACCAGCCTGTTCCACCGCACCTCGCGGCGCATGTCGCTGACGGCCAGCGGCCAGGCCTCGCTGGAGCGCGCCGCGCGCATCCTGGCCGAGGGCGAGGCCGTGGAGGCCGAGATCAGCGAGCAGTCCAAAAGCCTGCGCGGCCCCATCCGCATTGCGGCGCCCATGTCGTTCGGCATCTCGCACCTGGCGCCGGCCGTGCCCGCCTTCATGGCCGAGCACCCGGAAGTCACGCTGGACCTGCACTTCAGCGACGAGCTGATCGACGTCGTGGCCCAGGGCTTCGACATCGCGCTGCGCATCTCCTCGCTGCCCGACTCCAGCCTGCTGGCGCGGCGCCTGTGCACGGTGCGCCTGCTGCTGGTGGGATCACCCGAATACTTCGAGCGCCACGGCCGCCCCTCCCATCCGCGCGAGCTGGCGCAGCACCGCGCGCTGCGCTATGTGCACAGCCGCCTGGGCGAGGCCTGGCGCTTCGTGCATGCGCGCCGGGGCGAGTTCGCCCAGGTCGTGCCCACGGCCATGCGCGTGAACAATGCCGAGGGACTGGCGCCGGCCCTGCGCGCCGGGCTGGGCCTGGCCCTGCAGCCCGAATTCCTGGCCTGGGAAGATTTGCAATCGGGTGCGCTGCAGACCTGCATGGATGACTGGCAGGTGCCCTCCATCGCCCTGCACATCGTCACGCCGCCGGGGCGCGCCCGGCCGGCGCGCGTGCAGGCGCTGATCGATTTCCTGGCCACGCACTTCGCGCTGGCGCCCTGGGCGCGCGAGCCGCAGGCGTAGATCGCTAAAGGGGAGGGCTTAGGTGGGAGGGCTTCGGCCTCAGCTGGCCCAGGAGGCCGGCAGCAGCTGCAGCAGCACCACCGTCATCACCACATAGCGCAGGAACTTGCCGATGGCCATGTAGAACACGCAGGGCCAGAACGGCAGCCGCAGCCAGCCGGCCACGGCGCACAGCGGATCGCCCACCACGGGCAGCCAGCTCAGCAGGCAGGCCTTGGCGCCCAGGCGGCGCAGCCACACGCGGGCGCGGCGCTCGTGGCGGGACAGGGCGCGGGGCGGCTTGGCCCGCAGATCCTCGGGCAGTCCGGCGCGCCGGCGCTCGCGGGCCGCACGCCAGGCCTTGTGCGCACCCAGCCCCATCCACCAGCTGATGGCGCCGCCCAGCGTATTGCCGGCCGTGGCCACGAAGACCGTTTGCCAGAACAGATCGGGGTTGAGCTGCAGCAGGCCCACCACCGCAGGCTCCGAGCCCAGCGGCAGCAGCGTGGCCGAGATCAGGGCCACGATGAACACGGTGCTGAGGCCGAACTGCGGCAGCGCCAACCAGCCCAGCAGTTGATGCATCCAGACTTCCATAGGTGCTGTAAGTGTAGGTCTGCGCTGGCTGACGCCTTGTCGGCCTGAAGCTATCGTGGAACCCGTTCCAGAACCACAAGCACAGGGGGCGTCATGCAGACAGGGCGGATTGCAGGATGGGCGGCATTGGGAATGGCAGCAGCCGGCCTGGCCGGCTGCGCTGCGTTGCAGCCATCGCCAGGCAAGGACACCACCGTGGTGGCACAGGCCGCTGTCCAGGCGCCGCCCGCCCAGGCTGCACCGCCCTCCGCCTGGGGCAAAGCGCTGCAGGCCAAGGGCTGCACCCTGCCAGACCCGGCCGTGGGCGACAGGCTGGAGCAGCTGCAGCGCGAGCTGGAGCCGCTGGGCCTGGAGCCGCGTCTGCAAGGCTGCGTGAGCCTGGCCGGGTCCGAGCCCGGCCCGGCCCTGGTGCTGGACGCCTGGGTGACCGACGGGCGCAAGGCCATGGCCGTGGTGCGCGGCCCGCTGGCCGACGGCGAGGCGCTGGACCTGGGATTGGAGGCTGGGCTGCAGACAGCTGGGCCGCAGGCAGCCGGGCAGCCGAAAGCCGGGCTGCAGAAGGTCGGCCTGCGCCCCATGCCCGACGACCAGGTCTCTCCCGACGTGCAATTCAACCGCCGCTGGTGGCAGGGCCGGCTCGGTGCCTACGGGTTGCAGGCCGTTCCGGGCCAGGTGCGCACCTTCGTGCCCACACCATGAAAACTGCGCACTGTCTTGTTTTCGCTGCTTGGCCGTCTTGACGGCCCGGTTTTAGCCCTGCTGAAAATTTGGGCAGGTACAATCTTGGTCCTTTGTTGCCGCCCGTTTTGTGCTCGGCGCGCGCGTTTTCTCCGGCTTTTCCGATGTCCTCCCCACCCCTGTCCATAGGCCCCCATGCCCTGGCCAATCGCCTGTTCGTCGCCCCCATGGCCGGGGTGACGGATCGGCCGTTCCGCCAGCTGTGCAAGGCCCTGGGCGCGGGCTACGCGGTCAGCGAGATGGTGACATCGCGCAAGGACCTGTGGAACAGCCTCAAGACCTCGCGCCGCGCCAACCATGAAGGCGAGCCCGGCCCCATCGCGGTGCAGATCGCGGGCACGGACGCCGAGATGATGGCCGAGGCCGCGCGCTACAACCTGGACCGCGGCGCCCAGATCATCGACATCAACATGGGCTGCCCGGCCAAGAAGGTCTGCAACAAATGGGCCGGCTCGGCCCTGATGCAGAACGAGGCCCTGGCCGTGGAGATTGCCCAGGCTGTGGTAGAGGCCTGCGCCCCGCACGGCGTGCCCGTCACGCTGAAGATGCGCACCGGCTGGTGCGACGCGCACAGGAACGCCGTGGTGCTGGCCCGCCGCTTCGAGGAGGTGGGCATACAGATGCTCACCGTGCACGGCCGCACGCGCGAGCAGGGTTACAAGGGCTTTGCCGAGTACGACACCATCGCTGCCGTCAAGGCGGCGGTGCGCGTGCCGGTGGTGGCCAATGGCGACATCACCAGCCCCGAGAAGGCGCGCGACGTGCTCGCCTACACGGGCGCCGATGCCGTGATGATCGGCCGCGCGGCCCAGGGTCGGCCGTGGATCTTCCGCGAGATCGCGCACTTCATGGCCACGGGCGAGCACATGGCCCCGCCGCTGGTGGCCGAACTGCGCCGGCTGCTGCTGGACCACCTGCAGGACCACTACAGCCTGTACGGCGAGGGCACCGGCGTGCGCAGCGCGCGCAAGCACATCGCCTGGTACCTGCGCAGCCTGCCGGGCGGTGAAGCATTCAGACAACACATCAACACCATCGAGGACTGCGCGGTGCAATGGCAGGCCGTGGCCGACTATCTGGACGCCCTGGGCGCACAGATGGACCGGATACCGGCCGCCATCGATGCCGGCGCCACAAGCGCCGAATTCGGAGAGCCCGCAGGAATGACAGTATGAGCAACCAGAACATCGAACAATGCGTGCGTGAAAGCCTGGAGGGGTATTTCCGCGATCTCGACGGCGAAAAGCCCAACGGCATGTACGACATGCTGATCCACCTGGTCGAAAAGCCGCTGCTGGAAGTGGTGATGACCCAGGCCGACAACAACCAGTCCCGCGCTGCCGACTGGCTGGGCCTGAACCGCAACACGCTGCGCAAGAAGCTGCTAGAGCACGACATGCTCTGAGCGGCAGGCACGAATCTCCATTTCTTCAAACTCCCTGCACTGACGCCCATGAACGCCCTGCTCTCCGTCTCTGACAAGACCGGTATCGTCGAATTCGCCCAAGGCCTGCACGCCCTGGGCATCAAGCTGCTGTCCACCGGCGGCACCGCCAAGCTGCTGGCCGAGGCCGGCCTGCCCGTGACCGAGGTGGCCGAAGTCACCCAGTTCCCCGAAATGCTGGACGGCCGCGTCAAGACCCTGCACCCCAAGGTCCACGGCGGCCTGCTGGCGCGCCGCGAGCTGCCCGCCCACATGGCGGCCCTCAAGGAGCACGGCATCGACACCATCGACCTGCTGGTGGTGAACCTCTACCCCTTCGAGGCCACCGTGGCCAAGGCCGGCTGTACGCTGGCCGACGCCATCGAGAACATCGACATCGGCGGCCCGGCCATGGTTCGCTCTGCCGCCAAGAACTGGGCCGACGTGGGCGTGATCACCGACGCCGGCCAGTACGAGGCCGTGCTGGGTGAACTGAAGGCCAACGGAAAGCTGTCCGACAAGCTGCGCTTTGCGCTGTCCGTGGCCGCCTTCAACCGCATCGCCCAGTACGACGGCGCCATCAGCGACTACCTGTCCAGCGTGAAGTTCGAGGACGAGAAGCTCTCCGAAACCTACGTGCCCGAGCGCAGCCCCTTCCCGGGCCAGAGCAACGGCCACTTCACCAAGGTGCAGGACCTGCGCTACGGTGAAAACAGCCACCAGCAGGCCGCCCTGTACCGCGACCTGTATCCGGCTCCCGGCTCCCTGGTCACGGGCGAGCAGCTGCAGGGCAAGGAGCTGTCGTATAACAACATCGCCGACGCCGACGCTGCCTGGGAATGCGTCAAGAGCTTCGAGCAGCCTGCCTGCGTGATCGTCAAGCACGCCAACCCCTGCGGCGTGGCCGTGGGCAAGGACGCGCACGAAGCCTATGCCAAGGCCTTCCAGACCGACCCCACCAGCGCCTTCGGCGGCATCATCGCCTTCAACCGCACGGTGGACAAGGCGGCGGCCGAGGCCGTGGTCAAGCAGTTCGTCGAGGTGCTGATGGCCCCCGACTTCACGGCCGAGGCGCTGGAAATCTTCAAGCCCAAGGTCAATGTGCGCCTGATGAAGATCGCCCTGCCGGCCGGTGGAGAGCGCGCCTGGGACCAGGGCCGCAACGCCATGGACGCCAAGCGCGTCGGCTCGGGCCTGCTGCTGCAGACCGCCGACAACCATGAGCTGGCCCTGGCCGACCTCAAGGTCGTCACCGTCAAGCAACCCACTCCTGAAGAACTGCAGGACCTGCTGTTCGCCTGGAAGGTCGCCAAGTACGTCAAGAGCAATGCCATCGTGTTCTGCAAGAACGGCATGACCATGGGCGTGGGCGCAGGCCAGATGAGCCGCCTGGACTCGGCGCGCATCGCCTCCATCAAGGCCGAAGCCGCCAAGCTGAGCCTGCAGGGCACGGTCGTGGCCAGCGATGCCTTCTTCCCTTTCCGCGACGGCCTGGACGTGGTCGTTGACGCAGGCGCCACCTGCGTGGCCCAGCCCGGTGGCTCCATGCGCGACCAGGAAGTCATTGACGCCGCCAACGAGCGCGGCGTCGCCATGGTCTTCACCGGCGTGCGCCACTTCCGCCACTGATGGCCGGCCAACTGCCTCCTGACGCAGACGACGAGGGCGACGACGCCCCCCACCGGCCCCGCTGGCTGGGCTGGGCGCTCGTGGTCTTCATGCTGCTGGTGGCTCTGGGTGTCTTCAACATCGGCTGGCGCATCATGCGCGGGCCGGCTGTTGCGCCCGTTGCACCTGCTGCGGGCCTGCCGGCGGCTGCCGTGGCGGCAGCTGCAGATCCAAATGCAGGTGCAGGTACAGATGCAGGCCCCCGGCTGCTTGCCGGCAAGGCCCTGGTCGAGGGCAATGACTGCCTGCGCTGCCACGGCATGGTGCGCCACTACGTGGGCCCGTCCTTCCAGCAGATCGCCGAGCGCTACCGGGCCCGCGAAGATGCCGCCGACTACCTGGCGCGCAAGATCCGCGAGGGCGGGGCCGGCGAATGGGGCCGCGCCATCATGCCGCGCCACCCGCACCTCGATACGGCGCAATCCCTGCAGATGGCGGCCTGGCTGCTGTCCCTCCCCTCTCCCGAGCCCGGGAAGTCCTGACCATGTCCCGCCTGTTCACCGCCCCCGACGGCCGGCCGCGCTGCCACTGGTGCGCCGCCACGGACGGCTACCTGGCCTACCACGACCGTGAATGGGGCTTTCCCGTCACCGACGACCGGCGCCTGTTCGAGAAACTCAGCCTCGAAGGCTTCCAGTCCGGCCTGAGCTGGCTGACCATCCTCAACAAGCGCGAGAACTTCCGCGCGGCCTTTGCGGGCTTCGACTTCCACCAGGTCGCGCGCTTCACCGAAGACGACGTGCTGCGGCTGCTGGGCGATGCGGGCATCGTGCGGCATCGCGGCAAGATCGAGGCCGTGATCAACAACGCGCAGCGGGCGCTGGAGATGGTGGAGGCGCAAGGCTCGCTGTCGGCCTTCTTCTGGCGCCATGCGCCTGCACCCGTGACCGGTGGTGGCGCGCCCGTGTCCGAGACGGCCGAGTCTCGGGCGCTGTCCAAGGAGCTGAAGAAGCTCGGTTGGAAGTTCGTGGGGCCTACGACTGTCTACTCGTTCATGCAGGCCATGGGGTTGGTCAATGACCATGTTTTGGGGTGTGTGGTGAGGGGTGAGGTGGAGCGGGCGCGGGGGGCGTTTCGCTTGGGCTGAACGGGCCTTCGCTTTGGTAAGGGCTGGGTTTCGTTTTTGACCCTGCCGGGTGGTTGTTTTTCGAGGCCGGGTTTCGGCCCGGCGGCCGACCTCCTTTTCTTTGATTCGTCAAAGAAAAGGAGGCAAAAGAAAGACGACCCGAATGTCCGCGACCCCTTCGCTGCGCTGCGGGGCAACCTGCGTCGGGCCGCCTGCGGGGTTCGCCGTGAAACTCACTTCGCGCTGCGCGCTCCGTTCAAACAATCACGGCGAGTCAGATGACGAGGCAGTCCTGTCCTTCGGCAGGACTGCAACCCCGCAGGCGGCCCGACGCAGGCGCTGACATACGGGGAGTGGGGGCGGGCCGTCGCTGCGCTCGGCCTTGTTTTGAAGTACTCAGCTATTACACTTGCGGCAGGCCGAAAGGCCCGGTGTGTCGAAGCACCTTTTCAACAGCGTTTGTGACCCCCAACGACAAGCGGGGTTCTGTCATGTCCAGATCTTTGGGGCTGGTGCGTTCGTGCGCGCGAGTCCTGCCGGTTATGGGCGGGATGGGACTACCCGTAAGGGCGTCCGCACGGCTGTTGACGTGCTTCGAACATCCCGTCCACCTGTTTCCGTGTCGAAGCGGCGCGGGTGGTTCCTTGATTCCAACAGGAGCCAAGACATGCACCCTCTCACCGCCGTACAGGCGAACTCTCCCCAACCACCCCTTCTTCCCACTTGGCAGCAGGCCATGCATGCTTCGCTGGGCCTGGTGCACAGCACGCTGCAGCAGTTGATCGAGCTGATGACCGACGATCCCGACAGGGACGACAGTGAAATCGATGTGGACTGCGTCGTGGAGCTGGCGCTGGAACACATCAAGCGCATGGGTGTCCAGCAGCACGCGGACCGCTATGCCTTCGAGGTGGAATGGGTCAAGGCAACGGCGGCGCTGCGATTGGCGCAGGGCGCCTTCGGGCGGCCGGAATCACGCTTCGGCTTGCGGCTCAAGGACGCTATCCAGCAGCTGGAGATGCTGCCGGAGCTGGTGGAGTTCGTGGACCAGGGCGACGACGAGTGATGTGACCTGCACGCCAGCGCCGGATCACGGCGTTGGTGGCGTTGGCGTGCAAGGGAAGATATCTGCGGATATCAGAGCGTCTTGAACACTTCGCGCGCGGCTTCGATGGTCTTGTCGATGTCCGCGTCCGTGTGCGCGGCGCTCACGAAGCCGGCCTCGTACAGGGCGGGCGCAAAGTAGTGGCCGCGCTCCAGCATGCCGTGGAAGAAGCGGTTGAAGCGTGCGCCATCGGTCTTCATGACCTCGGTCCAGGTGCTGGGCAGCTCGGGCAGCAGGTAGAAGCCGAACAGGCCGCCCTGGTGGTCCACGCTGAAGGGCACGCCGGCGGCGTCGGCCTCGGCCTTGAAGCCGGCCATCAGGCGGCCGGTCTTCGCGTGCAGGGCGTCGTGGAAGCCGGGCTCGCTGATCAGCTCCAGCGTCTTGAGGCCGCAGGCCGTGGCAATGGGGTTGCCCGACAGCGTGCCGGCCTGGTAGACCGGGCCCAGGGGCGAGAGCTTTTCCATGATCTCGCGGCGCGCGCCGAAGGCCGCCATGGGCATGCCGCCGCCGATGACCTTGCCCAGCACGGTGATGTCGGGCGCAAAGCCTTCGATCTGCTGGGCGTACAGGCTCTGGGCGCTGCCCAGGGCCACGCGAAAGCCCGTCATCACCTCGTCGTAGACCATCAGCGCGCCATGCTCGCGCGTGAGTTCGCGGATGCGGCGCGTGAAGGGCACGCTGGCGCGCACGAAGTTCATGTTGCCGGCAATGGGCTCCATGATCACGCAGGCGATCTGGTCGCCGAACTGGGCGAAGGCCTCTTCGAGCTGGCCCACGTCGTTGTATTCCAGCACCACGGTGTCCTTGACCACGTCCTGCGGCACGCCGGCCGAGGAGGAGGCGCCGAACGTCGCCAGGCCCGAGCCGGCCTTGACCAGCAGCGCGTCGGCATGGCCGTGGTAGCAGCCGTTGAACTTGATGATCTTGTTGCGGCCCGTGAAGCCGCGCGCCAGGCGCAGCGCGCTCATGCCGGCCTCGGTGCCCGAGCTGACCATGCGCACCATGTCCATGGAGGGCATGAGCGAGAGGATCTTCTCGGCCAGCACGACCTCGCGCTCCGTGGGCGCGCCGAAGGAGAAGCCTTCCAGCGCGGCGGCCTGCACGGCGGCCATCACCTCGGGGTGGCCATGGCCCAGGATCATCGGACCCCAGGAGCCGATGTAGTCGGTGAACTGCTGGGCGTTCTCGTCCCAGAAATGCGCGCCCTGCGCACGGCGCACGAAGCGCGGCGTGCCGCCCACGGCGTTGAAGGCGCGCACGGGTGAATTCACGCCGCCGGGGATCACGGCCTTGGCGCGTTCGAACAGGGGAATATTCAGGTCAGTGGTCATAGTGCAGGAGTCTGCCATGTGCGGGGTACAAGCCAGAGGCGCCAAGCAAGGGCGCAGCCGCTCAGGGGGTGGCCTGCCTCAATGCTTGGTGTCATGGGGAGGCATCACGAAGCCTTCGATGGCCTGGGTGTCGGCGTCAAGCTCGGTGAGCGGCTCGGCGGCCTCGGCGTCTTCGTCCTCGGGCTCAGGCTGGGCCCAGAACATGCGGTCCGGGATGAAGTGGCCCATGCCGGGGCGAAAGCCGCTGTCCAGGCTGCGGTCCAGGTACTCCAGCGCCTCCTGCGTGGCCAGCCCCAGGTCGTTGCCGCTGGCCACCAGGGCCGCCAGCGCGGCCGACAGGGTGTCGCCCGAGCCGGTGAACGTGGCGTCGAACATCTCGTACTTGCTGTTGCCCAGCACGGACTGCGCCGTGGCCAGCACGTTGTCCACGAACTGGTCGGGCAGGGGGATGCCGGTGACCAGCACGTAGGGCACTTCCAGGGCCTCGGCCGCCATGGCGATGTCGCGCGCCGTGGGGCTGCGGCTGTTGCTCCAGTCGGGCAGCAGCCAGCGGCACAGCGTACTGTGGCTTCCAACCAACACCGAGGTTTGCGGCAGCACAAGTTCCTTGAGCGCGTCCATGTACTGGTCGAGCGGGTCTTCCTCCCACCACGACAGGTCCGGCATGTAGCAGACGATGGGGATGTCGGGATAGTCGGAAGCTATCTCGGCGATCGCCGCCAGGTTGCCCGGGCTGCCCACGAAGCCGACCTTGATGGCGGACACGGGTATGTCCTCCAGCACGGCGCGCGCCTGCTCGGCCACGGCCTCGTCGTCAAAGGGAAAATGCTCGAAGATCTTGGCCGAATCGCGTGCGTAGGCACCCGTGACCACGGGCAGCGGATGACCGCCGACCGAGGCGATGGTGGCGATGTCGGCCGACAGGCCACCTGCTCCGCTGGGGTCGCTGGCGTTGAAGACCAGCACGCATACGGGAGCGGTTTCGTCCACCAATTCGGTGTCGGGACTGGGGGAGTTGGAGGGGTTCAATGCCATGGCTCAGCCCAGTTTGCGCCCCGCCAGCGAAGGCCGTGGCGGGTGGTTATGACTAGATACAATCGTTGCATTCTATGTGAAGGCCCTTTAAGCTGTGACCGACCCTAAAACTTGGATGTGCTTGATCTGCGGGTGGATCTATGACGAGGCGCAAGGCTGCCCCGAGCATGGCATCGCACCCCAGACGCGTTGGGATGACGTGCCCATGAATTGGACCTGTCCCGAATGCGGTGCACGTAAAGAAGACTTTGAGATGGTCGAAATCTGAGCGCGGGACCACCCGCGCCGACTCATACATTTCCGGGAGGTTTCTCAGTGACGACATCGGGCGCACCCTTGCGCGTACTCGTGGTGGATGACAGCAATACCATCCGCCGCAGCGCAGAAATCTTCCTCAAACAGGGCGGGCACGAAGTGCTCCTGGCCGACGACGGCTTCGACGCACTGTCCAAAGTCAACGACTATCAGCCCCAGCTGATCTTCTGCGACATCCTCATGCCCAAGCTGGACGGCTACCAGACCTGCGCCATCATCAAGCGCAACGCGCGCTTCTCCGATACGCCCGTGGTCATGCTCTCGTCCAAGGACGGCGTATTCGACAAGGCGCGCGGGCGCATGGTGGGCTGCCAGGACTACCTCACGAAACCCTTCACCAAAGACCAGCTGCTGCAGGCCGTGGAGCAGTTCGGCAAGCAAACCATAGGAGCACTTTGATGCCCATCCGCAAAGTCCTGGTCGTGGACGATTCCAAGACCGAACTGATGTTTCTGTCCGACATGCTGCAAAAGCAGGGACTGCAGGTACGTACGGCCGAGAACGGCGAAGAAGCCCTGCGCAGCCTGGCCGAAGACCGGCCCGACCTGATCCTGATGGACGTGGTCATGCCCGGCCAGAACGGCTTTCAGCTCACGCGCGCCATCACGCGCGACCCGCTGTACGCGGACCTGCCCATCATCATGTGCACCAGCAAGAACCAGGAAACCGACCGGGTCTGGGGCATGCGCCAGGGCGCGCGTGACTACATCACCAAGCCGGTGGATGCAGGCGAGCTGCAGGCCAAGATCGCGGCGCTGAACTGACGCGGTGCGCTGGCCATGGCGAACCGTGAAGCACTGCGCGATCTGCAATCCCGTCTGGCCGGCCGTCTCCAGGCCGCACGCAGCGAAGGCGTCAAGGTGGCGGCCTGGCTGGCCGTCCAGGCCGGCGGGCGCAACTACCTGATGCCGCTGGGCCAGTCCGGCGAGATCTTTCCCTGGGCCGGCGTACAGCCCGTGCCCTATACAAAGCCCTGGTTCCTGGGCATTGCCAACCTGCGCGGCACCCTGGCCGGGGTGATCGACCTGGCCAGCCTGCTGGGCCATGGCGTGGCGCGCAGCGAACCGGCGCTGGCCGAGTCCAGCCTGCTGGCCTTCAATGCCGCGCTGGAGGTGAACGCCTCCCTGCTGGTGGACCGCCTGCAGGGCCTGCGCAGCGCCGACGCCTTTGTGCGCACCGAGCCCGCGCCCGAGCAATCCCCCGCCTTTTTCGGCCCCGTGCATATCGATGAAGCGGGCCACCGCTGGCAGGAGCTGCAATTGCAGCGCCTGTCCCAAACCTCCGAGTTTCTGAGCATTCGCGCCTGAGTTTCTGAAGGTCGTCCCATGTCATTCTTGCAACGTCTTGCAAATCGCTTCCAACGCAAGCCGGCCGACTCCGGCTCGGGCGCGGACAACAGCATGCTCGGAGACACCGTCTCCCAGGATATGTACGCACTCGATGCGTCCATGACCGTGCAGGGCGCGCCTGACGCCATGCCGGGCGACGCCGGCGCAGTCCTGGACCAGGAAACGGTGGTCCTGCCGCTGCTGGGCCGCGCGCCTGCCGCGCGCCACCAGCGCACGCTGTCCACGCTGCTGGGCGTTTCCGTGCTGGCCCTGGTGCTGGCGGCGGCATGGGCTCTGCGCCAGGCGGACGGCTCGGCACAGCAGCTGGCCGCCACCGGCCAGGCCCTGATGCAGTCGCAGCGCCTTGCCAAGTCGGTGTCGCAGGCGCTGACCGGCGCGGCACCTTCGTTTGCGGACGTGCAAGACAGTGCGGGCGTGCTGGCGCGCAACGTGCGCGCCCTCACCTCGGGCGATGACTCCATGGGCGTGCGCCCGCTGGGCGGCGCCTACGCCGACGAGCTGGGCCAGATCATGCCGCTGATGGAGCGCGCCGAGCAAAGCGCCAAGGTGGTGATGGAGCAAAAGCAGATCCTGACCCAGGTCGGCGACGCGCTGCGCACCATCAACCGGCAGTCCTCGGACCTGCTGGAGATCGCCGAAACCATCTCCTCGCTCAAGCTGCAGCAGGGCGCCAGCCCCGCCGAGATCTCGGCCGCAGGCCAGCTGGTGATGTTGACCCAGCGTATCGGCAAGTCGGCCAACGAATTCCAGACCGCCGAAGGCGTGAGCCCCGAGGCCGTGTTCCTGCTGGGCAAGGACTTGAACTCGTTCAAGGAAATCTCCGAAAGCCTGCTGGGCGGCAGCAGCGAACTGCGCCTGCCCCCCACGCGCGACGCCCAGACCCGCGAGCAGATCGAGGCACTGATCAAGCTCTACGAAGAGACCCGCACCGAGGCCAGCGCCATTCTGGGCAACCTGCAGGGCCTGGTCTCCGCCCGCGAGGCACAGACCGCCATCAACGCCGACAGCGAACCGCTGCGCCGCCAACTGGAAGACCTGCAGACCAAGCTGCAAAGCGGCGCCGGCATCGGCTCGCTGCCCATGGGCCTGCTGGCCCTGGCCACCGTGCTGGTGCTGCTGTGCGGCGTGGGCCTGTCCCGCGTGCAGCTGCTCGACAGCCGCCTGCGCCAGGAAGCTGCCGAACGCCGCCAGGAAGAGTCGCGCGTGCAGGAGCATGAAGCCAAGCGCATCAACGACGCCAACCAGGCCGCCATTTTGCGTTTGATGAACGAGTTGCAGTCGGTGGCCGAGGGCGATCTGACGCAGGAAGCCACCGTGACCGAGGACATCACCGGCGCCATCGCCGACTCGGTGAACTACACGGTGGAAGAGTTGCGCGCCCTGGTGGGCAGCGTGCAGAACACGGCAACGCGCGTGGCGCAGACCACGGCCGAGGTGGATGCCAACTCCACCGAGCTGCTGGCCGCATCGACCGAACAGCTGCGCGAGATCCGCGAAACCGGCCGCTCCGTGCTGGACATGGCCGGCCGCATCAACGAGGTCTCCACCCAGGCGCAGGAATCTGCCCAGGTGGCGCGCCAGTCGCTGGAAGCTGCGGACCTGGGCCTGAAGGCCGTGCAGAACGCCATCGGCGGCATGAACTCCATCCGCGACCAGATCCAGGAAACCTCCAAGCGCATCAAGCGGCTGGGCGAATCCTCGCAGGAGATCGGCGAAATCACCGAGCTGATTTCCGACATTACCGAGCAGACCAACGTGCTGGCGCTGAACGCCGCCATCCAGGCCGCATCGGCCGGTGAAGCCGGTCGCGGCTTCTCGGTGGTGGCCGAAGAAGTGCAGCGCCTGGCCGAACGCTCGGCCGACGCGACGCGCCAGATCGCGGCGCTGGTGAAGGCGATTCAGACCGACACCCAGGATGCCGTGGCCGCCATGGAGCGCTCCACCCAGGGTGTGGTCGAGGGGGCCCGCCTGTCCGACTCCGCCGGCACCGCGCTGACCGAGATCGACTCCGTGTCGCGCCATCTGGCCGAGCTGATCGAGCTGATCTCCTCGTCCACCTCGCGCGAAGCCGTTCTGGCCAACGACGTGGCCGAGAACATCCAGCACATTTTCGCGGTGACCGAGCAGACGGGCGAAGGTACGCGCACCACGGCACAGCAGGTGCGCGAACTCTCGCACATGGCCGAGGAACTGCGCCAGTCGGTGGCGCGTTTCAAGATTGCCTGACCCGGTCCAACATAGCTATGCACAGGCCCTAGGGGCTTGGGGAACTGTCCATGTCAGTGGTTGACGAATCGCAAACGGGCGCGGCGCAGGCCGCGCACACCGAACAGGACCTGGGCCCGCTGGCCTGGGTGCTCGATGAGCTGCGCAAGTCGCTGGAAGGGGCGAGCAAGGCGGTGGCCCGTTTCGTGCGCGATGCCGATGCGGCACGCGCCTCGGACCTTGAGGAGCTTGACACCTCGGCCCTGCGCATCGCCCGCCAGCAACTGCACCAGGCCTGCGGCGCCCTCGAAATGGTGGGCCTGGGCTCTCCGGCCCTGGTGCTGCGCGGCATGGAAAGCGCCGTGCAGCGCTTTGTGCAGCGCCCCGAGCTGTGCACCGACCAGGCTGCCGCCACGCTGGAGCGCGCCAGCTTCGCGCTCATCGAATACCTGGAAACCGTGCTGGCCGGCAAGACCGTCTCGGCCGTGGCCCTGTTTCCCCAATACCGCGACACCCAGGCGCTGGCCGGCAACGACAAGGTGCACCCGGCCGACCTGTGGCCTGCCGAGCGCCGCGCGCGCGAGCCCGAGTGGGCGCGCCAGCCCGAGCCGCTGGCCTACGGCCCCGATGCCCGGGCCCTGCTCGACGGCGTGGTGCTGCGCATGGTCAAGAGCGACGACCGCGAGGCCGCCGCCCAGATGCGCGACCTGTGCCTGCGCTTTGCCGTGGGCCAGACCGAGGATGTCACCGCGCGCAGCTTCTGGAAGGTGGCGGCCGGCTTCTTCGACGCGCAGTCGCGCGGGATGATCGTGGTCGACCTGTACGTCAAGCGCATGGCCTCGCGCGTGCTCATGCAGTACGCGGCCATGGCCAAGGGCGACCGCACGCCGCCTGCGCGGCTGCTGCAGGACCTGCTGTTCTTCTGCGCCCAGGCCCGCCCTGCCGAGCAGGCTGGCGCCGCCCTGCAGGCGGTGCGCCAGGCCTACGGCATGCAGGCCCAGCCCCAGGTGGACTACCAGCAGACACGCTTTGGCCGCTACGACCCGGCGGTGCTGGTGCAGGCGCGCAAGCGCATCACCACGGCAGCCGATACCTGGTCCGCCCTTGCCGGCGGCGACCGTGCCCGCACCAAGACCGTGGTGGACCAGTTCGCCCAGGTGGCCGAATCCCTGGTCAAGCTGCACCCGGCCAGCCATGGCTTGGCGCGCATGCTGATCAAGGTGGCCGAAACCGTGGCCCGCATCGGCGAGCCGCCACCGGCCGAACTGGCCATGGAAGTGGCCACCTCCGTGCTCTACCTGCAGGCGGCCTTTGCCACCATGGACATGGGCGACGAGGAATTGGCCGAGCAGTCCGCCAACCTGGTCCAGCGCCTGGAGGAATCCCTGCAGGGCGCGCCCGCGCGTCCGCTGGAGCCCTGGATGGAGGAGCTGTACCGCCAGGCCAGCGACCACCAGACCATGGGCTCGGTCGTGGGCGAGCTGCGTGCCACGCTGGCCGAGGCCGAGCGGCACCTGGACCAATATTTCCGCAATCCTGCCGATGCCACCGTGCTGGCACCCGTCTCGGGCCAGATGGCCCAGATGCGCGGCGTGCTGTCCGTGCTGGGCCTGGACCAGGCCACGCAGGCCATGCAGCGCATGCGCGAGACCGTGGAACGGCTGGTGTTGGGTGAGATCGACGACGCAGAACGTCCCCAGGTGTTCGAGAAACTGGGCAACAGCCTGGGCGCCATGGGCTTTCTGATCGACATGCTGAGCTACCAGCGCAGCATGGCGCGCAAGCTCTTCGTCTATGACGAGGCCGAAGGCGGCCTGCGCATCCTCATGGGCCGTCGCGGCCACCGGGCCGATGATGCGGGCAAGGCGCCCGAGCAACTGCCCGCCCTGGACACCGCCGCCGTGCCGCCGCAGCGCGAAGCCGTTGCCGTGGCGCAGCCGCTGCCCGTGCCGCAGGACGCCATCGCCGAGCCGCAATTTTCCGCGCCCTCCACGCCGCCCCCGCCGCCCCCGACTCCCGTGGACATCGCGACCGAGCCGCTGGCGCAGCCCGCCGCCGCCGAGCAGGACGCGCTGGCCGATGCCGCGGAACTGGCGCAATTCGCCAAGGCCCTCGAAGCACCGGCCGAGCCGGTCTTCCAGCTGGACCAGTCCCTGGCCGAGCCAGAGCCCGCAGCCGAATCTGCGCCTGAAACCGTCTCTGAATTGGTCTCTGCATCCGTGTCCGCGCCCGTGCCCCCGCCGGCCGGCCTGTCGGTCTCGGAAGAAGACTCGGACGACGAACTGCTGGGCATCTTCCTGGAAGAGGCCCGCGAGGTGGTGGACAACGGCCTGCAGGCCCTGCGCGCCCTGGCCGACGAGCCGGGCAACCTCAGCGAGCAGACCACGCTGCGCCGCGCCTTCCATACGCTCAAGGGCAGTTCGCGGATGGTGGGCCTGGATGAATTCGGCGAAGCCGGCTGGGCCATGGAGCAGATGCTCAACGCCTGGCTGGCCGAGCAAAAGGCCATGCCCCAGCCCATGCAGGAGCTGGCCAGCGATGCGCTGCGCGCCTTTGGCGCCTGGGCCTCGGCCATAGAGCGCCACCAGGCCGACGCCTGGCAGGCCACGCCTTTCCGCGCTGCGGCCGATGCCATGCGCCTGGAAGGCCTGCGCGCCGACGTGGCCCTGGTGCCGCGCACACCGCGTGCCGAGCCCCTCGCACAGCCCGAACCCGAACTCGAGCCCGCACCCGCACCCGCCGCAATCGAGGAATTCGCGCCCGTGGCCCAGGAGCCGCAGGCAGAACACCTGGATGCGCCCGAGCAGGCCACGCCCGCCCAGCCCGTCCAGCCCGTCCAGAGCTCTGGCGAGCTGGACTTTGCGCTGGACTTCGACCTGCTGGAGCCGGACCCCCAGCCTTCGGCCGCCGCGCCTCAGGAGTCGCTGGAGGCACTGACGCCGCAAGCCGCCGAGGCGCCTGCCGAACTTGCCACCGACGCCGTCGAGGAACTGGACTTTGCGGCCTTCGAAGCCGCCATGCGCGACAGCGAGCAGGAGGCCCTGGCCGTCGTCGCGGGCGACCCGCCCGCGCTGCCCGAGGCCGCCGCCATCGAAGCCGAAGCCATCGAGGCCGAAGCTGGAACTGAAACTGAAGCACCGCAAGCCGCCGTGCCCCTGGCGCCTTTCGAGGGGCTGGACCTGGATCTGGGCCTGACCCCGGCATCGGCATCCGCCGAAGCGATCGAGATGATCGCGGTGCCAGAAACGGTTGAGGCGGTTGAAGCGGACGAAGCGCCAGAAACGGTTGAAGCGGTTGAAGCATCCGACGCAGTCGAGCCGGTCAAGGCGCCCGAGGTGCCCGAGGCAGAAACCCCGCAGGCCGAAGAGTCCGGCGACGAGGATCTGTCCGGTATCGACGCCGATGGCTTCAAGGTCGTGGATGGCCTGCGCATCAGCGCGCCGCTGTACAACGTCTACCTCAACGAGGCCGACGAATGGTCGCGCCGCCTGGACCTGACGCTGCAGCAGTGGGCGACCGAGCCCGGCGAGCCCGTGCCCGACGACGCCGTCGCCTTTGCGCATTCGCTGGCCGGAAGCTCGGCCACCGTGGGCTTCAAGGCCTTGTCGGACCTGGCGCGCCTGCTGGAACATACGCTGACCCATCTGCAGCCGCAGCGCTGTGGCACGCCCGACCAGGTTGCCGCCTGCGTGGCGGCCTCCGACGAAGTGCAGCGCCTGCTGCACCAGTTCGCCGCCGGTTTCCTCAAGACGCCCCAGCCGGGCGTGGAAGAAGCCCTGCAGGCGCTGCTGGCGCTGGACATCGAGGCCGCAGACGCGCCGGACAGCCGCCTGGACGCGCTGGAGCAGCTGGACCAACTGGACCAGCTGGACCAGCTGGACCAGCTGGAGCCTCAGGACGCCAGCGATGGCACGGACGCCGTGCTCGACGCCGGTGCCCAGGCGCAGACACCGTCTGTGGCGCCCCTGGCCTACTCCATGCGCCCCCTGGTCAACGATGCGCGCCACGAAGCCGAGCTGCAGCGCCGCATCGACGAGGCCATCGCCCATGCCGTGGCCGTGGGCAGCGACCTGGACGATGACATCGATGCGCTGGACGAGGTCGATCCCGACCTGTTCCCCATCTTCGAGGAAGAGGCCATCGAGCTGCTGCCCCGCCTGGGCGCCGCGCTGCGCCGCTGGCATGGCCGGCCCTCGCTGGACGAGGCGCGCCACGAAACCCTGCGCGCCCTGCACACGCTCAAGGGCAGTGCCCGGCTGGCGGGCGCCATGCGCCTGGGCGAGATGGCCCACCGCCTTGAATCTGCCGTGGAGCGGGTCGATGGCGAATCTCCGACCGCCGAGCAGATCGAGCCCTTGCTGGGCAGCTTCGACGCGCTGCAGGCCGGCTTCGACGTGCTGCGCGTGGCCGGTGAGCAGGCGCAGGAAGCGCCGCTGGACCTGGGCGATGAAATCTCCCTCGACGAGCCCGCAGCGGCTGCGGCCTCCGACGCATCGGCAGCGGCTGGATCACCGACGGCCGCAGCCCCTGTGCCAGCGCCTGTCACTGCGCCGCTGCGCGCCGGTGCCCAGCAGACGGTGCGCGTGCGCGCCCAGCTGCTGGACCGCCTGATCAGCCAGGCTGGCGAGGTGCTGATTGCGCGCTCGCGTGTCGATGCGCGCCTGGCCCAGGCCCGTGGCTCGCTGGACGAGCTGGCCGGCAACCTGGAGCGCCTGCGCATGCAGCTGCGCGACATCGAGGTCCAGGCCGAGAGCCAGATGCAGTCGCGCCTGGCCCTGTCCAAGGACTCGGCCGTGGGCTTCGACCCGCTGGAGTTCGACCGCTTCACGCGCGTGCAGGAACTCACCCGCATGATGGCCGAGTCGGTCAACGACGTGGCCACCGTGCAGCGCAACCTGCAGCGCGACATGGCCGGCGCCGAGGACGACCTGGTCGCCCAGGGCCGCCAGGCCCGCGAGTTGCAGCGCGACCTGCTGCGCACGCGCATGGTGGAGTTCGACTCCCTGGCCGAGCGCCTGTACGCCGTGGTCCGCCAGACCTCCAAGGAGATGGGCAAGCAGGTGCGGCTGAACATCCTGGGCGGCACCATTGAAATGGACCGGGGCATGCTGGACCGCATGATGCCGGCCTTCGAGCACTTGCTGCGCAACTGCGTGGCCCACGGCATCGAGTCGCCCGAGCAGCGTGCCGCCGCAGGCAAGCCCGCCATGGGCACCATTGAAATCATCCTGAGCCAGGAGCGCAACGACGTGGCGCTGTCGGTGGAGGACGATGGCGCCGGCCTGAACCTGCAGCGCATCCGCGACAAGGCCGTGGCCCAGGGCCTGTGGCCCGAGGACCAGACGCTGACGGAGCAGGACGCCGGCCGCCTGATCTTCGAGCCCGGCTTCACCACGGCCACCGAGGTGACCGGCGTGGCCGGGCGCGGCATCGGCATGGACGTGGTGCGCTCCGAAGTCAACGCGCTGGGCGGCCGCATCGAAACCCACAGCGAGGCGGGCCGGGGCAGTGCCTTCCGCCTCGTGCTGCCGCTGACGACCGCCGTCACCCAGGTGGTCATGCTGCGCGCGGGCCAGTTGCTGGTCGGCGTGCCCGCCAGCCTGGTGGAAATCGTGCGCCGCGCGCCGCTGGAGCTGCTGCAGCAGGCCTATGCCAGCCACAGCTTCGAAGACGGCAGCGAGACCCTGCCTTTCTACTGGGCCGGCGCGCTGTGGCAGTCCTCGCTGCGCAGCGAGGAAACCGTGGGCCGCACCCGGCCCGTGGTCATCCTGCGCAGCGCGGCGCAGCGCATCGCGCTGCACGTGGACGAAGTGCTGGGCAACCAGGAAGTGGTGATCAAGAACCTCGGCCCCCAGCTGGCCCGCCTGCCCGGCCTGACCGGCATGTCGGTGCTGGCCTCGGGCGCCGTGGTGCAGATCTACAACCCCGTGGCGCTGGCCAACGTCTATGGCGACGAGGTGCGCGCCCGGACCGAAGAGGCCGAGCGCGCCGCAGGCCAGGGCGACGGCGAAGCCGTGCTGGCCAGCGCAGGGCCGGCCTCGGTGCCGCTGGTGCTGGTGGTGGACGACTCCATCACCGTGCGCCGCGTCACCCAGCGCCTGCTGCAGCGCGAAGGCTACCGCGTGGCCCTGGCGGCCGACGGCCTGCAGGCCATGGAGCGCCTGGCCGAGGAACGCCCGACCCTGGTGCTGTCCGACATCGAAATGCCGCGCATGGACGGCTTCGACCTGCTGCGCAACATCCGCGCCGACGAGGCCCTGCGCGACCTGCCCGTGGTCATGATCACCTCGCGCATCGCCCAGAAGCACCGCGAGATGGCGCGCCAGCTGGGCGCCAACCACTACCTGGGCAAGCCCTACTCGGACGAGGAACTGCTGGGCCTGATCCAGCACTACTCCCTGCAGGGCGGCAGCATCAGCGGCGGCCCGCTGGCGCCGCAGTCGCTGCAGGTGGACAGCGAGCCCCTGGGCGAAGGGGCCTGAAGGCTGGTGGCCTGAACAAAAAAAGAGCAGCATCCGCTGCTCTTTTTTGTTTCAACGGCCCGTGCGCGAAGCCCATTTCGAAGTGCTTATGATGTGCAGGATTCTGTACAACTCCTGGGGGAGCCGAACATGGCCATTTCTGCCGGTGACGTGATTCCGCTGTCGCAAGCCAGGGCACACCTGTCTGAACTGGCCGACCAGGTGAAGGCAGGGGCCGAGAAGATCATCACCAAGAACGGTGAGAGCTACGTGGCCATCATCGACGCCCAACGGCTGGGCTACTACCATCAGCTGGAGCGCGAGCGAATCCATTTGCTGCTGATCGACGATGCCAGCCAAGGCCTCGCGGATGTGGCGGCGGGCGAGGTCAAGGATGCGCGCAGCACGCTGGGCGCCATCAAGCGCCGACGTGCTGCCAGGGCGGGCGGGTAATGCATAGCACGCCCTGAACGCGGCCTCGCAGCATGGCAGTCAGGAGCACCGTCAAGCTCACGGGCAACTTCGAGCGGAACCTGCAAGTGCTTGAGGACTTCCTGATCGAGGCCCAGGCCCCGCACGCCTTCGATGCGCTGCTGGACGAACTGACGGAGACCGTCATCCCCAATCTGGAAAGCTTCCCTGGCATGGGTCGCTCGTTTCTTGAGTTGCCGGCTCGCTCGGTCGAGGGCGCCAGGGGCTTGGCACGTTTGAAGAAACAACTGGGCTCACTCGACAAGGACGGCGAGCTGCGTGAGTACGTGATGGCCCACTATCTGCTGCTGTATGCGCGGATCAGGGGCACGGTTTACCTGCTTTCGATCCGCCACCAAAGGCAGCTTTCCTTCGATTTTCCGAATCACTGGACCCTGCAGCGATGAGGTGGGCAGTGGGAATCATTTGGAGTCATCGGCCGCCTGCTTGACCACGCCGTAGCGGGCCAGCGTGCGCTCGCGCGCGGCTGCGTGGTCCACCACGGGATGGGGGTAGTCCGTGCCCAGCACCACGCCGGCCTCGGCCAGCTCCAGCGGCCGGGCCTGCCAGGGCGCGTGGCGCAGCGCGGCGGGCAGGCGGGCCAGCTCGGGCACGTAGCGCTCGATGAAGCGCGCATCGGCATCGAACTTCTGGCTTTGCGTGATGGGGTTGAAGATGCGGAACCAGGGCTGGGCGTCGCAGCCCGTGGAGGCCGCCCACTGCCAGCCGCCGTTGTTGGCCGCCAGGTCGAAGTCGTTGAGCTGGCGCGCAAACCAGGCTTCGCCCCGGCGCCAGTCTATGCCCAGATCCTTGACCAGGAAGCTGGCCGCCACCATGCGCAGCCGGTTGTGCATGTAGCCCGTGGTGTTGAGCTGGCGCATGGCGGCATCCACCAGCGGATAGCCGGTGCGGCCCTCGCACCAGGCGGCATACAGCGCATCGGCCTCGGGGCCGGTATCCCACACGATGGCGTCGTAGGCGTGCTTGAAGCTGGCGTGCACCACGTGCGGATGGTGGGCCAGGATCTGGAAATAGAAGTCGCGCCAGATCAGCTCGGACAGCCAGGTGGCGGCGCCCTCGGCATCATGGGGCTGGCTCTGCGTCTGCTCCCAGGCCAGCCTTGCCAGGCGGCGGATGGAGACCGTGCCAAAGCGCAGGTGCACGCTCAGGTAGCTGGGGCCCTTGACGGCGGGAAAGTCGCGCGCCTGCTTGTAGCGCGGCAGGCGCGGCAGGAAGTCGGCCAGCAGTTCCTCGGCGCCAGCGCAGCCCGTGGGCAGGCGCAGGCCGTCCAGCGTGCCGGCTTCGAAGCCCAGGTCGGCTGCGGTGGGCACGGGGCGGCGCTCGCCTTCGGGGCGCGGGGCCAGGCGCTCGGGCAGGTCGCGCTCGCTGGGATAGGCGGACAGGAAGAAGGGCGTGATCTGGCGCAGCCAGGCGTTCTTGTACGGGGTGAACACCGAGAACGGCGCGCCGGCCTGGGTCAGCACCTCGTCGCGCGCAAAGACCATGTGGTCCTTGAAGCTGTGCAGGGCCACGCCCTCGGCGGCCAGGGCCTGGCGCACGCGGGCGTCGCGGGCCAGGGCGTCGGGCTCGTCGTCCCAGTTGCAGAACACGGCCTGGGCGCCGAGCTGCCGGGCCAGGTCCGGGATCTGCTCAGCGGGCTGGCCACGGCGCACGATGAGGCCGGTGTCGGCGCGGCCCGAGGCCTGGCGCAGCGCATCGTCCAGCCCGCTCAGGCTCTGGCAGATGAACTCCACGCGCCGGTCTGCACGGGGCAGGGGGGCGAGGATGTCGTCGTCGAAGATGAACACGCAATGCACCTGCCGACATTGGCGCAGCGCATGGTAGAGGGCAGCATGGTCGGCCAGGCGCAGGTCGCGCCGCAGCCAGACCAAGCCCACAGGGTAAGAAGGTGGCATGGATCGCCGGTAAAATCCGTGGTTATGTCTGCTGAAACTGCGCCTATCAATCTGACGCACCACTTCCTGATTGCCATGCCTGGCCTGGAAGACGAAGCGTTCTCGCGCAGTGTGATCTACCTGTGCGAACACAGCGAGCGCGGTGCGCTCGGTCTGATTATCAACAAGCCCTCGCAGCTTACGCTGGAAGGCTTGCTGGAAAAGGTGGATCTGGCCCTGGGCCGCGAGGACCTTCGCGGCAACCGTGTCTTCAACGGCGGGCCCGTGCAGACCGATCGCGGCTTTGTGCTGCACGACCCCATGGTCATCGAAGGCGCGCCCGACGACGAGTCCGCCTACGCCTCGACCATGACCATTCCCGGTGGCCTGGAGATGACCACCTCCAAGGACGTGCTCGAAGCCCTGTCCGA
Source organism: Delftia sp. 60 (assembly GCF_002754395.1). Taxonomy (NCBI): domain Bacteria; kingdom Pseudomonadati; phylum Pseudomonadota; class Betaproteobacteria; order Burkholderiales; family Comamonadaceae; genus Delftia; species Delftia sp. 60. The sequence continues at coordinate 1,796,750 of NZ_PEFD01000001.1, forward strand.
CGGCGCAGGCCCCAAGCGCCTGCTGGTCACCCTGGGCTATGCGTCCTGGGGCGAGGGACAGCTGGAGTCGGAGCTGGCCGAAAACGCCTGGCTCACGGTGGGCGCCGACGCCAACGTCATCTTCGACACCCCGGTCGACGACCGCTATGACCGCGCCCTGGGCCTGCTGGGCCTGCAGCGCTGGATGATCTCGCCCGAAGCGGGGCGCGCATGAGCCTGCCCGCTCCCGAGTCCCAGGCAGCAGCGGCAGCCGGCACGGCCGTGCCGCCCACCGTTCCCCCCATTTCCAGAGTTTCGTGGCCTTCGACTTCGGGGCCAAGCGCACGGGCTGCGCCGTGGGCACGCGCATGCTGCGCTCGGCCAACCCGCTGCCCACCATCCGCGCCGAGGCCGGCGAGGCCCGCCTGGCCCAGGCCGGTGAGCGCATCAAGGAGTGGCAGCCCGATGCGCTGGTCATCGGCGTGCCCTACCACCCCGACGGCAATGCGCACGAGAACACGGCGCGGGCGAAGAAATTCGGCCGCCAGCTCAAGAGCCGCTTCGGCCTGCCTGTCTACGAGGTGGACGAGCGCTACAGCACCACCGAGGCCCTGGCCGGTGGCGCAAGGGATGCCGATGCGGCCTCGGCCTGCATCATTCTTGAACAGTTTTTGAGGAGTCTTCCATGAGTGAATCCATTGCGGGAGCCGGCAGCCTGGTGCTGGACGCCGAGGCCCTGTACCGCGAACTGCTGCGCGGCGTGCGCAGCCTCATGGGGCCTGAAACCCGCCTGGCCGGCATCACCTCGGGCGGCGCCTGGCTGGTGGAGCGGCTGCACAAGGACCTGAACCTGCCCGGCAACCCCAGCGTGCTGTCCTCGGCCTTGCACCGCGACGACTTCGCGCAGCGCGGCATGGCCACCAGCGCCCAGACGCAGATCGACTTTGACGTGAACGGCGCCGACATCCTGGTGCTGGACGACGTGCTCTACACCGGCCGCACCGTGCGCGCCGTGCTCAACGAACTCTATGACTACGGCCGCCCGGCCTGCGTGCGCCTGGCGGTGCTGGTGGACCGGGGCGGGCGCGAGTTGCCCTTCCAGGCCGACTTTGCCGCCGCGCGCATCGCGCTGCCGGCCGACCGCCTGCTGTCGCTGGCGCGCGATGACGCCGGCGTCTTCCAATTCCGCATCCAAGAGGCCTGACCGTGCTGTACAAGCGCAATCCCCAGCTCAACAAGAACGGCGAACTGATCCACCTGCTGTCCACCGAAGGACTGTCCAAGGACATCCTCACCCACATCCTGGACACGGCGGCCAACTTCGTCAGCGTCAATGACCGCGAGGTCAAGAAGGTGCCGCTGCTGCGCGGCAAGAGCGTGTTCAACCTGTTCTTCGAGAACAGCACGCGCACGCGCACCACGTTCGAGATCGCGGCCAAGCGCCTGTCGGCCGACGTGTTCAACCTGGACATCGCGCGCAGCTCGGCCAGCAAGGGCGAGTCGCTGCTGGACACCATCGCCAACCTCTCGGCCATGGCCGCCGACATCTTCGTCGTGCGCCACAGCGAGTCGGGCGCGCCCTACCTCATCGCCCAGCATGTGGCGCCCCATGTCCACGTGGTCAATGCCGGTGACGGCCGCCACGCCCACCCCACGCAGGGGCTGCTGGACATGTACACCATCCGCCACTACAAGAAGGACTTCGCCAACCTGCGCGTGGCCATCGTGGGCGATGTGCTGCATTCGCGCGTGGCGCGCTCCGACATCCATGCGCTGACCACGCTGGGCGCGGCCGAAGTGCGCGTCGTCGGCCCGCGCACCCTGGTGCCGCCGGACCTGGCGCAGATGGGCGTGCGCGTCTTCCACACGCTGGAAGAGGGCATCCGGGACTGCGACGTGATCATCATGCTGCGCCTGCAGAACGAGCGCATGAGCGGCGCCCTGCTGCCGTCCAGCCAGGAATACTTCAAGAGCTTCGGCCTCACGGCCGAGAAGCTGCGCCTGGCCAAGCCGGACGCCATCGTCATGCACCCGGGCCCCATCAACCGCGGCGTGGAGATCGACTCCGAAGTGGTCGATGGCCCGCAGGCCGTGATCCTGTCGCAGGTGTCCTTCGGCATCGCGGTCCGCATGGCCGTCATGTCCATCGTCGCCGGTAACGAGGCTTGAGCCTCCACACACGCAAATGTTTTTGATCGCCGCAGGCCGCAGCCCATGCGCCGCCTGCGGTCTACGGGGTAGCAAACCATGAAGATACTCATCCGCAACGGCCGAGTGATGGACCCGGCACGGGGCCTGGACCAGCAGGCCGACGTGGCCATCGACGGCGGCAAGGTGCTGGCCATCGGCAAGGCGCCCGAGGGATTTGCCGCAGAACGCGAGATCGATGCCGCCGGCTGCTGGGTGCTGCCGGGCCTGGTCGATCTGGCCGTGCGCCTGCGCGAGCCCGGCCACGAGCACGAAGGCATGCTGCAGTCCGAGATGGCTGCATCGGTGGCCGGGGGCGTGACCAGCCTGGTCTGCCCGCCCGACACCGACCCCGTGCTCGACGAGCAGGGCCTGGTGGAGATGCTCAAGTTCCGCGCCGAGAAGCTGCACCAGTCGCGCCTGTTCCCGCTGGGCGCGCTGACGCTGGGCCTCAAGGGCGAGGTGCTGACCGAGATGGCCGAGCTGACCGAGTCCGGCTGCATCGGCTTCAGCCAGGCCGAAGTGCCCATGACCAGCACCCAGACCCTGCAGCGCGCGCTGGCGTATGCGGCCACCTACGGCTACACCGTGTGGCTGCGCCCGCAGGAGCTGTACCTGGGCAAGGGCGTGGCCGCCAGCGGCCCGCTGGCCACGCGCATGGGCCTGTCCGGCGTGCCCGTGGCGGCCGAGACGATTGCCCTGCACACCATCTTCGAGCTGATGCGCGGCACCCAGGCGCGCGTGCACCTGTGCCGCCTGTCCAGCGCCGCGGGCGTGGAGCTGGTGCGCCGTGCCAAGGCCGAAGGCCTGCAGGTCACGGCCGATGTATCCATCAACTCGCTGCACCTGACCGATACCGATATCGGCTACTTCGACAGCAGCGCGCGCGTCACGCCCCCGCTGCGCCAGCAGCGCGACCGCGATGCGCTGTCTGCCGCGCTGGCCGATGGCACCATCGACGCCCTGGTCTCCGACCACACGCCCGTCGATGAAGACGCCAAGGTCCTGCCCTTTGCCGAGGCCGAGCCCGGCGCCACGGGCGTGGAGCTGCTGCTGTCGCTGGCCGTCAAGTGGTCGCAGGAAAGCGGTGTGCCCCTGAACCGCGCACTGGCCGCCATCACGGCATCGCCCGTGCAGGTGCTGGGATCGGCGCTGGGCGAGCTGCAGGAGCAACTGGGCCGTCTGGCCGAGGGCGGCGTGGCCGACCTGTGCATCGTCGATCCGCAGGCGGCCTGGACCGTGAAGCCCCAGGAGCTGGCCAGCCAGGGCAAGAGCACGCCCTTCGGCGGCTACGAGCTGCCGGCCCGCGTGCGCTGCACGCTGGTCGACGGCCGCGTGGCATTCGAACGCCGCTGAACATGAGCCGTCTGCGCAGGGGAGGGCGCGCCACGCTGCGCGCAGCGCGCCTGTTCGGCCATGTGTGCAAGGGGCTGTGGATCGTGGCCCTGCGCTTTCCGCAGCTGCCCGAGGCGCGCCAGCACGCCCATGTGCAGGCCTGGGCCCTGCAGTTGCTGGCCCATGCGGGCGTGCGCCTGGAGATCCAGGGCGAGCCGCCGCGCCAGGGCCCCATGCTCATGGTCAGCAACCATATTTCCTGGCTCGACATTCCCGTGCTGCATGCGGCGCGGCACTGCCGCTTCATCTCCAAGTCCGACGTCAAGGGCTGGCCGCTGATCGGCACGCTGGCCACGGCGGCGGGCACGCTGTACATCGAGCGCACCTCGCGCCGCGATGCCCGGCGCATGGTGCAGAGCATGGAGGAATCCCTGCAGCGCCGCGAGATCCTGGCCATCTTCCCCGAAGGCACGACGGGCGACGGCCGCAAGCTGCTGCCCTTTCATGCCAACCTGCTGCAGGCGGCCGTGCAGATCGATGCGCCCGTGCTGCCCGTGGGCCTGCGCTTCATCGACGGCGCCATCGGCCAGATCAGCCACGCACCCAGCTACGAGGGCGATGAAACCCTGCTGGGCTCCATCTGGCGCACGCTGTGCGCCGACGACCTGGTGGCCGTCGTCCACTATGGGCAGCCGCAGACGGCCGAAGGCCGCGACCGCCGCGTCTGGTCGCAGGACCTGCATGCCGAGGTGGACCGGCTGCGCCAGGCCTGAACGCTGCCAGCGACATGACTGACACTCTCACGCTCCGGCCCTCGCGGCCTGATGACCTTCCCGCCCTGAACGCCGTTCTCTGGGCCACCTACGAGAGCACCTGGAAGCCCCAGCTAACGGCGGACAAGCATGCGCAGTTCTGCGCCTCCGGCAAGACCGCGCAGTACGTGCAGTCGCGCGGCCACCTGTTCTGGGTGGCCGAGTGCGGTGGCGTGGTCGCCGGCTTCGTGGACTGGGTGGATGACTTCATCGGCGCCCTGCATGTGCTGCCGGCCTGGCAGGGGCGCGGCGTGGGCCGTGCCCTGCTGGCCCATGCCGAGCAGGCTCTGCGCGCCGCCGGCCACGCCCAGGTGCGCCTGGAGACCGACAGCTTCAACACCCAGGCCCTGGGCTTTTACACGGCGCAGGGCTACGCCACGCTGGACACCTATCCCGACGAGGAATGGGACTGCGGCCTGACCACGGTGCTCATGGGCAAGCCGCTGGCCTGAAGGCCAGGGCGGAGCAGGCCCGCCCTCAGTTGCTGTAGGGCTGTCGCTCCAGCACCAGGTTGGCGAAGTCCTCCACCAGGTCGGCGCCCAGTTCCTCGATGGCGTCGTCTTCCTCGTCGAAGGCCCAGATCACGCGGATGTCCGTGCCCTTGCTGCCTGCATGGTCGAGCAGCTCGAACAGCGAGCGCAGCCCCATGGTCGATGCGCTGTTGATGTACTGCAGCTTCACCTCGGCCACGAAGCGTGCGGGCTGGCTGGCCTCGAAGTACTGGCCCAGCATGGCCAGCAGGGGGGTGAAGAAGGGCAGCGGGTTTTCGGGATAGCACTCGCCTTCGATGCGCAAAAGCTGCTCGGCCGGCGAGAAGACCACTTCGGGCGTGACGGAAGTGCGTTCGGATTTCAGGGCTTGCATGGCGGCGTCATTCGGATTCGGGAAGGGGTCCCGGCGCTCAGATCAGCGCCTTGACGTGGAACACGGCATGGGGCGCGGTATCTGCGGCGTCCTCTCCCGTGGCGATGTGGTACTGCAGCGGTGCCGAGGCGTCGCGCGCAATGGTCAGCCAGCCCAGGCCCGCGCCGCGGCTGATGTCATCGCTGGCGCTGTGGTCGGTGTTGTGCAGCTGGGCCTTGTAGGCGGCCTTGATTTCGGGGTGGCTCATGGCGCGCACGGCATCCAGCTTGGCGGCCAGGCGCGGCACATGTTCGCGGCGCACGGCGTTGCTGCAGGCAATCCAAAAGCGCGCCTGTGCCTGATCGGCCCCCGCGTCCGGGGCACCGGCCGGTGCATCGATGCGGCCCACGCCGATGGCGCCCTGTGCCACGGGTTCGCCGAGTGCCTGGCTGGCTCCGGCGTCAGAGGCAGGCAGCGGCGCCGCGTAGTGCAGCACGTTCTGCGCCATCTCGATGAAGGTGGAAAACAGCTTGCGCTTGGCGCTGCTCGATCCGTCCTCGCTGGCCAGCCGGCACTTGAGCGTGTCGGCTGCCGCCTGGATCACATTGGGGTTGAAGGTGCCCGCGTAGTACAGCAGCAGGCCGTTGTGCTCGGCCTGGGCGCGCAGGTGCGCGAATTCGGACGGGCTCATGACTGCAGGGCCTGGTTGCGCCACACCAGCAGCGAGACATCGTCGCGGCGGCGCTGCGTGCCCTGCCACTGGGCAAAGGCCTGCCGGAATTCGGCGCAGGCCTGGGCGGCGGGGCGGTCGTGCTGCTCGTGCAGGAAGCGCGCCAGGCGCTTTCTGCCGTGGGCGATCTGGCGCGGGCCGCCCAATTGGTCGATGACGCCATCGGTGGCCACCATCAGCAGCGAGCCGGGCGCGACCTCCAGCTCCTGCGTGCTCCAGGCCGCGTCGTCGGGCGTGGTCGCATAGCCTATGCCCAGCTTGTCGCCGGCATGGATCTGCACCTGGGCCGCCTCCTGCACGCCGGGCGGCGCCACCAGCAGGTCCAGCCGGGCCGAGGCAAAGCGCAGTTGCGTGCCGCAGGGCGACTGCAGGAACAGCGCGGCGTCCAGGCCGTCGCTGGAGGATTTTTCGGCGGGCAGGCCATCGGCGGGCGCTGCCGGTGCGCCCCAGGCGGGCTGGACGTCGCGGCTGCGCTGCTGCAGCACGCGCTTGATGTAGCGGTTCATCTGGCCCAGCAGGGCGCCGGGGTCGATGACGGCGCCGGTGCCGGTGCCGATACCTGCAGGCGCCACGGCCTGTTCGAGAAAGGACAGCGCAATCAGCGTCATGAAGGCGCCCGGCACGCCGTGGCCTGTGCAGTCGAACATGCAGCCCAGCAGGCCCTGCGGTGTGGCGCGGAAGAAATACGCATCGCCGCCCACCACGTCGCGAGGCTCCCACAGCAGGCCGTGGTCGGCCAGCTGGCTGGCGAGCACGCGGTCGGATTCGACCAGGTGCGAGCGCTGGATCAGGCTGGCGTAGTCGATGCTGGCCATGAGCTGGCGCGTCTTGTCGGCCTCGATGTCGGACATGGCGGCCATCAGCGCGTGGCCCGTGCCTATGCCTGCGTAGCGGCCTTCCTCCACGGTGATGAAGCCGTCCTTGAGCACGCGGCTGCCGCTGGCCAGCGCCTGCTGCACCAGCTGGTCGATGGGCAGGCCGGCCGCCACCACCATGGGCGCGGTGTCGGTGAATACCAGGCAGCTGCGGCGGCCGAACACGTCGCGCGCAAAGGGCCGCGCGTACTGCTCCATGAAGCGCTGGCGGTTGATCAGGCCCAGCGGCCGGTCGTCGGCCACCACGGCCAGGGTTTCGAGCAGAGGCTGCTCGCTGAACAGCCGGTGCACATCCTCGTTGCTGGCCTCGGGGGGAATCGGTGCCGTGGGCTGGCTGAGCTGGCCTGCGCGGGCCACGAGGCGCGGCGCGGCGGGCGCCGGGGCCAGCGCGGGAACAGGTGCAGGGTCAGGTAGCTGATCCGCTGCGGGGTGCTGCGTGGAGGAGGGGTCCAGAGCAAACATGGGGTGGCCTTGAATTGTCACAAGATGTGACTGATTCTGGGTTCCACCCGTGACCGTCGAATGACAAAGCCCGGACGGCGCGGCGGACGCCGCTGGTTCAGGCTGCAGCGGACTGCGGGGCGCCCTGTGTTTCTCGCGGGAAGGCGACCACGTGATTCATGTCGAGCCGGATCCCCACGCACTCGCCCACCGCATGGTCGTGGTGGCTGGGCACATGGGCCATCACGCTGTGGCCGCTGGCCAACTCCAGCGTGTAGAGGAACTCCGAGCCGCGAAACGCCTTGCGCAGGATGCGCGCCTGCACGGGCGAGGCATCGTCGTGCACCACATCGTCGGCGCGCAGCAGCACATCGCATTCGCCGCCCGGGAACTGCGCAGGCAGCGGGCAGGTGGCCGGATCGACCAGATCGCCCAGCGCCGTGCGCGCCACCACGCCGCCGGCCCCCGAAGGCGCCAGCGTGGCCGGCACGAAGACGCCGTGGCCGATGAAGTCCGCCACGAAGCGCGTGGCAGGGCGGTGGTACAGCGAATAGGCATCGTCCCACTGCTGCAGCTGCCCCTGGTGGACCACGCCGATCATGTCGCCGATGGCAAAGGCCTCCAGCTGGTCGTGCGTGACGAACAGGGCCGTGGCGCCTGCAGCCTTGAGGATGCCGCGCACCTCATGCGCCAGGCGCTCGCGCAGGTCCACGTCGAGGTTGGAGAAGGGCTCGTCCAGCAGCATCAGCTGCGGGCTGGGCGCCAGTGCGCGCGCCAGTGCCACGCGCTGCTGCTGGCCCCCTGACAGCTCATGCGGAAACCTCCCTGCGCTGCCGGCCAGGCCCACCAGCTCCAGCACCTCGGCCACGCGCTCGGCCTGGCGTGCCTTGGGCAGATGGTGGATGCCGAAGGCCAAGTTGCGGCCCACGTTCAGGTGGGGGAACAGTGCATAGTCCTGGAACACCATGCCGATGCGCCGCTGCTCGGGAGGGAGCGAGAAATCCGCGCTGCCCACGAGCTGGCCGTCGATGCGGATCTCGCCGCCGCTCACGGGCTCCAGGCCCGCCACGGCACGCAGCAGCGTGGTCTTGCCGCAGCCCGAGGGGCCGATGAGCACGCCGATGTCGCCAGCGGCCAGATTCAGCGTGACGCCCTGCACGGCAGGCCTGTCGCGGCCCGGGTAGCGCACCTCGAGTTGGGAGACGGTCAAAAACATGCGGCGATTGTAGAACCGCGCAAATGAATAGAATTCGCATTTGCATTGGCGGGCCAGGGGCATGCCCGGAGCCCGCCGACTCCAGCAGCCCGCAGGCGCGTCCGGTCTCGGCGGCACATCGGCCCACAGGCCGGCGGTAGCCGCAGATCCCGGCCCGTTCCATAGCCCGGCAGCCAGATCCTCCCCCTCATCCTCTAGCCGAGACCTCCGCTTTGCGCCGTCTGTTGTCCGTACTCCGCTCCCTTCCCCTGCTATTGCTGGCCCTGGTGCTGATGCTGCCCGTGCTGGCCGTGCTCGGCTCCTGGCTGCCCGTGGGGCAGGGCGATGCCCTGGCCGGCTCCATCCTGCGCGAGATGGCGGCCACCGTGCTGCCCGGCTATCTGTGGACCACGGTCTGGCTGGGCCTGCTGGTGGCGCTGGGCGCGGCCATCGTGGGCACGGGCACGGCGGCGGCCGTGACGCTGTTCGACTTCCGCGGCCGGCGCCAGCTCGAATGGCTGCTGCTGCTACCGCTGGCCATGCCGGCCTATGTCACGGCCTATGCCTATACCGACTTCCTGCAGTTCAGCGGCCCGCTGCAGACCTGGATGCGCGACACCTATGGCCTGGAAGGCCGGCTCCTGCCCGAGGTGCGCAGCCTGGGCGGCGCGGTCTGGGTCTTCATCTTCTCGCTCTACCCGTATGTCTACCTGCTGGCGCGCACCGCGCTGGGCGAGCGCGCCGCGCACCTGATGGAGGCCGCGCGCCTGATGGGCGCGCCGCTGTCGCGGCGCATCTGGTCGGTGGCGCTGCCGCTGGCGCGCCCGGCCGTGGCCGCTGGCGTGGCCCTGGTGGTGATGGAGACGCTGGCCGACTTCGGCGTGGTCAGCTACTTCGGCATACAGACCTTCACCACGGGCATCTACAAGGCCTGGCTGTCCATGGACAACCGCATTGCCGCCGCGCAGCTGGCGACCTTCCTGCTGGTGCTGGTAGTGCTGCTGCTGCAGCTGGAGCTGCGCGCCCAGCGGCGCATGCGCTTCGTCACCGGCAGCGCGGGCCGCGCCAGCTCGGCCGAGGCGCAGCCGCTGCGCCTGCGCGGCTGGCGCTGCGCGCTGGCCTGGCTGGCGTGCCTGCTGCCCGTGCTCATGGGCTTTGTGGCGCCCGTGTTCTTCATGCTGCGCCCGCTGGCGGCCGACTGGTCGGTGCTGCCCTGGGACCGCTTCCTCGACTGGGCGCTCAACAGCGTGCGCCTGGGCACCATCACCTCGGTGCTGGCCGTGATCATCGCCGTGGCCCTGGCGTTTGCCGTGCGCCGCCACAAGGAGTCGGCCGTCACGCGCGGCGTGGTGCAACTGGCCAGCCTGGGCTATGCGGTGCCGGGCGCCGTCGTCGTCGTCGGCCTGCTGCTGCCCGTGGGCTGGGTGCAGCAGGTGCGGCCCGAATGGGGCTTTGCCGGCCTGGTCACGGCCACCGCCGTGGGCATTGTCTGGGCCTACCTGGTGCGCTTTTGCGCCGTGGCCCTGCAGTCCATGCAAAGCGGCTATGCGCGCATCGCGCCCAGCCTGGACGACTCGGCCCGCATGCTGGGCACGGGCGCCTGGGGCATGCTGTCGCGCGTGCACTGGCCGCTGCTCAGGCGCTCCACGGCGGCGGCGGCGCTGCTGGTCTTCGTCGATGTGATGAAGGAGCTGCCCGCCACCATGGTGCTGCGCCCCTTCAACAGCGACACCCTGGCCGTCGTGGCCTACCAGCTCGCGCGCGACGAACGCCTGGGCGAGGCCGCTCTGCCGTCGCTGGCCCTGGTGCTGGTGGGCCTGATCCCCGTGATCATGCTCAGCCGCACGCTGCGCGCCGAGCGCCCGGGCATGGCCCGCTGAGCCTGCGCTGCCGGGTGCTGCAAAGCGCGGCCCGGCAAACCCCGCTACGCTCGCGCCATGCACGCCAGAGTCCTGCGCTATCTCGACGAAGTGGTCCGCCGCGGTTCCATCCGCAAGGCGGCCGAACATCTGCACGTGGCCCCCACGGCCGTCAACCGCCAGATCCTCGACCTGGAGGCCGAGCTGGGCACGCCCCTGTTCGAGCGCATCCACAAGCGCCTGCGCCTCACCCCGACGGGCGAGATGGTGCTGGCCCATGTGCGCGCCACGCTGCGCGAGCATGCGGCGCTGCGCGAGCGCATTGCCGAACTGCAGGGCGCGCGCAGCGGCGAGATCACCGTGGCCGCGACCACAGGGCTGGCCGGCTCGCTGCTGCCCTCGCTGGTGCATGAATTCCGCCAGCGCCACCCGGGCATCGTGGTGCGCATCATCGACCTGCCCTTGAGCGACATCGCGGTCGCCGTGGAAGGCGGCGACGCCGACCTGGGCCTGGCCTACGACCTGTCCGAACGCCCCGCGCTGCGCGCGCTGGCCACCAGCGAATGGCAGATCGGCGCCATCGTGCCGCCCCGGCATGCGCTGGCGCGCCAATCGTCCGTGCTGCTCAGCGAGTGCATAGGCCATCCGCTCATCCTGCCCGCACCGCCGCTGTCCATCCGCAGCCTGCTGGACGAAGCCTTTGCGCGCAACGCCATCGAGGTCACGCCCGTGGCCGAGTCCACCTCCATGGCGCTGATCCAGCGCCTGGTCATGCTGGGCGAGGGCATTGCCCTGCTCAATCCGCTGGACGTGATGGAGGAACGCAGCCGCAATGCCCTGGTCTTCGTGCCTTTGCGCGATGCGCATCTGCGGCGGCAGACGCTGGTGCTGACCGGCCGGGCCAGGGGGCAGTTGAGCGCGGCGGGGGAGCTGATGGCCCAGTCCATCGGCCAGGCGCTGGCAAGGCTGTTCGCCGGGGGGCGGTGAGTCTTAGTCACTTGTCCACTTTTTGTGGACACATCGGGCGGAATTCAGCGCTATCGGCAATGGCTTGTCCTTCCTAGACTGGCGGCTTTTCCATTTCGAAGAAGAGAACGCCATGACCTTGATCGCACTGAACGCCGATGTACTCGTCACCATGGATGCGCAGCGCCGCGAGATCCGCGACGGCGCCCTGGTGGCCGACGGCCCGGCCGTGCAATGGGTGGGCGCCACGGCCGATCTGCCGCCGCAGTACCGCCGCATGGTGGACGACGGCACGGCCCAGGTGCTGGACATGCGCGGCCGCGTGGTGATGCCGGGCCTGGTCAACACGCACCACCACATGTACCAGAGCCTCACGCGCGCCGTGCCGGCCGCGCAGGATGCGGAGCTGTTCTCGTGGCTCACCAACCTGTACATGCTGTGGTCGCACCTCACGCCGGAGATGATCCACGTCTCCACCCAGACCGCCATGGCCGAGCTGATGCTGTCGGGCTGCACCACCACCAGCGACCACCTGTACCTGTATCCGAATGGCGCTCGGCTGGACGACTCCATTGCCGCGGCGCAGCAGATGGGCATGCGCTTTCATGCGGCGCGCGGCTCCATGAGCCTGGGCCGCAGCAAGGGCGGCCTGCCGCCTGACGCGGTGGTGGAGGAAGAGGAAGCCATCCTGCGCGACAGCCTGCGCCTGATCCAGCAGTACCACGACAGCGCACGCCACTCCATGCTGCGCGTGGTGCTGGCGCCGTGCTCGCCGTTCTCGGTGACGCGCGAGCTGATGCGCGAGTCCGCCGTGCTGGCGCGTGCGCACGGCGTGTCGCTGCACACCCACCTGGCCGAGAACGACAACGACGTCGCCTTCTCGCGCGAGAAATTCGGCCTCACCCCCGCGCAGTACGCCGAAAGCCTGGGCTGGGTCGGCCCCGATGTCTGGCATGCCCACTGCGTCAAGCTCGATGCCGAGGGCATTGCGCTGTTCGCGCGCACGGGCACGGGCGTGGCGCATTGCCCGTGCTCCAACATGCGCCTGGCCTCGGGCATTGCGCCCGTGCGCACCATGCGCGATGCGGGCGTGCCCGTGGGCCTGGGCGTGGACGGCAGCGCCTCCAACGACGGCGCCCACATGCTGGGCGAGGCGCGCCAGGCCCTGCTGCTGCAGCGCGTGGGCCACGGCCCTGCCGCCATGGGCGCGCGCGAGGCGCTTGAGATCGCCACGCTGGGCGGCGCGCGCGTGCTGGGGCGCGACGACATCGGCGCGCTGGCGCCGGGCATGTCGGCCGACTTCGTGGCCTTCGACATGTCGGGCGTGGGCTACGCGGGCGCAGGCCATGACCCCGTGGCCGCGCTGGTGTTCTGCACGCCCACCGACGTGTCCACCAGCGTCATCAACGGCCGCGTCGTGGTCCGTGACGGCCACCTGCTCACGGCCGACCTGCCGCGCGTGCTGACACGCCACCGCGAACTGGCCCGCACGCTGTTCGAGCGCGCAGCGGGCCACTGACATAAACCTGCAGCGCGGCAGGCCGGCACCCAGGCCATCGCGGGTGCCGACCTGCCGCGCTGCGCCATTCCCCCGAAGCATCTCCAGGAGGCTCGAAGACCCGGACAGCACTTTCAGGACCCCCACCCTTTTCCGGCACCACTGCCCCGACATACATACAAGCGCCTCTGAAGAGGCCGACGGCCAGGACACAAGGAGACAAGACAATGGAACAACTGCTTTACAAGGTGGAAGACCGTCCGCCAATGCTCATCACCACGGTCCTTCTATCGCTGCAGCACCTGCTGGCGGCGCTGGGCGGCATCATCGCCGTGCCCCTGGTCTTCGGCGGGGCGCTCAAGCTGCCGGCCGACCAGATCGTGGCGCTGGTGAATGCAGCGCTGCTGGGCTCGGGCGTGGTCACCATCGTCCAGTGCAGGGGGGTGGGGCCCGTGGGCATACGGCTGCCCTGCGTCATGGGCACAAGCTTCGCCTTCGTGGGCGCGGGCATCAGCGTGGGGCTGGAGCATGGCGTGGCCGGCATCCTGGGCTCCTCGCTGGTAGGGTCGCTGGTGATGATCGTGGGCAGCTACTTCATGCCCGTGATCCGCCGCTTCTTTCCGCACACCGTGACCAGCGTGGTCGTGACCATGATCGGCCTGTCGCTGACCCCCGTCGCCGTGGACTGGGCTGCGGGCGGCGTGGGCCGCAGCGACTACGGCGCGATCGGCCACCTGGCCATCGCCGGCTTCGTGCTGGTGCTGGTGATCGGCTTCGTGCAGTGGGGCAGGGGCATCGTCTCTGCCTCGGCCGTGGTGCTGGGCATCGCCTGCGGCTATGTGCTGTGCCTGGCGCTGGGCCTGATCGACTTCACCCAGGTGAGCGAGGCCGCGGTCTTCGCCATCCCGCAGCCGCTGACCTTCGGCATGACGTTCCCGGTGGCCGGCATCGTCGCCATGTCCATCGCCTTTCTGGTGACCATCGTCGAGACCACGGGCACCTTCATGGCCCTGGGCGCGGCCACGCAGACGCGCATCGACGGCAAGTGCCTGTCCAGCGGCATGCTGTGCGATGGCGTGGGCTCGGCCTTCGCCGCCGTGATGTCCAGCCCTCCGCTGTCCACCTTCGCCCAGAACGTGGGCGTAGTCTCGCTGACCGGCGTGGCCAGCCGCCACGTGGTCATGCTGACGGGCGTCATGCTGCTGCTGGCCGGCCTCTTTCCTGTGCTGGGCGCACTGGTGGTGACGATTCCGCAGCCCGTGCTCGGCGGCGCGGGGCTGATGATGTTTGCCATGATCATTTCGGCCGGCATCCGCATGCTCAGCGGCGCCGAGCACTCGCGGCGCGCCAGCCTGATCATCGCGGTCTCGCTGGGCTGCGGCCTGGCGGTCACGGTGCGTCCGGACCTGCTGTCCCGCATGCCTGCCTTCGTGCGCGAAGTCTTCGGCTCGGGCATCACCGTCGGCGCCCTGGTCGCTGTGGGGCTGAACCTGCTGCTGCCCGGCCGCGAGGTCGATGCCCATCCCGAGGAAGCCGTGGCCTGATGCGCATTTTCATGGGCCTACACTGCGGCCCATGAACACCACCGCACCCCGCACCGACATCACCATCTACCACAACAACCGCTGCAGCAACTCGCGCGGCGCGCTGGCCCTGCTGCGCGACAACGGCGTGGAGCCGACCATCGTCGACTACATCGCCCAGCCCCTGGACGCTGCGCAACTGCAGGCCCTGGTCCGGCGGCTGGGCGTGCCCGTGCGCGAGCTGCTGCGCAGCAAGGAAGCCGTCTACACCGAGCTGGGCCTGGGCGATGCATCCGTCAGCGATGCGCAGCTCATCGCCGCCGTGGCCGACCACCCCGTGCTGCTCAACCGCCCCATCGTCGTCACCCCCAAGGGCGCGGCGCTGTGCCGCCCGCCGGAGAAGGTGCTGGCGCTGATCTGAGATGCACGGCGAGGGTTCTAAGCCTCGCCTAAGTCTGCCCCTTCAGACTTCTCCCCAACGCAGCAAGGAACGCTGCTTTTGAGGAAAGGTCTGCGATGAACAAGATTCTGTCCACTCCCCGCCGTCTGGTGCTGGCCCTGGTGGCCGCAGGTGCCATCGGCGCCCTGGGCGCCACGGGCGCCGGTCTGGTTGGTGTGGTGCATGGCGATGCGCGTGCCGCCACGTCGCTGTTTGCGCCTGCAGCACAGCCTGCTTCTCCAGCTTCCCCCGCCGCCGCCGTGGCGGCGCCCAACTTTGCCGACATCACGGCGCGCAACGGCGCGGCCGTGGTCAACATCAGCGTGGTCGGCAGTTCGCGTGCCATGGGCGAGGATGGCGACGAGGCCGCTGCACGGCAGGGCCAGGGCCAAGGTCAAGGCCTGCAGGGCATGGACCCCAACGATCCGTTCTTTGAATTCTTCCGCCGCTTCGGCGTGCCCGGCATGCCGGGCATGGGCCAGGGCCAGCCCCAGCGCGATGTGCCCACGCGCGGCGAAGGCTCGGGCTTCATCGTCTCCAGCGACGGCCTGATCCTGACCAACGCCCACGTGGTGCGCGGCGCCAAGGAAGTCACTGTCAAGCTCACCGACCGACGCGAGTTCAGCGCCAAGGTGCTGGGCGCCGATCCCAAGACCGACGTGGCCGTGCTGCGCATCGAGGCGAAGAACCTGCCCACGGTGTCGCTGGGCAAGACGGCCGATCTGCGCGTGGGCGACTGGGTGCTGGCCATCGGCTCGCCCTTCGGCTTCGAGAGCAGCGTGACGGCCGGTGTGGTCAGCGCCAAGGGCCGCACCCTGCCTGACGACTCCTTCGTGCCCTTCCTGCAGACCGACGTGGCCATCAACCCCGGCAACTCGGGCGGCCCGCTGTTCAATGCGCGCGGCGAGGTGGTGGGCATCAACAGCCAGATCTACTCGCGCTCGGGCGGTTACCAGGGCGTGTCCTTCGCCATTCCCATCGAGGTGGCCACGCGTGTGCAGCAGCAGATCGTGGCCACGGGCAAGGTGCAGCATGCGCGGCTGGGCGTGGCCGTGCAGGAGGTGAACCAGGCCTTTGCCGACTCCTTCAAGCTCGACCGTCCCGAAGGCGCCCTGGTGTCCAGCGTGGACAAGAGCGGCCCCGCCGCCCAGGCGGGCCTGGAGCCCGGCGACGTGGTGCGCAAGATCGATGGCCAGCCCATCGTGGGCTCGGGCGATCTGCCGGCCTTTGTGGGCCAGGCGCTGCCGGGCCAGAAGGTCACGCTGGAGATATGGCGCAACGGCGAGGCCCGCACGCTCAGCGCCGTGCTGGGCGATGCCAGCGACAAGGCCGCCAAGGTGGCCAAGGACAAGCCCGACGCCGGCAAGGGCAAGCTGGGCCTGGCCCTGCGCCCCCTGCAGCCCGAGGAAAAGCAGCAGATTGGCGTGAAGGACGGCTTGGTCGTGGCCGACGCCGCAGGCCCGGCGGCCGAGGCCGGCATCACGCAGGGCGATGTGCTGCTGTCCATCAACGGCTCGCCTGCCGGTGATATCGAGGCCGTGCGCGCCGCCATGGCCAAGGCCGGCAAGACCGTGGCCGTGCTGATCTGGCGCGATGGCAACAGGATCTTTGTCCCCGTACGTCTCGGGTAAGTGAAAGGAGGTAAGGGACCAGAAGCATCCACACACTTGATTGATCGCACGGCCCCGGCGTGAATGCGCCGGGGCTATCGCTTTGGGAAAACCCAGAGAAAAATGCCAGCGGTCCAAGGATCGGTACGCCAATGTGATGGTTGTATCGTGTGAAATGACGCCCGTTTGCGTTAGTAATGTTTCTTTTTGTGACGGATTGATGTAAGGGAAACCGCTTAGACTGCCGGCCCATCGAGGCGTGCGCTGACCGTCTTGATTCACGGAATACGGCCCCTGGGGGCGCAACGCATCACAGGAGGGGCACGGCTTTGAATCAGGACTACAGCTTGCAGGTGGCGGGTTTGGGCGCATCGTTCGGTGCGCGCGTCATCCTGGCTGAGGTGGACTTCGCACTGCCCGCCCGGGGCGTCACCGTTTTGCTGGGGCCTTCGGGATCGGGCAAATCCACCCTGCTGCGCACGCTGGCCGATCTCAATGCCGCCAACCCGCGTTTTCGCCGCTGGGGCAGCACGCGCTACGCGGGCCAGCCATGGCGCAGCGGCCTGCAGGCGCCGCGCCTGGTGCAGCAGCAGGCCAGGCTGATGATGGCCAGCACCTTCGATGCCATCGTGGAGCTGGCGCGCCCCCGTCTCAAGCTGGTGCCGCATGAACTGCGCGACTGGGGCCGCGCCCAGGTGCAGGCCTTCGGCTTTCCCGAGCTTGCGCTGATGTTCGACCAGCCGGCGCTGCAGCTGTCCCCCGTGCAGCAGCGGGCCGTGGCCATCCTGCGCGAGGCGCTGGCCGAGCCGGCGCTGCTGATGGTGGACGAGCCCACGGCCGAGCTGGAGGGCTACGAGGCCTTCGTGCTGCTGGAACTGCTGCGCCAGGTGGGTCAGCGCACCGCCGTGCTGATGAGCACGCACCAGCAGCAGCACGCACAGGCCGTGGCGCAGGACATGCTGCTGCTGGCCGGTGGCCGCATCGCCGAGGCGCAATCCATGGAAGCCTTTCAGCGTGCGCCGCTGTCGCTGGCGGGCCAGCAGTTCCTGCGCACCGGCAGCTGTGCCGTTGCTTCTCCCGATGCGCGGGCCGAAGACCTGGAGGAGGGCGTGCCCCTGCCTCCTCCGCTGCCTGCAGCGGCCGTGGCCGCGATCTCCGAGTTTCTGTCGGATGCAGTGGCCGCCGAGCCTGCATCCGAGCCCATGCCTGCACCTGCACCTGCGCCTGCGCCTGCACCCGTGCCTGCACCCGCACCGACACCCGCTGCCCGGCCGCGCGCCGTCAATCCCGCCGTGCTGGTGGACTGGCAGCCGCTGGCCGCCGACCCGCAGGCCGTGCCCGCCAGCCGCGGCCCCAACGGTTTTGCCTGGCTGGTGCCGGGCCGGCTGGCCGGTGCGCCGCAGCCCGGCGTGGTGCAGTCCATGGACTTTGACCTGAAGGCCCTGCGCGGCTGCGGCGTCACCGTGCTGATCACGCTGACCGAAAACGACCTGCCGCAAGAGCCGCTGCAGCGGCACGGCCTGCGCAACCTGCACCTGCCGGTGCGCGACCACGAATCACCCACGGTGGCCCAGATCCAGATGCTGCTGGCGCGCATGTCGGCCATGCTGCGCGCGGGCGAGGTGCTGGCCGTGCACTGCCTGGCCGGCCTGGGCCGCACGGGCACGGTGCTGGCCGCATGGCTGGTGCGCGAGGGCCTCACCGCCGACGAGGCGCTGCGCCGCGTGCGCCTCATCGACGCCCAGTACGTGCAGTCCCAGGCCCAGGAGGACCTGCTCTACGCGTACGAAGTGGCACTGCTGCTGAAGATGGGCTGACCGATCACATCCATTCACAAAAAAAGGAAAGCTGCAATGAGCCTGGATAACGTTTTGAGCGAGGTGGCCGGGTCCGTGCCCGAGTGCCTGGCCATCGGCTACGTGGATGCCGCCTCCGGCATGCTGCTGGCCATCCGCACGGTGGACTCGCATCCGCGCGAAGTCATCGACCTGGTGGCCGCGGCCACGGCCGACCTGTTCAACGGCCCCAATGTCTCGATGATCGAGAGCCTGTTCAAGAAGTCGCGCGGCCTCAAGGACGACGGCCACCACTACTTCCAGGAGCTCATCGTCAACAGCGACAACCTCATCCACGTCTTCCTGCGCGGCAAGCTCATGCCCGACTACGTGGCCGTCTTCGTCTGCCGGCGCACCGCCAACCTGGGCATGGCCTTGACCAAGGCCCGCATGGCCATGCCGAAGATTGAAGCGGCGGTGTAGCCGCCGCTCACCCCCTGAGTCGCCAACTGAGCCAGCCTTCCAGGGAGCTATTCTTCAACCATGCGCTTACTGCTTGTCGAAGATGACGCCATGATCGGCGAGGCCGTGCAGACCCTGCTGCGCGGCGAGGGCCATGCGGTGGACTGGGTCCGTGACGGCCTGCAGGCCGATGCGGCCCTGTGCCCCGGCCCGGGCGGCGGCCATGGCTATGACATGGTGCTGCTGGACCTGGGCCTGCCGGGGCAGGACGGATTGCAGGTGCTGCGCCATCTGCGCGGGCGCCGCGATCGCACGCCGGTGCTGGTGGCAACGGCGCGCGATGCCGTGCGCGACCGCATTGCCGGGCTGGATGCGGGGGCCGATGACTACGTGGTCAAGCCCTATGACCTGGACGAGCTGCTCGCGCGCCTGCGCGCGCTGGCGCGCCGGGCGTCGGGCGCAGTTGATCCGCTGTACGAGCGCGAAGGCGTGCGGCTGAACCCCGCCACGCGCGAGGCCAGTGTCGATGGCCGCGACGTGGTGCTCTCCGGCCGCGAATGGGCAGTGCTGGAGACGCTGCTGGCGCGCCCGGGCAGCACGCTGTCGCGCCAGCAGATCGAGGACAAGCTCTACGGCTGGGGCGACGAGGTCAGCAGCAACGCCATCGAGGTCTACATCCACGGCCTGCGCAAGAAGCTGGGCGCGGGGCTGATCCTCAATGTGCGCGGCGTGGGCTACATGGTGCCCAAGCCATGACGGCGCCGGCTTCCTCCCTTGTTTCCTCCCTTGTCGCCCGGGCGCGCAGCCGCCTGCCCGGTGCACTGGGCACGCGGCTGCTCATGTTCCTGGGGGCGGCCATCGTGCTCACGGCGCTGCTGCAGGGCCTGCTGGCCTACCGCAATGCGCTGCTGCAGACCGACACCCTGTTCGACTACCAGATGCAGCAGACCGCCTTTGCGCTGCGCGCCGGCCTGCCGGTGGATGCGCGCGGCAGGCCCCAGGGCACGCCGCCCGAGGACGAGAACCACGAATTCATCGTCCAGGTCTGGACCAACGAAGGCCTGCGCATTTTTGAATCCGCGCTGGGTGCGGCATTGCCACAGATGGCCGTGCTGGGCTTTGCCGATGTGCCTGCGCGCGGCACGGTGTACCGCGTGTTCTCGCTGCAGACGCGCTCGCAGGTGATCCAGGTGGCGCAGGACATGCGCGTGCGCCGCACCCTGGCGCGCGACGCCGCCTGGCAAAGCCTGCTGCCCATTGCCCTGCTGGCGCCCGTGCTGGCGCTGGCCGTGTGGTGGGTGGTGCGCAGTTCGCTGGCGCCCGTGCAGCGCGTGCGCCGCGAGCTGGCCACGCGCCGCCCGCAGGACCTTGCGCCCGTGCCTGCCGAGGGCCTGCCCGACGAGGTGCGGCCCCTGGTGGCCGAGCTCAACGCGCTGCTGCAGCGCGTGGGCCAGGCCTTCGAGGCGCAGCAGCACTTCGTGGCGGACGCCGCGCACGAGCTGCGCTCTCCGCTGGCCGCGCTCAAGCTGCAACTGGTGGCCTTGCAGCGCGCGCCCGATGTGGCCGCGCATGACGAGGCCGTGCAGCGTCTTTCAGCCGGCATAGACCGGGCCACACGGCTCGTCGAACAATTGTTGACATTGGCGCGGCAGGAAGCCCAAGGCACGGTACAAGGCACGGCACAAGGCGTGCAAGGCATGCAGGGGCAGCACGACGCTGCCGCGGCCGCACCTGCCGACGTGGACCTGCGCGAAGTGGTGGAGCAGGCCCTGGCAGACCAGGCCGTGGCCGCCCAGCAGCATGGCCTGGACATGGGGCTGAGCGAGTCCCCGCAACTGCGGCAGTCCTTTGCCGTGGCGGGCGACGCACAGTCCTTGCAGATGCTGGTGCGCAACCTGCTGGACAACGCCGTCAAGTACGTTCCGCAAGGCGGCCGCGTCGATGTGGGCTTGCGCAGCGATGCACAGGGCCGCGCGCTGGTGGTCGAGGACTCGGGCCCCGGCATTGCCGAAAGCGAGCGCGAACTGGTGCTGCGGCGCTTTGTGCGTGGGCCCTCTGCGGCTTCAGCGGCTTCTGCGGGCCAGCAGGCGCAGGGCAGCGGCCTGGGCCTGGCCATCGTGCAGACCATTGCCGAGCGCCACGGTGCTCGCCTGCTGCTCGACCGCTCGCCCACGCTGGGCGGCCTGCGCGTGCAGGTGATGTGGCCGCCTGTGTCGGGCCGCTGACAGCGGCGCGTGGCGCGCAGGCCTATCGGCGTGTAGCGCGCGGCGGGAATGCTTCCCGCCTGCGTCCGGCCGGGTCACAATCCCCAAATTGGTGCCGGCCCGCCTGCCTTGCCATTCCCTCATCAGGCGCGCGGGCAGTCTGCATCCGTAGTTATTTCGAGAGGTATTTCATGGAGTCCCTTGTCCAGCGCCTGTCCCAGTCCGTGACCCAGGCGCATTCGTTGGAAGAGTTGACGCGGCCCCTGCTGCAAATGCTCGAAGAGAGCACGCAGCTGGAGTCCACCTATCTCACCACCATCAACGAAGAACAGGGCCAGCAGCGCGTGCTGTACGCGCGCAACGCCAGCGAGATGCAGATTCCCGAGGGCCTGGTCGTTCCCTGGGGCGACACGCTGTGCAAGCGCGCCCTGGACGAGGGCCGCATGTACACGCCCGATGTGGGCGACTGCTGGGGAGACTCCGAGGCCGCGCGTGAACTGGGCATACGCACCTACGCCAGCGCGCCCGTGCGTTTTTCGGATGGCCAGCTCTATGGCACGCTGTGCGCGGCCAGCAAATCCTCGCAGGCCCTGAGCAGCGAGGCCGAAGGCATGCTGCGCCTGTTCGCCAACCTGATTGCCGAGCGCGTGGAGCGCGAGCAGCTCATCGCCAGCCTGAACCGGACCAATCGGGAGCTGGCGGCGCTGGCCTTGCTGGACCCGCTGACCGGCTTGCCCAACCGGCGCTGTCTCACCGACGAGCTGGGCCGGCTCATCGCCCGGTGCGCCCGCAGCCAGGAATGCGTGGTGGTGGGCTTCATCGACCTGGACCGCTTCAAGAACGTCAACGACGAGTACGGCCACGAGGCCGGCGACGCGCTGCTGCGTGCCATGGGCGAACGCCTGTCCGCCCACCTGCGCAGCGCCGACATGCTGGCTCGCTTTGGCGGGGACGAGTTCGTCTTCATCGGCGTGGGGCCCTTGTTCGGCAGCGAGGCCGATGCCGTGGCGCGTGAACTGCAGCAGCGCCTGTCGGATGCCTCGGCCTTCCAGGTCGATCTGCCCGATGGCAAGACGCTGGACTACGGCGGCGCCAGCGTGGGCGTGGTCTGCCTGCGGCCGGACTCCATTGACGCCGACGACGCGCTGCAAAAGGCCGATGCGGCCATGTACCGCGTCAAGATGGCGCGCAGCCGCGAAGCCAGGGGCAACGCGCTGCATTGAGCCAGCCGCAGGCCTGGCCCGGCGGCCAAGACCTGTTGCTGCCTTGCTCTGGCCTGTCTCGCTGCTTCTCGCGCGCGCTCTTTTTTCTTTCCGTCTCAGCCTGCTGCCAGCATGGGCTGCCTGCGCTGCAGCTCCACGGCGGCATGCTGATGGCCGCTTGCCGCCTCCAGCTTGAAGGCGCCCACCGTGCGCACCAGGTCGCCGGCCTGGCCGCGCAGGCTGGAGGCGGCGGCGGCCATCTCCTCCACCAGTGCCGAGTTCTGCTGGGTGGCCTGGTCCATCTGCGTGACTGCCTGGCCGATCTGCGCCACGCCCGAGCTTTGCTCGGAACTGGCGGCGCTGATCTCGCCCATCAGATCCGTCACGCGGCGTATGGCGTCCACCACCTCGGCCATGGTCGTGCCGGCCTGGTCGGCCAGCGCGCTGCCGTTGTGCACGCGGCTGGCGCTGTCGGTGATCAGTTGCTTGATCTGCTTGGCGGCCTCGGCACTGCGGCTGGCCAGGCCGCGCACCTCGGTGGCCACCACGGCAAAGCCCCGGCCCTGCTCGCCCGCACGCGCGGCTTCCACGGCCGCGTTCAGCGCGAGGATATTGGTCTGGAAGGCAATGCCGTCGATCACATTGATGATGTCGGCGATCTGCCGGCTGGAATCACTGATGCCGCGCATGGTGTCCACCACCTGCCGCACGACCTCGCCGCCCTGCTCGGCCACGGTGGAGGCGCCCAGCGCCAGCTGGTTGGCCATCTGCGCGTTGTCGGCGTTCTGGCGCACGGTGGAGCTGAGCTGCTCCATGGAGGCGGCCGTCTGCTGCAGCGCGCTGGCCTGGCTTTCGGTGCGCGAGGACAGGTCCTGGTTGGCCTGCGCGATTTGCCCGCTGGCCGCTGCCACGCTGACCGATCCCTGGTGCACCTGGCGCACTACGCCGCGCAGCCCCTCCTGCATGGTCTGCAGCGCGCGCAGCAGCATGGACACCTCGTCCTTGCCGCGCACATCGATGTGCCGTGTCAGGTCGCCCGCCGCCACGGCATCGGCCGTATGAATGGCCAGGCGCAGCGACCGCGCCATGTTGCGGATGATGGACCAGCCCAGCAGCACCCCCAGCAGCACGCCCGCGATGATGGAGCCCACGGCCACCGCAAAAATCACCTGGTAGAGCGACTGCGCGGCGTCGTATTCCTCCTTGGCGACGCGGGTCTGCAGCGCGGTCAACTGCACGATCACATCACGCAGCGGCGCGTACAGCGCCTCGTCCTTGTCGATCAGCAGCTGCCGGGCCAGCGCCAGGTCCCCGGACTGCAGCGCCTGCTGGGCCGGCTTCAGAAAGCCCTGCAGGAACAGCGCGCGCACGGCCTCGAAGCGGTCGGCCAGCTGCGCCTCTTCCTCGGTCAGCCGGGTCTGGCGGAACGAGGTCCAGAACTTGTTCACGTCGTTGATGTTGGTCTGTATCTCCTGCTGCTTTTGCTGCGTGTACTCGGGCAGGTGCACGGCAATGGCGCCCGAGACCGCATTGCGGTTGCGCAGCAGCAGGCGCTGCACTTCCAGCAGATCGCCCAGTGCGACCAGGCGCTCTTCATAGACCACCTTGAATCGGCGGTTGGACTCGCTGATTCCATATAGCCCAAAAGCGCCGATCACGATCATGAGCAGTGAGAGAAAACCAATCAAGGCGGTCAGGCGAGTCGATAACTTGAAATTATTCATACTGCGTCCTTTGCATGCATTGCGGATGGTTGGTGGGTACTCGCGTTGTCAGGCCGCTCCGTGATGACTCGCATCTCTCATAACGGAATCGGTAATGAAAATGAGATTTCACTAACGGGAAATGCCCGGTCTGCACAAATGCTCACAGGCATCCGGAAACGGCGATGCTGGCTTGCCGATGGCCTGCGTGGCCAATGGCGATCCATGTTGTATTGGTTTGTAAACTATTTGTTACAAACTATAGTATGAATCGAATGGGCCAGGCAATACCAGTTTTTCAGGCATTGGCCTTGGCCTGATAGGGGTTCTCTGCGTATTGCTTCGCTATTGTTTCGCTATGAAAAATACAGGCGGCAACGGCCCTGGCAGTGGCTGCGGCGCCGAACGGCCCGCCTAGAATCCGCCTTTATGCGCGTTCATGCGCGCTTGCGCGAGGCCCCTGGCCTGCCTTCACGAAAGAGATCCATGAAACCCAAAACCCTTGCCCGCGCGCTGGCCGCCCTCTGCGTGGCTGCGGCCGGACTGCTCTACGCATCGCCCTACATCGCCCTGCACCAGATCGGCAAGGCCGTGGAGCGCCGCGATGCCCAGGCCCTGTCCGGCTACGTGGACTTTCCCGCGCTGCGCGAAAGCATCAAGGGCCAGATGATGGCCAGGCTGCAGTCCCAGATGGGCGGCTCGGGCGACAGTTCGTCCAACCCCTGGCCGGCTTTGGCCAGCAACTGGCCCAGGGCCTGGTCAGCCAGTTCACCGAGGCGCTGGTCTCGCCCGACGGCGTCATGCTCATGCTGGAAAAAGGCAAGCCCGGCAAACCTACGGACGTGGCCGCCGCAGGCGTGGGCGTGGACACCCAGGGCGGGCCGCCGCGCAAGGACTACTCCGTGGAGTACCAGGGCTGGTCCAAGGTCTTCGTGCACCCGCGCGGCGAGCCGGGCGGCTTCATCTTCCGGCGAGAAGGCCTGATGGGATGGCGGCTGGTGGCCGTGAAGATGGATTGAGGGGCGCGGGCAGGCCGCCAGCACCCTGGCGCCTCAGCCTTGATGCAGCACCTTCATCACATGGCGCTTGCCCAGCCGCAGCGCGCGGGCATCGGCCTCTGGCTGCGTATCGCAGGGCTGGTCATCGGTGATGGCCTCCAGGGCCTTGCCGCTGGCCACCTCCAGCAAGGTGGCGCGCGGCAGCCAGGCACCGGGCGTGACATCGCTGGGCAGTGATGCAGGCGTGATCCGCACGCCCATGTAGAGAAGGCTGTCCATGGCCTGCCGTATCCGTTCGGATCAGCCTGCCAGCGGCGGGCGGGGCAGGGCCAGCCACTGCTGGACGGCGGGGTGCTGCCACTGCCGGCGCGCATAGGCGGCCAGCGGCGCAGGCACGGCATCGCCGTTGAGCACCAGGCGGTTGAGCATCAGCGCCAGATCCACATCGGCAATCGACCACGTGCCGGCAATGTGGTCATTCTCCGAGCGGATGAAGGCTCCCGCCACCGAAAACAGCTTGCGCGCCGCCGCCTGGCCCGCATCCGACAGCGGCGTGGGCGTGGGGCGGTAGAACACCACCTCGGTGCTGCGCTCCGAGCGCAAGGCCATCAGATCGCTGCGCAGCCAGGCCTGGACCTGGCGTACACGGGCGCGCGCCTGCGCATCCTGGGGGTAGAGCGGGGCGCCGCCAAAGCGGTCCTGCAGGTACTCGCAAATCGCCGAAGACTCCGACAGACTGAAATCGCCATCCACCAGCGTAGGCACCCGTGCCGTCAGCGATGCGGCCACATAGTCCGCCCCGGTGTTCTGGCCTGCCGAAAGGTCCAGCGTGCGCAACTCGAAGTCAATCCCCTTGACCTTCAGCGCAACGAATACGGACATGGCATAGGGAGAGGCGAATTGCGAATCGGCGTACAGCAGCATGAGGGCCTTTCGGGGAAACTGCATGGGGATTGGGGCACCGATGGTAGCCGAGTGGGCAGCCGAATGACCGGGCCGGCCATGCCTCGGCCCAAGCCCCGCAGTCCCAGGATCACACCTTCAGCGACCGCTCGATATCCGTCAGCTTGTAGCGGGCCAGGGCGAGGTTGCCACGGGCCTTGTCCAGCACCAGGTAGAGAAACAGCCCGGGGCTGTTGGGGATGAGGCGGATCAAATGGTATTGGTCGCCCAGGGTGATCAGAATATCTTCGATGCCCTTGCGCAGTCCCAGCGACTCCATGGTCTTGAGCTTGGCCCGCACCACCTGGGTATTGCCTGCCGCAGCAAGCTCCAGATCCACGCCGCTGCCCGCCTGGGCCAGGCACATCCCGCTTTGATGGTCCACCAGGGCCGCTGCCATAGCGCCTTCGATGGAAATAATGGATTGCATGGATTGGGATAGATTGCTTGACATTGAAACTTCTCTTTTTCTGAAATCGGTGTTGCCACCGGATGAAAATCGGGCTGAGAGCTTCTGCAGCTCTTCGATCAAAACAAACCAAAGTGTTTCTGAACTGCTGTCCGGTAATCGGTAAAGCTGAATGGATTCATGGTGCGGCATCAGCATTTGCTTGAGCGCTATTTCTTCCATGATGGCGCTTGGCATCAGAAAAATGCGTACGCAACGCACGGCCTCATTCAATGCTCTTTGAAACAACTCCCTGGCCTGATGCACGGCGCCGGGGCCGATCAGCAGCACCAGGGCGCTCGGCGCCGAGGGCTCGCACAGCGGCTCATCCCGCCCCGGCGGTCCGCCCCAGTCGATGACAGGGGCGCTTTCCGAGTCCGCCAGCCTCACGGCAACCCGCGGCTTGCCGGGGGCGTAGGCCACGCCCAGCTTGGCCAGGGCGCGGCCGCCCAGGCTGGAAGTCAAATCGATCACCCGAACGCCACAAGACATTTTTCAAGCACACAAGACAGAGGACGCCGCCAGGCGACGGAATGCTGCGAACTCTATATCAATTAGTTACATATGTTTCTTGCTGCTTGAAAGGCTTGGTTCGGAAAAGGGAATTGGATGTCTTGAGGAAATGCAAACAATTGTGAAATGAAGAGGCATTTTTTTATTTCTGTAGGCGTCTTCTGACAGAAAGTGCACGTCAATGTGAAGAGTGCAGAAAATAGCAAACAGATACAATCGTTGCCAGACCAGCCCATTGTCGGGCGCAAATCACCCATTCAGCGCTGAATAACAAGGGCTCCCATGCGCGGCATCCGCTCCATCCTGTCCAGGCTCGGCCTGCGTTCCGATTCCCCAAGCTCCCAACTGAAGGCCTTGTACAGCACCCAGGCCGTCATAGAGCTCGATCCCCAGGGCCACATCCTCTTCGCCAACGCGCAGTTTCTGGACCTCATGGGCTATGAGCTGGACGAGCTGCGCGGGCAGCACCACCGTATCTTCCTGGACCCGGCGGATGCGCAGGCTCGGGACTATCGGGACTTCTGGGCACGGCTTGCGCGCGGGCAAGCCTTTGTGGGCCGGTGCCGGCGCATCGACCGCCAGGGCGGGAGGTCTGGCTGCAGGCCAACTACAGCCCCGTGCTCGACAGCCGTGGACAGGTGCTGCGGGTCGTCAAGTACGCCATGGATATCTCGGCCGAAGTGCTGCGCGACGCCGAAGCCAGCAGCCAGCTGGCGGCGGTAGGCAGGGCCCAGGCCGTGATCGAGTTCGGCCTGGACGGCAGCATCCTGCGCTGCAACCGCAATTTTCTGCAGGCCATGGGCTATGCGTCCGAAGACGAGCTGGTCGGCCGGCACCACAGCATGTTCGTGGCCCCGCAGGAGCGCAGCTCGGCCGAGTACGCGGCCTTCTGGGCGCACCTGTCGCAGGGCAAGCACTACCGGGGACAGTTCCGGCGCATAGGGCGCCTGGGCAACGATGTCTGGATCGAGGCCAACTACAGCCCCGTGCTCAACCAGTCCGGCCAGCCCTTCAAGGTGGTGAAGTACGCCACCGACATCACGCAGCGCTACGAGGCCACGCGCCTGGTGCAATCGGCTTTCGAGCAACTGCAGCAATTGGTGCGCGACAGCGCTGCCCAGGCGCATGACGCGCATGCACAGGCGCGGGACGTGACGCGCATTGCCCAGCGCGGCGACGTGGCCCTGGACAGCGCGGTCGACGCCATGTCCAGCATCTCCAGCAACTCCCGTCGCATTGGCGAGATGGTGGGCCTGATCGATGGCATTGCCTTCCAGACCAATCTGCTGGCGCTCAACGCCGCTGTCGAAGCCGCGCGTGCGGGCGAGCAGGGGCGTGGGTTCGGTGTCGTGGCCGGCGAAGTGCGCAGCCTGGCCCAGCGCTGCGCCGAGGCCGCCAGGGAGGTCAAATCCGTCATCGGTGCGTCTGCGGCCAGTGTGCAACTGGGCTTCGAGCGTGTGAATGAATCGGGCGACATGATGAAGCAGATGCGCGCGGCTGCCGTGAATGCCAGCGACATCATGGACACCATCATCCAGGCCTCGCAGGCGCAGGACACGCGTCTGGGCGAGGTGCGCGAAGCCGTGCTGAGGCTGGAGAACGTCGTCGTCCAGAGCTGAGCTGCGCCCCGCTCATCCCAGGCGGCCCATGCCGCCTTCAAAGACATCGCGCACGTCACGAAGGGTCTGCGAGCCCCATTCATCACGGTGCTCGCCATGCAGGGCGGCCGCCACGTAAACGATCTCCGACAACTGCGAGATGCGTGCCGCCATGCCGTGCGCCACGATATGGCTCTCCGTGTTCTGGTGGTCGCCCATTTGCATCAGCACCTGCGCCAACTGCTGGACCTCGTAGTTGGCCTCACGGGCCAGTTCGCGCCACTGCGATGGCGTTGCGCCGGTGTCCAGCCTGGCTTGCAATTCGTGCAGCGTGGTGCGTGGAAACACGATCCCGTCCACCGGCGTCTCTGATATCTGCGCCAGCGCCTGGGCCGCTTCTGCCAGCAGGCGAGTGCGTGGGCCGGACTCCGCATCGCCGGGCACCAGCCGCGCCGAATTGATGCAGGCGGCCACATCAAACGCCGTGTTCTGCAGATCGCACGTCGAGCCGGGCTGCGCCGCGTGGCGTGCCACATCGCTGGCAATGCGCAGCAGGCGGTCGGATTCCCCGCTGTGCCGGTGCGTCTCATCGGTCATCGCGGCCTGCTTGAGTGCTTCAGCGGCCTGCAGGAACAGCGCGCGGTCCGCTTTGGCTAGCTTCTTGCGCGATGGTTTTGCGGCAGCGTGCTTCATGGACCTCCTCCGAGCAACGTACAGGGCGCAGCAAAGGAGCCGCCTGAGGGGTCAGGTAGTATTTGGCGCTTGTAGTGACAATGCTCCATAGGCTATCAAACAAAAATTTGATCGTCAATAGTTTATATAAAAAATGTTTGACTTCTCTGCGCGCCTGACGGAGGAAAGAAATAGGCTGGGCCTTAGCCAAGAGGCGTTTGGCGCTATCGCGGGAGTGTCAAAGATGTCCCAACTCAACTATGAGAAGGGCGTCAGAAAGCCTGATGTGGGTTACCTCATGGCTGTGGCGGAGCAAGGGGTTGACGTTGCCTACCTGCTAACAGGTCAACGTTTGTTTGACCCGAACGCCATCCAGCACGAGCGCTCCGAACCGACCCTCGCCGCCCGCCTGCAGCAGGAACGCCAGCGCCTGAACCTCAGCGAAGCCGAACTGGCCCACAAGGTCGGGCTGGACAAACAGACCCTGAAGCACTTCGAGTCCGGCGACCTTGTCCCCGACGCCACAGCGCTGAAGCAACTGCACCTTGCCGGCGTCGATATCGGCTACGTGCTGCTCTCTCTGCGCTCCACCCCGCCCGACGCCGATGTGCAGGCATTGCTGGAGCATTACGGCAAGGCGACGGACGCTGGGCGTGCGCTGGTGAGAGGGGTGGCGGAACTGGCTGGGCGGGGGTGAGGCTGGAGGCCTTCAAAGCTCCCGGCCTGCGCGGCACATATCTGAAAAGCGTCAATAGCTACTGAATGAATAGCAAAATTGCAGCGCACACAAGCCGTGCTGGACAGAGTGAAAAGCGGTAGCTACCATTGGTGGCTACCAATCAAGGGGCCCGCCATGGACACCGCACGCCTTTTCCAATCCGGCCGCAGTCAAGCCGTGCGGCTGCCCAAGGAATACCGTTTCACGGGCACTGAAGTCGTGGTGAAGCACTTCGGCAACGGCGTGTTGCTGCTGCCCGCAGACGACCCTTGGCAAACACTGCAAGCGGGGCTGGCTGAGTTTGAACCGGGCTTTGTGCTCGAGCGCGAGCAGCCTGACGCCCAGCAGCGGGACGAGATCAGCCCATGATCCTGCTCGACACCAACATCTGCATCTACATCATCAATGCCAAGCCCCGGAGGTGCTGGCGCGCTTTCAGCAGTACCGCATGGGCGAGGTGGGATTGTGCAGCGTGGTGGCTGCCGAACTGGCCTTTGGCGTGGCCAAAAGCGGCTCGGTCCGTAACCGCCAGGCCCTGGAGATGTTTCTTGCCCCGCTCACCATCCTCCCGTTTGACGAGGCGGCCGTGTGGGCCTATGGCGACCTGCGTGCCGATCTGGAGCGTCGAGGCAGTCCCATAGGCGCGCTTGACACCATGATCGCTGCCCACGCCCTCAGTCAGCGGGCCCTGCTGGTCACCAACAACACCCGCGAATTCGCCAAGGTGCCCGGCCTGCAGTTGGACAACTGGGCTGTCGCTACCTGATTCCCTGGGTAAATCCGATCCTAGTGCTTGCTGTATGAGCGCAAGCGGATATCAAATGTGAAGTAATCGATATCTTTTCATCGAAACCCGGCTACCCAGTTCGCGCCTCTGGACAGAGCCAGCATCCATGCTGGCTGGCCGGCTCGCACTGACCCTGGACCGAACGCAAAAAGCCCCTCGGCACCTTTCTGATGCCGAGGGGCTTTTCTTGTTTCTACGCCACCTGTGCCCAGGCATGTCCCGGGGGCCAAGTGCAATTCGCAAGCCATTGATACAGAAGCAATTCAATGGTCCCTCCGACAGGAATCGAACCTGTATCTGGCGCTTAGGAGGCGCCCGTTCTATCCATTGAACTACGGAGAGGATCAAACGGCGATTGTAAACCCACGCCGGACCCGCCCCGCGCACCGCCGGGAGGGCGGCATGCGGGGCGCTGGGGCGTCAGTCCTTGCGCACGGTGTAGATCAGGTCCAGCGCGCTGGTTTCCCCGGTCTGGCCGCGCAGGGTGAGGCGGCGCGAGAGGTCGTAGAAGATGTACAGCGTGCCCATGGCCCCCGAGAGGCTTTGCTCGTAGGTGACGTAGAGGTCGCTGGACAGGCGCTTGCCCAGGGTGAGGGCGGCGCCGGTGGAGCCTTCGCCGCCCGGGCCCTTGAAGCCGATTTCGTCCAGGCCCAGGTTGCTGGCGATCTTGCCGCTGTTGTTGCGCCCGCCGCTGAGCAGGGACAGCGCGGCCTGCTGGAGCAGGGCGCTTTCGGCGCCGCCCGTGGCGGGGTCGCGGCCCATGACCACCCAGGAGAGCTTTTCGGCATCGGGCATTTCGGGGTCGGAGTACAGGCGCACGCGCGGGGCATTGGCCGTGCCCTGCACCTGCACGCCTGCGCGTACGGCGATGTTCGGGCGCAGCGCCAGGATGTCCAGCGAGGGGTTGGCATAGGGGCCGTTGAAGCGGATGAGGCCGGTCTCCACGTCCAGCGACTGGCCCCAGGCGCGATAGCGGCCCTGCACGGTGCGGATCTCGCCGGTGATGCGCGGCGGGCCGCCCGCCACGGTGGGGCCTTGCACTTCCAGCGCGCCTTCCAGGCGGGTGGTGATGCCGTAGCCCTGCAGCGCGAAGTCGCGGCCCAGGTCGAGCTTGACGAGGATGTCGGGCAGCTTGATGGTTTCCGCGCGGGCCTGGGCCTTGCGGTCGGCCTGCTGCTGCTTGCGCGCCGCTTCCTGCTCGGCCTTGCGCGAGGCGGCCGAGTGCACGACCACGTCGGAGTCCAGCGAGGGGGCGGATTCCTCGGGCAGGATGATGGTGGCGCGGTCGGTGGTGAGGTCGCCGCGCAGCGTGAACTGGCCTTGCTCCAGCCTGGCCTGCAGGCCGCCGGAGATGCTGACCTGGCGGTCCGCGCGCACCAGCACCTGCAGCCTGGTGGCCTGGGCGCGCAGGTCCATGCTCAGGCCGGAGTTGCTGCCATCGGCATTGGGCGGGTCCCAGCGCACGAAGCCCGAGCCCGTGAGTTCGCCGCCTTCGCGCGGGGCCGTGGTGAGGTTGCCGCTGTAGCCCAGGATGCGCGCATTGCTGCCGCGCCCGCCCTGCATGCGCAGTTCGGTCAGGTCCAGCCGGTTGCCTTGCAGGCGGGCGCGCAGCACGCCGTTTTGCAGGTCGATGCCGTCCAGCGCGGACAGGATGCTCAGGCCGTCGGCCGAGAGATTGCCCTGCCACTGCGGGTTCTGGCGGTCGCCACTGATCTCGGCCTTGGCCTGCAGCGAGCCGGTGACGCGCCAGCCGGGCGGGGCGAACAGCGCCCAGATGCCGATGTCGGGCATGCGGGCGTCGATCTGGCCGGACAGCGGGGCTTTCTCGGGCCAGGTCCAGGTGCCGTTTTGCTGGGCCAGGCGCGTGCCCAGCTGGGCGGTCAGGGTGCCGGCGCGTTCGCTGTCCCAGTCGAGCTTGGCCTGCACGTCGTCGCCCTGGGCGCGCACGCTCAGGCGTGCCTGCTTGATGTGGGCGCGCATGCCGGCGCCGCGCACGGTATGCGTGCGCACTTCGCCGGGTTTGCTGGAGCGCGGGCCGGTGGTGTGGATGACGGTGGTGCCCGAGCCGTCTTCCACGGCCAGGCGCAGGTCGCCAGCGGCACGCTCGACCAGCAGTTCGGCCTTGAGCGCGGGGCCGGTGGTGTCCAGGTCCCAGCGGGCGTTGAAGCTCAGGTCGCCGCTCAGGCCCATGGCGGCCAGCGGAGGCTCCTCGGCCATGGACAGGGCATCGACCCAGGCCAGCGGCAGGGCCTGGGCGCGGCCGGTGCTGCGCAGGGCCCAGCGGCCGTCGCCGCCCTGGGTGGCGCGGGTGTCGTCCCAGGCCAGCAGCACGGGCTGCGGCGCCTCGGCATTGGCGCGGCGCTGGGCCAGCGTGGGCGGCGTGACCTGCAGGCTGCCGGCCGACGCCGTGAAGGTGGTGGACAGGACGGTACGGCCCGTGGTGCGCTGGGCAATCTGCACGGGCTGCTTGCCTGCCAGTTGCAGTTGCCAGGGGCCGGGCAGGTCCTGGCCTGGATTCAACCGGGCCTGCAGTCTGTCGATGCTGGCCTGCCAGTCCAGGGGCGCGGCACCGCGCGCCGTGGCAAGGCCTGCCTGCAGGGCTGTGTCGATCTGCGCGGTCTGCGTGCCGCGCTTCGCCTGGCCGGTGAGGCTCAGGCTGGCCTGCTCGGGCGAGCCCTTGAGGGCCAGGCGCAGCTCGGGCAGCTCCAGCGCCTGCTCGGGCGGCGTGTTGGCGGGCAGGTAGCGCAGCTTGGCTGCCTGCAGGTCGGCCTGCAGTTGCAGGCCGCTGGCGGGCAGCGGGTCGCCCACGGCGGCCTTCATGCGCTTTTGCAGTGCGCCCCATCCGCCGCGCCAGCTGGCGTCCAACTGGGCCTGGCCTTCGATCAGGGCGCCGGCCAGCGGGTCCTTCATGCCGGGCAGCTTGCGCAGCCACTGCGTGAGGGCGGTGAGTGACGACAGCTTGAGCTGGCTGCTGCCCTGGCCTGCGGCGGGGCTGATGTGGCCGTCCAGCGAGAGCTCGGCGCCGGGCAGCTCGGCCTTCAGCACGGTCTGCAGTTTTTGCTGTTCGGTGTCGAACTGCAGGCTGCGGCTGCGCACCGAGGCCTGCAGCGCATCAAGCTGCAGGTTCTCCAGCGAGAGCACGGGCTGGGCCCAGCGACCCTTGGTGGCGAGTTTCTCGATGCGCAGGGGCTGGCGCTTGCCGCCTGCGGACGCGGCTGCGGCCTGGATGTCCACGCTGAAGTCCACCTGCTGCTCTGCCGTGGTGCTGGCGCGCAGCTCGCCCTGCAGCGGTGCGGCTTCCAGGATGCTGTAGAGCGCGGCGGGGTCCAGGCGCTGGACCTTGGCCTGGCCTTCGAAGACCTTGGTGGCGGGCTCGAAGCGGCCCTGGGCGTCGATGCTGCCCGAGCCTATGGCGATCTGCGCCTGCTCCAGCAGCCACTGCTGGCCGTCATAGCGCACCGCGGCCTCGATCTGGTCCAGCGGCAGGCGCTGGCGGTCCCAGGGACCGGGCATGGCGTTGTTCAGGCGTGTCGTCAGCTGCCAGGCGGTGGTGGCGATGGCCGAGCCTGGCGCCTGGTCCGATGCCTGCTCCGTGCCTGGTGTCGTGGCTGGTGCCTGGGCCGTATCAGCTGCCTTGCCATCCGGCCCGGCCTGCAATTCGCCGCTGATGCGGGTGCGCGGTCCCTGGGGCCAGAAGGCAGCGATGTCGATCTGGCTGAGCTGGGCGCGCGCGGTCTGCAGCGGCTGGGGCTGCCAGGGCCGGATGCTGGCCTCGATGTCCGCATGCATGGGTTCGGACACGGGGGCGGCTTCCTTGCGCTCCCTGGCCTTGCCGTTCTTGCCATCGGCCTTGGCGGATTTCTGTACGGCGGCAGGGGCAGGCGTTTCCTCGGACACCGTCCCGGGCTTGGCATCAACCTGGAGCTTGATGCCCAGTTGCGCAGCGGCGGTGGCCAGGGTGCCGTCGATCTGTGCCTTGGCCTGCACGGCCAGCGGTGCAGGTTTGGGGGCCTTGGCCGTGGAGGCCTCGTCATCCGATGCCAGGGCCGGCGCCTGCAGGTCGCCCTGCAGCTGGGCCTGGATGGCCATGGGCGCACGGGCCTGCAGGCGCAGCCTGGCCTGGTAGTTGCCATCGGCCCATTGCAGGTCGCGCACGTCCAGCTGGTGCTCGCTGCCGTCGTAGACGTAGTGGCCTTGCAGGCCCAGCACCTCGGCCTGGGGCGGGCCTTGCCAGACGATGCGCTCCACATGGAAGGGCACGTCGATCTTCACGGGCAGCACGAGTTGCTGCAGTGGCTCCACGGGCTTTTTGTCCTCGGGGTCGGGGGTGCTGGCAATGCTCAGCTCGGCGATGCGCACTTCGCCCAGGCGCACGGTGCGCGACAGCAGGGGGCGCAATTGCCAGCCGATGGTGGCGTCGCGCAGCTCCACCTTCATGGTGGGGCTTTGCCATTGCAGCCAGCCGATGCGCCCGCCCTGGCGCACGGTGCCGGTGACTTCCTTGGCCTGCAGGCTCTGGCCTGCGGGCAGCCAGCCGGCCACGCGCTGCAGGGTGTAGGCCAGCGAATCGGCACGGCCGCTCCACCACCAGGCGGAGCCCAGCAGGGCGGCCAGCAGCAGGACCAGGACCAGGAAGAACCAGAGCAGGGCGCGCAGCCAGCGGCGGCGCCGGGGCGCGGGCGGGGAAGGGGACGCCTGGGGGCTTTGATCTGGCGCGGCGGAGGAGGCAGGGGTATTCAAGCGGGAATCCACCATGGTCAGAAGTTGAAGCCCAGGCGCAGGTGCAGGCGCAGCTGTTTTTCCTGGGCGCCCCAGGCGATGTCGGCCTGCACGGGGCCCACGGGGCTGCGCCAGCGCAGGCCGGTGCCCACGCCCACGCGCATGTACATGGAGTCGGGCGCATCGCCCACGGTGCCGGCGTCCAGGAAGACGGCGTGCTCCCAGTCCTGCGTGTTGCCCTTGATGACGATGGGCCGCTGCCATTCGATGCTGCCCACGGCCATGTAGCGCCCGCCGATGACCTTGCCGCTGTCGGTGCGCGCACCGATGCTCTGGTAGCCATAGCCGCGAACGGTGTTGTCGCCGCCGGTGATGAACAGTTGCGTGACGGGCAGGTCGGCATCCTTGCGGGCCAGCAAGGCGCCGCCGGAGGCGCGCAGCGCCAGGCGGCTGCGGCGCTTGGTCTCGGGATCGACCTCGCCGATGGGAATCAGGCTGAGCCAGCGGCCCGAGACGCGGCCGAACGGCGTGCGCTGGGGCGTGAGCGTGGTGCCCGCGCCGACTTCCCAGGCGAAGCCGAAGCCCGAGGAGGGCGCCAGCGTGCTGTCGAAGTAGCGGCCCGTCCAGCCGTAGTTGGCCGTGACCGATGAGCTGGAGGGCGGCGCGCCCTCGCCCTGGGTCTTGGCGTAGTCGTACTGCAGGTAGTAGTTGCGGTCGATGTGGTCTTCGGACTTGGTGCGGCCGGCGCGCAGCTGCAGGCTGTTGACATCGAAGTCGCCCGAGGGCGCGCGCTCGGCCTTGGCCGTGGTGAACCAGCGCCACAGGGTTTCGTCGGGCAGGGCGGTCCACTGCGTGGAGATCAGCGGGTTCTTGCGGTCGAAACGCATGCGCGTGACGGCACGCCAGCCCAGCCAGGGCAGGCGGTTGTGGATGTGGTCCACGCTCAGGCGCGGGCCGGTGTCGGTGCTCATGCCCACGCCGAAGACCCATTTCTGCATCTGGGCCTCGCGCACCTGGGCGATGACGGGCGTGGTGACCTGGGCGCCCTTGCGCTTGAGGGCCTCCTCATCCTCGGCGGCGCTTTCTCCCTGCTGGGGCACGTTGGCCAGCGTGAGGAAGACGGAGTCGTAGTAGCCGCTGCTGGCCAGGCGCAGCTGGGCGTCGACCAGGGCGGTCTGGTCGTATTCCTCGCCCTCGGGCAGGCGTGCGATGCGGGCCGTGCCCACGGGGTCGTAGCGCTGGGCGCCTTCGATGCGCAGCGGGCCGAAGGTGTAGGCCGGGCCGGGTGCATAGGCCACGCTGACATCGGCCTCATGCGTGTCGGCGTCGATGTCGGCCAGGCTGGAGTCGATGCGCGCCAGCGGGTAGCGGCGCGACTGCAGCGTGCGCAGGCCCTGGCTCTTGGCCTGGCTCCAGTTGGACTGGCTGAAGCGCTGGCCGGGCTGCAGCGGCCAGTCCTCTTCGATGGTGGCGCGCTGGGAGGCGCCGTCGGGATCGTCGGCATTGACGCCCGCAAAGCGCACCTGGCTGCGCGCAATGGTGGCGGGCTCGCCCGGGTCCACCTTGACGGTGACCTGCAGCGGGGCCTCTTCGGATTCGGGCGTTTCCTTGATCTCCACCGTGACCGTGGGGCTGAAGTAGCCCAGCGTGCCGATCAGGTCGCGCACGTTGGCGTCGGTGGCGCCCAGCAGCCGCGTGAGCTCGCGCCGCTGCAGATCGCTCTGGTAGCGGTAGCGGCGCAGTTCGAGGTGCTTTTCCAGCAGCTCGCGCACTTCCTTGGGCGCATCGACGACGAGCGAGAAGGCCGGGTCGCCGGTCGCTGCAATCAGCGACGGGTCCGTGTCCTTGTCATCATTCTTGGACGGCAGGAGGCTGCAGCCGCCGAGCATCAGGGCTGCACTCAACAGAAACAAAAACGCCGGCCCTCGGGCCGGCGCTGTCGCGGGGGGAGCTTGGGCATCAGCCTATTTTGACAGCAGGCGCATGGCGTCTTCCAGACCTTTGAGTGTCAAAGGGTACATGCGGTTGCCCGTGAGCTGCTGGATGATGCTGATGCTCTGGCGGTACTGCCAGACGCCGGGCGGCTCGGGGTTGATCCAGGCAAAGCGCGGGAAGGCATGCGTCAGGCGCTGCAGCCATTCGGCGCCGGGCTCCTCGTTCATGTACTCCACGCTGCCGCCGGGCTGCAGGATCTCGTAGGGGCTCATGGTGGCGTCGCCCACGAAGATCAGCTTGTAGTCCTTGTTGTACTTGCGGATGATGTCCCAGGTCGGAAACTTCTCGGCGAAGCGGCGGCGGTTGTTCTTCCACATGAAGTCGTAGACGCAGTTGTGGAAGTAGTAGAACTCCAGGTGCTTGAACTCGCTCTTGACTGCGGAGAACAGCTCTTCCACGCGCTGCACATGCTCGTCCATGGTGCCGCCCACGTCCATGAGCAGCAGCACCTTCACGTTGTTGTGGCGCTCCGGGATCATCTTGATGTCCAGGTAGCCCGCGTTGGCGGCCGTGCTGCGGATGGTGTCGGGCAGGTCCAGCTCCAGCTCGCCGCCTTCGCGGGCGAACTTGCGCAGCCGGCGCAGCGCGACCTTGATGTTGCGCGTGCCCAGCTCCTGCGTGTCGTCGTAGTCGCGGTAGGCGCGCTGCTCCCAGACCTTGACGGCGCTCTTGTTGCGGCCCGGCCCGCCGATGCGCACGCCGGCCGGGTTGTAGCCGCCGTGGCCGAAGGGGCTGGTGCCGCCCGTGCCTATCCATTTGTTGCCGCCTTCGTGCCGCTCCTTTTGCTCTTCGAGCCGCTTCTTGAGCGTCTCCATCAGCTCGTCCCAGCCCATGGCCTCGATGGCGGCCTTTTCCTCGGGCGAGAGCTCGCGCTCCAGCAGCTTCTTCAGCCAGTCCTGGGGAATTTCGCGCGTGAGGTCGGCCACCATCTCCACGCCCTTGAAGTAGGCGGCAAAGGCGCGGTCGTACTTGTCGTAGTGCTTCTCGTCCTTGACCAGCACGGTGCGGCCCAGGTGGTAGAAGTCGTCCAGGCTCCAGGCGTCGTCGCTCTTGGGGCCGACCACGCCGGCCTGCAGTGCCTCCAGCAGGGTCAGGAACTCCTTGACCGAGACGGGCAGCTTGGCCGCGCGCATGGTGTAGAAGAAGTCGATCAGCATGGCATCTCCCGAAGGCCCGGCGTACGCGCCCTCATGTGCGCGCCACGGCGGTGCTGCCGTCCGAATGGCGCTGCAGCTGGTCCAGCAGCTGGGCGCGCGACTCGGGCCATTCGCCGCTGCGCAGGCTGTACATCACGGTGTCGCGGATGGTGCCGTCGCGGCGCAGCGCGTGGCCGCGGATCACGCCGTCCTTCCTGCCGCCCAGGCGCTCGATGGCGCGCTGGCTGGCGAAGTTGAAGCAGTCCGTGCGCCAGCCCACCACATGGCAGGACAGCGTGTCGAACGCATGGCCCATGAGCATGAGCTTGGCCGAGGTGTTGACATGGGTGCGCTGCACGCTGCGCGCGTACCAGGTGTAGCCGATCTCCACGCGGCGCACCTCGGGCAGGATGTCGTGGTAGCTGCTGGTGCCCAGCACCTTGCCGCTGTCGTCGTCCAGCACGGCAAAGGCGAAGCGCTTGCCCAGGCTGCGCTGCTCCAGGGCGGCCTCGATATAGGCACGCACATCACCGGGCTCGGGTGCCGAGGTCACGCGGATGCGCCACAGCTGGCCGTCCTGCACGGCCTCGCGCAGCCCGGCTTCATGGGCCAGGGCCAGGGGCTCCAGCCGCACGCCGTTGAAGCGCATGACCACGGGTCGCACAAAGCCCTGGTGCGCCACCGCGCCGGCCACGGGAATGGTCGTCACCTGGCCGGTGAGGGCCGGCACGCCCGTGTCGTTGGTGTGTTCGGGATGGGGCATGGGCGCAGGCCTCAGCGGTTGCGCTGGTTCATGAAGACCAGCTTCTCGAACAGGCTCACATCCTGCTCGTTCTTGAGCAGGGCGCCCACCAGCGGCGGCACGGCGACCTTGCCCTCGGCGGTCTGCAGCGACTCCACGGGAATGTCCTCGGCCACCAGCAGCTTGAGCCAGTCGATCAACTCGCTGGTGGAGGGCTTCTTCTTGAGGCCGGGCAGGTTGCGCACGTCGTAGAACACCTTCATCGCGGCGGTCAGCAGCTCGCCCTGCAGCTTGGGGAAGTGCACGGCCACGATCTGGCGCATGGTGTCGGCGTCGGGGAACTTGATGTAGTGGAAGAAGCAGCGGCGCAGGAAGGCGTCGGGCAGCTCCTTTTCGTTGTTGGAGGTGATGAACACCAGCGGCCGGTGCTTGGCGCGGATCATCTCGCGCGTCTCGTAGCAGTAGAACTCCATGCGGTCGATCTCGCGCAGCAGGTCGTTCGGGAATTCGATATCGGCCTTGTCGATTTCGTCGATCAGCAGGGCCACGGGCCGGTCTGCCGTGAAGGCCTGCCACAGAACGCCCTTGATGATGTAGTTGTGGATGTCCTTGACGCGCTCGCCGCCGTCGATGTCGGACAGTTGCGAGTCGCGCAGGCGGCTGACGGCGTCGTATTCATACAGGCCCTGCTGGGCCTTGGTGGTGGACTTGATGTGCCACTGCAGCAGCGGCATGTCCAGCGCTGCGGCCACTTCCTCGGCCAGCATGGTCTTGCCCGTGCCGGGCTCTCCCTTGACCAGCAGCGGGCGCTGCAAGGTGGCTGCGGCATTCACCGCGAGCATCAAATCCTGGGTGGCGACGTAGTTCTCGGAACCTTGAAATTTCATGGGCGGTATCAGCGTAAGTATTGATGGGGACGCTTGACGGTGACTGCCATAATCGTTCGCGCTACCCGCTCAGCAGTAGGCATCCGTCAGAACTCTTGAAGGATTGTGCGCGCAAAATGATAAAAACTTTGACCACGGTATTGGCGCTGACTGTCGC
The DNA here is from genome assembly GCF_002754395.1 of Delftia sp. 60. Taxonomy (NCBI): domain Bacteria; kingdom Pseudomonadati; phylum Pseudomonadota; class Betaproteobacteria; order Burkholderiales; family Comamonadaceae; genus Delftia; species Delftia sp. 60. Next base: position 1,836,700 of record NZ_PEFD01000001.1, read on the forward strand.
ATCTGTGACCCCTGTGGCACAGGCCCAGCAAAGCAAAGGTGACGCAAAGGCAGGGGAGGGGAAGATCGCCATGTGCATTGGCTGCCATGGCATCCAGGGCTACCAGGCCAGCTTCCCCGAGGTGTACAAGGTCCCCAAGATTTCAGGACAGGGCGCACCCTACATCGTGGCCGCGCTGCAGGCCTACCAGAAGGGCGAGCGCAAGCACCCCACCATGCGCGGCATCGCCGATCCGCTGACCGAGCAGGACATGGCCGACGTGGCCGCCTACTACGCCGAGCATGGCGTGGCCAAGGCCGCCGACGCCAAGGTCCGCGAGCCCAGCACCCAGGTTGCCGCGCTGCTGCAAAAAGGGGCCTGCGTCTCCTGCCACGGCCAGGGTTTTTCCAAGCCCATCGACCCCAGCTACCCGAAGGTGGCGGGCCAGTATGCGGACTATCTGTACTCTGCCCTCAAGTCCTACAAGACCGAAGGCAACCCCCACATCGGCCGCAGCAACGGCGTGATGGCCGGCATTGCCAAGCAGTTCACCAACAGCGAACTCAAGGCGCTGGCCAACTACATCGGCAGCCTCGATGGCGAGCTGCAGACCCTGCCCCAGCCCCATTTCCGCCTCGGCCAGAAATCGCAGTAGGTCGCGCCTTTCCTCCAAAGCAAAAGCCCGCAATTGCGGGCTTTTTTCGGGCTTTGTTTCGGGCTTTGTTTCGGGCTTTGTCTTGAGGCGCTGAACGGCCGGGACTATGCGCCGCTCGTGGCCTTGGCGCCGTCGCTGGTGGCGCGGCGCTGCACGGCGGCAATGTAGGCCTCGCCATCCGGGGGGCGGCCCGAGCGCTGGCTTTCCCAGAGCATCTGCCCCAGGCATTCCATGGTGGCGTGGTGGGCGTCGTGCAGCGAGTCCAGGCGGCGGCTGAGCAGCTCCACGGCCTGGCGTATGCCGCGCGGCTGGTCGATGCTGCACTGCTCGCTGATGGACAGGTGCATGGACAGGTGCAGGAAAGGATTGGTCACACCGGGCGTGGCGTCGTAGTCGCGCAGCAGGGCGGCGTCCACGTCGGCGAGGTCATCGAAATACTCGGGATGCTCGGCAATCCAGAGGCTGGCCAGCGTCTCTATGGCCTCCATCGGCGCGCCGTTCAGCATCTTGGTGCGCACGCCGCAGAAAAAGCGCCGCACATCGGCTTGGGTGGGGTTGAACATGGTGGCGCGCAGCGTAGCACGCAGCCCTTTTGGGCGGGCACGCAAGGACTTTGCCGAGGGCCCGCCGCAAGAGGAGGTCAGAGCACTTCGAAGACCCTGCCGGTCTGGGCTCCTTCCACGCTGCGCTGGTAGGCCAGGGCCACGCGCGCGGCGGGCACGGTCTCGAAGCCGGGGAAGACCGAGCCATAGGCCTGGGCCGATTCGGTCAGCAGCGTGGGGCTCACGGCATTGATTCGCAGGCCGCGCTGCAGTTCGACCGCAGCGCCGGTGACGAAGCCGTGGAGGGCGGCATTCACCGTCGATGCATTGGCGCCGTGGCGGATGGGCTCGGTGGCGGCGACGCCGCTGGTCAGCGTGATGGAGCCGCCGTCGCGCAGCCAGCGCTGACCCAGCAGGGCGAGCCGCACCTGGCCCAGCAGCTTGTCCTGCAGGCCGGAGTTGAACTGCTCGGCCGTCATCTCGGACAGCGGGCCGAAGTGCAGCTTGCCGGCCGTGCTGACGATGGCGTCCACCTGGCCGGCGGCTTCGAACATTTTCTGCAGCGTCTCGGGCTGCGTGAAGTCGGCGCGCAGGTCGCCGCTGTTGCGGCCCACGGTGACGATCTCATGGCGCGGGGCCAGCAGGGCGTGGACAGCGCGGCCAATGGTGCCGGTGGCACCGATGAGCAGGATCTTCATTCGGTTTTCTTTCGGAAGGAGTGAACAGGCCTCCAGTGTTTTGCAAATTGCCTATGCCATAAAGTAGCGAAATCTTTTTGTACTACTAAGCATTGGTTAGCAATCCATGGACAAGCTGCGCAATATGGAGGTCTTCATGGCCGTGGTCGAGGACGGCAGCTTTGCCCAGGCCGCGCGGCGCCTGGACATCTCGGCCGTGATGGTGGGCAAGCATGTGCAGCAACTGGAAGCCCACCTGGGCGCGCGCCTGCTGCAGCGCACCACGCGGCGCCACAGCCTGACCGAGGTGGGCCGCAGCTTCTACGAGGACAGCCGCCAGGTCTTCGAGCAGTTGCGCTGGGCCGAGTCTGCCGTGGAGCGCAGCCGCAGCGCACCCCAGGGCCTGCTGCGCATCAGCGCGCCGACCACGCTGGGCAACCATGTGATCGCGCCGCTGGTGGCCGACTACCAGCTGGCCAATCCGCTGGTGCGCGTGGATCTGCAACTGAGCGACAGCATGGCCGACCTGGTGGGCGAGAACATCGACGTGGCCGTGCGCATCGGCCCCGTGGGCGGAGAAGGCCTGGTGGCGCGGCCGCTGCAGCCCTATCGCATGGTGATTGCGGCGGCGCCCTCGTACCTGCGGCGGCGCGGGCATCCGCGTGGCGTGGACGATCTGGCGCGCCATGACTGCCTGAGCTACGCGGTCTGGCAGAGACGCTCGGAATGGATTCTGCGCGGCGACGGCTCGGGTTCGGTGCAGTGGCCCGACGACGCCCGCCTGCGCTGCAACAGCGGCGACGGGCTGCGCCATGCGGCGCTGCGCGGCCTGGGCCTGATCCTGCAGCCCGAGGTGCTGCTGGCCGCCGACATGGCCGCGGGCCGGCTGGTGCCCGTGCTGCAGGACTGCGTGCCACTGCCGCGCCCGGTGCACCTGGTCTATCTGCCGGACCGCCGCCAGCTGCCCAAGCTGGCGCAGTTCGTGGACCACATGGTGCGGGCGCTGGGCGCGGCCTGAGGCCCGGTTTTCAGGGGCCGGGCGGCGGCGGGGCTTCCTGCGGCGCCTGGGCCTTCTCCTGCTGCGCCTGGGCCTCCTGCCGCTCCTTGGCCATCTGCTCGACCAGCTGCTGGCGGCCCTGCTTGGCCACGGCAATGAGCTGGGCCTGGTCCTTGTGGTGGGGGTACATGCGCTCGATCAGCTCCAGGTTGTGCTCCCGAAAGCGCGTGGTGGTGCGCTGGGCCTCGGCAGGGCTGTGGCCCGCAAGTTCCAGCACGGTTCGCGCCGAGACCAGGCTGGACTCGAAGACTTCGCGCTCGACATGGTGCACGCCCAGGTCGCGCAACTGGTACCAGTGGGCCATGTCGCGCGCGCGGGCCACGATCTCCAGGTGCGGAAAGCGCTTGCGCACGCGGGCGGCGATCTTCAGCGATTGCTCGGAAGAGTCCACGGCAATGACCAGCACCCGCGCCTTGTCCGCGCCGGCAATGCGCAGCAGGTCCATGCGCGTGGCATCGCCGAAGAACACGCGGTAGCCGAAGGTGTGGGCCACTTCCAGCATCTCCACGCTGTGGTCGAGGATGGTGGCCGGCACGCCCTGGGTCAGCAGCACGCGTGCCACGATCTGGCCGTAGCGGCCAAAGCCCGCAATGATGATTTGCGCGTCCTGCGGCTCCGATATTTCATGGGGCCTGGCAGCCTGGCCCGCGCCGTCGACCTGGCAATCCTTCATGTCGGCAAAGCGCTTGAGCAGCAGCTTGTCCATCAGCACCAGCACCAGCGGGCCGATCAGCATGGACAGGGCCACGGCGGCCACCAGCATGGACGAGATGCTGTGGTGGAACACCTTGTACTGCGCCGCCGTCTGGAACACCACGAAGGCGAACTCCCCGCCCTGGGCCAGCAGCAGAGCGAACACCGGGCGCTCGCGCCAGGGCAGCTTCAGCACGCGGGCCAGGGTGTAGAGCACGGCGCCCTTGAGCGCCAGAAAGCCCAGCACCATGGCCGCCATGGCCCAGGGCGCGCGCAGCAGCACGCCGAAGTCGATGCTCATGCCCACGGCCATGAAGAACAGGCCCAGCAGCAGGCCCTTGAAGGGCTCGATGTTGGTCTCCAGCTCGCTGCGGTACTCGCTGTCGGCCAGCAGCACGCCGGCCAGGAAGGCTCCCAGCGCCATGGACAGGCCCACCTGCACCATCAGCATGGCAATGCCCACCACCAGCAGCAGCGAGGTGGCCGTGAAGATCTCGGGCGTGCGGCTGCGCGCGATCCAGCGCAGCAGGGGGCGCAGCAGCAGGCGGCCGCCCACCACCACGGCGGCGATGGTGCCCACGGTCTTGAGCACCTGCAGCCACAGGTGGCTGTCGGTGTGCGTGGCATTGGCGGCCTTGACCGCGCCCAGGATGGGGATCAGCGCCAGGATGGGAATGGCGGCCACGTCCTGGAACAGCAGGATGGAGAAGCTGGCCTGGCCGCTGGGCGTGCGCATGAGGTTGCGCTCGGCCATGACCTGCAGGCAGATGGCCGTGGACGACAGGGCCAGGCCCATGCCCGCGATCAGGCTCACGCGCCAGGAAAAGCCGAAGGCCCAGGCCGCCAGGAACAGCACGCCCGTGCAGGCCAGCATCTGCGCCAGCCCCCATCCCAGGATGGGCCGGCGCAGCTCCCACAGGCGGCTGGGCTGCAGCTCCAGCCCGATCACGAAGAGCATCAGCACCACGCCGAACTCGGCGAAATGAAGAATGTCATCCACATTGCTGACAAGCGACAGTCCCCAGGGGCCCATGGCAATGCCGGCGCCCAGGTAGCCAATGATGGCGCCCAGGCCCAGGGCACGCGCAATGGGCACGGCCAGCACGGCGGCGGTGAGATAGAGAAAGCCGTAGGTCAGCCAGATGGGGGCGCTGTGTTCCATGGAAGCTTGGGATCTTGGAGTTGGTGTTTACCCTGGGGCAATTGATTGTGTCACTCTCACAGCCGGGTCAGCTTCCTGACAGGGTTGAAAATTCCCCCCACGCTCCCCTTGCTGCGCAAGGTCCGCTGCCCCTGGCCGGGCGCCCCCCGAGGGGGCCGTTTTCATCTTGGGGCGGCCCGGCGATGAAAAATGCCACCGAATGCTTCATCGCCCCATCCGGCTTTGCTGCGGCAGTGCGCCACATCGGCTGCACAGTTTTAAGATGCCGGCCTGCTCCGTATTTTTAAGGTGTTTGGCATGGATTGGCATACTTGGATCGCCTACTTTGTGGCCTGCTGGATCATTGCGGTCTCCCCGGGCTCGGGCGCAGTGCTGTCCATGAGCCATGGCCTGTCGTATGGCGTGCGCAAGAGCAGCGCCACCATCTTCGGGCTGCAGCTGGGGCTGCTGACCATCTTGCTGATCGCCGGTGCGGGCGTGGGCTCGCTGCTGCTGGCCTCCGAATGGGCGTTCAACGCCGTGAAGATCGTCGGCGCCTGCTATCTGATCTACCTGGGCATCAGCCAATGGCGCTCGGGTGCCGCACCCCTGGCCACCCAGGAATCCATGCCCGAGCTCAGCGTGCGCCGCCGCGTGCTCACGGGCTTCCTGACCAACGCCACCAATCCCAAGGGCATCATCTTCATGGTGGCCGTGCTGCCCCAGTTCATGACCACCAGCCGCCCGCTGTGGCTGCAGTTGCTGATCCTGGCCGCCACCATGCTGGCCGTGGACACCATGGTCATGCACGGCTATGCGGCCAGCGCCAGTGCGCTGCGCGGCTTCATGCGCAGTGCACGTGCGGTGCGCAGTCAGAACCGGGTCTTCGGCGCACTGCTGATGGCCGTGGGCACAGGCCTGTTCTTTGTTCAGCGCGCGTCCAGGTGACATCCACCCTGGACTAACCCTAGCCTGTCGCGCGCCCGACATGGAGCGCGCGGCACCGGCCCCTACCATTTGGGGCATGAAAACCTTCCATTCCTATTCCGAAGTGCGTGCCTGCGTGGGGCAGGAAGTCGCCGTCAGCGACTGGATCACCATCACCCAGCAGCAGGTGCAGCTGTTCGCCGATGCCACGGGCGACCAGCAATGGATCCATGTGGACCCCGAGCGCGCGTCCAAAGGCCCCTTCGGAGCACCGATTGCGCACGGCTTTCTGACGCTGTCGCTGATCCCCCAGTTTTTCCAGAACTGCTTTCACATCGAAGGCGCGCAAATGGGCGTGAACTACGGCCTCAACCGCGTGCGCTTCACCTCTCCCGTACCCGTGGGCAGCCGCCTACGTGCGCGCCTGACGCTGCAGGCCGCCGAGCCCATCGAGCCCGGTGGCCTGCAGATGACCTGGCTGGTGACCGTGGAGCGCGAAGGCGCGGACAAGCCCGCCTGCGTGGCCGAGTCCGTGGCCCGCAACTACGGCGCCAAGGCCTGAATCAAAACTGACCCCCACGCTACCCTTGCTACGCAAGGTCCGCTGCCCCCTCCCCCAAGGGGGCGCTTTTCATCTTGGGGCGGTCCGGCGATGAAAAAAGCCCGCAGGGGCACCTGCGGGCTGGCTGCGTGGTGGCAGCGGTTGCGGGGGGCTGAGGCTCAGGCACCGAAGTTCAGCTGGCCCGAACGCTCGGCGGCGGCGGCTTCGCGGCGCACTTCATCGCGGCTCACGGTGGCGGTGGCAGTGTTCTGGATGGGCAGGTAGCCTTCGGCGACGGAGGGCATGGTGCCATTGGCCTGGGCGGCCTTGAGGTCGGCCATGACCTGGGCACGTGTCAGCGTGCTCTGGGTCTTCACTTCGGGCGGGTAGCTGCTGTTGTCGGCGTAGTCGAAGCCGGCAGCCTGGGCGGCGATGGCGGAGATGGAGAGGGCGGCCAGGACGGCAAAACGGCGGGTGTTCTTCATGATTCAAGTCCTTTGTTTTGTTTCTGGGACAGGGCGTTCTTTGCGGAAATCGCTTGGTAACGTAGAGCCCATGAATCAAATGTAGGGCGGCTTGGAATCGGGAAAAACCCTTGGATTGGCAATGCGCTTTTTCAGCTGTTGAAACAATCGGCCGGGAACTTTCCGCCTGGTCCGGCCGATCGCTCAGGCCGCGCCGGCTGCTCCCTCGGCCAGGGCAGCGCCCACGAATTGCTGCTGGCGCCAGGCTTCGAACACGGTCACGGCCACGGCATTGGACAGGTTCAGGCTGCGCTGCTGCGGCAGCATGGGCAGGCGCAGGCGCTGCTGCGGCGGGAACTGCTCGCGCACCTCGGCGGGCAGGCCCTTGCTTTCGGAGCCGAACACCAGCCAGTCGCCAGGCTGGAAGCCGATGGCGTGGGCGGGGCTGCTGCTGTGCGTGGTCATGGCGAACATGCGCTGGCGGTCCGGCTGGCAGTCCTGCAGGAAGGCCTGCCAGTCGGCATGGCGGCGCACGGGCGCGTACTCGTGGTAGTCGAGGCCGGCGCGGCGCATCAGGCGGTCTTCCATGGAAAAGCCCAGCGGCTCGATCAGGTGCAGGCTGCAGCCGGTGTTGGCGGCCAGACGGATCACATTGCCGGTATTGGGCGGGATCTCCGGCGCGACGAGAACGATATGGAACATGGCCCGTATTGTCTCGCGGCGGCCTATGCCCCCGGGCTCCGAACCCCACGATCAGGGCGTGCGCGCCAGCACCAGGGCGCTGACCTCGGCCGCGCCTGCTCGGCGCAGGCAGGTGGCCAGCGCATGCAGGCTGGCGCCCGTGGTCATCACATCGTCGATCAGCAGGACCTTGCGGCCGCGCACATGGGGCAGTTGCGCCGGCGGCACCGCGAAGACCCCGCGCAGCTGGCGCAGGCGCAGGGCGCGCGGCAGGTCGTGCTGGGCCTGTGCCGTGTGGGCGCGCTGCACGGCCTGGTGCCGCAGCTTGCCGCGGGTGGATGGGCCGGACAGCGCACGGGCCAGCACCAGGGCCTGGTGAAAGCCGCGTTCGCGCAGGCGCTGGGCAGACAGGGGCATGGGCAGCAGCAGATCGCATTGCTCCAGCTGCTCGCGCGCCCCGTGCTGCTCCAGCAGCAGGGCGGCCAGGCTGCGTGCCAGGCCGGTGTCTCCCCGGAATTTGAAGTCGCCGATCACCGTGTGCCAGGGATAGGCGTAGTCCAGCGCGGCAAGGCAGTGCGTCAGTGGCGGGGGCTTGACCAGGCAGGCGCCGCAGACCTGCTGGCCCCCGCTGGCGCCGTGCCCCGCTGGCAGCGGCATGGCACAAAGCCCGCAGCGCGCCAGCGGCCTGGCCCAGCGCAAGCGGCAGTCCTGGCACAGGCGCTGCGCCGGCCAGCGGCGGCAGACGGCGCACTGGCTGGGCAGGCCGGCATGCCAGTGCGAAAGCCATGACGCAGGCAGGTTGGGCATGGAGTCAATATACTCGCGCCGCGTCCGCCACCCCTTTGCTCCGGGGCCGGGCGCCTGTCTTTCGAGGAGCCCGGATTCCCCGCCCAGCCATGTCCCACGAATTGCCCCCCACCATCGATCCGGCCGCCGCATTGCGCTGGCAGCAGGCCGCGCCTGCGGCCTCGCCGTGGCTGCATGAGGAGGTGGCGCGCCGCATGCAGGAGCGGCTGGACTGGATCGTCAAACCGCCCCAGCGCTGGTGCCACTGGCAGCCCGTGCGCGGCGGCCTGCAGGCCCATGCGCTGCTGCGCCAGCGCTATGCGCAGTCCGAATGCCTGGTCTATGAAGCCTCGCCGCTGCATGAGGCCGCCGCCCGCGAGCAGCTGGGCGCGCGCTGGTGGCAGCCCGCGCGCTGGACCGGGGGCGCCACGCGCTTCGGCGAGCCCGAGCCTGCCGGCGTGGACATGCTGTGGGCCAACATGGCCCTGCACCAGCAGGCCGACCCGCAGACGCTGATCACGCGCTGGCACCAGGCGCTGTCCGTGGACGGCTATGTGATGTTCTCCTGCCTGGGGCCCGATACGCTGCGCGAGCTGCACGCCATCTACGCCCAGCTCGGCTGGCCGCCCGCCGGCCAGGCCTTCACCGACATGCATGACTGGGGCGACATGCTGGTGCACGCAGGCTTCAGCGAGCCGGTGATGGACATGGAGCACATCACGCTGACCTTTGCCACGCCCGAGCGGCTGCTGCAGGAGCTGCGCGAGCTGGGCCGCAACTTCCATCCGCAGCGCTTTGCCGCCCTGCGCGGCCGCCGCTGGCAGCAGCGCCTGCACGATGCCCTGCGCGAGCGCCTGGCCGGCCCCGACGGGCAGCTGGCGCTGACCTTCGAGATCGTCTACGGCCACGCCTACAAGCCGCAGCCGCGCGTGCGCCTGGAGTCCAGCAGCGCCGTATCGCTGGAGGACATGCGCAGCATGCTGCGCCAGCCGCGCAACACGGGTTTGCGATAGCCCCAATGTCGCTTTCCGGTCATTGATCGAAAACAAAAACGTCTACACTTTTCCCGAGCTGACAGAGACAACAGCTTTTCCCTGGGCTCGCTTTCCCGGGCCGGGAAAAGACCAGCGGTCCGCAGGCCGAAAGGGGAGACGATTTGGTGTTTCGTTTTGCCACGGGAACGAGAACGGGCCGACCCATCCAGGAGCGGCCCGCCCACGAGTTTGATCATCACCGGCTGCAGCAGTGCCTGTTCCTCTGGGAGCGGGCACTGGTCTTTCTGTCCCTGCTGTCCCCCCTTCTGTGCCGCATGCCGGGCCGCATGCGCCCCCTTTTCCAATCCGCTCCCGGCCCCCATGGCACACATGCCCTGAATGGCCGGCGTGCGCGCATTCTTCCGTCCACCTTGCTGCTGTCCTCCGAATTCATGCGCCTGCAGGCGCAGGCGGGGATGGCTGTACGCCCGAATCCTGGTCCCACGTCCGAGCTGCCGTTGATGCCGGCTGGCACGCTATTGGTGATTGCGCGCAGGCACATCTGCGGCGCTTTCATGCATGCTCGGACAGTTGAGGCCGGGAGTTGCCCTTTGGGCAGGCGTTGAACGGTCTGGCTGCGCGGCCCCCACGCCGGCGCAGCGGAGCGAGTGGATAACCCGAGGCTTAGATGTAAGTGAAAACTATGAAAAGCATTTCCACCAAGCTGGTTCTCTGGGGCTTGATGAGTGTGGCAGGGGGAGGCTCCCTTGCGCATGCGACGACAGATCTGCCAGGCGGCCCGGCCGTCAATCAGCTCAACCTTCATCCGGCGGTCACGCGCATCGCGCATGAGCAGCATTACCTGCACTGGATGATGCTGATCATCTGCACGGTGATCTTCATCGGCGTGTTCGCAGTGATGTTCTATTCGATCTGGAAGCACCGCAAATCGCGCGGCGCCAAGGCGGCGAACTTCCACGAATCGGCCACGGTCGAGGTGGTCTGGACCATCGTGCCTTTCATCATCGTCGTGCTCATGGCGCTGCCGGCCACCAAGGTGCTGGTGGCGCAGAAGGACACCACCAACGCCGATGTCACCATCAAGGCCACGGGCTACCAGTGGAAATGGGGCTACGACTACATCAACGGCGAAGGCGAGGGACTGAGCTTCATCTCCACGCTGGACAGCAGCCACCGCGCGCTGTCCGACAGCGGCGATGTCTCCAAGGCACCCAACGACTACCTGCTCAAGGTGGACAACCCGCTGGTCGTGCCCGTGGACCGCAAGGTGCGCATCATCACCACGGCCAATGACGTGATCCACTCCTTCATGGTGCCTTCCTTCGGCATCAAGCAGGACGCGATCCCGGGCTTTGTGCGCGACACCTGGTTCCGTGCCGAAAAGACCGGCGACTACTACGGCCAGTGCGCCGAGCTGTGCGGCAAGGAGCATGCCTACATGCCCATCCACGTGAAGGTGCTGTCGAGCGACGGCTACAAGGCCTGGGTGGACGAGCAAAAGAAGATCGCCGCCGCCAAGAAGGACGACCCCAGCAAGGTCTGGAGCCTGCCCGACCTGATGGCACGCGGCGAGAAGGTCTATGCGGCCAACTGCGCGGCCTGCCACCAGGCCAACGGCAAGGGCGCCGGTCCCATCAAGCCGCTGGACGGCAGTCCCATCGTCCTGGGACCCACGGCCGAGATGATGCATGTGGTGCTGGAAGGCCGTGCCAACGGCGCCATGCCCGCCTGGAAACAGCTGAGCGATACCGAGCTGGCCGCCGTGGTCACCTTTGCAAAGAACCACTGGTCCAACAAGACCGGCCAGCTGGTGCAGCCGGCCGAGTTCGTGGCCGCCCGCACCGGCAAGTTCCCCGGCCAGTGAGCCCGCAAGACAGATGAGCGATTGGAGATAACAGCATGAGCGCCGTACTTCCCCCCATCCACAGCCCTGCGGGCGAGGGCCACGAACATGCGCATGAGCACGAGCATGGACACGGGCATGACGACCATCACCACCACGCCACGCCCACGGGCTGGCGGCGCTGGATGTTCGCCACCAACCACAAGGACATCGGCACGCTGTACCTGCTGTTCTCGTTCACCATGCTGATGGTGGGCGGGGTGCTGGCGCTGCTGATCCGCGCCGAGCTGTTCCAGCCCGGGCTGCAGATCGTCAACCCCGAGCTGTTCAACCAGCTGACCACCATGCACGGCCTGATCATGGTGTTCGGCGCCATCATGCCGGCCTTCGTGGGCTTTGCGAACTGGATGCTGCCGCTGCAGATCGGCGCCTCCGACATGGCCTTCGCGCGCATGAACAACTTCAGCTTCTGGCTGCTGATCCCGGCCGGCCTGATGCTGGTGGGCTCGTTCTTCATGCCCGGCGGCGCCCCCGCCGCGGGCTGGACGCTGTATGCGCCGCTGACGCTGCAGATGGGCCCGTCCATGGACACCTCCATCCTGGCCATGCACATCATGGGCGCCAGCTCCATCATGGGCGCCATCAACATCATCGTCACCGTGCTGAACATGCGCGCGCCCGGCATGACGCTGATGAAGATGCCCATGTTCGCCTGGACCTGGCTGATCACGGCCTACCTGCTGATCGCCGTCATGCCCGTGCTGGCCGGCGCCATCACCATGACGCTGACGGACCGCCATTTCGGCACCAGCTTCTTCAACCCCGCAGGCGGCGGCGACCCGGTGATGTACCAGCACATCTTCTGGTTCTTCGGCCACCCCGAGGTCTATATCATGATCTTGCCGGCCTTCGGCATCATCAGCCAGATCGTGCCGGCCTTCAGCCGCAAGAAGCTGTTCGGCTATGCCTCCATGGTGTATGCGACCTCGTCCATCGCCATCCTGTCCTTCATCGTGTGGGCGCACCACATGTTCACGACCGGCATGCCCGTCACGGGCCAGCTGTTCTTCATGTACGCCACCATGCTGATCTCGGTGCCCACGGCCGTGAAGATCTTCAACTGGGTGGCCACCATGTGGCGCGGCTCCATGACCTTCGAGACGCCCATGCTGTTCTCGGTGGGCTTCATCTTCGTGTTCACCATGGGCGGCTTCACGGGCCTGATCCTGTCGATGGCGCCCATCGACATCCAGCTGCAGGACACCTACTACGTGGTGGCCCACTTCCACTACGTGCTGGTGGCCGGATCGCTGTTCTCCATGTTCGCGGCCTACTACTACTGGGCCCCCAAGTGGACCGGCGTGATGTATTCGGAGACGCGCGGCCAGATCCACTTCTGGGGCTCGCTGATCTTCTTCAACGTCACCTTCTTCCCCATGCACTTCCTGGGCCTGGCCGGCATGCCGCGCCGCTATGCCGACTACCCCATGCAGTTCGCCGACTTCAACATGGTGGCCTCGCTGGGCGCGCTGGGCTTCGGCCTGATGCAGGTGTATTTCTTCCTCTTCGTCGTCGTGCCCGCCATGCGCGGCAAGGGCGAGAAGGCGCCGCAAAAGCCCTGGGAGGCCGCCGAGGGCCTGGAGTGGGAAGTGCCTTCGCCGGCGCCGTTCCATACCTTCGAGACGCCGCCCAAGCTCGATGCCACCGCCACCCGCATCATCGGTTGATGCAAGCCCCGAGGGAGATGCACATGGACGCACAGCAACGAAAAGCCAACCTGAGGCTGGCGCTGATCCTGGTATCGGTGGCGCTGGTCTTTCTGGCCGGCTTCGTGATCAAGATCACCGTGCTCCATTGAGGGCAGGCAACAGGAGGGACGTCCGTGAGCGTGCGCAGTGAAAACGCGAAGATGGTGGGCAAGCTGGCCGTGGTGGCGCTGGGCATGTTTGCCTTCGGCTACGTGCTGATTCCCATCTACAAGCACATCTGCGAGCTCACGGGCATCAACATCCTGTCGCTGTCCGAGCGCCAGGTGCCGGGCAACGGCACGGCCGGGCGCGATGTGAAGCTGCCCGCCAACTCGCAGGTGGACAAGAGCCGCACCATCACCGTGGAGTTCGACGCCAATGCGCGCGGGCCCTGGGACTTCAAGCCGGCGCAGCGCTCCATCCAGGTCCATCCGGGCGAGCTGGCCACGGTCATGTACGAGTTCCAGAATGTGCAGGACCGCCGCATGGCGGCCCAGGCGATACCGAGCTATGCGCCACGCCAGGCGGCCGCGCATTTCAACAAGCTGGAGTGCTTTTGCTTTTCGCAGTACACGCTGGAGCCCGGAGAAAAGCGCGAATGGCCGGTGGCCTTCGTGATCGATCCGCGCATCTCCAAGGATGTGACCACGATCACGCTGTCCTATACCTTCTTCGAGGTGGGAGGCAGGACGCCGGCCGCACCCACGGGCGAGGCGCCGGTGGCGGCAGGGCCGAAGCAGGAGCCCGCCTCATGAATGCGCCGCAGCCACGGGAGCCGCGCCGCCCGCCCAGCGTGTGGCGCACGGTGCGCGCCGTGGCCTGGTCGCTCTTCGGCGTGCGCAGGGGAAGCGAGTACCAGCAGGACGGGGAGCGCATCACGCCGCTGCATGTAATTGCGGTGGGGCTGGCGGCCATCTTCGTGCTGGTGCTGGGATTGATCGCGCTGGTCAAGCTCGTGGTCTGAGCGGCGCGGCCATCGGGGACAGAGAGTGATAGACGGGAAACCGAGAACCAAGAATTTCAGGAGCTGAGCAATGAGTGCAACCACCCACGGCAAAACGCCTTACTACTACGTGCCGGCCGAGTCCAGCCACCCCGTCATGGCGGCGGCGGGGCTGTTCTTCGTGATCCTGGGCGCGGGCAACTGGATCAATGGGCATGAATGGGGCATGTACAGCCTGGGCCTTGGCCTGGTCTGGTGGCTGGCCGTGCTCTTTTTCTGGTTCCGGGAAGCCGCGCATGAAAGCGAGTCGGGCAAGTACGGGCGCAAGATCGACCTGTCCTTCCGCTGGAGCATGAGCTGGTTCATCTTCTCCGAGGTGATGTTCTTCGGCGCCTTCTTCACCGCCCTGTGGTGGGCGCGCTCGCATTCGGTGCCCGCGCTGGGCAGCCTGGACAACGCCTTGCTGTGGCCCGACTTCAAGGCCGTCTGGCCCAGCATGGCGGCCGGTGCCACGGCCTCGCCGGCCAACAGCGTCGAGCCCTTCCAGACCGTGGGCCCGTTCTGGCTGCCCACCATCAACACGGCGCTGCTGCTGACCTCGGGCGTGACGCTGACCATCGCCCACCATGCGCTGCAGGCCGGCCACCGCGCCCGCACCATCGCCTTCATGTGGATGACGGTGGTCCTGGGCTTCGTCTTCCTGTGCGTGCAGGGCTACGAGTACTACCACCTGTACACCGAGCTGAACCTCAAGCTGTCCTCGGGCGTGTTCGGCTCGACCTTCTTCCTTCTCACGGGATTCCACGGCTTCCACGTCTTCGTGGGCATGCTGATGCTGTTCTTCATCACCATGCGCCTGCATGCGGGGCACTTCACCTCCGAGCGGCATTTCGGCTTCGAGGGCGCGGCCTGGTACTGGCACTTCGTGGACGTGGTCTGGCTGTTCCTCTACGTCCTTGTGTACTGGATGTGAGGGTCTGCCCGCCCCATGCAAAAAGAAGCGCCTGGGCGCTTCTTTTTGTTTGCGGGGGCAGGGGGCTTGTCTATTGCCCGGCGGTCCAGCCGGTGGGATGGATGTAGCCCAGCTTGGCCGCCAGCAGCACGCACAGGAACAGCGTGATGGACAGGCCCACGCGCAGCGCCAGTGCGCGGAACATGGCGCGGCTGCGGCGCCTGTCGTCGCCCGGACCCTCCTGGTCTTCGGGATTGCGGCGCATCATGAAGAACAAGGCGCTGCCCAGACTGGCGACAATGGCCAGCAGGGCGAGAACGATCACGAATTTCATGGGTGGATTATCCGGTGCGTGTTTCCAGAATGCCAGACCGCTGGCGGTTTGTACTGATCACCTTGGCCGCGCTGATCGGCGTGGCCATCACACTGTCCCTGGGCCGCTGGCAACTGCAGCGCGCGGCCTACAAGCAGCAATTGTTCGATGCCGTGCAGCGCCAGCAGGGCCTGCCGCCGTTGGACAACGCGCAACTGGCGCCCATGCAACCCGGTGCTGCCCTGAACACCGAGGCGGCGCCCTGGCTGCACCGGCCCGTGCGACTGCAGGGCCACTGGATTGCCGGGCAGTCGCTGTACCTGGACAACCGCCAGATGAAGGGCCAGCCGGGCTTCTTTGTGCTCACGCCGCTGCGGCTGGCCGCGCCGCATGAGGATGTGGTGATTGCCGTGCAGCGCGGCTGGGTGCCGCGCAACTTTCTGGACCGCACGGCCTTGC
Source organism: Delftia sp. 60 (assembly GCF_002754395.1). Classification (NCBI taxonomy): domain Bacteria; kingdom Pseudomonadati; phylum Pseudomonadota; class Betaproteobacteria; order Burkholderiales; family Comamonadaceae; genus Delftia; species Delftia sp. 60. Next base: position 1,852,096 of record NZ_PEFD01000001.1, read on the forward strand.
CCGAGGTGCAGACGCCCGAAGGCCTGGTGACCGTTGAGGGGCGCATGGAGGCCGCGCCGTCCCGGCTCTACGAATTCGGCCGTGCAGGGGCAGACCCTGATGGGCAAAAGTCGCGCATCCGACAGAATGTGGACATTGCCGAATGGGCCGTGGCCTCCGGGCTGCCGCTGCGCGAATGGAGCCTGCTGCAGACCGGCGAAGCCAGCGAAGGCCTGCGGCGCGACTGGCCCGTTGTGACGGCCGGTGTCGAGAAACACCATGGCTATGCGTTCCAATGGTTTGGACTTGCGGCCCTGATCACGCTTTTGTATGTCTGGTTCCAAATCGTCCGACGCTTTGTCCGCCCGCGCCATGCCCGCTCCTGAGACTCCCCTGGAGATGACCGTCCATGGCCTGCCACCCTTGCAGCCGGGCCTTGCAGGCGCGCAGCGCACGCGCAGCGGCCGCTGGAAGATGCTGGCCGTGTTCGCGGTCTGCGCCGCGCCCGTGGTGGCCTCCTATTTCACCTACTACGTGCTGCGGCCTGGCCAGCAGCGCAGCTTTGGCGAGCTGATCGCCGCCCAGCCGGCCCTGCCTTCGGCCACGGCCACCACGCTGGACGGCGCGCCGCTGCCGCTGCAGTCGCTCAAGGGCCAGTGGCTGCTTCTCAGCGTGGCGGGCGGGGCCTGCGGCAGCGCCTGCGAAAGCCATCTCTATCTGCAGCGCCAGCTGCGCGAAACCCTGGGCCGCGAAAAGGACCGGCTGGACCGGGTCTGGCTCATCTCCGACGACGCACCCGTGCCCGCGCACCTGCGCCCCGCGCTGGCCCAGGCCACGGTGCTGCGCGTGCCCGAGGCCGTGCTGCGCGGCTGGCTGCAGCCGGCGCCCGGCCATGCGCTGCAGGACCACCTGTACGTGGTGGACCCGCAGGGCCACTGGATGATGCGCATGCCCGCAGGCCTGGGCATGGCCGATGCCGGCAAGGCCAAGCGCGACCTGGACCGGCTGCTGCGTGCATCGGCTTCCTGGGACACGGCAGGGCGCCCGGGCGATGGCGAGTAAGGCTGGCCAGTAGGCCCCGGCAGGCCCCGCAGCGCCGGGGTCTTGCGGTTATGGGTTATGGTTTGCGGCTGTGCGAAAGCGCCTTCAGCGGACGCTTTCGCCTTTTCCCTTTCCAGCCCGGGCCGGCGCGCAGCCTTTGCGGCCACGCAGCCTGCGGCAACTACCTTGTTGAGGAAGCATGAACAAACGGACAGCGCTGCGCGTTCTGGGCTTGACCGCCATGGCATGGGGCGCCCTGGCGCTGAGCGGATGCTCGCGCGAGGCAAAGACCAGTTTCCAGGGTGTCGATGTCACGGGCGCCGAATACGCCAAGGACATTCCCCTGCGCGATGTGGACGGCAAGCAGCGCAGCATCAAGGACTTTGCGGGCAAGGTCGTCGTGGTCTTCTTCGGCTACACGCAATGCCCCGATGTCTGCCCCACCACCCTGCAGGAGCTGGTCGAGGTCAAGCAGCAACTGGGCGCCGATGGCGACAGGCTGCAGGGCGTCTTCGTCACCCTGGATCCCGAGCGCGACACGCCCGAGGTGCTCAAGGCCTACCTGGGCAACTTCGACCCCGGCTTCGTCGGCCTGCACGGCACGCCGGACGAGACGGCGGCCGTGGCCAAGGACTTCAAGCTCTTCTACAAGAAAGTGCCCGGCAAGACCGAAGGCACCTACACGCTGGACCATTCGGCCGGCAGCTATGTCTATGACACGGCCGGCCGCCTGCGCGTGTATGAGCGATACGGCGGCGGCCCGCAGGTGCTGGGCGCCGACGTCAAGGCCCTGCTGCAGGAAAAACGTTCCTGATCCTGCGCGCGCTGCAATCAATGTGACCCCCGTCACATTGACTGCGTTTAGGTGCGCTGCAGCACACCATCCCTGATGTGCATCGCCTCAGGACTGCTTAGAGTGGGCCCCGCCTGGGGGTGTCATGCCGACGCCCCACCCATCTCCGAGAGACCTGATCCATGCGGCGAAACGTGTACGTCACCCAGCGTGAGTACCCTCTGAGCGAAGGAGAGACGCTTCTTTCCGTCACCGACCTGAAGGGGCGCATCGTCTATGCCAACGATGCCTTCATCCGCGTCAGCGGCTTCGAGGCCGCCGAGCTCTACGGCAAGGCCCACAGCATCGTGCGCCATCCCGACATGCCGGCCGCCGCCTTTGCCGACATGTGGTCCACCATCCAGCGCGGGCTGCCCTGGAGCGCCCTGGTCAAGAACCGGCGCAAGAACGGCGACCACTACTGGGTGCGCGCCAACGCCAGTCCCATACGCCATGCGGGCGCCGTGGTCGGCTACCTGTCCGTGCGCACCCGGCCCGAGCCGCGCGAGGTGCAGCAGCATGCGGCGCTCTATGAACAGATCAATGCCGGCGGGCGCTCGCTTGGCCTGCACCGGGGCTTTCCCGTGGGGCGTGGCGCCGTGGGCGCACTGCAGCGGTGGTGGCGCTTTCGGCCACTGGCCTGGCGCGTGCAGGCCGTGGTGGCCGGCCTGTGGCTGCTGGGGTCGGCCGGGCTGTGGTCTTCCGTGCTGCAGGCATCGGCCGTGCCGCTGGCGCAGGTCTGGCCGGCCTGGCTGATCTGGAGCCTGGCCTGCGTGGCGGCCGGGCAATGGCTGCGCAGCCGGCTGCTCATGCCCCTGGCGGCGCTGCGCGGTCAGGCCCAGGCCGTGGCCAGCGGGCAGCAGACCGATGCACGGTTCCTGCAGCGCACGGACGAGATCGGTGCCATCGGCAGCGCCGTGCGGCAGACCGGGCTCAACCTGGTCTCCCTGGTCGGCGACATCCAGGGCAAGAGCGACCAGGTGCGCCGCTGCGCGCTGGCCGTGCAGCAGGGCAGTACCGAACTGAGCGACCGCACCGAGGCCGCGGCCGCAAGCCTGGAGCAGTCGGCCCAGGCCATGCAGGCCCTGGCCAGCGCCATCGAGCGCAGCAGCGCCCAGGCCGGCGAGGCCGCCGCCCGCGCGCGGCACGGCGTGGACATGGCAGGGCAGAGCAGCCGCATGGTCGTGCAACTGGACCAGGGCATGCGCGGAGTGGCCCAGACCAGCGACCAGGTGGGGCAGATCAGCTCGCTCATCGACGGTATCGCCTTCCAGACCAACCTGCTGGCGCTCAACGCCGCCGTGGAGGCGGCACGCGCGGGGGAACACGGCAAGGGCTTTGCCGTGGTGGCCGACGAGGTGCGCGGCCTGTCCCAGCGCAGCGCCCACGCCGCGCGGCAGATCAAGGCGTTGATCGAGGCATCGCAGCAGCAGGTGGCGCAAAGCTGCGCCATGGCGCGTGAAGTGGGCGAGGCCATGCTGGCCGTGCAGGCCGATATGCGCGAGCAACTGGTGCTGGCCGAAGGCATGCAGGCCGCCAGCCAGGCCCAGGCCGGTGGCGTGCAGCAGGTGCAGGCCGCCGTGCAGCAGCTCGAACAGATGACCCAGCACAATGCCGCCCTGGCGCGCGACACCATCGGGCACGCACAGCTGCTGGCCGGACAGGCGCAGGCGCTGGAGGCTGCGGCATCGGTCTTTCACGGCAACGGGGCGTCCGCATGATGGCGGCGGGCTGGAGCATGGTTGCCTGCGATCCCGCCGCACCGGGCGAGGCGCTGGACGAAGACCTCAAGCGCGTGGCCATGGAGGCCGCGCCCGACGGCATCCTGCTTGTGGACCGCAGCGGCCGCATCCTGCTGGCCAATCCCGCCATGCAGGCCATGAGCGGCTATGGCGCCGCCGAATTGCTGGGCCACTCGCTGCACATGCTGCTGCCGGCCGAGGCGCAGGCGGCCCACGGGCCGCAACTGCAGTCCTACTTCGCCCAGCCCGCGCGCCGGCCCATGGGCCAGGGGCGCGATCTGTGGCTGCTGCGTAAGGACGGCAAGCGCCTGTCGGTGGACATCGCCCTGGGCCACTCGCCGCACGGCAGCGGCGTGGCCGTGGCCTTCGTGCGCGACCTGTCGCAGCTGCGCCAGATGGAAGCCTGCATGCACTACCACGCCACCCACGACACGTTGACCGGCCTGCTCAACCGCTGGCAGTTCGGGCTGCAGGTGGAACAGGCGATCTCGCAAGCGCAGGCGCAGTCTGAATCGGGCGCCGGCCCCGCGTCCTTTGCGCTGCTGCTGCTCGACCTCGACAACTTCAAGGCCATCAACGACGGTTATGGCCACGACGTGGGCGACCAGGTCCTCAAGGAGGTGGCGCGCCGCCTGCAGGTCGCGCTGGGCGGCTCGGCCACGCTGGCGCGCATGGGCGGTGACGAGTTCACCGCCCTGCTGCAGCCCTGCAACGAGCCCGATCTGCGCCAGCGCATCGACGCGCTGCTGCACGAGCTGTGCCGGCCCTGCACCATAGGCCACTACGCGCTGAACTTCGGTGCCAGCGTGGGCGCAGCCTTCTATCCGCAGGACGCGGGCGATGCGGCCACCCTCATGCGCTATGCCGACATGGCCATGTACGACGCCAAGCAGCGCAGCCGCTCGTCCTATGCGCGCTATGCCAGCGCCATGGGCGAGGCCATGGCCGAGAAAGTGCTGCTGCACGAACGCCTCAAGCGTGCCCTGGACCGGGGTCTGCTGAGCCTGCACTTCCAGCCCCAGGTGCAGGTGCTGGGCGGCCAGGTCCAGGGCGTGGAAGCCCTGCTGCGCTGGAACGACGAGCAGATGGGCTGGGTCTCGCCCGAACGCTTCGTGCCCGTGGCCGAATCCACGGGCCTGATCCTGGCCCTGGGGGAATGGGTGATCGATGCTGCCTGCCGCCAGGCCGGCGACTGGCTGCGCGCAGGCATGCCGCTGCGCGTGGCGGTCAACCTCTCGGCCCAGCAACTGCGCCAGGCCGACCTGCAGCAGCGCCTCATGGCCAGCCTGGCCCGGCATGGCGTGCCGCCGCACCTGCTGGAGCTGGAGGTCACCGAGTCCGCCGCCATGACCGACCCTCTGCAGGCGCGCGAGCTGCTGGGCAGCCTGCTGGCGGCCGGCGTCTGCGTGGTGCTGGACGATTTCGGCACCGGCTACTCCTCGCTGGCCCACCTGCGCGATCTGCCCGTCTCGCGCGTGAAGATAGACCGCACCTTCATCGGCCCCATGCTCGACAGCCCGGCCGACGCCAAGATCGTCAAGGCCGTGATCGCGCTGGCCCGCACCCTGGGCCTGCAGGTGGTTGCCGAAGGCGTGGAAACCGCCGAGCAGCTGCGCCTGCTGCGCATCCTGGACTGCGACGCCTACCAGGGCTGGCTCTTCGCCCGCGCGATGCCGGCCGAGCAGATCCCCGCGCTGATTCACAAGCCCGTGGCGACCTTGCTGGCGCAGCAGGAGGAAGAGGCAAGAGGCGCTTGAGCATCAAACTGCGGACTGTGGCGATGGGAGGGCAGCGATGGTGAGCAGGGGCGGCGGTTCTGCCAAACCTGGCGCTTGATGTTGCAACAGGTCGGCAAGCCTTCCGGTCCGCCCGATCAACCGCCACGCCCCTCGCACCCCACCTCCTTCACTCCACCTCCTTCACCCCACCCCCACTGATCTTCAACAACACCGCAGGCTGCAGCACGCAGTGCCATCGGTCGGGCCGCTCCAGCGCGCCCAGTTGCACCAGGCGCACAAGGCTGCGCGCGATGGTTTCGCGCGTGGTGGCCAGCAGGGCGGCCAGTGCGCCCTGGCTGGGCAGGCGCACGAGCATGCTTGACTGCAGCGCGGCCAGTTGCATCAGGGTGGCGGCCAACTGGCGCAGCACGCCGGGGATGCGGACGATGTGGGCCCATTCCGCCAGCAGGGCGTTGTTGCGGGTGTAGCTGGTGGCCAGCGCGCGCACGAAGGCGGCATCGACCAGGCCGCGGCGCGTGATGGTGGCGATGTCCACGCAGCAGATGCGCCCCGGGCCCAAAGCCTCGAAGTGCATGGCCGAGGGCTGCTGCAGCCAGCCCGCGCTGCCCAGTGCGTGGCCGTTGCCGAACAGTGCCACGGGCCGCTGCACGCCGTCGCCGCCACGGCGGATGGCCAGGACGAAGCCGATCTTGATCACCTGGAATTCATGGGCGACGCTGCCCTGCGCCTGGAGCTTCTGGCCCTTGGCCAGGCCGCGTTCGCGGATGTGCGGCAGCCATTGCTGGAATGCGGGCTCGGGCAATTGGCCCAGCAGGCAATGGGACGAACGCATGCATTCGCTGCAGCGAACCGCTGAAGGCGTGGAGGACGACGATGGCATGGGGCACGCAAGCTAGGATGCGCCGCAGCCCGGACGGGCAGACAGCCACCCAGGGCACCGGCAGTGGACCCGGGCGGCGCGCCCCGGGAGAAGCCGTGCAGGCTAGCGGGCTATACCGTTGAATGCAACGCGATGTAACGCGTTTCGCGCGGGATGGCGGCCATCTGCCGCTGTTTCTTGACCTGGGTCAGACGGCGGCGGTGCTGTCGGCGTTGTTGGCGCTCCCACTGCTGTCACTGCTGCCACTGCCGTGGGCGCGGGCCGCCTCGCGCATGCGTGCCAGCTCGCGGGCTGGCAGCGGGATGTCGCCGCTGGCGACCTTCATCAGCAGGCAGTGCAGCATTTCGGTGGACAGGCCGTGCAGCACCAGGCGGTGGCCGGCCCGCAGGGTGGACAGCGGCACCAGCGGGTGCTTGTTGTTGAGCATGACCAGATGCTCGGGCGAGGCGAGGATCTTGGCCGCATAGATGGCCACGGTCTCGTCCAGCTGCAGCGAGTTGCTGGCGCGCCAGAAGTCGTTGTCGGTCAGCAGCAGCTGGTAGACGGGCGTGTAGACCTCGATGGCGCTTTGCAGGTCCAGCAGGTTCAGGCGCCCGCGCGGCATGTCCTCAAGGCGCAGGGGCGGGTTGCGCAGCATGGCGAAGTCGGGCTCGGCCACGGGCTGCAGTTCCTGGCCTGCGGCGCGCAGCGCGTTGTTCAGGCGGATGACGAAGTTGAACAGGTTCAGGTCGTGCCTGAGGAACAGGTCGTCCTTGATGTCGTCGATGCTGTCCGGCTCCAGCGGTGTGGTGGACACGGGCGTGGGCGCATTGGCCGCGACAAAGGCCAGGATCTGCGAGCCCAGGTGGAAATGGCGCAGGATGAGCCAGTTGGCCTCGGGCGAGACGAAGCGGTTCATGCTGAAGGCCAGCAGCCGGTGCAGCAGCCTGGAGTGCGCCCAATTGCGCGGCAGCAGCACCTTGAGGATCTGGATGAGCACGATGCTGGTGCGTGCAAGTGGCCGCAGGAAGGGCAGCAGGTACTGGCGCGAGCCGCTGCTGCAGTCACGCAGCCAGGCGGCCTTGACGTCGTCGGGCAGCGGCGTGCTCTGGTCCAGGTACAGCGCGCGCCAGGGGCTGGGGTCGCGCTCGTCGTGGGGCGGTTCGATGAAGTCTGGTGGTTGCATCAGTGCTCCTCGGGCAGGACATGCTCGAACTGCATCAGGTACAGCGCCGCCGTGTGGCGCGCGGTGCGCACGATGGCCTGCGCCGCCGTGCCCCCGGCACTGTCTGTGTCGTCCAGCGCCATCACCATCTGCACGGCCATGAGCCAGCGCTCCAGGTGGTGTTCGTCGTTGGCGCCGTGGTATTCCAGGAAGCGGAAGGCATCGGGCGGCAGCGGCAGGCTGGCGCGCAGCAGCGGCAGCAGGCTGGGCACGATGCGCTGGCCCGTGCCTTCGATGATGTAGATGGCGCCCAGCAGGCCGACCGGATTGGGCGTGGCGGCCAGGCCGTGCAGGTAGGCGTTGAGCGCCTCGCCGCCGGGGTTGCGGCGCAGGCGGGTGAGGTCGGTCTCGGTGCCGCCGGCCTTGAGGTAGTCCTCGTGCAGGATGCGGAAGTCGTTCTGCTCCTCGCCCGCATGCACGTCGATCAGCGCAGCCAGCGCCGCATGTTCGCCGGTCAGCGAGGCCGCGCCCTCGCGCATCCACAGGCTGCCCTCGCGCACCTGGGGAACCCAGTGGCTCATCCACCGCACGTAGTCCGCCGTCTGCAGCCTGCCTGTGCGTATGCGCTGCAGCAGCGGCGTGCGCCACACGCGCGAGCGGTAGTCCTGCCAGAGGCTGGCCAGTTCGGTCAGCAGCGGCGCCAGCGTGGCCGGGGCCTGGTTCGGGTCGTGGGGCGGGGCGATGGTGGAGACATCGGGCAGCAGGTCCGGAGCAGCGGGAGCTTCGGCGGTGGCACTGCGTGCTGCGGCCGTGGCCGGGGTGGCGGTGGGTGCCTGGGCCGCATCCTCCACTTCCAGCAGCATGTAGCCGGCCGTGAAGCGGCCCGATTCGGGAATGAAGCACAGCACGGTGTCGCCGTGCTTCAGGCGTGCCGATTCCGTGCGCAGGAACTCGGACAGCATCACGAAGATGGAGGCCGCGCCCGTGTTGCCACGCCAGGCCAGGTTGCTCCACCAGCGCTCGCGCGGGATGCCGAGCTGGGCCTTGCCCAGCAGCTCATCGACCACGGGGATGAAGCGCTCGGACGAGTAGTGGCACAGGAAATGGTCGATGCCGCGCTCGGGCACCCAGCCCGTGTGCGCCAGGTGGGCGTATTCGTGGATGCAGACATCGAACAGATGCGGCAGCAGGCGGATGTCTTGGCGCAGCGACAGCGCGCCTGCGGCCTCGGCATCGCCCCAGGCGGCAAAGTCCAGGTGGCTGGTGGCGCGGTCGGGCGTCAGGCCCAGCTGCATGCAGACCGGGTAGTCGCCCGCAAAGCTGCGCAGGTGCGTCCAGCGCAGCTTCAGGCGCAGGCCGGGCGCCTGGGGCAGGGCCTGCGGGCCGCCCAGCAGCACGGCGCCCGCGCCATCGGACAGCATCCAGCGCAGGAAGTGGGCGTCGAAATCCGTGTTGTATCCCTGGGCCGCGAAGCGCGAGCGCTTGAACAGGCGCGAGGGCATTTCGCTGGCCACGGCCAGGGCCAGCGAGTCGGGCGCGCGGTCCACGGCCTGGGCCGCCGCCTGCAGCGCGCCCACGCTGGCGGCGCAGACGCCGTGCACGGACAGGGTCTCCATGGGCGGCGCAGCCATCTCGCCCTGGATCATGTTGGCAAAGCCGGGCATGAGCGCATCGCCGCCCGACGAGCCGCTGGCCAGGAAGCCGACATCGCCCAGCGCACGCCCGGCCTGCGCCAGGCAGTCATGGATGGCCTGGGCGGCCATGGCCGTGTTGCTGTGGACGGTGCGGCCTTCGGCGTCTATGGCGTAGTGGCGCTGGACAATGCCGTTCTCGGCCAGGATGCGGCGCTTGAGGCGCTCGGACAGGCGGTTGAGCGGCGCCACGTAGGCATCCATGCCTGCGTTGTCCACGGGTTCACCGGGCAGGAACATGCCTGCGGCATGCAGATAGACGTTGGAATAGGCGACGGGCATGGGTTCAGGGTCGTATCAGTCGTATGTTCCGGGAGGCATTTGCGCACGCGTGCGCGCCGGCGGCCAGACCGTGCCGAGCACGAAGACGCGGGCCATGTAGGGTAGCAGTCCGCCTTCGTTGAGCGCAGGTGCCACGCGCTGGCGATAGTGTTCGCTGTGCAGGCGCGTGAGCTCGGACCAGTGGGCCTGGGGCCGCTCGTGGTGGGCCGTGTGCAGGCCGATGTTGAACAGCAGCGGATTGACCCAGCCCTCGAAATTGCGCGCGTAGTTCAGTGGCGTGGCGCTGTCCAGCCGCTGGCCGCGCGTCAGCGGCCGGCCATCGGCATGGGCGTGCTGCAGGTAGTTGGTGGCCAGCAGCCAGTGCAGGCCATGCAGCTGGGGAACGATCACCAGCAGCAAGGCCTTTTGCCAATCCAGCGACAGCAGCAGTGCCCAACTGCCCAGCCACAGCAGGTACTGGCCCATGCAGTAGCGAAAGGCGCCGGGCCAATGCCGCCGCAGCTGGCCCAGCCAGCGCAGGAACAGCGGGTACAGCACCCAGCCGGCCTGCAGCGGGTGGAGCAGGTAGCCCAGCAGATGGTTGTGGTCGCCGCCGAAGCGGTAGGTGCGTGCCATGTCGCGCGGGCCGTGGCGGAAGCGGTGGTGGTTGGCCACATGGGCGGGCCAGAACACAAAGGTCGGGTGGCCCTGCAGCAGGGTCAGCCAGTAGTCGGTGATGCGGTTGGCCCAGCGCCCGCGCCACATGCGCAAATGCGTGTGGTTGTGGTGGATGACGCCCACGCCCAGCGTGAGGAACAGCTCGATCCCGTAGAGCCACAGGTTCCAGCCATGCTGCCACTGCCACCACACGATCAGCGGCAGCGCCACCAGATAGGCCAGCGACTGCAGGTCGCGCCAGTGGCGCAGCCGGGGCAGCCGTGGCTGGACGTGGCGAGCAGGCGGTCGGCTCATTCCGTCCTGGGCCGGGCCGTGGCGGGCAGTGCCACGCGCGTGCGCATCAGCCGGTCCATGAAGGCCAGCGCAAAGCCGTAGTTGCCATTGGGCCGGGCATGGTGCAGATGGTGGCGCCGGCTGGCGGCCAGCGCATGCGTGTCGGACACCCCGGGAAAGAAGTCATAGTTGGAGTGGCCTATGACGTTCAGCAGCAGGCTGAGTACCGGCACCGAGGCCAGCGACCAGAAACTGAAGTCATGCACCACCATGGGCAGCAGGATGACGTTGCCCAGCATCAGCGCCTCGATGGGATGGAAGCTGTAGGTGGACCACGGCGTGGTGACGATGGAGCGGTGGTGGTCGCCATGAAAGCGCCCCAGCAGCCGCGTATGCAGCAGGCGGTGGTTGATCCAGAAATGCACATCGTTCCAGATCAGCAGCACCGCGATTTCGATGGCAATGCGCCAGGGGCCTGCATCGGGCTCCAGCCGCGCCCAACCCAGTTGCAGAAGGCCCCAGGGCACGATCATGCCGATGCCGAAGATCAGCACCGAATGCAGCGACTGGCGCCATTCGCGGCGCAACTGGTCGGGCTTGAGCGGGCGCGTGTCCAGCACGCGGCCCACGCCGCGCCGCTGCAGCCAGCGCGTGAGCGCCGTCATGCCCCAGCCGCCGGCCGTGTACAGCACGCCGAAGAAGAGCAGGCCCCAGGCCATGACCTGCCAGGCGTTGAGTTCGGTGAAGGCTTGGGCAGCGGTCATGGCAGTGTGATCGAGCACGTCATTGCGCGTGGATTCCCTGTTCGCGGATGATGCGGCCCAGTGCCGTCACGTCCTGGCGTATGCGCAGGGCCAGGCCCTCGGGCGAGCTGCCGACAGCCTGCCAGCCCTGGGCGGCCAGGCGTGCACGCATCTCGGGCGAGCGCACGATCTCGCTGACCGCTTCGGCCAGCTTCTGCACATGGGCGGCGGGCATGGCCTTGGGCGCGGCCACGGCGTTCCAGATCTCCAGATCGAAATCCCCCACGCCCAGCTCCTTGAGGCTGGGCAGTCCCGGCGCCAGCGGGCTGCGCGCGGCCGAGGTCACGGCCACGCCGCGCAGCTTGCCGGCCTGCACCTGGGCCATGGCCAGTGCGGGCGGCAGCATGGACAGCTGCAGGTCGCCCCCTGGATGGCGTTGAACACCTGCGGATAGCCGGGGTAGGGGATGTGTTCGGGCCTGAGCGCGGAGCGGCTCTTGAGCAGCTCCATGCCCAGGTGGCCCACCGTGCCCACGCCAGGGGAGCCGTAGCTCCAGCGGCTGCCGGCCTGTGCAGCGGCCTCCAGGAAGGCGCGGCCCTCGGGCGCGCCGGCCGGAGCCACCAGCACCAGGGGCGCCACGCCGATCAGGCTGACGGGCTGCAGGTCCTTCACAGGGTCGTAGCGCACGGCGGGGTTGAGCAGGCGGGCAATCGTCAGGTTGCCGTTGATCATCACGCTGAAGGTATGGCCGTCGCGCGCACGGGCCACCTGCTCGCCTGCGATGTTGCCGCCGGCGCCCACCTTGTTCTCGACGACGACGGGCTGGCCCAGGCGCTTTTCCAGCGGCTCGGCCAGTGCGCGCGCCGTGAGGTCCGGGGAAGATCCTGCGGGAAAGCCGACGATCAGGTGCAGCGGCTTGCTGGGCCAGTTGTCGCCCGCCACGGCAGCGCAAGGCAGCAGGGCCGAGGCCAAGGCGGTGGCCAAGGCATTGGCGAAGAGGCGGCGTAGTGGCGAGATGGCGCTGGCGGGCATGGGGTACGTGGGGGCCGCAAAGGCTGCGGGCAATAAAAAACCCGGAGATTATCCGGGTTTGTCGTGAAGCGGCCTGTCAGCCCAGGCCATCAGGCGAACTCGGCCAGGGCCTTCTTCATCTTCTTCATGGCAGCCACCTCGATCTGGCGGATGCGCTCAGCGCTGACACCGTACACGGCGGCCAGCTCATGCAGCGTCATGCCGCCCGAGCCGTCGTCGTTGACCTTGAGCCAGCGCTCCTCGACGATGCGGCGGCTGCGGTCGTCCAGCGAATCCAGTGCCATGGCAATGCCGTCGGTGGCCAGGTGGTCGCGCTGGCGCGACTCGATCATGGCCGTGGGTTCGTGTGCGCCATCGGCCAGGTAGGCGATGGGGCCGAAGGCCTGCTCGCCATCGTCGCTGGGCGAGGGGTCCAGCAGCACGTCGCCACCGGCCAGGCGCGTTTCCATCTCCATGACTTCTTCGCGCTTGACGTTGAGCTTCTCTGCCACGGCGTCGATCTCGCCCGAGGTCAGCGTGTCACGCAGCATGGCGCCGTCCTCGGCCATGGCGGCGTCAGACTTCAGGCCCTGCTTCATGGAACGCAGGTTGAAGAACAGCTTGCGCTGGGCCTTGGTCGTGGCGACCTTGACCATGCGCCAGTTCTTCAGGATGTACTCGTGGATCTCGGCCTTGATCCAGTGCATGGCGTAGCTCACCAGGCGCACGTTCTGATCGGGGTCGAAGCGCTTGACGGCCTTCATCAGGCCCACGTTGCCTTCCTGGATCAGGTCGCCGTGCGGCAGGCCGTAACCCAGGTACTGGCGCGAGATGGACACCACCAGGCGCAGGTGGGACATCACCAGACGCCCTGCGGCGTCCAGATCGCTGTGTTCTTTGAGCTTGCGGGCGTAGTCCTGCTCTTCCTCAAGGGTGAGCATGGGCAGGCGGTTGACCGCGGAAATGTAGGCATCCAAATTGCCCAGAGGCGGCACCAGGGCCCAGGGGTTAGCGGGTGCCAAGGTGGTCGCAATGGAGCCGGAGGCGTTTGTCATTGCAGAGTTCCTTTCTTCCATTCCTTCATATTAGCACTCGTTATGACCGAGTGCTAAAGCCAAAGTTCCGTGGGTTTTTCAGACGGTTGCACTCATTTTTGGAGTGCCAAAAGTCGTTTGTGCCTAGTCTGAGCGATTTTTGGAAACCCTGCTTGCCAGCGGTGGGCGCATATTGCTGGGAGAGCATTACAGTTTTTCCAGCAGGCTTTCAATCTGCCGGCCCAGTTGCAGCAAGGCCGGGTGCAGCTCCTGCACGATGGCCGGCAAAGGCTCCGTGGTGGAGACGCTGCAGTTCAGGACATAGATGGCATCGGGTGTCACCAGCGGCGTGGCCAGTGCAACCACTTCCGGCTGCCACGATGCGGCGCAGAAGCCTTGGCTTTTCACGGACTTGATCGCCGCCTGGATCTGCTGCTCCAGCGCAGGCCATTGGGCGCCCCTCTTGAGCCTGAAGCTGTCGAGCAAGGCCTTGCGCCTGGCCGCTGGCGCCGCTGCCAGGTAGGCGCGCCCCAGCGACGTCAGTTCCATGGGAACGCGCTGGCCCGAGACCACATGCCTGAGCACGATCCGGCGGTTGTAGCGGATGGATTCCAGGTAGACCATCTCGTCCCGGTCGGGACATGCCAGGCCCACGTTGATCCGGCGTGTCTCGGCGAGGGTGCGCATCAGGGGCGCCGCAATCGACAGCACCGTCGAGCCCGTGCGCATGGCGTGCGCCAGGCTCAGGACCGCCGGGGCCAGGCGAAAGGCCCGGCTTGGTTGGTCGGCCTGCAGCATGCCGCAGCCCACCAGGGTCTGCGTCAGCCGGGTGACCGTGGCCTTGGACAGGCCGGTGCGTTCCGCCAGGTCGCTGTTTCCCAGCAGTTCCGAGCCGGGCCTGAACGCACGCAGTATTTCGACGCCTCTTTCCAGGGAGCGGTTGCTCGGGGACTGTCCCGGCTTGTCATGGAGGATGGGGGATCGCCTGTTCGTCATGCTGCTGCCGCTGGTGGGAGGACGCGCTTGCCCCGGTGTCGAAAGCTGTGTTCTTACTGCCCGGGTACGGGCGCCTGATGGAAGCCAAGTATTCCACCGAATGCAAGGGAAATGCAGCCGCAGGCTCTGGCGCGCCCGCTTTGGAATTTCACTGGTTGGAATATGGGGGGTCACAAGCGCGGTGCGTTTCCCTAAGCTTTCACAAGCCAGTCGCCAGCGTCATCGCAACGCTGGCGCAGTGACCAGACCTCTGTCCATAGAACCAGGAGACACACCATGCCCAGTTTCGCCGCCCGCCGTTGTGCAAGGGCCATTGCGTTCATTGCCGTGCTCGCGACTGTCTGCAGCGCAGCATCTGCAGCATTCCCTGAAAAGCCCGTGCGCCTCGTCGTGCCCTTTGCGCCAGGCGGTGGAACGGACCTGATCGCCCGCACGCTGGGGGCCGAGATGGCCAAGGACCTGGGCCAGCCCGTCATCGTGGACAACAAGCCCGGTGCCGGCACGATCATCGGCACCGACAACGTTGCCAAGAGTGCGCCGGACGGTTACTCCGTGGTCGTGGCTTCGTTCGCGCACGCCGTCAATCCGGCGTTGCAGGCCAAGCTGCCGTACGGGAGCAACAAGGCCTTTGCCCCGGTGATCCTGATCGGCCGCGGCCCCAACGTGCTGGTGGTGCCCGCCGCCAGCCCCTACAAGACGGTGGCGGACGTGATGGCCGCCGCCAAGGCCAGTCCCGACAAGCTGACCTATGCCTCGCAGGGCGCCGGGACTTCGGCGCATCTGGCGGGTGAGCTGTTTGCCAACCTTGCCAAGGTCAGGCTCACCCATGTGCCCTACCGCGGCGCAGGCCCGGCGCTCACCGATCTCATGGGCGGGCAGGTGGACATGATGTTCGCCACGGCGGCGGCGGTATCCACCTTCATCGACAACGGCAAGCTGCGCGTGCTGGGTGTCACCACGGCCGAGCCGTCTGCGGCCTTCAAGAACGTGCCACCCATCGCCGTCACCGTCCCGGGCTACCGCGTCGAGAGCTGGTACGGCCTGTACGCGCCGGCAGCCACACCCGCCGCCGTGATCGATCGCCTGAACGCCGCAGCCCGCAAGGCGGCCCGCTCGCCGGACTTCGTTCGCAAGCTGGAGCACGAGGGCCTGATGGTCAATGCCGGACCCGCGGCGGAACTGGACACCTATGTGCAGGCCGAGGAAAAGCGCTGGGCGCAGATCGTCAGGCAAAACAACATCCATCCCGATTGATCGCACGGCCTGCGATCGCTTTCAAAGCACGCCATGAACTACGAACTGATCCAACTGAATGTCTCCGATGCGGTGGCGACCCTGACCCTGAACCGCCCCGACAAGCGCAACGCCATGAGTGACGACATGCGCACCGAGTTCATCGATGCCCTGGAGCGCGTGGCGGCAGACAAGGCCATCAAGGCCCTGGTGCTGACAGGCGCGGGCAAGGGATTTTGCGCAGGCGGTGACATTGCCGGAATGCAAAGGCGCATGAATGCTCCCGCGGGCGAGGTGGGCTTCAACGGCTGGCAACGCCAGCAGCGCGTGCACCATGTCCAGGCCCTGCTGCACACCATGCCCAAGCCCGTGATCGCCGCCGTCAACGGCGCAGCGTCGGGACTGGGGGCAGACACGGCGCTGGCCTGCGACTTCGTGATCGCCAGCGAATGGGCCACCTTCGCGTGGAGCTATGTGCTGCGCGGCATCATCCCGGACGGCGGGGGCATGTACTTCCTGCCGCGCCGTGTGGGCCTGGCCAAGGCCAAGGAGCTGATCTTCACGGGCCGCCAGGTCAAGCTGCCGGAAGCCCTGGCCCTGGGCATCGTGGACCGCCAGGCCAGTGCCGAGACCTTGGTGGCAGACGCCCAGGCCTGGGCGCGCGAGCTGTCCTCGGCTTCTTCCACCGCGCTGGCATTGACCAAGACCATCCTGAACCAGAGCTTCGAGCTGTCTTCGCACGATGTCTTCGCCCAGGGCAGCCAGGCCCAGGGCATCTGCTACACCAGCAGTGAACACCGCGCATCGGTGGAGGCCTTCCTGGCCAAGACGGCCGGCAAGGAGTGATGCCATGAGCGAAGCCATTGCCAAGCTGCTGTCGCCGCGCAGCGTTGCCGTCATAGGCGCCTCTGCCGACCTGAAAAAGACCACGGGCCGCCCGGTGGCCTACCTGCAAAAGCACGGGTTTGCCGGCCGCATTCTTCCCGTCAATCCGCGCGTGGAGCGCATCGGCGATCTGGCCTGCTATCCCGATGTGGCCTCGCTGCCTGAAGTGCCTGATGTGGCCGTGGTGCTGCTGGGCGCCGAGCGTGCGCACCAGGCCGTCAGGGAGCTGTCGGCGCTGGGCTGCGCGGCAGCCATCGTGCTGGCCAGCGGCTATACGGAAACGGGCGAGGACGGGGCGCACCGCCAGCGGCAACTGATCGAGGCGGCCGGCAGCATGCGCCTGCTGGGCCCCAACACCATCGGGCTGGTCAACCTGACCGACCGGATCGTGCTGTCGCCCTCGGGCGCGCTGGAGATGGAGGAGTTCCCCGTCGGAGGCATCGGCGTCGTTTCGCAAAGCGGCGGCATCCTGGGTTCGCTGCTGTCGCGCGCCGCCGCGCGTGGCATCGGCCTGTCCAAGCTCATCTCCACCAGCAACGAAGTGGATCTGGAACTGGCCGACTTCATAGACCACCTGGCCGATGACCCGGCCACCAAGGTGATCGCGCTGTATGTGGAGACGGTGCGCCATCCCGCCAGGTTCCGTGCCGCCTGCCTGAAGGCCGCGCGTGCCGGCAAGCCCGTGGTGGCCTTCAAGATCGGCCGCTCCGAGGCCGGCGCCAAGGCCGCCGTATCGCACACGGGCGCCATGGCCGGAGCCGATCGCATGTACGACGCGCTGTTCCGCCAGGTCGGCGTGATCCGTGCGCACAGCTTTGCCGACCTGCTGGACGTGCCCGCTGCGCTGGCCACGGGCCGCAGGCTGCGCGGCAGGCGCATCGCCATCCTGACGTCCACCGGCGGTGCGGGCACCCTGGTGTCGGACGATCTGGGCGTGGCCGGATTCGACACGCCGGCCCCTGACCAGGCGACGGCCGACGCACTGCGCGCGCTGCAGACCGGCAGCGAGGCCGTGCTGGACCGCAACCCCATCGACGTGACCCTTGCGGGCCTGCGTCCCGACCTGCTGCGCGGCGCCATCAATGCCTTGCTGGCAAGCCCCAGCTACGACGCGCTGGTGATCATCGTCGGCTCCTCCAGCCTGGCCATGCCCGAGCTGCTGGCCGGTGCCATCCAGGACTGCCTGCCTCACTCCGACAAGCCGGTGCTGGCCTACGTCAGCCCGCATGCGCCGGAAATCGGCGCGCTGCTCACGCAACGCGGCGTGCCGGCCTTCGCTGCGGCGGAAAGCTGCACCGCCGCGCTGGCGGGCATGCTGCGCGTCAACGGCTTCCAGGGTGCGCCTGCCGAGCCGGTCGTAGGAAAAGGCTCACTGCATGACCAAGACCTGCCCGTCGGCTGCCTCGATGAAGCGCAGGCCAAGGCCGTTTTCCGCCGTTTCGGCGTGCCGTGCGCGGCCGAGCGTGTGGTGCGCACCGCCGAAGAGGCCGAAGCCGCCGCGCGCGAACTGGGCGGCCGGGTGGTGCTCAAGATCCTTTCGTCCCGGATCACGCACAAGAGCGATGTCGGCGGTGTCGCCGTCGGCCTGACTGCGCAAACCATAGGTGCCCGGTTGGGCGCAATGGTGGCCGACGTGCAGGCCAGGGCGGGCGTGCGCCCGGACCGGTTCCTGGTGCAGCAGATGGTGGCCGGTGGCACCGAGCTGATTCTTGGCCTGCACAAGGATGCGCTGGGCACCGCCGTGATGCTGGGCATGGGAGGCGTGACGGCCGAGCTGTTCCAGGACACCACGCTGCGGTTGCTGCCGGACGACGGCTCACAGCTGGGGGTGCTGAGCCTGTCTGACGCCCTGGAGATGGCCAGGGAGCTCAAGACCTGGCCGCTGCTGGACGGCTTTCGCGGCCGGCCCAGGGCCGATGTCGATGCGCTGGCCCATGCCATCGTCGCGTTCTCTGCAATGGCCGCCCGGCTGGGCGACCGCGTGATCGAAGCGGAGATCAACCCGGTGTTCGTGCTGCCGCAGGGCCAGGGCGTGTGCGCTGCCGATGGTGTGCTGGTTCTGGCCTGAGGGTGCCAGGTACTGCACATTTCTTCCAAAAAAAAGACGGCCTCATTGAGGGCCAAGCCAAGGAGACCACACATGCATGCGACCGAAGTGTTCGGGCAGTTTGCCGCTCAATACCACCGCACCGAGCTTCCCGAAACCGTCATCCACCATGCCAAGCGTGCCGTGATCGACTGGTATGCCGCTTTGTTCCCGGGGCTGGGCGCGGCCCCTCTTGCACAGTTGGAGCAGGTGCTTGCCGAGGACCTGGACCGCGGCTCCTGCCGGCTTGGAAACGGCCGCATGGCCACGGCGCGGGCGGCGGCACTGTTCAACGGTTCGGCGGCCCATGCTGCCGAGGTGGACGACAGCTTCCGCGATGCCATGTACCACCCCGGGGCCGCAACCATTGCGGCGGCGCTGGCGGCAAGCCAGCAGGCAGGGGCCAGTGGCCTGGACTTCCTGCGTGCCGTGGTGCTGGGCTATGAGGTCTCCACCCGCATCGGCGTGACCCTGGGCCGGGCCCACTACCGCTTCTGGCACAACACCGGCACCGTGGGCGTCTTCGGGGCAGCGGCGGCCGCAGGGTATGCGCTGCGGCTGGATGCGGGGCAATTCGCCCATGCACTGGCCACGGCGGCCACCTTCTCTGCCGGGTTGCAGCAGGCATTTCGCATGGATTCGATGTCCAAGCCCCTGCATGCCGGGCGCGCAGCGGAGGCCGGCCTGCTGGCCGCGCAGCTTGCGCACCAGGGGGTGACGGGATCGCTGGACGTGCTGGATGGAGAGCTGGGCCTGGGCCGCGCAGTCAGCGACGGACCCGACTGGTCAGACATCGGTGCGACGTTGGGCAGGGACTTCCACATCACCCGGCTCACCTTCAAGAACCACGTCGGCTGCGGCCATGCGTTCGCCGCCATCGACGCCGCGCTGGCCTTGCGCAGCCAGCATGCCCTGCGGGCGGACGACATCTGCAGCGTGGCCGTGGCCACCTATGGCCCGGCCCTGGATATCGCCTGCTACACCGATCCTGCGACGGAAAACGAAGCCCGCTTCAGTCTTCGTTTCGTGGTGGCCACGGCCCTGGTCCATGGCAGCGTGCGGCTTTCGGCGTACACCCCGGAGCGCCTGGCCGATCCCGCCGTTCGCGCAATGCTTGGGCGTGTCCAGGTGGCCGTGGACCCGCAAATCGACCGGGCCTTCCCTGGCAAGAGATCGGCGCGCGTGGAGATCGTCACCAGGGATGGCCGCCGCCATGTCTGGTTCCAGCCGGACCGCAAGGGCGATCCCGAGCTGCCTCTGTCGGATGGAGAGCTGGAGGACAAGTTCATCGAGCTTGCCGCGCCCGTCGCCGGCGAGGGATGTGCCCGGCAGCTGCTTTCCAACATCTGGGAGCTTGAACGGGCGGGCTGCCTTGCAGGCCTCGCGGCCTGACAGGGCTGCATCGCTTGTGGATTGCAGCCTGGCCTTCAGCAGGCCTGTGACAGCTGCTCCAGGATCGCCGGGTTCTCCAGGGTGGAGGTGTCCTGCACGATGGGCTCGCCGCGTGCAATGCTGCGCAGCAATCGCCGCATGATCTTGCCGCTGCGGGTCTTGGGCAGGTTGTCGCCGAACCGGATGTCCCTGGGCTTGGCGATCGGCCCGATCTCCTTGGCCACCCACTCCCGCAGCAGCCTGGCGATGTCGGCGGCCTCGGCGCCGCTGGGCCGTGAACGCCTGAGGACGACGAAGGCGCATATGGCCTCTCCCGTCGTGTCATCGGGCCGCCCCACGACGGCGGCCTCCGCCACCAGGTCGGTCATGGCCACCAGGGCGGACTCGATCTCCATCGTGCCCATGCGGTGGCCGCTGACGTTGAGCACATCGTCGATGCGGCCGGTGATGGTGAAGTAGCCGGTGCGCGCATCGCGGACCGCGCCGTCTCCCGCCAGGTAGTAGCGGCCCTTGAATTCTTCGGGGAAGTAGCTGGCGACAAACCGCTCGGGATGGCCCCAGATGTTCCTGATCATGGAGGGCCAGGGGCGCTTGATCACCAGGATGCCGCTGTCGCCCCAGGGCAGCTCGTTGCCGGCCTCGTCCACCACGGCGGCGGCAATGCCCGGGAAGGCCAGCGTGCAGGAGCCGGGCACCAGGTCCGTGGCTCCGGGCAGCGGCGTGATCATGTGCCCGCCCGTCTCCGTCTGCCAGAACGTATCGACGATGGGGCAGCGGCCCCCGCCCACCTGCTCGTGGTACCAGTGCCAGGCGGCGGGATTGATCGGCTCGCCCACGGACCCCAGGATGCGCAGGCTGCCCAGGTCGTAGCGCGCGGGATGGACCTGCGCATCGGCGTCGGCGGCCTTGATCAGCGAGCGAATGGCCGTGGGCGCCGTGTAGAAGACCGTCACCCCATGGGCCTCGATCATTTTCCAGAAGCGTCCCGCGTCCGGGTAGGTGGGCACGCCCTCGAACACCACCTGCGTGGCGCCCAGCGCCAGCGGGCCGTAGGCGATATAGGTATGGCCGGTCACCCATCCGATGTCCGCCGTACACCAGAAGACATCGGAGGGCTGCAGGTCGAAGGTCCAGGCGCAGGTCACGGCCGCATGCAGCAGATAGCCTCCCGTGGCGTGCTGGACGCCCTTGGGGGTTCCGGTGGAGCCCGAGGTGTAGAGCAGGAACAGCGGATGCTCGGCCGGCACCCATTCCGGTTCGCAGACATCGCTCTGGGCTGCGGTGATTTCTTCAAGCCACAGGTCCCGGGGCGGGTGCATGGCGATGGCGCCGCCCGTGCGCCGTGCCACCAGCACGTGGCGGACCTGCTCGCAGCCGGGCTGGGCCAGGGCCTCGTCCACGATGCTCTTGAGGGGCAATTGCCGTCCTCCCCGCACTTGCTGGTCTGCCGTGATGACGGCGCAGGCCCCCGTGTCCGCGATGCGGTCGCGCAGCGCCGTGGCGGAGAAGCCGCCGAACACCACGCAGTGAATGGCACCTATGCGTGCACAGGCCTGCATGGCGGCCACGCCGTCAATCGACATGGCCATGTAGATGACGACGCGGTCGCCCTTGCCGACACCCAGGCTGCGCAGGGCGTTGGCCAGGCGATTGACCCGCACAAGAAGCTGCGCATAGGTCACCTGCGTCACCGCGCCGTCATCGGCTTCGAAGATGAGGGCCGTGCGCTCGCCCAGCCCCCGCTGGATGTTGCGCTCCAGGCAGTTCCAGCTGGCGTTGAGCGTGCCGTCATTGAACCATTCGTAGAACGGGGCGCGGCTTTCATCGAGCACGCGCGTGAACGGGCGCTTCCACGCGACGAACTCGCGCGCGAGCCGGCCCCAGAACGCCTGGGGGTCGGCGTCCGCCTCCGCGACGAGCCGGTCATAGGCGGCGCGCCCGCTCACGCGCGCATTGCGGGCCAGCTCTGCAGATGGGGGATAGGACGGTGCAAGGGACGGTGCAAGGTCTTGGCTCATGGTGGTTGTCTTCAGGGTCTAGAAATCAAGGGGGTCACGAAGCCGGTGCAAAAAGCTCAGGCGCAAAAACTCCGGCGCAAAGGCTCAGGCGCAAGGCCCCGGGGCGTCAGTCCCCGCAGTGCCGGCCTATCCAGCCGGCAATGGCCGCCGCGCTGCGGAAGTCGTCGCAGGAGCGGGCCGGAATGTCCGGATGGCGCTGGTTCCACAGGCGTGCCAGCGCCTGGCCGGGGCCGATTTCCAGAACGCACCGCACCTGGCGTGCGGCAATGCTGTCCATGCAGTCGTCCCAGTGCACCGTGCCCGCTATCTGCTCTGACAGCGCCGTCCGGGCGCCTGCGGCGTCACGCACCCGCCGGGCCGTGTTGCTGAACAGCGCCACGGCGGGCGCGTGCACGGCCACCTGGCCCAGGTCCTGTGCGAAGGCCTGTGCGGCCTGTCGCATCCACGGGGTGTGGGACGCCACCTGCACGCGCAGCCGGGTGGCATGCGCGCCCTGGCGGGCCGCCAGCGCCTGCGCCTGCTCCAGCGCCGCATGGGGGCCGCCCAGGATGAGGTTCTCGGGGCCATTGCGTATGGCCACGGCCAGCCCGGTCGTCTCCAGCAGGGCGGCCATGCGTGCGGGCGGCAGGCCGCTGACGGCCAGCAGCCCGCCGCCGGGCATCTGCTGGGCGCAGCGGTCCATGGCCGCCGCGCGGCGCGCGGCCAGGGCAACGATGTCGCAGGCATCCAGCGCGCCCGCGGCACCGAATGCGGGCAGTTCCCCCACGCTGTAGCCCGCCACGGCCGAAGGCGCGGGCAGTTGCGGGGACAGCTGCATCCACGCGGCCATGGCCAGGCCCGCCAGCAGGGGCTGGGCCACGGCGTTGGACTCGGCCCACGGCGCATCGGCCAACCTGTCGCGCCAGTGCGAAACCTGCAGCTGTTCGCAGACTGCCTGTGTCCATGCATCGTCCGCCAGCCAGGCAAGCATGGCGGGATGCTGCGTACCCTGGCCCGAAAACAGCAGTGCAAAGCTCATGGCCGCTCGCAGACACGCAGCACCCAGCAGGCCGCCGCCAGGGTATCGGCCGCGCCGCCCGGCGAAAGGCGGCGCGCCACGAAATCGTCGCAAATGGCCTGCGCCCTGGACAGGCCTTCGGGATGCGCGCATCCGCCGGCCTGGAGAAAGCGGCGCGCGGCATCCTGGCCATGGCGCAGCCCCTGCATGCCCGCGCGGTGGGCCATGTTGCAGTCGTCCAGCACCGCCATGATGTGGAACAGGGCCTCCAGCCGCGCCAAGGGGGCGGGCAGCCCGCTGGCATGCGCTCTGGCCAGCGCCGGCACGGCGGTGTCGAACAGGACGGGGAAACCCAGGGCCGCCTCCTGCGAGGCGCCCCGCAGGCCGT
Organism: Delftia sp. 60; assembly: GCF_002754395.1. Taxonomy (NCBI): domain Bacteria; kingdom Pseudomonadati; phylum Pseudomonadota; class Betaproteobacteria; order Burkholderiales; family Comamonadaceae; genus Delftia; species Delftia sp. 60. Next base: position 1,875,139 of record NZ_PEFD01000001.1, read on the forward strand.
GGCGGCGCGCGGCGATGCCGCCGGGCAGGGCGGAGGTCCGCAAGCTGCGCTGCTGCAGCGCTTCCCCCCAGTGGCGGCACAGGGCCTCGCGCAGCCATGCGGCGCCGGGAATGCAGGCCTGCTCGGCCAGCACCGCGCCGCCGGCCGCGCACAGCAGGCCCAGCATGAAGACGGCGCCACGGTGGGTGTTGATGCCGCCGGTGGCGGCCAGCATGCGCTGCTCCGCCTCGATGCCCAGGCGCTCCAGCACGGGAAACGATGCGCCCTGGCTGCCTGCCTGGGCCATTTTGGGGAAGTAGCTGCGCAGCGCGAACAGGCTGCGCATGAAGCTGTGGGCATCCATGTCGTCATGGCTGCCGCGGTCCACCAGGGTCACCAGGCCGGGCTTGGGTGTCAGCGACAGTTCGTCGTAGAGGGCCAGCGTGGCCGCGCGGCCGATATGCCCGGTCGATGGCAACGCCCGGGCCGGGCGGAGAAGGGCAGGTTTCATGCAGGAACTCCAGGCGCCGCAGCCGACGCACACCAGTCATGGTCTTCACGCAGTGCCACCCCGTGCAGGCCCTTGACCAGGACCGATCGCACCCTGCCTGCACGCCAGGCGGCCCATTCGCGCCAGGCCACGGCCCAGCCGCCGGGAAACACCAGCTCGGCATCCACGCGCGGGCCGTCCTGCGGCACGGCCTGCAGCAGGCGGGCCAGCCGATCGCCCTGTTCGGCGCCATCGACCGGAACCCAGAGGTCGATGTCCGAGCCGGGCCGCAGATAGGGCAGGCCCGTGATGCACTGCCACCCGTGGCTGCCGAAGACAAAACCCGTCGCCCCGGCCATGTGCAATCGCTGCTTCAAGGAGTCCAGCGCGTCCCGCAGGGCGCCGGACACCGCCAGGGGCGCGGCCATCAGCTCGTCCAGCGAGGGAAATTCGCGGGTACCGATGGCCGCGCCGCGCGCCACATCGAAGCCCATGCGCCGCCGCTGCCAGCGCCCGGGCGCAGGCAGGCCCAGCGCCATCAGGCCGGCGGCGGCATGGTCGGCCGACTGCCGCGCGACCACCAGCGGCAGTGCATGGTCGCGCCAGTGCGTGAGGATCTCGCGCGCCTGCGCATCCCAGGGGCGTTCCAGCAGGTCCGCCCAGGCCTGCGGGCCCAGGTCCACCAGCTGGTGGCGGTGCAGGGTGTCCAGCATGCTGCGGCCTGCCTTCATCCAGCGGCCAGGACGCGCTGCACCACCTCGGCGGCCAGCTTGCGGCCGCCGCGCTCGGCGCCGTCCAGAGCGCGCATGTCCTCGCGCGGGCTGTGGGCCAGGGCGTCGCGCAGCGCCGCCTGCAGATCGCCTTGCCACAGGCCGCGCACGCCGCCCATGGCCACGTAGTTGCCCACGCCGGGCGCGAACACCGGGTTGGACTCGGACAGGGCATTGAGCAGGGACTCGGGCAGCTTGGTGATGCGCGACATGGCGGGGATGCGCATCACGCGGATCTCGGCCTCGGGCAGGGCGTAGCAGGCATCGGCGATCAGGCCCGAGGTGATGAAGCCGCCCGACAGCGCCTGGTCATAGACCAGGCCGATGACGCGGTGGCCCCGGCGCCGTGCCAGGTCGATGCAGGTGCCCAGGTGGGCCATGGCGCGGTTGATGCCCAGCAGCTCGTCATGGCGGCGCAGTTGCTGGCCCTGCGTGTCGATCAGCAGCACGATGGGGCGGCCAGGGTGCGCGCCGACCGTCTCCAGCACCACCCGGGCCTGGGCCAGGGCCAGCCGCACGCCGATGGGCGCGTGGCCCGTGGTGCCGACGATGGTGAGGGGCTGGCCATCGAACACGGCGTGGCCTTCGAGGAAATCGCCGTTGGCGTGAATCTGGTGGCCCGGGCCGAACAGGTGCTCGGCAAGTGTGTTCCATTGCATGGCGGCTACTCCTGTGAAATGCCCGTGGCGGGCGTCGTGCGCAAGGCACGCACGGCGGCGGTGTCCAGGTCGGGCACGCGCCAGGCGTCGGGCACGCCCAGGGCCTGCCACAGGCGCATGGCCTCGTCCTGCGGGCCGATGGCGCTGCTCGCCTTGAGGGCGTCCAGGGTGTCCAGCCGCGCGCGCAGCAGCGCATGCTCCTGCAGCAGCCCTTCAAGACTCACCGGACGGGAGTGGTCCAGCGCGGCGATGGCGGCGGCGCGGAAGGCCTCGACATCGTCGGCCACCAGCGCATCGCAGTCGCCGCACAGCCAGCGGTGCTTGCCGCCCGTGGTGCGCCAGACCAGGGCGCGGTCGCGCGCATCGAATTCATCGACGCCGTGCGAGGCCTCGATCACTTCCGGTCCCGACATGGCCAGGCGGCCGATGTCGCTCATCACCACCTGGTCGGCGCAGCGCGCCACGATGCCCATGCCGCCGAAGCAGCCGTTGGCCCCGCCGATGAGGACCACCACAGGGATGCCCGAGGCGCGCACGTCCAGCAGGGCGCGCATGACCTCCGACACCGCGATCAGCCCGGCATTGGCCTCATGCAGCCGAACGCCGCCCGACTCGGCCAGCAGCAGCACGGCCGCGGGCCGCTCCAGCAGGGCGCGGCGCAGCAGGCCCACGAGCTTGGCGCCATGCACCTCGCCCACGCCGCCGCCCATGAATTCGCCCTCCTGCGCGGCCACGAACACCGTGCGCCCGCCCAGCAGGCCCCGGCCGATGGCCACGCCGTCGTCAAAGGCGCTGGGCACGCCCAGTTGTGCCAGATGCGGGCTGGTCAGACGCTCGGAGGGCGGCAGCCATTCATGGAAGCTGCCGGCATCCAGCAACTTCGCCAGGCGCTCGCGCGCCGTGCATTCCGCGTAGCTGATCATGGCTGGCCTCCCTGCAGTTCGGCCAGGGCCTGGTCCAGCCGCAGGCTGACCACGGCCGGCGTGGCCCCCATGTCGTTGATGGACACGCGCACGCCGCCCACGGGGTGGCGCTCGCGGAAATCCTCCACCACGGCCTGCCAGATGGCGCCGAAGCCGTGTGCCGAGGTCTGCACCTGCACTTCGCAGCCATCGCCGCCCGTGCTCTCCAGCATCACCTCCAGGTTGCCCGAGCCGACCACGCCGACCAGGACGGGGGCAAAGGCGCCGGCCGGCCGGCCGCCTGCGAAGCAATAGCTCAGGGACTCCAGCCCTGCGGGTATCTCGCTCATATCGTCTCTCCTACCAGTTCCTGAATCGGCGGGGAGGCTGGTACAGCCCGCCCGAGGCCTGGGCCAGATCGCGCATGCTGCGCGCGGCCAGCAGATTGCGCGTGGCCTGGCGCGGGTCGATGCCCAGGTCCTGCGGACGGCGGATCACCCCGCGGTCGCGCAGGTTCTCCACCATGCGACGGTCGCGCGCCAGGCCCACGGCCGTGTAGCCGGCCACGCCGCGGATGGCCTGCTCGCGCTCTTCGTCGCTGCGGCACAGCAGCAGGTTGGCAATGCCTTCCTCCGTCAGGATGTGGGTCACGTCCTCGCCGTAGATCATGATGGGCGGCAGGTCCATGCCGGCCTGCTCCTGCAGCGTCCAGGCATCGAGCCGCTCCACGAAGGCGGGCTGCATGTGCTCGCGGAAGGTCTCCACCATCTGCACCACCAGCTTTTGCCCGCGCGGCGTGCCTGCCGCGCCGCTGCGGCCCGCCCGCGCCTCGCGCCCGGCCTTGAGCCAGGCGGCGCTGGCATGGCGCCGGCCGCGCGCGTCCGCGCCCATGTTGGGGGCGCCGCCGAAGCCGGCAATGCGCCCCAGTGTCGCGGTGGAGCTGTTGCCGTCCAGGTCGATCTGCAGCGTCGAGCCGATGAACAGGTCGCAGGCATAGTGGCCCGCCGCCTGGCAGAAGGCGCGGTTGCTGCGCAGGCTGCCGTCGGCGCCGGTGAAGAACACGTCCGAGCGCGCCCGGATGTAGTCCTCCATGCCCAGCTCGGAGCCGAACGAATGGATGGACTCCACCCAGCCGGCCTCGATGGCCGGTATCAGCGCCGGATGCGGGTTCAGCGCCCAGTGCCGCGCAATGCGGCCCTTCAGCCCCAGCGATTCGCCGTAGGTCGGCAGCAGCAGCTCGATGGCCGCCGTGTCGAAGCCGATGCCATGGTTCAGGCGCTGGACCTCGTACTCGGCGTAGATGCCCTTGATGGCCATCATGGCCATCAGCACCTGGATTTCGCTGATCTGGGCCGGGTCGCGCGTGAACAGCGGCTCGATGACGTTGGGCCGGGGCGCCTGCACGACGAAATGCACCCAGTCCGAGGGAATGTCCACGCGCGGCAGCGCCGTGGTGGTGCCATCCACCATCTCGTTGACCTGGGCGATGACGATGCCGCCCGAAAAGGCCGTGGCCTCGACGATGGCCGGCGTGTCCTCGGTGTTGGGGCCGGTGTACAGGTTGCCCTGGGCATCGGCCGCGTGGGCCGCCACCAGGGCCACCTTGGGCGTCAGGTCCACGAAGTAGCGCGCGAACAGCTCCAGGTAGGTGTGGATGGCCCCGATCTCCAGCTGCCGGGCCGAGACCAGCTTGGCCAGCCGCGCCCCTTGCGGGCCGGAGAAGCTGAAGTCCAGCCGCCGCGCGATGCCGTTTTCAAACACATCCAGGTGCTCCGGCAGCGCCAGCACCGACTGCACCATGTGCAGGTCGTGCACCTGCTGCGGATCGAGCTGGACCAGGGCGCGGGCCAGGAAGTCGGCCTGCTTCTGGTTGTTGCCTTCGAGGCAGACGCGGTCGCCGGGCGCCAGCACGGCGTGCAGCAGCTCGGTGATGGCGCCGGCATCGACGCGCTTGCCGGCCAGGCGCGGCCCGAGGGCGGCCCGGGCGCGCGCCAGCCTGGCGGCGCGCTCCCCGGCTTTGAGGTTCCAGGAGGGGTCAGTCATGGGATATCAGGGGTTGGCGTGACATGGAGGGGGCAGGGGGCGGGCGTCCCGGTCGAAGTGCCTGGCTAGAGGACAACGAACAGCAGCCACACGAGCAGCGGCGCCACCAGGGTGACAAGGCCGCCGTAGACCATCAGCTGGCGGAAGAAGCGGTCGCGGTCCACGCCCTTGGCATTGGCCAGGACGAGGGCGCCGTTGGTCGAGAAGGGGCTGACATCCACGATGGTCGAGGACACGGCCATGGCCGCGATGAAGCCGACGGCGCTCACATCGGAGCCGCCCTGCAGGAAGGGCACGGCCAGCGGAATCAGCGAGCCCAGCACCGCCGTCGAGGAGGCGAAGGCCGACACCACGGCGCCCACGAAGCACAGCAGCAAGGCCGCCACCAGGGGCGAGGTCAGCTGCGCCACGCTGTGGCCTACGAAGTCGATGGTGCCCATCTTGTCCATCACGCCCACATAGGTGCTGACACCCACGATGAGCATGATCTCGGGCCAGGACACCTGGCCCAGCGCGCGCTTTTGCAGGTTGGGCGCCATCAGCGTCAGCACCAGGCCGATGGTGATGGAGACAAAGCCGATGTCCTGCTTGAAGAACAGGGTGAGGACCGCAAGCGCCAGCAGGCCGACCACGGTGGCCACCTGGTAGCTGCGCGATTGCGGGGCGGCGTCCTGTTCAGGGGCGGCGCGCATCAGCGAGTCGCTGGAGCGTGCAGCCGTGTTGCGCTCCTCGGACAGGGCCTCGCCTTCGGCGTCGCCATACACCTGGGCGCCGCCCTGGGCATGCGAGACGCGCGGCGTGGCGGGCACGCTGCCATCGGCATCGGCCTTCATGCGCATCAGCCGGGCGCCGCCCATCAGGAAGAACAGCAGCACGGCCACGGCCAGGTTGACGCCCATGCTGGCCAGCATGGTGGCCATCTCGTTGAGCGGCAGGCCCGCCTTGGCCACGATCTTGTTGGTGATGCCGCCGTAGATGCTGATGGGCGAGAAGCCGCCGCCCTGCGCGCCATGGATCACCAGCAGACCCATCATCAGCGGATTGATGCCGTACTTGGCGGCAAAGCCCAGGGCAATGGGCGCGATGATGGCCACGGCCGCAGGGCTGACGGCGCCCACCGCCGTCAGCAGGGCCGCAATGAAGAACATGATCCACGGTATGGCGGCAATGCGCCCGCGCACGGCGCGCACCGCCATGCGGACCAGCCAGTCGATGGTTCCGTTGTTCTGCGCCAGCGCGAACAGGTAGGTGATGCCCGCCAGCGTCAGAAACAGGTCGGCGGGAAAACCGCCAATGATGGCCTTGGTTCCCATGCCGGCCACCAGGGTGCCGACCAGGAAGGCCCCGACAAAGGCCAGCAGGCCCATGTTGATGGGCAGTGCCGTCGCCAGGACGAACATGCCTATCAACGCGCCAATCGATATCCAATGGGAATTCATGCGATGTCTCCGGTTTTTTATGCGCCTGCAATACGTGTGCATGCTGGTATGCACGGTACGCGGCAGCCCGGAGCGCATCAATAAAGCGCGAGCGCCAACAATTACGCAGAGAGAAACAATGAAGGGTTAACCCGGCGAAGCGGGGCCGTCTCCCCCGGCGTGCCGGGTCAGCCGAGCTGCCCGTCCGCGAGGCGGCACACGCTGAGCAGGGCCAGCAGGTTGGGGTCGCGTTCGCGGGAGCGCAAAAAGGTCAGCACGATGGTCTGGCGCATCAGGTACCTGGCCTGCAGCGGTATCAGCTGCACCTTCTGCGGCATCACGCCGCGCACCCGCCCGGGCAGCAGCGTGTAGCCGACGCCGCCGCTGACCAGGTTCATCAGCGAGAAGATGTCATCCGTCTTCATCACCACGTTGGGCGTGAAGCCGGCCACCCGGAAGGACTCGATGAAGCCGCCATAGGTCGCAAAGCCTTCGCCCAGGCTCACGAAGTTCTCGCGCGCCATGGCGCCCAGATCGACCTCGGCCAGATGCGCATAGGGCGAGCCCACGGGCGCGGCAAAGAAAATGTCGTCCTCGAACAGCAGCTGCGTCTGCATGTCGGCGGCGTTGTCCGGCATGGCCATCAGCGCCGCGTCCAGCGTTCCGTTGCGCAGCCGCTCCAGCAGGCCGGCGTTCGAGCCCAGCACCAGTTCGGTCTGCAGATCGGGGCGGCGCAGCTTCAGCGCCATCACCAGCGCCGGCACGGTGCGGTTGGTCAGGGAGTACAGCGAGCCGATGCGGATGCGGTCCGCCGAGTAGCCTGCCACCTCGCGCGTGGCGCGTATGCCCTCGGACATGGTGGCCAGCACCTCCCTGGCGACATCGGCCAGGGTCTGCGCTGCCTCGGTGGGCTTGAGGTTGCGCCCCTCGTGCCGGAACAGGGCGCAGCGCATGCCGGCCTCCAGCGCGTGCAGGGCGCGGTGCACGCTGACCGAGCTGGTCTCCAGCCGTTCCGCCGTCTTGGCGAGATTGCCTGTCTCCAGGAAGGCGAGCAGCACCTCCAGTCTGCGGAAGGTTATTTCGTCATCGATTCTCAGGCTCATGGCAACGTCACGCTCTCATCGTGGGGGACGGGCGGATTGTGGCGTTGATCGCGTTGCATGCACAGACTCCGGTCTGTGCGGGGGCCGGGGCCCCGGGTGGCTCACGATGCGGATTGGCTGCGCTGGATGCTGCGGATGTCGAAGGCGCCGCCGGTCTGGGCCTGGTCGCTGGTGGTGACCGCCCGCTTGCCGAGCAGGGGGAAGACCAGCTCGGCAAAGCGGATGGATTCTTCCAGGTGCGGGTAGCCCGAGAGCACGAAGCTGTCCGCACCCAGCGCGGCGTACTCGCGCAGGCGCTCGGCCACGGTGGCCGCATCGCCGACCAGGGCCGTGCCCGCGCCGCCGCGCACCAGGCCCACGCCGGCCCAGAGGTTGGGCGCCACCTCCAGCCGGTCGCGCCGCCCGCCGTGCAGCGCGGCCATGCGCGACTGGCCCACGGAGTCCATGCGCGCATAGCCGGCCTGGGCGCGGGCGATGTCCTCGTCGGTGAGCTTGCTGATCAGGCGCTCGGCATCGGCCCAGGCCTCCTCGTTGGTCTCGCGCACGATGACGTGCAGCCGCACGCCCAGGCGGACCTGGCGGCCCTGCTGCGCGGCGCGGCGGCGAATGTCGGCGAACTTTTCGGCCACGGCGGCGGGGGGCTCGCCCCAGGTGAGGTAGGCGTCCACCTGGCGCGCGGCCAGGTCGTGGGCGGCGTCCGAGGAGCCGCCGAAGTACAGCGGCGGATGCGGCTTTTGCACCGGGGGAAAGAAGTTGCGGCCCTGCTTGACCTTGAAGTATTTGCCGTCGAAATCCACGGCCTCGCCGGCGAGCAGGCGGCGCCAGATGGTCAGGAATTCATCGGCATAGGCATAGCGTTCGTCGTGGGCCAGGAAGATGCCGTCGGCCTCCAGCTCGGTGGCATCGCCCCCGGGCACCACGTTGAGCAGCAGGCGCCCGCCCAGGGCCTGGTCCAGCGTGGCGGCCTGGCGCGCGCTGGACACGGGCGCGCCCAGCGAGGTGCGCAGGGCCACCAGCAGCTTGATGCGCTGCGTGACGGGCACCAGGCTGGAGGCGACCACCCAGGGGTCCAGGCAGGAGCTGCCGGTGGGGATCAGCAGGCCGTCGTAGCCCAGCTCCTCGGCAGTGACGGCGATCTGGCGCATGTAGGCGTTGGTGGGGGCGCGGCCGAAGTCGGAGGTGCCGAGGTAGCGCGTGTCGCCCGAGGTGGGCAGGAACCAGAAGATGTCTGGCGATGCGTGGGGGTCTTGGCTCATGGGATCTCCGGGGACGATGGAAAAGACGGTGGCGCGGCCTCGCCCGGCACCTGGCCCAGGCGCTGCAGCCGCGCGCGCACCACGCTGCGGCTGATGCCCAGCTGGCGCGCGGTCTGCACCTGGTTGCCGCGGTTGCGCTGCCAGGCCTTGAGCAGCAGGGCGCCCAGCACGTGCTGCTCCAGGCCTTCGGCATGCACGTCGCACAGGCTGTCCAGCGCTTCGCCCAGGGCCAGTTCGGCGGCGGCGGCCTGGGCGCCGTGTTCGGCCTCGCGTGTGGGGACGGGATCGGGCTCGCCCTGGCTGCTGGCGATGTGCAGGTCGCCCGCGCCGATGTGCATGCCCTGGGTCAGCAGCAGGCTGCGGTGGATGACGTTCTCCAGCTCGCGGCTGTTGCCGGGCCAGTCGTGCTCCAGCAGCTTGCGCTGCGCGTCCTGGCTGAGTGCCATTGGCGCGTAGCGCATGCGCTGGCAGTAGCTTGCGATGAAGTGGCGCGCCAGCGGCAGGATGTCGGCCGGGCGCTGGCGCAGCGGCAGCACGGTGAGGGTGACGACATCGAGCAGGTAGTACAGGTCTTCGCGAAAGCGCCGCGCCGCCACCTTGGTGTGCAGCGGCGCGCTGCTGGCCGCGAGCACGCGCACATCGGCCGGCGTGCGCTGGCTGGCGCCGATGCGGGTGACCGCCTTGTCCTGCAGCACGCGCACCAGCTTGCTCTGGATGTGCAGGGGCAGGTCGTCGATCTCGTCCAGCAGCAGGGTGCCGCCGTGGGCGTCCTCGAAGCGGCCGGGCAGGTTGCCGAAGGCACCCGTCAGCGCACCGCTTTCGTGGCCGAAGAGCTCGGCGTTGATCAGGGCCTCGGACAGCGCGCCGCAGTTGACGGTGACAAAGGGGCCGTGGCGGCGCGGGCTCAGGCGGTGGATGTGGCGGGCCACCATTTCCTTGTCGGCGCCGCTGTCGCCCAGGATGAGGACGCCGGCCTCGCTGGCGGCCACCTGTCCCATGGTCTTGAGCAGGGCCTGCGAGGCCGGGTCTTGCAGTATCCACGGCGCGGGCGCGGCGCCGTCATCGTGCGCGGCAGAGGCTGCGGGCGCGGGCGCAGGTGTTGCCGAGGACTTGCCGGGCGGCCAGGTGGGCAGACGGGTGTTCATGGCGCGGCGTCACGAGTAGAAGCTGGGCTGCGGATGGGTTCCGTTGAGCACCCAGTCGCCCAGCTCCTGCAGCTTGTAGTGCAGCGGGTCGTGCAGCGTCTGCGTGCGCAGGTTGCGCCAGAAGCGGTCAAAGCGCAGCGCCGCGTGCGTGGCGCGCGCGCCCGTGGCCTCGAAGATGCGGCTGGACAGGTCCAGCCCCGAGCGCGTGGTGGCAATCTTGGCGGCCGTCACGGCCACGGCGACTTCGCCGCGCTCGTGGGCGGTCAGCGCCGGGCCACGGCGCCAGGCAGCGTCAAAGCGCTGCGCGGCCTGCAGGGTCAGCAGGCGCGCGCCTTCCAGCGCGGTCCACAGCTCGCCATACAGCGCCTGGATGTGGGGGTCTGCGCTGGCCGCATCGGCAGGGGACTTGAACCAGGGCCGCGCCTCGTTCAGCGTGTAGCCGCGCGCCTGCTCCAGCGCGCCCTGGGCAATGCCCAGGAACAGATGGGCCAGGATGAGCTGGGCCAGCAGCGGGCGCAGCGCGGCATGGGGCGTGGACAGCGGGCCGGGGTCCAGCAGCAGTTCGGCCGCCTCCACGCGCACGCGCTCGAACAGGGCCGAGCCGCTGTCGGTCTGGCGCTGGCCCATGTTGTCCCAGTCGCGCAGCAAGGTGATGCCCGTGCGCTCCGTGGGCACCACGCCGATCAGCAGCTGGCCGCTGTCGGCATCGATGGCCGAGGCCACCAGCATCTGCGAGTCCAGCGCGCCCGAGGTAAAGCTCTTCTTGCCCGAAAACTCCCAGTGGCCGGGCTGGCGCGTGGCCGTGGTGCGGCGGTCCAGAGGGTTCAGCGTATTGCCCCAGAACCAGCGGTGGCGTGCCGTCTGCAGCAGCCAGGGCTGCCACTGGGCGGGCTGGCCGAACAGCTGCACGGTGGCCAGGTGCAGGTGCTGGAAGCCGTAGACATGGGCCAGCGAGCCGTCTGCCGTGGCCAGAATGCGCACCGTCTCCAGCGTTTGCACCCAGTCCGCGCCCAGGCCGCCCAGCTCGCGCGGAATGCTCAGTGCCAGCAGGCCGCTGGCGCGCAGCGCATCGCGCTCGGCCTTGGGCGTGCCGCCTGCGGCATCGCGGCGGGCCGCCGTGGCGGCAAGGCGCTGCGCCAGATCCTGCGCAGTGGCTATCGGGTCCGCAGGGACGGCCTCTGCCTGGCTCACGCGGGCTGCCCGGCCAGGGCCAGGTCGGCGGCTTCGGGAACGGGCGGCTGTGCCTCGGCCTGTGCCTGCACCAGCTGCTGCAGCGCACCGCGCAGCACCGGGGCCGACAGCTGCACGGTCAGCTCGATGCGCTGGCGCAGCGATTCGCTGTGCACCTGGCCATCCTGGATGTCCTCGGGCGTGGAGTACACGCCAATGGGCAGGGTGAGGGCCGAGAAAAAGCCGAAAAGCGGGCGCAGCTGGTGGTCCAGGATGAGGGCGTGGCGCGGGCTGCCGCCGGTGGCGGCCAGCAGCACGGGCGTGCCCTGCAGCGCGTCCAGGTCGATGAGGTCGAACAGGTGCTTGAGCAGGCCCGGCAGGCTGGCGCGGAAGACCGGCGCGCCGACGATGAGGAAGTCGGCCTGCTCGATGGCTTCGATGGCCTGCAGCGTGGCCGGCGGCAGGTCGTTCTTGGACAGGGCCGCGCCCAGATGGGGCTGCAGGTCCAGCAGGTCGATGACCTGTGCCTGCAGCGGCAGCTCCTGGCCCAGGCGGGCATGCAGGGCGTCCAGCAGGACACGGGTACGGGAGGGGCGGCTCAGGCTGCCATTGACGATGACAGTCTTCAGCGATCGGCTCATGGAAACTCCTTGGCGTGGGTTCCAGGAGGCAGCGCGGCATGCGGTTTGCGAAGACTGCCAGCCCGGATGAGGTGGGGTGGATGCCTTCATTACAGGGCCGAACGCCGGTATGGCGAAAGAAACTTAATGCATTTGCTTATCGGTTTGGGTGCCTTGGCAAGTGCTTGTTTCTGAAAGGAATTTTGCGGCGCATGGCATGTGCTAATGCGTTCTGGCGATATGCGCACGGCCGCTGCGCCCGTCCCTGCGCAGCGCGGCCGCGCAAGGGCCTTCAGCCCACCACTGCCGCCACACCCGTCACGCCCGTCACGCCCACGTGCCAATAGTAGATGGGGTCGGCGCCGTTGAGCAGGATGTCGCCCGCCGAGCGGGCCTTGTACAGCACGGGGTTGTGCGAGGCCAGGGTGCGCGCATTGCGCCAGTGGCGGTCCAGTGCCAGGTCTTCGGACAGGGCGCTGGAGCCGCCCACCTCGAACAGCCGCGCGGCCGCCTGCAGCACGGGATCGACCACGGCCACCTGGGCCTGGGCCGTGCGCAGCTCCAGAGCATGCAGTTGCTGCAGCGGCACCTCGCGCCCGGCCTCGCGCTCGCGCGCGATGCGGCCCAGTTCGGCGGCGACGTCGGCCACGGCAAGTCCTGCGATGTAGGCCGTGCCGGCCAGCTGGCCGACGATGTGCTGCACCAGCGGATCGTCCTTGGGCAGGGTGGCGCTGCCGTGGCTGAACACGCGGCGGCGCGCCTGCACATAGGCGATGGCATCGCGCTGCAAGGCCCGGGCAATGCCGGCCAGGGTGGCCAGGTGGGCCAGCTGGAAATAGGCCACCAGGGGCGTGGGCTGGGCGCACGGGAAGCGGATCACGGCGTCGTCGGGCACGCGCACCTGGCTGAGCACGGTGGTGCCCGAGCCGGTCAGGCGCTGGCCAAAGCCGCGCCAGTCATCGAAGCGCTGCACGCCGGCCTCCGAGGTGGGCACGACGGCGTGCACGGTCTGGTCTTCCTTGCCCGGCTCCACCGCGCGCGCCACCACGGTCACCCAGTCGGCATACAGCGTGCCCGTGCTGTAGAACTTGCGCCCGTCCAGCCGCCACCAGCCGGGCTGCGTGTCGGGCACCAGGGTGGTCTGCAGCGTGCCCAGGGTGCCCGTGCCTACCTCGGTGGTGGCATTGCCGAACACGGCGCCGCGCGCGGCCAGCGGCAGCCAGCGAGCCTGGGTGGCGGCATCGCGGTCGATGAGCACGCGGTCCAGAAAGCCGAAGTGCGGGCGCAGGATCTGGGCGACGTTGGAGTCGGCCTCGGCCAGCTCGGTCCACAGCGCAAACAGCTGCTCCACGCTGGCGCCGGTTCCGCCAAGGCGGCGCGGCACGCGCAGCGCGGTGAAGCCGCTGTCACGCAGCCAGGCGATGGGTTCATGGGCCAGGCTGCGCGTGCGTTCGCGCTCGGCCGCACCCTGGGCGATGCGGTCGAACACAGGGCGAAAGCGTGCTTGCAGGGATGGCAGCGAGGGCCCGTCTGGATCGGCCGGGCCGTCTGTGGTTGGGCCGGGCGCCGCGTAGGCCGCAGGCTCGGTGGCGCAGGGGAGGGTGGTGGTCATGGCTTTGCAAATTCAAAGGCCCGCCAACCCGGCCTGCCTGCAAGGCAGGGCCGGGCCACGGGCCGGTGGGGGAGGGTGGCTAAGGACTTCAACGCCGCCAGCGCGCGGCGGCGTGGCTGGCGGGCAGGCGGTCGCCCTGGCCGAACAGGCGCTGGCGCAGCGTGGCGTCGTCGCCGTAGCTGGTGCGGTAGCGGCCCCGGTTCTGCAGCTCGGGCACGACCAGGCGGGCGAAGTCTTCCCAGGTCTCGGGCGCGACGATGCGGGTCAGGTTGAAGCCGTCGATCTCGCCCACGTCGATCCAGCGCTCCAGCTCGTCGGCCACCTGGGCCGGGTCGCCCACGATGGTGGCGTAGCGGCTGCCCAGCGTGAACTGCTCCAGCAGCTTGCGCCGCGTGGTCCAGCCCTGCTTCTGCGCGGCCTGGGCCGCCGACTGGATGGCGTTGGTGTTGCCGAAGGAGATGGGGTCGTCCAGCCCGTACTGCGCAAAGTCCACGCCGGTGCTGGCGGCAAAGTGGGCCAGCCCGCTTTCCGCGCTGGCGTGGGCCAGGTAGTCGGCGTATTTCTCGCGCGCCTCGGCCTCGGTGCGGCCGGGCACCACGGCCACGCCGGCGTAGATCTTGATGTCCTCGGGACGCCGGACCGCGTCCACGGCGGCCTGGCGCAGCTGGCGCGAGGCCTCGCGCGCGGCCTCGGGCGTGCGCGCGCCGATGAAGATGCCCTCGGCGTGCCGGCCCGCAAAGCGCAGCCCGCGCGGCGAGGTGCCGGCCTGGAACAGCACGGGCGTGCGCTGGGGCGAAGGCGCGCTCATGTGGATGGCGTTGGCGCGGTAGAACGGCCCCTCGTGCACCACCGGGTGTACCTTGCCGGGCAGGGCGTGGATGCGCCGCGCCTTGTCGGCGATCACGGCACCCTCTTCCCAGCTGCCTTCCCAGAGCTTGTAGGAAAGCTCCAGGAAGTCGTCGGCGCGGTCGTAGCGGCTGTCGTGCTCGGCCAGGCCGTCCTGGCCCAGTCCGCGCGCGCCGCTGTCCACATAGCCGGTGACGATGTTCCAGCCGATGCGGCCATTGGTCAGCTGGTCCAGCGTGGTCACGTCGCGCGCAAAGGTATAGGGCTGGTGCGCGCCCACGGTGGCCGTGAGGCCGAAACCGATGTGCCGCGTCACCGCCGCCATGGCCGAGACCAGCAGCCAGGGGTTGTTGACGGGCAGCTGTATGCCTTCGCGCAGGGTCAGGTCCACGCCGCCCTGGTAGACGTCGTAGTAGCCGATCACATCGGCGATGAAGATGCCGTCGAACAGGCCTTCCTCCAGCACCCTGGCGATGTGGGTCCAGTAGGCCAGCGTGCCGTACTCGGTGGAGCGGTCGCGCGGATGGGTCCACAGGCCGTGGTGTATGTGGCCCACGCAGTTCATGTTGAAGGCGTTGACGTGGATGTGGCGCTTGGCTTGCGTCATGGGGCGGGTCCTGCAGTCCGTTGCGTCAGTTCTTCAACCAGGCCAGGCGGTAGAGCTTCTGGTCGTTCAGGTAGAAGGCGTGGATGGTCTTGCGCACCACGTCGGAGTTTTTGTAGATGTCCAGGAAGCGGGCGATGCGCGGGTCGGCCGCGCGGTCGCTGCGGGCCACGAACTGGATGGCCCAGGAGTCGTCCTCGTAGCTGGTGTAGGCCAGGCCCTTGCTGGCATCGAAGGCCTTGGAGGCGATGATGAAATACGGAAAGCCCTGGGCCAGGTCCACGTCGGGCGTGGTGCGCGCCAGCTGCGGGCCCTCGATCTCCACGAACTGCAGCTTCCTGGGGTTGGAGACGATGTCCGCCTGGGTGCCCAGCAGCCCGGTGTCGGGGCGCAGCGTGATCAGGCCCGCGTGCTGCAGCAGGCGCAGGCCGCGGCCCACGTTGACGGGGTCGCTGGCAATGGCCACCTTGGCGCCCGTGGGCAGATCGGCCAGGGATTTGTGGCGCGTGGAGTACAGGCCCAGATAGGACAGGATGCCCGCCTGCACGCTGGTGAACTTGAAGCCCTTGCTGCGCGCTGCATTGGCCAGGTAGTTGCTGTTCTGGTAGTAGTTGAGGTCGATGTCGCCTGCGTCCAGCGCCACGTTGGGCGTGGCCCAGTCGGTGAATTCCACCACCTGCACGTCCAGGCCCTGCTTCTTGGCTTCCTTGGCGGCGGCTTCCACCGAGTCCGCGAAGATGCCTGGCACCACGCCGATCTTCAGGGGCGCGGCCAAGGCGCTGCCCGCGAGCAGGGCAGCGCCCAGGAAGGCGGCCAGCCGGGGCCAGAGGGTGGGGGAGGTCGTTGTCATCATTGCATTCCTGTGTCGTTGATAAAGGTCAGAGCGCGCCATGGCGCGGCGGGCGTATGCCGTTGAGCACGTAGTTGCCCACGGCGTGGTATTTCCAGCGCACGGGGTCGTGCAGGGTGTGGGTGCGCGCGTTGCGCCAGAAGCGGTCCAGGCCCTGTCCCGCCAGGGTGGAGGCCGTGCCCGCCAGCTCGAACAGCTTGCTGCCCGCCAGCAGGCTGGCGCTGGTGCTCAGCGCCTTGGCCTGGGCCACGGCCACCGAGGCGGCGGCCACGCTGTCGTCCGTGGGCGCGCGCTGGGCGGCGTCCACGGCCAGGGCCGCGCGGGCCACCAGGGCATCGGCGGCGCGCAGGCGCACGTGGACATTGCCCAGTTGTTGCAGCAGCAGCGGGTCCTGCGTGGCGCTGGCCACGCCCGCGTCCACCCAGGGCCGCGCATGCTCGCGGATGAAGGGCAGGGCGGCCTGCAGCGCGCCGTGGCCAATGCCCGCGTCCAGGGCGGCATGGATGATCTGGGCAAAGGGGCCGATGGTGGTGGGTCGCTCGAAGGAACTGGTGAAGGGCACCACCCATTCGGGCTCCACGCGCACGCGGTCGAACTGCACCGAGCCGCTGCCTGTCACGCGCTGGCCGAAGCCGTCCCAGTCGTCGGTGACGGTGACGCCGGCCGCATCGCGCGGGATGAAGACCAGATACATGCGCTCGCCTTGCCCCGGCGCCTCTTCCTGCGCGCTGACCAGGGTGGGAATCCAGTGCGCGAACAGGGCGCCCGTGCAATAGAACTTGCGCCCCTGCACGAACCAGCCGCCGCTCTCGCGCAGCAGCCGGGTGCGGCGCTGGAAGTCGCGGTGGCCGATCTCGGCCAGCGCATTGCCCAGGCGTTCGCCGCGCAGCACACGGTCATAGAAGAAGGCCTTTTGCGCGGGCGATCCGCCCACGCGCAGCACTTCCAGCGAGTAGTAGTGGTTCTGCGGAATGTGGCCGAAGTTGCCATCGGCCGCCGCAATCAGGGCAATGGCCCGCGTCAGCGTGGCCGTGGACACGCCCGCGCCGCCGTACTCTCGGGGAATGGTGATGCCCCACAGGCCGCTCTGGCTGAACTGCTCCACCTCCTGCCAGGGCAGCAGGCGGTCGCGGTCGCGCGCCAGCGCGCCGGGGGCGATGAGGGCGGCAAAACTGCGGGCCGCTTCCAGGGCCTCGGCCTCGCTGCCGATGATGTGGGCGGGCCGGGCTGGAGGCGCTGCGGGAGCGGGCTGGCTGCCCGGTGTGGAGGCCAGGGCCTGCAGCTCTTGGGTCGATGTCTGTGTCATGGCGGTCAGTTCCACTGGTGGCGGCGCGGCAGGGCGCCGTTGAGCAGGTAGTTGCCCAGCAGGTGGTATTTCCAGCGCACGGGGTCGTGCAGCGTGTGCACGCGGGCGTTGCGCCAGTGGCGGTCCAGGCGGTGGGCAGCGCGGCTGGCCGAGGAGCCGGCCAGCGCGAACAGGTGCTCGCCGGCCTGCAGCGCGGCCTCGGTGGTGAGGATCTTGGCCTCGGCCACGGCCACCGAGGCCTGGGCGCTGGCCTGCTCGTCCACCGCGCCACCAGCCGCTGCAGCAAGCGTATCCAGCGTGCGCGCGGCCTCCAGCAGCACGGCATGGGCCGCGTCCACCTCGATCTGCAGCTGGCCGACCTCGTGGATGAGGTGGGGATCGTCGCTGGCACGCGCCACGCCGGAGTCCATCCAGGGCCGGCTCTTGTCGCGCACGAAGTCCACCGCGTCGCGCAGCGCGCCCTGGGCAATGCCCGCGTCGATGGAGGCCTGGATCAGCTGCGACACCGGGCCGGACAGCGAGGGCGTGGCCTCGAACTGCCAGGCAGGCACCACGTCCTCGGGCTGTACCTGCACCTGGTCCAGCTGCACGCTGCCGCTGGCCGTGGTGCGCTGGCCGAAGGAGTCCCAGTCGTCGAACACGGTCACGCCCGGCGCATCGCGCCGCACCCAGACCTGCACGATGCGGCCCTCCTCGGCCTGGGCACGGAAGGGCACCCAGTGCGCGAAGGCCGAGCCCGTGGAGTAAAAGCGCGTGCCGCTGACGCGCAGGCCGCCTTCGGCATCGCGCGACAGGCGCGCCGTGGCCTCCAGCACATGCGCGGCGCGCCCCTTGCGCTCCGGCCCGGCATTGCCCAGGCGGTGGCCTGCCAGCACGTCGGCGAACCAGCGGCGCTTCTGGGGCTCGCTGCCCATGTCCCGCAGGTTCTGCAGCACGGCGAAATGGTTCTGCGGAATCTGGCCCAGCGAAGGGTCGGCCGCGCACAGCGTGACGAAGACCTGGGCCAGCGTCTCGTAGGAAGCGCCCAGGCCGCCGTAGGCGCGGGGCACGGTGATGGCGCCCAGCCCGCTGGCCGTGTGGCGCTCGATTTCCTGCCAGGGCAGGCGCCGCTCGTGGTCGCGGGCCGCTGCGTCCGCGCGCCATTCATCGGCCAGGGCCTGGGCGGCCTGCAGGGCCTCGGCCTCGCTGGTGATGCGGTGCGGGGTGGAGGGCGGCAGGGGCAGGCGCCGCAGCGCCCCGCCCGGGGTGTGGTGTGTGTTGCCGGGCAAGGCTGCGCCCAGGGCATCCGGTGTGGTCATTCCGTGCCTCGTTGCTGAGTCGGTGGGGAGAGGGCCGCCAGGCGGCGGCCCCGGAGGGAAAGGCGTGGTGCCTGTTTTCAGCGTCAGCGGCTGCGCAGCCGGCGCACGTAGCGGTCGCCCAGGACCTGGACCACGGTGACCAGCGCGATCAGCACGGCAATCACCAGCAGCATCACCTGGGTGTCGAAGCGCTGGTAGCCGTAGCGGATGGCCAGGTCGCCCAGGCCGCCCGCGCCCACGGCGCCGGCCATGGCCGAGGAGCTGATCAGCGCCACCAGGGTGATGGTGAAGCCGCCCACGATGCCGGGCAGGGCCTCGGGCAGGTAGACGTGGCGCACGATGTCCCACTTGCGGCAGCCCATGGCCTGGGCGGCTTCGATGAGGCCGGGATCGACCTCGCGCAGGCTGACCTCGACGATGCGCGCGAAGAACGGCGTGGCGCTGATGGCCAGCGGCACGATGGCCGCCCACACGCCGATGGTGGTGCCCGTCACCAGCCGCGTGAACGGGATCAGCGCCACCAGCAGCACGATGAAGGGCGTGGCACGGAAGCCGTTGATCACGCTGCCCAGCGCGCGGTGCGTGCGCGGCGAGGCGAGGAAGCCGCCGGGCGCGGTGACGATGAGCAGCACCGCCAGCGGAATGCCCGCCGCCAGCGCGATGCCGCCCGAGACGCCGACCATCATCAGCGTGTCGGCCAGCGCGTTGCCGTAGCGCTCAATGGGAATGGACAGATTCAGCGACATATCCGAGATCCTTGATGTCATGCGCAATGGCCGCCGGGCCCTGCGTCAATGTGTGCCAGTCATGCGCGGCCGTGCCGCCGCCCAGCGCGATCAGCAGCTGCCCCTGGGCATGGCCCTGGATGCGGTCCACGCCGCCATGCAGCAGGCGCACCCGGCCGCCCAGGGCCTGGGCGATGCGCGGGAAGTCGGGCTCCAGCCCGTCCTCGCCGCGGTAGGTCAGCTGCAGGATGCGTTCGTGGCGGCCTGCGGGCGCGGTGCTCAGCAGGCGCTGGCGCAGGTCGTCGGGCAGGCCGTGCTGCAGCGGTGCCAGCAGGGCGCGCGTGGCCGGGTGCTGCGGGTTGCCGAAGACCTTCCAGACCTCGCCCAGCTCGGCGATGCGGCCCTGCTCCAGCACCAGCACGCGGTCGGCGATCTCGCGGATCACGCTCATCTCGTGCGTGATCAGGATGATGGTGATGCCCAGCTTGCGGTTGATGGTGCGCAGCAGCTCCAGGATGGACTGCGTGGTCTCTGGGTCCAGGGCCGAGGTGGCCTCGTCGCACAGCAGGATCTCGGGGTCGGTGGCCAGGGCGCGGGCAATGCCCACGCGCTGCTTTTGCCCGCCCGACAGCCGGCTCGGATAGGTGCCAGCCTTCTCCTGCAGGCCCACCAGGGCCAGCAGCTCATTGACCCGCGCATTGATGCGTGCGCGCGGCAGGCCCGCCACCTGCAGGGGCAGGGCCACGTTGTCATGCACCGTCTTGGCCGACAGCAGGTTGAAGTGCTGGAAGATCATGCCGATGCGCCGGCGCAGCTGCACCAGCTGCGATTCGTCCAGCGTGCCGATGTCCACGCCATCGACCCGCACCTGGCCGCTGCTGGGCTGCTCCAGCCGGTTGATGGTGCGCAGCAGGCTGGACTTGCCCGCGCCGCTGCGCCCGATGATGCCGAAGATGCTGCCCGGCGCGATCTCCAGGCTGATCGCGTCCAGCGCCTGTACGGGCCCTGCCGAAGACTGGTAGGTCTTGGCTACGCCGCTGAAGGCCACGGCGCCGGGTCCACGGATGGATTCCCGCGTGGTGCCGGCCGCTGCCGATGAGCGCCTGCCCGCGTCATGGGCCGGCCTGTCCGCCAGGGGCTGCCTGGCTGCAATGCTGGTTGACATGGCTGAAGTCCTCCCCGTGCCGCTCAGGGCTTGACCCAGGCCAGGTTGTACAGGCGCTTGTCGTTGGAGAAGGCTCGCTGGGCCTCGGCCTTCACCGCATCGGAGTTCTGGTAGATGCGGATGAACTTCTGCACCACGGGGTCCTGCGTGCGGCTGGCCTTGACCACGAACTGGATGGAAAAGCGCGCATCCTCGATGCCCGAATACGCAAGCCCGCTGGACGGATCGAAGGCCTTGGCCGCCACGATGAAGTGCGGGTAGCCCTGGGCGATGTCCACGTCGCCCGTGATGCGCACCAGCTGCGGCCCCTCGACCTCGACGAAGCTGAGCTTCTTGGGGTTCTCGACGATGTCGTCCAGGCTGCCCAGGTAGCCCACGCCGGGCTTGAGCTTGATCAGCCCCACCTTCTGCAGCAAGAGCAGGCCGCGCCCCTGGTTCACGGGGTCGTTGGCAATGCCCACCTTGCCGCCCTGCGGCACCTGGGCGATGGCCTTGTGCTTGAGCGAGTACAGGCCCACGTTGGCCAGGATGCCCGTGCCCGCGCTGGCCAGCTTGTAGCCGTTCTTCTGGATGGCGTTGTCCAGGAAGGGCTGGTGCTGGAAGTAGTTGATGTCCAGGTCGCCCGAGTCCACGGCCACGTTGGGCGTGGTCCAGTCGGTGAACTCCACCACCTGCACATCGATGCCCTGGGCCTTGGCCTCCTTGGCAGCCACGGCCACCGAGTCGGCGTAGGCGCCGGGCACCACGCCGATGCGCAGCTTGTCGGCAGCGTGGGCGGAGAACAGGGCCAGGGCGGCCAGCGGGGCGATCAGGGCACGGGAAAGCTTCATCGGGATCTCCGGAAAAAAGGTTCGAAAAAGGCAAGAAGGGGCCGCGTCACGGCTTGCGCCACGGCAGGCTGTACAGCCTGTCGTTGGCGGCGAATGACTTGTGGATCTGCGCCTGCACGGCGCCCGAGGTCTGGTAGATGCGCACGAACTGCGCAATGCGCGGGTCCCGGGCGTTGTCCTGGCGCGAGACGAAGCGGATGGCGTAGTACAGGTCGTCAATGCCCGAATACAGCAGCGCATTGCCGGCCACCTGCGGCCGCCCGGCGTTGACGAAGTGGGCCGGGTAGCCCTGGGCCAGGTCCACATCGTCCAGCGCGCGCACCAGCTGCGGCCCTTCGATCTCGACAAAGCGCAGCCTGCGCGGGTTGGACACGATGTCGTCCAGCCCCGCGCGCGGGCCCTTGCCTTCGCGCAGCTGGATCAGGCCGGCCTTCTCCAGCAGCAGCAGGCCGCGCCCCTGGTTGACGGGGTCGTTTGCCACGCCCACGCGCGCTCCCTCCTTCAGGTCGGCAAAGCGCTGGGTCTTGAGCGAGTACAGGCCGATGTTGGGCAGCAGGCCCGTGGCCACGCTGGTGAAGGCATAGCCGCGCTCGCGGATGGCGTTGTCCAGGAAGGCCTGGTGCTGGAAGTAGTTGAGGTCGATGTCGCCGGCCGCCAGCGCCGTGTTGGGCGTGGTCCAGTCGGTGAACTCGATGACCTGCACGTCCAGCCCCTGGGCGCGCGCCTCCTTGGCGGCGACCTCCACGGAGTCGGCCAGCGAGCCGGGCGTGACGCCTATCTTCAGCGCGGCGGCCGCCGCAAGGCCGGGCAGCGCCAGCGTGGCGGCGAGCGACCAGAGCAATGTGTTTCTGCGCGTGGGCAAGGCGTGGTTCCTCCAGCTCGGCCAGGCCCGGCGCCGGCGCCCACATGGCGCCTGCCGGCATGGCCTCTGAAGGCATTGCAACACCCGGCCCCGGCGCGCACCACGACGGAATTCACATTTCCTTATAGCGAGCCATGCGCGGCGCAAGGCATTGATCGCAAAGGAAATTTTGCACAGGCAAGATTGAGCTTATGCCCGCGCGAAATATGGCACCGTGCCGGCTGCGCAGGCTTGCGGCAGCCAGGGCGGCCTGCCGCGCTCCCAGGATCAAGCGCCCTGCTGCGCCTTCATCCTCGTCCAGGCCTTGAAGAGGATGGACTGCAGGCTGGCACGCTCGTCCTCGTCCAGGTAGTCGACCAGGGACTCGCACATGCGCCAGAAGGCCGGCAGCGCGCGGGCCAGCACCTCGCGGCCCTGGTCGGTGAGCGCCAGGTCGAAGCTGCGGCGGTCTTCCTGGCTGAGGCTGCGCGCCAGCAGCGAGCGCTTTTCCAGCCAGTCCAGCAGGCCCGTCACCGACGAGCGCGTCACGCCGACGTAGCTGGCGATATAGGACGGCGTGACCACCGTGTCGCCCAGCAGCCCGCGCTCGGCCAGGCCGAAGATCATGAGCACGTCGAGCTTGCTCTCGGACAGGCCGAACGCCTGCAGCGATGCGTTGGCGCGCTGCTCCACATCGTCGGCCAGCCACAGCAGCAGCAGGCCCAGGCCGGCGGCCGGCGTGTCGGTGCCGGGCTGCGCGGTCTCGGCCATCAGGGCCAGGTGCGGGCGCAGCGCTTCGGGGGCGTTGGCGAGGGGGGTGGAATCGGGGGCCGGTGCGGCAGCGGTCTTGCGCGGACTCATGGGAGTGGATGGAAGCGGGTGAAACCGGGTTGAAGGCGGGTTGAAGCCGGGAGAAGAAAAGGCGGTTGATTTTACGGCTTTCATATATTACGCTTTGTGTATAGTACGTTAAGCGTATTATTTGGCGGCACACAAATCTGCAAGGACATCCCATGCCCATCAAAGTTCTGGAACTCCACCATGTCGGGTTCGGCGTCAACCACGCCCAGGCCGACGCCATGCTCGACTTCTACCGCGAAGTGCTGAACCTGCCCCAGGACGCCGCGCGCTGGAAGATCCCCGGCATCTACGGCTCCTGGATCAACCTGCCCAACGGCAGCCAGTTGCACATCCTCGGCAGCGAGGGGCCGTCGCGCTATGCGCAGGGCCCGGGCAGGGACCCCGTGTCCAACCACATCGCGCTGGCCGTGGACGACATCCTCGGCGCCGAGCAGGAGCTGCAGGCGCGCGGCGTCGATTACTTCACGCTGGACAACGTGGCATCGCCCAGCCTCAAGCAGCTGTTCCTGCGCGACCCGGCCGGCAACCTGGTGGAACTGCACCAGTCCAATGCGCGCGCCCCGGGCATCGCCCAGGCCGAGCAGGACGCGGCGCGCGCCGGCAACGAGTGACGCGACGCCCTCCCTTTTTCCCTTCCCCTACGGATTCCCATGTACTTTGAAATGCAATCGCTCAACAGCGAGCAGCGCAGCAACATCCTTCACTCCCTGGTTCTGCCCCGTCCCATCGCCTGGATCAGCTCGGTGGACGGGGACGGCACGGTCAACGTCGCGCCGTTTTCCTTCTTCAACGCCATGTCGGGCGATCCGCCGCTGCTGTGCGTGTGCATAGGCTCGCGCCAGGGCGTGCTCAAGGACACGGCGCGCAACATCGCGGCCACGGGCGAGTTCGTGGTGAACCTGGTGTCCGAGCCGCTGGCGCGCCGCATGGCGGTGACGGCCATAGAGTTCGGCGCGCAGGTGGACGAGTCTGCGCAGGCCGGCCTGGTCCTGGGCGATGCACGGCGCGTCAAGGCCCCGCGCATCGTGGACAGCCCTGCTTCATTCGAGTGCCGCGTGCGCCAGCTCATCGATATCGACGGCGTGCGCAGCCTGGTGCTGGCCGACGTGCTGGCCGCCCATGTCATGGACGCGGCCGTGGTCGATGGCGAGCTCATGTACTTCGACCCCGCGCCCATGGAGCTGATCGCGCGGTTGCAGAACCCCGGCTGGTATGGCCGCGTGGGCGATGCCTTCCAGATGCCCACGCCCTCGGTGGCGCAGTGGGATGCCATGCAGCGCCAGGGCGTGTCCGACAGCTACCTGGCCTGGGCCGACGATGGCGCCGCCGCGCGCTGAAGGGCCGTCCATGCTTGCGCAACACACCATAGACAGCCTGGCGGCCGAGCTGCACGCCAGCGAAAAAAGCCGGGTGCAGGTCCGGCACTTTTCCCGCCGCCATCCGGACATGACGGTGCAGGATGGCTACGCCATCTCGCGCGCCTGGATGCGGCTCAAGCGCGCCGAGGGCCGCACGGTCAGGGGCCACAAGATCGGCCTGACCTCGCGTGCCATGCAGCAGGCCGTGCAGATCACCGAGCCGGACTACGGCACCCTGCTGAACGACATGTTCTTCGAGCCCGGCGGCGACATTCCCTTTGCGCGCTTCATCGCTCCGCGCGTGGAGGTGGAGCTGGCCTTCGTGCTGGGCCGCACGCTCAAGGGGCCGGGCGTCACCCTGTGCGATGTGCTGGCCGCCACCGACTGGGTGGTGCCCGCCGTGGAAATCATCGACGCCCGCATCGAGCAAAAGGACCGCGATACCCAGGCCATGCGCACGGTGCGCGACACCATCGCCGACAACGCGGCCAATGCCGGCATCGTCATGGGCGGGCGGCCCGTGCGCCCCGACGCGGTGGACCTGCGCTGGGTGTCGGCGCTGCTGCAGCGCAACGGCGTGATCGAGGAGTCCGGCGTGGCGGCCGCCGTGCTCAACCATCCGGCCACGGGCGTGGCCTGGCTGGCCAACCGGCTCGCGCAATGGGATGAGCAGCTGGACGCAGGCCAGGTGGTGCTGGCAGGCTCGTTCACGCGGCCCGTCACGGCCCAGGCCGGTGACAGCTTCCATGTGGACTACGGGCCGCTGGGCTCCATTGCCTGGCGCTTTGCCTGAGCTTCGTTCGCAGTGCGGCGATGGTGTCGCCTGCGGCACAGTCCGCAGGCCCGGCGCGTCGCCGACAATGCAGCGGCGCCGCCCGCCACCGGTGCGCGGGCGGCGGCTGCAACACATGCACTACAGGATGGACAAGCAATGGAGATGAAGAACGCAAAGACGGCCGTGGTCACGGGCGGAGGAACCGGCGTGGGCAAGGCCGTGGCGCTGGCCCTGGCGGGCGCTGGCTACCAGGTGGTGGTGGCGGGCCGCCGCCAGGCGCTGCTGGATGAGACCTGCGCCGAGGCCCAGGCAAAGTACGGCGCGGGCGAGCGCATGCTGGGCATTGCCACCGATGTCAGCGACCCGGCTGCCGTGGAGCAGCTGTTCGCGCGCACGGTGCAGCGCTTCGGTCGCGTGGATCTGCTGTTCAACAATGCCGGCCGGGGCAATCCGCCCGGCTCCTTCCTGGACTGGACGCCCGAGCAGTGGCGCGAGGTGGTCGATGTCAACCTCAACGGCATGTTCTATTGCCTGCAGCAGGCGTTCCGCACCATGCGCGACCAGTCGCCGCGCGGCGGCCGCATCATCAACAACGGCTCCATCTCCGCGCATGCGCCGCGCCCCAATTCCAGCGCCTACACGGCCACCAAGCATGCCGTCATGGGCCTGACCAAGACCGCAGCGCTCGACGGCCGTGCCTACGACATCGCCGTGGGCCAGATCGATATCGGCAATGCCATGACCGAGCTGGCATCGCGCATGGCCAAGGGCGTGCCCCAGGCCAATGGCGAGATCGCGGTGGAGCCGCTGATCGACGCGGATGTGGTGGGCCAGTCCGTGCTCTACATGGCCAGCCTGCCGCTGGAGGCCAATGTGCTGTTCCACACGGTGATGGCGACCAAGATGCCCTTCGTGGGCCGGGGCTGAACCGGCAAAGTCAGGTCTTCAGGCCTGCACGCGGCGGCTCGCCGTCTCGGACGGGAGCTCGCCGAAGCGGCTGCGGTACTGGGCCGCGAAGTGGCCCAGGTGCAGGAAGCCGTATTTCTGCGCCACGTCGCGCACGCCGGAGCCGGCTGCGACGCCCGGGCCCTTGGCTGCCTGGAGTTCGGCGCGCACCCGGTCCAGCCGCAGCTGGCGCAGGAAATCCATGGGCCCCATGCCTGCGTGCTGGCGGAAGGCGGCCTGCAGCGTGCGCGCGCTGCAGCCGGCCTCGCGACAGACATCGGCCAGCGACAGGGGCTGGTCGGCATGGGCCTGCATGTACTCCTGGGCCTTGCGCACGCCGCGCGGCAGCAGGCTGCGCCGGCTGTCCCCGGCCAGTGCGCGGCTGTGGCTGTGCGTGGCCGACATCAGCAGGCTGGTCAGCAGGTATTCCTCCGCATGCTGGGCCAGTGCCTGCGTGGCCTGCAGGGCGTTGCCCGCATCCAGCGTGTGCCGCAGGCAGTCGATGAAATGCACCAGCGGTGCCAGCGCCGGCTGGTCCAGCGGCACGCCCAGATCGAACACCAGGGGCCGGCCTGCGGGCGCCTGCAGCAGCGCCTCCAGCCGCGCCACCAGGGCCGGGCGGGCCATGCGCACGATCAGGTGCGGGCTGTCGTCGGCCCAGCGCATGGACAGCGGCTCGGTCGGCGAGGGCAGGGAGGCCAGGCGCGGCGTGGCATCCACCTGCTGCGCGCCGCAGCGGATCTCGGCACTGCCGCGCAGGGGAATCTGCAGCAGGAAGAAGTCCCGCAGGTAGCCGGGCTCGATGTGCACGCCGGGGCCGTACTGCACATAGTTCAGGCTGACGTTGCGGGAAAGCGGCGCGCTGTGGTGGCAGGCGTCCAGCTCGGCGCGCGGGCGCAGCATGCCCAGGCCATGCGGACAGAAGACGCGCGCCACGCTTTCGCGGGCCTCGTCCATGTCGTGGCTCTCGAAAAGCCGGTAGCGCTGCAGCGGCAGCGGTGTGTGCATGGCGTGTTCCATAGGCTGGGCAGAACGTAGCAAAAACCACCCGCTCCCACAATTCGGACCATTCCCCGGGAGCCAATTTCTGCGCGCCAGGGACAGCGCCTGCGCTTGCCGGATGCCTGCGCGGCCCGGCCCCCCGTAACGTGTGCTGCACAGGCCAGCCCGGCCTGGCATCCACACGGGAGAACAAGCGTCATGTTCAAGGGACTCGAAGGCAAAAGCGCCATCGTCACCGGCGGCTCCACCCTGATAGGCGCCGGCGTGGTGCGTGCGCTGCACGCGGCCGGCGTGAAGGTGGTCATTGCCGACATCGATGCCGACAACGGCCAGGTGCTGGCCGATGCGCTGGGCGAGGGCGCGCTTTTCGTGCGCACCGACATCACCGACGACGCCCAGGTCGCTGCCTGCGTTCAGCAGGCATGCAGCCGGCACGGCGGCGTGCACATCCTGGTCAACCTGGCCTGCTCGTATGTAGACGAAGGCCTGCAGTCGTCGCGTGCCGACTGGCTGGCCTCGTTCAACGTGAACGTGGCCAGCGCCGTGGCCATGCTGCAGGCCGTGCACCCGCACATGGTGGCCGCCGGTGGCGGGGCCGTGGTGAATTTCACCAGCATCTCTTCGGAAGCGGCGCAGACGGGGCGCTGGCTCTACCCGGCCAGCAAGGCGGCCATGAAGCAGCTCACGCGCAGCATGGCCATGGACCTGGCGGCCGATGGCATCCGCGTCAACAGCGTCTGCCCGGGCTGGACCTGGTCGGCGGTGATGGACCGGCTCAGTGGCGGCGACCGCGCCAAGACCGACCGCGTGGCCGCGCCCTTTCACCTGCTGGGCCGCGTGGGCGATCCGCACGAGGTGGCGCAGGTGGTGCTGTTCCTGTGCTCGGACCATGCCAGCTTCGTGACGGGGGCCGACTACGCGGTGGACGGCGGCTACGGCGCCATGGGGCCCGAGCGCGCCGTGGCCGCCATTCCCCAATTGATGGACTAGTACGCAGTACGGACACGGAGCCGCAAGGAGACAGCCATGAAGAAAATCGCCATCGTCGGAGCCGGCCAGTCGGGCCTGCAACTGGGCCTGGGCCTGCTGGCCGCGGGCCATCAGGTCACGATACTGAGCAACCGCACGGCGCAGGACATCGCCCAGGGCCGGGTCATGTCCAGCCAGTGCATGTTCGACAGCGCGCTGCAGATAGAGCGTGGCCTGGGCCTGGACCACTGGTCGCGCGAATGCCCGGTGGTCGAGGGCATCGGCCTGTGCGTGCCACACCCTGGGCAGCACGGCGGGAAAGCGGCCGGCAAGGCCATCGACTGGGCCGCGCGTCTGAACGCGGGCGCGCAGTCCGTGGACCAGCGCCTGAAGATCCCCGCATGGATGGACGACTTCCGCCGCCAGGGCGGCGAGCTGGTGCTCAAGGACGCGGGCATCGCCGAGCTGGAGGAATGCACGCGCAGCCATGACCTGACCCTGGTCGCCAGCGGCAAGGGCGAGATATCGAGGCTGTTCGAGCGCGATGCCCACCGCTCGCGCTTCGACCAGCCCCAGCGCGCGCTGGCGCTGACCTATGTGACGGGCATGAAGCCGCGCGAGCCGTTCTCCGCCGTGTCCTTCAACCTGCTGCCGGGCGTGGGCGAGTATTTCGTGTTCCCGGCGCTGACGACCACGGGGCCCTGCGAGATCATGGTGTTCGAGGGCGTGCCCGGCGGCCCCATGGACTGCTGGGGCGATGTGAAGACACCGGAGCAGCACCTGGAGCGCAGTCGCTGGATCCTCGACACCTTCGTGCCCTGGGAGGCCGAGCGCTGCCGCGACATTGCGCTGACCGATGACAACGGTATCCTCGCGGGCCGCTTCGCCCCCACGGTGCGCAAGCCCGTGGCCACGCTGCCGTCGGGGCGCAAAGTGCTGGGCATGGGCGACGTGGTGGTGCTCAACGACCCCATCACAGGGCAGGGCTCCAACAACGCGGCCAAGTGCGCCGACACCTATCTGCGCAGCATCCTGGCGCGCGGCCATGGCGACGGCAATGGCGACGGCAATGGTGCCTTCGACGCCGCCTGGATGCAGCAGACCTTCGACCGCTACTGGTTCGGCTATGCGCAATGGGTCACGCAGTGGACCAACATGCTGCTGGCGCCACCGCCACCCCATGTGCTCAAGCTGCTGGCCAGCGCGGGCACGCTGGCACCGCTGGCCAGCGCCTTTGCCAACGGCTTCGATGACCCGCGCACCTTCTTCCCCTGGTTCGCGGACGCGGGCGAGGCGGACCACTACATCGACAGCTGCGCGGCCATCGCCGCCATGGCAGCCGTCCCCGCCTAGCCGCAGAGGCCGCCATGAGCACATGCGACACCCCGGCCGCCGCCCCGGCCTGCTCCTTCGATCCGCGCGAGCTGCGCAAGGCCTTCGGCCAGTTCACCACGGGCGTGACCGTCATCACCACGCGCGCGCCGGACGGGCGGCGCGTGGGCATGACGGCCAACTCGTTCTCCTCGGTCTCGCTGGACCCGCCGCTGGTGCTGTGGAGCCTGGCGCGCCAGGCGCCCAGCGTCTGCGATTTCCAGGGCGCCAGCCATTTCGCCATCCACGTGCTGGCTGCGGGCCAGCACCTTCTGTCGCGGCGCTTTTCCACGCCGCAGCAAGACAAGTTCGGCGGCCTGGACTGCGCGGAAGGCCCGGCCGGCGTGCCCCTGATCGATGGCGTGCTGGCCCGCTTCGTCTGCCGCAACGTCCGGCAATACGATGGCGGCGACCACCTCATCTTCATCGGCCAGGTCGAGCGCTGCGAACGCTTCGACGGCGAGCCCCTGGCCTTTCACGCGGGCTACTATCAGGTGACGGTGCGGCACCCCGAATGCGTATGACGGGCCATGAAAAAAGCGGCACCGCAGCTTTCCCCACCCTTTGAAACGGAGACAACCCCATGCAGCAGAAAGAACCCCCGGCCAGCCGCCATGTGCGCATCAACGCGCTGGACGGCAGCGGCAGCTTCAACGCCTATCTGGCCGTGCCGGCCTCGGGCAGCGGCCCCGGCCTGGTGCTGGCGCAGGAGATCTTCGGCGTCAACGCCACCATGCGCGAGGTGGCCGACTACTACGCCGAAGAAGGCTACGTGGTGCTGGTGCCCGACCTGTTCTGGCGCCAGCAGCCCGATGTGGAGCTGGGCTACACACCGGCGGACTGGGAGCGCGCCTTCGGCTTCTACAAGGGATTCGACGAGGCCCTGGGCGTGCAGGACATCCAGGCCTGCCTGAACGCCTTGCGCCAGCGCCCCGAGGTCACGGACGGCAAGGCCGGCGTGCTGGGCTTTTGCCTGGGCGGCAAGCTGGCCTACCTGGCCGCCTGCCGCACCGATGCCGATGCGGTGGTCGGCTACTACGGTGTGGGCATCGAGGCGGCGCTGGACGAGGCCGAGCGCATCCGCTGCCCGCTCACCCTGCATGTGGCCGAGCTCGACGCCTTCTGCCCGCCCGAGGCGCGCCAGCGCATCGTCCAGGCGCTGGGCGGGCGCCCCGGCGTGGCCGTGCATGTCTATCCAGGCGTGGACCATGCCTTCGCGCGCAAGGGCGGCGATCACTTCCACCGCGCCTCGGCCCTGATGGCGCACGAGCGCAGCATTGCCACGCTCAAGTCCGCCATCGGCCCGCATTTCGACCTGGCCGCGCTGTGGGACAAGCACTGCGAGTACGAGTTCGCCACGCGCAACGTGGACGACACCATGGCCACCATGGTGGCCGAGCCCTATGTGAACCACATCCCCACCATGACCGGCGGCGTGGGCTTCAGCAACCTGCACGCCTTCTACACGAACCACTTCGTCAACAGCAATCCGCCCGACACGTCGCTGACGCCGATTTCACGCACCGTGGGGGCCTCGCAGGTGGTGGACGAGATGCTGTTCTGCTTCACGCACACCACCGAGATCCCGTGGATGCTGCCCGGCGTGCGGCCCACGGGGCGGCGCGTGGAGATCCCGCTGCTGGCCGTGGTCAAGTTCCGGGGCGACAAGCTCTACCACGAGCACATCTACTGGGACCAGGCCAGCGTGCTGGTGCAGGTGGGCCTGCTGGACCCGGCGCTGCTGCCCGTGGCGGGCGTGGAGACGGCCCGCAAGCTGCTGGACGAGACACTGCCCTCCAACGAACTGCTCAAGCGTTGAGCGCGGCGCGGGCGCACGGGTTTCACCCTGCGCCTGCGGGCGGCCTGCAGGCCGCCAGGGCTCTCAGGGTTGCCACCAATGTTGATATGTCAACATTGGTGGATCATGCGGCCATCGCAATCGCAATCGCAATCGCAATCGCAATCGCAATCGCAATCGCCGTCGCCGCCCGGTTCCCTCCGCCCAATGCCCCGCCCACGCACATCCACGATCCCTGCCGCCGATGCCGCCACCGGCCCTGCACCGGACACGCAGGTCTGCAGCCAGACGCTGGCGCTGGAGGACTTCATCACCTTCCGCCTGGGCGCACTGTCCAATGCGCTGCAGACCCAGGTGACGCGCCACTACATCGCGCCGGCATCGCCCGTGGGGCTGACCGAGTGGCGGCTCATGGGCCAGATCCAGCGCCATGGCGAGCTGCATGCCAGCGCGCTGTCGCGCCTGAGCCTGATGGACAAGGCCCAGATCAGCCGCGCGCTGCAGCCGCTGATCGACCGGGGCTGGGTGCTTCGCCGCGCCGATCCACAGCACGCGCGGCGCCACCTGCTGCAGCTGAGCGAGGCAGGGCAGGCGCTCTTCGACGAGGTGCTGTCCCGCGCACGCCCCTACCAGGCGGCCCTGCTCAATGCGCTGACGGCCGATGAGCGCGCCATGCTGGACCGCATCCTGGACAAGCTGGGCCGTGCTTCCCAGGCGCTGGACCAGGGGCTGGATGCCTGATTTCCCCACGACCCACCTCAGAACCCACACCATGAATTGCTCCATGCACCCTGATGAGCGGGCCGCCCGCATCGAACTGGCCGCCTGCTACCGCGTCTTTGCCATGCTGGGCTGGGACGAACTGATCTACAACCACATCACGGTGCGCCTGCCCGACAGCGTGACGGGCGGTGAAAAGCAGTTCCTGATCAACCCCTTCGGCCTGCACTACGAAGAGGTCACGGCCAGCAACCTGGTACGCATCAATGTGCGCGGCGAGGTGCTGGACGGCTCGCGGCATCCGGTGAATCCGGCCGGCTTCGTCGTGCATGCGGCCATCCACGACGGACTGCCGGGCGCGCACTGCGTGATGCACACGCACACCACCTCGGGCATGGGCGTGGCCTGCCTGGAGCAGGGCCTGTCGCAAAGCAACTTCTACAGCGCCCAGCTGCACGGCATGGTGGCCTACCACGACTTCGAGGGCATCACCATCCATGCCGACGAAGGGCCGCGCCTGCTGGCCAGCATCGGCCGCCGCAAGGCCGTGATCCTGCGCAACCATGGCCTGCTCAGCTGGGGCAGCGACCTGCCCCAGGCCTTCGTGGTGCTGTGGACGCTGCAGCGCGCCTGCGACGTGCAGATGGCCACCCTGTCCATGGGCGCGCCGCGCATGGTCTCCGACGCCATGGCCCGGCGCTGCAACGAGGACTCGCTGACCTTCAACGCCAGCCACGGCGGTGCCCGCGATGTGTTCGACCACCTGGTGCGCCGCGTGAACCGGCGCGACAGCAGCTATCTCGATCTTTGAACCCGGAGCTTCCCGCGCATGACCATGGAACAGACAAGCATTTCATTCGACAAGGCCTGCATCTTCGGCGCCGGTGCCATCGGCGGCTGGATGGGCGCGGCCCTGGCCCGCGCCGGCTGCCAGCTCAGCGCCGTGGCGCGCGGCGCTGCACTGCAGGCCCTGCGCACCCAGGGCCTGACCCTGGTGCACGGCGAGCAGCGCGAGCACTTCGCGCTGCGCGCCGAACAGGACCCGGCCGCCCTGGGCGTGCAGGACCTGGTCATCATCTCCGTCAAGGCGCCGGGCATGCCCGATGTGGCCGAGCGCATCGCCCCGCTGATCGGCCCGCAGACCGTGGTGCTCACGGCCATGAACGGCGTGCCCTGGTGGTTTCTGCAAGGCGGTGTCGATGCCAGCGTGCGCGGCAAGCAGCTGAAAGCCGTGGACCCTGAAGGCCGCATTGCCCAAGCCATCCCGCTGGGCCAGGTGCTGGGCTCCGTGGTCCATGCCAGCTGCTCCAACGATGCGCCCGGCGTGGTGCGCCGGCACTTCGGCAACAGCCTGATCCTGGGCGAGCCCCTGGCCACAGGGCCCGGCCAGCCGCCCACGCCGCGCCTGGCGGCACTGGCCCAACTGCTGCAGCGCGGCGGCATCGAGGCCAAGGTCTCCGACAACATCCAGCGCGACGCCTGGTACAAGCTCTGGGGCAACATGACCGTCAACCCCGTCAGCGCGCTGACGGGTGCCACCTCGGACCGCATCCTGGGCGACGACCTGGTGCGCGGCCTGATCACGCGCGTGATGCTGGAGGCCAAGGAAATCGGCACGCGCATCGGCCTGCCCATCAACGAATCGCCCGAAGACCGCCATGCGGTCACGCTCAAGCTGGGCGCCTTCAAGACCTCCATGCTGCAGGACGTGGAAGCGGGCAAGCCCGTGGAACTCGACGCCCTGGTGGGCGCGGTGCGCGAAATGGGCCAGCTGTGCGGCGTGGACACGCCCTTCACGGATGCGCTGCTGGGCCTGGCGCGGCTGCAGGCACGGCAAAAGGGGCTGATGGCCTGACGCCGCAAGGGCCCGTACCGGCCTGCAGCGCGCAACCGTAGACTACGCCCCCATGACTTCCGCCAAGAACCCCGCCTCGTCCTGGTCCACGCTGTGCGTGGTGGCCACCACCGTCCCCAGCGCCGAGGAGGCCGCCCATCTGGCGCGCAGCCTGGTGCAGCAGCAGGCTGCGGCCTGCGTGCAGGTGGAGGCCATCACCTCGCACTATGTGTGGGAGGGCGAGATGCACGCCACGCCCGAGTGGCGGCTGGTCTGCAAGACCCTGCCCGACGTGCTGGAGCGCCTGGCCCGGCTGCTGCGCGCCGGGCACAGCTACAGCGTGCCGCAGATCACCATGCGCACCGAGCGCTGCATGGCCGACTATGCGCAGTGGCTGCGCTCCCAGGTCTCGACCCGGGACGTGGCGGACGCTGCAGACATGGCCGCCGCGCCCCGCATCACTGCGGCGTGACGTTGGCGGCCTTGATCACGGGCACCCAGGTCGCTGTCTCCTTGCGGATCAGCTCGCCGAAGGCGCTGCCCGTGACCACCCAGGGCTCGATCCCCTGCAGGTCCAGCTGCCTGACCACGGCCGGCGTGTTGAAGATCTCCTTAATATCCTTTTCCAGCTGCCTGAGCACGGCCGGCGGCGTCTTCTTTGGCGCCATCACGCCGTACCAGGACGAGATGGCAATGCCTGGCACGCCCGCCTGGGCCAGCGTGGGCACCTCGGGCAGGTACTTGCTGCGGGCCGGGTCGGTCACGGCCAGCGCACGCAGCTTGCCCGACTGCACATGCGGCAGCAGCGCGGGCACATTGCCCACGATCATTGGCACCGTGCCGCCCAGCACATCGTTGAGGCCGGGCGCCGTGCCCTTGTAGGCCACGTGCAGGATGTCGGCGCCGGTCTGCTGCTTGAACAGCTCGCCGGCCAGATGCAGGCTGGAGCCCACGCCGGGCGAGGCATAGCTGATGGTGGCCGGCCTGGCCTTGGACAGGGCCACCAGCTCCTGCACCGTTTTGGCGGGCACGCCAGGGTGCACGGCGATCACATTGGCCGCCTTGGCCAGCGAGGCCACGGGCGCAAAGTCCGCCTCCACGCTGTAGCCGGGCCTGGCCAGCAGCGTGGGATTGATGGTCAGGTTGCCCTGGGGCACGACCAGCAGCGTATGGCCGTCCGGCGCGGCACGCTTGACCATGTCGATGCCGATATTGCCGTTGGCCCCGGGCTTGTTCTCCACCACCGAGGTCTGCTTGTAGCGCTCGGCCAATCCCGTGGACAGCAGGCGGGCCAGCGCATCGACCGGGCCGCCGGGCGGAAAGGGCGCGACGATGGTGAAAGGCTTGGCGGCCAGCTGCTGCTGCGCGGCGGCATCCTGGGCCAGGGCGCTCTGGCATGCGGCTGCGGCCAGCAGGGCGGCAGCGCCGAGCAAGGTGGGGGCTTTCATGGGGAACTCCGGGGAACAAGGCAAGGCAGGTACAAGCAAAAGAAATGCCTGAAGGTCATTGATTGTTTCTTGTATAAAACAACGTTCTTCTTATAAATCAATGCAAAGCATAAAACCTGCGGCTTGATTCGAATCAAGGGAAAACCCTTGCCTGCATGCCTGCGCCTTCGATGCGCTCGCATGCCCATGAAAAAAGGAGCGCAGCGCGCTCCTTCGGGTGGTGGTGTGCCGGGTGGCCTCAGGACAGCAGCGCCTGCGCGAATTCCCGGGCGTTGAAGGTTTCCAGGTCCTCGACCTTTTCGCCCACGCCGATGAAGTACACGGGGATCGGCCGTTCCTGGGCAATGGCAGCCAGCACGCCGCCCTTGGCCGTGCCGTCGAGTTTGGTGACGATCAGGCCCGTGAGCTGCAGCGCATCGTCGAAGGCGCGCACCTGGGCCAGCGCGTTCTGGCCGGTGTTGCCGTCGATGACCAGCAGCACCTCGTGCGGTGCCGTGGCGTCGGCCTTGCTGACCACGCGGCGGATCTTGCGCAGCTCTTCCATCAGGTGCAGTTGGGTGGGCAGGCGGCCTGCCGTGTCCACCAGCACCACATCCTTCTTGCGCGCGCGGCCGGCGGTGACGGCGTCAAAGCTCACGGCCGCGGGATCGCCCCCTTCCTGGCTGACGATCTCCACCGTGTTGCGGTTGGCCCAGACGCCAAGCTGCTCGCGCGCGGCGGCGCGGAAGGTGTCGGCGGCGGCCAGCAGCACGCTCTGGCCTTCGTCGGCCAGGTGACGGGTCAGCTTGCCGATGGAGGTGGTCTTGCCCGCGCCGTTGACGCCAGCCACCATGATCACGGTGGGCTGGTGCTCGCCGATGACCAGCGGCTTCTGCAGGGGGCGCAGCAGGTCGGCCAGGGCATCGGCCAGCAGCGCCTTGACGGCGGCGGGGTCGGTGGCCTTGGCCTCCTTGACGCGGCGGCGCAGGTCGGCGAGCAGGTGCTCGGTGGCCTTGACGCCGGTGTCGGCCATCAGCAGGGCGTCTTCCAGTTCCTCGTACAGCGCATCGTTGATCTGCGTGCCCGTGAAGACCGTGGCAATGCTGCTGCCGGTCTTGCGCAGGCCGGTCTTGAGGCGCTGCATCCAGTTCTGGCGGCTGGCACCCTCGGCCTCGGGCTTGGCCGTGGGCTCGGGCGCGGCAATGAAGTCCGCAGGCGCGATGGTGGACGCGGGTGCAGCAGCTGGGGCAGGCGGGGTCTCGGGGGGCGCGGCATCGCCCTTGCCGCCGCCAAAGGGCTTGCGCCACCAGGCACTGCCGGTGTCGGCGGCCGGGGCTGCTGGTGCGGCCGGTGGCAGGGCAGGGGGGCTGTCCTGCGGTGGGGTTGCGGGAATGCCGGCCTTTTCAGGCGCGGCGCTGCTGTCCGTCGGGGAAATCTCGGCGGCGGAGGGGGTGGGCTTTTTCTTGAAAAAACTGAACATCGGCAGGTTCTTAGAATCACAGCATTCTATGAAACATGCACTCACCCTCCTGGGCTTAATGGCCTGCATGGGCACCGGGGCTGCTTTGGCAGCCCCGGATGCATCCTCTTCCATCCCTTCATCGCTGCTGCAGACGGTGGCCAGCCAGGCCGCCGGCGGCACGCGCACCGCCACTTCGGCACAGCAATTCACCTTGAAGAACGGCATGCAGCTCATCGTGCAGCCCGACCGGCGCGCGCCCACGGCCGTGCACATGGTCTGGGTGCGCGTGGGCTCCGTGGACGAGGTCGATGGCACCTCGGGCGTGGCCCACGCGCTCGAGCACATGATGTTCAAGGGATCGCGCAAGGTGGCTCCCGGCGAGTTCTCGCGCCGCGTGGCCGCGCTGGGCGGCCAGGAAAACGCCTTCACCAGCCGCGACTACACGGGCTACTACCAGCAGATTCCGTCCAGCCGCCTGGAAGACGTGATGAAGCTCGAATCCGACCGCTTCGCCAACAACCACTGGCCCGACAGCGAGTTCAAGAAAGAGATCGAGGTCATCAAGGAAGAGCGCCGCATGCGCACCGAGGACCAGCCGCGCGCCGTGCTCATGGAGCAGCTGATGGCGGCGACCTTCGTGGCCTCGCCCTACCACCGCCCCGTGATCGGCTGGATGAGCGACCTGGACGCGCTGACGCCCGGCGACGTGCGCGACTTCCACGGCCGCTGGTATGTGCCCGGCAATGCCACCATCGTCATTGCCGGCGATGTGGACGTGGCCAAGGTCCGCGCCTGGGCCGAGAAGTACTACGGCAGCATTCCCGCACGCGCCCTGCCGGTGCGCAAGCCGCGCACCGAGCCCGCGCAGATCGGCATCCGCCGCATCGAGGTCAAGCAGCCGGCCGAGCAGGCCCTGGTGGCCCTGGCCTTCCGCGCGCCCTCGCTGACGCGCGTCAGCGATCTGCAGGCCGACGACCGGGATGCGCTGGCGCTGCTGGTTCTGTCGGCCGTGCTGGACGGCTATGACGGCGCCCGCCTGGAGCGCGCCCTGGTGCAGGGCGAAGGCCGCGTGGCCGACGGCGCGGGCAGCTCCATGTCCCTCATGGGCCGTGGCCCCGGCCTGTTCATGCTGACGGGCGTGCCCGCCACGGGCAAGACTGCCGCCGAGGTCGAGGCCGCGTTGCGCGCCGAAGTGGCCAAGGTCGCCAAGGATGGCGTGGAGCCCGCCGAGCTGGAGCGCGTGAAGACGCAGTGGATGGCCTCCAATGTCTACGAGCGCGATTCGGTCATGGGCCAGGCCCAGAGCCTGGGCAATTACTGGATACAGGGCATGCCGCTGGATGCGGAAGACCAACTGCTGACCCAGCTGCGCACCATCACGCCCGATGACGTCAAGCGTGTGGCTGCCAAGTACTTTGGCGATGACCAGCTCACGGTGGGCACCCTGGTGCCGCAACCGCTGCCCGAAGGCGGCAAGCCCCGTCGCCCCGATGCGGGTGCCGGCATCGGCGGACCCCTGCATTGATGCCCCCGAAGCACGCTGGAGTGAAGATGAAGAACATGAAAAAAATGGTGGCCAGCACGGTGCTGGCAGGCGTGGGCCTGGGCTTTGGTGCCACGTCCGCATGGGCGCTGCTGCCCATCCAGCACTGGACCCAGCCCAGCGGGGCGCAGGTCTGGCTGGTGGACAGCCCGGGCATTCCCATGGTCGATGTGCAGATGGACTTCGATGCCGGCAGCCGGCGCGATCCCGCCAACCAGGTCGGCCTGGCCAGCGCCGTGGCGCTGATGGCCTCCAAGGGCGTGACCGCCCAGGGCGATGCGCCTGCGCTGGACGAGAACGGCCTGGGCCAGGCCTGGGCCGATCTGGGCGCCAGCTTTGGCGCCCAGGCGGGCCGCGACAGCTTCAGCTACGGGCTGCGCTCCCTGACCGAGCCTGCGCTGCTGCAGCGCGCCGTGGCGCTGGCGGCGCGCCAGATCGCCAACCCCAGCTGGCCGCAGGACGTGTGGCTGCGCGAGCGTGAGCGCTGGACTGCGGCCATCAAGGAATCGGACACGCGTCCCGGCACGGTGGCCGGCAAGGCCCTGAGCCAGGGCGTGTTCGGCACGCATCCCTACGGCGCACGCGCCACGGGCGAGAGCCTCGCGCACATCGACCTGTCCGACATGCAGTCCTTCCACCGTCGCCTGATCGCGGCCTGCCGCGCCAAGGTCAGCATCGTCGGTGCCGTCAGCCGCGAGCAGGCGGACCAGCTGGTGCAGCAACTGCTGGCTCCGCTGCAGGCGGCGCAGGGCCAGGACGCCAGTGCCTGCGCGCCCCTGCCTGACGTGCCCAAGGTGCAGGCGCTCAAGGCGCCAGTCAACGAGGACATCCCCTTCGCCTCGGCCCAGGCGCAGGTGCTGATCGCCCAGCCCGGCATTGCACGCAACAGCCCGGACTTCATGGCCGTGCTGGTGGGCAATCACATCCTGGGTGGCGGCGGCTTCACCTCGCGGCTGACCGAGGAAGTGCGCGAAAAGCGCGGCCTGAGCTACAGCGTCTACAGCGATTTCTCGCCGGGTCTGGACGCAGGCGCCTTCACGATCGCCCTGCAGACGCGCCCCGACCAGGCAGCCGAGGCCCTGAAGGTGTCGCAGGACACGCTGCGCCGCTTCGTGGCCGAAGGCCCGACCGAGAAGGAGCTCAAGGCCGCAAAGGACAACCTGATCGGCGGCTTTGCGCTGCGCATCGACAGCAACCGCAAGCTGCTGGGCAATGTGTCCAACATCGCCTGGAACGGCTTGCCGCTGGACTACCTGGAGCACTGGACCGAGCGCGTGCAGGCGCTCACCGTGCGTGATGTGCGCGAGGCCATGCAGCGCATGCTGCAGCCCGAGCGCATGGTGACCGTCGTCGTGGGAGGCAAACAATGAGCCGCAACAGCATCAAAATTCATACCCCTGCCGGCAAGCGCTGGCTGGAAAAGGCCACGGCCGAGGCCGCAGCACCCAAGGCAGCTGCCGCAGCGCCTGCTGCCGCCAAGGCGAAAGCCGGACGGCCGGCGCCGGTGGGCGCAGGCGAGGTCCGCATCATCGGCGGCCAATGGCGCCGCACGCGGCTGCCCGTGGCGCAGCACCCGGGCCTGCGGCCCACGCCGGATCGCGTGCGCGAGACCCTGTTCAACTGGCTGGGCCAGGATCTGACGGGGTGGCATTGCCTGGATGCCTTCGCGGGCACGGGCGCGCTGGGCTTCGAGGCCGCATCGCGCGGCGCGACCAATGTGCTGATGAACGAGCAGGACGCCACCCTGGTCCAGCAGTTGCAGCGCCTGCGCGAGCGCCTGGACGCCCAGTCCGTGCGCGTGCTGCGCGGCGATGGCATCGGCTGCCTGCGCCAGGTGGCGCCGGGCACGCTGGACCTGGTGCTGATCGATCCGCCCTTCGACCATGCCGATCTGTTCGAGCCTGCGCTGAAGGCCGCCGCGCAGGCGGTGTCCGCCACGGGCTATGTCTATCTGGAGGCGCCCCAGGCCTGGACCGAGGAGCAACTGGCCGAGGCCGGTGGCCTGCAGCTGTTTCGCCATCTGAAGGCGGGCGCCGTTCACGCCCATCTGCTGCGCAAGGCACCGCAGGACGAGTAAAGGGCGCTGTGGCGGCCGCGTTCCCTGGCAGGAGCGCGGCTGTCGCACAGCCGACCGGCCATGCTGCAGCGCAATGCATAATGCGCCATCCGTGCCGGACAGGGCACGCGCAGCCAATGAAAGCGACCGCCATGAGCCACGACGTGATTGCCGTCTATCCCGGAACTTTCGATCCGATCACGCTGGGTCACGAAGACGTGGTGCGCCGCGCGACCCAGCTGTTCAGCCACGTCATCGTCGCCGTGGCGGCGGGCCACCACAAGAAGACCATGTTCAATCTTGAGGAGCGCATGCAGATGGTGCGCGAGGCCGTGTCCATCTATCCCCATGTCCAGGTCGAGAGCTTTCATGGCCTGCTGCGCGACTTCGTGGTCGAGCGCGGCGGCAAGGCCATGGTGCGCGGCCTGCGTGCGGTCACCGACTTCGACTACGAGTTCCAGCTCGCCGGCATGAACCGCACGCTGATGCCCGAGGTGGAGACCGTCTTCCTCACGCCCAGCGACCGCTACCAGTTCATCAGCAGCACCTTCGTGCGCGAGATCGCCACGCTGGA
Organism: Delftia sp. 60; assembly: GCF_002754395.1. Classification (NCBI taxonomy): domain Bacteria; kingdom Pseudomonadati; phylum Pseudomonadota; class Betaproteobacteria; order Burkholderiales; family Comamonadaceae; genus Delftia; species Delftia sp. 60. The sequence continues at coordinate 1,915,466 of NZ_PEFD01000001.1, forward strand.
TGGCGAGATCGACAAGTTCGTCTCTCCCAGCGTGCGTACCCGCCTTCTGCAGAAGGTGCAGGCCAATCGTGGGTCGTGATCGCACCACCTGATCGCACGACTTGATCCCGCTTCCTGATGCCCTGACCGCCTGGCTGTCCTGAGGCCCGGCAAGGGCGGCCAGGACCCTCTCGCAGTTCCTTCTTAGAAGGCAGCCTGCCGCGTGGCGCTCGCATTCACGGCGGCGTGCACGAATTCCAGCTTGCGCCTGGCCCCGGCCGAAAGGGCGAACGGATAGGCATCGCCATGGCCCAGGCTGCGGTTGAGGCTGTTGGTCAGCAGCGTCAGCGGCACCCACTGGTCCAGCATGGTGCCGAAGTCCGGCTGTGCATGGACCGCGAAAGGGTCCTGCACGCACAGCGCCGGCTGCGTGCCCGAGCCTGTACTTGTCCCTGAGCCTCCAGGCATGGTGATGCAGGTGCCATAGCTGGCCGCAGTCTCCAGCAGATCCACCATGTGCAGGTAATGGGCCCAGCTTTCGGCCCAGTCTTCCCACGGGTGGGAGGTGGCATAGGCGCTGACGAAGTTGTCGCGCCACTGCTCATCCATCGGGTCGCGCGCATAGTAGTTCTGCAGGGCCTGGCCATAGTCCTGGCGCTCGTCGCCGAACAGGCGGCGGAATTCCTCGATACGGCCTGCGCCCACCACCAGCCTGTCCCAGAAGAAGTGGCCGGATTCATGGCGCAGATGGCCCACCAGTGTCCGGTAGGGCTCGTGCAGGGCCTGGCGGCGCCGGGCACGCTCGGCATCGTCGGCCTCCACCACGTTCAGCGTGATGGTGCCGTTGGCATGGCCGGTCATCACGGGCGCCTGCCCCGGCAGGTCGGCCAGCAGCTCGAAGCGCGGCCCGTCCTCTCCAGGCCGGGGACCCAGGCCCAGGCGGGCCAGCGTGTAGAACAGCTGGCGCTTGGCGGCCTCGATCCGGGTCCAGCGCAGCGCATTGGACGGGTCTGACAGATCGGGCAGCCAGCGTGTCTGGCGGCAGGACTCGCACAGCGCATGGGGATCGTCTGCGGGCAGGGCGAAGTTGCACTGTCCCACGGGACCCCGGTGGCTGCACATCTTGTAGAGCCGGCCTGGCGGCTTGCCGCTCGTCAGCGAGGACAGGCTCTCCCACAGCACGCTGTCCCGCGTGCCGGAAACCGGGCGCAGGCAGGCCACATGCAGTCGCTCGGGCAGGAAGGCCAGGGTGGCGCCGCAGTGCACGCATTGAACGCTGTCGAAGAAGACCGGGTGGCCACAGGCATCGCAGTTGAAGACTCGCATGTCGGTCACTTTACGCCGTATGTCCGGCGCACGGTGGAAAGGGGTCGTACCTGCCGTCGGCTGCAATGGTCGGCAATCCTCGCGGCGGACCGTGCGGCATTTGGAGCCCTGGATGAAAAAAGGCCGGAAGTCTCCGGCCTTGTACTTGGATCAGCCCCCGCAGGGGCCTGCATCAGGGACGAACCACGATGCTGTTGCGCACTTCACGCACGTTCTTGGTGGTGCGGGCGATCTCGGCGGCGCGCGCCTTTTCCGATTCGGACTTGGCAAAGCCCGACAGCTGCACCGTGCCGTTCAGGGTCTCGACGCTGATGGAAGTGGCCGAGACACTCTTGTCCTCTGCCATCTTGGCCTTCACGGCCGTGGTGATGCCGGCGTCATCCACATACGAACCCACGGACTGCTGGTCGCGGGCCACGGAGCAGGCGGTGGTACCGAGCACGGTGGCACCGGCGACGAGAGCGAAAGCGATGGCACGGGTGTACTTTTGCATGATCAGTTCTTTCCTGGACAAGAAGATTGAGAGTAACGGTACTCGAGGGAACTCAGGGGACTCGGCGGCAGCTCACTTGCGCGAGCGGGAACTCATGAAGAACGCGGTGGCCAGGGCAGCGCCCGTGGCCGCAGCCAGCAGGATGGAGCGGCCAGGCTGCTCGATGACGTAGCGCGTGGTGGCTTCCGTGGCCGATTGCAACTGGCGGCGGGCGCGGTCGGAGCTGTCGGCACAGAAGTTGATGCCGCGTGTGGCCAGTTCCTGGGCACGTGCTGCGAGGTCATCGATGACGGGGTTCAGTTCACGCTCGATGGACTGGACACCTTCCTCGGCCTTGTCCAGCGCATTCGCTGCAGTGCGGCGTGTGGTGTTGACGGCTTCCTTGGCGGCATCCGCGACATCCTGGGCAACGTCCTTGGCGGTATCGGCGGCTTTGTTCACGGCTTTCTCGGCTTGGCTCATTGGTTCTATCTCCTCAAAACTGGCATGAATGCGAAAGGCGGTCGGGCTGCCGGGCTGGCTGCCCGCGGTAAGCGGGCTTGGGCTGGCAGGGGGCTGAAGGCGGCGCCGCCGCTACTTCTTGATCAGGCTCATCACAAAGGTGACGACAGCCATGATCACGAAAATATAGAACAGGATCTTGGCGATGCCTACAGCACCTGCCGCAATACCACCAAAACCGAATATGGCGGCTACCAGGGCGATGACGAAGAACACGATGGCGTAGTGCAGCATGTAAAACTCCTTGGGTTGTTCGTTTCCAAGAAACGGCACGGGGCGGATGGGCCAAGTGCTGTTTGCATGGGTTCGACTGTACTGAGCCGCCAAAGGTGTATCTGACGGTGGCCGGCGTGGCATGGCGTCAGGGTTAGGCGGGGGGGTGATGTAGGAATGCTCCGGCTGCACAGGGCTTGTAGCCGCCGCTGGCTGCAGCCATTCAGGAGCGCGCATGGAAAATGGCCCCCACGCTACCCTTGCTGCGCAAGGTCCGCTGCCCCCCGAGGGGGATGCTTTTCATCTTGGGGCGGCCCGGCGATGAAAAAAGCCCCTGGCGCGTGGGCGCGCAGGGGCTTTTGCATGGCGGGTGCTGCCGCTTCAGGCGGTGGCGACCGTACCGGCGCTTTTGTCCGTGGAGATCGGCGCCAGCGGGATGACGGCGGAGATTGCCGTGCCCTTGCCCAGTTCGGACGAGACGGTCAGACGGCCGCCTGCGGCCTCCACGCGGTGGCGCATGCCGGCCAGCCCGTGGGAGTTGGGGCGCATGGCCGAGGTCTCGAAGCCTTCGCCGTCGTCCTGGATCTGCACCGTCACATAGGTCGGATAGTTGTGCACGGAGACCAGGACATGGCTGGCCTTGGCATATTTGCCGATGTTGGTCAGCGACTCCTGGACGATGCGGTAGACCGTGAGCTGGGTGGATTCCGGCAGCTCCACCTGCTCCAGGTTGGCCGTGACTTCGATGCCGCTGCGCTCGCCGAACTCACGCGCCAGGATTTCCAGCGCCGTCGTCAGGCCCAGGTTGGACAGGGAAGAGGGGCGCAGGTCCTCGATGATGCGGCGCTTGAGGGCGATGCCGCTGTTGAGCGTCTCCACCAGATGGCTGACGCGTTCGCCCACGTCCGGCGCGCTGAGGTCGATCTTGGATTTGAGGCGCGCCACGTCGAGCTTGGCCGCCGTCAGCAGCGAGCCCAGCTCGTCGTGCAGTTCGCGCGCCAGGTGTCCGCGCTCGTCCTCGCGCACCTGCTGCAAGTGGTTGGCCAGCTCCGTCAGCGTGGCCGTGCGCTCGCGCACCAGGGCTTCGAGGCGGTTGCGCTCGTCGCGCTGGATCTCCTGCTCGCGCTGGTGGGCCTGCTGCAGCGCGTGGGCCTGGCGCAGGTACATGAAAAAGCCCAGCACGCCCAGGGCCGTGACCGTGGCGATGCCTATGCGTGACAGCGACAGCGTGTGCTCGATGTCCTGCAGGTTCTTGGCCGAGCGCTGGTCTATGCCTGACAGCAGCTTGCCCGTGTAGTCGCGGATGGCGTCCATGTTCTCCATGCCCACGTCGGTGAACATGACGAAGCGCCAGGCCTCCTCGTTGCCCTGGCGGTACAGGCGCAGGCTGAGTTCCATCTCGCTCATCTTGCGTTCGACCTGGCGCGCCAGCGGCGTGAAGATCGCCAGCTCCTGCGGGTCGTAGATGAAGATCTGGCGCAGCTCGTCCATGTTGTAGTTGATGGCCGTGATCGCCTTGCTGTAGGGCTCCAGGTAGCGCTCCTCGCCCGTGAGCAGGTAGCCGCGCAGGCCGGTCTCCGCATCCAGCATCAGCCGCAGCAGCTGGCTGATCTCCGAGCGGGTGTTTTGGGTCTGGGTCATGGCCTCCAGCGCCTTGGTGGAGCGCTTGTAGCTGGCCTCGTTAATGCTCACCAGCAGCACGGCCGCGACGATGGCGAATGCCAGGCTGATCGCAATTCTTCGGAAATTTATCCAACGCATAAGCATCCTCTCACCTACAAGATCTTCGCCGATATTCTGCATAATTCGTGTTATCGGCTGCCGGGGCAGTTCCTGCGCCGGCCGTTACCATATATTGTTTGCACGACCAGCGATCCCGCTGGTCCCCCGAAAAAGAGGTATTCATGATCAGAATTGGCATTGTGGACGACCATGCAATTGTGCGCTCGGGCCTGCGTCAGTTTCTCTCGGAACACGTGGACCTGCGTGTAGTCGGTGAGGCCGCCAATGGCCGCGAGGCCATCGATCTGGTGCGTGCCCACGAGATCGACGTGCTGTTGATGGACCTGTCCATGCCGGGGCAAAGCGGTATCGACGCGCTGGCCATGCTGCGCGCCAAGGCGCCGGACATGGGCATCCTGATCCTGAGCGGCTATCCCGAGGAGCACTACGCGATCAACCTGATCCGCCAGGGCGCCAGCGGCTACCTGAACAAGGAATGCGATCCCCAGGAGATTGCCGAAGCGATCCGCACCGTGGCCCTGGGCCGCCGCTACCTGACGCCGGCCGTGGCCGACCTGCTGGCCCAGCAGCTCAACCGCAAGGATGACGCGCCAGCGCATGAACAGCTGTCAGAGCGTGAGTTCCAGGTCTTCCTCAAGCTCGCGCGTGGCGAAACCGCAGGTGATATTGCAAAGTCGCTTTCACTGAGCGTTAAGACGGTCAGCACCTATCGCACGCGACTCATGGAGAAAATGGGATTGTCTTCCAACAGCGATCTGACGTATTACGCACTGAAGAACAGGCTGATCGATTGATTTTCAGTCAATAGAAAATACGGGCTGCACGATTATCAAGTCGTGCAGCCTTTTTCTTTGGTGAAAAATCAAATGCAGTGCTTTGGGTTCAGGCTGTTTTGAGTTGGTTGAGTGACGCCGCATCGATATTCATGCAATAGTCCATGAGTGCGTCGATTTCATTGGACTTGTCGAAGACGGCATCCACGCCGAGCTGGGCACAGCGGCTGCGGATGTCTGGTGTGGCGTAGTTGCTGAGCACCACGATCTTCTGGTGCGGCTGGCGCTCGCGGCAGGCGGTGAGCACACCCAGGCCGCTGCCCTGGCGCAGGAACAGGTCGACGATGGCGAGATCCCATGCGTCGGGGTTCTGCTGAAGCCAGTCCGTCCCCGCGCTCTCCGTCTCAGCGATGCCCACGGCCTCGACATCGGCCAGTTCTTCGAGCGTGGCGATCAGGTTCTCGCGGATCGTAGGGTTGTCTTCAACAAGATAGGTGCGCAATTTCACGGCTGTATCCAATAGGGACGCGGATGGCAATCGGAGTCCGGTGGAGCCCGGCCTTCATTGTCCTGCGCGACAGCGGGCGATTGTGCCAGTGAGGGATCGGCGTGGGGGTCAGCCGATTCCTACGCCTTGTTACCGCAAACGGGACATTCCGGTACACGAGTGGTTTGCATGCTACTCCAATCCAGGCTGCGGCTGTCGAACATGGTCAGGCGGTTTGTTGCAGGCGTGCCAAATCCCGCGATCAGCTTGAGGGCTTCCGCCGCCTGCAGCGTGCCCATGACGCCTACCACGGGCGCGAAGACGCCCATGGTCGAGCACTGCACTTCCTCGAACTGCGCATCGGGCGGGAACACGCAGGCATAGCAGGCGCAGTTCTCGTCGCGCGGGTCCATGACCATGAGCTGGCCGTCCAGCCGGATGGCCGCCCCCGCCACCAGGGGCACCTTGTGCCGCACGCAGGCCGCGTTGATCATGTGGCGCGTGCGGTAGTTGTCCGTGCAGTCCAGCACCAGGCTGGCCTGGGGCACGAGCTCGTCGAGCAGCGCGTCGTCGGCGCGCTGCTGGCGGCAGTCGATGCGGATGCCGGGGTTGATGGCATGCACGGCCGTGCGTATGGATTCCACCTTGGGCTGGCCCACGCGGTCCGTGGTGTGGGCGATCTGGCGCTGCAGGTTGGTCATGTCCACCGCATCGTCGTCCACCAGGGTGATGCGGCCTATGCCGGCCGAGCCCAGGTACAGCGCGGCGGGCGCGCCCAGGCCGCCTGCGCCGATGATGAGCACATGCGCTGCCAGGATGCGCTCCTGGCCTTCGATGCCGATTTCGTCGAGAAGGATGTGGCGCGAGTAGCGCAGCAGTTGATCGTCGTTCATTCGCGTCTCCAGACGTGAAAAAGCCGGGCGCAAGGCCCGGCTTGGTGCAGGCGCGGACCCGGTCCGCGCCGCGCTGTCAGTTTTCCTTCTTCTCGGGCTCGCGCTCGGTCAGGGTCTTGCTGACCATGACGGGCTGGCCCTTGAGGCGGTTGAGAGCCTGCTGCAGCTGGAAGTCCTTTTCGGTGCCGAACTCGGGCAGGCGGCGCTCGGCCGGCGGCTTCTTGGCTTCCTCTTCCAGGCGCTTGCGGGCTTCCTCGCGGGCCTTCTCGCGCACCTCGTCCTTGACCTCGGCACCCTGTCCGCTGGACAGGTGCTTTTCCAGGTCGGCCTCGCGCATGCGCAGGGCGGCGAACAGGTCACCTTCGGGCGTCTCATCCACCATCACGTCGGGCACGATGCCCTTGGCCTGGATGGACTTGCCGCTGGGCGTGTAGTAGCGCGCCGTGGTCAGCTTCAGGCCCGTATCGGGGCCCAGGGGGCGCACGGTCTGCACGGAGCCCTTGCCGAAGGTCTGGCTGCCCATGATGATGGCGCGCTTGTGGTCCTGCAGTGCGCCGGCCACGATCTCGCTGGCCGAGGCCGAGCCTTCATTGACCAGCACCACCAGCGGCAGCTTCTTGAGCGAGGCGGGCAGGCGCTGCAGCGGGTCTCCCATGCCGCGGCGGGCATAGAAGCTGGGCGATGCCTTGTAGGTTTCCTTGCTCTCGGCCAGTTGGCCGTTGGTGGAGACCACGGTCACATCCGGCGGCAGGAAGGCGGCCGAGATGGCGACGGCAGCGTCCAGCAGGCCGCCCGGGTCGTTGCGCAGGTCCAGCACCAGGCCCTTCATGTTGGGGTCCTGCTTGTACAGTTCCTCGACCTTGCGCACGAAGTCGTCCACCGTGCGTTCCTGGAACTGGCTCAGGCGGATCCAGCCGTAGCCGGGCTCGATCACCTTGCCCTTGACGGACTGCGTCTTGATTTCCTCGCGCGTGATGGTCACGGGAAAGCTGCGGCTTTCATCCTTGCGCAGGATGGTCAGCTGCACCTTGGTGTTGGGCTCGCCGCGCATGCGCTTGACGGCGTCGTTGAGCGACAGGCCCTTGACGGCCGTGTCGTCGATCTTGGTGATCAGGTCGCCGGTCTTGAGGCCGGCGCGGAAGGCGGGGGAGCCTTCGATGGGCGAGACGACCTTGATCAGGCCGTCTTCCTGCGTGATCTCGATGCCCACGCCGACGAAGCGGCCCGAGGTGCCCTCGCGGAATTCCTTGTAGGACTTCTTGTCGAAGTACTGCGAATGCGGATCGAGGCTGGACACCATGCCGGAGATGGCATCGGTGATCAGCTTCTTGTCATCGACCGACTCGACATAGTCGGTCTTGATCAGGCCGAAGACGGCGGACAGCTGCTGGATTTCCTCCAGCGGCAGCGGGGTCATGGCACCGCGGGCCACGGTCTGCAAGGAAACCGTGGTCAGTGCTCCGGCGATTACGCCTACGGAAACCCAGCCGGCAATTTTGATTTTCTGGCCCATATCACCCCTTTAACCGCGTCAATATACACCCGCTTGGAAAGGCAAGCGCCCGCGTGGTTCCCTAAAAACGGCGCAGCAAGCGCAATTTCCGCAGCAGGCGCTCACCTCAAGCGGGCCCGGCTCAGGCCTTGCCCTGTGCGGCCACGGCGGCTGCAGCCTTGGCGGCAGCTTCCGCATCGCCCAGGTAATAGTGGCGAATGGGCTTGAGATCGGCATCCAGCTCATAGACCAGCGGAATGCCATTGGGCACGTTGACGCCGACGATGGCGTCATCCGAGATGCCGTCCAGGTACTTGATCAGCGCGCGGATGGAGTTGCCGTGGGCCGCGACCACGACGCGCTTGCCGGACAGGATGGCGGGCGCGATGGACTCGTTCCAGAACGGCAGCACGCGGGCCACCGTGTCCTTCAGGCATTCGGTCAGCGGCACCTGGCTGGGGTCCAGCTGGGCGTAGCGCACGTCGCTGCGCTCGCTGCGCGGGTCTTGCGGCTCCAGGGCCGGCGGGGGCGTGTCGTAGCTGCGGCGCCACACCAGCACCTGGGCGTCGCCGTATTGCTTGGCCATGTCCGCCTTGTTCAGGCCCTGCAGGCCGCCGTAGTGGCGCTCGTTCAGGCGCCAGCTGTGCTGCACGGGCAGCCAGGTGCGGTCCATTTCGTCCAGCGTGTGCCACAGCGTGCGCGTGGCGCGCTTGAGCACGCTGGTGTAGGCCAGGTCGAAGTCATAGCCCTCGGCCTTGAGCAGGCGGCCGGCGTTCTTGGCCTGTTCGACGCCGGTGGCGGTCAGGTCCACATCGGTCCAGCCGGTGAAGCGGTTTTCGAGGTTCCAGGTGGATTCACCGTGGCGGATCAGCACGAGCTTGTACATGGCGGCTTTCTAAGTCTCTCGATGCGACAAAGCTGGGCTGTCGCGGGGGCAAAAGCCAGCATTCTAGAATTGACAGGTTTGCCAACCCAAGGAATGACGTGAAATTCATCATCGATAACTGGTATTTGATCCTGATCGCGCTGGCTTCCGGCGTGATGCTGCTGCTGCCCCTGGTGCGCGGCGCAGGCGGCGGCTCGCTGACGGCGGCGCAGGCCGTGCAACTGATCAACCGCCAAAAGGCCGTGGTCATCGATGTCTGCGAGCCCGAAGAGTACGCGGCCGCCCATGCCAACGGCGCCAGGAATGTGCCGCTGAGCCAGTTCGAGGAAAAGCTGCCCACCACCGTGAAGAACAAGGCGCTGCCGCTGGTGCTGATCTGCACCAAGGGCAACCGCGCCTCCCGTGCCGAAGGCATTGCGAAGAAGCTGGGCTACGAAAAGGCCCAGGCCCTGGCCGGTGGCCTGAAGGCCTGGCGTGATGCCGGCATGCCGGTTGAAAAGGCCTGAGACGCCCCCATCTGACGGCGATGGAAGCCGCTGCTCCGCGCCCCGGGCGCCAGCCGGCGGCACGCCGCAAACTCGAAGAAAGACGCACATGCAAGCCGTGAAGATGTACACCACCGCTGTCTGCCCCTATTGCATCCGGGCCAAGCAGATCCTCAAGTCCAAGGGCGTGGAGCAGATCGAAGAGATCCGCATCGACACCGATCCGGCCGCGCGCGACGTGATGATGCAGAGCACGGGCCGCCGCACGGTGCCCCAGATCTTCATCGGCGACCACCATGTGGGCGGCTGCGACGACCTGATGGCGCTGGATGCCGACGGTGGCCTGGTGCCCATGCTGCAAAGCTGAAACACGGGCACTGCATAATGCAGGCCCAGGTGCCCGCTGCGCAAGCTCTTGGCAGCGGGCATTTTGTTGGTGATTTTTTTGATGCCCTGGTCACCGCACCAGGGTTTTTTGCCCAGAAAGACTGATTCCATGGCCGAACAGGACACTCCCGTCTTCCAGATCCAGCGCGTCTACCTCAAGGACCTGTCGCTGGAGCAGCCCAATTCGCCCGCCATCCTGCTGGAGCAGGAGCAGCCCAGCGTGGACATCCAGCTTGGCGTCGAGGCGACTCCCGTGGCCGAAGGCATCTACGAAGTGGCCGTGACCGCCACCGTGCAGACCAAGATCCAGGACAAGACCGTTTTCCTGGTCGAGGCCAAGCAGGCCGGCATCTTCGAGATCCGCAACGTGCCCGAAGACCAGATGGGTGGCGTGATCGGCATTGCCTGCCCCCAGATCATCTATCCCTACCTGCGCGGCAACGTGGCTGACGTGGTCACGCGCGCCGGCTTCCCGCCCGTGCACCTGGCCGAGATCAACTTCCAGGCCATGTACGAGCAGCAGCAGGCAGCCGCCCAGGCGGACGGCAACTCGCTGCCGCAGTAAGCCGGTCCATTCCCGGACGATGTGATTTGCGCCCAGGCGCGTCGCGTCGCTGTGGTACAAGAAAAGAGGCCCGAGGGCCTCTTTTTTCATCAACGTCGCTTCTTCAACGTCGAGCAGATATGAACATTGTGGTGATTGGCGCAGGCGCCTGGGGCACGGCGCTGGCGATGAGCGCGGCCTCGCGCGGTGACGGGCGTGTCGTGACCCTTTGGGCGCGCGACGCCGCCCAGGCGCAGGCCATGCACGGCAGCGGCGAGAACGCACGCTACCTGCCGGGCGTGGCACTGCCTGCCGCGCTGCAGGTGGTGCATGGCGAGATCGACGGCCATCTGGCGGCCGCCGACCTGATCGTGATCGGCACGCCCATGGCTGCCCTGCGCGAATGGCTGGGCCGGCTGCAGCATGTGCCCGCACCCGTGGCCTGGCTGTGCAAGGGCTTCGAGGCCGTGCCCGCAGGCGCTTCGGCCGCCGCCCATGGACTGATGGCGCACGAGGTCTGCGCCGAGGTGGCGCCCGATCTGCTGTGCGGCGTGCTCAGCGGCCCCAGCTTTGCGGCCGAGGTGGCACGCCACCAGCCCACGGCCCTGGTGGCGGCCAGCCGCCATGCCCAGGTCAATGACGCCCTGGTGGCCGCCTTCCACGGCGGCGCCATGCGCGTCTATGCCAACGCCGACATCGTGGGCGTGGAAGTGGGCGGCGCCGTGAAGAACGTGCTGGCCATTGCCACCGGCCTGTGCGACGGCCTGCAGCTGGGCCTGAACGCCCGCGCCGCGCTGATCACGCGCGGCCTGGCCGAGATGACGCGACTGGGCCTGGCCCTGGGCGCGCGCACCGAGACCTTCATGGGCCTGTCCGGCCTGGGCGATCTGGTGCTGACGGCCACGGGCGACCTGTCGCGCAACCGCAAGGTGGGCCTGCTGCTGGCCCAGGGCCGCACGCTGGAGCAGGCCGTGGCCTCGCTGGGCCATGTGGCCGAGGGCGTGTACAGCGCACGCACCGTGCTGGCACGCGCGCGGCTGTTGAATGTGGAGATGCCGATCACCGAAACCGTGGTCGAGCTGCTGGACGGCCGGCTGCAGGCCGCCGAGGCCGTGCAGCACCTGATGGCGCGCGATCCGCGCGGCGAGTGATTCTTCGGTGTCCATGAAAAATGGCCCACACGCTTCCCTTGCTGCGCAAGGTCCACTGCCCCCGAGGGGGCCGCTTTTCATCTTGGGGCGGCCCGGCGATGAAAAAGCCCCGGAGCTGGAAGGCCCCGGGGCTTTTTTGCGTCAGAAATCCTGGCGCCTGGCGCGCTACATGCCCAGTTACAGGCCCAGTTACAGGCCCAGTTACAGGCCCAGCTCCAGACCCAGCAGTTCCTCCACCGTCTGGCGGCGGCGGATGAGGCGCGCGCTGTCGCCATCGACCAGCACCTCGGCGGCCAGCGGACGCGTGTTGTAGTTGCTGGACATGGAGCTGCCATAGGCGCCCGTGTCATGGATGACCAGCAGGTCGCCCACCGAGGCGCCTGCCAGCGCGCGCGGCAGCACCACGCCGCCGTCGCCCTGGGTGAACACGTCGCCCGATTCGCACAGCGGGCCGGCGACCACGGCATCGCGCAGGGGCATGGCCTGGCCGTCGCGGCGCAGCACTTCCATGCCGTGCCAGCTGCCGTACATGGAAGGGCGCATCAGCTCGTTGAAGCCCGTGTCGACCAGCACGAAATGGTTGCTGCCCGCGTTCTTGGTGGCGCGCACCTGGCCCAGCAGCACGCCCGACTCGGCCACCAGGAAGCGGCCCGGTTCGATCTCCAGGCCCAGCGCGTGGCCCACGATGGCCTCGGCGTCCTTGCGTGCCGCATCCCACAGGCCGTGGTAGTGGGCGGTGTCGATGGTGGCGTCGCCATCGCGGTAGGGAATGGACAGGCCGCCGCCGGCCGAGATGGCCTGCAGGTCATGGCCTGCCTGGCGGGTGGCGCGCACCAGCTCGACCATGGCGCCGCAGACCTGCTGCAGGTGGCCGTAGTCCACGCCCGAGCCGATGTGCATGTGCAGGCCGGCCAGCTTCAGGCCGCCGTCGCGTATGGCCTGCAGCGCCGCCAGCAGGTCGCTGTGCCAGATGCCGTGCTTGCTGTGCTCGCCGCCCGTGTTGGTCTTGTTGCTGTGGCCGTGGCCGAAGCCGGGGTTGATGCGCAGCCACACGGGATGGCCGGGCGAGGCCTGGGCCAGCTGGTGCAGCATGTCGATGGAGCCGGCGTTCACGGGCACCTTGTGCTCGGCCACGCAGGCCAGCGTGGCCTCGTCCATCACGTCGGCGGTGAACACGATGTCGCTGTGCAGGTCGTCGCCATGGCCGGCCGCGTAGCCGGCGGCCAGCGCGCGCAGGATTTCGCCGCGTGAGACGGCGTCCACCTTCACGCCCTGCTCGCGCATCAGCCGCAGGATGTGGATGTTGGAGCAGGCCTTCTGCGCAAAGCGGATGGTGTCGAAGGCCTTGAGCTGGGCGATGCGCGCGCGGATGGTGGCGGCGTCATAGACCCACAGCGGCGTGCCGTGCTGGTCGGCCAGGGCCCAGAGCTGGGCGGGCGAGAAGGGATTGGACATGGTGTCTCTTTCAGGGGAACTGCAGCGCATGATGGCGGATGGCGGTCATTCAGTCCAATGCTTGTTCTTATGGTGTCTATTTGATTTGGATATGCTTTGGCCATGCAAGACCCCGCGCTGCCGCACACGTCTCCCGAACCCCGCATCTCCCACCGCCACCTGGAGGTGTTTCGCGCGCTCATGCTCAGCGGCAGCGCCACGGGCGCGGCGCAGATGCTGTACAGCTCCCAGCCCACCGTCAGCCGCGAACTGGCGCGCCTGGAAAGCCTGCTGGGCTATGCGCTGTTCGAGCGCGCTCAGGGCCGGCTGCGGCCCACGGCACGCGCCCTGTCGCTGTGGGCCGAGGTGCAGCGCAGCTGGCAGGGGCTGGATCGGGTGGTGGAGCATGCGCTGGCCCTGGGGCGTCCGCACCAGGCGCGCATCAACGTGCTGTGCCTGCCCGCGCTCAGCCATGCGCTGCTGCCCGCAGCGCTGGCGCGGCTGCATGCGGAGCATGGCCCCGTGGCCGTCAGCGTGGCCACGCAGGAGGCGCCGCTGCTGCAGGAGTGGATGGCCGCCCAGCGCTACGACCTGGGCCTGGCCGAACTGGCCGAGGCGCCGCCCGGCACGCGTGCTCTGGCTTTGCCCGCCATGGACGAGGTGGCCGTGCTGCCGGCAGGGCATGCGCTGGCGGCCCGCCCGGTGCTGGAGGCGGGCGACTTTGCGGGGGAGGGCTTCATCAGCCTGGCGCGCGACGACCCCTATCGCCAGCAGATCGATGCCGTGTTCGAGCAGGCCGGCGTGCAGCGCCAGCTGCACCTGGAGACCCACAGCGCCGTGGCGGTCTGCGCCATGGTCCAGCATGGCCTGGGCGTGGCCATCGTCAATCCGCTGACGGCGCGAGTCTGCGCCGGGCCGCAGCTGGTGGTGCGGCCGCTGGCGTTTTCCATTCCCTTCCAGGTCCATGCGCTGCTGCCGCTGCACCGGCCGGCCGTGGCCGAGGTGCAGTGGCTGGTGGACGCGCTCGCCGCCGAGGTGGCCGCGGTCGCTTGAAGTGGGGTGGGCGACTTCAGCGCGCCGCGTCCTTCAGGCTGGCTGCGTTGTCTGCCGCCGGCTCGGGCGGCAGGCCCCACTCCATCCAGTCGTCGCCAAAGATCTCCACCGGGTGCTGTGTGCGGTCCGATCCGTTGCCGCAGGCCAGCTCGTCGCGGGCGCAGTAGCGGTCACATCCCCAGCAGGTGCGCTCGGGATGGGCGGGGTGGATGGGGAATTTCTTGGCCATGGCATCCAGCTTGGACCGCCATGGCCGCCAGGGTTTTGCGCTGGATCAGAATTCCAGGTTGTCGATCAGGCGCGTCTTGCCCAGGCGCGCAGCGCCCAGGGCCACCAGTGGTGCACCGGCCAGTTGCGCGCCCTCGGCGGGGGGCTGCAGGTCACGGCGCAGGCGCACGGTCAGGTAGTCGGGCTCCCAGCCCTGGGCGGCCAGGGATTGCATGGCCCAGGCTTCCAGTTCCGCCAGCGGCGCCTGGCCCGCACGCGCGGCATCGGCCAGTTGCTTGAGCGCCAGCGACAGCGCCATGGCCTGCTGCCGCTCGTCGTCGCTCAGGTAGCCGTTGCGCGAACTCAGCGCCAGGCCGTCGTCGGCGCGCGCAGTGTCTCCGGCCACGATGTTCACGGGCAGGGCGAACTGCTCGACCATGCGGCGGATCACCATCAACTGCTGGTAGTCCTTTTTGCCGAACACGGCCGTTCCGCCGCCGCTGGCGAAGAATACGGCCGAGAACAGCTTCATCACCACGGTGCACACGCCCGTGAAGAAGCCGGGGCGGAAATGGCCTTCGAGGATGTCGGCCAGCTGCGCGTCGGGCTGGATCTTGAAGGTCTGCGGCTCGGGGTAGAGATCGGCTTCGCGCGGGGCGAACAGCAGGTCGCAGCCTTCGGCCTCCAGCTTGGCGCAGTCGGCCTCCCAGGTGCGCGGATAGCTGTCGAAATCCTCGTGCGGCAGGAACTGCAGGCGGTTCACGAAGATGCTGGCCACGGCAATGTCGCCGTGCTGGCGCGCGGCGCGCACCAGGGACAGGTGGCCGTCGTGCAGATTGCCCATGGTGGGCACGAAGGCGGGGCGGCCCTTGCTCGACAGGATGGCGCGCAGGTCGGCGATGGAGTGGACGATTTGCATGGGAAAACCGGGGAACGGGAAAACGGGGAAGCGGGAAGCGGAAAAACGGATCGTGCAGCCTGCCGGACTACCAGGCGTGCTTGCTGTCGTCGGGGAAGCTGCCGTTCTTCACGGCATGCACATAGGCCTCGAAGGCGCCCTTGACGCTGCCCGCATCCGCCATGAAGTTGTGCACGAAGCGGGCCATCTTGCCCAGGTTCACGCCCAGCATGTCGTGCAGCACCAGGACCTGGCCGGCCGTGCCGCTGCCCGCGCCGATGCCGATGGTGTGGCAGTGCGGCAGCTCGGCCGTGAGTTCGCGCGACAGCTGTGCCGGCACCATCTCCAGCACCAGCATGGAGGCGCCTGCATCCTGCAGCTCCAGCGCATGGCGGCGCAGCGTGGCCGCGCCCTCGTCGCTCTTGCCCTGGACGCGGTAGCCGCCCAGCGCATGCACGGTCTGCGGCGTCAGGCCCAGGTGGGCGCAGACGGGCACGCCGCGCTCGACCAGGAACTGCACGGTGGGCGCGGTCCAGCCGCCGCCTTCGAGCTTGACCATATGGGCGCCGGCCTGCATCAGCTCGCAGGCGCTGCGCATGGCCTGCTCGCGGCTTTCGGCGTAGCTGCCATAGGGCATGTCGGCGATCAGCCAGGCCGTGCCCTGCACGCGGTGCAGGCCGCGCGCCACGCTGGCCGTGTGGTAGCACATGTCCTGCAGCGACACGCCCACGGTGCTGTGCAGGCCCTGGCAGACCATGCCCAGCGAATCGCCCACCAAAATGCACTCCACGCCGGCCGCGTCGGCCACGGCCGCGAAGGTGGCGTCATAGGCTGTGACCATGGTGATCTTCTCGCCAGCCTCGCGCATCTGCGCCAGGCGCGGAAGGCTCACGGGGCGGCGCTGGGGCAGCGGCGAGGCGGGAGGGATGGTGCCGTAGGGCGTGCCGGCGGTGACGGGTGCTTGGGTCATGGGGCGCTCGGAGGGGGATGGAATTGCCGCGAGTCTATGCGATGCGCGCGGGGGGCACCTGTCCCTGAGCTGTCCTTTGCTTTTCCGTCACCTTTCGGGCAGGCCACGCCATCGGCGCCACAGCGGAGACAGCAGGGCCACGAGCATGGCCGTGCTGGCTGCCACGGCAGGCGCGCCCATCAGCAGGTCCAGCCAGTGCTGGGTATCCGTCCAAGGGCCTGCGCTGCCGGTGGGTTGGGGCAACAGCAGTCTGGACCACTCATACCAGGCGGCGGCGAGCCATATCAGGGCCAGCGACATGCCCAGGGCCAGCAGGACCGCGCCGGCCCAGGGGCGCTTGAGCACACGGATGCGCAGCCAGGCGACCGATATCAGCGCGGCTGGAAACAGCCCCAGCACATAGAGGCTGGTGATTCCCAGCATCCCGGCCAGCACGCTGCCAAGCAAGGTCAGGACCAGGCATGCGCCCCAGGCCACCAGCTGCATGGCAGGCATCAGGCGCACCAGCACCAGGGCCAAGGCGAGGAAAAAGCCAGCGCTGGCGGCCGCCAGCAACTGGGACATCCTTGGCCATTCGTCGTCGCGGGACCTGTCAGCGCGCCGCAGATGGCTTTCCTGGTAGGTAGGCAGGGCGAGGCCGTAGCGCGCGTGCTTCCATTGCACATGCTGCAGCGTGCTCCACCGAATGTCGAACCTCTCCAGCGGGATGAGCCACTTGCGGTTGCTCTGGGACAGATAGACATCAAAGCATTTGCGCGGATCCGGCTCCAGATCCGAGGGACTGTTTCGCCCCAGGATCGGTTGGCAGTCGGAATCCTGTGCCCTGGATGTCTTCTCGCCATTCCCTGGCTGCGGGTTCGCGGCCAGGTAGGCGCGCCATTCCTCGGCCAGGGGGATTGCAGCGCGCTGCGGTAGCTGGCCAGCAGGTGCTCAGCCTGGTCCTGGGCGGAGCTGGCAGACTGGCGCACATAGCCTCTGGCCTGCAATGGCTGGCCGTAGCGCTCCAGCGTCGCGGCAATCGCGGCCTGGTCTCCGCGCATCAACCAGACCAGGGCCTGGATGCTCGGGTACTTCGCCGGATCGACCTCTTCCTCGCGCAGCACACGTATCCATTCCACGAGCATGGCCGCCTGGCGTGGCGCGACAAGCGCCTCCAGGGCTGCGACTTGCTCGACAGTCTGTATCTGTGCACTGACATCCGTATCCGACCATTGGCGCTGAATCCGCATTTCATAGATGGGCGAAAAGGCGATCGCAGGCGCGAACAATAGCGATAGGAACAAGGCTCCCCACAGGTACTCCCACCACAGGCCCCAGCGGCCCACGGGGGCGTGTTCGCGCCAGCGGTTGTGGATGCGCACGCGCAGCAACCACCACAGCGCCAGGCCGATTGCCACGATCCAGGCCACGACGGAGCCGATGTCCAGTGCCAATTGCTCGGGCGTTTGCTGTGCCGTGGACGCAACGCCGGGCAGGGAGCCCATCCAGCGCGCGGGTTCGGCCATCCATTGCATCCAAACGCCGAGCACCAGCACGCACCACAGCAGCGCCAGCGGCAGATACCAGTGCAGGCGCAGCTGCCACAGCAGGGGGCAGCGCATCAGCACCCATTGGTCCCAGCGGTTCGTCATATCGGAAAAACGTGGCATGGCTCAGTCCCTCACGAACAGGCGGCGGGTGGATGCGGTGATGTCGCGGAAATAGCGCACGGGCATCTGTGCCTGCACGGCCTGTGTCAGGAACTGCGCTGCCGTGAACGGCACGTGAAAGCTCACGATGTGGGTCTGGCCGCTGAGCTGGTGCGTATGGGATGGCAGCCGGTCCAGCCAGGGTTTCAGTTGCGCCATGGCCCAGCCGGTCTCGAACTCGATGGCGCAGCCTTGCATGGCGGCAAAGCTCTGCTGGACGCTGCGCGGCTGGCCTTGCTCCAGGAACAGCACCTGGTCGGCCACCTTTTCCACCTCGTACAGCTGCTGTGAACTCAGCACCAGGGCCATGGGTTGCCAGGGCGAGCGCGCCAGCGACTGCAGATCGGTCAGCAGGGTCTGCTGGGCGTTGATGTCCAGATTGGCCAGCGGCTCGTCCAGCAGCAGCACGCGCGGCCGGCAGAGCAGGGCGCGCGCCAGCTCGAAGCG
This sequence comes from Delftia sp. 60, assembly GCF_002754395.1. NCBI lineage: Bacteria > Pseudomonadati > Pseudomonadota > Betaproteobacteria > Burkholderiales > Comamonadaceae > Delftia > Delftia sp. 60. Next base: position 1,933,516 of record NZ_PEFD01000001.1, read on the forward strand.
CATCCTGTAGCCCGAGGACAGCTGTTTCCACTGGTGGCCCCGGAAGGCGCGCAGCCCCAGCTGCGCGATGACCAGCTGTACCAGGCAGATGTTGCGTGGGCCCACGGCGCCATGGCTGCGCGCGGCGAATTGCAGATGGTCCATCAGGCGCCCGCCCCAGACGGCCGGGCGCTGGGGGATATAGGCGAGCTGGGTGCGCAGCAGGTAGGCATCGGTGGCGGGAACGCCCCAGTCCAGCTGCCCTGCGTCGGGCGCCAGATCGGCGGCCAGCAGGCGCAGCAAGGTGGTCTTGCCGTTGCCGTTCTCGCCCACCAGTCCCAGGATGGTGCCGGGCTCCACGGCCACATCCACCGGCCCCAGCGCAAAGCCGCCGCGCCGGTAGCGCTTGACCAGTTGCCGTCCCTGTACACGGTACGCGCGGTGCGCACGGTGCGCGCGGTGAGGTGCGGAATCGGCCTGCAGCGCCTGGCCCGGGGCATGGGCGGCATGCAGGGCATCGAAGGCCTGCTGCACCAGCGCGCGGCGTGGCTCTGCGCCGGAATCGGCCGCAAGGCCATCCCAGGCATCCAGCGCAGTCAGCAGGCTCTGCTGCACGGCGGTTTCGGCCGGCAGGGCGGCGTCTATGAGTGCACGCCACGCGCCATGCCATTGCTGGCTGGCGATCGCCTGTTCCACGGATTGCGCCCAGGCCGCCACGGTGGCCTGCGGGCGCGCGGGTAGTCGTGCCGATTCGATGCTCGATTCCATGAAGCCCTCCCTTTTTTCTGTGCTGCGCGGTGCGGCCATCCGGGGAGCCGGACGGTGCGATTCCCGGCGCGCGACGAGTCTATGCGATCCCGCTATGCTGTACTTCCCGCGACGGACGACAGGGCCCGCACAGGCCCTGCGGATGCGCTTCAACGGTGTTGCACCATGTCCGGTTCCTTACAGACATCTCCGCTTCTTCCCGCCGTGGCCTGGCAGGGCCTGCGCCAGGTCCATGTGCTGCAAAGCCTGACCGACGAGCGACTGGCCGAACTGGCCGCGCAGTGCCGCTGGCAGCATCTGGCGCTGCACCAGACGCTGGAGGGCGCGTACACCGATCAGCGTCTCTACATGCTCGTGCAGGGCGGCTTGCGCGTCAGCAGCTATGCCCCCAACGGGCGCGGGCTCACACTGGGCGAGATTGCCCAGGGCGTGTTCTTCGGCGGCCTGCCGCAGCAGCAGGTGGGTTGCACGGCCATGCCCCTGGTGGTCGAGGCAGGCGTCCCCAGCCTGATTGCCTCGCTGGCCCATGAGGATGTGGAAGCCCTGCTCATGAACGAGCCCCAGGTCCTGCGCGCCTTCATCGGCCGGCTCAGCGATCTGGCCGTGGCGCTGGCGCGCCGCATGGTGGATCTGGGAACGCTGTCGGTGCGCAGCCGCCTGCATACCCAGTTGCTGGAACGTGCCGAGCGCGCGGGCATCGACCAGGGGCAGGCCCTGCTGGCGCCCGCACCCCGGCAGACCGACCTGGCCCTGATGCTGGGCTCCAGCCGCGAGGAAGTGGCGCGCGAGATGTCGCGCCTGGTGCGCCTGGGCCTGCTGCGGCGTGAAGGCCGCAACCTGCGCATCTGCCATGTCGAAGGCCTGCGCGTGCTGCTCGAGGAAGCGCGCTGAGCCTTGTCTGCCGCGGCTGTTTCAAGCCGCGAAAAACACTGTTTCAGGAACGCGTGAATTCGCCTTCTGTCGAGGGGAGCACGGGTGAAAAGGCAGCGGGCCGCCCGGGCCGGATGCGAAAACACGTGAGAAAACGCACAGACGAAGAATGCTGCAGCGCCGCATAGTACGTCCATGCCGTGAGGAAATGAATGCCGAGCGGCCTTTTGAAAGGATCTGACATGCGTACCCTCTCCGCTGCACTGGCCGCCCTGACCCTGGGCCTCGCCGGCACTGCAATGGCCCAAGAAGCCGTTTCCCCCTCGTCCTCCGCCACCGCAGGCCTGAGCCGCGCCGAAGTGCTGGCCGACCTCGAAATGTGGCACCAGGCGGGCATGACCTACCTGCCCTCGCCTTCGGCAGACCGCGACATCAGCTACAACTCGGCCGAATACCAGCGCGGCCTGGCCCGCTACCAGCAACTGCGCAGCGGCCCCGCCTACCGTGAGGCCGTGGCCCGCCTGGAAGGCCAGCACACCGTCACGCAGAAGTGATGTGAATGGATATGGGTCCGGCATGGTGCCGGGCCTGTTGGTGGAAAGCGTCCTTTCGGGACGCTTGGTTTGGCGCCCTTCGGGGCGCTTTTTTGTTTCCCTCGCTCTACACTGGGCGGCCCCGTGTCAGTGGCTGCTATCGATAGCGAAGCTGCTGATGCAAGTACAGCATGCGTTGACGGCCGTTTTGTGAAGTTTCTGATCGATTTTCCCAACCCCCATGACGGTTCGGCCGCCCGGCTGCGCCATGGCTTCGGGCCGCCGCTGCGCAGCCTGGCCGCCCATGCGCCCGAGCAGGTGCGCGGTGTGCTTGACGCCGTGCAGCAGGCCGCCCAGGCCGGCCTGTGGTGCCTGGGCTGGGTGCGCTACGAGGCGGCGGCGGCGTTTGACGCGGCCTACGCGGGCGCCTTGCATGCCACGCCGCAAGGCGAGCCGCTGGCCTGGTTTGCCGTCTTCGACGGCCCCCGGCCCTGGCCTGAAGACGCGGATGCAGTCGATGCCGGCCCTCAGGCGCAATCTCAGGTGCAATCTCAGGTGCAATGGCAGCCCGGCCTGGAGCGCGCCGATTTCGATGCCGCCATTGCGCGCATCCACGAGGCGATTGCGGCCGGTGACTGCTATCAGATCAATTACACGGCCCAGTTCATGGGCCGGCTGCTGGGCGACATTCCATCGCTGTTCGCCGCGCTGCGCCGTGCCCAGCCCGGCGGCTACGTGGCCTGCATGGACAGCGGCGACGAGCAGGTGCTGTCCGTCTCGCCCGAGCTGTTCTTCGACTGGGATGGCGAGCGCATCCTCACGCGCCCCATGAAGGGCACGGCGCCCCGTGGCGCCACGCCTGCACAGGACGAGGCGAATGTCCAGGCCATGCGGTCCTCGCCCAAGGAGCGGGCCGAGAACGTGATGATCGTGGACCTGCTGCGCAACGATGTCTCGCGCATTGCCGAGCCTTTCAGCGTCCAGGTGCCGCGCCTGTTCCATGCCGAACCCCTGCCCACCGTGTGGCAGATGACGTCCGACGTGCAGGCGCGCACGCGGCCCGGCACCGGCCTGGCGGACGTGTTTGCGGCGCTGTTTCCCTGCGGCTCCATCACGGGTGCGCCCAAGCGCCAGGCCATGCGGCTCATCCACGAGCTGGAACCGGGTCCGCGCGGCGTGTACTGCGGCGCCGTGGGCGTGGTGCGGCCCGGCATCGCAGCGGGGCGCGTGCACGCCACCTTCAATGTGCCCATACGCACGGTGGTGGCGCGTGGCACGGAACTGCGCTGCGGCATCGGCAGCGGCATCACCTCGGGCGCCGAGGCGCCTGCCGAATGGCAGGAATGGCGCCACAAGAGGGCTTTTCTGGACAAGGTGTGAAAGGGCGTGCAGCCATGGCGGATACGGACTTGGATTTCGACATTCTGGAAACCCTGGCCCTGCGGGATGGCGGTTTCATCCACCTGCAGCGCCATGTGACGCGCATGCAGGACGCGGCGCGGCATTTCGGCCGTCCCTGCACGGATGCCGTGCTGGAGCAGGCATTGCAGCAGCTGCGCCAGGCGCACGCCAGCGGCCACTGGCGCGTGCGCCTGGCGCTGGATGCCACGGGGCGGATACAGACCCAGGCGGCGCCGCTGCCGCCTTCGGCCACGCCTGTTCGGCTGGCGCTGGCCGACCGGCCCATCGCCAATGCGGTGGCGCATGGCGACTGGGTGCGTTTCAAGACCTCGCGCCGCGCGCACTACGACAGCCTGCAGCCCACCGATGCCTCGGTGTTCGACACCGTGCTCCACAACGAGGACGGCGAGATCACCGAGGGCACGCGCGGCAACATCGCCGTGCTGCTGGCGGGCCGCTGGGTGACTCCGCCGCTGTCCAGCGGCCTGCTGCCCGGCGTGGGCCGCGCGGTGGCGCTGGACGAGGGCCGCGTGGTGGAGCACCCGGTGCGGCTGGACGATCTGCCGCGCGTGCAGGGCTGGGCCTTCGTCAACAGCCTGCGCGGCTGGCTGCCGGCAGTTCTGCGCTGAACTGCAGGCCGGGGTCGAACTCATGGTTTTCAGGGATGGATTCCACAAGGCAATGTCAGACAATCGATGAATATTGTTGAGCAATATCATTTTGATTGTTGGCTGATACCTGTCTCCCTTGAGATCGATCCATGCATGAATTCCGTATTTCCCGCCGCGCGCTGATCAGCGCCGCGGCTGTCCTGGCGGCGGGCCCGCTGTGCGCCCAGACCACCTATCCCAACAAGCCCATTCGCGTCGTCGTCGGCTACGCGGCAGGTGGCTCGGTCGACCTGGTGGGGCGCGTGGTGGGTGACATCCTGGCCAAGCACCTCAATGCGACCGTCGTGGTCGACAACGTGCCCGGTGCCGCCGGCGTGGTGGCCGCGCAGCGCGTGGTCGGTGCCAAGGCCGATGGCTATACCCTGCTCGCAGGCTCCAGCAACGAATTGGCGGGCACGAAGTTCGTCAACGCCGCGCAGAAGTACGACCCGGCCACGGACCTGACCAGCATCGCGCTGACCGGCGTGCTGCCCAACCTGTGGGTGGCCGGCACCAAGATGCCGGCCAGGACCATCGACGAGTTCATCGCCCTGGCCAAGGCCCATCCCGGCAAGTACAGCTACGGCAGCCCGGGCATCGGGTCCACGCCGCATTTCTCGGGCGAGCTGATCAAGAAGATTGCCGGGGTGGACATCGTCCATGTGCCCTACAAGGGCTCGGCCGCGATGACCAGCGACCTGGCCGGCGGCAACCTGGATTTCGCCATCGTCTCTCCCTCGGTGGCGGCTCCGTTCATCCAGAGCGGCAAGATCAAGGCCCTGGGCGTGACCACGGCGCACCGCATCGCCATGATGAAGGACGTGCCCGCACTGGGCGAGAACGCGGCGCTCAAGGGCTACGCGCTGAGCGGCTGGTTCGGGCTGGTGGGGCCCAAGGACCTGCCTGCCGAGGTGGTGGCCAGCCTGCAGAAGGCCTTGAAGGCGGGCCTGGCCGATCCGGCGATGCGCGCGCGCCTGGAAGGGGCGGGCATCATTGCCCCCACGGGCGACGAAAACCTGGCCCAGATCATCCGTACCGACATGGGCAAGTACGCCGAACTGGTCAAGTTCGCCAAGATCACGCCGGAAAACTGAAGCACGGCCGGCCGCCATGAAAAACGCCTCGCTCCCCGAGGCGTTTTTTCATTCGGGCCTGTGCAGGGCATGCAGGGACAGCAGCCCCTCGAACGCATCGCGCAGCGGCTGCAGCGACGGGCCGGCAGGCGCCAGCCGTTGCAGCGCGCAGGCCGCTGCCTCCAGCGTGGACAGCTGGCCCGGCGCATGGGCCTTGCGCAGGGCGCCGTAGCGCGAGGCGGGCAGGTCGCCCTGCAGTGCCAGGCGCGGCAGGGCCTGCAGGCCGGGGTTGAGGTAGAGCATCTTGCGGCTCTTGCGCCAGGTGGCGTCCAGCACCACCAGGCGCAGGTCCTCGGGGCATGGCGCGGGCTGCGGCCAGGGCGCTTGCCTGGCCAGGCCCAACTGGTCGCCGTGCGGTGTTTCCGGATAGAGCAGTACGGCCTGCCGCGGGGCGTCGCCCGCCTGCCAGGGCGCGTGCAGCAGTGCCTGCAACTGCGCTGGCTCGAAGGCCTCGCCCACCGCCAGGCGGCTGGCGGGCAGGCACAGGTGCAGCAGCCGGCCCGTGCCCTTGGCCTGCAGTTCTTCCTCGGGATGCTGGAGCACCAGCAGCTGCACCGCATGCGGCACCGGCTGCACCAGGGGGCACAGGCAGGTGCGCTCAGGGCGCAGGCATTGCGCGCAGCGTGCGCGGGTGCTCACGGCGGACAAGGCCCGGCGCCTGCCTTACAGGCGACCCTTGTAGTAGCTGGGCTTGTCCATGTCGGCGATTTCCACGCTGAGCTGGACCATCATGCCGGCCGGCTGGGGCGTGAGGCGGCGCAGCACCGCGGCAATGCCTTCGGACAGTTCCTTCTTGGCCGTGTCGGTACGGCCTGCCAGCAGGCGCAGCTGCACATGGACGAAGCCGCGGTTGGCCGGTGCCGAGCCGATCTCGAACTGGCTGACCGGCAGCAGGCGGGCCTTGACGTCGGCCTCGTCCAGGATGCTGGGGTGGCCGCAGACGAAGGCGTTGAGTTCGGTCAGCAGTTGCTGGCCGGGCAGGCCGGCGAGGTTGTCGGTGTATTCGACGTAGAGATGGGGCATGGATGTCTCCGTTCCGGTGGTGAAGAGGGATTCAGGGCAGGGGTGGGGCCAGGCGCGAGACCTCGTCCAGCGCCGTCAGCAGCAGCTGCACGTCGATGCGCGTGTGGGAGGCCGACAGCGCGATGCGCAGCCGCGCCGTGCCTTCGGGCACGGTGGGCGGGCGGATGGCGGGCACCCACAGGCCGCGCTCGCGCAGGCCCTCCATCACGGCCAGGGCCGTGGCGTTGGAGCCTATGACCAGGGCCTGCACGGCGGTGCGCGAAGGCAGCAGCTGCCAGCCCGTGCGCGCCAGCAGCGGCGTGAGGCCGGCGCGCAGCTCGGCAATGCGTTCGGCCAGGGCCTCGCGGCGCTCGTCCTCGGCCTCGATCAGGGCCACGCTGGCCTGCAGCGCGCTGGCCAGCATGGGCGGCGCGGCTGTGGCGAAGATGTAGCTGCGCGTCTTTTGCAGCAGCCATTCGACCAGCATGTCGCTGCCCGCGACAAAGGCACCGGCCACGCCAGCGGCCTTGCCCAGGGTGGCCATGTAGAGCACGCGGGGCGAGGCGTTTGCGCCCGTCAGTCCCGCCTCGGCCAGGCTGCCCCGGCCCTGGGGGCCCAGCACGCCGAAGCCATGCGCGTCGTCGAGCAGCAGCAGTGCGTCGTACTGCTCGCACAGCGCCAGCAGTCCCCGGATGTCGGCCACATTGCCGTCCATGCTGAACACGGCATCGCTGATGACCAGCTTGCGGCGGGCCGTGCTGGCGGCCAATTGCGCGGCCAGATCGGTCAGGTCGGCATGGGCATAGCGGTGGACCTGGGCGCGCGACAGGCGGGCGCCGTCGATCAGGCAGGCGTGGTTGAGCGCATCGGAGAACAGGGCATCGCCCGCGCCCACCAGGGCCGGCACGATGCCGGCATTGGTGGCGTAGCCCGCATAGAAGTAGAGCGCACGCGGCAGTTGCACGAAGTGCGCCAGCTGCTCCTCCAGCGCGGCGTTGGCCGTGCTGTGGCCGCTGACCAGGGGCGAGCCGCCCGAGCCCACGCCAAAGGCCTGGGCGCCCGCGCAGGCGGCGCGCACCAGGGTGGGGTGGCCGGCCAGGCCCAGGTAGTCGTTGCTGCAAAAGGCCAGCATGGGGTGGCCGTCCACCTCCATGTGGGCGCCGCTGGCGGCTCCCTGCAGCGGCGCCGTGGCGCGGCGGCGCCGGCGCAGGTGGGCTGCGTCGAGTTCGGCGATGCGCGCGGGGATGTCGTCCAGCCAGGAGCCGCTCATTTCCATTGCTCCGGCAGGGTGTAGGTGGTGGCGCGCGGGTCGGGGTGCTGCTGGAAGGGGATGTCGGCCAGCAGCGGCGCCTGCAGTTGCCGGTCCAGATGCTGGCGCAGCCAGGCCATGTTTTCCTCGGGCACCAGCATGGCGGGGTCCACGCGGCTGGCAATCCAGCCGGCCAGGCGCAGTCCGCGCGCGCGGATGGCCTCGGCCGTGAGGGCAGCGTGGTTCAGGCAGCCCAGCCGCAGGCCCACGACCATGACCACGGGCAGGTCCAGCGCGCAGGCCAGGTCGGCGCCCGAGAGCTGGTCGGACAGCGGCACGAGAAAGCCGCCCGCGCCTTCCACCACCACGGCGTCGGCCTGTTCGGCCAGGCGCCGGTAGCTGTCCACGATGTGCGCGATCTCTATGGAGCGGCCCGCGCGCTGCGCGGCGATGTGCGGCGACATGGGATCGGGCAGCAGCACGGGGTTGTCCAGTTCGGGCGGCACGGCCAGGGTGGAGGCGGCGCGCAGCGCCAGCGTGTCCTCGTTGGCCCAGCCGCCCTGGCCGTCGGGCTCGGCGCCTGCGGCCACGGCCTTCATGCCCACCACGCGGGCATGGTGGCGGGCCAGCGCATGCAGCAGCCCGCAGGAGGCCAGGGTCTTGCCCACGCCCGTGTCGGTGCCGGTGACAAAGCAGCCAATGGTGCGGTGGGCGTTCACGAATGGTTCTCCTGGGCCAGGGTGTCTTCAAGGGCGGCCAGCGCGCTGGCGGCCAGGTGCTGCACGGCCTCTTCGTCCAGCAAATAGGGCGGCATGGCGTAGAGGGTGTTGCTGATCGGGCGCAGCAGCAGCCCGCGCTCCAGTGCGGCTGCGCTGTAGCGGCGCGAGAAGTCGGGCAGCGAGGTCTGCACATCCCAGGCCCAGATCATTCCCTGGCGCCGTGCGTGGCGCACGCGGGCGTGCTGGTTCAAACGGGTGAAGGCGCCGTCCAGCCTTTGCGCCAGCGCGAGGTTGGCGTTGATGGCATCGGTCTGCTCGAACAGCTCCAGCGTGGCCAGGGCCGCACGGCAGGCCAGCGGGTTGCCGGTGTACGAGTGCGAGTGCAGGAAGCCGCGCGCCACGGAATCGTCGTAGAAGGCGGCGTAGACGGTCTCGGTGGTCAGCACGGCCGACAGGGCCAGCGTGCCGCCCGTCAGGCCCTTGGACAGGCAGATGAAATCCGGCCGTATGCCGGCCTGCTGGTGGGCGAACATGCTGCCCGTGCGGCCGAAGCCCACGGCGATCTCGTCCACCACCAGGTGCACCTCGTAGCGGTCGCACAGGGCGCGCGCCAGGCGCAGGTATTCGGGGTCGTGCATGGCCATGCCGGCCGCGCACTGCACCAGCGGCTCGACGATGAGGGCGGCCGTCGTCTCGTGGTGCTGCTCCAGCCACTGGCGCAGGCCTTCGGCGGCGCGCCGAGCCACATCGACCGGGCTTTCGCCGCCTTGCGCGCCGCGTGCATCGGGGCTGGGCACGGTGTCGGCCAGGCGCACCAGGGGCGCATAGGCTTCGCGGAAGAGGGGAATATCGGTCACGGCCAGCGCGCCCACGGTTTCGCCGTGGTAGCCGCCGGCCAGCCCGGCAAAGCGGCTCTTGGCGGGGCGGCCCAGGTTGCGCCAGTAATGGGCGCTCATCTTGAGGGCGATCTCGGTGGCCGATGCGCCGTCGCTGCCGTAGAAGGCATGGCCCAGGCCGGTGAGCGTGGCCAGCCGTTCGGACAGCTCCACCACGGGCGCGTGCGTGAAGCCGGCCAGCATCACATGGTCAAGCCTGGCGAGCTGGTCGGTGAGCGCGGCCTGGATGTGCGGATGGCTGTGGCCGAAGAGGTTGACCCACCAGGAGCTGACGCCATCCAGGTAGCGGCGCCCTTCGGTGTCGTGGAGCCAGGGCCCCTGTGCGCGCGCGATGGCGATGGGGGGCGCGGCCTCGTGCCGCTTCATCTGGGTGCAGGGGTGCCACACAGCCGCAAGGCTGCGGGCGGCAAGCGATTGAGTCATCGCGCGATTGTCACACCGCAGCGCAGCTCACAGCTGCTGCGTGGGAACGTGGTGGCGCAGTTCGACCTGGCGGTTGGCATCGTCCACGAAGACCAGCTGCGGCTGGTGCGTGGCCACGTCGGTCTCATGCACCTGGGCGAAGGAGGCAATGATCAGCAGGTCGCCCACGGCAGCGCGGCGCGCGGCCGAGCCGTTGACCGAGATCATGCCGCTGCCGCGCTGGCCCTTGATGGCATAGGTGACGAAGCGTTCGCCGTTGTCGATGTTCCAGATGTGCACCTGCTCGTTCTCGACGATGTTGGCGGCGTCCAGCAGGTCCTCGTCGATGGCGCAGGAGCCTTCATAGTGCAGCTCGCATTGCGTGGTCTTGACGCGGTGGATCTTGGATTTGAGCAGGGTGCGGAACATGTTTTGTCTCTCGAGGGGCGCTTTGCGCGGTCTTGATGGGGCCTGGGCTGGCAAAAAAAGCCACCAAGTCTATATGCGAAGGAGAAATCCCATGAAGGCCGTGAAGTTGTTCAACGGCAGCGGCGCTGCTGCGGGGCCTGGCTTCAGTTCAGGTCGAGCACGCAGCCATCGCCGATGCTGTCGCGCCATACGCGGATGCGGCTGGGGGCGGGCTGCAGGTCGGCCAGAGAATCGGCAATGAACAGGCACAGGTTTTCCAGCGTGGGCTTGCCCAGGCCGGGGATTTCGTCGAGAAAGCGGTGGTCCAGCGCGTCGCCCAGGGTCTTCAGGCGCGAGCGCAGGTAGCCCAGGTCGATCACCATGCCGTTGTCCGGATTGCGCGGGCCGGTGACGCTGACTTCGGCATAGTAGGTGTGGCCGTGGATGCGGCGGCTGCTCTCGGTTTCGATGGCGCGCTCCAGCGTGTGGGCGGCATCGAAGAAAAAGCGCTGGTGTACGGTGAACTGCATGGCAAAAATCAGCGGATGCCGGTGAGCTTGTGGGTCTGCAGGCTCAGGCGCCAGGCCGGGCGCTGCAGGCATTGCGCTATGCAGGCGGCCGTGTTGTCGGCCTGCAGGACGTTGTCCATGGGCTGCAGGAAATAGCGGTCGAAACGGGTGCCGGCCTCGATGGCCTGCAGATCGAAGCCGGGCTGCGGCCAGACCAGCTTGAGCTCCTGGCCGCTGCGCTGCACCCAGTCGGCGCCGGCCTTGGGGCTGATGCACAGCCAGTCGATGCCCTCGGGCGCGGCCACGGTGCCGTTGCTTTCCACGGAAATGCGAAAGCCGCGCGCATGCAGGGCGGCGATCAGGGGCTCGTCCACCTGCAGCAGGGGCTCTCCCCCGGTCAGCACCACCATGCGGTGCTGGCTGTCGCCGGCCGGCCATTGGGACAGGATGCGTTCGGCCAGGGCGTCGGCCGTGGCGAACTTGCCGCCCAGCGTGCCGTCGGTGCCCACGAAGTCGGTGTCGCAGAACTGGCAGATGGCGCTGGCGCGGTCCTGCTCACGGCCGGTCCAGAGGTTGCAGCCTGCAAATCGGCAGAAGATGGCCGGCGTGCCGGCCTGGCCGCCCTCGCCCTGCAGGGTGTAGAAGATTTCTTTGACGCTGTAAGTCATGGTGCATGGAGGCCGGTGGAGCCGGCCTGTCGGTGTGCGCGTGCCTGTGTCCGTGCCCGCTAGACGGGCGTATAGGCCAGGCGCACGTAGATGGGCGCAAAGGCTTCGGCCTGGGTGATCTCGATCAGCGTTTCCTTGGCCAGCTCCAGCAGGGCGATGAAGGTGACGACCAGCACGGTCGAGCCTTTCTCGGGCTGGAACAGGGTCTCGAACTCGACGAAGCGCCGGCCCTGCAGGGCCTTGAGCACCTGGCTCATGTACTCGCGCACCGAGAGTTCCTCGCGCGTGATCTTGTGGCTTTGCACGAGCTTGGCGCGCTTGAGAATGTCGCGCCAGGCCGATTGCAGCTCGGCCACGTCCACATCGGGAAAGCGCGGCTGCAGGTTCTGCTCGATGTGGATCTGGGCCCGGAGGAAGTCACGCCCGTAGTGCGGCACCTGGCCGAGCTGGTGGGCAGCGAGCTTGATCTGCTCGTACTCGAGCAGCCGGCGCACCAGCTCGGCGCGCGGGTCCTCGGCCTCTTCGCCGCCTTCCTGCTTCTTGGGCGGCAGCAGCATGCGCGACTTGATCTCGATGAGCATGGCCGCCATCAGCAGGTACTCGGCCGCCAGTTCGAGGTTGCGGCTGCGGATCTCGTCGACATAGCGCATGTACTGGCGCGTCACGTCCAGCATGGGAATGTCGAGGATGTTGAAGTTCTGCTTGCGGATCAGGTACAGCAACAGGTCCAGCGGCCCTTCGAAGGCTTCGAGGAAGACCTCCAGCGCATCGGGCGGGATGTACAGATCCTGCGGCAGGGCGAACAGCGGCTCGCCGTACAGGCGCGCCAAAGCCACCTGGTCGATCACGACCGGGGTGCCGTCGCCAGGAGGGGGGGATGTGGCGGAGGCGCCCGCAGGCGCCAGCGCGGATTCAGCCTCGGCCATGCCTTGCTGCCTGGGCGAATGCCGCATGCGCAGGGTGCACGGTGGGAACAGGCTGATTTTTCATCGCATGGGCAATCAGGAGTTCGTCTGGTAGACGTAGGGCTTCTGGTCCACGCGGCCGGCGCGCAGGTCTTCCCAGACTTCGTGGTTCACGTCCTTGTCCCACAGCAGCGAGCGGCCGGCCAGTTGCTGGCTGGGCAGCTCGGGCTTTTGCTTCTTCAGGTCGTTGATGAAGTTGGTGGCGTCGGAGCGATAGTCGGGGCGGCGAAAGAATGACATAGTCTGATAACCTCTTGAATCGCGTGATTTTACCGGGACACCGCCGATGAACCTAGTCTCCCGTCTTCTGGGGGTTGCCGTCGCCGTGATGGGCATGCTCTCGCTGCCCGGCTGCGATCCCCAAAACATCAAGGAACTCGAAGAAGGCCTGTCCACCGAGGCCGACGTCCGCGCCCGCTTTGGCGAGCCCGAACGCATCTGGACCGAGCCCGACGGCTCGCGCACCTTCGAGTACAACCGCCAGCCCGCCGGCAGCCGCAACTACATGATCACCATCGGCACCGATGGCCGCATGAGCGCGCTGCGCCAGGTGCTGGCGCCGCACAACTTCGAGAAAATCCGCCCCGGCATGGACGAGGAGCAGGTGCGCCGCATGCTGGGCAAGCCCGCCAAGATCACGCCCTACCAGCTCAAGCAGGAAACCGACTGGGACTGGAACTACATCGATCCCCCCACGCGCGACATGGAGTTCACCGTGACCTTCGGCCCCGACGGCCGCGTGCTGCGCAGCGCCGGCCGCGAGAAACTGCACGGCGGCGCCTGACAGCAGGCCCTTGCAAGTTCCTGCAAGCATCCTGCGATGCGCTGTACCCTGCACGCCACAGCGCGCCGGGGCAACAGTCTCTAGAATCCGGGTTTGTACCTATGACACCCCATGGGTACGGTGAAGGCCCCGAACCGGGGCCTTTGCGACGATAGATCTGTCATCACCCCGACAATGTCCACGCCTTCCCTACCCGCTGCCGCGCCCGCTGCGCCTGTCCCGGCCACCGCTTCGCTGCGCCATGGCCTCTTCGAGGATGTCCAGGCCCTCTTCACCGGAACCCTGTTCGTGGGCATCGCCATGATGATGTTCGCCCAGGCGGGGCTTTTGACGGGAAGCACGGCGGGCCTGGCCTTCGTGCTGCACTACGCCACGGGCTGGCCGTTCGGCCTGGTCTTCTTCGGGATCAACATTCCGTTCTACTGGTTTGCCTGGACGCGCGTGGGCCGCACCTTCACGGTCAAGACCTTCATCTGCGTGGGCGCGCTGTCGCTGATCACCGAAATGGGGCCGCGCCTCATCCACATCGACTACCTGCACCCGGCCTTTGCCGCCATTGCGGGCGGCCTGCTCATGGGCTCGGGCCTGCTGTTCCTGGCGCGCCACCGCTCCAGCCTGGGCGGCGCCACCATTGCCTCGCTCTACCTGCAGGACCGCTACGGCATCCGCGCCGGCAAGGTGCAGATGGCCATCGACTGCTGCGTGGTGCTGCTGGCGCTGTGGGTCGTGCCCTTCGAGCGCGTGGCCTGGTCGGTGCTGGCGGCCGTGATCATGGGCGTGTTCCTGGCCGTGAGCCACCGGCCCGGGCGCTACGCCGGGCAGTAGCCTCAGGGCGTCAGAGGCTGCCCATCGGGCGTGCGGTAGCGGACCGTGATGCCGCTGTTGTCTGCGGCTGCCCCGTCATCGCTCATCGCATCGACGGCCTTGCCCACTCCCTTGCCGACGATCTTGACCGTGCCCACGGCCGCATCCGCGGCCAGCCCCACGGCCGAGGCCGTGACGCTGACCGCCGTGGCCGTCACGGCCACCACGGTGCAGCCGGGCAGCAGGGCGCTGGCGCACAGGCAAAGAAAAGCCCCCAGGGCCGGGGACCGTGAGGGCTTGCGGGACTTTGCAGACTTCATGATTGTCGTCCAACACACTGTGCGCAATCTTTGAAACCGGCAGAGCCTAAGTCAGGGACGCCGAGGAAGGGCCGCCCCGCACCGAGGGTGTCGCCGGGTGCCCGTATGCCCCCTTCAGGGGGAAGGCGCGAAGCGACTCAGGGGCATTTCAATGTATACGCATGCCGGGTGTGGCACCGGGGAAGGGCTCCAGCACGTAGATGCCGGGGTTGGCCTTCTCATCGGCGTGGCTGGCGGCCAGCACCATGCCTTCGGAGATGCCGAACTTCATCTTGCGCGGTGCCAGGTTGGCCACCATCACGGTGAGCTTGCCCTGCAGCTGCTCGGGCTGGTACATGCTGGAGATGCCGGAGAACACGTTGCGTGTCTTGCCTTCGCCCACGTCCAGCGTGAGCTGCAGCAGCTTGGTCGAGCCTTCCACGGGCTTGCATTCCACGATCTTGGCAATGCGCAGGTCCACCTTGGCGAAGTCGTCGATGCCGATGGTTTCGGCAATCTCCTCGCCGCCGGGCAGGACCTTCTCGACCACGGGCTCGGGGGCCTCGAACAGGGCCTCCAGCTGCTTGACGTCCACGCGCTGCATCAGGTGCTTGTACAGGCCGATGGCATGGCCGGCGCCCAGCAGGTTCTGTGCGTCGGCGAACTGCAGCGGCGCCACGTTCAGGAAGCCTTCCACCTGTTCGGCCACGGCCGGCAGGATGGGCTTCAGGTAGATGGTCAGCAGGCGGAAGGCCTCGATGCAGGTGGTGCATACGTCCTGCAGGCGGGCGTCCATGCCTTCCTGCTTGGCCAGCTCCCAGGGCTTGTTGGCATCCACGTATTCGTTGACGCGGTCGCACAGCTGCATGATTTCGCGCACGGCGCGGGCCGTGTCGCGGTTCTCGAAGGCCTGGACAACGGCCTCGCTCTGGCCGCGCAGCTGGGCCAGCAGGGCCTGGCCGTCTTCGCTGACCGTACCCAGCTTGCCGTCGAAGCGCTTGGCGATGAAGCCGGCCGCGCGCGAGGCAATGTTCACGTACTTGCCGATCAGGTCGGAGTTGACGCGGGCCATGAAGTCATCGGGGTTGAAGTCGATGTCTTCATTCTTGCCGTTGAGCTTGGCGCCCAGGTAGTAGCGCAGCCACTCGGGGTTCATCTGCAGGCCCAGGTACTTGAGCGGGTCCAGGCCGGTGCCGCGGCTCTTGCTCATCTTCTCGCCGTTGTTCACGGTCATGAAGCCGTGCACGCAGATCTTGGTGGGCGTCTTGCGGCCGCTGAACTTGAGCATGGCGGGCCAGAACAGCGTGTGGAAGGTGATGATGTCCTTGCCGATGAAGTGGTACTGCTCCAGCGTGGGGTCGGCCATGTAGGCCTCGTAGTCCTCGCCACGGCGGTCCAGCAGGTTCTTGAGCGAGGCCAGATAGCCCACGGGCGCGTCCAGCCAGACGTAGAAGTACTTGCCCGGCGCATCAGGGATCTCGATGCCGAAGTAGGGCGCGTCGCGCGAGATGTCCCAGTCGCCCAGGCCCTCGCTGGTCGTGCCGTCCGGGTTGGTGCGCACGCCGAACCATTCCTTGATCTTGTTGGCCACCTCGGGCTGCACATGCTGGCCGTCCTGGGTCCACTCGGTCAGGAACTCCACGCAGCGCGGGTCCGACAGCTTGAAGAAGAAATGCTCCGAGCTCTTGAGCACGGGCTTGGCGCCGGACAGCGCCGAGTAGGGATTGATCAGGTCGGTGGGCGCGTAGACGGCGCTGCAGACCTCGCAGTTGTCGCCGTACTGGTCCTTGGCGTGGCAGCGCGGGCATTCGCCCTTGATGAAGCGGTCGGGCAGGAACATGTTCTTCTCGGTGTCGAAGAACTGCTCGATGGTGCGCGTCTCGATGAAACCGGCAGCCTTCAGGTCCCTGTAGATCTGCTGGGCCAGCACATGGTTTTCGGGCGCGTCGGTGTTGTGCCAGTTGTCGAAGGCGATGTGGAAGCCGTCCAGGTACTGCTTGCGGCCTGCGGCGATGTCGGCCACGAACTGCTGGGGCGTCTTGCCGGCCTTCTCGGCCGCAATCATGATGGGCGCGCCGTGGGCGTCATCGGCGCCCACGAAGTTGACCGCGTTGCCCTGCATTCGCTGCGCACGCACCCAGGTGTCGGCCTGGATGTATTCCATGATGTGGCCGATGTGGAAGTTGCCGTTGGCGTACGGCAGGGCGGTGGTGACGAAGAGTTTGCGTGCGGTCATGGATGGCGGCTTTCTCGGGGGAACCTGACATTCTAGAAGGGCTGGGCGGTTGTGGGGCGGCGATGGCTTTTCCGTGCAGGCCGACATACGAGGGAGTTGTTGCGGGCCTTCGCTGCGCTAGGCCTGTTGGCTGCAGGCCGTCAGTTGGCGACCAGCGGCCGCTGCCAGCCCAGGAACTGCTCTATGTCGCTGCGCCGCGCCAGCGCGTCGCGCCGGCCCAGGGCCATGAGTTCGCGGGTGAAGCTGCGCTCGAACAGCAGGTAGCTGGCCAGGGCGGCGCCGCGCGGGTCACTGGCGTCCTGGCGCACGCCCAGGGCGCCCAGCAGGGTGCGCATGGGCAGGGGCAACTGGCCCACGTGGCGCGCGGCGATGGCGTCTATGCGCTCGGACGGCGAGATGACCAGCAACTGCAGGGGGCGCAGCCGGCTGCGTTCGCGGTCGGCGGGGGGGATCAGGGCCAGCGTCTGGTTGATGCGCTCGGCGCGCTCCACGTCCAGGGACAGGGCGTCCAGGAAGATGCTCGACAGCGTGTGGCCCGCGATGTGGGCCAGCGACGGGTAGCTTGCGCCTTCTGGCGGCGGCCTGGCCGGCGGCTCGGTGCGCCGGCCCGCACCCACGACGAGGATGCGCTCGGCGCCCAGGTGGATGGCGGGCGCCAGCGGCGCGGTCTGGCGCATGGAGCCGTCGCCGAAGTATTCGGTGGCGCCGTCCAGCGGCAGCGGCGTGGCCGGAAAGATGAAGGGAATGGCCGAGGAGGCCAGCAGGTGCGCGTGCGTGATCTGGGCGGCGGCGGCCTTGCGCTGGTTGCGCACCCAGGGCTGGAGCTGGTCCTGCGCCTGGCAGAAGGTCACATGCTCGCTGGTGGTGTAGCTGGAGGCGGACACCGCCAGCGCACGCAGGTGGCCGTCCGCGATCAATTGCGGCAGGCGTTCCAGCGGAACCAGGCCGCGCGACAGCAGCCGGCCCAGCGGCTGGTTGTCCAGCAGCGAACGCGGGCGCATGCGGCCCCAGCGCGCCAGGGCCCAGCCCAGGGACAGCAGGGTCAGCCAGCGTGCGCCGCTGCGCAGCACGCTCAGCGAGTCGGACAGGTAGATGTCCTCGGGCCGCAGGTTGCGCCAGATGCGCGACATGCGGCGCACGGCCCGGTCGAAATGGTCGCTGCCGCAGGCCAGGGCCGCCGCGTTGATGGCGCCGGCCGAGGTGCCGACCAGGATGGGAAAGGGATTGGGGCCATGCTGCTGGCCGCAGGCGCGGCGTATCTCGGCAATGGCCTCCAGCACGCCGGCCTGGTAGGCGGCGCGGGCGCCGCCGCCGCTGAGCAGCAGTCCGGTGCTGGGGGGAGGGAGACTGGAGTCGGGTGAGGGCGCGGCATCGGGCATGCCTGGAGTGTGCCGCGCGCCGGCCGTCATCAGATCAGGGGATGACCCCGAAGGGATCAGGCCTTGGCCAGCAGGGAGCCCAGGTCCTTGCCGGAGATCAGGGCGATGCCCTGCTGCTTGGCCCAGGCGGCCGCATTCTCGGCCGGCGGCTGCAGCGACAGGTAGCAGACCGTGGTCGCATCGCGCGCCTGGCCTGCGGCCAGCAGGGCGCGCAGCGGCTCCATGCCGTGCACGCCGGCCTTCCAGCGCTTGGCGCTGGCCACGGTGGTGCGGCCTTCGCGTTCCAGCACGAAGTCGGCGCCATCCTTGTCGGACAGGCGGGTCACGGTGTAGCCCTCGGCCTGCCAGGCGCGATCGAGCCGATCGGCGAACTCGCGCCAGCTTTGCTGGGCGGCGATCTCCAGGGCCTGCTCCACCTTGGCGGGGCTGGGCGCGCGCAGCTGGCGCCAGGCGGCAACGCAGCCTATGCCGAAGAAGGGCAGGGCGGTGATGGCGGCGAACGGCGCGATGTCCTTGGGCAGCAGCGCCGTGGACACCAGGGTCACCAGCGCGGCCAGCGCGATGCTGATCCACCAGCGCGAGCGCAGCAGGATCGCGAACAGGGAGTTGTGGGCCATCTTGAATTTCACGGGGCGGATCTTTCGCGGAAAAAGGCGGGAACAGGGGCCACAAAGGCAGCAAGGCCCGCATTGTCTCGCGTGAGCGAGGGGATGGTGCCTTGGATAGACTATCCGGCTCTAGGAGTAATCAAAGCAATGGCAGTCACAGAACAAGCGCTCTTGGCCGCGCTCTCCAGCGTGCTCGACCCCCACACCGGCAAGGACTATGTGAGCACCCGCGCCCTGCGCAACCTGCAGGTCACGGGGGCCGACGTGGCCTTCGACGTGGAGATGGGCTATCCGGCGCAAAGCCTGGTGCCGGCGCTGCGCGGCCAGTTCGTCGCGGCGGCCAAGACCGTCGAGGGCGTGGGCAATGTCTCGGTCAACATCACATCCAAGGTCGCCGCGCATGCGGTGCAGCGCGGCGTGCAGTTGCTGCCGGGCGTCAAGAACATCATCGCCATCTCGTCCGGCAAGGGCGGCGTGGGCAAGAGCACGACCACGGCCAACCTGGCGCTGGCGCTGGCCGCCGAGGGCGCGCGCGTGGGCATCCTGGACGCCGACATCTACGGCCCCAGCCAGCCCATGATGATGGGTATCTCGGGCCGCCCCGAAAGCCCTGACGGCAAGACCATGGAGCCCATGGAAAGCCATGGCGTGCAGGTCATGTCCATCGGTTTCCTGGTCAACAACGACCAGGCCATGATCTGGCGCGGCCCCATGGCCACGCAGGCGCTGGAGCAGATGCTGCGCCAGACCAACTGGAAGGATCTGGACTACCTGCTGGTGGACATGCCGCCCGGCACCGGCGACATCCAGCTGACGCTGGCCCAGCGCGTGCCCATGACGGGCGCCGTGGTCGTCACCACGCCGCAGGACATCGCGCTGATCGACGCCAAGAAGGGCGTGAAGATGTTCGAGAAGGTGGGCGTGCCCATCCTGGGCCTGGTGGAGAACATGGCGGCCCACGTCTGCACCAACTGCGGCCATGTAGAGCACATCTTCGGCGCCGAGGGCGGCAAGCAGATGGCGGCCGAGTACGGCATCGACTACCTGGGCGCCCTGCCCCTGTCGCTGCAGATCCGCCTGCAGGCCGACAGCGGCAAGCCCACCGTGGTGGCCGAGCCCGACAGCGAGGCCGCGCAGATCTACAAGAAGGTGGCGCGCGACCTGGCCGTGAAGGTGGCGCTCAAGGCACGCGATTTCACGAGCAAGTTCCCCACCATCACGGTGAGCCAGGGAACCTGACCCTTCTGGCGCTGCCGGCATGAACCTGCTGACCTCGATGCGGTATCTGGCGGCGCTCAACGAGCACCGCCATTTCGGCCGCGCGGCGCTGGCATGCCACATCACCCAGCCGGCGCTGTCCAATGCGCTGCGCGCGCTGGAGGAGGAGTTCGGCACGGTCATCGTGCGCCGGGGCCGCTCGTTCGCGGGCTTCACGCCCGAGGGCGATCAGGTGCTGGCCACGGCCCTGGCCATGCTGCGGGCCGAGGAAGGCCTGCGCCAGGAACTGAGCGCCGCCGCCGGCGCGCTGCGCGGGCAGCTGCGCATGGCGGCCGTGCCCACGGCCATGCCCATGCTCACGCGCTTTGCGGCCCTGCTGCGCGAGCACCATCCGGGCATCACGCCCGTGGTGCTGTCCATGAGCTCGGCCGAGATCGAGAGCGGGCTCGAAGACCTGTCGCTGGACCTGGCCCTGGGCTACAGCGCGCGCATGCCGCCGCGCGGCCCGCGCCTGCAGTCCTGGCCCCAGTACGAGGAGCATTACTACCTGCTGTGCCGCGAGTGCCGCGATGGGCAGGGCGAGGGCCGGCCCTTTGCCTTTGGCGCCGACATCGCCTGGCGCGAAGTGGCCGGCATGCCGCTGTGCCTGCTCACCCCCGACATGCACAACCGCACGGTGATCGACGAGGCCTTCGCCGCCGTGGACATGGCCGTGCAGCCCGCCATGGAAACCAACTCCGTGCTGACCCTGGTGATGGCCGTGGCGCAAGGAACGGATGGCATGACCACCGTGCTGCCCGGCGCCATGGTGGCCACGGTGCGCCACATGCCGGGCCTGGTGGCGCGGCCACTGCGCTCGCCCGAACTGGTCACCCCCATAGGCTTCATGGCCCAGCAGGGCGTGGCGCCCACGCGCGCTCTGCAGGCGGCGCTGCAACTGCAGGACGACGCCGATTGGCGTGCGCAGTGCCTGCGGCATGCGGGGGCGCTGGCGGGTTAGGGCCTGTTCACACTAATGCGAGGATCGCGTTGCCCGGCTGCGGGGTCGTATGCAAGGCGCACGTGCGCAGCAAGGCCCGTGCCTTGCAAGCGCGTGCAACGCCGCAGACGGCCCCGCAGCCGGGCAACCCGAAGGGAAGCTGCCTGCCAGCCCGCCACTCAGCGTTGCGCTCCTTGTGCGTGTGAGCACACGCACGGCGTCGCGCGCCTTGATTGGCGGGCTGGCAGGCAGCTTCGCGACCCCGCATTAGTGTGAACAGGCCCTAGCGCCCTTCGCTGGAAGCAGCGACCGGGAGTGCTGTCGGTTGGGTTTCTTCCGGCACAGGTGGGCATCGTTCAAAGGCCGTAATATCATTCATATCAGAGCGCTTGCATGCTGCAAGCACTCGTATGAGAATATTTTGATGGCAACTGCAACCAATCTTCCCGTTGATCGGGCCATCAAGGCACTGGGCCAGAGCATTGAACTGGCGCGGCGGCGGCGGGGGCTGTCGCAGGCCGATCTGGCATCCCGCATGGGCGTTTCGGTCAGCACCGTGCGCCGCCTGGAAGATGGCCACCCCGGAATTGCGCTTTCCTATCTGGCAAGTGCCCTGCAGGTCTTCGGTGAGTTGGAGAAATTGCGCCTGCTCCTGGACACCCCGACCGACTCCGTCGGACTGGCACTGATGGATGCGCAACTGCCTGCGCGCATCTACAGCAAACGCCGCAAGGCACCCAAGGCGTTCTGAAGGGCGAATGCGACATGGTGACGCGCTCCGCTGCAATGGTCCACAACATGAAGTCGGAACTGGACGTGTGCCTGGGCAAGGCGGGCACGGCCGTGGGCAGGCTGGTATTCGTGCGCAACGGCATGCGCATGTTCACCCAGTTCGCCTACTTCCAGGACTGGCTGGGTCACAAGGATGCGTTCAACGTCTCCCCCGATCTCGCGCTCACGCCGATCTACCAGACGCGCAAACCAGAGACCCGGGAGGACTCCTTGTTCTTCCTTGCGCTGGGAGACACGGAGCCGGATGCCTGGGGGCGGCGTGTCATTGCCCGTGCGCATGCCAAGCGGCGCGAGAAGGACCCGGCTCTTGGGGCACTGACCGAACTCGACTACCTTTGCGCCGTCGATGACTTCAGCCGGATGGGCGCCCTGAGGTTGCGCAGTGCGCAAGGCGTCTATCTGGAGTCCGTACGCGCAGGGCAGACTGCGACGCCTCCGTTGCTGGAACTGGAGAAAATGCTCGCCTCCTCGAGGGCCGTGGAGCTCGGCAGGGAGTCGGCCCAGGATCTGGCCTACCTGCGGGGCAAGGCGACCTCGCTGGGAGGCATGCGCCCGAAGTGCAGCATCCTTGATGAAAAGGGGCATTTGGCGTTGGGGAAATTCCCCAGCGTTCAGGACGATCGCAATGTGACGCGTGCCGAAGTCCTGGCGTTGAAACTGGCACGCCTGGCCGGCATTGATGCTGCACAAGCCCATGTGGTTGCCGTGCATGGCACACCTGTGGCAGTCATCCGCCGTTTCGACCGTGGGCCCGGGGATACGCGCATTCCCTACATATCCGGCGCCACACTGCTGCAGGCGAGTCGGCAGCATGAACACGCGTACACCGAGGTGCTCGCGCAGATGAAAGGGCTGAGCGCGAACTACGTGGATGACGCGCGGCAACTATGGCGGCGCCTGGTGTTCCATCACCTCATCACCAATGTCGATGACCATCTGCAAAACCTGGGGTTCCTCTATGTAGGGGACAACCAATGGCAGCTTTCCCCGGCATTCGACATCAATCCCATGCCGGAAAAGAACCGTGAGTCCAAGACATGGTTGAGCGAAGACACAGGCCCTATCACCAGCATGGCGCAGTTGATGGGCCAAGCCTCGCAATTTTCACTGAGCCGCGACCAGTCGCTGGCGATCGTGCGCCAAGTTGTCGAGGCCGTGTTGCAGTGGCGCGTGCTGGGCCTGTCTGCGGAGGTTGGAATGACCGCGCAGGAGCTCGATGAGTTTGCCCTGGCGTTCGACCACCCGGACCTGGATGACGCCAGGAAACTGGCGGGCCTGTGAAGGCCTGGACGGTTTAGGCCGGCTGGGTCCGCTGGCCTGCCAGCGCAGTCTCTGGCGTGGCGTTCGGCGCGGCATTCAGTGCGGCGCGCACCACGTCGGGCGTGAAGGGCGCGGCGTAGAAGCGCCGGCCGGTGGCGTCGAACAGCGCATTGGCCAGGGCGGCCGGGCCGGGGACCGAGGCCGATTCGCCTGCGCCCATGGGGGGCTCGTCCTGGCGCGGCATCAGCACCACTTCGATGGGGGGCAGGTCGCGGAAGCCGATGATGGGGTAGCTGCCCCATTCGCGGCTGGCCACACCTTGCGCATTGAAGGCGACCTTCTCCATCAGGCTGCGGCTCAGGGTCTGGATGACGTTGCCGTGGATCTGGTGGCGCACGCCGTCGGGGTTGACCATCATTCCCGTGTCCTGGCCCACGACCAGGCGCCGCACGGTGATGCGGCCGCTGGCGGGGTCCACGTCGATGTCGATGACCCAGGCGGCCCAGGCCGCGCCGAAGCCGGGAAAGCGGCTGTGGATGTAGCGCGCATAGGCCACGCCGCGCCCGTGCAGCAGGCCGTCGGCGCCGGGGCGGCCCCGGCTTCCTGTGTGATTCCGCTGCCAGCCGGCGTGGCGAGCCGTGGCCTCGATCAGCTCGATGGCGCGCGGGTCATCGAGGTGGCGAACACGGTAGTCCACGGGGTCGGCGCCGGCCGCATGGGCCAGCTCGTCGATCATGCAATCGTGGGCAAAGGAATTGGGCAGGGCCGAGACGCCGCGCAGCCAGGACGAGCGCACGATGGGCGCCATGTCATGGCAGGTGATGCGCTGGCTGGCATAGCGGTAGGGCGGCACGGCGGTACGGTCGCCCATCTCCAGCGTGCGCGGCTCGCCCGGGATGCGGCCGGTGAGCAGCAGGGCCAGCAGCGGCGCGTCGTTGGAGGGGTAGCGCACGGCAAAGTCGTAGGCCAGCAGTTCGCCCCGGGCATCGATGGCCGCGCTCACGTCCATGAGCTGGGCCGTGCCCTTGGGCTCCCACTGGTGTTCCTGCTCGCGCGTGAGCTGCACGCGCACGGGCGTACCCACGGCCATGGACAGCAGGGCGGCGTCGGCGCAGACATCGTCGGCGCAGTTGCGGCCGTAGCAGCCGGCCGCCTCCAGGCGCACGATCTCGATGCGGTCCTCGCCCAGTTGCAGCAGGCGGTCCAGGTCGGTGCGCAGCATGTGGGGGTTCTGCGTGCCTGCCCAGAGCTTGAGACGGCCCTCGCTGAAATCGGCCACGGCGCAGGACGGGCCGATGGAGGCATGCATCTGGTAGGGCCAGACGTAGCTGCGGCGCAGTTCGGTGGCCGCACCCGTGCCGACGCCCGCGAAGGCATCGTCCACAGTGCCCTGGTCCACCAGCGAGCGGTGCTGGGCGGGATTGGCGCGTATCGCCGCAGCCAGATCGGATAAGTCAGGCGCTGGCGGCACGGCCTGCCATTGCACGCGCAGCGCGCGCATGGCGGCAATGGCCTGTTCCTCGCGGTCGGCGACCACGCCGACGAAATCACCTTCGGTGACCACCTGCACGTTGCCGGGCAGGTGGGCCACGGAGTCGCGCTCCACGGCCACCAGGCAGCGGCCGATGAAATCGCCACCGTCGCGGCCCGGGTGCGGAGGGCGGATGACGCGGCCATGGCGCATGCCGGGCACGCGCACATCGTGCACAAAGCTCAGCTCGCCCGTGGCCTTGGCGGGGATGTCCACGCGCGCCGCGCCACGGCCGACCAGCCGGTATTCGCTGGCGGGCTTGAGCTTCACTTCCTGATCGGGCGGGGCCAGCGTCAGCTGCAGTTGCTGGCCGCGCAGCAGATCGCCATAGCGGAGTTCGCGGGCATCGCTGCCATCGGCAAAGCGCACCAGGCCTTCGCGCGCCTGGAGCCGGTCCGCCGCCACGCTCCATTGCTGCGCGGCCAGTGCCAGCAGCTGCTCGCGCGCCTGGGCGGCGGCGCGGCGCAGCGGCACGGCCGAGATCTGGATGCTGGCGCTGGCAATGGTCGGGCCCTGGTTGGGCGCGGCGGCCGTGTGGCCCAGCACCATGTCCAGGCGCTCCAGAGGCACTTCGAGCTCTTCCGCCACGATCTGCGCCAGCGCCGTGCGTATGCCCGTGCCCAGGTCCACATGGCCGTTGAAGGCCAGGGCGCGCCAGCCCTGGGGCGCGGCTTCGTCGGCCAGCACGGCCACGAAGACCTCTGGCGTGGACTGCACATAGTCGGTGGCCGTGCCGGGCTGGCCGGGCGCAGGGCGCGGCGGCGCCACGGGCTGGCGCACCACGAGCAGGGTGTCGGCGCGCGTGAGCAGCTGTGCGTGCAGGGCTTGGGGCTGGGGCAGGTTCATGGGGCGGTGTTCTTCGCGGGCACGCCTTCAGGCGTGCCCTGTGCATGTTATGCACTCCGGGGCCGGCTGCGCAGGGCCGGCCCCATAGGCGCGTTGGCGCGGTGGGATCAACCTGCGGCGAGGGCGTCGGTGTCGGCGATGGCCTGGCCCAGCGGCATCACCGCCGCGTACTTCTGGGCCATGTCGAACAGGTTGGCCTCGTGCGGGCCCAGGGCGCGGTCGCCGCAGCAGTCGGCCACCACCAGCGGGCGAAAGCCCGACTGCATGGCATCGACCACGCTGGCGCGTACGCAGCCGCTGGTCACGCAGCCGGCCACCAGCAGGGTCTGCACGCCGCGCTGTGCCAGCCAGGGTGCGAGCATGGTGCCGAAGAAGGCCGAGGGCGTGCTCTTGCGCACCACGTATTCGCCAGCGGCCGGGGCCAGCTGGGGCACGATGGCGCTGTTGGGGCTGTCTTCCTTCAGGGTCAGCATGCCGGGCACCTTCAGGCAGAAGATGTTGTGGTCGGCATCGTCGTCCGAGAACACGATGCGGCTGTGCGCCACGGGCCAGCCGCGCTCGCGCGCATGGGCCAGCAGGTGCTGCGTCTGCGCGATGGCTGCGGGGATGTTGCCGCCGCCGAAGACGGCCGGGTCGGCAAAGCCGTTGACGAAGTCGATGATGAGCAGGCCGAACGGGGCCTTGAGCGGCAGCGGCGTGCCGAAGCCCTGGCGCGCGTAGGCAGAGATGTCGCCCTGCACGCCCTCGGTGGGAACGCTCTGCGCGCCGGGGGCCTGGCCGGTGGTTGTCGTGGTCATGCGATGTCCTTTCCTTGCTTGGACCTTTTGGCGGCGCGCGCCAGTCCTTCCTCGTCCTGCACCACGCCGTCAATGACCGTGGGCTTGCCGTCCAGCGCCACCGAGCAGTGGCGCATGGGGATGTCGATGTGGCAGGCCGTGGTGCGGCTGCCCCCGGCCTCGTTGTTGGGGCCCATGGACCACAGGAAGTTGCCCTCGAAGGCGCGGGCGTCCATGCCGATGTGGGTTTCCTTGTTGTAGTGGGCCAGCATGGACCAGTGGGCGCGCGGCTGCAGCCCCCAGCCGATGTGGGAGACGGCGTAGGCCTCGGGGTCCTCGTAGGAGGCCATGTACTCCTTGAGGATGTCGGCCTGCAGGCCGCCGCTGATGCGCGTGACGTAGCCCTTTTCGATGACGAGTTCGATGGGCTCGGTCACGTAGTCCTTCATGGGCAGCAGGATGTCGCCCCGGTCCAGCACCACGCGGCCGTTGCTCTCGCCCTCGTCGGGCCAGGTCAGCACGAAGCCGCTGGGCCAGTGGTCCCAGCGGCCGGGCTGGTCCACGAAGCCGTATTCGCAGATGGCCGGGAAGCTGCCCAGGCGGCAGCGCAGGTCGGTGCCCGCGGCCGAGGTGATGTGCATCTGCCCGGCGGCCTCGATCAGCTTGGATGCTGCCTGCACGCGCGCGCGGTCGCCCTCGGTGGGCACCAGGCGGCACAGCACCTCGGGCGGCTCGACGGCCAGCAGGATCTTGGTGCCGGTCTGCAGGATCTCGTGCTGCTCGGGCGAGAACAGCAGGGTCATCAGGTCCAGCACCAGGTCGCTGGCCTTGAGCGCGGCGATGGCGGCGGGGTTGCCGGTCAGCGGCGTCGTGCCCAGGTAGGCCAGCGAGTCGCGGCTCAGCGATTTTTCGGCGTTGACGGGCGGCAGGTCCAGGCGGTTGACGCGTGCACCCATTTCGCTGGAGGCGGCAATGGCGCAGCGCAGCGTCTGCGGGTGCGTGTCGGCGCCCGTGAGCACGGTGACGGTCTGGCCGGCTTCGAGCCGGGACAGCGTGAGCACCTGCTTCCAGGCGTGGATCAGATCGATATCGCTGACGGACATGGTCGGCTCCTTGGTGTCGCGATGGATGGGAGTGGGCTGCGGTTGGACATTCAGTCCACCCGCGCGCCGAGGAAATCGCCCAGGGCCGAATAGAAGCCGGCCTCGTTGTCCCAGGGAATCATGTGGCCGGCATTGGGCACGCGCACATGCTCGGTCTGGGGTGCCAGGCCTTGCCACTCGGCCACGTCCTCGCTGCGCACCACGTCGCCGCGCTCGGCCGTGACCAGCAGCAGCGGGTGCTGGATGCGGGGCAGGTCGGCATGGATGTCGTCACGGCCGAAGTCCTCGAAGCTCTGCACGATGGCCGGCTCGTGGCAGGTGTGCAGCCACTGGGCGCGCAGCTGGCGCTGCTCTTCGGTCCAGGTGGGGCAGAAGGCGCGCATGGCCTCGGCATCCATGCCCAGCGTGGCCTGGCGGATGGAGTCCACATACCAGGGCAGGGCGGCCGGGTAGGCGCGGCGGCCGGGGCCGGAGACCGGCGGATCGACGATGACCAGGCGCGTGAGCCCCACCGGCTGGCTGCGTGCGGCGCGCACGGCGATGCGTCCGCCCATGGAGTGGCCGACCAGCGCCCAGCGCTGCAGGCCCAGTGCCTGGGCGAAGGCGGCCACGTCGGCGGCCTGGGCATCGAGGCTGTAGTCCAGGCCCGGGCCCGAGGACGACAGGCCGCGCCCGCGCACGTCCAGAACATAGGTGTCGAACTGGCGGCCCAGGTGCTCGGCCACGAAGCCCCAGGTCACGGCCGGGCTGGTGATGCCGGGGATCAGGATGACGGCGTCGCGCTGCGCGCGTTCGCCCTCGGCGCCGCCGTAGCGCAGGTAGTGCTGGCGGATGCCGTTGGCGTGGACGTTGCCGCCGTAGCGGAATGTGCTGGGGGTGGGGGAGTTGGAGTGGCTGGTCATGCGTGTGTTCCTCAGGCCTTGGCTGCGCTGGTGCCGGTGTCGTAGGGATAGGCGCCCGACAGCAGCGCGCCCGCGCCCGGCACCACGGGGTCCAGCCCCAGTTCCTTGAGGATGGCATAGGTGGTGGCGATGGAGGCGGTCAGCACGGGCTTGCCGGTCTGGGCCTCGACCTGGGCCACGGCCGGCAGCGAGGGCATCTGCACGCAGGCCGACAGCACGATCACGTCGGCGTCGGCGTAGTTCATGCCGGCCACGATGCCGGGCAGTTTGGCGGGGTCGTGGCGGCCCACGTCCAGGTTGTCGGGGATCTCCAGCGCGCGCCAGTCCACGATCTCGAAGCCTTCGGCGGCCACGTAGTCCATGACCAGCTGGGTCAGCGGAATCATGTAGGGCGCCACCAGGGCGATCTTCTTGGCGCCCATGACCTTGAGCGCTTCCACCAGCGCGCCGGCGCTGGTGATCACCGGGGCGGTGGCGCCATTGCTGGCCGTGCGCTCGGTCAGGCGCTGCTGCGAGACGCGGTGGTAGCCCTTGCCCATGGCCATGATGGCCACCAGGCAGGCATAGCCCAGCACGTCCACGCGCGCGTCGCTCAGCTCCAGCGCGCAGCGGTCGCTTTCGGCGTCCATCGCGGCCAGCTCCTCCTTCTGGACCTTCTTCATGCGCATGCGGCTGGAGTGGAAGGTGAAGCGGTCCTGCGGGCGCAGCGTGGAGTGGGCCTGCAGCATGGCCGGCACTTCGGTCTCCATGGTGGTGTTGGAGCTGGGGACGATCTGGCCGATGCGGAACGTTTTGGTCATGGACTTGCCTTTGCGAAGTTTCGAGGGTTTCTGATCAGAATCAACTGAGTGTGTACGCTTTATTCTTGCAAAAGACGTGCCGCCTTGCAAATGAGAATTTTCTCGGGGTTTGTACTGATTTGGTGCAGAAATTGCACCAAAAATGGCGAACTTCAATTTATTCTGCCGCCCTATGGTGCATGCGTCGATTTGAAAAATTCAAGCGCATACACCTGAATTAAGTGTTTTGTTGCCTGGCACGCTTCCTGCTCTACACCCTGCAAGGACGCGCCGAAGCAACGGTTGCCCCGTCTGGCTTTCAACATTCCTGCAAGGAGAAAACTGTGTCTCAATCCCCTCGAATCGCCGTTGTCGGCGCCGGTCTCGGCGGGGCTGCAGCTGCCAAGCTGCTGCTCCAGGAAGGCTTCAATGTCCGCGTCTATGAGCAGGCGCCCAGCTTCTCGCGCCTGGGAGCCGGCATCCACGTCGGGCCCAATGTGATGAAGATCCTGCGCCGCATCGGCATCGAGGACGCGCTCAACGAGCAGGGCTCGCATCCCGACTACTGGTACAGCCGCCACTGGCAGACGGGCGACGTGCTGGCCCAGATTCCGCTGGGCGACTACGCCGTCAAGGAATACGGCGCCAGCTACCTGACCGTGCACCGTGGCGACTTCCATGCGCTGCTGGTCGAGGCCCTGCCCGACAGCGTGATGGCCTACGGCAAGTTCCTGACCAAGGTGGAGGACCGCGGCAACGTGGTGGTCATGCACTTTGCGGACGGCACGACCGAGGAGGCGGACATCGTCATCGGCGCCGACGGCGTGAACTCCCGCATCCGCGAGGAACTCCTGGGCCCGGAACTGCCCAAGTACGCGGGCTACCTGGCCCACCGCGCCGTGTTCCCCACGCCCGAGGTCAAGGCCGGCATGCTGCCCTTCGACGCCTGCGTGAAGTGGTGGAGCGATGACCGCCACATGATGACCTACTTCGTCACCGGCAAGGCCGACGAGCTGTACTACGTGACCGGCGTGCCCGTCGAGAAGTGGGATCTCAACGACCGCTGGCTGGAAAGCAGCAAGGAAGAGATGCGCGAGGCCTTCTCGGGCTGGCATCCCACCGTGCAGGCACTGATCGACGCCACCGTGGAAGTGACCAAGTGGTCGCTGCTCGAGCGCGATCCGCTGCCGCTGTGGAGCCGTGGCCGCCTGGTGCTCCTGGGCGATGCCTGCCATCCCATGAAGCCCCACATGGCCCAGGGTGCGGCCATGGCCATCGAGGACGGCGCCATGCTGGCGCGCTGCCTCAAGGAAGTCGGCGCGCACAACCATGAGCTGGCCTTCGCCCTGTACGAAGCCAACCGTGCCGAGCGCGCCAGCAAGGTGCAGCGCATCTCGCACGACAACACCTGGCTGCGCACCAACGAAGATCCGTCCTGGTGCTTCGGCTACGACGTGTTCAACGTGCCCCTGGTCGAGCCCAAGGTCAAGGCAGCGGCCTGATACTCGCTGCCTTGCCGGACGAGGGGAGGGGAGGGAATCCCCCCCTCCTGTCCGGCCGCAGAACGCCGACATCCTGAACCGCAGCCAAGTTGCAAGAGCCTCGTCCCATGGGAACCCCAGTCCATCCAAGCAGTACCCCAGCCCCATCCGCCTGCAGGTCAATGCACGCGCATGCGAGGTGCCGGCAGCGCCCGGGACGGCGCTGCTGCATGTGCTGCGCAATGACCTGGAGCTGAACGGGCCCAAGTACGGCTGCGGCCTGGGCGAATGCGGCGCCTGCACGGTGCTGATCGATGGCGTGGCCGCGCGTTCCTGCGTGATCCCCGTGCGGGCGGCCGTGGGCCGCGAGGTCACCACGCTGGAAGGCCTGGGCTCGCGCCAGTGCCCCGGCCCCACGCAGCAGGCCTTCATCGACTGCCAGGCGGCCCAGTGCGGCTACTGCCTCAACGGCATGATCATGACCGTGGAGGCCCTGCTGCGCCGCAACCCCAATCCCACCGAGCAGGAGCTGCGCAACGAGTTGCACCACAACCTGTGCCGCTGCGGCACGCATGTGGAAATCATGCAGGCCGCCCTGCGCGCCGTGCAGCTGCGTGCGCAACGCGCCGCGCTGCAGGCACCCTCCGGTTTTCCATCTTCCAGCGCGGGCGAGGTCCAGCCATGAGCCCGGCCGGCAACACTCCCGCCCTGCCTTCCGACCTGCTGCACGGCCTGGCGCTGCGCCCGCCCGTTGCGGCCTGGGACGGTCTGCGCTACCGGGGCAGCGTGCCCCTGCATGCACGGCTGCAGGACGCCCAGGCCATGGCCGGCGTGGTGGCTGCGGTGCAGCGCGGGCATTTTCTGGGCGTGGTGGCCGTGGCGCCTGTCCATGCCCGGCAGGCCGCTGCCAGCCTGGCCCCTGCCTGGGACGACCGGCAGGAAGCCAGGGCCGCCAGCGCGCCCCGTGCTGCCGACAGAGCCGACAAGGCTGACAAGGCCGACCTGCCCGATGCCGGCCGCTATGTCTGGCGCATGGTGGCGCCCGTGTCTTGCGAGGGTGCCGCACGCGCAGCCGTGTGGTGCCTGGACGGCCATGCCAGCGTCTGGCTGCCGCCCTGCGACGCCGACGTGCGGCAGATGATCGGCCGTGAACTGGCCGCATTGCTGCAATGCCCCGAGTCCGCGCTGCGGCTGTTCAGCCTGCCGGCCACGGCGGCCGGCACCCCGCATGTGCTGGATCTCATGGACGCAGCGGCCGATGCGGCCCTGCTGTCCCAGGCCGTGGGCCGGCCTGTCAGCGTGGCCTGCGAGGCCTGGACTGCTGCGGGCAGCGCAGACAGCCGGGAGCTGGTGCTGCGCGTGGATGCGCGGCCTTCGCAAGGGCTTGAAGCCGACACGGTGGTGCAGCCTCAGCCGGGCAATGCATCGCCGCAGCCAGACCTGCTGCTGTCCGACACGCCCTGGGCCGTGCGCCCCAGCATGGCGCGCCTGTTGAGCCAGCCCGAGCTGGCGCGCGCCGCGGCCCTGGCCACCGTGCTCGATGCCGGCGAAGTGCATGAACGCAGGCTGGCCGCCAGCCTGCGGCATGCCGGCGTCGATGATCTGAATGCCGCCCAGGTCTTTGCCCGCGAAAGCCACTGGCATGAGCAGGCGCTGGACCAGGGCCGTGATCCGCTGCAATGGCGGCTGCAGCACCTGCCCGAAGGCCCGGTGCGCGATCTGGCCCGGCAGGTGGCCGAGCGTGCGCAGGCATCGCAGCAGGCACCATCCCACCAGGGTGCCGACGGCCGCCTGCTGGGCCGGGGCTTTGCCACCGCCCAGCTGCAGACCCTGGACGCGCAGGGCGCCGACCTCCATGCCTGGAGCGCCTGGGTGGCCGAGGTGGCCGTGCACCCGCAAACGGGCGAGATCGAAGTAACCCGCGTCGTGGCCGGCCATGACAGCCGCAGCCTGCAAGCGGCGCAGGCCGCCAGCACGCGGCCCGAGATCGTCCAGCAGGACCCGCAATTGCTGGCCGATGCGCGCCGGCTGCTGGGCGCGGCCCCCGCTTTTGACGACTGGGCAGGGTCCACAGCTTCCGCTGCTTCTTTCGATGTGATCGCCAAGCCCGGCTCCGACCTGGCGCAGCATGCGCCCGGCGATGTCGCGGTCATCCGCCAGGGCGATCTGGCGCTGGATGGCGTGGCCACGCTGCCCGCCGCCGCCGCCATTGCCAACGCCATTCACCATGCGACAGGCGTGCGCCTGCGCGAAGTGCCCTTCCAGCCAGAGCAACTGCGCCTGGCGCTGGCGGGCGAGGGGGCGGGCAGGCCCGGTGCGGCGCGGCCCGGCCGTGGCTGGGGCTGGCTGGCCGCAGGCGCCGCAGGCCTTGCCGGCATGGCGGCCATGGCCTGGCCGCTGAAGCCGGCCCTGCCGCTGACCGACGGGCCCGACGTTTCCCTGTACTCGCCGCAGGCCCTGGAGCGCGGCCGCCTGGTGGCGGCTGCGGGCGACTGCGTGGTCTGCCACACGGCCCCGGGCGGCGCGGCCAATGCCGGCGGCTTCGGGCTGGAGACGCCGTTCGGCACCATCTACTCCACCAACATCACGCCCGACAACGAAACCGGCATCGGCCGCTGGTCCTACGCGGCCTTCGAGCGTGCCATGCGCCACGGCATCCACCAGGATGGGCGCCAGCTGTATCCGGCCTTCCCGTACACGGCCTTCGCCAAGCTCAGCGATGGCGATCTGCAGGCCCTCTACGGCTACCTGATGTCCCAGCCCGCCGTGAAGGCCAAGGCGCCCGAGACGCAGCTGGCCTTCCCCTACAACCTGCGCCCGGCCATGGCGGGCTGGAACCTGCTGTTCCACGACGCCACGCCCTTCAAGGCCGACCCTGCGCGCAGCGCCGAATGGAACCGGGGCGCCTACCTGGTCGAAGGCGCGGGCCACTGCGCGGCCTGCCACTCGCCGCGCAATGCGCTGGGTGCCGAAAAGACCGGCATCCACTACCTGGGCGGCGGCGAGGCCGAAGGCTGGACGGCGCCCGCGCTCAATCAACTGGCCGGCGGCAAGCTGCCCTGGAGCCGCGAAGAGCTGTACCAGTACCTGCGCACCGGCTTCTCGGCCCGCCATGGCGTGGCAGCCGGCCCCATGGCGCCCGTCATCCACGGCCTGGCCCAGTTGCCCGAAGCCGATGTGCGCGCCATGGCCACCTATCTGATGGAACTGCCGGGCCAGGCCCCACAGGCCGCCCCGGCCATGCCGCCACCGGCGCCGGCCGCCGTGCAGGCGGTGGCGCCTGCGGCCCCACCTGCCAGGGCGCTGGACCGCCACGCCAATGGCGAGCGCATCTACCAGAACGCCTGCGCCGTCTGCCATGAGGCGGGCAGCGGTCCCACATTGTTCGGCGTCAAGCCGCAGCTGGCCCTGAACACCAACCTGCATGCGGCCAGCCCCGACAACCTGGTCCAGGTGATCCTGAACGGCATACAGGCGCCGGCCGACGATGCGCTGGGCTACATGCCCGGCTTCGGGGACAGCCTGGACGACAGGCAGATCGCGGACCTGCTCGGATATTTGCGCGAACGATTTGCACCGGAGGAAAAAGCTTGGCCAGACGACACGAAGACGATTAACCGGCTGCGCATGCAGGCACAGGCGCATGCGCACTGAGGGCGGCAATGGGCAGCAATGGGCGGCGGCAGGGGCGATGCCGCGGATATGGACACCTTGCCCTGGAATCTCTCCAGGGCCTGGGTCCTGACATCTGATGCTGGGGACGGGTGATGGGCAACAACGGACGGCGCTGTCGATGTGCAGCCTGTCCGCAATGCGCCCATCGCCCGGATGCAGAGACCGACATCCGGAAATTTTTCATCGGGCCATGGAGATGGCGCCGAGGGAGCGGTTCGCTCCGGATGTGTGAAGGGTGGAAGGCACGGCAGGAGACGGCAACACAAGCTGAACGGCCTTGCCTGGGAAAAGACAGATTCAACAATTGCGATGGCTAGAAAAGGAGTCCCTGCATGTCATCTACATACATTTCGGTGGAAAAAGGCATCCAGACAGCGGGTGTCGGCAAGTTCCAATATCGGCTGTTCGTCATCTTCGGGCTGGTCTGGCTGGCCGATGCCATGCAGGTGCTGTCCATCGGCTTCAGCGCGCCGTCCATTGCCAAGACCTTCGGCAAGACCGTGCCCGAGGCGTTGCAGACCGGCACCTTCTTCTTCATCGGCATGCTGATCGGCGCCTTCGTCTTCGGCCGCCTGGCCGACCGCATCGGGCGCCGCCCGGTGCTGATGATGGCCGTGGTGATCGATGCCTTTGCGGGCGTGGCCTCGGCCTTTGCGCCCGAGTTCGCCTGGCTGCTGGTGCTGCGCTTCATCACCGGCATCGGCGTGGGCGGCACGCTGCCCGTGGACTACACCATGATGGCCGAGTTCCTGCCCAGCGACCGCCGCGGCCGCTGGCTGGTGCTGCTGGAATCGTTCTGGGCCGTGGGCACCATCTTCCTGGCCATCCTGGCGCTGGTGGCCGTGTCCTGGGGCGACGATGCCTGGCGCGTGATCTTCTTCGTGACCGGACTGCCGGCGCTGATCGGCGTGGTGCTGCGCTTCTACATCCCCGAGTCGCCCATGTTCCTCAACCGCAACGGCAAGTCCGAGGAGGCCCGCAAGGTGCTGCAGCGGGTGGCCAAGGTCAACGGCACCACGGCGGAAATCCCCGCCCTGCAGCCTGAAAAGCAGGAGCGCAAATCCATCCTCGCGCTGTTCAACGGCGACCTGCGCCGCCGCAGCCTCTCGCTGTTCCTGGCCTGGGCGCTGATCTCCATCGCCTACTACGGTGTCTTCGTCTACCTGCCCGTCAAGCTCAGCAGCGAAGGCTTCGCCTTCATGCGCGGCCAGGTCTTCCTGGTGGTGCTGGCCCTGGTGCAACTGCCCGGCTTTGCGCTGTCGGCCTATGGCGTGGAGCGCTGGGGCCGCAAGCCCACGCTGATCGGTTTTTTGCTGCTCAGCGCCGTCGGCTGCATGTTCTACAGCCTGGGCTCGTCGCCCTTCGTGGTCATCGGCTCCACCCTGCTGATGAGCTTCTCGCTGCTGGGCACCTGGGGCGCGCTGTATGCGTTCACCCCCGAGGTCTACCCCACCGACCTGCGTGCCAGCGGCATGGGCATGGCCGGCGCCGTGGCGCGCTTCGGCGGCCTGTTCGCCCCGGCCATCATTGCGCCCATCATGGCCACCCACTTCACCCTGGCCCTGGCCGTGCTGTCCGCCATGCTGGTGGGCGGCGCCCTGTCGATCTGGGCCGTGGATGTGGAATCGCGCAACCGGGCGCTGGATTGACGCCGAGAAAGAACTTCGACTGAAAAAGGCCTGCGCAAGCAGGCCTTTTTTCATGGGGTCCCCAAATGGGGATCAGGCCTTTTTCGAAGGCAGGGCGTGCGGATTGTCCGATTTGCTGGAGAACACCCATGGACTGAAGCTCCTGTGAGCGCAACCGGTCCATGCGACACAATGACTGCTCCTGGCGCAAGCAATTCGCTGCGCCATATTTTCAGCGGATCCTTGTTCTCATGTCATTGAATGGCAGCTATCGCAGGCATGGCCTGGTCGCCACGGCAATCCTGGCTGTGCTCTGCCTTTCAGTGCTGGTCGCTCCCCGAAAGGCGATGGCCAACCAGGAAGAATCAGTGGTTTTGCTCGGCTCGATCCATCGTTCGGTCGGAGAAGGGCAAACCATGGGCTGCGAGAAAATTGCGCTGCGGCCCAAGGATGTCATCCGTTATTTCTCCACGGCAACCGAGGTTTCCTTCTCCACCTTCCACTATGAATCGATCATTCTGCCTTGCGCCTTCAGTGGGAAGCTGCGGCGCAATGGCGTGGTCTATGGGTGGAGCATCAATGCAGCAGGCGCTGGGTATCTCTATCCGGAAGATGGGCGTGAGAATCTGTTTTTTCTTTGCTACAGGTCGTGCGCAAAGGCACTGCCTGGGTTGATGGGGCTTTGACGGCGAGGGCCCAAGCCCTTTGAGATCGCCTGGCAGCCATCCTCATGAAAACAGGGGCTCTTCAATCCGCCTCGCCACCTTCCAGCATCTTCTTGAGCAAAAAATCCAGCGCCAGCCGCTCGGCCGGATTGAGCTTGCCGTAGGTGCTTTCGGTGATCTGCTTGGCGAAGGGCTCCATGTCGCGCACCAGGTCCTGGCCGGCCTCGGTGAGGTTGATGACGACCTTGCGGCGGTCGATGCGGTCATGGTCCACCTGCACCAGTTCGCGCTGCTTGAGCCGGTCCACCACGCCGCGGATGGTGGCCTGGTCGATCACGGTGGCCTTGACGATGTCTGCCAGCGAGCTGCCGCTGTTGTCGCGCACGGAGCACAGCACCACGAATTGCGCAGCCGTGAGCTGCGAGTCGGGAATGTATTGCTGGAAGAGTGCAGTGTGGCGCTGATAGACACGCCGCAGCAGGTGGCCGATCTGGTCTGAAAAATGATAGCCATCCTGTGGCGTCATGGCTGATGGCGGGTGGTTCATGGTGCGTGTGAGCTTATCAAAATTCACACCAAATACCGTGTGATTTGCGACAAGCCGGGCGCATTTGCCAAGTGGCGCAAACCCGCGCTGGCTGCGGCATCCGCAAGACCTGGGGCAGCAGGCGCAGCACTGCCCGGCGGCTCATTTGCCGATTGAATGGCGCAATCATCCGTTTGAATTTGACGGCTTGCCCGGCAGGCCTTGAAATGGCATGAGAGACAAAGCGCCAGCGGACCGGACCGCGCCGCTCCCCACAACGAAAGCCAGCAGGGACACCCATGCCAGCCACACAAGGGAAGATCATTCCCATCGCCGTCCTCAATGCCGCTGTTGCCGGCAGCGCACTCGGCGCCCATGAGCGCGAGGCCGTCGAGCACGCCATTGCCGTCCACGCCCGGCGCCCCGGCCCCCTGATCGAGTTGCTGCACGCCGTGCAGGACATGCTGGACCATATCCCCGAAGCCGCCGTGCCGCGCATTGCCGATGCGCTGAACCTCTCGCGTGCCGAGGTGCATGGCGTCATCTCCTACTACCCCCATTTCCGCAGCACGCCAGCGGGCCGCCATGTGCTGCAGGTCTGCCGCGCCGAGGCCTGCCAGTCGCGCGGTGCGGACGCGCTGCTGGCCCACGCAGGCCATGCGCTGGGCTGCGGATCGAGTGGGCACGGGCATGGGCATGCAACCAGTGCCGATGGCGCCGTCACGCTGGAGCCGGTCTACTGCCTGGGCCTGTGCGCGTCATCGCCTGCCGTGATGCTCGATGGCCAGCCCCATGCGCATGTCTCGGCCAACGGACTGGATGCACTCATCGCGCAATGCCGCCAGCCGAAGCAGGCCGGCGAGCCGGCGGCCCAGCCTGCGCATGCAGGGGCAGGGGCAGAGGCAGGAGCAGGGGCAGGCCCCGGCGTGCGCGTCTATGTGCCCCGCGATGCCGCCGCGCTGGCCGTGGGCGCTGACGCCGTGGCCGGCGCCCTGCAGCGCGAGTGCGCGGCGCGCGGCCTTCAGGTGCAGATCGTGCGCAACGGCTCGCGCGGCCTGCTGTGGCTGGAGACCCTGGTGGAGGTCGAGACGCCCGAAGGCCGCGTGGCCTACGGCCCGGTCACGGCCGATGCGGTGCCGGGCCTGATCGATGCCGGAATGCTGCAGGGCGGCAGCCATGCGCTGTGCCATGGACTGACCGAGGCCATTGCCTACCTGGCGCGCCAGGAGCGCCTGACCTTTGCGCGCGTGGGCGTCATCGACCCGCTGAACCTGTCCGACTACGCAGCCCATGGCGGCTGGCAGGGGCTGGAGCGCGCGGCGCGCATGGAGCCCGCGGCCATCGTGCAGGAGGTGCTGGATTCGGGCCTGCGCGGCCGTGGCGGTGCGGCGTTTCCGGCCGGCATCAAGTGGAAGACCGTGGCCGCCGCAGCGGGGCCGCAAAAGTACATTGCCTGCAATGCCGACGAGGGCGACTCGGGCACCTTCGCCGACCGGCTGCTGATGGAGGGCGATCCCTACACGCTGATCGAAGGCATGGCCATCGCGGGCCTGGCCGTGGGCGCCACGCAGGGCCTGGTCTATGTGCGCAGCGAGTATCCGCATGCCATCGCCACCCTGCGCGAAGCCATTGCGCGCGCCGAGGCCGCAGGCTGGCTGGGCCGCGACGTGGCCGGCAGCGGACGGGCCTTCCACATGGAGGTGCGCAAGGGCGCGGGCAGCTATGTCTGCGGCGAGGAAACGGCCATGCTGGAGAGCATCGAGGGCCGGCGCGGCATCGTGCGCGCCAAGCCGCCGCTGCCGGCCATCGAGGGGCTGTGGAGCCGGCCCACGGTGATCAACAACGTGATCACGCTGGCCACGGTGCCGCTGATCCTGGCGCGCGGCGCGGCTTTCTACCAGGGCTTTGGCATGGGCCGCTCGCGAGGCACGCTGCCGTTCCAGCTGGCCGGCAACATTGCGCGCGGAGGGCTGGTGGAAAAGGCCTTCGGCCTGAGCCTGCGCGAACTGATGGAAGACTTCGGCGGCGGCACGGCCACCGGCCGCGCCATCAAGGCCGTGCAGGTGGGCGGCCCGCTGGGCAGCTATGTGGCGCCGGCCGACTGGGATGCGCCACTGGACTACGAGGCCTATGCCGCCAAGGGCAACGTGGTGGGGCACGGCGGCATCGTCGTGCACGACGACACGGCCGACATGGCGCAGCTGGCGCGCTACGCCATGGAGTTCTGCGCCATCGAGTCCTGCGGCAAGTGCACGCCCTGCCGCATCGGCTCCACGCGCGGCGTGGAGGTCATCGACCGCATCGTGCGCGCCGGCACCGACCCTGCCGCCCACGCCGGCCAAGTGGCCCTGCTGGAAAGCCTGTGCGACACCATGCAGCATGGCTCCATGTGCGCCATGGGCGGGATGACGCCGTATCCCGTGCGCTCGGCGCTGAACCACTACCCCCAGGACTTCGGCATCGAGTCCATCACGGCCGCAGCGGCTGCCTGAACGGAGAACACCATGCTCGACCATTTGAAGCAAGCCGACTGGGGCACGCCCGCCAGCCCGTCCGAACGCCTGATCACCCTGGAAATCGACGGCCGCGAGGTCTGCGTTCCCGAGGGCACCTCGCTGATGCGCGCTGCCATGGAAGGCGGCGTCAGCGTGCCCAAGCTGTGCGCCACCGACAGCCTGGAGCCCTTCGGCTCCTGCCGCCTGTGCCTGGTGCAGATCGAGGGACGCAAGGGCTTTCCGGCCTCGTGCACCACGCCGGCCGAGCCCGGCATGAAGGTGCGCACGCAAAGCCCGCAACTGCAGGAGCTGCGCCGCGGCGTGATGGAGCTGTACATTTCCGACCATCCGCTGGACTGCCTGACCTGCAGCGCCAACGGCGACTGCGAACTGCAGGACATGGCCGGCACGGTGGGCCTGCGCGAGGTGCGCTACGGCTTCGACGGCGCCAACCATTTCAAGGGCCAGGCGCGCGCCGAGGTCGATGTCTCCAACCCGTACTTCAGCTACGACCCCAGCAAGTGCATCGTCTGCAACCGCTGCGTGCGCGCCTGCGAGGAGACGCAGGGCACCTTTGCGCTGACCATCTCGGGCCGGGGGTTCGATTCGCGCGTCACGGCGGGGCAGGGCGGCAGCTTCATGGACAGCGACTGCGTCAGCTGCGGCGCCTGCGTGCAGGCCTGCCCCACGGCCACGCTGCAGGAAAAGACCGTGACCGAGCTGGGCCAGGCCGGGCACAGCGCCATCACCACCTGCGCCTACTGCGGCGTGGGCTGCGGCTTCAAGGCCGAGATGAAGGGCGAGCAGGTCGTGCGCATGGTGCCCTGGAAGGACGGCCAGGCCAACGAGGGCCATGCCTGCGTCAAGGGCCGCTTTGCCTGGGGCTATGCCACGCACAAGGACCGCATCACCCGGCCCATGGTCCGCGCGAAGATCACCGACCCCTGGCGCGAGGTCAGCTGGGAAGAGGCCATTGCCCACACGGCCAGCGAGTTCCGCCGCATCCAGGCGAAGCACGGCAAGGACTCGATTGGCGGCATCACCTCCTCGCGCTGCACCAACGAAGAGGCCTACCTGGTGCAAAAGCTGGTGCGCACGGCCTTCGGCAACAACAACGTCGATACCTGCGCGCGCGTGTGCCATTCGCCCACGGGCTATGGCCTGGGCCAGACCTATGGCACCTCGGCCGGCACGCAGACCTTCAAGTCCATCGAGCACACGGACGTGGTCATGGTCATCGGCGCCAATCCCACGGCCGCGCACCCGGTGTTCGGCTCGCGCATGAAAAAGCGCCTGCGCGGCGACGGCCGGCGTGCGGGCGCCAAGCTCATCGTCATCGACCCACGCGAGATCGAGCTCGTCAAGTCGCCCCACATCCGCGCCGACTACCACCTGCAACTGCGGCCCGGCACCAACGTGGCCATGATCACCTCGCTGGCCCATGTCATCGTCACCGAAGGCTGGCTGGCCGAGGACTACATCGCCGAGCGCTGCGATGCCAAGTCCTTCGCGCAGTGGAAGGAATTCGTGGCCCGGCCCGAGAACTCGCCCGAGGCCATGGCCGAGGTCACCGGGGTCGCTCCCGAACTCGTGCGCGGCGCCGCGCGCCTGTATGCGCTGGGTGCCGAGGACCACGCGGCGGGCACTCCCGTCAACGCGGCCATCTACTACGGCCTGGGCGTGACCGAGCATGCGCAGGGCTCGACCATGGTCATGGGCATTGCCAACCTGGCCATGGCCACGGGCAACGTGGGCCGTGAAGGCGTGGGCGTGAACCCGCTGCGTGGCCAGAACAATGTGCAGGGCTCCTGCGACATGGGTTCCTTCCCGCATGAGCTGCCCGGCTACCGCCACATCTCGGACAGCACGGTGCGCGCCGAGTTCGAGGGGGCCTGGGGCGTGGCGCTCAGTCCCGAGCCCGGCCTGCGCATTCCCAACATGTTCGAGGCGGCCCTGGCCGGCAGCTTCATGGGCCTGTACTGCGAGGGCGAGGACATCGTGCAGTCCGACCCCAACACCCAGCATGTGACGGCCGCGCTCTCGGCCATGGAATGCGTGGTGGTGCAGGACATCTTCCTCAACGAAACCGCCAAGTACGCCCATGTCTTCCTGCCGGGTGCATCCTTCCTCGAAAAGGACGGCACCTTCACCAATGCCGAGCGCCGCATCTCGCGCGTGCGCAAGGTCATGGCGCCGCTGGCCGGCTATGCCGATTGGGAGGTCACCCAGCTCCTGGCCAATGCGCTGGGCTACGCCATGCACTACACGCACCCGAGCGAAATCATGGCCGAGATCGCCGCGCTCACGCCCAGCTTCGCGGGCGTGAACTACGACAAGATCGACCGGCTGGGCAGCGTGCAATGGCCCTGCAATGACAGCACCGAAGAGGCCGGCACTTCCATCATGCACAGGGACCGCTTCGTGCGCGGCAAGGGCCGCTTCATCATCACCCAGTACGTGGCCACCGACGAGAAGGTCACCCAGCGCTTTCCGCTGCTGCTGACCACGGGGCGCATCCTGTCGCAGTACAACGTGGGCGCCCAGACCCGGCGCACGCACAACAGCCACTGGCACAGCGAGGACCGGCTGGAAATCCATCCGCATGACGCCGAGGACCGCGGCATACGCGACGGCGACTGGGTCGGCATCGCCAGCCGCGCGGGCGAGACCGTGCTGCGCGCCACCGTCACCGAGCGCATACAGCCCGGCGTGGTCTACACCACCTTCCACTTTCCCGAATCGGGCGCCAACGTCATCACCACCGACAGCTCCGACTGGGCCACCAACTGCCCCGAATACAAGGTCACGGCCGTGCAGGTGCTGCCGGTCCCCCAGCACGCCCAGCCGTCCGACTGGCAGCGCGGCTTTGCGCGCATGCACGAAGAGCAGATCGGCCTGTTGCAAGCCGCGCAGGCAGGCAGCATGGCCGTGGCGGGAGGCAAGTGATGGACAGCGCCAACCTGGTCCGCATGGCCAACCGCATCGGCGAGTTCTTCGAGGCCATGCCCGAGCGCGAAGAGGCCCTGCAGGGCATTGCCGAACACATCCGCAAATTCTGGGAGCCCCGCATGCGCGCCGAACTGGCCCGCGTGCTGGCCAGCCCCGACGAGGCCCAGGCGCTCAAGCCCATCGTGCGCGAGGCGCTGGTGCTGCATCCGCTGACCTTGCCGTCGGCGGCGCAGGCTTAGCCAAACTGCTTCTTCTTCGCCATCTCCCGCGCCAGCTCCACAAAGCCGGCAGCGGCCGGCGACAGCCGTTCCATGCTGCGTACGGCCAGGCCGGTGACGCGGCGCTGGCGGGGCGCGAGGCTGCGGTAGACCATGCCTTCAGGCGCCTGCTCGGGCACGGCCAGGCGTGCGGCAATCGCAATGGCGTGACCCTGGGCCACGAAGCCCTGCATGGAGGACATCTGCTCGAAGTGGTAGATGGCCGCAGGCTGGGCGCCTGCCTCGGCCAGGAAGCGGTCGATGTGCGCGCCCGACCCGGCCGAGGTGCGTACAAAGGCCTCGCCCTGCAGATCGGCTGCGCGGATGCTGCGCTGGGCCGCCAGCCGGTGCGATGCGGGCAGCAGCGCCACCAGTTCGTCTTCCACCAGGGGCACGGTCTCGAAGCGCTCATCGGGCAGCACGACGAAGCCGATCTCCACCCGCCGCTCCAGCAGCCACTTGACCACGGTGTCGTCGTTTTGCTCGTCGATCTGCACCAGCACGGCGGGCTGGCGGCGGCGGTATTCGGTGATCAGCGGTGGCAGCAGACGCAGCGAAGAGGTGGCGCCGAACGAGGCCACGCGCAGCGTGCCGCGCGCCATGCCGCGTTCGGCATCGGCCTCCTGCCGCAAGGCCTCCTTTTGCTGGAGGATGTCGTTGGCGCGCTGCAGCAGCCGCGTGCCTGCGTCGGTCAGCGGGGAGTGGGGGCCTTCGCGCCGCACCAACTGCACCTGCAGCTCGCCTTCCAGCGCGCGCAGGGCATGGCTGACGGCGCTCTGGGTAATGCCCAGCAGCGCGGCTGCGCGCGAGAAACTGCCGGCGCGGGCCAGCGCCGCGAACACTTCGAGCTGGGTGAAGGTCATGGGATCACGGTGTCCAGGTCATGAGCATTCGCTCATTTGTCTATGAATCGATATGAGCACATAGTACGCGCCATGAATTTTCAACGCTTCTTCGGTCCCCACCTGCGGCTTGTCGGCATGGCCCTGCTGTGGGGCGCTTCCTGGCCTGCGGGCCGCGTGGTGGCACAGAACATGCCGCCGCTGGCAGCCGCCAGCCTGCGCTTCCTGCTGGCCGCCGCCGTGCTGCTGCCCTGGCTGTACTGGGCCGGTGGCATGGCCGGTCTCAGGCACTGGAGCGCCAAGCGCTGGCTGGGCATGGCGGCCGCTGGCGCCACGGGCGTGTTCGGCTATGCGGCCTTTTTCCTCATGGGGCTGCAGCATGTGCCGGCCGGCAAGGCGGCCCTGGTGATCACGCTCAACCCGGTGCTCACGCTGGCGCTGGCGGTCTGGCTGTTCGGCGAGCGGCTCAACCGCACCATTGTCCTGGGCATGGCGCTGGCGGCCTGCGGCGCCGTGGTGGTGATCTCGCATGGCCAGCCGCTGGCGCTGCTGCAGGGATCGGTGGGCGCGGGCGAGCTGCTGATCCTGGGCTGCGTGGTGTGCTGGGTGACCTACACCCTGATCGGCCGCTGGCTGCTCACGGGTGTCG
The DNA here is from genome assembly GCF_002754395.1 of Delftia sp. 60. Classification (NCBI taxonomy): domain Bacteria; kingdom Pseudomonadati; phylum Pseudomonadota; class Betaproteobacteria; order Burkholderiales; family Comamonadaceae; genus Delftia; species Delftia sp. 60. The sequence goes on from NZ_PEFD01000001.1 coordinate 1,977,131, forward strand.
ATGCGCTGTCGGCCACGGCCGTGACCTCGACCATGGGCGCGGCCATGCTGCTGGTGGCCAGTCTGGTGGTGGAAGGGCCGGCCGGCCTGCAGGCTGCCGTGCTTGGCAACGGCACTGCCTGGGGCGCGCTGGCCTTCCTGGCCTTCGGCGCCACGGCGCTTGCCTATGCCTGGTACTTCGACGGCGTCAAGGCGCTGGGTGCGGGTGCGGCCTCTGGCTACATCACCCTGGTGCCCGTGATCGGCGTGGCGCTGTCGGCGCTGTGGCTGGGCGAGAGCATCGATGCCAGCATCGTTCTGGGCGGCGGCATGGCCGTGGCCGGCACGGCGCTGATGAACTGGGGGCGCAGGCCTGCGGCTGCGGTGCACGTGGTTGCCAAGCGCACCGCAGTCCAGAGCTGAACGGACTCCGTCCGGTTCAATCCAGCGAGGCGCCCGAGGTGCGCACGCGCTCGCCCTGCACCTGGTAGTCGCGCGCCAGGAAGTCGCGGTATTCGGCGGGGCTGGAGGCCACGGCCACGTAGGAGAACGCGTCCACCTGGGTCTTGCGGAATTCGGGCTCCAGCAGCACGCGGCGCACATCGGCGGCGATCTTCTCCACCAGGGGCGCCGGCGTTCCAGCCGGTGCCAGCAGGCCGATGTTGAAGACAGCCTGGATGTCGCGCACGCCGGCTTCCTTGAAGGTGGGCACATCCGGCAGGGCGATGCTGCGTGTCTCCGAGGACACTGCCAGGGCCTTGAGCTTGCCCGACTTGATGTGCTGCTCGATCACCGACACGCCCAGCACCGCTGCGTCGATCTGGCCGGCGATGACTTCGGGGATCAGCGGTGCAGCGCCCTTGTAGGGCACGTGCACCATCTCCAGCCCTTCCTGCTTGGCGAACATGGCCAGCGGCAGGTGCACGATGCCGCCCGCGCCCGATGAGCCATAGGTCAGCGGTTTGGTCTTGCCTGCCTGGCGTGCCTGAGCGATGAACTCCTGCAGCGTGCCGGCCTTGGAGCTCTGGGGCACGAAGAAGACCATGGGCACGCTGATCAGGCGGGAGATGGGGGCGAAGTCCTTTTGCGGGTTGTAGGGCAGCTTCCTGTACAGGTGCGGGTTCATGGTCAGCGACGCTTCGGTCGCGGCGAACAGCGTGTAGCCGTCGGGTGCGCTCTTGGCCACGTACTCGGCCCCGATGATCTCGTTGGCGCCTGTGCGGTTGAGGATGACCACGGGTTGGGACCAGACCTTGTTCAGGCGCGTGGCCAGCGCGCGTGCCAGGTTGTCCACGGGGCCGCCGGCCGCGTAGGGCACGACGATGTTCACCGGCTTGGAAGGAAAGGCTGCCGGAGCCTGGGCGTGTCCCAGGGCGGGCACGAGGGCCACGGTGGCGGTCAGCAGGGTTGCGGCGATGCGATGCAGGCTGGTCATGGTGCGGGAAGCGGGTACGGTGAAGCAGGCCGCACTCCAAGGGGCGGCCTGCTGTGGAACGGAAGAATCGAAAAAATGGCAGGCCGGAAGGCCCCGGAAGGCCCCGGAAGGTGGCGGAGCCTCAGGCGCGCACACGCTCCATGCGTGTCAGCGGCAAGGACTCGCCTTCGCTGACTGCGGGCTGCAGCACAAAGTCGAAGCGCGTGCGGACGAAAGGCGCGTTCACGCCCAGCGACTCATAGCCGGCCGGCGCCACGCCGCGCTCCAGCTCGACGATCAGGCCGTCACGCGTGGCGAAGGCGAAGTCGTCGTCCAGGTAGGTATCGCCGGGCAGGTTGACCTGGGTGGTCAGCGTGCGCATGCCGGGTGCAACCACGAGAAAGTGGATGTGGGCGGGACGATGGCCGTGGCGTCCCAGCGCGTCGAACAGTTCCGAGGTGGGGCTGTTCGGCGGTATGGAGTAGCCGGGCGGCACATAGCTGCGAAAGCGGTAGCGGCCCTGGTCGTCGGTTTCTATGCGGCGGCGCAGCTCGTAGGGCTTCATGCCCGGGAAGAAGTGCGAGTAGCCGCCCTGGACATTGGCATGCCAGACATCGATGAGCGCATGCGGCAAAGGCCGGCCGTCAAGATCCAGCACCCGTCCTTCCATCACGAAGACCTCGCCCTGGGGCTCGCCCTCGTCCAGGCGCGCCTCCGCTTGCGACAGCGGTGCGCCGGCCACGAACAGCGGGCCTTCGATGGCGCGCGGCGTGCCGCCCGCACGGCCGGCACGCGCATCGGCCTCGTCGCTGCGGATGTCCAGCAGCCGGTCGAAGCCCAGACCTGCCGTGATCAGGCCCAGCTGGCCGCTGCTCCCAAGGCGGCCCAGCCAGTCCACGGCGGCCCAGAACTCGTCGGGCGTGACATCCATCTCGTCGATGGTGTGGAACAGATCGCTGACGATGCGCTGGGTCAGCGCCCGCACGCGGTCGCTGCCAGGGGCGATCTGCTTGCTGTTGACCAGATTCAGCAGCTGGTCCTGGGACAGTTCGGACATGTTTGTCTCCTCGTGGTTTTATGGGATGTCCTGGAAAAGAGAAGCGCTCAGTCCATGCTGATGTTGCGCTCCGTGATCACCTTGGTCCAGCGCACGGACTCGGCCTGCAGGTGCTTGGCCGCTTCCTCGGGCGTGGAGCCCACGACCTCGGCGCCAATGGCCTTGAAGCGTTCGAGCACGTCGGGCTGCTTCATCTCGGCCACGAAGACCTGGTTGAGCTTCTTGACGATGGCCGGCGGCGTGCTGGCGGGCATGAAGACGGCGAACCAGGGCGAGACCTCGTAGCCCTTGATGCCGGCCTCTTCCATGGTGGGCACGTCGGGCATGCTGGACGAGCGCTTGGCCGTGGTCACGGCCAGGGCGCGCAGCTTGCCCGACTGGATGTGCGGGCGCGCCGAGGTGATGGAGTCGAACATGTAGTTGACCTGTCCGCCCAGCAGGTCGGACACGGCCGGGCCCGATCCCTTGTAGGGGATGTGCAGGATGTCCACGCCGGCCAGTGAGTTGAACACTTCGCCCGCCAGGTGGATGGAGGTGCCGTTGCCGGCCGAGGCATAGGTCAGCTTGCCGGGCGAGGCCTTGGCGGCGGCCACCACGTCGGCCACGCTCTTGACGTTGGGCTGGGTGGAGTTGGTGACCAGGATGTTGGGCACCACGGCCAGCACGCCCACGGGGGCGAAGTCCTTGATCGGGTCGTAGCTGAGCTTGCGGTACAGCGGCTTGTTGGTGGCCATGCCGATGGAGGTGATCATCAGCGTGTAGCCGTCGCCGGGCTGCTTGGCCACGAAGTCGGCGCCGATGTTGCCGCCGGCGCCGGGACGGTTCTCGATCACGAAGGGCTGGCCCAGCGTGCGGCCGGCCTTCTCGCCCAGGGTGCGCGCAATGGCGTCCATGGCGCCGCCCGGCGGGAAGGGCACGATCCAGCGGATGGGCTTGCTGGGCCAGTTGGCCTCGGGTGCCTGCGCATGGGCGGCGGGCATCACGGCGGACAGGCACAGGCCTGCGGCTGCGGCGGTCAGAAAACGGCGTTTCACATTCACTTCAGTTGTCTCCGAAAAATTTGGTCTTGGTTTGGGCTGTGCTCAGGCGATGGCCGAGGGATGCCTTGCCAGCGGCGTGACCTGGATGTCCATGTAGGGGAACAGCGGCAGGCCCTGCAGCAGCTCGTGCAGCTCGTCGTTGGAAGCCACGTCGAACACGCTGTAGTTGGCGTACTCGCCGACCACGCGCCAGATGTGGGGCCAGCGGCCGTCGTGCTGCAGCTGCTGGGAATAGGCCTTCTCGCGGGCCTTGATCTCGGCTGCCACGTCGGCGGGCAGGTCGTGGGGAATCTTCACGTCCATGCGGACCAGATAAAGCATGTTTGTCTCCAGGAGGAATGAAAGGAATTCAGGTCGCAGCCCCAGTCCGGGCCTGCCCCATGTCGAAGTGCTGCGGCTGGCTGCCGGCCAGCGCGCGGTCGAAGCGGTCCAGCTGCTGCAGGTCGATCTCCAAGCCCAGGCCGGGCCCGTCGGGCAGTTGCAGCTCGAAGTCGCGGATGGCCATGCGCTCGGTGACGATGTCGTCCACCAGCAGCTGGGGGCCGAACAGCTCGCAGTTGTAGTGCTGCCCGCCCAGCGTGGCAAAGACATGGGCCGAGGCGGCCGAGCCGATCGAGGTCTCCAGCATGGTGCCGCCGTACCAGCCGATGTCGGCCGCCTGGGCAATGGCCGCCACCTTGCGCGTGCGCAGCAGGCCGCCGTGCTTGGCCACCTTGAGCGAAAACACATGGCTGGCCTGCTCGCGCGCCAGGCGCATGGCGTCGTAGGGAGTGCACACGCTCTCGTCGGCCATGACCAGGGCGCCCTGCAGCGTGGCCGTCAGCTCGCGCAGCGCGGGCACGTTCCAGCCGGCCACGGGCTGCTCGATCAGGGTCACGCCGGCATCGATCAATTGCGGCAGAAAGCGCCGCGCCGTGGCGCCGTCCCAGGCCTGGTTGACGTCCACGGTCAGCGTGGCGCGGCCCTGCAGGCCGCGCGCGATCTCGCTCACATGGGCCACGTCGGCCTCGGGCGTGCGCGCGCCGATCTTCATCTTGAAGATGCGGTGGCGTTTTTGTTCCAGGCGCAGATGGGCCTCGGCCAGGTCGCGCTCGATGTCGCCGCTGGCCAGCGTCCAGGCCAGGGGCAGGCTGTCGCGCTGCTTGCCGCCCAGCAACTGCCACACGGGCAACTGCAGGCTGCGGGCCACGGCGTCCAGCAGCGCGATCTCGACGGCGCTCTTGGCAAAGGCATTGCCCTTGCAGGCCAGGTCCATGCGCGAGAGGCAGGCCTCGAAGCGCGCGCCGTCCTGGCCGATCAGGCTGGGCGCCAGGTGGTTGGTGATGGCGTGGTGGATGCTCTCGGGCGATTCCTCGTTCCACGACGGGCCGCCGATGGTGGCGGCCTCGCCAAAGCCCGTGGCGCCATTGCGCAGCCACAGCTGCACGATCACCGGGCTTTGCCGGCTGATGGAGCCGAACGACAGCTTGTGCGGACGGATGGTGGGAATGTCGAGGATCCGCGCCTCGATGCGCTCGATCAGGAAACGGTCTTGCATGCCACAAGCGTAGTGGCATGTATTGCACTGTTCCAGTGAATTATTTTCCAGGAATTGTTCGATGAAATCGATGAATTGAGTGCGTGCGGCAATCCGTCGTGCCGACGGTGTGCCGTCACTCTAGATGCTGCCGGGCCGGTGGGATGTGGCAGGCTGCACTGGAGCGCTTGCGCCAGGGGAGGCAGCAGACAGCGGCAAACCCGCCTGACCCTGCAGCCAATGCAGGAGCGGATGAATTGCGGTGATGCAGTGTGCAGTCTGGCGCGATGATTCGGCGATGAAGTGCTGGCGGCCGATGTGACGGATTCCGATGGCGAGAAAAAGATCTCGGTCTATCTGAAAAGGCAATCCGGCAAGCAGATGGCCAAAAAACTGGGCGTGAGCAAGATCAATGAATTCGCGAGCACGGAAGAGGCTTCCTATTTCAAGGAGACCAGCAAGAAGACCACCTTGATGGTGGGCTCGGCCGATGAATTGCACATCAGCAATTCAGGAAAGAGCATCCGCTTCAATTCGGCAGTGGCTTGCCAGATGATCAAGTGAAGCGGCATCGGTATGCCACGCACCGGATCGTGAAGAAGAGGCCGCAACGCAGGAAGCCAAGCGATGATGTGGACGGAGGGCACGTGCAATTGGCCGAGAATGCAGGAATGCAAAATACAAAGCGCTCCACATTCGGCATGCGCAGCTTGCACACCGCGTGTGCATCCCTGTATGCAGCGGCCATTGTGCCGCTGCTTTCTTGCCTGGTGGCAGCGAGTCCAGCGCAGGCCCAGGCACTGTCCGTTCAGGTTCCCCATGGCCTGGATGGCTCGGCTGCCATGCGGGAAAACATGGCGTACGGTGTAGATCTCTGGTTGATGGCCCACGACAATGCGCGCCGTGTACTGCTGCTGGATCGCTGCACTGCACTGGATCGGAAGTTTCCCCAGCAAGCTGCGCCAGCAATGGTTGCGGCAAGCACGGAAGTCCTGCGCTGGATGACAGGCGAAGCATATTCCGATCTGCCGCCGGAGCCCTATTCGGTAGCCGTGCGCGAAATGCTCCCGGTTCTGGCAAAGCACGCGTTCAGCGAAAAGGAGCTTGCATCGTGGGATACCTTGCGCAATTCACCGCAGGGCCGTAGAGGGCGGGCCATACGAGAGGTCCAGTTGGCGCTGACAAAGGCGGCCGGCAGCCTGGTCGACGTGAGTTCAGGGCGCTATTGGAACTGGCCGTTGGCGCGAGCAGCGCGGCTTGCCGATGCCCATGGCCTGAGAGAGCAGGTCGATGCAGCATTCGAGGCGCTTGAGCCCGGAGCCGCCGCATGGCTGCGCGGTGTCAGTGTCGTTCCCGGGGAAACGCCGGCAGATGAAAAGTTCACGGGCCGCATCGCTGCTTCCGGCACGCTGTTGGCCCAGCATTTCATCGATGGCCTGGCACCCTTGGACAAGGAGGCGTATGAGCGCATCGAGCAAGTCAAGTTGCTGTATCGCTGGATAGATATCACGCAGGCGCTCAATCGTTTCGCCGCCAGGCCCAATCTGCCCTTCTTGCGCGGAGAGCCTATTCCCGAAACCGTGGCCGGCTTTTGTGACAGCGTGGGCTTGCCATCGTGCCAGCCCGGCGGTGAACTGCACACGGCCATCACCGGATACCAGGTGGCTACCGGCAATGCCGCACGCAGCGATGTGCCGATGAATACCACCCGTCGCATCGTGCATGGCCTGCCTGCCTCAGGTTGCGGCCCGATGTCCGGACCAGCCTATGGTGCCAGAGGCAGGCACTCGGCGAGCTCGGTGTCCGCGCCCTAGCCTTCTGTACCAGATGTCTGCCACCATGGAAATGCCCCGGGCGATGGCCAGCCCCAGGTGGGCAGGAGGCTCTGGTGCCGCGTGACGCCCATGTTGCCACCTCCTTGCCGCGAGGCTTGGGCTGCATGGCGGGCTGACAGGGTGGCTCGGCGCGCGGCTGGGAACCTTCAGAAACTGCTGCGCAGCGTGACCATGATGCTGCGCGGCAGGCCGTAGTAGTTGCTGCGCGTGGCCGTGCCCACGCGCTCCCAGTAGACGCGGTCGAAGAGGTTGTCGATGTTCACGGCCAGCTTGACCTTGGGCGTGAGCGGGTAGGCGGCATAGACGGACCAGACGCCGTAGCCGCCCGCGCGCCAGCGCACGGTGCCCAGGGTGTCGTAGAACTCGCTGACGGCGCGCACGCCCGCGCCCAGCTCCAGCCCCTGGGCCACGGGGCCGGCCACGCGGTAGCGCGCCCACAGGTTCACGCTGTGGCGCGGCGACATGGTGCTGAAGTCGGTGCCCGTCTGCGTGACGGTGCCCTGCAGGTATTTGGAGCGCATGTAGGCGTAGCTGGCCGCCACGTCCCAGCGCGGCGACAGCGAGCCGACCACTTCGGCCTCGAAGCCTTCGGAGCGCACCTTGCCTGCGGGGATGACGAAGGCGGCATCGCCAGGGTCGGCCAGCGCGCGGTTGGTGTCCCGCATGCGGTAGACGGCGGCGGTGGCGTTCAGGCGTCCGTCCAGCAGGCTGCCCTTGATGCCGGCCTCCACCTGCCGGCCCTCGCGCGGGGCGATCTGGCCGCCGCCGGCCAGGCGCCCGCTTTGCGGCTGGAAGATGCGCGACTGGCTGGCGTAGAGCGTCCAGCTGTCGTTCAGATCGAGGAGCACGGCGCCGAAGGGCGTGAACTGGCCATCGACCTCGTAGCCCGAGCGCGTGTTCTGCAGCCGATCCGAGGTTTCTGTCTTCCACCAGCTCTTGCGCGCGCCCGCCACCAGGGTGAGGGCCTGCGTGGGCTTGATGCGCAACTGGCCGTAGACGCCGCGCAGGCTGGTGCGCGTGATGTCGTCGGCGAAGGGCTTGAAGCTGGGCTCGGGGATGGAGGAGGGGTCGTAGTGGAACAGGTCGGCCGGCGTGTTCATGGCGCCGCGCAGCATGCGCAGGTGCATGTTGGAGCTGCGGTAGTCCGCGCCCGCGATGAAATGGTGCGTCTGCCCGGCCCATTGCCAGGGCGTGCTGTAGTAGATGTCGGCCGTGGTGTCGGCGTAGTCGCGGTCCACGGTCTGGGCCTGGGTGAACCGGCTGATGCCGGTGTCCGAGACGGCCGAGTAGCCGTTGATGTACTTGTCGCGCTGCTGGCGCAGCACGCGGCGGGCGGCCACCTTGAACAGGCCGCCGCCGTCGAGCCGCGTCTCCGACTCGATGAAGCCGGCCAGCGATTCGGGCGCGGCGCGGCCCCAGTCGGCGGCAATGGCCACGTCGCGCGGAATGGGGGCCAGCCTGCCGTCGGCGTGGGCGGGCAGGCCGGTGTCGTAGTTGCCCCGGCCGCGCTGCCAGGTGGCGCCCACCGAGACCGTGCTCTGGGAAGTGATGTCCAGCTCCACCGTGCCGTACAGGGCCTGCTTGTGGCCGTCCATGGCCATCACGGGGCTGCCGAAGTTCTCGTGCAGCGCCACCACCCGGCCACGCAGGCGGCCATCTTCGGACAGCGGGCCGGTGACATCCACCTCGGCCCGCTTGCGGCCCCGCGAGCCCAGGCCGATGGCGCCCTGGCCCTGGTAGTCCGGCAGGGCGCGCTTGCGCACCAGGTTGAGCATGACGCTGGGCTCGCCCGCGCCCGAGAACAGCCCGGCCGGCCCGCGCAGGGCCTCGACCCGGTCGAACAGGGCCAGGTCCAGCGTTTCCTGGGTGGCCGGGTTGCCGCTGACGGTGAGACCGTCCAACTGGTAGGTGGAGGACTGGTAGCCGCGCGAGAGGATGTCGCTGCGCCCGCCCGTGCTGCTTTGCCGGCGCACGACGATGCCGGGCACCACCTTGGCGGCTTCGGTGAGCTCCACGAAGTTCTGGTCATCGAGCTGCGCGCGCGAGATCACGGACACGGACTGCGGCGTCTCCCGCGCCGTCAGCTCGATCTTGGTGGCCGCGCTGGCATAGGGCGCCCGGTAGCTGCCCGTGCCTTCCGTGCGGCCGTCGCGCAGGGCCGTGGCCGTCACCCGCACTTCGTCCAGCGCGGTCTGCGGGCGCGCCGGGGCGGGGCGCAGCAGCCAGCCGCCCTGGGGCTGGGCAGAGGCTTGCAGGCCGCTGCCGGCCAGCAGGCGCTGCAGTGCCTCGGCCGGCTCCAGGCGGCCCTGGACGGCGGGCGCGGTCTTGCCTGCCAGCAGGGCGCTGTCGGCCGCGATGCTGGTGCCGGTGGCGCGCGCCAGGGCCTTGATGGCGTCGGACAGCGGCTGGGCCGGCAGGTCGATGTCGGCAGGGGCGGCCAGGGCTGGCGTGCAGGCCAGTGCCGCCGCGCAGGCGAGCAGGGACAGGCAGGCGCGTGCCGGGCGGGAGGAAAGAGGGCGGGCGGGCATGGCGGGAACGTTCTCCTGGAAATCGGTTGTGCTCGCCTGTATGACGGGGCAGCCCGCCGGATCCCTGATGTGTGTTGGCCGCTTTTTTTCAGTTTTTCCGGATTTTTTCCGGCGCCGTGCTGCGCGGGGCCAGCCAGGTGGCGCCGTCGCGCTCCTGCACGCGCACGGCGGCGATGCGCGGCAGCGCGTCCAGGAAACTCTCCACATCGGCGCGCTGCACGGCGGCCGTGATGCGCGGCCCGCCCGTGCCGTCGGCTACGGCCGCACGCACGGGCTGGCGGCGCCAGCGCGACAGCGTGGCGGCGATCTCGCCCAGCCCGGCGCTGTCGAAGACGATGAGGCCGCGTTCGATGGACGAGAAGCTGTCGCGCGCATCACGCTGCACGCGGCGGGGGAGGGTGCTGGCGTGGGCGCCATCGGCACCGGGGGCGGCACCGGGTGCGGCACCGGGGGCGGCACCGGCGCTTTCGTCCGGCAGTTCCCCTACTTCGCCAGCCTGCAGCAGCAAGGACGGTGCTCCGTCAGCACCTTTCACCGCCAAACGCACCGTGCCATGCTCCACGCTCACCCGCACCAGGCCCAGCAGCCGGTTGACGGTGAAGCGCGTGCCCAGCACGGTGATGCGCGCCTGGCCTGCGTCGATGGTGAAGTGGCGGTCTGCATCCCTGGCCACGTCGAACAGGGCCTCGCCCTGCTCCAGCACCACGGCGCGCTGGCGGCGCGTGTAGCGCGTGGCGATGCGGCTGGCCGGTCCCAGGGTCAGCACGCTGGCGTCGGGCAGGTTCAGCACGATGCGTTCGCCAATCGCACTGTCGCGGGCCAGGGCGAACACGGTGGCGTCCTGCCATTCAAGCCAGCCGCGCCATGCCAGCAGGCCCGCCGTGCCCAGGCCGGCAACGCCCAGCACGCCGCGGGTGATGGCTGCGCGGCGCGTGTTGCTGCGTGTGTTGCGGCGCTGGCGTGCGGCGGTGTTCACGGCCGTGGCCAGGGCCTCGGTGCGGGGCGTGGAGTCGAAGTCCTGCCACAGCGCCTCGAAGGCGGCGTATTCGGCGGCGTGGCGCGGGTCGGCGTCCATCCAGGTGCGCCAGGCGGCGGCGTCGGCGGCGCCGGGCTGCGCTCCCGCATCCCGGTGCATGCGTATGAACCAGCGCGCGGCCTCTTCGCGCGGCGTGGTCATGGCGCGAGCAGCTCGCGCGCGGCGCGCAGGTCCAGCAGGGCGCGCATCAGGTGGCGCTCCACCATGTTCAGGCTGATGCCCAGCGTGGCAGCAATCCTGGGCTGGGAATGGCCTTCCACCTTGCACAGCCAGAACACCTCGCGGCAGCGCGGGGGAAGCCCTTCGATGACCCGCTGCGCAGCGGCCAGGCGCTGCTGCAGATCGGCCAGCACCTCGGCGGAAGGCGCGGTGAATGCTTCCTGCACGGCGATGGCGTCCGCGCGCCTGCCGGGGGCCGTGGAGTCCGGCTCGCCTGCCAGGTCGGGCAGGGGCACGAAGCGGCGTTCATGCGCCATCTGGTCCGCGAGCACGGTACGCGCCACCACGCGCAGATAGGCGTGCGGCTGGGCGATGCCTTCATGCCTGCCGCTGAGGGCGTAGCGCACGAAGGCGTCATGCAGCACATCCTGCGCACGGTGGATGCAGCGCGTGCTGCGCCAGATGGCGGGCAGCAGGCTGCCGTAGGCCCAGCGCAGGTCCAGGCCCAGCCAGGCTGCGGGAGTCGGATGGCGTGTCATACGAACGGGAATGGAGGCCGGGCGTGCCGACCGGCAGGTTCAGGGAGCAGGGTTGCGGCATTCTAAATGAGACTTTTTCTCATTTGTTGCCGAGTGCCCACGCGCGCTCTGCCCTGTCTGGCTCCGCTACAGCAATTCCGCCGGCCGCGTCTCCGATGCGCCGGTGCGGCAGGGCAGGGTGATGCGAAACAGCGACCCGCCTTCGGAGCGGTTGCTGGCGGCGATGGTGCCGTCCATGGCGTCGATGATCTTGCGGCAGATGGCCAGGCCCAGGCCGGTGCCGCCCGAGCCGTTGCGGGTTTTGCTGGACTGCACGAAGGGCTGGAAGATCTTGTCCAGTTCCTGCGGCGGAATGCCCGGCCCCTGGTCGGAGACGGCGATGCAGATATCGCCCTGCTCATCGATGCGGCCCTGCACATCGATGCGCCCGCCGATGGGTGAGAACTTGATGGCATTGGCCAGCACATTGCGCACCACCTGCTGGAAGCGCACGGGGTCGGCCTTGGCGATCAGCGGCGTGTCGTCGAGCTCCAGCCGCAGGTCGATCAGCTTTTGCTGCTGCTGCGGCTCCAGCTCGCGCACCACGGGCCGGATCAGGCTCCTGAGGTCGGTGCGCTCCACGTGGATGGTTCCCACGGCGCTTTCCAGCTTGGCCACGTCCAGCAGGTCGTTGACCAGGGCCAGCATGCGTATGCCCGCCTCGTGGATGTCGTTGAACATGTCGGCCATGGCGGGATTGCCGCGCGAGCGCAGGCCGCCCAGCTCGGCAAAGCCCATGATGGACTGCAGCGGGGTGCGCAGCTCATGGCTCATGTTGGCCACGAATTCCGATTTCACGCGGAAGGCCTCTTCGGCCGCGTCGCGGGCTTCGCGGGTGGCATGCTCGGCTGCGCGGAATTCGCTCACGTCCACAAAAATGCTGAGCACGCCGGTGATCTGGCCCTGGGCATTCTTGACGGCTGCCTTGGAGATCTGCACATCGCGGTAGCTGCCGTCCACATGGGGCAGCCGAGCCTCCACCATCATGCGCTGGCCCGAGCGCATCACGACCTGGTTGCTGCGCATCTGCAGCAGGGCATCGTCGCGTGCGTGCAGGCCCTTGATCTCGTGGCCGAGCACGGCGTAGCGGCCCCGGCCGAAGAAGTCCTCCCAGGCCTTGTTGACCAGGGCCACGCGCTGGTCCGCGTCGGTGACCAGCATGGGCAGGGGCGTGGTCTCGAACAGCAGATGCTGGAAGGCCAGCTGGGTCTGCAGTTCCTGCTGGGCCTTCCAGCGGGCGGTCACGTCCACGGCGCTGCCGGCAAAGCCCACCAGCCGGCCGTCGCGCAGCAGGGGAACCACGGCGATGTCGCAGAGCATCTCCCGGTTGCCCGGCAGGCGGAACATGGCCTGGCAGTTGCGCGGTGCCAGCCGGGCCAGTGGATCGAGCAGGGCCTGGATCTGCGCCAGGTACGAGCCGTCCACGATGTTCTCCAGCGGCTGGCCCACGGCCTCGGCGCTGGGCTGGCCGGTCAGCTGCTCCCAGCGCGCGTTCACGAAGGTCAGCAGTCCCTGGCTGTCGGTGCGAAAGATCAGCTCCTGCACGCTGCGCATGAGCACGGCCATCTCATGCTCGCTGCGCGCCAGGCGCGCCTGTGCCTGCTCCATGGCCTGCAGTGCCGACTTCTGGACCCTGCGGGTCTTGAGCACCGACCAGCTCAGTCCCAGCACCAGGGCCAGCAGGGCCACGCCGGCCACGAAGAAGGCAAAGGCGTTGTCCCGCCAGCGCGCCACCATGGCCGCGTAGGGCTCCTCCACCACCAGCAGTAGCGGCCAGTTGCGCACGGTGCGGAACGACACGATCTGGTGGCGCCCCAGCATGCCCGCGCCGATGTAGGAGCCGAATTCGCTGTGCGGCAGCCATTCCTGGAACAGCGGCGTCTGCAGCGCGGCGGCCGCCTGCACGCCCGTGCCCTCATTGGTGCTGGCCAGGGGCCGGCCGTCATAGGTCAGCAGCACGGCCTCGTAGCTGAGGGTCTCCAGCGTGGACTGGTAGAAGTTGGCCACGGCGTCGGGATTGATCAGGGCCACCAGCACGGCGGGCATGCCGTTGTCCTGGTGGAAGGCCAGCAACTGCGGCAGGAAGGACACGCCGCGCGGCGTCGGATGCGCCCGTGGCGCCAGCGACGACAGGCTGCGGCCGGGCACCAGCCGGCCCAGCTGGGGCTTGCCGGGGACGAGGACGGCCGCCTTGTCGTGCAGCAGATCCTGCGTGTTGATCTGCTGGCCGGCCTCCCCGGCCTGGGTGCTGGCCAGGATGAGGCCCTTGTCGTCGATCAGCGCCATGCTGCGCAGGTAGGGCAACTGGGCGATCAGCAGGGCCATGGCGGCCTCGCGCGTGCCGCGCCCACTGCCTGCGGCCACGATGGCCGGGTTGTGCGCCAGGCTGGCCAGGGCCATTTCGGTGTTCTCGAAGGTCTTGGCCGTCTGGTCCTCCAGCACGCGGGCCAGCAGCGAGGCCTGGGACTTGCTCTGGTCCGCATCGGCATGCAGCTGGCTCCAGACGAAGAGCACCAGTCCGGCGAGCACGCACAGTGCAAAGGTCAGCACCAGCGCCTTGATGTGGGCACTGCGCCGGGCTCCGAGAAAATGATGCGCGGCAGCTCGTTCAGACATGATGAAGGTGCTCCATCGGAAGTTTCAGGGCGCGACGATGGCGGTCAGGCCGTTGTGGCGCGCGGCCCTGGCCAGGCGGCCGTCGCGCTTGATGTCCGAGACGAACTGGTTCAGGCGCGCCAGCCACTGGGCGTCGGCAGGGCTGGCCGCATAGCCGTAGGGCAGCACATGGAAGGGCTGGGGCGGCGCGATCAGCTGCACCCAGTCCGAGCTGTCCAGCAGCTTGCGGCTGTACGGGTAGTCGGTCATGAACACGTCCACGCGCCCGGCCATGAGTTCCTTTTCGCGGGTTTGCGGCGGCTCCACCAGCACCAGGTGCGCATGCCTGAGCGACTCGCGCATGACCGGCTCCATGAAGGTGCCGCGCTGCACGGCCACCTGCACGCCGGGCTGGTCGATGTCGGCCCAGCTGCGCACGGCGGGGTTGCTCTTGGTGGTGATGCCGTAGATATCGCTGCTCAGGTAGGGCTGGGTGAAGCGCAGCTGCTGCTGGCGCTGCGGCAGGATGCCGACGGCGAACATGGCCACGTCGCAGCGCGACTCCAGCAGGTCGGGCACCAGCCGCGAGAAGGACGAGTCCACATGCTGCAGCCGCGCGCCAAGGTCCTTGGCCAGCTCTGCCGAGAGCTCCGCGTCGATGCCCGTGAGCCTGCCCGTGCGTGCGTCACGGTAGGTGATGCCGTAGTAGTCGGGCCAGATGCAGACCTTCAGCGTGTGGCTGCTGGCCACGCGGTCCAGCACCTCGCCGGCCCGTGCTGTGCCAGGCCCCATGGCCAGCACCGCCACCCAGACCGGCACCAGTGCCAGCAGCAGCGCCTGTACAACGGGCAGCACAGCGGGCAGCACAACGGCCCGCACCAGCGCGGACAGGCGCGCGGCGTTCCCGGACGGTATCTGCCATCGGCCCGCGGCGGCCTGCGTGTGCATCGTCATCAGTCGCTCCTGTAAAGACTGGCCAGGGTCTCCAGCAGCCGGTTCGGGCTGAAGGGCTTGAGCAGGTATTCGTCGGCACCGGCATTGAAGCCCGCCTCGCGGTCCTGCGCACTGCCCCGGGCCGTCAGCAGGATCACCCGCGTGTGCCGCAGGTCGTAGGAGGTCTTGATGCGGCAGCACACCTCCAGGCCGTCCAGCGTCCCCGGCATCATCATGTCCAGCAGCACGACATCGGGCTGGCTGCGCTGGGCCAGGGCCCAGGCTTCGTCACCGGTCGGCGCCTCCATGACTTCGTATGCGCTGGACTCCAGCGTCATGCGCAACAGCTTGCGGATGTCGGCTTGGTCTTCGGCGATCAGTATCTTCTTCATGGCGGGCCTTTCGCAACGCAGTTGAAGGGTTCTGCGTTGGATTCAATCATAAATATCAAATTCATCAAATTTGTATTGAATTTTTTAATCGTATTTGATGCAAAATTGCTGCCATGTCCGAGAACAGCACCCCACCAGGCCAAATTCCGCACTACACGACCGCTGAGGTGGCCAAGCTGCTGGGCATGGCGGTGCGGTCGGTTCAGCTCATGGTTGATCGCGGCGATCTGGAGGCCTGGAAAACCCCCGGGGGCACCGGCGCATCACGCGCGCCTCCGTGGAGCGCTGGCGCGGCAGGCAGGGCGATGCGGCCACCACGTCCGGGGCGCCAGCGGCGGCCCCGGCGCCCGCTCCCGCGCAGGCCGGCACGGGCCCGCGCGTGCTGCTGATCGAGGACTCCGTGCACTTCCAGAACCTGGTGCGCCTGCTGGTGCAGCGCCACTTTCCCGACGTGCAGCTGCACGTGGCGCACGACGGGATCACCGGCATGGCGCTGTACGGGCAGATCCAGCCCGACGTGCTGCTGGTGGACATCCTGCTGCCCGACATCGACGGCGCCGCCCTCATCACCACCTTGCGCACGCATGAGCAGTTCGCGCGCTGCAAGCTTTTGGTGGTCACCTCGCTGGATGCGGCAGAGCGCGAGGCCTACGCCTTTGCGCTGGGCGGCGCGCGCGTGATCCACAAACCCCAGCTCGTGCAGGAGCTGCCCGAGGCGCTGGGCGAACTGCTGGGCAGGCAGGCAGCGTGAATCCGGCCCATCCTGCGGTCCTGCTGGTGGAGGACGATGCCTCGATTGCGCGATTCGTCACGCTGGCGCTGGAGGGCATGCCCCTCAACCTGGTGTCCTGCGCGAGTGCGGAGCAGGCGCAGAGCCTGCTGCAGAGCCAGCCCTTTGCCCTGCTGATCACCGACCTGATGCTGCCCGGCGCCTCCGGGGTCGAGCTCATCGAATGGCTGCGCAGCTCTCCGCAGGCAGGCTGCAGCGCCGTGGTCTTCAGCGCCGGCGTGCGGGCCGACGTGGCGCTGCGGCTGGAGCAACTGCAGGTCTGGGGCGTGCTGCGCAAGCCCGTGTCGGTGGCGCAACTGGTGGACTGCGTGGAATCGGTGCTGGCGGCGCAACCGGCCGGCTCGCCCGCGCCAGCCAGCGTGCAGGCTGCCGGTGCGGATGTGCCGGTGGATATGCAGGTGGATATGCAGGCGGATGTGCCTGCGGATATGCCGGCGGATGGCGGCCCGGCCGCCGTCTCCAGCTACTTCGGCGGCGATGCCGCCCTGTTCCACAGCTACCGCGCCAGCTGTCTTGCGCAGTTGCCCGACGATGTGGCGCTGGGCGAAAACCTGCTTGCCGCGCGTGATGCCGCGGCGCTGCGCCGGCTGGCGCACAACCTCAAAAGCGTGCTGCGCCTGCTGGGGCACGAGCAGGCCAGCGGCCTGGCGCAGACGCTGGAGCAGGCCTGCCTGGCCAGCGACTGGGCGGGCGCCACCGATGCCTGGCGGCAACTGGGCGCGGCCCTGCTGGGAATGCTGGACGGCGCGGGCCAGCGGCCCCGGCGCGGCTGACACCGCGCCCGCCATTGCGCCATCCCGCCGTCATTGCGGCGGGCTGCGCCGCACCCAGCCGTGCCAGATTCCCGCCGCCGTGGGAATGGCCAGGCAGACGCCGGCCAGCATGTCGCCAAAGCCGCCGTCGCTGAACAGGGCCGAGACCAGGCCGATGGCCGTCAGCACGCCCAGTGCGATGGGCCAGCCCCAGAGGGCGAGAAAGCCCCGGTGTTGCGCGCCGCTCATGCCGTGATCTCCTTGCCGCGCGGCGCGGGTTGCGGGGCCGGCACGCTCTTGCCTTTTTTGACCCACAGGTACAGGCCCGTGCCCAGCACGATGATGCTGGCGATGTCCAGCAGCGCCCAGAGGATCTGCATGGCCCGCCCGCCGTAGTCGCCGAAGTGCAGCGGCTGGGACACCAGCAGCGCCGTCAGATACCAGGGCAGGGCGGGCGCGGCCGTGACCTGGGCGGTCTTGGCGTCCACCAGCACGGGCAGGAACAGGCGCGAGGTCAGGGGCTCGTTGCCGCGCAGGAAGAAGGTGTGGTGGTGCGGGCTGGAGAACGTGGTGCCGGGGAAGGCGATGAAGTACAGCTTGGTGCCTGGCACCTGCTGCTGGGCGGCCTGCAGCGATTGCTGCAGCGAGGCGCGCTCCGCCACCGGGACCGTGTCCTGGCCCTGGTAGGGCGCCAGCACGCTGCTGAGCTGGTCATGCTGCCAATACTTGATCAGCAGGTCGGCCCAGGTATTGATCATGCCGGTGGCGCCCACCACGAACAGCCACACCAGGGTGACGATGCCCAGCAGGTTGTGCAGGTCCAGCCACTTCAGGCGCGGCTGGCGCGTGCGGCGCACGGTGCCGAAATCGAGCTTGCGCATGAAGGGCGCGTACAGCACCACGCCGCTGACGATGGCGATCAGCAGCAGCAGCCCCATGAAGCCCAGGAACAGCTTGCCCGGCAGCCCCGCGAACAGGTCCACGTGCAGCTTGAACATGACCCACATGAAGCCCTGGTCGAAGCGCGGCTGGGCCAGCAGTTCGGCCGTGCGCGCATCGACCACCACGGAGCGGAAATCGTCCGTGGGCGCCGGCGTGGGCGTCATGGTGACGAACCAGAGGTCGTCGGTGTCGTCGGACTTGGAGACGAACTGCACCACGCGGTCCGGGTGCTGGGCGCGGGCCACCTCCAGCACCTTGTCCAGGCTGGCATGGGGCGTGCCCTGGGGCATGGGCGGGGCCTCCACCTCGGTGCCCAGCAGGTGGCCGATTTCGTGGTGGAAGATCAGCGGAAGGCCGGTCAGGCACAGCAGCAGCATGAAGACGGTGCAGACCAGGCTGCTCCATTTGTGCAACCAGGCCCAGGTTTTGATCGTGTGGCTTTGCATGGGGTGTTTTTTTCTCTGACAGAAGGGGGCCTGCGGCCCCCGCCATCACCGCGCCCCCGGCGCCATGCCGGGGGCGGGGCGGTTGCCGGTGGCCGGGGGCTTAGAAGTCCACTTGTGCCGACAGCATCAGCGTGCGCGGCGCGCCCGTGGTGGTGTAGCCGGCGGCAGTCACCCAGTAGCTCTTGTTGCTGACGTTCTCCAGGCTGGCGCGCAGCACCACCGGCTTGCCGGCCACGTGGGTGCGCAGGCGTGCACCCAGGTCCAGGCGTGTCCAGCCGGGCATGCGCAGGATGTTGGCCGCGTCGTAGTACATGGACGAGGTGTGGATCACGCGACCGTTCAGGCTCAGACCCTCCACCCAGGGCGTATCCCAGTCCAGGCCCAGGTTGAAGGTGCGCTCGGGCACGCCGTTGGCATCGTTGCCCTGGTTCACGCCGCCTGCCGTGCGCGAGAGCTTGGCGTTGTTGAAGGCCGCGCTGGCCAGCAGGCGCAGGCCCTTGTGGATCTCGCCGTAGGCGGTCAGCTCCAGGCCGCGGTTGCGCGTCTCGCCGCCGAAGCTGTAGACATTGGTCACCGGGTCGGTCATGGAGCCCGGGCGCTGGATCTGGTAGAGCGCGGCCTGCGTGGTCATGCGGCCCCAGTCCACCTTCACGCCCACTTCGTACTGCTTGGACTTCTGCGGCGCGAACACCTGGCCGGCATTGGCCGTGTTGGGCCCGGCCGTGCCGCCTGCCGACAGGCCCGCCGTGTAGTTGGCGTAGACCGAGACATTGTTCTGCGGCTTGAACACCACGCCGGCCAGCGGCGTCACGGCGCTGGCCTTGTACAGCGTGGTGCCGCTGGCGTTCTTCTGGTCGATGGTCTGGTCGCGCAGGCCCACGGTCACCAGCACGCGGTCGCTGAACAGCGCCATGGTGTCGGCCAGCGCCAGGCTGTGCTGCGTCAGCTCGGCGTTCTTGGTGGGCGCGCCGCGCACGAAGTCGATGGCCGGCAGGGGCGAGGGGTTGTAGATGTTGGAGGGGACGGCTTTGGTGGTCAGCTGGTAGAAGTAGCCGCTCTCGCGGTCCATGTAGTTGGCCGCGGCCACCACGGTGTGGCCGATGGCGCCGGTCTTGAAGCGCGTGCGCAGGCCCACGTCGGCCGAGGTGGTCTTGTTGAACTCGTCGTAGAAGCCGTTGCGCACCGTGAAGTTGCCCAGCGAGTCGATGCGCTGCACGGCCGTGGGGAAGCTCTGGTCGCTGGACACATCGCTGTAGCCCACGCCGCCGTAGACGGAGGTGTTGGCGTTGATGTCGTATTCCACGCGCGAGATCACGGTCTTGGCCTTGTCCAGCAGCTCCGTGCCCGGGTTGAAGTTGGTGCGGCTGTCGGGCACGGCGGGCACCTGGGTGATGCCGGCCAGGAAGGCGCTTTGCGGGCGGAATTCCGTGGTCTTGCCGCTGGTGGTCAGCGCGTCCAGCGACCAGCGCAGGCCCTGGCCTTCGTAGTCCAGGCCCACCGAGGCCAGGCCCAGGCGCTGGCGGCCGCCGTCGATGTTGCCTTCGCCGTTGCGCCACACGCCATTCACGCGCACGCCCCACTGGTTGTCTTCGCCAAAGCGGCGGCCCACGTCCAGGTGGGTGCCGAACTGGGCCTTGCCCATGTAGGTGGCGGTCAGGCGGTTCAGCGGCACATCGCCCGCGCGCTTGGTCACCACGTTGATGCTGCCGCCGATGCTGCCGCTGGGACCCACGCCATTGGTCAGCGAGCCGGGGCCCTTGAGCACTTCCACGCGCTCGATCACCTCCAGCGGCAGGCGCGTGGAGGGCGACAGGCCGTACAGGCCGTTCACCGACACATCGCGCATGGACAGGGAAAAGCCCCGCACCTGGAAGTCATCGCCATAGCCGCCGCGCGCCTGCAGGGTGCGCACCGAGGCGTCGTTCATCACCACGTCGGCGATGGTCAGCGCCTGCTGGTTCTCGATCAGCTCCGAGGTGTAGTTGGTCGTGCTGAAGGGCACGTTCATCTGGTCGGTCTTGCCCAGAATGCCCAGGTCGCCGCCGCGCGCGATCTGGCCGCCGGCATAGGTCTTTTGCAGTCCGCCAATGGCCTCGGCCTGGTCGCTCACCGTCACCTCCTTGAGGGCCGGGCCCTCGGCCGTCTGGGCCGCCACGCCCACGGCGGCCAGGGCCAGGCCGGCGCCCAGGCATTGGCGGATCAGGCGCGTGAGGGGATGGGGAGCGAAGCGGAAGTCCGCAGGAGTGCTGTGGTGCGTCATGGCAGTCATGTGCAAAGGTTGGAAAAACCGTGAAGAAAAACCGGGGAAGAAAAACAGGGAAAGGAGGGCAGGCCGGCCGTGGCCCTAGAAGCGCGCGCGCAGCGACACCGTGACGTTGCGCGGATCGCCGTAGTAGTTGTTGAAGTAGGTGCTGTTGGGCGAGAACTTGGCGTAGTAGCGCTTGTCCAGCAGGTTGCTCACGTTCAGCTGCAGCGAGTAGGTGTCGTCCAGGCGGTAGGCCAGCAGCGCGTCAAAAAGCGCATAGCCACCCTGGCGGGTGGTGACATCGCCCACGCTGGCGTAGGCATCGCTTTGCAGCCGCACGCCGGCGCCTGCGGTCCATCCCTGCAAGGGCCCCTTGAAGCGGTGGCTGGCAAACAGGCGCAGCGCATGGCGCGGGTCCACGGGCCGCAGCGGCTGGCCCACGTTGGCCTCGGAGGCGTCGCGCAGGTACCTGGCCTGGGTGTAGGTGTAGCCGGCCAGCACCTGCCAGCCCGGCGCGGGCTCGCCGGACAGCTCCAGCTCCCAGCCCTGGCTGCGGCTCTTGCCGCCGGCCATGAAGCAGTGGCTGGTCGGGTAGTACGGCAGGCAGGGCATGGCCGATGCCGTGTCCTGCATGGCGCTGCCCACGCGCTGGATGCGGAACACCGACACGCTGGCCTGCAGCCGGCCGTTCATGAAACTGCCCTTGAGCCCGGCCTCCAGGTCCTCGCCCCGGGCGGGCGCCAGGATGCTGCCGTCGGCGGTCTTCTTGTCCTGGGGGCTGAAGATCTCGCTGTAGCTGGCATAGGCGTCGAGCGTGTCCGACAGCGCATGCACCAGGCCCGCATAGGGCGTCAGCTCGCGGCGCACGCTGTAGCCGCTTTGGGCATTGCCGGGTTCGAGATAGCTCCACCAGCTCAGGCGCGCACCGGCAATGGCGGTGAGCGAGTCGGTCAGCGACAGCCGGGCCCGCGCGAATCCGCCGTACTGGTGGATGTGGGACACGGGCGATGAATAGGTGTTGCCGTTGCCCTCGCTGTAGAAGGGCTCGGGGTAGCTGGTGTACGGATTCCAGCCGCGGATGTCCACATTGCGCAGCGGGCTCACGCCCCAGTAGCCCGTGGCCCCCGTGCTGCGGATGCGCTGCAGGTCGGCGCCCAGCGACAGCTCGTGCCTGCGGCCCAGGGCCTCGAAGGGGCCGCTGGCCAGCAGGCTCAGCGCGTTCTGCGTGCTGCCGTCGCCGCCATAGATGGAGGTGCTCACGTCGAACAGGTAGGGATTGCTGTCGCTGGCCCTGGAAAACGAGGTCTGCTTGAACCCGTCCGACCGAAACCGCGTGTGCGCCGCCTGGGCCTTCAGTTGCCAGCCGCTGTCCATCCGGTGCTCCAGCTCGGCAAAGGCCTGCTGGTTGTGGCGGTCCCAGGTATTCCAGGGCGTGCCCAGGTAGGTGCTGCGCGGCAGGCCGAGCTGGCTGCCGTCGGCGGCGGCAGGCAGGCCGCCCCAGGAGCCCGTGGCTTGCAGGTCCGTGTGCTGCAGGCCGGCCGTGAGCGTGGTGCGCGGCCCCAGGTCCGCCTCCAGCACGCCGTACAGGCCCAGGCGCTTTTCCTTGCGCGCGGTCTGGAACGATGCCTTGTCGTCCGCCAGCGCCACCAGCCGGCCGCGCAGCGTGCCGGCTGCGTTCAGAGGGCCGGACAGGTCGGCCTCCATGCGCTGGCGGTCCCAGGAACCCAGCGTCAGCGCGGCCGAGCCCTGCCATTGCGCCGTGGGCCGCTTGCGCACCATGTTCACCATGGCCGAGGGCGAGCCCGCGCCACGCAGCAGGCCCGTGGCGCCGCGCAGCACCTCCACGCGGTCCAGCATGGCCATGTCGGGCTGGATGAAGGTGGAGGCCGAGGCCACCTGGTTCACATTGAGCCCGTCCACCTGCAGCGAATCGATCTGGTAGCCGCGCGAGTAATAGGCGATGCGCTCGCTGTCGATGTACTCCACCGTCACGCCCGGCGTGTGCTGCAGCACGGCATGCAGGTCGGGCAGGGCCTGCTCGTCCAGCCACTGGCGTGTGAGCACGGTCACGGGCTGCGGGATGTCGCGCACCGACTGAAGCCCCTTGTAGCCCGTGACCAGGCTGGCCGCGTAGCTGTCCGATGCCTCGGTCGTGGCACTGGCCGGCGCCGTGGCCCGGACCGTGACCGTGCCCAGCGTCTGCCCGCCGATGCCCGAGGCCGCCGCTGGCAGCGGCCGCAGCGTATAGACGCCGCTGGACTCGCGCACGGCCTGCAGCGCCGTGCCCTGCAGCAGCCTGGCAAAACCGTCTTCCACGCCATAGCTGCCCTGCAGCCCCGGGGACTGCAGCCGGCCCAGCTGCGCGGCATCAAACGACAGCGCAACGCCAGCCTGGTTGGCGTACTGCGCGATCACATGCGTGAGCGGGCCGGCCGCAATCGAAAAGCTGCGCTGGGCTGCCTGGCCGGCCTGGGCGGACGGCGCCGCATGGACGCAGTCCGCTGCCGTGGCAACCAGCATCGCCACCCCCAGCACCGCTGCCACCCCAGCCATCCCCATGGACGCAGGCCAGCCCCGGGCGGCTGCAAGGCCGTCCTGGGGCTGGTGGGGGAGGGGGCGGGGCATGGGGCTGGGAAAAGTGGTGTGACTCCCCGTATGCCGAACAAGCCCTGCCCATCCTGCAAGTTCGGCTGGACTTTTTTTGCGCCGCTGCTGAGATTTTCTCCGTTACTTTCCGTTGATCACCAGGTGGATTAAGGCTGGATTGCTATGGTTTTATTTTTCAATCAATGCCTCAGGACACCACCACCGGCCTGGGCTGGCGCGTCCCCGCCAGCGCCAGGCCCGCGAACAGCATCAGCATCAGGCCGTAGGCATAGGTGACCGGCAACAGGCCGAAGCGCGCGGCGGCCATGCCCGCTGCGATGGCCGGCACGCTGAACGCCAGGTAGCTGGCGATGTAGATGGCCGAGATCAGGGCGCCGCGCTCGTGCGGCTCGGCCAGCGGGATCACGCTGCGCAGCGCGCCCTGGAAGCCCACGCCGAAGCCCGCGCCCGCCACCACCGAGGCGCCCAGCACCAGGGGCAGGCTTTGCAGATGGGCGCCGACCAGCAACAGGGCCACCCCGGCCAGCAGGCCGCTGCCGCCGAACTGCAGCATGGCGCGCGGCGCACGGCTGCGCAGCGTCCAGATGGCGGCGGCGGCGCTCAGCGTGTTGATGCACACGGCAAAGCTGGCGGCGACCTCCGAGCCCGTGACCGAGCGGATCATCGACGGGCCCAGCGACAGGTAAAAGCCCCCCAGCGCCCACACCGTGATGCTCATGGGCAGCACGCGCATGAAGTCGGCCCGGGCCTGGCCCGGAATCCGCACGCGCGGGCGCATGGCGGCCAGTGCGCCGGGGCGGCGCGCGCCCGTCTCGGGCAGCACGGCCATGGCGGCGGCCACGGCCACGAAGATCAGCGCCATGAGCCAGAACACCAGGCCCAGCTGCTGGCGCCACAGCTGCGCGAACTCGCCCGCCACGACAATGCCCGCCGCCATGCCGACCATGGGCGCCATGGTGCTCACCAGCGTGCCGCGCTCGCGGTGCAGGTCCAGCAGCGCCGCGCCCATGGCCGCACTGGCCATGCCGGTGGCAAAGCCCTGCAGCACGCGCGCCAGCACCAGGGCCTGCACGTCGCCCGCGCGGGCGAACACCGCCAGCGAGACGATCTCCAGCACCAGCGCCGCCAGGATCACGGGCTTGCGGCCCAGGTGGTCCGACAGCGCGCCCGTGGTGAGCAGGGCCAGCAGCAGGCTCAGCGCATAGACCGCGAAGACCAGGGTCAGCATGCCGGAGGAAAAGCCCCAGTCCTGCTGGTAGAGCCGGTACAGCGGCGTGGGCGCGCTGGAGGCGGCGAAGAAGCTGCCCAGGCCGAAGGCCAGGACGGCCAGGCTGCGGCCGGGCCGGGCAGCGGGAGTGGAGTTGGATGGTTGCAGTACCGACATGGTTAAGAGCCCTGCTGCACAATTAATGCAAAGTTTTTGCGTTAGCGAATTCTGCGCTTGTGCGCTGCTAACGCAAATTTTTAGCTTTAATAACCATGAGCACGCAAGTCCCATCCCTTTCCAAAACAGGCGGTCCCGCCCGTCCCGGCGGACGCAGCGCGCGCATCCAGGCCACGGTCTACCAGACCGTCAAGGGCCTGCTGGAAACCATGCCGCGCGAGGAACTGAGCTTTCCGCTCATCGCCGCCCAGGCGGGCGTGACGCCGTCCACCCTCTACCGGCGCTGGGGCGACATACAGCAACTGCTGGCCGATGTGGCCGTGGAAATCATCCGGCCCACGGCGCCGCCGCTGGACACGGGCACGCTGGAGGGCGACCTGCTGGCCTGGGCCGAGCAGTTCCTGGAGGAATCGGCCTCGCCGCTGGGCCGCACCATGCTGCGCGACATGGCCGCCGCAGCGGGCAACGAGCACACGCCCTGCGCGTGCGTGGAAATCCTGCGCGGGCAACTGGCGCAGATCGGCGAGCGCGCAGCGCGGCGTGGCGAGGCGATGCCCGCTGCGGACACCCTGATCGACGCGCTGGCCGCACCCATCGTCTACCGCGTGCTGTTCGACCTGCCGCCGTCCCTGGAACACGTGCAGGCACGGGTGCGCGGCCTGCTGCAGGCTGAAACGGCCTAGCCCTTCAGCGCCCGCGCCAGCACCTCGAAGATCCGCGCATCCGCGCACTGCGCCACATTGAAGCGCAGGAAATCGCCCGCGCTCTGCGACTGGCTGAAGGCATTGCCGGGCGCCAGCACCACGCCATCTTCCAGGCAGGTGCGCGCAAGCGCCGTGGCATCCATGCCCCCGGGCAACTGGCACCACAGGAACATGCCGGCCTGCGGCACCAGCCAGGGCTTCATGCCCAGGGCCTGCAGCCGCGCGGCCGTGCGTTCCATCTCCTGCGCCAGCCGCAGCCGCACGGACTCCATGTGCCTGCGGTAGCCGCTGTCGGTCAGCGTGCGCAGCACGATGTCGGCGGCCATGCGCCCGCCGCCGAAGTTGGTGGCGATCTTCAGGTCCGCCAGGTCCTGCGTCCAGTCGGGCCGTGCCGCGATGAAGCCGCAGCGCAGCGAGGCCGACACCGTCTTGGAGAAGCTGCCGATCTGGATCACGCGCGACAGGCCGTCGAAGGCCGCCAGCCGGGGCGCCGCATGGGTCTCCAGGTCGCAGAAGATGTCGTCCTCCACGATCACCAGGTCCGAGCTGTCGGCCAGCTTCAGGATGCGGTGCGCCACCAGTGGCGACAGCGTGGCGCCCGTCGGGTTGTGGATGGCCGAATTGGTGATGTACAGGCGTGGCGAGTGGGCCTGCAGCGCGTCGGCGAACCGGGCCACGTCGGGCCCCTGCGGCGTGTAGGGCACGCTCACGGCCTGCACGCGGTGCGCCTTGAGCAGCGCATGGAAATTGAAATAGCAGGGGTCGTCGATCAGCACCGTATCGCCGGGCTCCAGCAGGAAACGGCAGACCAGGTCGATGGAGTGCGTGCCCGACTCCGTCAGCAGGATCTGCTCGGGCGAGGTCTCCAGCCCCATGGCGGCCATGCGCCGCGCCAGCAGGCGGCGCAGTGCCGGGTGGCCCAGCGGCGTTGCGTACTCCGTCAGCTCCAGCGTGCCCGAGCGCGCCAGGGAGCGCAGCGCGCGGCGCACGCCTTCCTCGTACAGCCATGAAGGAGGCAGCCAGCCGCAGCCCGGCTTGAGCGCGTGGGCATCTGCCTGCAGCGACTGGCGGGCCAGCCACAGGGGGTCGACCTCCCTGTCCACGCGCGGACCGATACCGCCCAGCGCCAGCGGCGCCACCGGCCCCGCCACATAAAAGCCCGAGCCCGGGCGCGAGGCGATCACCCCCTCGGCCGCCAGCCGCTCATAGGCCTCCACCACCGTGGACACCGACACCTGCATGGCCTGCGCCTGCGCGCGCACCGAGGGCAGGCGCGTGCCGGGCAGGTAGGTGCGCGCGGCGATGCGCGACTGGATCTCTTCCATCACCGCCTGGATGCGTGTGCCGCTGCGCATGGCTGTTCTCTCTCCTGTAGTGGATTTTTGTGCATAACAGTTCTTTTGAATTGTATTGGACTGTCTATGGAAGATCCGGCCGTGCAATGGCCCACTGCCTGCTGCAAACCAAGGAGCTTTTGATGGACAAGACAAGCAGCGGGTGGATCAACGGATTCATCGGCGTGGCGATCTTTGCGGGATCGCTGCCGGCCACCCGCGTGGCGGTCGCCGACCTGGACCCCACCTTCCTGACCTGTGCGCGCGCCAGCATCGCGGCATTGCTGGCCCTGGCCATGCTGCTGGCGCTGCGCCAGCCCCGGCCCGCGCGTGCCGACATGCCTTCGCTGGCGCTGAGCGCGCTGGGCGGCGTGGTGGGCTTTCCGCTGCTGACCGCGCTGGCGCTGCAGTACGTCACCTCGGCGCATTCCATCGTCTTCGTGGGCCTGCTGCCCCTGTCCACGGCCGTGTTCGCCGTGCTGCGCGGCGGCGAGCGCCCGCGCCCGGCCTTCTGGCTGTTCTCGCTGGCGGGCGCGGCCTTCGTGGCCGGCTATGCGGCCGTGGGCGGGGCCGGGGGCTCGCTGCGCGGCGACCTGCTGATGCTGGCCGCCATCATCGTCTGCGGCCTGGGCTATGCCGAGGGCGCGCGCCTGTCGCGCACGCTGGGCGGCTGGCAGGTCATCAGCTGGTCGCTGGTGCTGGCCCTGCCCGTCATGCTGCCGGCCGCCCTGATCAGCATGCCGGCATCGCTGGCCGATGTGGGCCGGCCCGCATGGCTGGGCCTGGCCTATGTCTCGTTGTTCAGCATGCTCATCGGCTTTGTGTTCTGGTACCGGGGCCTGGCCCAGGGCGGCATTGCGGCCGTGGGCCAGATCCAGCTGCTGCAGCCCTTCATGGGCCTGGGCCTGGCGGCCCTGCTGCTGCACGAGCAGGTGAGCTGGGGCATGGTGCTGGTCACCATGGCGGCCGTGGTCTGCGTGGCCGGGGCGAAGAAGTACGCGCGCTGAGCCCGTCCGGTGCGGGGCGTGGTGCGGGGGAGCGATGCAGGGCGGTCAGCGCCCGGCCTCGCGCATCACCTGCTGCGCGAACTCTGCGGCCGAACCCTCGAACGGCTGGTTGCTGGCCGCCTCCAGCCGGCTGCGGATGGCCGGCGCGCGCAGCGCCTGGGCCACCGCAGCATTGATGCGCTGGGCCAGCGCTGGCGCCATCTGCGGCGGCGCGAACAGGCCGAACAGCGAATCCAGGTTGGCCTGCGCATGGCCCAGCTGCGCCAGCGTGGGCACATCGGGCAGGGCTGCCAGCCGCTGCGGCGCGCCCACGGCCAGGGCCTTGAGGCGGCCCGCGCGCAGCGCCTGCAGCTGCAGCGGCGCCACATTGGTGGACAGCAGCTCGAAATGCCCGGCCAGCGCATCGTTGAGCTGCTGGCCCCCGCCCTTGTAGGGCACATGCACGATGGGAATGCGCGTGGCCTGCTCTATGCGCTGCAGCACGGCGTGGCCCGTCGTGCCCTCGCCCGTGGTGGCCCAGCGTATGCCGCCGGGCATGCCGCGCGCCTCGGCCAGCATGCCCTCGAAATCTGCGGCCTTCAGCGCCGGCGTGCCCACCAGCAGCATGGGCGTGCGCATCACGCCGGCCACGGGGGTCACGGAGGCTGCGGCCAGGCCCACGGC
This sequence comes from Delftia sp. 60, assembly GCF_002754395.1. Lineage (NCBI taxonomy): Bacteria > Pseudomonadati > Pseudomonadota > Betaproteobacteria > Burkholderiales > Comamonadaceae > Delftia > Delftia sp. 60. The sequence goes on from NZ_PEFD01000001.1 coordinate 2,005,066, forward strand.
GGTGGCGGCGGCAAAGACCAGGGTGCGGCCGTCGGGCGCGCTGCGCGCCAGCAGCTCCAGCGCCACGGTGCCGCTGGCGCCGGGGCGGTTGTCCACGATCACGGGCGTGCCCCATTGCTGCGCCAGTTGCTCGGCCAGGGCGCGGGCCACCATGTCGCTGACACCGCCTGCGGGGTAGGCCACCACGATCCGCACGCTGGCGCCCGGCCAGGCAGGCCGGGCCGGCAATGCCTGGGCGGGCCAGGCCAGCGCGCAGGCGCCCGCCGCCAGCAGGGCGCGCCGGCCGGTATCGGTGCCTTGCGGTGCCCGCATGCCTCAGCCGCCCGGCGCCTGGTGGCGCTGCGCCAGCTCGCGCGCCAGGGCGATGAAGGTGGCCGCGGGTCCTGCGCCGCCGGTTTCCGTGCCGGCCTCGCGATGCACCAGGGTGAGCGGGGCGCTCAGCCGCACGGCGGGCTCGAAGGCGCGGTAGACCACGGCCTCGGGATGGGCGCCGCGCACCGAGGCCGGCACGATGGACAGGCCCACGCCCGCCGCCACCAGGTTCACATTGGTCATCATGCGTTCCACCTCGGCGGCCACCTCCACCTGTACCTTGTGCCGGGCGCACAGCGCCAGCAGGTTCGCATACAGCCCCGGCGCGCCCGTGCGCCGCACAAGGATCAGGCGCTCGCCATCGAGCTGCCTGAGCGCCACGGGCCGCGATGCATCGCGCGCCAGCCGGTGGTCCACGGGAATGGCCAGCAGCGCGGGCTCCTGCAGCAGCGTCTCGAACACCAGGCCTTCGGGCCGGGCCACCGGCACGCGCAGAAAGCCGCAGTGCATGCGCCCGGCCTGCACGGCCTCGGTGATCTCGGCGGCATTGTTCTCGCTCACATCCAGCGCAATGTCGGGATGGCGGCCACGGCACAGGCGCAGCACCTCGGGCGTGAAGGCATGGGCCGCCGCCGAGCTGGTGAAGCCCACATGGATGCGCCCGCGCTCGCCGCGCGCAAAGGCCTGCATGCGGTCGCGCATGGCGGTGAAGTCGGCCAGCAGCCGCGTGGCCTCGCCCTGCAGCTCCAGGCCCGCGTCGGTCAGGTCCACGCCCTTGTGGTGGCGCCGGAACAGGGCAATGCCCAGCTCCTCCTCCAGCGCGCGGATCTGCTGCGACAGCGGCGGCTGCTGCATGCCCAGCAGTTCGGCCGCGCGCGTGATGTGGCCGGTATCGGCCACGGCCAGGAAGTAACGGAGATGGCGCAGTTCCATATATGTGAAAAGTATCCAGCCGATATCCTAAAAATCTTTGAAATATTGGACAAGCCTCTACAGAATCCGGTCCAGTCACCGATGCGACCGCTTGACGCGGCGCGGCAGGTGACTTCCAACAAGAAGCCAAGACAGGAGACAAGACATGCAAGCATCCGCGTATTTCCCCCTGCGTCCCGCCAGCGCCTCGCTGCTGGCCGCGCTCGCCCTGGCCGGCTGCGGCGGCGGCTCGGCCGTGCTGCACGGGCCGGTCACCTCCATCGAGACCGCGCCCAAGAGCACGGCCTGCCCTGCCGAGATTCCTGCAGGCGTCAGCTGCTGGGCCGGGCAGGACTCCAAGGGCGCCTACTACCTGATCGCCAAGCCCGCGCAGTGGAACGGCACCCTTGTGCTGCACGCCCACGGCGGCCCGGACCTGGCCGCGCCCACCGCCGACCGTGCGGCCGAAGACCTGGTGCGCTGGTCCATCATGGTGCGCGCAGGCTACGCCTGGGCCGGCTCCACCTACCGCCAGGGCGGCGTGGAAGTGCGCGCCGCCGCAGAGGACACCGAGCGCCTGCGCGGCATCTTCCGCCAGCATGTGGCCAAGCCGCAGCGCACCATCCTGCACGGCCAGTCCTGGGGTGCGGGCGTGGCGGCCAAGGGCGCGGAAATGTTCAACGAGCAGACCGTGGGCGAGCGCCCCTACGACGGCGTGCTGCTCACCAGCGGCGTGCTGGGCGGCGGCACCCATGCCTATGACTTCCGCACCGATCTGCGCGTGGTCTACCAGTACCTGTGCGGCAACCACCCGCGCCCCAATGAGCCGCAGTACGCGCTCAACCTGGGCCTGCCCGCAGACGCCAAGATGCGCCAGGCCGACGTGGCCCTGCGCGTGAACGAATGCCTGGCGCTGGACAAGCCCGCCGCCCAGCGCACGGCCGCGCAGCAGGCGAAGATCGACACCATCACCAAGGTCATCAAGATCCCCGAAAGCGCCATCCAGTCGCACATGAACTGGGGCACCATGCACTTCCAGGACATCTCGGCCAAGCGCACGGGCGGCGCCAGCCCCTTCGGCAACGAGGGTGCGGTCTATGCCGGCTCGGCCGACGATGCCGCGCTCAATGCCGGCGTGCTGCGCTACCGCGCCGACCCTGCGGCCTACCGCAAGTTCGCCGATGACACCGACCCCTTGGGCAAGATTGGCGTGCCGGTCCTCTCGGCCAAGTGGATCAGCGACCCCACGGCCTTCGTGGAGCTGGATGCGCGGTTTCGTGCGGTGATGCAGCAGGGCGGCAGTGGGGACCGGCTGGTGCAGACCTTTACGCGGCAGGGGACGCACAGCTATATCAGCGATGCGACCTATCCCACGTTGATGACTGCGTTGATGCAGTGGGTGGAGGCGGGGGTGAAGCCGACTGCTGCGGGGATTGCTACGGCCTGTTCTGCTAATGAGGCCAAGTTTGGGGTGGGGTGTAGTTTTGATGCGGCTTATGTGCCGGCTTCTTTGAGTACTCGGGTGCCTGAGAGGCAGCGGCCTTCTTTGCAGTGAGCGGGTTTTTTCCCTGCAACGGGTTAGTTTTTGACCCTGCCGGGTGGTTGTTTTTCGGGGCCGGGTCTCGGCCCGGCGGCCGACCTACCTTTCTTTGATTCGTCAAAGAAAGGTAGGCCAAAGAAAGACGACCCGGATGTCCGCGACCCCTTCGCTGCGCTGCGGGGCAACCTGCGTCGGGCCGCCTGCGGGGTTCGCCGCAGAACTCACTGCGCGCTGCGCGCTCCGTTCAGACAACTGCGGCGAGTCAGATGACGAAGCAGTCCTGTCCTTCGGCAGGACTGCAACCCCGCAGGCGGCCCGACGCAGGCGCTGACATACGGGGAGTTTGCTCGGGCCTTCGCTGCGCTCGGCCTGGGGTTTTTTAGCGGGGCATGTTGGTTCTGGTGGCGGGGGCCAGTTGCGCCGCGAACTCGCGCGCCGCTGCACTGTAGCTGGCGCCTCGGCGCCACAGAAGGCCTGCCGTGCGGATGAGTTGGGGGGCGACCAGGTGGATGGCCACCATGTCCGTGGCCTGCTGGGCGGCGCGTTCGGGGACGATGGTGGCCATGTCGCCCCAGCGGCACAGCGCGATCAGCGATTCCACCGAGCCCATTTCCGCGCGCAGCAAGGGCGTGACGCCTGCGGTGCGCAGCCCGTCCTCGATCAGGCTGCGCGTGTAGAACGTGCGCGGCAGCAGGGCAAGCGGCACGCCGGCCAGCGACTTGACGGACAGCGTGCGGCGCCCGGCCAGCGGGTGCGATGGGTTGACCAGCAGCATCATGCGTTCGTCGAACAGCGGCAGCGCGTCCAGCTCGGCGCGCTGGGGCGGGTGAAAGCTCACGCCCAGGTCCAGGCTGCCGTCCAGCAATCCCTGCTCCACGGGCGGGGCCAGCAGCTCGATCACCACCACGTTGACCTTGGGATAGGCGCGCATGAAAGCCGCCACGGCCGGGGCGACCAGGGTGTTGAGGAAGGTGGGAATCACGCCGATGGTCAGCGTGCCGGTCTGCAGCTCGCTGAGGTCGGCCAGCGCCATGCGCCCGGCCTCCACCTCATGCAGCGCACGCTCCGCATAGTTGCGGAACACCACGCCGGCCTGCGACAGCTTCAGCCCCCGGCCAATGCGCTCGAACAGCGCCATGCCCAGCTCCTCCTCCAGCTGGCGCAGCCCATGCGAGAGCGTGGACTGCGTGACATAGAGGTTTCTGGCCGATGTCGTCAGGTGCTCGGTCTTGGCGATATCGACAAAGTAGCGCAGCTGGCGCAGTTCCATGGGTGAAGGCAAGGGGGTGTTCGGCGGGCCAGTTTCTCACAGAGATACGGGCACGCCGCACAGTTCACTCGCCGTCGTCCTGGTCCACGAACTCCACCAGCTCCGGCAGCATCTCCAGCTGCTGGATGGCATCCTTGAGCCGCAGGCCGAAGCGTGATTCCGGCCGCCCGAAGGCGCCCTGCGCCAGCCGCAGCGCCGCCGTTGCCTTGATCCACTCCACCTCGAAGGCATAGCGGTCCGCGTGCTGCTGGACACTCATGCGCTTGATGTGCTCCAGCGCCAGCTCCACGGCGCAGTCCACATCGACTTCGCTGTCGTCCCTGTCGGGATCGTCGACCATCAGTTCGATCAACTGCTGCAGCGTGCTGTGCACCAGGCCCAGCGAGGCGTGCATGGCCTGCCGCCAGGTGGGAAGAAAAGGTGGTTGGGGAGAAGACGCCTGTGCGGCGATGAGAGGGTGCATAACTTGGTTCCTGCGTGAATCAAGAGAACCACTCGCTACCCTACGACAGGCGACGGGTGGACGGGATGTTCGTAACACGCACGCAGACGTGCGGCCATCCTTGCGGGTAGGCCCATCCCGTCCAAAACCGATCGAAGCGAATGCGTGCTGACGCACCCGCCCCAGGTATCTGGACATGACAAAGCCCCTTTAAGGTGGGGGCTGCACCTCTACGTGTTTGGTGTTACGACACACCAAGCCTTTCGGCTCGCCGCAAGTTTAACGGCTGCGTATCAAGAAACCAGGCCGAGCGCAGCGAAGGCCCGAGCAAACTCCCCGTATGTCAGCGCCTGCGTCGGGCCGCCTGCGGGGTTGCAGTCCTGCCGAAGGACAGGACTGCTTCGTGATCTGACTTGCTGCGGTTGTCTGAGCGGAGTTCACGCAGTGAACGCAGCGAGTTCCGCAGCGAACCCCGCAGGTGGCCCGACGCAGGTTGCCCCGCAGCGAAGCGAAGGGGTCGCGGACATCCGGGTCTGTACGTGTCAAGGACATGGGTAACAACTCAGCTCACAGACATGGGTAACACTTCAAGCTCACATAGTCCTTCTGGGGTCCTCGCACATCCTCTTCGTTGAAGCAGCCCAGTCGCACCGGCCCCAGATACACATCCCACTGGCCAGCGGCCACCTCCTGCATCCCGATCCACTGCCCCGCCAGCAGGTAGCCGATGTAGACCCGCAGCGCTCGCCAGTAAATCAGGCCGTTGTGGCTGACTCGAACTCGTTCCCAATGCTTCGGGTACTGCAGCTCCGGTAGCTTTGAGGGGTATGGCCTGGCCGAGTCGCTGTAATGCTGGGCCGGCATGCTTTGCTGCAAGGCCTCATGCGGGCGCTGCTGGTTGTAGTGCTCCACAAAGGCATCGAGCTGCATCTGCAATGCCGCTTTGTCCGCCGCAGGCTCTTTGCCCAGGGCATGCTTGAGCGTGCGGTGCATCCGCTCGTGGCGACCGTTTTGCTGTGGCTTGCCCCTCTCGATGCGCTCCGGCCTGATGCCCAGCCTTATCCACCATATCGCCAGGCGTGACAGGCCCGCCACGCCAGTAGTCGCGAACGGCGGACCGTTGTCACTGCGTATGCGCTCGGGCAGTCCGTATTGCCGAAACACCTGTTCGAAGCTGCGTTTGGCATCCTCGTAGTTGGGGCTGTCGTAGACATGCACGGCCAGCAAATAGCGGCTGGCGTGGTCCATGATGGTCAATGGATAGCACCAGTGACCATCGGCTGTCTTGAACTGGCCTTTGTAGTCTGCACTCCACACCCCATTGGGCTGCTTGCTCGTTCGCAAGGGCTGGGCCGTCGGCACCGAGCGTCTGCGTACACGCCTGCTGCAAACAAGCCCCTCAGCCTTCAGCACGTTGTAGATGGTGGTTTTGCTGGGTGTCTCCTGTGGGCCCCAGCGCTGCAGGAGCAAAGCGTGCAGCTTCTTGGGCCCCATCTGTGACCTTTGCTGCGTGCGCAGCTCAATGATGGCCCGGCGCTGTGCATAGCTGATCGCCTGATTGTTCCCGTGGGGCCTGCGACTGCGTTCTTGCAATCCATCCATGCCCAGTTGGCGGTAACGCTCAACCCACTTGTAGGCCGTCTTGCGGCTGATGCCGTAGCGCCTGCACAGCTCGCTCAGCGGCGCACCACCGCGCAGGTGGTCGGCTATGAAGAGCAGTTTCTCGTCCATGGGTGCGCACTCCTTCCAGGGCATGGTGATCGCTCCTTGGCTGCTGTTGGCTCCAGCTGCCAAGCTTGGATCTGTTACCCATGTCCTTGTACTGATGTGTCACCTATGAGTGTGAGTCGTACCGGTCGCCTTTTCTTGGCCTACGTTCTTTTGGCGAAGCAAAAGAAGGTAGGTCGGCCGCCGGGCCGAAACCCGGCCTCGAAAAGAAACCCCCCGGCAGGGACAAAAAACAGCACCTGACCAAGACCAGAACAAGCCCCCCACCTGTCACACCCCTGTAAACCCCCACCAACAAACTCCCCCCTTCACCACCCCCACAAAAACCACATGCCGCTGAGCAACCTCCCCACATTGCAATCCCTGCTCCTGTCCCGCCGCCTGGCGCTGAGCGTCCTGGCCAGCGCCGCGCTGGTAGCCGCCTGCGGTGGCAGCGACAGCAACGACAGCACGACGCCCCCGGTGGCCAGCCAGCCCGCGACGGCCACGCTGGCGGTGCTGGAGACCACGGATCTGCACTTCAACGTGCGCAGCTATGACTATTTCAAGCTGGCCGAGGATGCCTCCTACGGCTTCGAGCGCACGGCCACGCTGGTGCGTGCGGCGCGCAAGGAGTTTGCCAATACGCTGCTGGTGGACAACGGCGACACCATTCAGGGAACGGCCCTGGCCGATTACGAGGCCGAGGTGGCCAAGATCCCCTGCACGCAGCAGCTGTCCATGTACAAGGCCATGGGCGCGCTGGGCTTCGATGCAGGCACGCTGGGCAACCATGAGTTCAACTACGGCCTGCCCTTCCTGAACCAGGTGCTGGGCGGCGGCCTGGACGTGGACGGCGTGGACAAGGCGCTCAAGTGCGCGGGCAATGGCTTTCCCATGGCGCTGTCGAATGTCTACAGCAGCAAGACCAAGCAGCCGCTGGTGCAGCCCTACGTGATTCTGGAGCGCAAGATCGCGGCCAAGGACAAGGATGGCAAGGCGGTGGAGCTGCCCATCAAGATCGGCGTGATCGGCTTCACCACGCCGGGCATCATGAACTGGGACAAGCGCTATCTGGAGGGCAAGCTCTACACCGAAGGCGCCGTGGAGTCCGCCCAGAAGTACCTGCCCGAGATGCGCGCCAAGGGCGCCGATGTGGTGGTGGCCATGCTGCACGGCGGCCTGGATGGCGCGGCCTACTCGCCGACGATGGAGAACCCCGGCCTGCACCTGAGCAAGGTGGCCGGCATCGACGCCATGGTCATGGGCCACCAGCACAGCGTGTTCCCCGATGCGGCGGCCACGCCGGCGTTCACGCAGGCGGGCGTGGACAACAAGGCGGGCACCATCAACGGCGTGCAGTCGGTGATGGCCAGTTCCTGGGGCAAGGCGCTGGGCGTGATCCAGCTGGCGCTGAAGTGGGACGGCAAGCAGTGGAGCGTGGACAAGAGCGCGGGCAAGAGCGAGCTGCGCAATATCCAGACCGGCAAGGACGCCGCAGGCAAGGCCACCTACGTGGCCGTGGACCCGACGGTGGCGCCGCTGATCGAGAGCCAACACCAGGCCGCCATCCAGTACGTGAAGACGCCCATCGGCAGCACGGACTTCCGCATGAGCACGCTGTTCGCCGATGTGGGCGACCCGGGCGCCATCCAGATCGTCAACCAGGCGCAGCGCGACTATGTGGCCGACTATGTGAAGGCCAGCCTGCCGCAGTACGCGCAGCTGCCCGTGCTGTCGGTGAGCGCGCCGTTCAAGTCGGGCTTCCAGGGCGGCGCCGACTACACCGACGTGGCCGTGGGCCCTCTGGCCATCTACAACGCGGCCGACCTGTACCTGTACCCCAACACCGTGTATGCGGTGAAGGTGAATGGCGCCGACATCAAGGACTGGCTGGAGGCCGCTGCCAAGCGCTTCAACCAGATCGATCCGGCCAAGACGGGTGAGCAGCAGCTGATCAGCACCTTCCCGGGCTACAACTTCGACATGTTCACCACGGCCGATGTGCAGTACGAGATCGACGTGACCCAGCCCGTGGGCAGCCGCATCAAGAACCTGCAGTACCTGGGCAAGGCCATCGACCCGGCGCAGGAGTTCGTGATCGCCACGAACAACTACCGCGCCACCAGCGGCAAGAGCTTCATCGCCAAGCTCGACGGCTCCAGCGCCATCTGGGCCTCGCCGGACGCCAACCGCGACGTGGTGATCGGCTACGTGCGCAAGAAGGGCAGCATCACGCGCGCTGCCAATGGCGCGGCCAAGAGCTGGCGCTTCACCAAGGTGGCCACCTCGGCCAACGTGGTGTTCAGCTCCGGCGCCAACGCGCTGCCGGTGGCGCAGGCGGCGGGCCTGGCCAACATCTCGCTGGTGGCGGCCGATGACGGCTCGGGCAAGGGCACGTCCAAGTACCGCCTGGATCTGTCGAAGTAAGTTCCGGCAGGCAAGCAACAAAAAAGCCCCGTGCATCTGGCACGGGGCTTTTTTGCTTGTGCCGAACGGGCTTCAGCGCGCAGGCGGCAGCTCGAAGACCAGGCAGGTGGTCGTGGCGTGGGCGTAGAGCGTGCCATCGGGGCCGACCAGGCGCGCCTCGGCCGTGGCCAGCTGGCGGCCGCAGTGCAGCACGCGGCCTTCGGCGCGCACGCGCGGCACGCGCGGGGTCAGGGCCTTGACCAGGTTCACCCCCAGCTCGGCCGTGGTGTAGCCCCGGCCCGGCGGCATGCAGGTGTGGACGGCGCAGCCCAGCGCCGAGTCCAGCAAGGTGGCGAACCAGCCGCCGTGCACCGTGCCCATGGGGTTGAGGTGGTTGGCGCCGGGGCGGCCCTGGAAGACGGCGCTGCCTTCGCCCACGGAAATCAGCATGAAGTCCAGCGTGCGTGCAATGGGAGGGTAGGGCAGTTCGCCGCGCAGCATGGCCTGCATCAGCTCCAGCCCGCTGCGGCCTGCGACCTGGTCGGGGCGCGATACGCCTGCGCCGGGGCCGGCGTCCAGCCGGAGGGTGACCGCCTGTTCCTCGTCCAGCCAGGCTTGCAGGGCAGGGGAGATGGCGCTGGAGGTGGCGCCGGAGGTGAGGCTGTGGGCGGCCTGCTCCGGGGAGTGGGTGCGGGTGTCCATGGAATGTCTCTCTTTCATTGGGAAAAATGCGGGCGCCAGGCTGTCTGGGATGGCGGTGTGGATATTATTGTATCTACAACAGTTGTATATGCAATAATCTGCGCCATGCCAGTGAATCCAGACATCCTCGCCGTGCCCCAGGGCTGCACCAACCACCGCGTGCGCCAGCTCATGCGCAGCGTGGGCCAGGTGTATGACGCCCATCTGAACGAGACGGGGCTGCGCATCACGCAGTATTCGCTGCTCAGCCACGTGCTGGCCGCCGGTCCGGTGCGGCCCTCGGACCTGGCGCGGCGCATGCGCATGGACGCCTCGACGCTGACGCGCAACCTCAAGCCGCTGATCGACGCCGGCTGGGTGCGCATGGGCCAGGGCGAGGACCAGCGCAGCCGCCTGGTGCACATCACCGACGCGGGCCAGGCCAAGCGCGAAGAGGCCAAGCAAAGCTGGAAGACCGCACAGAACGAGCTCAACGCCCGCGTGGGCCTGGAGCGCGTGGCGGCCCTGCATGCGCTGATCGACGAATGCCTGGTGCTGCTCGATGGCGATGGCAACGCTGCAGACGGCCCGCAGGCGTAGGCCCTACCGAATTCCCAACCCCCGAAGAGACTTCCATGCTCTCCAACTCCACGGCGCGCTGGCTGCAGCGGCGCGGCATCCACTACGGCTGGCTGGTCGCGGCCATCACTTTCCTCACCATGCTGACCATGTCGGCCGCGCTGGGCCTGCCGGGCGCCATGCTGCAGCCGCTGTCGCGCGAGTTCGGCTGGAGTACGGAGCAGATTTCGAGCAGCCTGGCGCTGCGCTTTGCGCTGTTCGGCCTGCTGGGGCCGTTTGCGGCCGTGATGATGGAGCGCTTCGGCCTGCGTGCCGTGATGTGCATGGGCCTGGCCCTGGTGGGCGGCGCCATGGCGATGGTGACGCAGGCCACGCAGCTGTGGCATCTGTTTTTGCTGTGGAGCCTGCTGCTGGGCATGGGCACCGGCCTGACGGCGCTGGTGCTGGGCGCCGTGGTGGCCAACCGCTGGTTTGCGGCGCGGCGGGGCCTGGTCATCGGCGTGCTCACGGCCAGTGCGGCCACGGGGCAGCTGGCTTTCCTGCCGCTGGCCGCCTGGATGATCGAGCACTGGGGCTGGCGCTCGGCCACGGTGCCGGTGTTCGCGGCCAGCGCCTTGATTGCCGTGCTGGCCCTGCTGTTCGTGCGGGACCGGCCTTCGGACCTGGGCCTGGCGCCCTTTGGCGGCGATGCCTCGGCCCCGCCGCCGCCGGCCATGGCCATGAACTTCGGCACGCCCTTCAAGGTGCTGGCCGAGGCCGCGCGCAACCGCACCTTCTGGCTGCTGGCGGGCACCTTCTTCATCTGCGGCCTGTCCACCAACGGCCTGGTGCAGACGCACTTCATCTCGCTGTGCGGCGACAATGGCATGGGCGCGGTGCCCGCCGCGTCGGTGCTGGCCATGATGGGGGCCTTCGACTTCGTGGGCACCGTGCTGTCGGGCTGGCTGTCGGACCGCTACGACAACCGCAAGCTGCTGTTCTGGTACTACGGGCTGCGCGGCCTGTCGCTGTTCTGGCTGCCGCATTCGGAGTTCACCTTCTACGGCCTGGGCCTGTTCGCCATGTTCTACGGGCTGGACTGGATCGCCACGGTGCCGCCCACGGTCAAGCTCACGGCCCAGCATTTCGGGCCGCAGAAGGTGGGGCTGGTGTTCGGCTGGATCTTCGCGGCCCACCAGCTGGGCGCGGCCACCGCTGCCTGGGGCGCGGGCCTGACGCGCACCCTGCTGCTGACCTATACGCCCGCGCTGTATGCGGCCGGCCTGGCCTGCCTGGTGGCTGCGGTGATGGCGCTGGTGATAGGGCGGGCGCGCAAGGCGGCGGCGGTGGCCGCGGCCTGAACCCCATCACCGTTCACGCCATCCACGCCTTCAGTACAGCTGGCGCTTGCCCGGCTGCAGCAGGACGACCAGGGCGCCCGCGCCACCTTCGGCCGGGCGGGCCTGCACAAAGGCCAGCACTTCCTTTTTCTGCACCAGCCAGCGCAGCACGCGGCCCTTGAGCACGGGGGTCTTGCCCGGCGAGCCCAGGCCCTTGCCGTGCACCACGCGCACGCAGCGTATGCCGGTGCGGTGGGACAGGCGGATGAACTGGCCCAGCGCCTCGCGCGCCTCGTCCACGCGCAGGCCGTGCAGGTCCAGCTGGCGCTGGATGCTCCACTGCCCGGCGCGCAGCTTGTGCGTCACGTCCAGGCCGATGCCGGGGCGCCGGAAGCTGAGCTGGTCGTCGGTGTCCAGCAGGGTGCTGACGTCGAACTCGTCGCTCATGGCCTCCTGCAGCACGCGCTGCTCGTCCAGCTCCAACTGCAGGGGCAGCGGCTCGGGGGGCTCGGGGGCATGGAGGTGGCGGGCGTGCGCGGACTTGAGCGCATGCACCGGGCCCACGGTGTTTTCGAACAGCTTTTGCTCGGCCAGGAGGCGGCGCGCCGCCTCGGCGCGCTGCTGCTGGAGCAGGGCCTCTTGGGCGGCGGCTTCGGCCAGTGCGCGGCGCACTGGCGCGAGGTCCTGCAGGCTGGTGGCTTTCAAAGTCATGGTGACGCCGGTTGTACCGCAATTTCGGCACCCCGGCGGCCATGGCGCCCTCTCAAGGCCTGGTGGCCCTAGAAACGATAGCGGGCGCTGACCTGGACGTTGCGCGGCGCGCCGTACATGCCCGAGTACCACCAGCCGGACATGGCCGCGATGTACTTGCGGTCGAACAGGTTGTTGACGTTCAGCGTCAGCGACAGCTGGTCGCTCACGTCATAGCGGGCCATGAGCCCGGCCACGGCGTAGGAGGCCTGGCGTACGCTGACCTGCTTGCCGACCTGCCAGGCTTCGCCGCTGTACTCGATGCCGCTGCTCCAGTTGACGCCACCGCCCACGGTGAGGCGGCGCCATTCGCCGGGCATGCGGTAGGTGGTCCACAGGCGGGCCATCTGGCGCGGGAAGGTGGTGTTGATGCGCTGGCCCGTGGCGTCTTCGGAGGCGCTGAAGTTGTAGGAGGCGGCAATCGACCATTGGCGGTTGATGGCGCCGTTGACTTCCAGGTCCAGGCCCCGCGTCTTGGCGCCCTTGATGGCGCGCGAGGCGGTGGTGGTGGTGCCCGGGATGAACTGGCCGGGATCGGACTCGGCCAGGTTGTCCTGGCGGATGAGGTAGACGGCGGCGCTGGTGGCCAGGCGCCCGTCCAGGAATTCGCTCTTGATGCCGGCCTCGTAGGTGTTGCCTTCCTGCGGGTCCAGGAAGGAGCCGTTGCGGTCGCGCGAGGTCTGCGGGCTGTAGATGGTGGCAAAGCTGGCGTACAGCGTGTGCTGCGGGTTCAGCGTGTAGACCAGGCCTGCGTAGGGCGTGAACACGCGGCGTTCGGACGAGGGCGCGGTCTCGTGGTATCCGGCCGTGGTGTCGGTGCGGTAGTCGCTGTCGTAGTTGAACAGCTTGCCGCCCACGATGAGCTTGAGGTCGTCGGCCAGCGCGAAGCGGCCGGCGCCGTACAGGCTCGTCTGGCGGCGCGTGCTGTCGAAGACCACGAAGCGGTCGCCGAACACCGGGCTGCCGCTGCTGTCCCACTGGTAGATGTTGACGGGCTTGTTGCGCAGGCCCGTGACGTCGAAGCTGCCGTCGGTCAGGCTCTGGAAGTCGGTGTAGTCGAAGCCCAGCACCGCCTCGTGCTCGCGCCCGCCCAGGTTGAAGGGGCCGCGCAGGTTGATGTCCACGGATTTGTTGCGCAGCCGGTAGTCACGCCGCTCGGCGTTGAGCGACAGGCCATCGCCGGTCTCCCGGTCGAACAGGCTGTTGTTGACGGCCAGGTAGACCGCGTCTTCGCGCTGGTTGGAGCGCAGGTAGTTGGCCGAGAGCTTGAGCTGCCACCGGTTGGCCAGCGCCTGCTCCAGCGTGACGAAGGCGCTGGTGGAGTCGGTGTTGAAGCGGTTGTCGCGGCTGGCCGGGTTGAAGGAGACGGGGAAGTCGGTCTGCCGCCCGTCGCTGCTGAACAGCGGAAAGCCCAGGTAGGCCATGGAGCCGCGCGAGCGGCCGCGCTGGTGGTCCAGCCCGGCGGTGAGCTTGAGCGTGGAGGTGAGGTCGGCCACGATCACGCCATAGAGCACGTCTTTTTTCTTGCTGTAGAAGTCGATGTGGCTGTCGCCCTCCTGGTGCACGGCGACCAGGCGGCCGCGCACGCTGCCCGAGGCGTTGAGCGGCGAGGACAGGTCCAGCACGCCGCGCCGGTTGCCCCAGGAGCCCACGCTGGCCTCGGCCGAGCCCTGGAACTGCGCCGTGGGCTTTTTGCGCACCATGTTGACGATGCCGGACGGATCGCCCGCGCCCGTAGTCAGGCCCGAGGCGCCGCGCAGCACCTCGATGCGGTCGTACAGCGCCATGTCGGCAATGCTTTGGGTGGGCAGCGCGTCCAGGCCCAGGAATTCGGTGTGCGTGCTGACGCCGTCGAGCTGGTAGTTGGTGATGGGGTAGCCGCGCGCATTGGCGTTGCTGCGCTCGGTGCCCAGCGCCGAGGTGGAGATGCCCGGCACGCGCGCCAGCACGTCGCTGATGCTGGTGAGGTTTTCGTCCTCCATGCGCTGCTGGGTCATCACGCTGACCGACTGCGGCGTGTCGCGCACGCTCAGCGCCAGGCCCGTGGCCACGCCGCTGGGGCCGCGCGCGGTGTAGCTGCCCGTGCCTTCGGTCGTGCCTGCCCGGTCGGCCTGGGCGACCACCTTGACCTCGGCCAGCGCATGGTCCTGGGCGCGGCCCGGCGCTGCCGTGGCCGGTGACGCCGCGGGCGCGGCGACGGAGGCCAGCACCGTGAGCGTGCCCTGGGGCGTGCGTGCCAGCCGCAGCCCGCTGTCGCCCAGCGCCAGTTGGGCGGCCTGCTCCACGCTGTAGCTGCCCCGGATGGCGGGCGCGCGCTTGCCAGCCAGCAGGGCCGGATCGGCGCTGATGCTGCGCTGAGCCTGGCGGGCGATGCGCGCCAGCGAGTCGTCCAGCGCGCCGGCGGGCAGGTTCCATTCCAGCGTGGCGGCTGCCTGCGATGTGCTGGCCGCCGCCGGCTGTGCCCAGGCCTGCGGCGGTGCGGACAGCGACCAGGCCAGCGCGGCGGCCACGGGCAGCAGCAGCGAGGGCGGGCTCGGCCTGCGGTGTGCGGGCGTGCTGCCAGGCTGCGGGGTACGGAGAGGGCGGCGTGCGGAGGCCATGGAGTCGGAGGTCCTTGTCGTTGCGGTGGAAATGAAGGGCTTTCATTCCGTATGTGCGACAAGGGCGGCAAAACCCCTCACGCGGCGCAAAAAAAGATTCAAGCGGGCCGGTCTCGCACGTCGATCACCGTCAGCCAGTCCCCCCAGCGGCGCACGCTGACGGGATGGGTGTCCACCAGGTCCTGCAGCACCTGGTCGGGCCGGGCCAGCTGGAACACGCCGAAGATCCGCAGGCGCGCGGCCTCGGGGCTGATGCGGATGATGCCGGCCTGGTAGGGCCGCAGCGCGTCGATCACCTCGCCCAGCGGCTGGTCGCGCACGTCGATGACGCCGTCGGCCCAGGCGGCCGGCGCCAGGTGGGCGGTGTCCTGCGTGCGGATGCCGTCGGCGTCGATCCAGGCGCTGCGGCCCTCCTGCAGCCGGTGCTGCCGGCCGTTCAGGCTGGTGAGCAGCACGCTGTGCTCCAGCACATGCACCAGGGTGCTGCCTTCTGCCTGGCGCACCATGAAGCGCGTGCCCAGCGCCTGGGCCGTGCCCTGGGCGCTTTGCACGACAAACGGGCGCAGGGGCTGGCCCGGCGCGCTGGCAGCCACCTGCGCCAGCAGCGCGCCTTCGCGCAGGCGCACCAGGCGGCGGGTGTCGCTGTAGGCAATGTCGGCGGCCGAGCGGGCGTCCAGTTCGATCTCGCTGCCGTCCGGCAGCCGGTGGTGGCTGCGCTGGCCGGTGCCCGTGCGCAGGTCGGCGGCCAGCGTGGTCAGCGGTGTTTGCCGGTGCACCAGCCAGGCCGTGGCGGTGCTGGCCAGCAGGGCGGCCAACCCACCGCGCAACAGGCCGCGCCTGCGCGCGGCCTTCGGGATGGGCGCCACCAGCGCCTGCAGGCCCAGGGCCGCCGTGCCCCCGCCCTGCCGGCGCAACTGCACAAGGGCGGGCTCCACCCCGGCGGACAGGCGTTGCTGCACCATGGCCCAGGCCTGGGCATGGCCGGGCGACTGGCGCAGCCAGTGGGCGAAGGCGCGGCGGTCGTCATCGCTGGCGTGGCCCGAGTCCAGGCGCACCAGCCAGTCGATGGCCTGATCGGTGGCGGCATCCATGCAGGCGATCAGCCGTGGGATGCCAGCGGCGAGAGGTACAGGTGCACCAGGGCCTGCTTCATGTAGCGCTCCACCGTGGCAATGGACACGCCCATGGCTTCGGCGATCTCGGCATGCCTGAGGCCGTCGAGCCGGCGCAGCAAGAAGGCCTGCCGCACCTTCGGGGGCAGGCCGTCCAGCCATTGGTCCAGGGCCTCGATGGCTTCGCGCACCAGGACATAGTCCTCGGGGGAGGGCGCCACTTCCTCGGGCAGCGTGGCCAGCGCATCGAGCCAGGCCTGCTCCAGTTCGCGCCTGCGCCAGAAGTTGTAGAGCACCCGCTGGGCCAGCGTGGTCAGGTAGGCACGCGGCTCCTGGATGGCATGGGCCTGCCGGGACGCCACCACGCGCTCGAAGGTGTCGTGCGCCAGGTCCTCGGCCTGGTGGGAATTGCCCAGCTTGCGCCGCAGCCAGCCGTGCAGCCAGTCATGGTGGGCGACGTAGAGCGTGTGCACCGGGTCGGCGGTGGACGGGGAGGGCATGGTGCAGCGGTTTTGCAAATGAGAATTTTTCTCATTTTACAGAGTCTGCCTACATCAGCCCCTCGCTGGCCATGGACAGCGAGGCACCGGGCGCCACGATCACATGGTCCAGCACCTGGATGTCCACCAGGCCCAGGGCGGCCTGCAGGCTCTGCGTGACGGCCTTGTCGGCAGCGCTGGCCTGGACCTGTCCGCTGGGATGGTTGTGGGCCAGGATGACGGCGCCCGCATGGTGGTGCAGGGCGCGCAGCACCACCTCCCGCGGGTAGACGCTGGTGCGCGTGAGCGTGCCACGGAACATTTCTTCCAGCGCGATCAGCCGGTGCTGGCCGTCCAGGAACAGCACGGCGAACACCTCGTGCTGGCGTGCCGCCAGGTGCAGCTGCAGGTAGCGCGCCACGGCCTCGGGCGAGGCCAGGGCCGGGCGCTCGCGCAGTTGCTCGGCCATGGCGCGGCGCGCCAGTTCGAGCACGGCCAGGAGTTGCGCGCACTTGGAAGGCCCCAGCCCCTTGATGGCCTTCAGGTCCGCGTGCCCGGCCTGCAGCAGCCCGGACAGGCCGGCCCGGCCGGGCAGCTGCAGCAGTTCCCGGGCCAGCTGCAGCACGCCCTTGCCGGCCATGCCGGTGCGCAGCACGATGGCCAGCAGTTCGATATCGGAAAGCGCCGAGGGGCCGCGCGCCGCGAGCTTTTCGCGCGGCTGGGCCTGGGCAGGCAGGTCTTTGAGAGCCATGGTTCAGCCAGGTGGGGGGCGCCGCAGGGACACCGTTGCACGGGGCGTGGGGGCATGGATGTTTTTCTACAATACGGGCCAGTTTATCGGGACTTCCATGACCTCTAGCGCTTCTTCCTCGGCCCTCCCCACGGTCCAGACCGGCTCGTTCCTCACGCTGCACTACCGCCTGTCCGGGCCTGCAGGCGATGTGATCAACACCTTCAACGACAAGCCCGCCACGCTGTCCCTGGGCGCGGGCGAGCTGTCGCCCGCCGTCGAGCAGCGCCTGCTGGGCCTGGCCGAAGGCACGCGCACCACATTCGAGATGCCGGCCGGCGAAGCCTTCGGCGAGCGCAACGGCGACATGATGCAGTGGGTGGCGCGCAAGCTGATGAACGAGCTGGGCGACCCGCACGAGCAGTACGCGCCCGGCGACGTGGTGCAGTTCCCCACGCCCGACGGCCTGGGCAGCTACGCGGGCGCCGTGGTGCAGGTGCGCGAGGACGGCGCCGTGCTGTTCGACTTCAACCACCCGCTGGCGGGCCAGCCGGTGACGTTCGAAGTGCAGATCATCGGGGTGCTCTGAGGTGCTGGATTCGACCTCGCCCCAGGAAATCCTGCTGGCCGAGCCCCGGGGCTTCTGTGCCGGCGTGGACCGCGCCATCGAGATCGTGGAGCGTGCGCTGGCCAAGTTCGGTGCGCCCATCTACGTGCGCCACGAGATCGTGCACAACACCTTCGTGGTCAACGATCTCAAGGCCAAGGGAGCGATCTTCATCGAGGAGCTGGACGACGTGCCGCCCGGCTCCACCCTGGTGTTCAGCGCCCACGGCGTGAGCCGGGCGGTGCAGGAAGAGGCGCGGCGGCGCGGTTTCTCCATCTTCGACGCCACCTGCCCGCTGGTGACCAAGGTGCATGTGGAAGTGGCCAAGCTCGCCAAGGAAGGCTACGAGTTCCTGATGATCGGGCACAAGGGGCACCCCGAGGTCGAGGGCACCATGGGCCAGCTGTCCGAGGGCATCCACCTGGTCGAGGACGAGGCCGATGTGGCCCGTGTCACCCCCGCCAGACCGAGAAGCTGGCCGTGGTCACGCAGACCACGCTGTCGGTGGACGATGCCGCCGGCATCACGGCGGCCATCCGAGCCCGCTTTCCGCAGGTGCGCGAGCCCAAGCAGCAGGACATCTGCTACGCCACGCAAAACCGCCAGGACGCCGTCAAGGTGCTGGCGCCGCAGGTGGATGTGCTCATCGTGGTGGGCAGCCCCACCAGCTCCAACAGCAACCGCCTGCGCGAGCTGGCCGCGCGCCTGGGAACGCCCGCCTACATGGTGGACAACGCGGGCGAGCTGTGCGAGGAATGGTTTGCCAATGCCGGGCGCGTGGGCCTGACGGCTGGGGCCTCCGCCCCCGAGGTGCTGGTGGACGAGGTCATCCAGCGCCTGCGCCAGCTGGGCGCGCTGTCGGTGCGCAAGATGGATGGCATCGAGGAGACGGTCAAGTTCCCGCTGCCCAAGGGCCTGAAGATCGACGCGGCCACGGGGCTGGAGATCTCCGTGGGCAAGCAGCCCGAGACGGGCGGCTGAACCGCAGGCGCAGCGGACATCGGCCAAAAAGCAAACGGGCGCCTGGCGCCCGTTTTGCATGGTGGGGCCGAAAGCCTCAACTCCACAGATCCAGCGGCGGATCGGAGGCCACGGCGCGCAGGATGTCGGTGCGGCTGATGAAGCCGGCCAGCAGGCCCTGCTCATCGGTCACGGGCAGGCCCGGCAGGCCGGTCTCCAGCAGCACGCCGGCCACGCGGCGCAGGTCGGTGGTGGTGGCCACCGTGGGAATGGGGGAGATCATGACCTCGTTCACGGGCCGTCGCGCCAGGGCAATGGCGTCCTTGATCGCACCGGGCTCGGGCAGCAGGTCCAGCGGCGCCATGTCGGCACGCAGCAGCAGCCCGACCACGCGGCCACCGGCATCCAGCACGGGGGCCTGGGCCACGCCATGCTCGGCCAGCACGCGCCAGGCGTCGTTGACACCGGCCTCGGGCGATACCGTCACGGCTTCGTGGCTCATCACGTCGGCCACGGTCTGCAGGGGCTGGCGTGGCTGGCTGGGGCCTTTTTCCGTGGAAAGGTAGGCATCGACCGCTCCGCGCAGCCGCGGCGCGGGCTCCGGCGCGCCGGCAGGCTGGCCCGCGAGGTCGGCCAGGATGGCGGGGAACGAGGCGGCGGCGTCGCCCGCCATCACATCGGCCGAGCGCGTGCGCAGGGCCTGCGGGCGTTGTACGCGGCGCACGGGCGCCACCTGGCCCAGCCGCTCGGCGGGACCGCGAAACATCTGTCCGTTGGGACCGAAGACAAAAAACATGGGTGCTCCCGGGTGCGCAAACCGCTGTGGGCGGCATATTGGAAGTATCGGCGCTGGCGCGGGATTTCTGTAGCGGCAAGACCCCCAACGCCCAGGGGCGGGCGCTGCCATGGCGATACCGCCTAAAATTGCCGGCTATGCTCGATATCCTTCTTCTTCGCAAAGACCTTGACTCGGCCGTCGCACGGCTGGAGACCCGCAAAAAGCCCCAGGCCTTCCTGAATGTGGAGGCCTTCCAGTCCCTGGAAGCAGAGCGCAAGTCCCTGCAGACGCGGACCGAGGAGCTGCAGTCCAAGCGCAACCAGCTGTCCAAGCAGATCGGCATGCTGATGGGCAAGGGCGAGAAGGACGCTGCCGAGGCCGCCAAGGCCGAAGTCGGCAGCCTCAAGACCGAGCTGGACCAGTCGGCCACGCGCCTGGAGCAGATCCAGGGCGAGCTGCAGACCATGCTGCTGGCCGTGCCCAACCTGCCGCACGACAGCGTGCCCGTCGGTGCGGACGAAAGCGGCAATGTGGAGGCGCGCCGCTGGGGCACGCCCAAGACCTTTGATTTCGAGGTCAAGGACCATGTGGACGTGGGCCAGCCGCTGGGCCTGGATTTCGACATGGGCGTCAAGCTGTCGGGCTCGCGCTTCACCGTGATGAAGGGCCCCATCGCCCGCCTGCACCGCGCCCTGGCGCAGTTCATGATCGACCTGCAGACCGACTCGCATGGCTACACCGAGTGCTATGTGCCCTACGCCGTCAATGCCGACTCGCTCAAGGGCACGGGCCAGTTGCCCAAGTTCGAGGGCGACCTGTTCGCCGCCAAGAAGGGCGGCCAGGACGGCGAACCCGTGCCCGACAACGCGGCGCTCTACCTGATTCCCACGGCCGAGGTGCCGCTGACCAACTTCGTGCGCGACGTGGTCGTGGCCGAGGACCAGCTGCCCATCAAGCTCACGGCCCACAGCCCCTGCTTCCGTTCCGAGGCCGGCAGCTACGGCCGCGATACGCGCGGCATGATCCGCCAGCACCAGTTCGACAAGGTCGAGATGGTGCAGATCGTGCATCCGGAAAAGAGCTACGAGGCGCTGGAAGAGATGACCGGCCACGCCGAGGCCGTGCTGCAGAAGCTGGGCCTGCCTTACCGCGTGATGAGCCTGTGCACGGGCGACATGGGCTTTGGCGCGGCCAAGACCTATGACCTGGAAGTCTGGCTGCCTGCGCAGAACACCTACCGCGAGATCAGCTCGGTCTCCAACTGCGAGGCCTTCCAGGCGCGCCGCCTGCAGGCACGCTTCAAGAATGCCCAGGGCAAGAACGAGCTGGTGCACACGCTCAACGGTTCCGGCCTGGCCGTGGGCCGCACGCTGGTGGCTGTGCTGGAGAACTACCAGAACGCCGACGGCTCGGTGACCATCCCCGAGGCGCTGCGTCCTTACATGGGCGGACAGACTTTGCTGAAGGCCTGAATTTTTAGGCTATAATTTCAGCTTCGACGCTGCGGAGAGGTGGCAGAGTGGTCGATTGTACCTGACTCGAAATCAGGCGTACGTGCGAACGTACCGAGGGTTCGAATCCCTCCCTCTCCGCCAGAAACATGAAACCCAGTGCTGTGAAAACGGCACTGGGTTTTTCTGTTTCTGGCGTGCCGGTGGCCGCCTGCAATGGGAATGGGAAGGCCTTGCCCGGTTGCTTACTTGCAATCGCGCCTGACAAGTGAGCCATGCTCCGCTGAGGCAGCACGCCGCTTCCAAATCACCCCGTCCACCAGGTAGTGATGAAAACCAAGGGTGAAGTGCGCTATCAGCACAGTGGGCAGCCCCAGCCAGAGCAGTTGTGTGCCTGCCCAGTCGATGGCCAGGTAGAGCATTGAGCCCAGTGCCAGGCACACACCACCATACCGGGCCGCGTTCTTCCACAAGCCGGTCTCCGACGCTTTGTCGGCTTGTGTCTGTCGCTCGCGGCGGATGTTCTGCACCCAGACGAATAGCAGGTATTGCAGGTTGTGCCACAGATTGATCAGGAGCCATCCGAGCGTGATGTCGGTGATCCAGATGTAGGCCACGAAGCAGGTGAATGCATGCGAGGCCACAAAGCCATCGTGACGCCAATCGATGTTTCCCGTCAGAGCCAGGCGAGCCTGTCGCCATAGCCAGCAGGCGCTGCAAGCGATGGCCGCAACGCCCATCGCATTGGCCGCCTGGGCGGGTACGGCAGGCAGTTGGATGGGATAGCCCAGAAAGGTCTCGGGCGCCTGGGCGCAGCGGGCAAGCAGCCCCCACGCGGCAACGAGGTAGATGACGGCTTCTGCGAGCCGGTCCTGGCGAAAGGGATGCATCCCCGAGCGCCGATAGGCCCTGGCGATGCCGAAGGACTGCCTCGCCACGTGATAGCTCTGCGCGCAGAAATAGAGCGTGAACAGCCCGGCGACCTCGAATGCCAGCACGGTCGCCACCACACCGCCGAGCACGATCACGGGCAGGCCAAAGATCAGGAAGCGATGGCGTCGGATATCGGCCATGCTGGCTCCGATCCGGGTCAAGGTGGCCATGACATGAGGATTGGCGAAAAGCCAGGTATCCACCAGCACGATGGCAAGCAGCATGGCAGGCGATATCGAAGCCATGGCCGCCATGCCGAGGGCCAATGCCAGCGTGCCGGCAATGAACAGGCCGTCGAACCCTGGATGCCGTGCCAGCAGGCCGGCACGCATGGCGTTTGCGTGTGGCAGGGCAGTCATGTGACGATGGGTGGCTGGATCTGCGGCCGGGGCGACCCGAGCGGTGCGGGCTTTGGCGGGATGGTGAAAACGGTTTCCGGGCGCAAATAGTGCTCGGTGCCACTCTTGAGCTTTTCAAGCGCCTGCATGCGGGCAGCGGTAAAGCGTGACTCGAGCGTCAGCCGGCTGGACATGCCAGACAGGCCCGCTGCCGGCAGTCGCTGGTGAGGGTCATAGACCTCACTGATCTCACAGGGATAGCAGCGATTGCTTGCGTCGAGTTGGCTTGCTAGAGAAATCTTGTAGACAACGCCTTCGGTTTGATCTGGAGCGATGGGAAAAGAGAAGGTCAATTCGGAAAGGATGGAATCCTTCATTGTATCGCCTGCAAGCTTGAAGCCGGCAACGCTGTATGCGTCGATGATCATGGTCTTCAGACTTGATGGATCAATGCCGACAAATGAGTTTTCGTATAGATTTCTTTCTCCTCGCCACTTGTTTCTATAGTTGAATCCGAAATCCGCGTCCATGGATTTTCGCCCGAGATCGTGAATGCTGGCATAGGCTTGATCGATGGCCAAAAAAACCTGGCGACTCAGATCGTACTGAAGCATCCACGAAGAAGATTGAAGGCTGGGGAGCTCGGGAATCATGGTCAGCCGCAAGAAGCAGCTCGCGCATCTCTTGCTCTTGTCAAGGTTCTCGTCCACCCGCAGGACCACATCAACGCGCTGAATTTTTCCACCCGTCGCCACGGAATAGAAGAATTTGTATTGCGCCGTTCCATCCTTCGATTTTTCAATGGCCGTATGGGAAAACCGGGCGCTTTCGAAAGCACTGATCACCAGTTTTCTGAAATCATCCACCTTGATGCCACGATAAATGGCGACTGGAAAAGCAGTGGGTGATGTTCTTTCATGAAGCAAGATCGGTGATTGGATGTTTTGCCCTGGTGCACCATGGACCATGGTCATCCAAAAGAAAGCAATCATCACCAGTGTTTTTGATCCATCAAGCATGATGTCTTTTCGATGCAGTATGAATAATGATCGCTGAAGCCGCGCGGCGTGGGCCGAGTTGCATGAGATCAGATGTGCTGCGCAAAGGCATCTTGGCTTGCGGCGGAGACTCCTGGCAGGGGAGCGTCTTTGCCAAAGGCCCTGTGAGTTGCTCAAGGCTCTGTTGCCTTTGCAGAACAACGCAATGATGGTAGTGCAACTGCAGCCTGTGCTGACGCAGCAGGCAGTTGCGGCCATAAAAAAGGCCCGCGTTGGCGGGCCGTGCTCAGATCTCGAGGGCCTTGCGGTCCTTGCCTTCAATCCAGCGCGGCGGTTTGCCCCGGCCGGTCCAGGTGGCTCCGCTGGCGGGGTCGCGGTATTTGGCCACGCCAATGCTGGCGGACTTGGCCTTGCCGGTGCTGAAGATGTCATCCTGGGTCAGACCGAACTGCTCGACGAGTTCGCGGACCTTGGCGATGACTCCGCCTTTTTCCGCCTTCAGGGTGGCGGCGATCTTTGCCTCAAGCTCGGCCTTCTGCTGGAGGAGGGTTTTGTAATCTGCTGTCATGTATTCCTCATGGATAGTGTGCTACACAATGACGCATTCTATGGAGACAGGGCCCATGTCGCATGTGGGACATCGTTGGTGTTTGCACCTAGCCTCTGCTCCGACTGCCCCCATGCGCTGTGCGCGGACCGGGCCTAGGCCTCGGCAAATTCGCGCCTGGCGCTGAAGTGCAGGATTTCGGAATCCTGCGCTCCCCCCTGTCTTTGAATGACGATGGTGCCGTTGGAATGCAGATAGATGCGGATGCCCGGCAGGGTGTCCGAATCCAGATGGCAAGGGCTTTTGTCGAGGTTTTTCCAGCCATGTTCTGCGCACAGCGTGCGTTGCCGCATGCGGTTGAGCAATTCACGGCGAGCGCCGGCGCTTTCGCAGATGCGCATCCAGAGCAGCAACAGCATGTCGTGTGCCTCCTGGCGGGATGAGCAGGGAGGCATGTGCTTCAACTGGTTCAGCAGGGTGAAGAACCGTTCCTCTGCGCTGATTTCGAGTGCCATGGTTGCCTCCTGTGTGCCTGGATATGCATCAAAGTGTAGGCAGGCCCGGTTCCGCGAAGGCGCGGCGTTTGGCGACAGCGCCGGTGGCGTTTTTTCCTGCGTGTTTGCAGGATTTCTGCCAGGGCGGCTGTCATGGCCCATGCCAGCCGTGTCAGTGCGACTGCATGCCCATGAGATTGCACGACATGGCGCATTGCTGGCAGGCTGCCGCGCAGGTCTGGCAATGGTCGTGGGAATGCTTGCTGCATTCGTCGGCGCAGGCCTGGCAGATCTGGGCGCACAGGCGGCAGATGTCCGGCGCATGCGGGCTCTGGCGCGCCATTGCGGCCACGGCCAGTTCGCAGATCTGCGCGCATTCCAGGTCCTGGGCAATGCAGGCGGCCATCATCTGGACGTCTGACTCCTTCAGGCAGGCGGCGGCGCAGGTATTGCAGGCAATGACGCAGGCCTGGCAGGCGTCCATGCAGGCCTTGTAGTCGATGGCAGGTGGGGTGGTATTCATGGCAGTTCTCCAAGAATGAGGGAGTGAAGTCGCGCAGGGCGTTCTTCCTTGGCCATTCGCTGGCAGCTATCCGCACCAAAGAAAACGCCCCGCGAACGGGGCTGTGTCAAAGACCGCAAGGGTCGGGATTTACAGGTAGGGCACGCCGTAGTAATCGTTCACGCGGCGGCCATATTCATCGGTGTATGCCGGAGCCGTATCGCGCTCGTAGCGTGGAGCGTTGTCCAGTTGCTCGCGCGTCAGCGACACCACGTAGCCATTCATGTTGGGCTCGTACTTGAGGGATTCCCAGGGCAGCGGATAGCGATCCGTGCCGATGCCCAGGAAGCCGCCGAACTCCATGACGGCATAGCGCACCTTGCCGGACAGCTTGTCGATCATCAGCGTGTCTATGGTCCCCAGCTTGTCGCCTGCCGGGTTGTAGACATTGGTGCCGCTGACGGTTTCGGAAGAAATGACGCTCGATGCGGTGTTGGGTGTGACCATGACGTTCTCCAGTGAGTGGGTTTGTGCTGACCCGCCAGCGCGGTGCGTCTGGCGGCTGAGCGATGCGGCTTTGAATGGGGCGCGGTAGCCGGCCTGTCAAGAAAACCTGTGCATCGCCTGGCGAAGTCGAAGCCTGTGTGCTTCTGGGTTCTAGCTTAGGACGGCATCTGCGGGCACCGGGTAGTCGGGCCGCCGCGACGGGCGTAGGAGGTGCCTTGGGCGGCGGAGGCCAGTTCCTACGAGCCCCTGTAGTCAAGGTCGGCGAGGCTGCGGGCCTTGGCTGACGCGGGGCAGCAGCCTGGGCCGGCTGCGGCGCGGCAGGGCGAGGCGTACAACGAAAACGACAGGGCAATGAAGCGCAGGCAGTCCCGCATGCGTGTGGCATGCCCCGAAGGAGAGCCCCATGAATGCAAGCAACAAGCCATCCATCCAGCCCATCCAGCCGGTGTCCACGGATGCCCCCGAGGATGAAGACCTTGCCGAGCAGGCACGCCCCGGCCACGGTGTTCCTTCGCAGGACCCCGATGCGTCTGCGCAGTTCGAACTGTCGCCCGAGGATGCAGAGCGCGAGTCGCGCTCGGTATTCATCGGCGGCGGCGTGCTGGCCGGAGCCGCTGCAGGCGCTGCGGCGGGTGCTGCGATTGCCGGCCCGGTGGGCGTGGTGGTCGGCGGCACGGTAGGCAGCGTGGCCGGTGCGCTGGGCGGTGCGGCCGCTGGCGCCGTGGCACCTGCGCAGGGCGCGGAAAAACCGTCGCACCCCGGCAGCAAGTCTTCCGGGTGACAGGGAAGGGGTGGTGGCAGGCCCTGTGTAGCGCAGCGGCCATGGACGGGTGTGGGTGCATCCCGTATACAGAGGCCTATCCACTTTCTTCCCACCCCAGATGGCCAACGTACTCATCGGCATCGTCGCCGCAATCCATGTCTACATCCTCGTGCTGGAGATGTTTCTCTGGGACAAGCCGGCCGGACGCCGCGCGTTTGGCCTGACGCCCGAATTTGCCCAGCAGACCAGGACACTGGCCGCCAACCAGGGCCTGTACAACGGCTTTCTCGCCGCCGGGCTGATCTGGGGGCTGGCGCAGGGGGCCGATGGCCTGGGCTTCAAGTACTTCTTCCTGATCTGCGTGCTGGTGGCCGGCGTGTATGGCGCCGCCACGGCCAGCCGCAAGATCCTCTGGGTGCAGGCCGTGCCGGCTGCTGTGTCGCTGATTGCGCTGTACCTGGGCCTTTGAGCGCGCCCAAAGCTCCCAAAGCGCTCAGGGCGAGCTGGCCGTGAAGGTGACCTGCCCGGTGTAGGTGCCTGCCCTGCGGGAGGCCAGGTTGGCATAGGACAGGGTCCAGTTCGCCGTGCGCTGGGTGACCAGCCCCGCAAAGGCGGTGGCCACCACGTTGACCGCTGCGCCCGTTCCCGTATTGGGTATCAGCGGTGCGGGCAGGTTGCTGTCGCTGGTGGCGATGGTGATCTCCGACAGCGGGATGGTATTGGCCCCGCTGGCCAGCGCCGTGGTGGCGGTGGCGCGCAGCGTGACCTGGCCTGCGTTGCTGCGCACCTCCACCGGCAGCACATTGCCGCTGGGCGTGATGCTGAAGCTGGGAGCCGCGCCGCTCCAGTTCACCGAGGTGTTGCTGCCCGCCACGGGCGTGGTGGGCACGCCAGGGATGGATGGGGCGAGCACAAAGGCCACGCTGCTGGTCGTGCCGCCGGGCGTGGGCCAGGTGCCGTCGCCTATGCGAAAGAAGATGAACTTGTCGATGGCGATGGTGAAGTCCAGGTTCACCGAGGTGCTCAGCGGCACCAGCAGGCTGGGGCCTGTGGTGCTGGACGCCGCATGCACGGTGTGGCCCAGGCCGCCCAGCGCCATGGACAGGGCCAGCCACGCGATCGGCCTGGTTGCCATCACTTCAGTTCCACATCGATCTTGAAGCTGCCTTTTTCCCAGTCCAGGCTGCCCTTGGCCTTGACCGGATACGCGGGCTGCGGGGCGGGCTGGCCGTCTTCGCCCTTGGGCATGAGGGCCAGCGTGCGTGTCTGGCCGGGCAGTATGGGCGTGCCTTCCGGCACCAGTTCGAAGCGGCGGCCCTTGTTGTCCACGGCGTCCAGGCTGCCTTCCAGCCGGCCATGGGCATCGCCGGCGTTGCTGACGGTGACCAGGGCGCGGCGCGTCTTGCCGTCTTCGGCCATGGAAAGCTGGCGAATGTCCAGCTGGGGCGCAGCACCTCCCAGCGTCACGTAGACGGCTACCGCGATGCGGCCCGTGACAGGCAGGCTCAGGCTGGCGCCGCCGCTGCGTATGACGGTCTGCTGCGCGGGCTCCACGCCTTCGATGGCAATCATGAAGCGGCATTCGCCGCGCGGCGCATCGGCAGGCGGCTCCACCTGGAAGCGGAAGGCCTTCTTGCTGCGGCCTGCAATGGTGACGCTGCGCCGCTCCAGCAGCACCCAGGGCCGGCAACTGCCGGGCAGCAGTTCGTCGTGGTAGGTGATGTCGCCCGTGTCGGAATAGGTCCAGTCGATGGTGCGCATGGCCACCTCGGTGGGTGCCGAGGCCAGGTTGTGGATGTCCAGCGATTGGCCCGTGCGCGCACCCGGCTTGGCCGACAGCTCGAAACGCGAGGGCGCCACGGCCAGCTCGAACGGTGCGGCGGCGGCGCCGCTGCAGGCGATCAGCAGGGCCAGTGAAACGGCGATGGGAGGAGCTTTCATGGCAGGGTCTCGATCTCGAAGTAGGACTCGAAGCTCAGTGCCGAGCCCCGGGTCAGGCGCAGCTCGGCGGGGTCGATGTGCAGCGTGAGGTCGAAAACCTCGGCCATCCAGGGCGTGCGGACCACGCCGTTCCAGACCTGGACCCGGTCGCCGGGCCGGCCCGTGCCGCCCGCAAAGACGCCGTTGCCGCGCCACTGCACCTGCATGCCCGCAGGCGAGCGCAGGCCCGTGACCAGGGCGGGAATCACATAGAAGATGCGCGCCGTGCGGCCGACATGGGGCGCCGTGGCCAGCCGGTATTCGATGCGTCCCATAGGCAGCTCCAGCAGCCGCTCGCCGACGACCCTGGCCCGGGCGAAGTCGCTGCGCACCTGGGACCGGGGCGAAGCCGAGTCGTCCAGCCGCGCCACTTCGGCATGCGCCGCGAGGGCCGTGGCCCAGGCCAGTGCCATGCACAGGAGCGGCCACGCCAACCGCCTCATACCATCGATGCCGTGAAGCGCACGGTGCCCTTGTAGTTGCCGCCCGGGTAGACCACGTCGTTGTCGTAGGTGAACTGCAGCACGGTGCCGGTCAGTTGCCGTGACTGGACGGTCCAGCCAGCGACCGGGCACAGCGCGCCAGAACAGACGGATGCGTTCGCGTTGTAGCTGGCGATGGACTGGCCGGCGCTGGCGGTGAAGCGCCCGTTCTGTATGTCGCCGGACGCAGCATTGCCGTTGTTCGATGCCACCCAACTGATCTTGCTGAACGGAATGGTCGCGCTGCCGCAGCCACCCGACTGGCAGGAAAGTGCGGTGGATGAATCGACGACCAGGGTGACTGGCCGGGCCACGGCGGTGCCCAGCGCGGGACGTGTGGGAGACACCGAGACACTGATGCTGGGCGTGCCCGTCACGGCCACGGGCGTGAGGCCGGCGTTGGCTCCCGTCACGCTGAAGGCCACGGTGTCCACGGTTGCCCCGGTCGTGCCCACGCGCAGTGTCAGGCTGTAGTTGAGCAGGTCTGTGTCGGTCACGATGGTGAACACGGCCTGCGCGGGCGGCTGCACAACGCAGAGGGCCGCTGCGGCCAGCAGGCGAGGCAATGCCTTGTCCATCAGATGCCCTGGGCCGTATACGTGATGACGTTGGTATAGGTATTGGCAGCCCAGCTGGCCGGCGTACCTCCCAGCGCATACGCCCAGGTTCCCGTCGCAACCACGTTGGAGGGGAACGAGGTGGATGCGCAGGCACCCAGATTGGGCCCGGGGTGGGGCAGGGTGCCGGTGGTCGTGACGGTGAAGTCCGCGTTGGCGGGGCCGCCCGTGGCATTCCAGGCGCCGACCGCGCAGTTGATGGTGCCGGCGCCGGCATTGGTCCAGGCATAGACCGTGAGCGTGGCGGCAGCCGAGGCGGTGGCCACGGTGGGCGCGGCGCCGTTCCAGTCCACGTTGGTGTTGTTGACCGAGGCCAGCGGCGTGGTGGGCACGCCGGGGATGCTCAGCGTCGAGGTCCAGGTCACCGTGTCCACCGTGGTATTGGTCGAGCCCACGCGCAGCAAGATGAGCTTGGGCACGGTCACGCTGAGGTTGACCTTGGCCTGGGCCGTGATGGTTCCGGTGCCCGATCCGTACTGGCTCTCGGCCATGGCAGGCAACGTGGTCAGGGCCAGGCCGAGGCCGCCGAGCGATGCGGCCAGCAGGCGTTGGGCGATGGGTGTTCGGTTCATGGAATCTCCTTGGATGGAACGGGTTGCCTGGGAAGCCTGTGCGCCTTAATCAGTCATTCATTCACTCATTCATTCATTCATTCATTCATTCACTCACTCGCCCACCTTGACCACGGCAATCGACGCCGAGGCCTGGCCGCGCAGGGGCACGTGCACGCTGCTGGTGTTGTCGCCGGAGGCGCCCCAGGGCAGCGGTACGCTTTCCTGGGTGAGCGACAGCCGGTGGTGGCCCGTGGGCACCACCGGGAATTCGAACTGGCCATCGCGGTCGGTCACCGTGCGGTAGCGGCCGTCAAGCACCACCTCGACGCCGGCCACGCCCACCTCGCCCGCCTGCTGTTCGCCGTCGCGGTTGGCGTCGTAGAACACGCGGCCGGACAGGCTGCCGCCGCCCACGCCTTCACCGGGTGCGCCTGCGGCCGCATAGGCCGTGCCCGCGCTGCCTTCCCAGCGCAGGTAGACATAGGCGGTCTTCTCGTCGCTGCGGTAGAGGTTGGGCAGGGAAGAGGGCGTGGGCAGCAGCGAGGACCGGGCCTGGTTGAAGTGCGCCATGAAGCCCATGCGCCAGCCCCGGCCCAGTTCCTTCTCGGCCGACAGCGAGCCCGACAGGCCCCGGCTGGTGTAGAGACTGCCGCTTTGCGAGGTGTAGCGCAGGTTGCCGGCCAGCTGCAGCCCGCTTTCCAGCCAGTAGCGCCATTGCAGCCCGGCCGTTGGATAGTTGCGCGACATGCCGCCGCTGCGGTCGCGCGCATAGCCCAGCGTGGTGGTGAGCTCGGACCGCAGCGTTGCCTGGCGTGCACCGGCCCAGTCCTGCTCCCACTGCACCTCCTGGCCCGTGGCGGAGGAGTCGCCCAGCACGATGAGCTCGTTGCGCCGCACGGTCAGCATGAAGCGGCTGCGCGGCCAGTCGAAAAAGCGGGTCTGGTAGAACGCGCTGCCATAAAGGCTGCGCGATTGGCCGCCGCCTGCGGTGCCCGCATCGTTGCGCGTCTGGTAGGCGCTGAAGCTGCCGCCCACGGCCGTGTGCCGGTCGAACTGGTATTGGGCATTGCCATTCGCTCCCAGGCGGCGGTAGCCCGACAGTTGAAAGCCTGCATCCTGCGCCGTGGTTTGCGGCGTGCGTTCGTAGTCCAGCCCCATGCCCCAGCTCAGGCGGGTGACATGGCGGTCCACGCGCCAATAGGCGCCGCGCGCCGCGCTGGACAGCGCGTAGTCGCCAAAGTGCAGCTGGGGCTGGGCTGCATGCAGGCCGAATTCATGGCGGTAGGCGCCCGCGCGCGCGCTGGCCTCGATGAACACGCCCTGGGCGCTGCGGCCCTCCGTGCCGGCGGTGCCTGCCGCTGGAGAAAACAGTGGCGCGCTGGTACGGCTGCCCAGCAGCGTGGTGCGAAGCCTGAAGTCGCCATCGCGCAGCACGCCGCGCCCGTAGCCCAGCGAAGCGGCCCAGCTGGTCACGCGCTTGCTGCCCAGGCCCAGGGCGGAGCCGGGGTCGTATTGCGTGTCATCGCCGGGGTAGTGCCTGGAACTGTAGTAGGCGGGAATATCGTCGGCCTGGTCCAGCTGGAAGGCGGCAAACCAGGGGCCGTCCAGCCGCACGGTGGCGCCCAGCCAGCCCAGCGTGCCCTGGTTTTTCTCGAACCCGGGGTAGGGCCCTCCCGTGAGTAGGCCGCGCTGGCCGTAGCCCGCGCGCAGGTCCAGGTCCGGGCGGAAGATGCGCGCCGAGGCGCCGCGCACCGTGGTCGAGCCCAGCGACAGCCGGTAGTTGCGCGCCAGGCCATCGGTCAGCTCGCTGTAGAGGTCGCCCACGGCCGTGTCGGCGAAGGTCTGCGTGGTCAGCGGAAAGCCAAGGTTGCGCAGCGTGAAGCGCTCGCTCGTGGCTTGCCGGGCATAGCCCAGGCCGCCAATACTCAGGCCGCCCATACCCAGGCCATTGCCAAAGTTGTCGCCGCTCAGGTGCCGGCCTTCGGCCTGCAGGGTGAACTCGCCGTAGTTCAGTGTCTCGCGGCGGTATTCGAGGCGCTGGCCGATTTCGGTGGCGCGCTGGCGGCCATGGCCGGTGGTGCGGGATTCGCCCAGGCCCAGGCGGCTTTCCACCACCCAGGCGCGAAAGCCCTCGGGCTGCTCGGCTTCAGGCTCGGCGGCAGCGGACTGTGCGATCTCGTCCGGATCCATGAAACGGTCCTGGTAGGCGGGGGCGGCCCCTTCGGAGAGTGCCTTGAGCCGGGCCTGCTCGGCCTGGTCGCGGTCCAGGGATTCGATGCGTGCCTCAGCCATGGAGGTACCGGCAACGGCCGCCGAAGAAGGTGTTTGCGCCTGTGCGCCGCACAGAAAGGCGGGAGCGGCTGCCAGGCTCCACCCAAGGCACGCGAGCGACAGGCGCGACCAGACTCCAGCGGGGCCGGCAACGGTCCGCGGCAGCGTTCGAATCATCAACCAAGATCCCTGCTTTATTCATCGGATGCCAAGCCATCTGGCCAAAACAACTGATCACAAAACCGCGGAAAATGGCTGAATGCGTGCAGCCATCGATTGGGCCCTGCAAATACCGGCGCTGCACTTCAAAGACCGGCCGTTGTCAATGGTGTGCCGAATGAGAGGTATTCAGGGTGAATATCATCGTTCCCTAAATGGCATGGTTTATCCAGTAGGACGACACGCTGCCGGATGGTAGGGGAAAGGGTGATGCCATTCGATGTTCATCTGTGGCGCTGCGGTGCCTGGCTGCCATTGCCCAGGGGGCAGTTGGCAGGCTTCGCTTTTTGGCCATGGATGGGTTTCAGGTTTTCTATTGATAGCAATGAATCATTTGCTTTTCATGCGGCAATAGAGGCTGCTGGGCGTTATCTCCGTATTCTGGCAATGCATCTGTTGGAAAACGAGGGTTCTCATCAGATTCCGGCTGCTGGAGAATCAAGGAATGGCGCAACTGAAGTGCGCCAGGTTCTGATTGGTTTTGGACTGGTATCAGGCCAGGTTCATTGATGCAGGCTAAAGCACCTGCACCAATGCAGGCTGCCGCAATCATTTGCCCTGTCTTCATGAACTCTCAGGCGCATCACAGGCAAGGCCAACGCGGACCCCGGGCACCCTGGAGGGCGCTCGTGGTCATGGCGTTGGCTGTCGTTGTGACCCTGGTGGCAGGCCTGTACCCCTGGAATGCCCCGCAGCATGGCAAGGCGGCAAGCCGCATGGAAGGCTTTGCAGGCGGCGCGTCCCTCATGGCCAAGAAGCGCCAGTTCCATGTGGTCCAGCGGCTGAAGACCCACCGCCTGGCCGAAGCCGAGCGGCGCCAGTTGCTGGCCCGTGACACCGGCGCGCGGAATGTGCGGGAGGCGTGGCAGGCACGGGAGGTGCGAGAGTTGCGGGAGGTGCGCGCGGTGGCCGGCCCGCTCTCAGTCCACCAGCGCCTGTATGGCCTGCAACTGCGCCGCCAGCCCGGGCCGCGCGGCTGGAAAAGTCTCCTCGAAGGCGGCGGTGCCTACCGTGAAACCCGCGGCACCGCTGGCAAGCACGGCCGCGATGCGTTCGCTGCGATCAATGGAGCCGGCCACGACCACGGGCTTGTCCACCGCATCGCAGACCGCCTTGATCAGGGCCGGCACGTCGCCCCGGAAACGGTAGGCCAGCAGGTCCAGGCCATGAACGCCCTCCAGCCCCGCGATGCGGCGCGCGCTGGCCACGATGTCCTCGGCCGGCCCTGAAAGCACGCTCGGATGCCCGCTGATCCTGCCGGGAAACGGATAGTAGGCAATGCCGCTGCCGCGCAGCACGGGCAGCACCGCCTCGGGGCGCGTGCCGCCCATGAGAACGTCCACACCGAGCTCGACCGCCGCGCGGGCCGAAGCCACCTCGCTGGCCTCGTCCAGGCTGACGACTTCCAGATAGACCCTGGCACCGCCCGCGCGGATGTCCCGGGCCAGCTCGCGCAGCTGTGGCAGGGGCAGGCCTATGTCCTTGAAGCCCACATGGCGCACGCCCTGGGCCAGCACTTCGCGCAGCCGCTCGCGCGCATCGGCAATGGTCTTGTCCTGCTGCGTGAGCATGAAGATGAAGTCCGGGCGCTGCGCCTGCCCGCTGGCGCCGGAGCGGCCCGCCTGCACCATGGCCGCCGCCTGGCGCAGCGCGCAGGCCAGGCTGGCATGGTCCGCACGGCCCGTGCCGGCGATGTCGAAGGCCGTGCCGTGGTCCACCGATGTGCGCACGAAGGGCAGGCCCACGGTAATGTTCACGCCCTGCTCGACGCCCAGGTACTTCACGGGAATCAGCCCCTGGTCATGGTATTGGGCGACCACCACGTCGAACTCGCCCCGGCGTGCCCGCATGAAGACCGTGTCGCCCGGCCAGGGGCCGTTGGCGTCTATGCCTTCGGCCCGTGCGGCCGCAATGGCGGGGATGATCACCGAGCGGTCCTCGTCCCCGAACAGCCCGTTCTCGCCGGCATGCGGATTGAGGCCCGCCACGGCCACACGGGGCCGGGCGATGCCGAACGCCCGGCAGGCCCGGTGCGCAAGGCGGATGGCACGCAGTTCGTTGTCTGGCGTGACTGCGGCAATGGCCTGCTGCAGCGGCACGTGGATGGAGACCAGCAGCACCCGCAGCTCGTCATTGGCGAGCATCATGGCGAAGTCGCGCGTGCCCGAGCGCTCGGCCAGCATCTCGGTATGGCCGGGGTGGGGGCAGCCCGCCGCGCGCAGCGCCTCCTTGTGGATGGGGGCGGTCACCAGGCCTGCGACTTCGCCGGCCAGGGCCAGGTCGATGCCGCGCTGTATGTAGGCATGGCAGGCGGCCCCGGCGCGCGCATCGATGCGTCCCCAGGCCAGGTCCTCGGGCAGCGGGCCTCCGGTCTGGAGCACGAAGAGGGTGGCGGGTGGCACGGTGGCGGGAACCTGGGCCGGCGTATCGATGGCTTGGATGCGCGGGTGCACGCCCAGCATGTCGGCTGCCCGCTGCAGCCGCCCCGTGTCGCCGATGACGAAAAAAGGCGCATGGGGCCGGGCAGGGTCCATGGCCAGCTTGACGATGATCTCGGGGCCTATGCCCACGGGATCGCCCATGGTGATGGCCAGGGGTGCGGGGGCGATGGTGGGGGCTTCATTCATGGTCATTGCTGAAAGCTCAATCGATGGAGGTACTTTGCATGAAAATCGCACTGCAGAAAATCGATATGGATTCAGTATTCAGTTGATCAAAAGTCAATTGAAATCTCTCCCCACGCCCTTTCTTCGATGTGTCCGATGTGTCCGATGCCGCCCTCCAGTCCCATGGCCCCACCCACCCATATGCCGCCGCTGTCCGCCCTGCGTGCCTTCGAGGCCACGGTGCGCCATGGCAGCGTTTCCAAGGCCGCGCGCGAGCTGCACCTGACCGATGGCGCCGTGAGCCGCGCCGTGCGCGACATGGAAGAGGCGCTGGGCTTCGCGCTGTTCCAGCGCAGCAACCGCAGCATCATTGCCACCCCCACGGCGCGTGTGCTGGCCGAGGAGGTGGCCCTGGCGCTGGAGCGCCTGCGCGGCGCGCTGGGCCGAGCGCGGCAGGCCGCCGGGCCGGACCGGCCGCTGGTGCTGTCCTGCGAGCCCACCTTTCTGATGCGCTGGCTGATTCCCCGCCTGGGCGGTTTGCAGGAAGCGATCGGCACGCAGCGCGAGCTGCGCCTGGTGTCGGCCGGCGGCTCGGTGCCTTTTGCGCGCGAGGGCATCGATCTGGCCATACGCCGCGCGGATTTCGACATGGGCGCCGATGTGGTTGCCGAGCCCTTTTTGCAGGAGCACGTGGGTCCCGTCTGCCGGCCTGCACTTGCGAAGACGCTGGCACGCTCCGGGCCGCTGGGCGGCGTGCTGCTGCACACGGCATCGCGCCCGGACGCATGGCGGCATTGGAGCGAGCTGACCGGCGTGCCGCTGCAGCCCGGGCGCGAGGCCCGCTTCGAGCATTTCTACCTGAGCCTGCAGGCCGCCGTTGCCGGGGCGGGCATTGCCATCGGGCCGCTGGCGCTGGTGGCCGACGATCTGGCCAGCGGCACCCTGTGCGCGCCGCGCGGCTTTGTGGCCGACGGCTCGCACTACGTGCTCATGTCACCCAGGCCGGTGCATGACGAGGCCCGCTTCGCCCTGGTGCTGGAGTGGCTGCGCACGCAGACATTGCCGCTGGCGCGGGCCGATGCATGACTTGCGCCTGCCCGGCTTCACTGGTCGTGCTCGGACAGCTCCCGCCAGTGCGTGCGGGTGAATGCATAGACGGTTTCCAGCGCCGGTGACAGGCTGCGCGCGCCCATGCGCGCCATGCCGTAGCGGCCGCAGCGCCGGGGATCGGCGGGCAGGGGCACTTCGGCCATGGTGCCGCTGGCGCGCTCCTGGCGCGTGATGGACAGCACGCCGAACAGCAAGGTATCCGTGGCCAGGGTCACGCTGCGCAGCAGTTCCAGGTTGTTGCAGTGCAGGGTGAACAGCTTGTCGGGCTCGGCGCCCTCGCCCCACAGCTCGGCCAGCTGCCGCGCCATGGCCGTGCTCAGCGTGGTGGTGGCCAGGGGGTAGCGGCGGATCTCGTCCATGCCGGGGTTTTGCAGCACGGGGTGGCCCGCGCGGCAGACCAGGCCGGCGGGCAGCTCGCCCAGCAGCTCCATGTCCACGTCATCGGCGGCGCGCAGCACATAGGCGTCGCCGACGATGGCGTCTATCGACTCATTGCGCAGCAGCTCCAGCAGGGCGCTGGTGGCACCCATCTCGGTGCGCACCTTGATGCGCGGATGCGCCTGCGCCATGTGGATCAGAAAGGGCTTGAGCAGCAGTGCCGCCGGGGCCGGCGCCACGCCTATGGCCAGTGCGCCCTCCTGGCCGCCGCGCAGCAGCTCCAGGTCGCGCCGCAGCTGGGTTTCCTCCAGCCGCATGCGGCGTGCGCGCTCGGCCACCAGTTCGCCGAAGACCGTCAGCCGGGCGCGCCGCGCGCCCCGGTCGAACAGCTGCGCCCGGAGCTCGTCTTCCAGCGCGCGGATGCTGCGGCTCAGCGCCGGCTGGGTCAGGTGCACGGCGCGCGCCGCGTCTGAAAAAGTGCCGTGCTCGACGATGGCCAGCAAGTGCCGCAGCTTCTGGGTATCCATGCGTGATCCTCATGGTTTGTTGGCAAATTTCTCATTTGAATTATAGGTAGGCACTTCCTAAGATCGCATCCATGGACATTGAAACGTCCTATAGAGCGGCCACAACCGCCAACTCTTTCATCGGAGCAAAAGGAGACAAATCATGCTCAAGCTGTTCATCGGCATAGGCATCCCGTACATCGCGGTGATCGGCCTGCTTCCCTGGGTCGCGTCCGTCGATCGCTTCGTGTTCGGCGTGCCCTTCATCTACCTGTGGATCTTCATGTGGTTCGTGCTGACGTCGCTGTGCATGCTCGTGTGCTGGCTGATGTTCGACCGCCACGAAGCCGACGACGTGCAGTCGGCCTGAACGGAGCACCGCCATGACCACCGCAGTCTTTCTGGGCTTCATCGCACTGTCCCTGTACCTGGCCATCCGCTCGCGCACGGGCAAGGGCGCGCAAAGCGTGCATGACTTCTTCGTCGCCTCGCGCCAGTTCGGCGCCTACCTGGTGTTCTTCCTCGCCGCCGGCGAGATCTACAGCATCGGCACCATGGTCGGCTTTCCGGGCGGCATCTACGCCAAGGGGCCGACCTATGGCGTCTGGTTCCTGGGCTACATCCTGCTGGCCTATCCGCTGGGCTACTTCCTCGGCCCCATGATCTGGAAAGCCGGCCTGCGCCACAACGCCATCACGCTGCCGGACCTGTTCAAGGGCCACTTCGGCAGCCGCGCGCTGGAGCTGATCGTGGCCGGCTCGGCCATCCTGTTCCTGCTGCCCTGGGGCCAGCTGCAGTTCACGGGGCTGGTGGCGGCGCTCAAGGGGCTGGGCTGGAACTTCCAGCCGCTGCACCTGCTGCTGATCTCGGCGGGCCTGGCCTTCACCTATATCGCCATCTCGGGCGTGCGTGCCTCGGCCTACATTGCCATCCTCAAGGACATCCTCATGGTGGTGGCCATCATCGCCACGGGCGTGGCCGTGGGCTGGCATGCCGGGGTGGGCGATGTGTTCGCCGCCGCCAGTGCCAAGGTCAGCAACCACATGACCGATACGCAGCTGCGCTTTTCCATGAGCACCATGCTGTTCCAGGCGCTGGGCTTTTACATGATGCCGTTCGCCGTGCAGAACTTCTTCACGGCCAAGAGTTCGCACACCATCCGCCGCACGCAGATCGCCATGCCGCTGTACATGCTGATGTACCCGTTCCTGGTGCTGGCCTCGTACTACGCCATCAGCCAGAACCTGGAACTGGCATCGCCCAACGAGGCTTTCTTCGCCGCTGCCGTGCGCCTGCTGCCCGACTGGCTGCTGGGGCTGGTGGCCGCAGGCGCCGCGCTGTCGGGCCTGCTGGTGCTGGCGGGCATCTGCCTGGCCATCGGCCCCATCGTGGCGCGCAACCTGCTGCCCGGCCTGCCCGAGGCCAAGCAAAAGCAGGGCGCCAAGGTGGTGATCGTCATCTACTTGCTGCTGTCCATCGTGATGACGCTGCTCACGCCCAACCTGATGCTGACCCTGATCAACACCACCTACTACGGCGTGACGCAGTTCTTCCCGGGAATGATGGCCATCCTGTTTGGCTGGCGCATCCGGCCCCTGGCCATTGCCCTGGGCATCGTCTGCGGGCAGGCGCTGGCCATCGTGCTGTACCTGCAGCAACCGGACTTCGGCGGCATCAACCTGGGCTTCATCAGCCTGGCGCTGAACCTGCTGGTCACGGCCATCGTCCACTGCCTGCCGCGTGCGGCACACGTCAAGACCGCCTGAGGGAAACATCCCCATGAACCACGAAACCAGCGAGCGCGTGCGCATCTTCGCGGCGCGCACCATCCTCACCATGAACCCGGCCCAGCCACAGGCCACCCACGTGGCCGTGCGGGGCAGCACGGTGCTGGCGGTGGGCGGGGAGGCCGACATGGCCGCCTGGCCCGATGCCGAACGCATCGACCACCTGCGCGGCAAGGTGCTCATGCCCGGCCTGATCGAGGCCCACAGCCACCTGATGGAAGGCGCCATGTGGGATGCGGTCTACCTGGGCTACTTTGACCGCCGCGATCCCGACGGGCGGCTGTGGCCCGGCCTGCGCACGCTGGACGCCGTGCTGGCCCGCCTGGCCGAGGCCGAGCGTGCCCTGCCCGACGCGCAGGCCACGCTGCTGGCCTGGGGGTTCGATCCCATCCTCTTTGGCAGCAGCCGGCTGTCGGTGCGCGAGCTGGACCGCGTCTCGCGCACGCGGCCCATCGTCATCCTGCACGCCAGCGTGCACCTGATGAATGTGAACTCGGCCATGCTGGCGCTGGCCGGCATCGACGAGGACACCGACATCGACGGCATCCACAAGGACGCCGAGGGCCAGCCCACGGGCGAGCTGCAGGAATTCGCCGCCATGTATCCGGTGCAGAAGGTGATCGGCAGCGCGCTGTCGCTGGCCGCTGCCGAGCAGCGCGAGGCGATCTGGAAGTTCGGCCGCGTGGCCCAGCTCGCGGGCGTAACCACGGCCACCGACCTGGTCAGCGATCTCTCGCCCCAGGGCCTGGCCGCGCTGCGCGAAGTGACGGGCGACGCGGCCTATCCGCTGCGCATCGTCCCGGCCTTTGCGCCGCAGCGCAACCCGGAAGGTGGCGCCGCGCGCGTGCACACCGCTGCCGCATCGTCGGCCAGCGACAAGCTGCAGTTCGGCCCCGTCAAGTTCATCGTGGACGGCTCCATCCAGGGCTTCACCGCGCGGCTGCGCGCTCCCGGCTACGCGGGCGGGCAGCCCAACGGCCTGTGGCTGATTCCGCCGTCGCAGCTGCCCGCGCTGTTCGAGCCCTTCCACCTGGCCGGGCTGCAACTGCATATCCACACCAACGGAGACGAGGCCACCGAGGTGGTGCTGGATGTGATCGAGGACCTGCTGGCCAGGCACCCGCGCGCCGACCATCGCCACACCCTGCAGCACTGCCAGTTGGCCAGCAGCGCCCAGCTGCAGCGCGCCGCGCGCCTGGGAATGTGCGTCAACTTCTTCTCCAACCACCTCTATTACTGGGGCGATGCGCATGCCGGGCAGACCGTGGGCATCGAGTGGGCGTCACGCATGAATGCGGCGGGCACGGCGCGACGCCTGGGCATGGACTTTTCCATGCACTCCGATGCGCCCATCACCCCCATCAACCCCTTGTTCACCGCCTGGTGCGCCGTGCAGCGCGAAACCGCGTCAGGCCGCGTGCTGGGCGAGGCCGAGCGACTGTCGGTGGACGATGCCCTGCACGCCATCACCATGGGCGCGGCCCGTACCCTCAAGCTGGAGCAGCGCGTGGGCAGCATCGAGCCCGGCAAGCTGGCGGACTTCGCCGTGCTGGAGGACGATCCCCGCACGGTGGCGCCCGCCGCCCTCAAGGACGTGAAGATCTGGGGCACCGTGCTGGGCGGGCGCATCTTCCCTGCGCCTGGGTCCCAGCCATGAGCACGCCGGCCGCCGCGGCGCAGCGGGCGCCCATTCCCATGGTCGTCGTGGGCGGCTATCTGGGCGCGGGCAAGACCACCTTGCTCAACCGGCTGCTGGAGCGCGCCGATGGCCTGCGCGTGGCCGTGCTGGTCAACGACTTCGGCGAGATCAACATCGACGCCGCCCTGATCCGCACACGCAGCAGCGACGTGCTGCAGCTGGAAAACGGCTGCATCTGCTGCTCCATCGGCGGGCGGCTGGCCGAGGCCCTGGCCGCCGTGGGCGCGCGGCCCGACCGCCCGGACCTGCTGGTCATCGAGGCCAGCGGCGTCTCCGACCCCGTGCGCATCGCCCAGGTCGGCATGCTCGACCCCGCGCTGCAGCTCAACGCCATCCTGGTGGCGGTGGATGTCCAGGACGTCGATGAGCAACTGTGCGACCCGCTGGTCGGCGACATGGTCCGCCGCCAGATCGCCGGCGCGACGGCGCTGGTGCTGACCAAGGCCGACCTGGCCAGCGCGCCGATGATCGGCAAGGCAAGGCAGCGCCTGGCCGAGATCGCCCCGCACACCATGGTGCTGACCGCACAGTGCGGCGAGATTCCCCTGGCCGTCTTCCTGGACGCTGTGCCCCTGCCACGCCAACCGCAGCACCCGCAGCGCCTGCTGGGTGCGCTTGCGGGTGAAGGTGGCGCCTGGAAGAGGGCCGTGGATGGCACGGCAGGTCTCGCCGGGATGGCAGGAATCACCAGTTTCTCGTACACCACGCACCGGCAATTCGACAAGCAGCGCCTCAGGCAGGCACTGCGCACCCTGCCGGTGCCGCTGCTGCGGGCCAAAGGCATCGTGCGGCTGCGGGGGCAGCAGCCTTTGCAGGAAATCCATGTGGTGGGAGGCCGGCTGCGCGTGGCGGATCTGGGCGCGGCGCAGGTGGCCGGGTCCGCCTTTGTCTTCATCGGCTGCTTCACGGCGGCGGGGCAGCAGGCGATTCGTGGCCAGCTGGATGCCGCGTTGGCGCCGGAATGATTGAAGAACGTTTTGGACCAAATTTTCTGAATTTTGGATTTCGGTCCAAAAAAACGTATTAGAATTTACGTCTTCTAGGGGAGTCGCCAAGTTGGTAAAGGCACCGGATTTTGATTCCGGCATGCGAGGGTTCGAGTCCTTCCTCCCCTGCCAGATAGACAAAGGCCCTGACAGTTCTGCTGTCAGGGCTTTTTTGTTTTCAGGCCGTGGCCTGCTGCGGGCTGGAGTTCACAGCTGAACCCGCGCCCGCCTTGGCGGCATCCAGCGTGGCGCGTATGCCCTGGGCGTAGGGGGTCTTGGCAATGGGGCCCAGCAGGGCGTGCAGGGCCGAGTCATCCATGATCAGCGGATCGGTCAGCAGGTAGTGCATCTCTGCCAGTTCGCGCATCAAGGGGCTGAACAGGCCGGCCAGGCGCAGCGCGGTCTTGCCTGCAACGCGCAGTTTCAACGGCCTGCCGCTCAGGCGTTCGATCTCCGAGACGATGTCGCGCTGCGTGGTCGCCCCCGCGCCAGCCAGGTGCCAGACCCTGCCGAATGCCTGCGGCGTGTCGATGAGGCGCGCCACGACGGGGCCCACATCAGGCACATAGACAAACTCGTGCGGCCGGTCCAGCGGGCCGATCATGTCGGCCCGGCCGCCGTGGGCCGCCGCCTCGAAGGCGCCGTGCAGCAGGCTGTTGTGCACTCCGGGGCCGTAGAAGTCGGGCAGGCGCAGCACGGTGGCCTCGATGCGGCCCTGTGCATGGGCTTGCAGCAGCAGGTCCTCCTGGGCTTTGCGCATGCGGCCCTTGAAGGTATGGGGCTCGCGCGGATGGTCTTCCGCCACGGGCAGGGTGCGGGCCTTTCCGTAGGGATAGACGGTGCCGATCAGCACGATGCGGCGCACGCCCGCGGAAATGGCGCC
The DNA here is from genome assembly GCF_002754395.1 of Delftia sp. 60. Classification (NCBI taxonomy): domain Bacteria; kingdom Pseudomonadati; phylum Pseudomonadota; class Betaproteobacteria; order Burkholderiales; family Comamonadaceae; genus Delftia; species Delftia sp. 60. The sequence continues at coordinate 2,046,864 of NZ_PEFD01000001.1, forward strand.
TTCCAGCGTCTTGCGCATCAGTTCGGGATGCAATTGAAACTGCCAGTAGTTCACGCCCACCAGGTAGATCAGCGTGTCCACGCCGTGGGCTGCAGCCTCGATGGAGCCGGCGACATCCGGGTTCCAGGTGGCGATCTCGGCCAGGGGATCGGCGCCGAAGGTCTGGCGCAGGCTGGCTGCGTTGCGGCCGACCACGCGATAGGCGCGGCCCTGTTGTCTGAGCGCGGCGGCCAGGCTCTGGCCGATGGCGCCTGCGGCGCCGAAAAGTGCAATGGATGGCATGGTGCGGGTCCTGTGGTGACCACGCCAGTGTCCGCAACACGCTGCAAAAGGAAAATTGCCTAGAATCTTCTGGTGTCCATGCATAAATGAATGGATCAGTGATGTCGGAACCCCATTGGGAGTGGTATCGCAGCTTTTTGCAGGTGCTGGAGTCCGGGTCGCTGTCAGCGGCGGGCCGGGCCATGGGCTTGGCGCAGCCAACCGTGGGCCGGCACATCGACGGGCTGGAGTCGGCGCTGGGCCTGCAACTGTTCACCCGTTCGTCCGATGGCTTCGCACCCACCGAAGCGGCCTATGAATTGCAGCCCTATGCGGCCAGCATGGCCGCGACGGCTGCCGCGCTGCGACGCGTGGCGGCCAGCCATGGCGCGGGCGTGCGCGGCACGGTGCGCCTGACGGCCAGCGAGGTCGTGGGCGTGGAGCTGCTGCCGCCCGTGCTGGCGCAATTGCGCGCGGCCCATCCTGAACTGCGCATCGAACTGGTGCTGTCCAACGCGGTCGATGACCTGCTGCGCCGCGAGGCCGATGTGGCCGTGCGCATGTTCCGGCCGCAGCAGGAGGCGCTGGTGGCCCGCCATATCGGCGCCATCGAACTGGGGCTGCATGCCCATGAGAGCTATCTGGCCAGGCATGGCGTGCCGGCTTCGCTGCAGGAGCTGGCCGGGCATTCGCTGATCGGCTTCGACCATGAGAACGTCTTCATCCGCAGGTTTCAGCAGCAGTTTCCGATGTTCACGCGCGAGGCCATGGCGCTGAGCTCGGACAGCGACCTGGCGCAGCTGGGCGCCATCCGCGCTGGATTTGGCATCGGCATCTGCCAGTCGGCGCTGGCGGCCAGGGACCCGGGCCTGGTGCGGGTGCTGCCGCAGGCATTCTCATGGAAGCTCGATACCTGGGTGGCCATGCATGAGGACCTGCGCAAGAGCGAGCGCTGCGCCGTGGTGTTCAAGGCGGTCGCGCAGGCGCTGACGGCCTATGCCAGCAGCGGTGCCTGAAGACCCGGGCGCCTGTGTTTCATTGGGCGTGCAGCAGGCAGCAGCGCGCGAGATGGCGCAGCATGGATTTCCTGCGCTGGGATGCAACAAACGCCTGGCAGTTGTGGGCGATGTAGCCCGCCATGACCCCCGTCAGGCCGGCGACGGCCCACAGCGGGATGGGCACCAGGGAGTCCAGCAGCACGGCGCAGCCGGCCAGCAGCAGCAGGCACGGAAGCAGCCGCAGCAAGGCAGCTTGCAGGGGTTGCTGCCTGCGCAGGAGGGCGAGGACCTGGATGGCAGTGCGTCTGCGGAATCTGCCGGCTTGCTTGCGAAGAACGTTCACGGCTCGTGTCGGGCGTTGATGTGCGTCAAAAAATTGTGTGCAAATGTATCACCTCAATGCGCGAACATCAAATGCGCCGGCTCCATGAAAAATGAAAAGGGCCCGCGCATGGCGGGCCCTGGAAAACTGCCGTATTGCGCTTGGGTTCAACGCATCTCGAACTCGATGGCTATCAGCACGAAGGCCGCCATCCACAGCGTCTCCACCACCAGCAGTGCAAAAGGCCGCCAGCCTGCCTGGGCCAGTTGCTGGAACGAGGTCTTCAGGCCCAGGGCCGCAATGGCCAGCACCAGGCAGTTGCGCGACAGGTCGCTCAATTGGTGCTGCAGGCCCGGCGGCACCCAGCCCAGCGAGTTGATGGCCACCAGCGCTACGAACACCCACAGGAACCAGGGCACCAGGCCCGGCTTCTTGCCGTGGTGCTGCTCGGCCGCAGCCTCGCGCTGGCGCTTGAACAGGGCCGAGACCATGACCACCACCACGGCCAGCATGGACACGCGGAACAGCTTGACGATGGTGGCGTAGTCCCCCGTGGCCTGGTCGATGGTGTAGCCCGCGCCCACCACCTGGGCCACATCGTGGATGGTGCCGCCGATGAACAGGCCCGCCAGCTCGGGCGGCAGATGCAGGGCGCGCGCCACCAGCGGATACAGCACCATGGCGGCCGTGGACAGCACCGTGACCGTGACCACCACGGTCAGCGTGAAGCGGTCGCTGTCCTTGTCGCGCGGCAGCACCGACGAGATGGCCAGCGCCGCCGAGGCGCCGCAGATGGCCACCGCGCCGCCCGACAGCACGCCCTGCGGGCGCGTGAGGCCCAGGCGCCGGCCCAGCAGCGTGCCGCACAGCAGCGTGGTGACCACGGCGGCGATGACGATCAGCGCCGTGGTCCAGCCCAGGCCCGCGATCTGCGTGGCCGTGATGCGCGCGCCCAGCAGGCCCACGCCCAGGCGCAGCACGCCGCGTGCACAGAACTCGATGCCCGGCTTGGCGCGCGCGTCCTGGCTCAGGAAGTGGAAGGCCACGCCGAAGAACAGCGCGAACAGCAGCTGCGGCCCGCCGTGCAGCGTGGAGACGAAGGTGGCTGCCAGCGCAATCACGCCCGACAGGCCTGTGCCGGGCAGGAGCTTCAACCATTGCAGCATGCGCGGCACGGGCGGCTGCGCTGCCAACGGGGCTTGAACCTGGCTCATGGCTGCTCCTTGCCGCCCGCCGCATCGGCCAGAACCGCCAGCGCGCAGGAGGCGATGCGGCTGGCCACCGAGTCCGAGCGGCTGGTCAGCACGATGGGCACGCGCATGCCCAGCACCAGGCCCGCGCATTCGGCGTCGGCCATGTAGACCAGCTGCTTGTAGATCATGTTGCCGGCCTCCAGGCTGGGCACCAACAGCACGTCGGGCTGGCCGGCCACATCGGAGACGATGCCCTTGTGATGCGCCGAGCGCAGCGAGATGGCGTTGTCGTAGGCCAGCGGCCCGTCGAGGATGGCGCCGCTGATCTGCCCCCGGTCGGCCATCTTGCACAGCGCGGCAGCGTCGATGGTGCCGGGGATGGCGGGGTTGACCGTCTCCACCGCCGAGAGCACGGCCACGCGCGGCCGGGCAATGCCGATGGCACGGGCCAGGTCGATGGCGTTCTGCGCGATGTCGCGCTTGTCCATCAGCGTGGGGAAGATGTTGACCACGCAGTCGGTCATCAGCAGCGGGCGCTCGAAGCCCGGCAGGTCCATCACGAACACATGGCTGGCGCGGCGGCTGCCGCGCAGGCCGGCCTCGCGCGCCACGGCAGCGCCCAGCAGCTCGTCGCTGTGCAGGCTGCCCTTCATCAGCGCGCGGGCCTGGCCGCTGCCGCACAGCGCCGCCGCCTGGGCCGCCGCCGCGCGTGGATCGTCGGCGGTGGAATGGATGGACGCGCCCGCCAGATCCAGCCCGGCCGAATGGGCCGCCGCCCGGATGCGTGCCTCGGGGCCCACCAGCAGCGGCGTGATCAGGCCCGCCTGCGCGGCCTGCATGGCGGCCTGCAGCGAGCCCGCATCACAGGGATAGGCCACGGCCACCGGGATGGGGCCTTGCGCCTTGGCCTGGTCGAGCAAGTGCTGGAGATGGGGGCGGTGCGTGGCGGGCGCATCGTCGGCGGCCACGGCGAGTGAAAGTGGGGGGACCATGAAAGCTCCTGCGGGAAAGTACAGGGCCCGGCGCGAGCAACGCAGGGAATCTGGGAATCGGCTTTCGAGGGCCTTGCGCTTCACCCAGGCGCATGAAACCGGCGCGGCCCATCCCAGGGACACCGAGGAAGGGCCGCCCCGCACCGAGGGTGTCGTCCCCCTCCCCCGCGCAGCGGGTAGAGAGGGGGAAGGCGCGCAGCGCCTCAGGGGGTGTCAGACAGCTTCAGACAAAATCTTTGTACTTTTCGAGGAAGCGCACGGGCTTGGCCAGCGCATCGCGGCGGAACGGGTCGCCCAGTTCGCGCGTGCACATCACCTCGATCACGCAGGTCTTGCCGTGGTTCATCTGCAGGTCGATGGCCTTTTGCAGCGCCGGGCCCACGTCCTCGATCTGGTCGACCACGATGCTCTCGGCGCCCATGGCGCTGGCAATCGCCGCGAAGCTTTCGCTTTCCAGCTCGCCGGCCACGAAGCGGCGGTTGTAGAAGTCCACCTGGTTCTTCTTTTCCGCGCCCCACTGGCGGTTGTGGAAGACCACGGCCGTGACGGGAATGTCATGGCGCACGGCGGTCATGATCTCCACCATGCTCATGCCCCAGGCGCCGTCGCCCGCGTAGGCGATGGCCGGACGGTCGGGCGCTGCGCACTTGGCACCGATGATGGTGGGCAGGGCATAGCCGCAGTTGCCGAAGCTCATGGGCGCGAAGAAGCTGCGCGGCTCGTCGAAGCGCAGGTAGCTGTTGGCCACGGAGTTGATGTTGCCGATGTCGGTGGAGACCATCACGCGCGGCGGCATGGCCTTCTCCAGCTCGCGCAGCACCTGGCGCGGGTGCAGGTACTGGCCGCCCGTGGGCGTGCGCTCGCCCCTGGCCTCTTCGATCATGTCCAGGCTGTAGGGGTCGCGCTCATGCGTCCACTCGTCCAGCTCCTTCTCCCATGCGGCCTTCTCGGTGGCGATGGTGTCGGCGCGCGCGGCCTTGGTGGCGTCGCAGGCCAGGGTCTGGCCCTGCAGGCGGCGGCCCAGCTCGCGTGCCACGGCCTTGGCGTCGCCGTGGATGCCCACCGAGATCTTCTTGACCAGGCCCAGGTTGGTGTGGTCGGCCTCGACCTGGATGATCTTGGCGTTCTTGGGCCAGTAGTCCATGCCGTGCTGGGGCAGGGTGCCGAAGGGGCCCATGCGCGAGCCCAGCGCGATCACCACGTCGGCCTGGGCGATGAGCTTCATCGCGGCCTTGGAGCCCTGGTAGCCCAGCGGGCCGGCCCACAGCGGGTGCTTGGCGGGGAAGGCGTCATTGCGCAGGTAGCCGGTGACCACGGGTGCGCCCAGGCGCTCGGCCAGCTGCCTGCATTCCTCGACCGCATCGCCCATGACCACGCCGCCGCCGGCCAGGATGACAGGGAACTTGGCCGTGGCCAGCAGTTCCGTGGCGGCCTGCAGGCTGTTTTCGCCGCCCGAGCCGCGCTCCACGCGCATGGGCTTGGGGATTTCGCACTGCACTTCGCCGTAGAAATAGTCGCGCGGAATGTTCAGCTGGGTGGGGCCCATCTCGGAGATGGCGCGGTCGAAGCAGCGGGCCGTGAACTCGGCCATGCGCTTGGGGTTGCAGACATGGCCCTGGTACTTGGTGAACTCCTGGAACATGGGCAGCTGGTTGGCTTCCTGAAAGCCCCCCAGGCCCATGCCCATGGTGCCGGTCTCGGGCGTGATCATGACCACGGGGCTGTGGGCCCAGTAGGCGGCGGCGATGGCGGTCACGCAGTTGCTGATGCCGGGGCCGTTCTGGCCGATCACCACGCCGTGGCGGCCCGAGACGCGCGCATAGCCGTCGGCCATGTGGGCGGCGCCCTGCTCGTGCACCACGGGGATCAGGCGGATGCCGGCGGGCGCGAAGATGTCCATGGCATCCATGAAGGCCGAGCCCATGATGCCGAACATCTCCGTGACGCCGTTGGCCACGCAGGTCTCCACAAAGGCTTCGGAAGGGGTCATCTTCTGGACGCCTTCGACCACCGTACGATTGTTGGCTGCAGTCATGTTGTCTCCTTGAAAATGGAACTTAATGTTCCGAAAAAAGAAATTACGGCGCAAGTCTAGGACTGACTTCGCCTGGATGTCAAACAAATTTCTTTTTTCGGAACAAATTGACTCGAAAAATTGAAAAACATATGATGACCAACACCATGAACACCCGTGACCCCATCCCTGCCCGTATCGATGGCGACACGCCCAACCTGCGGCTGTTCGCCCTGCTGGAGGCCATTGCCCAGAAGAACGAGCCCTTCACGCTGCAGACCATGGTCGAGGAGACAGGCCTGCCCAAGCCCACCATGCACCGCATGCTCCAGCAGCTCGAAGGCGCGGGCATCCTGCAGCGCGAGGGCAATGGCCGGCACTACGGCACGGGCCGGCGCCTGATGCGGCTGGCCGAGAGCGTGCTGCTCAACAACACCACGCATGGCGCGCGCCACGCGGTGCTGGCCCAGCTGGTGCGCGACATCGGCGAGAGCTGCAACATCACCGCTTTCTCGGGCAGCGAGGTGCTCTACCTGGACCGGGTGGAGACGCCCGCGCCGCTGCGCTTTTATCTGCACCCGGGCTCGCGCGTGCCGGCCCATTGCTCGGCCACGGGCAAGCTGTTCCTGAGCCAGATGGCGCCCGCGCAGCGCAGGCGGCTGCTGTCGGCCGTGCCGCTGGAAGGCTTCACGGCCAACACGCTGACGGCCTTCGACGCGCTGGACGCCGAACTGGACCAGGTGCGCGCCCAGGGCCATGCCTTCGACAACGAGGAATTCCTTCCCGGCCTGCTGTGCCTGGGCGTGCTCGTGCCCTCCATCCAGGGCGGCCCCTCGAACATGGGGCTGGCCGTGCAGGCGCCCATCATGCGTTTCACGCGCGAGCGGGCGCTGTCCTTTCTTCCCCAACTGCGCGCGGCGGCCGAGGCGATTGCGCGCATCAACGACGAAGTCCCCCCGGGAGCCCCTGACGATGACTGAGCTGACCCTGATGCATCCCACGCGCACACTTGGCGTGCGCGAGACCTTCGGCCTGGACACCGACATGCAGGTGCCGGCCTTTGCCGAACGCAGCGAGCATGTGCCGGCCGTGGACCCGGCCTACCGCTTCAACCCGCAGGCCACGCTGGCCATCCTGGCGGGCTTTGCGCACAACCGGCGCGTGGTCATCCAGGGGCTGCACGGCACGGGCAAGTCCACCCATATCGAGCAGGTGGCGGCGCGGCTGAACTGGCCCTGCGTGCGCGTCAATCTTGATGGCCACATCAGCCGGCTGGACCTGGTGGGCAAGGACGCCATCGTGCTGCAGGAGGGCCGCCAGGTCACGCAGTTCCAGGAAGGCATCCTGCCCTGGGCGCTGCAGCGGCCCGTGGCCCTGGTCTTCGATGAATACGACGCGGGCCGGCCCGACGTGATGTTCGTCATCCAGCGCGTGCTCGAACGCGAGGGCAGCTTCACCCTGCTGGACCAAAAGCGCGTGCTCCAGCCGCATGCGCAGTTCCGCCTCTTCGCCACCATGAACACACTGGGCCAGGGCAACCTCAGCGGCCTGTACCACGGCACGCAGATGCTCAACCATGCCCAGCTGGACCGCTGGAACCTGGTCACCAGCCTGGACTACCTGGCACCGGCCGAGGAAGCCGCCATCGTGCTGGCGCGCGTGCCGCAGTTGGCCACGCCGCAGGGGCGCGAGCAGGTGGCCGCCATGGTGGCGCTGGCCGCGCTCACGCGCAAGGGCTTTGCCGTGGGCGACCTGTCGCTGCTGATGTCGCCGCGCACCGTCATCACCTGGGCCGAGAACGCGCAGATCTTCCACGACCTGCGGTTGGCCTTCGAGCTGTCCTTCCTCAACAAGTGCGAGCCGGCCGAGCGGGCCATCGTGGCCGAGTACTTCCAGCGCTGCTTCGGCCAGGAACTGGCGCTGCGCGACGAGCCCGCCCATGCCTGCTGAGGCATCCCCCTCGCTGGCGCGCATGGAGGCCTGGGGCGGCGCGCTGCTGCGCGCCATGGCGGGCGACGCCTCGCTGCAATGGAGCGGGCAGACGCTGTACCGGGGCACGGCGCCCGTGGCGCTGGCAGCGGCCCACCAATCCGACGTGCCGGCCCGATTGGCCGACCAGCGCGGCCTGCTCGACGGCGCCAGCCTGCGCCTGCGCCTGAGCGATGCCGCGCTGCACGCGCGCCATCTACCCGGCGACCCGGTGGAGCGGCTGGTGTTCGAACTGCTGGAGCAGTTGCGCGTTGAAAGCCTGGCGCCCGAGGAATGGCCGGGCGCACGTGCCAACCTGCATGCGCGCTTTGTGCACTGGAGCCAGGCCTTTGCCGATTCGGGCCTGACCGAAAGCAGCCTGGGCATCCTGCTGTTCACCGTGGCGCTGACCGCCTGGAGCCGCCTGAGCGGCCATGAGCCGCCCGATACCCTGGCCGACCTGGCCGAGGCCACGCGCGCCGGCCTGTCGGCGCAACTGGGCGCGCAGTGGGCCCTGCTGCGCCGCCACCGGCAGGACCAGCAGGCCTTCATTGCGCCGGCCCTGGCCATCAGCCGCTGGGTGGGCCAGGCCGTGCGGTCAGCCCAGGAGGAGGCGCCGCGTGGCGCTGCCGGGCCGCGCCGGCGGGGCAGCTTCGCGCTGCCGCTGCACTTTGAATCGCAAAGCCTGGATGCGCCGCCCGTGGCGCTCAGCGGCGACAGCCGCGCCTGGGCCGGCTCGGCCCACAGCTACCGCGTGTTCACGCGCGCCTATGACCGCGAGGCGCAGGCGGCCGAGCTGATCCGCGCAGCGCAACTGGCCGAGTTCCGCGGGCAGATGGATGAGGAACTGGCGCGCAGCGGCTTGCACGCGGGCCGGCTGGCCCGCCACCTGCAGCAGCGCCTGGCCGTGCCGCGCCACGACGGCTGGCAGTTCGGCCTGGAGGATGGACACCTGGATGCAAGCCGGCTGGCGCAACTGGTCAGTGATCCGCAGCAGCGCGCCATCTTCAGGAACGAGCTGCCGCGCCCCGTCAGCGATGCGGCCGTGGCCCTCCTGCTGGACTGCTCGGGCTCGATGAAGGCGCATGCGCGCCCGCTGTCCCTGTTGGTGGACCTGCTGGGTCGCGCGCTGTCCATGGCCGGCGTGCCGGTGGACGTGCTGGGCTTTTCCACCCAGGCCTGGAACGGCGGCCGCGCCCGCCGCGACTGGCAGCGCGCGGGCCAGCCCCACATCCCGGGGCGGCTCAACGAGCGGCTGCACATCGTCTTCAAGGATGCCGCCAAACCCTGGCGCCACGCCCGCCACGGCATTGCCGCGCTGCGCAGGCCCGACCTGTTCCGCGAGGGCGTGGACGGCGAGGCCGTGGAATGGGCCTGCGAGCGGCTGCTGGCGCGGCCCGCGCAGCGCCGCATCCTGCTCGTCATCTCGGACGGCTGCCCCATGGACACGGCCACGCACCAGGCCAACGACGAGCACTACCTGGACCAGCACCTGCGCCAGGTCATCGCCCGGCACGAGCGCGCGGGCGACGTGCAGATCCGCGCGCTGGGCGTGGGGCTGGACCTGGGCGTGTTCTACCGGCGCAGGCTGGCGGCGGACCTGCGCGAGCAGATCGATGAAGCCCTGCTGATGGACGTGGCGGAGTTGATCTGCCGGCCGTGATGCCCCCCGCGATAGCGACTTCGCTCAGTCCCCATTCCGCCCGGGTGGGACTGCAGATCTAGCGGACCTGCGCGACAAAGTCGCTCACCAACCGCGCAAACTCCACGGGCATTTCCACGGCACTCAAATGCGCGGCGGGCAGCGACACCAGCTGCGCGCCCGGAATCTGCGCCTGCATGTCCTCGGACAGGGCTGGCGGCGTGGCCTCATCGCGACTGCCCGCAATGAGCAGTGCGGGGCAGGCGATGCGCCGATTGCTCTCGCGAAAATCGATGCCGCCCACGGCCGCACAGGCGGCCGCATAGGGCTTGGCCGCCAAAGCCTCCAGCCCTGCGCGCAAGGTGGCCACGCGGGCCGCCTGCCCGGTGCGGAACTCGGGGGTGAACCAGCGCTGCATGGCGCCGTCGGCAATCACCGCCACGCCCTGGTCGTGCACGGTGGCAATGCGCGCCTGCCAGCCCGCGCGCGCGGCCTCGTCGTAGTAGCTGGCCGAATTGGCGATGGTGATGCTGCGCACCAGCGCCGGATGGCGCACGGCCAGGGCCTGGGCCGTCATGCCGCCCATGGACAGGCCCACGAAGTGCACCGGCCCCTGGCCCAGCGCCTCGATCACGCCGGCTGCGTCGTCTGCCAGGTCGTTCATGTCGAAAGCCTCGCCGATGGCGGGCGAGCGGCCGTGGCCCCGGTGGTCGTAGCGCACCACGGTGAAGCGGTCTTCCAGCGCCTGGGCAACGCCGTCCCACATCTGGAGGTCACAACCGAGCGCGTGGCTCAGAACGAGGGCCGGGCCTTGGCCCTGCTGCACAACATGGAGTTTCGACATGGCGGTCACTGCTTGGGGAAAAGGCGATTATGGGATGGCCCATGCGGGCGGGCGGCTACGGATACCACGCATATCCGGCATCTCAGCCCCATAATCCCCAGCCATGCACGCCCTGCGCAACTCCGTCTCACTGGCCCGCCTGGTCATGGCGTGGTTCGCATTGACGCTGGGCCTGGCCATTGCATCGCCCCTGGTGCACCCGCAGGCCATGGAACTGGTCTGCACGGCTGGCGGCAGCGTCAAGCTGGTCGTGGTCAACGGTGAAGAAGGGCAGGCGGTGTCTGCCCAGCATTCGCTGGACTGCCCGCTGTGCCTGGCGGTGACGCCGCCGCCCGCGCATGTCTCCCCCTCTTGGGCGCAACCGCAGCCGCTGGGCCGCGCGCTGCAGCCCATCGTCTCTGCCCGCATTGCCTCCCTGGTCGGCGCGCCGCTGCCGCCGCGCGGGCCTCCCTTGCCGTTGTCGATCGCCTGAGGCATTGGCTGCCGTCCAGCGCTGTCCAGCGTGGTCTGGAGCTTTCTGGCCGCTGGCCTGTCTCAGAACATTGCCGCACCGGCCGGGCGCAGCCTTGGCGGTGCGGCTTCGCCAAGATTCCATGCAGGGATGCCATGTTCCGTTCCGATTGCCATGCGGCGCCGCAGCGCGCCGCCGATTTTTCTTCGACCCTCCCATCCGTTGCTTGCGTTGCCCTGTCTCGCCGCGCCTGCCTTGGCGGCGGCCTGGCCGCACTGGCGCTGCTGGCCGGCTGCAAGCCCGCCACCGTGCCGTTCAAGGGCATCGACCTGACCGGCGCGCAGTACGGCCGGGACTTCCGCCTGCGCGATGCCGATGGGCGCGAGCGCACGCTGGCCGACTTCAAGGGCCAGGCCCTGATGGTCTTTTTCGGCTTCACCCAATGCCCCGATGTCTGCCCCACGGCGCTGACGCGCGCGCTGGAAATACGCGAGCTTCTGGGTGCCGACGGTGCCCGCCTGGCCGTGGCCTTCATCACCATCGATCCCGAGCGCGATACGGCCCAGGTGCTCAAGGCCTATGTGGGCGCCTTCGACCCCGGCTTTGTCGCGCTGCGCGGTGACGAGGCGCAGACGGCCGAGGTCGCCAGGGAATTCAAGGTCTTCTACAAGAAAGTGCCCACGGGTGCGTCCTACACCATGGACCACTCGGCCATCACCTATGTGTTCGATCCCGAGGGCCGGCTGCGCGTGGCGTTCCGCCATGAGCAGGACGCGCAGGACTGCGCGGCCGATCTGCGCCAGATCCTGGGGGCTGCATGAAGAGCTTTGCACTTTCTCTGGCCGGCGCCGCAGGCCTTTGCGCCGCATCCTCCGCCCTGGCCCAGGCAGAACCTGTTCTTGCGGATGTGGAGGTGCGCGCCCGCGGCGCCGCCGCCACGCCCGAGGCCCGCGCCGCCAAGGCCGTGCAGGCTGCGCGCGATGAGCTGTCGCAGCGCGCAGGCGGCACGGCCGTCATCGATGCAGCCAGCTACGCGGCCGGGCGTGCCAGCACCGCCGCCGATGCACTGGCCTACGCGCCGGGCGTGCTCGCACAGACGCGCCACGGCCCGGAGACGCGGCTGTCCATCCGGGGCTCGGGCGTGCAGCGCGGCTATCTGATGCGCGGCATACAGCTGTACCAGGACGGCATACCGCTGAACCAGGCCGATGGCGCGGCGGACTTCCAGTCCATCGACCCCATGGCGGCCCAGCATGTCGAGGTCTGGCGTGGCGCCAATGCGCTGGAGTACGGCGCCAGCAGCCTGGGCGGCGCGATCAACTTTGTCTCGCCGACCGGCCTGACGGCGCCTGCCGCATCGCTGCGGCTGCAGGCCGGATCGTTCGGCCAGCGGCAGGCACAGGCCCAGCTGGCGGGCCGTGGCGAGCGGGTGGATGGCCTTCTGAACTTCAGCCGCAGCGAGCAGGACGGCTGGCGCGAACAGTCGGCCTGGCGCACGCAGCGCCTGTCCGGCAATGTGGGCCTGCAGCTCACCGATACGCTGGAGCTGCGCGCCTTCCTGTCCCATGTGGATGCCGACATGCAGATGCCCGGCAGCCTCACGCGCGCGGCCATGCTGGCCAATCCGCGCCAGGCCGCGCCCGGCTATGTGGCGCAGGACGCCGGCAACAACTATCGCCAGACGCGCGGCGCCCTGCGCATGGACTGGCAGCCGCGCGAAGGCCTGCGCTGGACCACTTCGCTGTTCGCGGCGCAGCGCGACCGCTTCCACCCCATGACCATGGGCATCGTCCAGCAGGACATGCGCGACACGGGCCTGGACTCGCGCCTGGTGGCCGAGCTGGGGCAGGGCGGTGGCCTCACGCGCAGGCTGGTGCTGGGCTTTTCCAGCGCGCAGCTCGATGGCGATGAATGGCGCTACACCAATGCGGGCGGCGCGGCCGGCACGTCCACGGGGCGTACGCGCGTGAAGGCGCAGCAGGATGTGGTCTATGGCGAATACAGCCATGGCCTGAGCACCCGCTGGACGCTGCAGGCCGGCCTGCAGTTCGTGCGCGCCCAGCGCCGCCAGGACAATCTGCTGGCGCCCGCCTCCAGCTACGACGTGGATTTCAGCCACACCTCGCCCAAGCTGGGCCTGCTGTTCGCGGCCACGCCCACGTCGCAGTGGTACGCCAACATCAGCGGCAGCTTCGAGGCACCGCCCATTGGCGAGCTGGTCTACCAGCCTTCGCTGCCGCTGGGGCGCGCGCAAAGCGCAACCACGGTGGAGGCCGGCTGGCGCGGCCACGGCGAGGCCCTGGCCTGGGACGCCGCCATCTACCACTCGCGCGTGCGCCGCGAACTGCTGGCGCTGACCGACGCCAGCGGCGCGGCCCTGGGCACCACCAATGCCGACCGCACCATCCACCAGGGGCTGGAGCTGTCCCTGCAGGCACGGCTTGCGCCGCGCTGGTCGCTGCGCACCCAGTACCTCTACAGCGACCTGCGCTTTGACAACGACGCCGTCTACGGCCGCCGCCGCCTGGCCGGCATTCCACCGCACTTGCTGCGGGCCGAGCTGCAGTGGAAGGCCACGCAGCAGGTCACGGTCGCGCCCGGCCTGGAGTGGCTGCCCTCGCGCACCTGGGTGGACCATGCCAACACCGTGGCCTCCGATGGCTATGCGCTGCTCAACCTGCGCTTGAGCGGGGCGCTGGGCGATGGCTGGAGCTGGTTCGTCGAAGGCCGCAACCTGACCGACCGGCGCTATGCCGCGACCACGGCAGTACAGGCCAATGTGCGCGGCGTGGACGGTGCCTATTACTTTCCCGGAGATGGCCGGGCCGTGTACGCGGGCCTGAGCTGGCGCATGCCCTGAGGGGGGCCGGGCGCAGCGCCGAAAGGCGCCGCTGCCATGGCGTGCGACCTGGCATGGAGTGCTCCTGCCTTGTGCTAAAAATGGGCCGGTCCATCCACCCCGATGCCCATCCAGCAAGTAGGAAAGGGACACCCGGCGCCATGAAGAGGCTTCTTTCCGACAAGGTGCTCCTGCGCCTGGTGCTCGGCAACCTGCTGGTGGCCGGCCTGCTGGGCCTGGCCACCTGGTTGAGCCTGCGCGCCAACCACCAGGCCGACCTGGACCTGGGCGTGGCCGTCACCCGGAACCAGGCCCGCAGCCTGAGCCTGGAGCTGAACGCCGAGATGCGGCTGGTGGACAACGCCCTGGCCACCGTCGCGGGCCGCTACCGCAGCCGGAGTCTGGAAGGCGCGGACGTGGCGGCGCTGGCCCTCTATGAAATCCTGCAGGAACAGCGCGCCCTCGTTCCCTTTGTCACGGCGCTGCGCGTCACCGACGCCAATGGCCAGGTCCTGCAGAGTGCGAACGAGGAGGAGCCGGCATTTTCCGTGGCCGAGCGAGGCTACTTCGACCGGGCGCGCAACACCGACCGCATGGTGGTCTCCGACCCGCTGGTCAGCCACTCCTTCAAGAAATGGGCCATCGTGCTGGCGCGGCGGCTGCAATCCGGCGACGGGGATTTCCAGGGCATCGTCTACGCGGTCGTCGCGGCCGAGCATTTCCAGTCGCTGTTCCGCCGCCAGGCCTTCGGGCCCGACAGCGCCATTGCACTGCGTTCGGACAAGGATCTGCTGGTGGCCCGCTACGCGGCAGGCGATCCCCAGCCCATGGCCGGCATCGGCGGCTCGGAAGTCTCGGGCGAGTACCACCGGGCCCTGGCCGATGACCGGGAGCTTGGCTGGTACATCACGCCCACGCTGCTTGATGGCGTGGAGCGCATCACGGCCTACCAGCGCCTGGCCGGCTATCCACTGACCGTCTTCACCGGCCTGGGCACGGAAAGCTACCTGGCGGGGTGGCGTGCATCGGCCTGGCGTGCCTGGGCGCTCACGGGCCTGAGCATCGCGCTGATCGCGCTGGGCTCGGTCAGCCTCTATCTGCTGCAGCAGCGCGAACGCGTGGCGCGCATCCGGCTCGCCGAGCTGCTGCGCCAGCAGGAACTGTTCATGGACAACGACCTCATCGGCATCGCCCGCCTGCGCGAGCGCCGGCTGCTGTGGACCAACCAGGCCCTGCAGCGCATGCTCAAGCGCCCGGCCGGCGAGCTGCTGGACCACTCGGCGCGCATCCTCTACCCGGACGAGGAAACCTACGAACGCTCCGGCGAACTGGCCTATGGCGCACTGCGCTCCAGCGGCAAATGCCACGCCCAGATGCAGCTGCAGACCAGCGATGGCAGCCTGCTCTGGGTCGATGTCAGCGGCGCAGGCCTGGCCGATGGCGAATCGATATGGGTCTTCGTGGACATCGACGCCCTCAAGCGCGGCGAGCAGGCGGCCCAGCACCAGGCATTGCACGACGTGCTGACCGGCCTGGCCAACCGCCGCGCGCTGCAGGCGCGGCTGCAGCGCGCGCTGGCCCAGGCCAGCGGCCCCGGCCAGCTGGCCGTCTGCTTCATGGACCTGGACGGCTTCAAGCAAGTCAACGACACCGAAGGCCACGACGCCGGCGATGAAGTGCTGCGCATCATCGCCCGCCGCCTCACCACCCAGGCCCGCGAAACCGACTGCGTCGCCCGCCTGGGCGGAGACGAATTCGTGCTGCTGCTGGACGAACTGGCCTCGGCCGACGACGCCCGGCAGATCATGCAGCGCTGCCTGGCCGCCATCCGCCAGCCCATCCGTCTGCACAGCGGTGCCACCGTGCAGGTCGGCGCCAGCATGGGCATCGCCCTCAATGCCTCCCGGGAAGATGCCACCCAGCTCCTGCAGCGCGCCGACGAGGCCATGTACGCGGCCAAGCGCGCGGGCAAGGGGCGGATTGTGCTGGCGGGCGGGTAGGGATTTGGGGGCTATGCCGCCGTTGTGATCGGGGCAGTTGCCGGGGCAGGTGGGGCCTTGGGCTCAACAAGGCAAGACCTCGAATGCCGAACCAAAAGTCACCGCCGGGGCGGTCACCAAAGGCCGGGCGGCAGACCCGGCCTTTTCTCTTCTTGCTTTCGTTTTTCAGCGCTCGGCCTCTTCAATCCATATCCGGGTCCTCGTCGCAGCCCGAGCCATTGACGGAGCACATGGAACCTATCTTGATTTTCCGCATGGGCTGCTTGGCCAGCCTTTCACAGCGCGACATTTGCTCGGCATACATATCGTCCATGTGCGTGCCGTCAATCATGATCACCCCATTGCGAATGATGGGCTTCGCCTGACCATCGGCAAGGGCGAAGGCCATTTTCCTGAGAAGAAAACCGGCATGGTGGCAAGGGCCCAGGGCCATGGCAATCCTGGTCATTTCAGGATCAGGAACGCGATTTTTGGCCTGCGTCAGGCTGTCCATCTTTTCCATGAAAGCCCCATCGTTCTGCGCGATCTGCCCCACCAGCTTGGTCATGCCCGCCTGATTGCGCTTTTTCACAAGATCCGCGATCTGGTCCTCCAGGCGTCTTGCCGCAGCGGCATCACCGAATGCGGCCAGAGAGGCAGATAGTGCATCGTTCTCGGCCGCCGATACTCCGTTCGGCACACACAGTACAGCGCTCGCAGCCAGAAAGGCGGCCATGATCCGGCGAGTCCGTATTGCGCCTAGCGGCCGCAGGCGTCCTCCCAATGCAATGGTGTTCATGTTCTTTGAAGATGGATTGAAATGAAAAATCTCCATTGCACAGGTGCAGTGGAGAAGAAGGGCTTGGGCGGGAATGGCCAAGCCGCCGAACTCTATCTCAATATGCGAATGGATATGCAGGCATCAGCCAGTCAATTGCTTTGTCGCACCACCAGCTCATGACCCAGATCCAGGCTTGGCGATTCACCGGTATCTCCCCGCATCCATTGCCGCAGCATGCGCACACCTTCGGTGCCGACGCGGCCAAGGTGCGGGCAAGGGGCGGATTGTGGTGGCGGGTGGGTAGGGCTATGGAGGTCGTGCCGTTGCTGTGATCGGGGCAGTTACCGGGCCAAGGTGGGCCTTGGGCTCAACAAGGCAAGACTTCGAATGTCGAACCAAAAGACGACGCAAGGCCGTTGATGGCCCGTGTGCACAGGCGTGCCCGGTTGAATGCGATGTCGCACAGCAGCGCGATGGCGGGCAGTGCCAGCTGCAGCCCCGCCCGCCTGCGTCGCGCCGTCACGCCGGTCAGGGCCAGAAACACCAGCGCATTGGACGCAGTGAAGATCCTTAACTCCCGCAGCAGGCTGGCCGTGGTCTGGTGGTAGGCCGACTCGATGAATTCCACCAGCCGGGCGCGCATCTGGATCAGCGATGCCAGCTGGGTGGCTTGGCGCTGCTGCGTGTAGACGGCATTGCGCTTGCGGCATTCGCAGTCAGCACGGCGCATGTCGGTCATGACCGAGGCCACCTTGTCGGGAATGCCGGCCTCGATCTCGCGCCGCACTGCGGCGATCTCGCTATCTGTCCTGCCCAGCGCCTTCTGGGCCAGGCCCGCCATGCGCGAGCCTGTCAGCGTATCCAGCTGGGTGCCCAGCCTGCGCTCGATCTCGATGCGGATGATCTCCTTGCCCAGGCTCTCGACCAGCAATGGCGAGGAAAACGACAGGGCGAAGGCTGCGCCGAACACAAGCGTGCCCAGGATGCCGAAGCAAAGAATGAGGGTTCGCATGCGCAAGCGGTGCCGTGGCCTGTCAACCCTTGCGCGGCGCCATGCCCAGCGTGGCCAGCAGCCCCGCGCAGGCGTCTTCCACCAGGTCCAGCACGTCCTCGAAACCCCGGTCGCCGCCGTAGTAGGGGTCGGGCACTTCGCGCGCGGTGTGCTCGGTGCAGAAGTCCGTCAGCCGCTGTACGCGGTGCCATTCGGACTCGGGGCAGATCCTGCGCGCTGCAGATTCGTTGGCGCCATCCATCACCAGCACCTGGTCGAATGCCGTGAAGTCCTCGGCCCGCAGCTGCCGCGCGCGTTGCTGCGAAAGGTCATAGCCGCGCCGCGCGGCATGGGCCTGGGAGCGGCGGTCGGGTGCCTCGCCCACGTGGTAGTCGTGCGTGCCTGCGGAGTCCACTTCGATGCGGTCAGCCAGGCCCGCGTCGGCCACCATTTTCTCGAGCACGCCATGGGCCGTGGGGCTGCGGCAGATGTTCCCTGTGCAGACCATGAGGATTCTTTTCCTCTTTGTGGCTGGCCTGCTGCCAGCTGACTGTTCCCGAATCTGTTCCATAAACCTCCCTGTGGGTAACGGGCTTCACGACATCTCGATGGCCTGCGATGCCCAGGCGCTCGCCGGCATTTTCCACGCCCCGCACCTGATCTGCCGGGCCGCTTATGCTGCGCCCATGGTGGAACTGCTTTGTTTCTGGATGGCCCGGGTGGGCGCGGCCCTGCTGGAGTTGCGGTTGCTGCGCAGCAGCGACGGCGGCTTCAGGGTGATGCTCATCACGGCGGCCATCGTGGTCATCGTGTGCCTGGCGTTGCTGTCCTTCTACGCCTGAGCCCGCAGGGCGGGCGTTTTCGGGCGCCCTGTTAGGCGGATTTGATGGTGCCGCGCCGCCGGCATGGGACGTGGCTGAACTCAAGGCAGCGCCATCTTGCACGCCAGTGCGGATTCTTCTGTCACGGCGGAATCGATGCATCAATCATGTGCGGCCCGGTGATCTTCTGCGACGGGATCCAGACCAGGTAGGACCTCCACATGCCCCGATCATTGCAGTACACAAGGTACTCGCCTGGGTCCAGGCGGCTCTCCCGGTATTGGAATTGCACGCAGCCGATAGCTTGGTTCTTGCCCAGCGCGATGGCGATGTCTCGGCTGAAATCAGTTTTCCACGGACCGGGATAGCGCTCGGTGAGCGGCACACTTTTCGGCGCAGGCACAAGGAAGGCCACGGCCAAAAACGCTGTGGCGATCACTGCCGCTGCTCTCAGTTTGTTGTTCATCTCTGTCTAGATCGGGCCTCTGCAGTCAAACAATGCGCAAGGACATGCCCGCCTTCCTGGGCAGCAGGGAGGGTTCGAACCCATAGCGGCGATAGAACTCCGGCGTGCCGTGGTCGGCCATGAGGCTGACATAGGCCGTGGGCAGGGCATTGCCGTGGATGTACTGCATCAGGCGCTGCATGATGAGGTGGCCCAGGCCCTTTTTCTGGTGCTCGGGGATGACAGCGATGTCCACGATTTCGAAGAAGCACCCACCGTCTCCGATCACGCGGCCTATGCCAACCGGTGTTGCATCGGCATAGACGACCACGCTGAACAGGCCGTTTTTCAGGCCGATGGCGGCCGCCTCGGGCGACTTGCGGCTCAGGCCGGCAGCCAGCCGGATCTGGATGTAGTCCTGGACGGCGGGGACGTGGTCTTCAATGCGGTAGTTCATGGATGGTGAGGGCGCCAGGGGCATATCGGAGGATCGGCAGAGCGCCATCATAGGCAGGCGTCTGCCGAGAGGGAGGGCGGATCGCCGCGCTCAGTCCCAGCGATCGATCGTGTAGGCCTGGGTCCATCCATTCGAGACGACTCGCAGCGATGCGGGATAGGCATTGCCCTGGTCGCGCAGGTCGATGCCCACGGCAGAGCCTTCGGCCAGGCCGGCCATGGTGACTGCGTTGGAGTGCGCCTCCACCGTGGCGCGCACGCCGTGCAGCTCGGCGCGCAGCAGGCTGGGGAACAGCGCGGCACCCACGTTGCGGGTTTCGCGCGCGCCGTCCAGCAGCAAGATGATGCCGTCGCCCTGGTGCTTGAAGCGTTCGCCGTCATCGTCCCAGCGGGCCGGCAGCCGGGTGATGCCCGCCACGCTGACCCAGCCTTCACTCAGGCCGAACTGGGCCGCGGGGGAGCCGCCGCTCCACACATACCAGGAGAACGGATGGTCCCACTGGAACAGGCGCGGCGCGTCTTCGTTCACCGCCGTGGTGATGCCGATGAAGGGGTTGGCCGTGGCGCGGATCTGTACCTCGATCTGCTCGGCCGTGGGGATGATGGTGCGCACGAATTTCTGCAGCGTCATGGTGATGGCGGGCGTGGCCATGCCTGACTTGGGCTGTGCGGCGCCCTTGGGCAGAACATGCGCAAAAAGACCGCTGCCCGTGCGTGGGGCGGGCTCGCGCCTGCGCGGCGTCCAGGTCTTGGGCACTTCCTCGAATCGGGCCATCCGGCGCGGCAGGGCAGGTGCCAGGCCCAGCTGCTCGAACACTTTCTCTGCCTGCGCAATGCCGCCGGCGGTGGGTGCCGCCTGCGGGCGCTGGTAGCGCAGCGGGTGCATTTTTGCGGCGAACGCGCGCGAGACGTCGGCGTAGCTCTTGCCCGCCGCGATGTCCTCCAGCAGCGTGCCGATCATGGAGCTGCGCGGATGGCAGAAGCCGGCCGGCGCCGAGGCAATGGCGCGCCAAAGAATGTTGTCGGCTGCCTGCGGGCTCCTGGCCTGGGCGCGGTCCGTGTGCAACTGGTGCAGGAACTCGGCCTGGCCCAGCACCCGTTCGGCGCTGTAGAGCTGGTCGGAGCGCAGCAGCTGCAAGGCGGTGGCCACATGGTCGCTGTGGAAGTCGCCAAGGGCGCGTTCCATGGTGCTGAAGTCTTCGCGCCTTTCCGCCATCTTCTGGCCTGCGGTCAGCAGCGTGCGCTTGAATTGCAGCGCCTGCGGCACCGTGACGTGCATGTGCGGATGCCCGCCCGCTTGGGGCCGGCCCCACACGGCAGGGGTGGCGAGGAAGACGCCACGCACGGTGGCGCGGCGCACGGCGGCGGCCATGGCCGCCACACCGGCACGGTGGATGCCGGGCGCATCATCGCCCCACAGCAGCGGCGTCTGGCGGCCGTCGGCCGCAAGGGTGACCAGGCCGCCAAAGCGGCGCACGAAATTCTGGCAGCAGCTGCAGGTATGGCGCTGGCGCAGTTCGGCAGGCAGGGCGGCCAGATAGTCGTCGAACAGGCCGGTGGCCGTGGTGTCGAAGACCTGGTCGCCGCCCTCCTTGAGTCTGGCCTCGAATCGGGCCTGCAGGCCGTGGAGAAAATCTGCGTAGCTGTGTTCGTCGCCCGCGTTGTGGGCTGCGGCGTCCGGATTCCCTGCGTTCATATCCACCCTCATGCATTTGTCGAGGCGGCAATGATGCCCGACTGGCAAAGGTGGAATGCAAGGCAGATGGCTCTACCGCGCCATCACGGGACGTGGGGAACCCCTCCCCATGCTGATCTGACCGAGACCTCAGTGCAGCGCGACCAGCAACTGCCCATTCTCATTGCGCACCGCATGGGCGCGCACAGAGTGCTCGGGCGCTTCCAGGCATTCGCCGGTGGCCAGGTCGAAGTGGTGCTTGTAGATGGGCGAGGCGACGACGACGCGCTCGCCCAGGCTGCCGACCAGGCCGCGCGCGAGCACGCTGGCGCCGCAGCGCGGGTCCACGTTGTCTATGGCGTAGAAGCGGTCTTCGCCAAGGCGAAAGACCGCCACATGCCGGCCTTCGACCAGGGCGCAGACCCCCGTGTCGGGGACGATGTCGCGGGTGGCGCAGACGGGCATCCACTGTTCTTGGGCGGGGTGTGTCATGGCGGTGCCTTGTCGGTGGTATGGGTGCGGGCTGGGATCAGGCCTGGATCAGACCAGGGCCTCGCTGCGCTCTTCGCTGCGCGCCGGGCGGATCTGGCCGCGCTCCTGCACGAAGACGATGTGCTCGTCGGGCTGGTCGCTGTTGATGAAGCTGCGAAAGCGCTGGCGCACTTCGGGCGTGGTGACGGCGGTCTTCCACTCGCACTGGTAGGTGTCCACCACATGCTGCATCTGGGCCTCGAGTTCGGCGCCCAGGCCCAGGCTGTCGTTGACCACCACGTCCTTGAGGTAGTCCAGGCCGCCTTCCAGGTTTTCGCGCCAGGTGCTGGTGCGCTGCAGGCGGTCGGCCGTGCGCACGTAGAACATCAGGAAGCGGTCGATGAGCTGCAGCAGCCTGTCCTTGGACAGGTCGGAGGCGATCAGCTCGGCATGGCGCGGCTTCATGCCGCCGTTGCCGCAGACGTAGAGGTTCCAGCCCTTGTCGGTGGCGATCACGCCCACGTCCTTGCCCTGGGCCTCGGCGCATTCGCGCGTGCAGCCCGAGACGCCGAACTTGATCTTGTGCGGCGCGCGCAGTCCCTTGTAGCGGTTTTCCAACTGCACGGCCAGGCCCACGCTGTCGTCCACGCCGTAGCGGCACCAGGTGGAGCCCACGCAGCTTTTGACGGTGCGCAGCGACTTGCCGTAGGCATGGCCGGACTCGAAGCCGGCGGCAATCAGCTCCTCCCAGATCAGCGGCAACTGCTCCACGCGGGCGCCGAACAGGTCCACGCGGGCACCGCCCGTGAGCTTGGTGTACAGGCCGTATTTCTTGGCCACCTGGCCCACGGCGATCAGGCCGTCCGGCGTGACTTCGCCGCCGGGCATGCGCGGCACCACGGAGTAGCTGCCGTCCTTCTGGATGTTGCCCAGGTAGTAGTCGTTGCTGTCCTGCAGGCTGGCCAGCTGCGGCTGCAGCACGAACTCGTTCCAGCACGAGGCCAGGATGCTGGCCGCCAGCGGCTTGCAGACATCGCAGCCCAGGCCCTTGCCATGGCGGTGCAGCAGTTCGTCGAAGGTCTTGATGCCGCCCACGCGCACCAGGTGGTACAGCTCCTGGCGCGAGTGCGGGAAATGCTCGCAGACATGGTTGTTGACGGCCATGCCGCGCCGGGCCATCTCGGCCTTCATGACCTGGGTGGCCAGCGGCACGCAGCCGCCGCAGGTGGCGCCGGCCTGGGTGCAGGACTTGAGCTCGGCCATGGTGCAGGCGCCTTCGCCCACGGCCGCGCAGATCTGCGCCTTGGTGACGTTGTTGCACGAGCAGATCTGCGCCGTGTCGGGCAGGGCGTCCACGCCCAGGCCGGGCTTGGCCTTGCCGTCGCTGGAGGGCAGGATGAGGAACTCCGGCTCCTCCGGCAGGGCGATGCTGTTGAGCGTCATCTGCAGCAGCGTGCCGTACTCATCGGCATTGCCCACCAGCACGGCGCCCAGCAGCTGGCGGCCGTCCTCGCTGACCACGATCTTCTTGTAGACCTGCTTGCGCTCGTCGATGAACTGGTAATTGCGGCTGCGCGGCGTCTTGCCCTGGGCGTCGCCGATGCTGGCCACATCCACGCCCATGAGCTTGAGCTTGGTGCTGAGGTCGGCCCCGCCGAAGGCGGCCTCGGCCTCGCCCGCAATGTGGCGGGCCGCCACGCGCGCCATGTCGTAGCCGGGTGCCACCAGGCCGAAGGTCTGCTCGCGCCAGGAGGCGCATTCGCCAATGGCGTAGACGCTGCGGTCGCTGGTGCGGCAATGGTCGTCCACGGCCACGCCGCCGCGCGGGCCTATGGCCAGGGCGCATTGGCGGGCGATCTCGTCGCGCGGGCGGATGCCGGCGGAGAAGACGATCATGTCGGTCTCCAGGTGCGTGCCGTCGGCAAACACCATGCGGTGGCGTGCCGTGGCGCCGTCGGTGATCTCCAGCGTATTGCGGCCCGTGTGCACCTGCACGCCCAGGTCCTCGATCTTGCTGCGCAGCACGCGGCCGCCGCCGTCGTCCACCTGCACGGCCATCAGGCGCGGGGCGAACTCGACCACATGGGTCTCCAGGCCCAGGTCGCGCAGGGCCTTGGCGCATTCCAGGCCCAGCAGGCCGCCGCCCACCACCACGCCGGTCCTGGAGCGCGCGGCCGATGCCTGCATGGCCTCCAGATCCTCGATGGTGCGGTAGACAAAGCAGTGCGGCCGGTCGCGCCCCGGCACGGGCGGCACGAAGGGCGCCGAGCCTGTGGCCAGCACCAGCTTGTCGTAGGGGATGATTTCGCCATCGGCCGTGGTCACCGTGCGCTCGCGCCGCTCCACGGCTGCCGCCCTGGCCGCCAGGCGCAGCGTGAAGCCGCTGGCCTCGAAGAAGCCGGGCGCCACCAGGCTCAGGTCCTCGGCGCTCTTGCCGGAGAAGAATTCCGACAGGTGAACACGGTCGTAGGCGGCGCGCGGCTCCTCGCACAGCACGGTGACGTTCGCGTCTGCCACGCCCAGGGCATGCAGCTGCTCGAGAAATTTGTGGCCCACCATGCCGTGGCCGATCACAACGATGTTCATCTGGCGTCCTGCGTTGCGCATCCAGTGTTTTGCGGGCCGCAGGCCAGGGCCAGCGGGTCAGGGCAGCCAATGCAAGTGCCGTGCCAGCACCGCGGCGCGGTGCCTGCCCGTGGTGCACGCTGTCTGGTGCGCAGACAGCGTGCACCGCAATGCGCCCGCCGCACCGTGCAGGGGCGGGGTGCGCCGTGGTGGTGCGTCAAGTGCGACAAGTGCGCGAGGAACGCTGGGTGCGTCAGGCGCGAGGCAGTCCCTGCGCGCGGCTGCGCCAGGCCTCGGGCGCGCAACCGAATTGCGCAGCGAACCAGCGCGTGAAGGCGCTGTGGCTGGCATAGCCGAGCATGGACGCGATCTGGCCCACGCTGTAGTGGGGGTGGTCCAGGTAGCGCAGGGCCAGCTCGTGGCGCACTTCGGTCAGCAGCTCGCTGAAGCTCAGGCCCTCGCGGTCCAGTTCGCGCTGCAGCGTGCGCAGGCTGCGCCCCATGCCCTGCGCCACGCCTGCGCAGGTGGCGTTGCCCGAGGGCAGCAGCAGGTAGATGACCCTGCGCGCCTGGTGCCCCACGGAGGCGGCACGGTGGGCCGGCATGGCCTCCACCAGCCGCAGCGCATAGCGCGCCAGCGCGGGGTCGGCCAGCGGGTTGGGCTCGTCCAGGTCTGAGGCGCGGCAGGCGATGCCGTTGAACTCGGCGCCGAACGTGATGCGGCAGCGGAACATGCGGCGGTGCTCGGACAGGTCGGCCGGTGGCGCGTGGCTGAAGCTGACGCCCTGCGGCCGCCAGCGCTCGCGCAGCAATGCCTCGCACATGCGCCACAGCACGCCCATGGCCAGTTCCACGGACTGGCGCATGGCGCCGTGCAGGACGAAGTCCTCGCGCAGGATGACGATGTCCCCTGCATCCTCCAGGTGGATCAGCAGCGATTCGTTGACCAGGTGCATGTGCGCGACCAGCGTGTCCAGCGCATGGCGCAGCGTGGGCTGGTGCAGCAGCAGCAGGCTCACGGCGCCGAAGCTCGACAGCTGGCGGTGCCGGGCCATGCGCAGGCCCAGGGACTCGCAGCCCGTGGACTGGGCCGCGTCTTCCAGCAGGCGCGCGACGATGGCCACGTCGATCAGTTGGTCCTGCTCGCGCAGCAGCGCGGGCCGCAGGCCGGCCTGGCGCAGTGCCTTGTCGGGGTCGCCGCCCAGTTCGCGCATGACGTCCGAAAAATGGGTCAAGGCCGCCGCGCGCACCATGGTGACCATGCTTGCCCTCCTGTCAGTCCGTGGCCTGGTGGCACGAAATGCAAAGAGGATGGCATGGCTTGCATAGTCCGCGGAACCGGGTTTTCCTACATTGCAGAGACCGGCCCCACGCCGGGCGGACCGTGCCGCCACGGGCCTTCACAACAATGACAGGAGACAGGCATGCGCATAGAGCCCATGACATGCGCCATCGGCGCCGAATTGCTCGGCGTGCGGCTGGCCGACGCGGTGCGCGACGACGCGCTTTTCTCGGAGATCCGGGCGGCGCTGCTGCGCCACAAGGTGCTGTTCCTGCGCGATCAGGACCTGGCGCGCGCCGAGCACGTGGCCTTTGCGCGGCGCTTCGGCGAGCTGGAGGACCATCCGGTGGCCGGCAGCGACCCCGAGCATCCGGGCCTGGTGCGCATCTACAGGACGCCCGAGCAGCCCAACGACCGCTACGAGAATTCCTGGCACTGCGACGCCACATGGCGCGAGGCGCCACCCATGGGCTGCGTGCTGCACTGCGTGGAATGCCCGCCCGTGGGGGGCGACACCCTGTGGGCCAACATGGCGCTGGCCTACGAACGCCTGCCGGACGCCGTCAAGGCGCTGATCGCGCCGCTGCGCGCGCGCCACAGCATCGAATGCACGTTCGGCGCGGCCATGCCCATCGAAAGGCGGCTGGCGCTCAAGGCCCAGTACCCCGATGCCGAGCATCCCGTGGTGCGCACCCATCCCGAGACCGGCGAGAAGGTGCTGTTCGTGAACGGCTTCACCACGCATTTCACCAATTTCCATACGCCCGCCAATGTGCGCGTGGGCCAGGACTTCACGCAGGGCGCCTCCGGCCTGCTGCAGTACCTGATCGGCCAGGCTGCCATTCCCGAGTACCAGGTGCGCTGGCGCTGGCGGGCGGGCAGCGTGGCGATCTGGGACAACCGCGCCACCCAGCACTACGCGGCCATGGACTACCCGCCCAGCCACCGGAAGATGGAGCGCGCGGGCATCGTCGGCACGCCGACCTTCTGAACCACGATCACGACACAAGGAGACATGCCATGAACTTTCTCGACGGCCACCTGTTCCCCGAAAACCAGCAGCCCCTGATCATCACGGCCGCGCCCTATGCGCCCTCGTGGCTGCCCTCGGACTTTCCCGGCGAGATCGCCGTGACCATGGACGAGCAGATCCAGAAGGCCGTGGACTGCTACAACGCCGGCGCCACCGTGCTGCACCTGCATGTGCGCGAGCTGGATGGCAAAGGCAGCAAGCGTTTGTCGAAGTTCAACGAGCTGATCGCCGGCGTGCGTGCGCGCGTGCCCGAGATGATCATCCAGGTGGGCGGATCGATCAGCTTTGCTCCCGAGACGGACGGCGCGGCCGCCAAGTGGCTGTCCGACGACACGCGCCACATGCTGGCCGAGCTGGAGCCCGTGCCCGACCAGGTCACGGTGACCATCAATACCTCGCAGATGAATTTCCTGGAGCAGTTCGATGCGCGCGACATACGCGGCACCTCCATGGAGGACCCGGCCGTCTTCAATGCCTACAGGGAGATGACCGTGCCCGCCCAGCCTGGCTGGGCCGAGGAGCACATCCGGCGCCTGTCGGCCGCCGGCATCCAGAGCGCCTTCCAGTGCTACAACATCAACAGCTTCGAGTCGGTGGAGCGGCTCATGCGCCGCGGCATCTACAAAGGCCCGCTGGTGATGAACTGGGTGGCGATTGGCGGCGGCATGGACGCGCCCAGCATCTACAGCCTGGCCAACTTCGTGCGTGCCGTGCCCGACGGCGCCGTGCTCACCGTGGAAAGCTCGGTGCTCAACGTGCTGCCCGTGAACATGATGGGCATCGCCATGGGGCTGCATGTGCGCTGCGGCACGGAGGACAACCTCTGGAACCAGCGCCGCACGGCCAAGATGGGCACGGTGGCGCAGATCGAGCAGCTGGTGCGCATCGCGCGCGAGTTCGGCCGCCCCATCGCCACGGCGCAACAGGCGCGGGAAATCTGCCGGATCGGCCAGTTCTACGGCACCGTGGACGAGACGCTGGCGGCCAACGGCTTCGCGCCCAACCGCAATGGCGCCCAGCAGGGATTTCTGCGCAAGGCCGCCTGAACCGGGAGCCCATGATGCAACGCATGCCCCCCTGGACGGCCATCGCCCTGGCCGCCTCGCTGCTGGCCGGTGGCGCCCACGCCTTCGGCGACAAGCCGGTCCGGCTCATCGTGCCGGCGCCGCCCGGCGGCACCATCGATGTGTTCGCGCGCATCATCAGCGACCAGCTGGCGCAGGAGATACGCCAGCCCGTCATCGTCGAGAACCGGCCCGGTGCCGGTGGCGCCATCGCCGTCAAGCACATGCTGTCCCAGCCGGCCGACGGCAGCACGCTGCTGGTGACGGTGACCAACATCCTCACCGAGGTGCCCCATGTGCTCAAGGTCGGCTTCGACCCCATGAAGGACGTGCGGCCCGTGGCGCAGATGGCGCGCTCGGTGATGCTGTTCATCGCCTCGCCGCAGTTTCCCGCGCGCGACGGGGCCGAGGCCATCGCCTACGTGAAGGCCCACCCGGGCACGCTGTCGTTCGCCTCGTACAGCCAGGGCACGGCCTCGCAGTACGCGGGCGCCATCCTCAACAGAAGGGCCCACCTGGACATGGAGCATGTGGCCTTCCCGGGCTCGGCGCCCGCGCTGGCCCAGGTCATGGGCAACCAGATCCCGCTGATGTTCGACGGATCGGTCACCTCCAAGCCGCTGATCGCGGGCGGCAAGGTCAGGCTGCTGGCCGTGGCCTACAAGAGCCGGCTGCCCGACTACCCGCAGGTGCCCACGCTGGCCGAGCTGGGCTATCCCGAGGTGGATTTCAGCAACTGGAGCGGCGTGTTCGCCTCGGCGCAGACGCCACGCCCGCTGCTGGAGAAGATCCACGGCGCGCTGGCCCGGGTCAACGCACGCAAGGCCGTGCGCGAACGCTATGCGGGCACGGGCTTCGAGCCCGTCGAAGGCGATCGCTCGCTGGAGCAGATGTCCACCGACCTGCGCGCCGAGTTCGAGCGCAATGCCGAGATCGTCCGGAACTTCGACATCCGGCTCAACTGATGCAGGGCGCCCCACCCAGGCGCTACACAAGGAGACTCCATGGCAAAGGCCATACGCTTTCATACCACCGGCGGCCCCGAGGTGCTCAGGCTGGAGCATGCCGAGGCCGGCGCGCCGGGACCCGGCCAGGCGCGCGTGCGCCACAGCTTCATCGCCGTCAATTTCATCGACATCTATTTCCGCACGGGCCGCTATCCGCTGGCCCTGCCCAACGGCCTGGGCTCGGACGCCGTGGGCGTGGTCGAGGCCGTGGGGGAGGGCGTGACCGAAGTGCGGCCCGGCGACCGCGTGGGCTACCTGATGGGCCCGCAGGGCGCCTACAGCGATGTGCGCGTGATGCCGGCCGAGGTGCTGATCCCGCTGCCGGACGGCATCAGCGACCGCACGGCGGCCACGCTGATGATGAAGGGCATGACGGCGCAGTACCTGTTCCGCCAGGTCCATCCGCTGCAGGGGGGCGAGACCATCCTCTACCACGCGGCGGCCGGCGGCGTGGGGCTGATCGCCTGCCAATGGGCGCGGGCCCTGGGCGTGACCATGATCGGCACGGTGAGCACCGACGAGAAGGCCGCCGCCGCGCGCGCCAACGGCTGCGCCCACGTCATCGTGACCTCGCGCGAGAACACCGTCGCTCGCGTGATGGAGATCACGGGCGGCAAGGGCGTGCCCGTGGTCTATGACTCGGTGGGCAAGGACACGCTCATGGATTCGCTGGACTGCCTGCAGCCGCGCGGCCGGCTGATCAGCAACGGCACCTCGTCGGGCTCGGTGGTGGTGGACTCCCAGCTGCTGGCCGCCAAGGGTTCGATCTGGATGACGCGGCCCGCGATGGTGCACTACATCCAGCCGCGCGCCCACATGCTGGGGATGGCGCGCGAGCTGTTCGACCATGTGCTGGCCGGGCGCATCGCCAGCGAGCCCCAGCAAAGCTTTGCGCTGGCCGATGCGGCCCAGGCGCACCAGGCGCTGGAGTCGCGCCGCACCACGGGCGCGACGGTGCTGATTCCCTGAAATGGACCTGCCATGCAGACCCCTGCGCTCCATGCCATCGGCACCGTGGCCGCAGGCCGCAGGCCCGTCACCTGCGGCCTTATCCGCAGTGCCAGCCTGCATGGCTATGCCGACCTGGTGAAAAGCCTGGGCCATGATCCCGCCGTCCTTGTGCGCGCGGCGGGACTGTCGGCACGCCTGCTCGACGACCCGGAGACGCTGATTCCCATCCATGCCGTGCGCGAGCTGCTGGAGGTAGCCGCGCGCACCACGGGAACGCAGGATTTCGCGCTGCGCCTGGCGGCGCGGCGCAGCCTGTCCCACCTGGGCCCCATCAGCCTTGTGCTGCAGCAAGAGCCCACGCCGCGCCAGGCGCTGGACACGCTGTGCCGCTACCTCAAGCTGCTGAGTGCGGGCATGTTCGTACGCATCGAGGACGCGGGCTCCGGGGTGCTGGTGCGCCAGGACCTGGTACCCATCGCGGGCATGGCCATGCGCCAGTCCATGGAGCTGGCGGTGGGCGTGATGTTTCGCGTGCTGCGCGAGCTGATCGGCGCCCAGTGGCGCCCGCAGCAGGTCAGCTTCGCACACCGCGCACCGGCCGATGCATCGGCCCACCGTGCCTTCTTCGGCGTGACCCCTTTGTTTGACCAGCCTTTCAACGGCATGGTCTGCCGCCTGGCGGATCTGCAACTGCTGCGCGAATGCGGTCAGGCGCAGGGCTCGGGCGTTGCGCGCTTTGCGCGAAGCCATCTGGAGCAGGCGCTGCGCAGCCGGGGCGAAGGCATGCAGGCGGCCTGCAGGGAACTGATCATTGCACTGCTGCCGGGCGGCCGCTGTACGGCCCAGCAGGTGGCACGCCAGCTGGGAATGGACCGCCGCACGCTGCACCGCCGCCTGCTTGCGGAGGGGCAGACTTTCTCGGCGCTGCTCGACACCCTCCGCAGGGAACTGGTGCTGCGCCATCTGCAAGACGGTAGCCAGCCCCTGGGCGAGGTGGCGGGCCTGCTGGGGTTTGCCGCGCCCAGCGGCTTTTGCCACTGGTTCCGGGCCGCTTTCGGCGCCAGCGTCTCGGACTGGCGCAGGCGGGGGCAGGGAAGGGTTGGCGAGGCCTAGTGCGTCAGGCGGTCTTGCGCAGAAATCCCTGGTTGCCGCCGTTGCGGTTGGGCGCGAAGCCGTTGGCCGCCAATGTCTCTTCGGGGGTGTCGTAGAACACGCCAATCTTGCTGATGGCGCGCGCCTGTTGCGCCGTGGCGATGGGGCGGCCGAACTCGCGCGCGATGCGCACCAGTTGTTCGATCTGGGAGACCGTGCTGGCCTTGGCGCTGCGCGACTGGTTCCACAGGCAGTCCTCGGTGCCGCAGCGCACGTGCAGGCCCATGGCGATGCCCATCATGTTCACGGGCAGCACGTTGCGCACATTGCTTTCCACGGTGAGCACGGCGCCATCGGGCACGGCGCGCACGAAGTGGGCCAGGCTGTAGATGCTGGGCGCGTCCATGCCGCCGCCAATCGCCACCCAGTTCATCACCAGCGGGCCCTTGTAGATGCCCCGGCGCATGAGCCGCTCCACGGACTCGAAGCTGTTGATGTTGTAGCACTGGAAGGCGCTCTGGATGCCGACGGCGGACAGGCGCCGGATGTGCTCCTCGGCCCAGCCGGGCTGTGCGGGCACGGTCATCTCCTTGTAGGCGTCGAAGATGGCGGGCTTCTCGCGCGAGGTGCCCCTGAAGTCCGCGTCCTCGGCCTGCTCCGTCACATTCATCTGCGAGGTATTGACGGTCACCGTGACCTGGTCGGGCACGGGTTCCAGCTCGGCCAGCATGTGGCGCGTGTCATCGGACAGCCACTTGGCGGCCGCGCCGTCCGTCTCGGGAGCAAAGCTGATCGATCCGCCCACCTGGATGATCATCTCGGGCACGCGCGCACGCACGCCGGCGATCAGCTCGTTGAACTTGGACAGGCGCTTGCTGCCTTTGCCATCCAGCTCGCGCACATGCAGGTGCAGCACGGTGGCGCCGGCGTTGTAGCAGTCCACGGCCTTCTGGATCTGCTCTTGCATGGTCACGGGAATGTCTTCGGGGAAATCGCCGGGCAGCCAGCCCGGCGCATAGGGGGCCGCCGTGATGATCAGGGGCTGCTGGTTTTCGGGGAACAGGTGGCCATCGAGAAAATTCATGGGACGCTCCGGTGGGTGGGGGGTGAGGGGGGGTGGAAAGAGTCTGTGCAGGGCCTCAGCGCGGGATGTCGCCGACGATGCCCGCGCGCTCCATGCGGCGGGGCGCCGGGTAGTAGTCGTTGAGTGCGTAGTGCTGGGTGCTGCGGTTGTCCCAGACGGCCACGTCGCCGGGCTTCCAGGACCAGCGCACCTGGTATTCGGGAATCGTGGCGCGGCTGATCAGGTAGTTCATCAGCAGCGCGGCGCCGGGCGCCTTGTCTATGCCGTGGCGCACGTTCTCGGGCGTGCTGTAGTTGACGAAGTGGGTGCTGAAGCCCGCGCCCACGAACAGCAGCTTCTCGCCGGTCTCGGGGTGGGTGCGCACCACGGGATGCTCCACGGGCGGGTGCTCGCTGGCCAGCCGCGCGCGCGCCTCGGGCGCCATCACGGCACCGAAGGTGTGCTCTATGCCGGCCTTGGCGCGCAGGCCGTCGATGCTGCGCTTGATGCTCTCGGGCAGCTCCTCGTAGGCCTTGACCATGTTGACCCAGATGGTGTCGCCGCCGATCGGCGGGCACTCTATGCAGCGCAGCACCGCGCCCATGGCCGGGTTGGGGCGCCACAGTCCATCGCAGTGCCAGGTGTTTTCGTAGCTGTGCGGATCGTCGCTGCGGTAGATGCGCACCAGGCCAGGGTGTTCGGGATCGCTGCCTGCCACGGGATGGTCCTCCAGTGGGCCGAAGCGGCTGGCAAAGGCCACATGTTCGGCGCGCGTGATGTCCTGGTCCCGGAAGAACAGCACGCGATGGGTCAGCAGCGCGGCGCGGATGTCCGCGAACAGTGCGGCGTCGCGTGCGGCATCGCCGAGATGGACGCCGGAGATTTCGGCGCCGATGGCGGGGGTGATCTGTCGGATCTGCATGGTCGGTGTTTCCCTGGAAGTCAGTTCGCGGTGATCTGGTATTTCTTCACGATGCCGGCGTTGCGCTCGGACATCTGGCGTGTCTCGCGCTGCAGCGCGGCGGTGTCGGTGAGCACCTCGGGCTCCAGCCCCACGTCGGAGAGTTTTTGCTGCACGGCCGGCGCGCTGGCCGCTTTCCCGATGGCGGCGCGCAGGCGTTCCATGGTTTCGGGCGGCAGGCGGGCCGGCGCGATCAGGCCCACCCAGCCGCGAAACTGCAGCTCGGGGTAGCCGAGTTCGGCGGTGGTCGGCACCTGGGGCAGGTGGCGCGAACGCCGGGGGCCGGAGAACGCGTAGGCACGCAGCTTGCCGGCCCTGATCAGGGGCACCGAGGTCAGCATGCCGTCGAACATGACGTCCACCTGGCCGCCCAGCAGGGCCTGCACGGCCGGCGGCGAGCCCGCGTAGCCCACATGCTGCAGGTCCAGGCCCGCCTTGTCGCTGAGGATCAGGCCGGCGTAGTGCGACACGGTGCCGGGGCTGTAGCTGGCAAAGCTGGTCTGGCCTTTGCGTGCCTTGAGCTGCGCGAGCAGCTGCTGCAAGTCCTGGGCGGGCTGGCTGGCCGCGGCCACCAGCACCACGCCCGAGCGGGCCAGCGAGGCCAGGGGCACCAGGTCCTTGAGCGGATCGAAGGGCATCTTGATCACATGGGGGATCTCGGCCAGCAGGTTGCTTGCGCCCACCAGCAGCGTCTGCCCATCGGCGGGCGCCTGCAGCAGGGTCTGTATGCCCAGCAGGCCGCCTGCGCCCGGGCGGTTGTCTATCACCACGGCCTGGCCTGTTTCAGATGCGAGCTGCTGGCCCACGACGCGCGCCACGATGTCCATGGTGCCGCCCGGCGGTGCGGGCACGATGAGCCTGAGCGGCTGGCGGCTCCAGGCCGTACCGGCGATGGCGATGGTGATGGCGCAGCCCGTGAGCAGCGTGGCGATGGCGTGGGGCAGTCTCATATCCGTGTCTCCTTGTTCCGTGTTCTGGCATCCAGTATCGAAAGCCCGCTTTCCCGGGACTTGCCATTGGGGGACAGGCATTTGCCTTGTTGGGACAAATCCATGGCAACCCTGACCAGGGCAACCCGCGCATGTCGTGAATTGCAAAGCCGTTGGCATGAACTGCCAAGAAGCGGCGCGATGGCTTTCCTAGAGTCGATTCGTGGCGCAGGACCGCGCCAGCCCCACGACGAACAGGAGACCCCCATGCCCCGACTTCACCCCCATCCCTGCGGCCTGCACGCGCTGGGCCTGCTGTGTCTGGCAGGCGCGGCCGCCGCCCAGGCGCCCACCTCGGTCACGCTGTTCGGCGTGATGGACGCCGGCGTCAGCCGCTACAGCGTGCGCAGCGAATCCTGGGACGCGGGCCCCGCGCGCTCGGCGCGGCAAAGCACCTGGGCACTGTCGCCCTCGGGCAACCTGGCCAGCCGCATCGGCATACGCGCCAGCGAGGACCTGGGCGGCGGCCTCATGGCCGGCCTGTGGCTGGAGGCGCCGGTGGCCAATGACACGGGCGGCGGCGCGCTCAACTTCGGGCGGCGCGCCACCATCAGCCTGTCCGGGCGCCTGGGCGAGCTGCGCATGGGGCGCGACCACACGCCTTCGTTTCTGAACGACTGGGCCTTCGACCCCTTCACCGTCAACGGCGTGGGCACCAACCTGATCGCCGTGGTCAACAGCAACCTGGCCATCGCCCGCGCGCTGGCCACGGGCGGCCTGCTGGGCGGCGGGCTGTCGGCGGGCACGGACACCTATCTGCGCGCAGGCAACTCCATCGGTTATTTCCTGCCGCCGGGCCTGGGCGGCGTCTACGGGCAGGCCATGTACGCCTTCCCCGAGAACAGCTCGAAGCGGGGGCGCTACGCGGGTGCCCGCATCGGCTGGGCCATGGGGGCGGCCGATGTGGCGCTGGGCTATGGCGAGAACACCCTGGGCACCTCGGGCGCCGGCGCGGAAAAGATCCGGTCGCTGAACCTGGGCGGCTCCTATGACTTCGGCCCGGTCAAGCTGTTTGGCGAATGGTCCGGCGTGCGCAACGAGCGGCGCGACGCCGGCACGCTGGCCGCGATCAACGACCGCTACCTGGGCGTGCTGGCCGGCGTGAACATCCCCGTGGGCCAGGGGGCACTGCGCGCCTCCTATGCACGTGTGCAGTTCAGGAACGGCCAGGGCCTGGCCGACGGCGATTCCTCGGTGAACAAGCTCGCCCTGGGCTATGTGCACCCGCTGTCCAAACGCACGGCGCTGTACGCCACGGTGTCGCGCATCAGCGTGGGCAACGGGCGCAACAACCCGGGCGTGATGGGCGTGACGCCGCTGGTGGTCAGCAACCCGGCCATCCTGCCCCAGCCCGGCTACCTGACCACGGGCGGCATGCAGCCGGCCGGCGCGCTCGGGCTGGACCTGGGCCTGCGGCTGATGTTCTGAACGGCCGCGCCAATCGTTCTGAACGGCCGTGCCAATAGCCGTGGCGCCCGGATGCCCATCTTCGCCTGCGCTAATCTGCGCGGCATGAATGGATCTTCTGCATGGACCCTGGGTTGGCGCACCCTGTGGCGCGACCTGCGCGCGGGCGAGTTGCGCCTGTTGATCGTTGCCGTGATGCTGGCCGTGGCCGCGCTCAGTTCGGTGGGCTTTTTTGCCGACCGGCTGCAGGCGGGGCTGCAGCGCGATGCGCGCCAGCTGCTGGGCGGCGACGTGGTCGTGGTCGGCGACAACCCCACGGCGTCGGCCTTTGCCGAGCGCGCACGCGCCGAAGGGCTGCAGGCCCTGGAGACATCCAGCTTCCCGACCATGGCACGCGCCAGCGACGCGCAAGGCGGCATGAGCCGCCTGGTGGCGCTCAAGAGCGTGCCCGAAGGCTATCCGCTGCGCGGCAGCCTGCGCGTGGCCGATGCCCCCGGCGCGGCCGACCGGGCCACGCGCGAGATACCGGCGCGGGGCGAGGCCTGGGTCGATGCGCCGCTGCTGGAGTCGCTGGGCATAGGCGTGGGGGACATGCTGCTGCTGGGCGACGCCCAACTGCGCGTGGCGCGCATCATCTCCATCGAGCCTGACCGGGGCGCAGGCTTCATGAACTTTGCGCCGCGCGTGATGATCACCTCCGCCGACCTGGCCGCCACGGGCCTGGTGCAGCCGGCCAGCCGCATCACCTACCGCCTGGCCGTGGCCGGCGCGGGTGATGGCTCCGAGCCGGCCGTGCAGCGCTACCGCGTCTGGGCCGAGCAGCAGGCCAAGGCGCCCGGCGTGCATGGCGTGCGCGTGGAGTCGCTGGACAGCGGCCGCCCCGAGATGCGCCAGACGCTGGACCGCGCCGAGAAATTCCTGAGCCTGGTCGCCCTGCTGGCGGCGCTGCTGTCGGCCGTGGCCGTGGCCCTGGCTGCACGCGGCTTTGCCAACAGCCACCTCGACGCCTCGGCCATGCTGCGCGTGCTGGGCCAGAGCCAGCGGCGCATTGCAGGGGCCTATACGGTGGAGTTCGTGCTGGTCGGCCTGGCCTCCAGCGCCGCGGGCGTGCTGCTGGGCTGGGCCATTCACCATGTGTTCGTGCTGCTGCTGGCCGGGCTGGTGGAAACCGCCTTGCCCGCACCGGGCCTGTGGCCTGCGGTCTTCGGCGTGGGCATGGGGCTGACCCTGCTGCTGGCCTTTGGCCTGCCGCCCGTGCTGCAGCTGGCGCGCGTGCCGCCGCTGCGCGTCATGCGCCGCGACCTGGGCGCGCTCAAGCCTGCCTCGGTGGTGGTGCTGGCCGTGGGCGTGGCAGGCTTTGCGGCCTTGCTGCTGGCGGCCAGCCGCGACATCAAGCTGGGCCTGATCGCCGTGGGCGGCTTTGCCGTGGCCGTGCTGCTGTTCGCGGCCCTGGGCTGGCTGGCCGTGCAGGTGCTGCGCCGCCTGGTGCACGAGAGCACGGCGCCGCGCTGGCTGGTGCTGGCCACGCGCCAGATCGCCGCGCGCCCCGCCTATGCTGTGGTGCAGATCAGCAGCCTGGCCGTGGGGCTGCTGGCGCTCATGCTGCTGGTGCTGCTGCGCACCGACCTCATCGGCAGCTGGCGCCAGGCCACGCCGGCCAATGCGCCCAACCGCTTCGTCATCAACGTGCAGCCCGAGCAGGCCGACGGTTTCCGCGCGGCGCTGGCCAAGGCTGGCGTCACCTCCTATGACTGGTTCCCCATGATCCGGGGGCGTCTGGTCACCGTCAACGGCAAGCCGGTCAGCCCCGACGACTTCAGCGAAGACCGCGCCAAGCGCCTGGTGGACCGGGAGTTCAACCTCTCCACCACGGCGCAGGCGCCCGCACACAACCTGATCACGGCGGGCACCTGGACACCTGGCGCCAAGGGCGAGATCAGCGTGGAGGACGGCATTGCCGAGACCCTGGGCCTCAAGCTCGGCGACACGCTGGGCTTCGACGTGGGCGGCGTGCCCAGCGAGGCGCGCATCACCAGCCTGCGCAAGGTGGACTGGGGATCGATGCGGGCCAACTTCTTCGTCATCTATCCCGTGGACCACCTGGACGACGTGGCCGTCAGTTACCTGGCCGCCTACCGCGCGCCCGACGTGGCGGGCTTCGACAACGCCCTGGTGCGCGAGTTTCCCAACATCACCAACGTGGACCTGAGCACCACGCTGGCCCAGGTGCAGCGCGTGCTGGACCAGGTGATACGCGCGGTGGAATTCCTCTTCGGCTTCACCCTGGCCGCCGGCCTGGTCGTGCTCTTCGCCGCCGTCACCGCCACGCGCGAGGAGCGCGCGCGCGAGTACGCCATCATGCGCGCCGTCGGTGCCCAGGCCCGGCTGCTGGCGCAGGTGCAGCGCGCCGAGCTGGCGGGCGTGGGCCTGCTGGCGGGCTTCCTGGCCAGCTGCGCGGCGGGGGCCGTGGGCTGGGCCCTGGCGCGCTGGGTGTTCGAGTTCAACTGGACCGTGCCCTGGTGGGCTCCGCTGGCGGGGGCTGTTGCCGGGGCCTTGCTGGCCTGGATGGCGGGGTGGTGGGCGTTGCGGGAGGTGTTGAGGAGGCCTGTGATGGATACGTTGAGGCAGGTGGCTGAGTAGTCTTTGTGTTCTGTTTTTTGCCCCTGCCGGGCGGTTTCTTTTCGAGGCCGGGTCTCGGCCCGGCGGCCGACCTACTTTCTTATCGCGCGATAAGAAAGTAGGCAAAGAAGCGCGCCCCAAACTGCCCACGACCCCTTCGCTTCGCTACGGGGCGACCTGCGTTGGGCGGGATGCGGGGTGCGCCGTGAAACTCGTTACGCGCTGCGCGCTTCACTCAAACATCACGGCGAGCTAGACAACGAAGCAAGCCTGTCCTTCGGCAGGCTTGCCACCCCGCATCCCGCCCAACGCAGGCGTGGGCAGAAGGGGGGGAGGCTGGGGAACAGCCAACAGCCAACAGCCAACAGCCAACAGCCAACAGCCGGCGCCATCACTGCGTTCGGCTTCAAACCAGGGGCCGAGCGAAGCGAAGGCCCGGGCAAACTCCCCGTATGTCAGCGCCTGCGGCGTGGTGGTTGCGGGGTTGCAGTCCTGCCGAAGGACAGGACTGCTTCGTGATCTGACTCGCTGCGGTTGTCTGAGCGGAGTTCACGAAGTGAACGCAGCGAGTTCCGCAGCGAACCCCGCAACCGCCACGACGCAGGTTGCCCGCAGCGAAGCGGAGGGTCGCGGACATTCGGGTCGCCTTTGCTTTGCCTACTTTCCTTTGGCGAAACAAAGGAAAGTAGGTCGGCCGCCGGGCCGAGACCCGGCCTCGAAAGACAACCACCCGGCAGGGGCAGAAACGAGCAACACCAGGGACAAGAACGAGCAACAGCAGGGGACGGCCCCGTTCAAGACTCCTTGAACAACCTCCCCCCCACAAAATCCACAAACGCCCTCACCTTAGGCGACAACTGCCGACTCGACGCCCACAGCGCCGAAAACTGCCCCGTGTGCGTCAGGTCCTCCGCCAGCACCCGCTGCAGCTCGCCACGCCCCAGTGCATCGCGCGCCAGGAAGTCCGGCATATAGGCCAGCCCCATGCCGGCCACGGCCGCGCCCAGCATGGCTTCCATGTTGTTGCAGACCAGGGCGGCGGGCAGGTGGGGCGGCATGCCGGGCAGCACCCATTCCTCCAGCTTGCCGCTGCTCAGGAAGCGGTAGCGCAGGCAGCTGTGCTGTGCCAGCTCGGCGGGGGATTGCGGTATGCCCCGTGCCGCCAGGTAGTCGGGCGAGCCGGCCAGGATGAAGCGAAACGGCCCCAGCCGGCGCGCGACCAGGCGTGAGTCGGCCAGTTCGCCGCTGCGGATGACCACGTCCAGGCCGGCCTCGACCACGTCCACCAGGTGATCGTTGAAGTCCAGGTCCAGGTCAACCTCCGGGTACAGGGCCTGGAACTCGGGCAGCACGGGCAGCAGGAAGCGGTAGCCGATGGTGGGCAGGCTCACGCGCAGCCGCCCGCGCGGCGCCTCGGCGGCGGCCTGCATGGTGGCGCGCGCATCGTGCAGTTCATCCAGGATGCGGCGGCAGCGCTCGTGGAACAGTGCGCCTTCCTGCGTGAGGCGTACCTGGCGCGTGGTGCGCTGGAACAGGCGCAGGCCCAGTTGCTGTTCCAGCCGCGCCACGTTCTTGCCGACGGCCGAGGCCGAGATGCCCAGGGCGCGCCCGGCCTCGGCAAAGCTCAGCAGGTCGGCTGCACGCACAAAGGATTCGAGTCCGCTGAAGCTGTCCATGTCGATTGCCAACCTGGGGTTGGGAGTGTGGGGAGTCTGTCGCCTATTTTCACGGCATTGCAGCGCTTTTATCGTTCATGCATGCCTGGCCATGTGCGGCCGGGAAATTGCGAAAGCCTTGCCAACCATGTCCTCCTGCCTGACTTCCTCCCGCGCACCGGGTGCGCTCCACGGTACAGCGCGACCGCGTGCGTCCCCGGTCTGGGTGCTGTTGTCGGTGTGCCTTGCGGCGCTGGCGATGCCGCTGAGCTTTACCGGGCCGGCCGTGGCCCTGTCTGCGCTGCGCGAGGCGCTGGGCGGCGGGCCGCTGGCGCTCAACTGGGTGACGAATGCCTTCATGCTGAGCTTTGGCGCCACGCTGATGGCGGCCGGCGCGCTGGCCGATCTGCACGGGCGGCGGCGCGTTTTCCTGACCGGGCTGGGCGTGGTGCTGCTCAGTGCGCTGGCCCAGGCCTGCCTGGGCGGGCAGGGGGCCATTGTCGTGTTCAACCTGCTGCGTGCGCTGCAGGGCCTGGGCGCGGCGGCCGCGCTGGCGGGCGGCACGGCGGCGCTGGCCCAGGTGTTCGACGGGACGGCGCGCATGCGTGCCTTCAGTGGCGTGGGCACGTCGTTCGGCGTGGGCCTGGCCTTCGGGCCGTTGCTGTCGGGCTGGTTGCTGGGCGTGGCGGGCTGGCGCGGCGTGGTGCTTTGCGTGGCCGCCGTGGCGCTGGCCGCGCTGGTGCTGGGGCTGCGCTGCATGCCTCAGTCGCGCAACCCGAAGGCGCAGCGGCTGGACCGGGCCGGTGCGCTGCTGTTCACCGCAGCCCTGGCGCTGCTGACCTGGGGCGTGCTGCAGGGGCCGGAGGCGGGCTGGTCCAGCGGGGCGGCGCTGCTGCCGCTGGCCGGTGCCGCGCTGGCGCTGGCGGCCTTTGTGGCCGTGGAGCGGCGCGTGCAGCAGCGCACGGGGCAGCCCATGCTGGACCTGTCGCTGTTTCGCTATCCGCGTTTCGTGGGAGTGCAGTTGCTGGCGGGTGCGCCGGCCTATG
Organism: Delftia sp. 60; assembly: GCF_002754395.1. Taxonomy (NCBI): domain Bacteria; kingdom Pseudomonadati; phylum Pseudomonadota; class Betaproteobacteria; order Burkholderiales; family Comamonadaceae; genus Delftia; species Delftia sp. 60. The sequence continues at coordinate 2,086,740 of NZ_PEFD01000001.1, forward strand.
CCTTCGTGGTGCTGCTGGTGCTGCTGCCGGTGCGCTTCATCGGCGTGGAGGGCATGGGGCCGCTGCAGGCGGGGCAGCTGATGTTTGTGCTGTCCCTGCCCATGCTGTTCGTGCCGTTGCTGGCGGGCTGGCTCACACGCTGGGTTTCGGCCGCGCTGCTGTGCCTGGCGGGGCTGCTGGTGTGCGCGGCGGGCCTGCTGTGGCTGGGCGGGTGCGCGCCGGGCACGGCCTTTGCGCAGATGGCGCCCCCGCTGCTGCTGATCGGCCTGGGCATCGGGCTGCCCTGGGGTTTGATGGATGGCCTGGCCGTGAGCGTGGTGCCCAGCGAGCGCGCCGGCATGGCCACGGGCATTTTCAGCACGGTGCGCGTGGCGGGCGAGGGCATGGCGCTGGCGCTGGTGGGCGCGGGGCTGGCTGCATTGCTGGCATGGCGTCTGTCGGCCCTGGCAGCTCAGGCGCCCCAGGCGGTGCAGGCGGCGCATGCCACCGGCCGCGCGGCGCAGTTGCTGGTGACGGGGAACATCGCCGAGGCCATGGCCCTGCTGCCCGGCCTGTCTGCACCCGCCGTGCTGGCGGCCTATGGCCAGGCCTTTGGCATCTTGCTGGATGTGCTGGCGGGCATCACGGTGCTCACGGCGCTGGCGGTGTACGGGTTCCTGCGTGCCGGGGCCCCCACGGATACCGGTACCGGCACGGACATGGCACATGCCTGACAATCGCGGGTTTCACTCAGCCGCCAGCCGCTTTTCGCCATGTCAGAGGAATCCCAGAACAACGCCCCCCAGACCCCCTATGAATGGATCGGCGGCGAGCCCAGGGTGCAGGCCCTGGTGGACCGTTTCTACGATCTCATGGACCTGGAGCCCGGCTATGCCGAACTGCGTGCCGCCCACGGCAGCACCCTGGCCGATGCGCGCCAGAAGCTGTTCTGGTTCCTGTGCGGCTGGCTGGGCGGCCCCGACCATTACCAGGACCGCTTCGGCCACCCGCGCCTGCGCATGCGTCACATGCCGTTTTCCATCGGCATTCTTGAGCGCGACCAGTGGGTGGCCTGCATGGACCAGGCCATGGGCGAGACCGGCGTGCCCGAAGAGCTGCGCGTGCGCCTCAAGGCCAGCTTCATGAACACGGCCGACTGGATGCGGAACCGGTAGCAGGTGGCTGCCCCCGGCGCTGCTGAAAAAAAGGGCCGGCCCCTGCAGGAGGCCGGCCCAAGCAGCAATCGGTTGGGGTTCAGAGCTTTTCGTCGCGCATGTAGTACCAGTGGTACAGGAACCGCTGCCCCAGCCGGCGAAACGGCGCAAACGCGGGCGAACGCACCATGTTGAAGACGTTCGGATACTCCAGCTCCGAGTTGTAGATGGGCAGCTCGAAGGTCTTGCTCTGGCGCCCCGCGATGCGCTCGGCCATGCGCCGGCCCGCGTGGGCCGAGAAGGAGACGCCGTTGCCGCCATAGCCCACGGCGTAGAAGATGCTCTGGGCCGGATCGGGCTGGAAGACGCGCGGCATCATGTCGTGGCTCACATCGACCCAGCCCCACCAGGAGTAGTCGATGGTGATGCCCTTGAGCGCCGGGAACTTGCGGTGCAGGCCGTCCACCAGCTTGGCCATGTGGATGGGGTTGGGCGCATCGGCACCCGTGACGGCGCTGCGGCTGCCGATCTGCACGCGGTTGTCGGGCAGGCGGCGGTAGTAAAAGCGCAGCGTGCGGGTGTCGGTGATGACCTGGGTGGTCTTGAAGCCCGTGGCCTCCAGTTCCTGCTCGGTCAGCGGTCGCGTGACCAGCGAGTTCGAGAGGATGGGCATGATCTTGGAGCGCAGGCTGCCATGCAGGGCGTTGCTGGTGTAGCCGCCCGTGGCAAAGCCCACGGCCCGCGCCCGCACGGTGCCGCCGGGCGTGCGCAGGTGGTGCACGCCGTTGCGCGTCTCGACGCCCAGCACCGGGCTGGCCGGGTGCACCTTGACGCCCAGCTCCCGCGCCTTGCGCAGGTAGCCGAAAGCCAGCTTGAGCGGGTGCACGCCGATGCCGTCGGGCTCGTGCATGGCGCCGTGGCTGTCGGCATCGTTCACATAGTCGCGGCGCAGCTCCTCGGGGCTGAGCATGCGGGCGTCATAGCCGAAGACCTCGCGCATGATCTGGGTTTCGTTGCGCAGGAAGTCGAGTTTCTTTTCGCGGTGGGCGATGTAGAGGTGGCCGCCGGGCTGGGGCTCGCACTCGGGGAATTCGACCACCAGGTCCTTGAAGGTCTGGAAGCCCTCGCGGATCTCGGCGTCGAGCTTGAGCGCCACGTCCTTGCCCCAGCGTGCGATCCACTGCGAGCGGTACAGGCGCCCGCTGGCGTTCTGCCCCTGGCCGCCGTTGCGGCTGGTGCAGCCCCAGGCGGTCTGGTTGGCGTCCAGCACCACGGCGCGTATGCCGTGCTCGCGCGCCAGGAACAGGGCCGTGGCCAGGCCCGTGAAGCCCGAGCCGACGATGGCCACGTCCACGTCCATGTCGCCGCTGACGGGGCCGTCATCGTCTGGCGGGCGTCCCGCCGTGCCGACCCAGTAAGTGGGCGCATAGCCCGTGCCGTGGCCCGGGTTGGCGGCCACCAGCGGGTCGTACTGAGGGTCGTAGGGACGCAGGTGGCTGGGGCGGATGTCCTCGGCTTTCATGGCGGATGTCTCCTGGTGCGGCGGCTTGGGATCTGCCGCTTTTTGCTATGGATTCGGTGGAATGGGGCCAATGCCGGCGAGCCACGCAAGGCGGTGCGCCGACGATGGAATCAGCATAGCCAGCAGGCCATGGAGCCAGTTAGCGCCACAGCCCAGCTTTCGATAGAGCCAGTGGCGGCCGGTGCGCGCGCCTGGACCTAACGATTGATGGCATCTGGTTCTAACGGGTCCGTGTGCCTGCTACCTACCATGGCCCATCGACATTTCGATGACGCGGCGCGGCGGCCCTGCCCGGGGCCCGGCGCCGTGGTACCCACCACAGACAAGGAGACAGCATGAGCGCAGACACCAACCCTCCGGATGCCCAGTTCCTGGCCCGCTTCGCCGAGGCCTGGAACCGCCACGACATCGAGGCCCTGATGGGCTTCATGGCCGATGAGTGCGAGTTCCACGCCGTGGCCGGGCCCGATCTCATGGGCCGCAGCTTCGTCGGCCGCCAGGCGGTGCGCGAGGGCTTCCAGATGGCCTGGCAGGCCTTCCCCGATGCGGCCTGGCTCGATGGAGACCATTTCGTGCAGGGCGACCGTGGCGTGTCCGAGAGCACCTTCAAGGGCACCAAGGCCGACGGCCTGCGCGTGGAAGCGCGCATGGTGGATGTCTTCACCTTCAAGGACGGAAAGATCGCCGTGAAGAACGCCTTCCGCAAGGACCGCCCGCCGGTGGCGGCCGCCTGACGGCGCGGGGCCTTGCGGCCCCGTGCCACCGGGAACACCGGATACGCCACGGCAAGGCGCGCACCTGCGCAGCCACCACAACAGAGCATCAGCCGTGGCGCCTGAACGCAACAGGAGACAAGACATGATCGGACATCAGCAAGCCTCTTCGCCGGGGCTTTCACACGGGCTCAAACAGCGGCACATGACCATGATCGCCCTGGGCGGCGTCATCGGCGCCGGGCTGTTCGTGGGCAGCGGCGTGGTCATCAAGTCGGCCGGGCCGGCCGCGATTCTTTCCTTCCTCATCACGGGCCTGCTCGTGGTGCTGGTCATGCGCATGCTGGGCGAGCTGGCCTGCTCCATGCCCGGCGGAGGGTCCTTCTACGAATATGCGCGAGAGGCCTGGCGCGACCGCCCCGGCGTGGGCCGGCTGGCAGGCTTTCTGACGGGCTGGATGTACTGGTACTTCTGGGTCATCGTCGTGGCGCTGGAGGCCGTGGCCGGTGCCGACCTGGTGCGCTACTGGCTGCCCGATGTCCCCAACTGGAGCATCAGCCTGGTGCTGCTGGTGATGCTGACGCTGACCAACCTGGTCTCGGTGAAGTCCTTTGGCGAGTTCGAGTTCTGGTTCGCCTCCATCAAGGTGGCGGCCATCGTGGTCTTCCTGTTCGTGGCCGGCGTCTACGTGCTGGGCCTGACGCCTGCGTCGCAGGGCATGCACTTCGGCAACCTCACCGGCAATGGCGGCTTCATGCCCAACGGCATCGTGCCGGTGCTGACCGGGGCCGTGGCGGCCACGGGCTTTTACTTCGGCGCCGAAATCGTGACCATTGCGGCGGCTGAAACGGCCGAGCCGCAGAAGGCCGTGGCCAAGGCCACCAGCTCGGTGATCACGCGCGTGCTGGTGTTCTATGTGGGCTCCATCTTCCTGGTGGCCTGCCTGGTGCCCTGGAATGCGGTTGGCATCGCCACGCCGTATGTGAGCGCACTGAACACCATGGGCGTGCCCGCTGCCGCGCAGATCATGAACGCCATCGTGCTGACGGCCGTGCTGTCGGCGCTCAACTCGGGGCTGTATGCATCCTCGCGCATGCTGTTCGCGCTGACGCGGCGCGGCGATGCGCCCCAGGCGCTGGCCAAGGTCAGCCGCAACGGCGTGCCCACGCGCGCCATCCTGGTGGCCACGGTATTCGGCTACGGCGCCGTGGTGATGTCCTATGTGTCGCCCGACAAGGTGTTTGCCTTCCTGGTCAATTCCTACGGCACGGTGGCGATCTTCGTCTACATCCTGATCGCCATCTCGCAGCTGCGCCTGCGCTCCCGCCTGGAGCGCGAGGCGCCGCACCTGCTCAAGGTGCGCATGTGGTGCTATCCGTACCTGACCTGGTTCGCCATCTTCGGCATGCTGTCCATCGTCATCGCCATGGCCTTCATCCCCGAGCAGCGCACACCGCTGGCGCTGGGCGTGGCCAGCCTGTGCATCCTGCTGCTGGCCTATGGCGTGCGGCAGTTCCTGCAGCGTGGCGTGGCGCCGGTGGTGTCCTCGCTGTCCGAGGCCGCGCGGCCCGAGCCGCAGAAGTACTGACCCAGGGGCGACGGGACAGGCAGGGCCGGTCCCGGCCACTCCTCGCGTTACTTCTGCTCCTCACGGATCGCATCGGCCAGGGCCTTCACGCCCTGGCCGATGTCGTTGGCGGGTATGGACTGGTAGCCCATGCGCATGAAGCTGCCGGGCGTGCCCGGGCGGGCGAAGAACACATCGCCGGGCTCGATGAGCACGCCGTGCGCTGCGGCGCGCTGCGCCAGGGCCTGCACAGGCATGTGGTCGGGCAACTGCACCCAGCACGAGCCGCCGCCGCGCACGGGCGTGATGCGGCAGCCGGGCGCATGCTCGGCCATGGCGGCCGTGAGGGCTGCGTGCCGCTCCTTCTGCGCCTGTGCCAGGCGCCGCTGCTGGGCCTCGTAGTGGCCCAGGGAGATGAACATGGCCAGCGTGCGCTGCACGAAGGTGGCAGGGTGGCGGATCATGAGCCGGCGCAGCGCGCGCAGCTCGCGTATCAGCTCGGGCGCAGCCACGATGTAGCCCACGCGCAGGCCCGGGGCCAGGCTCTTGGACAGGCTGCCCACGTAGATCACGCGGTTGCTGCGGTCCAGGCTCTTGAGCGCCGGAATGGGCTGGCCGTCGAAGCTGCTCTCGCTCTCGTAGTCGTCCTCGATGAGGATGATGTCGTGCTCCTCGGCCATCTCCAGCAGCGCCTCGCGCCGCGCCAGCGGCATGGTCACGCCCGTGGGGCATTGGTGGCTGGGGGTCACGTAGAGGTAGTCGAGCTGGCGCAGCAGCGGCGTGACCGGCAGGCCCTGGCCGTCCACCGGCAGCGGGATGACCTGGGAGGTGCGGCTGCTGAAGATGTTGCGCGCGTCGGGGTAGCCGGGCTCCTCGATGCCCACGGCCGTGCCCTCGCGCATCAGCAGGTCGGCCACCATGTAGAGGGCGTGCTGCGCACCCACGGTGATGATCAGCTCGTCGGCCGAGGCCCAGACGCCGCGGCGCGGCAGGATCTTGGTCTGCACCTGCTGGATCAGCATCTCGTCGTCGCGCGCGATCTGGTCGGGCGCCCACTGGCGTATGTCCAGCACGCCCAGGGCCTTGAGGCAGCATTCGCGCCAGGCGGCCGTGGGAAACAGCTCCTTGTCGAACTGGCCGTACAGGAAGGGATAGGGGTAGCGCTGCCAGTCCTCTTCCTTGACGATGCTGCGCTGCTGGCTGGGCAGCAGCCACAGGCGCCGCGACCAGTCGGTGCGGCGGCCTTCGCCAGGGGTGCTGCTGGCCGCAGCGCCGCCCGGCGTGCGCCCCTTGAGTACGTCGGGATGGATGAAGTGGCCCTTGCGCTGGCGGCTCAGCAAAAAGGCTTCCTCGGCCAGCTGCTGGTAGGCCAGCACCACGGTGATGCGTGCCACGCCCAGGTGGCGCGCCAGCTCGCGGCTGGAGGGAATGGATTCGCCGGGTGCGAGGATGCCCGAGAGGATGGCATCGACCAGCATCTCGCGGATCTGGCCCTGCAGGCTCAGGGAGGGGCGGGCGCTGCGGCGAAACAGCTGCCCCCACATGGCGCCCTCGGGCGGTTGCGGCTGCGTGGCCGCGCGCTTGTCTGTCATGTCTTGTCGTTCCCGCCGCTGCGGCGGGCCGCTCGCTGTGTTTGTCTCCCGCGCAGGTGCAGGGCAGGGCCTGCATCCGCGACCGGCCAATATAGGCCAGCCGGTGCGCCACGGGGCCCGGAGTTTGCGATGGTTGCAATTTTTGCGGAGAGGCCGGAAATTGATATACAATCGTTGTCTTGGCGGCTGTAGCTCAGCTGGATAGAGTACTTGGCTACGAACCAAGGGGTCGTGGGTTCGATTCCTGCCAGCCGCACCAAAACGACAAGCCTCAGAACTGCAAAGTTCTGAGGCTTTTTCGTTTCAGGCGCCCGCACAGGCCCGCACAGAGGCCGTGGCAATTGTTCAGGCGCTGGTCAACGGTTATTTTTCGATATTTTCATGGTTTTCCGTAAGCGTTCAAAAAGCACGCTATAATTCGAAGCTTGGCGGCTGTAGCTCAGCTGGATAGAGTACTTGGCTACGAACCAAGGGGTCGTGGGTTCGATTCCTGCCAGCCGCACCAAAACGACAAGCCTCAGAACTGCAAAGTTCTGAGGCTTTTTCGTTTGTGCTCGGTTGGTGTCGTGGTTTGTGCGGCGTCTTCGCCTGCTGCGGTGATCTGTGTGAAGATCGGCTCCCTATGAGCAAGGCTTTCACCAAGGAATCCGACGGCGACGACGATGATGAAGTCGGCCTGCCGCCCTTGCCGCCGGGCGGCAAGAACTACATCACTCCCCAGGGCTTCGCGCGGCTGAAGACGGAGCTGCTGGACCTGATCGACAACGAGCGCCCGCGCATCGTGGAAATCGTGCACTGGGCGGCCAGCAATGGCGACCGCTCCGAGAACGGTGACTATCTCTACGGCAAGAAGCGCCTGCGCGAGATCGACCGGCGCATCCGCTTTCTGACCAAGCGGCTGGAGATCGCCGAGGTGGTCGATCCCTCCGTGCATGCCGGCAGCGAGCAGATCTACTTCGGCGCCACCGTCACCTATGTCGATGACGAGGGCGAGGAGCGCACCATCACCATCATGGGCATCGACGAGGCCGACAGTGCACGCCAGCAGGTCAGCTGGATCGCGCCCGTCTCGCGCGCCCTGCTCAAGGCCCGTGTGGGCGACGAGGTGGCCCTGCCCACCCCCGCAGGTGTGCGCACGCTGGAGGTGCTGGACGTCACCTACCCGGAGCCGGGCAGCGCCGCCGGGTAAGCGTTCAGGGCTGCAGTTTCTGCAGCAGCTCCAGCGTGGGATAGCCATCGGCCACCAGGCCCTGGCTTTGCTGGAACTGGCGCAGGCCCGCACGCGTGGCAGGGCCCATCACGCCATCGGCCGTGCCGGCTGAAAATCCCCGTTCGTTGAGCGCGGCCTGCAAGGCGCGCAACTGCTCGCGCGACAGCGGTGCCAGATCGCGCGGCCAGGCCGCCTGCACGCCCGGGCCGCCGGCCAGTTGCTGCGACAGCAGGTCCACGCCCAACGCGTAATTCACGGAGTTGTTGTAGCGCAGGATGGTGCGGAAGTTGGCACCCACCATGAAGGCCGGCCCGCGCGCGCCGGCCGGTGCGATCACGCTGGCATCGGCCATGGAGGGCAGGGGGGAGCCGTCCACGGCCTGCACGCCCTCGGCCGCCCATTGCGCGCTGTCCTGGCGCACGCTGGTCTCGGCGCGTGCATGGTCAAAGCCTGCCGGCAGGCGCACTTCCACGCCCCAGGGCTCGCCCGTCTTCCAGCCCGAATGGGCCAGGTAGTTCGCCGTGGAGGCCGTCACATCGGGCAGGCTGCCCCAGATGTCGCGGCGGCCATCGCCATCGGCATCCACCGCATAGGCCAGGAACACGGAGGGAAGGAATTGCGTGTGGCCCATGGCACCCGCCCAGGAGCCGATCATGTGGGCCGCATCGATATCTCCGTTGTCGATGATGCGCAGTGCTGCAAGCAGCTCCTTTTGCGCCCAGGCGGCGCGCCGGCCGTCGAAGGCCAGCGTGGCCAGCGCATCGACCGTGGGGAAGTTGCCGAAGTTGCCGCCGAAATTGCTTTCCATGCCCCAGATGGCGGCGATCACCTCGGCCGGCACGCCATAGCGCTGGCTGGCCGACTGCAGCGGTGCAGCCGCTTCGCGCAGCTTGGCGCGGCCCTGGGCGATGCGCTGGGCCGATACGGCGCTGTCCAGGTACTGCCAGGGCGTGCGCGTGAATTCAGGCTGCGAGCGGTCCAGCTGCACCGCGCGGCGCTGCAGCCGGGCAGGCTCCAGCGCGCTGCGCACGGTTTTCTCCGAGATGCCGGCGTCCAGCGCCTTGCGCGCGAAATCCCGCTTCCATGCTTCGAAGCTGGTGGCCTCGGCCTGCTGGGCGGCATCCGGCGCGGTGGCGGGTTCGGGCTGCACGGGCGCGGCAGGCGCCGTGGGGGCCGGCATGGAGGGCGGCACCGTGACCGGCGCAGGCGCCGGCCGGGACGCGCAACCGGCCAGCAGCACGGCGGCCAGGGCGGTGGCCAGGGCGGCACGGTTGAGCGCGGCGGGATGGCGGGCGGTGGGAAAAGCTTGGGCAGTGGCGTGTGCGGCGGCTTGGGCGGTGGCGTGTGCGTGGTGCATCCGGCCATTGTCTCCGCTGCGCCCCGGCTCGGAGTGCAACACGGTGTTTCTGCATTGGGCGTGCGGGGCCGCTATGCTGTGCGGCCATGACCGCCATCGCTCCGCCGCCATCACCGTCCCCGGTTCTGCACGATGCCGCGCTGGCCCTGCGCGCCTTGCTGCCGCCCGGCCGGCGCTGGCTGGTGCTGACGGGCGCGGGCTGCAGCACGGGCTCCGGCATTCCGGACTACCGGGATCTGGAAGGCCAGTGGAAGCGCCCCCAGCCGGTGACGCTGCAGGCCTTCATGGGCAGCCATGCCACGCGCCAGCGCTATTGGGCGCGCAGCCTTCTGGGCTGGCCCGTGATGGCGCAGGCCAGGCCCGGCCAGGCCCACGCGGCACTGGCGCAGTTGCAGCGGCGCGGATGGATCGAAGGCCTGGTCACCCAGAATGTGGACGGCCTGCACACGGCCGCGGGCAGCGATGGCGTCATCGACCTGCACGGCCGCATCGCCGCCGTGCGCTGCATGGGCTGCGGCGCCGGCATGGAGCGCGCCGTGCTGCAGGCCATGCTGCTGGAGCGCAACCCCGGCTGGGCCGGCCTGAGCGCCCAGGCCGCGCCCGACGGTGATGCCGATCTGGAGGGGCGCGACTTCAGCCGCTTCGACGTGCCGGCCTGCCCGCACTGCGGCGGCGTGCTCAAGCCCGACGTGGTGTTCTACGGGGAAGGCGTGCCCAGCCAGCGGGTGCAGGCCGTGCGCGCCATGCTGCAGCAGGCCGGCGGGCTGCTGGTCGCCGGTTCTTCGCTGATGGTGTATTCAGGCCTGCGCTTTGTGCATGAGGCCGTGGCCCAGGGCAAGCCGGTGGCGGCCATCAACCAGGGCCGCATGCGCTCCGAGGATTTGCTGGCCCTCAAGATCGAGCAGGACTGCGGCCCGTTGCTGCAGCAGCTGGCCCAGGACCTGGAGCAATGAAAAAACCCCGCAGGAGCGGGGCAGTGTTCAGGGGATGACGCGCGATGCGCGCACCACCGAGTGCACGCGGCGCAGGTTGCGCAGCGCGGACTCCACCTGCTGGTTGTCGTGCACCGAGATCACGAAGCACAGGTCCGTGGTGCTCATGGCGGCCTCGTCGGCCATGTCCACGCGCAGGATGTCCACCTCGGCGCCGGCCAGCTCGGCCGCCACGCGCGCGAGCACGCCCTTGCCGTTGTTGACGGTGACCACGATGCGTGCCTCGAACAGGCGCGCGGCATCCATGTCATCGGCCCATTCGACCACGATGAAGCGGTCCCTGTCCTTTTCCTGCAGGCGCTGCGCGATCTTGCACTGCGCATGGTGGACGATCAGGCCTTCGCCACTGCCCAGGTAGCCCACGATGGGGTCGCCCGGCACGGGGCGGCAGCATTGCGCGTAGTGGATGGAGCCCTGGTTGGAGCCGTCCAGCAGCACGGCGCCCTGGAAGGGTCGGTTGCTGGAGTTGAAGCGTTCGCGTGTGAGCAGCAGGGCGTCGGGCCGGTGGCCGTGGCGCGCCATCAGCGCCGTCAGGCGCGAGGCCACCAGCGACGCAATGCGCCGGCCCATGCCGATGTCCACCATCAGGTCGGCGCGGCTGCGGCTGCCGGCCATGCGCAGCACCTCGTCCCAAAGTGCCTGGTTGGCCTCGTCGGCCGGCGGCACGGCATCCATGCCTTCGGCACGCATGGCCTGGGCCAGCAGGTTCTCGCCCAGGCGGGCCGATTCGCTTTGCGCGGCCGACTTCAGGTAGTGGCGGATCTTGGAGCGCGCGCGGCCCGTCTTGACGAAGCCCAGCCAGGCCGGATTGGGCGTGGCGTCCTCGGAGGTGACGATCTGCACCACGTCGCCGCTCTTGAGTTCGGTGCGCAGCGGCACTTCCTCGTTGTTGATGCGCGCGGCCGTCATGTGGTTGCCGACCTTGCTGTGGATGGCATAGGCGAAGTCCACCACGGTGGCGCCGCGCGGCATGGCCATGATCTCGCTCTTGGGCGTGAACACGTAGACGGCGTCGGGGAACAGGTCCACCTTGACGTGGTCCCAGAACTCGGCCGCATCGCGCGTCTCGTTCTGGATGTCCAGCAGCGACTGCAGCCACTGCGTGCCCAGCTGCTCGGAATCGTGGCCGGGCTGGGCCTTGTACAGCCAGTGCGCGGCGACGCCGGCCTCGGCGACGATGTGCATTTCCTCGGTGCGGATCTGGAACTCGATGTTCACGCCCGAGGGGCCCACCAGCGTGGTGTGCAGCGACTGGTAGCCATTGTTCTTGGCAATGGCGATGTAGTCCTTGAAGCGGCCCGGCATGGGCTTGTACATCTGGTGCAGCACGCCCAGCGCGGTGTAGCAGTCGATCACGCGCGGCAGGATGACGCGAAATCCGTAGACGTCGGTCACCTTGGCAAAGCTCAGCTGGTTCTTCTCCATGCGCAGATAGAGCGAATACAGCGTGCTTTCGCGCCCTGCCAAGCGTGCCTGCAGGCCTGCGCCGGCGAACTCCGCATTGACCTCGTCCTGCACGCGCTGGACCAGGTCGCGGCGGCGCTTGCGCGAGCGGGCGATGGCCTTTTCCAGCGTGGCATAGCGCCAGGGATGCAGGTGGCGGAAGGCCAGGTCCTGCAGCTCGCGGTAGGTCTGGTTCAGGCCCAGGCGGTGGGCGATGGGGGCGTAGATCTCCAGCGTCTCCGACGAGATGCGGCCCCACTTGTTGCGCGGCATGTCGCCCATGGTGCGCATGTTGTGGGTGCGGTCGGCCAGCTTGATCAGGATGACGCGCACATCGCGCGCCATGGCCAGCAGCATCTTGCGGAAGGACTCGGCCTGGTTTTCCTCACGCGTGTTGAACTGCAGCTTGTCCAGCTTGGTGAGGCCGTCGACCAGCTCGGCCACGTCCTGGCCGAAGCGCTGGGCGAGGTCCGCCTTGGTGACGCCGCAGTCTTCCATCGCATCGTGCAGCAGCGCGGCCATCAGGGCCGGGGCGTCGAGCTTCCAGCTCGCGCACAGCGCGGTGACGGCAATGGGATGGGTGATGTAGGGTTCGCCGCTGCTGCGCCACTGGTCGCTGTGGGCCAGGTCGGCAAAGGCATAGGCTTCGCGCACCTGCTCGATGCTGGTGGCATCCAGGTAACCCAGGTGCTCCATCAGTCCGGCAAAGGCATTGGCCGACACGCTCGCTGCCTGCTCTGCAGACATGCGCTCGGGCCGGGGTGTCGGTACGGGATCAGAGGGGGCTGTGAACGAAGTCAAGGCCGCTTTCATGACTTAAATGTAGCGTGCATGCGGGTTTGTGCAGGCTTCATGTAAAAAAAGCACCGCTGTGCGGTGCTCTTTGTGGGGCCATTGTGTTGCTTTGCAGCAAATCAGCCCGGAACCTTCTTCAGCATCTCCAGGCCGACCTTGCCTTCGGCGATCTCGCGCAGGGCGGTGACACCGGGCTTGTTCTTGGTTTCGATCCTGGGCGTGTGGCCCTGGCTCAGCATGCGGGCGCGGTAGGTAGCGGCCAACACGAGCTGGAAGCGGTTAGGGATCTGCTCCAGGCAGTCTTCAACAGTGATGCGTGCCATCAGGATCTCCGGGAAACGTCAGTTGGGTACAGAAATATTGAGAGACTCGAAGGTCTCTGCGCGGCGGCTGCGCTGAGCCGCATACTTGAGGCGCTGGGCGTGGATGATCGTCTTGAGATCAAACAGTGCGCTCTCGAACAATTCGTTGATTATAACGAAGTCGAATTTCGCCACCTGGGCCATCTCCTCGGCCGCGTTCGTCAGGCGCAGTTCGATCACCTCGGGCGCATCCTCGCCCCGGTTTTCCAGGCGTGCGCGAAGCTCGTCCCAGCTGGGCGGCAGGATGAAGATCAGAACGGCGTTCGGAAACGCCTCCTTGACCTGCAGCGCGCCCTGGTAGTCGATCTCCAGCAGCACGTCGGTGCCGACCTGGATGCGCTCTTCCAGCGCCTTCTTGGCCGTGCCGTAGCGGCGGCTGTGCACATTCGCCCATTCGACGAAGGCGTTGTTCGACACCATGGTGTCGAATTCCTGGTCGGAGACGAAGTAGTACTCGCGGCCGTGCTTTTCCTGGCCACGCGGCGCGCGGGTGGTGTGGGAGACGGAGGGCGAGACGCGCGCATCGAACTCGCGCAGGGCTCGCACCAGGCTGGACTTGCCGGCCCCGCTGGGGGCCGAGACGACAAAGAGGTTTCCGGGGTAATCCATGGATTTGTGCGCAGTTTGGTTACGCATGGGCATCTGTGATGGGCTTATTCGATGTTCTGCACCTGCTCGCGCATCTGCTCGATCAGCACCTTCATGTCCACGCTGATGCGGGTCAGCTCCAGCGTGGCGGACTTGGAGCCCAGCGTGTTGGCTTCGCGGTGCAGTTCCTGGATCAGGAAATCCAGGCGCTTGCCGATCTCGCCGCCCTTCTTGAGCAGGCTCTGGATCTCGTCCAGGTGCGAGTCCAGGCGGGTGACTTCTTCCGCCACGTCGATGCGGATGGCAAAGGCCGTGGCCTCGGTCAGGGCGCGGTCCTGTGCGGCTTCGGGCGCCACGGCGCCTTCGGCCAGGGCCATCGCTTCCTTCCAGCGCTCCATGAAGCGCAGGCGCTGCTGCTCCACGAGCTGGGGCACCAGGGGCGTGGCGTCTGCCGCGAGCTTGCGCAGCTGGGCGATGCGGTCCAGCAGCATGGTGGCCAGGCGCTTGCCTTCGCGGGCGCGGGCTTCCAGCAGTTCGGTCAGGGCCTGCTCTGCCAGCGTGGGCAGCATGCTGCTCCAGTCGATGGCCGAGTTGGCGCCGCCGCTGGCAAGGCGCAGTGCGTCGGAGACGGACAGGCTGCGAGCGTCGGGCAGCCATGACTGGACGGTGTCCTGGAGCATGGCCAGGCGCTGCAGCATGGCGGTGGAGGGATCGGGCAGGGAGTTGCCGTCGTCGTTGTCGATGGCGGCGCGCACTTCGACCTTGCCGCGCTTGAGGCGGGCTGTCAGAAGGGCCCGCAGGGCCGGCTCATGGGCGCGCAACTCGTCGGGCAGGCGGAACGAAAGATCCAGGAAGCGGCTGTTGACCGAGCGGATCTCCAGACCGAGCCGGCTGTTGCGGCCCGACGCTCCACCATCTTCTGCGGACGCGCCGTGCTGGGCACTGGCGTATCCGGTCATGCTGTAAACTGGCATTGGACTTTTGATGGATGCTTGCAATTGCCCGATTATCCGGGTTTCGCCTCATCCCTGAGACTCACCGGAGAAAAATGTCTTCCAAGATCAAGCCGGCGCCATTGCCGCCAGGCAGCACGATCGGCGGCTATCGGGTGGTGCGCAGGCTTGCTTCCGGCGGTTTCGGCGTCGTTTACCTGGCCTTGGATGCAGAGGGCAAGCAGGTTGCGATCAAGGAATACCTGCCCGCATCGCTGGCCACCCGTGCCCCCGGAGAGTTGCAGCCCGCCGTGGCTCCCGAAAAGCTTTCACTGTACCGCCTGGGCCTCAAGAGCTTCTTCGAGGAAGGGCGTTCCCTTGCACAGATCTCGCACGCTTCCGTGGTCAGCGTGCTCAATTTCTTTCGCGAGAACGAAACCGTCTACATGGTGATGAACTACCTGGAGGGTGCCACCCTGCAGGACTTCGTTGTCACCGCGCGCGAGCTCAAGGCCGAGAAGGTGTTCCGCGAATCGACCATCCGCTCGCTGTTCGACGAGGTGCTGCGCGGCCTGCGCATCGTGCACCAGCACAAGATGCTGCACCTGGACATCAAGCCGGCCAACATCTTCATCACCAATGACGACCGCGCCGTGATGATCGACTTCGGCGCGGCGCGCGAGGTGCTGTCCAAGGAAGGCAACTTCATCCGCCCCATGTACACGCCGGGCTTTGCTGCGCCCGAGATGTACCGCCGCGATGCGTCGCTCGGCCCCTGGACCGACATCTACGCGATTGGCGCCTGCATCTATGCCTGCATGCAGGGCTTTCCGCCCAACGAGGCGCCGCAGCGCCAGGACAAGGACCGGCTCACGCTGGCGCTGACCAAGCTGCGCGGCGTGTACTCGGACAACCTCATCGAAGTCGTCGAGTGGTGCATGGCCATGGACCCGGGTTCGCGCCCGCAGTCGGTGTTTGCGCTGCAAAAGGAATTGAGCCGCGAGGGTGAGCGCCGCTACACCAAGCTCAGTGTCTCCGAACGCATGCGCCTGCAACTGGACACGCTGGTGACCGACGCCAAGAAGAACATGCAGAAGATCAGCGGCGCGGCAGGCCTGCCGGCCGTCGGCCAGGAGCGCAAGCCATGAGGTTTTCGGTATTTCAGCTGAGCCGCCGCGGCGGCCGGGCGCTCAATGAAGACCGCATGGGCTACTGCTACACGCGGGAGGCCGTGCTCTTCGTGCTGGCCGACGGCATGGGCGGCCATCCCGAAGGCGAGGTCGCCGCTCAACTGGCGCTGCAGGTGATGTCCGTGCATTTCCAGCGCCAGGCCAAGCCGCTGCTGGACGATCCGCAGGGCTTTCTGGTCGATGCGCTGCTGCACGCGCACCGGCAGATCCTGCGCTACGCCAGCGCCAAGGGCATGATCGATACGCCGCGCACCACGCTGGTGGCAGCCGTCATCCAGAAGGGCAAGATCACCTGGATCCACTGCGGCGACTCGCGCCTGTACCTGGTGCGCGGTGGCGAGCTGCTGGTGCGCACGCGCGACCACTCCTATCTGGAGATGGGCGAGATCGCCGCGCAGCTCAAGACATCCAGCCGCAATGTGCTGTTCACCTGCCTGGGCTCGCCGTCCAAGCCCATCTACGACGTGACCGAGCCGCGCCGGCTGGAGCAGGGCGACAAGCTGCTGCTGTGCTCCGACGGCCTGTGGGGCAGCGTGGACGAAGGGCACCTGATGCGCACCCTGCACGGCCGCACCGTGTCCCAGGCCATCCCCCAGCTGGTGGAAACGGCGCTGCGCAACGCGGGCGATGCCAGCGACAACGTCACGGCCATCGCCATGGAGTGGGAGACGCCCGACGCCTTCGAGTCCACCATGGGCATCTCCACCCAGGACATCGAGAACGACGCGTTTGAATCCACGATCCAGGGGGGGCCAATCGAAGACCTGGAAGATGAGCTGGATGACGCCGCCATCGAGCGCTCCATCGCCGAGATCAACGAGGCGATACGCCGCTCGGCCGAGCGCCAGTTCAAGCGCTGAACGCCGCTGCCGGCCCGCAGCAGCGGTGCCGGTGGCGCGCATGGACTACCGAACCTATTGACGACAAAGGGCGCACGGGCGCCCGACTGGATTTCTACGATGAAGATTGTGTTGGCCTCCAACAACCGCGGCAAGCTCGCCGAGCTGCAAGCCATGTTCGCCCCGCTGGGCGTTGAACTGATTCGCCAGGGCGACCTGTTCGAGGGCGAGGCGCCCGAGCCGCATTGCACCTTCGTGGAGAACGCGCTGTCCAAGGCCCGCTTCGCGGCCGAGCGCACGGGCCTGCCCGCCATTGCCGACGACGCCGGCATGTGCGTCTCGCACTTCGGCGGCCTGCCGGGCGTGGACACGGCCTACTACTGCACGCAGTTCGGCTACGAGAAAAGCGACGACAACAACGTGCGCGCCCTGCTGGAGCAGATGCAGGGCGTGGCCGACCGCCGCGCCGCCATGGTCAGCACCCTGGTGGGCGTGCGCAGCGCCAGGGACCCCGAGCCGCTGATCGCCATGGGCCGTGTGCAGGGCGAAATCACCACCGAGCGCCGTGGCACGCAGGGCTTCGGCTTCGACCCCGTGATGTACATCCCCGAGCTGGGCCAGACCTTTGCCGAGATGGACCCGGACGTGAAGCACGCGCACAGCCACCGCGGCCGCGCCACGCTGCAGATGATCGAACTCGTGCGCGAGCGCTGGGTGCGATGATTCCCATCCAGCCCCAGGATTCGGCCTCCGGCGCCCAGGCCGCCGTGCAGCGCGACATCCAGCACTACATGCGCCCCGGCACGCTGCAGCTTGGCAGCCTGCCGCCGCTGTCGCTGTATGTGCACCTGCCCTGGTGCATTCGCAAGTGCCCGTACTGCGACTTCAACTCGCACGAGCACGGCCGCGACGGCCCCGAGCTGCCCGAAGACCGCTACATCGATGCCCTGGTCGCCGACCTGGAGAGCGCGCTGCCGCTGATCTGGGGCCGCACCGTGCACAGCATCTTCATCGGCGGCGGCACGCCCAGCCTGTTCGCGCCCGAGTCCATCGACCGGCTGCTGGCCGCCATCCGCGCGCGCCTGCGCATGGAGGCCGACTGCGAGATCACCATGGAGGCCAACCCCGGCACCTTCGAGACCGACCGCTTCCGCGCCTTCCGCGCGGCCGGTGTCACGCGGCTGTCCATTGGCGTGCAGAGCTTTGACGACCGCCTGCTGCAGGCCGTGGGCCGCGTGCACGACGGCGCCCAGGCGCGTGCGGCCGTGCGCGAGGCGGCCGACAGCTTCGAGACCTTCAACATCGACCTGATGTACGCGCTGCCCGGCCAGACCGAACTGGACCTGGCGCGGGACCTGGACGTGGCCATGTCCTTCGCCCCGCCGCACCTGTCGGTCTATCACCTGACCATTGAGCCCAATACGTATTTCGCCAAGTTTCCGCCGGCCATCCCCGAGGACGACCTGGCCTACGACATGCTGGACCGCATCACCGCGCGCACCGCTGCCGCAGGCATGCAGCGCTACGAGATCTCGGCCTATGCGCGTGAGGGCCACCAGTGCTGGCACAACCGCAACTACTGGCAGTTCGGCGACTACCTGGGCATAGGCGCGGGCGCGCACAGCAAGCTCAGCTTTGCGCACCGCATCGTGCGCCAGGTGCGCTTTCGCGATCCCGCGCGCTACATGGACCAGGCCCTGGCCGGCGCGCCGCTGGCGCAGGACGGCGAGGTGCGCCGTGCCGACCTGCCCTTCGAGTACATGCTCAACGCGCTGCGCCTGCGCGAAGGCTTTGCGCTGCAGGACTTCATGGAGCGCACGGGCCTGCCGCTGTCCTCCATCGCCAAGGGGCTGGACGCCGCTCAGGCCAAGGGCCTGATCACGCGCGACCTGGGGCGGGTGGTGCCCACGGAGCGGGGCTTTGACTTCCTCAGCGATCTGCAGGAGTTGTTCCTGGCGGAGTGAGCGGGCCAACGACCATTGAAAAAGGACGCCTCGGCGTCCTTTTTTCATCCAGCGCCACAGCGCAATCGGTCGGCGATCAGCCGCAGCGCACGGCCACGATGCGGCCTGTGCCGTCGACCACCAGGTTCAGGCGTTCCTGGTTGAACTCCATGGTGGTCGGCTGGCCTTCGCGCAGCACGCGGGCCATGTAGGCACCCGACTGCTTGCGGGCGGCCTCCAGCGTGGCCGAGGTATTGCTCTTGCCCACGAAGGACTGCGCCGATGCCGCATTGCAGACCTGCACGGGGCGCGGGGCCGGTTGCGCCGCGCCGCCGCTGCTGCCACCAAAAGGATTGCTCATGCCGGCGCAGCCTGCCACCAGGGTGGTGGCGCCCAGCAGGGCCAGGGCGGCAAGGCGGCGTTGGAGGGCGGGGGCGGTCATCGGCATGGTCTGTCTCCTCGATTCATGGGGTGTTGCTGCGCAGTATCAGGGCGGGCGCGGGCGCGCTGCCTCGGACAATGCCGCATACCTTAGCCGGGCTGAGCCGGGCCAAGGCGAAGCCGAAGGCATGCGGAAGTAACAGGTGGCAGCAAAGGCTTCAGCGCCGCGCGCTGCGGCCTTCCGCGGGGGCGTGGTGGAAGACCGTGGCCTCCATGCCCATGGCGCGTATCTTGGCCGCCGCCTGATCGGCGCTGCGCTGCTTGGCAAAGGGGCCCGAGCGCACGCGCACGATCTCGCCCTTGTTGCTGTGCAGGGTCTGGCTGAGCGTGGGCAGCTTGGCTTTCTCCAGCCGCTCCACCACGCGCCCGGCATTGCCAGCTTCAGAGAACACGCCGATGTTGATGTAGTAGTTGCCCGGCTCCAGAGCCGCCGAGGCGGCCTTGGCAGGTGCCGGGGCCTTTGCGACGGGTTCGGCAGGCTTGGCGGGCTTGGCTGGTTTGGTTTCAGCCGCCGCCTTGGAGGGCTTTGCGGGCGCTGGCGTGGCTGCGTGCACGGACGCTGGCGCAGGCGCAGGTGCAGGTGCAGGTGCAGGTGCAGGTGCTTTGGCTGGCACCAACGCGGCCTTGACGGGAATGGCTGCAGCTGCAGTGGCCGCGACGGCTCCCGCAGCGCCGGCCGCTGCCACGACGGGCATGGGTTCGACCGTGCCGGAGACGGTGCTGCCGGCGGCGGGCAAGGACGCTTGCGGATCAGGGCGCGCCTCGGTCTGGGCAACCGGCTCTTGCGGCTGGGGCGTGGGGCGGGAGTGGGGGCGGGTGTGGGCGCCGGTTCCGTCCTTGGCGTTTCAACGGCGGGTACGGCTGCGGCGGGCGTTGGCGCCACGGCTGGTGCAGCTGGCGAAACTGGTGCAGCGGCCGGTATGGATTCGGACGGAGTCACCTCGGACGGGATCACCTCGGTCTGTGCCGCCATGAAATGTGGCATGCCCGACATCGCCCAGATGCCTGCACCGGCAGCGGCGGCAAGCACCGCACCGGCCGCCACGGCCAGCCGCTTGCGCAGGGGCGTGGCCGCGCGGCGGGCCAGGCGTTCGTGCGCTGCGGCCATGTTGGGGGCCTCGCCAATGGCTTGCAGCGTGTGGCGGCGCACATGGTGCCAGTACAGGGCATTGGCGCCCAGGCCGGGAATGGCAATGGCCAGCAGGATCAGCGTGGCATCGATGCCGTGGGCAATGGCCGGGGGCAGGCCCAGCGCGGGGCGCAGCAGCAGGCCCCAGACCAGGCCCGTGCCGCCGGCGGCCAGCGCATAGAGGCCGCCCTCTTGCCACAGCCCGCGCAGCCCGCACCAGGGCAGGGTGAACAGGCCTGCGGCCAGGTTCCAGGTAGGCAAGGGCTTGCCCAGCGCGTCGAAGCGCTCGAACAGGCGCAGGTAGTAGTCGCGTGAGGGCTCGCCAATCAGGCTGGCGTACAGGCCCGGCATCAGGCCGGTGCCCTGACCGCCCGTGAAGCTGGTGGCGCCGGCATGTGCACCGGCGCCTGCCCGCTCGTTGGGGGCAGCGGCGTCATCGCCGTGCTGCAGTGCATAGGCTGCGGCGGCGAAGGCGCTGGCTATCGAGGGCGGCAGTTTGCTGGGGCTCTTGGGAGAGTCGGCCGTGTCGGGCCTGCTGGCACTGCCGGGCTCGGCAAAGGCGGGCTCCTGCCGGGCAGGGGCCGCCTGCCTTCCGAAGTCGATGGTGGCGGGAGGTGCTGAGATGGCGTCTTCCGATGGGGCGGGCATGTCAGCAATTGTGTCATGCACTCATGGCTGTCGGAATCACGACATTCGGGCGGATCGATCGGGTGAATCAATCGGTCAGACCAATCGCGCAGATCAATCGGGCCGCTCCATCGGCCCCGATCGATCTGCCTTTGCCATCAGGCCTGGCGCGCGGGCAGCACGGTGGCGCGGCACTCGCCGAAGCCGATGCGCGCGGCGCCCGGCTTCTCGCACCAGCCGCGCAGGATCACGGCATCGCCATCCTGCAGGAAGGTGCGGCTCTCGCCATTGGCCAGCGCCACGGGCTTCTTGCCGCCTTCGGTCAGCTCCAGCAGCGCCCCGGCCTCGCTGGAGGTGGGGCCGGACAGCGTGCCCGTGCCCAGCAGGTCGCCGGGCTGCAGGTCGCAGCCGTTGACGCTGTGGTGGGCCACCAGCTGGGCCATGGTCCAGTAGGCGTGGCGGTAGCTGGTGTGGGTGATCTGCTGCGCAGCCTGGCCTTCGGCGCGCATGCGGCCGGTCTCCAGCGCCACGCTCAACTGCACGTCGAACGCGCCGCGCTCGGAATTGGCGGCCGAGCTCAGGTAGGGCAGGGGCTGGGGATCTGCGGCGGGCCGCGTGAAGGCCGTGCGGTAGGGCTCCAGCGCCTCCAGCGTCACGACCCAGGGCGAGACCGTGGTGGCGAAGTTCTTCGACAGGAAGGGGCCCAGCGGCTGGTATTCCCAGGCCTGGATGTCGCGCGCCGACCAGTCGTTGAGCAGGCACAGGCCGAAGATGTGGTTCT
Source organism: Delftia sp. 60 (assembly GCF_002754395.1). NCBI lineage: Bacteria > Pseudomonadati > Pseudomonadota > Betaproteobacteria > Burkholderiales > Comamonadaceae > Delftia > Delftia sp. 60. The sequence continues at coordinate 2,107,896 of NZ_PEFD01000001.1, forward strand.
CTGCCTCGTCCATGGAAATCGCCTCGCCCCAGGCGTTGCCGGCGCCGGTGTAGATGCCCATCTCCAGCTCATAGTCCAGGCGTGCGCAGGGCTTGAGCGCGGGCGCGGCGGCGTCGGGTGCCTTCAGCTGGCCCATGGGGCGGCGGAAGTCCACGCCCGACACGCGCAGGCTGGACGCACGGCCGTGGTAGCCAATCGGCACCCACTTGTAGTTTTCCATCAGCGGGTTGTCCGGGCGGAACAGCTTGCCGACGTTGGTGGCGTGGTGCACCGAGGTATAGAAGTCCGTGTAGTCGCCAACCTGGGCCGGCACTGTGTACTCCACGTCGGACTGGGCCACCAGGCAATCCTGCAGGGCCACCTGCGCGGCAGCGCCCTCGCGCAGCGCGCGCGACAGCGCCAGGCGCAGGGCCGACCAGGCGGCCGGTCCCATGGCCATGAAGCCGTTCAGGTGCTGTTGCGAAGCGGCTTCCAGCTGCGGCTGCACGGCATCGCCCAGGGCCTTGAGGGCGCTGGCGCGCGCCAGGTCCAGCACCTGGTCGCCAATGGCCACGCCGCCGCGCCAGGCCTCCTGGCTGCCTGCGCGGCGGAACACCGCAAACGGCAGGTTCTGGATGGGGAAGTCGCTGGCGCCGGTGTTGGCCGAGGCCACCCAGCTGCGCAAGCCTGCGTCATGGGTTTCGTTCAAGGACATCTGTCTCTCCTGGTTGGGTTTGTCTGTCGTTGGTATGAAAAAGGGATTTGGCGGGGCAGGGCGAGGCGTGGCGGGGTCAGGCGGCGGCAAAGCCGCCGTCGATGTTCCAGTGTGCGCCGCGCACCTGGGCGGCCTGCTCGCTGGCCAGGAAACCGGCCAGCGCCGCCACCTGCTCCACGGTCACGAAGGCCTGGGAGGGCTGCTTGGCGCCCAGCAGCTGGCGCGCCGCCGCTTCGGCATCCAGCCCTTCGCGCGCTGCCAGCGCATCGATCTGTCGTTGCACCAGTGGCGTCAGCACCCAGCCGGGGCAGATGGCGTTGCAGGTCACGGGCGTGGTGGCGAACTCCAGCGCCACCGACTTGGTCAGGCCGATCAGCCCGTGCTTGCTGGCCACATAGGCCGGCTTGCGCGCCACGCCCACCAGCCCGCTGACCGAGGCGATATTGATGATGCGGCCCCAGCCGCGCTCCAGCATCTGCGGCGCACAGGCCTGGATGGCGTGGAAGGGCGCCGACAGGTTGACGGCCAGCAGCTCGTCCCACTTGCCGGCAGGGAATTCGAGCAGCGGGCTCACATGCTGCATGCCTGCGTTGTTGACCAGGATGTCGATGGGCCCCAGCTCGGCCGCAATGCGCCGGGCCAGCGGTGCGATGGCGCTGCCGTCGCGCAGGTCCAGCCCGTAGTGGCGCACCGGCACGCCATGCGTTTGGGCGATCTCGCGCACCAGTGCATCGGTCTCGGCCGATGCGGCGGCCTGGCCATGCAGCGCGATGGCTGCGCCCTCGCTGGCCAGATGGCGCGCCACGGCCAGGCCGATGCCGCTGGTCGAGCCGGTGATCCAGGCCACGCGGCCCGCATGCGGGCGTGAAGCGGGGAATGAGGAAGTCGGGTTCATTTCAGGAGATCCATTTCCATATGCACGTACTCGCTGAGAAAGCGGACCCGCGCCCAGTAGATCAGCAGCCCGTCGGTATTGCAGGCCCAGCGCAGCGCCTGCATCAGCGGCGTGCCCAGGGCCACTCCCAGGTGCTCGGCGGCCAGCTCGTCGGCCGGCGCCACGCTCAGGTGCTGGCGCGCCACGGCAATGCGCGAGGGGTCGCTGCTCAGGGCCACGGCCAGGGAGCTGCGCTCCAGCTGGGCCTCGATCTCGGGGAACAGTTCCTGCTCCAGGTACAGCTGCGACAGGCAGAACCGCGCCGCGTCATGGTCGTACACGCGCAGCAGGTGCACGTAGGCGGGGGCCATGCGGCCCACGTCGGGGAAGCCTTCGGGAATCGGCGGCAGGCAGTCGCGCCCGGTGTGCAGGGTGATCTGGCCGATGTGGGCGCCAAAGGCCACCAGCTCCTTCCAGCTGGTGGGCAGCAGGAAGGACGGCGGCTTGTAGGGCGCCGCAATCACCCGCGTGCCGCCGCGCTTGCGCGTGAGCAGCAGGCCCTCTGCCACCAGGGCGCCCAGCGCCATGCGCACCGTGGTGCGCGACACGCCATGCAGCGCCTCCAGCTCCTGCACCGTGGGAATGGCGCTGCCTACGGGCCAGGCGCCCGTGGACACCTTGCTGCGGAACAGCCGCGCCAGCTGCAGGTGCAGCTTGTCCCGGCCTTGTTGAGGGGCCGACGCGGTGGAGTTGGAGGGCATGGAGGCAATAAAGTATCTATTCAGTGCTTTTATTTTCACACAAAGCGCCAGCCCTGACAGCCTGTGCTGACGCCCATCGTTGACAAATGTCTTCAATTGAGCAGGCCGAATGACTTTTAAACTGCGGCCCTTTTTCGGTTTTTCGTTTTCGTTTTTTGAATGTTGGCCAGAGCGGCCGTTGGGTATTTCATGCAGCAGCAACATGCTTGGGAGTTTTTTCGCGCCGGTGGAGTGGACCAGGTGGTCATCCGCACCGGGCAGGACATTGCGCACATCGGCGAGCTGGACCAGAAGCTGTGGGTGGCCCTGGCCTGCCCCACGCGCGGCATCGAGTTCGACAGCGACACGCTGGACCTGATCGACGAGGACAAGGACGGCCGCATTCGCCCGCCCGAGCTGATCGCCGCCTGCCAATGGGCCGTGGCGCGCGTGCGTGACCCCCAGGTGCTGGCCGATGGCGGCGACGTGCTGCAACTGTCCAGCCTGGAGCGCGACAGCGAGCAGGGCGCCCTGCTGCATGCCGAGGCCGAGCGCATGCTGGCCCTGTCCGGCCAGGCCGGCGGCGCCGCGCTGAGCCTGGCCCAGGTGCGCGAGCGCCTGGCCTCCCTGGCGGCGATGCGCTTCAATGGCGACGGCATCGTCAGCCCCGCCACCGCCGGGGACGACAAGGCGCTGGCCGCGCTGGTCGAGCGCATCGGCAAGGCCTATGGCACGGCGGCGGGCGCCGATGGCGTGGCCGGCATCGCACGCAAGCAGGCCGAGTCCTTCTATGCCGACCTGCGTTCCCTGCGCGACTGGCATGCAGGCGCCGAGGCCCTGGGCTGCGGCATTGCCGAGCGCGACCAGGCCCTGGCCGCGGCCCGCGCCGTGGACGCGGTGCAGGCCAAGGTGGACGACTTCTTCGCACGCACGCGGCTGGCCGCCTTCGACACGCGCGCGCAGGACCCGCTCAACCCCTCCATCGAAGGCTATGCCGCCCTGGGCCGCGAAGTGCTGGACAGCGGCGCCCAGGCCATTGCTGCCCTGCCCCTGGCCGCCGTGGCGGCCGACCGCGCGCTGCCGCTGGCCCAGGGCGTGAACCCCGCCTGGGCCGGCGCGCTGCAGGCGCTGCGCGAGCAGGCCGTGCAGCCCGTGCTGGGCGAAGACCTGCAGGAGATCACCGCCGCGCAGTGGGAGCAGGTCAAGGCCGCCCTGCAGCCCTGCCGCCAATGGCTGGCGGCCCGGCCCGCCACGCCGCTTGATGCCCTGTCGCAACAGGAGGTGCAGGCGCTGCTGGACGGCGGGCAGGAAGCCGCGCTGCTGGACCTCATCGCCCAGGACGAGTCCGAGAAGGAACACAGCCTGCAGGCCGTGGCGCTGGAAAAGCTCATCCGCCTGCAGCGCGACCTGCTGGTGCTGCTCAACAACTTCGTCTCGTTCAGCCTCTTTTACCGGCGCGAGGGCGCGGCCTTCCAGGCCGGCACGCTCTACCTGGATGCGCGCAGCTGCGACCTGACCGTGGAAGTGAGCGACACGGCCGCCCACGCCACGCTGGCCGGCCGTGCCAAGACCTGCCTGGCCTACTGCGAGCTGCGGCGCGAGGGCAAGAAGAAAGCCATCGTCGCGGCCTTCACGGCGGGCGATGTGGATTTTCTCTTCGTGGGCCGCAACGGCGTGTTCTATGACCGTGCGGGCAACGACTGGGACGCCACCATCGTCAAGCTCATCGAGAACCCCACCAGCATCGGCCAGGCCTTCTTCCTGCCCTACAAGAAATTCCTGCGCATGGTGGAAGAGCAGGTTGCCAAGCGCGCCTCGGCCAAGGAAGAGGGCGTGACCGCCAGCCTGGGCACGCAGGCCGGCCAGCTGGTCACGGCGCCCGGCACCGCTGCGGCCAACGCCACAGCCGCCACGGCTGCGGCCGCATCGCGCAAGACCGATGTGGGCACCGTGGCCGCCCTGGGCGTGGCCCTGGGCTCCATCAGCGCCGTGCTGGTTGGCATCTTCGGCAAGTTCATCGACCTGGGGCCCTGGATTCCCGTGGCCCTGGTCGGCCTCATCGCGGCCATCTCCGGGCCCAGCATGATGATTGCCTGGCTCAAGCTGCGCCAGCGCAGCCTGGGGCCCATCCTGGACGCCAGCGGCTGGGCCATCAACGGCCGCATGCGCATCAACCTGCCGCTGGGCCGCAGCCTGTCGCAGACCGCCAAGGTGCCGGTGGGTGCACGGCGCACGGCGGGCGACCCCTATGCGGAAGGCAACGGCCTGCGCAACACCCTGGTGGCGCTGGCCGTGGTGGCCTTGCTGGCGCTGATGGCCTGGCGCCTGCACTGGGTCGATGGCCTGCTGCCCGCCGGCTGGCAGTACGGCGCGGCACCGGCCGCTGTGCCGGCTGCGCCAGAGTCCGCGCCTGCAGCGGCACCGGCACCGGCACCTGCAGCGGCGGCTCAGTAAGTCGATGCCAAGGGGCGGGCAAGCCACTTGCCCCGCCCCGGTCGGGAAACCTCAAGGCGCGACAATAGCGCCATGACCACCCCCACCCACGTACAACGCAGTGCCGTGCCCCTGAGCACGCACGACACCACCCGCATCGACGACCTGCGCATCAAAGCCGTGCGCCCCCTGATCACCCCGGCCCTGCTGCAGGAATGGCTGCCCGCGCCCGAAGCCGCGCAGCAACTGGTGGAAACCAGCCGCGCCGCCATCTCGGACGTGCTGCAGGGCCGGGACGACCGGCTCATCGTCGTCGTCGGACCTTGCTCCATCCACGACCACGACCAGGCCATGGACTATGCGCGCCAGCTCAAGGCCCAGGCCGACGCCCTGGCCGGCGAGCTGCTCGTGGTCATGCGCGTCTACTTCGAGAAGCCCCGCACCACCGTGGGCTGGAAGGGCTACATCAACGACCCGCACCTGGACGGCAGCTTCGCCATCAACGAAGGCCTGGAAATGGCCCGCGCCCTGCTGCTGGACGTGCTGGCCCTGGGCCTGCCCGTGGGCACGGAATTCCTGGACCTGCTGTCGCCGCAATTCATCAGCGACCTGGTCAGTTGGGGCGCCATCGGCGCGCGCACCACGGAAAGCCAGAGCCACCGCCAGCTGGCCAGCGGCCTGTCCTGCCCCGTGGGCTTCAAGAACGGCACTGACGGCGGCGTCAAGGTGGCCAGCGACGCCATCCAGGCCGCCAGCGCGCCCCACGCCTTCATGGGCATGACCAAGATGGGCCAGTCCGCCATCTTCGAGACCCGCGGCAATGGCGACTGCCACGTCATCCTGCGCGGCGGCAAGCAGCCCAACTATGGCGCCGAGCATGTGCAGGCCGCCTGCGCCCTGCTGGAAGGCGCAGGCCTGCGCCCGCAGGTCATGATCGATGTCTCCCACGCCAACAGCAGCAAGCAGCACCGTCGCCAGATCGACGTGGCGGCCGACGTGGCCCAGCAGATCGCCGGTGGCGATGCCCGCATCACGGGGCTGATGATCGAAAGCCACCTGCAGGAAGGGCGGCAGGACATCGTGGACGGCCAGCCGCTGGCGCATGGCGTGTCCGTGACCGATGCCTGCATCAGCCTGGAGCAGACCGTGCCTGTGCTGGAGCAGCTGGCTGTGGCGGTGAAGGCGCGGCGGGCGAAGCTGCGGGGGTGAGTTGACTGGCCGGGTCTGTTTTGGACCCGCGTCAGGCAATGGGGCAGTCCTGTCCTTCGGCAGGACTGCAATGCAATCGCCACAGCGCAGTGGCATGCATTTGAGCCGCTGATGTAAAAGCAGGGTTGGCAGACTGCGAATTCAATTCAGGCGCTGGTGCAGCACAGGCTGTGCATCAAGACTTTCAGATCAGTCCGATTGCATCATGCATTTTTGCAATGAATGATTGATTTATTCATATCGTATTAAAAGATTCTTCTATTGCTGCATCCAGATGTATTTCGAGGATTGCACCAATATATTTGGCCGCCATTGTTATGGTGGTCCATATTCCGGGATGAGAGGGGCGAAGGACAAGGGAAATGAATGGCTCTATCAAAGAAGAGCAGGATCTTCATTTCAAAGAATTCGAGTCATATATCATGGGTTTTGATTCTGCGGAGGAGGGGTAGGTATGAGGCCTGGCGATGCAAAGCGGGTATTTGATCTTGCAGTTGGGCGATCTGCCCCACCGCTTGCCTCCATGGTCACCATTTTTGCCATTAGTTTCTATAGCTCGACTCTCGTTGCCCAATTCAGCATAGCCCTTTCCTTTGCATCACTTTTCTTTGTGTTGCCCGCGAGTATTGGTTCCATCTTTTTTCCGGAAATGGTTGCCAGCAAAGAGAAGGAGCAATCGGACTCGCTCATCAGTTTGCTGTTTTGGCTGTTATTTCTGTACACCGGGTTTTGTTTTATTCTGGTGTATTGGCTTCCTATTATCTCGAAAACCCTGATATCCGGTTTGCCAGAGGAACTGTTGGATGGAGCCATATTCCAGGCAAGATTGATAATTCTGTGTATTCCATTCTTCGGAATCATCAATGTATGCGGCTGCGTTCTTGAGTCAAGATCACATACTGCCATCGTTGCAAAATTCAGAATGTGGCAGGTTTTTTTCCATGCAGCCTGCGTCATTGTTGTGCTGGCGCTGCTTGGGAAGAATGAGTGGATGAGTGATGATTCGGTCGCTCTGGCCTATCTGTTCAGTGACATCATTTTTTCCGTTGCCGCATATGCTTTGATGCAGAAATACTGTCAATTCAGTTTTTCATTCAATTTTCGTGGATTGCCTGGCAGAAGAATATTTTCCGTCTTGATCCCTGGCTATGCCAATGCGTTCTTTGGGAAATATCTGCTTTATATATTGTCAATGTCTGTTGCAGGGCTGGGTGCAATGTATTCTGCAATTCAATCTCAAGCTTCTGCCATATTGCTGCTGGCAGAACTGCCTGCCATGGGAGTCTGTGCTCTTCTGGCAATGGAGATATCCAAAAATCGTGGGAAATGGGCAGTGCAATTTCAGTTCATCAAAGATTCATCGTCATTGATGATTTTTTGTGCCATTGTTCCAGTTGTTGCATTGTCTGTATTCATGCTGTTCTATGAAACATCAGAAGCGAATGGTTCTCAAATTGTCGGTGAGGGATTCCTTTCCTTGGTGTGCAAAGGAACTACGGATGTGGTGTTCTTCTATGCGGCAGCAATTTCTGGTGGGCTAGGTCTTTATTGGTCGTCAAGAATCATTTTTTGGATTGTTTACGCATTGGTGTTTTTTGCCCCGATGTCGTTGGGATTTCATGGCTCCAGTTATTCCATGATCAACTATATTTTCTCGTTTTCTTCTCTCGTGTCCTGTGTGATGTTGGTATTGCTTATTCACAATAGGCGAGAGTTTCTATCTGAAGAGAAGATTGGCTTGAAGGAAAGCTTGTAGCCGTGGTGGCCTTGGCGAGGTCGTCTGCCCTTCGACAACCTCGCAGCCCCGCAACCGCCACGACGCAGGCGCTGACATACGAGGTGGGGAGGCGGCGGAAGCGCCCTTAGACCCGCGCCGGCCTCGGCTCCAGATTGCGCGCCGTCCCCAGCCAGGTCGCGCAATGCGTTTCATGACCATCCTCGGCCACCGCGTACAGGTCGGCTGCGCAGATGCTGAGCACGCGGCCGGCATCCACCACGCGGCCGCGCGCCCGCAGGTGGGTGCCGCGTGCGGGGGCGAAGAGCTTCACGCTGCCGTCCACCGTGGCATTGGCCCAGCCTGGCGGTAGCACAGAGCCTGCGGCCGACACCGCCGCAAAGTCGCCCAGCGCAAAAATCGCCGTGGCCTGCAACTGGCCCGGCTGAAAGCACAGGGCATCGGCAATGGGCATCTCCAGCTCGGTGGCGCCGGGCTCGGCCCGCACAAAGCGCAGGCCCAGGGTGCGCGCCATGGGCATGGCCAGCACAGCGTTCTGCAGCGCCTGGGTGGATGGGGTGGGGTGGGTGGTCGGCTCAGTCATGGCTTGTCTCCTTCGTGGTGGGTGAAGCGGCGCGGCGCACGCGCGGCCAGGGCGCGGCGGGTTTGTCGGGGATGCTGGCTGGGGCCGGTGCCGTCTGCGCCAAGTCCCGCTCGGCCTGGCGGGCGCGCAGCCACTGCACATGGTCCAGGGCCTGGGCGCGCTGGGCCTGCAGCGCAGCGATCTGTTCGTCTATCTCCTGCACGCGCTGCTGCACGGCATCGGCCAGGTCACCGGGACCTATGCGCCCCGCACGCCAGGCGCGCAGGTTCTCCGCAATGCGCGGCAGCCCGAACCCCAGCGCGCGGGACATGGCGATGAACACCACCTCGCGCCGGGCCGAGCGCGGATAGTCGCGGTAGCCATTGGGCAGGCGCCGGGGCTTGAGCAGGCCCGCGCGCTCGTAGTGCCGCAGCGCGTGGATGGAGACGCCCGTGAGCTGGGCGAGTTCGGAGATCAGCATGTGCCAAGGCTAGCAAGGCTCGTGCTGGGCTAGGGTTGGGGAGGGGACAGGTTTTTTCCCGCCTCTTCGCGAATCCATTCCAGGAACGCGCGCACTTCGGGGCGGTCGGCCGCCCCGGGCCGCGTCACCGCGTAGTAGGCAAACCTTGCGGGCCATGGCTTGTCCAGCACCTGGATGAGCCGGCCCGCCGCGATTTCTTCCTGGGCATAGGCCTGCGGCACCAGCGCCAGGCCCTGGCCAGCCTCTGCCGCACGGATCAGCAGGAAGTCATCGTCAAAGGCACTGCCGCGCTCGGCACGCAGGTCGTCCGCCACGCCATGCGCTTTCAGCCAGAGCGGCCAGTCTGCGCGGTCGCCGTCATGCAGCAGAGGGTAGCCCAGGCAATCGCCTGCCTCATGGATCACGGCCCCGTGCACCTTCAGGAATCCCGGCGAGGCGACGGGCGTCAGAACCGGCGCCATGAGGGGGAGAACCTCCAGCCCCGGATAGTCTCCCAGCCCATGGCGCAAGGCCACGTCCACCCGGTCGCGCCGCAGGTCCACCAGTTCCGACGTGGCCTCCACGCGGATTTCGATGTCCGGGTGCAATTGCTTGAAACGCCCCAGCCGGGGCACCAGCCACGATGCCGCGAACGTGGCGACCGTGCTGACGGTCAGGCTCCGTCTTGCCTTGGTGCTTTCCAGGTCGTGCATGGCCTGGTCGATTTGAAGAAACGCTTCGCGCAGCCTGGGGAACACGCTGGCGCCTGCCTCGGTCAGCCGCATGCCAAGGCGCTCACGCTCCAGCAACACCACTCCCAGGCGGTCTTCCAGCACGCGGATCTGCTGGCTGACGGCGCCGGGCGTGACGTGCAGGGCCTGTGCCGCGGCCTTGACGCTTTTGCGCTGCCCCACTTCCACGAAAGTGCGCAGCGCCTGCAATGGGTAGGTCATCTTGTTTTTAGATTTACTAAATTCATGGAGCAGAAATCATCGCTTCAAATTAGACGTATATCTGTTGAGAATAAGTCTTTCCAGCGATTCTATGAATTAAGTTTATCTAAAATTCAAATGCTCCATCTCTATTCAGACAGCTCCCCCAATGGCTTCAAGGCGACCATTGCGCTTGAAGAGCTTTCGCTGCCTTACCAACTGCACCATGTGCGCATCGATGAAGGCGAGCACCGGCAGCCGGCCTTTCTGGCGTTGAATCCCCATGGCCGCATTCCCGTGCTCACGGACAGCGAGACGGGTGTGGTGTTGTTTGAGTCAGCGGCCATTCTTCTGTACCTGGCCGACAGGAGCGGGCAGCTGCTGCCAGAGGGCCTGCAGGCCCGCTGGGAGGCGATCAAATGGCTGCAATTCCATGCGTCCAGTGTCGGGCCGCTGCTGGGCCAGCGCGTGCACTTCGAGCTGTTCGCGGACAGCCTTGTCCCTGCGGCCATCGAACGCTACCGGCGCCTGACGGAGGAGGCGTTCACGGTGCTGGACCACGCGCTGGAGGGCCGTTCCTACTTGGCTGGCGACTGCTACTCCATTGCAGACATTGCCCATTTCGGCTGGATGCACATCGCGCGAATCATCCACTTCGACTTCAGCCGGCACCGCCATCTGAGCGCATGGCATGAGCGGGTCGCGGCGCGGCCTGCGGTGCGCAAGGGCATCACGCTGCCGGCACCGGCAACCGGCGCATGAACACGAGTCAGGTCCAGACAATGAACGCAACTCCTCTCTCCCCGCGCACGGGTGGGGCTTCCTATGCCTCGTTCTACGCACACCCTGGCTACCGGCGCATGTTTGCACCAGACCGGCTGACCGTGGGCATCTTCCTGCCGCTGCGCAGCTACAAGGGCGACATGTCGGTGCTGCGCGGGCAGGCCGATCTGGTCAACCGCATCGACCAGCATGGCTTTGCCGCCGTGTGGGTGCGCGATGTCCCCTTGTTCGATCCCTCGTTCGGGGACGCTGGGCAGGTGTTCGACCCCTTCACCTACCTGTCCTTCCTGGCTGCCCGTACCCGCAAGATCGCCTTGGCCACCGGCAGCGCCATCGTCTCCCTGCGCCATCCGATCGACCTGGCCAAGGCCGCCACAAGCATTGACCAGCTCTCCGGCGGCCGGCTGGTGATGGGCTTGGCCTCTGGCGACAGGCCGATGGAGTTTCCCGCCTACGGACTGGAACACGCGGCCCGGGCACAGCGCTTTTCCCAGGCTGTGGCCTATATGCGCCAGCTCATGCAGCCCGGGCACCTGGACATCGATTCCCCGCTGGGACGCCTGGAAGGAGCCGAGTTTCTCCCCCAGCCCGTTGCGGGGAGCATTCCGCTGATGGTGACGGGATCGTCAGGCCAGTCGCTGGCGTGGATTGCCGAGCATGCAGATGGCTGGCTGACCTACCCCGGTGCCACCCATACCCCCCGGGGGCCCCAGCACCTGGCGGAAAAAATCCGCGCCTGGCGTGACCTGATCCCTGGAGGCGCGTTCCGCCCGCACATGACGAACGAGTGGATCGACCTGGTCGATGACCCCGGCCATCCCCCAACCCCGTTGCATGGGGGCTATGTCCTGCGCACCGGGCGCAAGGGACTGGTGGCATTGCTCGAACACTGGCAGGCGGCGGGAGTGAACCACGCGGCGCTGGGCATCCAGTGGTCACAGCGCCCGCCCGCCGAGGTGCTGGAGGAACTGGCCCAGGAGGTGCTGCCTCACTTTCCCTCTCACGAAGGGCTGCCGGCAGTGGCGGCTGACTGGTGAACGCAGGCCCTGGCCAGGAATGGCCGGGCCGCGGCGAGCTTGCATCCCTGAGACCGGGGGCATTCAAGCCGGCTGCGCTGCAGGCCTCATCACGCGCGCCGTGAACCGGGCCATGAACTCGCGCGTGACAATGCGCCCGCCCAGGGCCGTCAGGTAGTTGGCGCAACCGTGCACCACCGAGGCGCGGTTGTCGTCGAAGGCTTTCAGCCCCAGGCGAACCACGTCTTCGCTGGACGCTTTTTTCCCGAAGGATGCGGCCTCGCCGGCACGGGCGAAGAACGCCGTGTCGGTAGCGCCCGGGCACAACGCCAGCACGCGCACGCCGCGCGGCCGGTACTCGGCCCAGAGCGCTTCGCTGAACGAAAGGACAAAGGCCTTGGTCGCGGCGTAGACCGCCATGTACGGGACCGGCTGAAACGCTGCCGTGGAGGCGATGTTGATGACGCCGCCCTGGCGCTGCTCCAGTGAGGGGAGCAACAGGTGCGTCAGCTCCACCAGGGCACCCACATTCAGGTCGATGGCCTCCCGCTGCATGGCCAGCGCCAGTTCATCAAACCTGCCATGGGAGCCGAAGCCCGCGTTGTTCACCAGCAGATCCGGCAGCAGGCCCCTGGCGCTGACGGCCTCGAAGACCCGCCGGGCCGCCCCGGGTGTCGCCAGGTCCTCGACCAGGAATTCGGCGCCGGGCAATTCGTGGGCGAGCTTTTCGAGCCTGTCGCGGCTGCGCGCGATCAGCACGACTTTGGCGCCACGGCGGGCAAGCTCCCTGGCGAATACTTCGCCGATGCCCATGGAGGCGCCGGTCACCAGGACGGTTTTCTGGGAGAAATCAAAAGGGGTTTTCATGCACTCGAGTATTGCGACGGGGTGCCCGGCTGGGAATGGGCAGCGCTGGTAAGCTGATTTGCATTCATGAAAAACCAATCGCCCACCACCTGGGATGACCTGCGCGTGCTCCTGGCGCTTCACCGCCACCAAAGCCTGCTTGCCGCAGGCGCTGCCCTGGGCCTGTCCACCTCCACCGTCGCGCGGCGCATCGAGGCGCTGGAGCAATCCCTGGGCCGCGCCCTGGTACACCGCAGCAGCGCAGGGACGACGGTCGAGCCCGATGCAATGGAACTGGTGGAGCTGGCCGAGCAGTTCGAGCTGGGACTGGGCGGCATCAAGCGCGACGACCGGCCCGATGAGAAGGCCCATGCGCTGACCGGCACCATCCGCGTCAGCATGGGCGAGGGCTTCGTGAAGCCCGTGACCGCCGTGCTCTCGCAGTTGAGAAGCGCGCATCCCGGGCTGCATATCGAAGTGGCCGTGGAGTCGCGCTTCACGGATGTCGGGCGGCGCGAAGTGGACGTCGCGCTCAGGGTCGGGCGCTCCAGCTCGGCCGTGGTGGTGGAGAAATGGGCGGGGCAACTGACGTTTGGCCTGTACGCCTCGCACGGCTATGTCGAGCAGCGCCTGCCGGATCGCCACCTGCGCGTGCAGGACTTTGCCAGCCACGACTTCGTGGGGCAGGACCTGGCCACCGGCCGGCAGGACGCCTCCAACCTGTGGCTGGCTAGCCGGGGCGCCACCCGGTTCGTCTTTCGATCCGGCTCCGACCTGGCCCGCCAGGAGGCCACGGAGCAAGGTCAGGGCATCTGCCTGCTGCCCGACGCCATGGCCCATGCCGTGCCCGGCCTGGCATGGCTGGAGGTGGACGCGCCACTGCCGTCCTGCCCGGTGTACCTGGCCTATCACCGCGACCGCCGCAACGTGCCGGGCGTGCGGGCGGTCATTGACGCGCTGGGTGCGGCGCTGGCCGATGGGCTGCAGCCGCCCGCAGAAAAAGCCAAAGCGGCCAACCCTGCCGCGCAGTCATGACAGGCCCGGTCTTTCCAGACCTTTCAAGGCGGGGGCGCGGCCGACGGACCCGGTGAGCAGCCAGGAGCATCATTGGTCGTTGATCCCAACGAAACATGAATGGGCCGCGGCTGGCGCGAAACGACCCGTTGCGGACGTTCGTCATGAGTCTTCGGGTATCGGCTATGCGGCGAGAGCCGCCATTTGCCGCGCGCTCGAAGGGCGTAGCCGTTGCATTGCAGACATGTCTACCGTCCGCGGAAGCAAGTCAAGGGTTTCTCTGAAAGCGCTTGATGTCGGCTCGACTGCCCCCGCTGTAGTTACTTCTTCCACCGCTCGAGGGCGATTCTGGGTGGGGGCGGATAAGATGATTACTTCGACACACACTTAGGTACACATGCCAGCCATGTCAGATGAAGTTGTTATGCGGGACTTTGCGAAGGACTACTTTCCCTTCCAGTTCCCGGGGTTCGGGCGACCGGGTCACTGTTTTCTTCGCGTCAATTTATTTGACTCTAACGTCTCTGTGTTGTGCGCTCAACTTAAGGATTACCACAGCACTTCAGTCACGAACGGCCTCGAGGGCATCATTGACAGCTTAGTCGATACTTTGCTGAAAGAGAGGCTTACGAGTGGCAAGTCGGTAGTTGAGGTCATCGAGAAATTTCCCTTATTGAGGAGGCTTACGAGGAGCGATCAGGAGGTGAGTCGATCTCGCTATCTGAGCGCTCGAAGGAAGCTTCTGGAGCGGTGTCGATGGTTTGAGTACTACCCGCCTAGTGCGGGAATAGCTGACGAAGGCTCCCTAGCGTTGGTCTCAGTGCGGAATGCGGGCGCGCCTTCATGGAGCTACGCGATGCCGGAGGCGTTTGCGGCTGAGGTTCCTGAAGGGTTCTTTCACATCGCTGAGGACTTGAGCAAGTGGCGCATGTAAGCGAGCTCATCAAGCTTGCGGATTTCACGTCGCTGCCGGCTGGAAGTACGCATGTCATCGGTGTCAAAACAGTGCTCCACCTGCCCAAAGTGATCTTGGAGTTGCGGCACAAAATTGGGCTATTGGCCGCCAAGCGCGGCAGCGTGGAGGAGTTCTACATTCAAGAGCGAGGCCTCTATGAGCCTTTGGAGGAGGTTCTCATTGCGCTGCTGCCAAAGGGTGCAGTCGTCGATCATGAGCCAGTCTTAAAGAAGCTTGCGAACTCTAGCCAGAAGTCGGATCTGACGATTCGCCGCTTGGAGTGTTACCCGGGCGAGCGTCTTGGTGCGCATGAATTCGCGGCCATCATCGAGATTAAGTCTGTCTTCTTCAAAGAGAGGCTCTCTGAGAGTGACATTCTGCAAGACTTGGAGAAGTTGCTCGAATGCGAGACAGCCTATTCCGCGAAATGCTACTTCGTTCTTGTCGGACTGAAGGACGACCTGACGAGAGTGGGGAAAAGCCTGTCGAAGCTTCTTCTGCACAACGCGATCGGCCCGATTTCACTTGCACTTCCGTCCGGCAAGACGGCTTGGCTTCATCCGTCAGCAAGGCATGTAGTTGACTCACCGTACCTTTACGTCTGGACGGTCAGCAATGTGAACAATTTTGGGAAGCATTCTTCCGACTACACGTATACCGTCTTTCACGCGGCGAGGTAGGCAGCACAGGCACGGCCTACCATGATGAGTTGGGCTGTGGGTGACGAACCTAGCAAGCAGACCTCGCCTATGTCGACTCTCAAATCGGATACGCGCGCCGCGCGTTTATGCAGGCGCCTATTTGAGTCTGCTTTCGTCAGGTCTGCAAAGCAGCGGTTGCTGCCGCTCAGGCTCTGGACCATGAATGACTCCGATCAGCCTTTAGCAGCCGGCGTGGGACAAAGCGCTCAAAAGTCCGCTTGTGGTGGTCTGCCGCCGTCTGAGAATGCTGCCTCTCTGACGATATTGATACGCAGCCAGCAATCTCTTGCCGCGCAATCCTGCCGACATCCCGTCATAGCGGCTGCCTAGGCGTTCACCCCTGCCGCCCAGCCACCAACCCCAACACAGCTTTTTTCGCCTGCGCCCGACCGCCGCGAGCAAGCTTGCTCCACGCCAGGATCACTTCAGCAAGATCATCGTCCTCGCAGTAAAGGTAGGCAGTTGGCACTCCGAAGATTTGCGCAATCCGGTGAGGCATTTCCACGGGTGGCCGCCATCTTCGTATCCAAGCCGAAGACAACCATCCTGGCTCGGCTTCCGTTCTACGAATTCCGTAGAGACGCCCCTCGCCGACTCAACGAGCATCGCAGGATGCCTCATCATCCCGATCCTTCATCGGCTGCTTCTGCCAAGCCTCGGCTCGACGACCTCGCCATCGACGCCGTCCTGCACATGGGCGCCGCGCTGGATGTGCTGGACCTGCACGCTCGCCACAACATCACGGCCATCAACTGCGTCTGCCGGGACCTGCTGCGCATCTACTACGTGAAGGCCGATCAGGCGCAGTCGCTGGAGCCGCAGGACAAGGAATTGCTGGGCCTGCTGCACGACACGGCGGTGAATCTGGGCTATGCCATCGAGGTGGTGGACCATCTGAATGAGGATGAGGCCGACGACCCCATCCTCTATGCCGTGAGCTATCTGCTCAAGGCGGCCAAGCGGTTTGCGGATGAGGGCGTGGCGGCGGGATTGGCGTGCGGGGCTTGCGTTTGAAATAAGTGGTTGCTAAAGTATCGCCATGCCCGAGAACGACATCTTCAAGGCCCTGGCCGACCCTACGCGCCGCTCCATCTTCGAGAAGCTGGCCGCTGGCAGCATGCATGCCAGCGCGCTGCGCGAGGGGATGGAGATCAGCCAGTCGGCCATGTCCCAGCATCTGGCCGTGCTGCGCAACGCGGGGCTGGTGAGCGAGCAGCGGCAGGGGCGCTTCATGCATTACGAGGTCGATCCCGACGGGCTGGCGCTGATTGCGGGCTGGCTGGCGAAGTACCGCGCCTACTGGCCGCAGCGCGTGGATGCCCTCAAGGACCTGCTCAAGGACATGGACCAATGAACAAGATGAGCAATATGGACACCGGCGATGCGGCCCCCGAGCTGGTGCAGGAGTACGCGCTGGACGCTCCGCCCGAGAAGGTCTGGCGCGCGCTGAGCATTCCCGAGCTGCGCGCGCAGTGGCTGCCGGGCACCGAGCATGCCGAGCCTTTGCAGCAGGTGCCGCAGCAGGAACTGCGCCTGCGGCTGCGCGAGGCGGAGCCGCCCTTTCTTGAAAGCACGGTGGACCTGCAGATCAGCCCCGGCGCCGATGGCGGCACGCTGCTGCGCATCGTCCATGTGCTGACCGATGCGCGGGTGCAGCCGGCCAGGGAAGCGGCCAACGACGGCGGCTTCCTGATGTACGCGACCTGAAGCCCTGCCCCGGCAACGGGGCATGCGGCGCAGGGCCGCAGCCCTTTCTTTTTTTTCACCACCACACACAGGAGTTCGCCCATGCGCGAATCGATGATGCTCGTCCCCATGGTTGTCGAACAGTCGGCGCGCGGAGAGCGGTCCTTCGACATCTACTCGCGCCTGCTGCGCGACCGCGTGATCTTTCTCAACGGCGAGGTCAACGACGCGGTCTCTGCCCTGGTCTGCGCGCAGCTTCTGTTCCTGGAGGCGGAGAACCCGGACAAGGCCATTCACCTCTACATCAACTCGCCCGGCGGGGTGATCACCAGCGGCTTGGCCATGTACGACACCATGCAGTTCATCAAGTCACCCGTGCACACGCTGTGCATGGGCACGGCGCGGTCCATGGGCTCCTTCCTGCTCATGGCCGGCGAGCCCGGCCACCGCATGGCCCTGCCCAACGCCAGCCTGCACGTGCACCAGCCGCTGGGCGGCGTGCAGGGCCAGGCCTCGGACATCCGCATCCATGCCGAGGAAATGCTGCGCACCAAGGACCGCGTGACACGCCTGTACGCCCAGCACTGCGGCCGCAGCTACGAAGAGGTGGAACGCGACCTGGACCGCGACCGCTTCATGACCGCAGAAGAAGCCCGCGAATGGGGCCTGATAGACAAGGTTCTGGACCGGCGCACAGTAACCCCCTGAGCCGCAGCGCCAGCAGGGCGCAGCGCACCGCGCGCCCCCTTCTCCCCACTCCCGTATGTCCGCGCCTGCGGCGTGGCGGTTGCGGGGTTGCAAGCCTGCCGAAGGACAGGCTTGCTTCGTGATCTGACTCGCCGTGATGTCTGAACGTAGCGCGCAGCGCGAAGTGAGTTTCACGGCGAACCCCGCAACCGCCACGACGCAGGTTGCCCCGCAGCGAAGCGAAGGGGTCGCGGACATTCGGGTCGCCTTTGCTTTGCCTACTTTCCTTTGGCGAAACAAAGGAAAGTAGGTCGGCCGCCGGGCCGAGACCCGGCCTCGAAAAACAACCCCCCGGCAGGGTCAAAAACAGGACCCCCACCCCACGCCAGCAACCAGCGCGAAACGCTAACCCCGCCCCCTCATCACCCCCGCCAACAACGGCATCCCCGTCCTCCGAGTGAACTCCTCATAACTGATAGGCGCACTCATCCGCGTATCCGCACTGTTGGCCTGCCAGTGCGCCCAGGCACGCCCCGTGCTGGCGTCATAGACCAGCTTGAAAATGTGGCTGGGCACATGGACCTTGCCCGGCCCGATGGTCAGGGGCTGGCCGTCGAACACCGGGCCGGTGAAGACGTAGACATCGCCCTGGGCGCGCTGGGCGTAGCGGCGCGTGTCCTGCTCGACCTTGCTCCAGACGCCGCCGTTGTGGGTCTGGTCCTGCGGAACCATGTTGGCCAGGCTGAAGCTCTGGGCCATGGCCTCGGGCGAGTACATGTCGCCGGCCGGCGCCATGTGTCCGCGCGAGTAGCCGGAGCGGCGGTAGTCGTCCAGTTCGGCGCGCTCGGCGCGGGGCAGGCGGGCATCGGCATAGAACTTGTCGCTGCGCTTGAGGCCCTGGCCCTGGTCCAGCAGTTTGCGGTTCAGGCGCTCCACCACGAAGACGGGCGTCTTGGTCTGGCCGCTGTGCAGCACGGCAAAGGCGCTGAAGCACAGCTCGCGCTGCTGGGGCTGGATCTGCAGGGCCGGGGGCTCGCCACCGGGGAAGAAGTCGCGGCAGTGCGAAAAGCCCGTGGCCATGCTGCCGGCTGGCGGGCTGCCGCCACCGGAGGCCGTGCCCGAACCTGTCTCCGGCTGCTTGCGCAGGTGCTCCAGCCCGGGGATGGGCAGGGTGGACAGGAACGGGGGCTCGGGAAGCTTGGGGTGCCAGTTCGGGTCCAGGCTGCAACTGGCGATCTGGAAGGTGCCCGCTGCCGCCACAAGGGCGGCGAGCATGGAGCGCCACAGTCCGCTGCGGCTGGAGGCTTTCTTCTTGGAGGCGGGGGAGGAACTGCGCTTGCGCGCGGAAGGCTTCTTGTTCTTGACAGTCATTCGGGGGCGGCAGGCGCTGGCCGCTGGGAGGCAAGTCCGCGATGGCGCGGGTTCTGATTCGGGTCCTAGGAATTCTCCTATGTTTCCAGGCCCCCAAATGTGTCCAGGTGCTCCGAAAGCGAGCCGTGCGCTGCCGGTCTTCAGGCCTTGGGCTGGAGACGGGCTGCCCGGTGTTCGGACGGCGCGCCGAACCAGCACAGCGCCAGGGCCAGCACCGCGATGCCGCCCAGCGAAAGAAAGGCCGCATCAAAGCCGAAGCGCTGCGCAATCCAGCCCGCCAGTGCCGGGCTGGCGGCCGCGCCCAGGCCTTGCAGCGTCATCACGGCGCCCAGGCCCGCGTTGACGTGGCCGGTGCCGCGCAGCGTCTGCGCGACCAGGCCCGGCAGGGCAACGCCCAGCAGCCCCGCGCCCACGCCGTCGAGCACCTGCACGGGAATCAGCGCCCAGTCCGAATCCCAGGTGGCGGCGACCAGGCCGCGCAGCGGCAGCGACAGCAGGGCCGCCTTGACCAGCAGCCAGTAGCCGCTGCGCTGGGCGTGGCGCCCGGCGAGCAGGGCCATGGGGATCATGACCAGTTGCGCCACGATGATGGTCAGCGCCGTGAAGCCGCTGGGATTGGCATGGCCGCGCGCCACGGCGGCCTGGCCCAGCAGGGGCAGCATGGCGGCATTGCCCAGGTGGAACAGCAGCATGGCCACGGCCAGCACCCGCAGCGCCGGCGTGCCCGTGAGCACGTGCAGCAGGCCGGGTGCGCAAGGCCCGGCCTGCTCTGGGGGCGGCGTGCCTTGCGGGGTTTCATCCAGCCGCATCAGCGCCAGGCAGGCCAGCGAGGCGCAGCCCATCAGGGCCATGAGCACGAAGACGGAAGGCAGTCCCCAGCGCAGGCCCATGGCCCCCGCCAGCGCGGCCGTGGCCACGTTGCCAGCGTGGTTCCAGGCTTCGTTGATGCCCAGTTGCCGGGGCAGGTCCGCATGGCCGGTGATCTGCAGCGTGATGCCCAGCAGGCAGGGGGCGATCAAGGCCGCGACCACGCCGGTGATGACCTGCGATGCCGCCGTGACGGCCAGCGACGGTGCGATCCAGATGGCCAGGTTGCCCGCCAGCAGCAGGGCGATGGCCGCGGCCAGCAGCCGGCGCTTGCGGCGCGAGGCATCGACCAGCGCGCCCAGTGGCGTGATGGCCAGCATGCCCGCGATGCCGCCCAGGGCCATGACGTAGCCGATGTCGTCCAGCCGCCAGCCCTGGGCGAGCAGGAACACGCCCAGGAACGGTCCCAGGCCGTCGCGCACATCGGCCAGGAAGAAGTTGAGCCCCGGCAGCCAGCGCCGCGCATGGTGGTGTGTGCGGTGCATGGCGGCTTCCTTCAGCGCAGGGGGCCCTTGAACACGAAGAAGGCGCCCAGGCAGATGAAGCCGAAGCCCACCAGGTGGTTGAGCGTGAGCTTCTCGCCCAGGTAGAGCACGGAGAAGACGGCGAACACCACCAGCGTGATCACCTCCTGGATGGTCTTGAGCTCGGCCGCGCTGTAGACCTCATGGCCGAGCCGGTTCGCGGGCACGGCAAAGCAGTACTCGGCCAGCGCGATCAGCCAGCTCACCAGGATGACGAGGTACAGCGGCCGGTTCTCGAACTTCAGGTGCCCGTACCAGGCGAAGGTCATGAAGACGTTGGAGATCAGCAGCAGCAGGACGGGGGCGATCTTGGGGGACATGGCGGGGTTCGGTGAAGGCAGGAAAGCAGAAAAGCAGAACAGCAGGAGGGCGCAGGAGCCCGCCCGGCCCCTGGGACCGGGCGGTGGTGTCAGCGCGCGCGGTCGTACAGCGGCTGCAGGTCCGACAGGCTGGCACCCATGCTGGTGGCCTCCAGCGAGGTGCCGTGCGCGTTGCGCGTGCCCAGGCCCGAGGCGGCAAACAGCTGCCCCGGCTGCAGCGGCTGCTGCAGCGCATGGGGGGCAAAGCGCACGATGGCGCCGTCGGACAGGATGACGCCGTTGGCATCACCGCGCGGGCCGGTGAGGACCACGTCAATGCGGCCCTGGGCCTGCTGCGTCTGCAGGCCGGCCATGCGCAGGTGCGGCGGCATGGGGCGCGTGCCGTCGCGGGCGGGCGGCTGGTCGTACACGGTCTGGCCGCTGGCCGAGTTCACGATGGCATCCGCCTTGACCGCACCACCGGCTTCGCTGCGGCCGATGATGCGCACCGTGTCGCCCACCTTCACGGCTGCCGTGAGCGCGTCGGACATATGCGGCGGGAACCGGACCACCGTGCCGTCGGTCAGGCGCAGGCCGTCCACCTCTCCATACGGATTGGTCAGCAGCCGGGCTACGGCGCTTTCAAGCACGGCCTGTGCGTGCGGCGCGCCAGGCCCTGCAGGGGCTGAAGGGGCGAAGGCGCCGGGCGGCACGGTATGCGCATTCAATGCGCTGGAACCCAGCCACAGAACGGCGGAGGTAAGAACAAATCGGGACATGAGGGCTCCTTGGTTGGCGATGGACACGCATCCGTCAATGCAAGTGCCATGCCATCAGGAATCCTCATGAAATCAAGGGCTTGCATCGGATGCTGCGGGCCCGGTGTCCGATGCGGAGACAGCCGGTGTCACCGTATCGGACACATGCGGCGCCGTCCGTGCGTCCGCGCGTCCGTGTGCCCATTGCGGCCTCAGCCCAGCCCGAACTCCGCCAGCTTGCGGTACAGCTGCTGGCGCGACAGTCCCAGGCGGCGCGCGGCCTCGGCACGGTTGCCCGTGGCGGCGGCCAGGGCACGCGTGACCATTTCGCGCTCCAACTGGGCGACGGCGGCGGCCAGCGGGCCGTTCCAGTCGATGGCGGGCCCGTGCGCCACGGCAGGCTGCAGGCCGATGTGCTCGGCCCCGATGACCGGCCCGGGGCACAGCAGGGCCGCGCGCTCCATGGCGTTGCGCAGCTCGCGCACATTGCCGGGCCAGTCGTGCGCCAGCAGCAGGCGCGCGGC
This sequence comes from Delftia sp. 60, assembly GCF_002754395.1. NCBI lineage: Bacteria > Pseudomonadati > Pseudomonadota > Betaproteobacteria > Burkholderiales > Comamonadaceae > Delftia > Delftia sp. 60. Next base: position 2,129,566 of record NZ_PEFD01000001.1, read on the forward strand.
GTCGGCACCCAGGCGCTTGGGCGAGGTGCCGCCGCCTTGGCGCAGGAAATGCTCGGCCAGCAGCAGCACGTCGCCCAGGCGCTCGCGCAGCGGCGGCAGGTGCACGGGCACGACCTGGAGCCGGTACCAGAGATCCTCGCGAAAGCGCCCCTCCTTGACGGCAGCCGGCAGGTCGCGGTGCGTGGCCGCGATGATGCGCACGTTCACGGGCAGCGCCCGGCTGGCGCCCACGGGCGTGATCTCGCGCTCCTGCAGCGCCCTGAGGATCTTGGCCTGCGTGGGCAGCGGCATGTCGCCCACTTCATCGAGGAACAGCGTGCCGCCCTGCGCCTCGCGAAAGCGCCCGGCGCGGTCGCTGACGGCGCCCGTGAAGGCGCCCTTCACATGGCCGAAGAGTTCGCTTTCCATCAGGTCTGCCGGAATGGCCGCGCAGTTGACGGCCACGAAGGGGCGCTCCGCCCGGGCGCTGTTGCGGTGCAGGGCTCGGGCCACCAGTTCCTTGCCCGTGCCGGTCTCGCCCAGCACCAGCACGGTGGCGTCGCTGTCCGCCGCCAGGCCGATGCGCTTGAAGACCTGCCGCATGGCCTCGCTGCCGCTGACCAGCTCGGCGTCATCGCCATCCTGCTCCGGGTTCTGCGCCGGGTGCTGTGCCGCGTTCTCGGGGCTGCCGGCCTGGCCGGCACTGAGCAAGGCGCGCTCCAGCACCTCGACCAGCGAGGTTCTGGCAATGGGCTTGGTCAGGTGGTCGAAGGCGCCCAGGCGCATGGCCTCGATGGTGTTGCTGCCGCTGGCGTAGGCCGTGAGCATGATGCAGGGCGCCCGCGAGAGGCCGCGGGCCTTGCGCAGGAAGGCCAGCCCGTCCTCGCCGGGCATGCGCAGATCGACGATGGCCACATCCACCGAACCGGCCTGCAGTACCTGCAGCCCCGCCGCCACGGTGGGCGCCGCGCTGACCGCGTGGCCCAGGTCGCCCAGCATCTCGGCCAGGCTTTCGCGGAAGGCCGTGTCATCGTCAACGATCAGGATGCGGGCCATGGAAATTCCATTTCTATGCGTGTGCCTTGTGTTGTCTTGCCCAGCGCGATGCGGCCTCCATGGGCCAGCACGATTTCGCGCACCAGCGCCAATCCCAGCCCGGTGCCGCCGGGGCGTGCGGTGGTGAAGGGCTCGAACAGGGTGTCGCGCAGCTCGGGCGCAATGCCCGTGCCGTCATCGGCCACCCACAGTTGCAGCGGGCTGTTGCGGTGGGAAACGGTGGTGCCGCTGCGGTCTGCGCCCAGTTCCACCCGGCCGCCGGCCGCCGTGTGCGCCAGTGCGTTGAGCAGCAGATTGTCCAGCGCCCTGGCCATCTGCACGGGGTCCAGCAGCGGGCGGCGCCCATCCTGCAGGTCCCGGGCAAGGCCGGCGGAAACCGCCGTTGCCAGTTGCACGCCCCTGGCCTGGGCCAGCTCGGCATGTGCCTGCAGCCTTTCGTCCAGCAGCTGCTGCAGGTCCACCGGCTCCGGTTGCACCCGGAAGGGCTGGGTCAAGGCCAGCAGGCTCGATACCAGGTCTTCCAGGCGCGCGGTCTGGGCCAGTACGGCCTCCAGTGCGCCCTGGCTGCGCGCTTCACGCAGTGGCGCGGGCGCTGCCAGCGCGGTCTCGGCCTTCATGCGCATGGTGCCCAGCGGGTTGCGGATCTCGTGTGCCAGGCCTGCGGACAGCCGGCCCAGGGTGGCCAGCCGTTCGGCACTGAGCAGTTGCTGCTCCATCTGTGCCGACTGCCGCTGCCAGCGCCGGAGCATTCTGCCCAGCCACAGGCCCGAGACCAGGACCATGCCCAGCAGCAGGCTGACGGCAAGGATGAGGGGGTTGACCACGTCGGCGCTGATCAGGGGAACGCGCATCAGCGTCCAGGCCACCAGGGCGGGCGCATCGGCCTGGGCCGGGCAGGCGGCAAAGACCACCGCCTCGCGCAGGCCGGGGCGCAGGTCGGTCACCAGGCCTGCGCTGTCCCGCGCGCGCTGGGCGGTGGAGGCGATGCGCTCCATCTCCGCACTGGGCGCATCACGCTTGATGCCCGAGCCGTCATAGGTGGGAAAGGCATAGGCCACGACACCGGGGCCCTCGCGCCAGAAGCCGCCTTCCATGCCGGGGCGCTCGCGCAGCGCCAGGTCCAGCACGGCCTGCGCGGCGGACCGGGCCTGTGCGCTGGGCGTGTCCGCCATCAGCCCCGCCAGCCCCATGCGCGCGGCCCCGGCCTGCAGTGCGCTGCAGCTGACGCCTGCGGCGTCGCGGGCGCGGGAAACCTGCTGGTCGGTGCCCTGCCGGCTCAGCAGCAGCAGCAGCCACGCCAGCACCAGGGCGACGGCCGAGATGGTGAGCCAGAGGATCACCAGATCCCGTTGGATGGACTTTTGCGGGGACAGGGCCGGCTCCTGAAGTGATGCGCTGGAACATACACCGAAAGGGGGGCTACGCCTGGCAGCCAGGGCCGCGTCGCCCCGCGCGGCCGCCGTGAAAGTAACGCCGTGGCGCGCCGGCGTTACGTGACATCGCCCGTAACGCCGCGAGGTGACATGGCGGCGGCTGTGCGTGGGTGTTCAAATAAATCAATAGGTTACAGATGGCTTTGCGTTGGATGAAGACGTCCAGGCCCATGGCACGCTTGTTGCAACAGGATGCAAAAAGCTTGTCGCAGTGTCTGGAAAACCGGGTGCTGCGCCACGCACCCCATCGATCGCTGTCTTTCGGAGGAGAAACCATGGCCGCTGTCTCGTTGTCGTTTGCAGGCGTGCCCCTGCCGCGACTGCGCGCCCACCCGGACAGGGCGCGCATCAAGCCGTTGAACGTGCCCGCCTCGTTTGCGTCTGCGGCGGTGCCGCGCGCTTCTGGCTTTGCCTCTGCGCGCGAGTCCGGTGATGGAGGCGCGCATGCACAGATGGCGCCGGTGGCAATGCTGACGCGCGTGAGCGAGGGCGTGCGCATCGTGCGGCGCAATGACGTGATCGCGGCCCAGGCCGGCGCCGTGCTGCAGCAGGGTGACCGCGTCATCGTGCCCCAGCAGGGCGGCGCGCAGGCCGTGTTTCAGGAGCAGGACGGGCAGGCGCTGCTGGGCAGCTTCGCAGGTGGCACGGACGCCACGCTGGCGTATTTCAGCCGCAAGGCGGATGCCTGCTCGGTGGTCTTTGACCTGGTGGCCGGCCATGTGGACCTGGCGCTGTCGGCCGTGGATGCCGGCGTGCTCGGCGGCGGGCCGTCCGGCCGGGGGCGCAGGGCGATCGGATTTCACTGCTATTCACAACCCATTGCAGGCCGTTGAATGAAGGAGCACACCATGCACGACGACATCATCGAAGCTCCGCCCGGCGACACCCCCGTGGACCTGGCCATCTGGCTGTCGCCCCTGCAGACCTGGCGCAGCGTCTACGGCAACGGCTTCTGCGAGGAGGCCATGCGGGCCTGCGTGGACCGGCTCACGGGTCTGGGCATCGATGCCGAATCGTTGGAGCGTGCGGGCGACACGGTGCTGGTTCGGGGGTTCGATCCCCGCACGATGGCCGACACAGTGCTGCCCGGCAATCAGGCCCGGCATGGCTGGATGCATGCGCTGGAGTCCGCCCTGGTGCGCGACCCGGTGGTGGACGGCGCGCGCCAGGCCTATCTGCGCGCCGAGGTGCAGGCGCTGGGCTGCGTCTCCCTGACGGGCCTGCACGAGATACGCGGCAAGGGCCACGCCACGGCGGGTGTCCAGGACATGGCGGTGCGCAGGATGCACCCCAGGCTGATCAAGGCCTACCAGGCCGACATGCAGTTGGCGGGCCGCCTGCTGGACGATCTGCGGCTGGGCCACCTGGCGCTGGCATTCCAGCCCGTGACGCTGCTGGAGCCCGCAGGCATGGCAGGCGGGGGCAGTGGGGCCGGCGCGGGCCGCACGCTCTACCACGAGTGCCTGCTGCGCCGCAGCGTGTTCTCTGCCTACGACAACTATGCCGTGCCCCATGCCATCGAGGCGCTGGAGCGCCTGGGCCTGGCCGCGCGGCTGGACCGCAGCGTGCTGTGGTCGGTGATAGGTGCGCTGGAGATGAAGACCGGCCACAGCCTGGGCTGCAATCTGTCGGCCGCCTCGTTCTGCGACGACGCCTGGTGGGACGGCGTGTTCGACTACCTGGAGGACCGGCCCGAGATCGCCCAGCGCCTGGTGCTGGAGATCACCGAGACCGGCGCCTTCCCCTGCGAGAAGGCCGCTCTGGGCTTGGTGCGGCACCTGCAGATCCTGGGCGTGCGCGTGGCGCTGGACGACATCGTGCCCCGGCGCGGCGGCCTGGACATTCTGGGCAAGCTGCGCGCCAACATCGTCAAGATCGACAAGTCCGTGCTGGACCAGAGCCTGCAGGCCCGGCCTTCGGCCCGGATGATGCAGGGCCTGGTCAGCCTGTGCGCCGACCGGGGCGCCTGCGTGATCGTGGAAGGCATCGAGTCCGCCCAGGGCCTGGAGGCCGTGGCGCTGGCGGGCGCCCATGGCGCGCAGGGCTTCTTCATCGCCCGGCCCTCGCTGCATGGCCTGCTGGACCAGGTGGTGCGCGTGGAAGACGTGCTGGAGGTGCTGGAGGCGACCGAGGTGCAGGACGGCGACGAGCTGGACATGGCCCTGAGCTGGAGCGGCATGGAGCGCATGTCTGCCCTTGTGGCGGCCTCCACCGTGTCTGGTGGAGCCGAGGTGTCGGCCGCCGAGGCCGGCATGGGTACGGGATTTTTCCTGCGGGCGCGGGCCTGAGGCCTGGACCTATCCGGCCCTGGGCCGCGCCTGGGTCGCCCCTGGCCCGTGCCTGGCCCGTGCCTGGCCCGGGCCCGTCCGGCATCTCACTCCAGCATCAGCGGGGCGGCCCTGCGCCGCGCCATGGCCAGGCGGAACAGGTCCATGAAGCGCGGGGCCACGTTGGAGATGTGAAAGCGCTTGCCCGTTTCGCGCGCGGCCCGGCCGTAGCGCTGGCGCCGGGCCGGGTCGTCGCGCAGCTGGCGGATGGCGCCGATCCAGGCGTCGTCGCTGTCGGGCAGCAGCAGGCCGTTGACATCGTTTTGCACCAGCTCCGGCACAAAGCCCCAGTTCGATCCGATCACGCAGCCGCCGCGCGCCAGGATCTCCATCAGGCCCCAGTTGGCCACGCCGTAGCGCAGCGGATAGAGGAACAGGTCCACCGAGGCCAGCGTGCGCGCGAACTCGTCATACGGCAGCTTGCCCGGGAACTCCACCACCTGGGCGGCCGGGTGGATCTGCAGAAGATGGTCGCGGAAACTGGCCACCTTGCCCTGGTAGCGGCGCTCCACCCACTGCTGTTCGTAACCGTAGGTCACGGCCGTGGGGTCGCCCAGAGCGATGAAGCGCATCTGCTGGCCATCGCCCTCGCGCACCAGTCGATCGACCAGGCGCATGAAGGTCTCGAAGCCCTTGGAGCTGGACAGGTCGCGCGATGAGAAGGCCACGGTGAAGCGCGTGTCCTGGCGCGGCGGCGGCTCGGCCTGCTCGTCGGGCGCCTGGATGTCGAAGCCCTCGAACTGCACGGCCACGCGCTCCTGCAGCAGCGGCGGGAACAGCGAGCGTGCATGGGCGCTGGGCGTGATGGTCAGGTCGCTGCACAGCACCTGGTGGTAGTGCAGCATTTCCATGTTGCGGTCGGCCAGGCGCTGGGACAGGTCGGGCGGGTAGTCGGGCTCGTTGCCGTGCACGCGGTAGCTGGGGAATTCGATGTAGCTGACGATGGCGGCATCGATCTCGCCGTACAGCAGGTTGGGCGCGGCCCACAGCGAGTGGGCGACCACCACGTCGATGCGCTTGCCCTTTTCCTTCTCGAAGGCCTGCAGGCCCTGCAGCAGGCCGCGGCCTATGCGTGCCGAGCGCTCCACCTTGCTGGAGTAGTAGTAGCTTTGCGGGCCGACGATGTCGCCATCGGGCCGGAACGACAGCAGGTGGTCGCACTGGCTGGCGTAGTTCTCGGCATGGCCGGGCATGGTCATGAACCAGCTGTCGGCCGCGCCGCTGGCGCGAAGGTGGCTGCACAGCAGGCTGTACTGGCTTGGGTAGACGGCGCTGACGAAGATGATGACCGGCTTGTCCTGCATGTTCGTGGAGGTCTCCATGGCGTGGGGGATGGGGATGTGTCGGAGGGCGTGCTCAGCCCGGCACGGGCACTTCGGGCTCGCCGTCGCTGATCTGGTACTTGCGCATCTTTTCCCAGAGCACCTTGCGGCTGATGCCCAGGTGCTGGGCCGTGTTCTGGCGCTTCCAGTCGTTGGTGTTGAGCGCCGCGATGATGCGGTTGCGCTCGTCCATGTCCCAGTTGCTGCGGTCGGCCAGCAGGGGCTCGGCGGCGCCCGCGTCCGGCGGGAAGGTGGTGGCCGACAGGGCCTGGGCGTGCTGCAGGATGCGCTGCGTGGCGCCATCGGCGTTCCAGTCGCGCGTCTGGCGGGCAGCCACGCCGATGCGCTCGGCCAGGTTGCGCAGCTCGCGCACATTGCCGGGGAAGTACATCTGGGCCACGGCGTCGAGGATGAAGAAGGGCGCCTCGCCCAGCTCCTTCATCGTGGCCTCGCCCACCACCTTGCGCAGGATGGCGTGGAAGATGGCCAGCTTGTCGGCCTCGCCGCGCTCCTCCAGGCTGGGGATCTGCAGCTCGATCACGGCCAGGCGGAAGAACAGGTCTGCCCGGAAGCGCCCCTCGCGCACCAGCCCGCGCAGCGGCTTGTTGGTGGCCGCCACCAGCCGGAAATCCAGCCGCACGGCGGCGGCCGAGCCCAGCCGCGTGATGGCGCGCTCTTCCAGCACGCGCAGCAGCTTGACCTGCTGGTACAGCGGCAGGTCCGCGATCTCGTCCAGGAACAGCGTGCCGCCGTTGGCCTGCTCCAGATAGCCCTTGTGGGCATTCACCGCGCCCGTGAACGAGCCCTTGGCATGGCCGAAGAACAGGGACTCGAACAGCCCGTCCGGGATGGCGCCGCAGTTGACCACCACGAAGGGGCCCTGGCCGTAGCGGTTGTTGCGCTCGTGCAGCCGCTCGGCAATGCGCTCCTTGCCCACGCCGGTCTCGCCGATGATGAGCACGCTGTGCTCGCAGTCGGCAAAGGTGTCCACGTCGCGCAGCAGGCGCTGCATGCAGTCGGCCACGGCGATGATGTCCTCCGAGCGCTGCACCTGGCGCTGGTTGCTCTGCATGCGCCGCAGGATGCGCACCAGCATGGCCCGCAGCTCGGCCCCCGTGAAGTCGAAGGGAAGCACATGCGAGTACTCCATGGCATAGGTGCCGGCGTTGGCGTCGCGCTGCTTGGCGCTGACCCACAGCACGGGCATGCCGAAGGTGCCCTCCACGCCCTGGCGCGTGAAGCGCGCGCCCTCCAGCACCGAGACGCTGACCACGGCAATCGCATTGCCCAGCTCGCTGGTGTCGGCGGGCAGGGTCAGCCCGTCGGCGCGCACCACGTCCACGCCCAGGTTGAGCACGCAGCGCTCCACCCGCTCGGCGATGTCGGCCTGGCCTTCCCAGACATAGATGACGAGCTCGTCCAGATTCACGTTGCATTCCCTCGTTGTCGATTCATGGATTGGATGGCCTTGCCTGCCGTTCAGAAAACCAGTTGCGCCGTGTCGCAGCCGATGGACAGGGCCTTGATGTCGGTGCGGCCCACCTCCAGCCCCAGCGTGTCCTTGAGCACGCTGGTCAGCAGCGTGCCCACGCCGTTGAGGATGGGCTTGAGCACGGTGGTGACCAGCGGCTTGAGCAGGGTGCACAGGGCGCCGGTGCAGTTGAGGTTGTTGTCGCGGTTGAGCAGGGACTGGATCTCGGGGCTGTTCGGGTTGATCGCGTACAGGTACTGCGGGTGCGAGGTCAGCAGCTTGGTCACGTTGTTCTTGACGCAGCCATTCCAGTTGAGCAGCGAGCTGAGCAGGCCCGCGCAGCTCTGGTAGCCGTTGTCGTAGGTGGAGATGCCCAGCACATCCAGCAGGCCGCCGGGCACGCTGGTGTAGGAGTTGAGGGCGGCCGAGAACGTGCCGCTGTTCCAGGTGGAGGACGGGCAGGCCACCAGCAGGCAGGACTTGGCGATGGCGTTGTTGAAGGTGAAGTTGGACGTGAGCAGCGGCGGCATGTAGTCCTTGTCGCCGGCCACGCCGCGCCCGTTGAGCAGCAGGTTGGTGAGGCTGGTCACGTTGTAGAGCCCGTTCACCATGGAGGCGTCCAGGTAGGAGCCCAGCAGGCGCGTGGTGATGTCGGTGGGCGTGCTGTTCGGTGGCTGCAGCAGGCCGCTGAGCAGGTTGAGCAGTCCCGTGACGATGTTGTTGACCGTGTCGCCCAGTGCCAGCTGGTTCACCTGCGTGGAGCGGTTGGTCTTGGACCAGTTGGGGTCGGCCGGGTCTTCGTAGCCGGGCTCCATGCCCAGGCCCGTGGTGGAGTCCGTGTACTCCAGCGCCGGCACCCACAGCTTGCCGTTCAGCACGGGCAGGTGCAGCAGGGTGATGAGCTGCTCATTTTGCAGGCCCTTCTCGCAGCTTTGCTTGTTGTTGGGGTCCATCTTGCCCACGCAGGCGTTGAGGATGGAGGACTTGACCGACAGGTCCATGGTCTGCGGGCTGGCGCTGCACTGCAGTGCGGTCAGCGTGCCGGTGGCGTTGGTGATGTCCACGGCAATGGGCAGCTTGACCTGGGTGCCCAGGATGTCCTTGACCAGCCATTTGAGTGCGCCGCCCAGCAGCTGGTCGGTGTCCACGTTCAGGTTCAGGCGGATCTGCGCGCTGTAGCCCTGCGTGCCGACGGGGCCCACGGCAATGGTGGGCGGCTGCACGATGGTCAGCTGGCCCTTGATGAGCCCGGCCACATCCAGCTGGTTGGCCTGCAGCGCGTGGCCGTTGGCACCGATGGCAATGGCCGTCTTCAGCAGGTCGCCAATGCCCAGCTGCACGTCCATGGCCGAGTTCAGCGGATCGGTGCGGCCGGCGCCCAGGAAGGCGAACAGGCCCTTCTGGTCATCCAGGCTGCCCAGCGGGATCTTGATGGTGCTCAGGCCCGCGTTGATGATCTGGGTCTTGAGCGCATTGAGCTGCACGGCCAGCGCGTTGTCGGTGATGGCGCTGATGGAGGCGTCGATCACGTTCAGCAGGGTGACGCTGGCGATGTTGGCCAGGCCCTCGGGCGACAGCGCGCGCAGCTGCTCTATGCCCAGGTTCACGCCCAGGGCCTTGAGCAGGCCGGCCGGGCTGATCTTGGCATCGGCCAGGCCCTTGGAGTCCAGCAGGGTCAGCATGCCCACGTCCAGCCCCACCAGGCCCAGCAGCCCGCCCAGCGGCGTGTCCTTGTTGAAGCGCAGCAGCTGCGAGCCCACCTGGAAGGACGCCACCGAGTCGTTGCGCATGGCAATGGCCTCGGCCACCACGGCACGGCTCCAGGGACCGGGGAAGATGGTGGGCGAGGTGCCTCCCACCGTCACGCGCGCCGCGTTCAGCGGGCCGGAGCTGGCGTCGAAGAAGCGGCCGCCGCTCGATTGGCGCGCCGGGTCCGCCGGGTTCCAGTTGCCGCAGCTGACCACGGTCTGGGTGCTGTTGCGGGTCAGTGGAACCGGCCAGTTGGCCGTGATGCTGTCCTCGCCCGCCGTCACGCAGGCGGCGCGGTTGCTGCGCTCGGCATTGATGGCCTGGGCCGCCTGGGTGGCCGCCAGATCGGCAATGCGCTGCAGGTCGCGCTTGGCGTAGTACATGTAGCCCAGGTCCACGACGCCGAGCAACAGGAACAGCACCGAGCCCAGCAGGGCGAACTGGACGAGCAGGCTGCCGCCTTGCCGGCGCCCTTGTCGGCGCCGTTGCCGGCGCGTGTGGGGGCGGTGTACGGATGCGGGGAGGTGGGTGAGCATGCTCTGGTCCTCCTGTCTAGCTGCCGGGCGCAAGCCTGATCAGGCTGCGGGACTCCAGGCGCGTGGGTTCGCCCAAGGTCTGGCTGCCCACCTGCAGGCCCTGGCCCAGCACGGGGGGAAGCATGTACACCACGCTCAGCGTGGCCTGGGAAGTGCCCCAGTTGATCTGTATCTGGGTGGGCGCCGTGCCCGCTGGAATGCCGCTGGCCGCCAGGCTCTGGTTCACCACATCGCTGGTGGCCTGCAGGATGTTGGCGCGTTCGGCCGGCTTGGCCGGGTTGTAGCCCGCCATCCCGCCAAAGGCCAGATGCTGGACCATGCGCGCACCATCGCCCGTGGCACGCGCCAGCGACTGCTGTGCCTGCAGCACGCGCCAGTACACGAACATGCCCATCAGCAGCATCACCATCACCCCGGCGATCAACGCGAACTCCACCGCCGCCACGCCGCGCTGCCGCCTGTGCAGCCCTGCCCCGCGGGTGTCGCCGGTGGCCCGTATGCCTCCCTCCCGCGAAGCGAGAGAGGGGGAAGGCGCGAAGCGACTCAGGGGGAGCTTCATAGCCCCCCCTGTCCACCATGATGTTGGCGCTGGCCGTCAACGTGGTGGGCATGACCAGGCCGAAGCCCGGCAGGGCGGGCGCTATCGGGCTGGTTCCATAAGGGATGGTGAAGCCCACGCGCACCATGCAGCGTTCGGCAACCAGCACGCCGCAGGTCAGCGTGGCCGAGCACAGTTCGCTGTTCTGCAGCCTGCAGATGCGCACGTCGATGCTGCCTGCCGTGGGCCTCAGGTCGGCGGGCAGCCAGTCGAGCCGCTGCTGCACCAGGCTGCGGGCCGCGTCCAGGCGGGCGCTGCGGCTGGTCTGGTAGCGCAGCGTGGCCCGCGCGGCGTCTTCGGCGGCGGCCTGCATGGATTCGCGCACCAGGAACGCCAGCCCGTAGCTGATGCAGGCATACAGCAGGGCAAAGAACACCGGGAAGATGATGGCCCACTCCAGCGCATACACCCCCCGCTGCCGCAGGCTGGCAGATCGGTGGAAGCGGTGAGCGCGGGGCTGGCGCCGGGTCATGGTCGTTCCTGCAAGCCGTGGCCGGGGCCGGCCTCAGTTCTTGCCGCCGGCTTCGACGCCGGTCTTGTACAGGGCGGGGATTTCCGTCTCGAAGCTCTTGAGGTAGCGTGCATAGCTGCGCCGCGCCTGCTCGCCCGCGATGGGGCGCGCACGCTGGCCCGGCTGGCTGTGCTGCATTTCCAGCAGCCGCAGGGTGCCCCCGCCGATGTCGATCTCGCGCCGGGGCAGGTACATCACGGTTCCATCGGGGTTGGTGTAGAGCGTGTAGCCGACCAGGATGGAGTCGGTGGAGGGCTCGGCGAACACATGGGGCCGTGCATCCACCTGCTCGGGCGGGCTCTGCACTTCGCCAAAGGCCTGGGCATGCAGCGCGGCCGTGGGAAGCAGGGCCAGGCCGGCGGCCAGCAGCCAGGGGCCAGAGCGTTGGCGCCTGCAGTGCGGCGCGGTGGGTCCATGCGGTATGTGTCTGGCATGTCGTGCTCCTCAAAGTGGCGAGGCCGGTGCTGCGCCTGCGGCGCCGGGCGGCTCGGAAAGAAGAATGCGCCGGGTGATGCCGGCCGGCAGGGTCCCGGGCAGGGCCTCGGTGGCGCGTGCTTCGGGGCGGGTGCCCAGGGTCGGCACAGGGGGCGGTGCAGGGGGCAGCACAGAAGGCAGCACAGGGGCGCTGGACACAGCGGCACCGGCACCGGCACCGGCCTCGGCGGGCAGGCTTTCGTCGCGCAGGCGCACGGCATCGCGCACGCTGGTCAGCTGTGCCTGCAGGGTCTGCAGCGAGGTCTGGTCGATCATGGGCAGGGCGCCCTTGGCCTGGGGCTGGGCCAACTGGCGCAGCAGCTGCGACGCCTGGGCCTGGTTGCCGCTGGCCAGCCAGAACAGCGCCATGTTCAGCTGCACCCGTGCGTTGGCCGGGGCGAGTTGCGAGGCCTGCATGATGGGCATCTGCGCGGCGGCCAGCCGGCCGTCGAGCATGTGGGCGTAGGCCAGGTCACTGAGCACGTTGGCGTCGATGGGGTTGAGCTGGCGCGCCTTGTCCAGCTGCTCCACGGCCTGGCCATACTGGCCCTGGCTTGCGTACAGCAGGCCCAGGCCGCGCCGCGCCCGCGCCGTGGTGGCGCCCTGCAGCAGCGCCAGGTAGGCCTGCCGGGCCTGCTCGACCTGGCCGGTGTTGCGCAGCGCGTCGGCCCGCATCAGGCGCGACTCCGGGTTCACGCCGTACTGCTGCTCGAAGGCTTCGGTGTGCGCCAGCGAGGCATACCACTGGCCCGCCTGCTGCATCTGCGTGATCAGGTCCAGATAGGTCTGGGCGTTGTCCACCTGGGTGGCCTGCTGGGCGTTCTGCAATTGCTGCTGGGCCTGGGCGGCGGTTTCCTGCTGCGCGGAAGGGGCGCCGTAGCCCTGCGGCCCCTTGCTGGCGCAGCCGGCCAGGGCCAAGGCCAGGGTCGTCAGGGCTGCCAGAGTTGCAAGGGGTGCAAGGGTTGCAAGGGGTGCCGGCGCTGGCGTCCGCCCTGCGTGGGTGTTTTCCTGGTGTCGCATGCCTAGCGTCCTCCCATGGTGGTCAATGCCCTGATCACGGCCAGGAAGCCGGGGCCCGCCGTGATGACGAGCAGGGCGGGCAGCAGCGTGAGGACCATGACGCCCGTCATCTTGACGGTGATGGAACCTATCTTTTCCTTGAAGCTGGCCTGGCGCTTTTCGCGCAGCCGGATGCTGAATTCCCGCAGCGGCTCCTGCACGGCGCCGCCATGCTTGTCCACCTGCACCAGCAGGTTGACGATGGCGCTCATGTCGTCGTCGGCGCTCATGTTGACCATGCGCTGGAAGGATTGCTCGCGCGTGCGCCCGGTGTTGTAGAGCTGGTTGGCCAGGGCCAGTTCTCCGCTGATGACGCGCAGCACGCTTTTGAATTCCGAGGCCAGGATCTGCAGGCTCTGGTCCACGCTCAGGCCCACGCCCTGCAGCAGCCGCAGCAGGTCGACGAACAGCGGCAGTTCCTCGACCACCTGCTCGCGCCGGCCCTTGGCCCGCGAGCGCAGAAACCATTTGGGAAGCATGAGCCCCAGGCTCACCCCGAGAAAGCCGTAGATCAGCGCCGCGTTTTCGCCGGGGCGCAGCACACCCAGTGTCAGCAGGGGCAGGACCACGCACAGCACCATGCGGCTGGCCACATAGGCCATGCTGCCGTTGCGCGTGCCCACGCCGGCCTGGTCCAGCAGCTTGCGGTCCTCATCGGCCAGCAAGGCCTTGGCCACGCCCCATTGCAGCCAGGCCGGGGGCGGGAGGTTGGCGGCCACCGCCTGTGGCGAATCGGAGGAGCGCACGTTGATGGACAGCGGGTTGAGCAGCTGCGCGTCGTTGGCCTGCATGGCGCTCTTCGTGGCGGCCTTCGGGGTCGATGCGGTATCGCGCGCCTGCAATATCCTGGCGACCTGGCTGGAGGCACGGGCCGAGCGCCACAGCTTCCACACCAGGGCGCAGGCCCACAGCACCAGTCCCAGCGCGCCCAGGCTGATGCTGGCGATCCACAGTTGCTGCGTGGTCATGCGTGGCTCCTTGCGCAGACGGATGGGTGGGCCTGTGCCTGTGCTGTCATGGGTTCACCTCAGCTTGGCCAGCCGGTAGAGAAGAAAGGCGCCCAGGGCCTCCAGGGCGGCGGCGACCAGGACCATGGTCTGGCCGCTGTCGTCGTTCCACATGCGCATGAAGTAGCCGCGGTTGATCACCATGATCAGCGTCCCCACCACCAGGGGCAGCAGGGCCAGCACCCAGGCCGACATGCGGATCTCGGAGGACAGCGCATGCAGCTCGCGCTCGGCGGACTGGCGGTCGCGGATGTAGGCCGAGACACGCTCCAGCACCAGGTCGGCGCGGCCGCCATAGCGCACGCTCATGCGGAACACGGCGGCCAGCAGGCCGAATTCGGGCAGGCGCCAGTTGCGCTCCAGCTGGCCCATGGCCTGCCCCAGGTCGGGCGATGCGCTGAGCATGGCCGCCGCCTGCTGCAGCGCGTCGCCCAGCGGATCGGGGACATTGTTCAGCGCCATCTGGAAGGCCGCATGGGGCGAGTTGCCGATGGAGATCAGGCGGACCATGTTGTCCAGGAAGCCGGGCAGTTGCTGCAGCAGTCTTTCGCGGCGCTTGGCCTGCCGCCGCCAGATGCCGAAGGCCAGCACCACGGCATACAACACGGCCACCACCAGCCCCGCGGCAGCACCTGCCTGGCTGGTTGCCAGCAAGGCCAGCACCAGGCCGGTGATGGCGAACAGGGCCAGGGTGTTGGACGAGATTCCCCAGGACTGGACGCCCAGCCGCTGGGCCAGCCACTGCACGGCAGCGGGTGAGGGCGCGGGCTGCGCCGCGGGGGCGCGGAAGGCGGGCTCGGCCATGGGCGGCGAGGGCGAGATCACCTCCCGGTGGCCGTCCACGCTGCGCTTCATGTGCAGGTTGATCGACTGCTCATGCTCCTTGCGGCGCCCGCGCATGATCACCCACAGCGCCAGTGCCAGCAGCAGGCAGGCCAGCGCGCCGAGGATGAGGACGGCGGGTGCCAGGCCTGTCATCGCACGCCTCCGTGGCCGGTCTGCTGCTGCATGCGCCACCAGCTCAGCAGCTTGGGCGAGTGCGGCGAGATGCCCAGCGACACCCACTGGTCGATCTCCTGCCCGTCAGGGCCCACCTGGGGCTCGTAGCGGTACAGCTCCTGCATGGAGATCATGTTGTCCGTCATGCCCGTGACTTCGGTCAGCGACAGCAGGCGGCGGCGGCCGTTGGACAGGCGGCCGATCTGCACGATGAAGTCCACGGCATTGGCGATCTGGCGGCGCAGGCTGACCTCGCTGCCCTGAAAGCCCGCGAAGCCGGCCAGCATTTCGGCGCGGTACAGGCATTCGCGCGGCGAGCTGGCGTGGATGGTGCCCATGGAGCCGTCGTGGCCGGTGTTCATGGCCTGCAGCAGCTCCAGCACCTCGCCGCCGCGCACTTCGCCGACGATGATGCGGTCGGGCCGCATGCGCAGGCTGTTGCGCAGCAGGTCGCGGATGCTGACGTGGCCCGAGCCGTCAAAGCCGCCGGGGCGGCTTTCCAGACGTACCACGTGGTTGTGGTTGAGGGCCAGCTCGGCCGTGTCCTCGATGGAGACGATGCGCTCGCTTCCCGGGATGAAGCTGGCCAGCGCATTGAGCAGGGATGTCTTGCCCGAGCTGGTGCCGCCGCTGACCAGGATGTTGCAGCGCGCCTGCACGGCCATCTCCAGGATGCGGCAGATGTCCTGGTTGAAGGTGCCCAGCTGCACCAGTTCGGGCGGTGTCAGCGGGTCCTTGCGGAACTTGCGGATGGAGACCGAGGGGCCGTCGATGGACAGCGGCTCGATGATGACGTTGATGCGCCCGCCATCGGGCAGGCGGGCATCGACCATGGGGCTGGACTCGTCCAGGCGCCGGCCCAGCGGCGCCAGGATGCGGCGCACGATGCGCAGCACATGCTCGTCATCCTTGAAGTGCAGCGTCTCGCGCTGCAGCACGCCGCCGCGCGAGACGTAGATGTTGCCGTGGCCGTTGATGAGGATGTCCTCGACCAGCGGGTCTTCCAGCAGCGGCTGCAGCGGCCCCAGTCCCGTGAGCTCGCGCGTGAGGGCGCGCGCCACCTGCAGCGCCTCCTGCTCGTTGACGGGCACGGAGTGCAGGCGGATGAAGCTGTCCAGCTCCATCAGCACGAACTGCGCGATGGCGGCCTGCGACCAACGGCCGAACTCGGCACCCAGCTCCTCGATGCGGCTGAGCAGGTGCTCGTGCGTGCGGTTCTTCAGGTCGAGGAACAGCGCGCTTCGCTCGAACTCGCTGGCCTGGGCGTCGGCCAGATGGGAATAAGCCGTGGTCGTCATGGTGCGTTCAGCTTCTTGTTCGGTGGAAGAAACGGTTCAG
The DNA here is from genome assembly GCF_002754395.1 of Delftia sp. 60. Lineage (NCBI taxonomy): Bacteria > Pseudomonadati > Pseudomonadota > Betaproteobacteria > Burkholderiales > Comamonadaceae > Delftia > Delftia sp. 60. Next base: position 2,145,425 of record NZ_PEFD01000001.1, read on the forward strand.
GCCCCGGGCGGGCGCGGCCTGATCGCCCGCATGGGCCTGGTGGTGGGTGGTGATCAGCAAGGTGGCGAGCTTGTCCACGGCCTGCACATAGGGCTCGCGCTGCAGCCGGCTGGGCAGCAGCTGGCCCTGGTTGACGGCCTGGACCAGTTCGCGCCGGCGCTCGGGAATGGTGGCCAGCAGCGGCAGCTGCAGTTGCCTGGCGATCTGCGGGGCCTCCAGCTCCAGCTGGCTGTCGTGCCGGCTGACGATGAGCTGCACGCGCTCGCGATCGACCTTTTGCTCGTCGAGCTGGCGCAGCAGCTCGGTGGTGGAGACCACGCTGGCCACGCTCTGGTCGCAGACCACCCAGATCTGGCTGGCGCGCAGCGCCACGCGCATGGCCAGCTGCGTGGGCACAACGGCCCCCAGGTCGGCCACGATGTGGCGGAAGTACTGGCGCAGGCGCAGCAGCAGCGCGTCGGCATCGGCATAGGAGACGTCGCGCAGGCGGGCGGGCTGGCGCGGCAGCGTGAGCAGGCGCAGGCCGCTTTCATGGCGGGCCAGCCCAGTCGATGCCAGGCGCCGGTCGAAGCGGCGCAGGTTGTTGACGGCCTCGATGAAGTCGAAGTCGCCCAGCGTGCCCAGGTACAGCCCGCAGTCGCCGCTGGGAAAGCCCAGGTCGATGAGCAGGCCGTCCAGCGTCTCGTTGCTGATCTCGCGGGGCGTGGCGTCCTTGCCCGGCACGGCCGTCGTGCCATGCAGGCGCTTTTGCAGGTACCAGGCCAGGTGCGATGCCATGAGGCTGCTGCCCAGGCCGGCGCGGGCCGACATGATGGCGGTCAGCGGCGCGTTGGGCATGCCCGAGGCCGACGGGGGCACGCGCTTGATCAGATCGATCACCGTCTGGTGCGCGGCCTGCACGGGGCCGTCCACGTCGAGGAAGTCCTGCACCCCGGCGCGCAGCGCGGCCAGCATGCATTGCGGGTACTTGGTGCGGCCCACGGCCAGGCAGGGCAGGTGGGGGTGGGAGATGTGCAGCTGGGAGGCCAGGTGGGCCGCCTCGTCGGTGGACAGCGGGTCGAAATGCACGAGCACGGCATGCGGCATGTAGCGCTGCACCTGCTCGGTGACGTTGTCCTGGAACCGCGCCACATGCAGCCGTGCGCCGTCCAGCATGTGCTGCAGCCAGGCCTGGGCCAGCGAGCTTTCGGGGGTGCCTGCGTGGATGAAGAGCAGCTCCACCTGCAGGTCGTTGTCGAGCGGCTGCGGCGTCGGGCGGGGCGCGGCGGGCGCGGGCATCCTGTCCAGCGGTGACTTGTCCTGCGCGAGCGCATCGGTGCCGGGCTGCGGCTTGCCGGCCAGCGAGGCCGAGGAACGCAGCCCCAGCAGGGTCTCCAGCGAGGTGGGTGAGCCGATGGCCGGCGAGCCTGTGGCGTCCACAGGCGAATCGGTTGCGGTGGGCTTGCTTGTCATGTCGTCAGTACGAGAAGCCGGGTACGGCGGTCTGGGTGCTCATTCCGCCGGCGAGGTAGGGCAGCCAGACCTTGCCGGCGTTGCGCTGCTCGGATTGCGCACCGGGCAGCAGGGCTTCGAGATTGGTGCTGGCGGGAAGCGGGTGGACCAGGCGCGGGGTGACGATGATCACCAGCTCGGACTCTTCCTGCGTGTAGTTGAGGTTCTTGAAGAAGGTGCCCAGGATGGGCAGATCGCCCAGCACCGGCACCTTGCTGACGTTGGAGGTGGTGGCACGGCTGACCAGCCCGCCGATGACGAAGCTCTCGCCATCGGCCAGCTCCACCGAGGTGTCGGCGCGGCGCGTGCGGATGGCGGGCACGGTGACGCCGCTGATGGTCACGCCGCTGTTGAAGTCCAGGTCGCTGGCCTCGGGCGAGACCTTCAGGGCGATGCGATCGTCAGACAGGATGGTGGGCGTCAGCTGCAGCTTGATGCCGAATTCCTTGTACTGGATGGCGATGTTGCCGTCGCGCGCGGGCACCGGGATCGGCAGCTCGCCGCCGGCCAGGAAGCTGGCGTTCTGGCCGGTCTGTGCCAGCAGGGTGGGCCGGGCCAGCACGCGCGCCATGCCATTGCCTTCGAGGATGCTCAGCTGCGTGACGATGCCGGCGCCGCTGAAGGCCTTGCCGAAGGTCATCACCAGGCTCATGGCGCTGGCAATGGCCGACGAGGTGTTGTTGGACACGCCGCCCGAGCCCGTGCCTCCCGTGCCGCCCGAGCCGGTATTGCCCGTTCCCGTTCCTGTCCCCGTGCCGTTGGTATTGGTGCTGATGCTGCCCACCACGCCGGGGCTGAAGCTGCCGAAGCTGAAGCCCTGGTTGTTGCGCCCGCCGCTGTAGATGTTGACGCCGATGCGCTTCATCGCGGATTTCTTGAACTCCACCACCTGCACGTCCACCTGGACGGTGTTGCTCTTGACGTCGATCTGCGAGTTGTCCACCAGCAGCGTCTGGGCGGGCGCGTACTGGCGCAGTTCGGCCACGGCCTGGGCATGTTCTGGAACCGAGGTCAGGCGCTTTTCCAGCAGCAGGTGCTGGCCGCGGACCTGGACCTCCCAGCGCTGGGGTGCGCCACCTTTCTGGGGCCACACCACCAACGTGGTGCTGCCCTGGGCCTTGGGCGTGAGCAGCAGCTCGGTGCCGCCGGAGCCGGAGCCGGCACTGGCGCCGGAGCCCGGCGTGGCGCGCAGCAGTTTCACGTCCAGCACATTGGGGTCGCCCACGGCGATGCGGCCCGGAGTGCTGGCCAGCGGCATCAGGTGCTGGCGTCCGGCCACCAGCTGCAGGGAATCGCCAGAGGGCATGTCCCCGGCGCCGGGGTTGTGCATGCCTTGGACGGCAGCGGTGTCCGCAGGCGCCGACACCGCTGGCGGCAATGCCAGCAAGGCCATGCTGCCGCACAGCGTCCAGACCGCGCGCTGCAGCGGGGTTGCTCCGGCCGTCGAGATGTTCTTGCACTTCATGGCATCTCCCTCTTGTTGTGTGTTTTCAGTAGTTCACCATCTGCACCGCGGCTCCGTTGTGCAGCTCCACGGTGCGTTCGCGCGGGGCCCGCTGCGGCGGCGGCCGCACGGCGGGTGCGAAGGCCGTCATGGGCTGGGCGGCAGGCTTGCGGATGTTCCTGGCGTCGGCGCCGGTGGCCAGGTCCTGCATGCGCAGGCCGGCGAAGGCGCGGTCCGCACCCTCCAGTGCCTGGTCTTTCCGGAGGCGGCCCGCCACCGGCTGCAGTGCGCCGGGCAGGGCGGCGAAGAGCTTGGGATCGGGCACGGACAGGTCGTCCGGGTTGCGCAGCGCCAGGGTGAGCTGGCCGAATTTCTCGGCCAGCGTGAGGCGCTCCACATCGTCCAGCGGCACGGCCAGCACGGCCGATTGCACGTTCTCAGGGCGCTGGCCGGTCTGATCCGCAGCGCTGGCGCGGCGCAGCGACGAGCCTGCCGATTCCTTGTCCTGCTGCGCCTGGCGCTGGACGGCCGACATGGGTGGGCGTTCCACGCTGCCGGAGCCATAGGCCAGCACGCGGCTGCGCGCCAGCAGCAGCCGGGTCTGCGCGTCCACGGGTGCCTGGTCGGACTTGCCGTCCAGCGTGAAGTAGACATCCACGAAGTCGCCGGGGCGCACATGGTGGCCCGCGGCCATCTGTTCCCGGATGGCAATCGCCAGGGCGCGCTGTCCCGGCTCCAGCTGCAGGGCCAGGCCGCTGAGCAGTTGCTGCTCGAACAGCGGGGTGCCCGGGGTGAGCGCCATCAGCGTGGTGCGGCCCAGCACGTCGTCGGTCGCGGCAAAGCTGCCGGGTACGGGGGCGGGCAGCTGGGCCAGCTTCACATCCTCGCTGCCGATGCGCTGGCCTGCGGCAATGGCCTGGGCCACGACCACGACGGCATGCTGCGGCACGGGCTCTGGGGCCGGCTGCGCCGAGGCGGCCGGCGAGGGCTGGGCCACGGGGCGTGCGGGCTGGCTGCCCAGCAGCCAGGCAAGGCCTGCGAGCACGAGGGCCAGCCCAACCAGCAGTCCGGCAAGAATCTTGGTGAGGTTCATGGCTGGGGCTCCTGGTGCAAGTGGGTGGCGACGGTGTTCAGGCATGGGGGCTGCCCTGGCGCTTTCCTGCCATGGCGCAGAGGGTCCGCCAGGGCAGGAAAGCGTCCGGATAGCGCACAGCGGCGGCTTGCGGCGGGGCCGGGCCGTGTGGTGCGTGGCGAGGGGAAAGCGATCTGCATGGGTATCTCCCGTTCAGGCAAGCGGCTGGCTGTGGCGCCAGGCCAGGGCGATGGCCGCAATGGCCATGTAGCCGGCATAGGGAATGGAGCGCTGGGGCTGGCGCGGTCCATCGGTGGCGCCTGCGGGCTGAGACGCAGCGCCCAGGGGTGCCAGGCGGGCCGCCCAGGCCACGGGCAGCCGGGCCTGCAGCCACAGGCCGGTGGGGCTGTGGCTCAGGTGGCGCAATGACAGCACCAGAAGGCCGTGCAGGCCGGCCAGCAGGCTGCCGCCAGTCCAGATCAGCAGCAGGTCGAAGCTCAGCCCGAACCACAGCCCTGCGACCGCGCCGAACTTGACGTCGCCCGCTCCCATCCAGCGCAGTGCATAGAAAGGAAGCAGCACGGCAAACCCCGCCAGCAGTCCGGCCAGCGCGTTCCAGGCCGAGACCTGGAACGGCTGCGCCCCACTGGCCAGCGCCGCCGCGCCTGTGGCCAGGCCGAGCAGCACCATCCAGTTGCGCACGCGCCGGATGCGCAGATCCATGACCGCAATCGTTGCGAGCCATGTGATGCAGACGCACAGCCATAGCGAGGTCCACTCCATCTTCAGGGGGCAAGTCCGTTGAGCTTGGTGGCCAACCGGTTGAACAGTCCGTTCAGATCGGTACCCAGCGCGGTGGCGCCCACGACGATGCCCACGGCAATCAGGCCGGCGATCAGCCCGTATTCGATGGCGGTGGCGCCTTCCTCGTCTTTCCAGAAGTTCTTGATCATTTCGGTCATGGCATGGTCCTTTCGGTTTGCAAAATGCCTTGGCGCCGGGGGCGGAGGCAAGCCCCGCCCGAGCCCGGCCAGATCGCGCCGGAGCCGGCGCTCAGGGAACGAAGCCGGTGAGCTTGGTGGCGATCCGGGTGAACAGCCCATTCAGATTGGTGCCGAGCGCGGTGGCGCCCACCACGATCCCCACGGCGATGAGGCCGGCGATCAAGCCGTACTCGATGGCGGTGGCGCCTTCTTCGTCTTTCCAGAAGTTCTTGATGATGTCGGTCATGGCATCGTCCTTTCGGTTGCAAAAGCCCATCGTTGTCGATGGCGGCGGCTGGCGATGGGCAGAAGCCGGCCGCTGCACGGGAAACCTCACCTGCCGCTTCTCACTTCACCACTGCTGTCGCGAGGCGGTGGTTGGAAAAGCGTCTGAAACGGGGCGCAACTGCTGCTCAAGGCGCAGCTGTATTCGTTGGGGCATGGCGCTGGCGGACAGGGTGGCCACGGCAGCGTCCTGGGGTTCGGGGCGGCTGCGCGAGGGCGCAGGGCCGGGTTGGATGTCGGGGGCAGGGCCGGGCGCGTTCCCGGGCTCGTCCATGGGGGCAGTGCCTGGCGCACCACCACCTGCCGGAATCGGTTTTTGCGGGGTGAACAGCGCGTTCAGCCAATGGTCGGGCGGGTCCTGCGGTAGCAGGCGGCCGGTGGTGCGTGCCAGCCGCAGTTCGTTGATGCGCTGGTCGTAGATGGCGTCGGCCTCGTCCAGCAGCAGGCGCTGCATGTCCAGCTGGGCGTCCAGCACCTGGGCCAGGCTGCCGCGCCCGACTTCGAGCAGGCGGCGGCGCCCCTCGAAGGCGGCGCGCGCCTCGCGCACGGCGTCGGCCAGCTGGCTTTCGCGCTGGCGGCCGGACTGGGTGCGTCCCCAGGCGGCGGAGGCGGTTTCGCGCACCTGGCGGCGCACGGTTTCCTGCTGCGCTTCCTGGGCCTGCAGTTCGTTGATGGCCTTGAGGATGCGGTCGCGCAGCTCGAAGCCGTTGCCGAAGTTCCAGCTCAGCTCCACGCCGTAGCGCGTGCCCTCGGCATAGAGCACGCCGCTGGGGTCGCGCGTGTGGGCCACCACGGCGGCCAGCGTGGGAAAGCGCTGGGACTTGCTGCGGTCCACTTCGGCGCGGGCCTTCTCGATCTGCTGCTCCATCTCCTGCAGCTCGGGGCTGACGGTTTCGGAGGCCTGCAGGGCCGAGTCCTCGTTGGCCGGCATCCATTGCACGGGCACGTTGAGCTGGGGCAGCCAGCCGGGCTGGGGCGTGAAGCCGAAGTAGCGCGTGAAGCGGGCCTGCGCATCCATGCGCTGCGACTCCAGCGCGTGCTGCTGGGCAAGGGCGCCGGCCTGGCGCGAGGCGGCCTGGCGCAGGTCGTTGCGGCCCACGGCGCCCAGTTCGGCGCGGCGCTCCTCGATGCGCGCGAGCTGGCCGATGATGCGCGCCGACTCGGCCGCCACGCGCGCCTTGTCCTCGAAGCGGTGCAGCTCCAGCAGGGCGGTCAGCGCCTCCAGCAGCACGTTCTGGCGCGTGCCGTAGAGCACGCTGCCCTGGGCCGCTTCCTGCGATTCGGCCGAGCGTATGCCCGCGCCGATGGCGCCGCCGTCCAGCAGGGCCATGCGCACTTCGGCGTTGACGGCGGTGTAGGACTCGCGGCCCCGGCGCAGCTTGGCATCGCCCGTGTTGGTGCCCACCTTGAAGGTGGGCCAGCGCGCGCCGCGCGCGGTGTTCACGTCATGCCCGGCCGATTCCAGCGCGGCGCGCGCCTTGCGCACGTCGGGGTATTCGTCGATCAGGGCGTAGAGGGCATCGAGCAGGCGGCGCTGCCCGCCGTCGCTGGCCAGGGTGCCGGGCGTGAGGTGCTGGGCCAGGCGCAGGACCACGGGGTCCGGTGCGGCTGCGGCCGTGTTTGCGGATGCGGGCGCGGCTGCTGCAACCATGCCGATGTCCGTATCAAGGTCCCTGTCCACCGCAGCCACGGGCGCGGCAGCGGCCTGCAGCGCCTGCAGTGCGGACAGGCAGCAGGCAGCGGCCAGCAGCTGGCGCAGCCGGGCGTGGCAGCGGGCGTGCCAGCCCATGGAAGGGGAGGTCGGGCGGCCTGGCATCAGGGCTCCCGGAAGGCTTCGCTCTGGATGCGCAGCACGGGCCGCAGCAAATACCAGATAAAGGGTTCGTGGCCCAGCAGCAGGTCGAGTTCGGCCTGCATGCCGGTGGTGATGCGGTTGTCGGTGCGGCCCACCCAGGGCTGCTCCAGGCTGGCCTGGATGCGGAAGTACGAGGGCGAGTCGGCCAGGTTGGGATCGCGGTCGGCATCGGCCGCCACCAGGGTGACCTGGCCGGGCACCGAGCCGTAGCGCAGGAAGTCGTAGGCCGAGATCTTCACCCGGGTGGCCTGGCCGGGGCGCACATAGCCACGGTCGGCGGGGCTCAGGCGCGCCTCGACGATGACTTCGTCCTTGTCCGGAACGATTTCGAGGATGGGCTCGCCGGGCTTGACCACCCAACCGGCGCCCGAGCTGCGCAGGCCCTTGACGAAGCCGCTGGTGGGCGCCAGCACGGCCGTGCGCGTGCGCTGGGTGCGGGCGCGGACCAGGTCTTCGTTGAGGCTGGCCAGCTCGCGTTCGGTCTGGGCCAGCTCGTCGGAGGCGCGGCGGCGGAAGGCGCCCTGGGTCTCCTGCAGCTTGGCCTGGGCCTGCTCGATCTTGGCGCGGTTGCTGAAAAGCGTCTGGCGCGAGGCGGCCAGCTCGGCCCGCACCTGCTCCAGCGCCCGCTGCTTGTCCAGCACTTCCAGCTGGCCTATCAGCTGCTCGGAGGCGAGCTGGCCGGCAATGGAGGCTTCCTGCTGGTGCAGGCGCAGATTGGTCTCCAGCCCCTCGATGCGCGCCTGCACCTGGGCCACGTCGCCGCGCGCCTGCTGCAGCTGGGCCTGGGCTGCAGCAAGGCTGCCCTGGTGCTCCAGCGCGCGCGCCGAGAAGGCGCCCAGTTCGGCCTGGACCACCTGCGCGTCCAGGTCGGCGGGGAAGGCGGTGCGCTGCAGCGGCCGGCCCTGGCTTTCCGCGCCCAGACGCGCCTTGACGGCCTGGGCCGTGGCCATGCGGGCGGTGAGCTGTTCGAGGTTGAGGCTGTTGCTGCCCAGGTCGATTTCCAGCAGCGGCTGGCCCTGGGTCACGGCCTGGCCTTCGCGCACATGGACGGCGGTGACGATGCCGCCTTCCAGATGCTGCACGGTCTGCACGCGGTCGGAAGGGATGACCTGGCCGCTGGCGACCACCACGTTCTCCACCGGATAGAACAGGCCGGTGACCACCAGGGCGGCGACGGGAATGACGAGCAGCCACTTGCCCCGCGCCAGGGCGGTTCGGCCAGGGCTGGGGGGCGTTGCGCCGGACGCGTCCGCAGGCGGCTGGCCGTGCACGGCCGCCTGCGCTTCGCTCGACTGGCGCAGCACCAGGGGGAGGTCGTCGTAGCGCCCGGCCCTCATGAGGCAAGCTCCTGCGCCACGGCGGGGTGATCGGCATGCGGGGCCGGGTCGGCCGGCGTAGCGGGGGCTGCGGACGCTGCGGGTGCTGTGGGTGCTGCGGGAGCCGCAGGCTCGCGCGCCGAGCCGAACAGCTGGGGCAGCAGCAACTGGGGCGAGCCATGCTCGATGCCGCCGTCGCCGCGCACATGGTAGAGATGCTGGGCCATGGAGGCCACGCGCAGCGAGTGCGTGACGACGATGACCGTGTGCTTGAGCGCAATCTGCCGCAGCGTCTGCAGCAGCGCGGTTTCGCTCTCGAAGTCCAGGTCGTTGCTGGGCTCGTCCAGGATCAGCACCGAGGGGTTACGCAGGAACAGTTGGGCCAGGGCCAGCTTGCGCAGCTCGCCGGCCGACAGGCCCGCGCCGCCTTCGCCCAGCACGGTCTGGTAGCCCTGGGGCAGGCGGCTGATGAAGCCGTGCGCGCCCGAGATCTGGCAGGCGGTGACGATCTTGTGGTCGTCGGCATCGGGGTTGACCATGCGCAGCCCGTCCACGATGGGGCCGCTGAACCAGTACACCTGCTGGGCCAGGCAGCCTATCCAGCGGCCCAGCTCGGCGCGCGGGAACTGGGCCATGTCGTATTCATCGATGAAGATTCGCCCCTGCGTGGGCTGGTAGAGGCCGGCCAGCAGCTTGGCCAGGGTGGACTTGCCGGCGCCGTTGCGCCCCACGATGGCGTGCAGCCCGCCGGGGCCGATCTCCAGCGATGCCTGCTCCAGCGCCACATGGCCGCCCGGGTAGTGAAAGCTTGCCTGGTCCAGGCGCAGCCGGCCCTGGGGGCGGGGCAGGTCCACGGTGTCGGTCATGGCCTCGACGGGTTCCTCCAGCACGGCCTGCAGGCGGCGTGCGGCCTCGTTGGCATGGGCCAGCGAGCGCCAGTTGCTGGCCAGTTGCGAGATGGGGCCCAGCGCCTTGCCCGACAGCAGGTTCACGGCCATCAGGCTGCCGATGCTCATCCACTGCGCATTGATGGCAATGGCGCCCACGGTGATCACGGCAATGGAGAACAGCGTCAGCAGCACGGTGCTGGCCTCGCGTGCGTTCTCCATCTCGCCGTTCTTGCCAAAGCTCTCGGCCAGCCAGCGGTCATAGCCGCTTTGCCAGTTCTGGCGTGCGGCGGCGTCGTAGCCCAGCACCTTGAGCGTGGCGCGGGCATTGCAGATCTCGGCCGTGCCCCGGTCCAGCATGCGGGCCTGGGCGATTTCCTCCACGCGGCCGCTGCGCACCTCGTCGGCCCACCACCAGGCCAGCACGCCCATGATGAGCATGGCCACCAGAATCACCGGCAGCACGGGCCAGGCAATGATGCCGATGACGACCAGGGCCAGCAGGGCCATGGGCAGGTCCAGCAGCGAGGTCGCCAGGCCCCCGGACATGCCCGAGCGCATGGCGCTCACGTCGCGGAACAGCTGCAGCCACTGGCTGGAGGAGCGCTGCTCCAGCGCGGCCAGCGGGTGGCGCAGCATGGAGTGCATCAGCGCCTGGGACACGTCGCGGTCGATCATGGCGCCGGCTTCGCGCAGGGCGCGGGCGCGCCTGCGCCGCAGCCACCATTCCACGCCCAGGAAGAACAGCACGCCCGCCACCATGGCCGTGAGGGTGGCGGTGCCGCCACGCGCAATGACGCGGTTGTAGACCTGCAGCAGGAAGATGGACGGCAGCAGGCCCAGCAGACTGATGGGCAGCGACAGCCAGCCAGCCCGGCGCAGCTGGTGCGCAGCCCGGTCGAAGGACTCGGCGATGGCAGATGCAAAAGCCCCCACCGTCTCCGTTCCCGACGGCATCGCCGTGGCCTTGGCCAACTGACGGGGAAGAAGGTATCGGATCATGTTCTGATGGGCTTAGTAAGCATCTTTACAAAATGTAAAGGTGCTCGTTTCACAAACACTGTAGCGAGTTATATACAGCCCTCTATAAGTTTTATTCAATCAAGAATGCATGTTCATTTGTTTTTGATGTGGATCAAAGCAGGGAGCCTGAATAGACGCTATTAAATGGCCCCCGTGGCCACTGAAACTATCCCGTATGGCATCGGCCGCCAGGGCAAGATTGGTCGTGGCGCGGCCGGCCAACAAAACCGTATCGCCTTTATGGGTTGTTCTCAGCAGCGAGCAAATCAGCTGATTCAGATCGTCATACCAATTGACGTGCAAAAGATCGCCCAAGGCTGCCGCCAGCGGCCTGAGCGGCTCCCCGTACAGCAGCACGCGCCGGGCCTGGGCATCCCGCACCAGCGGCTCCAGGGCCAGCTGCGCAGCGTCGATGCTGGCCTGGCCGGGCTGTATGCCCGCCAGCACGATCAGCCTTCTGCTCACATGAGGAGCGACCGACTGCAGCTGGGAAAATGCAGCCGTCATGGACAGTAAGTGGTTGCTCAGGCTGTGGTCCAGCAGGCAGATTCCACTGGGCAGGAGCTGCGGCTGCCCGGCTCCGATCATGGGCTGCCAATGGGCCAGGGAGGCCTGCACCTGTGCGGGCGCATAGCCCAATGCATGCAGGGCCGCCAGGGCCGCCTGCGCATTGAGTGCCATGTGGTGGCCGTCGGATTGCAGGGAAATGCCCAGGCGCAGGCTGCCCATGCCTATTTGCAGATTTCCATTGTGAAACCCCATTTCACGGACCTGTGCATTGCAATGGGGGCCAAACGTGATCAGGCGCAGTCCCATGCGTTTGGCATGCTCAATAACACTGGGGTTTTCACCTATGTCCTGATCGGTGACCAGCGCACTGCCTTTGTGCATGAGCTGCATGGCTTCAAGCACTTCCTGCAATGCTTCGTATTTTCTTTCACCGGACAGACCGGCCTGTCCGAAGGGCTCGGACTCCCCTGAATGGGGGGTGTTATTTATTGAAAGATTAGTAATAACCAGAATATCTGGGTCAATCAGCGGCAGGTCGCCACGCAGTGCCTGCAATGGCAGCTCCAGCAAGGCGCAGGGCGAGGCCTCGCTCCAATTGATCATCTGCAGCGCCGTGCCCTGGGACAGCAGGGCATCGCCACGCGCGTCTCCCCCGTCCTGCAGGCACTGGCGCATCATGCCCAGGGTGGAGGTCTTACCCACGCAGCCGCTGACGGCGACCACGGGCGACTGGATGCGGCGGCGGGCCGCCTGCGCCAGATTGCGCAGGCCCTCTTCCATATCAGGCACATGCAGCACTGGCACGCCGTGCTCCAGCAGGCCCTGCGGGCTGCTGCTGATCAGCGCCGAGGCGCGCAGCGTGGGCAGGGCCGCAGCCTGCACGCCCAGGGCCATGCCCGCACGCCGCACCAGCACGGCGGCGCCGGGCTGGTGGTGCAGGCGGCTGGCGTCCAATCCCGCGCAACCGGTGCCGCGATCTGTGCCGCTATCGGTGCTGGGTTCTGTGCCGGGCTCCGTCGTGGCATCCAGCCAGCGCCCGCTCATCAGTTCGGCCAGGGAAGCTCTGTCCCAGGACATGGACGGGTACATGGAGCCGGCGGGGGGCGGGAAAGCCGGTTGGCCCGCAGTCTCATCGGCCCGCGACGCGAGGGAGAGTGATGGCGAGGGCGGGGAAGCTTTGGCAGGGCTGTCACCCGCGCTCAGGCCGTGGCCTGCCTGCGCAGGCAGCGCGTCTTCCCCGGATTCGGCCGCGGCATGGCTGGTGGCCGCGCGCAGTGCCTGGGTCAGGGCGTCCAGCAGTTCCAGGCCTGCCAGGCTGGATGCCAGCAGCCAGGCGATTTCGCGCGGGGACTGCAGCACCTGGCGCAGGCTGCCATCGGTAAAGGCTGCATGGCGGCGCCGGGCGGGCGGCAGGTACAGCGCCTGCTCAGGCCAGATGGCGCGCTGGGCCATGCCTTGCAGATGGCGCTGCAGGCTGATCTGCCATTGGCGCAGCAGGTCGGTGGGCTGCGGCTCCAGGCCTGCGTCGAGCTGCAGGCTCTCGACCAGGGCAATGCCTATCCAGCGTGCACAAAGGGCGCCTGCCTTCTCGACACTTTCGCCATCGTCGCCATCGTCGCCATTGCCGTCCCCCATGCCCAGCAGCTGCGGCAGCGCGGCCTGCAGGAAGGCGGCAGGCAGGGCCGCCGTGTCGGGCAGGGCGCTGCGCGCCGCGCGCAGCGTGGGGCTGTCGCTGGTGGGGGGGCGCGAGCTTGCATAGACATGCATGGCCAGCTCGGCCCAGGTCAGCATGGGCTGGCCGGAGCGGGGTGTGCCGGCTTCAGCGGCATTGGCGGCAGCGGCGGCAGCCTTGGTGGTGCTGGCCGAAGCGGCAGCCATGGACAGCAGGCTTTCCGCCAGCGGGTCCATCAGCGCCGGAATGCGGGCGCGGGCCTGGCTGTCGGCTCCCGGCCCCAGGACAAAGCTGTTGCGCAGGTGGCGGGCCAGCACCAGCATGGCCAGCGCGCTGGGCAGGCAGTCGCCGGGCAGTGGCTGCAGCCGTTGCTCCACATGGTCCACGGCCAGCGCAATGGCCTGCGCCAGCGCGGCGCTGCCCGCATGGCGCTGGGCCTGCAGCAGGGCGTAGGTCACGCCCAGGTGGTCGCAGACATCCCCGCAACCGGGCCAGCTTCCGTCCTTGCCCTGCTGCGCCAAAAGTTGCTGCAGCGCAGCGTGCACGGGTACGAGGTGGGGCCAAAGGCGCTGCTCGGGCGGGTCGGTGCGCGGCACGGCCAGGGCGGGCTGCTCCCCGCTGATATAGATGCCGCGCAGGTGCAGCAGCAGGCAGGGCGGGTGCAGGGGCCGTTGGGCGCTGCCTGTTTCACTGCCCAGCGGGTGCGGATCTGGCAGCAGGGGCTGCAGCAGCTGCGCACGCTCCAGGCTGGCATCAGCCAGGGCCAGGGAGCGCATGGGCGCCTGGGTCCAGGCGCTGCAGTCCGGCAGCGGACTGTCCGCCTTCAGGGGCGTGATGTCCTGCGCCCAGTCGATGCGCAGATCGACCTCGTCACGCTTGCGGGCCCAGGCCCATTGGCGCACGCGTGTCGCACCCTCGCGCCAGGCAGCCTCCAGCGTGGTGGCGCGCACGTGGAAGACGGAGGCAACCTTGTTCTCGGCCGACACCGTGAAGAAAAGAATGCAGCCGGGGTAGGGTTCGGGCAGCAGCACCATGTGCCGTGCCAGGTACTCCAGGCCATTTGCCAATTGCTGCGACAACATGCTCTCGGCCTCGGTCAGGGTCATTGGGAGGCTGCTCTTCCCGTGGGGACGGGACGCCGGGCCGCGGTGCACCGACCGCGTGCGGATCTGTTCCTTCATGGCGGCCCGGCGGCAGGCGGATGCGGAGCGCGGCGGCTCAGCGGTAGTCGAATTCCACGCGCCGGTTGCGCTGGTGGGCTTCTTCGCTCGTGCCTTCGTCGGCCAGCCGCTCCTTGCCGTAGCTGACGGACTCCACGCGGGCCGGGTTCACGCCCAGCAGCTGCAGGCTGTTGCGCACCGCGTCGGCACGCTTTTGGCCGAGCGCCAGGTTGTATTCGATGCCGCCGCGCCTGTCGGTATGGCCGCGCAGCATCACCGAGCGGCCGGGATTGCTGCGCAGCCACTGCGCATGGCTTTCCACGATGGCCCGGTCGCTGTTGCGGATGGTGTAGGCGTCGAAGTCGAAGTAGACGATGTGGGCGACGTTGGCGGGCCCGCGCTGGTCGGCCTGCGTGGTGGCCACCACGGGCGCGACGCCGGAGCTTGCCGGCGCTGGTGCCGGGGCCTTGCCGAAGGCGTAGTGGTGCTCGGAACGCTGCGTGCTGGTGGTGGCGGTGGATCCGCAGGCGGCCAGCCCTGCGGCCAGCAGCACGATGGTGCACAGCCTGAAAGTGTGTGACATGGAGGATCTCCTGGGACGTGCGCCGCCACCGTGGGGCGGCGGCGCAGGGGATGGATGCGGCGCCCGCAGGCGCCGCGGCCGCTCAGAGCAGGGTGTTGTGGTGCAGTTGCTGCGTCAGCACGCTGGCTGCTGCATCGGCCGTGCTGCTGGCATGGCTGCTGATGGAGGTGGCAATCGGATCCAGCTCGGCGACCGAGGCCGCTGCCGCGTGCGATGTGCCACCCAGCAGGCCACCGAGCAGCCCGCCGCCGGACGATCCCCCAGCAGCCCGCCCAGCAGGCCGCCGCCGCTGCTGCCGCCACCCAGCAGGCCGCTGACGATGCCGTTGTTGCCGGCCACCGTGTTGACCACGCCGCTGACGATTCCGTTGTCGCCGGCCACGGTGTTCACCAGCCCGCTGACGACACCGTTGTCGCCCGCCACGGTATTGACCACGCCGCTGACGATTCCGTTGTCGCCGGCCACGGTGTTCACCAGCCCGCTGACGACACCGTTGTCGCCCGCCACGGTATTGACCACGCCGCTGACGATGCCGCTGCCACCGGCCACGGTGTCGAGCACGCCGCTGACGATGCCGTTGTTGCCTGCCACCGTGTCCAGAACGCCGCTGACGATGCCGTTGTCACCGGCCACGGTGTTGAGCACCCCGCCGACGACGCCGTTGTCGCCCGTCACGGTGTTCAGCAGGCCACCGACCAGGCCCGATCCGCCCGTGAGGCCACCCAGCAGGCCGCCGTCACCGCCCAGCAGTCCGCCAACGATGCCGTTGTCGCCCACCACCGTGTCGAGCAGGCCGCCGACCAGGCCGGAGCCACCCGTCAGACCGCCCGTCAGACCGCCAGTGAGGCCGCCCAGCAGGCCGCCGTCGCCGCCCAGCAGTCCGCCAACGATGCCGTTGTCGCCCACTACCGTATCGAGCAGGCCGCCGACCAGGCCGGAGCCGCCCGTCAGTCCGCCCGTGAGGCCACCCAGCAGGCCGCCGTCGCCACCCAGCAGACCGCCGACCAGGCCGTCATCGCCGAGCACGCCACCCAGCAAGCCGCCGTCGCCGCCGACCACACCACCCAGCAGGCCATCGCCGCCGGTCAGGCCGGCCAGCACGCCGTTGACGGTGCCGATCACCGGCTGCAGTGCCTGGCCCGGGACCTGCGTCAGACCGTTGGCCAGGTCCGTCACCACACCCAGCGGACCACCGTTGACCTGGGTCACGCTTTCCACCAGGCCCGTGACCACGGACAGTGCGCCGGTGCCGGGGTCGATCAGCGCATCCAGTACCTGGCCCACAGGGGCGCCGGCCGTGCCGCCGAGCAGGTCGCCAACGGTGTTTTGCACCGTGGTGACAAGGCCGTCGCCGCTGCCTGTGCCGCCGCCCGGAACCAGGCCGCCCAGCAGGCCGCCGACCAGGCCGTCTTCGCCAAGCACGCCACCCAGCAGGCCACCATCGCCGCCCAGCAGGCCGCCGACGAGGCCTTCATCGCCAAGCACGCCACCCAGCAGGCCGCCGTCGCCGCCCAGCAGACCGCCAACCAGGCCGTCATCGCCAAGCACGCCACCCAGCAGGCCACCGTCGCCACCCAGCAGGCCGCCAACCAGGCCATCATCGCCAAGCACGCCGCCCAGCAAGCCACCGTCGCCGCCAAGCACGCCCCCCAGCAGGCCGCCATCGCCACCCAGCAGACCGCTGACCAGCTCGCCAATGCCGCCTTCACCCAGGCCGCTGCCCAGGCCGGCAATCAGGCCGTTGAGGGTGCCGATCACCGGCTGCAGGGCCTGGCCGTCCACCTGGGTCAGGCCGTTGACCAGTTCGGTCAGCACGCCCAGGGGGCCGCCGTCCACGCTGGTCAGGCCTTCCAGCAGGCCGGTCACGACCGAGGCCGTTCCATCGGTGGGATTGGCCAGCGCATCCAGCAGTTGGCCCACAGGGGCTGCGACGGTGCCGCCGAGCAGGCCGTCCACCACGTCCTGGACCGTGGTGACCAGGCCGTCGCCGCTACCACCGCCCGTGCCGCCGGGGATCAGGCCGCCCAGCAGGCCGTCCACCAGCTCGCCGATGCCGCCCTCGCCCAGTCCGCTGCCCAGGCCGGCAATCAGGCCGTTGAGGGTGCCGATCACCGGCTGCAGTGCCTGGCCATCGACCTGGGTCAGGCCATTGACCAGTTCGGTCAGCACGCCCAGGGGGCCGCCGTCCACGCTGGTCAGGCCTTCCAGCAGGCCGGTGACGACCGAGGCCGTGCCATCGGTGGGATTGGCCAGCGCGTCCAGCAGCTGGCCCACAGGGGCTGCGACGGTGCCGCCGAGCAGGCCGTACACCACATCCTGCACCGTGGTGACCAGGCCTTCGCCCGTGCCGCCACCCGTGCCGCCACCGGGCACCAGGCCGCCCAGCAGGCTGCCGACCAGTCCGCCCAGCCCATCTTCGCCCAGGCCGTTGCCCAGACCTGCAATCAGCTCGTTGAGCGTGCCGATCACCGGGGCCAGGCCTTCGCCGTCCACCTGGGTCAGGCCGTTGACCAGCTCGGTGAGCACACCCAGCGGGCCGCCCTCGACATTGGTCAGGTTCTCCAGCGCGCCGGTCACGGTGGACAGCAGTCCGTCCGTGGGATTGGTCAGCGCATCGAGCAACTGGCCCACGGGGGCCGCCACGGTGCCGCCCAGCAGGCCGTCCACGACGTCCTGCACGGAGGTGACCACGCCGCTGTCCGGCGTGCCGGGAGGATTGCCCGTTCCGCCGCCCACCAGGCCGCCCAGCAGTCCGCCCACGCCGGCCAGCAGGCTGCCCAGCGCACCGTCTTCGTCGAGCAGGCCGCCGAGCACGTTGTCCACTACCGTACCGATGGAGCCGCCGGAACCCGCTTCGTCCAGGCCCTTGAGCAGCTCATTGAGCGTGCTGATAAGGGGCTCCAGGCCCTGATTCTGGATATTGACCAGGCCGTCCACCAGCTCGGTCAGCACGCCCAGCGGCCCGCCATTGGTGCTGGTCAGGCTCTCCAGCAGGCCTGTCACCCCGGACAGCGTGCCGTTGCCGGGATTGACCAGCGTATCGATCAGGTTGCCCACCGGACCGGCGACCGTGCCGCCCGACAGTGCGCCCACCACGTCCTGCACTGAGGTGATCAGGCCATGGCCGTCCGTGGGATCCGTCGGATTGGTGGGGTCCGTGGGATTGGTCGGGTTCGTCGGGTTCGTCGGATCCGTGGGATTGGTGGGGTTGGTCGGGTTCGTAGGATCCGTGGGGTTGGTCGGATTGGTCGGATTGGTCGGGTTCGTGGGATTGGTCGGGTTCGTGGGATCCGTGGGGTTGGTCGGATTGGTGGGGTTCGTAGGATTGGTGGGGTTCGTGGGATCCGTGGGGTTGGTCGGATTGGTCGGGTTCGTAGGGTTGGTTGGGTTCGTGGGATCCGTGGGGTTGGTCGGATTCGTCGGGTTGGTCGGGTTCGTCGGGTTGGTGGGCTCCGTGGGATTGGTCGGATTGGTTGGGTTCGTGGGGTTGGTCGGATTCGTGGGATCCGTGGGGTTGGTCGGATTGGTCGGGTTCGTTGGATTTGTTGGATTGGTGGGGTTGGTCGGGTTCGTAGGATCCGTGGGGTTGGTCGGATTCGTAGGATTGGTCGGATTTGTCGGGTTCGTGGGATTGGTCGGATTCGTGGGGTCCGTCGGATTGGTCGGATTGGTGGGGTTGGTCGGATTCGTGGGATCCGTCGGATTCGTCGGGTTGGTGGGGTCGGTCGGGAGCGGGGGCGCCGGATCGTCGTCGCTGCTGTTGGCTGCTGCGATCAGGCCCACGCCGCCCGCGCCGATCAGGCCGGCCAGCAGGAAGTCGCTGAGCACGGAGCCACCGGCTGCGGCCGCGGCGCTTTCCTTGGTGACGATCAGGCCCAGGGCGTCGCCGTCATTGGCGGGTGCCACCTGGACGTTGCCAGAGGCCAGGTCCAGCACCATGGCCCCTGCGCCGTCGCCGTCGCGCTGGGTCAGCGTGGCCTGCGTGCCGCCCTCGAAGGTACCGACCAGGGTCTGGCCGTCCTTGCCCTGGAACAGCGCCTTGGCGCTGCCGTCGGCGGGCACGATGATCTTGTCGCCCACCTGCAGCGCGCTGCCGGGCTGGGCCATCAGGGTTTCTCCGTTGCGCACGATCTGCACGCCCGGGCTGACCTGGGACATCGTGGCGGGACCGGCGCCCCGGGGCATGAGCACCGCAGCCGCGCCGGGCTGCGTGTTCGATGTGCCCAGCTGTGCAAGCACAACGGTGGAGGGCTGCTGGTCAGCAAACTGCACGGGGCTGACGGTGGTGTTGCCAGTGGGCTGCATCGATTGGGCGGTCATTTGCTCTCTCCAGACAAGGGTTGAAACGACAAGGTCAGACGGTGGCTTGGAAGCCGTGAAATCTGTCGAGCCCTTTTGTGCAACATGCATGCCATGTGCCGGTGGCAGGTCTGGATGGCCTAGGAATCTTCCTAAGATATTGATTTGTATGGTTTTTGTTATTGATCACAATGTCTCAGCAACGGTCTGTTACGGCACACGTTACGTAACGCCGCCCGGTCCGCTCCGTTACCTCGGAGCTGGCTTTGCGCCGTGTTTCATGGCCCTTGTCTCAAGGACCCATGCAGCGGGGCAAGGTGGCTTTCGCCTATAAAATCGCTGGCTTTTGGCTGCAGGCGCATATCGGCGTGTGCAAGAAGCCCAAAAGCGAACAGGCCCGTCTTCCAACTTTCATTGCGTAGAGAGCGCCCATATGCTGATTTCGTCCAGAGTTCCGTCGCGAGTGCCGGGTCGTACCTATTTGCGGATAGCCCGACCTGTGGCCATTGCCGCCTTCAGCCTGGGGGCCGCTTTGTGCGGGGCGTTTGCCCATGCGTCGCAGGAGGCGGTGGACGAGGTCTCCCGGCTGCTGGAGCAGGGCAAGGCGCCCCAGGCCGCCAAGCAGGCCGAGGCCTACCTCAAGCAGAACCCGGCCGATGTGCAGATGCGCTTTCTGCAGGGCGTGATCGCGGCGGAGCAGCGGCAGAACGCCCAGGCCATCAAGATCTTCACGGCGCTGACCCGTGATTACCCCAGCCTGCCCGAGCCCTACAACAACCTGGCCGTGCTCTACGCCGCCGAGGGCCAGGAGCGCAAGGCCTCGGAAGTGCTGGAGCAGGCCATTCGCACCAACCCCAGCTACGCCACGGCGCATGAGAACCTGGGCGACCTGTATGCGCGCATGGCCAGCGATGCCTATGCCAAGGCCCTGCAGCTGGACGGATCGCGCCAGGCCATCCAGCCCAAGCTGGCCCTGATCACGCAGATCTTCCCCAAGCAGGGCGGCGCCCAGGTCAAGACGGCCCAGGCCACGACAACGGCAACGGCCGCCTCGACCAAGGTGGCCGATGCCAAGGCAGCCCAGGCACGCGAAGCCGACGCCAAGCTGGCCGAGACCCGCGCCGCCGAAGCCAAGGCCGCAGAGGCCAAGGCTGCCGAATTCAAGGCCGCTGAAGTGAAGGCCGCCGACGCCAAGGCCGCCCAGGCCAAGGCGGCGGAAGCCAAGGCTGCAGAAGCGAAGGCTGCCGAGGCCAAGGCTGCAGAAGCCAAGCTGGCCCAGGCCAAGGCGGCGGAAGCCAAGGCGGCAGAGGCCAAGCTGGCCCAGGAAAAGACAGCTCAGGCAGCTCAGGCCGCACAGGACAAGGCCCGCGCGGCCGAGGAAGCCAGGCAGGCAGCGGCCAAGGCCGCTGCTCCGGCCACCGCAGCCGCCGCCACCGCCGTGGCCGCCGCCGAGCCTGCCAAGGCAGCGCCTGCCGTCGATGAGAAGAAGGCCGCACAATCGGCTGCCGCGCAGGAAGTGGAAGCCGCCGTCAAGGCCTGGTCCACCGCATGGGCCGGCCAGGACATGGACCGCTACCTGGACGCCTACAGCGACCACTTCTCCCCGGCCGATGGCAGCAGCCTGGCCAAGTGGAAGGAACAGCGCCGCCAGCGCATCGTTGGCCGCACCGCCATCGTCGTCAATGTGCGCGACCTGAAGGTGACCGTGGATGGCGACAAGGCCACGGCCCAGTTCCGCCAGTACTACGCATCGGGCGCGCTCAAGACCACTACCCGCAAGACCCTGCGCATGCAGCGCGAAAAGGGACAATGGCGCATCACCCATGAAGGAACCGGCTCCTGATGCCTGAAAAAGCGCGTCCCCTGGCACTGCCACCCACCGGCCTGCTGCGCCTGCATGCGCGGGCCGCCGGGGTGGCCGTGCTGCTGGTCGCGCTGTCCGCGGTGTCCTTCAGCCCGGTGGCCCATGCCAAGCAGGCCAAGGCCAAGGCCTCCAAAACGGCAGCTGCCAAGCCTGTCTCCTCCAAGCCTGCCTCCGGCAAGGCGGGCGCAGCCAGGCTGCGCGCGGCATCGGGCAAGCCCGCCCTGGCCGCCGCTGCGGTGGCCACGGCGGGCGGTGCCGCTGCCGCAGCAGCCACCCATGCCAAGGCCGCCGCCCCCGCACAGCAAAGCCAGGCGGAGGCCCGCCTGCTGGCCATCATCCGCCAGGTGGAGCAGCGGGATCTGGACGGCGCGCTGAAGGCCGCCGGTGATCTCACCGCCGAGGTTCCCAATTTCCGCGCAGCCCAGCTGGTGTATGCCGACCTGCTGCGCTTCAAGACCGGCCGTGCCGGCGAGGTGCTGGCGGGCACGCCCGTCGCCGCCTCCTCCGCTCCCGGCCATCCGGGCCAGGGCGTGCTGGTGCGGCACAACCTGTCCGTGGGCAGTGTCGCGCGGCTGGAAGGCCCGGCCAGTCCCACGCAGGCCCAGCTGCAGGATCTGCAAAACGAACTCAAGCGCCGCCTGCAGGCCGACAGCGGCGCGCCGCCTGCAGGATCCGTTCCCGGCGAGTTCCTGATGCTGGGCGCGTCGGTACGGCATGCGATTGCCATCGACGCCAGCAAGTCACGGCTGTACCTGTTCGCCCATGAGGCGGGCGGGCTGCGGCTGGTGGGGGATTTCTATGTCTCCGTGGGCAAGCTGGGCACGGACAAATGGCAGGAAGGCGACCAGCGCACGCCGCTGGGCATCTACTTCGTGGGCCGCCACATCCCTGGACCCCGGCTGCCGGAGTTCTATGGCAAGGGCGCGCTCACGGTCAACTTTCCCAACGACTGGGACAAGGCCGTGGGCCGCTCGGGCAGCGGCATCTGGCTGCATGGCTCGCCGCCCGACCAGTTCTCGCGCGCGCCCGAGGCCAGCGATGGCTGCCTGGTGCTGGCCAACCCCGACCTCACCTTGCTCATGCAGACCGTGGACCGGCAGACGCCGGTGCTGATCCGCGAGAAGCTGCAGTGGGTGGCCCCCAAGGCCCATGCCCAGCAGAAGGCGGCAGATGCCTTTGTGCGTGTCGTCGAGGAATGGAAGAGCGCCTGGGACGGGGCCGACCCGCGCAAGCTGGCCGCGCTCTACGCGCCGGACCTGCTGCAGTCGCCCGCCTCGCGCGCATCGCAGGAACGGCTGGCCGCCTACCTGAACCGCCCCGGCGTGACGCTGCAGGACCTGTCCATCTATTCCTGGAAAGATGCCAAGGGAGAGATCCGCGTGGTCAACCTGCGCGCCAGCAGCAAGGCCTTCGCCGAAGGCCTGCCGCTGCGCCAGTACTGGCGCAAGACGGGCGGGCGCTGGCAGCTCTTTTCCGAAGACGTGATGGGCTGAACCGGGCCGAGTCCGGTTGCTCCCGATAGCGCCCGATAGCGTCCGATAGCGCCCGATAGCGCCAGGCGGGGCCCGGCCGGCTCAGGTGGTCTCGTTCTTGCGGTTGCTGTCGAACCGCCGCTCCGCATCGAACAGATGCTGTATCAGCACATGCGAGGTCATGTTCACGCCGATCCCGCCAATCATGGCCGGCAGCAGGTACAGCGCCGTGGACAGCTCCGAGACGAAGATGGCGTTGTCCGACAGCGACGGCGTCTGCCGGGCCGCCGATGCCAGGCTTTGCAGCAGGTAGACATCCACCCCCGCCATGGCCACCAGGGCCAGCCCGAACAGCAGTACCGTGGTGCGCGAGATGCTGCGCTTGGCCAGCAGGGCCGCGTAGATGGCGCAGGGAAGAACGACCGAGAAAACCACCAGGCTCCAGAATCTGGCTTCGGTGAAGACGGTGGTGCTGATGCGCAGGGCGTTCATCGGTGCGGTCCTTTGGGCGCCCAATATGCCGTGCTTGCGTAAACGCCCGGTGAACGGCAGGCAAACCAGCGGTTCCACATGCAACCAGCCGCGCCGGGCAGCGGCAGCCGACTGCAGGAATCACAAGATCAGGTCTGCCGCACCAGGTAGGCGGGCAGCTGCGTCTCAGGCAGCACGGCCAGCACCTTGAGCTGCAGCTGGGCGCGCTTGCGCGCCTGGGCCAGATAGTCCTGCAGCGCCTGTGCGGCCCGCTCATACTCCCCCTCCCACAAGGCATCGACGATCTGCCGGCAGTTCTCGGTCAGCGGCGGGTTGGGCGATTGCGGAAACATGCGGCAGAAGGTGCTGTGGATCAGCCAGGGCATCTGGCACTGCTGCAGCATGCCCACCAGCTTGTCGTTGGGGTGCCGGGCCAGGAAGTCGCCATGCAGGTGCTGCTCGACTCGTTGTTCCAGGCGCTGTTCCAGGCGCAATGGTTCCTGCGTGTCCAGAACACCTGGCGCCGTCGCGCCTTGCAGGCCGTGGCGCAGACTGGCGAGCATGTCCCTGTCCAGGCGCGGCCCGCTTTCGCGCAGCGCTGCGGGCGCCAGCAAGGCGAGCAGCTCGAAGTCCTGATTCACCGCGCGTGCCGTCAGCGCGGCCACACGCCAGGCGGCGTAGGTGCTTTTCTCCACCAGCCCTCTATCTACCAGCCGGCTCAGCACCTCGCGCAGGGCCACGCGGTTGACGTTGAAGTGGTCCATGGCGGCGCTCTCATCGATCTGAAAGCGCCCGAAGATCATGGCGATGGAGATGGACTGCTCCAGCTCGTCGTGGATGCGCTCGCTCTCCGATGGAATGTGGATCGTGGCCTGGCCCGCCTCCAGGCCCAGGGCCTGCGCGTCCAGCGTCAGGCGCTGGGGCTGCACGGCCTGCCCGGGCCGGGCGACCAGGTAGCCGCGTCCGTCGAAGGTGCTCAGCAGCCCTTCGGCATGCAGCAGCTCGAAGGCCTTGCGCACGGGAATGCGGCTGGTGCCGAAGACCTTGGCCACCGGCCCCTCCAGCAGCACCAGGCCGGGCGCCACCCGCTGCTCGACGATGGCCTGGCGCAGGCGCTGGCGTATCAGTTCATAGCGCAGCCGGCGCTCGGAATCGCCAGATTCGCCGCTCTCGCCGGTCTCTTCGTCCCGCGCAGTCTGCGTGGATGCTTGTATGGCTCTTCTCATTCCTGCTTCATCTGCGTGTGCGTGTGCGTGTGCGTGTGCCGCCGCCAGCGGGGGCCGTCATCGGGCAGGACTATAAGGCGCGCGCACGGCGCAGCAGCGTGGCCCACTGGCGCACCAGGTAGTTGTGCTCGTCCATGACGGTGTTCCAGACGGCGATGCGGCCCAGGCGCTGCTCGTAGGAGCCGCCGTCGCGCACGCTGCCGCGCGGGACCACGAGCTGGCCGTCGGTGCCCTGCAGGTCTTCGGCGGCGGGCAGGCCGGCGTACCAGTAGTCCCATTCGCTGGCGCTCAGGTGCTCGCGCGTGCGCAGCGGGTTGGAGATGTAGTAGCCCTGCCGCGCCATCGCGGCACCGGGCCAGCCGGATTGCCACCAGTTCAGGTAGCGGTAGGCGGCGTCCAGCGTGTCGCCCCTGGCCTGGCTGGAGATGCCCAGGCCGCCGTACCAGGCGCGGTAGCCTTCGCGCGGACAGGCCAGCCGGTAGTCCAGCCCCGCCGCGCGGTAGTGGCCCATGGCCGGCGACCAGTGGCTCTGGATGGCAACGCCTGCATCGATCATCAGCCGTGCCGCATCGGCGTAGTTGCCCCAGAAGCCCCTGAACTGCTCGGACTCCTGCCGCTGCAGCAGCACGGCCATCATCCGGTCGATTTCCTCCAGCCCCAGGTTGCTGATGTCGCCGAAACGCATGTCGCCGCTGGCCTGCAGGGCAAGGGCCGCGTCCAGCGCGCCGATGGCGGCATCGGCCTGCAGCGCAGCGCGCCCTCGGCAGGCGGGGGAGACCAGCCAGGACCAGCTTTCCTCGGCCTGGTCGAACAGCGCGGGCAGGGCGGCGGGCAGGTAGACAAAGCTGTCGACGTTGTGCGTGAGCGGCAGCATGGAAATATGCGCGCTGGGCACATCGCTGACGCTGCCATCGGCCTGCACATACAGGCGCGTGACAGGATTGCAGCCCGCGCCAAAGGCCGCCTGCGGCGTGATGCGGCCGGTGCGGGGCAGGGCGTTGACCTCGTCCCAACAGGTCAGGCGTGCCGTGTCGATGGGCTGCAGGGTGCCGGTGGGCCACAGGAAATCCACGCTGTGGAACCACTGGTCGTACAGGTCGAAGCTGTCCTGGCGCATCACGGCCTGGCGCTGGGCGTCGAAGCCGTCCAGCACCTCGAAATGGATGCGTATGCCCAGGTCCTGCTGCGCACGCTGGCGCAGGGCTTCGGTCAGCGTCACCGAGGTGCCGAGGACACGCAGTTCGGGATCGTTCTTGCGCATGTTGCGGTCCTTGCCGTGGAGGTTCACGCAGTGTGGGGTGAGGGACTTGCCGGGGTCTGGCTGCCATTGTCCTGCGAGTGGAGGCGGTAGAACGATTGGAACGATTGCCAGGAGGCCCTGATCTGCTGCTCATCGAGCCCGGCCGTGATGAAGACCAGGCGAGAGCGCCTGTCCTCGCCCGGCCACTCGGGCAAGTGCTCGGGGGCGTGCATGAGATGGCCCATGCCGTGCAGCGCCGTGGGCTGCCCCTGCGGCCAGCCATCCGCGGCCACGGCCACCAGTCCCTTCAGGCGCAGCAGCCGGTCGCCATGGCGGTGCAGCAGCATGGTCAGCCACAGGGTGAGCACGCACCAGTCCACCGGGCTGTCGAGTTCCAGGCAGAACGCCTGGGCGCCTGCGTGCAGACCCTGGCCCTGGCGCTGGCCCTGGCCCTGGCCCGCGCGGCCGCGCGGCGTGCCGACAATGGCGCGTGCCAGCCAATCGGTTTGCAGAGCATGGGATTCCTGCATCTGCCAGGCAGGCGGTACCGCTGCGCCAGGACCGCAGGTGACGATGCTGGCCAGGGGATTGATCTGCGCCAGTTGCGCGCGCTGTGCCTCGGCCTGCTGTGGCGTGGCCAGGTCGGTCTTGCTCAGGTACAGCCGGTCGGCCGCCGCGACCTGGGCCAGCCATTCGGGGCGCTGGGACTGTTGCCACGGGGCATGCAGCGCATCGACCACGGTGGAGATGAAGGCCGGCCTGAAGATCTGGCGCAGCTGCGCATCGCCGATCAGGGTGGCGATCACGGGGCCGGGCGCGGCCAGCCCCGTGGTCTCCATCAGCACCCTTTGAAAAGGCGGCAGCTCGCCGCGCAGGCGGCGCTGGTGCAGGCGCCACAAAGCGTCCTTGAGTTCGCCGCGTATGGCGCAGCAGACGCAGCCGTTGTCCAGCAGCACCGTGTCGGCGTCTATACGGCCCACCAGCAGATGGTCCAGCCCCACGGCGCCGAATTCGTTGATGAGCACCGCAGTCTCGCCCGCGGGCGAGTCCTGCAGCCACTGCCTGAGCAGCGTGGTCTTGCCGCTGCCCAGAAAGCCCGTGAGCACGCCCACGGGCAGCCGCTCGCCGTGGCGGTCCGTCAGGCCGCTCATGGCGCCTGCTCCCTGTGTTCCTGCGCTGGTGCACGCCCTTGTGACCGCACTTGTGCCTGCGCCGGCTGCCACGGCATGGCCAGCGGATCCAGGGCTCGGCCCAGCATCTGCTCGGCGGCGGGCCACAGCGCGCCGAAATCGGCAATCAGCACGCTGGCCCCCGTGGGGCCGGCCAGCACATAGGACTGGCCATGGAAGTCGCTGAGCCGCAGCCGCCACAGTGCCAGCAGCCGGTTGGCGCGCGCAATCTGAATCAGCCGCTGGCGTCGCCCGGCCGATCCGGCCGGCGCCTGGCTCCAGTGGCCGGAGGCCTGCAGCAAACCGCACATTCCACACATGACAGAAACCCTTTCGGTTGCGAATGGAGCCGCCTGCGAAACTGGCGCAGCCAAAGAGCAGAGACACCGAGGAAGGGCCTATGCCGGCCGCGCCGCCCCGCACCGAGGATGTCGCCGGCTGCCCGTACGCCCCCCTCCGAAGAGAGGGGGAAGGCGCGAAGCGACTCAGGGGGTGCTTCTTTTCACGGCATGACATCGCCGGAGTTGGGGCCCAGCGTCTGTCCCACATACAGATTGCCACCGGGATCGGAGGCCAGCAGCACCGCGGTGGGCGCCACCTCGTCGGCGCGGCCGAAGCGGCCCAGCGGCAGGCTGGCCTCCTTGGCGCGCTTCCAGTCCGCGCTGATGCCATCGACCAGCGGCGTGGCGATGGGGCCGGGGGCAATGGCGTTGACCAGGACGTTGTCGGGTGCCACTTCCAGCGCCAGCGACTTGGTGAAGCCGATCACGCCGGCCTTGGCCGCTGCATAGTGGCTCAGCTCCACGCCGCCCTTGATGCCCAGCTGCGAGGCGATGTTGATGATGCGGCCCCAGCGCTGCGCCTGCATGTGCGGCACCGCGCGCCGCGCGCACAGGAAGACGCTGCGCAGGTCCACGCGCAGCATCTCGTCCCACATCGCGGTGGACATGTCGGCGCAGCGCGACTGGGTGAGCATGCCGGCGTTGTTCACCAGGATGTCGATGCCGCCGAAGGCCTGCACGCAGCTGTCGATGATGCGGTGGGCCGTGGACTCGTCGCCCACGTCGCCGATGACGGTCTCGGCCTGCGCGCCCAGCGCGCGGCAGCGCTGTGCCACGCTGTCGGCGCGGGCGGCATCGATGTCGGCCAGCAACAGCTGCGCGCCGGCCTGCGCATAGGCCAGGGCGATGGCTTCGCCGATGCCGCTGCCCGCGCCTGTCACGACGGCGCGGCGGCCGTCCAGGGGCTTGGAGGTGTTCATGTCGGATGTCCTCAACTGGGCCAGCGCACGGTCAGGCCGCCGTCGGCAATGATGGATTGGCCGGTGATGTAGGAAGCCTCGTCGCTGGTCAGGAAGCGGATCAGGGCGGCGATTTCGCGGGCCTGCCCCACGCGTCCCAGCGGGATGCCCCTGGCCGCCTGCGCCAGGCCCTCAGGCCCCAGCGAGTTGACCGGGTCCAGCGATTGCGGCGTCTCGATCAGGCCGGGGATCACGGCATTGCAGCGTATGCCGCGCGGTGCCAGCTCCATGGCCACGGCGCGGCACAGCCCGGGCACGCCTGCCTTGGCGGCTGCATAGTGGGCATGCTGCTCCCAGCCGTAGACGCCGCCTGCAATGGAGGAGACGGCCACCATGGCCCCGCCTGCAGCCATGTGGCGCGCACTGGCCCGGAAGGTGCGCATCACTCCGCCCAGGTCGATGTTGATGACCTCCAGCCACTGCGCATCGCTCATCTCGACCAGGGCCGCCTGGCGCAGCAAACCCGCATTGGCGACGGCGAAGTCCAGCCGGCCGAAGCGGTCCACGGCGACCCGGGCCAGGTGCTCGACCTGTTCGGCATCGCCCACATCGACCGCCTCCATGACGCACCGCCCGCCCGCGCGTTCGACGAGTTCCAGGGTCTGGCCGGGGTCGTGCGGATCCCGGGGGTAGTAGCTGCCGGCCACGGCAATGCCTGCCTGTGCATAGGCCACGGCCAGCGCCTGGCCTATGCCGCTGGCGGCGCCCGTGACGAGGGCCACCTTGTTGCTGGGGGTGTCCGGGTTCATGGCGGCCTCACTTCACGGTCTCGGGATCGACATGGGGCGCCAGAAACATCAGCAGGCCCGAGGCCGCGCAGGGAATGGCGCCCCAGTACAGCGCCGCCTGCACCCAGTCCGAGCCTTGCGACAGCGTCCAGGTCACGCCGAAGCCTGCCGCGATGGCGCCCACCTGGCCCATGGCGTTGACGAAGGAGCTGGCCGTGGCACGGATGTGGCTGGGAAAGCTCTCGCCGATCAGGAACAGGGCGGCTGCATAGGGGCCGATCAGGAAGAACAGCCCCAGCGAGTACAGCGGCACGATGCGCCAGAAGTCGCCCGAGGGCGCGTTCAGCATGAGCGCGAAGGCCAGGCCACCCAGCATCCAGCCGATGGCCACGGCGTTGCGCCGGCCTATGCGGTCACCGAGCCAGCCATGGAAGACATAGCCCAGGAAGCCCGCGAGATTGGAGATGATGAGCACCTGCAGCGCGCTGGAGAAATCCACGCCCTTGCCCGGCGTGCCGCCCGCGCCGCCCAGCACCGAGGTGCCCAGCACCGCGAAGATCACGATGGCGAACCAGTTCAGGAAAAAGCCCAGGGCCAGCGACAGCGTGGGCCGCAGCGAGGCACCGCGGAACATGGCCGACAGGCCGGTGTGCTGCTCCTGCTGTGGGCTGGCGCCATGCTCCTGCGCCAGGCGCATGGCCTCTGCCTCGCGCCCGGCGCGGCGCAGATCGGCCACGCGCCGCGCGGTCAGGAACTGGGGCGTTTCCACCAGCCGTCGGCCCAGCACGGCGATCACCAGGGCCGGGAACATGGCGAACACGAAGGACAGCGCCCAGCCGCCGCCCTGGCCGAACCAGCGCTCTCCCAGCGGATACAGCAGGGCCACCAGCACGGCCGTGAGCACGGCGCCAACGGGCCAGCCGCCCTGCACCAGCGAGTAGATGAAGCCACGCCGCCGCAGCGAGGCCGGGTCCGTGTAGACCAGGGAGAACAGCTCGCTCAGGTAGGTGGCGTTGATGCTTTGCTCGGCATAGCCCAGGCCCGCCAGCGAGCGCACCACGATCAGCAGCACGAAGCCCAGGCCCGCCGACAGCCCGATCACCCAGCCGGCCAGCGCCGTCAGGCCCGAGCACAGCGCGGCGCCTGCCACGGCGATGATGATGCCCTTGCGCCGCCCCAACCGGTCCGCAATGGGGCCGATGCCGAAGGCCACGATCACCGTGCCCAGCGTCACCCAGGTGTTCAGCCGCGCCTGCTGCTCGGCGCTCCACTGGAAGTGCTCGCCCAGTTGCGGCAGCAGGGTGCCGAAGAGGATGAAGTCGTAGACGGCAAAGACCCAGGCGAAAAAGCAGACCCAGGTGGCGTAGCTGACCTGCCTGCGCGTCACGGTGGGCGCGGTCCAGGGGGCATCGATGCCGGCCGGGGCCGGATGGCCGGCGCCTGGGGCGTCGGAGGCAATGGCGGAGGTATTCATGGTGTCCTCGCTGAGGTGGGATGCGGCATCAACGCGGCTGGCGGCGCAGGAAGTCGTCGGCGATCTGGTCGCACGTCATGAAGCGCACGCCCTCATGCGACTGGAAATGCTCGATCAGGCGCTCCAGCATCAGCAGCACCTGGGGGCGGCCGGAGACATCGGGGTGGATGGTGATGGGGAAGACCGCGTAGTCGTGCTCGCGGTAGACCCAGTCGAACTGGTCGCGCCACATCTGCTCTATGTCGCGCGGGTTGACGAAGCCGTGGCTGTTGGGCGACTTCTTGATGAACATCATGGGCGGCAGGTCGTCCAGATACCAGTTGGCGGGGATCTCGACCAGCCGTGTCTCCTTGCCGCGCACAAGGGGCTTCATCCAGGTGTCCGGATGCTTGCTGTAGTCGATGCGGGTCCACTGGTCGCCCACGCGCACGTAGTACGGGTGGAAGTCGTTGTGCATCAGGCTGTGGTCGTACTTGATGCCTTTCTTGAGCAGCAGCTCGTTGGTGACCGGGCTGAATTCCCACCACGGAGCGACGTAGCCCGTGGGCGCGCGGCCGGCCAGCCGCGTGATGACTTCGATGCTGCGGTCCAGCACGGCCTCTTCCTGCTCGGGCGTCATGGCAATCGGGTTCTCATGGCTGTAGCCGTGGATGCCGATTTCGTGGCCCGCGTCCACCACGGCCTTCATCTGCTCGGGAAAGGTCTCGGCGGAGTGGCCCGGAATGAACCAGGTCGTCTTCAGGCCGTATTTGTGGAACAGCTTGAGCAGCCGCAGCGAACCGACCTCGCCCGCGAACATGCCGCGCGAGATGTCGTCGGGCGAGTCTTCCCCGCCATACGAACCGAGCCAGCCGCCGACGGCATCGACGTCCACGCCAAACGTGATCTGGATTTCCTTGCTCATGTCATGCACTCCTATCAATGGGAACGGTGGAGGGGGAAAGAACCTGTTCGACGCTCAGCGCAATGCGCAGCAGCTGGTCGTCATCGCCCCGGGGGCGCATGAGCTGCAGGCCCGTGGGCAGAAACGCAGGCCTGCCGTCCAGGCCGGGAATGCGCTGCACGCCGCTGGGCAGGGCCACGGCCGGCGTGTCCAGGTAGCTGCCGGGCATGGTCAGCCGCAGCGTGGCGAGGTTGGTTTCGGCAAACAGCCTGTCGTCGTCCAGCAGCGGCAGCAGCAGGGGGGCGCTGTGGCCCGTGGTGGGCAGCACCAGGGTAGCATCGCCCAGCTCCTGTGCGAACAAGGCCATCAGTGGTGCGCGCTGGGCGATCAATGTCCGGTAGCTGTCAGGACTCAGATGCCTGGCCGCCTCCAGGCGCTGGCGCACGCGCGGGTCCATGCGTGCGGCCTGATCGGCATCGTCCAGGCGTGCGCGGTGGGTGGCAAAGGCTTCATGGGCGCCCAGCCAGCCATGGCGCCGGGTCAGCGTCCGTACGGCGCGCAGGCTGCGCAGCGTGCGGCGCTCCACGCGGGCACCCTGGGTCTCCAGCAAGGCCAGGGAGGACAGGAGGTTGTTGCGCACGGGAGCTTGCACGCGGTCGTCATCCAGCAGGCTGAGGTCCGTGCAGAACACCTGATTGCGCAGGTCCGCGGCGGGGGATGCGTTGGCATGGCCGTCGTCGGTCAGCCCGCGCAGCACGCGGTCCAGCGCCATGCAGTCGGCCACGCTCAGGGCCAGCGGCCCCAGCGTGTCCAGGGACGGCGCCAGCGCAAACACGCCCTGCAGGCAATAGCGTCCCCTGCTGGCGCGATAGCCCACCAGCCCGTTGAAGGCGGCGGGAATGCGCACGGACCCCGCCGTGTCCGTGCCCATGGCCAGCGGCCCGCACCCCAGGGCCACGGCCAGCGCAGCGCCGCTGGACGAGCCCCCGGGCGCCCGGTCGTGGCCTCCCTCATGTGCAAACACCGGCGTGCCGAAGCAGGGATTGAGCCCCAGGCCCGAGTAGGCGAACTCACTGAGATTGGTCTTGCCCAGGCAGACCATGCCGGCCGCTGCGGCACGCGCCACCACGGTGGCGTCGGCCCGGGCTGGCGCGGCCGACTGCAGCAGGGCCGAGGCCGCCGTGGTCGGCGTGCCGCGCACGTCGAACAAGTCCTTCCAGCTGATGGGGACGCCGTCCAGCGGCCCCAGCGGCCGGCCCGCGCGCCAGCGCTCCGTGGATTGCCGGGCCTCCTCGAGCGCGCGGTCCGCCGTGATGCGCGTGAACACGGACTGGCTTGCGCAGGCCACCCGCAGGCAGTGCTCGGTGGCTTGCATGGGCGTCAGCGTGCCGGCTGCATAGGCCGCATGCAGTTCGGAGGCCGAGGGAGGCGCCGTCTGGCAGCCATTGGTTTTCATTGAATTTGAATGTTGATGTCAAAGTTCATTTTTTGATTCTAGTGAGCGCCTGCATCCCGCGTCCGGGTGGTTACCCGGGGGATGTGGCGCTGTTGATGGGGGGAGAAAGCTGCGTGCGCAGCCCTAGCGGCTCTAGCGATCCTTGTGGTCCGCCTCGCCGGATTTCCAGTAGCCCTTGGTGCTCAGCTGGGTGCGGGCGATGCCACGGTCCAGGAAGTGCATCTTCAACGTGCGCATGGCGCCGGACTCGCCGGCCATCCACAGATAGCCGGTACCCAGCGGCAGCGGCCGGTACATGAGCCGCTGGCACAGCCTCTGTCCGGGCTGGCCTGGCGCAGCGGTGATCCACTCGGTGCGCCAGTTGGCGGCGCTGTCCATGGGTTGGCATTCGCCGTCGTCGACGATTTCCACATAGGCCTTGACCCGGGCGGAGCCCGGCAGACTCGCGGCGATGGACTGCATGGCCGGCAGGGCCGAGGCATCGCCTGCCAGCATCATCCAATCGGTGTCGGCCGGTGGAGCGAAGCCGCCACTGCGCGGGCCGGCAATGGCCACCTGCTCGCCCACGCGGGCCTGGGCGGCCCAGCGGGAGGCGGGGCCGTCGCCGCCAGCGGAGGTGTTGTTCTCATGCTTGGCATTGAATGCATCGCCATGCAGCACCAGGTCAATGTCCAGCGTGCCGGCCTGGCGGTCCACGCTGCGCAGCGTATAGGCCCGGCCTTCGCCGGACGGCAGGAACAGCTTGACCCAGGCGGCGGGCGCATCCGCTGCGGGCGCTCGGGAGAAGGCGGCAATCTGCTCGCCGCCCAGCGTGATGCGGCGCATGCGCGGGGTGATGGACTGCACGTTCACCACGGTGCCCAGGGCGCGCTGCGTGCCGGCGGGGGTGTGAAGCGGCTCAGCCATGGGAGGCTCTCCGGGCTGCGTTCACGCGCAGCAGCAGGGCCACGGCAATGGACAGGGCCACGCTCACGGCGGCGGCGAAATACACGTCTCCGACGCCCGTGACACTGGCCAGCAGCCCGGCGGCGGGAGCCGTCAATCCCATGGACAGGTCGAAGAAGGCCACATAGGCGCCCATGGCCGCACCGCGCGCCTGGGGTGGCGCACGGCGGACTGCCTCCACGCCGAAGGCCGGGAAGGCCAGCGAATAGCCGAAGCCGGTGAGTGCGGCTCCCGCATAGGCCCAGGCCGCATCGCCGCCGCCCCAGATCAGCAGCAGGCCCGCCGCCTCCAGCGGAATGCTGGCCAGCGCCACCCGCACGCCGCCCAGCTTGTCAGGCAGATGGCCGAAGAACAAACGCGCCCCGATGAAGGCCAGACCGAAGGCCGTGAAGGCCAGCGAGGCCGCGCCCCACCCGCGCGACGCGAACAGCAGCGCCGCAAAAGTGGTGATCACGCCAAAGCCCGCGCTGGACAGGGCCAGCCCCAGGCCGGGCAGCCACACCGTGCCCAGCACCTTGTAGAACGGCGTGCGGCGCTGGGCCGCAGCCGGCGTGGCGCGCAGGCCCCAGACCATGGCCAGGGCGGCCAGCGGCAGCACGATGGTGGCCACGGCAATGCCCGAGAAGCCCCAGACGGCCTGCACTGCCACGCCGGCCGGCGCGCCCGCCGCATAGGCGCCGTACATGGCAATGCCCACCCATGCCATCACCTTGCCGGCATGTTGCGGGCCGATCATTGCCATGCCCCAGCTCAGGGCGCCGGTGATGATCAGGCTCTCGGCGCAGCCCAGCATCACGCGGCCGGCGGCCAGCACCCAGACTGCGGCCTGTCCGCCCTCGAAGGCGCGGGACATCAGGTAGGCCACGCCCGAAGCGGCGGCCAGCAACATACCCAGCACCACGGCACGCCTGGCGCCGCGCGTGTCGGCCAGAGAGCCGGCCCAGGCCCGCGACAGCAGGGCCGCCGCGAACTGGCAGCCCATCACCGTGCCCACGCCCAGCGTGCCCAGTCCCAGGGTCTGGCTCAGGTGCAGGGGCAGCACGGGCATGGGCATGCCCAGGCAGAGAAAGCTGACGAAGACCGCCAGCGTCAGCGGCAGCAGCCGCGCGAATGCGTTCACCGGCGGCGACGCGGCCGCGGATGGCGAAATTCCGGAAGACATGTGCATTCCCTTTCAAATACGAGTAAAAACTCAGATCACATGTCCAGGAGAATATGAGCCATGGCTCGCATTGAAAACTCGCATTCGCAGGCGGCGCAGCGGCAGCCGCCCCAGCCCCGCAAGCAGCCACGGCAGGCGCGTTCCCTTGCCACGGTCGAGGCCATTCTGGAGGCTGCGGCTCGCGTTCTTGCAGAACGAGGCTACGCCGCCACCAACACCAATCTGGTGGCCGAGCGCGCAGGTGTGAGCGTGGGTTCGCTCTACCAGTACTTTCCCAACAAGGACTCGCTGATCACGGCCTTGCACGAGCGCCACGCGGCGCAGATGTACGCGGCCATTGCCGCCGTGCTTGCGGCAGAGCGGCCGCAGGGCCTGCAAGGCCATGTGCAGGCCATGGTCCGCGCGCTGCTGGCGGCGCACCGGGTCGAGCCCGATCTGCACCGGGTGCTGGAAAAGGAGTTCCCCTTCTTCGACGCGCCGCGCGAGCAAAGCGCGGCGGACGGCGGCATCTTCCGCCAGGTGCGCCAGCTCCTGGAGCTGCACCGCAGTCAGCTCGCCCACCGCGATCTGGACCTGGCCACCTGGATGCTGCTGCAGACCATGGAGTCCCTGGTGCATGCCGCCGTCATCGATCCGCCGGCCATGTTCACCCCCCAGGCCCTGGAGGATGGCATCGTGCAGGTGCTGATGGGGTATCTGCGAGCGCCTGCCCTGGGTTGAGGATGCAAGGCGCGATTTGGCCGCCAGGTCCTCAGGGCGCGAAGACCTCCGGATCGCCGTGGCGCCATGCGCCTATGCAGCCGATGAGGCACACCACAAAGCTGGTGATGGAGCCAGCTTCGCCCGCGTCCTCATACTTGGCCACGATGTTGACCTGCGGCTTGCGCCAGGCCAGCAGACGTCCGCCATGTCCCGGTCGCTCGATCCCATCATCCATTTGCGGCGGCCCAAAAACCGCCACCAGCGCTTCAGGTGCGGATCGCATGCTCAGCCCCGAAGGCAGGCTGCCCGCAAATACGGCCCGGATTCTGCTGTCTGCCCCCGGCGCAAGAAAATGCACGGAGCCAATGAGCCAGACATCGCCATCCTCCCAGTCTCTCCCCGTCCGCCTGGAAAGTGCCCGGGGACGATAGACATCGATGCGCAGCGAGGACTTGGCGGACCAGATGATGTCGTCGTCAAAATGGCTCGACGGCCTGGGCATTCGCTTGACACCCAATGGGCCAAGCAGTCGGGCCACTTTGCCGGCGTCATAGGGCTGGCCCAGCATGTCGATGAGTTCTTCGCAAGGGGATTTCATGGGCACGGTGGTGGTTCTCAACAATGGGTGCAATCACGCAATGCCGACAGGCGCGGCCCGCAGGCAGCGTATTCTTTCTGCCCATCATTTCTCGAGCAAGGCAATGTGACATGAGGCCTGGATTTTTGCGTCGCCATTACGCGGTCAGACGGCTTGGCATGCTGGCCCTGCTTGCCAGCTTTCCCATTCAATCCCTGTTCACACAGATCTGGTGCCATGCAAGTCTGACCCGTTTCTGGCTTGCCAATGCACTCGTGATGCTGGTGCCGCTGGGCATGCTGGCCTGGCCCAGTTCCTGGCCTTGCCTGGTTTCTGCGGCAACGGTGCTGATTTTCAGTCTGTGGGCCAATGCACAAGAATGCGCGCCCTATGCAGGCGGCGGTGCATCCATGGCCTATGTGGTGGTGTTTCTTTTGGGTTGGCCCATGGCCTTGATCGGTGGAATGGTCATTGGATATGTGACCGTGATTCAGCCAGGACAGCAGAAAATTGACAAGCCTTGATTTGAAACACATAGCGCGCCCATGTCCAAGAAGCCCAAGAAGACTTACAGCGAATACCTGCTCGAACAGCATCCCGAGCTGCACGCGCTTTTTCCGTACTACGAATCCCTGGGTTTGGCCGAGCCCGTGCTATGGGCTCTGAGCGAAAGCCGCGGAGAGCCCACCGTGGCAATGGCGGCACTGGTTCACGGGTTGTGCAGCGAGGTGGCGGCCGCTGGCGACAGCCGCTGGCTGGAGCAGTTGCACCAAGGAGATCTGAACGTCAACGAAGGCCCGTTGCTCAGCGATGCGCAGCAGGCGCTGGGCCGCCTGCGCGCGTTGGGCATTGCCGACGACTTGCTGATGCCCCTGGTGCGAGCGGCACAGGTGCATGCTGTCAATGACATCGCAGCCATGATCGACATGGGGCCGCAGATCTCCTGTCTGCCTTTGCCGCAAGGCAGGCAAGCGCACTGGCAGTTGTTCGATGTGGACGTCGAAGACGGCGAAACCCCGGGCAAGGGTTTGAGCGGCTTTGCCATCGATGTGCGGCACGTGCTGGTTCGCTAGTGCCCGGCCCGGCCATCACCCTGTTCAGCTTGGGACGCAGCTGCCCGCATCTTCCTCCGGCGGGGTGACACGCCAGAAAAGGGAGGGAAATCCTTCGCCCACCGGCTGATGGCCGGGCGGCTGCGATGCCGCCAGCTGCAGGTGCAGCACGCCGCAGGCATCCACCATGTGCTGGGAAATCCAGGGGCTGATGTCCATGCGGCCATCGATCAGCACCAGGGGCTTTTCGCGCAGCTTCAGGGCCAGGGCCTTGGCCTCGGCCGTGGGGCCTGCGATCACGCGGATATCGCCGCCCAGCGCTTCGCGCGCGGGCTCGGCAAGCGCCTGGCTCAAGGCCTTTGAATCGAAGTTTCTCCAGTGCCGGCTGTTAAGCCGCAGTTCACTGCGCGCCGAGGTCATCTGGGCCACGAGCAGCAAGGCCAGTTGAAGTGCCACGAAGCACTTGATGGCGGTGGTGATCGATATGTGCGACGCGTGCAGCCTGGCACCGGCCAGCTCCATGGCGACGGGAACGGCCAGCAGCAGAAAGGGCGTGCCCCAGTGCAGCTGCAGCGACGAGCCCGCAAAGATGCCGATGGCGCAGGTCAGCACGATGGGCGTGAGGCCAAAGCACAGGATCAGCGCGCGCGATGCATCGGCTGTCCCGGGACGCTGCGGTGTGTCCTGCGGCACAAGGGGCTGCGGCGGTGCAGGGCCATCACCAATCCCAGCAGCACCCAGGCGAGCAATGCACGGTTGAGCAGCTGGTCGGCCAGCCAGTGCAGCGTATTGAGCAGTCTTGCACCACCGCCCAGGCTGGCGCCCAGCGAGGATTCGGTGGCATAGCGGATGGGGCCGAAGTCGTTCAGGAAAAGCCAGTACAGGTGCGGCGAGATGATGGCCAGCGAGATGGCTGCCGCCAGCACCAGGCCGATCATGTGGACCCGCTCGCGCCAGGCGCCTGACGCCAGCCAGAACAGGAATACCGCCACAGCGGCCAGGATCATCTGGTACTTGGCCAGTGCGCCCAGCCCCAGGCAGCAGCCCAGGGCGGCCCACCAGCGCAGCTGCCTGCTGCCCACCGCACGCCACACCAGCAGGGCGCTGGCCGCGAAGAAGGGCATCAGCACGACTTCATGGTTGAAGAAGTGCATCCGCTCGTTGTAGTAGGTGATGCACATGGCCGCCAACAGGGCCAGCGTGGCGTAGCGGCTGCCGCGCAAGTCATTCAGCAGCTTCCAGAAAAGGAACAGGCCCGCCAGCGTGAAAAGCGCGCCGGTGGCGTAGCTGGTGCGCGCAGACAGGCCGAACAAATGGACCGGCACCGAAAGCAGCCAGGTCGGCAGGGGCGGGTGCTTGTAGTAGCCCCACTCCAGGCTGCGCACCCAGGTCAGTTGTTCGAGGTTGTCCTTGGGTGCCGTGAGGCTGGAGCTGTCGATCTGCAGCAGCCAGACCACCGAAAAGAGAAAGAGGCCGATGAGGACCTTGATGTCCAGGGAAAGCGACGGTGCGGGCATGGCCAGCGGAGCGCTTCGCGTGATCGCGCTCGCTGCTTGTGAGGGGACGGGATGGGTCATAGGAAATGCCAGCGGCGATGACAAGTGCGCTGGCACAGGGGAAATTCCCAGGAAGGCGGTCGAACGGGAGCTTCAGCGTTGGCTACGGACTCTTGGCTTACGCGAGGCGCTATGAGTCCGGCAGAATATGTCTGCCTGGTCAATACAATGTAAAGATTGTATGAAGATACTGTGGAGACGGCGACTGCGGCTCAGGCGCCGGCCGGCTCGCCGAAGTCGTGGACTGCCGCGCGCAGCAGCAGCATCGACAGGCGTTCCGCGGCGGGCGTCAGAGGCAGCGCAGCACGCGTGACCTGCACGATGTCGGGCGCCATCAGGCTCTCGCGCACGGCAATGGGCTCCAGTACACCGTTGAAGAGGGGCGTATCGGCCCACTGGCGCGGCAAGAAGGCGAGGGCGTCGCTGCTGGCCAGCAGCGCCAGCAGGGCCATCAACGATTCGGCGACCGTCACCACGCGCGGGCTGCGCAGGCCGAGCGCGGAGAACTGCTCCTCGAACTCTTCCTCGCGGCGCTCGCGCAGGCCGGTGACGATCCAGTCGGCCTCCAGCAGCGCCTGCAGGCTGCCGGCGGTGCGCAGCGGATGGCCGCGGCGGGCCAGCACGACACGCTCGTTGCGGTGAACCAGGGCCACCTGGTAGCTGGCGCTCAATTGCCTCTCGGGCCGGGGGCCCAGATAGAAGTCCAGCCGACCGTCGCGCAGCGCCGGCTCGACGGCCGGAAACAGGCCTTCGACGAAACGCAGGTGCACATCCGGCCAGTCGCGCCGGAACTGGGCATAGGCGCGGGCCAGCAGCGACAGCACGGGCGCGCTGGACAGAGCGACGGCGACATGGCCCTGCATTTCGCCGCGCGCCTGGGCGGCCTCCTCGCTGCCGCGACGCAGCTCCTCGAGCGCGGCCTGCGCGCGCAGCAGGAATCGCTCGCCCGCCACGGTCAGCGATACCCCGCGCGCATGGCGCTGGAACAGCGCCACGCCGAGCTCGGCTTCCAGCTCGCGCACGCTGCGCGTCAGTGCCGGCTGGGTCAGGCCCAGGCTGCGGGCGGCGCTGCGCAGGCTGCGTGCCCGGGCAACGGCGACGAAATTGCGAAGGTGATGAAGTTTGGGCATCGGTCGGAGCGTGTTTATGCCCGTTTCCGAGCACGCCAAGGCCAGGGGATTTCCCGCAGGGGCCGTGCACGCGGGCTCCGCCGCGCCTGAGCCGCCGCGGAACGCTCCAGTGATAACAGCCATGCATCGCTGAGGCGTTTCTGCCCTCTGCCGCAGTCGGCCTGCCAGACCTAGCATGCCCTCCATAACGTCGGCACAGCCCGGCGACCCCATAGGAGACAAGCAGCATGAGCATGAGGAAATGGGCCGGCGCCTGTGCGCTGGCAACCCTGGCGGCGGGCTCCGTCGCCGCGCAGACGGCCGTCGGCGGCACGGTGCGCATCACCAGCGCCTTTCCCGCGGGCAGCGGCCCCGACGTGGTGGCCCGGCTGGTCGCCGACAAGCTCTCGGCGCAATGGAGGCAGCCGGTCGTCGTCGATCCCCGGCCGGGTGGGGCCGGCGTGGTGGCCATCAACGCGATGAAGAACGCGCCGCCCACGGGCAACGACCTGGTGGTGGTGGACGTAGGCCACTTGTCCATCAATCCGCTGGTCTTGCGCAAGCTGGCCTATGACCCGCAAAGCGAGCTGACGCCGGTGGCGCTGCTCTACAAGACCGCCTTCTTCGTGGTGGTCGGCGCGCAAAGCCCCTTCCACAGCCTGGCCGAACTGATGGCGGCGGCGCGGCGCAAGCCCGGCATGACCTATGGCTCCAATGCGGTGGGCGGGCCGCTGCATCTGGGCGCGGCCCGGGCCGCGACCGCCATGGGTGTCGAAATGATGCATGTCCCCTACAAGGAGACTTCGCAGCTGTACGCCTCCGTGTCGACGGGCGAGGTGGACTGGGCTTACGGCAGCATTGCGACGTCCGGCCCCCTGCAGCAGGCTGGCAAGCTGCGCTTTCTTGCCGTGGCGGACAGCCAGCGTTCCCCGGCGCTGCCCGATGTG
The DNA here is from genome assembly GCF_002754395.1 of Delftia sp. 60. Lineage (NCBI taxonomy): Bacteria > Pseudomonadati > Pseudomonadota > Betaproteobacteria > Burkholderiales > Comamonadaceae > Delftia > Delftia sp. 60. The sequence continues at coordinate 2,185,338 of NZ_PEFD01000001.1, forward strand.
CCGACCGTGCAGGAGGCCGGTGGCCCGGCCGGCATCGATGCGCTGACCTGGGTTGCGCTCATGGCGCCCAAGGGCACGCCGCCGGCCGTCGCCGAGCGCATCAACGAGGCGGTGAACCGGGCCCTGTCCGCGCCTGACGTCAGGGATCGCCTGGCCGGTTTCGGCTTCTTCACCAGCATCGGCCCCGCAAGGCAGGTCGCCGACCTCATGCAGGCCGACCGCGAGCGCTATGCCGAAGTGCTGCGCCGCGTCAAGGTGACCGTCGATTGAGCCCCGGGGAGACGCCATGAAGACCGAAGTCGCGATCATCGGAGGAGGGCCCGCAGGGCTGATGCTGGCCATCGAGCTGGGCTGCAGGGGCATACCGTGCGTGCTGATCGAGGAGCGCAGCGGGCCGCCGACGCTGCCCAAGGCCAATGCCACCTCGTCCCGGACCATGGAGCATTACCGCCGCCGGGGCTTTGCCGACCAGGTGCGCAGGCTGGGGTTGCCGCCCTCGCACCCCCAGGACGTCGTCTATTGCACGCGGCTCACGGGGCCCGAGCTGGCGCGCTTTCGCATTCCCTCGGCCGAGGAGGCCGCCTCGGGCACGGCCTATGGCGACTACGGGGAACAGGCCTGGCCGACGCCCGAGCTGCCGCATCGGGCGCAGCAGATGTTCATCGAGCCCGTGCTCAGGGCGCAGGCCGAACGCCATGCCAGCGCCGTGCTGCGTTTTGGCCTGAGGGCCGAGGCGGTGCAGGAGACCGGTTGCGCAGTGCAGATCGAATGCCGCGAGCCGGACACGGGCCGTACCGAGTTGCTGCAGGCCGCCTATGTGGTCGGCTGCGACGGGCCGCGCAGCCTGGTCCGCCAGGCCATGGGCGTCGTCTACGCAGGCCATGGCCACGAGCGGCGCGATTTCCTGGGCGGCCAGATGATGTCCATCTACTTCCGCGCTCCCGGTCTGTATGGGCTGATCGGCAAGCCCAGGGCCTGGCAGTACTGGGCCGTCGGTCCCGGGCAGCGCGGCCTGCTGTGCGCCATCGACGGTGTGGACCGGTTCGTGCTGATCGTGCAGCTGCCCCAAGGCACCCAGCCTGCCGATTTCCATCCGCAGCAGGTGCTGCAGGCCGTCGTCGGCCGGCCTTTTGCGCACGAGCTGATCGCGCTGACCCCCTGGAACGCGGGCTATGCCCTGGTGGCCGAGCGCCTGCGGCACGGCAGGATGTTCATCGCCGGCGATGCGGCGCACCTGTTCACGCCCACGGGCGGCATGGGCTACAACACCAGCGTGGACGACGTCGTGAACCTGGGCTGGAAGCTGGCGGCGGCCGTCCAGGGGGCGGCCGGCCCGGCGCTGCTGGACAGCTATGAGGCCGAGCGGCGGCCGATCGCCCAGCGCAACACCAGTTTTGCACGCAGCATGGCCGACAGCATCGGATGCCTGCCGGTCACGGCCGCAGTGGAGCAGGAGGGGCCCGAGGGCGACGGCGCCCGCCATGCGCTCGGGCAGGCACTTTCGGAGCATGTGGCACGCGAGTTCAACATCCCGGGGCTGCAACTGGGCCTGCGCTATGCCGACAGCCCCGTCGTCGCCCGGGAGCTGGCCGAGCCCCCGCCGGACGAGCCCAACCGCTACCTGCCTGGCGGCTATCCCGGCACGCGCGCTCCGCATGTGGCAACGGGGCCGGACCGGTCCCTGCTCGATGACTTCGGACGCGATTTCACACTGCTCGCATTCAGCCCGGACGGCCCGGACGGGCTGGAACCCTGGAGGCAGGCTGCTGCGCAATACGGCATCCGGCTGGATGTGGTGAGGAGCGAAGACGGGCAGACGCGTGCGCTGTATGGCGCCGACCGCGTCCTGATCCGCCCGGACCACCACATCGCCTGGCGCGGCGACGGTGCGGCGCAGCCGACCGAGGTCATGGCGCTGGCGCTGGGCCATCGCACCCCGCCGGTGGAGCCTGGCTAGCCCCGGCCCATCCGGCCGCCTGCTCCCCGGGCCGTCCGGCCTTGCGCTTTCGTGACCCTGGCCAGTCCGGCCGGGGGACGCCGGCCTGCGCCTGGGTCTGAGCCTTCGCCGTCCTTGCCGACATCCATCACTTTCAGGAGACAACATGCCACACCCCTCCTTTCCTGTTCGCGCCGCGCTATCCGCGCTATGCCTGGCCGGTGCCGCTGTCGTGCCCTCGGCACCCGCCCTGGCCCAGGGCGTCACGCTCTATGGCCTGCTCGATGCATCCGTCGAGCACCTGACCGATGTGGGCCAGGGAGGCGCTTCGCTGAACCGCATGCCGGGCCTCACCGGCAGCGTGCCGTCGCGCATCGGCCTGCGCGGCTCGGAGGACCTGGGCGGCGGCCTGCGTGCCCTGTTCACGATGGAGCAGGGCCTGGCGCTCGACGCGGGCGTGCTGAACCAGGGCGGGCGCGCCTGGGGGCGCCAGGCCTTCGTCGGCCTGTCCGGCGACTGGGGCAGCCTCACACTGGGGCGCCAGTACACCATGCTGTACTGGTCCCAGCTCGATGCGGACATCCTCGGCCCGAATGCCTACGGTGCGGCATCGCTGGACAGCTACCTGCCCAATGCGCGCGCGGACAACGCGCTTGCGTGGCGCGCCGGCCTTGGCGGCTTCACCGTCGGCGCGACCTACAGCCTGGGGCGTGATGCCGTCAATGCGGGCCCCGGTCCCGCGGGAACCAACTGCCCCGGCGAGCAGCCGGGCGACTCCAGCGCCTGCCGGCAATGGTCGGCAATGCTCAAGTACGAGGCCAAGGCCTGGGGCATCGCGCTGGCCGTCGATGAAATCCGTGGAGGCCCCGGCGCCTTCGCAGGCCTGACCAGCAGCGCGCGCAAGGACCGTCGCTCCACCGCCGCGGGATGGGTGCGCTGGGGAGCATGGAAGCTCGGCGCCGGGGTCATTGCCCGCCACAACGACGGCCGTCCCGACGCGCCACGCAGCGATCTCTGGTACCTGGGCGCCAGTTTCGCCGCCACACCGGCCCTGACCCTCGACGCGCAGGCTTTGGATCTGCGTTTCAGGCGAAGCGACGACGGGGCGCGGCTCTTTGCCCTGCGGGCCCAGTACTCGCTGTCCAAGCGCACCACGCTGTATGCGACCGCAGGGCATCTGTCCAACGAGGGAGCACTTGCGCTGTCGGTCAGCAATGCGGCGCCAGGCGCCGCGCCCGCCCCCGGGCGTTCGCAGAACGGCTTCGCTGCCGGCGTGCGGCATAGCTTCTGAGGCTCAACCCGCATGCAGGGCCCGCGTCCGCGTCCCGATCCATTTCCTTCCCACTTTCCACTTCCCACTTCCCGTTCCAGGAGACAGACCATGAAACTGATACGCCACGGCGCCAGCGGCTGCGAGAAGCCCGGCGCCATCGATTCCCAAGGCCAGGCGCGCGACCTGTCGGACCTGGTGCCCGATTTCACGCCCGAGTGGATGGCGCCCGGCAGGCTGGCCGCTCTGGCCGCCGTCGATCTGCAGCGGTTGCCGCTGGTGGCGCAAGGCAGCCGCCTGGGCGCCCCTGTCGCCGGCACGCGCCAGTTCGTTGCCATCGGGCTCAACTACCGGCGGCATGCCGAGGAGTCGGGTCTCGACATTCCGAAGGAGCCCGTGGTCTTTCACAAGGCGCTTTCATCGCTGGCCGGGCCGGACGACGAGGTGCGCCTGCCCGAAGCGTCGGTTGCCACCGACTGGGAGATCGAACTGGGCTTTGTGATCGGCACGCGCGCAAGCCGCATCCCCGTGGAAGGCGCGCTCGCGCATGTGGCCGGCTACCTGCTGGCCAACGACATCTCCGAGCGTGACTGGCAGATCAAGCGCAACGGCCAATGGGGCAAGGGCAAGAGCTTCGATGGCTTCGGCCCGGTCGGGCCGTGGCTGGTCACGGCCGACGAGCTGCCCGACCCTCAGGCCATCGAACTGACGCTGTCCGTCAACGGCGAGGTCATGCAGCGCAGCAGCACGGCAGACATGATTTTTCCGGTGGCCTGTCTCGTGTCCTATCTGAGCCAGTTCATGACGCTGCTGCCCGGCGACCTTGTCATCACCGGCACGCCTGCAGGTGTCGGCCTGGGCATGAAGCCGCCCCGCTTCCTGAAGTCCGGCGATGTCATGACGCTGGACGGCGGGGTTCTTGGGCGGCAGCTCCAGCGGGTGCGGTGATGGCCTCGCCCGCCCACCGGCCGCGTGGCGCTGCCCGCCGGTCTTCGCACAGTGAACATGCAAAGGAGGGGACACCATGAGCGGCCTTCCCACGCCATCTGGAACGGCATCCGGCACGGCCGGGCAGCCGGCCGTGCATTCGATCGATGAGTTCGTCTTCAGCGTGCCCGATCTCGAAGCGGCGCGGCATTTCTACGCCAGTTTCGGGCTCGAGGTGCGCGACATCGACGGCGCGCTGGCGCTGCACACCTACAGGCATCCCCACCGCTGGGCGCGGGTGCTGGAGGCCGCAACGCACAAGCGGCTGCAGTGGCTGAGCCTGGGCATCCATGCGGCCGATCTCGATGCCTTCTCGCGCCGGATCGACGGCGCGGGGATCGCACGCATTCCTGCGCCGGCCGGTGCGCAGACCGACGGTATCTGGATCGCCAGCCCCGACGGGGTGCCCATCCAGCTGCGTGCAGCCGCCAAGAGCTCTCCGTCGGCGCCCGCACCGCACGAGCTGCCGCCGGCCTGCTGCAATGCCGGCCGCGCGCCGGCTCGCAGCCTCATGCCGCAGATCCGGCCGCTGCACCTGTCGCATGTGCTTTTGTTCTGCGCCGACGTGGATGCCGCGCTGGCGTTCTACACCGATGTGCTGGGACTCAGGCTCTCGGACCGCTCGGGCTCGGTCATCGCCTTCCTGCACAGCCCGCACGGCAGCGACCATCACCTGCTGGCACTGGCCGCATCGCATGGACCCGGCCTGCACCACAGCAGCTGGTGCGTGCCTTCTGTCGATGCCGTGGGCATCGGCGCCCGGCAGATGGCTGAGGCGGGCTATACGCAGGGCTGGGGCGTGGGCAGGCATGTGCTGGGCTCCAACTTCTTTCGCTATGTGCGCGATCCGTGGGGCAGCTTCGCCGAGTACTCCTGCGACATCGACTTTGTCGAGGCGGGCGCGGTGTGGCCTGCGGCCGACCATCCTCCCGAGGATTCGCTCTACGTCTGGGGGCCGGACGTGCCCGCCGACTTCGTCACCAACCACGAGCCGCCACGCTGAGGTGCCCGTCAATGCCCCAGACGCAGGAACGCCCCGCTGCCTTGCGGCATCGGGGCGCTTTTTTATGTGGGCACTTTTGTGGGTATTGCTCTTTTGTGCCTCGTAACCTATTGATTTATATGGCTATCTGGCGGAGGCTGTGAGATTCGAACTCACGGACGGTTGCCCGTCGGCAGTTTTCAAGACTGCTGGTTTAAACCACTCACCCAAACCTCCGAAGCTGCGTATTCTAGCCGGGCTTAGGCCGCTCCTGCCGGGGCAGGGGGCGTAAAAAAGGCGCCCCTGTGAAGGGGCGCCTTTTTTGGGTGCGGCGCGGATCAGCCGCGGGCAGCGATGGCCTGGGCTGCGGCCAGGGCCGTCATGTTGACCACGCGGCGCACGGTGGCGGAGGGGGTCAGCACGTGGGCTGCGGCAGCGCCGCCCAGCAGGATGGGGCCGATGGTCGTGCCGTGGCCGCCCGTGGTCTTGAGCACGTTGAACAGGATGTTCGCGGCGTCGAGGTTGGGGCAGATGAGCACGTTGGCCTCGCCGTGCAGCGAGGACTCGAGCAGGGCGCGGTCGCGGATGGCTTCGGACAGGGCGGAGTCGCCGTGCATTTCGCCATCGCATTCCACGTCGGGGTTGGCGGCGGCGAACAGGTCGCGCGCGGCGCGCATCTTCAGCGCCGAGGGGCGGCTGGACGAACCGTAGTTGCTGTGCGACAGGAAGGCCACCTTGGGCGGCAGGCCGAAGCGGGCCACTTCCTCGGCCGCCAGGCGGGCGATGTCGGCCAGCTCGGTGGCGTTGGGCGCCTCGTTGATGTAGGTGTCGGCGATGAACAGCGTGCCGCTGTCCAGCATCACGGCGTTGACGGTGGCGAATTCGCCAGCGCCTTGCTTGAGGCCGAGCACGTCGCGCACATGGGCCAGGTGGCTGTCGAACTTGCCGACGAGGCCGCAGAGCATGGCGTCGGCATCGCCCAGGTGGACCATGAGCGCGGCGATCAGCGTGTTGGAGCGGCGCACGGCGGCCTTGGCGGTCTCGGGCGTGACGCCGTTGCGGCCCATCAGGCGGTGGTAGGTTTCCCAGTACTGGCGGAAGCGCGGATCGTCCTCGGGGTTGCAGATCTCCACGTCCTTGCCCAGCACCAGGCGCAGGCCGGCCTTGGCGATGCGGGCCTCGATCACGGCGGGGCGGCCGATCAGGATGGGCTTGGCCAGGCCGTCATCGACGGCGACCTGGGCGGCGCGCAGCACGCGCTCGTCTTCGCCTTCGGCGTAGGCCACGCGCTGCTGGTTGGCCTTGGCAGCGGCGAACACCGGACGCATGAACATGCTGGTCTGGTAGACGAAGCGGGTCAGGCTCTCGCGGTAGGCGTCGTAGTCGGCGATGGGGCGGGTGGCGACGCCGGACTCTTCGGCAGCCTTGGCCACGGCCGGCGCGATGCGCAGGATCAGGCGGGTGTCGAAGGGCGTGGGGATCAGGTAGTCGGGGCCGAACTTCAGCTCCTTGCCCTGGTAGGCGGCGGCGACTTCATCGCTGACGTCCTGCTTGGCCAGTGCGGCGATTTCGCGCACGCAGGCCAGCTTCATGGCTTCGGTGATCTTGGTGGCGCCGCAGTCCAGCGCGCCACGGAAGATGTAGGGGAAGCACAGGACGTTGTTGACCTGGTTGGGGTAGTCCGAGCGGCCCGTGGCCATGATGCAGTCCGGGCGCACGGCCTTGGCCAGCTCGGGGCGGATCTCGGGTTCGGGGTTGGCCAGGGCCAGGATGATGGGCTTGTCGGCCATGGTCTTGACCATGTCGGCAGTGAGCACGCCGGGAGCCGAGCAGCCCAGGAAGACGTCGGCGTCCTTGACGGCATCGGCCAGGGTGCGGGCGTCCGTCTTTTGCGCGTACTGGGCCTTGGAGGCGTCCAGGCCACCGGGGCGGCCTTCGTAGATCACGCCCTTGGAGTCGCACATGAAGACGTTTTCGCGCTTGACGCCCAGGCCCACCATCACGTTCACGCAGGCGATGGCAGCGGCGCCGGCGCCGGAGACGGCGATCTTGACGTTGCCGATCTGCTTGTCCACCAACTCCAGCCCGTTGAGCAGGGCGGCGCTGGAGATGATGGCCGTGCCGTGCTGGTCGTCATGGAACACGGGGATGTTCATGCGCTTGGACAGCTCCTGCTCGATGTAGAAGCACTCGGGCGCCTTGATGTCCTCAAGGTTGATGCCGCCCAGCGTGGGTTCGAGCGAGGCGATGATCTCGATCAGCTTGTCCGGATCGCGCTCGGCCAGTTCGATGTCGAACACGTCGACGCCGGCGAACTTCTTGAACAGGCAGCCCTTGCCTTCCATCACTGGCTTGCCGGCCAGCGGGCCGATGTCACCCAGGCCCAGCACGGCCGTGCCGTTGGTGATGACGCCGACCAGGTTGCCGCGCGCCGTGTATTCGGCGGCCAGCGAGGGGTCGGCCTGGATGTCCAGGCAGGGGTAGGCCACGCCGGGCGAATAGGCCAGCGACAGGTCGCGCTGGTTGGACAAGGGCTTGGTGGGCGTGACGGAGATCTTGCCCTTGTTGGGGCTGCGATGGTATTCGCGGGCTGCGTCGCGCAGGGCTTGTTCGGCGTTGGACAGGTTTTGGGTCATACAGGAATTCTCTGCAAATGCTCTCGGAGCTTACCGGATAGCTACAGCCTATGAGGGTCAGGACAGTTTTGCCTCAGGGATTTCGACAACAAGCCCCCTGGCGCCTATGGACGGCAGGGGGCACACAGCCCGGCGGGTAGGCCGGGCGATTGTTGGGCGTGCCCGCCAGGGCGGGCACTGTTTCATCAGTGGGCGTCTGCCTGGCGTGCGGCCCGGACGGCAGCAGAGGTATCGCTGCTGGCTCCGTTGAAGAAAATGTTCAATGCCACCGCGGTAATCGAGGCCAGCAGGATACCGGATTCGATCAACGGATGAATGCCGTGGGGCATCCATTGGCGGAAATTCGGCGCCACCAGCGGAATCATGCCCACGCCGATGGACACGGCGACGATCATGGCGTTGTTGCGATTGGTCTGGAAATCCACGTTGCTCAGGATGCGGATGCCGGTGGAGGCCACCATGCCGAACATCACCAGGCCCGCGCCGCCCAGCACCACGGTGGGCAGGGACTCGACCAGGGCGCCCATCTTGGGCAGCACGCCCAGCACGATCAGGATCACGCCGCCGGCCACGCAGACCCAGCGGCTCTTGACGCCGGTGACGGCGACCAGGCCCACGTTCTGCGAGAAGCTGGTGTAGGGGAAGGTGTTGAAGATGCCGCCGATCAGCGTGCCCAGGCCGTCGGTGCGCAGGCCGCGCGTCAGCTCGTCCTGGCTGATCTTGCGATCGGTCATGTCGCCCAGGGCCAGGAACATGCCGGTGGACTCGATCATCACCACCACCATCACCAGGCTCATGGTGAGGATGAGGATGGGGTCGAACACCGGCGTGGCGATCTCGAAGGGCAGCACCATCGTGAACCATTCGGCCTTGGCGACCTTGCTGAAGTCCATCAGGCCCATGGCCACGGACAGCACGCCGCCGATCAGGATGCCCATGAGCACCGAGACGTTGGCCAGGAAGCCCTTGGCAAAGCGCGCGATCAGCAGGATGGACAGCAGCACGATGGCCGAGATGCCCACGCCGGTCAGGTCGCCGTACTTGGGGTTGGGAATGGTGGGCACGACCGCGAAGCCCTTGGGCACGGGCGGCAGCGAGGAGCCCGGCGCGCCGGCCGTGGCCTGGGCGTCGGCCAGCCATTTCAGGTGCTCGGGGTTGGGCACGCTGGGAGCGGTGGGGCCGACGGGGTTGCCGAAGATCCAGTTCACGCCCACGCGCATCAGGCTGATGCCGATGACGGCAATGATGGTGCCGGTCACCACGGGCGGGAAAAAGCGCAGCATGCGGCTGATCAGCGGGGCGATGAGGATGGACACGATCCCCGCCCCGATCACCGAGCCGAAGATCAGCCCCGCCCCCGCCGAGCCGCCCGTGCTCTGCGCCATGGACACCATGGGCGCCACGCTGGCGAAGGTCACGCCCATCATCACGGGCAGCTTGATGCCGAACCACTGGGTGGCGCCCATGGCCTGGATCAGCGTGATCAGGCCGCAGCAAAACAGGTCGGCCGAGATCAGGTGGGCCACCTGCTCGGGCGGCAGGTTGAGTGCGCGGCCGACGATCAGGGGCACGGCCACGGCGCCCGCATACATCACGAGAACGTGCTGCAGGCCCAGCGCCGTGAGCTTGCCTGCGGGCAGCATCTCATCGACGGGATGAACGGAAGATTGCATGGGGATTTGTCTCCTCGGGATTTATGGGAACGGACGCCGGCGTGGCAGGGTTCGGCGCCAACATCCATACAAAAAGTGTATACAGATCATGGGAAATTTCTGCTCCCGGTAAACCCTGTTGCGGCAGTCGCGCCAACCCGTTTTGGTGCGCATCGCCTGCCAGGGCGGGAGTGCCATGGTGCATTGCAAGATGGATGCCAGCCGCCTGGCAAGCGCCAGGCACCGTGCTGGTGCCTGGCGGCAGCTACCGCGCGGCTTGGGCGTGGTTCGGGCGCACGGCATGGGCTGCGGCGGTGCATGTGCCCCGATGCGGTGCCTGGGCGCAAAAAAGCCCGGCGGCGCCGGGCTTGGGTGTCAGGCCTTGATGCGGGCCGTCAGATGGTCAGGCCGTCAGGTCGCACAGCATGCGCGCAATGACCTTGGTGGCGCGGCGCAGGTCCTCCAGCACCAGGCGCTCGTCGGCGCGCTTGGCATGGGACTCCAGCACGGTGCGCGGGCCGGCGCCGTAGATCACGCCGGGAATGCCGCGCTCCACGTACAGGCGCACGTCGGTGTACAGCGGCGTGCCCACGGCCGGGGGCTTTTCGCCGAACACGGCTTCGCCATGGGCCTGGATGGCGTCCACCAGGGGCTTGTTGCCCGCCAGCGGCGTCATGGCATTGGCCAGCAGCAGGCGCTTGATGTCCACGCGCACGGCATCCTCGCCCGTGTAGCCGCCCTTGGCGTTGAAGTCGGCAATGGCCTGGGCGATGACGGCGCGGATGCTGGCCTCGACCTCGGCCGGGTTCTCCTCGGGGATCATGCGGCGGTCGATCTTGAGCACGACCTTGCCGGGCACCACGTTGGTGTTGGTGCCGCCTTCGATGCGGCCGATGTTCAGGTAGGGGTGCTTGATGCCCGGCACCTTGGAGGTCACCTGCTGGTACTTGGTGTTCTCGGCGTACAGCGCATTCATCAGCACCACGGCGGCCTGCAGCGCGTCCACGCCCGTGTGGGGCACGGCGGCGTGGGCCATCTTGCCCTGCACGGTCACTTCCATCTGCAGGCAGCCGTTGTGGGCGGTGACGACTTCGTAGCTGAAGCCGGCCGCGACCATGAGGTCGGGTTGGGTGAGGTTGTTGGCCAGCAGCCAGCCGGGGCCCAGGATGCCGCCGAATTCCTCGTCATAGGTGAAGTGCAGTTCCACCGCGCCCTTGGAGGGCCGGGCCACGGCTTCGAGCGCACGCACGGCGTAGGTGAAGGTGGCGAAGTCGCTCTTGCTCACGGCGGCGGCGCGGCCGTAGAGCTTGCCGTCCTCGATGGCGGCGCCATAGGGGTCCTGGGTCCAGCCTTCACCGGGCGGCACCACGTCGCCGTGGGCATTCAGCGCAATGGTCAGGCCGCCGCCGGCGTCACCTGCGCTGCCGTAGGGGCGGCGCACGATCAGGTTGGTGATGGACTCCATGCCGTAGGCCTTGACGTCGGCCTCGGGCACGGTGTGCTTCTCGGCCTCGTAGCCCAGGGTCTTGAGCAGCTCGGCCGTGCGCTCGGCGTGGGGTGCGTTGTTGCCGGGCGGGGTGTCGGTCGGAACCTGGACCAGGGCCTGCAGGAATTGCACCTCTTCATCGAAATGCTGGTCGATCCAGGCGTCCAGGGCGGCGTAGGTGGCTTGCTTGTCTTGGTTCATGTCGGTCATTGCTGCTCTTGGGCCAGCTGGTTCAGTACGTGGGAGAAGGCATCGACGGACAGTTGCATGTCGTCGGCGGTGGAGCTTTCCAGCGGGTTGTGGCTGATGCCGGCGTTCAGGCCGCGCACGAACAGCATGGCCTGGGGCATGATTTCGTGCAGCTTCATGGCGTCGTGGCCGGCGCCGCTGGGCATGCGGTACAGGGGCACGCCCAGGGCGTCCACGGCGGCTTCCCAGCGCTGCTGCCATTCGGGGGCGCTGGGGGCGGCGGCGGCCTTCATGGCCAGCTCGGTGCTGTAGCGCAGGCCACGGCGCTGGGCGATGGCCTCGATCTCGGCCAGGATGTCGGCCACCATGGCGTCGCGCTGCTCGTTGGTGGGCGCGCGCAGGTCCAGGCTGAACTGGCAGCGGCCGGGAACCACGTTCACCGAGCCGCTGGGCACATTGAGCTGGCCCATGGTGGCCACCGAGGTGCCGTCGCGCGCGGCGCGCTTTTCGATGTACAGCGCCAGCTCGGCCACGCCGCAGGCGGCATCGCGGCGGCGGTCCATGGGCGTGGTGCCGGCGTGGCTGGCCATGCCGATCATCTCGCAGATGTAGCGCGCGCTGCCGTTGATGGAGGTGACGATGCCCAGCGGGATGTCCAGCTCGTTGAGCACCGGGCCCTGTTCGATGTGCACTTCGATGAAGCCCAGGTAGCGGGCCGGATCGCGCTGCAGCTTGGGGATGTCGTCAATGCACAGGCCGGCATGCTGCATGGCCTCGCGCAGGGTGATGCCGTCGGCGTCCTTTTGCTCCAGCCATTCCTGCTTGAAGTCGCCGATCAGCGCGCCCGAGCCCAGGAAGGTGGCCTTGTAGCGCTGGCCTTCCTCTTCCGCAAAACCCACGACCTCGATGTGGAACGGCAGGCGCTTGCCCTGGCGGTGCAGCTCGCGCACGCAGGCCATGGGCACGAAGATGCCCAGGCGGCCGTCGTACTTGCCGCCGTTGCGCACGGTGTCGTAGTGGCTGCCGGTCAGCAGGGTCTTGGCGTCCTCGGTGGCCGCCTTGTAGCGGCCCACGACGTTGCCCACGGCGTCGATCTCGACCTCGTCGAAGCCGCAGTCGCGCATCCAGTGGCTGATGCGCTGGGCACAGGCGCGGTGGGCATCGGTCAGGTAGGTGACGGTGAGCTGGCCCTTTTCGGCATAGCCGGGGTCGCTGTGCTGGGCCAGCTTTTCCTGCCAGTCCCAGACATCGTTGCCCAGCTCGGGCGTATAGCCGAACTTGTCGTTCAGGCGGATCTCGGCAATGCGGTGGATGTTGCGCAGCGCCTCGCCCAGCTCGAAGTCGGGGTGGTTGTGCAGGCGGCGCTCGAAGGTCTCGATGATCTCGGCCTTGGCCAGGCCCGCGCCGCGCGGACCGCGCACGGCCAGGATGAAGGGAAAGCCGAAGCGCTTGCCGTACTCGGCGTTGAGCTTGCGGATGTGCTCCAGCTCCTCGGGCGTGCAGCGGGTCAGGCCGGCCTTGTTCTGCTCGTTGGTGGATTCGGCCGTGAGCGTGTTGGTCTCCATGGCCTTGCCGGCCAGCTCCGGGTGGGCGCGGATCAGGTCGAGCTTGGCTTGCACCGGCGCCTTGTCCAGCACCTGGGCCATGGCGTACTTGATCTGTGCCAGCGAGCGGAAGGGGCGCTGGGCCAGCGCGGCCTCGGCAATCCAGGGCGAGTGTTCGTAGAGGCCGTCGAGCAGACTGGCGGCGGTGGCCAGGTCGGCGGCGTTGAGTTGTTCCAGCGTCAGAGCCATGCTGCGTTATTCCTTGTCGGGATGGTGGTGCGCCCAGTGGCGCGCGAGGTCGATGCGGCGGCAGACCCAGACCTTGTCGTGCCGCTGAATGTGGTCCAGAAAGCGCTGCAGTGCCGTGATGCGGCCGGGGCGGCCCAGCAGGCGGCAGTGCATGCCAATGCTCATCATCTTGGGGAGTCATCGCCGGCCGGATCGCCCTCGGCGTAAAGGGCGTCGAACGTGTCCTTCAGGTATTGGAAGAACGGGTCGGCGTGCGAGTAGCCCTGGGGCAGGGCGAAGCGCATGTCGTTGCAGTCCAGCGTGTAGGGCACGATGAGCTGGCTGCGGGTGCTGCCGTCGCTCTTGCCGACCTTCATCCAGAAGGGCAGGTCGTCGCCGTAGTAGTCGCTGTCGTAGGCGAAGCGGCCGTCGTCGGCCACCAGGCGGTGGGTGTTGGGGCTGTCGCGGCCCGTGTACCAGCCCAGGCCGTGGTCGCCATCGTGGCCGTACAGCTCGCCGAAGATCTCCATGCACTGCTGCATGTGCTCGCGCTCCACCTCGGCGGGAACGCCCTGGTAGTGGATCCACTTGAGGCCGTGGCAGGCCACTTCATGGCCCAGCTCGTCGAAGGCCTGGGCCAGCTCGCGGTGCTTTTGCAGGGCCGTGGCCACGCCGAACACGGTCAGCGGCAGGCCGCGCTTCTCGAACTCGCGCAGGATGCGCCAGACGCCTGCGCGCGAGCCGTATTCATAGATGCCTTCCATGCTCATGTGGCGCTCGGGGTAGGCGGCCGGGTTGAACATTTCGGACAGGAACTGCTCGCTGGCGGCGTCGCCGTGCAGCACACAGTTCTCTCCGCCCTCTTCATAGTTGAGGACGAACTGCACGGCCACGCGGGCCTGGCCTGGCCAGCGGGCGTGGGGGGCGTGCGACCGTAGCCGATCAGGTCGCGGGGATAGGGGGCAGTGGCGTCGTAGGTCATGCGGATACGGAGGAAAGGGCCATCGAAAGATCGCTGGTCGGCATGTCGCGGTCGAAGGTCAGGCCGGCTTCCACGTGGTCCAGGTGCTGCTGCATGAGCTGCACGGCGTGGTCGGCGTCGCCGCCGGCCAGGGCCGTGACGATTTCGGCATGCTCGTCATGGGAATGCTCGGCAGCCGTGCTGGACTGGTACATCAGCGTGATCAGCGCGCAGCGCGAGATCAGCTCGCCCAGCAGCTGGGCCAGCACCTCGTTGCCCATGAGCTCGGCCATGCGCACGTGGAAGTCGCCCAGCAGCTCGGTACGCTGGCCGACGTCGTTGCCGTCCATGGCCTTTTTCTCGGCCGCCACGTGCTGCCGCAGCGCGCGGATCTTGGCCGGCGTGCTCTGGGCGATGAAGGCGCGCACCATCTCGGCTTCGAGCATGCGGCGCACGGCGAAGACCTGGCGCGCCTCGTCCACCGAGGGCGTGGCCACGAAGGCCCCGCGCGCGGGTTCGAGCCGGATCAGGCGGTTTTGCGACAGCTGGAACAGCGCCTGGCGCACCAGGGTGCGCGAGACGCCGAAATGGTCTGCCAATTTCTGCTCGGCCAGCTTGGTGCCGGGCAGAAGACGGTGTTCGACGATGGCCCGGGTCAGGCTCTCGACAATGAAACTGGTGGTGGAAGTCTCCATTCAGCCATCATAGCGGCTGGTCACAAGAGTTGTATACAGTTTCTGTCTACTGCTTATTGGCGTTTCCCCGCATACGGCATCCCTTTTCAGAAACCGGGCGCGGCCGTATCGAAGTGCCGTGCCAGGTGCTCCACAAAGCGCTGCACGCGCTGGGTTGCCGCATGCCGCTGCGGATAGACCACATGGATGTCGGCCGGCGCCGTGGCATGGTCGGCCAGCACCTGCACCAGGCGGCCGCTGCGCAGGTAGCGGGCGACATCCCATTCGGCGCGCATGACGATGCCCAGGCCGGCCAGGGCCCAGCCCACGGCGATCTCGCCATCGTTGGTGCTCAGGCTGTCGCGCAGGCGGATGGCCTCGGTCTTGCGGCCGGGGCCGTTGTGGGTGAAGCGCCAGACGCCGTGGGTGTCGTCGCCCTGGCGGATGTCGATGCAGTCGTGCTGCATCAGCTCGCGCGGGGTGGCCGGCGTGCCGCGCCGTGCCAGGTAGGCGGCAGACGCGCACAGCAGCCGCCGGTTGGGCGCCAGGCGCCGCGCGATGACGCGCGCGTCCGGCGGCTCGCCAAAGCGTATGCACAGGTCGAAGCTGTCATCGACCAGGGGCGGCGGCGAGGCCGACAGCTGCAGCTGTACCTGGATCTGCGGGTGCCTGCGCACGAAGCTGGCGATCAGCGGCGCGATATGGCTGCGCCCGAATCCCAGCGTGGCATTGATGCGCAGCAGGCCCTGCGGCTGCCCGGGCATGCCGGCCACGGCCTGCTCCATGGCGGCAATGTCGTCCAGGATGCGCCGCGCATGGGCCAGGTAGGTCTGGCCCTCATCGGTCAGGCCCAGGCGCCGCGTCGTGCGGCTGACCAGTTGCACGCCCAGCCGCGCCTCCATCTGGGACAGGCGCTTGCTGGCCGCCGGCGTGGTGATGCCCAGCTCGCGGGCCGTGGCCGACAGGCTGGCGCTGCGGGCCAGCAGGCAGAAGAAGGCCATCTCCGATGGCGCTGAGACGGGTGTGCTCATTGTTGAATCAAAGTGAACGATGCCATCACTCTAGAGGCGCGCGCGGCGTTGTTCCATCGATAGATTCACGGACAAGGCCATGGATCCGCATGGCGCTTCATCCACCGCAATCCAAGGAGCCCTCATGACAAAGACATACCGCATCGCCTGCATTCCCGGCGATGGCATCGGCAAGGAAGTGGTGCCCGCAGGGCAGGAGGTGCTGCAGGCGCTGGCCGAAACCCAGCCCGGCCTGGGCTTTGCCTTCACCAGTTTCGGCTGGGGCGGCGACTGGTACCGCGCGCACGGCGAGATGATGCCGGCCGACGGGCTGGACGCGCTGCGCGGCCAGGACGCCATCCTGTTCGGCTCGGCCGGCGACCCGCACATTCCCGACCATGTCACGCTGTGGGGCCTGCGCCTGAAGATCTGCCAGGGGTTCGATCAGTACGCCAATGTGCGGCCCACGCGCATCCTGCCCGGCATCGATGCGCCGCTCAAGCGCTGCGCGCGAGAGGATCTGGACTGGGTCATCGTGCGCGAGAACTCCGAAGGCGAATACGCGGGCGTGGGCGGCCGCGCCCACCAGGGCCATCCCATCGAGGTGGCCACCGACGTGAGCATGATGACCCGCGCGGGCGTGGAGCGCATCATGCGCTTCGCCTTCCGCCTGGCGCAGTCGCGGCCGCGCAAGCTGCTGACGGTGATCACCAAGTCCAACGCCCAGCGCCATGCCATGGTGATGTGGGACGAGATCGCGGTGCAGGTGGCCGCCGAGTTCCCCGACGTGCGCTGGGACAAGGAATTGGTGGATGCGGCCACGGCGCGCATGGTCAACCGCCCGGCCTCGCTGGACACCCTGGTCGCCACCAACCTGCATGCCGACATCCTCAGCGACCTGGCGGCCGCGCTGGCCGGCAGCCTGGGCATTGCGCCCACGGGCAACATCGACCCGGAGCGCCGCTATCCCAGCATGTTCGAGCCCATCCACGGATCGGCCTTCGACATCATGGGCCAGGGCCTGGCCAACCCCGTGGGCACGTTCTGGAGCTGCGTGATGCTGCTGGAGCACCTGGGCGAGCATCGCGCCGCGCAGCGCCTGATGCAGGCCGTGGAGCAGGTGACGGCCGATGCCGCGCTGCACACGCGCGACCTGGGCGGCAAGGCCACCACGCGCCAGGTCACCGACGCGGTCTGCGCACGGCTGCGCGCGCAGACCGCCGAGGCCCAGGCCGAGCCCGTGCCTGCCTGAGCGCGCGCTGCATGGTCCGATAACCCACAAAAGAACAGACAGGAGACAAACCATGAACCGCATCACCAGGGTTGCCGCAGCGTGCGCGCTGGCCGCCGCCGCCATTCCAGCTGCCATGTCTTCGGCCTGGGCCCAGGCCTGGCCGGCGCGCCCCGTCAACCTCATCGTGCCGTTTCCCGCAGGCGGCACCACCGACGTGCTGGCACGTGCGCTGGGCCAGGAGCTGTCCAAGAGTCTGGGCCAGCCCGTGGTCGTGGAAAACCGCCCCGGCGCGGGCGCCACCCTGGGCGCCGACCATGTGGCCAAGGCGAAACCTGACGGCTACACCCTGCTCATGGGCGCCGTGCACCACACCATTGCCACCAGCGTCTACCGCAGGCTGGGCTATGACTTCCAGAAGGACCTGGCGCCCATCACCGTGGTGGCCGTGGTCCCCAATGTGCTGGTGGTCAATCCGCAGGTGCCCGCCAAAACCGTGCAGGAGCTGCTGGCCCAGGCCCGGGCCCAGCCCGGCAAGCTGGCCTATGGCTCCAACGGCGCGGGCACGGGCCAGCACCTGATCGGCGCGCAGTTCGAGTCCATGGGCGGCGTGGAGTTGCTGCACGTGCCCTACAAGGGCAGCGGGCCGCTGACCACGGACCTGCTGGGCGGGCAGATTGCCATGTCCTTCGATACCGTCACGCCTGTGCTGCCCCACATCAAGGCCGGCAAGCTGCGCGCGCTGGCCGTGACCACGGCCCGGCGCTCGGTGGCCCTGCCCGATGTGCCCACGCTGGACGAGGCCGGCCTCAAGGGCTTCGACATGGGCACCTGGTTCGGCGTGCTGGCACCGGCCGCCACGCCCCGCGAGGTACTGGCGCGGCTGGGAGCGGACATGAACCGCATCATCGAGTCGCCGCAGTTCCGCAGGAAGATGGAAGAGATAGGCGCCGAGCCCATCGGCGGATCGCCCGAGCAGATGGCGCGCCAGATCCGCGACGACACCGACCGCTTCGCCAGGCTGGTGAAGGATGCCAAGGTGGCCCTGGATTGAGTTGAGTTGGCGCGAGGAACGAGGCCGGGCGAATCAGTTGTGACTTGACCGCATGCCACCGCCGGTGCAGGAAATTCCATAATGCCCGGCGGAGACAACACACCATGACCAGCACCACGGACCTGCACCTCACCGATCCCCAAGCCTTTCTGCTCGACCTCTACCGCGCTGCGGTCAAGGATGCGCAGCCCCTGTACAGCATGGCCCAATGCCTGCCAAAGCCTCCCAAGGGCCGCACCCTGGTGCTGGGCGCGGGCAAGGCCGGCGGCTCCATGGCCCAGGCGCTGGAGGCGCTGTGGCCAGCGGACGCGCCGCTGTCCGGCCTCGTGGTCACGCGCTACCACCACATCCCGCCGCGCCCCGAAGGCCTGGCGCAGCGCATCGAGGTGGTCGAGGCCGCCCACCCCGTGCCCGATGCGGCAGGCCTGGCCGCCGCCGAACGCATCCTCGCGCTGACCGAAGGGCTGACCGAGGACGACCTCGTGCTGTGCCTGATCTCGGGCGGCGGCTCGGCCCTGCTGACCCTGCCGGCCGAAGGCATCGACCTGGAGGAAAAGCAACGCATCAACCGCGCCCTGCTGGAAAGTGGAGCCGCCATCGGCGAGATGAACTGCGTGCGCAAGCACCTGTCGCGCATCAAGGGCGGGCGCCTGGGCGCGGCCTGCGCACCCGCGCGCGTGGTCACGCTGACCATCAGCGACGTGCCGGGCGACGACCCCTCCATCATCGCCAGCGGCCCCACCGTGCCCGATGCCAGCAGCTGCGCCGACGCGCTGGCCATCCTCACGCGCTACCGCATCGACGTGCCTGAATCCGTGCGCCGCGCGCTGGAGGCGGGCGAGCTGGAAACACCCAAGCCCGGCGACGCGCGCTTCGACGGCCACGAGGTCCACATGATCGCCACGCCCCAGCACTCGCTGGAGGCGGCCGCACGCGTGGCCGAGGCCGCAGGCCTGCGCACCCATGTGCTGTCCGACGAGATCGAGGGCGAATCGCGCGAAGTCGCCAAGGTCCACGCCGCCCTGGCGCGCGCCGTGGCCCGCCACGGCCAGCCGTTTGCAAAGCCCTGCGTGATCCTGTCCGGCGGCGAGACCACGGTCACGATCCGGCAGCGCCCGGCCGGCACGCCCAAGGGACGCGGCGGCCGCGCGGGCGAGTTCTGCATGGGCCTGGCCCAGGCCCTGCAGGGCAGGACAAGGTCTGGGCGCTGGCGGCCGATACCGATGGCATCGATGGCGTGGAGGACAACGCGGGGGCGCGCGTGTCACCGGATACGTTGGCGCGGGCCCAGGACCAGGGCATGCGGATTGCCGAGTACCTGGACCGCAATGATGCGTATGGGTTCTTTGATGCGCTGGGGGATCTGGTGGTGACCGGGCCCACGCATACCAACGTGAACGACTTTCGGGCGATTCTGGTTCTCTAGGTTTTTGCTCCTGCCGGGTGGTTGTTTTTCGAGGCCGGGACGTGCGCCCGGCCACTTGTTTCAGGCTCGCCTGTTTCAGGCGCTCACGCCCCGCGCGGCAGCGTCTCCCACCATTCGGCATCGAACCGCCCCTGCAGGAAGGCGATGAAGGACTGCACCTTCTGTGACACCAGGCGCGGCGAGGGGTAGACGGCGTGGATTTCCTGCTCGGGCAGGCGGCAGGTCTTGAGGACTTCGACCACGCGGCCGGCTTCCAGGGAGTCATGGGCCACGTAGCGGGGCAGGGCGGCGATGCCCATGTGCGAGCGTGAGGCCGCCAGCAGGGCCGAGAGGTTGTTGGAGCGCAGCCGGCCCGTGACCGCCACCGAGACCGGTTCTCCGCTGGCGTTGCGCAGGCGCCAGATGTCGTTGCCTTGCACGCTGCTGTAGATCAGCGTGGCATGTTCCTTGAGGTCGGAGGGGCGGCGCGGCGTGCCGCGCTTGCGCAGGTAGGTGGGCGAGGCCACCAGCACCCAGGGGTTCACGCCCAGCGTGCGTGCGCCCAGGCTGGAGTCGGCCAGCTTGCCCAGGCGCAGGGCCACGTCGATGCCGTTGGCCACCAGGTCGGTGTAGCGGTCCTCGAAGCTCAGGTCGACCTGCACCTGGGGGTTGTGCGCCATGAACTCCAGCGCCAGCGGTATCAGCACGCGCCTGCCAAAGGCCACCGAGCTGCCAATGCGCAGCTGGCCCTGCACCTGCGTCTGTCGCACCTGGACCACCTTGTCGGCCTCGGCCACGTCGTTGACGATGGCCTTGCATTTCTCGTAGTACAGCGCGCCCGCTTCGGTCAGGCTCACGCCGCGCGTGTTGCGGTTGAGCAGGCGCACCTTCAGGCGCGCTTCCATGGCTGCGATCTGCTTGGTGACCGTGGGCTGGGTGGTGGCGAATTCGTGCGCGACCTTGGTGAAGCTGCTGGTCTCCACCACGCGCACGAACATGTGCATGGCATCGAGTCTGTCCATGGCGCTGTCTCCTTTTTCATTGGTAGTTATTCCTGTGCGGAATAAATTTTATGGTCTGCGCAGGCGTTCCGCCAATCGGCCTGTCTGCCTAGAGTTGACTCCAATTTGAAGGAGACCTCCCATGGCAAAAATGAAAGCAATCGAAGCCGCAGTCCGCGTGCTGGAAAAAGAAGGCGTGACCGTCGCATTCGGCGTTCCCGGTGCCGCCATCAACCCGCTGTACGCAGCGCTCAAGGACCATGGCGGCATCGGCCACATCCTGGCGCGCCACGTCGAAGGCGCAAGCCACATGGCCGAGGGCTACACCCGCGCCGTGGCCGGCAACATCGGCGTGTGCATCGGCACCAGCGGCCCGGCCGGCACGGACATGATCACGGGCCTGTACTCGGCCAGCGCGGATTCGATTCCGATTCTCTGCATCACGGGCCAGGCGCCGCGCTCGCGTTTGCACAAGGAAGATTTCCAGGCCGTGGACATTGCCTCCATCGCCAAGACCGTGACCAAGTGGGCCACCACGGTGCTGGAGCCGGCCCAGGTGCCGCGCGCCTTCCAGCAGGCCTTCCACCTGATGCGCTCGGGCCGCCCCGGCCCCGTGCTGATCGACCTGCCCATCGACGTGCAGCTGGCCGAGATCGAGTTCGACATCGACACCTACGAGCCCCTGCCTGTCTACAAGCCTGCCGCCACGCGCAAGCAGGTGGAAAAGGCCATCGCCATGCTCAACGAGTCCGAGCGTCCGCTGCTGGTCTCGGGCGGCGGCGTGATCAATGCCGATGCGTCCGAGCTGCTGGTGGAGTTCGCCGAGCTGCTGGACGTGCCCGTGATTCCCACCCTGATGGGCTGGGGCACCATCCCTGACGACCACCGCTTGATGGCCGGCATGTGCGGCCTGCAGACCAGCCACCGCTACGGCAATGCCAACATGCTGGCCTCCGACTTCGTGCTGGGCATCGGCAACCGCTGGGCCAACCGCCACACGGGCTCGGTCGAGGTCTACACCAAGGGCCGCAAGTTCGTGCACGTGGACATCGAGCCCACGCAGATCGGCCGCGTGTTCGCGCCCGACTACGGCATCGTCTCGGATGCCGGCGCGGCGCTCAAGCTTTTCGTGGAGGTGGCGCGCGAGTGGAAGGCGGCCGGCCGCCTGAAGGACCGCAGCGGCTGGGTGGCCGAATGCCAGGCCCGCAAGAACAATGTGGAGTACCTGCGCAAGACCAATTTCGACAACGTGCCCATGAAGCCGCAGCGCGTCTACCAGTGCATGAACCGCAGCCTGGACAAGGACACCTGCTATGTCTCCACCATCGGCCTGTCGCAGATTGCCGGTGCGCAGTTCCTGCATGTCTACAAGCCGCGCAACTGGATCAACTGCGGCCAGGCCGGCCCGCTGGGCTGGACCGTGCCGGCCGCCCTGGGCGTGCGCGTGGCCGACCCGGCCCGCAAGATCGTGGCGCTGTCGGGCGACTATGACTTCCAGTTCATGATCGAGGAACTGGCCGTGGGTGCGCAGTTCAAGCTGCCCTACATCCATGTGCTGGTCAACAACAGCTACCTGGGCCTGATCCGCCAGGCGCAGCGCGCCTTCTCCATCGACTACTGCGTGCAACTGGCCTTCGACAACATCAATGTCGACGACAAGGAAGAGTCCAAGGGCTACGGCGTGGACCACGTCAAGGTGGTCGAGGGCCTGGGCTGCAAGGCCATCCGCGTGCACCGTCCCGAGGACTTCGCGCCCGCCATGCAGCAGGCCGAGGCCTGGATGGCAGAGCACCGCACGCCGGTCGTCGTCGAGGTCATCCTGGAGCGCGTGACCAACATCTCCATGGGTGCCGAGATCGACAACGTGATCGAGTTCGAGGACCTGGCCGCAGCGCCTGCCGACGTGCCCAGCGCCCTGGCCCTGCTGGACTGAAGCAAGGCACCCCCTGAGCGGCTGCGCCGCTTCCCCCTCTCTTCGGAGGGGGACGACGCCATCGCTGCGGGGCGGCCCTTGCCTGGCATCCCTGGCTGGCGCTGCGCCAATGCCTGCATTGCGGACGGTGCAGGCACTCGGGGGTTCCGATTTCCATTGCCCCTTGGGCATTTTTACCGGCGGGGCGCCTTGCGTGCCCTGCCGCTCCCAACCCACCAAACGACTACCGGAGACTTCTGACATGCCCCGTTTTGCTGCCAACCTCAGCATGCTGTTCACCGAGGTGCCCTTCCTCGACCGCTTCGAGCGCGCGGCGCGCGCCGGCTTCGAGGCCGTGGAATTCCTGTTTCCCTACGCCCACACGGTCGAAGAGATCAAGGAGCGCGTGGACGCCCACGGCCTGCAGATCGTGCTGCACAACCTGCCGGCCGGCGACTGGGATGCGGGCGAGCGCGGCATTGCCTGCCATCCCGACCGCGTGGACGAGTTCCGCGCCGGCGTGGCCAAGGCCGTGACCTATGGCCATGCGCTGGGCGTGCCCCAGCTCAACTGCCTGGCCGGCAAGGCGCCTGCCGGTGCCGATGCCGCGCTGCTGCGCCGCACCTTCGTGGACAACCTGCGCTTTGCCGCATCGGCGCTGAGCGCGGCCAATCTGCGCCTGCTGATCGAGCCCATCAACCCCTTCGACATTCCCGGCTTCTACCTGAACCGCACGGACGAGGCCCTGTCCATCCTCGACGAGGTGGGCGCGCCCAACGCCTTCGTGCAGTACGACATCTACCACGCCCAGCGCACCGAGGGCGAACTGGCGGCCACGCTGCAAAAGCACCTGGCGCGCATCGGCCACGTGCAGCTGGCCGACAACCCGGGCCGCAACGAGCCGGGCACGGGCGAGATCAACTACCCCTTCCTGTTCGCGCACCTGGACCGCATCGGCTACCAGGGCTGGGTGGGCTGCGAGTACAAGCCCGCGCGCGATACCGAATCGGGCCTGGGCTGGCTGGACGCCCACACCAGCGTGCGCGCGGCAGTCGCCGCCTGAGCGCCGCCAAAGTTTTTTTCAGCTTTTCAAAAACGACAAGGAGTACACAGCATGAATGCATCCTCTCTC
Organism: Delftia sp. 60; assembly: GCF_002754395.1. Classification (NCBI taxonomy): domain Bacteria; kingdom Pseudomonadati; phylum Pseudomonadota; class Betaproteobacteria; order Burkholderiales; family Comamonadaceae; genus Delftia; species Delftia sp. 60. Next base: position 2,208,628 of record NZ_PEFD01000001.1, read on the forward strand.
AAGCTTGGTTTCGTGGGCCTGGGCATCATGGGCGCGCCCATGGCGGGCCACCTTCTGACGGCAGGCCACCAGCTGTTCGTGAACACCCTGGGCAAGATCCCCGCGCAGATCGCCGAAAGCAGCGCCACCCAGTGCACCACCGCGCGCGGCGTGGCCGAGCGGGCCGACATCATCTTCCTGATGCTGCCCGACACGCCCGATGTCGAGAAGGTGCTGTTCGGCGAGGACGGCGTGGCCGCCGGCCTCAAGGGCAGCAGCGGCAAGGTGGTGGTGGACATGAGCTCCATCTCGCCCGTGGCCACCAAGGACTTCGCTCGCCGCATCGAGGCCATCGGCGCCCAGTACCTGGATGCGCCGGTCTCCGGCGGCGAGGTGGGCGCCAAGAACGCCACCCTGTCCATCATGGTCGGCGGCCCCGAGGACGTGTTCGCGCGCGTCAAGCCGCTGTTCGAGCGCATGGGCAAGAACATCACCCTGGTGGGCGGCAATGGCGACGGCCAGACCGCCAAGGTGGCCAACCAGATCATCGTGGCGCTGAACATCGAGGCCGTGGCCGAGGCCCTGCTGTTCGCGTCGCGCGCTGGTGCCGACCCGGCCCGCGTGCGCGAGGCGCTGCTGGGCGGCTTTGCCTCGTCCAAGATCCTGGAAGTGCATGCCGAGCGCATGATCAAGCGCACGTTCGATCCGGGCTTCCGCATCTCGCTGCACCAGAAGGACCTGAACCTGGCCCTGAGCAGCGCGCGCCAGCTCGGTGTGTCCCTGCCCAACACCGCCCAGGCCCAGGAGCTGTTCAACAGCTGCGTGGCCCACGGCGGCGCGAACTGGGATCACTCGGGCATGGTGCGTGCGCTGGAGATCCAGGCCAACTTCGAAGTGGGCCAGAAGGTCCAGGCCTGATGGCCGGCCTTTGAGACAACGATTGGTGGGAGGGCGGCCTTGCGCCGCCCTGTTGTGAAAAGCCGCGCTCGGCAACGGGCGCGGCTTTTTCTTGCTTCAATAGCCCAGCGTCTGCCCGTCGGGGTTGCGCGGGTCGGAGGCGCCGTAGAGCATGCCGTCGCGCAGCTCGATGGTCTGGGTGCGGCCCATCGACGCCTTCACGGCAACGTTGTGGCCGCGCGACTTGAGCAGGGCCACGGTGTCGGGGCTGATGCCCTTTTCCACGCGCAGCTCATCGGGCGTCCACTGGTGGTGAAAGCGCGGCGTGGCGGCGGCCTCGGCCGGGTTCATGCCGAAGTCGATGGTGTTGACCACGGTCTGCAGCACGGTGGTGATGATGCGTGCGCCGCCGGGGCTTCCGGTGACCAGCACGGGCTTGCCGCCCTTGAGCACCATGGTCGGCGTCATCGACGACAGCGGGCGCTTGCCTGCGGCCACCGCATTGGCATCGCCGCCGACCAGTCCATACGCGTTGGCCACGCCGGGCTTGGCCGAGAAATCGTCCATCTCGTTGTTGAGCAGGATGCCCGTGCCCTTGGCCACGATGCCGCTGCCGAAGTTGGTGTTCAGCGTATAGGTCACGGCCACGGCGTTGCCCGCCTTGTCCACCACCGAGTAGTGCGTGGTCTGGTCGCTCTCGTGGGGCTGGGGCTTGCCGGGCCGGATGTCCTTGCCGGCGCGCGCCTGGTAGGGGTCGATGCCGGCGGCCAGTGCCTCGGCATAGCGCTTGGAGGTCAGGCCCTTGAGCGGCACGGTCACGAAGTCGGGATCACCCAGGTATTCGGCACGGTCGGCATAGGCCAGCTTCATGCTTTCCGCCATGTAGTGGATGCTCTGCGCGCTGTTGACGCCCCACTGGTTCATGGGCCAGCGTTCCATCATGTTGAGGATCTGGATCAGGTGGGCGCCGCCGGAGGACGGAGGCGGCATGGTCACGATCTCGTAGCCGCGGTAGGTGCCGCGCAGCGGCTCGCGCTCGGCGACCTTGTAGCTCTTGAGGTCCTGCAGCGAGAGGGCGCCTGCATGCGGCGCCATCTCGGCCGCGATCTTGCGGGCGATGGAGCCTTCGTAGAACACCTTGGAGCCCTGCTGGCCGATCAGGCGCAGCGACTGCGCCAGGTCCTTTTGCACCAGACGGTCGCCGCGCTTGAGGGGCTCGCCGTTGCGCCAGAAGATGGCCTGGGTGGCGGGCCACTGGCCCATGTTCTTCTTTTCCTGCTCCAGGATCTTGGCCAGGGTCTCGCTGACCGCAAAGCCCTTGTCTGCCAGCTTTGCGGCCGGTGCAATCACCGTGGACAAAGGCAGCGATCCCCATTTCTTCAGCGCATGCTCCATGCCGGCCACGGTGCCGGGCACGCCCACGGCGTAGTGGGTGTAGAGCGATTTGCCGTCGATGACCTTGCCATCCGCACCCACGTACATGTCGCGCGTGGCCTTGGAGGGCGCAACCTCGCGGAAGTCCAGCGCAATGTTCTTGCCGCTCTTGGCGTCATGCACCACCATGAAGCCGCCGCCGCCGATGTTGCCTGCGTTGGGCAGGGCCACGGCCAGCGCAAAGCCCATGGCCACGGCGGCGTCCACCGCATTGCCGCCGGACTTCAGGATCTGCAGGCCGATGCGCGAGGCCAGCTCCTGCTCGCTGGCCACCATGCCGCTCCTGCCCACGACGGGATGGAACACATCCATGTCGAAGTCATAGGCGGCGCTGGCGGCCTGGGCCGCGCTGCTCTGCGTGATGGGCGCCGCTGCCGGGGCAGGCGCTGCGGCCACGGGTGCTGGCGCCGCCGAAGCCGCGGGCGGCTGCGTGCTGCTGCAGGCGGCCAGGCTGGCAATGGCCAGCGCCAGGCTGGTTGCAAGCAAGGGGGAGCGAAGTTGCATCGGTATCTCCTTGGCAGATGAAACAGTGGAACAGTGGAACAGTGGAAAAAGAGCGCGCGTCCTGTGCCGCCCTGTGTGCGCCGGCCGGAGGGGCCTGCGGCCAGGGCGGCGGCGGACCACAGTGTAGAAGCATGGCGTCGGCAGCCTCCCCGCGCGCCGGCCCGGGCGCCGAAAGTGCGGGTATCTGCCTAGGCGTCGGCCGTGCAACGCCCTTCAAGGGCGTACAAAAACTGTATACACTTTGAGAATGCAGGGCAGGGCCGCGAGTGCTGTCGCGCGCCGCGCTCCGTGCATTGACCAACCAATGACAACCGGGCGGGCCAGCTCCCGCCGCACAGGAGATTTCCATGGGCCTGAGCACCCACGTCCTCGACACCATGAATGGCTGCCCCGCAGCCGGCATGGCTGTCGCGCTGTATTCCACCGATGGCGACCAGGCCACGCTGATCAAGAGCCTGGTGCTCAACCACGACGGCCGTACCGATGCGCCGCTGTTCGACAACAACAGCCTCAGGACCGGCACCTACCGCCTGACCTTCGACGTGGCGGCCTACTTCAAGGCCCGTGGCGTGCAACTGCCCGAGCCCAACTTCCTCAACAAGGTGAGCCTGGACTTCGGCGTGGCCCATGCCGACCAGCACTACCACGTGCCCCTGCTGGTCAGCCCCTGGAGCTATTCCACGTACCGGGGCTCCTGAGCCCTGGACTGCAGGCGCAGGCTGTCGGGGGGATGGCCTGGAGTGAAACCTGAAATGACGAACGGCCCGCATTGCGGGCCGTTTCTGTTCCTGTCGCTGAAAGAAGGCGGGCTACTTGCCCTTGGCGTGCCCCATGGCCACGACCAGGGCCGTGATGAAGAAGAAGGCCTGCAGCTCCAGCGCCCAGCCTCCCGAGCTGTGCAGCTGCATCACCTGGCCCGTGTGCACCAGCGCAAAGGCCACGACCATGTTGATCGCAATCACCAGCGCCGCAGGCACCACCCACAGGCCGACCAGCAGCAGCAGCGGCGCCACCACCTCACCCAGATAGACCGCATAGGCCAGCCAGCCCGGCGCGCCCGTGGACTCCACCATGCGCTCGATGCTGCCTATGCCGTAGCGCAGCTTGGCCCAGCCGTGAAAAAGCAACAGGACCGCGAGCGTGACGCGCAGCAGCACCATGGCTGCCTGGGGATGGTGAAAGTGGCTCCAGAACTTCATGAACTCCCTCGGTGTGGATAGGCCCGGTGGGCCGGGTGTTGCTGTGGGTGCATTCTGGCATCAGCGCGCTTTCGGTGTCGGCTGTGGCAGCCCGGCACGGGATTTTCAGACATTTCCTGCGGGCCTGTAGTCCTATGGCGCAACTTGTGACATGTCTCATCACAAGTACCGCAAAGCGGCCTAGCATCATCCCCAGCCTGTCTCAGAAACGGTTTGCGAGCACTGGAAGGGGTGCCCGGGACCGGGAGGCAAGGTGATCAATCCAATGAACCGATGGGGTCTCCCCAAAACGTCCAATCAAGAAAGGCAGGTTTTCCCATGCGTCAGTTTTCTTTGCGTACCGTCGTGATGGCCACTGCACTGGCGGCCGGCAGCATTGCCATGGTCGGCTGCACGACCACCAAGCCGGAAACCCAGTCCGCGCCGCGCGCTGATGCGACCACCGTCAATGCGCGCGCCAACGCCGCGCTGGAGCGGCTGTACCAGACGGCGCCAGGCTCCAAGGAAATGGTGGCCCGCTCCAAGGGCGTGCTGATCTTCCCCTCGGTGATCGGCGGCAGCTTCGTCATCGGTGTCGAGCATGGCCGCGGCGTACTGCGCGTCGGCGGCCAGAACAAGGGCTACTACAGCACGACCGGCGCCTCGGTGGGCTGGCAGGCCGGTGGCCAGTCCAAGGCTGTGATCTATGTGTTCAACACCCAGGAAGCGCTGGACAAGTTCCTGGCCAGCGAGGGCTGGTCCGTGGGCGCCGATGCCACGGTGGCCGCAGGCAAGGTGGGCGCCAATGGCAGCGTGGACACCACGACCGCCCAGGGCCCCGTGACCAGCTATGTGCTGACCAATGCGGGCCTGGAAGCCGGCGTGTCGCTGCAGGGCTCGAAGATCACCAAGGTGGTCGAGTGATCCCGGCCCTGAGGGGCCTTTGAACGAAACCGGCCTGCGGGCCGGTTTTTCTTTGTGCGGTCGTCTCAGTCGGCGCCAGCGGCGCCGTCTTCATTGGCGCTGCCCGGCGCAGCGGGCGGGAGCACGGCCTGCTCTATGCGTTCGAGGCGCTTTTCGATGCGCTCCACGGCTTCGGCGCTCATCTTGATGTCGTAGATGCTCACGGGCTCCTCGCATTCCAGCGAAGGGTCCGTCGCGGCCGACAGGCGGCCGAGCAGAGGGGCCTCGAACGTGGTCTGCAGCCGGGCCACGACTTCGGCGTTCATGGAACGGCCGGTGCGCTTGGCTGCCTCCTCGACGAGGTCCTTGAGTTCCTGCGGCAGGCGCAGCTTGTACTGAGGATCGGTCTGTTTCATCGCCGGCAATCATGGACCGGAAAGGTATTGACTGCAAGGGACCTGAAAGGTATTGTTGCTTCGGGACCAGCACGGTCCCGCGCAAGGGGAGCCATGAAGACAGTCAACCCACCGGGCCGCAGTCACCGAAGATACTCACCACAGCACCAGGAGGTGCTGGCGGTCGATGCGCTGTGCCACATGGGTGCGGCCCTGGGCGTGCTGGAGCTGCATGCAGAGCGCGCCGGCTCGGCCATGGTGTGTGCCGCGCGTGATTTGCTGCGCGGCTACCACGCCAGCGCTGACCAGGCGGTGGCCAGCCTGCAGGCCGGCCACCGCGCGGCAGGCGTGCTGCCGCAGATGTCGCAGGACCTGGGCTATGCCATCGAGGTCATCGACCGCGTGAACGATGACGCACCGGACGACCTGGTGCTCTATGCCGTGACCTGCCTGCTCAGAAGTGCCAGGAGCTTTGCCGACGGCCAGCCGCGTGAATCTGCCTGAACCGGCATGAGCCGGCATGAACCAGCCCTTGGCGGCCTGAGGCTCAGAGCTGGCCTTCGGTCAGCGTGTCGAGCTGGAAGCGGCCGGACTTGTCCCAGAGCCAGGTATCGGTATAGGTGATGCGGGCGGCGCCGGCCGGGGCGGGGAAGGGCGCGGCGGCGCGCACCAGGCGCTCGATCTCGCTCACCACTTCGGGGGCATGGCTGGGCGCGCGCATCCAGTGCAGGCGCTGGACCTGGCCGTTGCGGTCGATCTGCACCTGCAGCACGCCGATCGCGTAGAGCATGGGCGGCAGCTGGCCCTTGTAGATGCGCTCGGCATTGCGCGCATACAGATGGTTGGCCGCCACCTTGCGGTACTGCAGCTGTGCGCTGGAGGTGGCCTCGTCGGGGCGCGGGCCGGGGCCGGGTGGCGACTTGCAGGCCGTGACCAGGGAGGCAATGGCGGCCATCAGTCCCGCCCACAGCCAGGGACGGCCGGAACGTGGCTTTTGCACGGAACTGTGCTGAGAGGAATCGGGGGAATCGGGCATGATTGCGAGCGTATCCTGAAACGCTGCGGCACCGGCAGTCGGAGCGCAAAACTCAAGTGCCGCAGCGGAAAATCCCGCAACAAATTCCAACGAAGCCCGCAGGCGCCACGACGGGCTGTCAGGTGCGCCCATGTGGAGTGACACGTTCAAGAAAGTCGAGCAGGGCCTTGCGCAGGGGCCGCTGTGCTGGGTCGAGGTGATGGAGTCGCGCGGCTCGGTGCCGCGCGAGCGCGGCGCCTGGATGGCCGTGTTTGCCGACCGCGTGGCCGGCACCATTGGCGGCGGGCACCTGGAGTTCGACGCCATCGACCGCGCGCGCAGCCTGCTGCGCGACGCGGCGCTTCAGGCCGGATCGCCCGGACAGCCTGGGCAGGCCGGTCCCGCCCTCGCCGAGCACCAGCACCGCTATCCGCTGGGCCCCAGCCTGGGCCAGTGCTGCGGCGGCGTGGTGATGCTGAGGTTCGTGCTGGTGCCCCAGGGCCGCATGGACATGCTGCGCGAGCGGCTGCAGCCGCCACGCGAGTGCGTGGCGCTGTTCGGCGCAGGCCATGTCGGCCATGCGCTGGTGCGCCTGCTGTGCAATCTTCCCTACCGCGTGATGTGGGTGGACAGCCGCGATTCGGTCTTCCCCGAGGAGGAGCACGAGCTCGTGCAGTGTGAATACTCCGATCCCGTGCAGTCCGCCGTGGCCGACCTGCCCACCGGCTCCCAGGTGCTGATCATGAGCTTCAGCCATGCCGAGGACCTGGAGGTGGTCGCCCAATGCCTGAGCCGCCAGCGCCAGCACGGCGACCTGCCCTATGTGGGCCTGATCGGCAGCGCCACCAAATGGGCCACCTTCCGGCGCAGGCTGCGCGAGCGCGGCTTCAGCGATGCGGAGCTGGACCATGTGACCTGCCCCATCGGCGTGCCCGGCATCAAGGGCAAGGAGCCTGAGGTGATCGCGGTGGCCGTGGCGGCGCAGCTGCTGCAGCGGCGCAGCGCCGCGCCCGCGCAGAATCAGGGAAATCTCTAGTGAATTGATGTCGCGCAAGCCGGCTGGCTGTCGAAAAATTGCATACACTTTGTGTCTACGAAATGGTCGCAGCGGTGCACCGGCGGTATATCTACCGGGTGCGCGGCCTTTTTCTTCTGCTCAGAGCGCCCGCAGTGGTGAGCAGGTTGAACACCGGCGGCCCCCACGCTGCCAAGGTTGAGAGCTATGGAAAGCTACATTCTCGACTGGGCCAACCTGCTGTTGCGGTGGCTCCACGTCATTACGGCCATCGCCTGGGTCGGTTCCTCCTTCTATTTCGTCTTCCTCGACAGCAGCCTGACGCCGCCTGTCGATGACGACCTGAAGAAGCAGGGCGTCAGCGGCGAACTCTGGGCCGTGCACGGCGGTGGGTTCTACCACCCCGTCAAGTTCAATGTCTCCCCGCCCAAGCTGCCGGACCACCTGCACTGGTTCTACTGGGAAAGCTACACCACCTGGCTCAGCGGCTTTGCGCTGCTGACGGTGTCGTATCTGTGGAACGCCAAAATCTACCTCGTCAATCCGGCCGATCCCAACGCCATGGGCTCGGCTGCGGCCATTGCCTCGGCCCTGGCCTTCCTGGTCGTGTTCTGGCTGCTGTACGACGGCATCTGCCGCGTCTTCGGCCAGAAGAAGAACGGCGACGCCACGGTGGGCGCCATGGTGCTGGTGCTGGTGTGCATCGCGGCCTTCCTGGCCTGCCACATCTTCCCGGGCCAGGCCGCCTTCCTGCTGATGGGCGCCATGCTGGCGACCTCGATGAGCGCCAACGTGTTCTTCTGGATCATCCCCGGCCAGCGCACGGTGGTGAAGGCCCTGAAGGAAGGCCAGCCCGTGGACCCCATCCACGGCAAGCGCGGCAAGCAGCGCAGCGTGCACAACACGTACTTCACGCTGCCGGTGCTGTTCGCCATGCTGTCCAACCACTACGGTTGGCTGTACAGCCATGAGCTGAACTGGCTGGTGCTGATCCTGATGATGTTCGCGGGCGCTGCCATCCGCCAGTTCTTCGTGATGCGCCACGGCTTCAAGCTGGGCCGCAATGTCCATCCCTGGCCCTACGCCTTGGTCGGCGTGCTGGTGCTGATCGGCACGGCCGTCTGGCTCAAGCCTGCACCGGCGCCTGCCGCCGCCCCTGTGCCTGCGCCTGCCGCAGCCCCTGCAGCGGCTCCCGCTGCCGTGCAGGCGCCTGCTGGTGCCGAGCCCGCTGCGACGGCGGCGCCCGGTGCCGAAGCTGCTGCATCTGTTGCAGCCGCTGCACCTGTTGCGGCCGCTGCTCCCGCCGCCGACGGCGCTGTGGGCTACGCCCAGATGGCGCCCTTCTTCCAGCAGCATTGCGTGGTATGCCACGGTGCCGCCCTGCAGCAAAAGAATGTGCGCCTGGACTCGCCCGAGCAGGTCAAGGCCCACGCCCAGCAGATCTACCAGCAGGTGGTGCAACTGCGCAAGATGCCCTTTGGCAATCCGGGTGCCCTGAACGATGACGAGCGCAGCATGGTCAAGCGCTGGTACGAGTCTGGTGCATCGGTGAATTGATCGCTGGGCCGCGCCCAGACGCTGTCGGCGTTTGCTGTCAGCGTTCGGCGGCCAGCCACAGCCCGCAGCCTCGCAAGAGCCTGCGGGCTTTCTGTTTCAGGCAGGCCAGGCTGCTGCGGTGCCGTGCAGGGCCGGGCGCCGCGCTTCATCGCGCGGCGTGTGCAGCGCGATGGCGCCGCGGCCCGGCAGGCTTTGCGCCTTGGCCTGCTGCTTGGCCAGGGCCGCGAGGTTGGCGATGTCCTCGGGTGCCAGCACGCTGTCCGGCGTGACGCGCACCACGCCGATGGACAGCGTGGTGCAGGCAAAGAATCGCCGGATGCCGTGGCGGTCCTCGGCCCAGATGCCTCCGGCCTCGCGCGCCTGGTCGTCGAACAGCTGGCGCGCCTCGCCTGCGAAGGCGCCGACGATGCCCTCGCAGCGCCGCTGCCAGTCCTCGCTTTGCAGCAGCAGCATGAAGTCGTCCCCGCCCACATGGCCCACGAAGTCGCGCCGCGCATCGCAGTGCGCCACGGCCAGCCGCGCCACCAGGCGGATCATCTGGTCGCCGCGCCAGTAGCCGTAGTGGTCGTTGAAGGGCTTGAAGTGGTTGAGGTCGGCGTAGCAGGCCACGAAGCCGGCGCCGCTGTCCAGCAGTCGCTGCATGTGCAGGCTGATGGGGATGTTGCCGGGCAGGAAGGTCAGCGGGTTGGCATGGCGCGCGGCCTCGATGCGGGCCTCGGTCACGCGGCGCACCAGCTGCTCGCCCGTGCCCAGGCCCACATAGCGGCCGTTGTCGGTGACGATGAAGCCGTCGCTCAGGTAGCGCTGGTCCTGCGAGGTCAGGATGCCCACGAGCTGGTCCACATCGCAATCGAGCTCCACGATGCGCGGCTGCACGTTGGCAAAGGCCAGGCAGGGCTTGCGCCCGTGCACTTCGCGGAAGTACAGCGTGGCGTAGTGGTTCATGAATTGCTGGCGGTTGATGAGCGCCAGCGGCCGGCCGGCCTCCACGACGGCAATGGCATGCAGCTGCTGGCCGGCCTGGAACAGCTCGGCCACCTCGTCGTTGCTGGCCGCAGGCACCACGCAGGGCGCCTGCATCACCATCAGATTGCGCAGCACCCCCGGGCGCGCGCTGTGTCCCTGGTGGGGCATCACGGCCACGCGCGGGTCCTGGGCCACGCTGCGCGCCTGCGTGCTGATCTGGGGCTGGGCGGTTTCGGCAGGGCGGCCCAGCAGCCAGCCCTGGCCATACGGAATGCCCAGGTCGCGCAGGGTGCGCAGCTCATCCTCGGTCTCTATGCCTTCGGCGATCAGCGTGGTGCCGAAGACCTCGGCAATGCCCTTGATGGCCTGCAGCAGCTGCAGCGTGGCCGGGCGCTGCTCGATCTGGTGGATGAAGTATTTGTCGATCTTGACGAAGTCGGGCTTGGCCTCGGACCACAGGCGCAGGCTGGAGCGGCCGTCGCCAAAGTCATCCAGCGCCAGGCGCGCGCCCGTGGCATGCACGGCCTTCACGGCGGCGCAGACGGCGGGCATGTCGGTCACATGGTCGTGTTCGGTGATCTCCACCACCAGGGAGCGGGCCTGCACGCCGAAGCTGCGCACCGTGTCCCCGACCATGCCCGGGCCGCAGACCCCCACGGCCTGCACCAGCGCCTGGGCGCTGAGGTTGACGAACAGCCGGCCCGGCGCACTCTGCCGGCCCCAGTCCTGCAGCGCCACGCAGACCGCCAGCAGCTCGAATTCCCGAAGAATGCCCTCGGCCGCCGCCCCCTTGAGCAGGGCATCGGGCATGTGCAGCGGCGTTCCATGGGGGCCGCGGATCAGCGCCTCATGCGCATAGATGCTGGCGCTGCGCAGATCGGCCAGCGGCTGGAAGACGCAGTACAGGCCGCCCGCACGCATGAGCTGCGCCACGGGGCCTGCGCCGGACCGCACGGCGGCGGAGAGCACGGCCGCGGCAGCGGGCAGGCTGGCGAGCATCTGGGGATCGATCATGGGCTCAACTTTTCAGTTGGATACATTACGTTTCACTGGTGACATTCTTGTGACAAGTATGCCGCCTGCGGACCGGTGTGCTGGCGGCGGATTGACATGGCTCAAAACGCGGCGGGAGCAAAGCCGGCAAAGTTGCATGCATGTTCGCCCTGTCTTCCTTGCAAGCTTTCGCCTTCGCGCCGGGTTCCGCCCAGGTGTTGGCCGCGGGTACCTGGCTCAGGCTGCGTCGGCAGTCGCCGGATACGGTGATGTATCTGGAGCGCGGTCGCGTGCTCCTGGGCATAGGCCAGGGTGGGCAGATGCGCCACCAGCTCGGTGTCGTGGAGGGGCCTGCCTGGCTGGATGCGGCCTTTGTGCTGCAGCGGCGCGGCAGCAGCCTGGACATGCTGGCCGACAGCGATGTCCGCGTGCAGCAACTGCCCCAGGCCGACTTCCTGAAGGCCGTCTCGCAGCTGCCTTCGCCCGCCCAGCAACTGCTGCAGGACATGGCCCAGGCCTACTGCGCGCAGACCGAGCTGGCGGTGAGCCGCCTGTCCAAGGACGCCGAGGCGCGCTGCGCCCAGTGGCTGCTGCGCCATGCCATGCCGCACGAGGCTGGCGGCCTGCGCGTGACGCTGCACCTGCGCAAGCGGCTGATCGCCGCCCAGCTCGGCATTGCGCCCGAGACCTTCTCGCGCGTGCTGCGCCAGTTGCGTGAGCACGGGCTCATCGCGGGCCGGGGCAATGTCATCGATCTGCCCAAGCCGGCGGCTCTCGAAGTGCTCGCAGTAGGCTGATTCCCACGCCGCTGACGGGTGCCGGCCTGCAAGCGCCGGGCCTTGTGGGGCGGGGTATCCACTGGTTCGCGGGTTCCACCCAGTGGGACGGCTTTCGGGCCTGCATATATTGATGGCGTCATGTCACTGGACGCCCGCCGATCTCCCTTTTTCCAGGCACTGCTGGCATCCCAGGATGCTCCGCAGCTGCCGGATTCACCCTCGCGGCCGCGCGTGGCCACAGGCTGGGGCGCCATGCGCTGTACGGTGCTGGCGCTGGCCGCTGCGGCCGTGCTGCTGGCGGGCCTTGGCAGTGCCTGGTGGGTCTCGCACAACATGCGCCAGCAGACACTGGAGCGCGCCATGGCCCGGCAGGCCGACGAGGTCGATACCGTGGCGCGCATGCTGGCCGCGCGGCTGGAGCAGCAGCAGCGCCTGCTGTGGGTGCTGGCCCAGGGCATTGCCGACCAGGGCAGCGACCCGAGCCGGCTGATGGGCGAGATGCTGCGCGGAGACGCATCCGTGCGGCTGTTCGACACCCTGCAACTGGCCGACGCGCGTGGCCAGTTGCAGCTCAGCCTGCGCGGCGGCCGTTCCGAGCCCCTGGTCGATCTGGACGAAGGCGTGCGCGACGTGATGCGGCGCAGCCTGGCCGATGGCCGGCCGGTGGTCTCCACCATGGTGCGCAAGGGGGCTGATCCCGGAATGATGGAGTTGCTGTACGCCGTGCCGCTGCGCACCGGCGACGGCACGGTCAGCGGCGTGCTGTCGGCCGGCGTGCGCATGTCCGCCCAGGCCCTGCTGCCGCCCAGCATCGATCCCTCGCGCTCCGGCGGGCGCCTGCTGGTCATGCAGCGCGACGGGCAGATCCTGGCCCATTCCGACCCCTCGCGCTGGTCGGCTCGCGCCGAGGCCGAGCCCGGCCTGGGCGCGGACTGGCTGCAGGACCCCGCGGCCGGCGCAGTGCAGGTGGGCCCCGACACTCAGCGGCGCGCGGGCTACCTGGTGACGACGGCAGGCATGCCGCTGCCGCAGTGGCTGGTGGTCAGGATCACCCCCGAGGAAGCCATCGCACCCAGCCTGGCGCCGCGCGTGCTGTGGTGGCTGCTGGCCGCCGTGGCCGGTGTCGCTGGCCTGCTGGTCCTGCTGCTGATCCTGGTCACCGAACCCATGGCGGCCCTGCACCGCACTGCACGCCAATGGCTGGCGAGCCAGGGAAGGCTGATGGCCGAGGAGCCCGATCCCGCGCCCGAACCCGAGCCGGGCCATGCCGAGGAAGGCGGCTGGCGCATGCCCTGGACCCATGCCTGGGGCGAAGCCTCCACGCTGTGGCAGGCCCTGCACCGCCTGGGGCAGATGGGGCAGGAGCAGGCGCACGAGGTCGGCCGGCTGCAATTGCAGCTGCAGACGCTGATGGATTACGCGCCCGTGGGCCTGGTGGTCACGCGGTCGACGCATCTGGAGCTGGTGGGCCTGCAGGCCGCGCGCATGCTCGGCTACCCGCCGCGCGAGCTGCAGGGGCAGGCGATACGCCAGCTGTGCGCCTCCGACGCGGCGCACATCCAATTGCTGGAGCGCGTGCGCAAGGACCTGGACATGTACGGCCAGTTCGACAGCGAGCAGTGCTTTGTCCGCAAGGACGGCCGCCCCATCTGGGTGCGCCTGCACGGCCAGAGCCTGCAGCGCCTGCAGCGCGGCCTGGAGCCGCGCGCCGTGGTGCCGGCAGACCCCACCCTGGTCTGGGTGGTCGAGGACGTGACCATGCAGCGACTGGTGCGCGAGCAGCCGGGCTGGAAGGCCATGCACGATCCGCTGACCCTGCTGCCCAACCGCGAGGCCTTTGCCATGCGCCTGCATGAGTGGCTGCAGGAATGCAGTGCCGCCCAGCGCCTGCCGGCCGAGGCGCTGCAGCAGGGTGAATCCGCCCTGCAGCAGAGCGATAACACCGCCGTCGCCACGGTAGAGGAGGCGCAAGAGGAAGAGGCAGAGGAGGAGACCGTCGGCCTGCAGCAGCATGGCGTGATCCTGTTCCTGGACCTGGACCACTTCGCCCACGTCAACCAGCAGGGCGGCCATGCGGCGGGCGACGAGGTGCTGTGCCACATGGCCCGGCTGATCGACAGCGTGGTCCGGCCGCTGGGCTGGGTGGCGCGCCTGGGCGGTGATGAATTCGCCGTGCTGCTGGCGGGCACCTCGGCGGAGCAGGGCATGCTGCTGGCGCAAAGCCTGTGCATGGCAGTGCAGGACTGGGAGGGTGCCCATGAGGGCCAGCGCTATCTGATGGGCGCCAGCGTCGGCATGGTGGTGCTCGATGCCCGCCAGCACACGGTCAGCAGCGCGCTGCGCTCGGCCGACATGGCCTGCTATGCGGCCAAGCGCAAGGGCCGCAACCGCGTCGAGGTGCTGGAGGCTGCCTGAGCGCCGGGGCCGTGCCTCACTCGAAGGATTCGCTGAAGCGCCGCAGTCCTTCGGGATCGATCAGGGTCAATGCGCCATAGGAGACGCGGACTGCTCCGATGTCCTCCAGCTCCCCCAGGGTGCGATTGACGATCTGGCGCGACACGCCGGCCAGGCTGGCCAACTCCTCCTGCGACATGCCCAGGTGCCGGTTGCCGGTGTCCGGATACAGCCTCGAGTCGGTCAGCTCCGAGATGCAGTGCGCCACATGGCGGCTGGAATGGTGCAGCCGCGCATGCTCGCAGCGGCCGATGAACTGGCCCAGGCGCGCATTGAGCTGGTCCAGCAGGAAGCGGTTGAAGCCGAGGCTGCGCTCCAGCAGCCAGTGAAAGGTGCTGGCCGGCATCAGTGCCACCAGCGTATCCTCGATCGCCGTCGCGTCGAACGGCCAGCATTCGTGCTTGAGCAGTGTGCCCTCGCCGAACCAGCAACCCGGGGTAAAGGTGGCCAGCGTAGTGCTGCGCCCGGTAGGCGACAGCGCATGGATCTTGACCGCTCCCTGGACGACACCGGCCCAGTGGCCGGCCCGGTGCGTCTTGTGGCAAAGCGGGGTGCCGGCCGGTATGTGCCGCAACAGCACCTCCCGCCGCAACCTGAGCAGGTGGGCCCTGCTCAGGTGGGTCGCAAAGGGCGCGGACTTGAGGACGGCGTTGATCGTGGGCGGCTGCATGGTGCTTGATGCAAATCTTCAATGAAAGTCTGCTGCTTCATTGCATGAATTGGCACGCTGCAAACCCTGATCACCGGCCCCCGGACCCCTGCGGGACTTCGCGCAGGGTGCAACTCAATCGTTGCGCGAGACCGGCGCAGGCCCGGCCTTGGTGCCCGCCGGGCCGGCACTGAAATCGGTCAGGAAGGCCGCCTCCTGGCTCTGGCCCGTTCCGGCCTGGCTCCAGTCGCACACTCCCGCCGCAAACACTGCGGCAAGGCGCTTTTGCTGGGCCGGGCTGAAGGTGATGCCGGCGTACTCCGGGCTGGTGAACGAAAGGGGCTTGAGCTGGCACTGGTAGATGTCCTCCGCGAGCGGACCTCCGGCCACCTGGCGTGGTGACAGGGTCGGCTTGAGGGGACAGGCTGGGTCGTCCAGGGCCAGGACTTTGTCGAGATCCGAAGGGGCGGCTCCCGTTGCGGCGATGCATCCATCCCTGACATCCGAAGGCCTGTTGCGCACCACTTTCTGTGCCAGCGCAGCGCCGGTGGTGTCGCGCTCCACGGCGGTCAGCCAGCGGTCCATCATGACAAAGGCCTCGCGTCGCATGGCCGGGGCGATCAGCAGCGGGACCATGCCCTTGCTGGCACGGATCACATGGTTGTCATGGTGGCCGTTGGCAGCATCCAGCCGTGCGCGTTGCTGCAGGCTGCGCCAGGTCATGTGGATGTCGCTGCCGCCCTCGGGCCGCAGGTCAATGATGGCCACCTGGGACAGGTTCCTGCCGTTGCTGGTGAGGCCACTGCTGTAGAGCCTGGGCAGCAGGCTGGCCACGGCCCGCTCGCGGGCTGCCGGCCGGGACGCAGTGCCGCCGGTCCAGTCCATGTCGTTGGTGTAGCTGCCGATGCCTTCGTTGAGCTGCACGAAAGCCTCCGCGTCGATGGCGCCCGACTGCAGTGCCTTAAGTCCGTACTGCAGGGCCGTGTTGTCATACGGCAGCTGCGGCTTGGTGTGGCCGTCGGTGTCCTTGAACGTCCCGAACACTGGTACCAGCATGTCGTGGATCGAGCAGCGCACGCCCTGGCCGCGTGTGCGCGGGTCGTAGACGATGGAGGCGGGAAAGCCCACGCCGCAGTTGTCGGGCAGCCGGGGGTTCTGGGGGGCGATGAAGCTCCCTACCCATTTGTCGCAGTAGCTGGCCGGATGGCCATTGATGGCGGCCTTCGCGGTGTCGCTCAGTGCCTGTCCTGCGGCCGTCCTGTAGTAGCTGGACAGCAGGCCGCAGTCGCGTGTTTCCATCCAGGTGGACACCGCATCGGGATAGCTCAGCCCCGTCTGTATGCCCTGCAGCAGACCCGGCATGGCGGAGGCGATCACTGTCTGCATCATGGAGCCACCCGAGTCGCCGTCGCCCATGGTGTAGCGCACTTCGCCGTAGTTCTCGATCAGATGCTCCTTGATGCGCATCATGTTCTCGGCGGCCAGCAACTCGTTGTTGTTGTGCAGGTGGTTGGTCAGCATGGCTTTCACGACCATGTGGCCTGCCGCGAGCGCGTTGGGGTCGAAAGGCAGGCTGCCGCTGAACTGGTCGAGGAGGTTGACCGCCGGCTCCTGGAAGCGATTGCCGGAAGCGGCTGCGCCGAATCGCCACAGCACCTTGCCGTTCCATCCCTTTTGCGGCTCCCAGGGCGTCCAGGCCTGCGCGGGGTCATGGTAGGCCAGGATCTGGAAGGTGCCGCGGCCCATGACGCCAGTTTCCATGCGCAGCAGGTGCTTGACCGTATCTCCGCGGTCGTTGGTGAAGTCGGCGATCTCGCTGTCGGCCGGGCGCTGCGATGGGTCGTAGGCCACATGGCAGGGCGTGGCGCCTGCCGGACCCATCGTGCAGGCGCTGCCTTGCCTGGCCTTGGGCATGTAGTAGTAGGTGTACTGGGTCCTGGTATTGCACTGGACATCCACCGGATCGGTATCGAGACCGCTGACGCGCGTGGTCACGGTCGCCGACAGTGCCGTGCCGGGCACGGAAACGGTGGCTTGCGCGCCATTGCGCGTGGCGCAGATCCACGGCGCGGTCTGCGGCCCGGCGAAGATGGGATCGCCCCGGCCATGGTTGGTGATGTCCAGCCGTGCCCTCGCGCTGCCGGCCGCCGTGGCGGTGAGGGTGTTGGCGCCCACCTTCAATCCCTCGACCCGGCCCAGAATCCGGCCATTGGCGCGCTGGGCGAACCGGGCGGTGACATCCGTGCCATTGAGCGCCACCTTCAGCGCACCGGGCGGGCTGCCCTTGGGCAGCACAATTTCAATATAGGCATTGCCGTCGCTGATCATGTCGGCCCGGTTGGACAGGCTGCGTATCTCGATGACACCCAGGCCTGAGTCACCGCTGCCGCCGCAGGCGGTCAGCACACTGGCGAGCGTGGCTGCGGCCACCATGCCCGAAAAAGGGGTTGGCTGTTTCATCGTCTTGTCTCCTGCAATCCACTTCCTTTTGAAGCGATTTCATTGAATCACGCTAACAGTCTGCAAGTCTGTATAGGTTTGGACAATGATTTGCCGACGACTGGCTCGCATATTGCATGTGCTGCGTGCACAAGTGTTTAACCGCCTCTGCCCAGGGCATTCTTGGTGCTTGTATCTAGCTGGCGGGGGTCATGGCTGGGTTACGCTGCGGGCTCCCCATGACCTGCGGCGCGTCCCCGGCGCGACCGCTCTTTTTTTCGCTGATTGCTTCGCTACATGCGCGACCAGGCCCTGTTCGACAAGATTGATCTGCACCTGATACGGGTGCTGCACACGGTGCTGACCGAGCGCAGCGTCTCGCGTGCCGCATTGCGCCTGGGCATGCACCAGCCGGCGGTGTCCGCCGCGCTCAAGCGCCTGCGCGACCTGGCCGGCGATTCGCTGCTGGTGCGCTCGGGCGCGCACATGCAGCCCACCGAGGCCGGGCTGCGCATGGTGCAGCCGGCCGCCGACATCCTGCGCGCGGCCGAGGGCCTGTTCAGCGATGCACGGCATTTCGATCCCCGCACCTCCACGCGCACCTTCCGCATCGCCGCCAGCGACTACCTGGACCCGCTGTTCCTGCCGCGCCTGGTGGCCCATCTCAAGACCGAGGCGCCCGGCTGCCCCGTGGACATCCTGGCCCTCAACGGCGACGCGCACTACGAGGTGCAGCTGGCCCAGGGCGATGTGGACGTGGTGATCGGCAACTGGCCCGAGCCGCCGCAGGGCCTGCACATGGCCAGCCTGTTCGAGGACGAGGTGGTCTGCCTGGTCAGCCCCCAGCACCCGGCCGTGCGCCGCGGCTGGGACGTGGCCCAGTGGCTGGAGGCCGAGCACATCGCGCCCACGCCCACCTATCCGGGCGCACGCGGCGTGATCGACGACCAGCTGTCCCGCATGGGCCTGCAGCGCCAGGTGGCGGCACGCTGCGCGCATTTCAGCCTGATCCCCGACATCGTGGCCACCAGCTTGCTGGTGCTGACCACGGGGCGGCTGTTTTGCGAGCGCTTCAGCCAGCGCCTGCCCCTGGTGATCCTGCCCTGCCCGGTGGAGTTCGCGCCGCTGGTGTACTACCAGCTGTGGCACGCCCGCACGCACATGGGCGCCTCCACGCGCTGGCTGCGCGACGCCGTGCGGCATGTGGCCCTGATGTCCCGTGCCCGCTAGGCGATGGCGGCAGGAACCGCCTTTTTGGTGAACAAAGTGGTGGTCGATATGAGGGCCGCCGAGGCGGTTTCAAGGACTTGTGTTCCAGTTTGTTGCAGAAATTGAAAGACAATCCCAGCCATGAATCCCCCCGATACAGTCCCCCTGCCAGCCGCAGCGCCGCCCCGGCTGCAGCTGACAGGCATCACCAAGCGCTATCCGGCGGTGGTGGCCAACAACGGTATTTCGCTGACCGTGGGCGCCGGCGAAGTGCACGCCATCCTGGGTGAGAACGGTGCCGGCAAGTCCACGCTGATGAAGATCATCTACGGCGCCGTCAAGCCCGACGAGGGCCGCATCGAGGTCGATGGCAAGCCGGTCCACATCCGCAACCCGCAGGAGGCGCGCCAGCTGGGCATCGCCATGGTGTTCCAGCATTTCAGCCTGTTCGACACGCTGTCCGTGGCTGAGAACGTCTGGCTGGGCCTGGACAAGAGCCTGCCGCTGGCCGAGGTGGTGAAGCGCATCGAGTCCACGGCGCATGACTACGGGCTGGAGGTCGATCCCCACCGCCCCGTGCACACGCTGAGCGTGGGCGAGATGCAGCGCGTGGAAATCATCCGCGCCCTGCTCACGCACCCGCGCGTACTCATTCTTGACGAGCCCACCTCGGTGCTCACGCCGCAGGCGGTGGAGAAGCTCTTCGTCGTGCTGCGCCGCCTGGCGTCCGAGGGCTGCTCCATCCTCTACATCAGCCACAAGCTGCACGAGATCCGTTCGCTGTGCACGGCCTGTACCGTGCTGCGCGGCGGGCAGGTGACCGGCGTGTGCAACCCGGCCGTGGAGAGCAATGCCTCGCTGTCGCGGCTGATGATCGGCTCGGAGCCGCCCGAGCTCACGCACCGCGAATCCCAGGTCGGCGCCAGCGTGCTGCGCGTGCAGGGCCTGGCGCTGCCGCGCTCGGAGCCCTTCGGCGTGGACCTGCATGGCATCCAGCTCGATGTGCGCGCGGGCGAAGTCGTGGGCATCGCCGGTGTCTCGGGCAATGGCCAGAAGGAATTGCTGTACGCCCTGTCCGGCGAGGACACGCGCGCAGCGCCCGAAATGGTGCAGATTGCCGGCCGGGAGGCGGGGCGCCTGGGCCCCGGCCGGCGCCGTGCGCTGGGCCTGCACTTCGTGCCGGAGGAACGTCTTGGCCGCGGTGCCGTGCCCAGCATGGGCCTGGCGCACAACCTGCTGCTGACGCGCAAGACCGCGCTGGGCGCGGGCGGCTGGATCCGCATGGGCCAGTTGCAGGAGCAGGCGCGCGCCATCATCGCGCGCTTCAACGTCAAGGCCGGTGGCCCCAACGCGGCGGCGCAGTCGCTGTCGGGCGGCAACCTGCAGAAATTCATCGTGGGCCGCGAGATCGATGCCAGGCCCAAGCTGCTCATCATCTCCCAGCCTACCTGGGGGGTGGACGTGGGGGCGGCCGCGCAGATCCGCGGCGCCATCCTGCAATTGCGTGACGAAGGCTGCGCCGTGCTGGTGCTCAGCGAGGAGTTGGACGAATTGTTCGAAATATGTGACCGCCTGCATGTGGTGGCCAAGGGCCGGCTGTCGCCCTCGGTGGCGCGGGCCGATGCCACCGTGCAGCAGATCGGCGAGTGGATGAGCGGCCTGTGGGACGGTGCTGCCGCCCCGAACGCCGCCCAGAACGCCGCCAGGGGAGGCGCCCATGTTCAAGCTTGAGCAACGCCCCCAGGCCTCGAAGCTGTGGACCTACGGTTCGCCCGTGCTGGCGCTGGCCATCACCGTGCTGATCGGCGTGTGCCTGTTCGTGATGCTGGGCAAGGACCCGGTGCGCGGCCTGCAGGCCTTCTTCTGGGACCCCGTCAAGTCCACCTATGCGCTGGGCGAGCTGGCCGTCAAGGCCACGCCGCTGCTGCTGATCGCGCTGGGACTGGCCGTGTGCTTTCGCTCCAATGTGTGGAACATCGGTGCCGAAGGCCAGTTCGTGATCGGCGCCGTGGCCGCAGGCGGCGTGGCGCTGCTGGCGGACAAGACCACGGGCCCGTGGATCGTGCCCGCCATCCTGGTGGCCGGCATGCTCGGCGGCATGGTCTGGGCCGGCATCGTGGCCCTGCTGCGCGACCGCTTCAATGCCAATGAAATCCTGGTCAGCCTGATGCTGGTCTACGTGGCCACCCTGGTGCTGGGCTTTCTGGTCTACGGGCCGTGGAAGGACCCCATGGGCTACAACTTCCCGCAGACCAAGACCTTCGAGCGCGTCACGCAGATCCCCAAGCTCATGCAGGGCATGCGCACCAACATCGGGCTGCTGCTGGCGCTGGCTGCGGCGGCCATGCTGTGGGTCTTCCTGTTCCGCACCCGTGCCGGCTTTGCGCTGCAGGTCGGTGGCCTGGCCCCGGCTGCTGCGCGCTACGCGGGCTTTTCCTCGCGCCGCGCGCTGTGGACGGCGCTGCTGATCTCGGGCGCCGCCGCCGGCCTGGCCGGTGCGCTGGAAGTGGCCGGCCCGCTGGGCCAGCTCACGCCCTATGTCCCGGCCGGCTACGGCTTCGCCGCCATCATCGTGGCCTTCGTCGGCCGCCTGCATCCCGTGGGCATGATCTTTTCCGCGATTCTCATGAGCATGTTCTATATCGGGGGCGAACTCGCCCAGTCGCGCCTGGGCCTGCCCAAGGCGCTGACCGGCGTGTTCCAGGGCCTGCTGCTGTTCACGCTGCTGGCCTGCGACACGCTGGTGGCCTACCGCGTGCGCTGGGTGTCCCGCACGCCCGTGGTTCCGCCCGCAGCGGCGCCTGCCGTCAAGGAGGCCCGCTGATGGAATCCTATGCACTGCTGCTGGGCTCCACGCTCAGCGCCGGCACCGTGCTGGCGCTGGCCGCGCTGGGCCTGCTGATCAATGAAAAGGCCGGCATCGTCAACCTGGGTGCCGAGGGCATGATGCTGTGCGCCGCCATCGCGGGCTTTGCCGCCGTGGTCCACACGGGCAGCACCACCGTGGGCTTTCTGGCCGGCATGGGTGCGGGCGCGCTGCTGGCCGCCATCTTCGGCGTGCTGGTGATCTGGCTGAACACCAACCAGTACGCGACGGGGCTGGCCCTGTCGCTGTTCGGCACGGGCTTCTCGGCCTTCCTGGGCCTGGGCTATGTGCAGGCGCGCCTGCCCGAGCTGCCCAAGTTCGCCGTGCCCTGGCTGTCCGACCTGCCCGTGGTCGGCACGGCGCTGTTCCGCCTGCATCCGCTGGTCTATGGGGCGGTGGTCATTGCGGCGGCCCTGGTCTGGTTCCTCTACCGCACGCGGGCCGGCCTGGTGCTGCGCGCCGTGGGTGAGTCGCCCCAGTCGGCCCATGCGCTGGGCTACCCGGTGCGCCGCATCCGCCTGGCGGCCGTGGTGTTCGGCGGCGCCATGTGCGGGCTGGCCGGCGCCTACATCTCCACCGTCTACACGCCGCTGTGGGTGGAGGGCATGGTGTCGGGCCGGGGCTGGATCGCGCTGGCGCTGACCACCTTTGCCACCTGGCGCCCTGCGCGCGTGCTGCTGGGCGCCTACCTGTTCGGCGGCGTGACCATGCTGCAGTTCCACCTGCAGGCCACGGGCGTGCAGGTGGCCAGCCAGCTGCTGTCCATGCTGCCCTACCTGGCGACCATCGTCGTGCTGGTGCTGATCTCGCGCAATCCGGCCTGGATCCGTGCCAACATGCCGGCCTCGCTGGGCAAGCCCTTCTATCCGGGCTCCTGACGCTTTCATTTTTTCTCTCCCTCCAGAACCACAAAAGGACAAACGCATGCCCGCTTTGCGCGAACGCACCCTGAAACCTGGCCTGAAAAGCACGCTTGTGAAGATGATCGGCCTGTCGGCCATCTCGGTGGCGGCCCTGACCGCCTGCGGCAAGAAGGAAGAGGCCGCAGCGCCTGCTCCCGCTGCCGCGCCTGCCGCCCAGGCGCCGGCCGAGAAGCTCAAGATCGGCTTCATGTACGTCAGCCCCATCGGCGACGGTGGCTGGACCTTCCAGCACGAGCTGGGCCGCAAGGCCATCCAGGAGAAGTTCGGCGACAAGGTGGAAACCTCCTTTGTCGAAAGCGTGCCCGAGAGCGCGGACGCCGAGCGCGTGATGCGCGACATGGCCGGCCAGGGCAAGAAGCTGATCTTCGCGACCAGCTTCGGCTACCAGGAGTTCGTGCAGAAGGTCGCGGCCGACCTCAAGGACGTGAAGTTCGAGCACGCCACCGGCTACAAGAACGCCGACAACGTGGCCACCTACGACACCAAGACCTTCGAGGGCGCCTACCTGGCCGGCATCGTGGCCGGCGGCATGACCAAGACCAAGACCGTCGGCGTCGTGGCCTCGGTGCCGATTCCTGAAGTGGTGCGCAACATCAACAGCTTCGTGCTGGGCGCGCAAAGCGTCGATCCCTCGATCAAGGCCAAGGTGGTCTGGGTGAACGAATGGTTCGCCCCGCCCAAGGAGTCCGAGGCTGCCACCTCGCTGATCAACGGCGGCGTGGACGTGCTCTACCAGAACACCAACTCCCCGGCCGTGCTCAAGACGGCCGAGGAACGCGGTGCGCGCGCCTTCGGCAAGGACGGCGACATGAGCGCCTTCGCGCCCAAGGCCCACCTGGGCTCGGCCGTGATCGACTGGACGCCTTACTACAGCAAGGTCACCCAGGACACGCTGGACGGCAAGTGGCAGGGCGGCTCGTTCTGGTGGGGCGTGAAGGAAGGCGCCATCGACCTCGTGAAGATCGCCGACGACGTGCCCCAGGACATCAAGGACAAGGTCGCCAAGGCACGCGACGGCTTGAAGGATGGCAGCTTCGCCGTCTGGACCGGCCCCATCAAGGACAACGCCGGCAAGGAAGTGCTGACGGCAGGCCAGGTCGGCGACCTGGGCTTCATGACCAGCATCAACTTCTTCGTCAACGGCGTCGAAGGCAAGGTGCCGGGCGCCAAGTGATCCGGCGGCAGTCCATGCACCAAGGGCCCTTCGGGGCCCTTTTTTCTGCCGCGATCCGCCAGACGGGTCCGCCCTATGCACCACGATTGTGCAAAGCCCCCAAAATGTGGTTTTCCCGCATGCCTGGTGGCTCTGGCGCAGCCGGCTGGCGCCATTCTTGCTTTATTCTCGGGACCCATCGCGGCGGGTCTGCGCCCCTGCGGACACCGCCTTCTTCCTGCCTGCCGCAGGACCACTTGAGGAAACTTCGATGACTGATCTTCACAAACGCTCCCTGATCAAGGTGGCAGCGCTGTCGGCCGTGGCCGCCGCCGCGCTGGCCGGCTGTGGCAAGAAGGAGGAGGCCGCGCCTGCGCCCGCTCCCGTTGCCGAGGCCCCTGCTGCCGCTGCAACCGAGCCTTTGAAGATCGCCTTCGCCTACGTGGGCCCCGTCGGTGACGGCGGCTACACCTTTGCCCACGACCAGGGCCGCCTGGCGCTGGAGAAGGAATTCGGCGACAAGATCAAGACCTCCTATGTGGAGAGCGTGCCCGAGGGCGCCGACGCCGAGCGCGTGCTGCGCGACATGGCCGCCAACGGCAACAAGCTGGTCTTCGGCACCACCTTCGGCTACATGGAGCCCATCCAGAAGATCGCTCCCGACTTCCCCGATGTGAAGTTCGAGCACGCCACCGGCTACAAGACCGCCGCCAACGTCAGCACCTACGACAGCCGCACCTACGAAGGTGCCTACCTGGCCGGCATCATCGCGGGCTCCATGACCAAGTCCAATGTGCTGGGCGTGGTCGGCTCCGTGCCGATTCCCGAAGTGCTGCGCAACATCAACAGCTTCACGCTGGGCGCGCAGTCCATGAACCCCAAGATCAAGACCAAGGTGGTCTGGGTCAACGAGTGGTTCGCACCCCCGAAGGAAACCGAGGCTGCGACTTCGCTGATCAACGGCGGCGCCGACATCCTGTTCCAGAACACCGACTCCGCCGCCGTGCTCAAGACGGCCGAGGAAAAGGGCAAGCGCGCCTTCGGCTGGGACTCCGACATGACGGCCTACGGCCCCAAGGCCCACCTGGGCTCGGCCATCATCAACTGGACGCCCTACTACACCAAGACCGTGCGCGAGATGCTGGACGGCAAGTGGAGCAGCCAGCAGACCTGGTGGGGTGTGAAGGAAGGCGCGATCGACATCGTCTCGCTGGCCGATGACGTGCCCGCCGAAGCCAAGGCGAAGATCGAAGAGGTCAAGAAGGGCCTGAAGGACGGCACCTTCCACATCTGGAAGGGCCCGATCGCAGGCCAGGACGGCAAGGAACTGCTGGCCGCCGACGCCGTGGCCGAGGACAAGTTCCTCACGGGCATCAACTTCTACGTCAAGGGCGTGGAAGGCAAGGTGCCGGGCCAGGACAGCAAGTAAGACAGACGCCAGGCCGCCCGGCGCAGGCCGGGTTGCCCGCTGCCGCCAGGGCCGCCTTCGGGCGGCCTTGGCGTTCATGCGCCGCACAGGTGCTGAACAGGTGCCGTACCTGTGCTGCGCATCGAGTGGGTTTATGCTCGCTCCCAGCCGCGGCCTGCCCGCCGCCGCGGCACAGACAGACAGCAAGAGATTCCCCCCATGATCGAAAACTCCCTCTGGCATCCCGTGGCCCAGGCCCACGAAGTTGTCGATGCGCCGCTGGGCGTGCAACTGCTGGACCAGCCCCTGGTGCTGTGGCGCGATCCGCAAGGCCTGGTCCGCGTCTTCGTGGACCGCTGCCCGCACCGTGGCGCACGCCTGTCCATGGGCCGTGTCGAGAACGGCCACCTTGAATGCCCCTACCACGGCTGGCAGTTCGCCGACAGCGGCCAGTGCGTCAAGGTGCCGGCCCTGCCCAGCTTCACGCCCCCGCCCTCGCAATGCGTGAAGGCCTTCGAGGCACAGGAAGCCTACGGCCTGGTCTGGGTGCGGCTGGCCAAGGGCGAGGAGCTCTCGGCTGTTCCGGCCCTGGCGGCCCTTCCAGCCTTTGAAGCCGAGGCGGACGCGCACCTGCGCAAGCTCAACTGCGGCCCCTATGACGTGGTCGCCAGCGCGCCGCGCATCATCGAGAACTTCCTGGACATGTCGCACTTCGGCTTTGTCCACGAAGGCTGGCTGGGCAGCCGCGATGCCACGGCCATCGAAGCCTATGCCGTGGAGACCACGGCCACGGGCGTGCTGGCCACGGGCTGCAAGGCCGTGCAGCCGCAGTCCAACCTGCACTCCACCAGCGCGGCCGAAGTCGAGTACACCTACGAAGTGACGGCGCCCTATGCCGCCGTGCTGACCAAGCTGCCCGAATCCGGCACCACCCGGGCCGGCTGGCGCGAGTCCATCGCCCTGTTCATCTGCCCCGTCACGCCCGAAACCAGCCGCGTCTGGTTCCGGCTGGCCGTGGCAGACTTCGATTCGCCCGACGCCCAGCTGCAGGAATTCCAGCACACCATCTTCTGCCAGGACCAGCCCGTGCTGGAGTCCCAGCAGCCCAAGTGCCTGCCGCTGGACCCGCGCGCCGAAATGCACTCTGCGGCCGACCGCATGTCGTCCGCCTACCGCCGCTACCTCCGGGCCAGCGGCATCACCTTCGGAGTCTGCTGATGCACACCGTACCCGCCGTGGATGCCGCGCATCTGCCCCAATTGCTCAAGGCCATGCCCAAGGCCGAGCTGCACATGCACATCGAAGGCTCGCTGGAGCCCGAGCTGATCTTCGCGCTGGCCCAGCGCAACGGCGTGAAGCTGCCCTATGCCAGCGTGGAAGACCTGCGCCGCGCCTATGCCTTCACCGACCTGCAAAGCTTTCTGGACATCTACTACGCCGGCGCCAGCGTGCTGCTGTACGAGCAGGATTTCTACGACATGGGCCGCGCCTACCTGACGCGCGCCGCGCAGGACAACGTGGTCCATGCCGAGATCTTCTTCGACCCCCAGACCCACACCCAGCGCGGCGTGGGCATGGAGACCGTGATCAACGGCCTGTACCGGGCCTGCCGCGATGCGGAGATAGAGCAGGGCATCTCGTCGGCGCTGATCCTGAGCTTTCTGCGCCACCTCAGCGAAGAGGACGCCTTCGCCACGCTGGAAGCCGCGCTGCCGCTGCGCGACCGCTTCATCGGCGTGGGGCTGGACAGCAGCGAGGTCGGCAACCCTCCCGAGAAGTTCGCCCGAGTGTTCGCCCGCTGCCGCGAGCTGGGCCTGCACCTGGTCGCGCATGCGGGCGAGGAGGGGCCTCCCGCCTATATCTGGGGCGCGCTGGACGTGCTGCATTCCGAGCGCATAGACCACGGCGTGCAGGCCGCGCGCGACGAGGCCCTGATGCAGCGCCTGGTCCGCGACGGCGTGCCGCTGACCGTGTGCCCGCTGTCCAACCTCAAGCTGTGTGTGGTGTCCGACCTGGCCCAGCACAACCTGCCCCAGCTCTTGGAGGCAGGGCTCAAGGTCACGGTCAATTCCGATGATCCGGCCTATTTCGGCGGCTACGTGAACGAGAACTACCTGCAGCTGTTCGCCGCCACCGGCATGAATTCGCAGCAGGCCTGGCAGCTGGCGGTCAACAGTTTTGACGCCAGCTTCGTCACACCCCAGCAGCGCGCCCACTGGATGCGCCAGCTGGAGGCCGTGTTCGCCCGATACGCCGCCCTGGCCTGAGCCCGTTCAGGCCAGCGCCTGCCTGAGGCGCTCGGCATGGTCCTGCAGCGCCTGCATGCCGGGCTCCTTGCGCGGCCAGCCCAGGCCCACGCCGTCGCCCTCGTGGCGCGGCAGCACATGGAGGTGGAAGTGGAAGACGGTCTGCCCGCCGGCCGCGCCATTGGCCTGGAACAGGCTGATGCCTTCGGGGTCGAACGCTGACTGCACGGCCTGCGCCACGCGCTGGGCCGTGCGCATCACGGCGCCGGCCTCGTCGGGCGTGAGGTCCAGCAGGGTCACGGCATGGCGCTTGCTGGCCACCAGCACATGGCCGGGGTTGACCTGGCCGATGTCCATGAAGGCGATGGTCTGCTCGTCCTCGAACACCTTGGCGGACGGGATCTCGCCCGCCACGAGGCGGCAAAAAAGGCACTGCCCCGGGGGCGAGGTATCGACGAACATCGGCATGGTCCTGTACTCCTTGGTGGTTGCTTGGGGTTGGAATTTGCCGACGATCTTAGAGCGTGTTATGCACTTTTAAGTACCCGCGTTGGTTCTGCGCGCTGGTGATCGCAAGGCGCAGTGCGCCGCCAAGGCTGGAGCCTTGGCAAGCGCTGCAACGCCGCGAGCGCCTGCGCGCAGAGCCAACCCATGGGGAAAGCCGGGAAATGGGCCCGGCCCTTCGTTGCAGCACACTTGCGGTATGGCAACCGCGGCGCGCGCTGCGCCTCGTTCCGGGCCCATTTCCCGGCTTTCGCGGGCACTTAAAAGTGCATAACACGCTCTAGTGGACGGTATCTGCCGTCCCTTATGGAGGCCATAAGCGCAGGCCCAGGCAGCCCTCAGGGCCGCTGCCTATAATCGCGCCCCGCACCGGCCGCTGCCCACGGCAGGTGCGTTTTCATTTCCGGGCCATGTAGAGGAACACCATGTACAAAAACCTCGCAGCCGCAGTCGCGGCCGCAAGTCTTGTATCCACGGCCTTGTCCCAAGGCCATCCCGCCCCTTCATCCCCCGCAGGTTCCGCGCCCCTCAAGGCCGCCTTCGTCTATCTGACGCCCGTGCTCGACGCCGGCTGGACGCGCCAGCACGACGAGGGCCGGCGCGCATTGCAGGCGGCGCTGGGCCCGCGCGTGCAGACCCGTGCGGTGGACAGCGTGCCCGAGGGGCCCGACGCCGAGCGCGTGCTGCGCGACCTGGCCGCCTCGGGCAACCAGCTGATCTTCACCACCAGCTTCGGCTACACCGAGTCCGTGATGCGCGTGGCGCGCGACTTCCCGCAGGTGAAGTTCGAGTCGGTCACGGGCTTCAAGCGCGCCGACAACGTGGCCACCTCGAATGCGCGCTACTACGAGGGCCGCTATCTGTCGGGCATTGCCGCAGGCCGTGCCAGCAAGACGGGCGTGGCCGGCTTCGTGGTCGGCTTTCCGATTCCCGAGGTGCTGCAGGGCATCAACGCCTTCACGCTGGGCATGCGTTCGGTCAATCCCAAGGCCACGGTCAAGGTGGTCTGGCTGGATACCTGGTTCGACCCGCCGCGCGAGCGCGATGCGGCCATGGCGCTGTTCAACGGCGGCGTGGACGTGGTGTCCTTCCAGGTCGCATCCACCGCCGTGATGCAGGCCGCCCAGGAGCGCGGCCGCATGGCGATTGCCTACCACTCCGACATGCGCAAGGACGGGCCCGACGCCCAGTTGCTGGCCGTCACCCACCAGTGGGGCGACTACTACACGGCGCGCGCCCGCGCCGTGCTGGACGGCAGCTGGAAGAGCCAGGACACCTGGGGCGGCGTGCGCGAGGGCATGATCCGCGTTGAGGGCTTCGGTCCCAAGCTGCCGCCCGCCGTGCGCGAGGAAGTGCTGCAGCGCCAAAAGGACATGGCCCAGGGCCGCCTGCAGCCCTTCAAGGCCGGCGACCAGCCGGTGCGCGACAACCAGGGCCAGGTGCGCATTCCTGCCGGCAAGCAGCTGGACGATGCGCAGATCCTGCAGATGAACTGGCTGGTGGACGGCGTGCAGGCCACCCTGCCCAAGTGATGCGGCCTGCGAGGCCTCCGGTCCTGGCGTAAACCCTAGGATGGCGCCTGCCGATGGCGCCTATAGCGCTGCGGATATGGCATCTGCCTGTCCGCCCGCTAAGCTTGGCGGCATGCAAATCTACCGTTCCTCATTGCTGCGTTTTGCCGACGATGGCCAGGCGCTCTACGACGAAGACGGCCTGCTGGCCGTCGCCCCGGATGACAGGGGGCAGCAGCGCGTCGTCGCCGCCGGCAGCTGGCAGGCGCTGCAGGCGCAGTTCACCGGACAGCCGGGCGCCGAAGTCACCCATCTGCCGGGCCGCATCCTCGCGCCGGGCTTCATCGACCTGCACATCCACTACCCGCAGACCGATGTGATCGGCGCGCCCGCCCCCGGCCTGCTACCCTGGCTGGAGAAATACACCTTTCCGCACGAGTCGGCCTTTTGCGAACGCGCCCATGCCGACAGCGTGGCCGAGTTCTTCCTGGACGAGCTGCAGCGCAACGGCGTGACCACGGCGCTGGCCTTTGCCACCTCGCACCCGGGTTCGGTCGATGCGCTCATGGGCGCGTCGCAGGCGCGCGGCATGCGCATGATCACGGGCAAGGTGCTGCAGGACCGCCACAGCCCCGACGGCGTGCGCGACCAGACCGAGCAAAGCCTGATCGACACCGAGACCCTGATCCAGCGCTGGCATGGCGTGGACCGCCTGGGCTACGCGATCACGCCGCGCTTTGCGCCCACCAGCACGCACGAGCAGCTGCGCGGCGCGGGCGAGCTGGCCGCACGCTACGCCGATGTCTGGATCCAGTCGCACGTGGCCGAGAACCTGGACGAAGTGCGCTGGGTGGCCGAGCTCTTTCCGAAGGCGCGCAGCTACCTGTCGGTCTACGACGACTTCGGCCTGATGCGCGAGCGCGCCGTCTACGCGCACTGCATCCACCTGGACGACGAAGACCGCGCCCTGATGCGTGAACGCAGCACCGCCGCCGCCGTCAGCCCCACCAGCAACCTGTTCCTGGGCAGCGGCTTCTTCGACTTTGCGCGGGCCGATGCCGCGCAGTTCCTCTACGGCCTGGCCAGCGACGTGGGCGGCGGCATGAGCTTCAGCCCCTTCCGCACCATGCAGGCCGCCTATGTGGCGGGCCGCGAGGGCCAGACCAAGCAGGGCCTGAGCCTGTCTCCGGGCAACCTGTGGTGGCAGCACACGGCGGGCGCGGCGCGCGCCCTGGGCCTGGCGGGCCAGGTGGGCAACCTGCAGCCGGGCTGCGAGGCCGACTTCGTGGTCATCAACCCGGCCTGCACGCCGCTGCTCGAGCGCAAGACCCGCCAGGCCGAGAGCCTGGACGAGCTGCTGTTCGCCATGATCATCCTGGGCGATGACCGCCTGATCGAGCGCACCGTCGTTTCTCAAGCAAAATAGCGCCTTTGCGCCAGTGCCCGGCCGGGTGCTGGCGCCTGACAAGTGCAGCTAGGGAACGAGGAATTGCCATGAGCATCAAGAGCGACAAGTGGATCCGTCGCATGGCCGAGGATCACGGCATGATCGAGCCTTTCGAGCCGGCCCAGGTTCGCAACGTCGATGGCCGCAAGATCATCAGCTACGGCACCAGCAGCTATGGCTACGACATCCGCTGCGCACCCGAATTCAAGGTGTTCACCAACATCCACAGCACCGTGGTGGACCCCAAGAACTTCGATGAGAAAAGCTTCGTCGATTTCGAGGGCGACAGCTGCATCATCCCGCCCAACAGCTTCGCGCTGGCGCGCACGGTCGAGTACTTCCGCATCCCGCGCAATGTGCTGACCATCTGCCTGGGCAAGAGCACCTACGCGCGTTGCGGCATCATCGTCAACGTCACCCCCTTCGAGCCCGAATGGGAAGGCTATGTGACGCTGGAGTTCTCCAACACCACGCCGCTGCCCGCCCGCATCTATGCTGGCGAGGGCTGCGCCCAGGTGCTGTTCTTCGAGAGCGATCCCGACGATGTCTGCGAGGTCAGCTACCGCGACCGTGGCGGCAAGTACCAGGGCCAGGTGGGTGTGACGCTTCCCAAGGCCTGACGGCTTTGACCCGGAAGACAAGGCCCGCAGCGAAAGCTGGGGGCCTTTTTCATCGCCGGGCCGCCCCAAGATGAAAAGCAGCCCCCTCGGGGGGCAGCGGACCTTGCGCAGCAAGGGGAGCGTGGGGGCCATTTTTCATTCCACCAGCGCCAGGGCGGCGTCGATGCGCGAATGTGCGCCGCAGCTCTCGCGCCGTGCGGCGGCGGCCGTGGCCATTAGCCAGCAGACATCGAGCTGGTTGCGCAGCGCATGGCCTGCGGCAGGTGCCAGCCTTTCACGCCATGCCGCAATGCGCTGCACGGCCTGCGCCAGGCCCTGGTCGCTGCGCTGTATGCCCACGCAGTCCTGCATGAGCTGGCGCAACTCCTGCGCGATGGCGGCCGTGTCCTGCTCCTGTGCGCCGGCCTGCAGGGTTTCGGTCGGCCGGGCCGGCGCCGGGGCGGCAGCCGGCTGCTGCGCGATGGCCTGGGCGGCCGCGCGCCCCATCACCACGCATTCGAGCAGCGAATTGCTGGCCAGCCGGTTGGCGCCGTGCAGGCCGGTGCGCGCCACCTCGCCAATGGCGCGCAGGCCATCGACATCCGTGCGCCCGTCGATGCCGGCCAGCACGCCGCCGCAGGCGTAGTGGGCGCAGGGGGCGACGGGAATCGGCTGCGTGGCAATGTCGATGCCATGGCTGGCGCACAGGGCCATCACGCCTGGGAAATGCGACTGCAGCCAGGCACGTGGCCGGTGGGTGATGTCCAGGTGCACGAAGGCCAGGCCATGGCGGTCCATCTCGTGCCGGATGGCCCGGGCCACGATGTCGCGCGGCGCCAGTTCGGCCCGCTCGTCATGGGCAGGCATGAAGCGCGTGCCGTCCGGCAGGCGCAGCAGGGCGCCTTCTCCGCGCAATGCCTCGGAGACCAGGCCGGCCGCACGGCCGCCCACCTGCAGGGCCGTGGGATGGAACTGCATGAACTCCAGGTCGCCCACGCGGCAGCCCGCGCGCCAGGCCATGGCCACGCCGTCGCCCGTGGCGGTGGCCGGGTTGGTGGTGGCGGGATAGACCTGCCCCAGCCCGCCCGTGGCCAGCACGGTATGCGCGGCATGCCAGCGCTGCAGGCGGCCATCGGGCAGGCGCACCAGCGCGCCTGTGCAGTGCGCAGGCTGTCCTTCGGTCAGCAGGTCCAGCGCGCTGGTGTGCTCATGCAAATCGATGTTCGCGCGCTCCCGGCAGGCGCGCAGCAGGGCGGCGTGCACGGCCTGGCCGGTGCAGTCTGCGGCATGCACGATGCGGCGGCGGCCGTGGCCGCCCTCGCGCGTGAGGTGCAGGCCACCGCTGTCGTCACGCGTGAAAGGCACGCCGTGGGCCACCAGCCAATCGATAGCGGCAGGCGCCTGCTCGAGGATGGCGCGCACGGCCTGTGCATCGCACTGGCCTGCGCCCGCGACCAGGGTGTCTGCCAGGTGTTCGTCGATGCTGTCCTGTGCATCCAGCACGGCGGCAATGCCGCCCTGGGCCCAGGCGCTGGCGCATTCCTCGGCCGCGCCCTTGCTGAGCAGGGCCACGCGCAGATGCGGCGGCAGTGACAGGGCGGCGGCCATGCCGGCTAGGCCGGCGCCGATGATGAGTACGTCCATGGAGGGCTGGGTCATGGCGTGCTCCTCAGGCGGGACCGAAATGCTGGAAGAGCGCTGCATCGCGCGCAAGGTCGCCGCTGGCGCGCACGGGCTGGCGGTGGCCGGCCGCGAAAGCCAGCATGCGTTCGATGGGGCGGCGCGCGGCCTGGGCGATGGCGGGGTCCACCTCGATGGCGCACAGGCCCTGCTCCAGGGCCAGTTCCACGCCCTGCAGGCTGTTCATCGCCATCCAGGGGCACATGGCGCAGCTCTTGCAGGTGGCGCCCTGGCCGGCCGTGGGCGCGGGCAGGAAGGTCTTGCCCGGGTAGCGCATGCGCATGTCGTGCAGGATGCCCTGGTCGGTGGCGACGATGAAGGTGTCGGTGGGCAGCCGGCCAGCCGCGTTGATGAGCTGGGTGGTGGAGCCCACCACGTTCGCCTGGGCGGCCACGGCGGCCGGCGACTCGGGGTGCACGAGGATGGCGGCCTGCGGATACTCCAGCGCCATGGCGGCCAGTTCGTCGGCCTTGAACTCGTCATGGACCAGGCAGGAGCCATGCCACAGCAGCATGTCGGCGCCGGTCTGGCGCTGGATGTGGGCGCCCAGGTGGCGGTCGGGGGCCCAGAGGATCTTCTCGCCGCAGGCGTGCAGGTGGGCCACGATGTCCTGTCCCACCGACGATGTGACCACCCAGTCGGCGCGCGCCTTCACCGCCGCGCTGGTGTTGGCGTAGACCACGACCGTGCGGTCCGGGTGGGCGTCGCAAAAGGCGCTGAACTCGTCTGCCGGGCAGCCCAGGTCTAGCGAGCAGCTGGCGTCGTCGTCGGGCATGAGCACCCGCTTTTCCGGGCTGAGGATCTTGGCGGTCTCTCCCATGAAGCGCACGCCGGCCACGACCAGGGTGCTGGCCTGGTGCTGGGCGCCGAAGCGCGCCATCTCCAGCGAATCGCCCACGCAGCCGCCGGTCTCGCGCGCCAGGTCCTGCAGTTCGCCGTCCACGTAGTAATGGGACACGAGCACGGCATCGCGCTCGTGCAGCAGGGCGCGTATGCGCTCGGCGGTCCGAAGGCGCTGGGCGCGGTCAAGTTCGGGAGGAATGCGGGCCCAGGCCTCGCCGATGCCGCACTGGCCGGCGAGGGAGAAATGGGGCTTGTCGTACTGCACGGATTTGAGCTGCATGGTGGCCGTCCGGGACTGTGGAAAGGGCTGGTGATGGCTGCGAATAATATGCTCAATTTGAGTATTAGTGTGGTGTTTTTTGCCGCACAGGTGTTTTGCGGCAGTCAGAAAATCGAGGGCGGGAAAAGCGGCGCGGGGCCGCCTCAGCGCTGCAGCTGCACGTTGTTGCGGCCTGCGCCCTTGGCCTCGTACAGCGCCTCATCGCCACGGCGCAGCATGGCGGTGGCAGTGTCCGTGGTGCCGCGCAGCGTGGCCACGCCCACGCTGGCGGTGACGGGCTCGCCGTGGGCCATCGGCGTGGCCGCCAGCAGTTCGCGCAGTTGCTCGGCAATGACCACGGCGGCATCGGCCGTGGTGTCGGGCAGCAGCGCCAGGAATTCCTCGCCCCCCATGCGGGCCAGCACGTCGGACTCGCGCAGCCGCATGCGGAAGGCGCGCGCCAGGGTGCGCAGCACGGCGTCGCCCATGTCGTGGCCGTGCTGGTCGTTGATGCGCTTGAAGTAGTCCACGTCGATGACGAGCACGCTCAAGGGGCGGCCGCTGCGGCGCGCCAGCGCCATGGCGAAGTCCAGCTGGAAGTCGAAGCCCCGGCGGTTGAGCAGGCCCGTGAGCGGGTCGCTGCGCGCCTGGTGCTCCAGTTCGGCATTGGCCTGCTGCAGCTGCAGCGTGCGCTCGCGCACCTGGCGCTCCATGGCCTCGTTGGCCGAGCGCAACTGGGCAATGCTGCCGCGCAGCGCCTGAGAAAGGCGATGCACTTCGCGGCTGCTGTGCAACTGCGGGATGTCGGAGGCCGCACCGCTTCCGTCGATGCCATTGGCGGCACGGGCCAGGCGCTTGAGATCCTGGCTCAGCCTGCGCGCCACCAGCCAGGCGATGACGGCGGCCACCAGCGCGGCTGCCAGGCCGCCGGCCAGCACCTGGTGCATGGCCTGGCGCGCGGGCGCGTAGGCGCTGTCATGCGGCTGGCGGGCCACGATGTGCCAGCCCATGGCCGTTGCCCGGTTGTGGGCCTGCAGCGGCACGGTGGCCGTCAGAAAGCTCTGCGGGCTGTCCTGCCAGCGCGCCACCTGTACGGGCTGCAGCGTGGCATCGGCCGTATCGGCAGACACGGTATGGGCCACCGGCAGGCGCTGGTCCAGGGCCAGCAACGGCTCCAGGCTGTCGCCCGGCGCGTGGATGAGCCGTCCACGCCGGTCGAAGATGAACAGGCCGATCTGCCGGTCGGCGCTGTCGGCCTGCTGCAGGGTCTGCATGGTTTCGCGCACCCATTCCCAGCTGCTGTGCATGCACAGCACGCCCTGGGTGAGATCGCCCACGCGAATGGGCGCCGCGAAGTCCATGAACCGGCGCGGCGCGCCGTCGGCCGCAGGCGGCAGCAAGGCGGACATCACAGGCGAGGAGGCGCGCACATCGCCCACATGGACGCGCTGCAGGCCCGGCTCGAACCAGGGCCGGTCGCTGACATCGAGGCCCACCAGCACCTGGTCGGTCGCGCTGCGCACCGTGCCCTCGGCGTCGGCCACGCCGATCCAGAGGCTGGTGGGCGTCAGCGAACGGGCGCGGTTGAGCAGTGCGCCCACGCCCGGGGCCTCCAGCCCCTGGATCCAGAGCTCCGGCGAGGCGGCCAGCACTTCCACGGTATGGGCGCGGCTGAACAGGCCATCGGACAGCTGCCGGGCGGCGTTGGAGGCCATGGCATGCAGCGAGGCGCTGACCTCGCGCTCCATGCGCCAGCGCAGCAGCTCGCCGAATGCCAGCGACATCAGCACCGTCACGCCCACCAGCAGCGAGCCGAAGACCAGGGCCAGTTGCGTGCGCAGGCCCAGGCGCTGCCAGCGACTGGGCGCGGTGCTGGAAGCCGGGGCGGGGGAATCCGGGGGGAAAAGCTCGTTCAACGCAGAAATCCGCTTTCAACTGTTCTGGAGTGCGGCCCGGCGCATGGCCAGGCGGGTGGCTGCCAGATCCCAGCCGCCCCAGCCGCAGCATTTGAACAGCACGGGCGAATCCGAGCGCGGCCATTGCTCGCGCACCACCTGCTCCAGCGTGGGCAGGGCGGCGACATCGATGCCGGCCTGCAGCAGGTCACCGGCCTCATGCAGCGCATCCCCGGTATCGACCACCACGCGGCCCGACTGCAGCAAGCCCTGGCACAGGCCGGGTGCCAGCTCCACCATCTGCGGCGTGAAGGCGCCCACGGCCGAGATGAAGGTATCGCTGCGCGGCGCCTCGCGCAGCACCACGGCCCGGGCGGGCGTGCAGGTCACGATCAGCGGGCAGTGGCGCGCCGCCGCCTCCACATCCTGCACGGCGGTGGCCTGCAGTCCCATGGCCCGGGCCTGGTCGACCAGCGCCTGGGCGCTCTGCGCGCTGCGCGATGCCACCTGAACCTCGCGCACGCCCAGGCCTGCGGCAAAGGCCTGCAAATGGGCCAGGCCCTGCACGCCGGCGCCCACGATCAGCAACGGACCCTGCGGATTCGGCGCCAGCCTTTGCGCGGCCAGCAGCGATACGGCGGCCGTGCGCCGCGCCGTGACCGTGGGGCCGTCCAGGATCAGGCGGCGCTCGCCCGTGGCCACGTCGAAGACCACCACATCCCCCTGGATGGTGGCGCGCGGCGTGCCGGCGTTGCCGGGCGTGAAGCTGATCAGCTTGGTCATGGCCACCTGGCCGTCGGTGGCGGGCATGCAAAACAGGCTGCCACCGGCCGGCAGGGGCATCACGATGCGCGCCGGCACCTGCGCTGCCTGGGGCTGCAGCAGCAGGGCGGCGATCTCTTCGGCCAGTTCGTTCCAGGGCAACAGCCCGGCCGTGGCCTGGGCGTCAAGGGCGGTGGAGGAGGGCATGCTGGAATGGCTCATGGCCGCGACTGTACACAGTAGGCTTGGATCGACCAATTCGCGATGTGTCCAGTGCTGCGCACAGGCCCGTGAGGGCCTGCGCAGGCACTACGATGTCGCCTATGTCACAAAAGCCTTCTTATCCGCGCGAAGAGCCCCGCTGGGACGGTTCGGCGCGGCCCGAAGCTCCGCGCAAGGAATCGGCCCCGCGCTATGAGCAGCAGCGGCGCGGACCCGCGCCCGAGCCGTGGCAGCGCGAGCAGCCGCCCAGCGAGCAGGCTCCCGCGCCCCGCCGGCCCGGCGAGCCTGCACGCGAGCGGCGCAGGCGCGGCGGATGGGGGCTGGGCCTGGCGGTCGTCATCGGCCTGGGCATCGTCGCCGCGCTGCTGGCCGCCATGGTGCTGGTGGCCCGCGAGCAGGTCCTGCGCAGCCAGGCGCCACCGGCCACCGCCCCCATGGCGGTGCAGCCCGTGCGCTGATACACGCCGTATCATTGCCACAGCTGCGGTCGCTGCAGTCCCGCAGGTTCCGACGTAATATCGCCGCCCGATGCTGCAGGCTGCAGCACAGATCCAGGAGTGAACACCATGAGATGGGATGGCAACCGCGAGTCGGACAATGTGGAAGACCGCCGTGACGAGGGTGGCGGTGGCGGCGGCCCCGTCTTCGGCGGACGCAGCATAGGCATTGGCACCATCGTCATCGCCCTGGTCGGCGGCTGGGTGCTGGGCATCAACCCGCTGACCATCCTGGGTGCGCTCAGCGGCGGCTCGCCGGTGCAGGTGCAGCAGCCTCAGGGCCCGGCCCACAAGCCGCCGGCCGATGACAAGCTCGCCCGCTTTGTCTCCACCGTGCTTGCCGATACCGAAGATGTCTGGCGCGATGTGTTCCGCCAGGGCGGCGCCCAATATACCGATCCCAAGCTCGTGCTGTTCCGTGGCGCAACGCCCACGGCCTGCGGCACGGGGCAGTCGGCCATGGGGCCGTTCTACTGCCCTGCCGACCAGAAGGTGTATATCGACCTGGGCTTCTACGAAACGCTCAAGAACCAGCTGGGCGCGCCCGGCGATTTCGCCCAGGCCTATGTGATTGCCCACGAGGTGGGCCACCACGTGCAGAACCTGCTGGGCATCAGCGCCCAGGTGGACCGCGCCCGTGGCCGCGTCAGCAAGGTGGAGTACAACCACCTGTCGGTCAAGCTGGAACTGCAGGCCGATTGCCTGGCAGGCGTCTGGGCGAACCGCGCGCAAAGCGCCCGCCAGATCCTGGAGCAGGGCGATGTGGAGTCGGCCATGAATGCGGCATCCAAGATCGGCGACGACGCCCTGCAGCGCGCAGGCGGCGGCGCCGTGGTGCCGGACAGCTTCACGCACGGCACCAGCGCCCAGCGCCAGCGCTGGTTCAGCACCGGCCTGCGTACCGGCAGCGTCAAGTCCTGCGACACTTTTTCGGCTGCTTCCCTCTGAGGAGTACCCCCCACGCCCGCGTTGCTGCGCAAGCTTCGCCGGCCCCTGCGAGGGGCCGCTTTTTCATCTGAAGGCTGCCCGGCGACGACAAAATGCCCGCATTGCAGGCCCTCATACCGGGTTTTTGCGGGTTGCGCTCACACAACGCCATGCTTGTCCAGGTGCCAATTGGCGTTATTGCAACGCACAAATCGCGCTAGGTGCGACAATAGCGCTCTCAATGACAAGCTCTTTCTCCAATCTCCAGCTGGCTGAGTCCCTGGCGCGCGCCGTAGCCGACATGGGCTATGAGTCCATGACGCCCATCCAGGCACAGGCCATTCCGGTCGTTCTGACCGGCAAGGATGTCATGGGCGCCGCCCAGACCGGCACAGGCAAGACGGCGGCGTTCTCGCTGCCGTTGCTGCAGCGGCTGATGCGCCACGAAAATACCTCCGCTTCGCCTGCACGCCACCCCGTGCGGGCGTTGGTGCTTTTGCCCACACGCGAACTGGCGGACCAGGTGGCCCAGCAGATCGCCCAGTATGCGAAGTACACCAAGCTGCGCAGCACCGTGGTGTTCGGCGGCATGGACATGAAGCCGCAGACGCTGGAGCTCAAGAAGGGCGTCGAGGTGCTGGTGGCCACTCCGGGCCGTCTGCTTGACCACATCGAAGCCAAGAACGCCGTGCTCAACCAGGTCGAGTACGTGGTGCTGGACGAGGCAGACCGCATGCTGGACATCGGCTTTTTGCCCGATCTGCAGCGCATCCTGTCCCACCTGCCCAAGACACGCACGACCTTGCTGTTCAGCGCCACCTTCTCGCCCGAGATCAAGCGCCTGGCCAGCAGCTACCTGCAGGACCCCGTCACCATCGAAGTGGCCCGCCCCAACGAGACGGCGTCCACGGTGGAGCAGCGCTTCTACAGCGTCAGCGACGACGACAAGCGCTATGCGCTGCGCTCCCTGCTCAAGCAGCGCGACATCCGCCAGGCCTTCGTCTTCTCCAACAGCAAGCTGGGCTGTGCGCGCCTGACGCGTGCCCTGGAGCGTGATGGCCTGCGCGCAACGGCGCTGCACGGCGACAAGAGCCAGGACGAGCGCCTGAAGGCGCTTGAAGCCTTCAAGCGCGGCGAGGTGGATCTGCTGGTGTGTACCGATGTCGCGGCCCGTGGCTTGGACATCAAGGACGTGCCGGCCGTCTTCAACTACGACGTGCCCTTCAACGCCGAAGACTATGTGCACCGCATCGGCCGCACGGGTCGCGCAGGCGCCTCCGGCATCGCCGTGACCCTGGTGACCAACCACGATGCGCGCCTGGTGGGCGAGATCGAGAAGCTCATCAAGAAGAAGATCAACGTCGAGGCCTGCCCCATGGAAGATTTCCGTGGCAGCGTACCGCGTGGTCACCGTTTTGACGAGCTGCCGCGCCAAAGCAGCGGCGGCTACGGTCGTGAACGGGATCGCGGCGCCGAGCGTGGCGATCGCGGCGGTGATGCGTCGCGGGGCAGTTCCGGTTTTGGCCATCGCGGCTCGCGCATGGCCCAGCGCCCGGCGCACTCGGACCCGTTCTTCGACAAGCCCTACGAGGCAACCGCCAGCGTCGATGCGAGCTGGGACAGCCAGGGTGCTGCCGCGCCCAAGGCGGGCAGCAGCATCAAGCCCAAGCGCAAGCTGGCCGCGCTGTTCAAGGCGCCTGTTGCGCCTGTCGCGCCGGTCCCTCCTGTGGCACCCGTCGCCACTTCCGAGGTCTGAGCGCCGCGCAAGCCGCCTGCCTCACGAAAAACGCCTGCCTTGCAGGCGTTTTTTTTTTATGGGTGCTCGCCCATCGGCGTCGTCCAGGTCAGCCCGGAGCCTGCGCCTGCGGGCAGTCCACCTGGATCAGTTCCCGGTCCGCCAGGTGATCGCCGAAACGCATCATGCTCAGGCAGCCGCCCCAGACGCAGCCGGTGTCCAGCGCCACAAGGTCGGGCCGGTTGATGTGGCCCAGCGTGGACCAGTGGCCAAACGCAATCGTTGCGCTCGCCGTGGCGCGGCCCGGCACATCGAACCAGGGCATGAGGCCGGGCGCCGCCTGCTCGGCCGACTCGGTGCTGTCGAAATCCATGACACCCTGTGCGGTGCAAAAGCGTAGCCGGGTCAAGGCGTTGACGATGACCCGCAGGCGCTCCCAACCCTGCAGGTCGGGTGACCAGCGATCGGGCTGGTTGCCGTACATGGCCTGCAAGAAATCGGGCAACTGCTTGCTGCGCAG
This sequence comes from Delftia sp. 60, assembly GCF_002754395.1. Classification (NCBI taxonomy): domain Bacteria; kingdom Pseudomonadati; phylum Pseudomonadota; class Betaproteobacteria; order Burkholderiales; family Comamonadaceae; genus Delftia; species Delftia sp. 60. The sequence goes on from NZ_PEFD01000001.1 coordinate 2,248,991, forward strand.
TACCGAATGCACCTCGCCCGCCAGCGCCATCACTTCCTGGCTGCTCCACTGCGGCAGCACGCCGGCATGGACCATCAGCAGTTCCTCGCCATGCGCCATGCGGTGGCTGCGTGCCAGCGGCTGGTGGCGCAGCCAGTCCAGCAGCTGATCGCGATCGGGCGCATCCAGCACCCGGGCCAGCGTGTCGCGCCGGCTGCTGCGGCGCACGCCCTGGGCGGCGGCCAGCAGGTGCAGGTCATGGTTGCCCAGCAGGGCGCGCATGGAGTCGCCAGCGGCCATGCAGGTGCGCAGCACCTTGTCCGATTCCGGACCGCGGTTCACAAGGTCGCCCAGGATGTACAAGGTATCGCGGCTGGCGGAGAAGTCCACGCGGTGCAGCAGGCGCTCAAAGGCGTCGTGGCATCCCTGGATATCGCCGATACAGTAAAGTGCCATGGTCTTCTTTCTGATATACGAACCATGGATTTTCTGCTGATCGCGTTGCTTACGCTGCTCAATGGGGTGTTTGCAATGTCCGAATTGGCACTGGCCTCCAGCCGCAAGGCTCGGTTGGTGGCACTGGCTGAAACAGGCGACAAGGGTGCGGTGGCAGCACTGGCCTTGCTCGAAAACCCCACGCAATTTCTTTCTTCGGTGCAGGTGGGCATCACCTCCATCGGCCTGCTCAACGGCATTTTGGGCGAGGCGGCCTTCAGTGACGGGCTGGCCGCATGGCTGCTGGGCCTGGGAATTCCGGAACGCGCGGCCAGCATTTCTGCCACGGCGCTCGTCGTGACCGTGATCACCTTCGTCACCATCGTCTTCGGCGAGCTGGTGCCAAAGCGCATAGGCCAGCTTTATCCCGAAACCGTGGCCACGGTGGTTTCCCGGCCGATGACCTGGGTGGCGTCGGCTGCAAAGCCCTTTGTGCGGCTGCTGGCCTTTTCCACGCGCGCCATGCTGACTCTGCTGCGCATCAATGAATCCGCAGCGCGCGCCGTGACCGAAGAGGAAATCGTGGCAAGCCTGGCCGAAGGGCGGGATGCCGGGGTGATCGAGGCCAACGAGCACCAGATGGTGCAAAACGTCTTTCACCTCGATAACCGCTCACTGACGTCGATCATGGTCCCGCGCGGCGACGTGCAATGGCTGGATGCCGACATGACCGTCACCGAGGCATTGCAGGCCTCGGCCGACGACCACTCGAAGGGCGGGCATTCCTGGTATCCGGTGTGCCGCAATTCGCTGGATGACGTGGTCGGCATCATCAGCGTGGCGCGCCTGCTGGCATTGGGCTCGGATGCCGCCGGCACCACGCTGTACGAACATGTGCTGCCGGCTTCTTTCCTGCCCGAGACGCTCAGCGCCATGGAGCTGCTGGAGCAATTGCGTGCCCGGTCCGGGCGCATGGTGTTTGTGGTGGATGAATATGGCGTGGTGCAGGGCATCATGACGCCCCGGGATTTGCTCGAGGCGATTACCGGCGAGTTACAGCCTGTGACCGAGGCAGAAGCCTGGGCCATGCAGCGTGAGGATGGCTCCTGGCTATTGGACGGTCTGATGCCCATATCGGAGCTGAAGGCGCGCCTCGATATTCGTGATCTTCCCGATGAGCACCGCGGCCGATACAACACCGTGGCGGGCCTTCTCATGGCAGAAAGCGGTCATTTGCCCATTCTGGGGGAACGGGTCAGCTGTGCGGGCTGGATCTTCGAGGTCATCGATCTCGATGGCAAACGCATTGACAAGGTGCTGGCCATATCGGATTTATCCGAGAACTACTCTTCGCAATAGGCAGCAGCGATATTGTGGGTTTTGCTTACATGCGTCTTGCGCCATGGGCTGATTATGTTTTTATAATGAAAGCTCTTAAACTACTTTCAAGGCGCATACCATGAGCTCTTACAAGGAACTGCTGAAGCAGCGACAGGAACTGGAGCAACAGATCCAGGAAGCACGCAAGCGCGAGCTTGCCGACGCCGTGGGACAGGTTCGCAACTTGATTGCCGAATATGGTCTGACTGCCGATGACGTGTTTCCTGCAGCTCGTGGTCGTACCGCTGGCACAACCGGCGCCAAAGTGGCTCCCAAGTACCGCGATCCCGCAACCGGCCAAACCTGGACCGGACGTGGCAAGCCGCCAAAGTGGATTCAGAATCAGGACCGTGAGAAGTTTGTCATCTGATTTTCCCGTCGCGCATGAAAGAGCCCGCCCAGTGCGGGCTTTTTTCATTGTCACGGCCATTTGTCAAAACATTGTCTCAGTTGAGAATCTCTATCATCTGAGGCGTAAAGTGTGGATCCGTGTATGGACATTTCCAGAGCGGCGATGCAAAGGCCGATTTTTGGCCGCGCCGCACAGGTGATGGTGGGGCGATGTCCTTTATGGCAGTCTGGTGCGTGGCGAGATGCCCGTTTTTGGGATCTTGATGCGCCTCAATGCCTAGGGGATGCGCGCATGTTTCAGAAGATTCCGAGCATTCTTTGATTTTCTTCAGCGGTGTCCGACTTGAATAATCAGGCCCCGGCCGCCATGGGTGGCGGCAGGGGCACAATACGCACATGAACAAGCAGGTGTTGATTGCCGGCGGCGGCATTGGTGGCCTGGCCGCCGCCATCGGTGCGTCGCGGGCGGGTTGGGAAGTGCGTCTTTTCGAGCAGGCGCCCGCGCTCAGTGAAGTGGGCGCCGGAATCCAGATCGGTCCGAATGTCGTGCGGCGGCTTCAGGCCTGGGGCCTGCAAAAACCGCTGCAGCAGGTGGTGGCGCTGCCGGGCAGCCTGCGCGTGCGCAGCGCAGTCACCGGACAGGAATTGGCGCATATGCCCTTGGGCAGCGAGTCCGTGCAACGCTATGGCGCGGCCTACGCCACCATCCACCGGGCCGATCTGCAGCAATTGCTGCGGGAAGCCGCTCAGACTTATCCGGGCATGCACCTGAACCTGGGCCAGCCCATCGAGAGCTTTTCCGAGACCGACGGCGTGGTCACCGTGCGAACCCGGGCCGGCAAGCTGATCGAAGGCGATGCCCTGGTCGCCGCCGACGGCGTGCGCAGCGTTCTGCGCCAGCAGTTGCTGGGCGACGGCCCGCCGCGTGTCACCGGGCACCTGGCCTACCGCGCCCTGGTGCACCAGGCCCAGTTGCCCAAGCGCCTGCGGGCCACCGATGTCACGGCCTGGCTGGGCTCGCGCATGCATGCCATCCAGTATCCCGTGCGCCGGGGCGAGCTGCAGAACCTGGTGATCATCATCCAGGGCCCGGCGCCCGAGGATCTGGCGAACTGGGACCATGCGGGCAATCTCGACGATCTGGTGCGGGTGCTGCAGGGCAGTTGCCCCCAGCTGCTGGACCTGGTCCAGCATGTGCCAGCGGCCGGTGGAGACTGGCGGCTGTGGCCGGTGGGGGACCGCCCGCCCGTGCAATCGGCCGCGCAGATGGCGCGCGGCGTGGTGGCCTTGCTGGGCGATGCGGCCCATCCCATGCGCCCCTATCTGGCCCAGGGCGCCGGCATGGCGATTGAAGATGCAGCGGAGCTGCAGCGCGCCCTGTCCATGCACGATCTCGACGTCAACATGCGCCTGCGCCGCTACGCGCTCAACCGCTGGCAGCGCAATGCGCGCGTGCAGGCACGCTCGCAGCGCAACGGCCGCATCTTCCATGCCACGGGTCCCGTGCGCTGGGGGCGTGACCTGTCGCTGCGCCTGCTGGGCTCCCGGCTGATGGATCTGCCATGGCTGTACCGTGGCGATGGCTCGGCCGCCAACGCCTTGTAGAGACAGAGACTCCGGCCGCTAGGCGGCGGATGCCTGGCGCAGCAGCGGCGAGGAGGGCAGGAAACGGAACGCGGTTGACGCGCCCACCAGCGTGGCTGCAATCGAGATCATCACGGCCTTGTAGGGCTCCACGCCCCAGGCCTCGGCCCAGGCCGCCACCCAGCCCGTGAACCATTGCACCAGGGCCACGCCCAGGAACATGGCCATGGTGAACAGCGACAGTGCGCGGCCGGTCATCTCTGGGGGTAGGAAGCGCGCACATCGGCGTACTGCAGCACCGAATAGCCCGACAGCAGGCCCATGGCGAAGATCAGCGCCACATTGGTCCAGCCATGGTGCAAAAAGGCCATGAGCATGAACAGGCTGCCCATGAGCAGCGAGTAATTGGTGAGCCAGCGCCGGCGCCGTCCTGGGCCGGGATCCATGCGCCCGAAAATCGCGGGGCTGAACAGCGAGATCATCGATACGACCAGCGCCACATTGCCGCTTTCCACCAGCGAAAAGCCATAGCGATGGATGAGCAGCGGCCCCAGCCACAGGCCGCGCAGCGCCAGAAACGATGCATAGCAGGCCATGGCCAGCAGGACGATGCCCAGCGTGTGCGGCAGCGTGAACAGCTCGGCCATGCGGCGTGCCGCCACACCCCAGCTTTCCCGTGCGGCGGTCTGTGCTCCGCTGCGGGCGGGCTCGTGCACGCGCCACCAGATCAGCAGCCACGACAGGGCCGACATCACGGCCAGCAGCGCAAAGCCCGAGCGCCAGCCGAAATGCTGGACCAGCCAGGCCAGCGGCGTGCCTGTGAACAGCAGCCCCAGTCCACCGACACCCATGCCCACGCCCGACAGAAAGGCAAAGCGGTCCATGGGAAAGTGGCGCGAGATGAACATGGTGCAGGCCAGAAAGGCGGGCGAGCAGCCCACGCCTATCAGCAACTGGCCCACCATCAGCCAGCCGTAATTGGGTGCAGCGGCGGACAGTGCCGACCCCGCAATCGCCAGCGGAAACGACAGCAGCACCGTGCGCCGCAGGCCGTAGAGGTCCATGCCGATGCCCATCAGCAGCTGGGCCACGCCGAAGGACAGGCCGAACAGGCCGGCGAAGGCGCCCAGCGACTGGGCCGTGAGCCCGAAATCCTGCTGAAGACCCGTGGCCATGACCGAGGTGGTGGTGCGAAAGGCCTGGCTCAGCGCAAAGGCCGAGAGCAGGGACAGCAGCATGGCCCACAGCAGTTGGCTGCGCGGCGGCGGTGCTGCGGGGGAGGTCTGCGAAGCCTCTGTGTGTATGTTGTTGTGTGGGGGCTGTTGTGGCGCTGCGGACACGGTATTTCTCCTGGCGCCGCAGCTTACCCGTTTGCGCGCCTGCGCGCTGTCGCCACCGCAGCGGTCTGCCGTCGGTGGCGCCCGCCAGTTCTTACAGCTCGGTGCGCAGCGCCCAGATTTCGGGGAACAGCACCACGTCCAGCATCTTGCGCAGATAGCTGACGCCGCCCGTGCCGCCCGTGCCGCGCTTGAAGCCGATGACGCGTTCCACCGTGGTCAGGTGGCGGAAGCGCCACAGGCGGAAGGCGTCCTCGATGTCGGCCAGCTTTTCGCCAAGCTGGTACAGGTCCCAGTGCTTGTGGGGATCGCGGTAGACGGTGATCCAGGCCTGCTTGACGCCCTCGCTGGCCTCGTAGGGCTGGGTCCAGTCGCGCTCCAGCCGGTCGGCGGGCACGTCGATGCCCTCGCGCGCCAGCAGCTGCAGGGACACGTCGTAGAGCGAGGGCGAGCGCCATGCCGCCTCCACCTGGGCCAGCAGATCGGGCCGGTGGGCATGGGGCTGGAGCATGGCGGCGTTCTTGTTGCCCAGGGAGAACTCGATGCAGCGGTACTGGTAGCTCTGGAAGCCGCTGGAGTTGGCCAGGTAGGGACGCATGGCCGTGTACTCGGGCGGGGTCATGGTGGACAGCACGGTCCAGGCGCTGACCAGCTGCTCCATGATGCGGCTCACGCGGGCCAGCATCTTGAAGGCGTCGGCACGCGTGCCGCCTGCGATGGCGGCCGTGGCGGCTCGGACCTCATGCAGCATCAGCTTCATCCACAGCTCGCTGGTCTGGTGCTGGATGATGAACAGCATCTCGTCATGCGCGGGCGACAGCGGATGCTGTGCCGTGAGGATCTGGTCCAGGTGCAGGTAGTCGCCATAGCTCATGGACTGGCTGAAGTCCAGCTGGGCGCGCTCCTCTTTGACGATGGATTCGGTGCGGCCGGGGCTGTTCATGGGGCAGCCAGAGTGTTCGGTGGTCATGTGGGAGTCTCGCAAGTCTCGACGCGGAAAATGCAGGGCGCAGCGTAACCGAATCCCGCGCTGAAATCCTGCGGGTTGCAAGAAGCGGGATGCGCGGGTGCTCCGGGCTGCGTAGAGTAGGGCATCCGATGACCCAGAAAGACATGCCGTGTCCAACCAAGCCATGAATCAAGCCAGCGATGCCACTGCCAACCCCACGGCCTTGGTGGCCCGATGCTGCCGCTGGCTGGAGACCGAGGAGCCCCCGCCTGCCCTGGGCGCTCTGGCCGAACGCTCGGGCCTGAGCCCCTGGCAACTGCACCGATTGTTCAAGCAGGCCACGGGCCTCACGCCCAAGGCCTATGCCAAGGCCCATCGCGCGCATGCCCTGCGCGCGGCGCTGCAGCCGGGCCAGAGCGACTCGGTCACCGATGCGGCCTACTCCAGCGGCTATGCGGCCAGCAGCAGTTTCTACCGCGACGCAGGCGCCATGCTGGGCATGGCACCCGGCGACTACCGGCGCGGCGGCATGCGCCAGACCATCCGCTTTGCCGTGGCCGAATGCACGCTGGGCAGCATCCTCGTGGCCAGCACCGAGCGCGGCGTGTGCTGCGTACTGCTGGGCGACGACGCCGAGGCCCTGGTGCAGGACCTGCAGCAGCGCTTTCCGCTGGCCGAGCTGGTGGGCGGCGATGCGGGCTTCGAGCACACCGTGGCCCAGGTCGTGGCCCTGGTCGAGCAGCCGCGCCGCGGCCTGGCGCTGCCGCTGGACGTGCAGGGCACGGTCTTCCAGCAGCGCGTGTGGCAGGCGCTGTGCGCCATTCCGGCCGGCCAGACCCTGAGCTATTCGGAACTGGCCCTGCGCCTGGGCATGCCCACGGGCGCCCGCGCCGTGGCCAGCGCCGTCGCTGCCAACCCGATTGCCGTGGCCGTGCCCTGCCACCGTGTGGTGCGCAACGACGGCAGCATCTCCGGCTACCGCTGGGGCGTGGAGCGCAAGCGTGCCCTGCTGCTGCGCGAGGCGCGCCAGGCGCAGGAGGCCGCTGGCCGGGAGACAGGGCGGGAGAGCGGCCGAGCCCCGCTGCGCCAGGCCGGCAAGGCATGAGCGGGCGGCGTGGCGGCCACAGCCATGGCGCAGAGCAGCAACTGACGCTGCCGGCCGGCTATCGCATGAACGAGTTCTGGGGCTTTCACCGGCGCGATGCCCAGCGCCTGTCCGAATGCGATCTGCAGGACGGCGACACCATCCGCATGCACAAGGGCCTGATGTGGAAAGGCCTTCCCACGCTGCTGACCCTGGAGCTGACGCAGCAGTGCGAAGAGGCGGCCGTGGTGCAGGCCCGATGGCGCCTGCCCGCCGGTGCAGGCGCCATCGCCGGCATGGACGATGTGCTGGCCGCCATGCTGCGGCGCATGTTCGGACTGTCCCAGGATGTGGGCGAATTCGAGCGCCGTTTTGGCCGCCATGCGCGGCTGGGGCCGCTGCTGGCGCGCCAGCGTGGCCTGCATGTGCCCGCGGCCTGCACGCCCTGGGAGGCGCTGAGCTGGGCCGTCACCGGGCAGCAGATCAGCGTGGCGGCAGCCGTGTCGCTGCGCCGCCGCCTGATCGCCGCAGCCGGCCAGCCGGTGGCGCTGCACGATGGCCATGCCGACGCGCCGCAGCAGCTGTGGTGCATGCCGGAGGCCGCCCAGCTGGCGCAGCTCGGTGAGGAGGATTTGCGCGCAGCCGGCTTTTCGCGGAGCAAGACGCACACGCTGCGCCTGCTGGCCCAGGCTGTGCAGTCGGGTGAATTGCCGCTGGACGACTGGGCGGCCCTGCCTGAACTGCCGGTGGCCGAGATCCGCGAGCGGCTGCTGGCACTCAAGGGCATAGGCCCGTGGACCGTGAACTACATGCTGCTGCGCGGCTATGGCCACCTGGACGGCCCGCTGCACGGCGATGTGGCCGTTCGCCGGGCCCTGGCCCTGCTGCTGAAGACGGACGCCATGGACGCGGTGCAGACCGAGTTGTGGCTGCGGGACTTCGCACCCTGGCGCGCCCTGGTCGCGGCCCATCTCTGGGCCTCGCTGTCGTCCACGGCGTTCTGAGCGCAGGGCTTCAGGCTTCAGGTCACCGCATTGACGCGGTTGAACTCCGGTTTGCGCCATTCGCCCGATTCCAGCACCTGGCGCAGGTGCTCCACGGCATGCCAGACATCTTCGAATCCCACGTACAGCGGCGTGAAGCCGAAGCGCAGGATGTCCTTGTGCAGGCCCGTGCCGTCTCCCTTGCGGAAGTCGCCGATCACGCCGCGTGCGATCAGCGCCTGCACGATGGCATAGGCGCCGCTGTCCTTGCCGTCCACGCCCAGCCCCTCCTCGCGCGTGAGGCAGACCTGGGAGCCGCGTCGGCCGTGCTCGCGCGGCGTGGCCAGGCCCAGGCCGTGGCCCTGGCAGCGTTCCTCGACCAGGGCGATGAACAGGTCGGTCAGCGCCAGCGACTTGTTGCGCAGCGCGTCCATGCCGCCCAGCGGCTCCACGGCCGTGAACACGTCCAGGCCGCACTGCAGCACGCTCAGGCTGACCATGGGCTGGGTGCCGCACAGGTAGCGCTGTATGCCCTGGGCCGGGTGGTAGTCCGGCACGAACTTGAAAGGCTCGGCATGGCCGAACCAGCCCGACAGCGGCTGCCAGAAGCGGTTGATCAGGCGCGGGTTGGCCCAGACAAAGGCCGGCGCGCCGGGGCCGCCGTTGAGGTACTTGTAGCTGCAGCCAATGGCGAAGTCGGCATTCGCGCCCTTGAGATCGACAGGCACGGCGCCCGCGCTGTGGCACAGGTCCCAGACGCAGAGAATGCCCTTGCCCTGCGCGGCAGCCGTCACGGCAGCCATGTCGTGCATGGCGCCCGTGCGGTAGTTGACATGGGTGAGCATGCAGATGGCGACCTCGTCGGTCAGCGCGCCGGCAATTTCCTCGGGTTCGAGCAGCACCAGCTCCAGGCCGTATTCCTGGCAGACCGACTGGGCGATATAGAGGTCGGTGGGGAAGTTGCTGCGCTCGCTGATCAGGCGCTTGCGCTGCGGCGCGTCCTCGCGCGCAATGCGGGCCGCCGCAGACAGCACCTTGTAGAGGTTGATGGAGGCCGTGTCGGTGAACACCAGCTCACCCGCGCCCACGCCCAGCCAGGGGGCGAACTGGTCGCCCAGTCGCTGGGGCAGGCTGATCCATCCGGCATCGTTCCACGAGCGGATCAGGCCCTGCGCCCATTCCTGCTGCACCACCTCGGCCACGCGCGCGGCGGCGGCGCGGGGGCTGGCGCCCAGCGAGTTGCCGTCAAGGTAGATCACGCCTTCGGGCAGCGTGAATTGGTCGCGCAGGGCGCGCAGCGGGTCTTGCGCATCGAGGGTGAGGCAGTCTTGCAGGCTCGTCACGGGGTCTCCTTGGGTATCGAAAAGGCGAAAGGCGCGGGCAGGGCCGGCGCCGCAATGCGGGCAGGGATCAGGCCAGGGCGCGCAGCACGGCGCGCACGGGCGAGGCATCGGCCTCGACCAGCTTGAGCGGCAGGGCGATGAGCTCGTAGTCGCCCTCGGCCACCTCGTCCAGCACCAGGTTCTCCAGCACGCGCAGGCCGCGCCGGCGGATCACCTGGTGGCTGTCCAGGCTCTTGCTGCTGGCCGGATCGATGCTGGCCGTGTCTATGCCGATGAGCTTCACGCCCAGGTCGGCCAGCCGCTCGACTGTGGCCGGTGCATAGGCGGCCAGTTCCTGGTCCCAGGTGGTGGGGGTGCGCTCGTAGGTGCGCACCAGCACGCGTGCCGGAAGATGCTCCACGGCGTGGGCGATGTGCTCCCATTCGACCAGCGGTCCCTTGCCGATGGCGTGGATCACGCGGCAGGGGCCGAGGAAGGCGTCAAGATCCACGTTGCCGATGGATGCCCCGTCGGCCTCGTAGTGCAGCGGTGCATCGGCATGCGCGCCCACATGGGGCGAAAGCGTGATGGCGCTGACATTGACCGGGCAGCCCGGCCCGATGGTGGCGCACCACTGCTGGCTGTAGGCCGTGTCGCCGGGAAAGACGGGGCTGGCGGCCTGCACGGCCGGGGAGATGTCCCAGAGTCTGCGGGTCATGGCTTCAGTCCTTCTTGCGCGCTTGTGCGCGGGGCCGGTACCACAGCGCGTACACCAGGGCCAGCAGGCCCAGGAAGGGCAGGCCCGTGAGCAGCGTCATGTGGAAGACCTCGGTGAAATAGGTGGTGACGATCACGCCCAGCATCAGCGCGGCGCCGGCCAGCGTGAACAGCGGAAAGCCCCACATGCGGAACTGCAGGCGCTGGCCCGGATGCTCGCGCGACCAGCGCGCGCGGAAGAACAGATGGGTCACGAAGATCATGAACCACGTGAACATGGCGCCGAACATGGACACGGACATCATCCATAGCAGCGAGCCCTCGGGCTTCCACAGGTTCACGGCCACGGCCACGGCAATGCCCAGGCAGGAGATGGCAATCGCCGCCACGGGCACGCCCCGGCTGTTCAACCGCCCGAACACCGAGGGCGCATAGCCGCCGCGCGACAGGCTGAACATCATGCGCGAGGTCACATACAGCTGGCTGTTCATGGCCGACAGCGCGGCCACCAGCACCACGAAGTTGATGATGCTGGCAGCGCCCGGGATGCCGATGATCTCCATCACCTTCACGAAGGGGCTCTTGTCCGTGCCCGCCTGCTGCCAGGGCACGATGGCCAGCATCAGCGCGATCGTGGCCAGGTAGAAGATCACCAGGCGCGCCATGGTGGTGCGAAAGGCCCGGGTGATGGCGCGCTTGGGGTCCTCGGCCTCGCCGGCCGCCACGGCCACGGCCTCCAGGCTCAGGTAGCTGAAGATGGCGATGATCACGGCCACCCAGGTGCCCCACAGGCCCTTGGGGAAGAAGCCGCCATCGGCCGTGTAGTTGAAAAAGCCGATGCCCTGGGGCTGCGAGCCGAACACCACCCAGGCGCCGATCAGGATGAAGGCCACGATGGCGATGATCTTGACCATGGAAAAGCCGTACTCCACCTGGCCGAAGGCCTTGACGCTGCTGGCGTTGACGGCCACCAGCGCGCCCGAGAACACCAGCACCCAGATCCAGCGCGGCACGTCCGGGAACCAGTAGCCCATGTAGATGCCGATGGCCGTCACCTCCATGCCCACGGCCAGCACCACGGCGGCCCAGTAGGCATAGCGGACCATGAAGCCGGCCAGCGGGCTGATGTAGTGCTCGGCATAGGCGCCGAACGAGCCCGAGGTCGGGTGGGCCACCGTCATCTCGGCCAGGCAGCCCATGAGCAGCAGCGAGATCAGCGCGCCGATGGCGTAGCTGACCAGCACGCTGGGCCCGGCGAAGCCGATGGCGAAGGCGCTGCCCATGAACAGGCCGGTGCCGATGGCGCCGCCAATGGCGATCATCACCATCTGGGCGGCGGACAGCTGCTGGCGCAGGCCGGTTTCTCGTTGCTGAATGTCTTGGAAGGCGGCCATGGTGCGCGGCAGGTGGGGGCTGAAAGCGGAAGGCGTAAGTATCTGCGCTTTCACCGCCGGCCCCGGGCTGGCCGCTGCAAAACCATGGGAGGGTCCGGCCCAGATGCGGTCGGCTCAGGTGCGGCCGGCCCAGGTACCGGCTCAGGCGCCGCGTGCGTAGCAGCCCGGCGTCAGCGCATGGTGGGCCTTGAAGGCGCGCTGCAGGTGCGCCTGGTCGGCAAAGCCCATGGCATAGGCGGCCTCGGACAGCGCTGCGCCCGTGGCCAGCAGGCGGCGCGCGCCGTTGATGCGCAGGTTCAGGCGGTAGCTGCCGGGCGTCATGCCCGTGGCCGCCTTGAAGCGGCGGATGAAGCGCGTGGCGCTCATGCCGCATTCCTGGGCCAGCGATTGCACGGTCAGGCCCGCATCGGGCCCCGCATGCAGGCGCTGCAGTGCGGGGGCCAGGGCCGCCGCATCGCCGGGCAGGGGCAAGGCTGCGGGCTGGGCGCAATGGTCCAGCAGGTGCTCCAGGCCCAGGGCCAGGCGGTCGGCGGCCGCCGTGCCATCGATGGGGCGGCACAGGCCATCCACCAGGCTGGCGATGTCCGCATCCGTGAGCGTGCGCCGGGGAAAGCGCAGCGCGGCCACGCCCAGCCGCGCGTGCAGCCAGTCGGCATCGACAAACAGCATGCGGTAGGACCACGGCGCTCCAGGGTCGGGATTGCAGGCATGCCAGGCGCCGGGCTCGATCAGCACCACGCCGCCCGCCTCCACAGGCTGCGGGCCGTGGGCATGGTGGAACACGGTGCGGCCCGCGTCCACGATGCCTATCGAGTACTCGGCATGCATGTGCAGCCGAAAGCAATGCGGCGAGCGCGCGCTGTCGCGCAATTCGGCCCAGGGGGCGGCCGGATGGCGGTGGAAGCGGTGGGGAGAGGTTGAAGTCATGGCGGCCAGCCATCATGCCAGCATGGCCGCCACGCTGGCGACCAGCAGCAGGGCCAGCAGGCGGTGGAACAGGCGCTGGCGGCGTTCGGTGCGCAGCCAGCCCGAAAGCAGCTGCCCCAGCAGCGCCCAGCTGCCGACCCCCACCAGGCAGGCCAGCAGCGAGATGGCGCAAAACTGCAGCAGCGCCCATGGCGCATTCGCGTGGGGCAGCACGAACAGGCCCACGCCGGCCAGCGCCACCAGCCAGGCCTTGGGGTTGAGCGTCTGCACGGCCGTGCCCTGCAACAGCGCTTGCAGCAGGGCCTGCAGCGTGCGCTGCGATCCGCCGTCTTGCTGCCCCCCGGCCTGGCCCACAGGCGCATTGGCCAGCCGCCAGGCCAGCCACAGCAGATAGGCGGCGCACAGCCACTGCGCGGCCGTGGACAGTTGCGGCAGCGTCTGCAGCAGCCACTGTGCTCCCTGGCCCATGACCCAGACCACGGCCGCATAGCTGGCGCTGGCGCCCAGCACATAGGCGGCAGAGACCAGGCGCGAGCGGGCTGCGCCGTGGCGCAGGGCCAGCACATTGACGGGGCCGGGCGTGATGGCGCCGACGAGGGTGAAGACGCCCATGGCGAGCAGCGAGGAGGACATGAGATTTCGCGCGGACGCAGGACTGCACAGGGCCCGCAGTCTCGTCCCGCACGCCGCCCCTGTATTGAACGCAATTGCGGGGCGCCGGCATGTCCGTCACATCCTCTAGGGGAGCATGGCGTAGGCCACGATCTCCAGCTTCATCCCCGGCACCACCAGCGCCGAAATCCCCATGCTGGAGCGGTTGGGGTAGGGCGCCTCGAAGAACTCGCGGTACACGGCGTCGATGGCCGGCATGTCGGCCACGTCGGTCATGTAGATCAGCACCTGGGTCACATGCGCCAGCGTGCCGCCTGCGGCCTGCAGCGCGTTGCGCAGGTTGGTGAAGGTCAGGCGCGCCTGCTGTTCAATGGGGCCGGTGTCGATGCTGCCGTCGGGCCGCACGGGGCCGTGGGCCGTGAACAGCATCTGGCCGCTGGCCTTGACGGCCCAGGAGAAGGGCTGCTTGAGCGGCGGCAGTCCCACGTCGATGATTTGCTTCATGGATTTCCTTGTGTCTTGACTACACGCGAAGGCATGGTGTTCTTGCGTCGGAAACTTGGCGCGGCCCATCGGCGGACGCCGAGCAAGGGCCGTCCCGCAGCGATGGTGTCGTCCCGCGCCCGCGCAGCGAGAGCGGGGGAAGCGGCAAAGCCGCTCAGGGGTCACAGTTTCGTTCTCACAGACCAGATTTCGGGGAACAGCACCACGTCCAGCATCTTGCGCAGATAGCTGACACCGCCGGTGCCGCCCGTGCCGCGCTTGAAGCCGATGACGCGCTCCACCGTGGTCACATGGCGAAAGCGCCACAGGCGGAAGGCGTCCTCGATGTCGGCCAGCTTTTCGCCCAGTTGGTACAGGTCCCAGTGCGACTGCGGGTCGCGGTAGACCTGGGCCCAGGCGGCCTCGACCTCGGGGCTGGCCGTGTAGGGCAGGGTCCAGTCGCGCTCCATGTGCCCGGCAGGAATGGCCAGCCCCTGGCGTGCCAGCAGGCGCAGGGCTTCGTCGTACAGGGAAGGTGCGCGCCATGCGGCATCCACCCGTGCCAGCAGGTCGGGCCGGTGGGCATGGGGCTGGAGCATGGCGGCATTCTTGTTGCCCAGCGCGAACTCGATGCAGCGGTACTGGTAGCTCTGGAAGCCGCTGGAGCTGGCGAGATACGGGCGCATGGCCGTGTACTCGGTAGGCGTCATGGTGGCCAGCACGGACCAGGCGCCCACCAGCTGCTCCATGATGCGGCTCACGCGGGCCAGCATCTTGAAGGCATCGGCATGGCGGTCGGCCGCCACGGCGGCCGTGGCCGCGCCCAGCTCGTGCAGCATCAGCTTCATCCACAGCTCGCTGGTCTGGTGCTGGATGATGAACAGCAGCTCGTCATGCGTGGGCGAAAGCAGTTGCTGTGCGCCGAGGATGGCGTCCAGCTGCAGGTAGTCGCCATAGCTCATGGACTGGCTGAAATCCAGCTGCGCCCTTTCCTCGGCGACGATGCGCTCGGTCAGGCCGCCATGGACGGGGCAGCCGCTCATTGCGGTGCCTCCAGCACCGTGGCAATGGCGTCGGCCACGTACTGCACGTTGGCGGCGGACAGGCCCGACATGCACATGCGGCCCGAGCGGATCAGGTACACGCCGTGCTCGTCGCGCAGGCGGTGGACCTGGGGCTCGCTGATGCCGGTGTAGCTGAACATGCCGCGCTGGGTCAGCAGGAAGCCGAAGTCGCGCCGCTCGCCAAAGCGTTCATGCAGCGCGCCGTGCAGCTGGGCGCGCATGTCCTTGATGCGGCCGCGCATCTGCGCCAGCTCCTGCGCCCATTGGGCGCTCAGTTCGGGCGACGCCAGCACCAGCTGCACCAGGCGCGCGCCACGGGTGGGGGGCGAGGAATAGTTGCTGCGCACCGTGGCCTTGAGCTGGCCCAGCACATTGCCGGCCGTGGCCGCGTCGCTGCAGACCACGCTGAGGCCGCCCACGCGTTCGCCATACAGCGAGAAGTTCTTGGAAAACGAGTTGGCCACAAAGGCCTGGGCGCCCGCATCGGCCAGGGCGCGCACGGACCAGGCGTCTTCATCGAGCCCATCGCCAAAGCCCTGGTAGGCCATGTCCACGAAGGGGATCAGGCCGCGCTCCACGATCACGGGGATCAGTTGCTGCCACTGCTCGCGCGACAGGTCCACGCCCGTGGGGTTGTGGCAGCTGGCATGCAGCAGCACCACGCTGCCCGAGGGCAGGCCGCGCAGCGTCTGCAGCATGGCGTCGAAGCGCAGGCTGCCCGTGGCCGCGTCGTAGTAGGGGTAGCTGTGGGTGCGCAGGCCCGCGCCCTGGAAGATGGCCAGATGGTTGTCCCAGGTGGGATCGCTGAGCCAGACCTCGGCGTCGGGGAAATAGTGCTTGATGAAGTCCGCGCCCAGCTTGAGCGCGCCCGAGCCGCCCAGGGTCTGCACGGTGGCGATGCGCTGCGCGCGCACGGCCTTGTGCTCGGCGCCGAACACCAGGTTCTGCACCAGCTGGCGGTAGGGGGCTATGCCTTCGATGGGCAGGTAGCCGCTGGGGCTTTGCTCGCGGGCCAGGGCATCGCCAGCCTGGCGCACGGAGTCCAGCACGGGCAGGCGGCCGGCCTCGTCGAAATACAGGCCGATGCTCAGGCTGACCTTGTCGGCGCGCGGGTCCTGCTGAAAGGCTTCCATCAGCGACAGGATGGGATCTCCGGGGTAGGGCGGGACGTGGCTGAACATCGAGGCGCGGGCGGTATCGAGGGGGCAAGAGTCGTCATGTTTCTAAGGGAGGGAGAAAAACGGGAGGCCGGATGTCACCGGGCCTGGGCCTGGGTTGGGGTATTGGTTTGAGGAGTGGTTGCGGGCTGGCCGGCCGGCTTGCGGTACCAGATGGCGTAGATGGCGCCCAGCAGCAGCAGGAAGGGCAGGCCGGTGAGCACGGTCAGGCGGAACACGTCGGTGAACAGCGTGGACACCAGGGCGGCCAGCATCAGAGCCGCGCCCAGCAGCGTCAGCACCGGAAAGCCCCACATGCGAAAGGCCAGCGGCTTGTTGCCCTGGCGCACCCAGTGGATGCGGAAGAACAGGTGGGTCACGAAAATCATGAACCACGTGAACATGGCGCCGAACATGGCCACGGCCATCATCAGCATGAAGGACTGCTCTGGATTGACGATGTTGAACAGCGTGGCCACGGCAATGCCCAGGCAGGACAGCAGCAGCGCCGGCAGCGGCACGCCGCGCGAGTTCACGCGGCCCAGCACGGCGGGCGCATGGCCGGCGCGCGAGAGGCTGAACATCATGCGGGTGGTGATGTACAGCTGGCTGTTCATGGCCGACAGGGCAGCCACCAGCACCACGAAATTGACCACGCTGGCCGCGCCGGGCAGGCCGATGATCTCCATTACCTTCACGAAGGGGCTGCCGTCCTTGCCGGCGGCCGACCACGGCACGATGGCCAGCATCAGCGCGATCGTGGCCAGGTAGAACACCACCAGGCGCACCATGGTGGAGCGGAAGGCGCTGGTGACTGCGCGCTGCGGGTCCTTGGCCTCGCCGGCGGCCACGGCGATCATCTCGATGCTCAGGTAGCTGAAGATGGCGATGATCACGCCCACCCAGGTGCCCCACAGGCCGTTGGGGAAGAAGCCGCCGTTGTTGACGTAGTTGGCAAAGCCCACGCCGGCCGGCCGGGTGCCGAACACCACCCAGGCGCCCACCACGATGAAGGCCACGATGGCGATGATCTTGATCATGGAGAAGCTGTACTCCACGGCGCCGAAGGCCTTGACGCTCATCATGTTCACGCCGATCAGCGCGCCCGAGAAGATCACCACCCAGGCCCAGCGCGGCACCTCGGGGAACCAGTAGCCCATGTACAGGCCCACGGCCGTCACCTCGGTGCCCACGGCCAGCACCACGCAGGCCCAGTAGGCATAGCGCACCACGAAGCCGGCCCAGGGGGCGATGTAGTGCTCGGCATAGGCGCCGAACGAGCCCGAGGTCGGGTGGGCCACCGTCATCTCGGCCAGGCAACCCATGAGCAGCAGCGAAATCACCGCGCCGATGGCATAGCTGATCAGCACGCTGGGCCCGGCGAAGCCGATGGCAAAGCCGCTGCCCAGGAACAGGCCGGTGCCGACGGCACCGCCGATGGCGATCATGGTCATCTGTCCGGCGGACAGCTGCTGTTGGAGTCCGGCTTCGCGCTGGACGATGTCTTCGAAGGCTGGCATGGGTTGTTGTCTCCGTTGCTGTGGGGGCTTCGGAGGCGGATGCTAGTTACGGCCTTCGCAGGGCGTTTAGTAGTTATCCCTAAATGCGCTTGATCTTGGATAAGTTATTCTGTGAAACATGAATTCATAGGTGGTTTATGTCAATCGAGATCGACAGAACGGACCGGCTGCTGATCCGCGCCCTGCAGGACAACGCGCGGCTGACCTCGGGCGAATTGGCGCAACGCGTGCACTTGTCGCAATCGCCGTCATGGCGGCGCATCAAGCGGCTGGAGGACGAGGGCGTGATCACCGGCTACCACGCCGCGCTGAGCCGGCGCGCCATCGGCTTTGGCGTGCTGGCCTTCGTGATGGTGGGCATAGACCATCAGAACGAGGAGTCATCGCGCCACTTCCAGGAAGCGGTCTGCGCCATTCCCGAGGTCGTGATGTTCCACGGCATCTCGGGGCCGGAGGACTTCCTGCTGGTCGTCGTGGCGCGCGATCTCGATGCCTATTCGGACCTGCTGCTCACCCGCCTGCACCGGCTGCCCGGCGTGCGCCAGGTGCACACGCATTTCTCGCTGCAGGAGTTCAAGGGGCAGTTGGCGGGGCTGCCCGTGGAATAGCGGCTGGTGGTGGCGGCTGTTGGCGCCTGGCTGGTTGCTACAGCAGGCCGCTGTCCAGCGCCTGCATGCCATGGCGCACGCGCACGCGGTTGCAGGCATCGCTGCCGGCCGCAAATTCGCGGCAAGGCGAGGGCCGCCACTCGTAGATGCCGCAATGGGCCTTCTCGCCCACCTTGCCCACCAGCGCTGCGCAGCGCGGGCGCGACCAGTCCGTGCCGCGCATGCGGCAGGTGTAGTCGGTGACTTCCTCGATCAGCCCGGCCGGCACGCGGCCGCCATGCTCCTGCGACTCGTGCACGGAAAAGTCCACGCGGAACGATGCGCAGCAGGCGCCGCAGCTCAGGCAGGGATGGGTCATGGCGTGGGCAAGCAGGTGCAGGTGCGGATCGTGGGAGCGCGATTGTCGCGCGCACGCGTGCGGGGCGCCTGGAACCGGCCAAAAACCATGACGGCCCTTTGGCAAGACCCTGCCTCTTACTCCGATACCATGCGCGGGCTTCCCACGGGGATTCGATCAAAATCAAAATGAGAATAAAAATCAGTTGATACAACACGCCATGCATTCGATGAATCCCGGGACGGACGCCACGGCTCCGTCCGCGCTGTCCGCGCCTCCCAGCTCTCCAAGCCCGGCCACCGCTGCGGCCATCACCCTGGATGCGCTGCCGCGCCAGGTTCCGGCGCGCGTGGTCGAGCTCCATGCGGCGCGCGACACGGCCGAGCAGGAACTGCTGCTGCGCCTCATGGAAATCGGTTTCCTGCCGGGCGAGCCCGTTCGCATCCTGGCCGCAGGCTTTCCGGGCGACGACCCGCTGGCCGTGCGCGTGGGCCAGGCCACGTTCGCACTGCGCCGCCATGAGGCGGCCCTGGTGCGCGTGGCACCGGAGGCGGTGGCATGAGCGCGTCGTCCTCTCCCAAGCTCATCCAGCCGCTGCAGCCTGCCCAGGGTGGCGTCGGCAGCGGTGATTCCGCACTGCGCCTGGCCTTGCTGGGCAACCCCAACTGCGGCAAGACAGCCTTGTTCAACCTGCTGACCGGCGCACGCCAGAAGGTGGCCAACTACGCGGGTGTGACCGTGGAGCGCAAGGAAGGCTGGCTGAGCACGGCCAGCGGCCGGCGTGTGCGCGTGCTGGACCTGCCGGGCACCTACAGCCTGCACGCCCACAGCGAGGACGAACGCATCACGCGCGACATCGTCTCGGGCCGCCACGCGCGCGAGGCGCCTCCCGAACTGCTGGTCTGCGTCACCGACGCCACCCATCTGCGCCTGAACCTGCGCCTGGTGCTGGAAGCCCAGCGCCTGGGCCTGCCCATGCTGCTGGTGCTGAACATGAGCGACATGGCCAGGCGCCAGGGCATCGATATCGACCGAGAGGCGCTGTCACGCGCCCTGGGCATGCCCGTGCTGTCCACGGTGGGCGTGCGCCAGGACGGCGCGCGCGAACTGCTGCAATGGCTGGACGGCCCCGAAGCCCGCGCCCTGGCGGCGCCGCAGCTGCAGGCCCCGGCCCGCCCGGGCGATGCGCGCGAGCAGGTGCTGGCCCTGCACCAGCAGGTGGCCCGCATCATGGCCGACTGCGTCAAGGAGCCCGTGGTGGACACCCGGCGCGACGACCGCATCGACGCCGTGGTCCTGCACCCGCTGTGGGGCATGCTGCTGCTGGCGGCCACGCTGTTCCTGATGTTCCAGGCCGTGTTCAGCTGGGCGCAGCCGCTGATGGACGGCATCGAGGGCGGCGTCTCGGCCGTCTCGGCCCTGGTCAACGAGCACATGCCCGAAGGCGCGCTGCGCAGCCTGCTGGCCGACGGCGTGATCGCGGGCACGGGCGCCGTGCTGGTCTTTCTGCCGCAGATCCTGATCCTGTTCCTGTTCATCCTTGCTCTCGAAGACTCGGGCTACCTGCCGCGTGCCGCCTTCATGCTGGACCGCATCATGGGCAAGGTCGGCCTGTCGGGCCGCTCCTTCATTCCGCTGCTGTCCAGCTTCGCCTGCGCCGTGCCCGGCATCATGGCCACGCGCTCCATCACCAGCTGGCGCGACCGCCTGGTGACCATCATGATCGCGCCGCTGATGACCTGCTCGGCGCGCCTGCCGGTCTATGCGCTGCTGATCAGCGCCTTCATTCCCGAGCGCACGGTGGGCGGCATCTTCAACCTGCAGGGCCTGGTGCTGTTCGCGCTGTACGTGGCCGGCATCGTCAGCGCCATGGCCGTGGCCGGCGTGGCCAAGTTGGCCGGCCGCAGCGCCGGACCCACGCCGCTGCTGATGGAGCTGCCCTCCTACCGCTGGCCCAGCCCGCGCAGCCTGGCCCTGGGCCTGTACGAGCGCGCCATGATCTTCCTGCGCCGCGTGGGCGGCATCATCCTGACCGTGAGCATCGTGCTGTGGTTCCTGGCCAGCTACCCGGCGCCGCCCGATGGCGTCACCGAAGCGGCCATCCGCTACAGCTTTGCGGGCCGCATCGGCGGCTGGCTGGAGGTGGTGCTGGCGCCGATCGGCTTCAACTGGCAGATCGCCATTGCATTGGTGCCCGGCATGGCCGCACGCGAGGTGGCCGTCAGCGCCATGGGCACGGTCTATGCCCTGTCCGCCGCCAGCGACGAGGCCATGGCCGAGCAACTGGGCCCGCTGATCGCCCACACCTGGTCTATGGCCACGGCGCTGTCGCTGCTGGCCTGGTTCGTGTTCGCGCCCCAGTGCATCTCCACGCTGGCCGCCGTGCGGCGCGAGACCAACGGCTGGCGCTATCCGCTGCTGATGACCGGCTATCTGTTCGCGCTGGCCTACCTTGCCAGCTTCATCACCTACCGCGTGGCCATCGCATTGGGCGCGGGCTGAAAGGAACAAGCACCATGTGGCAGAACATCATCGTCGGGCTGATCGTGGCCATGGCCGGCGTGTCCCTGGTCTGGCGCTATCTGCCTGCGCGCTGGCGCCAGAAGGCCGGGCAGATGCATCCGGCACTGGCGCCCAAGGATGCGGGCGGCTGTGGCGGCTGCAGTGCCTGCGGCGGGGACAGTTGCGCACCGGACAAGCGGGGACCGTAAGGCCACGGCCCGAACTTCCGCCGGGAAAAAAGAATGCCTGCAGGCGCAAAGCCTGCAGGCATTCTTTTTTGAGCGGACTGCGTTGTCAGTTCGGCTGGCGGCCCAGCAGCAGGTATTCCATCAGAGCTTTCTGCACATGCATCCGGTTCTCGGCCTCATCCCAGACCACGGACTGCGGCCCGTCGATGACCTCGGCCTCCACTTCCTCGCCGCGGTGGGCGGGCAGGCAGTGCATGAACAGGGCATCGCCACGTGCGGCGGCCATCATTTCGGCGTCCACGCACCAGTCGGCAAAGGCCTTCTTGCGGGCTTCGTTCTCGGCCTCGTAGCCCATGCTGGTCCACACGTCGGTGGTCACCAGGTCGGCGCCCTTGCAGGCGTCCAGCGGGTCCTTGAAGACCTTGTAGCAGCCCTCGCGCGGGGTCTTGCCGCCAAAGGCCAGCTTCTCGTCCACCTCGTAGCCGCCCGGCGTGCTGACGTGGACGGTGAAGCCCAGCAGGTCGGCCGCCTGCAGCCAGGTGTTGGCCATGTTGTTGCCGTCGCCGACCCAGGCGACGGTCTTGCCCTGGATCGAGCCGCGGTGCTCGATGAAGGTGAAGATGTCGGCCAGGATCTGGCAGGGGTGGAACTCGTTGGTCAGGCCGTTGATGACGGGAACGCGCGAGTATTCGGCAAAGCGCACGATCTTGTCCTGGCCATAGGTGCGGATCATCACCAGGTCGGTCATGCGGCTGATGACGCGTGCGCTGTCCTCGATGGGCTCGGCGCGGCCCAGCTGGCTGTCGCCCGTGGTCAGGTGGACCACCGAGCCGCCGAGCTGGTACATGCCCGCCTCGAAGCTCACGCGGGTGCGCGTGCTGGCCTTCTCGAAGATCATGGCCAGCGTGCGGTCGCTGAGCGTGTGGTGCTTTTCGTAGCCCTTGAACTTCTTCTTGATCAGGGCCGCGCGTTCGAGCACATAGGCGTACTCGTCGGCCGTGAAGTCGGAAAACTGCAGATAGTGCTTGATGGCAGTCATAGGCAGGTACTCATTCGGACAGGAATTGCACGATCAGGGGCTTGAGCTTGGCGACCACTTCGTCGGCTTCGGCCTCGGTCATGATCAGCGGCGGCACCAGGCGCACCACGGTGTCGGCGGTCACGCTGAACAGCAGGCCGGCTTCGGCGCCACGGCCCAGCAGGGCGCCGCAGGGCTTGTTCAGCTCGATGCCGATGATCAGGCCCTGGCCGCGCACATCGACCACGCCCTTGACGTCGGCCAGTTCCTTTTGCAGCGTGGCCTTCAGGTGGTCGCCCACCTTGGTGGTGTGGGCCAGCAGGCCGTCCTCTTCCATGATGCGGATGGTTTCGATGCCCGCACGCATGGCCAGCGGATTGCCGCCGAAGGTGGAGCCATGGTTGCCCGGCTGCAGCACGGTGGCCGCCTTGCCATGGGCCACGACGGCGCCGATGGGCACGCCCGAGCCCAGGCCCTTGGCCAGGGTCATCACGTCGGGAATGATGCCGGCCCACTGGTGGGCGAACCACTTGCCCGTGCGGCCCATGCCGGCCTGGACTTCGTCGAACATCATCAGCCAGCCGTTGGCATCGCACAGTGCGCGCACCTGCTGCATGTACTCGATGCGCATGGGGTGCAGGCCGCCTTCGCCCTGGATGGGCTCCATCATCACGGCCACCACGTCGGGGTTGCCGGCCGTGGCCTTCTGGAGCGCCTCGAAGTCGTTCACCGGCACGCGCAGGAAGCCGTCGAGCAGCGGGCCGAAGCCGTCGCGCACCTTGGGGTTGCCCGTGGCCGTCATGGTGGCGATGGAGCGGCCGTGGAAGGCATGCTCGTAGACCACGATCACCGGCTTGGCGATGCCCTTGTCCACGCCGTACTTGCGCGCGATCTTGATGGCGGCCTCGTTGGCCTCCAGGCCCGTGCTGCAGAAGAAGACATTGGTCATCTTCGCGCGCTCGGTCAGCAGCTTGGCCAGCGTTTCCTGGCCGGGCACGTGGTAGTAGTTGGAGGTGTGGATGAGCTTGGCCACCTGGTCCTGCAGCGCAGGCACCAGCTTGGGGTGGTTGTGGCCCAGCGTGTTCACTGCAATGCCGCCCAGCGCATCGAGGTACTGCTTGCCGTTGACGTCCCACACGCGGCAGCCCTGGCCTCGCTCCAGAGCGATCGGTACGCGGCCATAGGTGTTCATCACGTGGGGCGAGGCAGCCTCAATGAAAGCGGTCATTGCAAAAATCTCCTGAGCTGGAAAGTAAACGGCATCCGGGCGTTGCCGCCGCAGATGCCTGAAAAACAGCGAAGCCCGATTCTAGGGGCCGCGCGATGGCCTACCGTTGCGGTTTGCGCATCACAGCCATGCAATGAACCTACGCCACACTTGGGTAGTGCGCTGCAACAAGGCCTCAGCTCTTATATAAGAGATAAAATGCC
Organism: Delftia sp. 60; assembly: GCF_002754395.1. Classification (NCBI taxonomy): domain Bacteria; kingdom Pseudomonadati; phylum Pseudomonadota; class Betaproteobacteria; order Burkholderiales; family Comamonadaceae; genus Delftia; species Delftia sp. 60. Next base: position 2,272,353 of record NZ_PEFD01000001.1, read on the forward strand.
GGCTTGGCCTGCTGGCAGCGATCCTGCCTGTGGGCTCTGACTTTTTTGAAGGACTTGCGCAAACAGGACGTGGCAGGGCGCCGTGCCCCTTGGCAGGTTGCCTGTGTTGTTCCTTGTTGCGCAAGTCGTATTTTGGCGTGCATCCTGATGGTCTCTCCCTCCAGCAAAGAACTGTTCATCCAGGGCATCACCCACGAAGGCAAGACTTTCCGGCCCAGTGACTGGGCTGAGCGGCTGGCAGGCGTCATGAGCCAGTTTCGCCCCGGTGGTGCCCAGCGCGGCAGCCACCTGAGCTACTCGCCCTGGTGTGTTCCCACAACGCTCAATGGCGTCAAGTGCGTGGTCGTGCACCGCGACCTGCGCGACTACGAGCCCATGGCCTGGGATTTCTGCCTGAACTTCGCCAAGGACAACAACCTGCAGGTTGCCGAGGCCTGCCTGATACCGGACGAGCCGGCCCGCTGAGGCCGGCTTCTTTTTTTGCGGGTCGTTCCCGTCCGATGTGAAGCGCGCCTGGGGTGCGTTTTTTTTCGCCTGTGCTCCGGAGGGTGGGGCTTTTTTGGTGGATCCTGCGGATGCAGGAGCATCGTTCAGGCACAAAAAAACCGCCCGAAGGCGGTTTTCTCGTTCGCTGACAGCGCACCCGTTACAAACGGCAGATGGCCGGAGCCATCCGTGCGGTTGCCTAATTGGATTAGGCGGCGGCCAGGGCCTTGACCTTGGCGGACAGGCGGCTCTTGTCGCGAGCGGCCTTGTTCTTGTGGAAGATGCCCTTGTCGGCGATCGTGTCCAGAACGGATTGGGCTGCGGCAAACAGTTCGGTTGCCTTGGCCTTGTCGCCAGTCAGAACGGCCTTTTCGACCTTCTTGACGGCGGTGCGGTACTTGGAACGCAGCGAGGTGTTGGCTGCGTTGAGCTTGGTGTCCTGGCGGACGCGCTTGCGGCCGGAGGCGAGACGGGGGTTCTTCTTTGCGGGCTTGGATGCCATGATATGTATTCCTAGTGTCTGAGGATGTTGTCGGCGAAGCGCGGGATTATAGCACGCAGCCTGGACAGGGCCTTGAGGGCCCAGGCCGCGCGGGCCGGCCTGTTGCAACGGAGTGCAAGAGCGGCCAGGCCCGCCTGGCGCGCCGGCCGGCGGGGCATGCCAGCGCATACACTCCCCACGGTGTCACTGTTCAAAGCCGCCTCCACCGTTTCCCTGCTGACGCTGGCCTCCCGTATCACCGGGCTGGTGCGCGATCTGCTCATGGCCTCCATGTTCGGAGCCAATGCGCTGACCGATGCGTTCAATGTCGCCTTCAGGATTCCCAATCTCTTTCGGCGGCTGTTCGCCGAGGGGGCCTTCAGCCAGGCCTTCGTGCCGGTGCTGGCCGCCAGCAAGGCCAAGGAGGGAGAAGAGGCCACGCGCACGCTGATCTCGCACGTGGCCACGCTGCTGTTCTGGGTGCTGCTGGTGACCTGCGTGCTGGGCGTGGTGGGCGCGCCGCTGCTGGTCTGGCTGCTGGCCAGCGGCCTGCGCCAGTCGCCCGAGGGCTATGACGCCGCCGTGCTGATGACACGCTGGATGTTCCCCTACATCGGCTTCATGTCGCTGGTGGCGCTGTCGGCCGGTGTGCTCAATACCTGGCGGCGCTTTGCCGTCTCGGCCGCCACGCCGGTGCTGCTGAACCTGGCCATGATCGCCGCTGCCTTCTGGGGCGCGCCCTGGCTGCAGGCGCGTGGCATCGAGCCCATCTATGCCATGGCCGGTGGCGTGATGCTGGGCGGCGTGCTGCAGCTGGCGGTGCAACTGCCTGCGCTGGCGCGCCTGGGCCTGCTGCCGCGCATCGGCTTTTCGCCAGCTGCGCTGCGCGAAGCCTGGGCCGAGGCCGGCGTGCGCCGCATCCTCAAGCTGATGGCGCCGGCCCTGCTGGGCGTGGGCGTGGCCCAGGTCTCGCTGATGATCAACACCCAGATCGCCTCCTATCTGCAACCGGGCAGCGTGACGTGGCTGTTCTATGCCGACCGGCTCATGGAGTTTCCGACGGCGCTGCTGGGCGTGGCGCTGGGCGTGGTGCTCACCCCCCAGCTGGCCGCTGCCAAGGCGGCCGACGACTCGGAGCGCTACTCGGCCATGCTGGACTGGGGGCTGCGCCTGGTGGTGCTGCTGTCCGTGCCGTGCGCCGTGGGCCTGCTCACCTTTGCCGAGCCGCTGGTGGCCACGCTGTTCCACCGCGGTGCGCTGCAGGACAGCGACGTGGGCCAGATCGCCCTGGCGCTGGTCGGCTACGGCGCAGGCCTGGTGGGCCTGGTGGCCATCAAGGTGCTGGCGCCAGGCTACTACGCCAGCCAGGACATCCGCACGCCCGTCAAGATCGCCATCGTGGTGCTGGTCATCACCCAACTGCTCAACCTGGTCCTGGTGCCCTTCATGGCGCATACCGGCCTGGCGCTGTCCATCGGCCTGGCGGCCCTGGTCAACGCGGGCTGGCTGCTGTGGGGTCTGCTGCGCCGGGGCGTCTACCGTCCCAAGCCGGGCTGGGGACGGCTGGGCTTGCAGGTAGTCGCGGCCAGCAGCCTGCTGGCCGTGCTGCTGACCTGGGGCAGCCAGCATTTCGACTGGATCGCGCTGCGCGCCAACGGCTGGCAGCGTGTGGGCCTGCTCGCCGCGCTGATGGCCGCCTCGGTGCTGCTGTACTTCGGTGCGCTGTGGGCGGCGGGGCTCAAGCTGCGCGCACTGCTGCGGCGCTGAGAGGCATCGCCCAAACCCGCATAATTGCAGGCTTGGGCGCTGCAATATACAAAGCATCATGAGCTGGAGTTACGAAGACACGCCAACGGCCCTGCAATACTTTGCAGCGCTGGTGCAAAGCGATGACCACCTGCCGTTGATGGAGGCGGCAATCAGCATCGCCCAGGATGCCGTGCCCGATCTCGACCTGCAGGCGGCCAGCGCCGAGCTGGACCGGCTGCAGGTGCGCCTGCTCCAGCGCCTGGCCGGCGAAACCGATTCCCTGCAGCGCCTGCGCGTGCTCAACCAGTTCTTCTATGGCGAGCTGGGCTTTGGCGGCAATCTCAACGATTACTACGACCCGGCCAACAGCTACATCCACCATGTGCTGCAGACGCGGCGCGGCATTCCCATCAGTGTGGCGCTGATCTGGCTGGAGCTGGCTGCGGCCATCGATCTGCCGGCACAGGGCGTGAGCTTTCCCGGGCATTTCCTGGTCAAGCTGCGCCTGCCCCAGGGGCAGGTGGTGATGGACCCGCTGAGCGGTGAATCCTTCTCGGCCAACAGCCTGGCCGAGCGGCTGGAGCCCTTCTGGCAGAACGCCGGCCTGTCCGCCGAGGAGGCGGCTCCGCTGGGCATGTACCTGCAGGGCGCATCGCCGCGCGACATCCTGGAGCGCATGCTGCGCAATCTGCAGGAGATCCACCATGCGCGGCGCGACTGGCCGCTGCTGGTGGCCGTGCTCAACCGGCTGGCCGTGCTGCGGCCCGACATGCCGGAGATCTTCCGGGACCGGGGGCTGGCCTATGCGCAGTGGGGAGTGACCGAGCGTGCGCTCGAAGACCTGGAGCGCTTCCTGCATTCCCAGCAGGGCGCGCAGGCCGTGGCCGTGCGCGAGGTGATCCGGCGGCTCAGGGGGCTGTAGCGGCGGCAACCCCCAGTGTCGGAGCGCTGCTCAGACCAGCCGGACGGCTTCCAGCTCTTTCTTGAGATAGGCGTAGAACAGTGGCGCCGCCACCAGGCCTGCGGGGCCGAACACCGACTCGGCCACGAACATCACGGCCAGCAGCTCCCACACGCCCATGTGCGTGCGCTGGCCCACCACCTTGGCGTTGATCACGTACTCGGCCTTGTGGATCAGGATCAGAAAGCCCAGGCAGGCCGCGGCGGCCACCGGGGAGACCGACAGCCCCACGATGGTGATCACTGCATTGCACAGCAGGTTGCCCACGATGGGCACCAGGCCCGCGATGAAGGTCAGCGTGATCAGGGCTGGCGTGTAGGGCAGGGTCAGGTTCCAGTGCGGCAGCACGCCCAGCAGGAAGATGGCCGTCAGGAAGGTGTTGAAGGCCGCAATCCAGAACTGCGCCGCCACGATCTGGCGGAAGGCCAGCCCCATGAGCCGGATGCGTTCGCGCAGCGCAGCCACCAGGGGCGGGCGGCGCGTGGTGATGGGGCGCACGGCGGCCAGCGCGCCGATGATCAGGCCCACATAGGCGTACAGCAGGCCGGTAAGCCAGGCGCGGCCCGCATGGGCCAGGGCGCCGGCCTTGGCCGCCAGGTAGCTGGCCAGCAGGTGCTGGATTTCCTGCGCGCCGTCCGGCAACTGGTCGGCCATGTCGGCGGGCAGCTTGTCACGCAGCTCCAGCACCGTGTGGGCCAGATAGTCGAGCAGCTCGCGGTACTGCTGCGGCGCGTCGGTGATGTAGGTGCGTGTATGCGAGAGCGCGCCGCTCAGCAGGGCCAGCGGCGCAAGAATGACGATGGTGGCTGCCACCAATTGGGTCCAGCGCGGCAGCGAGCCGCGCCGGGCCTTGGGCTGGGCCCTTGCCAGCAGCCCGGCAAGGGCGCGCGTGACCAGAAAGCCCACGCAGACACAAAGCATGCCCGGCAACAGGCCCTGCCACATGATCAGCAGCAGGGCGCCTGCCATCAGCACATAGCTGGAAAGCGTCACGCCGCGCGTGGGCGCGGGCTGCGGGGAGATGATGGGCGAGGGCAGGTGCTGGGTCATGCGCTGCGGGCCCGTGGTCAGCGGACCTCGACAGGCTCGCCCTCGCCGCGTGCGGCGATGCGTCCGATGGTGTAGACCGTCTCGCCCAGCTGCTTGAGCGTGGCGGCCGTGGCTTCGGCAGCCTCTGCAGGCACGACAACGACCATGCCGATGCCGTTGTTGAAGGTGCGGTTCATTTCCACGGCGTCGATGCCCGCCGTCTTCTGCAGCCAGGCGAACAGCTCGGTCTGGGGCCAGCTGCCGGCATCCAGGTGGGCGGCCAGGCCTTCGGGCAGCACGCGGGGGATGTTCTCCAGCAGGCCGCCGCCGGTGATGTGGGCCAGCGCCTTGATGGGGTGCTGCTCCAGCGCCGCCAGCACGTTCTTCACGTACAGGCGCGTGGGTTCCATGATGGCCTGCTTGAACGGCTTGCCGTCCAGCGATTCGGGCAGGCTGCCCTGGGCTTCGGCGCGCTCGATGCACTTGCGCACCAGGGAAAAGCCATTCGAGTGCACGCCGGCCGAGGCCAGACCCAGCACCACGTCGCCTGCGGCCACGCTCTGGCCCGTGAGGATCTTGGATTTTTCGACGGCGCCGACGGCAAAGCCCGCCAGGTCGTATTCACCGGCCGGGTACATGCCGGGCATTTCGGCGGTTTCGCCGCCGATCAGTGCGCAGCCCGACAGCTCGCAGCCGCGTGCAATGCCGCCGACCACGGCAGCGGCCGTGTCCACGTCCAGCTTGCCGCAGGCGAAATAGTCGAGGAAGAACAGGGGCTCGGCGCCCTGGACCAGCACGTCGTTGACGCTCATGGCCACCAGGTCGATGCCCACGGTGTCGTGCATGTTCCACTCGAAGGCCAGCTTGAGCTTGGTGCCCACGCCATCGGTGCCCGAGACCAGCACGGGTTCCTTGTAGCGCTTGGGCACCTCGAACAGCGCGCCGAAGCCTCCGATGCCGGCCATCACGCCTTCGCGCATGGTCTTCTTGGCCAGCGGCTTGATGCGCTCGACCAGCGCATCGCCAGCGACGATGTCGACGCCGGCGTCTTTGTAGGAAATCGGGGTAGAGGAGGGGGCAGAAGAGCTCATGGATGGGTACGGTGCGGTAGGCCCGATGCCGGGCTGGAACCCCGGGATTCTACGGCGCCGGCCGCCGGCAGGCGCGCGCGCCAGTGGGCTTCGAGGGGCTTTCGTTGCACATGCGGGCCGGCTGCCGCCGTGCCGGGCGCCGCGCAGACTAAAATCCCTCGTCCGCCCGGGAGCTCCCGGGCGTTGTCCGCCTTGCCGCAGCGCTGCGCCGAGGCGGGCCTGTCTTTGCTCTCAACCCAATGCCGTTGCCGATTCCTCTGCCTGCTTTTGCCGCATGGACCCGCCTGGACACAGGAAAGGGGGCGCTGCGCGTATGTCGCAGATGAAGCAGCTGGCTCTGGATATCAGCATGGCGTCGAGTCCGACGCTGTCGCGCTTTTTCGTCGGTCCCAATGCCGCAGTGATCGATCATCTGCGCCACTGGGTGGGCGACGGCCGCATGCAGACTGCCCGCACGCCGGTGCCCACCTATCTTTGGGGCGAGTCGGGCTCGGGCAAGACCCACCTGCTCAAGGCCGTGCGCGAGGCGCTGCGCGAGCAGGGCGCCATGGTGGGCTGGATGGATGCATCCACCCTGTTCCCGCCGCCGTTCGACGAGCGCTGGGCGGCGGTGCTGATGGACGACGTGGACATCTACACTCCGCTGCAGCAGGCGCGGGCCTTCAACTGGTTCGTGAATGCGACGAGCCCGGCCACGGGCTCGCCGCGCTGGGTGCTGGGAGCCGGCCCCCTGCCGCCGGCCGACCTCAAGCTGCGCGAGGATCTGCGCACGCGGCTGGGCTGGGGCCATGTGTTCCAGCTGCAACTGCTCGATGAAACCGCGCGCCGCGCGGTGCTGCGCCAGGAGGCCGATGCCCGTGGCGTTTTTCTGGGCGACGATGTGATGGACTACATGCTCAAGCGCTTCTCACGCGACCTGGGCAGCCTGATGCAGCTGCTCGACATGCTCGACGGCTTTGCGCTTCGCAACAAGCGCGCCATCACCATCCCGTTGCTCAAGACGATGCTGGAAACCGAATGAGCCCACATTCTCGTGTGGGCAGGGACTGCGGGAGCCGGCGGAGCCTGCGTTGCAAGGGCAGCGCGGGACCCATTTTTTTAGGATATGCATGACCTCTGATCAGAAGCAACTCCGGCCCCGGCTGGCGTTGTTCGACCTGGACCATACGCTGCTGCCGCTCGATTCGGACTACGAGTGGGGCGAGTTCACGACGCGCATCGGCTGGACCGATCCGGCCGAGTTCGGCCGCCGCAACGCCGAGTTCTTCGCGCACTACCAGGCCGGCACGCTCGACGTGCACGACTATGTGCGCTTTGCCACCGAGGCCTTCTGCGGCCGTGGCGCGCAACAGGCCGGCGAGGCGCACGAGCGCTTCATGCGCGAGGTGATCACCCCCGCGATCCGCCCCCAGGCACTGGAGCTGCTGCGCACGCACCAGCAGGCGGGCGACCAGATCATCATCGTCACGGCCACCAACGAGTTCGTGACGCGCCCCATCGCCGCCGCGCTGGGCGTGCAGGAGCTGATTGCCGTGGAACTGGAGCGCGACGCCCAGGGCTGGTTCACGGGCGAGATCCGTGGAACGCCCAGCATGCGCGACGGCAAGGTCCGGCGCATGCAGCAGTGGCTGGATGCGCGTGGCCTGGACTGGGGCGGCGTGGAGAGCTTCTTCTACAGCGACTCCTGGAACGACGTGCCCCTGCTCGAACGCGTGGACCACCCCGTGGCCACCAACCCCGACGCACGGCTGCGCGCCCTGGCCCAGGAACGTGGCTGGCGCATTCTGGACCTGTTTGGCGAAGCACCATGATCAAGAACATCATCGACAAGCTGCTGGGCAAGACCTCGGCTGCCCCCCGCGCCCGCAAGTCCCCCTTCGGCAAGCGCCAGGAAGTGCCCGTGCAGGTGCACGGCATCGACCCCAACCTGGTGGACCGGCGTGCCATCGACGTGGTCGAGACGCTGCAGGATGCCGGCTACGAGGCCTACATCGTCGGCGGCGCCGTGCGCGACCTGCTGCTGGGCCTGCGCCCCAAGGACTTCGACGTGGCCACCAATGCCACGCCCGAGCAGGTCAAGGGCCTGTTCCGCCGCGCCTTCATCATCGGCAAGCGCTTTCGCATCGTGCACGTGGTCTATGGCCGCGGGCGCGAGAACGAGGTCATCGAAGTCTCCACCTTCCGCGCCTTCCTGGACAACAGCGCGGCCGAGGCCGTGAGCGGCAACGAGCGCACCAGCAAGGCCCAGCTCGCCGGCATGCACCATGCGGTGGACGCCAGCGGCCGCGTGCTGCGCGACAACGTCTGGGGCCCGCAGGACCAGGACGCCACGCGCCGCGACTTCACCATCAACGCCATGTACTACGACCCGCGCACGCAGATCGTGGTGGACTATCACAAGGGCATCGACGACGCCAAGAAGCGCATGCTGCGCATGATCGGCGACCCGGCCACGCGCTACCGCGAAGACCCGGTGCGCATCATCCGCGCCGTGCGCTTCGCGGCCAAGCTGGCGGGCAAGGGCTTCAAGATCGAGCCCAAGACCGCCAAGCCCCTGGTGGAATGCGAGCCCTTGCTGGCCGATGTGCCGCAAAGCCGCCTGTTCGATGAAATGCTCAAGCTGCTGCAGACCGGCCACGCGCTGGCCTCGGTGGAGCAGTTGCGTGGCCTGGGCCTGGCACGCGGCATCTACTCGCTGCTGGATGTGGTGGTCGAGCGCGCGGAGCAGCCCTTTGTGCGCGCCGCGCTGACCGACACCGACCGCCGTGTCGAGGAAGGCAAGCCCGTGGCGCCCAGCTTCCTGCTGGCCTGCGTGCTGTGGCATGACGTCAAGACCGGCTGGGAGCGCCGCCTGAACCAGCGCCAGCACCCCTTCCCCGCGCTGCAGGAATCCATCGACGAAGTGTTCGACCAGCGCATCGGCGATGTGTCGGGCCGCGGCAAGCTGGCCGCCGACATGCGCGAGATCTGGGTCATGCAGCCGCGCTTTGACAAGCGCACGGGCGCCACGCCGTTCAGCCTGGTGGCCCAGCCGCGCTTTCGCGCGGGCTTCGACTTCATGCGCCTGCGCGCCGACATCGGCGAGGTCGATGAAAGCCTGGCCAGCTGGTGGCAGGAATTCCAGAACGCCGACGACGCGCGCCGCGACGACCTGATCGCCCAGGCCCGCGACGAGCAGCGCGCCCGCCAGCGCAGCGCCGAGCCCAAGGTGCACCGCGTGGCCAAGGCCCGCCCTGCGCGCGAGGACGCCGGCGCTGGCGAAGCGCAGCAGGCCGACGCACCTGCCGCCGCCTTGCCCCAGGTGGAGGGTGAGGAAGGGTCAGCGCCCAAGAAGCGCCGCCGCCGTCGCCGCAAGCCACAGGGCGGTGGTGATGGCGCCGTGGGCGGGGATGACTGAGCCGGCGCACTGGGTCGCCATTGGCCTGGGCGCCAATCTGGGCGACCGGGGCCAGGCGCTGGCCCAGGCGCTGCAGGCCATTGGCGGCCTGCCGGGCACGCGCCTTGTGGCCGTGTCCTCCCTCTACAGCACGGCGCCCGTCGATTCCAGCGGCCCGGACTACCTGAACGCCGTGGCCGCCGTGCACACCACGCTGCAGCCGCTGGCGCTGCTCGATGCGCTGCAGGCCATCGAACTGGCGGCCGGCCGTGAGCGTCCCTACCGCAACGCGCCGCGCACGCTGGACCTGGACATCGAACTGTGGGACGACGAGCGCATCGCGCTGCCGCGCCTGAGCGTGCCGCACCCGCGCATGCACGAGCGCGCCTTCGTGCTGGTGCCGCTGGCCGAGATCGCGCCTGAGCGCGTAACGCCCGCGCAACTGCAGGCCGTGGCGGGGCAGGGCATCCGCCTGGCGCACAAGCCTGGCTGGCATCTCCGACAAGCCTGAATCCCGAAAGTGGCCTGAATGAAAAAGCCGCAGCGCCCTGAGGGCGGCTGCGGCTTTTTGCCAGGCGGGACGCAGTGGATCGGCTCAGTCCACCTTCGCTCCGGAGGCCTTGACGATGGGCTGGTACTTGGCGCGCTCGGCGGCCATGAACCTGTCGAATTCGGCGGGTGTGGAGGACACGGGCTCGGCCATCAGGGTCTCGAAGCGGGTCTTGGTCTCGGGCGCGGCCAGTGCATCGCCAAAGGCCCGGCTCAGCTTGTCCAGCACGGGCTTGGGCGTGCCGGCCGGGGCCACCAGGCCCCACCAGGTGTCGATGGCAAAGCCGGGGAAGGTCTTGGACAATGCGGGCACGCCGGGCAGCAGCGTGGTGGGGTTCAGCGAGGTCACGGCCAGCGCCTTGAGCTTGCCGGAGCGGATGTTGGGCGCTGCGGCGGCCAGGTTGTCGATGTTGAAGTCCACCTCGCCCGACAGCAGGGCCAGCTGGGCCGGGTTGGCGCCGCGATAGGGCACGTGAAGGGCGAAGATACCAGCCTTTTGCTTGAGCATTTCGCCGGCCAGGTGGCCCGCGCTGCCGTTGCCGCCGCTGCCGTAGTTGAGCTTGCCGGGGTTGGCCTTGGCGTAGGCGATCAGGTCGGCCACGCTGTGGATCTTGAGCTGCTCGGCACGGGCCGCGTTCATCACCAGCACATTGGGCACGCGCACCATCTGGGTGATGCCGGCGAAGTCCTTGCCCGCGTCATAGGGCATCTTGGCGTACAGCCAGGGATTGACGGCATGGGTGGCCGTGGCGGCCAGGCCGATGGTCATGCCGTCCGGCGTGGCACGGGCAATGGCGTCGGCGCCGATGTTGCCGCCGGCGCCGGCCTTGTTGTCGATGATCACCACTCCCAGGGAGTCACGCACCCGCTCGGCCAACGCGCGCGAGGTGATGTCCAGCGGACCGCCGGGCGCATAGGGCACGATCAGGCGGATGGGCTCTTGCGCCAGGGCAAGCGGGGAGGCCAGGGCAGCAGCGGCCGCCATGACCGAGAGAAGGCTGTTTCTACGGTTCATAGGGGCGCTATTGTGCAAAAAAATTGCGACACCTGGCGGTACGCAGGTATGCAGAGCAGTTTTTCTGCGTATTGATTGATCTGCCCTGGCTTCAGGCTGCCTTGTCGGCTTCCGTGGTGAAGGCGTCGGCGTAGAACTCTTCGTCGGGCAGGCCACGCTGGTGCACATAGGCCTGGTGCGCGGAATCGACCACGATGGGCGCGCCGCAGGCATAGACCTGGTGGCCCGAGAGGTCGGCAAAGTCGTCCAGCACGGCCTGGTGCACGAAGCCCGTGCGGCCGGTCCAGGCGTCTTCGGGCAGGGCATCCGAGACCACGGGCACGTAGCACAGCTGCGGCATGGCTTCGGCCTGTTCGCGCACCCAGGCGTCCATGTAGAGGTCTTCGGGGCGGCGGCCGCCCCAATACAGGGTGACGGAGCGGTGGATGTCCTTGTGGCGGATGTGCTCCAGCAGCGCCTTGATGGGGGCGAAGCCCGTGCCCGAGGCCAGCAGGATGACGGGCTTGTCGCTGTCCTCGCGCAGGAAGAAGCTGCCGAACGGTCCTTCCACGCGCAGGATTTCCTTTTCCTTCATGGCGCCGAACACATGGTCGGTGAACTTGCCGCCCGGCATGTGGCGGATGTGCAGCTCCAGCCCCGGCGCCGTGTCCTGCACGTGGGGGGCCGTGGCCATGGAGTAGGCGCGGCGGGCGCCGTCGCGCAGGATGAACTCCACGTATTGGCCTGCGTGGTAGCGGAACTTGTCTGCGGCGGGCAGTTGCAGGCGCACCTGCATCACGTCGTGCGACTTCTTCTCCAGCGTGGCCACGCGCACGGGCATTTTCTTGATGGGAAAGGCGCTGGCATCGGTGACCTGGCGCGACTCCAGCACCACCGAGGTGGCTGGCCGGGCGCAGCAGGTGAGCACATAGCCGTCGGCCTCTTCCTGGGCGGTCAGCGCCTTGTCGGCATGCGGGCCATGGGTGACATCGCCACTGAGCTTCTTGCACTTGCAGGAACCGCAGGCACCGTCCTTGCAGCCATAGGGCAGGCCCACGCCGGAGCGGATGGCGGCGGCCAGGATGGTCTCGCTGTCCTGCGTGGCGAAGGCGCGGCCGCTGGGCTGTACGGTGATTTCGTGGGAAGCGTTGGCTATCTCGGTCATGTTCTCGGTATCCTCGGGGGCGCCGGCGGGCGCGTGGAGCGCGCCGGCGATCTTCTTTCCCGGACGGACATGCCGCTGCCGCGACCGGCGGCGCGCGGGTGGCCGCCCTCGCAACAGGCCAGGATTTTGCCCTCAAACCAAAACCCATTGGGCGCGCTGCCGGCGCGCTTTCGACGCGAACGCGTGCTCATCGTCGGCTGCGGCGACGTGGGGCTGCGCGTGGCTGGTGCATTGGCGGGCGCGCCCGGCGCGCGCTCCGGCGTCGCACGACGGGGCCCGCGCGTGCTGGCCCTGACGCGTGGCGCCGAGCGCCTGCAGGATCTGCGCGGGCGCGGCATCACGCCGCTGCTGGGCGATCTGGACGCACCTGCCACGCTGCGCCGTCTGGCCGGCCTGGCCACGCGCGTCGTCCACCTGGCGCCGCCGCCCAATCCGCCCGCTGGCGAAGAGGGCTGGTGGCTGGACCCGCGCACCACGGCCCTGCTGCGCGTGCTGCGCCGTCGCGGCCGGCCGGCGAGCCTGGTCTATGGCTCGACCTCCGGTGTCTACGGCAACTGCGAGGGTGCCTGGATCGACGAAAGCCGCCCGCCCGCACCGGCCACGGCGCGTGCCCAGCGCCGCGTGAACGCCGAGCGTGCCGTGCGCTTTGCCGGGCGCGGCGGGCTGCGCGCCAGCATTTTGCGCATCCCGGGCATCTATGCGCCGGACCGGGAAAACGGTACGCCGCGCGGGCGCCTGCTGCGCGGCACGCCCCTGCTGTGCGCCGCAGAGGATGTCTACACCAACCACATCCATGCCGACGACCTGGCCCGCGCCTGCGTGCGGGCGCTGTGGCGCGGCCGGCCGCAGCGCATCTACAACGCCAGCGACGATACGCAGCTGCGCATGGGGGACTATTTCGACTTTGCGGCCGATCTCTACGGCCTGCCGCGCCCCGCGCGCATCACGCGCGAGCAGGCACAGCGCGAGCTGCCGGCCAGCCTGCTGAGCTTCATGGGGGAGTCACGCCGCCTGCGCAACCAGCGCCTGAAGGCCGAGCTGGGCCTGCTCTTGCGCTACCCCACCGTAGAGCAGGGCCTGCGCGCGTGAATCAGCGCGGATGGATGCCGCCGTTGGTGTCGTAGCAGCGGAACACGTTGCAGTGCGAGATGGGCGCCGAAGGCGGCAGCGGCTGCGGTGGCACGGGGCGCCCGACGATCCACGGCCGGTTGATGGCATTGGGCTGCAGTGCGCGCGATTGCTGCAGCTGCTCATAGGCCTTGGGGCCCAGGCAGGCCATTTCCATTTGCTGCTGGGCGGCCTGGCTGCGCGGGCCCCAGGTGGCGGGATCGGGATTGGACTCGGCCAGGATGGTGTCCAGACGGCGGCGCGCCTGCTGGCAGGCGGGTGAGTCGCCGCTGTCGCGCTGGGCCGAGTTCTCGCGCTCGCGCCGGCTGCGCGCCTCGCGCTCCTGCTGTTGGGCGCGCGCGCGGCGCTCGGCCTCTTCGCGGGTCAGTTGCTGGTTCTTGCGCTCTATGGCGGCGGCGGACTGCGCGCGCTCGCGTTCCAGCTCTTCGGGGCTGGGGGCTTCCTGCACCTGCACGCGGTTTTCACCGTCCTTGCAACTGCTGTTGGTGTAGGTGACGCGGCCGGTCTTGGCGTCCGTGCAGCGGATGACCTGGGCCGAGGCCGGGCCTGCGGTGAGCGCCACCACCAGCGTTGCAAGCATCGGTACAAGCGCCGCCAGTGCCCGGCGCTGGCAAAGGTCTTGGGTGCGGTGCATGGCGGTTTCCTTTCCCATCACAAACGGCACAGGGATGTGGTGCATTGCCGATTATGGTGCGCAGCGCAGGGGGCTGGATATGCCGCTGGTCAGCCGTTCAACGCCAGTGGCGCGGATCCTGCGTGGGGTAGGGGTTGCCGCCGCCCTGGCTTTCGCGCTGCATGCGCTCGATGGCGCGTTGCTGCTGCTCGCGGTCACGCTGCTGCTGTTCCCGGTCGCGTTGCTGGCGTTCACGATCGCGTTGCTGCTGGCCCTGGTCGCGCTCGCGGTCCCGCTGCTGGCGCTCGGCTTCGCGGCGCTGCTGCTCCTGCATGCGTTCGCGCAACTGGCGGTCGCGGTCCTGTGCCTGGCGGTCACGGTCCCGGTCGCGCTCGCGCATTTCACGCTCGCGCTCCTGGCGGTCGCGCCAGGCGTCGCGGTTGCGCTCCTGCTGAATGCGCTCGCGCTCGTACTGCAGGCGATCGCGCTCACGCTGCAGGCGCTGGCGCTCGTACCAGCCGTTGTCGGGATAGGCGGGCTGCGTGGGATAGGAGGGGTAGATGACGCCGCCGCCAGAGGGGTAGCTGGGGTAGGTCGGATAGCTGGGGTAGCCGGAGCCCATGTCCGAGTAGCCATCGGGCGGCACGGCGCAGGCGGTGACCAGGGCGGCGAGGCCAAGGCCGGCCAGCAGGCGCAGCGTGCGCAGGGGGCGCAGGTCACGCTGCTGGTGTGACTGCGCGGTGGGGGCGTTGGAACGGGGCATGGTATGGGGTCCGGGCAAAGGCGTGTTTCCTGTCTGGATCTCTTCCTATGACGTTTGACAGGCCGTATTGGTTGACCTGGGTCGTCCTTGCAAGGCAACAAGGGCGACAGCGGAGCTTCTATTTTGATAGCAATTCGCCCATATTCTGTAGGTGTTGCCAGATGAATTGCGCAGGCGTGGTGCGCAAGGGCGCCTGCCGCCCCGATCGCGGCAATGGCTTGCGGGCGCGGCTAGAATGGCCTCTGTCTTTGGCGGTGCGCAGTCCGTGCGCCGCAAAGCAGCGTTCTCAGGGCGGGGCGAAATTCCCCACCGGCGGTATCTGGATCTGTCTTTAGGCATGTGTCCAGGAGCCCGCGAGCGCCCGGCAAGCCGCAAGGCCGGCCGGGGTCAGCAGATCTGGTGAGATGCCAGAGCCGACGGTCACAGTCCGGATGAAAGAGATCGCGCAGCACCTGCATGGCAGGCGCCATGCCCATGGTTGTCCCATGGGCTGCGCCGCGCCATGCGGCGCCATGGCGCGCGCCCTGATTCATTTGTCTCATCTTGAAAGAGCACCATGAATCAGACTCCTGTCTCCTTGAATTTCTCCGCACACGGCACGGCCTCGGGCACGCCGTGGAGGGCCGTCGCGGGCCGCAGCCGCGTGGCCGTCATCTGCGCGAGCTGGCATACCGATGTCGTGCACCAGGCGCGCGACTCCATGGCGGCCGAGCTGCAGGCCCAGGGCGTGGCCGCGCAGAACATCAGCCACTTCAATGTGCCCGGCGCCTTCGAGATCCCGCTGCTGGCCAAGAAGCTGGCCGACACTGGCCGCTTCGACGCCATCATCGCCTGCGCTCTGGTGGTCAATGGCGGCATCTATCGCCATGAGTTCGTGTCCTCGGCCGTGATCGACGGGCTGATGCGCGTGCAGCTCGACACCGAGGTGCCCGTGTTCTCCGCCGTGCTCACGCCGCGCGACTTCCACGAGCACGGCGACCATGTGGAGTTCTTCCGCGCCCACTTCGTGAAGAAGGGCGTGGAGGTGGCCCATGCCTGCCTGGCGGCCCTGGACCAACTGGCCCAGGTGCAGGCGCTGGGCCAGGCCCGCGCGGCCTGAGTTGCAAGCGTCGCCTGCGTCGCCGGTTGCGGCGCGCCACCCAGCACAGCTTTGGGTGGGGACGGATGCTCGTAAACACTGAGTTGGTGCCGAGTGTCGCGGCCCCGTCACGCGGCATTGCCAAGCCGCGATGACGGGAATAACGTGACGGCCTGTTTCAACTGAGGAGTGCGCGATGAAGATGTCCCGGAAGTTGTGTATTGCGGCCGTCGTGGCCGGCATGGGTGGCGTGGCCATGGCCCAGGAGCAGGTGATCCGCATCGGCCACATCGGCCCGGTGTCCGGTCCCCAGGCCAATTTCGGCAAGGACAACGAAAACGGCGTGCGCATGGCCATCGACGAGCTCAATGCCAAGGGCATGGAGATCGCCGGCAAGAAGGTCAAGTTCCAGCTGGTGGCCGAGGACGATGTGGCCGATCCCAAGCAGGGCACGGCCGCCTCGCAGAAGCTGTGCGACGACAAGGTCGCCGGCGCCGTGGCCTTCCTCAACTCGGGCGTGGCCATTCCCTCGTCCAAGGTCTTCCAGGACTGCGGCATTCCCATGATCACGGGCGCGGCCACCAACCCCGACCTGACCAAGCCCGGCTGGAACACCACCTACCGCGTGATCGCCAATGACAACGCGCTGGGCGCGGCACTGGCCAAGTACGCGGCGCAGACGCTCAAGCTCAAGACCGTGGCCATCATCGATGACCGCACGGCCTACGGCCAGGGCCTGGCCAATGTGTTCAAGAAGGATGCGGAAAAGCTGGGCGTGAAGGTCGTGGCCTCGGAGTTCACGAACGACAAGGCCACGGACTTCATGGCCATCCTGACCTCGATCAAGGCCAAGAAGCCCGATGGCATCTTCTACGGCGGCATGTACGGCCAGGCCGGCCCCATGCTGCGCCAGATGGCCCAGCTGGGCCTGAACGATGCCAAGTACTTCGGCGGCGACGGCCTGTGCGTGCCCGAGCTGGCCAAGGTGGCGGCCGGTGCCAAGCCGCTGGACAACGTGATCTGCGCCGATGGCGGCGCCTCGCTGGCCAAGATGCCCGGCGGCACGGAATGGAAAAAGCGCTACGACGCCAAGTACCCCGGCCAGTTCCAGGTCTACAGCCCGTACTTCTACGACGCCACCATGATGCTGGCCGACGCCATGAAGCGCGCCAACTCCTGGGACCCCAAGGTCTACATCCCCTTCCTGCAAAAGGCCGACTACTCGGGCGTGACCTCGAAGATCGCCTTCGAGAAGAACGGCGAGATGAAGAACCCCTCGTACACGCTGAGCGTGTTCAAGAACGGCCAGAAGACAGCCCTCGACTGAGCGAGCGTCCTTCCTTCGTTTTCATGCCCGCCCCGTGCGGGCTTTTTTTCGTGCACTGTCCATGATCCTCAGGCCGGGGCCGGCGCATCGACCACGCCCGGCAACCGGGCCAGATAGGCCTGCAAGGCAGCGATGGCCTGGCGCACCTTGGCGGGCTGGGCCTGGCGCTGCGGGGTGACGGCCCAGATGTCCAGGCCGCCGAAGTCCCAGTCGGGCAGCAGGCGCACCAGGCGGCCTTCGGCCACCGTGTCGGCCACGTCCATGCTGCCCAGCAGGGCCAGGCCAAGGCCCGCCTCGCACATCTGCTGGATGGACAGCTGGTTGTTGCTGGCCACATGCGGCAGCACCTGCAGGCTGTAGGTCTCGCCCGTGTCAGGGTGGCGCGCCTCGGCACGCAGGGCCTGGCCCTGGCCCTCGCGCGCCAGGCCCAGCCAGCGCATGCTGGCCAGCGGTGCCGGGTGGCGCCAGGCCGCGCTGCCTCCCTGGGCCTGTATCCATGCGGGCGAGGCGCACAGCCAGTTGCGCATGGCGCCCAGGCGCCGGGCGGCCCAGCCGGAATCGGCCAGCCGGCCGAAGCGCAAGGCCAGGTCGATGCGGCTTTGTATGAGGTCGATGGGCGCGTCGTCCACATCCAGGTGCAGGCGCAGTGCGGGGTGCCGCGCCAGCCAGTGGCCCAGGGCCGGCGCGATGTGGCGGGCAAAGCCCACGGTGGCTGACAGGCGCAGCTCGCCGCCTGGCTCGTCGCGCGCGGCCGCCAGCTCGGCCCGCGCCTGGCTGGCGGCCTGGGCCATGGCGGCGCACTGCTGGTAGTAGCGCTCGCCCGTGTCGGTCAGCGCAATCTGCCGGGTGGAGCGGTGCAGCAGGGTGACGCCGCCATCGCGTTCGAGCTGGCGAACCTGCTGGCTCACGGCCGAGGGGCTCATGCCCAGGGCACGCGCGGCGGCGCTCATGGAGCCGTGCTGCACCACGGCGGCGAAAACGGCCATGCGTTTGTAGTCATCCATGGGCTGTATTGTGAAGCTGCACTTCAAGGTCTTGGTAAAAATTGCCGTCTACCGCACGCATTGTGAACGGCGTAATCTCAATGCCATCGTGAACAGGCGCCCTGGCGCCATAAAGGACCGAAGATGAAAGTGGCATTGATTGGCGCAACCGGCTTTGTGGGTTCGGCGGTATTGAAGGAGCTGCTGCAGCGCGGCCATGAGGTCGTGGCCCTGGTGCGCGACCCCGCCAAGCTGGCGCCCCAGCCGCGGGTTCAGGCCGTGCAGGCCGATGTACTGGACGCCGCCGCCGTGCAGCGCGCCGTGGCGGGCGCGGACGCCGTGGTCAGCGCCTACAACGCGGGCTGGGGCAATCCCGACATCTATGAGGACTTCATGCGCGGCTCGCGCGCCATCGTGGCGGGCACCAAGGCGGCCGGCATCAAGCGCTACCTTGTGGTCGGCGGCGCAGGCAGCCTCTACATCGCACCCGGCAAGCAACTGGTGGACACGCCCGAGTTCCCGGCCGCCATCAAGCCCGGCGCCTCGGCTGCCCGCGATGCCCTCAACGATCTGCAAAAGGAGCAGGGCCTGGACTGGACGATGCTGAGCCCGCCCATTGCCCTGCACCTGGGCGACCATGGCGAACGCACGGGCCAATACCGCACGGGCAAGGATGAGCCGCTGATGCAGGCCGATGGCCAGCCCGGCACGATTTCGGCAGCGGACCTGGCCGTGGCCCTGGTCGACGCGCTGGACAAGGGCTTGCACCTGCGCCAGCGTTTCACCGTCGCTTACTGAACACCTGCGCCAGTCCACTGGTGCCGCAGCGGTCTCCATGGCATGCTGGTGTCCGTCATGAACAGGCAGGAGCACAGCCATGATCGACCACACGGGAATCCTCGTATCGGACTTCGAGCGCAGCAAGGATTTCTATGCACGCGCCCTGGCGCCGCTGGGCTATGAAATCCTCATGGAGCTTTCTGCCGAAGTCACGGGCCATACGGACACTGCGGGCTTCGGCGAGCCGCCCAAGCCCGATTTCTGGATCAGCGGGGGCACGCCCAATCAGCCTCCCATCCATGTGGCCTTCCGCGTGGACAACCGTCACATGGTTGACGACTTCCATGCGGCGGCCCTGGCGGCAGGCGGGCGCTGCAACGGCGAGCCCGGCCTGCGACCGCACTACCATGACGACTATTACGCAGCATTTGTGCTCGACCCCGACGGCCACAACATCGAGGCCGTCTGCCACCTGCCGCCGGCCTGAGTCCCCCTGGCGGCACTGGGGCCTGCGCGGCAGCTGACATCAGGCGGTCGCATGGCACAGCACAATATTGCGCTGCAACAAAAAGGCCCCACGTTCCCCATGCCCCCTTCCGTCTCCGCTGCGGCCGGCTCCGTTTCCGCGTCATCCACACCCACGGCCGCCCAGGCCTGGCTCAGCGTGATCGCGCTGGCGCTGGGCGCCTTCGTCTTCAATACCACCGAGTTCGTGCCCGTGGGCCTGCTCAGCAGCATTGGCGCGAGCTTTGGCATGCCCACCGAGCAGGTCGGGCTGATGCTGACCATCTATGCCTGGATCGTGGCCCTGGCCTCGCTGCCCTTCATGCTGCTCACGCGCAATGTGGAGCGGCGCAAGCTGCTGATGGGCGTGTTCGCGCTGTTCGTGGCCAGCCATGTGCTGTCGGGCGTGGCCTGGAGCTTTGCCTCGCTCATGGTCAGCCGCATCGGCATTGCGCTGTCGCACGCGGTGTTCTGGTCCATCACCGCCTCGCTGGCCGTGCGCGTGGCGCCGCCCGGCAGGAAGGCCGTGGCGCTGAGCCTGCTGGCCACCGGCACCTCCATGGCCATGGTGCTGGGCATTCCGCTGGGCCGCATCGTGGGCGAATGGCTGGGCTGGCGCACGACGTTCCTGGCCGTGGGCGGGGTGGCCGCCATCGTCATGGTGGCCCTGGCCCGGCTGCTGCCGCTCCTGCCCAGCGAGAACGCGGGAAACCTGGCCAGCGTGCCCATGCTGCTGCGCCGCCCGGCGCTGCTGTCCATCTACATCCTGCTGGTGGTCGTGATCACCGGGCAGTTCACGGCCTACAGCTATATCGAGCCCTTCGTGCAGGACATCGCGGGCTTCGAGGGCAAGGTGACCACGGCCGTGCTGCTGCTGTACGGCGGCATGGGCATCGTGGGCAGCGTGATGTTCAGCTGGTGGGGCCTGCGCCATCCGCGCGGCTTTCTGCTGGCCGCCATTGGCGTGCTGTCGGCCAGCCTGCTGATGCTGGTGCCGGCCTCGGGCCATGAGGCATCGCTCTACGTGATGAGCTCGGTCTGGGGTGTCGCCATGATCTGCTTCGCCCTGGCCATGCAGTCCCAGGTGCTCAAGCTGGCGGCCGACGCCACCGATGTGGGCATGTCCATGTTCTCGGGCATCTTCAACATCGGCATTGGCGGCGGTGCGCTGCTGGGCAGCCAGGTCAGCATGCATGCGGGCATGCAGAACATCGGCTGGATCGGCGGCGGCCTGGTGGCGCTGGGCCTGGCCTGGTGCATCTGGGCCTTCATGCGCTGGTCGGCCGGCTTCCAGGCCGCGCACTGAAGCGGGTCAGTCGCCGGGTGCCCGCATGGCCTGGGCGTAGCGCTGCGGTGCCAGGCGTGACACCAGCACGCAGACCATGAGCACGGCGCCCAGCTGTGCCAGCCAGCCGGCGCCGAATCCGCCCGTGAACTGGTGCAGCCGGGCGATCACATAGGGCGCCAGCGCCGCAATCAGAAAGCCGCCGCCCTGCATCAGCGCGTTGAGCGCACCGGCCTGCGTGGGGTGGGGAAGATGGTCCAGCGCCACCACCATCATCAGCGCGAAGCAGCCACCCAGGCCGATGCCGAGGATGACGATGTTGAGCAGCGGCGCCGCATCAGGCCACCAGGCCAGGGCGGCCAGGCCGATGATCTGGCACAGCAGCGTGAACCCCAGCCACGGCCGCCGGTCGGCATGGCGCGAAGCCAGCACGGGCAGTCCCAGCGCGGCGCTGGCCTGGGCCACCGAAAGCAGGGCGACCAGGCCGCCGCTTTGCGCGGGGCTCCAGCCGTGCGTCTGGTAGAAGGGCGCAAGCCAGGCCACCATGGCCGCATAGCCGCCATTGATGAGGCCGAAGCAGGCCATCAGCAGCCAGGTGCGCGGGCGCTGACGCAGCCAGCCGGTGTCTTGCGAGGTATGGGTCGCCATGGGCGCCGGACCCGGCAATGTGCTCAGCGCATGCCGCGCCAGCACCAGGGCCAGCAGGGCGGGCGCAGTCCAGAGCGCCAGTGCAAAGCGCCAGTCCAGTCCCCATTGCACGGCCAGCGGCGAAATCTGGGCACCGAGCGCCCCGCCGCCCATGAGCGCGGCCGAGTACAGCCCCATCATCTGGGCCATGTGTGCGGGCGACTGGCGCTTGATCAGGCCCGGCAGCACGCCTTGCACCAGGGCCACGCCAGCGCCGCACAGCGCGGCCGTGGCCAGCAGGGTGGCTGCACTGGAGCCCGCCACGCGCAGCGCGCAGCCCAGCGCAATCACCGCCAAGGATCCGACCACGGCGCGGCGCGGACCCAGGCGCCGCAGCGCGGCCGGGGCCAGCCAGGCGCCCACGCCCATCAACGCCATGGGCAGCAGCGTCAGCCAGGACAGCGTGGACAGATCCATGCCCGTGGAGGACTGGATCTGCGGGCCCAGCGGGCCGATGGCCGTGAGAAACGGGCGCAGGTTCAGCGTGACCAGGACCACGGTGGCCAGCCACAGCGCCGTTGGAATGGCGTGTGCTGCGGCAGGCGCCTCGGTGCGTGTGGGCGCAATGGACGACATGGCTTCAGGCCCAGGGGGCGTTGCCATACAGCTGGGCCGCCGTGATGCCCGTGTCCAGCCGCGTCAGGGGCAGCGGTGGCGGCTGCAGCGGCATGCGCAGCCGCTGGTAGGCGCCTTCGCTGGACAGGCCGTAAGGCTGGGCGTCCGCGTTGTCGAAGGCGAAGAAAACCTGCCCGGCCCCGGCCATCACCAGCGCCGCCAGGCACATGGGGCAGGGGTGGCCGCTGGCGTAGATGGTGCAGCCAGCCAGGCTGGGGTTGGCCTGGGCGCGCGTGCCGGCGCGCAGCGCCTGCATTTCGGCATGGGCACTGGGGTCATGGCTTTGCACGATCTCGTTGACGCCCGTGGACAGGATCTGCCCCTCGCGCGCGAGCAGGGCGCCGAAGGGCCGGCCGCCCCGCAGGCGGTTGTCGTGCGCCAGCTGCACGGCATGGCGCAGAAGGCGAATGTGTTCTTGTTCTTGCATGGGGATGGCTGTGCAATCGGGAGCTGAGGCCGCAGTCTAGGACGGGGCCCATCAATTGGAAAATTAAATGATCAAATGCTGGGCAGTGACAAAGCCACTGAAACTCGCCCAAGCCCCATGCAACCCTCTTCCATAGACCCCACCCTGCTGCGCAGCTTCTGCGCCGTGGCCGAAACCGGCAGCTTCACGCGCGCGGCGCAGGGCGTGCACCTGACCCAGTCCACGGTCAGCCAGCAGATCCGCAGGCTGGAGGAGCAAATGGGCTGCACGCTGCTGGACCGCAGCGGGCGCCATGTGGAATGCACGCTGGAAGGAGAGCGCCTGCTGGCCTATGCGCAACGCATCCTGGCCCTCATGGACGAGGCCGTGGAGCAGTTGGCTGGCGCCACCGAGGCCGTGCTGCGCATCGGTGTTCCCGAGGACTTTGCCGGCAATGCCTTGATGCCCGCCTTGGGCGCGCTGGCGCGCAGCCAGCCGCAGTTGCGCCTGGAGCTGACCAGCGGGCTGTCGCAGGCGATATGGCAGCAACTGCAGGCCGGCGAGCTGGACCTGGCCATCGTCAAGCAGCGCAGCGGCAGCACGCCCGGCATGGCGCGCTGGCCCGAACCGCTGGCCTGGATAGACAGTGCGCGGCATCCCTGCCACGGGATGGATCCCTTGCCCCTGGTGGTATTTCCGCAGGGCGGCCTGTACCGCAGCGAGATGACGCATGCGCTGGATGCCGCCGGCCGGCGCTGGCGCCTGGCCTATGTGAGCGCCAGCCTGGCCAGCCTGGAAGCCGCCGTGGAGCAGGGCCTGGGCATCAGCCTGCTGCCGCGCAGGCTGGTCGGGCCCGGCCACCGCCTGCTCGACGGCATGGCCGGCTTCGCACCCGTGCCTGATGTGGAGGTGGCACTGCATGTGCGGGCCCAGTTGTCGGCGCCGGGGCGGCGCCTGGCTGAGCGCCTGTGTGAGGTGTGCGAGGCGTTGCTGGGTGTGTCTTAGTCGAACAGCTCGGCGTGCGTGCCGGCTCGCACGAAAATGATTGATTCGTTGGCGCCCTGGCCATCGAGCCGGTAGATCAGCAGGAAATCGCCCCCCACGTGGCACTCCCTGTGATCGGCCCAGTCGCCGGTGAGGGCATGGTCCAGCCACTGAGGCTCCAGGGGGCATCGTTGGCAATCAGCAGCAGCATGGCCTCCTTCAACCGCTTCATGTCATGGCGGCCGGAATGCGACAGCCGGACCCAGTCCTTGGCGAAAGCCTTGGTCCGGTCCGATGCGCGGGGAAGGACTGCGCGCTTACTGCTCGCTGCCTTTTTCGAGGTCATGGAGCAAATCGTCCGCGGTGGCAAAGCGTGCCTTGCGCATGGTGCGTGCCTCCTGCATGGCTGCGCGCGTCTCGGCGTTGGGTGCCCTTAGGTCGAAGGGCAATTGCTGGTCGGCCACCACGCGCATCAGAAAGACACGTACGGCATCCGACACCGTCAAGCCCATGCCGGCCAGGGTTTCGGCGGCCTGTGCCTTGATCTCTTCATCCACGCGCACGTGGATCATGGTGGTGGTTGCCATGGTGTGCTTCTGCAAAAAGGGGTGAGATACATTGTATCTCGCAGGGTAAAAGACAGGTAAGGAGGCAGGTTGCTGGGATGTCGCTTGGCGGCTCCAGCCTTCGAGCCCTCCAACAAAAATCCCCGCCGTGGCGGGGATGGTCAGTGGGTGACGCGCAGGCTCAATCCATCGTCAGGTTCTGCTTTTGCACCACATCCTTGTAGACCGCCAGTTCGGCCTTGATCTCTTCAAAGAAATGCTCGGGCGTGTCGGCCACGATCAGCGAGCCGGTTTCCTCGATGCGCTTCTTGATGGCCGGGTCCTGCAGCACCTTGCGCGTGGCGGCGTTGACCTTGTCCACGATGTCGCGCGGCAGGTTCTTGGGGCCGACGATGCCGTAGTAGGCCATGCGGTTGACGGGGGCCAGGCCCACTTCCTTGAAGGTGGGCACATCGGGCAGGGCGGCAAGGCGCTGGGGGGCGGCCACCACGATGGGCACCAGGCGCTTTTCCTTGACGAAGCCCAGGGCGGAGGGCAGGTTGTCGAAGATCAGCGGAACCTGGCCGGCCACGGCGTCGTTCAGCGCGGGGCCGCTGCCACGGTAGGGCACGTGGGTGATGTCGGTGCCCGTGGACAGCTTGAACATCTCCATCATCAGATGGGTGATGCTGCCGTTGCCGGGCGAGGCGTAGGAGTACTTGCCGGGGTTCTTCTTCACCTCGGCCAGGAACTCCTGGTAGTTCTTGCCCGCGAACTTGGGGTTGGCCGCAATGATGTTGGGCGTGGCCGCGATGTTCACGATGGGCGTGAAGTCGGTCAGCACGTTGTACGGGATCTTGGGGTTGATCGCCGGGTTGGTGGCCGTGGTGGACACGGTGGCGATGCCCAGGCTGTAGCCATCGGGCTGGGAGCGCGCCGTCTCGGCCGCGCCGATGCTGCCGCCGCCGCCGCCCTTGTTCTCGACCACCACGGGCTGGCCCAGGGCACGGCCCAGCGGTTCGGCCACGATGCGCGCGATCAGGTCGGTGGTGCCGCCGGCCGCGAAGGGCACGAGCAGCTTGATGGGCTTGGTGGGGTAGCCCTGGGCATGGGCTGCGCCCGAAAGCGCGAGGGCGCCGAGGATGCCGGCGAGCGCGATGCGGGAGGTGTGAGTCATGGTGTTGTCTCCTTGAATGGATGTTGTGGACGTTTGTTGTGAGGCACCGACGGGTGGGAGGGCGTGATTCTTTAGGACATTCTTATGGCGGTGCTTGGGCTGAGAAATGTGGAGGAGGTGTTGCGCGGCGCTGGCGATCAGACCACGCCGCGCGAGCGCAGCGCCTGGATGGCCATGGGCGCAATGCCCAGCTCGCCCAGCACTTCATCGGTGTGCTGGCCCAGGGAGGGCGGTGCGCTGCGCAGCACGGGCGGGGTATCGCTCAGCCGCATGGGGCTGGCCACGCCGGCGATGCGCGAGATGCCGTCGCCGGCCTCGCGCGGCAGCTCGACGCGTATGCCGCGTGCGCGCACCTGCGGGTCGTCGAAGGCCTGGGCGATGGTGTTGATGGGGCCGCAGGGCACGGCCTTGTCTTCCAGCAGCGCAATCCATTCGGCCGTGCCGCGTGTCTTCATGAGGGGCACCATCCGCTCCAGCAGCGCCTGGCGATTGCGCACGCGGGCGGTGTTGGTGGCAAAGCGCTCGTCCTGCGCCCAGCCGGCTTCGCCGACGGCGGCGCAAAAGCGCGCGAACTGCCCGTCATTGCCAATGGCCAGCAGCACGTTGCCGTTGGCCGTGGCGAAGTCCTGGTAGGGCGCCAGGCTGGGGTGGATGTTGCCGGCACGGCCCGGCGATTCGCCCGTGGCCAGAAAGCCGGCGGCCTGGTTGGCCAGCACGGCCATGCCCACGTCGAGCAGGGCCATGTCGATGTGCTGGCCCCGGCCCGAGGCCTGGCGCGCATGCAGCGCAGCCAGGATGGCATTGCTGGCATACAGGCCCGTGAACACGTCGATCACGGCCACGCCCACCTTGAGAGGGCCGCCTCCGGGCGCCTCATCGGCATGGCCGGTGATGCTCATCAGCCCGCACATGGCCTGCACCATGAGGTCGTAGCCCGCGCGTTCGGCATACGGGCCGGTCTGGCCGAAACCCGTGACCGAGCAATAGATCAGGCGCGGGTTGAGCGCCTTGAGGCTTTCGTAGTCCAGCCCGTACTGGGCCAGGCCACCGACCTTGAAGTTCTCCACCAGCACATCGGCCCCTGCCGCCATCTGGCGAATCAGCTGCTGCCCATCGGGGGTGGACATGTCGATGGTGACCGAGCGCTTGTTGCGGTTGCAGGCCGTGAAATAACTGGCCTCCTGCGTGGCCTGGCCATCGTCGCGCGCCAGGAACGGAGGACCCCAGTGGCGCGTGTCATCGCCGGCCACGGGCCGCTCGACCTTGATCACATCGGCACCCAGGTCGGCCAGCGTCTGCGTGCACCAGGGCCCGGCCAGCACGCGGGAAAGATCAAGCACCTTGATACCAGCCAATGCGGCCGGCGAGGAGGATGTGGAGGACATGAGAGGGAAGAAATATGAGCGCGCCCGATGCCGCTGGTAGTTCAGCTGAGTGCTTGAGCTTCCATCCCCCATAGCGTGCGAGACGGACGCTGCCCAAGCGAGAGACGCCGAGCAAGAGCCGCCTCGCGGCGAGGGCGTCGTCCCCCTCCCTTGCGGAGCAAGTAGAGAGGGGGAAGCCGCGCAGCGGCTCAGGGGGAGCTTCAGTTCGAAAACGCTGCGATGCCGGTCTGAGCCCGGCCCAGGATCAGCGCATGCACATCGTGCGTGCCCTCGTAGGTGTTGACCACTTCCAGGTTGACCAGATGGCGGGCCACGCCGAACTCATCGCTGATGCCGTTGCCGCCCATCATGTCGCGCGCCATGCGGGCGATGTCCAGCGACTTGCCGCAGTTGTTGCGCTTGATCAGCGAGGTGATCTCGATCACGTTCTGGTGCTCGTCCTTCATGCGGCCCACGCGCAGCGCGGCCTGCAGGCCCAGGGTGATCTCGGTCTGCATGTCGGCCAGCTTCTTCTGGATCAGCTGGTTGGCAGCCAGGGGGCGGCCGAACTGCTTGCGGTCCAGCGTGTACTGGCGCGCCGTGTGCCAGCAGAACTCGGCTGCGCCCAGGGCGCCCCAGGCAATGCCGAAGCGTGCGCTGTTCAGGCAGGTGAAGGGGCCCTTGAGGCCGCGCACCTCGGGGAAGGCGTTTTCCTCGGGAACGAAGACGTCGTCCATCACGATCTCGCCCGTGATGGAGGCGCGCAGGCCCACCTTGCCGTGGATGGCCGGGGCCGACAGGCCCTTCATGCCCTTGTCCAGGATGAAGCCGCGGATCTCGCCCACATGGCCGTCCTCGGTCACTTCCTTGGCCCAGACCACGAACACGTCGGCCACGGGGCTGTTGGTGATCCACATCTTGTTGCCCTTGAGGCGGTAGCCGCCGTCCACCTTGTAGGCGCGGCTGGACATGCTGCCGGGGTCGGAGCCGTGGTCGGGTTCCGTCAGGCCGAAGCAGCCGATGAACTCGCCGCTGGCCAGCTTGGGCAGGTACCTGTTCTTCTGGTCTTCGGTGCCGAATTCATTGATGGGCACCATCACCAGCGAGCTTTGCACGCTGGCCATGGAGCGGTAGCCCGAGTCCACGCGCTCGATCTCGCGCGCCACCAGGCCGTAGCTGACATAGTTCAGGCCCGCGCCGCCGTACTGCGTGGGGATGGTGGGGCCCAGCAGGCCCAGCTCGCCCATCTCGCGGAAGATGCTCACGTCGGACTTTTCGTGGCGGAACATTTCCAGCACGCGGGGAGCCAGCTTCTCCTGGCAGTAGGCATGGGCCGCGTCGCGGATCATGCGCTCGTCTTCGCTCAGTTGCTGGTCGAGCTGGAAGGGGTCATCCCATTGGAAGCTGTTGCGGGCCATGGCGTGGTTTCTCCAAAAAACAAAGAGGTCAAAGGCGGGTCGCTGCCATATGCCAAAGCCGGGCAGGCTGTGGCCATGGAGCGTTGTTGCGACGCATCTTAGAAGCGGGCCTGGGCCCGGCGCAAACGATGTTTGTTCATCCATGAATGCGTAAAGCGCATGTATGGATTCCATGTTGCGGGTTATTCCCTATGATGTGAGGCTCTGAAGTGCATTGAATTTATGAGATATGCGTAGAGCCCTGCCATCCACCCAAGCCCTTGCCTGCTTCGAATCGGCCGCCCGGCACATCAGCTACACGCGTGCGGCGCAGGAACTGTCGCTCACGCAAAGCGCGGTATCGCGCCAGATCATTGCGCTGGAGGAGTTCCTGGGGGTGCAGCTGTTCCGGCGCACGCGCCACGGCGTGCTGCTGACCGAGGCGGGCACGCAGTACGCCCAGCAGGTCTCGCGCTGGCTGCACGGCCTGGAGCGCGACACGCTGGACATCATGGCCCACCAGGGCGAAGGCGGCCCGCTCAACCTGGCTGCCGTGCCCACCTTCGCCACGCGCTGGCTGCTGCCGCGCCTGCCGCAGCTGGCGCGTGAGCATCCCGAGGTCACGGTGCACATCGACGTGCAGACGCGGCCCTTCCTGTTTGCCGATACCGTGTTCGACGCCGCGCTCTATGCAGGCACGCCCGAGCAGGTGGCACGCTGGCCCGGCGTGCAGGCGCAATGGCTGATGGACGAAGAGGTCGTTCCCGTGTGCAGCCCGCAACTGCTGGCCACGGCCCAGGCACGCGAGCCGGGCCGCGCCTGGCTGCCTGTGGGGGCGGACATCGTGGCCCGGATGCCGCTGCTGCAGCAAAGCACGCGGCCCTACGGCTGGCAGCAGTGGTTCGATGCCATGGGCGTGGCCGCGCCGCGCGCGCTGGATGGCATGCGGCTGGAGCTGTTCTCCATGCTGGCCGTGGCGGCCAGCCAGGGCCTGGGCGTGGCGCTGATGCCACCCATGCTGATCGAGCAGGAACTGGCGCGCGGCGACCTCATCATTGCCTGCCCGCAGCCGCTGCGCGGCAACCGCGCCTACTACCTGGTCACGCCGGCCCTGGCGCCCGATGCGCAGCCCGCGCCCGCCCTGCGCGTGTTCTCTTCATGGCTGCAGCAGCGCGCCAGGGAGCACCGGCCTGCCTGAAAATTAAGCAGGCTTTGGATTGTTCAACGATGACAGTCACTTAACTGACTTATCCTTGCTGCTGGCGGCGCTTGTCCACAGGCTTGTGGGGGTGTCTCTGGGGAAAACCCGCAATCGCGCTCAAAACCAGGGCAGTACGGCCAGGCACAGCGGCATGACCACGGCCGTGGCCACGCCGTTCAGGCCCATGGCCAGGGCCGAGAAGGCGCCCATGGTCGGATTCACCTGCAGCGCGCGTGCCGTGCCAATGGCGTGGGCTGTAAGTCCCAGGGCAAAACCCTGCACGGCCGGGTCATCGCTGCGCACCAAGCGGATCAGCAGCGGCGCCATCATCGTGCCCGCAATGCCGGTGATGGCCACGGCCACGGCCGCCAGCGAGGCCGGCCCGCCAAAGCGCTCGGCCATGGGCAGGGCGATGGGAATGGTGGCCGACTTGGGCGCCAGCGCCACCAGCGTCTGCACCGTGGCACCCAGGCTCCAGCCGATCAGCAGTGCCGACAGCAGCGCCACCACGCAGCCCACGGCCAGCGCCACGCTGATGGGCAGCCACAGCGCGCGGATGCGCTCGCGCTGGGCGTACAGCGGAATTGCCAGCGCGACGGTGGCCGGGCCGATCAGCAGCCCCAGCAGCGAGACGCCGCTGCGGTAGCTGGCATAGGAGGTGCCCGTGGCCAGCAGCACGCCCACGATGACGACCACAGCCGTGAACACGGGAATCAGGAGCGGATGGTTGCCGCTTCGGCGGTACAGCGCCATGGCCGCCAGGTAGACGGCCATGGTCAGCACCAGCCAGGGCAGATGGGCGGTGGATGCATTGCCGGACAGCGATTGCCAGGCGCTGTGCCAGTGGGGGGTGAGCGCGCTCATGCCTTGTCTCCCTGGCTGGCAGCCGCTTCACGGGCGCGCTGGCGCTCCAGGCACCAGCGGAAGGTGAAGGCCGTGGCCAGGAAGGTGATGGCCGCACCGGCCACGCAGGCGAGCACGAAGGGCTGCCATTCGCGCGACAGCCGGTCGAACTCCAGCATCACGCCTGCAATGACGGGAATGAACAGCAGCATCATGTTCTGCAGCAGCACGCCGGCGGCCTTCTCCAGCGACTCGGGCAGGCGGCCGTGCAGCAGCAGCGCCGCCAGCAGCAGCAGCGTGCCCACGAGCGCGCCCGGAAGCGGCAGCCCCGTGAGCTGGACGATGGCCTCCCCCAGCAACTGGAAGGCGAACAAGGCGGTGATGGCGTACAGCATGAAAACCTGAATTCCTGGGTCAGATGGTGAGGGAGCGGCCAATGGGGCGGGTGCGGCAAGAGCGTGGATCGCCCGTTGTCAGGCCGGGGCCTGGCCCTGGCGCCTGTGGGACGCCGCCGCAAAGCGTGCAATCATCGCCCACAACTCGAAAAAAGGTGCGGCCACCGATTGCGCGGCTCCCGGGCCAAGGCTATGTTTGGGTCCGTGCCCCCGAGAGTCCTGGGGCATGAGACTTTGAATAGCGAAGGAGTAGCGATGGCCGAAACCACATATCACGCACCCGTGTACGAGCCGACGGTGGATGAACTCGAAGTGCTCAAGAAGCTGGAGATGGGCGAGCCCGTGTCGCTGGAAAGCGCGGCGCGCGAGCATCTGTCCAAGAGGCTGCGCGAGCGTGGACTGGTCGAAGTGGACAGCAGCCATCAATGGCACATCACGGCGGCAGGGCGCGCGCAGATCCGCCGCACGGATGCCTGAGGCGAGGTGGGTCAGGCGCCTTCCGAATCGAGGGTTTTCCCTTGGATCTGGAGGTTGCCTGATTTGCAGGCAGCTTAGCCTGCGGCCAGTGAATGCAAGCACTTGGACGCCTCGTTCACTTGCTGTTCACTGATTATCCACAGGGTTGTTCAATGGATCTGTGGAGAAAGAAAGCCACCTCAGGGTGGCTTTTTTCATGGGCTTTCACAGGCCCGAACCGTGGGCGCACCGGGCTGGTGCCCGCGCTGGGCAAGGGCTGCATGACGGTGGTGCAAGTGGCGGTTTTCAGAGGGAAGGTACTGAATTTGACGCAGGGCTGCAGCCCTGCCTGCGGGCTGGGATGGTGCTGCTTCAAGCGGGCTTCAGCATGGGCCAAGGCCCAGGCCTGGCAGGCCTTGAGAGGCGGTTGATGCCAAAGTTGTACACAGGTTGGGCCCGGTGCGGAGAAAAGCGCGCAGGCGTCATCCCGCCCAAGGCATGAGGACGCAGGATCGGTGCAGGCTGGAAGGCCTTGAAATGCAGTGCAGCCGTTGAACACGGCTGGATGCAAAGGGGCTTGAGGTTTGTGCGGACGCTGTGAAGACAGCGGCCGGAAAAGAAATAGCCGAAAAAGCAGGGGACTGCTTTTTCGGCTACGTAATCTCTGGTGCCCGGGGCCGGAATCGAACCGGCACGCCTTGCGGCGGGGGATTTTGAGTCCCCTGCGTCTACCAATTTCACCACCCGGGCTACTTAGCGCAGGGGCGAATTATGGCACAGTGTGAGGCTATGAAAATTTATCCGACCATCGAAGACGCCATCGGCCGCACGCCCCTGGTGGCATTGCAGCGCATCGGTGCGCAGTCTCGCCAGGAACGTGGCAACGTGGTGCTGGGCAAGCTGGAAGGCAACAACCCGGCCGGTTCGGTCAAGGACAGGCCGGCCCTGTCGATGATCCGCCGCGCCGAAGAGCGCGGCGACATCAAGCCCGGCGACACGCTGATCGAGGCCACCTCGGGCAATACCGGCATTGCGCTGGCCATGGCCGCCACGATCAAGGGCTACCGGATGGTGCTGATCATGCCCGAGGACCTGTCCATCGAGCGTGCCCAGACGATGAAGGCCTATGGCGCCGAGCTGATCCTCACGCCCAAGAGCGGCGGCATGGAATACGCGCGCGACCTGGCCGACCAGATGGTGGCCCAGGGCAAGGGCGTGGTGCTCGACCAGTTCGGCAACCCCGACAATCCGCGCATCCACTACGAGACCACGGGCCCCGAGCTGTGGGAGCAGACCGGCGGCGAGATCACGCATTTCGTGAGCGCCATGGGCACCACGGGCACGATCACCGGCGTGGCGAAGTTCCTCAAGGAAAAGAACCCGGCCATCCGCATCGTGGGCGCCCAGCCGGCCGAGGGCTCGCGCATCCCCGGCATCCGCAAGTGGCCCGAGGAGTACATGCCCAAGATCTACGACGCCTCGCTGATCGACGAGACCGTGCTCGTGGGCCAGGACGATGCCGAGGACATGGCGCGCCGCCTGGCGCGCGAGGAAGGCATCTTTGCCGGCATCTCTGCGGCGGGCGCCTGCTGGGTGGCCCAGCAGATTGCCGAGCGCGAGAACAACGCCACCATCGTCTTCGTGGTCTGCGACCGCGGCGACCGCTATCTGTCCACGGGCGTCTTCCCCGCCTGACACAGCGACAGGCCCGCCTTCCGGCGGGCCTTCCTGTTTGCATTGAGCCAGGACAGCAAAAAACCAGGAACAGCCCCATGCACTATGAAACCCGCTATTGCACGCACTGCGCAACGCCCCTGCAGTGGGTGATCCAGGCCGAGGACGGCGGCGATGTATCGCGCCTGCGCTGCCCCGAGTGCGGCTGGACGCACTGGAACAATCCCACGCCGGTGCTGGCCGCCATCGTGGAGCTGGACGGCAAGGTGCTGCTGGCGCGCAATGCGGCCTGGCCCGAGAAGGTCTTCGGCCTGATCACGGGCTTCATGGAAGCCGGCGAGTCGCCCGAGGAGGGCGTGGCACGCGAGGTGGCGGAGGAAACCGGCCTGCAGGCCGAGTCGCTGGAGCTGATCAGCGTGCATGAGTTCCTGCGCATGAACCAGGTGATCATCGCCTTCCATGTGCGCGCCAGCGGCCAAGTGCGGCTGTCGCCCGAGCTGCTGGAATACCGCCTGCTGGAGCCCGAGAAAGTCCAAGCCTGGCCTTCGGGCACGGGCATGGCGCTGGCCAAGTGGCTGCGCAGCCGGGGGCATGATCCTGTGATCCGTGACTTCTGGAAGCGTGCCGAGCAGGCCCAGGAGGCTGAAGCGAGTCGCTCTGATGAAGACACTGCTGCCGGCCTCAGCCGCGATGCCGCCTAGAATCCCAGGCTCAAGAGGTGCATCCGATGGAAATTCACAAGGAAATCGACACGCGCGGGCTCAACTGCCCGCTGCCCATTCTCAAGGCCAAGAAGGCGCTGGCCGAACTGGACAGCGGCCAGCTGCTCAAGGTGGTGGCCACCGACACGGGCTCGCTGCGCGACTTCCAGGCCTTTGCCAAGCAGACCGGCAATGAACTGGTGGAGCAGCAGACCGTGGGTGCGGAGTTCATCCATATCCTGCGCCGGCGCTGAGCGGCTGCCCGCGGTTCGCTCCAAAGAAAAAGGCCTGCTTTCGCAGGCCTTTTGCATGGGGCAGGGCGGCTCTGAGGCCCGGCCTCAGATGCTCAGGCCCTGCAGGTATTCGCGGAAGCTCGCACCCACGTCCTCGTGCTGCAGCGCCAGTTCCACCGTGGCCTGCAGAAAGCCTTCCTTGCTGCCGCAGTCGTAGCGCTTGCCCTGGTACTGGAAGGCGTAGACGGCTTCATGGGCCATCAGGCGTTCGATGGCGTCCGTCAGCTGGATCTCGCCGCCCACGCCCTTGGGCTGGTTGCGGATCTCCTCGAAGATGGTCGGTGTCAGCACGTAGCGGCCAGCCACGCCCATGCGCGAGGGGGCCTTCTCGGGCGCGGGCTTTTCCACGATCTTCTCGATGCGCATCAGCGAACCGCCGGCCGGCTCGCCAGCCACGATGCCGTAGCGCTTGGTCTGCTCCAGCGGCACTTCCTGCACGGCCAGCAGGGAGCGGCCCTGCTTGTGGAAGGCCGATGTCATCTGCGCCATCACGCCGGGGCCGCCAGGCTCGCCCACCATCAGGTCGTCGGCCAGCAGCACGGCAAAGGGCTCGTTGCCCACCAGCGGCTCGGCGCACAGCACGGCATGGCCCAGGCCCAGCGAGCGCGGCTGGCGCACGAACAGGCAGTTCATGTCGGCGGGGCTGATGCTGCGCACCAGCTCCAGCATGGCCTGCTTGCCGGCGTTCTCCAGCTCGTTTTCCAGCTCGTAGGCGGTGTCGAAATGGTCCTCGATGGCACGCTTGCTGCGGCCGGTGACGAAGATCATGTCGCGGATGCCGGCCTCGTAGGCCTCTTCCACGGCGTACTGGATCAGCGGCTTGTCCACCACGGGCAGCATCTCCTTGGGAGAGGCCTTGGTGGCGGGCAGAAAGCGCGTGCCGAGCCCGGCAACGGGAAACACGGCTTTGCGGACACGGGTCTGGGTGCTCATAAACGGATCTTTCAACCCAGGCGGGCGAGTTGTTCCTGGATGCGGATCAGCGTGGCGCCGAAGTCGGCCACGCGCTTCTTTTCCTGGTCGATGACGGCCGGGGGCGCCTTGGCCACGAAGGCCTCGTTGCCCAGCTTGGCATTGGCCTTGGTGATCTCGCCTTCCAGGCGTGCGGCTTCCTTGGACAGGCGGGCCTTTTCGGCGGCCACGTCGATCTCCACGAACAGCGCCAGGCGCGCCTCGCCCACCACGCAGACCGGGGCGGCCTGGGCGGCCTCGGCCCAGGCGGCCTCGTCGTCGAACACCTTGACCTCGCTGAGCTTGGCCAGGTTTTGCAGCACGGCGGCATTGGTGCGCAGGAACTGCGACTCATCGGCCGAGCTGGCCACGGCCAGCAGCGGCAGGCGCTGTGCGGGCGACACGCCCATCTCGCCGCGCAGCGTGCGGCAGGCGTCGATCATCTGCTTGATGCGGCCCACGTAGGCGATGGCGGCCTCGTCGATCTTCTCGGGCTGGGCCTCGGGGTAGCGGGCCACGGCCACGGACTCGCCGGGCAGGCCGGCGACCGGGGCGACCTTCTGCCACAGGGCTTCGGTCACGAACGGGATGATGGGGTGGGCCAGGCGCAGGATGGCCTCCAGCGTGCGGATCAGCGTGCGGCGCGTGGCGCGCTGCTGGGCCTCGTTGCCGGTCTGGATCTGCACCTTGGCGATTTCCAGGTACCAGTCGCAGAACTCGTTCCAGACGAAGTCGTACAGCGCGTTGGCCACGTTGTCCAGGCGGAATTCGGCAAAGCCCTTGGCCACTTCGGCCTCGACCTTCTGCAGCTGCGAGGCGATCCAGCGGTCCGGCTGGCTGAACTGCATGTAGCCCGCGAACTCGCCGCCGGCCTGGCATTGCTCCTTGGTGTGGGGCAGCAGGCCGCAGTCATGGCCTTCGCAGTTCATCAGCACGAAGCGGCTGGCGTTCCACAGCTTGTTGCAGAAGTTGCGGTAGCCCTCGCAGCGCTTGCTGTCGAAGTTGATGGAGCGGCCCAGCGAGGCCAGGGCCGCGAAGGTGAAGCGCAGCGCGTCGGCGCCGTAGGCGGGAATGCCCTCGGGGAATTCCTTTTGCGTGTTCTTGCGCACCTGGGGCGCGGTCTCGGGGCGGCGCAGGCCCTGCGTGCGCTTGTCCAGCAGGGTGTCCAGGTCGATGCCGTCGATCAGGTCCACGGGGTCGAGCACGTTGCCCTCGGACTTGCTCATCTTCTTGCCCTGGGCGTCACGCACCAGGCCATGCATGTAGACATGGCGGAAGGGCACGCGGCCCGTGAAGTGCGTGGTCATCATGATCATCCGGGCGACCCAGAAGAAGATGATGTCGTAGCCCGTGACCAGCACCGAGCTGGGCAGGTAGAGGTTGTAGTCATCGTCGGCCGCCTCGGTCTGGTTCGGCCAGCCCATGGTGGAGAACGGCACCAGGGCCGAGGAGTACCAGGTGTCCAGCACGTCCTCGTCGCGCGTGAGCGTCTTGCCGGGGGCCTGGGCGCGGGCTTCTTCCTCGGTGCGGGCCACGTAGACCTTGCCGTCCTCGTCGTACCAGGCGGGAATCTGGTGGCCCCACCACAGCTGGCGCGAGATGCACCAGTCCTGGATGTTGTTCATCCACTGGTTGTAGGTGTTGACCCAGTTCTCGGGCACGAACTGCACCTGGCCGCTGGAGACGGCATCGATGGCCTTCTGCGCGATGGACTTGCCCGTGGCATCGCCTTCGCCCACCTTGTTCATGGCCACGAACCACTGGTCGGTCAGCATGGGCTCGATCACCTGGCCCGTGCGCGTGCAGATGGGCACCATGAGCTTGTGCTTCTTGGTCTCGACCAGCAGGCCGGCCGCGTCCAGGTCGGCCACGATGGCCTTGCGCGCCACGAAGCGGTCCATGCCGCGGTACTTCTCGGGCGCCTCGTCGTTGATGGTGGCCGTCAGCGTCAGCACGCAGATCATCGGCAGGCCGTGGCGCTGGCCCACGGCGTAGTCGTTGTTGTCATGCGCAGGCGTGACCTTGACCACGCCGGTGCCGAACTCGCGGTCCACGTAGTCGTCGGCAATGATGGGGATCTCGCGGCCCACCAGGGGCAGGATCACGGTCTTGCCGATCAGCGCCTGGTAGCGCTCGTCCTCGGGGTGGACCATCAGGGCCGCGTCGCCGAGCATGGTTTCCGGGCGCGTGGTGGCCACCACGAGCTGGCCCGAGCCGTCGGCCAGCGGGTAGGCGATGTGCCACAGCGAGCCGTCCTTTTCCTCGTTCTCGACCTCGAGGTCGGAGACGGCGGACATCAGCTTGGGGTCCCAGTTCACCAGGCGCTTGCCACGGTAGATCAGGCCCTGCTGGTACAGGCGCACGAAGGTCTCGTTGACGATGGACGACAGCTTGTCGTCCATGGTGAAGTACTCGCGGCTCCAGTCCACGCTGTCGCCCATGCGGCGCATCTGGCCGGTGATGGTGTTGCCGCTCTGGTTCTTCCACTCCCAGACCTTGCTCACGAAGTTCTTGCGCGCCTCGGGAGGCGTCGCTCCCATGTCGTGGCGGCTGGCGATGCCCTGCTCCTGCAGCTGGCGCTCCACCACGATCTGGGTGGCGATGCCCGCGTGGTCGGTGCCGGGAACCCAGACCGTGTTGTGGCCCTTCATGCGGTGGTAGCGCGTGAGGCTGTCCATGATGGTCTGGTTGAACGCATGGCCCATGTGCAGCGTGCCCGTCACATTGGGCGGCGGCAGCTGGACGGAGAACGATGGCTGGGATGCATCTGCCTGGCCCGTGCCGCGCACGCCGGCTGCGCCGTAGCCGCGCTTT
This sequence comes from Delftia sp. 60, assembly GCF_002754395.1. NCBI lineage: Bacteria > Pseudomonadati > Pseudomonadota > Betaproteobacteria > Burkholderiales > Comamonadaceae > Delftia > Delftia sp. 60. Next base: position 2,309,198 of record NZ_PEFD01000001.1, read on the forward strand.
TCCCATTCAGGACCCCATTGGGCCTCGATGGCTGCGGGTTCAAACGATTTGGACAGGCTGTCGAGGCCTGGCTGGGCAATGGTGTCGCTCATGGCTTGCTTGCGGGGAATTGTGCGAATGGCGTTTGGCAAATGAAAACGGCATCCGTTGAAGGGATGCCGTCTGCATATGCGAAATGGATGACGGTTTGACGGGGATTCTACCGACCCCGTCCGCCTGCCTGTTCGCCGGGTTTTATTCAGGCCGCTGCATCGGGCACGAACTCGGGCCGGTCGTTGCTCTGGGGCTTGAGCGGCTGGGCGGCCTTGCCTTCGGCGCGTTCCTTGCGCCATTGCTCCTTGCGTGCCGTCCACTCGTTCAGGCGGGCGTGGGCGGTGGTGCTTTCGCGCGCCATCTGCACTTCGTCGGCCAGCTGGGCCGACAGCTCCAGGCGGATGCCGTTGGGATCGAAGAAATAGATGCTCTTGAAGATGTGGTGGTCGGTCACGCCCAGCACCTCGATGCCATGCGCCACCAGGCGGGCCTTGGTGTTCTCCAGTTCCTCGACGGTGTCCACGCGGAAGGCGATGTGGTTGATCCACAGCGGCGTGTTGGGCGAGGGCAGGGCCTTTTCGTCGTCGCCGATGTCGAAGAAGGCGATGAACGAACCATCCTTCAGGCGGAAGAAGAAGTGCGTGTAGGGGCAGTACTCGCCCGTGCTGGGCACGTAGTCGCTCTGGATGATGTGATAGAGCGGCAGGCCCAGGATGTCCTCGTAGAAGTGGCGGGTCTCCTCGGCATCGCGGGCCTTGTAGGCGTAGTGGTGCAGCTGCTGCACGGCGGCGGGCGGTGGCAGTGTGGACAGGTCGGGACGGGCGCTTGTGTTCATCGAATGTCTCCTTGGTGGATGATGTGATTCTACTATTCGTAATCAATTTACCTAAATGAAATGTTGCGATGGATGCAGGGATATGCGCGCTGCGGTGTTTGGGCCACCTGCGGTGCCAGTTGTCGGCAGCACTTGACCTTCAAGTCACTTCACGCTTTCTCATGGAGGTCCGTGCCCCTGCCTGCCATGGACGCCATCGATGCAGCGGCCCTCTGTTCACAACCGTTTTCAAGTCAAGGAATCTCATGAGCGACAGCCATCAGCACGGCGACGTGCGTGCCCTGCCGGAATCCCGCCTCTGGTTTGCCTTCGGATTGACCGGCACCTTCATGGTGGTGGAAATCATCGGCGGCATGGTCACGGGCAGCCTGGCCCTGATCTCCGACGCCATGCACATGCTGACCGACGCGATGGCGCTGCTGCTGGCCCTGGTGGCCATACGCGCCGGCCGCAAGGCAGCCGACCTGCTGCGCACCTACGGCTATGCGCGCTTCGAGATCCTGGCTGCCGCCATCAATGCGCTGGTGCTGCTGGGCGTGGCCTTCTACATCCTGTATGAGGCCTACCGCCGGCTGTCGGCACCTGCAGAAATCCAGTCCCTGGGCATGATGGCGGTGGCGGCCGTGGGCCTGGTGATCAACCTGCTCTCCATGCGCCTGCTGTCTGGCGGCAAGGACGAGAGCCTGAACGTGAAGGGCGCGTACCTGGAGGTGTGGGCGGACATGCTGGGCTCGGTCGGCGTGCTCGCCGGTGCCGCGCTGATCTGGCTGACGGGCTGGCGGTGGATCGACTCGGCGGTGGCCGTGGGCATCGGCTTCATGGTGTTCCCGCGGACCTGGACCCTGCTGCGCGAGTGCATCAACATCCTGCTGGAAGGCGTGCCCTCAGGAATGAGCCTGCAGGCCGTGCGCGAGACGATTGCGGGCACGGCGGGCGTGGCAGCGATCCACGATGTCCACCTCTGGGCGGTCACGCAGAGCAAGCCCATGCTGACCGGCCATGTGGTGCTGCTGCCCGGCGCGGACGGCGAGCAGGTGCGCCGCGATATCGAAGACAGGCTGCAGGCCGGCTTCGACCTGCACCATACGACGCTGCAGATGGAGCGCGAGGACCGCTCCCCGTCAGAGCACATCCACTAGGATGCCTAGTCTTCATGGACCCCACCCGGAGTGCACCGATGCTTGAGCTTCGACCCAACTGCGAATGCTGCGACAAGGACCTGCCGCCAGAGTCTGCCGAGGCTCGTATCTGCACCTTCGAGTGCACGTTCTGTGCCGGCTGTGCGGATCATGTGCTGCACGGCGCCTGCCCCAACTGCGGTGGCGAGCTGGTGGCCAGGCCGCGTCGGCCGGCGGACAAGCTGGAGCGGTATCCGGCCTCGACGAAGCGGGTGCTCAAGGCCGGCGGTTGCGCTGTACGGGCCTGATCCGGCACGGAGCCATCGATTGCAGTACCAGTACCACGATGGATTGCTGGAGCAGGTGCGCCTGGATGTGGCGGCCCGGAGGGTGGAACTGTGCTTCTTTCTCTATGCCGTGCTCGACAGGCCGCAGGCCAGGGTAGCCATTCGCTTGGAGCGGATCGTCAACTTTCCTGCCGTGCAGGCGTACTTTGCCAACGTCCAGCGCGACGCAGCCGCAGAGATGGATGACTGCCTGGACCGCTGCGAAGTGCTGCAGCGGGATACGAAGAGGCCTTCGTCAGCAAGAGCGCAGCATCTGTTCTTGCAGCTGTCCCACTATGGGCGGCTGAAAATCCACTGCGAATCCGTTGTCGAGGAGCTTGTTCCAGAGCCGTAGCGGACCGCTGCGGGTTTATGCCGTGAAGACGGGGCGCCTGCGGCCACGGAACGCAGCCTCCACCGCCAGCACGGCTGCAAAACCCATCACATAGGCCAGCACATCCCACCAGTCGGCCGTGCTGCCCAGCACGATGCGCAGCGCTCGGTTGGGAATGTGCAACTGGAAGGTCGATGCCAGGACCTGGCCCAGCTCCACCAGCAGGCCCACGCCCAGCGCGGCCGACGCCAGCGGCAGCACGCGCGCGGCGATCACGGTCTTGAACACGGCATAGACCCAGGCCACGGCCATCACGTCGCCGAAGAAGCTGCGCACCCAGCCCCAGTGCGCGCCGACGGTGGCCAGCAGCACGAGCAAGACAAACAGGGCCACCGCCCACGCCAGGGAAACAGGATCAAAACGCCATCGCATGGCCGCCATCATCGGGCCAAAAGCGGGTCCGGTCAGCGAGCCGGGTGCGCAGTGCCTTGCGCAGTGGTCGCCAGCGGGTGCGCTATGCCGCCGTCGCCGTAGCTGCCCACCACCTGGGCGATCACCACCTGGTAGCCCTTGAGCCAGCGCGCCTGCTGCTGCTTGGCCTCGATATGCGCAGGGTGGCGCATCAGTTGCTGCAGCGCCTCCCAGGTCTGCCAGTAGTAGACGTTGGAGACCTGGCCCGTGGCGGGGTTCTCCCAGGCCTCTTCGCCCAGGTAGCCGGGGATGGCGCGGGCGATCTCGGCGATCCGGCCGTCAAGGGCATGGAATGGCGCGTCGTATTCGCCCGGTGCGAAGGTGAAGGTGGATGTGTACATCGGCGGTTGGCAATCTGTGTGAGGGTGGCTGGCGCTAGATGCGCGGCGCCGCATCCATGGCACCGGCCAGCGGCTGCTGTCCGCGCTCGCGCAGCGCGCCGATGGCGCCGTCCAGGTCGCGGGCCTGCCGGTTCTGGCTGAGCTTGGCCTTGCCCTCCAGGCGGGTGATGCGGATCTGCAGGCCGACGATGGCCTGCAGCATGCCGTCGATGAATTCACGCGGCGAGTCGGACATCTTCCAGGGCTGGGCCTGCGATGCCTCATGGACCCGCGTGAGCCGCCCGACCAGGCCGCGCACGAATTTCTCGTCGTCATGGATGCTGATTTGCCCGTGCACATGCACGGCCTCGTAGTTCCAGGTGGGCACCAGGCGGTGCGTCTCGTGCTTGCTCGGATACCAGCTGGGCGAGATATAGCCTTCGGCACCACGGAAGACGACCAGCACCTCGGCGCCGTCGCGGCACTGCTGCCACAGCGGATTGGCGCGGGCCACATGGGCGCTCAGCGTGCCCATCTCCCCTGGGTCCGCATCCAGCAGGAACGGCAGGTGGTTGGCGTCCAGCACGCCGTTGGCCTGGGTGACGAGCGTGCCCAGGGGGTGGCTGCGGATCAGGCCGTGCAGGCTGTCGGAATCGGTGAGGGAGAAATGGGCGGGCGTGTACATGGGCGCTTCCTGGGCTGGTGTGCCGGCATCGGGGGAAACCGGACTATCCACCATCCCTGGCACAATGAAAAATCCAGTTTTGTGATTTTTTGGCAGACCAGTTGAAATCCGCTTTCACCCGCCATGCCGGTGCAGCGCCCGGCGCCCGCACCCTCCACGAATGGCTGAAATCACAGGTGGCCGACGGCAGCCTGGCCGTGGGCGCACGCCTGCCCTCCACCCGCGCCCTGGCGCTGGACCTGGGCGTGTCGCGCACCACCGTCACAGCCGCCTATGAGCAGCTTGCGGCCGAAGGCTATCTGGAGACCGCTCCAGGCAGCAGGGCGCGCGTGGCGGCTGGCGCGGCGCAGCGCAGCCGTGCGCGCAGCATGCCGGCAGCGGCCCAGCAGCATGGCCGTCCCCGGCTGTCTTCCTATGGGCAGCGGGTGGATGCGCTGGCGTCAGCCCTGCCGCCGGCAGCAGGCGATGGTGGGCCGGCCCCGATCGACTTTCTCTACGGCGCCCTGGCCTTTGACGACTTTCCTACGCTGGCCTGGCGGCGCGCCTACAACCGCGCCATCGTGCAGCGCCAGTCTTCCCTGTCCTACGACGCGCCCGAAGGCGAGCCGGCGCTGCGCATGGCGCTGCAAGGCTATCTGCGCAGGGCGCGGGGGCTTGTCTGTTCGGCCGAACAGATCGTGGTGGTGCAGGGCTCGCAGCAGGCCATCGACCTGTGTGCGCGCGTGCTGGTTGATCCGGGCGAGACCGTGCTGATGGAAGAGCCCTGCTACCTGATGGCGCGCCGCGTGTTCGAGGCCCAGGGCGCATGCCTGCAGGAAATGGCCGTCGATGAACAGGGCCTGGATACCTCGGCGCTGGCCGGGCGCCAGGCGCGGCTGGCCTATGTCACGCCCTCGCACCAGTTTCCGCTGGGCGGCGTGCTGCCCATAGGCCGCAGGCAGCAACTGCTGGCCTGGGCGCGCGCCACGGGTGCCTGGATTCTGGAGGACGACTACGACGGCGAATTCCGCTACGGGCTGCGCCCCATCGACGCCCTGCAGTCCATTGACGAGGTGGGTTGCGTCATCCATGTCGGCACTTTCTCCAAGGCCTTATCGCCGCAAATGCGCATGGGCTACCTGGTGCTGCCGCCGTCCCTGGTGCCCGTGTTCCGGGAAGCCCGGCGGCTGGCCGACCGGCATGCGCCGCGCCTGGACCAGCTGGTGCTGGCCGCGCTGATCGAGGACGGCAGCTACGAGCGCCATGTGCGCGCCGCCCGCCGTCGCAACGAAGGCCGGCGGGCGGCATTGCTGCAGGCGCTGGAGCGGCACCTGCCGGGCGCGGTGCAGGTCGAAGGCTCGGCCTCCGGCCTGCATGTGGTGGCCTGGGTGCCTGCCGTGCATCAGCGCGATGAGATTGCCCTGGTGCGGTTGGCGAGAGAGCGTGGCGTGGGCGTTCGCCCCATCTCGCCGCTCTATGCGGCCGGTGATGCCCATCGCCGCCAGTCCTGCGCCGGGCTGGTCCTGGGTTATGCGAGCCTGCAGCCGCAGGCCATAGAGCAAGGGGTGCGCAGGCTGGCAGGCGTGGTGCGGGATGGACAGAAAAAAGGCGGGGCCTTCGAGGCCCCGCCTTGCCGACGCTGAGGTTTCCGGGTGTTGCCGCAGCGCCTGCAATCAGGTGGCGCTGCAGAGAATGAGCGTGGAACTCACGCTGCCAGCGGGCTTCCCGCCTGTGCCCGCATAGCCGTTGGGCAGCGTCGTCGAGCCATTCAGCGTGAAGGCGACGCTGATGGACAGCGTGGTTCTGAACGCGATCGTGGCCCCTGCCGGCAGTGCCGAGGTCAGGGTGACCTGGCGGGAGGTTGCGGAAAGTACCGACACGTTGGCTGTGCCTCCTGTCACACTGAACACACCGATGTTGGCAACTCCCGAACCGATGATGGTCACCGTGGTGCCGACGGGAAGCGGCGCAGAGCCTGCCGTGAGGGTGAAGCCGGGGCCAAGGACGCCAAGCACACCACAGCTGCCATCGAGGTGGTAGGCGCCAACTTCGATGATGCTCGAGACCGTGATCGACAAGGCTGCGGTGTCGGTGTTGCTGCCCTGGATGGTGACATTGGTCGGCCCCTCGTCCGAACCTGCGGTGAAGGTCACCGTGCAAGTCCCCCCGGCCGGCAGCGACAGCCCGCAGGTGTTGCCGGAAACGGACAGCCCACTGCCGCCGGGGATGGTGGCGCCGATATTGGCGGCGGCATTCGATCCCGTGTTGGTGATGGTCACGAAGCCCGTGCCGCCAGTAGCAATCGTCAGGGTCGATGCGGAGATCCCCAGCGTGGTCGTGGTGCTGGGCGCCGTCACGGTGAACTGCACTGACGTTGCCGTGGTGTTGCTGCCAGCGAAGCTGATGGCCGTCGGACCTTCCGGCGTGGCTCCAGTCAGCGTGATCGTGCAATTGGCCCCCGTTGCCAGCGATGAACCACAGGTGTTGGCCGACACCGTGATGCCGCTGCCTGCCGGAATCGTGGCCTGAACGTCGAGCGCAGGGGCCCCACCGTCGTTGGTGATGGTCACCGAGCCCGTTGTTCCTGTGTTGAACGACACGGGCGTGGTGGACATGCCCAGCGTGGTCGGCGTGACGGGCGCCGTCACCGTGACCGGCACGGTCGTGGCCAGCGTGTTGCTGCCGCCGAAGCTGATGGCCGTGGGGCCTTCGGCGGCGGCCGCAGTCAGGGTGATGCCGCAGCTGGCCAAAGAGGCGAGTGCGGCACCGCACGTGTTCGACTGCACGGTGATTCCGCTACCGGCTGGCGCCGTGGCGGTCACGTTGAAGGCTGCAGAAGCGCCGGTGTTGCTGATGAGGACCGTTGTCGAGCCGCCCGCAGCGAACGACAGCGGAGCGCTGGGTATCGAAAGCGTGGCCGTGGGAACGGGCACCGTCACCGTGACCTGCACGGTCGTGGTGGGCGTATTGCTGCCGCCAAAGATGACCGCGGTCGGGCCTTCTGCGGCCGCAGCCGTCAGCGTGATCGTGCAGTCGGCCCCGGGGGCCAGGGAGATGGGGCAGGTGCTGGACGCCACCGTGATGCCGCTGCCGACCGGAATGGTGGCTTGCACGTTGAACGCCGGTGCGGGCCCGTTGTTGGTGATGGTCACCGTGCCCGCTCCGCTGGTGCCAAACGACACGGGTGCGGCGGGAATGTCCAGCGTGGTCGGCGTGACGGGGACCGTCACCGTGACCGGCACCGTCGTCGCCGGTGTGTTGGTGCCGCCGAAGCTGATGGCGGTTGGCCCTTCGGCCGCAGCGGCCGTCAGCGTGATCGTGCAGCTGGCAGCGGGGGCCAGGATGGCGGGGCAGGTGGTGTTGGACACCGTGATACCGCTGCCGGCCGGGATGGTGGCCTGTACGTTGAACGCGGGTGCGCTTCCGCTGTTGGTGATGGTCACCGAACCTGCACCGCCGGTGCCGAAGGACACGGGGGCGGTGGGAATGTCCAGCGTAGTCGGCGCGACGGGGGCTGTCACTGTCACAGGCACGTTCGTGGCTGGCGTGTTGCTGCCGCCGAAGCTGATGGCGGTCGGCCCTTCGGCCGCAGCGGCCGTCAGCGTGATCGTGCAGCTGGCAGCGGGGGCCAGGATGGCGGCGCAGGTGGTGTTGGACACCGTGATGCCGCTGCCAGCCGGAATGGTGGCCTGTACGTTGAACGCAGGTGCGCTCCCGCTGTTGGTGATGGTGACCGAACCTGCACCGCCGGTGCCGAAGGACACGGGGGCGGTGGGAATGTTCAACGTAGTCGGCGTGACAGGGGTCGTTACCGTGACAGGCACCGTCGTGGCCGGCGTGTTGCTGCCGCCAACGCCGATGTTCGTGGGGCCTTCCGGTCCTGCCGCCGTCAGTGTGATGGTGCAGCTTGCGCCCACCGGCAGTGACGCCGGGCAGGTGGAGGAGGCCACCGTGATGCCGCTGCCGACCGGAATGATGGCCCGCAGATTGAACGCAGGCGCCGTTCCGTTGTTGGTGATGGTCACCGAGCCTGCGCCGTAGGCGCCGAACAGCACGGGTGCCGGGGGAACGGTAGGCGCGGTTGGCGCGACGGGTGCGGTGACCGTGACCTGTGCGGTAGCGGCGGGCGCATTGCTGCCGCCGAAGCCGATGTTGGTCGGGCCCTCGGCCGAAGGGGCAGTCAACGTGATCGTGCAATTGGCCGAGGGAGCCAGGATGGCGGCGCAGGTGGTGCTGGACACCGTGATGCCACTGCCCGCCGGAATGCTGGCCTGCACATTGAACGCAGGTGCGCTGCCGCTGTTGGTGATGGTCACCGAGCCAGCACCGTTCGCTCCGAAGGACAGGGACGCCGAGGGAATGGTCAGCGTGGCGGGCAGGACGGCCGTCGTCACCGTGACGGGCACGGACGTGGAAGCCGTGTTGCTGCCGCCGAAGCCGATGGAGGTCGGGCCTTCCGCCGAGGGGGCTGTCAGCGTGATCGTGCAGCTGGCCGAGGGAGCCAGGATGGCGGAGCAGGTGGTGTTGGACACCGTGATGCCACTGCCCCCTGGAATGCCGGCCTGCACATTGAGCGCAGGTGCGCTGCCGCTGTTGGTGATGCTCACCGAGCCGGCGCCGCCCGCTCCGAAGGACACGGACGTCGCCGGAATGTTCAGCGTGGTGGGCGTGCCGGTTGCCGACACCGTGACCGGCACGGAAGTGGACGCCGTATTGCTGCCGCCGAAGCCGATGGCGGTCGGGCCTTCCGCCGAGGGCGCGGTCAACGTGATCGTGCAGTTGGCAGAGGGTGCCAGGGCGGCAGGGCAGGTGGTGTTGGACACCGTGATGCCACTGCCTGCAGGAATGCTGGCCTGCACATTGAGCGCATTTGCGCCGCCGCTGTTGGTGATGGTCACCGATCCCGTGCTGCCCGCCGCAAACGACAGCGGCGTGGCGGGAATGCTCAGCGTGGTGGTCGGGGCCGGGCCACCTGTCACGGTGACCGGGGTGGTGGTGGCTGCGGCGTTGCTGCCGGCAATGCTGACCGTGGTCGGGCCTTCCGCCGCGGGTGCCGTCAAAGTGATGGCGCAGCTGGAGCCCGCAGGCAGCGTTGCCGCGCAGCTGTTGGAGGAGATGGTGATGCCGCTGCCTGCGGGAATGGTGGCCTGCACATTGAGCGCTGCCGAGCCGCCGCTGTTGCTGACGTTCACCGTGCCGGCGCTGCCTGCGGCAAATGACAGGCCCGCGCCGGGAACGCTGAGCGTGGTGGGGCTGGCGCCGGCCGTGGCCTGGGCTGCCTCGGCGCGGCAAATGGTTTCCACATTCACCCGGCATGTGCCATTGGGCGCAATGGTGTTGCCCACGGCGCAAAGAGGCGGGGGCGATGCGGGCGGTGCCCCTGGCGGCATGAGATGGGTGAAGCCCGAGGGAAAACACTGATTCAAATTCGGTGGCTGAATGGCGGTGATTTTGAGTGCCACACCGGAATCATTGGTGAAATCTTCTGCAGAAAATCCATTGATATTGCCGCCATTGACAATTTGCGCAACGAGCAATGGCCGTGTCTCACCCGCCGGGTTGGTAAAGCTGCCCGTCAATTGGGCACGCAGATCGGGGCTGTGCCACAGCGTGGCGCACACGATGGCGCTGGTGCACAGCGCCATGAAGAGCGCCCGGTGCTGCCGGTTGCGCAGCACCAGCCAGGCAGCCATGGCCAGCCCTACGGCAAGGGCCAACAGACTCCAAGGGTTGTCCACCGGAATCGCGGTTGCCGCGACGGCGGCAGCCGGAGCGACCGTGATGCTCTGGGCATTGGCGGCCATTGGGAATGAATGGGCGGCAATGGCGGCGACAACGGCGGGGGCAATGGAGATCTGCTTCATGGGTGAATGCCAGGGAGTGATCGGAAAATGAAATTTAAAGTAAGTTTTTTGGAGTATGTCTATTTGTATCTATCGATATCGAGGAATCGTTATGCTGCGACTTCTCAATGACCGTGAAATCGCTATCAATTTGATGCATTTGCAAAGGCCGCCAATGTGCTCGCTGTGCCTCTGTGGAGCAGGTGCGAATGAAGGGCATTGGCAAGGTCTTTTCCGGGAATTCAGAAAAGGCAAAAAAAAACCCGTGACCGGCTTGCGGATCACGGGCTTTGGGCGGCAGCGCCCTGAAAGGCACTGCGGCGAATACGGGTTTACTGCTGCTTGACCGCTTCGATGGACATCACCAGGCGCACTTGCTTGGGGAAGCCATAGTCCACGCCGTAGTTCACGCCGAAGGCGGTGCGGTCGATCACGGCTTCGAAGTCGCCACCGCAGGTCTCACGCTTTTGCAGCATGGCGTTGGGGTAGCAGGTGAACTTGTTGGCCTTGATGGTCACGGGCTGGGTCTTGTCCAGGATGGTCAGGTGGCCGGTGACTTCCTTGAGCTTGTCGCCGTCGAAGACGAACTTGTCGGAGACGAACTTGGCCTGGGGGAACTTGGCCACGTTGAAGATGTCGGCGCTCTTGAGGTGCTTGTCGAAGGCGGCAGTGCCCGAGCTCAGCGATTCCATTTCCAGCACGACTTCGACCTTGCCGGCCTTGGCGTCACGGTCGAATTCCACGGTGCCGCTCTTCTTGTCGAAGCGCACGCGGTTGGTCGAGGCGCCGTTGTGGTCGATCTCGAACGTGGCGAAGGTGTGCGTCGGGTCGATGGCGTAGGTTGCGGGAGCAGCCTGGACAGCGGTGGCGAACAGGCCGGCAATGGCCAGGGCAAACACGGAAGTGCGCATGAAAGAACTCCTAGGTTGGGGTTGCACGAAACGGGAAAGAAAATGGCCGATCTTGGGCAGGGACGCGGCTTACAGCTTGCCCACGCCGGTCAGTGCCAGCTTGAACTGCACCTGCACCTCGTCGGCCACCATGGAGGTATCGCCCCATTCGCCTTCGCCGATCTTGAATTGCAGGCGCTTGAGCGGCAGCGTGCCGGTGGCCGTGGTCGTGGTGCCGGACTGGGCCAGTTGCACGGGAATGCTCACGTTCTGGACCTGGCCCTTGATGCTGAGCTTGCCGTCCACCTGGTACTTGCCGCCGCCCAGCGCCTTGACGGCGGTGGAGTCGAACACGGCCTGCGGGAATTTGGCGACGTTGAACCAATCCGCCTTGGGCAGTTCGGCGTCGGTTTCCTTGGCGCCCATGGTGGCGCTGCCGGTGTCCACGGTGAAGCGGATCTTGCTGGTGTCGGGCTTGGCCGTGTCGAACTGGACCTGGGCATCGAACTTCTTGAAGTGGCCCTGCAGGGGCACGCCCATCTGCTTGGCCGTGAAGTTCACGGCGCTCTGGGCGGGCACGAGCTTTTGCTCGGCCAGTGCCGCTTGGGAAGCCAGGGCCGCAGCGGCCAGGGCGATGGTGGTCAGCGTGGAGGAAAAGCGCATGGCGAGACTCCTAGGGGTCGGGAAGGTCCGGTCAGGGGGTGGCTGGGGCCGGATGGACACCGGCCCTGGCTGGCGAGAGGTTGGCGAAAGGTTCAGGCGCGGCCCGGCAGCATGCGGGAGATCAGTCCGTCGCGGTCGATGAACTGGTGCTTGAGGGCGGCGCCCACATGCATGGCAATCAGCACGACCAGGGCCCAGGCCGCCCAGCCGTGCAGGGGCTTGAGGGTTTCCGCCAGTTCGGGGTTGGCGCTCACGAAGTCAGGCAGGGGCAGCATGCCGAGGAAGACGATGGGAAAGCCGGCCGCCGAGCTGTAGGCCCAGCCCAGCAGGGGCACGGCGAAGAACAGCAGGTACATGGCGTGGTGGGTGCCGTTGTGGGCCCAGTGCTGCCATTGCGGCATGGCACGGGCCACGGCGGGCGGCAGCTCGGGCGGGCGGTGGGTGACGCGCCAGAGCAGGCGCAGCAGGCTCAGCGACAAAAGCGTGACGCCCAGCCACTTGTGCCAGTTGTACAGCTTCAGGCGCGAAGGGGAGAACGGCAGGCCGGTCATGTACCAGCCCAGGCCCAGGGCGGCGATCAGGCCCAGTGCCAGCACCCAGTGGGCGGCCATGGCCACGCCGGTATAGCGCGTGGCTCTGGAGGAGGATTTTGCTGGCGCGTTGGCGCGGGCTGAGGACTCTGTCATGGATGGCGGCAGGCTTTGGAACCGTTCAGGGCCCCTGTGAAGGGGCCCTGGATGGCAAAAAGGGTGCGGTGCGCTCTGCGAGAACTTCGTGCACTGCGGACAACGTGCAGTGTAGGAAGCGGCAAATCCAAAAGAGTTCAGCGGTATTGACGGCTCAATTCAAAAAAGATGAAGGCCGCAGCACCCGTGCCCGCAGTACCAGCGTTACGCGCGGACTGCAGGAGTTCAGGGCCGGGCGGGATCGGCGGGCAGCATGACCACGGCCTGCGCCGCCTGCTTCCAGGCGGCGGCGGCTGCGTCGGCATCACCCCGGTGCTCGGCCATCAGGGCCAGGCGCTGCCAGGCACGGGTGCGCAGTGCGCTTTCCTGCAGATGGGGCGCAGCGCGCAGCAGCAGTTGCTGGGCCTTGCCCCAGAGCTGGCGCTGCACGCAGGCCATGCCGGCCAGGTATTGCAGGCGGGGTTCGCGTGGGTGGCTGTTGGTGGCCGCCTCGATGCGTGCCAGCCAGGTGCCGTCCAGGCCGTCCAGGCAGGGCTCCAGCACCTGGACCAGGCGCGGCAGATGCGATTCGCTGCGCGGGCCGGCATGGGACAGCAGGCGTTCCCACACGGGCAGCAGCCAGGCGCGGGCCTGCGCGGCCTCGCCGCCCAGGGCCATGAGGCGCGATGCGGCCGGCAGCGCGATCTCGGGCATGGCACGTTCCTCACCGTCCAGCGACAGCCAGAAGTGCTGCAGCTGCGTGGTGTCGCGCGCCTCGTTGATGCTCTCCAGCACCAGGCCGCGCACCACGCTGGCGGCAGCCGCTGGCGAGAAGGCGCGGTGCTTGGCCAGCAGGCGCGCCGTGTCCAGCGCCGTCGATGTCTGGCCGGCCAGGCGCGAGGCCTTCAGGCGGATGCGCAGCGCAATCGTGCGGCGTGCCGCGCCCTGGGGCAGTTCGGCCAGGCGGCGCAGCGCATCAGCTGCGTCGCGGTCATCCAGGGCCCAGCGCGCGGCGCGCATCTGGGCACCTTCGCGCATTTCCTGCTCCTGGGCATTGCCCTGGGCCGGTGCATTGGCCAGGACTTCGCGCCAGTGGTGGTCGCGCTGCGGGCTGTCCTGCAGGGCGTGGGAGGCATCGGCGGCCACCATGTGGGCGGCCGCACGCAGCCGCGTGCCGTGTGGCACGGCGGCATGGGCCTCGGCCAGGGACTCCTCCATCGCCAGCGCTGCCAGTGCCGACTTGCGTGCGCGCAGGAAGCGGCCGGCCTGCTGGTGCGACAGGGCTTCCAGCAGGCTGTGGTGCATGGCGCGCTCTTTTTGCTGGCTGCGCCAGCGCCGCGCCTGGTGCGGCATCTGCAGCAGCGCGGCCAGGGCGCGCAGCGCGGCATACAGCAGCACGAAGGCCAGCACGATGATGGCAATGGCCAGGTTCAGGGACAGGTCCAGCCGGTAGGGCGCCCAGAACAGGGTCACCGTGCCCTGGTTGGAGCCCGCGAACAAGGCGGCCGCAACGGCCATGCCGAACAAACCGATCAACCACAGTGCAGCGCGCATTCGTCTGTCTCCCGGCTGCTCAGCGGCCTGCGGCGGCTGTTGCCAGCGCCGCCAGGGTTTCCTGCAGCGCAGGCTGTTCGGTGGTGCGCAGATTGGCCTGGATCTGCTGCAGCTGGGCCTGCACGATCTGGGTGCGGCGCGCGGCAGGATCGAAGTACTTGTTCACGGCCATGCCCGAGGCGGCCAGGTCGGCACGCGCCGCATCCCACTGGCGCGACAGCAGGGCCAGGCGCGAGTTCAGCAGCTTGAGCTTGAGGTTCTCGCGCAGGAAATAGGCCTGCTCGGGCGCCAGCAAGATGGCGTCCGGGTGGTCGATGCGGCTGACGCGCAGCAGGTCCTGGGCCTCTTCGCGCACGGCCGTCCAGCCGCGCTCGCCCCAGGACTGCCACCAGCTCCACTCGGTGGGGCTGCCCTCGATGGCGGCGGGCTCGGGCTGGCGGGCCGTCTGGCCGGCCACGCCGCGATGGCGGCTGGCGCGTGGCTGGGCCACGGCGTTGAGCAGGGGCATCTCGTCGACCAGGCGCACCAGGTCTTCGATGCGGGTGAGCAGGCCGGCGGTGTCGGTCACGCTCATGCGGGCCAGCCGCTCCAGGTCGCGGTCCAGCGCCCGCATCACGGGAGCCAGACGGGGCTGTGCGGCGCGCTCTATGCGCTGGCGGGCGTTCTTGAGCGTGGCCACCAGCGGCTGCAGGCTGCCGGACAGCTCGGCCTGCTGCTGGGCCAGGCGGATGGAGGAATCTATGTCCACCACCAGGTTCTCGTCGCGCGAGCGCGACATGCTTTGCAGGAGTTCGTCGAGCTGCGTGCGCTGCAGCGACAGCTCGGCAATGCGCGCTTCCATGACCGAGGTGCGCGCCGCGCTGTCGCGGGCCAGGTCCTGGGCGTCGCGCGCCAGGGTGCGGGCCTCGACCGACTGGGAGCCGGACTGCGCGGACTGGCGGGCCAACTGTTCCTGGATATTGCCCAGGCGCTGCCAGAGCATGCCGCAGGCAATGAGCGCCGCCACGGCCACGGCGCCCACGCCCAGGACCAGGGCAGAGGAGCCGCTGCGCAGGTCTGCAGCGGGGCTGCTTTGGGCGGAGCCGGCAGCGAATGCTGCGGCGGAGGCTGGGGGCGTCAGGTCCTGCGGGGTGGGGCGGTCTTGCGCTGCGTCGGAACTCATGGCGTCGATTCTATCGACGCAACCACGTCCTCCAGAGCCGGCCGACATTGCTTGACATATCCGAATCCCAGTTGTTTGGCCTGGGCGGCGATTCGCTCGTGCGTAGCAAGCGCTCGCGCCTTTTGCCACGATTGGCCCGGCAAGAGCTGTTGCAGGTTGGCAACGGATTCGGCGCTGCTGAGCAGCCAGAGCGAGCCATCTTCGGCCGCCAGGCGTGCCAGTGCCGTCTGGGCTGCATCCCAGGCAGGCAGTTCGCGCTGGTAGACGGCCAGCATTTCGACCTGGGCACCGGCCTCGCGCAGTCGGGCGGCCAGCCAATCGCGGCCGGCGCCTGCCGTGGCCGGCACGGTCCTGGGCGCTCCTGTCTGGCTGTCGCCGCGCACGATGAGCACGCGGTCGCCCGCATGGATCTGGTCATGCACGCGCTGCCATAGCGTTTCGGATTCGAACTGGGCGGCGTCCGGTGGCGGGCCGTCGATCTGTGCTGGCGCAATGCCCAGGGCCAGCAGCGCCTGGGCCGTGCCGGGGCCGGGCGTCCAGGCGCGGGTGGAGGCCGCAAGCCGTGCGGGGTCGGTGCCGAAGAAATGCTGGACGGCATTGCCGCTGACGAACATCACGGCGCGGTAGCCCGGGCCTTCGCGCAGCGCGTTGCGGGCGGCCTGCAAGGCCTGTTGCGTGGCCGCATCGCGGCAGGGGCCTATGGCCATCAGCGCCAGCGGCTGGGCCGGAAGGCCCCGGGCCTGCAGCGCATCCACCCACGCGGCTGCGTCATGGGCCGGGCGGGTGACGAGTATGCGCGGTGGCATGTGGGCGTGCCGTCTAGAGCTTGGGGGCCGGTTGGGCGCCCGCCGCCTGCAGCAGCGCAGCCACGTGCTGGCCCAGCGCGTCTGCGCTGGCGAAGTCGGTGACGGTGGCATCGGCGTGCACCTGCACCAGCGGCAGCCGGCCTTGCGGGTCTCCCCAGGCTGCGTCCAGGCGCAGTTGCCGGCCGTCGAATGTGCCGTGCGCCGCCAGCGGCATGGAGCAGCTGCCGCCCATGCAGCGGCTGACGGCGCGCTCGGCGGTCACGGTCAGCCAGGTGGTCTGGTGGGCCAGCGGGGCCAGCGCGTCGATCAGGTCCTGGCGGTCGGCGCGCACCTCGATGCCCAGCGCGCCCTGGCCTGCGGCCGGCAGCATGCCGGTGGGCTCGAACCTGGCGCGGATGCGGTCGGCCAGGCCCAGGCGCATCAGGCCTGCGGCGGCCAGCACGATGGCGTCGTAGCGGCCTTCGTCCAGCTTGCGCAGGCGGGTGTTCACATTGCCGCGCAGCGGCTCTATCTTCAGGTCCGGGCGCAGGGCCTGCAGCAGTGCCTGGCGGCGCAGGCTCGATGTGCCGACGACGGCGCCCTGCGGCAGCTCGGCCAGCGTGGCGTAGCGATTGGAGACAAAAGCGTCGCGCGGGTCTTCGCGCTCCATCACGCAGGCCAGCACAAAGCCTTCGGGCAGCTCCATGGGCACGTCCTTGAGCGAGTGCACGGCGATGTGGGCGCGTCCTTCTTCCAGCGCCACTTCCAGCTCCTTGACGAACAGGCCCTTGCCGCCGACCTTGGACAGCGTGCGGTCCAGGATCTGGTCGCCCTTGGTGGTCATGCCCAGCAATTCCACTTCATGCCCCGGGCGCGCAGCAGCGCCTGGACATGCTCGGCCTGCCACAGTGCCAGCTGGCTCTCGCGCGTGGCGATCACGATGGAGTGGGGGAGAAGTGGTTTGGTGTTCATCAGGTGCCTCGGGGGGAGCGCGGGATGCTAGCATGCTGCGCCGCAGTAAACCCGGCACCAGGACCGAAGCCCAAGCAAACCGATACGCTGACCGATTCCAGGAGATTCGTTGATGGCCACCGCCCCCCGCAAGAGCAATGCGCGAGATGACAGGCGTGATGACAAGCCTGTCCGCAAGACGGACAAGGACCTGCCGCTGATCGAGGACATACGCCTGCTGGGGCGCATTCTGGGCGATGTGATCCGCGAGCAGGAAGGCGTGGCGGCCTTCGAGCTGATCGAGCAGGTGCGCCAGCTGTCGGTGACCTTCCGCCGCGATGCCGACGAGACCGCCGACCGCGCTCTCAAGCGCCTGCTCAAGGGCCTGACGACGGACCAGACGGTGAGCGTGATCCGCGCCTTCACCTATTTCAGCCATCTGGCCAACCTGGCCGAGGATCGCCACCACATCCGCCGCCGCGCCGTGCACGAGCGCGCGGGCAACACCCAGGAAGGCAGCATCGAAGTGGCGCTGGCGCGCCTGCGCTGGGCCGGCATCTCGGCCGGTACCGTGGCGCAGACGCTGGCCAAGAGCTATGTGGCGCCCGTGCTCACGGCCCACCCCACGGAAGTGCAGCGCCAGAGCATTCTGGTGGCCGAGCGCGACATCTCCCAACTGCTGGCCGCACGCGAGGACATCGTGGCCCGCGCCCAGCTGTACAACAGCGCCAAGGACGCGCTCACCCCGCGCGAGCTGGAACGCAACGAGGCCCAGCTGCGCGCCCGTGTCAGCCAGCTGTGGCAGACGCGCCTGCTGCGCTACTCCAAGCTCACCGTGGCCGACGAGATCGAAAACGCGCTGTCCTACTACGAAGCCACCTTCCTGCGCGAGATCCCCAAGCTGTATGCGCAACTGGAGCAGGAGCTGGGCAACACCCTGCCCGTGCACAGCTTCCTGCGCATGGGCCACTGGATCGGCGGCGACCGTGACGGCAACCCCAATGTCACGGCCCAGAGCCTGGAGCTGGCGCTGTCGCGCCAGGCCGACGTGGCGCTGCGCCACTATCTGCGCGAGGTGCACTACCTGGGCGGCGAGCTGTCGCTGTCCCAGCGCCTGGCCGATGTCACGCCCGAGATGCAGGCGCTGGCAGAGCGCTCGCCCGACACCAACGAGCACCGCTCCGACGAGCCCTACCGCCGCGCGCTCACCGGCATCTACGCGCGCCTGGCTGCCACGCTCAAGGGGCTGACGGGCGGCGAGGCTGCGCGCCATGCTGTGGCGCCGCAGAACGCCTATGCCTCGCCCGAGGAGTTCCTGGCCGACCTGCGCGTCATCGATGATTCCCTGAGCCGCAACCACGGCGAGGTGCTGGCGCCCCAGCGCCTGCGCCCGCTGATGCGCGCCGTGCAGGTCTTCGGTTTCCACCTGGCCACGGTGGACCTGCGCCAAAGCTCGGACAAGCATGAGGAAGTGGTGGCCGAGCTGCTGGCTGCCGCGCGCCTGGAGCCCGACTACTCGGGCCTGCAGGAAGACGCCAAGTGCGCCTTGCTGGTGCGCCTGCTGGAAGAGGCGCGGCCGCTGCGCGTGGTGGGCGCCGACTATTCCGAGCATGCGCGCGGCGAACTGGCCATCTTCGAGACCGCGCGCCGCCTGCGCGCGGCCCTGGGCGCCGAGGCCATACGCCACTGCATCATCAGCCACACCGAATCGGTCAGCGACCTGCTGGAAGTGCTGCTGCTGCAAAAGGAGGCCGGGCTGCTGCGCGGCACGCTGGACGACGGCGCCATCTGCGATGTGATCGTCGTGCCGCTGTTCGAGACCATTGGCGACCTGCGCAGCGCCTCGCCCATCATGCGCCGCTACTTCCAGCTGCCCGGCGTGGCGGCCATGGTGCAGCGCAGCGGCGGCGAGCAGGACATCATGCTGGGCTACAGCGACAGCAACAAGGACGGCGGCATCTTCACCAGCAACTGGGAGCTGTACCGCGCGGAGATCTCGCTGGTCGAGCTGTTCGACGAGCTGGCCGACAGCCATGGCATCAGCCTGCGCATGTTCCATGGCCGCGGCGGCACGGTGGGCCGGGGCGGTGGCCCCAGCTACCAGGCCATCCTGGCCCAGCCCCCGGGCACGGTGCGCGGCCAGATCCGGCTGACCGAGCAGGGCGAGGTCATCGCCTCCAAGTACGCCAACCCCGAGATCGGCCGGCGCAATCTGGAGACCCTGGTGGCCGCCACGCTGGAGGCCACGCTGCTGCAGCCGACCAAGCCGGCCACGCGCGCCTTCCTGGATGCGGCGGCCTTCCTGTCCGACGCCAGCATGGGCGCCTACCGCGCCCTGGTGTACGAGACCCCCGGCTTCACCAGCTACTTCTTCAGCAGCACGCCCATCCGCGAGATTGCCGAGCTGAACATCGGCTCGCGCCCGGCCTCGCGCAAGCCCTCGCAGAAGATCGAGGACCTGCGCGCCATTCCCTGGGGCTTCAGCTGGGGCCAGTGCCGGCTCACGCTGCCGGGCTGGTACGGCTTTGGCGCCGCGGTCAAGGCCTTCATCGACCAGCCGGGCAAGGATGGCAAGGCCCAGCTGGCCCTGCTGCAGAAGATGTACCGCCAGTGGCCGTTCTTCCGTACCCTGCTGTCCAACATGGACATGGTGCTGGCCAAGAGCGACCTGAACCTGGCCTCGCGCTATGCCGACCTGGTGCCGGACGCGCGCCTGCGCCGGCGCATCTTCAGCGCCATCGAGGCCGAGTGGCACAGCACCGTCGATGCGCTGGCGCGCATCACGGGCGACAAGCAGCGCCTGGCCCACAACGAAGCGCTGGCGCGCTCCATACGCCATCGCTTCCCCTACATCGATCCGCTGCACCATCTGCAGGTGGAGCTGGTGCGCCGCTGGCGCGCAGGCCAGACCGATGAGCGCATCAAGACCGGCATCCACCTGTCCATCAACGGCATCGCGGCCGGGGTGCGCAACACGGGCTGATCCTGCTCTCTGGAGGCCGCAACAGCCCTTTGCGGCCGGCGTTGTACGATGTGCTCCGGACAGGAGCGCCTGACTTCTGCCGGGAAGAAAAGGGTGGGAGCCATGGGCAACAAGAGGTCACGGGCCGGCTTTCCGGACGTGCAACTGTTCCTGACACAGCGCCTGGCCAGGCTGGCCGGTGCCAACTCCATGCGGGCCATACGCGAGGGTCTGCTCTGGCTGGTTCCCTGTCTGCTGGTCTCGGCCCTGTTCCTCATCCTGTCGGCGCTGGCGCAGATGTCCGGCCAGCCCGAACCCGTGGTGCGGGTGCTTGCGGGCCTGCACGCGGAGATCGGCAGCATCCTGCCACTGCTGGTGGCCGCGTCCATCGGCTACATGCTCTCCATACGCCACCGGCTGCCGCGCCTGCCGGTGACCTTTCTGTGCTTCGCGCATGTGCAGATGGCCATCTATCTGCTGAGCGAGCATCCGCGCGCGGCGGCCACCCTGGTGCTGTTCATCTCCATCGCCTCCCCCCTGATCACCGTGCCCCTGATGGCGCGCCTGAGCCGGCTGCGCTGGACGCGCATCGCGCGCACCGGCTTCGTGAGCGAGAACGTGCGCGAGGTCATGAACCTCGTCGTTCCCGGCGCCCTTGTCGCCGTGCTGCTCGTGCTGCTGCTGCTGGGCCTGCAACAGGTGCTGCCGGATATCACGCGGGCCGAACTGCCGCTGGCCATCGCGGGCCCAGAGAACCCCTACCGCAGCGGGCTGACGCTGGCACTGCTCAATTCCGTGCTCTGGTTCTTCGGCGTCCAGGGGTACTACGCCATGCAGCCCTTCTTCCAGGTGCTGGACCAGGCGGTGGTGGCCAATGCCGCCGCCGTGGCGCAGGGGCTGCAGGCGCCCTGGGCGCTCAGCGGCGGGCTGATGGGCTCCTTCGTCTTCATCGGCGGCTCCGGTGCAACGCTGTCGCTGGCGCTGGCCGTGCTGCTGTTTTGCCGGGGGCGGGGCCTTCGCGTGCTGGCGCTGGCGGCGCTGCCCATCTCCTTGCTCAACGTCAACGAGATCCTGCTGTTCGGGCTGCCGATCATCCTGAACCTGCGCCTGCTCGTGCCGTTTCTCGCGGTACCCGCCATCAACCTGGTCGTGGCCGTCACGGTGGTGCAGGCCGGCTGGGTGGCTCCGGCCTCCATGGTGCTGCCGCTGACTGCGCCCGTGGTCTTCAATGCCTATGTGAGCACGGGCGGGGACATGGCGGCCGTGGTGCTGCAACTGGCATTGACGGCCCTGGGAGCGCTGATCTATGCGCCCTACGTGCGGGCCATCGACCGGCTGGGCCAGGACGACGGTGCCATCGTGCTGCACGCGCTGGACACCACGTTCTCGCGCCTGCCCGAAGAGGCCGGCCTGATCGTGCGCGATCCGCTGGTGCAGGCGCACCAGGCGCAGGCCCGGCGCGAGACCATGCTGGCGCATATCCGGCGCATCAGCGAGTACGAGTTCCACCTGGAATTCCAGCCCCAGGTCTCGCACCGCAGCGGCCTGTGCCTGGGCTGCGAGGCCCTGCTGCGCGCGCGGGACGCGCAGGGCCGCTTGCAGCAGCCCGGCAGTTTCCTGCGCTGGCTGGCCGATGCGGGGCTGATGCGCGAGGTGGACCTGTGGGTGGCGGGCGCTGCCGTGCGCCAGAGCCGGCACTGGCGCCAGGAGGGCTTTGCCATGCCGATCAGCATCAATGTGTCGGGTGCCACGTTGACCTCGCCCGAGCACTGCTCACGCCTGATGCTGCTGCTGGCCCAGGCCAGGGGGCAGGTCGGCGTGGAGATCACGGAGGAAGAAATGGTGGGCGACGTGGAGGCGATCCGCCGCGCCATAGGGCAGATCCATGCGCTGGGCGCCAAGGTGTCCATCGATGACTTCGGCACCGGCTTCTCGTCCATGAGCTACCTGCACCAGTTCGATGTGGATGCCATCAAGATCGACCGCAGCTTCGTCGTGGCCAGCGGCCATGCCAAGGGCGAGCTGGTGCTGGACGGCCTGCTGCGCTTTTGCGAGGCGCTGCAGCTGAACGTGGTGGCCGAGGGCGTGGAGACCGAGGCGCAGTTGCAGTCCCTGGGCTTCGAGGGCGATCTGCTGGTGCAGGGCTGGTACTTCAGCCGCGCCCTGCCGGGCGAGAAACTGCCGCAGTTCGCCAGGGACTGCGCCGCCAGGGCAGGCGGCGGGACGGTCTAGATTCCTGGATTCCTGTGGCGGCATCGCGGGTGCGATGCGCAGTGCAGATCATCAGTGCAGCATCAGCGAGCCGGCGCTCTTGCTCTTGCCGGCGCGTGCGGGCGGATTGCACAGGCCGCACTGGTAGTGGCGCTCGTTCTCGTAGGGCTCGGTCACGAACTGGCCCTTGCACACCGTGCACTGGGTGCGGGTCAGCATCTGCGCGTCGACGAACTTCACCAGGCGCCATGCGCGGGTGAAGGACAGCAGCGCTTCCAGCTCGGCGGCCTGGATCTGCTCGGTATAGAGACGGTAGGCCTTGGTCAATTGTTCAACGGCATCCAGCTCGGCGCCCTTGGACAGGTACTCGTAGATATTCAGGAATAGCGAACTGTGGATGTTCTCCTGCCAGGTCAGGAACCAGTCGGTCGAGAACGGCAGCTGGCCCTTGGAAGGCGACTTGCCGGCGATCTCCTTGTACAGGCGGATCAGGCGCTCGTAGGACAGCGTGGTCTCGGATTCGAGCACCTGCATGCGTGCACCCATCTCGATGAGCATGGCGGCGCGCTCGATCTGCTTGGACTCGTTCAGGACACTTTTGGCGGGGGTGGACATGGCGGGCTCCAGAGTTCTTCAGGCGGATCAGAGGACTTCGGAGACGCGGCTGGCCATCAGGATGTTGGCGTGCAGCGTGTTGGTCGCACCGTTGCCGATCTTGTTGCTGCTGTGGTTGGTCAGCAAGCTCCAGACCATTTCGTCGTCCACCCGGAAGCTGGCGAGCAAGGTATTGCGCGAGGCCAGCTTCAGCACCTGGGCTGCCGACAGTGCGGCCAGCAGGTCGCACGATTCTTCGTTCAGTCCCAGGCGGAACACCGCTTCGGCCTTGTCCTGGCGGATCAGGGTCTGGGCCAGCATCAGGTAAGTGAGGTTGGCTTCGCGGATTTCGGCAAGCAGCTGTTCATTGTTCATAGGACCATCCTTTGCATCTCGGCAGCCGCAACGCCCGGGTAGAAACAAGATGTTCAACCTGTTGCGATCTGTTGAGATGGATTGTGGAGGAGGGCCCTTCGCCGTTGAAGTCGGGGCAGGTCTGCGCCGGATGTCTGGTTGTGAGACGGTGTTTGTAAGATTTACCTTACACCTGTAGCAAGGTTTGGATGACTCGATTTTGCTCGGGCCCCGCCGTTTGGGGGCTCGGGAGCAGGCCGCTGCAGTGGTGTTGTTGCATGTCGGCCTTTTGACACAGTGCTGTCATTGTGCAGCCTCCCCAAGGGGAGGCATAAGCCGAATTAGCCGCGCTCCACCGGCCTCTTCGGGTCACTGCACCACTCGCTCCAGCTGCCCGCGAACAGCCTTGCAGGCGGCAGCCCCGCAATGCGCATGGCCAGCAGATTGGGCAGCGCGCTCACGCCGCTGCCGCACTGGTGCACCACGCTGGAAGGATCGCGGCCTGCCAGCAGCTGGTCGAACTCCGCGCGCAGCAGGGCGGCAGGCTTGAAGCGGCCATCGGCAGCGATGTTCTCGGTGAAGGGCCGGTTGAGCGCGCCCGGGATGTGGCCGGCCACAGGGTCCAGCGGCTCGACCTCCCCGCGGTAGCGGGCCGGGGCGCGTGCATCGACCACGGTCTGGCCTGCGCTGCCCAGTGCATCGAGCACCTGCTGCGCCGTTGCCAGTTGCTGCAGCGGCTCGCGCAGCTCGAAGTTGGACTGGAAGCGCGCGCTTTCCTCGCCCGATGCCACGGGCTGGCCTGCGGCCTGCCAGGCCTGGAGGCCTCCGTCGAGCACGGCCACATCGCCATGGCCGGCCCATTGCAGCATCCACCACAGGCGCCCGCAGTAGTTGGCGCCGTTGCGGTCATAGACCACGGCCTGCATGTCGTTGGAAAAACCGATGCTGGACAGCCACACGGCAAAGCGTTCGCGGTTGGGCAGCGGGTGGCGGCCGCCCGAGGCGGCCTGCTCGCTGGCCGCCACGCTGCCATGAGCGCCGGGCACGCCATGCTTGGCACTGAGGTCATGGTCCAGGTCGGCGAAGACGGCGCCTGGAATATGCGCCTGCAGGTACTGGGCCTTGCCGGCCGCAGGCTGGGTCAGGTCGAAGCTGCAGTCGAAGACCATCAGCGGACGGCCGCTGGCCTGCAGCGCGGCCAGTTCCTGGACGGAGATCAGGGTCTGGTGGGTCTGGTAGGGGGTGTTGGAAGTCATGGATGCGGAACTCCGAAGGCCTGTGCAGGCGGTGGTGCGCCTGCGGCAAAAGATCCGATCCATTATGCGACGGCCCCAGGCGGGCCGGCGGCGTCAGCCGCGCGAACGCAGGGCCGTGGCCAGGGCCCCGCTGGCCACGATCAGGCCAATGCCGGCCCAGCCGATCAGCGGCACGCTTTCGCCGAACATCGCCAGGCTCAGCAGGGCCGCGAAGACGATGCCCGAATACTGCAGGTTGGCCACGACCAGGGTGTTGCGACTGTTGCTGGCCGAGGCGTAGGCCGCCGTCATGCAGACCTGGGCCACGGCGGCCAGCACGCCCACGGGCAGCAGCCACAGCGCGCGCCAGCCCGGCCAGGCGGATACGCCCGTGAAGCACATGGCCAGGGCGCCGGCCACGGCCGAGCCCAGTGCGAAGTAGAAGACCACGCGCGCCTCGGGCTCGCCCATGCGCGACAGCGTGGCCACCTGCATATAGGCCATGGCGGCGAACACCCCGCCGATCAGGCCGCCCGCGCTGGCCACGAATTCCTGCGGCGCCGCGCTGGGGCGCAGCACCAGGATCACGCCCACGAAACCCAGGGCCACGGTGGCGACCAGGCTCCAGGGAAACGGCGGCAGCGCGCGCAGCGCATGCGATTCGGGTTGGCGGCGCAGCTGGTGGCGCAGCAGCAGGCCCTGGCCGATCAGAAAGACCGCCATCCAGATGCTGCTCATGGAGTTGAAGGTGGCGGCCGTGGCCAGCGGCAGATGGCCGATGGAGTAGAACCAGGCGCCCATGGACGTCACGCCCACGAAGCTGCGCCAGGCATGCTCGCGCGGGTAGCGCGTGGCCAGCGAGATGCCCTGGTGGCGCGCCAGCCACCACAGCGCCACCATGCTGACCAGCCCGCGGTAGAAGACGATTTCCGCCGCGTTGAAATCCTGGGAGGCGAACTTCACACACACACTCATGACCGCAAAGACGAATGCGGCCGCCACCATCCACAGGGCTTGCATATAAATGACCGGATAGAGCCGCACAAGGACCGCGGCGCTGGACGAGAAAAGGGTTGGGTTTTGTTTGTGGCGCATGCCGCCTGGCTGCGTACGGCCCAGGGCCGTGGCAGGGACACGCGCAAGGAACTGTATTGCATAAGCCAAGACATTGGACTTGCCTCGGGATGCATTGCCGCCGCCAGCCCTGCCCATTGGGCACATCAGGGCGCTTGCATTCAGAGGAGCTGGGCAGCGGGCCTGCCGCTCAATACTGACGGCCCGATGCAAGCGGCCCAATGCAGACGGCCCGCACGAATGCGGGCCGTCGGGAGAGCCGGAGCAGATCAGCGTGCAGGGACTGCGTCACCCATCACGCCGCGATACCACTCATGGAAGTGCTGCATGCCGTCTTCCATGGGGCTCTGGTAGGGGCCGACCTCGTTGTCGCCGCGCTCATACAGTGCCCTGCGGCCGGCGTCCATGCGCTCGCCGATCTCGTCGTCCTCGATGCAGGTCTCCATGTAGGCGGCCTTTTGCGCCTGCACGAATTCGGGCTCGAAGGCCGCGATCTCTTCGGGGTAGTAGAACTCGACCACGTTCAGCGTCCGGTCCACCGCCAGCGGGTGCAGGGTCGAGACCGTGAGCACGTGCGGATACCACTCCACCATGATGTGCGGGTAGTAGGTCAGCCAGATCGCGCCGCGTTCGGGCAGCTCGCCGTTGCGGTAGGCCAGCAGCACGTCGTGCCACTTCCTGTAGGTGTCCGAGCCGGGCTGGGCAAAGCCGGGTGCCACGCCCACGGTCTGCACCGAGTACTCCTTGGCAAACTCCCACTGCAGGTCGTCGCAGGTCACGAAATTGCCCAGGCCCGGGTGGAAGGGACCCACGTGGTAGTCCTCGAGGTAGACCTCGATGAAGGTCTTCCAGTTGTAGTTGCACTCGTGCATCTCGACATGGTCGAGCACGAAGCCCTCGAAGCTCAGCTGCTCGCGCAGCTTCATGCCGGCCAGGTCGGACTCGATGTCGCGGCCGTTGTCCTCGAACAGCAGGCCGTTCCACTCGCGCAGCCGGTAGTTGTTCAGGTTCAGGCAGGGATCGTGGCTGAAGTGCGGTGCGCCCAGCAGCTCGCCGCTGGTGCTGTAGGTCCAGCGGTGCAGCGGGCAGACGATGTTGCCCCCCGCATGGCCCTTGCCTTCGGTCATCAGATTGCCCCGGCCCTTGAGCATCACGGCCTGGCGGTGGCGGCAGACGTTGGAGATCAACTCCACCTGCCCCCTGGCATTGCGCACCAGCGCGCGGCCTTCCTTTTCCTGGGGCAGGGCGTAGTAGTCGCCTATCTCGGGAACGGCCAGTTGGTGGCCCACGTAGCGCGGGCCGCGTTGAAAGATGGTCTCCAACTCGCGCTGGAACAACGCAGGGTCGAAGTAACTGGAAACTGGTAGTTGGCTTGCGGCCTGCTGCAGTTGAAGACTTAAATCAGACATGGGTGACCTGACCTAAAGACTCCCCACAGGGAGGGTGCGCGTGCGCACGGGATTGGAAAAAGCAAAACCGGCCGTTCCTGGACATGGAGGCAGGCTTCACGACGTGAAAAGAAGCGGCGCCCGAGGCGCTGTCTCTTGTCGATGAGCCCGACCGTATGCCCAGGCAAGGGGCCGGTTTGACGGGGAATGGGATTATAGCCCGTGGGGTTATTTCCGGATGCCCGGTACGTGTATTGCGCGCGCCGGATGCCGCCTGTCAAGGGCTGTCCGGTTATTGGCGGCACGGTCATGGAGGGGCGCCTAGAATCGTCGGTTCCCCACAACGCACCGCCATCGCACCATGCCCAAGGCTGCTCCCAAGGCTCTTGCCGAGCCCACCAGTTACGAATCCGCGCTGCAGGAGCTGGAGCAGCTCATCGCGCAGATCGAGTCGGGCCAGCTGCCTCTGGAGCAGATGCTGACAGGCTACCAGCGCGCGGCGCAGCTGCTCGGCTATTGCCGCGGCCAGCTCGACGCGGTGCAGGAACAGGTCAAGGTGCTTGACGAGGGGACGCTGGCCCGTGGAGCCAGGATTGAAGATTGCCATGAGTGCCGTGATGACTTGCGCTTCCGATGTTTCCCAGCCGGCCGGCCCCGGCGCGCTGGATTTCCCCTGCTGGATGACCGATCGCCTGGCGCGCACCGAAAGCGCGCTGTCGCAATGGGTGGGCGTGGATGCGCCCGCAGGCCTGGGCGAGGCCATGCGCTACGCCGTGCTCGATGGCGGCAAGCGCCTGCGCCCGCTGCTGGTCTGGGCCGCTGCGGAGGCCGTGGATGGCCTGCAGCCCGCCGCCGTGCGTGCCGGCTGCGCGGTGGAGCTGATCCATGCCTATTCGCTGGTGCACGACGACATGCCCTGCATGGACAACGACGTGCTGCGCCGTGGCAAGCCCACGGTGCATGTGCAGTTCGGCGAAGCCTCGGCCCTGCTGGCTGGCGATGCGCTGCAGGCGCTGGCCTTCGAGCTGCTCGTTCCCGAGCCCGATCAGGCCGGCAGCATGCCGGACGCCCTGCAGGCGCGGCTGTGCCGGCTGCTGGGCCGTGCCGCAGGCGCGCAGGGCATGGCCGGTGGCCAGGCCATCGACCTGGCCAGCGTGGGCCTGCAACTGAGCGAGGCCCAACTGCGCGAGATGCACCGCCTCAAGACCGGCGCCCTGCTGCATGCCAGCGTGCTCATGGGCGCGGCCTGCAAGGAGGGCGTGGATGCCCAGGCCTGGCAGGCGCTGTCCGACTACGGGCAGGCGCTGGGCGTGGCCTTCCAGGTGGTGGATGACATCCTCGACGTGGTGGCCGACTCGGCCACCCTGGGCAAGACGGCCGGCAAGGACGCGGCCAACGACAAGCCGACCTACGTCTCGCTGCTGGGCCTGGACCAGGCCCGCGCCCATGCCGACGAGCTGTGCGCCCTGGCGCATGCGGCGCTGGCGCGCAGCGGCCTGCCTGATACCCGCGCGTTGGCGGCGCTTGCCGACATGGTGGTGAGCCGCACCCACTGACAATACGGACCGCGGCGTTGCCGCTCCAAGATACCTAGCATGACCACGAACACCTACTCCCTGCTGCAGACCATCGACGATCCCGCGGATCTGAGGCGTCTGTCGCGTGCCGAACTCAAGACCCTGGCCCAGCAACTGCGTGCCTATGTGCTCGACAGCGTCTCCAAGACCGGCGGGCATCTGAGTTCCAACCTGGGCACGGTGGAGCTGACGGTGGCGCTGCATGCGGTGTTCGACACGCCCTACGACCGCGTGGTCTGGGACGTGGGCCACCAGACCTATCCGCACAAGATCCTCACGGGCCGGCGCGAGCGCATGGCCTCGCTGCGCCAGTTCGGCGGCCTGTCGGGCTTTCCGCAGCGCGCCGAGAGCCCGTACGACACCTTCGGCACGGCGCACTCCTCGACCAGCATCTCGGCCGCCCTGGGCATGGCCCTGGCCGCCAAGCAAAAGGGCGAGGACCGCCGCGCCATCGCCGTCATCGGCGACGGTGCCATGACGGCCGGCATGGCCTTCGAGGCGCTGAACAACGCCGGCGTGACCGATGCCAACCTGCTGGTCATCCTCAACGACAACGACATGAGCATCAGCCCGCCCGTGGGCGCGCTCAACCGCTACCTGGCCCAGCTCATGAGCGGGCAGTTCTACGCCAAGGCACGCGACATGGGCAAGAGCGTGCTCAAGCAGGTGCCTCCGCTGCTGGAGCTGGCCAAGCGGCTGGAGCAGCAGGCCAAGGGCATGGTCGTGCCGGCCACGCTGTTCGAGAACTTCGGCTTCAACTACATCGGCCCCATCGACGGGCATGACCTCGATTCGCTGATCCCCACTCTGGAGAACATCAAGAGCCTCAAGGGCCCGCAGTTCCTGCACGTGGTCACGAAGAAGGGCCAGGGCTACAAGCTGGCCGAGGCCGATCCCGTGGCCTACCACGGCCCCGGCAAGTTCGATCCCAGCGTGGGCCTGGTCAAGCCGGCCACGCCCCCGAAGCAGACCTTCACCCAGGTCTTCGGCCATTGGCTGTGCGACATGGCGGACAAGGACCAGCGCCTGGTGGGCATCACCCCCGCCATGCGCGAGGGCTCGGGCATGGTGGAATTCCACAAGCGCTTTCCGGGCCGCTACTACGACGTGGGCATCGCCGAGCAGCATGCGGTCACCTTCGCGGCCGGCATGGCCTGCGAGGGCCTCAAGCCCGTCGTCGCCATCTATTCGACCTTCCTGCAGCGCGGCTACGACCAGTTGATCCACGACGTGGCGCTGCAAAAGCTGCCCGTGGTCTTTGCGCTGGACCGCGCAGGCCTGGTCGGCGCCGATGGCGCCACGCACGCAGGTGCGTATGACATCGCCTTCGTGCGCTGCATTCCGCACATGAGCATGGCCTGCCCGGCCGACGAGCGCGAATGCCGCCAGCTGCTGACCACGGCCTACGAGCAGGACCATCCCGTGGCCGTGCGCTACCCGCGTGGCGCGGGCGTGGGTGTGGCGCCGCTGGAGAGCCTGGAGGGCCTGCCCTTCGGCAAGGGCGAGGTGCGCCGCGAGTCTGCCAAGAAGCAGGTCGCCATCCTGGCCTTCGGCACCCTGCTGTACCCGGCCCTGGCCGCGGCCGAGGCGCTGGACGCCACCGTGGTCAACATGCGCTGGGCCAAGCCGCTGGACGAGGAACTGCTGCGCCAGGTGGCCTCCACGCACGAGCTCATCGTCACCGTGGAAGAGGGCTGCATCATGGGCGGCGCAGGCAGCGCCGTGGCCGAGTCGCTGCAGGCCGCGGGCATCACGCGCCAGCTGCTGCAACTGGGCCTGCCCGACGAGTTCATCGAGCATGGCGATCCCGCCAAGCTGCTGGCCCTGCAGGGCCTGGATGCGGCGGGCATCGAGGCCTCGGTCCGCGCCCATCTGGCACCCGAGCGCGCGGTGGCCTGAGCGGCGCCGGGCAGCCGGCCAGCCGAGCAGAACTACGCGGGGGAAAACCCCGTCCGCGCTTGCTTTGCGGCGTTTTTAGAATCGATACCACCTGATACAGTGTGAATGCACGTGCGAACGTGCGTTTTTTTTGCCGCCGGGTCGCCCCAATGCAAAAAGCGGCCCCCTCGGGGTGGCCGCGGACCTTGCGCAGCAAGGGGGGCGTGGGGGCTTTTTCTGACTGACACAACACATCGCGGAGAGACATTCATGGACCGTCGTTCGATCATCAAACATGCGGGAATCGCTGGCGTGCTGGCTGTGGGAGCCGCACCCGCAGTCCATGCCCAGGAGGCGATCCGCTGGCGTCTGGCTGCGAGCTTTCCCAAGTCGCTGGACACCATCTTCGGCTCGGCCGAAATGTTCTCCAAGACGCTCAAGGCGATGTCGGGCGGCAAGTTCGAAGTCTCGGTGCATGCGGCCGGTGAGCTGATGCCCGCCTTCGGCGTGGTCGACGGCATCCAGAACGGCACCATCGAGATGGCGCTGACGGCGCCCTATTACTTCACCGGCAAGGACTACATCTTCGCCTTCGGCTGCGCCGTGCCCTTCGGCCTGACCGCCCGCCAGATGGATGCCTGGATGGAGCACGGCGGCGGCCGCAAGCTCATGGACGAGTTCTATGCCCAGTACAACATCAAGAGCCAGAGCGCAGGCAACACGGGCACCCAGATGGGTGGCTGGTTCCGCAAGGAAATCAAGTCGGTGGCCGATCTCAAGGGCCTGAAGATGCGCCTGGGCGGCGGCCTGTTCGGCGACGCCATGCTCAAGCTCGGCGTGGTCGCCCAGAACATGCCCGTGGGCGAGGTCTACCAGGCGCTCGAAAAGGGCACGCTGGATGCCGTGGAATTCGTGGGCCCCTACGACGACCAGAAGCTGGGCTTCAACAAGGTCGCTCCCTACTACTACTACCCCGGCTGGTGGGAAGGCGGCGCCGAGCTGGAGTTCTTCATCAACACCAAGGCGTATGCGGCCCTGTCGCCCGAGTACAAGGCCATGGTCGATGCAGCCTGCAACGTGGCGGCACGCGACATGACGGCCAAGTACGACGCCAACAACCCCGTGGCGCTCAAGAAGCTGGTGGCCGACAAGACCCAGCTCAAGGCCTTCCCCAAGGACTTCATGGATGCCGGCTACAAGGCCGTCATGGAGATCATGGCCGAGCATGACGCCAAGTCGCCCATGTTCAAGAAGATCAACCAGAGCCTGCGCACCTTCCAGCGCGACCAGCTGCTGTGGGAGCGCTTCTCGGAGTTCCGCTACAACAGCTACATGACCACGGCCAAGCTGTAAGGCCAGGTCTCCCCAGCCAGCAGCACGCACAAGGACGGTCCATGCCTTCCAAGCCTGCAGGCCAAGCCCGCGTCCCCTCTGTTGAATGCAGCAGGGGACAGCGGGCTTTTTTTTGTTGTTCCGAGAAAGTATGTGGGCCGGGCTGCCAAGAGCAGTCCGGCCTTTTTTGAATGCTCTCAAGCAGAGCGAACCAGGAGGAGACAGTGATGGACAGAAGAAAAGCACTCAAGCACGCCGGTCTGGCCGGTGTGTTGACTGCCGCAGCGGCACCGGCCGTTCACGCTCAGGCGGCAATACGCTGGCGCCTGGCGTCGAGCTTCCCGCGCTCGCTGGACACCATCTACGGCTCGGCCGAGGTGTTTTCCAAGGCGATCAAGGAGATGTCGGGCGGCAAGTTCGAGGTCTCGGTGCATGCGGCCGGCGAGCTGATGCCCGCCTTCGGCGTGGTCGATGGCGTGCAGAACGGCACGGTGGAGATCGCGCACACGGCGCCTTACTACTTCTTTGGCAAGAATGAGGCCTTCGCCATTGGCGGCGCCATTCCGTTCGGCATGAACTCGCGCCAGCTCACGGCGTGGATCGTGGACGGCAACGGCGGCAAGCTGATGCGCGAGTTCTATGCCGAATACGGCATCGTCAACTTCCTGGGCGGCAACACGGGCGCACAGATGGGGGGCTGGTTCCGCAAGGAGGTCAAGACACCCGAGGACATCAAGGGCCTGAAGTTCCGCATCGGCGGCTTCGCGGGCCGGATCATCGAGCGCATGGGCGGCGTGCCCCAGAACATCCCGGGCGGCGAAATCTACCAGGCGCTGGAAAAGGGCACCATCGATGCGGCCGAATGGATCGGCCCCTATGACGACCTCAAGCTGGGCTTCAACAAGGTCGCTCCGTTCTACTACTACCCCGGCTGGTGGGAAGGCAGCCTGAACCTCGAGTTCTACGTGAACCAGAAGGCGCTGGCCGCGCTGACGCCCGAGCAGCGCGCCATGGTGCAGGCCGCATCGCACGAGGCCCATGTGGTCACCCAGGCCCGCTACGACGCGCGCAATCCCGGCGCGCTCAAGCAACTGGTGGCCAGCAAGGCCAAGGTGCTGGCCTTCCCGCAGACCGTGCTCGATGCTTCCTACAAGACCACCATGGCGGTCTATGCGGAGCTGGCCGAGAAAAACCCTGCATGGAAGAAGATCTACGGCGACTACCGCAACTTCCAGCGCGACGAGGTGCTGTGGTTCCGCTTTGCCGAGGCGCGCTACGACGCCTTCATGTCGGCGCAAAAGCTGTGAAGTCGCGGCGCCCTCGGGCGTCATGCGGGAAAGCCGGGCACTGCCCGGCTTTTTTCATGCGCGCAGGGGACCGGCGCACGCCGGGGTCCGAACGAAAAAAGGCCCCGCGGTTGCGGGGCCTTTGCTGTCCTTGAGGGAGCCTGCGATCAGCTGCCGGACTTGCTCTCGCCCGGCGTTGCCGGTTGCTCGCGCTGCAACTGGTCCTGCAGCGCCTTGAGTGCATCGTCCTCGCTGCCCGGGGCCGAGGGCTCGCCAGGCGTTGCTCCGGGGGCAGGCGGCTGGTTCGCGCCGTCGCCGTTGAACATGGGGTCGTTGAAGTCGATGGCCTCGGGCATGGATGCCTCCATCTCCTGGCGCACCTTGTCCAGGTCGTACTCCACCTTCTTGTCCAGCCCGCTGGAGACGATGCCGGGGAAGATGATGATCAGGGCCACCATGAACAGCTGCAGCACCACGAAGGGGATGGCACCTGCATAGATCTGCATGGTGGTCACGGGCTCGGTCATCTTCTTGGTGACCTTGTCCACGTAGGCCTTGGCGGGCGCCACGCTGCGCAGGAAGAACAGCGCGAAGCCGAAGGGCGGGTGCATGAACGAGGTCTGCATGTTCACGGCCAGCAGCACGCCGAACCAGACCAGGTCGATGCCCAGCTTGTCGGCCACGGGAGCCAGCAGCGGCACGACGATGAAGGACAGCTCGAAGAAGTCCAGGAAGAAGGCCAGCACGAAGATCATGATGTTGACCACGATCAGGAAGCCGATCTCGCCGCCGGGCAGGGACACCAGCAGTTCCTCCACCCACTTGGGGCCGTCCACGCCCTGGAAGGTCAGGCCGAACATGGTCGCGCCGATCAGGATGAACATCACGAAGCACGACAGCTTGGTGGTGGACATCAGCGCCTGCTTGAGCAGGTCCATGTTCAGGCGGCCGCGAGCGAAGGCCATGATGGCCGCGCCCAGCGCGCCCATGGCGCCGCCTTCGGTGGGGGTTGCAACGCCCAGGAAGATGGTGCCCAGCACCAGGAAGATCAGCAGCAGCGGCGGGATCAGCACGAAGGTCACGCGCTCGGCCATGCGGCTGAGCAGGTGCAGGCCCGTGAGCTTGTTGAACATGGCGGCGATGAAGGCCAGGGCCACGCCGAAGCACATGGACACCACGATGGTCTCGTCCAGCGCGACCTTCTCCACCACCTCGCCGGACCACCAGGTGTGCAGCTGGGGCATGTACTGTCCCACCACGATGGAGGCGGCCACGCACAGCACGGTCAGCACCAGGGTGGAAGGCAGGCCGGAATTGCCATTGGGCTCGCGCAGCGTGCGCGCCTCGGGCGGCAGGGCGGGCACCATGGCGGGCTTGAAGATGGCCAGCACGACGATGAACAGCGCATAGCAGCCCGTCAGCATCAGGCCCGGCAGGAAGGCGCCCTTGTACATGTCGCCCACGCTGCGGCCCAGCTGGTCGGCCAGCACGATCAGCACCAGGGACGGCGGAATGATCTGCGCCAGCGTGCCGGAGGCCGCGATCACGCCCGAGGCCACCCGGCGGTCATAGCCGTAGCGCATCATGATGGGCAGGGAGATCAGGCCCATGGAGATCACCGATGCCGCGACCACGCCCGTGGTCGCCGCCAGCAGCGCGCCCACGAAGATCACCGCAAAGGCCACGCCGCCGCGCACGGGGCCGAAGAGCTGGCCCACGGTCTCCAGCAGGTCCTCGGCCATGCCGCTTCGCTCCAGTATCAGCCCCATGAGGGTGAAGAACGGTATGGCCAGCATCGTCTCGTTCTGCATGATGCCGAAGATGCGCAGCGGAAGGGCCTGCAGCAGGGCTTCGGGCAGCACGCCCAGTTCGATGCCGACAAAGGCGAAGAACAGGCCGCAGGCGCCCAGGCTGAATGCCACGGGAAAACCCACGAGCAGGAAAAGTATCAGCCCCGCGAACATGATCGGGGCCAGGTTGTGGATTACGAATTCCATGATGTCTGTTTCCCCGATCAGGCGCTTTGCCCGCTTTTGTCCTTGGCCCCTGCCAGCCCGCGCAGGGCGTCGGCCAGGTCTTCCTCGGCGGTCTTCTCGCCCTTCTTGGCCGTGGGATCGTCGATCAGGCCCTTCAGGAAAGCGATGCGCTTGATCAGCTCCGACATGCCCTGCAGCAGCAGCAGCCCGAAGCCGATGGGGATCATCAGGTAGACGGGCCAGCGCACCAGGCCACCTGCATTGCCCGACATCTCGCCGGTCTGCATGGCCTGGATCACGAACGGCGTGCCGAACCACAGGATGGCCAGCGCCATGGGGGTCAGGAAGAAGACGAAGCCGAAGATGTCGATCCAGATCTGCGTGCGCTTGGACAGGCGGCTGGCGATCACATCCACCTTCACATGCTCGCCCTGCAGCAGCGTGTAGCCGGCGGCCAGCAGGAAGGAGGCCGCGAACAGGTACCACTGCACTTCGAGGTAGGCGTTCGAGCTGGTGTGCAACACCTTGCGAACGATGGCATTGATGCCGCTGATGACCGTGGAGGCCAGGATCAGCCAGATAAGCCATCGCCCGACCAGGCTGTTGAGCCAGTCGACCCCCCTTGAGAATTTGAGCAAAGCCTGCATGGTGTCTCCAAAAAGTAGGCTGTATTGGGTCCGTCGCCGTACGCCAGCCTGTAGGCCGGCGCGCAGCGCTCTTGTCGGCGCATGGACCAAAGCCGTCGATTCTACGGAGACCCGACCGCCGCAGGCGGCCTGCTCCCCCTAAAAGAAATCCGTGTGAACCCGAGGAAACGTCCCGTTCAAGTGGTGGTGTGTGGCTTGCGGGCCCCCAGTTTGCGGTACAGCGTGGCGCGGCTGATGCCCAGCGCGCGGGCGGCCCGGGTCACATTGCCCTGGGCGTCCTGCAGGGCCTGCTCTATCAGCACCCCCTCGCTGGCGCGCAGCGGGCTGGGCTGGGCGGCGGTGGCCAGCGCTGCCGTGCCCAGCGCAGGCAGCAGCTGGCGCAGCTGGGGGCCGGGCTGCACCAGCGCCTGCAGCCGCAGGCCCGACCACAGTGGCAGGCGCAGCGGCTCGTTGGGGCGCTGGCGCGCATGGTCCACCAGCGCCGTCCAGGGCATGGCCAGCAGTTCGCTGCAGTGCAGCGGCTGGCCCGGCAGCGACAGCGGCTGGGGCACCAGCTGGCGGGCCAGGGTATTGCTGCCCGCCACATGCCCTTCGGCGTCCACGGCCAGCAGGCCTTCGCCCTCCTGGCCCAGCGGCCCGCCGGGCCAGTTCAGGTGCAGCAGCAGGGCATGGGGCAGGGCGCGCAGCAGCCGGTCCTCGATGGCGCGGGCGCAGCGCAGCGCCAGGTGCATGAGTTCGGGCCGCTCCGGCACATCCACGCCCGTGATGTCCAGCATGCCCAGGCAGCTCCCGTCCGGGCCGGACAGCGGCGCACCCGCGCAGCTGTAGTGGCGGTTGGCCTCGAAGAAATGCTCTGCCCGGTGCAGCCAGACGGGGCTGTGCTCGGCCAGGGCCGCGCCAATGGCCGTGGTGCCCACGCCCTGCTCGGACAGGTCCACGCCCACGCGGGCGATGGCCTGCACGCGGATGTCGCTGCGCTCCAGCGGCCCCTGCACCTCCAGCACCGTGCCGCGTGCATCGGTCAGCAGGCTGAAGTAGTGCATGGCGCCCACGGCGCCCACCAGCTGGGCCATCACGGGGCGCGCGGCCTGCAGCAGCACCTCATGGCCATCACGGGTCTGGCGCAGCGCATGCGGCCCCAATGCTTCGTAGACCACGCGCTCGTCCGGGCGGCGGCCTGCCGCCAGGCATCGCTGCCAGGAGCGCCACAGCCAGGGTGCGATGCCGGGCGGTGAACCGGCCAGCGCCTGATCGCCGAAAACCAGGCTGCGGGCCCGGGCGACCTGCTGGTGGCGCGGATCGGCGGGGCAGGGCTGCGCGGCGTCGGGGCTCAGGGCGAACATGGGACGGGAACTCCTGTGGCTGGCTGGCAAGGGATTGCGAACGGGCTGGCAGGCGGGTGCAGAAGCGGGTGCACAAGCGGGCGCAGAAGCGGGCGCAGGCGAGGACCCGGCCGCTGATGGCGGAGGCTGCGCTGGCAACTGTGTCATTTTGAGAATATCCGCGCCGCCCGGCCCGGGCTTGCGGGTCAACCCTAGAACGGGCGCCTGCGGGCAGGGCGACCATGGCAGGCGAGGTTTCCGGCGTTCCCCCACGTTCCAGATCACCGCCGATCACAGGCAGGAGACAGCACGATGAATGTCCAGCTCACCGTCAACGGGCGCGCGCAGCGCATTGATGTTCCTCCCAACACCTTGCTCGTGCATGCGCTGCGCGAGCACCTGCGCCTGACCGGCACGCATGTGGGCTGCGACACCAGCCAGTGCGGTGCCTGCACCGTCATCGTCGACGGCCACGCCGTCAAGTCCTGCGCCATGCTGGCCGTGCAGGCCGAGGGCTGCGAGGTGCGCACCATCGAAGGGCTGGCGGATATCGACGGCGGCCTGCACCCCATGCAGGCGGCCTTCAAGGAGTGCCACGGCCTGCAATGCGGCTTTTGCACGCCGGGCATGGTCATGAGCGCCGTGGACCTGTGCCAGCGCCAGCCGTGCGCGGGCGATCGCGAGATCCGCGAGGCGCTGGAGGGCAACCTGTGCCGCTGCACGGGCTACCAGAACATCGTGGCCGCCGTGAAAAAGGGCAGCCAGGCCATGGCAGGGCCTGCGGCCTGAGCGCCGCAGGCCACCACAAGGAGACAGCCATGGGTGCATCCGACTTTTCCAAGCTCCCCCACATCGGCGAGCCCGTCAAGCGCAAGGAGGACTACCGCTTCCTCACGGGCGCGGGCCAGTACACCGACGACATCGCGCTGGCCGCCCAGGCCCATGCGGTGTTCGTGCGCTCGCCGCACGCGCATGCGCGTGTGCGCTCCGTTTCCACCGATGCGGCCAAGGCCGCGCCCGGCGTCATCGGCGTGCTCACGGGCGCCGACGTGGCGGCCGACAAGATCAACGGCCTGCCCTGCGGCTGGCTGATCACCAGCACCAACGGCGAGCCCATGAAGGAGCCGCCGCATCCCATCCTGGCGCTGGACACGGTGCGCTACGTGGGCGACCAGGTCGCCATGGTCGTGGCCGAGACGCTGGAGCAGGCGCGCGACGCGGCCGAGCTGGTGGAGGTGGACTACGACCCGCTGCCCGCCGTGGTGCTGGTGGCCGACGCCGCGGACGGCAGCGTGCCCGGCGCGGTGGTGCATGACATCGCCCCCGACAACCACTGCTACAAATGGGCCATCGGCGACAAGGCCGCCGTGGATGCCGTGTTCGCCGGCGCCGCCCACGTCGCCCAGCTGGACCTGGTCAACAACCGCCTGATTCCCAACGCCATGGAGCCGCGCGCGGCCATCGGCAGCTACAGCCGCGCCAATGACGAGTACACGCTGTACGTGGCCAACCAGAACCCGCACGTCGAGCGGCTGCTGATGACGGCCTTCGTCATGGGCCTGCCCGAGCACAAGGTGCGCGTGATCGCGCCCGACGTGGGCGGCGGCTTCGGCTCCAAGATCTTCCTGTATGCCGAGGATGTCTGCCTGACCTGGGGTGCGCGAAAGCTCAACCGCAACATCAAGTGGACGGCCGACCGCAGCGAGTCCTTCCTCACCGACGCGCATGGCCGCGACCACGTCAGCCATGCCGAGATGGCCATGGACGCCAGCGGCAAGTTCCTGGCCATGCGCGTGCACACGGATGCCAACCTGGGCGCCTACCTGAGCACCTTCGCCAGCGCCGTGCCCACCATCCTCTATGCCACCTTGCTGGCCGGCCAGTACGCCACGCCCCAGGTCTATGTGGAAGTCGATGCTTGGTTCACCCACACCGCGCCCGTCGATGCCTACCGGGGCGCGGGCCGGCCCGAGGCCACCTACCTGCTGGAGCGCCTGGTCAGCCGCTGCGCCTGGCAGCTGAACCTGTCCCAGGCCGAGATCCGGCGGCGCAACTTCGTCACCAGCTTCCCCTACCAGACGCCCGTGGCCCTGCAGTACGACGTGGGCGACTATGGCGCCTGCATGGACAAGGCCGAGGCCCTGGCCGACGTGGCCGGCTTTGCCGCGCGCCGTGCCGACAGCGAGGCGCGGGGCCTCAGGCGCGGCCTGGGCTACAGCAGCTACATCGAGGCCTGCGGCCTGGCGCCCAGCAACATCGCGGGCGCCCTGGGCGCGCGGGCCGGCCTGTTCGAATGCGGCGAGGTGCGCGTGCACCCCACGGGCAGCGTCACCGTGTTCACGGGCTCGCACAGCCACGGCCAGGGGCACGAGACCACCTTTGCCCAGGTGGTGGCCGCGCGCCTGGGGATACCCGTGGAGAACGTGGACATCGTCCACGGCGACACGGGCCGTGTGCCGTTCGGCATGGGCACCTATGGCTCGCGCTCCATCAGCGTGGGCGGCGCGGCCATCATGAAGGCGCTGGACAAGATCGAGGCCAAGGCCAAGAAGATCGCGGCCCACCTGATGGAGGCCAGCGACGCCGACATCGACTTCGCGGGCGGCGAGTTCACGGTGCGCGGCACGGACAAGAAAATCCCCTTCGCCCAGATCGCGCTCACCGCCTATGTGCCGCACAACTACCCGCTGGACAAGCTGGAGCCCGGCCTCAACGAAACCGCCTTCTACGACCCCACCAACTTCACCTTTCCCGCAGGCACCTACATCTGCGAGGTCGAGGTGGACCCGGCCACGGGCGTGGTGCGCGTGGACCGCTTCAGCGCCGTGGACGACTTCGGAACCATCATCAATCCCATGATCGTCGAGGGCCAGGTGCACGGCGGCGTGGCCCAGGGCATAGGCCAGGCGCTGCTGGAAAACTGCGTCTACGACCGCGAGACCGGCCAGCTGCTCACCGGCAGCTTCATGGACTACGCCATGCCGCGCGCCGACGATTTCCCCGAATTCAAGCTCGGCACCGTCTGCACGCCCTGCACGCACAACCCGCTGGGCACCAAGGGCTGCGGCGAGGCGGGGGCCATCGGCTCGCCGCCCGCCGTCATCAATGCCGTGCTCGACGCACTGCATCCCCTGGGTGTCAGGGACCTGGACATGCCGGCCAGCCCGCACCGTGTCTGGTCGGCCATCGACGCCGCAGCCACCTCCTGAGGAGAGCGCCATGTACGCATTCACCTATGAAGCCCCGGGCACCACGGCCGACGCCGCCGCGCTGGCCGCGCAAGGCGGCCAGTACCTGGCCGGCGGCCAGAGCCTGCTGCCATCGATGCGCCTGCGTCTGGCGCGGCCCGAACAGATCGTGGACCTGAACCGCGTCCAGGGCCTGGCCGGCATTGCCGTCAACGGCCAGACCGTGGAAATCCGTGCCATGACGCGCCATGCCGATGTGGCCGCCAACCCGCAGGTCCAGGCCGCCATCCCGGCCCTGGCCGAGCTGGCCGGCGGCATCGGCGACCGCCAGGTGCGTGCGCGCGGCACCATCGGCGGCTCGCTGGCCAACAACGACCCCGCTGCCTGCTACCCCAGCGCCGTGCTGGGCCTGGGCGCCACCGTCGTCACCGACCGGCGCGAGATCGCGGCCGACGACTTCTTCCAGGGCATGTACACCACGGCGCTGGGCAGCGGCGAGCTGATCACGGCCGTGCGCTTTCCCGTGCCGAAGAAGGCCGCCTACCTCAAGTTCAAGCAGCCCGCCTCGCGCTTCGCCCTGGTGGGCGTCTTCGTCGCCCAGACCGACAGCGGCGTGCGCGTGGCCATCACGGGCGCCGGGCTCAGCGTGTTCCGCCATGCGGGGCTGGAGGCCGCGCTCAACCAGAGCTTCACGCCTGACGCGGCCGCCCAGGTGCTGATCGACCATGCCGACCTCAACAGCGACCTGCATGCCAGCGCGCGCTACCGGGCGCAGTTGATCAGCGTGCAGACGCAGCGTGCGGTATCGCAGATGCTGGGGTGACACGGCGGATGCCTTCCGAGCAAGCCATTGCCTCCATAGACGCCCTGGTCGCCGCGCTGCAGGACGAAGGCTATTTCGCCGACCGGCGCCTGGCCACGGCCGTCTTCCTGGCCCTGCGGCTGCAGCGGCCGCTGCTGCTGGAGGGCGAGCCCGGCGTGGGCAAGACCGCGCTGGCCCAGGCGCTGGCACGCGTGCTGGCGCGCCGCCTGATCCGGCTGCAGTGCTATGACGGCATGGAGCAGCGCGAGGCGCTGTATGAATGGAACTACGCGGCCCAGCTGCTGCACCTGCGCGCGGCCGAGTTGGCCTCGGCGCAGCCCGCGGCCGCACCGCAGCAGGACCGACTGCAGCGCGCCGAACAGGAGGTCTACCAGGAGCGCTACCTCGTAAGCCGCCCGCTGCTGCAGGCCCTGCAGCAGCCCGAGCCCGGCGCCGTGCTGCTGATCGACGAGATCGACCGTGCCGACGAGCCCTTCGAGGCCTTTCTGCTCGAATACCTGGGCGAGTACCAGGTCAGCATTCCCGAGCTGGGCACGGTGGCGGCGCGCGTGCCGCCCGTGACCGTGCTCACCAGCAACCGCACGCGCGACCTGCACGACGCCGTCAAGCGCCGCTGCCTCTACCACTGGCTGGACTATCCCGGGCGCGAGCGCGAGCTGGCCATCGTGCGCGCCCTGGTGCCCGGGGCTGGGCAGGCCCTGACCGCCCAGGTGGCGAGCTTCGTGGGACGGCTGCGCAGCCAGCCCTTTGCCGACGCCTTCCAGCGCGTGCCCGGCATTGCCGAAAGCGTGGAATGGGCCAAGGCCCTGGTGGCGCTGGACACCCTGGTGGTCGATCCCGAAGTCGTGCACGACACGGCCGGCATCCTCTTCAAGCAGCGCGAGGACGTGGCCGCGCTCACGCCCGAGCGGCTGCAGCAACTGCTGGCGCCGGAGCCCGCGCCGTGACGGCTGGGGCAGCCGGTGCGGCCGGTGCCGCCGACGGGGGCGGGCGCACCAGCTGGCTGGGCGATGCGCGCAGCGGCAAGCTGGCCGGCAACCTGGTCGGCTTTGCGCGTGCGCTGCGCCGTGCGGGCGTGCCCGTGGATGGCGGGCGCATGGCGCTGGCCCAGCAGGCCCTGTCCCTGGTCGGCCTGGCGCGCGAGGACATGGCCGCAGCGCTGGAGGCCGTCCTGGTGAGCAACGCCCAGGACCGCGCCGTGTTCCGCGAACTGTTCGACGCCTACTTCCGCAATCCCGATGTGGCCCGGCAACTGCTGGCCCAGTTGCTGCCGCAGGCGCCCCGGCCGTCCGCGCCGCGCCACCGCCCGCGCGTGCAGGAAGCCCTGTCGCCCCGCCAGGCAGGCGAGGGCAGGGCCGCCGTCGATGAAGAGCTGAAGCTGGACGCCGCCATGACGGCCAGCGAGCGCCACCGCCTGCGCCATGCCGACTTCAACCAGCTCAGCGCCAGCGAATACCTGCTGGTGCAGCGCCTGGCCAGGGACATTGCCCTTCCCTTGCCCCGCTACCGCAGCCGCCGCACGCGCACGGGCCAGCGCGGCGCGGTGCCCGACTGGGCTGCCAGCCTGCGTGCGGCATCGCGCCACGGCGGCGAAATGCTGCAGCTGCTGCGGCGCGAACGGCGGCGCCTGCCGCTGCCCTGGCTGGCCCTGGTCGATGTCTCGGGCTCCATGGAGCGCTATGCGCGGCTGCTGCTGGCCTTCCTGCACGCGGCCACCAGCACGCAGCGCCATGCGGGCCTGCGCCGCCAGGTCTTCAGCTTCGGCACCGAGCTGCGCGACCTGGGCCCGGCCTTTGCCCAGGCCGATACCGACGCCATGCTCGAGCGCGCCAACGCCGCCATTGCCGACTTTGGCGGCGGCACGCGCCTGGGCAGCAGCCTGGGCGAACTGCGCCGCCTGCATGCGCGCCACCGGGTTTCAGGCCTGGTGGGCCGGCGCACCCTGGTGCTCATCATCAGCGACGGCCTGGACACCGGCGATGCCGCCGAGCTGGACCGCGAACTGGCCTGGCTGCGCCGCCACAGCGCGCGGCTGCTGTGGCTCAACCCGCTGTTGCGCTTTGACGGGTATGCCCCACTGGCCCAGGGGGCGGCCGTGCTGCATCGTCATGCCCATGCCATGCTTGCGGTACACAACCTGGAATCGCTGCAGCAGCTGGCCGGTCACCTGGCGCGGCTGCTGGCGGCGCCAGGCCGCTGAGCCGCTTGCGGCCACCCCCCATCGCAGAAAGGAATTGCCATGGAAATGCAAGCCAGCCGTTCCCTTGCCGTCAGCCAGCGGCAGGCCTGGGAGGCGCTCAACGATCCAGAAACGCTCAAGGCCTGCCTGGCCGGCTGCGACCGCTTCGAACCCCTGGGCGATGACCAGTACGCCGTGGGCATGGCGGTCAAGGTGGGGCCGGTATCGGCCAAGTTCAGCGGCAAGGTCACGCTGTCCGACATCACGCCGCCCGAGCGCTACCGCATCGCCTTTGAAGGCCAGGGCGGCGTGGCCGGCTTCGGCAAGGGCGAGGCCGACGTCACCCTCACCCCCGAGCCCGCTGACGCCGCAGGCCAGCCGCGCTGCCTGCTCAGCTACAGCGTGCAGGCCCAGGTCGGCGGCAAGATCGCCCAGCTGGGCCAGCGGCTGATCGACGGCGCCGCGCGCAACATGGCCGACGACTTCTTCGCACGATTCGACACGCTGATGCAGCAGCGCCACCCGCGCGCGCCGGCAGCGCCTGCCGATGCAGGCGACACCGCCGACCTGTCCCACCTGCCTGCCGGCCTGGC
Source organism: Delftia sp. 60 (assembly GCF_002754395.1). Taxonomy (NCBI): domain Bacteria; kingdom Pseudomonadati; phylum Pseudomonadota; class Betaproteobacteria; order Burkholderiales; family Comamonadaceae; genus Delftia; species Delftia sp. 60. The sequence goes on from NZ_PEFD01000001.1 coordinate 2,352,431, forward strand.
CGATGAAACCGGCCACATCGAGCCCACCGTGGACGCCCAGGCCTGGGAGCACGACGCCGCAGCCGGCGTGGCCACGCCGCTGGATGCCGCACCGGCCACCGAGGCCGAGGAACGCTCGCGCCGCGCCATCCCGCTGTGGTGCTGGGGGCTGGCCATCGTCGTCGTTCTCGGGGCTGGCTGGCTGCTCTCGCGGTACTAGGGCGCTCCCCCTGAGCGGCTGCGCCGCTTCCCCCTCTCTCTCGCTTCGCGGGAGGGGGACGACGCCCTCGCCGCGAGGCGGCTCTTGCTCGGCGTCTCTGGCCTCAGATTTGTTGTGGCTTCTATGCTTCGCCCTGCGCTACCAAGCCCTTTTTACATGCTGCTGCACCCTTCTTGATGCAGAGAGACAATAGCCGCCGAAAAACGCCAGGCGCCCAGCTGCACAGGCAAGCCAGGTGCCGGCGTGGAGATTTGCAATGGAAAACCTGGATGTTCATGTTCTGCGCCACCTCGCGCAATGGCGCGCTCAGGGCGAGCGCGCGCTGCTGGCCACGGTGGTGCGTACCTGGGGCTCGTCGCCCCGGCCCATCGGCTCCATCATGGCGCTGGGGGCTTCGGGCGCCGTGGTCGGCTCCGTGTCCGGCGGCTGCATCGAGGACGACCTGATCGCCCGCTACAGCCACGCCTCGGACGCCGACGCCCTGCGCGACGGTGCGCCCCGGCTGCTGCGCTACGGCGTCAGCGCCGACGAGGCCCACCGCTTCGGCCTGCCCTGCGGCGGCACGCTGGAGCTGCTGCTCGAATTCAATCCCGACGCTGCTGCGCTGCAGCAACTCGTCCAATGGCTGGACGAAGGCCGCATGGTGCGGCGCACCGTGGACAAGGCCACCGGCCAGGTCGTCCAGCAGGTCAGCGACGCGCCCGAGCCGCTGGTGCATGCCGGGCAGCAGGTCGCCAACAGCTTCGGTCCCGAGTACCGCATGCTGCTCATCGGCGCAGGCCAGCTGTCCGAATACCTGGCCACCATGGCGCTGTTCAACGGCTTTGCGGTCACCGTCTGCGACCCGCGCGAGGAATACAGCCGCCACTGGAGCGTGGCCGGCGTGCAGCTGTCGCGCGAGATGCCCGACGACCTTGTGCGCACCATGCGCGCCGATGCGCGCACCTGCATCATCGGCCTCACGCACGACCCCAAGCTCGACGACCTGGCCCTCATGGAAGCCCTGGAATCCCCGGCCTTCTACGTGGGCGCCATCGGCTCGCGCCGCAACACCGCCCTGCGCCTGCAGCGCCTGAGCGAGCACTTCGGCCTGGGCGACGCGCAACTGGCGCGCCTGCGCGGCCCCATCGGCCTGTACATAGGCAGCAAGACGCCTCCCGAAATCGCCGTCAGCATCATGGCCGAGGTCCTGGCCGCCAAGAACGGCGTTGCCCTGCCGCGCGGCATGACCGTGGAAGAAGGCAAGCTTGCCGCCGCCCAGCCCCCGCAGCCCCTGGAGGATGACGGGTCCGAGGGCATCACGCCGCTGGTGTGCGGGGTGGGGTAGACGGGGCGCCGCAGGCGGGTGGAATGGGGCTGCAGTGACAGGAGTTGAGACGCTATATTGATCGATCTTCTTTCATAGAGGGAGGCGATCATGTGTTTGGCTGGGAATGAGGCCGGCTTGCCCGGCACGATTGTCGGCAATCCTGTAGCGAAATGGTTCGGAGGCGCGGCGTGAGCGGCGCTCGTCCGCTGGCTGCCGGCCTGACGGCCAGCCTCTCCGTGGCGACGGGCTATCTGCCGATTGCTTTTTCCTTTGGCGTGGCGGCCGTTCAGGCGGGTCTTGCTCCATCCATTGCGGTGCTGGCTTCCGTGCTGGTCTATGCCGGAGCCAGCCAGTTCCTGCTGATTTCGTTGCTGGCTTCGGGAGCTGGGCTGTGGACCGCTTTGCCCACGGTGCTGTTGATGAATGCGCGGCATGTGCTGTATGGCCCGGCCCTGCAGGTGGTGCTGGGGCCGCGGCAGCGCCTGGCCACACCCTGGTTGGCCTTTGGCCTGACCGACGAGGTGTTTGCCACCGCCATGAGCAAGATGCAGGGCGTGCCAGAGGCCGAGCGCGAGCACTGGTTTCTGGGCTTGCAACTTGGCGCCTACGCGGCCTGGGTGGGCGGCACGGTGATGGGGGTGACGCTGGTGGGCGAGGTGGATCGATGGCCGGCAGCCGTCCGCGAGGGGCTGGCCTTTGTTCTGCCCGCATTGTTCTTTGCGCTGCTGCTGGAGGCGGGGGTGCTGCGCTGGTGGCGTGCGGTGCTCACGGCCGCCGTGGTCGCTGCGGTGCTGGTTCGCTTCATCCCGGGCTACCACGCCCTGGCGCTGGCGATCCTGTGCGGTGCGCTGGCACATGCGGCCACGGCCGATAGGGGCTGATCACCATGTCGTACACATTCTGGATCTTGCTGTTGTGCGGTGCCGGCACCTTTGGCCTGCGCTGGTTGCCGTTGTGGCAGGCACGCCGCAGAGGGCACTCTGCACGGGCGTCCCGGAAGGTGCAGAGGTGGCTGGCGGGTGTCGGGCCCGCCGCCATCGCTGCCCTGTTCGTGGTGTCAACCTGGGGGCTGTTGGTCAGCGATGTCCGCTGGGGGCGGGTGGCCGTGATCTCCGTGGCTTTGCTGGCCATCTGCCTCGCACGCCTGGTGCGTGGAGGCATTGCCATGCCGACCTTGGCTGGTGCGCTGACCTACGGCCTGCTGGCCCATTTCAAGCCCTGGTGATGTCAGTGCGGCTGGGCATGGAAGGCCTTGTTGGCAATCTTCCAGCCGGCCTCGGTCTTGAGCAGCACGAAGTAGTCGATGAAGGTGATGGCGCCGTGCACCAGGGTGATCTTGGCGCTGGCCGCCGTGCCGCCGATGTCGATGGCGTCGATGCTGCGGCGGCGCGTGGCCTCGTCGGCGGCGGGCTGGCCCTTGAAGCGGGCGCAGTAGGTGTCGATGTCCCAGGAGGTCAGCGGGCCTTCGCGCACGCTTTCGATGCGGGCGGTGGGCATGAAGGCGGCGCGCATGTGGGCGCTGTCGTCCTCGGCATGGCCGCGCATGTACAGCTCCAGCGGCACGCGCACGGCGGCTTCTTCGGGGTGGTCGGTCAGGCGTGGGTTGGCAGTCGTCATGGTGTTCTCCTGTGACGGATGGATGGCGGCCTGCGCTTGCAGGCCGGCGGCCGCGCATCGTAGCCACAAGCGCGGGGGGCAGTCCAACGGGTGGCGAGGCGCGGGCCGCGCCGGGGTGCGGTGCAATGCCTTGTTTTCAATGGACTTTCGGGCTGATGCGCCCCGCATTGGCCGTGCCTGGGTCAACAGTGTTTTGAGCGCCGTGCCCTGTCTGAGACCCTGCCGACGGGTGCTCGACCTGTTCCGAAAACGACCATGTCAGAGCGGGTAAAGCCGGGGTAAAGCGGGGGTAATGCCTGCGTAAAACGGCGATCTGCCTCGTTTTGGAGAGCATGGGACTGGCTACCATAGCCGCATCCGCCGCCGTTCCCTGTTCTGGGGCCGGACCCACGGTTTCCTCCCACGACTTCCCGCAGTGACCATGAAACGCCTGTCAAGCAGCCCCTTTGTTGCAGATGCCCACGGCGTACGCCAGCGCGGCCGGGTACGGCCCGCCCTGATGTGGGGCGTGGTGGCTCTGGCCCTGGTGGCGGGGGGCGGGCTGTGGTGGTGGAACAAGCGGGCGCCGGCGCAGGGCGAGCAGGCCTCGGCCGGTGCGCCCGGCCCGGGTGGCGGGCGTGCGGGAGGCGGCCGGCGCGGCCCCGGCGGGCCGGGTGGGCCTGGCGGCCCCGGCGCCATGGGTGCCCAGGCGCAGCCGGTGTCCGTGGGCGTGGTGGAGCGGCGCGACATGCGCGTGCTGATCAGCGCCATCGGCACCATGAACCCGCGCGCCACGGCGGTGGTGCGCGCCAAGGTGTCGGGCGAGTTGCTGCGCCTGCATTTCAAGGAAGGCGACGAGGTCAAGGCCGGCCAGCTGCTGGCCGAGATCGATCCGCGCAGCTTCCAGGCCAGCTTCAACCAGATCCAGGGCACGCTGCAGCGCGACCAGGCGCTGCTCAAGAACGCCCAGCTGGACCTGCAGCGCTACAAGGAGCTGCAGGCACAGGATTCCATTGCCGGCCAGCAGGTCGATACCCAGGCTGCGCTGGTGCGCCAGTACCAGGGCACGGTGGCCGCCGACCAGGCCCAGGCCGATGCGGCCAAGCTGCAACTGAGCTACACGCGCATCACGGCGCCCATTGCGGGCCGGCTGGGCCTGCGCCAGGCCGACCGGGGCAATGTGGTCAACCCTTCGGACACCAACGGCATCGTCACCATCACCCAGGTCAAGCCCATCGATGCGGTGTTCTCCGTGCCCGAGGCCCATGTGGGCACGCTGGCACGGCGCCTGGCCGAGGGGCGCGAGCTGCCCGTGGAGCTGTGGGATCGTGACCTGAAGCAGCAACTGGGGCGCGGCCGCCTCAATGCGGTGGACAACAGCATCGACATCGCCACCGGCACCATCAAGGCCAAGGCCGCTTTCGACAATGCCGAGGGCCGGCTGTTCGCCAACCAGTTCGTCAACGTCAAGCTGGAAGTGGACCGGCTGGAGCAGGCGCTGACCGTGCCGACCACGGCCGTGCAGAACAACTACGTCTACCTGGTCCAGGAGGATGGCACGGTGACGCAGCGGCGCATCGCCGTGGGCGTGACCGATGGCGACCGGGTGAGCGTGAAGGGCGAGCTCAAGCCTGGCGAGCAGGTGGTGGTCGATGGCATTGACCGCCTGCGCGAAGGCGCCAAGGTCACGGTGATCGAGCCCGACAAGGTGCAGAAGGTGGACCAGGCCGTGCAGGATGCCTCCGGCCAGCCGCGCGGCATGCGCAACCTGCCGCCCGATGTGCGCGCCAAGCTGGCGACCATGAACCCCGACGAGCGCAAGGCCTACCTGCAGAAGCTGCGTGCCGAGCGCGGTGGGCAGCGCAATGGTGGTAACGGTGGCAGTGGCGGTAACGGCGGCAACGGCGGCAACGTGACCGCGCCGGCGGCCGAAGGCTCCGCGCCCGCAGGCCAGTCGCCGGCACCGTCGCCCGGATCGCCTCAGCCTTCGCCCGGCCCGGCACCTGCCGCGCCCTCTGCGCCTGTTGCTCCGGCGGCTCCCGCAGCTCCCGCTCCGGCCGGGCGCTGAGCAGCGCCCCGGCACCTGAAGACTGCAAGCCCTTCCAGGCGGCCCCATGAATCTTTCCCGCATCTTCATCCTGCGACCCGTCGCCACATCGCTGCTGATGGTGGCGGTGCTGATCGCCGGCCTGCTGGCCTACCGGCTGTTGCCGATTTCGGCCCTGCCCGAGGTGGACTACCCCACCATCCAGGTCACCACGCTGTACCCCGGTGCCAGCCCCGACGTGATGACCTCCAACGTCACGGCGCCGCTGGAGCGCCAGTTGGGCCAGATGCCGGGGCTGTCGCAGATGTCGTCCACCAGTTCGGGCGGCGCCTCGGTGATCACGCTGCGCTTTGCGCTGGACATGGCCATGGACGTGGCCGAGCAGCAGGTGCAGGCCGCCATCAACGCGGGCTCCAACCTGCTGCCCAGCGACCTGCCCATGCCCCCGCTGTACAGCAAGGTCAACCCGGCGGATGCGCCCATCCTCACGCTGGCCATCACCTCGCCCTCGCTGCCGGTGATCCGCGTCAATGACCTGGTGGAAAACCGGCTCGCGCCCAAGCTCTCGCAGGTCAACGGCGTGGGCCTGGTGGCGATTGCCGGTGGGCGCCGGCCTGCCGTGCGCATCCAGGCCAACCCGACGGCGCTGGCCGGCCTGGGCATGACGCTGGACGATGTGCGCACCGCCATCGCCGCGGCCAACGTCAAGCAGGCCAAGGGCGGCTTCGACGGCCCGGCGCGCGCCTCCACCATCGATGCCAACGACCAGCTGCAGTCGGCGGCCGAGTACCGCAACCTCATCATCGCCTTCAAGAACGGCCTGCCCGTGCGCCTGTCCGACATCGCCCAGACCGTGGACGATGCCGAGAACACGCGCCTGGCCGCCTGGGCCGGCACGCCCGAAGGCGGTTCGCGCGCGGGCGTGATCCTCAACATCCGGCGCCAGCCCGGCGCCAACGTGATCGAGACGGTGGACCGCATCAAGGCGCTGCTGCCCCAGCTCAAGGAGACCCTGCCGGCCTCGCTGGACGTGCAGGTGCTGACCGACCGCACGGTGACCATCCGCGCCTCGGTCAACGACATGCAGCTGGAGCTGATGCTGGCCATCGCCCTGGTGGTGGCGGTGATCTTCGTCTTCCTGCGCAGCGCCTCGGCCACGCTGATCCCGAGCTTTGCCGTGCCGCTGTCGCTGATCGGCACCTTCGGCGTGATGTACCTGGCTGGCTTTTCGATCAACAACCTCACGCTGATGGCGCTGACGATCTCCACCGGCTTCGTGGTGGACGATGCCATCGTGATGATCGAGAACATCGCGCGCTTCGTGGAAAAGGGCGAGCCGGCCATGCAGGCCGCGCTCAAGGGCGCCAAGCAGATCGGCTTCACCATCATCTCGCTGACGATTTCGCTGATCGCCGTGCTGATCCCGCTGCTGTTCATGGGCGACGTGGTGGGGCGGCTGTTCCACGAGTTCGCCATCACCATGGCGGTGGCCATCCTGATCTCGGCCGTGGTCTCGCTGACGCTCACGCCCATGCTGTGCGCACGGCTGCTGCGCCACCAGCCCGAAGGGGCCGCGGAGGAAAAGCATGGCCGCCTGTACCACGCCACGGGCCGCTTCTTCGACCGCACCATCGCCGGCTACGGCCGCATCCTCACCTGGGTGCTGGACCGCCGGGGCCTGACCTGGATCGTCTTCCTGGCCACGCTGGCCGTGACCGTGCTGCTGTACTTTGCCGTGCCCAAGGGCTTCTTCCCGGACCAGGACACGGGCACCATCCAGGCCACGACCGAGGCCGACCAGTCCATCTCGTTTGCCGCCATGGCCGAGCGCCAGCAGGCCCTGGCCGAGCTGCTGCTCAAGGACCCGGCCGTGCAGAGCATCTCGTCCTTCATCGGCGTCGATGGCAGCAACACCACGCTGAACACGGGCCGGCTGCTGATCGACCTCAAGCCCCATGGCCAGCGCGATGGCGTGCCCGCCGTGCTGCGCCGCCTGTCCGACGATGCGCTGCAGATCCCGGGCATACGCCTGTACGCCCAGCCCGTGCAGGACCTGACCATCGAGGACCGCGTGGCGCGCACCCAGTACCAGCTGCTGATGTCCTCGCCCGACATGGCGCAGCTGACCACCAGCACCCAGGCCCTGGTCGAGCGCATGCACGACCTGCCCGAGCTGGTGGACGTGGGCAGCGACCTGCAGAACCAGGGCCTGCAGGCCTTCGTGCAGATCGACCGGGCCCAGGCCAGCCGGCTGGGCGTGACGGTCGCGGCCATCGACACGGCGCTGTACAACGCCTTCGGCCAGCGGCTGATCTCCACCATCTTCACGCAGTCCAACCAGTACCGCGTGGTGCTGGAAGTGGCGCCGCAGTTCAAGATCGGGCCCGAGTCGCTGCAGGCCATCTATGTGGCCTCCAGCGCGGGCGCGCCCGTGCCGCTGTCCTCGGTGGCCACGGTCAGCGAGCGGCCCATGGCCCTGGCCGTGAACCATGTGGGCCAGCTGCCCGCCGCCACCATCTCGTTCAACACCGCGCCCGGCGTGTCGCTGGGCCATGCGGTCAAGGCCGTGCAGGACCTGATGGCCCAGCTGCGCACCGAGGGCCATATGCCGCTGTCGGTGGACGCCGCCTTCCAGGGCGCGGCCCTGGCCTTCCAGGCCTCGCTGTCCAACACGCTGCTGCTGGTGCTGGCGGCGGTGATCACCATGTACATCGTGCTGGGCGTGCTCTATGAGAGCACCATCCACCCGGTGACCATCCTGTCCACGCTGCCCTCGGCCGGCGTGGGCGCGCTGCTGGCCCTGCTGCTGGCGGGGCTGGACCTGGACATCATCGCCATCATCGGCATCGTGCTGCTGATCGGCATCGTCAAGAAGAACGCGATCATGATGATCGACTTCGCGCTGGAGGCGCAGCGCGAGGAGGGGCACACGCCGCGCGAGGCCATCTACCAGGCCTGTCTGCTGCGGTTCCGGCCTATCCTGATGACGACCTTGGCTGCTTTGCTGGGGGCCTTGCCGTTGATGCTGGGGACGGGGGTGGGCAGTGAGTTGCGGCATCCGTTGGGGGTGACGTTGGTGGGGGGCTTGCTGGTGAGTCAGTTGTTGACTCTGTTCACTACTCCGGTGATCTATCTGACTTTTGAAGGGTGGGCGCAGCGGTGGCGGGATCGTCGGGGTGCTTCTTCGGAGCAGGCCCATGCTTGAGCTTGATCTGCGCTTTTGGCTGGCGCCGCTGGCCGGGGTTCGGCCCGGCGGCCGACCTACTTTCTTGCCTCGCAGCAAGAAAGTAGGCAAAGAAGCGCGCCCCACTGCCCGCGACCCCTTCGCTTCGCTGCGGGGCCACCTGCGTCGTGGCGCTTGCGGGGTTCGCCGTGAAACTCACTTCGCGCTGGCGCGCTGCGTTCAGACAATCACGGCGAGTCAGAGGACGAAGCAGTCCTGTCCTTCGGCAGGACTGCAACCCCGCAAGCGCCACGACGCAGGCGCGGGCAGAAGGGGAGTTTGCTCGGGCCATCGCTTCGCTCGGCCTGGGATTTTTGGGGCTGGATCATGAGCCAGCTTTCCAATCTCTCGGCGCCGTTCATCTTCCGGCCCATTGCCACCATGCTGATGACCATCGGCCTGGCGCTGGCGGGGCGGTGTCGTATTTCCTGCTGCCGGTGGCGCCGCTGCCGCAGGTGGACTATCCGACGATTTCGGTGTCGGCCAGCCTGCCGGGTGCAAGCCCGGACACCATGGCTGCCACGGTGGCGACGCCGCTGGAGCGGGCGCTGGGGGCGATTGCGGGGGTCAATGAGATCACGTCCAGCTCCAGCCTGGGCAGCACGCGCATTACGCTGCAGTTCGATCTGTCGCGCACGGTGGACAGCGCGGCGCGCGATGTGCAGGCCGCCATCAATGCGGCGCGCACGCTGCTGCCTTCGGGCATGCCGGGCAATCCTACGTATCGCAAGGTGAATCCGGCCGATGCGCCGATCATGATCCTGGCGCTGACGTCCAGCGCGCTGACGCGCGGGCAGATGTATGACGCGGCGTCCACCGTGCTGGCGCAGAAGCTCTCGCAGGTGGAGGGCGTGGGCCAGGCCTCCATCAGCGGCGGGGCGCTGCCGGCCGTGCGCGTGGAGCTGGACCCGGTGAAGCTGGCGGCCAATGGCGTGTCGCTGGACCAGGTGCGTACCGCCATTTCGGCCACGAATGCCAACCGGCCGCTGGGCGCGGTGGAGCGCGAGGACCATTACTGGCAGGTGACCGCCAATGACCAGGCGCGCGTGGCGGCCGACTATGCGCCGCTGGTGCTGCGCTGGAGCAATGGCAATGCGATCCGGCTGCAGGACGTGGCCGATGTCACGGATTCGGTGCAGGACGTGCGCAACTACGGCGTGGCCAATGGCAAGCCCGCCATCCTGCTGCAGATCTTCAAGCAGCCCGATGCCAACATCCTGGAGGCCGTGGCGCGCGTGCGCTCTTTGCTGCCGCAGCTCAAGGCGTCCATTCCCGAGGCCATCGATCTGACCATCGTGTCCGACCGCACGCCCACGCTGCGTGCCTCGGTGGTGGAGGTGGAGCGTGCGTTGTTGATCGCCGTGGCGCTGGTGATCCTGGTGGTGTTCCTGTTCCTGCGCAATGGCCGGGCCACGCTGATTCCGGCCGTGGCCGTGCCGGTGTCGCTGGCGGGCACGTTCGGCGTGATGTACCTGGCCGGCTACACGCTGGACAACCTGTCGCTGATGGCGCTGACCGTGGCCACGGGCTTTGTGGTGGACGATGCCATCGTGGTGCTGGAGAACGTGATGCGCCACATGGAGCGCGGCAAGACCGCGCTGCGCGCGGCGCTGGACGGGGCGCGTGAGATCGGGTTCACCGTGGTGTCCATGAGCCTGTCGCTGATCGCGGTGTTCGTGCCCATCCTGTTCATGGGCGGCATCGTGGGGCGGTTCTTCCGCGAGTTCGCGGTGGTGATGTCGGCGGCCATTCTGATCTCGATGGTGGTGTCGCTGACCACCACGCCCATGATGTGCGCGGCGCTGCTGCGGCCGCAGCGCGTGCCGCAGCCGGGCCGGCCGCGCAACGGCCTGCAGCGCGCCTGGGACCGCTTCGGCGCCTGGGTGGGCCGGGCCGAGCGGCGTGCCATGTCCGGCTACCGCGCAAGCCTGGCCTGGTGCCTGCGCCACCAGCCGCTGGTGCTGCTGGTGCTGGCCGGCGTGGTGGCGCTGAACGTGCACCTGTACATGGCCATCGACAAGGGCTTCATGCCCAGCCAGGACACGGGCCGCGTGATGGGCTTCATCCGGGCCGACCAGTCCACCTCCTACCAGGCCATGGAGCAGCGGCTCAAGCGCTTCCTGTCCATCGTGCAGGAAGACCCGGCCGTGGAGTACGTGACGGGCTTCACGGGCGGCGGGCAGCGCAATGCGGCCAACATGTTCATGTCGCTCAAGCCGCTGGCCGAGCGCAAGGTGTCTTCCGACGAGGTGATCAACCGCCTGCGCGACAAGCTCAAGAACGAGCCCGGCGCGCGGCTGTTCATGGTCACGCAAAGCGATATCCGCATCGGCGGGCGGCAAAGCTCGGGCTCGTACGACTACACGCTGCAGGCCGACGACATCCAGGACCTGCGCACCTGGGAGCCGCGCATCCGCCAGGTGCTGTCGCAGCTGCCCCAGCTCACGGACGTGAACAGCGATGTGTCCGACTTCGGCCTGCAGACCTCGCTGGTGATCGACCGCGACGCGGCCACGCGCCTGGGGCTGACGGTGTCGCAGATCGACGGCACGCTCAACAACGCCTTCGGCCAGCGCCAGGTGGGCGTGATCTACAACCCGCTCAACCAGTACCGCGTGGTGATGGAGGCCGCGCCCCGCTACCTGCAAAGCCCCGAGACGCTGCGCGGCTTCTTCTTCGTGAACAACCAGGGCGTGCAGGTGCCGCTGACCTCGTTTGCGCGCATCACCACCACCAACACGCCGCTGGCGGTGAACCACGACCGGGGCACGCCGGCCAGCACCATCAGCTTCAGCCTGGCCGAGGGCGTGGCGCTGTCGGATGCCAGCGATGCCATCCGCGCGGCCGTGGCCGAGCTGGGCGTGCCCGTGTCGGTGCGCGGCAGCTTCAGCGGCACGGCCGGGGCCTTCCAGCAGGCGCTTTCGGGGCAGCCGCTGCTGATCCTGGCGGCCATCATCACCATCTACCTGGTGCTGGGCGTGCTCTATGAAAGCCTGGTGCATCCGCTGACCATCCTGTCCACGCTGCCCTCGGCCGGCGTGGGGGCGCTGATGGCGCTGATGCTGTTCAAGACGGAGTTCTCGCTGATCGCGCTGATCGGGGTGATTTTGCTGATCGGCATCGTCAAGAAGAACGCCATCATGATGATCGACTTCGCGCTGGAGCGGCAGCGCGCCGGCCACGCCACGGCCGCCCAGGCCATCTACCGCGCCTGCGAGCTGCGGCTGCGCCCCATCCTCATGACCAGCCTGGCGGCCATCTGCGGCGCGCTGCCGCTGGCCCTGGGCCGGGGCGATGGCGCCGAGCTGCGCCAGCCGCTGGGCATTGCCATCGTGGGCGGCCTGATGCTGAGCCAGCTGCTCACGCTCTACACCACGCCCGTGGTCTATGTGCTGCTGGACAGGCTGCGCCAGCGTGTCATGGGCCTGCGTGGCCGCGTGCAGGGCAAAGACCCCGGCACCCCTGTGCCCGCCGCATCACCCCAGTGAACCGAATCCGAAAGCCCAAGGCCATGCAGCTGAAGACACTCCAAACCCCGGCGATCTGGCTGGCCGCCGCGCTGCTGGCCGGCTGTTCCACGCAGAGCGCCTACCAGCGCCCCGCACTCGAGGTGCCGGCCCAGTTCAAGGAAGCCACGCCCGAGGCGGCCGAGGCCGGCATCTGGCGGCCCGCAGATCCGTCGCGCGCGCAAGTGCCCGACAACTGGTGGGAGCTGTTCGGCGACGAGCAGCTCAACCGCCTGCAGCAGCAGGCCGCCACCGGCAACCAGAGCATTGCCCAGGCCGCCGCGCGCCTGCGTGCCGCGCAGGCGGCCGTGGCCAGCAGCCAGGCCGGGCTGTTCCCCACGCTGGGCAGCACGGCCGGCGCCACGCGCTCGCGCAGCGGCGGGGCCTCCGGTGCATCAGGTGTATCAGGCACGGGCGGCAACACCGCCAGTAGCGGCAACATCTCGACCAACTACTCGCTGGGCCTGAACGCCAGCTGGGAGCTGGACCTGTGGGGCCGCGTGTCGGGCACGGTCAGCGCCAGCCAGGCCAGCGCCCAAGCCAGCAGCGACGACCTGGCCGCCGCGCGCCTGTCGGCCCAGGCATCGATCACGCAGACCTATTTCTCGCTGCGCGCGGCCGATGCCAGCGTGCGGCTGCTGCAGGAAACGCTGCAGGGCTACGAGCAAAGCCTGAAGCTCACCAACAACCGCTACCGCGCGGGCGTGGCCTCGTCGGCCGATGTGGCCCAGGCCGAGGCGCAGTACAAAAGCACTCAGGCCCAGCTCATCGAGGCACAGACCAGCCGCGCCCAGCTGGAGCACGCCCTGGCCGCGTTGCTGGGCCTGCCGCCGGCCGCCTTCAGCCTGGAGGCCGGCGCCGAACTGCCGCCGCCGCCCGAGGTGCCGGCCCTGCTGTCGTCCCAACTGCTGGAGCAGCGCCCCGACATTGCTGCGGCCGAACGCCGCGTGGCCGCCGCCAACGCCCAGGTGGGCGTGGCGCGCGCGGCCTTCTTCCCGGCGCTCACGCTGTCGGCCACGGCCGGCTACCGGGGTGCATCGCTGTCCAACCTGGTGAGTGCGCCCAACCTGTTCTGGTCGCTGGGCCCGTCGCTGGCGCTGGCGCTGTTCGACGGCGGCGCGCGCACGGCGGCCGTGGAGTCGGCGCGTGCCTCGCTGGACCTGGCCGCCGCCACCTACCGCCAGACCGTGCTGACGGCGTTGCAGGAGGTGGAGGACAACCTGGTCACCGCATCCGCCCTGGCGCGCGAGCAGCAGGTGCAGATCGAGGCCGTGGCCGCCGCGCAGAAGGCGCTGGATGTCGTCAACAACCAGTACCGCGCGGGCACGGTGGCCTATCTGAATGTGCTCAGCGCCCAGACCACGGTGCTGTCGGCGCGGCGCAGCCTGATCGATGTGCGCAACCGGCGGCTGGCCGCCGTCAACACCTTGCTCAAGAACGTGGCCGGGCGCTGGCAGCCGCTGGGCCCGGCCTCCGTGCAGGGGCCGCAGGCTGTCGCGCGCTGATGTTCAGTCCTGCAGCTCGAAGGCCTGGCGCAACGCTTCGCCGAAGGCTGCGCTGCCGCTGATCGACAGGTTCACCGTGGTGCGGCCATCCCCCGCCGCCACGGATTGCAGGCGCGCCGTGGCTGCGTCAAAGCGCCAGGCCAGCGGCTTGCTGCCATCGTCCTGGGCCTGCAGCTCGTAGTCCCAGTCGCCGCCTTCCTCGATGGGACCGCGCCGGCCCTTGAAGCGGCGGTGTGCCCAGGCCAGCAATTGCTCCACCTCGGCCGCCAGGGCTGGCACGCGCGTGGCGGGCACGCTGGCCATGGCGTCCCAGCAGCCTGTGCCTTCGTCGTCTTCGCTGTAGTCGAAATCCAGGTAGTCGAGGGTCATGTTGGGGTCCGCCTGCGTGATGGGAAAAGAGAAAGCCCGGCATTGTGCCGCGTGCACAATCGCCCGCATCGAAGAACCGGAAAGACATTCAGATGGACACCGCACAGCAATCGATGGCGCCGCCCATGGTGAGCGCGCAGTCCCTGCGCTTCGGGCAGCCGGGCCTGCTGCTGTGGGATGGCGCCTCGCACCACTGGCCCGTGGGCCTGTGCCTGGTGCGCGGCGGCGAGGGCTGCGGCAAGACCAGCCTGCTGCAAATGCTGGCCGGCCAGTTGCCCTTGCAGGCCGGGCGCCTGGCGTATCCGCAGCAGCCGGACCCGTCGCAGCGCCCCGCGCTGTTCTGGCGCGACCCGCGCGCCGAACTGTCGAATGCCGAGCGCGCCGGGCCCGCGCAGGAATGGGTGCAGGCACAGCGGCAATTGCACCCGGCGTGGAGCGAGGCGGCCTGGCAGGCCCATGCCGACGGCCTGGGCCTGGAGCCCCATCTGCACAAGCCCCTGCTGGCCCTGTCCACGGGCAGCCTGCGCAAGCTGTGGATGGCGGCGGGCTGGGCCAGCGGCGTGCCGCTGCTGCTGATCGACGAGCCGCTGGCCGCGCTGGACCGGGGATCGATCGACCATGTGCAGCGCACGCTGGCAGGGCTCAACCGTGCTGGCCAGCAATCGGCCCCCGTGGCCGGGCATGGCCCCCGCTGCGTGATCGTCGCCCATTGGGACGAGATGCAGGGCGTGGCCTGGGACGACGTGCTGGACCTGCCCGATCAGCCGCCGCTGCGCTGACGGAGCCGGCGTCTACATCGCCACCTACATCGCCACCTACATCGCCTTGAACCGCTGCGCGTAGAGGCGGCTGACGGCCAGTTTTTCCCCTCGCTCGCGCAGCTGCAGCCACAGCCGGCCGGCCTCGTCGCGCTGGGCGCTGGCAATGGCCGCCGCACGCACCACCGTGCCGCGGTGCACCTGCCAGAATTCCTCGGCGTCCAGCCGGGGCAGCAGCTCCTTGAGCGGCGTGCGCACCAGGTATTCATGCGAGGCCGTGAGCACGCGCACGTACTTGTCGGCGGCCTCGAAGTAGACAACGTCGTGCACGGGCACCATCTGGATCTGCGTGCCCACGCCGGCCTGGATCATCTGCAGCGGCGGCTCGGTAGCGGTGGCGGCGGGGGCCGTGGCACCGGCCAGGTGCCGCAATTGCTCCAGCGCCTGCGCCAGCGCAGCGCCGGCCGGGGCCACCGTGCGCTGGGCCAGCAGCTCGCGCAGGCGCTGCACGCTGCGCGCCAGCCGCTCGGGCTGCACGGGCTTGAGCAGGTAGTCCACGGCCTGGGCCTCGAAGGCGTCCATGGCGTACTGGTCATAGGCGGTCACGAAGACCAGGATGGGAAACGGCTGCGCCTCGGGCCAGGCGTCGGCCAGTTCGGCGGCGGCCTCCAGGCCGCTCTGGCCCGGCATGCGGATGTCGAAGAACAGCACATCGGGCTGCAGCGCCAGCGCCTGCCGGGCGGCACTCAGGCCGTCGCCCACCATGGCGGCAATCTGCAACTCGGGCCAGGCACGGGCCAGGGCCTGGCGCAGGTCCTCGGCCAGCAGGGGTTCGTCTTCGGCGATCAGGGCGCGGGGGGAGTGGGTCATTTCAACCGGCGTTGGCAATGGTGATTTTGGCGAGCGTGCCGCCTTCGGGCAGGGCGGCCAGTTCGAAGTGCGCGGCGTCGCCATAGCGGCTGGCCAGGCGCTCGCGCAGCTGGGCCGTGCCGAAGCGGCTGCCGGGCAGGGCGGGCGCACCGGAATCCAGGCCCATGCCGTTGTCGGCCACGGTCAACTCCAGCGGGCCGCCGGCGGTGCGGCGCGCGCGCACGGCGATATGCCCGCCTTCCAGCTTGGGCTCCAGTCCGTGGCGTATGCAGTTTTCCACCAGGGGCTGCAGCAGCAGCGGCGGCACGGGTACCTGGGCCAGGGCCTCGGGCAGGTCCAGCGTGTATTGCAGGCGCGGGCCCATGCGGATGGACATCAGCGCCAGGTAGTCGCGCAGGCGTGCGAACTCTTCGCCCAGCGCATGCTCGGTGCTACGCGAGCCGCCCAGCGTGGCGCGCAGGTAGGCGATCAGATGGTCCAGCATGGCCTGGGCGCGCTGCGGGTCGCTGGCCACCAGCACGCGCAGGTTGGCCAGGGTGTTGAACAGCATGTGCGGCTCCAGCTGGGCCTGCAGCAGGGTGAGTTTGGCCTCGGCCGCCTGGCGTCGGGCCTGCTCGGCCTGCATCTGCAGGTGGCGCGAGTAGCCCAGCAGGAAGAAGGCCAGCGACATCACCGTGCTGGCGACGATGGTGACGGCCAGCGGTATCCACAGCCGGTGCATCAGGGCCGTGCTGGCGTCGGGATCGGCCCACTGCCTGTAGGCCGTGCCGATCAGCGACCCGATCACGAACCCCGTCACGATGCCGGCCACCACCAGCGCGGCGCCGCGCCAGCCGCCGGGCCAGGGAATGTCCTGGCCCCGCGTCAGGCGCCAGCGGCCCAGTTCGATGGTGAGCCAGCTGGTCAGGCCGATCGACAGCGAGTAGATGAGGTTCACGTCCCAGCGGCCGTGGTTGCTCAGGCTGAATGCGGCGGCAATCAGGGCGCAGGCCGAGGTCGTTGCGATGCCGTGGCGCAGCAGCGTGGTCCGTTCCACGATGTGGCCCTGTGCGGCCCGCTGGGATGGGGCGTTGGATGCGAGGTCGGGCATGGAGAGCAATGGTAGTCCCATGGCGTCGTTCAGCGGGCGCGGCCCTGGCGTGACTGCAGCGCCTGCCGCTCGCGCTCCACCATGCGCCCGTGCCAGCCGTTGCCCGGCAGGGCCAGCCAGACCACGGCCCCGTGGATGGCCAGCCCCAGGCCCCAGCCCAGGGCCGGGAAGATGGCCCAGTGCCTGCCCTGGGACAGCGACAGCGCCGCCAGCCCGAGGTTGACCAGCACATAGACGCTGGCGTGGATCATCCAGCCCATCTTGGCGCCTGCGCGTCGGCGCGCCATGCGCTCCAGGGCATCGTCGTCGTGGCGAGCAGAGGGATCGCGGGGATCAAGGGTATCGAGGGTGCGCATGGGAAGTTCTCCGTCAGGGGGAAGGAAAGCGGCGTCAGGCCAGGCCCAGCTGCTGCCACAGCAGGTCGCCCAGGTAGCGGCCGGGCAGCAGGGTGAACAGGCCCGCCACGACGCAGGCGCCGATGTAGACGCTGCGCATGATCTTGCGGTGGCCGGCGATGTTGCCGTGGTACAGGTGCCAGAACGAGCGGCCCAGGCCGGCAAAGGTCAGCGGCACCAGCAGGTGGACGGGCGTGTAGCCTGCCCAGTTGGGCAGGCGGTAGTCGCGGATGAAGCAGGCGGACACCGCCGCGCAGACCATGAGCGTGACGAAGGCGTAGCCGGCCGCGCGGTGCAGGCGGGGATGGACGGCGGCCTGGCGGCGTGCCAGCAGGGCGATGGCACCCGTGGCCGTGGCGGCGAGGGCGGCGCTCATGTGGATGGCGATCAGCGGTGTCATTTGCATGGCGGTGTCCTGGCGTGCGGCCCGGTTCTGCGGGCCTGTATGGGACAGGACTGTCGTTGCAGGACGCGGGCCGGGCCAGCGCCATGCGACGGACGTGCGCCGGCAGGGTGCCAGATGCATCGGGGCGCCGCGAGCTGCAGGGATCTCCGTGGTCGTTGGAAGATTGCGGCTATGGGGAGTGCGCACAAACTATTGCGAAGGGCCTTTGAATTCAATCACTTGGAGGATTGCTTCGATGCAACAGATTGAGAAAATTCATAGCAGCGCCCTAATGTGGTTGGTAAGCTAACGGATTCTGTAAATCATTCTCAGTATCATCCTCGTGCCCTCCATTCGCCCGATTTCCCTGGCCGTTCTCTGCCTGTGCAGCCAGCAGGCCCTGATTGCCCAGACCCGGGGCGGCGACCCCGTGCTGGAGGCCGTGACGGTGGAGGCCAGTGCCGACGCATCGGCCCAGGGCCTGTCCAAGCCCTTCGCAGGCGGCCAGGTGGCCACGGGCGCGCGCAACGGCGTGCTGGGCACGCTGGACTGGAAGAATTCCTCCTTCTCCACCACCAGCTACACCCAGCAGCTGATCGAAGACACCCAGTCCAAGAGCGTGGGCGACGTGCTGCTCAACGACCCGGGCGTGCGCCAGGCGCGCGGCTTCGGCAACTTCCAGGAGCTGTATGTGCTGCGCGGCTTCCCGGTGTACTCGGACGACATCGCCTACAACGGCCTGTACGGCCTGCTGCCGCGCCAGTACATTGCCTCGGAATTCTTCGAGCGCGTGGAGGTGCTGCGCGGCGCCAATGCCTTCCTCAATGGCGCGGCACCGGGCGGCAGCGGCATTGGCGGCACCATCAGCCTGCTGCCCAAGCGCGCCGGCAATGATGCGCTGACGCGCGTGGGCGCCGGCATCCAGACGGGCGGCCAGGCCTTTGTCTCCACCGACATCTCGCGCCGCTTCGGCCCTGACCAGAGCACCGGCATCCGCCTGAACGCCGTGCGCCGCGACGGCGGCACGGGCGTGGATGGCGAAGACCGCTCGCTCACCGCCCTGGGCGTGGGACTGGACTGGCGCAGCCGCAACGTGCGCCTGTCGGGCGACGTGGGCTACCAGCGCAACAGCTACAACGGCGGCCGCCCCAGCGTGACGCCGGGCAACTTCATCCCGGCCGTGCCCGACAACAAGACCAACTACGGCCAGAACTGGTCGTACTCCACCGAGCGCGACCTGTTCGCCACGCTGCGCGCCGAATGGGACATCAACGACACGACCACGGCCTGGGCCGCCGGCGGCCTGCGCCGCGGCAAGGAAGACAACTCCCTGAGCGGCGTGACCGTGAGCAATGCGGCCGGCGACACCACGGGCACGCGCTTCGACAACAAGCGCAAGGACAGCGTGGGCACGGGCGAGGTCGGCATCCGCACGCGCCTGGCCACGGGCAGCGTGGGCCACGAGCTGGTGGCCACCGCCAGCACCTACTCGGCCACCGAGCGCAATGCCTGGGGCATGGGCTTTGGCGTGGTCAACAACATCTACAACCCCTGGAGCAGCGCACGCCCGGCAATGACGCTGTTCGGCGGCAACCTGGCCGATCCCACGCGCGTGGGCGAAACCCAACTCAACAGCTTTGCCATCGGCGACACGCTGACGATGCTGGACGAGCGCCTGCGCCTGACCGTGGGCGTGCGCCGCCAGAGCATCGAGCAAAGCAGCTACGACTACAACACGGGCGCGCAGACCGACAACTACAAGAAGTCGGCCACCACGCCCATGCTGGGCCTGGTGTTCAAGACCAGCGAGAACACCTCGGTCTACGCCAACTACATCGAAGGCCTGACCAAGGGCGCCGTGGCGCCGCAGACGGCCAACGACCTGCCCGTGTCCAACGGCGGCCAGGTGTTCGCGCCCTACAAGTCGCGCCAGAAGGAAATCGGCTTCAAGTGGCAGGGCCAGCAGCTGGGCGCCACGGTGGCGCTGTACACCACGGACATGCCTTCGGCCTATGTGGCCAACCAGGTCTTCGGCCAGTACGGCAAGCAGCGCAACAGCGGCCTGGAGGCCACGGTCTTCGGCGAACCTGTCAAGGGCCTGCGCGTGCTGGGCGGCGTGACCTTCAGCGAGGCCAAGATCCGCGAGGCCGCCGATGCCACCACCATCGGCAACTACGCCATCGGCGTGCCCAAGCGCCTGCTCAACCTGGGCGTGGACTGGGATGTGCCCGGCGTCTCGGGCCTGGCCCTCAATGCGCGCGTGATGCACACCTCCAGCCAGTACGCCAACGGCGCCAACACGCTGAAGGTGGCCTCGTGGACGCGCACCGACATCGGCGCGCGTTATCTCATGGACATCGGCAACAACCGCCTGCTGACCCTGCGCGCGCGCATCGACAACCTGTTCGACAAGGGCTACTGGTCGTCCGTGGGCGGCTACCCGGGCGCCAACTACCTGGTGCAGTCCATGCCGCGCACCTTCTCGCTGAGCGCATCGGTGGACTTCTGAGCCGGAGCGATCTGAAGCATGCGCGCGTTGTGGACGGTGGTGCACCGCTGGATCGGCCTGGTGCTGGCCGGTTTCCTCACCATGGCCGGCCTCACCGGGGCCGTGCTGTCCTGGGACCATGAAATCGACGAATGGCTCAACGCCGACATGCTGGAGACCCCGGCACGCGGCCCGCTGAAGACCCCGCTGGAGCTGGCCGCCGCCGTGCAGGCCAGCGAGCCGCGCGCCGAGATCAGCTACATGACCCTGGGCCTGGTCGAGGGCGAAGCCGCCATGTTCATGGTGCGCCCCCGGCCCGACCCGGCCACGGGCCAGGCGCCTGCGCTGGGCTATGACACGGTCTTTGTCGATCCCGTCAGCGGCCGGATCACCGGCCAGCGCAACGGGCGCAGCTTTGCGCTCAGCCAGCGCAACCTCATGCCCTGGCTGCGCCACCTGCACGAAAGCCTGCTGGCCCCGCGCTTTTGGGGCACGGACCGCTGGGGCTACTGGTTCATGGGCAGCCTGGCCCTGCTGTGGGTGGCCGACAGCTTTGTCGCGCTGCTGCTGACCTTTCCCGTCAAGCTCAGGAAAGGCGCCCCGCGCCTGACGGCGGCCGTGGGATCGTGGTGGCGGCGCTGGCTGCCCTCATGGCGCGTGCGCTGGGGCGGCGGCGCCTACAAGCTCAACTTCGACCTGCACCGCGCGGGCGGCCTGTGGGTCTGGGCCGTCATCGTCATCGTGGCCTTCACCTCGTTCTCGCTGAACCTGTACCGCGAAGTCTTCTACCCGGTGATGAGCACCGTCTCCACCACCACGCCCGGCCCCTACGAAACCCTCAAGCCCGCGCCCCAGGGCACGCTCCTCGTGCCCCAGGTCTCGTTCGCCCAGGCCATCGCCATCGCCCAGAGCGAGGCCAAGCGCCTGGGCTTCGCCCAGCCCGCAGGCGGCATCTGGTGGGGCGGCGACTTCCCGTTCTACAACATCTCCTTCTTCGACCCGCACGACGAAACCGGTGCCATGGGCATGGGCCTGTCCAACATCTACGTCAGCTCGGACAACGGCGAAGTCCTGGGCACCTACCGCCCCTGGCACGGCACCGCAGCCGACGTCTTCGTCCAGTTGCAGCTGCCCCTGCACAGCGGCCGCATCCTCGGCACCCCCGGCCGCGTGCTCATGTCCTTCGTCGGCATGCTCGTCGCAGTCCTGTCGATCACCGGCGTCATCATCTGGTGGCGCAAACGCAGAGCCAGGAAGATGACCCCCTGAGCGGCTGCGCCGCTTCCCCCTTCTCGCTTCGCGGAGGGGGACGCAGCCCTCACTGCGGGGCGGCCCTTGCTCGGCTGCCCGCGCTTGAGCCCTGCGAGTTTGAACGGCTGTCGGTAGTGCACGGCTCCATTGATAGCCAAATCAGAAAACTATCCGTCTAAACAGCAAAGCCACCGAAAACGGTGGCTTCAATGAAGGCTTGCTGCAGAAATAGGGCGCAGCCTCCAAATCTGGCGCGGCCCGACACCAGAGACGCCGAGCAAGAGCCGCCTCGCGGCGAGGGCGTCGTCCCCCTCCCCCGCGAAGCGGGTAGAGAGGGGGAAGCGGCGTCAGCCGCTCAGGGGGAGCTTCAGTCCTTCTTCAAGCACTCGCTCATGAACGCCTTGCGCTCATCACCCTTCTTGCCCGTGGCGTCCACGTTGCAGGTCTTCATGCGTTCCTGCTGGCGCTTCTTGCCGTCGGACAGGCAGGACTTCATGAACTCCTTGCGTTCATCGCCTTTCTTGCCGGTGGCTTCGGTGTTGCAGGTGCCCATCAGCTTTTGCTGGGCCGTGGGAGCCTTGTCCCCTGCGGCCATGCCCATGCTGCAGGCCAGGGAGACAACTGCCAGAACAACGATTTTTTTCATGATGGAATGGTTTTGAAGGCGCGCTGAAGTCCAGCGCACCCACATTGCAGCACAGTGCCGGGCGCGCAGCAACGTTGCGGGCCCGGCGTTGTAAAAGTTTGCGATTGCCGCTGACAGGCGGGCAGGCGGACACCGGCAGGCCATGGCCAGCGCAGATAATGGCCCACTTTTGCATTGCGACAGGACGCTTGCCGTGGACATTCTTTTGCTGGTCAAGGCCGCCATCATGGGCATCGTGGAAGGGCTGACGGAGTTCCTTCCCATCTCTTCCACCGGGCACCTCATCCTTGCAGGTTCGCTGCTGGGCTTCGACGATGCCAAGGCCAAGGTCTTCGACATCGCCATCCAGACCGGCGCCATCTTCGCCGTGGTGCTGGTGTACTGGCAAAAGATCCGCTCCACCGTGGTCGACCTGCCCACCAGCCGCCAGGCGCAAAGGCTCACGCTGAACGTCATCATCGGCTTCCTGCCGGCCGTGGTGCTGGCGCTGATCTTCGGCAAGTTCATCAAGGCGCACCTGTTCACGCCCACCGTGGTGGCCACCACCTTCATCCTGGGCGGCTTCGTCATCCTGTGGGCCGAACGCCGTCCGGCATCGGCCATGCGCGTGCAGACCGTGGACGAGATGACGCCGCTGGACGCCCTCAAGGTCGGCCTGGTGCAGTGCCTGGCCATGATTCCCGGCACCAGCCGCAGCGGTGCCACCATCATCGGCGGCATGCTGATGGGCCTGTCGCGCAAGGCGGCGACCGACTTTTCGTTCTTCCTGGCCATTCCCACGCTGATCGGCGCCGGCGTCTACAGCCTCTACAAGGAGCGCGCCCTGCTGTCGGCGGCCGACATCCCCATGTTCGCCGTGGGCCTGGTGTTCTCCTTCATCAGCGCCTGGCTGTGCGTGCGCTGGCTGCTGCGCTACATCTCCACCAACAGCTTCGTGCCGTTTGCCTGGTACCGCATCGCCTTCGGCATCATCGTGCTGGTGACGGCCTTCACCGGGGTCGTGAGCTGGAGCGAGGTTTGACCCAGGCTTGGGCGAAGGGCCCCAGGCATTCCTCAGGCACCAACGCAGAAGGCCACCGCAAGGTGGCCTTTTCACATTCGGGGTGCCCGGTTCAGCCCTCGGGGCCGAGCAGGTTCAGCAGCGAGGCCTCGATGGCCGCGGCCGTGGCGTGGGGCCGCTCCATGGGGAACAGGTGGCTGCCGTCCAGCATCATCACGCGCCCGCGCGTGATGCGGCGCGTCAGGTCCATGCCCACCTGGCGCATCTCCACCGAGGCACGCCCGCCGATGAAGGCCGCCGGGCAGCGCAGCGGATGGTGGTGCAGCAGCGAGGCCAGGTTGTGCGGCAAGGTGTTGTAGATGGCGGTCTCCACCTCGCGCGTGAAGTGCAGTGTGCGCCGGCCGTCCACATCGGCCAGGCCGCCCTGCACATAGTCCTGGAGCACCTGCGGGTGCCATTGCGCAAACACCTTCTTGGCGCGGAAGTAGGCCAGCGCCTCCTCGTCGCTGTCCCAGGCATTGCGGCGGCGGGCACTGATCTTGCCCGGCGAGACCGAGCCCACCAGCTGCGTGCGCTTGGCCACGCCCACGGCGTTGGCGCGCCAGCCGCTGAGCAGGGGCGAGTCGATCAGCAGCACGCCACGCGCCAGTTCGGGGTGGCGTGCAGCCGTCATCACGCTCAGGAAACCGCCCAGCGAATGCCCGACCAGAAAGACCGGACCGCCCACGCGCTCGACCTCGGCGCGCGTGAACTCGGCCAGTTGCTCGACCAGGTGCGGCCAGTTGTTGGTGACGGGAAAGCGCGGGTCATGGCCGAAGCGCTCCACGCCCTGCGCCGCGATCCCGCGCTCGGCCAGCAGCGAGAACAGCAGCCGGTAGGTGGGCAGCGCAAAGCTGTTGGCATGCGAGAAGACCACGGGCAGCGGTGCCGATTCCGTGCCCGCATCGCTGTCGGCCCGCAGCGCGGGCCGGGCCGCGTTCACGGCTGGGGCTCCTGGCCGGTTCGGTCCGGAGCATCCGGCATGCCTTGCTGGTGGCCGGAGGGTTGCCCGGCGTCCGGCCGCATGGGCGATGCCGGGCCCGGCTGCAGGGGCGTCATGGGCGAGGTGGCCAGCCCGTCGGCCGTGGAGGTGCCCAGGCCTGCGCCCGTGCCGCTGTGATAGGGCTGGCGCAGCGCCGCAGGCGGCAGCCGGCCCATGGTGCGCGCGTTGGCGCGCAGGGCGCCGGCCGGCGCGGTGACCTTGGTCAGCGGCTGGGCCTGGCGGCTGTGCACGCGAATGGGCACCGCGGAATCGCCGCCATCCCAGGCCGGGTCCTCGATGCTGTCGAAGACATGGCGCAGGCGCTCGCCCCAGCTGTCGTGCAGCATGCGGAAATACGGATTGCTCTCGTCGATGCTGACGATCTTGTCGGAGGCGAAGCGGTCCTTCTCGTACACGATCAGGTCCAGCGGCAGGCCCACCGAGAGGTTGGACTTGAGCGTGCTGTCCATGGACACCAGGGCGCACTTGGCGGCCTCGTCCAGCGGCGTGCGCGGCGTGATCACGCGGTCCAGCACGGGCTTGCCATACTTGGACTCGCCGATCTGGAAGTAGGGCGTCTCACTCGTGGCCTCGATGAAGTTGCCCGCCGAGTAGACCTGGAACAGCCGCATGTTCTCGCCCTGGATCTGGCCGCCCAGCACCAGCGAGATATTGAAGTCCACGCCCGACCGGGACAGCGCCACGCCGTCGCGCTCGAACACATGGCGCACGGCCGCGCCCAGCACGCGGGCCGCGTCGAACATGCTGCGCACGTTCCAGATGGTCAGCATGTCGCCCGTGGCCTCGTCGCGCAGTTGCTGGCTCTCCAGCAGCTCGCGCACCGATTGGGTGATGGACAGGTTGCCGGCCGACAGCAGCACCATGAAGCGGTCGCCGGGGTTCTCGTAGACCATGAGCTTGCGGAACGAGCTGATCTGGTCCAGGCCGGCATTGGTGCGCGAGTCGGCCAGGAAAACCAGGCCGGCGTTGAGCTTGATGGCAACGCAATAAGTCATGGGAACATCCGAAACTGCGGGATCGACAAGTTTAGTGCGAGGCGATTGACCGCGTTCAGGCGGCGATCTTCTTGAGCTGGTAGAGGGCCTCCAGCGCCTCGCGCGGGCTCAGTGCGTCGGGATTGATGGCGGCCAGGGCCTGGGCCAGCGGGTCGTGGCGGCTTTCGGGCTCGGGCATGTCGGGCGCATCGAACAGGTCCACCTGCAGGCGGCCCTCGTCGGCATGGGCCTCCAGTGCCTCCAGCGCATGGCGCGCGTGGTGCAGCACGCCGGCCGGCATGCCCGCCAGCTTGGCCACCTGGATACCGTAGCTGCGGCTGGCCGGGCCGGGCTGGATCTCGTGCAGGAATACGATGTCCTGGCCCGACTCCGCCGCACTCACATGCATGTTCACGGCCGCGCGTGCCTTGGCCGGCAGCTCGGTCAGCTCGAAGTAGTGCGTGGCAAACAGCGTGAAGGCGCGCGTCCTGTCGTGCAGCTGGGTGGCGATGCCGCTGGCCAGCGCCAGGCCGTCGAAGGTGCTGGTGCCCCGGCCGATCTCGTCCATCAGCACCAGGCTGTGCGGCGTGGCCGAGTGCAGGATCTGCGCGGCCTCGGTCATCTCCATCATGAAGGTGGACTGGGCATTGGCCAGGTCGTCGGCCGCGCCGATGCGCGTGTGGATGGCGTCGATGGGCCCCAGCCGGCAGCTGGACGCCGGCACATGCGAGCCCATGCTCGCCAGCAGCACGATCAGCGCCACCTGGCGCATATAGGTCGATTTGCCGCCCATGTTGGGGCCGGTGATGACCTGCATGCGCGTGTTGGCGTTCATGCGCGTGTGGTTGGCGATGAAGCTGCCGCTGGAGGTCTCTGCCATGCGGGCCTCCACCACGGGGTGGCGGCCGGCCTCGATCTCGATGCAGGGATGGTTCACGAACTCGGGCGCGCACCAGTTCAGCGTCAGCGAGCGCTCGGCCAGCGTGCACAGCACGTCGATGGCCGCAATGGCACCGGCCACGCGCGTGAGCGCCGGCACATGGGGCTGCAGCTGGTCCAGCAACTGCTCGTAGAGGAATTTCTCGCGCTGCAGCGCGCGCTCCTGCGCGGACAGGGCCTTGTCCTCGAAGGCCTTGAGCTCGGGCGTGATGTAGCGCTCGGCGTTCTTCAGCGTCTGGCGGCGGCGGTAGCGCTCGGGCACAGCGTCCTTGTAGCTGTTGGTGATCTCTATATAGAAGCCGTGCACCTTGTTGAACTGCACGCGCAGGTTGGGAATGCCGGTCAGCAGCTTTTCCTTGGCCTCCAGCTCCAGCAGGAAGTCATCGCAGTTGTTCTGGATGGCGCGCAGCTCGTCCAGCTCGGCGTCGTAGCCCGTGGCAAACACGCCGCCGTCGCGCACCAGGGCGGCCGGCTCTTCCATGATGGCGCGCACCAGCAGCTCGGCGCAGCCCTCGGGCGGCTGCAGGTCGGCAAACAGCTGGGTCAGGTGGGCCGAGGGTGTCTGCCCGGCCTGGGCCAGCACGGCCGCCTTGTGCAGCGTGCGGCCCAGTCCCACCAGCTCGCGCGGGCGCACCTGGCGCAGCGCGGTGCGCGCGGTGATGCGCTCCACATCGCTCACGCCCTTGAGCTGCTCGCGCAACTGCTGCCAGGGCGCGGCCATGCCGCCTGCGCTGGCGTCCTGCAGCGCCCGCGTGGCCTCCAGCCGCGCCATGGCCTGCGTGCGGTCGCGGCGCGGCTCCAGCAGCCAGGCCTTGAGCAGGCGGCTGCCCATGCCCGTCATGCAGGTGTCCAGCAGAGAGAACAATGTGGGCGAATCCTCACCGCGCAGCGTCTTGACCAGCTCCAGGTTGCGGCGCGTGGCCAGCGGCAGCGCAATCAGCTCATCGTCGCGCTGCACCTGCAGAGCGTGGATGTGCGACAGGCTGCGGCCCTGCGTGTGCTCGGCATACGACAGCAGCGCCGCGCTGGCGCCATGGGCCAGCGGCAGGTCCTCGGCCTCCCAGGCCTTGAGGCTGGCGGCGCCCAGCAGCTCCAGCAGCTTGCGCTCGCCCAGGCCGCCGTCAAACTGCCAGTCGGGCCGCGGCGACAGCGGGCAGGCAATGGAGCCGCCATGGCGCAGCGCGAACAGGCTCTGCTCGAAACGCTCGGTCACGCCCGCGCTGTAGATCAGCTCGCTGGGCGCAATGCGCGAAATCCAGGCGCCCAGCTCATCGTGGGAACACTCGGCCAGGTGGATGCGCCCCTGCGTCACCGCCATCCAGGCCAGGCCGCAGCGCTGGCGCCCGGCCGTGTGCAGGGACAGCAAGATCGCCTCGCTCTTGTCCGACAGCAGCTCACTGTCGGTCAGCGTGCCCGGCGTCACCACGCGCACCACCTTGCGCTCCACCGGGCCCTTGGCGGCGCCCACTTCGCCCACCTGCTCGCAGATCGCCACTGACTCGCCCAGCTTGATCAACCGGCCCAGGTAGTTCTCCAGCGCATGGAAGGGCACGCCCGCCATAGGAATCGGCTGCCCCGCCGTCTGCCCGCGCGTGGTCAGCGTGATATCCAGCAGCCGCGCCACCTTCTCCGCATCCCCGAAGAACAGCTCGTAGAAATCCCCCATGCGGTAGAAAACCAGCGTGTCGGGGTAGTTGATCTTGATGCCCAGGTACTGCTGCATCATGGGCGTGTGCGCCGACAGATCAGGGGCCGGAGAGGGCTGTGTGCTTTGCGAGAGGTCGCTCATTGGCTTGGGAATCAACAGGTTGCGGCGGCATGCAGGTGCCGGGCAGGGCCTTCCTTGGTGGCGCGGGGGCCGGAGGAAGGCGCAGATGTTCTTGTGTCGCGGTGCCCGTCATCGACCATCTCCCTGGTGTGGGATGCGGCAGCGGGCAAAGGTCACATTATTGACTAGGCGGGGTCGGGTGGGCTCCGCGGGGGCAAGATCGGTGGCGTTGGGTGCTCTGCTCCAGAGGGGCGCTGGCTGACTCGCCTGCACGGCAGGTAGGCTGGGACACCAACCATGGCGGGCTCCCTTGGCGCAGGCGCTTGCCTTCAGCGAGATTTCACTGCTTTGCGTGTCCACTCCAGAGACTCAAGTGGCTTTCCGGAGTGGAATTCAAGGATGGGTGAGCCCGCTTGATAGATATTCGCCTGCACCAGAATTTGCTTGGCCTTGCTCGCTGCGTTGATAAAACGCTGTGCGTCCTTGAGGAAGACGATTGTCGAGTCATGGTCGGCTGAAGGCGATCCCGAGAAATCCATGGGTTTGCCATCATCAAATCTCACCTGAATCTTGCAGCCGCTGGAAATGGGGCAAATGATCTGGCCCTTTTCAATGGAGAGATAGACCTCCAGTCCCGCCTTGCGTTGCTTGCGTACAGTCAGCGTGCCGTGGTTTTTCCCGGCATAAGGGAACGGTAGATTGAGTGAGTTGTTGCTTTCGATATATGCAAACTGCATTTTCTCACTCGTCATCCTGTCTTCCTGCTGCTGGTATTGCCAAGCTGCATTCGCCGATGCCGCCAACGTTGCAGCGATCACAATTGCTATTTTTTTCATTGCCTGTCTGTCTCGCGAGATGTGGTTTGCAAAAGCCAAGCCTCAATTTACCACTGGCTTTGGGATGCTTGGGACGCGCTCGCGTGGGCATCGCCCCTGGGTAGGCGGGCGTCATGGCTGGCGCGTTCATGGGTGGAATGCAAACCATTCTTATTGCGGGCGGCTAAAATACCGCCCCATGTCCGTGCCGCACACGCCTCCAGAATCCATGCTCCAGGTCCAGCAGCTGTATGTGGGCCACCATGCCTGGCTGCTGTCGCGTCTGAAGGCCAGGCTGCGCGACACGGCCGAGGCGCAGGATGTGGCGTCCGAGACCTTTGTGCGCGTGGTGGCCGCGCGCCCCGCTGCCGTGGTGCAGGAGCCGCGCGCCTTTCTGACCACCATTGCCAAGCGCCTGCTGTTCACGCTGTGGCGCCGGCGCGAGCTGGAGCGGGCCTATCTGGAGACCCTGGCCCTGCAGCCCGAGGAGCTGGCGCCTTCTCCCGAAGAGCGTGCCGTGCTGCTGGAGACGCTGGAGCACATCGCCCAGGCGCTGGACGGTCTGCCGCTCAAGGCGCGCCAGGCCTTTTTGCTGAGCCAGATCGACGGCCTGACCTACCAGGCCATTGCCGACCAGCTGGACATTTCCCTGAGCACGGTGCGCCGCCACATGGCCGAGGCCTTCCGGCGCATCGCCATCGCGCTGGCCCGCCAGCAGGCCGGCATTGCCGTAGCGCGCGGCGGCTGACATGGCGGCCTCTCTTTCACAGGACGGCAGCAGTCTGGATGCTGCCACCGAGGCGGCCGTGGGCTGGCTGGTCACGCTGAACTCGGGCTCCGTCAGCGATGGCGAGCGCCAGGGTTTCGAGCAATGGCTCCGGGCCGATGCCGGTCACCGCCTGGCCTGGGAGCGGCTGCAGGCACCGCTGCAGCAGATGCTGTCGCCGCTGCGCACCGGCGCGCCTGCGGCCTCGGGCAGCCTGATGGGCCAGGCGCTGCAGCGTGCCGAATCGCGCATCCGCCGTCGCCGCAGCCTGCTGCGCGGCGCGCTGGGATTGGGCGGCATGGCCGTGGGCACCGCCTTCGTGGCCCACCGCCACACACCCATCAGCCAATGGGCTGCCGACCTGCGCACCGGCACGGGCGAGCGGCGTGATTTTGCGTTGCCCGATGGCAGCACCGTCAGGCTGGATGCGCGTTCGGCCGCGGACCTGGACTTCAGTGGTGGTCGCCGCACCGTCATCCTGCGGCAGGGCACGCTGCTGGCGCATGCAGCGCCACAGGCCTGGGAGGCAGGGCAAGGCGCCGCCGCCTTCATCGTGCGCACGGTCCATGGCCAGGTGCGCGCGCTGGGCACGCGCTTCGTGGTGCGCCAGGAGGCCGGCAGCAGCCTGGTGAGCATGCTTGAGCACAGCGTGGAGATCACCACGCCCCAGGGTGCAAGCCAGGTGCTGGCCCAAGGCCGCAGTGCGCGCTTCGGTCCGGCGGGCATTGCCGAGGATGCGACCGAGCCCGGCACCGCGTCGGCCTGGCAGCGCGGCATGCTGGAGGCGCACGACCAGCCGCTGGGCGATGTGGTGCAGGCCCTGCGCGCCTACCGCGCGGGCTTCATCCGCGTGGCGCCGCGTGCGGCGGCCCTGCATGTCTACGGCACCTTCTCGCTGGACGACACCGACCGCGCCCTGGCGGCGCTGGCCGAGACCCTGCCCATTGCCGTGAATGTCTACCAGCGTGGCTGGCTGGTGACCATCGAGTGACTGTCGAGTGACTATCGGGTGAGGTCGGTGCCTGCGCGCAAAAAAATGAACACTTTTTGTGGCGCGCTCGACAAGCCTTGGAAACCTGCTTTTCAGGCCCTTCCAACCTCCTTGTCGAGAACCCGCATGCTGCTCTCCTGCCCCTTGCCCTTGCGCACCTTGGCCGCTGCCGCCCTGGCCTGCGCGCTGAGCGCCCACGCCCAGACTTCCCCTTCCGCGCCCGCTGCGCCAGCCGCCTCGTCCGTGCGCAGCTACGACCTGCCGGCCCAGCCGCTGGGCAGCGCGCTGGCGCGCATAGGCGCCGAAAGCGGCCAGCAGATCGGCATTGACGCCGAGCTGGTGCGCGGCCTGACCGCGCCCGCCGTGCGCGGCAGCTATACCCCCGAGCAGGCCGCGCGCGCGGCGCTGCAGGGCAGCGGGCTGGAGCTTGTGCGCACGGGCTCGGGCAACTGGGGCCTGCGCACCGCAGCGCCCGCTCCAGCCTCCGCAGCTGCCGCTGCACGCACCGCAGGCACGGCCCAGGCCATGGCCGAGGTGCGCGTCACGGCCCAGGCCATCACCAGCCCCACCACCGAGCAGACCGGCTCCTATACCACGCGCGCTCTGAGCATCGGCAAGATGGAGCAGTCCATTCGCGAGACACCGCAGTCGGTCACCGTGGTCACGCGCCAGCAGATGGATGACCAGAACCTGTCTTCCGTCGAGGACGTGATCCTGCAGACCACGGGCGCCACCAAGTCGCAGCGCAACTTCGGGGCCCACGTCTACATGATGCGCGGCTACGAAATCCCGGACTCCAACTACCTGCTCGACGGCGTGGCCGGCGGCACCTACAGCCCCACGGGCTGGGTGCCCATGGACACGGCCATTCTCGACCGCGTGGAGGTGCTGCGCGGCGCAGGCGCCCTGGTGGTGGGCGCGGGCGACCCCAGCGGCGTGGTCAACATGGTGCGCAAGCGCCCGCGTGCGGAAAAGCATTTCGAGTTTGCCCAGAGCATCGGCTCCTGGAACAACTTCCGCACCGAGATCGATGGAGGCGGCGCGCTCAACGAGGCCGGCACGGTGCGCGGCCGCGTGGTGGCCGCCTATACCGACCGCCACAGCTTCATCGACCTGGTGCATTCGCGCTCGCCCATGCTCTACGGCGTGATCGACGCCGACCTGGGCGCCGGCACCAAGGTCACGGCGGGCTACCGCCATGAGCAGACCGACATCGACGGCTACAGCATCTTCGGCCTGCCCAGCTACTCCAACGGCGCCTCGCTGGGCCTGCCGCGCTCCACTTCGCTGGGCCAGCGATGGAACCGCCACGAGGCCCAGGTGGACGATGTGTTCGGCGAGGTCGAGCACCGCATGGGAGGCGACTGGGTGGCCAAGCTCACGCTCAACCACGGCAAGACCACCATCGACCAGAAGCTGGGATCGGCGCGCGGCGCCATCGATCCCGTTACCCTGCAGGGCCTGCGCTATGTAGGCAACGATTTCATTGCGCGCGACATCGATGCCACGGGGCTGGATGCCAACGTCACCGGCAGCTTTCAGGCGCTGGGCGGCACGCACAAGGTCATGTTCGGCACCAGCTGGTCCCAGCAGAAGGTGCTGACCCAGTCGGCCTCCTCTGGCGAGGCCATGCCCCTGGACGTCTTCCGTTTCGACCATTCGCGCATCCCCGATCCCGTGGCTCCCCCTTATGACTTCGGTCTCAGGGAACGCAAGCAACTGCTGGGCATCTACGGCAGCGGGCGCTTTCAGCTGGCCGAACGCCTGCACCTGCACCTGGGCGGGCGCCTGAACTGGTTCAAGTTCCGCTCCAACGACACCTTCACCGGCGCGCTGACCAACGACTACCGCGAAAACGGCCGCTTCACGCCCTATGCGGGCCTGGTCTACGACATCG
Organism: Delftia sp. 60; assembly: GCF_002754395.1. Lineage (NCBI taxonomy): Bacteria > Pseudomonadati > Pseudomonadota > Betaproteobacteria > Burkholderiales > Comamonadaceae > Delftia > Delftia sp. 60. The sequence goes on from NZ_PEFD01000001.1 coordinate 2,384,260, forward strand.
ATCCGCTCTGGTCGGTCTACGCCAGCTATACCAGCACCTTCCAGCCCCAGTCGCAGTACGCCACCGTGCAGGGCAACCGCCTCAAGCCGGCCGTGGGCGCCAACTACGAGGCCGGCATCAAGGGCGAACTGTTCGAGCGCAAGCTCAACGTGGCCTTCTCGGTGTTCAACATCAAGAAGCGCGACGTGGCCGTGTTCGACACCGGCAACGAAGGCCTGTGCCCTGGCGTCACCACCAATGACTGCTACCGCAACTCCAGCGTGCTGCGCAGCAAGGGCTTCGACGCCGAGATCGGCGGCGAGCTTGCACGCGGCTGGCAGGTCTCTGGCGGCTACACCTGGCTGAACACGCGCGACGACGAAGGCAGCTCGCTGAGCACCGACACACCCCGCAGCCTGCTGCGCGTGTCCACCAGCTACGCGCTGCCCGGCGAATGGTCGGCCTGGAAGGTGGGCGCCAACCTCAGCGCGCAAAGCCATGCCCGCGTGGACACCGTGCAGAACCCCGGCCATGCCGTGCTGGACCTGCGCGCCTCCTACCGCATCAACCGCAACTGGACGGCGGCGCTCAACATCGGCAACGTGACCGACAAGGTCTACTGGGCCGCCGTGGGCGGCGCGCGCAACGGCACCTACTACGGCATGCCGCGCAATGCCACGCTCACGCTGCGCGGAACCTTCTGAGTGGACTGCGCCTGTGCAGTCTTGCCGCTGATCCTGTGTGGCGGCAAACGCGCGCAGGGGGCGATTGCCTGAGCCTCAGCGCGGCGCCAGAAACTGCTCCATGCGCTGCAGCTCCTCATCCAGCACGCTGCGAAAGGCGGCATCGCCGGGCGCCGCGCCGGCCACATAGCCGAATGACGGCTCCAGCCGGCCGTCGCGCGCCTGCAGGTTGGCCCAGCCGATTACATGGCCCTGCCAGAGCATGGGCAGGGCGTAGTAGCCGAGCTGGCGCCGGGCCGGTGGCGTATAGGCCTCGAACTTGTAGGTCCAGCCCCAGAGCAGCGTGAAGCGGCGCCGGTCCCAGACCACGGGATCGAAGGGCGCGAGCAGGCGCAGCCGCTCGTCGAAGGCATGGCGGCGCGAGCGTGGGTTCTCGTCGGCGGGCCAGTACCAGGTAGTTCCGTCGATGCGGCAGCTGGCCAGCTGCTCGCGCGCCAGCCGCAGCGCCGCCTGGGTCTGCTGCGCCAGATGGGGTGCGCCATAGCCCAGCAGGCGCACCAGGTAGGTCAGGCTGGGGGCCGGCCCCGCCTACATGCTGAGCAAGTCCGCCGTGCTGGGCTTGAGCCGCTCCATCGCCTCGGAGATGGGCCAGTACGGCATCACCACCAACTGCGTGGCGCCGGGCCGCATCCTGACGCCGATGGCGCAGCAGGCCGGCGACGAGGTCAACCGCCGCTATGCCGAGCAGATCCCCGTGCGGCGCCTGGGCGAGGCAGCCGAGGTCGGCGCTGCCATCCGCTATCTGTGCGGCGAGTCTGCGGGCTTCACCAATGGCGCCGTGATCGACGTCAACGGCGGCTTTTTCATGAATTGAGGAAGGACGACCCCCTGAGCGGCTGCGCCGCTTCCCCATATCGCTTCGCGGGGGGGACGGCACTCTCGGTGCGGGGCTGCCCTTCCTCGGTGCCCCCACTTCCAGGGCGTGCCTGTTTCCCGGTCAGTGGGTAGTGCGCAGCACCGTGAAAGCACGACTTCCAAAGACGACAGAACCCAAGATCGCAACGAGAGACAACCATGCATGCATATCCATCCCCCGCATCTCGCAGATGCCTGCTTTCGGCCTTCTGCGCGGCAGCGCTGGCGGCCGCAGCCGGCGCCCCGGCGCTGGCCCAGGGCACGGACGCGTTTCCCGAGTGGGAACTGACCCTGATCATCAACTACGGCGCAGGCGGCAATACCGACGTGGCCTCGCGCGCCATCGGCAATGCCATGGAGGGCCTGCTCAAAAAGCCCGTGGTGCCCAACAACCGCGCGGGAGCGCAGGGCACGCTGGGCGTCTCGTCTCTGGCCCGGCAAAAGCCTGACGGCTATACGCTGGGCGTGGTGACGTTTTCGACCATCGCCATCACGCCCCACCTCATGAAGGTGGACTACAAGGTCGATGACTTCGACTTCATCGCAGGCGTGGCCCGCTACCGCTATGGCGTGGCCGTGCGCGCGGACTCGCCCTACAAGACCATGGCCGATCTGGTGGCCGCGTCCCGCCAGGGCAAGGGCATCTTCTTTGGCGCGCCGTCCGCGCCCAACAACCTGGCCATGTACGAGCTGGGGCGCAAGTCGGGCGGCAGGTTCGAGGAGATCAACTACAAGTCCGGCGCAGAGACCGTGGCCGGCCTGATCGGCGGGCAGGTCGATGTCATCGTGCAGAACCCTTCGGACATCGTCCAGCACGTCAAGGCCGGAAAAATGCGCCTGCTCGCCAGCGCCAGCCCCATGCGCTGGAAGGAGTTGCCCGAGGTGCCCACGCTCAGGGAGCAGGGCTACGACGTGGAGATCGACTCCTGGATCGGCCTGGCCTACCCCAAGGGCGTGCCCCCCGCCCTGCGCGACAGGCTGGAGCGCGTCGCCATGGCAGCCGCCGAGGGGCCCCACGTGGCGCGCATCTTCGAGTCAGCCGGTGTGGACCCGGCGCCGCTCACCGGCGCCGAATACCGCAGGAAGCTGGTCCAGGGCCATGAGTCCATGGGCGCGGCCATCAAGGCGGCGAATCTGCCGCGCATGAACTGAGGGCGGTCCGGCTGCCTGCCGGCCTTGATGCACGGGTACTGCTGCAGCATGTGCCGAAAGATCATGAAAGGCTGCTCGTCGGCTGGGGAGGACCCGCGCCCGTGCCCGCGCCCGTGCCAGTGCCAGTGCCAGTGCCAGTGCCAGTGCCAGTGCCAGTGCCAGTGCCAGTGCCAGTGCCCGCGTGCGCTTTGCTAGATGCTGCCCTGGTTGACCCGCCGCGATAGCGCCTCGGCGCTCTCCCTGCGTTCGCTGTACCGGTCCACCAGGTAGCCGGTGCAGTCGCGCGTCAGCAGGGTGAACTTGACCAGTTCCTCCATCACGTCCACCACGCGCTCGTAGTAGGGCGAGGGCTTCATGCGGCCTGCGTCGTCGAACTCCTGGTAGGCCTTGGCCACCGACGACTGGTTGGGGATGGTGAGCATGCGCATCCAGCGGCCCAGCACGCGCATCTGGTTGACGGCGTTGAAGGATTGCGAGCCGCCCGAGACCTGCATCACGGCCAGGGTCTTGCCCTGGGTGGGACGCACGGCGCCGAAGGACAGGGGAATCCAGTCGATCTGGGCCTTGAGGATGCTGGTCATGGCGCCGTGGCGTTCAGGCGAGGTCCACACCATGCCTTCGGTCCAGCGGGCCAGCCCATGCAGTTCGCGGACCTTGGGGTCGCTGTCGGGCGCCGCATCGGGAAGGGGCAGGCCGTGCGGATCGAAGATGCGGGGCTCGGCGCCCATGTGGCGCAGCAGCCGGGCAGCTTCTTCGGTGAGCAGGCGGCTGTAGGAGCGCTCGCGCACCGAGCCATACAGCAGCAGGATGCGGGGCGCGTGCGTGGCCCGTGCCTGCGGCAGCAGCCGCTGCAGGCTGGGGGCGTCAAACGATTGCGGGTCCAGGTTGGGCAGTTCAGTGATTGGCAACACGTTGTCCTTTCGCGTCGATGACGGCCTGGCCGTCTTCCTTGGAGAAAGCCCCTTGCTGTGCGCCAGGCAGGATGTCCAGCACGGTCTCGGACGGACGGCACAGGCGCGTGCCCAGCGGCGTCACCACGATGGGGCGGTTGATGAGGATGGGGTGCTGGAGCATGAAGTCGATCAGCTGGGCATCGGTCCATGACGGCTCGCCCAGGCCCAGTTCGTCGAAGGGCGTGCCCTTTTGCCGCAGGACATCGCGCACGGGCAGGGCCAGGGCGGCCAGCAGCTGCTGCAGCGTGGCGCGGTCGGGCGGTGTCTTCAGGTACTCGATGACGGTGGGCTCTTCGCCACTGTTGCGGATCAGGGCCAGCACGTTGCGGGACGTGCCGCAGGCCGGGTTGTGATAGATGGTGATGGTGCTCATGGCGGTCTCCGTAACCGTGTGGATGTCAGGCGCCGCCGCCCCAGGCGGGCGCATCGGCCACAGCGCAGGGGGCGCCCTGGCAGCAGTTTTCGGTGAGATAGGCGAGCAGGTCGTTCATGGCGGCAAAGGCCGCCCGGTACAGCACATTGCGGCCCTGGCGCTCCTGGCTCACCAGTTGCGCATGGGACAGCTCCTTCAGATGAAACGACAGCGCATTGGGCGCGATGCACAGCTGCTCGGCCAGCGCGCTGGGCGTCAGGCCCTCGGGACCGGCAACGACCAGTGCGCGGAACACGCGCAGCCGCGCTTCATGCGCGAGGGCGGAAAGGGAGCGGATGGCTTGGGTTTCCTGCATGCGTCAATGATACAAGAAATGTTGAAATATTGAATTGATTGAGCGCATTCCCGCCGGCCCTGCGCCGAAGGGCGCGCAGGGCGGGCATCTCAGCGCGGCGCCAGGAACAGCTCTATGCGCTGCAGCTCCTCATCCAGCGCACTGCGAAAGGCGGCATCGCCGGGCGCCGCGCCGGCCACATAGCCGAACGCCGGCTCCAGCCGGCCGTCGCGCGCCTGCAGGTTGGCCCAGCCGATCACATGGCCTTGCCAGAGCATGGGCAGGGCGTAGTAGCCCAGTTGGCGCCGGGCCGGTGGCGTGTAGGCCTCGAACTTGTAGGTCCAGCCCCAGAGCAGCGTGAAGCGGCGCCGGTCCCAGACCACGGGATCGAAGGGCGCGAGCAGGCGTAGCCGCTCGTCGAAGGCATGGCGGCGCGAGCGTGGGTTTTCGTCGGCGGGCCAGTACCAGGTGGTTCCGTCGATGCGGCAGCTGGCCAGCTGATCGCGCGCCAGCCGCAGCGCCACCTGGGTCTGCTGCGCCAGGTGGGGCGCGCCGTAGCCCAGCAGGCGCACCAGGTAGGTCAGGCTGGGGGCCGGCAGCGGTGCGTACTTGCGCACCACCAGGTCGATCAGCGCGGCGGCGCGCAGGGCGCTGGCGGCGGGGCTGTCGTCGGCCGGCGGGTGGGCGATGGCCTCGTAGACGCGCGTGCCGCTGTCGCGGCGCTTGACCCGCAGCAGGCCGCGGTAGTGCATGCCGTCGAGCAACTGCGTGCTGGCGCTGCCCGAGCCGCCCCAGTAGTTCTTCACGCTTCCGTGCGAGAAATGCTGCTCCACCTCGCGCGGATGCACGGCGCCGCGCTCGCGCACAAAGGCCAGCACCTCGGCGGCCTTGCGCTGCGTCTCGGCATCCCAGGCCTTGCGGGCCTGGCGCGGGTGCATCAGCGCCAGGTGCTCGCTGGGCAGAAAGCCGTAGTTGACCAGGCAGTCCTCGTCGATCGGCAGGCGTGCGTAGCGGCGTTCCAGGTCGCCGGCGCGGTAGTCCTTGACGCGGTGGCGCAGCGTCAGGTCCTGTGCCCGGGCCGGCGCGCGGATCGGGTCTGCCTGCACAAAACCCAGGCGCTGTATGGCCGCAGGCAGGGTGGTCGGCGTGAACAGGATACGCGCCACGGCATGGCGGCGCAGGTCGTCAAGGCTCGGTTCGGTGGGCATGGCTTCATTGGAGCACGGCAGGGCCGCCGGGTGGGCCGGTCTCCGTGCCCCGCCGTACTTCCTGATCCTGCCGTGCCGCTCAGGCCTTCCTGGCACGCCTGCGCCGCCACAGCGCGCGCAGCACCCAGCCCAGCGGCAGCACCACCAGCACCAGCCAGGGCAGCACGGCCGCCACGAAGGTGATCAGCGCGGCCATGCTCTCGCCCAGCACGTGGCCGGCATCGCGCAGCGCGCGGCCTATGGGGCTGTAGCTGGTGCCGCCCTGCACCAGGGCGCGGGTGGGCGTGAACTGGATCTGTATGTGCTGCTTGCTGGTCTGCTGCTCCAGCACCTTGCGCTGGGCGGCCATGGCGTCCAGCTCGGCCTGCGTGTCCGACAGCGTGCGCTGTATCTCCAGCAGATCGGACATGGTGCGCTTGGTCGTGGTGTCGCGCAGCATCAGGCGCAGGCTGTCGCGGAACTCGGTGCGGTTCCTGATGCGCGCCTCCACGTCGATCACCTCGGCCGTCTTGTCCTCGCTGATGGTGTTCTGCGACACGATGGTGGCCACGCCGGCCAGCGTGCCCAGCAGCCGCTGCACATCGGCCGGCGCCACGCGCATCTCCAGCATGGCGTTGCCGGGCTGCTGGGGCGTCTCGCGCAGAAGGGATGCCGACAGCAGCTCGCAGCGCAGCGTGGCACACAGGTCGCGCACCTGGCCCCAGGCATCGGCCAGCTGCGCCTGCGGCACTTCCACGTTCAGCTCCTGGCGCACGGCCAGGAAGCGCTGGGCCATCTCGTCCTGCGCCGATGTCTCTGGTGCGGCTGCTGCCGCATCCTCGGCCTGCACGGTGGCGGCGCGGCCTTGCTTCATGCCGGCGCCGCCCGCCATGGGCGCGGGGGCGGGCGCAGATTCCATGGCTGCTGTGTCATGCCGCTGGTTGCAGCCCGCAAGGGCCAGCGTGGCAGCCAGTGCCAGCACGGCCGGCAAGGCCATGCGGGAAGACAGGGTGGAAGGCCGGGGATGCGTCATGAATTTCCTCTTGAAAACAGGCAAGAACAGGCCGCTGTCAGGGCTCAAGGCTCAGGGCTTGCCGCCGGGGCCGAACATGGAGTCCACCTCGGACTGCAGCTCGAAGATGTCGGACACCGTGTAGAGCCAGTCGCCCTTTTGCAGATGGCCGGGGTCCGGCGGCGTCTCCACGCAGGCCTTGACCAGGGTGAACTGCCCTGCCGGGTCGGGCAGGAACTTCAGGCCCGATATGGAAAACCGCGCCACCCGCCCCACACCATCGTTGTAGCGCCGGCCCCGGGCGCGCACATCGGCCAGCTCCGCCATCTGCGGCAGGTGGTCGAACACCGCGTCGTAGAACTCGACGATGGGGCTCTGGTTCGTCCGGGCGCAGCCGTGCACGTACAGCGCGTAAAAGCGCCCGTCCAGCTCCATGGCCACCACGTCGGCCGCGCGGTAGAAGGTCAGGCTGTCGGGAAGGCCCGGCGAGCGTTTGGGCGGCGCGGGCGGCGTGTCCAGGAAGTCCTGGCGGATCTGCGCCGACTTGCGAAAGAAGTCATCGCTGAGCGCCACCTCGGCATTGAGCGAATCGATGGCCGTGCGCGCGGCCGTGTTCAGGCCCGCGTCGGCCAGGCCGTTCCTGTGCAGCACGATGGCCAGGGCCAGCGCCGTCTTGTGCCGGTACAGCGCCGTTGCCTTGGCGTCATCTGCCTGCAGCACGCAGCTCCAGCGCCGCAGCAGGGGCGGCAGGGCATGGCCGCCGTAGTTGGCCGCGATAGCGGCGTCGTGCCGGCCCAGCGCAAACGTGCGCGCCATCACGCGCGCCACGTCTTCCTCCAGGGTCTGCACAAGGGTGTCGGCGGCCAGCTTGGACAGCGCCTGGGTATGGGTCATGGCCATGGCGTCACTGGCTCCAGTTCGATGGCAGGTTCCTGAAATCCGGCCGGCAGGCCATAGCCGCCGGTGCTGCGTTGTTCGTTGCGGTGCTCGATGCTCAGGTCAAAGGCTTGCATGGGTCTGTCGCAGGCGCTTTCGCGCCGGGGCAGTTGGAACGCCGGCCAGTGTGCCCCAAGCCGGGCCGCTGGCGGGGTGTGGGCGCCATCGGGTCTGTATCGATCCGCTACCGGCGCGGGCTGCCGTGCTGACGTCTTGCCGTCACATGAACCGGCAAGACTGGTCATTTCCTTTTCATGCGGTTCATGCGGTTCATGTCAAAAGGGGGGGCGCCGCCAGCCCCGGGGAGATGCAAGATGTTCTGGGACAAGAAGCTCAGGCGCTGGGCCGAGGCCGTGCGTGCGCGGGCCGATCTGCCGGCGCGGCTGGTGCTGTGGAATGGCGAGCAGTTCGACTTCGGCCGCTTCGAGCAGCCGCGCGTCACGCTCACCGTGCGCAGCGCCTCGGCCCTGCCGCTGCTGCTGGACCCCAGCCTGGACCACCTGGGCCAGGCCTATGTGAAGGGCCAGATCGACATCGACGGCCGCCTGCCCGACATCATCGACTTCGGCTATGCGCTGGCGCGCCGCATGTCCAAGACCCAGGGCGCGGGCAAGGGGCCGGGGCGGCTGGCGCTTGCGGCGCGCGCGGCAAGGCGCTTTCGGCACAGCCGCAGCACGGACCGCGAATCCATCCAGTACCACTACGACGTGTCCGATGACTTCTACCGCCTCTGGCTGGACGAGGGCATGGTCTATTCCTGCGCCTACTTCGAGAACGGCGACGAGGATCTGGCCACCGCCCAGCGCAAGAAGCTGGACCACATCCTCACCAAGATCCGCCTGCAGCCGGGCCAGCGCCTGCTGGACATCGGCTGCGGCTGGGGCGCCCTGGTGCTGCGCGCGGCCCAGCACTTTGGCGCGCACTGCGTGGGCGTGACCCTGTCGCGCAACCAGTTCGAAGCGGCCACCGAGCGCGTGCGCGCCGCAGGCCTGGCCCACCGCATCGAGATCCGCCTGCAGGACTACCGCGACGTGCAGGGGCGCTTTGACCGCATCACCAGCGTCGGCATGTTCGAGCATGTGGGCCGCCGCAACCTGCCCATGTACTTTGCGCACATGCGCGAGCTGCTGGCCGACGACGGGCTGGCGCTGAACCACGGCATTACCTCCACCGATGCCGACGTGGGCGCCACGGCCCTGGGCGGCGGCGCGTTCATTGACCGCTATGTGTTTCCTGATGGCGAGCTGCCGCACCTGAGTCTGGCGCTGGAGGGCATGCAGCGTGGGGGGCTGGAGGTGCTGGATGTGGAGGGGCTGCGGCGGCATTACGTGCGCACGTTGCAGTTGTGGCTGGAGCGGTTCGAGGCTTGTGTGCCGGAGATTCGGGCGTTGGTGGAGGAGGAGAGGTTTCGGATTTGGAGGGTGTATCTGGCGGGGTGTGCTTATGCGTTTGAGCATGACGATGTGTCTATTTTTCAGGTTGTTTGTCGGAGGGCGGGGCAGGGGGCTGCTTCGTTGCCTTGGTCGCGGCGGTATATGTACGAGCGGACCTTGTCGTGAGGCTTGTCTTGTTCGTCTGGCGTGACGCGGGTTTGGCTTTTGACCCTGCCGGGTGGTGTTTTTTCGAGGCCGGGTCTCGGCCCGGCGGCCGACCTACTTTCCTTTGTTTCGCCAAAGGAAAGTAGGCAAAGCAAAGGCGACCCGAATGCCCGCGACCCCTTCGCTGCGCTGCGGGGCAACCTGCGTCGGGCCGCCTGCGGGGTTCGCCGTGAAACTCACTTCGCGCTGCGCGCTCCGTTCAGACAATCACGGCGAGTCAGATGACGAAGCAGTCCTGTCCTGCGGCAGGACTGCAACCCCGCAGGCGGCCCGACGCAGGCGCGGGCATACGGGAAGGGGCGGGGGAGCGGGGGCGGGGAGAGAACTATCGGCGCGATTGTTCTGGTTTTCTGGATGATCCATCCCGGCTGGGCCGGTTTATCGCGGGGGGCGGGCTGCCTAAGCTGGGTGCTTCATCCAAGCACAAGGAGCGTTTCCATGGCAGACCATTCCATTCGCGGCAAGGTGGCGCTGATTGCAGGCGGCGGCAAGAATCTGGGCGGGCTGATTGCCCGTGATCTGGCGGGGCACGGCGCGCGGGCCGTGGTGGTGCACTACAACAGCGAGTCTTCACGGGCCAAGGCAGAGACCACGGTGGCCGCAGTGCGTGCGCTGGGCGCAGAGGCCGTGGCGCTGCAGGGCGACCTCACGCGCGCTGGCGCTGTGGAGCGGCTTTTTGCAGAGGCCGTGGACGCCGTGGGCCGGCCGGACATTGCCATCAACACCGTGGGCAAGGTGCTCAAGAAGCCGCTGATGGAGATCAGCGAGGCGGAGTACGACGAGATGGCCGCCGTCAACGGCAAGTCGGCGTTTTTCTTCCTCAAGGAGGCGGGGCGCCATGTCAACGACCACGGCAAGATCGTGACCCTGGTGACCTCGCTGCTGGGCGCGTTCACGCCGTTTTATTCCTCCTACGCGGGCACCAAGGCGCCGGTGGAGCATTTCACGCGGGCGGCGGCCAAGGAGTTCGGGGCGCGGGGCATTTCGGTCACGGCCGTGGGGCCGGGGCCCATGGACACGCCGTTCTTCTACGGCCAGGAAGGCGCGGACGCCGTGGCCTATCACAAGAGCGCGGCGGCGCTGTCGCCGTTCTCGCCTTCGGGGCTGACGCATATCGAAGACGTGGTGCCCTTCATCCGCCACCTGGTCAGCGACGGCTGGTGGATCACCGGGCAGACCATCCTGATCAACGGCGGCTACACCACCAAGTAGGCCAAGTGGAAGGACTGCTGCACGGACTATGCTGCGTCCCATGGACCGACTCGACCGATACCGGATCTTCATGCAGGTGGCCGAGATGGGCAGCTTCATCAAGGCCGCCCATGCGCTGGACCTGCCGCGCGCCACGGTCTCCGCCGCCGTGCAGCAGCTGGAGGAGCAGGTGGGCGCAAGGCTCTTGCACCGCACCACGCGCCAGGTGAGCCTCACGGCCGATGGTGCCCAGTTGCTGGAGCGTGTGCGCCCGCTGCTGTCAGAGGCCGAGGATGTGGAGCAGATGTTCCAGGCCCGCACGCGCCAGGCCACGGGCCGGCTGCATGTGGACGTGCCCAGCCGCATCGCGCGCCGCCTGCTGGCGCCTGCGCTTCCGGGGCTCATGCGCCGCCACCCGGGGTTGCAACTGGTGCTGGGCTCGTCAGACCGCGCCATTGACCTGGTGCAGGAAGGCGTGGACTGCGCCGTGCGCGTGGGCACGCTGCATGACAGCAGCCTGGTCGTGCGCCCGCAGGGCTGCATTGCCCTCATCAACTGCGCCAGCCCCGCCTACCTGCGCGAGCACGGCCTGCCCGAGCAGCCGCAGGACCTGCTGCACGGCCACTGGAGCGTGGGCTATGCCTCGCCGCGCACCGGGCGGGAACTGCCCTGGGAATGGAGTGGGGTGAGCGATGTGGACGGGGTGGATGGGGCAGACGGTCCACAGACCCTGGCCGTGCCCAGCCGCGTGGTCACCAACAACGCAGAAAGCTACATCGCCTGCTGCCGCGCCGGCCTGGGGCTGATCCAGATCCCGCGCTATGACGTGCAGCATCTGCTGGACACGGGCGAGCTGGTGGAAGTGCTGCCCGCCCACCGCGCAGCGCCCATGCCCGTGGCCCTGCTGTATCCGCACCGCCGCCAGCGCTCGCGCCGGCTGGCGGTTTTCATCGACTGGTTCGAGGCGCTGATGCGGCCGAACCTGGAGCCGTAGGCGCAACCCCGGTCGTCCCAGCCGCTCCAGTCGCCCCGGCCGCAGGGTGGGGCTGGGCCCCGTCGTCGTCATGAATGGGTCGGTAGCCCGGCCCGAAGGACACATCGCCCAGCCGCCAGCCCTCGCGCCGGCGAAACGCCCCCCAGAACCGCTTGAGCGTATGCCACTGCATGGCCACCAGCCCGCGCTCGTTGTCGGCATCCACCTCGGGGTCGCTCACGCCCGTGGGGCGCACGGGCTCGTCGGTGTACAGCGCCGTGCCAAACAGCATGTCCCACCAGGGCAGCACCTGCCCAAAATTGCAGTTGTGGCGCGTGGGCCGCTCGGGGTCGCGCAGCATGTGGTGGTGGCGGTGGAACAGCGGGCCCACCAGCACCCGCTCACCCACGCGGCCCAGCCAGCCCAGGCGCAGCCGCACATTGGCGTGCGAGAAGTTCTGCACCAGCTCGCTGAGCAGCCCCAGCAGCGCAAACTCCGAAGGCTCCACCCCCATCGCCAGCCCCACCGTGGCCAGGATGAAGGACTGCAGCATGCCGTCCAGGTAATGGCTGCGGTCATTGCTCCAGCAGCTCATCTGGCGCTGGCTGTGGTGCATGCTGTGCATGGCCCACCACCAGGGAATCACGTGCTGGGCGCGGTGCATCCAGTAATACACCAGGTCGTAGACCACGTAGTACACCAGGAACAGCGCCACCGGATGGTCCGCAAACCACGGCACCCAGTGCTTGAGCCCCGTGGCCTCCTCGGCCGCCGGCCCGCCGCCCAGCATGCTGGCAAACGGCATCAGCACCAGGAAACTGAACAGCGGAAACAGCCCCAGCAGCATCAGCAGCGTGTAGTTGCGGTCCACCGTCGTCAGCCGCCGGTCGCTCCAGCGCTCGGCCGGAAACAGGCTCTCCAGCGGCCGCATCACGCCCGCGATCAGGAACAACTGCAGCGTGGCAATCAGCACCGCCTCGGCAATCTCACGCGGATCGCCGGCCGCCTGGGCGATGTCCAGCCAGTGGACGGTGGGGGTTACAGCGTGGGTGGCGAGCCAGGTGATGGCTGCCTGCCACAGCTCGGTCAGTGAAGTCATGTCTTGTGCCTGCAAGAAGGGCCGGGGGAGGGCTGGGGGTTGCGGGCGGGATTATGGGGTGGGGGTGTGCAGGGAGTGTGTGGGAGCGCAGAGGAGGCTGCAATCGACCTGTTGGTGCTGCTGATCTGCGGCATGCGGCCGGCGGCTATGCAGCGGTTGCAGTGCGTCGTCTGACGGAGCCGAACTCACGCTACTGATTAAAGTAGTAGCCCCCTCAATCGTCTGACACGTACGTCAAAGCCGTCAGCCTGACCGTCGAAGATTCCTTGCTGACCGTAAAACAACCAATTTGCCGACCAAGATGGCCTACTTGGCTGTTTCGTCTGCGTGGTAGACTAAGAACGATTTAAAACGACTTTGAGATATTTTGAGCAAGAATCCATGAGTGCCGAACCCTGGGTCACAGCCATTGATGTTGCTAGGCATCTGGGCGTTGTAAAGGACACCATTTATCGTTGGCGCGAGCGCAAAGGACTGCCCGCTCACAAGATTGGGCGGCTGTGGAAATTTCAGTTGTCCGAAGTGGACAAATGGGTGCGTGCGGGGGGGGCTGATGACGCCACGGAGAGCGAAAGCGAACATAGATGAATCCAGTGGGGAAGGCTAAACGTGACCAAATCCGAGGCACAAACCCGGTCAGAGTTGATCGACCAGCAACTCGCTCAGGCGGGTTGGAACGTGAAAGACTCGACGCAAGTCGTTGAGGAATTCGGCATTCTTACGGCACTGCGTGATGCGGTGGCAGAGCCGTGCACGTCCTACGAGGGCCAGCAGTTCAGCGACTATGTCCTACTCGGAAAGGACCGCAAGCCGCTGGCGGTGATCGAAGCCAAAAAGACCAGCCGCGATGCCGCCATTGGCCGCGAGCAAGCCAAGCAGTACTGCTACAACATCCAGAAGCAGCTGGGCGGCGAACTGCCATTCTGCTTCTACACCAATGGCCACGAGCTTTATTTCTGGGATCTGGAAAACGCTCCACCGCGCAAGGTCATCGGTTTTCCCACACGAGACGATCTGGAGCGCTTCGCCTATATACGCCGCAACCGCAAGCCGCTGACGCAGGAATTCATAAACACCTCGATTGCCGGTCGCGACTACCAGATCCGAGCGATTCGCGCGGTGCTCGAAGGCATCGAACAGAAACGGCGTGACTTCCTCCTGGTAATGGCCACCGGCACAGGTAAGACCCGCACCTGTATTGCCATGGTCGAGGCCCTAATGCGGGCTGGACACGCAGAAAAGGTGCTATTTCTCGTGGACCGCATCGCTTTGCGTGAGCAGGCCTTGGCCGCCTTTAAGGAGCACATGCCCAACGAGCCGCGCTGGCCTAACGTGGGTGAAAAGCTGATCGCGACGGATCGCCGTGTGTATGTCGCCACCTACCCGACGATGCTCAACATCATCCGAGACGAGGCACAGCACCTGTCGTCGCACTTCTTCGATTTCATCGTCGTAGATGAAAGCCATCGCTCCATCTACAACACCTTTGGCGAAGTGCTGGACTACTTCAAGACCATCACGCTGGGCCTCACGGCCACGCCGACCGACATCATCGACCACAACACTTTCCAGCTTTTTCATTGCGAAGATGGCATTCCCACGTTTGCCTACACCTATGAAGAAGCCGTGAACAACGTGCCGCCCTACCTCTGCAACTTCCAGGTCATGAAGATTCAGACCAAGTTCCAGATGGAGGGCATCAGCAAGCGCACCATTTCGCTGGAAGACCAGAAGAAGCTGATCCTCCAGGGCAAGGAAGTTGAAGACATCAACTTCGAGGGCACTCAGCTTGAAAAGCAGGTGATCAACAAGGGCACCAACACTCTGATCGTCCGCGAATTCATGGAGGAGGCCATCAAGGACACTAACGGCGTGCTGCCAGGCAAGACCATTTTCTTTTGCGCCACCAAGGCCCATGCCCGGCGGATGGAAGAAATCTTCGACAAGCTTTACCCGCAGTACCACGGTGAGCTTGCAAAGGTGCTGGTGTCGGATGACCCACGCATCTACGGGAAAGGTGGGCAGCTTGATCAATTCACCAACAACGACATGCCTCGCATCGCCATCAGCGTGGACATGCTCGACACCGGCATCGATGTGCGCGAAATCGTCAACCTCGTGTTCGCCAAGCCGGTCTACTCGTACACGAAGTTTTGGCAGATGGTCGGGCGCGGCACACGCCTACTGGAAACCAGCAAGCCCAAGCCCTGGTGCCTTGAGAAGGATGTATTCCTGATCCTCGACTGCTGGGACAACTTCGAATACTTCAAGCTCAACCCCAAGGGTAAGGAGCTTAAACCGCAGTTGCCGCTCCCGGTGCGGCTGGTGGGTCTGCGCCTCGACAAGATTGAAAAGGCCAATGACAGCGGCCATGCCGACATCGCCACGCGTGAAGTCGCCAAGCTCCGCCTGCAGATTGCCGCGTTACCCAACGAGTCGGTGGTGATCAAGGAAGCCGCTGCCGCGCTGGCGCGGCTGGACGACGACAACTTCTGGATCAGCCTCAGCCACGAGCGCCTTGAGTTCGTGCGCGCAGAAATCAAGCCGCTGTTCCGCACCGTGTCCGAGGCCGATTTCAAGGCCATGCGCTTCGAGCGCGATCTGCTGGAATATTCACTGGCAGTTTTGAGCGAGGAGAAGGAACAAGCCGACACCCTCAAGGACAGCATCGTCGAGCAGATCGGCGAATTGCCACTCTCGGTCGGCTTCGTCAAGCAGGAAGAGGCCCTGATCCGCGCCGCGCAAACCAGCCACTACTGGGCCAAGGCGGATGAAGACGCCTTCGACGAACTGGTCGCCAAGCTCGGCCCGCTGATGAAATTCCGCGAGCAATCCAGCGGCCAGGAGCAAACCCACCTCGATCTGGCCGATGAGCTGCACAAGAAGGAATGGGTGGAGTTCGGCACACAGCACGAGGCGGTCAACATCACCCGCTACCGCGAAATGGTGGAAAACCTGATCGCCGAACTCACCGCGCACAACCCGGTGCTGCAGAAGATCAAGAACGGCGAGGCAGTGAGCAGTGAAGAGGCCAAGGAACTGGCCGAACTGCTGCACGAAGAACACCCGCATATCACCGAAGACCTGCTGCGCCAGGTCTACAAGAACCGCAAGGCGGGCTTCATCCAGTTCATCCGCCACATCCTGGGTATTGAGGTACTCAGGAGCTTTCCGGACGAGGTCAGCGCCGCCTTTGACCAATTCATCCGCGCCCACACCACGCTCAGCAGCCGGCAGATGGAATTCCTCAATCTGCTGAAGGGCTTCATCATCGAGCGCGAAAAGGTGGAGAAGAAAGACCTGATCAACGCCCCCTTCACGGTCATCCATCCGCAAGGCATCCGTGGCGTGTTCAGCCCATTTGAAATCAATGAGATCCTGCAGCTGACCGAACGGTTGGCTGCCTAAATAAACGGGCACACCATGCTGCAAAACAGCCCCGAACTCAAAAGCAAGATCGACCAGCTCTGGAACAAATTCTGGAGCGGCGGCATCAGCAACCCGCTCACCGCCATCGAGCAGATCACCTACCTGCTGTTCATGAAGCGGCTGGATGAGCTGGACCAGAAGCGCCAGGCCGATGCCGAATGGACCGGCGAGAAGTACACCTCCAAGTTCACGGGCACTTGGATTCCGCCCGAGGAACGCAACTGGCCAGCCGCGGAACAGCGCCCCATCGAAAAGCGCAGCCTACGCTGGAGCGAATTCAAACGCATGCAGGCCGAAGAGATGCTGCAGCACGTGCAGGGCAAGGTGTTTCCTTTCCTCAAAGATCTGAACGGCGCCGAATCCAACTTCACCCACCACATGAAGAACGCCGTCTTCATCATCCCCAAGCCCGCCCTGCTGGTGGAAGCGGTGAAAACCATCGACGACATCTTCGAGGTGATGGAGAAGGACTCAAAGGAGAAAGGCCAGGCCTTCCAGGACATCCAGGGCGATGTCTACGAGTTCCTGCTGTCCGAGATCGCCACCGCCGGCAAGAACGGCCAGTTCCGCACCCCGCGCCACATCATCAAGCTGATGGCCGATCTGGTGCAGCCGCAACTGGGCCACAGGATTGCCGACCCGGCCTGCGGTTCAGGCGGCTTTCTGCTCGGCGCGTATCAGTACATCGTCACCGAACTGGCAAAAAAAGCGGGCGCCCAAGACCTCAAGCCCGATGAAGACGGCTTTATCCGCACATCGGTCGCGGCAGCGCTCACAGAGAAGGCGCAGGCCATTCTGGCCAGCTCACTGTGCGGCTATGACATCGACGCCACCATGGTGCGGCTGGGGCTGATGAATCTGATGATGCACGGCATCGACGAGCCGCACATCGACTACAAAGACACCCTCAGCAAGAGCTACACCGAGGAGGCCGAATACGACATCGTGATGGCCAACCCGCCTTTCACCGGGAGCATCGACAAGGGCGACATCAACGAGCACCTGCAACTGGCCACCACCAAGACCGAGCTGCTGTTTGTCGAGAACATTTACCGCTTGCTCAAGAAGGGCGCTACCGCTTGCGTGATCGTGCCGCAGGGCGTGCTGTTCGGCTCCGGCGGCGCGTTCAAGGCGCTGCGCCAGATGCTGGTGGAGCGTTGCGAACTCAAGGCCGTCATCACCTTGCCCAGTGGCGTGTTCAGACCCTACGCCGGGGTCAGCACCGCCATCCTGCTGTTCACCAAGGTCTGGGGACCGAAAGACAAGGTGGCGAAACCCGCCACCGAAGACGTCTGGTTCTACGAAATGGCCGCCGATGGTTACTCGCTGGACGACAAGCGCAGCAAGCAGGAAGGCTTTGGTGACCTGCAAGACATCATCGTCCGATACCACGCTCGCAACGCGTCCAGTGATACCAATCGCACCTCAAAGTGCTTCATGGTGTCGCGCACCGAGATTGCGGACGAGAAAAACAACTTCGACCTTTCGCTTTCGCGCTACAAGCAAGACGTGTTCGAAGAAGTGCACTACGACGCGCCGGGCGTAATTCTGGATCGATTGATTCAGGCCGAGGTGGGCGATGTAGACGAGGCGGAACTGACCAAGGTGCAAGGCGGGATTGTTCGCCAGTTGCTGGAACTGAAGGGGATGGTGGGATGAAGGCCGTTCCGCTATCGCAGGTTGCTCAAATAAATCCTCGGCTGCCAAAGGGACTAGAAGATTCAAGAGAAATTACGTTTGTACCAATGGCCGCAGTCTCTGAAGACGGAGGAATAACACTCCAGGAGACTCGCAGCTTTGGTGAAGTTAGAAAGGGATTTACATATTTCCAGCGGGGCGATGTCTTACTGGCAAAGATAACCCCGTGCTTTGAAAACGGGAAATCGGCACTTGCCGACAATTTAGAGCACCAAATCGGATTTGGGTCAACGGAGTTTCACGTGCTCCGAGCCATTCCAGCGAAGGTTGACCCTCGATTTCTATATCACTTTGTGCGTAGCAAGCGGCTGTTGTCTCTTGGTCAGAAGTCGATGAAGGGAGCAGCTGGCCACAAGCGCGTGCCGGCTGAATTTCTAGAGAACTTCGAGATTCCGGACTGGCCCCTCAACGACCAAATCCGCATTGCTCATCTGCTCGACAGAGTGGAAGGGTTGATCGCCCAACGCAAAAAACACCTGCAACAAATCGACGACCTGCTCAAGAGCGTTTTTCTGGAGATGTTTGGCGACCCGATTCTGAATCCTCATAGTTTTCCTGTAAGAAAGCTTTCGGAGTTCTATGTCAATCCTAAAGAGGGAACTAAGTGCGGCCCATTCGGAAGTGCATTGAAGAAGGAGGAGCTAGTCGATGCGGGCGTGCCAGTTTGGAATATGGACAACATCGCCTCAGATGGACGAATGGCACTTCCATTTCGCATGTGGATCACCGCTGATAAGTACGACGAGCTGGTGGCGTACTCGGTGAAGGATGGCGACATCATCGTTTCGCGGGCTGGCACTGTTGGAAAGATGTGTGTCGCTCGCATGAATGAGCAGCCTGCGATCATCAGCACTAATTTGATTCGTGTTCGATTAGGCGATGAATTGCGACCCCTGTACTTCGTTTCATTGATGCTGTACTGCAAGGGGCGAGTAGGGCGCTTGAAGACAGGAGCAGATGGCGCTTTTACCCACATGAACACCGGAGTTCTCGATTCCCTGGAGTTTCCGTATCCATCCATCGAACTTCAGGACCAATTCGCCGCTGTCGTCGAAAAGGTCGAAGCCATTAAGTCCTGCTACCAAAAAAACCTCACCGACCTCGAAGCCCTCTACGGTGCCCTAAGTCAGCAGGCCTTCAAGGGCGATTTGGATTTGTCGCGGGTGGCCCTGCCTGCAGTACCCATCGAAGGAGAAAGCCCCGTGGACGCTGCCGTGCCTGCGCCCATCATCACGCCGGTGATCGAGCTGCCCGAAACCGATTTACTGCTGCCCGCACTCCAAGACCGCACGCAGCTTGCACCGCTGCTGCGTTTCTGGTTGGAGGCCTATCGCACGCAGTTGGACGGTGCGGCTTTCTCCCTCGAACACTTCATCGCCGCCGCGCAAACCCGGCTGGCAGAACTGCACCCGGACAATGATTTCGAACTGCGTGCCAGCGACTACGAACATGTCAAAGCTTGGGTCTTTGAGGCACTTGATTCTGGGCGCTTGAGGCAAGAGAGAAACCAAGTTTATTGTGTAATTGAAACCAAAGAGACCATACTTGGAAATTTGATTGAGCTAAAGACCAGTCAGACATGAAACTGCTGCGCCTCAAGATCACCGACCCTGACGGTTTCCGCAGCCTGCCCTGCGGTTTTGAGCACCACTTCCGCACCGAGTGGAGCTTGCAGGACGAGCTGGTGCAACCCAACGACTTCGCGCCCTTTGTCTGCGCCGGGCCGAACGGCAGCGGCAAATCCAACCTGCTCGAAGCTCTGGCGGCGATCTTTTACCAGCTGGAAGTTCTGCGCGTGCGCCGCAGCTTTCTGCCGGAGGCCTTGCAGGACGAGGCGCTGGATGTTTCGCCCATCGCCTTTGAGCTGGATTACCTGATCCGCGTGCCCGCCGAGTACCGCAGCCCCGACAGCCCGCCGTGGGCGAAGGTGGGTGTGTGGAAGAACGCCGGCGAATCGGTGCGCATTCTTTGGGAAAACCAGGGCGACTTCAGTACCGATGTGTACGAGGCGTTTAAGGGCGGACACGCCGATATCCTGCTGCCGCAGTACGTGCTGGGTTATTCCTCGGGCGAGAACGAGATCCTCAGCCTGCCGTTTTTCAAGATGCGGTTCGTGCAGTTCGACGAATACTGGAACGCGCTCGCCAAACAACTACCCTATCCTGGTTACCCAGAAACGCGGCTGGCTTACCTCGACAACGGGTTCAGTCAAGCCATCCTGCTGTGCAATCTATTGTTTCAGGATGAGGCCACCTTGCAGCCCTTCCGCGAGGACATAGGCATTGGAGAGTTGAAGCAATTTCGTATCATTCTGCGCCGGAGTATTCCCGTCACGCGTCACCAGCTGGCAGCCTTCACATCAGGTGACTACATCATGCACACCGAGACGCAGCACGGTGGGTTCGCAGATACCGATGCGGTCTATCTTGATCCAGCCACTGGAGACTATCGGCTCAAGCTGTTGCACGGCTTAGAGGCGAATGAGCGAACACAAAATACCTCCATCATCGAGAAGCTCAAGCGCTGCGCCACACTGCATTTCCACGATGAGGCGTCGGACACACTGACCCTTGATTACTGGGTCAATGAGCACACCCAGAAAGCCTTCCGCGCCAACTTTGATGATTCGTCTCTGGCCTTGTTCCAAGCACTGCAAGTTCTTCTGGCGCTTAATCTTTACCCGGTTAGCGAAACCCTGAAGGCGGATCTCTACACCTCGACCAGTCACTACGTCAGTGAGACGGTGCCGACCTTGGCGTCCGATGAGCGCGCCATGCGCATCAAGAACTTCTACTTCACGAAGCAAGGTGTTGAGAAGCCGATGCTTCTCAAAGAGTTGTCGGATGGCGAGCACCAACTGCTGCACAGCCTCGGCCTGTGCCTGCTGTTCCGCGATACTAACAGTCTGTTCCTGCTCGACGAGCCCGAAACGCACTTCAACCCCGACTGGCGCGCTAACTTCATCAGCCGCTTGCGCCAGTGCCTGCCGGGCAATGGTGAACGCGCGCAGGAAATGCTGATCACAACCCACACACCATTTCTGATCTCCGATAGCGAGCGGGACAAGGTACTGGTGTTTGCCAAGGACAAAGCCAGCGGCAAGGTCAGCATGAACCACCCGCCGTACAACACGCTGGGTGCTTCGATCAACAAGATCACCATGAGCACCTTTGGCAAGCGCGAAACTATCGGCGGCCATGCGCAGGCGTTGCTGGATGCGATGCGGACGCGCTTTGAACAGGGCAGCGAAGACAAAGAGGCTCTTATCACGGAGATTGATCAGCAACTCGGCGATTCGGTGGAGAAAGTGCTGCTGATAAGGGCCATCCTCGATGCTGATCGGCCAAGCAATGGGGAGGCGCAGGGCTGATGCTGTTTCCGTACACCTATGTCCCGCACCAGATGGAGAAGATGCAGGCATTCATAGACTTCATCTTTCATGAGGTGTGGTGCAAGGCGCCAGTCGGTCTGGTTTTCCATCCAGATCTGTTCGCGGGAAATTCTGACCTAAAGGAGGTCATGAGGGAGTTTGGATTTTCTGCAAAAGCGGCAGAGCGGGGCAAGATTTTTTACAAAGACGTGAAAGCAATCTATGAACTTTTCGCGCCGCTCTCAGCACAGGAAATTAACCAGTTCAAGCGCTGGTACCAAGGCAATAACGATCTTGAGAAAGTTTGCACAAATGATCCGGCGACCCACCTCGGCCGTTACACCGACATCGCCGTTAATCACAAAAACCTTGCTGCCCAGCTCGGCACCTTCTTCAAAGAACTCTATTCCCAATCGCTTCTCAACCTCGCTGCACTGCGCGAAAAAATCGGCGACATCGACGACCACTACCAAGCCTTTGTGCAAACCAACAAGGCTGGGAAATGCCCGTTTTGCGGCATCAACGATTTGCTGGGCGAGTACCACAGCAAGCGAGAGGCCTATGACCATTACCTGCCAAAAGCTCTGTACCCGTTCAACTCCATCAACTTCCGCAACCTTGTACCAGCCTGTCATCACTGCAACAGCAGCTACAAAACTAGCAAGGATCCAGCCTACTCGCTCAAAGATCCAGCGGGAGCGGTTCATCGCCGCCCCGTCTTCTATCCATACAAGACGACGCCGCACTCCATTGAGCTGCAAATAGACCTGCAACACTCAGACATTGCCAAGCTGACCCCTGCGGACATCACCCTGCAATTTGGCCCTGCGGCCATCGCGCAGGAGATTGACACGTGGAAAGACGTGTACGGCATCGAAGAGCGCTACAAGTCAAAGCTTTGTATGGAAAGCGATGGCAAAGCTTGGCTCACGCAGGTTCTGGATGAATGGAGAGAGCTTGGGAAAGATCCTCAAGATTTTCTCAAGACGTTGGCGTTCAACGCCGGAAAGCGCCCATTCACCGACTGCAATTTCCTTAAACAGGCTTTTCTCGATGCTTGCCGAAGGCAAGGAATATTCAACGAGGAGCAAACTGCATGAGTAGCGCAGGTCCAGACGAGTCTTCCAGGACAACTTGGTTCGTCGGGGCCAGCTTTGATCGCACCGATGACCAGAGCGCTCGCTTCCTACAAGAGGGAATCTGGGAGATCAGCAGCCCCAGCCAGAAGGAGCAGGCACTGATTCGCTCTATGCTGCCTGATGAGCGCATTGGGAGCAAAGCCTGCGCAGCGGCTACATCTACCAGATGTATGCCTATCTGAGGTCACATGTCGGCTGCGGCGATCCGCAGACAGAATCGGCAAGCGGCTTGCTGTTGGCCGATGGCGGCTGGCTCTTGAGCCTGCACTGATCGATTGCGTGGCAGCCATGAGTTAAAGAAAACGTGGCCCAGCGCACCTTGCGAACCAAGAATTGTGAGCCATGACTCACCCACAACTAGGTTCGATGGGACAAGCAACCTTCTCCACCACTCCCCAACCCAACCTCGACGACCTAGCCATCGACGCCGTCCTGCACCTGGGCGCTGCCCTCGAAGTGCTGGAGCTGCACGCTCGCCACAAGGTCACAGCCATCAATTGCGTCTGCCGCGACCTGCTGCGCATCTACTACGCCAAGGCCGATCAGGCGCAGTCGCTGGAGCCGCAGGACAAGGAACTACTGGGCCTGCTGCACGACACGGCGGTGGACCTGGGCTATGCCATTGAGGTGGTGGACCATCTGAATGGCGACGAGGCCGACGACCCCATCCTCTATGCCGTGAGCTATCTGCTCAAGGCGGCCAAGCGGTTTGCGGATGAGGGCGTAGCTGCGGCGCTTGCCGTGAAGGGGTAGGGCGCAGGCCTGCCGCCTGCGTTGCTGGGGCCGGGCTTCAGGGGCAGGGTTTGAGGTGGGCCGCCGTGGCCTGTTCGGTGAGCGGGTCTTCGGCCAGGGCCTGCAGCAGCGCGTCCAGCAGGCCTGGAAAGCGCGCATCCAGGTCTTCGCGGCGCAGGGAGAGCAGGTTTTCGCGGCCATCGGGGCGCTGCCAGATCACGCCGCTGTCGCGCAGCACGCGCCAGTGGTGGGTCATGGTGGATTTGGACTGGCCCTGCAAGAGCGAGCCGCAGGCGCGCTCATGGCCTGCGGCCAGCGCGCGCACCACGGCCAGGCGCAGGGGGTTGCCCAGGGCGTTGAGCAGGTTTTCCAGGCGTATCTGTTCGCGGTCGGGGTGGTTGGCAAGCATGAATCGTCCTCAGGACTTGTGCAAACAGGTGGCAGCTACGCGCTGCGCCCTGTGGAAGAACGCTGGTGGCGTTCCTTCTTGCGCAAGTCGCAATCCTGTCGATGGGGCGCCACTGTGCCATGGAAGCAATGCCGCACGTCGCTGATGCGGCGTGGCGCGGGCAGTTATCTGGCAGACACGCCCCTTGCGTGGTGAAAACATGGATCGTTCTGCAAGAAGTTGCGGAAGATAGTACGATTGTCTTCGTACATTCCAATTGTCATCAACCCTCATTCAACCCCCGCGAGAATCCGACCCTTCGAACCGGCAGATCACGCACTTACGCTTTCGTAGCACCCAGGAGTCCTTTCATGGCCCGCCATACCCCCATAGAACGCTATCGCAACATTGGTATCTCCGCGCACATCGATGCCGGCAAGACGACCACGACCGAGCGCATCCTGTTCTACACCGGGGTGAGCCACAAGCTGGGCGAGGTGCACGAGGGCGCCGCCATCATGGACTGGATGGAGCAGGAGCAGGAGCGCGGCATCACCATCACCTCGGCGGCGACTACCTGCTTCTGGAAGGGCATGGACGGCCGCTTTGACCAGCACCGCATCAACATCATCGACACCCCGGGCCACGTGGATTTCACCATCGAGGTGGAGCGTTCCATGCGCGTGCTCGACGGCGCCGTCATGGTCTATGACGCCGTGGGCGGCGTGCAGCCGCAGTCAGAGACGGTCTGGCGCCAGGCCAACAAGTACAAGGTGCCGCGCCTGGCCTTCGTCAACAAGATGGACCGCACGGGCGCGGATTTTCTGCGCGTGCGCCAGATGATGATCGACCGCCTCAAGGCCAACCCGGTGCCCATCGTGCTGCCCATTGGCGCAGAGCAGCAGTTCACCGGCGTGGTGGACCTGCTCAAGATGAAGGCCATCATCTGGGACGAGGCCACGCAGGGCATGAAGTTCGAGTACCAGGACATTCCCGCAGCCATGGTGGCAGACGCCAGGAAGTGGCGCGAGTCCATGGTGGAGGCGGCTGCCGAGGCCAGCGAAGACCTGATGAACCGCTACCTGGAAGAGGGCGACCTGCCCGAGGCCGACATCCTGCGCGGCCTGCGCCTGCGCACCATTGCGGGCGAGATCCAGCCCATGCTGTGCGGCTCGGCCTTCAAGAACAAGGGTGTGCAGCGCCTGCTGGACGCCGTGGTCGAGCTCATGCCTTCCCCGCTGGAAGTGCCGCCCGTGGAAGGCCATGCCGAAGACGGCTCCATCATCGTGCGCCATGCCGATGACAGCGAAAAGTTCTCTGCCCTGGCCTTCAAGCTGATGACCGACCCCTTCGTGGGCCAGCTCACCTTTGTGCGCGTCTACTCGGGCGTGCTGAACAAGGGCGACAGCGTGCTCAACTCCGTCAAGGACAAGAAGGAGCGTATCGGCCGCATCGTGCAGATGCATGCCAATGAACGCCTGGAGGTCGATGAAATTCACGCCGGCGACATTGCCGCCTGCGTGGGCCTGAAGGACGTGACCACGGGCGAGACCCTGTGCGACCCGTCCGCACCCATCGTGCTGGAGAAGATGGTCTTCCCCGAGCCCGTGATCGCCCAGGCCGTGGAGCCCAAGTCCAAGGCCGACCAGGAAAAGATGGGCATTGCCCTGTCGCGCCTGGCAGCCGAAGACCCGTCGTTCCGCGTGCGCACCGATGAGGAATCGGGCCAGACCATCATCGCCGGCATGGGCGAGCTGCACCTGGAAATCATCGTGGACCGCATGAAGCGCGAGTTCAACGTGGAAGCCAACGTGGGCAAGCCCCAGGTGGCCTACCGCGAGACCATCCGCAAGAAAGTCACCGATGTGGACGGCAAGTTCGTGCGCCAGTCCGGCGGCAAGGGCCAGTACGGCCACGTGGTCTTCACGGTGGAGCCGCAGGAGCCTGGCAAGGGCTTCGAGTTCGTCGACGCCATCAAGGGCGGCGTGGTGCCGCGCGAGTACATCCCTGCGGTGGAAAAGGGCGTGGTAGAGGCCCTGACCAGCGGCGTGCTGGCCGGCTACCCCGTGGTGGACGTGAAGGTCACGCTGACCTTTGGCTCGTACCACGACGTGGACTCCAACGAAATGGCCTTCAAGATGGCGGCCATCTTCGGCTTCAAGGAAGCGGCGAGAAAGGCCAGCCCCGTCATCCTCGAACCCATGATGGCCGTCGAGGTCGAGACGCCCGAAGACTACGCCGGCACCGTCATGGGCGACCTGTCCTCGCGGCGCGGCATGGTGCAGGGCATGGACGACATGGCCGGCGGCGGCAAGTCCATCAAGGCCGAAGTGCCCCTGTCCGAAATGTTCGGCTACGCCACCTCCCTGCGCTCGCAAACGCAAGGCCGTGCCACCTACTCCATGGAGTTCAAGCACTACGCCGAAGCACCGCGCAACGTGGCCGAGGCGGTGATCAACGCACGGGTCAAGTAAAAGAGTCTGCGCCACAGGCCAGGCCGTGAGGCCATGGCCGTGGCCCGCACCCCTCCCGTATGCCGACGCAGGTTGCCCGCAGCGAAGCGAAGGGACGTGGACATTCGGGTCGTCTTTCTTTGGCCTACGTTTCTTCGGCCGGCGTACCGGTGACGAATCAAAGAAAGGTAGGTCGGCCGCCGGGCCGAGACCCGGCCTCGAAAAACAACCTCCCGGCAGGGGCAAAAAGCGCACCGAACCCGCGCCCAACGAAAAACAGCTCCTTGAAGGAGCTGTTTTTCATAAGAGAGGAGAAGCCGGAATCAAGCCTCAGGCTGCTGCTCAGACTCAGCAGTTTCAGCATCAGCGACGGGAGCCGCCTCTCCAGAATCAGACAGCGCCTGCCGCACACCAGCCTTCTCACCAGCCGAAGCAAACTTGCTGTACTTGCCAACGATGCCGACCAGCGCACCATAGATGCGCGGATTGCCCGCCAGGCATTCCTTCTGCTCCAGGAAATCCGCCTCGCCCGTGAAGTTGCCGACCAGGCCACCGGCCTCGGTCACCAGCAGGCTGCCAGCGGCCACGTCCCAGATCTGCAGGCCGCTTTCGAAGAAACCGTCGGCAAAGCCGGCTGCCACGTAGGCCAGGTCCAGCGCGGCGGCGCCGGGGCGGCGCACGCCAGCGGTTTCCTGCATCACGTCGCCCAGCATGTTCATGTACTGCTTGAAGTTGTCGCCACGGCGGAAGGGGAAGCCGGTGGAGATCAGGCTGTCCTTGAGCTGGATGCGCTTGGACACGCGGATGCGGCGGTCATTCAGGTAGGCGCCGCGGCCGCGCGTGGCCGTGAACAGGTCGTTGCGCGAGGGGTCGTACACCACGGCATGCTCGACCTTGCCCTTGAAGGACAGGGCAATGCTCACGCAGTACACGGGGAAGCCGTGGATGAAGTTGGTGGTGCCGTCCAGCGGATCGATGATCCAGACGTAGTCGGAGTTCTTGGCGCCGAACTCGTTGCCCGATTCCTCGGCCAGGATGCCGTGGCCCGGGTAGGCGCCCAGCAAGGTTTCGATGATGGCCTGCTCGGCCGCCTTGTCCACCTCGGTCACAAAGTCGTTGACCTGCTTTTGTGCGACACGCACGGATTCCACGTCAAGAGCCGCGCGGTTGATGATGGCGCCGGCGGCGCGTGCGGCCTTGATGGCCACGTTGAGCATGGGATGCAGGTTGGTCGACATAGATTGTGAGGCGTTGGCGGAGCAGCGGCTGTGCAAGGAGAGGACGGTCCTCTCTGGCAAAAGCAGGCTGTTTGACGCGGGTAAGAACGGAAAAAGCCGCGTCCGGCGATGCGGGGCGGCGACAATAGCGCGCAATTTTACCCGCCTTGTCCGTTTTGTGCTGCGCAACCTGTCCCGTCTTGGGGGCTCTGCCGGCGCCGGCAGGCCAGCGACGCTATGAAAACCCGATTCGTACTGATAGAAACCAGCCACGCCGGCAATGTGGGCGCCGCCGCCCGCGCCCTGAAGACCATGGGCTTTGACGACCTGGTGCTGGTGCGCCCGCGCTGGCCCAACGTGCTGCGCAAGGAAGAGACCATCCAGCGGGCCAGCGGCGCGCTGGACGTGCTGGGCAATGCGCGCGTGGTCGAGACGCTGGAGGAGGCGCTGGACGGCATCAGCCACCTGTGCGCCACGGCCATGACGCCGCGCGACTTCGGCCCGCCCACGCGCACGCCGCGCCAGCATTTCGAGCTGCTGCTCAGCGGGGCGCTGGATGTGCTGGATGCGCCCGATGAAGCGGCGCCGACCACCGATGAATGGGCTCCCACGCCGCGCTGCAACCAGTCGGGCGTGGCCTTCCTGTTCGGCTGCGAGCGCTTCGGCATGAGCAACGACGATGTCTACCGCAGCGATGTGGCGCTGTCGATTCCGTCCAATCCGCAGTTTGGCTCGCTGAACCTGGGGGCGGCCATCCAGGTCGTGGCCTATGAATGGCGCCAGGCGCTGGGCGGCTTTCCCGTGGTGGAGCACACGCCCGCGCCGCAGCGTGCCGACGCGGCCCAGGTGGCCGGCATGCTGGGCCATTGGGAGCAGGCGCTGGCGCATATCGGCTTTCTTGATCCGGCTGCGCCCAAGAAGCTGATGCCGCGCCTCAACCAGCTTTTCAACCGCTCGCAACTGACCGCCGAGGAAATCCACATCCTGCGCGGTGTTGCGAAGGCCATGCTGCAGAGCACCCCACCGAAACGCTAGACTGAGCGGTCTTGTCAACAATAACCAGCCCCTAGATGCTTGACCGCCTGCGCTCCGATATCCAGTGCATCCTCGACCGCGACCCTGCGGCACGCAGCACCTGGGAGGTCATCACCTGTTATCCGGGTCTGCATGCGATCTGGCTGCAGCGCCCGGCGCACTGGTGCTGGAACCATGGCCTCAAGTGGCTGGGGCGCTTCATCTCGCACATCGGCCGCTGGCTCACCGGCATCGAGATCCATCCGGGCGCCGTCATCGGCGAGCGCGTCTTCATCGACCACGGCATGGGCGTCGTCATCGGCGAGACGGCCGTGGTCGGCGACGGCTGCACCATCTACCACGGCGTGACCCTGGGCGGCACCTCGCTGTACAAGGGCGCCAAGCGCCATCCCACGCTGGGCCGCGATGTGGTGGTCAGCGCGGGCGCCAAGGTGCTGGGCGGCTTCGACGTGGGCGACGGTGCCAAGATCGGCAGCAATGCCGTGGTCATCAAGCCCGTGCCCGCAGGCGCCACGGCCGTGGGCATTCCGGCGCGCATCATCGCCAGCAAGAACGGCCACAGCGCCGACGTGACCGAGCACGACCTGGCATCTGCCAAGGCCGAGTCCATCAAGGTCTCGGCCTCTGCCGCGCCCCAGCCGTTCACGGCCTACGGCATCACCCAGGAAATGGACCCCGTGGCCCAGGCCATGCGCGGCCTGAGCGATGGCGCGGCCGCGCACGAGCAGCAGATCGCGCTGCTTTGGGAGGCCATTGCCAAGCTCTCGGCCGGCAGCAAGGTGGGCGACTGCGTGCCCTGCGAGTCCGAGCGCCCGCAGGCGTTCCAGAAGGACAAGATCGACCAGATCATGGGCAAGTAGGCCTGCACAAGATCACCAAAGATCCCCAAGATCCCCCAAGAAGACCGGAGACCCCGACCAGCATGAACGTTGAACAGGCCTTGCATGCGCGCCGCTCCGTGCGCGCCTTCCTGCCCCAGTCGCCCGATGCGGCGCTGGTGCGCTCCCTGATGGAACAGTCGGCACAAGCGGCCTCGGGCGGCAACCTGCAGCCCTGGCGCGTGCTGGCGCTGACGGGCGAGCCGCTGCAGCAGCTGCTCACCGCCGTTGCCGAAGCCGAGCCCCAGGACGCCCAGCCCGGCCTGTCCTACCCGCCCAATCTCTGGGAGCCCTACCGCAGTCGGCGCTTTGCCAATGGCGAGGAGCTGTACCAGTCGCTGGGCATTCCGCGCGACGACAAGCCCGCGCGGCTGGAGCAGCTGGCGCGCAACGGCCAGTTCTTCGGCGCGCCCGTGGGCCTGATCGTGGCGGTGGACGAGCGCATGGGTCTGCCGCAATGGGTGGACCTGGGCATCTACCTGCAGTCCTTCATGCTGCTGGCCTGCGCCAATGGCCTGGCGACCTGCGCCCAGGGCTTCTGGCGCCGCTACAACGATGCCGTGACCCAGGCGCTGGCGCTGCCCGAGGGCTACCACGTGGCCTTCGGCATTGCGCTGGGCTACGAGGACAAGGATGCCCCCATCAACGGCTGGCGCGCCACGCGCGCACCGGTGGCCGAATGGGCGCAGATGCGCGGCTTCGACTGAGCAGGGCTTTCAGGCCCCTGGGCAAACCCGCAGGGCAAGGGCGCCTTGCCATCCCCTATACTGCGCTCTGCTCCGGGGTGTGCTGATGCACTGAGATGCCAACCGGTCCATGCGCTGCATGGACCAGGCGGCGAACCCGACGAACTTGATCCGGTTGATACCGGCGGAAGAAGAGCGGGACCCTGAAGCGGGGCCGAAGTCAGAGGATGGAAGTCCGCCACGGCGGATACACGCAGGGCCGCAACGGCCAGGCAGGCCACCATCCGATGCGCATCGACCCTTGCCAACCAAGGCTGCTCGTGCGCCTTGGCGTGCGTGGCAACCAGGGGCCAAGGCCATACGGCCCTGGCAGGCCCACACTGGCATAGCCCGGTGCGCGGCCTTTGGCACAGCCCAAGGAGTGTCCGGTTCCCGGAGCGTTGTTGATCGACGCTTTGAACGCAAGGAACCCGACATGAACGCTCCCGATTCCATCTTCACCCCCGCAGCCGGCGAAGCTCCAGACGCACAGCGTTTTTCCGACCTGCTGGCGCAGTCGCGCAAGCCGTTCCCGGCCTCCACCAAGAGCTATCTGCAAGGCAGCCTGCATGCCGGCCTGAGCGTGCCCGTGCGCGATATCCAGCTGACCAATGGCGAGCAGGTCAGCGTCTATGACACCTCGGGCCCCTACACCGACCCGGCCGTGGCCATCGACGTGCGCAGCGGCCTGCCGGGCGTGCGCAATGCCTGGATCGAGTCGCGCGGCGACAGCGAGTACTACGCCGGCCGCCTGCGCCAGGCCCTCGACGACGGCGGCAAGCGCGGCGAGGAAGATGAGCGCGTGGCCCGCCTGCGGGCCGAGGCCGCATCGCTGCAGCGCCAGCCGCGCCGCGCGAAAAGCGGCGGAAACGTCACCCAGATGCACTACGCGCGCAAGGGCATCATCACGCCCGAGATGGAATACGTGGCCCTGCGCGAGAACGGCCGCCGCGAATGGATGGCCGAGTACCAGCAGGACGCCGCGCGCGAGGCACGCCTGGCCGGCAACGGCCTGGGCGCTGCCATCCCCAAGATCATCACGCCCGAATTCGTGCGCGACGAAGTGGCGCGCGGCCGCGCCATCATCCCGGCCAACATCAACCACCCCGAGATCGAGCCCATGGCCATCGGGCGCAACTTCAAGGTCAAGATCAACGCCAACATCGGCAACTCGGCCGTCACCTCCAGCATCGAGGAAGAGGTCGAGAAGCTGGTCTGGGCCATCCGCTGGGGCGCGGACAACGTGATGGACCTGTCCACCGGCAAGAACATCCACACCACGCGCGACTGGATCATCCGCAACTCGCCCGTGCCCATCGGCACCGTGCCCATCTACCAGGCGCTGGAGAAAGTGGGCGGCATTGCCGAGGACCTGACCTGGCCCATCTTCCGCGACACCCTGATCGAGCAGGCCGAGCAGGGCGTGGACTACTTCACCATCCACGCCGGCGTGCGCCTGGCCTACATCCACCTCACGGCCCAGCGCCGCACGGGCATCGTCTCGCGCGGCGGCTCCATCATGGCCAAGTGGTGCATGGCCCACCACCGCGAGAGCTTCCTGTACGAGCACTTCGAGGACATCTGCGACATCATGAAGCAGTACGACGTCAGCTTCTCGCTGGGCGACGGCCTGCGCCCCGGCAGCGCCTCGGACGCCAATGACGAAGCCCAGTTCGCCGAACTCAAGACCCTGGGCGAGCTGACCCAGCTGGCCTGGAAGCACGACGTGCAGACCATGATCGAAGGCCCCGGCCACGTGCCCATGCACATGATCCAGGCCAACATGACCGAGCAGCTCAAGCACTGCCACGAGGCGCCGTTCTACACCCTGGGCCCGCTGACCATCGACATCGCCCCCGGCTACGACCACATCGCCAGCGCCATCGGCGCGGCCATGATCGGCTGGTTCGGCACCGCCATGCTGTGCTACGTCACGCCCAAGGAACACCTGGGCCTGCCCGACCGCGACGACGTCAAGCAGGGCATCATCGCGTACAAGATCGCGGCCCACGCGGCCGACGTCGCCAAGGGCCACCCCGGCGCCCGCGCCCGCGACGACGCGCTGAGCCAGGCCCGCTTCGACTTCCGCTGGCAGGACCAGTTCAACCTGGGCCTGGACCCCGACACCGCCCAGGCCTACCACGACGAAACCCTGCCCAAGGACAGCGCCAAGGTGGCGCACTTCTGCTCCATGTGCGGCCCCAAGTTCTGCTCCATGAAGATCACCCAGGAAGTGCGCGAATTCGCCGCTGCCAAGGGCGTGGCCGAGCAGGAAGGCATTGCCGCCGGAATGCAGGCCAAGGCCGAGGAATTCAACCGTGCCGGCGGGGAGTTCTATATCCCCATCGTGGCGGCCAGCAGCGATACGACGGCGCGTTGACGCCAGCCGGCAGGCTGCGCGCGGCTCACTGGCCGTCGCGCGGCTGCCGGTTCAACGACAACTCCTGTGCCGCCTGCAACAGGCATTCGCGCGCTTCATCCAGCGAAGGGCCCGCATGTCCATCGATGCGGCGGATATAGGGTGAGGTCAGCACGGCCAGGGCCTGACCGTCAGGTCCCAGGATGGGGCAGGAGATGTCCACCACTCCATAGGACTGCAGGCTTTCGCGCTGCTTGTAGCCCGTGCTGCGGATCTGTTCCAGCATGTCGTGCAGCTGCGCCTCGGGCAGATGTACCTCGCCTTCCAAAGGCGTGTGCTCGGCCAGCATCTGCGCGCGGCGTTCGGGTGTCTGGCAGGCCAGCAGCACATGGCCTGACCCGGTGTCCAGCAGCCCGACGCGTGCGCCCAGCCTGATTGACAGGCCCCAGTTCCCGGGGCCGGGGACCTGGGCCACGATCAGGACATTGCCACGGTCGTAGAGGCCCAGGTGGCAGGACTGCTCGGCCTGCCGCGCATAGGCATCCATGACGGGCAGCGCCTGGGTCACGAGGCGGTTGACGGGCGGGTGGCGGTGCGCCAGCGCGAACATCTTGAGGCTGAGCGCATGGCGGTCGCCGCCGGCTGAGCGCATCACGTATTGCCGGGCCACCAGCCGCTCGAGCATGCGGTAGATCTCACTGGGGCCCCGGCCCAGTTCCTTGACGATCTCGGCCCGCGTCAGTCCATCGGGGTGCTCGGCCAGCAGCTCCAGGATGTCCAGCCCCTTGTCCAGTGCCGGCGCGCGGTAGCGCTCGCTGTCTTCTGCGTTGTCCAGTGCTTTGCTCATGCGTGCAGATCTTACGTTCGGGATAGGACTGATCCTGTTTTGGAGGATGCCTTGCGCATCGGGGCAATGCTCTGGGTAAACCATAGGTGCCAAGTTTGAATTTATTCATAAATAATAAATTCATGGATGAATGATTTTGCCAAACCAAGGCATTTTGGTCATAGGCAAGAGGCGATCCCGTCACACCGCCGCACCGCCGGAGTCCCGGCACACATGAGGAGGCCAGTTCCATGGCAGCACTGCATGGCGTTTCCCAGGCACCGGCCAAACGGGTCGGCATGGCTTGGCGGTTCTCAGCCGCTGTTGCGGCGCTGGCATGCGCGGGGTCTGCGCTGGCGGTGGAGCCCGGCCCGGCGCAGGGCAGGATCGGGGTCAACCTGCCACTGCTGACCTCGCCGTTCTGGCAGGCCTACAACGGCTACCTCCCGCAAATGGCGAAGGCCCTCGGGGTCGACATCCTGGCGCCGGTGAACTCCAACCAGGACCCGGCCCAGCAGATCACCGACGTGGCCAATCTGATCAACCTCGGCGCCAAGGGGTTGGTGGTGGCGCCATTGGATTCGGCGGCCATTGGTCGCGCGCTCGCCTTGGCCGAGCAGGGGAAGATTCCTGTGGTGGCGGTGGACGTGGCGCCTACCCGGGGCAAGGTGGCGATGGTGGTGCGTGCCGACAACCGCGCCTATGGCACGCGGTCCTGCCAGTACCTGGGCGCGCAGGTGAAAGCGGGCAAGGTGGTGCAGATCATGGGCGACCTGGCATCGGTCAACGGCCGTGATCGGGCCGAGGCTTTTCGCAGTTGCATGAAGGATTTCCCGGCGCTGCAGGTGCTGGAGATTCCCGCGGCCTGGAAGTCCGATGCCGCCGCTGCCGCGCTCGACGGCCTGCTGTCCGCGCATCCGGACCTGAAGGGCATCTACATGCACGCAGGCGGCGTCTATCTGGCGCCCACGCTGCAGACGCTGCGGCGCAGGGGGCTGCTGCATCCGGCCGGCGATCCGCGGCACATCGTGGTGATCAGCAACGACGGCATCGCGCAGGAGCTGGACGCCATCCGCAAGGGCGAGATCGACGCCACCATCTCGCAGCCCGCCGATCTTTACGCAAAGTACGGCCTGTACTACATCAAGGCAGCGCTGGCCGGGCAGTCGTTCAAGCCCGGGCCCACCCCGCATGGCAGCCGCATCGTGGAGGTGGCTCCGGGCATTCTGGAGGACCAGTTGCCCGCGCCCGTGGTGACGCGCGAGAACGTGGATGACAAGTCGCTGTGGGCCAACCAGCCATGACGATGCGCCCCGGATTCATGGCTGGCAGGCCCGGCACGCCGGTGATGGAGGCGCGTGGGCTCGGCTTGCGTTTCGGCTCCACGATGGCCTTGCACGATGTGAGCCTGGCGGTCATGCCGGGCGAGTCGCATGCACTGGCTGGCCGCAACGGCGCAGGCAAGTCCACCTTGGTCGCCCTGCTGACCGGCCTGCACCAGCCCGGCACGGGGAGCATCCGCTTCAACGGCCAGCCCGCGCCTGCGGTGGCCGACCGCATGGCCTGGCGCCAGCATGTGGCCTGTGTCTACCAGCATTCGACCATCATCGGCGAGCTGTCGGTGGCCGAGAACCTGTTCATCAACCGGCAGCCGCTGCGCCATGGCTGGATTTCCTGGCGCGTGCTGCGGCGCGAGGCAAGGGCCTTGCTGGATGCCTGGCAGATCGATGTGCACGAGGATGCGCTGGCCCGGGACCTGACGGTGGAGGCGCGCCAACTGGTGGAGATCGCACGGGCACTGTCGCTGGGCGCGCGCTTCATCATCCTGGACGAACCCACGGCGCAGCTGGACCACGACGAGACGCGGCGGCTGCTCAGGCGCGTGCACGATCTGCAGCAAGGCGGCGTCACGTTTCTCTTCATCTCGCACCACTTGCAGGAGATCTATGAGATTTGCCAGACGGTGACCGTGCTGCGCGATGCGCGCCATGTGGTGACGGCGCCGGTGGCGCAGTTGCCCCGGCAGGCACTGATCGAGGCCATGACGGGCGAGCGGGACAGCCTGGCCGGCTCGCCTTGCACCGCCCACGCACCCCCGGCAGGCTGGGGCACGGGCGTTGCCCCCGTGGTGCTGGCGCTGCAGCAGGTGTGCGGCAAGGGTTTCGGGGCTGTCAGCCTGCAGGTGCGGCGTGGCGAGATCGTGGGGCTGACAGGCTCCACCAGCAGCGGGCGCACGGCCGTGGGCGAGGCGGTAGCGGGTCTGCGGCGCACGACGGCAGGCCGGATCCTGGTGTCGGGCCGCGTGCTGCCGCCCGGCGATGTGGGCGCCGCGCTGGCGCACGGCGTGGGTTGCGTGCCGCAGGACAGGCACCGCCAGGGCCTGGTGCCGGGGCAGTCCATTGCCGAGAACGCAACCATGACCATCATGGACAGGCTGGGCCGGTTCGGCTTCGTTGCGCCAGCGCGCCGGCAGGCGGCAGCGTTGTCGGCCATGCGTGCACTCGATGTGGCGGCCAGCGGGCCGCAGCAGGCCGTGTCCGGCCTGTCGGGCGGCAACCAGCAGAAGGTGGTGATGGCGCGCGCCCTGGCCAGCGAGCCCGATGTGCTGGTGCTCATCGATCCCACTGCGGGTGTGGATGTGAAGTCCCGGCAGGCATTGCTGGCCGTGGTGGAGGGTGAGCGACTGCAGGGCCGGGCCGTGCTGCTGGCGAGCAGCGAGCTGGACGACCTGCGCATCTGCGACCGCGTGCTGGTGATGTCGCATGGCCATGTGGTGGCCGAACTCGCCAGAGGCTGGGACGACGGTGAACTGATTGCATCCATGGAAGGAGTGAGCCTGCATGCGCACTGACGCCTTTGTCTCGCCGAACACGGCTGTGCCCGTGCCGGCCGCCGGGCGGCTCGCCCTGCACCGGCTGCGCGACTATGCGCTGGTCCCTGCGCTGGCCCTGCTGTTCGTGCTGGGAGCCTTGACCAGCCCCAGCTTTCTGACACCGGCCAACCTGGTCAGCATCCTGGGGCCTCGGCGGCCCTGGCGCTGGTGGTGTTGGCGGAGTCGCTGATCATCATCACGGGCAAGTTCGATCTGTCGGTGGAGTCCACGGTGGGCATTGCGCCGGCGGTGGGCGCCATGCTGGTGATTCCTGCAGCCTCGGGAGGCTTTGGCACGGAATGGCCGGTGGCGGCAGGGCTGCTGGCCATCGCGGCCGTGGGCGCATGCACGGGTTTTCTCAATGGCCTGTTGGTCGTCAGGCTGCGGCTCAATGCCTTCATCGTCACGCTGGCGATGCTGATCGTGCTGCGCGGCCTGCTGGTGGGCGCGACCAGGGGCGGCACCCTGTTCGACATGCCGCAGCCTTTCTTCGCCCTGGCCACGGCCACGCTGCTGGGGCTGCCGCTGTCGGTCTGGCTGGCGGCGCTGGCGTTCGGCATGGCCGCCGTGGTGCTGCGCCACCACCGGCTGGGCCGCGCGCTGTATGCGATTGGCGGCAACCCCCATGCGGCGCGCGCGGCGGGCATCAATGTGGACCGTATTACCTGGGGCGTCTTCGTGCTGGCCGGTGTGCTGGCCGCAGTGGGCGGGCTGGTGGTCACGGGCTATGTGGGCGCCATCAATGCCAACCAGGGCAGTTCGATGATTTTCACGGTGTTCGCGGCGGCCGTCATCGGCGGTATTTCGCTCGATGGCGGCAAGGGCTCCATGTCGGGCGCGCTGTGCGGCGTGCTGCTGCTGGGCGTGGTGCAGAACCTGCTGACGCTGGCGCAGGTGCCATCGTTCTGGATACAGGCCATCTACGGCGCCATCATCCTCGGCGCCCTGATGCTGGCCCGGCTCGCAGGTGAGCAGCAGCAATAGGCGCGGCCCGCGAATCGCCCGTGCAGAACCCTTTTCAAGCAAGGGAAGGAATGGCTCCATGAGACTCGCCGGAAAACACATTCTCGTCACCGCAGCCGGGCAGGGCATAGGGCGTGCCTGCGCGCTGATGTTTGCCCGCGAAGGTGCCTGCGTGCTGGCCACCGACATCGACCTGCAGGCGCTGGCCGAGCTGGAGGGCAGGGATGGCCTGCGCACGCGGCGGCTGGATGTGACGGATGCGGCCGACATCCTGGCACTGGCCGGGCAGGAGAGGGCTTTCGATGCTGTGCTCAACTGCGCGGGCTTCGTGCACCACGGCAGTATCCTGGACTGCAGCGACGAGGACTGGGCCTTTGCGTGGCAGCTCAACGTCACCTCCATGCACCGCATCATCCGCGCCCTGCTGCCCGCCATGCTGGCCCAGGGCGGCGGCTCGATCATCAACATGTCGTCCGCGGCCTCCAGCGTGAAGGGCGTGCCCCTTCGCCATGCCTATGGCGCCACCAAGGCTGCCGTGGTCGGGCTGACCAAGGCCGTGGCGGCCGACTTCGTCACGCGGGGCATACGCTGCAACGCCATCTGCCCTGGCACGGTGGAGTCCCCGTCGCTGCAGGCGCGCATCGCCGGCCAGGCCCGGCAGCAGGGCGTGCCGCTGGAGCAGGTGCGCGCGGCCTTCGTGGCGCGCCAGCCCATGGGGCGGGTAGGCCAGCCCGAGGAGATCGCCGCGCTGGCCACCTATCTCGCCAGCGATGAATCCCGCTTCGTCACCGGCACGCTGAGCGTGATCGACGGCGGCTGGTCCAACTGAACTGCACAGGACTGCTCCATGAAATTGCTGCGATACGGCCCCAGGGGCCATGAAAGACCGGGCCTGCTCGATGCGCAAGGGCGTGTGCGCGACCTCTCGGGCGTGGTGGACGACATTGCCGGTCCTGTGCTGCTGCCGGACAGCCTGGCGCAACTGGGCGCCCTTGACCCCTTGCAACTGCCCCTGGTGGAAGGCGTGCCGCAGCACACGCTGCGTCTGGGCCCCTGCGTGGGGCGGGTGGGCAAGTTCGTGTGCATAGGCCTCAACTACTCGGACCATGCGGCCGAGGCCGGCATGCAGGTGCCGCCCGAGCCCGTGGTGTTTGGCAAGTGGACCAGTGCCATCTGCGGCCCGGACGACGCCATCGAGATTCCGCCCGGCTCCGTGAAGACGGATTGGGAGGTGGAGCTTGGCGTGGTCATCGGCCAGGGCGGGCGCCATATCGACGAGGCCCGGGCCACGCAGCACGTGGCGGGCTATTGCGTGGTCAACGACATCTCCGAGCGCGAGTACCAGCTCGAGCGCGGTGGCACCTGGGACAAGGGCAAGGGCTGCGACGGCTTCGGCCCGCTGGGGCCCTGGCTGGTCACGGCCGACGAGGTGCCCGATCCGCAGGCGCTGCGCATGTGGCTGGATGTGGACGGCCGGCGCATGCAGGACGGCAGCACGGCCACCATGGTGTTCGGCGTGGCCTTTCTCATCAGCTACCTGAGCCGCTTCATGAGCCTGCAACCGGGCGATGTGATCTCCACCGGCACGCCGCCGGGCGTGGGCATGGGCCAGAAGCCGCCCATGTACCTGCGTGCCGGGCAGGCCATGCGGCTGGGCATCGCCGGCCTGGGCGAGCAGCGCCAGACCATGGTGGCGGCCCGCGTGCAACCGAATCCCTCGACAACCGGCAAGGCCTGAGAAGACCATGACGCGAATCCTGTCCCTGCGCGTGCTCGATGTGCGCTTTCCGACCTCCAGGCACCTGGATGGGTCTGACGCCATGAACCCGGACCCGGACTACTCCGCCGCCTATGTGATCCTGGAGACGGACACGCCCGGCCTTGAGGGGCACGGGCTGACCTTCACCATCGGGCGCGGCAACGAGGTCTGCTGCGCCGCCATCGCGGCCATGCGGCACCTGGTGGAGGGCGTGGAGCTCGACTGGGTCCGGGAGGACATGGGACGCTTTTGGCGCCACATCACCTCCGACAGCCAGTTGCGCTGGATCGGCCCGGACAAGGGGGCAATGCACCTGGCCACCGGCGCCGTGGTCAATGCCGTGTGGGACCTGTGGGCCAAGGCCGAGGGCAAGCCGCTGTGGCGCCTGGTCGCCGATTTCACGCCCGAGGAGTTCGTTCGCGCGCTGGATTTTCGCTACATGACGGATGCCCTGACCGAAGCCCAGGCGCTGGAGCTGCTGCATCGCCAGGCACCGCGCAAGGCCGAGTGCATCGGCGTGCTGGAGCGCGAGGGCTATCCCTGCTACACGACCTCGGCCGGCTGGCTGGGCTATGACGACGACAAACTGCGCCGCCTGTGCCGCGGGGCGGTGGCCGGCGGCTTCAACCACGTCAAGCTCAAGGTGGGGCGCAGCCTGCAGGACGACATCCGGCGCGTGTCCATCGCGCGCGAGGTGCTGGGGCCGGACCGCCAGTTGATGATCGACGCCAACCAGGCCTGGGAGGTGGGGCAGGCCATCGGCTGGGTGCGGGAGTTGGCCTTTGCCAGGCCCTGGTTCATCGAGGAGCCGACCAGCCCTGACGATGTGGAGGGCCACCGCGCGGTGCGCGAAGCCGTTGCCCCGGTCCAGGTCGCCTCTGGAGAGATGTGCCAGAACCGCATTCTCTTCAAGCAGTTCATCATGCGTGGCGCCATCGACGTGGTGCAGATCGACGCCTGCCGGCTGGGAGGGGTCAACGAGGTGCTGCTGGTACTCCTGCTGGCCGCAAAGTACGGTCTGCCCGTGTGTCCGCATGCCGGGGGCGTGGGCCTTTGCGAGTATGTGCAGCATCTGTCCATGATCGATTTCGTCTGCGTGTCCGGCACGCGTGAGGGGCGCGTGATCGAGTACGTGGACCATCTGCACGAGCACTTTGTGGATCCCTGCGTGGTGCGCAATGCGGCCTATATGCCTCCCGGTGCGCCCGGCTTTTCCATCACGATGAAGCCGGAATCTCTCCACAGATACCGCTTCCCGGCCTGAGCCATGGACGAAGCACCTTCCCTTCAGCGCATAGACGCGCATCTGCACTTCTGGCATTACAGCGCCCAGGACTATCCCTGGATAGGCGAGGGCATGCAGGCGCTGGCGGTGGATTGCACGCCGGAGCAGGTATTGCCGCAGTTGGAAGCCTGCGGCCTGACCGGCGCCATTGCCGTGCAGGCCAGGGGCAGTGTCGATGAAACGCGATACCTGCTGGATCTGGCGCGGCGGCGTAGCGGTATTTGCGGCGTCGTGGGATGGGAGGATCTGGCCTGCGACGGCATTGGCGAGCGCCTGCAGTCCTGGCGTGCCGAGCCGGCGCTGTGCGGGTGGCGCCATCAGGTGCAGGATGAGCCTGATGCCTCGGCCTTTCTGCGCTCTGCGGCATTCGCACGCGGTCTGTCCGTGCTGCAGCGCCAGGGCTGGGCGTACGACGTGCTGGTGTTCGACCACCAGATGGACGCGGCCGCCGCCTTGTGTGTACGGCATGACGCGCACTGGATGGTGCTGGATCACCTGGGCAAGCCGCCACTGGCCGGGCTTACCCAGGACCAGCACAAGGGCCAGGCCCAGGCCGCGTTCGGCCGCTGGCAGGCATTGCTGCAGCGCTTCGCCCCGCTGTCGCATGTCGCGTGCAAGCTCTCGGGCCTGGTGACCGAGGCCGACTGGCGATCCGGCCTGCGCGAGCCTGACCGGGCCTGCCTGCTCCAATGCCTGGACACGGCCTTGCAGGTGTTCGGTCCGCAGCGGCTGATGTTCGGCTCCGACTGGCCGGTCTGCCTGCTGGCCGCGCCATACGCCACGGTCTTTGAGTTGGTGGATGGTTGGGCGTCGTCGCGGCTGTCGGCCTCCGAGCGCGAGGCGCTGTGGGGCGGCACCGCCGCGCGCTGCTACGGCCTGCAGCCGCAAGGCATGACCTGACCACATGGGAGGCAGCATGGACCTGAACCTGAAAGACAAGACCTTCATCGTCACGGGCGGTGCCAGCGGCATCGGGGCGGCCATCTCGCTGCGGCTGGCCGGCGAAGGTGCGGTTCCGCTGATCTGCGGCAAGGACACCATGTCCGCGCGGTTCGAGGCGCAGCTCATGGAGCTGCAGCCCCGGGCCCGCCACTTCCGCTTCGACCTGGTCGATGAACAGGCATGCGGGGAGATGGTGGCCCGCGCTGCGGCGGACTGCGGCCACATCGACGGCCTGGTGAACAACGCGGGCATCAATGACGGCGTGGGCCTGGAGGCAGGGCGCGACGCCTTCGTGCGCTCGCTGCAGGCCAACCTGGTGCACTACTACGTCATGGCCCACCATTGCCTGCCGCACCTCAAGGCCAGCCGTGGCGCCATCGTCAACATCTCGTCCAAGACCGCGCTGACCGGGCAGGGCCAGGCCAGCGGCTACTGCGCGGCCAAGGGGGCCCAGCTCTCGCTGACGCGCGAATGGGCTGCCGCGCTGGCAGCCGATGGCGTGCGCGTCAATGCCGTGGTGCCCGCGGAGGTGATGACGCCGATGTACCTGCACTGGCTGGGCCGCTTCGACGACCCCGGGCGCCAGCTGGAACAGATCAGCGCCCGGATTCCGCTGGGCCGGCGCATGACGGCGGCCGAGGAGATTGCGGACACGGTCGTCTTTCTTCTGTCCGAGCGGGCATCGCACACCACGGGGCAATGGCTGTTCGTCGATGGCGGCTACACCCACCTGGACCGCGCGCTGACCTGACCACCATGGAGACACCATGCGCCAATGCCTTGCACTCGACCTCAGGGATGATCCGTCGCTGATCGCCCGGTACGAAGCCCTGCATCACCGGATCTGGCCGGAGGTGGCGGCGCATCTGCGCAGCCATGGCGTCACCGGCATGGAAATCCACCGCCTTGGCACGCGCATGGTGATGGTCATGGAAACCGATGACGCGGTGCATGACCCCCGGGCCATGACCCTGGCCGCTGCCATCGACCCGAAGCTGCGCAAATGGGAGGCGCTGATGTGGACCTTCCAGGCGCCCACGCCCTGGACACCGCCCGGCGACAAGTGGACTCCCATGGCCTGCATCTTCCGGCTGGCCGATGCTGCGGCGGACTGAGCATCCGGCGGCCATGCCCCATCCCCGAGCGTCGCTCCGCCCCCTTCCAGGGGAAAACACCGGGGCGCCCGCGCCGCAAATGCATAGGTCTGCGCATGAATCGTTCAGGCCCGGCGCCATCCCTGCGGAGAATTCATGAAAGCAGCCTGCAGGGCATCGCAACCACGGGACTGCATGCGCCCGCAAGAAACAAGAAGCACAAGAACAAGAAAAAGGGCTGGCGACCGGTTTCAAGCTGCTCCCCATGGCAGCCGTGCTGCGGTCATGGGGATTTTCGCCAATCGGCAATGTCAAGGAGGAGAGGGAGATGAATAAACGCATGATCCGCAGCGCTGGCCTGGCCGCGCTGGCGCTGGGCACGGCCCTGGCGGCCCAGGCCCAGAGTTCGGTCACGCTCTATGGGCGTGTGGTCGCGGGGGTGGACTACCAGAACAATGTGTACGACCCGGCCACGGGGGGCTCTGGCAATCTGTGGCGGGCCGTGGGCAACCAGTGGGGCACGAGCATGCTGGGTTTCAAGGGGGTGGAGGATCTGGGCGGCGGGCTGCATGCGCTGTTCACGCTGGAGTCGGGCTTCAGCATCGACGATGCCAGGTTCAACGGCGCAGGTTTCTTCAACCGCCGCACCTTCGTGGGCCTGCGCAGTGGATGGGGCACGCTGAAGCTGGGCAAGGACCTGTCGATCTCGGATGCGCACTGGGCGCTGGACCCCACGGGCCAGCAGTTCATCGGCTCGGCCACGCTGGTGCGGGGGCGCAACTGGGGCGGGCATGACAACATGATTTCCTACGAGACGCCGAACTGGGGCGGCCTGCGCGTGCTGGCGCTGACCGGCCTGGGCGAGCAGCCGCAGGGCGCATCGCGGCTGCGCAAGGATGCGCTGTCCGTGTCCTATACCGCGCCCACGTTCGAGTTGCGCGCCATCTACGATGTGGCCCGCGATGCCAATGGCCGCTTCAGCGATCTGTACACCACCTCCCGCAACCTGACGCTGGGCGGCACGGTGACGCTGTCCGCGCTCAAGCTGTTCGCGGGCTATGAGCAGCTGTCCGCGCCCGACAGCGCGGCCGGCGTGCCCAACAAGGCGCGGCAGTACTGGATGGGCGCGCGCTACAACGTCTCAGGCCCGCTGACGCTGATCGGGGCGGGCTACCGCACCACGGTCAACAACGGCGGCGGCAGCGCCAACCTGTTCATGGCGGGCGCCGACTACGCGCTGTCCAAGCGCACGCTGCTGTATGCCAGCGTGGGCAATGTGCGCAATGGCGGCAATGCGAACTTCTCGGTGGAGACCACCAACAACAACCCGGCGCCGGGCGGCAGCCAGACCGGCTTCTACGTGGGCATGGCGCATTCGTTCTGACTCTGGCGGACCCCGGGTGGTGGCTTCAGGAAGCCGGCCACCCTCCGCCTAGCGCCTTGTGCAGCGTGAGCTGGTTCTGCAGGCGTGCCAGGTTCAGCGCGGACAGGGCCAGCTGCGCTGCGCGGCGGCGCTCCTGGGCGTCCAGCCAGGTGCGCAGCGGCACCTGGCCGGCGCGGTAGCGCGCCTCGTACAGGCGTGTGATTTCCACGGATTCCTGCGTGGCGCGCTGCTGGGCCTCTTCCTGACGGGCCAGTTCGGTGCGGGCGGACAGGGATTTTTCCGTTTCGGCCAACGCGGCGTACAGCGTTTTGCGGAAGTTGACCACCGCCTCTTCGTACTGGCTGCGTGCAATGGCGGTGTTCAGCCGCATCTCGCGCACATTGAGAAACGGCAGGGCCAGGT
Source organism: Delftia sp. 60 (assembly GCF_002754395.1). Lineage (NCBI taxonomy): Bacteria > Pseudomonadati > Pseudomonadota > Betaproteobacteria > Burkholderiales > Comamonadaceae > Delftia > Delftia sp. 60. The sequence goes on from NZ_PEFD01000001.1 coordinate 2,427,595, forward strand.
TGGCGCCCAGGGCTGCCACGGGATTGGCCAGCACATCGAGCAGGGTGCTGCTGGAGGTGCCCAGGCTGCCCGTGAGCGACAGCCGCGGGTAGTAGCTGGCGGCCGTGGCATCGCTGCCGGCCAGGGCGCCGCGCAGCCGCAGTTCGGCGGCGCGCAGGTCGGGGCGGCGCCCCAGCAGGTCGGCGGGCAGGCCCGCCTGCACGGCGGGCAGGTCGGCCACGGGCAGCGCCTGGGGCTCGCCACCGGGCGGCTCGGCGCCCTGCAGCAATTCGGCCAATGCCTGGCGCAGTTCGGCGCGGGCCTGGGTGTATTGGCTCAGCAGGGCCTGCTGCTCGGCCAGGGCCTGCCGGGCCTCGCGCAGCTCCAGGCCGGAAACTGCACCGCTGCGGTACTGGGCCTGCACCAGGTCGATCGTGCGGCGCACGTACTCCAGGCTTTGGCGTGACATGTCCAGGCGCTCGTTGGCCAGCGCCAGCTGCCAGTACAGGCTGGCCGTGGTGGTGGTCAGCGACAGCGCCACGGCATCCTTGTCCTGCACGCTGGCCTGTGCTTCGAAGACGGCGGCATCGCGCTGCGCGCCCAGCCGGTCGAATAGGTCCAGCTCCCAGGCCACGCCCAGTGTGGCGCTGGCGTTCTCCAGGGTGCTGCGCTGGCTGCCCGACAGCGGGCGGCTGGCGCCCGTGCCTACGCTGCCGCTGGGCTGGGGCAGCAGCGCATGGCCTGCCAGTTGCGCCTGCAGCGCGGCACGCCGCACGCGGATGCCGGCCGTGGCCATGTCAGGGTTGCGCGCCAGTGCCAGGTCAATCCAGGCATCGAGCCGCGGATCGCCGAAGCCGCGCCACCAGGCATCGGGTATGGGCGTGGGCGTGGCTGCCGGGGACGATGCCTGCGCATGTTCGAACTGCGCGGGCAGCGCCACCTGGGGCGCTTCGTAGGGGGTGCGCGTGATGGCGCCGCAGCCCGCAAGGGCCACGGCGCATGCCAGCGCGCTGGTCTTGAGCATATGCATGTCAATCTCTGGAGAGGGCCTGGACGGGGTCCAGGCGCGCCGCGCTGCGCGCGGGCAGGAAGCCGAAGGTGATGCCTATGAGCGAGGAGCAGGCGACGGCCAGCACGATGGAGGCGGCCGAGAACGACAGCTGGAAGCTGGAGCCCGACAGGCTCACTGCCAGGCCCAGGCCCAGCGCCAGAGAGACACCCAGGATGCCGCCCACGATGCAGACCAGCACGGCCTCGATCAGGAACTGCTGAAGGATGTCCGACTGGCGCGCGCCGATGGCCATGCGCACGCCGATCTCGCGCGTGCGCTCGGTCACCGACACCAGCATGATGTTCATCACGCCGATGCCGCCCACCAGCAGCGCGATCATGGCGATGGCCGAGACCAGCAGCGTCAGCGTGGTGCTGGTGCGCGTGATGGCCTGGCGGATCTGGTCGGAGTTCCAGACGAAGAAGTCCTTGGTGCCGTGGCGTTCCGTGAGCAGGCTGGTGGCCGCCTTCAGCGCGATCTCTGCCGGCACCTCGTCCTTGATGCGCAGCGTGATGCTGTCCAGGTGGTACTTGCCGACCAGGCGCGTGGCGGCTGCCGTGTAGGGCACGAAGAAGGTGGGCGTGGAGCCACCGAAGCTGTTTTGCGCGGGGCGCAGCACGCCCACGATCTCCACGGGCATCTCGCCCAGCATCACCACCTCGCCCAGCGGGCTGGGGTTGCCGGGAAAGAGCGCGGTGGCGGCCTTCTGGTCGATGACCGCGACCTGGGCGTGCAGGTCCACGTCGCGCTGGTCGAAGAACCGCCCTGACGCCAGGCGCAGGCCCTTCACGCGGAAGTGCTCGAAGCCCACGCCCGTCACCTGGGCCATGGCCGCGTTCTCGCGGTACAGCGCCGTGACGCTGACCGATACGTTGGGCGTGGCGCTGTCCACGTAGGGCTGCTCGGCCAGGGCCTGGGCATCGGCGGCGACCAGGGTCTCGATGGCGGCGGCGCGCGTGTCTCCGAAGTCCTTGCCCGGGAAGATGTCCAGCGTGTTCGTGCCCAGCTCGCTGATCTGGTTCATCACCTGCTGCTGCGCGCCGCGCCCCAGCGCCACCACCGAGACCACGGCAGAGATGCCGATGATGATGCCCAGCATGGTCAGGAAGGTGCGCAGGCGGTGCGCGTTCATGGCCCGCAGCGCCATGCGCAGCGCTTCGCCGAAGCGGTCGCCGAACATGCGCCAGGAGGCGGCGCGCGGTGCGGCTGTGGCCTCCAGCGGGGGCTTGCTTTCATGCGGGGCGCTGCGCCGGTCCGCGATGATGGCGCCGTCGCTGATCTCGATCACGCGCGAGGCGTGGGCCGCCACGGCCATGTCGTGCGTGACCAGGATGATGGTGTGGCCGTCGGCATGCAGCTCCTGCAGGATGCGCATGACCTGTTCGCCGCTGGCCTTGTCCAGCGCGCCCGTGGGCTCGTCGGCCAGGATGACGGCGCCGCCGTTCATCAGCGCGCGGGCGATGGACACGCGCTGCTGCTGCCCGCCCGACAGCTGGCCTGGCCGGTGCTGCATGCGGTCGGCCAGGCCCAGGCGTTCGAGCAGGGCGGCCGAGCGCGCATGGCGGTCCGTTGGCGCCGTGCCGGCGTAGACCGATGGCAGCTCCACATTGCCCTGGGCCGTGAGGTCGGCCAGCAGGTGGTAGCGCTGGAAGATGAAGCCGAAATGCTCGCGCCGCAGCGCGGCCAGCGCATCGGGGCCCAGCTCGCCGGTCTCGCGGCCGGCGATGCGGTAGCTGCCCGAGGTCGGATGGTCCAGGCAGCCGAGGATGTTCATCAGCGTGGACTTGCCCGAGCCCGAGGCGCCGACGATGGCCACCATCTCGCCGGCCTCGATGGTCAGGTCGATGTCCTTGAGCACGGCGACCGTGGTGTCACCGGCGGGGAACTCCCTGCGCAGTCCCCGCATCTGCAGCAATGGCTGGTCCATGCTCACATTCCCATGGGGTCGGCGGCGGGGGCGTTGTTCGGGCCCGCCTCGCCGATCACCACCTGCTCGCCGGCCTCCAGGCCCGACAGCACCTGGGCCTGGGCATTGGTGCGCAGGCCGATGCGCACCTTGCGCTCGGCGACCTTGCCTTCGCCGTCGCGCACGCGCACGGTGTAGCTGTCGTCCTCTGCCCGGCTGCCCAGTGCGGCGGCCGGCACCAGCACGGCCTTGTCGGTCTGGGCCACGCGCACGGTGACCTGGGCGGTCATGGAGGGGCGCAGCTTGCCGTCCGGGTTGGGCACGTCGAACTGGGCGTTGTAGTAGATGGCCTTGGCGGCGGGCGTGGCCGCAGCGGGCGAGGCGCCGCCGCCCGCGTCATTGACGATGGAGGTCGGTGCGGGCTCGATGCGCTCTATCTTCGCCATGTGTTTTTGGCGGTTGCTGCCCAGCGTGGTGAACCATGCGGTCTGGCCGAGCTGGATCTTGTCCACGTCGGCCTCGGCAATCTCGGCACGCACGGTCATCACGTCGAGCTTGGCCAGCATGACGATGGTGGGCGTGGTCTGGAAGGAGTTCAGGGTCTGGCCCTGCTTGGTGACCACGGCCACGATCACGCCGTCCATGGGCGCGACGATGCGGGTGTAGCCCAGGTTGATGCGCTCGGTCTCCACCTGGGTGCGTGCCTGCTCGATCTGGGCCTGCAGGGCGCCGACCTCTGCCTGGGCCGTGTCCAGCGCCGCCTTGGCGGCCTCATGGTCGGCGCGCGAGGTGGCGTCGGCCTGCAGCAGTTCCTGCTGGCGCTGGAAGGTGAGCCGGGCCTGGACGAGGGCCGCGCGCCGCGCGGCCAGCTGCGCCTGCAGCGCGGTGACCGAGGCCTCCGCATTGCGCAGCTTGATGCGCTGCGGCTGGGCATCGACCTCGGCGATCAGGTCGCCGGCCTTGACCTGCTGGCCCAGTTCCACATGCAGGCGCTTGACCTGTCCGGAGACCTGGGCGCCCACGGCAACCAGCTCCTTGGCATGCAGCCGGCCTACGGCCAGCACGGTCTGCTCCAGGTTGCCCACGGTGACGGCGGCCGTCGCGTACCGGGTGGCGGGCTTGGCGCTGGCCTTCCACAGTGCGCCCCCGGCGATGATGCAGGCACCCACCACGGCGCCAATGGTCCACTTGCGATTGAACTTCATTCTTCCCCTGCCGCGCGGTCGGCCGCAGGGGAAGAAGTTCCTGCCCGGCGCCGCGCCCAATGCTCGAACTTACCAGTCTGGCGCGGTTCGATGTCCCGGCATTGACCAAGGCATGGAGATTCAGTGGAGAAAAGCGAGGGGCGGGAGCGGCCGGGCTGCCCCCCGGCTCACCGCAAGTTCAGCGCCAGTTCAGCGCCAATATTGGCACTTGCTCTCTGCCTTCGTCGTCCAGACCTGCTCGGCCGGCAGCTTCTTGACCAGCTTGTAGTAGTCCCAGGTGCCCTTGGATTCGGCGGGGGATTTCACTTCCATCAGGTACATGTCGTGAACGTAGCGGCCGTCCTCGCGCAGGTAGCCGCTGCCGAAGAAGTCGTCCATCTTCATGCCGCGCCAGGTGGCCATGACCTTGTCGGCGTCCAGCGTGCCGGCCTTCTCCACGGCCTTGAGCCAGTTCATGGTGGCCGAGTAGTCGGCCGCCTGGATCTCGCTGGGGCGGCGCTGGGTCTTGGCCATGAAGGCATCGGCGAACTTGCGCGAGGCATCGTTCATGTCCCAGTACCAGCTGGTGGTGAACTGCATGCCCTGGGTGTTCTTCAGGCCCAGGCTGTGCACGTCGGTGAAGAACACCAGCAGGCCGGCCAGCTTCATGTCCTTGGTCACGCCGAACTCGCGCGCGGCCTTGATGGAGTTGATGGTGTCGCCACCCGCGTTGGCCAGGCCCAGGATCTGGGCCTTGGAGTTCTGCGCCTGCAGCATGAAGCTGGAGAAGTCGCTGGCGTTCAGCGGCGTCTTGACCGAGCCCAGCACCTTGCCGCCGCGCGCCTCGATGATCTTGGTGGTATCGGCCTCCAGCGCATGGCCGAAGGCATAGTCGGCCGTCACGAAGTACCAGCTCTTGCCGCCGGCCTCCACCACGGCCGCGCCCGTGCCCTTGGCCAGGGCCACGGTGTCGAAGGCGTAGTGCACGGTGTAGGGGCTGCACTGCTCGTTGGTCAGCGCCGAGCTGCCCGCGCCGTTGTCGATGAAGACCCGCTTTTTCTCCTGCGCCACCTTGGCCATGGACAGGGCCGTGGCCGAGTTCGTGCCGCCAAACACCAGGCTGATGCCCTGCGTGTCAATCCACTCGCGCGCCTTGCTGGCGGCAATGTCGGCCTTGTTCTGGTGGTCGGCCGTCAGCAGCTCGATGGGCTTGCCCAGCAGCTTGCCGCCGTAGTCGTCGATGGCCATCTGTATCGCCACGGCGCCGTTCTTGCCCTCGACATCGGCATAGAGACTGGACATGTCGGTGATGAAGCCGATCCGAACCTTGTCCTGCTGCGCCAGGGCCGGCGTTGCCAGTGCGGCGGCGCACAGTGCCAGGGCCAGCGGTGTCATCAGCGATGTCTTGGGGCGTTGCTGCATGAAGTCTCCTTGCTTTGGATGGAAAAAGCCCGCTGCTGTTGCGCAGGGGCCGGGGTGATTCCATGCTGGCAGGGACAGGGGCCTGCCGCATTGGGGCAAGCACGGGCTTGGTGGCCCCGGTGCGACAGTCCAGCCGCTCATTCTTGCAACGTGGCTGGCCCGTTGATTGATCGCCATGCGCTGCGCATCCCGGCCGTGGCTTGTGCGCGCGTCAGGACCTGCTTTTCCGTTCCTTGACCTGGGGATGCGAAAGCACTGGTCTTGAATTAATTTGTCTAGAAAAACAATCAAAAATATAGGTTTTGCTTAAAATAATGGACAAATGAAAACGCCAGAAAAGTCCACCCTTCTTCAGCGCCAACTGCTTTTGCAGTTCGGTGACCGGCTCAAGCGTCTGCGCAAGGAGCAGGGGCTGGGCACGGTCGAGATGGCCTCGCGCGTAGGCATATCCCGCAGCACGCTCGCTGCAGTCGAGTCCGGCGATCCCGGGCCATCCATGGGCACGTACCTGCGGGTCATGTCGGAACTGGGCATAGGGGGAGAATTGGCATTGCTGGCGGGCGACGCCCTGCAGCCCGCGCCCGCAGGAACTGCCGCAGCCCGTTCGCGCCATGCCAGGCCCGTCGTACAGGTTCTGGTGCGTGCGCAGGATGCGCGCCATGAAGTGCAGGATCTGCAAAGCTTGGCATTGCATGAAGAAGCCGTGCGCCTTGTGCGATCAGACCCGGCATTGCTGCAGCAGGCACAGGACACGTTGGAGCGGTGGTTGAGCCAGGGGGATTCGCATTCCGCCAGCCTGTGGAGGCAGTGGCAGGATGTCTTGCAAAATGGCCGCTGGCGCACCATCCTGGCCCGCACGCGAAGGGCCCAGGAACTGCGCCAGGCCTCGCCCCTGACATCGGTGCTGCCCGAACAGGTGCGCCAGCAGGTACTGGCGCAGGTGGGGGATCTCAAGCGGGGCGTTGCATTGGGAGATACAGGGCGGGCCTATGAACCGAGAGGATCTTGAGCACATCATTCGTGCCAGCGGGGATGTGACGAATGAGTATGAATTCGTCATCGTGGGAAGCCAGGCAATCCTGGGCTCCATCCCGTATCCCGAGCCGGTTTTCAAGATGTCCGCAGAGGCGGACATCTATCCGCTCAACGCTCCGGATCTGGCGGACCGGATCGACGGATCCATTGGCGAAGGCTCTCGCTTCCACGAGTCCAATGGCTACTACGCGCAGGGCGTGGGCCCGGACACGGCAGTGCTTGCCTCAGGCTGGCAAAACCGGCTGCACCGTATCCAGAACGGCAATACCAACGATCGCGTCGGCTATTGCCTGGATGTGCTGGATCTCTTTCTCTCCAAGGCCCAGGCGGGGCGCGACAAGGACCGGGTGTTTTGCATGGCACTGATGGAGCATGGCCATGTACAGGTCGATGCGGCACTGAAACTGGCAAGCGGCATGCCGTTGGGTGATGACGGCAAACGGCAATTGCGGGCCCGGATTCAGCGCTGGTTCAAGGGGCTGAAAAAATAAAAAGCAGCCCGCAGGCTGCTTGTCGATTGCCGTGTCCGCGCGCTCAGGCCGCAGGTCGTGCGGTGCGCACTGCGCTCTTGGGGCGGAACGCCTTGCAGACGCTGTCATCCGTTTCCAGATAAGGCCCGCCGATCAGGTCCACGCAATAGGGCACGGCCGCGAAGATGCCGTTGACCTTTTGCGTGCCATCGGGGTTCTTCAGGCCTTCCAGGGTTTCGGCAATCGCCTTGGGCTGGCCCGGCAGGTTGATGATCAGGCTCTTGCCACGGATCACCGCCACCTGGCGCGACAGAATCGCCGTGGGCACAAAGGCCAGGCTGATCTGGCGCATCTGCTCGCCAAAGCCCGGCATTTCCTTGTCGGCCACGGCCAGCGTGGCTTCGGGCGTGACATCGCGCAGAGCGGGGCCGGTGCCGCCCGTGGTCAGCACCAGGGAGCAGCCTGCATTGACCAGTTCGATCAGCGTGGCGCTGATGCCGGCCTGCTCGTCGGGGATCAGGCGCGGCTCGAACGTGATGGGGTTCCTGAGCGCGCGGGTGAGCCAGTCCTGCAGGGCCGGCAGGCCCTTGTCCTCATAGACGCCGCTGCTGGCACGGTCGCTGATCGAGACGATGCCGATGCGCACAGCGTCATGGACGGGTTCACTCATCGTCAGCTTCCTCGCCAGCGCCGTCACCGTCACCGTCCTCGGCAGCCTCGCGGCCCGTGCCGCCCAACTGCTGGCGAACCAGCTGGAACAGGTCGCGGTAGGCGCGGCCCTTGCGCTGGGCCAGGCCGGTGGATTCCTGCACATTGGCTTCATGGGCGCCCGGCATGTCCTTGCGGGCCTGGCGGATCAGGGCGCGCAGCTGCTGGGTGTCGGTGTCGGGGAAATGGTCCAGCCAGATGGACAGGGCCGATTCCTCGGCAATCAGGCGGTCGCGCCATTGCTCGGCGGCGTGCAGGGCCATCTTCTCGGCGGCCGAGCCGTTGTGCTGCTCGTCCAGTGCCGCGCGCACGGCGGCGATCTCGGTCTCGTCCAGCTTGCGCATGAGCTTGCCGACGAATTGCATCTGGCGGCGCTTGCCTTCGAAATTGGTGATGCGCTTGGCCTCGGCCAGGGCATCGGCCAGCTGGTCGGGCAATTGCAGGCGCTTGAACAGGTCGGAGCGCAGCGTCAGCAAATCCTTGCCGAGGTCCTGCAAGGCGTCGGACTCGCGCTTGAGATCCGTCTTGCTGGAGTCGGGGGTGCCTTTGAGTTCGGCCTTGAGCTGCAGGTCGAGTTCGCTGCCTTCGGCAACGAAGTGACCTTTGACGTAGTAGCCTTTTTTGGGTTTGCGTGACATGGGGTAGGGGACAAATGCAGTGGCGGCGCGGAGAGCGCTGCAGTGGCGGCTATCATAGCCGCCGCTATGAAAAAACCCCGTCCCCGCTCGGCAAGCACCGCCAAACCGCAGGCTGATTCCGGCTTCAGCTACAGCCAACCGTTTTTTGAAGACTTGGTGGACCGTGCCCTGGTCCACGCCAAGAAGCTCGGCGCCACCAACGCCGGGGCCGAGGCTTCCGAGGGCTGCGGCCTGAGCGTGAGCGTGCGCAAGGGGGCTTTGGAGACCGTGGAGCGCAACCGCGACAAGTCGCTGGGCGTGACCGTCTACCTGGGCAACCGCCGTGGCAACGCCAGCACCTCGGACTTCTCGGATGCCGCCATCCAGCAGACCGTGCAGGCCGCCTACGACATCGCACGCTTCACGGCCGAAGACCCCATGGCCGGCCTGCCCGATGCGGCCGACATCGCCCAGCCCGGCACCCACCGCGACCTGCAGCTGTTCCACCCCTGGGACCTCACCAGCGAGGCTGCGGCCGAACTGGCGCTGCAATGCGAGGAAGCCGCGCTGCGCACGCACAAGCGCATCACCAACAGCGAAGGCGCGGGCGTTTCGGCTCAGCAAAGCCATTTCTTCAGTGCCCACACCAATGGTTTCCGTGGCGGCTACGCCAGCTCGCGCCACAGCCTGTCGGTGGCGCCCATCGCATCGCTGCCGGGCCGCAATGGCGAGATGCAGCGCGACGCCTGGTACAGCTCCATGCGCAACGCGGCCGACCTGGCCTCGCCCGAAGCGGTGGGCCGCTACGCCGCCCAGCGCGCCCTGAGCCGCCTGGGCAGCCGCAAGATCCCGACCACCGAATGCCCGGTGCTGTTCGAGTCCACGCTGGCCGCAGGCCTGCTGGGCAGCTTCGTGCAGGCCGTCAGCGGCGGCGCGCTGTACCGCCGCAGCACCTTCCTGCTCGACTCGCTGGGCAAGCCCGTCTTCCCCAAGCACATCGACATCACGGAAGACCCCTTCATCCTCGGCGGCAAGGGCAGTTCGCCCTTCGACGAGGAAGGCGTGCGTGTGCAGGCCCGCAAGGTGGTCGATGCCGGCCGCGTCGAGGGCTACTTCCTGTCCAGCTACTCGGCCCGCAAGCTGGGCATGAAGACCACCGGCAATGCCGGCGGATCGCACAACCTGGTCATGACCTCGCGCCGCACCAAGGCCGGCGACGACCTGCCCGCCATGCTCAAGAAGCTGGGCACGGGCCTGTTCGTGATCGAGCTCATGGGCCAGGGCGTGAACTACGTGACCGGCGACTACTCGCGCGGCGTCAGCGGTTTCTGGGTGGAAAACGGCGAAATCGCCTTCCCCGTGCACGAGATCACCATCGCCGGCAACCTCAAGGACATGCTCAAGGGCATTGAGGCCGTGGGCGCAGATGCCTACAACTACGGCGCCAAGACCGTGGGCTCGATCCTGATCAACCGGATGAAGGTGGCGGGCAGCTGAGCGCTGGTTCAGCTCAAGAATAAAGCGGCTTTTTGAAGCCGCTTTTTTGTGGATCTACACCACTCGCTGCCTCTGCACCCCCAGCCCCTCGATCCCCAGCTCCATCACATCGCCAGCCTTCAGATAGCGCGGCGGCTTCATGCCCATCCCGACTCCCGGGGGCGTGCCGGTGATGATGAGGTCGCCGGGCTCCAGCGTCATCACGCGGCTGCAGTGGCTGATGAGTTCGGCGCAGCCAAAGATCATGGTGCGCGTGCTGCCGCTCTGGCGGCGCTCCCCGTTCACATCCAGCCATAGCTGCAGGGCCTGCGGATCGGTCACTTCGTCGCGCGTGACCAGCCAGGGGCCGATGGGGCCGAAGCGGTCGAAGCCCTTGCCCTTGCTCCACTGGCCACCGCTGCGCTCGATCTGGTATTCGCGCTCGGACACATCGTTGGCAAGGCAGTAGCCGGCCACATGCTCCAGCGCATCGGCCACGGACACATTGCGCGCGCGCTCGCCGATGACGATGCCCAGTTCCACCTCCCAGTCCATGCGCGTGCTGCCCTCGGGCAGGGGGATGTCGTCGTCGGGGCCGCAGGCGCAGCTGGGCCATTTGGCGAAGAGGATGGGCTCCTTGGGAATGGGCATGCCGGCTTCCTCGGCATGGTCGCGGTAGTTCAGGCCGATGGCGACGAACTTGGACATGCCGCTCCAGGGCATGCCGATGCGCACCGGGCCTTGCACCAGGGGCAGCCTGGCGGGGTCGATGGCGGCCAGGGCCCGCAGCGTCTCGCGGCCCAGCAGGCGGGGCGTGTAGTCGTCCAACAGGGCGGACAGGTCGCGGATCTGGCCTTCGGTATCCAGCAGGCCGGGCTTTTCCTGGCCCTCGGGGCCGAATCTCAGCAGTTTCATGGAGTCTCCTTGGAATGCTCTGGAATGACTTGAAATGGGCCGGCTGCCTAGTCCACCTGGATGCCTGCCTGCCGGATCAACTGGCTCCAGCGTGCCAGGTCGGCTGCCGTCTGCAGCCGCAGTTCTGCAGCCGTGGGGGCGTAGACGCTGGCGCCCATTTTGCGGAATTTCTCGCGCAGTCCGGGTGATGCCTGGGCCTTGTCCACGGCCTGGCGCATGCGCTGCACTTCCTGCGAGGGTGTGTCCTTGGGCGCGTACAGCGCAATCCACAGGTCGCCAACCAGGCCGGCAACGGTGTCGCGGGCCAGGGGCAGGTCGGGCAGGAACTCGCTGCGCTGGTCGGAGAACACGGCCAGGGCTTTGACGTCGCGGCTTTGCAGGTAGGGCATGGCCGAAGGCAGGGTGCTGATCAGCATCTGTATGCGCCCGGCCATCAGTTCGGTCATGGCCGGGGCCACGCCACGGAAGGGGACATGGGAGGCATCCACCTTTTCGGCGCGCTTGAGGAATTCCATGAGGATGTGCGAGTAGGTGCCGTTGCCGGCAGAGCCGAAGAAGTACCTGCCCGGCTCCCTGCGCAGCAAGGCCAGCAGCTCGGGCAGGGTGGACGGCGCAAAGTCCTTGTTGACCAACAGCACATGGGGCACGCTGGCAATGCCGGCCACGGGCACGAAGTCGCGCAGCGTGTCGAAGCCCGGGTTGGCGAACAAGCCGGGGTTCATGGTGACGATGCTGGCTGATGTCAGCAGCCAGATGTTGCTGCCGGCTTCGGCGCGTGCCACGTAGGCTGCGCCGACATTGCCCCCGCCGCCTCCCCGGTTCTCGACCACCACGGGCCGGTCGAGTTCGCCGCGTAGCAGCGGCTCCATGACGCGCGCCACGATGTCGTTGGAGCCGCCCGGCGCGGCAGGCACCACCAGGGTGACCAGTTGCGCAGGGGCCGCGTGGGCTGGCAAAGAGAGCAGGGCGGCGTGGCCCAGGGCTGCCGCCGTGGCGACCCTGGTGAGCAAAGTCCTGAGAAAGGCCATGGTATGTCTCCTTCGTTGTATGGGCTGAGGGTTCATTCGGTCGGGGCAGGGTGATCGCTCCAGCCGCCCGGTGGCACCAGGTGCTGGTGCTCTCCCAGCGCAGGGCCCAGGCTGCGGATGGACCCGGGTGTGCGCGACAGGCGCGGAAAGACGTTGTGCATGGGCAGCGGTTGGCCGTCGGCATCGGGGATGCAGGTGATGCAGGCCCTGGCGCGCACATGCTCGTCGGCCAGCAACTGCTCCACGTCAAGCACCGGCCCCACGGTCACCTCCCATTGGCCGAAGTGCAGCAGGTTGTCCTGCAGGCTGCGCTGTGCCACAAAGCCGGCGATCAGCGCGTCCAGCGCATCGACATGTCGCAGCCGTGCCGCGTTGGTGGCGAAGCGGGGATCGCTGCACAGGTCCTTGCGGCCCATGGCCTCGAAAATCCGTTCGGCCATGCGCTGGGTGGAGCCCGACATCACCAGCCAGCGCCCGTCGGCGCACTGGTAGGCATTGCGCGGTGCGGCGATGTCGGCACGGTTGCCCATGCGCCGTGGCCGCCGGCCGGTGCGCTGGAAGATGGCGGGGTCGGGGCCGAGCACGGCCAACATGGGTTCCAGCAGCGACAGGTCCACCACCTGGCCGCGGCCACCATTGGTTTCCACTTCGCGCAGTGCGAACATGGTGGCGCCCACGCCCGCCAGGCCCGCGATCATGTCGGCCAGGCCGAGGTTGGGCAGGGCGGGCGGCTTGTCGGGAAAGCCATTCTTCTGGGCAAAGCCCGAGAAGGCTTCGACCAGGGTGCCAAAGCCGGGCCGTTGCGCATAGGGACCGGTCTGGCCCCAGCCTGAGATGCGCACGATCACCAGGCGGGGATTGCGCTGCAGCAGGACATCGGGTCCCAGTCCGAACTTTTCCAGTGCGCCGTGGCGAAAGCTCTCCACCAGGACCTGTGCCGATTCGGCCAGCTGCAGAAGACTTTGCACATCGACCCCGTCATGCAGGTCCAGGCAGATGCTTTTCTTGTTGCGCGCGTAGATCTGCCACCACAGCGGCTGGCCGTCGTTCTTCCAGTCGCGCAGGGTGTCGCCGCCCGGCGCCTCGACCTTGATCACTTCGGCGCCGAAGTCGGCCAACTGCAGCGTGAGCATGTTGCCTGCAGCCAGGCGCGACAGGTCGAGCACGCGGATGCCGCGCAGGGGCAGGGCGCCTGTGTTGTCCGTGGCGTTCATGCGGCTTCCCCGGTGCTGCGCAGCAACTGGCGTGCGCGCTCAGCAATGGGTGCATCGACCATGCGGCCGTCAACGGCCGCGGCGCCCTGTCCCTGCGCCAGCGCCTGTTCATAGGCCAGCACGGTGTCGCGCGCCTGGCGCAGATCCTCTTGGCTGGCTCCGAAGGCTGCGTGCACGGCCGCCAACTGGGCCGGGTGGATGCAGGCGGCACCTTGCATGCCCAGTGCGCGGGAGATCCGGGCCAGTTCGCCGAACTGCGCAAGATCCGCATAGCCGCCGATGCTGCCTGCCAGCCCCACGGGATGCAGCCCGGCTGACACGGCTGCGATGACCACGGCCTGTGCCGGCATGGCAAGGGCCTGGGGCGTGGGCGCCACGCCCAATGCAGTGGCGAAGTCCTCGCCGCCAAAGGCCAGCGACACCAGCCGGGGCGAGGCCTGGGCAATGTCCTGCAGACGCATCAGCCCGGTGGGCGTCTCCACGATGGCCTGCAGCAGCACCGGCGGGCTGCCGTGGATATCGACCAGGGCTGCGATGCGCTGCACATCGGCGGCAGATTCCACCTTGGGGATGACCAGGCCATCGCAACCAGCCTGCAAGGCGGCCTCGGTATCGGCCTGTGCCAATGCCCTGTCCGCGTTGATGCGCACCAGCACGAGGCACTGCCCGCGCAGGCTGGCGATGGCCGGTTGCAGCATGGCGCGGGCCTGCGCCTTCTGCGCGGGGGCAATGGCGTCTTCCAGGTCCAGTACGAGGGCATCGGCACCGCGCCGCCCTGCGCTGGCCAGCATGCGTGCGGAGGTTGCAGGAACATATAGCAGGGATCGGGGGTGGAACGGCATGGGGCTTGGGTAGCGGAGTGGCGGTAAGCACAATGTAGGCAGCACCTCGCAGCGCATGGCTGAGGAATTCAGAACCGGCCTTCGTGCAAATCGAACCCCTCTTCGGACCTGACATGGAATTGCGCCAGCTCAGATACCTGATTGCCGTGATCGATGCCCAGAGCATCACCCGCGCCTGTGATGTGCTGCACGTGGTGCCATCCGCCGTGAGCCACCAGCTCAAGCTGCTTGAGCAGGAACTGCAAAGCACGCTGCTGGTGCGTGGCGCGCTGGGCGTGCAACCCACGGCCACGGGCCGGCTGCTGTACGGCCAGGCGCAGGCCATCCTGCGGCAGGTGGCCGATGCGCGGGCCTGCGTTCAGGTCGAGGAATCGCAGGTGGCCGGTTCTGTATCGGTGGCCATTGCGGGCAGCATCGCCCAGGTGCTGGCCGTTCCCCTGCTGGCCGCCTGCCGCGAGCGCTGGCCGGCCGTCATCCTGTCCATCCACGAAGGGCTGAGCGGCCATCTGGTGGAGGGCGTGCACAGCGGCCGCTTCGACATGGGCGTGCTCTATGCCTCGGAGGCCACGGCCAAGCTGGAGACGCGGCCCGTGGTACGCGAGCCTTTCTTCTTTGGCTGCGCCCGCGCCCTGGCGCCCGAGGCGGATGGCAAGCCCATGTCGCTGCAGGATCTGGCACGGCATCCACTGCTGCTGCCCAGCCTGCCCAATGCCACGCGCGGTGCGCTGGACCGGGCCTTTGCGGCGCTGGACACCGGCTACCAGGTGGCAGGCGAGGTGAACTCCACTGCCACCCAGATCGGTGCGGTGCGCGCAGGGCTGGGCGCCAGTGTGCTGCCGTGGATCAGCCTGCGCATGCTGCGGCCACGGCGCTCCACGGTGATCCGCCCCCTCGACGTCGAGCACCTCTACCGCGACGTGCTCACGGCCACGAAGCCGCAGGCCGTCCGCAGCCGGGCCAGCGCCATGGTGCTGGCGCAGCTGGAGCACCTGCTGCGGGATATCTACGCGCCCCTGGCTTCCCATCGCTGACTGCAGACCGCTGGCAGCGCCATGCCTGCATGCCGGCAAGGCGCTGTCCTACTGGATGTGCAGGGTTTGGGAAAGCGACGCGACTGATTCAAATTGTCAAATTTGTTCCGGAATGTGTTTCTTCCGTGACAGCAGTCTGGCCGGTTTGCGTGGGTGGTTCGAGGGAGAGCGACGTGGGTTTTCTGAGGCGTATGAAGTTGGGAACCATGCTGGGCATGGGTTTTTTCGCGGTGATCGTGGTTTGCGTATGCGTGGCGGCCTTCGGCTGGATGAAGTTGCGTGACCAGGGCGAGCAGCTGCGCGTGCTGGCCGAGGACCGCATGGGCAATCTGGCCCGGCTGCAATCGCTCAAGGACAACGCCAATGCGTCGGCACGGGTGGTGCGCAATCTGGCGCTGATCACCGATCCGGCGCAGATGGCCGAGGAGAGCCGCCGGCTGGATGAGGTGGTTGCCAGGAACGGCTTGGTCATGAAGGAGTTGGACCAGCGCCTGCAGACCGAGCAGGCGCGCCGGCTCTTTGCCGACATACGGCAGGCGCGCCAGCCTTTCGTGGAGACCATGCGCCAGGCCGGTGACCTGGGCCTGGCCAACCAGGGCGATGCCGCCAGGGATCTGATCATGGGGCGCCTGCGCTCCTTGCAGACGACCTATTTCGATGCGGTCGAGGCGCTGGTCGATTACCAGAAGGCACAGACGCAGGCCACCGTGGACGGCTCGCTGCGCCGCGTGGCCGAAGACGGCGTGGCCATGCTGGTGCTGACGCTGCTGGCCGCCGCGCTGGGCGGTCTGGTGGCCTGGATGATCACCAGGACGGTCAAGCAGCAGCTGGGCGGAGAGCCGTCCTATGCCGCCGGGGTGGCGCGCCAGATCGCGCAGGGCGATTTGTCCGTGCGGGTGCAATTGGCGCCCGGCGACACCTCCAGCCTGCTGCGCGCCATGGAGGACATGCGGGCCGGCCTGGCGCGCGTGGTCGCTGATGTGCGGCAAAGCAGTGAATCCATCGCGACCGGCGCCAGCCAGATTGCCTCGGGCAATGCGGACCTGAGCCAGCGCACGGAAGAGCAGGCCAGCAATCTGGAACAGACCGCCGCCTCCATGGAGGAGATGAACGCCACCGTCAAGCTCAATGCCGATACGGTGCGTACCGCCACCCAGCTGGCCGCATCGTCGAGCCAGGCCGCCACTGGCGGCGGCAAGATCGTGGACCGCGTTGTGGCCACCATGGAGCAGATCACCGCCAGTTCCCGGAAGATCGAGGACATCATCGGCGTGATCGACTCCATTGCCTTCCAGACCAACATCCTGGCGCTCAATGCCGCCGTGGAGGCGGCGCGGGCCGGCGAGCAGGGGCGAGGCTTTGCGGTGGTGGCATCCGAAGTGCGCAGCCTGGCCCAGCGCAGCGCGGGGGCAGCCAAGGAGATCAAGGCCCTGATAGGCGAGAGCGTGTCCAAGGTGGACGAGGGCTCGGGCCTGGTGGGCGAGACGGGTTCCGCGATGAAGGACATCGTCCAGCAGGCGCAGCGTGTTGCCGACCTGATCGGCGAAATAGGCGCGGCCACGGCTGAGCAGGCCGACGGTGTGGCGCAGGTGGGCGATGCCGTCGTACAGCTTGACCAGGTCACGCAGCAGAATGCGGCCCTGGTCGAGGAATCGGCGGCGGCTGCCGCAAGCTTGAACGCGCAGGCTGCCAGGCTGGTCGATCTGGTCAGTCTGTTCAAGCTGGACGGGGTGTCCTCGTCCGTGCCCCTGCCCGCGTCCTCACCGGCCCAGGCGCCAGCGCCGGCCGCCGCAGGCAGCAAGGGCGACCAGCGGACGAGGGCGTCCGCAGCGGCACCCAGGGTTGCTGCAGCGCCTGCCAAGGTCACCCCGCTGCGCAATGCGGGCGAGCGTGTGGACGAGAACTGGGAAGTGTTCTAACCGCGAGCGGGGCAATGCCGCGCTGTGCGCGTGGAACCGGGGGACTTGCCGGCCTCATGCCGTCGGATGGGTGGGGTCTGCCCCGGTGCCTGCCCAGATGCCTGCCCCGGTGTATGGGTCGGCATGTTGCGCACATGCAGGTCCAGTTGCGGGAAGGCCACGGCAATGCCAGCGTCCTTGAGCCGGTCGTTGACGCGGCGGTTGAGGTCGTGGCGCACGGGCAGGCGGTCTTCGACCTTGCCCACGTAGGCGCGCAGCTCGAAGCGCTGGCCGTTGCCTTCCAGCGCCATGAACCAGCAGTTGGGCTCGGGTTCGCGCAGCACCTGGGGGTGTTCCCTGGCAATGCCCAGCAGCATGTCGCGCACTCGCTCGGGGTCATTGCCGTGGGCCACGGGCACGTCGATCACCAGGCGGGTCACGTCGTCGCTCAAGGTCCAGTTCGTCACCTGGCCGGTGATGAAGGTCTTGTTGGGGATGACGATTTCCTTGTTGTCGAAGTCCAGCACCGTGGTGGCCCGCGTGCGGATGCGCGTGACGGTGCCGGTGAGGGTGTCGATGGTGATGACATCGCCCACGCGGAAGGGCCGCTCCACCAGCAGGATCAGGCCCGAGACGAAGTTGGCGAAGATCTCCTGCAGGCCAAAGCCCAGACCCACGGTGAGCGCCGCCACCATCCACTGCAGCTGGCCCCAGCGCAGGCCCAGCAGCGTGAAGGCGCTGACCGTACCCGCGATGGTGATGGCGTAGCGCGCCAGCGTGGCCAGGGTGTAGCGCGCTGAGCTGCTGATGCGGTTGGAGGCCGACAGCGTCACTTCCAGCAGGCCCGGCAGGTTGCGTGCAAAGCTGAAGGTGAGGAGCAGGATCATCACGCCCAGCAGCGCGTCCATCAGGCTCACGGGGGCGGCATGCGCGATGCCGTCGGCGCCGGTGTTGGTGGTGTACCAGAGCACCACGCCTTCGGAGCGCAGAAGCGCAGGCAGCACGGGCAGCCAGGCGTAGACCAGGGTCAGCACGACCAGCACCTGCTGCAGCAGGCCCAGCAGCCTGTGCGCCTGGGCGCCCACGGTGACCAGGGCCATCTGGGTGGCTTCGTCGGTGGGGGCCTTGCCGGTGTCCACGCCCGAGCCGCTCTGCGCCAGCCTGGCGGCTTCGCGCAGCCGGTTCAGCGCCAGGCGCCGTTCGCCCAGCAGCAGCCAGCGCCGCAGCAGGTTGACCACGACCTCGACCGCGCCCAAGAACACGAAGCTGGCCATCAGGGCCTGGATGAATTCGGTGGCCGTGTAGACATAGCCGAGCACGATGCCCACGGCCAGCGCGCTGAGCATGAGCATCAGCACCACGCTGACGATCTGGCCCCAGTGGATGCCAGGCCGCTTTTGCTGCATGACACGGCGAAAGTACAGCCAGGCCATCCAGGCCAGGCCCAGCGACAGCATGAGGATGGAGATGCGCCCCCAGGTGCTGATGGCGTGGTTGTCATGGCTGTAGAAGGCCAGGCCGCCCAGCAGTTCGGCAGGCACGATGAGCCAGGCGGCGCGGCGCACCATCTGGCGCAGCATCTGCACGCGAGCGGCCGGCCAGCCGAAGTGGGCCAGTGCCAGCCCGCCCGGGCAGAACAGGGCGTTGAGCAAGGTGGCCACGAAGATGAAATCGCTGAGCTGGACCAGGGTGGCGCCCAGCGGCTCCAGCGCCGTGCCCACGGTTTCCGGGCCTTGCAGCAGGCTGCCCAGCGCCGCGGCCGCAAAGCTCCAGGGCAGGGTGTAGAGCAGGCTCCAGCCCAGCGCGAGCAGGCTCAGCCCGAAGTTGTCGCGCATGAAGTCGCCCACGCGCACGGCGATGGACTGCAGCTGGCGCAGCGCATAGCGGCGCAGGCCCAGCAGCAGGGCCACGATCAGGCCGACGGCGCCAAACGCCCAGGGATCGTTCCAGATGCTGGCGGCCAGGGCGCGCGCGGTTTTCCAGGGGGAGCTGCTGCCTTCGATGTCCTGCTCCAGCGCCTGCCACTCGCTGAGCCAGGTGCGGTCCATGGGGCGGTGGCTGGGGAACCACAGCAGTTCCTTGTCCAGCACCTGGCGCAGTTCGTTACCGCTGCGCAGGGCGGCGCGCAGCGCTTCATCGGTCTGCTCCAGCACGGCAATGCGGCGCAGCAAAACGGGCTGCAATTGATCGGTGAGCGCCACCTGCCGGGCCAGCAGGGCGGTCTGCTGTGCCGAGGTGGAGGCATTGCTGGCCGTGGTGACGCTGGCGGCAGGTTCAGGTGCCGCCACGCCGCCTGCATCCGCAGCGTCGGCCGGGGCCTGTGCCGCCGTGTCCGCGCCGGGGTTCTGGCGCCATTTGCTGGAGTTGAACAGCATCAGCCGCAGCTCGGCCAGCTGGCGCTGCACGGCGCGGTGCCTGGACTGCAAGGTGTTGCCGGAGGACAGCTCCACGCGCTGCTGCCACAGCCACTGGCCCACGGCCGCGCTGCCACCGCCCAGCCGCAGGCGTGCCTGGGTATCGCGCAGCGTGGCGCTCAATTGGTCGCGGACATATTCGTCATTGGCCAGGGTCTTGCGCTCCTGCGCCAGTTCATTGGAGTTCTTGAGGATCTGCGCGGCCAGCGCCGCATTGCGCTGGGCCAGGTCGCGTATGGCGGGATCGGCGGCGGAAGCGTGCTGGGCGGCCAGCTCCATCTCCTGCACCTGCTGCTCCAGTTGCTGGCGGCTGCGCTCGGCAATGCGCTGGGTCAGCCAGGCGGCGCGCGGCATGCGCTCCAGCAGCTCGCGGCGCTGGGCCTGCAGTTGTGCGGCCAGCAGGCGCTGGCGCGCTTCGATGGTGGACTGCTCCTCCTGGCGCAGCGCCAGCTCCAGCAGGGCGCGGCGGTGCTCTGCGCTGCGCCGTGCCTGGCGGGCCTGGGTGAGGTCGGGGGCTTCGCCGGGCTCGGCGGTCACGGGCTCGGCGTTTTCCTGCGCGCGTTGTTGGAGGATGGACAGATCGATGCGTCCCGGGCCGGGCTGGGACACCAGGTTGGCCTGGTCGGCCGCGGATTTTTCGATGCCCACCTTGAGTGCGGCGATGGCATCGCGTTCATCGGCCAGCAGGCGTTCCAGCACTTCCTGGCTGGCGTTGGCGGGAACGCGTTCCTTCCAGCGATCGAACAGGCTGCCCAGCTGCTCGTCGCTCAGCGGCGCGGGCAGGGCCGGCACGGGCGTGCGTGCCCTGGCGCGCAGGCGGTCCAGTTCCTGCGCCAGTGCATCGGCTTCCTTTGTCGCCGATGCGGCGGCATCCAGTTGGGCCTGAATGGCGTTGCTTCGTTCCTTGTCGGACGCGGAGCCACCGCCCAGCGTGCCCTGCAAGGCACCCAAAGGGCCTGCTGCCGGTGCGGCCTTGGCCAGGTCCGGTGCCAGCAGGGCGAGCAGCAGGCCGAGCGCCAGGCACATGGCCCGCAGCAGGTGCATCGGCGTCACGGCAGCCAGTTTGCGCGATGGGCGACCGGCGGCAAGTAGGGGGTTGTCGGCAGGAGACATCGGTTCTGAATTCGGGCCTGTGCCGCTGTGTGAGTGCGGACTATCATTTGTCAAAAGTGGGAGCGTCAGGCGCTGTATTCACGGGCCTTGCTGCAGGCCCGGCTGGCTCAAGCCCCTGTCCCGGCGCCGCAAAAAGCGGGGTAGTCCAGGAACCTGACATTGTGACCTCGCGCGCAATGCAGACATGTGGGACGTATGAGCTATTCAAAGCCGATGCAAGGTGCTACAACAGTTCCACACGGTAGCGAATGCCTTGCAACTTCGCGGCACTGTTCGCCCTCGGGTGCCGCCGGGAGAGGTCGTATGGATGTCATCAGCAACTCGGCTGCACGTTACGTTCGCCTTCGCGAAGAAGAGATGTCGCTGGACGAATTTCTCGCCCTGTGCCAGCGCGATCCCATGGCTTACGAAGGTGCTGCCCAGCGCATGCTGGCAGCCATCGGCGAACCTGAAATGGTGGACACGCGCAATGATCCACGCCAGTCGCGGCTGTTTGCCAACAAGGTCATCCGGCGCTATCCGGCCTTCGCCGAGTTCTACGGCATGGAAGACTCCATCGAGCAGGTGGTGAGCTTCTTCCGCCATGCGGCCCAGGGCCTGGAAGAGCGCAAGCAGATCCTCTATCTGCTGGGTCCCGTGGGCGGTGGCAAGAGCTCCATCGCCGAGCGCCTCAAATACCTGATGCAGAAGGTGCCGTTCTACGCCCTCAAGGGCTCGCCCGTGAACGAGTCGCCGCTGGGCCTGTTCGACCCCGTGGAGGACGGGCCGCTGCTGGAGGAGCAGTTCGGCATTCCTCGGCGCTGCCTCAACCATGTGCTGTCGCCCTGGGCCGTCAAGCGTCTGGAGGAGCTCGGCGGCGACATCCGCCAGTTCCGCGTGGTCAAGCGCTATCCCAGCATCTCCAGGCAGGTGGGCATTGCCAAGACCGAGCCCGGCGACGAGAACAACCAGGACATCTCCAGCCTGGTGGGCAAGGTGGACATCCGCAAGCTGGAGAACTTTGCCCAGGACGATACCGACGCCTACAGCTA
Organism: Delftia sp. 60; assembly: GCF_002754395.1. Lineage (NCBI taxonomy): Bacteria > Pseudomonadati > Pseudomonadota > Betaproteobacteria > Burkholderiales > Comamonadaceae > Delftia > Delftia sp. 60. The sequence continues at coordinate 2,448,929 of NZ_PEFD01000001.1, forward strand.
CTCGGGCGGCCTGTGCCTGGCCAACCAGGGTCTGCTGGAGTTCGTGGAAATGTTCAAGGCGCCCATCAAGGTGCTGCACCCGCTGCTGACGGCCACGCAGGAGAGCAACTACAAGGGAACGGAGGGCTTTGGCGCCATTCCCTTCGACGGCATGGTGCTGGCCCACAGCAACGAGAGCGAGTGGAAGGCCTTCCGCAACAACCGCAACAACGAGGCCTTCCTGGACCGCGTCTACATCGTCAAGGTGCCGTACTGCCTGCGTGTTTCCGAGGAGGTGCGCATCTACGAGAAGCTGATCCGCGAGTCGTCCCTGGCCAGCGCCGTGTGCGCGCCCGGCACGCTCAAGATGATGGCCCAGTTCGCCGTGCTCACGCGGCTGAAGGAGCCCGAGAACTCCAGCATCTTCAGCAAGATGCAGGTGTATGACGGCGAAAGCCTCAAGGACACGGACCCGCGCGCCAAGAGCTTCCAGGAGTACCGCGACTATGCGGGCGTGGACGAGGGCATGTCAGGCATCTCCACGCGCTTCGCGTTCAAGATCCTGTCCAAGGTCTTCAACTACGACAGCACCGAGGTGGCGGCCAACCCGGTGCACCTGATGTATGTGCTGGAGCAGCAGATCGAGCGCGAGCAGTTCCCTGCCGAGCTGGAGACCAAGTACACCAGCTACATCAAGGAGTACCTGTCGCCGCACTATGCCGAGTTCATCGGCAAGGAAATCCAGACCGCCTATCTGGAGAGCTACAGCGAGTACGGCCAGAACATCTTCGACCGCTACGTCACCTACGCCGACTACTGGATACAGGACAGCGAGTACCGCGACAACGATACCGGCGAGGCCTTCGACCGCAACGCGCTCAACGCCGAGATGGAGAAGGTCGAGAAGCCCGCGGGCATTGCCAATGCCAAGGACTTCCGCAACGAGATCGTCAACTTCGTGCTGCGCGCGCGGGCCAACAACCAGGGCAAGAACCCGAGCTGGACCAGCTACGAGAAGCTGCGCGTGGTGATAGAGAAGAAGATGTTCTCCAATACCGAGGAGCTGCTGCCCGTGATCAGCTTCAACGCCAAGGCCAGTGCCGAGGACGCGCGCAAGCACGAGGACTTCGTCACCCGGATGGAGGCCAAGGGCTATACGTCCAAGCAGGTGCGCCTGCTGTGCGAGTGGTACCTGCGCGTTCGCAAGAGCAACTGACGGGTGGGTGCGCCGCCCTTCGGCGCGCCCGGGCTGGGGGAACAGATGGCATTGCAAATCATCGATCGCAGGCTGGCCGGCAAGAACAAGTCGGTGGGCAACCGCGAGCGCTTCGTGCGCCGCTACAAGGCGCAGATCGCCGAGGCGGTGCGCCGCGCGGTGGACAAGCGCGGCATCCGCCACATGGAGGAGTCCGAGAGCGTCTCCATCCCGCGCAAGGACATCCGCGAGCCCGTGTTCCACCACGGGCAGGGCGGCGTCCATGACACGGTGCACCCGGGCAACACCGAGCATGTGCGCGGCGACCGCATTGCCCGGCCGCAGGGCGGAGGCGGCGGCGGCGGCTCCCAGGCCAGCGACAGCGGCGAGGGCGAGGACGACTTCACCTTCACCCTGACCAAGGAAGAGTTCATGGAACTGTTCTTTGAAGACCTGGCCCTGCCGCGGCTGCTGCGCACCCACATCGGCAACACCATGCAGTACAAGACGCGCCGTGCCGGCTACAGCCACGACGGCACGCCGCACAATCTGGCCCTGCTGCGCACCATGCGCGGCGCCCTGGGCCGGCGCATTGCGCTGACCAAGGCGCCGCACCGCGAACTCAAGGCACTGGAGGAGCAGCTGCAAGCGCTGCTGGCGCAGGACGATGGCACCAGCGAGGCGGCGGCCGAGCTGCAGCAGCGCATCGATGCGCTGAAGCTGCGCATGGGCACGGTGGCCTTTCTCGACCCCATCGACCTGCGGTTTCGCAACCGCACGCGCGTGCCTGCGCCCATCAGCCAGGCCGTGATGTTCTGCGTGATGGATGTGTCCGGCTCCATGGACCAGGACCGCAAGGACCTGGCCAAGCGCTTCTTCATCCTGCTGTACCTGTTCCTGACGCGGCACTACGAGAAGATCGACATCGTCTTCATCCGCCATCACACGCAGGCGGCCGAGGTCAGCGAGGACGAGTTCTTCCACTCCCAGGAAAGCGGCGGCACGGTGGTCAGCAGTGCGCTGGTGCTGCTGGACCAGATCATCCGCGCGCGCTATCCGTCCGCGGACTGGAACATCTACGTGGCCCAGGCCAGCGATGGCGACAACTTCGGCGACGACGGCTCCAACTGCCGCAACCTGCTGGTCGAGAAAATCCTGCCGCTGGTGCGCTACTTCGCCTATGTGCAGGTGGTGCAGGAAGAGCAGAGCCTGTGGCAGGAATACAGCCAGGTGCTGCCGCTGTTCTCGCACTTCGCCATGCGCAAGGTGTCGGACGCCAGCGAGATCTATCCCGTGTTCCGCGACCTGTTCAAGAAAGAGGGGGTATCGGTATGAACCTCTCTCACTATCCCGTGCTGGCGCCCCGCCATGCCACGCCGCAGTGGAAATCCCATCTGGCCAGCGACCGGGTCCAGCGCATCGTGCCCTCCGCGCCGCTGCCGGCGGGGGCGCGGCCAGCCGAGCCTCTGCCCGATCCCAGCGACTGGACCTTCGAGCTCATCGAGCGCTATCACGCAGCGATTGCGGCCGCCGCCGAACGCTATGGCCTGGACACCTATCCCAACCAGCTGGAAGTGATCTCGGCCGAGCAGATGATGGACGCCTACGCCAGCGTGGGCATGCCCGTGGGCTACCGCCACTGGAGCTATGGCAAGGAGTACATGGCGACGGAGCGGCGCTACCGGCGCGGCCACATGGGCCTGGCCTACGAGATCGTCATCAACTCCAATCCCTGCATCAGCTATCTGATGGAGGAGAACACCACCGCCATGCAGGCCCTGGTGATCGCCCATGCGGCGTACGGCCACAACAGCTTCTTCAAGAACAACTACCTGTTCGGCATGTGGACGGATGCGGGCAGCATCATCGACTACCTGGTCTATGCGCGCGACTTCATCTCCCAGTGCGAGGAGCGCCATGGCCTGACGACGGTGGAGCAATGGCTGGACTCCTGCCACGCCCTGTCCAACCTGGGCGTGGACCGTTACCGCCGCCCCTCCAAGAAAAGCCTGGCGCGCGAGCGGGCCGAGCGCGAGCAGCGCGAGGCCTATGCCCAGCAGCAGGTCAACGAGCTGTGGCGCACCCTGCCGGCGCGCCCGGGCAAGGACAGCGCGGCGCAGCACAGCGAGCGCTTTCCCAAGGAGCCCGAGGAAAACCTGCTGTACTTCATCGAGAAGAACGCCCCGCTGCTGGAGCCCTGGCAGCGCGAGATCGTGCGCATCGTGCGCAAGATCGCCCAGTACTTCTACCCGCAGCGCCAGACCCAGGTGATGAACGAGGGCTGGGCCACGTTCTGGCACTACACCCTGCTCAACACCCTGTACGACGAAGGCTGGCTGACCGACGGCGTGATGATCGAATGGCTGTCCTCCCACACCAACGTGATCTACCAGCCCCCGGCCGGCCACCGCGCCTACAGCGGCATCAATCCCTATGCGCTGGGCTTTGCCATGTACCGCGACATCCGCCGCATCTGCCAGGACCCGACCGAGGAAGACCGCCGCTGGTTCCCCGACCTGGCCGGCACGCCCTGGCTGCCGGCGCTGCACCATGCCATGCAGAACTTCAAGGACGAGAGCTTTGTCGGCCAGTACCTGAGCCCGCAGCTGATGCGCGACATGCGCCTGTTCTCCATCCATGACGATGCCAGCGAACGCGAGCTGCTGGTCAGCGCCATCCACGACGACGACGGCTACCGCACCCTGCGCCAGACCCTGTCGCAGCAGTACGACCTGGGCGCGCGCGAGCCCAATATCCAGGTCTGGAACGTGAACCTGCGCGGCGACCGCTGCCTGACCCTGCGCCACACGCGCTACCAGGGCCGGCCCCTGTCCGACGATGCGCTGGAAGTGCTCAAGCACGCAGCGCGCCTGTGGGGCTTTGGCGTGCAGATGGAAAGCGTCAACGGCGATGGCGACGCGCCCGTGCTGCTGCACTCCGTGCCCGCGCCACCGGCCTGATCAGGCAAGACGCTAGCGCAGCGTGCCCACGTACTTTCGGTTTTCCGCGCGCTGGCGCATCAGCTCGCCGGCGCGCTGCATGAGCGGCGAGCGCTCGGCGGGCCCGGCCAGCGCGGCATTCCAGGCCGCTTCGAAGCGGTGGGTCCAATCCACCAGTTCGGGCGTGCTGCGCGTCCCTTCCTGCTCCCGGGCGAAGCGGATGATTTCGGCGGCGTATTCGGCATTGGCCGCCAGCCATTCGGTATCGGTCACGCGGCCGCAGCTTCTGCGCAGCAGCACATGCAGGTGCGCGGCGATGGCCAGGAGTTCGCTTTCGGGCATGTAGGGGCACTCCTTCGGTTTGACGATCATCGGGCGCCGGGCCGCTTTGCGGCTCGGCCGTTCATCCACTCAGGCGCTCGCGGTGCAGCGCCAGGTCCAGGCCCTGCAGCTCGCTTTCCTCATCCACGCGCAGGCCGATCAGCATGTCCAGCAGCCACAGCAGCACGGCCGTGGCCACCAGCGTGAACAAGGCCACGGCCAGCACGCTCACGGCCTGGGTGAGCACGCTGCCCTGCACGCCGCCGATCTGCGGGCTGGCAAACACGCCGGTCAGCAGCGATCCCACGATGCCGCCCACGCCATGCACGCCAAACACATCCAGCGAATCGTCCGCGCCCAGCAGCCGCTTGAGGCCCGTGGCGCCCCAGTAGCAGGCGACACCAGCGATCAGGCCGATGCACAGCGCCGACAGCGGTGTCACGAAACCCGCTGCCGGCGTGATCGCCACCAGGCCGCCGACCAGCCCCGAGCACAGCCCCAGCAGCGTGGCCTTGCCGCGCACCACATACTCGGCCAACGACCAGGCCAGGGCGCCCGCGCTGGCGGCAATGTGGGTGACGGCCAGCGCCAGCGCCGCGCGGCTGTCCCCGGCCAGCGATGAGCCTGCGTTGAAGCCGAACCACCCCATCCACAGCAGGGCTGCGCCCATCATGGTCAAGGCCAGGTTGTAGGGCTCGAAGGGCTCGTGCCCGTAGCCGCGGCGCGGCCGCAGGAACCAGGCGCAGACCAGGCCGGCCACGCCCGCGTTCACATGCACCACGGTGCCTCCGGCAAAGTCCAGCGCGCCCATGCGCGCCAGCCAGCCGCCCGGCTCCCACACCCAGTGCGCCACCGGCGCATACACCAGCAGGCTCCACAGGCCCACGAAGATCAGCATGGCACCGAAGCGCATGCGCTCCACCCAGGCGCCCACCAGCAAGGCGGCGGTGATCACGGCAAAGGCCAGCTGGAACATGGCATAGGCCGCTTCGGGCACATGCGGCGCCAGGTGGCTCACGGCCACCAGGCCCTTGGCGGCGTTGAAATCCAGCCCCGCGAACCAGGCGCGAGAATCACCACCTATCCACGCATTGCCGGGCGTGAAGGCCAGCGAATAGCCGAGTGCAAACCACAGAATGCTCACCAGGCAGGCAATCGCCACCACGCTGGCCATGGTGTTGAGCACGTTCTTGCGGCGCACCATACCCGCATAGAACAGCGCAATGCCGGGCAGCGTCATCAGCAGCACCAGCACCGTGGCCGTCATCAGCCAGACCGTGTCCACGGCGCTGATGGATTCCACCGCCACCAGCGACGGCCGGGTGATCGCCTGCTCGGCCGCCTGCGCCGTCTGCGCCGCACCCAGGACCGCGACCCATCCTCCCCCACCAATGTTCTCAATGCCCGTGCGCACCTGTGCATGCAATGACTCCCTTGTTTGTTGTGGTCATGGGGCCGTCTGCCGTTGCCGCCATGGCTGCATTGGCCGGCCTGTAGCGGCCTTGCACAAGTCGTGCCAGCGCACACGGGGCCCTTGGGGCCCGCGCGATGCAGCCGGAACACCAAAACGGGAAAACCGCGAGTCAAAACAGGGCAGCCGGGCAGGCGGTGCACCATCGCCGTGCGGTGGTGCAGCTCTTAAACTGCCTGCATGAATCGAAGAAATCTGATGTGCGCCGCGCTGCTCGCCTGTCTGTCACAGGCGGCGCTGGCGGCTGCCGAACTGCAGGACAAGCCCGAGTGGGACCGCTTCTTTGCCGATGCCAAGGTCGATGGCAGCATCGTCGTGGTCGATGCCAGAGGCCAGGCCGAAGCCGTCTACGTCCACAACCGTGACCGCGCGGCGCGGCGCTACTCGCCCGCTTCCACCTTCAAGATCCCGCACAGCCTGTTCGCGCTGGACGCCGGGCTGCTGCGCGATGAATTCCAGCGCATTCCCTGGGATGGCGTGAAGCGCCAGTTGCCGGCCTGGAATGCCGATCAGGACCTGCGCTCTGCCATGCGCAACTCCACCGTCTGGGTGTACGAAGGCTTTGCCAGGGAGCTTGGCAGCGCGCGCGAGGCTGCCTACATGCGCAAGATCGACTACGGCAATGCGCTGGCCACGGGCGAGGCGCCTTTCTGGGTGGACGGCGACCTGGCCATCTCGGCGCTGGAGCAGGTGGCCTTCCTGCAGCGGCTGTACCGCAATCGGCTGCCCTTGCCGGTGGAGCACCAGCGGCTGGTGAAGGACGTGATGATCAACGAGGCCGGCCCGGACTGGATACTGCGCGCCAAAACCGGCTGGACGGGCCGTATCGGCTGGTGGGTGGGCTGGGTGGAATGGCCTGCCGGCCCCGTGTTCTTCGCCATGAACATGGACACGCCCCACCGGCTGGTCGACCTGCCCAAGCGCCAGGGCATCGCGCGCGACATCCTGCGCTCCATCAACGCGTTGCCCAAGGCGCCGTAGCGCGCGGGACAAGGGCCATGCGCCAGCCCGTCAGCCCATCAGGCCTGGAGGCCGCTTGTCGGCCTTGCGCTCCACCGGATTGGCGGTGAGCCAGTTGGACGGGTACTGGCGCATGAACTCGCGCGCCTTTTCCACGCGCGCGTTGAGCCAGGCGTCGTAGGCGCCTTCGTTGAGAATCGCCGGCATGCGCTTTTCCGCGCCGGGCTGCTGGTAGCGGTGCAGCAGCGCATGGCTGTTGGCGTTGACCGTGAGCAGGGCGTAGCTCAGCAGCACCTCGCCGTCGGGGCCCGTCCACTGCGCCCACACGCCGGCCACGCCCATGGGCTTGCCGTCGATGCGCGAGATGCGCGTGGGCAGGGCCTTGCCGTTGCGGTAGTCATCCTCGAAAAAGGCGGCCATGGGCACGATGCAGCGCTGGCCATTGAGCCAGGCATCGCGGAAGGCCTGGGCCGTGGACACCGTTTCGGAGCGCGCATTCACCAGCTTGAGCGCGCGCAGCCGGCCGTCCGAAGCTGACTTCACCCAGTGCGGCACCAGGCCCCATTGGGCGGCAACCAGCTCGCGTGCGGGAGTGGTGGGTGCTGCAGGCGGTGTGTCGGGAGCTGCAGGCTCTGCCTGTTCAGCGGCTGCCTCTGCAGCCACGGCGACGCTGCGGATGAAAAAGCCGGACTTGCGCGGCGTCATGTTGCGCTCGCTGGCCGCGGGCGCTTCCACGTCGAAGGCGTCGCGGTAGGCGTCGGCTTGCGACAGGGATTCGTAGTGGGTACTCATGCGCGGATGGTACCTGCGTGTCCCGGGGGTATCGGCAAGGCGAGAGACTATTCCCTGCGCATTGCGAGCCCGGCGCCGCCGCCAGGCCGATACACTGCCGCGGATTCCATGGCCTCTGGAAAGGAAGCGTGAATGCGGATATGGGTTCTGGGCCTTGCAGGCCTGTTGAGCGGCTGCGCAATCTCTGCAGGCATGTGCGATGCCTTGGGCCCAGGCACAACCGCGTCGCTGGTCCTGCCCCAAGGTGCCTCGGCCGAGCAGGCCTTTGCCTGCCTTGGCGAAGCCATGGCTGGCAACGAGGGCGCCTACCACCTTGGCAACGACCATGCCATCCGCGACACCCGGGCGGGCGTGCTGGAGACGGCCGACTACGGCGCGCCCAACGTGGCGGGCTTTCGGCTGAGGGCCGAGGTGTCCAGGAGCAAGCCTGCCACTCTGGATCTGTCACTGCGCGGGGCGGGTGCCTATTGCGCCGACCTGGGAGTGGACAGGGAAATGGCCCGCCTGATCGATGGCGCCGGCCGCTGCCTGCGGCGCTGATGCGCCTTCCGCGTCGGCTCCATCGGGACGGGCCCGCAGTCAGACGGTGATCGTCCCGGTCAGGTAACGCGCGCAGTGGCCGGCCACCTCGACGCTGGCATCCGTCACTTCGCAAAACAGCGTGCCCGTGCGGCGCGAGGCCTGGTGGCCGATCGGACGGTTCTTGCCCAGCCTGCCGGCCCAGTAAGGCGCAAGCGCCGCATGGATGGAGCCGGTGACGGGATCTTCCTCGCCGCCATTGGCGGGCCAGAAGTAGCGGCTGACGAAGTCATACGAGGCGCCCGCATCCGCAGGCGCCGTCACCACCACGTCCAGCGGGCCCAGCGATTTGAGGCGTTCCAGATCCGGCTTGACGGCCAGCACATCGGCCTCGGCGGCGTAGACCGCCACGTAGGCCTGCTGGTTCACAAGATAGGCCGTGGGTGCGGGCGTCAGGCCTTCGCGCAGCGCGGCCGGCACCTCATCCAGCGGCTTGGCATCGCGGCGCGGGAAGGTCATGACGATGCGTCCGCCATCCTCCTGCGTGGCGGTGACCTTGCCCACGGCAGCGGCCCAGAACGTGATGCTGCGCAGCGCCGGGTCGGCCTCGAACAGCACGAAGGCGCTTGCCAGCGTGGCATGGCCGCAGAACGCGATCTCCGTGAGCGGGGAGAACCAGCGGATCTCGAAGGCGTCGCGCTCGGCACTCCAGACCAGGAACGAGGTTTCCGAGAGATTGTTCTCTGCGGCAATGGCCTGCAGCGTGTAATCGGCAAGCCATGCATCCAGGGGAATGACGGCGGCCTGATTGCCCTTGAATCGTTCCGATGTGAATGCGTCGATGACGTGGATGGGGAGTTGCATTTGCAAAAGGCCTTTGGATCGGATTCGTGTGCAGCCGGTCATTCTTGTCTCTGTCTCCAATGGCTGCGCGCGGATTCTACGGTCCCGCAGGGCAATGGCCGGGAATGGGCCAGGCATTGCGGCTGATGCACTGGGTACCGTCTTTTTCTGGAAAACCCTGGTGCGGTTTGCAAGTGCTTGTGAAAATAGAATGAAGATTCGTTCTACTATCGGTTCCCATGCAAGACGAGGCCTGGACCTTCTTCCCGCACGCGGGATCGCGCCATGTGCAGACGCTGCGCGTGGCGCTCAGGCTGTTCGTGGAGCGGGGCTTCTTCAATACCTCGATACAGGACCTGTGCGCCGAGGCCGGCGTGTCCATCGGTTTCTTCTACAACCACTTTGCCGACAAGGAAGGCATTGCGCGCGAGCTGTACCGGCATTTGCTGGCGCGCATGAATGTGCTGCTCGACGATATCGAGGAGCGGCACGCGGGCAGCGCCCAGCGCTGCCGCGAGGTGCTGCGCATGCTGTTCGGGCTGGCCGAGGCCGAGCCCGAGGCCATGGGCTTCGTGGTCAATGCGCGCCACCGCGAGTTTCTGCCCGACGAGCAGGCCATCTGCTCGGCCTCGGCCTTCGTGCGCATGCGCGGCTTCGTGTTCGCCGGCATGACCGATGGCGAGATCCGCCAGATGGAGCCCATGGTGGCGGCCAGCCTGATGTACGGCAGCGCGATCCGCATGATCTGCCTGCGGCTGGACGGCATCATCGACACGCCCATAGAGCCCCTGTTCGACGCGCTCTGGGACGGGGTGTGGCGATCGCTCAAGCCTGACTGAGCGGCGCATTTTCCGGCGCTGGCGCCGTGCGGCGCCAGCGGTTGTTCCACTGAGGCGAAAGCACAAGGAGTAGCAGGGATGGCGCATCACATATTGATCATCGGAGGGGGCATTGGCGGCACCATGACCGCCAACCACCTGGTCAGCAAGCTGTATCCGGAGGTGGTCACGGGCAAGGTGCGCATCACCATGCTGTCGAACTCGCCCTGGCATTACTACAAGCCGGCCTTCATGTACGTGGCCTTCAATGCCTTCTTCCGCGACGAGTTGCGGCGCAGGCAGCGCGGCCTGCTGCGGCCCGAGATCGACTTCCAGGTGGAAGAGGTGGAGCGTTTCGACTTCGCGCTGCAGGCCGTGCACTGCAAGAGCGGCAAGCGCTTCGGCTACGACCACCTGGTGATCTCCACGGGCTGCGTGCCCTCGCCCGAGCGCATCGAAGGCCTGGCCGAGGCCGGCGACCACTTCTACCAGCACGCGCCCGCGCGGCAGCTGGCCGACAAGCTGGCGCGCATAGAAAAGGGCCGCATCTTCGTCACCGTGACCTTTCCCAAGACGCCCAATGTGCCGCACCAGTGCGGCATCGCGCCCATAGAGACCACGCTGATGCTGGACGACCTGCTGCGCCGGCGCGGCGTGCGCGACAAGGTGGAGATCGTCTACACCTATCCCACGGTCTCGCAGCTGCTGCGCAACTGCCTGTTCCTGCAGAAGGACACCTGCGAGATCCTGCCCACGGTGTTCGAGCAGCGCGGCATTCGCCACCAGCGCGGCTTCACGCTGGCGCGCGTGGACCCCGAGGCCAAGGTGGCCCACTCGGAGGAGGGCCAGGCCGAGGACTTCGACATCCTCATGGCCACGCCGCCCATACGCGCCGTGCAGGCCGTGCGCGACTGCGGCCTGTCGCAGGCGCAGGACGGCGAAGGCTGGCTGCCCACCGACCACGAGACCATGCAGGTGCTGGGCCAGAGCCATGTCTATGTGCTGGGCGATACGGTGGACCTGCCGGTGAGCAAGGCCGGCGGCGCCTGCCACAACCAGTCGCCCGTGGTGGTGAACAACATCGCCTCGCAGATCCGCTTCGGCCGCACCAGCGATGCCTACGACGGGCGCGTGGTGGCCATCGCCCAGATGGGCCTGGACGGCGGCATGCCGCTTTGGTACGACTACCAGGTCGACGTCAAGCCCACGCCGCCGACCAAGGTCGGCTCGATGATGCGCAAGGGCTTCAACCGCGGCATGTACTGGGCCGTGGCCCGCGCCCTGGTCTGAGGCCAGGGCCTTTGCATTGTCATTCCAAGCACGAAGACAAGGAGCACCGAGATGAACATCGCTTCCGACATTCCTGTGGCGCAGCCCGCCGCTGGCGGCCTGCTGCAGGACGACGCCGCGCTGCAGGGGCTGGCCGAACTGATGGGCAAGCTGGAGCCGCTGCTGGCGGGCCGGCGCCTGAACCGCGTGGTCGATCTGCTGTCGGCCACGGCGGACCTGGTGGACATGGCAGACGACTACATGGTCGAGAAGGTCGCCAAGGCCTTCGAGGATGGCGTGGGCGGGGCCTGGGCCGCGGGCAATGCCGCGCGCATGGCGGCGGCCCAGGTGCAGGCCATGGAGGAAACGCCCACCCTGATCGGCCTGATGCGCATGGCGCGCGAGCCCGATGTGCGGCGCGGCCTGGCCTTCATGCTGGCCATGGCCGGCGCGCTGGGGCGCCAGCATGCCCACGACCCCATCGACTACGCGGCGGACTGAAACGCAGGGCCGAGCCACGGCCGCCCGGCAGCGCACGGGCTGCGGTGGTACAAACGCCGGGGGCGGATGTGATCCGCCCCTTTTCTTTTTGCCCATTGCCCGCCATGCCTTCTTCCTGTTCCTTGCCGGTGCTGCCGGCCGCTGTCCCTGACCATTGCAGGCCCCGCTGCACCGAGGGCAGGGCATGACCGCGCAGCACCTGAGCCGTGGCGACTGGGCGCGTGCGCTGCTGGTCATCCTGATCTGGGGCACCAACTTCGTGGCCATGAAGTTCGGCCTGCTGACGCTGTCGCCCATGCTGCTGAGCGCGCTGCGCTTCGTGGTGGCGTCGCTGCCCTTTTTGCTGTTCGTGCGCCCGCCCAAGTCGGTGGGCTGGCGCTATCTGGCCGCCTATGGTCTGGTGCAGGGCGTGGGCCAGTTCGGCATGCTGTTCCTGGGCCTGAAGCTGGGCATGCCGGCCGGCATGGCCTCGGTGGTGCTGCAGACGCAGGCCTTCGTCACGCTGCTGCTGGCCGCCTTCCTGCTGGGCGAGCCCGCGCGCCTGTGGCATTGGCTGGGCCTGGTGGTGTCGCTGGGTGGGCTGGTTGCCATTGGCAGCGCCCATGGCGAAGGCGACAACGCCATGACGCTGGCCGGCTTTTTGCTGACCGTGGGCGCAGCCTGCATGTGGGCCGTGTCCAACATGATCACGCGCTATGCGGCGCGCAGCGGCCCCTACGAGCCTTTCCCCTTCATCGTCTGGAGCAGCATCTTCCCCATCGCGCCGCTGATGGCCCTGGCTGTCTGGACCGATGGCGCGGATACGGTCGTGCAGCAACTGGCGGGGATCGACCTGACCGCCGTGGCCTCCATCCTGTACCTGGCGCTGCTGGCCACGCTGCTGGGCTATGGCCTGTGGACGCGCCTGCTGCAGCGCTATGCGGCCGGCACGGTGGCGCCGCTGTCTCTGATGGTGCCCGTGGTGGGCCTGGTCTCGGCCATGCTGCTGCTGGGCGAGCGGCCTACCTTCATGCAGTGGATGGGCACGCTGGCCGTGCTGGCGGGCATGGTGATCAACCAGTTCGGCGGGCGCTGGCTGGCGGGGCGGACGCGATAGGGAAAAAGGCGCCAGGGAGATGGTCGGGGCCGGTGGCAGGAGGCCGGCTTTGCATTTCTTTAAATGACTCGGGTAATAAAAATCATTATCATTCCCGCTCTTTGAAAGGCGGCGTGCTTCAGGCGCGCGGCCAACGCCCGGCGCCGCACAGACCTTGAACTGTTGTGGCGCCTTTGTCCGTCCGGGCCTGCGCTGCGGCCGCGGCGTCCGGAACGGGCAACGATCCGCAAGAAAGGTCATCCCCATGCAAGCCTCGACCCCGGGAGGGTCCTCTCCATCCTTGCTGCGCTACCGCGTGGCCGTGGCCTCGCGCGCCTTGGCGGCGATCGGCGGCGGCTATCTGCTGTCGGCCGCCTGCGCCGCCACGGGCGCGCGCGCCATGGTCTGGCTGGGCGTGGAACGGGCCGATGCGGCGCTGGGCTCGACCCTGCTGGCCTTCATCATCTACGCCGTGGCGGCCATGTGGGCCTTTGGCTGCGCCAGCGCCTGGCGCGCCTGGGCCGTGATCGGCCTGCCGGGCGCGGGCCTGGGACTTCTGGCCTGGATGCTGTCGAACGGAGCCGCCGCATGAGGGCAGACGGCAAACCCGAGGGACTGCGCCAGTCCATGTCCTGGCTGCACACCTGGAGCGGCCTGCTGCTGGGCTGGCTGCTCTACGCGGTGTTCTTCACGGGCACCCTGAGCTATTTCCGCGACGAGATCAACGACTGGATGCGGCCGGAGCTGCACGGCTCGGTGCAGGACGCCGACACCGCGCAGCGCGCACTGGACGCCATGCAGCGCATCGCGCCGGAGGCCACGACCTGGACGCTGAGCCTGCCCGGCCCGCGCCAGGTGGCGGTGGCCGCATCCTGGCGAGAGCCCGGCGCCGCCACGGGCCGCGCAGGCACCAAGCGCGCCGAGATCGACGCCGCCACGGGCGAGAAGCTGGAGCCGCGCGAGACACGCGCCGGCAACTTCTTCTACCGCTTCCACTTCGAGCTGCACGCCATGCCGCGCATCTGGGGCCGCTGGATCGTGGGCTTCGCCACCATGCTGATGTTCGTGGCCATCATCACGGGCGTGATCACGCACAAGAAGATCTTCACGGACTTCTTCACCTTCCGCCCGCGCAAGGGCCAGCGCTCCTGGCTGGACGCGCACAACGCCACGGCCGTGCTGGCATTGCCGTTTCACATCGTCATCACCTTCAGCGGCCTGGTGCTGCTGATGTTCATGCTCATGCCCTGGGGCATACAGGCGGCCTACAACGGCGACACCAATGCCTACTTCGCCGATGTGCGCGGTGCGCGCGGGCAGGCGGCCAACCAGGGCCCGGGCGCGCGCGGTGGCAAACAGGAGCGCCAGGCTGCCGCGCTGGCCGATATCGCGCCCATGATGGCCGAGGGCGCGCGCCGCTGGCCCGAGCACGGCGTGGGCAGCATCACCGTCAACGCGCCCGGCACCTCGCGCGCGGTGGTCGAACTGCGCGAAGGTGGCGGCATGAGCCTCATCAACCGGGGCCAGTCCGAGACCCTGCGCTTCGACGGCGTGACCGGCCAGTTGCAGGCCAGCCCCGAGGCGCCCGCCATCTCCTGGGTGCGCGCCACCGGCAACGTGATCACCGGCGTGCACCTGGGCCGCTTTGCAGAGCCCGCCACGCGCTGGCTGCTGCTGCTCAGCGGCGTGGTCGGCACCTTCATGGCCGCGTCGGGCATGGTGCTGTGGGTGGTCAAGCGCATGCCCGAGCGCCGCAAGCTGGGCCGTACGCCCTTCGGTCACCGTCTGGTGGAGGTGCTCAACGTGGGCTCCATCGCGGGCCTGTCGGTGGCCGTGGCCGGCTTCTTCTGGCTCAACCGCCTGCTGCCCGTGCCCATGCAGGGGCGTGCCGACTGGGAAATCAACGGCTTCTTCCTGATCTGGCTGCTGTGCCTGCTGCATCCGCTGCTGGTCTCGCACCGCAATGCCTGGCTGCAGCAGATGGCGCTGGCCGCCGTGCTGTATGCGCTGCTGCCCCTGCTCAACCTGCTGACGGGCGGCGCTTCGCTGGTGCAGACCCTGGCCAACGGGCAGTGGAGCATCGCCAGCTTCGAGCTGCTGATGCTGGGCCTGGCCGCCATCCACGGCGTGGTGGTCTGGTGGCTGCTGCGCGGCAAGCCGGCAGCGGCTGCAGTGCCCCGCACGCAAGCCCGGGCCGCCAGCCATGCCCCCACGCTGGAGCGCGCGTCATGATGATTCTTGCCACCCTTTGCCTGGCCTTTGCAGGCTTTGCCGTCATCGCCGCTTCCATGGACCGGCACCAGGACCAGCTGGGCACCGAAGGCCTGGCACCCGCGCGCCTGAAGGCCTGGCGGCTGGCTGGCTACGCGCTGCTGGCCGTGTCGCTGGCGCCTTGCCTGCTGCGCTGGAATGCCTCGGTGGCCGTGGCCGCCTGGCTGGGCCTGCTGACCTTTGCCGCGCTGGCCCTGGGCCTGCTGCTGACCTATGCGCCGCAGTTCGCGCGGCGTGTGGCGGCCGCTGCAGCGGCGGCGGGGCTGCTGGCCTGGCTGGTGGCTGGCTGATTCAATAGGCGGCAGCTGCCTGCTGTGCAGGCGCGGCCAACGGCGAATCATCGAACTGCCCCCGCAGCCTGCGCGCCGCATTCGCAAACAGCAGCACATCCACGCCCACGGCCACGAAGCTGCAGCCCAGATCCAGGTAGCGGCGGGCCAGGGCGGGGTCCGAGGTCAGGGTGCCGGCCGCCTTGCCGCTGGCGATGATGGTCTTCATGGCGCCCTCGATGGCGGCCTGCACTTCGGGGTGGCCGGGGTTGCCGCGGTGGCCCATGGAGGCGGCCAGGTCGGCGGGGCCGATGAAGACGCCGTGCACGCCGTCCACCGCGCAGATGGCTTCAAGGTTGTGCAGCGCGGCCACGGTCTCGGCCTGCACCAGCAGGCAGACCTCGTCGTCGGCCACCTGCAGGTAGTCGGCGCGTGCGCTCCACTGCGATGCGCGGCCCACGGCGCTGCCCACGCCGCGCACGCCCAGTGGCGGGTAGCGCGTGGCGGCCACCACGGCGCGCGCCTGTTCGGCCGTGTCCACCATGGGCACGAGCAAGGTGGTGGCGCCTATGTCCAGCATCTGCTTGATCAGGGCCGTGCTGCCTTCGACCACGCGCACCACGGCCTGGGCCGGGTGCGGGGCCACGGCCTGCAGCGCGGCCAGGGTGCTGCGCACGTCGTTGGGCGCGTGCTCGCCGTCGATCAGCAGCCAGTCATAGCCGCAGGTGGCGGCCGCCTCGGCCAGGTAGGGGTCGGCCATGGACAGCCACAGGCCGATGCGGGGCTGGCCTGCGGCCAGGGCGGTCTTGAAGGGGTTGTGGGCTGGCATGGTGTCCGGTGATTTCGTTGAGGGAAAGATTCAGTCCAGCAGGCCCTGGCAGACGTACTTGGTGTGCAGGTAGTCGTCCAGGCCGTGGGTGGAGCCCTCGCGGCCGTAGCCGGATTCCTTGACGCCGCCGAAGGGCGCTGCCTCGGCGGCCAGTGCGCCTTCGTTGATGCCTACGATGCCGGTCTCCAATGCATCGGCCATGCGCCAGATGCGGCGTGCGTCGTTGCTGTAGAAGTAGGCGGCCAGGCCGAAGGGCGTGTCGTTGGCGGCGGCGATGACCTCGTCCTCGCTGTCGAAGACGGTGAGCGGCGCCACGGGGCCGAAGGTTTCCTCGCAGGCGCAGGCCATGGATGCATCGGCGCCCGTGAGCACGGTGGGCGCGTAGTAGTTGGCGCCCAGGGCATCCAGGCGCCTGCCGCCCGTGAGCACCCTGGCGCCGCGCGCCACGGCGTCCTGCACATGGCGCTCGATCTTTTCCACGGCGCGCGCATTGATCATGGGGCCGATCTGCGAGGCCGGGTCGCTGGCCGGGCCCACGTGCAGCGCGGCCACGCGCGCGGCCAGCTTCTGTGCGAACGTGTCGTGCACGCTGCGGTGCACGAAGACGCGGTTGGGGCACACGCAGGTCTGGCCGCCATTGCGGAACTTGGCGGCCATGAAGCCATCGACGGCGGCCTCGATGTCGGCGTCCTCGAAGACGATGAAGGGCGCATTGCCGCCCAGCTCCAGCGAGAGCTTCTTGAGCGTGTCGGCGCTGCGCCGCGCCAGATGCTTGCCCACGGGCGTGGAGCCCGTGAAGGTGATCTTGCGCACGCGCGCATCGTCCAGCCAGACATCCACCACCTCGGGCGTCTTCTCGCGCGAGGCCGTGACGATGTTGAGCACGCCCGCAGGCACGCCCGCCTCCTGGGCCAGCAGCACCAGGGCCAGCGAGGTCAGCGGCGTGTCTTCCGCGGGCTTGCAGACCACGGTGCAGCCGGCGGCCAGCGCGGGCGCGATCTTGCGGGCGATCATGGCGGCCGGAAAGTTCCAGGGCGTGATGGCGGCCACCACGCCCACGGGCTCGCGCAGCGCAAACATGCGCCGGCCCGGCACGGGTGCGGGAATGATCTCGCCGTTCATGCGCGTGGCCTCTTCGGCGAACCATTCGATGTAGCTGGCCGCATAGGCGACCTCGCCCTTGCCCTCGGCCAGGGGCTTGCCCTGCTCGCGGCTGATGAGGCGGCCCAGGTCGTCCTGGTGGGCCAGCACCAGGTCGTTCCAGCGCTTGATGATGGCGGCGCGCTGTTTGGCGGGCGTCCTGCGCCAGGCGGGGAAGGCGGCATGCGCGGCGTCCAGCGCGGCGTGGGCCTCGGCGGCGCCGGAGTCGGGCACCTCGGTGATCAGTGCGCCCGTGGCGGGGTCGGTCACGGCCAGGCGCGGGCGGGTGCGGCGGGCGTGGCCGTCGCGGTCGTCCATTGGCCGGCGATGAAGTTGGCGCTGCGCAGCAGCTCGGGGCGGGTCAGGGTCAGTGGCATGGAATCGGTGGATGCAGGTGTTGTAAGAGGCGGCTCAGCTCACGATGCCCAGGTGCCAGGGCACGAACTCATGGTCGCCCAGGCCCAGGGCCTCGCTCTTGGTGGGCTCGCCGCTGGCGTGGCGCAGGATCTGCGCGAAGATGCGCTGCCCCATCTCGGGCACGCCGCATTCGCCGTCCACGATCAGGCCGCAGTTGATGTCCATGTCTTCCTCCAGGCGCCGGTACATGGGCGTGTTGCTGGCCAGCTTGATGGTGGGCGCAGGCTTGCTGCCGAACATGGAGCCGCGCCCCGTGGTGAAGCAGATCAGGTGCGCGCCGCTGGCAATCTGGCCCGTGGAGGCCACGGGGTCGTAGCCCGGCGAATCCATGAAGACGAAGCCCGGCTCGGTGATGGGCTCGGCGTATTCGTAGACGGCGCGCAGCGGCGTGGTGCCGCCCTTCATGGCCGAGCCCAGCGATTTCTCGAAGATGTTGGCCAGGCCGCCTGCCTGGTTGCCGTGGCCGACCACGCCGTTGAACTGCGCGTTCTGGCCGGCCGCGTAGCGCTCCCACCAGGCTAGGCGGTCCAGCAGCTTCTGCCCCACGGCAGGCGTGATGGCGCGGCGCGTGAGCATGAATTCCACGCCATGGATCTCGGGCGTTTCCGACAGGATGGCCGTGCCGCCGTGGCGCACCAGGATGTCCATGGCCGCGCCCAGGGCCGGGTTGGCCGTGATGCCCGAAAACCCGTCCGAGCCGCCGCACTCCAGCCCGATCTTCAGGTGGCTGGCACTGACCGTGCTGCGCCGCGCGGCGTCGGCTTCGGGCAGCATCTCTTCGATGGCGCGGATGCCTGCCTCGATGGTCACGCGCGTGCCGCCGACCTCCTGCATCACCAGGGTGCGCATGAGCCGGCCTTCGCTCAGGCCCTGCGACTGCACCAGGGCATCGACCTGGTTGCGCTCGCAGCCCAGGCCCACGATGAGCACGCCGGCCAGGTTCGGGTGGCGCGCATAGCCGGCCAGCGTGCGGCGCAGCACATCGAAATGCTCGCTGGGCGAGGACATGCCGCAGCCGCTGGTCTGGGCAAACGCCACCACGCCGTCCACGTTGGGGAAGGCCGCCATGCGCTCGGCCGTGAAATGCGCGGCAATGCGCTTGATCACCGTGGCCGAACAGTTCACCGACGACAGGATGCCGATGAAATTGCGCGTGCCCACGCCGCCGCCCGCGCGCACAAAGCCCTGGAAGCTGGCGCGCTGCGCCTCGGGCACATAGTCCACGGGCCGCACATCGGCGCCGAAGGCCGGGTCGCGGTAGTAGTCCACGATGCGCAGGTTGTGGCTGTGCACATAGTCGCCGGCCTCCAGTTCGCGCATGGCCACGCCGATCACGGTGTCGTACTTCTTCACCTGCTCGCCCTCTGCGATGCGGCGCGCGGCGATCTTGTGGCCCGCGGGCACCTGGGCGCGGGCGCGCACGCCCAGTTCGGGAATATCCTGGCCCAGCGACAGAGCGGTCTTGGCGACCAGCACGTTGTCGTTGGGATGCAGGTGCAGCAGGGGGCTATCGGTGCGGGACATGCGGGGCTTTCATCGGTGTGGGTTCGCGGGCTGTCAGCCCTTCATCAATTCGCGCAGCTTGAGCTTGTCGATGAGCACGGTCTCCTTCTGGTAGACCGTGTTCACGTACTTCTCGTAGTCCGGGCCGTCCAGGTACAGCAGCGGCGCATCCAGCTTCTCGGCCACGGACTTGAACTCGGGGCTGGCCACGGCGGCGCGGAAGGCCTCGCGCAGCCTGGTCGCCACGGCCGGGTCCAGGCCACGCGGCGCGCCAATGCCGTTGGGCGCATCGACCACCACGTCGTAGCCGCATTCGCGCAGCGTGGGCACGTCCTTGAAGCGCGCCGTGCGCTGCTCGCCCCAGGTCGCCAGCAGGCGCAGCTTGCCGGCCTCCACATGGGGAGCCCAGGAGCTGGAGTCGGCCAGCGCATCCACATGGCCGCCCAGCACGCCCTGCAGTGCCTCGGCGCCGCCCTTGTAGGGCACATGGTTGAGCTGTATGCCGGCCACGCCCGCAAATTCCTCCATGCCCACATGCGTGGCACCGCCCACGCCTGCATGGGCATAGGTCACCTGGCCGGGCCTGGCCTTGGCGGCGGCCACGAAGTCCTTGAGCGTCTTGAACGGCGAATTGGCGGGCACGGCAATGCCGAAGGTCTGGCCCGAGGTACGCGCGATGTAGGTGTAGTCCTTGCGCGGATCGGCCTGCAGGCTGCCCAGTTGCGAAAAGCGCGTGACCGAGATGGGAATCTGGCCGATGGTGTAGCCGTCCGCCCTGGCCGAGGCCAGTGCCTTGGCGCCGATCATTCCCGAGGCGCCCGCGCGGTTCTCCACCGCGATCGGCTGGCCCAGCAGCTTGCCGGCCACGGTGCACAGCGCGCGCATGGACTGGTCGGCCGTGCCGCCCGCAGGCCAGGGGCAGATGAAGGTGATGGGGCGTTCGGGCCAGTTCTGGGCGAAAAGAGGTCCGGTGGCGGCCAGTGCGCTGGCGCCGAGCGTGGCGAGCACGAATTCGCGCCGGCTTGCATGGCGTGTGCGTGGGGTGTTCATCGCTTGTCTCCTGTATTGGCTTTTTGCAGCCCTGTGATCCGGGCCTTGGGCTGACTGGCGCGATTGTTCAGCGCCTGATCATGACAATCCAATGAAAAGATAGACTGGCTTCATAACCTCAAAGCTATGAAGACCCCATGAGCAAGATAGACCGCGTGCTGCGCTCCAACCTCAAGCTGCGCCACCTGCAGCTGCTGGTGGCGCTGGACCAGTTCCGCCACCTGGGCCGTGCCGCCGAGTTCCTGGCCGTGACCCAGCCCGCCGTCTCCAAGACCCTGGCCGAGATAGAGCGCATGCTGGACATGACGCTGTTCGAGCGCTCCACGCGCGGCACCGAGCCCACGGCGGCCGGCGTCAGCATGGTGCGCTTTGCGCGCTCGGTGCTGGCGGGCTTCGAACGCACGCGCGATGAAATGGCGGCCGAGGCCAGCGGCACACGCGGGCGCACCAGCGTGGGCGCCATGGTCGTGGCCACGCCCGTGCTGCTGGCCCGGGCCGTCGAGCAGTTGAAGGCGCGATCGGCCCAGACCACGGTGCTGGTCGAGGAGGGCGATCTCACGCGGCTGCTGCCCAAGCTGCGCATGGGCGAGCTGGACCTGTTCGTGGGCCGGCTCGAACCCGGCTATGCCTCGCCCGACCTGGAGACCGAAGCCCTGTACGACGAGCCCATGGTCGCCGTCGTGCGCCCCGGCCATGCGCTGCTGGCGCAGGCTGCGAGCTGGCAGGCGCTGGCCGACATGCCCTGCGTCATGCCCCCGCCCTGGGCATCGCTGCGCGTGAAGCTGGAGCAGCAGTTCTTCGCCCACGGCCTGCATCCGCCGGCCGATCTGGTGGAGTCCGCCTCATTCCTGTCGCAGATCAGCTTCCTGCACCAGCGCGGCGCCGTGGCCTTCATGGCGTGCGGCGTGGCGCAGCATTTCGCGCAGCAGGGGCTGGTCGCCGTGCTGGACCTGCCCGTGCCCATCGACCTGCCGGCCGTGGGTCTGATCACCCTGCGCGGTCAGCCGATGACGGCGACGACGCGGTTGCTGGTGGAGTGTTTGCGGGCGGTGGGGAACGGCCTGGCGTCGCGCTGAAATCGTCTTGGGAAGAGGAAGCGGAAGCGGAAGTGAGCCTGGGGCCGGCCGGATGCCGCGTCAGCTCTGCGCCACCGGCATGCCCACCACCAGCCCATTCAGCTGTGGCGAGACCGTGATCTGGCAGGCCAGCCGCGAGTCGCCGCGCACGTCGAGGGCGAAGTCCAGCATCTCCCTTTCGCCGCCCTGGGCCGGGCCCACGCGGTCCAGCCACTCCGGTTGTATGTAGACATGGCAGGTGGCGCAGGCACAGGCGCCGCCGCACTCGGCATCGATGCCCGGCACGCCGTTGGAGACGGCGGCGCGCATGAGGCTCTGGCCGTCCGTGGCCTGCACCACGTGCTCGCGGCCGCTGTGTTCTATGAAGGTGATGGTGGTCATGGCGTGGGTGGGGCTTTGGGGGGGCGGGGCGGGAAACCGGGGTCGGCGCAGTGCGTGGCGGCGATGGCCTTGCGCGCTGCCATGAATTCGCCCGGTGAGTTCACGCATTCGGCGGCGCACAGCTGGCCGCTGCGCAGGTGCAGGACGGCGAACCTGCCGCTGGCCGGGTCGCCGCGCAGCACGGTCTGGTCGCCATGGCCGGGCAGGCCGGCGATCTGCAGCTTGGTGTCGTACTGATCGGACCAGAACCAGGGCGCTTCATGGGCGGGCAGTGCGCGGCCCGTGATGGCGCAGGCTGCGCGCCGGGCCTGTTCGAGCGCGCTGGGCACGCTTTCGAGCCGGTGCAGCCCGGGATAGCCGGCCAGCGGGCGGCGCGTGGCATCGCCTATGGCGTAGATGCCGGCCATGGCGGTACGGCCTTCGCCGTCCACGGCAATGCCGCCCGCGCAGTCCAGGCCGAGGGACTGCGCCAGCTCCACGCTGGGCGCTGCACCCACGCCGATGAGCACGGCATCGCACTCCAGGCGGGAGCCATCGGCCATCCTCAGGCCCGTGATGCCGGTGGGGCTGTCGCCCTGGATGGCGGTGACCGAAGCGTTGAAATGCACCTCCACGCCCTGGCCTGCATGCAGGCCGTGCAGATGTGCGGCCAACTGGGGCGAGGCGCTGCGCGACAGCAGCCTGCCTTCGCGCTCGATGACCCGGACCTGCACCCCCAGCTTGCGGGCCGTGGACGCGACTTCGAGACCCACATAGCCGCCGCCGATGATGGCCAGGCAGCGGGCGGTCTGCAGGTGGCCCCGCAGCGCCTGCGCGTCTTCCATGGTGCGCAGGTAGGTCACGCCGGGCCGCTCACCCCCGGGCAGGGTCAGCCAGCGCGGTGCGGCGCCTGTGGCAATGACCAGGTGGTCGTAGTGCAGTGCCGACCCGTCGTTCAGCGCTACCTGCCGCGAGCCCGGCTCTATGGCCATGGCGCGCACGCCCAGGCGCAGGGCAATGGCCTGGTCGGCATAGG
Source organism: Delftia sp. 60 (assembly GCF_002754395.1). Taxonomy (NCBI): domain Bacteria; kingdom Pseudomonadati; phylum Pseudomonadota; class Betaproteobacteria; order Burkholderiales; family Comamonadaceae; genus Delftia; species Delftia sp. 60. Next base: position 2,471,562 of record NZ_PEFD01000001.1, read on the forward strand.
CGCTGGCGGGCCGCAGCAGCAGATCGTCCGGGCCCATGGCCTGCTGCAGCCAGGCCTTGGACAGCGGCGGGCGCTGGTAGGGCGGCAGGTCTTCGCCGCCGACCAGGGTGATGGGACCCAGGTGGCCGTACTGGCGCAGCAGGGCGGCCAGGGTGCCGCCGGCATGCCCGGCGCCGATGATGACGGCGTGGCCTTGGGCGTGTTGTGCGGGGGTCATGATGCACCTTTGCACGAGGCCTGGACTGCGGGGCGGGCGCAGATCTCGTCCCAGGCTTGCCGCATGAAGCGTGCGGCCGCCACGTTCTGCGCCAGCAGGTCATAGCGTGCGCCCAGGCCGTAGTCGGGCAGGTTGATGAATTCGGTGGTGAGGTGGCGCAGCGGGCTGTGCGGGTGCGCGTGGTGGTAGGCCAGCACCTTGCGGATGGCCTCTTTGGAGGGCTCCAGCAGATAGGCGTGCCAGGGCGAATGCCATTCGCCGGGGCCGGGCCGCAGCATGGGGTACTGAATGCCCCGGCCCGGGCTGCCGTCCTCGTTGCGGTGCCACAGGTTCAGGGGCTGGTTGGGGCCGGCTGCGCGCAGCTGGGCCCAGCGCACGATGCCCATGTCCAGCCATTGTTCGCACAGGGAGCCGGGCTCGAAGGGGTCCAGCACCAGTTCGCCGCTCTCGACCAGTTCGCGCACGCCCGACAGTTCCTGCTCGGCCGGGTTGCCGATCTTGAAGTTCACATGGCTGTAGTCCAGCGTGAAGTGGAAGGGCACGCCATGCGCCTGCACGCGCCGGGCCACCTCGCGTACGCGCAGGAAATCCTCGGTCCACATGTTGACGTGCAGCTCGAAGCTGGGCTCCACGCCCAGAGACATGGCGTCGTCGTAGACGCGCAGGTAGTGGTCGGTGATCTCGGCATCGTCCAGCACATGGCCGTCGCGGTGGTGCTTGAAGGTCATGATGTTGTGGCAGCGCGCGCCTATGGCCTGGCAGATGCGCAGGTTGTGGGCCAGCAGGGCCTCGTCCTCGCCCAGGCGGTAGAACCAGCTGGCCGTGTGCACGGGCAGGTTGAACTCGGCGATGGCGGCCTCGTACTCGGCCATTTGCGTGCGCAGAGGCAGGCGGTCGAAGCAGTCGAAGGCGCCGGTTTCACTGACCAGGCGGAACTGCTCGCGTATGGGCAGCTCCTGAAGGCCGATGGGCTGGTGGCGCGAGGAGCGCTGCACGCCACGGCCGTTGCAGCCGATCGGCGGGAGGGTCGGGTGGGTGTCGTCGTGCATGGCCCGCTCCTCAGCCGCCCGTGGGCGCGCCCTCGATCATGCGGTCCACCATGCGGCGCATGCGCCGGGGGGCCGCATCGATGGCGATCTTGATGGTCTTGCGCGTGGCAAAGCGCTTTTCGTTGCGCTCTATGGCTTCGAGGATGGCCTTGTCCTCGGCGAAGGCGACGCGGAAGTCGGCAGAGAGGGCCGCATTGGTGTCGGCATCGGCCGTGAAGTTCTTGACGTGCAGCCAGTGGTCGATGGAGGTGTTCCGGTCCACGGGCGTCATGAAGTGGCAGGCATAGATCTGCATGCAGTTGTCGCGCCGGCCCTCGGGGGCGCCCGTGCCCGTGGCGGCACTGCCGAAGTCGATGATGGCGATGCTGGGCGCGTGGTAGTGGTAGTAGTGCCAGCGGTCCACGTTGCCGCTGAAATTGCCGTACTTGGCGAACAGCGGAATGGCCGGCGCATCGATGATCCAGCGCCAGGTGACGATGCGGCCGTCCAGCTCCTCGTGGTGCACGGGGATGTCCTCGCTGGCCGCGTTGCCCAGCGTGCTCAGGTGCACGAAGCTCACATGGGCCGGATCGCAGAGGTTGTCGGCCAGGTTCAGGTAGTTGGCCTGGATGCGCAGCGCATCGCCTTCGACGGCGCTCCACGCCGGGTCGTGGTACTGGGGCAGGTCGAACACCGGCACGCTGTCGGCGCGCGAGGGATCGCCCATCCAGATCCAGACCAGGCCCATGTTCTCCTTGACCGGATAGGTGGTCACCACGGCGTTGCCCGGGATCATGTCCTGGCCCGGCACGCGCGTGCAGCGGCCGCTGCAGTCGAAGGTCAGGCCGTGGTAGCCGCATTCGATGGCATCGCCCTTGAGCTTGCCCATGGACAGCGGCAGCAGGCGGTGGGGGCAGGCGTCCTCCATGGCCACGACGGCGCCGGCCTCGGTGCGGTAGAGCACCACGTCACGTTCGACGATGCGGTGCGCCGACAGCTGGCGGCCCACGTTGCGCGACCAGGTCAGCGGGTACCAGGTATCGAGTACATAGGTTTCCATGGGGCCTCTCCTTGTTGAGTGTTCACTCAATTTTGTTTGAGTGAACACTCAATTTCAATATGGCGTTTTTCCCTAGAATGGCCGACGCAACGCCCCCTTCACCTGACGCCGTGCCCATGACCACTGATCCCGAGGAAGTTCCCGCCACCCCGAAGCGCAAGGCTGCGCCCGCCAGGAAAGCCGCTGCGAAGTCGGCACCTTCCAAGGCCCCTGCCAAGGCGTCTGCGGGGCGCAAGCGGACTGCCAAGACCGGCAAGACGACCAAGGAGGCCATCTTGCTGGCGGCCGAGATCGAGTTCGCCAGAAGTGGCTACGACGGCGCCAGCGTGCAGCGCATCGGCAAGCAGGCCAAGTGCTACGAGAGCCTTCTCTACTACCACTACGGCAGCAAGGACAAGCTGTTCGCCGCCGTGCTGGAGAACGCCTACCGCAAGCTGGTGGAGGCCGAGGCGAAGCTGCTGGTGGACTTCGACGATCCGCGCGCGGCGCTGGAGGCCGTGGTGCGCTTCATGTGGCGCTACTACCAGGAGCACCCGGAACTGATCTTCCTGCTCAACACCGAAAACCTGCTCAAGGGCAAGCACCTGAAGAAGGCCTCGGGCATACGCGACTTCTTTCCCAACGCCATCACGCTGCTGCGCAAGGCCGTGGAATCGGGAATGGCCCAGGGCCTGTTCCGTCCCGATGTGCACATCGACGATCTCTACATCACGGTCATGGGACTGGGCTACTTCTACCTCTCCAATCGCCACACGCTGAGCGCCTTCTTCGACAAGGAGCTGCTGCAGCAGGCCGAGCTGCAGCGCTGGGGCGACCACATGGTGGAGACGGTGTTGCGCGTGGTGCAGCAGCCACCGGCCCAGCCCCAGCCCAGGGCTCAGAAATAGTGGCGCAGGCCCAGGCCCCAGGTCTGGCCGCTGCCGGCGCCCGTGCCCGTGATGCGGTCGTGCAGGCTGTTGAGGTAGATGTCCGTGCGCTTGGACAGGGGATAGTCATAGCCCACGGCCCAGGTGTTGCGCCTGGCGTCTTCGGCGCCCGAGGTGCGCGCATGGCCATATGAGGCCAGCACGGCGCCCGGGCCTGCGGGAATGGACAGGCCGAACTGGCCGCTGTTCCTGCGGCGGTCCGCGCCGGCCACGGTGTCGGCCAGCCGCTGGTACTGGGCGAACAGCTTGACCATGCCCAGATCGTAGGAGCCGCCCAGCAGCCAGGCGCTCTGGCGGTCAAAGCTGGTGGCGGTAGCGGTGGTGGCGGCATTGGGATAGGCCACGCTCTGGTAGGCGAGGGCGGCGGCGAATGCGCCGCCCGCATAGCTGAGGCTGGCGCCGTACTTGTCCGCATCGCGGCGCTGGGATGCGGGCGTGCCGGCCGGCGGCTCGAACGAATACTGCAGCCGTGCCGTGAATCCGCCCCAGGACGGGCTGGTGTAGAGCAGGCTGTCGCTCCAGCCCGAGTCGCCCCGCAGCGGCGCGGCGGCCGTGCCGTTGGGCCCGAAGCTGTGCAGCACCGCGGGTGAGAACGAAAAGGACCCTGCATACGGGTTGAAGGCGATGGTGGCCAGCCAGTAGGGCGTGGTGTTGCGCCCCAGTTGCAGCGTGCCCCAGCCGCCGCTCAGGCCCACATAGGCGCTGCGCGCAAAGAAGGCGTCATTGGCAAAACGCCCTTCGGCGCCGCTGTCCGCGCGGTAGAAGGCCTCCAGTGCAAACACGGCCTTCAATCCAGAACCCAGGTCCTCCGTTCCGCGCAAGGCCCAGAAATTCGTCTGCATGCCGCCTGGCGTGAGCACGCCCGTGCCCTTGTCCGCGCCCAGCGGGCGCGAGAACCCCGCGAAGGCATCGATCTGACCCTGCAGCGTGACCTGCGCACCCGCCGGCAGCGGGACGATGGCATGGAGCAGGGCAAGTGCCGGGGCGGCCAGGGCAATGGCGTGTCCTGTCCTTGATTGCAGTCTGGGCATGGGTTGTCTCCTCGGTTCTGATCACGGATTTCGTTCCGCAGATTCGGGGTTTTGAAGCGTATGCACTTGAATTGAGTCGGGTTCACTACAAAGGAGCACCAAGGCATTGCGTGAGTTGATGCCCCTTGTTTCCTTTGCGTGCAGGGATTTTTGTGCGCATTGATGGATGATGACTATCGGGAAACTACTTGATTTGTTTTTTACTATCGTGCGTAGCATTGAGCGTAGGCACTTGAAATTTCCACTGCAGACAGATGTTTCCGCCGGATCCGGCTGCAGTGCGCCAACGCGGCGACGCAGGGCCATGAACGGTGGCAATGGTCAACACAGCAAGGAGCTGAAATGTCAGTTCACAGCAATGCAGGCATTGGCGGTATGCAGGGGCAGGGGGTCCATTTGCGGGAGCAGGAGAAGGAGCGGCGGCAGCTGTACGGGCGCGTGACGTGGCGGCTCGTGCCCTTCTTCTGCCTGTGCTACCTGGCCGCCTATCTGGACCGCATCAACGTGGGGCTGGCGAAGCTGCAGATGCAGCAGGACCTGGGCTTCAGCGAGACGGTCTACGGCCTGGGTGCGGGCCTGTTCTTCGTGGGCTACATCCTCTTCGAGGTGCCCAGCAACCTGGTGCTGGCGCGCATGGGCGCGCGGCTGTGGATCGCGCGGATCATGATCACCTGGGGCCTGATCTCGGGCGCGACCATGTTCGTGAGCACGCCCATGCAGTTCTATGTGCTGCGCTTTCTGCTGGGTGTGGCCGAGGCGGGGTTCTTTCCCGGCGTCATGCTGTACCTGACCTACTGGTATCCCACGCGCATGCGCAGCAAGATCATGGCGCTGTTCCTGATCGGCCTGCCGCTGGCCAGCCTGGTCGGGGCGCCGCTGTCGGGCTGGATCATGACGGCCTTTGCCGGCGTGCGTGGCCATGCGGGCTGGCAGTGGCTGTTCTTCCTGGAGGCGATCCCCTCGGTGGTGCTGGGCCTGCTGGTCTTCGTCTACCTGCCCAACAGCATCGAGTCGGCCAAATGGCTGTCGCCGCGCGACAAGGGCGTGCTGCGCGCCAACCTCGACAGCGACAGGCTGGCCGAGTCCCACCATTCGCTGTGGGCGGCGCTGTCCAGCGGCCGGGTCTGGCTGCTGGGCATGATCGACCTGAGCCTGATGATGTCCACCTATGCCATCAGCTTCTGGCTGCCCACCATCATCCGCGAGGCCGGGGTCAGGAGCACGGCCGAGATCGGCCTGCTCACGGCCGTTCCCAATGCCTTTGCCATCGCTGCGCTGCTGCTCAACGGCATCAGCTCCGACCGGCGCCGCGAGCGGCGCTGGCACATCGTGCTGCCGGCACTGGCGGGCGCGGCCGCCATGGCGCTGAGCACGCTGTACACCGGCCATGTGTTCGCCACGGTGCTGCTGTTCTCTCTGGCGACGGCGGGCATCATGGCAGCCTTTCCCGTGTTCTGGTGCCTGCCCGCCACGTTCCTGACGGGGCCGGCGGCGGCCGCAGGCATTGCGCTGATCGCCTCCATTGCCAACCTGGGAGGCTTTGCGGCCACCTATTTGCTGGGCTGGCTCAAGGATCTCACGCACTCGTCGAGCGCAGGCCTGCTGCTGTTCGCCGCCTGCCTGGTGGCCGGCAGCCTCTTGACGCTGGCCCTGCCCAAGGCCGTGGTCAACCGCTGAGTGCAGGCTGTGCGCCTGTTCAGCGCATGGTCACGAACTCCTCGGCCGCCGTGGGGTGGATGGCCACGGTGTCGTCGAAGTCGCGCTTGGTGGCGCCCATCTTCAGGGCCACGGCAAAGCCCTGCAGCATCTCGTCCATCCCCAGGCCAATGCCGTGTATGCCCACGATGCGCTCCTCTGGGCCCACGCAGACCAGCTTCATGCGCGCGGGCTGGCGGTGGCGCGTGACGGCCGTGTACATGGCGGTGAAGGCCGATTGGTAGACCTTGACCTGATCGTCGCCAAAGCGCTCGCGTGCCTGCGGCTCGGTCAGGCCCACGGTGCCGATGGGCGGGTGGCTGAAGACCACGGTGGGTACGTTGTCGTAGTCCAGGTGCTCGCCCGTCTTGCCGTTGAACAGGCGCTCGGACAGGCGCCGGCCGGCGGCCACGGCCACGGGCGTGAGTTCGATGCGGCCCGTGATGTCGCCCACGGCGTGGATGCCGGGCACATTGGTGTCCTGGAACTTGTCCACCGCGATGTGGCCGCTGTCCTGCAGCGCCACGCCTGCGGCCTCCAGGTTCAGGCCCGAGGTGTCGGGCCTGCGGCCCACGGCCCAGACCACGCAGTCCACGGTGTGGCTGCTGCCGTCCTGCAGTTGCAGGTCCAGGCTGCCGTCTGCGTTGCGGACCACGGCCTTCGGGGTGGCCTGGCGGTGCACGGCGGGGCCTTCGGCCTCCATGATCTCCATCAGGGTCTGGCTCAGCAGCGGATCGAACCCGCGCAGTGCCGAGTTCTGGCGCAGGAACAGATGGGTCTGCGAACCCAGCGCGTGCAGCACGCCGGCAATCTCCACGGCGATATAGCCGGCACCCACCACGGCCGTGCGCGCAGGCAGGGCCTTGAGGGCGAAGAAGCCGTCGGAGTCGATGCCCAGCTCGGCGCCCGGAATGTCGGGCCGTGCCGGGCGCGTGCCCGTGGCGATGAGGATGTGATCGGCACTGAGCCGCTGGCCGCCCACCTCCACGGTGCGCGCATCCACGAAGCGGCCAAAGCCCTGGATCAGCTCGACCTTGTTGCGCGCCAGGCCGCTTTCATACGAGGCATGGATGCGGTCGATGTAGGCGCTGCGGCTGTCCAGCAGGCGTTGCCAGTCCAGGCGGTGGACGGTGGCATCCCAGCCGTAGTCGGGGCCGTAGCGGTGCATGGCCTCGCCGATCTGGGCCGCATGCCACATGACCTTCTTGGGCACGCAGCCCACGTTGACGCAGGTGCCGCCGATCTCGCCGGCTTCGATCAGCGCGCAGTGGCGCCCGTGCATGGCGGCGCGGTTGGCCGATGCAATGCCGCCGCTGCCGCCGCCGATGACGATGTAGTCGTAGTGCTTCATGGAGATTCCGTGCTGTGTCTGAGCGGCCCGAATGCCGCAGCCGGCCATCTTGCCCTGTTCGCCGGCCAGGGGCCTGCGGCGGGGGCAATGCCGTGATCTCCAGGCGGCAGGCTCAGCTGCGCTGCGGCTCCAGCGTCTTCGTGTACAGCGCCTTGCCGTCCAGGTCCTTGAGCACCACGGTCAGCGCCTGGCTGCGGTGGTCTATGTCGAGCTGGCCGAAGAACTGGAAGCCTTCGCTGGGCGCCGAGTTGGCGTGGCCCGCGCTTTTCTGGAAAACGACTTCGCCGCCAAAGGTCTTGTCCATCTCGTTGGGGCCGAAGCCGCCCGCGTTCAGCGGGCCGGAGACGAATTCCCAGAACGGGTCGAAGTCCTGGAAGCTGGCGCGCTCGGGGCTGAAATGGTGGGCCGCCGTGTAGTGCACGTCGGCCGTGAGCCAGACCACGTTGCGGATGCCCGCGTCCTTGATGCCCTTGAGCAGGCGCGCCATCTCCAGCTCGCGGCCCCGGGGCGCGCCATGCTCGCCATTGGCCACGGCCTCCCACTGGGCGCGGCCCTCGGCATCCTTGCCATCGGGCACGAAGAGGCTGATGGGCATGTCGCTGGCGATCAGCTTCCAGGTGGCGCGGCTGCGCTTGAGGCCGTCCAGCAGCCACTGCACCTGGGGGCGGCCCAGCATGTCGGTGTCCGGGCCTTCGGCCGCCTGCAGGTTGTGGCTGTTGGGGCCGCGGTGGCTGCGCATGTCGATCACGAAGATGTCGGCCAGCGGGCCCTGGGGCAGGCGGCGGTACAGGCGCTGGTGCATGGCCGCGCCGAAGGGACGCATGGGCGCGTATTCCATGAAGGCGCGCTGACCGCGCGCCGCCAGCAGCTGCACGTTCTTTTCGGTGTAGCGCGCGTCGTTGGCCACGCTCTTGCTGTCCGAGTAGTTGTTGGTGACCTCGTGGTCGTCCCACTGCCAGATCTGGGCGACCTCGCTGCCCAGGGCGCGCACGTTGGCGTCCATGAGGTTGTAGCGGTGGCGGCCCCGGAATTCGTCCAGCGTCTCGGCCACCTTGGCGACCTCGGGCGTGACCAGGTTCTTCCACAGCGTGCCGTCGCGCAGCTTCATCTGCGCGGCGATGGGGCCGTCGGCATAGATGGTGTCGCCGCTGTGCAGGAACACGTCGGGGTCGGTCCTGCGCATGGCCTCGTAGATGCGCATGCCGCCAAAGGCCTCGTTGATGCCGAAGCCCTGGCCTGCGGTGTCGCCGCTCCACACCAGGCGCAGCGGCCGCGTGGCGGGCATGCCCGCCGCCAGCGGCGTGCGAAAGTGTCCCTGCACGGCGGGCGAGCGCACATTGGCGCTGGCAAAGTCCTCCAGCACCACGCGGTAGAAGATGTCCTGGCCCGCAGGCAGGCCCTGCAGGTCGATGCGGCCCGTGCCGTCGCTGCTGTCCATCAGCAGATCAGGCCCGCGCACGCGCGTGGGGTTGGCAAAGCCGGAGGTGGTGGACCATTCGATCCACATGCGCGCATCGCGGCTGGCGCGCGCCCAGACGATGGCGCGGTCAGCCAGCACGTCGCCGCTTTGCACGCCCGAGGGCAGCAGCGGCCGCGCCGCGTCGCGCGTGATGGCGGCGGGTGCGGACTGGGCCCGGAGGATGGAGGGCAGCAGCGAGCCGCCAGCGGCGGACAGCAGAAGATGGCGGCGGAGCATCATGGCGGGGGAGTGGGCGTGACAAAGCGTTTGGCAGAGCGTTTGGCAGGGCGTTTGGCGACCCAGCCTAGCGCCCACCGATGACCGGGCCGTGACCGTGCGTTGGCCCGGGATGGATTGCAGGCACAGCCGTGCCGCACACGATGGATGGGATGGGCATGGATTCTCTGATCACGGCGGCGGCCCGTGCGCTCGCGGTTGGCGACCCCCTTGGTGCGCTGAACCGGGTGGCGCTGCGCGACGATGCGCCCGCGCTGGCACTGCGTGGCATCGCCATGGCGCAACTGGGCGATCTGGTACGGGCCCGGGCCTTGCTGCGCAGCGCTGCGCGCGCCTTCGGCCCCCATGAGGCCGTGGCCCGCGCCCGCTGCGTAGTGGCCGAGGCCGAGATTGCACTGGCCCTGCGCGAGCTGGCATGGCCGGCCCGCAGGTTGGTTGCGGCGCGGGCGGTGCTGCAGGCGCATGGCGATCCTGTGAACGCCGCGCATGCAGGCTATCTGGAAATACGCCGTTGCCTGCTGCTGGGCCGCCTGGGTGAGGCCGAGGGTCTGCTGGGCGGACTGCGGCCCGCGCTGCTGCCTGCCGCCTTGCAGGCGTTCCATGGCCTGGCCCTGGCGGGTATCGCCATGCGCCGATTGGACATCCGTGCGGCGCACGGTGCGCTGGCCGATGCCGCGCAGGCGGCCGGCGCCGCCGGCATTGCAGCACTGGCCGCCGAGGTGGGGCAGGCCGCCCAGGCCCTGCACGCGCCTGCTGCAGTGCTGCTGGAGCGGGAGCCGGCCGGACCGCAGGCTCAGAAGCTGCTGTCGCTGGATGAGGCCGGGACCCTGCTGGCCTCGGGCGCGCTGGTGGTGGATGCCTGCCGCCATGCGGTGCGCGCCGGAGCGGTGGCGGTCTCGCTGGCGGGGCGCCCGGTGCTGTTTGCGCTGGCGCGCGCGCTGGGCGAGGCTTGGCCCGGCGATGTCCCACGCGAGGCGCTGGTGGCGCAGGTATTTCGCGCCCGGCAGGCCGATGAGTCGTACCGTGCGCGTCTGCGTGTCGAAATCGGCCGCCTGCGCCGGCTGCTGCGGCCGCTGGCCGAAGTTCACGCCACGCCCCTGGGATTTGTGCTGGCGCCCCGGCAGGCCCGGGTGGCCGTGCTGGCACGGCCCTTGGAAGCAGTGCAAGGGACGCTGTGCGGGCCGGTGCTGGCGCTGCTCTCCGATGGCGAGGCCTGGGCCAGTTCGGCGCTGGCCCTGGCATTGGGCGCGAGCCAGCGCAGCGTCCAGAGGGCCCTGGAGGCGCTGGAGCGCGACGCGCTGGCGCAGCCCGTGGGCCGGGGACGCGCCCGCCGCTGGGTGGCCCGGCCTGCGCCGGGATTCACGACGACTTTGTTACTCCCCGCTGTGCTGCCGGCTGGCTAGCATGGGCCGACCAACGCAACCAGGAGTTCCGCATGAAGACAGAAGCTGCAGAAATCATCCGCGAATACGGTCCCTTTCCCGGCATCGATTGCGTGCACGGGGTGTCCTACGACGGCAGCCAGGTCTGGTTCGCCACCGGCACCCAATTGCAGGCGCTGAACCCCGACAGCGGCCGGATCGTGCGCAGCATCCCTGTGCCGGGCGATGCCGGCACGGCCTTCGATGGCCGGCATCTGTTCCAGATCGCCAATGACCGTATCCAGAAGATCGACCTGTCCACCGGCCATGTGCTGGCCACCATTCCTGCACCCGGGGGCGGCGGCGATGCCGGCGATTCGGGAATGGCCTGGGCCGAGGGCTCGCTGTGGGTGGGTCAGTACCACGGCCGCAAGATCCATCAGATCGATCCGGACACCGGGGCGGTGCTGCGCACCCTGGAGTCCAACCGCTTCGTCACCGGCGTCACCTGGGTGGACGGCCAGTTGTGGCACGGCACCTGGGAAGAGGGCCAGAGCGATCTGCGGCGCCTGGACCCGGACAGCGGTGCCGTGCTGCAGCGGCTGGAGATGCCGGCCGGCACCGGCGTGTCGGGGCTGGAATCCGACGGCGGCGACCGCTTCTTCTGCGGCGGCGGAGAAAGCGGCCGCATCAGGGCCGTGCGCCGGCCCCGGCAGGCGCAGCAGCCCTGAGGCCTACCTGCCCGCGATCTGTGCCGCGATGGCCTGGCCCACTTCGGTGGTGCTGGCCGTGCCGCCCAGGTCGGGCGTGCGGGGGCCGTTCTTGATGACTTCCTCGATGGCCGAGACGATGGCGTCGTGCGCCGCGCGGCCTGCGCCCTGGCCGTGGGTCAGGAAGTCCAGCATCAGCGCTGCCGACCAGACCATGGCGATGGGGTTGGCGATGTTCTTGCCATAGATGTCGGGGGCCGAGCCGTGCACGGGCTCGAACAGGCTGGGGAAGCTGCGGTCGGGGTTGAGGTTGGCCGAGGGGGCCAGGCCGATGGTGCCCGTGGTGGCCGGTCCCAGGTCGCTGAGGATGTCGCCGAACAGGTTGGTGGCGGCCACCACGTCGAAGCGGCCCGGCTGCAGCACGAAGCGCGCGGTCAGGATGTCGATGTGCTGCTTGTCCAGCGTGACGTCCGGGTAGGCCTTGGCCACGTCCTCGGCGCGCTGGTCCCACCAGGGCATGCTGATGGCGATGCCGTTGCTCTTGGTGGCCAGGGTGACGTGCTTGCGCTCGCGGCTTTGGGCCAGGTCGAAGGCGTACTTGAGCAGGCGCTCGGCACCCTTGCGCGAGTAGACCGATTCCTGGATCACGATTTCGCGGTCCGTGCCTTCGTACATGATGCCGCCCAGCGAGGTGTATTCGCCTTCGGTGTTCTCGCGCACCACGTAGTAGTCGATGTCGCCGGGCTTGCGGCCGGCCAGCGGGCAGGGCACGCCTTCGAACAGGCGCACGGGGCGCAGGTTGATGTACTGGTCGAACTCGCGGCGGAACTTGAGCAGCGAGCCCCACAGCGAGACATGGTCGGGCACGGTGGCGGGCCAGCCCACGGCGCCGAAGAAGATGGCGTCCATGCCGCAGAGCTGCGCCTTCCAGTCGTCGGGCATCATTTTTCCGTGGGCCAGGTAGTAGTCGCAGTGGGCCCAGTCGAAATGGTGGAATTCGAGCTTGATCGCAAAGCGGCTGGCGGCGGCCTCCAGCGTGCGCAGGCCTTCGGGCATGACTTCCTTGCCAATGCCGTCACCGGCGATGACGGCGATCTTGAATGTGTCTTGCATGGTGTCTGTCCTTGGATCGAATGGATGGATATGAAGCGGCGCCGCTGACAGCCTGGCCGCATGCATGGCATTGTTGGCTGCGCCAGGGCTAAATACAATCGGCCAACTGTGGTTCCATTGTTTACAGATCGTGAATAAACAACCGGCTCCCGAAGACCTGCGTGTCTTCACCGTGGTGGCCCGCAAATCCGGCTTTGCCGCTGCGGCCGAGGAATTGGGTGCATCGCCCGCCTATGTGAGCAAGCGCATCCGCCTGCTGGAGCAGGAGTTGGGCGTGAAGCTGCTGCACCGCACCACGCGCCGCGTGGCCGTGACCGAGGAGGGCGAGCGCGTATTCCACTGGGCGCAGCGCATCCTCGACGACATGGACCAGCTGATGCAGGAGGTGGCCATCACGCGCAGCGAGCCGCGCGGCCTGCTGCGCGTGAGCAGCAGCTTCGGCTTTGGGCGGCATGTGATCGCGCCGGCGCTGTCCCGGCTGGTGGAGCGCCATCCGGGGCTGCAGGTGCGGCTGGATGTGTTCGACCGGCTGGTGGATGTGGCGGGGGAGGGCTTCGATCTGGATGTGCGCGTGGGCGACGAGATCGCGCCCCACCTGATTGCGCGGCGGCTGGCCGACAACCACCGCGTGCTGTGCGCGGCGCCTGCCTACCTGGCGCGCCGGGGCACGCCGCGCACGCCGGCCGAGCTGTCGGCCCACGACTGCCTGGCCATCAAGGAGCGCGACCAGGCCTTTGGCGTGTGGCGGCTGCGCGCGGGCGCCGCCGAGCAATCGGTGAAGGTCACGGGGCCGCTGTCGGCCAACAACGGCGAGATGGTGGTGCAGTGGGCCGTGGACGGGCGCGGCATTGCGCTGCGCTCGTTGTGGGATGTGGGCGCCCATCTGCAGGCCGGGCGCCTGGTGCAGCTGCTGCCCGAATGGCGGCAGGAGGCCAATGTCTGGGCGGTCTATCCGACGCGGCTGCAGCTGTCGGCCAAGGTGCGTGTCTGTGTCGAATTCCTGCAGGAGCACTTTCAGCAGGAATGGGCGGCAGCAGCGTCCTGAAAAGGGCGCGGCTGCCGCAGCAGGCTCAACCTGCCAGGGCGGCCTTGACGGCAGCGGACACCTGGCCCATGTCGGCCTTGCCAGCCAGTTGCGCCTTGACCGCGCCCATGACCTTGCCCATGTCGCCGGGGCCGGAGGCGCCCAGCTCGGCCACGATGGCCTTCACGGCGGTGGCCACTTCCTCGGCCGACATGCGTGCGGGCAGGTAGGCGGTCAGCACGGCCATTTCGGCCTTTTCCTTGTCGGCCAGGTCCTGGCGGCCCGCGCCCTCGAAGGCGGCAATGCTGTCCTTGCGCTGCTTGATCAGCTTGTCCACGATGGCGATGACGGCGGCGTCGTCGAGCTCGACGCGCTCATCGACTTCCTTTTGCTTCATCGCGGCCAGCAGCAGGCGGATGGTGCCCAGGCGTTCGCTGTCCTTGGCGCGCATGGCGGTCTTCATGTCTTCGGTGATCTGGGCCTTGAGGCTCATGGCATTTCTCCTGAGGTAGTGGCGTCGGAAAACAAAAACCAAAAAACAAAAACAAAAAACCCGCGCCTGGCGTCCCGAGCGCGGGTTTTGCGGCTGACGAGAGCCGGCTGGTCAAGGGCTGATCAGTACAGCTTCTTGGGCAGCTGCATGCTGCGAACGCGCTTGTAGTGACGCTTGACGGCGGCAGCCTTCTTGCGCTTGCGTTCGGATGTGGGCTTCTCGTAGAACTCGCGAGCGCGCAGGTCGGTCAGCAGGCCGAGCTTTTCGATGGTGCGCTTGAAGCGGCGCAGGGCAACTTCATAGGGCTCGTTTTCTTTTACGCGGATGGTGGTCATTAGCTAGATTTCCAGATATCTGTGCTGACAGCGGGTTCTCGGGAAGATCGGGCCTGAGAGCCATGTTCAGCGGTTGGTCCCCGTCAATAGTTAACTAGTATTGGCCGACGGGGCAATTGCCAGCAAAGCGGGCGATTATACGCGAGACGAAAGCGATCTGACAAATCACGCACAAGGCAAGGCCTGCGCGCACGCATACCCGCTGGCCCAGGCCCATTGGAAGTTGTATCCGCCCAGCCAGCCGGTGATGTCCACCACTTCGCCGATGCAGTACAGGCCGCGCTGGGTCTTGCATTCCATGGTCTGTTGCGAAAGCGCACGCGTGTCCACGCCGCCCAGCGTCACTTCGGCCTTCTTGTAGCCTTCGGTGCCGGTGGGCACGATCTCCCAGCGCGACAGGCGCTCGGCCAGCTGGTTCAGGGCCTTGTCCGAGGCTTCGGCAATGGGGCGCTGCCAGGCCGCGTCCTGCTGCACCCAGGCATCGGCCAGGCGCGAGGGCAGCCACTGCGCCAGTTCGTTGGCGATGAGCTTGCGCGAGCGCGACTTGGCCTTGAGCAATTCGTCCTGCAGGTCCACCTCGGGGGCGAGGTTGATGCACAGGGGCGTGCCGGGCTTCCAGTAGCTCGAGATCTGCAGCACGGCGGGGCCGGACAGGCCGCGGTGCGTGAACAGCAGGTCTTCCATGAAGGCCATGCGCTCTTTCTTGCTGCCGGTGCTGATCTCCACGGGCAGGGCCAGACCCGCGAGCTGGGCGTAGGGGGCCCAGGCATCGCCGTCGAAGGTCAGCGGCACCAGGCCCGGCGTGCGCTCGACCAGGGGCAGGCCGAACTGCTGGGCCAGGCGGTAGCCGAAGTCGGTGGCGCCGATCTTGGGAATGGACAGCCCGCCCGTGGCGATGACCAGGCTGGGCGCCTGCACGGCGCCACGGCTGGTCTGCAGGCGGTACTGGCCATCCGCATGCGCGACGGAATCGACCTTGCAGGGCTGCCAGCGCTGCACGCCGCCGGCCTGGCATTCGGCCAGCAGCATGGCGATGATGTCCTCGGCCGAGCGGTCGGCGAACAGCTGGCCCTTGTGCTTTTCATGGTGGGCAATGCCGTGCCTGTCCATCAGCGCGATGAAGTCGGCCGGCGTGTAGCGCGACAGGGCCGAGCGGCAGAACTGCGGGTTGCCGCCCACGAAGTGCTTGTGCGGCGCACGCACGTCCAGATCGCGGTTGGTGAAGTTGCAACGGCCGCCGCCCGAGATGCGGATCTTCTCGGCTACCTTCTCCGCGTGGTCCAGGAGCAGCACCGACAGGCCACGCTGTCCGGCCTGGGCCGCACAGAACAGGCCGGCCGCGCCGGCGCCGATGACGATGGCGTCGAAAGAGAGGGAAGAGGTCACAAAAACGTCACTCGGGGGGCAAAAGGGCGCCCATTCTCGCGCACTTGTGCCAGCCCTTCGCGTGCCCTGTGAAACTGGCGTGTCCTGAAGCCAGGGACACCGAGGAAGGGCCGCCCCGCACCGAGGGTGTCGTCCCCCTCTGGGGGAAGGCGCGCAGCGACTCAGGGGGGACCTAAAATCCAGCGATGAATTTCCCATCGCACCAGCTGAGCATGACCGTGCTCATGTCGCCCGACATGGCGAACTTTTCGGGCAACGTCCATGGCGGCGCCGTTCTCAAGCAGCTCGACCAGGTGGCCTATGCCTGCGCCAGCCGCTACGCGGGCCGCTATGTGGTCACGCTGAGCGTGGACCAGGTGATGTTCCTGCAGCCCATCCACGTGGGCGAGCTGGTGACCTTCCTGGCCAGCGTCAACCACACGGGCAAGTCGTCGATGGAAATCGGCATCAAGGTGGTGGCCGAGGACATCCGCACCCAGGTGGTGCGCCATGTCAACAGCTGCTTTTTCACCATGGTGGCGGTGGACGAGAACAAGCAGCCTGCGCCCGTGCCCACGCTGGTGCCGGCCACCGACGAGGAAAAGCGCCGCTGGCAGGCCGCGCTGATCCGCAAGGACCTGCGCCGCGAGCTGGCCCAGCGCTTCGAGCAAAGCCGCGTGACGGCCAGCAGCTCGGTCAAGCCGGGCTGAGCGTGGAGGGTGCGGCCGGTGGCCGATGCCAGGTGCCGGGCGCGCTGCCCTGCAACTCGTCCCGCACCTGCTCGATGACGCGCCTGAGGTCTTCCATGGAAGCCGGCTTGGACAGCACCTCGTCGGCACCGGCCTGCAGGTAGCGCAGGGCCTCGGAGGCCTCGGGACTGGCGGTCAGCGCAATCACGCGGCAGCGGCGCAGCTGGTTTTCGGCTTCCCGCCGACGCAGGCGCCGGATGAACTCGAAGCCGTCCATGATCGGCATGCGGCCGTCGGTGATGATGAGATCAAAGGACTCGACCAGGCAACGCGCCCAGGCCTCCTGCCCATCGCCGGCCAGCGAGATGCCGTGGCCCAGCGCGGTGAGCTGGCTCTTGAGCAGCTCGCGATTGAACATATAGTCTTCCACGGCCAGGATTCTGAGTTCAGGCTCGGCCGGGACTTCGGGCAGGGGCCCGGTGCCTGTATCGGCCTTTGCACGCAGCTCCAGGGGCGCGGGCATGATCCGGGGCAATACTTCTTCGGCCGACGGCCTGTCGTCCGTCTCCACCAGGGGCAGGCTCAACCTGACCGTGAAGCGTGAGCCCCGGCACGGCACGCTCTCCAGGGTGATGGTCCCACCCATGTGCTCCAGCAGGCGGCGCGTGATGCTCAGGCCCAGGCCGCTGCCGAAGGCCTGGTCCTGATGGGCGCCCGGCACCTGCGAAAAGGGCTTGAACAGCCGGGCCTGGTCCTGCGGGGCAATGCCGATGCCGGTGTCCTCCACCTCCATCTGCAGCAGCAGGCGGTCATGGCGGCGGGTGCCTTGCGCGCGCAGGGTGACGCTGCCGCGTTCGGTGAATTTGATGGCATTGCTCAGCAGGTTGAACAGCACCTGCTTGAGGTGCAGCGGGTCGGCCGTCACGCTGTGGTCCACGCCCTTGCCAACCTGGGTGCGCAGCGACAGCCGCTTGCCGTGCGCCAGGCCCTGCAGCAGCGGGGCCATATCTTCGATCAGCGGCCGCAGCGCCACGGGCTGGGGCGTGGAGTCGATGTGGCCCGACTCGATGCGGTGCAGGTCCAGCACATTGCCCAGCAGCAGCAGCATGCCCTGGGAGGCCTTGTGGGCCGCGGCCAGGGTATCGCGGTGGGGCAGGCCGAGTTTTTCGCGGTCCTGCGCCAGCTCCAGCAGGCCGATGATGGCGCTCAGCGGCGTGCGTATCTCGTGGCTGGTGGTGGACAGGAACAGGCTTTTGGCCCGGTTGGCGGCCTCGGCGCGCCGCTCGGCACGGCGCGTCCTGCGCATCTGGCGGCTCAGGTAAAAGCCCCAGACCAGGGAGGTGGCCGTGGCCAGCGCCAGCGCTGCCAGCAGCAGCAGCAGGCGCTGGCGGTGCTCGCGCCAAAAGCGCGTGCCGCTGCCGCTATCGCGCGGCGCCCACAGGCGCACGATTTCGGCCATTTCTTCGGGTGAGATGGACAGCTGGGCCTTCTCCAGAATGCTCAGAAGCTCGGGCTCGGCGGCATGCACGGCCAGGCTCACGGGGCGGGTGTAGTCCTCCAGGATGCCGGTGAGCTGCAACTGGTTGCCCAATTGCTGGGCGTTGGCATAGCGCGCTGCGTAGTCGTTGCCGACGAAGGCATCGCTGTCATCGGCCGCCACGCTGGCCAGGGCCTGGGCCAGGTCGGGATACAGCTGCAGCCGTATGCGCGGATGCTCGCGGCGCACCGTGTCCTCCAGGAAGAAGCCAGCCACCATGGCCACGCGCTTGCCCTCCAGTCCCTGCAGGTGGTGTATGCCCTTGTCGCGCTGTGTGCCCGCATTCGCCTCGGGCCGGGCCAGCACCACCACCGCGCTGCGCAGGTAGGGCGGCAGCAGCTTGATATCGGGCGATGCAATCGGCGGCGAGGTGTAGACGGGGGTGAGCAGGGCCTTGCCCGAGCCCAGAATGGCCTCGAGTTCGGTGTAGTTGCGTGCGGTCACGTAGTCGAACTGCAGGCCGGCGCGGTGGCTGATCAGGTCCAGGTAGTCGGGTCCTATGCCCTCGGCCTGGCGGTCGGCATTCAGCTTTCCCAGCGATCCCAGCGAGCTGTTGAGCACCACGGGAATGCGGGGATGGGCATCCAGCCACTGCTTTTCCGAGGGTGTCAGGGCCACGCGGTCGCT
Source organism: Delftia sp. 60 (assembly GCF_002754395.1). Taxonomy (NCBI): domain Bacteria; kingdom Pseudomonadati; phylum Pseudomonadota; class Betaproteobacteria; order Burkholderiales; family Comamonadaceae; genus Delftia; species Delftia sp. 60. The sequence goes on from NZ_PEFD01000001.1 coordinate 2,489,820, forward strand.
TCCCAGCAGCGGACGGCGGCTGCCGCTCCAGCTGTGCAGAATGTCGTCGCCATGCTGCAAGGTGATGGCGGGCAGGGCCTGGTCCAGATAGGCCTTCAACTGCGTATCGTCATGCCGCACCAGCATGCCGAAGCCCCGGCTTTCTATGGGGGCAAAGCCCTGCACGCGCAGGTTGAGCAGGTAGTTGGCCTGGATCAGGTAGTGCACCGTGACCGTGTCGCCGACGAAGCCGTCGATCTCGCCCAGGCTCAGCGCCTCCAGCGCGCGTCGGGGTGTTTCATAGGTCAGCAGCTCGCTGAGAGGATAGGCGGCCGCAACCTGGGAGCGCAACAGCTGGTCGGGCGTCATGGCCAGCCGCGCGCCCCGGCGCTCCGCGTCGAAGGGCGCATGCGAGAGCGACACCAGCACGGGCTGGCTGGGCAGGTAGGGCACGCTCAGGGCCAGGTCGGCGCGTTCGGCCTCCAGCTCGGTGCCCTCGCAGGCCAGGTCGATCTCGCCGCGCCGCAGCGCATCGAGCACGGCCACGCGCGATCCATAGGTCTTGAAGCGCACCGGCGTGGGAAACAGCAGGCCCAGGTGGTCGGCCGTGATGCCCTGGAAGCGCTCGCCATCGATCATTTCCAGGGGAGGATGGTCGGGCAGGGAAATGCCCACGGTCAGCGGCCCGCGCGCCTGCAGCCACTGGCGGTGCGCGGGCGTGAGCCAGGGTTTTGCACCGGCCGTGACGCGCGTGGCCAGCACCATTTCGGCGCCTCCAGCCAGGCCGGGCATGAGCAGGGCCATGCCAAGCGCGCAGCCGGCCAGCAGCGGCGACCACGTGCGCCGCCATGCGGACAGCCGTATCTGCGCAGCTGTGGAAGTGAAATTAAGGCCTGGTGTTTTCATGGAATCCCCCGATGGCGCTACCGCCGCCTGGCGGAGCTGACGGTCTGCCAAAACGGTCTAAACGCCGTTTCGGCAGCCAACAGGGGATTTTTAATGAAAACTAATGACTTTTATGAATCGATAGATTTTTGATTGCAGCAATCTCGCACTCAGGCGGCTGCAACCGCAGCGGTGAGCTGCGTCTGAGGTTCGGCCATTGCCCGTACGCCATGGACCACATCGCCAACGACGATGACGCTGGGGCTGCCCAGGCCCGTGTCGGCAATGCACTCCACCAGCGCGCCCAGCGTGGTCAGCGCGTGGCGCTGCTGTGGCAGGCTGGCGTGCTGGATCACGGCCACGGGCGTGGCTGCGGGCAGGCCATTGAGCAGCTCGGCGCGGATGTGCTCCACGCTGCTCACGCCCATGTAGATCACCAGGGTGAGCCGCGCATCGCGCGCGGTGGCGGCCAGCTGGCGCCAGTCAGTGCCGCTGTCGCCGGGCTTGGCGTGGCCCGTGATGAAGACCACGCCGTGCGCCCGGTCGCGGTGCGTGAGCGGGGCGCCCAGGCTGGTGAGCCCGGCCAGGCCAGCGGTGATGCCGTTGATGACCTGGACCTCGACGCCCGCTTCGCGCAGGTGCTCCACCTCTTCGCCGCCGCGCCCGAAGATGAAGGGGTCGCCGCCCTTCAGGCGCACCACGGTCTCGCCCTCCTGCACGGCGCTCAGCATGAGCTTTTCGATGAAGGCCTGGGGCGTGCTCTTGCAGCCGCCGCGCTTGCCCACGTAGACGATGCGCGCCGTGGGCGCGGCATGGGCCACGATGGCGTCGCTGACCAGGTCATCGACCAGCAGCACGGTGGCGGCCTGTATGGCCTTGAGGGCCTTGATGGTCAGCAGCTCCGGGTCGCCGGGGCCGGCGCCGACCAGGGTGCAGGTGCCGCGCCGGGCGGTGTTCGCGGGGGTGTGGGACGGGGTCGTCATGGCGGGGCTCCGTTTTTTCTGGGGTATTCAGCGAATCTGATCGGCAAGGTGGACGATGTGTTCCACCTGGCGTGTGAGCGCGGGCGGCACGGGCAGCCTGCCCGCGAGCACGTCTTCGGTGTAGCGCGCCGTGGTGTCCACGTCGATCTCGGCGGGCAGGCCCGGCACGTCGGAGGCGGTGCCGCTTTGCTGCTCGGCCAGCAGCTGGTGGGCGCCTGCCACAAATCCGTCGTAGCGCGGCAGCCGGCGCGGGTCGGCCGCGACCTCGCCTTCCAGCCCGCGCGAGAGCAGGACATTCATGCCCAGTGTCCCGAAGGTGCCGTGCAGCATGGGCAGGTACTCGGGATGGGTGTAGGCCGTCACCAGCAGGCAGGGGCCGTCGCAGGGCGCCAGCAGCTTGACCACGCTGTGGCCCGGGTTGCGCAGGCCGATGACCTCGCGCACGGACAGCAGGCGCGCCAGGGCCGGGTGCAGATGCTCGGTATGGATATGGGCCACCTGGCCGCCGGCCAGGGCCTGGGGAGATGGCAGCGGCGCAATGCCCAGGGCCTGCAGCACATCGCTGGCCAGGATGCGGCGCGCCTCGGTGCGCATGCCGTGCAGCAGCACGGGCAGGCCTTCTCGCGCCAGCAGCAGGGCCAGCAGGGGCGTGAGCACGGGCAGGCGGCGCGCGCCGTTGTAGCTGGGCAGCACGATCACGGGGCGGCCATTGGCCGCGGCGGGAAAACGGGCGACGCGCGCATGCACGGCGTCCAGGAAGCCGCTCATCTCCTCGACGGTCTCGCCCTTGATGCGCATGGCGATGCAAAAGGCCCCGATCTCCAGGTCGCTGACGCCGCCGTCCAGCACCTGGCCGAACAGGTCGGCCGCCTGCGGGCGCTCCAGCGCCTTGGCTCCGCGTGCGCCGCGGCCTATTTCCTTGATGTATTGGCTGATGCCCATGGCGTTGCAATCGTGGGTGGAATCCTGTGGGGGCATATTTTCCCGCAGGTTTCATTACTTTTCGCTATATATGCAAACCCGTTGTTCAATCGCCTCTTTCATGCGGCCTCCTGGCTCTTCGCCAGGGGGATGTGACGCACCAGACGCTTGAGCTCGGGCAGGCAGGAGCCGCAATTGGTGCCGCATCGCAACTGGCCCTGCAGCGCGGCCAGGCGAGCGTCGTCGCTGCCCTCGCAGCGCGCAAGCGCGCCTGCGATGGCGGTCTCGTCCACATCGAAGCAGGTACAGACCTGGCGTGCACGCGGCTGGATGGCCAGCGGCGCCGAGCCCGAGGGCATGAGCAGCAGGCGGCCATAGTCCTGTGCCGGCATCTGGTCCTGCAGCAGGGTGGACAGCCAACTGCCCGCGCGCGTGTCGCCCGCCAGCAGCAGGGCCTCGACCGTGGTGGACAGGCTGTGGCGGTCCAGCCGCAGCGCGCGGCTGTGCTGGCGGCGGCGGTCGCTGTAGCGCAGGGTGTCGGCGACATCCAGGCCCAGCAGGGATTCGATCCGTGCGAGGACGGCCTCGCCCGGCGCCTCATGCGCGGCGGCGCGCAGCAGCACGCCGTGCCGGGCCCGGGCGGCGTCCTGCAGCGGGACGGCATTGCCGAAGGGCACGCAGCTGGCAAAGCCGAAGTGCGGCATGAGGGCGGACAACTGCTCGCGCACGGCCAGCACCCGGTCCTCGGGCAGCCAGGCCATGGCCAGCAGGGTCCAGGGCAGTTCGGCCTTTTGCAGCTTCACGGCCGTGTGCTTGAGTTCGGGCTGCTTGGAGCCGGGGCACAAGGCCGGTGTGGTCAGGGCATTGACGCCGCCCATTGAAGTGCCGCCCAGGTACTCGCCGCCCCAGTGCATGGCCATGAAGAGCTGGGAGGGCGTCAGCGTGTCGTCGGGCTGCACCGGCACCAGCAGGGCGCCGCGCCGGCTGCTCATCTGCACCAGGTCGCCCGCGCGCAGGCCGCGCTCGGCCATGTCCCGCGGGTGCATTTGCAGGCAGGGCTCGGCCGCATGGCCGAACAAGCGGCCCAGCTGGCCCGTGCGGCTCATGCCGTGCCACTGGTCGCGCAGCCGGCCCGTGGTCAGGCTGAAGGGATAGTGCGCATCGGGCGGCTCGGCCAGCGGCTGCCAGGGCAGCAGGGCAAAGCGTGCGCGGCCATCGGGCGTGGGAAAGCGGCCGTCTTCGTAGAGCCGTGCGCGGCCCTGGGCTGCGCCTTCGGGCAGCGGCCATTGCTGGGGGCCTTGCGCGTCCAGCAGATCCCAGGACAGGCCGGTGATGTCCAGGTCACGCCCGCGCGTGCTCTCGCGGTGCTCGTTCCAGATGGCCTGGGCGCCGGCAGCGGCGTCTTCGGTGTCGTAGGGGAAGAGGCTGGGCCGGCCCGGGCGCAGCCGCGCCTCCATGCGCCGCGCGCAGTCCACGGCAATGCGCCAGTCATGGCGCGCGGCGCCGGGTGCGGCCACGGCGGGGCGCACGCGCGAGATGCGCCTTTCGCTGTTGGTCACCGTGCCGATCTTCTCGCCCCAGGTGGTGGCGGGCAGCAGCAGGTCGGCGTAGGCGCAGGTGGCGGTGGTGGCAAAGGCCTCCTGCACGATGACGAATTCGGCCCGCTGCAGCGCGCGCCGCACCAGGGCCTGGTCGGGCATGCTTTGCGCAGGGTTGGTGCAGGCTATCCACAGCGCGCGGATCTCGCCCTCGGCGGCGGCCTCGAACATCTCCACGGCGGTCTTGCCGGGGCGGGGCGGCACGGCGTCCACGCCCCACAGTGCGGCCACTTCGGCGCGGTGGGCCGGGTTGGCCAGGTCGCGGTGGGCCGACAGCAGGTTGGCCAGCCCGCCCACCTCGCGCCCGCCCATGGCATTGGGCTGGCCCGTGAGCGAGAACGGCCCCGCGCCCGCGCGCCCGATCTGGCCCGTGGCCAGGTGCAGGCCGATCAGCGCGGCGTTCTTGGCCGTGCCGTTGCTGCTCTGGTTCAGGCCCTGGCAGTACAGGCTCAGCGTGGCGCCACGGGCGGCGCCGTCGCGTGCATCCCCGCCCAGCGCAAACCATTGCGCGGCCTGGAACAGATCGTGCCGGGGCAGGCCGCAGAGCTCGCCCACGCGCTCGGGCGTGGCCTCCCGCACCAGGGCCTGCAGGTCGGCAAAGCCGCTGGTGTGGCGTGCGATGTAGGTCTGGTCCAGCCAGCCTTCCAGTTCCATGATGTGCAGCATGCCGTGGAACAGCAGGGTGTCGCTGCCGGGGCGCAGCGGCAGGAAGAGGTCGGCCATGCCGGCCGTGTCGGTGCGGCGCGGGTCGGCCACGATGATCTTCATCTGCGGCCGCGCGGCACGCGCCTGCTCGATGCGCCGCGTGAGCACGGGATGCGCCCAGGCCGCGTTGCTGCCCGCGATGAAAAGGCAGTCCGCATGGTCCACATCCTCGTAGCAGGCCGGTGGCGCGTCGGCGCCCAGCGTGAGCTTGTAGCCGGCCACGGCGCTGCTCATGCACAGGCGCGAATTGGTGTCGATGTTGTTGGTGCCGATCAGGCCCTTGGCCAGCTTGTTGAAGACGTAGTAGTCCTCGGTCAGCAACTGGCCGCTCACATACAGGCCCACGGCGTCGGGGCCGTGCTCCTGCACGATGGAGGCCAGCCTGCCGGCGGCCAGGTCCAGTGCGGCATCCCAGCCCACATCCTGGGGCGCTGCGCCGCGCGTGGCACGCAGCGCGGGCTGCAGCAGCCGCGTCTGCTGTGCCAGGGCGGGCGAGGCCGTCAGGTGCAGGGTGCTGCCCTTGGTGCACAGGCGGCCGTGGTTGGCGGGGTGCGCCGGATCGCCACGCACGCCCGTGATGCGCGCACCATCGCTTTCAATGAGGACGCCGCAGCCTACGCCGCAATAGGGGCAGGTGGATCGGGTTTCTTGCATGGTGGGCCTGGGGTGGATGAGGGAGGGTCAGGGCACGGGCGCCGTCACGCGCCGCTGGCCTGGTTGGCCTTGCTGGCTTGGCTGGCTTGGCTGGCTTGACTTTCGCCGAACATGAGGCGGTCGCGCAGTTCCTGCACTGCCACGCCATCGCGCAACAGGCGGAAGTACCAGCCACCGTCCTCGGTGTCGCCATACAGGCAGGCGCCGACCAGCCTGTCACCGCGCAGCACCAGCTTGCGGTACACGCCCGCGCCGGGGTCGCTGAGCACGATTTCCTCCGTGCCCTCGTCGCCGCGGAAGTCGCCCGCGCTGAACAGATGGATGCCCGTGACCTTGAGCTTGGCCGAGGTCTGCGAGCCCGGATAGCGGCCGATGCCCATCTCCGCCAGGTGGTTGGCCAGCACCTTGCCCTGCTCGAACAGCGGCGCCACCAGCCCGTAGGCCACGCCCCGGTGCGCCGCGCACTCGCCCACGGCGTAGATGCGCGGGTCGGTCACGGTCTGCAGCGTGTCGCTGACCACGATGCCGCGCTGCACGTGCAGGTGCATCTGCTCGGCCAGCGTGGTCTCGGGCCGGATGCCCACGGCCATGACCACCAGCGAGGCCGGTGCCTCGCGCCCGTCCTGCAGGTGCACGCAGGCCACGCGGCCCTGGCCGTCGCCCGTCAGCGCCCGGGTCTGGGCCTGCATCAGAAAGCGCATGCCGCGCTCGGCCAGCGAGGCCTGCAGCAAGGCGGCGGCGGTCTCGTCCAGTTGGCGGTCCAGCAGGCGCTCGCCCGCATGCACCACGGTAACGTCCATGCCGCGCTTCATGAGTCCGTTGGCGGCCTCCAGGCCCAGCAGGCCGCCGCCGATGACCACGGCATGGCGGTGGCTGGCGGCCGCCGCGATCATGGCCTGGGTGTCGGCAATGTCGCGGTAGCCCAGCACGCCTTCCAACTCGCGCCCGGGCACGGGCAGCATGAAGGGGCGCGAGCCCGTGGCCAGGATCAGCCGGTCGTACTCGGCGCTCACCGGCTGTCCGGCCGCGTCCAGGGCGTGCACCACGCGGCGCGCCCGGTCGACTGCGTGCACGCGGCAGCCCGCATGCAGGGTGATGCCGTGCTGCGCATACCAGGACCAGTCGTTGAGGATGATCTCGTCCAGCCGCTGCTCGCCCGCCAGCACGGGCGACAGCATGATGCGGTTGTAGTTGGGGTGGGGCTCGGCCCCGAATACCGTGATCTCGTAGAGGTCGGGCGCGATCTTGAGCAGCTCCTCCAGCGTGCGCACGCCGGCCATGCCGTTGCCCACCATCACCAGCCTGGATTTTTTCATCGTGCCCCCGTTGCGGTTCAGAAAACAAAAAAGGCGTCCCCACGCTGCGCGGCCGATGGCTGCGCGCGGGGTGACGCCTTTGTCCCGGGCCGTGGCACGTCGTTGCGCCTGGCCCTGCGGCCCTGCATGGCCACGCCCTGGATTTAGCAAGCTGCGTGCCAGGTCTGCTGCCCTGTGGCGACTGATCGCCCGGGGACGCGAGTCCGCGCGGCCGTGCCAGGCTGGTGCGCCGCATGCATCAAAGCGGTGCGCGTGCTATCGATACGGTCATATCAGATGTCTGAATCCAATGGAGGTTTTGTTTTTATTTGTTTCAAATGTGGCGATTCGGGGTAAAAACTGTGAACTCCGGCCAGCGGTTCGCTGGGCCGGATGGGGCACGCAGGATTTTCTTCTTCAAGGGAGGATGCCTATGAGAGTGAATCTGCCGGTCAGTACGCGCGAGTACTCGTTTCCCAAGGGCCAGACCCTGGTCTCCACCACGGACCTGAAGGGCCGCATCCTCTACTGCAACCCGATGTTCATCGAGGTCAGCGGCTACGAGCGCGAAGACCTGCTGGGCCAGCCCCACAACATGATCCGCCACCCCGACATGCCCGAGGAAGCCTTCCGCGACATGTGGGAGACCATCTCGGCGGGCCTGCCCTGGTCCGCCCCCGTGAAGAACCGGCGCAAGAACGGCGACTTCTACTGGGTCATGGCCAATGTCACCCCGCTGATGGATGGCGACCGGCCCTCGGGCTACATGTCGGTGCGCACCGAGGCCACGCGCGAGCAGACCGATGCGGCCGAGCGCCTCTACGCCACCATGCGGGCAGAAAAGGACGCCGGGCGCCGGGTCCACGTGCTGCGTGCCGGCCACCTGCTGCGCAACAACCTGCGCGGCCGCCTGGCCAGCGCATTGAGCCTGGGCCTGGCCGGCAAGCTGGTGCTGATCTTCTTCATGGTGGTGGCGGCGGCCTTTGGCGCGGCGCTGGCCGGTGGGCATACGCTGGACGCATGGTCTGCGCTGGCCTGGCTGGCGGTCTGCATCTTCACGGGCCTGGCCGGGGCCTGGGCCTACCGGCTGACCGTGGCGCCGCTGGCGCAGATGGTGCTGCTGGCCAACCGCCTGGCGGCCGGCGACCTGACGCAGACCATACGCATCACGCGCAAGGACGTGGTAGGCGATCTGCAGAAGGCGCTGAGCCAGCTCAACGTGAACCTGCTGTCCATCGTGCGCGATGCGCGCGAGGAAAGCGACAAGATGCAGATCTCCAGCCGGGAAATCGCGCAGGGCAACCATGACCTGTCCGCGCGCACCGAAACCCAGGCGGGCAACCTGCAGCAGACGGCGGCCTCCATGGAGGAGATCACGGGCACCGTCAAGCACACGGCCGACTCGGCCCGCCAGGCCACGGACCTGGCCGCCCAGGCCAGCGAGGTGGCCGAACGCAGCAGCGGCGCCGTCGATGGCGTGGCCGCCACCATGAAGCAGATCCAGGCCGCGTCGGGGCGCATTGGCGAGATCACGCAGCTCATCGACTCTATCGCCTTCCAGACCAATATCCTGGCGCTGAACGCTGCCGTGGAGGCCGCGCGCGCAGGCGACCAGGGCCGGGGCTTTGCGGTCGTGGCGGCCGAGGTGCGCAGCCTCTCGCAGCGCACGCTGGCGGCGGCCAAGGAGATCCGCGAGCTCATCGACGATTCCGCCGCCAAGGTGCTGGACGGTAACCAGAGGACCGAGGTGGCGCAGAAGACCATGATCGAATCGCTGGATCTGGTGCGGCGCGTGAGCCTGCTGATCGGCGAGATCCACAGCGCCTCCAGCGAGCAGCTCAGCGGCATCTCGCAGGTCAACGCGGCCGTGGCGCATCTGGACAGCATCACGCAGCAGAACGCGGCCCTGGTCGAGCAGAACGCGGCATCGGCCATGGCCCTGCAGGCCCAGGCGCAGACCGTGTCGGAAACCGTGCAGGTGTTCCGGCTGGACGCCACGGGCCGCTCGCCTGCCGCAGCGGGTGATGCCGTGGCCCTGCGCCGGTCCATGAAGGCCCAGGCACAGAGCCAGTCACGCAGCCAGGTGCAGAGCCCGCCACAGATGCGGCAGGCGCGCGCGCAGCCGCAGAGGGTGCTGACCACGAGCTGACCCCTGCGGGGGCCTGCGGCCGCTGGAAAACATCGTTGACACTTGGACGTGGCACCGTCATGTGCACTGCGCCGGCTTGCGCATACCATGTGGCTTTGCGTTGACCGGGCGACCGGATGAAGGAACGACCATGAACTCCAGCTCTTCCCTGGCCGCCGAACTGATGGCCCAACTGCAGGGCGCGCCCATGCAGCAGATGGCGGACCAGATCGGCGCCAGCCCCGCCCAGACCGAAAGCGCCGTGGGCGCGGCCCTGCCCGTGCTGCTGGCCTCGCTGGGCCGCAATGCGGCCGATCCGCAGGGCGCGGCCAATCTCTTCGGCGCTCTGCAGCGCGACCATGGCGCGGCCAGCGGCGGCGGCGCCGGTGGTCTGGACCTCGGCGGCCTGCTGGGCTCGCTGCTGGGCGGCGGCGCAGGCGCGGGCGGCAATGCAGGTGGCGGGCTCGATGGCGCGGCCATCCTGGGCCACATCCTGGGTGGCAACCAGCAGCGCGCGCAGGACGGACTGGGCCAGGCCACGGGCCTGGGCAGCGGCGGCGCGGCCCAGCTGCTGCAGCTGCTGGCACCCATCGTCATGTCCTTTCTTGCACAGCGCGTGAGCGCAGGCGGCATGGATGCCGGCGGCCTGGGCCAGGTGCTGGGCCGCGAGCATGCGCAGGCGCAGCAGCAGGGCGGCCTGGGTGGTGGCTTGCTGGGCAGCCTGCTCGATCAGGATGGCGACGGCCAGGTAGGTCTCAGCGATCTGATGAAGATTGGTGGCAGCCTGCTGGGCGGCCGCCGCTGAAATGATGCAACACCCCCTGAGCCGCTTCGCGGCTTCCCGTTGCACGGCGCCCCCTCTCTCGCTTCGCGGGAGGGGAACGACGCCGTCCCTGCGAGGCGGCTCTTGCTCGGCGTCCCTCGCTTAGGTAGCGCCAGTCTTATGCGCTGCAGGCGGCTCTATTGCAGGACCAACGGATAGGTTGGGATCAGGGGAACGGGCAGGGCCGGTGCGTGTGCATACACGCGCTGGCCCTGTTGCTTTTTGGGCGCAGTTCGGATGACACTAGAACCGAATTGGCGAACGACTGAAAGGCACCCATGACAGCAGTTGCAGACATTCTCAAGTCCAAGGCCAGCGGCGCGGTGTACAGCATCGCGCCTACCGATTCCGTGCTCGACGCGCTGCGGCTCATGGCCGACAAGGGCATTGGCGCCCTGCTCGTGATGGAGGGCAGCGAGATCGCAGGCATCGTCACCGAGCGCGACTACGCGCGCAAGATCGCGCTGCTGGGGCGCACTTCGGGCGCCACCCTGGTGCGCGACGTGATGACGCGCGACGTGCTCTTCGTCGGCCCCACCCAGACCACGCAGGAATGCATGGCGGTGATGACCGAGAACCGGCTGCGCCACCTGCCCGTGGTGGACGAGGGCGGCAAGCTGCTGGGCCTGATCTCCATCGGAGACCTGGTCAAGGACATCATCTCCGAGCAGAAGTTCATCATCGAGCAGCTGGAGCACTACATCTCGGGCCGGCACTGAACCGGGGCCCGGCCGGCCCGCAATGTGCAGGGCCCGGAAGGCGGCAGGACCGGCGAAGGTTCAGGCCGCCTTTTCCACATGCCCCTGGCGTGTGTAGAGGAAGTCGATCACCGCCTTGCGGCACTCGCGGTAGCGGTCGTCCTCGGCCAGCGCCACGCGGTTGCGCGGCCGGGCGATGCCGACTTCCAGCACCTCGCCGATGGTGGCTGCCGGGCCGTTGGTCATCATCACGATCTTGTCGGACAGCAGCACGGCCTCGTCCACGTCGTGGGTGACCATGACCACGGTGCTTTGCGTGCGCGCCACGATCTCCAGCAGCTCGTCCTGCAGCTTGGCGCGCGTGAGCGCATCGAGCGCGCCGAAGGGCTCGTCCATCAGCAGCACCTGCGGCTCCATCGACAGCGCGCGCGCAATGCCCACGCGCTGCTTCATGCCGCCGGAGATTTCGCCGGGCCGCTTGTGCGCGGCATGGGCCAGGCCCACCAGCTCCAGCGCGGCCAGGGTGCGTGCCTTGAGCTGGGCGCGGCTTTCCGTGCGGCCATAGACGCGCTCCACGGCCAGGTGGATATTGCCCTCGCAGGTCAGCCAGGGCAGCAGCGAGTGGTTCTGGAAGACCACGGCGCGCTCGGGCCCGGGGCCCTTGATCTCCTTGTTGGCGCACAGCAGCACGCCCGTGGTGGGCGTGGTCAGGCCCGCGATCAGGTTCAGCAGGGTGGACTTGCCGCAGCCCGAGTGGCCGATCAGCGAGACGAACTCGCCCCGCGCAATGGTCAGGTCGATATTGCGCAGCGCCGGAAACAGGCCCTTGGCGGTCTTGAAGCTCTGCTCCACGCCCTGGACCTCGATGAACTTGGACGATGCATTCATGCCTTCACCTCTTCGAACGTAAATGCCGTTGCCAGCTTGACCAGGGCCATCTCCAGCAGCAGGCCCACGATGCCGATCACGAAGATCGCGATGATGATGTTCTTGACGTTGAGGTTGTTCCACTCGTCCCAGACCCAGAAGCCGATGCCCACGCCGCCGGTGAGCATCTCGGCCGCGACGATGACCAGCCAGGCCGTGCCCACGGCCAGGCGCACGCCGGTCAGCATGTAGGGCAGCACGGCGGGGAACAGGATGGTGGTGGCGATCTTCCATTCGCTGAGGTTGAGCACGCGCGCCACGTTCATGTAGTCCTGGGGCACGCGCTGCACGCCCACGGCGGTGTTGATGAGCATGGGCCAGATCGAGCAGATGAAGATGGTCCAGATGGCCGCCGGGTTGGCGCCCTTGAAGACCAGCAGGCCGATGGGCAGCCAGGCCAGCGGCGACACCGGGCGCAGCAGGCTGATCAGCGGGTTGAACATGCGCGACAGGAAGTTGAAGCGCCCGATCACGAAGCCGGCCGGAATGCCGACCAGCGCCGCCAGGCCAAAGCCCACGGCCACGCGCTGCAGCGAGGCCAGCACATTCCAGCCCACGCCCTGGTCATTGGGGCCGTTGCGGTAGAACGGGTCGCTGAAAATCTCCACCGCCTGCTGCCAGGTCGCCAGGGGCCCCGGAATGCTCTGGCCCGAGCCTGCAGCCACCAGGGACCACACGCCCACCAGCAAACCGAGGCCGCACAGCGGCGGCAGCACGGCCAGCCAGAAGGCACGCGAGAGCGCTGCCCAGTCGCGCGGGGCGGCGGGTGCCCGGGCCTGGGTGGCCGGAGCGGCTGGAGCGGCGGGCCCTGAGACCTGCGCGGAGATCTGTGTGGAAGCGGCTGCCGGCGCGGCAGCGGATTCGGCCGGGAAGTGGAAGACGGCGCTGACCATGGTGTGTTCCTCTGTGGGGTGGGGCTTCAAAGGGGATCTCTCAGGCCTTGATGGCAAAGCTGTCTGCGTACTTGCGCGGGTCCTTGCCGTCCCAGACCGTGCCATCCATGAGCTTGCTGCTGCGCATCTCCGCCTTGGGCAGCGGGGCCTTGGCGGCGGTGGCGGCCTGCTGGTAGATGTCCAGGCGGTTGATGGAGCGGGCCACGCCCAGGTAGTCGGGGTGGTCCTTGAGCAGGCCCCAGCGCTTGTGCTGGGTCAGGAACCACATGCCGTCGGACAGGTAGGGGTAGCCCACGCTGCCGTCGCCGTAGAACTTCATGTGGTTGGGGTCGTCCCAGGTCTTGCCCATGCCGTCCTGGTAGCGGCCCAGGATGCGCTGGTTGATGGCATCCACGCCCGTGTTCACATAGGCCTTGCCGGCGATGGTCTCGGCCATGCGGGTCTTGTTGGCCAGGCTCTCGTCGATCCAGCGGCTGGCCTCGATGATGGCCGCCGTCACGGCGCGTGCCGTGTTGGGGTTCTGGCGTGCGAACTCGGCCGTTGTGCCCAGCACCTTTTCGGGGTGGTCCTGCCAGATGGACTGTGTTGTGGCGGCCGTGACGCCGATGCCGTCCATGATGGCGCGGTGGTTCCAGGGCTCGCCCACGCAAAAGCCGTCCATGTTGCCCACGCGCATATTGGCCACCATCTGCGGCGGCGGCACGGTGATGACCTTGGCATCCTTGAGCGGGTGGATGCCGTTGGCCGCCAGCCAGTAGTACAGCCACATGGCATGCGTGCCCGTGGGAAAGGTCTGGGCAAAGGTGTATTCGCGCTTTTCGCTGGCCATCAGCTTGGCCAGGCCCGCGCCATTGACAGCCCCCTTGTCGGCCAGTTTCTTCGACAGCGATATGGCCTGGCCGTTGTGGTTGAGCGTCATCAGCACGGCCATGTCCTTCTTGGCGCCGCCCACGCCCAGGTGCACGCCGTAGACCAGGCCGTAGAGCACGTGGGCAAAGTCCAGCTCGCCGTTGACCAGCTTGTCGCGCACGCTGGCCCAGCTCGCTTCCTTGGAGGGAATGATCTTGACGCCGTACTTCTGATCGATCCCTAGCACCGAGGCCATGACCACGCTGGCGCAGTCGGTCAGCGGGATGAAGCCGATGCGCACCTCTTTCTTCTCTGGCGCATCCGAGCCGGCCGCCCAGGCGCCATGGTGGCCCAGCTGGGTGTAGAGCGCCGCACCGCCTGCCAGCGTGCCGGCCTGGCGCAGAAAGTCGCGCCGGGGCAGGGCCGGGCCGGCGGTGAGAGGGCCTGTGGTGGGCTTGGGGCTTGACGCCATGGCGGAACTCCTTCGATCGTCGGGAATGAAACACTTGCAAACGGGCCCTGTTCCAAGCAAAACGGCGTCCTCTCCAGCCGCGCTGCGCGGGGAGAGTGACGCCGTTGTCCTGGGGCCTTGAATCAAGACCGGGGTCCCGGCCGCCTTTGGCCGGGAGTTGCCAGAGTCAATGCAGAAAGCGTGCCAGGCCGTGTTCACAGGGGACCATGCCGTCCATCGGCCTTGCAGTCCTCGCCGGGCCACCTTCTGGTGCGTTCCATGGCACCAAGTCGGTGCTGCACTGCAGCATGGCTCGCACCGGCCTAGCGTTCAAGCGCGGGCGGCAGGAGATCGGCCATGGAAAGCACGGCCTGCGCCACATCGGCCAGGCGGCGGTTCTGGTTCATGGCGGTCTGGCGCAGCAGCTTGTGGGCCTCGCCTTCGCTGAGCTGGCGCCGCGCCATCAGCAGGCCCTTGGCGCGTTCCAGCAGCTTGCGCTCCGTGAGCGTGGCGCGCACGGTCTCCAGCTCGGCCTGCATGGCCTGCAGGCGCTGCGACTGGTCCTGCACCAGGTCCATCACGGAACGGTCCAATTGCGGCCCCAGCCGTGCGGCCGGCGGCTGCAGCTCGCCCGGCGCCAGCGTGGCCGAGACCGGCGTGGTCGCCAATGCCTGCGGCGCCTGCAGCAGCGTCTGCAGGGCGGCGCGGGCATCGGCAATGCGGTGCTGGCATTGCTGCTGCAGCTCGGCCGTCAGGCGGGCCTCGACGGTCTGCAGCGCGTCCATGCGCTGCGAGCAGCTGTCGAACCAGGGCTCGGCCATCTCCACTGACAAAGGCGAGCCCGCCGTGGCCGTGCAGCCCACGCGGCGCAGCCGCTCGATCACGGCCAGCGTGGCGTCGGCCGCGCTGCTTTCTTGCCACAGGGCCAGGGAATGGGGCGGCGCGAACTCCGCAAAGACCTGAAAGCAGCGCTCCTGCGAGGCGATCAGGTGCAGCCAGTGCTGCTGGCGCGGCGCATCGCTCACGCCCGCGCCGAACGCCGCCACGCCCGTGGCGCGCTCCTGGCCCGCGAACTCCTTGCCCTGCATGAAGTTGAACAAGGCCACCAGCAGGCGCGAGATGCCGGGCTCGGGCGCGCTGTCCGCCGCCTCGAAGACCACGGCCAGCAGGCCGGCCACCAGATCGATATAGAGGGCCGTGGCCGCCTCCGGCGACAGCGCGCGGCTGGCGACGCGCTCGCGCAGCGCGGGCAGGGCGTCCAGGCACTGCAGTACATGGGCGATGCGGCTGAACAGCCGCGCGCCATGGCCGGGGTGGCCGGTGAGTCCCGCACCACCGGGCTGCATGTCCACCAGCTCGAAGCCGTCGCGCGCCGCAGCGGCCATGCGGTCGCACTCGGCCATCTGCGCCAGCCTGGCGGGGCCGCCGCGCGCGCCTGCGCTGGCCAGAAACACATTGGACAGGCCGCGCTCCTTTTGCAGCGCATGGATGAGGCGGCTGAGCAGATCCACCAGGGCGCTGGTGCGCTGCAGTTGCTCCAGCTCGCCGATTTCGCACTGCCGCGCGGCCACAAGAAAGTTGAGAGCGGTTTTCATGGGGGCTTGGTCCTGTCTGCCTGCCTTGATGCAGTTTGCCTTCGTGCAAGGGACCTGGATGCAATTCCCATGCCGGGGGCGTCGCGCGGTGCTTGCATGGGCACGGGATCGATGATTTGATAGAATTTTTTTAATGATTTGAAATTTTCGATACACAAACTGACGTGTAAGCGTGTCGAATGTTTGCAAAGCGAATGGGGCGGTTTTTCAAGAAAAGCCCCGTTCATCCGGCGCACATGGCAACGCAGACCACGGCATTGGGCTGCGCAATGCGGCAGTGAGGCTGAATCGGCATGAGTTTGAAATATCACGAGAAGATCGGTTTTTCCCCATGCATTCGCTGTTCATGACCGATGGGGTGTCCCGGTGGATGCCTGCGCGCTGGCGCGGCCCGGCATTTGCGTGCTGGCTGGCTTCTCTGCTGCCCTGCATGGCGCAGGGTCAGGTGCTTGCGGCTGCCCAGGATGGCGTCGCGTCGGCGCAATTGGCCGATGAGGGCGTCTGGTTCGCTGGATGGCATGCCCTCGGCCCGTGGGGTGCCGGTGCGTTCGTGGCCTTCCTGCTGGTGTGCTCGGTGCTCTACATCCGCATGCGCTGCAAGGCGCAGCGCCTGACGCAGTCGCTCAAGCAGAGCAATGAGAAATTGCTGCGCGCCAATGTGAAGCTCAAGCGCATCGCCTTCCGGGACCCGTTGACCGGTACGGCCAACCGGGCGCTGTTCGAATACCGGCTGGGCCGCACGATTGCGCGCGCCGACAGCTCGGTGGAGCAGCCGGGGCCCTGCGGCCCGGTGCGCGTGGGCCTGCTGTACATCGACCTGGATGGATTCAAGCCCATCAACGATGTGGAAGGCCATGCCGCCGGTGATGCGCTGCTGTGCCAGGTGGCCGTGCGCCTGGGCCATATGACGCGCAAATCGGACACGCTGGCGCGCGTGGGTGGCGACGAGTTCGTGCTGCTGCTGGGCTGCCTGGCTTCGGTGGACGACGCCGTGGCCATGGCAGGCCGCGTGCAGAAGGCCTTGAGCCAGCCGTTCGACCTGCCAGGAAAAGCGGTCTCCATCAGTAGCTCCATCGGCGTGGCCATCTATCCCGACCATGGCAAGAAGGAAAAGCTCATGGCGGCGGCCGATGCCGCCATGTACACGGCCAAGCGTGCCGGCGGGAACACCTACGCCATCTTCAAGGAAAGCATGCGCCAGGGCGTGGCCGCGCAGTTCGACCTGCAGCAGGCCCTGCGCCGCGCCGTGGCCAGCCAGCAGCTGGTGCTGTTCTATCAGCCCAAGATCGATACCCGCACGGGCCGCATCCGCAGCGTGGAGGCGCTGGCGCGCTGGAACCACCCGCAGTTCGGCCTGATCAGTCCCCGCGTGTTCATCCCGCTGGCCGAGCGCTTCGGCCTGATCAGCGAGATCGGCGACTGGGTCATCGACGAGGCCTGCCGCCAGACCGCGCAATGGGCGCGCGAGCGGCGCTTCATGCGGGTGTCCATCAATATCTCGGGCTACCAGCTCTTTCAGACGAGGCTGGCGCAGTTCATCGCCGAGGCGATCGCAAGGCACCACATCCGGCCCGAGCAACTGGTCTTCGAGATCACCGAGTCCGTGGCCATGGAGGACGACAAGACCACCATGGCCGTGATTGCCGAACTCACGGGCATGGGCGTGCAGATCTCCATCGACGACTTCGGCACCGGCTACTCCAGCCTGGCCCTGCTGCGCCAGCTGTGCGCCGACGAGGTGAAGATCGACCGCAGCTTTGTGCGCGACGTGGCCCTCAAGAGCGATGCGCGGGCGGTGGTCGATGCCATCGTGCGCCTGGCCCATGCGCTGGAGCTGCGCGTGGTGGCCGAAGGCGTGACCAACCAGCAGCAGCGCGAAGTGCTGCAGGCGCTGGGCTGCGACGAGCTGCAGGGCTTTTACTTCGCCCGCCCCATGGATGCCCAGGCACTGATCGCCAGCGAAATCTGGACCTCCGACGGCTTCGAGCCCGTGCGGTTCTCGCGCTCTTCCTACATAGACAACCTGTAGCGGAGCGCCGGCCGTGCAACTGCCCGCCTGCCAGGGGCCATTGATGCCTGTGGCCGTGCGCCGCGCCCGCAGGTTCTACACTTCAGCCCCATGAGTTTGCTGATTCTGGGGATCGAATCCTCCTGCGATGAAACCGGCGTGGCCCTGGTCGAGGCCCCCGATGGCACGGGCGTGCCCACGCTGCTGTCCCATGCGCTGCACAGCCAGATCGACATGCACCGCGCCTACGGCGGCGTGGTGCCCGAGCTGGCCAGCCGCGACCACATCCGCCGCGTGCTGCCGCTGACCGAAAACGTGCTGGGCGAGTCCGGCCGCTCGCTGGACCAGGTCGATGTGATCGCCTTCACGCGCGGCCCCGGCCTGGCCGGCGCGCTGCTGGTGGGCGCGGGCGTGGCCTGCGCCATGGCTGCGGCATTGAACAAGCCCGTGCTGGGCGTGCACCACCTGGAAGGCCATCTGCTGTCGCCTTTCCTGAGTGCCGATCCCCCGAGTTCCCCTTCGTGGCCCTGCTGGTCTCGGGCGGCCACACGCAGCTGATGCGCGTGGACGGCGTGGGCAGCTACGCCATCCTGGGCGAGACCATCGATGACGCGGCCGGCGAGGCCTTCGACAAATCGGCCAAGCTCATGGGCCTGCCCTATCCGGGCGGTCCCGTGCTCTCGCGCCTGGCCGAAGGCGGCGATGCCCAGGCCTTCAAGCTGCCCCGGCCGCTGCTGCATTCGGGCGACCTGGACTTCTCCTTCGCCGGCCTGAAGACGGCCGTGCTGACCCAGGCGAAGAAGCTGGGCGAAGACCTTGAGGCTCGCAAGGCCGACCTGGCCGCCAGCACGCAGGCGGCCATCGTCGAGGTGCTGGTCAAGAAGACCCTGGCCGCGCTGCAGCAGACCGGCATGAAGCGCGTGGTCGTGGCAGGCGGCGTGGGTGCCAACCGGCTGCTGCGCTCGCAACTGGATGCGGCCTGCGCCAAGCGCAAGCTGCGCGTGCACTACCCCGAGCTGCACCTGTGCACCGACAACGGCGCCATGATCGCCATGGCCGCCGCCATGCGCCTGCAGGCGGGCCGGGAAGTGGCCAACAGGCACTACGCCTTCGACGTCAAGCCGCGCTGGCCGCTCGATTCGCTGGCCTGATTCCTCGGCCGCCTCTGCCTTCCCCATCGCCGCGCTGTGCGGCGGGGCACCTGTGATGCGCAGCCTGCGCACAAAAAAAGCCCGGCATGTGCCGGGCTTTGAAAACGGGCTGTCACCTTGCTAAGAGGAGGGAAGAAAGGATTGGTTGACAGCCCGGGTGCACAAACTCGCTGACCGGATTTACTGGATGCTCAGCGTGGTGGCCTTGCTCTGCGGCTCCAGGCGGGCCAGGGACAGCGTGAGCACGCCGTTTTCCAGCTTTGCGCTGCTGGCGGCAGTGTCGATCTCATGGTCCAGCTCCCAGGCGCGCTGCACCTGGCGGGGCGCACCCTCGACGCTGGACAGACGGACCACGGCGCCTTCGATGCTCAGCTGCAGCTGCTCGCGGGACAGGCCGGGCACGTCCAGCTGCAGCGTCGTGGCCTTTTCATCGCGCTGCACCTGCACCGACGAGGGCGAGGGGGCGGCGTTGCCCAGGGTGCCTTGCAGGAAGCGCTGCAGGGCCAGATCGGCGGCTTGGGGGTTGAAGGCGTTGCGGCGGAGAACAGGCGAGAAGATCATGGTGAAGTGGCTCCTATAAACTGCGCGGCTTCATCGAAGTTGTCGCCGCATGGAGCGTAGTTGAGCGGCGTTGAACGCATTTCAAGAGGGAAAAAGCCATGAATAAATTGCGCCGCAAGGTCTTGAAAAGCGGTGCCATGGCGCTATTTGCGGCGCCCGCGCTGGCGGCCCTGGCCGCAAACGGACGCGGACAGCCCGTGCCCCCGCCGCTTGGCGAGCCCATACGGCTGGCGCTGATCGAAAGCCTGTCCGGCCCCTTTGCCAACACGGGCGAGGCCGTGTTCCGCAACCTGCTGTGGGCCACCGAGCGCGTGAATGCGCGCGGCGGTGTGCCACTGCCGGCCGCGCAGGGCGGCGCCCGGCCCCTGGCCATCGAACGCCATGACAGCAAGGGCCAGAACGAGGAGGCGCTGTCCGCGCTGCGCGCAGCCATCGACGGCGGTGCGCGCGTGGTCATGCAGGGCAATTCTTCGGCCGTGGCGGCCGTGCTGGTCGATGCCATTGCCAAGCACAACGAGCGCGATCCGGCCCGGCGCGTGCTGTACCTGAACTACTCGGCCGTCGATCCTGCGCTCACCAACGAGCGCTGCAGCTTCTGGCACTTTCGCTTCGACGCCCATGCCGACATGCGCATGGCCGCGCTGATGCAGGTGCTGCGCGAGGACGCGGCCGTGCGCAGCGCCTACCTGATCGGGCAGGACTACAGCTTTGGCCAGGCCGTGCTGCGCGAGGCACGGCGCCAGCTGGCCGCGCAGCGGCCCGATGTGGCCATCGTGGGCGACGAGCTGCACCCCGTGGGCCGCGTCAAGGACTTTGCGCCCTATGCCGCCAAGATCAAGGCCAGCGGCGCCCAGGCCGTGATCACGGGCAACTGGGGCAACGATCTGATGCTGCTGGTCAAGGCCGCGCGGGAGGCGGGTTTTGACGGCCGCTTCTACACCTTCTACGGCAATGCGCTGGGTGCACCCGCCGCTTTAGGCGAGGCCGGCGTGGGCAAGGTGCTGGCCGTGGCCGACTGGCTGCCCAACGTGCCGGGGCCCGACAGCCAGGCCTTCTACAAGGCATTCCGCGAGCGCTTTCCCAGGCCTGCCGATGACTATGTGCACATGCGCATGCAACTGATGATCGAGGCCCTGGCCCAGTCCATGGCGCGTGCGGGCAGCACCGACACGGTGGCCGTGGCGCAGGCGCTGGAAGGCGCCGAGGTGGCGCTGGCCGGGCGCAAGGGCCGCATGCGCGCGGCCGACCACCAGTTCCAGCAGGCGCTGGTGGTCGGCGTCATGGACAGGCAGGGCGCGCCCGGCGTGCCCTTCGATGTGGAGGGCTCGGGCTACGGCTTCCGTGTGGTGCGAGAGATCGAGGCGGCGCATGCCGAGCAGCCTGCGATGTGCCGCATGCGCCGGCCCTGACCGCCTCGACGGTTTGGATGGCCCGGATCAGCGGCCCATGGCCGCAGCGACTTCCTGGCCCAGTTCGATCACGGACAGCGCGTAGTAGCTGGACCAGTTGTAGCGCGTGATGGCATAGAAGTTCTCCGTGCCCGCGATGTACAGCGGCTGGCCCTGCGCGCCGTTTTCCAGCTTGACCAGGGCCAGCGGCCCTTGATGCGCCGCGCCGCTGCCCGGCAGCTGTACGCCGCGCGCAGCCATCTCGTCGGCCGTGAACTGGGGCAGGATGTCGGGCGCCAGCAGGGCGGCCAGGTCGGCGCCCTGGGCCTGCATGATCACAGGGTAGTGGGTGGGCATGCCGCTTTTCCAGCCATGCGCGACAAAGTAGTTGGCCACCGAGCCGATGGCGTCGGCCGCGCTGCCGAACAGGTCGATGCGGTCGTCGCCGTCGAAGTCCACCGCCCACTTCACCCAGCTGCTGGGCATGAACTGGCCCATGCCCATGGCGCCCGCATAGCTGCCGCGCAGCGAGAACGGGTCCGTTGCAGCGCGGTGCGTGAAGCGCAGGAACTGCTCCAGCTCGCCGCGGAAGTACTCGGTGCGTGCCTGCGCGCGGGGTGGGCTGCGGGGAAGTCGAAGCTCAGCGTGGCCAGGGCGTCGATCACGCGGAAATTGCCCATCTGCTGGCCGTAGATGGTCTCCACGCCGATGATGCCGACGATGATTTCGGCCGGCACGCCGTACTGCTTTTCGGCACGCGCCAGCGCGGCGGCATTGGCCTGCCAAAAGCGTGTTCCGGCGCGTATGCGCACGGGCTCGACAAAGCGGCTGCGGTAGATGCCCCAGTTCTTGGCCGTGCCCTGGGCAGCCGGCGTCATCAGGCGGGGAACCTGGGGCAGAAAGCGCGCCTGGGCGATGGTGTCGCGCACCCAGTCCACCGGCAGGTCGTGGCGCATCGCAATGTCGGCGGCCATCTGCATGGCATCAGGCCGTTCTCCGTAGGGGGTGCTGCCCTGCACGGTCCTGGCCACGGCGGCGCCGCCTGCCGCCGTGGCGGCGGCAGCAGCGGCCGTGCGCTTTTTCGTGGAAGGTTTGGCCGTGGACTTGGCGGCAGTCTTGGCTGCGCCGGTCTGGGCGGGCGCCGGCTTGCTGGCCAGCGCGCCGCAGGGCAGGGCGGCGGCCGCGAGCAGCAGCAGGGCGGAGGGGATCAGTCGTTGCTTGGTCATGGTGTGCTTGTCGTGGGGCCGGCAGCGGCGGCTTGTGGCCGTGGCTGTGGAGTGCGTGGCCAGCCCAGCGCCCGCCATTGGCGTCGCAGGGCGGGCAGGCCGGGGGTATCGGGTGCGGATTTGGGTGCGGATTGGGGGGCGCGTGCGTAGCGCTGGCGCTCCATGTCCAAAAGCCAGTCGTGCAGGGCCTTGGCGGCCGTGGCGTCGTCCTGGCCCCAGCGGTCCATGACCTGGGCTGCCAGCGCGCGCGGGGGCAGGCTGGCGTCGGCCTGCAGTCCAATGCGCCGTAGCCGGGCGCGGGTCCTGTCCATCAGGCGCAGCCATTCATCGCGGCTGCTGCGCTGGGCGCGGGCCATCCAGGCCAGCCAGGCCAGAGCGGCCACGCCGGCCAGCGCGCCCAGCAGGCGCAGCATGTCCACCCACGATGGCGACTGCACGCCCAGGTTCTTGAGCAGGTCCAGCTGGCGGCTTTGCGTGTAGTTGAGCACCCACTGGTTCCAGCCGTTGTTGACGGCCTCCCACACGGCGCGCATCTGCTGCAGCATGCCCACACCCACGAAGTTGCCCACGGCGCCCGCAATGGCACCCTGGGGCGCGCGCAGGCGCTGGAACTCGCCCACGCGCGACGGGGCCACGGCGCCGGTGGGGTCGATGCGCACCCAGCCCTCGTCCTCCAGCCAGACCTCGGTCCAGGCGTGGGCGTCGGCGTTGCGCACGGTCCAGTAGCCATCGACAGGGTTGCGCTCGCCGCCCTGGTAGCCGGTGACGATGCGGGCAGGCACGCCCATGCCGCGCATCAGCACGGCGAAGGCCGAGGCGATGTGCTCGCAGAATCCCTCTTTGCTGTCGAACCAGAAATCATCGGCCGTGTGCACGCTGTCCACCACGCCGGGCTCCAGTGTGTAGGTGTAGCCGCCCGTGCGCAGGCGCGCCAGCGCGGCCTGTACCCAGGCGCGGGGCGGGGTGTCGGCCAGTTGCGGGTCGGCGCGCATCTGGCGGGCCAGCGCCAGCGTGCGCGGGTTGCTGCCTTCGGGCAGCTGGGTGTAGCGGCGCAGGGCGCGGGTGGGCTGCAGCGGCCCGTAACTGAACTGCACATGGCTTTGGGCGCTGATGCGCACCACGTCGGTGATGGGGCGCCAGGCCAGCCATTGCAGCTGGGGCGTCATGCGGGCGCTGCCCATGCCCGGGGGCAGCTCGGGAGCCCTGGCCGCGGCGTCCAGCAGGGGCAGCCAGGGACGGCGGCTGGGCTCGATGGTCATCTGATAGCTCACGCCCTCGCCGGAGACGCGCAACTGCGCGTCCTCCAGTACGGCCTCCGTGTCCATCTGCCATTCCTGCCCGTCAAAGCGCGACAGAACGGGCCCCCGGAAATACAGGGTGTTGGCAGGCGGAGGAGCACCATCGGGCGTATCGAAGCGCAGGCGCAGGGCCACGTTTTCGTCCAGCACCAGCGAGGCCATGGAGCCCACGCGCATGTTTTCCGACAGGCCGCTGCGGCCGGCCAGGTCGTTGCTGGGCACACCCCACAGCGGCGCCATGCGCGGGAAGAACAGGAACAGCGCCACCATCACCGGCGTACCCCACAGCGCCAGCAGGGCTGCCGTGCGCAGCGCCTGCGTCAGCGGCGGGCGGCCGGCGGTCATGTGGGCATTGACCAGGGCCGTGAGCAGGCCCAGCAGGCCCAGCACCATGGCCAGGGCCAGCAGCAGGGACTGCGAGTAGAAGAAGTTGGCCAGCAGCGCGAAGAAGCCCAGGAAGAACACCACCATGGCATCGCGCCGGGCGCGCAGCTCCAGCGTCTTGAGCGCCAGCAGCAGCACGATCAGGGTCACGCCCGCATCGCGCCCGATAAAGGTGCCATGCGAGACCCAGGTGGCGCCCACGGCCAGCAGCAGCAATCCACCCAGCACCCAGCGGCCGGGCAGGGGCTGGCCGCGCCAGGCCAGCAGGCCGCGCCACAGCAGCAGGCTGGCCACGAAGACCATGGTCCACCAGGGCGTGTGGGCGGCCTGGGGCATCAGCACCCAGGCGACCACGGCCAGCAGGAACAGGGTGTCGCGCGCATCGCGCGGCAGGGCGGCCAGGCGCTGGCGCCAGGGGGCCGCGGGCTGCGCAATGGCTTGGAAGGAGGAGGGCATGGACGTGCGATTCATGGGCAGGCCGCCAGGGCTTCCAGGCAGAGCGTGGCGTGGGCCGCGCCCTGGTCGGGGGCGATCTCGCGGCCGTCGGGCAGGCGCAGGCCCCAGGTCAGGTCCTGCTGGCGCGCGACCAGCACCCAGGCGGTCAGGCGGCTGAGGCGGGCCTCGGGGTCGGCCAGGCCGGTGGCCTTGGCGTCCAGCCACAGGCGGTGCTGCTGGGACAGCGGGCGGTCGCGGCTCACCAGCTGGTCACTGCCCGTGGCAAAGGCCTGGGCAGCCTTTTTCCAGACCACCAGCTTGAGCGCATCACCGCGCCGGTAGGCACGCACACCATCGAACTCGTCGCCGTGGCGCGTGGAGGCCGCGCTGCGTCCGCCGGCATCGGCACTGGCCGCAGGCAGGGGCGGGGGATTGTGTTCGGGCGCCGGGTAGATCCAGGCCTGGGTCTGCGCGCGCCACAGCGCCCAGACGCGGAAGGTGCCCAGCGGGTAGCGTGTGGCCGCCGTGATCGTGGGCAGCGATTGCAGGCCCCGGCGCAGTGGCGTGAAAGCCAGTTGCGCCGTGGTGCTGCCCTGTGCCGGGACATCGATCCAGGTCCAGTCGGTGGCCGCTGCATCGCCCTGCACGGCAAGGCCTATGCCCCAACGCGTGCTGCGGCGCGTGTTGTGCAGCACCACGTCGAAGCGGCAGGGCTGGCCGGCAAAGCTGCCGGCCGGCGGCAGCAGGTGCAGCGCCAGGCCGCGCAGATTGCCGTGGCCGACCACCATGCCCGCTGCCGCGCTGCCGGCCAGCAGGAACGTCAGCAGATAACCCAGATTGAGCTGGAAGTTGATGGCTGCCACCAGCAGCACGCACAACGTCAGCGCCAGGGCCCAGCCTGCACGCGACGGCATGATGTAGACATTGCGCTGGGTCAGCTTCAGGCTGTCCGTGCGGGGCAGGCGGGCATGCCACCACTGGCGCACGCGCCGCGCCGGAGACCAGCGCTGGCGCAGCGATGCCCCCGGCTGGGGGGCGCCGGGCGAAGACGCGGGAGCGGCCGGCATCAGCGCAGCGCCACGGCGTCCAGCATGGCGCGCACCTGCTCCACGGCGCCCCGGCCGGAGGAGCCTATGGGCACCAGGCGGTGGGCCGCCGTCTGCGGCAGGATGGCCTGCACATCGTCGGGCGCCACATAGTCGCGCCCTTCCATCAGGGCCACGGCCCGGGCCGCGCGCAGCAGCGCAATGCCCGCGCGAGGCGACAGGCCCTGCACGAACCACTGGCCCGAGCGCGTGGCTTCCAGCAGGTCCTGCACATAGTCGAGCAGGGCATCGCTGGCATGCATCTGCAGCACGGCAGCCTGCAGATCCTGCAGCTCCTGCGTGGTCAGCAGCGGTGCCAGCGCGTCGGCCTGGGCGCGCCGGCCATTGCCGGACAGCAGGGATCGCTCGGCCGCGCGGTCGGGATAGCCCAGGCTGATGCGCATCAGAAAGCGGTCCAGCTGGCTTTCGGGCAGCGGGAAGGTGCCCAGCTGTTCCTGCGGGTTCTGGGTGGCGATCACGAAGAAGGGTTCGGGCAGGCGGTGCGTGCGGCCCTCGGCCGAGACCTGCCGCTCCTCCATGGCTTCGAGCAGGGCGCTCTGCGTCTTGGGGCTGGCGCGGTTGATCTCGTCGGCCAGCAGCACCTGGGCGAAAACGGGGCCCGGGTGGAAGACAAAGGTCTCGCTGGCGCGCTCGTAGATGGACACGCCGGTGAGGTCGCTGGGCATGAGGTCGGCCGTGAACTGCACGCGCGAGAACTGCAGCCCGAAGCTGTGTGCCAGCGCATGCGCCAGCGTGGTCTTGCCCACGCCGGGAACGTCTTCCAGCAGCAGGTGTCCCCCGGCCAGCAGGCAGGCCACACTGTCGCGGACCTGAGCCGGTTTCCCTACAACCACCGTGTTAAGCTGATCCAGAAGCGCCTTGATCTTGTGTGTTGCTTGCATGGCGCGACGTTATCCTAAAAAAAACATCGCGGAGACATCACTGTGGGCAAGACGGGTTATTTCACCCATAGGGAGTGCTGGCGGCATGAAATGGGGCCGGGGCACCCGGAATGCCCGGCCCGGCTCGACGCCATCGAGGACCGGCTGCTGGTGACCGGCGTGGCCGATGCGCTGGAGCGGCACGAGGCCCCCCAGGCCTCGCTGGCCGACATCGAACTGGCCCATGACCGCATGCATGTGGCCGCGCTGCAGGGCCTGACCCAGCGCCTGGTCGAGGAGCAGCAGGCCGGCGGCCCCGAGTACTCCCAGATCGACACCGACACCTCCATCAACAGCCATACCTTCTCGGCCGCCCTGCATGCGGCCGGCGCCGCGCTGGCGGCCACCGATGCGGTGATGGCCGGCGAACTGGAGAACGCCTTCTGCGCCGTGCGCCCGCCGGGCCACCACGCCACGCGCCACCAGGCCATGGGCTTTTGCTTCTTCAACAACGTGGCCGTGGGCGTGAAGTACGCGCTCAGCCGCCACCACCTCAAGCGCGTGGCCGTGATCGATTTCGACGTGCACCACGGCAACGGCACGGAGGACATCCTCTCCGGCGACGACCGCGTGCTCATGTGCGGCATCTTCCAGCACCCCTTCTATCCCTTCAGCGGCGACCAGCACCCGGCCGCCAACATGGTCAACGTGCCGGTGGCCGCCTATACCAAGGGCATGGACATCCGCGAGATCGTCGAGATGATGTGGATCCCGCGCCTGGAGGCCTTCAAGCCCGAGCTGATCTTCATCAGCGCCGGCTTCGACGCCCACCGCGAGGACGACATGGGCCAGCTGGGCATGACCGAGCAGGACTTCACCTGGATCACCTCGCGCATCAAGGACATCGCGCGGCGCTTTTCCAAGGGGCGCATCGTCTCCTGCCTGGAAGGCGGCTATGTGATGGGGCCGCTTGCGCGCAGCGTGGAAGCGCACGTGCGCGTGCTGGCCGACCTCTGAACCGGATCTGGAACACCATGAACGCGAGCACCCATCCTCCTGAAGCCAGCCCCCTGCTCGACGTGCAGCGTGATGCGCGCGGCGTCGTGCGGCTCACGCTCAACGACCCGCAGCGCTTCAATGCCCTGGGAGAGCAGATGCTCACGCAACTGCAGCATGCGCTGGACGACGTGGCGCGCGACGAGTCCGTGCGCGTGGTCGTGCTGGCTGCGGCCGGCAAGGCCTTTTGCGCGGGACACAACCTCAAGGACATGGCGGCCCATCCGCAGCTGGACTACTACCAGAAGCTGTTCGCCCAGTGCAGCCGCATGATGCTGTCCATCCACCGGCTGCCCGTTCCCGTGATCGCGCGCGTGCACGGCATTGCCACGGCGGCAGGCTGCCAGCTCGTGGCCCAGTGCGATCTGGCCGTTGCTGCGCAGGCGGCACGCTTTGCCACCAGCGGCATCCACTATGGCCTGTTCTGCGCCACCCCCAGCGTGCCGCTGGTGCGCAACGTGCCGGCCAAGCAGGCCATGGAGATGCTGCTCACGGGCGACTTCATCGACGCCCAGCAGGCGCTGGAGCAGGGCCTGGTCAACCGCGTGGTGGCCGAGGAGGCGCTGGACGATGCAGTGGAGCACTTCGTGCAGTCCATCGTCAGCAAGCCCCGTGCGGCCGTGGCCATGGGCAAGGCCCTGGTCTACCGGCAGCGCGAGATGGGCATCGAGGCGGCCTACCAATTGGCCGGCCAGACCATGGCCGCCAACATGATGGATGCCGACGCCCAGGAGGGCGCCCAGGCCTTCGCCGCCAAGCGCGAACCAGCCTGGAAGACGGGCCACTGACCGACCTGCATGTAGGTCCCGGTCCGGTCGGCCTGTCCTGGATCTGCGCGATGATGGCGGCCTGCGCCCTTGCGGCGGAACGGCCCTGACCCATGGACATCTTCGACAAGCTCATCAACGACTTCCAAAGCTCCAGCGCCTGGCTGGAGTTCTCCGTGCTCATTGCCTGCCTGCTGCTGGCCTACGGCGCCATGCGCGGCCTGCATGCGCGCTACGGCCATCTGAACGATGGAAAGCCGTCCGTATGGATAGGCCGCCATGCGCTCGATGGCGCCCTGTTCCCGCTGCTGGCGCTGGTGCTGGTCTTCACCAGCCAGGAGATCCTGGCGCGGTTTTCCACGGTGTTCTGGCTGCGCGTGGCCGTGTCGCTGCTGGTGTCCCTGTCGGTGATCCGCTTCGTGGCGCGGGTGCTCAGCCGGACCTTCCCCCACTCCACCGTGGTGCGCCTGATCGAGCGCATCTTCTCCTGGCTGGCCTGGGGCGCGGCCGTGCTGCACAGCATCGGCCTGCTGCCGCAGGTCATGGAGGAGCTGGAGGCCCTGCAGTTCAACATCGGCAAGACGCCGGTCAGCCTGCTCAACCTGATCGAGGGCACGCTGTCGGCGGGCCTGATGATGGTGGCCGTGCTGTGGGTGGCAACGCTGTTCGAGCAGAAGGTCATCAACCAGTGGGTCAGCGACCTGTCCATGCGCAAGGTGGCCATGAACATCACGCGCAGCGTGCTGATCCTGGTGGGCCTGCTGGTGTCGCTGTCCATGGTGGGCGTGGACCTGACGGCGCTGTCCGTCATGGGCGGCGCCATCGGCGTGGGCCTGGGTTTCGGCATGCAGAAGATCGCCTCCAACTATGTGAGCGGCTTTCTGGTGCTGATCGAGCGCGCGCTGCGCATCGGCGACAACGTGCGCGTGGATGGCTTCGAGGGCCGCATCACCGACATCCGCACGCGCTACACCATCATCCGCGCGCTCAACGGCCGCGAATCCATCGTGCCCAACGAGACGCTGATCACCCAGCGTGTGGAGAATCTCACCGGATTCGACGTCAAGTTCGGCCTGTCCACCAACATCGTCGTGGGCATGGACAGCGATGTGGAGCAGGTGCGCGGCATCCTGCTCGATGCCGCAGCCGCCCAGCCGCGCGTGCTCAAGACGCCGGCGCCTTCGGTGGCCCTGGTCGACTTCGTCGAGCAGGGGCTGCAGTTCAGTCTCAGCTACTACATCAACGACCCGCAAAATGGCCAGGGCAATGTGCGCTCCGAGGTGAACCTCGCCGTGCTGCGCGGCCTGCGTGCCGCGGGCGTGAGCCTGCCAGTTCCCAAGCAGGTGGTACAGATCACCGAACGCGGGGGCGTGGTGGCTCAGGCAGCAGAGAAAAGCAGCTAGGATTATTCCTAGGTGCATACCCTGAGTTCAGGCTGTTCCCCCGCAGGAAATCTCAATGGTCGTGCTTAAAATGGCACGATCGTTCTTTTTTGTGAGCGCGCATGCGGCCCTCGGTCGTCAGGGAAACCTGCCGCAGCTGCTGCAGCGCCGCATACAATGATTTCGGTTTACGTAAACGTCAATCTATCAATCAATCAGGAGCCGCTGCAATGAAGGTTTTGGTCCCGGTCAAGCGCGTGGTGGACTACAACGTGAAGGTCCGCGTGAAGTCGGACGGCACGGGCGTGGACATCGCCAACGTCAAGATGAGCATGAACCCCTTTGACGAAATCGCCGTCGAAGAAGCCGTTCGCCTCAAGGAAAAGGGCGTGGCCACCGAAGTCATCGCCGTCTCCTGCGGCGTGGCCCAGTGCCAGGAAACCCTGCGCACGGCCATGGCCATCGGTGCCGACCGCGGCATCCTGGTGGAGACCACCGAGGAGCTGCAGCCCCTGGCCGTCGCCAAGCTGCTCAAGGCCCTGGTGGACAAGGAACAGCCCGGCCTGATCATCCTGGGCAAGCAGGCCATCGACGACGATGCCAACCAGACCGGCCAGATGCTGGCGGCCCTGGCCGACCTGCCGCAAGCCACCTTCGCCTCCAAGGTCGAAGTCGCTGGCGACAAGGTCAACGTGACCCGCGAAGTGGACGGCGGCCTGGAAACCCTGGCCCTGAGCCTGCCGGCCGTCATCACCACCGACCTGCGCCTGAACGAGCCGCGCTACGTCACGCTGCCCAACATCATGAAGGCCAAGAAAAAGCAGCTGGACACCGTCAAGCCTGAAGAGCTGGGCGTCGATGTGGCCCCGCGCCTGAAGACGCTCAAGGTGGCCGAGCCCGCCAAGCGCGGCGCTGGCGTGAAGGTGCCCGATGTGGCGACCCTGGTCAGCAAGCTCAAGAACGAAGCCAAGGTCATCTAAAGGAATTCGCAGACATGACATCCCTCGTTATTGCAGAACACGACAACGCTTCCATCAAGAGCGCCACGCTCAACACCGTCACTGCGGCCCTGGCCTGCGGCGGCGACGTGCATGTGCTGGTGGCGGGCGAGAATGCCGGCGCCGCTGCGCAGGCCGCGGCCCAGATCGCTGGCGTGTCCAAGGTCATCCACGCCGACGGCGCCAGCCTGAAGGACGGCCTGGCCGAGAACATTGCGGCGCAAGTGCTGGCGATTGCTTCGAACTACAGCCACATCCTGTTCCCCGCCACCGCCAGCGGCAAGAACGCCGCGCCGCGCGTGGCCGCCAAGCTGGACGTGGCCCAGATCAGCGACATCACCAAGGTGGACAGCGCCGACACCTTCGAGCGCCCCATCTACGCAGGCAACGCCATTGCCACGGTGCAAAGCAGCGACAAGATCAAGGTCATCACCGTGCGCGGCACGGGCTTTGACGCAGCGGCCACCACAGGCGGCAGCGCCCAGGTGGAGCAGCTGGCCGCCGCTGGCGACAACGGCAAGAGCAGCTTTGTGGGCCGCGAGGTCACCAAGAACGACCGCCCGGAACTGACGGCTGCCAAGATCATCGTCTCCGGTGGTCGCGCGCTGGGCAGCAGCGAGAAGTTCCAGGAAGTCATCACACCCCTGGCCGACAAGCTGGGTGCCGCCATCGGTGCTTCGCGCGCCGCGGTGGATGCAGGCTATGCGCCCAATGACCTGCAGGTCGGCCAGACCGGCAAGATCGTCGCGCCGCAGCTGTACATCGCCCTGGGCATCTCGGGCGCCATCCAGCATTTGGCCGGCATGAAGGACTCCAAGGTGATCGTGGCGATCAACAAGGACCCCGAGGCACCGATCTTCTCGGTGGCCGACTACGGCCTGGAGGCCGACCTGTTCCAGGCCGTGCCGGAACTGGTGCAGGCGCTGTAAGCGGCTGAAGCTGAAAAATGAGGGGCACAGGCCCCTCTTTTTCCGTCATGGATTCCGGGATGGTCCGCTGGTCACGGCGCGCACCACCGACTACAACAACGGACTTGGCCGCCAGCCGGTGCTGGCGATGGCATGAACCGAGAGGGAGATTGAAATGAAGATGATGCGCTTGCGCCTGGCCCGCACGGCCGTGGCCTTTGTCTGTGGCGCCATGGCGCTGGCCGCCGAGGCCAATGCCTGGGTGGTGGGGCAGGTGGCACCCATGTCGGGAGCCGGTGCGACGCAGGGCCGTGCCTATGCCCAGGGCATGCGCCTGTACTTCGACCAGATCAACAAGGCCGGCGGCGTGCAGGGCCAGCCCGTGCAACTGGTCACCGTGGACGATGTGGGCCACCCCGAGGAAACCGTGGACAAGACCCGCAAGCTGCTGGACGAGTCCAAGCCCGTGGTGCTGGCCGGCTACTTCGGCAACCGCAACATGGCGGCGCTGCTGGACAGCAAGCTGCTCGACCAGTCCCAGATCTCCCTCGTGGGCTACCAGAGCACGGACACGCGGGTGCTGAGCAATCCCCAGATCTTCAGCACGCGCGCCAACCTGCCCGAGGAAATGGCCAAGATCGCCTCGCACCTGGCCACCGTGGGCATCACGCGCCTGGCCCTGCTGCATGACGAGCGCCCGGATGCCAAGGCCGTGGCGGAACTCGTTGACAAGGCGATTGCGCCTTCCAAGGCCAAGCTGGTGGTCAGCGCCTCGCTGAGCACGGGCAAGGGCGCCATGGACAAGGCCGTGTCCCAGTTGCAAAAGGCCCAGCCTTCGGCGCAGGCCGTGATGGTGGTGGCCTCCAGCCCAGTGACCTCGGCCTTTGTCGAGGCGTACCGCATGGCGGGTGGCACGGCCCAGATCTACGCCACGTCCGAAGCCGATATCGAGCAACTGGCCAAGCGCCTGCCCGTGGAGTTCATGAGCGGCCTGTCCATTGCCCAGGTCGTGCCCAGTCCCTACAAGGTGACCATGCGCCTGAACAAGGAGTTCAGGGACGCGGCCACCGCTGCCGGCAAGTCGCTGACCGTGCCGGTCAGCTACGCCATGATGGAAGGCTATGTGAACGCCCGCGTCATCGTGGAGGCCATGCGCCGCACCCAGCCGCTGACGCGCGACAAGTTGGCCGCTTCGCTGCGCGGCCTGGACGCCTTCGATCTGGGCGGCTACTGGGTTACCTATCGTCCGGGCTCGCAGGCGGGCTCGAAATTCGTGGATTTGTCCATCGTCAACGCATCGGGCCGCGTCACGCAATAACGCAGCAATGCAGTAGTGCCGTGGCGGCGTGCCCGCTGTCCCAGGTCGCCGCGCGCTGCGCGCCGGCGGTCCAGGCTCTGTTCAGGAAGGTTCAACAATGACTTACTCGGCTCCCCTCAAAGACATGCTGTTCGCCATGGAGCATCTGGCGCAGATCGACCAGGTGGCGCAGTTGCCCGGTTTCGAGGAGGCTGGTCTGGAGACGGCCCAGGCCGTGCTGGAGGAATGCGCCAAGCTGTGCGAAGGCGTGGTGGCACCTCTGAACCTGCCGGGCGACGTGGCGCCTTCCAGCCTCAAGGACGGCGTGGTCACCACCACGGCGGGCTTCAAGCAGGCCTTTCGCCAGTACGCCGAAGGCGGCTGGCAGGGCCTGCAGCATCCGCAGGATTTTGGCGGCCAGGGCCTGCCCAAGACGATTGGCGCGGCCTGTGTGGAAATGCTCAACAGCGCCAACCTGAGCTTTGCGCTGTGCCCGCTGCTGACCGACGGCGCCATCGAGGCCCTGCTGACGGCGGGCAGCGATGAGCTCAAGGCCACCTATCTCGAGAAGCTGGTGACCGGCGAGTGGACCGGCACCATGAACCTGACCGAGCCCCAGGCCGGCTCCGACCTGGCCCTGGTGCGCACCAAGGCCGATCCGCAGCCCGATGGCAGCTACAAGGTCTTCGGCACCAAGATCTTCATCACCTATGGCGAGCACGACATGGCCGAGAACATCGTCCATCTGGTGCTGGCCCGCGTGGCCGGGGCGCCCGAGGGCGTCAAGGGCATCAGCCTGTTCGTGGTGCCCAAGTTCCTGGTCAACAAGGATGGCTCGCTGGGCGCGCGCAACGATGTGCACTGCGTGAGCATCGAGCACAAGATGGGCATCAAGGCCTCGCCCACGGCCGTGCTGCAGTACGGCGACAACGGCGGGGCCATCGGTTACCTGGTGGGCGAGGAAAACCGCGGCCTCGAATACATGTTCATCATGATGAACGCGGCCCGCTACGCCGTGGGCGTGCAGGGCATTGCCGTGGCCGAGCGCGCCTACCAGCACGCCGTGGCCTATGCCCGCGAGCGTGTGCAAAGCCGCCCCGTGGACGGCAGCGTGAAGGCCAGCGCCACCATCATCCACCACCCTGATGTGCGCCGCATGCTCATGACCATGCGTGCCTACACCGAAGGTTGCCGCGCCATGGCGGCCACAGCCGCTGCCGCCTACGATGCGTCCCACCACCATGCCGACGCCCAGGTGCGCGAGGCCAATGCGGCCTTCTATGAATTCATGGTGCCCCTGGTCAAGGGCTACAGCACCGAGATGAGCCTGGAAGTCACCAGCCTGGGCGTGCAGGTGCACGGCGGCATGGGCTTCATCGAGGAGACGGGCGCCGCCCAGTACTACCGCGACGCCAAGATCCTGACCATCTACGAAGGCACGACCGCCATCCAGGCCAATGACCTGGTGGGCCGCAAGACGGCGCGCGATGGCGGCCAGACCGCGCTGGCCATTGCGGGCCAGATCGAGAAGACCGAGGCCGAGCTGGCCGCCAGCGGCACGCCCGAGGCACTGGCCGTGGCCCGCCAGCTGGCCGCTGCGCGCCAGGCCTTCGTGGAGGCGGTGCACTTCGTCTCGGGCCAGGCCAAGGCCGAGCCCAATGCCGTGTACGCCGGCAGCGTTCCCTACCTGATGCTGGCGGGCAACCTCGTCGCAGGCTGGCAGATGGGCCGCGCCCTGCTGGTGGCCGAGCAGCTGTTGCACAAGGGACAGGACGAGGCCTTCATGCGCGCGAAGATTGCGACGGCGCGCTTTTATGCCGAGCACATCCTCGTCAAGGCGGCGGGCCTGCGCGATGCCATCGTGCACGGCGGCGACAGCGTGATGGCGCTGCCCATGGACGCCTTCTGACCCGGCGCTCCCGCAAGGCACAACGCAGACAGAGATACCGAGAACCAACGGAGACAACGCATGTCCAAGCTTCCCCCGGCGCTGAAGAAACTGGCCCTGCCAGTGATCGGCTCGCCGCTGTTCATCATCAGCAACCCCAAGCTCGTGATCGCCCAGTGCCAGGCCGGCATCGTGGGCTCCATGCCCGCGCTCAACGCGCGCCCGGCCGAGCAGCTCGAAGACTGGCTGGCCGAGATCACCGAGACCCTGGCCGCCTGGGACAAGGCCCATCCGGACCGGCCCTCGGCGCCGTTCGCCATCAACCAGATCGTGCACAAGAGCAATGACCGGCTCGAGCACGACATGCAGATGTGCGCCAAGTACAAGGTGCCCATCGTCATCACCAGCCTGGGTGCGCGCGAGGACGTGAACCAGGCCGTGCACAGTTGGGGCGGCGTGGTGCTGCACGACATCATCAACAACAAGTTCGCGCACAAGGCCATCGAAAAGGGGGCCGACGGCCTGATCGCCGTGGCGGCGGGCGCCGGCGGCCATGCGGGTGTCAAGAGCCCGTTCGCGCTGATCCAGGAAATCCGCGAATGGTTCGACGGCCCCGTGGCGCTGTCGGGCTCCATCGCCTCGGGCGGTGCCATCCTCGCGGCCCAGGCCATGGGAGCGGACTTCGCCTATATCGGCTCGGCCTTCATTGCCACGCATGAGGCGCGTGCGCACGACGCCTACAAGCAGGCCATCGTGGACGGCACCTCCGACGACATCGTCTACAGCAACCTGTTCACGGGCGTGCACGGCAACTACCTGGCGCCGTCCATCCGTGCGGCAGGCCTGGACCCCGACAACCTGCCCGAGTCGGACCCCAGCAAGATGAACTTCGGCGGCGACGCCAAGAAGGCCTGGAAGGACATCTGGGGCTGCGGCCAGGGCATTGGCGCCATCCGCGAAGTCACGGGTGCGGGCGAGCTGGTCGAGCGTCTCAAGCGCGAATACAACCAGGCGCGCGACCGCCTGCTGTCCACCCCGTAAGGTCGGGGAGCCCAGGACGGGCTCTTCTCCTACCCTGCCAGACGGCGCCTTCGGGCGCCGTTTTCTTTGGGTATTACCCACGCTGTGCGGGTCCGGTTCTCGAAGTTGTTTGCGCAAAACCCCTTGCGCACGCTTGACTGCTTCACTCGGCTTCCCCCTACGAGCGACTTGCCTGGAGCAAGTTTGTTTAGAATTCTTTGCGTAATTTCAGTAAATACTGAAATTACAGAATAAATGAACAAACCTTGTACCCCGTCATTGCCTGAGTTCCACCAACTGGCGCGTCGTCCGATGGCGGGTACGGGGCGCCTGGTGCTGGCCTCGCTGCTGTGGCTGCCCCAGGCGGCGCTGCTGGCGCTGGCCGTGCAGTCCATGGCCGATGGCGCGGGCGTGGAGCCGATGTGGCTGCTGTGGCAGCTTGCGGCCGGCGTGGCACTGCTGGGCGGGTTGCGCGCCTGGTGCGATGCCAGCGGCACGCGCCGCGCCAATCTGCAGGCGCGCAGCCTGGTGAGCGCGCTGCGAATGCAGGTGCTGCGCACGCTGGCGGGCACCTCGCCGCTGGACCGCCAGCGCGCGGCCTCGGGCCAGGCGGCCAGCGCCATGGCCGAGCAGGCCGAGGCCATCGTGCCCTGGCTGTCGCGCTACCAGACCGCCATGTGGCGCGTGCGCACCGTGCCGCTGGTGATTGCGCTGGCCGTGGCCAGCCAGAGCTGGGTGGTGGCGCTGATCCTGGTGGTGGCCGCGCCGCTGATCCCGCTGTTCATGGCCATCGTCGGCTGGCGCGCCAAGGCGGCCAGCCAGGCGCAGATGGTGGAGCTGGGCGGCATGAACGCCTTCCTGCTCGACCGGCTGCGCGGCCTGTCCACCCTGCGCGCCCTGGGCGCGGTGGATGCCACGGCGCAGCGGCTGCGCGCCAATGCCGAATTCCTGCGCGAACGCAGCATGCGCGTGCTGCGCATCGCCTTTCTGTCCTCTGCGGTGCTGGAGCTGTTCTCGGCCCTGGGCGTGGCCATGGTGGCCGTGTACGTGGGCTTTCACCTGCTGGGCCATCTGCCCTTTGGCAGCTGGGGCCAGACACTGAGCCTGGGCCAGGCGCTGTTCGTGCTGCTGCTGGCGCCCAGCTTCTTCGATCCCCTGCGTGAGCTGTCTGCCGTCTGGCACGACCGCGCCAGCGGCGAGGCCGCACTGCAGGCCCTGGGCGAGCTGGGCCGCGATGCGCAGCCGCTGCCCGGCGCGCTGAGTGCGCCCGGCAGGGCGGCCGGCCAGGCCTGCGCCCTGCACCTGGAGCAGGTGCGGCCCCAGGCGCCAGGCGGCGCGGTCACGCTGCCGGCGCTCACGGTGGACGTGCGGCCTGGCGAGCATGTGGCGCTGTGGAGCCCCAGCGGCAGCGGAAAGTCGCTGCTGCTGGCGCAGATTGCCGGCCTGCTGCCGGTGGCCGAGCCTGGGCGCATCCATATCGATGGCCAGCTGCTCGACGGCGAATCGGCCGGCCGGCTGCGCGCGCGCATGGCCTGGATGGGGCAGAGCCCCCATGTGTTCGCCGGCTCGGTGGCCGAAAACCTCCGGCTGGGCCGCCCGGGATTCACCTTCGGCGAACTGCGCCAGGCCCTGCGGCTGGCCGGGCTGGGCAAGCTGGCCGAGACCCGGGCCGGCGCCACGCTGGGCGAGGGCGGAGCCGGCCTGTCGGGCGGGGAGATCGTGCGCCTGGCACTGGCGCGCCTGGCCTTGTCGCGCGATGCAGGCCTGCTGCTGGTCGATGAACCCACGGCCCACCTGGACCCGGCCACGGCCGCTCAGGTCACCGATGCCCTGCTGCAGCTGGCACGCGGGCGCACGCTGATCGTCGCCACCCACGATGCCGAACTGGCCGCCGCCATGCACCGCGTGGTGGAGCTGGCGGGCCATGCCGCCCCACAGGAGCTGGCCGCATGAAGCCCCGCTCCACCCTCTGGCCCGTGCTTGCCGCCCTGGCGCGCATGGCGCCCCGGCGCCTGTGGCTGGGTGGCGCGCTGCTGGCCCTGCTCACGGTGCTCATGGGCATGGCGCTGCTGGGCCTGTCGGGCTGGTTCATCACGGCCACGGCGCTGGCCGGGCTGCTGCCGGCCACGGCCATCGTTTTTGACGTCTTCATGCCCTCGGCCGGCATCCGCCTGCTGGCCCTGGGCCGCACGGGCACGCGCTATGCCGAACGGCTGGTCACCCATGACGCCACCCTGGCCGTGCTGGCAGCCCTGCGCGAGCGGCTGCTGCGCAGCTGGGCCACGCCCGCCGCCGCCCTGAGCCTGCGCCTGCGGCCCGCGCGCCTGCTGCAGCGGCTGACGGCCGACGTGGATGCGCTGGACAGCCTGTACCTGCGCCTGTTCGTGCCCTTGCTGGCCGCCACGGGTGCCACGCTGATGGCCGCCCTGGCACTGGGCCTGATGCGCTGGTGGCTGGGCATGGCCTTGGCTGCGTGGCTGCTGGCCACGGGCCTGGGCAGCGCCCTGTGGCTGGCCCGCAGTGCGCGCCGGCCCGCCGTGCGCCGCGCGCTGGCGCTGGAGTCCCTGCGCGCCCGCACGGCCGACCTGGTGGCCGGGCAGGCGGAGCTGGCCATGGCCGGCACCCTGGCCGCGCATTGCGAACGCATTGCCGCCCTGGACGCACGCGTGGCCGAGGCCGACGCCGAGCTCCACGGCCTGGAGGCCCGAACCTCCTTCGTGCAGGGCCTGTGCGGCGCCCTGGCCCTGGCCGGTGTGCTGCTGGGCGTAGGCTGGCTGGCCGAGGCCGGCCTGCTGGGCGCCCCCGTGGCTGCGCTGGCCCTGCTGCTGGCGCTGACGGCCATGGAGCCCTTTGCTGCGTTGCGCCGTGGCGCGCTGGAGACCGGCCGCAGCTGGCTGGCCGCGCGCCGGCTGGCGCCCGCCCTGCGCGATGGCGCTGCGCAAGGCGCCTGCGAACCGGCTGCGCCCAGGCAGGGCTTGGCGGTTGAGCTGGAGCAGGTCGTGGCACCCCGTGCCGCCGTGCTGGCCCAGGACATCCGTATCGCCGAAGGCGAGCGTGTCGCCCTGCTGGGCGCCAGCGGTGCGGGCAAGACCACGCTGCTGTGCCTGATGGCCGGCGAGCTCCAGCCGCTGTCCGGCGCCGTGCGTGCCCGGCGCTGCACCTGGATGACGCAGCGCACCGAACTGTTCGAGGACAGCCTGCGCGACAACCTTTTGCTGGCCTGCCCCGAGGCCGCCGAGGACACGCTGTGGGCGGCGCTGGAAGTCGCCGGGCTGGCCGGCGATGTGCGCGCCATGGCGCAGGGTCTGGACACGCGGCTGGGCGAGGGCGGGCTGGGCCTGTCCGGCGGCCAGGCACGGCGCCTGGCGCTGGCGCGGCTGCTGCTGAGCCCCGCGCGCTGCTGGCTGCTGGACGAAGTGACCGAGGGCCTGGATGCACGCACGGCCGCCGACCTGCTGGTGCGGCTGGACAGTGCAGCCCGGGGCCGCACCCTGGTGCTGGCCACCCACAAGCTGCGGGAGGCGCAACTGGCCGACCGGCTGCTGTGGGTGGAGCAGGGCCGCGTGGTGTCCGAGGCGCTGCGCGGCACACCGCCGTTCGAGGCGGCCCTGGCGCGCCTGCGGCAGGACGGCTGATCAAGGATTTCACCAAGTACCCCCGAGAGAAAGGATCTCACCATGGACCTCGACATCGTCGATCTATCGCGGCTGCAGTTCGCGGTAACGGCGCTCTACCACTTCCTGTTCGTGCCGCTGACCATCGGCCTGGCCGTGATCATCGCCATCATGGAGACCGTCTACGTGATGACGGGCCGCACCATCTGGCGCGACATGACGAAGTTCTGGGGCACGTTGTTCGGCATCAACTTCGCCATGGGCGTGGCCACGGGCATCGTGATGGAGTTCCAGTTCGGCATGAACTGGAGCTACTACAGCCACTACGTGGGCGACATCTTCGGCGCGCCGCTGGCCATCGAGGGGCTGATGGCCTTCTTCCTGGAAGCCACCTTCGTGGGCCTGTTCTTCTTCGGCTGGGACCGCCTGAGCAAGGTCGGCCACCTGGTGACCACCTGGTGCGTGGCCCTGGGCTCGAACTTCTCGGCGCTGTGGATCCTGATCGCCAATGGCTGGATGCAAAACCCCGTGGGCGCGGCGTTCAACCCGCAGACCATGCGCATGGAGGTCACCGACTTCTTCGCGGTGCTGACCAACCCCGTGGCCCAGGCCAAGTTCGTGCACACGGTCTCGGCCGGCTACGTGACGGCGGCCATCTTCGTGCTGGGCGTCTCGGCTTGGTATCTGCTCAAGGGCCGGCACATCCAGCTGGCGCGCCGCTCCATGACGGTGGCCACCTCGTTCGGCCTGGCCGCCGCGCTGTCGGTGGTGGTGCTGGGCGATGAAAGCGGCTACCTGTCGTCGGAGCACCAGAAGATGAAGCTGGCCGCCATCGAGGCCATGTGGGACACCGAGCCCGCACCGGCCGCCTTCACGGCCTTCGGCTTCCCCGACAAGGCCGCACGCGAGACGCACTACGCCGTGCACATTCCCTGGGTCATGGGCCTGATCGGCACGCGCTCGCTGACCACCGAGATCCCCGGCATCAACGACTTGGTCCAGCGCACCGAGCAGTACATCCGCAACGGCATCGAGGCCTATGGCGCACTGGAGGCCATCCGCGCCGCCGGCCCCACGGGCCAGGTGCCGGCCGAGGCCAAGGCCGTCTTCGAGGACAAGGGCGGTCAACTGGGTTACGCGCTGCTGCTCAAGCGCTACGTGGACGACCCGCGCCAGGCCACGGACGCGCAGATCGCCCAGGCCGCCTGGGACACCGTGCCGGCCGTGGGGCCGCTGTTCTGGGCCTTCCGCATCATGGTGGGGCTGGGCATGTTCTTCATCGCGCTCACGGCCGCGTTCTTCTGGCTGTCGGTGCGGCGCAGGCTGGACGCCCATCCGTGGATGCTCAAGCTGGCCGTGATCGCCATTCCCCTGCCCTGGATCGCGGCCGAGTGCGGCTGGATCGTGGCCGAGGTGGGCCGCCAGCCCTGGATCATCGAAGGCGTGCTGCCCACGGCGCTGGCCGTGTCCAACCTGGGCGCGGGCACGCTGCTGCTGACGATTGCAGGCTTCATCGCCATCTACTCCGTGCTCTTCGTCATCGAGATGAAGCTCATGGTGAAGGCCATCCGCAAGGGACCGCAGGAGGAAAGCGCACCGCACCTGACCACCTACTTTCCTCTGATGCAAAAACTCGCCCGCGGGCAATGACCAAGGGAGATTGTCACCATGATTCTTCACGAACTGATCAGCTACGACATCCTGCGCCTGCTGTGGTGGGGCCTGCTGGGCGTGCTGCTCATCGCCTTTGCCGTCACCGATGGCTTTGACCTGGGCGCTGCCGCGCTGCTGCCGCTGGCGGCCAGGACCGACGTGGAGCGCCGCGTCGTCATCAACTCTCTGGGCCCGGTCTGGGAAGGCAACCAGGTCTGGCTCATCCTGGGCGGCGGTGCCATCTTTGCGGCCTGGCCGCAGCTTTATGCCGTGTCGTTCTCAGGCTTTTACCTGGCCATGTTTGCGGCGCTGGTGGCGCTGATCCTGCGGCCCGTGGCCTTCAAGTTCCGCAGCAAGCGCGAGGAGCCGGCCTGGCGCGCGCGCTGGGATGCCGTGCTGTGCATGGCCGGCGTGGTGCCCGCGCTGATCTTCGGCGTGGCACTGGGCAATGTGCTGCAGGGCGTGCCCTTCCGCCTGGCGCCCGACATGCGCATCTACTACGAGGGCACGTTCTTCGGCCTGCTCAACCCGTTTGCGCTGCTGGCCGGCCTGGTCTCGCTGTGCATGCTGCTCATGCATGGTGCGTCCTGGCTGGTGTTCAAGACCGAGGGCGATGTGGCCGCGCGCGCGCGCCGCTTCGGCATGGTGGCTGCCGTCGCCACCACGGTGCTGTTCGCGGCGGCTGGCGTGTGGCTGGCCGCGCTCAATGGCTACCGCATCACCAGCGAGATCAACACCACCGGACCGTCCAACCCGCTGTTCAAGACGGCTGCGCTGCAGGCGGGCGCCTGGTTCGCCAACTACCAGGCCCGGCCCGTGCTCTGGGCCGTGCCGGCCATCGGCCTGCTGATGCCGCTGCTGGCGGCGCTGGGCCTGTGGCTGCGCCGCGAGTGGCTGGCCCTGCTGTCCAGCGGCCTGGGCATTGCCGGCATCATCGCCAGCGTGGGGGCGTCCATGTTCCCGTTCATCCTGCCCTCGTCGCTGAACCCGCAGCACAGCCTCACGGTCTGGGACTCTTCGTCCAGCCATGTGACGCTGTTCATCATGCTGGTGTGCGCGCTGATCTTCGTGCCCCTCATCGTGGCCTACACCAGTTGGGTCTACAGCGTGCTGCGCGGCAAGGTCGACCCGATGGCCATCATCGAGGGCCGCGGCCACTCGTACTGATCCACCGAATCAAGAAACGACAGTCAACGTCAAGAAAGGACACAACACCATGTGGTACTTCGCCTGGTTGCTCGGCCTGCCGCTGGCGGCCGCCTTCGCGGTGCTCAACGCGATGTGGTACGAACTGATGGACGACGAGGCCACGCGCCGCGAACTCCTGGCCCGGGAGAAATAAAGCTCACCCTGAGGCGCTTCGCGCCTTCCCCCTCTCTCTTCGGGAGGGGGACGACACCCTCGCTGCGGGGGCGGCCCTTGCTCGGTGTCCCTCGCTTTGGGCTACGCCAGTTTTTGCACGCGCTTACCGCCAATGAAGCATTGCTGTAAACACAATGAGCTCCCTCGGGAGCTCATTTTTGTACGCAGGCTTGCCAGGTTCAATCGTCGGTGTCATCCGCCTTGGCGCGGCCCTTGCCGCCCGTGATGCGGTCCTTCAGATCCAGCAGCCGCGTCACGGCCGTGCCCATGCCCATGAGCTGCATGGCGGTCTCGGGCGACAGGCGCTGCACGTCGTCGAACCAGTTCATGAGCCGGTCGATCAGCTCGTACATGTCGCGCATGCGCTGCTGGGCGTAGCGTTCCTCTTCGGTGGTGACTTCCTCCAGCATGGCGGCGCGCAGCATGGACTGGGTGGGCTCTATCTCGCGGCGGCGGCGTTCCTCGGCCAGGCGGCGGAAGATTTCCCAGACATCCTGCGGCGCCTCGAAATACTCGCGCCGGTCGCCGGGCTGGTGGCGCAATTGCACCAGGCGCCAGGCCTGCAATTCCTTGAGCCCCATGCTCACGTTGGAGCGCGAGAACTCCAGCGTCTCGGCGATCTGGTCGGCATTGAGCGGCTCGGGCGAAAGAAACAGCAGTGCGTAGATCTGGCCTACCGTGCGGTTGATGCCCCAGCGGCTGCCCATCTCGCCGAAGTGCGAGACGAACTGCCGGTTCAACGCCGGAAGAGGTTTGGATTGCGTCATGGCATGCATTGTGCCTGCGCGTGCGCGGCACGCTCCGGGCGGCTTGGGAAGCGATGTGTCAGCTTTCTGCAAGTCGCGCCCAAAAGGCGCACAATGGCGCCTTTGCGGGCTTGCGGCCAGGCGGCCCGGGCCCTGCGCCTTCCCGCCCCGTACCGACTACAGATTGCCCCATGTCCCACGCTAGCCGCAGTGCGCTGATCGACTGCACCAAGGGCCTGGCCTGTGCCGCCATCATCTGGCACCACCTGGCCTTCTACGGCCCCATGTCCGATATCGCCCATCCGGCCGCGCCGGAACTCATCGACTGGCTCTATGAATATGCGCGCATGGCCGTGCAGATCTTCCTGGTGCTGGGCGGCTACCTGGCTGCAGCCAGCATGGCGCCGCAAGGCCACGGGCAGCACAGCGATCCGTGGTCGCGCATCGGGCGCCGCTTCGTGCGTCTGGTCGTGCCCTATGCGGTGGCGCTGGTCGTGGCCATCGTGGTCTCGGCGGCCGTGCGGCCCTGGTTCGACCATGCCTCGGTGTCGGGCGAGCCCGATCTCTGGCAACTGGTGGCGCATGCGCTGCTGCTGCAGAACATCGTGGGCGAGGAATCGCTGTCTGCGGGCGTCTGGTATGTGTCCATCGACTTTCAGCTGTTCGCGCTGACGGCGCTGCTGCTGGCCGGCACGCGCTGGGGCGGTGCCTTGCTGCGCCGCCGCTTTGGCGGCGACGCCCTGTCACGCTGCTGGCCCTGGGCGCTGAGCGTGGCGCAGGCGCTGGTAGTGATCGGCGTGGCGGCTTCGCTGCTGGGCTTCAATCTGGATGCGCAATGGGATGTGTGGGCGCCGTACTTCTTTGGCGCCTACGGCCTGGGCATGCTGGCCTACTGGGCCGCGCATGCGGACAAGTCCTCGACGGCCTGGAGCTGGTCCCTGCTGATCGTGGCCCTGGTCGTGGCGGCATTGGCACTGGAGTGGCGCGACCGCATCGCGCTGGCCGGTGCCACGGCGCTGGCCCTGGTCGTGGCCATGCGCAGCCCCGCGTTTGCGCAGGCGCAAGGCTGGGCGCCGCTGCGTCGGCTGGGCAAGATTTCGTACTCGGTGTTTCTCGTGCACTTCTCGGTCTGCCTGCTGGTCAATGCCGTGGAAAGCCATTTCTGGCCACATTCCATTCCCGCCGCCCTGCTGGGCATGTGCACGGCCTTCGTGCTGTCGATTGCGGCCGGCCATCTGCTGTACGAGCGCGTGGAGCGCCACGTTCCCAGCTGGCACATGGCGCTGCGCTGGCAGGCGGGCCTGGTGGGCACCGGCCTGATCGCGGCGTTTGTGGCAGGCCTGCGCTGAGGCGCCGTGCGTCAGTCCACAAACAACAAAGGCAGCCGGTTGGCTGCCTTTTTCGCTTCACGCCGGTCGGCGTTCAACGGTGCAGCTCGCCTGCGCTTTCCGGCTGGAACTCGATGGCATCCACGCGCACGGTGACCTGGCCCGAGGGACCGGCCATGCGCGACTGGTCGCCCACGCTCAGGCCCAGCAGGGCAATGCCCACGGGCGCGAAGACCGACACCTTGTCGGAGCTGCCATCCATCTCCTTGGGATAGACCAGGGTCAGCGTATTGGACTTGCCCGACTCCAGCAGCGTGAAGCGCACGGTGGAGTTCATGGTCACCACGTTGGGCGGCATTTCCTTGGGTTCGAGCACGTCGGCGCGGTCCAGCTCGGCCTCGAGCGCGTCGCGGCCGGGGAAGGCGGGTTGCTTGTCCAGCAGGGCCTCGATGCGCTCCAGGTCCAGGGACGAAAGAATGATGTGGGGCTTGCGCTCCATGGTGTTGGCTCCCTTGTGTGCTTGCGCCGTGGCTGCAGTGAAGGGCAGCGGCGCCCA
This sequence comes from Delftia sp. 60, assembly GCF_002754395.1. Lineage (NCBI taxonomy): Bacteria > Pseudomonadati > Pseudomonadota > Betaproteobacteria > Burkholderiales > Comamonadaceae > Delftia > Delftia sp. 60. The sequence continues at coordinate 2,534,196 of NZ_PEFD01000001.1, forward strand.
AACGGACAAAAGCCCGGGCAACGCGGTTGTCCGGGCCAAGGCATCTTCAGAAAAGAGAAAAGCACCAAGTTGGTGCGATAGGCCCATTGTGCAGGCCCGTGTGGGTTCTGCCAAGCGAACCCGCACGGTGCGGTGCGGATTGGCGTGGGCACTTGCCAAGCCGGCAAAACCCACTTCGCAACTGCAGGCATGCGGGGAGTGCTTGGCGGCATGACTGTATTTTTATACAGTTGCTCCATGCTTCCCAGTCCTCCCACGCCTCATCACGACACGGCCCGGGTGCCCCTGCACGCCATCAAGGGCCGGGGCGCAGCCAGCCAACTGGCCCACCGCTTCACCTCCGACCCGCGCGAGGCCTTCGATGACGGCTGGGGCAGCCATGAGGCGCCTGCCGAAGGCGAGGAAGCCGCTCCGCTGCGCACCGAACTGCGCTGGGAGCAGGCCCGCTCGGCGCTGAGCCGCCACCAGTCGCCCGACCTGCCGTTTCACATGGGGCTCAATCCCTACCGGGGCTGCGAGCATGGCTGCATCTATTGCTATGCCCGGCCCACGCACAGCTACCTGGGCTGGTCGCCGGGGCTGGACTTCGAGACCCGGCTCATCGCCAAGCAGAACCTGCCCGAGCTGCTGCGCGCCGAGCTGTCGCGCGCCAGCCATGTGGCCGCGCCCGTGATGCTGGGCTCGGTCACCGACTGCTACCAGCCCGTGGAGCGCGAACTGGGGCTGACGCGCACCCTGATCGAAGTGCTGGCCGAGGCGCGCCACCCGTTTTCCATCGTCACCAAGGGCAGCGGGGTGGAGCGTGACCTGGACCTGCTGGCCCCGCTGGCGCGCCAGGGCCTGGCCTCGGTGCACATCACGCTGACCACGCTGGATGCCGACCTGGCACGCCACCTGGAGCCGCGCGCCGCCGCGCCGCACCGCCGGCTGCGCAGCATCCGCGCGCTGACCGAGGCGGGCGTGCCCGTGGGCGTGAGCCTGGCACCGCAGATTCCCTTCATCAACGAAGACCTGGAGAAGGTGCTGGAGGCGGCCGCCGACGCAGGCGCGCGCCACGCCTTCTATGCCGTGCTGCGCCTGCCCTGGGAAGTGGCGCCGCTGTTCGAGCAATGGCTGCAGGTGCACTACCCCGACCGCGCCCGCCGCGTGATGGAGCGCGTGCGCGACCTGCACGGCATCCAGGGCGAGCAGCGCGAGGCCGGCCGCGTGTACAACGCCGAGTTCGGCCAGCGCATGAAAGGTACCGGCCACTGGGCCGAACTGCTGCGCCAGCGCTTTGCCCTGGCCTGCCGTCGGTACGGATTCAACCGCGAGCCGCTGCGGCTCGATTGCAGCCTCTACCACCCGTCGCTTTTGCTGCCGCAACGCAGCCTGTTCTGAGAGCCTGCGTGCCAGGCACAGGTCAGGGCATGGTTCGCTAGCGGGAATCGATCAGCTCGGACAAGGCGGCCGCCAGCGGGGAGCGCACCGACGATCGCAGCCACACCATGCCCACTTCGCGGGACGGGCTCGGAGGGGGCAGCGGCCATCGGCGCGTCCTGGCATCCGGCGGTCCCAGCACGGGCCAGTCCGGCAGGATGGAGACACCGAAGCCTTCCGCAACCAGCTGTGCGATCTGCTCGATGCCGTCCAGCTCGAAGCGGACCTTCGGCTTGATGCTGTGCCCCCGCAGGTATTCATCCGCCATTTTTCCTGCCACCACCTTGCGGTCGTACTGGATGAAGGGTTCGCGTGCGGCCGTGAGCAGCGGATCGCGCACCTTCATGTCCCGGGGCGCGAGAAGAATCAGCGCCTCGCTGCGCATCAGCCGCCATTCGCAGGTCTTGGGCATGGCGAAGGCCGGGTGCACAAGGATGGCCGCATCCAGATGGCCGGCCTGCACCTGATCCAGCAGCAGTGAGGAGGTGCCGGGTTCGATGTAGACGCGCACGGCCGGATGGGCGCTCATCCACCGGCGCAGCAGCGGGGGCACCAGGCCCATCAGCGCCGTGGGCGTTGCCCCCAGCCTCAATGGGCCTGCGGGAAGCTCGGTGGCCGATGCGGCTGACCTCAGGTTCTCCACGGATTTGAGCACCTCCCGCGCATGTTCCACGATCCGGGCGCCCACGACGGTGGGCCGCACCGTTCGGCCCACCCGCGTGAGCAGTGCGCAGCCCACGTCGGCCTCCAGCGCACGCATCTGCTGGGCCACGGTGGTGGGCGGCAGGTCCAGCCTGCGCGCGGCGTCGGCCATCGAGCCGCAGTCCACGACGGCAATGAAGCTCTGGAGAAAGCGCGAATCCATGCGACGCATTTTGCGTCATCTGAACCATGGGACACCATCTTTGTTGCAGATCTCCTGAAGCGCAAAGTTCGCTCGTTCCCACTTCCAAACCATGTCAGGAGAGCTCATGCCCCTCATCGAATCCATTGAAGTCTGCGTTGCCCGCGTGCCGCTGGACAAGGTCACCTATCTGTCGAACCGCACCGTGGTCGACCGCCACTACGGGCTGGTCAAGGTCCGCAGCAGCGACGGCGTCGAAGGCATCGGCTTTTGCTATGTGGGCAATGCGGCGGGCGAGCTGTTCCGCGTCGCGGTCGAGCAGCTGCTCGGTCCTGTGCTGCTGGGCCGCGAGTCCCTGGCCGTCGAAGGGCTGTGGAAGGAGATGTACCAGGAGGCGCTGCTGCAAGGCCGCATGGGCACCGTGATGCGCGCACTGAGCGCACTCGACATTGCGCTGTGGGACCTCAATGCCCGCACCGCCCAGCTGCCTTTGCACAAGTACCTGGGCGCGGTGGAGCTGGACACGGTGCTGGCCTATGCCAGCGGCGGCTACTACGTGGACGGCAAGACCGCCGGCCATGTCGGCGAGGAGATGGCCGGCTATGTCGAGCTGGGCTTTCAGGCCGTGAAGATGAAGACCGGCCGCTGGTCGCCCCAGGGCGAGGAGTCGCGCGTGAAGGCGGCGCGCGAGGCCATCGGCCCGGACGTGGAGCTCATGCTGGACTGCAACAACGGCTGGGTGGACACCGTGCAGGCCATGCAGTACCTGCGCCGCATGGAGGCGTACGACCCCTATTTCATCGAGGAGCCGTTCAGCCCCGACGATGTCGAAAGCCACGCCCGCCTGGCAAAGCTCACCCGCATTCCCGTGGCCACCGCGGAAATCGGCTATGGCCGCTGGTACCACAAGCATCTGCTCGACATGGGCGCCGCATCCATCCTGCAGACCGACGCCGCAGTCTGCGGGGGCATTACCGAGTGGAAGCGCATTGCCGCCATGGCGGCGGGCTATGGGCTGCAGATGTGTCCGCACTGGTTCCACGATGTGCACGCGCCGCTGGTGGCCGCGACCCCCAATGCGCGCTATGTCGAGTTCTTCTGGGATGACCAGGTGCTGAACTTCCGCCGCCTGCTGGACCGCCAGCTGGCGCAGGAAAAGGGCCGTGTCGTGCTGCACCAGACGCCGGGGCTCGGCTTCAATTTCGACGAGGCGCAGGTGTCCCGGTTCGGCCGCTGGACCTCGGTGGCGTAAGACCGCCGCCAGCCCATCATCCAAGGAGACAAGCCATGCAACGCAGACAGTTCCTGACCTCGGCCGCCGCAGCCACCGCCCTGCATGCCCATCCGGGCTTTGCACAGGCCAGGCCGCCAGCGGGCCCGGTCAAAATCCTCGTCGGCTTCTCGGCAGGCGGCGGCACGGACATCCTGGCGCGGATCATCGCCAACCGGCTCAACCAGCTGTGGGCCATTCCCGTCATCGTCGAGAACCGGCCAGGGGCGGCGGGGCTGATTGCCGCTGCCGAGGCCGCCAGGGCCGCGCCCGATGGGCAGACACTCATGATGGGCCACATCAATGCCCTGGGCATTGCCCCTGCGCTCAACCCCAGGCTCGGCTTCTCGCCGGAGCGGGACTTCTCCGCCATCGCCCTGATGGGCCAGACCCCGCAGGTCCTGGTTGCCAGCCCCAAGGCTTCCGCCACCATGCAGGGCCTGCTGGCCGCATTGAAGCAAAAGCCGGGGGAGGTCAGCTTCGGCTCCTCGGGCACGGGGTCGGCCCAGCACCTTGCGCTGGCGCTGTTCGAGCAGACTGCGGCGGTGTCCGCGCTCCATATCCCGTACAAGGGCGCGTCGAACGTGATGACGGATCTGCTGGGCGGCCAGATCGACTACGCGTTCGAGGGAATGACCACGGCGGCGCCCTTCATCAAGGGTGGAAAAGTCCATGCAGTGGCTCAGACGGGCGTGAAGCGCGCCAAGGCCTTCGCGGAGATTCCCACCGTGGCGGAGCAGGGCTATTCCGGGTTCAACGCGAGCATCTGGTTCGGCCTGGTGGGCCCCGCAAGAATGCCTGCCGATCTGGTGGCCCGCATCAATGCGGACGTCAACCGCATCCTGGCCATGCCCGATGTGGTGGCCAAGCTCGAAGAGTTCGGCGCAGAGGATGGAGGGGGACGCCGCAGCGCTTTGACGCCTTCATGCGCGATGAACGGGCAAAGTGGGCCCGGCTGATCCAGGCGCGCGGAATCAGGGTGGAGGGCTGAGGCGGGTTGCCGAGGTGGCCCGGCTCGGCCCTCAAACCGCCTCCAGAAAAGACCTCACCAGCAGGCTGTCGCTGCGCTCGCGCATGCAATAGACATAGGTGGTGGTGCTGGCCGGGTCGCCCGCGATGCGCAGCGGGCGAAAGCGCGGGTCGGGGATGAATTCGGCTTCGGACACGGCGCCCAGTCCCAGGCCGCGCGCCACGGCTTCGCGTATGGCTTCGCGGCTGCCGATTTCCAGTTCGGTGCGCGGCTGCACGCCGGCGGCCTGCAGCACCGATTCCAGCGCGGTGCGCGTGGTCGAGCCGTGCTCGCGCAGCAGCAAAGGCTGGCCCTGCAGTTCGGACAGCGCGATTTCGCTGCGCCGCGCGAAGGGATGGGCCACATGGGCGAACAGCACGATGGCGTGGCGCGCGTACTCGCGTGCCAGCAGCTCCGGGCGGTCGTAGAGGCCGGCGAGCACGGCCACGTCGGTGTCGTAGCGTTCCAGGTCGGCCAGCACCTGCTGCGAGTTGCCCATGCGGATGGACAGCTGCATGCCCGGGTGCCGTGCGCGGTAGGCGGCCACCATCTCGATCACATGGAAGGGCCCCACGGCGCCGATCTTGAGCTCGCCCTGGTGCAACTGCCCCGAGTCGCGCAGGAAGAACTCGGCCTCGGCCTCCAGCGCCATGATTTTCTGCGCCATGGGCAGCAGTCTGGCGCCTGCGCCCGTGAGCGTCATGCGGTAGCCGCGGCGGTGGAACAGCTCGATCTGGCTTTGGCGCTCCAGCGTGGCGATCTGGGTGGAGATGGTGGGCTGGCTCACGCCCAGTGCGCGGGCGGCGGCGCTGAGGCTGCCGTGGTGGGCGACGGCGATGAAGGCGCGGTAGCGGGCGTTGCTCACGAAAGTCGGTATCTCAAGGTTTTGTCTATGGATGCTGTCAAAACCGATTCTGAAACTTTCACATGGCAGAAATATGTCGCTCCTAGCATTCAGCCATCCCCACCCGCCTGGCGATTTGGCCGGCGATTCACGGATCCACCGATCTGCCGATGTGCCTGACCTGATGCAAAGGAACACTCCCATGAAGATGAACCGCAAGACCTGGCTGCGCCATGCCGCAGCCGTGCTGGCCCTGGCCGCCACCGCTACCACTGCCGCCTTTGCCCAGAGCGCCGAGCTGCGCGTGGGCCTGATCCCTTCGGAGGACGCGCAGGCCATGATCCGCGCCAGCCAGCAGGTCATGGACCAGCTGGCCACCCGCACCGGCATGAAGGTGCGGCCCTTCGTGGCCAATGACTACAACGGCGTGATCGAGGCGCTGCGCTCCAACAAGATCGACATCGCCTTCCTCGGCCCGTTCTCGTACGTGCTGGCCAGCCAGGTGGCAGGCGCCGAAGCCTTTGCGGTGGCCGTGACCAAGAAGACGGGCAAGAGCGCGTACCACAGCATGGTGATCTCCCGCAAGGACAAGGGTCCGGCCAGCGTGGCCGATCTCAAGGGCCGCAGCTTTGCCTTTGTGGACCCGACATCGGCGTCGGGCCACCTGTTTCCCAAGGCCGGGTTGATGGCCGAGGGCTTCGATGCGGACAAGGGCTTTTCGCGCGTGATCTTCTCGGGCTCGCACGACGCCAGCATCATGGCCGTGGCCAACGGCAAGGTGGATGCGGCGGCCGTGGCCGACCGCATCTTCGACTCGGCCGTGAGCAAGGGCCTGGTCAAGCGCGAGGACTTCCAGATCGTCTGGCGCTCCCAGCCCATCCCCGAGTCGCCCATGACCTGGCGCAAGAACCTGGACGCCGGCACCAAGCAGAAGGTGGCTGCGGCCCTGGCCGAGGTCAAGGACCTGCCCTGGGGCGACCAGGGCGTGCTCGACGGCTTTGCGGCCACGGATGACAAGGCCTACGACGTGGTACGCCAGACGGCCAAGGCCCTGAAGCTCGACCTCGGGAGCATGAAATGATCCGCATCCGCCAATTGCGCAAGAGCTATGGCAGCAACCACGTGCTGCATGGCATCGACCTGGATGTGCAGCCCGGCGAGTTCGTCGTCATGCTGGGCCTGTCGGGGGCCGGCAAGTCCACGCTGCTGCGCTGCATGAACGGCCTGGCCCGCGCCGACAGCGGCACGCTGGAGGTGGGCGGCATGGACCTGATGCTGGGCGGCGGCAGGCACAGCCGGCGCGAGCTGGCTCGCCACGTGGCCATGGTCTTTCAGCACCACAACCTGGTGCCGCGCCTGTCGGTGCGCAAGAACGTGCTGACCGGGCGCCTGGGCCAGACCGGCACCCTGGCCTCGGTGCTGCAGCTGTTCCGCGAAAGCGATATCCGCCTGGCCGACCAGTGCCTGGAGCGCGTGGGCCTGGCCCACAAGGCGCTGGAGCGCACCGAGGCGCTGTCGGGTGGGCAGATGCAGCGCGTGGGCATTGCCCGCGCGCTGGCCCAGCAGCCCCAGGTCATCCTGGCCGACGAGCCCGTGGCCAGCCTGGACCCCAAGACCGCGCGCAGCGTGCTGCAGTACCTGCGTGATGCCACGCGCGAGCTGGGCATTGCCGTGGTCTGCAACCTGCACCAGGTGGACTACGCGCGGGAGTTCGGCGACCGTGTGCTGGGCCTGGCCCAGGGCCGCATGGTCTTTGACGGATCGCCGCAGGCGCTGGACGAGGCCGCGCTGCAGGCCATCTACCATGCGCAGCCCACTGCAGGGCAAGGCGCAGGGCAAGGAGCAGGGCAGGGCGCAGAGCCGGACACACCTCCGGGCACGGCTGCCATAGGGCCTGCCGGCCTGCATGCGCAGGCGCCGGTGCCTGCCTCGTGGATGCGGGCCAGCGCGCCCGCAGGAGGACTGTGATGACCAGCGCCAACTCCTGGAACCCCGAGCCGCGCGACCGCTGGCAATGGACCGCGCCGCGCCCCCATGGCGGCCTGGGCTGGACCGGCTATGCGGCTGCGGCCCTGGCCATCGCCTGGGTGCTGCACTGGAGCGCGGGCGGCGCGCAGATGAGCTGGGGCGAACTGGCGGCAGGCATGCCCCAGATCGCGGATTTCGTGGCGCGCTCCGTGCCGCCGGACTGGAGCATGCTGCCGCGCCTGATGGCGCCTGCGCTGGAGACGGTGCAGATCGCCATCTGGGGCACGCTGCTGTCCGTGGTGCTGGCGCTGCCGCTGTCCTTCATCGCGGCCAGCAACCTGCATGGCTGGCACTGGCTGCGGCGCATCACGCGGCAGTTCCTGAACGTGGTGCGCAGCATCAACGAGCTGATCCTGGCGCTGGTCTTTGTCTCGGCCGTGGGCCTGGGGCCGTTTCCCGGCGTGCTGGCCCTGGCGCTGCATGGCATGGGCATGCTGGGCAAGTTCTTCGCCGAGAGCATCGAAGAGATCGACGACGGCCCGCTGCAGGCCCTGCGCAGCGCAGGCGCCACGCAATTGCAGCTCATCGTCTTCGGCGTGATACCGCAGGCCATCACGGCCTGGATCGCGGTCGTGCTCTACCGCTTCGAGGTCAACCTGCGCTCGGCCACGGTGCTGGGCATGGTGGGCGCGGGCGGGCTGGGGTTCGAGTTGGTCGGCAGCCTCAAGCTGTTCCGCTACCAGGAGACGGCCACCTGCATCGTGGTCATCACCGTGATGGTGATCGCCGCCGATCTCGTCTCCCACTGGCTGCGCCGCCGCATCCAGCAGGGCACCCGCCATTGAGGGCTGCGCTTTTCCCGGCGCCCCCGTTTCATTCAAAGGACCGATTTGTGTGGACCTATCACAACCCCGTTGCCATCCATGCCGGTCCCGGCCGCCTGGACCGCCTGCCCGAGCTGCTGGCCGGGCGAGACTGCCTGCTGGTGACATTTCCCGAGGCCGAATCCCTGGGCCTGGTGCAGCAGCTGCGCCAACGGCTGGGCAGCCAGCTGCGCGGCGTGGTGGACGGCATTGCGCCCAACCCCGATGTGCAGTGGCTGGCCCCGCTGTATGACCGCGTGCACCGCGAATACGCCGAGGTCCCGTGCATCGTGGCCCTGGGCGGCGGCAGCGCCATCGACTCGGCCAAGGCGCTGATGTGCGCCACGCCCACGCGGCGTTTCGGCGAACTGCTGCAGGCCCTGGAGCAGGGGCTGGCCCTGCCGGCCGCAGGCCACAAGGCGCTGATCGCCATTCCCACCACGGCCGGCACGGGCAGCGAGGTCACGCCCTGGGCCACGATCTGGGACCAGGCCGCAGGCCGCAAGCACTCGCTGCACCAGCACTGGACCTGGCCCGAGGCGGCCATCATCGACGCGCAGCTCATGCAAAGCCTGCCGGCCGGCGCCACGCTGGCATCGGGGCTGGATGCGCTGTCGCATGCGCTGGAGTCCATCTGGAACCGGCACCGCAATCCCGTCTCCACCACCTTGGCCGTGGGCGCCGCGCGCCGCACCCTGACCACGCTGCCCGCGCTGATGCAGGACCTGGGCAGCCTGCCGCTGCGAAGCCGCATGGCCGAGGCCGCCCTGATGGCCGGCCTGGCCTTCTCCAACACCCGCACGGCGCTGGCGCATTCGCTGTCCTACGACATCACGCTGCGCCATGGCGTGGCCCACGGCATTGCCTGTTCGTTCAGCCTGCCGCTGGTGCTGGAGATGGCCCTGGGCGCCGACGACGAGGCCGATGCGGCCCTGCTGTCCATCTTCGATGCCGCCACGGGCGAGCTGGCCGTGCAGCGCCTGCGCAACTTCCTCGAAGGACTGGGCGTGGCCACCGATCCCGCGCACTACGGCGTGCCTGGGGATGAGTGGCAGCAGCTGCTGCAGTCGGCCGCATCCGGCCCGCGCGGGCGCAATTTCATCCGCACGCTGGAATGAACAGGCGCGTGCGGCCCTCTTCTGTTTGAACCTCTTTCCTAGTCAAAAAGCACCATGAACCACACCACCGTCTCCACCGCCGCCGCCGATCTGTCGCCGCTGCAGGCTGTCATCTTCGACTGGGCCGGCACCCTGGTCGATTTCGGCTCGCTGGCGCCCACGCAGATCTTTGTCGAGGCCTTTGCCAGCTTCGGCATCACCATCACCCTGGCCCAGGCTCGCGGCCCCATGGGCCTGTCCAAGTGGCAGCACATCCACGAGCTGCTGCAGGACGAAGGCATCCGCGCGCAATGGCACAAGGCCTTCGGCCAGCAGCCTGGCGACGCCGACGTGGATGCCATCTACGCCCGCTTCATGCCCATGCAGATCGCCAAGGTCGGCGAGTTCTCGGCACCCATCGAAGGCGCGCCTGAATTGCTGGGCTGGCTGCGCGCGCAGGGCCTGAAGGTGGGCTCGTGCTCGGGCTATCCGCGTGAAGTCCTGAACCAGCTGCTGCCCCAGGCAGCGGCCAACGGCCTGGCTCCCGACCATGTGGTGGCCGGCGATGAAATGGCCGCAGGCGGCCGCCCCGGCCCCTTCATGGCGCTGGCCAATGTGCTGGCGCTGGGCATCGGCGATGTGCGTGCCTGCGTGAAGGTGGACGACACCGTGCCCGGCATCGAGGAAGGCCGCAACGCCGGCATGTGGACCGTGGGCCTGACCCTGTCCGGCAACGAAGTCGGCTACTCCCCCGCCGAACTGGCCGCCGCCCCCGCCGAAGAAGTGCGCGAACGCATGGCCCGCGCCGAAGCCAAGCTGCGCGCAGCCGGCGCCCACCACGTGATCGCCAGCGTGAAGGACCTGCCGCAGGTACTGGAGCGTATTGCGCAGGACATGCGCGCTGGCCATAGGCCAGGTTGAGGCAATCTGCCCTGCACCTGTTGGGCTCATCACCCTTTGAAACTGGCGCGGCCAAAAAAACGGGGACGCCGAGCAAGAGCCGCCTCGCGGCGATGGCGTCGTCCCCCTCCCGCGAAGCGAGAGAGGGGAAGGCGCGAAGCGCCTCAGGGGGTGTTCAGTTGTTCTGCATGATGGCGCAGATGGTCATCAATGAAGCTCTGGATGAAGTAGTAGCCGTGGTCGTAGCCGCCGTGGCGGCGCAGCGTCAGCGGCTGGCCGGCCTGGGCGCAGGCGGCCTCGAAGGCTTCGGGCAGCAGCTGCTTTTCGATCAGGAACTTGTCGGCCAGGCCCTGGTCCACGAGGATGCCGGCCGGGTAGGGCGCCTGGGTCTGGGCGGCCATCAGGCAGCTGGCGTCATGCGCTTCCCAGGCATTGCGGTCATCGCCCAGATAGCCTGAGAAGGCTTTCAGGCCCCAGGGGCAGTTGACGGGGTTGGCGATGGGCGCGAACGCCGACAGGCTCTTGAAGCGGCCCGGATGGCGCAGCGCCAGCGTGAGCGCGCCGTGGCCGCCCATGGAGTGGCCGAAGATGCCCAGCCGCTGCGCGTCGATGGGCAGGCGTGCGGCGATCAGCGGCAGCAGCTCGCCCAGCAGATAGCTTTCCATGCGCCAGTGCAGTGCCCAGGGCTTGGTGGTGGCATCCAGGTAGAAGCCCGCGCCCACGCCGAAGTCCCAGGCATCGGCCTCGCCGGGCAGGCCTGCGCCGCGCGGGCTGGTGTCGGGCGCGATCAGCGCAATGCCCAGCTCGGCGGCCAGGCGCTGGGCGCCGGCCTTGGTCATGAAGGTCTCTTCGGTGCAGGTCAGCCCGGCCAGGTAGAGCACGGCAGGCACCTTCTCGCCGGCCACGGCCTTGGGCGGCAGGAAGACCGAGAACTTCATGTTCAGGCCGATCTCGGCGGAGAAATGCTCGTAGAAACGCTGTGCGCCGCCGAAGCAGGCATGGGCGTTCTTGAGTTCCAGGGGCGGCAGTGCGGACATGGTGTTCCTCAAAAAGAAAAATGCTACGGGCACCTTGGCAAGCGGTGCGTGCAGCATTCAAAGATGGGAGTTGATACGCTATACACGGTCAAAGGCCCATGAAACTGGCGCTGCCCAGGCGAGAGGCGCCGAGCAAGAGCCGCCTCGCGGCGGGGGCGCCCAGCCGAGGGCGTCGTCCCCCTCCCTCGCGTAGCGAGTAGAGAGGCGCCGTGCAACGGGGGAAGGCGCGCAGCGCCTCAGGGGGAGCTTCAGTACACGACGACGGAGCGGATGGACTTGCCTTCGTGCATCAGGTCAAAAGCCTCGTTGATCTCCGGCAGGCCCATGGTGTGCGTGACGAAGGGGGCCAGCTGAATCTCGCCGCTCATGGCCTGCTCGACCATGCCGGGCAGTTCGCTGCGGCCCTTGACGCCGCCGAAGGCCGTGCCCAGCCACTTGCGGCCCGTCACCAGCTGGAAGGGGCGTGTGGAGATTTCCTGGCCCGCGCCGGCCACGCCGATGATGACCGACTGGCCCCAGCCGCGGTGCGCGCATTCCAGGGCGGCACGCATCACGTTGACGTTGCCGATGCACTCGAAGCTGTGGTCCACGCCCCAGCCCGTCATCTCGACGATGACCTGCTGGATGGGCTTGTCGAAATCCTTGGGATTCACGCAGTCGGTGGCGCCGAAGGTGCGGGCCAGGTCGAACTTGGAGGGGTTGGTGTCCACGGCGATGATGCGGCCGGCCTTGGCCAGCTTGGCGCCCTGGATCACGGCTAGGCCGATGCCGCCCAGGCCGAACACGGCCACGGTGTCGCCTTCCTGGACCTTGGCGGTGTTCTTGACGGCACCCAGGCCCGTGGTCACGCCGCAGCCCAGCAGGCAGACCTGCTCGGGGTTGGCATCGGGGTGGATCTTGGCCAGCGAGACTTCGGCGACCACGGTGTACTCGCTGAAGGTGGAGCAGCCCATGTAGTGGTAGATGGGCTCGCCGTTGTACGAAAAGCGCGTGGTGCCGTCGGGCATCACGCCCTTGCCCTGGGTGGCGCGCACGGAAACGCACAGGTTGGTCTTGCCGCTCTTGCAGAACAGGCATTCGCCGCATTCGGCCGTGTACAGCGGGATCACGTGGTCGCCGGGCTTGACGCTGGTCACGCCTTCGCCGACCTCGACGACGATGCCCGCGCCTTCATGGCCGAGCACGGCGGGGAAGATGCCTTCCGGATCGTCGCCCGACAGCGTGAACGCGTCGGTGTGGCAGACGCCGGTGTGGGTGATCTTGATCAGGACCTCGCCCTTCTTCGGGGGGGCCACGTCGATCTCGACGATCTGCAGGGGTTCTCCAGCCTTGAAGGCGACGGCGGCTTTGGATTTCATGGGCGTGTCTTTCTGTCGGGGTGGCTCAGGAACGGCAGTGCGCGCGCTCCGCGAAGCCTTGAATGTAGGCCATGGCCGGGCGGCCCGGCCGCATCATGGCCGCAGCCCCAGGTGATATGTCCGAATCTGAGGGGTGTGGCCGGCGTCGGCCGGGCCTGCTGGCCGTGGGTGCTTGCGTCTTTTCGTATAGTCCGCCCCATTCTTTCCACCCTGACCGCCTCCGAGCCCGCCGTTTCCCATGGACCACCGCCACGCCAGCGCCCACCGCATCGATCTTGTCGTCTACCCCGGCTTCAAGGCGCTGGAGGCCATAGGGCCCATGTCGGTGTTCGACTATGCCAACGTGCACCTGCGCGCGCGCGGCCAGAGCGACGGCTACGAGGTGCGCGTGGTCTCGCAGCGGCAAGGGCCCGTGCGCTCGGACACGCTGATGTCGCTGGAGGCCACGCATACGCTGGCCGGGCTGGAGGCTGCAGGCATGGGCTGCACCGTGGTCGTCGTGGGCTCGCGCCATATCGAGCAGGTGCTGGGCGGCTCGGGCGAGCTGGTCGCCTGGCTGGGCCGCGTGGCGCCGCGCGTGCAGCGGCTGATTGCGCTGTGCTCGGGCAGCTTCTTCCTGGCCGAGGCCGGTTTGCTGGACGGCCGGCGCGCGGCCACGCACTGGAGCGTGACGGCGCAACTGGCCCAGCGCCATCCGCGCGTGCAGGTCGATGCCGATGCCATCTACCTGCGCGAGGAAATCCGCGATGGCGCAGGCAGCCGCCAGCTGTGGACCTCGGCCGGCGTGACGGCCGGCATCGACCTGGCCCTGGCTGTGGTGGAGGAGGATTTCGGCCACGCGCTGGCGCTGGAGGTGGCGCGCGACCTGGTCATGTACCTCAAGCGCCCCGGCGGGCAGTCGCAGTTCAGCGTGCCGCTGGCGGCCCAGGCCGCGCAGCACGGCGGCGTGCAGGCCGTGCAGCAGTGGGTGATGACCCATCTGGCCGAGCCCCTGACCCTTGCTCAGATGGCCGAGCAGGCCCATATGAGCGAGCGCCACCTGCGCCGCGTGTTCCAGCAGGAAACCGGGCAAAGCCCCACGGCCTTTGTGGAGAGCGCGCGGCTGGAGGCGGCCAAGCAACTGCTGGAAAGCCAGGCCCATCTGCCACTCAAGACCGTGGCCGCGCGCGTGGGCCTGGGCTCGGAGCAGGCGCTGCGCCACCTGTTCGTGCGCCACCTGGGCATTACCCCGGTGGCGTACCGGGATCGCTTTGGCGGGCGAGGTGGCGCGGGCTGAACCGGAAACGCTCAGTTCTTTTTTGCGGTCTCGGCTGCTTCGGCGGCCGCGGCGCGCAGCTTGTCCTTCTTGCTGGGGCGGCGGCCCTTGATGCCGCCGTTGCCGTCCTGGGCCACCGGAGGCGGCGGCACGGGCTCGGTGGGCTCGAAGCCCGGCAACTGCTCCAGTTCAAGGTCCAGCTGGTTGCGCTTGCAGATCAGCGCCCAGTGCGCCTGGTCGGCCGGCGTCACGAAGCTGATGGCCGTGCCGTCCTCGCCCGCGCGGCCCGTGCGGCCGATGCGATGCACATAGTCGGTGGCCGAGCGCGGCAGGTCGTAGTTGACGACCAGGGGCAGCTGGGTGATGTCGATGCCGCGCGCCGCCAGGTCGGTGGTGATCATCACTTGCCAGCGCTTGGCCTTGAAGTCGGCCAGCGCTTCCTTGCGTGCGCCCTGGCTCAGGTCGCCATGGAAGGCCGTGGCGAAGATGCCGGCCTTGTAGAGCTTTTCAGCCACCAGTTCGGCCGTGTGCCGCGTGGCCACGAAGACCAGGGCACGTTCGAGCGTGACAGGGTCGGTGCCCGCAGCGGTGTTGCCCTGCACCAGCTGGCGCAGCAATTGCGTGCGGCGCGCGCGGTCCACGGCAATGGCGCGCTGGGTGATGCTTTGCGGGCTGGCGGCATCCTGGCCTTCGGCGGCATCGACGCGGGCCTGAACGGGATCGTGCAGCAGGCCCGTGGCCAGCGATTGCACGGCATCGGGATAGGTGGCTGAGAACAGCAGGGTCTGGCGTTGCTTCGGCAGCAGGGCCAGCACGCGTTGCAGCTCTTCCTGAAAGCCCAGGTCTAGCAGGCGGTCGGCCTCGTCCAGCACCAGGTGGCGCACGGCGGACAGGCGCACGGCGTTGTGCTCCACCAGGTCCAGCAGGCGGCCCGGCGTGGCCACCAGGAAATCGGCACTGCCGCGCAGCATCATCATCTGCGGGTTGATGGACACGCCGCCATAGACCACGCCGATGCGCGGCGGCTGCTTGAGCGCGCGGCCCAGGTCGGACAGCGTCTCGCCCACCTGCTGGGCCAGCTCGCGCGTGGGCACCACGATCAGCGTGGTCAGGGTTCGCACAAAGCCGCCCTGGGCACCCTGGGCCTTGCCGCCATCCATCCAGCGCTGCAGCAGCGGCAGCAGGTAGGCGGCCGTCTTGCCCGAGCCCGTGGGCGCACAGGCCCAGAGGTCGCGGCCCGCAAGCACGGGGGCGATGGACTGGGTCTGTATGGGTGTGGGATCGACCAGGCCCAGGTCTTGGAGGCTGGAGACCAGCGCCGGGCTCAGGCCGAGGGAGGCAAAGTTCATGGTGTGCAGGGAGTGGCTGGGGCCGGAACCCCGGCGCAAGAAAGGGCCGGCCACGAGGGCCGGGGGGGCATTGTCGGCGAAACCGCGCCGCTGCGTGAAGCAGGGGGCTTGGCCCCGGCGCTCAGGCCAGGCGGCGCAGCCGGCCAGCAGGTCGTTCACCAGGCCACCTGCCGTTGCAGCCGGGTCGGTGGCGCGTGCTTGAGCGGCTATCTGGCATCGGCCGCACGAAGCGTTGAGTAAAGCGTCAGAGCAATTGCCAAAACCGGCGCGCAAGAGAAGGCCAGACCGTGACTCAAGGCGGGAGCCGGCCCAGCCTCTTCAGCTCCTTGAGCCGCCTTTCCGTGGCGCGGTCCAAGGCGTCTTGCAGCAGGTGCATCTTGCGTTTGTTGCAAGGAGCGCAGTCGTAGTAGCGTGAGGGCACTCCAAGGGGTTCAAGCTTCCTGTTCGCCTCGAAGATTCTGATTCGCCCTGTTGGCTCGATATCCATGACGATGATCTTTCCGCTCTTGAACGTGACGGACGCACCTCCGGAGCATCCGGATCTATCCATGTTTTCTTCGCTGAAATAGGATTTTTCCGAGATTCGGCGTATGTGCTGCAATGCATATCGCACATCCTCCTCGGTCAGGATCACATCGTCGCAATCGAGCCATTTTTTATCCTCCCAAGCGGGGTTGCTTGATGAGGGGGCGAAGATATTGATTTTCTGGATGTTCTTTGCAGAATACCGGGCGTCAGCAGCATGAATCGGTGAGGCCATGACCATCGCTGAAGTTATTGCCCAAAAAAATTGGTGGTACTTCATGGTGTGTTCGTAGGAAGGTTCCAGTTTGCACCTTCTGCTTCGGTCAGATTTTTCCAACTTACCTCGGGATGTTTGAAGACTTCACCGGGCGACAGTTGCATGGAGTCCTGCAGTGCTTCAACAAGCCATGTCAGTGACCGGTTCTGAGCTTGGGTCGGGGCGGGATAGAGGCCGCGCTCTCCTCGCAATCTCTCGGGGGCAAATCCGCTTCGTTGGAGGAAGGTTTGAACCCCTTCGGCAGCTCCGCTCGACCGACCATCTCGATACCTATGGCCTCCATATTGCTCGGATAGCGTTCACCAGGAGCCTTCATCATCTCGATGCGGTGTACCCCCTTTGCCTTCAGTCCTTCATAGTCCCTGGCCTTGCATTTCCCCACAAGCAGGCACCTCGCCTTCAGCGGGCCCACATGGTTGGCACGCTGATAGATGGCCGCAGTCTGGTAGATGGTGCCGTCCTTGTCGATCAGGAAATGCGCCCCATTGGCCTTCGGGTTCCTGTAGCTGTTGAGCGAAGACTGGGCCGTGTTGGCATCGGTCTGATGCACGACGATGCCGGTGATGGCGGCGGTCCGCTTTCCTCTCTCGATGGCGGGGCTGCGCGCATTCCTGACGCGCGCATGGATGAGCATTCCGTCCTTGTTGATTTCGACAAGCATGTGAGTCCCGGGGTTGCGTTGAACGGCAGCGGGCATTGCGCTGCGGCTCCATCCCGTTTGAGGGAGGGTCAACGGCCACCTTAAGGTGGATAGGCTCAATCAATGGGCATGCCACGATAGGGAAAATGGTGTTCCTAGGACTGGTGCGGCCTTCTGGAGCGGTGGGCTCGCAAATGAAAAAAGCCCCATGCAAAGGCATGGGGCTTTTGGGTGCCGGGCCGCTGAGGCTCGGACCTGCGATCAGCGCTGGCCGATCGGCTTGACGTCGCGGGACACGGAGCCCGTGAACAGCTGGCGGGGACGGCCGATCTTGTACTCGGGGTCGGCCATCTGCTCGTTGAGCTGGGCGATCCAGCCCACGGTGCGGGCCAGGGCGAAGATGCCGGTGAACAGGTTCACGGGCACGCCGATGGCGCGCTGCACGATGCCGGAGTAGAAGTCCACGTTCGGGTAGAGCTTGCGCTGCACGAAGTAGTCGTCTTCCAGGGCGATCTTCTCGACTTCCTTGGCCAGGGCGAACAGGGGGTCCTTTTCCAGGCCCAGTTCGGCCAGCACTTCATTGCAGGTTTCCTGCATGAGCTTGGCGCGGGGGTCGTAGTTCTTGTAGACGCGGTGGCCGAAGCCCATCAGCTTGACGCCGCTGTTCTTGTCCTTGACCTGTTCCATGAACTCGCCGACCTTGGCAACGCCGCCGTTGGCCTGCAGGTATTCCAGCATGTTCAGGCAGGCTTCGTTGGCGCCGCCGTGGGCAGGGCCCCACAGGCAGGCCACGCCGGCCGAGATGGCGGCGAAGGGGTTGGTGCCCGACGAGCCGCACAGGCGCACGGTGGAGGTGGAGGCGTTTTGCTCGTGGTCTGCGTGCAGGATGAAGATGCGGTCCAGCGCGCGCTCGACCACGGGGTTCACCTTGAACTCCTCGCAGGGGTTGCCGAACATCATGCGCATGAAGTTGCCGGCGTAGCTCAGGTCGTTCTTGGGGTACATGTACGGAGCACCGATGCCGTACTTGTAGGCCATGGAGACCAGCGTGGGCATCTTGGCGATCAGGCGGATCGCGGCGATGTCGCGGTGCTCGGCGTTGTTGATGTCCATGTTGTCGTGGTAGAAGGCCGACATGCCGCCGACCAGACCCGTCAGGACGGCCATGGGGTGGGCGTCACGGCGGAAACCACGCAGGAAGAACTGCATCTGCTCGTTGACCATGGTGTGCTTGGTCACGCGCTCGACGAAGTCGGCCTTCTCGGACTCGTTGGGCAGCTCGCCGTACAGCAGCAGGTAACAGGTCTCGAGGTAGTCGCAGTTCTTGGCCAGCTGCTCGATGGGGTAGCCACGGTACAGCAGCTCGCCCTTGTCGCCATCGATGTAGGTGATGGCGGACTGGCACGAGGCGGTAGAGAGGAAGCCCGGGTCATAGGTGAACATGCCGGTCTGCGCGTACAGCTTGCGGATGTCCACCACGTCGGGACCGACGTTGCCCTGGTAGACGGGCAGCTCGACGCTGGGAGCGCCGTTGCTGAATGACAGCGTTGCTTTGTTGTCTGCGAGTTTCATTTCCAAACTTCCTTCTCTAGATTGCCTAGCCTACTAGCGGGAGAGAACCGGGCTTGCGCTTGCGCACCAGTTCCAGAACTTCCCTGATTTCTTGGGTATCGAGTTCACCTTCAGGCTCCTTGCGGCGCAAGAAGAGGTCCATCAGGTCGTTGTCTGCCAGGTCCATCAAGGCAGACAGACCGCTCGCGTGTCTCCGCGTGAGCTGGTCTCCGTAGGTGGCGAAGAACTGCGCGATGAACAGGTCGTTCTCGACCAGGCCGCGCCGGCAGCGCCAGCGCAGCAGGTCTCGCTCGCGTTCGTCGAGCAGAGTATTCGTCATGGTCATCAGATGGCCCGGCGGACCATCAGTTCCTTGATCTTGCCAATGGCCTGCGTGGGGTTCAGGTGCTTGGGGCACACGTCCACGCAGTTCATGATGGTGTGGCAACGGAAGAGGCGGTACGGATCTTCCAGGTTGTCAAGGCGGTCACCCGTGGCCTCGTCGCGGCTGTCCGCGATGAAGCGGTAGGCCTGCAGCAGGCCGGCCGGGCCCACGAACTTGTCGGGGTTCCACCAGAAGCTGGGGCAGCTGGTGGAGCAGCTGGCGCACAGAATGCACTCGTACAGGCCGTTGAGCTCTTCGCGCTCTTCAGGCGACTGCAGGCGTTCCTTGGTGGGAGACGCGAAGCTGTCGTTCTGCAGGTACGGCTTGATCGAGTGGTACTGCTTGAAGAACTGCGTCATGTCCACGATCAGGTCGCGGATCACGGGCAGGCCGGGCAGGGGCTTGAGAACGATGTCGCCCTGCAGGGTCTTCATGTTCGTCAGGCAGGCCAGGCCGTTCTTGCCATTGATGTTCATCGCGTCCGAGCCGCACACGCCTTCGCGGCAGGAGCGGCGGAACGAGATGGAGGGGTCCATCTCCTTGAGCTTGACCAGGGCGTCCAGCAGCATGCGCTCGTGGCCGTCCAGCTCGACCTCGACGGTCTGCATGTAGGGCTTGGCATCCTTGTCCGGGTCGTAGCGGTAGATCTTGAAAGTGCGCTTCATTTGTCTGTTCTCTCGTGGGCTGCTGGATTAGAACGTGCGGACCTTGGGCGGCACGCTGTCCACCGTGAGGGGCTTCAGGTTCACGGGCTTGTAGTCCAGGCTGTTGGTGGCGCTGTACCACAGGGTGTGCTTGAGCCATTCCTTGTCATTGCGGCCCAGCGGGAACTCGGCGTGGTCGGCAGGATGCTCGTAGTCGTACACGGTGTGGGCGCCGCGGCATTCGTGGCGGGCAGCGGCCGAGATCATGGTGGCCTGGGCCACTTCGATCAGGTTGTCCACTTCCAGCGCTTCCATGCGGGCGGTGTTCCAGACCTTGGACTTGTCCTTGAGGGTCACGGAGCCCACGCGTTCGCGGATGGCGTTGATCTTGACTTCGCCTTCGTCCATGCTCTTTTGCGTGCGGAACACGCCGGCATGCTGCTGCATGGTGGCGCGGATGTCGCCAGCCAGGTCCTGGGCGTAGGTGCCTTCCTTGGAGTCGTCGAGCTGGTTCAGGCGCGTGAGCGTGCGCTCGGAGCCATCGGCCGGCACGGCCTTGTGGTCGCCGAAGCCGTTGACGAACTGCACGATGTGCTTGCCGGCCGACTTGCCGAAGACCAGCAGGTCCAGCAGCGAGTTCGTGCCCAGGCGGTTGGCGCCGTGCACCGACACGCACGAGCATTCGCCCACGGCATAGAGGCCATTGACCACGTTGTTCTGCTGGCCGTCCCACACCACGACCTGGCCGTTGATGTTGGTGGGAATGCCGCCCATCTGGTAGTGGATGGTGGGCACCACGGGAATCGGTTCCTTGGTGATGTCCACGTTGGCGAAGTTGTGGCCGATCTCTTCCACCGAAGGCAGGCGCTTGCGGATGGTGTCTGCGCCCAGGTGGTCCAGCTTCATCAGGATGTAGTCCTTGTTGGGACCACAGCCACGGCCTTCCTTGATTTCCTGGTCCATGGAGCGGGACACGAAGTCGCGCGGTGCCAGATCCTTCAGCGTGGGAGCGTAGCGCTCCATGAAGCGTTCGCCTTCGCTGTTGAGTAGGATGGCGCCTTCGCCACGGCAGCCTTCGGTCAGCAGCACGCCCGCGCCGGCCACGCCGGTGGGGTGGAATTGCCAGAACTCCATGTCCTGCAGCGGGATGCCTGCGCGTGCAGCCATGCCCAGGCCGTCGCCGGTGTTGATGAAGGCATTGGTCGATGCCTGGAAGATGCGGCCTGCGCCACCCGTGGCCAGCAGCACGGCCTTGGCGTGCAGCTCATACAGGTCGCCGGTTTCCAGTTCGATGGCGGTCACGCCGACCACGTCGCCCTGGGTGTTGCGGATCAGGTCCAGCGCCATCCACTCCACGAAGAAGTTGGTCTTGGACTTGACGTTCTGCTGGTACAGCGTGTGCAGCATGGCGTGGCCGGTACGGTCGGCCGCGGCGCAGGCGCGCTGCACGGGCTTTTCACCGTAGTTGGCCGTGTGGCCGCCGAAGGGGCGCTGGTAGATGGTGCCGTCGGGGTTGCGGTCGAACGGCATGCCGAAGTGTTCCAGCTCGATCACGACGTTGGGCGCTTCGCGGCACATGAACTCGATCGCATCCTGGTCGCCGAGCCAGTCGGAGCCCTTGATGGTGTCGTAGAAGTGGTAGTGCCAGTTGTCTTCGCTCATGTTGCCCAGCGAAGCGGACACGCCGCCCTGCGCAGCCACGGTGTGCGAGCGCGTGGGGAAGACCTTGGACAGCGAGGCCACGGACAGGCCGGCGCGCGACAGTTCCAGCGCGGCACGCAGGCCGGAGCCGCCAGCGCCGACGATGACGACGTCAAACTTGCGCTTGGTGATGTTTGCTTTGGAGTAGCTCATTCTTAACCTTCAATCGTGGAGACCGCGTCTCTATCAGATACGCCACAGGATCTGGATGCCCCAGCCGGCGCAGCCGACGAGCCAGACCAGGGTGAAAACGTTCAGCACCAGGCGCAGGCCCACGGGCTTGACGTAGTCCATCCAGATGTCGCGCACGCCGACCCAGACGTGCCAGGCCAGCGAGACGATCACGGCGAAGGTCAGGAACTTCATCCACTGCGGGGCAAAGATGCCGGCCCACAGGTCATAGCCGACGGAGCCGGTGCTGAAGATCAGCTTGGCCAGCAGCACGATGGTGAACAGTGCCATCAGCACGCCGGTGACGCGCTGCACCATCCAGTCGCGGATGCCGTAGTGCGCACCGACCACGGTGCGCTTGGAGCCGTAATTCACGGACATGGTTCTTTTTCCTTATCGTGAGGGAGAGATCGTGAATCAGTACAGGCCGAACAGCTTGGCACCCAGGATCAGGGTCAGGCCAACGCTCAGGACCAGCACCACCAGGGCCGAGGACTTGCCGAACTGCTTGTTGACGGCGTGGTGGTTCACATCCATGAACAGGTGGCGGACGCCGGCGCAAAAGTGGTGCAGGTAGGCCCAGATCAATGCCAGGCACACGAGCTTGAGGAACCATCCGAAGGGACCCGCGAAAACCGAGGTGAAGCCGTCGAAGGAGATCTCCGAAGTCAGCGACATGTCCATCATCCACAGGATGAAAGGCAGCAGGATGAACATCAGCAGGCCGCTGATGCGGTGCAGGATGGACACGATGCCGGCCGGCGGCAACCGGTAGGTGGGGAGGTCCTTGAAGAAGTTGATGTTGCGGAACTCTGGCCGCTTTTTGGCTTGCTCAGTCATGGCAGGGTACTTTCGTGGATGTAACTGCTTCGTAATCGCTCAGGGGCGGCGATGCAAAATTCTATTGCAATGCAATAAAAACAGCTTTGCTGGGAATTGCGTATTTTCGCCCGCTTCTCTGGGGAACGGATCGTTCAGCTCAGCGCGTTGCGGTAGTGATGGGTGTCGGTGCGGTACAGGCCACGGCGTAACTCCATGGGAACATCGTTGTATGTGTAAGCGGTGCGCTCCACGCTCAGCAGGGGCGTGGTGCTGGGGACATCCAGCAGCAGGGCCTGTTCTGCCTCGGGCAGGACGGCGCGGATCTTTTCGTCGGCGCGCACCATGCGCACGCCGTAGTCCAGCTCGAACATGGCGTAGGTGGGGCCCTGGTAGGCGGACATCTGCTCGGCCGTCAGGCCCTTGAAGGCGTGGCCCGGCAGCCAGATGTCTTCCAAAATGGTCGGGATTGCGGAGAACGACAGCACGCGGCGCACATGCATCACGGCATCGCCGCTGCGCAGCGCCAGGCCGCGCGCCACGTCCGCCGATGCGCGCAGGCGCCGGCAGTCGATGATGCGGCGCTCGGCACGGCCCTCGCCCTGCTGGTCGCCGCCGTCGGGCTGCAGCTTGAGGAAGCGGTACTGCACATGCTGGGCCGCGTGGGTGGCCACGAAGGTGCCCTTGCCCTGGCGGCGCATCACCAGGTTCTCCGCGGCCAGCTCGTCAATGGCCTTGCGCACCGTGCCCTGGCTCACGCGAAAGCGCGCGGCCAGCTCCATCTCGCTGGGAATCAGTTCGCCGGGCCGCCATTCGCCTGCTTCAAGGCTCTGCAGTATCAGTCCCTTGATCTGCTGATACAAAGGGCTGAAGGCCGGGGTCGATGCGCCCGCGCCGATGGTGGGAGCGGCGTTGTCTGAGGCGAGGGGAGGCAGGACTGGCATGGAAAAGTTCGGGGTGGGGAGGCTCCCGGCGACGCAGATGAAAGACTTGGAAACAGACGTCGATCATATCTTATATAAGACATAAGACAAATTGACCGGGCTTCGAAATCGGGAGTACACTTTCGCGTTGTTTGCGGAGCACGGGCTGCTGGTTTCTGACGCTGGTGCGACCTGGCGCCGATAACACCTGATTTTTTCCCCATCCCTGGAGTTTCATCATGAGCAAGAAGCCCGTTCGTGTCGCCGTCACCGGTGCCGCCGGTCAAATTGGTTACGCCCTGCTGTTCCGCATCGCCTCCGGCGAAATGCTGGGTAAGGACCAGCCCGTCATTCTGCAACTGCTGGAGATTCCCGACGAGAAGGCCCAGAACGCGCTCAAGGGCGTGATCATGGAACTCGAAGACTGCGCCTTCCCCCTGCTGGCCGGCATCGAAGCCCACTCCGACCCCTGCAAGCCTTCAAGGACACCGACTACGCCCTGCTGGTCGGCGCGCGTCCCCGCGGCCCCGGCATGGAACGTGCCGACCTGCTGGCTGCCAACGCACAGATCTTCACGGCCCAGGGCAAGGCGCTGAACGCCGCTGCCTCGCGCAACGTGAAGGTGCTGGTCGTCGGCAACCCCGCCAACACCAACGCCTACATCGCCATGAAGTCGGCTCCGGACCTGCCGGCCAAGAACTTCACCGCCATGCTGCGCCTGGACCACAACCGCGCTGCATCGCAGCTGGCTGCCAAGGCCGGCTTCAAGGTGGGCGACATCCGCAAGCTGACCGTCTGGGGCAACCACTCGCCCACGATGTACGCCGACTACCGCTTCGCCACCGTCAACGGTGAAAGCGTCAAGGCCAAGATCAACGACCAGGCCTGGAACAAGGACGTGTTCCTGCCCACCGTCGGCAAGCGTGGCGCCGCCATCATTGCCGCCCGCGGCCTGTCCTCGGCTGCCTCGGCTGCCAACGCTGCCATCGACCACATGCGCGACTGGGCCCTGGGCTCGGGCGGCGAATGGGTCACCATGGGCGTGCCCTCCAACGGCGAATACGGCATCCCCGCCGGCATCGTCTTCGGCTTCCCGGTCACCACCGAGAACGGCGAGTACAAGATCGTCGAAGGCCTGGAAATCGACGCCTTCTCGCAAGAGTGCATCGACAAGACCCTGGCCGAGCTGCAAGGCGAACAGGACGGCGTCAAGCACCTGCTGTAAGCCGCCGGCAAGCCATGCTCGACTGGAATCCCGCGCTTTACCTGCGTTTCGCCAATGAGCGTACGCGCCCCGCAGCCGAGCTGCTGGCGCGTGTGCCATTGGCCCAGGCCCGCCATGTGGTGGACCTGGGATGCGGGCCGGGCAATTCCACCGAGCTGCTTGCACAGCGCTATGCCGGTGCCACGATCACCGGCATAGACAACTCCCAGGCGATGCTGGCCACCGCGCGCCAGCATCTGCCTGAGGCCCGCTTCGCGCTGGCCGACATTGCTTCCTGGACGCCCGCCCCGGCGAGAGCGCTCCCGACCTGATTTATGCCAATGCCTCCCTCCAGTGGGTGGGGGAGCATGAAACGCTGATACCCCGCCTGTTCGCCCAACTGGCGCCAGGGGGCGTGCTGGCGATACAGATGCCCGACAACCGGCAGGAAGCCACGCACCGCGTGATGCGCGAGATCGCCAGCCTGCCCAAGTTTGCCGCCTACATCGGCGATGCCGCCAAGGTGCGGGCCGACATCCTGCCCATCCGCAGCTACTACGACCTGCTGGCCGGCCCGCAGGAGCAGGCCGGCGTCGAGGCCGGCGCCGTCGATGTCTGGCACACCGTCTACCAGCATCCGATGGACTCGGCCGGCGCCATCGTCCAGTGGCTGCGCGGCACCGGCCTCAAGCCCTTCGTCGAAGGGCTGCCCGAAGCCCTGCAGGCCGACTTCCTCACCGAATACGAAAACCGCGTGGACGCCGCCTACGGCGTGCGCGCCGACGGCCGGCGCCTGCTGGCCTTCCCCGCCTGTTCATCGTCGCCCAGCGCAAGCCATGACCGCCGCCACGTCCACACCCTCTCGCGCACACCCGGCCCAGGTGCTGCTCGATGCGCAGGGCGGTGCCCTGCACCTGCCCGTCTGTGACCACTACAGCGGCGTGGAAGTGCGCATGCGCAAGAGCCTGCAGCTGCAGGCCGAGATGATGGCCGAGTTCGGCACCTGCGTCTTTGACGTCACGCTGGACTGCGAGGATGGCGCCCCCGTGGGCCAGGAGGCGGCCCATGCGCGCCTGGTGGCCTCGCTGGCGCGCGATGCCGCGCCCGGTGCCCGCGTGGCTGCGCGCGTGCATGCCGTGGACCACGCCAGCTTCGCGCAGGACCTGGACATCATCGTCGGCGAGGCCGGCGACCGCCTGTGCCACCTCATGCTGCCCAAGGTGGAAAGCGTGGACGACGTGCTGCTGGCCGAGCGGCATCTGGGTCGCCTGGGCTGCCGCGAACTGCCGCTGCATGTGCTCATCGAGTCGCCCGCCGCCGTGCACCGTGCCTTTGACATCGCGGCACACCCGCGCGTGCAGAGCATTTCCTTCGGCCTGATGGACTTCGTCTCGGCCCATGGCGGCGCGATTCCTGCCTCGGCCATGGGCTCGGCCGGACAGTTCGACCATCCGCTGGTCGTGCGTGCCAAGCTGGAGATCGCAGCCGCCTGCCACGCGCACGGCAAGGTGCCTTCGCACTGCGTGGTCACCGAATTCAGGAATCCACAGGCGCTGCAGGCCGCTGCCACACAGGCGTCACGGCGGCTCGGCTATACCCGCATGTGGAGCATCCACCCGGACCAGATCCGCCCCATCCTCGCCGCCTTCGCGCCCCAGGCCGACGAAGTGGCGCAGGCCGCACAAATACTTACCGCCGCCGAGGCCGCCGATTGGGCGCCCGTCAGCGTGGATGGTGTATTACATGACCGGGCGAGCTACCGCTATTTCTGGCAGTTGCTCACACGTGCCCACCAGACCGGCCAGGCGCTGCCCCCACAGGTGCAGCCCTGGTTTGCATCAGAATCACTTGCTTAGCCCACACCGGGAATTTGCAGGAGCCCAACGTATGAAGACAGCTATCGCCTCCATCCTGATCGCAGCCCCCTTGCTGGCCATGGGCCTGGGTGCCAGCGCCGCCGAGCCCGCCACCGCAAAGAAGGCGCCGGCCAAGGCCGGTGCCAAGCCTGCGGCCAAGAAGGCCCCCGCCAAGAAGGCCACCACGGCCAAGGCCGCGGCCGGCGCTGCCGCCGTCGGCGGTGCGGCCGCCGTCGCAACTGCTGCCCAGCAGCCGCTGTCCGCGGAAGACCTGGCCATTTCCGAGCGCGTGCACACCGGCCGCATCCCCTGCGAGCTGGGCGCCTTCGTCAATGTGACGGCCGACCAGGCCAACCCGGGTTACTTCAACATCGACGGCAAGGGCTTCAAGTACCACATGTCGCCCGTCAAGACCTCGACCGGCACCGTGCGCCTGGAAGACAAGCATGCCGGCGCCGTCTGGCTGCAGATCGCCAACAAATCGATGCTCATGAACCAGAAGGTCGGCCAGCGCCTGGCCGACGAATGCATGAGCCCCGATCAGCTTCAGGTGGCCGAGGCCATCAAGAAGAACCCGCCTCCCAGCCTGCTGGAAGCACCCAAGCCCGCCGGCCAGTAATCCAGGCCCGGACCTGAGCGTCCCGCAAGCAGCCCCACTTTAGAAAACCATGGAGAGAGAATCATGTTGAAAGCCTACCGTGACCACGTGGCCGAACGCGCCGCGCTCGGTATCCCCCCGCTGCCGCTGGAAGCCAAGCAGGTTGCCGAACTGATCGAGCTGATCAAGAACCCGCCCGCTGGCGAGGACGCCTTCCTGCTCGACCTGCTCACGCACCGCGTTCCTCCGGGCGTGGACGATGCCGCCAAGGTCAAGGCCAGCTTCCTGGCAGCCGTGGCCCACGGTGACATCCAGGTGGCTCTCATCTCCAAGGCCAAGGCCACCGAGCTGCTGGGCACCATGGTGGGCGGCTACAACGTGCATCCCCTGATCGAGCTGCTGGACGACGCCGAAGTCGCCGGCGTGGCCGCCGATGCGCTGAAGAAGACGCTGCTGATGTTCGACTTCTTCAACGACGTGGCCACCAAGGCCAAGGCCGGCAACGCCAAGGCCCAGGAAGTCATGAAGAGCTGGGCTGACGCCGAGTGGTTCACCTCGCGCCCCGAAGTGGACAAGAAGATCACCGTCACCGTCTTCAAGGTGCCCGGCGAGACCAACACCGACGACCTGTCGCCCGCGCCCGATGCCTGGAGCCGTCCGGACATCCCGCTGCACTACCTGGCCATGCTCAAGAACACCCGTCCCGACGCGGCCTTCAAGCCCGAGGAAGACGGCAAGCGCGGCCCGATGCAGTTCATCGACGACCTCAAGAAGAAGGGCCACCTGGTCGCCTACGTGGGCGACGTGGTCGGCACGGGCTCCTCGCGCAAGTCGGCCACCAACTCCATCGTCTGGGCCACGGGCCAGGACATCCCCTTCGTGCCCAACAAGCGCTTCGGCGGCGTGACCCTGGGCGGCAAGATCGCTCCCATCTTCTTCAACACGCAGGAAGATTCGGGCTCGCTGCCCATCGAAGTCGATGTCACCAAGCTGGAAATGGGCGACGTCATCGACGTGCTGCCCTATGACGGCAAGCTGGTCAAGAACGGCGAAACCGTCGCCGAGTTCCAGCTCAAGAGCGACGTGCTGTTCGACGAAGTGCGCGCCGGCGGCCGCATCAACCTGATCATCGGCCGTTCGCTGACCGCCAAGGCCCGCGAATTCCTGGGCCTGTCCGCCTCCACCGTGTTCCGCCTGCCCCAGGCGCCCGCTGCTTCGAACGCCGGCTTCACGCTGGCCCAGAAGATGGTCGGCCGCGCCGTCGGCCTGCCGGAAGGCCAGGGCGTGCGCCCCGGTACCTACTGCGAGCCGCGCATGACCACCGTGGGTTCGCAGGACACCACCGGCCCCATGACCCGCGACGAGCTCAAGGACCTGGCCTGCCTGGGCTTCTCGGCCGACATGGTCATGCAGTCCTTCTGCCACACGGCCGCCTACCCCAAGCCCGTGGACGTCAAGACGCACCGCGAGCTGCCTGCCTTCATCAGCAACCGCGGCGGCGTGGCCCTGCGTCCCGGTGACGGCGTGATCCACTCCTGGCTCAACCGCCTGCTGCTGCCCGACACCGTGGGCACGGGCGGCGACTCGCACACGCGCTTCCCCATCGGCATCTCCTTCCCCGCAGGTTCCGGCCTGGTGGCCTTCGGCGCCGCCACGGGCGTGATGCCCCTGGACATGCCTGAGTCCGTGCTCGTGCGCTTCAAGGGCGAAATGCAGCCCGGCGTCACCCTGCGTGACCTGGTGCATGCCATTCCCCTGTACGCCATCAAGGCAGGCGCGCTGACCGTGGCCAAGGCCGGCAAGAAGAACATCTTCTCGGGCCGCATCCTGGAAATCGAAGGTCTGCCCGACCTGAAGGTGGAACAGGCCTTCGAGCTGTCCGACGCCTCGGCCGAGCGCTCGGCTGCCGGCTGCACGATCAAGCTCAACCCCGAGCCGATCAAGGAGTACCTGACCTCGAACATCGTTCTGATGAAGAACATGATCGCCGACGGCTACGCCGACGCCAAGACGCTGCAGCGCCGCATCGAGAAGGTCGAAGCCTGGCTGGCCAAGCCCGACCTGCTCGAAGCCGACAAGGACGCCGAATACGCTGCCGTGTTCGAGATCGACCTGGCCGACATCAAGGAACCCATCGTCTGCTGCCCCAACGATCCCGATGACGCCAAGTTCCTGTCCGAAGTGGCCGGCACCAAGATCGATGAAGCCTTCATCGGTTCGTGCATGACCAACATCGGCCACTTCCGCGCAGCAGCCAAGCTGCTGGGCGGCCAGCGCGACATCCCCGTCAAGCTGTGGGTGGCTCCGCCCACCAAGATGGACCAGAACGAGCTGATCAAGGAAGGCCACTACGCCGCCTTCGGCACGGCCGGTGCCCGCACCGAAATGCCGGGCTGCTCGCTGTGCATGGGCAACCAGGCCCAGGTCCGCGAAGGCGCGACGGTGATCTCCACATCGACCCGCAACTTCCCCAACCGCCTGGGCAAGAACACCAACGTGTTCCTGGGCTCGGCCGAGCTGGCGGCCATCGCATCGCGCCTGGGCAAGCTGCCCACCAAGGAGGAATACCTCAAGGAAATGGGCGTGATCGATGCCGACAAGTCCAGCGTCTACCGCTACATGAACTTCGACCAGATCGAAGAGTACGCGGACGTGGCCAGGGGCGTGAGCGCCTGAGTCCGGCCTGATCCGGCTCCATGAGCAAAGCCCGCTTCGGCGGGCTTTGTCTTTTGCGATGGGTCTGTCTGGGCATCTGGCATGTCTGCAAGCATGCTTTTGAGCATGTGCTAACGTGGAAACCAAGTGAACCAGTGGAGCCTCGCCATGAGCCGCCTGACCATCGACATGACCCCGCAGCAGCACCAAAGCCTCCAGGCGTCTGCCGCTTTGCAAGGCAAAACGATCGAGCAATACACGCTTGAGCGGCTGTTTCCCGGCGACGCGGATGCCGGTCAGGCGTGGCAGGAACTGGCGGCCGTGCTGGGAGAGCGCATCAATGAAGGACTTGCTGGCAAGGTCTCCGGCAAGAGCATTGGCGAGATTCTTGATGAAGAGTTGGGCGAGGGGCGGCGTTGAGACATTACCGGCTCACCGCTGCGGCAGAAGCCGACCTGCGCGGCATCATCCGCCATACGCGCAGGCAATGGGGCGATGAACAGGTAAGGCAATACATCAGTGCATTGGAGCGTGGGATTGCCGGCCTGGTGGCAGGAAAGGCAGGCTTCAAGGACCTCGGCGAAGTCTTCCCCGGCTTGCGCGTGGCCCGTTGCGAACATCACCATGTGTTCTGTCTGCTGCGCGAAGATGCGCCCGCCTTGGTGGTCGCCATACTGCACGAGCGCATGGATTTGATGGCGCGGCTTGCCGACAGGCTCAAGCCTTGAGGCGGCGCACGCGGGAGTCTCCGTTGGAGGCCCCGCTTGGGTGGGCTTCCTGCCTTCTGGATCAATTCGCCTTCCTCAACCGCCCCAGCACCTCCTGCGTCTGCGCATCCGCTGGAAAGAACGACTCCACGGCCAGCTCCTGCAGCGTCACATCCACCGGCGTGCCGAAGATGGTGATGGTGCTGATGAAGTTCAGGCGGCCATGGTCGGTGTCCAGCGCGAAGGGCACGGCGATGTGGCTGGCAGGTGCTGCGCCATGTGAGTCCGCTTCATCTTCCTTGAACGGGTAGGCGGCAATCTCGTCGTGCAGCGCCTGCAACTGTGCATCCGACGTGGCGGCAATCTGCTGCTGCAGGCGGTGCAGCAGATGCGCGCGCCAATGGGCTGCGTTGGCCAGGCGCGGGCCCAGGCCTTCGGGGTGCAGGCTCAGGCGCAGCACATTGACGGGCGGCTCCAGCAGCCAGGGCGCCACGCCGGCCAGCAGCAGCGGCACGATGGCGTTGGCGGCCACCAGGTTCCAGTGCCGGTCCACGGCCAGGGCGGGATTGGGTTCGTGGCCCTTGAGCACCAGGTCCACGGCCTGGCGCGCGGCGGCCAGATCCGGGTGGTCCAGCGGCCGGGCCTGGTACATGGGCGCATAGCCTGCGGCCACCAGCAGGGCATTGCGCTCACGCAGCGGCACGCCCAGGCGCTCGACCAGGCGCAGCACCATCTCGCGGCTGGGCTGGGCGCGGCCGGTTTCCACATAGCTCAGGTGGCGCGTGGAGATCTCGGCCTCCAGCGCCAGGCCCTGCTGGCTCAGGCGGCGGTGCTGGCGCCAGTGGCGCAGATGGTCGCCGAAGGGCGAGCGCGCGGACGGTGGATGGGCGGTGGAGGTCATGGCCCGCATCGTAGCGGCGGGGCTGGCGTGGCGGCCATGACCTGCGAGGTTATCGACCCTGTGCAGCCTGCGGCGGACCATGCAGTCCATGGCATGCACGGTGTGTGCCTGTTGCTCTCAAGGAGTTCGCCATGTCGATGTTTGCTTCCCCCCGTTTCCTGCCCCGCGTGATGTGGGCCGATGCTGCTTCCTGCGCCGCCTCGGGCGCCTTGCAACTGGTGGCGGGGCAGCCGCTGTCGGATGTGACGGGGTTGCCTCTGGCGCTGCTGCAGTCCACAGGCTGGTTTTTGCTGGGCTATGCGCTGCTGGCTGCGTGGATGGCGGCGCGCTCGCCTGTGCCGCGGCGGTTGATCGGGCTGGTGGTTGTGGGGAATTTGGGGTGGGCTGTGGGCTGTGTTGCGCTGTTGGCGTTTGGTGGGTTGGTGTTGTCTGTCTGGGGTGTGGCGTGGGTGTTGGCCCAGGCGCTGGTGGTTGTGGTGTTGGCTGAGTTGCAGTGGACTGGGTTGAGGCGCACGCGCGATGTGGTTGGCGGTGCGCGTGTTGCCATGTCATGACTACAGCGGGCTTGTTTTGACCCTGCCGGGCCGTTGTTTTTCGAGGCCGGGTCTCGGCCCGGCAGCCGACTGCCCTTTCTTGATTCGCCAAGAAAGGTCAGGCCAAAGAAGGCGACCGGTACGACTCACACTCATAGGTGACACATCAGTACAAGGACATGGGTAACAGATCCAAGCTTGGCAGCTGGAGCCAACAGCAGCCAAGGAGCGATCACCATGCCCTGGAAGGAGTGCGCACCCATGGACGAGAAACTGCTCTTCATAGCCGACCATCTGCGCAGTGGCGTGCCGCTGAGCGAGCTGTGCAGGCGCTACGGCATCAGCCGCAAGACGGCCTACAAGTGGGTTGAGCGTTACCGCCAACTGGGCATGGATGGATTGCAAGAACGCAGTCGCAGGCCCCACGGGAACAATCAGGCGATCAGCTATGCACAGCGCCGGGCCATCATTGAGCTGCGCACGCAGCAAAGGTCACAGATGGGGCCCAAGAAGCTGCACGCTTTGCTCCTGCAGCGCTGGGGCCCACAGGAGACACCCAGCAAAACCACCATCTACAACGTGCTGAAGGCTGAGGGGCTTGTTTGCAGCAGGCGTGTACGCAGACGCTCGGTGCCGACGGCCCAGCCCTTGCGAACGAGCAAGCAGCCCAATGGGGTGTGGAGTGCAGACTACAAAGGCCAGTTCAAGACAGCCGATGGTCACTGGTGCTATCCATTGACCATCATGGACCACGCCAGCCGCTATTTGCTGGCCGTGCATGTCTACGACAGCCCCAACTACGAGGATGCCAAACGCAGCTTCGAACAGGTGTTTCGGCAATACGGACTGCCCGAGCGCATACGCAGTGACAACGGTCCGCCGTTCGCGACTACTGGCGTGGCGGGCCTGTCACGCCTGGCGATATGGTGGATAAGGCTGGGCATCAGGCCGGAGCGCATCGAGAGGGGCAAGCCACAGCAAAACGGTCGCCACGAGCGGATGCACCGCACGCTCAAGCATGCCCTGGGCAAAGAGCCTGCGGCGGACAAAGCGGCATTGCAGATGCAGCTCGATGCCTTTGTGGAGCACTACAACCAGCAGCGCCCGCATGAGGCCTTGCAGCAAAGCATGCCGGCCCAGCATTACAGCGACTCGGCCAGGCCATACCCCTCAAAGCTACCGGAGCTGCAGTACCCGAAGCATTGGGAACGAGTTCGAGTCAGCCACAACGGCCTGATTTACTGGCGAGCGCTGCGGGTCTACATCGGCTACCTGCTGGCGGGGCAGTGGATCGGGATGCAGGAGGTGGCCGCTGGCCAGTGGGATGTGTATCTGGGGCCGGTGCGACTGGGCTGCTTCAACGAAGAGGATGTGCGAGGACCCCAGAAGGACTATGTGAGCTTGAAGTGTTACCCATGTCTGTGAGCTGAGTTGTTACCCATGTCCTTGACACGTACAACCCGGATGCCCGCGACCCCTTCGCTGCGCTGCGGGGCAACCTGCGTCGGGCCGCCTGCGGGGTTCGCCGTGAAACTCACTTCGCGCTGCGCGCTCCGTTCAGACAATCACGGCGAGTCAGATCACGAGGCAGTCCTGTCCTTCGGCAGGACTGCAACCCAGCAGGCGGCCCGACGCAGGCGCTGGCATACGGGGAGCTGGTGCGGGCCTTCGCTGCGCTGGGCCCGGTTCAGGGGGCTGTGCTGCTTTTGACGTAGTGGGAGCAGCCCACGGCGACGACTTCGCCGCCGGTTTCGCTGGCCAGCATGTCGGCGCTGTTGCGGATGGTGCGCAGGGCGCTGGCGAGCACGTCCAGGCGGTTGCTGGTTTCGGGCGTTTCCAGCCACAGCAGGGCCATGCGGGAGAGTGCCGAGATCTCGGCACAGCCTTGCTGCACCAGGCGGTCCACCTCGGTCACGACCTGGGTGAAATGCTCGGCGCTTGGTGGGGGTCTGGGTGTCATGGCTCGGCTCTCCGTGCAAAGGTGAGGCGGGCCATCGAGAGGGATGCGATGTACATGGTTCCGTGCTCCTATTCGAGACTGAACCACCAGGCCGGGTTTTCAAGCACAGCAATGGTGGACGGGATGTTGAAAACACGAGAATAGTCGTGCGGGCAGCCTTGCGGTGAGCCCCATCCCGTCCCAAACCGTTCGGATGCAGGCAAGCGCCCACGATCCAAGCAAATCAGACGTGACAAGGCCTCGCTATCGGGGAGGCCGCTCCGCTATTCTTCAAAGGCGTTTTCAAGCACCGGCCCCGTGACAGGGGGCTGGTGCGGATTGTGGCATAGCGACTGGAGTTGCTCCAGCGGGGCTGGCATGACCTGGCAGGTCATGGACTCGGGTGCGGTGGCGGCGGAGCATCGGTGGGGCCGGCTTGCGAGGTGCATGCCCGGCAATCCACAAGGAGTGCTGATGCCGATGTTTTCCCATGCCCGTTTCCTGCCCCGCACCCTGTGGGCCGACGCCATCTGCTGCGCCGCGGCCGGTGCGGTGCAGCTGGCTTTTTCGCAGCCCTTGGCCGTTTCAACGGGCTTGCCGCAGGCGCTGCTGCTGGGCACGGGGTGCTTCTTGCTGGCCTGGGCCTGCGTGGCTGGCTGGGGCGCGTGCCGCATGCCGCGCAGCAGGGGGCTGGTGGCCATTGCCGTGTTTGGCAACTTCGGCTGGGCCCTGGCCTGCGGGGTTGTGCTGTACAGCGGCGTGCTGGAGCCTGCGCCCGCAGGCTGGGCATGGGTGCTGGGCCAGGCGGCCATCGGCGTGGCACTGGGCGATCTGCAGTGCGCGGGGTTGTGGCGCAGCAGGGCTTCGCTGGCCGGTTCGATGACAGCCCCGTGAAAGCCTGTCGCTTTTGCCGCGCGGACAGCGTTGTCCGCGTGTGACTATCGCCAATGGACCACAGCATCCGCGGGCACTTCTGGGCACAATGGAAATCAGAGTCTTGGTGCATGCCCAGCAGCCCGGAAAAGGCGGCGCGCATGTGCCTTCCCAGAGTTTCATCCAGGAGTCTCACGATGCGCCACGAATATGAAAACACCCTCAAGTCCTTTGCTGCGGCGGGGGGCAAGAAGGGCAAGTTCTTCTCCCTGCCTGAACTGGCAAGGCAATATCCACAGGTCCGGCGATTGCCCGTGTCGTTGCGCATCGTGCTGGAGTCCGTGCTGCGCAACTGCGATGGCAACAAGGTGACGCGCGAGCATGTGGAGCAGCTGGCGAACTGGAAGCCCCAGGCCGAGCGCGTGGACGAGATCCCCTTCGTGGTATCGCGCGTGGTGCTGCAGGATTTCACGGGCGTGCCGCTGCTGGCCGACCTGGCCGCCATGCGCAGCACTGCCGCCAGGCTGGGCAAGAAGCCCAAGTCCATCGAGCCGCTGGTGCCCGTGGACCTGGTGGTGGACCACTCCATCATGGTGGACTACTTCGGCACCAAGAAGGCGCTGGACCTGAACATGAAGCTGGAGTTCCAGCGCAACAAGGAGCGCTACCAGTTCATGAAGTGGGGCATGCAGGCCTTCGACACCTTCGGCGTGGTGCCGCCGGGCTTCGGCATCGTCCACCAGGTGAACCTGGAGTACCTGGCGCGCGGCGTGCACAAGACCAAGGACGGCGTGCACTACCCCGACACCCTGGTGGGCACGGACAGCCACACGACCATGATCAACGGCATCGGCGTGGTGGGCTGGGGCGTGGGCGGCATCGAGGCCGAGGCGGCCATGCTGGGCCAGCCCGTGTACTTCCTCACGCCCGATGTGGTGGGCTTCGAGCTGTCGGGCCAGCTGCGCGAGGGCGTGACGGCCACCGACCTGGTGCTGTCGGTGACCGAGATCCTGCGCCGCGAGAAGGTGGTGGGCAAGTTCGTGGAGTTCTTCGGCGAAGGCACGCGCACCCTGGCGCTGCCCGACCGCGCCACCATCGGCAACATGGCGCCCGAGTACGGCGCCACCATGGGCTTTTTCCCCGTCGATGAAAAAACCATCGACTACTTCAGAGGCACGGGCCGCAGCAAGGCCGAGATCGAGGCCTTCGAGGGCTATTTCCGCGCGCAGGAACTGTTCGGCGTGCCGGCCGCCGGCGAGATCGACTACTCGCATGTGGTGCGTCTGGACCTGGGCACGGTGGCGCCCAGCCTGGCCGGACCCAAGCGCCCGCAGGACCGCATCGAGCTGGGCAATGTGTCGTCCAAGTTCGATGAGCTGTTCAGCGCCCCTGCGGCGCACAACGGGTTCAACCAGCCGATGGAACGGCTGGGCCGGAGCTTTCGCGTAGGCGGTGGCGGCGAGGGCGAGGTGGCGCCCGAGACGCCGGCCCATCCGCCCGGCGCGCAGCGCTCGCTGGCCGAGATGGAGGCCAACAAGCCCAAGCTGGAGGCCGCCCACAGCGAGGCACCGGTCGATGCCCCCACGCCGCCCAAGCGCCTGAGCATCGCCAACGGCGACGTGCTGATTGCCGCCATCACCAGCTGCACCAACACCTCCAACCCCAGCGTGATGCTGGCCGCCGGCCTGCTGGCCAAGAAGGCGGTGAAGGCCGGGCTCACGGTGCAGCCGCACATCAAGACCTCTCTGGCGCCGGGCTCGCGCGTGGTGACCGAGTATTTGACTGAAGCCGGCCTGCTGCCCTACCTGGAAAAGCTGGGCTTTGCGCTGGCCGGCTACGGCTGCACCACCTGCATCGGCAACGCGGGCGACCTCACGCCGGAGCTCAACGAGGCCATCACCAGCAACGACCTGGTCTGCGCGGCCGTGCTGTCGGGCAACCGCAACTTCGAGGCGCGCATCCACCCCAACATCAAGGCCAACTTCCTGGCCAGCCCGCCCCTGGTCGTGGCCTATGCCATTGCCGGCACGGTGCGCCGCGACCTGATGACCGAGCCCGTGGGCCAGGGCAAGAACGGCCGTGACATCTACCTGGGCGACATCTGGCCGACCAGCGAAGAGATCCACGCGCTGATGAAGTACGCCATGAACGGCAAGGCCTTCCGCGAGAACTACGAGAAGGTGCGCTCCGAGCCCGGCAAGCTCTGGGAAAAGATCCACGGCGTGACGGGCGCCACCTATACCTGGCCCGAGAGCACCTACATTGCCGAGCCGCCGTTCTTCGATGATTTCCGGCTCCAGCTGGACGCGCCCGCCACCGGTGCCGAAGGCTCCAACCCCTACGTGGTGCACGGCGCGCGCGTGATGGCGCTGTTCGGCGACTCCATCACCACCGACCACATCTCGCCTGCCGGCTCCATCAAGGAAAGCTCGCCCGCAGGCCAGTGGCTGCTGGCCCATGGCGTGCAAAAGGCCGACTTCAACAGCTACGGCTCGCGGCGCGGCAACCATGAGGTGATGATGCGCGGCACCTTTGCCAACGTGCGCATCAAGAACCTGATGATTCCGGCGCAGGCCGATGGCTCGCGCGAGGAGGGCGGCCTGACGCTGTACCGCGACGGCACGGGCCAGGTCACCAAGATGCCCATCTACGACGCGGCCATGAAGTACCAGGCCGAGGGTCGTGCCACCGTGATTTTCGCGGGCGAGGAATACGGCACGGGATCGAGCCGCGACTGGGCCGCCAAGGGCACGCAGCTGCTGGGCATCAAGGCCGTGGTGGCGCGCAGCTTCGAGCGCATCCACCGTTCCAACCTGGTGGGCATGGGCGTGTTGCCGCTGCAGTTCCTGGGCACGGACAGCTGGCAGACCTTGGGCCTGACGGGCGAGGAGTTCGTGGAAGTGATTCCCGCCGCCGACCTGGCACCGCAAAGCGAGGCCCAGCTGGTGATCACGCGTGCCGATGGCAGCAAGCAGACCGTGGTGGTCAAGCTGCGCATCGACACGCCCATCGAGGTGGACTACTACCGGCACGGCGGCATCCTGCCGTACGTTCTCAGGCAGCTCCTTGAATGAAGTTGGAAACCCCCTGAGCCGCTATGCGGCTTCCCCCTGCAAAGGGGGGCGACACCCTGGCGGCGGGGCGACCCTTGCTCGGTGTCCCTCGCTTTTGGGCCACGCCAGTTTGGGACAGAGTGAACTGAGCAAGGGTGTGGCGTTTATGGCTGCTGCCCCAGCCTGCCCACGCTGTCGCGCAGGTGGGCCAGCAGCGATTCGACCAGGGGCTGCACATGGCCCGGGTGCCACATGGCCTGCATCTGCGACTGCGGGTGCCGGCCCTGGATGGGCACGAAGGCCAGCCCCGGAAAGCCCACGCGCTGCAGGCAGGACGGAACCAGGGACACGCCCTGGCCCAGCGACACCATGGACAGCACCGACAGCCAGTGCCGCACCTCGTGGTGCAGGTCGGGCGTGAAGCCCTCGCTCTGGCAGATCTGCCAGATCTGCTGGTGGTAGTCGGGCGAGACCTGGCGCGAGAACAGCACCATGCGCTCGCCCGCCAGCTGGCGCACCTGCAGCGTGCGCTGGCCGGCCAGCGCATGGCCTGCGGGCAGGCAGGCCATGAAGGGCTCGCTCACCAGGGTGTGTGATTGCAGGCCGGGCGCGGGGCGCGTGGCGTGCAGCAGGCCCAGGTCCAGCCGCTCCTGCTGCAGGGAGGCGATCTGCTCTGCGCTGTTGAGCTCCAGCATGTCGATGCGCACCAGCGGGTGCCGGGCGCGAAAGCTCTCCAGCGCCTCGGGCAGCCCGCGGTAGATGGCCGAACCCACAAAGCCCAGCCGGATGCGGCCCTGCACGCCGTCGGCGATGGCGCGCATGTCCTGGCGCACGCGCTGGGCCTGTTCCATGATGTCCTGGGCCTGCACGCGCAGGTGCTTGCCGGCGGCCGTGAGCCGCACCTCCTTGCTGGTGCGCTCGAACAGCTGGGCGCCCAACTCTTCCTCCAGCTGGCGGATGGCCACGCTCAGCGGCGGCTGGGAGATGGACAGGCGCTGGGCTGCGCGGCTGAAGTGCAGCTCCTCGGCCAGCACCAGAAAGTACCTCAGTTGTCTCAGCTCCATGGCGTTCTATCCGTTTTGACTATTGATCAATACGTTATCGATATTTGACTCGAATAGAACTGTTTCCAAGAATGGGGGCATCCCCAAGACCCGGAGCCCATGCGCCCGGGCCCGGTTCCCGCACAGGAGACAGACCATGAACCCCGAACCGCAGGCGCTGGCCGCCATGCAGTCTTCCCCCGCCCAGGCTTTCCAGGCCGTGCCCGACCGCCACGGCAGCAACCTGTACACCACCGATTCCCAGTTGCAGCCGCTGCTGGCGCTGTACCTGCCGCCCGAGGTGAACGCGCACCTGCAGCCCCATCTGGAGCGCATGGGCGCCCTGGCCGGCCGCGAGATCGATGAATGGGCGCTGACCGCCGACCGCAACCCGCCCGAGCTGGAGCACCGCGACCGCACGGGGCGCGATGCGCAGCGCATCGTCAAGCACCCGGCCTATGTGGAGATGGAGCGCATTGCCTATGGCGAGTTCGGCCTGGCCGTCATGTCGCACCGCACGGGCGTGCTGGGCTGGGATGGCAAGCTGCCGCCGCTGGCCAAGTACGCGCTGACCTATCTGTTCGTGCAGGCCGAGTTCGGCCTGTGCTGCCCGCTGTCCATGACGGACTCGCTGGCGCGCACGCTGCGCAAATACGGCGAGCCGGCCCTGGTCGAGAAGTACTGGCCGCGTATGACGCAGCTGCGCTTCGAGGACCAGGCCCAGGGCGCCATGTTCATGACCGAGCAGGCTGCCGGCTCCGACATCTCCAACACCCAGACGCTGGCCCGCCCGGCCGCCGACGGCAGCTGGCGCCTGTCGGGCGACAAGTGGTTCTGCTCCAACCCCGATGCCGACTTCGCCATGGTGCTGGCGCGCGTGGAAGGCGCGCCGGCGGGCATGAAGGGCATCTCGCTGTTCCTGCTGCCGCGCCGGCTCGATGACGGCTCGGCCAACCACTACCGCATCGTGCGCCTCAAGCACAAGCTGGGCACGCGCTCCATGGCCAGCGGCGAGATCGTGCTCGACGGCGCCGTCGCCTACCTGGTGGGCGAGCAGGGCCGGGGCTTCGTGCAGATGGCCGACATGGTGAACAACTCGCGCCTGTCCAACGGCGTGCGCTCGGCCGGGCTGATGCGCCGTGCCGTGGCCGAGGCCGAGTACGTGGCGCGCGAGCGCCGCGCCTTCGGCAAGGCCCTGCAGGACATGCCGCTGATGCAGCGCCAGCTCGACAAGCTGCGCATCTACTCCGAGCAGGCCCGCACCATGGTGCTGCAGACGGCCCAGGCGCTGCAGCGTTCGGACGCAGGCGAAGACGGCGCCTACGCGCTGCTGCGCATCCTCACGCCCATGATCAAGTTCCGCGCCTGCCGCGACGCGCGCAAGGTCACGGGCGACGCCATGGAAGTGCGCGGCGGATGCGGCTACATCGAGGAGTGGAGCGACCCGCGCCTGGTGCGCGACTCCCACCTGGGATCGATCTGGGAAGGCACCAGCAACATCGTGGCGCTGGACGTGATCCGCGCCATCAAGCGCGAAGGCTCGCTGCCCGTGCTGCGCGACCACGCGGCCCAGCTGCTGGCCCAGACCGAGGCGGCCACGGACTTCAAGGCCGCGCTGTCGGCCAGCATGGACAAGGCTGCGGCCCTGGCCCTGCGCGCGGCCGAGGAGGGCGGTGACCGCCTGGCGCGCGCCGCCGCCTCGGGCCTGTACCACTGCTTCACGGCCACGGCCATGGCCTGGGAGGCCTCTTGCACACGCAGCGCCGAACGCATGCGCTGGGCCCAGCTGGTGCTGCTGCACCGCGTGCTGCCGCGCGACCCGCTGGCGGCAGGCGACCTGCCCGAAGGCTGGACACGCTGAGCCCATCGAGCGCACCGACCCAGAACACACATCCCGTCCACAGGGATGACCGCACAAGTACCGGAGACAAACACCATGCCTTGCACTGACCAGAAGCCATCCTTCCAGAAATGCCGATTCCTGTGGGCCTGTGCGCTCGCCGCCACCGCCGCGCTGCCGGCCGCCGCCCTGGCCGAGCGCTTTCCCGAGCGGCCCATCAGCTTCGTCGTTCCCTTCCCGCCCGGCGGGCCCACGGACGCCATGGCCCGCACGCTGGCGATATCGCTGACCGAGACGCTGGGCCAGAGCGTGATCGTGGAGAACAAGGCCGGTGCGGGCGGCAACATCGGCGCCGACTTCGTGGCCCGCGCCAGGCCCGACGGCTACACCATCATGTTCGGCACCTCGGGGCCGCTGGCCATCAACAAGCACCTGTACCGCAAGATCAACTACGACCCGCAGACCAGCTTCGCGCCCATCATCCGCGTGGGACACCTGCCCAATGTGCTGGTGGTCAACCCGGCCACCAAGGCCACCACCGTGCAGGAGCTGATTGCGCAGGACAAGGCCAAGCCGGGCAGCCTGGACTATGCGTCCTCGGGCAACGGCGCTTCCTCGCACCTGGCCGGCGTGCTGTTCAACAAGATGGCCGGCACCTCGCTGCAGCACATCCCGTACAAGGGCACGGGCCCGGCGCTCAACGACCTGCTGGCGGGGCAGGTGAACATGACCTTCACCGACATCCTCACCGCCATGCCCTACATCAAGGCCGGCAAGTTCAAGGCCATTGGCGTGGCCACGGAAAAGCGCTCCCAGGCCATGCCCGACATCCCCACCATCGCCGAGCAGGGCCTGCCCGGCTACGACGTGAGCGTGTTCTTCGGCGTGGTGGCACCGGCCGGCACGCCGGCCGACCGCATCGAGACGCTGAACGCGGCCTTCCGCAAGGCCCTGAGCAGCGAGCGCATCCGCAAGACCTTTGCCGACCAGGGGCTGGAGCCGGCATCGGATCTGTCGCCAGCGGGGCTGTCGACCTTCATCGCGCAGGAAGTGACCAAGTGGAAGGCCGTGGTCGATGCATCGGGCGCGAAGCTCGACTGAACAGATGGAGAACACCCCCTGAGCGGCTACGCCGCTTCCCCCTCTCTCGCACGCGGGAGTGGGACGGCGCCTTCGCTGCGGGGCGGCCCTTGCTGGGCGCCCCAGTGGCTTGAAACACGCCAGTCTTGCACCTTGTGCCAATGAAGAAAGAAACTTTATGAGTAGAGCCAATGGTGCCCTCCAGGGCATCCGTGTCCTCGACCTCTCCCGCATTCTTGGTGGCCCGCTGTGCGGCCAGATCCTGGGCGACCACGGCGCCGACGTTCTCAAGGTGGAGCCGCCGCAGGGCGACGATACGCGCGCCTGGGGGCCGCCGTTCCAGGACGGTGTGTCCTCCTACTACCGGGGCCTGAACCGCAACAAGCGGCTGCAGTTCCTGGACCTGTCCCAGCCCGAAGGCCAGCAGGCCGTGCTGGCGCTGATGGAGCAGGCCGACGTGGTGGTGGAGAACTTCAAGATCGGCACCATGGAAAAGTGGGGCATAGGCTGGGAGCAGCTGCGCGAGCGCTTTCCGCGCCTCATCTGGTGCCGCGTCAGCGGCTTCGGTGCCGATGGCCCGCTGGGCGCCTGGCCCGGCTATGACGCGGCCATCCAGGCCATGACGGGGCTGATGAGCGTCAACGGCGAGGCCGGCGGCGATCCACTGCGCGTGGGCCTGCCCGTGGTGGACATGGTCACGGGCATGAACGGCGTCATCGGCGTGCTGCTGGCGCTGCAGGAGCGCCAGCGCAGCGGCCTGGGCCAGCTGGTCGATGTCTCGCTGTACGACAGCGGCATCTCGCTGCTGCATCCGCATGCGGGCAACTGGTTCATGAGCGGCAGGACGCCGGGGCGCTCGGGCAATGCCCATCCCAACATCTATCCCTACGACAGCTTTGCCACGGGCACCACGCCGGTCTTCCTGGCCGTGGGCAACGACCGCCAGTTCCGCCTGCTGTGCGAGCACCTGGGATGCCCGCAGCTGGTGGCCGACGAGCGCTTTGCCACGGCCGGCCAG
This sequence comes from Delftia sp. 60, assembly GCF_002754395.1. Taxonomy (NCBI): domain Bacteria; kingdom Pseudomonadati; phylum Pseudomonadota; class Betaproteobacteria; order Burkholderiales; family Comamonadaceae; genus Delftia; species Delftia sp. 60. The sequence continues at coordinate 2,576,345 of NZ_PEFD01000001.1, forward strand.
CGTTCCCACCACCGCGATGCGCTCAAGCCGCTGCTGGAGCAGGCCCTGCAGTCCTGCGACGGTCCCGCGCTGGCCGATGCGCTGATGGCCATCGGCGTGCCCGCCGCGCCCGTGCTGGGCGTGGACGCGGCGCTCAACCACCCGCATACCCTGCACCGCGAGATGGTGGTGGAGATGGAGGGCGGCTACCGGGGCCTGGGCGCGCCCGTCAAGCTCAGCCGCACGCCGGCCAGCTACCGGCATGCGCCGCTGGCCGAGGGCGACAGTTTCGAGTGATTTGCGTGGTGCGCTCAGGGCACGATGGGGCGCAGTTGCGCGTCAGCCATGCCCACCAGCAGCGCACGCCCGTCGGGTTCCACGCGGAACTCGCCGTAGCGGGCCTGCTCCCAGCGCTGGCCATCGCCTTCGCGGAAGTACCAGGCATCGGTCACCAGCGTCCACCGGCCGCCGCGCGGGGTGAGTTCAAAGCGCTGCTCGCCGGGCGCCAGCGGCTCGCTGGCCGTGCCGGTGCGCAGCCACTGCACCACGCCCTGCTCATCGAGCTTGCCGATGGCGTAGAGGCGTCCGCTGCGCAGGTTCTCTTTCTCTACGTCCCTGTCCTCGGAAGGCAGGCGGAAGTTCAGGCGCATGTAGTCGCCCTGCATCAGGGAGCGCGGGTCCACCGGCGCCAGTTCCACGAACACCTTGCGGCCCTGGGCGATGGTGCGTTCCTTCTGCGCAATGCCGATATTGGCCACCGCCAGCGTGCAGGCCGCCGTCAGCACCACCAGCCACGGCGCCCAGCGCTGCAGGGGCGCGGCGCCCGATGCGGCGGCGGTCTCCGCGCTGCCTGGCAGGGCTGCGGCGCGCGGCCCTGCCCAGGCCAGCAGGCCCAGCAAGGCGCCGCAGCCGGCCAGCACCAGGGCCTTGGTGGCCAGTGGCCAGGCCAGCTGGTAGTAGAAGCTGCCCACGATCCAGGCCGCAGCCAGGGCGGCCGCTGCGGCCTGCCGCCAGCGTCCGCTGGTGCCGGTCACCGCCAGCGCCAGCAGGCAGGCGCCCAGCCAGGGCAGGAAGGCACTCAGCACGGCCAGCACCACGGCAGCCACGGCGGCGCGCGGCTGCCGCAGCGTGGGCCACGCGCGCTGGGCGAACCAGGCGGCTGCCAGGGCCAGCACGGCCGAGCCGGCCTGCGTCAGAACGCCCATGGAGATGTTCGGGGCGGCTTCCTGCGCCAGCTCGCCCGCCAGGCCGCCGCCCAGCACGCCGGCCACCATGAAGCTCCTGCCGGACAGAAAGGCCAGGCCAGCCAGCACCGCCAGCAGCCAGCCCGTGGCAAAGGGCTCCATCGCCGCCGCCATGCGGGTCTGTGCCGCAGACTGCCCCAGCGCGCGCCACTGGGCTGCCAGCAGCAGCATCCAGAGCAGCAGCGCCGCATGCACGATGACCCAGGTCGGCAGGCCTGCGTACAGGGTGGATGGATCGTTGTCCGGCCAGAGCATGGTGCAAAACAGCAGCGCGCAGGCGGCGCCCAGCAGCACGCGCAGCCAGGGCCTTGGAATGGCGGCCGTGCAGGCCAGCGCAATGGCCAGGCCTATCGCGCCCGCAGCCTGCCCCGACAGGTCGCGCGCCAGGCCAAAGCCCAGCAGGCCGGCGCCGGTCAGCATGGCAGGCAGGGCCAGTTGCTCCAGGAAGACGGGCAGCTCCTCGGCGCGCAGCACGGCCACGGCTGCGGCCAGCATCATGGCGCCGATCACATAGGTGCCGGCGCCGCGCTCTATCCAGTCGGACAGGGCAAACGCAAACAGAATCAGCAAGGGCAGAAGGGCCAGCCAGGCGCCCAGCGCCGTGAGCAGCACCACCGCCCAATGGCGGTCGTTGGCGGCAGGGCGGCGGTCCTGCAAGGCGGCAGGCGGCAGGATGCCCTGGTCCACGGCCTGGCGCAGCAGAGTGTCGTGTTCGTGGCTCATTGAAGGCCTCCTTCCGCGTTGCGTGACATTCGAAGCACCAGGCTGACCGTGGCCGCCAGCAGGCACGCAGCGCCCAGGCCCACGAGCAGCAGCATGCCCGTGAAGTCCGCCCCCAGTTTTTCCAGCAGCAGATAGACCAGGCCGCACACCAGCAGCACGTTCAGGCCCAGCGCCGCACCGCTGAGCAAAAAGATGTCGAAATGCCTGCGCAGGCCCGCCAGCGCCGCCGCGCCTGCCAGCAGCACCAGCCCCAGCGGGTACTGCGGCGCCACCGTGCTGTGGAACAGCCCGCTGACGGCTGTGGAGGTGATCATCGCCAGCGCCAGCGCGCCCGCGCCGCGCAAGGCCCACAGCCCCGCGCCCGTGAAGCGCCGCAGGGCCGGTGCCATGACCGCGGTGACGGCAAGGGCGGCGCTCAGGGCCACGGCATGCACGCCCAGGTCGCGCGACTCCACTTCCCAGAACTGCGGCGTATGGGCCTGCGCCCACAGCGCAATGCCCGTCATGGCAACCACCACCCAGGGCACCCAGACGCCATCGCTGCGCGCCGCCAGGGCCAACGGCAAGGTCAGAGCTGCCCACAGCGCAAACAGCTGCCAGGGGTCCGCTCCCGTCTGGTAGGTCTGCCCGAAAAAGGCGAACAGCGCACCCGTGCCCAGCAGCGCCAGCACCGACAGCGGCACGCGCGCCGCCGCGCGCCATGCCGCGCCAAGACACATCACGAGCACGAAGCCCTGCAGCAGGGCAAAGCGCTGCATGCGGCCCATGCTCTCCCAATTGGCGGCAATCCACAGCACGATGCCCAGCCCGCCCAGCGCCGCGCCCAGCAAGGCCACCACGGGCCACAGGCGGGTTCTGAGCGCAGCCGGTTCCTGCTCGAATCCCGCCAGTGCAAACAGCTGCACGGCGGCCTTGCGGTCCAGGCCATGTTGGCGGACAAGGTCATGCAATAGGGGGCGCAGGTTCATGGTGCGGACGTTCCTTGGCTTGAAGAGTCGGATGCCCGACTGTGCCAGAACCTCGCGTGCATGGATGGCGGCGCAGGACGGCATTCCGGCGAGCCGGGGGAGCCGTGGGAAGATCGCGGCCAGAGTCCTGCCATCCTCTTGCCATTGCTGCTTAGCCCAATCCTGCCGACATGCCTTTCCTGCCTGCCCCTTGCCCTGGTGCGCAAACGCACCCGCATCCGCATCCGCATCCGCACCCACAACCTGCAGGGCAGGCGCGATGAAGCGCGGCGATGCGCTGGACGGGCAGATCGAGTGGCAGCCGGTCACCCGGCCTGCCGCCATCGCGCTGACGGCCTTTGCCGCCTGGATCATCTGGGGCCACTTCTTCAGCCAGGGTCACTGGCTGCTGCTGCTGGACAATGCCAACCTGGCACTGCACGAAGCCGGGCATCCGCTGGTGGCCCTGTTCTCGCAGCATCTCTCGGTCTACGGCGGCACGCTGTTCCAGCTGCTGTTCCCGGCCCTGTTCATGCGCCATTTCCACAGGCAGGGCCAGCGCACGGGCTGGATTGCCGCGCTGATGTGGCTGGGAGAGAGCCTCATGAACGTGGCCCACTACATGAAGGACGCGCGCGCCCAGGTGCTGCCCCTGGTGGGCGGGGGCGACCATGACTGGACGGAGATCTTCAGCCGCTGGGGCGTGCTCCAGGCCGATGTGCGCATCGGCACGCTGACGGCGCTGCTGGGTCTGTGCCTGGTGCTGTGGGGGCTGCGGCTTGCCGTTGCGGCGCTGCGCTCGCCGCAGGCCTGACCCGCCATCTGATACGGTCGAATCCGCTGCATCTGCTGCTACCGCCGGGGCAGGGCGCTGGGCATAGTCCAGGCAGTCCCCGGCAATTCATGACAAGCCCGCATCAAGGGCGCACCGGCCGGGGCGAAGGCCCCGCATGTCAGAACGACCGAAACCGCTTCCCGATGAAACCGCCGCAGCCCCCCGGCCGCGGCCCGCGCCACGCAAGGTGATTCCCATCGCCGATGCCAGCGCGGAATCCCCGCTGTTCGAATCGCGCAGGAAGATCCAGCCGCGCTCCATCACGGGGCGCTTCACCCATTGGCGCTGGGCCATGGTCTGGCTCACGCAGCTGTTCTTCTATGGCATTCCCTGGCTGCAGATCCATGGCCGGCAGGCCCTGCTGTTCGACCTGGAGCAGCGGCGCTTCTACGTCTTCGGCTGGCTGCTGTATCCGCAGGACTTCATCTACCTGGCGGTGCTGCTCATCGTCTCGGCACTGGCGCTGTTCCTGTTCACCACGGTGGCCGGGCGGCTGTGGTGCGGCTTTTCCTGCCCGCAGACGGTCTACACCGAGCTGTTCATGTGGGTGGAGCGCCGGCTGGAGGGCGACCGCAGCGCACGGCTGCGGCTGGACGGCAGCGGCTGGAGCGCGGAGAAGATCGCGCGGCGCGGCGGCAAGCATGCGCTGTGGCTGCTGATCTCGCTGTGGACGGGGCTGACCTTCGTCGGCTACTTCGTGCCCATCCGCAGCCTGCTGCCCGAGGTGCTGGCGCTGACCGGCGCATGGCAGATCTTCTGGGTGCTGTTCTATGCGCTGGCCACCTACGGCAACGCGGGCTTCCTGCGCGAGCAGGTCTGCAAGCACATGTGCCCCTATGCGCGCTTCCAGAGCGCCATGTTCGACAAGGACACCCTGGTCGTCACCTACGACACCGCACGCGGCGAATCGCGCGGCCCGCGCCACAAGGGGGTGGACTACCGGGCCCAGGGGCTTGGCGACTGCATCGACTGCACGCTGTGCGTGCAGGTCTGCCCGGTGGGCATCGACATACGCGACGGCCTGCAGTACGAGTGCATCGGCTGCGGCCTGTGCATCGACGCCTGCAACAGCGTCATGGACCGCATGCATTACCCGCGCGGGCTGATCCGCCTGTCCACGCAGAACGGCGTGGCCCGGGGCTGGCGCCAGAGCGAGCTGGTGCGCCGCATCTTCCGCCCGCGCGTGCTCATCTACGGCACGGCGCTGGTGGCCATCTCCACGGCCATGGTGGCCAGCCTAGCGCTGCGCACGCCGCTGAAGGTGGACGTGGTGCGCGACCGGGGCACGCTTTCGCGCATCGTGGCCGGCGGCCAGATCGAGAACATCTACCGCGTGCAGATCGGCAATGCCACGGAGCAGGACCAGCGCTATGTGCTGTCGGCCTCGGGCATCGAAGGCCTGCGCGTGGCTTCGGAGACCGAGGTGGACGTGGGCGCGGCCCAGGACCGCTGGGTCGTGGTGCGGCTGCAGGCGCCCTATGGCGCGGCCGGCCCTGGCTCGCACGGCGTGGAGATCACGGCCACGGCGGTGGGTGATCCGGCGCTTACCAAGCAGGCGCACAGCACGTTCCTGGTGCCGCGCTGAGGGGTCGGTTGGGTGGATTGATTCAGGAGTACAGCGCAGTTGTTGTGCACGATGCCTGGTCCGCTGCAGCGCGGGCTGGCATCGGTTTTGAGGCCCCGGAAGTTTGTTCCGGGGCCTTTTTTTCCGTCCATCTGGCGCCGAAGGGCGGCCGCCCAGGCGACTCCCGGGCGACACGATCTGGTGTAAATGCTCATAGGGAAATCCGCAGACCCCGCTATGGTGGGCGGCTGTTTTCCGTCCCGCGTATGAACAAGAAACCTGCCTCCCCCGACAACGTCTTTTCCGAGTCCAGCGCCTCCGCATCGCTGGCCGCCTCCACCACCACAACCAGCACCACCGGCAGCAGCCCGGCAGCGGCCACGCCCACGCCCTTTCGCTCCGCCCTGATCCGCTCCGGCACCATCCGTGCCACCACGCGCAGCTTCCTGCATGCCCTGGGCCAGGACGACGAAGACATGGAGCGCCCGCACATCGGCGTGTTCCACACGGGCGGGGAGATGAGCCCCTGCAACCTCAACCTGCGCGACCAGGCCCAGCATGCCAAGACCGGCATTTATGCCGGGGGCGGTACGCCGCATGAATGCCCGGTGGTGTCGGTCAGCGACGGGCTGACCATGGCGCATTCGGGCATGCGGTTCTCGCTGGTCTCGCGCGAGCTGATCGCCGACAGCGTGGAGGCCTCGGTGCGCGGCCACCAGTGGGATGGCATCTTCGCCATCGGCGCCTGCGACAAGAACCTGCCGGGGCTGATGATGGGCATGGTGCGCTGCAATGTGCCCAGCGTCTTCGTGCATGGCGGCTCGGCCCTGCCGGGGCAGGCGCCCGGCGTGCACGGGCGCGACCTGAACGTGGTCGATACCTACGAGACCATCGGCCAGGTGCTGGCCGGCACCGCCACGGCGCAGGACCTGGAGGCGATGAGCCGCGCCTGCCTGCCCACGGCCGGCGCCTGCGCTGGCCAGTTCACGGCCAACACCATGGGCATGGTGAGCGAGGCGCTGGGCCTGGCGCCCATCGGCTCCAGCATGGTGCCCGCCGTGTTCAGCGAGCGCGCACCGCTGATGCGCCGCGCCGCGCGCCAGCTCATGCAGGCCGTGTGGGCCAGCGCCGAAGGCGGCGGCCCGCTGCCGCGCGACATCATCACGCGCCGGGCGCTGGAGAATGCATGCGCCGTGGTCAGCGCCACGGGCGGATCGACCAATGCCGCCCTGCACCTGCCGGCCATCGCGCACGAGGCCGGCATCCGCTTCCACCTGGACGACGTGGCCGAGATCTTCGCGCGCACGCCGCTGATCGCCGACCTGCGTCCCGGCGGGCGCTTCCTGGCGCGCGATGTGTACTACATCGGCGGCGCCGGCGTGATCCTGCGCACGCTGATGGAGCAGGGCTTTGTCCACGGCGATGCGCTCACCTTCACGGGCCGCACCCTGGCCGAAGAACTGGCCGATGCCGCGCCGCCCGATGGCGAGGTGGTGCGCACGCCCGGCAACCCCATCACGCGCGACGGTGGCCTGACCGTGCTCAAGGGCAATCTCTGCCCCGATGGCGCGCTGCTGAAGACGGCCGGCCTCAAGACCCTGGTGCACCGGGGCCCCGCGCGCGTCTTCGAGTCCGAGGAACAGGCCCAGGCCGCCGTGCAGGCCATGCAGTATGCGGCGGGCGATGTCATCGTCATCCGCAACGAAGGCCCGCGCGGCAGCCCCGGCATGCGCGAGATGCTGGGCATCACCGCGCTGCTGTATGGCCAGGGCATGGGCGACAAGGTGGCCCTGCTGACCGATGGGCGCTTCTCTGGTGCCACGCGCGGCCTGTGCATCGGCTACGCAGGCCCCGAGGCCGCCGACAACGGCCCCATTGCCGCGCTGCGCGACGGCGACCTCATCGCCATCGACGCCCGCGCCGATGCGCGCAGCATCACGGTGGAAATCGGCGAGGTTGAACTGGCCGCACGTCTGGAACAATCGGCCGCCGCGCGCCGCCAGGCCCCGCCGCTGGGCGGCGTGCTGGAAAAATACGCGCTCACCGTGCGCCCGGCCCACCAGGGTGCGGTCACGCATTCGGGCCAGGTGGTCTGGCTGCGCGACGACAGTTGAAGCCGCCGGGCTGGCACGCATTTCCCCCGCTGTTCCCCCACTGTTTTTTCAGAGTTTCAATTTCAACCGGAGACATACGCATGAACATCGACCGCCGCCAATGGCTGGGCACCGCTGGAGCGGGTGCGCTGCTGGCCAGCCTGGGCCAGCAGGCCTGGGCGCAGGCCCAGGGCCCCATCGAAACCCTGAACATCATCACCGGCTTCGCGGCCGGAGGCACCTCGGACGCCATCTGCCGCCGCGTGGGCACCAAGCTGTCGGGCTATGCCAAGACCGCCGTGGTGGAAAACCGCACGGGCGCGGGCGGTCAGATCGCCATCAGCTACGTCAAGGGCCGGCCCGCAGACGGCGCCACCCTGCTGCAGACGCCCACGTCCATGCTGTCCATCTACCCGCACATCTACAAAAAGCTGCCCTATGACCCGGTGGCCGACCTGGCGCCGGTCACCGTGGGCTGCATCTTCGACTTCGGCTTTGCCGTCGGCCCCGCCGTGCCCGCCAGCGTGACCACGGTGCCCGAATTCTTCGCCTGGGCCAAGGCCAACCCCGCAGGCGCCAACTTCGGCTCGCCCGCTCCCGGCTCCACGCCGCACTTCATCGGCGCCCTGCTGGGCCAGCATGCCGGCGTGGACTTCAAGCACGCCGGCTACCGCGGCACCCAGCCCGCGCTGCTGGACATGCTGGGCGGCAACGTCTCCGCCGTCTGCGGCCCCGTGGGCGACATGCTGCAGCACCTGGCCGGCGGCAAGATGCGCATCCTGGGCGTCAGCGGCGCCAAGCGCAGCCGCTTCGCACCCCAGGTGCCCACGCTGGTGGAGCAGGGCTACAAGGACATGGCGCACAGCGAATGGTTCGCCTTCTTCGTGCCCGCCAAGACCCCCGCCGAGACCGTGCAGCGCCTGAACGGCCACATGCGCAAGGCCTTGGCCACGCCCGACGTGGTGGACAGCCTGGCCACCTTCGGCCTGGACGCCCAATCCTCCACCCCCGCCGAACTGGCCGCGCTGCTGCAGTCCGAACTCGCCAAATGGGGCCCCATCGTCAAGCGCGTGGGATTCACAGCAGAGGGCTGATCAAAACCAGCGGGCCGAGCGAAGCGAAGGCCCGAGCCAACTCCCCGTATGTCAGCGCCTGCGTCGGGCCGCCTTCGGGGTTGCAGTCCTGCCGAAGGACAGGACTGCTTCGTCAACCGACTCGCCGCAGTTGTCTGAACGGAGCGCGCAGCGCGCAGTGAGTTCTGCGGCGAACCCCGCAGGCGGCCCGACGCAGGTTGCCCCGCAGCGCAGCGAAGGGGTCGCGGACATTCGGGTCGTCTTTCTTTTGCCTCCTTTTCTTTGACGAATCAAAGAAAAGGAGGTCGGCCGCCGGGCCGAGACCCGGCCTCGAAAAACAACCACCCGGCAGGGACCAAAAGTTTAGGCCCCTGCAATAGCAGCCTCAGAACGGCAACGTCCCCTGCACATACAACGTCCGAGGCATCCCCACATACTTGCCCCCGTTGTTATCCGTAGACCGCGTGTAGTACCTGCGATCGAACAGATTCTTGACCCCCACAGCCACCCGCAGATTGCTCAGCGACTTGCCAAAGTCATAGCCCGCACGCAGGCCCACGGTCGCAAACCCGGGAATATCCCCCAGCCGCCCCGCAGCATCTTCCTGCGTCACATACTGCGTGCCCGACCCCGGAGAGCGCTGCTTCGATTGCGCGGCCAGGTCCGCATTCAGCGTCCACTGTCCCAGCGCATAGCGCGCCCACAGCTGGCCCGTGTGGCGCGAGTACAGCGGCAGGTCGCGCCCCGCGAAATCGCCAGCGCGCGAGACGGCCTCGGTGTAGGTGTAGGACACACCCGCCGTCAGCCCCTTGAGCGCGGCATTCCACTGGCCCAGGTCGTAGCGCAGCGAGGACTCGATGCCTCGGTGGCGCGTGGCGCCCAGGTCGGTCCAGATGCCGTCCACGCCCACGCGGGTCAGCAGCAGTTCCTTGTCGAAGTCGATGTTGAACAGCGTCAGCTCGGCGTTCAGCGCCGGGCTGTTGTAGTGCGTGCCCACCTCATAGGTCTTGGCCGATTCGGGATGCAGGCCGCGCTCGGTCTGGGCCAGCTGCGCGTACTGCTGCGGGCCGAAGGACTTGCCCGCGTTGGCGAACAGCGACCACTGCGCATTCATGCGGTAGAGCACGGACAGCGTGGGCAGGAACTCGCTTGCATCGGCCTTGGGGAACAGCTGGCTGGTGACGGTGCTGCCATCGGCGCCCAGGTTGCTGACGTTGTTGAAGGAGTTGATGCGTTCGTAGCGCACGCCGGGCGTGATGGTCCAGTTGCCGATGTCGATGCGGTCATCGATGTAGAAGGCATGGGCCGTGGTGCCGCCCTGGCTGGTCTGGTAGGGCGTGATCGGCAGGGCCATGGCGTTGGCCATGGTGGCGGGGTTGTAGTAGGCGGTGCGCAGCGCCACTTCGGAACTGCTTTCCTTGAGGTAGCGGTAGCCCACGCTGACTTCCTGCACCACGGAGCCGGTCTCGAACAGGCGCGAGTAGCGCGGCTCGATGCCGAAATAGTGGTAGCTGCGCGGCGCGGCCGTCAGGCGGCGCTGGTTGGCGTTGTCCTGCTCGATGTAGCTGCCGCGGAACGAGTCCACGTAGTAGCCCAGCACCTCGAAGTTGTTGCGCCCGTCCTTGTGGTTGTACTTGAACGAGGCATCGGTGCGGCGGCCGTCGAAGCTGTCGTAGGAGCGCGTGGACTGGAACGGGTCGGCCGCGTACTGCGCCGTGGTCAGGCCGCCGGGCATGCGGCCCGAGCCCTCGAAGTGGTGCAGCGAGACGGCGATGTCGTCCTGGGCCGATATGCGGTAGGCGCCCTTGAGCAGGATGTCGTCGATGTCGGTCTTGTCATTGCCTGCGCGCCAGCCGTCGCCATGCGTGCCCGAGTACAGCAGGGCCAGGCCCAGGCCGGATTCGTTGGTGCCGCCCACGAACAGGCTGGGCGTGGTCTTGGCATTGCCGCCGTGGCTGTAGATCTCGGTGCCCACCGAGGCCTCGGCCGCGAAGGTCTTGGGAATGGCGCGCGTGACGAAGTTGATGATGCCGCCCACGTTCTGGGGGCCGTAGCGCACCGAGCCCGCGCCGCGGATCACGTCCACCGACTCCAGGTTGCCCAGCGACACGGGCGCTAGCGACAGCTGGGGCTGGCCGTAGGGCGCGTAGGAGACGGGCACGCCGTCCATCAGCACATACGAGCGCGGCGACAGGCGCGCCGTTAGGCCGCGCACGCCGATGTTCAGCGACACGTCGCTGCCGCCCGTGCCGTTGCTGTCCTGCACCTGCACGCCGGGCACCAGGCGCAGCACGTCGCGCAGGCTGGAGGAGCCGGTTTCCTCGATGCGCGCCCGTTCGACGATGGTGCGCGCGCCGGCATGGTCCAGCACCTTTTCCTCGGTGGGGTTGTCCAGCCAGTTGCCCGTGACGGTGATGGCGGACAGGCCGGCCTCGGGTGCGGTGGTGGTGGGGGATGGCGCCTGTGCCGACGCCTGCAGCGACAGCAGGGCGGCGGCGACAGCGGCCGCGCAGCGTGTGAGCGTGGCGCAGTGATTGCTGGAAACCATGGAAAACTTCCTTTGTGCCTCTGGGATTGGTGCAGCGCTGAAGGGTCGGCTGGCAGGCTGCAGGACGCGTGGCGGCGGGCGAGGCGGAAGCAGGAGACAAGGACCGGTCAGCATGCATGGCGGCGATGCCGGTTCGGGGTGCGAGTCTAAATGAGAATCATCCAGCTTGCACCAGGCTGACAGCAGCTGTGCCGGGCCGCGTTGCCCGGGCGCTACAGCACAGCAGGTGCTGCCAGCGCAGCGGGCGCTTACCTTGCTGCTGTTGCTGTTGGAAGGGGCTGCATTGCGCGGGCCAGCTCGCCCAGCGTGGCCAGGGCCTGCCCGGTCTCGTCGCTCCAGTCATGGCCGTAGTTCAGCCGCAGGCAGTGGCCGAAGGCCTGCGAGGCCGAGAAGATCGGCCCCGGCGCCACGCTGATGCCGCGCGCCAGCGCCGCGCGGTGCAGGGCCAGCGCATTGCAGTACGGCGGCAGCTCTATCCACATGAAGTAGCCGCCCTCGGGCCGCGTGGCCCGCGTGCCTTGTGGAAAGTGGCGGGCAATGGCCGATGCCATGTGGTCCCGCTGCAGAGCCAGGCTCTGGCGCAGGCGGCGCAGGTGGCGGTCGGCGCCGCCGCTTTCCAGGTAGTCGGCCAGCGCCTGCTGGGTGGGCGCATTCGTGGCCAGCGTGGTGGTGAGCTTTTGCCGGGCCACGGCGCGCGTGAAGCGCCCGGGGGCGGCCCAGCCCGTGCGCCAGCCCGGCGCCAGCCATTTGGAGAACGAGCTGCAGTGCAGCACCCAGCCTTCGGTGTCGAAGGTCTTGGCCGGCGGCGGGCGGCGCTCGCCGAAGTACAGCTCGCCGTACACATCGTCTTCGATCAGCGGCACGCGGTGGCGCGTGACCAGCTCCACCAGTGCGCGTTTGCGCGCCTCTGGCATGAGGCTGCCCAGCGGGTTCTGAAAGCAGGTCATCAGCCAGATGGCCTGGGGCCGGTGGCGCTGCAGTGCTGCCTCCAGCGCGTTCAGGTCCATCCCCTCGCCCGGATGGGTGGGCACTTCGATGGCCGACAGGCCCATGCGCTCCAGCGCCTGCAGCGCGCCATAGAAGCAGGGCGATTCGATGACCACGGCGCCGCCGGGCCGCGTGACGGCGGCCAGGCACAGGTTCAGAGCCTCCAGTGCGCCGTTGGTGATGACCAGGTCGGCCGGCGTCAGCGCCAGGCCGTCGGCCAGGTAGCGGCGTGCGATCTGGCGGCGCAGCGCCAGGCTTCCGGGCGTGAGGTCGTCGATGGCGCTGCGCGGGTCGGCCTCGCGCGCGGCATGCGCCAGGCACTGGCCCAGGCGGCGCAGCGGGAACAGGCCCGGCGAGGGAAAGGCTGAGCCCAGGGGCACGACATCGCGGTCCATGGCCGACTCCAGCACCTCGAACACGCGCTCGCTCACATCGACCACGGCAAAGCTGTCGCCCTCGGGCGAAGACGGCTCGGTGGGCTCGGGCGGCGCGCTGCGCGGGCGCTGGGCCACGAAGTAGCCCGATCGCTCGCGCGCGCGCACCAGGCCGCGCGCTTCCAGCAGGTAGTAGGCCTGGAAGACGGTGGAGGCGCTGACGCCGCGCCGCTCGCTGGTCTGGCGCACCGAGGGCAGCTTGTCACCTGGGCACAGAACGCCTGCGGTGATGGATGCCTCGATATCGTCGGCCAGCTCCTGGTAGCGCGTCATGGCGGCGTGCGTGCTTGGGTGCGGGCGCCGCTTCAGCCTTGCTCGGCCAGCAGTTCCTGCAGCGCCTTGATCTGCTGGCGCAGGCGCTCGTTCTCGGCTTCGAGTTCGTTCACGCGCTGCTGCAGTTCCTCGGGCGAGGCGGTCACGGCCGCACCTTCGCCGTCGGCCGCTTCGGCTTCGGGCTTGGCGGCCTTGGGCTTTTTCTTGGCATCGCGCACGCGCTTGGCGGCCTGCTTGAGTTCGTCGGCGCCTGCGGCGGCCACGGCCTGCTGCTCGTCCACGGGCAGGCTGGCGACCACGGCGGCGGTGCTCAGCGAGATGTCGCCCGAGCGCACGGCGGCCACCACTTCGGGCGCGGCCTTTTGCTGGATGGTCTCGATCAGCTTGACCTGGCTGCTGGACAGGCGGGCCACGCGGGCCAGGGCTTCGCGCGTGTCCAGGGCCTCGTCGGGCACCTTGGCCACGCTGGCCAGGGCGGCGGCGACCACGGGGTCGGTCTCGCCCTCCCAGGGGGCTTCACCTTCGGCCTGGGGCGCATCGGCCTTGGCGGCCATCACGGCCGCGGCGGCGGCCGAGCGGCGCGTGGCAATGATCTCGCGCTTGCGCAGCGCCAGCACGCCGCGCTGGAAGTCGGACACGCTGCGGCGGCCCAGGTGCTGGTCGATCATCCACAGGTGCACGTCGTCCATGTTCTTGAACTGCGTGGCCTGCACGGTGTTGAAGGGCAGGCCGTGCTTTTGGCAGATGGCGTAGCGGTTGTGGCCGTCGATGAGCAGGTCGTTCCAGAGCACGAGCGCGTCGCGGCAGCCTTCGGCCACGATGCTGCGCTCCAGCGCGTCGAGTTCATCGGGGGTCAGCGGGTCGATGTAGGCCTTGAGTTCTTCGTTGACGACGATGTCCATGGCAGTGCAGAAATGAGGAATGAAAGGAACGGCGGCCGCTCCAGGCCATTGCAGCAATGGCCCTGGACAGCCGCCAGGAAAAAATCACGGGCAAGAAGAGCAGGGCGGCCTGCGCCCCGGCTTCACAGCAGGCGCGAGATCAGCGCACCCTCGGCCGGCGCATCCAGCGGAATGCGCACGCGGATCGGGTTGCCCTGGGCGACCTGCACGGGTTCGCCGTTGAGGTTGAACATCTTCTCCAGCAGCACCTGGCGGTTGCCCTGCGGGTGGATGATCTCCAGCGTATCGCCCACCGAGAAGCGGTTCTTGGTCTCCACCTCGGCCATGCCGTCGGCATAGCTGCGCACCTCGCCCACGAAGTGGCTGCGCTGCAGCACCGAGTGGCCGGTCTCGTAGTTCTGGTAGTCCTGCGAGGGACGGCGCTCCAGCAGGCCGCCCGTGTAGCCACGGTTGGCCAGGCCTTCGAGCTCGGTGATCAGGTGCGGGTTGAAGGGGCGGCCGGCCACGGCATCGTCGATGGCGCGGCGGTAGACCTGGGCCGTGCGGGCCACGTAGTACAGGCTCTTGGTGCGGCCCTCGATCTTGAGCGAGTCCACGCCGATCTTCACCAGGCGCTCCACATGCTCCACGGCGCGCAGGTCCTTGGAGTTCATGATGTAGGTGCCGTGCTCGTCTTCCATGATGGGCATCAGCTCGCCGGGGCGGCCCTTTTCCTCCAGCAGGTAGACCTGCTCGGCCTTGGGGTGGCGCGCGCCGTCGCCGCAGGTGCTGGTGAACTGGCTGTCGGCTTCCTCGCGGGCCTTCTCGAAGCTGAAGTCCTGCTCCATGGTCTGGGCCAGGGCCTCGCCGGTATTGGGATCCACCGCCGCGTCATGCGTCTTGTAGTCCCAGCGGCAGGCATTGGTGCAGGTGCCCTGGTTGGGATCGCGCCGGTTGAAGTAGCCCGACAGCAGGCAGCGGCCCGAGTAGGCGATGCACAGCGCGCCGTGCACGAAGACCTCGATCTCCATGTCCGGGCATTCCTGGCGGATCTTCTCGATCTCGTCCAGCGACAGCTCGCGCGACAGGATGATGCGCGAGACGCCGGCCTTCTGCCAGAACTTCACTGTGGCCCAGTTGGTGGTGTTGGCCTGCACCGAGAGATGGACCTCGGTCTCGGGCCACTTTTCCTTGACCATCATGATCAGGCCGGGGTCGGCCATGATCAGCGCGTCGGGCTTGCACTCGATCACGGGCTCGATGTCGCGGATATAGGTGCGCACCTTGTCGTTGTGGGCGATCAGGTTGCTGGTGACGAAGAATTTCTTGCCCCGCGCATGCGCCTCGGAGATGCCCTGGGCGATCTGTTCGAGGCGGAATTCGTTGTTGCGTGCGCGCAGGCTGTAGCGGGGTTGCCCGGCGTAGATGGCGTCGGCGCCAAAGTCGTAGGCCGCACGCATCTTGTCGAGCGAGCCGGCCGGCAGCAGCAGTTCGGGGGCTTTGAGGGTCATGATCCCCGTATTGTCCCGCATCGCGCTTTCCAACACGGTTCGCTATGGCTCCGCCAGGCCCAGTCCCTTCAGATGCACCAGCAACTGCCTTGCATGGGCGGGCAACTGGTCTTCCCGGGCCGTGCACAGCAGCAGCTGGCGCCGGGCCCAGGCATCGCTCAAGGGCACGGGGCGGGCGCCGCTGGCTGGAGCCAGGCGCTGCGCGGCGGCGGCGGGCATGACGGCCACGCCCACGCCCTGGCCCACCAGCTGGCAGATGCTGTCCAGGTGCTGCAGCTGGGCGCGCCAGCGCAACTGCCCTCCTGACGGCCCTTCCAGCAAGGCGGCCTGCTGGCGCACCAGCACCTGCAGGGCGGCATCGTGCGGCAGGCCTACCCAGTCTTCGGTCAGCAGGTCCTGCAAGGCCAGCCGCTTGCGCCGGGCCAGGCGGTGGGCGCGCGGCAGCACGGCCACCAGCGGGTCGGGGCGCCAGGGCGTGGCCTGCAGGCCGCGCAGGTCCTGGGCATCGCTGGCCACGCCGATGTCGCACAGGCCCTGGCGCAGCCGGTCCAGCACTTCGGCGCTGCGGCATTCCTGCAGTTCCAGCGCCACGCGCGGATGCCCGCGCAGGAATCCGGCCACGGCCAGCGGCAGGTGCTCGCTCACGGCCGAGGTGTTGCCGCATACGCGCACATGCCCGGCCAGGCCCGCGCCGTACTCGGCCATGTAGCCGCGCAGGCGTTGCATCCGGGCCAGAACGTCACGCGCATGCTGGCCCAGCGTGTGGCCGGCCGCCGTGGGCCGCACGCCGCGCGCCTGGCGCGCGAGCAGGGCGCAGCCCAGTTGCGCCTCCATGCCGCGCACGCGCTCGCTGGCCGAGGCCAGGGTCATGTGCGCGCGCCCGGCCGCCGCCGTGAGCGTGCCGCAGTCGAGGATATGGACGAACAGCTGCAGGTCGGTGAGGTCGAATCGCATGGCCTATGGTGCTGAAGGCTCAGGCCATGCCTGAGCCTTGGTTTGAAGATTCCCGATTGTGATCCCTGCGGTGGTGCGCGAGCATGGCGCCATAAGGTTCAGGAAGGGCCTGAGCCAGGTCAGTGAAAGTGCAGGGTGGCCGTGATGTGGGATGCGTGGTGGGTGCTGGCGGCGGCGGTGGCCGTGTTCGGGCTGGCCGGTGTCGTCAAGGGAGTGGTGGGCCTGGGCCTGCCCACGGTGTCCATGGCGCTGCTGGCGCTGTTCATGCCGGCCGGGCAGGCGGCGGCCTGGCTGCTGCTGCCGTCCCTGGTGACCAATGTGGTGCAGATGCGGCCCATGCCATCGCTTTGGCCTCTGCTGCGGCGCCTGGGCTGGATGCAGCTGGGCATTGTCGCGGGCACGGTGGGCGGCATGCTGTGGTGGGGCCCGGTGGGCGAGGCCGCCGTGGCGCGCACGGCGCTGGGCGTGGCCCTGGTTATTTATGCCCTGTGGGGCCTGTGGGGGCCGGGCCTGCAGTTGCCGCAGAGGCATCAGGCCTGGCTGGGTCTGTTGTGCGGTCTGTTGACGGGCGGGATCACGGCGTTGACCGGCGTGTTCGTGGTGCCGGCCGTGGCCTTTTTGCAATCGCTGGCGCTGGGCCGGCAGGCGCTGATGCAGGCCATGGGCCTGTGCTTCACGGTGTCCACGCTGGCGCTGGGCGCGGGCATGGCGCTGGCGCAGGGGCCGGGCCATGCCGCTTCGTCCTGGACGGGCTGGGGGGCCACGGCCCTGGTTTCCGCACTGATGCTGCTGCCCGCCCTGGCCGGCATGGCCTGGGGCGAGCGGCTGCGCCAGTCGCTGTCGCCCCAGGTTTTCAAGCGCGTGCTGATGCTGGGCCTGCTGGCCCTGGGCATCTACATGTGCGCCAGGGGTTAGCTCCGGGCGTTCAGGCGCGGAACACCTTCACGGGGCTGCCGCGCTCCACCTCCCAGTGCTGCTGGCTGCGCGTGCGCCGGGCCTGGCCCTCGCCCTGCGCGTTGAGGCGCGCCAGCTTCAGGGCCAGCAGCTCGCGCGCCAGCCGCTTGTTGGCGTGCTGGCTGCGCTCGCTCATGACCTTCACCGAGATCCCGCTGGGCACATGCAGGGCATGGACGGCGGAGTCCGTGGTGTTGACATGCTGGCCGCCCTTGCCCGAGGCCTTGCAGGCCTGGAAGACGATTTCGCCGTCTGCCGGCAATTGCCGGGGCGGCTCGCACTTCTGCACGGCAACAAACCAGTTCCTGCGCGGGTGGTGGGGCCGCAGGGGACTGTCGAAGACCCACTGGATGGTGCCCAGCCAGGCGCCCAGCGTGCCGTGAAGCAGGTCCGTGTCGCCCTCGCAGCGCAGCAGCACGGACTTGTAGCCGGCCGGCGTGGGCGTTTCCTCCAGCACGTCCACGGCGATGCCGCTGGCGGCGCAGTCGCGCAGCAGCTCGCGCAGGGTCAGGCGCACGGCATGCTCGCACTCGGCGGGGCCGTGGGATGCGGTCAGCTGGATCAGCAGCATTGCATGGCTCCCTTCTTGTAGGTCAGCAGGGGACGCAGCCGTGCCACCAGTTGCACCAGGCCGGCTTCCTGCAGGCTGGCGACCACGGAGTCCACGTCCTTGTAGGCCTGGGGGGCCTCCTCGTAGACCAGTTCGCGGTCGGCGCAGACCACGGCGCTGCCGAATTGGGTGCGCAGCAGCTCGTCCAGGGTGAAGCGCGGGCGCAGGCGGCCCATGCAGTCGGTGCGTGCCCACTTGCGGCCCGCGCCGTGCGCCAGCGAGTGCAATGCTTCATCACGCCCGGCCACGGGCCGCACAAGGTAGCTGTAGTCGCCGCGCGAACCCGGAATCACCACCAGCCCCTGGTCGGCCGGCGTGGCGCCCTTGCGGTGCAAAAAGCCATCCTCGCTGCGCCAGTGGTGGGCGATCACGTGGTTGTGGGTGATGTCCAGCAGGGCCTGGCCGCGCGTGCGCAGGGCGCGCAGCAGGCGTGCCGCAATGCTGGCGCGGTTCAGTTGGGCGAAGGCGATGGCGGCCGCGTGCTGGCGCAGGTACTGCGTGGCGGCATCGCTGCTGGCTGCCAGGCCGTCGTGGCTGAAGGCCTCCACATGGGCGCGCAGGATGGCGCCCCCCAGCCCGCGCGAGCCGCTGTGCACCATGAGGTGCACGCGTTTCCTGTCGAGCGCGCCGTCCTCGTACAGCGTGTCCACCACCTGCAGTTCTGCAAAGTGGTTGCCGCCGCCAATGGTGCCCAGGCTGTCCTGCAGATACGCCAGGTCGGCCACGCCGCTGGCCTGGGCGATGTGCTCCAGCTGCTGCATGTCCACGGCGTCCAGCAGTTCCTGGGGCAGGGGGCCGTCGATGTTGCCCACCGCCTTTTCCAGCTTGGGGGCCGAGGTCTTGTGCGCCGCCAGCTCCGTGCTGTACAGCGACATGCCGCAGCCGATGTCGCCGCCGACCAGGGCCGGGTAGAAGCGGCCCACGGAAAAGAAGGCTGCCCCTACCGGGTAGCCCCGGCCCGGGTGCAGGTCGGGCAGGCCCACGGCTGCGCGCATGCCGGCCAGGTTGCGGGCCGTAGTTTGAAGTTGTTGGATGGCGGCGTCTTCAATCCAGACGCCGCGGTTGGCGAACACCTCAATGTAGGTGTCCGAAAGGGAATTGCCCATGAATGGCTTTCGATCGAGTGCTTGGGGCACATTCCGGCAGATGCGGAATGCGCAATGGGCAGTCGCCGCAAGCTCGATGGACAGGCATCAGGAAAAGCGCACGCGCAGCCGAAAGCCGGGCCTCTTGCGGGGCCGGGAATCAGGTCTGCAGCGTGGCCTGGAGGCGCTAGGGCTTCAAGCGTGCACGACTGCAAAGGGACGTGTCGAATGGGACATGGGTTCTCTCCTTTGCGATGGTGGACGGGGGCCGCGAATGCGGCAAAGACGGGGATGCTAGGGACAAGCGGCCGGTGCCGCAAGCGAAGTCGCAGGCGCGTGGCGGATTGCATACAACGCAAGATGGAAAAAGCCCCGCAGGCAGGTACCGGCGGGGCTTTTTGATGAAGGGCCTGTGCCCGTTCAGTCCTGCGGGCGGAATCCGATGACCAGGTCCGAAGGCACGCGGCCATCGATGTCGCGCGGCAGCGTCTCGGTCTTTTGCAGCGCGCGGATGACGGCATCGTCCCAGGCCTTGTTGCCGCTGGACTTGGCAATGGTGGCGCCGGTGATGGTGCCATCGGGCGCGGTGCGCACGCGCACCTCGGCCCGCGGGTTGCCGCTGATGGCGTCTGGATAGACGATGTTGGGCTTGACGCGCGCGGCCACCTTGGCGCCATAGCCGGCCGAGGGGCCTCCGGCCGAGCTGCCCGAGCCGCCGCTCTTGCTGCCACCTGCGCCTTCGCCGGCCGAGCCGCCGCTGCCGGCCAGGCCCTGCATGCGGCGGATGTTTTCCAGGCGGCGTGCCTCGGCTTCCTTGGCCTCGCGGGCTTCCTTGGCGGCCTGTTCCTTCTTGCGCTTGTCCTCGGCGGCTTTCTTCTCGGCTTCGGCCTTGGCGGCCTTTTCCTTGTCGGCCTTCTCGGCTTTCTCGCGCTCGGCCTTGTCCTTGGCGGCTTTTTCCTTGTCCGCCTTTTCCTTTTCGGCCTTGTCCTTCTTTTGCTGCTCCAGGCGGTCCTTGCGGTCCTGCTCGGCCTTGTCCTTTTTCTGCTGCTCGAGCTTGTCGCGGCGGTCCTTCTCGGCTCTTTCCGCCTTCTCGCGCTCGGCCTTGTCCTTGGCCGCCTTGTCGGCCTTTTCCTTGTCCAGGCGCTCCTGGCGTTCCTTCTCGCGCTGCTCACGGGCGGCCTGTTCGGCGCGCTCCTTCTTTTGCTGCTCGATCTTGCGCTTCTTCTCCAGCGCGATCTCGGCCTCGTGGTCGTCGTCCACGGCCTGCGGCTTGGGAGGTGGGGGCGGTGCAATCACGGGCGCGGGCGGCGGCGGTGGCGGCTGGGGAACAGGCTCGGGTGCAGGTGGCGGCGGTGGCGCAGGCACGGGCAGGGCGGGAGCGGGTGCGGCCGTGGACCAGAACTCGGCCTCGACCATGGGCTCGTCGGCCTGCTTCGGGGGGCGCACGGTCCACAGCATGGCGGCCACGAGCAGCCCGTGCGCTGCCGCGGCCAGGGCCCACGAGCGCGTGCGGCCGCGCGTGCGCGGCGGTGCGAACTGGTCGTGGTCTTGCAGGTTGGGCATGGGATCGAAGGCGGGCGGCGCTGCTTACTGGGAGGACTTGACGCCGAAGGCCACGCGCTTGACGCCGGCCGCCTGAAGCTCGGACATGGCGGCCATCACGGTCTCGAAGGGCAGCTTCTTGTCCGCCGAAATCAGCACGGCGCTGTCGTCGCTTTGCTGGTCCTGCCAGCTCCTGGCGGCTGCGCCCAGCTCCTTGAGCGTGACGGTCTTGTCGGTGCTGCCGGCCTTGATGCGGATGCCGCCGTCCTTGTCGATCATCACGTCGGCGCGCTTCGGGGGCGTGCGCGCGGCCTTGCCGGCACTGGGCACGTTGATGGAGCCCGGCGTGAGCATGGGGGCCGTCACCATGAAGATGATGAGCAGCACCAGCATCACGTCGATGAAGGGCACCATGTTGATCTCGTTGACGGTGCGGCGGCTGCGGCCGCCGCGCGAGGCTACTGCGGGCATGTGCTCACTCCTTGCTGGCTTTGAGCGACTTCAATGGCCGGACGGGGTGCTGGAGCCGGTCGCACCCACGTTGCGCTGCAGGATGTTGGAGAACTCTTCGATGAAGGTTTCCTGCTGGCTGGCCACGCGGTCGATCTGGTGGGCATAGCGGTTGTAGGCCGTGACGGCCGGGATGGCGGCGAACAGGCCCATGGCCGTGGCCACCAGCGCCTCGGCAATGCCGGGGGCCACGGTGGCCAGCGTGATCTGCTCCATGTTGGCAAAGCCGGTGAAGGCGTGCATCACGCCCCAGACCGTGCCGAACAGGCCGATGTAGGGAGAGACCGAACCCACGGTGCCCAGGAAGGACAGGCCCGACTCGACCTCGTCCATCTCGCGCTGGAAGCTGGCGCGCATGGCGCGGCGCGTGCCGTCCATCAACTGGTTCACATCGGCGATGCGGCGCTCGCGCAGCTTCTGGTACTCGCGCATGCCGCTGGCGAAGATGCGTTCCATGGGGCCGCCCTGCTTGGCATGGTGCGCGGCCGAGGCATAGAGATCGTTGAGGCTGGTGCCCGACCAGAAGTCCTGCTCGAAGCCGTCGTTGAGCGAGCGCACGCGCTTCAAGGTCTGCGACTTGCGGAAGATGGTGGCCCAGCTGGCCACCGAGGCGCCCACGAGGATCAGCATGACCAGCTGCACGACCCAGCTGGCCTGCAGCACGAGGCTGAGTATGGACATGTCATGGGAGTTCATGAGAGTTGCTCCAGGATGCGGTTCGGAATTCTTGCGGGGCGCATGGTCGAGCCATCCACCCATCCAATGCGGATCGTGCCTTCGCACAACAGGGGCGGCGGCGCATTGCCATCGCCAGCGGATGCCAGCAGCGCCTGCTGCCGTATTGTCAGCGAAGCGCGCCCGCTGCTTTGCAGCTCGGCGGTAACAAGGAGTTGGTCATCGAGCCGGGCCGCCCGCAGGTATTGCAGCTGGGCCTGGGTTACGACAAACATGCCGCCCGTTTGTTCCCGCAACTGCTGCTGGCCTATGCCCAGGGCGCGCAGCCACTCGGTGCGGGCACGCTCGAAGAACTTCAGATAGTTGGCGTAGAACACGATGCCGCCGGCATCGGTGTCCTCCCAGTAGACGCGGATGGGAAATTCGAAGGCCATGTGCGGCAGGCCTCAGGCCAGCAGGCGCTGCAGGCGGCGCACGGCCTCCTGCAGCTGTTCCATGGAGTTGGCCGTGGAAAAGCGCACGAAGTCGGCGGTCTCGAACGTGCCGAAGTCGCGGCCCGGCGTGATGGCCAGGTGGGCGCGCTCCATGACGGCGTAGGCAAAGTCCCAACTGCCCTGGACGCCGAGCTTGGCGGCAGCGGCACGGCAGTCGGCCCAGGCGTAGAAGGCGCCGTCGGGCTGCACGGGCACGGGCAGGCCCAGGGCCTCGAGCGCGGGGATGAAGAAGTCGCGCCGGGCCTTGAATTCGGCGCGGCGGCGTTCGTACTCGGCAATGGACTCGGGCTCGAAGCAGGCCAGGGCGGCGCGCTGCGAGACGGTGCTGGCGCAGATGAAGAGGTTCTGCGCCACGCGCTCGACCACGGGCACCATGGCCTCGGGCACCACCATCCAGCCCAGGCGCCAGCCCGTCATGTTGAAGTACTTGCTGAAGCTGTTGATGCTGATGACGTCCTCGCCCAGCGCCAGCGCGGTCTGGCCGAAGGCATCGTCATGCGACAGGCCCAGGTAGATCTCGTCGATGATGGTCAGCCCGCCCCGGGCGCGCACCACGTCGAGGATGCGGCGCAGCTCGGCCGGCGCAATCGAGGTGCCGGTGGGATTGGAGGGCGAGGCCAGCAGCACGCCGCGCGTGTGCTCGTTCCAGGCGGCCTCGACCTTGTCGGCGCTCAGCTGGTAGCGCTCTGCCGCCGTGGTCGGCACCATCACGGCCCGGCCTTCGGCTGCACTCACGAAGTGGCGGTTGCAGGGGTAGCTGGGGTCGGGCATGAGGATTTCGTCGCCCGCGTCGATGGTCGCCAGGCAGGCCAGCTGCAGCGCGGCCGAGGCGCCGGCCGTGACCACGATGCGCCGCGCCGGCACATCCACGCCAAAGCGCTGCGCATACCAATGGCTGATGCGCTCGCGCAGCTGGGGCAGGCCCAGGGCCGGCGTGTATTGCGTGGCGCCATCCTGCACGGCGCGCGCTGCGGCTTCCTGCACCAGCGGGGGGGCGGTGAAGTCGGGCTCGCCGATGTTCAGGAAGATCATCGGCGTGTCGCTGTCCGCGCAGCCGCGCGCCATCTCCTGCGCCGCCTTGGCGATCTCCATCACGTAAAAGGGCTCAATGCGGTCGGCGCGGGTCGAAAACTTCATGACGGGTGAAATCCTGGAAGAGGCGCCCGCGCCCGGCAGGCGCGGGCGGGCCATGGATGGCCGGATGCGGCGGGGCCTGTGCCCCGAAGACCCGAGGCGCGGCGTCAGCCGGCGGCCTGGTCGGCAGCGTCGTCTGCTGCTGCGTCCGTGGCGGCATCTGCTGCCGCGTCGGTGGCCGTGTCTGCCTTGGCGGCGGGCTGCGCGGGCGCGGAGCCCTTGCCCGCACGGTCATGCTCGACTTCGGCCGCGCGCAGCGTGGGCGCCAGGCCGTTGAGCACGGCGTTCACGTATTTGTGGCCGTCGGTGCCGCCGAATTCCTTGGCCAGCTCGATGCACTCGTTGAGCACCACGCGCCAGGGCACGTCGGGGCAGTGCTGGAATTCATACACGCCGATCCACATGCTGGCGTGCTCGATGGGCGAGATCTCGGCCATGGTGCGGTCCAGCTTGGGGGCGATCAGCGCGTCCAGATCCACCTGGGAGTTGATGCAGCCGCGCAGCAGCGCGTCGTAGTGCACCGAGTCGGCCTTGTGAAAGCCGGACAGGTCGCGCGTGAAGCGGTCGATGGCCTCCACGTCGTTGCCGCCCACCAGGTGCTGGTACAGCGCCTGCAGCGCGAATTCACGCGCGCGGCTGCGGTTGGACTTGGAGGCGGCCTTGCGCGCGCCGGTGCTGGTCAGGCCGCCGCGGCTTTGGCGGGGAGGGCGGCCCGAGGCCGGTGTGGATTGTTCGTCGCTCATGTTCGGGCTATGGTTTGGAGCAGGTTGGCCATCTCCACGGCGACCCGGGCCGCGTCGCGTCCCTTTTCGGTCTGGCGCGCGATGGCCTGCTCCGTGTTCTCGGTGGTGATGATCGCGTTGGCGATCGGCAGCTGGTAGTCCAGGGCCAGGCGCGTGACACCCGCGCCCGATTCGTTGGCCACCAGCTCGAAGTGGTATGTCTCCCCACGGATGATGCAGCCCAGCGCCACCAGGGCGTCGTACCGGTCGGACTCGGCCATCGCCTGCAGCGCCACGGGCACTTCCAGGGCGCCGGGCACGGTGACGTGGTCGATGTTTCCGGCCTGCACGCCCAGGGCCAGCAGCTCTTCGCGGCAGGCCTGGGTCAGGCTGTTGGTGATGCTTTCATTGAAGCGGGCCTGGACGATGCCGACGCGCAGCTGCGCGCCGTCGAGGTTCTGGGCCTGGCCCTTTTCTGCGTTCAACATTTCTTATTCCTTGGGGATGTAGCCGCTGATTTCGAGGCCGTAGCCGGCCATGCTGGGCAGGCGGCGCGGCTGGCCCATGAGCTGCATGCGCTGCACGCCGCATTCGCGCAGGATCTGCGCGCCCACGCCATAGGTACGCAGGTCCATGCGGCCGCGCTCGGGAGCCTGGGCGGCACGGGCGCTTCCGTCGAACTGGGCCATGAGCTGGTCGCCGGTCTCGCCGCAGTTGAGCAGCACGGCCACGCCGTGGCCCTGGCGGGCGATGTATTCGAGGCTGGAGTCCAGGCTCCAGGAATGCAGGGTGCGGCCGGTCTCCAGCGCATCCAGCACGGACAGCGGCTCATGCACGCGCACGGGTACGGGGGTGTCGGCTTCCCACTGGCCCTTGACCAGGGCCAGGTGCACGGATTGGCTGGGCAGGTCGCGGAAGGCATGGGCGATGAACTCGCCATGCGCCGTCTGCAGCGGGCGCGTGCCGACCTTGCTGAGCAGGGATTCGTTGCGGCTGCGGTACTGGATCAGGTCGGCGATGGTGCCGATCTTCAGGCCGTGCTCGGCAGCGAACAGCTGCAGGTCGGGCAGGCGGGCCATGGTGCCGTCGTCCTTCATGATCTCGCAGATCACGGAGGCGGGGCTGCAGCCGGCCAGGGCGGCGAAGTCGCAGCCGGCCTCGGTGTGGCCGGCGCGCATGAGCACGCCGCCGTCGACGGCCTGCAGCGGGAAGATGTGGCCGGGCTGGACCAGATCCGTGGGCTTGGAGTCCTTGGCCACGGCGGCCTGCACGGTGCGCGCGCGGTCGGCGGCGGAGATGCCGGTGGTCACGCCCTCGGCCGCTTCGATGGAGACGGTGAAGGCCGTGCTGTACACGGTGCCGTTGCGCGCGGCCATGGGCGGCAGCTTCAGGTATTCGCAGCGCTCGCGCGTGAGCGTCAGACAGATCAGGCCGCGGCCGAAGCGCGCCATGAAGTTGATCGCCTCGGGGGTGACATGGTCGGCGGCCAGCACCAGGTCGCCTTCGTTCTCGCGGTCTTCCTCGTCGACGAGGATGACCATGCGGCCCGCGCGCATGTCGGCAATGATGTCTTCCACCGGCGAGATGGGCACGGGGGACGTGGAGTTGTTCATGGAGTGCCTTCTGGAGGAGCCGGGTCGTGCGGACGGGGCGCGGCACACGCGCCGGCTCCCTCGGCCTGGCAGGCGTCAGAAGTGGGCTTCCAAAGAACGTGTGGCGCGGCGCAGCCGCTGTCGGCAATCGGCATGACCCGGAATGACCTTGCGAAAGCGCACATTCTATTCCAGCGGCCATCGGCCGCAGGCGGCGCGGGCTTTGGCCGGATTCAGGGGCCGGGGTCCTGCAGCACCACATCGCCTTCGGGATAGGCGATGCAGGGCAGCACGCAGCCCTCGGCCCGTTCCTCGCGCGTCACGCCCGGCCATTCGATCTCGTAGCGCACGCTGCCCGAGACCAACTGCCCGATGCAGGTGCGGCAGGTGCCGTTGCGGCAGGAACTGGGCCAGTCCACGCCGCCCTGCTCCAGCGAATGCAGCAGCGGCTGGTCGGCCCAGGCATCGACCTGCAGGCCGCTGGGCGTGAGGCGGGCGGTGAAGAAGGGCGGGGAAAAAGGGGAGGAGGCGGGGGAGTCCTGGCTCATGGGCGTCTGCTTTGGATGGGATCTGCCGAGCCTGCATTTGTATGCGATACGGAGCAGGTCGGCACAGGTCCGGAATTGCGCCGTTTGCCTGTTTTTTAATCAATCGCAGGGCTTGTATTTCAAATCAATGACTTAACCGCGAAATCAGGCCGTTGCAGCCGCTTGTCCACATGCTTGTCCAGTCCGAATGGGGGTAAATGCGTACATGCGGGTTGTGCGGTGGATAAGCGGGACGCGGCCCGAAAATCCGGGGTCTTCTGCCTGTTTTTTAAGCATGTTGCATGTTTGCCTTTTGAATCAATGACTTGTCTGGCTTATCCCGCCCGCTGTGAAAGTTGTTCACAAGATTGTTCAGGGTGAGACGGGATAAGTCGGGCAGACGACTTGTGGATTTGATTAAAAAATAGGCAAAAGAAAAAAATCCATTCAAAACAACCGCTTGGGTCACCAGTCCCGGGCCAGCACATGGTTGTCCACAGGCTTGTCACGCAATGGTGGGGACAAGGCTGGCGGCCCTGCCGCAGTCGCTTGGGCAACCGGAACGAAGGCGGCGTCCGTCTACATTGCTGGGTGACCGGCGCCTTGCCATCCGACGGGCGGAGCCGGCATCCAATGCAACAAAGGGAGCATCTCCATGGCGATTGAGTTTGAAGGCCGCGTGGCCATCGTGACGGGGGCCGGCGGCGGCCTGGGGCGTCTGCATGCGCTGGCGCTGGCGGCGCGCGGCGCCAAGGTGCTGGTCAATGATCTGGGCGGCGCGGTGGATGGCAGCGGCGGCTCGGCCACGGCGGCCCAGGCCGTGGTGGACGAGATCCGCGCGGCGGGCGGCCAGGCGCTGGCCAACGGCGCATCGGTCACCGATTTCGCGGCGGTGCAGGCCATGGTGCAGCAGGCCGTCGATGCCTGGGGCCGCGTGGACATCCTGGTCAACAACGCCGGCATCCTGCGCGACAAGAGCTTCGCCAAGATGGACATGGATGATTTCCGCCTGGTGGTGGAAGTGCACCTGATGGGCGCCGCGCATTGCTGCAAGGCCGTGTGGCCGCACATGCAGGCGCAGAACTACGGGCGCATCGTGATGACCACCTCGTCCACGGGCCTGTATGGCAACTTCGGCCAGGCCAACTACGGCGCGGCCAAGCTGGCCCAGGTCGGCCTCATGCAGACGCTGGCCATCGAAGGCGCCAAGCACGGCATCCACGTGAATGCGCTGGCCCCCACGGCGGCCACGCGCATGACGGAAGGCCTGATGCCCGAGGCCGTGCTGGCCGCCCTCAAGCCCGAGGCCGTGGTGCCCGCCATGCTGGTGCTGGCCCACGAAAGTGCGCCCACACGTACCACGCTGTGCGCAGGCGCGGGCGGCTTCGAGGCGGCCTTCATCACGCTGACCGAAGGCGTGTATCTGGGCCAGGGCGATCAGGTGCCGGAGCAACTGGCTGCGCAACTGGCCCAGGTGCTGGACCGCAGCGGCGAACAGGTGCCTGCCAGCGGCGCCGCACAGGGCACGCTGGAGGTGGGCAAGGCCATGGCCGCTGCCCGTTGATGAAGCGGGGGCCGGCAAGTGATTTCACCGCTGGCCGGCCTGCCCTTGCCCGGCGTCAAGGCAGGGCCGGCCGGGAGGGCGAAACTCTGACATATTCCTTTCGCTCGCGGCGGTGCCATGCGGGGCAACAGGCCAAAACGCGTGGTTAAGCGGACAGGCGCCATCGCGTTTCCTGCCGTTTCTCTATCATTCGGCGTCCGGGTCGGGTCCGCCGGGAATCCTGGTGGTTTCCGTGTGGGCCGGTGCCCATCAACGAATCGGTAAACAAGAATGAAAACATCGCAGGCATCCATGGCGGTTCCCGATCCCCAGCGGCTCAAGGGCATACGCCGTGGCATAGAAAAGGAGGGCCTGCGCGTGCTGCCTTCCGGCAGCCTGGCGCTGACGCCGCATCCCCTGGCACTGGGCTCGGCGCTCACGCATCCGCACATCACCACCGACTACAGCGAATCGCAGATCGAGCTGATCACGGGCGCGCGCCTGGGCGTGCAGGAATGCCTGGACGAGCTGGTGCAGATCCACCAGTTCGTGCTGCGCAGCCTGCGCGATGCGGGCGGCGAGATGCTGTGGTCGTCCAGCATGCCCTGCCAGCTGCCCACGGACGAGACGATTCCGCTGGCGCGATATGGCTCCTCGCACTCGGGCCGCTCCAAGAGCGTGTACCGCATGGGGCTGGGCCACCGCTACGGCCGGCGCATGCAGACGATTTCGGGCATCCACTACAACTGGTCGCTGCCCGGCGTGACCAGCGACCAGTATTTCTCGCTGATCCGCAACTTCCGGCGCCATGCCTTCGTGCTGCTGTACCTGTACGGCGCATCGCCCGCGCTGTGTCCCTGTTTCGTCGAGGGGCGCGAGCATGGCCTGAAGCCGCTGGGCAATACGGGCCAGGCGCTGTACCTGCCCCATGCCACCTCGCTGCGCATGGGCCGCCTGGGCTACCAGAGCGATGCGCAGGCCAGCATCAATGTCAGCTACAACGGCCTGGAAGGCTATGCGAATTCGCTGCATGAGGCGCTGACCCATCCCTACCCGGCCTACGAGATGCTGGGCGTGCGCAATCCGGGCGGCGACTACAACCAGTTGGGCACGGGTCTGCTGCAGATCGAGAACGAGTTCTACGGCACCATCCGCCCCAAGCGCACCGTCAGCCGTGGCGAGCGTCCGCTGCATGCCCTGCGCGAGCGCGGCGTGGAGTATGTGGAAGTGCGCCTGATGGACCTCGATCCCTTCGAGGATGTGGGCATTGCCGCCCCCACCATGCGCATGCTGGACGTGTTCCTGCTGCACTGCCTGAATGCCGACAGCCCGCCCGATACGCCGGCCGAGATCGCCGAACTCAAGCACAACCAGCACCTGACCGCCGAGCGTGGCCGCGAGCCCGGCCTGCAACTGGTGCGCGCGGGCCGCGAGGTGCCGCTGCGCGACTGGGCCCATGAAGTGCTGGACCAGTGCCGCCCCTATGCCCAGGCGCTGGACAGCACGCACGGCACGCACGATTACAGTGCCGCGCTGGCCCAGGCGCTGGAACGCCTGGAGCACCCCGAGCGCACGCCGTCGGCCCATGTGCTGGGCGAGCTGACGGGCGAGTACGGCAACAGCTTCTCGCGCTTCACGCTGGCCCGTTCCGAGCAGGCCCGCGATTCGCTGCTGGCCCTGCCCTGGAGCCAGGCGCAGCAGCAGCGCTTCGAGCAATGGTCGGCGCAGTCCGTGCAGGACCAGCGCGACATCGAGGCCGCAGACACGCTGTCCTTCGAGGAATGGCGCCTGCGCTACATGTCGCCCGAGAACCTGCGCTGACCGTGCCTCAGCCAGGTCCGCCGCTCAGGGCCTGGCCTGCATCCTCGCACCAGAACAGCACGGCGTCGTAGAAGCCTTCCCAGACGCAGCCGTTGCAGCCGCGGCCGCAGCAACTGGTGGGCTGGGGCGGCGCCGGGCGCAGTGCAATGCCTGCAGCCTGGGCGCGCTGCTGCCAAAGCCCGATCTGCGACAGCGCCTGCTCCAGCGGGCCCTGCACCATGCTCAGCGCCGCGCCTTGCTGCGGCGCACCGCAAACAGCACGATGAAGGCCGTGCCCAGCAGCAGGGCGAACCAGCCGACCAGGTACGACTGGGCCATCATCTGCACGATGCCCCCGGGTGCCATGAACTGCGGCGCCAGCAGAATCACCAGGCCGATCACGGCGCAGGTCACTCCCTTGATCAACAGTTCGATGTCGGCCTTGCGCGAGGCGGAGCGGGAAGAGGGGGTATCGGGCAAGGACATAGGCAGTGAGGCGGGGCGTAAAAGCGGGGGACAATTGCGGCTTGCGCAAGAAAGAATGAAGCCTGCGGTTTGCGCTGGGGCGCAGCGCGTTGTTCCATCCTGTCTGCGCAAGCCATGAATTATCCTTGCGCCCCTGCCAGTTCCCCCGTTTCCCAGAAAGTAATCCCATGGCCATACAGTGGTTCCCCGGTCACATGAATCTCACGCGCAAGGTGATCACCGAGCGCGTCAAGGAAATCGATGTGGTCATCGAAGTGCTGGATGCGCGCCTGCCGGGGTCGAGCAGCAACCCGCTGCTGCAGGAGCTGACGGGCCACAAGCCGCGCCTGCAGGTGCTCAACAAGCAGGACCTGGCCGATGCCGCGCGCACGCCGCTGTGGCTGGACTGGTACAACGCCCAGAGCGACACGCGCGCCATTGCGCTGGACGCTTCCGAGCCCGCGCCCACGCGCCGGCTGATCGAGGCCTGCAAGCTGCTGGCCCCCAACCGTGGCGGCATGGCCAAGCCCATGCGCGTGCTGATCTGCGGCATTCCCAACGTGGGCAAGTCCACGCTGATCAACTCCATGAGCGGCAAGCGGCAGGCCAAGACGGGGGACGAGGCCGGCATCACCAAGCTGGAGCAGCGCATCGTGCTGGCCGACGACTTCTACCTCTGGGACACGCCCGGCATGCTGTGGCCGCGCATCATCGTCGAGCAAAGCGGCTACAACCTGGCCGCCAGCGGCGCCGTGGGCCGCAACGCCTATGACGAGGAACTGGTGGCGCTGGAGCTGCTGGGCTATCTGCAGAAGAACTACGCGGACCTGCTGGAGGCGCGCTACAAGCTGGGCCTGGATAACGAACGCATTGCCGCCCTGCATGACGACGAGCTGCTGGATGCCATCGGCCGGCGCCGCGGCGCCATGATGAGCGGCGGACGTGTCAATCTGCAAAAAGCTGCCGAGCTGGTGCTCACGGATTTCCGCGGAGCGATCCTGGGCCGCATCACGCTGGAGACGCCCGACGAATACGCGCAGTGGCTGGCCGTGGGCCAGGAACGCGATGCCGAGCGCCAGGCGCGCAAGGACGCCAGCAAGGCGCGCAAGCGCCCCCCGCGCGAGCGCAAAAGCGCGCCCTGAGGCACCGCCGGCCGGCGCCGGCATACCCCGTTTGGTGCAAGAGGGCGTCCGACCGGGGCGGTGGCACAACCACCACAGCCGCAGGCGGCGCCGACCGCTAGCATGTTGAGTGTTCTTTCTCTGTTGGGGCTTTTTCATGCGGCGTCATCGAGTCGAGGCGGAAATCCATTTGTCCCTGCGCCGGGTCGTTCTGGTCGGCAGCCTATGGATCACCAGCCTCACCGTGCTCCTGGCCATGGCGCTTTTGACGCAGGACCCCGTTCCCTGGCCCAGCGTGCGGCTGAACCTGGTTGCCGCCGGCGTGAGCTTCGGCGCCGTGCTGCTGGGCTGGCGCCGGCACTGGAAGCTGGCCTCCAATCTTCTGGTCTGGGGCACCTGGGTGGCAGCCGTGACCGTGGTGGCTGCCACGGGCGGCGTGCAAAGCAGCTCCGTGTTGGCCTTTCCGGCCTTGCTCGTCATGTGCGCCTGGGTGCTGGGCGTGCGCACCACGCTGGCCATGCTGGTGCTGTCCGTGCTGGCCATGGCCGCGTTCTGGGTGGCGGGCCGCGAGGGGGTTGACTGGATAGGCCAGCGCGAGACCTCGCCCGTGTTCTCCATGCTGTACTTCGTGGGCATGCTGGGGCTGACGGGCACGGTCACGCTGATGGCAAGGCGCAGCCTGATCCGCCGTGCCCAGGAACTGCAGGACACGCTGGGCTCGCTGGAGCAGCACCAGGACGATCTGCGCAAGTTCTACCGCGCCGTGGAGCAGAACCCCGAAAGCATCGTCATCACCGACGTGCACCAGAACATCGTCTACGTGAACGAGGCCTTCTTGCAGCGCACCGGCTTTGCGCGCAACGAGGTCCTGGGCCAGCCCACGCACCGCTACTCCACCATGGGCCTGGACGCGCCTGCATGGGAAGAGGCCTTGCACCAGCTGGGCCGGGGCGCGCTGTGGCGCGGCCAGATGACCAACCGCACGCGCCAGGGCGAGGACCTGCCCGAGGCCGTGCTGGTGGCGCCCATACGCGCCTCGGACGGCAGCATCGTCAACTATGTGGAACTCAAGCAGGACCTGTCCGAGCGCATGCGCGCAGAACGCCAGATCCATGCACTGGCGCATTTCGACGCGCTCACCGGCCTGCCCAACCGCCTGTCGCTGACCCAGCGCCTGCGCGCGCTGGCGCGCGAATTCCGCGAGGGCGGCAAGGGCGGCGAGCCGCGCCACGGCCTGCTGCTGCTGGACATGGACCGCTTCACCGCCTTCAACGATGTGCGCGGCACGGTGCGTGGCGATGCGCTGCTGGGCGCGCTGGCGCTGCGCCTGGCCGATGCCCTGCCCGACGGCGTGCTGCTGGCCCGCATGGGTGCCGACGAATTTGCCGTGTTGCTGGAGAAGGCCGGCCAGGAGGCGGCCGAGGTCGATCAGCACATGCGCGCCCTGGCACAGGTGCTGCAGGACGCGCTGGAGCGGCCGCTGTGGCTGGAGGAAACCGGCGAGGAAGTGCAGGCCAGCTGCAGCATTGGCGCGGCCAGCTTTGCCGCCTCGCGCACCGACAGCGGTGGCCATGACGTGCTGCGCCGCGCGGGCGTGGCCCTGCACCAGGCCAAGCAGGCAGGCCTGGGCCAGGTCGTCATCTTCCAGCCCGACATGGCCGAGGCCGTGGGCAAGCGCTTTCGCATCGAAAAGGACTTGCGCCGTGCCATTCCTGCCGGCGAGCTGCAGCCCTATCTGCAGTCCCAGGTGGACCACATGGGGCGCTGTGTGGGCGCCGAGGTGCTGGTGCGCTGGAACCATCCGCGCCTGGGCATGGTCGAGCCCGGTGATTTCATTCCCGTGGCCGAGGAATCTGACCTGATCGTGCAACTGGGCGACTGGATGCTGGAGCAGGCCTGCCGCATGCTGGTGCGGCCCGAGTTCGTGCAGCAGGGCTGGCGGCTGTCGGTCAACGTCAGCTGGCGGCAGTTCCGCCAGCCCGACGTGGTGGACAAGCTCAAGCGCACCCTGGCCGCAACCGGGGCCGACCCGCGCCGCCTCACGCTGGAGGTCACCGAAAGCGTGGTCATGCGCGATGTGGACGAGGCGCGCGAGCGCATGGCCGAGCTGCAGCTGCTGGGCGTGGAGATGGGGCTGGACGACTTCGGCACCGGCTATTCATCGCTGGCCTATCTGCAGCGGCTGCCGTTCCGTGAACTCAAGATCGACAAGTCCTTTGTGCAGGACTGCCATACCTCGCCAGGCAATGCCGCCATGGTCGAGGCGATCCTGCTGCTGGCCAGACGCCTGCGCCTGCGCGTGGTGGCCGAAGGAGTGGAGACCGAAGAGCAGGCCGGCACGCTGCGGGCCTGGAATCAGGACGTGCTGTTCCAGGGCTACCACTACGGCCGGCCCCTGCCGGCGGTCGAGTGGGTGGATCTGCAACTGGGGGCGCCTGCCGGCGTGTGAAAGCCGGCGTGAGGGCCAGCGCAAGGGCCTGCGTGTGACGGCGTTCAGGTCCTGGACTGTTCCAGCCAGCGGCGCGCCAGCAGGTCCCAGAAGCGTGCGCCGCGCCCCAGGTTGTCGTCGTTGAAGTCGTAGCCGGGGTTGTGCAGGCCCACGCCGGGCTCGCCCGTGGCGGGGCCGTTGCCGATCCAGCCATAGGCGCCGGGCACGGCCTCCAGCATGAAGCCGAAGTCCTCGGCCGTCATGGCCGGCAGGATGTCGGCGTGGGTGCGGTCCTCGCCCACCGCCTCGCGCATCACCTCGGCCATGAAGCGGGCCTCGTGCGCGTGGTTGGTGGTGTTGGGATAGCCGGGCTTGAGAATGAACTCGGCGCGGCACAGATGGGCGGCCGCCACATGCTCGCTGATGCGTTGCATGCCTTCGATGAACATCTGCTGCGTCTCGGTCCTGAGGGCGCGCACCGTGCCGAAGATGCTGGCCTCGTCGGGAATGATGTTCTCCACCGTGCCGCTGGTGATCTTGCCCACGGTGAGCACGGCGCTGTCCAGCGGATCGGTGCTGCGCGACACCAGGGTCTGCAACTGGCCGACGATGGCGCAGGCCACGGGAATCGGGTCCAGCGTGGTGTGGGGCATGGCCGCGTGGCCGCCCTTGCCGTGCACGCGGATCTCGAAGCGCAGCGTGGAGGCCATGATGGGCCCCACGCGCACCGCCATCTCGCCGGCAGGCAGTGCAGGCCAGTTGTGCAGCGCGAACACGGCCTCGCAGGGGAAGCGATCGAACAGGCCGTCCTCCATCATGGCCTTGGCGCCTGCGCCGCCTTCCTCGGCGGGCTGGAAGATCAGGTGCACCGATCCATCGAAATCCGGCTGCTGCGCCAGCAGCGTGGCCGCGCCCAGCAGCATGGTCGTGTGGCCGTCATGGCCGCAGGCATGCATGCAGCCCGGGTTCTGGCTGGCGTGGCCGAAGGCGTTGAGCTCCGTCACCGGCAGCGCATCCATGTCGGCCCGTATGCCTATGCTGCGGCCCGGGTTGGCGGCGCTGCGCCCCCGGCCGTGGATGCTTGCCACCACGCCGGTCCTGCCCAGCCCGCGGTGCACCTGCAGACCCAGCGCCATCAGGTAGGCCGCCACCTTGTCGCCGGTGCGGTGCTCCTCGTAGCGCAACTCGGGGTTGGCATGCAGGTCGTGGCGGAACTTCAGCAGGGAGCCGAGGTGGGGGGTGATGTCGGGTGTGGATCGCATACAGGGGCCGCGGCGGCCTGCACGCCCAGCGGGTCCGCAGGCGGTCGCAGCAATTCAATGACAAGGCGGACATGATAGGTCCTGGGGTGTGCCTGCGGCGCCTGCCGGGGTGATAGGCCTTGTGCTGCCCAGGCTTTGCGCTACGTTCCTTGCGAGCAGCCCGCGCAATGCCCGGCTGCCCAGGGTGCCCGGGCGCTGGAGCAAGTGCAGGGGAATGGCGCCAGGACCGACAATCGCCCCCATCATGAAAAACACCATCCTGCCCCTGCAATTGTTCGTGCGCCCCGAGCATGACGATCCCCAGCCCCTGATCCTCTACCACGGCCGCCGCTGCCCGGACGGCTATGGCGCGGCACTGGCGGCCTGGCTGTACTACGGCGGGCAGGCCGAATTCCGGGGCCTGGACCATGGCGAGATCCAGAAGGCCGACGACCTGGGCGAGCTGGCCGGCCGCGCCGTCTACGTGCTGGACTTCGCCTTCGAGCCCGAGCTCATGGCCGAGATCGAGTCGCGCGTGGCCAAGCTCGTGGTGCTGGACCACCACAAGAGCGCTGCCGAAAAGCTGAGCGGCTACCAGTGCCGCTGCGGCGTCGTGCACTTCGACATGAACAAGTCCGGCGCGCGCCTGGCCTGGGAGTTCTTCCAGGCCGACAAGCCCGTGCCCGGCCTGATCCGCTTCATCGAGGACCGCGACATCTGGAAGTGGGAATTCGCCGAGAGCGCGGGCTTTCTCGCGGCGCTGGACATGGAGCCGCGCAGCTTCGAGCGCTGGGCCGAGATCGCGGCCTTCACGCCCGAGCAGGAAGCCGCCTTCATGGCACGCGGCGGCGCCATGGACGAGAAATTCCAGAAGCTGTGCGCCGACATTTCCGAGGCGGCCCAGCCCCTGGTCTTCAACGGCATGCAAGGGCTGATGGTCAACTGCCCCGGCATGTTCCACAGCCAGGTCGGCGACCTGCTGGCGCGCCAGAGCGGCAGCTTCGCGCTGATGTGGCATGCCAGCACCAAGGGCGTGAAGATCGGCCTGCGCTCGCGCTCGGAGTTCAACTGCATTCCGCTGGCCGAGAGCTTTGGCGGCGGTGGTCACGCCCAGGCCTGCGGCTTCAAGATGGGCAACGAGCGCCTGGTGGAGCTGCTGTCTGGCGTGCTCAAGGCCGATGCCTCGGCCGACTACGCCTACGTGGCAGCGCCGCTGATGGAGCAGCCTGAAACGGGCGCGCCTGTCGAAGCTGCCTGATCCGGCCGGGCCGTCGTCGGCAGGCCCGCACAGGCCTGCCAGCCGGGCAGGGCGCACAGCGCGCGCCAGTGCTGCACATCGGCCACATGGCCCAGTTGCCGCCAGTCGGCCTCGAAGCGCAGCGGCTCGCCCGTCATCGGGTGCGCCAGCTCCAGCGCATGGGCGTGCAGCCACAGCCGCTGCAGGCCCAGCCGCTCCGCCCACCAGCGGTTCAGCGGCCCCTTGCCATGCGTGGCGTCGCCAATGATGGGATGGGCCACATGCTTGAGATGGCGGCGTATCTGGTGGCGCCGGCCCGTGGCAGGCAGGGCCTCGACCAGTGAAATCCGCGTGGCCGCGTGGCGCGGGTCAAAGGCCTCGGGCCACTCCAGGCGCGCCAGGCAGCGCAGCGAAGTCTGTGCGGGCTGGGCTGGCGCGTCCTCGGGCGCATCGTCGGGCCTGAGCGCGTGGTCCACCTCCACCGCATCCGGCAGCCAGCCCCGCACCAGCGCCAGGTATTGCTTGCGCACTTCCTGCCCGGCAAAGGCCTGGCCCAGCCGCTGGGCGGCCTGGGCATGCAAGGCCATGACCAGCACGCCGCAGGTGCCCTTGTCCAGGCGGTGCGCGGGGTACACATGGCAGCCCAATTGGTCGCGCAGGGTCTGCAGCACAAAGCGCGTCTCGTGCGCGTCCAGTCCCGTGCGGTGCACCAGCCAGCCTGCGGGCTTGTAGACCGCCACCAGATGCTCGTCGCGCCAGAGGATGTGCAGCGGCGCGTCGTCGGGCTCTGGCGGCTGGGCCGGGGAGGGGATGGATGAAGGCTGGAACATGAGGGCGTGAGTGTAGGCGCTGTCCGCCCACCGCCATGCAGGCCCCCGCGCACTACCTTTGCGCACTACCCCCGTGCAGGGCAACGCAGTGCTGCCTGCCATTGCACGACTGGCGGCGTGATGGCGATGCAAGATCGCGCCTGGTTCTGCGCCGCCGCGTGAACCGGAGTTTCTGAAACCCTCTCAAACGCACCACACCGCATGGACCATCGCAGCACCGCTCCCATCCGCATCGCCATCGTCGGCCACGGCAACCTGGGCCGTGGCGTGGAGGCCGCCATTGCCCGCAACCCCGACATGGTGCTGGCCGGCATCTACACCCGCCGTGATCCGGCCCGGCTGTGTCCGCTGCAGCCCGGCACGCCCGTGCACGGCATGGACAGCCTGCTGGCCCATCGCGCCGGCATCGACGTGCTGGTGCTGTGCGGCGGCTCCAAGGACGACCTGCCGCAGCAGTCGCCCGCGCTGGCCGCGCATTTCAGCCTGGTGGACAGCTTCGACACCCATGCGCGCATTCCCGAGCATTTCGACCGGGTGGATGCCGCCGCCCGCGCAGCCGGCACCACGGCGCTGATCTCGGCGGGCTGGGACCCGGGCATGTTCTCCCTGCAACGCCTCATGGGCGAGGCCCTGCTGCCCGATGGCGCCACCTACACCTTCTGGGGCAAGGGCCTGAGCCAGGGGCACTCGGACGCCATCCGCCGCATTCCCGGCGTGGCCGGCGGTGTGCAGTACACCATTCCCGTGGACGAGGCCGTGCAGCGCGTGCGCAGCGGCGTGCGGCCCGAACTGTCTGCGCGCGAGCGCCACCGGCGCGAGTGCTTTGTGGTGCTGGAGCAGGGGGCCGATGCCGATGGCGTGCGCCAGGCCATCGTCGGCATGCCGCATTACTTCGACGAATACGACACCACGGTGCATTTCATCAGCGCCGAGGAACTTGCCCGTGACCATGCGGCCATGCCGCATGGCGGATTTGTCATCCGCAGCGGCCGCAGCTCACAGGGGCTGCACCACTCCATCGAATACCGCCTGCAGCTGGACAGCAATCCGGAATTCACGGCCAGCGTGCTCGTGGCCTATGCGCGCGCCGTGCACAGGCTGCAGCAGTCGGGGCAGACGGGCTGCAAGACCGTGTTTGACGTGGCGCCCGGCCTGCTGTCGCCCAGGAGTGCGCAGCAGCTGCGGGCCGAGCTGCTTTAGCCCTGGCCCACGCGGGCCGCGTCTTCCAGCCGGTCCACATCACGCAGCGGCTTGAACAGGGTCATCCAGCTGCCGACCACGCCCAGCGTGCACAGGCTGCCCACCACGGCAGCCGGCACGGCGCCCAGCCAGGCGGCGCTGGTGCCGGCGCGGAACTCGCCCAGTTCGTTGGACGAGCCGATGAACAGCATGTTCACCGCGTTCACGCGCCCGCGCATGGAGTCGGGCGTGGAAAACTGCACCAGGGCCGAGCGGATGTACACGCTCACCATGTCGGCCGCGCCGGCCAGCATCAGGGCGGCCATGGACAGCCAGAACCAGTGCGACAGCGCAAACACCAGATTGGCCACGCCGAAGATGGCCACGGCGGCGAACATCACGCGGCCCACATGGCGCTGGATGGGACGGGCCGACAGCCACAGGCCCATGGCCACCTCGCCCACGGTCATGGACGAGCGCAGCAGGCCCAGGCCTTCGGGGCCGACCTTGAGCACCTCGTGCGCATACACGGGCAGCAGGGCCACCACGCCGCCCAGCAGCACGGCGAACAGGTCCAGCGAAATCGTGCCCAGGATGATGGGGCGCGTGCGGATGAAATGGATGCCTTCGCCAAAGCGCTGCCACAGCGAGCCGCCCGCCGGCGCCATGGCCCCGGCAAAGCGCACGGGCACCGTGCCCAGCAGCAGCACGGCCAGCACCAGGGAGACGCCGCAGACCGCATAGGTCAGCACGGCGCCGCCCCAGGCGTAGAGCACTCCGCCCAGCACAGGCGCCGCAATGGCGGCCGTGCGCATCAGCATGCTGTTGGTGGCCAGCGCCTGGGCCAGCTGCTCGCGCGGCACGATCTGCGGCAGCAGGCTTTGCAGGGCCGGCCCCGTGAAGGCGCGGCTGCAGCCGAACAGCACCAGCACGGCATAGATCCAGTGCACATCGTGCGCGGCCGCGCCCTCGTGCCAGGACAGCCACAGCAGCAGCAGGGAGCACAGGGCGGCCACGGCCCAGCTGCCAGACAGCAGGCGCTTGCGGCTCATGCGGTCGCTGAGGTCGCCTGCCGGAATCAGCAGCGCCAGCATGGGCAGGAACTGGGCCAGTCCCACGTAGGCCAGGGACATGGGGTCGCGCGTCAGGTCATACACCTGCCAGGCCACGACCACCGCCTGCATCTGCTGGGCGAACATGGACAGCATGCGCGCCATGACGAAGGGGACGAAGGCGCTGCTGCGCAGGCCGGCAGCGGGGCTGTCGGCCGATGAGGGGGGAAGCGGGGAGGAGGGCAAGATCGGATATCCGTGGAGGAGCACGCGCAGTATCTGCGAAATGCCGGCGCCTTGCTGGCCGTTGTGCCCGCTCCACGCTGCCGACGAAGGCATGCGGTCTGCTCCCACAAACACCCGCGGCGCGGCGCGAGAATATGCCATCACGGGTCAGGCCAGAACCCCGCATCAGAGGAGCAACACACCATGTCCATGTTGTCCATGCAATACGCCGGCACCTTGATCGGGCGCGAAGCGGTCATCGACTTCCCCGACAGCAAGGCTGATGTGCGGTACACGCCGCAAGGCCAGATGGTCTGGCATGTGGTCGATTCCCTGGGCCATGTATCCGATGGCTGCGAACGGCTCAGCTACCTGCAGGTCAGCGACAGCCTGCACTTCCTCAACTGGATCGAGAAAACGGGCTTCACCGTCAGCCAGGTCATCGACACGGCCCAGGGCACGGTGCAGGCATTCTGGTCGTTTGCCGACCCGGCCAGCGAGGGTGGGCACCGCTCCTCCATGTTCGTCGAAGGCCGTTTCCGCTTCCGTTGAGGCGCCCGCCTGCACGGCGCAGCCCGGCCGCGTGAAACATTGCGGCATCTGCGCGATCTGCCTGTTTTTTCAGCGCCTGCGGCAAACCCATGGCTGGCGCGGCAATGCAGGGTTGTCCCGAAGCTTGTCCACAGGCAGGCCCACAGTCGCTGGGCATAACCGTCACGCTGCGGTCATTTTCGTCATGCAGCGGAAAAGTTTCTGGAATGTGGGTGTGTACTATCGTTGAATCCAAGTATTGGCGGGTGCATGGAATTCCGGTGCAGTGCCTGAGGCGAGGCCGGCCGCGCGCAGATCCAGGTTTGCCGCCGTGAAACATCCCTTCCGCCGAATCCCGTCCGCAGGGCCCCCGGCTATGCTGGCTGCATGACCTGGCTGTTTCTTGCATTGCATCTGCTGCTCATTGCAGGCTTTGGCCTGCGCATCCTGCTGCGCGACGATGTGCGGCCCGACGTGCGCATGGGCTGGCTCACCGTCATCGTGCTGCTCCCCTATGCGAGCTGCGCGCTGTACTACCTGTTTGGCGAGGTGACGCTGCGCCGCCGAGGCCGGGCCCGGTACCGCAAGGTGCAGGACTTTGCGCCCGGCGCCCCGGTCACGGGCAGCGGCGTGCCGGTGGCGGGCATCGCGCCGCAATGGCAGGCGGCCTTTGGCTATGCGGCGTCCATCAACCGCTTTCCCGTACAGCCGGGCCATGCCGCGCAGCTCATGGCCGATGGTGCCCAGGCCCGCGCCCGCATGCTGGCCGACATGGAGGCCGCCCGGCACGAGATCAACGTGCTCTACTACATCTGGCTGGCCGATGACACGGGAACGGCCGTGGCCCAGGCGCTGGTGCGCGCGGCCCGGCGTGGCGTGGTCTGCCGCGCCATGGTGGACGGGCTGGGCTCGCGCGCGCTGCTGCGCTCCGACCTCTGGCAGCAGATGGCGCAGGCCGGCGTGCAACTGGCCGTTGCCCTGCCGGCCAGCCACCCGTTCAGGGTGATGTTCACCAGCCGGCTGGACCTGCGCAACCACCGCAAGATCACCGTGATCGATGGTGCCATCACCTATTGCGGCAGCCAGAACTGCGCGGACGAGGCCTTCGCCGTGAAGGCCCGCTACGCGCCCTGGGTCGATATCATGCTGCGCCTGCAAGGCCCGGTGGTGGCGCAGATGCAGCAGGTCTTTGCCAGCGACTGGGCGCAGGCGCGCAGCGCAGACCATGGACTGTCCATGCCCCTGGCCGCCCAACCCGAAGCGGGGCCGGCCGACATGCCCGCCGAAGGCTTTGCCGCCGTCGTCATTGCCGAAGGCCCGGCCGAGCGGCCGCGCTCCACCTCGCAGCTGGTGTCCACCCTGCTGGCCAGTGCGCGGCGCGAAGTGGTGATCTCCACACCCTATTTCATCCCCGATGCCACCGTGCTGGAGGCCCTGTGCGCCGCCGCCTGGCGCGGCGTGCAGGTCACGCTCATCCTGCCGGCGCGCAACGATTCCTGGATCGTGGGCGCGGCCAGCCGCAGCACCTACCGCTACCTGCTGCGGGCCGGCGTCATCCTCCATGAATTCCGCCCCGGCCTGCTGCATGCCAAGACCCTGTGCGTGGACGGGCAGGTGGCCCTCGTGGGCTCCACCAACCTGGACCTGCGCAGCTTCGACCTGAACTTCGAGAACAACGTGCTGCTGCAGGACGAGGCCGTGACCCGCGCCATCCGCCAGCGCCAGGGCGAGTACATCCGCCAGTCCGACCGCATCACGGCCGCCCAGGTCCACGCCTGGCACTGGGGCCGCCGCATCTGGAACAACCTGCTGGCAATGCTGAGCCCGGTGCTGTGAGCCGAAGGCATCACCGCCGCCGCGCCGGCCCGGGTGCCTTGGCGAAGCCCAGCTTCTCCATGGCCTCATGGGTCTCCAGCACCATGGCCGACACTTCGGCCACGGTCACCCGCAGGCCGGTGGCGCGCTCGCGCATGTGCACATAGGCCTGCTCCTCCGTCATCTGCTGGTGGTCCACGAGCACGCGGATGGCCTTCTCGATCTGGCGGCGCGACTTGATGGTGGATTCGAGCTTGTCGATCTTGCCCTGCAGCCGCTGCTGGAACCCCTGGGCCGACCTGGCCAGCACCAGCGTGCTGAGAATGCCCGAGGAGCGGAATGGCTTGGTGATCACGCCATGGGCCTGGGTGTCCAGCAGCAGCTTCAGGGTGGTGGGGCTTTCGTAGTCCGACAGGGCGACCAGCGCCGCGTCCACGGTGCCGGCATTCCAACCCGAACTGGCCTCCAGGTCCTGGGTCACCTGGAAAAAGATGACATCGGCGCCCGAAGGCGGCTCGGGCGGCAGCGGCCAGACGATGCGCAGCCGGCACCCGATGCGCTGCAGCTGCTCCACGATGATGTCGCGGTCTTCCCCGGGAGGATGGACGACGGCGACGCAGATGCTGCGCAGGTCTTCGTACAGGCGTCGCAGGCTGGAACTCATGGTCTCACCTCAGCCAGAACTCGGAAAACCCGAAGGTGGAAAAGTAGGGATCGGGCCTGACCGGCTCCATGGCTTCCCAGACGATATCGAACTGCCCGTCGCTGCGGCAGATGCCTATGCGGGGCGTCAGGCTGCAGTGGTTATTCTCCGGGTCCACCGTGATCGGTCCTTCGGGGGCCTCGAACCGGACCCGGTGCGCCGCCTCGACCAGCTTGCGCCGGTCCAGGCTGCCCGAGCGCTGTAGCGCCTGGGCGAACAGATGGATCTGGGCGTAGGCCAGCTCGGACCACATGCTGGTGGGGCGATCTCCGAAGCGCGAGCGCCACAGCGCGATGAAGCGCCGGTTGCTCTCGCTGGCCACCGAGCCGAAGTAGGTGGCTGCCGTGATATGTCCCTCGCACAGCAACGGGCCTATCTGGCGTATCTCCTCTTCCACCATGGACAGGCTCGCAATGGGCGTGCGCAGGGGATCGAGACCGAAGTCGCGGTACAGCTGGTAGAGCAGCCGCGCAGACTGGCCGACCATGGTGGAGAACACCGCGTCGGGCTGGGCGGCCTGTATGTCGGCCAGGACTTCCTCCACTTCGGCGCGGCTGGCCTCCAGCGGCAGATAGACCTCGTCGAGCACCTCGCCGCCGTGCTGCTCCACCAGGTCTCGCATGATTCGGTTGGACTCGCGGGGGTAGATGTAGTCGGCGCCCACGAAAAACAGCTTGCGGCCCCGGTTCTGCAGCAGGTAGGCGGCCAGTGGCACATTGTTCTGGTTGGGCACGGCCCCCGTGTAGATCACGTTGGGCGAGTACTCGAAGCCCTCATAGAACGAGCAATACCACAGCAGTGCGTTGTTGCGCTCTATCACCGGAAGCACCGCCTTGCGGCTGGAAGAGCGCGAACAGCCGAAGATCACGTTGACCTCATCTTCCAGCAGCAGCCGCGTTGCGAGCTGGCGATACTCCGTCGCATCGCCCCTGGGGTCGTAGGCCACGGGGATCAGCGGCCGGCTCAGAACGCCGCCGAGCTGGTTGATTTCCTCGATGGCCAGGGCAGTGCCGAGGAAGTGCTCGGACTCCGTCACCCCCGTGGGGCCGGAGCGCGAGAACAGCACGCCGATGCGCCAGCCATCGTCCATCTGGGTTTCGTGGGTCATGGAGAGGCTTTCACGGGTTGGAGATTCCTGGTCGCGGGATACGCGTCCAGTGCCTGCGGTCCTGCCGGACGGGCAGCAAGACACGAAGCTTCGGCGGATGCGGGTAAGAATGCGGGGGCATAAGGCATGGTGCTTGCTCCGTGTTGGCAAGGGTCAGACCCGCAGATGCCCGAACACCGCCTCGACCGCACCAACTGCACGGGCCGGCCCCTCGTCGATCAGCTCGCCTTGCTTGAGGATCGCGTACCGGTCCGCCACCTGCAGCGCAAACGGCACGTTCTGCTCCACGATCAGCATCGCCGTGCCATGGCGCTGGCGCTCCTGGGCCAGGGCCTGGGCCAGCCGCTCGATCACCGAGGGCTGCAGTCCCTCCGTGATTTCGTCGAGCACGATCACCGAGGGGCGCATCATCAGCGCCCTGGCCAGCAGCAGCATCTTCTGCTCTCCGCCCGACAGCGTGCCCGCAGGTTGCTGCAGCCGGCTGCCGAACAGCGGAAACAGGGGCTCCACGGCGGCCAGGCGCTCCGGAAACAAGGCCTGCTGCGCCAGTCCCAGCCGCAGGTTGTCGCGGATGCTGAGGTCGGCAAACAGCG
Source organism: Delftia sp. 60 (assembly GCF_002754395.1). Classification (NCBI taxonomy): domain Bacteria; kingdom Pseudomonadati; phylum Pseudomonadota; class Betaproteobacteria; order Burkholderiales; family Comamonadaceae; genus Delftia; species Delftia sp. 60. Next base: position 2,620,107 of record NZ_PEFD01000001.1, read on the forward strand.
CATGCTCCTGTGCCGCGTAGGCCATGCCACGCCGGGCGATGCGGTGGGGTGCCATGCGCGTGATGTCCTCGCCATGCAGGCGCACGGCCCCCGTCTTCTTGGGCAGAAAACCCATGATGGTCTTGAGCAGCGTGCTCTTGCCCATGCCGTTCTTGCCCAGCAGTGCGACGGCTTCGCCCTGGCCTATGGCCAACGACAGATTGCGCAGGACGACCGAGCCCCGGTAGCCGCTGGTGACACCGTCCAGTGCCAGCACGGTGGAATTCATGCCGCCTCCTTGTGCCCGTGGGCACTGCCCGAGTAAATCGTCCTGACCAGGGGCGAGTCCACCACCTCGCGGAAACTGCCCTGCATGGCGATGCTTCCCTGGTGCAGCACCACGACACGCGTGGCGATCTGCTCCACGAAGTCCAGGTCATGCTCGACCAGCAGGCAGCACAGCCGGTAGCGCCCGGCCAGCGAGGCCAGGACTTCGCCGATCTGCGTGCGCTCGGTTTGGGTCAGCCCGGCTGTGGGCTCGTCCAGCAGCACCACGCGCGGCTCCAGCGCCAGCACCATGGCCAGTTCAAGCGCCTGCTGCTCGCCGTGGGACAGGTCGCGCGCCACGTGGCCGAGCTTGTGCTCCAGCGCCGTCATGCGCACCACATGCAGGGCATAGGGCGGCAGGCGCAGCGCGCCATCGCGACGCACCAGCGAAGGCCGCTCAAGCCGCGTTCCTGCAATGCGCAGGCACTCGGCCACGGTCAGCGATTCGAAGATATTGGCGTTCTGGAACTTGCGCCCCAGCCCGAAGCGCACGCAGGCCTCGGGAGGCTGGCGCCCAATGTCATGGCCGCACAGCCGTATCGTCCCCGCGCTGCGCTCGGCGCCGTCGCTCATGCAGCGCATCAGCGTCGTCTTGCCGGCGCCGTTCGGCCCGATCAGCCCCACCAGCTCCCCGGCATGGGCCTCCAGATCAATGCCCTGCAGCACCTTCAGTGCACCGTAGTGCCTGGCCACACCCTGCATGTGGATGGCCGCTTTCTGCAGCCTGTCCTCCCCGTCCGGCATGCCGTCCATCTCCCGCGGGGCGCGCTCCTGCAAAAGAGGCGGGTCCTCAGCGTCCTGGCCGGTCCTGAAGGGCTTGAGCAGCAGGGGCATCAGGCCTTGCGGAAGCAGCACGATCACGACGACGAAGGCCGCCCCCAGGATGAGTTGCCAGGCAAACGGCATGCTGCTGCCCAGATAGGCGGAGGCCACATTGATCAGCACCGCGCCGGCCAGAGGGCCCCACAGCGTGCCCCTGCCGCCCAGCGCCACCCAGATGATGAACTCGGTACCCAGCGCAAAGCCCGCCAGCTCGGGCGCCACCACGCCGCTGAAGGAGCCGTACCCGAATCCGGCCAGGCCCGCGACGGCCGCCATGGCCACCAGCAGGAGGATCTTGACGATCGATGTATCGATGCCCAGGTAGGTGCAGCGCACCTCGTTGTCGCGGATGGCCGACAGCACCCGGCCGGCGTCGCTGCGCACCAGCATCCAGCCCAGGCCGCCTGCCATTGCCAGCGCGCCCATTGCGATGCCGTACCAGGCCTGCATGGACAGATCGAAGCTCTCGTAGCCCGTCAGGCCCGAACTGGACCCCGTCCACTCGCCGCCGGACAGCAGCAACTGCGTCAGCACTATGGGCAGCACCAGCGAGATCACCGTGGCAAAGAACGGGGAAGCTCCCCGGTAAAAAGACAGCCAGCCCACCAGGGCCGCCACGACGGCGCAGGCAGCCACCGCCAGCCCCATGGCCAGCAGGGCCGAGGCCGGACCCGGCCCCATGTATGTGAAGACCAGGCCGGCCGCATAGGCGCCCATGCCGAAGAACGCTGACTGCCCGAAGGTCAGATAGCCCGTATGGCCCCAGAGAATGTCCACGGTCACGGCCACGATGGCGAAGAAAAAGGCCTTGACGAGAATGTTCTGCAGATAGCTGTCGAAAATCCAGGGCCCTGCCGCGAACGCCAGCACGGCCAGTGTGGCCAGGACTGCCGTGGGACGCAGCCAGGGCGCTGATGCGGTGCGGGCGGGCAGCACGGCGCTGCCAGGTATGCGTGCTTCAGCCATGGGAGAACCCCCGTGGGCGGATGCGCAGCGTGACGGCGGCAAGAACGGCGATGGTCAGGCCGCCAAGGACCGGGTTGGCATAGGTGCTGACCAGCACCTGGGCCGTGCCGAACACCGCACAGGTCAGCAGCAGGCCGCCCATGGAATGGCCGGAAACCATGACCAGCATGAAGGCGCTGACCAGCCAGGACAGGCCCATGTTCGGGTCCACGCTGGACAGCGGCGTGATCATGGCGCCGGCCAGGGTGCCCAGGCCGGCGCCGAGGCTGAACGTGATGAAGCGCACCCGTCCCGAATGGATGCCCAGGCTGCTGGCGAGGTCCTCATTCATGATCACGGCGCGCGTCCTGACACCGAAGTCCGTGGCATTGAGCAGGCCCGCCAGCAGCAGGCACATGAGCAGCGCGACGGGCACCAGCAGGAGCCGGTAGGCCGAGTAGTCCACCCCAGGAGCTGCCAGGTTCCGGACAGCGGGGCGCTGACGAACTGCACCTCGCGGCCGAACGCCATCATGATCAACTGGCCGATGACGATGCCCAGGCCCCAGGTGGCCAAAATGGCATCGAGCGGCCGCCGGTACAGCGGCCTGACGATCAGCCGCTCCACCAGCATGCCCGCCGCCACGCCCGTGACGAAGGCCAGCGGCCAGCCCAGCCAGGGATCGATCTGCAGCCGGGTCACCACGTAGCTGGCATAGCCGCCCAGCGTGAGCAGGGCGCCATGCGCGAAGTTGACGATTTTCATCACCCCGAAAATCATCATCAGCCCGACCGTGACGATGAACAGCATGCTCGCCGTGGTCAGCAAATCCAGTAGCAGCACCATGGTGCCTCCTTGCAGGGTTGCGGTGGAAGGGGGGCTGCCCGTCACTTGAGGTTCGGGCACTGCATGCCGGGGTCCACCTTCTCGAAAGTCTCCAGCACCTTGACCGTCCCGTCGGCCTGGACCTGGCCCAGGCGCATGGCCAGCGGCGTGTGCCGGCTGCGGCTCATCTGGATGACGCCGCGCGGGCCATTGAAGGACACCTCCGCCAGCGCCCTGATCACCAGCGCCGCGTCCGTGGAGCCGGCCTTCTCCACCGCCGCCTTGAACAGATGGAAGGCTTCGTACTGCGGTTCGGACAGCTCGTTCGGCGTTTTCATTTCCGCTCCGAACTTCTTTTGCATGGCCTGCATGAAACGTTTGTTCTCCGGCGTGTCTATGCCGGTCAGGTACGAGGCCGACAGGAGCATCCCCTGCGCATCGGTGCCCATGGTCCTGGCCGTTCCCTCGTCGACGGCCAGGTTGCCGTAGGGCAGCGACAGGCCAGCCGCTTTGAGTTGCTTGGCCAGGGACACATTGGGGGCGCCGCCTGCCGTGGCGCTGATCAGGGCGTCGGCCTTTGCCGACCGGAGCTTGGACAGCACCGAAGTCCAGTCGCTGCCATCGATGGGCAGATATTCCTCACCCACCACCTTACCGCCCTGCTGCTCTATGTACTTGCGCGTGAATGTCAGCATGCCGCGGCCGAACGCATAGTCATTGCCCACCAGAAAGAAGTTCTTGGCATTGCGGTTCTTGGCGAGGAAATCCACCATGGGCGCCACCTGCTGCTCGGGCACCCAGCCGTTGACGTACATCCAGGGATTGCACGAACGGCCTTCGTAGAACGACGTGTAGATATAGGGGAGCTTGCCCCGGTTGATCACGGGCAGCGCCGCGTTGCGCGCGGCGCTGGTTTCCATGGCGATCACCGCGCTGACCTTCTTCTGGAACACCAGGGTGTCGAAGGCCTTTTGCGCGCCCACGGCGCCCGAGGCGTCGTCGGCAATCTCCAGTTCGACCTTGCGCCCCAGGATGCCGCCGGCCGCATTGATCTCCTCCACGGCCAGTTGCGAAGCCTGCACCACGGCCGGGGCCACGACGCTGTTGGCGCCTGAAAGTCCGACCGCCACGCCGATGCGCAGGGGCTCGGCGGCGTGTACCTGCCATGCCAGCAAGGGCGCGATAGCCAGGGCCGCAGTGCGGCGTGCAATGGATGTGAGCGATTTCATGCAAATGGCTCCAAAAAAGAGGGGGATGGATGGAAAGGACTCAGGGCTGCGGGCGCGGCCATCCCGTGCCCAGCATGGCGTCGTAGATGTCGGTCCTGCGGTCGCCCAGCACATGGTTGAAGGCGCTCAACCGGCGCTTGCGGCGCGCGTCCTCCAGGTCGATCGATGCGTGCAGGATCTCCTCGGCATGCACCGAAGCGGGGCCGGCCAGCGGCCAGCCTTCGGCGCCTACGATCAGGCTTTGGCCTATGAAGGGCTGGCCGCGCTCCGTGCCGGTGCGGCAGGCGCAGACGATGCTCAACGCGTTGCTGTGTGCATTTGCCATGGCCAGCGTATTGGCCATGGCCGGCCGGTCTGCGGGCTGGCCTCCCATGGGGACCCAGTTGGTCGGCATGGCCACGATGTCCACGTCCTGCATTGCCAGCAGGCGATAGGTTTCGGGAAACCAGCCGTCATAGCAGATCAGCACGCCCAGACGCCCCCATTCGGTGTCGAACACGGGCAGGCCCCGGTCCCCGGGCTCGAAGAACACGTTCTCGTCTCCCCACAGGTGCAGCTTGCGGTAGGTGCCCAGGTATCCCTGGGGACCCAGGACCACGGCGGTGTTGTAGAGACGGTCGCCCGCGCGCTCGGCAATGCCGGCAACGATGTGCACATTGCAGCGCCGCGCCACATCCATCCAGACCTGGGTGCAGGAGCCGTCCGGGACGGACTCCGCCAGCGCAAGTGCCTCGGCGCGGCTGGCAAAGACATAGCCGGTGTTGGCCAGCTCGGGCAGCACCACGAGGTTGGCGCCCTGGGCGGCGGCGCGCTCAATCAGATCCACCGAGTGCGCAAGGTTTTCGCCCTTGCGCCCCACGCGAGGCTCCATCTGGATGCTGGCCACCGCAAGCGGGGGCCTAGGGGATACCTGGGATACCGTGGACGGCGGGCGCGAGTCAGGAAGACTTTCCGTAGAAGACATGCAGGCTCCAAAAAGCAAAAAGCCCCCGACGGCGCCGTAGGCGCATGTCAGGGGCTTTCATAGCCGATATGAGTCAGCAGTTATTGCTGAGGTTGGGCACGAGAGAGGTCTCGGCCGTGGCAATCATGTTGTCGTCCCGATTGACGGGTGTCAAACCAGTAGATTCCCGGACATGGGCTGGCCCAGGCCGTCTCCTTCCGAAAAAAAAAGGCCTGCGCAATGCAGGCCTTCAGGGCTGTTGGGAGGCAGGCGCGCTCAGCGGCCCACGCGCTCGCTCTCGACCACCATGTCCAGCACATAGGCGTAGGCCGATGCATCGGCGGGCACGTTCTGGCGCTTGTAGCGCTGGATGCGCAGCACGTTGCGGATGCCGGGTTCGTGCTTGTAGCCCTCGATCTCGCTGTAGAAGTTCTCCCACTCGCCGGTGGAGGTCTTCACGCCGTTGTCGCCGTAGCGGATTTCGCGCACGCGCAGGCACTGGAAGTCCTTGATCAGCGGGTGATTGCAGGCCGTGCGCTGGGGTGCCACTTCCAGGAAGATGCGCTCGCCGGCGCTGCCGTACTGGGTCTGGGCGGTGGGCGAGCCGTCGAACTGCCAGCGCGTGCCATCGATGAAGGTGAGCGTCAGGCGCGCAGGCTGCTTGCCTTCGCCCAGTTGCACGGACCATTGCTTGGCCGTGGGCAGGATGCGGGCCACCTTTTGCTCCAGCGCCATCAGTTGGTCGTCATCGCAGGCCATCAGCGTGCTGGCGGCGCGTTGGGTGGCGATGCGGTTGCCTTCGGTGCGGTAGCCCGTGGTCACCACGTTGCACAGGTTCTTGACGGCCAGGCGCTGGTCGGCGAATTCCAGTTGCAGGGGCCGCTTGCGCGAGGCGGCGGTCAGGAACCAGCTCTGGTCTTCGGTGCCCTGGGGCGTGAAGGCCTGGCGAAGATTCCAGTGGTAGGCGGTCAGCGATTGGGCATCACCGGGTGGGCCGGCAGGGGCCGACGCCTGGGTCTTGGCGCCTTCTTCGGCGTTGCCACCCTTGTCGATATGGCTGCAGGCGCCGAGCCCCATGGTGACGATCACGGGCAGGCACCAGGTCCAGCTTGGCTTCATGTTGAATTCCTTGGTTGATGGGTACGGAGACAGGCTCAGGCGCGGCGGGCTGGTGGCAGCCCTGGCGCGGCATGTGCCGCGCCGGCCCCTGGCCGAACCGGGGCACCATAACGCAGATGCGCGGCGGCGCCTGTCAGAACGGGGCGCTATTCACATTCCTTTGCATCTATTTGATGCAGGCGGAAAAAACGGATTGCTGCAAAGTTGCCGGCCGATGCGTTGCGCTCAGGTGAGAATAGGCGGCCAGCCGCCATGCCATCCGCAGGCTGCGGCGCCGGAGCAAGGAGCAGGTTCGTGTATCGACGTTGGAGTGCAGCAAACAGGGTGCGTGGCATGCGCTACGCGGGAGCTTTGGCCATCATTGCAATGCTTGCGGGCTGCGGCTCGACCATTCCCCAGCATGTGCCCGTGCAGGAGAGCTTCGGCTCCACCGAGACCTTCTCGCGCATGTTCGATGCTTCGCCGGCCCAGACCTGCGAGGCCGCGCGCCGCGCGCTGCTGAGCCAGGGCTACATCGCCATGGCGCGCACGGCCGAACTCATAGAGGGCAGCAAGAGCTTCCAGCCCGACCCCGAACTGAACCTGCAGATGAACATCCGCGTGGTCTGCGTGCCCGAGACGGCCGATGGCCAGGTCAGCATCGGCTTTGTCACGGCGCTGCAGGACCGCTATACCTTGAAGAAGAGCGCCAACTCGGCCAGCCTGGGCGTGGGCGCGCTGGGGTCGGTGTCGCTGCCGTTCTCCTCGGGCAGCGACTCCATGGTCAAGGTGGGAAGCGAGACGATTGCGAAGAGCGGTTTCTACGACAGCTTCTTCGAGCTGGTGTCGCGCTACCTGGCGCAGGACCGTGAATCCATCGCCGTGCCCACGCCGGTGGCGCCGCAGAACACCATTCCCTCGGCCAACCACTGACGCCGGCGGGCGCCGGACCGGTTCACGCCGCCAGGAACAGCGCCGGGTCCACCATGGCGCGGTTGAGCATCACGCCCCAGTGCAGGTGTGGGCCGGTGACACGGCCCGTGGCGCCCACCTTGCAAAAGGCATCTCCCGTGTCCAGCTGATCGCCCAGCTTACACTGCACGCTGCTCAGATGGCAGTACATGCTCAGCAAGCCGCCGCCGTGGTCCAGCCACACGGTGCCGCCGTTGAAGAAATAGTCGCCCACATCCACCACCTTGCCCGGCAGCGGCGCGACGACGTTGGTGCCCGTGGCTGCCGCGATGTCCATGCCGCTGTGCGGATTGCGCGGCTGGCCGTTGAACACGCGGCGCAGGCCGAAGCTGCTGCTGCGGCGACCCGGCACGGGCTGGCGCATGCGCAGGTCGCCAGGGCGTGCGGGCGGCTCGGTGAACAGCGCCATGATGGTCTGCTGGTGGGCGCGTTCACGCTGGTAGCGGGCATCGTCCTCGGGTGACAGGTCCACGGTCTTGGGCGAGACCTTCAGGCGCTGCTCGGTGTATTTCTTGTCGCGCACTTCGTAGGGCAGGGTGCGCGGTGCGCCTTCGCCCTTCACCGTCACGCCATGCGTGCCGGGCGCCACCGACAGCGCAATGCCGACCACGGCCGTCCATTCGATCATGTCGCCCACCACCAGCACGGGCACGTCGCCGGCCAGCACCTGGGGCCGCTGGGCCGATGGCCCCAGCGACAGGCGGGCCACGCCACCGGGCACGCGGCTGTCATGCGGCCAGGGGGATTCCCCGGAGGCCGCAGCGGCCCAGGCCGGGACCATCAGGCCCGCGCCCGAGGCGCACAGGGATTGCACAAACAGTCGGCGGGAGCGGGAATTCGTCGTCGGTATCTGCATGGGGGAAGCGGGGGGGCTGTGGTCGAGCGCCCCATTGTCCGCCATGCCGGCGCGCCAGCTTGCCATCGCCTCAACGCCATGACTCCATGACGCGATGGCATTCAAATGCGCTTGCGCGCCGCTCAACGGTCCCGGCGCTCGTCGCGCCCGCCGCGCCGCTCCTGTGGGCGGGCCGCGTTGGCCATGCGCTGCTGTTGCTGGCGTTGCTCCTGCTGTGCCCGGGCCTGCTGCTGCTGGGCACGCGCCTGTGCCTGGGCCTGCTGTGCTTGCTGGGCCTGCATGCGTTGCTGCTGGGCAGCCTCGAACTGCTGCTGTCTTTGCTGCTGCGCCTGCCGCTCCTGCATCTGGGCGTGTCTTTGCGCCTGCTGCTGGGCCTGTTGCTGGGCCTGCATCCTGGCCTGCATCTGCTCCTGTGCGCGTGCCTGCTGCTGTTGTTGTTGCTGCTGCATTTGCTGCTGGCGCGCCTGGTCCTGGGAGCGCTGCTGCAAGGCCTGGCGATCGCGCTCGGCCTGTTGCCGGGCCTGGGCTTGCGCCTGAACCTGGGCCTGGTCACGCGCCTGATCCCGCATCTGCGCCTGGGCCTGCATCTGGACCTGGCGCTGCTGTTGCTGGCGCGCCTGTTCCTCGCCGCGAAGGCGGGCGGCCTGTGTCTCCATTTGCTGCTGTTGCTGCTGGCGCTGGCGCGCTGCATCGGCCATGGAGCGGTCGCGGTCTTGCCTGTCCTGTGGCCTCATGCCCTGCTGCGTGGCTGCGGAAGACCAGGAGGGCACGCGGGAGTCGCGGCCCCTGTCACCCTGCATGGCTGCCGCAGGCAGTGCTGGCGCGGGTCGCTGCGCGGCGCCCGGTGGGGATGAGGGGGCCGATTGCGCAGACTGAGGGGACTGCGGCCACTTGCCGAACTGGCCCGGCTGCGAGGCCGGCACCGGGTTCATCCGGGGCTGCAGCGAGGCCTGGGGCCGGTCATCGGGCCTGAGGCCCGGGCGTCCGCGATCGGCGCCATCGTGCCGGGCAAAGCCCTGGGCGCCGCCGGGCGGCACCATGCCTTGGGCGGACGGGGGCGGGCCGCCCTGCGGCGGCCTCAGGCCCAGGCGTTGGGGCATGCCCGAATGCGCTGCTGCGGCGGCGCCGGCCATGCCTGCGGCACCGGCCAGGGCCGCAGCGGCCATGCCGCCTGAACGTGGGTCACCAGAACGAGGGTCACCGGAGCGCGGGTCGCCCGAGCGAGGATCACCACCTTGCTGCGGGAAGTCAGGGCGGCGCGGCTCGAAGTGCGGGTTGTTCGCGATGTTGGTGACGTTGCCAACGTTGTTGATGTGCGTGTTGTGGATGTTCTGCACCACCGTGGTCGAGCGCGAGACGTAGGTGTTGTTGTTGTAGATCACGGCCGGGCGGCGCGAGGGCGGTGGCGGCGGTTCGTTGCGGTGCCAGCGGTAGCCCGGCTCGCCCCAGCGCATGCCCCAGGAGTTCCAGCCCCAGGGGCGGCGGTCCACGGACTCGGCCAGGATCACGCCTGCGCCGAAGCCGATCAGCCCCGCCACCACGGGCGCGGCCGAACTGCCCACGTATACGGGTTGCGGCGCCACGATGGGGCGGTATCCGCCGTACATCGGCACGGGCTCGCCATAGACCACACCCGGGTCGTACTGCGGCACGTAGACGGTGTCAGGCTGGGCCGGTGCGATCTCGATGAACTGCGGCGGCGTGTCGATCACCGGCACGGGCAGCATGGACGACAGCGGCTCGCCCACGGCCTGCGGTGCGGGCTGGGGCACGGGGGGCGGGGCATCGGCCGTGGCCACGGCCACCTTGAGCCGGCTGGAGTCCTTGAGCGTGCCGGCCTTGTAGGCGCGCTGGCGCATCACCTGGATGGCGTTCATCACATCGGCCGGATCGTTGTAGTAGGCCTTGCCCAGGGCCGTGGTCCAGGGAACGTTGGATGACAGCTGCGCCAGCACATTGGGAAACTGCGCCAGCGACTTGACCGAAGGGTCCCAGTCCTGGCTGTTGACGGCGTTTTGCAGTTCCTCGGGCTTGAGGCCGGGGTTCTGCCCCATCCACACCTCGGCGGCGCCGACCTGGTCGGGATAGGTGGAGGCGGCCAGCACCTGGGCCACGAGCTTGTCGGGGTACAGCGCAATGGGCGCCACCATCTGGTAGAGCGTCTCGGCCGAAGGCGGCACATAGGCCACGGGCGTGGCGACGGGCTGGGCGCTTTCGGTGGAAGGCGGCAGCGGCGCGCTGGCGGCCTGCGGGGGCTTGTCCTGGGATTGGTTGCAGGCGCTCAGCGCCAGGGCGGCGGCCAGGCCCAGCACGCTCAGGCGCAGGGCGCCAGCGTGGGAAGTTGAGCGGGCCGTGGTGCGTGCTGTGGGCACGGCGGATTGCTGCATTGCGTTCTCCTGGGCAGGAACGCCTTGCGCGCCGAAGCGGCAAGGCACATGTCATTTGAACGCCAAAGTGCACGCTGCGTTGACACCGGCGTGTCAGCCGATGCCCCCAGTCCGCGCAACTTCTGTGACGCGGTGTTTACCCAGGCTGAATCAGGCGGCGATCAGGCCGCGCTCAGGCCGCGATCAAGCCGCGATCAGGCGGGCCTGGTAGCTCTCGGCACCCTTGGACCAGGCCAGCAGGCGGTCGATGTTGGGGTGCTTGCCAGGGAAGGCGATGGCGTCTTGCGTGTGCTCGGCATACCACTCCAGGCCCAGCTCTGCGGCGGCCGGCGTGATGCTGCCGCCGTACAGCGCGGCCAGCGCGTGGTACACGGCCAGCGAGCCGGTCTGGCCGGGCTTGTTCTCGATGGTGGCCACGACCTGGCCCTGGGCATCGGCCAGCTGCAGCGCGGCGAGGTGGGTGACGGTGGGCAGTTGCTGAAGGCGTGCGGAGAAGTTCATGCTGAAAGGCAAATCAAAGGGAAAAGGGAGAAAGGGACGGGTCCACCGGCGCCGGGCGTTCTGGTGTTTCAGTGGTTCAGTGATTCAGTGGTCAGGCCTTGATGGCAATCCAGGCACACCAGAACAGGCTGGAGAAAAAGCGCTTGGGCTGCACGAAACCGGCCTGGGCCAGCAGCTGCTCCACCGCCTCTTCCGAGGCCGGTGGAACCGCGCCCTGCCGGATTTTGCCGAGTTTCGCATGGACAGCGGCCTCGTCCACGCCCGCCATGCGCCAGCGCATGGCCCAGGCTTGAAGGAACAGCGGCTCGCTGTCATAGCGGTGGCGGTTGCAGGCCAGGATGAAGGGAGCCCCCGGCGCCAGCCGCGCTGACAGGGCCTGCAGCAGCTGCAGCTTGTCCGCGTCGTCAGGGACGTGGTGCAGCACGCCGATCAGCGTGGCCGCGTCGAACACCGTGCCGGCCGGCAGGTCCTGCACGGCGCAGGGAGCTGCCTGCACCTGGGCCGACAGCCCCGCCGCGGCGATGCGGTCCATGGTCTGGTCCAGCATGGGGGCCGAGGGGTCGGCAGCCGTGAATTTCCACTGCGGCCTGAGCCGCGCCGTGGCCAGGATTTCCTGGCCCGTGCCACCGGCGCCGCCAATCAGCACGGACTTCGGTCCGGCATCCAGGCTGGCGGCCAGCAGGCAGGCGGCCAGCTCGTGGCAGGCGTCGTAGCCGGCCAGTGCGATGCGGCTTTGCGTTTCGTACTCGGCCGCGCGGGAGGTGTCGAACTTGGCGGCGGAAGCCGCCTGTGGCAAGGCTTGGTTCATGGCCTGGCATTGTGCTGAGGCCACGGCCCCCGCAAAAGCGCCGATGTGCGATGGCCCACCCCTGCAAAGCAGGATGGTGGGCCATCGTCGGGGAGGAGCGGTGCAGGTGCCCTTCAGCGGGCCATGCGCCTACTTGCCCCAGGAGTCCTTGAGACCCGTTGCGCGGTTGAACACGGGCTTGCCCGGTGTGTGGTCCTTGCGGTCGGCCACGAAGTAGCCGAAGCGCTCGAACTGGAACTTGTCGTCAGGCTGCGCGTTGGCCAGCGAAGGCTCCACATAGGCGGTCACCACCTTGAGGCTTTCCGGGTTGAGCAGCGTCAGGAAGTCCTTGCCACCCGCATCGGGCTGCGGGTCGGTGAACAGGCGGTCGTACAGGCGCACCTCGGCCTGCACGCCGTCGGCCACGCCCACCCAGGTGATGGCGGCCTTGACTTTGACGCTGTCCGCACCCGGCGTGCCGCTCTTGGTGTCGGGCACCACGGTGGCCAGCACCTTGGTGACGTTGCCCTCGGCATCCTTCTCGCAGCCCGTGCACTCGATCACGTAGCCGCCCTTCAGGCGCACCTTGTTGCCGGGGAACAGGCGCTTGTAGCCCTTGGGCGGCACTTCGGCGAAGTCCTCGCGCTCGATCCACACCTCGCGGCCCAGCGTGAAGCGGCGCACCGGCACCTGCTGGCCTTCGGCGGCGTGGGGCAGGGCGGGCAGCTCGCAGGCTTCCAGGTGCTCGGCGCTGCCGAAGACCTCGGCCCAGTTGGTCAGTTCCAGCTTCAGCGGGTCCAGGGCCACCATTCCGCGATGGGCCTGGTTCTCCAGGTCCTCGCGCAGGCAGCCTTCCAGCGTGGAGTAGTCGATCCAGGCGTAGTCCTTGGTCACGCCGATGCGCTCGCAGAAGGCCTGGATGCTCTGGGGCGTGTAGCCACGGCGGCGCAGGCCGACGATGGTGGGCATGCGCGGATCGTCCCAGCCGCTGACGATGCCGTTGTCCACCAGGTGCTTGAGCTTGCGCTTGCTGGTGATCACATAGGTCAGGTGCAGGCGCGAGAACTCGTACTGGCGCGGCTGCGGCGCAGCGATCAGGCCGCCTTCGCGCAGATGGTCCAGCAGCCAGTCGTAGAACGGGCGCTGGTCCTCGAACTCCAGCGTGCAGATGCTGTGGGTGATGTGCTCCAGCGCGTCCTCGATGGGATGGGCGAAGGTGTACATCGGGTAGATGCACCACTGGTTGCCGGTGTTGTGGTGCTCGGCATGGCGCACGCGGTAGATGGCGGGATCGCGCAGATTGATGTTGGGCGATGCCATGTCGATCTTTGCGCGCAGCACGGCAGCGCCATCGGGCAGCTTGCCGTCGCGCATTTCGCGAAAGCGCGCCAAGTTCTCGGCCACCGTGCGGCTGCGGAACGGGCTGTCCACGCCGGGGCGCGAGAAATCGCCGCGGTTGGCCTTCATGTCGTCGGCGCTTTGCTCGTCCACATAGGCCAGGCCCTGCTCGATCAGGTACTCGGCTGCGCGGTACATGAAGTCGAAGTAGTTGCTGGCGAAGTACAGGTTCTCGTGGCCGTCGGCTTCCTTCCAGCCGAAGCCCAGCCAATGGACGGCATCGATGATGCTGTCCACGTACTCCTGGTCTTCCTTCTCGGGATTGGTGTCGTCGAAACGCAGGTGGCAGGCACCTTCGTAGTCGCGCGCCAGGCCGAAGTTCAGGCAGATGGCCTTGGCGTGACCCACGTGCAGGTAGCCGTTGGGCTCGGGCGGGAAGCGTGTGCGGATCTTCGCCACGTCCACCTGGCCCTGGTTGTGGTGGTCGCCATCACCGGGGCTTCCACCCCAGCGGCGCTGGGCGTGGGTACCGTTGGCCAGGTCGGCCTCGATGATTTGGCGCAAAAAGTTACTCGGTTTGACCGGATCTTTGGAGATGGGGGAGGCGTCAGCAGAGCTCATCGCAGCATTGTAGGCGCCCGCCTGCAGACCCGCTCCGGACGGCTTTCGGACAGCCGCGCCAGCCAAGGGTTGAGGCATTTGGAAACAAACTTGTAGAAAAGCCTGCCATCCGTAGACCCCTCTCGCGCGTTGAGAATGCAGGGCGTATGCCGTCCCCCTGTGCCAAAGTGCGGGAAGGCGGCACCAGCGGCAATGCCTGCCACGCCTGTCCAACTTCGAGGAGAGACACCATGACAACGACAGCTTCCCCGTGGGTTGCAAAAGCAGCAGCAGCCGGCCTGGCCCTGGCCGCCCTCATGGCTTCGGGCGCCGCCCAGGCCCGGGGCGATGTGCACTGGTCCATCAGCCTGAATTCGCCGGGCATGTATGGCCCGCCCGTCTATGTCGCGCCTGCCCCCGTCTATGTGGCACCGCCCCAGCCCATCTACTACGCCCCCCGCCGCCGGTCTACTACGCGCCGCGCGCCGTCTACCGTGCTCCGCCCGTCGTGGTCGTTCCCGGCTACGGATACGGCTATGGTGGCGGCTACCGGGGTGGATACCGTGGCGAGTACCGCCATGGCCATGGCCACGGGCATGGCCACTGGCGCCGTTGATCTGAGCTGAACCGCGCTGAACCGACTCTTGCCGCCCCTTGGGGCGGCTTTTTCCGTGGTGCCTGCGCCAAGACCGGGCCGGGGATGGCCCGCATAATCCAGCCCGTTGGAAACCTGGAGTGTCCCGCCGTGAAAACCGTCTATGTCCTCAATGGCCCGAACCTGAACCTGCTGGGCCTGCGTGAACCCGCCATCTATGGCTCCCAGACCCTGGCCGATGTGCGTGCGCTGTGCGAAGCCGCCTGCGCGCGCTACGGGCTGGGGCTGGAGTTCCGCCAGAGCAACCACGAAGGCGAACTGGTGGACTGGATCCACGAAGCCGGCCGCGTGCACGCCGAAGGCCGCCTGGCCGGCCTGATCTTCAACGCCGCCGCCTACACCCACACCAGCGTGGCCCTGCTGGATGCCGTCAAGGGCACGGGCGTGCCGCTGGTTGAGCTGCACATCAGCAACGTGCATGCGCGCGAGAGCTTCCGCCACCACTCCTACCTGTCGGCCGCCGCGCGCGCCGTGATGTGCGGCTTTGGCGTGGCCGGCTATGGCCTGGCCATTGACGCCGTGGCCCAGTGGTGAATACGCCCGCCGCCATTGAGCGCCTGCGCGCCCAGGCGCGGCGCCTGACCACGCCGCTGTCTGCCGCGCGGCCCGAAGACGGGCACATGGTCTGGCATGTCTGGGGCGAGGCCCGCGCGGGCGAGCTGCCCATCGTCATGCTGCACGGCGGCAGCGGCAGCTGGACACACTGGCTGCGCTGCATGGACGCGCTGCTGGCCCAGGGGCGCCAGCTGTGGATACCCGACCTGCCCGGCTTCGGCGATTCCGACGGCGTGCCGGGCGGCCAGGATGCCGACACCCTGGTCGAGCCGCTGCGCCAGGGCCTGCGGCAACTGCTGGCCGATGACGGTGCGCCCGCCGCCCCGCTGTGCGATCTGGTCGGCTTCTCCTTCGGTGGCATGACGGCCGGCATGCTGGCCGCCGCCGACGGCACGCTGGCCCGGCGCCTGGTGCTGGCCGGGGCGCCCGGCATGGGCGTGGGCAAGGGCCTGGCCGTGCGGCTCAAGGGCTGGCGCCACCTGGCCACGCCCGAGGCGCAGGCCGTGGCCCACCGCTACAACCTGCAGGCGCTGATGCTGCATGACGCCAGCCTCATCGACGAGGACACGCTGGCCCTGCATGTGCTCAACGTGGAGCGTGACCGCCTTCCGCGCCGCCGCCTCTCGCACACCGATGTGCTGGCGCGTGCCCTGCAGGCCGTGGACGGCCCCGTATGGGCCATCTATGGCGAGCACGACGCGCTCTACCCGGGCCCGATGATTCAGGAGCTGGCCCAGGCCTTTGCACGCCATGCGCGCGACTTCCGCGGCCTGGCGCTGGTGCCCGGCGCGGGCCACTGGGTCATGCATGAGCGTCCCGATGCCTTTGTGGCGGCATTGACCGCTGCGCTGGATGCCTGAGCGCATGCGGCCCATCGAGCTGCACGAGGTGCAGTGGACCGCCATGCGCGCCCAGGGCGCGGGCGGCCAGAACGTGAACAAGGTCTCCAGCGCCGTGCACCTGCGCTTTGACGTGCGCGCCTCGCGCCTGCCCGAGGCCGTGCAGCAGCGCCTGCTGGCCCTGCGCGACGGCCGCATCACCAACGAGGGCGTGGTCGTCATCAAGGCACAGCAACACCGCACGCAGGAGCAGAACCTGCGCGCCGCGCTGCAGCGGCTCAACGTGCTGGTGGCCGCCGCCTATCCCGAGCCCATCCTGCGCCGCGCCACCCGGCCCACGCTGGGGTCGCAGCGGCGCCGCCTGGAAAGCAAGAGCCGGCACGGTGCCACCAAGGCCCTGCGCGGGCGCCCGCGCGACGATTGATTCGGATTGACCCGGCCAGCGCAACAATGTGTGCTGCCGCTGGCGGCTTGGCGCGGCGCCCGGGCGTCCCTACATTAGGGGAATGCAAGACTCCCACGCTCCCCACTCTTCCCGGGTTTCCTCCGCTGCCGGTGCCCGGCTGCCCGTGCTCTATGTCTCCCACGGCTCGCCCATGTTCGCGCTGGAGCCGGGTGAAACCGGCCCCGTGCTCGCGCGATGGGGCAGGGCGCTGCGCCAGGCCCACGGCCCGCTGCGCGGCGTGGTCGTCATGTCGCCGCACTGGATGTCGCACGGCGTGGAAGTCATGACCGGCGCCACGCCCACCACCTGGCACGACTTTGGCGGCTTCCCGCCCGCGCTCTACGAACTGCAGTACCCGGCCCCCGGCGCGCCCCAGCTGGCGCAGGAAGTCATGGACCGCCTGCAGGCCGCAGGCATTGCCGCCAGCGCCAACGCGCAGCGGCCCTTCGACCACGGCGCCTGGGTGCCGCTGAGGCATTTGCTGCCGGATGCCGACCTGCCCGTGGTGCAGCTGTCCCTGCCTGCCTCGGCCGGGCCAGCCGAAACCCATGCGCTGGGCGCGGTCCTGGCGGGGCTGCGCGATGAGGGCGTGCTCATCGTCGGCTCCGGCAGCATGACGCACAACCTGGGCGAATTCCGGGGCGGCACGGGCGAGGCCACGGTGCGGGTGGACGACGCCGTGCAGGCCCTGCGCAGCCAGGATGGCCTGCAGGACGACCATGCCGTCGGCGGCTCCAGCGCCTCTTCGCCCTACGTGCAGGACTTCAGCCGCTGGATCGAATCGCGCCTGCAGGCGCAGGACCTGCCCGCGCTGCTGGACTACCGCGCCCGCGCGCCTTCGGCCCGGCGCGCCCATCCCAGCGAAGAGCACTTCATGCCGCTGTACTTCGCGCTGGGCGCG
Organism: Delftia sp. 60; assembly: GCF_002754395.1. Lineage (NCBI taxonomy): Bacteria > Pseudomonadati > Pseudomonadota > Betaproteobacteria > Burkholderiales > Comamonadaceae > Delftia > Delftia sp. 60. The sequence goes on from NZ_PEFD01000001.1 coordinate 2,637,111, forward strand.
GCCGGCGCGACAGCGCGGCCACGGTATCTGAGCCGCGAAGTCATGTATTCCATCCTGGCCATGGATGCGATGGCCTTCGAGGACGCGCAGGCGGCATAACCTCCTGCTGCCGCGGACTTGGCGAGGCGCCACAATGGCGCGTTGCCCGGGACCACCCCGGTCCTGGAAATCGCTAAAAAACCAAGGAGTCCGTGATGATCGACCTGCCTCTGGTGGCGCTGGAGCGCCCCGCACAACCCGCACCGGGGCAGCAGCCCTGGCTGCTGGTGCTCATGCATGGCGTTGGCAGCAATGAGCAGGATCTGTTCGGCCTCGCATCGTTCGTGCCGCCGCAGTTCCACGTGCTCAGCCTGCGCGCTCCGTTTTCCATGGGTCCCTCAGCCCATGCCTGGTTCCAGTTCACCGTGGATGCCAACGGCACGCGCCACATCCACGCATCGCAGGAAGAGCACAGCCGCGCCCTGGTGGCGCAGACCGTGCAGCAGGCCGGAGCGCGGCTGGACATCCCTGCCCAGCGAACCGTGGCGGGCGGCTTCAGCCAGGGCGGCATCATGGCGCTCAGCCTGCTGCTGACCCAGCCCGCGCTGCTGCGCGCCGCCATGTGCTGGCACAGCCGCCTGCTGCCCGAGGCCTTGCCGCACCAGGCCCCTGATGCGGCCTTTGACGGCAAGTCGCTCTGGGTCAGCCACGGCACCTACGACAACGTCATTCCGCTGACCAGCGCCCACGCCATTCGCAGCCACGTGCAGCGCCTGCCGCTGCAACTGAGCTACCACGAGTACCCCAGCATGCACGAAATCCGCCCCGACGAGCTGCAGGCCGCCATGGCCTGGCTCCAGGATCTGGGCACGCAGGGCTGAGACGGCCGCGTAAGCCGGGTAACGCGTTGTTGCCGGGCGCGCACGATGGCCTGCGCAGGCAGCGGGGCGGCTTATAAACACAAGGCAGGGGCCGGTGTCAGCAAAGCCAGGGAACCCTGGGTGTGCTTTGCTGTCGCACGTCCTGCGGCAACTGAGCTGCCAGCCCCCGCCCAAGCCAAAGGACCCATCCATGCCAGAACGCGATCCCCAAGACTTCCGCCCCCGCGCCAGATCCTCCGGCCCATCGGCTTTCGGCATCGCCGCAGTGGTGCTGGCGGCTGCTGCCCTGGGGGGCGCGGCCTGGTGGTACTGGTGGCGTCCCGCCGCCGTGCCCGAGGCGCCGCCGGAAGTGGTGCAGGCGCCCGCCCAGTCCACCCAGCCCTCCGAACCTGAACCCGTCCCCGCGCCCGAGCTGACCGAGCCCCAGAACCCTGTCGATGCGCTGGAGCAGCCCGCCTCCGGCCTGCCCGCGCTGCAGGACTCCGACGCCCATGTCACCCAGGCCCTCAACGGCCTGCTGGGCCGTGACAAGGCAGGCAGCTTTCTGCAGATGGACGGCTTTGTGCGCCGCGCCGTGGCCACCGTGGACAACCTGACCCGTTCCCAGGCCCCTGCACGGCTTTGGCCCGTGCACCCGGCGCCTCAGCGTTTCACGGTGGAGGGCGCGGCGGAGGCTGGAGAGGCGCAGGACATCGCCCCCGCCAACGCCGCACGCTACAAGGCCTTCGTGGCCTTTGCCGAGTCCATTCCCATGGACGGGGCCGTCAAGCTCTATGCCCGGCTGTACCCTCTGTTCCAGACCGCCTATGAAGACCTGGGCTATCCCAGCCGATATTTCAACGATCGCCTCATTGCCGTCATAGACCACCTGCGCGCCGCGCCCGAGCCCGCAGGCCCGGTGCAAGTACGGCTGACCAAGGTGGAGGGCGAGGTGCCCTCCATCCAGCCCTGGGTGCGCTACGAATACGCCGACCCTGAGCTGCAGGCCCTGTCCAGCGGACAGAAGATGCTGGTGCGCGTGGGCCTGGACAACGAGCGCCGCCTCAAGGCCGTGCTGGGCGAGCTGCGCCGCCGCATCGCCACCGGCGAGATGTCCAAGCCTGCGGGCTGAGGCCAGCCTCCATCCGCCTCAGCCTGCGGCCGGCAGGGGCAGGGCGGTCTTGTACCGCACCTGCTTGAGCGTGAAGCTGGAGCGGATCTTCTCTATGCCCGGAATCGGCGTGAGCTGCTCCACGATGAAGCGCTCCAGCGCGCCGATGTCGGCCAGCGCCACGCGGATCAGATAGTCGGCGTCGCCGCTCATCAGGTAGCACTCCATGACCTCGTCGTGCTCGGCAATGCGGCGCTCGAAGTCGGCCAGCGATTCCTTGGCCTGCGACTTGAGGCTGATGTTGATGAACACATTCAGCCCCAGCCCCAGCGCCGACGCATTGGCCAGCGCCACATAGCGCGCGATCACGCCAGCCTTCTCCAGCGCCTTGACGCGCGCCAGGCATGGCGACGGCGACAGATGCACGCGCCGCGCCAGCTCCACGTTGGACAGCGAGCCGTCCGTTTGCAACTCGGCCAGAATGCGCAAGTCGATGGTGTCCAGTTTCATCTGCCGGATTTTATGTAGATACCGGCATGAAATGCTGGAATATGGCGTTTTCCTTATCCATGAACGGCTGCTCATGCCGGCCTGCCAGTCCTAAAGTGGCGGACATGAACGCACCCACGCCACTGGCCGCGCTGGCCGATATCGATACCGATCCCCAGGAAACCGCCGAATGGCGCGAGGCCTTTCTGGCCCTGGTCGCCACAGAAGGTCCGCAGCGCGCGCGCTTCGTGCTGGAAGAGCTGGCGCGCATGGCGCGCGAGCAGCGCCTGGGCTGGCAGCCCGACCTGAATACGCCCTATGTGAACAGCGTGGCGGCGCAGCAGCAGCCGGTGTTTCCGGGCGACCTGGCCATCGAGGAGCGGCTGGCGTCCATCATGCGCTGGAACGCGCTGGCCATGGTGGTGCGCGCCAACCAGGCCTATGGCGAGCTGGGCGGCCATATTGCCAGCTATGCCAGCGCGGCCGACCTGTTCGAGACCGGGTTCAATCATTTCTTCCATGCCCGGGAGGGACTTGAGCCGGGCCAGCACCGGGGCGACCTGGTGTTCTTCCAGCCGCACAGCGCGCCCGGCGTGTATGCGCGGGCCTTCCTGGAAGGGCGGCTGACCGAGCAGGACCTGCAGCACTACCGCCAGGAGATCAGCGCGCCGGCTGCAGGCGCGCAGGGCCTGTCCAGCTATCCCCATCCCTGGCTGATGCCCGATTTCTGGCAGTTCCCGACGGGCTCCATGGGCATTGGCCCCATCAGCAGCATCTACCACGCGCGCTTCATGCGCTATCTCACACACCGCCGCCTGCTGGACTGCCAGGAGCGCAAGGTCTGGGGCGTGTTTGGCGACGGCGAGATGGACGAGCCCGAAAGCATGAGCGCCCTCACGCTGGCCGCGCGCGAAGGGCTGGACAACCTGGTCTGGGTGGTCAACTGCAATCTGCAGCGTCTGGACGGCCCGGTGCGCGGCAACGGCCGCATCGTCGATGAGCTGGAGCGGCTGTTTGCCGGCGCGGGCTGGAACGTGGTCAAGCTGCTGTGGGGCAGCGACTGGGACGGGCTGTTTGCGCGCGACCTCACCGGCACCCTGGCACGCACGCTGGGCGGCACGGTGGACGGGCAGATGCAGACCTTCGCCGCCAAGGACGGACGCTACAACCGCGAGCATTTCTTCGGACAGAACCCCGAGCTCGCCGCCCTGGCCCAGGGCCTGACGGACGAGCAGATCGACCGCTTGAAGCGCGGCGGCCATGACCTGGTGAAGATCCATGCGGCCTATGCAGCGGCTGCCGCCCATCGCGGCCAGCCCACGGTGATCCTTGCCCATACCAAGAAGGGCTACGGCATGGGATCGGCCGGGCAGGGCAAGATGACCACGCACAGCCAGAAAAAGCTGGACGAGACCGACCTGATCGAGTTCCGCAACCGCTTCAACCTGCCACTCAGTGACGAGCAGGCCAAGGGCCTGGCCTTCCATAAACCTGCCGATGACAGCGCCGAGATGCAGTACCTGCGCGATCGCCGCACGGCCCTGGGCGGCGCACTGCCGCGCCGTGAAACCGTGTGCGACCGCGTGCCCGTGCCCGCCCTGGACCAGTACGCGCAGTTCGCGCTGGCGCCTGCCGGCAAGGAGATGAGCACCACCATGGCCTTCGTGCGCATGCTGGGCGGCCTGCTCAAGGACGCGCAGCTGGGTCCGCGCATCGTGCCCATCGTGGCGGACGAGGCGCGCACCTTCGGCATGGCCAACCTGTTCAAGCAGGTGGGCATCTACAGCAGCCTGGGGCAGCGCTATGCGCCCGAGGACATCGGCTCGGTGCTGTCCTACCGCGAGGCGCTGGACGGCCAGATCCTGGAAGAGGGCATCAGCGAGGCCGGCGCCATCGCCAGCTGGACGGCGGCGGCCACCAGCTACAGCGTGCACGGCCTGGCCATGCTGCCGTTCTACATCTACTACTCCATGTTCGGCTTCCAGCGCGTGGGCGACGCCATCTGGGCGGCGGCCGACCAGCGGGCGCGCGGCTTTCTGCTGGGCGCCACCTCGGGCCGCACCACGCTGGGCGGAGAAGGCCTGCAGCACCAGGACGGCTCCAGCCATCTGGTGGCGGCCACCATTCCCAACTGCAAGGCCTGGGACCCCGCGCATGCGGGCGAGCTGGCCGTGATACTGGACGCCGGCATGCGCGAGATGCTGGTCGAGCAGCGCGACGTTTTCTACTACATCACCCTGATGAACGAGAACTACGCCCAGCCCGACCTGCCGCCGGGCGCGGCCGAGGACGTGCTGCGCGGCGGCTATGTGTTCAGCCGCTTTGGCGATGCGGGCCGTGCCACGCAGCATGTCACCTTGCTGGGATCGGGTGCCATCCTCACCGAAGTGCTCAAGGCCGCCGAGCAATTGGCCAGCGATGGCATGGCCGCCACCGTGGTCAGCGTGACCAGCTGGAGCGAACTGGCGCGCGATGGCGTGGCCTGCGAGCAGCGCATGCTGGCAGGTGAGGCACCTGGCCAGCCCTGGATCGCCCAACTGCTGGACGGCACGCAGGGCCCGGTGATTGCTGCCACCGACTATGTGCGCGCCGTGCCCGAGACCGTGCGCGCCTTCCTGCCCGCAGGCAGGCGATTCCTCACCCTGGGCACGGACGGCTTTGGCCGAAGTGACACGCGTGCCGCGTTGCGCGGCCACTTTGGCGTGGACGCGCACAGCGTGGCGCAGGTGGCGCGCCGCTGCAGTCAGGCGGTCTGAGCCCGGCGGGCGAGCCGCCACCCCATACACTGACGGATACACCGACGGTGAAATCAGCGGCCCCTTGCGGGCCGCTTTTTCGTGTGCGCCCGAGAAGGCTGCGCGCGCTTTTTCCCTGCATTGATTAAGTCCGCGTTAAATGCGCTATTGGCTTATCATTTTCGTCGGCTTGCATGGAAAAAATAGGGAGATACCACTAGAATTCGTATATATAAGAAGATATTGCGCAAAGAGATGATCATTTGCTGCAATGGCTGCAGGCGTTGGGTTGAATATCTCGTCAATATCCGTTCTTGCCTCTTTCAATAATAATTCATTTCAGTGGATCGAAGACGATGAAACTCTCGCTCAAGCAAGGCCTGCTGTGCGTGGCCGCGCTGTCGGCCACCGCCTGGCAACTGGCCATTTCGGCGCCGGCGCCCGGAGTGGACCATGCGCAAATGCCACAAATCATTGATGACCTGCCTGCCGATTACGCAGCGGACCTGACGACGGAGCAAAGAACCCTGGTCGATCGCGGCCGATATATCGCACGCCTGGGCGATTGCGTTGCCTGCCACACCGGCAATAAATCCCAGCCCATGGGTGGTGGGCTGGCGCTGGAGACGCCATTCGGCAAGATCTATTCCACCAATATCTCGCCCGACGCCGATACGGGCATGGGCAAATACAGCTTCGAGCAGTTCGACCGCGCCATGCGCAAGGGCGTCGCGGCCGATGGCCGCAACATGTACCCGGCCATGCCCTATCCCTCCTACGCCAAGATGACGGCCGAGGACATGCAGGCCCTGTACGCCTATCTGTTGCAGGGCGTGGCGCCCGTGAAGGCGGCCAACAAGGAGTCCGACCTGGGCTTTCCCTTCAACCAGCGCTGGGGCCTGGCGCTGTGGAACTGGGTGTTTCTGGATGACACGCCCTTCCAGCCCCAACCGCAGCAAACTGCCCAGTGGAACCGGGGTGCCTACCTGGTGCAGGGCCTGGGCCACTGCGGCGCCTGCCATACGCCGCGCGGCGTGGGCTTCCAGGAAAAGACCATGACCGGCGAGGGCAGCAAGGGCGAGTATTTCCTGGCCGGCGAGACCGTGGAGAACTGGCGCGCGCTGAGCCTGCGCAATCTGTGGACACCCGAGGAAACCGCCCAGTTGCTCAAGACCGGGCGCAACAGCCACGGCACGGTCTCCGGCAACATGGTCGATGTGGTGCAGCACAGCACGCAGTACATGAGCGATGAGGACCTGCTGGCCATTGGCACCTATCTGAAGTCACTGCCCGCAGGCAAGAACGATCTGCCCATGCAGGTGGCCCAGGGGCCGGGGCCGGTCATCGCCCCGCATCCGGCGCCGCAGGCCTCCGGGCATGCGCCGTCCGCCACGTCGGCAGTGTCTTCCGACGTGCCTACCGATCTCTACGCCAGCCGGGGCGGCCTGGGCTATCTGCAGTTCTGCGCCGACTGCCACCGTGCCGATGGCGGTGGCGTGAAGGACGTGTTCCCGCCACTGGCCGGCAATTTCTCGCTGCAGTCGCAGGACCCGTCCACGCTGATCCATCTGATGCTGGTGGGCTGGAAGGCGCCCGTCACGCAAAGCCATGCACGGCCGCTGACCATGCCGGCCTTCGCACAGCTCAAGGATGCGGAGATTGCCGACATCCTCAACTTCGCCCGCAAGAGCTGGGGCCGTGCCGATGCGCGCGAGATCCATGCCAGGGAGGTGCAATCCATGCGCAAGCAGCTCGATGCCAAGGGCGAAAGCGCGCGCCCGTTCGAGACGCCGCGCCTGGCCGCCATGCTGGACGAATCCAACGCGAAGCAACTGGTCTACGGCGCCCGCCTGAACATAGAGACGCGTGACCTGCTGCCCAGGAATGTGGGCAATGCGCTGAACTGCGCCAGCTGCCACCTGAACGCGGGCACGGTGGCCGATGGTTCGCCCTACATCGGTGTCTCGGCCTTCTTCCCCGGCTATGCGCCGCGCGCGGGCCGCGTCATCACGCTGGAGGACCGCATCAATGGCTGCTTCCTGCGCTCCATGAACGGCAAGCCTCTGCCGCTGGAGTCCGACGAGATCAAGGCCATGGTCGCCTACTTCGACTGGATGCGCCGCGAAACCAAACCCGAAGACAAGGTCGAAGGCCGGGGCGTGGGCAAGATCAGCCAGTCCATCGTGCCCAACGTGGACAACGGCAAGAAGGTCTATGCGGCCCAGTGCGCGGTCTGCCATGGCGGCGAGGGCGAGGGCGTGAAGAATGCCAAGGGCCAGTGGGTCTATCCGCCGCTGTGGGGTGATGAGTCCTTCAACATCGGCGCGGGCATGGCGCGCACCTACACGGCAGCGGCCTTCGTCAAGCGCAACATGCCCATCGCCTTCCATGGCAACTTCCCGCTGGGCCAGGGCGGCCTCAGCGACCAGGAGGCCGTGGACGTGGCCGAGTACTTCAGCCACCAGCCGCGCCCGGACTTTGCCAACAAGCACAAGGACTGGCCCAAGGACAAGAAGCCGGCCGATGCGCGGTACTGAGGTACTGATGGAATCCTGAAAACACAAGGCCCGGCGCTGGGCCCGCGCCACGCGGCACCATCAACCGTGGCGCAGGCAAAAGTGTGATGCGCTGGTGGTGCGGGTTCCCGCGTCGGGCGGTGCCAACTCGCGCGCCACGGTGGCCGCGAAGCTGGCCAGGCTGGCCGTGCGCAGCGCGATGAAGGGCACGCCATGCCGCTCGCTGAGGCGCTTGAGGTTGACCACGGAATCATGGTCCACGCAGTCCACGGGGAACACCACCAGATCGACGCGGGGCAGCTGCGCGGCCAGCAGGCCCTTGCGCGTCTCCAGTCCGCCGTCGTGGTGCAGGAATTCGCCGCCATGGCGTTGCACATGGTCGCGTATGGCAGGGGTGGAGCTGGGGCGCCCGCCCACGTAGAGCAGCTTGCGGCCCTGCAGCGCCTGCTGCTGCGCGGCATCAGGGGCCTGGGGCTGGGTGGCGGCGCGATGCAGTTCCTTTTCGGCGGCGGCCAGTTCCTCGGCCAGCCATTGCACGCGCTGCTGCAATTGCTCGGCCATCTGCTGCAGGCGGCCAGCCTCGGCCCAGGCCTGTTCGGCAGCGCGTTCTGCACGCTCACGCCGTTCGGTGTGCATGCCGACCAGGGCGCCGGCATCGGCGGGGCGGGTCTCGCCTTCAGGGGCTGCCCCTGCCCTGAATTGCGACAGGCGGGCTTCGAAGTCCAGGGACTGCTGGCGCAGCTGGCCGGCCAGCGCATCACGTTCGAGCTGGGATTGGTGGTGGCGCTGGCGTTCGCGTTCCAGCTTGTCCTGCAGTTCCAGGTTTCCCTTTTCCAGTGCCACGAAGCGCTTGAGTTCATGCCGGTTGGCCGATCCCATCAGGTGCGACAGCATGTGCACCTCGCCAAAGGCCATTTGCCGCAGCGCAAAGCTGGTGCACTTGTGCGTGAGCAGGGCCCAGTACGCTCCCGGAATCTCGCCCTGCTGCCAGGCCTGCTTCCACGCGGCCTCCAGTGCAGCCTCGTCCTGGGCGGCAGCAAAGCCCTTGATCACGGCGGCATGGCGCTGGTCCAGCGCCTTGTGGATGGCCTTGGACAGGTCGCCGTTCTCATGCGCCAGGCCCACGGCCTGGTGGTGCAGTTCCAGGTCGGTCTTGCCCTTGATATCCATGTGCCGGCCCATCAGCTTGCGCAGCTCGGCCGGGCTCAGGCAGGTGCCTATCACCGAGCAGTGCAGATGCGTGTCCAGCTGATAGAGCCGGGTGCGCGCCTGGGCGTGCGCTGCGCCGCCATGCTCTTCGCGGACATGGTCGTGCCCGCAGCACTGGCCGTCCCCGGACTGCAACGCGCCTGCCGACACGGCGGCGCCCAGGGCGGCCATGCCGCCTGCGCTGAGTTTGAAGGGGGCGTCAACATCGGAAGGCCTCTCATGGAAGGGCTGGTGCAGTTCGTAATATACGATGAAGCATAGCGAGGCGTGTGCCAGAGGTTCACATAGTTGACTGCCGTTAGCCGATGGAGTGTTGGCGCGCGGCGCGCTCAGGCCGCGCGCTGCAAGAGTACGGGGACGGAAGACGCCAGCAGCGCCACGCCGGATAGGCACAGCAGGCCCAGCACGATCTGCCGGAACCGTGCCTCGCTGATGCCGATATAGAGCCTGGAGCCCAGCAACGATGGAATGAGCATGGCCGGCGCCACGATGGCGAACAGCGGCAGCATGCTGCGCGTGACCATGCCGGTGCCCAGGTAGGTGGCCATGGTCACGGCCAGCATGGACAGGTTGAAGTTCTGGATGACGGAGCGCTGCTCATCCTTGGGGTAGCCGCGCAGCGTGCACCACAGCGTGGGCAGCGTGCCCGTGAAGCCGCCCAGTCCGCCCATCACGCCGCCCGCCAGGCCGACGGCACCATCGGCCAGGCGGCCGCCGCGCGCCAGCCTGGGCAGCCGGGCCGACAGCAGCATTACCGGGCACCACAGCACCAGCATGCCGCCCAGCAGGGCCTTGAACCAGGCCATGTCCAGGTGCGGCAGCAGCAAGACGCCCAGCGGAATGCCGGCAAGACCGCCCAGGATGAAGGGCAGCAGCTTTGCCAGCGCAAACCCGCGCCGCACGGTGATGGCCGACAGCACCTGGCCCAGCAGCGAGCCGAAGACGGTGAGCACGGCCGCATCGCGCGGCTCCAGCAACCAGGCCCAGAACGACATGGCCACCATGCCGAAGGCAAAGCCCGACAGGCCCTGCACGAATCCGGCCGCCGCCGCGCCCAGCGCGATGATGAAAAACATGCCATCCATGGTCTGCCTGGTCCTTTCGTTTTGGGTGTGCAAGACGCAGGAATTCTGGAACGCATGCATAAGCAGAAATTCGTTTGTTTTTATTGTTCAATATGGTTTTGCTTATGACGCGCCACGCCTGAATCCATGCCGCAAAACCGCACTGCATCGACCACTGCCCAACTGGCCCACCGCATGGCCACGCGTTTGAAGATGAAGCATTTGCTGCTGCTGCGCTCCATCAGCGAGCTGGGCACGCTGACCCGCGTGGCCGAGCGCATGGCCACCAGCCAGCCCGCCGTGACCCAGGCCCTGGCGGAGCTGGAGTCATTGTTCGGCGCGCCGCTGTTCCTGCGTTCTGCGCGCGGCATGGAGCCTACGGAGCAGGGTGCGCTGGTGCTGGCGCGCGCCCGGGGCATGCTGGCCGATCTGGACCATTGGGCACACGATATCGAGGCCGTGGGGCAGCAGCGTGCGGCGCACCTGCAGGTGGGGGTCATCCCCTTTCTGCCGGCGCGCATGCTGGCCGATGCCATCGGCAGGACGCGGCCGCAAGGCCGGCGCATCACGGTCACGCTGCATGAGGACACCAGCGACCGCCTGCTGCAAAAGTTGCGCGCACATGAGCTGGACTGCGTGATTGGCCGCGCCTCGGCCGTGCTGGACATGAGCGGCATACGGCACAGCGTGCTTTATGAGCAGGAGCCTCGCCTGATCGCCCACCGCAGCCTGGTCACGCGGCTGGGGCGCCGACCTCTGCAATGGGCCGAACTCACGGGGCTTGACTGGGTGCTGGGCCAGCGCCGCACGCCCATGCGCGAGCAGATCACCGACTTTTTTCTGCGCGCGGGCGTGGAGCCGCCGCCGCCGTTTGTGGAAACGCTCTCGGCCAAGGTGATCGGCGAACTGGTGGCGGCCAATGAGCGGGCCGTGTCCATCGTGCCGGCCGACATTGCCGAGGAACTGGTGCGCATCGCGGGCGTGGGCATCGTGCGCCACCGTTTCGGCTGGACCCTGCCACCTATCACCCTGTTCGAGCGCAAGGCGGGCGGGCAGTACGAGGAGCAGCGCCTGTTCGCCCAGGCCCTGAAGGAGGTTTGCTCCGATCAGGGTTGACTGGTGGCTGGCTTGAAGAGCGCAGCCAGCAGCGGCGCCAGCGTGGGAAATTCCAGGGCAAAGCGGGCGCGGTCCACGAAGAAGGCCTCGCAGGCCACGGCGAAGAATTCGGCGGGCGCCGTGGCGCCATAGCCGTCCAGCCAGGGCCATTCGCCACCAAAGCGCTCGGCGATGGTGATCTGCTCACGGAAGGCGTCGTAGGCCGGTGCCCAGGCGGCCTGCCATATCTCGCGGGCCTGGCGCGCGGAGCTGCTGCCCATGAAGCCCGGCGGCAGGGGCGGGCAGCCGTCGGCACCGCCGTTGCGCATGTCGATCTTGTGGGCGAATTCATGGATCACCACGTTGGCTACCTGGCCGCCGTGACCGTGGTGGCTGGCATGCGGCCCGCGGCCTGCGCCAATGGCCTGCCAACTGAGCATGACGGGGCCGCCATGCATGGCCTCGCCCATGATCACTTCGTCGTAGTCGTGGATGACGCCGGCCTCGTCCATGCTCTGGCGCCGCGCCACGGCATCGCCCGGGTGCACCACGATGCCGACAAAGTCGTCATACCAGGACAGCGCACCCTGCGGCTCGCCCCAGTGCAGCAGGGGCAGGCAGGCCTGGGCGGCAATCTCCAGCGCCATGGCGTCGCTCACTTGCAGGCCATGCGCGCCGTGGAAGCGCTTGCGCTGCAGGAAGACGGCGGCCAGGGCGCGCAGCTTGGATTGCTCCTCCAGCGTCAGCGACGCGAGAAAAGGGTAGGCGGCCAGCGTGGACAGCCACAGCGGCGCAGGAATCTCGGGCACCGGCGACACCGTGGAGCGTGCGCGGCGGCCCAGTCTGCGGACCCAGCGGCCCATTTGTTGCCAAAGGCTCATGGCGGGCTGGCCTGTTCAAGAACGTCGGACAGCGGCAGGCGCCGCAGGCCCATGCCGCGCTCCCAGCGCAGCACCTCGGCGCGGGGCGCGGGCGCCGCCAGATCCCAGTCGCTGAGCACGATGCGCCGCAGGCCATCGCCCAGGTCATGGTCGGCCGGGCGGTGCGTGTGGCCGTGGATCAGGGTGGCGGCACCCGCGGCATGCAGCCAGCTGCGCGTGGCCTGCGCGTCAAGGTCGGCATAGGTGGGCATGGCGGCGCCATGGCCGTCCGATTCTCGCTTGCGCGATTCGCTCTCCTGCCGAATGCCGCGTGCCTGGTCGCGGCGCACCTGCAGCGGCTGGGCCAGGAAGCCGGCCTGCCAGGCCGCCGAGCGGGCCATGGCGCGAAAGCGCTGGTAGTCCACATCGTCCAGGCACAGGGCATCGCCATGGCTGAGCAGGATGCGCTGGTCGCCGCAGTCAAGCACGGTGGGATCGGTCAGCGTGGTCGTGCCGCACAGCGCATCGAACTGCGCGCCGGTCAGGAAGTCGCGGTTGCCCTGCATGAAGAACAGCGGCGTGCGGGTGGCTGCCGCGCGCATGGCGGTGGCGCATTCGGCCTCCAAGCTGCCCGGCTCCAGCAGGGCGTCGTCACCCACCCAGACCTCGAACAGGTCGCCCAGCAGAAAGACGGCATCGGCCCGCGTGGCGGCCAGGTACTGCCTGAAGGCCTGCACGGTGGCGGGCTCGCTGGCCTGCAGGTGCAGGTCCGAGATGAACTCCAGCGTGCGCCAGCCCGCGGGCAGTGTCCACTCGGCCGCAATGGGCGGCACGGGAAGAGGGCGGGGCGCGGCGGTCTGGGCCATGGGACGGGGCACCCGGCAAGGGCGCTGCATGAAGGGCTGTAGGAGCCTTGGGACGGCTCTGGAGCGGGTCTGTTGTCCATGCGCACGGCCTGGTGCCATGCGCATGGACAACAGGGCGGCCGGACCCGAAAGGGCACGGCCGCCCCGTGTGCGCAAGCGCCTGATTACAGGGCCACGGCCTTTTCAATGATCACGTCATCCTTGGGCACGTCCTGGTGGCCGCCGTTGCGGCCGGTCTTCACGCCACGCAGTTTGTCCACGATCTCGGTGCCCTTGATCACCTTGCCGAACACGGCATAGCCCCAGCCCTGTGCGCTGGGCGAGGTGTGGTTCAGGAAGCCGTTGTCGGCCACGTTGATGAAGAACTGGGCGGTGGCCGAGTGCGGGTCGCCGGTACGGGCCATGGCCAGGGTGTACTTGTCGTTCTTCAGGCCGTTCTTGGCCTCGTTCTCGATGGGGGCGTCCGTCTCCTTTTGCTTCATGCCGGGCTCGAAGCCGCCGCCCTGGATCATGAAGCCATCGATGATGCGATGGAAGATGGTGTTGTTGTAGTGGCCCTTGTTCACATAGGCCAGGAAGTTCTCTGCGCTCTTCGGGGCCTTGGCGGCGTCGAGTTCGATGGTGATGACGCCGTGGTCGGCGATGTGGAGTTCGACTTGGGGATTGCTCATGGCGATTCCTTGTTGGATGGAGGGGAAGGGCGTGCCACGCAAGGCGCGGCGCGCGGTTTACTTGACTTCGGTGGCCGAGAGGATGGTCACCGGCTTGGTGGGTACATTCTGGTGCATGCCCTGGTTGCCCGTGGCCACCGTGCGGATTTTGTCCACCACATCCATGCCCTGGACCACGCGGCCGAAGACGGCGTAGCCATGTCCGTCAGGCTTGGGCGCGTTGAGCATGTCGTTGTTCACCACGTTGATGAAGAACTGCGAGGTGGCCGAGTTGGGATTGCCCGTGCGCGCCATGGCGATGGTGCCCCGGTCATTCTTGAGGCCGTTGTCCGCCTCCAGCGGAATCGGTGCGCGCGTGGGCTTTTCCTTGAGGCTGGCATCCATGCCGCCGCCCTGGATCATGAAGCCGTCCATCACCCGGTGGAACACCGTGCCGTCATAGTGCTTGTCGCGCACGTACTGCATGAAGTTGGCCACGGTCTTGGGAGCCTTGGCCTCGTTCAGCTCCAGCACGATGTCGCCCATGCTGGTCTTGATCTGCACCTTGGGCGTGGCGTTCTGCGCCATGGTGGGCAGGGCGGTGAAAAGGGAAGCGGCCAGGGCCATGCCGGCCAGGGAAAGCGACGCAATGCGGCGTGTGTTCATGCGAATCTCCTGTGAAAGCCAAAGGGCTGGGGGATGGAGTGGGGAAAACCGGGCAGGTTCCTGCGGGTGCGCGCCAGGCATGGCAAGACCCGATCGACCGCCGCACGCGCGCTGGCGCAAGGGCTGCGCGCGTGGGCCGGGGGGCTACTTGGCGGCGGTGACGGGCGCCAGCAGGTCGCGCAGCAGCTTGAGCTTGGGGCGCACGCTGGCCGCGCGGCCATCCAGGCCTTGCGCCTTGGAGTAGGCCTCGTAGGCCAGGCGGGCATGAATGTCGCCCAGGTTCTCGTAGGCGACGCCGTAGTTGGGGTTGTTGCGCACGGCGGATTCGAGCGCGGAGCGCGCCTTGTCGAGCTGGTTCTGGCCAGCATAGATGACCGCCAGATTGTTGTAGGGCTCGGGCAGCTCGGGGTAGTCCTCGATGAGCTGATTCAGCGCGGCGATGGCCTCGTCTGTCTTGCCGCTGTCGGTCAGTGCAACCGCCTTGAGAAAGCGCATCTGCGGGTCGCGTGCGTTCTTGGCCAGATAGGCATCGGCGCGTGCCAGCGCCTGGGTGCTCTTGCCGTTGCGCAGCAACTGATTCACTTCCGTATAGTCGTCGGCGTGGGCGTGGCCTGTTGCGAGCAGGGCCGCCAGTGCCGCGAGGCGCAGGGCGGAGCGAAACGAGTTGCGTAGAGGCATGTAGGTGCTTTCGGGGCCTCGGGGGAATGCCCCGCGGCGCGGGCTTATACTGCGGTCAATTGTAGCTGAGGGGTGTGCTGGGTCACACGGGCTCTGCGCCTGCCGCTCCTGCTCCCTGCTGAGCATGCCTGCATCGGCGCCAAGGGTCCGGCGGCGCGTGGGACGCGCCCCCTGCAGCGGCCCTTTCTCCCCTGATAAACATCCATGAGTTTGCGTATCTACAACACGCTGTCGCGTGCATTGGAAGCGTTTTCGCCAATCGAACCGGGCCATGTGCGCATGTATGTGTGCGGCATGACCGTGTACGACCTGTGTCACCTGGGACACGCACGCTCCATGGTCGCTTTCGATGTGGTGCAGCGCTGGCTGCGTGCCAGCGGCCATCGCGTGACCTATGTGCGCAACATCACCGACATCGATGACAAGATCATCCGGCGCGCCGTCGAGAACGGAGAGACCATCCGCTCGCTGACCGACCGCATGATCGACGCCCTGCACCAGGACGCCGACGCCCTGGGCATCGAGCGCCCCACGCATGAGCCGCGCGCCACCGAATACGTGCCGCAGATGCTCTCCATGATCGGCCGCCTGCAGGACAAGGGCCTGGCCTATCAGGGCACGGATGGCGACGTGAACTTCGCCGTGCGCAAATTCCCCGGCTACGGCAAGCTGTCGGGCAAGTCGCTGGACGAATTGCAGGCCGGCGAACGCGTGGCCGTGCAGGACGGCAAGCAGGATCCGCTGGACTTCGTGCTGTGGAAAAGCGCCAAGCCCGCCGAGCCGGAAGAGGTCAAGTGGGCCAGCCCCTGGGGCGTGGGCCGTCCCGGCTGGCACATCGAGTGCTCGGCCATGGGCTGCGAGATGCTGGGCGAGAGCTTCGACATCCACGGCGGCGGTGCCGACCTGCAGTTCCCGCACCACGAAAACGAGATCGCCCAGAGCGAAGGCGCGACCGGCAAGCCGTTCTCGCAGGTCTGGATGCACAACGGCTTCATCAACGTGGACAACGAGAAGATGTCCAAGTCGCTGGGCAACTTCTTCACCATCCGCGACGTGCTCAAGGAGTACGACGCCGAGACCGTGCGCTTCTTCGTCGTGCGCAGCCACTACCGCAGCCCGCTCAATTACAGCGACGTGCACCTGAACGACGCACGCGGCGCGCTCAAGCGCCTGTACACGGCGCTGAGCCTGGTCGCGCCTGCCGAGGTCGCCATCGACTGGAATCATCCCGCTGCCGCACGCTTCAAGGCGGCTATGGACGAGGACTTCGGCACGCCCGAGGCTGTTGCCGTGCTGTTCGAGCTGGCTGCCGAAGTCAACCGCAGCAAGAGTGCCGAGACGGCGGGCCTGCTCAAGGCATTGGCCGGCTGCCTGGGGCTGCTGCAGGGCGACCCGCAGGCCTTCCTGCAGGCAGGCACTTCGGAGATGGATGCCGGCGCCATCGAGGCGCAGATTGCCGCACGCGCAGCCGCCAAGGCGGCCAAGGACTGGGCCGAGGCCGACCGCATCCGCAAGGCGCTGCTGGAACAGGGCATCGTGCTCAAGGACTCCCCCGCAGGCACGACCTGGGAGGCAGCCGCAAAGGGCTGATCCGTATGCCTTGCCAGATGTGCCGCGCCAGGTGCGGGGAGGTGCTTTGATGGCCTCCGCCAAACCCCTGGACACCATGGATTTCGAGCAATTGCCGCTGGTGGCCGATCTGCCCGTGCCCGAACAGCAACCGGCCCCGCTGCCGATGGTGACGCTGGGCGCGCGCGCAGGATCGGCGCCTGCGGCCGCCGCTGCCGCTGCCTCCGCTCCCAAGGCCAAGATATCCCTGCCCGCACCGCCCGAGGGTGCCCCGGCCTACTGGGCCGAGGCCTGCCGCCAGCTGGTGCGGCGCGATCGCGTGATGAAGCGCCTGATCCCGCGCTTTGCCCACCTGGCCCTGCAGCCCGGCGGCGATGCCTTCGCCACGCTGGCGCGCTCCATCGTGGGCCAGCAGATCTCGATGAAGGCTGCGCAGACGCTGTGGAACAAGTTCGCGCGCCTGCCCGCCCGCATGGCACCTGACCTGGTGCTCAAGCTCAAGGTGGACGACATGCGCGCCGTGGGCCTGTCTGCCCGCAAGGTGGACTACCTGGTGGACCTGGCCATGCACTTCACCGAGCACCGCCTGCACCAGGACGACTGGCAGGGCATGAGTGACGAAGCCATCGTGGCCGAGCTCATGTCCATCCGCGGCGTGGGCCGCTGGACCGCCGAGATGTTCCTCATCTTCTACCTGCAGCGGCCCAATGTGCTGCCGCTGGACGATGCAGGCCTGATCTCGGGCATCAGCCAGAACTATTTTTCGGGCGACCCCGTCAGCCGCAGCGAGGCGCGTGAGGTTGCCGAGGCCTGGAAGCCGTGGTGCACCGTGGCGACTTGGTATATTTGGCGCTCGCTCGAACCGCAGCCTGCAGCCTGAAGACAAACCGATCACACCCGATCAAGCCCCGTTTTCCGGCCGGAACGCATGCACCGTGCCTGGCTGGGACAAGGAGAAACAAGTTGGCGAAAAAGAACTTTCTGGATTTTGAGCAGCCCATCGCCGAGCTCGAATCCAAAATCGAGGAACTGCGCTACGTGCAGACCGAAAGCGCAGTCGATATCTCGGAAGAGATCGAGCAGCTCAGCAAAAAAAGCCTGCAGCTGACCAAGGACATCTACAGCGACCTCTCGCCCTGGCAGATCACCAAGATCGCGCGCCATACCGAGCGTCCCTACACGCTGGACTATGTGCGCGACTGCTTCACCGACTTCATCGAGATGCACGGCGACCGGCACTTCGCCGACGACCAGTCCATCGTGGGCGGGCTGGCGCGCTTCAATGGCATTTCCTGCATGGTCATCGGCCACCAGAAGGGCCGCGACACCAAGGAGCGCACGCTGCGCAACTTCGGCATGACGCGCCCCGAGGGCTACCGCAAGGCCCTGCGCCTCATGAAGACGGCCGAAAAGTTCGGCCTGCCGGTCTTCACCTTCGTGGACACGCCTGGCGCCTTCCCCGGCATCGAAGCCGAAGAGCGCGGCCAGTCCGAAGCCATCGGCCGCAACATCTACGAAATGGCCCAGCTGCAGACCCCCATCATCACCACCGTCATCGGTGAAGGTGGATCGGGCGGCGCCCTGGCCATTGCCGTCGCCGACCAGGTGCTGATGCTGCAATACGCCGTCTACTCCGTGATCAGCCCGGAAGGCTGCGCTTCCATCCTCTGGAAGACCGGCGAAAAGGCCCAGGACGCGGCCGATGCCATGGGCATCACGGCCCACCGCCTCAAGGCCCTGGGCCTGGTGGACAAGATCGTCAACGAGCCCGTGGGCGGCGCCCACCGCGACCCCAAGCAAATGGCCGCCTTCCTCAAGCGCGCGCTGGGCGATGCCTATCGCCAGCTGGCGGACCTCAAGCCCAAGGAACTGCAGGACCGCCGTTACGAGCGCCTGCAAAGCTACGGACGCTTCGCCGATACCAAGGCCGACAACCGCTGAAGGCCTGCGCCACGCTCTGGCACACTGAACGGCTCCCCCTGGGAGCCGTTTTCTTTTTGCGCCGGGACTCGGCCTGAGTCCTGACATACCTGATCCAAGCCTGTGGAAATTCCGATCACCGACCCGCTGCGCAATGTTCCGGCAGCCTCGCCAGATGCGACACCAGGTGCTGCACCGGGTGCCGCTTTGGACGCGGCCATCCATCGCTTTGCGCCGCAACTGCCGCTGGCCGTGGCCTTCAGCGGCGGTGCGGACTCCACGGCGCTGCTGCTGGCCTGCGCCGAGCGCTGGCCGGGCCAGGTCGTGGCCATCCATGTGCACCACGGTCTGCAGTCGGCGGCCGATGCCTTTGTCGGCCAGTGCGAGAAAGTCTGCGCGCAGCATGCCGTTCCTTTGAAGATTCGCCGCGTGGACGCGCGCCACGTGCCGGGCCAAAGTCCTGAGGACGCCGCACGCCAGCTGCGCTACGCAACGCTGATAGAGGCGGCCCGCGAACCCTGGCCTGGGCGGGGCGCTGGCGGAGAGCCCTTGCCGCCCGTTCGCAGCATGGCGCTGGCGCAACATGCGGACGACCAGGTCGAGACGCTGCTGCTGGCCCTGTCTCGTGGCGCCGGTGTAGCCGGGTTGGCCGCCATGCCGGCGCAGTGGAGCAGGGCGGATCTCGAATGGCATCGTCCGCTGCTTGATCTGCCCGGCCAGGTCCTGCGTGACTGGCTTGCGGCGCGTGGCCAGGCGTGGGTGGAAGACCCGACCAATGCCGACGCACGCTATACGCGCAATCGCATCCGCGCCCAGTTGCTGCCCGCGCTGCAGCAGGCCTTTCCCCAGTTTCGCGCCACGTTCGCGCGCAGCAGCCGGCATTGCGCCGAGGCGGCCGAACTTCTGCAGGAGATGGCACAGGCCGATCTGGCAGCCATCGGCACCCCCCCCCGCATCACCGCCTTGCAGGCGCTGAGCCCCGCGCGCCAGGCCAATGTGCTGCGCCACTGGTTGCGCAGCGTGCATGCCACCACGCCCAGTGCCGCGCAGCTAGATCAGCTGCTCGCGCAGATCAGCGTTTGCCGTACGCGAGGCCACCGCATCCATCTCAAGATGGGGCGGGGTTTTGTGCGGCGCCTGGGGTCGGTGCTCGATTGGTACAATTGACGAGTTTTGGTCCAACTTTGTACGAAAACCGGCGGCGCGCCAAAACCAAACGGCTTGCGCAAGACGGGTCCGGGCGGACATTTCGCTTCATGCGCAGTCCTCTCGAACATCCTGGCTTGCACAAGCATCCCTCTGTCGTACAGCGCCGTGGCAAGCAGTTTCGTCACCCTGATATCCAATGGCACTGATCGTTCATAAATACGGCGGCACCTCGATGGGCTCGACAGAGCGCATCCGCAACGTTGCCAAGCGCGTGGCCAAGTGGGCTCGTGCCGGTCACCAGATGGTGGTCGTCCCCAGCGCCATGAGTGGCGAAACCAACCGTCTGCTGGGCCTGGCCAGCGAGCTGGCTCCCGGCTCGGCCAAAACGGCGTACTACCGTGAACTCGACATGCTGGCCTCCACGGGCGAGCAGGCGTCGTCGGCACTGCTGGCCATTGCGCTGCAGGCCGAAGGCGTGGAAGCCATCAGCTTCTCGGGCTGGCAAGTTCCCGTGCGCACCGACAGCAGCTTCACCAAGGCACGCATCGAGTCCATCGACGACAAGCGCGTTCGCGCCGAACTCGACGCTGGCCGCGTGGTCATCATCACGGGCTTCCAGGGCATCGATCCCAACGGACATGTCACCACGCTGGGCCGTGGCGGCTCCGACACCTCTGCCGTGGCCGTGGCTGCGGCGCTGAAGGCGGCCGAGTGCCTTATCTATACCGACGTGGACGGCGTCTACACCACCGACCCGCGCGTGGTGCAGGCCGCCAAGCGCCTGAACACCGTGAGCTTCGAGGAAATGCTGGAAATGGCCAGCCTCGGCTCCAAGGTGCTGCAGATCCGCTCGGTGGAATTTGCCGGCAAGTACAAGGTGCCCATGCGCGTGCTCTCCAGCTTCACGCCCTGGGACATCGACCTGGAGGAGGAATCCACCTCCGGCACGCTGATTACTTTTGAGGAAGACGAAA
>NZ_PEFD01000001.1:2662500-6379696 GCF_002754395.1 Delftia sp. 60
GGGAGCCCAAAGCGGTTGCAAAAAATCGGTGGCTGCGACTGTTTAATAAAAACACAGCACTCTGCAAACACGAAAGTGGACGTATAGGGTGTGACGCCTGCCCGGTGCTGGAAGATTAAATGATGGGGTGCAAGCTCTTGATTGAAGTCCCAGTAAACGGCGGCCGTAACTATAACGGTCCTAAGGTAGCGAAATTCCTTGTCGGGTAAGTTCCGACCTGCACGAATGGCGTAACGATGGCCACACTGTCTCCTCCAGAGACTCAGCGAAGTTGAAATGTTTGTGATGATGCAATCTCCCCGCGGAAAGACGGAAAGACCCCATGAACCTTTACTGTAGCTTTGTATTGGATTTTGAACGGATCTGTGTAGGATAGGTGGGAGGCTTTGAAGTGAGGACGCTAGTTCTCATGGAGCCGACGTTGAAATACCACCCTGGTGCGTTTGAGGTTCTAACCCAGGTCCCTTATCGGGATCGGGGACAGTGCATGGTAGGCAGTTTGACTGGGGCGGTCTCCTCCCAAAGCGTAACGGAGGAGTTCGAAGGTACGCTAGTTACGGTCGGACATCGTGACGATAGTGCAATGGCATAAGCGTGCTTAACTGCGAGACTGACAAGTCGAGCAGATGCGAAAGCAGGACATAGTGATCCGGTGGTTCTGTATGGAAGGGCCATCGCTCAACGGATAAAAGGTACTCTGGGGATAACAGGCTGATACCGCCCAAGAGTTCATATCGACGGCGGTGTTTGGCACCTCGATGTCGGCTCATCTCATCCTGGGGCTGTAGTCGGTCCCAAGGGTATGGCTGTTCGCCATTTAAAGAGGTACGTGAGCTGGGTTTAAAACGTCGTGAGACAGTTTGGTCCCTATCTTCCGTGGGCGCTGCAGATTTGAGGAAGCCTGCTCCTAGTACGAGAGGACCGGAGTGGACACACCTCTGGTGTATCGGTTGTCACGCCAGTGGCATTGCCGAGTAGCTAAGTGTGGAAGAGATAACCGCTGAAAGCATCTAAGCGGGAAACTCGTTTCAAGATGAGATCTGCCGGGGCCTTGAGCCCCCTGAAGAGTCGTTCAAGACCAGGACGTTGATAGGTCAGGTGTGGAAGCGCAGTAATGCGTTAAGCTAACTGATACTAATTGCTCGTGAGGCTTGACCCTATAACTTTGATGAAGTGATCATCAAGGTGGTTATGCCAAGTAAGGCGCAGTCAAAATACAAAGCTGATTACAGACTCTATGAATTCGTTGTGTTGCTCCATGAGCAGCATGACAACAAGTTATGCCTGATGACCATAGCAAGTTGGTACCACTCCTTCCCATCCCGAACAGGACAGTGAAACGACTTTGCGCCGATGATAGTGCGGGTTCCCGTGTGAAAGTAGGTCATCGTCAGGCTCTTACAGCCCAAGAAACCCCGTAGCCCAAAGCTACGGGGTTTTTTGCTTGTTTGCGCAGAAGTACTTGTATCGTCGCCTGCGCGATGTGCGTGCGCCATGGTGGGCGCAGACGGCTTGAAAGATGAACATGCAACTGCAAGACATTCTGTATTCCCAAGGGTTCGGCATCCGCCGCGTGTGTTCCGGACTGGTCCAGCAGGGCTGGGTGGAACTGTGGGACACCGAGGCCAATGACTGGGTGCGTTGCCTCGACTCCACGCAGGACATCGATCCTGAAGGCCTGCGCTATCGCGTGCAGGGCGTGGAGTGGGCCTATCACGCGCTGGGCTATGTGCTGCTGCACAAGCCTGCGGGCACGGAGTGCTCGCAAAAACCGTCGACCTATCCGAGCATTTACTCGCTTTTGCCCTTGCCGCTGCGGCTGCGCCCGAACAAGGGTGCCGTGCAGGGCGTGCAGGCCGTGGGGCGGCTGGACCAGGACACGACGGGCCTGCTGCTGCTCAGCGATGACGGTCAGTTCATCCACCGCATGAGCTCGCCCAAGAAGCATGTGCCCAAGATCTATCGCGTGACCACCAAGCATCCGGTCGATGCCGGCCAGGTGCAGCGCCTGCTCGACGGCGTGGTGCTCGACGATGACCCCAAGCCCGTCAAGGCCGCTGCCTGCGAGCAGGTGAGCGAGCATGTGCTGGACCTCACGCTGACCGAAGGCAAGTACCACCAGGTCAAGCGCATGATCGCGGCCGCTGGCAACCGCGTCGAGGGCCTGCATCGCTGGAAGATCGGCGAGCTGGAGCTCACCGAGGACCTGCAGCCGGGCCAGTGGCGATGGCTGACGGCCGAGGACCTGGCCAAGCTCAAGGCCAAGTGAGGCAGGGACCCGCGTTTCCATGATGAATTGCGCTGACCCTGGCCGGGGCTGGGCCCTGTTGTGTACTGCTTTCGATGCGCCCGTGCCGGATGCGCTGCGCATCCAGCAGGACGTGTTGATCGTGGTGGATGGCCGCGGCATGATCGATGCGGTGCTGGAGCACGGTGATCCCCGCCGCGCCGCTCTGGAGGCCGCGCATGCGGCCGCAGGCACGCTGCAGCGCCTGCCGGAAGGCCAGTACCTTTTGCCCGGCATGGTGGACCTGCATGTGCATGCACCGCAATGGCCGCAAAGCGGCAAGGCCCTGGATGTGCCGCTGGAAACCTGGCTGCAGGAGTACACCTTTCCCCTGGAAGCGCGCTACGGCGATGCCGGCTTTGCCACTTCGGTCTACGACAGCGTGGTGCGCACGCTGCTGGCCAATGGCACGACGACGGCCATGTACTTCGGCACCATCCACGCTGTGGGCAACCAGGTGCTGGCCGAACGCTGCCTGGCCCTGGGCCAGCGCGCCCTGGTGGGCAAGGTGGCGATGGACGAGCCGTCGCAATGCCCCCCGTACTACAAGGACGCCAGCGCCGCCGAAGGCATTGCCGAGACGGCGCGCTTCATCGACTGGCTGCGCCAGCATCCGGACAACGCGCAGCAGCGCGTGCTGCCGGTGATCACGCCGCGCTTCATTCCTTCATGCACCGACGAGCTGCTGCGCGGCCTGGGCGACCTGGCTGGACGCACCGGCGCCCATGTGCAAACCCATTGCTCCGAGAGCGACTGGGCGCATGCCCATGTGCTGGAACGCCAGGGCCGCACCGATGCGCATGCGCTGCATGATTTCGGCCTGCTCACGCGCCGCACGGTCGTGGCCCATGCCAACTTCCTCACGGCCGATGACGTGGCGCTGATGGCGCGCACGGGCGCCTCGGTAGCGCACTGCCCTCTGTCCAACTTCTATTTCGCCAACAGCGTTTTCCCGGCTCGCAGCGGCCGTGAGCAGGGCCTGGGCATGGGGTTGGCCACGGACATCTCGGGCGGCTACAGCCCCAGCATGTTCGATGCCTGCCGCCACGCCATGACGGCCTCGCTGGCCTTGCATGAGGGGGTGGACCCGGCCCTGGGCGCTTCGCAGCGCGGCAGGGCGGGGCAGGGCGTGCAGGCCCGCATCGACCACGTCTTTGCGCTGTGGCTGGCCACGGCGGCGGGGGGCGACGCGCTGGACCTGCCCATTGGCCGGATCGAGCCCGGCCACGCCATGGACGCCCTGGCCATCGACTGCCAGGGGCCTGACTCCAATGTCCAGATCTGGCCCGGCGCGGATGGCCCGGCCGACATTCTGCAAAAGATCATCCACCACGCCACGCGCGCCAATGTGGCCAGCACCTGGGTGCAGGGCGAGTGCGTGCACCGGCGCCAGGCCGCCGGCGCTGTCGGCGCTGTCACTGCTGTCTGAGCGCCGCAGTCTTTGCGCTGCGGCCGTTTTCCGCATTTTTCCGTCCCATGACCGAACCGACCTCCTCCTACGAAGGGCGCCTGATCGCCCGCCCCGACGACCGCGTCTCGCTGTCACAGGCCCTGTTGCTGGGCCTGCAGCATGTGATGGCCATGGACGTGTATGTCGTGCCCTTCATCATTGCCTCGGCCCTGGCGCTGTCGCAAGCCGATGCGGCGTCCATGATCCAGTCCACCTTTCTTGCCGCAGGCGTGGGCACGCTGATCCAGACCGCCTGGTGCATGCGCATGCCTGTCGCGCAAGGGCCTTCCTACATTCCCCTGGGTGCCATCCTGGCCGTGGCCTTTGGCGCGGGCGGTGGCTTCGGCGGCATGGGAGCGGTCTATGGCGCGCTGATTCCGGGAGCGCTGATCGTCATTGCGCTGGGGGCGCTGGGCTGGTTCCACCGCGTGATCCGCTGGCTGGTGCCGCCCATCGTCGGCGGCACCATCATCCTCGTGGTGGGGCTGTCGCTGCTGCCGATTGCGCTCAGCGCCAACGTGTTCTCGGTGCATGGCGGCATGACGGTTAACCAGTCCATTGCCCTGGCTTCGGTGTCGGCGGCGCTGCTGATCGCGGCCATGATGCTGGGCCTGCGCTTTGACAACCGGCTGGGCCGCTGGATGCGCCTGTCGTCGGTGATCATCGCGCTGGCAGGCGGCACGGCCGTGGCCTGGGCCATGGGCCTGTTCGCCTGGCAGCCGGTTGCGGATGCGCCCTGGCTTACGCTGCCCAAGCTGGCCGGCATCGACTACCCGCTGCAGTTCAGCCTGCCTGCCGTGCTGACCTTTGTCGTGATCTATCTGGTGGTCATGGCGGAAACCACGGGCACCTGGTTTGCGGTCTCGGCCGTGATCAACCAGCCCATCACCAGCCGCCAGCTCGACCGTGGCGCCGTGGGAGAGGGCCTGAGCTGTAGCGTGGCCGCACTCATCGGCGCCACGCCGGTCACCGGCTACTCCACCAACGCCGGCGTGATCTCGATCACCGGCGTGGCCAGCCGCATGGTTTTCATTGCGGCCGGCCTGGTGCTGGCCTGCCTGGGCTTTCTGGGCAAGTTCTCGGCGCTGATTGCGGCCATTCCCTCGCCCGTGATCGGCGGCATGTTCGCCGTGGTCTGCGTGACCATTGCCATGGCGGGCATCCGCATCCTGCGCCATGTGCGCCTGGATGAGCGCGCCATGCTGGTGGTGGGCGTGCCCATCATCTGCTCCTTCTTCGCCACGCTGGCCCCCAAGGACTGGGTCCAGACCCTGCCGGACATGCTGCAGTACCTGCTGGGCTCGGCCGTGACCGTGGGGCCATGGCCGCCATGGTCATGAACCTCATCCTGCCGCGTGCGCAGGGGGACGACGCACCGGCCGAGGACCAGGTGGTCTGAACGCCGCAGGGGTCTGCGCCCGCAAACCCATGAGAAAAGGCCATGCGCAGCGGTTGCGCATGGCCTTTTTGCTGGAAGAGGCGTGAGGCGGGCAGGGCCGCGGGATTCAGCGCCGGTCCAGGTCGTCGATGGATGCGCTCCAGCGGCTGTCCCAGTTGCCGCGCTCGCGCACCTGGTCGATCTGGCGGCGGTCACGCTTGGTGGGGCGGCCGTCGTGCTGGTCGGCAATGCTGCTGGCGGGCTCGGGCGCCAGCCGGCGCTGCTCGGCCAGGCGCTCCCGCTCGGCCAGGCTTGCGGCGGTTTCTTCGTACAGGGCCTGGGCCACGGGCGCGGGGCCGCGCATGCCGGACAGGCCACGAATGACCACGGTGCGCGGAATCTGGCCCTGGCGCAGCACCACGGTGTCGCCGCAGCGCACCTCGCGCGCGGGCTTGACCAGGGCTCCGTTGACGGTGATGCGGCCCTTGCCGATCTCTTCTACCGCCAGGCTGCGCGTCTTGTAGAAACGCGCGCACCACAGCCATTTGTCCAGACGCATGGATTCGATATCGGTCATGGCGTTATTGTGCGCGCGGCGCGGGGTGCTTGCCAGTGGCCGGTTGCAGCGGAATCGCCACGTGCGCATGCAATCCGCAGACCAGGCCTTGCCGGTAGATGTTGCGCAGTTCGATGGCGCCGCCCAGCGTCTGCACGATCTCGTGGCAGATGGCCAGCCCCAGGCCCGAGCCGCTGCGCGCATTGCCGGCCGAGAACGGCTGGAACAGCCGCTGGGCCAGATCGCTGTCTATGCCCGGCCCGCTGTCGCGCAGGCTGAGCACGGCCTGGCTGCCGGCCTGGTGCACGCTGATGTGCAGGCTGCCGGCCGCAGGCATGTGGCGTATGGCGTTGTGCAGCAGGTTGCGCGTGAGTTCGCGCAGCATCCATTCATGGGCCGGCACGGGGCAGGGCTCGGTGTCTATGGAGAAGTCGATGTCCTGCTCGGCAATCAGCGGCGACAGTTCGATGGCCACGTCGCGCACCACTTCGTCCAGCAGGCTGGGGGCGGGCGACGCCGGCTCGGCGCTGTCTTCCTGGCGCAACTGCTCGACCTTGGCCAGCGCCAGCATCTGGTTGGCCAGCCGCGTGGCGCGGTCCACGGTGGCGCCGATTTCCTCGAAGGCCTGCTCGGCCGGCACATCGCCGCGCTGGGCCGACTGCAGCTGGGCCTTGAGCACGGCCAGTGGTGTGCGCAATTGGTGCGATGCATCGCGCACAAAGCGCTTCTGGTCCGACAGCAGCTGTCGCAGCCGCAGCATGAGCTGGTTGATGGCCTCCAGCAGGGGCTGCAATTCACGCGGCGCAGCGGGGGCCGACAGCGGGCTCAGGTCGCCGCGCGGGCGCGAGCGCAGGTCGCTGCTGAGCTGGCGCACGGGCTGCGTTGCCCGCTGCACCACAAAGATCACGATCAGCGCCACGGCAGCCACCAGCAGTGCCTGGCGTGCCAGCGTGGTGCGCAGGATCTGCAGGGCCAGGGTCTCGCGCAGCTCCAGCGTCTCGGCCACCTGGATCACGGCCATGCCGCGCCCCTTGGCGCTGGCCACGGGCTGCAGCAGCACGGCCATGCGCACGGGCCGGCCGCGGAACTGGGCGTCATAGAAATCGACCAGGGCCGCGTAGGGCGGGCGCTGGGGGATGACGCCGTGCCACATGGGCAGCTCGCCAAAGCCCGACACCATTTCCCCGTCCAGCGTGGAGACGCGGTAGAACATGCGGCTCTGGTTGTCGGCCTCGAAGATCTCCAGCGCCGAGTAGGGAACGATGGCATGCAACTGGGCGGACTCGTCATAGCCCGTCACATCCAGCTGCTCGCTGATGCTCTTGGCCGATGCCAGCAGCGTGCGGTCATAGGCCGTGTTCAGCGCAGCCAGCGTCTGGTGGTACAGGCTCCAGGTATTGAAGCCAATGAACAGAATGACGGGGACGAGAATGCCCGTCAGCAGCTGGCGGCGCAGCGACCAGGGCTGGCGCGCGCGGGCGGGGGCGGGAAGGGGAAGACCGGGGTCGCGCATGGGCTTGCGGTGCAGGAATGCGGCAATGCGTCAGGCCGACTCGGCCTTGAGCAGATAGCCCAGGCCGCGCAGCGTAACCAGTTGCACGCCCGTGCCCGACAGCTTCTTGCGCAGCCGGTAGGCGACCACTTCCACTGCCTCGTACTGCACGTCGGACTCGCCGGGAAACACCAGCGCGAACAGCCGTTCCTTGGCCACGGCATGGCCGGGGCGCGCGAGCAGGGCGTGCATCAGGGCGAGCTCGCGGGGCGTCAGCTCCATGATCTCTCCATCGCGGTGGATGGCGCCGCTGGTCTTGTCGTAGCGCAGCGCGCCCATGGCAATGGTCTCGGGCGGTGGCTTGGGCGCGAAGCTGTCGCTGCTGCGGCGCAGCAGGGCGCGCAGCCGGGCCTCCAGCTCGTCGAGGTCGAAGGGCTTGGCCAGGTAGTCGTCCGCGCCGGCGTTCAGGCCCAGCACGCGGTCGCCCACGGTGCCGCGCGCAGTCAGGATGAGCACGGGCGTGCGCAGGCCCTGGCCGCGCGCACGCTCCAGCACCTGCAGGCCGTCCAGGCCGGGCAGGCTCAAATCCAGCACCACGGCGTCGGGCTCGCGCACCAGCCACTGCGCCAGGGCCGAGGGGCCGTCGGCCGCCGTCTCCACCTGGATGCCGCGCCGGATCAGCGTGCGCTGCAGCGTGGTGCGCATGGCGTTGTCATCTTCTACGAGCAGCAATTGCATGGCCCGCACGTTAGCACCGGGCGCGATGCAGGCCATCGCGCCAAGAGCGATCTAGGGATTCCCCTAGGGGTTTGGACAGCCATTTGACAGGTAGCGAACCGATCATCGACAGCCTTACAACACAAGGAGTCAAACCATGCGTCGTGATACTTTTCTGAAGTCGCTGGCCGCACTGGCCGCCGCAGGCAGCCTGCCGCTGTCTGCCCAGGCTGCGGTCGCCGTCAAGATGATGCTGCCGGCCAACCCCGGCGGCGGCTGGGACACCACGGGCCGTGCCCTGGGCAAGGCTTTGCAGGACGCTGGTCAGGCTGCTTCCGTCACCTATGACAACAAGGGCGGCGCCGCTGGCGCCATCGGTCTTGCGCAGTTCGTCAACGGCAGCAAGGGCGATCCCAACGCCATGATGGTCATGGGCGCCGTCATGCTGGGCGGCATCATCACGGGCAAGCCGCCCGTGAACCTGACGCAGGCCACGCCGCTGGCGCGCCTGACCAGCGAATACAACGTGTTCGTGCTGCCCGCCAACTCGCCCTTCAAGAACATGGCCGAGGTGATCGCCCAGCTCAAGAAGGACCCGGGCTCCGTCAAGTGGGGCGGCGGCTCGCGCGGCTCCACCGAGCACATTGCGGCGGCCATGATCGCGCGTGAAGTCGGCGTCGATCCCTCCAAGATCAACTACGTGGCCTTCCGTGGAGGCGGCGAGGCCATCTCCGCCATCCTGGGCGGCAACGTCACCGTGGGCGGCAGCGGCTTCAGCGAGTTCGCCGAGTACATCAGCACCGGCAAGATGAAGCCCATCGGCGTGACCTCGGGCCAGCGCCTGAAGGGCGTGGACGTGCCCACGCTCAAGGAGCAGGGCATCAACGTCGAGATCGGCAACTGGCGCGGCGTGTACGGCGCGCCCGGCATCACCAAGCCCCAGCGCGACGCGCTGGTCGCCATGCTGGAGAAGGCCACCAAGAGCAAGGCCTGGGCCGAGGCTCTGCAGAAGAACGACTGGACGCCCGCGTGGCTGGCCGGCGATGCCTTCGGCGAGTTCGTGGACCAGGAGTTCGCGAGCCTGCGCGCCACCATGGTCAAGTCCGGCATGGTGTGATCGAACGGCAGCACCGGCCTCTTGCGGGGCCGGTGCGGCCACAGGCCTGCACTCCTGCGGGCCACGGCAGGCGCCAGTCGCAGCGCCTGCTTCAAGAAGCGGAAGATGCCCGCGCGCCGCGCCAGCGGCCCGCAGGCCCCGGCGGCTTAATTTTTTCCCCACGTCTGCAGCGGTGGCCGGCCCGGTCGCCGGTTCCGCTGCGGCCAGGAACTGACCATGTCCGAGTCCTCACAACCCAATCCACTTGCCACGGATGCCGCCCAGGCCGATGAGCCCAGCGGCTTTCCCTCGGTTCGCGCGCAGACCATCGTCGGCTCTGGCGTGCTGCTCGTCGCTGCAGGCCTGGCCTTCGGCGCGCTGCAGATTCCATCCGACTCCGGCTACGGCGGCGTCGGCCCCAATTTCCTGCCCTGGCTGTGCGCCGTGGTGCTCGCGGTCTGCGGCGCCTGGCTGGTCTGGGAAGCGCGCACGGGCGGCTACCGCGAAGCCTCCGCACCTGGCGGCCATCCACGCGCCGACATCGGTGCCTTCGTCTGGGTGTCGGCCGGCCTGATGGTCAACGCCGCACTGATCGGCACCGTGGGCTTCATCGTCAGCTGCACCGTCTGCTACGTGCTGGCCGTGCAGGGCCTGCGCCGTGCTGGCGGCCAGGCCCAGGCGGGCGCACCCATCACCTGGGTCAAGGACGTGGTCACCGGGCTGCTCATCTCGGCGCCCGTGTTCTGGGCCTTCACGCAATTCCTGGCAATCAACCTGCCGGGCCTGACTGAGACGGGGTGGCTGTAATGGAAATCTTTGACGCACTGATGGCGGGCTTCGCCACCGCCATCACACCCGCCAACCTGCTGTGGGCTCTGGTCGGCTGCGCCCTGGGCACGGCCGTGGGCGTGCTGCCCGGCATCGGCCCGGCCGTGGCCGTGGCCATGCTGCTGCCCATTACCGCCAAGGTCGAGGTCACCGCCTCGATGATCTTCTTCGCGGGCATCTACTACGGCGCCATGTATGGCGGCTCCACCACCTCCATCCTGCTGAACACGCCCGGGGAGACCGCGAGCATGGTCACGGCCATGGAGGGCAACAAGATGGCCAAGAGCGGCCGCGCGGGCGCCGCACTGGCCACCTCCGCCATCGGCTCCTTCGTCGCCGGCACCGTGGCCACCGTGGTCGTCACGCTGTTCGCGCCGTCGGTGGCCGACTTTGCCGTCAAGCTGGGCCCGCCCGAGTACTTCATGCTGATGGTGCTGGCCTTCACCACCGTCAGTGCCGTGCTCGGCCAAAGCGCGCTGCGCGGCATGACGGCCCTGTTCCTGGGGCTGGCGCTGGGCTGCATCGGCATGGACCAGATCTCGGGCGCTGCGCGCTACACCATGGGCAAGATGGAACTGCTGGACGGCGTGGACATCGTGCTCGTGGCCGTGGGCCTGTTCGCCGTGGCCGAGGTGCTGTACGCCGCCATGTACGAAGGCAAGGTCGTCGATACGCAAAACAGGATGGGCCGCGTGCACATGACCGGCCGCGACTGGAAGCGTTCGTGGCCCGCCTGGCTGCGCGGCACCGTCATCGGCACACCCTTCGGCTGCATCCCTGCCGGCGGCACCGAGATCCCCACCTTCCTGAGCTACGCCACCGAAAAGAAGCTGGCCAAGGGTGAGAACCGTGCCGAGTTCGGCACCAAGGGCGCCATCGAAGGCGTGGCCGGCCCCGAGGCCGCCAACAACGCCACCGTGACCGCCGCGCTGATCCCGCTGCTGACCCTGGGCATTCCCACCAGCAACACCACGGCCGTGCTGCTGGGCGCCTTCCAGAACTACGGCATCAACCCCGGCCCGCAGCTGTTCAGCTCGTCCGCCGCCCTGGTCTGGGCGCTGATCGCCTCGCTGTATATCGGCAACCTGATGCTGCTGGTGCTCAACCTGCCCATGGTGGGCCTGTGGGTCAAGCTGCTCAAGATCCCGCGTCCCCAGCTGTACGCAGGCATCCTGATCTTCGCCACCGTGGGTGCCTACGGCATGCGCCAGAGCGCCTTCGACCTGTTCCTGCTGTACGGCATCGGCGTGCTGGGCGTAATCATGCGCCGCTTCGACTTCCCCACCGCGCCCGTCGTGGTCGGCATGATCCTGGGCCCCCTGGCCGAGGCACAGATGCGCAATGCCGTGTCCATCGGCGAAGGCAGCTGGTGGATCTTCCTGCAGCGCCCCATGTCGCTGACGCTGATCATCATCGTGGCCTGCGTGCTCATCGTGCCGCGCGTGCTCAAGCGCCTGCAGCCCAAGCCCTCGCCGGAGGCGGCTGCCGGCTGACGCCAACCCGTTGCTAGCCGGCCCGGCGGTGTCACGCATGGCGCCCCGGGCCCCTGACAGCCCCTGCCTTCCGAGGCAGGGGCTTTTTTTATTGGCGCGCCTTGATGCGGGTCAGCAGGCGCCTCGTGCCCATTGCACCAATGGCATGAGAAATTTATCGATATGTCCTTCCATTGGTGGGGCGGCATTCAATTGCTGATGTATCCAAGATAATCAATTTGCTTACATTTATAGGAAGAGTCTGACGCATAAATCAATTGCGCCATTGCCAGTGGCCTGTCTATGATTCCCGCTCATCGAGAGAGGGAGCCGTCCGTAGGACGGTTGACACAATGACACGACCATTTGCCATTCGCACGCCATGGGGCGAGCCACTGCATTCTCATGAAATGCCTGGCCATCAGAGAATCCGCCACTGTTTCCATCTACCCGGAATGAGGCAATGTGAAGCAATTGCCGCCCTGGATACAGCGATACAGTGCGACTGCGCCCTCAAGTCCACTCAGGAGAAGTCTGCATGAGTGGCCAACCCGCAGCCCGTATCACCGACAGCGTCGTCAAGGGCAAGATCGTCACCGGCTCGCTCACCGTGCTCATCGGTAGTCAGGGGGGCCTGGCCTGCTCCGTCTGCCCAGGTGGCATCACCGTCAGTTCCCCCGTCAACCCCCAGCTGGGTGCCAAGGTCCTGCTGGGCGCACAAGACCTGGACTTCGCCCTGCCCTCGGCTGCGCTGCCTGTGGCCTGGCAGCGCCAATACAGCAGCTACGTCAACCCCGAGCACGGCGCGGCCTGCGGCCTGCTGGGCCATGGCTGGCACCTGCTGCAGGAGCTCAGCATCCGCCTGCAGGAAGAGGCCACCTTGCTGCTGGACGCCAGCGGCCGCGTCATCACCTTCGACCAGCCTCTGGTGCCGGGCGGCCAGCTGCACAGTGCCAGCGAAGACATCTGGCTGCTGCGCGGCGGCAGCACGGAGCCGGACGGCGGCACAGCGCCCTGGGCCGCCAATCCTCGGTGGTCGCATGTGGAACAGGCACTGGTGCGCAACCCGCAAGCCATCCTTGCGGTCAGCGGTGATGGCGACACGCTCTGGGGCTTTGGTCCTGCGCCCGGTGAACCTGTCCGGGATTGCGCACAGAGCCCTTGGCGCCTCATGGCCCAGATCGACCGCTTCGGGCGCCGCCAGCTCTACCACTACAGCGACGGCACCACACCCGAGGCCGGCCACAGTGCCAGCAAAGAGGCTGTGCCCGCAGGCCGCCTGGTCTCGCTGAGCGACGGCACAGGCCGGCGCTACCGCCTGCTGCACCAGCGCATCCATGGCGGCAGGGATGCGCTGGGTTTGTGGGGCGCCGACGACGGCTGGCGGGTCACAGGCGTGGACCTCACACAGGACCCGTTGCACCCCCTGTCCGCGCCCATCGCCCTCGTGCGCTACGGCTACAGCAGCGCAGGCGACCTCATCACCGTCCACGACCGCGCAGGCCAGCTCGTGCGCGAATTCGAATGGGACCACCACCGCATCAGCGCCCACCGCCATGCCAGCGGACCCTGGCACCGCTACCGCTACGAGAGCGCCCAGCCCGGTGCCCGCGTCATCGAGCACAGCAACCAGGAAGGCCTCAGCTACCGCTTCGACTACCTGGCCCAGCCCCCGGGCCCGGACGGCCAGCCGCGTGCCGCCACCCGCGTCAGCGACAGCCTGGATCGCATCGAGACCTACTACTTCGAAGGCGCAGCGGGCCTGTCGCGCCTCATCGCCCACCACAAGGCCGACGGCAGCCGCTGGCTGCAGGCCTACGACAGCTTCGGCCGCCTGGCCTCGCGCACCGACCCGCTGGGGCGCAGCGTCCACCTCAGGCGTGATGGCCAGGGCCGGCTCATCGGCGTGCAACTGCCCGACGGGCGCAGCACCCAGCAGGAACACGACGAAGCCACCGGCCGCCTGCTGCAAAGCACTGACACCGCAGGGGCCACCACCGGCTACGAATACGACGCCTGGGGACGCCTCACCCAGATCACCCAGGCCGACGGCAGCACCGAGCGCTACCACTACCCCGACCCCCAGGAAGCGCCGCTCACCTGCGACAGCCCCCGGCGCATCGAAGACGCCCAGGGCGGCAGCAAACAGCTGGCCTGGAGCGACGCGGGCCAACTGCTCAGCTACACCGACTGCTCGGGCCACAGCACGCACTACCACTACGACCGCTGGGGAGCGCTCATCGAAGTGGACAACGCCCTGGGCCAGCGCCAACGCCACCAGCGCGATGGCCAGGGCCGCATCGTGGCCAGCGAACTGCCCAACGGCCAGATCGAGCGCTACCACTACGACAGCGCAGGCCACCTCACGCGCATCGATCCGGCCCAGCCTGCGGGCACCTCCAGCGAAACCCAGGCCGCCGACCCCAGCATCCACCTGCGCTACGACCTCTGGGGCAGGCTGGTCCAGCGAACACATGGCGGCCTCACCCTGGCCTTCGAATACGACAACGCCGGCCGCCTCCTGCGCCTCGTCAATGAGAACGGAGCGCAAAGCCGCTTTGCCTGGGACGCGCTGGACCGGCTCGTGCAGGAAGAAGGGTTTGACCAACGGCTGCAGCGCTACCGCTGGGATGCGGCAGGCCAGCTCATGGAAGCCACGGACGGCAACGCCGCACAGCAAAGCAGCAGCTACTACCGCTGGGATGAAGGCGGCAGATTGGTCGAACGCCAACTGCCCGCCACGGCCCATTCGCCCGCACAAACCCACCGCTACGAATGGGATGCGGCCGGGCGCCTTACGGCGGCCAGCGTCTGGCAGCACACTGGCGAGAACACCGCAGAGAACACCATCCAACTGCAAAGCCGCATAGCACTGGAGCGCGACGCCCTGGGTCGCATCACGGCAGAAGTGCAGCAGCTGTACCGCCCCGGCAAGGACGGGGGCGGCAACGGGGGCACAGAGCAGATCGAATACGAACACCGCATCGCCCACACCCTGGACCCCCTGGGCGCACGCCAGCACAGCCAGCTGCAAGGCCTGGGAGAGATCGCCTGGCTCACCTACGGCTCAGGCCATGTGCACGGACTGCAGCTCAACGGAGCCAGCCTCATCGACTTCGAACGCGACAACCTGCACCGCGAAGTCCGCCGCAGCCTGCACTCACCCACCTCTGCAGCAGACGCAGACAACCCCTGCAGGTGCAACGCCAATGGGACAGCCTGGGCCGCCTCACGGCCCTGGGCACCACGGGCCTGCAAAGCAAGGAAGGCAGGGACCACCTGGTCCAGCCCCTCATCGGCCAGATCCTCGGCCGCCGCTACCACTACGACAGCCTGGGCCAGCTCGTCGCCATCGAACAGGCCGGCGCCCCGGGCCAGGCCGCGCAACTGCTGCGCTACGGCTACGACAGCGCCGGGCGCCTCAGAGCGGCCACCGACAGCCAGGACCCCCAGACCACCACCCGCTGGCAGATCGACCCTGCCGGTAACCGCCTGCCAGCACCCGGTGCAACGGGTCAGACAGACTCACAAGACAACTGGGCCGCCCAGGTCCACGCGCACTGGCGGCACACCGACTTCAACCTCATGGGCCTGGGCCACCTCGCAGGCCAGCGGCAAGGCCCCGTGCAGCGCTGGGAAGACAACCGCATAGGCTTCACCGAAGACCGCGTCTGGCGCTACGACCCCAGCGGCAACCGCATCGCGCAAATGCAGGCGGACCACAGCCAGCAGCAACTGCACTACGACGGAGCCCACCAGCTCATAGCGGTGCGCAGCAGCCAGATCCAGGGCAACGCAGAGCAACTGCGCCACCACAGCCGCTACACCTACGACGCCCTGGGCAGGCGCCTGAAGCAGCAGGTCGAAAGCGCGGACTCCACAGAATCCACACGCACCCACTACTACGGCTGGGACGGCGACCGCCTCATCCACACCGAACGCCTGCAGGGCGGCGACGACACCCGCCACATAGAACACACCATCTACGAACCGGGCAGCTTCACGCCCCTGGTGCGCCTGAGCACCACGGCCAGCGGTGACCCCCAGGACGAGCCTCACCTGCTGGTACAAGCCATCACCGCAGGCCTGCCCGACCAGGACGACCCCAGCCACACGCCGGCCCTGGCCATGATGCAAACCATGCTCAGCGCCATGCCGCGCGACATGCAGCAAGACGCTGCCCGGCACCTGCGCCACACCCTGGACCACGGCCTGCCCGCCAGCGCCCAGGCGATCCTGGGTGAACAGGCCGAGGGCACCGCCCGCCTGCTCAGCGGCATGCAGGCCAAGCTGCAGGCACAGGAAAAAGAACAGCACGCCCGCATCGCCATCCACCACTACCACTGCGACCATCTGGGCACACCCATGGCCCTGACGGACCAGACCGGCCAGGTGGCCTGGGCCGCCAAGCTGGACCCCTGGGGCAATGTGCTGCAGGAGTACAACCCGCAAGGCATCCACCAGGCGATCCGGCTGCCAGGGCAGCACCATGACAGGGAAACGGGGCTGTATTACAACCGGCATCGGTATTACGATCCGGTGGTGGGGAGTTATATCAATCAGGATCCGATTGGGTTAAGCGGCGGCATGAATAAAAGTATCTATCCATTGATTCCATTGCAAAAAATTGACCCATTAGGGTTATGGGCTTCCCAGAAAGGCGCATACGTGCATCAAAGAGCCGGTTATTTGGTTTTTGGCAAAGAGATAAGTCAATCACAATTGTCGGCCGTCGCAAGAGGTCATGTGTGGGCCGATAGCGCTGAGCACCAAACGCCGGAGTTTAGTCATATGCACGCGATGCGACGCCCCGGTCAGACCAAAGCAGAGGCATGTGCCGCCACAAATAAATTTATAAAAAATGAAGCGCAGAAAGCGCTGAACGCCAAAAAATCTGGCGATATGGACTCAGCACTATTCCATTTCGGCGCGGCATTGCACACTATACAAGATGCGACGTCCCCATCTCACTCGGGTTTTCAACTGTGGACTGGACAAGAGAGTGCTGCGGAAATTCTTGTTCATATAGGCAAGGAATCGATTGTCCCCAGTAAGGATAGCCCTCTATTTGAGGCTACAAAGAAAGCGTGGGAAGCATTTAAATCCGGCGACATAAATGGATTCACCTGCCCCTGTAAATAAAATGAGGAATTACAGTTTCATAGCATGCACAGCATTTATGTGGCCCGCAACCTGCTGGGCATTAGGCGATATATCTGCCATCTATTTAATTTCAGTAGATACGCTGGTTTTTATATTCTCAATATATTGCGTAAAAAAATCAAATGTACGAAGAATAAAGTATATGCAATGGCATATGTTTTTCTTCTATTTTTTTTCAAGAGCATTATTAATTTCAAAATACCTTTTGTTGATAATAAATTTTCCATAATAATATCAACTTGTATTTTTGTTATAGCAAGTGTTTGCATCATCATCCGTTTCAAGAAATAGTATATAAAAAATATACTATGGAAAGCTCCGTCTAAAATTGGTGATAAAAAAAGCGCCACGGCGCACAGCACAAAGCAAGTTCGGTTAAATGCAGCTTAACTTCAAGGGCAGGAAAAGAATGGCAACGGCGCATCGTCATTCCCTGCCATCCATGTGCCCATATGGGCACGCCAATGGCCCTGACAGACCAGACCGGCCAGGTGACCTGGGCCGCGAAGCTGCACCCCTGGGGCAATGTGCTGCAGGAGTACAACCCGCAAGGCCTGCAGCAGGCGATCCGGCTGCCGGGGCAACACCATGACAGGGAAACGGGGCTGCATTACAACCGGCATCGGTATTACGATCCGGTGCTGGGGAGTTATGTCAATCAGGATCCGATTGGGTTGATGGGGGGGGCAACGTCTTTAGCTACGGGGCCAATAACCCTATAAGACGCTATGATCCATTGGGCCTCGATTGGGTCAGATCAGGCATCACTTATCCCAGATATTCTCCAGATCCAGATAATCCACTCAATTTCAACACAGTGTATTGTGATGATGAGGAAGTGAAAATAAACTCAAATAATGCAGGAAAGTGTCCGAATGCTCTCGGCACTACCGTTGCGCACGAAAATTCTCACAAAGAAGACATATTAAAATCAAATAACGATGTATGCAAAGGAAATAAAGTAATATCTCAAATTGTAAAAATTAATAAAAAATCCGCCTTGCCTCAGAAAGAAAAGCGCATGAACTGGAAATAACCATTCTGGAAAATTCTTTAAAGGATCCTCCCGTTGGATGCACCGCATACGGATTCGAAGCAGAGATACGAACTACGAAAAAGAACTCCTGAAAGTCCATCATGGCACCTATCCGAATTAAATATAGACTTACAACGTATTTGGTCAAGATGATAATATTGATATTCCTTCCCCATGAATCTCATGGAGAATCCAAGGAATATCTAAATATCATTGAATATTCTTTGACCTTAAAAGTAGAAAAAAACTCAATAAAAACAAATATTGCAAACAACTCATCAAAGGATATTAAATTAAGAAAAGACTCCCTTCCATCGTCCCTCCTTATTCGTGGGATAAATCTTAGCGCCTACTCTGATTCAGAAGATCTTAAGCCAATTGGCTTATTTCTCCCAATTGGGAGCAATTCAGATTTAAAAACAATACCTGCCGGGGTGAATTATCCGGAGAAATAAACATAAATAAATTAATAAACAATGATTGCTCTCTTTTGAAGAAAAATCCAATAATAATATTCTGGAGATATTCGGCTCAGGCTGATGAAGGCATTCTGCCGGCCACAGAGGGAGCTATAAGAGTAAATGGCAAAGATGTTTCATGCGATTAATGCATGTTATGAATTTTTCGTCTTGATGGAAAAGCACCAGACGAGCACAATAAATTTGATGGTAAAAATTATGACTAATGCGATAAGCTCAAAGTACTTACGCGTTAGGAGAAATTAAGGCCATTATGGCAAGGTGGATGAGGTAAAAAGTACAGGTGCCGAATCCGGCTATCTAGAGCGTATTTTGAATTTCCCACAGAAATCAGTACCTGCATGACTGCTGGCGACATGAGCACAGTAAAGACCAACGATTGAAGACCATTCAGCTCAGCAGCCGACGGACCGGACCGGCCAGGTGGCATGGGCCGCGAAGCTGGGCCCATGGGGCAATGTGCTGCACGAATACAACCCTCAAGGCATCCACTAGGCGATCC
The DNA here is from genome assembly GCF_002754395.1 of Delftia sp. 60. Classification (NCBI taxonomy): domain Bacteria; kingdom Pseudomonadati; phylum Pseudomonadota; class Betaproteobacteria; order Burkholderiales; family Comamonadaceae; genus Delftia; species Delftia sp. 60. The sequence continues at coordinate 2,680,957 of NZ_PEFD01000001.1, forward strand.
GACTGCCGGGGCAGCCCCATGACAGGGAGATGGGGCTGTATTACAACCAGCATCGATATTACGATCCTGTGGTGGAGAGTTATATCAATCAGGATCCGACCGGGTTGGGCGGAGGGGTAAACAAAAGTATATATGCGATAAATCCCATGATTTCCATTGATCCTTTGGGCTTGTGTGCAGAGAGAATTTTGAAAGCAGCGGGGAAAAATAAAAAATCAAGAAATATATTCATACGCCTCGATTTCTGGCTTTGGGTCGAAAATAAATGTAATCTCTTTGTTCATGAAGTGCTAGAAAATGCAGATGTCGAATCTCCATCGCGCTACAGATTCGGAATTATCCCAAGAGGACCAGCAACTGCTGGAGATTGGGAAAATCCACAAAAAAACAATTCCCGTATTTGAATTTGTTACTTCTACAAAGCCTGGTAATATTGTTGCAGTAGCATGCCTATATGGGGACGCTACTGGGCATGTGCCATTCGTGACGGGGAGTCGTACAACCATTGGCGCAGGCTCAGAAGACGGATCACATTCAACTGGTTGGTCATGGAATGGGGTATCGCCTAAAGAAAATCAAATATATAGAAGATGAAAAGATTGAAAAAAATGATGAAAGCAGCAGTTTACATAATAGCGGCAGCGCTTGGTTTTCAAATAATATCTTTGCTAATTTTCTTGATGGCACCGATGAAAATTGATTTATCGGATATAGAGGGATTTAATTTGTCTTATATTTTTAATAAGCTTGGAAATCCAGACTATGATTTGAGTGTCAAAGATATATTGGGATGGCAAAGCCATCGCTGCCTAATTCGTCAAAATGTCGTAATTAGGATAAAAGAATCGAATATTAAACCAACTGCTTTCCCTGCATCAATAAGTGTTTCAAATACATTGGGGGAAGAAACTCATTATTTCAAGTTATCAAAACACTCAAGATCTGACGGAAATAACAATTTTATTAGAACGACCACCATAACCGTATGGCCATACGGTGATTTTCTAATAAGTAAAGAGATTGTTGAAAACAAAAATCACCAGTCACAGTGAGTCTCGATATGCGTAGATTGTTCAGCCCCATGGGTTATAACAAGATGGGCCAAAACGCGCGCAGATCGCTTGGTCATGTTGGGTATGCACGACGAGCACACCATGAAAATGCTGCAGGAGATGCGCAAGTAACTGCAAAAGCAGGAGCGAGCGTAACAGGGCTCCGTAGCCATCCATCACTACCACTGCGACCATCTGGGCACGCCCATGGCCCTGACCGACCAGCGAGGGTTAGTGGCCTGGGTCGCACAGTAGGACCCCTGTGGCAATGTGCTGCAGGAATACAACCCACAGGGGACGTCTCGCAGAGGTTTCAGCTATGGAGTGGTGAATAAGGATTGCTTCATAAAGCACATCACGTAAGCCAGGAAATAGTACAACCGGGCGAGAATAGTGACCTAGGAAAAATTACAGAACAAGCTTAGAAAGATTTCAAAGGCAATGAAATCAATGCGTTCAAAATTACTTGCGGATGCGATTGGACTGATTTTCTTTCTTGCATTACCCATGCCGGCTTTCGCTTTTGCAACCGATGTGGTGTTGTATTATTTTTGGGCAATATTTTTCGTATTTTTGGTTTGCATTGTTGGATCTATATATTTGCATTCAACAAGGAAAGCAATATATGCATCAATTTGGATAATAAGCATATTTTCCTCTGTTTATTGTGAGGTTCCAAGAAGTATAAAAATGCTGGTGACGATTTATTTGCTCATTAGTCCGATAATTATTCTTGTGTTGATTTTTTGTAGAAGTAATAATAAGCAGCAGAGCGAGAGAGAAAAAAATAACACCTGACAAAGATCGTGAAAAATAATTTCCAAGATAGTATTGATGATGGCGGTGTATGGATCATAGAAAGAACTCTGGTGCGCTTAATACAAGAAAAGACTGGAAAACTCCATGAAGATTAAATTGGTAATTATTATTTTAATCTTGCTAAATGGATATTTTTTCTTCAGAAAAGATGGTTTTGATTATTATATAAATAAAGATTACGACTTTGTTTGTGTATTTCCGCCATATACGCCAAAATTAGTTGTTCTTGAAGAGCTGAGAAAATATTCAAGTGATTTAAAGGATGATGTGGCGTACAAAGAATCAATGGACGATGGTATTTTTACTTATTTCTTTATAAAAAATAATGAAATAATTTCTTCTGGAGAAGAAATGGTGAAGAATAATTCGATGGGTGAATATGGTTGTTTGGGTAGATGAAGATATTACCGCGATTTAACTTTCCTTGAAGTGAAGACTTGTGCCAAGTGCCATAGTCTTTTTTAACTAATGCACTCACACAGTTAAGCGAGTATTTTAGTACTGCATCCAATCTGGAGTGGGTGTGCACAGATCTTTCTTTGCTGATGTTGGACTAGCTGTTGTTGCAAAAATAAATGGCTCTTTTTGGCCGGGGCGCTACTGTTATGCATGTCAAATTGTCCAATAGTCACGGTAATTTTGGTGGCGGATGTAGATTAGTTAGGCTGCAAGTAATAGAGGCTCCACTGGAATTTTTGGAGTTTCATTCTTGGGTATTGCGAAATAAGCGCTTGTTTTATGAGTATTGAATACATAAGCCCATGAAGAAGATAATAAAAGTATCTTTCGGATCATTCGTTGTGGTTGCACTTCTGGGATTTATTTTTCTTATTTCTTCAATCGAGAATGAAAAGGAGAGCTTCTTCTCTTCCTATGATCTATTGGATGAAGATGGACAAAGATATATCTCTTGGCTTCCCGCTTTTTTACCAAAGACTGCCTTTAATATCAGAATATATGCTGATGTGGAAACTAATCATTTTTATATGTTCTTTCAGCTGGAAAAAATTCAATCTATTGATTTTCAGAAAAAGATGAATATGAAAGCATCAAAAAATGGAGTGGCGCTGCTTCAAAAGGGCGTTGAGAAAATAAAATCAGGGTGGTGCGCTTTTCAGGACATTTCGAATGGATTTGGTGAAAATCTATATCTGGTGGGAAAAGTAAGCTCTAGTGAAGAAATTTATTATGTGACGAAGGCGACAACGGCTACTAATTTGAATTCGACTGAATACACTTCGGAAATAGTGAAGAAATATTGTGAGCATGGCGATTTCAAGCCTGAAATGCAATATCTGGACATCAGGTAATTGACGCGGGTGAATCTGTAGGATGTGATTTTTTGCCGTCAGAAGACCGCCTCAGCCTTGCATCGCTCCTATAAAAAAGCGCTTGAATACGAACCCAATCCTCGCTGCCAAAGCACAGCACAGGCCTCATCGTGAATTAAATTCACAGATGGTGTTCCAGCAGACCGGCTAGTCCCGCACAGCCCTTGAATCCATGATCCCGCCATCGACAGACATCGGGTTCCTTGCATGCGGCAACTTTTTCCATCGCTTTCCACGGCCTCGGGCGCGGCCCTTCTGGCGCTTGTGATTTCCACGCCTGCCATGGCGGATTCGACGGTGCCGGCGGGTTCGGCTGAAGCCTCCAACTGGGCTGCCACGTGGCAGGCCAGCCCGCAGCCAGTCTGGGGGGCGGACTTCCTCTTTCCCACCAACCTGCCCGCCGTTCTGCAGGACCAGACCGTGCGCCAGGTGGCGCGCATCAGCCTGGGCGGGCCGCGCCTGCGCATCGTGCTGTCCAACGCCTATGGCGGCCAGCCTGTGACCGTGGGCAGGGCGACCGTGGCAAAGCCGGTGCCGGAGGGCGCCATTGACGCTGGCAGCCTGCAGGCCGTGACTTTTGGCGGCAGCGCGCAAGCCACCATTGCCGCAGGCGCATCCCTGGTCAGCGACCCGGTGGCCTTGCCGCTGTCCTCGCTGTCGCAGGTGGCCGTGAGCCTGTACCTGCCCGGCGCCATGCCTGTGCAGAGTTTTCACTGGGATGGGCGCCAGACCGGCTGGATCGTGGCGGGCGACCAGTCCGCTGCTGCGGCGCTGCGGACTTCGGACCCTGGCGCAATCAGCAGCACGGCCCGCCCGCTGTTGGCGGGTATTCAGGTCGAGGCCGACCCCGCGTCACCGGCGGCGCCCGTGGTAGCGGTGATGGGCGACTCCATCACCGACGGCGCCACGGCCAGCCTGGACCGGGACAGCCGCTGGCCGGATTTCCTGGCCGCGCGCCTTGCGCCGCACGGCGCGGCGGTGGTCAATGCCGGCATTTCGGGCGCGCGCCTGCTGTCGGATGGCATGGGCGAGCATGCGCTGGCGCGGCTGGAGCGTGATGTGTTGGCCCAGCCCGGTGTGCGCAGCCTCATCGTGCTGCTGGGCATCAACGATATTTCCTGGCCCGGCACGGCCTTTGCGCGGCAAGCGCCGCGTCCCACGCTGCAGGACATGGCAGAGGGCTATCGCCAGCTGGTTGCCAGGGCGCGCAGCCACGGCCTGCGCGTGATCGGCGCCACCTTGCCGCCCTTCGAGGGCGCCTTGCCAGGCACGCCGCTGGACGACTACTACCAGGCCGAAAAGGACGACCTGCGCCGGCAGGTGAACGCCTGGATACGCCTGGGCGGCGCCTTCGATGCGGTGATCGACTTCGATGCCGTGCTGCGCGATGGCGCCCATCCCTCCCGCATCGCGGCGCGCTTCGACTCGGGCGACCACCTGCATCCTGGCGACGAAGGCAATCGCGCCATGGCCGATGCGGTGGATCTGAACGCCATACTGCCGGGCCTGCTGCCGCGCTAGCCGCGCCTGCACGCGGTGGCGTTGATGGTGGCGTTGGCGGCGGCGGGGCTGTCTCCCTATAAAATGCAAATGGTTCTCATTTGTCATTCGTCCCTGGCCTGCCTGCGCCCTGGGATACAGGGAGGGGTATCGTGGCCGCCGCCGAGTTTGCGCTTCAGCAACAAGTCGAAATTCTCTACACCGATCACCACGGCTGGCTACGCGGCCTGCTGCGCCGCAAGCTGGGCAATGCCTTTGATGCGGCCGATCTGGCGCACGACGTTTACCTGCAACTGCTGCGCACCGGCCGTGTTCCGCCGGCCGACGAGCACCGCCGCCATCTCACCCAGATCGCCAACGGCCTGGTGATCGACCTGTACCGGCGCCGCCGCGTGGAGGCGGCCTATCTTGAAGCGCTGGCCCTGCTGCCCGAGCAGATGGCGCCCTCCGAAGAAACACGTGCCCTGGCGCTGGAGGCGCTGGTGGAGATCGACGCCGCGCTGAACGGCCTGCCACCCAAGGCGCGCAAGGCCTTGCTGCTGTGCAAGCTGGACGGCATGGCCTACCGCGACATCGCGGCCGAGCTGGGCGTGTCCGTGTCTTCGGTGGAGAAATACATCGCCGCCGGCCTGCTGGCCTGCTACCAGGCGCTGCACGGCCCGGTGTGCTGAACGGCCCGCCCGCATGTCCTCATCACCGGCATCGCCCGACGCCTCCAGCGAGCTGCTGGAGCCGGCCATTGTCCAGCGCGCCGCCGAATGGATGGCCCGGCTGTGGGCCGATGACGCCAGCGACGAAGACCGCGCCGCCTGCGCCCGCTGGCGTGCCGAGCATCCGCGGCACGAGCTGGCCTGGAGCCGACTGCAGGCCTTTGACGACAAGCTGCGCAGCGTGCCCGGCGGCATTGCGCGGCATACGCTGGCGGACACCTCCGCTGCGTCGCCGGCGTCACGCCGTGGCCGCCGCCGCGCCATGCAGTTGCTGGGCTTCATGGCCATGGCCGGTGGCATTGCCCATGTGGTGCGCGGCACCGATGCCTGGCAAATCGCCGCTGCCAGCCATGGCACGGCGCGTGGCGAGGTCCGCGAGATCACGCTGCCGGATGGCACGCAGGTGGTGCTGGCCTCGGCCTCGGCCATCGACCTGCGCTTTGACGGGGCCGAACGCCTGATCCTGCTGCGCGCTGGCGAAATCCTCGTGACCACTGCGCCTGATCCGCAAAGCACACCGCGCCCGCTGCGCGTGCGCTCGCGCCACGGCACGGTGCAGGCCCTGGGCACGCGCTTCACGCTGCGCCAGGAAGATGAGCATTCGCGCGTGGCCGTGTTCGAGGGCGCGGTGGAAGTGCGTCCCGCCCGGGCGCCGGGCCAGGTGGTGCGCGTGGAGGCAGGGCAGGGCGCCGTCTTCTCCGGCGATCTGGCCCAGCCCCCGGTGGCCGCGCAGGAAAGCGCCGCCGCCTGGGCGCGCGGCGTGCTGGTGGCCGACAACATGCCGCTGGGCGAGCTGGTGGCCGAGCTGGCGCGCTACCGCACGGGCCTGCTGCGCTGCGACCCGCAGGTGGCCGGCCTGCGCGTCACGGGCGTGTTCTCGCTGCGCGATACCGACCGCGCCCTGCACAACCTGGCGCTGGGCCTGCCCGTGCAGGTGGTCTCGCGCACGCGCTATTGGGTCACGGTGCAGGCGGCGGGCTGAGGCGCCTTTCATCACGGCGCCTTCCCTGTCTCTTGGAGCCCGTTACCGGCTGATTCAACTTCCTGCTCCTGCGGATTGAGGGTTTGGCGTTCTCGTTCGGAAGACAGGCAAGAGCCCTTGTTTTCTGTCCCGCCATGCCCTCCAGGAAATCCCATGCACTCCACCGATGCCGATGACCCCCAGGCCGGCCCCGGCCCCATTGCGCAGACGCTGCAGCCCATCCGCGCGCAGCTTGTTCTTGCCGCGCTGCTGTCGTTTGCGGGCGCCGTGCTGGCGCTGGCGCCGCTGGCCGGCATTGCCCACATCGCGCGGCTGGCGCTGGCCGATGGCGGCATGGTGGCGGCCGATGCCTGGCGCGTCATCGCGCCGTGCCTTGTCTGCCTGTTCGCGGGCATGGCCCTGGTGTCGGCGGGCGAGCTGGTCGCCCATCTGGCCGACAACCGACTCACCCACGGGCTGCGCCTGTCGGCCATGCAGCGGCTGGCGCGCGTGCCGCTGGGCTGGTTTTCCGAGCGGGCCTCGGGCCAGGTCAAGCAGGCCATGCAGGACGACGTGGCCACCCTGCACGAGCTGACCGCGCACTTCTACACCACCGTGGGGCGCGGCGCGGGCACGGTGGCCGCTTCTGCGGTCTACCTGGTGGCCATGGACTGGCGCATGGCCCTGGTCTCGGCCCTGCCGTTCGGCATCTTCTTTCTGGTGATGCGCCATGCCATGCAGGCCAGCGGCGCCCACATGCCGGCCTTTGGCGCGGGGCTGGCGCGCATCAACAACGCCGTGGTGGAGTTCGTGCACGGCATTCCCGTGGTCAAGGCCTTTGGCGCCAGCGGGCGCGCCCATGGCAGCTACCGCGAGGCCGTCGATGGCTTTACCGACGCCTTCCTCGGCTTTGCGCGTCCGCTGGTGTCGGCGCGCGCCAATGCCAATGCGCTGATCGCGCCCGTGGCCGTGCTGGGCGTGGTGCTGGTCTTCGGCACGCTGTTCACGGCCCTGGGCTGGATGGCGCCCGTGGACGTGCTGCCCTTTGCCCTGGTGGCGCCGGGCATCAGCGCGCCGCTGCAGCTGCTCAGCTTCAACCTGCATGCGCTCAACCACGCCACGGGCGCCGCCCAGCGCGTGCAGGCGCTGCTGCGCACGCCCGTGCTGGAGCAACCGGCCGCCGATCAATGCAGGCTGCCCCAAGGCTGCGAAGTCCGCTTCGAAGGCGTTGGCCATGCCTACGAGGCGGGGCATGACGTGCTCAAGGGCATGGATTTCACGCTCAAGCCCGGCACGGTGACCGCCGTGGTCGGTGCCTCGGGCGCGGGCAAGTCCACGCTCGCCCGGCTGTTGCTGCGTTTCTTCGACCCGAACGAAGGGCGCATCACGCTGGGCGGGGTGGACCTGCGGCAGATCGAGACCCGGCAGCTGTACCGCCACCTGGCCTTTGTGTTGCAGGACGTGCGCCTGGTGCACGCCAGCGTGCGCGAGAACATTGCGCTGGGCCGGCCCTCGGCCAGCGCGCAGGAGGTGGAGGAGGCGGCGCGCGCCGCCCACATCCATGAGCGCATCCTGGCGCTGCCGCGCGGCTATGACTCGGTGATCGGCGAAGACGCCCAGCTGTCCGGCGGCGAGCAGCAGCGCCTGAGCATTGCGCGCGCCGTACTGCTGGACGCGCCCGTGCTGGTGCTGGACGAGCCCACGGCCGCTGCCGATGCCGAGAGCGAGGCCGCCATCCAGGAAGCCCTGTCGCGCCTGGCCGCCGGACGCACCCTGCTGGTCATCGCCCACCGGCTGGACACCGTCATGCATGCGGACCAGATCCTGGTGGTGGAGGGCGGAGCCATCCGCGAGCGCGGCCGCCATGCCGAGCTGCTGGCGCTGGGCGGACGCTACGCACGGCTGTGGGCGCTGGGCGGGTATGCACCACCGCCCACGCAAGCCCAGCCTTTCACCCCCGCCCTGGCCCCGGAGCTGCCGCCATGCTGAAGACCCTGATGCAACTGCTGGGCGACGATGCCCGGCTTTTCCGCCGCTATGCCTGGATGGCCGTGCTGCATGGCCTGCTCAGCGGCCTGGTTGTCACGGCCCTGGTGCCCGTGCTGTCGCGCCTGCTGGCAGGCGATGTGCGCGGCGCCGCGGCCTGGCTGGCCGTGCTGCTGGCGGGCGTGGTGCTGTGCTGGGCCTGGCAGCGCCAGGTGGAAAAAGCCGGCCTGGGCCTGGGCGCGGCCGTGCTGCGCGTGGCGCGCCACCGGCTTGGTGACCATGTGGCCCGCCTGCCCGTGGGATGGTTCACCCCCGAGAACACGGCCCGGCTCAACCACGTCGTTTCGCAGGGAATGATGGAAGTGGCCCAGCTGCCGGCCCATGTGTTCACGCCCGTGTTCAGCGGCGCCGTGGCGCCCGTTGCCGTAGTGGCCGCGCTGTTTGCCATGGACCGGCGCATGGGCCTGATTGCACTGCTGGCGCTGCCGCTGCTGGCAGGCGTGCTGCTGGTCACCGCGCACCTGGGCCGCCGTGCCGACGAGCGCCTGCAGCGCAGCATGGCCGGCGCCAGCCAGCGCATGGTGGAGTTTGCGCAGGCGCAGTCGGTGCTGCGCGCCTTCAATGGCGAAGGCGGTGGCACGCGCTGGCTCGAGCAGGCCCTGGGCCGGCAGCGCGCATCGGGCGCGCAATCCATCCGCCTGGCGGCGCTGTCGGGCGTGCTCAATGGCTGGGCCGTGCAGGCCGTGTTTGCGGCCCTGCTGGTGGCCGGCGCGCTGTGGCTGGACGAGCGCCTGGTCGGCGTTGCAGCACAGGGCATGGGAATGGAAGCCGCCATCCCCGTGATCGTGGCCCTGCTGCTGGCCTGCCGCCATGTCGATCCGCTGCTGGAGGTGGCCGGCTACGCCGACTCGCTGCGCGCCGCGCGCGTGCAGCTCGATGCCGTGCGCGACATTCTCGCGGTCCAGCCGCTGCCCGAGCCCGCCATACCCCAAGCGCCGCGCGATGCCTCGGTGGAGCTGCGCGATGTGGTGTTCCGCTACGCGCCGGGCCAGCCCGAGGTGCTGCGCGGCCTGAGCCTGCGCGTGGAGCCGGGCTCGATGACGGCGCTGGTGGGCGCCTCTGGCTCTGGCAAATCGTCCGTGCTGCGGCTGATCGCGCGCTTTTTCGATGTGCAGCAGGGCAGCGTGCTGGTGGGCGGCATGGATGTGCGCCAGATTGCGGGCGAGCGGCTGGCCGGGCAGATCAGCCAGATCTTCCAGGACAGCTACCTTTTCCAGGGCTCCATTGCCGACAACATCCGCATGGGCCGCCCGCAGGCCAGCGATGCCGAGGTGATGGAGGCCGCGCGCCAGGCCGGCGTGGCCGAGATCATCGAACGCCTGCCGCAGGGCCTGGACACGCCCGTGGGCGAGGGCGGGGCGCGCCTGTCGGGCGGCGAGCGCCAGCGCATCGCCATTGCGCGTGCGCTCATCAAGGATGCGCCCATTTTGCTGATCGACGAGGCCACGGCCGCGCTGGATGCCGAGAACCAGGCCGCCATCGCCCAGGCGCTGGCGCGGCTGCGCGGCCGGCGCACGCTGATCGTGATTGCCCACCAACTGTCCACCGTGGCCATGGCCGACCAGATCATCGTGCTGGACCAGGGCCTCGTCAGCGAGCAGGGCACGCCGCAGCAGCTGGCGCAGGCGCAGGGCCTGTACGCGCGCTTTCTGGCGCCGCCAAGGGCTGGCGCATTGCGGGAACGCGCACGGGAACGGCCACAGGCACGGGCGAGGACCTCCGTTGAGCGAGCTTGCGAAGCCAAAGACAGGGACGCAGGCCCCGCGCCTGGCGCCGTGGCTGCTGCCGTTTGCCGCGCTGTGCTGCGCGTCCGTGCTTATCGGCGCGCGGCAGGTGGACTGGGGGCAGCTGATGTCGCTGTCGGGCGATGCCTGGCTCACCCTCACGGCCAGCCGCCTGCCGCGCCTGGCAGCGCTGGTGCTCACGGGGGTGGGGCTGTCGGTGTGCGGCGTGGTGCTGCAGCAGATCGTGCAGAACCGCTTTGTGGAGCCTGCTACCTGCGGCGGCCTGGATGCGGCCAAGCTGGGCATTCTGGTGTCGCTGACGGTGGCGCCCGCCTCGGCCTTCACCTCGGGCGCGTGGGGCGTGGCCTGGCGCATGGTGTTCGCGCTGGTGTTCTGCCTGGGCGCCAGCCTGCTGTACGTGGCCATCATCCGCCGCATGCGCCTGCGCAACCTGGTGCTGGTGCCCGTGGTGGGCCTGATGTACGGCAGCGTGCTCAGCGCCATCGCCGAGTTCCATGCCTTTCGCCACAACCTGCTGCAAAGCATGCAGGGCTGGCTGCTGGGCGACTTCTCGCGCATCGTGCAGGGCCACTACGAAATCATCTATCTCATCGTGCCCATCGTGGCGCTCACCTATGCGTTTGCGCACCGCTTCACCGTGCTGGGCATGGGCGAGGGCATGGCCACCAGCCTGGGCCTGAGCTATCCGGCGCTGGCCACGCTGGGCCTGGTGCTGGTGGCGGTCACCGTCTCGGCCACGGTCATCACCGTGGGCGCCATTCCCTTCGTGGGCTTGGTCATTCCCAACCTGGTGGCCATGCGCTGCGGCGAAAACCTGGGCCGCACACTGCCCATCGTCGCGCTCAGCGGCGCCTCGCTGCTGCTGGCCTGCGACATCTTGGGCCGGCTGATCATGCACCCCTTCGAGGTGCCGATCGGCCTGACGGCGGGTAGCGTGGGCGGCGTGCTCTTCCTCGTGCTCATCCTGCGCAGGAGGCCGTGATGCGCAAGGCCTTGCCTCACACCACCGCGTGGATTGCGGCTGCCGTGGTTGCCGTGGTTGCCGTCGCGCTGGCGGCCTGCTTCGTGCTGCTGGGCTCGGGCCTGGACTTCGGCTATGTCATTCCACGGCGGCTGACGCGGCTGTCGGCCATCGTCATCGGCGCCATCTGCATTGCGCTGTCGTCCATCGTCTTCCAGACGCTTGCGGGCAACCGCATCCTCACCCCCGCCATCATGGGTTACGAGGCGGTCTACCTGCTGCTGCAGGCGCTGCTGGTGCTGGCCATGGGCGTGCAAAGCCTGGTGGTGCTGGGCCCCGGCGGCAACTTCTGGCTGTCGGTGGCCTGCATGCTGGGCTACTCCTGGGCCCTGCACCGCTGGCTGCTGGGTGGGGGCCGGGACAACGTGTACTTCCTGCTGCTGCTGGGCCTGGTGCTGGGCATGGTGATAGGCACCTTCACGCAGTTCGTGCAGCTGCGCATCAGCCCGGGCGAATTCTCTGTGCTGCAGGGCTACAGCTACACCTCGTTCAACCGCGCGCGGCCAGCGCAGCTGCTGTGGTCGGCGCTGATCGTGGCCGTGGCCTGCGTGATCGTGCGGCGCAGCCTGCCCGTGCTGGACGTGCTGGCCCTGGGGCGCGAGCAGGCCATCTCGCTGGGCGTGCACTACCAGCGCCAGCTGCGCCTGCAGCTGGCGCTGATTGCCGCGCTGGTGGCGGTGTCCACCAGCCTGCTGGGGCCCACGGCCTTCATGGGCATCTTCGTGGCCCACATCAGCTACGCGCTGGCGGGCACGGCGCGCCACCGCGTCACGCTGCCGCTGGGCTGCGCCGTGGCCGTGTCCATCTTCATCGCGGCGCAACTGGCGGTGGAGCATGTCTTCAACTACCGCACCTCGGTGGGCATCCTCGTCAACCTCGTGTGCGGCAGCTACTTCCTCGCGCTCATGGTGCGCGGGCGCGGCCGGGCCTGAGCTGGCCCCCGGCCTCCCAAAAACACCCAATGCAATGCATCCCATTTTTCAGGAGAGAAAGCCCGTGACCCGTCTGTTCCGCATTCCCCATCACTCTTCCATGTTGGCCCTGGCCGCGGCCCTGGCCCTGTCGGCCTGCGACCGGCCCGCCAACCCGTCGGCACAGGCCACAGCGCCGCAGGCGGCGGCCGGCGAGTTCAAGCCCGTCACGGTGCAGCACCAGCTGGGCACCACGGTGGTGGAGCGCCCGCCGCAGCGCGTGGCCGCGCTGGACATGAACGAGGCCGACTTCCTCGACCAGCTCGGCGTGCCCATTGCCGGCATGCCCAAGGACTTCGTGCCCCACTTCCTGGCCCGGTACAAGGACGATGCCAACGTGCAGGATCTGGGCTCCATCGTCCAGCCCAACCTGGAGCGCGTGCACGCGCTCAAGCCTGACCTGGTGCTGATCTCGCCCATCCAGGCCAGCGCCTACCAGGAGCTTTCGGGCTTTGCGCCCACGGTGCATTTCGACGTGGACTTCAGGAACAGCGGCACCCGGCACCTGGACACCGTGCGCGATCACCTGCTCACCCTGGGCCGCATCTTCGGCAAGGAGGACCTGGCGCGCGCCAAGGCCGCCGAGATGGACGACAAGGTCGCCCAGGCCCGGCGCGCCACCGAGGGCCGTGCGGAGACGGCCCTCATCGTCATGCACAACAACGGCGCCTTCAGCTCGTTCGGGCCGCAGTCGCGCTACGGCTTTGTCTTCAACGCGCTGGGCGTCAAGCCCGCCAGCACGGCGGCCGAGGCCGACCTGCACGGCCAGCCCATCTCCAGCGAATTCATACAGCAGGCCAACCCGGACATCCTCTACGTGATCGACCGCACGGCCGTCATGCAGCGCCGCCCCGGCATGGACGCCGCAGGCATGGACAACCCGCTGCTGCGCCAGACCAGCGCCTGGAAGAACAACCGCGTGGTCTTCGTCGATTCAGAGGCCTGGTACGTCACGGCGGCCAGCGTGACCTCGGTGAAGCTCATGGTCGATGACGTGCTCAAGGGCTACGGCGATGCGCCGGCAGCGGGCGCGGGCCCGGTGGCCGCTGCGGTTGCAAATTGATCGCATTCTCGATTGAGGGTTTGGCTTTCTCGTTCGGAAGACAAGGTGAAACACCCAACGCCTACCCGAATCGAAAGGAGTCCCGCATGGCACTACGCCATCCATCCCGCCCCGCGCAGAACGGCGCATCGCGCGCCTTGCCGCACCCGGCCTTTGCCTCCAGGCACACGGCCATCGCCGTGCAAATGCTCTGCATGGCGGGCCTGGCACTCGGCGGCCTGGCCGTGGCCATGCCGTCCGCGCTGGCGCAGGCGGCTGCCCAGGGGGCCGCATCTGGAGCAGCCTCCGGGGCGGCACCCGGCGAGGCCCGACGCGCCTTCAGCATCCCCGCCGGTCCGCTGGGCCAGGCGCTCAACGCCTTTGCCGCATCGGCCGGCGTGGAGCTGACGGTGGATTCCAGCCTGCTGCAAGGCCGCAGCAGTGCAGGCCTGTCGGGCAGCTACAGCGTGGCCGAAGGCTTTGCCGAGCTGCTGCGCGGCCAGGGCCTGCGCGCGCTGCGCGAGGCCAACGGCAGCTATACCCTGGGCCGTGACCGCAACGCCGCAGCGCCCGTGGAGGGCGGCGTGCTCCTGCCCGCCGTCACCGTGCGCGCACAGGCTCAGCAGGCGCCCGAAGCCTATGCCGGCGGCCAGGTATCCACGGGCGGCCGCATGGGCCTGCTGGGCGACAAGGACTTCATGGAGACGCCCTTCAACACCATCAGCTACACCGAGAAATTCATCGCCGACCGCCAGGCCCGCGACATCACCGACGTGATCTCCGCCGCCGACCCCACCGTGTTCAGCACGGGCATGACCGGCATCATCAGCGAGAACTATTCCATTCGCGGCTTCAGCTCCAGCATTGGCGATGTCACCTTTGGCGGGTTGTTCGGCGTGGCACCGTTCTACCGCGCATCGCCAGAAATGTTCGAGCGCGTGGACGTGCTCAAAGGCCCCTCGGCCCTGCTCAACGGCATGCCGCCCGGCGGCTCGGTGGGCGGCACGGTCAACCTCGTGCCCAAGCGCGCGGGCGACGAGCCGCTCACGCGGCTGACCACCTCCTTCATGTCCGATGCGCAACTGGGCGCCCACATCGACCTGGGCCGCCGCTTTGGCGAGCGCAAGCAGTTCGGCATCCGCTTCAACGGCGTGCTGCGCGACGGCGACGGCGCCGTGAACCAACAGGAAAAGGAAACCCGGCTGGCCTCGCTGGGCCTGGACTGGCGCGGCGAGCGCGCGCGCCTGTCGGCCGACCTGTACAGCAGCGATGACCGCACCGACGGCCTGAACCGCGGCATCAACCTGGCCGCAGGCCTGCCCGTGCCCAGGCCGCCCAAGGCCGACACCCTGCTCAACCCCAGCTGGGCCTTCTACGACACCAAGGACAAGGGCGCCATGGTGCGCGGCGAGCTTGACCTGGGCGACAGCGTCACGGCCTATGCCGCCGTGGGCACCAGCAAGACCCGGTACCGCTCCACGGGCGCCTACCTGATCCAGGTCTTCAACACGGCCGGCGACTACCGCACCAACCTGGCCGACCTGGGATTCGAGATGGACAAGAAGTCGGCCGAGGCCGGCCTCAAGGGCAAGTTCCAGACGGCCGGCGTGGGCCACCAGTGGGCGCTCAACGCCACCTACTACACGCATACCGACAAGCAGTTCGGCCGCCGCAACGTGCTGGCCCAGGACTGGATCACCAACATCTACAACCCCATCTGGGGCCCGGCCACCAGCTTCAACGCGCCACCGATCTCGCGCACCGAACTGCGGCTGACCAGCATCGGCGTGGCCGACACCCTGTCTTTTGCGCAGGACCGCGTGCAGCTCACCCTGGGCCTGCGCCGCCAGCAGGTGCTCAGCGACACCTTCAACGTGGCCACGGGCGCGCGCACCTCGCGCTATGACCAGGGCGCCACCACGCCGGCCGCCGCGCTGCTGGTGAAGGCCAGCGAGCGTGTCTCGGTCTACGCCAACTACATCGAAGGCCTGAGCCAGGGCGCCACCGCACCCATGACGGCGGCCAACGCGGGCGAAGTGTTCGCTCCCTATAAATCCAGGCAAAAGGAGCTGGGCCTGAAGCTGGACCTGGGCGACTTCGCCCACACCTTCAGCCTCTACGAGATCCAGCGCCCCAACGGCTACACCGATCCTGTCTCCAACGTCTTCTCCTTTGGCGGCGAGCAACGCAACCGGGGCGTGGAATGGGGCTTCTTCGGCAACGTGGCCACGGGCGTGCGCCTGATGGGCGGCATTGCCTACGTACAGCCCAAGCTCACCCGCACGGCAGGCGGCGTGAACCAGGGCAAGCTGGCGGCGGGCGTGCCCAGGCTGCAGGGCAAGCTGGGCGTGGAGTGGGACGTGCCTGCCCTGCAGGGCCTGACGCTGACGGCCAATGCCACCACGGCATCCAGGCAGTACATCAATGCCGACAACTCGCTGTCCGTGCCGGGCCGCACCGTGTTCGACGTTGGCGCGCGCTATGTGACCACGGCGGCCGGCCACCCGCTCACGCTGCGCGGCAGCATCACCAACGTGGCCAACAAGGCCTACTGGGCCACGCCGCTGTGGACCAGCCTGGGTCTGGGCGCACCGCGCACTTTCATGCTGTCGGCCACGGTTGATTTCTGAGCGATGACACGGCGCCTTGCCGTAGATCAAGCCGAGCCCGAGCCGGGCCGAGCCTGCGCTGCCGCCCTGCGGGCTATAAACTAGCCCGATGGGGCGGCGAGCATGCCGGCCCGCCAACCGCCCACCCTCCATTACCAGGATGACAGACGCCTATGGACAGCCGCAATGACAGCATGGACCTGAGCGACGACAGCGTGTTCGAGAGCGCTGCGGAGCTGTTCCGTGCCATGGCGGCGCCCGTGCGCCTGAAGATCATCAGCGTGTTGTGCCATGGCGAGAAGAACGTGACCGAACTGCTCGCCGACATCACCACCACGCAACCCAACATGTCCCAGCACCTGAACACGCTGTACCAGGCCGGCGTGCTGGGCCGGCGTCGCGAAGGCGTCAGCATCTACTACTTCATCGCCAACGCGCAGGCGGCGCAGATGTGCCGCGCCATCTGCGCCCAGGTCGCCATCGCGCAGGGCTGAGCGCGGCAGACCCGCAGGCTGCAAAAAGGGATCTCAAGGGATCTCAAGGGGACCCAAGGCGACTCCGCTAGGATGCCATCCATGCCGCCCACACCCACCCTGGTCCAGCCCCTGCCGCTCGATGCCGACGGCATCCTCGCGCTGGCAGCGCGCTCCATGTTCCAGCTGTTCTCCACCATGAGCCAGGGCATGTTCCTGGCCGACAGGGCAGGGCGCATCGTCTGGGTCAACGAGGGCTACCAGCGCTTTCTGCCCGATCTGGGCGTGGCCTCGGTGGACGACTTCCTGGGCCACATGGTCGAGGACGTCATCCCCAACACCCGCATGCGCCGCGTGCTGGAAACCGGCGAGCCCGTACTCATCGACCTGCTCACCAACCGCGCCGGCACCTTCGTGGTCAGCCGCATCCCGCTCAAGGACGATGCGGGCGCGGTCATCGGTGCCATCGGCATCGTGCTCTTCGACCAGCCGGAGACCACGCTGCAGCCCCTCATCAGCAAGTTCGCCGTTCTGCAGCGCGACCTGGACGAGGCCCGGCGCGAGCTGGCCGCCCAGCGCAACCGCAGCCTGCGCGTGGCCGTGCAGGGCGAGCGCCGCGCCAAGTACAGCTTTGCCAGCTTTGTCGGCAGCAGCCCGGCGGCCGTGGAGGTCAAGCGCCAGGCGCGCCGCGCGGCCCAGTCGCTCAGCCCCGTGCTGCTGCTGGGCGAAACCGGCACCGGCAAGGAACTGCTGGCCCATGCCATCCACGCGGCATCGGCCCGCACCGGCGGCCCCTTCGTCACCGTCAACATCGCCGCCGTGCCGGATGCCTTGCTGGAGGCCGAATTCTTCGGCGTTGCCCCCGGCGCCTACACCGGCGCCGACCGCAAGCCGCGCGACGGCAAATTCAGGCTGGCCGACGGCGGCACGCTGTTCCTCGACGAAATCGGCGACATGCCCCTGAACCTGCAGGCCAAGCTGCTGCGCGCGCTGCAGGAGGGCGAGATCGAACCGCTGGGCTCCAACCAGCTCGTGCGCTTTGACGTGCGCGTGGTGGCAGCCACCTCGCGCGACCTGCCGCAGATGGTGCGCGATGGCCGCTTCAGGGAAGACCTCTTCTACCGCCTGCATGTGCTGCCCATCCGCGTGCCGCCGCTGCGCGAACGCAGGCGCGACATCCCGGCCTTGGTCGAAGTCCTCTCCGAAGAACTGGCCCTGCGCAACGACATGCCCCCGCCAGAACTCCTGCCCGACGCCCTGGCCCTGCTGGCCGGCCAGACCTGGCGCGGCAACATCCGCGAGCTGCGCAACGTGCTGGAGCAGGCCGCCATGCGCAGCGAAGACACCGCCATCAACGCAGAGCAACTGCGCGAAGTGCTGCGCTCATCGGGCGTGGAACCCGCCGCCCCCGCACCGGGCCCCGAGACTGCACCCGCCCCGTCCCCTGCCCACAACAGCCCCGCCGACACCGACCTGCTGCGCCCCCTGGCCCAGCAGGTGGCCGAGCTGGAGCGCAAGGCCATCACCGCCACCCTGGCCGCCAACAGCGGCAACAAACTGGCCACGGCGCGCCAGCTGGGCATCTCGCGGGCCACGCTGTATGACCGCATGGCGGTGCTGGAGCTGCAGGGCTGAGTCACCCGCCGCCTGCAGGCCGTACTGTGGCCAGGTATCGGAGCGATGCTTTGCTGGCATGCCCATACCGCTTGCTGCCCGATGAATATTCGGCGTTCAGAGCTTTCTTGGTGTGCTTCTGGGCAACCGGGGCCTGTAGGTCCCACGGCGCAATTGCGGTGGTGAGAGTCCTAGGGAAGTTGCAATAGATGCTTCTTGCGGCATGGTGATGGGAGTACTACTTTGGCTGATAGGCACGGGCCCCGTTTGCTACCCACAATTTATGGCTCATTCCATAGTAGCCAATGGCTCCTTGCGTCATCTGCTTTTTTGCGGCATCCGTGCCGTGCATCCGGTAGATGTTTCTGATGTGCTCGACCTCGCGGATGTATTGGCTTTCCATGGCGGCATTGAGGGATGGGCGCAAGGGAATTCTTGCAGCAGGTAGCTCGTCTAGCATGGACCTGATCGAGATCAGGAGATGTTGGTGCTCCACCAATTGTTCAGGCACTGGTTGGCCGCATGCTGCCAGTGCCAAGTCGACGATCCGGCTTGCGTATGGAAGGCTGGGGCGGCGGTCCTCCAGCATGGCGCGGTATTCAGGGGCTGGGGCCAGCGCCGCCAGGAGTGCACCCCAGTTGGACTCTCGCCAGCCATAGCAAAAAAGCAGATCGTGTAGCAGCGATCTGTCAAAGGCATTGAGGCTGGTGCGAAGAAAATACAGCGAGTCCAGCGGCTCGCAGCGTACTTCGGGGTACAAGGACAGGAACTTGCGGTAGGTGCTGCCCCCGTGGTGGATCGTCTTGAGCAAACGAAGAATTCCACCATTGCTGATCTGCAGGGTTTGAAAAGGTGCAATGCTGATGAATCCAAGGGCATCGCCTGCGAAATAGCGTGGCGTCATGTCATGGGAATGGCTCTGGGGTAAAAATAAATCATCCTTATGAGATAATTTTGTGAAAATTAAATATAGTAAAAAATGGATATTTATCATCCTGGGGATGGCGTTGATTACGGTATTGATTTTGCTGTTCATGATACCAAAGAAACAAGGTGAGAGCATCAGCCCGCGAGGCGTTTACAGGGTTGAGTACTATTACGTGCCATTAGCCCAGAAACTGATTTATCACCAGATGAAAATGCCCATGACTGTGCGTCTTTATGAAGTAAAAACAGGTAGACTTATTTCTGAAAGCGCTGTGGTGGATCTTTGGCTGAATGGCTCAATATATTGGTATCTTGAACCGCCAATGAATAGCATCATGGTGGGGAATGATGTGATATTTGAAAATATTCCAAGGGAGTGCCAAGATTGCCCAAGATTAACTCTTGAGCAAATGACAAATTAGGTCATCGTTGCCAGTAGATACGGACTACCGCCCACAACACATCCCGCTGCGCCGCCGTCTCCACATCCAGTCAGCTCTAGTCATGAACCTCAACAACGTCTTCGACAAGCGCTACTGGATCCCCGGCTTTGCCGAGCAAAACGGCAACAACGACTTCGGCGACCCGCGCAACGTCATGTTCACGCTCAAGTACACGCCGCGCATCTGAGAGACAGGCGTGCGCGGGGACTGAGGGCACGGGCCGTGCGCGCATTCCCACCACGGCCCAACTCAGGCCCAACTCAGGCCCAACCCCCGCCCAACTGCTCCAGCGTGATGCACGCCAGCCACCTGCATCCATCCGATGGCCAGGCGGCGTCATCCGAGATGCAGCGCCCGGTGGCGTCCATCTGGATGCGGGTGACGTGGCGGTTGGCGGCGGGCCTTGAGCGGCGGGCGGGCATGGCCAGCAAGGTTTCGGGTAGCGGCTGCGCTGGTGGATAGGGTTCGAGGCGCGTGAGATTGTTTGCAGAGCGCAGGCGCAGCGGTGATCGCTCCATGCCGATCACCCAGGTCCAGAAGAGCGCCGGGTGGCGAAACCTGTGACCTGGCATTTCCAGCAGCAGCATGGCGCTGCCGCCCCGCTGCATGGCTTGGGCACAACGCAGCGGAGCGAGGGCGGGGAAATTCTCAAGCTGCGCTTTCCAGCCGGGCAGCAGCAAAGCTAGAACCTGCGCCAGCTCTTGCGGGCCGGGCTGTGGCGTCAACTGCAGCGGCAATTGCACCTGCAGCCATGCCCGTTGCCGCAGCACGGCAGCGCATCGCCTTGCACACCACCAGGCGCCCAGCGGATCGGGCAGGCACTGGGCATCGGGAACCGTGGGCAGTGTGGCCCAGCGCGTCTTGCGCGTCTGTGTACCCACCTCGTAGCGCCATTGCGTATCGAAGCGCAGGCCGGGCATGAAGGTACGAATTGGAGACCTGGGCATGTGCATTGCGGCTGCAGATCCACCACCGTCAGGCCGGTGCGGGCCTGGCTGCAAGCGTGACCGTGCCAAGCCACTGGCATGGGTGCCACGGGCCGCCCGCATCATGCAGGAGGCAGGTCCCGTCGGCTTGCACCTGGATCCGGGTGGCGTACCCGCTGGACCAGGGCAGGGTCGAGCCAAAGGGCAGGGCAAGCAAAGTCTTGGGAGGCGCCATGGCCTGCGCACCCGGTGACGGCAATGTGTCGGACGCAACGCAATCGTCGGTGCACGACAACGGCAGCTCCGGCTCGTACCCCACCACCCAGGCCCAGAAAATGCCCGGCTTGGGCCCTTCGCACTCCGGTGACTCCAGCATCAGCAAGGCACTGCCTCCCTGCTCGACTGCCTGGGCGCACAGCAAGGGCGTCCGGGCGCATTCAGCAGGTGCCTGCACGTCCCAATCGGGCAGCAGCACATCAAGGATCTGCGCCAGCTCCTCCACGCCGGGAAGCGGGGGCAGGTGAACGGGCAGCCGCAGGAACAACCAGTGGTGCTGCTCCAGAACCACGGCGCACCGGCGAACGCACCACCAGGTGCCATAAGGGTCGGCCGGGCCAGCAAGGTCGGAGGCCATCGGCAGCTGTGTCCAGCTGGTCTTGCCGGCTTCCGCACGCCTTTTGTATTGCCAGTGACCATCAAAGAGCAGGCCGCTGATGAGGCGTTGACCGGGACTACTTGGCTCCAGCGGAATTTCCCGCTCGTACTGCTCTGGCGTGAGATTGGAGTTCTGCATTTCTTTGGGTCAGGAAAGCCGGTCAGAAAAAGCCGGTCAGGAGAAGCTGCCGTTGACGGCAATGTCGTTGCTCAGTGGCTCCAGCGTGATGGCCGCCGTGCAGCGGTATCGGCTTGCGCGCGCATCCAGGCCATCCACATCACACAGCCCCTCGCCATCCACCGTCACCCTCAAGGCGTGATTCCATGCCAGGGGCGAGCCGAAGGGCCAGATCAGCAGCGCGCCAGGGCGCCCGGGCATGTCAAAGGCTGAAATGCGCTTGGCACGCTGGAACCTCTCGTGCATTTCCACGCCGATCACCCAGTCCCAGAAAACGGCTTGCACGCCATCGCTCGAAACCTCGGCCTGCAGTTGCAGCAAAGAGCAGCCACCGGCAAGCAGCGCATCGGTGCTGCGCAGCAGCGGCGCCTGTGTCGAGGGGTCATCCAGCACCTTCACGTTCCAGCCCGCAAGCATTGCGCCCAGGGCCAGCGCCACATCGCCACATTCCGGCTGCGCAGGCAGGCCCGAGGGCAGATGCGCGGAACGCCAGGGCCTGCGATTGAGCACTGCAACGCACTGGCGCACGCACCACCAGGCCCGCTGTGGATCTGCTGCAGCCATGCCGCCGGCCCGGGTTGCCGGCAGCCGTGCCCAATAGGCTCGGCCTGAGGGCGTGAGCGCCGAGTAGGTCCACAGTCCGTCAAAGCGAAGCCCTCGGGTGAAACGGTGGGTGAGGTGCGTGGTCTCATCCATGTGGGACCTTGTCTTGGTGGACTTCAACACGGTGCGTGCCCCGTCAATGGCCCTGCATTGCCGCGTTGCGCGGGCGACAACGTGATTGCAGCCAGGCAGCGGCACTCGCGCCACTGCCCGTCAATGCCATCCACATCGCAATGCCCGTCGCGGTTCACCTGCACCCGCGCCGCATAGCCGCAGGCCCAGGGCATGCTCCAGCCAAAGGGAATGGCGAGTAGCGCGACGGGGCGGGGTGCACGGCATGACGGCCATGGCTTCACCGGCGCGGGCAGCATTCTCTGATGCATCTCCACACCAATCACCCAGGCCCAGAACGTGCTCTGCGGGCACCGGTTCAGCGCCTCTGACTGCAGTTGCAGCACGGCCCCGCCGCCCGCCAACAGCGCCCGGGTGCAGGACTGCAGCGGACTGTGCCCGGCCCCTGCGCTGAGCTGCACCTGCCAACGCTGCATCAGCGCGTGCAGAGCCAGCGCCACATCTTCCGGCCCCGGCCGCAAGGGCATGCCTGGCGGCAGATCCACCGACTGCCACATCTCCCGCCGCAGCACGGCAGCGCAGCGCCTCACGCACCACCAGGCGCCATGCGGATCGGCTCTGCCCGCATCCGGCTGCCCCAGCGGCAGCCGCAACCAACAGGCCCGGTCCGATGGCGCGCGGGCGGCGTACTTCCAGCGCGCGGCGAAGTGCAGGCCGGGAGTGAAGTGGTGGGTGATGTGCATGGATTCCAAAATTGCGGCCAATCGCGATGGCTGATGAATTGGTAGATTTCTTAAATTAATACAGCAATGCTTTATTAAATCAAGTATTGGTTTGTATCAATTGTTAAAAGCAGAATCCAGCAATGCTTGAGAAAACAGCGAAGCTGATGCGGGTCAGACTGGAGGCCGCGTTCGCCCGGTGGCAGCCTGTGGATGGCAAGAAAACCAAGAAACGCCTTGCCGAGCTGTGCGAGAAGGAGTTGGGCGTCAAATGCACTCCCCAAGGCGTCAATGGCTGGTTCAAGACGGGCCGCATGGACAAGATGTGGCTTTCCGTGGTCGGAAGAATCCTGAACGTAGACCTGCTTTTGGACGTTGATGTTTCCGCAGATGCCACGGTCTCGGCCGTGGGGCGCGCCTATCCTCTGAGCTTCACGGGACCGTCTCGCCGCCGGAGGATTCGCCTCGTGGAGTTCGGAGACGACAGCCCTTCACAGGGTGCTTTCTTCCTTCAACTCGATGGCGACTCCATGTTCCCCGAGTTCCGCGAAGGTGACCGTGTGCTGATCGACCCTGCCGTCACGCCGCAGCCCGGCGACTATGTAGCCGCCAAGACCGGAAAGAATGAAACCCTGTTTCGCAAGTACCGGCTGCTCGGCCACGATGACGGCGGCGAGGAGGTTTTCGAACTGATACCGCTCAACCAGGATCACCCCGTCATGCGCAGTGACAACTACGGGCTTTCCGTGATCGGAACCTTGCTGGAGTTGCGGCGGAAGTTTCCGCGACCTTGAGCCTAGGATCTGCCAATATGCGCAGTTCCGTGAATACCGGCTTGGAACGTAATGCGACGCGGAGCATTTCCTCAGGACTGGTCGACCGGCTTGGCCAGTCGTCCAGCGTCTGGTCCGATATCTACTCATTTTGTGACGCTCATCTGTTGCCGACAGGTGTCGACTTTGCAGCGTGAGCGGTCTGTCGTCTGATGGCGGGCTGGGCGGAACAGTGGGATAGCGCTGAACTCCCCACCAGCGGTCGTTCGCGTTAGCCAGCAATCGACCCATTGCGGTCGGTCGAATCGCCTCCGTCAACTCCTGCTGTGCAGCGGTTACCGACGTTCGGGATGTACTCTTGGTCGGCCGTTGTCGGCCGTTGTCGGCCATGAGCAGACGCTCGCCCTTGGGGCACAATCGGCCAGAAGCGGACATTCATCAAGGGTTTATTTTGAGATTTGGGAGCGCCTACAAAGGCGAGGGGGCGGTTCAATGGTTGCTAATTTGGCCTTTAGCGTAGTTTGAGGTAGTCCTTAGCCACCTGAAGCAGGCTTGATGGATGGCACTCTTGTATCATTCTGTGATTTTTTATTGGATCGCACACAGTACCAGGGAGGCTTGTGGTCTAGAATGGATGTAGCAGATTCGAACACTGTTCATGATGCATCGGCGGCTGCACTAGGGTTTTACTATCAGAGCCAATATGCGCTACTGATGTTGGTACGGCTGAGAACAGATGATGCTGCTGTGGCCATTGAGCGGCTTGATGACGTTGAAATCGAGTCCAATGGACAGTCCTTGCTGTATCAACTCAAGCACTCCATACAGGAAAACCCGCCTCCAGTTACTCTCGCATGTGTGGCGCTATGGAAGACCATCAAGGTATGGATAGACGCCATTCCTTTGGTATCGCTCGCTGATACGAGGTTCCACCTCGTCGCAGTGGGCCCCGTACCCGACAGCTCTCCGTTGATGGCACTGTGTGACGAGGAAACGGATCGAGAGCCCTTGCTCAACGCAATGCTTGAGGAGGCGCAGAGGGTTGTCGCAGAGCGTGCGGACGACCGAGTAAAAAAAGTCAGTCTCCGCCATGCTGCTCGCGCCAAAGGCTGTGAGGCCTTTCTCGCGCTTGACCCGACCATCAGATCCAGTCTGCTCAAACGAATCTTCATAAAGCCTGATGAAGTCACCGTCGGAGAGATTCCTGCTGAATTATCCCGACACTTGCATTTGATGCCCAAAGAGCACCGTCTACGTGCCGCTGAGAGCCTGCTTGCATGGTGGGATTTGCAAGTGGTCTACACGCTGTGTGGTAAACGCGACCGGGTTGTTCACCGAAGTGAAGTAGAGCACACCCTATCGTCGATCATTCCCCAGTTGGACGAGGACAAGCTGACTGCTGACTTCGATATGGTGAGCCATCCAGACGACTATCAGGCGGACAGCATGCTGTACCGTCAGATCGCTTTGGTTGGCGGCCAGCCCTCGGACATCAGCAAAGCCGTTCGTGAGCAATGGCGGGCTGCACACCAGCGATCAAAATGGATTCGTGAAAAGCCTCAACTACGCTCGAAGATCGCCAAGTACGACGACAAGCTCAAGGAGTCCTGGTCGGATATTCACACCCGGATGGTCGAAAATTGCGAAATGCGCAGCCCCAATGAGATCGCATCCATGGGGCTTGATGTCTTGCGTTGGACTCATGATTTTGCGCCGAAAGAGGTCGAGCCGATCTCATCAAGCTGGAGCGGTCACTACTACGTGCGAGGAACCTACCAGCTACTGGCTATCGATTTGACGGTGGGGTGGCATGCCCAGTACCTGACGCTTCTCAAGGAATAGGGAATGGCCATCACACACGATATCTATGCCGAAACCAACCCGGCATATTGCGCCGCATTGCTGACACATTTCGTGACAGGGTATCTGTCGTTTGGAACCAGCGCTCCTGACATCACGTTGTGCTACGCGGCTCTGCCGGTAGCACTCTCGGGTGACCTGGCTTCAACCTTTGATCGCACCAATCGAAGTACTGGCTTATTGGAGTGGCTGCACCGTAGCCCGGTCATTCAGATCCGGCTCGCGGACAGGATTAACGGCTCACTGGAAATTGTGACCGAAGCAATCCAATTCGCCTGCTTCAGCCAGTTGTTAGCGCTCAACCCTGAAGGCCGTGTAGTTCACGGGGCGTCCTCGATGCCTCGACATCTCACCGCGCAATTGAGTGAGGACACTCAACAAATCTTCAAGAAAATTCACCGCTTGGGTTACTGGTTTGCCTCGGCGGGTACTACACGGACAGTATTCGACATGATGGGGCTGAAGCTATGAGCCGCTGGAATATTTCAAACATTTTTTTCATCGGTGAGGGTGGTCGGCTGCGCGACCTTCCGCTGAAATTGGGTGAGGTGAATATATTCACCGGTGCATCCGGCACGGGTAAATCCACCCTGATCAAAGCCATTGATTACTGCCTTGGCTCCAGCAAATGCGAGCTGGCGGCGCATGTGAAACGACATAGTCTCGCGGTGGGTGTGAAATGGGTGCTCGGAGATGCGCAGATGATTACTGCGCGGATAGTCCCGCCTGTGGGGCAGGCCACCAGCACCAAAATGTACGTGAGCAACGGACGAGATCTGCCAATTCCAAGCCACGTCGAGCAGCTTCAAGGCTTAACGACACTTGAGGCAGCAAAAGGCTTCATTGAGCGCGCCTTTGGGATTGCTGGTGTGCCCGATGCTTCCGATGATAAAACTGCCCGTAAATGGCGCCCCACGGTACGTCACGCGACGGCTTACATGTTCGTGCCCAAGGATGTCATTTATAACGAAACTGCTCTTCTGCATGGGCTGGATCAGGCTGATGAAGCCCCGGCCATTGTCGAAACGATGCCCTACTTCCTCCGCGTTGTGAGCGAAGATTCGGTGCTCAAGGAGCGGCGCCTGCGTGAACTTCGCAAGCAGCTTGAGCGAGAGGAGCGGCAGCAACGGTCTCGCCAGGCAGCCGGTAGCGACTACAAAAAGCACGCTTTGCGTTTGCTGCATGATGCAAGCCGAAGTGGCTTGTGCGACACCCCTTCCCAGGAGTCTTCCGAGAAAGAATTGGAGGGCGTGCTCAAACGCGTTCAGCGCTCTGCCAGCAGAATCGGTTCGAACCCGAATGAGAGTGAACTTGGCAAGTTGTACGACACTCGTCGTGGCTTACTGAGTACCCTTGAGCAAACGAAAAGGCAATCACGTGCGACCAGCTCGGCCCTTCAGGACATGGTGAGGTTCGAGGGGACGGTGCGACGCCAATATGAAAAGCTGAAAATTGCGGAGCATCTCAAGCCAGCGGCAGACACGTGCCCGGTGTGTGACAGTCCGACCGAACGTGGTGCTGCAATCTCCAAGGCTATCCGCCACTCCATGGCCGTCATTCGGTCGGAGAGTGTGGCGGTTGAGAACGTGCGCCCTCGACTGATCGAGCACCAAGACTCGTTGGATATGGAAATTGATCGCCTGAACCGCCAAGTGAATGAGGTTGATGAGCGCATCAAGACCTGGATTCGCCAGAGTGAGGAGGCTAAGCAGTTGAACACCTTGGCCCAGTACCATGCGAACCTGCAGGGCAAGGTTTCACAGTTTCTGGAGATGAATCCAACCACGCCGCAGCCTGGGGCAGACTTGGGTGTCCTGCGAGACCAGATCCAGAGTTTGGAAGGGCAAATCGACACCGAAGCCAAGGAAAAACTGCTGAGGTTTGCCGAGCGCAAAGTGTCCGAATACCTGTCAGAAGCGTTCGGCCAGCTGCCTACTGTGGCTCCCTGTATTGGGGCCGACCTTCAGTTTTCCTCCAGACCACCAGATGTCGCGATCATCGAGCAAGGCTCCAGGGCTGTGTTGCGGCTGCATGACGCCGGGTCGGACGAAAACTATCTGGCTATTCACATTGCCCTGTCTTTCGCGCTGCAGAAGTACCTGGGAGAGATCAACTCGCCAGTACCTGCCTTTCTTGCGTTTGACCAGATCAGTCGGCCCTATTACCCGCAACGTGGGGAAGACGAGTCGACCATCGAGGAGAACGAAGAGGTCTCAGCCATGCGCCGGCACCTCGACTTCCTTTTTGATGAGACAGCTGCTCAAAAGGGTCTGCAGGTGTTGCTGATCGAGCACGCGTTCTTCGGTGATGACCCCCGGTATGTCAATGCCACTCGCATGCGATGGAACAAGAAGTCAGAGGATGCTCTGATTCCTCGAAATTGGCCTAGGCGGCCAGACACTATTTGACAGGCCGCAACTGCGCCCGTCATGCGGCGAGCGTTTTGGTAGCTCATGCTGGGAATAGTCCCGTGGCTGGATAGTGGGCTTCCAGCATGGCAGAGCAGAATAAGTAGTCGCTAATGATGAGATTAAGCTTAATGATCATGAGCGACTGAAGCGCAACGACGACTGCGAGGTAAACAAGGATGGTGGACTTCATCCGCACCATCTCACTGTGGGACTGAACATCCTTAGTCAAACAGACCTTGGAGAAAGTTGAATCGCTGGGGATTCTCGCTGTCTCATACACCCGAGGTCAGCCCCTGCATGACGACTTTGTGAACGGCAAGCGAGGTAGGGTGGGCACATTTCTGCCCACGCGGATGAAATAACCTCAAAAAAGCAGTGCCAATTTTCAGATGCACCAACCAGTGCTGCATGTCTCAACTGCACCTGGCGTGGGTCACCAAGCGCCCTCCCTGATATCCCAATTTCCGCTTTGGGTCGTAAGCACCAGTTCTCAGCTTACGAGAGCTGCCGTTCAGTTGTCTGGCGCACTGCGATCCAGCAAGTTTCCGGTTTCGGCGTACAGCCGAAGTCCGGTCAGAAAGCTGGGCAAGGTCTGGTAGCGGCGGGAGAGGTCACAGGCTTGCCAAAGCCCAATATCGCAGATCAGCCTGAAGCCGTCGCTCGAAAGTCTTCGCGCGACAACTACAAGAAGGGCAGTTGATGAAAAACGTACTTCGAAGGGGCGCGATCATGGCTTTGCTGGCAACTCTGGGATGCAGCCAGTCGCCGAGTGGGCAATGGGAAGCGACGCAAAGCGTCGATGTTCTGCTGAAAAAAGGCGATCCACAGACGGTGGCATTTGTCCTCAACGCAGGGGACGTTTGCGCACTCGGCCAGCAGTGGAGCTTTGAAAAAGAGCTGCGTTACAAGGAAGTGATCTGCCCCCAAGGCAAGGGCTGGATCACTTCCGACACGCCGTTCAAAAAGCTGAGCGGCTGAGTTGGCAATGGGGCAGGTGCTCGCAGCGCCCCTCAGAAACTATGCATCAACCCCGCAGTCACCCCCGTAGCCACATCCTTGTTCTGCCCGCCCTGAAACCCTCCACTCCAATGCGTGCGGTCCAGTTCCGCATACAGCTTGCTGCGGCGCGAGAGCTTGTATTCCGCAAACAGCAGGGCGCGGGTGTAACCGTCTGCGGCGCGGCCGCTGCGTTCGCGTTCCACGCGGTACAGGGCGGCGGTCAGGTCGAGCGTGCTGCGGGCGGACCAGGTGGCGCCCAGCGAGTGCACGCGCTGCACGGTGCGGCTGGTGGTGGCGTTGGTCTGGCCGTCGCTGCGCGCGGTGTTCAGTGCAAGGCGCAAGTTGTCCCATTTGTAGGTTGCGCCCAGGGTGGCGGCTTTCAGCTCCCATTGGTCTGCGGTCTTGAAGCGCTGGTAGGCGCCGGAGACGGTCCATGTCTGCGTGCCATAGGCCAGGCCTGCGCCGGCCGATGAGCGGGCGGAGCCGCCTTGCGCCGTCTCGCCAAAGCTGTACATGGCGCGGGCGGTGAGGCCGCCGAAGCGGCCGGTGTACTTGACCGAGTTGTCCAGCCGGTACGAGCCCGTGGTGGCGCCCGCGCTGCCGTATTCCACGCCCAGGCCGTGGCTGCTCAGGGCCGCTGTGGCGATGTTGGGGTTGAAGGCGGCGAAGCGCATGCCTACGGGGTCCACGGGGCTGATGGCATCTGCCAGCAGGTTGGTCTGGCGGCCGGCCGTGACCTGGCCCCAGCTGCCGCCCAGGCCCACGATGGCTGCGCGGTCGAAGAATTTGCTGGAGTTGGCGGTGGTGCCGGTGTCCAGGTTCAGGCCGGTTTCCAGGTTGAACAGGGCGTACATGCCGCCGCCCAGGTCTTCGCGGCCGCGAAACCCGAAGCGGCTGGTGGTGTTGACGCCGCTGGACAGCGCGGCGCCCGAGGTGTTGCTGGCCGCGTTGGCGGCGGTAAGGCCGCTGGTGTAGCGCACGCCGGTATCGGCAATGCCGTAGAGCGTGATGCTGGATTGCGCAAGGGCCGACAGCGGTGCGGCGGCAAGGGTGATCAGCACCAGGGTTTTGGTGTTCATGGGTGTGGCGAGGGTGATAGGGCTGGGCAGCGGCATGCCGCAGCAGTGCCGTTGCAATGCCGCTGAACGGAGGTCGAACCGGGGAGGGGTGAAGGCCCCCTGTGTGTCGAGGGCCCTGAGGGCCCTGAGGGCCTTGAGTGCCTAGAGGGCCTTGAGGGCTCAGGGGCCTGCCGTCAGGGCTTGGCCGCCGGCTCCATGCCCGTGCTGCGCACGATGGGCGCGGCGGCGGGGGCTGCCAGGAAGCGGATCAGGTGGCGCGCCGTCTCAGGGCTCTTGGCGCCGGTGGCCACGCCTGCGGAGAAGAAGACGCGCTGCTGCACTTCATCGGGCAGGGGGCCGACGAATTCCAGCTCCTTGAACGGCAGCAGTTCGCTGACCTGCTGGAAGCCGATGTCCGCATCGCCACGCAGAACCACGGCGCCCACGCGCTCGCTGAGGATGCGGGTGGCCTTGCCCTTCATCTGCTCGGCCACGCCCAGGCGCGGGAACAGTTCGTTGGCCAGATAGGTGCCGCTGGCGCTGGCCGAGTAGGCAATGGTCTTGGCATCCAGCAGAGTTTGCTTGAGCGCGTCCACGGTGCTGATGTCGGGCTTGGGCGTGCCCTTGCGCACGCTCATGCCGATCATGGAGCGCGCCAGGTCCACACGGCTGCCCGCTTCCACCTTGCCTTGGGCGGCCAGATTGTCCAAGGCTCCATCCGCGAGGATGACGATATCGAACTGCTCGCCGCGTGCCAGGCGGCTGGGAATGGAGTCCTGCGCATTGCCCATGGAGGCGCCGCGCGAGGTGACGACCTTGTGGCCCGTGGCCTGCTCGTACAGGGGTATCAGCTGGTCATAGGCGGCAGAGAAGCCGCCCGAGGTGACCACGCGGATTTCATCTGCGGCGGCGGTGGAGGGCGTGGCAGCGCCCAGGGCCAGGCCCAGGCTGAGGGCGCCGCCCAGCAGCGCGCCCAGGGTGCGGCGGCGCAGGGGGGATGGCACGGAGGACTGCAGATAGGACTGCTGGGGGGTGGAACGGATGGCGGTCATGGTTTGTCTCCTGGTTTTTTATGGTTGGGGGATGGCTGCCGAGGCTGCTGAGACAGCCAAGGGGGATCAATCGGCGGTGATTTTTCGCTCGCGGATGATGCGGCCCCACTTGGCGTGCTCGGCGGCGATGAACTGGCCCAGTTCCTCGCGGGTGCCCGGGGCGGCGGTCTGGCCGTGCTTGAGCAGGTTGTCGCGCACTTCGGGGGTGTTCAGCACCTTGACCAGCTCGGTGTTCCAGCGGTCCAGCAAGGGCTTGGGCGTCTTGGCGGATGCCACGAAGGCGTACCAGTTGGTGGCGTTGAAGCCGGGGAAGCTCTCGGCCACGGTGGGCACGTTGGGCAGGTAGGCCGGGCGCGTGAGGCCCGTGGTGGCCAGCGGGATCAGCTTGCCCGATTCGATGTGGGGCAGGGCCGTGGGCGGGGCTGCGTAGAAGGAGGTCACGCGGTTGCCCAGCACGTCCTGCAGGGCGGGCGCGCCGCCCTTGTAGGGCACGTGCAGGGTGTCGATCTTGGCGACATCGTTGAGCAGTTCACCGGCCAGGTGCGATGCGGAGCCGGGGCCGGTGGAGGCGAAGTCCAGCTTGCCGGGTTCGCGCTTGGCCTTGGCCACGTATTCGCCCAGGGTCTTGATGCCCGTGGCGGCAGGCACGACGAGTACGTTGGGAAAGTTCACGCCCATGGTGATGGGGGCCAGGTCCTTGAGCGGGTCGTAGCCGATCTTCATGAAGTGCGGTGCGATGGCCAGCGGGCCGATGGAGCCGAAAAGCAGCACCGAGCCGTCGGACGGGCCATTGGCCACCTGCGTGTGGGCCAGGTTGCCGCCCGCGCCGGGCTTGTTTTCCACGACCACGCTCTGGCCGATGTTCTCGCCCAGCTTCTTGGCGATGATGCGCGCGGCAATGTCGGCCGAGCCGCCTGCGGCGAAGCCGACCACCATGACCACGGGTTTCTTGGGGGGGAAGTCCTGGGCCTGGGCGGTGCCCACGGCCAGGGAAAGAAGGGCGGCCAGGGCGCCGCCTGCGATCAGTCTGCGTTGGTGCATGTCGTCTCCGTTTGTTGGTCTTGCCTGCCTGCAGGGGGCAGCGTTATCAAGGGCGCCATCCTATGCAGCGGGTGTTATTCTGTGAATTGCAACTTTTGGAAGGACTGTTGCGTGCAGCGCATCAAATTCGACATGGGGGAATTGATCGCCTTCGTGACCACGGCCGAGAAGGCCAGCTTTCGGCTGGCCGCAGAAGCGCTTTTCCTGTCGCCGCCTGCCTTGAGCCGGCGGGTGGAGCGGCTGGAGTCCGTGCTGGGCGCGCGGCTGCTGGAGCGCACCACGCGGCGTGTGGAACTGACCGAGGTGGGCCATGAGTTCCTGCAGGAGGCGCGCAGGGCCCTGGCCGGCCTGGACGAGGCCGTGCAGCGCGTGGATGACCAGCTGAAGCTGCGCCGTGGCAGGGTGACGGTCGCCTGCGTGCCTTCGGTGGCCACCAATCTGCTGCCGCCCGTGCTGAAGACCTTTGCCGTGGAGCAGCCCGATGTGCAGGTGCACGTCATCGACGAGAGCGCGCAGCAGGTGGTGGAGGCCGTGCTGCGCGGGGATGCGGACTTTGGCCTGAGCTTCACGGGCAGCCAGGAGCCGTCGCTGCGCTTTGAGGCGCTCACGCGCGAGCGCTATGTGCTGGCCATGCCGCGCAGCCACGCCTGGGCCGGGCGCAGCCAGGTGGAATGGGCCGAGCTGGCGGGCAAGCGCCTGGTGTCCGTTTCCCACAAGAGCGGCAACCGGCTGCTGCTGGACCAGGTGATGGCCGGCCTGCCCGAGCAGCCCGTGGCCTGGCACGAGTGCAACCACGTCACAGGCGCCCTGGCCCTGGTGGAAGCCGGCCTGGGGCTGGCCGCCGTGCCCCAGCTGGCCCTGCGCCAGGACCACGCCCAGGTCTGCGGGGTGCCCCTGACCGCGCCCGATGTGTGGCGCACGCTGGGCCTGCTGCAAAGGCGTGACCGCGTGCTGGGGCCTGTGGCGCAGGCGTTGCGGGAGTGCCTGGTGCAGGCACACATCCTTCAAGGCTGAGCTGCAGCACGCTTTGCATATGCGGCATATGCGGCATATACGGCATATCGGGCCTGCAATGCCGGCTCGTTCCTCGCTTCATTTGGCTGAATCAAGGGCGGCAAGCGCCTGTATGCCGGGATTTGCTGCGCCTATGGTGCTGGCCGTGGCAATTTTTTGCACTTTGGCGCATGAGATTTGACTGTGGGCGCAACGGCATCGCGTACGGCCCCTGCAAACGCCCGCATAACCTGAAAAATCCACAGGCGAGGCGTACGCCGGTCTACCGCGCACAGTTGCCACTCCCATGGCAATTGCGCAAGCCCGGTGCGCCGCGTTTTCGCACGCAGGCCAGGGACTTTCTTTTCAGCAACAGCCCGTCATTGGAAATAGCCACCGAAGGCAAGCCAGGCAGCGCTTTTTTTCGAGATTGCACCAATGACAACACTGCCATGAGCGAATTCACAGACAGCTCCCGTCCTTATATCGACCACACCAAGGCCTTCAACCGGCAAATGGCCAATGCCATGAACAGCCGACAGGCAGATGTACTGGTGCTCACGCCCCAGGAGTACGTAGGCATCCTGCAGGACAAGGCCCGCCGCGACCCGCGGCTGGCCGAGCGGTTGCATGGCATCCTGGCGCAAAGTGCACTGGGGCGGTACTGGCGCCAGACAGTCAGCCCCGGTGCCGAAAAGCCCGTAACCCTTCCTGCGGCATTGGCTGCAACCGACAGCTATCTGATCGCCAAGACACTGATCGCACTGGGTATTGCCGGGGCAGGTACCTACATCAAGACAACGGCCAAGGGCTCCTACATCATCATCAAAGGTCGAGCAGGCTTTCGGCATCAGTTGCTGCAGGGCACACGCTTTTTGGCCACGCACCCACGCATGATCCAGATGGGCCTGGGAATGCGTGGCCTGCAGAACGTGGCCAAGGGCGGCTTCATCCTGAGCATCGTTGTTTCCACTGCCGTCGAGACGCTGGACTTCATCTTCAATGACGAGAAGACCATGCATGATCTGGTAGGCGGGATTGGGGTGGAAGCGGTAAAGGCAGGGCTGGCGACCTCGATAGGACTTATAGCTGGATTCATGGTGCCGATAGTAACGGCTGTCGCAGTTGCTCCTTTGTTTACCATGGCTGTGGTTGTATTTGTTTCTGGAATTGCCTTGAATATGATGGACAGGAAATTCAAAATAAAGGAAAGAGTTATTGATTCCCTGAAAAGTATTCCTGGGGGAACTGATGTCGGGCTGTATTTGTTGAAATCCGATGAATGCAAGCCGCTCGGAGCGCCTGACTTAAACTTGAACATGGTTTCTCATAAAATCAAATGAATGATAAAAAATGCATGATTTAAAAAGAATTCGTGGGATGATCATTTGGGTAATACCGTTTTGCATCGGTCTCTTGTTGATGGGGTTGTGGGTTTTGGATGTTGGCTTGATTTCTGCAATAGAGGAAATTTCGGAGAGATCGGCGATGGTAAGAATAACTCCCGGAGCACCTCTGTCAATTTACATCATCATCATTTCAATCGTTGTGGCTATTGGTTCAGTGCTTAAAGCCATTCCATGCGGTGCTTCGGTGGCGAAAATTATTGACCGCATTTTTTGCATGAGCAATATATTTGGAGCCTCCTTGATTGCTGTTTGTATTTTTGTGCTTACTCCGCTGCAATACTACGCTATGCCAAAAATGGGTTATGTGCGTTGCAATATTTTGGAAGATCACCCCAATATGTATTTCACTGATTGGGTCAAAAAACCAGAATGGTGCGTGAGTGGAAAAAGTAGGGAGTGGGTCAGGGAGCAGGCCGCGGTTGGCAGATAAGAAGAGGCTCTGAGCAAGCATTCAGTACTGGCCCAGCAAGACGGGTGCGCTGGAGGCCTATGGCAAGCAGACCCAGGCCGGGTTGCTGATGGGCTGGAGTACGCCACGGGCGGCAGCATGGGAAGCTGGTGGTGATCGAGAAGGACGACCAGAGCAAGCCCGACCTGGGCAAGAGCCTGCTGGCCACGGCGTATTCCGATGACAAGGCCGATGGGTAAGAGGGGCGGGATCAAGCCCGAGCATGAGTGTGGCTCATGCATCTGTGAATTAAAACCATTTTACTTCATCGATCCGCATCCATACCATTCGCTCCCATTGTTCGTTTGCATTTTGGGAGGCAGTCATGGACATCACCACATCCTCGGATCGCATGGAGGCCAGAGCCGGCTCCCGCGCTGAACTTGGCCATCTCGCGTGAGCGCAGCCATGTCACGTCCACTCCGTCTGGTCGCCGTTTCCGGTGGACTGCAACGCCCCTCCAAATCTGCCGCCCTGGCAGAGCATCTGTCTGATCTGATCGCCGACGAAGTTCCGTGCGAACAACGCCTGGTGGAACTGGGCCAGCTTGCGCCGCAGCTTGCCGGCGCGGTGTGGCGCTCGCAGTTGCCCGAGAGGGTGGAGCGTGAGCTTGCGGCGGTGGAGCAGGCGGATGTGCTGGTGGTGGCCACACCGGTCTTTCGTGGCGCCTATACCGGGTTGTTCAAGCACTTCTTCGACTTCGTCCACCAGGATGCCTTGATCGACAAGCCCGTGCTGCTGGCGGCCACCGGTGGCAGTGAGCGCCATGCCCTGGTGATCGACCACCAGCTGCGGCCGCTGTTCAGCTTCTTCCAGGCGCGCACCCTGCCGCTGGGTGTCTACGCGACCGACAAGGATTTCGTGGACTACCGCCTGCACGACGAGGCCCTGATACAGCGGGCCGCACTGGCGGTGCAACGGGCATTGCCGCTGGTCGAGCTGATGCACCGCGCCAGGCCCTGCCTGGCCGAGGAAATGGCTGCGGCCTGAGTCAACCCACTTTTTTATTTCTAAATCAGGTCAATGGATCACCATGAACGCAGAACTGCACTTCAGCCTCAAGAGCATCCGTTTCGATGAGAACTATCACCCATCGGACAGCACGCGCATTACGACCAACTTTGCCAATCTGGCCCGGGGAGCAAGCCGGCAGCAGAACCTGCGCCATACGCTGAGGATGATTGACAACCGCTTCAATGACCTGGCGCATTGGGACAATCCGACGGGAGACCGCTACTCAGTCGAGCTGGACATCATCTCCGTGGACATGGGCATGAGTGCCGAGATGGGAAGTGGCGTATTTCCGCTGATCGAGATATTGAAGACCAGCATTCTCGACAGAAAATCGAACAAGCGCATAGCCGGCATTGCAGGGAACAATTTCTCATCCTACGTGCGTGACTATGACTTCAGTGTTCTGCTGCCGGAGTACAACATCAACCGCCAGGAGTTCAGCACGCCGGACGATTTTGGCGACCTGCATGGCAAGCTGTTCAAGCAATTCGCCCGTTCGAGCACGTACAGGGAGCACTTCAACAAGCCCCCCGTCATCTGCATCAGCGCCTCTACCAGCAAGACCTATCAGCGCACCGGAAACCAGCATCCCGTACTGGGTGCCGAGTATCAGCAAAATGAGCTGTCATCGACGGACCGGTATTTCGGGAAGATGGGAATGCAGGTTCGATTTTTCATGCCGCCCAATAGCGTTGCACCCCTGGCTTTCTATTTTCAGGGCGACCTGCTGGCCGACTACACGAATCTTGAGTTGATCGGCACCATCAGCACCATGGAAACCTTCCAGAAGATTTACCGCCCCGAGATCTACAACGCCAATTGCGCGGCAGGAAAAATCTATCAGCCGAGCCTGAAGAACCATGATTACTCGTTGACGCAGATTGTCTATGACCGCGAAGAGCGCAGCCAGCTGGCCGTCAAGCAGGGCAGGTTTGCGCAGGAGCATTTCATCAAGCCGTACAGGAATGTTCTTGAGCAATGGGCTGCCGATTGCGCGCTCTGACCGGCCAGACAGACAGACAGACAGACAGACAGACAGACCATTTTTCATTGATTGCACAGCGGCTTTGGGACAACGCTCCTGAAGTACGCTGGCACCCCCCCTCTTTGCCTTGAAGGAATTCTCCGATGTTTGAAACCTCTATCGCCGGCAGCCTGCCCAAGCCAGCCTGGCTGGCCGAAACCAACAAGCTCTGGCCCCAGTGGCGGGCCGAGGGCGATGCGCTTCGCCAGGCCAAGGCCGATGCAACCCTGCTGTGGATCAAGGCCCAGGAAGATGCAGGCCTGGACATCGTGTGCGACGGCGAGCAGTCGCGCCAGCATTTCGTGCATGGCTTTCTGGAGCAGGTGGAGGGCATCGACTTCGACAACAAGGTGAAGATGGGCATCCGCGACAACCGCTACGACGCGATGGTGCCGCAGGTGGTTGCCGCCCTGCGCCTGAAGGGCCGCGTGCATGCCTTCGAGGCGCAACTGGCGCGTGCGCACACCAGGAAGAAGCTGAAGTTCACGCTGCCCGGCCCGATGACCATCGTCGATACCGTGGCGGACCGCTTCTATGGCGACAAGGTCAAGATGGCCTTTGCCTTTGCCGAGCTGCTCAACCAGGAGGCCCTGGCGCTGCAGGCCGACGGCGTGGACATCATCCAGTTCGACGAGCCCGCCTTCAATGTCTACATGAAGGATGCCGCCGACTGGGGCGTGCAGGCGCTGGAGCGCGCAGCGCAGGGCCTGACCTGCACGACGGCCGTGCATATCTGCTACGGCTACGGGATCAAGGCCAATACGGACTGGAAGAGCACGCTGGGCGAGGAATGGCGCCAGTACGAGACGGTGTTTCCCGCGCTGGCCAGGAGCCGCATCGACCAGGTGAGCCTGGAATGCATCCACTCCCACGTGCCGCCCGACCTGATGAGGCTGCTGGCCGGCAAGGACGTGATGGTCGGCGTGATCGATGTGGCCAGCGACGTGGTGGAGACACCCGAGGAAGTGGCGGACACCATCGGCCGGGCGCTGGAGTTCGTGCCGAAGGAGCGGCTGTTCCCCTGCACGAATTGCGGCCTGGCGCCCATGGGCCGGGACGTGGCGTGGCGCAAGCTGAAAGCGCTGGCAGAAGGCACGAAGCTGGCAAAGGAGCGGCTCGCCAAGGCCTGATGCCCTGCGTGGCCAAGCGCGGGGGAAGATGTCAGGGGTGCAAGGGGTGCCATGGGTTCATGGTTTGCCCTGTATCGGATTCAGGCAACTGTCTGAAGTCAAGACACTGAATCTGTTTAATGGTTGGGCACTCGCTGCCCGTGCTCTGCCCGCGCCTGCCATCGCGCCTGCTTGGCCTGCCTGGCCCTGCCTGGCACAAAGCATGCATGGTCCCTCCCCACAAAAGCAGCGGGCGCCAGCCCAGCCGCCAACCCAAGGAGACAAACCATGCAACGCCGCCCCTTCCTGCATTCCGCCCTCGCACTCTCCGCCATGGCCACCATGGCCGCTGCGGCTCCTGCCGCCATGGCCCAGCAGGGCGAGATCCGCATTGCCCACGTCTACAGCAAGACCGGCGCGCTGGAGGCCTATGGCAAGCAGACCCAGGCGGGGCTGCTGATGGGGCTGGAGTACGCCACGGGCGGCAGCATGGCGGTGAATGGCAAAAAGCTGGTGGTGATCGAGAAGGACGACCAGGGCAAGCCCGACCTGGGCAAGAGCCTGCTGGCCACGGCGTATTCCGATGACAAGGCCGATCTGGCCGTGGGGCCCACGTCGTCCGGCGTGGCGCTGGCCATGCTGCCCGTGGCCGAGGAGTACAAGAAGATTTTGCTGGTGGAGCCGGCCGTGGCCGATTCGATCACGGGCGACAAGTGGAACAAGTACATCTTCCGCACGGGCCGCAATTCCAGCCAGGACGCCATCAGCAATGCCGTGGCCATCGACAAGGCGGGCGTGACGATTGCCACGCTGGCCCAGGACAACGCCTTCGGCCGCGACGGGGTGAAGGCCTTCAAGGACGCCATCAAGAAGGGCAAGCTGGCGCATGAGGAGTACCTGCCCGCAGCCACCACGGATTTCACGGCAGGGGCGCAGCGGCTGATCGACAAGCTCAAGGACCAGCCGGGCAGGAAGATCATCTGGATCGTGTGGGCCGGGGCGGGCAATCCGTTCAAGATCGCGGACATGGATCTCAAGCGCTACGGGATCGAGATCGCCACGGGCGGCAACATCCTGCCCGCCATGGCGGCCTACAAGAATCTGCCGGGCATGGAGGGCGCCACGTACTACTACTACGGCATTCCCAAGAACCCGGTGAACGAGGCGCTGGTGTCCATGCACTACAAGCAGTACAAGACGCCGCCGGATTTCTTCACGGCCGGCGGTTTCTCCGCGGCCATGGCCATCGTGACGGCGCTCAAGAAGACAGGTGGAGACACCAAGACCAACGCGCTGATCAAGGCCATGGAGGGCATGAGCTTCGACACGCCCAAGGGCCAGATGACCTTCCGCAAGGAAGACCACCAGGCCCTGCAGAGCATGTACCACTTCAAGATCCGCGTGGACCCGGCGCTGGCCTGGGGCGTGCCCGAGCTGGTGCGCGAGATTAAGCCCGAGGAGATGCAGGTCCCCATCCGCAACGGCCGCTGAGCAATGTTGCGCACAGAGGATCTGACCATCCGCTTCGGGGGCCATGTGGCCGTCAACGGCGTGAGCTGCTCTTTCGAGCCGGGCACGCTGACGGCCATCGTGGGTCCCAACGGGGCGGGCAAGACCACGTATTTCAACCTGATCTCGGGGCAGCTCAAGGCCACGGCCGGGCGCGTGCTGCTGGGCGGGCGCGAGCTGACGGGGCTGGCCCCTTCGGCGCGCACGCGCGCCGGGCTGGGGCGGGCGTTCCAGCTCACCAATCTGTTCCCGCACCTGAGCGTGCTGGAGAACGTGCGCCTGGCCGTGCAGGCGCGTGACGAGGGGCCGCACCGGCGCGGCCTGAACCTGTGGAGCATCTGGAGCGACCACCGCGCGCTCACGCAGCGGGCGCTGCACATCCTCGACCAGGTGGCCCTGTCCGCCCGGCGCGACGAGGCCGTGGCCGCGCTGCCGCATGGCGACCAGCGCAAGCTGGAGGTGGCCTTGCTGATGGCGCTGGAACCCCAGGTCTATATGTTCGACGAGCCCACGGCGGGCATGAGCCATGACGAGGCGCCGGTGATCCTGGACCTGATACGCAAGCTCAAGCAGGACCGCAGCAAGATCATCCTGCTGGTGGAGCACAAGATGGATGTGGTGCGTGAGCTGGCCGACCGCATCATCGTGCTGACCAATGGCACGCTGGTGGCCGATGGGCCGCCGGCCGAGGTCATTGCCTCGCCTGTGGTGCAGCAGGCCTACCTGGGTGTGATGCCGGAGCAGGGCGCCGTGAAGGAGGCCGCATGACGCTCGACCACAGTTCCC
This sequence comes from Delftia sp. 60, assembly GCF_002754395.1. Lineage (NCBI taxonomy): Bacteria > Pseudomonadati > Pseudomonadota > Betaproteobacteria > Burkholderiales > Comamonadaceae > Delftia > Delftia sp. 60. The sequence continues at coordinate 2,720,862 of NZ_PEFD01000001.1, forward strand.
ACTCCAACCTGCTTGAGCTGTCGGGCGTGCACACACATATCGGGGCCTATCACATCCTGCATGGCGTGGACCTGGCCGTGCCGCGCGGGCAGCTGACCATGCTGCTGGGGCGCAACGGCGCGGGCAAGACGACCACGCTGCGCACCATCATGGGCCTGTGGCGAGCCAGCCAGGGGCGCATCGCATTTGGCGGGGCCGACATCACGGCCCTGCCCACGCCGGCGATCGCGCGGCTGAACATTGCCTATGTGCCCGAGAACATGGGCATCTTCGCGGACCTGACGGTGCAGGAAAACCTGCTGCTGGCCGCGCGCGGCGCCTCGCGCGCCGACCGCATGGACGCGCAGCGGCTGCAGTGGATCTTCGGCATGTTCCCGGCCGTGGAGAAGTTCTGGAACCACCCGGCCGGCAAGCTGTCGGGCGGGCAAAAGCAGATGGTGGCGGTGGCGCGCGCCATCGTGGAGCCGCGTGATCTGCTGATCGTGGACGAGCCCAGCAAGGGCCTGGCACCGGCCATCATCGAGAACATGATCGCGGCCTTCGCCCAGCTCAAGGCGGGCGGCACGACGATTGTGCTGGTGGAGCAGAACCTGGGCTTTGCGCGCCGCCTGGGCGACCGCGTGGCGGTGATGGACAACGGCCGCGTGGTGCATGCGGGCGGCATGGCCGAGTTCTCGGCAGACGCGGCGTTGCAGCAGTCGCTGCTGGGGCTTTCGCTATGAACAAGCTGAACAGGCTGGATGTGGATTTCAAGCCGCTGCTGCTGGTGCCGGTGCTGGCCCTGGTGGCGCTGCCGCTGGTGGGCTCGGCCTCGACCTGGCTGACGCTGACGGTGGCAGGGCTGGCCATGGGGATGATCGTGTTCATCATCGCCTCGGGGCTGACGCTGGTGTTCGGGCTGATGGACGTGCTGAACTTCGGCCACGGCGTGTTCATCGCGCTGGGTGCCTTCGTGGCCACCAGCGTGCTGGGTGCCATGGGCGACTGGACGGGGTCCGAGCAGCTGTGGCGCAACCTGCTGGCCGTGCTGCCGGCGATGGTGGTGGCCATGCTGGTGGCGGGCGCCATCGGGCTGGCGTTCGAGCGCTTCATCGTGCGGCCCGTGTACGGCCAGCATCTCAAGCAGATCCTGATCACCATGGGCGGCATGATCATCGGCGAGGAACTGATCAAGCTCATCTGGGGCCCGCAGCAGATTCCGCTGCCGCTGCCCCAGGGCATGAAGGGCGCCTGGCTGCTGGGCGATGCCGCCGTGGAGAAGTACCGCGTGGTGGCCGTGCTGGTGGGGCTGGCGGTGTTTGCCCTGCTGGCCTGGACGCTGTCGCGCACCAAGATCGGCCTGCTGATCCGCGCGGGCGTGCAGGACCGCGAGATGGTGGAGGCCCTGGGCTACCGCGTGCGCCGCCTGTTCGTGGGCGTGTTCGTGGCGGGCTCGGCCCTGGCCGGGCTGGGCGGGGTGATGTGGGGCATGTACCAGCAGAGCGTGGTGCCGCAGATGGGGGCGCAGGTGAATGTGCTGATCTTCATCGTGATCATCATCGGCGGGCTGGGCAGCACGGGCGGGGCGCTGATCGGCGCGCTGCTGGTGGGGCTGATGGCCAACTACACGGGGTTCCTGGTGCCCAAGGTGGCGCTGTTTTCCAACATTGCGTTGATGGTGGCCATCCTGCTGTGGCGCCCGCAGGGCGTGTACCCGGTGGCCAACCGCTGAAGGAGTGATCGACATGCTCAACCGATTGCTTTCCGGCGACCTGCCGCGCAGCCGCGTGCTGGCGGTGCTGCTGCTGTTGATTTTCCTGGGGCTGGCGGCGGCGCCCTTCGTGTTCCCTGGCGTGAAGGCGCTGAACGTGGCGGCCAAGGTGCTGATCTTCGTTGTGCTGGTGGCCAGCTTCGATCTGATGCTGGGTTACACCGGCATCGTGAGCTTTGCGCACACCATGTTCTTCGGCATTGGCGCCTATGGCGTGGCGATTGCATCGTCGCGCATGGGCGCGGGCTGGGGTGCGCTGGCGCTGGGCCTGGCCGCGGCGCTGCTGGTGTCGCTGCTGCTGTCGCTGGCCATCGGCCTGTTCTCGCTGCGGGTGCGGGCCATCTTCTTTGCCATGATCACGCTGGCCGTGGCGGCGGCGTTCCAGACGCTGGCCTCGCAGCTGTCGGAATGGACGGGCGGGGAAGACGGGCTGAGCTTCAAGCTGCCCGAGTGGCTGTCGCCCAGCTTCGAGCCGTTCGAGAACGAGGTGCTGGGCGTGCTGATCGACGGGCGCATCATCACCTACTACCTGCTGTTCGTGCTGGCCGTGGTGCTGGTGCTGGCGCTGCTGCGCATCGTCAATTCCCCGTTTGGCCGCGTGCTGCAGGCCATCCGCGAGAACGAGTTCCGTGCCGAGGCCATCGGCTACCGCGTGGTGGTGTACCGCACCCTCTCCAGCGTGCTGTCGGCCCTGTTCGCCTGTATGGCCGGTGCCATGCTGGCGCTGTGGCTGCGTTATAACGGGCCAGATACCTCGCTGTCGTTCGAGATCATGATGGACTGCCTGCTGATCGTGGTGATCGGCGGCATGGGCACCATCTATGGTGCGGCGATCGGCTCGGTGCTGTTCCTCATCGCCCAGAGCTATCTGCAGGACCTGCTGCGCGTGGCCAGCGAGGCCGCGCACAGCCTGCCCTGGCTGGCCGCGCTGCTGTCTCCCGACCGCTGGCTGCTGTGGCTGGGCGTGCTGTTTGTGTTGTCGGTCTACTATTTCCCCACGGGCGTCGTGGGGCGTCTGCGTTCTTCCCGCGCCGGGGCCTGACCAGGGCCCCTGGCGCATTCGTGCATCAGAGAACTACCACAAGGAGATGGGCATGTTGAAGCGTGAAGAGATGGTGTCGTCGATTCCTGCAACCCCCTGGCGCTGGGCCTTCACGGCGCTGGCGGCGGCCGCGCTGGCGGCCTGCGGCAGCGGCGAGCATGAACCCAGCAACGATCTGCCCAAGGGCTTTACCGAGCTGGGCGCCACGGTGTATCCGGCCACGGCCACCGGCACGGGCGCCACGGCGGCCACGCAGGACTTGCTGACGGGCGGCCTGGGCAAGACGGGCCTGGGCGCCGCAGCCGCGCCCCTGTACGCGGACCCTGCCAATCCCACGGCGGCGGAGCTGCGGCGCAATGCGCTGTACTCCAACTACCGGGGCATCCTGGACCCCACGGCAGGCGGCGGCTACGGCACGCTGTACGGCCCCAACATCACGGCAGACGGGCAGGTGACCACGGGCGAAGGGCTGATCCCCGGGCGCGAGTACCTGGCCGTGCTGGACGACGGCACGGGCCGCAAGCAGACCATGGTGGCCGTGCAGGTGCCGGACAGTTTTGACCGCAACCGGCCTTGCATCGTGCTGGGCCCGTCCTCTGGCTCGCGCGGCGTGTATGGCGCCATCGGCACGGCGGGCGAGTGGGGCCTGAAGAAGGGCTGCGCCGTGGCGCTGACCGATGCGGGCAAGGGCGTGGGCCTGCACAACCTGAGCGACGACACCGTCAACAAGTTGGACGGCACGCGCGCCACGCGTACGGATGCCGGCAGCCTGTCCTTCTTTGCCGCACGGCTGACCGATGCGGCGCGCGCCGCCTACAACGCGGCGTTTCCCAACCGCATTGCCATCAAGCACGCGCATTCCCAGCAGAACCCTGAAAAGGACTGGGGCAACGACACGCTGGCCGCGGCCCGCTATGCGCTGTACGTGCTCAATGCCCGCTATGGCACCACGCAGGACCCCGTGCCCTTCGGCAAGGACAACACGCTGGTGCTGGCGGGCTCGGCCTCCAACGGCGGCGCGGCCGTGCTGCGTGCGGCCGAGCTGGATGCGGACGGCCTGATCGACGGCGTGGTGGCCTCCGAACCCGTGACCGAGATGCCCACGCGCCAGGGCTACACCATTGCCGTGGGCAATGCGACCATGCCCAACCCGGGCCGCACGCTGGCCGAGTACACCACCTACGGCAACATCTACCAGCCCTGCGCGGCGCTGGCGCCCGATGCGGCGCTGACCGAAACATCCATCTTCAACTACATAGGCCTCACCGCCATGACGGCGCGGGCCGAGGCACGCTGCACCAGCCTGGCCGCCAAGGGCCTGGTCATCGGCGCCACCACGGCCGACCGCGCCGCCAATGCACTGAGCAAGCTGCGCCTGTACGGCTGGACGCGTGACCACGACCGCATGCACAACGCCCACTACGCGCTGGGCAACGGCCCCATCCTGTCAGCCATGTACACCATGGCCTATGGCCGGTTTGGCGTGGATGCCAACCTGTGCCGCACCAGCTTTGCGGCCGCCAATGCCACGGGCGACGTGGTGCCCGCCACGGGGGCTGCGCTGGCCCAGAGCTTTGCCACGGCCAATGGCACGGCCAACGGCACGCCCGCCACGGTGGTCTACAACGACTCGGTGGGCGGGGCCAAGGCCTGGCAGTTTGCCGTGTCGCCCTCCACGCGCGTGGCCGACCTGGGCCTGGACAACGCGCTGTGCCAGCACGCGCTGGTGACGGGCTTCGATCCGGTGACCGGCTTCAATCTCTCCGAAAGCAGCGTGCCCACGCGTGCCCAGAGCGACGCCGTGCGCGCCGGCATCAACGAGGTGCTGCACACCGCCAAGCTGCGCGGCAAGCCCACCATCATCGTGGCGGGCCGCAGCGATGCGCTGGTGCCGGTCAACCACAATGCGCGCGCCTACACGGTGCTCAACCGGGGGCTGGACGGCAGCAACACGCGGCTGCGCTATATCGAGGTGGTGAATGCCCAGCACTTCGATGCCTTCCTGCCGTTCTCCGGCTTCGACACGCGCTTCGTGCCGCTGCATCCGTACTTCAACCAGGCCATGGATGCCGTGTGGGCCAACCTGCGCAGCAGCACCGCGCTGCCCGCCAGCCAGGTGGTGCGCACCACACCGCGCGGCGGCCAGCCGGGCGCGGCGCCCGCCATCACGGCGGCCCAGGTGCCGCCCTTCGTGGCGCGGCCCAGCACGGCCAACACCATCGAGGTCAGCGACGGGCTGATCCGCATTCCTGAGTGAGCCAGGCCCTGGAGCGGCCGGCGGCCAAGGCGGCCGGCCGCTCCTGCACCGCAGAGATTTCTCCCATGGCTTCCAAAGCATCTTCCTCATCCGCGCCCGTACCCGCTTCCTGCTACACGCAATGCGCGGGCTACGAGATCCACTACATGGACTGGCAGCCCGCGCCCGATGTGGCGCCAGCGGGCACCGTCGTCGCCTGGCACGGGCTGGCACGCACGGGGCGTGATATGGATGCACTGGCGCAGTTCCTGGCAGGCCAGGGCTGGCGCGTGATCTGCCCCGACACGCTGGGCCGGGGCCTGAGCCAGTGGAGCCGCGCGCCGCGCGAGGAATACCGGCTGGGCTTCTACGCCCGCATTGCGCGCGGGCTGTTCGATGCGCTGGGGCTGGAGCGCGCGCATTGGGTGGGCACGTCCATGGGCGGGGCGATCGGCACGGTCTGCGCCTCGGGCCTGTTCGAGCCGTCGCTGCGCGCACGCATTGCGACGCTGGTGCTCAATGACAATGCGCCGCAGCTGGCCGAGTCGGCGCTGGCGCGCATCAAGGCCTATGCGGGCGAGCCGCCGGCCTTCGACACCGTGGGCGAGCTGGAGGCGTTCTTTCGCCAGGCCTACCGGCCCTACGGCTGGCTCAGCGACTCCGAGTGGCGCAAGCTCACCGAGACCAGCGTGCGCCGCCTGCCCGATGGGCGCGTCACGCCGCACTACGACCCGGCCATGATCGAGCAGTTCACGGCCCATGACGACGACTACGGCATCTGGCCGCACTACGACGCCCTGCAGATTCCCGTGCTGCTGCTGCGGGGCGTGGACTCGGACCTGGTGCTGCCCGAGGTGGCCCGGGAAATGACCGCGCGCGGCCCCGGCGCGCGCGGCCTGCTGCACTGGCAGGAGGTGCCCGGCTGCGGCCATGCGCCGGCGCTGAACGTGCCCGCGCACTGGCAATGGGTGCTGGAGCATCTGCAGCGCGGCTGAGCATCAACCCGGGCCGGGCGCGGATGTTGCTGCCGCGCTAGCATTTGCGACGGGTGCAGCCTCGCCTTCTTTTCGGGCGCGGGCACCGTCTGGGCAAGAGAGGCCTGACATGGGTTTTCTGGTGGAGCTGATCCGCGAGTACGGCTTCGGCATCGTCTTTCTCAATGTGTTCGTCGAGCAGCTGGGTGCGCCGATTCCGGCCTACCCGGTGCTTGTCGTGACCGGCGCGCTGGAAGGCGCTGACTGGGTGCGCCTGCTGTGGCTGGTGGCCGTAGCCGTGAGCGCGGCGCTGATTGCCGACCTGTTCTGGTACCAAGCCGGCAAGGCCTACGGCCACCGTGTGCTGGGGCGCATCTGCCGCATCTCGCTGTCGCCCGATGCCTGCATCCGCCAGACCGAGACCGTCTACGGCCGCTGGGGTGCAAGGTCGCTGCTGGTGGCCAAGTTCGTGCCGGGGTTTGCCTCCATCGCCAGCGCGCTGGCCGGCGTGATGGGCACGCCGCTGCGCAGCTTCGTGCTGTATGACGGGCTGGGCGCGCTGATCTGGGTGGGCTCGGCCGTGTACCTGGGCTCGCTGTTCAGCTCCACGGTGGAAGACCTGCTGGGCGTGCTCACGGCGCTGGGCCAGTGGGGCCTGTTGCTGCTGGGCGTGGCGCTGGGGCTGTTCATCGTGCGCAAGTGGTGGCAGCGCCATCGCATGGTGCGTTCATTGCGCATGCCGCGCATGTCGGTGCGCGAACTGGCGGGCCTGCATGCCCAGGGCATGGAGCCCACGGTGATCGATGTGCGCGCTCTGCCGCAGTACCGCCAGGGCCATATCCCCGGCGCCCAGTCCTGGGAGCTGCGCCCGCGCGATGGCGGCGAGTCGCATGCGCACCTGCTGCCCCAGCACGACCATCCTCACGGGCTGGTGATCTACTGCGACTGCCCCAACGAGATATCCGCCGCCCGCCTGGCGCGCCAGCTGCAGCGCGCCGGCTTTGCCAACGTGCGCCCGTTGGTGGGCGGCCTCAAGGCCTGGCAGGCGGCTGGCTTCGACGTGGAAACCGCGCCGCTGCCCGTGACGGCCAGCGCGGACGAGGGGCCGGCGCCCAGCGTGCCCTGACCTTGACCTTGGCCTATTTGCCCGCCGGCATCGAGCAGTGCCCGCCTTGCGTGGCCTTGCCCGAGCCGGCCGCGATCAGCGGTGCCTCGAAGCGCAGGTCCACGGGCGGCGAGTGCAGGTGGTCCCAGGCCAGGAAGAGGACGAGCACGGCCCAGAAGACCGCGCGCAGGGTGTTTTGCTGTGTCATGGCAGGTCCTCTCAGAAATTGAAGTGGCGACGGATGCGCAGGCCGAAGATGGTGCCGGCAAAGGCCAGCGGCACCCAGATCCAGCCGTGGATGCTGCCCGTGGAGATGCCCGAGAGCATGGCGCCCACGTTGCAGCCGAAGGCCAGGCGCGAGCTGTAGCCCAGCACCAGGCCGGCCACCAGGGCCACCATCCATTGCGTGCCCGTGAGCGGCTTGGCATTGACGGGCTTGGCGGCGGCCACCCACAGGGCGCCGCCCAGGATGCCGATGTTGGTGATGCTGGTCACGTCCAGCAGAACGGTCTCGTGCAGGCGCGCGGCGTTGCCGGGCTGGCTCCAGAACCAGTTGCCGGCCAGGTCCACGGCGCCTGTGGCGTTGGCGATCTTGGCGGCCCACAGGCCGAAGCCGTAGACCACGCCCCAGGGCTGGCCCGCAATGACGAGGTTGAGCGTGGCCAGCACGGCCAGCAGCACCGCGCCCACCACCCACTTGCGCACGAACAGCGGCTTGGCCGGGCGCTTGAGCGCCACATTGGCGCCACGCACATACCAGGCCACGCCCAGCGCGACCACGGCCAGCGCCGCCAGCGTGGCCAGCAGGGCAGGGGCCCAGCCCCAGGCCGTGACCAGGCCCACGGGCTGGGTGTTGCCCAGGTCCAGCCACCAGCCCAGGTGCAGGCTGCCCAGGAAGCTGCCGATGGCAAACACGGGCAGGATGGCCGCATTCATGGGAATGCCCATGCCGGCCTTGTACAGCGTGCCGCTGCCGCAGCCGTCCGCGATCTGCATGCACAGGCCGAAGACGAAGGCGCCCACCAGCAGGCTGATGCTGGGCGGGCCCAGGGCGGCCGTGAGTTCGGGATAGTGGCCCAGCAGCGGCATGGCCAGCGCGGCGGCCAGCGCCAGCAGCAGCAACTGGCCGAAGACGCCGCTGGCGTCCTTGTCCTCGATCAGCATGCGCCAGCCCGTGGTGAAGCCGAAGCGCTTGCCGGCCAGCACCGCGCCCAGGCCCAGGCCCACGGCGAACAGCGCGGCCTGGCGCACCGAGACGCTCCACAGCAGCCAGCCAAAGAAAACGGCCAGGATGGCCGCAAGAGGAAGTCGTTTCATATCATTTTTCTCCATGCAGTCGCCCTCCCCCGCGAAGCGGGTAGAGAGGCGCCGTGCCACGGGGGAAGGCGCGTAAGCGCCTCAGGGGGTGTTTATTTGAACTTTTTTTCCCACCACTGCTTGGCGTCGTAGGCCAGGGATTCGGCGCGGCCGGGCTGGTTGGCCATGGGCGGCGCATCGGCCTGCTGCGTCCAGTCCACCATGGAGCCCGCATACAGCTTGACGCCCGGCAGGCCTGCGACTTCGGACAGGCCGAACCAGTCGGTGGCTGCCCAGTGGCCGGTGTTGCAGAAGGCCACCATGTCCTGGCCCTGCTCGCGCTTGACCTTGGCCGCAATCTGCTTGGCCGTGGCCGTATCGACAAAGGTGGAAGTGCCGGGCACGAACCACTGGTTGAAGTCCAGCTGCTGCGCGCCGGGCAGGGTGCCCGAGATCTTGGCGGCGGGGGCGCGCGTCTTGCCCTGGTAGAAGGCGTCGGGGCGCGAGTCCACCAGGGCCGCGTTGCTGAGCTTGACGTGCTGGCCCACGTCCTCGCGCGTGGCGATCAGGCTGGTGTCGAGCTGGGGCTGGTAGCTGCTGCGGGCCACTTTGACGGCCTCGTTGTCCTGCGGGAGCTTTTGCTCGTTCCAGGCCTTCATGCCGCCGTTGAGCACGGACAGCTCCTTGAGGCCCAGCAGCTTGAGTGTCCAGTACACGCGCGCTGCGGCGCCGAAGTCGGTGGCGTCCGCACCCGACGAGACCACGATGGCGTGGGTGGCCGGCGTCAGCCCCAGGGACTGCACGAGTTCGGTGAGCTTGGGCAGCTCGGGCAGCTCACCGGGGTTGGCGGCGGGGCCGCGCCATTTGCCGTAGGGAGCGTTGAGCGCGCCTGGGATATGGCGCTCGCCATAGGCCTTGGGATCGCGGATGTCGATGATGCGCACGGCGTCCTGGCCGGCGGCTGCCTGCACGCCGGCAGGGGTGAGCAGGGGTTCGGCGGCGTGGGCCGTGCCGAAGGCGGTGCAGGCAAGGCCCAGCGCCAGCAGCGGGGCCGCCAGGCGCAGAGCGGGGGAAAAGGTCTTGGTCATGATGGCTGGGGCCGGTCATGGAAGACCGGCGGAACAAGCAACTGGAGTGCAATTGTCCCGCTTGCAGCATCTATATACAAAGACGCTTATGCATTCTGCTCATGAGGCAGGGTTATATGGCGCGGCGCAGAAGATGCAGAACGGCCTCAGCGCTGTGCGCCCACGGCCTTGGCGCGTTCCAGGCTGGCGTCCAGTTCGGCCTGCGGCGCCTTCTGCGTGGGCCAGCCCTGCATATGCTGCTGGGCGATGCGGCTCAGCGCCGTGATCCAGGGCGCGCTGTCGTTGAGGCAGGCAATGAACTCGAACTGCTCGCCACCGGCATGCATGAAGGCCTCGCGCGCTTCCTGGCTGATTTCCTCCAGCGTTTCCAGGCAGTCGCTGGTGAAGCCGGGGCAGACCACGTCCACCCGTTTGGTGCCGCTGCGTGCCAACTCGATCAGCGAAGGCTCGGTATAGGGCTCCAGCCATTTGGCCTTGCCAAAGCGCGACTGGAAGGTCACCAGGTATTGCGAGGGCGACAGGCCCAGGCGCTCGGCCAGCAGGCGTGCGGTCTTGCGCGATTCGCAGTGGTAGGGGTCGCCCAGGTGCAGCGTGCGCTCGGGCACGCCGTGAAAGCTCATGACCAGTTTCTCGCCACGGCCGTTGCTGCGCCAATGGGCCTCGATGCGCTGGGCCAGCGCGTCGATGTAGGCGGCGTCGTCGTGGTAGCGGTTGACGAAGCGCAGCTCGGGAATATGGCGCTGGGTGCGGGCCCAGTCGTAGACCGCGTCGAACACGCTGGCCGTGGTCGTGCCCGAGTACTGCGGGTACAGCGGCAGGATGAGGATGCGCGTGGCGCCCTCGGCCTTGAGGGCATCGAGCATGCTGGGGATGGACGGGTTGCCGTAGCGCATGGCATGGCGCACCAGCACGTTGTGCCCGGCCTCGCCCAGCCAGCCGCGCAGCAGCAGGGCCTGGCGCGCGCTCCAGTGCTGCAGGGGGGAGCCGTCCTTCTCATGCCAGACGGTGGCGTACTTGGCCGCCGACTTGGCCGGCCGCGTGCGCAGGATGATGCCGTGCAGGATGGGCAGCCAGGCAATCCTGGGGATCTCGACCACGCGGTCGTCGCCCAGGAACTGCGCCAGGTAGCGGCGCACGGCCGGGGCCGTGGGCGCATCGGGCGTTCCAAGGTTGCACAGCAGCACGGCGGTGCGCTGGGGTTGGTCGTGGCGGAATGGAGGTTCTGGCGCGAAGCGGGAAGGCATGGGGCCGATTGTGGCAGGACGGAGCCGCCTGCCACGCGAGTCGGATGACCCGGCTGCTGCCGGCGACGGCGGCCTTCGCTATGCTCGAACCATGTCCCAAGCCACCATCGCCCCCCTCGCCGAATCCTCTCTTGCCCCTGCATTGGCCGCATTGCAGCAGCTGCGCCGCAGCGGCCGCATCCGCGCCATTTCCATCGACCTGGACGACACGCTGTGGCCCGTATGGCCCGCCATCTCGCGCGCCGAACAGGTGCTGCTGGACTGGCTGCACGCCCATGCGCCCACCACGGCCGCAGCGCTGCGCGACGTGGCCACCCTGCGCGCCATCCGCGTGCAGATCGAGCGTGACCGCCCGGACCTTGCCCACGACCTGAGCGGCCTGCGCCGCGAGTCCATCCGCCTGGCGCTGCAGCGCAATGGCGACGATGGCGGCCTGGCGGAAACGGCCTTCGATATCTTCTTTGCCGAGCGCCAGCGGGTGGACCTGTACGAGGACGCGCTGCCCGCCCTGCAGTTCCTGGCCGCGCGCTGGCCCGTGGTGGCGCTGAGCAACGGCAACGCCAGCGTGCACGTGGTGGGCATCGGCGAGCATTTCCATGCCGCGCTGAGCGCCACCAAGGCCGGCATGGCCAAGCCCGATGTGCGCTTTTTCCACGCGGCAGCGGCGGCGGCAGGCGTGGCGCCTGACGAGGTGCTGCACATTGGCGACGACGCGCGGCTCGATGCGCTGGGCGCCATGGATGCGGGTATGCACGCAGTCTGGCTCAACCGCACGGGCGTAGCATGGCCTCACGAGGGGTCCACGCCCCACGTCACGGTGGCCAGCCTTGCGCAGTTGTGCCAGGGGCTGGCTGACAGCTGACCCTGCCTGCCCGCGAAGCCGCGCCATGCCATGCCCACCAGCCACAGCACCGCTTTCTTCCACCCCCCGTCCTCCCCGCCGTGCGCAGCATCGGCTGGAAACACCCCCTGAGCTGGCTGGCGCGTGGCGCGCGCGACATGGCCAGGGCGCCCTCGCTGAGCCTGGCACATGGCCTGGTCTTGACCTTGATCGGGTTTTTGATCTTGACGCTGGGGCACAATCGCTTTTGGCTGATGGCCGGGGCCCTGTCGGGATTCCTGATCGTCGGCCCTGTCGTGGCAACCAGCCTCTACGCCATCAGCCGTGCGCTGGAGCGCGGCGAGGCTGCCGATCTGTCCCTGGTGCGGCGCACCTGGACGCGCTGGCAAAACTGCCATGTCGCCAAGGCCGATGGGCAGGGCGGCTACTGGTGCCTGGTGCAGTTCGGGCTGCTGCTGTCGCTGGCGGCCACGGGCTGGGTGCTGGTGTCGGCCTCGCTGATCACCGTGCTCTCACCCGTGCGCATCGCCACCCCGGCGGATTTCGTGCAGCACGTGGTGCTGGCCCGCGACGGGCAGTTGTTTGCGATATGGCTGGCGCTGGGCAGTTTTCTGGCAGCGCCTATTTTTGCGTCCAGCGTGGTGGCCATGCCGCTGATGCTGGACAGGCGGGTGACGGTGCGCCAGGCCGTGCTGACCAGTTGGTTGGCCGTGCTGGCCAACCCTGTGCCTCTGGCACTGTGGGCCGCCCTCATTGTGTTGTTGACCCTGCTGGGCCTGGGCAGCTGGCTGCTGGGACTGGTGGCCGTGATGCCCCTGCTGGGGCACGCGAGCTGGCACGCGTACCGCGATCTGGTCGATGCGTCGGCCTTTCCGGCGCGTTGAGCCGGGCGGGCCCGGACCGGCCGGGCCTGCAGGGGAGGATGTAGGACGGTGTTGTCGTGATATTCGGGTATACAGAAGAACAGATCGCCCATTTCTTCCTCACCTATGGCGTGGGGGCCTTCATCCTCTTCATGGTGTTCATCATCCTGCAGCTGGCGCGCCAGTCCAAGGCAGGAAAGTTCGGCACCTTCGTGATCTTCCTGGGCCTGGGCGTGGGCTTTGTGGGCTACATCGCCAAGATCGTCATCCAGTGGTGGATGGAAAAATGATCGTCACCCCCTGAGCCGCTGCGCGGCTTCCCCCTCTCTCGCTTCGCGGGAGGGGGACGACACCCTCGCGGCGGGGCGGCCCTTGCTCGGTGTCCCAGGCTTTGGGCTGCGTCGGGTTTTTGTGCCCTGCTCAGCGCGCCTATCTTCCTGGCCTGCCTGCTCCTTGCTGCGCCTCTATTCCGCCTTGGCCCCCGCAGCCTTGATCACCGGGTCCCAGCGCTTGATTTCGGCAGCCGTGTGCTTGCGCAGGGCGTCGGGGGTGAGGCGGTCTGCGGGCGGGATGATGACGCTCATGTCCGTGAAGCGCTTGACCAGGGCGGGCTCGGACAGGGCGGTGCGCAGGGATTTGTTGAGGCGCTCGATGACGGCCTGGGGCGTGCCTCGCGGGGCGTAGAGGCCGTGCCATACGGCAAGCTCGAAGCCGGGCTGGCCGGCCTGCGCGAAGGTGGGCACATCGGGCAGGGAGGGAAGGCGTTCGCGCGTGGCGACGGCGTAGCCCTTGAGCATGCCCGCCTGTATGTGCGGGCCGGTGGCCACGGGCTGGTCGCAGATGACATCGACATTGCCTGCCACCAGGTCCTGCAGGGCCGGGCCCGTGCCACGGTAGGGCACCAGGGTGGCCTCGGTGCCGGTGGTCTGCAGCAGCAGCATGGCGCACAGGTGGGAGGTGGCGCCTACGCCGGCATGCGAGAAGCGCACTTCGCCCGGTTTGGCCTTCATGTGGGCGATGAAGTCCGCCAGCGTGGCGGGCGCAAAGCCTTTGCTGCGCACCAGGATCATGGGTACGTCGCCGGCCAGCGCGATGGGTTCCAGGTCGCGCCTCACATCGAAAGCCAGCTTGCTGTAGAGCGCGGGTGCCGTGGCAATGCCCATGTTGTGCAACAGCAGGGTGTGGCCGTCGGCCTGGGCGCGTGTGACGCGGCTGGTGCCGATGGTGCCACCGGCGCCGCCCAGGTTCTCGACGATGACCTGCTGGCCCAGGTCGCGCGTCATGGCCTCGGCCAGCACGCGGGCCAGCACGTCGGTGGAGCCTCCGGCCGCGTAGGGAACGACGATGGTGACGGGCTTGTTGGGGAAGGCCTGGGCGGCAAGGCTGGCTGCTGCCAGCGCGGCGGCGAGAAGGGTCTGGGCGAGAGGATTGCTGATGAGGGGGCGCATGGGTTTGTCTCCTGGAGGCGCGTGCAGGGGCCGCCGGCTCTGTGCGGCCGGTTGTCGGTGGCGTGTTTGGTGGCGTGAGGCAGGAAGGCAAGGGCCGCATGCGGCCCTTCACGACGGCGAGACGGCGCAGGCTCAGGCCGGGGCCACGTACCTGTACAGCTCGGTGTGGTCGGCGGCGGGTCCCAGGGACCTGGAGGCCTCGGCCGCCATGGCGCTGACCTGTTCGGCCAGTGCCATGGGCGTGTGCATGGCCTGGCCCAGCGACAGGGCAATGCCCACGTCCTTGGCCTGCAGCGCCAGCGAGAAGCCCGAGTTGAAGGCGCCGTTCAGCATGAACTGGTGGGCCTTGTTTTCGGTGGTGTTGTTCTTGCCGGTGGAGGCATTGATCACGTCCACGATGGTGGCCGGCGCAATGCCGAAGGCCGCGCCTGCGTGGATGGCCTCGGCCGTGGCGATCAGGGCCGCTGCCGAGACATAGTTGTTCAGCGCCTTGAGCGCATGGCCCGCGCCCACGGGCCGACATGGGTGATGGCCTGTCCCATGCGCTGCAGCAGCGGCAGGTGCTGGGCGAGCAGGTCCGCATCGCCCCCGACCATGATGGACAGCGTGCCCGCAATGGCGCGCTTGACGCCGCCGGAGACCGGCGCATCCAGCAGCCCGATGCCGCGCTCGCCCAGCAGGCCGGCCAGCGCGCGCGTGCGGTTGGGGTCGGCCGAGCTCATGTCGATGATGCAGGCGCCGGGCGGCAGGTGCGGTGCCAGTTCGCCGACCACGGCATCGACGATGCGGGAGTCGGGCAGCATGGTGAAGACCACGCTGCAGCCGGCAAAGTCGGCCGCGCCGGATGCCACGGCCACGCCCGCATGCTCCTGCGCGAATCGTGCGGTGGCGGCGGGCACGGCGTCCCGGATGACCAGGGCGTGCCCTGCGGCGTGCAGCAGGTGGGCCATGGGCTGGCCCATCATTCCGAGGCCGATGAATCCTATGGTGGTCATGCTGCGTGCCTCAGATGTCCATCTCTTTGAAGACTTCCGAAGCCACGCGGAAGGAGTCGATGGCGGCCGGCACGCCGCAGTAGATGGCGGTCTGCAGGAAGACCTCCTTGACCTCTTCCTTGGTCAGGCCGTTGTTGATGGCGCCGCGCACATGCAGCTTGAGTTCATGCGGGCGGTTCAGCGCCGTGATCATGGCCAGGTTCAGGAAGGAGCGCGTCCTGCGGTCCAGGCCCGGGCGGTTCCAGACATCGCCCCAGCAGTACTGGGTGACCAGCTCCTGCATGTCGATGTTGAAGTCCGTGGCGTTCTGGATGGACGCATCGACATACTCGGCGCCCAGCACCTCGCGGCGGGTGGACAGGCCCTGGTCGAAGAGGGCGGGGTTCTTGGGTGCATAGGCTCGGGTCATGAAAACTCCTGATGGAAAACGGTGAAGATGTCTTTCGGTGGAGTGGATTTAATCAGATTGTCAGACAATCATACTTGATGAAAATCGGGATTGCCTGCCGGGCCAGGTGTGTGTATGACAATCCGTCAGTCCGTTCGGCCCCTGGATTGGCGGGTAGGATTCGTCCCATGAACCAGATGCTGCGTGTCCCCCGCGAAGAAACGTCGCTGCGCCTGCGCACGACGCAGACCCTGCGCACGGCCATCCTCGATGGCGTGTTTGCGCCGGGCCAGAAGCTGTCCGAGCGCGAACTGTGCGAGAGCCTTGATGTGAGCCGTTCGTGCCTGCGCGAGTCCCTGCAGCACCTGCAGGCCGAGGGGCTGATCACCATCGTTCCGCACCGCGGCCCCGAGGTCACGGACATCTCGGTGCAGGAGGTGCGCGATATCTACGAGGTGCGGGCCAGCCTGGAGGGGCTGGCCAGCCGGGGCTTTGCGCTGCATGCCTCGGCAGGCCAGCGCGCCGCGCTGCGCGCCAAGCTGGGCGAGCTGGCCGTGCCCGCCGTGGCCAGCGACAAGGTGGCTTTGCTGGCGATCAAGAACCAGTTCTACGACATCCTGATCGAGGGCTGCGGCAATCTGGTGGCCGGCCAGATGCTGCGGCAACTGAACAACCGCGTGACGGTGCTGCGGCGCATCTCCATGTCCCAGCCCGGGCGCCTGCCGCAGACGCTGGCCGAGCTGGATGCCATCGTGGCGGCGATAGAGCAGGGCGACGCGGACCAGGCCGCGCGCCTGAGCGCCGAGCATGTGCAAAAGGCCGGCCAGGGCGTGTTGCGCGCCATGGCCGAGAAGGCAGGCCCGGCCAGCTGATGCCGGGGCCTGTGCCGGGGTCTGGGCCTGCGCTCAGTCCGGCTTGACCTGGGCGCGCTTGAGCACCTTTTGCCAGCGCGTCTGCTCGGTGGCAATGAACTGTGCGAACTGCTGGGGCGTGCTGCCGATGGGCTCGGCCGCATCGCCCTGCAGGCGCTTGAGCGCGTCGGGCGCCTTGACGGCCTTGGCGCATTCGGCAGCCAGCTTGTCCACGTGGGCTCGGGTCATGCTGGAGGGCGCGAGCATGCCGTACCACTGCGTCATCTCGAAGCCCGGGAAGCCCTGCTCGGCCACGGTGGGCACGTCGGGCAACTGGGGCAGGCGCTGGGTCGATCCCGTGGCGATGCAGCGCACCTTGCCGGCCTTGATGAAGGGCAGCAGGGCGGCGGCGCCCACGGAGGCAGCGTCCAGGCGGCCCGACATCAGGTCCGTCATCATCGGCCCCGTGCCGCGATAGGGCACGTGCAGCATGAAGATCTCGGCCGTCATCTTCAGGTACTCGAAGGCCAGGTGCCCGGCGCTGCCATTGCCGGCCGAGCCGTAGCTGAGCTGGCCGGGCTTCTTCCTGGCGTAGGCGATGAGTTCGCGCAGGTTCTTGACCGGCACGTCAGGGTGGACCACGTACAGGCTGGGCACCTTGGCCAGCAGGCTGACAGGCTGGAAGTCCTTGTTCGCGTCGTAGGGGAGCTTGTCGAAGATGTAGGGATTGACGGCCAGGGTGCCGATGTGGCCCAGGATGACGGTGCTCTGGTCATCGGCGCGCGCCACTTCCTGCATGGCGATGTTGCCGGCCGCGCCGGGCTTGTTGTCCACGAAGACGTTCTGGCCCAGGGTCTTGGACAGCTCGGCCGCCGTGGAGCGCGCCACGATTTCCGAGCTGCCGCCCGGCGCAAAGGGCACGACAAAGCGGATGGGGCGTGTGGGCCAGGCGTCCTGCGCCAGCGCGGCCGCAGGCAGCAGGCCCGACAGGGCCATGGCGCCCGTGCCGGCCAGCAGTTGGCGGCGGCCGAGCGGGGGCAGGTCTGCGTGGTGAAGAAAGTCGCGCGAAGGCATGTCTGGTCTCCTGGCTATCGTTGTAGTGAATGGGCAGCGGATGCGGCGCCAGCGATGGTGGCGCGGGCGGCTGTCAATCTGCTGTCAAACCAGGGGCTGCAGGCTACGGAGATACCCGGGGGATCAGGCTTTTCCCTCGGCTCCCAGGGCCTGGCCGATGGCCTCGGCCGCCTGCAGGCCGCTGCGCACGGCGCCTTCGATGGTGGCCGGATACGGTCCATCCACATGGTCGCCGCAGGCCCACAGGCCATGGCCCAACTCCATGCCGGGGCGCTGCAGCTGCGGCAGGCAGGCGAAGGTGGCGCGCTTGTCGATCACGGTGCGCAGCGCAACCAGTCCATGCCAGCCCAACTGCGCCCGGGCCTGGGCCAGCACCTGGGCCTGCAGGGTTTCGCGGTCCGATGCGCTGTCGCTGATGACGAAGGCCATCAGGCCCTGAGGGCCGCCGAGTTGCCCACGGTCGAAGACAAATTGCGCAGGGGCATCGGACGTGGAGCGCAGCGCCAGCCAGGGCGCGCCCGGGGGCAATGTGTGTGAGGGATCGCCGGTCTGCGCATAGACGGTGGCAATGGGGCGGTGCTGCAGGTCCTGGGCCAGTTGCGCCCAGCGCTGCAGGGCAATGCCGTCGCGCGCAGGCAGGCTGTCGTGCTCGGCGGCGGTGAGTGCCAGGCGCGCTGCTTCGGGCGCGGGGCAGGCCAGCAGCACGGCGTCGAAGGGCGCGTCTTCGGCCTGGGCTGCGCCCAGCGTCCAGTGCGGGCCCTGGGGTTGCAGTTCGGCCACGCGGCTGCCCAGGCGCACGGCGTGGCCGCGCTCCTGCAGCCACTGCGCGGCCGGCGCCGGGAACAGGCTGCCCAGGTCACGGCGCGGCACCAGGAAATGCGAGCCGCCACGGCCGCTGAACAGCGCATCGCGCAGCACGCGAAGGAACACCGTGCCGCTGGCCAGGTGAATGGGCGTGTTGAGCGCCGAGATGCACAGCGGGTCGATGAACTCGCTGACCAGGCGCTGCGGCAGGCCGGCGCACAGGTCGGCCACGGTGGCCTGCGGCGCGCAGCGAAAGCCCGCCAGCCGCCAGCGCACGGCGCGCGCCAGCAGGGCTGCACGCTCGCCCAGGCTCCAGCCGCGTGCGGTGGCAATGCCGGCCAGCGCATCCAGCGGAGCAGGCCAGTCGGGAAAGCGCAGGCCGCTGCCATCGGCATAGGGGAGGGCCATGGGCTGGCGGTGCAGGGCCTGTTCAGGGTCCACGCCCACCTCGCGCATGAGGCGCAGGCTTTCGGTGTAGGCGCCGATGAGGATGTGCTGGCCGTTGTCCACGCGCAGCGGGCCCTGTGGCGTGTCAAGGTCCATGCCGCGCGCACGGCCGCCGGGCTCGCGTGCGGCCTCGTGCAGGGTGATACGCCAGCCGCTGCGCGCCAGCGTGAGGGCGGCCGCGAAGCCGGCCCAGCCTCCGCCGAGGATGGCGGCGCGCGGCTGAGCGGCGCGAGGCGTGTGCTTGGCGCTGTCTCTGCTCACCGCGCCATGCGCCCCAGCGCCTGCATCTTCCAGGCCAGCCACAGCTTGCGCAGAGGCGGCAGGCTGATGCGCTGGTGCAGCACGCGGAAGTCGTCGGCCTCGATCTCGCGCAGCAGGGTGCGGTAGATGCTGGCCATCATCAGGCCGGGCTTTTGCGTGCGGCGGTCGGCGGCGGGCAGCAGGGCCAGGGCCTCGTCGTAGAGGCGGTGGGCGCGCTCGGCCTGAAAGCGCATCAGCGCGGTGAAGCGGTCGGAGTACTCGCGCTTGGTGATCTCATGCGCCTTGACGTCGAACTGCTGCAGCTCGCTGATGGGCAGGTAGATGCGTCCGCGCATGGCGTCCTCGCCCACGTCGCGGATGATGTTGGTCAGCTGGAAGGCCAGACCCATCTTGTGGGCGTAGGCGGTGGTTTCTTCCTGTGTCTGGCCAAAGATGCGCGCGGCCACTTCACCGACCACGCCTGCGACCAGGTGGCAGTAGCGGGTCAGGCCCTGGAAGTCCAGGTAGCGGGTCTGCTCCAGGTCCATGCGGCAGCCGTCGATGACCGCCTGCAGGTGGCGCTCCTCGATGGCGTAGACCGGGGCGTGCGGCATGAGCGCCCGCATCACGGGATGGGAGGGCTTGCCTGCAAAGGCCTGGTGCACTTCGTTTTGCCACCAGCCGAGCTTGGTGGCGGCCACGCCGGGGTCGGAGACTTCGTCCACCACGTCGTCCACTTCGCGGCAGAACGCATAAAAGGCGGTGATGGCGGCACGGCGCTCGCGCGGCAGGAAGAGGAAGGCGTAATAAAAGCTGCTGCCCGAGGCGGCAGCCTTGTCTTGGACGTACTGATCCGGATTCATATGGGGCCGGATTGTCCCATGGACGGCTGGGAGCCAAAGCCTGGGTGTCGCAACGGCCGGCCCACCATCACATGCGCAGGGCGTGCCACAGCAGCAGCGGCGCATCGGCCTTGCCGACGGTGGGGCGGCGGTAAAGGCTGGCGCCCTGCAGTGCATCGACCTTGTCCAGGATGCGCAGCCCGCCCTGCACGACCAGACGCAGCTCCCAGCCGATGCGGCCCGGCAGGCGGTGCACCAGCGGTGCGCCGGACAGCATCAGGGCGCGCGCCCATGCCGATTGGTCGGCCAGCAGTGCGCGCACGGCAGGGGTCAGTGCAGCGGGCTCGGCGCGCAGGTCTTCACGCCGCACGCCATGGGCGGCGCAGTCGGCATCGGTCAGGTAGTGGCGCCCGCGCGGCAGGTCCACGCTGAAGTCCTGCCAGAAATTGATCAATTGCAGGGCGGTGCAGATGGCGTCGCTGCGGGCCAGCGATTCGGCATCATCCACTCCGTACAGATGCAGCAGCAGCCGGCCCACGGGGTTGGCCGAGCGGCGGCAGTAGTCAAGCAGCTCGGCGCGGTCGGCGTAGGTGGTGCCGGAATCGGTCTTGCGCACGTCCTGTGCAAAGGCGCTGAGCAGGTCGTCCATCAGCGCCAGCGGCAGCTGGTGGGCGCGTACTTGCGGCGCCAGCCCTGCAAAGACAAGAGGCCAGGCCGTGCGGGCGAGCATGGGGGCCTCGCCTTCGGTGCCCAGCGCCATCAGGTCGGCACGGTAGGCGGCCAGCGCGGCCAGGCGCTCGGACGGCGTGGCGTCGCCCTCGTCGGCCAGATCGTCTGCAGTGCGTGCGAAGTGGTAGAGCGCGGCAATCGGCGGGCGCAAGCGGGGCGGGCACAGCCAGGACGCCACGGGAAAGTTCTCGTAGTGCGTGACCGGGGCGGGGGAGGCGGGCAGGGTGGGAGCGGTGGACTTCACGGTGGCCGATTGTCGATGCTGCGCGCAAGGCCATGCATTTCACTTGACGGGCTCAAGGGCTTCTCCTAAATTACTAACCCGTCAGTCAGTAAACGGCGCCAGCCAGCTGCCGCGGCATGTTGCCCGGATCTTGCAGCCCGCAGCCGCTTTTCGCACCAGCCCTCCCGGATCCACATGCCCGACTTGCCATCGAACCCTGCCGCGCGCGCTTTGCCGCGCCATCTTCTTCTTGCCCCTCTGTGCCTGGCCGCCGCGCTGGCGCTGGGCGCCTGCTCCAAGGCCGAGCCGCCGCCCGAGCCGGTGCGCGCCGTCAAGCTGCTCACCGTAGGCGTGGGCGCGCTGGACACGCAACTGGAGTACGCGGGCGAGGTGCGCGCGCGCATAGAGTCGCGCCTGGGCTTTCGCGTGGCCGGCAAGCTCGTTCGCCGCGAGGTGGAGCTGGGCCAGCACGTGCAGGCCGGCCAGTTGCTGGCGCGGCTCGATGCCAGCGACTACCGGCTGGGAGCTGACGCCGCGCGCGCCCAGGTGGCGGCCGCGACCACGCAGCGCGATCTTGCCGCCGCCGATGTGAGGCGTTACTCGCAGCTGAAGGCGCAGAACTTCATCAGTGGTGCGGAGCTGGAGCGGCGCGAGGCCACGCTCAAGTCCGCCCAGGCCACGCTGGACCAGGCCAAGGCGCAGCTGGCATCGCAGAGCAATCAGGAGTCCTATGCCCAACTGCTGGCCGATGTGCCTGGCGTGGTGACCGGCATAGACGCCGAGCCCGGCCAGGTGGTGTCGGCCGGCTCACCCGTGGTGCGCATTGCCCAGGACGGCCCGCGCGACGTGGTGTTCGTGGTGCCCGAAGACAAGCGCGGCGCCATCCGCGTGGGCCAGAAGGTGAATGTGCGTCCCTGGTCGGCCGGCATGCAGCCGCTGCAGGGTCAGGTGCGCGAGGTGGCGGCCAGCGCCGATCCCGTCACGCGCACCTACCAGGTGAAGGTGGCACTGCCCACTTCGGACGCCGCCGCCGTGCCGCCGCTGGGTGCCACGGTCCACGCATTGCCCGAGGGCATGGGCCCCACGGGCCAGCCCGTGATCAAGCTGCCGACCACGGCGCTGCGCCAGGAAGGCGGCGGTGGCCAGGGCACGGCCGTGTGGGTGTTCGATGCCGCCAGCAGCACGGTGAAGCTGCAGCCCGTGCAACTGGCCACGGCCGATGGCAACGAGGCCGTGATTGCCGCTGGCCTGACGCCCGGCATGCAGGTGGTGGCCGCCGGCGTGCATGTGCTCACGCCAGGCCAGAAGGTCACGGTCTATCAGGACCGTTATGACAAGGCCACGCAGCCGGCACAGCAGCAGCCGGCTCAGCAGCGGCCGCAACAGACACAGCCTGCACAGGCACCTGCCGCCGCAGGCGCTGCGCCCAGCGGAGCGGCCCAATGAGCGGGCCCAAGCACAAGGCGCCGCAGGGCGCGCACTTCAATCTTTCGCGCTGGGCCCTGGACCATGTGGCGCTGACGCGCTATTTCATCGTCGTGCTGCTCCTGCTGGGCTTTGCCTCGTATTTCCAGCTGGGGCAGGACGAGGACCCGCCCTTCACCTTCCGCGCCATGGTGGTGCGCACCAACTGGCCGGGCGCCACGGCGCAGCAGATGGCCGAGCAGGTCACCGACAAGATCGAGCGCACGCTGCAGGAGGTGCCCTACGCCGACAAGATCAGCAGCTACTCCAAGCCCGGCGAGTCGATGATCATCTTCCAGCTCAAGGACAACTCGCGCCCCGGCGATGTCCAGCAGCTGTGGTACACGGTGCGCAAGAAGATCGGCGACATGCGCTACACCCTGCCGCAGGGCGTGCAGGGGCCGTTCTTCAATGACGAGTTCGGCGATGTCTATGGCGTGATCTACGCCCTGCAGGCCGACGGCTTCAGCTACGCCGAGCTCAAGACCATGGCCGACGACGTGCGCCAGCGCCTGCTGCGCGTGCCCGATGTGGCCAAGGTCGAGCTGTTCGGCGTGCAGGACGAGAAGGTCTACATCGAGCTGTCGCAGCGCCGCCTGTCGCAGCTGGGCCTGGACATGAACCAAGTGCTGGGCCAGCTGGGCCAGCAAAACGCCATCGAGGGCGCAGGCGTGCTGCAGACACCGCGCGAGGATGTGCAGGTGCGCGTGGCCGGCCAGTTCCTGGCGGTGGATGAACTGCGCGCCATGCCGATCCGCGGCGCATCGGGCGCGCAGCTGCGCCTGGGCGATATCGCCGAGATCCGCCGCGGCTATGCCGATCCGGCCAATGTGAAGGTACGCCACCAGGGCCGCGAGACGATTGCGCTGGGCGTGTCCATGACCAAGGGCGGCGACATCATCCGCCTGGGCAAGTCCCTGCGCGGCGCCGTGGGCGACATCGCGCGCACGCTGCCGGCCGGCGTGGAGCTGGCCAACATGCAGGACCAGCCCAAGGCCGTGGCCGATTCGGTCAACGAGTTCCTGCAGGTGCTGATCGAGGCCGTGGTGGTTGTGCTGGCCGTGAGCTTCATCAGCCTGGGCCTGCACAAGCGCGAGGGCCACCAGCCGCTGTGGAAGCGCTGGTACATCGACCCGCGCCCGGGACTGGTGGTGGCCATCACGATCCCGCTGGTGCTGGCCGCGACCTTCCTGGCCATGTGGTACTGGAACATCGGCCTGCACAAGGTGTCGCTGGGCTCGCTGATCATCGCGCTGGGCCTGCTGGTGGACGACGCCATCATTGCCGTCGAGATGATGGTGCGCAAGATGGAGGAGGGCTACGAGAAGTACCGCGCCGCCACCTTTGCCTACGAGATCACGGCCAAGCCCATGCTGACCGGCACGCTGATCACGGCGGCGGGCTTTCTGCCCATCGGCATGGCCAAGTCCATGACGGGCGAGTACACCTTCGCCATCTTCGCGGTGACGGTGATTGCGCTGGTGCTCAGCTGGTTCGCCTCGGTGTACTTCGTTCCCTACCTGGGCATGCTGCTGCTCAAGCGCCCGCCGCACGCGGCCACGCTGCCGCCCGAGGTGGCCTCGGGCGAGGTGCCCATCGAGGAGACCAACCTCAATGCCTCGTCGGCCGAGCATGAAGTCTTCGACAGCCCGTTCTACAACCGCTTTAGGCGCGCCGTGAACTGGTGCGTGACGCACCGCTGGCTGACCATCGCCATCACGGTGCTGGTCTTCGCGCTGGGCCTGGTGGGCATGTCGCGCGTGCAGCAGCAGTTCTTCCCGGATTCCAGCCGGCCCGAGGTGCTGGTGGACATCTGGTTCCCCGAGGGCACGTCGCTGGCCGCCAACGAAGCCGTCACGCGCCGCGTGGAAGAGCGCTTCATGCAGCTGGACGGCGTGCGCACGGTCAGCGAGTGGGTAGGCTCGGGCGTGCCGCGTTTCTACCTGCCGCTGGACCAGGTGTTCCCGCAGAACAACGTCTCGCAGTTCATCCTGGTTGCCCAGGACCTACCCACGCGCGAGCGTCTGCGCAAATCGCTGCCGGCGCTGCTGGCCCAGGAGTTCCCCGAGGTGCGCGGCCGCGTCAAGCTGCTGCCCAACGGGCCTCCCGTGCCCTATCCGGTGCAGTTCCGCGTCTCCGGCACCGATCCGCAAAAGCTGCGTGCCTATGCCGACGAGGTCAAGCAGGTCATGATCGCCAACGCCGACATGCGCGGCGTCAACGACAACTGGAACGAGTCCGTCAAGGCCGTGCGCCTGGAGGTGGACCAGGACAAGGCGCGCGCCCTGGGCGTGAGCAGCCAGGCCATCGCACAGGCGGCCCGCGTCATGCTCAGCGGCTCGACCGTGGGCCAGTTCCGCGAGGGTGACAAGCTCATCGACATCGTGCTGCGCACGCCGTATTCGGAGCGCGATGCCATCACCGACATCGCCAACGCCTACCTGCCCACGGCGTCGGGCAAGTCGATCCCGCTCACGCAGATCGCCAAACCCGTGATGGTCTGGGAGCCCGGCGTGATGTGGCGAGAAAAGCGCATGTTCGCCATCACCGTGCAGGGCGATGTGCGCGAGGGCCTGCAGGGCGCAACGCTGACCCATGCCCTGCTGCCCGGCCTGCGCGAGATCGAGGCGCGCTGGCATGCCGCAGGCGACACGGCCTACCGCATCGATGTGGCTGGCGCCGTGGAGGAAAGCTCCAAGGGCTCGGACGCCATCGTTGCCGGCGTGCCGGTGATGCTGTTCCTCACCTTCACGCTGCTCATGCTGCAGTTGCGCAGTGTCAGCCGTTCACTGCTGGTGTTCATCACCGGGCCGCTGGGCATTCCCGGCGTGGCGGCGGCGCTGCTGCTGCTGGGCCGGCCCTTCGGCTTCGTGGCGCTGCTGGGCGTGGTGGCGTTGATGGGAATGATCCAGCGCAACTCGGTGATCCTGATCGACCAGATCGAGACCGACCGCGCGCGCGGCGTGCCGGCCTGGGACGCCATCATCGAGGCCGCCGTGCGCCGCCTGCGCCCCATCGTGCTGACGGCTGCTGCCGCCGTGCTGGCCATGATCCCGCTGTCGCGCAGCGTGTTCTGGGGCCCCATGGCCGTGGCCATCATGGGCGGGCTGATCGTGGCCACGGTGCTGACACTGCTGGCCCTGCCGGCCATGTACGCCGCCGTGTTCCGCGTGCGCCGCGAGCCCACGCATTGAGGCGGCGAAAACGCAGAGGCCGCCGCTCAAATCCGGGGTATGGCAATGCACCCCGCAATTGCGGCTAGAATCTGCGCCCTGACCTAGGAGCCGCCGCGCAGGCGGCTCCCCCAAGAACCAGCGCGGGTGGCGAAATTGGTAGACGCACCAGGTTTAGGTCCTGACGCCAGCAATGGTGTGGGGGTTCGAGTCCCCCCCCGCGCACCACGCACCAACGCCGCTCAACTGCGGCGAACACTGCTCAAGCCCGCTTCCTGTAGAGGAGGCGGGCTTTTTTTCTGGGTTCTGGGGGCAAAACGGAACAGGTTGAAACCGGCACAAAACAGCGCAAAATCACATCGCAATCCCGCGCAGATCCCGCTTGTGATCCCGCGCGGGCTGCAGGAGGTGGGATGGCGTATTTCCGGAAGGTTAAGAACGGCTGGCGGGCCGAGGTGGAGCGAGCGGGTATTCGACGCACCGCCACGCGGGCGACCAAGGCCGAGGCGCAGGGCTGGGCCGTGGCCGAGGAGGCGGCCATTCTGGCCGGCGCGCGCGGGGAGTTTCCGCGGCGCACGCTGGCCGAGGCGGTGGAGCGCTATCGGCGCGAGGTCACCGACAAAAAGACGGCCAGCACGGCGCGGGCCGACCATTTGCGCTTTGATGCCTGGCTGCGCGAGTTTCCCGAGCTGGCCGTCAAGGTGTTCCACGAGATCACGGGTGACGACCTGGCGCGCTGGCGCGACGCGCGGCTGCAGCAGGTCTCCGGCGCCAGTGTGCTGCGCGAGGCGCAGCAGTTCCGTCCGATCTGGACTCTTGCGGTCAAGCAGTGGAAATGGGTGGGCAAGAGCCCCTGGCCCGAGATCAAGCTGCCGGCCAAGTCCCATGCGCGCCGGCGCACGGGGCAGTGGAGCGAGGTGCGGCGCATGCTGCGTTCGGCCAATGTCTCGCCACGCCTGGCGCCTGTCACCGCCATGGAGCAGACGGCCTGGACCATGCTGGTGGCCCTGCACACGGCCATGCGCAGCGGCGAGATCCTGCGCATGGGCCGCAGCAATGTGGATCTCAAGCGCCGGGTCTACCACCTGCCGCACCACAAGACCGAGGCCAAGGTGGGCGAGCGCCGTGTGCCGCTGACGCGCCGTGCCGTGCGCCTGCTGCGCGTGCTGGACGCCGCCGCCGAGGCTGCCGGGCGCGACGCCTACTGGACCATCAGCGACGCCAGCCGCGACACGCTCTACCGCAAGCTGCGCGACCGCGTGATGGTGCAGGGCCTGCGTTTCCATGACCTGCGCGCCACGGCGCTGACCTGGCTGAGCAAGCGCGTGGATGTGATGACGCTGGCCCGCATCAGCGGCCACGTGGATATCAACGAGCTGTTCAACACCTATTACCGGGAGACGGCCGAGGACATCGCGGCACGGTTGTAGGCACTATGGCTGCCAGAAATATCACTCCAATATGATATGTTGACAATATTATTCTAGAGTGATAATTTCAATTCATCATCTTGAGATGATATTTTGAATGCCCTGGCCAGGAGAACACCATGGACCACCTGTTGCAACTGCCCGATCAGCTTGCGCTGCACCTGAAGTCGCTGCGCAAGGCCGCTGGCGTGAGCCAGGCTCAACTGGCACAGCGGCTGGGCGTGTCCCAGTCGCGTGTGGCGGCGATAGAGCGTGACCCGGCCGCCATCAGCGTGCGCCAGCTGATGGAGATCCTGCAGCTGCTGGATGCCGATCTGCTCATGCGGCCCAGGGCGGATGCGGTGGCTTCTTCTGCGTCTGCATCTGTGCCTGTGCCTGTGCCTGTGCCTGTGCCTGTGCCTGTGCCTGCTGCGTTGAAGGTTGCCGAGCCCGCTCCACAACCGTACGCGGGTGACAACGCGCCCCGCAAGTCCGCCGACCGCCCCGTGGCCTTCAAGCCGCAGGCGCTGCCGCCGCACTGGCAGGACCGCAAGCCGAAAGGGTCCTGGTGATGGCGGCGCTGGGCGTCTGGATGAATGGGGAGCGGGTGGGCACCTGGGAGGTCACGCGCACGGGCCGCCATGTGTTCGCCTATGACCCGGCCTGGCCGCAGAGCGCGCATGCGCGGCCGCTGTCACTGTCCATGCCCTTCACCCGCGACCTGACGGTGGCGGGCGAGGTGGTGGCCCACTATTTCGACAACCTGCTGCCGGACGGCGAGGGCATTCGCCGGCGCATTCACCAGCGCTTCGGGCTGCGCGGGATCGATGCGTTTTCGCTGCTGGAGGCCATTGGCCGCGATTGCGTGGGTGCCGTGCAGCTGCTGCCCGAGGGTGCCGTGCCCGACGGTTTTGACCAGGTGCGCTTCGAGCCGCTGAGCGATGCGCAGATTGCAGAGCACCTGGCCAGCCTGGGTGGCGGGTTTGGTGCGCTGGAGGTGGAGCAGGAGTTCCGGCTGTCCATTGCCGGTGCGCAGGAGAAGACGGCGGTGCTGCGCCATGGCGGCCAGTGGTGCCGCCCGCTGGGCGCGACGCCGACCACGCATATCCTGAAGCCGGCCATCGGCGTGGTGCCGCACTGGCACTACGACCTGAGCGAGTCAGTGGCCAATGAGTGGCTGTGCGCCCGCCTGCTGGCCGAGCTGGGCTTTGCCGTGGCCGACAGCAGCATCGAGAGCTTTGGCGGGCAGCAGGTGCTGTGCGTGGAGCGCTTTGACCGCGCCTGGACGGCCCAGGGCTGGATTGCGCGCCTGCCCCAGGAAGATTTCTGCCAGGTGCGCGGCGTTGCCAGCGCCAACAAGTACGAGACCCACGGCGGGCCCGGCATGCTGCAGTGCCTGCAGGTGCTGCAGCATGGCAGCGAGCCTGCCCAGGATTGCGCCCGCTTCGTGATGGCCCAGCTGGCGTTCTGGCTGCTGGCGGCCACGGACGGGCATGCCAAGAATTTCTCGGTGTTTCTGCAGCCGGGCGGCGGCTATGAGATGACGCCGCTGTACGACGTGCTGTCGGCCTGGCCCATCATCGGCCATGGCCACGGCAAGATTGCCCGCCAGCGCGCCAGGATGGCCATGGCCCTGCCGGGGCGCAGCCGCCACTACCGCCTGGCCGAGATCCAGCGCCGCCACTGGAAGGCCTTGGCCGAGACCACGCGCATCGCAGGCCTGTGGGAGAGCATGGTGGAGATGGTCGAGGCGCTGGACGGCGCCATCGACCGGCTGCAGCCGCGCCTGCCGGCCAGCGTGCCGCAGCCTATGGCCCGGCAGATCTTCGACGGGGCGCGCGACCAGGCTCGCCGTTTTCTTGCGGGCAGCGATCACTGAGCGCACGGCGATGGCCTGGTGCCGGCTCACCGGCGCCCCTCGGCCCAGGCCTTGACGTCGGCCATGCGCCAGTAGCGGATGCGGCGGCTGGCGTTGATGAAGGGCTTGGGAAAGTCCGGGCGCTTGGTCAGGCGCGCGGTGACGTGCTCGCGGCTCAGGCCCAGGTAGTTGGCGATGCCCTGGGTGTCCAGGCGCGGGGCGCTGTGAAAGAGTTCCATGTTCTGTTGCGTCATTGCGGTGTTCTCCGATGTCGTGTCCGGTGCTTGGGTGCTTGCTCAGGCGTGGCGCGGCGTGATGGACTTGCCTGCCTTCTTGCGCTCCACACGTTCAATGCGCCCGACTCGCTCAACTCGCTCGACTCGCAGCACGGGCCGGCCACTGGCCAGCAGGGCGCAGGCCTGGGCATGGCTGGCGCTGGCCGCCTTCAGGCGCAGCACGGGCAGCAGGCGGGCGTCGGCCAGTTGATCCAGCTGCGCGGCGTCCACGCCGTGGGGGATGAGGGTGGCGCGGTAGCTGCGCAGGGCGGTGATGTTGTGGTGCATGGTGGGTCCTCCTGGGGTGGATCAGCTGGTAAAGAAAGGGTGGTTGGATGGCGTGGCGCCGGATGCGGGGCGGTGCAGCACGGAATGGGGCACTGAATCGGCACCCGAATCGGGTGCGGACGGGTTGGCCCGGTCCTCGCGCTGGAGCCCGCCGCGGCCGAGGAGGGCGCGCAGCGTGTGGCCCGTGAGCCGGGCCGTACAGTTATTGAAACCAGTCCAAGCGCGCGCCAGCGGCGCGCGGGCGGGCAGGGCCGGCGGGGCCACGTCGGCGCCCTTGGCGATTTCCGCACCGTGGGCTTCCTGGAACTCCAGCGTGGCGCGCGCCACGCTGCGCCAGGCGATGCGGCGCGAGACCAGCCACTGGCCGCGCCGGGTTTCCAGGCCCACCACGCGGCCGCAGCCGGGCGCGATGGCCTCGCCGTATTGGTTGACGGCTCCGGCGGGCACGGGGCGGCGTGCCATGCGCAGGTGCCAGCGGTCGCGGGCCAGGCAGTGGCCGCCCATGGCTTCCATGTAGCGGCGCCAGTCGGCGGGGATGTCGGGCCCGTGGCGGTGGCTGGCGCCCCAGGCCTTCCAGCTGGCCTTGTCGCCGTCGATGCGGATCTGTTCGACCTGGTCCTTGCTGACACGGCGCAGCTCGCGCCAGACGCAGACGCTGGGCATGCCCACGGCCTGGAACTGGCGAATGCCCCAGCAGGCGGCCCAGGCGTCCACGCGGCGGTGGCCGGGCATGCCGCCCTGCTCCACATCCCACAGGCGGCCCTGCACCACGTCCAGGTGGTCGGCCAGGGCCGCATGGCCCACGCTCTTGGCGATGTACTTGGCCACGTAGCCGGCAGCGCCGCCGCCGGTCATGCGCTTGACGTTGACGCGGTTGCGCTGGGCGCCGCGCTCGTCGCCATCTTCGCTGAGCCACCATTTGCGGATGGCGGCCTCGATGTGCTGGGCGTGCTCCTCGCACTCGGCCCAGACCAGGGCGTGCCAGTGCGGCGTGGCGTCATGGTGCGGCTCGGCCACGCGGATGCCGTACATGGCGATGCGCTGGCGGCCCAGGTGCGATCGCACGCGCGCCCACATGGTGCGCAGCCACAGCTGGGCATCGCGCGGCGTGCTGTGGCCGTCGTAATGGGGATTGGGACGCGGCCGGCCGCCGCTGCCCAGCGTGACGGCGTGAAAGCGGCTGGGCGCCGTCAGCGTGAGAAAGAGGCCGACGTGGCTGCGCGCGTCGGCATATTCCTCTGCGCCGCGGATGCGCGTCATCAGCTCGCCGCCACGGATCACGGGGTTGGCCGGCGACAGCGCGGCCAGCTCGGCCAGGGTGAAGACTTGGCCGGCCTCGTTCCGGTAGAGGCTGCGCTCCAGCGCGCGGGCGTTGCGCTCGATCTGCGCGGTGCGCCGGCGCACGGTGGCGTTGCTGGCGTAGCCGCCGGTGCGGCGGTTGACGATGCCCAGCTTGACGGCACCGGCCTCCACGGTGCGCGTGACGTGGCGGCGCAGCATGCGGCGCCACCAGGCGGCGTCCAGCGCGCGGCGGATGGCGGGCTCGCCGGCCAGTGGCGTGCTTTCCTGCAGGCCCAGCATGCGCAGCATCAGCCGCACCAGGTCCACGCGTGCGGCCAGGTCCATGTTCTGGGCCTGGGCGCCGGCGTCGAGCTCACCGACTTCGTCGCTCAGGCGCCTGGCCATCTGGCAGATCTCGTAGTCGTCCAGGTTCCACTCGGCCGCACGGCCGTGGCGGCTGGCAAAGTCGTCAATGGCGGCCAGCGCGTCGTGGCAGGCAGCCCATTCGGGCTGGCCGTTGGCGTTTTGCGCGCCCTTTTGCCAGTCGCCCAGGCCCAGCAGCTTCATGGGCTGCAGCCACTGCGGGGGCAAGGCTTTTTCCAGCGCTTGCATGGCGCGCTGGACCATGTGGGGGCGCGGCTTGTGCTGGTCCCATTGCTGCAGGCTGGCGGTGCGCAGCCTGCGGCCGGTGGATTTGGCGGCGAGCAGGACGGACATGGGCTCAGGTCCTCAGGGCCAGCGCGCGCAGCGGCAGCAGGCAGCTGCGCAGCGCGCGGATCTGGCGGCGGATGGCGTCGCGCTCGGGCGGCGGCATTTCGCGCCAGTCGCGCAGGGCCAGTTCCTCGATCTCGCCGTCTATGCCCGCCAGCAGCACCAGGGCCATGCGGTAGTGGCTGGCCAGGCCCGCCCATTCGCGGCTTTCGGCGCTGCCGCAGCGGCCATTGGCGCAGCGCTGCGCGGCCTCGCGCTGCAGTTCGCGCAGGCGGATGCGGCAGTCCTGGACGCTCAGGCGCTGGTAGGCCTCGGGCAGCGCGGGCGGGTCCTCGGGCCGGTATTCGGGCGCGGGCGCATCGTCTGCCCGCAGCAGTCGCATCAGATCGGAAAGGCGCAGGTCGCCGAGCTTCATGGTCTGTCCAGGTCGTTTCAGGGTGAGCGCATCCCGCAGGGCCTTCATGCAGGCTCCGCAGGTTGCGGGAAAGGGGGTGGGGTGGCGGCGGTGCAGGCGGGCTGCCCGCGCGCCGGGTGGGGCGCCGTCAGGAGCGGCGAAGGCGCCCCGGCCGCGCTAGCTGCGCGCGCCTTGGGGGATTGGGCGGATTCGGCCGCCTGGGCTGCGCGGTGCGCTGCGCCTTCGTATTGCGATGACGGCATGGCGTCCAGCTGGGTCTGCAGCAGCTTGCGCTTGATGTGCGTGCTCATCGGCAGGATCACCATGGGGTTGGGGATGGCGCTGGGGCTGATGGTGCGGTTGATCTCGGTCACCGCCGAGAACACATGGCCGCACTCGAAGTTGCGGCACTGGAAGATGGTCTCGCGGCTGGTGCTGGTCAGCTGCAGGCTGGTGCGGGTGTAGGCGTGTTCGTTGCAGTGGGGGCACATCATGCGCATGGCAGGCTCCTGGGGGCAGTTGGGATCGAAGACAAGGCGGTGAACAGGTCGGCGCGGGTGGCTATCGCGCCTGATCGGCCTGGGGCAGCGGCGGCATCTGCTGCTCGTACTGCTGCATGCCCATGCGGTACAGCTTCAGCGCGAAGTTGGAGGCGCTGCGGCTTTCACGGCTGGCATAGCGGGCGTGGCGTTCGCGTTCGGATGCCGTCATGCGCAGTGGCACGGGCCTGTCATGAAGCACCGGATCCGCAGGGATACCGGGCACGGCTCTGGGGGAGTGCATGGCTGTCATGTAGTATTTGGGATGGTTTGGATGGTTTGGTTACACGCTGACTGCATCATTGCTTGAAATTTCGAGCATGTCAATTGATGAATAGAAGAAATTTCGATCACATCGGTGAAAGGCTGAGGCAAGAGCGTCTGCGTCTGGACGTGGCGCAGCTCGCCATGGCCGACGCCTGCGACGTCTCGCGCGGCACCCTGGCCACCTGGGAGAAGGGCGAGCAATCGCCCAATGCGGCCGCCCTGGCCGTGATGGCGGGCCTGGGCGTGGATGTCCTCTATGTGGTCACGGGCCAGCATGCGAACGCATCGGTCCAGACCCTGGCGCCCGACGAGCGCGAGCTGCTCGATTGCTACGGCCGGGCCGACGATTCGGGCCGCGCCGCCATCATGGCCGTGGCGACCCTGGCCGCGCGCTGAACGGCCTGCGCCGGCCCGTTCCAAGACGCGTTCTACCGGCCTACCTCTCGCTCACTTGGCACGCGTCTCCAGCGTCAGCTTGGAGGTGAAGCCGCCGTCGCCCAGCTCGTGCTGGATCTTGACGACCAGCCACGGCGTGTCATCGATCTCCGCCTTGAACCCCTGCAGCTTCAGCGGCGTCTGCGGCATCAGGTCGGGCCGCGCCAGCGCCAGCTTCAGGCCCATGGTGGCCTTGGCGCGGTTGATGCGGCCCATCTCGGCCTTGGCGGCGGCCTGCGCCTCGGCCTCGCTGCCGTAGGTGTCCTTCAGGCGCTTTTCGTTGTCCTCGGCGCCCTGCGTGGCGCTGCGTTTCTCGGCACGATCCGCGTCGTTCCAGTACGCGCGCACGCCGCTGTAGTCGTTGCGTGCGGCCGTGTGGTAGTTGTGGCTGTCGCCCACGGCGCGCGTGAGCGTGGCGGCCTCCACGGCCTGGCCGGCAGCGGTGATCTTGCTGTCGATGGCGATGAAGGCCAGCTTGCCCTTCTTGACCGTGCACACGGCATCGTACTGGCGCGCCAGGCGGCTGCAGAAGTTCAGGTCGCTCTCGTGGGTCTGGTCGATGTGGTCCACGCGCAGGTTCTCGAACTGCGCGTCCACGCGCACCTGCAGGCCGTTGCGCTGCGCAATGCTGCGCACGATCTGGCCCAGCGTGCTGTTGTGGTAGCTGTGCTCGGAGCGCGTGCGCAGCTGGCGCTTGAGCTCGGCCGAGCGCGCATGCACCACGATCCTGTCGGGCGCGCCCTGGTGCTCCACCTCGTCCACCTCGTAGGTGCCCTTGTCGACCAGGCCGTGGCCGGCCCAGCCCAGCTTCAGCGCGATCTTGGATCCCTTGCCCGGCATGGGCAGGCGCCCATCGCTGTCGTCCAGCGTGATGTCCAGCTTGTCAGCCTCTTCGCCGCGCGATTCGGACAGCGTCAGGTTCATCAGCCGCGTGTCCACCTGGCTGGTGATGTCGTGCCCGTCCAGGACGATTTCGTACTGGGGCTTGGCGTACAAGTATTCCTGCGTGGCCATCAGATCCACCATTCCCAGAAGTCTTCATCGGGCCAGGGATCGACGCCGCCGCTGCCTTCGGCCAGGTGGTCGTCCACGCGGGCCAGCTTGAGATCGAACTCGATGCGGCGCGGCTTGCCGCCCGGTGTGTAGTGCGTGCCGGTCTGCTGCAGGCTCTCGATGACCCAGGCGCCCAGGATGCTTTCGCCGCCCACCAGGGCCCATGCCTTGCCCTGGTCGGCCATTTCGCGCAGGTCGTCCAGCGACTTGGCCGTGCCCCGGAACTCGGGTGCGAGCACGCCGGTCAGGCCCAGCGTTTCATCG
Source organism: Delftia sp. 60 (assembly GCF_002754395.1). Classification (NCBI taxonomy): domain Bacteria; kingdom Pseudomonadati; phylum Pseudomonadota; class Betaproteobacteria; order Burkholderiales; family Comamonadaceae; genus Delftia; species Delftia sp. 60. Next base: position 2,754,753 of record NZ_PEFD01000001.1, read on the forward strand.
CCTGGGCCCAGCGACTGGCGGGCGGGGCGCGCGCCCACGCGGCTGTTGCTCGGGTGGCGCCAGGTGCTGCTGCGCACCAGCTTGTCGAATGCCAGTGTGTCGATGCCGAAGGCAAACTGGCCCAGTGTGATCAGCATGCTCATGCTCCTCAGTCGATGTCGGACAGCTGCGACAGCACGCTGGAGCGCTTGGCCATGTCGCGGCGGTCCAGCTCGGCGGCCACGGCGCGGGCAATGGCCTGCGCGTCCTGGCCGGGCGCAGCGTTGACGGTGATGTGGATGGTGGCGCCGGCCACCGGGGCCGGTGCCGGCGCGGGTGCAGCGGCGCTGGCCAGCGGCGGGCGGCTGTCGATGCGCACGGCGCCCGTGTCGGCCAGGGCCGGCATGGCACCCGTGGCCAGCGTGGCCGCCGTGGCTGCGGCCGCAACACCCTGGCGCAGTGCGCCGGCGCGGCCCTGGTCGGGTGCTGATGCATCGCCGGATTTGAACCACGAGCCCACCGACGAGGCCAGGCCGCTGATGCCCTTGCCGGCCAGGTCAGAGACCACGCCGAACAACCCGCCCGTGGCGCCATCCAGACCGGCCTTGCCGGCCTCCAGCAGCGTGCCGCCGACGCCCTTCCAGTCGCCGACCTTGAAGGCGGTGGAAAGGCCGTCCCAGTTCTGCATGATCGAGCCGCCCGCGCCCATCAGGCCGCCTGCGAGCCGGCCCATGGGTGTCATGCGCATCAGGCCCATCAGCGATGCGGCTGCACCACCCAGACTGCCGCCCAGGCCACCGCCGACGGCACCTGCGGCACCCAGTCCGGCGCCCAGCAGGCCCATGACGGCGCCCGCACGGCCCTTGCCGGCCACGCCTTTGGCTGCATCTGCACCGCCACCGAAGATGCGGCCTGCAGCGCGGCCCGCGCCGGCCAGGGCGGTGCCTATGCTGCCCATGGCAGCGCCGCGGCCCATCATGGCCAGCGACAGGACCACGGCGCCCAGGCCGCGCCTGAGCACGCCCGCAGCGTTGCTGGCCACGCGCATGCCGCCCGACAGCAGGCCCATGGCTCCGCCACCGCCGCCCATCATGCCCAGGGACAGGACCACGGCGCCCACGCCGCGCCGGAGCACGCCCGCAGCGTTGCTGGCCATGCGCATGCCGCCCGACAGCAGGCCCATGGCACTGCCGCCGCCGCCCATCATGCCCAGCGACAGGACCACGGCCGCCAGGCCGCGCCTGAGCACGCCCAAGGTGCCGCTGCCTGCGCCCATGGCCGCGCCCAGCAGGCCGAACACGGTGCGCGTGAGCAGCAGCGGCGCCAGCAGGCCGAACAGCACGCTGCTCACCACGCCGACGCCTGCGACCAGCAGGCCCAGCACGGCCACGATGCGCAGCGTCCACTGCACGATCTGGGGATGCTCCTTGACCCAGGCACGCATGCCTTCGGTCATCTCGCGCAGCGTGCCCAGCACGGCCTTGAGGTCGGACTCGATGGTCGAGCCCATGTCGCTCAACAGGCCGTTGTAGCTGTCCTTGACGGACTCGTATTGGGCCGAGACCGAGTCCTTCAGGATGGCCACGCGCCCATCCAGATCCGCCTGTGACTTGAGCTGGGAGGCGATCTGCTGGTAGCCGCCCGGGCCCTGCTGGAGCAGCGCCTCCAAGGCCTTGCGCGTCTGCGCATCGCCGCCGGCCAGCTTGTCCAGCGCAGCGGCGCGCAGCTTGTCGCTGCCCAGGCTCTGCAGCTTTTGCAGCTGGGCCATCATCTGCTCGGTGCCGCCGAACTGGCCGCTGGCGTCCTTGAAGTCCAGCGACACGCCCTGGCTCGCGAGCATCTTGTTGACCTGGCCCAGCTTGGCCGGGTCCATGGAGTTCTTGACCAGGTTGCCCACGGCCTTGCCGGCGGCCTCGCCGCTGATGCTGGCGTCGTTGAGCATGAGCAGCAGCGGCGCGAACATCTGTCCCGACCTTGCGCCCTGCTGTCCCAGCTGCGGCAGGGCCTTGCCGATGGCGTCCAGGCCCTTGACCATGCCTGAGGGGTCCAGTCCCAGGTGGGAGGTGCGCTGCACCGTGTCGGCCAGTGCGGCCATGTCGCCCGCGCTTGCGCGGGTGGCCTGCTGCAGCTGCGCCGCAAACTCGCCAGCCTCCTTGGCGGGCATGTTCAGCACCGCGCCCAGGTTGGCCGCCTGCCGGGCCACGCCGCCCAGCACATCCTGCGAGGACACGCCCTGGCGCTGCAGCTGGTTCATCATCGCGATGTAGTCGGCCGTGCTGCCGGGCATGTCGGTGCCCAGGCTCTTGGCCAAGTCCAGCACCTGCTGGTAATCGGCGCCCGGCTTGCCGTTGCTGCCCGCCATGGTGGCGCGCAGCTGCGCGGCGGCCTGGTCGTCGGTTATGAAGGCCTGGCTCACGGCGCGCACGGGTGCCAGCATCTTGCCGCCCGTCTCGCGCAGCGCCTGGCCGCGATCGGCCAGGGTCTTGCTCTGCTCGCGCAGGGCGTCGATTCTCTCCAGCCGCTGGGCGGCCGGTGCCACCACCTTGCGCTGCTTTTCCATCTGGGCCGTGGTGGCGCGGATGTCGTTGTGCAGCTTGCGCTCGTGCGCGGACAGGTTGCCCGTGTCCACGCCCGCGCCGCGCAGGCCTTCGCGCATGTCCATCAGGCGCGATCGCTGCGTGGCGCGCAGCAGCGCCAGGCGCTCCTCCTCGACCTGTGCCGAACGCAGCGCGCGCAGCATGGCGCGCGAGGGCTGCTCGCCCGCGCCCGATTCCAGCCGCAGCTGGGCCATCTGCTGGCGCGCGCCGCGCAGCCGTGCCGTGGTGTCGGCCAGGCCGCTGCGCAGCGCGCGGTAGTCGCCCAGCTGGGTTTGCTGCTGCTGCAGCTTCTTCAACTGGTCGACCGTTTCCTTGAGTTCCCGGGCCGTGTTGCTGCTGGTTCTGCCCAGCAGCGCCAGGGGCTGGTGCACGCGCTCGGCCTGCTTGAGCACCTCGTCCAGGCGCAGGGTGTCAACGGCCATGGAGGGCTCCCTGGCCGGTGCGGTTTTGGCGTTGGGTGGAGGTCATGGGCAAGGGGCGTGCAAGAGAGAGGCGGGCGATGGAGTGGAGGTGGTGCTCAGTCCTGGCTCAGTCCTGGCTTTCGTAGCGCTCGCGCGCCCGTTCATGCCATTGGCCGAGTTCGGCCAGCGACATGTCCTCCATGTCCGCCGGCCGCCAGTGGAAGACCATGGCCAGGTCGGCCATGGCGTCCTCTACGCGCTCGGGAATTGCTCCCTCTGCGCCTTCGGCACCAAAAAAGAGGCCACCTCCGTACCCAGGGTTACAAGGTCGGCGGGGTCCAGCTGCAGCACCTCGGCCTTGTGCAGCATGGGCTCGGTCACGCGCGGCAGCAGGGTCTGCAGCGCGGTCACGTTCATGTGCAGCAGCTCGACCAGCGACAGGCCGCGCAGCGCGCCGGCATTGGGGCGGCGCACCAGCACCCGGGCCAGGTCGCCGCCGGGGCGCTTGAGCGGCACGTCGAGCGTGATCTCGCGCGCATCGCCCGATGCGAGGGCGGCCGCATTGGCGGCAGCCTGGTTCTGGAGGTCTTCCTGGGGCTTGGTGGTGTCCATGGTGTGTCAGCGTTCGGGTGAAGAAAAGAAGAGGACCGGGCCGGCCGGCCCGGTCAGTTGAGCCAGGCTCAGATGCCCAGCGCGGCGCGGACCTGGGCCAGGCGGTCGATGCCGTTGACGACTTCGACGAAGTTGACCGGATCGATCTCGATCAGCACCTGGCCGTTGATGGACAGGCGGTAGTAGCTGACGGCCAGCTTGTACTTGATCTCGGTCTTGTCGCCGGCCTTGGCCTTGCCGGGGTCGAACTCCGAGAAGCGGCCACGCATGACCACTTCCAGCGAGTCCACGCCTTCGCTGTCATCGCCCTGCAGGGCGCCGGCGAAGCGCAGCAGCACGCCGTCGTGGCGCAGCGTGCCCCAGGTGGAGATCAACTCCTTCATGTAGCCGGCAGCGGTCAGGTCGGCCTCGATGGCCTCCATGCCGAAGTCCAGGCTGACCTCGCCGTTCATGCCGCCGGCGCGGTACTTCTCCATCTTGCGGGTGAGCTTGGGCAAGCCCACTTCGGGCATGTCGCCGATGTACGAGTTGCCATCCACGAAGGTGGCGAAATTCTTGAGAGAGCGGGGCAGTCCCATGGTGCTTTTCTCCTGTGTATCCGTTGTGTTCGGTGTATTGGGTGTGTCGGGTGCGGCCGCCGTTTACTGGCCGGTGCCCACGCGCAGGGCGAAGTCGGCGAAGTAGCGATCGGTGATGCGCTGGCGAAAGCCCAGGTCCTCCAGCGGAGGCACGGGCGTGTAGTCGTAGTCCAGCACCAGCTTGCCGGCCTTGAGCGTGGCGGTCTCGTTGACCGTTTCGTCGTACCAGGCCTTGCCGTCCAGGATGTAGCCCAGGGCCTTCAGTTCGCGGAACTTGGTGTTGATGCCTTCCAGGATGTCCTTGACCAGGCTGGGGTGCATGGGCTTGTCCACGGCCCAGAAATGCGCCTCGGCCATGGTGTCGGCCAGCACCTGCGCGGTGCGCACGCTGGACTCGAAGCGGAACAGCTCGCTGTCCGTGCAGGTGCGCGAGCCCCAGAAGCGGTGGCCCTGGCTCTGGATCAGCGTGGTGATGCCGGCCTGGTTGAGGATGCCGGCCTCGGTATCGGGGCTTTGCAGGTCCCAGTGCACATCGCGCGAGATGCCCAGCACGCCGGACAGCGGCACGTTGGACAGCGTCTTGTGCCAGCCCTGCTCCTGGTCGATGCGCGCGCGCAGGCCCAGGGCGTAGGCCACGGGCGAGGCGTCCTGCACGGCGGCGGTGGACAGGTCCAGCGCCTTGAAGCCGGGCCACAGCAGCATCAGCTCGCGCTGGCCGAAGTGCTCGCGGTAGGCCTGGGCCTCGGCCACATCGTTGCCGATGGCCGCCGCATACGCAAAGCCGCGCAGCTTGATGGCCACGGACGCCAGCGCGTCGGTCACGGCCTGGCTGTCCAGGCCCGGTGCGCCCAGAATGCGCGGCTTGACGCCGAGCTGGGCCTGGGCCGCCAGCAGCGCCTGCAGGCCCGTGTACTGGTTGCCGGCGGTGGTGCCGATGACCTTGGCGTCCTGGTCGGTGCGGCGTTCGGCCTCGGTGGCGCCTTCGCCATCGGCCACGCGCACGACGACCAGCACCGGGCGGCACTGCTCCTTGATGGCGTTCAGCGCCTGGGCCAGCGTGCCCTTGGTGCCGGCCTTGCCGATGGCCGCATCGACCTTGGTGACCAGCACCGGACGGTTCAGCGGGAAAGTGGCCGCATCGGCGTCGCTGGCTGTGGCCACGAGGCCGATCACGGCCGTGGACACGATGCGGATGGAATTGATGCCTTCGCTCACTTCCGTGACGCGAATGCCATGATGGAACGGGGCTGTCGCCATGGTGTTCTCCGGGTTGGGGGGTGGTTGGGCCGTGGGGCTGTCGTCAAAAAGGGGTGGTCACGGCTGTTCGTGGGCTTGTACGGGGCCGTCCAGGATTTCCTGGGCACGCCCCGCGGCGATGAGTCCGAAGGCCTCGAACCGGCGCAGGCTGTCGGCCAGTTCGGGGTCGTCAAGATCGAGTTGCCGCGCCTGCTCGATGTCCTTGAGCAGCGAGCGCAGCGTGGCCGCGTTGAGCCGGTCGGCCTCGCCCGCCTCGGCGCGGTCCACCACGGCCCACTCCAGCGCCGTGCGCTCGACCACGGTGAAGCGGCGGCGAAGGGCGTGGGGGGTGATGTGGCGGGGGGCGGGTTCGTTGGACGCTGCCTGGTCTTCAAGCAAGGCCTGCGCCACGTATTCCCAGTGCGTGCCGGTCCAGCGGCGGCCGAGCACCGAGGTGTCGTAGCGGGGCAGGGGCAGCAGGTCGGGAGCGTTGAGCTCGGCGTGCGTTTCCGTGATGGCGAAGGCCACGCCGGCGGGGGTGAGCTGGGCGTAGTGGTGGAGCATTAGTTGAACTCCACTACTTGGATGTCAATCAATCCACCTCCGCCCGCATTGCTGCTTCCAACGTAGTAGCCGTAGGACGAGCAACGAAGAGTTGTGGCGTTGAGAATCTCGCAGTCTCTTCTGGTCGAGACGTCGGCTTCGTTTAAGGTCTCGCGAACCAGCACGATCGTCTTCTGCGGATCTATTGCTGAGATCGTTACGTCGCTGTGATAGACGTGAGTGACGTTGTTTACCGAAGGCTGGATGCGGATACGCTGCAAGCTTTTGATTGCACTGCGACTTATTACCTGAGTATTTAGCCCCGCGATCTCGCTGCGTGCGATCGCCACGGCACTGCTCAGCGCAGCAATCTCTGCCCGCGTCTTTACCAGATCGGCACTGATGACGGCATCCAGGCTCATGCATGCACCTTTGCGCAAGCTGCGGTATTGGCGGGATCGACAGTGATGGTTTGTTTCATGCTGAAGTTCATGCAGCCAAGGCGGCCTGGTTGTCCTGGCAGGGCCTGGTGCCTGCAGCCGGCAAGGCCGCTGGCGTTGTGCCCGGGTTGCATTGATGTTCTCGCGGCAGAGGCATGGGCGCCAGCGACCTTGGCTGTGTCGGGGGGCTGCACAGAGGCTTGGTTTGGCGCTCGTTTGTGCTGGCCAGAAACGCAAAAGCTCCGGGCGTGATGGGCGCCGGAGCTTTGTAGTCGGGAGTGTCCAGTACCGCAGGTGTGTACCTGCCTTGGATCACTCGTGCTCAGTACTCTTCGATGCGGATAAAACCGCCTGTGGCTGCGACCGGGGCCAAAAAGACTCTTGATGTGAAGTTGAAAACTCCGCCAGCTCCTCCGGCTCCATAGCCTGTGGCAGCTTGAGGTACTCCCCCGACAAGGCGTGCGCCGGTCCCCATCGTGGAGTTGCCTCCAGTGGCATCCGCGCCCGCAAGTCCGGGGATGACTCCGGCAGCATAGTACGCACCACCCTGTGCATTGATGCCCGTTCCGTCAGAAGGCGGGTAGCCCGAAATTCCTCCACGAGCGATGTATCCCGCCAGGACAGTGCGCCCACTGGTGGGGGTGCCTACCTCGTATGGGACTGAGGATGGAAGTCGGACGCGGTGTTGCAGTTCGGAGCCACCGCCACCACTACCACCACTGTAGTAGCCATAGCTTATTTGGGCACCTGGAGCACCCGATCCGCCCGGACCCATCAGTGTGATGATTTGGTAAGAGCTTTCAGGTAGAACAGCGTGCGTTCCCGCCCCCGACGTGTACTCCGTTACCCTCAGCGGCTTGCGCGAAGCGGTCGTCCCCAAGCCAGCCAACGTACTCTCGATCTGCGCCAGCTTCGTCGTCAGCGCAGTCGTCTGCGCCTGCACCGTGTTGACCTGACCCTGCAGCGCCTTGACGCCTGCATTCGTGATGGGATCGAAACTCATCCCTGTACCTCCGTGGCATTGACCGCCGACACGCGCCCTGCGGCCGATTCGTCGGGTTCGGTTATGGGTGTGTTTGTGGGCGCAGGCGCTTGATCTTCGGTGGAGATCTGCCAGCCTGTGCCTGTTCTGACGGAGCCGATCGCGCAGTCGCCTGCCACTGGCTCGATGCTGTCCCACAGTGATGGCTGGCGCGTCTGCAACTCGGCGATGAATTCCTCGTCCGCAACGATGATGTTGTGCACGCGGTCAGCCTTGATCAGTGCGAAATGCATGTCCTGCTTCCTCATTCGTACCACCAGACGCGTACAAAGCCGCTTCCGCCATTGCCGCCATCGGCATGCTGACCGATCCCGGACGAACCGCCGCCTCCTCCGCCTCCGCCGGAGTTGGGTGCTGCGTGGCCTCCCCGTGTCGCGCTGCCGGCGACGCCCGTGCCTCCGGCGCCGCCACCGCTGTAGCCGGGATCTCCGGGCACGACGTTTCCGTAGTCCCCGGTCGAGCTATTGCCCATAGCCAGTCCGCCGATCACACCATCGGCGCCCGGCTGGGTAGCATTGCCTGTTCCCGAGCTGCCGAATCCTCCTGCGCCGCCGGGGCCACCATATCCACTGACGCCGAAAGAGCGGCCGGCAGCCGAGCCGCGCGGGGACGGGTCGCCGACACCTGTGGGACTTTTGAACTGACGCCCGCCCATGGCCAGCAGGTTTCCGAACGAGGTGTCTCCACCATTGGCGGCCTGGCTCAGATAGGCTGCAGTCTGTCCGCTTCCGCCTGCGCCGATGACTACGCTGGTAGGGCCGCCGACGCCGCCAATCTCGAAGCGCACCGCTCCACCGGCGCCTCCGCTGTTGCCGTTGTATCCCCCACGGGCTCCACCTTGCCCGCCGCCAACGGCCAGTATGAATACTTGGCCGCCGTTGGCCAGCAGCTTGGCTGAAGGGTAGAAGTAGCCGCTGCTCCGGAACTCTGTGAACTTGAGCTTGCCGGACATGGCGGCCAGTACTTCGGCCTTGTGTCCCGCGGCTTCATTGCGGCCGGAGTCCACCTTCTGAGCGGCCTGCTGCACGCTGTCGGCCAGCCGGCGCAACTCGGCGTAGTTGACTGCGTCGAAACTCATCCCTGCACCTCCGTCGCATTCACCCCCGACACCCGCCCCGTGGCGGCGTCGTAGGCATAGGTTTCCGTGCGTACGCGTCCGCGGTAGCTGGTCTGCTGCTGGGAGACGCGGCCGGCGCCGTCGTAGCTGACGGCGGTGGTGGCGCTGAAGCCGTTGACGCTGCGCGTGATGCTGCTGATGCGGCCCTGGGCGTCGTAGCCGAAGCTTTCGCTGGTGGCGCCATTGGCCGGGCCCAGCGCGATGTGCTCGGGGTTGAGCTTGACGTTGACGCCGGCCACGCCGTTGACGCTGGCCACCTTGCCGGTGCTCAGCGACTGGACGGCGGTCTCCAGTTGCTCTATGCGGTGAGCCACCACGTCCATGGCGTCCTGCACGCCCTGGGAACTGGCCTTGGTGTCGATGAGCTGGCGCGCGTTGGTCAGCGCCTGGTCCACGTCCTGCACGGCCTGGCGCAGGCGCAGCACGTCGTCTTCCAGGCGGTTGTCGGGGTGGGGCAGGGGCCAGCCCTGCGCTGTCTTGTCGTCGTGCAATGTCATATCACGATGGCTCGCAGGTTGGTGACCTGGGGACGGGCGCCGTGGCTGCCCGTGAGGACCAAGCGGACACGCAGGCGCTCAGCGCTGATGCCGGTGAGGCGGTAGCTCAGCTCCAGCACGCCTGCGGTCTGGGGGCTGGTGCTCAGGTAGGGCACGTTGGTCCAGGCGCTGCTGCCTTCGGCCTGCATCTGCACGGCCAGGGCGCTGCCGGCGGGCAGCACGGCCTCGGCCACGACGTTGAGCGTGACGTTGGTGCCGGCGTTGATGGCGGGGCTGATGTAGTCGCCCGTGGCCTGCAGGCTGCCGGCCACCAGCTGCATGCCCGGCAGCAGGTGGGCCGCGTGGTTGGTATTGCCGGAGAGCTTGGCGCGCACGGCCACGTTGCCGCTGTAGCGGCTGGCCAATTGCACGGGCTGCCCTGCAGCGGCCTCGAGCGTGGTGCCGTCCTCCAACTGCATGGCGAAGACCAGTTGCGCGTCGGCCGCGGGCAGCATGGCGCCGGCCTGGACCATGAGGTCGGTGGCGTCCTGCACGGCGATGCTGCCCAGCTCGATGGTGCGCGTGGTGGCCGTGTGTTCGGTCGCCAGCAGCTCGAATGCCAGGTCGCGTGTCTGGTGCGGTGTCCAGGTGCTGGCGTTGCTGCTGGACAGCAGCACGCCCACGCTGTAGGGCTGGCTGGTGACCCACTGGGCACGTGCGGCGTCCCAGCCGCCCAGCTCGGCCACAGCCAGGGCCGTGGTGTTGTCGTTGGTCAGCACGACGATGGCGTATTCGACACCGGACTCCAGCAACGCAGGTGCCCATTGCGCCTGGGTGGGCTTGGCGCCAGCGATGTCGGCCTGGATCTGTGCGGGCTTGAGCACGCATTCCGCCAGGATGCTGCGCGATGGCACACCGCCGGTGACTTCGCGCAGCTGTACCTGCACATCCTTGTCACCCACGGTAGAGAACCACAGGCGCGTGCCGCAGATCTCCCGGGTGGAGCTCAGCGTGAACGTCTGGGCCAGCGGGTCGTAGATCTGGACAGTGATCTTGGACACGCTGCGTTCGAGCAGTTGGCCCTGGCCGGTGAAGACGGCTTCGGCGTGGCTGCCGGCGCGGCCTGTGAAGCGCACGCTCTTGGTGCCCGAGGGCACGCCCGCCGGGATCTTGAACTTGCCCTTCAGGCCCTGGGCCGTGGCCACGAGCGTGCCGCCTGCCAGCGGCTGGGGCGTTACGGCAATACCACCGAAAATCAGCTCGGTGAGGGTTTCGCCCAGCGGGAAATCCAGCCAGAACTGCACCTCGATCTGCCGCAGATGCTCCAGTGCCGAAGTGGACTCGGACAGCAGCTTCTGGGTCTCCGTGGGACGCGCCTGGCTGGGTGTGAGCCAGACCAGGATGGGGTTGGCCCACTGGGTCTGCACGTCGGTCCAGTAGTCCACGGCGGGTGTCAGGGTGGCGGCGCTTGGCAGAACGTCGAAGGCGCCGTATGGGTTGACCAGCATCGTGCCGGTGCGCCCCAGCTGGCCCAGCACGGACACGGGCTGGTAGGGCGTGGTCTGGGGCGAGGTGATGTCGGTGCCGATCTGGTGCAGCGCGGCGTTCATGGGCAGTTGCAACTGGCCGCCCAGAATGTGGGCGGACTGGCTGCGCCCTGCATCGCGCAGGCCGTTGTCGATCATGGGATCCGCAAACAACCCCTTCTTGACCCCGCTGTGCCGCCCCGACACGTCCACCGACAGCCGCAGCTCGGCCAGGTCGGCGTAGATGGTCTGGATGTGGTCCTGGTAGGCCTTGAGGGTCTGCATGGGCACGACGCGCACGGCGTCCTGGTCCACGCGGCGGTTGCTGTCCCAGCTTTGGTAGACCGAGGCCAGGGCCAGGGTGCCGCTGGGGGCGGACGGGACCTTGGGCGACCAGGCGGCGGGCACGCCAGGCACCCATTGCAGCTGGCCTTCGCTGTTGAGCACCAAGCGGTCGTAGCGGCGCAGCGCGTAGTGGTAGCTGACCAGCACCAGGGTGTCCTTGAGCGCGCCTTCCACGGTGAAGCCCGTGGAGTCCACGGCTGTGGGCGTGGCGTTGAGCATGTATTGGTAGGTGACCTGGTAGGTGCTGCCGGGCACGGGCTCGGCGCCCGAGGGGCTCCAGTCGATCTGGCCGCCGACCAGCTTCCAGTCCGTGCCCTGCACGTAGGTGGTGCCGGCCTGGACCACGCTGTCCACGGCCAGCACGGCGTTGTCGGGCAGCGGGTCGGCCGCGCCCGTGAAGCCGCCGTGCGTGAGCGTGACGGTCTTGCGCGCCTGCACGCGCACCTGGGGCGTGCCGACAGCGGGCTGGCGGTCGAAGCGGATGCGCTGGGCGGCCGTGCCGGCCGAGGTGTGGGGCTCGCTGTCCACGAAGAACAGGTCGGGCTTGGCCTCGTAGACCAGGCGGCGGCTGGCACCCAGTTCCAGCGGATGGCCGTTGACGCGGGCGGCGCCCTCGCGCACGGTGTAGACCTGCTGGCCGGTGGCCAGGTCCTCGCCCATGATCACGTCCAGGCCGCGCACGACGTAGGTGCCGCCCGCGCTGTCGCGGTCATAGCGGGCCAGGGCTTGGGTGACGGCGTCGATGTTGGGCGGCGGCTCCTTGGGCATGACCGAGCCGTCGATGATGGTCCACACGGGATAGAAGGTGCCGGCCGTGCCGTCGCCCTGCGCGCCCCAGACCAGGGTCACGCGCTCGCGCAGCGCACCGGGCTCGCCATAGCCGCGCGTGCCGGCGGCGGGGTTGAGCAGTTCGGGGTCCTGCAGCTCGGTGACGGTATCGGTCTGCAGGTAGGCGCCCACGTAGACCGTGCCCACGGTGGCCACGGTGAGCGTGCCCGGCGTGATGCCGCGCACGGCACCGGCCACATAGAGCGCGCCGGCCTCGATGGTGGTGGCGCCCGTGTCGGCGGAGGTGATGCACTGGCAGCCGCGGACGATGTCGCCCTCCTTGAACAGCACATCGGTGATGCCGCGCAGGCGGTGCTGCTGCATGCTCTGCAGCTCGTTGAGTTCGGCCGATTGCAGCACGCGGTCGGCCGCGAACTGCAGCCTGTCGTAGCGCTTGCCGGCGTCGAAGCGGTCGTAGATCTTGGTCTGGCTCATGGGGTGCCGTTCAGAAGGGGAGGATGATTTCTTCGACCTGGCGCACGCTGCCGCTGCGCAGGATCCGGGGGCGGCGCTCCAGCGTGTACAGCTCGCCCTTGCCGGTCAGCTGGCTGGCCAGCACCCAGCGCTGGCCGGGCGGCACGTCCGTGGCGACCTGGGTGCCGAAGAACACGCCCATCTCGCGCACGTCCTCGCCCTTGGCGTCGTCGAAGCCGAAGGCCGCGCGCAGGTAGACGAAGGTGGTGGGTGTGTCGCTGACGCTGTAGCGCGCGCCGCTGGGCAGCTCGATCTCGCCGTTGTCGTCCGGCCGCGCAAAGCGCACCTCGGTGACCAGGCGGCGGCCGATTTCGTCAACCAGGGCGTTGGCGGTGATGGGTTCGGGCTCGGGCGCGGCATCCCAGGCGGGCAGGCCGCGGCCCCAGGCGATGTGGATGGTCTGGGCGGCGACGGCCTTGGCGAGGGCGATGCGGCCCGCTTGCTGCAGAACTGCCATGTTCAGGGTTCCTCGGGTTCTTCGGTGGTGGTGGTGCGGGTTTCGAAGGATCGGCGCCAGGGCGTGCTGTCCCAGCGTCCGGTCCAGGTACGGGTGTTGTCGTGCGGGCGCTCGGTGCTGGCCCAGGGATGCAGGCTGGCCAGGGCCAGCGGAGCGGGCGCCGTCCAGGCGCTGTGGGTGACCATGGCCTGGGCGGGAATGGGCCGCAGCGGCGCGTAGTAGGCGGGCTCGCCCGTGGTGGTGGCGTTGACTTCGGTGATGCCCAGGCTGGCGTCGATCAGGATCTCGCTGTCCAGCGTCCAGGCATCGAGCAGCATGCGGTCGGCATAGGTGGCGATGGTGGTGACGCGGAACAATTGGGCCGTGAGCACGCCGTCCGAAGGCGGTGCCTCGTTGCCGGTGCGACGGGGCAGGCCCTGGCTGAGCTTGACGGGTTCGCCATACGGCGACACATCGATCCAGGTGCCGCTGTCGTTGTCCAGCATGCCGGCGTCCAGGCCCGGGCCGTGGTCCAGCCGCAGCGGGCGCAGGTCGTGGCCGTGGAAGACGCGGTAAAAGCGCACGTGCGCCGGCAGGCTGGCGCGCACCACATGGGCCACGCTGGCCAGCTCTGCGTCGCCGATGATGCGGCCCAGGTCCAGGTGCAGCCAGGCACCATCCTCGTCGAGCTGCGCGCCGTCATATCCCAGCCAGCCCAGCGCGCGCTGCATGGACGCGGCCGTGCCGCGCTCGCGCAGCCAGGGCAGGCCGTTGGCGATGAGGGCGGGCACGTCGTCAAAGTAGCGGTCGAACTGGGCAATGCCCCATTCGGCCGCCAGCCAGGGCAGAAAGGCCGCAGGCTCGCCCTGGGCCGGCGCGGGAAAGGCGCCGGCCAGGCCGTCCCAATTCGGGACGACCTGGTCCACGGCCTTCTCCAGCGCCGTGGCGTTGGGCGGCAGCACGTGGCGGCGGGGCGCCGTCGGGACGATGGCGGGGGTGCTCATGCCTGCAGGCCCTCGTCCACCAGCTGGACGCGGCCCAGCACCGGGTATTCGTCGGCGGCCAGCGGCGTGAGCTCGGCCGGGGCCTGGGCGTCGGGGTAGGTGACGCGGGCAATGCCGTCCACATGCAGGCGCGTGGTGATCCACGAGCGCGGCACATCGCGGCCCAGCAGCGCGTAGGCCGCGATCTGGGCGGCCAGGCCGGCCTGCAGGCGCGCCACGATGTCCACGGGCGCACCGGGCTCGCGCAGCAGGTGCGCCGTGATGTCGATGGGGTGCGGGCGCGCCAGCGATACCGACACGGGTACGCCCAGCGGCCGTGCGCCTGGCGCATTGAGGGCCGACAGCACGATGGCCAGGGTCTCTTCGGCCTGTGCGGGCTCGACCAGCCACAGCTGCACGCTCACGCGGCCGGGCTGGGGTTGCGTGGCGATGGCGCTGTGCACATTGGCGCTGGCCGTCATGGCCAGGTGCTCGTAGTGCTCTGCCGTTCCGCTGCCGGCCAGCGCGCGCACGCGCAGCAGGATGCGCTGGCGGTAGCGTTCGTCGCTTTCCCCGGGCAGTCGGGCTACATCGTAGAAGGCGCCCTTGTGGTCCAGGTCCGAGCCCTGGGCGAACGCAATCAAATGCGCACGCGCGGCATCGTTGACGCGCGCCCGATACAGCAGCTCGCGGTAGGCGTGCGCCTCCAGCAGCTTGTTGAGCGGCTCGCTCTCCAGCGCCAGGACCTCGGCGGCCTCGGGGTGGCGCGCCAGCAGATCGGCGCGGTGGGCGTCGAGGATGCGCTCGAAATCCAGCGTCTCGACGACGCCGGGCGGCGGCAGGGCGTCCAGTGCAGGGGTCATGTCTTGCTTCATGAAAGGGTGCGGGCGATGGGCATCTGCAGGCTCAGCGGGGCCGGGCGGCGCGTGTTGTTGAAGGTGCCGATCAGCGTCAGGTCGGCGCGCCCGGGTGCGGCCGGATCGCGCTCGATCACGATGCGCGTCAGGCGGATGCGCGGCTCCCAGCGCATCAGCGCGCTGGCCACGGCGGCGCGCAGGCGTGCCTGGGTGGCGTTGTTGTCGGGCTGGTCCAGCAGCGCCGGGACCAGCGATCCATAGTCGCGGCGCATCACGCGCGAGCCGATGGGCGTGGACAGGATGTCGGCCACGCTCTGGCGCAGATGCTCCATGCCCTCGATGCGGCGGCCTGTGTGGCGGTTCATAGCGGCCCCTGCGTGATGGCGTCGCCCGCCCTGACGCCACTATGGCGATGGCGCAGCAGGCTGATGGGGCCGGTGGTCACATCGGGCGCGCCGGCCAGGCCTTGCGCATTGACGGTGGCCGAACCGCCACCGGCCTGCAGGCTGATGCCTTGCTCGTCGATGCTGATCACCGAGTTGCCGACGCGCAGCGTGATGCCGTGGGCCACATTGATGTTGAGACGGCCCGTGGTGCTGTCGTGCTCCATGAAATCGGTGGGGCTCCACTGCGTGTGGCACACCCCTTCGCGGTCGCTGGGCTGGGCTGCGGCACTGCTGTAGATGCCGGTCAGCGCCACGGCGCCCAGCAGGTCGCCGCCGGGCGACAGCAACACGCACTGCTCGCCCACGGCAGGCGGCCACCAGACGCTGGCGTTCTCGCCCGCGGCGCGCAGTGCCAGCCAGGGAATCCAGTTGGTGGTCAGGTTGCCGGTCTTGACGCGGCAGCGCGCAGGGCGCGCATGGCGGACTGCGGCGATGGTGCCCGTGCGGATCAGCCCTTCCAGGCGGCGGATGATCTCGTACGGGCTCTCGGTTTGTGCGACGGGCGAATCCATGGCGTTCATGGTGCCGGCCGGGCCCTTGCGTGTCGCCGTGTGCCGGGCGTGGCGCACGCCGCCACATGCAGCCCGGCATGCGGCCCGGCATGCAGCCCGGCCACGCCTCAGCGCGGGTCGTAGTTCCACTCGGCCACCTTCTCGCCGAACAGGAACAGCTCCCACAACTGGCGCTGCGCAATGTCGAGCTGGCCTGGCGGCTCGGGCTTGTAGATCAGGTCGAAGGCGCCGGGGCTGCCCTCGCGCGGGCGCGCCAGCACGGCCTCCACCAGGTCGATCTCGATGGCGAGCTGCTGCGGCTGCGAGGCGGCTGCAGGGTCCGTGGAAGGAGGCGCAATGTCGAAGCGGATCGCCTGCTCGCGCCTTTCGGCATGGTCGAACAGGTCGGGCTGGTGGCGCCGCGCCCAGACCAGCAGCGGCACGGTCACGGCATCGATGCTGCCGGTGAAGTCCGCAATCACCAGGCTCAGCGTGTAGCGGTATTCCCAGGAAAGGGACGGCGTGCCCGTGTTGACCACACGGCCCCTCTGGATGGTGAAACGGATGTTCCCCGGCGACTGTTGCAGCTGGGGCAGGGCAGCGACGAGCGCGTCGCGCAGGCTAGCGGGCTTGAGCATGGCAAGAGCTCTCCATCAAGGTTGGGGTAGGCGGCATCGGAGCGTTTTGCCGCGATGCCCGTGGGCGAGCCGGGCGCTCGACTACGGCGGCGCGGCTGCTGGCCGGGGAGGCCATTCGCTTTGCCGCCGTGGCTGGTACCGTCAGTGGGGAGCGGAACAGGAAGCGGCTGGCCAGCCCGCAGTCACATCGATCCCGGATAGCCTGGTCAGATCCGTCCCCGCCGTATCGATGGCGGTTTCGATGCGTTGGCGGTTCCCTGTCAGCAGGCCGTGTGCCTGGCGGTAGGCCTGGTCCTTGGCGCGAATGCGTTGTGCCAGTTCCAGGCGTTCCACTCCGCGTGCGGCGGCTGCAGCAGTGATCCAGGGCGCGGAAGCATCTGGCGTTGCCTGGAGCTCCATGGCCTCCAGGATCTGCACATGCCAGCTCTCACGCTCAAACGCGTCGTACGGTGCAGCGATGAGCTGCACGCGCTGTGCGTACTCGGTGGCCAGGGCTTGCCGCAAAGCAGCAGCCATGGCATGGGCTGTAGGCTTTTCCAGCGGTAGTGGAAGGCCGCCTGCTGCAAGCCAGGCCTGCACTTCCTGGTAATCGCGGTTTGCCGGATCCACAGGAATGGCGGCCTGGTCTGATATCCGCCGGTATGCCCCCTTGGGCAGCAGTTGATAGAGGCTCACAGCTCGGCCGCGAAAAGGATGCGTGGGTTGGCGGTGTTGACGTTGCCGTTGCCGCGCATGAAGCCCATGGTGTTGGCGGGAAATCCCGAGCCGAACACATCGCCCTCGATATAGCTGGGCCCACGGCTGAAGGCCGTAAAGGTGATGTTTGCCGGCGTGAACAGCGTCGCAACCCCGGAGAACGAGAACGCGAGAGAGCCCGTGGCGGTCACGGTCGGATTGGCCCGCATGAGCGTTGGCGCTGGTGCGAGCCAGGTTGCTGCCGTGGCGCTGTGGGCTCGCAGGAAGAACAGGCCGGCCCATGGGTTGATGCCGCCCGATCCGCTGTAGGCGAAGAAGAAGCGTGCGCAGCGGTGCAAATTCAGGGGCAGCGGTTCTGGCTCGTACAGGCCTGCCAGCGAGCCTTGGTTGAGCATGGGCTCGGCCACCACTCCGCCCGTGAATTCAAGCTGCAGGCTGTTGCCGGTATGGGTGACGGTGATGGGCGAAGCGCTGTAGAGCCCCTCGCCGATACGCGCTTGTGCCGAGCCTGTCCAGGACAGCGTATAGACCTTGCCGGAGACCAGGTCCTCTGTCGGGAGAATCTGCAGCAGGCTGCCTGCGGTGATCTCCACGGATTTGGGTGCTGCGTCCGAGGCGAAAGCCAGTGTGCAGCCGCTGGCACCGGCCTTCCAGCGATCCAGTGTGTATGCGCCAGCTGCGAAGCTGCCAGGGGCCACGACGCGCTGATTCAGTTGGAAGCTTGCGTTGTAGAGCAGGTTTTGGCGTGGCAGCGTCGTGCCGTTGCCGTTGCCGTTGCCGTTGCCGTTGCCGTTGCTGCCACATTGGCATCCGCATTTGGCCGCGCCGTATGCGGCAGCGTAGTTGTGGTCTGTATTGCCTATTGCTGCGGCCAGCGCGACCAGATCGGTTGCGGCTGCCGCACCGATGTTGTTCCGGGCGGTCAGTTTTTGCGCATTGGTCAGTGCCTGTGCTTCGTCGAAACGCACGCGGTTCGCAAGGCTGGCCAGCAGCGTCGCAGCCAGGTTGGGGTCGGTACCCAGTGCATCGGATAGCTCCTTGAGGGTGTTCAAGGCGGCTCCGGCACCATCGACCAGTTCGCTCTTCAAGGCCTGCATGGCTGTCTCGATGCTGTCGAAGATCTTGTCTGCAGACCAGGTGACTGTGGTGTCGCCGTTACCGACGCTGTCGTCAATGACGACGCCGCCCGTTGTAACCATGCCATGCAGTTCGGCAATGGCTGCCACAAGATTGTTCTTTGCCGCTGTGGGCAGCAGGCACAGATTGCCCTGCGCGCAGCGCAAAGCCTTTACGTCGGCGCCGATGGCTTGCGCAAGTGCAACGATTCGGGTTTCGATGGTCATGAGAGTTTTCCTTCAGGGGGTAGATGGTTTGGTTGAAAGGCCCGGCAAATGCCTGTCGCCTGCAGGGCCCGATGGATTCCGGGGAATATGGGGAATGCGCGCTTCACTCGTCAGCGCGAGCACGGCGTCGTAGGCGCGCTCGCAGGCGCTGCCTCGGTGGCGGGCGTCGTCAGCAATGCGCGCCAGCGCTCCCGCTCGCTCGTCAGCGCGGCGCTGCAGCTCGGCGAGCAGATCGAGGGCTGCGGTGTCTGGCGTGCACTGTCCGGCAGCGGCGCGAGCCTGGGCGGCGGCACGGTGGGAGGTGATGTAGTCGGCGAGGTCGCCGCGCAGCCGGCCAGCAGCAGCGCGGGCAGCATCGGCATCCGCCGCAGCGCGCGCCAGGGCCAGGTCCGTGTCGCGTGCAAGAAAGTCGAGGCGTTCACGGTAGGCTCCTTCCCGTTGTCGATAGCGTTCGGATGCGTGCAGCGCGGCGGTGGCAGCGGCCTGGCGGTCGGTCGCCAGATCCGTACGTGCCTGCGCCGCATCGCGCTCGGCACCTAGCCGCGCCAGCGATTGCCATACCAGCAGCGCCGCCAGCAGCAGGGCCAGCAGCTGCCAGGCATGGGTTTGCAGGCGGTCCATCAAGGCTGGGCCTCCATGCAGGCCGCGTGGCGCGCCTGCTGGCGTGTCCACACGCCGCGGCACACCTTGTTGCCGGGTTCCGAGCAGTCAAAGCGCCAGCGCGTGGGCCGGCCTGCGCCATCCCATCGATAGGCGCTGAAGCCCTGCAAAGGCTGAGTGCTGGTCATGAATCGCCAGGACAGATAGGACTGGCAGGCGCCGGCGTAGTCGCCAGCCCGTGTCCTGGACAGCATCGAGGAGCCGCGCCAGGCCCCGCAGCCGTACTGGCCTGCGAAGTCCACCGCCTGGGCGAACTCGGCCGCATGCACCCGCGTGTCGCCCAGCGAATCACGCACGCAGGCGCCGTACTGCTGCTCCAGCAGGTTGATGGCCAGTTCGCGCGCCCGTTCGCGGGTGATGGGCGGGTCGGCCAGGGTCACGCGTGTGCCGTCCTCGTAGCGCGTGGCGCCGTGGCCGATGGTGGGCACATCGCCGCGAACCGGGATGATCGGATCTGCGCTGAAGCCTTCTGCGGCAATCCATGCCGCGAGAATGGCCGCGCCAATGCCCAGTCCTGCCGCTGGCATGCGGGCCGTGCTCATGGGGCCGCTCCGGTGTCTGTGGCGGTCGAAGACGCCTTCCTGCGCGCGGCGTCCTCGGCCTGGCGCGCGCGCCGGTCCTCGCGTTCATTGCGCCAGCGCCACAGCAGATACACGGCCTGCAGCAGCACGTAGACGATGGTCAGCGCGGTGGCGGTATGGGTCATGGTCCAGCCATTGGCCACGTTCGCGGCCACGACGGTGACGGGAGGCGCGGCCTTGGCGCCTTCCAGGGCGGCGGTCTTGACGATGGTTTCTCGGTCCATGTCAATCCCAGAAACTGATCAGGGGCAGGCTGGGCGCATGGGCGGGTTCAGTCAGCTCGACGGCCAGGCCGGCGGGCAGATGGGGACCGTGGGCCGACAGACCCGGGTTGCGCTCCAGCGTGGCTTCCACCACGCCGCGCGTGGCGCCCAGCTGGCGCATGCACAGCTCGTCCAGCGTTTCGTATTCACGGGCAATGGCCAGCATCAGGCGCGCTCCCTGTGTGCCGGGTCGGCGGGAGCGGCGGCACGGGCCGGTGGCGGTATCGCCTGATCCGGCGCGGGAAAGGGAATGGCAAGACTCACTGAAGCTCCTCGTGGGCCGGCCCGCGCGGACCTGTTCCTGGTGCACCCGCCATGCGTGTGGCTGCGGATGCCGGGAACGCCTCAGGCCACCGGATCGCGGTGGCACCGGGCAGGCGGTATGCCGGGTCCGGCGCGCTGGCCGGGTATGAATGCCATGTTTGCCGACGGGAGCAGGCCCGGCAATCGCTGCAGCCTGTGCGCGCTGCGGGCACGCCAGCGGCCATGCCGAATGCAGAAATGACAAGACCCCGCAGGGCGGGGTCTTGTCATGGTGCGGGTGAGAGGGTCTAGCAGCGCTTGCTGCCAACTACCTGGCTGCGATGCAGATGGTCGGACAGGTCACCCGCCGCCGCGCTGAGCTTGCGTGACACGGGCAGCAGCAATGCGGTAATGGCCGAGGCGTGCACGGCCGTGCCCCGGGCTGCAGCCAGCAGCTCGCAGATGGCGGCCACTTGCTCGCTGGCGCTTTCCACATCGTCCCTGACCGTCTCAATCTGGTGCTGCATCGCGTCTTCTTTCTACTGTATGCACATACAGTATAGGTCGAATGACCAGATGTTTCAATTTGATGTGACCCTTTTTCATCTGCTGATTGGCGATGACTGGCAGGGACTTTGGTCGGGCTGCGCGCATGCTGGGTTGGCGTGTGCCGGGCGGCCTCGAAAGCCTTTTGCTGGCCCGCACGGATCCCGCGCAGTGAAGGCAAGTGATTGTTTTTGAATGGTTGACGACCCGCCCCCGCGCACCACGCACCAACGTCGCTCAACTGCGGCGAACACTGCTCAAGCCCGCTTCCTGTAGAGGAGGCGCATTGGCCAGGCGGATTGCGGGATTCCCCTGCAAGAGCGCGCGTCTGGAAGGCAAAACCGCCTCGTTTATAATGTCCGGCTTCGCTTACATCACGGGTTGAGCGAACCATGTGCGGTCCCCAGCGGCCAGGTGCATGTGATGTAAGCCCTTGAAATCTGAGGTGCCGCGCGGCCGACTGGCTTGGCTCGCGTCGCACCGTGACTTTTGCGCAATACGGTGCGGGCTGTACAGCAGCCGGCACGGTCCAATCCCTCATAGGAACAAACATGGCCGTTACTGTTGAAACCCTTGAAAAGCTCGAGCGCAAGATCACGCTGAGCCTGCCCCTGAACTCCATCCAGAGCGAAGTGGAAAACCGTCTGAAGCAGGTGGCGCGCACCGTGAAGATGGACGGCTTCCGTCCCGGCAAGGTGCCGATGAGCGTGGTGGCCCAGCGTTATGGCTACTCGGTGCAGTACGAAGTGCTCAACGACAAGGTTGGCGAGGCTTTTGCACAGGCCGTCAACGAAGCCAAGCTGCGCGTGGCTGGCCAGCCCCGCATCTCCGAAAAGGAAGGCGCTCCCGAGGGCGAGGCCCAGTTCGAAGCCATCTTCGAAGTGATGCCTGAAGTCAAGATCGGCGACCTGACCTCGGCTGAAGTCGAGAAGCTGACCGCCGAAGTGGACGACGCCGCCATCGACAAGACCGTGGACATCCTGCGCAAGCAGCGCCGCACCTTCGCGCAGCGCGCCCAGGCCGATGTGGCCGTGGACGGCGACCGCGTGACCGTGGACTTCGAAGGCAAGATCGACGGCGAGACCTTCTCCGGCGGCAAGGCTGAAGACTTCCAGTTCCTGGTCGGCGAAGGCCAGATGCTCAAGGAATTCGAAGACGCAGTGCGCGGCATGAAGGCTGGCGAGTCCAAGACCTTCCCGCTGGCATTCCCCGCTGACTACCACGGCAAGGACGTGGCCGGCAAGACCGCCGATTTCCTGGTGACGGTCAAGAAGATCGAAGCCGCCAACCTGCCCGAAGTGGACGAGGCTTTTGCCAAGGCACTGGGCGTTGCTGAAGGCACGGTCGAAGGCCTGCGCGCCGACATCAAGAAGAACCTGGAGCGTGAAGTCAAGTTCCGCGTCCAGGGCCGCAACAAGCAGGCCGTGATGGACGCCCTGGTGTCCAAGGCCGAGCTGGAACTGCCCAAGGCTTCGGTGCAGGCTGAAGTCGCACGTCTGCTGGAAGGCGCCCGCGCCGAGCTGCAGCAGCGCGGCATCAAGGACGCCGAGAAGGCCGAGATCCCTGAAGACGTGTTCCTGCCCCAAGCCGAGCGCCGCGTGCGCCTGGGCCTGGTGGTGGCCGAGCTGGTGCGCGCCAACGAGCTGCACGCCACGCCCGACCAGATCAAGGCCCACGTGGAAGAGCTGGCCGCCAGCTACGAAAAGCCCGAAGACGTGGCACGCTGGTACTTCGGCGACCGCCAACGCCTGGCTGAAGTCGAAGCCGTTGTCATCGAAAACAACGTGACCGAGTTCGTGCTGGGCAAGGCCAAGGTCTCCGACAAGGCCGTGTCCTTCGACGAACTGATGGGCCAGGCCTGAGGGTTTGAGCACCGCCTGCCTGCCGCTTCGTGAGATCGGCGGGCGGGTTGGCATCTGCGGGGCTTGTGCTTTGGCGCACAAGCCCCATTTTCTTTCCGGATACGGCTAAAGTAGCCCCCTAGTACTGGAGAAAACATGAGCGCATTGGAAACTCAGGGTTTGGGCATGATCCCAATGGTCATCGAACAGTCCGGCCGCGGAGAGCGGTCGTACGACATCTACTCGCGCCTGCTCAAGGACCGGGTGATCTTCCTGGTGGGCCCTGTCAATGACCAGACGGCCAACCTCGTCGTGGCCCAGCTGCTGTTCCTTGAAAGCGAAAACCCCGACAAGGACATTTCGTTCTACATCAACAGCCCCGGCGGCTCCGTGAGCGCCGGCCTGGCCATCTTCGACACGATGAACTTCATCAAGCCCGATGTGTCCACGCTGTGCACCGGCATCGCAGCCAGCATGGGCGCCTTCCTGCTGGCCGCTGGCACCAAGGGCAAGCGCTTTGCGCTGCCCAATTCCCAGGTCATGATCCACCAGCCGCTGGGCGGCATGCAGGGCCAGGCCACCGAGATCGAAATCCACGCACGCGAGATCCTCAAGACCCGCGAGCGCCTGAACAAGATCCTGGCCGAGCGCACGGGCCAGCCGCTGGAAAAGATCCAGCACGACACCGAGCGCGACTACTTCCTGTCCGCCGAGGAAGCCAAGGACTACGGCCTGGTCGATCAGGTGATCAACAAGCGCTCCTGAAGTCCGGAGGCTGCATGAGAATGGGCGGCGTTTTCCCCCTACGGAAAACGCCGCTTTCCATTTGGTTATCATCCTTTTCCATATTTCTGTAACAAGGCACCGACCCCATGGCCGAGAAAAAAGGCTCCTCCAGCGAAAAAAACCTTTATTGCACCTTCTGCGGCAAGAGCCAGCATGAGGTCAAGAAGCTGATCGCGGGTCCGTCAGTCTTTATCTGCGACGAGTGCATCGATCTCTGCAACGAGATCATCCGCGACGAGCAGCCCAGCACCGAGGCCAAGGACGGCCGAGGCGACCTGCCCACGCCCGCCGAAATCAAGGCCAACCTGGACAACTACGTGATCGGCCAGGACCTGCCCAAGCGCACGCTGGCCGTTGCCGTCTACAACCACTACAAGCGCCTGCGTCACAAGGACAAGGCCGGCAAGGACGAGATTGAGCTGGCCAAGAGCAACATCCTGCTCATCGGTCCCACGGGCTCCGGCAAGACGCTGCTGGCGCAGACGCTGGCGCGCATGCTCAACGTTCCCTTCGTCATGGCCGATGCCACCACGCTGACCGAGGCCGGCTACGTGGGCGAGGACGTCGAGAACATCATCCAGAAGCTGCTGCAAAGCTGCGAGTACGACGTCGAGCGTGCACAGCGCGGCATCGTCTACATCGACGAGATCGACAAGATCTCGCGCAAGTCCGACAACCCCAGCATCACGCGCGACGTGTCTGGCGAGGGCGTGCAGCAGGCACTGCTCAAGCTCATCGAAGGCACCATGGCCAGCGTTCCCCCGCAAGGCGGCCGCAAGCATCCGAACCAGGACTTCCTGCAGATCGACACGACCAACATCCTGTTCATCTGCGGCGGCGCGTTCGCGGGCCTGGAGAAGGTCATCGAGAACCGCACCGAGGCGTCTGGCATCGGCTTTGGCGCCACGGTCAAGAGCAAGAAGCAGCGTTCCATCTCGGAAGTGTTCCAGGAGATCGAGCCTGAAGACCTGATCAAGTTCGGCATCATCCCCGAGCTGGTCGGCCGCATGCCCGTGGTCACGGCCCTGGCCGAACTGGGCGAAGACGCCCTGGTGCAGATCCTGACCGAGCCCAAGAACGCCCTGGTCAAGCAGTACAGCAAGCTGCTGGCCATGGAGGGCGTGGAGCTGGAGATCCGGCCTGCCGCGCTCAAGGCCATCGCCCGCAAGGCGCTGGCGCGCAAGACGGGTGCCCGTGGCCTGCGCTCCATCCTGGAGCAATCTCTGATCGGCACCATGTACGAGCTGCCCAATGCCGACAATGTCGAAAAGGTAGTGGTGGACGAGTCCACCATCGAAGACGGAAAGGCGCCGCTGCTGGTTTACCGCGAAGCGGCCAAGAAGGCCTGATGCGCCGCCGCCTGCAAAGGTCCGGCAGCGCAAGTCCCTGCGTCCCGAAATCCTTTCGGGCCGCAGGGTTGAAATACACCGGTGTGCGGACCATCTTCCGCTGACAAACCGAGGATTCCCATGTCAGGACATACCCCTTTGCCTTCCACCCCCCTAGACCTGGCGCTGCTGCCGCTGCGTGACGTGGTCGTGTTCCCCCACATGGTGATCCCGCTGTTCGTGGGGCGCGCCAAGAGCATCAAGGCGCTGGAGCTGGCCATGGAGGGCGACCGCCGCATCATGCTGGTGGCCCAGAAGACCGCCTCCAAGGACGAGCCCACGGCCGCTGACATGTTCGATGTCGGCTGCGTGTCCACCATCCTGCAGATGCTCAAGCTGCCCGACGGCACGGTAAAGGTGCTGGTCGAAGGCCAGCAGCGCGCGCTGGTCAAGCAGGTCATGGATGAAGAGACCCACTTCGTGGGCTCCGTCGTGCCCGTGGCGCCCGAGGCCGAAACGCACAAGCCCAGCGAGATCGAGGCCCTGCGCCGCGCCGTGACGCAGCAGTTCGACCAGTACGTCAAGCTCAACAAGAAGATCCCGCCCGAGATCCTCACCTCCATCGCCAGCATCGACGATGCCGGCCGCCTGGCCGACACCATTGCCGCGCACCTGCCGCTCAAGCTTGAGAACAAGCAGGCCGTGCTCGACCTGGTGGACATCAAGGAGCGCCTGGAGAACCTCTTCGAGCAACTGGACCGCGAAGTCGACATCCTCAACGTCGACAAGCGCATCCGTGGCCGCGTCAAGCGCCAGATGGAGAAGAACCAGCGCGACTTCTATCTGAACGAGCAGGTCAAGGCCATCCAGAAGGAACTGGGCGAGGGCGAGGACGGCGCCGACATCGAAGAGATCGAAAAGAAGATCAAGCTGGCCCGCATGCCCGCCGAGGCGCGCAAGAAAGCCGAGGCCGAGCTCAAGAAGCTCAAGCTCATGTCGCCCATGTCGGCCGAAGCCACCGTGGTGCGCAACTACATCGACGTGCTCACGGGCCTGCCCTGGAGCAAGAAGACCAAGATCAAGCACGACCTGGCCAATGCCGAGGACGTGCTCAATGCCGACCACTTCGGCCTTGAAAAGGTCAAGGACCGCATCCTTGAATATCTTGCTGTGCAGCAGCGCGTGGACAAGGTCAAGGCGCCCATCCTGTGCCTGGTCGGACCTCCGGGCGTGGGCAAGACCTCGCTGGGCCAGTCCATCGCCAAGGCCACGGGCCGCAAGTACGTGCGCATGGCGCTGGGCGGCATGCGTGACGAGGCGGAAATCCGCGGCCACCGCCGCACCTACATCGGCGCCATGCCGGGCAAGGTGCTGCAAAGCCTGGACAAGGTCGGCACGCGCAACCCGCTGTTCCTGCTGGACGAAATCGACAAGCTCGGAATGGACTTCCGTGGCGACCCGTCGAGTGCCCTGCTGGAAGTACTGGACCCCGAGCAGAACCACACCTTCGGCGATCACTACGTCGAAGTGGACTTCGACCTCAGCGACGTGATGTTCGTGGCGACCTCCAACTCCATGAACATCCCGCCCGCGCTGCTGGACCGCATGGAAGTGATCCGCCTGTCGGGTTACACCGAGGACGAAAAGGTCAACATCGCCATCCGCTACCTGCTGCCCAAGCAACTCACCAACAACGGTGTGAAGGACGGCGAAATGCAGGTCGACGAGTCCGCCATCCGCGACATCGTGCGCTACTACACGCGTGAAGCCGGCGTGCGCTCGCTGGAACGCGAACTCTCCAAGATCTGCCGCAAGGTGGTCAAGGGACTGCAGCTCAAGAAGCTGGAGCCCACCGTCGTCGTCAATGCCGACAACCTCACCGACTACCTGGGTGTGCGCAAGTACAGCTACGGCCGTGCCGAGCACAACAACCAGGTCGGCCAGGTCGTGGGCCTGGCATGGACCGAGGTCGGCGGCGACCTGCTGACCATCGAGGCCGCCATCATGCCCGGCAAGGGCGTGATCTCGCGCACCGGCTCGCTGGGCGACGTGATGAAGGAATCCGTGGAAGCCGCCCGCACCGTGGTGCGCAGCCGCTCGCGCATGCTCGGCATCAAGGACGAGGCCTTCGAGAAGAAGGACATCCACGTGCACGTGCCCGATGGCGCCACGCCCAAGGACGGCCCCAGCGCGGGTGCGGCCATGACGACGGCTTTCGTCTCTGCGCTGACCGGTATCCCGGTGCGTGCCGATGTCGCCATGACTGGCGAGATCACGCTGCGCGGTGAGGTCACCGCCATCGGCGGCCTCAAGGAAAAGCTGCTGGCGGCCTTGCGTGGCGGCATCAAGACGGTGCTGATCCCCGAAGAGAACGTCAAGGACCTCCAGGAGATCCCTGACAACGTCAAGAGCGGCCTGGAAATCATCCCCGTCAAGTGGATCGACCAGGTCCTCAAGGTGGCGCTGGAGCGTGTGCCCGAGCCCTTGTCCGAGGAGGAGGCCGCAGCGCCGCCGCCAGCGGAATCCAAGCCTGTGGAGCCAGCCGTCAAGCACTGAAGATGAAAAAATGTAGCGTTTTTCCTGAACCCTCCAAGAACTACGCTACAATTCATCCCATCGCAGCAAACGACGTTGTAGAATGTCAGGCTTCGGTAGAAATGCGGGAATAGCTCAGTTGGTAGAGCGCAACCTTGCCAAGGTTGAGGTCGACGGTTCGAACCCGTTTTCCCGCTCCAGATTTTGAATATGCTTTCGGGTGTGTTCGGTTCTGGTGGCGGTTGGCTGTCAGAATGGATGATTCAAGCGGGAATAGCTCAGTTGGTAGAGCGCAACCTTGCCAAGGTTGAGGTCGACGGTTCGAACCCGTTTTCCCGCTCCAGTTTTGGATGTGCCTAGTGCATATCCGATTCAGGTGACGGTTGGTTGCTTGAATTTTTTGCGGGAATAGCTCAGTTGGTAGAGCGCAACCTTGCCAAGGTTGAGGTCGACGGTTCGAACCCGTTTTCCCGCTCCAGTTTTAGAAACTGCAGCAATGCTGCATGTTTGATAGTGATCTTGGCGCGATAGCAAAGCGGTTATGCCCCGGATTGCAAATCCGGTTAGACCAGTTCGACTCTGGTTCGCGCCTCCAAAAATTCTAAAGAAAATCAAATACTTATAAGGCCCCTTGGGGCCTTTTTTCATTTCTGATCCGCCTCAGTTTGGTCTCAATCGACCTCAAACCGCTCCGAAACTGCGGTCGAACCACGCCTAATCTTCTGAGTTTGTCGATGAGGTGAGTACACTCCGCCCGAGCATCAATGGGAGGTGAGTGTGTCGAGTGTGCGCAAGACGCCCCGAGGGCGGTACGAGCTGACCATCCGCAGCAAGCTGCTGCCCAAGCCCGTCTACATGACGTTCGACGACCAGGCAGAGGCCGAGCGGTACGGCCAGCAGGTCGACCAGTTGCTGGCCGCTGGCGTGGTGCCTGCAGGCCTCGTACAGCAGAACGCCTCCGCGCCAAAGCCCACCGAACGGCTACGATTTGTCCTAATCGCTTGGATCAATACCGGCCAGCCGGCGGCCACCGACATTCCGGTCCTTGACCTACTGGTAGGCGAGGTGGGTAAGGTTCTGATTTCTGACCTCACCTATAAATGGGCCGAAGCCTGGGTGCGCAGCCTCAAGCTGGAGCGTAATTTCTCGCCCGGCACGATTCGCAAGCGTGTGGGCTCGCTGTCTCGATGCTTGGACTGGTGGCTGCGGCAGCATCCGGATGCCATGGTAGGCAACCCGTTACGGCTGCTGCCTAAGGGCGCTGCCACATACACCTCGAAGGACCGGGCGGACATTGAGGCGCTCAACGCTGCGGCCGGCGACCAGGTCAAGCCCAAGGTTGCCAAGGAAGATGTCCAGCGTGAGCGGCGGCTGCTGCCTGGCGAGCTGGAGCGCATCGAGCGGGTGCTGGCTGGTGAGCGGCGGCCGGACCGTGAGCGCACGATCAAGCTGGATGACGCGCCAGCCCTGCGCATCATGTTCCTGGTGATCCTGTACACGGGGCTGCGGCTGCGCGAGGCCTACACCCTCCGGCGTTGGCAGTTCGGTCTGGCGACTCGGGTGATCCGGGCCAAGGCCAGCAAGCAATGGCACGGCAAGGTCAAGTACCGCGAGGTGCCCATCCGGCCCGAGCTGTTCGGTGTGCTGGAGGCCTACCTGCAGGCCCTGCCGGATCAGGGTGAGCAGCAGTTGGTGTTCCCCTGGTGGAATGGCGATGAGTGTGCACAGGAGTTGGCCAAGGTCTCGTCACGGCTATCCAATCGGTTTTCCAGCCTTTTCGGCTATGCGGAGTGCCAAGGACTGACTGAGCACGACCTGCGACATGAGGCGACTTGCCTGTGGTTTGAGATGCGCAGCAAGATGGGTGATTGGATGTTTCGGGAGGCAGAGATACACCGCATCATGGGATGGGCGCCTGGCAGCAAGATGGCCCAACGGTATGCCAGCTTCCGTGCTGAGGATCTGGCGGCGCGGATGTGGCGCTAGGCATTTTTGGATCGCTGTCCTGACTCGTCAACCGAGGGACTTGGAGACGCGGCGCGTGATTTCAATGGTCACAACCGGCTCTCATGGCAGATGCTGGAAATATTCGCCAAAGTGGCCGTTGCGGTAGCCTGTAAGTGAGGGTGTACGGGCGAAAGCAGCGCTTTCTTACGTCATGAGCTGCTTCAGGAAGATGTTTGCCTAGACTTAGGCAGTCATCTAACACAGCTGATTTGTTCAGTGTTGCAGCGCTTGGCCGATTGACTCTATCAATCTCTATGCGTAGGGTTTTCCTGTACGCTTGCTACGTTTGTCAGGACGAAGAAATTGTCCTGATGTACAATTTTGTAACATAAGATGTTTTGCAATAAATTTGCTGTGAGTGAAGTTGATTTGCCTGGAATGGCGGGAGAGTAATTTTGAAAATTTCCTACTCTATAGAGAATCTTAGATCACTTACGACAGCGCCAAAAATAGAGTTGCGCCCCATTACTATCCTTGTTGGAAGAAATAGTGCAGGGAAAAGTACCTTTCTAAGGTCATTTGCTCTTTTACGGCAATCTTTGGAGGCAAAATCTAGTGCCCCCATATTGTGGTATGGCGACTATGTGGATTTCGGTGATTTTTCCTCTGCAGTGAATCACGCTAGTAATTCAAAAGAAATTACTTTTAATTTCTCGGCTGAAAAATTTTCTGTTAGTAATAGATACCAGAATTACCCTCTCTATTACGATGACTTAATTAAGGTAAATTCTGGGAGAAAAAGTCAGGAATATTCTAGTATCAATCTTTCTATTTCGCTGGGGAGCAGATGGGGAGAACTGTAAGGCGGACTGTCAGATTGACAGACCCTTCTTACGGAATAAGCTTTGTTGCATCTTTCGCCAAAGATGGTCGGAATGCAGATTCTTTCGTTGTAAACGATGCAGAGCTGTCAGTCCTACTTCCGAACCATTCTGTAATTTTTACGTCTAGTGATATTTTTTCTGCTGGTACTCTAGTGACGACAGTTAAGGCAGATAGCCGACAGCTGCGTCGAATAGTAAATCCAGCCGCTGCATTTGCTTCCTATATTGCAGGCCTTGTTGCCAATTTCGTTGATGGACGTATTCTTCCACCGAAAATCGAGGCAGAGGCTCGCCGTATTTTGCAGTATCCAAATTTGTCTCCTGAAGCCT
This sequence comes from Delftia sp. 60, assembly GCF_002754395.1. Classification (NCBI taxonomy): domain Bacteria; kingdom Pseudomonadati; phylum Pseudomonadota; class Betaproteobacteria; order Burkholderiales; family Comamonadaceae; genus Delftia; species Delftia sp. 60. The sequence goes on from NZ_PEFD01000001.1 coordinate 2,784,781, forward strand.
TGACAATTTTGGCTTCCACTGCTCCTGCTGTGTCTTTTAGAAAGCTATACGATAGTCTTTTGAGGGATGACTATAAAAAGCTCTACAAGGAAATAAATGTGGCGTGTGCCATGAACTATGTTTTGCAGGCTATATCTGACGCAGGGGGCTTTTTTAGAGAGATTTTTTCCCAGACGACATATCTTGGCCCAGCTAGAGCGCGCAGCGAACGTTACTATCGTTTCCAGGAGCTTGAAATATCTGAAATAGCACCAGATGGACACAATCTACCAATGTTTCTTGGATCATTGCCACCCGTTCAACTTAGGCAATTTTCAGAATGGGTAAGTGGCTTGTTTGGGTTTGGTGTGGGAGTTCAGAGAACTGAAGGACATATAAGTATTCAGCTCAAGCGTGATGGCTTGGATGTTAATGCTGCAGATACAGGATATGGAGTTTCACAGTTGCTGCCAGTTTTGGCGCAAATATGGTGGTCTTCTAAAACTGGCGCTCGGGAGAGGCGAAACTCTCTTTATCCAATAACTATGGAGCAGCCAGAGCTGCATCTGCATCCTGCGCATCAAGCTCAACTGGCCGATGCGCTTCTGAATGCGCTACCTAATACTCAAGATGATACTCGGGGCTCTCCAGTGTTCGTTGTAGAGACACATAGTGAAACTCTGATTAATCGCTTGGGTGAACTTATTGAAGAGGGGAAACTGCGAGCGGAGGACGTGCAGATAGTAATATTTTCTAGCGAAGACGGAAATCTAAATTCTACTCGAATTGAGACTTCAAACTACGACGCTGAAGGTGTTCTTGAAAACTGGCCATTTGGTTTTTTCAGCTATTAAAATGATTATTAAATTTGATTTTTCCCAAGATGACATTGCTGATGTCGATATTAGAAAATTGTCAGATTTATTTTCAGAGGCTGCTAGATCTAGTTTGTTGGGGTATCACCGTGTGGTGATTTCAAGATCGCTTGCAAAGTGGGCGGCTTTGAATTTGGATCTTTCAAAAAAGCATAAAGAGCATATTCTTGGTTTAGGGCAGGAGTTTTCGCAATTAGGAGGGCAGGTTGAAAAGGCTAAATATAAAATATTGGTGAGGCATGATGTTGGTTTAATTGATTATGATGATAAAGGGACTTGGAGAATAGGTATTGATCATGCTCTTCCTGAGGGTTTTCTTTCACAAACTTCACTAGTCCTTGAGAATGCAAGGAATGATGGTGAATTTTATAAAATGTTGTTTGATTTAAACGCCAAGCTCTTGAGGTTTGGTGACCTGTCATATGTTCCAGTTCACGGTGGTGGTAACGGCTCGGCTGATGAGATAACGAGAATTGCTGAGCAAAAAAGGCCCGTCTCTTGCATTTGTGATACAGATGTGAAGGCCTTAGGTGGCTCCGCCTCTGCAACGTACAACTCAGTAATGAGTGCGAAGAGATTATCAAATCCCGTCGGTTTGGTAATTGGCACACCTGCTCGCGAAGTTGAGAATTTTTTGTCCACGAATATTGTCAGGCAAATAACAGAGAATCAGGATTCTCTTGACTATATAGAGCATTTGTTGGATAGACAGGGGGAGGTGGATTCAGGAGATTGCCTGTGGCTGTATATGGATCTTAAGGATGGCTTTCTCCCGGGGGTATTGGATGCCTATGCTCGCTCACCACATACCAGAAAATGGATATGCAATAAATTCGATACTACTGATGAAGAAATAAAAAATATTAATGTAAAGCCTATGGGTAATAATATTTTGCAGGTATTTATGAGGTCGGAGAGATTAAAGAGCGATTTTCATCAATATGTTAGATCAGCTTATTGGGCGGAGCATTTTCTAACTTGGATTAATGAAATTTTATGGGTATTGGCAGGTAGAAAGCGTGAGCGTGTCAGCTAGCTTTGAAAATTAAGATTGCATTAATTAATCCGCAAGCCTGATCAATTCGGGCTTGCGCGTGCGTCTCCATCTTGCAGGGTTGGAAATTTTTTTAGAACCGGTGTATTGCGATTAAGACGTCCGGTTGGGTCTAGCTTGGCAAAGAGGGTAGATTCGGCGGAATTCTCCGTCTTCGGCCTCTAACGCTTGGGCTTGTTAATAGCGGCGATGAATGTTTGGGGATGACATCAGATATTGATTTTTTAGAAATCTCCTCACGTGGTGGAGATTTATCTTGTGTCATCGCTTGTTGCGCACGCCTTGCAGCAGCCTCTTCCCGTGCCTTCTCGTTCAGGCGTTCGAATAGAGCCTGACGCGGGATGATCCACCCCCGGCCTACTTTGACGCCCGGGAGGTCTCCACTAGTTAGACGCGCGGCGGCTGTTTCCTTGTCGCAGGAAAATAATTGCGCCAAGTCTTCAACCGTCAGAATTTCTGTATCAGCGCGTGTCATGGCTGTGAGCCTCCGCTGCAAGTTCAGGTAGGTTGAAAAACTGCAGGCGACACCTCCATGGCACGAAGGGCATCGGCCTGCGGTCGAGCAGCACGAAGCCGAAGCTACCCACCTGCTTCAATTTTGAGGCGCTGTGCGCCACGCCATCAACGATGCTAGTCCAGCCCACCAGGCCACCGCGCGGCAGATCGTCATAGGAGAGCAATCCGCCGGCAGGGAGCATGCTGGCGTTGCCCAGCTCCTTGGTGATCTCGTCGTAGTAGGCACGGGTCATCGTCAGGCCTGAATGAACCAGTAGTTGGCTGCGAAACGGCGTTGAGCACTCCCGGTTCTCGATGTCCTTGTGCCCGTGGACTATGAGCCAAGCCCATGGCTGGCGGATGGTAAGGGCGGGGATCATGGCATGGTCTCCTGGGCTTCGGTATTGATGATTTCCAGCTCGGTGTAGTCGGCGCTCAGGTTCCAGCGCTCGGCCGCGTCCAGCGCATCCTCGTCGAGCAGGTCGACCTCGGGGTCAATGGGCAGCTCGACGATCCAGGCGCGGTCGCCCATGGGCTGGATGGCGACGGCCAAGCGGCCTTTGGTCGGCAGGAGCTTCTTGCCGGGTCCGCGCAGGTCGACGCGGATGCGGACCTGCTGCAGCGGTTCGATGGAGTTGGGCGTGGTGACCTCGGCAGCGGCCATCGCGTCGGCGATCGCGCGGCTGGCCTCTGCGGCCGTGGCCTTGCCCTTCCTGAGCTTGGGCGTGGCCTTGTCTGTGGGGGCTGCCTTGCCTGCGCGTGCGGCGGCCTCGGCTTTCATCTCGTCTTGCACCTCGCTCTGGATCGTGTCCAGATCCGCACCGGACAGATCTGCCATCTCCTCGAAGAGTGGATTGACTGTGTGGTGCAGGTCGTGGGCGCAGGCCATCATCAGCATGTACTGGATTTGCGCGGGCAGATCCTGCTCGGCCAGATCCTCCAGTGCGCTCTGTAGGTCCAGGTCTGCGCGGCTGTCGTTGCCGTCGATCTGGAACATGCGGTAGAGGAGCTGGCGGGATACGCTCTCGGACAGCAGCTTGAGGATCAGCAGGGCCGCGCGGCTGGGGATGTGATCGAGATCTGCAGGGGGAAGATGCAGGAGCCCGTCGATCGTTGCCTCGGCCGCGCGCTCGCGCCAGCGCATTTCGTACTCGCGCTGCAGCGCTTCCCGCGTGGGCTCGGTCGGCTTCTTGGTCTGGGCCTTGGCCGCAGCCTGGCGCTCGCCTTTGACCTTCACGGCTGCGCTGGCGGTGTGCGTGGCCACGGCCTCCACCAGGTTGCCGCTGGGCGCCTCGATCAGCACCACGCTGGCTGCTGGCACGTCCTGGCCCAGCACCTGGCGCACGGGTGCGCTGCTGCCCTGGCTCGGCTTGTCCAGCAGCAGGTAGCCACGGGGCGCCCCGTTCTCGCTGGGCATGATGTCGCGGGCCTGGCGGCCGGTGATGATCTGCTGGCCACGCTGTTGGGCCTGGGCCTTCATGCGCTCGAAGTGGGCGTCCTTCTTTTCTGCGAAGCAGGCGGTGTCGGTACAGACGTCTGCATCGCTCTTGTCCCACAGCTCGGGCGACGCGCCGGTGTGTTTGGGGCAGACCGAGCACGCGCCGGCGGACGGGCACAGCGTGGCATCGTCCAGTGCAAAGGGGGCTTGGTCCAGCTTGAGCATGTAGCTGCGTCGGGCCAGGTCCAGTGCGCTGCGATAGCTCATGGGGCCGCCGTCAGGGCCGCCCGTGAGCACGCGCTTGGTGTATTCGGTCTGGATGGCCTCGGTAGGGCGCTGTGCCACCAGCAGGGCCACGCTGCGCGTCAGCGTGCGCGCGGCCAGGGCGGCTGTGGCCTCTGGGCACAGCGTGAGCAGGCGCAGCGACTCGAAGACATGGGTGCGGCTCTTTTGCAGGGCTTCAGCGGCGCCGTCGATCGAAAAGCCGTGGTCCAGGGTCAGGCGCTGCACGCCCAGGGCCTCCTGCAGGGGCGTGAGGTCGCTGCGGTGCAGGTTCTCGATGAGCTGCATCAGCAGCGCATGCATGTTGTCAGCTTCGCGCTCGATGTACGGCACGGTGCGCAGGCCCGCAATCTGGGCGGCGCGGTACCGGCGCTCGCCCGCAATGATTTCGTGCGTGGCGCGGCGCGTGGCTTCGTCCTCGAAGGTGTCCTGCAGGCGCTCTGCCGGCAGGCGGCGCAGCAGCAGGGGCTGCAGCACGCCGTACAGCTTCATGGTGGCGGCCATGTCGTGGAGTGCGTCGTCCTCGATCACCCTGCGGTTCGTGCGGCTGGGCGCGATCTGGGCGATGGGCAGCGTGGGGTGCACGATCGCGCCGGCGTCAGCGCTGCCCTCGCGCTCGGCCTGCAAGACCTCGAAGGCGTCCATGGGCAGGTTGACCAGGCTGTCGCCCACGGCGATCTGGTACTGGCGCCCGCCGGGCGTCTTGCCGATCACCTTGCCGCGCTGGCCGGCCTGGGCATGCGGCTTGCCGCCCTTGCCTGTGGCCTCGGCGCTGATCACCACTTCGCGCTGGATCAGCGGGTCTTTACTTTTGGGAGCCACGGCTGGCCTCCTTTTCGTTGAGTTGCTGCACGCGCTGAGCGGCGACCTTGCGGCGCGCATCGAGCAGCTCGGTGGGCATGGGGTCGAATTGATCGCGCTGCGTTGTGGCCGCGAACGTGTGGCCTGGTGCGTACCGCTTGCCGCAGTGCGCGAAGCCCAGGCGCACCATGCGGGCGTCGCTGGTGTCGGGCTGCCAGTGCGAGCAGGCCCTGCAGGCGGGCCGGCTCATGAGTGCCCCCGGGGATACACACGCTTGCCGCTGATCAGGCTGGGCAGCTTGAAGGCGTCCATGGCGCCCGGGCGCACGGACGGCTGCAGCTCCGTCGCCACCAGGTTGCCCTTGGTTGTTGTTGCCCTGATGGGTTGTTCCCGCTCAGGGGTGGTCACGCGCTCGCGCCCTACGCTTCGACAGTCTCGACGAAGTGCGGCGCATGGCGCCGTCCGCGCTTGAGGATCTGGACTGGCAATCCGTCTATGAGCGGCCAGAGCTGAGCGTGCGGGCGGCCATCATCAAGCTGCGCGGCTGCGATGCTCGCCTGCAGGCGCTGTCGCCGGACCTCGATGCACTGGTTCGCGTGGCCTTCTGCGACGCAGCCTACAACGGCGGCTGGAGCCACCTCCAGCAGGACCGCCAGCTGTGCGCGCTGCAGCGAGGTTGCGACGCCGACCAGTGGTTCGGCCACGTCGAGCTGCACAGCGTCAAGAGCCGCGAGAAGTGGCAGGGCTACGGTCAAAGCGCCTACGACATCAACCGGGAGCACGTGCGCAACACGGTGCCACTGCAGTCCAGGCGCATGAAGTACCTGCCGTGGCTGGGGGTATAGCCATGCTTGAAGCCATCAAGTCCAAGGCCTGGCAGGCCGGCGCCCTGGTGCTGGCCGCGCTGCTGGCCCTGCAGACCTGGCGCCTGTACGGCGAGCAGCTCGCTCACCAGCGCCTGATCGCGGTCCAGGCCCAGCAGGTGGCCGGCCAGGCCGTCGCGGGCCTGACCCTGGAGCGAAAGCTCGCCACCGCCGAATCTACCCACGCAACGAAAACCCAGGAGGCATCCGATGCATTCACTCAGGTCCGCCCTGCGCGCGACGCTGTTGTGCGCGCTGATCTCGACCGTGTTGAGCGGTTGCGCCTCGCCGCCGAACGCAGCGCAGCCACAGCCCGGGCGCAAGCCCAGGCCAACGCCGCTGCCAGCCGCGATCTTGGGCGCCCTCGCTCAGCACGTTACAAGCGGGGCAGCAGTGGTTGCAGGACTCCGAGCGGATCTTGCAAAGCGAGACGACGAGGTAGTGCTGATGCGCACACAGATGGACGTCGACCGCAAATTGCTAGCGCCCTAGACCAAACGACTACTAGCTATTGAGAGAGCTCCTCGACACCCATCCCCGATTGGTGCTGCTGCCCGGCGTGCTAGACTTCGCGCCCGCTCGGTGTCGCTTGCTAGACCTTAAAGAAAGATGCCTTGTGTCATGACGCCGCTTCAACGCTCTCGACTTATTGCACGGATGTTCTCTAGGCCTGTCTTGGAGAGCATGGCACGTTCTGGGTCAGTCTCTTCTGTAGTTGAGAGTTTCGCAAAGCTTGGAGTTGTTCCTCGCACCACTGGCGAAACTGTTGGTGATCTTTTTGATGCGGGCTTCAAGGAAATTGGTCGATGGTATCGGTGTGAGTACTATTACAAAGCGGTCATAGCAAATCGATTGGTTTATGGGCGTCATAGTCCGAAAACCTCCAGCCTTGCAATCGAGCAAGGTGTCCATGACTCTATAGTGGACGCAGTGGTTTTCAATAGAACATCGACGGCTTATGAGATCAAGACAGAATTCGATAGTCCTGCTCGGTTGACCACTCAAACGCCGGCATATCTGCGTGCCTTTGATAAGGTAAATGTCGTCACCGACCCTCACAACGGTGAACGCTACAAGCAGGTGCTTGATCCGCGTGTGGGCGTCCTGGTGCTGAATCGCGATAACTCCCTTACAGTACTGCGACCGGCGGTAAGCGATGTCTCCCGCATAGAGCCAGCTGTTGTTTTCAGGATGCTGCGACGGTCTGAGTACATGAGCGCTGTGCAGTCCATCTGTGGACCGCAGCCTGAACTTCCCAATGGAATACTGGACGCTCACTATCGTAGTCTCTTCAGCGGCTTTACGAGTGAGCAGGCTCATAGGGTGCTGATCGCTGCGATGCGAGCGCGTACTACTGGATCTGGGGTCGTCTCTTACTTGCGTGCGCTTCCTACTAGTCTGCGCGCTTTGGGTTATGCGGCACCCCTCACGCTGCCCCAGCGCGTACGTTTGTTGGATTGTCTTCAAACCGTCTTTTAGGCGGGTGCCTCAATACTGATTATCGCTTCTCATTAGTGATGGTTTCCATTTGTTGCAAGTTCGTGCACAATGCGTATCATCTGCAAACTCTGGAGTGAGGTCGATGTATTTTCCATATTTGTATGGGCGCCAGTCGGAGCTGCTCGCGGTCTCATCGATGCTCAAGGACCATCGTTCCTTAGACAGTTTCTTGCCTGTTATCGAGCCAGTTGTTGGCAAGACTAATGGTATTGTCAAGCTGCTTGAGGCCTATGGAAAAAAGGGTAAGCAACTCGGGGTCGTGGTAAACCCGAATAAATATGAGCTTGCAGGTTCGGCAAATTCCAAGCCATGGGCAGATACAGTGTGGCCTGTGGTTTTGGCTAATAAATCCATCCTTCCCGTGCTGCGCTATGAACAGGGGGTGAGCTTCGCAAACATCAAGGATTTCCTAAAGAAATGTGCGAAACGCGACGTCGCTTTAGCGTACGCCAGTGCCGGACTACTTGATGTTGAATTCAAGGAGCTCGCCAAGTTGGAGCAAGTTCGTTTCCATATCATCTTGGATGAAGATAAAGCTCATCATCGCTACGGCCTCCTGCCAACAGCTAAGTTAGTTCATATAGATGATAGGTTTAAGAAGCTAACACGTAATGCGGATTACGGAGGGCCTGAATTCTTCTCTCGGCAGCATAGAACGTTCCTTAAGCAAGGAATTGCAGGATTTGGCGACTACTGTTCGCTAGGAAAGGGGCTCGCTGTAGGAGGGGGAAGGTGGCCGCTGTAGCCATCCATGCTGCATATATGAACGAGGACAAGGATGCTTGGATGGAGCACTTTGTGTCGACCGACAAGGACATACTTGTTGGGAGCCCTGGGGAAAAATTCCTGCAGGCCGCAAAGAAGTTGGATGCAGCGGCAAAAAAGCGACCGTTACAATTTGGTAGCAACTTCGCTCTTGATAAGTTTGCGGAGCATGTGGCAAATCGCCACTATCCAGGCCTGGGTAAGAACAAGGAGCTACAAATCGCTCACCATATCTGCTTCAAGTTGGACGCTGTGGCTGGTAAGTTGTAGGCGATGCGCGCGGGTTCGGGAGGTTCGCTTCTAAGTTGTTGATTTTATATGGATGGCTTGGATGCAAATCCGGTTAGACCAGTTCGACTCTGGTTCGCGCCTCCAAAAATTCATTGCAGACACAGTGTTCAAAAGGCCCTCGGGGCCTTTTTCTTTTTCTGCATCACGGATCGTTGTTCGTCCTTGGTGCCATGTCTCCGCAGCGGCCTCGACTTGGCTGGCGCATCTTCTTCTCTTCCGATTCAGTGCCGTGGCAGTGCTTCACGCTCTGTGGATCGACAGCATGGCTGCATGCCTGTTTTGGTCATCCATTGCTGATATGGCGAATTTAATTGTTTCCATTTGTTTTGAATGGACAGCCGTCATTGAAATTTGGCATTGCTTATCCATTGAGAAATTGCAAGAAATTGCAAGAAATTGCAAATGGGTTGTCATTGCCGGTAGATTGAATTGGCAGGTCGTGGATATGATGCGCGCTTCATTTATCGGGAGGGATTATGAAGATCAAGTTATTGACGGCGATTGTTGCCGGGGGCGTGGTGCTGGCGGGCTGTAAAACCATGGAGTCTGCCGATGTGGGCGGGTTGCTGGATTCGGGCTCCACGGCCATGAAGGCCATGACGCTCACGGATGACGACGTGGTCACGCTGTCCAATGATTCCTGCGCAGCCATGGATGCCCAGAACAAGGTGGCAGATGCAAAGAGTAAGTACACGCTGCGGCTGAACAAGGTGATTGCCGGCATGCCGCAGGCTGTCAATGGGAAGAAGGCTGTCTACAAGGTCTATATGACGCAGGACGTGAATGCCTGGGCCATGGCCAATGGCTGCATCCGTGTCTACAGCGGCCTGATGGATCTGATGAACGATGACGAGCTGCGTGGCGTGATTGGCCATGAAATCGGGCACGTGGCACTGGGTCACAGCAAGAAGCGCATGCAGACGGCCTATGCGGCTTCGGCTGCACGCTCTATTGCGGCCAATAGCGGCAATTCGGCGCTGGCCTCACTGTCGCGTTCGCAGGCGGGTGATCTGGGTGAGAAGTTCATCAATGCCCAGTTCTCGCAGTCGCAGGAGTCGGCGGCCGATGACTACTCCTTCGATCTGCTCACGGAAAAGAAGATGAGCCGCCAGGGGCTGGTCACATCGTTCCAGAAGCTGGCCAAGCTCAGCGCTGGCAGCGGCGGCAGCTCCATCCTGAGCTCCCATCCGCCGTCCGAACAGCGGGCCAAGCGCATGCAGGATCGCATCGACGGCAAGTAGGCTTCGACGGTGAAACAGCCTGCCGCCGCAAGGTGCAAGGCAGGCTGCGATCTGCCTTGGTGCAGATTTTTTGCGGGCTTCTTCCGTCGCACCAAAAATCTGCGCTAGAATTCAAGTCTGCTCTGTGAAGCGCATGGCTTTACAGATACGCGGGAATAGCTCAGTTGGTAGAGCGCAACCTTGCCAAGGTTGAGGTCGACGGTTCGAACCCGTTTTCCCGCTCCAATTCAGAAAAAAGGGAAGCGGTAACGCTTCCCTTTTTCGTTGGTGCTGCAGTTGCAGGTGTGAGCAGTTCGCTCTGACCTGTGACGCTGCGGTGCAGGGCCCCGATGGTGAAATTGGTAGACACTGCGGACTTAAAATCCGCCGCTTCCGAACAGGGGCGTGCCGGTTCGATCCCGGCTCGGGGCACCACAACCCAATACGTACTAGGCATTGTTGCTATCTATACGGTAGCGGATTGAAGCAGCCAAGGCGCCTGCTGTTCCGCAAATTCAGGCGTCGGGCCGCAACGTGCATCGACGGTCCTGCCCGCTTGCTGCGCTGCACGGTGTCCATGCGTTGCCAAGACCTTGCCCGTTGGCATAACGTGCGAGAATCCATTCATCAGGCCCCGGGCTGCTTGCCTGGATGGCGCGGCTCGGGCAGACAGTGATGGCGATGCCTGCATGCGTTCCGTTGACGTTGATCGTGGCACATGGTGCGGCGTGACAGGTGTGGCCAAACTCATCCCAGACGAGAACATGTCGAATTACAACGCTCCATTTGAAATCCACGTGCACGGCCAAGTGCTGCTGCGCCCCGACACGACCTACGAGCAGTTGCAGGAAGCGCTGGGTCCGCTGTGGAAGTATGCGGGGGCCCGTTCCCTGGCCGATGGCGCTGGCAGCGTCTATGAGGAAGAGCCAGGCATCCAGTTCGATACCAAGGAGCGCCTGCTCCAGGTGTGCTGGACCGTGCGTGGTGACGAGGATTTCCGGCAGTCGCTGGACGACATGTGCATGGGCATCAACGAGCTGGCCGAGCAGGGCGCGGCCATCGAGGTGACCTTCTACGACACCGAGTTCGACGAGGAAGAGGAGTCCGAAGAGGCCGAGTCGCGCGACGACTTCGTCATGCTCTTCGTTGGTCCGACGCCCGCGGCCATCATGCAGGTGCAGCGCGATCTGCTGGTGCAGGACGTGGTCAACCTGATGGAGCGCCATTTCGACGGCTCCGAGCTGGGTGGCGTGGTGCAGGAGATCGACAAGCTGTTCTCCCAGCGCTTCGACGCCCTGGTCAGCTCGCTGGAGATCGGCAAGCCGCCGCGCGGCATGGGTGGATCGGGTTCGGGCCACGGCGGCAACCGCCGCCCACGCCACCTGCATTGAGCGCAAGGCGCTGCCCCGCGCAGCGTACAGCCATGGCGGCACAGGCCAGCACGCCCAAGTATTCCGGAGCAGTCACCGAGACCGTGCGCCGCCAGCGCGAGCAGCGGCGCGAGGTGGCCGGTGGTGCGCTGCCGCTTCCCTACCTGTCCGCCTACCCGGCCGCGCTGCAGTCACAGGTGCGTGGCTGGCTGGCCGATGACAAGGCCGAGGCCTGGCTGCTGCGCAAGCATCCCGAGGCGCATGCCGTGCGCACGGACAAGAGCCTCTATGACTACGTGGATGCCCTCAAGGGCCGGCACATGCGCAATGCCGGCACGCTGAACAAGGTGGCCTACGACGGCCGCATCCATGTGGTCCACAACGCCCTGGGCCTGCACACGCGCCGCACCGTGGTGCAGGGAAGCCGCCTCAATGCCCGGCATGAGATCCGCATCGGCGCACTGTTCAAGCAGGCGCCCGAGGCTTTCTTGCGCATGATCGTCGTCCATGAGCTGGCCCATCTGCGCGAGCCCGACCACGACAAGGCCTTCTACCAGCTGTGCACCCACATGGAGCCCGACTACCACCAGCTGGAGTTCGAGCTGCGGCTGTACCTGAGCTGGATGGACCACTCGGGCCGGCGCCTGTGGCAGGCGCAGCCGTGATTCAAGCGGCCGTGGGGACGGCGCTGGATTCGCCGACCTGAACGGACGAGCAGCATTGCGCGGGCAGCTCCAGCCAGCGCGATGCGGCAGACTGCAGGGCCTGCAGCGATCCCGTGGTCATCAACTGGACCTGGCCCTCTGCCGCGGGCAAGGGTCCTGATTCGCTGGCCAGGGTGCCCAGGCGATCCAGCACGCGCCGCGTCTGGCGGGCTACCGGGGCACCTGTGTCGATGAACTGAATGTCCGGCCCCAGCAGCGTGCGCAACTGCTCGCGGGCGAATATGTAGTGGGTGCAGCCCAGCACCAGGGAATCCATCTCGCCCGTCTTCTGTCCGAAGCTGCCCAGGGCATTCACATACTTGGCGCACAGTTGCGCGACCTCGGTGGCCATGGGGTCGGCGGGAACGGGTTGCTCCGTGCTTTCCTCGATGGCCTTGGCCAGTCCGTCGCAGGGCTGGACATGGAATTGCACGCGCTGGCCATGGTCGGCCACCAGGCGTGCAAAGCGTGCGCTGCTCACCGTGCCGCGTGTGGCCATCACGCCCACGTGGCCGGTCTGGCTCGACAGCGAAGCGGGCTTGATGGCGGGCTCCACGCCGATCAGGGGCAATTCGGGCATTTCGGCGCGCAGCATGTCCACGGCCGCTGCCGTGGCTGTGTTGCAGGCGATCACCAGTACCTTGATCTGGTGCTGCTCGCGCAGATGGCGCGCAATGGTGCGCGTGCGCTGCTGAACGAAGGCATCGCCACGCGCATCGCCATAGGGAGCATTGCCGCTGTCGGCAAGGTAGACGAAGCGCTCATGCGGCAGTTCATGGCGCAGCGCCTGCAGCACGCTGAGGCCGCCGATGCCGCTGTCGAAGACGCCGATGGGAGAGGCCGGGGAGGTCATTTGGAGATCCGGATAAAGGCTTTTGGAGGCGGCGCCCAGTATGCCCGCTCGGGCGCGTTCACGCTGCGGCCATGGCTTGCTGCTGCAGCCATTGGGCATGTGTCAGGCGATACAGGCAATGCCTGCGCAGCGCATGGCCTGCCGGCACCTCCGGATGGTCGAAGTCATGGGCGTCGCGCTCCATGCCCAGGCGCTGCATCACAGCCTGTGAACGCAGGTTGGACAGCGCGGTGAACGAGACGATGGACTCCAGATGCAACGCGCCGAAGCCGTGCTCCAGCGCCGCCCGTGCGCCTTCGCTGGCCAGGCCCTGGCCCCAGAAAGGCCGGGCGAGCCGCCAGCCGATTTCCACGCAGGGCGAGAACGGCAAAGACGCGGCGGGAGCATGCAGCCCGATGAAGCCCATGAACTCGCCGCTGGCAAGGTGCTCTGCCGCCCAGAAGCCCCAGCCGCGTTCCTCGATCAGTGCCTGGATCCTGTCTGCCATGGCATCGCTTTGTTCACGGCTGAGCAGTGCCGGAAAGTGCTCCATGACCTGTGGGTCGGCATTCAGTGCGGCAAAGGGCTGCCGGTCGCCGGCCTGCCACTGGCGCAGTATCAGGCGCGGTGTCCGCAGGGTCGCTACAGGGGAGTGTGTGGTGGTCATGGTTGGAGAGGGCGCTGCAGCACCAGCAGATACGCGGCTGCATGGCCTTGGAAGGAGTGGGGGATGAAGCCTGCCTCGCCTGCCAGTTTTTCCACGCTGGTGCGGCGCTGGAAATGCGGGTCGAAGACCAGTTCGGCCACGGCCAGCAGGCCGCCGGGGCGCAGGCTCTGGAAGATATCGGCCAGCGCGGCCTGGCGGTTCGGAATCTCTCCCAGCACGGCGGCCATCACGGCGCGGTCGTGCTGCTCGGCTGCGAGCTGCCCCTGGCCCAGCGCAACCGCCTGGGTGCGCACATTCTCCAGCCCCTGGGCGCGCGCCTTGGCCGCCACCTGTTCAAGCATGGCCGGCTGCAGGTCCACGGCCAGCACCTGTCCCTGCGCGCCGACGGCACGCGCCAATGGCAGGGTGACGCGGCCCGGGCCGCAGCCCGCGTCCAGCACCTTCATACCCGGCTGGATCTGCAGTTGCCCGACGATGAAGGCGGCCTTGTTGCTGGCCGCGAAGGGGTTGTCAAGCTCGACCATCCAGCGCAGCCAGGACGGGCAGGGCAGGACATGGCGGCGGGAGGACAGGCGCCAAGCCAGGCTGGTCACGGCCAGCAGGGCGATGAGGACGAGCGCGATGGTCATGTTGAATGGGCTGTGTTGCAGGCAGCGGGCAGTCTGTCACAAATGCCCGCACCAATGAAAAGACCGCCCGAAGGCGGTCCCTTTGCGCTTGGCGCCGGCTTCAGGCCGAGGCGATCTCAATGGTCTTGAATTCGCCGGATGCAATGCGCTTTTGCCATTCGGCAGGGCCCGTGATGTGGGCGCTGGTGCCGCCGGCATCCACGGCCACGGTCACGGGCATGTCCACCACGTCGAATTCGTAGATGGCTTCCATGCCCAGGTCCTCGAAGCCCACGACCTTGGCGTTCTTGATGGCCTTGGACACCAGGTAGGCGGCACCGCCCACGGCCATCAGGTAGGCCGACTTGTGGTTCTTGATGGACTCGATGGCCACCGGGCCGCGTTCGGCCTTGCCGATCATGGCGATCAGGCCGGTCTGCTCCAGCATCATGTCGGTGAACTTGTCCATGCGGGTGGCCGTGGTGGGGCCTGCGGGGCCCACGGCTTCGTCCTTGACCGGGTCCACCGGGCCGACGTAGTAGATCACGCGGTTGGTGAAGTCCACGGGCAGCTTCTCGCCCTTGGCCAGCATGTCCTGGATGCGCTTGTGGGCGGCATCGCGGCCCGTGAGCATCTTGCCGTTGAGCAGCAGGGTGTCGCCGGGCTTCCAGCTGGCCACTTCTTCCTTGGTCAGGGCGTTGAGGTCCACGCGGCGCGACTTGTTGTAGTCAGGCTCCCAGTCGATCTTGGGCCACAGGTCCAGCGAGGGCGCGTCCATGTAGACCGCGCCGGAGCCGTCCATCACGAAGTGCGCGTGGCGCGTGGCCGCGCAGTTGGGGATCATGGCCACGGGCTTGGAGGCCGCGTGCGTGGGATACATCTTGATCTTGATGTCCAGCACGGTGGCCAGGCCGCCCAGGCCTTGCGCGCCGATGCCCAGGGCGTTGACCTTCTCGTACAGCTCCAGGCGCAGTTCCTCGACCTGATCGAGCTTCTCGCCGCGCGCAGCCTTGGCCTGCAACTCGTACATGTCCAGGTCTTCCATCAGGCTTTCCTTGGCCAGCAGCACGGCCTTCTCGGCGGTGCCGCCGATGCCGATGCCCAGCATGCCCGGCGGGCACCAGCCCGCGCCCATGGTCGGAACGGTTTTGAGCACCCAGTCCACCAGGTTGTCGCTGGGGTTCATCATGATCATCTTGGACTTGTTCTCCGAGCCGCCGCCCTTGGCGGCCACGGTCACGTCCAGCTTGTCGCCGGGCACGATCTGCACGTTGATGACGGCAGGCGTGTTGTCCTTGGTGTTCTTGCGCGCGAACAGCGGATCGGCCACGACCGAGGCACGCAGCGTGTTCTCGGGGTGGTTGTAGCCGCGGCGTACGCCTTCGTTGATGGCGTCTTCCAGGCCGCCCGTGAAGCCTTCCCAGCGCACGTCCATGCCCACCTTCAGGAACACGTTGACGATGCCGGTGTCCTGGCAGATCGGGCGGTGGCCGGTGGCCGACATCTTGGAGTTGGTCAGGATCTGGGCCATCGCGTCCTTGGCCGCCGGGCTCTGCTCGCGTTCGTAGGCGCGGGCCAGGTGGGCGATGTAGTCGGCGGGGTGGTAGTAGCTGATGTACTGCAGGGCGCCTGCGATCGAATCGATCAGGTCCTGCTGGCGGATCGTGGTGGTCATCGGTGGGGTATCTTTTTGATCGGGGGAACAGGGGAGGGGAATCCCGGGGGCGATTATCGGCGCTGCAGGGGGAAAAGTGCACGCAATGGGCGCAGTCTTGTACAAGAGTCGAGGGGTTTGCCTGGACAAGCACGCCTCGGCGACACCTCAGTGGGGGACGGATGCGAGAGGTTCCCATTTACGGAGTTACCATGAGCGGGTTTTTGCCATTGCGGCCCTGCCAGCCAGATATCCCCGAGCCACGTCCTGCGCGGCCCGCCGACCTGCCTCCAGCCAACTGCGCCGCGTTGTTTTCACCAAGGAGTCCATACCAATGACCGCGACCCGCCAGGAAAAAGACACTTTCGGACCCATAGCCGTCCCCGCAGACAAGCTCTGGGGTGCGCAGACGCAGCGTTCGCTGCAGAACTTCGACATCAGCGGAGAGCAGCAGCCGCGCGAGATCATCCACGCGCTGGCCCAGGTCAAGAAGGCCTCGGCCACCGTCAACCACAAGCTGGGCCTGCTGGACGAGAAGAAGACCCAGGCCATCCTGGCCGCCGCCGACGAGGTGATCGCCGGCAAGCACCCGGACGAGTTCCCGCTGGTGGTCTGGCAGACCGGCTCGGGCACGCAGACCAACATGAACGTCAACGAGGTGCTGGCCAACCGCGCTAGCGAAATCCTCGGTGGCGAGCGCGGCGAGTCGCGCCTGGTCCACCCCAATGACGACGTGAACAAGAGCCAGTCGAGCAACGACGTGTTCCCGACCGCCATGCACGTGGCTGCCGTCACGGCCATCGAGCAAAAGCTGCTGCCCGCCATTGCCGTGCTGCGCAACACGCTGCAGGCCAAGAGCGAGGCCTATGCCGACATCGTCAAGATCGGCCGCACCCACCTGCAGGACGCCACGCCGCTGACGCTGGGCCAGGAAATCTCGGGCTGGGTGGCCCAGCTGGCCCATGGCGAAAAGCATGTGCGCGCCGCGCTGCCGCACCTGTACGAGCTGGCGCTGGGCGGCACGGCCGTGGGCACGGGCCTGAATGCGCCCAAGGGCTATGCCGAGGGCGTGGCGGCCGAGCTGTCCCAGCTCACCGGCTACCCGTTCGTGACGGCGCCCAGCAAGTTCGAGGCCCTGGCCTCGTGCGACGGCCTGGTCCACGCCCACGGCGCGCTCAAGACGCTGGCCGCCAGCATGATGAAGATCGCCAACGACGTGCGCTGGCTGGCCTCGGGCCCGCGCAGCGGCCTGGGCGAGATCTCCATCCCCGAGAACGAGCCCGGCTCGTCCATCATGCCCGGCAAGGTCAATCCCACGCAGAGCGAAGCCGTGACCATGCTGGCGGCCCAGGTCTTCGGCAACGACGTGGCCATCAACTTCGGCGGCGCCTCGGGCAACTTCGAGCTGAACGTGTTCCGCCCCATGGTCTCGCACAACTTCCTGCAGAGCGTGCGCCTGCTGGCCGATGGCATGAGGAGCTTCAACGACCACTGCGCCGTGGGCATCGAGCCCAACCGCGAGCGCATCACCGAGCTGGTGCAGCGCTCGCTGATGCTGGTGACGGCGCTGAACCCGCACATCGGCTACGACAAGGCGGCCTACATCGCCAAGAAGGCGCACAAGGAAGGCTCCAGCCTGCGTGAAGCCGCCGTGGCTTCCGGCCACCTGACCGGCGAACAGTTCGACGCCTGGGTGATCCCTGCCAAGATGGTCGGCAATCTGTAAGACCTGCTGACGCAATCAAAAAGGGGAGCCGATCGGCTCCCCTTTTTTTGCTTCATGGCCTGGCTCAGTTGTCCGCCTGCGGGCGGCGCACGGTGCGGAAAACGTACTTGAGCGCGTCGCCGATGGTGCTTTCCCAGACCGGCCATTCATGCTTGCCGTTGACGATGCGCAGCTCGGCAGGCTGCTTGTTCCTGCGCAGCTGGGCGTAGAGCTGGGCGGCGTCGGACTCGATCATGAATTCATCGTCGTCGCCCGAGTTGATGTACATGGGCACGCTGATCTTGCGGGCGAGAAAGCTGTCCCACAGCACAGGGTAGTTGTAGCTCTTCCAGACCGTGGTGCTGTACTGGCCGCCGGTATTGGGTTCGGCAAAGACCTTGACCGAGCGTGCCGAGGAATCGGCGGGTGGCTCGGGGTTGTAGATGGCGGGGCTCAGCAGGGCGGCGGCCTGGAATTTCTCGGGGTACTTGAGCACGTAGCGCAGCGCGCCATAGCCGCCCATGGACAGGCCGCCGATCACGCGGCCATCGCGGCTGGTGAGGGTGCGGTACTTCTTCTCGACATGGGGGACGAGGTCCTGGAAGAAGGCCGTCTCCATGGGCTCCTTGAGGTCCACGTACCAGGTTGTTCCCGCGTCGGGCATGACGATGATGGCGGGCGGGATCTCCCCGTTCTGGATCAGCTGGTCCACCGTGCGCAGCAGGTTGCCCTTGACGGGCCAGTCGTTGCGCTGTCCGTCGTTGCCGTGCAGCAGGTACATGACGGGGTAGCGCAGCCTGGACTGGGCGTCATAGCCCGTGGGCAGGTAGACGTTGTAGGTCCAGCTGCGCTGCAGCGTGGCGCTCTTGAACTCGGCGGCCTCGATGGAGCCGGCCTGGGCGGCTGTGCCGGCCAGCAGCGCGGCGGCTGCCAGCGTGCCGGTGGCGGCCTGGCGCAGGACGATGGAAAAGGAAAGTTGGCGCATGGTTTTTTGTCTCCTGTGGGCCGTGGCGGCTGGCCACGGCTGCGCCAATGTAATCGAGGGCCTGTGCGCCTCGGGCCCGCATGCGGGCGGAGCGTCGCCTGGGGGACTGTGGCCCTCAGCCGGGGCGGCCCTCGCCGGGGCAGCCCTCAGCCGGGCGCCCGCTGCGCGTGGCGCAGCGCGCTGCGAAAGCCCAGTTGCCCCAGCACGCAGGCCACCACCAGGGCCAGCGCCGCCGACAGGGCCGGGTTGCTGCCCAGGCTGGCGCCCAGCGTGCACAGCCCGCCCACGGCCATCTGGGTGCTGCCGTAGACACCGGCGGCCGAGCCCGTGAGGCGCGGATGCACGCTCAGCGCGCTGGCCAGCGCCGCAGGGCTGGTCAGGCCCGAGCCCAGCGCGAACAGCACCATGAGCCCCACCACGATGGCCGGCGTGAGCTGGTTGAACAGGGCCAGCAACAGCAGCATGGCCGCGCTGGCCAGGCTCAGCAGATTGCCGTTGAGCATCAGCCGCTCCAGGGGCCAGTGGCGTATCAGCTGGCGGGCCAGCGCATTGCCCACGGCCATGCCGCCCATGAGCAGGCCCAGGTAGATGGCCACCTCATGCTTGGTGGAATGCAACTGCTCGATGAAGACGAAGGGCGCCGCCGCCAGGAAGGCATAGATGGACGTGGTGGCGCAGCCGCCGCCCACGGCAAAGCCCACGAAGGCCGGCGAGCGCAGCAGGCTGCGGTAGTCGTCGCGGATGGTGCCCAGGTGCAGGCGGCCCGTGGGCTGGCCGGTTTCGGGCAGCAGCTTCCAGATGGCGAAGGCCGTCACGCCGCCGACCACGGCCAGCGTGCCGAAGATGGCGCGCCAGCCCAGGGCGTCGTCGATGGCCGAGCCGATGGCCGGCGCGATGCCGGGGCCGATCATCATCATCAGGTTGAGCAGCGCCAGGCTGCCCACGGCGTTCTCGGGCGTGCTTGAATCGCGCGCAATCGCGCGGCCCAGGGCCAGGCCCGCGCAGCCGCCCAGCGCCTGGAGCAGCCGCGCGCCGATCAGCCAGGGGGCGGACGGGGCGAGAAAGGCCGCCAGGCTGGCCAGCGCATAGAGGATGAGCCCTGCCAGTAGCATGGGGCGGCGCCCCAGGCTGTCCGACAGCGGGCCATAGATCAGCTGGCCCACGCCCAGGCCCAGGATGTAGACCGTGATGGTCAGCTGCATCTGGCTGGCACCGGCCTGGAACTGGCGTGCCGCATCGGGCAGGGCGGGCAGGAACATGTGCATGGCCAGCGTGCCGACGATGGTCACGATCACCAGCAGCCACAGCGGCGCCTTGCGGCTGGCCGCTGCATGGTCCTGGGCGGGTGGCAGCGAAGAGTGCTCGGCCGCCATCTCAGGCCGCCTGCTCGTCGGGCAGGTCCGTGTCGGAGGTGGGCTCGGCGGCCATGGCCTCCAGCAGGCGCTGCAGCGTGGCATAGGCCGCGCCCAGTTCCTCGGGCGGCACGGCGCCCAGCACCTGGGCGCGCGCCTGCTGCAGCAGGCCCTGCACGGCTTCGACCTGGGCATGGCCGGCTGGCGTGAGCTGGATTTTCCTGACGCGGCGGTCGCTGTCGTCCACGCGCTCTATCCAGCCCTGGGCGGCCAGGCCGTCCACCAGGCGCACGACCGAGGAGCTGTCCAGCGCCAGGGAGTGGGCCAGATCCTTCTGGCGCATGGCCTCGGGCGAGCGCGCCAGGTGCATCAGCGGCATCCACAGTGCCTGGGTCAGTCCCATGGGTGCCAGCAGCCGGTCCAGCGTGCGGCGCCACTGTTTGTTCACCTGCCCCAGCGTGAACATGAAATGCCTTTGCACGGCGGCGGGGTCGGCCTGCGTGGGCGGGAAGGGGGCGGAAGGGGACGACATCGGGTGATATTCAAATAGTTGGCATCCCAATTATCTGCATATCAACGATATCGTTTGCGGGGCCGCCCTGATACATCCGCATGCATCAGGGTCTTGCCCGCGGTGCCGGGGTTGTGTGCCTGGGTTGTAAGCCGGGGCGTGTGCCGGCAGTTACATGCCCAGCGACTTGAGCAGTTCGTCGGTGTCGGTGCTGGCGGCCGGCGCGGGCGCTGCGGCCGGGGCGCTGGCGGCGGTCTGGGCCATGAGCGCATCGGGATCGGGGCGCTCCTGGGGCTCGAAGTCCACGACCTTGATGAACTCGGTGCGGTCCATGGCCAGTTCGAGATAGAAGATGTTGTTGTTGCCCGTGTAGAAGGTCACGCGGCGCGCCTCGGGGGAGTCGAGGTTGGCGTCCACGCTGAGGTTGACCTGCTTGTTCAGGCGGATCATCTTGGGCTGGCTCTGGGTGATGTAGGTCTGAAGCTCGCGCTGGACCTTGCTGGTGAAGTCGCCCACCACCTGGTTCATCAGCTCGCCCATGACGTTGCTGACATCGTCCGAGGTATAGGAGGTGGCCAGGTCGTCCTCGCCCATGCCCATGCTCAGCATGTAGCTGCGGTACAGCTCCATGGCGGCGGCGGCCGAGAAGTTGATGATCACCAGGCCCGAGAAGCCGCCGTCCACCAGGACAAAGCAGCCGATGTCGGGCTTGAGGCTGGTCTTGGTGATGCGTTGCACCATGCCCGAATACTGGATCTGGCACTGCGTGGCCACCTGGAGCACGCGCGAGACGGAGTTGCAGAGGCTGATCAGCACGTCTTCCGTGCCATGGACTATGGGATGTTGGGGCTGGTTCATGAGGTCAACGGGACAAAATTGTGAGCGATTATGGGTGCAAGTCCGTTGTTGCGACCATTTGTAACTCCGAAGGCGTATTCTGGATGCCGGACCGGGCAGCCCGCCGGGTCCGCACCTTTGATGCAACGGAGGTTGGACGATGAGAGCACAGCAGCATCTGACCCGGGTTCCGCTGGACGCACTGCGTCCCACGCAGATGACCATAGGCGCCGCCGAAGTGCAGACCAAGCGCGCCCAGTGGAGCCGCCTCAAGCGCAAGGAGCGCGAAGGCCTTCTGGCCTCGCACTGGTTTCCGGCCGTGCTGGGGCCGCGTGGCCTGCACTACATCGTTGACCACCACCACCTGGGGCTGGCGCTGACTCAGGAGTCCGTGGAGCAGGTCTGGGTCATGCAGCTGGCCGATTTCAGCGAGGCCGATCCGTTGATGTTCTGGCGCCTGATGGAGTTCCACCAATGGGCCCATCCGTATGACGAGCGCGGCCGCCGATGCGACTGGGCCAAGATGCCCGAGCAGTTGGTCCGCCTGCGCGACGACCCCTACCGCAGCCTGGCCGGCGCCGTGCGCAAGGCCGGTGGCTATGCCAAGGACACGGCGCCTTTCGTCGAATTCCTCTGGGCCGATTTTTTCCGCACGCGCTTTGCACCCAAGGACCTGCGCAGCGGCAAGAGCGATGTCGCCTTGCCCGATCAGGCCCTGCACGAGGCCCTGGGCCTGGCGCACGGCGCCGAGGCGCGCTACCTGCCGGGCTGGTCCGGCGTCGTTGCTCCGCAATCCTGATGCGTGCGCCTGGCCTGCCTGCCTTGGCCGATTGGGGCGCCGGCCTGTCCATCGCCGGCCTGCTGCTGCCCGAGGCCGTGGCCTATTCCGGCATCGCCGGCCTGCCGCCGCAGGCCGGGGTGATTGCGCTGTTCGCCGGGCTGCTGGCCTATGGCCTGCTGGGGACCAGCCGCTTCGCCATCGTCTCGGCCACATCCTCCTCTGCCGCCGTGCTGCTGGCGGCCACGGCGTCCATGGCCGGCACCTCGCCGCAGCAGCGCATGCTGCTGGGCGTGGGCATCGTGCTGCTGACGGGCCTGTTCTTCGTGGTGGCGGGGCTGGCGCGGCTGGGCGCCGTGTCCAACTTCATCGCCAAGCCCGTGCTGCGCGGTTTTGCGCTGGGGCTGGCGCTGACCATCGTGGTCAAGCAGATCCCGCATGCCGTCGCCTTCCAGCCTGTGCATGGCGATCTGCCGCGCTTTGTCTGGGAGCTGCTGGCCGGCTGGCGGCACTGGAATGGAGCGGGTCTGGCCATGGCCGTTGCGGCGTTGCTGCTGATGCGTGCGCTGGCCCGCTGGCGTGGCCTGCCTGCGGCCTTGCTGGTGATTGCGGCCGGCATTGCGCTGGATGCGGGCGGCTGGTGCGCGCGCTGGGGCATTGCGGCCGTGGGGCCGATACGGCTGGATTTCTCCAACCCCGGCATTCCCTCGCTGTCGCGTGCCGAATGGCTGCGCCTGGGCGAGCTGGCCTTTGCGATGGCGCTCATCCTCTATGCCGAGTCCTATGGCTCCATCCGTACTTTTGCGCTGCGCCACGGCGACCGCGTCGATGCCAACCGCGACCTGATGGCGCTGGGCGCGGCCAACCTGCTGTCGAGCGTGTTCCATGGCATGCCCGTGGGCGCGGGCTACTCGGCCACATCGGCCAACGAGGTGGCGGGCGCGCAAAGCCGCGCTGCAGGCCTGGTGGCCTGCGCCGTGGTGGGCCTGGCCGTCTGGCTGCTGCTGCCCTGGATAGAGCGCACGCCGCAGCCGCTGCTGGCCGCCATCGTCATCCACGCTGTGGGCCACACACTGAATCCTGCCGCGCTGCGCCCTTACTTCGCCTGGCGGCGGGATCGCTTGATCGTGGTGCTGGCCTTCTTTGCCGTGCTGGCGCTGGGCGTGCTCGACGGGTTGCTGCTGGCCATTGCGGCCAGCCTGCTCATGCTGCTGCAAACGCTGTCGCGCTCGCATGTGAGCTGGCTTGGCAGGCTGGGGGACACGCATGACTTTGTCGATGCCGCACGCCATCCCGACGCGGTGGTGCCGGCCGGCCTGCTGATCGCGCGGCCCGAGGCGCCGCTATTCTTCGGCAATGCCGACCCGGTGTTTGCGGCCATCCGGGAGCGGCTGCAATCCCTGCCTTCGCCCCGCGGCGTGGTGCTGAGCCTGGAAGATTCGGCCGATCTGGATGCCACCAGTGTCGAGGCGCTGTGCGACTTCGCGGCCCAGTTGCGGCAACTGGGCGTGCCGCTGGCCCTGGCCCGCGTCAAGGACCCCGTGCGCGACCTGCTGGCGCGCGTGGGCAATCCGGCCTTGCCGCGCGCCAGCTATGCGGGCTGGAGCGTGGACGACGCCGTGCGCCAGTTGCAGATCCCTGCGTGATCCCCGCCCCGGCGCAGCCCCTCAGCCCGCCGCCTGGGTGGACTCGCGCACGATGCAGCGCCCCTGCATGATCACCTTGCGCAGCGGCAGGTCGGGCGCGTGCAGCCGCTCCATGAGCAGGCCGAATGCGGCGCGGCCCATGGCCTCCACCGGCTGCTCGATCACGGTGATGGCGGGGGCCACCAGTTCTGTCCAGCGCTCGTTGTCGAAACCGGCAAGCGCCACATCGCCGGGGATGCGCAGGCCTGCGGCGCGTATCGCGCGCAGGCAGCCTTCCAGCAGCAGGCTGTTGCTGGCCACGAAGGCATCGGGCCGCTGCGGCTGGCGCAGCCATTGCGCGACCTCGGCCTCGGCGGCATCGCTGGTCGGAGGCAACTGGCGCAAGTCGGGCGCCAGGCCCGCATCGCGCATGGCGGCCAGATAGCCGTCGCAGCGCTCGCGCGCCGTGCTGCTGGTGCTGCCAAAGACGCCTGCAATGCGGCGGCGGCCCTGGTCCACCAGATGCCTGACCAGGGTGGCGCAGGCCTGGG
The DNA here is from genome assembly GCF_002754395.1 of Delftia sp. 60. Taxonomy (NCBI): domain Bacteria; kingdom Pseudomonadati; phylum Pseudomonadota; class Betaproteobacteria; order Burkholderiales; family Comamonadaceae; genus Delftia; species Delftia sp. 60. The sequence continues at coordinate 2,808,523 of NZ_PEFD01000001.1, forward strand.
CGTTGTCCAGCACCACGCTGTCATGGAAGGCCGGGGCGCCCGCCCGGTCCACCAGGACGACGGGGAACTCCAGCTGCATACGCTCGAGCTTGTGCAGGCTGGCCTGGGTGGGCGCAAAGATCAGCCCCGCGATGCGCTCTTCCTGCATGAGCTGCAGGTACATGGCTTCGCGCTGCGGGTCTTCGTCGGTGTTGCACAACAGCACGCGCCGGCCCTGGCGATAGGCCTCGGCCTCGACCGCGCGGATCAGGGCCGTGAAAAACGGGTTGCGTATGTCGGCCACCAGCACGCCCATGGGCCCTGCGTCGCGCGCGCGCAGCCGGCGCGCCATCAGATTGGGCCGGTAGCCCGTGGCCTGCACGGCGGCGGCGACCCGCGCCCGGACCTCCTCGCTTACCGAGCCGCCCGCCAGCGCGCGCGATACCGTCGATTTGGAAACCCCGGCCGCACGGGCCACATCGTTGATGCTGATGCTCAATGCAATCGTTCCCGTTGGTTGTGGTGTGCCGCAGAGGATAACTCCAAAGAAATGCCGAGTTATGGCCGGATTATGGCCGGGTTATGTTGCAGTGCAGATTGACTGATGGTTGGGAACGTTCCCACAATCCGCGCCATGATCAATGCCCATTCATCCCTCCCGGCGGTTGCACCCACCGCTCCTGCGGGCCTGCAGATCGCCGTGCGCCTGGACGCCAGGGTGCGCGACAAGGCCGACGCCATTGCCCAGGCGGCCCGGCTGCTCCAGGACCGAGGCTGCGTGGCCCCTGGCTATGCCACCGGCATGCAGGCGCGCGAGGCCCAGGCCGAAACCTTTCTGGGCCACGGCGTGGCCATTCCCCACGGCCGCGCCGAAGACCGGGCCCTGGTGCTGCGCGACGCGGTGGCCGTGCTCCAGGTGCGCGAGGGCCTGGATTGGAATGCCGGCCAGAACGTGCATCTGGTGGTGGCGGTGGCGGCACGCTCCGATGCCCACATCACCTTGCTGCGCCGCCTGGCCGGCCTGCTGCAGACACCGCGGCTGCAGGCGCTGTTCACCACGGGCGATGCGCAGCAGGTCATCGATGTGCTCCAGGGGCAGGCGGACCCGGCGCCGCCTGCCGCCCGCCCGGCGGCAGTGGATCTGGCCGAGGCGCGCGAATGGACCATTGCCTATCCCAACGGCCTGCACGCGCGGCCTGCCACGCGCTGGGCGGAGGCGGCGCGCGGCTTTGCCTCGCGCATCCAGGTGCGCCATGGCGGCGAGGTGGCCGATGCGCGGCAGATGGCCAGCCTGCTGCAGCTGGGACTGCGCGAAGGCGACAAGGTCACCGTCTCGGCAGAGGGCCCCGACGCCAGTGCCGCGGTCCAGCGCCTGTGCGCCGTGGCCCAGGCCCTGGTGGTCCAGGAACGTGCCGATGCCGACGCCGCTGCGCGCAAGGCGGCCGAATCGCCCACCACGGGCTGGCTGCCGCCGCTGGCGCGGCCTGACTTTGTGGGCCTTGGCGCCAGCCCGGGGCTGGCCGTGGCCCGCATCCACCAGTGGCGTGTGGAGGCCGCCGAGATCCCCGACCTGCCCGAGCCGCTCAGCGTGGGCGGTGCGCGGCTGCATGCGGCGCTGGCCGAGACACAGGGCCAGCTGCGCGCCCTGCATGACGACACCCGCCGCCGCCTGGGCGAAGGCGATGCGGCCATCTTCAGCGCGCAGGCCGAGTGGCTGGGCGACACCGGTCTCCTCACGCGCGCCTGCCAGTTCATGGTCCAGGGCCACGGCGTGGCCTGGGCCTGGGACCGCGCTGTGGAGGAGGGGGCTGCCCGTCTCCAGGCGCTGGACAACCCTGCGCTGGCCGCGCGTGCCGCCGATCTGCGCGACGTGGGCCGGCGCGTGCTGGTGCAACTGCAGCCCTCGCTGGCAGCGGCGGGACCGGAGGGCCTGCCCGACAGCGGCTGCATCCTGGTCGCGGCCGATCTTTCGCCCTCGGAAACCGCCCGGCTGGACACGGCGCGCGTGTGCGCGCTGGTCACGGCGCAGGGCAGCCCCACCTCGCACACGGCCATACTCGCGCGCACGCTGGGGCTGCCGGCCGCCGTGGCGGCAGGCGGCGGCGTGTTGGGCATGGCCGATGGGGCCCTGGCCATCGTCGATGGCGCCAGTGGCCGCATCTACCTTGATCCCTCGGAGCAGGACCTGGCTTCGGCGCGTGCCCACATGGCCGAGCAGCGGGCGTTGCAGGAACGCGTGTCCGCGCAGCGCAGCCTGCCTGCCATCACCACCGATGGCGTGCGCATCGAAGTCTGCGCCAATGTCAACCTGCCCGAGCAGGTGCCGCTGGCCCTGTCCCAGGGCGCCGAGGGCGTGGGCCTGATGCGCACGGAATTCCTGTTCCTGGAGCGCGGCAGCACGCCCGGCGAGGACGAGCAGTACGAAACCTACCGCGCCATGGCGCAGGCGCTGGAGGGCCGGCCGCTGATCGTCCGCGCGCTGGACATCGGCGGCGACAAGCAGGTCGCCCACCTGGAGCTGCCGCGCGAGGACAACCCCTTCCTGGGCGTGCGCGGCGCGCGGCTGCTGCTGCGCCGCCCCGACCTGCTGGAGCCCCAGATGCGCGCCCTGTACCGGGCGGCCCGCGATGGCGCAAGGCTGTCCGTGATGTTTCCCATGGTCACCAGCGTGCAGGAACTGCTGGCGCTGCGCGCGGCCTGCGAACGGCTGCGTGCCGAACTGGACGCCCCGGTCCTGCCGCTGGGCATCATGATCGAGGTGCCCGCCGCCGCCGTGCAGGCCGACGCACTGGCCCGCCATGCCGATTTCTTCTCCATAGGCACCAATGACCTGACCCAATACGTGCTGGCCATGGACCGCCAGAACCCGCAACTGGCGGCCGAGGCGGACAGCCTGCATCCGGCCGTGCTGCGGATGGTGCGCGCCACCGTGCAGGGTGCTGCCACCCGCGCGCGTCCCGTGGGCGTCTGTGGCGGACTGGCCGGCGACCCGTTCGGTGCGCTGCTGCTGGCCGGGCTGGGGGTGACCGAGCTGTCCATGACGCCCAACGACATTGCCGGTGTCAAGGCCGGCCTGCGCGCGGCCAGCCTGCGGCAGTTGCAGGCGCTCGCAGACAGGGCGCTCGGCTGCGAGGATGCCGCGCAGGTGCGGGCACTGGCCAAGGAGGTGACGGCATGAACGCCCCGCAAGCCATCACCGTGACCCTGAACCCGGCCATAGACCAGCTCGTGACCCTGGATGCGCTGCTGCCCGGCCAGGTGCAGCGCGCATTGGGCAGCGTGCAGGCGCCGGGCGGCAAGGGCATCAATGTTGCCGCCGCCTTGGCGGGCCTGGGCGTTTCCACGGCCGCGCTGGGCGTGCTGGGCAGCGACAACGCCGGCATGTTCGAGGCCTTGTTCGCCCAGCGCGACATTGCCGACGCCTGCCTGCGCGTGCCGGGCCAGACGCGCACCAACATCAAGCTGGTGGCCGACGGCGGACGCCAGACCACGGACATCAACCTGCCGGGCCTGGTGTTGGCCGAAGCGCATCTGGACGCCGTCATGTCCACGCTGGCCCGGTATCTGCGGCCCGGCCTGGCCGTGGTGCTGTCGGGCAGCCTGCCTGCCGGCCTGCCTGCGGACAGCTGGGCCCGGCTCCAGGCCGAGGCCGTGGCCGCCGGTGCCTATGTGCTGCTGGACACCAGCGAGGCCCCCCTGGCCGCCGCCCTGGCGACGGCCCCTCATGCGGCCATGCCCTGGGCCATCAAGCCCAACCGGGAGGAGTTGCAGGCCGCCACAGGCCAGCGCCTGGATGGCCGCGACGCGCTGCTGGCCGCCGCGCGCAGCCTGCTGGACAGGGGGCTGGGGCTGGCCGTGGTGTCCATGGGCGAGGAGGGCGCGCTGTTTGCCAGCGCGCAAGGCGCGGTGATTGCGCGGCCGCCGCAGCGCGCGCGCGGCAGCTCCGTGGGTGCGGGCGATGCCATGGTCGCGGGCATGGTGGCCGCGCGGCTGCGCGGACTGGATCTGGCGGACACCGCACGCCTGTCCACGGCCAGCGCGCTGGCTTGGCTGCAGGCCGCGCCCGCGCACGAAGTTGATGCCAACCGCGTCCAGGCACTGGCTGCCAGCGTGCTGCTGGAGCCATGCCAGTGGCCGTGATCCCCCATTCTTCAGGAGCTTTCATGAACCCTCTTTTTGTGGTGATCGCAGCGGCCGGGCACGACGCCGAAGCGCTGCTGGCTGCCGAAGCCCTGCGCCATGCGGCCGGACAGCGTTCCTTGGCCGTGGAAGTGCGTGCCAGCGGCGGTGTGATCGGGCTGCATGCAGCCGATGCCGCCGCGCAGGCCGGGCAATTGCTGATCGTGGGGGATGCCGGCACCGATGACGATGCAGATACCGACGCCGATGCCTCCCGCTTCGTGCAGGCCGCCGTCGAGCGCTGCAGCCTGCGCGAGGCGCTTGATGATCCGGCCGGCGTGCTGGCACGCTGCGCTGCCGCCAGTCCCGCAGCACAGCGCACGGGCAAGCGCATTGTGGCCGTCACCTCCTGCCCCACGGGCATCGCCCATACCTTCATGGCGGCCGAGGGCCTGCAGCGCGGCGCGGCGGCGCTGGGCCACGCCATGCGCGTGGAGACGCAAGGCTCGGTGGGCGCGCTCGATGCGCTGACGCCGCAGGAGATTGCCGAGGCCGACCTGGTCATCATCGCCGCCGACCGCGAGGTCGATCTTTCGCGCTTCGCGGGCAAGCCGCTGCTGCGCAGCGGCACCAAGCCGGCCATACGCGACGGCTCGGGGCTGATCACCCGGGCGCTGGCCGAAGCCACCGTGCATGGTGCCGCCGTAGGCGCTGCTGCAGGCGGCGCCGCGCCCACGCCGGCCCGGACCCAGGGCGGTGCCTATCGCCACCTGATGACCGGCGTGTCCTTCATGCTGCCCTTCGTCACGGCGGGCGGCATTCTGATCGCCATGGCCTTTGCGCTGGGCGGCATCTATGTCCATGACGATGCCCACCAGGGCACCCTGGGCTGGACGCTGTTCCAGATCGGCGCCAAGGGCGGCTTTGCGCTGATGGTGCCGGCGCTGGCCGGCTATATCGCCTATTCCATTGCCGACCGGCCCGGCATTGCGCCGGGCATGATCGGCGGGATGATCGCGTCCAGCATGGGGGCGGGATTCATCGGCGGCATTGCGGCCGGCTTCATTGCAGGCTACGGCGTGGCCTTCATGGCGGCGCACATCCGGCTGCCGCAGGCGCTCAAGGGCCTGCTGCCCATGCTCATTCTGCCCGTGCTGGGCAGCCTGTTCACGGGGCTGCTGATGTTCTATCTGGTCGGTGCGCCCGTGGCCGAGCTGCTGCAGTGGCTGAGCGCCTGGCTGCGCGGCATGCAGGGTGCCAGTGCCTTGCTGCTGGGCCTGTTGCTGGGCGCGATGATGGCCTTTGACATGGGCGGGCCGGTGAACAAGGCCGCCTATGCGTTTTCCACGGGAATGATCGCGAGCCAGGTCTACACGCCCATGGCCGCAGCCATGATCGCCGGCATGACGCCGCCGCTGGGGCTGGCCCTGGCCACGCGCCTGTTCGCCGACCGCTTCACGCGCGAGGAGCGCGGCAGCGCCGCCTCGGCCGGCGTGCTGGGCCTGGCCTTTGTCACCGAAGGGGCCATTCCCTACGCGGCGCGCGATCCGCTGCGCACGATTCCGGCCCTGGTGCTGGGCTCGGCCGTGGCCGGCGCCGTGTCCATGCTGGCGGGTGTGGAGCTGAAGGTGCCGCATGGCGGCATCTTCGTCGCGCCCATACCCAACGCCGTGACCCACGTGGCCATGTATGCGGTGGCGCTGGTGGCGGGCGTGGTGGTCACGGCCATCGCCCTGCGCATGTTCAAAAGGCCCGCCGAAGCGGGCCTTTGAAGCAGGAAGCCGGGGGAACGCCTGGAGCGGCTCCCCCCGCAGCGTTCAGCGGGCTGCGGCGCGGGCCTGTTCCAGCCAGCCGTCGAAGGTCTTCTGGTGGGCCTTGATCCAGCCGTCCACATGGCGGTTGATGTCCGAGGGCTTGTTCTGGCCCTGGCTCATCATGTGATTCTGCGCACTGATGTCGCCCACGGGCAGCTGCATCAGCTCGAACAGCTTGCCGGCGTCGGGATGCTTGTCGGTGAAGGCCTTGTTGGCCACGATCTGCTGCTTGTTCACCACGAAGCCGTAGTTCTTGCCGTTGGGCAGCTTGGTATCGAACTTGGCCTGCTCGCCGGGCAGCGAGGAGAAGGGCACCTCCAGCCACACCACGTCCTTGCCGGGCTTGAGCACGTTGCTCACCCAGTAGGGCGTCCAGGTGTAGTAGAGGATGGGCTTGCCGGCCTTGTAGCGCGAGATGGTGTCGGCGATCAGCGCCGAGTACGTGCCCTGCTTGTGGGTCACGGTGTCACGCAGCTTGTAGGCCGTCAGGTGGTGCTCGATCACGGCCTCGCAGCCCCAGCCCGGCGTGCAGCCGGTGAGGTCGGCCTTGCCGTCGCCGTCCGAGTCGAACAGCTTGGCGATCTTGGGGTCCTTCAACTGGCCGATATTGGTGATCTTGTATTCGTCGGCCGTCTTCTTGTCGATCAGATAGCCCTGGGCGGCGTTGTCCGAGTAAACGCCCTTGCGGAACAGCTTGGCGTCGCCGCCCGCGTTCTTGTAGTAGTCGGCGTGCAGCGGGTTCCAGTGCGTGGCCAGGAAAGTGGCATCGCCATTGGCAATCGCCACGTGGGCCGTGGGGTACTCGACTTCCTGGAAGGGCTGCACGTCGTAGCCCAGCCTCTCCAGGGCCTTCATGACGATCAGGGTCTGGAAGCTTTCTTCGGCGATGGAGCTCTTGAGCGGCGACACCTTCACGCCCTTGCCGGGCTGGTCGCTGGCGGCCGATGCGCCTGCGCAGGCCAGTGCGATGCCGGCAGCCATCGTGGCGGTGCGCAGCCAGTGGATGGCAGCGGCAGTTGGCAGTCGATTGTGGTTCAGGGCTTGGTTCATCCTCGGGTTCCTCCGTTGTGTGATGAAAGGGGAGTGGGCGGCCAGCGTGGCTGGCCGCTTTTCGGGAAGGCGGCGCGGCAGTGGGCCCATCCGCGCCGCAGTGAAGGCATTCAGCTGGTGCTGCCGCGATGGACCGGCTTGCTGCCGGCGCCCAGCAGGCGGGCAATGCAGCCGGCGGGGCCGCTGTGCCACCAGCGCGCGCCGCCACGGGTCGTCTGCCCCATGGCCTGGGTGATGCGGTCCAGCACGATGGCCAGCAGCACGATGCCCAGTCCGCCCACGGTGGCCAGGCCCATGTCCAGGCGGCCGATGCCGCGCAGCACCATCTGGCCCAGGCCGCCCACGGCGATCATGGAGGCGATCACCACCATGGACAGCGACAGCATCAGCGCCTGGTTCACGCCCGCCATGATGGACGGCATGGCCAGCGGCAGCTGCACCTTCCACAGCAACTGCCAGGGCGATGCGCCATAGGCGCGGCTGGCCTCGATCAGGTCGGGGCGCACCTGGCGGATGCCCAGGTTGGTCAGGCGGATCAGCGGCGGCAGCGCGAAGATGATGGTCACGATCACGCCGGGCACGTTGCCGATGCCGAACAGCATCACCACGGGCACCAGGTAGACGAAGGCCGGCGTGGTCTGCATGGCGTCGAGCAGCGGGCGTGTCCAGCGCTGCGCACGGTCGCTGGAGGCCAGCAAAATCCCCGCAGGCAGGCCGATGACCATGCAGAACACCAGCGAGGTCAGCACCAGGGACAGCGTCACCATGGCCTCGGGCCAGATGCCCAGCATGGCGACCACCACCAGCGAGACGGCGGCGCCAATGGCCATGGCGCGGCCCGCGAACTGCCAGGCCACCAGGGTCAGGATCAGGATCAGCAGCGGCCAGGGCAGGGCCAGCATGGCATCGGTGATGCCCGACAGCGTGCCGTCGATGGGCGTGCGCACGGCCTGGAAGAAGGGGCGGAAATGGTGGACCACCCATTCCAGGCCGCTGTTGATCCAGCCCTGCACGGGCAGGCCGTCGGTGGTCAATTGGTGCCAGAGGCTGGCATGGGCGTCGTCGGGAACGCCCGAGCCGGCCGAGGCGCCCAGCCAGTCACCGCCTGCGGCATCACCGCCGCTGGCGGCGCCCCAGGGATCGGCCGAGGCATCGGGTGCCGGCGTGGCGGCGGTGGCCCAAGGATCGGCGCTTGCAGAGGCCGCGGAATCGGTGGAAGCAGAGGCTGCGGAATCGGTGGAAGCAGGGGCTGTGCTCGCATCGGCCCAGGGATCGGTGGCGGCAGCGGCGGTGTTCGGGTTCAGGCTGTTGGTTGCATCGCTCATGCGGCATCTCCTTGTCGTTGTTCGATCGGCTCCACGGTCGGCGCGACGGTGGGGGCGTTGGAGGCCGGGAAATGCGGGTTGAGCGTGACCGGCGGCACGATCTCCTGCGGCGGTGGCACGGGCGGCGTGTCGCGGTCCAGGAAGCGCAGCATGGTGGTGCGGCTGACCACGCCCATGAACTGGCCGTCGTCGCTGGTCACCGGCAGCGCGCAGGGCGCGGCGGCCACGGGGCCGAACAGCTCGGCCACCGGCGTGCCTGCGGACAGCGGCTCGACGTTGGGCAGGAAGGCGTGGCTCAGGCCCAGCATGCCCGGGCGGCCATGCAGTGCGTCGCGCAGCGACTGCGAGGACACCACGCCCAGGAAGCGGCGGCGCGCGTTGACCACATAGGCGTAGTCGCGGTCGGAGTCTTCCAGCAGGCGCTGTGCCGCGCGGCAGCCGCGGTCGCTGTGCTCGGACACCACGGTCAGCGCCTGGCGCGCGATGTCGCCGGCCTTGAAGACCGAGGCCGCGTCCACGCCACGCACGAAGCTGCGCACATAGTCGTCGGCAGGGCTGCGCAGGATCTCGTCGGGCGTGCCGACCTGGATCACCTGGCCGTCCTTCATGATGGCGATGCGGTCGCCGATGCGCATGGCCTCGTCCAGGTCATGCGAGATGAAGACGATGGTGCGGCGCTGGATCTGCTGCAGGCGCAGCAGCTCGGACTGCATCTCCGTGCGGATGATGGGGTCCAGGGCCGAGAAGGCCTCGTCCATCAGCAGGATGGACGGATCGGACGCCAGCGCCCGGGCCAGGCCCACGCGCTGCTGCATGCCGCCCGACAGCTCGTCGGGGTAGCTGGCGCCCCAGGCGCCCAGGCCCACCTGCTCCAGCGCGGCCTGGGCCTGTGTCTGGCGCTCGGCCTTGTCGGCGCCGGCCAGCTCCAGGCCGAAGGCCGTGTTGTCCAGCACCGTCATGTGCGGCATCAGCGCAAAGGACTGGAACACCATGGAGATGTCCTTGCGGCGCAGCGCGCGCAGGTCGCGCTCGCTCAGGGCATTGATGTCCTGGCCATCGACCACGATGCGCCCGGCCGTGGGCTCGATGAGGCGGTTGAGCATGCGCACCAGGGTGGACTTGCCCGAGCCCGACAAGCCCATGACGACGAAGATCTCGCCGGCCTCGATGGTGAAATTGGCGTCGAACACGCCGATGGACTGGCCCGTGCGCTCCAGGATCTCCTGTTTGCTCAGGCCCTGTTGGACGAGGTCGAGTGCGGTCTTGGGGTCGTCCCCGAACACCTTGAACACATGATCGATGATGATCTGCTTGGCCACTGTGGCGTTCTCCTTTTGGGTGAGATGGAACACAGTCCAGCGTCCTCGACGGGCGAAGACGCTGGCGCGCAAGCCAAAAATGAAGCCCTGATGCCGTTCGCTGCAGGGGACTGCCGTCCCCCGTTGCTGGGATTCAAACAGGTGCGAAAGCACCCGAGGCGGCTCGGATGGCACGCGAAGCGGTGCGCAAGAGCCAGAAGTTGAGAGCAGCCGGCGGCGAGGCGCGCGGTGTCTCAGTCGGGCATCGTGGCTGAAGATCAGCCAGCGCGATGCCCCACAACATCAGGACCGAGTTTCGGCCCGGTTGACGGGGCTGTGCCGGGAGCACAACGATCCGCCGGGGTGTATCGGCAGGCCGTGAAGACGGTGCCGATGACCTGCTTGGCAGGTTGTAAAGAAGCCGAAATTATATAAAACAGGTTTTACTGCGTCAAAACGCATGAGCCGAAGAAGACCTGTTTTGGGCTGTTTCAAGCTCTTGGGGGATGCAATCCGGCCATTATTTGCTCTCTTAATGAGAGCATTGAGGCCATGATTCACAAGGTGTGTGCTGTCATCGATGAATAAAATCGGTCAAGCGTCAGCTTGAGGAAAGCTTCAGGCCCGATCTGCGGCAAAAAGCGTGCCCGGCGCGCTGGCCGGCCGGGCGCTGGCAGGTGACCGACCCGTTGCCTGCGCCCGCCCATGAAAAAAGCCCCGTAGCGGCTGGCGCTGCGGGGCTTCGGTGCGGGATGCCGACGGGCTCAGTGGTTGCTGGCCGTGCTGTTGATCAGCTTGTCGGTATAGGCGATGGCCAGGGCGCTGGCCAGGAAGGTGACGTGGATGATGGTCTGCCACATCAGCACCTTGACGTCGTAGCTGCCCGCGTTGATGAAGGTCTTGAGCAGGTGGATGGAGCTGATGCCGATGATGGACAGGGCCAGCTTGACCTTGAGGATGGAGGCGTTCACGTGGCCCAGCCACTCGGGCTGGTCGGGGTGGCTGTCCAGGCCCAGGCGGCTGACGAAGGTCTCGTAGCCGCCCACGATGACCATGATCAGCAGGTTGGAGATCATCACCACGTCGATCAGCGCCAGGACCACCAGCATGATGATGGTCTCGTTGAGCGCGCCGATGGGTGCATCGTGCTTGTAGCCGATGCTGGTGATCAGGGCCTGCAGCGCTTCCTGGTTGCCGAAGGCGGCCTCGATCAGGTGCCACAACTCGAGCAGGAAGTGCCAGACGTAGACGCCCTGGGCGGCGATCAGGCCCAGGTACAGCGGCAGCTGCAGCCAGCGGCTGGCGAAGATCAGGGAGGGCAGGGGACGCAGGGGGGAGCCGGGGGCTCGATTGGAGTTTTGCTGGCGGGCCATGGTGGTCGGTCGCGCTTGTCTTGCGTGGGGGCGTGGATGGGAGGGGACAATGGCCGTGGAAAACGGGCGCGCGATTTTAGCGGCGAAACAGGCCATTGCCAGTGACAGCCGGGAACTGCGGGGAATCCCCAGGTAGACGCGCCCAAGGGGGTTTCAGTCAGTGGCATGTAAGACCGGCCCCCGACAGTCACACCACAATTTTTATTTGGCCAGCCCAGGAGACAAGCAAGCATGAGCACCGCAACAGCATCCCCCATTGAATCGGTACTGGTGGAGAACCGGGTCTTCCCGCCGCCGGCAGACTTCGCCGCCAAGGCCCGCATCTCCGGCATGGAGCAGTACAAGGCGCTGTGCGCCGAGGCAGAGAACGATTACCAGGGCTTCTGGGCCCGCCTGGCGCGCGAGAACGTGGTCTGGTCCAAGCCCTTCACCCAGGTGCTGGACGACAGCAATCCCCCGTTCTTCCGCTGGTTCGCCGACGGCGAACTCAACGCCAGCGCCAATTGCCTGGACAAGCACATGGGCACGGACGTCGAGCACAAGACGGCCATCATCTTCGAGGCCGATGGCGGCGAGGTCACCAAGGTCAGCTACCGCGAACTGCTGGAGCGCGTCTCGCAGTTCGCCAACGCGCTCAAGGCGCAGGGCGTGCAAAAGGGCGACCGTGTCCTGATCTACATGCCCATGACCATCGAGGGCGTGATCGCCATGCAGGCCTGCGCGCGCATCGGCGCCACGCACAGCGTGGTGTTCGGCGGCTTCTCGGCCAAGGCGGTGCAGGAGCGCATCGTGGACGTGGGCGCCGTGGCCGTGATCACCGCCAACTACCAGATGCGCGGCGGCAAGGAGCTGCCGCTCAAGGCCATCGTGGACGATGCGCTGGCGCTGGGCGGCTGCGAGGCCGTGCGCCATGTCTTCGTCTACGAGCGCACGGCCACGGCCTGTGCCATGACGGCAGGCCGCGACAAGACCTTCGGCGAGATCCTAGCTGGCCAGAGCACCGAGTGCGCGCCCGTGGCCGTGGATTCCGAGCACCCGCTGTTCATCCTCTACACCAGCGGCTCCACGGGCAAGCCCAAGGGCGTGCAGCACTGCACGGGCGGCTATGTGCTGTGGGCCAAGCAGACCATGGAGTGGACCTTCGACCTCAAGCCCAGCGACGTGTTCTGGTGCACGGCCGACATCGGCTGGATCACGGGCCACACCTACGTGGCCTACGGCCCGCTGGCCGCTGGCGCCACGCAGATCGTGTTCGAGGGCGTGCCCACCTTCCCCAACGCGGGCCGCTTCTGGCAGATGATCGAGCGCCACGGCTGCACCATCTTCTACACGGCGCCCACGGCCATCCGCTCGCTGATCAAGGCCGCCGACGGCGATGCCGCCGTGCATCCGAAGAACTCGGACCTGTCCAGCCTGCGCCTGCTGGGCAGCGTGGGCGAGCCCATCAATCCCGAGGCCTGGATGTGGTACCACCGCAATGTGGGCGGCGAGCGCTGCCCCATCGTGGATACCTTCTGGCAGACCGAGAACGGCGGCCACGTGATCGCCCCCATGCCGGGTGCCACGCCGCTGGTGCCGGGTTCGTGCACGCTGCCGCTGCCGGGCATCATGGCCGCCATCGTCGACGAGACCGGCCATGAACTGCCCAACGGCGCAGGCGGCCTGCTGGTGGTCACCAAGCCCTGGCCCAGCATGATCCGCACCATCTGGGGCGACCCCGAGCGCTTCAAAAAGAGCTACTTCCCGGCCGAGCTGGGCGGGCAGACCTACCTGGCCGGCGACGGCGCCGTGCGCAGCGAGGACCGTGGCTACTTCCGCATCACGGGCCGCATCGACGATGTGCTCAATGTCTCGGGCCACCGCATGGGCACGATGGAGATCGAGTCGGCCCTGGTGTCCAAGACCGACCTGGTGGCCGAAGCCGCCGTGGTGGGCCGCCCCGATGACCTGACGGGCGAGGCCATCTGCGCCTTCGTGGTGCTCAAGCGCTCGCGTCCCACGGGCGAGGAAGCCAAGCAGATCGCCAAGGAACTGCGCGACTGGGTGGCCAAGGAAATCGGCCCCATCGCCAAGCCCAAGGACATCCGCTTTGGCGACAACCTGCCCAAGACGCGCAGCGGCAAGATCATGCGCCGCCTGCTGCGCTCGATTGCCAAGGGCGAGGCCATCACCCAGGACACGAGCACGCTGGAGAACCCGGCCATCCTCGACCAGTTGGCCGAGACGAACTGAGGTCCGACACGACCGCCATGAAGAACCGGAGCACAGGCTCCGGTTTTTTCTTGGCTGGACTGCGCGCGGCGCCCTGTCTTGCAGTCCTATTTTGTGTGGGCCGACAGCTCAGGCATGATGGTTGCAGTACAACCGAAGCTGTTGTTTTCACCACTGCCGAGGGAGGCGTTGCACCATGAATCTGAGAACCCTGTCGCTGCTGATCACCGTGGCCCTGATTGCGCTGCTGGCGGCATTCAACTGGAACACGCTGGCCGCGCCTTCCGTCGTGTCGCTGGGCGTGACCGAAGTCCAGGCGCCGCTGGGCGTGCTGATGCTGGCGCTGACCTGCCTGCTGGGCGTGTTCTTCGTCGCCTATGTGCTGTGGCTGCAGGGCTCGGTACTGATGGAGGCGCGCCGCCACGCCAAGGAAATGCAGGCCCAGCGTGACCTGGCCGACAAGGCCGAGGCCTCGCGCTTCACCGAGCTGCGCACCGTGCTGGAGGACCTGCATGCGCGTGACAAGGAAGTGCTGATGGCGCGGCTGGACGGGCTGGAGGCGCACCTGGTGCAGCGTGCCCAGGAGTCGGACAACAGCACGGCCGCCTATGTGGGGCAGCTGGAGCAGCAGGTTCGCCTGTACCAGCAGCCCGGCGCAGGCGCTCCGGACTACAGGTAGGCGGCCCGCGCCCGGATTCACGGGCGGACCATGAAAAAAACCGCGCGACTTGCGTTGCGCGGTTTTTTCGTTGCGGGCCCCGAGGCAGGAGGCCGGCGGAACTTACTTCAGCGACAGCACCCAGGCGGCCAGCTTCTTGGCGTCGGCATCGTTGACCTGGGGGTTGGCGGGCATGGGAACCGGGCCCCAGACGCCGCTGCCGCCCTTCATGATCTTGGCAGCCAGCTTGTCCACCGCGTCCTTCTGGCCTGCGTACTTGGAGGCCACATCCTTGTAGGACGGGCCCACCAGCTTCTTGTCCACGGCGTGGCAGGCCATGCAGTTCTTGGAGGCGGCAAGAGCCTGGTCGGCCATGGCGGGAGCCACGGTGACGACGGTCAAGGCCAATGCGATCAATGTCTGCTTCATCATGAGTTCCTGGGGGTTGTCGGGAATAATTATGCGAAACATTGTAGTGGGCGCGCATGCCTGATGCGTTACCTCGTGTGAAGCACCGTCTGGTGAAGGAGAAGTTATGTATCTGTTGGGAATCGCGGTCCTGCTCACCCTGCTGAAGTTGGCCGATATCGAGCCTGTGGCCTCCTGGTCCTGGTACGTCATCCTGGGCGCCTATGGCGTGACGGCAGCCTGGTGGGCCTGGGCCGACACCTCTGGCTACACCAAGCGGCGCGCGGCCGACAAGATCGAGCAGCGGCGCTTGAAGCGCATCGAAAAGAACAAGGAAGCCATGGGCACGGGCACGCGCTCGCGTTCGCGCCGCTGAGGGGCCTTGAACGGCGGCGCAGGCTTCGCCGCAGGCGATGCCTGGGGTCTGCAAAGGGGCGGCCCATGCCGGCCGGGGCATTCCTGTGGCCCAGCGGTGCGGCGGGCGCTGCGCCATAATCTTCGCCCAGACCCTGGCCTTCCCCACAGGACCAGGGATGGACCGAGACGACAGACAACTGGATTCCCCATGCCCGCATACCGTTCCAAGACTTCCACCGGCGGCCGCAACATGGCCGGTGCGCGCGCCCTGTGGCGTGCCACCGGCATGAAGGATGGCGACTTCGACAAGCCCATCATCGCCATCGCCAACTCCTTCACGCAGTTCGTTCCGGGCCACGTCCACCTCAAGGACCTGGGCCAGCTGGTGGCACGCGAGATCGAGGCCGCAGGCGGCGTGGCCAAGGAATTCAACACCATCGCCGTGGACGACGGCATCGCCATGGGCCACGACGGCATGCTGTATTCGCTGCCCAGCCGCGACATCATCGCGGACTCGGTGGAGTACATGGTCAACGCCCACTGCGCCGACGCGCTGGTGTGCATCTCCAACTGCGACAAGATCACCCCCGGCATGCTGATGGCCGCCATGCGGCTGAACATTCCGGTGATCTTCGTCTCCGGCGGCCCCATGGAAGCGGGCAAGACCAAGCTGGCCAATCCCAACACGCACAAGCTGGAGTTCAAGAAGCTGGACCTGGTCGATGCCATGGTGATCGCGGCCGACTCCAACTACACCGACGAGCAGGTCGCCCAGGTCGAGCGCTCGGCCTGCCCGACCTGCGGTTCCTGCTCGGGCATGTTCACCGCCAACTCCATGAACTGCCTGACCGAGGCGCTGGGCCTGTCCCTGCCCGGCAACGGCACGGTGCTGGCCACGCATGCCGACCGCGAGGAACTGTTCAAGCGCGCCGGCCGCCGCATCGTCGAGCTGGCCCGCGAGTACTACGAGCAGGAAGACGCCTCCGTGCTGCCGCGCTCCGTGGGCTTCAAGGCCTTCGAGAACGCGATGACGCTGGACATCGCCATGGGCGGCTCCACCAACACCATCCTGCACCTGCTGGCCATTGCCCGTGAAGCCGAGATCGACTTCACCATGGCCGACATCGACCGCCTCTCGCGCTCCGTGCCCCAGCTGTGCAAGGTGGCGCCCAACACGCAGAAATACCACATCGAGGATGTGCACCGTGCCGGCGGCATCTTCTCCATCCTCGGCGAGCTGGCCCGCGCCGGCAAGCTGCACACCGACGTGCCCACCGTGCACGCCAAGACCCTGGGCGAAGGCCTGGCGCAGTGGGACATCACCACCACCCAGGACGAGGCCGTCAGGCACTTCTACCTGGCAGGCCCGGCCGGCATTCCCACCCAGGTGGCCTTCAGCCAGAACACGCGCTGGCCCAGCCTGGACCTGGACCGTGCAGAAGGCTGCATCCGCTCCTACGAGCACGCCTTCTCCAAGGAGGGCGGCCTGGCCGTGCTGACGGGCAACATCGCCCTGGACGGCTGCGTGGTCAAGTCGGCCGGCGTGGACGAAAGCATTCACGTGTTCGAAGGCACGGCCCACGTGACCGAGTCGCAGGACGAGGCCGTGCAGAACATCCTGGACGACAAGGTCAAGGCCGGCGACATCGTCGTCGTGCGCTATGAAGGTCCCAAGGGCGGCCCCGGCATGCAGGAAATGCTCTACCCGACCAGCTACATCAAGTCCAAGGGCCTGGGCAAGGAGTGCGCACTGCTGACCGACGGACGCTTCTCGGGCGGCACCTCGGGCCTGTCCATTGGCCACTGCTCGCCGGAAGCTGCCGCTGGCGGCGCCATCGGCCTGGTGCGCAACGGCGACCGCATCCGCATCGACATTCCCAACCGCAGCATCAACGTGCTGGTCTCCGACGAGGAGCTGGCCCGCCGCCGTGCCGAGCAGGATGCCAAGGGCTGGAAGCCCGCCGAGCCGCGCCCGCGCAAGGTCTCGGCCGCGCTCAAGGCCTATGCCAAGCTGGTGATGTCGGCCGACAAGGGCGCCGTGCGCGACCTGTCCCTGCTGGACGACTGATACCGCGCAGCACCGCCGCCAGGCGGTGCGCACCCGATGAAAATGAAAAGGGATGGAAGGCCTTGCGGCTTTCCATCCCTTTTTCTTTTCTCTTCTCTCAGGCCCTTGAGGGCTCTTGTTTCATCGCGGGGCGACCGGCTTGCCGTTTCATCGTGGCTGCCGGTTCGGGTTTTCATCGTGGAGCAAACAGCCCACTCTCATTTATGGGAAGTGCCTGAAAAACTGGCGCGGCCAAAACAAGGGACAGCGAGCAAGGGCCGCCCCGCCGCGAGGCTGTCGTCCCCCTCCCGCGAAGCGAGAGAGGGGGAAGGCGCGAAGCGCCTCAGGGGGAGCTTCATTCAGGCCGGCTCGCCCATCTTGCTTTGCAGGTAGTTGGGCAGACCTATTTTTTCGATCAGGCCCAGTTGCTTCTCCAGCCAGTAGGCGTGGTCTTCCTCGGTATCGCGCAGCTGGGCCAGCAGCAGGTCGCGGCTGTTGAAGTCGCTGTGGCGCTCGCACAGGGCCATGGCCGAGCGCAGGCTGTCACGCACGCGGTATTCGGTGGCCAGGTCCTTGCGCAGCATCTCTTCGACGGTCTCGCCGGGCGTGAACTCGTGCGGGCGCATGTCGGGGCGGCCGCCCAGGAACAGGATGCGGCGCAGGATGGCGTCGGCGTGCTGGGTTTCCTCTTCCATCTCATGGCCGATGCGCTCGAACAGGCGCAGCAGGCCCTGGTCTTCGTACTGGCGCGAGTGGATGAAGTACTGGTCGCGCGCGGCAAGCTCGCCGCGCAGCAACTCTATGAGGCATTCGATGACTTCTGGTTGGCCTTGCATGTTCTTCTTCTCCTGACTGTGTGAACGCCGCAAGTATCGCGTGAACCGGCCCTTGGGCCAAAGCGCGCGCTGCAATTCCCCGTGGACGGCGCATTGCATGCATGCGCGACGCAGAAGCATTCGCATCGCGGCAGGCTGGCGAGGGGCTGGGGCTAGGGTAAACGCTGTATTGCGGGCTTCAATAATAGTTATTTATCATAACGATTATGGAGCCGAAGCATCGGTGTCCAAAACCCCATTTCCCCTTTGCACAAGGAAGCGCAATGAGCACCGAACGTACCGAAGAACAGACCGTGTCCTGCACCGTCACAGGCCGCGTGGCCTGGGTGAAATTCAACCGCCCCGAAAAGCGCAACGCCATGAGCCCCCAGCTCAACCGCCAGATGATGTGTGTGCTCGACGACCTGGAGTTCCGTGACGACGTGGGCGTGGTCGTGCTTGCAGGCGAAGGCACGGCCTGGACGGCCGGCATGGACCTGAAGGAATACTTCCGCGAGACCGAGGCCACCGGCCTGGCCGGCACCCGCAAGGCCCAGCGCGAGAGCTATGGCTGGTGGCGCCGCCTGCGCTGGTTCCAGAAGCCGACCATTGCCATGGTCAACGGCTGGTGCTTCGGCGGCGGCTACGGCCCGCTGTTCGCCTGCGACCTGGCCTTTGCCTCGGATGACGCCAAGTTCGGCCTGTCCGAAATCAACTGGGGCATCCTGCCCGGTGGCGGCGCCTCCAAGGTGGCGGTGGAGCTGCTGTCCTTCCGCCGTGCCATGTACCACGCCATGCTGGGCGAGAACATCGACGGCCGCACGGCCGCCGAGTGGGGCCTGGTCAACGAGTCGCTGCCGGCCGATCGCCTGCAGGCCCGCGTCACCGAAGTGGCCGAGGCCCTGCTGCAGAAGAACCCCAGCGCCCTGAAGGCCACCAAGGACGCCATCCGCCGCGTGCGCGACATGAGCTACGACAACGCCGAGGACTACCTGGTGCGCGCCCAGGAAGCCGCCAACAGCTACGACAACGAAGGCCGCAAGGAAGGCATGCGCCAGTTCCTCGACGACAAGACCTACAAGCCAGGTCTCGGAACCTACGACCTCTCGAAGCAAAAGTCCTGAAGACCCGCACATCCTGAGTGGCCGCGCCCTCGCTGCTAGGGCGCCTGCCGCCAACCCATTGGAGACAAGAATGACAACGACAGAGATGGCGGCCGCCCTGCGGCCCGACATCGGCAGGCTGCTGAGGCCGCGTTCCATCGCCATCGTCGGCGCCTCGGCCACGCCGGGTGCGCTGGGCGCATCGGTGCTGGGCAATCTGGAGCGCAACGGCTTTGCCGGCGACATCCACCTGATCAATCCCAAGCGCAGCGAGATCGCCGGGCGGGCCTGCCTGGCCTCGGTCGATCAGCTGCCCGAAGGCGTGGATGTGGCCGTGCTGGCCATCCCCCAGCCCTTTGTGCTGGACACGGTGCGCGCACTGGCGGCGCGCCGCGTGGGCGCGGCGGTGATCTTCTCGGCAGGCTTTGCCGAGGCGGGCGAGCGCGGCATGGCCGAGCAGCGCGAGATCGCACGCATTGCCGCCGAGGCGGGCATGGTGGTGGAAGGCCCCAACTGCCTGGGCTGCATCAACTACCTGCAGCGCGTGCCGCTGACCTTTGTCGAGGTGAATATCGACGCGCAGCATGTCGATGCCGCGCGGCCCGCGATAGGCGTGGTCTCGCAAAGCGGCGCCATGATGACCGTGCTGTGCACCACGCTGGCCAGCCGCGCGCTGCCGCTGTCGCACGCCATCTCCACGGGCAACGAGGCCGCCAGCCATGCCGAGGACTATGTGGACTTCCTGCTGGAGCAGCCTTCCACGCGCGTGGTCGCCATGATCGTCGAGCAGTTCCGCCAGCCCGCGCGCATCCTGGCCGCCGTGGCCCGTGCGCGCAGCCTGGGCAAGTCCGTGGTGCTGCTGCATCCGGGCAAGAGCAGCGCGGCGCGCGCTTCGGCCGCCACGCACACCGGCGCCATGGCCGGCGACTATGCGCTGATGCGCACCAAGCTGGAACGCGCAGGCGCCGTGTTTGCCGAGACACTGGAGGAGCTGGGCGACATCGCCGAGATCGCCATCCGCTGCCCGGTGCTGCCATCGGCTGGTGGGGCCGGTGCAGCCGCTGCAGCGGGAGTTGCCGTGCTGGGCGAGTCCGGCGCCTTCAAGGCGCTGACGCTGGACTGGGCCGAGGAACTGGGCCTGGCCCTGCCCGCCATCGGCGACGACGACTCGCCCGCGCTGCGTGCGGCACTGCCCGAGTTCGTGGGCGTGAGCAACCCGCTGGACCTCACGGCCCAGGGCCTGGTGGAGCCGGACCTGTATTTCCGCACGCTGGATGCGCTGTTTGGCGATGCGCGCTTTTCCACCGTCCTGGTCGGCCTGATCCAGGGCGACCCTGTGACCTGCGGCATCAAGATGCCGCCCGTGCTGCGCGCCGTGCGCGAGCTGCGGCCGGCCAAGCCCGTCATCGTCGCGGGCCTGGACGAGGGCGCAGCCGTGCCTGCCGAGTTCATCGCCGAGATGCGTGCGCTGGGCGTGCCGTACTTTCCCAGCACCGAGCGTGCCCTGCGCGCCGTGCAGCGCCTGACCGCTTTCAGCCAGCGCAGTTTCGAGCGAACCGATGCCCAGCCCGTCGCGCTGACCCTGCCCGCAGGCCGCACGGTGGTGCCCGAGTACGAATCCAAGGCCGTGCTGGCACAGGCCGGCATACCCTTTGCGCGCGGCCGGCTGGCCACCTCGGCCGAGCAGGCCGTGGCGATTGCGTCGGAGATCGGCTGGCCCGTGGCGCTCAAGGCCCAGTCCGCCGACCTCAGCCACAAGAGCGATGCGGGCGGCGTGATCCTGAACATTGCCGACGCGCAGGCCATGGGCGAGACCTGGGGCCGGCTGCATGCCAACGTGGCGGCCTATGACAGCGCCATTGCGCTGGACGGCGTGCTGATCGAGGCCATGGGCCAACGCGGCCTGGAGATGATCATCGGCGCGCGCAACGATCCGCAGTGGGGCCCGGTGATCCTGGCCGGCCTGGGCGGCGTGACGGCCGAGATCATGCGCGATGCGCGCCTGCTGGACGCCGACCTGTCCACCGGCGAGGTGCTGCGCGAGCTGGACCGCCTGCAGGGCGCGCCGCTGCTGCACGGCTACCGTGGCGCCCCGGCGCTGGACCGCCAGGCGCTGGCCGAGCTCATCGTGCGCCTGGGCCAGGTGCTGCGCGGCACGCCGGCCATCCGCGAGATCGACCTGAACCCGGTCATCGTGCTGCCCGAAGGGCAGGGCGTGGTCGCGCTCGATGCGCTGATGCTGGTCGAGCACAGCGCGGGTTGATGCCCGCGCAAGGGCTGGCGCGGCGCGCCGGCCCTTTTCATGCGCATCCCTTTTTCGCTTTCCCGCTTTCTTTTTTCCGCTTCCCCTTCCTCCACAGGAGGTCTCCATGAGCCTGCCTTACCCGCCGGGCCGCGTGTCCACGCCCGCGCCGGCCGAGTCGAACGGACTCGGCTATGCCTACTACGTCACCATCATCCTGCTGCTGGCCTACACCCTGTCCTTTGTGGACCGGCAGATCCTGGGCCTGCTGGTGCAGCCCATCAAGAAGGATCTGCAGCTGTCGGACTGGGTGTTCAGCATCGTCCACGGCTTTGCCTTCGCCATCTTCTACACCTTCGTCGGCATCTTCCTGGGGCGCCTGGCCGACCGCTGGAACCGCCGCAACCTCATCGTCATCGGCATGGCGATCTGGGTGGTGGCCACGGCGGCCGGTGGCTATGTCACGGGCTTTGTCTCGCTGTTCGTGGCGCGCATGTTCGTGGGCGTGGGCGAGGCGGCGCTGTCGCCGGCTGCCTATTCCATGCTGGCCGACTACTTCCCGCCCGAGCGCCGCGCGCGCGCCATGAGCATCTACACCTCGGGCGTGTACATCGGCTCGGCCACGGCCTTCATCGTGGGCGGCCTGGTCATCCAGGCCACCAGCCAGGCCGGCGAGGTGGTGTTCCCGCTGCTGGGCAGCTTCAAGCCCTGGCAGGCGGCCTTCATCTTCGTGGCCCTGCCCGGCATTCCGCTGGTGGCGCTGATGTACACCGTGCGCGAGCCGGTGCGCCGCGGCCTGCAGGCGGCAGGCGCCTCCGCCAGGGCCGCCGCTGCGGCAGGCCCCGCGCCCGATCTGTCCCATGTGTTCCGCAACAAGCGCGCCTTCCTGCCGCTGCTGCTGGCGCCTGGCATCACGGCCATGATCACCTTTGGCGTCACGGCCTGGCTGCCGGCCACCTTCATCCGCCAGTGGGGCTGGACGCCCGGCGAGATCGGTCCCGCCTACGGCGTCATCATCCTGACCTTCGGCATTGGCGGCATGCTGCTCAGCGGCTTCCTGGCCGACTACCTCACGGCGCGCGGCAAGCAGGTGGGCTCGATCGTCATCTCGCTGGTGGCCACCGGCGTGCTCATCGCCAGCGGCCTGGTGCTGGCCTTTGCGCCTTCGCCCACCGTGGCCCTGGTGGCCGTGGCGGTCACCACCTTCTTCCTGGGCATGCCGGTGGCGCTGGCGCCGCCCATCCTGCAGGCGGTCACGCCCAACCAGTTGCGCGGCCAGGTGACTTCCATCTACCTGCTGCTGATCAACCTGATCGGCCTGGGGCTTGGTCCCTTCCTCGTGGCCTTTTTCACGGACTTCGTCTTCCATGACGAAAAGCTCGTGGGCCTGTCGCTGGGCCTGGTGTCCGCCCTGGCCGCGCTGCTGTCCGTGCTGTGCCTGGCCAGCGCCATCGGCCCCTACCGCCGCCTGGTCGCGGCCATGGAGGGCCGGGCATGAGCGCGCAGGCATCGCATTGCTCGCATTACCAGCCGCCGCTGCAGGACATCCGCTTCGTTCAGCAGCACTGGCTGGGTGCAGAGGCCGACTGGCGCCGCATGCCGGCCCATGAAGCCCTGGACCAGGAGACGGCCGACATGGTGGTCGAGGCGGCCGGGCGCTTTTGCGCCGACGTGCTGGCGCCGCTCAACGGCCCGGCCGACCTGCAGGGCTGCCGACTGGAAGAGGGCAGGGTGCGCACGCCCGACGGCTTTCCCGAGGCCTATGCGGCTTTCGTGGAAGCCGGCTGGCCGGCCCTGGCCTGCGCGCCCGAGACCGGCGGCCAGGGCCTGCCCCAGCTGCTGGATGCCGCGCTGCACGAAATGCTGGCCTCGGCCAACCATGGCTGGACCATGTACCCGGGCATCCTGCACGGCGCCTATGCCTGCCTGCACGCCCATGGCGACGCGCACCTGCGCGCCACCTATCTGCCGCACATCGTCAGCGGGCGCTGGCTGGCCACCATGTGCCTGACCGAGCCCCAGGCCGGCTCCGACCTGGGCCTGCTGCGCAGCCAGGCCCGGCCCCGGGGCGATGGCAGCTACCGCCTGGACGGCAGCAAGATCTTCATCTCGGGCGGCGACCAGGACATGAGCGAGAACATCGTGCACCTGGTGCTGGCGCGCCTGCCCGATGCGCCCGCAGGCACGCGCGGGCTGTCGCTGTTCCTGGCGCCGCGCGGCATTCCCCAGGACGGCGGCGGATTCCTGCCCAATGCCATCCACTGCGACGGCATCGAAAAGAAGATGGGCATCAAGGGCAGCGCGACCTGCGCCATGCGCTTCGAAGGTGCCCAGGCATGGCTGGTGGGCCAGCCCCACCAGGGTCTGGCCGCCATGTTCGTGATGATGAATTCCGCCCGCCTGCACGTGGGCCTGCAGGGCCTGGGCCATGCCGAGATGGCCTGGCAACTGGCGCGCGCCTATGCGGCCGAGCGCCGCCAGATGCGCGCCCAGCCCCGGCCCGCCGATGCGCAGGGCCCCGCCGACCCCATTGCCCTGCAGCCGGCCGTGCAGCGCATGCTGGCCGACCTGCGCGTCTGGACCGAAGGCATGCGCGCCATTGCAGGCTGGGTGGCCCACCAGCTGGACCTGGCCGAACAGGCGCCGGATGCCGAGGAGCGCGCCCAGGCCCATGCGCTGGCCTCGCTGCTCACGCCCGTGGTCAAGTCCTTCTTCACCGAGCGGGGCTTTGCGCTGGCCAGCGAGGCGCTGCAGGTCTTCGGCGGCTATGGCTATGTGCACGAGTACCGCATAGAGCAGACGCTGCGCGATGCGCGCATCGCCATGATCTACGAGGGCACGAACCAGATCCAGGCGCTGGACCTGCTGCAGCGCAAGGTGGCCGCCAGCGGAGGGGCCGCGCTGGCACCGCTGCTGGCGGCACTGCGCGAGGAGGCCGCTGCCTGCGAGGCGGCGGGCATGGAGCCCGGCCTGGCCGGCGCGCTGCGCAGCTGGAGCGATCGCACCGAAGCGCTGACGGGCGCGCTGTGCGCCCGCGCCGCAGGCGACGCCCCGTTGCTGGCGCGCTGCGCCGAGGACTATCTGCGCCTGGTCGGCACGCTGTGCATGGCCTTTGCCTGGGCGCGCGCGGCGCGTGTCAGCCAGCCGCTGGCCGATCCGGCGCTGCGCCGCTCCAAGGCGGACAGCGCGGCCTGGTTCTTCGCGCATGGGCTGCTGGATGCGGAGCACTGGCTGCGCCGCACCGAGTCCGCCGCCCGCACGCCGCTGCCGGCTGCCTTGGCCTGAGCGGGCTGTCGGGGCTTTTATGATGGAACGCCGCACCGGCCCTGAAGATCCGCAGGCGCCGGGGCGGCTTTGCCTCGGTGTGCCTTCTTCCTCTTCCAGATCCGTGTCCATGGACAGCTCCTCCGAACCCGCCGTCGATCAGTCGCGCCTGCAGCGTTTCCTGGGCTACCGCCTCACGCGCGCGGAAATCCACATCCACAAGCTGTTCGCGCGGCGCGTGGCCGAACTGGATCTCAAGCCCAGCGAGTTCTCCATTCTGGTGCTGATCCACTCCAATCCCGGCATCTACCTGCGCCAGCTGGGCGAGGCGCTGGACATCTCGCCCTCCAACCTGGTGCCGGTGGTCGAGCGCCTGGTGCAGCGCGGGCTTATCGGGCGCCAGCCCGATCCGCGCGACCGCCGGCTGCAGCAGCTGCACATGACGGCCGAAGGCAGCGCGCTGCAGGCGCGGGCCGAGGGTGTGGTGGTGCAACTCGAAGACGAGCTGGAGCAGCTGCTGACCTCCACCGAGCAGCGCCATCTGTTCGCGGCCCTGGACAAGCTCATGGCCATCCAGGAAAGCCAGCCGGGCTGAACCGCCGCGCCGCCAGCTTTCCAACCCCTGGCCGGCGCCGGCCATGCGGCGCTGCGGCACAATGCCGACCATGCTGATGTACCCGCAGATCGATCCCGTGGCCCTGCAGATCGGGCCCCTCGCCGTGCACTGGTACGGCCTGACCTATCTGGCCGCTTTCGGCCTCTTCCTCTGGCTGGGAACGCGCAGGCTGCGCCACCCGCCCTTCGTGCGCATGCAGGGCGACCGCGCCTGGACGCGCAAGGACGTGGAAGACATTCTTTTCCTGGGCGTGCTCGGCGTGGTCGTCGGCGGCCGGCTGGGCTACTGCCTGTTCTACAAGCCCGGCTACTACCTGAGCCACCCGCTGGAGATCTTCTATGTCTGGCAGGGCGGCATGAGCTTTCATGGCGGCCTGGTCGGCGTGATCGCCTCCATGGTCTGGTTCGCGCGCTCGCGGGCCCGCTCCTGGCTGGAGGTGGCCGACTTCGTCGCGCCCTGCGTGCCCACGGGCCTGGCGGCCGGCCGCGTCGGCAACTTCATCAACGGGGAACTGTGGGGCCGCTTCGCCAGCCCCGAGCTGCCCTGGGCCATGGTCTTCCCGCAAAGCGGCTCCTTGCTGCCGCGCCACCCCTCGCAGGTCTACCAGTTCCTGCTGGAAGGCCTGCTGCTGTTCGTGCTGCTGTGGCTGTATGCGCGCAAGGAGCACAAGCCGGGCCAGGTGGCGGCGGTCTTCCTCGTCGGCTACGGCGCCTTCCGCTTCATTGCCGAGTACTTCCGCGAGCCCGATGACTTCCTGGGCCTGCTGTCGCTGGGCATGAGCATGGGCCAGTGGCTGTGCGTGCCCATGGTGATCGGCGGCATTGCCATGTGGTTCTGGGCCGCGGGGCGCCCGGCCTATCCAGCCCAGGCGGGCAAGCCGGCCTGAGGCCGGCGGTACGCACGGATACGAAGCGGGCCTGGTGCCCGCTTTTTTGTGCAAGGTTGACGGGAGATGGGGCAGGAGCATGCATGGGGATAGCCCGAAGACAAGAACGCGACATCGGCGTACACGGTCTGCCGTGCAGACTCTCATAATGTGAGCAGCAAAAGATTGTCATTGGCCGATTGGCGGCATGACAGTCCCGTGACCGCTTGACATGGAGGAACTTCTGAATGGGTCTGGCTACTGACTGGATTGCCCGCAATGTGTCCCGCTTTCGCAGCACCGATGCGGCTGCGCCTGCAACAAAGTCCGAGGGCGAGGCAGCCAAGGGACCCGCGCCGCGCGGCACGGCCCAGCGCCTGCAGGCCACCCTGCGGCGCGGCCAGGAAGTGCTGTCCCCGCGCGAGCTGCGCAAGCTCATGGAAGACCTGCAGGCTGCCGCCGACGCCGGCCTGAGCGATGTCGAGGGCGGCCGCCATGCGCAACTGCTCATGGACTGGTACGCCCAGGCCGAGCTGCCCGCGCACAAGGATTTCTGGGCGCTGATCGTCGAGCAGTTCGGCCCCGATACCGAAGCCCTGATGGCCGCGCGCAAGCGCTATGACACGGCGGCCAGCGATGCCGAGCGCGGCCAGGCCGAGATGGACCTGCGCCGCGCGCTGATGTCGCCGCGCACGCGGCTGCTGCAGCGCTTTGCCCAGCCCCAGGGCGGCATGGGCTTTCTGGTGGACCTGCGCGCCGAACTCCTGGCCCTGCCCAAGGCGGAGCAGCAGCGCTTTTCCGCGCTGGACGCCGAGCTGGAGCATCTGTTTGCCAACTGGTTCGACGTGGCCCTGCTGGAGCTGCGCCGCCTGAGCTGGGACTCGCCGGCCTCGCTGATCGAAAAGCTCATCCAGTACGAGGCCGTGCACGACATCCGCAGCTGGGCCGACCTCAAGAACCGCCTGGACAGCGACCGGCGCTGCTACGGGTTCTTCCACCCGCGCATGCCCACCGTGCCCCTGATCTTCGTGGAGGTGGCGCTGGTGGACCGGATGTCCGACAGCATCGCCCCGCTGCTGGACGAGACCGCCGCGGCCTCCGACCTGGGCCGTGCCACCACGGCCATCTTCTACTCCATCAGCAACACCCAGACCGGCCTGCGCGGCGTGAGCTTTGGCGACTCGCTGATCAAGCATGTGGTGGAGACGCTGACGGGCGAGTTCCCCCGGCTGCGCCATTTCGCCACGCTGTCTCCCATTCCGGGCCTGCGTGCCTGGATCGCCAAGCACGGCGATGCCATCCTGGAGAAGATGGACGAGCGCCAGCGCAAGGCCTTCGAGCTCAAGGCCGGCGGCATGGGCGCCGAGCACCTGCTGGCGGCGCTGGATGCGCCGCAGGATCTCAAGCCCGACGCACCCGTGCGCCGCGCACTGCTGTTCTGCGCTGCCCACTATCTGGGGCGCGAGACGGCCAAGGGCCGGCCGCTGGACCCGGTGGCGCGTTTTCACCTGGGCAATGGCGCGCGCGTGGAGCGGCTCAACTGGGCGGCCGACCTGTCGGCCAAGGGACTCAAGCAGTCGCTGGGGCTGATGGTCAACTACCTCTACGACCTCAAGCGCCTGGACAAGCATCGCGGCCTGCTGGCGCAGGGCCGCATACCGGTGTCCTCGGACATCGAAGCCCTGTGCAAATGAAAAGGGGCGCGGCGCAGGCCGTGCCCCTTTTCTTGCACAGGGACTGCTGCGCCTGACAACGAAGACAGCCTCAAAGAGGCGACAAGGAGACAAGTCATGCAAGCTTCCCACCCCACGGGGCGGCGCGCGGTGTTGCGCGCAGCCGGGGCCTCGATGGCCGCGCTGGCCCTGCCCATGGCAGCCCGCGCGGCGGCGGACTGGCCGTCCAAACCCGTGAACCTGGTCGTGCCGTTTCCGGCCGGCGGGGGCACCGATGCCTTTGCCCGGCCGTTCTCGGCCCAGTTCGCCAAGAGCGCGGGCAAGACCCTGGTGATCGACAACCGCGGCGGCGCAGGCGGCACCCTGGGCGCCAGCTACGCGGCCAAGCTGGCGCCGGACGGCTACAACTTCTTCATGGGCGGCACCCACCATGTGATTGCGCCTTCCATGTACCCGCGCCTGGACTATGACCTGGAGCGCGACTTCATCGCGCTGGCTCTGCTGGCCAGCGTGCCCCAGGTGCTGGTGGTCAACCCGCGCAACGTGCCGCACAAGACCGTGCAGGAGCTGCTGTCCGACCTGCGCAAGCGGCCGGGCAAGCTCAACTACGCCTCGGCGGGCGCGGGCACCTCGCACCACCTGGCCGGCGAGCTGTTCAAGCTGCAGACCAATACCTTCATCACCCACATTCCCTATCGGGGCGCAGGCCCGGCGCTGCAGGACCTGATCGCCGGCAATGTGGACATGATGTTCGACGGCCTGGGCTCGTCGGCCCAGCACATCAAGAGCGGACGCATCCGCGCGCTGATGGTCTCTGGCGACAAGCGCAACCCCGCCTTCCCGGACGTGCCCTGCGCGGCCGAGTCCGGCCTGCCCGACTACACGGTCACGACCTGGTACGGCCTGTGGGCGCCCAAGGGCACGCCGCAGGCCGTGCAGGCCCAGGTCATCGACCAGGTGCAGCGCATAGGCTCGGCAGAAGAGATCAAGTCCATCTGGGCGCGCAACGGCGCCGACTACGGCGGCATGAACCAGCAGCAGTTCGCGGCCATGGTGCATGGCGAGATCGCGCGCTGGGCGCAGGTGGTCAAGGCCTCGGGCGCCAAGCTGGAGTAGCGGACGAGGGGCCGGTCAGGGCTGGGGCAGGGCGGCGGCATGCGCGTGCATGTCACCACCCTGTCACGGGCCTTCGCTACGGTCCATCCCTTCTGAGATCCATCCTGGGAGGGAATATGAACAAGGCAGACAAGGTCCGCTCGCCCGCATCCGTGCTGCTCGCGCTGGTCCTGGCTTTCGGCACGGCCACGGGCCTGGCAGGCTGCGGCGGCAGCGACGACGGCCCCGAGACCATCGGCTCGCTGCGGCTGATCGGCGACTACAGCATCAGGACCAAGACACTGTTCGACGGCGTGGAGTTCGGCGGCATCTCCGGCCTTGACCGCGCGCCCGATGGCAGCTACTGGGCCATCTCCGATGAGCGCGGCGGCGAGCGTGGCACGCCGCGCTTCTACAACCTGGGCATTCAGTTCGATGACAAGGCCATCCAGGCCGTGACCATCCGCAAGATGGTCACGCTCAAGGGCCGCGACGGCCAGCCGCTGCCCAGCACACGCCGCACCGTGGACCCCGAAGGCATCCGCGTGGCGCCCAACGGCAACCTCTACGTGTCCAGCGAGGGCAACTTCAGCACCGACCCCGCCAGCCTGTTCCAGCCCTTTGTGCGCGAGATCAAGGTCGACGGCAGCTTCGTGCGCGACTTCGAGACGCCTGCAGCCTTCAACTATGTGGACAACACCACCAGCGGAGGGCGCAACAACAAGCTGTTCGAGGCCCTGGCCGTCACGCCCGACGGCAGCGTGTTCACGGCCAACGAGGATGCGCTGGTGGAAGACGGCCCCTCACCACGCTGGCAGCGGGCAGCGTCATCCGCGTCCTCAAGCTCGATCCGGCCACGGGCAAGTCGGGCGCGCAGTATGCCTACGCATTGCCGAAGATACCCCTGGACAAGGCCGCCAGCGGCAGCTTTCCGCCGGACAACGGCCTGCCCGAACTGCTGGCGGTCTCCAACAACGAGTTCATCGCCATCGAGCGCGCCTTTGCCGATGGCGTGGGCAACACCATCCGCCTGACGCGCGCCACCATCGAGCCGGACACCACCGACGTGCGCAGCTTCAAGAGCCTGGTGGGCGCCAGCTACAAGCCCATGAAGCGCGAGCTGCTGCTGGAAATGCCCGTGACCTACCAAGGCATCAAGCTGGACAACATCGAAGGCATCTCCTGGGGTCCGCGCCTGGCCAACGGCAACCGCACCCTGGTGCTGGTGGCCGACAACAACTTCGCGGACAACCAGGTCACGCAGTTCCTGGCCTTCGAAGTGCGGCCCTGAGCCCTCTTCGGGCTACCTTGACTTGCGCGGGCGCTCGTAGCCCGCCTGCGCGGGCGCGCCCAGCACCATGTCGGTGAAGGCGCTGCCGCCTGCGCAGATGTGCTGGCGCATGGCCTCGGCGGCTACCTCCGCCTGGCCTGCGCAGATGGCGGCCACCACGGTGGCGTGTTCCTGCTGCGAGCGCGCAAGCCGGCCGGGCTTCTCGAACATGCGGCCCCGGTAGGGCGTGATTCGCAGCCGCAGCAGCCGCGTCTGCTCCACGATGAAGTCGTTGCCGCTGGCCTCGTATATCAGTTCGTGCAGCTGCATGTTGGCCTGCACATAGCCTTCGGCATCCTGCGCCTGGGCGCAGGCGGCGGTGTGCGCCAGCGCCGCCTGCAGCCGCTCGCGCAGCTGCGCATGGATGCGCGTGGCAGCCAGCCGGGCCAGCACACCTTCCAGCTCGGCCAGGCCTTCCATCATGGCCACCAGCTCGCGCGCATCCAGCCGCCGCACATAGATGCCCGAGCGCGGAACGATCTCCACCAGCCCCTTGGCCACCAGCAGCAGCAGCGCCTCGCGCACGGGGGTGCGCGAGGCACCGAAGCGTTCGCACAGGGCCGGCTCGTCGATGGCGTCGCCGGGCCGCATGGCGCCCGAGCGCAGCTCGTCTTCCAGCGATTGCCGTATACGCTCCTGCAGGCTGGACGTGGCCGGGGTTTTCTCCAATGGCTGCTTGGCTGGAAGCATTTTCTAATTCAAATATATCTGATTGACTGACTGATACATATGACACCCAGACTCGACATCCAGGATCACCTGGCCACCATCACGCTGCAGCGCCCCGAAGCGGCCAACAAGCTGGCCCCGGAAGACCTGGGCGCGCTGGTCGCGCACATGGAGCATATCAACCACCGCGACGATGTGCGCGTGGTGGTGCTGCGCAGCGAAGGCAAGTACTTTTGCAGTGGTTATGATATATCAGAGATCCAGGGCAGCCAGACCGAGGGCAGCAGCTTCGGCGAGATGGTGGACGCCATCGAACAATGCCGCGCCGTGACCGTGGCCGCCATCCACGGCGGCGTCTACGGCGGTGCCACGGACATGGCCCTGGCCTGCGATTTTCGCGTGGGCAGCACGGCGGCCGAGATGTTCATGCCGGCCGCGCGCCTGGGCCTGCATTTCTACGCGGGCGGGCTGGAGCGCTATGTCTCGCGCCTGGGCCTGGACACGGCCAAGCGGCTGTTCCTGACCTGCGAGCGCATCCAGGCCCCGGAGATGAAGGCCTGCGGATTCCTCACCCATCTGGCCGATCCCGCCGCCTTCGCCGCGGCCGTGGAGCAGCTCACCGGCACGCTGGCCGCCATGGCTCCCATCCCCCTGTTCGGCATGAAAAAGCACCTGAACCTGATCGCGCGTGGCCGCCATGACGTGGCCGAGATCACGCGCGAGGTGCAGCGCAGCATCGCCTCCGAAGACCTGCAGGAAGGCGGCCGGGCCTGGCGCGAGAAACGCAGTCCGGAGTTCAAGGGGCGCTGAACCGCATCCTCCCGCATACACGCAGATTGCCCGTGGTGCTGCCTACCGCCCACAGCCCACGGAACCGGCGCGGCCTAACTCGGGGACACCGAGGAAGGGCTGCTCCCGCACCGAGGGTGTCGTCCCCCTTTGGGGGAAGGCGCGCAGCGACTCAGGGGGTATCAATAAACAGGAGACAAGCCATGTTCAAGCGTTTTGCACTGTCGTTGCTGCTGGCCGGATTGGCCGGTGGCGCGATGGCCCAGTCCTATCCCGCCCGGCCCGTCACGCTGGTCGTGGGATTTCCTCCCGGTGGCGGCGCCGACGCGGTAGCGCGCATTGTGGCCGACAAGGTCGGCAAGATCCTGGGCCAGCCCCTGCTGGTGGACAACCGCCCGGGCGCCGGCACCACGCTGGCCTCCGAGCATGTGGCGCGTGCAGCGCCCGACGGCTACACGCTGCTGCTGGGCAGCGCCAATATCTATGGCTCGGACCAGCTGCTCTACAAGAGCGCGCGCTATGACGGCGCGCGCAACTTCACGGGCATCACGCGCTGGAGTTCGGCGCCCATGCTGCTGGCCGTGCGCAAAGATTTTCCAGGCCAAGGCGTGGGCGATCTGGTGGCGCTGGCGCGCAGCCAGCCCGACAAGCTCAGCTATTCCTCCTCGGGCGCAGGCGTGATCACGCACCTGGCCACGCTGTCGTTCGCGGGCGCCAGCGGTGGGCTGCGCATGCTGCATGTGCCGTTCAAGGGCGGTGCGCCATCGATACAGGCCGTGGCCGCCGGCGATGTGGACCTGACCTTCGGCACGCCGCCCTCGGTGCTGCCGCTGGCCCAGGCGGGCAAGCTGCGCATGCTGGCGGTGAGCACGGCCGAGCGCTCCCCGCTGTTTCCCGAGCTGCCGGGCATGAAGGAGTCCGGCGTGCCGGGTTTTGACTACACGTTCTGGTTCGGCCTGTTCGCCCCGGCGGGTCTGCCCGAGGACGTGGCGAAGAAGCTGTTCGATGCCAGCACCAAGGCGCTGGAAGACCCCGATGTGAAGGCCAGGCTGGCCAAGCAGGGCAATCTGGCCGCGCCCTCGGCATCCCTAGAAGAATTCCGCGCCTGGGCCCTCAAGGAAGGGCAGGAGTCCAAGGCCCTGACCCAGCGTTCCGGCGCCGGATTGCAGTGAATATGAATGAGCAAACCATGAATGAACAAGCCACGGGCCTGCCGCTGGAAGGCCTTACCGTCATCGACCTCACGCGCGTGCTGGCCGGCCCCATGTGCACGCAGATGCTGGCCGACCTGGGCGCGCGCGTGATCAAGGTGGAGCAGCCCGGCACGGGCGACGATGCGCGCGGCATCGGGCCGTTTGTGGACGGGGGCTCGGCCTATTTCCTGTCGGTGAACCGCAACAAGGAATCCATTGCGCTGGACCTCAAGCAGCCGCAGGACCGCGAGGTCTTCGAGCGCCTGCTGCAAGGCGCCGATGTGCTGGTCGAGAACTTCCGCCCCGGCACCATGGACAAGCTCGGCTATGGCTGGGAGACCCTGCATGCGCGCCATCCCCGGCTGGTGATGACGTCGGTCTCTGGCTTTGGCCAGACAGGCCCCTACAGCGGCTTTCCTGCCTACGACATGGTGGTGCAGGCCATGAGCGGAATGATGAGCGTGACCGGCCACCCGGGCGCCGGGCCCTGCCGCGTGGGCGTGTCCATCGGCGACCTGGGCGCAGGGCTGTACGCCGTCATCGGCACGCAGGCCGCACTCATGCGCCGCGCCCGCACGGGGCAGGGCGAACGTGTCGATGTCTCCATGCTCGACTGCCAGGTGGCCCTGCTGGAGAACCCCGTGGCGCGGCTCGGCGCGCTGGGCAGCGTGCCGGGGCCCATGGGTACGCGGCATCCGTCCATGGCACCCTTCGATGTGTTCGCGGCGCAGGACGGCTGGTTCGTCATCGCCGTGGGCAGCGATGCGCTGTTCCGCAAGCTGTGCAGCCTGCTGCAATTGCCCGAACTGGCCGAGGACGCGCGCTTTGCCGGCAATGCCCTGCGCTGCGAGCACCAAGCCGAACTCAAGGCCGCGCTGGAGGCGCGCCTGCGGGACAGTCCCAGGGCGCATTGGCTGCGCCTGCTCACTGATAATGGCATCCCGGCGGGGGAGTACAACAGCGTGGCCGATGTCGTCGAGCACCCCCAGGTGCGCGAGCGCGGCATGCTGGCCCAGGTGCAGGCCCCCGGTGGCCAGATGCTGCGCGTGGCGGGCAACCCCTTGCTGGCCGCGTGCGATCAGCCCCTGGTGCGCAGGCAGCCGCCCGCGCTGGACGCGGACCGCGAGCGCATCCTGCGCGAGCTGTCCGTGGCGCAGCCTTCGCCCAACCATGAACGTGCCTGAGATTTCCCTGCTTCCCGCGGACTCTTCCTTCTTCTTCACAGCCATGACCAACCGCAATCTGTTCGCTGCCTTGCGCGCCGCCTTTCCCCAGGATCTGCAGAAGTGGGCCGTAGAGGCCATAGGCGCGGACGGCGCCAGCCTGTTCTACAGCTGGGCCGACCTGGACCGTGGCAGCGCGCGCATGGCCAACCTGCTGCAGTCGCTGCAACTGCCGCCCGCCAGCCGCATCGCCGTGCAGGTGGAAAAGTCGGTCGAGGCGCTGATGCTCTATCTGGCCACGCTGCGCAGCGGCCATGTCTTCCTGCCGCTGAACACGGCCTACCAGAGCGCCGAGATCGAGTACTTCGTGGGCAATGCCGAGCCCGCCGTCGTGGTCTGCGCGCCGGGCAATTTCGGCTGGGTCTCCAAGATCGCCTTCACCTCGGGCGTGGCCCATGTCTACACCCTGGGCGACGACCGCAGCGGCACGCTGCTGGAACGCGCGGCCCACCATGGCGACGAGCATGAGGTGGTGGAGCGCGGCGAGGACGACCTGGCCGCCATCCTCTACACCAGCGGCACCACGGGCCGCAGCAAGGGGGCGATGCTCACGCACGGCAACATGCTGTCCAACGCCGAGACGCTCAAGGACTACTGGGGCTGGCAGGACGGCGACGTGCTCATCCACGCGCTGCCCATCTTCCATGTGCACGGCCTGTTCGTGGCCATCCACGGCGCGCTGATCAATGGCAGCCCCATGATCTGGCTGTCGAAGTTCGAACCCGGCACGGTGATCTCGCGCATGCGCGACGCCACCGTCTTCATGGGCGTGCCCACGCTCTACGTGCGCATGCTGGCGGACGCGCGGCTCACGCGCGAGGCGGCGGCCCACATGCGGCTGTTCATCTCGGGCTCGGCCCCCATGCTGGTGGAGACGCACCGCGACTGGCAGGAGCGCACCGGCCACGTCATCCTGGAGCGCTACGGCATGAGCGAGACCATCATGCTGACCTCCAATCCCTACCGCGCCGACGCGCACAACGGCGGCCAGTCCGAGCGCCGCGCCGGCACCGTGGGCTTTGCGCTGCCCGGCGTGGGCGTGCGCATCGTGGACGACGCAGGCGAGAAGGTGCCCGTGGGCGAGATCGGCAACATCCAGGTGCGTGGCCCCAATGTGTTCAAGGGCTACTGGCGCATGCCCGAGAAGACGGCCGAGGAGTTCACGGCCGATGGCTGGTTCCGCACGGGCGACGTGGGCAAGCTCGACGAGCGGGGCTATGTGAGCATCGTGGGCCGCAGCAAGGACCTGATCATCTCGGGCGGCTACAACGTCTATCCGGCCGAGATCGAAGGCTTCATCAACGAGCTGCCCGGCGTGGCCGAAAGCGCCCTGGTCGGCGTGCCGCACCCGGACTTCGGCGAAGTGGGCGTGGCCGTGGTCGTGCCGCGCCCCGGGGCCGCCCTGGAGCCCCAGGCGGTGGTCGATGCGCTCAAGGGCCAGCTGGCCAATTTCAAGATTCCCAAGCGCTGCTTCGTGGTGCAGGAGCTGCCGCGCAACACCATGGGCAAGGTGCAGAAGAACCTGCTGCGCGACGAACACAAGCAACTGTTCGCCTGAGTTGGCGCCAGGGTGCGGATTGCGCCCTGACCTGATTGAAAAAGCAAAAGGCATCGGCGCCGCCGATGCCTTTTTTTGTGTGGCGGCCGCCGAGGCTGCCGCTACCCTTCAACGCAGGACGAGCACGGGGATATGGGTGTGCGTGAGCACATGCTGCGTCTCGCTGCCCAGCAGCAGGCGCTGCAGGCCCTTGCGTCCGTGCGAGGCCATGACGATGAGATCGCAGTCGCGGCGCTTGGCCACGTCGATCACGCTTTCGGCGACCAGGTCGGACTTGACGATCTCGGTGGTCACGTTGACCTTCAGAGCCTGTCCCTTGGCATGGATGGCATCCAGCACGGTCTGTGCGTTGGAAGTCCACTGGCCTTCGATGCGCTCGATCTGCTTGAGGTCCACGGTCTCGCCGCCCTCGAAGTAGCTGCGCGGATAGTGTTGCACCACCTGGACGACGACGACGCTGGCGCCGCACAGCGCGGCAAGGCCCAGCCCGCTGTCCACGGCCTTGTCGGAAAGCTCGGAACCGTCGGTGGCGATCAGGATGCGGTTGTACATGCGTGCTCCTTTCGTGTGTGCTGATGGATGGGATGAAGTCAGCATAGACCCAACCATGAGTTAACGGTTGATTAATGTCAATACGCTTATCATGCGGCCCGATTACGCTAAGAACCATGCCCCACACCACGATAGCCCCATCCAGCGAGGCGGCAGTGGCGGCGCTTGATTCAGGCCCCTCGCCCTCGCAGCAGGCCACCGCCCGGCTGCTGGATGATCCGCAGGAGTGGAGTTCGTTCGGACGGCCCGCAGGCCCCGCAACTCCCGCCGACCCTTCCAAGGAACCCACCGACTTTCCCGCCTGGGATTCGCACGTCGTTCTGGAAGGCATGCACTGTGCCGCATGCGCCCTGACCATCGAGGATGCGCTGCGTGCCGTGCCCGGAGTGGAGAAGGCCGAAGTCAGTGCTGCCACGCGCCGCGCCCGTGTCACCTGGCGCCATGCGCAGGTGCTTCCCTCCGAGTGGATGGAGGCCGTGCGGCGCGCCGGCTACCAGGCGCTTCCCGCACGCGATGCCTTTGCGCGCGAGCGCCGCCAGGCCGAGAGCCGCCGTGCGCTGTGGCGCTGGCTGGTGGCCGGCTTTTGCATGATGCAGGTGATGATGTATGCGTGGCCCGCCTACGTGGCCCGCCCCGGCGACCTGTCGCAGGAGATGGAGACGCTGCTGCGCTGGGCCTCCTGGGTCATCTCGCTGCCCGTGGTGCTGTTTTGCTGCGGCCCCTTCTTCTCCAGCGCGCTGCGCGACATACGCCAGCGCCGCGTGAGCATGGACCTGCCCGTGGCCCTGGGCATGCTGATCACCTTCGTGATCAGTTCGCTGGGCACCTTCGATCCTTCGGGCCCCTTCGGCGAGGAAGTCTTCTACGACTCGCTGACCATGTTCGTCTTCTTCCTGCTGTCCGGCCGCTGGCTGGAGCTGCGCCTGCGCGACCGCACGGCCGGCGCGCTGGAAGCCGTGATGAACCGCCTGCCCGATGCCGTGCTGCGCGAGAACGCGGCCGGCCATTTCGAGCGCGTGGCCACGCGCCGCCTGCGGGCGGGCGACCGGGTGCGCGTGCTCAGTGGCGAGGCCTTCCCGGCCGACGGCACCATCGTGCGCGGCCGCACCCATGCCGACGAGGCCCTGCTCACCGGCGAGTCCACGCCCGTGCTGCGTGCCGAGGGCGATACCGTCACGGCCGGCAGCTACAACCTGGATGCCGTGGTCGATGTGCGCGTGGATGGCGTGGGCGCCGATACGCGCTTCGCCCAGATCGTGGGCCTGATGGAAAGCGCCTCGCTGCAAAAGCCGCGCCTGGCCCAGCTGGCCGACAAGGTGGCGCGGCCCTTTCTCGTCGTGGTGCTGCTGGCTGCGCTGGGCGCCGCCATCTGGTGGTGGCCCACCGATCCCGGCAAGGCCATGATGGTGGCGGTGGCCGTGCTCATCGTCACCTGCCCCTGCGCGCTGTCGCTGGCCACGCCCGTGGCCATGCTCACTGCCGCCGGCACGCTGGCACGCAGCGGCGTGCTGGTGCGCAACCTGCAGGGCCTGGAGGCGCTGGCCGCCGTGGACACCCTGGTGTTCGACAAGACCGGCACGCTCACGCGCGATGGCCTGGCCCTGTCGTCCTTCGAGCCTGCTGCGGGCGAAGACGCCGACGAAGTGCTGGCACTGGCGGCGCTGCTGGCGCGCCAGTCCATCCACCCGGCCTCGCGCGCCATTGCGCAGGCCGGCGCCGATGCCGCCACCGACTGGAAGCTGGACACCATGCAGGAAATGGCCGGCCTGGGCCTGGACGCCTGGGTGCAGCGCGCCGGCGCGCGCCGCCATCTGCGGCTGGGCTCGGCCCTGCATGCAGGCCTGGCCGGGGAGCAGCCCGTGCAGGGTGTGCTGCTGGCCGAGGAGACCTCGCAGGGCTGGCACACGCTGGCCCGCTTCGTCCTCAGCGAGGACGTGCGGCCCGAGGCCGCCGCCGTGGTGCAGGCGCTGCACCGGCATGGCGTGCAGGTGATGCTGCTGTCCGGCGACCGCGAGGACGCGGCCCGCGCCATGGCGGCGCGCGTGGGCATCACCCAGGCCGAAGGCGGCTGCAGCCCGCAGGACAAGCTGGAGCGCCTGCAGCAGGCGCAGGCTGGCGGCCACCACGTGGCCATGGTGGGCGACGGCCTCAACGACGGCCCAGTTTTAGCTGGAGCGCATGTCTCTTTTGCTTTTGGTAGAGCAGTGCCCCTGGCACAATCGCGCGCAGATTTCGTTGTTCTGGGTGACAGCCTGGAACTGGTACTCCAGGCATGCTTGTTGTCGCGCCGCACGCTGCAGGTGGTGCGCCAGAACATGGCCTGGGCAGCCGCTTACAACGCGGTGTCGATTCCGCTGGCCCTGGCGGGCTTCATGCCTGCCTGGGTGGCCGGCCTGGGAATGGCACTGAGTTCGCTGCTGGTGGTGATGAATGCCGCGCGCCTTGCGCGCAGCCTGCCACTGGCTGCAACGAAACACACGGGCACGCCTGCTGCGCCCGCAGCGTCCGTCGCGATAAAGACGGGCTCCACCGCAACGGTGGGGAGGTTCTGATGGAAATACACCCCCTGAGCGGCTGCGCCGCTTCCCCCTCTCTCGCTTCGCGGGAGGGGAACGACACCTTCGCCGCGAGGCGGCTCTTGCTCGGTGTCACTGAGCTGGATCGCGCCCGTTTTGGGGGCAAGGCGTGGCGCGTCAGCGCCACGGGGAACTGACCATGGATATTTTGTATTTGCTGATCCCGCTGTCGGTGGTGCTGGTGCTGGCCATCCTTGCGGCCCTGTGGTGGGCCGTATATCGCGGGCAGTTCGAGAGTGTGGAGCAAGAGGGTGAGCGCATTCTTCGGGACGATTGACGTGGGTCAACACGCCCGGGAGCGAAGAACGTAACACTTTGATAGCAATCTAAGGGGTGCACGATGGATAGTTCAAATAAAAACGCTGTCTATTACGACGATTCCGTCGTAAGGCAGTTCTCTATCATGGCCGTCGTCTGGGGGGTGGTAGGCATGGCTGTCGGGGTGTTGATCGCCTCGCAGCTGGCCTGGCCGGAACTCAACTTCGGCATTCCATGGCTGAGCTACGGGCGCCTGCGTCCGCTGCACACGAACGCCGTGATCTTTGCCTTTGGCGGATCGGCGCTGTTCGCAACCAGCTACTACGTGGTGCAGCGCACCTGCCAGACGCGGCTGTTCATGCCCAAGCTGGCCAGCCTGACATTCTGGGGCTGGCAGATCGTCATTCTCGCCGCCGCCATCAGCCTGCCGCTGGGCTACACCCAGGGCAAGGAGTACGCCGAGCTGGAGTGGCCGATCGACCTGCTGATCGCCGTGACCTGGGTCTCGTATGCCATCGTGTTCTTCGGAACCATCGGCATCCGCAAGGTCCGTCACATCTACGTGGCCAACTGGTTCTTCGGCGCCTTCATCATCGCCGTGGCACTGCTGCACATCGTCAACAGCGCAGCCATTCCGGCCGGCTGGATGAAGAGCTACTCGGCCTACGCCGGCGTGCAGGACGCGATGGTGCAGTGGTGGTACGGCCATAACGCCGTGGGCTTCTTCCTGACCGCAGGCTTCCTGGGCATGATGTATTACTTCATCCCCAAGCAGGCTGGCCGTCCGGTCTACAGCTACCGCCTGTCCATCGTCCACTTCTGGGCGCTGATCTTCACCTACATGTGGGCGGGTCCTCACCACCTGCACTACACCGCGCTGCCCGACTGGACGCAGTCCGTGGGCATGGTGTTCTCGCTGATCCTGCTGGCTCCCAGCTGGGGCGGCATGATCAACGGCGTGATGACGCTGTCGGGCGCATGGCACAAGCTGCGCGACGACCCCATCCTGCGCTTCCTGATCGTGTCGCTGTCGTTCTACGGCATGTCCACGTTCGAAGGTCCGATGATGTCCATCAAGACCGTCAACGCGCTGTCGCACTACACGGACTGGACCGTGGGCCACGTTCACTCGGGCGCCCTGGGCTGGGTGGGCCTGATCACCATGGGCTCGCTGTACTACCTGATCCCGCGCCTGTTCGGCAAGACCAAGATGCACTCGGTGGGCGCCATCGAACTGCACTTCTGGATGGCCACCATCGGCATCGTGCTGTACATCGCCGCGATGTGGATCGCCGGTGTGATGCAGGGCCTGATGTGGCGCGCCGTCAATCCCGATGGCACGCTGACCTACACCTTCGTCGAAAGCGTCAAGGCCAGCTATCCGTTCTACGTGATCCGCGTGGCCGGTGGCCTGCTGTACCTGGGCGGCATGCTGGTCATGCTGTGGAACACCTGGAAGACCGCGATCTCGGGCCGTTCGGTGAAGGTGGCCGTGCCTGCCGTCGTGGCCCACGCCTGAGCGTCTAGGAGCATTACTTATGTCCGATCACAACAATAGCGCTCCCAAGAGCTTTTCCCACGAGAAGGTGGAAACCAACAATTTCCTGCTGATCGTGCTGACCCTGCTGGTGGTCGCCGTCGGCGGCATGGTGGAAATCGTTCCGCTGTTCTTCCAGAAGTCGACCACGGAAGCGGTGGCGGGCCTCAAGCCCTACACGCCGCTGCAGCTGATGGGCCGCGACGTCTATCTGCGCGAGGGCTGCTACAACTGCCACTCGCAGATGATCCGCCCCTTCCGCGCCGAGACCATGCGCTACGGCCACTACTCGGTGGCTGGCGAGTTCGTCTATGACCACCCCTTCCAGTGGGGTTCCAAGCGCACGGGTCCCGACCTGCACCGCGTGGGCGGCAAGTACAGCGACGAATGGCATCGCATCCACCTGAACAACCCGCGCGACGTGGTACCCGAGTCCAACATGCCTGCCTACACCTGGCTGGAAAAGAACAAGGTGGATGACACCGTGGTCGCCCAGCACATGAGCGCGCTGCGCAAGGTGGGCGTGCCCTACAGCGACGAGGAAATCAGCGGCGCTGCCGAGCAGGTCAAGGGCAAGACGGAAATGGACGCCGTCATCGCCTACCTGCAGGTCCTGGGCCGTTCGGTCAAGTAAAGGAGAGCGACATGGACATCACCACCATGCGCATCGTGGCCACGCTGGCCTCGCTGGCCTGCTTCATCGGCATCTGGTGGTGGGCGTTCGCCCGCCGCAACCAGGCCCGTTTCGACGAGGCCGCCCAGCTGCCGTTCGAGCAAGACTGAGTCCCTCCACCAGAACGAGAACTTCCCATGAGCGATTTCGTAAACAACTTCTGGTCGATCTATGTCACGGCGATCACGCTGGGCGGCATCATCGGCTGCCTGCTGCTGCTGTATCTCACCGCACGCAAGAAGGTGGTCCCCTCGGCCGACAACACCACGGGCCACGTCTGGGACGAGGACCTGCGCGAGCTGAACAACCCCATGCCCAAGTGGTGGATGTGGCTGTTCATCATCACCTCGGTGTTCGGCTTCGCCTACCTGGCGGCCTATCCGGGCCTGGGCTCGTTCGCGGGCAAGCTGGGCTGGACGCAGCTGGGCGCCTATGAAAACGAGATGGCCAAGGCCCGCGCGGACCTGGAGCCGCTGTACGCCAAGTTCACGAGCATGAGCACCGAAGACATGGCCAAGGACCCCCAGGCCATGGCCATCGGCGAGCGCCTGTTCATGAACAACTGCGCACAGTGCCACGGCTCGGACGCACGCGGCGGCAAGAGCTTCCCCAACCTGACCGATGGCGACTGGCTGCATGGCGGCACGCCCGAGAAGATCAGGGAAACCATCACGGGCGGCCGCATCGGCATCATGCCGCCCATGGCCGCTGCCGTCGGCACGCCCGACGATGTGCGCAATCTCTCGCACTATGTGCTGAGCCTGTCGGGCAGCCCGCACGACTCGCTCAAGGCCTCGCTGGGCAAGTCCAAGTTCACGGCCTGCGCAGCCTGCCACGGCATGGACGGCAAGGGCAACCAGGCCCTGGGCGCGCCCAACCTGACCGATGACATCTGGCTGCACGGCTGGGGCGAGGCCGCCATCACGGCCATGATCAACAACGGCAAGCACAACGAGATGCCTGCCCAGAAGGACAAGCTGACCGAGGCGCAGATCGCGGTGCTTGCTTCCTATGTCTGGGGCATGTCGCACAAAGACGGCGCAGTCCGTCAGTAAGCACAGGGGCGGCGCTGCGGCGCCGCCTTTTTGCGTTTTGAGTTTTCAGATATTTCAAAAAAACAAAGGAACCCACCATGAAGCCCGAGAGCGGGGATGACACCGGGAAGCCTCCCCGCAAAGTCATTCCGATCACGCCGGCCACGCC
The DNA here is from genome assembly GCF_002754395.1 of Delftia sp. 60. NCBI lineage: Bacteria > Pseudomonadati > Pseudomonadota > Betaproteobacteria > Burkholderiales > Comamonadaceae > Delftia > Delftia sp. 60. The sequence continues at coordinate 2,850,396 of NZ_PEFD01000001.1, forward strand.
TGATCCGGGCGAGCTGGTGTCGATGTTCGAGTCGGAAAAGAAGGTCTACCCGCGCTCCATCAGCGGTGTCTTCGCACGCTGGCGATGGGCCCTGGTGTTTCTCACGCAACTGGTTTTCTACGGCCTGCCCTGGCTGGAGTGGGGCCAGCGCCAGATGGTGCTGTTCGACCTCGGAACGCGGCGCTTCTATCTCTTCGGGCTGGTGCTGTACCCGCAGGACTTCATCTACCTGGCGGGCCTGCTGATCATCTCGGCGCTGGCATTGTTCCTGTTCACGGCCGTGGCCGGGCGCCTGTGGTGCGGCTTCTCGTGCCCGCAGACGGTCTACACCGAGATCTTCATGTGGGTGGAGCGCAAGGTCGAAGGCGACCGCAGCGCGCGCATGCGGCTGGACAAGAACGGCTGGACCTTCGAGAAGGCCTGGAAGAAGTCGCTCAAGCAGTTGCTGTGGATCGCCATTGCGCTGTGGACCGGCTTCACCTTCGTGGGCTACTTCGTGCCCATCCGCGAGCTGGGCGGCGAGCTGCTGGCGCTGCAGGGCAGCTGGCAGATGTTCTGGGTGCTGTTCTACGGCTTTGCCACCTATGGCAACGCGGGCTACATGCGCGAGCAGGTCTGCAAGTACATGTGCCCCTATGCGCGCTTTCAGAGCGCCATGTTCGACCGGGACACCATGATCGTCAGCTACGACACGGGCCGGGGCGAGCCGCGTGCGCCGCGCACCAAGAAGGTGGACTACAAGGCCCAGGGCCTGGGCGACTGCATCGACTGCAAGATGTGCGTGCAGGTCTGCCCCGTGGGCATCGACATCCGCAACGGTCTGCAATACGAATGCATTGGCTGCGGCCTGTGCATAGACGCCTGCAATTCCATCATGGACAAGATGGAGTACCCGCGCGGCCTGATCCGCCTGACCACGCAGAACGCCATGGCCGGCCTGTGGCGGCGTGCCCAGGTGCTGCGCCGCATCTTCCGTCCGCGCGTGCTGATCTACTCGGCCGTGCTGATCGGCTTGAGCGTGGCCATGATCGTGAGCCTGGCGCTGCGCCAGTCGGTCAAGGTGGACGTGATCCGCGACCGCGCCTCGCTGTCGCGCATCGTGGCGGGCGGCAAGCTGGAGAATGTCTACCGCCTGCAGATCATGAATGCCACCGAGCAGGCCCAGCGCTACCGCATCAGCGCCCATGGCCTCGATGGGCTGGAGCTGGCGTCCGAGCAGGAAGTCGAGGTCGGCCCGGCCGAGACGCGCGGCATTGCGGCGCGCCTGCAGATTCCCTACGGTTCGGCCGAGCCGGGCTCGCACACCGTATTCTTCGATATCGATGCCGTGCATTCAGGCGCGGGACGCGCGTCCGAAAAGGCCGTCTTCCTGGTGCCCCGGTGATGTTCCTGGCAGGCGCGGCACGGTCCGCGCCTGCCGCCTGAAAGAAAGAGGTTTCCCATGTCTTCCAGTCCCGCAGTGTCCGCGCCCGCGCAGGCTCCCTCGCACCCCGACGCCGGCAAGCCCTGGTGGAAGTTCGGCCATGTCTGGCTGGTGGTGGCCGGCCCGGCGGCCGTGGTGGTCGCTGCCGTGATCACGGCCATCATCGCCATCAATGGCGCCGATCCCGTGATCGACCCCGACTACTACCGCAACGGCATCAAGATCAACGAGCGTGCCGATGGCGTGCGCGAAGTGCCCAAGAGCATGGCGCCCGCCGTCACCGGCCGCAACCATGCGGCCACGCCCGCGCACGATCACCCCACCGACCGCTGATCGCCGTGCACCCCTGCAAGAGGCCGCAGTCGCGGCCTTTTTGCATGGCGGATCGCATCTCCGGCATTCGCGACGGGTGAGGGTTTCCTACAGGCGTGCAGGGCGCTGCGGGGCTTGGCGCCATGCGTTGGCGCGGCGCACAATGAAGGCGACCCCTCGACAGCACAAGGAGATCGCTGATGTTGGCCCAACGCTGGATGTGGATTGCCTGGCCTGCCTTTCTGGCAGCCGCCGTGATGGAGATGCTGGTTTTTGCCTTTGTGGACCCGCTGGAGCTGCATTGGCTCGGCGACCTGGGCTGGTCGCGCCAGGGCATCTACACGCTGGCCTTCTTTGCCTTCTGGGGCGTGACCATGCTCTCCAGCCTGATGACCACCATGCTGGGCCGCTCGGCCCGCGATCTCAATGACGGCGTGGTCTCCGAGCCCGACCCGGACCTGGCCATGCAGGGGCTGGGGCGGGACTGAGCGAGAGCCCGCCGCAATGAACAAGGCCCGCTGTCGCGGGCCTTGTTCATTGGCGGATGAATGCTTGCCGCCCTTGCAGCCTCACTGGCACTGCTGGCTGTTGACGATGCGCTTGAGCGCCTCCGTGTCCAGGATGCGCAGATGGCGCTGGCGCACCTCGATGATGTTGTCGTCCGCGAACTTGGAGAAGGTGCGGCTCACCGTCTCCAGCTTCAGGCCCAGGTAGCTGCCGATTTCCTCGCGCGTCATGCGCAGCACCAGTTCGGACTTGGAAAAGCCCCGCGCATGCAGGCGCTGCACCAGGTTGAGCACGAAGGCGGCCAGGCGCTCTTCGGCGCGCATGCTGCCCAGCAGCAGCATCACGCCGTGCTCGCGCACGATCTCGCGGCTCATGACCTTGTGCACATGGTTTTGCAGGGCCGTGACCTCGCGCGACAGGTCTTCCAGCTTGTCGAAGGGCATGACGCAGACTTCGGCGTCTTCCAGCGCGACGGCATCGCAGGTGTGGTGGTCGTTGACGATGCCGTCCAGGCCGATGATCTCGCCGGCCATCTGAAAGCCTGTGACCTGGTCGCGTCCGTCCTCGGTGGCCACGCAGGTCTTGAAGAAGCCGGTGCGGATGGCGTACAGCGAGGTGAATGTCTCGCCGTTGCGAAACAGCAGGCCTCCGCGCTTGACCTTGCGGCGCGTGGCCACGATGTCGTCGATGCGCTGCATCTGCTCGGCATCCAGGCCCATGGGCATGCACAGTTCGCGCAGGTTGCAGTTGGAGCAGGAGGCTTTGATGGTCTGAAGGTTCATGGAGTGATAAACATCAGCGGCACACAGCGTGCCGGCGGTGACCTCGTGGATTGCGATGAGTTGGATCAAATTGTCGCAGCAGTCCCTCAAACAACTCTTGATATGAGTCAAGGACATGACCGATGTGCTGCGGCACAGTCGAGGTATTAGAGGAAAAAACCCATGACCGCTGTCACCCCAGAGCTGCTGCGTCGCTTTGACGTACCGGGGCCCCGATACACCTCGTTCCCTACCGCCGACCGCTTTGTCGAGGCCTTTGGTGCAGAGGACTATATCCTGGCGCTGCAACAACGCAAATCGAGTACCGCAGCGCGTGCCATGCCTTTGTCGCTGTATGTGCACGTGCCCTTTTGCGAGTCGCTTTGCTACTACTGCGCCTGCAACAAGATCGTGACGCGCCACCACGATCGCGCCGCCGTCTACCTGGACTACCTGGCGCGCGAGATGGCCTTGCATACTGCCCATTGCGGCAAGGGCCAGACCGTCAGCCAGCTGCACCTGGGCGGCGGCACGCCCACCTTCTTCTCCGACGACGAGTTGCGCACGCTGATGGGCCTGTTGCGCGAGCATTTCAAGCTGGAGCCGGGTGGCGAGTACTCCATCGAGGTCGATCCGCGCACCGTCAGCGTCGAGCGCCTGGCCGTGCTCAAGGAGCTGGGCTTCAACCGCCTGAGCTTCGGTGTGCAGGACTTTGACGAACAGGTGCAGATCGCGGTTCATCGCGTGCAGCCGGCCGAGCAGGTGTTCGAGCTGGTGGCGGCCGCGCGGCAGCTGGGCTTTGCCTCCATCAACGTGGACCTGATCTACGGCCTGCCCAAGCAGACGCCCGAATCCTTCGAGCGCACGCTGGCCCAGGTCAACGCGCTGCGGCCCGACCGCATCGCGCTCTATGCCTATGCCCACCTGCCCGAGCGCTTCAAGCCGCAGCGGCGCATTGCGGCCGAGGATCTGCCCCAGGGGGCCGACAAGCTGGCCATGCTGTCGCGTTCCATCGCCGCGTTCATGGACGGTGGTTATGTTTACGTGGGCATGGACCACTTCGCCCTGCCCGAGGACTCGCTGGCCGTGGCCAAGCGCCAGGGCCGGCTGCACCGCAACTTCCAGGGCTACAGCACCCAGCCCGACTGCGACCTGATTGCGCTGGGCGTGTCGGCCATCGGCAAGGTGGGTGCCAGCTACAGCCAGAACGCCAAGACGCTGGAGGAGTACTACGACGCCATCGACGCCAGCCACCTGCCCGTGGTGCGTGGCCTGGCGCTGTCGCGCGACGACCTGGTGCGCCGCGCCGTCATCATGGCCATCATGTGCCAGGGCGCCGTGCTGTTCGAGCCCATGGAGCAGGCCTGGCTGCTGGGCTTTCGCGAGTACTTCGCGCCCGAGATGGCGGCCCTGGAGGACCTGCAGGCCAAGGGCCTGGTGCAGATCAGCGACGAGGGCTTCCAGGTCACGCCCATGGGCTGGTACTTCGTGCGCGGCGTGGCCATGCTGTTTGACCGATATCTGCAGGCGGACAAGAACCGGGCGCGGTTTTCGAGGATCATCTAGGCCCCATGCTGTTGTCGCTGCTCTGGACCGCTTTGATCATGGGGCTCGTCGGCGGGCCCCATTGCCTTGCCATGTGCGCTGCGCCCTGCGGCGTGGTCACGGGCGGGGCGGGGCAGGGCGGCGGCTCGCAGGTGGTGGCCGTGCATGGATTGCAAAGCCGGCTGTGGCTGCGCACGGCGCTGTTCCACGGCGGCCGTCTGGCCGGCTATGCCAGCCTGGGCGCTGCGTCTGCCCTGGCCATGGAGAGCCTGTCCTGGCTCACCAGCCAGACCACGGCGCTGCAGCCGTTCTGGACGCTGACCCATGTCGCCGTGATGGCCTGGGGCCTGGCCATGATGGTGCAGGCCCGCCAGCCCGCCTGGCTGGAGTCTGCCGGCCGCGCCGCCTGGCGGCGCGTGCAGCCCTGGGTGTCGGCGCCGGGCGGCACGCTGGCGGCAGGCTATGCCTGGGCGCTCATGCCTTGCGGACTGCTGTATTCGGCCGTGCTGGTCGCCGCGCTCAGCGGCGGCCCGTTGCAGGGCGCGCTGGCCATGGCGGCCTTTGGCGTGGGCAGCGGCCTGTGGCTGGTGGCCGGACCCTGGCTGTGGCGGCTGGGCCGGCAGCGCCTGAACGGCCTGCGCGCCGAATGGGGCACGCGCCTGGCCGGCCTGATGCTGGTGGGCGTGGCCGTCTGGGCGCTGTGGATGGACCTGATCTACAAGCCCAGCCTCTGGTGCCGTTGAGCAACAGCTGAGGCCAGACTTGGCACCTGGGGTCGCGGATTGGCTGCGAGGCCCTCAGAACTGGAGATAATGCCCGAATCATCGGCTTACATATTGCCGATTCCTTCAGCCTCGGGGCCGTTGCCGCGCGTGAACCATTCCGTCCTCATCGATATCCGAGACCTCCGTCCGGGCATGTTTGTCCAGCTCGATGTTGGGTGGCTGAACCATCCCTTTCCGGTCAGCAGCTTCAAGATCACCTCCAGCGCACAGATCCAGACCCTGAAATCCCTGGGCCTGGAGGTGGTGCGCTGTGTCCCGCACAAAAGCGACACCTGGCCCGCCGAGGTGCGCACCCCGCCGCCGCAGGAGCTGCCGCCCGTCGTGGCGGCCCCCGAGCCTGCACCCACCGAACCTGCGCCAGCACCGCTGCTGCTGTCCGTGCCCGACTGGCGCGGCCGGCTGGAGGACTGCAATGCGCGCTTTCAGAAGGTGGAGCGCGGCTATGTGGCCATAGAGACCACCATCGCCAGCGCGCCCGAGCAGGCGCGCATGCCCACCGAGGCCCTGGTCGATGGCTGCCTGGCCGAACTGGCGGGCCCGCAGGACGTGGCCATTCACCTGCTGTCCGATGGCGTGGGCAGTAGCCAGAGCGTGCATGCCGTCAACGTGACCGTGCTCAGCCTGCTGCTGGGCCGGGCCCTGGGCCTGCAGGAATCGCTGCTGCGCGACCTGGGCCTGGCGGCGCTGCTGCATGACGCGGGCAAGCCCGTGGCCGGTGTCGAAGGCATGCACGGCCTGGCCCTGGAGCCTTCCGTGCCCGACGCCCTGCGCGAGCGCTACGAGCGCCATGTGGGCGAATCCGTGGCCATTGCCATGCGCATGGGCCTGTCGGCCCAGGTCACCACGGCCATCGCCCAGCACCATGAATGGGCCGACGGCACGGGGTTCCCGCTGAGCCTGGTGGCCGAAGACATGGAGCTCACGGGCCAGATCCTGGCCCTGGTCAACAGCTACGACCGCCTGTGCAATCCCGGCGATGCACAGACGCCGCATACGCCGCACGAGGCCCTGTCCATGCTGTTCAGCCGGCTGCGCGACAAGTTCGCCGCGCCCGTGCTCAATGGCTTCATCCGCATGATGGGTGTGTTCCCCCGGGCTCGGTGGTGGAGCTGACCGACGGGCGCCATGCCATGGTCATGTCCGTGAATGCATCACGCCCGCTCAAGCCCTCGGTGATGGTGCACGATGCCGGCGTGCCAGCCGCGCAGGCGCCCGTGCTGGCGCTGGAGCTGTTTCCCGAGCTGGGCATACGCCGGGGAGTGGCGCCCGCGCAACTGCCGCGCGATGCGCTGGACTACCTGTCGCCGCGCCGGCGTGTCTGCTATTACTTTGAACGGGCGGTGGAGTTGGATCCACCGAAGGTGGCGTCTTGAACAAGCAAGCGCTGAACCGCGCCTGGCCCCGCCTGCTCGATGCACTGCAGGAGGCCCTGTGGCTGATCGATGCGCGCACCCTGAAGGTGCTGCGCGCCAACGCCGCCAGCGAATCCGTCACCGGCTATGAGGCCGATGCGGCCCCGGGCCTGCCCGTGCAGGTGCTGGCCGCCACGCCGCAGCAGCAGGCTTTCTGGAGCGATCCCTTCAACTGGCAGGCCGGAGCCCAGTTCATTGCCGAGGTGCGCCGCGCCGATGGCCAGCTGGCGCCCGTGGAGATGCGCGTGCGCGCGCTCGACGGCGAGGTGCTGCTGGTCAGCATGCTGGACCGGCGCGAGCAGGCCTTGCACGAGGCCGAGTTCGAGAGCCTGTTGGGTGAGCTGCGCGCCACGCTGGAGTCCGCGGCCGACGCCATCCTGGTCTGCGATCCCGATGGCCGCATCCGCGCCTTCAATCACCGCTTTGCCACGCTCTGGGGCATTCCCGAGGCGCTGCTGGTGCGCCGCAACGACGTGGCCATCCTCGACCACCTGGCCAGCCAGGTGCGCGATGCCGAATCCTATGCGCGCCAGTTGAAGCTGCTGTCGGCCCAGCCCCTGATGGAGGCGGCCGACGTGCTGGACCTGCGCGACGGGCGCATCCTGGAGCGCCGCGCCGTGCCCCAGCTGCGCCGGGGCCTGCCCATGGGGCGGATCTTTTCCTTTCGCGACATCACGGCCGAGGCCCAGACCCAGGCGGGCCTGGAGCTGGCCGCGCGCGTCTTCGAATCCAGCCTGGACGGCATCTTCATTGCCGACGGCTACATGGATGTGGCCCGCACCAACCCGGCCTGCGAGCGCCTGCTGGGCGGCATGCCCGTGCAGGGGCGCACGGTGGAGTCGCTGTTCGAGGCCTCCGAAGGCCAGGCCGACACCCTGGGCGACCTGGCCCGCATCCAGTGGCACCAGGGCGGCTTCTGGGAGGGCGACCTGTGGTTGCGCCAGGCCGGCGGCGCGCGCTGCGCCGTGCGCCTGTCATGGGTGCCGCTGCGCAACGCGCAGGGCGACGTGGTGCAGAGCATCGGCTTCATGCGCGACCTCACGCAGCAGCGCGTGGCCCAGCAGCGCATTGAACAGCTGGCCTACAGCGACGCGCTCACCGGCCTGCCCAACCGCCTGAACCTCACGGAGCGCGTGGATGCAGCCATCGAGGCCGCGCGCGCAGGCGGCACGGTGTTCAGCATCCTGTTCATCGACCTGGACCGCTTCAAGATCATCAACGACTCGCTGGGCCACCAGTTCGGCGACCGCGTGCTCAAGCTGGTCGCGCAGCGCCTGAGCGACTGCATGCGGCCCGTGGACATCCTGTGCCGCCTGGGTGGCGACGAGTTCGTGCTCTATCTGCAGGGCTGCAACGCCGAGCTGGCCGCGTCGGTGGCCAAGCGCATCCTGCAGGAGATGGAGCGCCCCTTCCTGCTCGACGGCCTGGGTTTCTCCGTGCAGTGCAGCATCGGCGTGGCCCAGTATCCAGCCGATGGCCTCACGCTGGATGAGCTGATCCGCCAGGCAGACACCGCCATGTACCGCGTCAAGGAACGGGGCCGGGGCCATTTCAGCTTCTACCAGCCGCAGATGAGCGCCGGCCTGCTGTCGCGCATGAAGCTGGAGCATGCCATGCGCCAGGCGCTGGAGCATGGCCGCATGGCGGTCTACTTCCAGCCCCAGGTGCACATAGACAGCGACCGCATCGTCGCCGCCGAGGCGCTGCTGCGTTGGACCGATCCCGAATTCGGCGTGGTCTCGCCGGGTGTCTTCATCCCGCTGGCCGAGGAGTCGGGCTACATCGTCACGCTGGGCGCCTGGGTCATGGAGCAGGCCGTGCAGGAGGCTGCACGCTGGCAGCAGCAGGGCATGCCCATCAAGGTCTCGGTCAACGTGTCGGCGCTGGAGTTCCGCCAGTCAGGCTTTGTCGAGCGGGTGACCGAGCTGCTGCGCAGCTACGGCCTGACACCCCAGCTGCTGGAGCTGGAGCTGACGGAAAGCATCTTGCTGCAGGACGCCCAGGACATGGCGCTGCGCGTATGCCAGATCGCCGACCTGGGCGTGGGCATGGTGATTGACGACTTCGGCACTGGCTACTCCAACCTGGCCTACCTGAAGAAGCTGCCCATCTCCAAGATCAAGATCGACCAGAGCTTCGTGCGCGGCCTGCCCAGCGACGAGGGCGACCAGGCCATCGTCGGCGCCATCATCAGCCTGGGTCTGGCGCTGGGCGTGGAGATCGTGGCCGAGGGCGTGGAAACGCACGAGCAGCTGACGGCCATCCACCGCATGCAGGGCCACTACTTCCAGGGCTTCCTGTGCGCGCCTGGCCTGCCGCGCGAGCAGTTCGGCGAATGCCTGCAGGCGCAGCGCGCCGGCATTGGCGCCATCGCCTACCGGCAGAGAATGGCCCAGGCCGCGAGCGCTCAGCTGCCTGCGCTCAAGCCCTTCCAGAGCATGTAGGCCGCCAGGCCGAACAGCAGCGTGGCAAAGATGCGCTTGAGCTGGCCCACGGGCAGCCGGTGCGCGGCCCGTGCCCCCAGCGGTGCCGTCAGCACGCTGCAGCAGGCCAGGGCCAGCAGGGCCGGCAGCCACAGGTAGCCCAGCGAGTATTCGGGGCGCCCCGCGTCGCCCGCGCCGGTGAAGATCAGGCCCGCCGCATTCACCACGGCAATCGGAAACCCCAGTGCCGCGCTGGTGCCCACGGCCATGTGCATGGGCACCGAGCAGCGCATCATGAAGGGCACGCTGATGAAGGCCCCGCCCGCACCCACCAGCCCCGAGATGAAGCCCAGGCCCGTGCCCGCGCCGTACAGCCCCAGCGGCCCCGGCAGGGCGCGCGTGGCCGTGGGCTGGCTGTTGCTGCGCAGCATGCGCAGCGCCATGTAGCCGATGAATACGCCAAAGAACAGCGCCAGGTACTTGCCGCGCAGCAGCGCGAAAACGCCCAGGCTGGCGAGCAGGCCGCCCGTGATGATGCCCGGCGCCAGGCTGCGCACGATGTCCCAGCGCACGGCGCCACGACCGTGGTGGGCGCGCAGGCTGGAGATCGAGGTGAACACGATGGTGGCCATGGCCGTGGCGATCGCCATCTTCACGGACAGATCCGGGCCGACCCCGCGCTTGTCGAGAAAGTAGGTCAGAAACGGCACGAGCACCATGCCGCCGCCCACTCCCAGCAGGCCGGCCAGGAAACCGGAGCACAGGCCCAGCAGGGCCAGTTCGAGAAACAGCAGGTCAGGCATGCGGCAGAAGGTCGGTAGTGGATGGGCGGGGAGGGGCGGGCAACAAAAAACCCGGCGCACCGTGGAGGTGCGCCGGGTTGGAATCAGGTGTCTGCAAAGACCACCGGGCCGTCATCCTGAACCGGGGTTCAGGGGGGCAAGGGCAGCCAGACGTTGGGTTCATCTAACGCGAGACGATCACGCTCGAATGGCAATGTACCAAGCCCGGGCTCATAGAGCATTGGTCCAAGGAACTATAAAGCCCGGCGGGTTTGCAGACGCCTCCATTCTACGGCGATTGAGCAGGCCCGCAATCAAGTTCTTTGAACGGCATGGGCTTTCCATTGACATGGCCGATGCCATGAAAAACGGCCTCCGAAGAGGCCGTTGGTAGACGGGGAGTGCAGCGGCTCAGAGCAGCCGAGCATCGCTTTCCAGGGCCTGGTCCAGGCGCAGCACCAGTTGCTCGGCAAGGGCCTGCTGGCGCTGGCGCTCGGCCAGTTCCTCGGGGCTGGGCTCGGGCGGCAGGGACTGGGCGGCATGCTGCGAAGTGACCTCGTCATGCAGGGACTGCATTTCGGCCTGGGCCGTGGCCATGGCGCTTTCCTGCGCTTCGCGGTCCAGCACGTCGAAGGCCATGTTCAGCGCGGACAGCACGGCCACGCGCTCGCGCGAGCGGACCTTGCCGCTGTCGCGGATCCGGGTCATGGCCGTGTCCACACGGCGCACGGCCTCGAGCAGACGCTCTTCCTGGCCATCGGGGCAGGTCAGCACATAGCTTTGCTGCAGGATTTGCACTTCGATCTGCTTCATGGGCGTTCGGGCGTCGGCGGTTGCGAAGGGGGTCAAGCCCCCTGGTTGGAGGGCAGGCGCTCGATCAGGGCATCGACGCGGGCCCGGGCGGCGTTGAGCCGCGAGCGCAGTGAATCACGCTCCTGGGTCAGGGCCGCCACCTGTTCGGCGAGTAGCGCATTCGTGCGTTGCAGTTCCTCGTGGCGAACCAGCAGGCGCTCCACGCGCTCTGCAATGTGGTCGAGGGAAGTCTGGGAGGTCATAGACGCTGAGATTGTAGGACGTGCGAACGAAGTGAGCGCATTCCGTGGAAGTATCCGAGGAAACCTGATAGCAGGGGGGCTTAGAAGGCTTGACGTCAGCGCCGTGCTCAGGTATTCGAGCGCAGGCGGCAGACTGTCTCACAAAATCGTAGCGCCATGTGTAGGACGCGTCTGCTTCGGCGGGGTGTAATGCGTAAGCATTGGTTGCGGGCGCGGTGCGGGTGGGGTGCGGATACGGCGGGGGTGCGCACTACAATGCGCCGCGTTGGCGGAGCGGCCGGTTCAAGGCAGCGTCGCACGGAGCAAACAAATACACATGAATATTGACCTTGGCCGGGGCGGGGCACGCTGCCCGGCGCTGCTGATCACTTCCACGGCCTCGGGCCAGGGCAAGACCACGCTGACGGCTGCGCTGGCGCGGCTGCATGCGCGCCAGGGGCGCCGTGTGCGCGTGTTCAAGTGCGGCCCTGACTTCCTGGACCCGCACTGGCACGAGCTGGCCAGCGGCGCGCCCGTGCACAGCGTCGATCTGTGGATGACGGGCGAGGCCGACATGCGTGCGCGCCTGCACGCCGCCGCCTGCGAGGCCGACCTCATCCTGGTGGAAGGCGTCATGGGCCTGTTCGACGGCACGCCCTGCGCTGCCGATGTGGCCGAGCGGCTGGGCCTGGCGGTGCTGGCCGTGATCGACGCCTCGGGCATGGCCGGCACCTTTGGCGCACTGGCCCATGGCCTGCAGCACTACCGGCCGGGCCTGCGTTGGGCCGGCCTGCTGGCCAACCGCGTGGGCAGCGCCCACCATGCCGACCTGCTGCGTGCCGGCCTGCGCGAGCCTTCGTTGTGGCTGGGCGCGCTGGCGCGGGTGCAGGGCGCAGGCGCCACCTCGCTGCTGCCCGAGCGGCACCTGGGCCTGGTTGCCGCGCATGAGCTGGACGATGCCCTGCAGCGCCTGGACGTGGCCGCCGATGCGCTGCTGGCCACGCCGCTGGGCCAGTTGCCCTGGCAGGCCGAAGCGGGGCAGGGCGCCAGCTGGCAGGACTGGTCCGTGGACTTTGAACCGTGCCCGGAACCTGCCGAAGCCGTGCAGCCCTGGCTGGCGGGCCGCACCGTGGCGGTGGCGCGTGATGCGGCCTTCAGCTTCATCTACCAGGCCAACCTCGACTGCCTGCGTTCCATGGGTGCGCGGATTGCCTTCTTCTCGCCCCTGGCCGCAGAGCGCCTGCCGCAGTGCGATGCGCTGTGGCTGCCCGGCGGCTATCCCGAACTGCACCTGGACGCGCTGGCCGCCCATGCCGCGCTGCGCGGTGACATTGCCGCCCACGTGGCTGCCGGCCGGCCGGTCTGGGCCGAGTGCGGCGGTATGCTCGCGCTGTGCGAACGACTGACCGACACTGCGGGCCGGACCACGGACCTCTGGGGCCTGTTGCCCGGCCATGCACGCATGCAGCCGCGCCTGGCCGGCCTGGGCATGCAGCAACTGCCTACGCCCTGGGGCCTGTTGCGCGGCCACACCTTCCACTACAGCCGGCTGGACACGTCCATGGCCGAGGCCGGGCGCAGCAGCCGCCCTGGCCAGGCTCCCCAGCCCGACCGGGGCGAGGCGCTGTACCGCCAGGGCAGCGTGCACGCCAGCTATTTCCATGCCTGGTTTGCCTCGCAGCCGCGCGCCGTGGCGGCGCTGCTGGGCGCTGACATTCCCGCAGGCCAGGCGTCATGACCGACCAGATATCCACCTATTCGCTTGCGCGCAGCCAACTCATTCTGGGCGGCCAGAAAAGCGGCAAGTCGCGCCGTGCCGAATTGCTGGCCCGCGCCTGGCTCGATGGCGCCCTGGACCGCGAGGCCGCGCTGATCGCCACCGGCCAGCCCTGGGACGATGAAATGCGCGAGCGCATCGCCCGCCACCGGCGCGACCGCGCCGAGCGCGTGCCCGGCATGGCCACGCTTGAGGAGCCGCTGGACCTGGCCGCCATGCTTACGCGGCACAGCACGCCGCAGCGCCTGCTGGTGGTGGACTGCCTGACGCTGTGGCTGACCAACTGGATGATGCCGGCCCAGCCTTCCGAGGAACTGGCGCGCGGATGGGAGGGCCAATGCACGGCCTTTCTGGCCGCCTTGCAAGCTGCGCCCGGCCCGGTGATCCTGGTCGGCAACGAGATCGGCCTGGGCGTGATCCCGCTGGGATCGCAGGTGAGGGCCTTTGTGGATGCGCTGGGTGTGCTCAACCAGCGTGCGGCGCAAAGCTGTGAAACCGTCACGCTGATGTGCGCCGGCCTGCCGCTGGCGCTCAAGGGCCCGCAGCCGTGAGGCCATGGCGTCTCGCCCTGTGGGGCCTGGCGTTGGCACTGGCGCTGTCTGCGGCGCAGGCTGCCATCCGGGTCACGGACGGGCGGGGCGTTCCGGTGGAGCTGCCACAGCCGCCGCAGCGCATCGTCAGCCTGCTGCCCTCGCTGACCGAGACCGTGTGCGAGCTGGGCGGCTGCCAGCGCCTGGTTGGCGTGGACCGCTATTCGAACTGGCCGGCCCATGTGAAGACCCTGCCCGTGGTGGGCGGCGGCATGGATCCCAATATCGAGGCCATCGTCGCGCTCAAGCCCGATCTGGTGCTGGTGTCCATGGCCTCGCGCTCGGTGGCGCGGCTGCAGGCATTGGGCCTCAAGGTGGTGGCGCTGGAGCCGCGCACCCATGCCGATGCGCAGGCCGTGCTGCGCACCGTGGGCCAGTTGCTGGACCTGCCGCCCGCGCAGGGCGCCGACCGTGTCTGGTCCGCCATCGAGGCGCGCATGCAGGACGTGGAGCGCAGCATGGCCCCCGCGCTGCGCGGGCAGACCGTGTACTTCGAGGTCAACCGCGGCCCCTTTGCCGCAGGCGAGTCTTCGTTCATCGGCGAGACCCTGGCGCGCCTGGGCATGCGCAACATCGTGGGTGCGCAGCTGGGGCCGTTCCCGCGCATCAACCCTGAATTCGTGGTGCGCGCCGACCCGGACTTCATCCTGGGCGGCGACCGCAGCCTGGGCACATCGGGCGAGCCCTATCCGGGCTGGGGCCGCCTGCGTGCCATGCAGGCCGGGCGCGTCTGTCGCTTTGTGCCAGCCGAGCTGGACGTGCTGGTGCGCGCCGGCCCGCGCATGGCCGAGGGCGCTGCGCTGATGGCGCGCTGCCTGAACGGGGCCGCACGGTGAGGCAGGCCCGCAGGCACCACAGCGGCCTGGCTGCGCCCTGGATGGCACTGGCCCTGCTGGTCGTGAGTGCCCTGCTCATGCTGCTGGGCGCGGGCGTGGGCAGCACGGGCTGGGAGAGCATGTGGGCGGCGCGCAGCGATCCGCTGTCCTGGCAGATCGTCACCGAGATCCGGCTGCCCCGCACGGCGGGCGCATGGCTGGCCGGCGGCCTGCTGGGGCTGGCCGGGGCCATCGCCCAGGGCGTGTTCCGCAACCCGCTGGCCGATCCCTATCTGCTGGGCAGTGCCTCGGGCGCCTCGCTGGGCGTTGCATTGAGCATGGCGGCGCTGGGCGCCTCGCCCTTCGCACTGGCGGGCCTGGCACGTCTGGGTGTCACGGGCGCGGCCTTTGCGGGCGCGGCCCTGGCCGTGCTGCTGACCCTGGTGCTGGCCCAGGGCGTGCACAACACCATGCGCCTGCTGCTGGCCGGTGTGGTGGTGGGGGTGGTTCTGGGCGCGGCCGCATCGCTGGTGCTGCTGATGAACCCGGACATCATGCAGGCCATGCAGGCCTTCATGCTGGGCAGCACCTCCTTCATCGGCTGGGGCGCCTGCGCGCTGATGCTGGCCGTGCTGCTGGCCACCACCCTGGGCGCCTGGTGCCTGGGCCGCGTGCTCGACGGCCTGTCCCTGGGCGAGGCCACGGCCCACAGCCTGGGCCTGCCGCTGGCGCCGCTGCGCATGGTGCTCATCTTGCTGCTGGCCCTGGCCACGGGCACGGCCGTGGCGCAGACCGGGCTGATCGCCTTCGTCGGCCTGGCCGCGCCGCATCTGGTGCGCTCCATGGTGCGGTCCATGCACCGCTGGCTGCTGGTGCTCAGCGCGGGCATGGGTGCCGTGCTGCTGCTGGCAGCCGACCTGCTGGCGCGCTGGCTCATCGCCCCGCAGGAGCTGCCCGTGGGCGCACTCACGGCCCTGCTGGGCGGCAGCTACCTGCTGTGGCTCATGCACCGCCGCCACGCCCTGCGCGGCGGGGAGGGCGCATGACGGCACTGGCCCCCGCCCTGCAAGCGCGCGCCCTGAAGGTTCGCCTGGGCGATCGACAGGTCCTCAGCGGCCTGAACCTGGCCCTGCCCGCCGGCCGCTGGACCGCCATCGTCGGCCCCAATGGCGCCGGGAAATCCACGCTGCTGCGCGCCCTGGCAGGCATGGAGTCCGGCGCTGGCGTGCAAGGCGAGGTGGAGCTCCTGGGCCGCCCGCTGCGGCAATGGAGTGCGCGCGAACGGGCCTGCTCGCTCGCCTGGCTGGGCCAGAACCAGCCCGTGGCCGGCGACATGCGGGTCCAGGACGTGGTCATGCTGGGCCGCCTGCCGCACCAGGGCTGGCTGGCTGCGCCCAGCCAGGCAGACCATGCCGCCGTGGAGCAGGCCCTGCGCCAGACCCAGGGCTGGGACTGGCGCATGCGCAGCGTGGGCAGTCTCTCGGGCGGGGAGCGCCAGCGCGTGCTGCTGGCGCGCGCCCTGGCCGTGCAAGCCCGCGTGCTGCTGATGGACGAACCCCTGGCCAACCTCGACCCGCCGCATCAGGCCGACTGGCTCGAATGCGTGCAGGCCCTGGTCGCCCAGGGCCGCACCGTGGTCAGCGTGCTGCATGAGATATCGATGGCCTTGCAGGCCCAGGACCTGGTCATTCTCGACAAGGGGCAGGTGATGCATCAGGGCGCCTGCGCCGACCTGGCCACGCATGCGGCGCTGGAGGCCGTGTTCGAGCACCGGCTGCGCATCCGCGCCATCGACGGGCAGTGGCTGGCCCTGCCACGGCTGCGGGGGCAAGCTGCGTCTGCCTGATCGCCCGCCAGAAAAAAATGTCTCTACATGCGCCGTATCTGAGCCGCTGGGCTTTGACCATCGATGGTCAGCCCCTGTCCACGCCGCGCGGCGTGTTGTTGCCCGTGCGCCAGGGCGGCACGCCCGCCATGCTCAAGATCGCCCAGGAGCCCGAGGAAGTGGCCGGCGCCCAGCTGATGGCCTGGTGGAATGGCGATGGTGCCGCGCCCGTGCTGGCCCATGAGGGGCCGGCCCTGCTGATGCTGCGCGCCACAGGACCCGAATCGCTGGTGGAGATGGCCCGTGGCGAGCGCGATGAGGAGGCCTCGCGCATCCTGTGCACCGCTGCCAAGCGCCTGCACCTGCCGCGCGCCAAGGCGTTGCCACCCCTGGTGCCGCTGACGCAGTGGTTCCATGCATTGCTTGCACAAGGCCATGGAACCGCCAGCCTGCTCGGCCTGTGCGCCACCACGGCGCGCGAGCTGCTGGCCGCACCGCGCGACGTGACCGTGCTGCATGGTGACCTTCACCACGGCAATGTGCTGGACTTCGGCCCCCTGGGCTGGCTGGCCATCGACCCCAAGGGCCTGTACGGCGAGCGCGGCTTCGACTACGCCAACATCCTGAGCAATCCCGACCGCGCCAGCGCACTGGCGCCGGGGCGCTTTGCGCGCCGCATGGCCACCATTGCCGAAGTCTCGGGCATAGAGCAAAGGCGCCTGCTGCAATGGGTGCTGGCCTGGTCGGGGCTGTCTGTCGTCTGGAGCATGGAAGACGGTGACGATCCTGGCGCTGCGATGGCTGTGGCGCAAATGGCGGCTTCGGCCTTGGGCTAGTCGCGACCGGCTTTCCTCGACCGAGGTGCCTCCAGATACGCACCGCTGGCAAACAATTGCTCCTCGGCCTGGTCGATGCGCTGCACCACGCCTTTGCCGGCGCGGCTGGCCAGCAGTTCCACCAGGGCCTCGGACAGCGCCACGGCCGAGGTGATGGAGGGGAAGAACGACGGGCTGTGCAGCGAAAACAGCAGCGTGGCGTCGGCCAGCAGCGCCAGGGGCGAGGCGGGGCTGTCGGCCAGCGCCACGATGCGGCAGCCCGCGTCCCTCGCGGCCTGGGCCACGGCCAGCGCCTCGCGCGAGTAGGGCGCAAAGGCGACTACCAGCAGGGCGTCGCCGCGCTCCATGGCGCGGCATTGCATCTCCAGCGTGCCGCCCTGGCCGTCCAGCAGGTGCACGCTGGCGCGCAGCAGCCGGTACACATAGACGAAGGAAAAGGCCACGGGGTAGCTGGCGCGAAAGCCCGCCACATGCACGCTGCGGGCCTTTTCCAGCAGTGCGCAGGCCTGCTGCAACGCATCGCCCAGGCGCCGCTCGGTGGCCTCCAGATTGCGGCGGTGCACCTCGAAGGTCTCGCCCACCAGGTCATGGTCGCCAGCGCGGCCCACCAGGGCCTTGGCGCGCTGGCCGTAGGCCTCGTCGCTGCCCAGACCCATGTCCTGCGCGAAGGCCTGCTTGAGCTGCGGCCAGCCGTCAAAACCCAGCCACTGCGCAAACCGCACCAGCGTGGCGGGCGGGCTGCCGGCGCGCGTGCCCACGCTGCGCATGGAGGCCGTGACCACATCGTTGGGATGCTCCAGCACGAAGCGGGCCACCTGTTGCAGGGCAGGGCTCAGCTCGGCAAATCGCTGGCGGATGTCGTCTTGAACGGACATGGGTTTTCAGGAGGAAGGAGAGGAAAAGGGCGGTGTTGGCTGCGCCGACTGTAGCCCAGGCGCGGGCCGGCTTGGAACGGCTGTGGTTGAAATCTCTGTTGACGGAACAAATGTTCCGTCAAATAATGTGATGAAACATTTGTTCCTTGAAAGAACTGCCATGAGCCATGTGTTCCATCGTCACCTGCACCACACGCCCTCCGTTGCCGTCGCCGCCAGCGGCCTGGAGATACGCGACGCGCAGGGGCGCAGCTATATCGATGCCTCGGGCGGCGCGGCCGTGTCCTCGCTGGGCCACGGTCATCCCGACGTGATCGCCGCCATGCATGACCAGATCGACCGGCTGGCCTATGCCCACACCAGCTTCTTCACCACTGCGGTGGCCGAGGAACTGGGGCAGGAACTGGTGCGCGGCGCGCCCGAAGGCACCAGCCACGCCTACTTGGTCAGCGGCGGCTCCGAGGCCGTGGAGGCCGCGCTCAAGATGGCGCGCCAGTACTTCGTGGAGATCGGCCAGCCCGAGCGCACGCACTTCATCGCGCGCCGCCAGAGCTACCACGGCAACACGCTGGGTGCGCTGGCCGTGGGCGGCAATGCCTGGCGGCGCGCGCCGTTCGCGCCCATCCTGGTGCCGGCCACCCATGTCTCGCCCTGCAATGCCTACCGCGACCAGCGCGACGATGAAACCCCAGAGCAATACGGCCAGCGCCTGGCCGACGAACTGGATGCGGCCATCGGCGTCCACGGCCCGCGCAGCGTGATCGCCTTCGTGGCCGAGACCGTGGGCGGCGCCACGGCTGGCGTGCTCACGCCCGTGCCCGGCTACTTCAAGGCCGTGCGCGAGGTGTGCGACCGCCACGGCGTGCTGCTCATCCTGGACGAGGTGATGTGCGGCATGGGCCGCACGGGCACCCTGCATGCCTGCGAGCAGGAAGGCGTGGTGCCCGACCTGATCACCGTGGCCAAGGGCCTGGGCGGCGGCTACCAGCCCGTGGGCGCGGTGCTGGCGCAGGGGCGCATCGTGGATGCCATGTCGCGCGGCAGCGGCTTCTTCCAGCACGGCCATACCTACCTGGGCCACCCGGTGTCCTGCGCGGCGGCGCTGGCCGTGCAGCGCGTGATACGGCGCGACGGCCTGCTGGACAAGGTGCGTACCGATGGCGAAGCCTTCGGGCAGATGCTGGTGCAGGCCCTGGGCAGCCACCGCCGCGCGGGCGAGCACGTTGGCGACATTCGCGGGCGCGGCTTCTTCTGGGGCGTGGAGCTGGTGGCCGACCGCGCCAGCAAGGCGCCCTTCGATGCGGGCCTGAAGCTCAACGCCCGCATCAAGACCGAAGCCATGCAGCGCGGACTGCTGTGCTACCCCGGCGGCGGCACGGCCGATGGCCGTGCGGGCGACCACGTGCTGGTGGCGCCTCCCTTCATCGCCACGCGGGAACAGCTGCAGACCATTGCCACGCGCCTGGCCGAGTCCATCGAGGCCGCACTCGCCCAGGTTCTCTGATCCGTTCCTGCGCTCGCGCGCACTTCCTCGCTTTCCCACGCTTTCCCCAACCCCGCCACAGGAGTGTCCCCATGACCCCATCCCGCCCGACCCTGAAGCGCACGGCCCTGGCCGTGACCAGCGCCCTGATCGCCGCGCTGCTGCCGCTGGCCGCCAGCCATGCCCAGGACAGCGGCACGCTCGCCAAGATCCAGCAGGCCGGGGCCATCACGCTGGGCTACCGCGAGTCCTCGTTCGGCTTTTCCTACCTGGATGGCGATCTCAAGCCCGTGGGCTACAGCATGGACATCTGCCGGCGCATCGTGGACGAGGTCAAGGCCCAGCTCAAGCTGCCCGCACTGCAGGTGCGCTATCAGGCCGTGACCTCGGCCAACCGCATCCCGCTGGTGGCCAACGGCACGGTGGACCTGGAGTGCGGCTCCACCACCAACCTGGTGGAGCGGCAAAAGCAGGTGGCCTTCTCGCCGGATATCTTCCGCTACAACGTGCGCATGCTGGTGCGCGCGGACTCGGGGCTGCGCTCCGTCGCCGACCTGCAGGGCAAGACCGTGGCGACGACGGCGGGCACCACGTCCTTTCGCCTGCTGCGCGAGGCGGACCGGGGCCGCAACCTCGACA
Source organism: Delftia sp. 60 (assembly GCF_002754395.1). NCBI lineage: Bacteria > Pseudomonadati > Pseudomonadota > Betaproteobacteria > Burkholderiales > Comamonadaceae > Delftia > Delftia sp. 60. The sequence continues at coordinate 2,870,220 of NZ_PEFD01000001.1, forward strand.
TCACCAACCTTTCGGGCAAGGACCATTCGGACTCCTTCATGCTGGTGGAGAGCGGCCGTGCCCAGGCCTTCGTGCTGGACGACATCCTGCTCGCCGGCCAGATCGCCAATGCCAAGAACCCGCAGGGCTACCTGATCACCGGCGAAAGCCTGCGCACCGAGAACCAGGCGCTGATGCTGCGCAAGGACGATGCCGGCTTCAAGTCCATCGTGGATCGCGTGGTGACGGGCATGATGCAGTCCGGCGAGATGGAAAAGCTCTACAACCGCTGGTTCATGTCGCCCATCCCGCCCAGGAACATCAACATCAACTACCCACTCAACGCAGAGACGCGCGAGGCCTTCGCCCATCCCTCGTCCAAGGGCATCTGAACTTATTGCACGCATCCATGACCCGCATCGCCCTCATCCACGCCCTCAGCCACTCCGTCGCTCCCATCAACGAAGCCTTTGCGCGCGACTGGCCCGAGGCGGTTCGCATGAACCTGCTGGACGACAGCCTCTCGGCCGACCTTGCGCGCAACGGGCGCGGGCTGGACGCCGCCATGCACGAGCGTTTCCAGCGCCTTGCGCAGTACGCCGTGGACACGGACGCGCAGGGGATCTTGTTCACCTGCTCGGCCTTTGGCCCGTGCATCGAGGCCGTGGCCGCGCGCCATGCGCCGCTGCCCGTGCTCAAGCCCAACGAGGCCATGATCGAAGAGGCCGTGCAGGGCCAGCAGGGTGCCTTGGGTTTGATCTCCAGCTTCGCGCCCACGCTGCAGTCCATGCCGCCGGAGTTTCCGGCCGGCATCGAACTCGTGCCCGCCCTGGCCGATGGCGCCATGGACGCGCTCAACCGCGGTGACACCGCCACGCATGACCGCCTGGTGGTCGAGCAGGCCAGGGCCCTGGCTGCGCGTGGCTGCACGCGCATTGCGCTGGCCCAGTTCAGCATGGCGCGTGCCCGCGCCGCCTGCGAGGCCGCCACGGGCCTGCCCGTGCTCACCACGGTGGACAGCGCCGTGCGTGCCCTGCAGCGCCGGCTGGGCGCCCGCCTCGGTTAAAGTGGCGCTCCGCTGCGGCGCATGCCCGCCGCAGCGCGTGCAACTTTTGAGGATGACAGACCCATGCAGATCGAACAGGCCCCGACGGAAAAGCCCTATGAAAAGCCCGAAGGCGAACGCCGTGGCCTGGTGCTGGTGAACACCGGCGACGGCAAGGGCAAGAGCACGGCGGCCTTCGGCCTGGCCCTGCGCGCGCATGGCCGGGGCAAGTCCGTCAAGATCTTCCAGTTCATGAAGGTGCCCACGGCGCGCTTTGGCGAGCACCGCATGTTCGAGCAGCTGGGCATGCCCATCGAGGGACTGGGCGACGGCTTCAGCTGGAAGAGCCAGGACCATGAGCGGTCGGCCCAGATCGCGCGCGAGGGCTGGGAGCGTGCGCGCACCGCCATCCTCTCGGGTGATCACTTCCTGGTCGTGCTCGACGAAATCACCTATCCGCTGATCTATGGCTGGCTGCCGCTGGAGCCTGTGCTGCAGGCCCTGGCCGACCGCCCGCGCCATGTGCACGTCATGCTCACGGGCCGCCGCTGCCCCGAGGAAATCATTGCCGTGGCCGATACCGTCACGCGCATGGAACTGGTCAAGCACGCCTTCCAGGCCGGCATTCCCGCCCAGCGTGGTATTGAGGACTGATGACGCCCGCAGGCCCGGCCTGCGGCGGACAATGGCGGCATGAGCAGCGAAACGCAATCCCGGGCGCCAGAGACCATTCCCGCCCAACCCTTTGCCGAGGCCGAGCGGGCAGCCGTCTACCGCGCCATCCATGAGCGGCGCGACATGCGCCACTTCTGCGGCGGCGAAGTCGCGCCCGAGGTGCTGCTGCGCCTGCTGCGCGCCGCCCACCATGCGCCCAGCGTCGGCTTCATGCAGCCCTGGCGCTTCATCCGCGTGCGCGATGCGCAATTGCGCCAGGAGATCCACGCCGTGATCGAGCAGGAACGCCTGCAGACCGCGCGTGCGCTGGGCGAGCGCGAGGAAGACTTCATGCAGCTCAAGGTCCAGGGCGTGCTGGATGCGGCCGAGGTGCTGGTCGTGGCCATGCCGCCAGGGCGCGAGGCCCATGTCTTCGGCCGGCGCACTCTGCCCGAGATGGACGTGGCTTCGGCCGCCTGTGCCATCCAGAACCTGTGGCTGGCCGCGCGTGCCGAGGGGCTGGGGCTGGGCTGGGTCTCGCTGTTCGATCCCGAGGTGCTGGCCGCGCTGCTGCAAATGCCCGTGGGCAGCCGGCCGCTGGCCGTGCTGTGCCTGGGCCCCGTGTCGGCCTACTATGCCGAGCCCATGCTGCAGCAGCAAAAGTGGGCCAGCCGCGCACCGCTGCAGGACATGCTCTACGACGACTTCTGGGGCCAGCGCGCCGCCGCCCCACCACCGCAGGCATGAGCGACAGCCCTTCCTGGCAACTGCTGGGCGCCGCGCTCAGCCCGCTGTGGTGGTGCTGGCAGGCGCTGTCGCAGCCGCAGGCCCAGGTCCAAGCCGAACCCTGGGCGCGCCACGCCCTGGCCGCCGCGCTGGCCGTTCCCGTGGCCCTGCTGATCGACCGGCTCTGGGGCGAGCCGCCCGTGTGGATGCACCCCGTGGTCGCCATGGGCCGGCTGCTGGCTGCGGTTGGGCGAAGAATTGCCCCCTGCGAAGAACATGTGCGCGACTGGCCACGCTTTGCGCTGGGCGCCGTCGCCTGGTGCCTGCTGGCGCTACTGTTCTTCGCCGTCTACGCGTTCATCCAGTGGCTGCTGCCGCCCATGCCCTGGTGGCTGGCCGCCCTGGTGCTGGGCGTGCTGCTCAAGCCGCTTTTGTCCTGGCGCATGCTGCGCGACGAGGTGCTGGCCGTGGAAGCCGCACTGCAGCAATCCCTGCCCGCAGGCCGTGAGCGGCTGACCTGGCTGGTCAGTCGCGACACGGCGCAGCTGGATGCAGGCCAGGTGCGCGAAAGCGCCATCGAAACCCTGGCCGAGAACCTCAGCGACTCCGTGCTGGCGCCGCTGTTCTGGTTTGCCGTGGCCGGCCTACCGGGCGCGGCCCTCTACCGCTTTGCCAACACGGCCGATGCCATGTGGGGCTACCCGGGCTGGCGCGGGCAGGGCGATGACCGGCGCCACTGGCAATGGGCCGGCAAATGGACGGCGCGTGCGGATGACCTGCTCAACTGGATACCGGCGCGCCTGACCGCCTTGCTGCTGGCCTTGTCCGGCCTGGCCGCTGGCCGGCGGCCGGGCTGGGGTGCACTGCGCCAGGACGCGCGCATCACCCCGTCGCCCAACGGCGGTTGGCCCATGGGCGCCATGGCAAGGCTGCTGGGCGTGCGCCTGGGCAAGCCCGGCGTCTACGTGCTCAACCCCGCAGGCCGCGTGCCGCAGGCGGCCGAGCTGCAGCAGGCCGTGGCGCATGCGGGCCGCGTGGTCGCCATGCTGGTGGCTGCAGGGCTGGCCGCCGCCCTGGTCCTTGGATGGGCGATGGCAGGAAAGACACCATGAAACCGATCCCAGTCACCCACGGCGGCACGGACGCGCTGGGCGTGCCCGCGCACGATTTCTCCACCAACCGCAATGCCTGCGGACCCTGCCCGCAGGCGCTGGACATGCTGGCCCAGGCCCACGCGGCCCAGTACCCGGACCCGCACTACACGGCGTTGCGTGCGCGCCTGGCGGACTTTCATGGCGTTACGGCCGGGCGCATCGTCATCGCGGCCAGCGCCAGCGACTTCATCCACCGCATCACCATGCATGCAGCGCGCGAAGGCGCGGCCGTCGCCAGCCTGCCGGCCCACCATTACGGCGACTACGCCCACGCGGCGCAGGTGTGGCGCCTGCACCAGGCCGCGCGCGACGGCATCACCGAGGCCGGCCCCGGCCTGCACTGGGCCTGCGCGCCATCGAGCCCGCTGGGCCAGCCCGAAGACGTCTGGCCCCTGTGGAGCGAGTCCGCACCGCCCGGCACCTGGCGCGTGATCGACTGCGCCTATGCGCCCCTCAGACTGGAGCCGGGCATGGAACCCGCCGTGCCCTCCCAGGTGCGCGATGCCTGGCAGATGTGGACCCCCAACAAGGCCCTGGGCATGACCGGCGTGCGCGCGGCCTACGCCATTGCGCCCGAAGCCGTGCCGCACGACGAGATCGAGGCCTTGCGTACCCTGTCACCATCCTGGCCCGTGGGCGCCCATGGCGAGGCCATGCTCACGACCTGGACCGCACCGGCCACCCGGCAATGGCTGGCGCAAAGCCTGCAACTGCTGCGCGATTGGAAGGCACAGCAGCTCGATCTGGTGCAGCGCCTGGGCTGGCAGGTACTGCCCGGCTCGCAGGCCAACTACTTTGTGGCGCGCTGGCCGCAAGCCCAGCAGGGCGACGCCATGCAGACGCGTCTGGCCCAGCTGCGCGCGCAGGGCATCAAGCTGCGCGACTGCGACAGCTTCGGCCTGCCCGGCTGCGTGCGCATGGGCGTGCTGGCGCCCGCATCCCAGAACGCCTTGCTGGCCGCCTGCCAGCCAATGGAGAAACACCATGCAATCGAATGAACCCGCCGCCGTGAATCTGCCCCTGCCCACCACCGGCCAGCGCCCCGCGCTGTGCGTGATGGTGCTGGGCACCAGCAGCGGCGCCGGCAAGAGCTGGGTGGCCACCGCGCTGTGCGCCTGGTACCGTGCCCAGGGCTACAAGGTGGCGCCCTTCAAGGCGCAGAACATGAGCAACAACGCGCGGGTGGTCTCCGCGCCGGGCGGTGCCTGGGGCGAGATCGGCACGGCACAGTACCTGCAGGCCCTGGCCGCAGGCTGCGCGCCCGATGTGCGCATGAACCCGCTGCTGCTCAAGCCCGAGGCCGACATGCGCAGCCAGGTCGTGCTGCTGGGCCGGGTCAGCGAGGAACTCTCGGCCTTGCCCTGGCGCGGCCGCAGCGCCCGCGTCTGGCCGCAGATCGCCGAGGCGCTGGACAGCCTGCGTGCCGACAACGATGTGGTCGTCATCGAAGGCGCAGGCTCTCCGGTCGAGATCAACCTGCATGCCAGCGACGTCGTCAACATGCGGGTGGCGCGCCACTGCGGCGCGCATTGCCTGCTGGTGTCCGACATAGACCGGGGCGGCGCCTTTGCCCACCTCTACGGCACCTGGGCCCTGCTGCCGCCGGAAGAACAGGCGCTGATCCGCGGCTTCGTGCTCAACAAGTTCCGGGGAGATGCCAGCCTGCTGGCGCCCGCCCCGCAGATGCTGCAGGAGCGCACCGGCGTGCCCACCGTGGCCACCATCCCCATGCAGTTCCAGCATGGCCTGCCGGAGGAGGATGGCGTCTTTGACGACCGTGGCTCTGGAGGAGGGGCGGGGCGCGCCGTGCACACCACCATCGCCATCATTGCCTACCCGCGCATCAGCAACCTCGACGAATTCCAGCCCCTGCTGCAGGTGCCGGGCCTGCGCGTGGTCTGGGCGCGCACGCCGGCCCAGCTGGCAGGCGCGGACTGGATCATCCTGCCCGGCTCCAAGGCCACGGCTGCCGATCTGGCCTGGATGCGGACCCAGGGCCTGGATGCCGCCGTTGCTGCACATGCTGCGGCAGGCCGGCAGGTGCTGGGCATCTGCGGCGGCCTGCAGATGCTGGGCGAGGCGCTGATCGACCTGCATGGCGTGGACGGCGACGCCGCCGGCCTGGGGCTTCTGCCGCTGACGACTCTGTTCGCGCCCGACAAGACCGTGCTGCCCGCCAGCGTGCAACTGCCGCCGCTGCCGGGTGCGCTGGCGCCGCTGTCTGGCGTGCAGGCGCAGGTCTATGAAATCCACCACGGCCAGACCAGCGTGCGCCCCGACATGGTGGCCGCTGGCAGTGCCGTGGCCGAGCCCGTGCCCGGCCTGCTGTGGCACAGCCCCGATGGCCGCATCGCGGGCTGCTACTGGCACGGCCTGTTCGAGAACGCCGAGGTGCTGCGCGCCCTGTGGGGCGCCGAGGTGCCCACGCTGGACAGCGTCTTCGCACGCATGGCCGACGGTGTGCAGCGCTGGTTTGCGCACCAGGCTTGACCCAGGTCAGGGGCCGCTTGCAGGGGGCACGGCAAGCTGTAGGCCATGGCCTGCATGCGCAGCCGTGCTGTACCGATAAATGGGGAGCTGGAAAACACGCATGCTTGGGCCTTGACTTTTTTCACGAGGAATGGAGTGAAGCTATGAAAAACCCATGGATTCGTCCCCTGCAGCTGTGTATTGGCGCCGCCGTGCTTGGCATGGCCGGACTGGCCACTGCCCAGCCCGCCCCTGGCCCCGATGGCATGCCGCCCCCGCCGCCCGCTGCGGAAAAGGCCAAGCCCCACCACCACCACAAGAAGCATGCCGAGCCCAAGGGGCCCGCCAAGCGCGGCTATGACCGCCGCGACCCGGCACAGCACGAGGCTGCAGCCGTCCAGGAGCAATCGCGCCGAGGCGGCGTCCAGTCGGGCGACCACTTCCAGCGCAATGCCGTGGCCCGCTGCGATGTCTTCAAGAACGAAGGCGACCGCCGCTCCTGCGTGGAGCGCGTCAAGGACGGCCAGGTCAGCGGCTCCGTCGAAGGCGGCGGCGTGCTGCGCGAGTACACGGAGCAGGTTCCTGTAAGGCAATAACAGCGCTGGCTGTTGTTCACCTGAGAAAACCCGCCGGGCCACGAAGCCGGCGGGTTTTTTTGTGGGCGAATGCAGGCTCCCGCGTCAGCAGCCTGTGGTGTGGTCCCTGCTGCAGGCAGCCGGTATCGAACCTCGACCGCAGAGACCTGGCCCGCCACCACGCCTCTGTCCACCGGATTGACCTGGGTCATACAAACCCATTTCACCCGCCCCGGACCGGCGCGCACCGGCAAGGCATTTCTATGATGGCGCCGTACTTCCCATATGGAAAAAGGATTCATCCCATGCAAGCCTTCCGGATCGTGGTCATTGGTGCGGGGCAGACCGGCACTCCCTTGCTGCAGCAATTGCTGGACGCGCCCTTCGTGCAGTTGCTTGGGGTGGCCGACCTGGATTTGAACCAGCCCGGCATCGCGCTGGCACGCGCGCGCGGCGTGCCGGTCACCACCCGGTTCATGGAACTGGTGGACGCGGCGGTGGACATCATCATCGACGTGACCGGCTCCCTGCAGGTGCGCGAATCGCTGCGCAGCAAGATGGTGGAGACCGGCAACACGCACACGCTGATCATGCATGAGGCGATTGCACTGCTGATGATGTCGCTGTCGGCCGGCCGGCTGGTGGTCGGCAAGCATAGCGATCTGGAATATTCCTGAACGCAGGCGGCGGATACGCAGGACAGCTATCCGCCCCATCCTCCCGTGCCCGGCGGATGACGCGCTGCCGCAGCAGACGCTACAGCTACAGCCACTCCTTCATCCACCCCAGCCCCTCGCTGGTAGCGTGCGCCGCCGCGCCGCGCGCGGGGCGGTATTCGCAGCCTATCCAGCCGTCGTAGCCCAGCTGGTCCAGCAGGCGGAACAGGTAGGGGTAGTTGACCTCGCCCACGTCGGGTTCGTGGCGTTCGGGCACGCCTGCGATCTGCACATGTCCCACGCGGCCCGTGGGCAGGTACTGGCGGATCTTCATGGCGAGGTCGCCTTCGACGATCTGGCAGTGGTAGAGGTCCATCTGGACCTGGACGTTGGGCTCGGCAATGTCGGCCAGCAGCGCATGGGCCTGGTCCTGGCGGCTAAGGAAGAAGCCGGGCATGTCGCGGCCGTTGATGGGCTCCAGCAGGATGGCGATGCCGTGGGGCGCGGCCAGCCGTGCGGCATGGCGCACGTTGGCGATGTAGGTTGCGCGCAGGATGTCATCGCTGGCGCCTGCGGGCTTGAGCCCGGCCATGACGTGGATGCGCGGGCAGCCCAGGGCCTGGGCGTAGGCCACGGCGCGTTCCATGCCCTGGGCGAATTCCGCCTCGCGCCCGGGGATGCAGGCCAGGCCGCGCTCGCCCGCGTTCCAGTCGCCGGGCGGGGCGTTGAACAGCACCTGCTGCAGGCCGTGGTCCTGCAGGCGGCGGGCCAGTTGCTCGGGCGCGAAGTCGTAGGGAAACAGGTATTCGACGGCCTGGAAGCCGTCGCGCGCGGCGGCCTCGAAGCGGTCAAGAAAGTCCAGGTCGTTGTAGAGCATGGACAGGTTGGCGGCGAAACGGGGCATGAAGGCTTTCCTGAAAACGGAGGCTGAGTGTGGCATCAGGCGCTTGCCAGCGCGCCGAAGGCCTTGGTGAAGAAGTCCGTGGTGCCGAAGTTGCCGGACTTGAGCGTGAGGTGCAGGCCCTGCGGCGCCAGGGGCGAGGCGGCATGGCACCAGGGCACGCCAGGGTCGATCTGCGGCCCTATGCGCATCTGCTCGATGCCCAGCGCCTGCACGCAGGCGCCCGAGGTTTCTCCGCCGGCCACGACGAGCTGGCGCACGCCCATCTCGACCAGTCCCCGGGCGATGGCGGCGATGGTCTGTTCGACCAGTGCGCCGGCCTGCTCCACGCCCAGGCGGCCCTGCACGGCCTTGACGGCCGCGGATTCGGCGGTGGAGTAGATCAGCACCGGGCCGCTGGCGATGTGCTGGCGGGCCCAGGCCAGGGCCTTGCCGGCTTCGTCCTCGCCGGCGGCGATGCGCAGGGGCTCCAGCGCCAGGGCAGGGCGCCCCGAAGCGATGAAGTGCGCCACCTGTGCATTGGTGGCCACCGAGCAACTGCCCGAGACGACCGCCTGCAGGCCGGTGGCGGTTGGCAGGGCAGCGGCCTGGGCCGTGGGCTGGATGCCGAAGTTCGCGGGCAGGCCGATGGCCACGCCCGAGCCCGCCGTGACAAGCGGCATGCCGGCCAGCGCCGGGCCCAGGCGCAGCAGGTCGTCGTTGGAGACGGCATCGACCACGGCCATGCCCACGCCCTCAGCCTGGAGTGCGGCGATGCGCGCGCGGATGGCGACCTCGCCCTGCGCGACGGCCACATGGTCGATCAGCCCCACCTTGCGCCGTGTCTGCGCCTGCAGAACGCGCACCAGGTTGGCATCGGTCATGGGCGTGAGCGGATGGTTGCGCATGCCGCTGTCGCTGAGCAGCACATCGCCCACGAACAGGTGGCCCTTGAAGACGGTGCGCTGGTTGTCGGGGAAGGCCGGCGTGGCGATGGTGAAGCCACAGCCCAGCGCGTCCATCAGTGCATCGGTCACGGGGCCGATGTTGCCCTGCGGCGTGCTGTCGAAGGTGGAGCAGTACTTGAAGTAGATCTGCGGCGCGCGGCCATTGGCGCCCTGAGCCTGCAGCCATTCGAGGGCCTGCAGCGATTGCGCAATGGCATCGGCCGGCGCGATGGTGCGCGATTTGAGCGCGACCACGACGGCGTCCACGCCCTCGTCCACCGGGCCGGCAGGCACGCCAATGCTTTGCACCACGCGCATGCCTGCGCGCACCAGGTTGTTCGCCAGATCGGTGGCGCCCGTGAAGTCGTCGGCTATGCAGCCCAGAAGAAGGGTCATGGGGATTCCGATGGAGCCTGGGGCAGGGTGATGCCCGGGAATATCTTGATGACGGCGCTGTCGTCCTCGCGGCCATGGCCGGCGGTGGATGCCTGCATGAACATCTGGTGGGCCGTGGAGGCCAGGGGCAGCGGGAATTTGCTGTGGCGCGCGGTGTCCAGCACCAGCCCCAGGTCCTTGACGAAGATGTCCACGGCCGACAGCGGGGTGTAGTCGCCGGCCAGCACATGGGCCATGCGGTTCTCGAACATCCAGCTGTTGCCGGCGCTGTGGGTGATGACCTCGTAGAGCGCGGCGGCATCGACGCCTTCGCGCAGGCCCAGGGCCATGGCCTCGGCCGCTGCGGCAATGTGCACGCCGGCCAGCAGCTGGTTGATGATCTTCACCTTGCTGCCCGCGCCCGCGCTGTGGCCCAGGCGGTAGACCTTGGCGGCCATGGCATCGAGCACGCCTTCGCAGGCGGCATAGGCCTCGGGGTGGCCTGCCGTCATCATGGTCATCTGCCCGGACGCTGCCTTGGCCGCGCCGCCGGAGATGGGCGCGTCGATGTAGTGCACGCCCTGCGCCTGCAGCCTGGCCTCCAGCGCCACGGACCAGTTGGGGTCCACGGTGGAGCACATGACGAAGACGGAGCCGGGCTGCAGCGCAGGGGCGATGCCGCCTTCGCCGAACAGCACGGCCTCGGTCTGCTGGGCGTTGACCACCACGCTGACGACGATGCGGCAAGCGGCGGCCATGTCGGCCAGCGTGGCGCAGGCCGTGCCACCTTCGGCGGCGAAGGCGGCTGCGGCCTCGGGGCGGATGTCGTGGACATGCACGTGGTGGCCGGCGCGGCGCAGGCTTTGCGCCATGCCGGCGCCCATGGCGCCCAGGCCGATCACGCCGACGCAGCGTGCTGCGGGCTGTGGTGTGGAGGTGTCGTTGCTCATGGCTTGGCCGGTGTCAGGTCATCGGCGATGTAGGCGCGCACGATGGCCGCAAAGTCCTCGTCGCCGCGCAGGCCCAGCTGGTTGGCGCGCGCGGTATCCCAGCGGCCGGGCCAGCTGCCGACGATGCGCTCGACCTTGTCGTCGGGCTGCCAGCTCACGCGGTTGGCCACCTCGTCGCCAGCCACTTCGCGCAGCGCGCGCACCATGTCGCCTGCGCTGACGGACACGCCGGGCAGGTTGATGGGGCGGCGGTCGGCGACGGCGCTGGCATCGAGTTCGCAGCCTGCGACCAGGGCCTCGACGGCGCGGCGCGGGGACAGCAGCCACAGGCGCGTGGTGGCACCCACGGGGCAGTTGGCCGCTTCGCCGTTGACGGGCTCGCGGATGATGCCGCTGGCAAACGACGAGGCGGCCGCATTGGGCCGGCCCGGGCGCACGCTGATCGTGGGCAGGCGCAGCACGCGGCCGTCGACAAAGCCGCGCCGCGTGTAGTCGGCCAGCAGCAACTCGGCAATGGCTTTTTGCGTGCCGTAGGAGGACTGCGGGTTCAGGGCTGTGCCGTCCAGCACGGTGTCGGGCAGGTCGCCCCCGTAGACGGCCACCGAGCTGGTGAAGACCACGCGCGGCATGTGGCCCACGGCGCGGCAGGTCTCCAGCAGGGCGCGCGAGGCATCGAGGTTGATGCGCATGCCCAGGTCGAAGTCGGCCTCGGCCTGGCCGCTGACCACGGCGGCTAGATGGAAGATCACGGCCGTGTCCTGGTCTATGGCGCCGCGCAGCACCTGCGGGTCGGCAATGTCGCCCACCAGGGAGCGCACGCGCGTGTCGTCAATGGCGTGGGTGGCCACCACGTCGAGCAGGTCGATCTGGTGGATGGGCCAGCGGGTGCCGGCCAGCGTCAGCGAGCCTTGTTCGAGCAGCTTGCGGGCCAGGCGCTGGCCCAGGAATCCGGCGCCGCCGGTGATCAGTACTTTCATGTGTCTTGGGGCTTGGAGCTTGAAGGATGGGAAGAAGGGCCGGTCAGCGGTTGACCATCTTTGCGGGGGTGAGCCAGACCGCGATGGCGCCTACCACGAGCACTCCCGCCAGCACGAACATGCCGGCCTGCGTGGACTGGGTCAGGTCCTTGAGGTAGCCGATCATGTAAGGGCTGGCGAAGCCCGCGAGGTTGCCGACCGAGTTGACGATGGCAATGCCCGCCGCCGCCGCCGTGCCCGACAGAAATGCCGTGGGCAGCGACCAGAACAGCGGCGCGCAGGTCAGCACGCCGGCTGCGGCCAGCGACAGGAAGATCAGGGAAAGAACCGTGTTGTCGGCGAAGAAGGCCGTCATCGCAAAGCCCACGGCGCCCATCAGCGCGGGCACGATCAGGTGCCAGCGGCGCTCGCGGCGCTTGTCGGCGCTGTGCCCCATGAGGTTCATGACGACGATGGCGCACAGGAAGGGAATGGCACTGAGCAGGCCGATGTTCAGCGCGCCCGTGACGCCCGTGGACTTGATCAGCGTGGGCATCCAGAAGGTCAGGCCGTACTGGCCGGCGACGAAGGCGAAGTAGATCAGGCACATCCACCAGACGCGGCGGTCGGCGAACACGGCCTTGAGCGAGTGCTTCTGGGCGCCTGAGTGCTGCTGGTCCAGCTCGATCTCGCGCGCCAGCAGCTGCTTTTCGGAGGCGGTCAGCCACTTGGCGCTGGAGATGCCGTTGTCCAGATAGAAGATGGTCACCACGCCGATCACCAGGGCGGGGATGGCCTCGATCAGGAACATCCACTGCCAGCCGTGCAGGCCATGGTCGCCGTGGAAGGCCTGCATGATCCAGCCCGACAGCGGGTTGCCGAAGATGCCGGCCACGGGGATGGCCGACATGAACAGCGCCACGATCTTGGCGCGCCGGTGGGCCGGGTACCAGTAGGTCAGGTACAGGATCACGCCGGGGTAGAAGCCCGCCTCGGCCAGGCCCAGCAGAAAGCGCAGGATGTAGAAGCCCGTGGGCGTTTCCACATACATGAACATGGCCGACAGAATGCCCCAGGTGATCATGATGCGGGCGATCCAGACGCGCGCGCCCAGCCGGTGCATGAGCAGGTTGCTGGGCACCTCGAAGAGGAAGTAGCCGATGAAGAACACGCCTGCGCCCAGGCCGAACACGGTCTCGCTGAAGCCCAGGTCCTGGGACATCTGCAGCTTGGCAAAGCCCACGTTCACGCGATCGAGGTAGGCGATCACATAGCACAGCATCAGGAACGGCACGAGGCGCCAGAACACCTTGGCGTAGGCGCGCGCCGTCTCCGGAGAGTCGGCCTGGGCAGGGTGGGCCCCGGCCTGGCCGGATGCGATATCCGTTGTCGTCATTTCAAGTCTCCCTTGGGTTCGCCGCTTGATTCGCCGCTTGATGCGCCGCCTGGCGGCTGCGCGGCTGTGGATGGGCTGGGTGGTGGAATGCGGCCGTGGGCGCCGCGGTGCAAATCAGTAGCGCGCCCCGAAGGTGGTGCGCAGCTCGTCGATGGCGGCCGCGTCCAGGGGCTGCGGCCGGGGATGGGTCATGAGCCAGAGCCTTGCGGTTTCCTCCAGCTCTTCCAGCACATGGCTGGCCTGCTCCACCGAGCGTTCCCAGACCACGGGGCCCAGGCGCTCGAACAAGGCGCCGCGCACCTGGCCGGCCAGCGCGGCCACCTCGGCGGCGGCCTGCGGGTCGCCGGGGCGGCGGTAGCGGATCAGCGGGATGCGGCCCACCTTCATGACCTGATAGGGGGTGATGGGCGGCAGCACCTCGTCCTCGCGCCAGACGCCGGACAGCGTCAGCGCCACCAGATGCGTGGAATGCGTGTGGATGACGGCGCGCGCCTCGCCGTCATTGGCGTAGATGCCTCGATGCAGGACCAGGGTCTTGGAGGGCTTGGCTCCGCTGACCCACTGCCCGCCGGCATCGACCTTGGACAGCTCGGCCGGGTCGAGCCGGCCCAGGCAGGCGTCGGTGGGGGTGATCAGCCAGCCGTCATGCAGGCGCGCACTGATGTTGCCGGCCGCGCCGACGGTGTAGCCGCGCTGGTAGAGGCTGGCGCCGGTCGCGCAGATCTGCTCGCGGATGCGGGATTCGTCGCTCATGGGTGAACGCCCAGGCAAAGGCCAGGTGTGCCGGCTGCAAAAAGAGATGTGACTGATACTGTCATCAGGTCATCATACAAATTTTGTGCAAAAACCCAAACAAGGTGAAAACCCTTGGCCATGCGCCAAGGGGTGGTTTCGGAGGTTCAGGGCTTGGCGGCCAGGATGTCGCGGGCCAGGCGTTCGCCGTCCTGCTCCCAGAAGCTGGCGTCGGCGCGGTGGATGCGGTCTATGGCGTTGCCCATGTGCGTGGCGGCGGCCTTGCGCGCGGCCTTGGGGTCGCCGGCCTCGATGGCCAGCACGATGCTGTGGTGCTCGCGTTCCACGGCCTTGCCGAAGTCCTCGCGCCGCGCCTCGTTGGCGCGCGTGATGCGCATGGCGCCGCGCAGGAACTGCGACAGGTAGTCCAGCGTGCTGATCAGGAACGGGTTGCCCGAAGCCTGGGCAATGGCGCGGTGAAACGCCATGTCCTCCTCCACGCCATCACGGCCCAGCCGCACGGCCTCGGCCAGGGCGCTCTCCGCATCGTGGATGCGCTGCATATCCTCTTCGCTGCGCCGGCGTGCCGCGAGTTCGGCCACCTCGGCTTCCAGCGCGCGGCGCACCTCGGTGATCTGGATCAGCGCATTCCTGCCAGCCGCCGGCAGGCCTTCGAAGTCCAGTGGCTCTATGCCTGCCGCCTTCACGAACACGCCGCTGCCCTGGCGCGATTCCACCAGGTTGCGCGACTTGAGCTGGGACACCGCCTCGCGCACCACGGTGCGGCTGACCTCAAGCTGCTGCACAAGCTCGGCCTCGGTCGGCAGCTTCTGCCCCGGCTGCAGATTGCCGGCGCGGATGCGCGCCTCCAGCTGCCGGGCAACCTGGTCCGCAAGCTTGAGACCGGGCTGGATGGCCGAGAAGGAAACCGTCATGGAGGGGGTGGGGGGCTGGGGAGACACGTGTGGCAGCGATTGTCTCAGAACGGTGCGGCCTGTACGGCCTGCTGCGGCAATCGACGCCCAGACCGTCCATGGCGGCAGGAAAGAGACCGATGGTTCTGCCGGAGTTGCGCGGCGCGCCATACTTGCGCCTTTGCAATCCGCCCGCCACGCCCGCCCCGGGCCAAGGCCGCTTCGCCATGTCAACGCCCACCTCGCATTCCGCTGCACCCACAGAACACTCGCACGATGGCGCCATTTCCGCTATTGCCACCACTACCGCTATAGCCGCTATTCCCGCCATCGCCTCGCTGGCCGATGCCGCCTTCACCCAGCGCGTGCAGCACGCCATAGACCACAAGACCAAGCCGCTGGGCGCACTGGGGCGGCTGGAGCAGCTGGCGCTGCGCATTGCCTGCATCCTGGGTCAGGACAGGCCGGTGCTGCAGCAGCCGCAGATGCTGGTGTTTGCGGCCGACCATGGGCTGGCTGCGCGCGGCGTGTCGGCCTATCCGGTGGATGTGACCTGGCAGATGGTCGAGAACTTCATGGCCGGCGGCGCCGCCGTCAGCGTGCTGGCGCGCCAGCATGGGCTGGCGCTGAACGTGGTGGACTGCGGCGTGGCACGCGACTTTCCCGCGCGCGAGCAGGACCCCGACGACAAGCTTCCCCAGCCCGGCCAGCCGCGCCTGTGGCGCCGCAAGCTGGGCTACGGCACGCGCGACTGCAGCCAGGGCCCGGCCATGACGGCCACCGAATGTGCCATGGCCCTGCGCAACGGCGCGGCCCTGGTGCGCCAGCTGCCGGGCAATGCGCTGCTGCTGGGCGAGATGGGCATTGGCAATACCTCCAGCGCATCCTTGCTGCTGGCGCGGCTGTGCGGCGAACCGCTGGCCGAGGTCACGGGTGCGGGCACCGGCCTGGATGCGGCCGGGCTGGCCCGCAAGATCGGGGTGCTGCAGGAGGTGCTGCAGCTGCACGCCCAGGCCACGCAACCGCTGGACGCGCTGGCGGCCATGGGCGGCTTCGAGGTCGCCACCATGGTGGGCGCCGTGCTGCAGGCCGCCGCCGAGCGGCGCGTCATCGTGGTCGATGGCTTCATCACCACGGCCGCCGTGCTGGTGGCCAGCCGCCTGCAGCCGGCCGTGCTGGAGCGCTGCGTTTTCTCGCACCGCTCGGGCGAGCCCGGCCATGTGCGCATGCTGGCCCACCTGGGTGCCGAGCCGCTGCTGGACTGGCAGCTGCGCCTGGGCGAAGGCTCGGGCGCGGCCCTGGCCTGGCCGCTGCTGGTGTCGGCCTGCGCCATGCTGGGCGAGATGGCCAGCTTTGCGCAGGCAGGGGTGAGCACGCGTTCGGAGGAGGCATAGCCGCTGGAGCCGCGGCGCGGCTAGCGCGGTAACGCAGCTGCCGCCAGCTTGCCCAGCCGCCTGACCAGCGCGCCGAAGCGCGCGGCATCGGTGTTGCCATAGCCGATCACCAGGCCGTTGTCCTGGGGCAGCGGTGCCAGGGCGAAGGACGAGAGGGCGCCCGGGTTCATGCCGGCGCGGCGCGCCTGCTCCACGATGGCACGGTCGGACAGGTCCGGCGGCAGCCGCACCGTCAGGTGCAGGCCGCCGTGGCCGCCCAGCACCTCATGCTCCACGCCCAGTTGCGTGGCAACCGCCTCGCGCAGGGCCGCCTGGCGCTCGCGGTACAGGCGCCGCATGCGGCCCAGGTGGCGCGAGAACTGGCCGCTTTCCATGAAGTCCGCCATGGCCAGCTGCTCCAGGCGGTGGCCGCCGCGCAGCATCTCCTGCACGGCGGATGCCGCGCTGGTGGCCAGGGCCTGCGGCAGCACCACAAAGCCCAGGCGCAGTGCCGGGAACATGGTCTTGCTGAAGGTGCCCACATAGAGCACGGGTGCATCCGGCACCTGGCCCTGCATGGCGGCGATGGGCGTGCCCTGGTGGCGGAATTCGCTGTCGTAGTCGTCCTCGATGATCCAGGCCCCCGCGCGGCGCGCGCGCTCCAGCAAGTCCAGCCGGCGAGCCACCGACAGCACGGCGCCCGTGGGATATTGGTGCGACGGCGTGATCTGGATCAGCCGTGGAGGATGGCTGTCCCACAGGCCGGGCGCGATGGCTGCGCCATCCGCATCCACGCGCAGTGTGCTGACGCACAGGTCTCCCCCCGCAAAGGCCGACTTGGCGCCCCGGTAGCCGGGCTCCTCCAGCCAGGCATGGTCGCCCGGGTTGGTGAGCAGTTGCACGCACAGGTCCAGCGCACCCTGGGCGCCTTCGGTGACGATGATGCGCGAGGCATCGCAGCGCACGCCGCGCGAGATGCGCAGGTGCTGCGCAATGGCCTGGCGCAGTGCGGGCTCGCCCGCAGGATCGCCATAGTCCAGCGTGGCGTTGGCGGGAAGGCGCAATGCGCGGTCCTGCGAACGGCGCCAGGCGGGCAGGGGGAATCTGTCCAGGGCGGGCGTGCCCGGCGTCAGGGGCAGGCTGCGGTCGATGGCATGGCGCGTGGGCGCGATGCGGTCCAGGCGCCGTGCCGTGCGTGGTGCGCAAGGGGGCGCGGCTGCCGCCTCGGCGGCTGCCGTGGAATGGGTGGATACAGCCGCCACGCGCGTGCCCTGCCGGTTGGCGACCACATAGCCTTCGGCCGCCAGTTGCTCGTAGGCGATGAGCACGGTGTTGCGCGAGACTCCCAGATCCTCCGACAGGGCGCGCGAGGCCGGCAGGCGGTCGCCGGCCGGCAGCCGGCCCGCCAGGATGGCCTGCTTCAGGCGCTGGATCAGCTGGCGCTGGCGGGGCGGCGCTCCAGGGCCGGATTGCAAGGGACTGGTCAGCAGGTCGGAGGCTTGCATGCAATGGGTGGCGTGGCACCATGAAATAAGGAGGATATGGCGCTTTCAATGATGCCACGCCAACGCTATCGTGGCCCTGCCAAATGACCTGACCAGGAATCTCCCATGCCCCCCGCACTCAATGCCCACTCCCAACCCGTAGGCCACGACCTTTCCAACTGGACCCCACGCCAGCGCCCGCCGCGCACGCCCATGCAAGGCCGCTACTGCCGGCTGGAGCCGCTGTCCGCCGCGCGCCATGCAGCCGATCTGTTCGATGCCTTCAGCCAGGCGCCGGACGCCAGCGACTGGACCTACATGTCGGTAGGCCCCTTCGCGGATGCCGAGGCCTATCTGCGCTTTGCCGAGGCCGCCCAGGCCAGCGATGACCCGCTGCACCACGCCGTCATCGACCTGGCCACGGGCCGTGCCATCGGCTCGCTGGCGCTGATGCGCGTGGACACGGCCAGCGGCGTGATGGAAGTGGGTTTTGTCTGCTACTCGCGCCGGCTCAAGCGCACGCGTGCGGCCACCGAGGCGCAGTTCCTGCTGATGCAGCGCGCCTTCGACGAGCTGGGCTACCGCCGCTACGAGTGGAAGTGCGACAGCCTGAACGCACCGTCGCGTGCCGCAGCGGCGCGCCTGGGCTTCCAGTTCGAGGGGGTGTTTCGCCAGGCCGTGGTCTACAAGGGACGCAGCCGCGACACGGCCTGGTTCTCCATCATCGACAGCGAATGGCCGGCGCTGCGCGCGGCCTACCAGCGCTGGCTGGAGCCGGGCAACTTCGATGCGGGCGGCGGGCAGGTCCTTTCGCTGTCCAGCCTGATGGAGCAGGGTGCGCCGCGGGCTCAGGAGACGGCAGGCGCGGCGTAGTAGGCCTGCAGTACCTCGATCAGGGCCTGCGCATGGCGCGGCAGCCGGCCCTGGTCGCGCACGAGGATGCGGCGCTCGCGCACGCTCCATGCGTCGGTCAGATCGATGAGCGCCAGCCCCATGCTTTCGCGGTTGCGCCGCGCGGCGCTCTCGGGAACGATGCCTATGCCCACGCCGGCGCCGATCATGCGGCACATGGCGTCGAAGCTGGACAGCTGTATGCGCAGCTTCATGGGCTTGCCCAGGCGCTCGGTCACACCTGCCAGAAATGTCTGCAGCGTGCTGCCCTGCTGCATGCCGATGGCGTCCTCGTCCAGCGTCTCGGCAAACGCAATGCGCTTGCGCCGCGCAAAGCGGTGGCCGCGCGGCGTGGCCAGCACCAGCCGGTCGGTGCTGAAGTGGATGGTCTGCAGGCCCAGCGTATCCACCTGGCCGGCCACGATGCCCAGGTCGGCCCGGCCGTCCAGCACGCCGCGCGCGATCTCGGCGTTGGGCCGCTCCTGCAGGTCCACGTTCACGCGCGGGTGGTCGGCAAGAAAGGCGGGCAGGATCTCGGGCAGGAAATCGGTCACGGCTGTGGTGTTGGCAAACACCCGCACATGGCCGCGCAGGCCGGCGCCGTACTCCTGCAGGTCGTGGCGCAGCTGCTCGGACTGCAGCAGCATGCCGCGCGCGTGGTGCAGGAAGGCTTCGCCGGCCGGCGTGGGCCGCACGCCGCGCGCCTCGCGGTACAGCAGGGGCATGCCCGCCTGCTCCTCCAGCGCCTTGATGCGCAGGCTGGCTGCGGCCAGGGACAGGTGCTGCCTTTGCGAGGCGCGCGTGAGGCTGCCCAGTTCGGCGGCATGCACGAACAGGCGCAGGTCCGTCAGGTCGAAATGCATGAGGGGCATGAAGGGCGAAGAGGGCATGGGCTGGGTCAAGGCTTTGTCAATTCCGAAGGCCGGGTCAGGAAATGCGCGATTGTGCGCCGGCCCGGCACGGGCAACCATGCGGGCTTGCGACAAGAACAAACGGAGACATGACCATGCCGGATTCTTCCTTTCCCCTGCCGTCGAGCCTTTTGCGCCGCCGAAGCCTGCTGGCAACTGCACTCGCCTTGCCCCTGCTGGGCCGTGCCCAGGCCTGGCCCGCGCGGCCCATCGTGATGATCGTCCCGCAGGCGCCGGGCGGCACCAACGACATCGTGGGCCGGCTGGTGAGCCAGAAGCTGGCCGAGGTGCTGGGCGCCAGCGTGGTGGTCGAGAACCGGCCCGGTGCGGGCGGCAACATCGGCACCCAGGCCGTGGCCAAGGCGCCGCGCGACGGCCATACGCTGCTGATGACCATCAGCAGCAGCCAGGCCATCAACCCCGCGCTGTACCGCAAGCCGGGTTTCGATCCGGTGAAGGACTTCCGGCCCATCGGCCTGATCGGCTCCGTGCCCAATGTGCTGCTGGCCCATCCCGGCTTTGCGGCCAAATCCGTGCCCGAGCTGATCGCCATGGCCCGGGGCCGGCCCGACGAGTTCCGCTATGCCTCGGCCGGCAACGGCACGCTCAACCATCTGCTGGGCGAGATGCTCAACAGCATGGCGGGCATCCAGCTGCAGCATGTGCCCTACAAGGGCGTGGCGCCCGCGCTCAACGATGTGCTGGGCGGGCAGGTGCCGCTGCTGTTCGGCAGCCTGCCGTCAACGCTGCCCCATATCCAGGCCGGCCGGCTGCGTGCGCTGGCCGTGAGCGGCGCGGCGCGATCGCCGCTGCTGCCCGATGTGCCCACCATTGGCGAGACCGTGCCCGGCTACAACGGCACGCTGTGGGTGGGTCTTTTTGCGCCTGAAGGCGTGCCCGCGCCGGTGCTGGCGCAGTTGCAGGACGGCATGGCCCGCGCGCTGGCGGCCGGCGATCTGCGCGGCAAGCTCGAAGCCTCGGGCGTGGAGCTGGCCGGGCCGGCGGACAGGCCCGTGCCGCCCGCCCAGATGGCGGCCCTGCTGCGCGAGGACATCGCCAAGTGGGCGCGCATCGTCAAGGCGTCCGGCGCATCGCTGGATTGACGCAAGGCCTCAGCCCTGCGGCTCCATGGCCAGCGCGAACAGCTCGCTGCGAAAGTGGATGCCCAGCCGCGCAAAGGCGCGGTTGCGGTAGGTCTTGACGGTGGGCAGGCTCAGGCACAGGTCGCAGGCAATGCCCTCATGCGTCATGCCCTGCAGCAGCCGGGCGCAGACATCGAGTTCGCGCGGCGTCAGGTCGGGCTGTGCCTGCAGCAGGCGCATGCGCAGGGCCGGCAGTGTCTGCCGCTGCCGGGGCTGGCTGGGTGGGGTGGCCGGGGCCGAAGCCAAGGCCGTTACCACGGCGGGCTGCGCCTGCGTCAGCGCGATGTGCTTGTGCGCCAGGGCCAGCAGCACGGGCGCCATGCTCCCGAAGCGGTCGATCTGCGCATCGCCCAGTGCCCTCTGGTGCTGGTGGCGGTAGAAATTGACGGCAAACACACCGCCGTCGTCCTGGTGCTCGACGATGGACACGCGCTCGGCCATGCCGTGCGCGTCGTAGACCAGGGCGCGGTGCTCGCCCTCCACCTCCTGGGCCGTGATGTGGCACAGCGCCGTGGCGCGTGCCGGGCCGGCGTCGCCGTAGTTCCAGGTGCTGTCGCGCAGATAAGGACCCGAGAGATAGGCCCACCAGCAGTCGCGCGTGGTATCGCGCGCCTCGCTGCTGGCCGACAGGAACAGCTGCGGCCGGCTGCGCGGGCCCGTACGGTAGACCGACCAGGAGGCGGCGGGCAGCAGCGGGTTCATGGCCTCCAGCACCTGCCGGGCGAAGCCGGGCTCGCCCAGGCTGGCGACCATGTGGCCGATGGCGTGGCTGGGCACGTGGCCGGACGCATGGGCGCCCAGGGCGCTGGCGTCAGGGGTGTCGGAGGGGGCGGTCCAGTGTCTCAAGGGATGGCAGGGGCGGGCAGGGCGTTGTCATCTTCCGGGATGACGGCCGGCCCGGGCAATGGTGCTTATGCTAGGTCCCGATTCCATCCACCGGAGCCCCAGAACCATGCCAGATGACGTGCCGCAGCTTGCGGCCTTGCCCGATCCGTGCTTTCGCTTCTTCGCCGACCTGAGCGTGCAGGTGGGCCCGCCGCAGGAGGTCGGTGCCACGGCGCACGGCGGGCGCCGACTGATCCCCATCCTGGGCGGCACGGCCCAGGGCGACGGCTGGAGCGCGCGCGTGCTGCCCGGAGGCGCGGACTTCCAGCGCATCGTGCACGGCGGGCTGGCCGAGCTCGATGCGCGCTATGTGCTGGAGACCGATGCCGGCGACCTGATCTATGTCTGCAACCAGGCGCTGCGCAGCGGCGACCCAACGCACATGGCAAAGCTGGCGCGCGGCGAGCCTGTGGACCCCGCGCACATCTATTTCCGCTGCGCGCCCCGCATGGAGACGGCCAGCCGTGCGCTGGCCTGGATCAACGAGCGCCTGTTCTTCGGCACCGGCGCGCGCCATCCCGATCGCGTGCAGATGCGCTTTCACGAACTGCTCTGAGCCGCGCCTTTCCCCTCTCGATACCCACAATGCAGGAGACAAGACACATGAAAAACCAGGCATCGAAGTCGCGCCGCACCGCCGTGGCCTGCGCACTTGCCGCCGTGCTGGCCACCGGGCTGGCTCCCTGGACCGTGGCCGGCGCTCAGCCGGCCTTTCCGAGCAAGCCCGTGCGCCTGCTCGTCGGCTTTCCTGCGGGAACGGGGCCGGACATCGTGGCGCGCCTGCTCGCGCAGAAACTCTCCGAGCAATGGGGCAACCTGGGCGTGGTCGTGGACAACAAGCCGGGCGCTGGCGGCCTCATCGCCGCCAGCGAGGCGGCACGCGCCGTGCCTGACGGCTACACGCTGATGCTGGGCGAGACCGGCCAGCTCAGCATTGCCCCCAGCACCTACCAGCGCCTGCCCTACGACCCGCAAAAGGACTTTGTGCCCGTCAGCCAGGTCGTCACCTCCGACTTCGTGCTGCTGGTCAATCCGCAGAAGGTGCCGGCCCGCAATGTGCCCGATTTCGTGGCCTGGGCGCGCCAGCGCAAGGAGCTGTTCATCGCCACCTTCGGCGCCGGCACGCCCGGCCATTTCGGCGCCTTCATGTTCGGCAATGCCGTGCAGCTCAAGCCCGAGCCCGTGCACTACAAGAACACCAACGATGCCCTGGGCGGCCTGTTCAGCGGCGACGTGCAGGCCGTCTTCGCCACGGCGGCCCTGGCCGCGCCCCAGGTCAAGGCCGGCAAGCTCACGGCCCTGGGCAGCACGGGCGCCACGCGCACCCAGTCCATGCCCGAGCTGCCCACCATCCGGGAGCAGGGCTATCCGTCGCTGGAGTTCAATTCCTGGTTCGGCGTGGTCGCGCCCGCCAAAACACCGCCCGAGATCGTGGCCAGGCTGCAGGCCGATATCGTGCGCGCCCTGCAGCAGCCCGACAGCCGCAGCCGGCTGGAAGAAGCCGGTTTCCGCGTGACGGGCACCACGGGCGACGAGCTCGCCCGCATCATGCGCGCCGACACGGTCACCTGGGGCAAGGCCGTGGCGGCCACGGGGTTCAAGGCCGATTGAGGCTCAGCGCTTGCCCGCAGCCGGGGCAGGCGTCTTGGGCGAGTAGTCGCAGTACGGCGCCACCACGCACTCCCAGCAGCGTGGCTTGCGGGCCTGGCAGACGTAGCGGCCCAGCAGGATGAGCCAGTGGTGCGAGTCCACGGCATAGGCCGGGGGCACGCGCTTCATCAACTGCATCTCCACGGCCAGCGGCGTCTTGCCCGGTGCCAGGCCCGTGCGGTTGCCCACGCGGAAGATGTGCGTGTCCACGGCCATGGTGGGCTCGCCAAAGGCCACGTTGAGCACCACGTTGGCGGTCTTGCGGCCCACGCCGGGCAGGGCTTCCAGCTCCTCGCGCGTGCGCGGCACCTGGCCGCCGTGGCGCTCGACCAGGATCTGGCAGGTCTGCATCAGGTGTTTGGCCTTGCTGCGGTACAGGCCGATGGTCTTGATGTAGCCCTCCAGCCCTTCAAGTCCCAGGTCCAGGATGGCCTGGGGCGTATTGGCCACGGGAAACAGCTTGCGCGTGGCCTTGTTCACGCCCACGTCCGTGGCCTGGGCCGAGAGCAGCACGGCAGACAGCAGCTCGAAGACGTTGGTGTATTCCAGCTCGGTCTGGGGCGAGGGATTGGCGGCCTTGAGCGTGGCGAAGAAGGGTTCGATGCTGGTGGTTTTCATTGTGGGGGGCGCGTATCCATCGATGTGGCGTGCATTGTCATGCAAGCGCGGGTATTTGAAAGTACGTAACAGGCTCTAGGAATGTTCTGATTTTTCATGTCTGCCAGGGTCAGATCGTCTGGTTATGCAGATGCGGCGTTGACTGGCCAAGGCCGCATCGCAATAGTCGGCCGGATCGATTCCGCCGACACCAGACATCCAGACATCACGCCACCAGGAGGGGGCGACCACATGGCCACTCGCAAGATATCCGTTTCTCCCGCGCTCGCATCGTCACAGGCCCTGCTGGGCAATGTGCGGGACCTGATCGAGGCCGCGCGGCTTCGCGTGGCAGCCAACGTCAACAGTGAACTCACCCTGCTGTACTGGCACATCGGCCAGCACATCCATGGCCATGAATCCGAGGTGCGGCAGGCAGGCTGCAGCGATGAGGTCCTGCCGGTGCTGGCCGGTCATCTGGTCCAGGACTATGGCAGCAGCTTCTCGGAGAAGAACCTGTGGCGCATGACGCAGTTCTCCACCGCGTTTCCCGACCAGCCCCTGGTCATCTCGCCGACCCGGAAATTGAGCTGGGCGCATTTCATCGTGCTGATTGCGATCAAGGACCCAGTGCAGCGCGAGTACTACGCCAGCATGGCGAGCCTCGAGCGCTGGAGCGCACGCACGCTGCGCAGCCGCATCGACTCCCAGCTCTATGAACGCCTGGCGCTGCCCTGCGATGCCGAGGCGCTGATCGCGCAGGAGCCGGTCACGCCGCGCAGCACCGAGCGCATGTCGCCGGCGCTGTTCATGCGCGATCCCTACATCTTCGACTTTCTGGGGCTGCACGATGCCTGGCAGGAGGGCGACCTGCAGGCCGCCATCATCCGCGAGATGGAGGCCTTCCTGCTGCGGTCGGGCACGGGCTTCACCCTGGTGGCGCGGCAAATGCACATGCATATGGATGAGCAGGACTTCCACCTCGATCTGCTGTTCTACAACCGCAAGCTGCGGCGGCTGGTGGCGGTGGAGCTGAAGGTGGGCGAATTCACGGCCGAGGACAAGGAGCAGATGGAGCAATACCTGCGCTGGCTGGACCGGCATGAGCATGAGCAGGGCGAGAACACGCCGATGGGCATGGTGCTGTGCACGGGCAACAGCTCCGAGCAGATCGAGCTGCTGGAACTGGGGCTGCGCGGCGTGCAGATGGCCGAGTACCTGCCCGGCCTGCCTGAGCGCCAGACGCTGGCACAGCGGCTGCGGCAGGCCACGCGCCGGGCGCAGTGGCATTGGGCGCAGCGCCAGCTGGAAGGCGGGCCGGCCTGAGCGCCTGCCACTGCGCTTGAGACCCGTTCCCCTTCTTCTTCTTCCTTCGTTCCCTTCTCCTCTTCCTCCTACCCAGGCGGCAGCAGTTCCCGCAGGTGTTCCACAAAGGCCCGCACGCCCTTGGACAGGGTGCGTCCGGACAGCGTCTGCAGCTCGATGGCGCGCGCATTCATGCCGCGCTCGCGGATGGGCGCCGCATGCAGCTCGCCTCGGCGCACGCGCTCGCGCATGGTGACCTCACCGCCCAGCGACAGGCCGCCGCCGTGCAGCACGAAGTGCACCAGGGTCTCGAACTGGCCGCTGACCAGGGCGGGCTCGAACACCAGGCGGCGGTGGCTGCAGGCGATGTCGAACAGCTGGCGCGCGGTGTTGGCGTCCTCGGGCAGGGCAATGGCATGGGGATGCATCTGGGCCAGGGTGATGCTGGCATGCCGGGCCAGCGCATGGTCGGGCCGCATGATGGCGACCACGGGCGAGACCTGGCGGTGCCAGACCTCGATGTCACGTGCCGCCGCGCGGCTGTAGGTCAGGCCCACATCGGCCTCGCCGCCCAGCACGGCCTGGGTCACGGCGGCAGGCGCCTCCACACGCAGGTGGAACTGCATGCCCGGGTACTGCTCGCGGAACAGTGCCATGGCGCGTGGCAGGAATTCGATGGCAAAGCCGCCCGAGCTGCACACGCGCACCACGCCCCGGCGCAGGCCCTGCAGGGCCTCGATGTCGGAGACCACACGGTCGGCCTCCAGCGCACCGCGGCGTGCGTGGGCGGCCAGCAGCTCGCCTGCCGGGCTGGGCGCCATGCCGCGCGGGCGGCGCTCGAACAGCGGCACGCCCAGCATCTCTTCCAGTCCGGCGACCTGGCGGCTCACGGCCGAGGGCGAGACATTGAGCCGCGTGGCGGCTTCGCTGACCGAGCCGCTGCGCACCACTTCGAGAAAGTAGCGCAGGGCCGTGTCCTGTAGGCGGTTGGAAAGCATGATGGCCTGCTCATGGTTTGCGAAAAACGCAACGATAAGCCAAGAAAAAGGCGATTGTCGAAATAGTTTCGCCTGCTTATGCTGACTTCGTTCTGTCACAAAAACGAGGAAATCCATGGAGCCAAACGCAAGCACCGCAAAGCAGCAGCCGGAACTGGCCACCGGGGGTGGCAGCGTCGTGGAGATGTCGGCCGTCGCGCTGTCCAAGGCCATCCAGGGCCGCGATCTGTCCTGCGTGGAGGTGCTGGATGCCTATTGCGCGCAGATCGACCGGCTCAACCCCGTGGTCAACGCGCTGGTGTCTCCGCTGGACCGCGACTGGCTGCGCGGCCGCTCCCGCGAGCTGGACACGCTGCTGGCGCGCGGCCAGAGCCTGGGGCCGCTGCACGGCTTTCCCCAGGCACCCAAGGACATCATGCCGGCGGCCGGCATGGTGACGACCAAGGGATCGCCCATCTTCGCGGGCCAGGTCTCGCAGACCGATTGCGTGGTGTTCGAGCGCATGCGCGCAGGCGGTGCGCTGTTTGTGGCGCGCAGCAATTCGCCCGAGTTCGGCCTGGGCGGCCATACCTACAACCCGGTCTACGGGACCACGCGCAATGCCTTCGATCCTTCGCGCTCGGCAGGTGGCAGCAGCGGCGGAGCCGGCGTGGCCGTGGCGCTGCGCATGCTGCCCGTGGCCGATGGCTCGGACATGATGGGCTCGCTGCGCACGCCGGCCGCCTTCAACCATGTCTACGGACTGCGCACCTCGGTGGGCTGCGTGCCGCATGGCCCTTCGGAGGAGGTGTTCTTCCAGCAGTTCAGCGTGGCCGGCCCCATGGCGCGGGACATTCCCGACCTGGCCCTGCTGCTGTCCGTGCAGGCAGGCTTTGATGCACGCCTGCCGCTGACGCGCCGCAGCGAGTCGCCCAAGGACTGGACCGCCCAGCTGCAGCGCGATTGCAAGGGCCTGCGCATCGGCTGGCTGGGGGACCTGGGCGGGCACCTGCCCACCGAGCCCGGCCTGCTGGAGACCTGCCGCGCGGCGCTGCGGCATTTCAAGACCATCGGCTGCACGGTGGAAGAGGCCGTGCCGGCCTTCGACTTCGAACGCCTGTGGCGCGCCTGGATCGACCTGCGCAGCTTCAGCGTGGCCGGGGCCAACGCCGCCCTGTACCGCGACCCGGCCACGCATGCCCTGCTCAAGCCCGAGGCCCTCTGGGAAATCGAGCGCGGCCTGGCGCTGCCGGCCATGGCGGTCTATGACGCGGCGCGTGTGCGCTCGGCCTGGTACGAAACCCTGCGCCGCCTGTTCGACAGCTACGACTTTCTGGTGCTGCCCTCCGCCCAGGTCTTCCCGTTCGATGCGGCGCTGGACTGGCCGCATGCCGTGGGCGGCCGCGAGATGGACACCTACCACCGCTGGATGCAGACCGTGGTGCCCGCCACCATGGCCGGCTTGCCGGCCCTGGCCGCGCCCGCAGGCTTCGGGCCGCAGGGGCTGCCTGCCGGGCTGCAGATCATCGGCCCGGCACAGGCCGATCTGGCCGTGCTGCAGATCGGCCATGCCTATGACCAGGCCGGCGGCTTCTCGCGCGTGCGCAGCCCGCTGCTCGACTGAAACCGCTGCATCGAGTTTTCCCAGGTTCCCGTTCCCTCGTCCCCCAGGAGATCCGCGCCATGGCCTTGTCCCGTTCCCGTTTTCTGTCGTGTCTGATGGCCGGTGCCACGGCACTTGCGCTGCCCGCAGCCAAAGCCCAGCCCCAGTCCTACCCGGATCGTCCGATCAAGCTGGTCGTGCCGTTTGCGCCGGGCGGCGCCACCGACATCCTGGGTCGGCTGCTGGCCACCTCGCTGGGTGAACGGCTGGGCCAGCCCGTGGTCGTGGAAAACCGCCCTGGTGCAGGCACGGTGGTGGCGGGCGCGCTGGTGGCCAAGGCGCCGCCCGACGGCTACACGCTGCTGCTGGGCGCCAGCACCACGCTGACGCTCAACCCCGCCATCCGCAACCCGCTGCCCTATGACCCGCTGCGCAGCTTCACGCCGCTGGGGCTGGTGGCCGACATGGGCCTGGTGCTGGTGGCCCATAACGAAACGCCTGCACGCACGCTGCCCGAACTCGTGGCCCTGGCCAAGGCCGACCCCGACAAGCTGTCCTACGGCTCCTTCGGCACGGGATCCTCGGTGCACTTCGGCGGCGAAATGCTCAAGACCGCCACGGGCATGCGCATGGTGCATGTGCCCTTCAATGGCAGCTCGCCCAGCCTCACCGCGCTGATGGGCGGCCAGGTGCAGGTGGCCGTGGACACGGTGGTGGCCACCACGCCGCTGATCAAGGCCGGCAAGATCCGTCCCATCGCAGCCCTGGGCCCGCAGCGCCTGGCCCTGCTGCCCCAGGTGCCCACCGTGGCCGAAAGCGGCTACCCGGGCTTTGCCATGGACACCTGGTTTGCCTTCCTCGCCCCGGCCGGCCTGCCCGCCCCCATCCAGAAGAAGCTGGAAAAGGCGCTGGCCGACGCCATGGCCGAGCCGGCCATGAAGAAGAAGCTGGTGGACATCGGCCTGTCGCCCGCATGGGGTCCGGCCAGCGCGCTGCAGGAGCGCATAGAGCGCGAACTGCCGCAAATGCGCGCCGTGGCCGCCAGAGCCGACATCAAGGTGGATTGAACGCAGCTGCCTTCCGGGAGAGAGGGGGAAGGCGCGAATCGACTCAGGGGGCTTCTAATCGTGCAGGAAAGCTGCGGCAGGATTGGCGACAATGCAGGCTTCGCCTTTTCATTGCACCGACAAAGAGACTCCTGCCCATGCAATTCGCCGACCGTCTGAACAACGTAGAAACCTCCGCCATCCGCGAGCTGTTCAAGCTGCTGGGCAAGCCCGGCATCATCAGCTTTGCGGGTGGTTTCCCGGACAGCGCCATGTTCGACGTGGCCGGCATCAGCGCCGCCTCCCAGGCTGCGCTGCAGCAGGAGCCGGGCGCCGCGCTGCAGTACGGTGCGACCGAGGGCTACCAGCCGCTGCGCGAGCAGATCGCCGCCTTCATGGCCGGCAAGGGCGTGCGCGAGCTGGCCCCCGAGCAACTGGTGGTGACCACGGGCAGCCAGCAGGCGCTGGACCTGCTGGGCAAGACCATGATCAACCCCGGCGACAAGGTCATCGTGGAAGGCCCGACCTTCCTGGCCACCATCCAGTGCTTCCGCCTGTACGGCGCCGAAGTCATCAGCGCGCCCATCGATGCCGAAGGCGCCCAGGTCGATGCGCTGGAGCAACTCATTGCCGAGCACCGCCCCAAGCTGGTCTACCTGATCCCCACCTTCGGCAACCCCAGCGGCGCCATGCTGAGCCTGGAGCGCCGCAAGAAGGTGCTGGAGCTGGCCGTCAAGTACCAGACCCTGGTGGTGGAAGACGATCCCTATGGCGACCTGTATTTTGGCGAAGCGCCTCCGCCCAGCCTGCTGGCGCTGTCCAGCGAGGTGCCCGGCAGCCGCGACTGGCTGGCGCACTGCGGCTCGCTGAGCAAGGTGCTCAGCCCCGGCCTGCGCATTGGCTGGCTGGTGGCCCCGGCCGAGCTGCTGGGCCGCGCCGTGATGTGCAAGCAGTTCAGCGATGCCCACACCAGCACCTTTGCCCAGGCCACGGCCGCGCAGTACCTGAAGTCCGGCGCCATGCCCTCTACCCTGGCCCATGTGCGCGAGGTCTACGCGCGCCGCGCCAAGGCCATGGGCGATGCGCTGCGCGAGCACCTCGGCGATGCCGTGGAATTCCTGCAGCCCCAGGGCGGCCTGTTCCTGTGGGTGCGCCTGACCGGCAAGGGCGGCGCGCTGGCCGATGCCGGTGAGCTGGCCAAGCGGGCCATTGCCCAGGGCGTGGCGTTTGTGCCGGGTGCGCCGTTCTTTGCGCAAAACCCCGATGCCACCAGCTTCCGCCTCTCGTTCGCCACGGCTGACGAGGACAAGATCCGCGAAGGCATCGCCCGCCTGGCCCAGGCGCTCAAGGCATGAGCGTGGCTGACGACGCAGAACACGGCGGCGGGCACGCAGACGCCGGTGCCCTGCAGGCGCGCGTGATGGAGCTGGAGATCAAGGCCAGCTACACCGAAGACCTGCTGGAGCAACTGAACCTGACCATCTACCGCCAGCAGCAGCAGATCGACCGGCTGCTTGACGAGCTGCGCGACCTGCGCCGCCGGGTGCCCGAA
Source organism: Delftia sp. 60 (assembly GCF_002754395.1). Classification (NCBI taxonomy): domain Bacteria; kingdom Pseudomonadati; phylum Pseudomonadota; class Betaproteobacteria; order Burkholderiales; family Comamonadaceae; genus Delftia; species Delftia sp. 60. The sequence goes on from NZ_PEFD01000001.1 coordinate 2,900,044, forward strand.
GGCGGACCCGCCGGCGGCGCGACCAATCTGCGCGACGAGCTGCCCCCGCACTATTGAGTGCGCAGGGCGGCTGCGTGCGAATGCCCAGGCCAGCCCCTGCCTGGGCATTTCTTCATTCAAGCGGCTTGTTGGCCACGTGCTTCATCTTGCCCAGGAACAGGCGCAGGAAAAAGCCCGCCATGATCAGCATGAAGACGATGGCGCCCAGGCTCATCAGGCCGTAGTCGGTGGAAAAAAGATCAATCATCAGCTTCACAAGTCCTCCTGTGGTTTGTTGGTATCGGTGGGGTCCCGATCCAACTATCGCCGTGGCCTGGCGCGGAGGGCTTGTGATGGGTCAACGCGGCGGCGGGGTGGGTTTGCGGCAGCGCAAAGGGGCAAGCCCCGGCAAGCCCGGCCAAGCCCGGCCAAGCCCGGGAACTGGGCATGGGGTACGAGTCGATCATCCAGGGCGAGCCAAGCCCATCACCCCGCGTGAACGGCAAGGGCACCTCCGCAGGAATCGGGCACGCATAGGGTCGGCCGCCGCGGCGCTCAAGCAGCTCCGCCTTGGCCTGGGCAATGCGTTCGGGCTGCTCCAGCAAGGCGATGGCCGTGGCCGCCAGCACCTGGGCGGCGCGCACCATGCCGGCGTGGGCCAGGCCGGACTGGCCTTGCGAGACCATCTGCCAGGAGTGCAGCGGCGTGCCGAAGGCGTAGCAGGCCACCCAGGCCTGGACGGTGGGCGTGATCCAGCTCACATCGGCCACGTCGGTGGAGCCGAACAGGGTGTCTTCCACGGCAGGATCGTAGGGCGCCAGGCCTTCGAACACGGCCGGCACCTTGCCGCGCAGCACGCTGGCCAGCGGGCGGCTGACCTGGTCCACGTCGTTGCTGTCCAGCGTGGCCTGGAAGTCTCCGGCCAGGCGATGCAGGCCGGGGTCCACGTACAGCGGGCCCAGGGCCTGCATCTGCGCATACATCACCTGGTTCAGCGTGCGGTTCTGCAGCAGGTTGGAGCAGGCCTTGTCAAAGACGATCTCCAGCCGGCAGTCCGTCATCAGCGCGGCGCCGCGTGCCACGTTCTGCACGCGCTCGTACAGCGCTGCCGCCTCGTGGTTGCGTGCGGCCCGCACCAGGTACAGCACCTCGGCGCGCGCCTGCACCACGTTGGGCGACAGGCCGCCCGAGTCGGTGATGGCGTAGTGCACGCGCGCATCGGTGGGCATGTGCTCGCGCAGGTAGTTCACGCCCACGTTCATCAGCTCCACGGCGTCGAGCGCGCTGCGGCCCAGGTGCGGGGAATGCGCGGCATGCGCGGCCTTGCCGTGGAAGATGAATTTCGCCTGGATGTTGGCCAGCGTGCTCTGGCTGAACACGCCGGTGAAGCTGGCCGGGTGCCAGGTCAGCGCCGCGTCCACATCGTCGAAAACCCCGGCGCGGGCCATGAAGGTCTTGCCCGATCCGCCTTCCTCGGCCGGGCAGCCGTAGTAGCGCACGCGTGCCTTGGCGCCGCTGCGGCGCAGGTGCTCCTGCAGCGCAACGGCCGCGAAATGCGCCGAGGTGCCCAGCAGATGGTGGCCGCAGCCGTGGCCCGCCAGGCCCGGGCTGTCGGTGGAGGGCGTGCAGACCAGGGCGCCGCTTTGCTGGTTCAGGCCCGACAGCGCGTCGTACTCGCCCAGGAAGGCCAGCACCGGGCCCTCGTCGCCCCATTCGGCCAGGAAGGCCGTGGGAATGCCGGCCACGCCGCGCGTGATGCGAAAGCCCGCCTGCTCCAGCGCATCGATGTGCAGCCGGGCAGAAGCGGTTTCGGCATAGCGCAGCTCGGCCAGGGACCAGATGCTGTCGGCCAGGGCCGCCATGCGCGGGGACTGCTGCTGGAAGAAGTCCTGGAGGTGCTCGACTGCGCTCATTCCGGCTTCACTCCTGCCTTGTCCAGCAGCGCCTTGTTGCGCTGCAGTTCGCTGGCGATCTGGGCGGGGAAGCGGGCCTGGTCCATCTCGGTGACCGAGGCGCCCAGCAGCTTCAGGTGCTTTTGCACCTCGGGCAGGCGCACGGCCTTCACCGACGCATCCTGCAACTGCCGGACGATGGCCGGTGGCGTGCCGGCCGGCACGACCAACCCGAACCAGCTGATGCCCAGTTCGTTGAGCTGCGCGTAGCCCAGCTCCTTGAAGGTGGGCACATCGGGCAGGTCGGGCGAGCGGCTGTTGCCCGACAGCGCCACGGGGATGAGCTTGCCGCCCTTGATCTGGGGCATGGCCGAAGGCAGCTGGTCGGTCATCACCTGCACCATGCCGGCCAGCGCATCGTTGAGCGCCGGCCCGTTGCCGCGGTAGGGCACGATCTGCACCTGGGTCTTCATGGTCTCGTTGAAGGACGCCACCATCAGATGGCCCAGCGTGCCCAGGCCCGGAACGCCCGCGCTGTAGGCGCCGGGCTGGGCGCGCAGCTTGGCCAGAAAGCCCGGGAAATCCTTGACGCCCATCTTGGGGTGGACCATGTAGACCGAAGGCATGGTTACCAGGTTTGCCACGGGCAAAAGCCTGCCTTCCAGCTTGGCGGCGCGCGTGTACAGCGAGGGATTGATGGTGGCCGTGCTCACCGTGGCCATGCCGATGGTGTAGCCGTCAGGCGCGGCCTGGGCAATGCTTTCGGTGCCGATCAGGCCGCCAGCGCCGGCCTTGTTGTCCACCACCACGGGCTGGCCCAGCGTGCTGCGCAGGCCCTCTGCGATCACGCGCGCAACGATGTCGGTGGAGCCGCCTGCCGCAAAGGGCACGATGAGCTTGACCGGCTTGTTCGGATAGGCGTCGGCCGCATGGGCCGTGGAGGCCGTGTGGGCCAGGGTGAGGCCGCACAACACGGCGGCAAGACCGGACGTGCCCAGCGAGAGCACGGTGCGCCGCGGCAGCTGAAAGAGGGATTTGGCTTGCATGGCATGGGTTCCATCAACGGTGGAGGAGCCGCAGGCCTGGGCCGCGCCGGCTCCCGATGCAGGCGACTATAGAAATCCTGCCGCCCGCGTGGGCCACGGTATTTGTGCCAAGCTATAAGCCACTCCGATAGCTTGCCCTGCGCCGCCTGTGGCGCGCCAGGGCCTGCCTGGGGAAAACACTGAGACTCCCATGAGCAATGACTTCGATGACCGCGACGGCCTGGACGATGCGGCCACGCCCCAGGGGCGGCTGCTGTATTCGCGCCTGACCAAGCATGTGCGCCTGCGCCAGCTGCAGCTGCTGGTGGCGCTGCAGCAATGCGGCTCGGTGGTGCAGGCCGCCGCCACGCTGCACATGAGCCAGTCGGCCGCCACCCAGGCGCTGGCCGAGATGGAGCGCGTGCTGGACATCCGCCTTTTCGAGCGCCATGCGCGCGGCATACGCCCCACGCTGGCCGGCCAGACCCTGGTGGACACGGTGCGCGGCGTGCTGGCCGCACTGGAGGAGGTGGCGGAATCGCTGGCTGCCATTCGCCGGGGCGCCGCGGCCGCGCTGCGCCTGGGCGCCATTCCGGCGGCAGCCCTGGCCATTCTTTCGCCCCTGCTGGCGCGGTTCTATGCCGAACATCCCGAGGTGCATGTCGATGTGCACGAAGACGCCAGCACCCGGCTGCTGTCCCAGCTGCTGGGCGGCGGGCTGGATGCGGTGTTCTGCCGCGAGCCGGCGCTGCTGCCCGGCCCCTTCGTCTTCGAGCCGCTGCTGGCCGACACGGCCGTGGTGGTGGCCGCACGCTCGCATGCACTGGCCGGGCGCCGCGATGTATCGCTGCAGGCCTTGACCGGCGCGCGCTGGGTGCTGCCCACGGCCAACATCGCCGTGCGCGGGATTTTCGAGGCCGAGGTGCTCCAGGCGCTGCCCGATGCGCCCTGGTTTCCCGTCTCCACCGTTTCCCTGCCGATACTGGAGGGCCTGTTGAGCCAGCCCGGTGCCGTGGCCCTGGTGCCGCTGAGCATTGCGCCGGGCCTGCAGACCCATGCGCGCGTGTGCCGGCTCGATGTGCGGCTGACGGGCAGGTTGGCGCCGCTGGGCGTGGTCTGCCGGCGCGACCAGGCGCCCGCCCTGCTGACCGAGATGCTGTCGCTGTGCCGGCAGATGCTGCCAGCGCCACCGGCCCGCTGAATGCCAAAAGCTGGCGACATGGCCTCTTGCCGGCCCCGCTTGCGGCCACAATACTGTCCGCGCGAAAACACGGCAGCATGGCCGCACCAGACAACAGAAAGCACGCAGAGGACCGCATGATCAATTGGTCGCTAGACGCCGATACCGTCACCCACAGCATCCAGCTGGCGCTGGCGCCGGTGTTCTTCCTGACGGCCGTGGCCGGCATGATCGGCGCCGTGGCCGGGCGGCTGGCCCGCATCATCGACCGCGCGCGCAAGCTGGAAGAACTGCTGCGCAACCCGCAGGAAGAGGACTTCATCGCGCGCAGCCTCACGGAACTGCACTTTCTGCGCAAGCGCGGCCGGCTGGCCAATGTCTGCATAGGGCTGCTGACCGTCTGCGGCTTTTGCATCGGCCTGACCATTGCCCTGCTGTTCCTGGGCGAGGCCTACGGCATCAACGGCCATGGCTATGCGGTGCTGGGCTTTCTGTTCGGCGTGCTGATGTTTCTCTCGGCCCTGGCCTGCTTTCTCTGGGAAACCATCATGGCCACCAGCCTGCTGGACTTCCACACCCTGACCCGCGTGCGCGCGGCCGTGCGCACCATACAGCGGCCGGAACGCAACGACCAGGCCCAGGCTGAGCCGTCCACCCCGGCAGACGACACCGGCCGCCAGCCCTGAGCCGGGCGCGGACGGCGCCGCCGTCGCTGTCGCCATCGCCCATTCACTCCATCGGGTCCAGGCAGGCCGCCGCGGCCTGGATCACGCAGTCCGTCAGCCGCTGCAGGCTGGCCTGCGCATTGCGCGCATGGGCCCAGTACATGGGAATGTCCAGGTCGTTGCCGGGCAGCAGCTCCACCAGGCTGCCTTCGGCCAGCTGCGCGCCGATCATCAGCGGCGGGTGCATGCCCCAGCCCATGCCCAGCTCGCAGGCCCGCGTATAGCCCTGGTTGGAGGGCAGAAAGTGGCGCGGCGTGTTGCGCCGCCCCTCCGCGCCCAGGCGTTGCAGCCACTGGTCCTGCAGGCTGTCCTTGCGGCCGTAGCTCATCATGGGCGTGCGCGCCATGGCCTCGGGCGTGATGCCGTCCTTCAGGTAGCGGCGGATGAAGTCGGGGCTGGCGGCCGCCACGTAGCGCATGCGGCCCAGCGGCCAGGTGTTGCAGCCGGGAATGGCCGAGGAAGTGGCCGTGACGGCGGCCAGCACCTCGCCCTCGCGGATGCGCTTGGCCGTGTGGTCCTGGTCGTCGATGCTGATGTCCAGCAGCTCGTTGCCGTCGCGCGTGAAGGCGGACATGGCGTCCATGAACCAGGTGGACAGCGAGTCGGCATTGACGGCCAGCTTGAGCGTGGGCAGGGCGGTCTGGCCCTCGGGGACCAGCTCCGGGTTCTTGCGGCGCAGATCGTTTTCGAGCAGGGCCACCTGCTCCAGGTGCAGGCACAGCCTGCGGCCCGCATCGGTGCCCGAGCAGGGCTGGCCGCGCAGTACCAGCACCTGGCCCACACGCTCCTCCAGCAGCTTGATGCGCTGGGAAACGGCCGAGGGCGTGACATGCAGCTTGCGCGCCGCGCGCTCGAAGCTGCCTTCGCGCACCACGGCCGCCAGGGCTTCGAGTCCGGCGTAGTCGAGCATTTAGATATTCTTCATTTGGTTGAGTAAATGTAATTTTACTTAACCATTTGCCGGCCAGACAATCCCGGCCATGTGGACTGCAAATGTTTCTTCTTCCTGGCTGGCGGGCTTCACGGTCTGCCTGTCTCTCATCGTCTCCATCGGCGCCCAGAACCTCTATGTGCTGCGCCAGGCCGTGCACGGTCAGCATGTGCGCGCCTGCGTGGCCTGGTGCGTGGTGAGCGACGTGGTGCTCATCGGCCTGGGCGTGGCGGGCATGGCCCGGCTGCTGGGCGACAACCCCGACCTGGCCCGCTACCTGACGCTGGGTGGCGCCCTGTTCCTGCTGGCCTATGGGCTGATCGCGCTGTGGCGCATGGCCATGGCGCCCGATGCGCAACTGGCGGCATCGGGCGGGCAACTGGCCCCGCGTGGCCTGCTGGGCGTGGTCTCCACGCTGGCCGTGATCACCCTGTTCAACCCCCATGTCTATCTGGACACGGTGCTGCTCATGGGCTCCATCGGCGCGCGCCAGGAAGGCGTGCTCAAGTGGGTCTATGTGGTGGGCGCCGCATCGGCCAGCCTGTCGTGGTTCGTGGCGCTGGCCTTTGCGGGCCGCCGCATGAAGCGCCTGTTCGAGAAGCCGCAGGCCTGGCGCGTTCTCGATGGCCTCACGGGCGTGATGATGCTGGCGCTGGCCTGGTGGGTGGCTGGCAGCGCGTTGGCACCGGCAGGCGGCTGACGGCGCAGATCAGTCTGCGGCCGGGGCTTGCTCGCCGGGCGCCCAGGTGCCTACGGCCTCGATGAGGTTCCAGCTGTTGCATTCGATGCAGTAGTGGCCCGTGGCACCGGTCTTCTGGCTGGTCGCCTCGATGACGACCTTGTGGCCATGGCGCTGGGCCTCGGACAATGGCTGGATCTTGTCGTAGTTGTATTGCTCGGCCAGGTCGCCCCGGAAGGAAATGGTGATGCGCTCGCGCTTGGGATAGTAGTCACGCTCGTACTTGTCGAGGGTGCGTGTGGCGACGAGGCGGGCCATGCTGTCCGGTGAAGGTGCGCTCAAAGCAGTCTCCTGGTGTATGTCTAGGTTGTGTCAACTTGTTTCATTGTCGGGCTTGTGTTCTGCCATCGGCAACTGCAGCCCGGTCTTGATGCGTTCCAGAGCGATCGAGGTGGTGTAGCGCCGGATGTTGTCGTCTCCGGAGAACAGCCGCGCCGCCAGCGCCTGGTACTCCTGCATATCGGCAGCCGTGACGATCAATGAATAGTCGGCTTCCCCGGTCACGTAGTAGCACTGCTGCACGGCGGGCTCGCGCGCCACGCGCGCGCGAAAGGCCAGGGACAGGTCCGGGCGCTCGTTGGCCAGCTGCACGTTGATGAGCACGGTGAGCGGACGCCCCGTGCGCACGGGATCGACCACGGCCACGTTGGCCGTGATCACGCCCAGCTCCTGCAGGCGCCGTATGCGCCGCTGCACGGCCGGTGCCGAAAGGTGGACCTGCTCGGCAATGAGGCGCTGTGGCGTGAGGTTGTCGCGCTGGAGCACGTCGAGGATGGCGCGGTCAAAAGTATCGAGTGCGATGGCGGGCATGGGGGGCGGGGCGTAAAACGGGGGCGAGGCGGTTGGAAAGAGCGAATATTGCGCGAAGAGGCCCCAAAACGAGCCTTTTGCATCGCTGGCCTGCAATATCGTACGTGCCATGACAACAAACACCACATGGAACCGCGCCTGGCCCCTGCTGGCCGTGCTGGGCTCGGTCACGGCACTGGGCGTGGGCACTTCTCTTGCCAAGCAGCTTTTTCCGGTGCTGGGCGCCCAGGGCACTTCGGCATTGCGCGTGGGCTTTGCCGCGCTGATCCTGGTGGCCATCTGGCGGCCCTGGCGCTGGACGCTGGCCCGCCCCCAGGCCTGGGCGCTGCTGCGTTTCGGCGTGGCGCTGGGCGCCATGAACCTGCTGTTCTACATGGCGCTGCGCACCATTCCCTTTGGACTGGCCGTGGCCATCGAATTCTCCGGTCCGCTGGCCGTGGCCATCTACCACTCGCGCCGGCCGGTGGACTTTGTCTGGCTGGCGCTGGCCGTGGCGGGGCTGGCCCTGATTTTGCCGATAGGGGCGCCGGCGCGGGCGGATTGGTGCTGGAGCCCGTGGGCATTGCCTGCGCCGTGGGTGCTGCCATCTGCTGGGCGCTGTACATCCTGCTGGGGCAGCGCCTGGGCAGCATTCCCAGCGGCCAGGCCGTGTCGCTGGGCCTGGTGTTCGCTGCCATGGTGGTGGTGCCCTTCGGCGTGGCCGAGGCGGGGGCCAAGCTGCTGCAGCCGTCCATCCTGGCCTTCGGCCTGGTGGTGGCGGCCATCTCCAGCGCCTTGCCCTATACGTTGGAGATGATGGCCCTGCGCCGCCTGCCACCGGCCACCTTCGGCATCGCCCTGGCCACGGAGCCTGCGATTGCCGCCCTCATGGGCATGCTGCTGCTGCATGAGCACCTGGTGGGGACCCAGTGGCTGGCCATCGCCTGCATCATGGGCGCGGCCATGGGCAGCGCCATCACGCGGCCCGCTGCGGCGGCCAAGGCGCCGGCCGAGGTGACGCCTGCGGGTTGAGTGGCGATACCAGGGAACGGGAATGAAAAAAGCGCTGCCGAGGCAGCGCTTTTTTTGCGGGGACAGGACGCAGCCGACCGGCTGCATTCCCTGCGCCTCAGAACGCAGGAACGACAGCGCCCTTGTACTTCTCGAGGATGAACTTCTTCACGTCGGGCGTGTGCAGCGCGTTCATCAGCTTGGCGATGTTGGGATCGTTGGCACGGTCCTGGCGCGAGACCACGATGTTGGTGTAGGGCGAATCGGCGCCTTCGATGAACAGCGCATCCTTGGTGGGATTGAGCTTGGCCTCGATGGCGTAGTTGGTGTTGATCAGGGCCAGGTCCACGTCAGCCAGCGCGCGTGGCAGCAGCGGGGCTTCGAGTTCCTTGAACTTGAGCTTCTTGGGGTTCTTGGCCACGTCCAGCGGCGTGGGCGTCAGGCTCTTGGGGTCCTTGAGCTCGATCAGGCCCTGCTTGGCCAGCAGGATCAGGGCGCGGCCACCGTTGGAGGGGTCGTTGGGGATGGCGATGGTGGCGCCGTCCTTCAGATCCTTCACGTTCTTGATCTTCTGCGAGTAACCGCCGAAGGGCTCCACGTGGACCTTGCCATTGGGCACGGCCACCAGCGAGGTCTTGCGGTCCTTGTTGTAGCTGTCCAGGTAGGGCTGGTGCTGGAAGAAGTTCACGTCCAGCTGCTTGTCCTCGACGGCCGCATTGGGCTGCACGTAGTCGCTGAATTCCTTGATCTGCAGGTCGATGCCCTGGGCCTTCAGGGCCGGCTTCACATGGTTGAGGATTTCTGCATGGGGCACGGCGGTGGCGCCGACCTTGAGCACGTCGGCGGCCTGGGCCGTCAGGGCCAGCGTGGCAATCGCGATTGCGGAGAGGGCTTTCTTCAACATGACCGGAGGACTTTCTTCAACGGGTTGCAAAAACGCCGCAGGCCCGGTGGAGTGGTTCTGTATCGGGCAGTACGGCAGGCAGGCGCATAGTCTAGTGCGGCGCCAGCGACCGCAATGAACAATTTTGCTATTTGGTTATAAGGCTGTGGCTTTTTATGCGGATTCTTGCGATGCCGCAGCGCGTACCATCGTCGCCATGGACTCCGAAATGCTGCAAAAGCTGGTGCAGGTGCACATGCCCTACGGCAAGTACAAGGGCCGGCTGATCGCCGACCTGCCCGGCAACTATCTGAACTGGTTCGCACGCGAAGGCTTCCCCAAGGGAGAGCTGGGCCAGTTGCTGGCACTGATGCAGGAACTGGACCACAACGGCCTGTCGCACCTGCTGCAGCCGCTGCGCGCCGGGCCGCGCTGAAGCAACTGCCCTAAAAAGCAAAAGGCCGCGACGGGCGCGGCCTTTTCGGGGGAAAACGCAGGCGGTTTACTTGGCGGCAGCGCGTGCGGCTTCCGCCTTGGCCTTGGCTTCGTCGGCCTTGCGCTGCAGCTCGGCTGCCTCGGTTTCAGCGGCCTTGGCCTTGGCTTCGGCTTCCTTGGCGGCCGCATCCTTTTCAGGGGTCATGGCGCCAGCCAGCGCATTGCCGGCCATGGAGCCTGCAACGGCGCCCACGGCAGCGGCGCCCAGCGTGCCCATCATGCCGGAGCCGCGTGCTGCGGGAGCGGCAGCCGCGCCAGGTGCAGCAGCAGCGGGGGCGGCCCCAGCCGCAGGTGCCGCAGCGGGGGCTGCCCCAGCGGTCGGGGCTGCAGGCGCGGCCGGTGCGGTGGGGGTGGAAGGAGTCGCCGCCTTGCTGGCGGTGGGTGCCGCAGGCGCTGCGGGCTGAGCGGGGGCCTTGCCGATCGACGCCGGGCGCACGGACTTGCCGCCGCTGCCCATGCGCTTGGCCTGGGCCAGCGTGGGCACGGTCAGCGATGCAATGGCCAGGGCGATCACGGAGGCAGTGGCGCGGAACGAAGTCTTCACGGAGTTTTTTCCAATCATGGTGGTCATGTACACGGTCGGCGCAGGCGGGCCCGCGCCGGTCGGCGCGCCACAGGCTGCCCGTATGCGGGCAGGCCTGCGGCCTTGTGTGTCACATGGGGATGGGGGAGGAGATTCCAAGCACCGGCGCGCGGATGCGCCGGCGTGCAGCCTGCTGTTGTAGGTGGGCCACCCGGCGCTGGGGTGGTGGCCTATGGAGCTGCGTGATGCATTGTAGAAAAGACTGGGGCTTGCCGGAAAAGCAAGCCCACAGAACATTCTCAGCTATTGATTGCGGAGCGGCGCAGCGGCCTGCGCGCGCCGCTGCCACCCGTTTTCAGCGCAGGACTTCCAGCAGGCGGTCCAGGCCGCCTTCGGTGATGGAGACCTTGGCTTCGTTGCGCACGCGCGGCTTGGCGTGGTAGGCCACGGACAGGCCTGCGACCTGCATCATGGGAATGTCGTTGCTGCCGTCGCCCACGGCGATGCACTGGTCGGGGCGAATGCCCAGCAGCGAGGCGACCTCCAGCAGGGTGCGGCGCTTTTCGGCGCCGTCGCAGATGTCGCCCCAGGGCTGCTCGATCAGGCCGCCGGTCAGCGCGCCGTCACGCATCTCCAGCACGTTGGCACGCACGAAGTCGATGCCCAGCATGCCGCGCACATGTTCGGCAAAGTAGGTGAAGCCACCCGAGACCAGCAGCACCTTCAGGCCCGCAGCCTGGGCTGCGCGCACCAGGGTTTCGGCGCCCGGGGAGAGCTTCAGGCGCTCGGCCAGCACGCGGGCCATGTCGGCCTCGGTCACGCCGACGAGCTTGCCCACGCGCTGGCGCAGGCTGTCCTTGAAGTCGGTGATCTCGCCGCGCATGGTGGCTTCGGTGATGGCCGAGACCTCGGCCTTCTTGCCGGTGGCGTCGGCGATCTCGTCGATGCACTCGATGGTGATCAGCGTCGAGTCCATGTCGAACGCGATGAGCTTGTAGTCGGCCAGCTTCAGTGGCGGCTGGATGCCGCGGATCAGCAGTCCGGGCGCGAATTCGGTGACATCGGTCATGGGTGGGGCAGCAAAAAGGGGACGGGCCGCCGGGCTGGCGGGAAACAGGCGCAGATCATATCCAGTGGCGGGCCTGCCGTCAGGCTGCGGGCGGCTGGCGCAGGTAGATGGCGTCCGACCAGGTGGCCAGCCATTGGGGGCGAAACACCACGAAGATGGCGGTGACCATGCCGGTGACCACGGCATCGCCCCAGGCCATGAGCCAGCGCGCGATGCGTGACAGATCCTCGTTGACGCCGGGCAGGGCGTGGCCCGCCGCCTGGGCCAGCAGCGCGGCGATGAAGACGCACAGCACCGTGCCCGCAAAGCCGCGGGCGAGGATGTAGACAAAGATCTGGTGCGGCAGCCAGCGCCGCAGCGCCGCGCCCCAGAGCATGGCCAGCGTGGCGGGCACGATGCCCTGCCAGACCGAGATGCCCAGCGCATCGCCCCAGCCCAGGGCCGGCGACAGCAGGGCGGCCAGCCCGCCCACGATGAGCAGCAGCGGCACGGCCAGAGGCCAGCCCAGCATGAGCACCACCAGCGGCGCCGATGACCACTGCAGTTGCAGCGGCATGCGGTGCAGCGTGGGCAGGGCCCAGATCCAGGGCAGCAGCACGAGCACGCCCAGCAGCGGCGTGACCAGGGGCGAGGCAACGCGGTCCTGCGGGCCGCCCGGACCCGGGCGGCCGGCCAGCATGCGCCAGGGGCGCAGCCACAGCGCGGTGGCCAGGGCCAGCAGGGCGATGCTCGCTTCGAGGAACATGGCTGGAACGACGCGTTCTATGCGGGCTGGGCCGCCTTCGCCTCCACCAGCGGCTGGCCCAGGCTGCGCAGCACGTCGCGCACCATCTGGGCACGGTCCTTGGGGTTGTCCAGGGCACGCTCGATGCGCAGCTTCTCGTTGCCGGCCAGCTTGATGTGCTTGTTCTTCTGGATGAGGTGGATGATGGCCATCGGGTCCACAGGTGGCTGGGGCTTGAAGGTGATGTTGATGACGCCGGGCGCTGCATCCACCTTGACCACGCCGTAGGGCTGGGACAGCACGCGCAGGCGGTGCACGTCGATCAGCGTCTGCGCCTGGGGCGGCAGCTTGCCGAAGCGGTCCACGATTTCTTCGAGCAGGGTGTCGATCTGGTCGCTGGTGCGGGCCGTGGCCAGTTTCTTGTAGAAAGACAGGCGCAGGTGCACGTCGCCACAGTAGTCGTTGGGCAGCAGGGCCGGCGCGTGCAGGTTGATGTCGGTGGAGGCCGACAGCGGGCTGAGCAGATCGGGCTCCTTGCCGGCCTTGAGGCTGCGCACCGCCTCGGACAGCATCTCGTTGTAGAGCTGAAAGCCCACCTCCATCATGTTGCCGCTCTGGTTCTCGCCCAGCACCTCGCCGGCGCCGCGGATCTCCAGGTCGTGCATGGCCAGGTAGAAGCCCGAGCCCAGTTCCTCCATCTGCTGGATGGCCTCCAGCCGCTGCTGGGCCTGTTTGGTCAGGCTGTCCAGGTCGGGCACCATCAGGTAGGCATAGGCCTGGTGGTGGCTGCGGCCCACGCGGCCGCGCAGCTGGTGCAGCTGGGCCAGGCCGAACTTGTCGGCGCGGCTGATGAGGATGGTGTTGGAGCTGGGCACGTCGATGCCGGTCTCGATGATGGTCGAGCACAGCAGGATGTTGTAGCGCTGGGCCACGAAGTCGCGCATCACGCGTTCGAGCTCGCGCTCGGGCATCTGGCCGTGGGCCACGGCAATGCGTGCCTCGGGCAGGATTTCCTCGAGCTTTTGCTTGCGGTTCTCGATGGTCTCGACCTCGTTGTGCAGGAAGTAGCACTGGCCGCCGCGCTTGAGCTCGCGCAGCACGGCCTCGCGGATCACGCCCGTGCCCTCGTTGCGCACAAAGGTCTTGATGGCCAGGCGCCGCTGGGGCGCGGTGGCGATGACGGACAGGTCGCGCAGGCCTTCCAGCGCCATGCCCATGGTGCGCGGGATGGGCGTGGCCGTCAGCGTGAGCACGTCCACCTCGGCGCGCATGGCCTTCATGGCTTCCTTGTGGCGCACGCCGAAGCGGTGCTCCTCGTCGATGATCAGCAGGCCCAGGTTCTTGAACTGCGTGGACTCCGACAGCAGCTTGTGCGTGCCCACGACGATGTCCACCGAGCCGTCGGCAATGCCCTTGACGGCCGCCGTGATCTCCTTGCCCGAGCGAAAGCGCGAGACTTCGGCCACCTTGATCGGCCACTTGGAGAAGCGGTCCACCAGGGTCTGGTAGTGCTGCTCGGCCAGCAGCGTGGTGGGCGCGAGGAAGGCCACCTGCTTGCCGCCCGTGATGGCCACGAAGGCCGCGCGCAGCGCCACCTCGGTCTTGCCGAAGCCCACGTCGCCGCAGACCAGGCGGTCCATGGGCTGGGGGCTGATCATGTCCTGGATCACGGCGTGGATGGCGGCGCGCTGGTCCGCCGTTTCCTCGAAGCCGAAGTCGTTGGCGAACTGCTCGTAGTCCTGGGGCGAGTAGCGGAAGGCATGGCCCTGGCGTGCGGCGCGGCGTGCGTAGATGTTCAGCAGCTCGGCTGCCGAGTCGCGCACCTGCTCGGCCGCCTTGCGCTTGGCCTTTTCCCACTGCGTGCCGCCGAGCTTGTGCAGCGGCGCGTCCTCCGGCGAGACGCCCGTGTAGCGGCTGATCAGCTGCAACTGGCTGACGGGCACGTAGAGCACGGCGTTGCCCGCGTACTCCAGGTGCAGGAACTCCTGCACGGCCGGCGTGCCGTCAGGGTTCTTCTGGCCCATGTCCATGTTGACCAGGCCCTGGTAGCGGCCGATGCCGTGGTCCGAATGCACCACGGGGTCGCCCACCTTGAGTTCGGACAGGTCCTTGATCAGCGCCTCCACATCGCTGACCTGCTCCTGGCGGCGGCGCCTGCGGCCCGTGGGGCTGGTGGCGAACAGCTCCGTCTCGGTGACGAAGTCCAGGCCTTCCTCCACCCAGGCAAAGCCGTTCATCAGGCCGGCCGTGGCAATGCCCACCTTCTCGCCCGCATCGCCCTGGAACTCGGCCAGCGAGTCGAAGACCGGCGGGTTCACGCCCGAGGCGCGGAAGAAGTCCAGCAGGCTTTCGCGCCGGCCATCGGACTCGGCCAGCAGCAGGATGCGGTGGGCGCTGCTGGCAATGTGCTTTTGCAGGCGCGCCAGCGGGTCTTCCGCGCCGCGCACCACCGACAGGTCCTCCAGCTTCTGGAAGATGGCGCTGTCGGCCACGTCCTCGGTGCCTGGGCGCAGCGCGAGCTGAGCGTGCTCCTTGGCGCGCGTGTAGAACTGGTCGGCGGACAGGAACAGCACCTCGGGCGGCAGGGCCGGGCGCTCGGGGTCGCCCTGCACCAGGCGGAAGCGCTCCTTGGTGTCCTGCCAAAAGCGCTGGAAGGCCGGCTCCAGGTCGCCATGCATCACCACGGTGGCATCGGCGCCCAGGTAGTCGAACACGGTGGCCGTTTCGTCGAAGAACAGCGGCAGGTAGTACTCGATGCCGGCCGTGGCAATGCCCTGGCCCATGTCCTTGTAGATGCGGCTGCGCGTGGGGTCGCCCTCCAGCAGCTCGCGCCAGCGCTGGCGGAACTTGGCGCGCGCGTCCTCGTCCATGGGGAACTCGCGGCCGGGCAGCAGGCGCACCTCGGGCACGGGGTAGAGGCTGCGCTGGGTGTCGGGGTCGAAGGTGCGGATGGAGTCGATCTCGTCGTCGAACAGATCCACGCGGTAGGGCTGCAGCGAGCCCATGGGAAACAGGTCGATCAGGCCGCCGCGCACCGCGTACTCGCCGTGGCTGACCACCTGGGAGACATGCTGGTAGCCGGCCAGCGTCAGCTGGGCCTTGAGTTTGGCCTCGTCCAGCTTCTGGCCGCTCTTGAACTCGAAGGTGTAGCCGGCCAGGAAGGAGGGCGGCGCCAGCCGGTACAGCGCCGTGGTGGCGGGCACCAGCACCACGTCGGCACCATGCTCCTTGTCGCGCTGGTTGATGCGCCACAGCGTGGCCAGGCGCTCGCTGATCAGGTCCTGGTGGGGAGAGAAGCTGTCGTAGGGCAGGGTCTCCCAGTCGGGGAACAGCGCGCAGCGCAGGCCCGGGGCGAAGAAGGCCATCTCGTCGATCAGCCGCTGGGCATCCGAGGCGTCGGCCGTGACGATGGCCGTCACCCGGCCAGCAGCCTTCTCGCGCTCGCCCAGGCGGGCCAGCAGCAGGGCGTCGGCGCTGCCCACGGGGCGGGGCAGGGTGAAGCGTTTTCCGGGAGTGAGCTTGGGCAGTTCCATGGTGCTTGGACGTGGGCGCCGCAGCGCCTGGGCGAAGTAACGACAAAACCCCTCGGCACGCGCAGAGGGGTATCGAACCATTTTAGCCAGCACGCATGGCGGCCATGCAGGCATGCCCGCATGTCCATGGTGGCGCATGGCCGTCACTACAATGCGCCTCCATGAAAGATCTGCTTGCGGCGGCTGCGCCCGCGTCCCTGGAGCCGGCCCGCCTGTGGGCCTTGATCCCCTGTGCGGGCACGGGCTCGCGCGCCATCGCACCCGATGCGCCTGCGCCTGAACTGCCCAAGCAATACCACCTGGTGGCCGGTGCGCCCATGGTGGCGCACACACTGGCCGCCTTTGCGGGCACAGCGCGCGTGCACCACACTCTGGTGGTGATCGCGCCTGGCGATGATTTCTGGCGCCAGGGCCTGCCGGGCCCGTCGCCCACGCGCTACTCCACGGCGGCCTGCGGCGGCGCCACGCGGGCCGAATCCGTGACCAACGGCCTGAAGGAGCTGCTGGTGCGCGGTGCGAGCGCGCACGACTGGGTGCTGGTGCACGACGCCGCGCGCTGCCTGGTGACGCCCGAACTGATCGATGCCCTGATCGACGCCTGCGAGCACGATGCCGTGGGCGGCCTGCTGGCGCACAAGCTGCCCGACACGCTCAAGACGGCCGTGACCGGGCCTGGCGGGGTGCGCGTGGCGGGCACGGTGGACCGCAGCGACAAATGGCTGGCGCAGACGCCGCAGATGTTTCGCATCGCGCCGCTGCTTGACGCCCTGGAGCACGCGGGATCGGCCGTGACCGACGAGGCCAGCGCCATGGAGGCCGTGGGCCAGCGCCCGCGCCTGGTGCCCGGCGGCGCGCAGAACTTCAAGGTCACCTATCCCGACGACTTTGCGCTGGCTGCCGCCGTGCTGTCGCAGCGCGCGCATGGCGCGACGCTGGAACGCTACCGTGGCAAGCGCGACCAGCCGCAGGCGTCGGGCAATCCGTTTTTCTGAACCTGGAATGTTTCACATGAATTTTCGTATTGGCGAGGGCTGGGACGTGCATGCCCTGGTGCCCGGGCGCAAGCTGATCCTGGGCGGCATCGAGGTGCCGCATGAACTGGGGCTGCTGGGCCACTCCGATGCCGACGTGCTGCTGCACGCCATCACCGACGCGCTGCTGGGCGGCGCGGCGCTGGGCGACATCGGCCGGCATTTCCCCGACACCGACCCCGAATTCCGTGGCGCCGATTCGCTGGTGCTGCTGGTGGAAGCTGCGCGCCGCGTGCGCGCCACGGGCCTGGAGATTGGCAACATCGACAGCACCATCATTGCCCAGGCCCCCAAGCTGGCGCCGCACATTCCTGCCATGCGCGAGCGCATCGCCACGGCGCTGGGCCTGGCGCTGGACCAGGTCAACGTCAAGGCCAAGACGGCCGAGAAGCTCGGGCCCGTGGGCCAGCAACAGGCCATGGAGGCGCGCGCCGCCGCCTTGCTGTTCCGCGCCTGACCAGCGGGGTACCGTCCCCATGGCAAAAGGCCCCGGCGATCGGTCAACGATCGCCGGGGCCTTTGTATCTGCCGAACGTATCTGACGAACGTGCGCTGCGTACTCAGTCTTCTCCGTCCAGGGCGCCGTCCTGCGCGCGCGGGGGCAGCTGGCGCTTGATCTGCGGGCGCTGCAGACGCTGCTCGGGCTCGGCACCCTTGGCCACGCCCGAGGCACGCTGCAACTGCACATGGGCAACCAGCCCGCCCGTGGAGGAGTTGGACAGCGCAAACACGCCGCCCATGCGCTGCACCGTCTTGTCCACGATGGACAGGCCCAGGCCCGCGCCCGCTGCGGCCGTGCGCGCGGAGTCGCCACGGAAGAAGGGCTGGGTCAGGCTGGCCAGCTGCTCGGGCGGCACGCCACGGCCATGGTCGCGGATGCGGATCACGACCCAGCTTTCGCGCTCCGATGCCGTCACGTCCACGTGGGTGGTTTCGGTCTCGGGCGTCTTGCCGTAGCGGCGAGCGTTCTCGAACAGGTTGGAGATCACGCGCGCCAGTTCCACCTCGTCGGCCAGCACATAGACGCCTTCGGGCACGGCCATGCTGATCTGCAGCTCGCGGTGGTCCTGCACCGCATAGACGCAGGAAGAGACCACGGCATGCAGGTTCACCGGATTGAGGGTCACATGGTCGGGGCGGGCGTAGTCCAGGAATTTGTCGATGGTGGCGTCAAGCTGCACGATGTCGGCCACCATGTGCTCGCGCGCCACGTCGTCCACCACGCTCATCTCGGTCTCCAGTCGCAGGCGGGCGAGCGGCGTGCGCAGGTCGTGGGAGATGCCAGCCAGCATCACCGCGCGGTCCTGCTCCAGCTGGGCCAGTTTCTGCGCCATGCGGTTGAAGCCGATATTGACCTCGCGGATCTCGCTGGTGACGGCTTCCTCATCGAGCTGGCTGGCGTCGAAGTCGCCATCTCGCACGCGGTTGGCCGCATAGCTCAACTGCTTGAGCGGCCGGTTGATCAGGCGCGCGATGGCTGCCGCCCCCGCCAGGGACAGCAGGCCGGCCGTGATCAGCCAGATCAGCCAGGTGCGCCCGCTGGCCGGCGTGAAGCGCGAGCGGTCCATCAGCAGCCATGTGCGGTCGCCATTGATGGTGAAGCCCACCCACAGCCCCGGTTCGCCATTGACGCTGCGCGCCACGATGGTGCCGTAGCCCAGGCGGCGCGTGAGTTCTTCGGTCAGGCGCTTGCCCAGCGTGCTCTGGTCCAGCAGCTCGAAGCTGTCGCCAGGCTCGCGCGGCAGAATGCGCACGCCTTCCTGGTCGGCCATGGTCTTGATCAGCGAGACACGGTTGATGGCATCCGAATGCACCAGGGCCGCGCGGCTGAGGTTGACCAGCGAGGCGATCTGCTGGGCGGTGTGCAGCGTGCGCGGCTCGAACTCGAAGGCACGCAGCGTCTGCAGCCACGCCAGGATGCTGCCCACCAGCAGCAGGGCCAGCAGGCAGAAGGTACGCCAGAAAAGATTGAGTCCCAGCGGAGAGCGCGCAGTCATGCGCCGCTCGTAGTCGAGCGGCGCAGGGCTGGTGGCGTCGTGGGGCGGGACGGTGAAGGAACTCATGGAATGCGGTTCGTCATTCTAGGGGCCGGCTGCGAGATTACGCCTGTGCCGGCCAGCCTGCGTTACCGGTTGTCTCGGGTGCAGGCCAGCGGACTATCTATCGATCAGTTCGCGCCATCGGGTACGAACACGTAGCCCACACCCCAGACCGTCTGGATATAGCGCGGTGCGGCAGCATCTTCCTCGATCAGCTTGCGCAGGCGCGAGACCTGCACGTCCAGGCTGCGGTCGAAGGGCTCGAACTCGCGGCCGCGCGCCAGCAGGGCCAGCTTCTCGCGCGACAGCGGCTGGCGCGGGTGGCGCACCAGGGCCTTGAGCATGGCGAATTCGCCCGTGGTCAGCGGCAGTTCCTCGCCGTTCTTTTGCAGCACGCGCGTGCCCAGGTCGAAGGTGAAGGGGCCGAAGCTCACCACCTCGTTGTCGCCGGAGGGCGCGCCCGGCGCTTCCTGCGGCGGGCGGCGGCGCAGCACGGCATGGATGCGGGCCAGCAGTTCGCGGGGGTTGAAGGGCTTGCCCAGGTAGTCGTCGGCGCCCACTTCCAGGCCCACGATGCGGTCCACATCCTCGCCCTTGGCGGTCAGCATGATGATGGGCGTGCGGTCATTGGCCGAGCGCAGGCGGCGGCAGATGGACAGGCCATCCTCGCCGGGCATCATCAGGTCAAGCACGATCAGGTCCACTGTTTCGCGCAGCAGGATGCGGTTCAGCGCCTTGCCATCTTCGGCAATCATGATCTCGAAGCCTTCCTGCGTCAGGTAGCGGCGCAGCAGGTCGCGGATGCGCGCATCGTCATCCACCACCAAGATCTTGTCGGTGCGGTTGGTCGTAGTGGCCATGTTCATCCTCGGTCGGTCATTTGTAACAGCCGCCATTGTTACCAGCTTGCGCTGAAAAGTCTGGTCAAAACCCCGAACTTTTGCCGTGTGTTACAGATGTTGCGTTTAAATTTAGAACGGAAAATGTGTCTTTAGAATATTTAACTATGGGTTCTCCGCGTTGATGCATTTATCGTTGCAATAATGTTGTGAATGACGGGGCGAATAGGCCTGAACGGCTCCACACCTGTCACTATCTGGCGGCATGCCGTAGCGAAAGGGCGGCATGCAGTTGTATCCCTGAACTACCTTTCATTTCAAAGGGTGAACGCATGAGCAAGCTTTCCAAACAGCTGTCCCGCCCCTGGGTCAAGTCCGTGGTCGCGGCCACTGCGCTGGCCTGTGCCAGCGGTGCCTGGGCGCAGAACGCCGCCTCGGCGCAGGCACAGCCGGCCAATGTGGTGCAGTTGTCTGCAGAAGGCTCGGTGGATGTGGTGCAGGACCTGCTGACCGCCACCTTGTCGGCCACGCGCGAAGGGCGCGATGCGGCCACGGTCCAGTCCCAGCTGCAGAAAGTGGTCGAGGCCGCCATGGCCGTGACCAAGCGCAGCGCCCAGTCGGGCCAGATGGATGTGAGCACCGGCAGCTTCGGCATCTATCCGCGCTATGGCAAGGACAACAAGGTGGAAGGCTGGCAGGGCCGCGCCGAGATTCTTCTGCAGGGCCGCGACTTCGCGCGCATCACGCAGACGGCGGCACAGGTGCAGGACATGACGCTGTCGCAAGTGGGCTTCGGCCTGTCGCGCGAGGCCCGTGAAAAGGTCGAGGGCGAGGCCCAGGCCAAGGCCATCGAACAGTTCAAGCAGCGTGCCACCACGCTGTCCAAGAGCTTCGGCTTTGCCAACTACAGCCTGCGCGAGGTCAACGTGAGCAGCAGCGATACCTCGGTGCCCATGCCGCGTCCGCGCATGATGGCCATGTCCGCCAAGGCCGCCGGCGCGGAAATGGATGCCGTGTCCGTGGAAGCGGGCAAGGCGCAGGTGATGGTCCACGTGTCGGGCTCGGTGCAGATGTACTGACCGGGTGACCCATCCATGAAAAAAGGAGCGCCGTGGCGCTCCTTTTTTGGCAGTGGTCCTGTCTGGCTCCGATTACTGCGCAGCCCAGCCGCCATCCATGTTCCAGGCCACGCCGCGCACGTTGGCTGCGGCGGGCGAGCAGAAGAACACGGCCAGTTCGCCAAGCTCCTCGGGCGTGGTGAACTGCATCGAGGGTTCCTTTTCGCCCAGCAGCAGCTTCTTGGCTTCTTCGTTGCTGATGCCGTGCTGCTCGGCCTTGGCGTCCACCTGCTTTTGCACCAGCGGCGTCAGCACCCAGCCGGGGCAGATGGCGTTGCAGGTGATGCCGGAGGTGGCGTTCTCCAGCGCCGTGACCTTGGTCAGCCCGACAATGCCGTGCTTGGCCGCCACATAGGCGGACTTCTGCGCCGAGCCCACGAGGCCGTGCACCGAAGCCACGTTGATGATGCGGCCCCAGCCCTTGCCGCCATCGGCCGCCTGCATCATGGGCAGGACCAGGCGCGAGGTGTGGAAGGCGCTGGACAGGTTGATGGCGATGATGGAATCCCAGCGCTCGGGCGGGAAGTCTTCCACGCGCGCCACGTGCTGGATGCCGGCATTGTTCACGAGGATGTCGATCTGGCCGAAGTTGCGCACGCTGTACTGGACCATGTCCTCGATGTCTGCCACGCGGCTCATGTCGGCACCGTGGTAGGCGACCTGGGCACCTGCGGCCTGGCCTGCGGCCAGCACTTCGGCCCGCGGGCCGTCCACATCGCCGAAACCATTGAGCACGATATTGGCGCCCTGGCGGGCCAGCGCCTTCGCGATCCCGAGGCCGATTCCGCTGGTCGAACCGGTCACGAGGGCGGTCTTGCCTTTCAACATAGAGAGTCTCCGAATGAATGTACGATGCAACACAGCCATTATCGGCGCCGGCTCCGCGAATGCGTTTCCATGAATCATCCTACGCTGAACTACGTATCCTGCCCGGCAGTTGCCGGGCGTGCCTCACCCTGGAGCCGTACTGCCAGCCCGGCTGCTCAAGAGAATGCGTCGCACCGCATGGCCTATTGGGAATGGAATCGCACCGGCGATCCGAACCATCCCCATGTCGTGGTCTGCGTGCACGGCCTGTCGCGCCAGGGGCGTGACTTCGACGTGCTGGCCGAGCGGCTCAGCGAACGCGCCCGCGTGATCTGCCCCGACGTGGTCGGGCGTGGCGAAAGCGACTGGCTGCAGGATCCGGCCGCCTACCAGGTGCCTCTTTACGCAGCCGACATGCTGGCCTTGCTGGCCCAGGTGCATGCGCAGGCGCCCGTCGAACAATTGGATTGGGTGGGCACCAGCATGGGCGGGCTGATCGGCATGGCGCTTGCAGGCCAGCCGGGGCTGCCGCTGCCGGCGCCCATCCGCAGGCTGGTGCTCAACGATGTGGGGCCTGTCATCGAGTGGTCTGCCCTGGAGCGCATAGGTCAGTACCTGGGCAAGGGCGTGCATTTTGAAAATCTTGAACAGGCAGCCCATGCGCTGCTCTTGATTTCCGAAGGCTTCGGCCCACATAGCGAAGGGCAATGGTTGCGATTGACGCGACCTATGATGCGGCCGGCCGCCGATGGCGGCCTTGTCTTGCACTATGACCCTCAGATTGCAGTGTCCCTGCAGCAGATGACGCCCGAGATGGCCCAGGCCGGCGAAGCGCTGCTGTGGCAGCTGTATGACCAGATCAAGGCACGCGTCTTGCTAGTTCGTGGTGCGCAGTCCGATCTGCTGACTGCGGCCACGGCGCAGGCCATGGCGCAGCGCGGCCCGAAGGCGCATTGCGTGGAATTTGAAGGGGTGGGGCATGCGCCCACCTTCGTCGCAGCAGGGCAGGTGGCCTTGCTGTGCCGGTTCTTATGGGGAGAAGAGCGCTTGCCAAGCACCATGAATCTTGCCGAGCAGGCCAGGGGGAGTGACGAATGAAGACCGCCAGCAGCGAGGCCGCCGTGCAGGCGCCTTCGCCCGCCGCAGCCGCGCCGGGCCAGGTGCCGGCGGTGCTGCCGCACCTGATCACGGCCACGTCGCAGACCCTGCCCGAACAGGTCAACGCGCTGGCCCGCGCGCGCAGCTTTGCCGAGCCGCTGATCGCCACCGAGACCATGGAGTCCGGCGAGAACACGATGGCCCATGCCGATGCGGTGGCCGCCATCCTCAAGACCATCGGTGGCTCCGAAACGATGCAGGCGGCGATCTATCTGGTGCATGCCAGCGTGCACCTGAATCGCCCGCAGGAAGTGATCGCCAAGGCCTTTGGCGAGAATTTCGCCACCCTGGCGGTGGAAACCAACAAGCTCATGCGCGTGCAGCAGCAGGCGCGCGGCGCCGAGCTGGGCGGCCAGTATCTGGACGATGAGGCCACGCAGACCGAGAACGTGCGCAAGATGCTGCTGGGCTTCTCGCGCGATCTGCGCGTCGTGCTGCTGCGGCTGGCCTCGCGCCTGCAGACGCTGCGCTACTACGCGGCCAGCAAGCGCCCGGTCTCTCCCGGCATTGCGCGCGAGGCGCTGACGGTGTTCGCGCCGCTGGCCAACCGCCTGGGCATCTGGCAGATCAAGTGGGAGCTGGAGGATCTGTCCCTGCGCTTCCTGGAGCCCGAGACTTACCGTGAAGTGGCCCGCCTGCTCGATGAAAAGCGCGTGGAGCGCGAGGCCTACATGGAGCAGATGCGGGCGCGGCTGGAGGCCGATCTGCGTGCGCACAGCATCAGCGCCACGGTGCAGGGCCGGCCCAAGCACATCTACAGCATCGTCAAGAAGATGCGCGGCAAGTCGCTGAACTTCGACCAGGTCTTCGACATCCGCGCCATGCGTGTCGTCGTGCCCACGATCAAGGACTGCTACGCCACCCTGTCCTGGGTGCATGAGCAGTTCACGCCCATCGAGGCGGAGTTCGACGACTACATCGCCAAGCCCAAGCCCAACGGCTACCAGTCGCTGCACACCGTGGTGCGCGACGAGACGGGCCGTGCCATTGAGATCCAGATCCGCACCCAGGCCATGCACGACCATGCCGAGCACGGCGTGGCGGCCCACTGGGCCTACAAGGAGGCGGGCACCAAGGGATACGCGGGCGTCACCGCCAGCAGCGAGTACGACGCCAAGATCGCCGTGCTGCGCCAGCTGCTGGCCTGGGGCAGCGACCTGGCGGGCGCGCACCATCGCGGCCTGTTCGAGGATCGCATCTACGTGCTCACCCCCGATGCGGCGGTCATCGAGCTGCCGCAGGGCGCAACGCCCGTGGACTTTGCCTACTCGGTGCACACCAGCCTGGGCCACCGCTGCCGCGGCGCGCGCGTGGACGGCGCCATGGTGCCGCTGAACACACCGCTGCAAAACGGCCAGACCGTAGAGATCACCACGGTCAAGGAAGGCCGCCCCTCGCGCGACTGGCTCAACGCCGACCTCGGCTACCTGACCAGCAACCGTGCCAAGGCCAAGGTGCGTGCCTGGTTCAATGCCCAGGCCACGCACGAGACCGTGGCGCGCGGCCGCGAGGCGGTCGAGAAACTGCTGCAGCGCGAGGGCAAGACCGCCGTCAAGCTGGAGGAGCTGGCGGTGCAGCTCGGCTTCAAATCGGCCGATGCCTTGTTCGAAGTCGTCGGCAAGGATGAATACTCGCTGCGCAACATCGAGACCGTGCTGCGACCGGTCGAGGCGGAGGAAGAAGTCGAGGAATTCTCCCCGGTGCGCAAGGCGCGCGGCACGGACTCGCCCAAGGGTGGCGTGCTGGTCGTTGGCGTGGACTCGCTGATGACCCAGCTGGCCAAGTGCTGCAAGCCTGCGCCGCCGGACGACATCCGGGGCTTCGTCACGCGCGGCAAGGGCGTGAGCGTGCACCGCTCCGACTGCTCCAACTTCCGCGAGATGGCGGCGCGCAATTCCGAGCGCGTGATCGACGTGGCCTGGGGCCAGCCCAAGGCGGCCACCGTGGCTTCGGCCGTCTACCCGGTCGATGTGTCCGTGGAAGCGGCGGACCGGCAGGGCCTGCTGCGCGATATCTCGGAAGTCTTTGCACGCGAAAAGACCAATGTCATTGGCGTGCAGACCCAGTCCGTCAAGGGAACGGCCTGGATGACCTTCACCGTGGAGGTGGCCGATTCGGGCCGCCTGAGCAAGGTGCTGGGCATCGTGGCCGCCGTGGCGGGCGTGCGTTCAGCGCGGCGGCGTTGAGCATGTTCAGGCATTTTTGCCTGGAGGCTGAAAAAGCCGTGCTAGAATCGCTTTCTCGAACAAACACAGGCGCGTAGCTCAGCTGGTTAGAGCACCACCTTGACATGGTGGGGGTCGTTGGTTCGAGTCCAATCGCGCCTACCAATTTTCCATTGCCAGATGGAATGCAAAAAGCCTTCTGATCACTCAGAAGGCTTTTTTGTTTGTGCGTTCTCCCTGTGGTCTTGCCTTGGCCTGTCTTGTGATCGAACATGCATCACTTTGGGAGACATGGATGATCAAGACAGTTTCGCCCGAGGCGGCCGCGTCGGCCAGCGTATTGATCAACCAGCGCATTGCCGAGCTGGGCGGCTGGCGCGGCGAGGTGCTGGCGCATGTGCGCCGGCTCATCGTGCAAGCGCTTCCGGACGTGGCGGAAGAGTGGAAATGGTCGGTGCCGGTCTGGTCGTGCAGTGGCATTCTGTGCACGGGCGAGGCCTACCAATCGGCCGTGAAGCTCACCTTTCCCAAAGGCGCATCGCTGGCCGACCCGCAGCACCTGTTCAACGCCAGCCTTGAAGGCAAGGTGCGCCGTGCCATCGATATCCGCGAGGGCGAGGAGATCGATGCGCAAGCGTTCAAGGACTTGGTGCGCGAGGCAGCCGCCCTCAACGAGGCGGCTGCCAGGAAGAGGTCGCCGAAAGGATGAAGGTCCCCGCTCAGGTGCCGATGCCGGCCTGTGCCTGCAGGTAGTCGTTTTGCAGCAGGTACATGCGGATGGCGTTGCGGTACTGGCCGTTGGCGAAGAACTCGTCGATCAGCACGCCTTCCTGCACGAAGCCTATGCGCGCGTAGATGTGGATGGCCTTCTCGTTCTCCTGGTCCACATGGAGAAAGATCTTGTGCAGGTTGAGCGTCTTGAAGCCATAGTCCAGCGCCAGCCGCGTTGCCTGGGCTGCGATGCCCTGGCCTTGCTGCTCGGGGGCGATGATGATCTGGAATTCGGCGCGCCGGTGGATCAGGTCGATCTCCACCAGCTCGACGAGACCGGCGCGATCGCCCTGGTGCTCGACGATGAAGCGGCGCTCGGTCTGGTCGTGCACGTGGGCGTCGTAGAGCGCGGAAAGCTCGTCGAAGGTCTCGTAGGGCTCCTCGAACCAGTAGCGCATGATGGCGGCATTGTTGTTGAGCAGATGCACGGAGCGCAGATCTTCGCGCTCCAGGGGTCTCAGGCGGATGCTGTGATTCATGCGCTCATTGTGCGAGAGCCGCGGTATCCGGCTGCAGGCCACGGATTACCAGCCGGTAGATCAGATCGGCCGCCGTGTCGTAGTCGTCGGCGGTCAGTTCCGGCCGGCCCAGCAGCAGCGCGAACTGGGCCTGCTGATCGGCATAGGCCTGGGTCACGGACCAGAGGATGAACATCAGGTGGGTGAAATCCACGCGGGCAATCTTGCCCTGCGCCACCCAGCGCTCGAAGGCCTGCACGTCCGCCGCCAGCGCCGGGCCCACCTGGCTCGCTATGGCCTGTCCGAAGCGGGGCGCGCCGGCCATCACCTCGCGCGTGAAGACACGGGAGCCATGGGGCCGCTCGCGCGAGGACTGCAGCTTGGCCCGGATGTAGATGCGCAGGGCCTCCGCAGGGTCGTCGCCCCGCAGCAGGTCGGACATGCCGGCCAGCCACTGCGTCAGCACGTCGCCCAGCACGCGCAGGTACAGCTCCTCCTTGCTGGCGAAGTAGTACAGCAGGTTGTGGCGGCTCAGGCCGGCGTCGTGCGCGATCAGTTCCAGCGATGCGCCTTCGAAGCCGTATTGCGCAAAGTGAAGCTCGGCCGTCTGCAGGATGTTCAGTTCCTTGCGCAGGCGTGCAGCCGTGGGTTTGCGCGTGGCCGATCGCGCCAGGGAAGGGGGCGCATTGTCAGAAAGGGTTGCCATTGCGCAGATGGTAAGTCGGGATAAGTGGCGCCATTTTGGTGCGATTGTCTGGCATCTTTCTTGCTGACGACTTTCTGGGTGATTTTACTGATTGGTAAATTTTTTCACCCGCGTAAATTCCGTTCCACCCCCAGTGCGCCCGACAAGAGGCGTCACTTACACATGCGAGGACCACGATGAAACCTCCGAAGACTGTGTTGTTGGATCCGGGGCCGTTCAGGAGTCCTTCCTGCGGCCCGCCTTGCGTTGTCCGAGATGGCCCGGCGTGCACCTGCATGCCGCGGCCCCTTTCACGCCCTCAATCCTGACTCTGGAGGATGCACCATGGATAGCCCCGCGCAACGCGCCTGCGGCATTGCCGCCGGCCGCCTGAACCTGGCCGATTACGCGGCCAATTTCTCCGACGCCCATCCCGCGCTGAACCGTTCCCAGGCCTTGATCGAGGCCGAGCGCTGCTACTACTGCTATGACGCGCCGTGCACCACGGCCTGCCCTACCAGCATCGATGTGCCGGCCTTCATCGCCCGCATTGCCCAGGACAACGTCCGTGGCGCGGCGCGCGAAATCCTCACGGCCAACCCGCTGGGCGGCATGTGCTCCCGCGTCTGTCCCACGGAGCAGCTGTGCGAGCAGGCCTGCGTGCGCAACACCCAGGAGGACAAGCCGGTCGAAATTGGTGCACTGCAACGCTATGCGACCGATGCCTTCATGGCCTCCGATGGTGCACCGCTGTTCCAGCGTGCCGCCGCCACGGGCCGCAAGGTGGCCGTGGTCGGGGCTGGCCCTGCCGGCCTGACATGCGCGCACCAACTGGCCCTGCAGGGCCATGAGGTGGTGCTGTTCGATGCCCGGCCCAAGCTGGGCGGGCTCAATGAATACGGCCTGGCCAGCTACAAGACTCCCGGCGATTTTGCGCAGAAGGAAATCGACTGGCTGCTGTCCGTGGGCGGGATCACGCCGCGCAACAACCAGCGGCTGGGGCGAGATTTCACGCTGGATTCGCTGCTGGCGGCGCATGACGCCGTATTTCTCGGCCTGGGCCTGGCGGGCGTCAATGCGCTGGGCACGGCCGAGCCGCAGGCCGAAGGCTTGCGCAATGCGGTGGACTTCATTGCCGACATCCGCCAGGCGGCCGACAAATCCACGGTGCCGGTGGGCCGGCGCGTGGTGGTGATCGGCGGCGGCATGACGGCGGTGGATGCATCCGTGCAGGCCCGGCTGCTGGGCGCCGACGAGGTCACCATGTTCTACCGCCGTGGCAAGGATGCGCTGTCCGCCTCCTGGGTGGAGCAGGAATGGGCGCAGACCCATGGCGTCAACCTGCGGCTGTGGGCCGCGCCCCAGGAGATCCTGGTGCAGGACGGCAAGGTCTGCGGCGTGCGCATGGCATGCACCCGCATGGAGGGCGACAGGCTGCAGGTGACGCAGGAGGTGTTCGACGTGCCGGCCGACATGGTGCTCAAGGCCATTGGCCAGACCTATGTCGCCACGCCGGCGGGCGCGGCCATTGCCTTGCGTGACGGCCGCATCGACACCGACGACGAAGGCCGCACCAGCGTGCCGCGCGTGTGGGCCGGCGGCGACTGCCGCGCCGGTGGCCAGGACCTGACCGTGCAGGCGGTGGAGCACGGCAAGGTGGCCGCGCGAGCCATGCACCAGGCGCTGACCAGCGCCGTGGTGGCCGGGGTTTGAGCGGCTGTGCCCGCGCTTTTCAAGGAGCATCGACATGGCAGACATCAGCAGCCGCTTTCTGGGCATTTCCAGCCCCAACCCGTTCTGGCTGGCCTCGGCACCCCCCACGGACAAGGAGATCAACGTCACCCGCGCATTCGAGGCCGGCTGGGGCGGCGTGGTGTGGAAGACGCTGGGCGAGGACCCGCATGTGGTCAACGTGAACGGGCCGCGCTACTCCACCCTCATGGCGCAGGACCGGCGCGTGATGGGCCTGAACAACATCGAGCTGATCACCGACCGGCCGCTGCGCACCAACCTGGAGGAGATGACCCGCGTGAAAAAGGCCTGGCCTGACCGCGCGCTGATCGCCTCGCTGATGGTGCCCTGCGTGGAGGAAAGCTGGAAACGCATCCTGCCCATGGTGGAGGACACCGGCGCCGACGGGCTGGAGCTGAACTTCGGCTGCCCGCACGGCATGAGCGAGCGCGGCATGGGCGCGGCCGTGGGCCAGGTGCCCGAGTACATCCAGATGGTCACGCAGTGGTGCAAGCAGTACAGCCGGCTGCCCGTGATCGTGAAGCTCACGCCCAACATCACCGACGTGCGCTTTCCCGCGCGGGCGGCCAAGGCCGGCGGCGCGGATGCGGTGTCCCTGATCAACACCATCAACTCGCTGATGGGCGTGAACCTGGACACCCTGGTCATGCACCCCAGCACCGATGGCCAGGGCTCGCACGGCGGCTACTGCGGCCCGGCCGTGAAACCCATCGCCCAGAACATGGTGGCCGAGATCGCGCGCGATCCGCAGACGGCGGGCCTGCCCATCTCGGGGATCGGGGGCATCACCACCTGGAAGGACGCGGCCGAATACATCGCGCTGGGATGCGGCAATGTCCAGGTATGCACGGCGGCCATGGTCTACGGCTTTCGCATCGTGCAGGACATGTGCGACGGGCTGTCCAACTACATGGACGCGCACGGCTTTGCGCGCATCGAGGACTTCCAGGGCCGGGCCGTGCCCACGGTCAGGGACTGGAAGGACCTCAACCTCAACCACATCGACAAGGCCGTCATCAACCAGGACAGCTGCATCCAGTGCGGGCGCTGCCACGTGGCCTGCGAGGACACCTCCCACCAGGCCATCACCTTCAGCAAGGAGGGCGGTGTGCGCCGGTTCGAGGTGGATGACACCGAATGCGTGGGCTGCAACCTGTGCGTGTCCATCTGCCCCGTGCCCGAATGCATCACCATGCGCAGCCTGCAGCCGGGCGAGGTGGACCCCCGCACCGGCCAGACGGTCACCGGGGAGTATGCGAACTGGACCACGCATCCGAACAACCCCATGCGCCAGGCCGTGACGGCGCAGGGCTAGAGGGGGCATTGCGGCAGGTCGGCGCACGGCCCGCATCCGGGCCGACCTGGCATGAAATGCGCTTGATGGAAAAGGTCAGACCCTGGATCAGCAATGGATTGGTGATTTCTCTCTTCGAGAAGGAGCTTCGCAATGTCGCATGCCCCGCATTCCGGTGAGTCCACAGGCAGCCTGTGGAACCACGACCTCGCACCCACGCTGCCTAGCCAGCGAACCTGGACCTGGTACCACTTCGCCGCCCTGTGGATAGGCATGGTGATGTGCATTCCGGCGTACACGCTGGCCGCCAGCATGATCACTAACGGAATGTCGTGGTCGCAGGCGGTGATGACGGTGTTCCTGGGCAATCTCATCGTGCTGATTCCCATGCTGCTCATCGGCCATGCCGGGGCCAGGTACGGCATTCCCTTTGCCGTGCTGGCCCGTGCCTCCTTCGGCACCCACGGGGCCAAGCTGCCCGCCCTGCTGCGGGCCCTGGTGGCCTGTGGCTGGTACGGCATCCAGACCTGGTTCGGCGGCATGATGATCTACACCCTGTTGGGCGTGCTGCTGGGCCATCCGCTGGAAGGAGAGAAGATCGCGGGCCTGGGCATCAATGTGGGGCAGCTGGTGTGCTTTCTGGTGTTCTGGGCGATCCAGTTCTACTTCGTGGTGCATGGCATCGAGTCCATCCGCAAGCTGGAGACCTGGACTGCGCCGCTCAAGATCCTGATCTGCTTCGTGCTGCTGGGATGGGTCTACCAGAAGGCCGGCGGCTTCGGCCCCATCATGGAGCAGCCTTCGCAGTACGCGCCGGGCGGCCCCAAGGCGGGCCAGTTCATGTCGGTGTTCTGGCCGTCGCTGACGGCCATGGTGGGCTTCTGGGCCACGCTGGCCTTGAACATTCCGGACTTCACGCGCTTTGCCAAGTCGCAGAAGGACCAGGTCGTGGGCCAGGCCATCGGCCTGCCCGTGCCCATGGGGCTGCTGGCCATGCTGGCGGTGGTGGTGACATCGGGCACCGTGGTGATCTACGGCAAGGCCCTGTGGGACCCCGTGGATGTCGCCAGCCGCATGACGGGGGCGGCCGTGCTGATCGCGCTCATCGTGCTGCTGATCGACACCGTGAGCGTGAACCTGGCGGCCAACCTGGTCGGGCCGGCCTATGACTTCTCCGCCCTGGCGCCCAAGAAGATCAGCTACCGCGTGGGCGGCTACATGACGGTGGCCATTGCCATCGTGATGATGCCCTGGAAGATCCTGGAATCGACCGAGGGCTACATCTTCACCTGGCTGATCGGCTACTCGGCCCTGCTGGGGCCGATCGCGGGCATTCTGATGGTGGACTATTTCCTGGTGCGCAAAAAGCAGCTGGTGGTGGAAGACCTGTACAGGGAAGAGGGCGTCTACCGCTACTCCAACGGCTGGAACTGGGTGGCCGTGGCAGCCTTCGCCCTGGGCGTGGCGCCCAACCTGCCCGGCTTCCTGCACGCGGCGTTCCCCGCTGCATTCCCGAACGTGGGTGATTTCTTCAAGCATGCCTATGACTACGCATGGTTCATCGGCCTGTTCATTGCCGGCGTGGTCTACCGCATCGGCATGGCAGGCCAGGTGACCAAGGGCGCACCCGCGCTGAGCAAGGCATAGGCCGGACCAACCAACAGGAGGCATGACGCTATGGGTCAATCACAGGGTTCGGTATGGGTGCGTGGCGGCACGGTGGTGAATGCAGACCGGCAGGAGAAGGCCGATGTGCTGTGTGTCGATGGGACGATTGCGGCCGTGGGGCCGGATGTGGCGGCCCTGGTGCCGGCCGGGGCGCAGGTGATCGATGCCTCGGGGCAGTTCGTCATGCCCGGCGGCATCGATCCGCATACCCACATGCAACTGCCCTTCATGGGCACGGTCACGGCCGATGACTTCTACACCGGCACGGCGGCGGCGCTGGCCGGCGGCACCACCAGCATCATCGATTTCGTCATTCCCGATCCGCAGGAGCCGCTGCTGGACGCCTACCGCAAATGGCGCGGCTGGGCCGAGAAGGCTGCGGCCGACTACTCCTTCCACGTGGCCGTCACCTGGTGGAGCGACAGCGTCCATGCCGACATGGGCACGCTGGTGCGCGAGGAGGGCATCAACAGCTTCAAGCACTTCATGGCCTACAAGAACGCCATCATGTGCGACGACGAAACGCTGGTGAACAGCTTCAAGCGCGCGCTGGAGCTGGGCGCCATGCCCACGGTGCATGCCGAAAACGGCGAGCTGGTCTACCTGCTGCAGCAGGAAGTGGCCAAGATGGGCATCACCGGGCCCGAGGGCCATCCGCTGGCCCGCCCGCCCATGGTGGAGGCCGAGGCGGCCAACCGCGCCATCGCCATCGCCGGCGTGCTGGGCGTGCCCATCTACGTGGTGCACGTCAGCTGCACCGAGGCGGCGCAGGCCATTGCCGCTGCCCGTGCGCGCGGCCAGCGTGTGTATGGCGAGGTGCTGGCCGGCCATCTGGTGATCGACGAAAGCGTGTACCGCGATCCCGACTTCGCCAAGGCGGCCGCCCATGTGATGAGCCCGCCCTTCCGTGCCAAGGGCCACCAGGAGGCCTTGTGGCAGGGCCTGCAGTCGGGCCAGCTGCACACCACGGCCACCGACCATTGCACCTTCTGCGCCGCGCAGAAGGCCATGGGCCGGGACAACTTCGCCAAGATCCCCAACGGCACCGGCGGCGTGGAAGAGCGCCTGGCCGTGATCTGGGATGCGGGCGTGAACACCGGCCGGCTGACGCCCAGCGAATTCGTGGCCATCACCTCGGCCAACACCGCCCGGCTGTTCAACATCTATCCGCGCAAGGGCCTGGTCGGCGTGGGGGCCGATGCCGATCTGGTCGTCTGGGACCCTGCTGCCACCCACACCCTGTCGGTCAAGACCCAGCATTCCAAGGGCGACTACAACATCTTCGAGGGGCGCACCGTGCAGGGCATGCCCAGCCACACCATCAGCCAGGGCGTGGTGGCCTATGCGCAGGGCGATCTGCGTGCCGAGATGGGCAAGGGGCGCTACATCAAGCGCCCGGCCTTCGGCCCCAACTTCGACGCGGTGCAGCGCCGCGCCGCCACGCTGCAGCCCACGGCCGTGGCGCGCTGAAGCCCGCATGACAAGGAGACCGCAATGGATACAGATACCCAAGTGAAGCAGGACATCGCGCAGCTGCGCGTCAACGGAAGCCGGCTGTGGGATTCACTCATGGAGCTGGCGCAGATCGGAGCCACGCCCAAGGGCGGCGTCTGCCGCCTGACGCTGACCGACCTGGACCGCCAGGGCCGTGATCTGGTGACCCGCTGGGCGCGCGAGGCGGGCATGACGGTGACCATCGACAAGATCGGCAACGGCTTCATGCGCCGGCCCGGGCGCGACAACAGCCTGCCGCCCATCATGACGGGCAGCCACATCGACACCCAGCCCACGGGCGGCAAGTTCGACGGCAACTACGGCGTGCTGGCGGGGCTGGAGGTGGTGCGCACGCTCAACGACCACGGCATCGAGACCGAAGCGCCCATCGAGGTGGCCTTCTGGACGAACGAGGAGGGCTCGCGCTTCGTGCCGGTGATGATGGGCTCGGGCGTGTTCGCCAAGGCCTTTACGCTGGAGCATGCCTATGCGGCCACCGATTCCGAAGGCAAGACCGTCAAGGGAGAGCTCGAGCGCATCGGCTATGTGGGCAGCCAGGAGCCTGGCGACCACCCGATCGGCGCCTACTTCGAATCCCACATCGAGCAGGGCCCGGTGCTGGAGGACAACGCCAGGACCATTGGCGTGGTCACCGGCGTGCTGGGCATCCGCTGGTACGACTGCGTGGTCACGGGCATGGAAGCCCATGCCGGCCCCACGCCCATGGCCCTGCGCAAGGATGCGCTGCAGGCCGCCGCGCAGCTCATGCAGGAAGTGGTGGCCTGCGCCCACCGCCATCCGCCCCACGGGCGCGGCACCGTGGGCATGGTGCAGGTCCATCCCAACAGCCGCAACGTGATCCCGGGCCAGGTCAAATTCAGCATCGACCTGCGCAACGCCACCGATGCCGACTGCGAAGCCATGGACGCCGACATCCGCGCCGTGGCCGATCGCATCAGCCGGGAGACGGGCCTGTCCATAGCGATCAACCTGGTGTCCAGCTACCCCGCCCAACCCTTCCATGCCGACTGCGTGGATGCGGTGGCGCGCGCCGCCAAGGCCCTGGGCTACTCTCACATGCCCGTCGTCTCGGGCGCCGGGCATGATGCGGTCTACATGGCGCGGCTGGCGCCGGCCGGCATGGTATTCATCCCCTGCAAGGACGGCATCAGCCACAACGAGATCGAGGACGCCACGCCGGCCGACATCACCGCAGGCTGCAATGTGCTGATGCACGCCATGCTGGAACGCGCCAAGGTGCTGTGATCGGAAAAACTGCGCAACTTGCCCGGAAGCCCTGTTTTGCACTGCTATACTTGCGGCTTCAACAAACGACAGGCGCGTAGCTCAGCTGGTTAGAGCACCACCTTGACATGGTGGGGGTCGTTGGTTCGAGTCCAATCGCGCCTACCAAACAAAGCAGTCTCACCAGGGGCTGCAGAAAATCCCGCTTCAAGCGGGATTTTTTTTTGCCCGTACGGCGGCAAGGCAGCCATTCGCTCTGTCGCATGCGTTGATCACCATCAGGGTTACTGCTGCGCCAGGTGCTGTGTGCGCTGCCTAGAATCTGTTGCAGTGCAATAGACCAATTGCCCGTACAAGCACGTACAAGAGGAGAAGCATTGCAATGCAAGAGACGACAACAGCCGCCGCCCCCAGCGCCCAGCGCGTGATCAAGAAATACCCCAACCGCCGTCTCTACGACACCAACACGTCCTCCTACATCACGCTGACGGAAGTCAAGCAGCTGGTGATGAGCAACGAGCCCGTGGTGGTCAAGGACGCCAAGAGCGGCGAAGACCTCACGCGCAGCATCCTGCTGCAGATCATTCTGGAAGAAGAGGCCGGCGGCGCGCCCATGTTCTCCGAGACCGTGCTGGCCAACATCATCCGTTTCTACGGCCATGCCATGCAGGGCTACATGGGCTCCTACCTGGAAAAGAACGTGCAGATGTTCACCGACTTCCAGAACAAGCTGGCCGAGCAGGCCCAGGGCACCTCGCCCGAGGCCTGGAGCCAGTTCATGCGCATGCAGCCGCCCGCCATGCAGAACATGATGAGCAGCTACATGGAGCAGTCGCAGAACATGTTCACCCAGATGCAGGACCAGATGCAAAAGCAGACCGAGCAGATGCTGGGTGCGCTCGGGATCAAGCGCAATAGCTGAGCTTGCAGGGATAAGTTCAGGGGCGGTTTACCAAGTTCTCGCAGAACTGGGACAATATCGCCCCTATGACCCCCACGAGCGACGCAACAACCATGACAACCCCTGCAGGCGCGGCCGCTCCGCGCGTGGGCTTCGTGTCTCTTGGGTGCCCAAAGGCACTCACGGACTCCGAACTCATCCTTACCCAGCTCAGCGCCGAGGGCTACCAGACCTCCAAGACCTTCGAGGGCGCTGACCTGGTGATCGTCAACACCTGCGGCTTCATCGATGACGCCGTGCGCGAGAGCCTGGACACCATTGGCGAGGCGCTGGCCGAGAACGGCAAGGTCATCGTCACGGGCTGCCTGGGTGCCAAGGCGGGCAAGGATGGCGGCAACCTGATCCAGGAAGTGCACCCCAGCGTGCTGGCCGTGACCGGGCCGCACGCCACGCAGGAGGTGATGAACGCCGTCCACACCCATCTGCCCAAGCCGCACGATCCCTTCATCGACCTGGTGCCGGGCGCCTTTGGCGAGGCGGGCATCAAGCTCACGCCCAGGCACTACGCCTACCTGAAGATCTCCGAGGGCTGCAACCACCGCTGCACCTTCTGCATCATCCCTTCCATGCGCGGCGACCTGGTCTCGCGTCCCGTGGGCGATGTGCTCAAGGAGGCGCGTGCGCTGTTCGAGGGTGGCGTCAAGGAACTGCTGGTGATCAGCCAGGACACCTCGGCCTATGGCGTGGATGTGAAGTACCGCACGGGCTTCTGGGACGGCAAGCCGGTCAAGACGCGCATGCTCGAACTGGTGCAGACGCTGGCCGAGATCGCCGAGCCCTATGGCGCCTGGGTGCGCCTGCACTATGTCTACCCGTACCCCAGCGTGGACGAGATCATTCCGTTCATGGCCACGGGCCGCGTGCTGCCCTATCTGGACGTGCCTTTCCAGCACAGCCATCCCGATGTCTTGAAGCGCATGAAGCGCCCCGCCAACGGCGAGAGGAACCTGGAGCGCCTGCAGCGCTGGCGCGAGATCTGCCCGGACCTGGTGATCCGCTCCACCTTCATCGCGGGATTCCCCGGCGAGACCGAGCAGGAGTTCGAGCACCTGCTGCAGTTCCTGCGCGAGGCGCAGATCGACCGCGCGGGCTGCTTTGCCTACAGCCCCGTCGAAGGCGCTGCCGCCAATGAGATCCCCGGCATGCTGCCCCTGGAAGTGCGTGAGGAGCGCCGCGCGCGCTTCATGGCCGTGGCCGAAGAGGTTTCCACTGCGCGCCTGCAAAAGCGCGTGGGCCAGACCATGCAGGTGCTGGTGGACAAGTCCGTGGGCCTGGGCAAGAAGGGTGGCGTGGGCCGCAGCTATGCCGATGCCCCCGAGATCGATGGCCTGGTGCACCTGCTGCCGCCCGAGAAGGCCAGCAAGACCTACAAGGTGGGCGACTTCGTGAAGGCGCGCATCGTGGGCACGCAGGGTCACGACCTGGTGGGCCAGCCTGTGTAAGGCCTGCATTCGCATCCCTGAAAAGCGGGCAAGGTTTTCCTTGCCCGCTTTTTTTGTCCTTGATGGTCCAAGGCCTGATTTTGATCAAGGCGTTCAGGTCGCTTCGCTGAAATGCTGTACCTACTTTGACGCAAAGAAAGGATGGCGCGAATGAACAGGACCATGAAGGCCGCCGTGGTGCGGGAGTTTGGCAAGCCGCTCACCATCGAGGAAGTCCCGGTGCCCAGGCCCGATCCCGGCCATGTGCTGGTGAAGATCGAGGCCTGCGGCGTCTGCCATACCGACCTGCATGCGGCGCAGGGCGACTGGCCCGTCAAGCCCAATCCGCCTTTCATCCCCGGCCACGAAGGCGTGGGCTATGTGGCCGCCGTGGGTGCAGGCGTCACCCATGTGAAGGAGGGCGACCGCGTCGGCATTCCCTGGCTGTACACGGCCTGCGGCCATTGCGAGCATTGCCTGGGCGGCTGGGAGACGCTGTGCGAGCAGCAAAAGAACACCGGCTACTCCGTCAACGGCGGCTTTGCGCAGTACGCGCTGGCCGATGCCAATTTCGTGGGCCTGCTGCCCGGCAGCGTGGACCTGATCGAGATCGCACCCGTGCTGTGCGCGGGCGTCACCGTCTACAAGGGCCTGAAGGTCACGGACACCAAGCCCGGCAACTGGGTGGTGATCTCGGGCATCGGCGGCCTGGGCCACATGGCCGTGCAATATGCCAAGGCCATGGGCCTGAACGTGGCGGCGGTGGATGTGGATGACGACAAGCTGGCGCTGGCCCGGCGCCTGGGCGCACAGGTCACGGTCAATGCCATGACCACGGACCCTGCGGCCTACCTGAAAAAGGAGATTGGCGGCGCACACGGCGCCCTGGTGACGGCGGTATCGCCCAAGGCCTTCGAGCAGGCGCTGGGCATGGTGCGGCGCGGCGGTACGGTGTCGCTCAACGGCCTGCCGCCCGGGAGCTTCCCGCTGCCCATCTTCAACATGGTGCTCAGCGGCGTGACGGTGCGCGGCTCCATCGTGGGCACGCGGCTGGACCTGCAGGAGTCGCTGGATTTCGCAGCCATGGGCAAGGTCAAGGCCACCGTGTCCACGGACCGGCTGGAGAACATCAACGACATCTTTGCGCGCATGCATGAAGGCAAGATCGAAGGGCGCGTGGTGCTGGACCTGAACGCCTGACGCCTTGCCCACCCCAAAAAAACAGGCTTCCCTCGGGAAGCCTGTTTTGCATGGCGCATGCCTTACACCATGCGGCGGATGGGGCGCTTCTTCCAGACCAGCTTGTAGTAGGCGGTCTGCAGGCACAGCGTCAGGGTGTAGGACAGCGGAAGCGCCATCCAGATCCCCATCAGCCCGAAGCTGCGGCTCAGCCACCAGGCCATGGGCAGCTCCAGCACGGCGAGCACCGTGATGGTGATGGCCGTGGGAATGACCACATCGCCGCTGGCACGCATGATGGACGACAGGGCAATGAAGCAACCCAGCAGCAGGCCGCTCCACAGCACGATGTACAGCAGCTCGATGGCCAGCACCAGCACCTGCTCGTCGGTGATGAACATGCCCAGCAGCGGCCGTGCGAACAGGCTGCCGATCAGGGCCAGGGCGGCGCCCAATGCCAGGTTCATGCGGATGGCCGTGGCCGTGATGGCTCCCAGGCGCTCGCTGCGGCCCGCGCCGATGGCCTGGGCTCCGAGGATGGAGGCCGTGATGGCGACCGAGATCACGGGAAACTGTGCAAACGAGTTGATCTGGTTGACCGCGCCATAGGCGGCCGTGGCGCTGGAGCCGAAGCCGTTGACCAGCGACACGACGACCAGCCCGGCCATGGACGAGGCAATCATCTGCACGCCCGTGGGAATGCCCACGCGCAGGATGCTCTTGAGCAGGGTCCGGTCGATGCGCATGGCCTTCCACAGCGCGGCATTGGGCGCCAGCGGGCTGCCGATGCGGCGCAGCCGCCAGCCCAGCCAGGCCAGCGCCAGGGTGAAGCCCAGGATCATGGACACGCCTGCGCTGGCCACGCCCAGGCGCGGCAGGCCGGCCCAGCCCGCGATCAGCGCCGGGGTGCAGGCCAGGCCCGTGCCCGTGGAGATCAGCAGGGCCAGCATGGGCGAGACCGTGTCGCCCACGCCGCGCAGCAGCGAGGTGGCCAGCAGGAACACGAACAGCCCCGGCATGCCCAGCAGCACGATGCGCGAGTACAGCGTGGCCTGCTCCATGATGTCGGGCGGCGTGCCCAGCAATCGCATCAGCGGCTCGGTGAACAGCCCGCCGAACAGGGCCACGATGGCGCCGAACAGCAGTCCTATGCACATGGCCGTGCCCGCAATCGCGCGCAGCTTGTCATGCATGCGCGCGCCGTAGGCCTGGCCGATCAGCACCGAGGAGCCCGCGCCCAGGCCGATCACGAAGGCGATGAAGAGGAACATCACCGGAAAAAAGGCCGCGACGGCGGCCAGCGCCTGCACGCCCAGCATCTGGCCGATGAAGACGCTGTTGATGGTGCCCGACAGTGATTGCAGGATGTTGGCCAGCACCATGGGGCCCAGGAACACCAGAAAGGTGCGCCACAACGGCTGGCTGCCGGCAATTGGCGGCCCGCCGGGGCTGGATGCGGCAGGCGCGGCGGCCTGAGGCAGTGGTTCGGTTGGTTTCGTCATGTTGTGTCTGGTAATGCGACGAGAAAAGCAGTGAGGTCGGGCCGGGTCAGGTCTTCAGTCCTGGGCTGGCGCCGCAGGTGAGCCCGCCCACACGGGGCCGCCCAGTTGCTGCAGATAGCTTCGCACATCCTCGGGCCAGGCGGCGGTGTGCTGTGCAAAGGCTTCGGCCTGGCGTGCAAACAGGGCGCGGCTGGCGTCCTCGAAATGGGGCAGGTCGCCCGCCATCTCGCTCATGAAGCGGTAGACGGCTTCGGTGGCGGCGCGCACGGCATCCTGTGCGGCGTGCTTGCCGCGCGCCTCGTCCACCAGCCTGCGCAGTGCGCCGGAGGCGCCGCCGGGCTGGCGGTTCAGCCATTCCCAGTGCCGTGGCAGCAAGGTGACTTCGCGTGCCACCACGCCCAGCTTGGGGCGGCCCACGCTGCGCGGGGCGGCGGCTTGACCGGGTGCGGGCGATGCGGCCAGTTCGCTGCGCCAGTCCAGGTCCAGCCGCATGCCGCTGTGGTCGTCGAAAACCCACAACGGCGGTGCCGATCCACTGCCCTGCGCCTGTTGTTCATGGCTTTGCAGGAACTGCAGGACGGCAGGCCTGTCCCCCTGGAGCAGACGGCCATGGCCCTGGAAGATGGTGTAGCTGGGTGCGGGCTCGGCGCCCGCCATGCAAGAGTCGGTAGTCATGCGGCAGATATTAGCCGGGTAAAATTAGCAAGTCAATTAAATCCGGGTAAATATCTGCGTGGATACCGCGCGCCCAAAGAAAAAGCCCCTGGCAGAGACTGCCAGGGGCTTCGCAGAGGGAACTGCAGGCGTTGTTTAGACGCGCTTGCGGTACTCGCCCGTGCGGGTGTCGATTTCGATCTTGTCGCCCTGGCTCACGAACAGGGGCACGGGCACTTCGAAGCCGGTGGCAATCTTGGCAGGCTTGAGCACCTTGCCCGATGTGTCGCCCTTGACGGCGGGTTCGGTCCAGGTGATTTCGCGTTCCACGGAAGTGGGCAGTTCGCAGGAGATGGCCTTGCCGTCGTAGAACACGACTTCGGCTTCCATGCCGTCTTCCAGGTAGTTGATGGCGTCACCCATGTTGGTGGCTTCCACTTCGTACTGGTTGAAGTCGGCATCCATCCACACGTACATCGGATCGGCGAAGTAGGAGTAGGTGCACTCCTTCTTGTCCAGGATCACGTTGTCGATCTTGTCGTCGGCCTTGAAGACGACTTCGGTGCCCATGTTGCCCAGCAGGGACTTGAGCTTCATGCGGACGGTGGCGGCGCCGCGGCCACCGCGAGCGTATTCGGTCTTCAGGACGATCATCGGGTCCTTGCCGTGCATGATCACGTTGCCGGCGCGGATTTCTTGAGCGATTTTCATAGCTTGCTTGGCTGAGGTTGAGCCGCTCAACAGGGCAGGCAAGCGAAGTCGCTGGGACGGTGCGCCTGCCGCAGTTCCGCGGCGGGTGCAACCCTGGTTGGTCGATGGCGGCCGGCTGGCGGTCGCCCGCAGCGGCGCCTCCAGGGAGGCAAAACGTGCATTCTAGCTTTTTTCGGTCACGAAAGCTTGTAGCTGCTCAATCAATGGGGTCTGTTGCAGCAGCCGCGAGCGTGCCGCCTGCACGCATTCCTGCCATTGCTGCAGCAGCGCGGGCGTGATTGCGGGCAGCGTGCTTGCCGGTGCCATGCCGTTCCAGGCATGGTGGAAGGCGCGCAGGCTGGCTGGTGCCTGCAGCCAGTCAAGAAAGGCGTCGAGCTTGTCGTGATGGGCGTCGTCGTGCTGGGGATAGATGTGCCAGACCAGCGGCTGGCCCGCCCACAGTGCGCGTACCAGCGAATCCTCGCCACGCACCAGGTTCAGGTCGCAGGCCCAGAGCATTTCATCGAACTGAGGTTGAGGGCAGGGCTGCAGCGCATGCCGGGTCACCGCGCCTTGTTCCGTGGCGGGCACGCTGGCCATGGCCTGTTGCACGGCGGCGGCTGCGCGCCCCGGGGTCACCAGCAAATGCGTGGCCTGCGGGACCGGGGGGGCTGAATGCAGCTCGGCCAGCCATTGCGGCAGGGCAGGGGGCTCGTAGCAGAACAGAGAGATGGCGCAATCGCCGGTGCCTATGCCGTGGCGTGTGCGCCAGGCCTGCCGGCCCTCGGAAGCAAAAGCTGCCTGGCGCGCGGCCAGGTCCGGCTCGCGCAGCAGGCCGCCCGTGGCGGCCGTGAAGCCCGGGTAGAAGAACCAGCGCGTCAACCCCGCAGCCGGCCCCGACATCAGCGGCGAGGGCAGGCGGTGGCAGCGCTCCACATAGTCCTCTGCCGACAGGTATTCGAGGTTGATCCACAGCGGTGCCCGGCGCGCGATGGCCGCCAAAAAGGGCGGCGGGATCTCGCAGCCGAAGGCCTCGATGACCACATCACCCATGGACTGCGGTACGTCCTGCGCCTGCGTGGGCCAGCCGTGCACGCTGAGCCCGGCCGGGTGCGGCCGGGGAGCCATCCAGGCCAGGGCGCTGGCGTCGTCCATCCACAGCCGCACGCGCTGGCCGCGTGAGGCCAGGTCGGCCGCCGCGCGCCAGCACACGCCGATGTCGCCAAAGTTGTCTATGACCTGGCAGAAGATGTCCCAGGTCCGTGCAGCGGCCTGCTCTGGCAGAGGGGCCGGGGGGATGGGGTTGAAGGCAAGCATGGGGATCAGGGTTCGCACAGGTGTTCGACCAGCAACTGCGCCACTGGCGGCAGTGCCTCTTGCGAGCGCACGCACAGCATCAGCTGGCGCTCGGCCCAGGGCTCGTCCAGCGCAATGCAGCGCAGCGGCAGGGCGCCCAGGTACAGGCGTGCGCTGCCTTCGGGCAGGATGCCGACGCCCAGGCCCGAGGCCACCATCAGGCACAGCGCGTCATAGCCCGTCACCTTCATGCGCAGCCGGGGCTGCAGGCCCAGGTCGGCCGCGGCGCGCGTGATCTGGTGGTTGAGCGCGCTGCCGGCGTGCATGCCCACCAGGTCATGGTCCAGCACCTGGGCCAGCCGCAGCGAGCGCCTGCGTACCAGCGCATGGCCCTGGGGCACGATGACGATGAGGCGGTCGCGCCGGTACGGGCGCAGGCGGATCTTCTCTCCGTAGCTGCCCTGGTTGAGGATGCCGATGTCGGCCTCGTTGTCGGCCACGGCGCGTGCGATGTCGCTGCTCACGCGCTCCTGCAGGCGCACGTCCACATGCGGGTGCTGGTCCAGGAAGCGCTGCAGCTGGGAGGGCAGGAACTGGGTGATGGCCGAGATGTTGGCCATCACGCGAACATGGCCGCGCAGGCCGCTGCCGTACTCGCGCATCTGCTCGCCGATGCCGTCCAGGTCGTTGAGCACGCCGCGCGCCATGTTCAGCAGTGCATAGGCGGCGGCCGTGGGCACGCTGCCGCGGTTGCTGCGCGTGAACAGCTCCACCTGCAGCTGGCTTTCCAGCTCGGCCAGCCGCCGGCTGGCGGCCGAGGGGCGATGTGTTCACGTGCGGCGGCGCGGGCGATGGCGCTTTCCTCCATCACGGCCACGAACAGGCGCAGCGAAATCGGGTCGAGTTTCATGGGGTGGCGATTATCTCCCGGCCCCGCCCGGCTGGGTTCTGCCATGCCGGTTTGCGATGGCAGCGTCGCGCTTGAGCGTTTTGCAGCGCGCGCGGACGGCGGCAAGATCGGCGCCGCGGCAATGCCATCGGAGGCTGGCCGCAGGAGACAAAGAGGAAGCGCTAACCCATGACACAACAGACAAGGCAGGCACCCACACCCGGCGCGCTCAATGGCGTGCGCGTGGTCGAGATGGGGCAATTGATCGCAGGGCCGTTCTGCGGCAAGACGCTGGGCGAGTTCGGCGCCGACGTGGTCAAGATCGAGGCGCCGGGCGCGGGTGATCCGCTGCGCAACTGGCGCCTGATCAAGAACGGCACCTCGGTCTGGTGGCAGGTGCAGTCGCGCAACAAGCGCTCGGTGGCGCTGGACCTGCGCCAGCAGGAAGGCCAGGACATCGCGCGGCGCCTGATCGCCGAGGCCGATGTGCTGGTCGAGAACTTCCGTCCCGGCACGCTGGAAGGCTGGGGCATGTCGCCCGAAGAGCTGCATGCGCTCAACCCTGGCCTGGTCATCCTGCGCATCTCGGGCTACGGCCAGACCGGCCCCTACCGCGACCTGCCGGGCTTTGGCGTGATCGGCGAGGCCATGGGCGGCCTGCGCCACCTGACGGCCGAGCCCGGCCGCGTGCCGGTGCGCGTGGGCGTCTCGATTGGCGACACGCTGGCCGCGCTGCATGGAGTGATCGGCGTGATGATGGCCCTGTACCACCGCAAGGTGAACGGCGGTGCCGGCCAGGTCATCGACGTGGCGCTGCACGAGGCCGTGTTCAACGTCATGGAAAGCCTGCTGCCCGAATACAGCGCCTTTGGTGCCGTGCGCGAGGCGGCGGGCAGTGCGCTGCCGGGCATTGCGCCGTCCAACGCCTATCCCTGCCAGGACGGCTGGGTGCTGGTGGCCGGCAATGGCGACTCCATCTTCAAGCGCCTGATGGCCACCATCGGCCGCCAGGACCTGGCCGACGATCCGCAACTGGCCGACAACGCGGGCCGCGTGGCGCGCATCACCGAGATCGACGCCGTCATCGGCGGCTGGACGCGCTCGCAGAGCGTGCAGGCCGTTATGGACCAGCTGGCCGCCGCACGCGTGCCGGCCGGCAAGGTCTACACGGCCAAGGACATTGCCGAGGACCCGCACTACCGCGCCCGCGACATGATCCTCAGCCAGCACACGCGCGACGGAGACGACATCGAGGTGCCGGGCATCGTCCCCAAGCTCTCGCTCACGCCCGGCACGGTGCGCAGCAGTGCGCCCCATGTGGGCGATGACACCGATGCCGTGCTGGCCGAGGCCGGCCTCACGGCCCAACAGATTGCGCTGCTGCGCAGCAAGGGAGTGATCCAATGAATGCCGTCCACCCCACGGATGTCTGGCAGGGCGCGGGCCGCCGCGTTTTCTTCAACGAGGTCGGGACGCGCGACGGGCTGCAGATGGAGCAGGCCTTTGTCCCCACCGAGGACAAGATCGCCCTGGTCAATGCGCTGTCGCAGGCAGGGCTGTCCAAGATCGAGGTCACGGCCTTTGTCTCGCCCACGGCCATTCCCGCGCTGCGCGATGGCGAAATCGTCATGCGTGAGATAGAGCGCCGCCCCGGCACCGTCTACACGGCCCTGGTGCCCAATGCCCGCGGCGCCGAGCGCGCCATCGAGGCGCGCACGGACGAGCTCAACCTGGTCATGTCGGTCAGCGAGACGCACAACCTGTGCAACCTGCGCATGCAGCGCAGCCAGTCGTTTGCGGCGCTGGCCCAGGTCGTGGCCACGGCGCAGCAGGCAGGCGTGCCGGTCAACGTCTCGCTGTCGTGCTGCTTTGGCTGCCCCATGGAGGGCGATGTGCCGCAGCAGGAAGTCTTCGACTGGGTGCAGCGCTTTGCCGACCTGGGCGTGCAGGGCATCACGCTGTGCGACA
Organism: Delftia sp. 60; assembly: GCF_002754395.1. NCBI lineage: Bacteria > Pseudomonadati > Pseudomonadota > Betaproteobacteria > Burkholderiales > Comamonadaceae > Delftia > Delftia sp. 60. The sequence continues at coordinate 2,944,626 of NZ_PEFD01000001.1, forward strand.
CCACGGGCATGGCCTTCCCGACCCAGGTGCGTGCCATGGTGGCCACCTTCCGGCAGCGCTGGCCGCAGCTGGGACTGACCCTGCACTTCCACAACACACGCGGCATGGCCCTGGGCAATGTGCTGGCCTCGATCGAGGCGGGCGGCGACCGCTTCGACGCCTCCATCGGCGGCCTGGGCGGCTGCCCCTACGCGCCCGGCGCATCGGGCAATGCCTGCACCGAGGACATCGTCCACGCGCTGCAGCTCATGGGCTACGACACCGGCGTGGACCTGGCGCAGATCGTCGCGGCCGCGCGCAGCCTACCCGCGCTGATCGGCCATGACACGGCCAGCCAGATCGCCAAGGCCGGTGCGCGGCTGGACCTGCACCAGCCACCAGCCGACTTTGCAGCCATCCGCGAACGGGCTTTGGCCAAGGGCTGAGGCCGGCGCGCATTCTCATTCACAAGAACCGAGCAAACCAAGGAGACAAAGATGAAGAAGATTCAACGCAGACAGATCGCAGCCGTGGCCATGGCCATCGCAGGGCTGGGCCTGGGCGGCACAGCCGCGCTGGCCCAGGGCGGCTACCCCGCCAAGACCATCACCATGATCGTGCCGGCCGCAGCCGGCGGCACCACCGACCTGGCGGCGCGCATGGCGGCCCAGGCGCTGGCGCCCGTCATCGGCCAGTCGGTGGTGGTGGACAACAAGGGCGGCGGCAACGGCTCCATCGCAGCCAGCCTGGTCAAGCGTGCCGAGGCCGATGGCTACACCCTGCTCATGCAGTACTCGGGCTACCACGTCATCTCGCCCCACCTGACCAAGGCCCGCATCTGGGAGCAGGGCGACTTCCAGCCCGTGGCCAATGTGCTGTCGGCGCCGCAGATCATCGTGGTGCGGTCCGAGCTGCCCGTGAAGACGCTGGCCGAACTCGTGGCCTATGCCAAGGCCAACCCCGGCAAGCTGAACTACGCCTCGTCGGGCAATGGCTCGCTTCAGCACGTGACGGGCGCCATGCTGGAGCAGCAGGCCGGCATCAAGATGGTCCACGTCCCCTACAAGGGCACCGGCCCCGCGCTGCAGGACCTGCTGGGCGGCCAGGTGGACCTGACCTTCGGCACGGCGCCGCCCTTCATGCCCCACGTGCAAAGCGGCAAGCTGCGCGTGCTGGCCGTCACCGGCACCCAGCGCCTGCCCAGCCTGCCTGACGCGCCCACCACGGCCGAGGCCGGCTATGCGGGCGTCAACGCCACCTCCTGGTTTGCCGTGTTCGCGCCCGCCGCCACGCCCAAGCCCGTGATCGACAAGCTCACGGCCGACCTCAAGAAGGTGGTGGAGAACCCGGCCTTCAAGCAAAAGGCACAGGAGCAGGGCGCCACGGCGGACTACATGAGCCCGCAGCAGCTGGGCGCCATGGTCAAGACCGAGTGGTCCAACTGGGCCCAGGTGGTCAAGTCCTCGAAGATCGAGGCCGAGTAAGAGCCCCGGGGGCCCGCAGGCCCGCTGCGGCGGGCCCGGGCAGCGGCCACAATAGGCGCATGTCCGAACCCCATTCCGATGAACTGCTGGCCCAGGTGGCAGCGCTGCCGGGTCTGCCCGGCGTCTACCGCTATTTCGACGCGGCAGGCACGCTGCTGTACGTGGGCAAGGCCATCAACCTCAAGCGCCGCGTCTCCAGCTACTTCACCAAGAACCATGGCGGCACGCGCATAGGCCACATGGTGGGCAAGATCGCCCGCATGGAGACCACGGTGGTGCGCTCCGAGGCCGAGGCCCTGCTGCTCGAAAACAACCTCATCAAGACGCAGCACCCCAAGTACAACATCCTGTTTAGGGACGACAAGAGCTATCCCTACCTGAAGATCACCGGCGTGGCCGCGCGCGACGGCCAGGCTGGCGAGCCTGCCCACCAGCGCTTCGCGCGCATGGCCTACTACCGTGGTGCCGTGGACAAGCGCCACCGCTACTTCGGTCCCTATCCCAACGCCTGGGCCGTCAAGGAAAGCATCCAGTTGCTGCAGAAGGTCTTCCGGCTGCGCACCTGCGAGGACACGGTCTTTGCCAACCGCTCGCGCCCCTGCCTGCTCTACCAGATCAAGCGCTGCAGCGGCCCTTGCGTGGATCTGATCTCGCCCGAAGCCTATGCGCTGGACGTGCGCAATGCCGAGGCCATGCTGCGCGGCGAAACCCAGGAACTGCTGCGCCAGCTCGAGGCCCGCATGATGGAGCACGCCGGGCGCATGGAATACGAGCAGGCCGCCGAGGTGCGCAACCAGATGACGGCGCTGTCGCGCGTGCTGCACCAGCAGGTCATAGAAACCGCCGACGACCGCGACGTGGACATCCTCGCCGTGAAGGTGCAGGGCGGCCGCGCCTGCGTGAACCTGGCCATGGTGCGCGGCGGCCGCCACCTGGGCGACCGGCCGTACTTTCCCGCCAACCTGGGCGATGCCGCCTCGGTCTACGCCGGCGAGGAAGAGGCCAATCTTGCCGAATCCGCGCGCCCGGTCGAGGACATCGTGCTGGAGGCCTTCATCGCCCAGCACTACACCGGCGTGGCCGTGCCGCCCGTGCTCATCGTCAGCCACCCGGTGGACAAGAAACTGCTGGCGCTGCTGAGCGAGCAAGGCGGCGTGCGCATCACCGCCGTGCAGCAGCCGCGCGAGCAGCGGCGCATCTGGCTGGAGATGGCGCAAAAGAACGCGGACATCCAGATGGCCCGCCTGCTGGCCGAAGAGGGCTCGCAGCAGGCGCGCACGCGCGCGCTGGTCGAGGCTCTGGACCTGGCCTGCGAGAACCTGGACGAGCTCACCATCGAATGCTTCGACATCTCGCACACGGCGGGCGAGGCCACGCAGGCCTCCTGCGTGGTCTTCCATCACCACAAGATGCAAAGCAGCGAATACCGGCGCTTCAACATCGAAGGCATCACGGGCGGCGACGACTATGCCGCCATGCGCCAGGTGCTGACGCGCCGCTACAGCCGCGTGGCCGAAGCGCAAAGAGAGGCGGGCGGTGCCGAGCTCACGGGCAAGCAGCCGCAACTGCCGGACCTGGTGCTGGTCGACGGTGGCAAGGGCCAGGTCAGCATGGCGCGCGAAGTCTTCGAGCAGCTGGGCCTCGATGTCTCGCGCATCGTGGGCGTGGAAAAGGGCGAGGGGCGCAAGGTCGGCCTGGAAGAGCTGGTCTTTGCCGACGGGCGCGAGAAGATCTACCTGGGCTACGACTCGGCCGCGCTGATGCTGGTGGCCCAGATCCGCGACGAGGCCCACCGCTTCGCCATCACCGGCATGCGCGCGGCGCGTGCCAAGGTGCGCGTGGGCGGCGGCAAGCTCGAGGAGATTCCGGGCGTCGGCCCCAAGAAGCGCGCGCGCCTGCTGCAGCGCTTTGGCGGCGTGCGCGGCGTGTCCGAAGCCACCGTCGAGGATCTGTGCAGCGTGGACGGCATCTCGGCCGCGCTGGCTGAAGATATCTACCGTGCATTGCATTGAAATGACCGTCCCGCAGGCTGCACCGCGGGCCTTGAAACAGAACCTCAAACACCAAGGTACGTGACACAATGGCGGCCATGTTTCTCACAATCCCCACCTTGATGACCTGTACGCGGATCGTCGCGATTCCGCTGATCGTCGGGGTGTTCTACGCGCCGTTCGATGTGGCGACCCGCAACCTGGTCGCCACGGTCATGTTCATCGTCTTCGCGGCCACCGACTGGCTCGACGGCTACCTGGCGCGCAAGCTCAACCAGACATCGGCCTTCGGGGCCTTCCTCGACCCGGTGGCCGACAAGTTCCTGGTCTGCGCGTCGCTGCTGGTGCTGGTGCACCTGCAGCGCACCGATGTGTTCGTGGCCCTGATCATCATCGGCCGCGAGATCGCCATCTCGGCCCTGCGCGAGTGGATGGCGCACCTGGGCGCGGGCAAGAGCGTGGCCGTCCACATGCTGGGCAAGCTCAAGACCACGGCGCAGATGGTGGCCATTCCCTTCCTGCTGTACGACGGCCGTGTGTTCGGCATGATCGACACCGGCGTCTGGGGCCAGGTGCTGATCTGGGTGGCGGCGGTGCTCACCGTCTGGTCGATGGTGTACTACCTGCAAAAAGCCCTGCCCGAGATCCGCGCGCGGGTCACGCACTGAGGTCCTTTCCGGCCGTTCCCGGGATCCTGCGCCAGACACGTCAAACTGTCTGGCGTTGCTATTTTTTTGGAAGCATTTGAATCAGGCAGGGCAGCCGCTGCGGCGTCGTGGATGCGAAGCGGTGAGGCGCATTGCAGCACTGGCAAGGCCTGCAGCGGACAAGTCCATTGTCAACCCTTGTCAATTCGTGAAGCCGCTAGCCTGCGCCGGGCGCAAAAAACCGGCCGCAAAGCCAAAGCTGGCGCCAAAACCGCATAGAATTGTCCCCTGTCGCTGCGATGCGCAGCGTGCATTGACACCTGGAAGGTCGATGGCTTTAATTCACCGATGTCTGCCCCGAGGCAGGCGTCGAACGGCAAGCCAGATTCCGTATCCGTCGCGCCGGGTTTCTGGCCGAGCCAAGTTGGTGGCCGCAGAGACATCCCATTCACTTATTTCTCCAGAGGCATCTTGTGAATAAAACCGAACTGATTGAGCACATCGCTAACAACGCCGACATCTCCAAGGCTGCGGCTGCTCGTGCACTGGATTCCACGATTGAGGCTGTGAAGAAAACCCTCAAAAAGGGTGGTACAGTGTCGCTCGTTGGTTTTGGCACATTCGCCGTTGGTAAGCGCGCTGCTCGTACGGGCCGCAACCCCCGCACCGGCGAAACCATCAAGATCAAGGCCGCCAAGGTTCCAAAGTTCCGTCCGGGCAAGGCATTGAAAGATGCCCTGAACTGACACCAGTCAAGGTGGGGTGCTTAGCTCAGTTGGTAGAGCGGCGCCCTTACAAGGCGTAGGTCGGCGGTTCGACCCCGTCAGCACCCACCAAGAACAAAAGGCGAACGAAAGTTCGCCTTTTCTATTTCTGCCATTGAAAGACGACAGACCATGTTCGAATCCATCCGCAAGCATTCCAAGTTCGTGATGATCTTGTTGTTCTTGCTGATCATTCCCTCGTTCATCTTCGTGGGTGTGAACCAGAACTACTTCACAGAGTCCAGCGTCATCGTCGCACGTGTCGATGGTCATGAGATCAAGCAGGCCGACTGGGAGAACGCGCACCGCATGGAGAGTGATCGCCTGCGCGCCGAGAACCCCAACATCGACCCCAAGCTGCTGGACTCGCCGCAGGCGCGCTACGCCACGCTGGAGAAGATGGTGCGTGACCAGGTGCTGGCTGCTGCCGTGCAGAAGATGCATCTGGCAGCGTCCGATGCCCAGCTGGTGCGCACGCTGCAGGAGATCCCCGCGATTGCCGCGCTCAAGAAGCCTGACGGCTCGATGGATGCCGAGGCCTATCGCGCCCTGGTTGGATCGCAGGGCCTGACGCCCGAAGGCTTCGAGGCCAACCTGCGCCGCGAGCTGTCCATGAACCAGGTGATGGGTGGCGTGACGGGTACGGCCTTTGCGACCGACACCCAGGTCAAGCAGGCCATCGATGCGCTGTACCAGCGCCGCGAAGTGCAGGTGGCACGCTTTGAAGCCAGCGCCTACGCCAGCAAGGTCCAGCCCACCGAGGCAGACCTCAAGGCCTACTACGACGCTCACACCAGCCAGTTCCAGCAATCGGAGCAGGCCAAGGTGGAATACCTGCTGCTGGACGTTCCCAGCATCGAGGCCGGCATCACGCTGAGCGAAGACGATGTGCGTTCCTACTACAACCAGAACGCCGAGCGCCTGGCCGGCCCCGAAGAGCGCCGTGCCAGCCACATCCTGATCAATGCAAGCAAGGATGCGCCTGCCGCCGAGCAGGAAAAAGCCAAGGCCAAGGCCGAGGAACTGCTGGCCGAGCTGCGCAAGGACCCCAAGCGCTTCGCCGAACTGGCCAAGGCCAATTCGCAGGACGGTGGCTCCGCTGCATCGGGTGGCGATCTGGGCTACTTCGGCCGCGGTGCCATGGTCAAGCCCTTCGAGGACGCAGCCTTCGGCATGAAGGTGGGCGACATCAGCGACGTGGTGCACAGCGACTTCGGCTACCACATCATCTCGCTGGTGGACATCAAGAAGCCCAAGGCGCCGAGCTTCGAGCAGATGCGTCCCAAGCTGGAAGCCGAACTCAAGCAGCAGCAGGCCCAGCGCAAGTTCGCCGAACTGGCGGAAGGCTTCTCCAACGCGGTCTACGAGCAGTCGGACAGCCTGCAGCCCGTGGCCGAGAAGTTCAAGCTCACCGTGCAAAAGGCAGACCATGTGACGCGCCAGCCCGGCCCCAACGTCAAGGGCCCCCTGGCCAACCCCCGTTTCCTGGAGGCGCTGTTCTCCAGCGACTCGCTGAACAACAAGCGCAACACCGATGCGGTGGAGCTGGGTTCCAGCCAACTGGTGGCCGGCCGCGTGGTGGAGTACACGCCTGCCCGTACGCTGCCCATGGCCGAGGTGGGCGACAAGCTGCGCACCCTGTACGTGGCGCAAAAGTCCGCCGAACTGGCCAAGGCCGATGGCGAGGCTAAGCTCGCCGCATGGAAGGCCAAGCCTGATGCGGCGCAACTGCCTGCCGCCAAGGTGATCAGCCGTGACCAGCCCGAAGGCCTGTCGCGCGAAGTGGTGGATGCCGCCCTGCGCGCACCGACCGCTCAGCTGCCTGCCTGGACGGGTGTTGACATGGGTGCCCAAGGCTATGCCGTGGTCAAGATCAACCGTATCGTCGAGCGCCCGGCCGATGATGCACAGGCTGCTGCCGCGCAGAAGCAGGACTTCCTGCGAAGCTCTACGGTCGCAGAAGCTATGGCATACTACGAGCTTCTCAAGAAACAGCTCAAGGTGCAGATCAAGGTCCCGCGCCCCTGATGAGAGAAATTTCTAGCAAAACAGAAATTTCAGAAATCAAGCAGTTTTTTGGAATAGAATAGCGTTCTTCTACGGTGGCTGTAGCTCAGTTGGTAGAGTCCAGGATTGTGATTCCTGTTGTCGTGGGTTCGAGCCCCATCAGCCACCCCAAATAAAAAAAATCCCCAGAGCAGAAATGCTCTGGGGATTTTTGCTTTGGGCGGCAGGGGGACTGGTTGCCCCCGAAAGCTCCAGGGACGGCGGGCAAGGTCCCTGCCGGCTGCGGCTGCATGGAGGATGGCGGCATCCTGCCCGTTGCCCGCGTCCCCCGATGCGCCTTTGTTCCTGCTGCTCCCGATCCGTCACGCAACGCCTGTTCCAAAGCATTTGTCTGCTGGTTTTTGGCATATAATCGAATGCTTCAACGGTGGCTGTAGCTCAGTTGGTAGAGTCCAGGATTGTGATTCCTGTTGTCGTGGGTTCGAGCCCCATCAGCCACCCCAAACAAGAAAATCCCCAGTGCAGAAATGCACTGGGGATTTTTGCTTTGGGCGAAAACTTTTTCTTCCTCGGGCTGGAAGCGGGCGGGATATTCGCATGGCCAATCGCGCTGCGGCTGGATTGCGGCGGCTCATGCTGCCGTGGATTTTCAGGCGCTTGATGCGAGGCCTGCCTGCCTGACTTCGCGATCTGCCGTATCGCCACCGTGGCCATGCCCGTTGCGCGGGCTGTTCCGCCGAGCTTGCGTGCGCGGACGGCGGGCCGGGCTTGCTGGATGGGGTGTTGCGCTCTGCGCAGGTTTTTATAAGACAAGTCCTATATTTGTCCCATGACCTGTGTCAATAGGTGTTTTGCATTGCTGTTGAATTACGATTGCAAACATCAATCAAGAGCAATGGCGCAGGGCTTGCAGGCCTGTCGCACGGTCCCTCGCCAACGAAAAGCACGCTTGCATGAAAAATCCCGGTTACACGCGCAACGGCTGTCCAGGCGGCAGGTGGCAACGGCCCCGTGGCTTCACCCTCATCGAGATGATGGTTGTGGTGGCGCTGGTCGCGATTCTGGCCGCTCTGGCCGCTCCTTCCTTCATCGTCCAAATAGCCAACCAGCGCGTCAGCTCGGCTGCGCTCGAGTTGCAGTCGTTGCTGCAGCTGGCTCGCTCCGAAGCGGTCTACAAACGGGTGGAAAGCAGCTTCGTGGGCACGGGGCAGACATGGTCCGCCAAGTCGGGGGGGCAACTGGTGCGCGAGGCCCGGGTGCCTGATGCCGTGACCGTGTCGCCCTCGGGTGATTCTTCCCAGGGCGTCCTGTTCGAAACCACGGGGACCGCCAGGCAGTTCTCCGGCGCCAGCACGCTGTACACGCTGACCGTCACGGCTCGCCATGCCACGCGCATGCACTGCCTGAGAGTGACTCGCGCCGGGCTTGTGCGCCAGCAGCGGCTGCCTGCCGGCGGCAGTTGCTGATGCGCGTGCAACGGGTCTGCAACATGTCCATTCCTTTTCCTTCTCGCAGGCAACGCGGCGCAGGCCTTATCGAGGTACTCGTCGCCGTGCTGCTGGTGGCCGTGGGGCTGCTGGGCGCCGTGCGCATCCATGTGCGCGCCATTGAATACACCGTGGATACCGAGCGGCGCCAGATGGCATCCATGCTGGCTTCCGAACTGCTGGAGACCCTGCGGGGGATACGGCCACGGTCCTTGACGCGAAGGGCTCGCCCGTGGAGGAACTGGCCGGCTATCAGAAGCTACAGGGGGCCGCGATGCCCGCGGCCCCTGCGGCCTGCCAGCCTTTGCCGCAGCCGCGGGAGCAGCGCCTGGCCTGCTGGGGCGACCGGGCCCGCAAGCTGGTGCCCGATCTCACCGCGGACCGCATCGACAGCTCCTTCGCCGTGAGCGCCGATGCCGATGGCCTGGTGTCCGTGACGGTGGCCTGGCCGGTCAAGAAAGGCCAATGTCTGGATGGAAGCGACAATGAATTTTGTACATTCACGCTGCGGTCGCGGCTTTGAGCGCGGGCCGGGCGCATGGGCGTGCCGCATGCGCATGCCGTCCCAGGCGGGCCTGTCCCTGGTGGAGATTATGGTGGCGCTGGCCATCGGCCTGTTCCTCGTGCTGATTGCCACCACCATCTATATGCAGGGGCTGTCGAGCTTCGGCTTTCGCGTGGGGCAGAGCGAGAACCTCGGCAACAGCCGGCTGGCGCTGGCCGTGCTGGACTCCGAGTTCTCCAAGGCAGGCTACAGGAGGGACCCTTCGCAGGCGATATTCGACGCATTTCCTGCCGATTCCTCGCCCCATCCCAACGGCTGCCAGTTCGCCCAGGGACAGGCGCTCTACGCGGCTGACGCGCAGAGCATCTGCCTTCGCTTCCAGCCCCGGGACGCTGCAGAAACCGATTGTGCGGGCACGCCCGCGAACCTGGGAGCCGCCGGCCCCTATGACGCTCCGGCGCCTGCGACCGGCATGTTCGCGGAGAAATACACCGTTGAAAGTGGTGTGCTGGTGTGCCGGGCGGCGCAGGAGGTTGTGCCGCTTGCCGATGGCGTGCGGGCGGTGCATTTCGAGTTCGGCATCGATCGGCAGACAGCGCCCGGCGCGATACGTCGGGTCGATGCCTTCGCGGCCACGTTGCCCGGGCAGCAGGAAGCCATCCGTTCCCTGCGCCTTGCCCTCTTGCTGGAAAGCTCCGGCAAGGTGACGCAGGGCATGGCCTCCACCGTCTGCGAGCGTTGGGCGCAACTGGGCGGCGCCGCGGCCCGATGCGATGCGAATGCCGGCGCCCTGCTGCAACTGGCCACCGGCACGCTCACCCTGAGGAATCTGATGCCATGACCGCGCTGATCGGAGCCCGGAGCCGCCGCTGCATGTCCTGTGTCCTGCACGGGCGCCAGCGCGGCAATGCCTTGCTGGTGTCCATGATCATGCTGCTGCTGGTGTTGTTGTTGGCGGTGGTCGGCATGCGCGTGGCCACGCTGGAGGCGCGCATCGCCGCCAACATGGTGGATAGCCAGCGGCTGTATGAAACCGCGGATGGCACGCTGCGAGAAGGCGAGCGCAAGCTGCTGGAGCATGCCGTCGCACTCAAGCCATGCAATGGCGCCGGCACTCCGGTGGCCGAGGGCAGCAGCATTCCCTGCTCGGTGTCCGATGTGCGTACGGATTCCATCGGGCTCGGTACGGATTTCCGGACGACCAAGGCCAAGGCGGCCGGGTTTCAGAAGCCCGATGGGTACTGGTATCCCCGATACATCACGACCGCCTGTCCCAAGTCGGGTAGTGCGACGTCCGCGCTGGATGCACCCGCCACCGGCTGCACGGACTTCTATGAGGTCAATGCCCAGGCCACGGAAAAGTCGCAGGCCCAGGCCTGCGGAGCGGATGCGCTGTGCCTGCGGTCCAGCGTCAACATGTTCATAAAGTAAGCAGGGGGAGGGAGCTTCAATGGCTCGCATTGCAAGTTGGAAAACCATGCAGGGCCCGAGGGCCCTGGCCCTGGCGCTGTGGACGTGCGCACTGGCACTGGCCGGTACGCCGGCGCATGCCCAGGGGCGCGCGGACACCGTGCTGTCCCAGATGCCGCTGTTCGTGAACCAGGCGTTGGCGCCCTTGAACATGCTGGTGATGGGGCGTGACCACAAGCTGTACTACGAGGCCTACAACGATGCCTCCGACCTCAACGGCGACGGTGTGATCGATGTCGGGTACAAGCCGGACCAGATCGACTACTACGGCTACTTCAACAACAACGTCTGCTACAGCTATTCCAAGGGTGTTTTCGTGCCCTCGCAGGCAGCGACCGGAAGCAACAGGAAAAAGTGCTCGAACAACTGGAGTGGCGACTTCCTGAACTATCTGGGCACATCGCGCATGGACGCCATACGCCGCGTGCTTTATGGCGGCATGCGTGCGGAGGACACGGCTTCGCGCACCGTTTTGCAGACCGCCTACATTCCCAGGGATGCGCACAGCTGGGGCAAGGCCTATGACCCTGCGCGGGATCTCGGGGTCTACAGCATTTCGGACTATGCGCCGCTGCGCCAGCCGGCGTCCGGCACGCGCCATCTGTTTGCCGTCACCACGCTGGGGGAGGCCGCTGGCGTCATCACCCAGTTGCGCGTGCTCAATGACTCCTCGTTCCAGATCTGGGATTGGGTGTCCCAGGAGGGCTTTGCAGGGCAGAGCAACTGTGCAGGCGGCAATTCGTGCGCGCGAGGCACCAGCAGGATCACCGACTACAACCTGCTTGTGGAGGCCTGCTCCAGCAGCAATGTCCAGTTGCTCGAGGCCAGCTGCAAGGCCTATCCCAACGGCGGCAAGACCATCTACAAGCCCACGGGGCTGCTGCACGACTTCGGAGAGAACGGGAAGATGTACTTCGGCCTGCTCACAGGCTCGTACGAGAAAAACATCGCCGGCGGCGTGCTGCGCCGCAATATCAGCAATTTCGCAGAGGAAGTCGACCCTCAGACGGGCCAGTTCAGGACGGGTGTCAATGGCGTGGTCGCCAACATAGACCGCCAGCGCCTGATCGGCTACACCGGCGGCAAATACGTGGAATGCGGCTGGATCACGTCCGGACCCATCAGTTCGCTGGACAAGCCTTCGAAGTGCGCCATGTGGGGCAATCCCATCAGCGAGATGATGTTCGAGACCATGCGCTATTTCGGCGGCGCGTCCCAGGCCCTCGGCATCTATGACTACGCCGGCGGCTCCTCCAAGGATGCGTCCCTGGGCCTGTCCAAGCCCGCCTGGGAAACGCCCTACAAGGCCAAGGCCGAAGGCGGGGGCGGCTACCAGTACTGCTCCCGTCCCGTCATGACGGTGCTCAGCGACATCAATCCCTCCTACGACGGCAAGCTGCCCGGCAGCCGCTACGCGAGCGTCGGCGCCAGCGCCCTCAATGGCTTCAATGTCTCTGACGAGGTGGCGGCCATCGGCTCGGCCGAGCGCATAGACGGGAAGAACTTCTTCATCGGCCAGTCAACGTCGGCCAATGCCGACCAGGCTCCTTCGGTCAAGACCATTGCAGACCTGTCCTGGGCGCGCGGCCTGTCTCCCGAGGAGCCCAGCAAGGAAGGCACCTACTATGCCGCCGGTGTGGCCCGTTTCGGCGCCAGGAATGCCATCTTCGGCAACAGCCAGGGCAAGAATGCGCTGAGGACCTACTCCGTGGCCATTGCGTCACCGCTGCCGGAAATACGCTTTCCGATCGGCGGCAAACGCTTTGTGACCATTGCGCCGTTTGCCAAGACCGTCTCCGGCAGTGCCGGTGGCAGCACCGTGAACAATGCGGTCTTCACGCCGACCAACCAGATCGTCGACTACTACGTGGTCAACATTGCCAACACGGGCAAGGCGGACATCGATGCCTCGGTCAATGGCGGGCGGCCCTATGCGGAGTTCCGCATCAACTACGAGGACGTGGAGCAGGGCGCCGACCATGACATGGACGCCATCGCGCGCTACACGATCGCGCTGCAGGCCGATGGCAAGGTGAAGATCGACATGGTGTCCGAATACGCCGCTGGCGGCCTGGGACAGCACATGGGCTATGTGATCTCGGGCACCACCAAGGACGGCATGTACCTGGAGGTGCGTGACAAGGACACGGCCTCGGCCTACTACGCCTACAACACGCCACCCAATCGCGATCCGGGCTACTGCCGGGGCAGCATCTCGGCCCAGCAGCGCACGGAATGCACGAACCTGGGGCTCACGGCCACCCGCAGCTTCACTCCGGGCAATGCGACCGACGCGGGCAGCTTCCTGAAGGGGCCGCTGTGGTATGCCGCCAAGTACGGAGTGCCGGACCGCGACCCCTCCAAGATCACGGGAGATCCGGACAACTATTTTCTGGTGACCAATGCCGGCACGCTCAAGGACCAATTGACCAAGGCGTTCAACGACATCCTGCAGAGCATCAGTTCCGTGACGGCGGTCAGCGTGGACATGCCCACGGCGACACTGGGCGAAGGCGCCGACCTGTACCGGACCACGTTCGAGGTCCAGTACTGGAGCGGCGATGTCATCCGCGAGAAGCTCACCACCAGCGACAGAACGCTGGTCTGGAGCGCGGCGGAACTCCTGTCGGCGCGGTCCGCCGATGACCGCAAGATCTACTATCCCAGCAGGACCGGCAGTGCCGTGTCGCTGAGCCCTTTCACGTACTCCAGTCTCAGCGGGCAGCGCTCCGATGCGTCCTGGCTGGCCGTGCTCAACACGGACCCGGCCACGAACTCCGCCGATGGCCAGGCAAAAAAGCGCATCGAGTTCCTGCGCGGCGAGGTGCGCGATGACTTGCGCGTGCGCAAGCCCCTGGACAGCGGAAAGCCCAATGTGCTGGGCGATATCGTCAATTCCTCGCTGGTGCGGGTCAAGGGCGGCCTGTACCGCGCCTCCGCTGCGGACAAGCTGGAGGGCAGCACCACCTATGCCGCCTTTGCCGCGAAACAGGCTGCCAAGGAGATGCTGTATGTGGGCGCCAACGACGGCATGCTGCACGCCTTCGACGCGGCATCGGGCAAGGAGGAGTTCGCCTTCATTCCATCGGGCGTGAAGGATTCGCTCAATGTCCTGGCGTCCCGGTATGGCGCGGGCGGCGCTCCGCACCGCTATTTCGTGGACGGGACGCCCGTGGTCTCGGATGTCTACTTCGGCAACGCCTGGCACAGGGTGCTGGTCGGCAGCCTGGGCGCGGGCGGGCGGCAGGTCTTCGCGCTGGACGTCACGGACCCCACCTCCCCCCGGTTGCTGTGGGAGTTCGGGGTTGAACAGGACGAACGCATGGGCTACTCGATGCCCGCGCCTGTCGTTGCGCGGCTCAACGACGCCGGCCGGTCCAAGGGCAGGTGGGTGGTGTTCCTGTCCAATGGCTACCAGGCGTCGAACAGCGCCTCCGGCGAGTCCAGCCTGTTTGTGCTGGATGTCTCCAGTGGCGAGGTCATCCGGCGCTTTGATTTCGCGGCAGGCATGACGGCCGCAGAGCTGAACGCGCTGCCTGCGCCGAAGAACGGCCTGTCGCGTGCCGCCGTGGTGGACAACAACGGCGATGGCAAGGTGGACCTGGCCTATGCCGGTGATCTTGCGGGCAATGTATGGCGCGTGGACCTGGCCAGCGGTGCCAGCGGCTCATGGAATGCGCAACTGTTCTTTGTGGCACGCGAGTCCGAACGCAGCGGCGGCAAGCGGCTGTCCATCACCACCGCACCCTACGTGGTGCGGCACTCCAGCGGCAAGGGCGATGTGGTGGCCTTCGGTACGGGCCGCTTCATGACGGATGACGACAAGCTGGACATGCGCCGGCAATCGGTGTTCGGTATCTGGGATCGCTACGGCACACCCGCCACGACTGCGCCGCAGCCGCTGCCTACCGCCGGCAAGGGACGCGGGGATCTGCAGGCCCAGCAGTTCACCCAGGTGAGCGGCTTTCCGGGCAAGTTCGCCCTGTCGGCCAACCCGGTCACCTGGTACAAGGACGCCACCAGCACCGCCGACTCCAATGTGCACAGCTGGGGCTGGTACGTCGATCTGCCGCGCGACGGAGAAAGACTGGTCTACGACATGAGCCTGTACGGGCGGGGACTGGTGTTCACCTCCATCCGCCCACCGCTGGGCGACCCCTGCTCCGCGGGTCTGGCCAGCACGATCTACGCCATCGATCCCGACACCGGGGGCAAGACCGACTATGTCGCCTTCGATGTGAACGGCGACGGCATCTTCAACGCCTCCGACAACCTGGCAGGCCAGCAGGTCAACGGCCGCGAGGTGGGGCCGGGCAGGACCACCATCAGCGGCGCGAAGATCTTCGACTCCAGCGGAAAGCCAAGCGGGGCGGGAGACCCAGTCAAGACCGGGGGCGACGATATCAACAGCGGAGTGGACCGGGGGCGACAGAGCTGGCGCCGCCAGCCAGCGAACCCGTGACCGCCATGCCATCCACTACACACCCATCCACTACACACAGGGGCCTGCCGGCCCCGGCCGTCTGGCTGGCCCTGCGGGCCCCCAAGGAGAAATGCGTGCGCAGCAAGCTAAATGGATTCACGCTGATCGAGCTGATGATCACGGTGGCGGTGGTCGCCATTCTTTCGGCGATCGCCTACCCCTCCTACCAGGAATACGTGCTGCGATCGCGGCGCGTGGAGGCGCAAAGCCTGCTGGGCGAGGCCGCCGCCCGGCAGGAGCGCTGGCGGGCGCAGAACGGTGGCTACACAAGCTCCGTCGCCAACCTCAGACTGCCCTGGGGGACAAGTCCGAGAACGGCCACTACACCCTGACGATGGCTACGGCCGCCAATGAAGGCGGCTACACGCTCAAGGCCACGCGCACCGGCCGCCAGGCATCGGACAGGCGCTGCGGCGACTACACCCTGAACGCCCTGGGCGTGAAGGGCATCTCGCCCCTGGGAACGGTGGGAGACTGCTGGCGCTGAGCGCCTCCGGGGCCGGGGTCTCAGTCCTGCGCCTCATCCACAAATTCCACCATGGCCGCCGACACCTTGGGCAAGCGGTCTCGTACCCGTGCCGTGCTACCGCAGTCAGGTGCGTTGCGAATCCAGCTGCTCACCGTTCCTGGCCACTTCCTGCGCCTTGGAGTAGCTTTCGATCAGCAACTGGTAAGGCGGGAAGACTGCGCTGTAGGCCTGCGCCCACTGCAACGCGTCCTCACGGTTCCAGGTCTTTTGCACCTCCGAGCACACCGCCGCCGTGTCCATCGGCACGACACCAGCCTGCACGACGCGCGCCAGCGTGATCTCCTGCGCCATTTTCGAGTAGGTCCCCGAGGCGTCGATCACCGCGAAGACCTGGTAGCCCTCGTGCACTGCGGCGATGCTGGGGAAGGCCATGCAGACGCTGGTGATCGTCCCCGCGATGATGAGCTGCTTGCGCCCGGTGGCCTTGACGGCAGCGACGAACTCCGGGTTGTCCCAGGCGTTGATCTCGCCCTTGCGCGCCACGTACCGGGCATGCGGGGCGTACTGGTGGATCTCGGGGATCAAGGGGCCGTTCGGACCCTGCGGCACCGATGCGGTGGTGATGACCGGGATCTTCGCCAGTGTCGCTACCTTGGCGAGTGTGGTGGCATTGGCACGCACCTCGGTGAAGGGCATGTCCTTGATGGTCTGGAACAGGCCGCTTTGATGGTCGATCAGCAGCATCGCCACATTGTCGGGATCGATGACCGGGCGGGCGCCGTTGAAGTTGGCGATGGTTTGGGGTGTGCTCACGGTCTTCTCCTCAATTGCCCTGGGTGAACGTGGTGTGGCTCGTGATCAGGTTGCGGTAGTCGGGGATGTGGTTGGAAAACAGAGTGCCCAGCCCCTGCACGTCGTTGCGCCAGTCGCGGTGCAGTTCGCAGGCAGCGCCGAACCAGCTCATCAGTTGCACGCCGGCCTGCGACATGCGATTCCACGCCGCATCGCGGGTGATGGGGTTGAAGGTGCCGGAGGCGTCAGTGATTACGAAGACGTCGAAGCCTTCCTCGATGGCCGACAGTGCCGGGAAGGCCACGCACACCTCGGTCACCACGCCGGCGATGATGAGTTGCTTCTTGCCCGTGGCCTTCACGGCCTTGACGAAGTCCTCGTTGTCCCAGGCGTTGATGTTGCCGGGCCGGGCGATGTAGGGCGCCTGGGGAAACTGGCTCTTGAGCTCCGGCACCAGCGGTCCGTTGGGGCCGTTCTCGAAGCTGGTCGTCAGGATGGTGGGCAGCTTGAAATAGCTGGCGATGTCGGCCAGCGCCAGCACGTTGTTCTTGAACTTGTCCGGGTCGATGTCGCGTACAAGGGATAGCAGGCCGGTCTGGTGGTCTACCAGCAGCACGGCGGCGTTGTCCTTGTCCAGGCGGACGTAGGGCTTGGTCATGGTGAATCTCCTTGGGTCGCCCAGACAAAGGTCTTGGCTGACGGATAGAGAATAGGATTTGAACGATGAACGCGGTAGTCGTTAATATTTGCCATCAGAGTCCTATCTGAGGAACGATGAAGGCGGTGTGCAATGAAAGACCTGAACGACCTCTACTACTACGTGCAGGTGGTGGACCACGGCGGCTTTGCGCCCGCGGGCCGCGCGCTGGGGATGCCCAAATCCAAGCTGAGCCGTCGCATTGCGCAGCTTGAGGAGCGTCTCGGCACGCGCCTGATCCAGCGCTCCACGCGGCGATTTGCCGTCACCGAGACCGGCCAGACCTACTATGGCCACTGCAAGGCGATGCTGGTGGAGGCCGACGCCGCCGACGAGGCCATCGCGCTGACCCACGCCGAGCCGCGTGGCATCGTGCGCATGACCTGCCCGGTGGCGCTGCTCGATGCGCGCATCGCCGACATGCTGGCGGCCTTCATGGCCGCGTACCCGCGCGTGGAGATCCACCTCGAGGAAACCAACCGCCGCGTGGACGTGGTGGGCGAAGGAATCGACGTTGCCATCCGCGTGCGCCCGCCGCCGCTGGAGGACAGCGACCTGGTGATGCGCATGCTCGCCGAGCGCGGGCAATGCCTGGTGGCCTGCCCGCAGCTGTTGACAGGCGGCATCCCCCAGGTGCCCGCCGACCTGGCAGGCCTGCCGAGCATGGACCTGGGCCTGCCGCAGCACGAGCATGTGTGGCACCTGATCGGCCCGGACGGCACGCAGGCGGCCATCCGCCACCGGCCGCGCCTGGTCACGCGCGGCATGCTGGCGCTGCGCGCGGCGGCCTTGGCTGGGGTGGGCGTGGTGCAACTGCCCTCGATGATGGTGCGCGAGCAGATCGCGCGCGGTGAACTGGTCCACGTCATCCCGGGCTGGGCGCCACGGCGCGAGATCATCCATGCGGTGTTCGCCTCACGGCGCGGGCTGCTGCCGGCCGTGCGGGCGCTGCTGGATTTCCTGGCAGAGCGGTTTAAGGCGCTGGACGAAGACTGAGCTGCCGGCAAGCCGACTGGCTACCACCCGGAGCTCCATCTTCATCGCTGACAGATGAATGATCCGGCCGGGTACTTGATGCCTTCCACCTCCGGAAGCTGCTTTTCCAGAGCGACCAGATTTTCAATCAATCGGGACCGTGCGATCACGCGGCTGTCGTGTTGCATCTGCGCCGAGCGGACGCCAGGAGACAGCTCTTGTGCGCCATCGATCCTGCCCGTAGAGCACGGCAATGTCCCGGTGCTTGCCGTTAGTCAGGCACGTAGTCAGGTACGTCGAACCCACTCCGGATGGCATCACGTCACGCGTGTATCGCGCCACTGGGGCGCCGTTGGACGACGTCGGAAGCTAGATGTATCTGAAGCCCGAGACCAGTGCGGGCCCTTGGACTTCTTTGGACGTATTGGGATTTCTTGGGATGCCAGGATGGCCTGCCCGGAGGGACTCGAACCCCCGACCTATTGCTTAGAAGGCAATTGCTCTATCCGGTTGAGCTACGGGCAGGTATGGCCGCTGACGGGCCAGCGCGGATCATACCCGCAATGGGTGGGCGCTCAGGGCTTGGCGGCGTGCCCTGGCGCCCTTGCCGTCATTCGGCGTCGTCTTCTTCCTCGAAAACCACCGAAGGAGGCGCCATCACGCGCGCCATGTCGGTCATCGTGGGCACCAGGCCGCGTGCAAGGTAGCTGTAGGGCGTGTCGGGCTCCAGCGCCGCAGCGGCAAGATTGGCCATGGGCTGGTTCATCGTCAGGTAGTAGCTGCCCACTGGCGCTTCGACGGCGCCGCGCGTGAGCGCATAGGCGCCACTGGCGGGCGTGGCCGAGCGGGCTTCGTTGTACGAGTCGGCCAGCAGCTGGCCGGGCTCGGCCACCTTGAGCACCTGCAGGCCCAGCAGCCGCAGCCTGTCCACGGCGGGCTGGGCGCTGGCGGACAGCCAATAGCCGCAGGAGCGCGGGCGCGACAGCGTGGTGCGCGGCTGCAGCGAAGCGTTCCAGTCCACGCGCACCTGCTGGTCGGCGCCCGTGTCGGGCTGGATCATGGTGAGGGTGCGCTGCTCGGGCGTCTGCTCGGCCAGTACGGCCAGTTGCTGATGGCAGGCAAGGGAGGCGGTCTCGCGCGCCACGAAGGCCTGCACCTGGGTGAGGTCCTTGGCGCGCTCGGCGCTGGAATGCAGCATGCGTGTGGACGCGGTGACCAGGGTGTGCACGCGCCGCTGGATGTGGGCGCGGCCCAGGTCCGAGCCGCGGCTGCTGACCAGGTAGCCCACGGAGTTCTTGAGCCCGCTGACGTTGCGCAGCGAATCGGGCGCGAGGCTGCCCATGGAGATGGACTTGTCCTGCAGATCCTGGCTGGTGGTGTAGTACCAGTCGCTGCTCAGGCCGGCCTGCGACAGCGCGGTGCGCAGCGGCGCCGTGTACCACTCGCGCGCAGCCTTGGTCACGAATTCATTCTGGTTGGCCGTGGCCGAGTACTGCAGCAGGGCGTCGTAGCGCTGTATGGCCTGGTACTTCTGCAGGAAGACGCTGGCGGCGGGGAATTCCTGCAGGTCCACCACGGCGACGGGGCGGTAGTCGCGCGCCAGCGTGGCCAGGGCCTTGGCCTCCGGCGTGTTCAGCAGCAGGTGGTCATGGGCGATGTCGGTGCCATCGGCTGCATTGCGCGTGCCGGCTTCCACGGCGTCGGGGTTGGCGCGCGGCACGAGGATCACGTTGATCTGCTGCAGCAGCGGCTCCAGCAGGCCGCCGGGAGCGAGCTCGCGGGCGATGATGAGCAAGGCCTCCGTACCCGCGGGTTCGTCGCCGTGCTGGCCGGCCACGAGCATGACCGTGGGGCGGCGGCTGTCATAGAGCGCCGACGGCTGAATGCCGGGTGCGCGCGTGGCCACCAGGGCCTGGATGGGGCTGCCGCGCTGCGAGCTGCCGGGCTGCACGATACCCAGGCGCGTGTCGCGGCCCAGGGATTTGCTGGCCTGGCTGTTCAGCCAGGAAGACAGTTCGCTGGCCGTGGTGAACTGGTTGCGCTGCGGCGCCAGGCCCGGTGTGTCGTAGCGGGTGGCTGGATCGGGAAAGCGCGCAGCCACGGCCGCGTTGTAGGGCAGGGGGACCAGGTTGTTGGCCGGCGCGATGGGCTGCGTGGTCGCCTGCGGCACCACCGGGGTGGCGGGGGCCGGCCGGGTGGGGCGGGCGCCTGGGGCTTGGAGGTGGTGGGCCATGGCGGCAGCGGGGTGCTGGCGCAGGCGGAAAGCAGGGCTGCACACGCCAGGGCCGACCACCGCAACCTGTCCTGTGGCAGCTCCGAATCGGGGCGCTGGCTGGAGGGGGTGGCGTGTGGGGTCTGCAGTGTCATGGCGTGGCCTTGAGGAACCAGTCGGGGGAGTCTTTGAAATCCGGGAAAAGGGCGCGGCCTTCAATAGCCGCAGGCCGCAATGCTATCGGGATGATAGCCATGCAGGCTTGCGGCGCGCTGTCGGCTGAATGCGCAATCTGCGCCATGTGAAAAGGGCTGCAGCCCCGGAGAGATGCAGCCCTTTTTTGCTGGCGGATTCCTCGGCTTGCCGCAGGGCATGCCAAGGAGCCGTGGTGCAGGTCAGCGACCGTAGCCGCCGCGCGAGGGGCCGCCACGGCCACCGCCGCCGAAGCCGCCACCACCGCCGCCGCCACCATTGCCGCCGCGGTTGAAGCCGCCACGGCGGCCGCGTTCGGCCATGGTGTCCACGCTGGTGCGCATCGGATCGGGCTGGCCGCCACCTGCGCTGCCACGGGGGCCGCTGCTGCGTGCATGGCCCAGCTGCGTGCCCAGGTGGGCATCAGCGCGCGGGGGTTGGTCATCGAAGCGACGGACACCGCCGCCGCCTTCGCCGTCAGGGCGCGGGCCGCGCCGGGGGGCGTTCTGGGGGGCTGCCTTGGGACGGTGGGCGGCGCCGGAGCCATTGCCCGGACCATCGAAGCGATCGCGGCGCGGCTTGTTGTTGGCGCTTGCACCGGCGTGGTTGCGGCCACGGCCCTGGCCGCCGGCGTTGCCTTCGGAGCGGCCTTCGTCCGAGCTGGCCTTGGGGGCCTGACCACGGCCACCTGCGCGGCCGCCACGGTCGGGCTGGGTGGCCTTGGTGGTGCGGATGCGGTCCATCATTTCCTGGCGCGCAGCCTTGGCGGCGGCCTGCATGACGTCACGGCTGGGCGGCTTGCCTGCACCGCCCCAGATGGTCTGGCGGCCCATGGCGATGGGCTCGGCCACTTCGTCCTCTTCGGGTCCGAAGCCTTCGAGCACCTGCACAGGGATTTCCTGCTTGGTGAAGCGCTCGATGTCCATCATGAAGCCTTCTTCGTCCATGCAGACCAGGCTGACGGCGTGGCCTTCGCGACCGGCACGGCCCGTGCGGCCGATGCGGTGCACGTAGTCCTCGGACACGTTGGGGATCTCGTAGTTCACGACGTGCGGCAGCTCGTCGATATCGATGCCGCGTGCAGCGATGTCGGTGGCGACCAGGGCGCGCAGCTCGCCGGTCTTGAAGCCGGCCAGGGCCTGGGTGCGGGCGCTCTGGCTCTTGTTGCCGTGCAGCGCCATGGCGCTGATGTTGTTCTTGGTCAGGAATTCGGCAACGTTGTTGGCGCCGAACTTGGTGCGCGTGAACACCAGAACCTGGCTCCAGTTGTTCTCGTTGATGATGTGCAGCAGCACCTGCTTTTTCTTGCCGCGGCCCACGGGGTGGATCACCTGGGTGATGCGCTGCACGGTGGTGTTGCTGGGCGTGACCTGGATGGACTGCGGGTTGCGCAGCAGGCCGTTGGCCAGGTCGCGGATCTCGTCGCTGAAGGTGGCCGAGAACAGCAGGCTTTGCTTGTCCTTGGGCACCAGGGCCAGCACCTTCTTGACGTCATGGATGAAGCCCATGTCCAGCATGCGGTCGGCCTCGTCGAGCACCAGGACTTCGACGGTGGACAGGTCCATGAAGCCTTGCTGCTGCAGATCCAGCAGGCGGCCCGGCGTGGCGACCAGAATGTCCACGCCCTTCTTGATGCGGTCGATCTGGGGCTTCATGCCCACGCCGCCGAAGATGACGGTGGAGTTGATGTCCAGGTACTTGGCGTAGCTGCGCACCGATTCCTCGACCTGTGCGGCGAGTTCACGCGTGGGCGTCAGCACCAGGGCGCGGATGCCCTTGCCGCCGAACTTGTTGCGCGGCACCTGGCCTTGCGAGAGGCGGTGCAGCATGGGCAGGGTGAAGGCAGCGGTCTTGCCGGTGCCGGTCTGGGCACCTGCCAGCAGGTCGTGGCCGGCGAGCACCGCAGGGATGGCCTGTGCCTGGATGGGAGTCGGGTTCTCGTAACCCTCCTCAAGCACGGCCTTCAGAATGGCGGGAGCCAGATTCAGTTCTTCAAATGTCATGTGATCAAAGATGCGCCCGTCCGGGGCGCTGGGTATCTGCCTGTCGAGGCAACCAGGGCGGTTGCCGGACCAGTCGTAGGCGGATGTAGTTCAATGTCGGGAGCCTGGAAAACAGCGTCCATCGTCCCCAGCTGGAATGCTGATGTCACGGGCAACTGGAACCCGTGACGCAGGGTATTGTCGCATGCGCGGATAATCACGGCTGGCGTGCAACCGATTTGTTGCCCGGTTTTTGCAGAAATCAACGATTCAAGTACTCGGACCAGAATGGCTCAATACGTTTTCTCGATGAACCACCTCACCAAGACCGTGCCGCCCAAGCGGCAGATCTTGAAGGACATCTCTCTCAGCTTTTTCCCGGGCGCCAAGATCGGCGTGCTGGGTCTGAACGGCTCGGGCAAGTCCTCGCTGCTCAAGATCATGGCTGGGGTGGACAAGGAATTCGAAGGCGAGGCGCTGCCCATGCAGGGCCTGTCCATCGGCTACCTGCCGCAGGAGCCGCAGCTCAATGCGGAGCACACCGTGCGCCAGGCCGTGGAAGAGGCCATGGCCGAAGTCAACGCGGCCCGTTCGCGCCTCGATGAAATCTATGCCGCCTATGCCGAGCCCGACGCCGACTTCGACGCGCTGGCCGCCGAGCAAGGCGAGCTCGAAGCCAAGATCGCCGCTGCCGGCACCGACTCCGAGCACCAACTGGAGATCGCTGCCGACGCCCTGCGCCTGCCGGCCTGGGATGCCGTGATCGGCAAGCTGTCCGGTGGCGAAAAGCGCCGCGTGGCCCTGTGCAAGCTGCTGCTGTCCAAGCCCGACATGCTGCTGCTTGACGAACCCACCAACCACTTGGATGCCGAGTCCGTGGAATGGCTGGAGCAATTCCTGCACCGCTTCACCGGCACCGTGGTGGCCATCACCCACGATCGCTACTTCCTGGACAACGCTGCCGAGTGGATTCTGGAACTGGACCGTGGCCACGGCATTCCCTACAAGGGCAACTACTCCGAATGGCTGTTCCAGAAGCAAAGCCGCCTGGAGTCCGAGCAAAAGGGCGAGGAAGCCCGTGCCAAGGCCCTGAAGAAGGAACTGGAGTGGGTTCGCCAGAATGCCAAGGGCCGCCAGACCAAGTCCAAGGCCCGTATCGCGCGCTTCGAGGAACTGAGCGATTTCGAATACCAAAAGCGCAACGAAACCCAGGAAATCTTCATTCCTGTGGCCGAGCGCCTGGGCACCCAGGTCATCGAGTTCAACAACGTCACCAAGAGCTTTGGCGACCGCGTGCTCATCGACAACCTGACCATGAACATCCCCGCTGGCGCCATCGTCGGCATCATCGGCCCCAACGGTGCCGGCAAGTCCACGCTGTTCAAGCTGATCGCGGGGCGCGAGCAGGCCGACTCCGGCGAAGTCATCGTGGGCCAGACGGTCAAGATGGCCTATGTGGAGCAGACGCGTGACGCGCTGGCCAACGACAAGACGGTGTGGGAAGACATCTCGGGCGGGCTGGACATCATCAACGTCGGCAAGTTCCAGATGGCGTCGCGCGCCTACGCAGGCCGCTTCAACTTCAACGGCCAGGACCAGCAAAAGAAGGTCGGCAACCTCTCCGGCGGCGAGCGCGGCCGCCTGCACCTGGCCAAGACGCTGATCCAGGGCGGCAACGTGCTGCTGCTGGACGAGCCCTCCAACGACCTGGACGTGGAAACCCTGCGCGCGCTGGAAGATGCGCTGCTGGAGTACGCGGGCACGGTGCTGGTGATCTCCCACGATCGCTGGTTCCTCGACCGTATCGCCACGCACATTCTGGCCGCCGAAGGCGATTCGCAATGGGTGTACTTCGATGGCAACTACCAGGAGTACGAAGCCGATAAGAAAAAGCGTCTGGGCGAGGAGGGTGCCAAGCCCAAGCGCATGCGCTACAAGGCACTGAAGTAAGCATCAAAGGCAAGCCTCAAAGCGCCTCCGGCACGGGCTGGAGCCTGTATTCTTCGGGCCATGAATCCTCCACCCGTTTCTGTTGCCGCGTTGCAAGCCTGCCTGGTGCAGGCTGTTCGCGGCTCGGAGGCGCTGATCCTGCGGCTGCTGCAGCGCACGGCGCATGCCATGGAGCAGGCCGACCAGCCGGGCTCCGGCCTGCCGCGCCGCGCTGAAATCCCCGAGGCACTGGAGCTGCTGGCCCGCCACCGGGCGCCCATGCTCAAGGGCTATGGGCGGGCGCTGCTGGAATGCTTTGGTCAATCCGGCGGCGCTGCTGTCTGGCCCCCTGTGCCTGGCATGTCCGGTGCGTCCGGTGTGCCCGGCACCACCGATTTCGCCTCCCTCTCCCTCCTGGACGACTCCGTGCTGCAGTCCCAGCTGGCCCACCAGCGCCTGCTGCAGCATGTGGCGCCGCAGGTGGAGATCGCGCTGGCCGAGCTCGACGCCCTGGTCAGCGCCGTCCAGGGCCTGGACCGTGTCCAGCCCGAACGCAATCCGCTGCGGCCCCACAGCTATGTGCAGGCGCTGCAGCGCGTGATCGACGACACCGGGGTGGACCCCGGCTCCGCCGCCTGTTGGCTGGGCTTCATGCGTGAGCACCTGGGTGCGCTGCTGGTGTCCGAGTACGGCCATATCGCCCAATCCCTGCGTGACAAGGGGGTGCAGCCTGCGGCCTATGGCCTGGCGCCGGTACAGGCCCCTTCGCCCGACGCGGGACGCCGCCATTCCGACCTGCCGGGGCAAAGCCGCTGGCGGGCACCTTCCCACTATGGCGATGCCGTGGCCCAGAGCCGCGCCTATGGCTCCTTTGGCCAGCAGGCCCAGGAAGATGAGCTGACGCGGCGCCTGGTGGCGGCCCTGCTGTCCGATCCACGCTGGATGGATTCGCACCGCGAGGCGCCCACTTCGGCGCCTTCTTCCATGTTGGCGCTGGCCCACACATCCGCCTATTCCGTGCCCGGGCAGTTTGCGCCGGCCATGGACGGCGCAAGCCGCCTGCAGACCACCGCCTGGCAGGGCAGCGAGACGGCACCCACCGTGCTGGCGGCGCTGCCCGAAGGCTGGACTTCGCTGAGCTGCATGGCGCTGGAGTCCGTGCAGCACCACTCGGCCCAGCTGGAGCAACTGATGCAGGCGCTGCAGCCGCCCGAGCAGCAGGAGCCCGCACCCGGCGTGCGCGCCGACGACGGCGCCGCGCTGCACACCCTGCAGCGCATGATGCGTTTCATGGCGGCCGACACGCGCCTGCTGCCTTCCGTGCAGCGCACCGTGGGCCGTCTGGAGCCGCTGCTGCAGCAGCTGGTGGTCCAGGACGCGCGCTTTTTTGAAGACCGCAGCCACCCCGCGCGCCAACTGCTGGATGAGCTGACGGCACGCAGCCTGTGGTTCGACAGTGAATCCGCGCCCGGCTACGGTCAATTCCTGCAGGTGGCCGATTCCGCCGCCATGCGGCTGGCGGCCCTGCAGCGTGCCGATGCGTCGGCCTTTGCCACGGTGCTGCAGCAGCTGCGCGACGGTTGGGGCGGCAGCGGCATGCAGCCCGTGGGTCCTGGCGAAATGCCGGAAGGCGGCACGGTGACCGGGCCTGTCTCGGCTGCACTCAGGCATGTGGAAAGGCGGGGCGTGGACCCGCGCTGGCCCGAAACCGCCATGCCCAGGGCCGAGCAGATTGCAGCCGCCATCCGGCGCCTGCCCAGCGCCCAGGGCGTGCCCGATGACATTCTGGAATTCGCCACGGGACCCTGGGCCGAAGTGATCGCCAGCGTTCAGGAACCCGTGGACGGCAGCGAGGCCCGGGACCCCGGCGGCTATCTGGCCCTGGTGCCCAGCCTGCTGTGGAGCGTGTCGGCGCACGCAGGCCGCGATACCGACCGCCTGGTGGCGCTGGCACCCCGGCTGCAGGCCCGGCTGCGCGCCGGCCTGCGCAGCGTGGGGCGTACGGAAGAGGAAATCCAGGCCTTTGCCGCGCGCCTGGCCGGCCTGCACCAGGATGCGCTGGATGCCGGTGTGGTCCGCCAGCCCATAGAGAGCGTGGACATTTATCTGGACTCCGTACCGCCGACCATCTACGGGTCGGACTCGGTGCTGGCGTCCCTGTCTTCCTCCAATGGTGCGGCAACGCTTGGCCAGACAACGCCCGGCTCCCTGGCGGGCCGTCTGCCGCAGTCGTTGTTTGGCGTGGCGGCCTCCCTGCCGACGCCGCTCGATGTGCGGCAGCCGATGGTGGACGATATCGGCGCGCTGACCGAGCAGGACCTGGAACTGCCCGAGGCGCTGCAGGATGAGCTGCCGGCCACCCCGGCTGCACAAGCGCCGCAGGCCCTTGCTGGGCTTGCGGGGCAGGCTGCGTTGGCCGGTGGCGAAGCCGCCCCGATGCCTGCCGAGCCCGCGCTGCCCCTGGAGCCACCGCCGCCGGTGGTTCCCGTGGTGTCCGAAGACTGGGCACTGGGCACCTGGGTGGAACTGTCCAACGCCCGGCAGTGCATCCGCACCCAGCTGACCTGGGTCAGCCCGCAGCAGACGCTGTTCCTGTTCACGGCCACCGATGGCAGCACCCAGTCCATGACGCGCCGCATGCGCGACAAGCTGCTGGCACAAGGGCAACTGCGGCGCGTGGACTGAGGCGCCTGCCGGACATGCGCCGGCGCCGATGGGGACGAATCGTGCCCAATTCGGGCCTTGCGGAGGTTGAGGCCTGAGGCCTGTCAAAAAGACAATGTCCTGCATCGGTGCGCTCCGGATCACGGGGCGCATCACCGAATAGACCCCACCAGCAGGAGACAGGAATCATGGCGCGTTTGAGGATAGGCATCGTCGGAGCAGGCATTGGCGGACTGGCGGCAGCCAATGCGCTGCACCAGGCAGGGCATGAAGTATTGGTGTTCGAGCAAAGCCGGCAGTTCCTGCGCGTGGGCGCGGACATCAACCTCACGCCCAATGCCGTGCGCGCCCTCGATGGCCTGGGCGCCGACATTGCCGCCGCCGTGCGCGCCAGCGCAGCCCGGCCCACGCACCGCATCAGCCGCAACTGGGATACGGGCGAGGAAACCTCGCGCCTGACCATGGGTGACGAGGCCGAGCGCAAGTACGGCGCCCCGCAGTTGACCATCCACCGCGCCGATCTGCTGGCCGCGCTGGCCGATGCCTTTCCGCTGGACCAGGTGCAGTTGGGCAAGCGTGCCAGCCAGATCACGCAGACGGGGCAAGGCGTGGACATCGCCTTCACCGATGGCAGCGAAGTGGCCGGGCTGGACGCACTCATTGGCGCGGACGGCATCCACTCCGTGGTGCGCGCGGCCCTGTTCGGTGCCGAGAGCCCGCGCTTCACGGGTGTGGTGGCCTTCCGCGCGGTGGTGCCCACCGAGCGCGTGCGCCATGTGCCCGACATCCAGGCCTTCACCAAATGGTGGGGCGCCACGCCGCAAAGCCAGATCGTGACCTTTCCGCTGAACCAGGGGCGCGACACCTTCATCTTCGCCACCACGGCCCAGGATTCCTGGCACGAGGAATCGTGGACCACGCCCGGCAGCGTCGAGGAGTTGCGCGGCTTCTACGCCGATTTCCATCCCGATGCCCGGGCGCTGCTCGACGCCTGCGATGGCGTGCTCAAGACTGCGCTGTACGAGCGCGATCCCCTGCCGGCCTGGTCGCAGGACCGCATCACGCTGCTGGGCGATGCCTGCCACCCGATGATGCCCTTCATGGCCCAGGGCGCAGGCATGGCCATCGAAGACGCCGTGGTGCTGGCCCGCAACCTGGATGCCGCCCCGGGTCCGCAGCAGGTGCCCGAGGTCCTGGCGCGCTACCAGGCCATGCGCATGCAGCGCACCAGCGAGATCCAGATCGGCTCGCGTGGCAACAACTGGCTGCGCGCCGGTGGCAATGCCGATGGCGTCTATGGCTACGACGCCTGGGCGGTTGCGTTGCAGGCCTGAGCCCGGTCAGGGCCGGCAGGCGGCCAGCTCCCTGGCACAGGGCAGCTCCAGCCCTTCGGCCGTGGTCAGCGACTGCGCGGCCAGCACGGCGCGCACCGTGGCCAGGGCCACGGCCTCGGCGGCCATGGCGGACAGGGTCAGCATGCCCAGCGAGTGCTCGGCCAGGCCCGTGCCCAGGGCGAACAATGTGTCGCCATCGCTCATGGTGTGCACGGGGCGTATGGCGCGTGCCAGGCCGTCATGGGACACCACGGCCAGGCGCTGGGCCTGGACCTTGGTGATGCGGGCATCGGTGGCAATCACGCCGATGGTGGTGTTGGTGCCTGCCAGCAGCGGCCGGGGCTCTTCGCCGCGCAGCAGGGCACGGCAGGTGTCGTGCAGCTGGCGGCCATCGGGGCTGCGCGCGCCGGCCAGCAGTGCGCCGCTGTGCGGGTCGACCACATCGCCCACGGCATTGCAGGCGATCAGCGCGCCCACGGTGACGCCATGCACGGTGAGCGAGGCCGTGCCAATGCCACCCTTCATGGCGCGATCCATGCCGAAGGCCTTGCCCACGCAGGCGCCCATGCCGGCGCCCACATTGCCCTCGGCAGGCCGCGCGGCGCTGGCGGCCTGGCAGGCCGCATGGCCGGCATCGGCACCCGGGCGGATGCGGCTGTCGCCCACCGCCAGGTCGAACAGCACGGCGGCCGGCACGATGGGCACGCGGCCCACGCCCACATCCAGCCCTATGCCCTGCTCATCCAGCCAGCGCATGGCGCCGCTGGCCGCGTCCAGCCCCCATGCGCTGCCGCCCGAGAGCATGACGGCATGCACCTGCTGCACCAGGTTGGAGGGATGCAGCAGGTCGGTCTCGCGCGTGCCGGGGGCGGCGCCACGCACATCGCAGCCCCCCACGGCACCGCCGCGCGCCAGCACGACGGTGCAGCCCGTGGGGCGGCGGGCATCGGTGTGGTGGCCTACCTCGATGCCCTGTACGCGGGTGATGGAGCCGGGGTCTGAGTCGGTGCTTGGCATGCGCTGCTCTGCTCGGTGATGGACAGGCCTTCACCTTAGCCGAAACGGCAGCCCTGCACCCGGTCTTCAGCGCAGCACTTCCAGCTGCGTGACCACGAAGGCGCCCTGGTCCTGCTCGGCGCGAAAGCGCACCTTGTCGCCGGCCTTGAGGGCGGGCTCGGGTGCAGCCACGCGCAGCTGGAAGACCATGGTCATGGGCGGCATGCCCAGGTTCTTGAGTTCGCCGTGGCGCAGCGTGACCTTGCTGGTGCGAGCATCCCAGCGCGTGACCTCGCCTTCGCTGAGGTCCTGGCTGACGGCGGCAGGTGCGGTTTCGGCAGATTGCGCGCCATGCGCCGCATGGTCGTGGGCCGTGGCCTGGGCACAGGCCCAGGCCGGGATCAGCGCGGCGGCAAGGGCCAGGCGCACGGCAAGGGCGGTACGGGACGTACGGGAAACAAGGAGGGCTGTGTTGTACATGGTGTGCTCCGGGGTTCAGCGGTAGCTGGTGAAGGTACGGGTGGAAACGTCGCTGTTCATGAGGTTCTTGGTGATCAGCAGCACCTCGTAGGGGTCCTTGCGGCCGCCGTATTCGGGGCCGTCCATGCCGGGGCTGCCCACGGGCATGCCGGGCACGGCAATGCCCAGCGCCTTGGGCTTTTGCTTGAGCAGCTTGTGCACGTCGGCCGCAGGCACATGGCCTTCGAGCGCATAGCCTTCGACCAGGGCCGTGTGGCAGGAGCCCAGGCGCGCCGGAATGCCCAGCCTGGCGCGCACGGCGCTGTTGCCGGTGTCGTGCACGGTGACGGCAAAGCCGTTTTGCTCCATGTGCACCACCCAGTCCTGGCAGCAGCCGCAGTTGGGGTCCTTCCAGACCTCGACGGGGATGCGGGTGCTGGGTGCTTCTTTGGGCGCCGTGGGTGCAGCCGCCCACAGCGAAGGGGCGGCGAATGCCGTGCAGGCCAGGGCCATGCGGCGCAGCGCACTGCGGCGCGGGTGGGCGGATGCCATGCGTTCGTGTTTCATGGGGTGCTCCTGAAGGGGGAGAAGAAGGGGCGCGCTCATTGCGTCACCGTGATGGTTCCGCGCATTCCGGCCTGGTAGTGGCCGGGGATGAGGCAGGCAAAGTCGAAGCTGCCTTCGCGGTTGAAATTCCAGACCAGGTCGCCGGATTTGCCGGGCGAGACATGGGCCATGTAGGGCTCGCCGTGCTCCATGGTGGGGAACTTGAGCATCATCTGCGCGTGCTCGTCCAGCGAGGCCGGCGTGCCCAGCACGATCTCGTGCATGACCTGGCCCTTGTTGGCCACGCGCAGGCGCACCGTCTCGCCGCGCTTGACGCTGATGCGCTCTGGCGTGAAGCGCATGTTGTCGCTCATGTCCAGGGTGATGGTGCGCCGGGCGGCCGAGGCATCGCCGGCAATGCCCCAGGGCTTTTGCTCCTTGACCGCGGCGGCCTTGGGAGCGTCATCGTGGGTTTCGCTGCCATGGGCGAAGACGGCAGCGGGGCCGGCGAGCAGTGCGGT
Organism: Delftia sp. 60; assembly: GCF_002754395.1. Taxonomy (NCBI): domain Bacteria; kingdom Pseudomonadati; phylum Pseudomonadota; class Betaproteobacteria; order Burkholderiales; family Comamonadaceae; genus Delftia; species Delftia sp. 60. Next base: position 2,975,211 of record NZ_PEFD01000001.1, read on the forward strand.
GGCGAGGAGGAGGGCAAAGGTGTTCATGAGGTGCTCCTTGGATGGCATCAGTGGTGCTCATGGCCCGCACCGGGCTTGCGCACGCTGGGTGCGCCGGGGGACTGGCCTGGCGTGGTCTGGCGCGGTGCGGAGGCCTCGGCCGCCGGCCCCTTCCATTCATAGGCCACGCTGCCCTTGGGGTGGTTGAACCAGCCCGGGTCGCCGTAGTCGTTGGCGCCCAGCTGCTCGCGCACCTTGAGGGTGGTGAACATGCCGCCCATCTCGATGGGGCCGAAGGGGCCCGTGCCGGTCATCATCGGGAAGGTGTTGTCGGGCAGGGGCATTTCCATGGAGGCCATGTCGCCCATGCCGCGCTCGCCCATGACCATGTAGTCGGGCACGATCTTCTGGATCTTGCCGACCAGGCCCCGGTGGTCCACGCCGATCATGGTCGGCGTGTCATGCCCCATGGCGCCCATGGTGTGGTGGCTCTTGTGGCAGTGCAGGGCCCAGTCGCCCAGCTCGTCGGCGATGAACTCCACCTGGCGCATCTGGCCCACGGCCACGTCGGTGGTCACCTCGGGCCAGCGAGCGGACCGGGGCACGGGGCCGCCGTCGGTGCCCGTGACCTCGAATTCGTGGCCGTGCAGGTGGATGGGGTGGTTGGTCATGGTCAGGTTGCCCACGCGCAGGCGCACCCGGTCGCCGCGCCTGGCGACGACGGGGCTGATGGCGGGGAACACCCGGCTGTTGAAGGTCCAGATGTTGAAGTCCGTCATCTCGGCCACGCGCGGCGTCATGGAGCCGGGCTCCACGTCGTAGGCCGACAGCAGGAAGGCGTAGTCGCGCTGGACCTCGGCGATCTGCGGATGCGCCGCCTTCGGATGCGTGATCCACAGTCCCATCATGCCCATGGCCATCTGCACCATCTCGTCGGCATGCGGGTGGTACATGAAGGTGCCGGGACGGCGCGCCGTGAACTCGTAGACGAAGGTCTTGCCGGGCGGGATATGCGGCTGGGTCACGCCGCCCACGCCGTCCATGCCGTTGGGCAGGCGCTGCCCGTGCCAGTGCACGGTGGTGTGCTCGGGCAGGCGGTTGGTCACGAAGATGCGCACCTTGTCGCCTTCCACGACCTCGATGGTGGGGCCGGGGCTCTGGCCGTTGTAGCCCCACATGTTGACGAAGAAGCCCGGTGCCACCTCGCGCACCACGGGCTCGGCCACCAGGTGGAATTCCTTGACGCCTGCGTTCATGCGCCAGGGCGTGGTCCAGCCGTTGAGCGTGACCACGGGGCGGTAGGGGCGGCCGTTGGGCGGTGCCAGCGGAGCGGCGGTTTCGGCCGAGGACTGGGTCGCTGCCTCGGGCAGGGCAGCCAGGGCCACGCGGCTGACGGCGGCGCTGGAGACGGCGGCCACGGCCGCGCCGGTGAAGAAGTTGCGGCGGTTCATGTCAGTGGCTCGCTGTGTTCGTGGGAGTGGGTGCGGCGGCGCTGGATGCGGCTTCGACCGTGCCTGGCGAGGTTCCGGCCAGAGCCAGCTGCAGGTCGGTGTCGGCCAGCCAGAAGTCGCGCTGGGCGTCGGTGGCGGTGGCCACGGCCTGGGCGCTGTTGCGGGCCTCGGCCAGCAACTCCCAGACGCTGACGAACATGCCGTTGTAGCGGAGCATGGTTTCGTCCTGGATGAAGCGGCGCAGCGGCAGCACCTCGGCCTGCTGCTGGTGGGCCAGGTCCCAGGCCGTGCGGTAGCGCATCCAGCTGCTGCGCGCCTCGGCCCGCGCCTGGATGGCGCCTTGCTGCAGCTGGGCCGCGCTGCGCTGGACCTCGGCACGTGCGCGGCCGCTGGCGGCGCCACCCCAGTCGAACAGCGGCAGGGGCAGGTCGATCTCCCAGCCGCGTGTCACATCGCTGTGGCCGGTGGCCCGGTCCGTGGCGGTGTTGCGGTTGTAGCCCAGGCCGATGTCGCCGAACATGGCGCCCAGGCGTGCCCAGCCACGGCGCTCGGCCAACTGGTCCAGGTCGCGGCGCAGGGCGCGCAGGTCCAGGCGCTCGCGCAGCGCGGTGGCTTCGGCATCGTCCCCGGAGCGCAACTGCGTGGCGGCCTGCGGGATGGCGGGCAGCTGGTCGGGCAGCTTGAAATCGATGCGCCGTCCCCACAGGCCCATCAGACGGGCCAGTTGCTCATGCTCGGCCGTGGCGGCCAGGCGCGCACGCGCCAGCTGGGCTGCGGTGTCCTGTTGGATGCTGAGCTCGCGTGCCTGCTGCAGCCGGCTGAAGTTGCCCACGCGGGCCATGCGCCGCGCCAGCTCGGCCCCGGCCTCGGCCGCTTCGTGCATGCGCTCGCTGGACGCCAGCTGCTGGCGTGCGGCCACGGCGCGCAGCCAGGCGCGGCGCGTGTCGGCGGCCAGCCGCAGCACATCCTGCGCGGCGGTCAGGGTGGCCTGTTCCATCTGCATGCCCTGCCAGCGGCTGCGCCAGGGCAGGGTGATCAGGCTGACCAGGCCAAAGCTCAGCTGGCGCTCGATCTCGCGCTCGTCGCTGTTGACCATGCGGCCCAGGGCCAGCGTGGGGTTGGGCAGGGTCAGGGCCTGCACGCGTTCGGCATCCTGCACGCCCAGTTGCGCCAGGCGCGCCTGCAGGCCGGGGTTGTTGAGCAGTGCGATGCGCACGGACTGGTCCATGTCCAGCGGCTGGCGCAGCCACTCGTCGATGCGCTGCTGCGCCGTGTCGCGGGCCTGCAGATCGGTTGGTGGCAGCTGGGCGCCGTCCGGCAGGCGGCTGGCGGTATGGGATTGGACCGCGCCGCGCAGGCCGTCGGGCGAGATGCTGGCGCAGCCGGCCAGGACCAGCACGGCAGCCATGGCGCCGACCAGCCGGGTGGGGGCGAAGAGGGTGCGCTTCATGGCCGGCCTCCGTGCTGCATGTGAGAGCCGTGCGGGGACGCCGCAGGCGTGGATCGGCCGCCCTGGGCGGCTTCCCAGCGCAGGATGTCCATATGGCCGTTGGGAAACTCGGCCACGGCCGCATTGGCCTGGCGCCAGTCGGTCAGCTCGGTTTCCACGGCGCCACTGGCCGGCAGCGCGGCATGGCGCAGCGGCAGGCTGGCCGCAGCCGGATCGATGGCGCCTGTCAGGCCTGCGGAGGAAGAGGCGGGGGGGAGGCTGCCGTCATGTGCTTGGGCCCAGGCAGCGGGGCTGGATGCGGCAAGGGCCGCCAGCCCGAATTGGATAAGGGGGACGAGAAAATGCGCACGGCGCATGGTGTTCTCCTGAATGCGAAACGGACAACGCATCCGCGGCCAGACGCCCCGCCATGCCCGCAAGCGGGCTGCCCATGGAGGGGCGGCAGGGATGGCGCGGACGCACTTCGGGCGTCAGGCTTCAGGAAATGGGTGGCTTGATGGCCTGCAGCTTGGCCGCGCTGGCAAAGCGCGCGCTGCCTTGGGGGCGCAGTGCGGAGGACGGCGCTGCGCCGTCCGAACCGATCTGGCCAGGGGTGAAAAGGGCCGAATGGCAGATGCCGCACAGGGTGCAGCTGGGCCCATGTTCATGTTCGCCGCAGCTGCCGCCCGCAAGGCCACCGGCCTGGGGAGCGCAGCCTGCACTGTGCTCGGCGTGTGATGCGTGATCTGGGTCGTGATCTGCGACGTGCGCCGCATGATGCTGCTCAGGGCTGTCCGGCGATTGCGTGATTTCCAGCGCGACTTCCCGCGCGATTTCGGGCGCGTGGTGGTGGAGTGCCGACGCCGGAGCCAACGCTGGCGCAGATGCCGCAGCCGGCGCCAGGGCCGGCATGACGGGCGCAGCCCCCATGGCCATGGCGTCGCCCAGCAGGCCACGAAGGACCAGCAGCAAGACCAGGACAATGGACAAGGGGCGGCGCATAGGTTTGGAATGATACCGGACGGTGGCGCGAAGTTCCTCAGGCGCGTGGGCTTTGCCGGGGCGGGCGGCGCGTGGCGCGCAGGGCCTCGGCGATCAGGGCCGATACGGCGGGCGGCATGTCCATGGGCAGGGTGGCCGGCACCGTGGCGCGGCCTGTGTTGCCGCGCGGCAGCCGGTCCAGCAGGTGGCCTGCAGGCACCAGGGCCAGGCGCAGCAACTGGCCTGCCACCTCCCCGCCATCGCGCAGTTGCAGCGCATGGCGCAGCATCCAGCAGTGGGATCGCCAGTGCAGGCCCAGCAGCTGCTGGCCCAGCACATGGCTGGCCTCCAGCAGCAGCCAGCGCTGTGCGGGCGCCTGGTCCTGGCTTGAACGGAAGCTGTGCAGCAGGTGGGTGAAGGCGGCGCGGCGCTGGGCGTCGGTCATGCCGCCTCCCTGTCGCTGCCCCAGCGGCGCAGCCGCAGGCCGTTGGCGACCACCAGAAGGCTCACACCCATGTCGGCGAGCACAGCCAGCCACATGCTGGCGTTGCCGGCCAGGGCCAGTGCGAAGAACACCAGCTTGACGCCCAACGACAGGGCGATGTTCTGCCAGAGCACGGCGTGGGCGCTGCGCGACAGTTCCACCACCTCGGGCAGGCGGCGCAGGTCGTCGTTCATCAGCACCACGTCGGCGGTTTCCATGGCCATGCCCGTGCTGTGCATGCCGCCCATGGCAAATCCGATGTCGGCCTGGGCCAGGGCCGGTGCGTCGTTGATGCCGTCGCCCGTCATGGCGGTGGGGCCGCGTGTGCGCTGCAGCTCGGCCAGGGCGTCGAGCTTGTCCTGGGGCAGCAGGCCGCCGCGCGCATCCTGGATGCCGGCTTCGGCAGCGATGGAGCGCACGGTGGCCGTGTTGTCGCCGCTGAGCACCACGGGCTGCACGCCCAGGGCCTGCAGGCGTGCCACGGCCTCGCGGGCCTGGGGCCGCAGCGGGTCGGCCACGGCGAACAGGGCCCGCACGCCGCTGCTGTCGGCCAGCAGGGTCACGGTGCGGCCCTGGGCTTCGTGCATGGCCAGGCCGGCGCGCAGCGCGGCGCTGTCCCAGCCTTGCTCCTGCACCCAGCGCAGGTTGGCCAGGGTCCAGAGCTGGCCGTCGATCTCGGCCTGCACGCCACGGCCGGGCAGGGCCAGCAGCTTGCTGACCGAGGCCCGTGCTGCCACGGCGGCCACGCCGGCATCGGCCTGGAGGCCGGAAGCAATGGCGCGCGAGACCGGGTGGTCCGAGCGGCCGGCCAGGGCCAGGGCATATGCGGCGGGCTGGCTGGAGTCCTGGGCCGCGTCTTCTTCGCTCCAGGATTTCCATTCGACCAGCTTGGGGCTGCCCGTGGTCAGCGTGCCGGTCTTGTCCAGGGCAATGGCGCGCAGCTTGCGGGCCGATTCCAGCGCCTGGCCGCCCTTGATCAGCAGGCCGCGGCGTGCGGCCGCCGTGAGTGCACTGACCACGGTGACGGGGGTGGACAGCACCAGGGCGCAGGGGCAGGAGATGACCAGCAGGGCCAGCGCCTGGTAGGCCGCGTCATGCCAGCTCCAGTCCATGACCAGCGGTGCCAGCACCGCCAGCGCAATGGCCAGCACCAGCACGATGGGCGTGTAGACGGCGGCAAAGCGGTCGACGAAGCGTTGCGTGGGCGCCTTGGAGGCCTGGGCCTGCTCCACGGCGTGGACGATGCGCGCAATCAGGCTGTCATTGGCCGCCGAGGTGACGCGCATCTGCAGCTCGCCATCCTGGTTGATGCTGCCGGCGTAGAGCTCGTCGCCCGGGGCCTTGTCGGCCAGGGCGCTTTCTCCGGTGATGGGAGCCTGGTTGACCGAGCTTTGGCCTCGCAGGACCACGCCGTCCAGCGGCACGCGCGCGCCGGGGGCCACGCGCACGGTGGCGTCCAGCGCCACGTCGGCGGCGGCCACGCGCTGCACGCTGCCATCGGGCTGGAGCACGTCGGCCGTCTCGGGCGCCATCTGCAGCAGGCTGCGGATGGCATTGCGCGCGCGGTCCATGGCCTGGTCCTCGATGCGCTCGGCCGCGGCGTACAGGGCCATGACCATGGCGGCCTCGGGCCACTGGCCGATGGCGAAGGCACCCGTGACGGCAATGGCCATCAGCGCATGGATGCCCAGCTTCAGGCGCAGCACGTCGCGGATGCCGGCCTTGTAGACGCCCAGGCCCGACAGGGCAATGGCCAGCACGGCCACGGCCATGCCGCCGTATTGCAGGGCAGGCACGCCGCCCTGGGAGCCGCTGACCCAGTGGGCGGCTTCGGCCAGCACGGCTGCAATCAGCGCGGCCGTGATGCGCGGCCAGCCGGGCAGCACGCTGTGGTCGTGGCCGGCATGGGGATCGCTCTCGTCGTGACCGTGGTCATGGTCGTGGTCGTGGTCGTGGTCGTGGTCATGGGCGTGATCGTGGCCATGGCCCTCGCCGTGCGCATGCGAGTGGCCTTGGGCCTTCTTGCGGGCCGGCGTGGGCTGGGTGATGGTGAAGGGCGCGCAGCAATCGGTGCCGCAGGCGGAAGACGGCGAAGTCGAGGCGGGCTTGGAAAGGGCTGGGGAGGCTTTCAGGGCCTCGTTGCCCTGAGGGCTTGGCAGGCGATTGGAGTTCATGCGAGCATTGGAAACGGTGAAGTCACTTCAAGGTCAAGCATGTCACAGCATGAATCTGCGCGCTGGCGCATCGGCGAGGCGGCCAAGCGTTCCGGCGTGGCCGCCGCCAACATCCGCTACTACGAGAAGGAAAGGCTGCTCAGTGCAGGCGTGCGCGAGGACAACCAGTACCGGCTGTACAGCGACAGCGATGTGCACCGGCTGCGCTTCATCCGCCTGTGCCGCGCCATGGACATGTCGCTGGACGAGGTCCGCACCCTGCTGGCGCTGGACGGCGCCAGCAAGGCCGACTGCGTGGCTGCCAACGAAACCCTGGATGCCCACCTGGGCCATGTGCGCGAGCGCCTGGCCGAGCTGCGCGCGCTGGAGCATGAGCTGATGCAGCTGCGCAGCCAGTGCGACGGGTCGGACAGCTACTGCCATCTGATCGAGGCTCTGCACGCTCAGGCCGACGAACCGCTGGCACCCGCCCTGGGCAGCTCCGGCGCCAAGCGCCATGTGTAGCGCCGTCCGCAGCTGCCTGTCTTGCGCCGGCGTCCGACGGACCGTCCCGGTACGGCTCGCTATCATCGTCCGATGAGCCTCAGCCACGCAGCCCTGTCCCTTCCCGACCGCATCTGGGCGGCGCTGCGCGACCATGCGCTGGCCTGGTGGCGCAGCGTCTACCTGGGCGCCGTGCTGCTGGTGCTGGCCATGTCCCCCTCCAGCTACCGGCGCGGTGCACGGCGTGCCATGGCGCACCAGATCTATGTGCAGACCGGGCCCATCCTGCTGGGTTTCACGGCGCTTGCGGCCCTGTTGTGCGCGGTGATCACGCGCATCGTCATCGTCACGGCGCTGAGCTATGGGCTGTCGCGCTATGCGCTGGAGATGGTGGTGCGTGTGCTGGTGATCGAGCTGATCCCGCTGACGGCCGCGCTGTTCGTGGCCATGCGCTGCACCATTCCCAACGGCACGCTGATTGCGCAGCTGCGCGCACGGGGCCAGCTCCAGGCCTGGCAGGAGCGCGGCTCCGACCCGCTGCGCATGGCCCTGGTGCCGCGCGCGGCCGGTGGCGTGTTCGCCTCGGTCACGCTGGCCGTGCTCAGCTGCGTGGTGGCCCTGGTCACCGTCTACCTGAGCGTCTATGGCTTCACGCTGGCGGGCCTGCCCGGCTATACGCGCATCTTCGGCCAGATCTTCACGCCGGCCGTGACCCTGGTCTTCGTGCTCAAGACCTGGTTCTTCAGCCTCACCGTGGCCATCATGCCCATGGCCTCGGGCCTGTATGCGCCGCTGCGGCGCCACCGGCTGGGCGGCGCGGCGCTGGGCGGCTTTGCGCGCATGTTTGCCGTGCTGCTGGTGATCGAGGTGATCTCGCTCATGGGCAACTATTACTGAGCACGCCTGCTGAACTCCACGAACCCCACATGCACGGCAAGGCCCGTGCCAGAACAAGGAATGCCATGACCGATACGCGGCGCACGCCGCCAGACCCCTGGGACGGCGAGGAAATCGAGGCCCTCAAGCCCGTGGCGCACCTGCGCGCCAAGGCGGCTGGACTGCTGCTGTTCACGCTGGTGCTGATTCTTGGATCGGCCCTGTACCTGCTGTACTCGCGCGGCGTGTTCGACGCCACGCAGCGCCTGGTGCTCACGGCCGACGACTCCGAGGGCGTGAGCGTGGGCATGGACATGACCTTCTCGGGCTTTCCGATCGGGCGCGTGCGCCGCATCGAGCTGGCCGAGGACGGCAATGTGCGCATCCTCATCGACGTGCCGCGCAAGGACGCGCACTGGCTGCGCGAGTCCAGCGTCTTCACCCTGGTCAAGGGGCTGGTGGGCGGCACCACCATCAAGGCCTACAGCGGCATCCTCAGCGATCCGCCGCTGCCCGACGAGGCCGTGCGCCCCGTGCTGCGCGGCGATGCCACGGCCGAGCTGCCGCAGATCATGTCCACGGCCAAGGAAGTGCTGGGCAACATCGCCCAGCTCACCGCGCCGGACTCGGCCCTGGGCGGGTCGCTGACCGAACTGCGCGGCCTGGCCGGCCGGGCCCAGGGGCCGGGCGGCGTGCTGGGCGTGGTCATGGGCAGCGAGCAGGAGGCGCGCAAGGTCACGGCCCTGCTGGACCGCGCCAATGCCACGCTGGCCCGCATGGAGCGCATGGTGGCGCGGGCCGACAGCCAGGTGTTCGACGCCGGCGGCGTCATGCCCGAGGTGCGTTCCACCGTGGTGCAGCTCAACGGCCTGCTGGCCGATACGCGCCGCACGCTGGGCAAGGTGGACGCCGTGCTGGCCGAGGCCCAGGCCGTGGGCTCCAATGCGCGCGAGGCCACGGCCGACCTGGGTGCCCTGCGCGCCGAGGTCGAGGGCAACCTGCGCCGCCTGGAAGGCGTGCTGGCCGACCTGCAGCGCAAGTGGCCGTTTGCCCATCAACCGGAGTTGAAGCTGCCATGAGTGCTGCCGCCAAGAAACTTTCTGCCGCAACCCTCCTGGCGCGCCATGCCGCCGCCGGCGCCGTGCTGACCCTGGTGCTGGCCGGCTGCAGCAGCCGCCCGCCCGCGCCGGACTGGGCGCTGAATGCCGAATCGGCTTCGCAACGCGCATCCACCGCCTACCTGGAAGGCCGCCAGCGCGTGCAGGCCATGGAATGGGACAAGGCCCGCGCCGAGGTGGCCGCTACGGGCCGCACCGACCTGGCCGCGCGTCTGGAGCTGATGCGCTGCGCGGCCCAGGTGGCGAGTCTGGAATGGGACGACTGCCCCGGCTACCAGGCGCTGGCGCTGGCGCTTGACGCTGCGCCGGCCGAGGCCGCCTATGCGCGCTATTTGCAAGGCAGGCCCCGGCCCGAAGACGTTGCGCTATTGCCAGAATTACAGCGCCCCGTGGCGCAGGCTCTGCTGGGCGGGTCTGCGTCGGCGCTGGCCGCCGTGCGCCCCATCAAGGAGCCGCTGTCCCGGCTGGTGGCGGCTGGCGCGGCCTTGCGGGCGGGTGCGGCACAGCCGCAGTTGCTGGAGCTGGGTGCCGAAACCGCCTCGGCCCAGGGCTGGCGCCGTGCGGTGATGGCCTGGCTGCTGCTGCAGGCCAGGGCCCATGATCAGGCGGGCGAGGTGGACAAGGCCCAGGCCGTCAGGCGCAGGCTGTCGCTGCTGGAGAAGACGGCCAGCGGTGGGGGCACATCGGCCGGCAAATGAAAACAGCGCCAGTCCGAAAGGGATGGCGCTGGGCAGGCATTTGCAGGCGTTTGCAGGGCTTACATCGACGACAGCAGGGCGCCCGGGTCTTTTTGCAGCAAGGTGTCTGCGGCCGGGGCGGCGCTGTCCAGCCAGAAGGTGGCAACGCTGGCGGCTACGGCAAGCACGACCGTTGCGGTGAAGGCGATGAAGGGATGACGTCCGAAGGGGCTGGGTCTGCGCATGGTGGACCTCCTGTCTGGCAGCGCAGGCAGAGCATTGGGCTGGGCCTGGACTCCATTGCACACCGGATTGCGCAGCGCGGCTGTCGGACAATCGCTTTCTCTCTTGACGTTTGTAAAAAAGTACTGAGAGAAAATTTCTATCGACTTTCAAGAGGCCGAAAAAAAAGCGAGGCAGAGCCTCGCTGAAAGTTCGGGACGTAAGTCCCTGGCCCGTGCTGGCAGGCCAGGCGTCGCCTTAGAAACGGTGGCGGATACCCGCGATCAGGCTGGTGCCCGACTTCAGGTCCGTGATGCGGTCGTGCATCAGCACGGTGTACACATCGGTGCGCTTGGACAGGTAGTGGTCGTAGCCCAGGCTGGCCGTGGTGCGCGTGGAGTCCACGGCGCCGATCTCGGCCTTGGTGCGGGCCAGGGCTGCCTTGATGGTGCCGGCGCTGGTCACGGGCACGTCCAGGCCCAGCGAGTAGGTGCTGTTCTTGCGGTCCAGATCCTTGACCTTGGCCTGGCCGTAGGTTGCGTACAGCTTGGCCACTTCGAAGTTGTAGGTGCCGCCCAGCATCCAGTCGGTCTTGGTGGGCATCACGGCCAGGCTCACGGGGTTGCTGATCTGGGCGCGCTCGTAGAAGGCCACCAGGCTCAGGGGGCCGCCGAAGTACATGGCGTTCACGCCGATGTTCTTCTTGCCGGAATCGCCGCCCTTTTCACCGAACTGGTAGTGGACGTTCGCCTGCAGGCCGCCGAACTTGGGCGTGGTGTAGACGACCTGGTTGCTCCAGCCGGTGTCGGACGGCGTGGTCAGGTTGGCCGAGCCCCAGGCTGTCGTGCCCACGTTGGCGTGCAGCACCAGCGGGGAGATGGTGAAGGAGTCGCCGAAGGGGTTGGTCAGGATGGTGGGCAGGAAGTTGGGCGCCATGCCGCGGCCCAGGCGCACCGTGCCGAAGCCGCCGGACAGGCCGACGTTGGCATCGCGCGAGAAGTACGGGTCACCATCGAAACGGCCGGGGCTGCCAGTGTCCACACGCATGAAGGCCGTCAGCTGGAAATCGACCTTCAGGCCGCCGCCCAGGTCTTCCTGGCCCTTCATGCCCCACCAGGAGGTGGTCATGCCGCCCGAACCCACGACACCCTTGCCGCTGGCGTCGCCAGCCATGCGCATGGAGCCGGCATAGGCGTCCACCAGGCCAGTCAGCTGGACCGAGCTTTGGGCGTGTGCAGCGCCGGCGCAGGCCAGTGCAGCGGCCAGTGCGATGAAGGAACGTTTCATGTTGAGGAGTCTTTCATTGTTAGAGAGTGGAAACGGGTGGCCAGTGCTGTGACCGGGGCAGACGATGAACCAATCGCCCGGGCTGGGCTATGTGGCAAACCTGGGACAGTGGCGTTTTCGCATCAGGGGCGGGCTGGCGTCGGCACGTCTTTGCGGCCTGGGTGCAAGGCGGTCTTGACTGGCTAAGCCGCGTATTACAACGCATCCGAGCCATCGCGCCAGCCAGGAAGTGGTGTCTTTGACACAGTTATGACGAAACTTAATTTGTGTTTTGCACTCTCGCGGCTTGAACACTACCGTGCACTGGGATGGGGCCGGGGCACCAGGCCTGTGCAGCAGGTCCTTGCAAGAGGGCTCAAAGGTCAATTCAGGGCTCCTTGTTCGTCGGTTGGGCGGTGGATTTGTGCCTGTTGCCAGGCCTTTGGCTGCAACTGATTGCAAACAGCGTGCCAGCTTGCAACCCGGCCATGGGCCAGGCATGGGCCCCATGAGCCGGGCATGTGCTTCCAGACGTGTCAGACTCGCGCCCATGTCCGAATCCACCCTGCTCGTTGCCGATGACCACCCGCTGTTCCGCGCCGCGGTGATCCATGTGCTGCGCGAGGCACTGCCGCAGTTCGCCGTGCTGGAAGCCGCAAGCGCCGCCACGCTGGGCGCGGCGCTGCAGCAGCACCCCGAGATCGAGCTGGTGCTGCTGGACCTGGCCATGCCGGGGGCGCGCGGCTTTTCGGCGCTGCTGCATGTGCGCGGCGAGTACCCCGATGTTCCGGTGGTGGTGATTTCTTCCAATGACCACCCGCGCGTGATCCGCCGTGCGCAGCAGTTCGGTGCCGCGGGCTTCATTCCGAAATCGGCGCCGGCCGAGGCCATAGGCACGGCGCTGCAGGAGGTGCTGGACGGCGGCAGCTGGTTCCCGCCCATGGCCGCCGAGCGCTCCGAGGCCGACGCCGCGCTGGCCGCGCGGCTGGCCCAGCTCACGCCCCAGCAGTTCCGCGTGCTGCTGTGCCTGGCCGACGGCCTGCTCAACAAACAGATCGCCCACGAGCTGGGGCTGGCCGAGAACACCGTCAAGGTGCATGTGACGGCCATTCTCAAGAAGCTGGAGTGCTACAGCCGCACGCAGGCGGCCGTGCTGGTCAAGAGCCTGGAGAACGACGGCACGGTCTGAGCGCCAGGCCCTGCCGTGCCACGTCTATCGGTGGCGCAGCAGCATCTGGCTCATGAGCGCGCGCAGCGCGGGCGGGCGCACGGGCTTGGCCAGAAAGCCCCAGCCGCGCTCGGCCGCCTGGCGGCGCACCATGCCGTCGCGCTCGGCCGTGACCAGGATCACGGGCGGCGACTGGCCCCAGCGCTGGCACAGCTGCGCGTAGACATCGGGGCCGTGCAACTGGCCCAGGCGCACATCGAGCAGCACCAGCTGCGGCGCTTCGCCGGGCGCGGCCAGCGCCAGCGCCTCGGCCGGGCCACCGGCCAGCGGTACGTTGCAGCCCCAGCGCTGCAGCAGGGCGCGCATGGCGGTGCAGGACTGGGCATCGTCTTCCACGTACCAGGCGCTCATGCCCTGCAGCGGTGCGTCCTGGCCTGCCTCGCCGGAGTGCGTGGCCGCGGCGATCTGCGGCACGGCTGCGGGATCGCCCAGCGGCACGCAGACCCAGAACACGCTGCCCCGGCCCAGGTGCGAGCGCAGGCCGATCTCGTGGCCCAGCAGGCGGCCCAGGCGCTCGACGATGGCCAGGCCCAGCCCGGCGCCACGGTCGTCGCCATGGCCTTCGTCCAGGCGGCGGAATTCCTCGAAGATCTCGTGCTGCAGGCTTTCGGGAATGCCCGGTCCCTGGTCGTGCACCTCGATGCGCAGCTGCTGGCCCTGGCGCCGGCAGCCGATGACGATGCGGCCCTGGCGCGTATAGCGTATGGCGTTGGACAGGAAGTTCTGCAGGATGCGGCGCAGCAGCGCCTCGTCGCTGCGCACCACGCAGCGCGTGTCCACTGCGCTCAGGCGCAGGCCCCGGCTTTCGGCCAGGATGCCGAAGTTGTGGCGCATGACCTGCAGCAGCGGCCCCAGCGCGAAGTCGCGCACGCGCACCTCCAGTTGGCCCGATTCCATGCGCGAGATGTCCAGCAGGCTGCCCAGGATGGCGTCCTGCGCGGCCAGGGCGCCGTCGATGCTGTCGGCCACATGGCGGCCCGCGTCGTCATGCAGATGGCTGCGCAGCAGGGAGCTGAACATGCGCGCGGCGTTCAGCGGCTGCAGCAGGTCGTGCACGGCAGCGGCCACGAAACGGGTCTTGTAGCGGTTGGCCTGCTCGGCCTCGCGCTTGGCTTCGGCCAGGTCGCGCGTGCGCTCGGCAATGCGCTGCTCCAGCGCATCGGCCAGCGAGCGAAGCTCGCGCGCGGCGTTCTTGTAGCTGGTGATGTCGGCGTAGCTGGTGACGAAGCCGCCATCGGGCAGCGGGTTGCCGCGGATCTCCAGCACCGTGCCGTCGTCCTTGGTGCTTTCGCGCAGGTGCGGGCTGCCGCTGCGCAGATGCTGCAGCCGCCGGTGGATGGCCTCTTCGATGGGGCCGGGCCCCAGCAGGCCGCGCCGGGCGTTGTAGCGGAACAGGTTCTCGATGGGCTGGCCCGTGCGCAGCAGCTCGGAGGGAAACCGGAACAGCTCCACGTAGCGCGAGTTCCAGGCCACCAGGTTGAGGTCGGCATCGATCACCACCACGCCCTGGGGCAGGTGCTCCAGGCTGCGGCTCAGGCCCGTGTCGGCCTGGCGCGCGGCCTGGACGATGCCGTCCTGGGCCGTGCGCAGCTCCTGGGCATGCTGGCGCAGCACGGTCTCCAGCTCCAGGCGGCTGCGCAGGCGCAGCGCGGCCAGCCGCCTGCGCTGGCGCACGAACAGCACCAGCAGGCCCAGGGCCAGCCAGCCGCCCGCAGCGGCCGCCGCCGCCCAGCGGCTGGCCACGGTGCTGGCCTGCGTGTCGTGCAGCAGGTGCAACTGCCAGTCGCTGCCGGGCAGGGGCAGGGTCTGCCACAGCGTGGTGCCGGGCAGGGCGGGCTCCTGCATCTGCACCAGGCGGCTGCCTTGCTCCAGGCCCTGGCGCACGCGGTAGCGCATGGGGTGCAGCTCCTGGTCGATGTACTGGCGCGTGGCGGCCAGGTCCGCCTCGTCGGCGGGGCTCAGCGGTGACAGCAGGCGGTAGCGCCAGTCGGGCTGGCTGGCCAGGAAGACCACGCCGTGCTCGTCCGAGGCCATGACCACGTCGGGCGTCTGCAGCCATTCGCGCTCCAGCTCCAGCAGCGCGATCTTGATCACCACCAGGCCCGCGACGGCGTTCTGTTCGTCCAGGATGGCCTGCGACAGGAAGTAGCCCGGCAGGCCCGTGGTCAGGCCGATGCCGTAGAAGCGTCCGCTGCCGCGCGACAGCGCCTGCTGGACATAGGGCCTGAAGCTGTAGTCCACGCCCACGTTGCTGCGCGTCTCGCGCCAGTTGCTGGCGGCCAGGGCCGTGCCGTGGCGGTCGATCAGGGTCAGCGTGGACGACTGGCTGGCGCCGTTGGCCTGCTCCAGCTTGCGGTTGAGGGCATCGACCTCGGCGGGAGACAGCGGGTGGGTGAGGGCGGCGCGCAGCTGCGCGTCCAGCGCCAGCACCTCGGGCAGGGTGCGGTAGCGGTCTATGCGCTGGCCCAGGGCCTGGGCGTAGAGGCTGAGCTGGCGCTGCACGCTTTCGGCCTCGCCGCGCAGGGCGCGGTGGTAGACCAGTTCCCCGGCCAGCAGCATGCAGGCGAGCATGCCGCCGAACAGCAGCAGCAGGGTCCAGAAGGAACGGCGTGAAGGGCGTCGAACGGGTTGGGGCATGGTGGTCTGGACCCGATTGGGCGCCAGCTTGGTGCCTTCCAGGGGCGGGAAGGGGTTGGGGATTACCCTGATTTTGCGTGCATTCTCCCTGGGAGAGCACCTGCGCCTAATACCAATAGGTTATCGGCGCCGGAGCACGCCAGCGGTACAAACTGGACCTCGCCGCACCTTGGTGGTGCGCCCACCCCCACACAGTACCGCCGGAGCCGCACCATGCATGCCGTCCCCACCCACGCCGCCAGCCCCGAGCGGCTGCCTTTCTACCGCCAGCTGTATTTCCAGGTGGTGGTCGCCATCGTGGCAGGCGTGCTGCTCGGCCACTTCGAGCCCCAGTACGCCGAGCAGTTCAAGCCGCTGGGCGATGCCTTCATCAAGCTGGTGAAGATGATCATCGCGCCGGTGATCTTCCTGACCATCGTCACCGGCATTGCGGGCATGACGCACCTGCGCACCGTGGGCCGCGTGTTCCTCAAGGCCATGGCCTACTTCCTGTTCTTCTCCACGCTGGCCCTGGTGGTCGGCATGGTGGTGGCGCACGTGGTGCAGCCCGGCGCGGGCATGAACATCAACCCGGCCGACCTGGACCAGGCCGCCGTCAAGGGCTATGTGGCCAAGTCGCACGAGCTGACGCTCACCGGCTTTGCCATGGACATCATCCCCAAGACGCTGGTCAGCCCCTTCGTGGGCGACAACATCCTGCAGGTGCTGTTCGTGGCCGTGCTGTTCGGCATCTCGCTGGCCATGGTCGGTGATGCGGGCAAGCCCGTGCTCAACTTCCTGGAGGCGCTGACGGCCCCCGTGTTCAAGCTGGTCGGCATCCTGATGAAGGCTGCGCCGCTGGGAGCCTTTGGCGCCATCGCCTTCACCATCGGCAAGTTCGGCCTGGGTTCGCTGGTGAACCTGGCCTGGCTGGTGGGCTCGTTCTACATCACCTCGCTGCTCTTCGTGGTGGTGGTGCTGGGCTTCGTGGCGCGGCTGTGCGGCTTCTCGGTGCTCAAGCTGGCGCGCTACCTGAAGGCGGAACTGCTGCTGGTGCTGGGCACCTCGTCCTCGGAATCGGCCCTGCCTTCGCTGATGCAGAAGATGGAGCGCGCCGGCTGCGGCAAGTCCGTCGTGGGCCTGGTCGTGCCCACGGGCTACTCCTTCAACCTGGACGGCACCAACATCTACATGACGCTGGCTGCGCTGTTCATCGCCCAGGCCACCAACACCCACCTGACCCTGGGCCATGAGATCGCGCTGCTGCTGGTGGCCATGCTCAGCTCCAAGGGTGCTGCCGGCGTGACCGGCGCGGGCTTCATCACCCTGGCCGCCACGCTGGCCGTGGTGCCCGAAGTGCCCGTGGCCGGCATGGCCCTGATCCTTGGCGTGGACCGCTTCATGAGCGAGTGCCGCTCGCTGACCAACTTCATGGGCAATGCCGTGGCCACCGTGGTGGTCTCGCGCTGGGAAAACGAGCTGGACTACAGCAAGCTCAATGCCGCCCTGGATGGAGAGCCTGTGCAGGCCCTGCCTGCCGAGGCCGCAGCCGTCAAGGCCTGAGTCCGCAGGCCCCGGGCACCAACCCATCTCCTGCTCGATGCGGCGGCCTTGGCCGCCGCATTCGCTTGCGATGCGCCCCGCATCGCTCTCAGCGATAGTCGATCCACACCCCGCCTGCGTCGGCCGAACGCACGCAGTTCTCCACCCAGCGCACTCCCTCGACGCCCGCCTGGATGTCCGGATAGCGGATCTTGCCCAGGGCCAGGCTGTCGCCCCGGTCCGTGGCATGCATGGCCAGGGCGAAGCGGCGGTAGAGGTTGGCCCAGGCCTCGAACAGGCCCTCGGCATGGCCGGCGCCGATGCGGTCTTCCTGCCGTGCAGCGGGATGCAGGTAGTCCATGCCGCGATCGAGCACCTGGGCCGGCCGGCCCTGGATTTCGTGGCGCAGCTGGTTGGGATGCTCGTCCCACCATTCCAGGCTGGCCTTCGAACCGATGACACGCAGCCTTTGCCCATGCATGGAGCCGCTGTTGACCGCGCAGGCCCACAGATAGCCCATGGCGCCGCCCCGGTACTGCATGAGGGCGAGGGCGTTGTCCTCCAGCGGGGCGCGGCTGCCGATGAAGCTCTGCCGCGAGCACATCAGCCGCTCTATCTCCAGCCCGGGCAGCACCAGCTGCGAGAGGTACAGCGGATGCGTGCCGAGGTCGCCCAGCACATAGCTGGGGCCGGCATGGGCCGGGTCCATGCGCCAGCGCGCGGCCGCGCTGGCGGCTTCCACCGCCTCGCTGTGAAAGCCGTGCGAGAACTGCATCTGCACGATGCGGATCTCGCCCAGCTCGCCCTGCGCGACCATCTCGCGCGCCTGCTCCATGAGCTGGTGGCCCGCGTAGCCGTAGGCCACGCCCACGATCCGCCTGCTGGCACGCGACAGCTCCAGCAGCTGCAGAGCTTCGACCGTGGTGAAGCACAGCGGCTTTTCGCAGACCACGTGCAGCCCCGCCAGCAGCGCGGCCCTGCAGATCTCGAAATGGGTGTTGTTGGGCGTGGCGATGGACACGGCGCGGATGCCGTCCGGGCGGAGCGCCTCGGCCTCGAACATGGCGCGGTAGTCGGCATAGCAGCGCTGCGCATCCAGGCCCAGCCGCTCGCCGAACTGCCGGCCGCGCACCGGGTCGATGTCGAAGGCCCCAGCCACCAGCTGCAAGCCGTGGTCGCGCTGCGCCGCCGATCGGTGCACCGGGCCGATCTGGCTGTCCTGTCCCCCGCCGACCATGGCCCAGGCAATCGGGTGGCCGGGCATGGGTGTTGCGTCGATCATGGTGTTCACCTTCAGCTTTGGTAGAACGCGGGCCGGGGCGCCGCCGCCATGCGCTCTACGGCGCCGGAGGACTGGGCCAGCACGCAGGCATCGGCGGCCACGGCGGCGGCATGGGCGTCCCAGGCCGAGGGACCCGTCAGCCGCTGGCCGCGCACGCCGTCGATGAAGGCCTGCAGCTCCACGTCATAGGCGGCCATGAAGCGCTGCTTCCAGTCGGTGAGTATGGGTATGGAGTACACGGCCGCGCTTTTCAGGGGGACGGCTGCGGGGTCGGGCAGGCGCGCAATGCCTGTCTCGCCCACCACTTCGCACTGGATGTCGTAGCCATAGCGGCAGTTGACGAACACCTCCACATCGATGCGGATGCCGCCCACGGTCTCCAGCAGAACGATCTGCGGGTCGGCCAGATGGGGCAGGGCGTGGCGCGTTCTCTTCGGGTACACCACCTGGGCACTGGCGTATTCGTCGTCCAGCAGCCAGCGCAGCACATCAAGCTCATGGATCAGCGTATCGGTGATGGCCATGCCGGTGGTGTAGCCGTCGGCCACGCAGGGATTGCGGTGCGCGCAGTGCACCATCAGCGGCGCACCGATCTGGCCGCTGGCGATGACCTGCCGCAATGCCCGGTAGCCTGCGTCGTAGGGGCGCATGAAGCCGACCTGCACCAGCCGCTGCCCATGGGCCATCTCCGCCTGCACGATGCGCAGGCAGCCGTCAGCGGTGACTGCCAGCGGCTTTTCGCAGAACACCGGCTTGCCCTGGGCGATGGCCGCCAGCACCAGCTCCTCGTGCGTGGGTCCCCAGGACGTGACCAGTACCGCCTGCACCTGCGGCGCGGCAATCAGCGCCGGGCCGCTGTCAAAGGCCTCGATGCCCGGGCCGTGCCGGGCCATCACCTCACGCACCTGCTGCGCATCGATGTCCGTCACCGCCACTACCCGGGCGCCCGACAGCGTCTGGCACATCCTGCGGATATGGTCCTGGCCTATGGCCCCGCAGCCAATCACTCCGATCTGCAATGTCATGTCGTCCTCTCCTCGTCAAAGCAATGAATGGCGGATGAAGTCCATGCTTTGCCGCAGCAAAGCCTCGCTGTCGGCCGCTTGCGTGATCCCTTCCGCGAACGGCTCGAACGAGACCGGGGCGCCGCAGCCGCGATCGAGCAGGGCGCGCAACTGGGCGATGTTGCCCAGGCGGTCACCTTCGCCGACCAGCACGCGATGGCCGTCGCGCATCTGGCCGCTCTCCAGCTGGCGGTCCTCGACGCCCGAGACATGCACCAGCCCGGTCTGTTCGGGAAAGAACAGGTCTTCGCCCGCCAGGTGGTGGTGGAAGCTGTCGTGCACCAGCTTGAAATGGCGCTCGCCCGCGGCCTCATGGATGGCGGCCACCGCATCGGACTTGCGGCGCAGTGCGCACTCGGCAAAGCCCAGGGGCTCGACCAGGCCCTGGATGCCGTGGCCGTCGAGGATGGGGCGCAACTGCCGCAGCGCCTGCACCAGGTCGCGCCGCCGTTCGCCCGGCGTGCGCGCATCGGCCCGGTCGTTCAACGGACACATGACCAGGGCCTGCGCGCCGCAGTCACGCGCATACACAGCCAGTTCGCGCGCCTCGCGTTCGAGGCCTGCGTCGAAAACGTCGAAGGGATACAGCGCGTTGATGGACAGGATGGTGATGCCCGCCTGCTGCGCTGCAGCCCGGATCGCGGCGGGCGCCGTGCCGTCGCGGATCTCGGCGCGGGGCAGATCGTTGCGGATCTCGATGGCCGACACGCCCAGGCGCCGGCACATGCCCAGGTAGTCGGCAAACGGCATGCGAGAGGCGCTGATGCGGTTGATGGCGAAGTGGATGGGCTGGTGCATGGCAAGGGCTCAGGCTGGCAGGGGCAGGGCGGCGGGGGAGAAATGCCTGTTCAGGTAGCGCTGTATCTCCCGGCGCATGAAGCGGCTGGATTCGGCGGCCCGCTCCTCCCAGGCGAACACGCAGGACGACAGCACGCCATCGAAGCCGGCTGCGCCCAGCGTGCCGAAGAACAGGTCCCAGTCGATCTCGCCCTGGCCCATGTCCAGGTGCTGGTGCACGCGGATGTGGTGCGAGCCCGGCGGGTTGACGATGTAGCGCAACTGGCTGCTCTTGCGGTGGTCGAAGGTATCGGCCACGCGCACATGGGCCAGCAGCGGCGCCGCCTCGCGCAGCATGGCGGCCATGTCGTCGCCGTAGTGGAAGGTGTGCGGGGCGATATAGGACAGCCGCAGCGCCTTCGAGCCCATGTTCCTCACGATGTCCATGGCCGGCTGCAGCTGCTCTATCCAGTCCTCCGGATGCGGCTCCACGGACAGGGTGATGCCTTCGCGCTCCAGGATGGGCAGCAGCTCGTCCATGGAGCGGAACCAGGCGGCCTCGCACATCTCCTTCGGATTCGCGCCGGCAGGACCGTTCACCGAGCGCTCGGGCGAGGCTCCACGGCCGAACTCCGAGACCATCAGCGCGCACTCCATCTCGATGGCCACCTCGATGGCCTTCTTCCAGCAGCGCATCGCCCATTGCCGTTCGTCCTCGAACGGGCTGGCCCAGCGGTACATGGGCTGCAGCGATGCCAGCGCCACGCCGCTGGCGCGCATGGCCTGGCGGAATGCGGCCATGCGCTCCTTGGTGGCGCGCGGCATCACCCACCAGTCCAGGAAGTCGCTGCGCGGCGACAGTTCGATCTGGTCATAGCCCAGCTCGGCCACGGCGTGCGGCAGGCGGTCCAGGCACTCGTGCCGGATCATGTAGGGATCGAGGGCGATTTTCATGATGCCTCCCTGCAGGGCGCGCCGTCAGCGCCGCGCCTTCTTGTTGCGGTACTGGTCGGCGACCACGGCCGCGACGATGATGGCGCCCTTGACCATCTCCTGGTAGTAGGCGTCGATGCGGATGAAGGTGAAGCCCGAGGTCATGACGCCCAGGATCAGCACGCCGATCACCGTGCCGGTGATGCGGCCCACGCCGCCCGCCAGCGAGGTGCCGCCGATCACGACGGCGGCGATCGCATCGAGCTCGTACATGACGCCCATGCCGGACTGGCCGGAGATGGCCCGCGCCGCCGTCACCGTGCCGGCGATGCCGCTGAGCACGCCGGCAATCATGTAGACCCAGACCAGATGCCGGCGCACGTTGATGCCCGAGACCACGGCAGCCTGGCGGTTGGCGCCGATGGCGTAGGTGAACTTGCCAAAGCGCGTATGGCGCAGCACGGTGTGGAAGACGGCGGCAAGCACCAGGAAGATGAGTACCGGATGGGCGCCGGAGCCCAGCGCGGCGAACTCGTCCGTCAGCATGGAGACGGGCGTGCCGTTGGTGAACCACTTGGCAAAGCCGCGTGCCGCGACCATGGTGCCCAGCGTGGCGATGAATGGCGGGATGCCGGTGAAGGCGATCAGCGAGCCATTGATCAGCCCGACCATCAGGCCCACGCACATGCCTGCCAGCACGGGCCAGACCACGGGCAGATCGGTGAGTTGGGGGAACACCGCGCGCGGAAAGTCCGATACCTGCGCCAGGCTGGCCGACACCACGGCGGCGGCGGCCACCACGGAGCCGGAGGACAGGTCGATGCCGCTGGTGATGATGACCAGGTTGACGCCCACGGCGATGATGCCGACCACCGCCATCTGCAGCACGATGATCTGCAGCCGCTCGGCGTTGAGCAGAAAGCTCTGGCCCACGGTGAGCCAGCCTGCCGCCTCGAAGAACAGGGCGATGCCCAGCAGCACGAGGAAGATGCTGAGCTCCGGCGGCCACCGGGCGCGCTGCTTTCGGGCGGGCCGGGCCTGCGCTTGGGTTTGCGTTTGCGTTTGGGCTTGCGAAACCGTCTGGGAATTGCTCATCTTGCGTGTCTCCGTTGCATATCGGGGCTCAGCGGGAGGCCAGTTCCATGATCCGCACCTGGTCGGCGTCCCTGCGCTCGACGATGCCGGTCATGCGCCCCTCATGCATGACCAGGATGCGGTCGCTCATGCCCAGCACCTCGGGCATTTCCGAGGAGACCATCAGCACGGCAGTTCCCTGGGCCGCGAGTGCGCCCACGAGGCGATGGATCTCGGCCTTGGCGCCCACGTCGATGCCGCGCGTCGGCTCGTCCAGGATGAGGATGCGCGGGCGCGTCAGCAGCCAGCGGCCGATCAGCACCTTTTGCTGGTTGCCGCCGGACAGGTTGCGGATGTCCTCGTGCAGCCCGGGGGACCGGACCTGCAGCGTGCGGGCCATGTCCTCGCATTCGCGCGCCACGGCGGCATGCGCGACCAGACCCCAGCGCACATGGCGCTCGTGCAACAGCGCCACCTCCATGTTGGCCAGCAGGTCCAGGCCCATGAAGCAGCCCGTGTCCTTGCGGTCCTCGGTGAGAAAGGCCATGCCCAGCCGCATGGCCTGGGCAGGCGAGGTGATGCGCACCGGCTCGCCGCCGATGCGGATCTCGCCGCAGGTGGCGGGCACGACGCCGAACAGCGCCTCGGCAAGATTGGAGCGCCCGGAGCCCACCAGGCCGGCCACGCCCAGGATCTCCCCGGCGCGCAGCTCGAAGCGCAGGCCATGGAACACGCCCTCGACGCCCAGCCCGTCCACCGAGAGCACCACATCGCCCGGGGCCACGTCCTGCTTGGGGAACATCCGGGTGATCTCGCGCCCGACCATCATGCGGATGATGTCGTCGCGCGTGACATCGGCCGATGCATGCGTGCCTATGTACCTGCCGTCGCGGAACACCGAGAACTCGTCGGCGATCTCGAACAGCTCGTTCATCTTGTGCGTGATGTAGACGATGCCTTTGCCCTGGCCGCGCAGGTGGCCGATGATGCGAAACAGGTGCTCCACCTCCCGGTCGGTGAGCGCGGAGGTGGGCTCGTCCATGATCAGCACCTCGGAGTCGAAGGACACGGCCTTGGCGATCTCCACCATCTGGCGGCTGGCCACGCTCAGCGTGCGCACCTCGGAGTCGGGGTCCATGTCGATGGCCAGCCGCTCGAACAGGGCCTGGGTGCGCTGGCGCAGCTGGCGGTGGTCGACCAGGCCCAAGCGGTTGACGGGCTCGCGGCCTATCCAGATGTTCTCGGCCACCGTCATGCTGGGCATGAGGTTCAGCTCCTGGTGGATCATGGCGATGCCTTGCCTGAGCGCATCCAGCGGGCTGCGCAGCGTGACGGGCCGGCCCCTGAGGCGGATCTCGCCGGTGTCGGGCGCATGCACGCCGGCAATGATCTTCATCAGGGTGGATTTGCCGGCACCGTTCTCGCCCATCAGCGCATGCACGCTGCCGCTGCGCAGGCGCAGCTGCACATCGGCCAGCGCCACGACGCCCGGAAACGACTTGCCCACCCCACGCACCTCCAGCAGGTCGCTGCAGGCATGGGGCGCGTGTTGCGCGCGCGGTGCGGCAGGCGCGGGTGGGCCGCGGTCCGGCCCGTGCAGAGGGGATGCGGACATGGCTCAGGGCCTGGCGTACTGGCCCATGTTCTCGGGCGTCACCAGCTCGAAGGGCACGTTCACGAAGCGCTCCACCGGCTGTTTGCCGGCCAGGCGCAGGGCGGCATCGACCGCCTTGGCGCCCTGTCCGGCCAGGTTCTGGAAGACGGAGACCTTGAGGTCGCCGTTCTTCATGGACGACAGCCCGTCGGGCGTGGCGTCTATGCCGGCCACGATGGTGTCGGGCCTCCACTTGCGGGCCGCCTTCAGCGCGTTGATGGCGCCAATCGCCATCTCGTCGTTGTTGGCGAGGATGGCGTCGAACTTCATGCCCGAGCTCAGCCAGTTCATGGTGATGTCCTGGCCCTGCGTGCGGCTCCACTTGCCCTCGCGCTTGTCGAGGATCTTCATGTCCGCGCATTCGGGCGTGGCCGCCACTTCCTCGATGTCGCGGGTGCGGGTGCGCGCCGATTCGTTGGAGAGCTCCCCCATCAGCACCAGGATGTTGCCGCGGCCCTCCAGCAGCTTGCAGACCTGGCGGGCCTGCAGCGTGCCCGAGAGTTTTTCGTCGGAGGCCACCACGGCGGTGCCTGTGGGCAGCTTGTCGAAATCGACGGGCTGGCGGTTCACGTAGACCAGCGCGATCCCGGCGTCGCTCACCATGCGGGTGATTCTGGGCGTGGCGTCGGTGTCCACCGGGTTGACGATGATGGCGTCGGCCCGCTGGGCAATCATGTTCTGGATCTGGCTCAGCTGCTTGCCCACATCGTTGCTGGCGTCCTCGATCTGCAGCTCGGCCCCGTGTTTTTTGGCCGCGTCCACGATGCCGTTGCGCAGGATGGTCAGGCCGGTGTCGTCGAAGAGCGCCATCGCCACGCCGATCCTGAGAGGCTGTGCGTGGGCTTGCGCCTGTGTCAGCGCCTGTGTCTGCTTCTGTGTCTGCTTCTGCGTCTGAGCCTGGGAATGCACGGGCAGTGCTGCCAGAAAGGCGGCGGCAATGGCCGCCAGCAGATGGTTTTTCCTCATCCCTCGTCTCCTTGTCCTTGAGCGGCAGCGGGGCGCGTTCATACCCCGCCTTGACTCGCCAAACACCGGATTGCCCCGGACTCTGAGGAGAAATGTAGTTCTGTCCCTCTAATTTTTGGAAATTAATTTCTAAGTGAATACACCTAAGGAAAAAAATTTCTAATAGTTTTAATCTTTTTCCATGTTCTGGACGCTGGCCAAGCACTGCCTGCGGACAGCCTCTGAGCAATGGCCATGGAAAGGCAAGGCAAGAGATGACAGGCACCGTGAGATTGACCGTCAGCCAGGCGCTGGTCCGCTACCTGGCCGCCCTGCAGGCCGAGGTCATGCAGCCCGATGGCCGCACGGCCGTCCAGCCCTATTGCGCAGGGGTGTTCGCCATCTTCGGACATGGCAACGTGGCCGGGCTGGGCGAGGCCCTGCATGCCCAACGGCAGCGGCTGCCCACGCTGCGCGCACACAGCGAGCAGGGCATGGCCCATGCGGCCGTGGCCTTTGCCAAGGCGCACTTTCGCCAGCGCATGATGGCCGTGACCTCGAGCATCGGGCCCGGCGCCACCAACCTGGTGACCCCGGCCGCGCTGGCGCATGTGGCGCGGCTGCCGCTGTTGCTGCTGCCCGGGGACATCTTTGCCTCGCGCCTGCCCGATCCCGTTCTGCAGCAGGTGGAGAGCTTCGAGCAGGGTGATCTGAGCGCCAATGACTGCCTGCGCCCGGTCACGCGCTACTTCGACCGCATCATGCAGCCCGAGCAATTGCTGGTGGCCTTGCCGCGTGCCATCCAGGTCATGACCGACCCGGCCCAGTGCGGCCCCGTCTGCCTTGCGCTGCCGCAGGATGTGCAGACCCAGGCCTTCGACTGGCCCATGGATTTCTTCCACCCGCCGCTGATCCGTCTGCGCCGTCAGCCGGCGGACGCTGCCGGGCTGGCCGAGGCCGTGGCCTTGCTGGCCTCCGCCAAAAGGCCGCTGATCGTGGCGGGCGGCGGCGTGCTGTACAGCCAGGCCTGGGAGGCCTTGCGCGTGTTTGCCGAAACGCATGGCGTGCCGGTGGCCGAGTCGCAGGCCGGCAAGGGCAGCCTGGCCTGGGACCACCCGCTCAACCTGGGCGCCATGGGCGTCACGGGCTCGCCCGCCGCCAATCACGCGGCCCGGCAGTGCGATGTGCTGCTGGCCGTCGGCACGCGGCAGCAGGATTTCACCAGCGGCTCGCATGCGCTGTACGGCCATGCCAGGGTGCTGGGCCTGAACGTGCAGCCCCTGGATGCCGCCAGGAAACGCGGCCAGCCGCTGGTGGCCGATGCGCGTGTCGGCCTGGCCCAGCTTGGCGCGGGATTGGCCGGCTGGCGCGCCGATCCGCAGTGGACGGCCGACAGCCGCGCCCGGGCCGCAGCCTGGGCAGAGCGTGTGGCGGCGCTGACTTTGCACGTGCCCAAGGGCGAGCTGCCCTATGACGCCGAGGTGATAGGCGCCGTGCGCGAATCGGCCGCCGACGCCGGGCTGGACAGCGCCTGCAGCGACATCGTGGTCTGCGCGGCCGGCACGCTGCCGGCCGAGCTGCACAAGCTGTGGCGCAGCGGCCTGCCCGGCAACTACCACGTGGACTATGCCTATTCCTGCATGGGCTACGAGATCGCGGGCGGCCTGGGCGTGAAGCTGGCGCGGCCCGAGCGCGAGGTCATCGTGCTCGTGGGCGATGGCTCCTACATGATGCTCAACGCCGAGCTGGCCACCTCGGTCCTGCTGGGCCGAAAGATCATCGTCGTGGTGCTGGACAACCGTGGCTACGGCTGCATAGAGCGGCTGCAGGTGCGCTGCGGCGGCGCCAGCTTCAACAACATGCTCGACGACTGCGTGCCCGAGGGGGGAGAGCGCTCGTCCATCGATTTCGCCCGCCACGCCGCCGCCATGGGGGCCGAGGCCGTCCACGTGGGCGACGTGCAGGAACTGCGCCGCGAAATGCTGCGTGCGCGGGCGTCCCGCCGCAGCCAGGTGCTGGTGATAGACACCACCCACCACCGCACCACGGCCGATGGCGGCGCCTGGTGGGATGTCGCCGTGCCCGAGGTCTCGGGCCGCCCCGAGGTCCAGGGCGCGCGGCGCGAGTACCTGCACCACAAGGCAGGCCAGCGGCGCTGACGCCGCGCCACCGTCGCCCCGTCCGACTTCTGCCCATCTGCCCATCTGCCCATCTGCCCCAAGGAGGACTCGCATGACCTGGAACGTTCGCATCGGTATCAATCCCCTGTCCTGGATGAACGACGACCTGCCCTCGCTGGGTGGCGATACGCCGCTGGACACGGCACTGAAGGAGGGCGCCGAGATCGGCTACGCGGGCTTCGAGCTGGGCAACAAGTTTCCGAAAACCGGCCCCGCGCTCAAGGCCAGGCTTGACGCGTACGGGCTGGCCTGCGTCTCCGGCTGGTACTCGGGTTTTCTGGCGCAGGCCGATGCGGGCAGCGATGCACAGGCCCTTGCCGCCGAGGCCGAGCGGTGCAAGCCCCACATGGACAGGCTGCGTCACAACGGCGTCGACGTCGTGGTCTATGGCGAATGCGCGGGCACGGTCCAGGGGCAGATCGGCACGCCTGTGTCCCGGCGCCCGCGCTTTGCCGACGATGCGGCCTGGCAGCGCTATGCGTGGCGGCTGGATGCCTTTGGCGCGCACCTGCTGGAGTGTTACGGCATCCGGCTGGCCTATCACCACCACATGGGCGCCCATGTGGAATCCCCGCAGGATGTGGACCGCCTGATGGCGCTGACCGATCCGCGCAAGGTCTTCCTGCTGTTCGATACCGGCCATGCCTACTACGGCGGGGCGGCCGATCCGGCGGCGCTGCTGAAAAAACATGTGGCGCGCGTGGCGCATGTGCATTGCAAGGATGTGCGTCCCCAGGTGATTGCCCAGGCACGCCAGGGCGACTGGAGCTTTCTGCAGGGCGTGGTCAACGGCATCTTCACGGTGCCGGGTGACGGCGCGCTCGACTTCGAGGCGGTGCTGCGCACGCTCAGGGATGCCGGCTACCAGGGCTGGCTGGTGGTCGAGGCCGAGCAGGACCCCGCCATCGCGCCCGGCTACGCATACGCGAAAAAGGGCTACGAGACGCTGCGCGCGCTCATGGACCGGCTGGGCGCCTGAGGCCATCCGGCATCGAGGCATGAAAACCAAGGGAGGACAACGTCATGACATCTGCAATCCACCACGCCCTGCGGGGCCCTGCGGCCCGGGCCACCGTGCCTTGCCTGTGCGCTGCGGCGCTGGCCGGCGCAGCCAGTCTGGCCACGGCGCAAGGCAGCGTCACGCTGTATGGGCGCATCGTCAGCGGTGTCGACTATATGAACCGCATTGCCGAAGGGCCGGGCCGGTCTTCCGATCAACTCCGGCACGCCGGGCAATGGGGCGCAACCTGGTGGGGGCTTCGCGGGGCCGAGGACCTGGGTGGCGGCCTGAGCGCCGTCTTCCATCTCGAAAGCCAGTTCTCCGCCGACGACGGCACGGTGGGCGACAGCTTCTTCAGCCGCTATGCGGTGGTCGGCCTGCGAAGCCAGACGTACGGCACGCTGCTGCTGGGCCGGGCCATGGGCATTCCCGATGGCGAGGTCTGGGCCCTGGACCCCATGGGCCTGCAGGCCATGGGCGCGGGCACGCTGCAGGGCAACCGGACCTGGGGGTCGCGCCCCAATGCCATCAGCTATCAGTCGCCGGCCTGGGGTGGGCTCTCGTTTCGCACCCAGCTGGGGCTGAACGGAGAGGCGGGCCGTTCCCGGGCCGGGCGCCAGGCCGCCGCCAGCGTGGGCTATGAGCAGGGGCCGCTGGTGCTCAAGGCCTTCTACGAGGAAATCCGCGACGGCAACGGCGCGTTCGCCTCGCTCTACACGGCATCGCGCCTGTACACGGTGGGTGCAACCTACCGCGTGGGCGGCCTGAAGCTGTTCACGGGCTACAGCCAGATCCGGTCAGGTGCGCTGACGGTGGCCGACGCCGACAACCCGGCAGGCGCCCGCAGTCAGCAGACCTGCTGGATGGGCGCCAACTACCAGGCCACGCCGGCCCTGGTGCTGGTGGGCGGGGCCTACCGCGCCAACCGCAGTGGCGGCGGCGCCAGCCTGGTGAGCCTGGGGGCCAACTACCATCTTTCCCGGCGCACCATGCTGTATGGCACTGTGGGCACCGTCTCCAACGGCGGCGGAGCCTCGTTCTCGGTGGAGGCCAACAGCGCCAGGCCAGCACCCGGGTCCGGCCAGCAGGGCGTCTACACGGGCATCGTGCACTCGTTCTGACGCTGGCTTTTTGCGCATCAACCCTCGGCCCGGCCGGGTCAAGTCCGGGTGGGCCGGCTCGTGCGGGGCGGCTGCCGCGCCGCTTGGCTGTATTCTTGGTGCTTCGCTTCACGCAGCCTTGCGGCCGTTCCCACCATGCATTTGTCCAGACGCGAATTCCTCGGCGCCGGCGCTGCCGCCGCCTGTGCCTCGCTGGTCGGTTGCGCGGCGTCGGCGCCCGTGTCGGGCAGCTTCCTGCAGCCGTGGCGCAGCCATCTGGAGATGCCGCGCGACCAATGGCGCCAGCGCCTGGCCGCCACCCAGGCGCTGGGCTGCCGGGAGCTGTTCGTGCAATGGAGCGGCCTGCTGGGCGATTCAGAGGCGGACAGCTGGATGCTGGCCGACGCGCAGATCGCCGACCTGCTGGACATCTGTACCGAACTGGGCATGGGCGTGCACCTGGGCCTGCCCTATGACGAGCGCTGGTGGAAGCAGATCAGCCTTTCCAATGCAGCAGGCCCCGCGCCCTACCTGGCGCATATCGCCGAGCAGGGCACCAACCACATGTACGCCAGCACCTGGCCGCGCCATGCGGCGTTTCGCGGCTGGTACATCCCCTACGAGCTGGAGCAATACCACTGGGCCGCGCCCGAGCGCATCGAGCTGCTGTTGAGCGCACTGCAGCCACTGGCGCAGGCGGCAGCGGCCACGTCCGGCCAGGTGCCCGGCATCTCCACCTATTTCAGCCAGCTGCAGACGCTGGGCAGCCTGCCCACGCTGTGGAGCATCCTGCTGGACCGCGTGTCCCTGCGCCCCATGGTGCAGGACGGCGTGGGCGTGGCGGGACTGCGCAACTACGAGGCGCTGGCACCGCTGCAGCAGATGCTGCTCGAGCGCAGGGCGCCGTTCGACCTCATCGTGGAACTGTTCGAGCAACTGCCGTCCACGCGGCCCGATGGCTCGGACTTCCAGGCGCGCACGGCCAGTTTCGAGCGCGTGCGCCGCCAGTGGGACGTGGCCCGCGACTACGGCGCCCAGCGCGTCGTCGCCTTCGCCATCGACCCCTGGGTGCTGAACGACACGCCGGAGGCCCGGCAACTGCTGCGCGAGTGGAAGGCCGCTGCCCGCTGAGCGCGGTGGCTGCCGGGTCAGAAGCGCTTGCCGATGATCTCTCTGAGGATTTCGCTGCTGCCCCCGAAGATCCGCAGCGCCCGTGCATCGGCCCAGGCGCGGCCAATGCCGTATTCGGCCATGTAGCCGTAGCCGCCGTGCAGTTGCAGCAGCTCGTCCAGCACCTGGCCCTGCAGCTCGGTGGCGTTGAGCTTGGCCATGGCGGCGGTGACGGAGTCCAGTGAGCCTTCCATGTGCTGGGCCAGGCAGTCGTCCAGGAAGACGCGCAGCATGGTGGTCTTGGCCAGCGCGTCGGCGAACTTGAAGCGGGTGTTCTGGTAGTCGAGCACGCGGCGCCCGAAGACCTTGCGGTTGCGCACGAACTCGGCGGCCTCGTCCAGCATGCCTTCGGTGGAGGCCGCCGCACGCAGCGCGATCGCCAGCCGTTCCTGCGCCAGCTCCTGCGTCACATGCTCGAAGGCGGCGTTTTCGCGCCCCAGCAGGTGGTCGGCCGGCAGGTGCAGCTCGTCGAAGAACAGCTCGCAGGTGTCCTGGCTGTGCTGGCCTATCTTGCGCAGGGCGGCACCCTTGCCCAGGCCCTTCATGCCTTCTTCCACCACGAACAGCGACAGGCCGCGCGCGCCCAGGTCGGGCTCGGTGCTGGCCAGAACCACCATCAGGCCGGCGTTGACGCCATTGGTGATGAAGGTTTTCTGGCCGTTGAGCACGTAGCCGCCGCCTTCGCCCTCGCTCTTGCGGCGGGCGCGCGTGCGCACGGCCTTGAGGTCGCTGCCCGCGCCGGGCTCGGTCAGGGCGATGGCACCGATCAGCTCGCCCGTGGCCATGCGCGGCAGCCAGCGGTCCTTCTGCACCTGCGTGCCGAAGTTCCAGAGATAGGGCGACACCATGTCGGAATGGATGGAAAAGCCGATGCCCAGGCAGTTGGCGCGCGCCAGCGCCTCGATGACCACGGCCGCGTGGCCGAAGTCGCCGCCCTGGCCGTAGGGCGGGGGCAGGTCGCAGTTGAGCAGGCCGCTGTCGCCGGCCTTGCGCCACAGGGCGCGCGGCGTGATGCCCTCGGCCTCCCAGTCATTGATGTGGGGCAGGATCTCGGTGGCCACGAATCGGTCCACCTGTTCCTTGAACAGCAGGTGGTCTTCACGCAATACGGAGCGGGTGCGCATGTCTGTGTCGGTCTCCTTGGGCTGGGTCAGGGACGATAGGTGTCGGTGGCGCTGGCCTGGCCGCGCAGCACGGGTGCGGCGGCCGTACCCGTCATGAACAGGCTGTAGTGGTCGCCCGGCTGCAGCTGGGGCAGTGCCAGCGGCGCGCTGGCCGCAGTGGCGCAGGTGGCGGCGAGCTGGGCACTGACCGGGTTGATGGAGCGGCTGGCCGACCTGGCGGGCGCCACGCCCGTGAACAGCGGCGTGCCCGTCCCGGCGATCTTGAGCCCGCCTTCGGTGCAATCGTCGATCAGGTTGTAGAAGCGCAGCTCGGCCTTGAGCGCGTCCTGGCTGCCGCCGGAGTCGTCGATGGACGTGAAGCGCGCGGCCGCGTTCTTGCCCTGGCGCTGCGGCACCAAGGTGGTGAAGCTGCCCGGCGCCACCTTCATGCTGCCGGCGCTCTTGCCGTCCAGCTGAATGGCAAAGGGCGTGTCGCCCTTGACGATGGCGTAGCTGCTGGCCGGCTTGCTGCCGGACAGCGTCTGCTCGGGGCCGTCGCCGATCTTCACGCGCAGGCTGCCCGCGTCGGGGTGGACCACGCGCACGAAGGACGAGCCTGCGGGCGGGCGCGCCGCATAGAGCTGCGCCAGCGTGCCTTCGGCATGCGCGGCGGGCAGGCAGGAGAGCCCGGCCAGGCCGGCCAGGGCGAGCGCGACGGTACGCATCACGGGGGAAAAAGCGGAGGTCATGCCTGCGGGTCCTTGGTTTACTTGGCGGGGCGCATGCGTGCATCAAGGTACATGCGCTCCAGTTGCTTGCGGTCGGCCTTGTCAGTCTGCGTCAGCGGAAAGCCGTGGCAGGCCAGCAGTTCCGACGGAATCATGTAGGGCGGCACGCGCTGGGCCAGCAGTTCGCGCCATCCGGCCAGGTCTTCGGGCAGGGGCTGCATGCCGGGCGGGCCGCTGCGGTCCAGGTCCACGAAGCCGATCATGCGCACGATGAAGCCATCGGGCCGCTTCAGTGCCACCGCCGCGCCTGCGCGCACGCCGGGCAGGGTGGCCAGCACGGCATCGACCTCGGCCAGCTCGATGCGGTAGCCGTGCATCTTGATCTGGTCGTCGCGCCGGCCGTGGAAGGTGACCAGGCCGTCGCCGTCGATCTCGCCCAGGTCGCCCGTGCGGTAGCCGCGCTTGCCGTTGCGCATGAACATGCGTGTGGCGTGCAGGTCGGGGCGGTTGAGGTAGCCGCGCATCACGTGGTCGCCGGCCACGCAGATCTCGCCTTCGTCCAGGAACACATCGGCATAGGGCTTGGCCCGGCCGATGGGAAAGGGCAGCGGCGCGCGCTGGCGCAGCGCGGGGTCGATCTCCACCCAGGTGGTGGAGCAGGTGGCCTCGGTGGGGCCGTAGGAGTTGATGATGCGCGCCTGGGGAAAGCGGCTCCACAGCGCCTCGGCCACGGTGGGCGTGAGCGATTCGGCGCCGAAGACGAAGACGCGCAGGTCGGGCAGGTGCTGCTGGTCGAAGTCGGCATCCAGCAGCTGCTGGCGCACGAAGGAGGGCGTGGACGCCCAGACGTTCACATGGGTGCCCGCCAGGTAGGCGGCAAAGGCCTGGCGGTCGGCAATGGTCTCGCGCGCGCACAGCACGCAGGCGCCGCCTGTGACCAGGGCTCCCATCCAGTTGAACAGCGAAAAGTCGAAGCTGAACAGCATCTGGTCCATGAAGACCGGCGCCTCGCCCAGGGCCAGGCAGTCGCGTATCCAGCCGGCGAACAGGCCCAGGCTCTCGCGCCCGATCTGCACGCCCTTGGGATCGCCCGTGCTGCCCGAGGTGAACATGATGTAGGCCAGCGATTTTTCCTGCAGCGGCTGCGCGGCGATGCCGGTGTCCAGGAAGCTGCGGGCCTGCGCGTCGTAGTGCAGGCCGGCCTGCACCAGCGTGGCGATGCGCGCCATGCGCTCGGGCGGGTTGATCACGTCCACCGGCACGAAGGGCACGCCCAGGCGCAGGCAGCCGAGGATGGCCACGAGGAACGCGGTCTCCTTGTGCCCCGTGATCAGCAGCGGCTCGTCGCGCCGCGCGCCGCGCGCCAGCGCCTGCTGCTCCCATTGCGCCACGGCCTGGGCCAGTTGCTGCCAGTCCAGCGTGCCGGCGGCATCGATCACGGCGGGCCGCGCGGTGTCGGCGCCGGGCTCGGTGAAGTCGAAGCGGTCAAAACTGAATCGCATGCGGGCTCCTTGTTGCGCAGGGACAAAGGGACAGGGCGGCGGCGTGCAGGCGCTGCATCAGGCCTTGCGCTGCTCGGCCACGTACTGCGCCAGCGTGTGCACGGATTCCAGGTGCAGGTCGATCTCCGATGGCGGTATCTTGACGCCGAATTCCTTTTCGATGGCCAATGCCACGTCCACGGCGGACAGCGAGTCCACCAGGCCCGATTCGAGCAGCAGCGTATCGGGCTCGACCGAGGTCAGGATGATGGCGCCGATGATCTGGGCAATCTTGGTTTCGATGTCATTCAGGGACATGGTTTCTCTCCAACAGGTGTTTCAGAACTGGAAATACAGGAAGCGGGTTTCCTTGTGCAGGTTGACCAGGCACAGGAAGAGCAGGACCAGGGTCACGGCTGTCCAGCCCGCGCTGGGGCGCCAGCGCATCCAGGCGCGGGGCGCTTCCTGCACCTTGAACATGGCGGGCGAGAAACGGCCCAGGATCTGGTGGGCATT
The DNA here is from genome assembly GCF_002754395.1 of Delftia sp. 60. Taxonomy (NCBI): domain Bacteria; kingdom Pseudomonadati; phylum Pseudomonadota; class Betaproteobacteria; order Burkholderiales; family Comamonadaceae; genus Delftia; species Delftia sp. 60. The sequence goes on from NZ_PEFD01000001.1 coordinate 3,008,744, forward strand.
GGGCGTGAACCAGGCAATGGCCAGCAGCAGCAGCACCAGCGCCAGCTGCATGTGGTGGCCTATGGCCAGGCGGATGGCATCGCCCAGTGCCAGTCCCTGGACGTGGGACAGCGACTCCAGCGCCTCCACGCCGCGCAGGCCGGCCATGCCCTTGAGCAGCAGCATGGCGTCGCCCACGCCGTGGGCGCGGAAGAAGGTCTGGGCGATGAGCACGGCGATGAAGGTGATGACAACGCACAGCGCCTGCACGCCCCGGCCCGACTTGCGTGCGGCGGCCGGCTTGCGGCTGACCACGAAGATGCGCCAGGCATGGTTGACCGACAGGTAGAAGGCATGCAGCAGGCCGAAGATCACGTACTGCAGGCCGGCGCCGTGCCAGATGCCCGCCAGCCCCATGGTGAACAGCGTGGGCACGACGATGGTGGCCGCAAAGCCGCCGGGCGTGCGCGCGGCGCTGGAGCCCACGGACAGGCCGCGCTTTTCGCGTGCGCGCGAGATGGCCATGGCCACGGGGTAGTACAGGTAGGCCGTGAGGTAGCGCGTCAGCGTCATGTGCCAGCGTGCCCAGAAGTCGATGATGCTGCCGGCCTTGTAGGGCGAGTTGAAGTTCAGCGGGAAACGGATGCCGAACATGCGCGCCAGGCCCAGCGCCATGTCCGAATAGCCCGAGAAGTCGAAGTACAGCTGCAGCGCGTAGCTGAGGCTGGCGCCCCAGGCGGCCCAGAACTGCAGCTCGCCGGGCGCCGCGAAGCCCGCGTCTGCATAGGGCGCGATCTCGTCGGCCAGCAGCACCTTCTTGGCCAGGCCGATCACGAACAGCGTGCCGCCGATGGACAGGTTGTCCGCGCGGAACCGGTAGTTATCCGGCTGCGCGAACTGCGGCATCATTTCCTTGTGGTGCAGGATGGGCCCCGCGATCAGGTGCGGGAAGAAGGTCACGAACAGCACGTAGCTGAGCAGGCTGCGTTCCTTGACGATGCCCGAGCGGCAGTCCAGCAGGTAGCCGATCTGGGTGAAGGTGAAGAACGAGATGCCCAGGGGCAGGATGAGCTCGTGCATGCCGCCCTGCGTCAGCCCCCATTCGCCCAGGAAGTTGAACAGCGTGGCGAAGTACTTGTAGTGGAACAGCGCCGCCAGGTCCGCGCCCACGCCCAGGGCGGTGACCAGCCCCTGCAGCCGCGCGCGGCCCGCAAAGCGCAGGATCAGCAGGCTCACCACGTAGTTGAAGGCGATGGACAGCGCCAGCAGGGCGACGAACTGCGGGTTCCACCAGCCGTAGAAGACAAAGGACGTCAGGCACAGCCAGAACGCGGCCAGCCGCAGGCTGATAGCCCCGGCCAGGTAGTGGCCCGCCAGCGCGATGGGCAGGAACAGCAGCAGGAAAAGATAGGAATTGAACAGCATGTAGCGGGCGGGGTCACGCAGGCGGGGAGGCGGCGTCCAGCTCCTTGAGCGCCGCTTTTTCATCGTCCGTCAGGGGCAGGGACAAGGTGTTTTCCGAGAACTCCCAGATCACCAGCCGCAGGCTGGCCGGCCAGGAGGCGCGGCGCTTGAGCGCGGCCACCATGGCGCCGCTGAACTGGCCGCCGTCCATGCTGAGGTTCCAGACTTCCTGGCCCAGCGCTCGGCCGAGCTGCGGCGCGAAATTGCTGCGCAGCCCGTTGGAGCTGCCGGCCAGCAGCACCTGCACGGGAGGCGTCTCGTCCAGCAGGCCGCCGCCGCGCACGGGGGCAATGGTCTGCGGGCGCACCTGGTCGCGCCGTGGGCGCCAGCCGGCCGGGGCATCGGCCAGGCCGGCCAGGGCCAGCAGGTCGCCGGGCAGCGGCTGCAGCGGCCCGGGCGCGGATTCCTCGAAGGCCTGGGCGCCGCGCTGCCCGCCCAGCAGCGGCAGCGCGGCCTGGGCGACGGCCAGGGCGGCGGCGTGTGCGCCCTCGGCATTCATGTGTACGTCGGTGCGAAAGAAAACGGGTTGCGCCTGCTCCTGTGTCTGCAGGGCAGGGCGCAGATCGGCGAAGGCAATGCCGTCGGCCTGCAGGCGCTGCTGCCACAGGTCCAGGCGCTGGAGCATCACGGGTGCCACGGGCAGGCCGCACAGATGGGCGGCCTCGATGCGCGACTTGTCGGGCACGGCCACCACCAGGGTGGCAATGCCTTTGTCATGCAACTGCCGGGTCCAGTGGCGCAGCAGGCGCTGGCGCGCCTCGAAGGGCGCGGCGCCGGTGCCGGGCTGGGGCCGCAGGCCGTCGCGGTAGAACATCCATTGCGGGCAGCCCAGGGCCACCTGCGCTCCCGTATCGCCCAGCAGGCGGTAGCGCAGCGCGGCCTGGCCGGTTTCCAGCGAGGACTGCGCAGGCAGGCGCAGGCCCTTGTTCAGCGCCGCGCCCGCGCGGCCATCCAGCCAGGCGGCCAGTTGCAGCTCGCCGGCCTTCGGTCCCCCGCTGGCCAGCGTCCAGCCGCCCCAGGCCAGGCCCGACAGCAGCAGGGCGCCCCAGATCCAGGCGTTGCGCCGGTGTCCTTTGTCGGTTTGCAGTTCTTGCGCGGTGGGGTCCACGGTGTCAGCCCTTGAGCGCGGCCCGCAGCCGCTCCAGCCAGGTGGCGTTGGGCATGAGCGAGGCGTTGTCCCACTGGCCGGCCGCGTTGGGGCCGTAGCTGTAGGTGGGCTCGAACATCTGCCACACCAGCACCTGGGGCTTGTGGGACTTGAAGGCCGGCGACTCCAGGTACTCCAGCAGCATGGTCCACTGGCCCACGTTGCCGGGCTTCCAGTTCAGCGAGACCGGGCGGTCCAGCAGGTTGGAGAGCTTTTGCGGAAAGCCGAAGTAGGGCTGGACCATGCTGTGGCCGGTGACATGGACGGGGGCGGGCTCATCGTCGAGCAGGCCCTTGGCCGGAGCCTGGCGGCGCACGGTGTAGACCTCGCGGCCGATCTGCTTGCGCTCGTCGGCGGTGAGGAACAGCTCGGCCAGGTCGCCATAGCGGCGCTCGGTGACGGTGTCGCCCAGGGCCAGGCCGCTGCCGGCGCTGCCAGCCAGCTGGGGCACCTCGCCCTGGACCATGCGGGCGGTGGCCTCGGCCGTGGCGTCGGCTGCCGCCTGGGTCCAGTGCTGGTCGGTGCGGTAGAACACGTCCTTGCCGCTGTCGCGCACGGTGCGCAGCACGGCCTCGTCGTCAAAGCTGGGAATGCCGGCGGCCTGCAGCGTCTGCAGCACCTGCTTGTAGCGGCCCTGGACATCGGCGCTCATGGCCTTGCCGTCGGGCATCTTGTCGGCATAGAAGCGCACCTTGTCGGGCAGCAGCAGCACCTGCAGCTTCACGCCACGCGCGGCCAGCAGGTTGCGCGCCTCGGTGATCAGCCGCGTGGATTCGGTGATGCCGGCGCGGTCCACCTGGGTCAGGCTGCCCCAGCCCGGAAACAGCCAGCCGTCCTTGCCCTTGAGAACGATGGAGGAGCTGTCCTGTGCCTGGGCCTGTGCCGTACCCTGCGCTGCCAGCGCGCCCAGCACCAGGGCGCAGCCGGCCAGTCCGCGTGCGGCGCGCGCCATGCCCGAGCGCAGTCCGTGCAGGGCGGGGCGGGGTGCTTGCTTGGTCGAATCCATGGGAGCTTTCTCCTTTTCTCTTGTCTGTGTGGTGGTGGCGGCGGCGGGGCAAGGCTTTCAATAGGACAGCGTCAGCGTCATGAACAGGCCCTTGGCCCGGTCGGCCTGGCCGCCGCCGATGTTGAAGCGGTACTGCATGGACCAGTCCAGATAGGACTGGGCCGTGCTGTAGTGGCTTTCGCGGAACCATTGGCGCAGGCTGACGCCCACGCCGGCGCTGGCGGACCAGCTGCTGCCATTGCCTTGCAGTGCCAGCGTCTGCCCCTGCTGGGCGGCCAACTGGGCTGCGGTGGGCGTGGCGCCCGGGGCTGCCTGCAGGGAGCGCACCTCGACGCGGTTCCTCTGCTTGATCCAGTCGGCCGCGACCACGCCGAATGGGAAGATCACCAGGCCCTGGTTGATGCCGTCGGCCCGGAAGCTGCGCCCGATGCGGGCCTCGGTGGAGAAGAACCATTGCTCGCGCTTGTAGCGGCCCGAGCCGTCGCCCACCAGGGCGCCGTTGGTCTGGTCGGTCAGCGTGAAGCGCGAGGCCATGCTCTGGTTGGCATAGCCGGCCTGGCTGTAGCCTTCCATGGTGAACCAGCTGGAGCGGTCCGTGCGCCGGCCCGTGCCCTCGTAGAAACCATGGGTGACATAGGCCAGCCAGCCGCCCTGGCCCGCGCCCGCGCTGTACTTGGCCGAGATGGGATTGCCCAGTGCCGGGCCCGTGGGGTTGAGCGGATCGCGCCCGCTCATCAGGCAGCGCAGCTGGGGCGATTCAGGCGTGATGAAGCCCGAGCGCGTGGCGGAGCCGATGTTGAACTGGCGCTCTATGCCGAAGGTCAGCGCGTACTTGGTGGACGGCGTGAAGCGCATGCCCAGCGAGCCCGTGGTGGTGGGCAGGCCAGAGATGCCGCGGTTGTCGCCGGCCTGCACATTGATGGGCAGGCCCGTGCAGGGGTCGATGGCGCTTTGGCCCAGCGTGGTGCCGCCGCCGTCGTGCAAGGTGCTGCCCAGCCGCCCATAGACATCGAAGATGCGCGTCGATGAGTTCAGGAAGTTGGACGGGCGCCAGTAGGCCTCGGCCGTGCCGAAGACCGCATCGCCCGCCTGGGTGAGGATGCCGTCCGAGAACGCACGCCCCGCAGGCCGCGCACCCCGGTAGCCCATGGAGACGATGGCGCCCCATTCGCGCGAATAGCCGGAGACGGCGCTGCGTGCGTTCTCGCGCTGGCCGGGCGTGAGCTTGGCGGTGCCGGCGTCGTCCAGGTCGATGGCTTCCTTGAAGGTGCGCACGGCGCCCCGGTTGTCGCCGGTGCCGGCCAGCGCATAGCCTTCGTCCAGCATGGCGCCCGCTGGCGCCTCGCCCGTGGCGCGCGCCGCGCGAAAGTCCTGCAGCGCCTTGGCCGGCTCTTCCTGGCGCGAGTACAGGTAGCCGCGCTGCATCAGCAGCTGGGGGTCGTTGGGGGTGATGGACAGCGACTTGTCCAGCCGCAGCAGGGCCTGGCCCTGCTGGTCGCGGTCGCCTGCGGCCAGCGTGGTGGTCAGCAGCTTTTGCAGTTGCGGGTTGTCGGGGTCCTGCTCCACGGCCGTGCGCGCGTGGTCGATGGCGGCCTTGTAGTCCTGGCGTGCGTAGGCCGCATAGGCCTGGGCGCTGGGGCCGCCCGTGCCCTGGGCATCGGAAGGCTGCAGCTCGCAGACCGTGCCATAGGGCGTGTCGCGGCAGTCCTGCAGGGGCGGCGGATAGTCGGCCATGGCCAGGGTCTGCGAGGCGCCGCGCGTATCGGCCACCATGGGCGTGTCGCGGCCGGGGCGCAGGTCATCGGCTTGCTTGAGGCGGCGCGCCACGGATTCATCCTGTGCCGGCATGGGCGCCAGCAGCGCGCGGGCGCGTGCCGCGTCGCCAGCGGCCAGGGCCGCGTCGGCCGCGATCAGGCGCAGGTTGGCGGACTGCTTTTCGTCCAGCCAGTCCTGCTTGAGCACGGCATCGAAGTCCTCGTTGGCCTGTGCGGTCTTGCCCTGGCGCTGGCGGATGTAGCCGCGCATGCCCAGCGCCGCTGTGTCTTCGTTGTCCTGCGCCAGCGCCTCGTCTGCGGCTTTTTCCGCATCGGGCAATTGCTCGGCCAGCAGCAGCGAGGTGATCAGCAGCAGGCGGTGCGATGCCGTTCCCGGCGCCAGCGCCACGGCCTCGCGCGCAAAGGGCACGGCCTGCGCCGGGTTGTTGGCGATCAGCGCCTGGTAGGCCTTTTGCGCCGGCAGCACGGCCTGGCTGCGGCGCAGGGTCTGGCGCTTGGCCACCAGGTCGCTTTTGTTGGGTGGGTCCAGGGCCAGGGCGGCATCTGCGGCCTCGATGGCGGCGCCCAGCTGTTCCTGCGCCTCCAGCGCGCCTATCCACAACAGCGCCCACTGGCCCTGGCTGGGGTCCAGGCGAAAGGCCTGCTCGGCCCTGCGCGCGCTGTCCGCGTAGTTCTTGGCGTTGTAGTCGGTGTAGGCCTGCGTGGCGATGGGAAAGGCCTTGTTGTAGGCCTCGGAAGCCGTGGCCCCCGCAGGCCCGCCCGCTGCCCCACCTGCCGCTGCGGCCCGCACATTGGTTTCGGCCTGCTGCAGCGTGGCCTCGTCCAGCCCGGCGGCGCGGGCCGAGGCGATGGCCTTGAGCGCTTCGTCGTTCTTGCCCTGCTTTTGCAGCGAGTAGATCAGCAGCATGCGCAGGCGCAGCAGGTCGGGGCGCAGCTGTACGGCCGATGCGGCGGCGGTCGCGGCCCGTGCAAAGCGGCCGGCCTGGTAGTGGGCATAGGCCTGGTTGGCCAGTTGCCACGCGCGGCCCCTGAGTGGCGCCTCCGCCTTGACGGCGGCCACGGCCTGCGGCCAGGCCGGCGGCGTGTTCCAGCCGGCGCCCAGCAGCGCGGCCAGGGTGAGTGGGCGAACGAGGGGTGCGAGACGCTTCATATGCCGGCCTTTGGTGTGCTTGGATTGCCTGGTGCGGCCAAGCCGGGATGTGCCGGGGGATCGGTGGACTCCCCCTGCTGGAAGCTGATGGCCTCGCGCAGCGTGGCTTCATCGAGCCAGCCTTGCTCCATGAGGATGGCGCCCAGCGGGCGGCGTTCGCGCCGCTGGATCTCCAGTGCGCTGGCCAGCCGGGTTTCGTCGATGGCCTGCCATGACAGCAGCAGCTCGCCCAGGCGCTGGCGCTGGTGGCTCAACTGGTCGGTGGACGGGAAGTCGTGCATGGTCTTGTCCCAGGCCAGCCGCTTGCCCGTGACCAGGTGGACGATGAACAGCTTCCAGGCGCGCGCCGCCGCCATGGCATTGATGAAGTTGCCGATCACCATGCGTGGTATGGACAGCATGGCGTGCTCCCAGCCGTACAGGCGCGAGACGAACCAGGCGCGCTGCACCACGCGCAGCAGCAGGGCGATGACGTTGACGCTCATCAGCGTCACCAGCCAGCCGTTGGGAGCGAACAGGGACGGGTAGTACACCGTCCACCAGCCCATGTGATCGGCCAGCAGGAACAGCAGGAAGTTCAGCAGCAGCAGATAGGCCAGGATGGCCACGAAGGAGGTCACCAGCCCCTTGCGGTCCCGGAACAGCAGGTACTTGGTGGACAGCGGCCCGGCCCAGCCGACCTGGCTCCAGCCCTGCAGGCCGATGCCCAGTGTCCAGCGCGCCTTTTGCCGGTACGCGGTCTTGAAGGTGTTGGGAAAGAACTCGCGGATGCCCAGCGGCATGGTCAGCGTGGACACCTTTTCCTTGCCCAGGCCGAACAGCGGCTTGCGCCGTATCAAATAGTCCACGGGGAACTTGCCGAAGATCTGCTTCATGCCCCGGCGTGCCAGCCGAGCGCCGATGTCGTAGTCCTCGGTCAGCGTGTCGGTGTTGAAAGGCTGGTTGTGGGTCTCGGCCGCCAGCTCCTCCATCGCCTTGCGCGAAAAGCAGGTGCCCACGCCGGCCGAGGGCACCATGTGCGACATGCTCTCGCGCACCACCAGGTCCTTGGTGTGCCATTCGGCGAATTCGTCCATGTAGGTGCCGGCCACCAGCTCGTACCACTCGCGCTCCAGCGAGGTCACGGGCAGCTGGATGAAGTCCATGCGCGGCAGCAGGTAGTTGTAGTACTTGAGCTCCAGCGGGTGCAGCACGTCCTCGCTGTCGTGCAGGATCACGCCGGCAAAGGGCTCGGGCTGCAGCGTGTTCTGCTGGAAGATGGCCTGCACGATCCAGTTGAGGCAGTCGGCCTTGCAGGTGGGGCCGTCATGGGGCACCTCCACGCGGACCAGCTGGCGGTAGCGCCGGCGCATGCGCTCGACCTCGTTCTTGGTGCGTTCGTCGTTGCGGTAGGTGCCCACGAAGATCATGTAGTTCTTGTAGTCCAGCGTGCCCACCATGCTCTCCAGCATGGGCGCGATCACGTCGTACTCCAGCCAGGCCGGCACCATGATGGCCAGCGGCTTTTCCTCGACCTCCTGCAACTGCTGTGCCTTGAGCGGCTGGTAGCGGCGCTTGACGGTCAGCGCGCGCCAGGCCTCGCGCACCCAGTACCAGGCGTCGATGAACAGGTCGTCGATGCTGGACAGCAGGATGACGACGGCCACCACGGCGCTGACGATCTCCAGCGCGTGGTAGTAGTCGGCCACCAGGTAGGGCCAGTAGAGGGAAGAGATCATGGCGATCGCCTCATGCCGTCGTCATCGTTGCCCGGGCCGGGCTCAGTGCTTGGACTGCTTGCTGCGCGCCACCGCCCAGGCCAGCACCACCAGCAGCAGCACCACGAACAGCGCGATGGCGATGCCCGGCACGCTCCAGGACAGGAAGTTGCGCCATTCGTGGAAGGCGCTTTCGCGCGGACCCGACGGAATGCCGGTTTCGGGATTGCTGCTGTCCACCCAGGCCAGCGGGCCGTCGCCACCGATCACGGCGATGTTGCCGCGATTGAGCAGGAAGGGCTCGCCCAGGCCGCCCGTCCACTCGCCGATGGCATGCCACAGCACGCCCTGCTGGCCGCCTGCCGTGACCACTTCGGCCGAGGACAGTTGCTTGAGTCCCTTGATGTCCAGCCAGTCCGCCGACTTGCCGCGGATGCGCAGCTGCTGCCGGTCCGTCACCGTCACCAGGGGCTTGGCGCCGTCCACCGGCACTTCCATGGCGACAAAGGGCATGGAGGGCTTGGCCGTTGCATCGGCCTGGGCCACGACCAGCTCGGCCTGCGAAGCCGACAGGCCGCTGGCGGCCGCCAGGTTGGCCATGCGCTCCAGCGCGGCCGGCGCCGCCGACAGATAGCTGGCGGGCACCAGGAACTGCGACTTGGCGCCCAGCAGCGGCAGCAGGCCGATGAAGCTGCCGTTGGCCTCGGCCTTGCCGGGCGTCACGTAGCTGATGGCCGGCAGCACGCTGGCGGGGTAGGGCTGGGGAATCTCGTTGCAGTCGGCCGAGTAGGGCTGGCGCTGCACGGACACCCGCAAGGTGTTGTTGATGCCCAGCGCATAGCCGGGCACACGGGCGCGCAGGCGTTCGGGCTGGCCGTTGGCCTCCAGCTGGCGGGCCGACAGCAGCATGCCGTTCCAGAACAGCGTGGCCACGGGGCGCGTGGCCGAGGCGCCGGGGGCGGCGGCCACGTACAGCGTGATCTCGCCCGGCATCTGGCCCTGCGAGGCCACGGCGCTCAGCGGGAAGTTCATCGTCCAGTCGCCGCGCGACAGCACGTCGAAGCTGTCGGGACTGCCGCCCAGGCTGGACAGGCGTATGCCCTTGGCCTCGTCCCATTGCGGGGGCTGGGCCGCGGCCACGGTCACGTTGTCGCTGACCAGCAGACGCTGCAGGGCGGCCTCCTGCAGGCCGGCCACGCGCGCACCCGCGTCGGCGGCCACGGCCAGCACCATCTGGCGGCCCATGGGCAGGGCGCGCAACTGCTGCGAGGCCAGCGCTTCGTTGGCCAGCGGTGCGCGCCGGGCGCGCCATTGCTGCAGGGCCTGTCCCGCGTCGGGGTCGGCCGCCAGCTGGGCCTGCAGGGCCGCGAAGGCGGCGGTCAGGCGCTGCTGCAGTGCCTTGTCGGCCACCACGATGTCTCCGCTGACCTGGGCGGCCCCCAGCATGAGCAGCGCGCCCAGTTCGGCGTCACTGGCCAGCTTGTGCTGGGGCTCGGCGCCGCGCAGTGCGGCAAAGGCGGGCACGCCGGCCAGGGCGGCGGGAACCTCCAGGCCGCGCAGGTCCAGCGTCTCCCCCACGGCGGGCAATGCATTCACCGTCATGCGCCTGTTGTTGCGCTGCAGGCTGGCGCCAATGCGCCAGGCACTGTCGAACGAGGCCTGCTCCAGCTGCCGGCCCGCCACCAGCACGGTGGTGCGCACGGGCAGGGTGTTCCAGACATCTTCGATGCTGCGCACATCGCGCGGGTCCACGCGGTAGCTCAGCCGTGTCTGCGGCGAGATGGTCAGGGAGTTGGCCAGGGAATGGTTGTCATCGCATCGCACCTGGCCGTTGCGGCTGCGCCAGTTCACGCCCAGCCGCACGAAATCGCTGGCGCGGGCCTGCTGGGCGACGGGCAGCGTGCGCTGCAGCATGCCGTCACCATCGGGCACGGTCTGCGACACGGCGGGCGTGCCGTTGAGCGAGATCACCACGGTCGAGACGCCGGGCTCGCCCTTGAGGTAGCGGCTGTCGAAGGCAATGCTGGCATCGCCCAGCGGCAGGCCGCGCGGCACGGGCAGGTAGAAGTCCTGGGTGGCCGTGCCGGCCAGCACCACGGGATCGACGATGCCCAGCTCCTTGAGCGTGACGCTGCGCTGCAGCCCGTCGCTGGCGCCCAGCTGGCGTATGGCGTCACCCAGCGCCGAGGCCGAGGCCGTCTGCGCGAACAGGGCGCCCAGGCCCAGCAGCGAACCCAGCGCCCAGCGGGCCCCGGTGCGGGAAAGCGATTGGCGGATGGTCGGTTGCATGGGGGCCTCTTTTCTCACTTCGGTGCTCGATTCGTAATGCGCTTCGTGGACGTGGTGCGCGGGGTGGTGCGTGCGTGGTTCAGGCCGGCGCCATGCCCTTGGTCACGGCGGCCGCGATGCCCGGGACGGCCGCGGCGCCTGTGTGTCCGGCGGCAAACTCGTCGAAGGGCTGTCCCAGCAGGGCACGCACGATGCGCTGCGAGGCCTGGCCATCGCCATAGGGATTGATGCGGCGCGCAAACGAGGCGTGGTGCCCCTCGTCGGCCAGCAGCCGGTTGACCTCGGCCACGATGCGCGCGCGCTGCGTGCCCACCAGCAGCACGGTGCCGGCCGATACGGCCTCGGGCCGCTCGGTCACATCGCGCATCACCAGCACGGGCTTGCCCAGGTAGGGTGCCTCTTCCTGCACGCCGCCGGAGTCGGTCAGGATGATGTGGGCGCGCTGCATGAACCAGACGAAGTCCACATAGTCCAGCGGATCGATGAGGCGGATGTTGTCCATGCCGCCCAGCGTGCGCATGACCACTTCGCGCACGGCGGGGTTGAAGTGCACGGGGTAGACGATGAGCAGGTCCGGATGGCGCTGCGCCAGCTCGGCCAGCGCAGCGCAGATGTTCTGGAAGCCTTCGCCGAAATTCTCGCGCCGGTGTCCCGTGACCAGCAGCAGCGGGCGCTGCGCATCCACCCAGGGATGGCGCTGGGCAATGGCACGGGCCAGCTCGGGCTGGGCATCGAGCCGGTCGCACAGCGTGGCCAGCGCATCGATGACGGTGTTGCCCGTCACGGCGATGCGGCCCTGCAGGTTTTCGCCCAGCAGGTTGGCGCGCGACGTGGACGTGGGCGCAAACATCCACTGGCTGACCACATCGACCACGCGGCGGTTCATCTCTTCGGGAAAGGGCTGGGCCAGATCGCCGGTGCGCAGGCCGGCTTCCACGTGGCCCACCGGAATGCGGCGGTGAAACGCCGCCAGCGCGCAGGCGGTGGCCGTGCTGGTGTCGCCGTGCACCAGCACGTAGTCCGGTTTTTCCTGCTCCAGCACGCCATCGGCACCTGCCACCACGCGGGAGAACAGGCCGTTGAGCGTCTGGTTGGGTTGCATGACGGCGAGATCGTGCTGCGCCTGCAGGCCGAACAGATCCATCACCTGGTCCAGCATCTGCCGGTGCTGGCCGGTGACGCACACCACGCTCTCGATGCCCCGCGTCTGCGACAGGGCCGTGACCAGTGGCGCCATCTTGATGGCCTCGGGACGGGTCCCGAAAAACGAAAGAATCTTCATGCCAACCCCTTTTGCGTTTTCCTGTGCTCTTCGCTTGTGCGTTCTTGTGCTGCGCTGTACCCGGCAGGGGCAGGACCCGTCTCAGCCCGAAGACGGGCCGGGCAGGCCGCAAAGCGGTGTGGAATATACGGCGGGTTTTTGGAATTTTCGATCGATTGCTCCGATTCGATTGAAAACTATCGTCAATTGAGAGAAATTGACGGAAGTTAAGAGGACTTGAGGGAGCTTGATGACCTTGCTTTCCATTGGGGAACCTCCGTCGAATCTCAAGCGCCGCAAGCCATGCGCGCCATGGGGCTGGATGCACGTTCGCGCCAGGGGTGCTGTTGCACAAAGCTGCGCGCCTGGGGGCTTTGTTGCAGCTAGTACATCACCGAAACAAGGATGTGCTTGTCAGACGCTTGCCTATTGCTGCCAGCTGCTGCCTATTGCAAGCCCTGGGGCGCGTCTGCGCAAGGCTTGGAGGGGGTGTCCGTGCTGTCGCTTTCCCTGATGTGCGGCCGGTGCGCGGGGCCGGGGCAGGGGCGGGCGCAAACCTGGGCATGAACCTTGCCACAAGCCGGCCCGGAAACGAAAACGGGCCCCGTGTAGGGGCCCGTTTTGCTGGGTGTATGGCGGAGAGGGCGGGATTCGAACCCGCGGTGGGGATTAGCCCACACACGCTTTCCAGGCGTGCGACTTAAACCGCTCATCCACCTCTCCGAAGCCAGCGATTGTAGCAGTGATTTCGGGTGGTCACGGTAAGAAGCTGGAACCGGCAGCGATGCGCGTGCGCCCCGGTGCACCTTGCAGGTACAACCGGCAAGGCAGCCCCGGTCGTTCAGCCGCAAGCCATTTGAGATGGTGAATGGTTGCAGTATCGTGAAATCGGGCGAACTTGTGATGCGGGTTCATCAAGGGAATCTTCGGTGCGCACTATTTGCAGTTGGCAACCCATGGCGTATCCGCATTGATTCAGGTTTTCCTCAGCCCTTGCACTCGATGGAGGCAGATGTCGGAAGCTGTCATGTATACAAGAAGGTATTTTCCTTGCTTTATGAAATTGGGGTGAATTTCATGTAAGTCATTGATGTTGTTGATTTTTGTGCAAATGAAATTTATCTGGATTGAAAGGTTCCAGAATGCATCCTGGATGAATTGCAAATGTTGAATGCAATTCTCAGGCGCAGGATGCATTTTGCAACAGACGCCGCATGCCAGCTTGTAGACAATGCCTGCGGCGCCGGGCCTTGAAATGCCTGTTTCAAGCCCATTGCGGCAGATTCCTCCTGTATTGCGGCGTATCGACAGCCCAGGCCAATCATAGAAACCCGCTATCACCATGGCTCACCATTCAATGCGCTCCGATTTTTACTGTGGCGGGGCGCTGCCATGGCGGGCACTGGCCTTGAGCCTTGTGGCGGTGCTGGGTGCCGGGGCGGCGTTCGCTGCCGGGCCGCAGCGGCAGGTGCTGGAAAGCCTGCTGTCCGGCACGGCCAAGGGGGCGCCTGCCTATGAGTTGTCGCTGCCTGCCTGCACGGCGGCGCCTTGTCCCTTTGAGCTGAGGCTGGTGCGTGCCGGTGTGCAGCAGGGCCAGCCAGCGGCGCTGTCCTGGCCTGCGTCCAGGGGGCCGGCGCAATTGGCGCAGCCCGATCCGCTGTACGGCGTGGGTGATCCGCTGTCTGCGGCAGCAGGGCTCCAGCACCTCGAGCGCGTGTGGACGACTGGCGAGGAAGAAGACACCGTCACCGCTGCCGTGCGCAGCTTGCGCCTGCCCGGCGTGCAGGGCGGCTCGCGTGCGCTGCTGGTCACGCAGATGGGGGGCTTTGAGCATCCCAAGCGCCGCCATGCGCTGTATGTCGCCACCGCCCAGGGCCCGCACCTGGCCTGGCAGTACGACGAGCCCCAGGGCAACTACCAAAGCTGGGTGCTGGCGCCCACGGGCCGGATTCCGGTGCTGCTGGTGCGCTATGCATCACCGCAGGACGATGCGCCCGACCAGATCGAGACCCGCAGCCTGCGCTGGAACAAGGGCCGGCAGGCGTTTGCCGAGCAGGCCTCGGCACCACCGGCCGCCGTGCAGGCCGTGGTGGCGGCGCGCTATGCCAGCGTGGCGGCAGCACGTGCCGCACGCGCGCAGCAGGCCGAATGCCTGGGCGCCTATTCCGTCGTGCGCACACGCCCCGCAGGCGCCGCGCCCCATCACGCCCTGGTGCAGGTGGCGGCGGACATGGCGCAGGCGCATGCCGAATCTCTGCGGCTGCGTGCCTGCTCGGCCAGCCTGCAGCCGCGCACCGTGCCATTGGTGCACCTGCTGCCGGATGCCGGCCTGGAGCCCGGCAAAAAAACCGGCAACAAAACCGACCGCAAACCCGAGCCCGCCCGCTGAGCCGTTGCTGCGGGCCATATCGACAACCACAACGAGGGGAGAAACATGCCTGACATCAAGGACAGCGTAGGCGAGGGCGGCAGCAACCAGGTGCATGACGTGGCCCTGCTGCAGGCCATGCTGCGCGTGGTCAAGGACGCCAAGAACGCGCCGTATCTGGGCGTGGACTACGACGGCAGCTACGGCGCGCAGACGCGCGCCGCGCTGGAGCGTTTCCAGAACGACCACAAGCTGGCCGCCGCCAAGGCCGCGCCGGGCCAGCCGCAGGCCGGGGGTGCCAAGGAGGCGCTGGGCCTGGCGGCAGCCGGAGGGGCCACGGTGGCCAAGCTCAGCGGCATGCTGCCGGCCTCGCACCAGGGCATGCGCGCCGCTCAGAACTCCAAGACGGTGTACCTGGAGGCCAAGGCCCAGGACGTGGCCACCAGCAAGGCCGCCATTGCCAACGATGCGGAGTACGAGCCCACCTTCCGCGCCAAGCTGGCCAGCCTGGTGCAGCAGATGTATGACACGCACAAGATCGCGCTGTGGATCACGCCCACGGGGCGCCGGCGCACCTTTGCCCAGCAGGCCGCCGAGACCCAGACCAAGGCCGGCCCGGGCGAGAGCAACCACAACTTCGGCCGCGCGGCCGACATCGGCTTCAAGCGCTTCCAGTGGGTCAAGGGCGACGGCAGCATCGTCACCGACGCCGACTGGCTCAACCAGCTGGAGGCCGTCAAGTCCGCCGATGCATCGCGCTGGTGGAATGAGCGCGACAGCCTGGCGGCCAAGCAGGGCCTGCTGCCGCTGAAGTTCGAGCGCGTTCACCTGCAGGCTTTCGCGCAGCAGGGGGTGAGCAACCAGCGCTCGCTGGCCAAGCTGCTCAACGCCGTGTCGCAGAACAACATGGGCTGGAAATCCGCCTACCAGGCCGACCTGCAGTCCCAGGGCAAGCACTGGGTGAACGTGGGGTCCGCCAAGTCCATCTGGGCTGGAACAGCCTCCGTGACCAAGGCCGATGTTGCCAAGGCCCGCACCGCGGCCACCGGCAAGCAGGTCAAGGAAGCGCAGATCACCCAGGACGAGGTGGACGCCATGCGCCGCATGCTCAAGGCCGATTTCGAGCAGGCCGACCTGAACTGGTCCAAGTGGGCGCCCGTGCCCTGAGCCTGGCCGGACGCCTGCCGTGCAGGCAGGCGTCACTCCCATCGCATCTTCCGGAGAGAGCATCTTGAGAATCGACCCTTCGACGGGCGAGGCCGCCCTGCGCGCGCCACTGTCCCTTTCGCTGCCCCTGCCTGTGTCCCTGTCCGCGTCCCTTTCGGCGTCCCTTCCCGCCATGGACGCTGACGCAGCGCCGGGCAGGCCGCCTGCCATCCGCGCCCCGCAGGACGTTCTTTCGGGCGTGCGCGTTGTCTCGCAGCTGCTGCAGGACTTTCGCCCCATCACCGAAAGCATCGAGTGGGAGCTGGGCCACCTGCACTGGGCGCAGGCCGGCCTGCTGACCTTTGCCGAGAACGAAGTGCCCTACGTGGTCAACAACAGCGGCCGCCTCTCGGAAGATGCGGCGGCCCTGCTGTTCCACCACTGCGCGGACACCGCGCCGCAAGGCGCCATTGCCGTGCTGGAATTGGGCGCCGGCTGCGGCCTGTTTGCGCGCATGTTCCTGCAGGCCTTCCGGCACCTGTGCCAGCAGGAAGGGCGTGATTTCGACCAGCGGCTGGTCTACTACGTCACCGATGGATCTCCCCGCACGGTCGCGCAATGGCAGGAGCGCGCCCTGTTTGCCGAGTTCGGCGGCCAGGTCGTGGCCGGCTGCTGCGACGCCATGCGGCCCGAGGCCGTGCAGCTGCCGGACGGCAGCACGGTGCCCCTGCCGCCGCTGCACGCCGTGTTCTGCAACTACGTGCTGGACGTGCTGCCTGCCACCGTCGTGCGGCGGCAGGGCGACGGGCCGGTGCAGGAATTGCGCATACGCACCCGCCTCACCGATGACGCCCAGCTCGTGCGCCAGTACACCGCGCTGTCGCCGGGCGAGATCCGCGCCCTGGTGGACCATGCGGATGCAGCGCAGCGTGCGCGCCTGCTGCCCCTGGTGGGCCTGTTCGAGCAGGAGGTGGGCTTCTTCGACTGCGACCAGGCAGCGCTGTCGCCCTGGGTGGATGCCGCCTTGTCCGTCAGCGAGGCGGCACCGCGCCTGCTGGTCAACCACGGCGCCTTTGGCGCGCTGCAGACGCTGCAGCAGCGGCTGGCGCCCAAGGGGCTGGTGCTCATCAACGACTACGGCGCCTGCACGCCCGAGGCGGCGGCCCAATCGGGCGCCTCCCAGCGCTTTGGCCGCACCAGCGCCATCGGCCTGAACTTCCCGCTGCTGGCGCAATTGTTCGGGCGCGAAGGCTGGCAGGTGCTGGCGCCTTCGGGCGATGCGCAAAGGGCCATCCATGCGCGGCTGCTGATCGGCGAGGGATGCGAGCGCACGGCGGCAGCCTTTCTCAACCGCTTCAGCGCCGACGCGCAGCAGTTCTTCGAGGCCCCGGCCCATGAGGCCCGCACGCACCTGGAGTCGGGCCGCCAGGACGCCGCCCTGGAAAGCTACCGCCAGGCCATCACCCGCAGCCCGCGCGACTGGCGACTGCTGGGCGAGGTGGCGGAATTCGTGGGCCTGCAGCTGCGGGACTTTGCCGCCGGCATCGAGCTGGCGCGCAGCGCGCTGGACCTCAATCCCTGGCTCAGTACTTGGCTGTGGAATGTGCTGGGCGACTGCCTGTTCTGCCAGGAGCAGTTCGCGGCCGCGCATGAGGCCTACCTGCAGGCCGAAGGCATAGACCCGCGCGATGCGCGCACTCAGCTCAACCTGGCCTACACCTGGCAACAGCGCGGCGACCCGGCGCGCGCGCTGGCCTGCATCGCCCAGGGCCTGGCGGGGGATGCGCATGGCGTGCACACGCAGCGCCTGATGGAAAAGCAGCAGCAGATCCTGGCGCAGATCGCTGCCCTGCGCGCCTCGGAGCAGCAGCGGCTGGCCCAGCGCGCGGCACGGCTGCAGGGCGGGGCATAAGCCTGCCGGCAGCCTGCAGAAGTTCAGCGGTTGCGGCCCGCCAGCCGCACGGCCAATGCCGCCGCCGATGCCGCGCAGGCCAGGGCCACCACGCCGCTCCAGCCCCACTGCGCCAGGGCCAGTGCGCCCAGCGCCGAGCCCGAGGCCATGCCGATGAACACGCCCGTGAACAGCAGCGCATTGAGCCGGCTGCGTGCCGCAGGGTCCAGTCCATACACCAGGGTCTGGTGCGCCACCAGCGTCGCCTGGATGCCGAAGTCGAAACCGATGGCGCTGGCCACCAGCAGCGGCAGCTGTGCGCCGGCCGGCAGCCAGGGTGACAGTGCCAGCACGGCAAACGACGCCAGGGCCAGGCCCGCACCCAGGCAGGTCACGCGCTGCGGGCCGCTGCGGTCGGCCAGCCGGCCTGCCAGCGGCGCGGCCAGCGCACCGGCGGCGCCCGCCAGACCCAGGGCGCCGGCTGCGGCGCTGCCCATGTGGAACTGCTGGTGCAGCATCACGGCCAGCGTGGACCAGAAGGCACTGAAGGCCACCGACAGCAGGCCCTGGGCCAGGGCCGCACGGCGCAGCGCGGGCTGGCCGCGCCACAGCTGCACCATGGAGCCCAGCAGCGCGCCATAGCCCAGTTGCGTGGTCGGCCTGAAACTGGGCAGGCCGCGCCACAGGGCCACCCCCAGCAGTGCCATGGCAGCGGCGGCCAGCAGGTAGACGCTGCGCCAGCCGCCATGCTCGGCCAGCAGCCCGCTGACCACGCGCGACAGCAAAATGCCCAGCAGCAGCCCCGTCATCACCGTGCCCACCACCTTGCCACGCTGGTGCTCGGGCGCCAACGCGGCGGCGGCCGGCACCACATCCTGCGCCAGGGTGGCGGCCAGGCCCACGGCCAGGCTGGCGGCCAGCAGCGGCGCCAGGCCCGGGGCCAGGCCGCTGGCCAGCAGGGCCAGCATCAGCGCGGCAGTCTTGGCCAGGATGATGCGCCGGCGGTCCATGCGGTCGCCCAGCGGGGCCAGCAGCAAAATGCCCAGCGCATAGCCCAGCTGGGTCAGCGTGGGCACAAAGCCCACGGCGCGCTCGCCCGCGCCCAGGTCGGGGCCGAGCACGCCCAGCATGGGCTGGCTGTAGTAGAGCGAGGCCACGCCCACCCCCGCCGTGGTCGCCATCAGCAGCACCAGCGACCGGGGCACGCCGGATGCCTTTTCGCTGGTGGCCGCTTGGTTATGCGTAGATTGAATGCAAGACATGTTGATCCGCCGATACGGCGTGTTTGAGAAACGATGGCCGTAGTGTGGTGCGATGCAGCAACCCACGGTAGTGGCTGCATCCGCAGAATCGATATACGCTTGGCGTATGACCATCGACGACCTCTCCCTGCCTTCGGGCGCAGACCGCATCGAACTGCTGCAGACCTTTGTGCGCATCGTCGAAAGCGGCAGCCTCTCGGCCGCCGCGCAGCAGATGTCCACCACCCAGCCCACGGTCAGCCGGCGCCTGCAGACGCTGGAGCGCGCGCTGGGCCTGCGCCTGCTGCGGCGCTCCACCCACGCCATGGCGCTGACCGACGACGGAGAGCGCTGCCTGGCCCATGCGCGCGAACTGCTCGATACATGGCGGGCGCTGGAGTCCGACCTGCGCGGCGCCCAGGACACGCCGCGCGGCCTGCTGCGCGTGGTCGCTCCCCACGCCTTCGGCCAGGACCAGCTCATGGCGCCGCTGCTGCAGTTCCTGGGCCGCCATCCGGCCGTCAAGGTCGAGTGGCTGCTGCATGACCGCCAGCCGGACTTCATTGCCGAGGGCATCGACTGCGCCGTGCAGGTGGGCGCCGTGGTCGATCCATCGGTGGTCGCGCTGCGCGTGGCCGAGGTGCCGCGCATTGCCGTGGCCGCGCCTGCCTTGCTGGGGCAGGGCAGCGTGCCCCAGCACCCGCGCGAGCTGCAGGGGCTGCCCTGGATTGCGCTGCGCACCTTCTACCAGCGCGAGCTGGAACTGCACCGCGTGGGCGATGAGCGGGTGTGCAAATCCTGGCGCCTGCAGTTCGAGCCCCGGCTCAGCACCGACAGCCTTTATGCGCTGCGCAACGCCGCCCTGGGTGGGCTGGGCGCGGCCCTGGCCTCGGCCTGGATCGTGCGCGACGATCTGGAGGCGGGCCGCCTGGTGCACCTGGCCCCGGATTGGCAGGCCGCGCCGCTGCCCGTGCACCTGGTGTATCCGCCGGCGCGCCACCAGCCGGCGCGCCTGCGTGCCTTCATCGCGGCCATGCGGGAGGTCATGCCGGGACTCACCGGAATGCGCGCGCCGCTGCCCTGAGCCGTTCGCCCGCCGCTGTTGCGGCGGCGCGTCACCGGCCGGTTTGCCAACGGTAAGCATGGCAACTGCATAGGATAATAAGAATCATTTGCGATCTTCTTCGCGATTGGCTTTTCCTCCATGCCGTCCCCCTCCACGCTACAACCGCCCGCCGAGCCCCTGCTGGCCCAGCTGGTGCAGCACTATGACGAACTGGTCGGTTTCCTGCGCCACCGCTTCGGCGACGAATGCCAGCCCCGCGAAATCGTCAACGAGCTGTGCCTGCGGTTGATGGAGCGGCCCGTTCCCCAGGGCATTGCCAACCCGCTGGCCTTTCTGCGGCATCTGGCGCGCGACCTGGCCATAGACCGCCACCGGGCCCAGGCGCGCCGGCCCGAAACGCCCTTCGATGGCGCCGAGCTGGAAGAGCGCCTTGCCCCCGCCGCCGCCATGCCGCTGTCCCCGCCCGAGCTGGCCGTGGCCGCCGCCCAGCGCCAGCGCGCGCTGCTGGTGGCGATAGAGCAGTTGCCCCAGGCCAGCCGCGAGGCCTTCATCCTCACCAAGCTCTACGGCATGCCGCAGGAAGAGGCCGCACAGCGCATGGGCATCTCGCGCGGCATGGTGGCCCGCCATCTGGCGCGTGCGCTGCGCGATGTGCAGCCCGTGCTCACGGCCGACCATGCCGCCTGAGATCACGCGCAGCACAGGCGGCACGCGCAGCGCGCGCCAGGTTGCTTCTGCGCGGTCTTCGGGGCGCAGCGCCCATCTGCCCGTCGATGACGCCCTGGCCCCCTTTGCCGACATGCTGCGTCGGCACCTGCCCACGCCCGAGGAAATCGAGCAGGCCGCCGCCCAGCGCCAGAAGCTGCGCCAGCGCAGGGCGCTGCGCGCAGGCACGGCTGCGGCCCTGGCGGCGCTGGCGCTGCTGCTTTGGGCCGACCCCGCGCTGCAGCGCCAGACCCTGGCGACCGCCGTGGGCCAGCGCCAGAGCTGGCAACTGGCCGATGGCAGCGAGGTGCGGCTGAACACCGGCTCGCGCGTGCAAGTGGCGCAGCACCTGCGCTCGCGCCGCCTGGTGCTGGACCAGGGGGAGGCGTCCTTCGAGGTATCCCATGCCTTCTGGCACGGCTGGGTGCCCTGGCTGCAGCGGCCCTTCACCGTGCAGGCCGGCGGCGTGGTGGTGCAGGACATCGGCACCGTGTTCGGCGTGCACCGCCATGAGGATGGCGCCGACATCACCGTGCTGCAGGGCAGGGTGCGCGTGCATTCCATGGAGGGTGGCGGCGCACCCGTGGAGCTGTCCACCGGCCAGCACCTGCGCACGCGCGCCGGCCGGCCGCTGCCGCAGCTCGTGCCGGCAGAGGCGGGCGACGGCGCCGCTGCCCTGGCCGCCCTGGCCTGGCGGGAGGGCCGCCTGGTGCTTGACGGCACGCCGCTGTCCGAGGCCGTGGCGCAGATGCAGCGCTACCGCAGCGCCCCCATCGTGCTGGCCGACCGGCATGCGGCGCAGCTGCGCATCTCGGGGCAGTTCGACCTGGACCGCATCGACCAGCTGCTGGACCTGCTGCCCCGCCTTGCGCCCGTGCAGGTGCGGCATGAGGACGGCGGCCGCGTGCTGATCTCCACGCGCCACAGGTAGGCGCAGGTAGGCGCAGGTAGGCGCAGGTAGGCCGCCCGGCAGTTGTCCCTGCAGCCGCTGGCCTGATCCAGAAATTTTCCGTGGCCATGTGTACAAACCTGCGCGCTGCAGCGGCTTACAGGCAGACCGGCATCGCGCCCGGGCCCGATAAGGCCCTGGAGGGGCCTGCCGCCACCGCCGTACCCCGTATTCCGTACCCAACGCCTCAGGAGAGATGTCGCCATGAACCCTTCCCCTACCGTCACCGGCCTGCCGCGCCTTCGCATCGCGGCCCTGGCCGCCGCACTGTGCATTGCCGGCCTGGCCCATGCCCAGCCCCTGGCCGTGGACCTGCCTGCCCAGCCGCTGGCCCAGTCGCTGAACGCGCTGGCGCGCCAAAGCGGCGCCCAGATCATCTTCCTCACCGATGTGGCCCAGGGCCTGCAGGCGCCCGCGCTGCGCGGCACGCTGGAAGTGCGCGAGGCCCTGCAGCGCCTGCTGGCCGGCAGCGGCCTGCAGGTGCGTGCGCAGGATGAGCGCACCTTCACCGTGGAGCGCAGCGGCGGCCCGGCTGCCAGCTCCGGCGCGGCAGGCGCCGTCATGGCAGAAGTGCGCGTGCTGGCCTCGCGCGCGGAGGACACGGCCTACTACGCCCCCTCGGCCGCCAGCGGTACCAAGACCGAGGCGCCACTGCGCGACGTGCCCCAGACCATCAATGTGATCCCCCAGCAGGTCATGCGCGACCAGGCCGCCACCTCGCTGCAGGACACGCTGCGCAATGTGGCCGGCATCGGCCTGTCGCACGGCGACGGCCAGCGCGACCAGGTCAGCATCCGCGGCTTTACCAGCATCGGCGACCAGTTCGTGGATGGATTCCGCGACGATGCGCTGTATTTCCGCGACCTCTCCAACATCGAGCGCGTGGAAGTCGTCAAGGGCCCGGCCGCCGTGCTCTATGGCCGGGGTTCCTCGGGCGGCCTGGTCAACCGCGTGACCAAGAAGCCGGGCGTCAATGTCTCCGACGTGGCCGTAAGCGTGGGAAGCTGGGCCGACAAGCGTGCCGAATTCGACGTGGGCCGCGCGCCCGAGGGCAGCGACTGGTCCTGGCGCGTCACCGGCGCCGCCGAAGACGCCAACAGCTACCGCAGCCAGCAGTTCCTCAAGCGCGAGACCATCGCCCCCTCCGTCATGTGGAAGCCGGACGGCAACACCTCGCTGACGCTGCAGGCCGAGCTGCTGCGCGACAAGCGCGTCACCGACTTCGGCATTCCCGCCTACCGCGGCCGCCCCGTGGATGTGGCGCCCGGCACCTACTACGGCTCGGCCAATGCACGCGATGCGGACACCTCCGAATCCACCGTGGGCTCCTTCACCGCCACCTTCAACCACCGCTTCTCGGACACGCTGCGCGTGCGCAACGCGCTGCGCTACTACCACTACGAGCTGGACCGCCAGAACACCTTGCCGGCCGGCACCACCAACGAGGCGGCCGGCACCGTGGCGCTGACCCGCTCGGGCGTGGACCGCAACGAGCACGGCATCTTCAACCAGACCGAGCTGATCCAGAACTTGCGCACCGGCAGCGTGCAGCATGAAGTGCTCTACGGCCTGGAGCTGGGCCAGCAGAACAAGGATGCGCTGTCCTACAGCGGTGGCACCCTGGCCAACGTGAACCTCTGGAACCCCGTGCTGCCCGTGGCCCCGCTCAACGGCGGCGGCACCCTGAGCGGCAGCACGCTCAACCGCTACCTCACGCGGGCCCTGTACCTGCAGGACCAGGTCACGCTGTCGCCGCAGTGGAAGCTGCTGGTGGGCCTGCGCTATGACCGCTTCGGCCAGGAAACCGACAACCGCCTGGCCGGCCAGAGCGACTTCAGCCGCACGGACTCCACCTGGAGCCCGCGCGCCGGCCTGGTGTGGCAGCCCGATGCCGTGCAGTCCTATTACCTGTCGGTCAGCCGCTCCTACCAGCCTTCGGCCGAGATGTTTGCGCTGTCGGCCACCAATGCCGCCATCAAGCCGGAAAGCACCACCAACTATGAAGTGGGCGGCAAATGGGACCTGATGGACGGCAAGGCCATGGCGACGGCATCGCTGTTCCAGCTGGAACGCACCGACATCAAGACCACCAACCCGGCCCAGCCCACCCAGCTGATCCCCATCGGCACGCAGCGCACGCGCGGCCTGGAGCTGTCGCTGTCCGGCGAACTGCGCCCCGGCACCCAGGCCACCTTCAGCTACGCCTACCTGGATGCCGTGGTCACCGAATCCACCACCGTGGACGCCGGCCAGCCCGTGCAGGGCAAGCGCGCCACCATCACGCCCAGGAACTCCCTGTCTGTCTGGCTCACCCAGCGCCTGGGCGATGCCTGGACCGTGGGCGGCGGCCTCAACTACGTGGGCGACCGCTTTGCCAACCCCGGCAACACCGTCACGCTGCCCGCCTACACGGTGGTGGATGCCATGGCCCAGTACCGCATCGGCCGTGCCACCACGGTGCAGCTGAACCTGCGCAACCTGTTCGACCGCCGCTACATCGTCTCGGCCCACGGCACCAGCCCCAACCTGAACCTGCCCGGTGCGCCGCGCAATGTGATGGTGACGCTGCGGCACAGCTTCTGAGGCCGCGCCGGCAGCGCCGGCCTCTCCAAAAGACAAAGGCCCACGCAAGTGGGCCTTTGTCCATCCGGGCCGTGCCGTTTACTCGGTCGCCTTCTTCAGCGATTCCTTGGCGTTGTCTGCCGACTGCTTGGAGCGCTTCTTGTGGTAGTCCGACTTGACGTTGTTCACGGCCTTGCCGACCGGCCCGCTGTCCTTGGCCTTGGCGTCGGCCTGCTTTTCCTTCACCTTGTGGTCTGCGGCGTCGGCGGCCTCGGAGGCAGCCTTGCCCACCTGGGCGTGGGCGGTCGACAGGCCTGCGGCGAAGGCAAGGGAAATGGCGGTGGCAAGCAGCAGTTTTTTCATGGAATAGATGTCCGGTGATGAGGTGGCTGCATGGTGCGCCAGTGCGCTGGTGCCGCCTTGTAGGAGCAGGACTGTGCTGTGCGCGGGCACTGCGGCCCAAGCGCAGAAGGGCTTCCGACGGTAGCTTGCTTCGGTGTCCGACATGGGGCAGCCGGCCGAGCTTCTAGCCTTGGACCAACCCCCGCCAACACCCAAGAAGGACACACCATGATCACAGCCGAACCCACCATGACCAACCTCTTCGATCAGCTGGGACTGGACTCCAGCCCGGAGGGCATCCGTCAGTTCATTCTTTCGCACCGCCTGGAGAAAAACACGCTGCTGGTGGACGCGCCGTTCTGGACCGACGCGCAACGCGCCCTGTTCTCGCAGCAGTGGCATGCCGATGCGACCTGGGCGCTGGTGGTGGACCAGCTCAGCGAGGCCTTGCATTCCGAGCCCGACCTGGACGCCGTGCCTGCCCCAGCGGCTTCCGAGCACGAGCAGGAAGCGCGTCCCTGATCCTGTGATGCAACCGCTTGCGATGAATCCGTGCTGCTTACAATTTTCGCGGCGCATTCAACCCATTTGCCTACGGAGTCGCTCACATGCTGACCTCGAATGGTCTGGCGTCGGCCTCTCCAGGCTCCGACGCTCTTTTGCCCCTTGACCCGGGCCACGCCGTTCTGGATGCGTTTCCCGACGCCGTCTTTGTCGTCGGGCTCGACGGCCGTCTGGCCCACTGCAACCGCCAGGCCCGCAGCCTGCTAGACCACCCCGGAGATGCGCTGGAGGGCAGCGTTTTCGAAGAGCGTTTCGTCGCCCAGGCTGCGCGTTCAGGCTGGGCAAGCCGCCAATGGGAGCCTCCTGCCCAGGCCGCACAGCCTAGGCAGTCCAGCTGCTGGCCGCTGCTGACCTGTTCAGGGCGCGAGCGGCCCGTGGCTTCGAGCACATCGCGCATACGGCTGCCGGACGGCAGCCCGGCGTTGCTGCTGTGCGTGCGCGAGGCCGATGCGCACCCGCCTGCAGCGCCGCCGCCCCTGTCCAGCCCGCTTTCCAGCGCCGAGCGCAGCTTTGCCTTGCTGGTGCAAAGCGTGACCGACTATGCGATCTACATGCTCGACCCCGAAGGCCGCATCGTGAGCTGGAACCTGGGCGCCAAGCGCATCAAGGGCTATGAGGAGGAGGAGGTCCTCAACACCCATTTCTCGCGCTTTTACACGCCCGAAGACCAGCAGGCCGGGCTGCCCCAGGCGGGGCTGCGCACGGCGGTCAGCACGGGCCGCATGGAGGCCGAAGGCCTGCGCGTGCGCAAGGATGGCTCGCGCTTTTGGGCCTCGGTGGTCATCGATGCCATCTACGATGACGGCCGGCTGATCGGCTTTGCCAAGGTCACCCGCGATGTGACCGAGCGCAAGGCCGCCGAATCCCAGCTGCGCCAGGCCTTGAAGATGGAGGCCATCGGCCGCTTCACGGGCGGCGTGGCCCATGACTTCAACAACCTGCTGATGGCCGTGCTCAGCAGCCTGGAGCTGCTGCGCAAGCGCATGCCGCCCGACGAGCGGCTGCGCGCGCTGGTGGAGACTGCCACGCGCGGCGCCCAGCGTGGCGCCTCGCTGACCCAGCGCATGATGGCCTTTGCGCGGCAGCAGGAATTGAAGACGGAGGCCGTGGACGTGGCGGTGCTGCTGTCGGGCCTGCAAGGCCTGCTGCAGCAGGCGGCCGGCCCGCATATCTTTCTCAAGATGGCCCTGGCCGCCAACCTGCCGCGCATCCTCACCGACCCCAGCCAGTTCGAGAGCAGCATGCTCAACCTTGTCGCCAACTCGCGCGACGCCATGCCGGGCGGCGGCGTCATCAAGATCGCGGCGGCCGTGGAAACGATGCTGCCGCGCCAGCTTGCAGGCCTTGCCGCAGGCTCTTATGTCTGCGTGCGCGTGGAGGATACCGGCGAGGGCATGGACGAGCAGACGCTGTCCCGCGTGGTCGAGCCCTTCTTCACCACCAAGGGCGTGGGCAAGGGCACCGGCCTGGGCCTGGCCATGGTGGACGGGCTGGTGGCCCAATCCGGCGGCAAGCTCGTGCTGCACAGCACACCGGGCAACGGCACCACGGTGGAGATGTGGATGCCCATCTCCAAGGACGAGAGCACGGCCTGCCACCTGGGCACCCAGCGCACGCAGGACGTGGGGCCCATGGACGTGCTGCTGGTGGATGACGACCCGCTGGTGCTGGCCAACGCCTCGGCCCTGCTGGAGGACCTGGGCCACCGTGTCACGGCCCTCGGCGCCGGGCAGGAGGCCATCGACCTGCTGGCGCGCCAGGCACGCTTTGACGTGGTCATCTCCGACTACGCCATGCCCGGCATGAACGGCGTCGAGCTGGCCGAACACATTGCGCAGCGGTATCCGGGCTTGAATTTCATCCTGGCCAGCGGCTTTGCAGACATCCCGGCGCTGCCGCCTGGAATGACGCGGCTGGCCAAGCCGTATTCACAGGAGGATCTGAGCCAGTTGCTGCATCAGTTGGTGAGGGCGTGAGCCCCCATGGAGATGGCCTGCGAAGCGTTTTCGCAAGCCATCACATCAAGATGGCAGGGTGGAAACAATGGCGCGATTGGCCTGCAGGTGGGCTTCAATCGACGCCAATTGCGCGTCGTAATCACTGATGACTTGCTGTGCGGAGGTACTCCGCGGCATCCTTGTTTTTAGAAAAACAAGAACGGGTATGACGATCAAGGAAAGCATCCAGGCCAACGTGAGCGCAGTGTTGATGGCAGTCATCTTGATCTGGTTTTCTAGGGCAATCCAAAGCCAAAGCTGCCCATACATGCCAAGTCACCCGGCCGTATTCATTGCATGGCCCATGGGCAGCGAGCCGGGCAGTGTAGCGCTGAATGCGGCGGGTTTGGCCAGGCTGCATGCGCAGCCGGACCTGCTCCAGTTGTTTGCAGCCGTGGGGGAGGGCTCAGACACCTGCCTTCTCGAACAGCCGGCGCAATACCTGCATGGGCAGGAACCTGACCTTTCGCCGTTTCAGTTCCCGCCGGAACAGGCGCTCGCGTTCAATGAAGTTGATCTTGGGTTTCATCTTTTTTTGGGGCTGCAATGGACGAAACGCGCCAATCTACTGGTGAACGCCGCAGCTGCTGTAACACCGTGTCAGCGACGCTTCGGGATTGCCGGTTGCCGGTTGCCGCTCGGCCCTATGGCCCGCGCCATTGGGCATGCCGCACGCCAAGCTGCAGCTGCTGGATGCGGCGGTGGATGGTGGAGCGGCTGACGCCGAGCTGGCGCGCCGCCTCGGAGACGTTGCCCTGGCATTGGGCAAGCAGTTGCTCCAGCGCCTGTGCGGCGGGCTCGCTGGTGTTGCTGGCCAGGGCGGCGGTGCAGGGTGGGGTGCCGTGCAGTGCGTCGGGCAGGTGGTCGGGCTCGATGGTGCCGTCGCCATCGTGCCCGCACAGGGCTGCGGCGTAGCGCAGCGCGTTGTGCAGCTCGCGCAGATTGCCGGGCCAGGCGTGCGCGGCCAGCAGCGCGCGGGCCGCGTCGCCCAGGTGCAGATGGCTGCCCAGCGTGGCCAGCATCTGGTCGGCAATGGCCTGCAGGTCGCTGCGCTGGCGCAGCGCGGGCAGTTGCAGCTCGGCGGCATTGAGGCGGTAAAGCAGGTCTTCGCGGAAGCTGCCGCGCCGCACCAGTTCGGCCAGCGGCCGGTGCGAGGCCGAGATGACGCGAACGGACACGGCCCGTGGCGCGCGGGCGCCCAGCGGGGTGATTTCGGATTCGGACAGGACACGCAGCAGCTTGGCTTGCAGGGCCAGTGGCATATCGCCGATCTCGTCGAGGAACAGCGTGCCTTCGTGCGCCGCGGCGATCAGGCCCTCGCGGCCCTTGCTGGAGCCGCCGGTCCAGGTGCCGGGCAGGTAGCCGAACAGCTCGCTTTCCAGCAGCGCCTCTGGAATGGCCGCGCAGTTGATGGCGACGAAGGCGCCGCTGCGGCCGCTGCTGGCATGCAGCGCGCGGGCCAGGTATTCCTTGCCTGCGCCGGTCTCCCCCTGCACCAGGATGGGCAGCGTTTGCGGCGCGAGCCGTGCGGCCTTGCGCAGCAGCGTCTGCAGCTTGGCATCGCCCGTGTCCAGCGCCTGCAGCGCTGCCGGCAGCGGGGGCTGCGCCGGCATGGCCTGCGCACGCAGGCGGCGTGTCGGGCGCTGTGGCTCCATGGCATGGGCGAAGAGGATGCTGCCGTCGCGGGCGCGGATGATGCGCTCCTGCGCCGGGCGATGGCGGCGCAGCTCGGGCAGGTGGCGCAGGTCCACGTCGAAGAAGCGTTCCAGCGGCTGGCCGATGAGCTTGTGGCGCTGGCGCCAGTCCAGCTGCGCGGCGGACACCAGCAGGCGGGCGCCCGCGTGGGTCATGGCGCGGATGCGGCCCCGTGCGTCCACGCTGATGGAGGCGTCGGGATCGACGTCGAGGAAATCGGGCGACTGCGCCAGGCGCACCACCCAGTCCTGGCCGGACTGGGCCATCAGGTTGGCCTGCTCCACGCGCCGCGCAGCGGCCACGACGAGGTTCAGCGCCAGGTTCTGGCTGGCCCGCTCGGCGGGCGAGCGCAGCAGCGACAGGTCCAGCACCGCCGCGAGTTCGCCGTGCATGTCGTAGATGGGCGCGGCCGTGCAGGACAGGCCGGTGTGGGTGAAGTCGAAATGGTCGCTCTGGTGCACGGTCAGCGCCTCGCCCGTTTCCAGGCAGGCGCCCACGGCCGAGGTGCCCGAGTGGTCCTCGCGCCACTGCGCGCCCAGGTACAGGCCCGCGCGGCGCAGGTCGCCAGCATCGGCCTCGTGCCCGAGGAAGTCCACGGCCACGCCGTGCCGGTCCGCCAGCAGCAGCACGTAGTCCAGGCCCTTGAGCTGCTGGTACAGCCGCTCCAGCGCATGGCGGGCGATGTGGATCAGCGGCTCGGACTCCTCGCGGTGCGCGCGCAGCTGGCCGTCGGTCACGATGTGGGCTTCGCTGGTATGCGCCGGGTCAAGCCGGTGGGAGTCGATGCAGCGGCGCCAGCTGCGCAGCACGGCGCGGTCGCGCTCTTGGCCGCGGTTGGAGTAGCCGAGGCCGAAGGCTTCGATTTCCTGGATGTGCGAGGCGTAGGACTGCAGGGGCATGGCGTGGAGTCGATGCGGGCTTTGAACGTGCCGCAGACGATTCTGTGCCCTGCACGGTGCAGCGCCAATCAAGACTTACCCACTGCCCCTGCTGCGCTGCAGCACGCCTGGTGCGACAGGTGTCGCAGGGCTGCCCCACCTGTCGCGGGCGGCAACGCCGGGCAGCGGGGTGCAAGGCGCAGGGTTTGTACCGGAGGCGCGCAGGCAACCCCTTGATTTGCCTGGCGCATCCTGCCGCCGGGCCTGCCTGGCATGGTGATTGCGTAAGAACGCCTGCCCGAAGAAAAACCAGCGGGCATGAACGCATCAAGGAGACAACCATGACCGATACGACGCCCAACGCCCGCGCCAAGGCGCTGCTAGACCAACTCAACCATGCCCTGGGAGACCGCGACTTCGCGGCCGCCAGCCGCCTGTTCGCCGATGAATGCTACTGGCGCGACCTGGTGTTGCTGACCTGGAACATCAAGACCATGGAAGGGCGCAGCCAGATCGCCGACATGCTGGCTGCGCAGCTGGACGCCGCGGCGCCCGTGCGCTTTTCGCTGGACGAGCGCGAGGCGGTGGAGGAGGCCGATGGCGTGGTGTCCGCCTGGATCGTGATCGACACGCGCCATGCGCGCGGCGGCGGCCATGTCCGCATCAAGGACGGGCGCATCTGGACGCTGCTGACGGCCGCCCAGGAGCTCAAGGGCCATGAGGAACCCATGGGCACGCGCCGCCCGATGGGGGCCGAGCACGGCATCCGGCGTGGCCGCCAGACCTGGCTGGAGCGCCGCCAGCAGGAGGCGCAGGAGCTGGGCCGCGACAAGCAGCCTTTCGTGCTCGTCATCGGCGGCGGCCAGGGCGGCATTGCGCTGGGCGCGCGGCTGCGCCAGCTGGGGGTATCGCACATCGTCATCGACCGCCAGGCGCGCCCCGGCGACCAGTGGCGCAACCGCTATAAATCGCTGTGCCTGCACGACCCGGTCTGGTACGACCACCTGCCGTACATGCCGTTCCCGGACAACTGGCCCGTGTTCGCGCCCAAGGACAAGATCGGCGACTGGCTGGAGATGTACACCAAGGTGATGGAGGTCAACTACTGGCCCTCCACCGATTGCCTGAACGCCCGCTTCGATGAGGACGGGCAGGAATGGGAAGTGACCGTGGAGCGCAACGGCGAGACGCAGGTGCTGCGCCCCAGGCATGTGGTGTTCGCCACCGGCATGTCGGGCAAGGCGAATGTGCCCAAGATCAAGGGCCAGGACGTCTTCAAGGGCGAGCAGCAGCACTCGTCCCAGCACCATGGCCCGGATGCCTATGCGGGCAAGAAGGTGGTGGTGATCGGCGCCAACAATTCGGCGCACGACATCTGCGCGGCCCTGTGGGAGCACGGCGCCGATGTGACCATGGTGCAGCGCTCGTCCACGCACATCGTGCGCTCCGATTCGCTGATGGACATCGGCCTGGGCGACCTGTATTCGGAGCGCGCCGTGGCCAGCGGCGTGACGACCAGGAAGGCGGACCTGATCTTCGCCTCGCTGCCCTACCGCATCATGGCCGACTTCCAGGTGCCGGTGTACGACCGCATCCGCGAGCGCGACGCTCAGTTCTACCGCCAGCTGGAGGCGACCGGCTTCATGCTGGACTTCGGGGATGACAACTCGGGTCTTTTCATGAAGTACCTGCGCCGCGCCTCGGGCTACTACATCGACGTGGGGGCCTGCGATCTGGTGATCGACGGCAGCATCAAGCTGCAGGCGGGCAAGCAGATCAGCCACCTGTCGGAAAACGCGGTGGTGCTGGCCGATGGCACCGAGCTGCCGGCGGACCTGGTGGTCTACGCGACCGGCTATGGCTCCATGAACGGCTGGGTGGCCGACCTGATCAGCCAGGAGGTGGCAGACAAGGTGGGCAAGGTCTGGGGCCTGGGCTCGGACACCACCAAGGACCCGGGACCGTGGGAGGGTGAGCAGCGCAACATGTGGAAGCCCACGCAGCAAGAGGCGCTGTGGTTCCACGGCGGCAACCTGCACCAGTCGCGCCACTACTCGCTGTACCTGGCGCTGCAGCTCAAGGCGCGGCAGGAAGGCCTGCCAGTGCGTGTCTATGACCTGCAGCAAGTTCATCACCTGCGGTAAGGCCGAATAATCGCCATGGGGCGGCTGTGCCGCCCGCCAACCCAGCCTTGCAAAACAGAAAGTTCAATCATGAAAGCAGCACGTTTCTACGACCGGGGCGACATCCGCATCGAAGACATCCCCGAACCCGTGGTGGAGCCCGGTACCGTGGGCATCGAGGTGGCCTGGTGCGGCATCTGCGGCACGGATTTGCATGAGTTCATGGAAGGGCCGATCTTCATTCCGCCCTGCGGCCATCCGCACCCCATCTCGGGCGAGTCCGCACCCATCACCATGGGGCACGAGTTCTCCGGCGTGGTGTACGCCGTGGGCGCGGGCGTCGACGATATCAAGGTCGGTCAGCACGTCGTGGTGGAGCCCTACATCGTGGCCGACGACGTGCCCACGGGGCCGGGCGACCACTACCACCTGTCCAAGGACATGAATTTCATCGGCCTGGGCGGGCGCGGCGGCGGGCTGTCCGAGCGGATTGCGGTCAAGCGCCGCTGGGTGCACCCGATCTCCAATGCCATTCCACTGGACCAGGCCGCGCTGATCGAGCCGCTGTCCGTGGGCCACCATGCCTACACCCGCAGCGGCGCGAAGGCGGGTGATGTGGCGCTGGTCGGCGGCGCAGGGCCCATCGGCCTGCTGCTGTCCGCCATCCTGAAGGCCAAGGGCCTGACGGTGGTCATCACCGAACTGAGCGCCAAGCGCAAGCAGAAGGCGCGTGAATCGGGCGTGGCCGATCACATCCTCGACCCCTCCGAAGTGGACGTGGTGGCCGAGGTGATGAAGCTCACCGGCGGCAAGGGCGTGGATGTGTCGTTCGAATGCTCCAGCGTGAACAAGGTGCTGGACACGCTGGTGGCCGTGACGAAGGCCACGGGCGTGGTGGTGATCGTGTCCATCTGGAGCCATCCGGCCACCATCAACGTGCACAGCGTGGTCATGAAGGAGCTGGACGTGCGCGGCACCATTGCCTACTGCAACGACCACCAGGAAACCATCAAGCTGGTCGAGGAGGGCAAGATCAACCTTGAGCCCTTCATCACCCAGCGCATCCAGCTCGATGACCTGGTGGCGCAGGGCTTTGACACGCTGATTCACAACAACGAATCGGCGGTGAAGATCATCGTGCAGCCACGGCTCAGGTAGCCCGGGCGGCAGGCCTGAATCGAACCCGCTGCGATCAGGAGCGGGTTCGCCTGATGCCTGCCGTGCGGTCACACGCTGCACAAAGAAAAAAGCCCTTGATTGAATCAATCAAGGGCTTAGATCATTTTGGCGGAGAGGGCGGGATTCGAACCCGCGGTGGGGATTAGCCCACACACGCTTTCCAGGCGTGCGACTTAAACCGCTCATCCACCTCTCCGAAGACCGCGATTCTAGCATCGATTTTTGGGAGCTGCGGCGAAGTTGCCTGCCTGCGTGATCGGCATGCCTTGGACGGCTGGCACTTGCGGCATGGCCCGCACCTGCGCCTGCAGCCACGTGCACAGGGTGTCGAGCCGGGCAGGCGCGGCGGTGCTGCGGCGCAGTGCCAGGTAGCGGTAGCCGGAGGCCGTGAAGCCGAAGGGGGCCAGCAGGCGGCCGGCCTGCACGTCGTCCATCACCAGGTGCCAGGGAGCAACGGCTGCACCCAGGCCGCGCAGGGCCGCTTCCAGCGTGAAGTAGTAGTGCTCGTAGACGGGGCCGGCCGCTGCGGGTGGGGCCATGTCCATGGAGGCGGCCCACAGGTCCCAGGCATCGCGCCGGCCGCGCGTGTGCAGCAAGGGGAGGCTGACCAGGTCCTGGGGCCGCGCGACAGGCCCGGCCATGGCGGGGGACATCACGGGGCCCAGGTACTCGTCGAAAAGCGGCAGGGCCAACTCGTCGTCTGCAATGGCCTGGCCGCTGTTGCCGCTGCTGTCGGTGGGGATGGCCGTAATGAGCAGGTCGCAGCCTTCGCGTGCAGCGTCGGTGCCGGTGTCCGTGGTGCGCAGGCGCACCTCGATGCCGGGGTGGTGCGCGTGGAAGTCGAACAGCCGGGGGATCAGCCATTTGACGGTGAAGGTGCTGAAGCAGGCCACGTCCAGCGGGCCTTCGTGGGCGTCGCCCAGGCTGCGCACCGCCTCATGGATCTGCTCGAAGGCCTGGGTGAGCGCGGGCTGCAGGGTGCGCGCCGCTGCGGTGAGCGTGGGGCGGGTCTTGGTGCCCGCGAACAGCGCCAGGCCCAGGTGCTGCTCCAGCTGCCGTACCTGGCGGCTGACGGCGCCGGGTGAGACGCACAGCTCGTCTGCCGCCGCCGTCATGCGGCCCAGGCGTGCGGCAGCTTCAAAGGCGCGCAGGGCGGCCAGCGGGGGCAGGCGGCGGGTCATGGGTGGGGTCATGAGTCGGGTCACGAGTCGGGTCACGGGCGGGTGGAGGCTATGTGAGTTCCAGGTACATAGAACCGGCCAAATCATCGCTTTTCAGGCAATGGGCTGGTGGATAGATTTGCCGCTTCGGCCGGCAATCCTGCGTGGATTCTGGCCGGACTCTCCCTCTCCATTCGATCCCAAAGCACATAGCACCATGCCCTTCGTCCACACCTATCTGCCCCAGTCCACCTCCACTTCCCAGCGCGATGCCGTCGTGCAGGGCATCCACCAGGCGCTGGTGCAAGGCATTGGCATGCCCGAGGACGAGCTGTTCAACATGGTGCACCCGTACGCTCCCGGGCAGTTCGCGTTCAGCCGCAGTTTCAACGGGGTGGCGCGTTCGGATGCGGTAGTGGTGGTCGAGATCACCATGCGGCGCGGACGCAGCGATGTGATGAAGAAGGCCTTGTATGCGGCCATTGCGCGCAACCTGCACGAGGGGGCCGGGGTTGCGCCGGCCGATGTGTTCATCTTCATGCATGAGAACGACTACTCGGACTGGTCCGTGGGCCATGGGCGCTTCGCCATGGCACTGGTGCAGCAGACCGGCGCGCAATGAAAAACGGGCCGCGATGGCCCGTTCTTCGTGGGGTTCCGGCGGATCTCAGCTGGTGCGCTGTCCGGTCTGGATCATCTTCATGGCCGAGGTGATCAGGCTCGATACCTCGGTCATGTTGCTGGGAACGATCAAGGTGGTGGTGGCGTCCGATGCCACCTGGCTGTAGGCCTCGACGGCCTTTTCGGCCACCTTGAGCTGCACGGCCTGTTCGCCGCCGGGCTGGCGGATGGCGTTGGCCACGCGTTCGATGGCCTGGGCGGTGGCGTCGGCCACGGCCTTGATGGATTCGGCCTCGCCCTGGGCCTTGTTGATGACGGCCTGCTTCTCGCCTTCGGAGCGTGCGATGAAGGCTTCGCGCTCGCCGGTGGCAATGTTGATCTGTTCCTGGCGGCGGCCTTCGGATGCGGCGATCAGGGCGCGCTTTTCGCGCTCGGCCGTGATCTGGGCCTGCATGGAGCGCAGGATTTCGGCCGGCGGCGTCAGGTCCTTGATTTCATAGCGCAGCACCTTCACGCCCCAGTTGAGCGCGGCCTCGTCGATGGCGGAGACGACCTGGGCATTGATCATGTCGCGCTCCTCGAAGGTCTTGTCCAGCTCGAGCTTGCCGATCACGCTGCGCAGCGAGGTCTGGGCCAGCTGGGTGACGGCCATGATGTAGTTGGACGAGCCGTAGCTGGCGCGCATGGGATCGGTGACCTGGAAGTAGAGGATGCCGTCCACCTGCAGCTGGGTGTTGTCGCGCGTGATGCAGACCTGGCTGGGCACATCCAGCGGGATTTCCTTGAGGCTGTGCTTGTAGGCCACGCGATCCACGAAGGGCACGAGGAAGTTCAGGCCCGGCGTGAGCGTGCCGGCGTACTTGCCTAGGCGTTCCTTGACCCAGGCGTGCTGCTGGGGCACGACCTTGACGGATCGTGCGATGAAGATGGCCGCGATGACGGCGATGACGATGGCGATTTCCATGGTGTCTCCAAGCCCGGAGGGCATTCAGTGAAACAAGAGGGTGAGGCGAAGGGGCGCGAGGACTGCATCCCCAGGTGTGCGCAAGAGGTGCAGCGGTGGCTCAGAGCTTGTCCACGAGCAGCCGGTTGCCGACGACCTCGGCCACGCGGTGCATGCCGGCCGAGGGCAGGTTGCCCGGGCGGCCGATCACGGTCCATTGGGCGCCACGGTAGCGGACCTGGGCCGTGCCGTCGGAATTCCATTGCTCGACCATGACGGACTCGCCTATGTCGAGGTTGACATCGCGGTTGCTCGATGCCGGCTGGCGGCTGGGCTGGCGGCGGCGCACCAGATAGCAGGCCAGCACGAAGGCGCTGCCCAGCGCGGCGGCGATGATGATCTGTGCAATGGGCGCCAGACCCGCATGCGCGCACAGCGCGCCGACGATGGCGCCCAGCGCCAGCATCAGCAGATAGAAGCTGCCGGTCAGCAGCTCGGCGATGACCAAGGCGCCGGCGACTAGCCACCAGATGGTGGAATATTCCATGCGTGAGACTCCCTTTGTGACAGTTGCTTGTGTTTAGTGCAGCACATTCTGGGTGAAAATCCGCACGCTTCAAAGGCGCAATAAGGATATTCCTTACACTTCGCGCCTGTTTCGTTTTTTGGCCCGCTCAGGTTACGGAGGCTGCCCCCATGAAGTTTCGCTTTCCCATCGTCATCATCGACGAGGACTACCGCTCCGAGAACACCTCGGGCCTGGGCATCCGCGCCCTGGCCCAGGCCATCGAGGAAGAAGGTTTCGAGGTGCTGGGCGTGACCAGCTATGGCGACCTGTCGCAATTCGCGCAGCAGCAAAGCCGGGCCAGTGCCTTCATTCTGTCCATCGATGACGAGGAGTTCTCGCTGGGCGATGGCGGAACCGATCCCGTGATCCACAGCCTGCGCAGCTTCATCGGCGAAGTGCGGCGCAAGAACGCCGATGTGCCGATCTACATCTACGGCGAGACCAAGACCAGCCGCCACCTGCCCAACGACATCCTGCGCGAGCTGCACGGCTTCATCCACATGTTCGAGGACACGCCGGAGTTCGTGGCCAAGCACATCATCCGCGAAGCCAAGAGCTACCTGGAAGGCGTGCAGCCGCCGTTCTTCAAGGCGCTGCTGGACTATGCGGAAGACGGCTCCTACAGCTGGCACTGCCCCGGACACTCGGGAGGCGTGGCCTTCCTGAAAAGCCCCGTGGGCCAGATGTACCACCAGTTCTACGGCGAGAACATGCTGCGCGCCGACGTGTGCAACGCGGTGGAGGAGCTGGGCCAGCTGCTGGACCACAACGGCGCCATCGGCGAGAGCGAGCGCAATGCCGCCCGCATCTTCAATGCCGACCATTGCTACTTCGTGACCAACGGCACGTCCACGTCGAACAAGATCGTGTGGCACCACGCCGTGGCGCCCGGCGACGTGGTGGTGGTGGACCGCAACTGCCACAAGTCCATCCTGCACTCCATCATCATGACGGGTGCGATTCCGGTGTTCCTCAAGCCCACGCGCAACCACTTCGGCATCATCGGCCCGATCCCGCAAAGCGAGTTCTCGGTGGAGTCCATCCAGGCCAAGATCGCGGCCAATCCGCTGCTCAAGGGCGTGGATGCCAAGACGGTCAAGCCGCGCGTGCTGACGCTGACGCAGTCCACCTACGACGGCGTGCTCTACAACACCGAGACCATCAAGAGCATGCTGGACGGCTATGTGGCCAACCTGCACTTCGATGAGGCCTGGCTGCCGCACGCGGCCTTCCACCCGTTCTATGGCAGCTACCACGCCATGGGCAAGAAGCGCGCGCGCCCCAAGCACTCGGTGGTGTATGCCACGCAGTCCATCCACAAGCTGCTGGCCGGCATCAGCCAGGCCTCGCATGTGCTGGTGCAGGACAGCCAGACCGAAAAGCTGGACCACCACCTGTTCAACGAGGCGTACCTGATGCACACCTCGACCAGCCCGCAGTACAGCATCATCGCCAGCTGCGACGTGGCCGCCGCGATGATGGAGCCGCCCGGCGGCACGGCCCTGGTGGAGGAGTCCATTCTGGAAGCGCTGGACTTCCGCCGCGCCATGCGCAAGGTGGAGGACGAGTTCGGCGACGACGACTGGTGGTTCGAGGTCTGGGGTCCCGAGAAGCTGGCCGATGAAGGCGTGGGCTCGGCCCAGGACTGGATCATCCGCGGCCATGACGCGGCACCCAAGCGCTCCAAGGCCAAGAACGGCAAGGAGTTCGACAACTGGCACGGCTTCGGCGAGCTGGCCGACGGCTTCAACATGCTGGACCCGATCAAGTCCACCATCGTGACGCCGGGCCTGGACCTGGACGGCGATTTCTCGGACACGGGCATCCCCGCCTCCATCGTGACCAAGTACCTGGCCGAGCATGGCGTGGTGGTGGAGAAGACGGGCCTGTACTCGTTCTTCATCATGTTCACCATCGGCATCACCAAGGGCCGCTGGAACACCATGCTGACGGCGCTGCAGCAGTTCAAGGACGACTACGACCGCAACCAGCCGCTGGCGCGCATCCTGCCCGAGTTCTGCCAGCAGCACCGCCGCTACGAGCGCATGGGCCTGCGCGACCTGTGCCAGCACGTGCACCAGCTGTACGCCAAGTACGACATCGCCCGCCTGACGACCGAGATGTACCTGTCGGACCTGCAGCCCGCCATGAAGCCCACCGATGCCTACGCCCACATCGCGCAGCGCAAGACCGAGCGCGTGGAGATCGACCACCTGGAAGGCCGCATCACCGTGGGCCTGGTCACGCCGTACCCGCCCGGCATTCCGCTGCTGATTCCCGGCGAAGTGTTCAACCGCAAGATCGTGGACTACCTGCTGTTTGCGCGCGAGTTCGCCAAGGAGTGCCCGGGCTTCGAGACCGACATCCACGGCCTGGTGGAGCTGCAAGGCGAAGATGGCGAAGTGCGCTACTACGCCGACTGCGTGGCCGGGACCGCGCCGGCGCGCAAGACGCCGGCAGGTGGCAAGCCTGCTGCGAAGAAGGCCGTGAAGACTGCAGCCAAGCCTGCGGCCAAGGCAGCCGCCAAGACAGTTGCCAAGGCAGCCGCGAAACCGGCAGCCAAGCCGGCCGCCAAGGTTGCCAAGGCCGCCGCGGTCACCGGGGTCAAGGCGCCTGCCAAGCGCCCCGCAGCGCGCAAGGCGCAGCCCGCCGCGCCTGAAGTCGGCACGGCAGCCAAGCCTGCACGCGGTCGCAAGATGGTGCAGGTGGGGGACGATGGTCCCTTCGGCCGCACGATCTGATCGCCGGGCCGGCTGACGGCCCATCAAAAAGGCGCGGGTCCCGAAAGGGGCTCCGCGCCTTTTTCATTGCGCCGCTGCGGCGTTGTTATTCCGGGGTCACTCCAGGCGTATCTTTGCGTCGCGGATCAGCGCGGCCCAGTCCGTCTGTTCCTTGAGCAGGTATTGGGCCGCATCCTGGATGCCGCCGCCCAGGGCCGTGCTGCCCTCGGCCTGCAGTTGCTGCTGCACGGCGGGCTGCTGCAGGGCCGCGTTCACGGCGGTGTTCATCTTCTGCACGATGGCAGCCGGCGTGCCCTTGGGCGCGACGATGAGCTTCCAGTCCACGGCCTCGAAGCCTGCATAGCCCGACTCGGCCACGGTGGGCACCTCGGGCAGGATGGGCAGGCGCTTGGCCGAGGTCACGGCCAGGGCGCGCAGCTTGCCGCCCTTGAGCAGCGGATAGACGGCCTGGGGCGTGCCGAACATGTAGTGCGTCTGCTTGCCCAGCAGGTCGGTCACGGCCGGCGCTGCGCCCTTGTAGGGCACGTTGAGCACCTGGATGCCGGCCTTGAAGGCCAGCATCTCGCCGGCCAGGTGGCCTACCGTGCCCGTCGATGCCAGTCCCTGGCGGATGCCGCCCGGGTCGGCCTTGGCGGCCTTGACCAGGTCCTGCACCGACTTCCATGGCGAGTCCTGCGGCACGACCAGCACCGTGGGCTGGGCGGCGACCAGGGCCACGGGGATCAGGTCGGTGCGAGGGTTGAAGGGCATGCTGGGCAGCAGGGCGGGGTTGATGGCGAGGTTGGCGGTCTGGCCCATGCCGAAGGTATAGCCATCCGGCGCGGACTTGGCCACTGCATCCAGGCCGATGTTGCCGCCCGCGCCGGGCTTGTTGTCCACGACCACGGTCCATTTGTTCAGCGTGCCCACGCGCTCGCTGATCTGGCGCGTGACCGCGTCCGTGCCGCCGCCCGGCGTGTAGGGCACGACCATGCGGACGGCGCGTGAGGGCCATTGGTCAGGCTGGGCCTGGGCCGCCAGCGGGAGCAGGGCGGCAGCCAATGCGGGCAGGGCGCACAGCAGCAACTGGCGGCGCGGGGCGGAACAAGGGCGGGCCTGGGTCTGTGCCTGTGTCCGGTTTTGGGCGGTCGGGTTGCGGTGGATGGCGGGCATGGTGTTGTCTCCGGGAATTTTTGGGAAAAGGCCTCCCCGCCGGGCGCGCGGCAAGCGTCGTCCGGTGTGGGGTGGATGGGGTGCAAGGTTGCAGGGGCGCCGCGCGCCGGGTGGACGGCGGCGCCTTCAGTGGCTCAGCCTGGCTTCAGTGGGAAGCCTTGGCGTGGCTGTCGGTGGCGTCGCCCCGGGCCAGGGCCAGGGCCTGCTCGCTGCTGTAGCCCAGGGCGGTGAGGATCTCCAGGCTGTGCTCGCCCAGGCGCGGTGGCGACAGGCGCACATCCAGGCGCTTGCCGTCCAGCGTGAAGGGCAGCAGCACGGTCTTGGTCTCGCGGCCATCGGGCAGGGTGATGGGGGCCAGCGCGCCCGTGGCGTTCAGGTGCGGGTCTTCCAGCAGGTCCTGCGGGCGTGCGATGGGCGCGAAGGGCAGGCCGTTCTTCTCGAAGATCTCTGCAATGTGGGCGGCGCTGTGCGGGGCCATCTTCTCGCGCAGCAGCGGCATCAGCCAGCTGCGCGCCAGTACGCGGTCGTTGTTGCTGCCAAGGCGCGGATCGTCGCGCAGCTCGCCCAGGCCGAAGGCGTCGCAGAACAGGCGCCAGGCGCCATCGCTGACCACGGCCAGGAAGATCTGCTCGCCGTCCCGGACTTCGAACACGTCGTAGATGGCCCAGGCCGAGATGCGTGCCGGCATGGGCGCGGCCGGCTTGCCGGTGACGGCGAACTGCATCATGTGCTGGGCGACCAGGAAGATGTTGTTCTCGAACAGCGCGCTTTGCACTTCCTGGCCGCGCCCGGTCTTCTCGCGCTGGGCCAGGGCGGCCATCGCGCCCATGGCGCCGAACATGCCGCCCATGATGTCGTTGACGCTGGCGCCCGCGCGAAGCGGGTCGCCGGGGCGGCCCGTCATGTAGGCCAGGCCGCCCATCATCTGCACCACTTCGTCCAGCGCCGTGCGGTGCTCGTAGGGGCCGGGCAGAAAGCCCTTGTGGCTCACGTAGATGAGACGCTCGAAGCGGTCCTTGAGGCTGTCGTAGTCCAGGCCCAGCTTGCGCATGGTGCCGGGCTTGAAGTTCTCGCAGACCACGTCGGCCGTGGCGATCAGGCGCAGCGCGGCCTGCTTGCCTTCCTCGGTCTGCAGGTC
This sequence comes from Delftia sp. 60, assembly GCF_002754395.1. Classification (NCBI taxonomy): domain Bacteria; kingdom Pseudomonadati; phylum Pseudomonadota; class Betaproteobacteria; order Burkholderiales; family Comamonadaceae; genus Delftia; species Delftia sp. 60. The sequence goes on from NZ_PEFD01000001.1 coordinate 3,049,541, forward strand.
CAGCGTCAGGCTTTTCTTGTTGCGGTTGAACAGCGGGAAAAAGCCCGAGCCCGAGCCCAGCAGCTTGCGCGTGGCATCGCCGTCGCGGCCGTGGCCCACCGGCTCGATCTTGACGACTTCGGCGCCCAGGTCGGCCAGCATCATGCCGCAGGACGGGCCCATGACCATGTGGGTGAACTCGACCACGCGTATGCCTGCGTAGGGCAGGGGCGCGGTCTGGCCTGCGGCCGTGTCGGGGGAGTTGGGTTGGCTCATGGAAAAACGGTGAATGAATGTGGGGGTTGTCGCTGCGGCTCAGGCCGGTGCGTAGATGCGGGGCACAAAGCCCTTGGGCAGTCCGGCCAGCGGCGTCATGCCGTGCAGTTCCTCGCCGGGCAGGCCTGCGGCCAGCGGCTGGCGGGCGGCGATCAGGCGATCGATGTCCACGCCGGTGCGGATGCCCATGGCCTCGAACATGAAGACCAGGTCTTCGGTGACCACGTTGCCCGAGGCGCCGGGCGCATACGGGCAGCCGCCCAGGCCGGCCAGCGAGGCATCGAAGGTGCGCACGCCGGCCTCGTAGGCGGCCAGGCAGTTGGCCAGGCCCAGGCCGCGCGTATTGTGCATGTGGGCCGCGCCTGCATGTTCGCCCAGCTCGGCGCGCAGCCGTGTGAACAGGCGCCGCACCTGGGCCGGGTTGGCCATGCCCGTGGTGTCGGACAGGCCCGATTCATCGGCGCCCGCCGCCACGCAGGCCAGGGCCAGTGCAATCACTTCGTCCTCGGGCACCAGCCCCTGCAGCGTGCAGCCGAAGGCCGTGGAGATGCCCGCCTCGATCAGGGCCTGCGGTGCGATCTCGTCGCGCAGCGCGGCAATGGCCCGCACCTCGTCCACCATCTGCATGGGCGTCTTGCGTACATTGGCCATGGAGTGCGCGGGGCTGGCCGAGACGGGCAGCGTGACCTTGTGGGCGCCGGCGCGCAGCGCGGCCTCGGCGCCGCGCAGATTGGGGGCCAGGGCCATCACGGTGACGCCGGGCAGGGTGATGGCCTGGGCGACCACCTCGGCCGCGTCGGCCATCTGCGGCAGCAGCTTGGGCGAGACGAAGGAGCCGACTTCGATCTCCTGCAGGCCTGCATGGGCCAGCGCGGCGATCCAGGCCAGCTTGTGCGCCGTGGACATGGTGGAGGCCACGGACTGCAGGCCATCGCGCGGGCCGACTTCGCTGATGAGTACGTCAAAACGGTGGGAGGACATGGGCAGTTGCATCCGGTGGTGGGTGTCGATGGTGGCGGATTCACCTGTTGACATCGGGGTTCTGTGTGGTTCTAATAGATAGAACTATATTCTCTCTATTGAAATATTCCCTGCTGCACGCGCCATCGTCAAGCCTGCGTGCCTGGGGTTTTCCCTTGGGTGCCTTTTTATGCCTCGCAAATCAGTGACGGAATCGGTGGCCGACGAGAACGCCGCGCCGGGCGGCGTGGCGGCCGTGGACAGGGCCTTGAGCCTGCTGGCAGCGTTTCGCGACGGCGACGACGGGCTGACGCTAGCCCAGTTGTCGGAGCGCACGCGCCTGTACAAGAGCACCGTGCTGCGGCTGCTGGCCTCGCTGGAGCATGGCGGCTGGGTGCTGCGCATGGATGACGGCCGCTACGCCGTGGGCCCGGCCGTGGCGCGGCTGAACACCGTCTATGCCCGGCATTTCTCGCTGGACAGCGTGGTCATGCCCGTGCTGCGCACCCTGGTGCAGGCCACGGGCGAAAGTGCGGCCTACCACGTGCGCCAGGGCCAGGACCGGCTGTGCCTGTACCGCGTGGATTCGCCGCACCCCGTGCGCGACCATGCACGCACGGGCGATCTGCTGCCGCTGGGCCAGGGCGCAGGCGGGCGCGTGCTGTCGGCTTTCGACACCGAGCTGTACGCCGCATCGCGCGGCGGCAGCCGCACGCAGCTGGCCCGTGTGCGTGCCGATGGCTACTGCGCCATGGTGGGAGACAGGCACCGCGAGATCGCCGGGATTTCGGCCCCCGTGTTCAAGCGCGATGGGGAATTGGCAGCGGCGCTGACACTGACCATGCCAGCCCACCGCTATGAAGAGCGCCACGCCCGCCATGTGCTGGCGGCGGCGCGGGAACTGGGGCTTTTGCTGCCCTGAGCCAGGCGTGCGCGGTGCGCTGGCTCAGCCCAGGGCCGTGTCCAGCACCATCATCAGCACAAAGCCCAGCATGAGGCCGCCCGTGGCAAAGGCTTCATGGCCCTTGCGGTGCGACTCGGGAATGATTTCGTGGCTGATCACGAACAGCATGGCGCCCGCTGCAAAGCCCAGGCCCCAGGGCAGCATGGCTGCCGAGCCGCTCACAATGGCTGCTCCCAGCACGGCGCCCACGGGCTCCACCAGGCCGGAGGCCATGCCCAGCAACACGGCAAAGCTGCGCTTGTAGCCTGCGGCCAGCAGGGCCACGGCCACCACCAGGCCTTCGGGCACATCCTGTATGGCAATGCCTGTGGCCAGCGCATTGGCGCGCAGTCCGTCGTTGCCCGCATAGCCCACGCCGATGGCGAGGCCTTCGGGCAGGTTGTGCAGGGTGATGGCGAAGACGAACAGCCAGGTACGCTGCAGCTTGCGCGCGCCTTGCGGGTCCAGACCTTCGCGGCCCTTGATGAAGTGCTCATGGGGCAGGAGCCTGTCCATGAGCATGAGGGCGGCACCGCCCATCAGGATGGCCGAACCTATGACCCCGCCAGCCGCCCAGCTGCCGCCACCGAACAGTTCCTGGGTGCGCACGGCCTCCAGTCCCGGCAGGATCAGCGAGAAGGCGCAGGCGGCCAGCATGACCCCGGCGCCAAAGCCGAACAGGGTGTCCTGCGTGCGCTCGGACAGGCGCTGGGACAGCATCACGGGCACGGTGCCCAGTGCGGTCGCCAGCGCGGCGGCCGAGCCTCCGGCCAGGGCCTGGAAGACCACCGGATGGTTCTGGGCGTAGGCCCAGAACTGGCTGGTGAGCGCCCAGGCGCCGGCCATCATGATGGCCAGGCCTATCCACAGGCGGATGTTGGACCGTACGCTGGTCTTGGAGCGGAAGCGTTGTGGCAGATCCATGCTGGTCGAGGTCAGAGGTTGGCGTTGCGGACCGTTCAGCCGCGTGCGGCGGCGTAGCGGCGGGCCACTTCGGCCCAGTTGACTACGTTGTAGAACGCCGCGATGTATTCAGGGCGGCGGTTCTGGTACTTGAGGTAGTAGGCGTGTTCCCACACGTCCAGGCCCAGGATGGGGGTGGCGCCGGAGCCGATGCCGGCCATCAGCGGGCTGTCCTGGTTGCCGCTGCTTTCCACGGCCAGCTTGCCGTCCTTGCCCACCACCAGCCAGGCCCAGCCGCTGCCAAAGCGCGTGAGCGCGGCTTGGGTGAAGGCGGTCTTGAAGGCATCGAAGCCGCCCAGCTCCCGGTCAATGGCCTGTGCCAGTTCGCCCGAGGGAGCACCGCCGCCGCCCTGGTCCACGGGGGCCATCACGGTCCAGAACAGGCTGTGGTTGGCGTGCCCGCCGCCGTTGTTGCGCACGGCACCGCGAACGCCTTCGGGCAGCAGGGACAGGTCGGCGATCAGCTGCTCCACGGGCTGGCTGCCGTGCGGCGTGTCCTTGAGCGCGGCATTCAGGTTGTTCACGTAGGCCTGATGGTGCTTGGTGTAGTGGATCTCCATGGTCTGCGCATCGATATGGGGCTCCAGCGCGTCGTAGGCGTAGTTCAGGGGAGGCAGGGTGTAGTTGCTCATGTGGTTTCTTTCAGGGACTACGGGGAAAAAATCGGTGCGTTGCGATGTCTGTGCGGCTGCAATCAATGCGCCAGCCGGGGTGGCAGGGCGGTGGCTGTGCAGTCGAAGACGCGGGCCGAGGCCTGAAGCGCCGCATCGATGCGGGGCTGGCTGCCGTGCTGGCGCTGCCACTGCAGCAGGGCTGAATGGGTTTCGCGCATATGGCGCCAGGCGGCGCTGCACACGGCGGCCGCATGGTGGCGCGCATCACCCAGGGCCAGCAGGCCCTGGTGCGCCTCGCACAGGTATTCGATGGCCAGTGCGGGCTGCTGGCGCAATGCCAGCAGCTCGGCCAGGTTGTGGTGGGAGACCACCCAGGCGGCCATGCAGTGATCGGCGTGTTCCGCCAGCAGCGGGCCGGCGATGAGGCGCTGCGCCACGTGCAGGGCCTTCATCTGCATGGCGAGCGCGCTTTCGATCTGGCCTGCATGGAAATGCCCATGGGCGCGGCGCGCCAGCTGTTCCCATTGATTCAAGGATGCTTCGGAGGGTGCCGGGACGGGAGAGGGCAGACTGAGGTCAGAGGTTGCTTGCATATCTGCTGGCTCCGAGGTTTTCAGAGGTTCTTTGATATTGATCTGAGAATTGTATTATTCATGAGAATCATTCTCATTCAAAACAAAAATGACCGTATGCAATCCGATGTGTATTTCCTTTCGCGCATCGGCAGGATGCGGATGCCTGGATTCCAGGCGAAAAAAAGCCCCGCAGGCGGCAATGCCTGCGGGGCGGGTCGCAGTCTGGCGGTGACTTAGACCTGGTCGGCCGACAGGCCTGCGGTCTGGCTGAAGCCGCCGTCCACGTAGGTGATCTCGGCCGTCACGCCCGAGGCGAGGTCCGACAGCAGGAAGGCGGCCACATTGCCCACGTCCTCGATGGTCACGTTGCGGCGCAGCGGCGATGCATCGGCCACGCGGCCCAGCAGCTTGCCGAAGTCCTTGATGCCCGAGGCGGCCAGGGTCTTGATGGGACCGGCCGAGATGCCGTTGGCGCGGATGGCGCGGCCGTCTGCCGTGCGGCCCACGGCCTCGGCCAGGTAGCGCACCGAGGCTTCCAGCGACGCCTTGGCCAGGCCCATGGTGTTGTAGTTGGGGATGGAGCGCAGGGCGCCCAGGTACGACAGGGTCAGCAGCGAGGACTTGTCGTTGAGGTAGGGCAGGGCCGCCTTGGCCATGGCCGGAAAGCTGTAGGCGCTGATGTCGTGCGCGATCTTGAAGCCTTCGCGCGACAGGCCGTCCAGGAAGTTGCCGGCGATGGCCTCGCGCGGTGCAAAGCCGATGCTGTGCACGAAGCCGTCGAACTTGCCCCAGGTCGCACCCAGGTCGGCGAACAGCTTGTCGATCTGGGCATCGTCTGCCACGTCGCAGTCAAAGATCAGCTTGGAGTCGAATTCGGCGGCGAACTCGGTGATGCGGTCCTTGAAGCGCTCGCCCACATAGCTGAAGGCCAGCTCCGCGCCCTGTGCATGGCAGGCCTTGGCGATGCCGTAGGCGATGGAGCGGTTGGACAGAACGCCCGTGATCAGCAGTTTTTTACCGGCGAGAAAGCCCATTGTTGTTCTCCAGAGAAAGTGAGTGGAAGTGCGCACCAGCTGGCGGCGACGGCCGGGGCCCGCGTCAGCGTTTGCCAGCGGAAGGGCTGGCTGCGTGGTGCAGAATTGTCGCATGCGCCATTGGATGATTTCTTCGCTGCTGCTGGCCTCGGCGTGTGTGCCGGCCTGGGGCTCGCATGCCTATGCCCTGTGGGGCGAGCCCCGCTACGCCGAGGGCTTCAGCCATTTCGACTATGTCAACGCCAAGGCCCCCAAGGGCGGCGAGCTGCGCCTGGTGAGCAATCTGCGCATCTCCACCTTTGACAAATACAACCCGTTCACCATCAAGGGGTCGTCGCCCGCCTATCTGGCGGAGCTCATGTTCGACACCTTGCTGTGGCCCTCGCTGGACGAGACCGCCACCGGCTACGGATTGCTGGCCGAGGATGTGCAGGCCGCGGCCGACGGCCTGTCCGCCACATTCCGGTTGCGGCCCCAGGCACGCTTTCACAACGGCAAGCCCGTGCTGGCCGCCGATGTCAAGTTCAGCTATGACACGCTGGTGGGCCCGCATGCACTGCCCGGCTACAGAACGCTGTTCTTCGATGTGGCGGGCGTCGATGTGCTGGACGAGCGCACCGTGCGCTTTCGCTTCAAGCAGCCGAACCGGGAATTGCCGCTGACCGTGGGGGCCATTCCAGTGTTCAGTCGCGACTGGGGCGTGGAAAACGGCAAGGCCAAGCCCTTCGACCAGGTGGTGACGGACACGCCCATCGGCAGCGGGCCCTACAAGATAGGTCCCGTGCGTTTCGGCAAGGACATCACCTATGTGCGTGACCCGGACTACTGGGGCCGCGATCTGCCTGTGCGCGTTGGCACGGCCAATTTCGATCGCATCTCCGTCAAGATCTACCGCGACAACACGGCGAGGCTGGAGGCGCTGAAGGCCGGGGAGTTCGACCTCATGCGCTTTTACAGCGCCGGTGACTGGGCGCGGCGCCTGTACGGCAAGCGCTTCGACCGGGGCGAGCTGGTCAAGGGCGAGTTCAGCAACAAGCTGCCATCGGGATTCCAGAGCTACGTGCTCAACGTGCGCCGGCCTGTGCTGCAGGACGTCCGGGTGCGCCGCGCCCTGGGCCTGGCCATGGACTACGAGTGGATGAACCGGCAGATGTTCTACGGTTCCTACCAGCGCGTGCGCGGGCTGTTCGGCAACACGGCCTGCGAGACCCATGGCGAGCCCTCGCCAGAGGAGCTGGCGCTGATGGAGCCCTTGCGCAAGAGCATTCCGCCGGAGGCCTTCGGCCCCATGGCCGAGCCGCCGCGCACCGATGGCGACAGCTCGTTGCGCGGAAATCTGCGCCAGGCGCGGCAATTGCTGGCCGATGCCGGCTGGACCATTCAGGATGGCGTGCTGCGCAACGCGCGGGGCCAGGCCATGGAGCTGGAGTACCTGGACAGCAGCGAGTCGGGCATACGCCAGGTCTCGCCCTGGATACGCAATCTGGAAAAGCTGGGCATCCGGCTGCGCTTTCGCTCGGCGGACTTTGCGCTGTACCAGCAGCGCGTGGAGAAGTTCGACTACGACATCATCTCCATCGCCTACCAGGGCACGAACAATCCAGGCCAGGAATTCGCCGACCTGTTCGGCAGCCAGGCGGCGGCAACCGAGGGTTCCGGCAATTTCCCCGGCGTGAAGAACCCGGCGGTCGACGCCATGATCCGCCGCATGACCGAGGCCAAGACAGAGGCCCAACTGTTGCCTGCCTGCCACGCACTCGAACGCATCATCACGCACGGCCACTACCTGATTCCGCAGTGGAGCGCGGGCACGCACCGCATGGTCTACGACTCCTGGCGCCTGGTGCGACCGGCCGTGGTTCCGGCCTATGCGAAGGGCGAGAGCTGGGCCATGGACACCTGGTGGGCCCGCATGCCGGTGCTGACCGCGCCGCCTCCATGAGCCGGCGTTGCGGCTGTGTCGTTGCGATCCGTTGCATGATGAGGGCGTCCCCCGGCTGGGGCCCCTCCCCGCAATGGACATAATGCAAGACTTCTTATGTGGGCCTACATATTCAAACGCTTGCTGCTGATGGTGCCGACCCTGCTGGGCGTACTGCTGCTGACCTTCGTGGTCGTGCAGTTCGTGCCCGGTGGCCCGGTCGAGCAGTATCTGGCCGAGGCCAAGGCCAGCGTGGGCCGTGGCGGCGAAGGCGGTGGCCTGGCCTACCGTGGCAACCAGGGGGTGGACCCCCAGCGCATAGAGCAGATCAAGGCCCTCTACGGCTTCGACAAGCCGGCCCATGAGCGCTTCTTCCAGATGCTCGGGCAGTTCGCGCGGTTCGACCTGGGGCGCAGTTTCTTTCAGAACAAGGATGTCTGGCAGCTGATCAAGGAGAAGCTGCCGGTCTCGGCCAGCCTGGGACTGTGGACCTTTTTCATCAGCTATCTCGTTGCCGTGCCGCTGGGCATTGCCAAGGCCGTGCGGGCCGGCTCGCGGTTCGACTTCGCCACCACGCTGCTGATCCTGGTCGGCTATGCGATTCCGGGTTTCGTGCTGGGCGTGGCGCTGTTGGTGATCTTTGGCGGCCAGTTGCAGTGGTTTCCGCTGCGCGGGCTGACTTCCTCCAACTGGGACGAGCTGTCCTGGGGCGCGCGCATCGTGGACTATCTCTGGCATATCGCGCTGCCGGTGACGGCCATGGTGGCGGGCAGCTTCGCCATCACGGCCATGCTGACCAAGAATGCCTTCCTGGAAGAGATCCGCAAGCAGTACGTGCTGACTGCGCGTGCCAAGGGCCTGTCCGAGCGGCAGGTGCTCTACCGCCACGTGCTGCGCAATGCGCTGATCCCCATCGTCACCGGATTTCCGGCCGCCTTCATCGGGGCCTTCTTCACGGGCTCGCTGCTGATAGAGACACTGTTCTCGCTGGACGGCCTGGGCCTGCTCAGCTATGACAGCGTGATTCGGCGCGACTATCCCGTGGTGCTGGGCACGCTGTATCTGTTCACGCTGATCGGCCTGGTGACCAAGCTGGTCAGTGACCTTTGTTATGTGTGGGTGGATCCGCGTGTACGGTTTGATTGAGCGCCTCCTGAACGGCGGCGCCGCATCCCCCTCTTGCTTTGCGGGGGGAGCGTTCGGGCCATTGGCGGCTGGCGCAGGCTCTTGCCTGGTGTCCCTGACTTTGGGCGGTCGCGCCCCTGTGATGCAGCAACATGGAAACTGAGATGCACCCTCTTGCCGCACCAGGCGCAGGGCTGCCAGGGGCAGCGCCTGTACCGCTGGCTGTGGTGGCAGTGTCGCCGGCTCGGCGGGCCTGGATGCGGTTCAGGCGCAATCGGCTGGGGTATTGGAGCCTGGTCGCTTTTTGCGTGATGGTGGTGCTGAGCCTGGGCGCCGAGCTGATCAGCAACGACCGGCCCCTGGTGGTGCGCTATGAGGGCCAGACCTACTGGCCGCTGTGGAACGATTATTCCGAGAAGACTTTCGGCGGCGACTTCGAGACGGCCACCGACTACCTGGACCCCTTCATCCGCGACCGCCTGAGCCAGGGCGACAACTGGGCGCTGTATACGCTCAATCCCTATGGGCCACAGGCGCTGAACTACTTTGCGACCTCGCCCAATCCGGCGCCGCCCTCGCGCGACAACCTGCTGGGTACCGATGACCGGGGGCGCGACCTGCTGGCCCAGCTGATCTACGGGTTTCGCGTCAGCGTGCTGTTTGCGCTGGCGCTGACGGCGTCGGGCGTGGTGCTGGGCGTGGTGACGGGGGCCGTCCAGGGTTTTTTCGGCGGCAGGACCGATCTGGCATTCCAGCGCTTCATCGAGATCTGGGGCTCCATGCCCGAGCTGTATCTGCTGATCATCTTCAGCGCGGTGCTGGCGCCCAGCGTCTCGCTGTTGCTGGTGCTGCTGTCGCTGTTCGGCTGGATGGGTCTGTCGGACTACGTGCGTGCCGAGTTCCTGCGCAACCGCCAGCTGGACTATGTGAAGTCGGCGCGGGCGCTGGGCGTGGGCAATGGCGCGCTGATCTGGCGCCATCTGCTGCCTAACAGCATGACGCCCGTGGTGACCTTTTTGCCGTTTCGCATGAGTGCGGCCATCCTGGCCCTGACCTCGCTGGACTTCCTGGGGCTGGGCGTGCCGCCTGACACCCCCAGCCTGGGTGAGCTGCTGAACCAGGGCAAGAACAGCATCGATGCCTGGTGGATCTCGCTGTCCACCTTTGCCGTGCTGGTGGTGACGCTGCTGCTGCTGACCTTCATGGGCGATGCGCTGCGTGATGCGCTGGACCCGCGCAAGGCCGCAGCCAGCGATGCCGCCCCCGGTGTCGATGCAAAGGACGCCGCATGAACGCAGAGCAGCCGGCAATGGAGCTGCCTTCGCCCCCCGGCCGTGGCCGGACATTGCTGTCCGTGCGCAACCTGCGCGTGCGCTTCGGCAGCAAGGATGTGGTGCACGGCGTGAGCTTCGACCTGGCGGCAGGCGAGAAGCTGGCGCTGGTGGGCGAGTCCGGCTCGGGCAAGACCATCACCGCGCTGTCGCTGCTGCGGCTGGCTGGAGACGCTCAGTTGGGAGGCCAGGCCCTGTTCGACGGCCGCGACCTGCTGCGCCTGCCCGAGCGCGAGATGCGCGCCGTGCGCGGCGGCGACGTGGCCATGATTTTCCAGGAGCCCATGACGGCGCTCAACCCGCTGATGACCGTGGGCGAGCAGGTGGGCGAGGTGCTTCGCCTCAAGCAGGGGCTGACGCGAGCGCAATCCCTGGTCCAGGCCACCGAATTGCTGGCGACCACCGGCATTGCCGAGCCTGTGCGCCGCGCCCGCGCCTTTCCCCACCAGCTCAGTGGCGGGCAGCGCCAGCGCGCCATGATCGCCATGGCGCTGGCCAGCAGCCCGCGCCTGCTCCTGGCCGACGAGCCGACGACGGCACTCGATGTCACGCTGCGCGGCCAGATCCTGCAGTTGCTCGATGACCTGCAGCGCCAGACCGGCATGGCCGTGCTGATGATCACGCACGACCTGCACCTGGTGCGGCGCTTTGCCGACCGCGTGGCGGTGATGGAGCGCGGGCAACTGGTGGAGCAGGGCGGGGTGTCGGCGGTCATGGCGGCTCCGCGCCATGCCTATACGCGCAAGCTGCTGGCCAGCGTGCCGCGCCGCGACCTGATCGAGGTGGAGGCAGGCGCCCAGGCCACGGCTGGCGAGCCGCTGGTGCAGGCCCAGGGCCTCAAGGTCAGCTATCCGGTGCCGCTGGCAGGCATGCGCGGATGGTTCGGCCAGGGGCGCTTCGTCGCCGTGCAGTCCGCAGACCTGGCGCTGTTGCCCGGGCGCACCGTGGGTGTGGTCGGTGAATCGGGATCGGGCAAATCCACGCTGGCCCAGGCTGTGCTGGGGCTGCTGCCCCATGAAGGCCGGCTACGCATTGCCGGCCATGCCTGGCAGCAGCCAGCCACGCGCAACTCGCCCGCCAACCGTGCGCTGCGGCGCAAGGTGCAGGTGGTGTTCCAGGACCCGTATTCATCGCTGTCGCCCCGGCTGACGCTGGAGCAGATCGTTGGCGAAGGCCTGCGCGTGCATGCGCCGTCGCTGACGGCGCCGCAGCAACGCGACCGCATCGTGGAGATGCTGTCGGCCGTGGGCCTGACGCAGGAACAGTTTCCCGGCCTGCTTGACCGCTATCCCCACGAATTCTCGGGAGGTCAGCGCCAGCGCATCGCCATTGCACGTGCGCTGGTGCTGGAGCCCGAGGTGCTGGTGCTCGACGAGCCCACCAGCGCGCTGGATGTGACCATTCAGCAGCAGGTGCTGGGCCTGCTGCAGCGGCTGCAGCGCGAGCGGGGACTGGCCTATCTGCTGATCACGCATGACGTGGACGTGATCCGCGCCATGGCCCATGACGTGGTGGTCATGAAGGACGGCGCCATCGTCGAATCCGGCCCCGTCGCCCAGGTGCTGGGCGCGCCGCGCCAGGCGTACACGCAGCGGCTGGTGGAGGCCGCCGGCTTCTCGGGCGACGGCATGCCCGAGGGGTTCTGAGGCAGTTGCCGGTCCGCGCTACCAGCTGCCCGTGGGGTTGACTCCGTCCTGCAGGATCCACTGGACCTTGTCCACGGGCACGCCCAGCAGCCGGGCCTGCGCCAGCAGGCGTGCCGCCACGCCGTCGGCCAGTTCGGGCGTGCGCGAAAGAATCCAGAAATAGCGCAGGTCCGATCCCACCACCATGGCCCAGCGGTACTCGGCATCAAGAGCCACCACGTTGTAGCCGCCGTAGAACGGACCGAAGAAAGAGACCTTGAGCGCCGCAACATCCGGGCCGTGCACCGTGCGGGCCTTGCCCTCGGAGGATTTCCAGCGCCGGTGGCGGGCGTCGTAGCCCCGGTTCAGCACATGCACCGTGCCGTCGGGAAGCTGTGTGTACTCGGCCTGGGTGCGCTCCAGGCCTTTTTCGAAACTGTGGTCGATGCGCGCCACTTCATACCAGCGGCCCATGTAGCGCTGGATGTCCCAGCCGCGCACCGGCTCCACGGTAGGGGGGATGGGCGGGTTGCGCAGGCCCTTCCACAGCAACGCTGCTGCGGCGGCGCCTACGGCAAGCCCTGCCAGGCCGGCCGTGGGCAGCACCCAGGCGGGGCGGGAAGTGGATGGGGTGGTTGACTCTGTATTGGGGTGGCGGGGTGACATGGTGCGGAACTCCGTGTTCAGGCAGACGTGCATGCCAGGGTCTTGCGCGCTTGGCAGCGTGCTCCTACTTTAGGACAGAAAACCGGGCCGCAGTGTAGGCCGGCGCTGCCTGCACCGGTGCTGTGCGGGCCGCGCAACGCTGGAACTTTCCCTATGCCAGAGCAGGCCATGTGTTTTTTTGTGCGCGGTCATGCAGGTCTATGGCCTAATTGCGCGTTCTCATTTTTTTGAAGAAGGAAATGCCATGGGCAACAAGATCGTTACCGAAGCCGACCGCAAGTTCACTCCCCAGCCTCCCCTGCCCAACGGCGTCACCCTGCCGACGCCCGGCCGTGGCCAGCGCGTGAGCCGCGCCCGTGGCGCCCACACCCATACCAAGAAGAACCCCGGCAAGCGTCACCGCTGAGCACGGCGGGCCGCATGCATGCCTGCTGCGGCCACGTTCTGAAAGCAAAAGCCCTCTTACGAGGGCTTTTGCTTTTGAGGCGGCGTTCTCAATGCTGCAGTGCCTGGAGCTTACGGCGCAGCATCTGAACTTCCTCGATCAGGTCCGCCGTCAGCGCGGCCAGCTGAGGGTCGGCATCGAAGCTGTGCTCCAGATGGGCTATGCGGCGCGCGCGCACCAGGGTCTGGCTGCTGAAGCGCCACTGCGCCTGTGGCGCGGCCGCTTCGCCGGACGGCTCGTTTTCGCAGTACAGCACGCCGGTCTGCACACGCTCCACCACCCAGGCGGTGTTGCGCTGGCAGTGGCGGGCCAGATCCTGCAGATCCAGAGCGCCTTCGTCCAGCAGTTCTGCGGGCTCGTAGAAGGGGTACAGCGGCGTGCTCATCGCGTGGCTCCTTGGCCCGCTGCGTGCTGGCGGGCATCGAACGAAGGAAAGGCCTGGGCCAGTGCCGCATAGGCCTGGCGCTGGGCGTCGGTCTGGGGCTCGGGCAGGGCGATGCCCAGTACCAGGTACAGGTCGCCCGGCGTGGCGGCGGGCAAGCCCTTGCCCTTGATGCGCAGCTTGCGGCCAGCGCGGCTGCCTGCGGGCACGCTGACCTCGAATTCACCGGCAATGGTGGCCACGCGGACCGGGCCGCCCAGTGCGGCTTCCCAGGGGGCCAGGGACACGGGCTGGTAGACATCCTTGCCCTCGGCCCACCAGCGCGGATCGTGGCGCAGGTGCACTTCCAGCAGCAGATCGCCTGCCGGGCCGTTGCCCAGGCCCGGGCCGCCCTGTCCGGCCAGGCGGATCATCTGGCCTTCGCGCACGCCCTTGGGAATGCTGACCTGCAATTCCTTGTCGCGCGCCACGGGGTGTCCGTCCTCATCCAGCACCGTGGTGCGCAGGTGCAGGCTGCGCTGCGCGCCCTGGTAGCTGTCCAGCAGGTCCAGCTCGATGCTGGCGTGCTGGTCCTGCCCGCGCAGGTCAGGCGGGGAGCGATGCTGGCCGCCTCCGCCCGCATGGCGGGCACGCGCGCCCTGGCCGAACATCTGTGAGAAGAACTCGCTGAAGTCCGCGTCGCCCTCCGGCATGGCGCCGTCGCTGCTGCGAAAGTGAAAGTCCTGCCCTTCCCAGCCAGGTGGTGGCTGGAAGCCGCCGGCGCCCGGCCCGCTGCGGCGCGGCGCATCGGCCAGGGCGTCGTAGGCTGCGCGCTTTTCGGGGTCCGACAGCACGGCATTGGCTTCGTTGACTTCGGCCATGCGCTCGGAGGCGTCAGCCTCCTTGCTGACATCGGGGTGGTACTTGCGCGCCAGCTTGCGGTAGGCCTTCTTGATGTCATCGGCACTGGCCTGCCTGTCCACGGCCAGGATGCGGTAGTAGTCCTTGTAATCCATGAATTTCCGTCCTCCGGCCCTTGCGGGCGATGTTCTGGACAAACCCGAAAGCAGCATAGCCCGGTCATGGCAGGGTCTCAACCGATGGGCCTTTTGCTGCTTGACTGGCATCTTGTGACGGGTTCATTACATTCGCGCGTCGGCAGGACGGAACAGGAGGCGTCGGACATGGCACATGGCAGTCGGTGGCGGGCTGGGCGGGGGCGCACAGGCTCCAGGGGATGGAGGGCTCTGCTGGGCGCATGGCTGGTGGCCGGCGCGTGTGGAACCTGCGGGGTGATGGCGCAGACCGCGCAGACCATGCAGCCAGCACCGGGCGTGCCCATGGCAGACCTGCCGCCCGCCGTGGTCAGCGCCCCGCTGCCCGATGTGGGCTCCATGGCCTCCAGGGTGCTGGCCTGCACGGCCTGCCATGGACCCGAGGGCCGGGCCACCCCCAGCGGCTACTTTCCGCGCATTGCAGGCAAGCCCGCAGGCTATCTGTACCGCCAGCTCAAGAACTTCCAGCAAGGGCGCCGCAGCTATCCCGCCATGAACCGGCTGATCGAATTCATGTCGGACGACTATCTGCGACAGATCGCCACGCACTTTGCAGGCCTGGAGCTTCCCTATGCCCCGCCTGTGCCGGTACAACTGCCGCCCGCTGAACTCGCCCGTGGCGAGCAACTGGTCTTGCGGGGCGACGCGCAGCGCGGCCTGCCCGCCTGCGCTGCCTGCCATGGTGAGCGGCTCATGGGTGCGGGTGACGATATTCCGGGCCTGCTGGGCCTGTCGCGCGATTATCTGAACAGCCAGATCGGTGCCTGGCGCTCCGGCCAGCGCAAGGCGGCAGCGCCCGACTGCATGGACCAGGTGGCCAAGGCGCTGACGGCGCAGGAGGTCGTAGCCGTCACGGCCTGGCTGTCATCGCGCCCCGCACTGGCGGCGCCGGGCGGACATGAAGCCCTGGCCCTGCCCATGCCGCTGCGCTGCGGCGCCGTAGCCGCCGTTGCCGGCCAGGAGGGCAAGCCATGAACACCCTGGCAGAAAACGCGGCAAGCGGGAACACACACGGGCGGCGGCGGCTGGCCAGGGTGGCAGGGCTGGCGTTGCTGATCATCGCCCTGCTGGGCGCGCTCCTGGTCTGGCTCAACCTGCGGGGCGAGCAGGGCGTGCACGCCTACGGTCATGGCGGCTGGTCAGGCGCGCGCGAAACGCCAACTGCCTTGATAGAGCGCGGTGCCTACCTGGCCCGCGTGGGCAACTGCGCAGGCTGCCATACGGCGGCTGGCGGCGCCGAGTATGCGGGTGGGCGGGGCCTGCCCACCTCGTTCGGCACGCTCTACACCAGCAATCTCACGCCTGACAAGGAAAGTGGCCTGGGGCTGTGGACGGCCCAGGACTTCTGGCGTGCAATGCATAACGGGCGGTCACGGGAAGGGCGCCTGCTGTATCCGGCCTTTCCATATGACAGCTACACCCATGTGACGCGCGCCGACTCGGACGCGCTGTTTGCCTATCTGCAAAGCCTGCCTGCCGTGCGCGCGCAGGTGCCCCGGCATGCGCTGGACTTTCCCTATGGCTGGCAGGGCTCGCTGGCTGTCTGGCGCGCGCTGTTCTTCACCCCGCAGGATTGGCAGGACCGGCCGCAGAAGGCGGCTGCCTGGAATCGCGGTGCCTATCTTGCCCAGGGCCTGGGGCACTGCGCGGCCTGCCATGCACCGCGCAACGGCATGGGTGCCTCGTCCCAGGTCATGTCCGGTGGCTTTGTGGCAGGGCAGGCCTGGTATGCGCCGTCGCTGCTTGATCCGGGCGAAGCCGGCGTGCGCGCGGGCCAGGAGTCCGCCTGGGTGCAGTTGCTGCAGACGGGTTCGGGTCCTTCGGGATCGGCGCTGGGCCCCATGGCCGAAGTCGTGGCGCGCAGCACACAGCACTGGCAGCCGCAGGATCTGCAGGCCCTCGCTTCCTACCTGCAGGAGCAGGGCGCGGCAGCAGGCCCGCCCAGGAGCAGACCTGCTGCCGCGCCCGTGCCATCCGGGCAAATGGCCTTGGGGCGGGCCATCTACGAGCGGCAATGCGCGGTATGCCACGGTGCAGAGGGCCAGGGGACGCCGGGCGCGTTTCCCGCGCTTGCGGGCAATGCCTCCGTGACCCTGGCCGAGCCGCGCAACCTGTTGCTGGTGTTGCTGGAGGGGGGCTACCCACCCTCCACCCGGCAGCAGCCGCAGCCGCACGGCATGCCGCCTTTCGGTCATGTGCTGTCCGATGCACAGGTGGCCGCCGTGGCCAGCTATGTGCGCAACGCCTGGGGCAACAAGGCGGCGGAAATCGGTAACATGGAGGTTTATCGCGCCCGGGAAGGGCGTGGTTTCTGAGAGGCTTTCATGGATTCAATGGCCGGCAAGCTGCCGGACGACAGCGACGCCACCCGCCCCTGGTGGGTGGTTTGCCTGTGCGCGCAATGGTGCGGCGTTTGCAACCAATACCGAAGCACGTTTGCGGAACTGGCAAGCCAGTTCCCGCAGATGCGCTTTGTCTGGCTTGATGTCGAGGACCGCGAGGACGTGGCCGGAGACCTGGACATCGAAACCTTCCCCTCGCTGCTGGTGGCCGATGGCGAGTGTGCACGTTTTCTGGGGCCGGTGCTGCCCCAGGCGGGGGTTGTAGCGCGCATGCTGCAGTCATTGGCCCAGGACCCGGGCGCGGCCCCTGCCGACCCCGCCGAGGCGCAGGCCCTCTTGCGGCGGCTCCAGTCGGCGCAGGCGCTGGAGCGCGTTGGCGCCTGACGCCGGGCCAAGGGTGCGCGGGCGGGCCTGAGCACCCCGTCCTGTCCCCGCTTTTGTGCGGGGCGGGCTTGGCCTGAAGGTCGTTTGCGGATACAATGGCATATTCACGACCAAACGGGCGGGTACCAACCGCCCTTTTTTTTGGGCGATCTTCGGGCGACCTTCGGGATTGCCATGGGGCTCGGCGCTGTTGGGACATGGCTGCTGCCAATGTTTCAGGGGCGTTCCGGGTCTTTTGTGTTTGCAGGACTGAATTTAAATACACGTGGCACTACAGCAAATCGTTGAACAAACCGTGACAGGTCTGGGCTATGACCTGGTGGAAATAGAACGCTCGGCGGGCGGGCTGTTGCGCGTCACAATTGATTTGCCTTGGCAGCCCCCGGTGGAGGGTGAGCCGGTGGTGCCGGAGCAGTTCGTGACAGTCGAGGACTGCGAGAAGATCACGCGCCAGCTGCAGTTCGCGCTTGAGGTTGATGGCGCAGATTACACGCGCCTTGAGGTCTCCTCCCCTGGTATCGACCGCCCCCTGCGGCACGAGCAGGACTTCACCCGCTTTGTCGGTGAAGTCATCGACCTGACCCTCAAGGAGCCCATCGGCGCCGCCGCTGAAGGGCAGGTCAGCGCCAATCGCAAGAAATTCCGCGGCACGCTGGAGCGTGCCGAAGATGGTGGCTGGCAGATCGTCTGGAGCGATGAGCCACCCGTCAAGCCTGGCCAGAAGGTCAGCAAAAAGCGTGTTCCCGCGCCCCTGCAGGCGCTGGGCTTCACTCTGGAGGAGCTGCGCGAGGCGCGTCTGGCTCCCATCGTGGATTTCAAGGGGCGTTCTGCCAAGCCGGTCTGATCGGAGCAGGCAGGGTACGTCGAATCATTGGGGCAGGAAGGGCACTGCCATCCCCTTCCTGTGTGATTGAAATAGGAGAGTCGTCGCATGAATCGCGAATTGTTGATGTTGGTAGAAGCCATTTCGCGCGAAAAGAACGTGGAGCGCGATCTGGTGTTCGGTGCAGTGGAATCGGCCCTGGCCCAGGCCACCAAGAAGCTGTACCAAGGTGAGGTGGACATCCGCGTGGCCATCGATCGCGATAGCGGTAACTACGACACCTTCCGCCGCTGGCTGGTGGTGCCCGATGATGCGGGCCTGCAAAACCCCGATGCCGAAGAAATGCTGATGGACGCACAGGACCGCGTCCCCGGTATCTCCGAAGGCGAGTACATCGAGGAAGAGATCGAGTCGGTGCCCATCGGCCGCATCGGCGCCATGGCGGCCAAGCAGGTCATCCTGCAAAAGATCCGTGACGCCGAGCGCGAAATGCTGCTCAACGAGTTCCTGTCGCGCGGCGACCGGATCTTCACGGGCACCGTCAAGCGCATGGACAAGGGCGACATCATCGTCGAGGCCGGCCGTGTCGAAGGACGCCTGCGCCGCAACGAGATGATCCCCAAGGAAAACCTGCGCAACGGCGACCGCGTGCGGGCCATGATCATGGAAGTGGACGCCACGCTGCGCGGCGCGCCCATCATCCTGTCGCGCTCGGCGCCCGAGTTCATGGTCGAGCTGTTCCGCAACGAAGTGCCCGAGATCGAGCAGGGCCTGCTGGAGATCAAGAGCTGCGCTCGCGATTCCGGCAGCCGCGCCAAGATCGCCGTGCTCAGCCATGACAAGCGTGTCGATCCCATCGGCACCTGCGTCGGCGTGCGAGGCACCCGTGTCAACGCCGTCACCAATGAACTGGCTGGCGAGCGCGTGGACATCGTGCTGTGGTCCGAAGACCCTGCACAGTTCGTGATCGGCGCGCTGGCTCCGGCCAATGTGTCGTCCATCGTTGTGGACGAGGAAAAGCATGCCATGGACGTGGTG
The DNA here is from genome assembly GCF_002754395.1 of Delftia sp. 60. NCBI lineage: Bacteria > Pseudomonadati > Pseudomonadota > Betaproteobacteria > Burkholderiales > Comamonadaceae > Delftia > Delftia sp. 60. The sequence goes on from NZ_PEFD01000001.1 coordinate 3,068,001, forward strand.
GTTGACGAGGAAAACCTCGCCATCGCCATCGGCCGTGGCGGTCAGAATGTTCGCCTGGCTTCCGAGCTCACCGGCTGGAAGATCAACATCATGGACGCGGCTGAGTCTGCGCAAAAGCAGGCGGACGAGTCCGCTGTTGCGCGCCAGCTGTTCATGGAAAAGCTCGATGTGGACGAGGAAATCGCCAACATCCTCATCGAGGAAGGTTTCGAGACCCTGGAAGAAGTGGCCTATGTGCCGCTGCAGGAAATGCTCGAAATCGAGGCGTTCGACGAAGAGACGGTGAACGAGTTGCGCACCCGGGCGAAAGATGCACTGCTGACGCAGGAAATCGCGCACGAGGAAAACGTGGGCAAAGTGTCGCAGGATCTGCTGACGCTCGAGGGAATGACTCCGGAGATCGTGGACAAGCTGGCCGAGGCCGATGTGCACACCCGAGACGATCTGGCCGATCTGGCCATCGACGAGTTGACCGAGCTGACCGGGCAGACCGAGGAAGAAGCGAAGGCTTTGATCATGAAGGCGCGTGAACACTGGTTCACCGAAGGGCAAGAGTAAGGTCAGGGAGGTTCAGAGCATATATGTCCAGTAATACGGTTGCCGAGTTTGCAAGAGAGCTCAACAAGACCCCTGACACGTTGCTGCAGCAGCTCAAGGCTGCAGGCGTCGCCAAGGACAACGCATCGGATGCGTTGACCGACGGCGACAAGCAGCAACTGCTCAGCCATCTGCAGGCCAGCCACGGAAGTGGCGCCAAGAAGATCACGCTGACCAAACGGTCCACAAGCGAGATCAAGCAGGCCGATTCGTCGGGCCGCGCCCGCACCATCCAGGTGGAAGTGCGCAAGAAGCGCACCTTCGTCAAGCGTGACGAGGTCGCCGAGGGCGCCTCCGATCCCGCTGTCGTTGCCGCTGCCCAGGAGCAGCGCGCGGCATCGGAGCGCGAGTCCCAGGATCTGGTGCGCCGCGAAGGGGAAGCACGTCGCCAGGCCGAAATGATCGGCCGCGAGGAGGAAGAATTGGCACAGCAACGCCGTGAGCGCGAAGAGCGCGAACTAGTTCAACAACGCGAACGAGAAGCCGAAGAGCGCGCAAGCGCCTATGCGGCTGCAGAAGCCGCAAAGATCCTCGAGGCCAACCGCGCGAAGCAGGAAGCTTCGCGTGAGCAGGCTGCAGGCCAGGCCGCGCGCGCCGAAGCCCAGGTTGCGGCTCGCGTCAAGGCCGAGGAAGAATCCAAGGCCCGCGCGGCCGAGGAAGCCGAACGCGCCAAGGATCTGGAAGACCGCCGCCGCAAGGCGCTGGCCGAGGCCGAAGCCATTCGCGCCATGATGGCTGCGCCCAAGAAGGTGCTCGTGGCCAAGAAGCCTGAAGAGCCCAAGCCCGTGGCCAAGCCTGCAGCGCCCGCTGCCGGCGATGCCAAGAAGACCACGCTGCACAAGCCTGCCGGCACGACCGCCGGTGGAGCCGGTGCGCGTGCGGGTGCGCCTGCCGGTGCCGGCAAGGAAGTCAAGTCCGCCAAGCTCTCGTCGAGCTGGGCTGGCGATGGCAAGAAGAAGGAAATCAAGACCCGTGGCGACAGCTCCGGTGGCGTGGGTGGCCGTTCCAACTGGCGCGGCGGCCCGCGTGGCGGCCGTCGTGGCAATGACCGTCATGACGGTCAGCACCAGAGCGCGGCAGCGGAATTCCGCGCCATCGAAGTGCACGTGCCCGAGACCATCACCGTGGCCGAACTGGCGCACAAGATGTCGGTCAAGGCGTCCGAGCTGATCAAGGTGCTGATGAAGATGGGCCAGATGGTCACCATCAACCAGCCTCTGGACCAGGACACGGCCATGATCGTGGTCGAGGAAATGGGCCACACGGCCAAGGTCGCCGCGCTGGACGATCCCGAAGCCTTCACGGCCGAGGAAGTGTCCCAGCAGGAAGCTGCTCAGGAGTCGCGTGCTCCCGTGGTCACCGTCATGGGCCACGTGGACCACGGCAAGACCTCGCTGCTGGACTACATCCGCCGCACCAAGGTGGCGTCGGGCGAAGCCGGTGGCATTACCCAGCACATCGGTGCCTACCATGTGACGACGCCCCGCGGCATCGTAACCTTCCTGGATACCCCGGGCCACGAGGCCTTCACGGCCATGCGTGCCCGTGGTGCCCAGGCTACCGACATCGTCATCCTGGTGTGCGCGGCCGACGACGGCGTGATGCCCCAGACCAAGGAAGCCATCAAGCACGCGAAGGCGGCTGGTGTGCCCATCGTGGTTGCCATCACCAAGGCCGACAAGCCCGATGCCAACCTCGACCGCGTCAAGCAAGGCCTGGTGGCCGAGCAGGTGGTGCCTGAAGAGTACGGCGGCGAGTCCCCGTTCATCGCCGTGTCCTCCAAGACCGGCCAGGGCATCGACGAGCTGCTGGAGCAGGTTCTGCTGCAGGCTGAAGTGCTGGAGCTGACCGCTCCCGTGGAAGCCGCTGCCAAGGGCCTGGTCATCGAAGCCCAGCTGGACAAGGGCCGCGGCCCTGTGGCCACGGTGCTGGTGCAGTCCGGTACGCTGAAGGTGGGCGACGTGGTGCTGGCAGGCCAGACCTACGGCCGCGTGCGCGCCATGCTGGACGAAGACGGCAAGCAGACCAAGTCTGCCGGCCCCTCCATCCCGGTGGAAATCCAGGGTCTGTCCGACGTGCCCCAGGCCGGCGACGACTTCATGGTGCTGCAGGACGAGCGTCGTGCCCGCGAAATCGCGACCTACCGCGCCGGCAAGTTCCGCCACACCAAGCTGGCCCGCCAGCAGGCTGCCAAGCTCGAGAACATGTTTGCCGAAATGGGTGCAGGCGAGGTCCAGACCCTGCCCATCATCATCAAGGCCGACATGCAGGGCTCGCAGGAAGCGCTGGGCACATCGCTGCTCAAGCTCTCGACCGACGAGATCCGCGTTCAGCTGGTCTACTCGGGCGTGGGCGGCATCAGCGAGTCCGACGTGAACCTGGCGCTGGCCTCCAAGGCCATCATCATCGGCTTCAACGTCCGGGCCGATGCCCAGGCTCGCAAGACGGCCGAGAGCAACGATGTGGACCTGCGCTACTACAACATCATCTACGACGCAGTCGAAGAGGTGAAGGCGGCCATGTCCGGCATGCTGGCTCCCGAGCGCAAGGAAGAGATCATCGGCATGGCCGAGATCCGCACCGTGTTCGTGGCTTCGAAGATCGGCACCGTGGCCGGCTCGTACATCACGCAAGGCCAGGTCACGCGCAATGCGCATTTCCGCCTGCTGCGCGAGAACGTGGTCATCTACACGGGCGAGATCGAATCGCTCAAGCGCCTGAAGGACGACGTCAAGGAAGTCAAGGAAGGCTTCGAGTGCGGTATCAAGCTCAAGAACTACAACGACATTCGCGAAGGCGACGTGCTCGAAGTGTTCGAGATCAAGGAAATCGCGCGCTCGCTGTAATTCGCCATGGCAACACGCAAGTCCGCTGCGCCGAATCGCAGCTTCAAAGTCTCTGACCAGATCCAGCGTGATCTGGCAGAGCTGATCGCGCGCGAGTTGAAGGACCCGCGCGTGGGCATGGTCACGCTGCAAAGCGTGGAGGTGACTCCGGACTATGCCCACGCCAAGGTCTACTTCAGCCTGCTCGTGGGCGATCCACAGGCGACGCAGGAAGCGTTGAACCAGGCCGCAGGCTTCCTGCGCAATGGCCTGTTCAAGCGCCTGCACATCCACACAGTGCCCACGCTGCACTTCATCTACGACCGCACCTCCGAGCGTGCGGCCGACATGAACGCCTTGATCGCCAAGGCCGTTTCTTCGCGCGGAAAGGAAGAGTAGCCCCATGAACGCGCCACGCACAAGGGTGCAGCGGCGCCCTGTGCATGGGGTGTTGCTACTCGACAAACCGCTGGAGCTGTCCAGCAACGACGCCTTGCAAAAGGTCAAGTGGTTGCTGCGCGCCGAAAAGGCCGGACACACCGGCACGCTGGACCCGTTGGCCACCGGCGTGCTGCCGCTGTGCTTCGGTGCGGCGACCAAGTTCAGCCAGTTGCAGCTTGAAGCTGCCAAGACCTATGAGGCGATTGCGCGCCTGGGCCAGACCACGACCACGGCCGATGCCGAGGGCGAGGTGCTGCGCGAGCGCGCCGTTGACCTCGCCGCCCTCACGGCCGAGCGATTGGCCGCCGTGCAGGCGCAGTTCACGGGTGCGATCCGCCAGGTGCCACCCATGTACAGCGCCCTCAAGAAGGACGGCAAGGCTCTCTATGAATATGCGCGTGCCGGCATCGAAGTCGAGCGCCCGGCACGCGAAGTGACAATCCACGCACTGGAGCTTTCGCTGACGCAAGACAGCGAAGGCCTGCCTGCGATCCGGATGCTGGTGACCTGCAGCAAGGGCACCTACATCCGCACGCTGGCCGAGGACGTGGGCGAGGCCCTGGGCTGCGGCGCGCACCTGCGCGCGCTGCGCCGTATCGACACCGGGGGGCTGGGTGTCGAGCGCTGTATCTCGCTGGAGGCGCTGGCCGCCATGGGCGAGGGCGAGCGTCTGCAGCAGTTGCAGCCTGTCGACGCCCTGCTGGCCAGCCACACGGCTGTCACGCTGGGCGAGCAAGATGCGGCCCGTTTTCTCACGGGCCTGCCCCGCAAGGGCGCTTGGGCCGATGCCGAGGCGGTGGCTGTGTATGGCGAGAACCCACAGGCTCTGCTGGGAGTGGGGCGCGTGGTGCGTGGGGAACTGATCCCCGGGCGCCTGCTCAGTTCACTGGAAATTCAACAGATTTTGGAAGACACGCCGCGCCCATGACGCAGCGGCAATGGGAAAACACTATGAGCAAACAAATCCGCAATATCGCGATCATCGCCCACGTGGACCACGGCAAAACCACCATGGTGGACCAGCTGCTGCGCCAATCCGGAACCTTCGCCGAACACGAGAAAGTCGTGGACACGGTGATGGACAACAACGCCATCGAACGCGAGCGTGGCATCACCATCCTGGCCAAGAACTGCGCCGTGAGCTGGAACGAGACGCACATCAACATCCTCGACACACCCGGCCACGCGGACTTCGGCGGTGAAGTGGAGCGTGCCCTGTCCATGGTGGACGGCGTGGTGCTGCTGATCGACGCGCAGGAAGGCCCCATGCCCCAGACGCGCTTCGTGACCAAGAAGGCACTGGCCCTGGGCCTGAAGCCCATCCTCGTGGTCAACAAGGTGGACAAGCCCGGTGCGCGTCCCGACTACGTGGTCAACGCCGCATTCGACCTGTTCGACAAGCTGGGTGCCACCGACGAGCAGCTGGACTTCCCCGTGGTGTACGCCTCGGGCATCAACGGCTGGACCTCGCTGGAAGAAGGCGCTCCCGGCGAACAGTGGGGCCCCGACATGTCGGCCCTGTTCGACACCATCCTGAAGCACGTTCCCGCCGTCAAGGGCGATCCTGCCGCTCCGCTGCAAATGCAGATCTCGGCGCTGGACTACTCCACCTTCGTGGGCCGTATCGGCGTGGGCCGCATCACCTCCGGCACGCTCAAGCCTTCGACCGACGTGCTGGTCATGGAAGGTCCTGACGGCAAGAGCTACAAGGGCCGCATCAACCAGGTTCTGAAGTTCCAGGGCATTGACCGCGTGCAAGTGACCGAAGCCGGTCCCAGCGACATCGTGCTGGTCAACGGCATCGCCGACCTGGGCATGGGCGTCACGCTGACCGACCCGCTGAACCCCCAGCCGCTGCCGATGCTCAAGATCGACGAGCCCACGCTGACCATGAACTTCTGCGTCAACACCTCGCCGCTGGCAGGTCGTGAAGGCAAGTTCGTGACCAGCCGCCAGATCTGGGACCGCCTGCAAAAGGAACTGCGTTCCAACGTGGCCCTGCGCGTCAAGGAAACCGACGAAGACGGCATCTTCGAAGTGTCGGGCCGCGGCGAACTGCACCTGACCATCCTGCTGGAAGAAATGCGCCGTGAAGGCTACGAGCTGGCCGTGTCCAAGCCCCGCGTGGTCTACCGCGACGTGGACGGCGTGCGCCACGAGCCTATCGAGCTGGTGACGGCCGACATCGAAGAAGGCCACCAGGGTGGCGTGATGCAGGCCCTGGGGGAGCGCAAGGGCGAGCTGGTCAACATGGAACCCGATGGCCGCGGCCGCGTGCGCCTGGAGTACCGCATTCCTGCGCGTGGCCTGATCGGCTTCACCAACGAATTCCTGAACCTGACCCGTGGTTCCGGCCTGATCTCCAACATCTTCGACAGCTACGAGCCGCACAAGGGCGAAATCGGCGGCCGCAAGAACGGTGTGCTGATCTCCATGGACGAAGGCGAAATCTTCACCTACGCCCTGGGCAAGCTGGACGACCGTGGCCGCATGTTCGTCAAGGCCAACGATCCCGTGTACGAAGGCATGATCATCGGCATCCACAGCCGTGACAACGACCTGGTGGTCAACGCCACGCGTACCAAGCAGCTGACCAACTTCCGCGTGTCCGGCAAGGAAGATGCCATCAAGATCACGCCCCCGATCGACCTGTCGCTGGAATACGCGGTGGAATTCATCGAGGACGACGAGCTGGTGGAAATCACCCCCAAGAGCATCCGCGTTCGCAAGCGCCACCTGTCCGAGAACGAGCGCAAGCGCGCTTCGCGCGGCGCATAAGCGCTGTTGCGACCAGGGCGCACGCAAGCCGCATGGCTTCACCGCCCTGACTGTCAAAGGCCGCATCTGCGGCCTTTGTCTTTTGTGGCGCGCCGTTCAGGCGTGCGGGCGCCACGGCAAAGGAACTGCTGCTGCTGCTGCTGCTTGCAACTGCTTGCTACTGCAGCTGCAGCAGCAACTCGCGCAGTCGCTGCCCGGCCGCTGCGCTTTGCTGCGGATTGAGCGCCAGGGCCAGGCCGATGGAGGGCAGGTTCTCGGTATCTGCCAGCGCGCGGAACACCACCCCCGGCGTGCTGCCCTTGGCCACCACGGCTGGCACCAGCGCCACGCCCAGGCCCGCACCCACCAGGCTGACCAGGGTCTGCGCCTGCACGGCATGCTGCTTGACCTGGGGCATGAAGCCCGCGTTCTGGCAGGCCAGCACCACCAGCGCGTGCAGGCCTGGCACCTCGCTGGGGCGGTAGTTGATGAAGGGCTGGTCCGCCAGGTCCCGCAGCCGCAAGGCGGGCCGCTGCAGCAGCGGGTTGCCTTCGGGCAGCACGGCCACCAGCTCGTCCTTTTCCACGGGCGTGATGGACAGCTCGGTGGCCTGCGTCACCGGGTAGCGCAGCAGGCCGGCATCGAAATCGCCGCTGGCCACCTGCGCGCAGATCTCGCGCGTGGTCGATTCGGTCAGCACCAGGTCGATCAGCGGATATTCGCTGCGAAAGGCCTGCACCAGCCGCGGAATCAACGAGAACGTGGCCGATCCTATGAAGCCTATGTGCAGCCGCCCGCGCTCGCCGCCGGCCGTGGCGCGCGAGACCTCCTGCATCTGGCGCGCATGGTGCAGGGCCAGCTCGGCACTTTCCAGGGCCGCCAGGCCTGCCTCGGTCAGCGCCGTGCCCCGGCGGTCGCGCTGGAACAGCTGCACGCCCAGGCTGTCTTCCAGCCGGCGTATGGATTGGGACAGCGGCGGCTGCGACATGTGCAGCTGCTCGGCCGCCTGCCGGTAGTTGAGCGTGCGGGCCAGGGTGACGAAGTGACGCAGTTGGCGCAGGCCCATTGATATCCACCGTGTATCAGAGATGCTGAATTAAGTCTTAGACGCAACTTCAAAGATATCAAATACTGGTTCCCTGAAGCAACATGGAGACCACAGTGCAGGCTGCGTTGACAGGGATTCGGGTGCTGGATCTGTCCAGCGTGGTGTTCGGGCCGCTGGCCAGCCAGGTGCTGGCCGACTACGGCGCCGAAGTCATCAAGATCGAGCCGCCGGCCGGCGACTCCACGCGCCATACCGGCCCGGCCGTGGAGCCCGGCATGGCAGCCATGTTCATGGGCACCAACCGCAGCAAGAAGAGCGTGGTGCTGGACCTCAAGCGGGAAGAGTCGCGCCAGGCCCTGCATGCGCTGCTGGCCACGGCCGATGTGTTCATGCACAGCATGCGGCCGCAAAAGCTGGCCCCGCTGGGCCTGGACCCCGCAACGCTGCGCGAGCGCTATCCGCGCCTGGTCTATGCAGGCCTGCATGGCTTTGGCGAGGACGGACCCTATGCGGGCATGCCCGCCTATGACGACGTCATCCAGGGCATGAGCGGCCTGGCCGACCTGATGGAACGCCAGACGGGCGAGGCGCGCTACCTGCCCACCATTGCGGCCGACAAGACCTGCGCCCTGGTAGCCGCGCATGCCGTGCTGGCGGCGCTGTTCCAGCGCGAGCGCAGCGGCCATGGCTGCTTTGTGGAAGTGCCCATGTACGAGACCATGGTGGGCTTCAACCTGGTCGAGCATTTCTACGGCATGCACTTCAGCCCCGCGCTCAGCGGCGCAGGCTATCCGCGCGTGATGGCGCCCTGGCGCAAGCCCTACCGAACGCTGGACGGCCACGTCTGCATGATGCCGTACACCGATGCGCACTGGCAGCGCTTCTTCGCCGCCGTGGGCCAGCCGCGGCTGGCCCTGGATGCGCGCTTTGCCAGCCAGGCCAGCCGCACGGCCCACATCGCCGAGCTGCTGGAGACCGCGGGCGAGCATGTGGCGCTGCACGGCACCCAGCACTGGCTCGATACCTGCCAGCGCCTGGAGATTCCTGCCGCCCCGGTGGCGCGCATGGACGATCTGCCCGCCGATCCACACCTGCAGGCCACGGAGTTCTTCGTGCCGCTGCAGGACGCCGCCATGGGCACCGTGCACCTGCCACGTTCTTCCGTGCGCATGGATGGCCGGCAGGCCCCCATGGGTATGCCACCGCGCCTGGGCGAGCACACGGCGGCGCTGCTGGCCCAGGCGGGCTGGAGCGCCGAGCGCATCGCCGGCCTGCAGATCACGCAACAGGAGACATGAGATGACAGTGAACACCCCGCAGCCCCACCCTGGCGCCGCCTGGAACGCCGTGCCCCGCATGGGCCAGGGCTTTTTCTGGCAGGACCTGCAGATCGGCCAGCAACTGCGCACCTTCCGCCGCACCGTGACCGAGTCCGACCTGGTCGCCTTCATCAATGCCACGGGCATGCTGGAGGCCATCTTCATCGAGGAGGGCTACGACGGCGGCGCCATTGCCGGCCGGCCCGTGCCGGGCGCCATGACCTATGCGCTGATCGAAGGCTTCATCCTGCAAAGCATGATCCAGGGCACGGGCTTGGCCATGCTGGAGCTGCACCAGAAGATCCTCGGCCCCGTGCTGGTGGGCGACACCATCGAGGCGCTGGTCGAAGTCACCGCCATCAAGCCCACCTCCAAGGGCAACCGCGCCGTCGTCACCTCGCGCATCGAGGTCTTCAACCAGGGCCACCAGAAGGTCATGGAATACACGGCCGTGCGCCTGCTGGCCGGGCGCAGCTAGGCGGCCACAAGCATTCCCATAACGACACCAGGAGACAAAAGCATGGACAAGCAGATCGACAAGGCGGCCCGCAATAGAAGGCGCCGCATGGCGCTGGTCACCCTGGCGGCCCCCATTGCGGCGGCTGCGGCGGTGGCAGTGGGTGCGGCACTGCCCGGCGCCGCGCTGGCGCAACAGCCCTGGCCCAGCAAGCCCATCACGATGGTCGTGCCCTTCCCGCCGGGCGGGCCCACCGACCTGGTGGCGCGCGTGCTGGCCCAGCAGGTCGGCCAGCAACTGGGCCAGACCGTGATCGTGGACAACCGGCCCGGAGCCAATGGCAACATCGGCAATGCCCTGGTGGCCAAGGCCGCGCCCGATGGCTATACCGTGCTCTACAACACCTCGTCCATTGCGCTGAGCCCGTCGCTTTACAAGAAGATGAGCTACGACGTGGGCAAGGACCTGATGCCCGTGGCGCTGACGGCCGTGGTGCCGCTGGGCCTGGTGGTCAATCCCAAGCTGCCGGTGAAGAACGTGCAGGAGTTCGTGCGCCATGCCAGGGACAAGACCGGCCAGCTGTCCTATGGCTCGGCCGGCAACGGCAACGTCACCCACCTGGCGGCCTTCCAGGTCGTGCAGCACTACCAGATCGAGGCCAGCCACGTGCCCTACAAGGGCAGCGCGCCGGCCGACGTGGATCTGGTCGCCGGGCAGATCGACTTCATGACCGACACCATCAATTCCGTCGCACCCTTCATCAAGGAGGGGCGGCTCAAGCTGCTGGCCGTCAGTTCCTCCAAGCGCCTGCCCAACTTCCCCGATGCACCCACGCTGGCCGAAAGCGGCATGTCCGGCTTCGAGGCCGGCGCCTGGCAGGGCGTGATGGTGCCCGCGAAGACGCCGGCCGCCATCATCCAGCGGCTCAACCAGGAGCTGATGCGCGCGCTCAAGGACCCGGGCGTGGTCGAGAAGCTGCAGCTGCAGGGCGCCGAAGGCCTGGGCTCCACGCCCGAGGAATACGGCGCCTATATCCGCAGCGAGATCAAGCGCTGGGCCGGCGTGGTCAAGAGCACGGGTGTCTCTCTGGACTGAGTGAGGGGCGTTGCGGCACCTGTCGCGCAGTTGCGCAGTTGCGCATATTGGCACCTGTTTGTCAGGGGTGGGCGCGGTTTTTCAGCTATGGTTGCGGCTCATTGCCCCGGGCTGCCGGGGCAGGGCATGCATAGCAACAAGGAGCAAGATATGACGGGAGCTGCCGGCGAAGTCCTCAGCGAAGTGCGGGGCCGCATGGGCATGATCACCTTGAACCGGGCCAAGGCGCTGAATGCGCTGTCGCTGGGCATGGTGCGCGATCTGCTGGCCACCCTGCTGGCCTGGCAAAAGGATGAGCAGGTGCTGGCCGTGGCCATCCGAGGCATGGGCAAGGAAGGGGTCTTCGGCGCCTTCTGCGCGGGCGGGGACATCCGCTTCCTGCATGGCGCGGGCAGCACGGGCAATCCGCAGCTGGAGGACTTCTTCACCGAGGAGTACGCGCTCAACCACCTGATCCACACCTTTGGCAAGCCCTACATCGCCTTCATGGACGGCATCGTCATGGGCGGCGGCATGGGCATCAGCCAGGGCGGCACGCTGCGCATCGTCACCGAACGCACCAAGATGGCCATGCCCGAGACGGCCATCGGCCTGTTCCCCGATGTGGGTGGCGGCTACTTCCTATCGCGCTGCCCGGGTCACGCGGGTGAGTGGCTGGCGCTGACGGGCGATGTGATCGGCGCGGCCGATGCGCTGGACTTCGGCCTGGCCGATGGCTACCTGCCCTCGGACCAGCAGCCTGCGCTGTGGGACGCGCTGGCCGCCGGCAGCTTTGCCGATGCAGCGGCCGTCGAGGCCCTGGTGAATTCGAAGTTCACGGCCCCGGCCAAGCCAGCGGCCCAGCCCCGCGCCGAGATCGACCGCGTGTTCGCCCTGCCCACGGTGGCTGCCATGGTGCAGGCGCTGGAAGCGGCAGATGGCGAGTGGGCGCAGCACACGGCAGCCACGCTGCGCAAGCGCTCGCCCCTGATGCTGCACGTGGTGCTGGAACAGATTCGCCGCGCGCGCGGCATGACGCTGGCCCAGGACCTGCGCATGGAGCGCGACATGGTGCGCCACTGCTTCTACCTGCGCCCCGGCCAGAGCGAGACCATCGAAGGCATACGCGCACTGGCCGTGGACAAGGACCACCAACCGCGCTGGAACCCTGCGCGCATCGAGGATGTGCAGGAAGCGCAGTGGCGCGCCTTCTTCGACAGCCCCTGGCCTGCGCATTCGCATCCGCTGGCGGCGCTGGACTGATCGCGGCGCAGAGCGTTCAGCGTTCAAGCTTCCAAAAGGCCATCCGGCGCCATGCCGGGTGGCCTTTTTGCATTCAACGATCCGCAGGCTCCATGCTGCAGGCCTGGCCGGCAAGCAGCCGGACAGCATGTTCTATGCGCGGCCCCGGGTCCCATTCGGGCACGGGCGGCGTCAGGCCCAGGGCCATCTGCCGCAGCGGCTCGGCAATGACCATGGAAAGCAGCAGGTCGCAGACGACTTCGGGCTGCTCGGCCCGCAGCAACCCCTTGCCGCACTGGCGCCGCAGCCAGTCCACCAGCATGCCGCGGCCGCGCTCAATGCCGTTGCGCTGGTAGACCTCCAGCAGCTCCGGCTTGGCGGGGAAATCGGTGGTGAGCAGGCGGAACATTCCCACCGCCTCCGCCGACAGCACGCGCGCGGCAATCACGCGCAGGATCTCGGCCAGCGCTGGCGCCACCTCTGCGGCCGATTGCGCATCGGCCGACAGGGCGGGGCGGAAACCGTCGGTCCAGCCGCGCACCACCAGGGCCACCAGATCCTCGCGGTTGGCCGCAAAGCGGTAGAGCGTTTTCTTGGCCAGCCCTGCGCGCCGGGCCACGGCTTCCATGGTGGTGGCGGCATAGCCTTCGTTGAGCAAGAGCCAGGTGGCGGCGGCCAGGGCGGCGTCGTTGGCCTCGTGCTCGGGCCGGGCTGGCCGCCCGCGCGGCCTGGGGGCCGCAGGAGTGATTTCGGATTCCATTGGATTTCTTGTCGTTCCGTTCGGTGTTGTGCAGGGTCGTGCCTGGTTGTGCAGCATTTTGTTACCCGGCAGGGATTATCTGATTGTTTGGAAACGATATTCGTTTCTTTAATATAAGATGGCTTTTCCTCATCAACCCAGGAACGGAAAACACCCATGAACCCCCATGCCTTCGAGCCCGACATTTCCCGCATCGACGAGCTGCTGCACATCACGCCGCTGCGGCTGGAGACGGGAATCCAGCGCCTGCCCAGCGGCTGCCTGGTGGTGGCCTGCCGCACCGACCTGCATGGCTGCAGCGGCCGCATGCTGGACTGGTGGTTCAAGTTCTTCGAGACCACGCAGCACATCAAGTGGTGGCATCCGCATGACCACATCGCGCATCGCGGTTGGGATGCGCAATGGAAGAAGGGCGAGAGCTACATCGGCGCGTCCATCGAGGCCGTGGAGTCCCTGGCCGATATTCCGCCCGTGGCGGCCAGGCTCAAGTTCCACGACCCGCGCGAGCTGTTCGACCCTGCGCAGCTGGAGCTGGCCTTTGCCGAAAAACGCGCATCGGCCGCCGTGTATGCGCGTATCGGCTTCGGCGAGCATGTGCAGCTGGACGCCAGCGGGGACCCCATGGACGGGCAGATGGTGCACCTGGCGCGTGACACGCCTTTTGGCTGCGTGCTGCGCAGCCGCTTTTTGCTGGGCCAGTCCTGCGCCGACCCGGCGGCCGAGCTGCCTGACGCGCTGGGCCTGGGCCTGCTACGCCATTGCTACACGGAGTTCACCTACCTGTCGCGCTTCCTGCCCTCGCTGTACTACGGCGAGCATGGCAACGGCGAGGCGGCGCCGCTGCCCTGGTAGACGTGGCCCCAGGCTTCAAAGCTGCTGGTGCACGGCCGTGGCCAGCTGCAGCAGCCGGTTGCGCGGCAGGGCGCCGCTGAGCGCATAGCCAAAGCCCTGGTCCACCCAGTAGAAGCTGGGCACGGGGCCATCGCTGCTGAAGTGAAAGGCGGTCTCGCCGCGCGTAGCCGGGTCCTCCAGCGCACCCAGGTAGAGGGTGATGCGCTCGCCGGCCGCGTCCTGGTACATGAACTGGGCGCGTGCGCCGCTGTCGCCGGGCAGCAATCGGCCGCCCACCAGCTCATAGCCCAGGTCCGTGAGTGCCGGCAGCTTCAGCGGCCGGCCCAGGCGCTTGGACAGCCACTGCAGCAGATGGGCCTGCTGCGCGGCCTCCACCTCGACCGGGTGGCGCTGCTCGGGCTGGTAGACCGCGTGTGCAACGGCCGCCTGGTGGGCGAAGCGGGCCGGGGTGGCGGCGGCCAGCGTGGCCGCCGTGGATGGCGCGGCGGCGGGCACCGCCTGCTGCCCATGCACCAGCCAGCCCAGGCCGAAGGCCAGCATCCAGCCCGCGGCCATGCCACCCCAGCGCCACCACTGCTGCTGGCGCTGGTGCAGGCCCTGCAACTGTTCGGCGGCGGCGCGCATTTCGTCGGGCATGCCGGATTCATCCCGGGCGGCATGCAGGGCGCGCAGCAACTGGCGCTGGCGTTGCCATTGCTCCACGCGCGCGGCACTGTCTTCGTCCAGCTGGTCGCGCAGCGCCTGCGCCTGCTGCGCGGGCAGGCGGCCATCGACCAGGGCGTGCAACTGCTCGTCGGAAATGGGCGGGGGCAAGGGCGAGGAAGATGAAAGAGGGGTGGGGGCGGATGCGGTCATGGCGGCCTCTTCATTTGAGCCGGCGCAGCGCGGGGGCTGCGGCTTGGGGTGTTGCGGCCTTGGCAGTCGGTGCTGACTGTGCAGGCGCTGCAGAGGAGGCCGAAGTGGCCGATGGGGCCTCCATCAATTCGCGCAGCCGGGACCGTGCGCGCGACAGGCGCGACATCACGGTGCCCAGGGGCAGCTGCAGCACGCGCGCCGTGTCGGCGTAGCTCATGTCCTCCACGCTGACCAGCAGCAGCACGGCCCGCTGCTCGGCGGGCAGGCGCTGCAGGCAGCGCTCCAGGTCCAGGGCCGCGTCGCTGCTGTCCTCGGGTGCGGCCAGGGTCTCGGACAGGCTGTCTATGTCCAGCCACTGCCCGCGCGCGGCAGAGCGCCGCTGGTTCAGGTAGAGGTTGTGCATCAGCGTGAACAGCCAGGCGCGCAGATCGCCGTCGGGGCGCCACAGCAGCCATTTGCGGCAGGCACGCTCCAGCGTGTCCTGCACCAGGTCGTCGGCGGCCCAGGCATCGCCTGCCAGCAGCCGCGCGTAGCGGCGCAGGCCGGGCAGGTGCTCCAGGATCTGGCTGCGGTCCATGGGCAGGTCCGAAGGCGGATGCGGCTGGAATCAGGGGCGTGCGGTATGCCAGACGCCCATGACGCCGTCGCCCGTGGTGTCACCGGCCTTGCCGTCCTTCACCCAGTAGTACAGCGGCTTGCCCTTGTAGGCGATCTGGCTGCTGCCATCGTCGCGCTGGATCACGCTGTAGTTGCCGCCGGACGGCGCCTGCTTGCCCATCAGCGGCGGCCAGTTGGTCGCGCAGGGGCCGTTGCAGACGGACTTGCCGCTGCCGGCCGTGTCCTTGTCGAAGGTGTAGAGCGTCATGCCGTTGGCGCCGACCAGCATGCCGTTTTGCACGCTGACCGCGCTGGGCGGGGTCTGGCCAGAGGCGTTGGCCGCAGGCGCGGAATAGCAGCCTGCCAGGGTCAATGTCAGGGCTGCCGTGAAGGCACAGGTACCAAGTTTCATGCCGAGCTTCTTCATCGCTGTCTCCGGTGCTTGCCGGCGCGCGAAATTGCGGCCGGACATTGCAATGAACACTGGGCCGTGCCGGTTTATTCCGCAGCAGTGCAAAAAAAGCTGCGGATGCCCGTCAACGGTTGAAGCTCTTCATGGCGCGCTCGACCTCGCGCTTGCCTTCGCGGTCCTTGATCACGTCGCGCTTGTCGTGCTCGGCCTTGCCCTTGGCAAGGGCGATGTCGCACTTGACGAAGCCGTTCTTCCAGTGGAGGTTGATGGGCACCAGCGTGAAGCCCTTTTGCTCGACCTTGCCGATCAGGCGCAGGATGTCGTCCTTCTTGAGCAGCAGCTTCTTGATGCGCGCCGCGTCGGGATTGACGTGGGTGGAGGCGGTCTTGAGCGGGTTGATCTGGCAGCCGAGCAGGAACAGCTCGCCGTCCTTGACGATGACGTAGCCGTCGGTCAGCTGCACCTTGCCGCTGCGCAGCGCCTTCACTTCCCAGCCGTGCAGCACGATGCCGGCCTCGAAGCGTTCTTCGAAGAAGTAGTTGAACGCGGCTTTTTTGTTGTCGGCGATGCGCGACTGTGTTTCAGGTTTCTTGGCCATGGAGTAATAGATGCGGCGAAAACCTGGAGATGAAAGCTCTCCATACAATACTGGATTGCCGTCTCGCCTCCGTGCGGGATTTTAGTTTCGCCTTGCCGTCATTGTGACAGCCGTATGCGCCATGACCGCGCAGCCGGTGTTTTGCATGCCGTGCAGCCCGCCCCATTCATGAAAAAAGTCAACAAGTCCGTCCTGATCTGGTACAGCCCCCAAGAAATGTTTGCCCTGGTGACGGACGTGGCCCACTATGCCGACTTCCTCCCCTGGTGCGACCAGGCCAGGGTGCTGGAGCAGGACGAGCAGGGCATGACGGCCGAGGTGGGCATTGCATTCGGCGGCATGCGCAAGTCCTTCGTCACGCGCAACACGCACAGCGTGCTCGACGATGGCGGGCGCCAGGTCAGCATCCGCCTGATCAAGGGGCCGTTCTCGCGGCTGGAGGGCAACTGGATGTTCCGCCCCGTGGGCGACGGCTCGCAGCGTGCCTGCCGCGTGGAGCTGCAGCTGGACTATGGCTTTGACAACATGGCGCTGGCCGCCGTGGTCGGCCCGGTGTTCGACCGCATCGCGGGCTCCATGGTCGATGCCTTCGTCAAGCGCGCCGAGCAGGTCTATGGCTGAACCCCGGCCGTTTCTGTGCATCACGCTGGCATGCAGCCCGCGTGCCGGTGAAGTCGTTGAACTGGCCCTGCAATTGCCGGCCGGTGCCTCGATTGCCGACGCAGTCGAGGCCGCTGGTGGCTGGCAGGCGCTGGGCTTTGCACAGGAGGGGCCCGCTGGCCTTTGGGGCCGCAGCGCACCTTTGACGCAAGGCTTGCGCGATGGCGATCGCGTGGAGCTGTACCGGCCCTTGACCGTGGACCCCAAGGTGGCGCGCCGAGAGCGCTTTGCGCGCCAGGGAGCCCGCGCCACGGGCCTGTTCCAGCGCCAAAGGCCCGGGGCCAAGGCCGGTTACTGACGGAGGGAGGCGCTCAGCGCACCGGGCCGCAGTCCGAGGCGATGGTGGCGTCGGCGCGCTTGAGTTCGCTGTTGCGCGTGGCTTCGTCCATGAAGCCGCGTTCGCCCTGTGCATTGGTGTGTGCCAGCAGGCCGCCCGATGACAGTGCCGTCTTGGCCTGTTTTGCCCGCGCACAGTTTTCCTGGCGATCCTTGGCAATGCGGTCCTTTTCTGCCTTGGCCTTGGCGGCCTCCTGGGCCTCGGCCTTGCGCTTTTGCTCTTCCAGGGCCTTGTCGGTGCCTGCGGGCTTGGCGTCCTTGGCGTCCTTGGCGGCGGCGGCAGGCGCTGCCTGTGCCGTTGCATCTGCAGCGGGCTGCGTGGCCGCATCTGTAGCCGCCGGTGCCGTGGATGGCGCCGCCGCTGCTGGAGCGGGCGCGCTGCCGCCAGGCTGGCGCAGGATGTTCTTGGCCGGAATGTCAGGGGGTGGCGCGCGGTCGCTGAAGACCTTGCGGCCTGTGGCGTCGACCCATTGCCACTGGGCGGCTGCGGATAGCGAACAGGCGGCAAGCGCGGCTAGCAAAACAAGCTTGGTGGCATGCATGGTGATTGGGGTGATCGGGCCGGTTGCAGGTAGCAATAGCAGGAAATGATGGCGGGCAGCGATAGCGGGGAACAATGGCCTACAGCATACATTGTGATCCGGCGCACGGGTACAATCCTTCTTTTGGAGCTCTCACATGCGCCTTCTCGGTAAAGCCCTGACCTTCGACGACGTCCTCCTGGTCCCCGCTTTCTCCCAGGTCCTGCCCAAGGACACCTCGCTCAAGACGCGCTTTTCGCGCAACATCTCCCTGAACATCCCCTTGTGTCCGCCGCCATGGACACCGTGACCGAAGCGCGTCTGGCCATTGCCATCGCGCAAGAGGGCGGTATCGGCGTCATCCACAAGAACATGACGGCAGAGCAACAGGCTGCCGAAGTGTCCAAGGTCAAGCGCCACGAATCCGGCGTGGTGCACGACCCCGTGGTCATCACCCCGAGCACACCGTGCTGCAGGTGCTGCAGCTGTCCGAGAACCTGGGCATCTCCGGCTTTCCCGTGTGCGACGGCGGCAAGGTGGTCGGCATCGTCACCAGCCGCGACCTGCGCTTCGAGACCCGCTACGACGTCAAGGTCAGCCAGATCATGACGCCGCGCGAGCGCCTGATCACCGTCAACGAGAAGGACGGCACCACGCCCGTGGAAGCCAAGGCCCTGCTCAACAAGCACAAGCTCGAGCGCATCCTGGTCGTGAACGACGCCTTTGAACTCAAGGGCCTGATCACCGTCAAGGACATCACCAAGCAGACCACCTTCCCCAACGCAGCGCGTGACAGCGCAGGCCGCCTGCGCGTGGCCGCCGCCGTGGGCGTGGGCGAGGGCACCGAGCAGCGCGTGGAGCTGCTGGTCAAGGCCGGCGTCGATGCACTGGTGGTGGACACGGCCCACGGCCACAGCAAGGGCGTGATCGACCGCGTGCGCTGGGTCAAGCAGAACTACCCGCAGGTCGATGTCATCGGCGGCAACATCGCCACCGGCGCCGCCGCGCTGGCACTGGCCGAGGCAGGCGCCGACGCCGTCAAGGTCGGCATCGGCCCTGGCTCCATCTGCACCACGCGCATCGTCGCCGGTGTGGGCGTGCCCCAGATCATGGCCATCGACAGCGTGGCCCAGGCCCTGCAGGGCACGGGCGTGCCGCTGATCGCCGACGGCGGCATCCGCTTCTCGGGCGACATCGCCAAGGCCCTGGCCGCTGGCGCCTCGACCATCATGATGGGCGGCATGTTCGCCGGCACCGAAGAGGCTCCGGGCGAAGTCATCCTGTACCAGGGCCGTTCGTACAAGAGCTATCGCGGCATGGGCTCCATCGGCGCCATGCAGCAGGGCTCGGCCGACCGCTACTTCCAGGAATCGAGCACCGGCAATCCCAATGCCGACAAGCTCGTGCCCGAAGGCATCGAAGGCCGCGTGCCCTACAAGGGCTCCATGGTCTCCATCGTCTACCAGATGGCCGGCGGCGTGCGCGCTGCCATGGGCTACTGCGGCTGCGCCACCATCGAAGAGATGAACAACACGGCCGAGTTCGTGGAGATCACCGCCGCAGGCATCCGTGAATCGCACGTTCATGACGTGCAGATCACCAAGGAAGCGCCGAACTACCGCGCCGACTGATCCCGATCCAGCGCCTTGGCGCGAGATGGAAAAGAGGTCCGGGCAGCCGCTGCCCGGGCCTCTTTTTTTCGTGCGCTCACGAAGCTCAGATGGCGAAGTTGTCCAGCACCGCGCCCGAGCTGGCGCTCGATGCGTTGAATGCGAACTTGGCCTGCACACCCCGCGTGTAGCGGGGCGCGGGGGCCTTCCATGCCGCGCGGCGCTGGGCGAGCACGTCTTCGGGCACGTTCAGCTGCAGCTGCAATGCGTGCGCGTCGATGGTGATCGAGTCGCCCTCGTGCACCAGCGCGATGGTGCCGCCCACGGCCGCTTCCGGCGCCACGTGGCCGACCACCATGCCCCAGGTGCCGCCGGAGAAGCGGCCATCGGTGATCAGGCCCACGCTCTCGCCCAGGCCGGCGCCGATCAGGGCGCCCGTGGGGCCAGCATTTCCGGCATGCCGGGGCCGCCCTTGGGGCCCAGGTAGCGCAGCACCATCACGTCGCCGGCCTGGATCCTGCCGTCGAGGATGGCCGCCAGTGCCGATTGCTCATCGTCGAACACGCGTGCCGGGCCGGTGATGACCGGGTTCTTCAGGCCCGTGATCTTGGCCACCGCGCCTTCCGGGCTCAGGTTGCCCTTGAGGATGGCCAGGTGGCCCTGCGGATAGAGCGCATCCGAGAGGGGGCGGATGACCTGGGGGTTGGGCGGTACGTCAGGCACGCCGGCCAGGGTCTGCGCGATGGTCTGGCCCGAGATGGTGATGCAGTCGCCGTGCAGCAGGCCCGCATTCAGCAGGATCTTCATGACCTGCGGGATGCCGCCCGCCTGGTGCAGGTCCACCGCCAGGTATCTGCCGCTGGGCTTGAGATCGCACAGCACCGGCACCCGCTGCCGAATGCGCTCGAAGTCGTCGATGGACCAGGGCACGCCGGCCGCATGGGCGATCGCGAGAAAGTGCAGCACGGCATTGGTGGAGCCCCCGGTCGCCATGATCACCGAGACCGCGTTCTCGATGGACTTGCGCGTCACGATGTCGCGCGGCTTGAGGTCCATCTTGATGGCCTCGATCAGCACCCTGGCGGATTCCTTGGCCGAGTTCTCCTTTTCATCATGGGGATTGGCCATGGTGGAGGAGTAGGGCAGGCTCATGCCCAGCGCCTCGAACGCGCTGGACATGGTGTTGGCGGTGTACATGCCGCCGCACGAGCCCGTGCCGGGGATGGCGTGCTGCTCGATGTCCTTGAGCTCCTGGTCGCTGATCTTGCCTGCGGCGTTTTCGCCAACGGCCTCGAACACGCTGACGATGTTCAGGTCCCGGCCTTTCCACCTGCCGGGCAGGATGGTGCCGCCGTAGACATAGATGGCCGGCACATTGGCGCGCAGCATGCCCATCATGCCGCCCGGCATGTTCTTGTCGCAGCCGCCGACCACCAGCACGCCGTCCATCCACTGGCCGCCCACGCAGGTCTCTATGCAGTCGGCGATCACCTCGCGGCTGACCAGCGAGTACTTCATGCCTTCCGTGCCCATGGACATGCCGTCCGAGATGGTCGGCGTGCCGAACACCTGCGCATTGCCGCCGGCTTCCTCGATGCCTGCGATGGCCGCGTCCGCCAGCCTTTGCAGGCCGGAGTTGCACGGCGTGATCGTGCTGTGGCCGTTGGCCACGCCGACCATGGGCTTCTTGAAATCCTCTTCCTTGTAGCCCATGCCGTAGAACATGGAGCGGTTGGCTGCGCGCGCCTTGCCTTCGGTGATGTGGGAGCTTCGGCGATTGATCTGGTTCGGCGGGGTCATGGCATGTCTCTCGTTGTGGGGGTTGGATGAGTATGGGCCGACTGATCCATCTGATCCAATCCTATTCATCGGCATGATTGATATGCTGCGCATATGAATGAGCCCCCCATTGATCTGCGCGTCTGGCGGCAATTCCTGGCCGTGGCGGACGAGCTGCACTTCGGCCGCGCCGCGTCGCGCCTGCACATGACGCAGCCGCCGCTCACCCAGGCCATCGCCCAGCTGGAGCGCAGCCTGGACGTGGCGCTGTTCGAGCGCTCGAGCCGCCACGTCGCGCTGACGCCGGCCGGCGAGGCGCTTGTGCCGCAGGTGCGTGAACTGCTGGGGCGGGCGGCAGCGCTGCCCGGGATTGCGCGGGCTGCGGCAGCGGGGGAAGTGGGGCGCGTGCGGCTGGCCTTTGTCTCCACCATCGGCTTCACCCGGCTGCCCCTGTGGGTGCGGGACTTCGTGGCAGGCACGCCCGGTGTGGCGCTGGAGCTGGTCGAGGCCACCAGCGATGTGCAGATGGAAGCCTTCGAGCGCGGGCAGATCGATGCCGGGCTGATGCTGCATGCCCCGGGGCATGCGCCGGCCGGCCTGGAGCGCCTGGCTGTGGGGCGGGAAGCCATGGTGCTGGCCCTGCCTCAGCAGCATGCGCTTGCCGGCGCGGACCGGCTGATGCTCGACGAAGTGCTGGAGCAGCCGCTGGTGATCTTTCCGCGCCGCATCATGCCCTCGCTCCATGACGCGGTGACGGATCTGTACCGACGGCACGGACATGTGCCGCGCATCGCGCAGCAGGCGATACAGATGCAGACCATCGTGAACCTGGTCTGGGGCGGTATCGGCCTGGCCTGGGTGCCCGCCAGCGTGATGCAGTTTTGCAGGCCCGGCGTGGTCTACCGCGACGCGGTTTTCGCCAGCGCCCGACCAGGCAGCAAACCCGTTGCCCTGCCGGTCTGCGAGACCAGCCTGGCCTGGCCTGCCGGAGCCATGTCGCCCGCGCTGGCGCGGTTTGTCGGCTTCGTGCGCGAACAGCGCTGAGTGGCGTTCACCGACAGCCCCCCGAGGCAAAGCTCTCGAATATCCGCATGGTTCTGGTCTGAATTTTTGGAAATTCTGGCCAGAATGATAGAATTCGGGCCAGGCCGGACACCAGGCCTGTTTTTGTTTTCAGCCCCGCCATGCAATCTGTCGGTATCTACGAAGCCAAGACCCGTTTCTCCGCCTTGATCGAACTTGTCGAGCAGGGCGAGGAAGTGCGCATCACCCGCCACGGCAAGGAAGTGGTGCGCATGCTGCCGGTGCGCCGCCGCCCCGTGATCACCGACGAGCAGATCGCCCGCGAGCTGGAGCAGATGCAGGCGCTGCAGGCCACGGTGCGGCCAGCCCAGCCGGCCCAGTCGGCCCAGTCGGCACAGGCGCCGGACTCCACCACCCGACTGCGCCACGCAGGCCGGAGCCAGGCATGACCTCCTTCGTGCTCGATGCCTCTGTCACCGCCGCCTGGCTGCTGCCCGATGCCGCCAGCGTGCACACCCAGCGCCTGTACACCCGAATCCGACGCCATGAAGTGGACCCGCAGGCGCCCAACCTCTGGCAGTGGGAGTGCGGCAACCTGATCGCCTCGGGCGTGCACGGCGGCCGCATTCCGCACAGCTCGGTCGAAGGCCTGTGGGGCGTGCTCGAGGCCATCCGCCACCGCGTGGAACTGCACGAGTTGGCGCCCGCCCAGCACAAGGCCGTGCTCGACGTGGCGCTGGACACCCGCCTGCCGGTCTATGACGCGGCCTATCTGTGGCTGGCGCAGTCGCTGCGCCTGCCGCTGGCCACCTTTGACGCGGCCCAGGCCGCCGCCGCGCGCAAGCGCGGGCTGGCGCTGCTGGCCCCTGAAGATTTCTGACCCCCTCCCATCACCTTTGCCTGAGATGACCATGCAACACGACAAGATTCTCATTCTTGACTTCGGCTCCCAAGTCACCCAGCTGATCGCCCGCCGCGTGCGCGAAGCCCATGTCTACTGCGAAGTCCACCCCTGCGACGTCAGCAGCGACTGGGTGCGCGAATTCGCCGCCGACGGTCGCCTCAAGGGCGTGATCCTGTCGGGCAGCCACGCCAGCGTCTACGAAGTGGACGACCGCGCCCCCGACGCCGTGTTCGAGCTGGGCATTCCCGTGCTGGGCATCTGCTACGGCATGCAGACCATGGCCACCCAGCTGGGCGGCAAGGTCGAAGGCTCGCACACCCGCGAATTCGGCTACGCCGAAGTGCGCGCCCATGGCCACACCGAACTGCTCAAGGGCATCGAGGACTTCGCCACGGCCGACGGCCACGGCATGCTCAAGGTGTGGATGAGCCACGGCGACAAGGTCACCGAGCTGCCCCCGGGCTTCAAGGTCATGGCCTCCACGCCGTCCTGCCCCATCGCCGGCATGGCCGACGAGGCGCGCCGCTTCTACGCTGTCCAGTTCCACCCCGAAGTCACGCACACCGTGCAGGGCGCGGCCCTGCTCAACCGCTTCGTGCGCGAGATCTGTGCGGCGAATGCCGACTGGATCATGGGCGACTACATCGAAGAAGCCGTCGCCAAAATCCGTGAGCAGGTGGGTGACGAGGAAGTCATCCTCGGCCTGTCGGGCGGCGTGGACTCCTCCGTGGCTGCAGCCCTGATCCACCGCGCCATCGGCGACCAGCTGACCTGCGTCTTCGTGGACCACGGCCTGCTGCGCCTGAACGAAGGCGACATGGTCATGGAAATGTTCGAAGGCAAGCTGCACGCCAAGGTCATCCGCGTGGACGCCAGCGACCTGTTCCTGGGCAAGCTGGCCGGCGTCAGCGAGCCCGAGGCCAAGCGCAAGATCATCGGCGGCCTGTTCGTGGACGTGTTCAAGGCCGAGGCCGCCAAGCTCAAGGCGGGCGACGGTGGCCACAAGGGCGCCACCTTCCTGGCCCAGGGCACCATCTACCCCGACGTCATCGAGTCGGGCGGTGCCAAGAGCAAGAAGGCCGTCACCATCAAGAGCCACCACAACGTCGGCGGCCTGCCCGAGCAGCTCGGCCTGAAGCTGCTCGAGCCCCTGCGCGACCTGTTCAAGGACGAAGTGCGCGAACTCGGCGTGGCCCTGGGCCTGCCGCGTGAAATGGTCTACCGCCACCCCTTCCCGGGCCCGGGCCTGGGCGTTCGCATCCTGGGTGAAGTCAAGAAGGAATACGCCGACCTGCTGCGCCGCGCCGACGCCATCTTCATCGAGGAACTGCGCAACTGGACGGACGAAGCCACCGGCAAGAACTGGTACGACCTCACCAGCCAGGCCTTCACCGTCTTCCTGCCCGTCAAGAGCGTGGGCGTCATGGGCGACGGCCGCACCTACGACTACGTCGTGGCCCTGCGCGCCGTGCAGACCAGCGACTTCATGACCGCCGACTGGGCCGAGCTGCCCTACGGCCTGCTCAAGAAGGTGTCTGGCCGGATCATCAATGAAGTGCGCGGCATCAACCGCGTGACCTACGACGTGTCGACGAAGCCGCCGGCGACGATTGAGTGGGAGTGAAATCAGGTCCTTCGGGGACTATCGCTACTTATCGAAAATCCGCCGTAACGTATTGATTTGAAAGGTAATGCGTCGCGGAAGCTATCGGCAGCTATCGCTGGCCAGCGAAACGGATTGACGGTAGAGGTGACGGTAGAAACCGGAGGCCGGATTAAGACCTCCTTGTTGACTATCGAGACCAAATCGGTCTTTGACGGTAAATCACGCCTCTGGAAAGCTTGTTTCATGCGGCTTCCCAGGCATCAGCAGGTCTCCTGACCCCTGACGGTAAAAGCCGTCATGAACAGGAGGAAAAACCTCGATGCTTACCGACACCGCACTGCGCAATTTGAAGCGTAAGTCATTGACTTATAAGGCTTCTGACCGGGATGGGATGTACGGGACGGTATCGCCCACCGGTACCATCACCTTCCGCTTCGATTACCGTCTCAACGGGCGCCGCGAGACCCTGACCATTGGCCGCTACGGACCGGCGGGGATTTCGCTGGCGATGGCCCGTGAAAAGCTGCTGGACGCGAAGAAGGCCGTCGCCCAGGGCAAGTCTCCGGCGTACGAGAAACAGCGCGAGAAGCGCCGCCTGACCGCCGCCAAGAACTTTGGCGACATGACAGCCCAATGGCTGGCCGGCGCCCGGATGGCCGACAGCACGCGAGCGATGCGCAAGAGCATCGTTGATCGGGACATCCTGCCGGCGTTCCAGAACCGCCTGCTCAACGAAATCACCGCCGATGACTTGCGCGCCTTGTGCGGCAAGGTGAAGGGGTGGGGCGCCCCGGCCACCGCGGTGCATGTCCGCGACATCGTGAAGCAGGTCTATGCCTTCGCCATCCTGCATGGGGAGAAGGTGGACAACCCCGCGGCCGACGCGGCCTCAATTGCGACCTTAGTACCCAAGGACCGTGCCTTGTCGCCGTTGGAGATCCGTTTGATGTCGCGGCAGATGGAGTTGGTGGCCACGTATCCAACCATCCGTCTGGCGCTGCGCATGATCCTGCTGACGCTGGTGCGCAAGAGCGAGCTGATCGAGGCCACCTGGGACGAGGTTGATTTCGCGAACGCGACCTGGACCATTCCGAAGCAGCGGATGAAGGGGCGCAATCCGCATGTGGTCTGCCGCGCGAACTGGCGGTGTTCGAGCCGGGTGAGTATGGCCGTACCGTCATCGGCCGCGTGGCCGCGAAGGGGCTGGCTGACGAGCTGCACGACCGGGGCTATCTGGTCATCGACGGCGTGGACGGCAAGGCCCACTACGTCGCCCTGAACGCACGTGACGAGCTAGCCAACTACCCCACCGGCGCGCTGGTGGAGGTACGCGGTTCCGCCGAGGTGCGCGCCGCCGACAAGAGCATCGCCACACTGGCAAGCGATGGCCTGTACCGCACCGATCATCACCTTGCCATCGAGCAGGGCCGGGCCACGCTCGGACGCGACCCGCAGGAGGTTGTCGCCGCCCACGTCCGGCGGCTGGAAGCGTTGCTCGGGATCTTCTCTGCGAACATCGCAAGCACACGTGCCTGATCGGCAACCGTCAGCGCATCGCCCTTCCGGATGGCGTCTTCGATTCTGGCAACGCCACGTTTGCTTTCCTTGAAGCCCTCAATGCGTTCATCCACAGGGTCGGCTGCACTCACGACAGGCATCAAACCAATCATCAGGCCAGCAGTCAAAAACGAGCGGAAGGTCAGGTTGCGTAATTTCATCGTTTGATCTTTTCAATGCGGATATATCTTGCTACACACCCGCAGTTTCAATAGCCAGGAAACTTCTCGGCGCGCACGTCCGCTGGCTTCACGCCAGCATCCTTGAGCAGTCCTTCCATCGCAGACACCATTGCCGCCGGCCCTGCGACGTAATAGACGGGAGCGGTCATGTCGCCCACATGCCTGGAAAGCATTGCTGCGTTGATGTGGCCGCGCTCCATAGCGCCCTCCTGCGGAGTGGCACTGCCTTCGGTGAATACTGCGATGAGCTTGAACCGTGGGTTCTTGCCTTCGAGTTGTCGCAATTCGGCTAGGAATGCCGCGTCCTCGAGCCCTCGGTTGCTGTAGAACAGGAACAGGCGATGCGGCAATGCGCGGTTCGTGGCGTCCAGGACCATGCTGCGAAAGGGTGTGATGCCGATCCCGCCCGCAAGAAAGACCGCAGGGCGCGACGCATCCTCGTGCAGCACCAGGTCACCATAGGGGCCTTCAAGCTGGACGCCGGTGCCAGCGGGAGCATCGGCCAGGTATCGCTTGAAGCTGCTATCGGTCTGCCGGGTCGCAATCTCCAGCTCCGAATCTTGCGGGGCGCTGGCGATGGAGAATGTTCTGATCTTTCCCTTGGCGGCCGCCTGTTTCAGATCGGGGATGGCTACGTACACGGCTTGCCCCGCTGCGAACTCGAAGCCTTCGGGCTTGCTGACGCGAATCGCCAGCGTGCCTTTGGTGATTTCTTCCTTACCAGCGAGGCGGGCCGAGTAAGTGGCAGCAGGTCGCAGGAAACTCTTGCGCCGCCATTGCGTAAGGGCCATCCCATCGCGCATGCTCAGACCAAGCAGGGTGATATTCAATGCGCCAGCGGCCAGTTCGAGTGCCTGAACCACATAGAACGCCGTATCGAACTCTCCCGCCTTTGCCTTGGATGCGAGGAAGAATGCCGCCGGTATCAGCACCAGCAGACCATTCGCACCGATGAAGGGCATGCGCTTGAGCTTGACGCCGACCAACCCCTGCCGTTGCCCTTTCGACAGGAAGAAGCCAGAGCCGCCAGTCGCGGCCAAGGCCGGCACCAGCAGGAGAAAGCCCCAGGGGATCGCCGTCTTGACTGCGATCACCGTGGCCTGGGAAGCAAACAGTTCGGAAATGGCTGTCGAGAGCCAGAACGTCGCTATCGTGAGGATGGCGACCAGGCCGGCAAGCGGGTGAATGATTCTGGGCATAGTGCTTTTCCTCAGCGATTGACGGCCACAACGCCCAGCACCGATGCGGCCAGCGCGAGAGCAATGCGGATGTTGTGCAGCAGCAGCCAAGCATCGAGCTTGGCGGGCACTTGGTCGAGCGCAATGGCCTTGCCAGCGAAAGCCGTGTTGCTCGGGACGAAATAGCCCATCGTGAAGGCGAGCACGGCGACAATGCAGGCAGCAGATGCAAGCCACAGCCCACGCGGGGCAGGTTGCTTCCAGTCGTACCAAAGAGCGCCTGCCAGACCAATCAAGGTCGGTATGACGACCAACGGGATTGCACGCATGACCAGTTCGGCATGCTGCGCAAACCATTCGAGGAACTCAGCGGGTGGCAAACTTTTCCAGTAGTCGCCGAGGATCACGCCGATGGCAAGCATGACGCCTGCGAACATGGCCGATCCCGTAACCGCCAGGATTCTGAATAAGAGTTGCATGGTCTTCTCCTGTAGTGAACTCGCGTCAGGGAGTGCAAATGCCTGCGATTCCGACCTTCTGGAACAGATGCGGTGACGCGGCAGCGGACGATGGATAGGCCGAGAGCTTGGAGATGAACTCGGGGTGCGTGAACGCGGCTCGGAACGCCTCGGTGGATTCCCAGACTGCATAGTTCAGGTATGTCGGGCTTTCGCCGATGGCGCGATGAAGCTGGGTGGAAATGAAGCCCGGCTGACGCTTCATGAACGCTGCATCGTCTTTCCACACCTGCAAGAACACGGCCTCATCGGCCGCATCGAGGGTGAACACGTTCACCAGAACGACTGGACTGGCGTCGATCTCCAGCTGACGCTGGATGGGAAACTTTTCGTCTAACGGCTATTTGTGAGGCATGACTAACTCCTGTCGTTGATAGGCGATGAAGAATCAATCTTCCGTTCCGGAGCCATGTACCTGTGACATGGCGGACAGAACGCGAACTGCGGCATCGAGATCAGTAGCGCTGAACCCCGCCGCCATCTTCTGCACGTGCTTCTGCCATCGTCCAAGCAGCGATTGGTAGGTCGTCTGCCCTTTTTCAGTCAGGGCGTACAAGGGCGAACGCTTGTGCATCGGGTTAGGCAGTGGCTCAACCAAGCCTTCATCGACGAGCAGATTGATTTGCTTTAAGACACCCTGACGAGTGACGCCCATCGTCGCGGCGATCTGCGGAATATTCGGAGCTTGCGGGGCAAGAGAGATGGCACCCAACACCTGCCAGCGCGCACTGGTCAGCCCGTGCGGCTGCGAAAAATGATTGCCCCACTCGATGAGCTGTCCGTTCAACTTGAAAACGGATAACGCGATGCTGGTCAACTTATCTGCCTTGGTCGGATTCATGGATTCCCCAAATTTGACAACCAGTTTACTTTATGGGAAACTGGTTGTCAATTTGCGACTCGGTTCGTACTTTGACGCATGAAGAGGTACTGATGTAGATCAACCAGGAGACGACAGAGACATGGAGCTTCGACACCTGCGCTGCTTCAGAGCGGTTGCCAAAGAACTTCACTTCGGCCATGCCGCAGAAAAGCTGCACATGGAGCAGTCACCTTTGTCGTGGGCGATCAAGGAACTGGAAGAAAAGTTGGATGTTTAGCTATTCGTCCGTACCAGCCGCAGCACCCGGCTAACCCGGGCGGGCAAGCTGTTTCAAGTTCACGTAGAGCGAGTTTTCGCGGCTTTGGAGCAAGCTCGCGACAGCGTGAAGGCCGCGACCAATGGGTTTCATGGTCAATTGCGCATCGCCCTGTCCGATGGCATCACGCCGTCACGCCTTCCTGCCTTGCTGGCGATGTGCAGACAAGAGGAGCCTGAGGTTGAAATTCGTCTGTTCCAGGTGCCACTGGCGCAGCAGATCAAGGGTTTGCAGGACGATCTTTACGATGTTGGCTTTGCGCAGTCAGATGAAGTGGGCGAAGGCATCGCCGCCGAAGCGGTGTGGAGTGATCCGTTGATGGTGGCCGTACCGGCGCGGCATCACCTTCTCTGGTTCAAGCGAATCTCACTGAACGAACTGCTGCAATTCCCCCTGGTGCTATGCGATCCGCAGGCGTGCGAGGGCCACGCACGGCAGGTTGAACGGGTGCTGCGAAGCTGTGACCGAGAACCCTTGATCGCCGAGCGCGTCGCAACGTTCGAGTTGATGATGGTGGTGGAGTGAAATCGGGTCCTTCGGGGACTATCGCTACTTATCGAAAATCCGCCGTAACGTATTGATTTAAAAGGTAATGTGTCGCGGAAGCTATCGGCAGCTACCGCCGGGCAGCGAAACGGATTGACGGTAGAAACCGGAGGCCGGACTAAGACCTCCTTGTTGACTATCGAGACCAAATCGGTCTTTGACGGTAGATCACGCCTCTGGAAAGCCTGTTTCATGCGGCTTTCCAGGCATCAGCAGGTCTCCTGGCCCCTGACGGTAAAAGCCGTCATGAACAGGAGGAAAGACCTCGATGCATACCGACACCGCGCTGCGCAATTCGGCCGCCTGCAGCACTTGCAGCGCCTGGGCTTGGCCTACGAGATGGGGCCTGGCACCTGGGCCATCCATTCCGACGACGAGAAGACCTTGCGGGCCTTGGGCGAGCGCGGCGACACCATCCGCACGATGCCGCGGGCGATGCGCGGCGATGCACGGCGAGTCGCGCGAGCCGGCGGTGTTCGAGCCCGGTGATGATGGCCGCACGATCATGGGCCGCGTGGCCGAAGGGCTATGGAAGGTACCCGGCGACCTGCCCGAGCAGGGGCGCCGCTACGACGCGCAGCGCCTGAGCGGCGTGGCTGTTGAACTGAAATCGCATCTACCCATCGAGCGGCAGGCCCCCGCGATCGGCGCGATCTGGCTGGACCAGCAGTTGATCGGTGGGGGCAGGGGATTGGGCGACCTCGGCTTTGGCAGCGAGGTCAAGGAAGCCCTGCACAAACGCGCTGGCTTCCTGGTAGAGCAAGGGCTGGTAGATCACTTGGAAAAGGCATAGGTCCGTCTTGAAAGGCAGAGATGAATAGGTCACTTCATCAGCAGGACTAGTTGGCAAGGCGAATTCAGCTTGCCGGTCTGCATCAACCTTGTGGACTGAATACGTCCGGCACCCCGGAGCCGATCTGTCGTTGCAAAGACATGACGCTTCAGTCACCACTGCTAACCTGCGATGGAACTGGGCTGGGTATCCACAAACTTTGAGTGGATGAGCTTTTCACACAAGGAGGCAGGATGATCGATCTATACAGCTGGGCGGCACCGAACGGGCACAAAGTGCAGATCCTCGTCGAGGAACTGGAGATTCCCTATCGGGTCATTCCGATCAACATCACTGCAGGTGACCAGCACACAGACGCCTATCGCGCGATCAATCCGAACGGGAAAATCCCGGCGATCGTGGACCATGCGCCGGCCGACGGCGGCGGGCCGTTCACGGTCTTCGAGACCGGAGCCATCATGGTCTACCTGGCGGAGAAGGAGAAACGCTTTCTCCCCACCGAGCCGCGCCAGCGCAGCGAAGTACTTCAGTGGCTGTTCTGGCAGGTCGGCGGGATCGGCCCGATGATGGGCCAGGCCCAACACTTCTTTCGCTATGCGTCCGAAAAGGTGCCTTATGCCATCACACGCTACCAGACGGAAACAAGACGTCTCTTGAAAATTCTGGATGACCGTCTTGGTGGTCGCGAGTTCATCTGCGGTGAGTACTCGATTGCCGACATGGCCAGCTTCGCCTGGATCCGGATTCACAAGATGACCGGTGTCCCGCTGGACGAGTTCCCTCGTGTGCAGGATTGGTATGG
Organism: Delftia sp. 60; assembly: GCF_002754395.1. Lineage (NCBI taxonomy): Bacteria > Pseudomonadati > Pseudomonadota > Betaproteobacteria > Burkholderiales > Comamonadaceae > Delftia > Delftia sp. 60. The sequence continues at coordinate 3,098,989 of NZ_PEFD01000001.1, forward strand.
CCGGGTGCGCAGCCGTCCTGGCGTCGGCCGCGGCCTGGATCTCCTGAGAAACGAATGGGTGGACGTGACGAAGTCCGACGAAGCAAAGCTCAATCTTTTCCAGAAGAACCGCTGACCATGTCGATCGGCATTGATCGGGTGGAAGCGTTCTTCGATCTGCGAAGCCCCTATTCTTACCTCGCGCTCGGCCCGGCCCGCGCACTCTCTCAGCGCAGTGGCGTCACCTTCGATTGGTGGCCTTACGTGACGGATTTCCAGTCCGCGTACGGCGGGGAAGTCGAGCAGCGATCGAGCCGTGATGTCGCGAAGCTGAAGTACCTGTACATGGATTGCCGGAGGCTCGCAAAGCTGCAGGGGTTGACGGTGCGGTCCACGACGAAGCTCTGGAATCCGACGCTCGCGAGCCAGGCCATCCTTTTTGCCAAGGCCAGGAATCGGCTTTGGGAATTCTGTGACCCGCTGCTCGCAGCGTTCTGGCGGCGCGAGTTCGACCTGGAGTCGCCCGCGGAGGTGGCGGCGGCTCTGGTCAACGCGGGGCTGTCATCTTCGGAGTGGAACGGGTTCCTGCAAAAAGAAGCTGAGGCAGCGCTGGCAGGGACGCTCGAACATGCCGAGAGGCTAGGCGTGTTTGGCGCTCCGACTTTCATCTACAGGGGTGAGATGTTCTGGGGCGGAGACCGCATGGATCTGCTTGAGTCTGCGATCCTGAGGGCGTGATGGCCTGGTCCATCAAGCGTGGTGACACAGTGCACGAGATGCTCGGACATCCCTTCTGGCATCCAGCCATTGAAGAAGGCTTGCGTACGTGCCTGCGAAATCTCGCACGTGCCATGCCCGATCGGAAACAGGTGGGAGCCTTTCTCGGCTGAGTGGGGCAGGGCTCGGTCTCGGTCTGCAGCCGTACGTTGTCGACGAGTGGATGCGCTGTCAAATCCCGATGTAGTTGCGCAGGCGTTGTGTGTGGACGATCAAATAGCCTTTGGTGCCTTCGGTACGGACAATTCCACCCTGCTTGAACGAGGCAAGAGCCATATTCACCCGCTGGCGCGAGAGTCCGCAAATCAATGCCAGCTTGTGTTGATTGATCGACAGCCTGAGCGCGTCTTCGCGTCCGTTCTTGGCGAGCATCAGGAGTGCCTTCGCAACCCGCATCTCGGGCCCCAGTAGGCGCGATGCCACGAGCATCCCTACGAACTCGCCCATGCGGGCGTTCATGACATCGCAAAGAAAGTTGCTGAACTCATGAGACGAACTGCGCAGAACGTTGAACGTGTTCGCAGGAACAAGGCAGAGTTGTGCGGAGGTCAACGAGCGCAGGTCGTACTGCATCAACTCCTTTTTCAACAAGGACCCGTCGCCGCACCATTCTCCTTCCCGGAGGTAGTACAGCGTCGTCTCGTCTCCTTCGGGCCCGGCGATGTACATCTGCAGGTGGCCGCGCATCACGCCGTACCAGTATGCGCTGGGCTGGCCGGACCGCGCGATGAATTCATCGGCCTCGACCTTTTTCTCGATGGAGGTCTGCAATGTCATGGCCCGCAGCTCCTCGGGCAGCATGCAAAACCATGGCCACTGGCTGAGGAATTCGGTCAGAGCGGATGACGGCGCCGGCTGGTATGCGGATGTCTGGACGGTTCTCTGTTCCATCGTGTCTCCGCATCTTCTCTTATTAGACTGACACATCCACCTGGAAGCGGCCGCGGTAGGCGCCCGGGCTCATCCCGATGCGTTGACGGAAGAGTCTGGAAAAGGAACTGGTGTCGCTGTACCCGACCTGGCTTGCCACTTCTTCGACACTGTGCGAACTGGTCTCAAGCAGCGCACGCGCAGCTTCCAGCCGGAGATCTTGAAGATAGGCCAACGGTGTTTGGTCCAGCACACTGCGAAAGCGCCTGATGAGGGTTCTGTCGCTGACCGCGAGCGCATCGGCAAGTTCCGTGATCTTCAAATCCTTGGTCATCTTGCTCTGAAGCCACCGCTGGGCGCGATGCACCAGCGCATCGGAGTGACTCTTTTGCGCCAACAACGGAAGGTAGGGAATCTGGCTGGTTTGGCTCACGTCGATCAGCATCGCCTTCGCACACTGTGACGCGATGACAGGCCCCGCAAAGCGCTCGATGACCCGTATGGTCTGAAGCAGATACGACGCCGATGCACCTGCACAGATCAGTCGATCCATTTCGGTGAGCACCGGTCGCAGTTGCAGGTCGACGCGGGGATATTTCTCCCTGAACTGCCGCTCTAGCCACCATGTGGTTGTTGCGGTGCGTTCATCCAACAAACCGGTCTGGGCCAGGATGAATGTGCCCGTGCAGTTCGCTGCCACCCATGCTCCTGACTGCCATTGCGCCGTCATCCAGGTGCATGCATCGGCATGCCGACTGAGGAACTGATCAAACTGGCGATGTCCGCCGTAGTGGAAGCTAGGAACGAAGACCAGGTCATAGCGTTCTCGTGGTCCCACCTTGTGGGTTGGTAAGGCCAGGCCATTGCTGGCAATCGCGGTCTCGCCCGATGGCGAAACGAATCTCCAGTCGAACAGCGCGGACGCTGGCGCGCCTTCGAGTTTCAGATGGGAGTTCGCGATTTGAAGGATGTCGGCAAACCCGGCCACGCTGGAGGCATAGCAACCGTCGAAGGTGAGGATGGCAGCACGTGGCATTGGTCGAAAACGGCATAGAACATGTCAGTTTCGACAATTTACACCAAGACGTGCAGTCTGCCTAATGAGTCTTGCTGGCCTCTAGCCCAGCGACAGCAAGAAGGAGCACGGAGATGAGCGGCATACCCCCTGTGTCATTGCGCGGCAACGTTCCTACCTGCGCTCAAGCCTCGCAGAGCCAGATGAATGCGAACTCTCGCCAGGTCGCTGACAGACAGCCCCATCCCGCCTGTGAAGACGGCGACCAAGTTTCCGTGCTGGGGAGCTGCCCGGGATTCGTTGTCGTCCCCGCGGGTCAAGTGCACGACTTTTATCGCGGGTACGCGTTGGTGGCTGTCCCACTCATCGCGATGACAGCCGTGGCCGGCATCGCCTATTTCGTGTTTGGGCTGTCATTTTGAGTGACTCCACCGTGCGCAGCCCGAGGTGTGTGGCGAATTTGGCATGGATAAAGTCACTTTCGCCAATGTACGAATGGGGCGACGTGACAGTTAATTGGAGGGTCGGTATCCGACCGAGCAACAAATACAAGGAAGTCCCCATGAGTCTGTCACCGCGTGCAACTCCCTCGTGCGAGGCACATCCCAGTGCCGTTCTCTTCAACTGCGCCCAACATGGGGAGGTGCGGCATGTCTGAGGTCGCGCCGGCACCGGGCGCACTGCTGCGTCCCGCGAAGCTCGAGGACCGCTACCAGCTGGACCGTGGCCCTGCCTACATCAGCGGTTCGCAGGCGCTGGTCCGGTTGCTGCTCAACCAGAGTGCACGCGACCGCGCGGCAGGATTGAACACCGGCGGATTTGTCAGCGGTTATCGCGGGTCGCCATTGTCGGGTCTTGATCAGACCCTCTGGGGTATTCAGAAACTCCTCAAGGAACGGCAGATCGAGTTCATCCCGGGCCTCAACGAAGACCTGGCCGCAACCGCCTGCTGGGGAACCCAGCAGTTGATGCAGCACCCGGAGGAGGCCACGGTCGATGGCGTGTTCGCCATGTGGTACGGCAAGGGACCTGGTGTCGACAGAAGCGCGGACGCCCTCAAGCATGCCAACGCGGCTGGAACTTCTGCGCATGGCGGAGCCCTCGTGCTGGCGGCCGACGACCATACGGCCAAGTCGTCCTCGTTCGCGCACCAGAGCGAACAGTTGCTGGTCGCGTCGTTCATCCCCATCCTGTACCCGAGCAACGTGCAGGAATACCTCGACTACGGGATTCATGGCTGGGCAATGAGCCGCGCGTCGGGCCTGTGGGTGGGGCTCAAGTGCGTGGGCGATATCGTCGAGACCACATCGATCGCAGACGTTGATCCGTTCCGGGTCGAATGCCGGCCACCCGAGGATTTCAAGGCGACGGAAGACGTCCACATCCGCTGGCCCGACGTGTGGGCGACGCAGGAGCCGCGGATCGTGCGCACCAAGCTGCCTCTGGCGCTGTCCTACTGTCGTGCGAACGCGTTGAACCGCATCGTGGCCAAGGGCGCAGGTTCCCGCATCGGCATCATTGCGGGCGGCAAGCCCTACAACGACGTGCGCGAAGCGCTGGGGCTGCTCGGTATCGGTGAGCAGGATATGGACGCGAGGGGTATAGCCCTGTTGAAGCTGGGCATGGTTTGGCCGCTGGAGCCGCAGATCATCCGCGAGTTTGCGCAGGGCCTCGACGAGATCTTCGTGGTGGAGGAGAAGAGGGCCCTGATCGAGCAGCAGGTCAAGGACATCCTCTACCCGCTTGCCGCAAGCGGCGAGAAAGCGCCCCAGGTCGTGGGCAAGTCCAGTGGCGGCCCCCAATGCGCGGAATTCGAGATTCCATATGAACAGCGCCTTTTGCGCGGAGATGCCGAACTCGGGCCCGCGGACATCGCGGCGGCGCTGCAGGCGCGGCTGCATGCCGCAGGCATGGACGCCTGCCAAGCGCTCCCCTCGACGCCAGAAAAGGGCAAGCTCCTGGCGCCCCTCATGCGCACGCCGTACTTCTGTTCCGGCTGTCCGCACAACAGCTCCACCAAGGTTCCGGAGGGTTCGCGCGCCACGGCCGGAATCGGCTGCCACTACATGGCCAACTGGATGGATCGCCGCACCGAGAGCTATACGCACATGGGCGGCGAGGGGGCTCCCTGGGTGGGACAAAGCCGTTTCTCCAAGCGGCCGCACATGTTCGCCAACATGGGCGATGGCACGTTCTTCCATTCGGGTTCGCTCTCCATCCGTCAGGCCGTGGCGGCCAAGACGCCGATGACGTTCAAGGTCCTGTTCAACGACGCTACGGCGCTCACGGGCGGGCAGCCGCACGACGGACCGCTCACGGCACCGATGCTGACGCAACTGCTGCATGCCGAAGGCGTGTCACGCATCGTGGTCGTCAGCGACGATGTCGAGAAATACAAGGGGCACGAAACAGCGTTTGCGCCTGGCACGACCTTCCATCATCGGCGCGATCTGGACGCCGTCCAGCGCGAGTTGCGCGAACTGCCCTTCGTGACCGCCCTGGTCTACGACCAAACCTGCGCCGCTGAAAAGCGCCGCCGACGCAAGCGCAACAAATACCCGGATCCTCCGGTCCGCTACGTCATCAATCCGGAAGTGTGCGAAGGCTGCGGGGATTGCACCGTCAAGAGCAACTGTGTTTCCATCGAGCCGCTGGAGACACCGCTGGGCCGAAAACGCCAGATCAACCAGTCCTCATGCAACAAGGACTATTCCTGCGCCGATGGCTTTTGCCCGAGCTTCGTGGCTGTGGAGGGCGGGGCATTGCGCAAGAAACCGGTCGCTTCCGCTGCCGGCGCCGAAGGCGATCCAGCCGCCTGGCCCGAGCCATCCCATCCCCAACTGCCAGCGCTGCACAGCAGCTACGCCGTGCTTGTCAATGGCATTGGTGGCACGGGTGTGCTGACGATCGGCAACATCCTGGGCATGGCCGCGCATTTGCAGGGCCTGCATTGCTCGGTGATGGACATGGCCGGCCTTGCGCAGAAGGGCGGCGCGGTGTGGAGTCATGTACGCATCGCGACATCAGCCGAGGACATCCATGCACCCCGCATACCGGACGCCACCGCCGATGCACTTATTGGGGGCGATCTGGTGGTGAGCGCTCATCCGGACTCCGTCAGCCGGCTGAAGCCAAATTGCCGCGCCATGGTGAACACCAATGTATCGCCCACTTCCGACTTTCAGCGCAACCGTGACTTCAGCATGCCAAACGAGGCGCTGTGGGCCACCATCGAACAGGCGTGCGCAGAGAAGAACCTGGCCAAGATCCCGGCCCATGACATCGCGGTGCGCTACTGCGGAGATAGCGTCTATGCCAACATGATCTTGCTGGGCGCGGCCTGGCAGGCGGGGCAGGTGCCGCTGTCGCACGATGCGCTGCGCCGCGCGATCGAGCTGAATGGACAGGCGGTGGAGGCCAACCTGCGCGCGTTCAAGATCGGGCGGCAGTATGTGGTGTCGCCACAGCGGCTGGTGGCGAAGCCCGCTGCGGTCGTGCAATGGCTCCCCAGAGGCGGCAAAGAAAATGTGCCTCAGCTGGTGCAAGACCGCCGCGACCGGCTTGTGGCCTACCAGGGCAGCAGCTATGCCCAGCAGTACGAAGGCTTTCTGCGCAAGGTAGGTTCGTCCGGTGCTGCAATGCCCGACGGCTACGAACAGGCCGTCGCCAAGAACCTCTTCAAGCTGATGGCCTACAAGGACGAGTATGAGGTGGCGCGTCTGCATTCGTCTGCGGAGCTGCGCAAGCTGATCGAAAGCCAGTTCGATGGCGAATACAAAGTTGGGTTCTCCCTGGCGCCGCCACTGTTCGCCCGTCGCGGCTCGGACGGTTTGCCGCGCAAGCAACTGTACGGCGGCTGGATGGCGTCGGCCTTCACGGTCCTTGCGAAGCTGAAGTTCTTGCGGGGCACGCTGTTCGATCCGTTCGGCTACACGCACGAGCGCAGGACAGAGCGCGCGCTTATCGACGAATACAAGAAAGGTATCCAGGCCACGCTGCCTTTCATGGCAGCCCATCCGAAGAAGTGTCTGGAGCTGGCACGTATTCCTGAGCAGATCCGTGGGTTTGGGCACGTGAAATTGAAAGCCATCGGGGAGGCGCGTGAACGCCAGCGTGCCTTGTTGGGCGAGATTACCGGCAAGGGCGCACCGCCGATGACCCATGAGCACCGCTTGCAAGGAGCCTCATCGTGAGGACGCAAAACACTGAATCCATCCAGTGCAGTGTGCAAGACGGGGTATGGCATCTCTGTATCGCCCGGCCTGAAAAGCGAAACGCGCTCACCATGCCCATGTTCGCGACGATCGCCGAGGCCCTGAAGGCCGCCGACGAAAGAGACGAGGTGCGCAGCATCCGGGTGACTGGGGCGGGCGACGTGTTCTGCGCCGGGCATGACTTGAAGGCTTTCGAGGAGTGGCCTCAGAAGCCGCAGGATGCCGTACCTACCTTCCTGCACGCCATCGCCGATGTGAGAAAACCTGTCGTGATCGCGGTGCAAGGCTCCGCCACGGGGATCGGTGTGACCTGGCTGCTGCATGCCGATTGGGTGGTAACGAGTGCCGACACGGTTTTACGGCTTCCCTTCGTCGACCTGGGCATTGTCCCGGAGGCGGCCAGCACGCTTTTGCTGCAGCGGGCTGTCGGCCTGCCGCGGGCCAGGCGCCTGCTCCTCGGTGGCGAGAAGTTCACGGGCGCCGAGGCATGCGAGTGGGGACTTGTTGCAGAAGCCCCGCCGGCGGCGGAGGTTGGTGCACGGGCCTGGGAGCGTGCAAATTTTCTCGCCGCGAAGGATCCAACGATTGTTCGTCGCATCAAGGACTGGCTGCATCCCAGCAGCGAGTATCACCAGCGCATTGACGAAGAGGTGATCGAAATCAACGCGGCCGTCGGTCGCCGTCGAAAGGCAATGGAGAGCACGCAATGAAACGCGCACACATCGTTTACGCGCACCCTGAACCGAACTCGTTCGTCGCAGCCATGCGCGACATGACCAAGGAGGCCCTGGAAAAAGATGGTTGGCAGACGAGCATGACCGATCTGCAGGCAATCGGCTTCAACGCTGTGGCCAGTGCAGATGATTTCGGAACCCGGTCACGCGAGGACTACCTGGTCTATCCACTGGAGCAGCGTCATGCCTGGCAAAACCAGACCATCGATCCACAGATTGCCGCCGAGGTCGAGGCCGTGCGCAATGCCGATCTGCTCGTGCTGGTGTTCCCCATCTTCTGGTACTCAGTACCGGCCCAACTCAAGGGTTGGATCGACCGGGTGTTCCTGTCCGGTGTCTTTTACGGTGGAATGCGGGTCTACGACCAAGGCGGCATGCGCGGCAAGCGCGCGATGGTTGTGGCGTCGCTGGGCGGGCGGGACTACATGTTCGGCCCCGGCTCGATCCATGGCGACCTGAAGGACATGCTCAAGCATCTGCTGCAAGGCACGTTGGGGTATGTGGGCTACTCCGTCCATGAGCCGTTCTTCGCGTACCACGTACCGTATGTGGACAACACGGAGCGTACTGGCATGCTCATGAAGCTTTTCCACGCCGTGGAGAACATTGACAGCCGGCCGGTATTGTCGATGCCCAGCCTGAATGATTTCGACGACCAGTTCCGGCCCAAGGTGGCGCAGGCTTCATCCACGTGACCCAGGAGTAGTGAGATGACCGAAATCATTGACGCCTGGATGCAGCTTCCGAACAAGGCGTACTTGCTCGACCCCATGTTCGATTCGCTGCGCCGTTGGCCCACGGCTTGGCGGACGCTGGCGCAGGACAACCCTGACATCTCCCACGACGAGGCGCTCAAGACATTCCGCGAGCAGGGTGTCACGAGGACTATTGCAAGCGCGTGGTGGGGGCCGGCCGGGCCAATGATCACGAACGACGAAGTGGCCGCAGCGGTCAAGGCGAATCCCGGATATGTGGCCGGAATTGCGTCCGTCGACATCAACAGGCCGATGGACGCGGTGAGGGAACTGCGCCGATGCGTCAAGCAGTTCGGTTTTAAAGGGCTGCGTGTCCTGCCCTGGCTGTGGGGGATTCCTCCTGATGATCGCAGGTACTACCCCCTCTATGCCGAATGCGTCGAACTCGGTGTCACCTTCTGTCTGCAGGTGGGCCATGCCGGGCCGATGCGGCCTTCTGAGCCTGGGCGGCCGATCCCCTATTTGGACAACGTTGCGCACGAGTTCCCTGAACTGCGCATCGTCGGTGGGCACATCGGATTCCCCTGGGTGAGCGAGATGATCTCGCTCATGATGAAGCACCCGAACGTGTACGTCGACACCTCGGCCTACAAGGCTTCCCGGTTTCCTCAGGAACTGGTGGCTTACATGCGCGGTCCCGGAAAGCACAAGGTGCTTTTCGGCACCAACTATCCGATGCTGACCCCGGCGCAATGCCTGAAGGACATTCAGGCGCTTGAACTCGGAGACGATGTACTCCCCCGATTCCTTGCTGGGAATGCGCGTCGTGCGTTCAACCTGCAAGCTTGATTCCGCCGGCCGCTATTTCGTTTAACAACTGAAGGAGACTCACATGGCATGGGATATCGAAGTCATTGATGAATGCGCCGTCGTGCGCATGAACACCAACAAGGTCAACGTCCAGAACGATCAGTTCTTCGCCGACCTGCACGCAGCATTCGATCGCCTCGAGCGAGAGTTCAGTGAGCTGCCGGTCGTCCTGACGGGGCAGGGCGATGCGTTCTCGGCTGGTATCGACTTCCAGTACAGCTTCGAGATCTTCGGAAGCGGCAGCCACGACAAGATCCGCGATTGGTACAAGGCCTACCGCGAAACCAATCTGCGCATCTTCCGATACCCGCGGCCCACGGTGGCGGCCATCAACGGCCATGCCATCGCAGGTGGCTTGATCACTGCCCTCGATTGTGATTTCCGCGTTGCGGCCCGCAAGACCGCGAAATTCGGTCTCAACGAAGTGCCTATCGGCATTCCCATGCCTGCCGCCTACGTGGAGATCATCAAGTACGCCCTGGGCGACAAGGTGGGGGCGCTGACCACCTTGCGTGGCGAGTTGTACGGTCTGGAAGAGGCCGAGCGCCTGGGGTTCTTTCATGAAGTGGTGGAGCCGGACCAACTGCTGTCCACAGCCATAAGCTATGCACGCTGCATCACTCCCGACTGCAACGTCGCCTACGCGATGTCCAAAAAGGCGCTGCAGGATGCGACGAACAAGCAGATCGACGAGCGTACTGTTGCTCTCGATGCCTTGCTGCCGAACGGTATGAGCGACCCTGGCAACCGACAGGCCCAGGATCGCCGTCGGCTCGAGATCATGCACAAGCGCAAATAGTGCGACGCGCAGCGCGTCGCATCTTCAACGCGCATCTCATCTGGCAGATCGTTTTACCTCCGCCCCTTCACTGAGGGAGGAGGTCGCTTTGCCATGGATTTCAGAACGTATATCTGCGCCAAGACCTTTGTCAGCGTTTCACCTGTCGGTGGAGTGGACCGTATGTATCACATCGAAATTCAAAAACTTGTAGACGTGGAGGGCGTCGCAGTCCCCGCACGTGCTTCATGAACCGTTGATGAGCTCGGACATCGAGCGAGCGAGTCAAGACTTCACCAAGGCATTGCCGCGCTATTGCAAAGGGCGGTCAGGCGCAATCACACGAAGGCATCTATTCATTGCGGCGGGTCACGGTGGCGCTACGCACGGCTCCCAAGCGCGTGGAGCTTTGGGGAATGAATTTTTGGAGGCTGAATCGATGACCAAGTTAGAGATGAGCTATTCGCGCGGAGCGACCGACACACCACTGATCGAGGAGACGATCGGCGCTTTCTTCGACGCGATGATCGAGAGGTTCCCGGACAAAGAGGCGGTGGTCTCTTGTCACCAAGGCATCCGCTACACGTACCTCGAGCTGCAGCGCGAAGTCGATCGGATGGCGAGCGCTTTGCTTCGGGCGGGGCTCAAACCCGGCGACAGGATCGGGATCTGGTCGCACAACAATGTCGAATGGCTCGTCACCCAGTTCGCGACGGCCAAAGCCGGGGTCATTCTCGTCAACATCAATCCGGCGTATCGGGTGGCGGAGCTGGAGTACGCGCTGGCCAAGGTCGAATGCAAGGCGTTGATCGTGATGCCGAGCTTCAAGACGACCGACTATCTGGAGATGATCAGAAGCATTGCACCGGAGGTGAGCGGTGCGGTGCCCGGACGCCTTGAGTCCGCCAAACTGCCGTCACTGAAAACCGTCATCCAGATCGGAAACGACACGGTTCCTGGTTTCCTGCGCTTCTTGGATCTGCTCGCGACGGGCGATCCGGCCGATCAAGCTGTCCACTCCCTCGGTGCGCGACTGCGGAACACCGATGCCATCAACATTCAGTTCACGAGTGGCACCACGGGTTCTCCCAAGGGCGCGACCCTGACCCACCGAAACGTACTGAACAACGGGTTCTTCATTGGCGAAGCCATGCGGCTGTCCCCGGATGACCGTTTGTGCATTCCGGTGCCGCTGTACCACTGCTTCGGAATGGTGGTCGGCAACCTCGCTGCTCTGACGCATGGCACGACCATCGTGTACCCGAACGATGCGTTCGAGGCCGTGTCGGTGCTGCGGGCCGTGCAAGACGAGCGGTGCACGGCGCTTCATGGTGTGCCAACCATGTTCATTGCCGAGCTCGACCACCCGCGCTTCAAGGAGTTTGACCTCTCGACGCTGCGCACAGGGGTGATGGCTGGCTCGCCCTGTCCCATTGAAGTGATGAAGCGCGTCGTAAACGAGATGCATATGGGCGAGGTGACGATTGCCTACGGCATGACTGAAACCAGTCCGGCCAGCTGCCAAAGCACCACGGACACCCCCTTGGAGAAACGTGTTTCCACCATCGGGAGAGTGCTGCCCCACCTGGAATTGAAAGTCATATCTCCGGAGTCCGGGGAGATTCTTCCTGTGGGGGCCGTGGGCGAGCTTTGCACGCGCGGCTATTCCGTGATGCGTGGATATTGGGAGGACGCCGCGAAGACCTCCGAGGCCATCGATGCAGAAGGCTGGATGCACTCAGGGGATCTCGCCACGATTGATGAGGACGGCTACGTCAACATAGCGGGCCGCATCAAGGATCTGGTGATTCGAGGCGGCGAGAACGTCTATCCGCGGGAGGTCGAAGAGTTCCTCTATCGCCATCCAGCTATCCAGGACGTGCAGGTGATTGGAGTGCCGGACCAGAAATACGGCGAGGAACTGTGCGCATGGGCGATTCTTCGCGACGGTGCCACGCTCTCTGAAGATGGGTTGCGGGCGTTCTGCAAAGGGCAGATCGCGCACTACAAGATTCCTCGATACATACGCTTCGTCGAGAGCTTTCCGATGACAGTCACCGGAAAGATTCAGAAGTTCGTGATGCGGGAGATGATGAAGGAAGAGCTTCGTCTCAAAGACGCGGCATCCGCATGAATCGCGATTGAGATGCTTCTCGATCCGAGCGCCTTGGAGGAGTTCAAGGCGCTCTTGTTCTTTCTGGACTCCAAAGTCGGAGGTCGGCGCTCACTGCTGGTGGTTTTAGGGTGACGGAATACGCATGGAAATAGTCAATTTAGCCACTGTCCACTAGCGGATGAAGTTCCTAAAGTACCTGTCATCGACTGCCATGCCGTGTCCATGCATCGGCGCAAGCCCACCGCTTCCTCAGCTTCTTCCAGGCCTTTCATGAATGCTCGCGAAATCTTTGTTGTCGCCACCGCTCGTACAGCCATCGGCACCTTTGGCGGTGCGCTGAAGGACGTGCCAAACACCCAACTGGCAACCACTGCGGTGAAGGCCGCATTGGAGCGCAGCGGCGTTGCACCTGACGCCATTGGGCATGTCGTCATCGGGAATGTGATCCCCACCGATCCGAAGGATGCGTACCTCAGTCGCGTCGCCGCCATCGATGCGGGTGTTCCGATAGAGACCCCGGCATTCAACGTCAATCGGCTGTGCGGCTCTGGGCTCCAGGCCATTGTCTCGGCGGCGCAGGCTATTGCGCAGGGCGACTGCGAGATCGCCATCGGAGGGGGCTCGGAGTCGATGAGCCGAGGGCCATACATCGACACTTCGGCACGCTATGGTGCCCGCATGGGTGATGCGACGCTGGTCGACTACATGCTCGGCATCCTGCATGACCCCTGGGACAAGATCCACATGGGCATTACTGCGGAAAACGTGGCGGAGCGATTCAAGATCTCGCGCAAGCAGCAGGATGGACTGGCGGTTCTCAGCCAGCAACGCGCGGCAACGGCCATCGCGACGGGCCGCTTCAAGGAACAGATCGTTCCAGTGGAAGTGAAGACACGCAAGGGCATCGTGCTGTTCGATACCGATGAGCACGTGCGGGGCGACACCACGCTCGAATCCCTTTCCGCGATGAAGCCGGCCTTCAAGAAGGACGGTCTGGTCACTGCCGGCAACGCGTCGGGTATCAACGATGGCGCGGCAGCCGTGGTGCTGGCGGAGGGCGGACGTGTGAATGCGCTGGGCCTCAAGCCGCTGGCCCGCTTGGTGGGCTATGCCCATGCGGGTGTGGAGCCTGCCTATATGGGTATCGGCCCCATCCCGGCTACGCGCAAGGTGCTGGCGCGCACGGGCCTGAAAGTCCAGGACCTGGATGTGATCGAGTCGAACGAGGCGTTTGCGGCACAGGCCTGCGCGGTGATTCAGGAGCTTGGCCTCGATCCGGACAAGGTGAATCCGAATGGCTCCGGCATCTCTCTGGGCCACCCCGTCGGCGCGACGGGCGCAATCATCACGACGAAGGCGATCGCTGAGTTGCACCGCATTGGTGGACGCTATGCGCTGGTGACGCTGTGCATCGGCGGAGGGCAGGGCATCGCCGCCATCTTCGAACGTGTCTGACCGCGTTCCGGGCCTCGTCACACAGCGTCTGAAAGCTGCCCTGACAGACCTTCAATTCGGACGCGCTCCAGATCCTCACGGCTGGTTGGAGCGGCTGTCGTAAGCCACAAATCCTGCGGGAGTTCCATCCCGCCTTTTTCCAAGCCGAAAGCAGGAAACCTATATGACACGATTCGCGGCTTCGCAAGGCTTCATGGGGCCTTTCTCCCATGACGGGCAGGCAAGCATCGCCCCCAGTCCACCGTGGCACTATGCGGCCGACTTCATCACGATCGAGACCTGGGTCGACCCGGTCGCCATCGAGGCACTACTGCCGCCTGGCTTGAGCTTGCATCCAGACGAGGCGGGCCTGGTGACGGTCTCCTTCGTCGATTGGCAGGCCTGCACTGACACCGGCGGCGAGCTGCTCGACCCGATCCGGGCGCAATACCGCGAATGCATCGTGTTGGCGAGCGTCCAGTACGAGGGCAAGCTCATGCAGTATTGCCCCTACATCGTGGTCGATCAGGACACGTCGCTGGCGCGCGGCTGGGCGCTCGGCTATCCGAAGAAGATCGGCTCGGTATGGATCACACGGTCCATGGGTATGCCCTCGATTGCATCGCCCAAACTGGAGGCCGGCGCCACCTTTGCCGGCACAGTGGCCGTCAAGGACCGGCGCCTCGCCGAAGGTCACGTGAAGTTGTCAGCCCTTGCCGACAGTTCCGCTGTGACGTTCGGCAGCCGGCCCATCGTCGCGCTGCGGCACTTCCCATCGATGTTCGAGGGCCAGCACGATCGACCGGCTGTCTACGAACTCGTACGGCTCCAGGCCGAGAACGTGCAGGCCAGCCCGGTCTGGCAGGGCGACGCGGCATTGACGATCTACGACGCACCCATCGAGCCCCTCGCCAGGTTGCGTCCCACCCGCATCGGGCGAGGCTGGCGCTACTCGATTGCGATGACGAACCGCAACAACCATTTGCTGCGCGATCTGCGCGACACCCCTTTGTCCCAGGAGAAATGACATGGACTCCGTGAAACTTCAACGTACCTACCTCGACCTCACGACGCCGCACGTAGCGGACGCATGCATGCGTTTGGGTATCGCGGTTCGTTGTGCACCTGCCGGAGTTCGTCCCTTGTGGAATGACTCCCACATCGTGGGCCGGGTACGTCCTGCGCGGCACTATGGCAGCGTCGACGTCTTTCTCGAAGCGATCGACCGGGCCACGCCTGGTGATGTCTTGGTGGTCGACAATGGTGGGCGTCTGGACGAGGCCTGCGTTGGTGACCTCGTCACTCTGGAGACGGCCCTGGCTGGCCTGCGGGGCATCGTCATTTGGGGCTTGCACCGCGACTCATCGGAGTTGCGCACCATCAGACTGCCCATTTTCAGCTTGGGCACCTTGCCCGCGGGGCCGCAGCGTTTGGACTCACAGGAGGCCGACGCGCTCATTTCTGCCAAGTGTGGCGAACATGTGCTCACCTCCGACGACTTCGTGCTTGGTGACGATGATGGGGTGATTTTCATACCCCTGAGCCAGGCCCAAAAGGTGGCGGAACTGGCAACTGTGATTCGGGACACCGAGCGCAGTCAGGCGGCGCGCATGCAACTCGGCACGAGTTTCAGAAAACAGGCTCGCTTCGATGATTTCCTCGCCGCAAGAAAAGCTGACGAGAACATGACATTCCGCCAGTATCTGCGCTCGATCGGTGGCGCAATCGAGGAGTGAGTGTCGAGCCGATCGGCCAGGTCACCTGGACATCGGTCCTCTGCTTCCATTTTCTGTTCGGCAGCTACCAGCAGTCGCGAGAGCAAGCCATGGCGTCAGCCTCGCTTTTGATGCAGGCGGGTGCACGATGGGTTCCGCGACGCATCCATCGCAGGGACGGGACTAATGCCCTCTCCTGCATGGCCGAAATCAACAGCGCGACACTGAGAGCGCAACGTGCCCTAAGGAGAGGGAGCTTTGGCCCGTCATCGAATGAGCAGGGCGGCCGGGCCCGAGCCTCCCGCAGCTTTAAGTACAGGGGCATGAAACAGGCCTGCCCTGCGCATCCTCTGGAGCGCGACGACAATAGCCCATGATTCAAGAAAAGCCCCTGGCGGCAACCGAACTGGAGCGGCCTGCCATGGCCTTGCGCACTCTTGCGAACGGAGTGCGGCTGCTGGCGCTGCCCATGCCGCATTTGCAGAGCGTCAGCGTGGGTGTGTTCCTGCGCGTGGGCTCCCGCGACGAGACCTCCACCAGCAACGGCATCAGCCATGTGCTGGAACACATGGCGTTCAAGGGCACGCACACGCGTTCCGTGCAGGAGATCAACCTGGATGCGGAGCGGCTGGGGCGGAGGTCAACGCCTTCACCGGGAAGGACATCACCGGCTATTTCATGACCGGCCTGGGCTGGCATGCGCAGGCCTTGCTGGGAATGATTGCGGACATCGTGCTGAACAGCGTGTTTCCCGAGCATGAGCTGCAACGAGAGCTGCAGGTGATCCGGCAGGAGGCCATCGAGTACGAAGAGGACCCGGAGGACAGCGCCGGCGACCTGCTGGACCGCGCCATCTGGGGCGACGACCCCATGGGCATGCCGGTGATCGGCACGGTGGCCAATATCGAAGGCTTCACCCGGCAGGATCTGGTGCGCCATGTGCAGTCCCATTACGTGGGAGAAAAGACCGTCGTTGTTGCGGCCGGAAACTTCGATGTGCCGGCCTGGCTGGAGCAGGCGGCGCAGCTGTTCGCCGGCATGCCTGCGTCGGCCGATTCCGCTGTGGCGTTGCCCCCTCAGCCCGCAAAGTATGTGGGGCAGGCCCTGGCGCAACGTTTCACGCAGGTGTCCCAGGTGTTCGTGAACCTGGCCTATCCCCTGGTGTTCGAGCAGTTGCAGGGCGAGCATCCGCAGCGTGCGCGTCTCGTGGCCTCGCTGGCGGCCCATCTGCTGGGGGAGGGGATGTCGTCGCCCCTGGTCGATACCGTGCGCGAACGGCTCGGACTGGCCTATACGGCCTATGCGGCGATGGAGGGCGGTGACGTCTGGGCCAACTTCATCGTGCATGCCGTCACGACCCCGGACAAGCTCGAAGCGCTGGTGGCAGCGACAGGCGGCCTGCTGCGCGCCCAGGCTGCCGGCATCGACCCCGTGCATCTGGAACGGGCCAAGAACCAGCTGGCGGTCTCGCGGGTGCGTGCGGGCGAGCGGACCTACGCCACCATGGAGCGGGCTGTCGAGGACCTCTTTGCCCATGGCAGCGTGACGTCCGTGGCCGAGACGCTGGCGTTGATCGATGGCATCGGGGCCGAGGAAGTGCGCAAGGTCTTCGAGCGCATGCTGGCCCACCCTCCGGCGGTGGCCATCACCGGCAAGGGCGCCAGTGCCCGGGCCGTGCGGCAACTGGCCGCAGGCCTGGCGGCCTGAGCCGGCAGCGCGCGATCAGCGGTCAGCGGCCAGCGGCCAACCGCCCGCTGCCAGTCGCAACACATGGCGCTTTTCCCGTTGTCATGGAATTGGGGGAGCGGGCGGCGGCGCGTTCCATTGCCGCTTGAGGTAGTGCGACTTCGGGTGCTCCTGCAGGAACACGCAGCACTGCACCCACGCCGCTGACTCCGGGTGCGCGTCGATCGTGCCGATCGCACCGGTCGCACGCGAGAGATGCTCGAACACGACCTCGGCCATGGCCGAGCACATCTGTGGCGGGCGCGGGTTGGTCAGCGTCAGGGTGGCGATGAGCTGCTGCGCGTGGGGGTCGTCGCCGCACAGTCCGACGGCGATGGGGGCCACGCGCGACTTCAGGTCCGCGAGCCGTGCCCATCCGCGCTCGGCCAGCGCAAGGTGCATGGCGTGCAGGACCGGCTCCCACTGGATCGACGGGAGCAAGGATGGCGATACCTCGATGGCGATGTGCGGCATGGGGCGGCGCCTTCAGTCGAGCTTGATGCCGACTTCGCGGATCAGCGTCTGCCAGCGTGCCCGCTCGCTGTCCAGCAGGCGTGCGAATGCCTGGGGCGAGTTGTCGATGGGCACCGAGCCGAGTTCGGCCAGCCTGTCCTGCGTGGCCTTGGCCGCCAGCGCCGCGCCCATGTGCTTGATCAGCCAGGCCTTGCGGTCGGCCGCAATTGCAGCGGGCGCGAGGAAGCCGTACCAGCCGCTGATCTCGGCGTCCACGCCCGATTCCTTGAGCGTGGGCACGCCGGGCAGCGCGGGAATGCGCCTGGCGGACGTCACCGCCAGCGCCTTCAGGCGCCCGCTTTGCACATGCTGCAGGATGGCCGGCGTGGCTTCGAACACCATCTGCACCGTGCCGCCCAGCACGTCGTTGAGTGCAGGCGCGGAGCCGCGGTAGGGAATGTGCAGGATCGAGGTGCCGGTCTGGCGCTTGACGAGTTCTCCCGCCAGGTGCTGCGGCGTGCCGTTGCCGGCGGATGCGTAGGAGAACTTGCCCGGGTTCTTGCGCAGCCATTCAAGCGCCTCCTTGGCCGTGGCCGCCGAGAAGGAGGGATGCACGGCCCAGATCAACGGCACCGAGGCGGCCAACGCCAGCGGTGTGAAGTCCTTGGCCGGATCGAAGTTGAGTCTGGAGTACAGCGCCGGGTTCGCGGCCATGGGGCCGAGTGCGCCCAGCAGCAGCGTGTAGCCGTCGGCCTCGGCGCGTGCTGCCGCCTCCGTGCCGATGTTGCCGCCCGCACCGCTGCGGTTGTCGACGATCACCGTGCTGCCGCTGTCCGACTGCAAGGCGTTCGCCATCAGGCGGGAGACGGCATCGGTGGTCGCACCTGCCGGATAGGGGCAGATGATGCGGATGGGCTTGGAAGGGAATGCCTGTGCGCGCGCCGAGGGGCTTGCGCCCAAGGCTGAAATGGCCGTCGCCGTGCTGGCGTACTGAAGGAAGTTGCGTCGTTTCATCGGTGCTCTCGTGACCAGAGTTGTCTCGTGGCCGTAGTGTCGGCAGGCCCTTGTTTCTTCGCAATTCGCATTTTCTGGCCGCGCCTATCGGATAATCCGATGGCCATGTCCGCACGCAGCCGCGACCCCCTCGATCTCGTCTCATTGCGCCAGTTGCGCTACTTCGTGTCGGCGATGCGGGCGCACAGCTTCAGTGCGGCATCGCGCGATGCCTCGATCTCGCAGGCGGCGCTGTCGGAGCAGATCGCCTTGCTGGAATCGACCCTGGACGTGCATCTGTTCGACCGTGCGAGCGGGCGCGCCGTTGCCACGGCCTCCGGACATGAGCTCGACCGCCGGGTGTCGGCCTGCCTCAGTGAGCTGCAGGCGGCGCTGCGCGACGTGCAGGCGCGTGCGAGCACCGTGGCGGGCCTGGTGCGCATCGGCCTGGTGCAGTCATACGCGGGATGCTGGGTACTGCCCGTCGTGCGCATGGCCCAGGCGCAGTGGCCGCAGCTGGCGATCGCACTGCGCAGGCGCACCGCACAGGCCTTGGTGGAGGGCGTGTTGCGCGGCGATTTCGATCTCGCCGTCAGCTTCGACCCGGAGCCGCATGCCGATCTGGAGATCCTGGCCTGCTTCGACGAGCCCGTGGTGGCCGTGGGATTGAAGCCCCGGCGGCGGCGACGCCTGCTGGAGCTCAGCGAGGTCGCGAACCACCCCCTGGCCTTGCTGCCAAGCGAATACGCAATGCGGCGCCAGCTCGACAACGCCTTTGCGGCGCAGGGGCTGAAGCCGGGCGTGCATCTGGAGTCCGATACGCTGGAGGACCTGGTGCATGCCGCCCGTGAAAACGGCATGGTTGCGCTGCTCAACGGTGCCGCGGCAATGAGCCTGGACGTGCAGGACGCAGTCCCGTTGGCCGAAAGAAATCTGGGCCGGCAAGCCTGCCTGGTGCGCTCACGCAGCCGTCACCACGGCTTTGCCGCCCAGTACGTATGGGACCAGCTGTCGGCGGCAACCCCCACGCTGCCGCCAGCGTGGGGGCGGCGCGTTGCAGCCGCGCGCTAGTCGTCGGCCGGACCCGTACCGCCCGGACCCGTACCGCCCGTCAGGGCACTTCCTTCAAGCCCACCAGTTGCAGGGGGCGTGCCAGCAGTTCGTCGAAGCGTTTCTCGAACGCCTTGAAGTACGGCATGCTGAAGTGCGCATCCAGCGCTGCCTGGTCCCTGAATGACTCCCGCATGTAGAAGGTGCCGGGTTTGTCCGCCAGCTCGAACAGCGTGTAGTCCAGGCATCCGGCCTCTTGCCGGGTGAATGGCACCAGCGCGCGCAGGGCGTCGCGCAGCTGGTCTTGCTGGCCGGCCTTCGCCTCGAGGATGGCCAGGTTGAAAATGGTCTCTGTCTTCATGGCTCAGCCCCAGTTCTCCAGCACCACCTTGCCGCGCGCCTTGCCCGACTCGATCAGGGCATGGGCGCGCTTGAGGTTGTCGGCGTTGATGCTGCCGAAGCGCTCGGCCAGCGTGGTGCGGATCAGGCCGGCATCGACCAGTGCGGCAACCTCGTTGAGCAGGCGGTGCTGGCCGATCATGTCGTCGGTGCCGAACAGGGCGCGGGTGAACATCAATTCCCAGTGCACCGACACCGACTTGCGCTTGAGCTTGGTGATGTCCAGCGACGCGGGATCGTCGATCAGGCCGAATTTTCCCTGGGGCGCGATCGCCTCGACGATCTGTGCGAAGTGCAGGTCGGTCTGCGTGAGGCTCACGATGAGGTCCACCGTGGGAAAGCCGATGCGCTTGAGTTCGTCGGCAATCGGCTGGCTGTGATCGATCACGTGGTGGGCGCCGAGCTCCTTGACCCAGGCCTGCGTCTCGGGCCGCGATGCGGTGCCGATGACGGTAAGGCTGGTCAGCCGCGTGGCCAGCTGCGTGAGGATGGAGCCCACGCCGCCGGAGGCGCCGATGATGAGCAGTGTCTTGTGGCTGGGGTGCTTGCCCGGCGCGATGCCCAGGCGGTCGAACAGCATCTCCCACGCGGTGATGGCGGTCAGGGGCAGGGCCGCAGCCTGTGCAAAGTCCAGCGACCTGGGCGCGTGGCCCACGATGCGCTCGTCCACCAGGTGCAGTTCGCTGTTCGTGCCAGGGCGCGCAATGGAGCCGGCGTACCAGACGCGGTCGCCCGGCTTGAACAGCGTGACTTCGGGGCCCACGGCCTTGACGATGCCGCTGGCATCCCAGCCCAGCACCTTGTGCGTCTGCCCCTCGGCGGGCGCGCCGCTGGCGCGTACCTTGGTGTCCACCGGATTGACGGACACGGCCCTGACTTCGACCAGCAGGTCGCGGCCGGTGGCCACGGGATCGGGCAGGGTGATGTCGATCAGCGATTCGGGTTGGCTGATGGCCTGGGGTTTCTGGTATCCAACGGCTTTCATGGTCGTGCTTTCAAAGGTTGAGGAAGAGGGGATAGCAAGAAGGGAGAGCAAGGAGGGATTCAGGCAGTGGCGAGGGCTGCGTAGTCCGAGTAGCCGCGCGCGTCGCCGCCAAACAGGGCCTTCGGATCGAATGCGGCCAGCGGCGCCTGGGCGGCGTAGCGCGCCGGCAGGTCCGGGTTGGCAATGAAGGGGCGGCCGAAGGCGACGAGGTCTGCCAGGCCCTCGTGCAGGATGGCTTGGGCGCGCTCCGCGTCGTACTTGCCCGCAACGATCACCTTGCCCTGGTAGGCGCGGCGCAGCGCGTGGCGGAAGTCCTGCGGAATCTCGGGCGCATCGTCCCAATCGGCTTCCGACAGGTGGATGTAGGCCAGGCCGATTTCGTCGAGCCTGCTGGCCAGATGCAGGATGGTCTCGATGATCTGCGGGCAGTTCATGTTGCGCTGCGTGATGAAGGGCGCCAGGCGGATGCCGGTGCGCTCGGCCCCGACCTCGCCCGCCACGGCGGCCGCGACCTCTTCGGCGAAGCGCGTGCGCTGGGCGATGCCGCCGCCGTAGGCGTCGGTGCGGTGGTTGGAGGTGGTGCGCAGGAACTGATCGATCAGGTAGCCGTTGCCGCCGTGGATTTCCACGCCATCGAAACCGGCACGCATCGCATTGGCCGCGCCCCTGCGGAAGTCGCCGATCACGTCCTGGATGTCCTGTGCGCTCAGTGCACGCGGCACGGGGCAGTCGACCATGCGGCCGACACCGTCGTCGCCGACCACCCAGACCTGCGCTTGGGGCGACAGCGCCGAAGGCGCGACCGGCAGGCCATCGGCGTGAAAGCTGGCATGCGACATGCGGCCAACGTGCCACAGCTGCAGCACCATGCGCCCGCCGGCGGCGTGCACCGCGTCCGTGACGCGGCGCCAACCGTCCACCTGCGCCTCTGAATAGATGCCGGGGGTGAAGCTGTAGCCTTGGCCCTGGCGGGAGATCTGGGTGGCTTCCGAGACGATCAGGCCGGCGCTGGCGCGTTGTGCGTAGTAGGTGGCCATCAATGCATTGGGCACGTCGCCTGGCTGGCTGGTGCGGCTGCGCGTCATGGGGGCCATCACCATGCGGTTGGGCAGGCTGAGCGTGCCGAGCTGCAGGGGGCGAAACAGGGGCGTGGAGGCGGTGGTCATTCGGTTTCTTGGCGGAGCTGTAGAGGTGTTGGGGCGGTGGCGGAAACCCGGTTCGCAAGTCGTCTGGGCATGGAGCGATGTTGACCTGGGCGTTTCAATTGAAAAAGACCCGCAGGACTGAAGGCGGCTTCAAAAGAAATTTGACGATGAGGTCAGGGCGCGGCCTGCACAACAGCCGGGCGGATGGCCTTGCCCCGCCTGCCTGGCTACCATCTCCCCCATGAAGACCCAATACTTCGCCGCCACCTCACTCGACGGATTCCTGGCCACCGAGGACGACTCCCTGGACTGGCTGTTCCCGCTGGGCGACATGCAGGCCACGGGCTACCCGGAGTTCATTGCCGGCTTGGGCGCGCTGGCCATGGGGTCCGCCACCTACGAATGGATGCTGCGCCACGCGGAGACGGTGGCGCAGGAGACCGGGGCGGCGTGGCCCTATACGCAGCCTGCCTGGGTGTTTTCCAGCCGCACGCTGCCTGGTATCCCGGGTGCCGATATTCGGTTTGTCAGCGGTGATGTGCGTGCCGTGCATGCGCAGATGCAGGCTGCGGCCGGCGGGCGCAACCTTTGGATCATGGGAGGCGGGGACCTGGCAGGCCAGTTCTACGACGCGGGCCTGCTGGACGAGATGATCCTGAGCGTGGGCTCGGCCACGCTGGGCCGGGGCAAGCCGCTGTTTCCGCGCCGGGTGCTGCATCCGGTGCTGCGTTTGTTGTCCGTGCGGCAGATCGGCGAGGGCATGGCGGTGCTGCATTACGAGGTGCGCAAGAGCACGGCCTGACGGGCTCCCTGATTCGGTCTGCGCGCCGCTCAGTTCGCCTCCCCGCGCCCAGGCGCCGTCATCCCCGGAATGTATTCATTGGAGATGAAGCTGCGGCAGCGGTGCATGAAGGCTTCCACCACGTGGCGGGGCTTTTGTTCGCGGGCCCAGGCCAGGCCCAGCTTCATGGGGCGGTGGTTGCCGTTCAGGTGCAGGTTGACGATCTTCTTGCCGTCCAGCGCATGGGAGTTGCGCGGGCGCACGTTGACCAGGGAGTAGCCCACGTCGTTGGCGACCAGGGAGCGCACCACGTCGGGGCTGGCGCTGCGGGCCGCGATCAGGGGCGAGACGCCGGCTTCGCGGAACAGCGACATGAAGTATTCACGGCTCAGGGGCAGGTCCAGCAGGACCATGGGCAGTTGGGCCAGCGCCTCCAGCGTGGTGGAGCGGTGGTTGGCCAGCGGGTTGAGTTCGCTGACGATGACCATGGGCGGCAGCTGGGCCAGGGGCTCGAAGCAGATGTCCGATTCGGCCACCAGCAGGTCGTAGGTGATGGCGACATCGATCTGCGCGGTGCGCAGCTTGTGGATCAGGCCTTCCTGGTGGTCCTCGATCTGGGTGACCGTGGCCTTGGGGTGGGCGCGCGCGAATCCCTGGCACAGCTCGGGGGCGACCATGGCCGCCAGCGTGGTGAAGCAGCCCACGCGCACGGGGCCGCGCACCTGGCTTTGCGCGCTGCTGGCCACGTCGTACAAGGCCATGGCCTGGTCGAGCAGGCCGCGGATTTCCCGCAGGACCTCGGCGCCTGCGGGCGTGACGGACAGGCCCTGCGCATGGTGGCGCACGAACAGCGGCACCTGCAGCTCCGCCTCCACCTGGGTGATGGCCGATGAGATGGACGAGGGTGAGACGTGGATGCGGTTGGCGGCCTCGGCAATGCTGCCGAATTCGCCCGCTGCCACGCAGTATTCCAATTGTCTGAAGGTCAGTCGTGTCAGCACGGTGTGCAAGAGGTGGAGAGGGGGAGGGCGGCCAGGGTGACCTGCCGCGTAGTTGACCAAGCGGCGGGCCGCGCTGCAAGAGGCCCTTCCCGCAAGGCGCCTGCATTGTGCGGCGGTCGGGCCCCGGCAGCCTTCAGTCGCTGGCGTTGTGATTGCGAAACCATTGCGCCACCGCACCGTCGCCCTGGGCCGGCGCCTGCGTGGCCTTCACGCGGTCCGTCAGGCCGGCGGACTTGCCCACGAAGTCCAGCGGCGCATCCCAGTTGAAGTGCCGGTACACGGCCGCCGTCTGGGCGTAGGGCGGGCATTGCGCAAACAGCTGGAAGCTGAGCCGGTGGCCGGCGTGGTCCGAGTCGAGCAGGTCGCGCGCATAGGCCAGCAGCCTGCGGCGGTCGTCGGCCTGCGATTGCGGGCCGAGCGTGTAGAACTTGCGCAGCCAGGGGCCGGTGTCCTCGTTCTCGAAGCTGGCGTGGTCCGGCGTCAGGCAGACCTGGCCGCCGCACAGCTCGCGCACGGTGTTCATCATGTGGTGCAGCTGGCCGGTGGCCAGCGACCTTCCGGTGAACAGCAGCGACTGGTTGGGCATCATCAGCCCGGCCGGGCTGCGCTCGGCCAGCGCGATGGCGGCCGTGAGGTGGGCGTTGATGCCTTCGCGGTAGCAGGCCAGGCCGGCCAGCCTGTCCTGCACGGCCTGCAGCTTCTCCACGCCGGTCTGGCGCGCGTTGTGCAGGGCCGTGCCTATCAGCATGTCGGCCAGCTTCAGGCTGCGCTGCAGGAAGGTGAAGGCCGAGTAGCGGTGCAGCGTCTCGCGCAGGAAATGGGCGGCCCGGGTGTGGCGGTAGAACAGCACGTTCTCCCAGGGAACCAGCACGTCGTCGAAGACCACGATGGCATCCACTTCGTCGAAGCGATGGCTCAACGGATGGTCCTGGGCCGATGCGCGGGCGGCCAGGCCCGGGCGGCAGATGAAGCGCAGGCCGGGCGCGCCCAGGTCGCAGATGAAGCCTATGGCGTATTCGGACTGCGCCGCGTCGCCCCAGTGCGCCAGCCCCGGCTTGGTGAAGGCCTGGTTGGCATAGGCGGCAGCGGTCTCGTACTTGGCGCCGCGCACGATGACGCCTGCATCGGTCTCCTTGACCACGTGCAGCAGCACGTCGGGGTCCTGGTCCTGCGGCAGGCGCGAGCGGTCGCCCTTGGGGTCGGTGTTGGCCGATACGTGGAACAGGTCGCCACGCACCACGCGGCGGATGTGGGTGCGGATGTTGGCGGAAAAGCGCGGGTCCAGCTCGTTGAGCACGTCCTGGCCGTCGAACAGCGACCACATCTCGCCCACGCTCTCGTCGCCCACGCGCATGACCACGCCGCCCATGTCCTCCAGCAGCAGGTCGGTGGCGCGGCGCTTGTCCCACCAGTCCTGGCGCGTCAGCGGCAGCTTGTGGGCGATGGGGTGGCGCTCGCCGTCGCCTTCGTCGTAGGTGAGCGCGTCGCGCAGCGCGGCCTCGTGCTGCAGGTCGTACATGCGCGCGCGGATGTCCACCAGCGGCTTGAACATGGGGTGGGTGGTCACATCCTTGACGCGCTCGCCGTTCATCCAGACCCGCCGGCCATCGCGGATGGAGTCGCGGTACTGGCTGCCTGTCCTGATCATCAGCGGCTGGCCCACTTGCCGTCTTTGACCTCGTGCAGCTGCAGCTCCACGGGCACCTGCGTCTGGCCGTTGGCATCAAAGGTCACGGTACCGGTCACGCCGTCGTAGCGTATGGCGCGGATGGCCTTGGCCACGGCCTGCCGGTCCTTGGTGCCTGCCGTCTTGAGTGATTGCAAAAGGATGCCGGTGGCGTCGTAGGCGTACTTGGTATACGGGCTCTCGGAGTCGGCATAGCCCTTGGCGGCATAGGCACGGCTCATGGCGTCCAGCCGGGGGTTGGTCTGCGATTTGGGCGTGCCGACGATGGTGCCGTCCGCGGCCGGGCCGGCGATCTGGATCAGCTGCGGGTCGAAGATGCCGCTGATGCCCAGCATGGGCTGCTTCATGCCCAGCTCGGCCATCTGCTTGCGCACGATGCCGGCCTCCGTGATCACGCCGCCGAAGTAGACCGCGTCGGGGTTCAGGCTCTTGATCTTGGTGAGGATGGAGCGGAAATCCGTGGTGCCCACGGGGTAGCTTTCCTCGGCCACCACGCTGCCTTTTTCTGCCTTGTAGAAGCTGCCGAACGAGGCCAGGTTGGCGCGCCCGTAGTCGCTGGTGTCGGCAATGATGGCGATCTTTCTTGCGCCCAGGCCCGTGGCGGCCCAGGCGGCCAGGGGCTTGTTCTCGTTGACCAGGGTGGGCGTCACGCGCGTGGTGTTGGCGAAGTTCTGGTCGGTGATCTTGGGGCCGATGGCGCCCCAGACGATGAAGGGCATCTGCACGCGGTTGAACACCGGCAGCGTGGCCAGGGCCACGGGGCTGTTCCAGTGGCCTATGGCGCCCACCACGTCGCGGTCGTTGACCAGCTTGAGCGCGGCGGACACGCCGGTCTGCGGGTCGGAGGCATCGTCCAGCACCACGCCCTCCACCTTGAACGGCACGCCGGCCGTGGCGTTCCACTGGTCTATGGCCAGCAGGAAGCCGTTCTTCGCGCCCAGGCCCTGCTGTGCGTTGCCGCCGCTGACGGGGCCGATGAAGCCCAGCTTCACGGTGGACTGGGACCAGGCCGCGCCGCAGGCCAGCGTGGCGGCGGCCAGCGCCAGGGCGGATGCGGCAAGGCGCCTGCGCGATGGCAGGAGGGCGGTGGTTGTCGTGAAGGCTTGCATGGTCGGTCGGTCCTGTTCAGGTGAAGACGAGGGGCAGCCATGGCGGCCCGGGGAGGCCGGGGGGCCGGGGCGGCGGGGCGCCACGGTGCATGGCGGGCTGGCCGGCGCTGTCTGGCAACGCCGCCGGATCAATGTATCGCCGCACCTGCCCGGGACTGGATCGCGTTTTCCGAAGCAGCGCCTCGGCAAAAGCGACGCAGGTTTTGCGCGGTTTCTTGCTTCAATGGCTGCGTGACATGGAGACAAGCGAAGCCCCGCCAACCCGGCCGAACCCGACACAAGAGGAACCCTATCGATGCATGACGCGCTGTTCCAGCAACTCATCAACTGGCTGACCCTGGGCTGCATCTACAGCCTGCTTGCCCTGGGTTTCAGCCTGTTGTTTGGCGTGCTGCAGGTGATTCACTTTTCCCATGGCGACGTGGCCATGGTCGCCCCCTTCATCGCCCTGGCAGCCGTGCAGGCCCTGGCTGCCGCGCTGGGCGGCTCGGCCCCCTGGCTGGTGCTGGGCCTGGCCTGCCTGGTGGCCATTGCGGCGGTGGGAGGGCTGGGCGTTGCCCTGGACCGGCTGGTGATCAGCCGCTTTCGCAATGCGCCGGCCATGATGCCGCTGGTGGCCACGGTGGCGCTGGGCATCGTGATCCGCGAGCTGATCCGCCACCTGTACCCGCAGGGCAGCAATCCGCACGCGTTCCCGGCGATTGCGCAGGGGGCCGTTCCCACCCCGTTCGGGCCGCTGCCCCTGATCAGCGTGGTCTCGGTGCTGGTGGCGGTGGCGCTGGTGGGCGCGCTGCTCTATGTGCTGCACCACACGCCCATGGGCATGCGCATACGCGCCGTGTCGCAGGACCGCGAAACCGCGCGGCTGTTCTCGATTGCGCCGGGGCCGGTGTTTCGCAACACCTTCTTCATTGCCTCGGCCACCGGCGCGGTGGGCGGCATCTTCCTGGCCAGCTATGCGGGCGTGGTGCGCTTTGACTTCGGCGTGCAGGCGGGGCTGATCGGCTTTTCCGCCGCGGTGGTCGGCGGCCTGGGGCGGCTCGGGGGCGCCATTGTCGGCAGCCTGCTGATTGCGGCCATCGAGACCATCGTGCAGGGCTATGTGCCCAACGGCACCTCGTACCGCCTGGTGTTCGTGTTCGCCCTGGTGATCCTGGTGCTGATCTTTCGCCCCGCCGGCCTGTTCGGCGTTCAGAAAATGGAGAAGGTGTGATGCAGACAACGACGATACAGGCGCCGCCGCAGGCGGCACCACGGAGTGCGGGCTCTGCCGCCATCGTGCTGGGCGTGGCCCTGGCGGGCGCCGTGCTGCTGCGCCAGTTCCTGCTGGCCGAAAGCTGGATCACGGTGCTGGCGCTGCTGGCCTGCTTTGCCGTGGCCCTGGTCGCGGTGCAGAAACGCCCGCTGGTGGAAGACCGCATCGTGGCCGCCTTCGGCCAGTGCAGGCCGCTGGCCGTGGGCACGGGCGTGGTGCTGGCCCTGGTGTTTCCGTGGGTGCTGGGCGGTGACAGCTACGCCATGCACCTGATGATCATCGCCTGCCTGTACGCGGTGCTGGCGCTGGCGCTGAACTTCCAGCTGGGCAGCGCCAACATACCGAACTTCGCCACCGGCGCGTCCTACGGCATCGGCGCCTATGCGTCGGCCCTGCTGGCCATCCACTTTGGCGTGAGCTTCTGGATCTGCCTGCTGGTGGCCGCCGCCGTGGCCACGGTGTTCGGCTTTTTGCTGGGCCTGCCGTCCATGCGCACCCGCGACAGCTACCAGGCGCTGGTGACGATCGCCTTCGGCATCGTCGTGCACCAGCTGCTGATGAACCTGGAGTGGACGGGCGGCGCCAACGGCCTGGTGGGCATTCCTTCGCCCACACTGTTCGGGCATTCGTTCAACGACCCCATCACGCTGTGGGGCCACAGCCTGCCGGGCCAGGCCAACTTCTACTACGTGGCCGTCGCCCTGCTGGGGCTGGCCATCGTCTCGGCGCAGCGCCTGCACAGCTCGCGCGTGGGACTGGCCTGGAATGCCCTGCGCGACGACGAGATCGCCGCGCGCGCCTGCGGCATCAACGTCACCTGGTTCAAGGTCAAGGCCTTTGCGGTGGACGCCTTCCTGGCGGGCTTCGCGGGCACGGTGTATGCGTTCTATGTGAGCTTCATCTCGCCGGACAACTTCACCTTCCTGGTGTCCGTGACCATCATGACGCTGGTGATCGCAGGCGGCATGGACAACACGCTGGGCGTGATCGTCGGCGCCTTCCTGCTGACCATGCTGCCGGAGAAGCTGCGGGCGTTTTCCGACTACCGCATCCTGTTCTACGGCCTGGTGGTGATCGCCTTCCTCATCATCCGCCCGCGCGGCATCTTCCCCCAACGGGTGCGCAACCATGAGCATTGATTCCCATCCCACCCACCATGCCGCGCCCGCAGGCCCGCGGGTTTTGGAGGGGCGTGGCCTGACCATGCGCTTCGGCGGCCTGACGGCGGTGCAGGGCGTGGACATCCACCTGGCGGCGGGCGAGGTGCTGGGCATCATCGGGCCCAACGGCGCGGGCAAGTCCACCTTGCTGAACCTGCTGACCGGCATCTACCAGCCCACCGAGGGCGAGGTACTGCTGCAAGGCCGCTCGCTCAAGGGCATGGCCGCGCACGACATCGCGGGCGCCGGCATTGCGCGCACCTTCCAGACCAGCCGGCTGTTCGGCTCGCTGAGCGTGCTGGACAACGTGATCATCGGCATGCACGCGCGCACCCGCTGCGGCGTGCTCACCGCGCTGCTGCGCCCGGCCGTATCGCGCGCCGAGATGAAGCGCTGCGCCGAGCGCGCCTGCGCGCTGCTGCAAAGCGTGTCCAGCGACCTGCACCAGCGCCGCAACGTGCTGGCCAGCAGCCTGCCGCAGGCCGACCGCCGCCGCCTGGAGATTGCGCGCGCCCTGGCCGCCGAGCCCCGCATCGTGCTGCTGGACGAGCCCTCCAGCGGCATGGACGATCGCGACACCGATGCGCTGATCGCCGACATCCAGCGCCTGCGCGAAGGCAATCCGGCGCTGGGCTTCATCATCATCGAGCACGACATGCGGCTCATCGCCACCTTGCCGCACCGCGTGATGGTGCTGGACTACGGACGCAAGATCGGCGACGACAGCTTCGAGGCAGTGCGCCGGCTGCCGCGCGTGCAGGAAGCCTATCTGGGCAGAAAGGCCAGCCATGCTTGAACTGGACTCCATCAGCACGCGCTATGGCGTGGTGAACATGCTCAACCAGGTCTCGCTGCAGGTGCCCGAGCACAGCATCGTCTGCCTGCTGGGCCCCAACGGGGCGGGCAAGACCACCACCTTCAAGGCGATTGCGGGCCTGCTGCCCGTGCACCACGGCGCCATCCGCGTCATGGGCCAGCCGCTGGCGCGCATGCGCACCGAGGACCTGGCCGGCCTGGGCGTGGGCTTCGTGCCCGAAGGCCGGCGCCTGTTTGCCGAGCTGACCGTGCAGGAGAACCTGAAGATCGGCCACGACGCGCTGCGCCCGCAGCAGGGCTTTGCCCAGGCGCTGGAGCGTGTGGTGGCCCTGTTCCCCCGGGTGGGCGAGCGCCTGTCGCAGGCGGCGGGAACGCTGTCCGGCGGCGAGCAGGCCATGGTGGCGCTGGGCCGCGTGCTCATGGGCGAGCCGCGCCTGGTGGTGATGGACGAGCCCACGCTGGGGCTGTCGCCCAAGCTCATCGAGGAGTACTTCGAGACGGTGCAGCGCATCCACAGCCAAGGCATCACCGTGCTGCTCATCGAGCAGAACGCCGAGGCGGCGCTGTCCATCGCCCACACGGGCTATCTGCTGCTCAAGGGCCAGCTGGTGGCCTCGGGCACGGCCAGCGAGCTGCTGGCCAACGACGTGGTGAAGCACCTGTACCTGTAGCGCCGCACGGGCGGCCTTCACCTCCTTCCCTTTTTTGTTGCGGACCACACCAAGGCAGTCGGCACCGCGCCGATGCGGGACGGCCTGCGCCTTTTTTTCCTGAGAGACCCACACCATGACAGCTGAAATCCAAACCATCAACACGCTCGTGGTCGGCGCCGGGCAGGCCGGCATTGCGGCCAGCGAACACCTGAGCCAGCTTGGCGTAGAGCACCTGGTGCTGGAGCGCCAGCGCATCGCCCAGGCCTGGCGCACGGGGCGCTGGGACTCGCTGGTGGCCAACGGGCCGGCCTGGCATGACCGCTTTCCGGGCCTGGAGTTCAAGGGCGACCGCGACGGCTTTCCCGGCAAGGACGAGGTGGCCGACTACTTCGAGGACTATGTCCGCCAGATCAAGGCGCCCGTGCGCACCGGCGTGGAGGTCAGGCGGGTCACGCGCAACCAGGGCCGGCCGGGCTTCACGGTGGAAACGTCCGAAGGCGTGATCGAGGCCCGCAACGTGATCGCGGCCACGGGGCCGTTCCAGGTGCCGGTGATCCCGCCGATAGCGCCGGCTGCGCCCGCTGCATCCGCCGATGGCAGCCTGCTGCAGATTCATTCCGCGCACTACCACCGCCCCGCGCAGCTGCCCGAAGGCGCCGTGCTGGTGGTGGGCGCAGGCTCCTCGGGCGTGCAGATCGCTGACGAACTGCAGCGCGCGGGCCGCAAGGTGTTCCTGTCGGTGGGCGCCCATGACCGGCCGCCGCGCGCCTACCGCGGCCGTGATTTCTGCTGGTGGCTGGGAGTGCTGGGCGAATGGGATGCGGCCATTGCCAAGCCCGGCCGCGAGCATGTGACCATCGCCGTCAGCGGCGCGCGCGGCGGCCACACCGTGGACTTTCGCGCGCTGGGACACCAGGGCATCACCCTGGTGGGGCTGACCGAGTCCTTCGCCGATGGCAGTGTGCGCTTCCGGGACGACCTGGCCGAGAACATCGCCAACGGCGACGCCAACTACCTGGCCATGCTCGATGCGGCCGACGACTACATCCGCCGCAACGGCCTGGACCTGCCCGAGGAGCCCGAGGCGCGCAGGCGCCTGCCCGATCCCGAGTGCGTGACCCATCCGCTGCGCGAACTCGACCTGGCCGCCGCAGGCATCACTTCCATCATCTGGGCCACGGGTTACAGGGTGGATTTCAGCTGGCTGCAGGTGGACAGCTTCGAGCCCGGCGGCAAGCCGCGCCACCACCGCGGCGTGGGCCATGAGCCCGGCATCTACTTCCTGGGCCTGCCCTGGCTGTCGCGCCGTGGCTCGTCCTTCATCTGGGGCGTGTGGCATGACGCCAAGTTCGTGGCCGACCACATCGCCAAGCAGCGCCGCTACAGCGACTACGACGCCGCTGCCCGCTGCCCGCTGCCCGCAGCCGGTAGCCGGTAGCAGGTAGCAGGTAGCGCGCTCTGAGACACCTTCCCATCCACCCCCTGCAGGAGCCAGACCATGCCCACCCATACCCGCATCCGCATGTTCAACACCAAGGACACCTATCCCAACCAGTCGCTGGACAACGACCTGTGCCAGGCCGTGCGCGCCGGCAACACCGTCTATGTGCGCGGCCAGATCGGCACCGATTTCGAGGGCAACCTGGTCGGCCTGGGCGATCCGCAAAAGCAGGCCGAGCAGGCGATGAAGAACGTCAAGCAGCTGCTGGAGGAGGCGGGCAGCGACCTGTCGCACATCGTCAAGACCACCACCTACATCATCGATCCGCGCTACCGCGAGCCCGTCTACCGGGAAGTGGGCAAGTGGCTCAAGGGCGTGTTTCCCATCTCCACGGGGCTGTGCATCTCGGCCCTGGGGCAGCCGCAGTGGCTGATGGAGATCGACGTGATCGCGGTCATCCCCGATGACTGGCAGCCACCGGCCAGCGCCTGAACGTCAACCACAGCAAGCACGTACTACAGCCGCATAGGCAGGAGGCAGAAACCATGACTTTTTCGATTGTGGGGCGCTGCGAGCGCACCGGGCAGCTGGGCGTGGCCATCAGCTCGTCCAGCATTGCGGTGGGCGCGCGCTGCCCCTGGGTGCGCGCGGGCGTGGGCGTGGTGTCCACGCAGAACATCACGCTGCCCGCCCTGGGGCCGCGCGTGCTGGACCTGCTGGAGCAGGGCGCCGACCCCCAGGCCGCGCTGCGCCAGGCGCTGGACGACGGCAGCTGGCCCCAGTACCGCCAGGTCACCGTCGTGGACGCGCAGGGCCGCACCGGCGTCTTCAGCGGCAGCCAGGCGCTGGGCATCTTCACCAGCGCCGTGGGGCGGCAGTGCGTGGCGGCCGGCAACCTGCTGGCCAGCGAACGCACCATCGAGGCCATGGTGCCGGCCTTCGAGCGCAGCGCGGCGCTGCCGCTGGCCGAGCGCCTGCTGGCCGCCATGCGGGCCGCCATGGCCGCGGGCGGCGAGGCCGGGCCCGTGCATTCGGCCGCGCTCAAGGTGGCGGGCGAGCACAGCTGGCCCATGGCGGACCTGCGCGTGGACTGGTCCGAGCACGATCCCATCGGCGCGCTGCAAAGCCTCTGGGCCGCCTACGCGCCGCAGATGCAGGACTACCAGACGCGCGCCATCCATCCCACGGCCGCGCCCAGCTACGGAGTGCCCGGCGATGAATGAGGCGGCCGGGTAGCTGACACATCGCCTTGCCCGGGCGCACGGGCGTGTCGCGGCACTGGCATGGCGCTCACTTGGCGTCCGAAATCACGGGGGTATCGGGCGTCCAGCACGTGGTGCGATTGCGGCCATTGCGCTTGGAGAAGTACATGGCGGCGTCGGCCCGCTCCAGGCAGCGCTCGACCGATGCCTCGCCCTCGTCCATGAGGCATACGCCCAGGCTCACGGTGAAGCGGATCGGGCTGTCCTGGCCCTGTACGGACACGGCCAGCGCTGCCACGGCCTCACGCAGGTTCTCCGCGCGCCGCAGTGCGGTGGGGGCGTCCACGTCCGTCAGCAAGACGGCGAATTCCTCGCCGCCCAGGCGGCCCAGCATGTCGCCCTGGCGCAGCTGCTTGGACACCGCGATCACCAGATGCCTGAGCACTTCGTCGCCCACGCCATGGCCGAAGCTGTCGTTGACGCGCTTGAAATGGTCGATATCCAGCATGATCAGTGCCGACGGATGGCTCAGTCCCAGGCGCAGGTGCTCCAGCTCCGACTCCATGCGCGTGATGAAGGCCCGCCGGTTGCTGGCACCCGTGAGCGCATCGGTCAATGCCAGGGCTTCGAGCTGCGTTTCGCGCCTCTTGTAGTCGGTCACGTCGTGGAATACCCAGCAGTAGCCAAGCAGCCGCTCCTGCCTGCGAAGCGGCAGCAGCTCCGTTTCTATATGGCGGCCGTTGGACAGGGCAAAGATCGTTCGTTGCGACAGGGCGCCTGCCCCCGGTTGCGGCGCAGGCTGCAAGGCCGTTGCCATGGCCGGGGGCAAATAGGACAGCAATGTCTGCAGGCTTTCCCCCACAAGGTCCGCGGCGGACAGCGGCAGCTCGAACAGGTCCACCAGCATTGCGTTGCTTGCCCTGATGCATTGCCCCGCGTCGTCGGTCACCAGGATGCCCGCCGGAAATTTCTCGATGATGGCCTCCAGCCGCTGCTGGACCTCGTGCAAGGCGCTTTCTGCCTGATGGCGGGCATCTACGTCGAACAGTGTCCAGATCACATTGCCTTGGGGATCTTCGGGGTCCAGCAGTGCCCCCTGCATGTCGAACCAGCGCATGTGTCCGCCCTTGACCTTCAGTGCCCACTCGGTACGCACCGTGCCCTTCAGGCTCAGGCGCTCGTACAGCGATGCGAAGCTGTGGAAGCTGTCGCTGGACGGATGCAGTTGCTGGAATGAGCACTGCGGCTCCAGTGCGCCCGCCGCAAGGCCAAAGCACTCGGCTGCCCGGGCATTGGCGTAGACGATGCTGCGGCGATGGCTGGCGACAAGCACCAGGGCGCTTCCGCGCTCCAGCAGGGCGCCCACCATGTGGGTCTGCTCCACCCGTTCCTGGATATCGGTGTGCATTCCGAGCATGCGCAGTGCCTTGTTGTCGGCATCGCGCAGGGTGACCTCCCCGCGCGATTCGATCCATCGCCAGGAGCCATCGGCCTGCCTTATGCGCATCTCGACACGGAATGGGTCGCCGTGTTCGAGGTGGCGCCTGAGCCGTTCCTGGACGCGAGGCTGGTCCAGTGGGTGCAGCAGATGCATGAAGCCGGCCACGGTGAACGAACCGAGTGCCTGGTCCGGCATGCCCAGCATCTGGTAGCAGCGGGCATCCCACAGCACCTGGTCCTGTTCGCGGTCCCACTGCCAAAGTCCGTCACGCACGGCGCCGATGGTCAGCCGCAGACGCTCCTCGCTTTCGTGAAGCGCCTTGCGCAGGCCTTCGTCCTGGGTGACATCGAGGATGTAGCCATGCCAGAGCACGGTTGCGTCTTCGGTGCGTTGCGGGCGTGCATGGCCCTGCAGCCAGCGCACGGAGCCATCGGCGGACTGTACGCGGTACTTGCAGGCCCAGTCCCCCTGGCTGCGCATCGCTTCGTCGATGGACTGCCGGAGCGCGGAGATATCTTCCGGATGAACCCGCTGTGCCAGGTCCTGCAAGGCCGTGCCTGCCGTATCCGCATCGATGCAGTGCATTGCATAAAAGCCGGGGTTGGCAAACGACAGGGCGTAGTGGCCGGCAGGGTCCCAGCTGTACTGGAACAGGCCGCCCGGGACTTCCTCGGACAGGAGATGAAAGCGCTCTTCGGACTGGACCCGCTGGTCCTCCTCCCGCCAGCGCTGGAACGCCAGCCAGGCCGTCAGCATCCCGCCCAGAAAAATCAGCAGCGTGCCTATGCCGTTGCGCCACAGGCTCTGCCGTATGGTCTCGTTGAGCGGGCCGAACACGGCCTCGTGGTCCAGCCCCGTGCTCACCAGGATCGGAAAGCCGCTCACGCGGCTCCAGGCATACATGCGCTGTATGCCGTCGGTGCTCGCCAGCGCCTCGTAGGTGCCATGCGTGACGTCGGGGGCAAACAGCGCCACCCGCGCCGCGGGCAGCTGGCGCCCGAGCACCCGATCCTGGTTCTGCGAGCGTGCAAGATAGGTGCCGTCCTCGCGCAGCAGCAAGATCACGTCGCGCGGGCTGTCGAAGATGGCCTGCAGCTGCCGCGACAGGTACTGCGGCGACAGCGACACCACCAGCACGCCTGCAAACGCGCCTCGGTGGTGCAGGGCGCGGCTCAGCTGGATACCCCATTGCCCGGAAACCCGTCCCTGCACCGGACGGCCGATGAAGGTTCCCTGCGTCAGACCCTTCAGATGCGCCTGGAAATGTTCGCGGTCGAGAATGGACACGCTCTGCGCAGGCGGCTCCGAGGCTGCCAGGCTCGAATACACCACCTGGCCGTTCGCATCGGCCACGGCCACCTGGACGATGGTGCCGGGCGGATAGGCCTCCTGGACGCTGGCGACGGCCCGCCCGAACGCCTCGGAGTCACCCGACTCGTAGTCCCGGGCCAGGTCCCGCAGGGAATAGTTCAGGCCCGACAGCATGGTCCCGGCCTGCGCGGAAACCGCCTGGGACATCTGCGAGACGCGCAGCCATGCCTGATCCCGTGTGTAGCGCTGCATGTACTGGTGGCTGGTCAGCAACGCGGCCCAGTACAGCCCCGCTGCCAGCACCATGAAGCAGACGCCCACGATGATGGCCAATGATGTTCTTGCGTGCGAGCGCGAGGAAAGGGCGGAACGATGGATAGCGGTGGAACGAGAAGACATGCAACGCAGCGAGACAAGAAAAGAGATCTGCAACGCCAGCCGTCAACCGCAATGACCCACCGATACGGCGCCCCTGCACGCCACAGCGTTCGAGACGCAGGTCCTGCCTGCCGGTGGGCCAGAGCAACCGATATGACTCTGTGGATACGCTGCTCTGTAAGCATGCTAACCCAGATAGGGGCCCGCGCGATAGCCAGCAAGGCAGGGCGGGGCCTGCAGGCTGCAGCAGCCGGCGCGCAGCCTATCTGCGCGTCCCGGATGTCTGGGGTGTCTTGGGTGTCTTGGGCGCCGCGGTCCTGGCAGCGTCCGGGGCCTGCCCGGGTTGCGCCTGCGGAAACACCCGCGCGCAGAGGAAGTCCACCAGCGCCCGCAGCTTGGGCGAGGGGTGCTTGCTGGCGGGCCACAGCACGTGGAAGACGTTGGTGTGCTCCATGCAGTCCGCCAGCACGGGTTGCAGCCGGCCGTCGGCCAGCGGCTCGCGGATGGAGAACTCCGGCAGGTAGGCGATGCCCAGGCCCTGCAGCGCAAAGCACAGCCGGGTTTCGATGTTGTTGCAGATCATGGAGGTGGGCAGTTGCAGCTCGGGCGCGCCCGCTGCGCGCCGCAGCACCCAGGGCTCCAGCTTGCCGCTGTGGGGGTAGCGGTAGTGCAGGCAGCTGTGCTGCAGCAGATCTTCGGGCACCCGGGGCGTGCCGCGCTGCGCCAGGTAGCCGGGCGAGGCCACCAGCAGGTAGCCGAAGGCGCCCAGCCGGCGCGCGGACAGGCGTGAGTCGGCGGGCGCGCCCGTGCGCACCACGGCGTCGAAGCCTTCCTCGATCACATCGACCAGCTGGTCGGTGAAGTCCAGGTCCAGCTCGATCTCGGGATAGGCGCGCATGAACTCGCCCAGCACCGGCAGCACCAGCGAACTGACCAGGGGCAGGCTGACCCGCAGCCGGCCGCGCGGCGCGGTGCTGGCCTGCGACAGCTCCAGCTGCGCGGCCTCGATCTCGGCCAGGATGCGCCGGCTGCGCTCCAGGAACAGCGTGCCCTCGGCCGTCAGCGTGATGCTGCGCGTGCTGCGGTGGAACAGGCGCACGCCCAGCCGGTCCTCCAGCCTTGCCACGCTCTTGCCGATGGCCGATGCCGAGACGCCCAGCAGCCGGCCGGCCGCCACGAAACTGCGGGTCTCGGCGACCTGCACGAACACCAGGAAACCGTTGAGGCTGTCCAAGGCCACTCCTTCATTGCGGACAGAAAGATCCGCATAGCGCGGAAATCTACCCCACTTTTTCTTTAATCGCGGTCTTTCTATCGTCGGAACCCTGTTCATTTGATCCCGGGAATTCCCATGACGATTGCCCTTTTTGCAGCGCCTTCAGCACCTGCTGCACCCGATGCACCCGCTGCGCTGCCTGCGACCCTGTCGTCCGCGCCCCTGTCCGACCGCATCCAGGCCGTGGTCCGGCAGGCGCTTGAGGCGCAGCGCCTGGTCGGCGCCGTGGTGCTGGTGGCGCGTGGCGGCGCGCTGGTCCACCGCCAGGCCGCAGGCTGGGCCGACCGCGAGCGCGGGCTGCCCATGGCCGTGGATGCGGTGTTTCGCCTGGCCTCGGCCAGCAAGCCCATCGTCTCGGCTGCCGCGCTGGTGCTGGTGGCGCGGGGACTGCTGGCGCTGGACGAGGGGGTGGAGCGCTGGCTGCCCCGGTTCCGCCCCCGGCTGGCCGATGGCCGGCCCGCCCGCATCACCGTGCGGCAGCTTCTCAGCCACACGGCGGGGCTGGGCTACCGCTTCTTCGAGGCCGATGCACAAGGCCCCTATGCGCGCGCGGGCGTTTCGGACGGCATGGACCGCCAGGCCATCGGACTGGCAGAGAACCTGGAGCGCATCGCCAGCGTGCCGCTGCTGTACGCGCCGGGCACGGCCTGGGGCTACTCGCTGGCCACCGATGTGCTGGGCGCCCTCATTGAACAGGTGCATGGCAGGCCGCTGGACCAGGCCGTGCGCGAGCTGGTGACCGGGCCGCTGGGCATGACCGATACCGGCTTTGCCGTCACCGATGCGCTGGCCGCGCAGCGCGTGGCCACGGCCTATGTCAGCGATGTGCCGCAGCCCCATCCGCTGGCCGAGGGCGAGACCGTGTCGCCCTTCGAGGGGAGCATCGGCATTGCCTTCAGCCCTTCGCGCATCTTTGACGCCCAGGCCTTTGCCTCCGGCGGCGCCGGCATGGCGGGGACGGCAGGCGATTTCCTGCGGCTGCTGGAAGCCCTGCGCCAGGGCGGCAACACCCTGCTGCCCGACGCCCTGGTCGCCGAGATGGAGCGGGACCAGACCGGCGGGCTGGCCCTGCCCAATGCGCCGGGCTTCGGCTTTGGCCTGGGCTTTTCCGTGCTGCGCGATGCGGCGCAGGCGGCATCGCCGGAGTCGGTGGGCACCTGGCGCTGGGGCGGGGCCTATGGGCATTCCTGGTTCGTGGACCGGGCGCAGGAGCTCAGCGTCGTGGCCTTCACCAACACCTTGTACGAGGGCATGTCGGGGCGCTTCGTCAACGATTTGCGCGACGCGGTATACGGGGTTTGTGAGGTCCAAGGGGTTTCGGGAGCGCCGCAATGACCGGAACACGCCAGGACCGCCTGCCCGTTGCCTCCCTGCTGGCGCTGGCCATGGCGGCCTTCATCACCATATTGACGGAGGCGCTGCCGGCCGGCCTGCTGCCGCAGATGGCCCAGGGCCTGGCCGTGACTGAGGCCTGGGTAGGCCAGACCGTCACCCTCTACGCCATAGGCTCCCTGGTGGCCGCCATACCGCTGACGGCCGCCACGCACGGCATGCGCCGCCGCCCCCTGCTGCTGGCGGCGATCGCGGGCTTTGTCGTCGCCAACACGGTCACGGCCTTGTCCACGCACTTTGCGCTGACCCTGGTGGCGCGCTTTCTGGCGGGGGTCTCGGCCGGGCTGCTTTGGGCGCTGCTGGCCGGCTACGCGGCACGCATGGTGCCCGGCCATCTCAAGGGCCGCGCCATCGCCATTGCCATGGTGGGCACGCCGCTGGCGCTGTCGCTGGGCGTGCCGGCCGGCACCGTGCTGGGCCAGTGGGTGGGCTGGCGGCTGTGCTTCGGCCTCATGAGCGTGCTGGCGCTGGCGCTCATGGTCTGGGTGCGCGCCCGCCTGCCCGACTTCGCGGGGCAGGCGGCAGGCCGCCACCTGCCGCTGCGGCGCGTGTTCACCCTGGCGGGCGTGCGCCCCGTGCTGTTCGTGGTGCTGGCCTTCGTGCTGGCGCACAACATTCTCTACACCTACATCGCGCCCTTCCTGGCGGTGGCGGGCATGGCCGCGCGCACGGACCTGGTGCTGCTGGTGTTCGGCGCCACCTCCGTGCTGGGCATCTGGATCACCGGCGTGCTGATCGACCGCCACCTGCGTGCGCTCACGCTGGCCAGCATTGCGCTGTTTGCACTGTCCACGCTGATGCTGGGCGTGGCCGCAGATGCGCCGGCCCTGGTGTATGCGGCGGTGGCCGTCTGGGGCCTGGCCTTTGGCGGCGCCGCCACGCTGCTGCAGACCGCCATTGCCCACACGGCGGGCGAGGCCGCCGACGTGGCGCAGTCCATGCTGGTCACGGCCTGGAACATGGCGATTGCCGGCGGCGGCATCGTGGGCGGCCTGCTGCTGGCGCGCATGGGCGTGGGCGCCTTCACGCCCGTGCTGCTGGCGCTGCTGGGCGCATCGCTGGCCGTGGTGTGGGCGGCCAGGCGGCATGGGTTTCCTGCGGTGTGCAGGTAGGGCAGACCGGTCATCCGAGTTTCAGTGCCGAGGGCCGCGTGAGGATCTCGGGCCGCAGGATGGTGTCCAGCTGCGTTTTGCTCAGCAGGCCCCGGGCCAGCACGATGTCGTAGACGCTGCCGCCGCTGGCATGGGCTTGCTGGGCCACGGAAGTGGCATTGGCGTAGCCGATGTAGGGGTTGAGCGCGGTCACGATGCCGATGGAGTTCTCCACCGCCGCGCGCAGGTGTTCGCGGTTGGCGGTGATGCCCTGCACGCAGCGCTCGGCCAGCGTCAGGCAGCCGTTGCGCAGGTGGCTCACGCTTTTGAAGATGCTGTGGGCGATGATGGGCTCGAAGGCATTGAGCTGCAGCTGCCCGGCCTCGGCCGCGAAGCTGACGGTGATGTCGTTGCCGATGACCTCGAAGGCGATCTGGTTCACCACCTCGGGGATCACGGGGTTGACCTTGCCCGGCATGATGCTCGATCCCGCCTGCATGGCCGGCAGGTTGATCTCGCCCAGGCCTGCACGCGGGCCGCTGGACAGCAGCCGCAGGTCGTTGCAGGTCTTGGACAGCTTGACGGCCACGCGCTTGAGCACGCCCGACAGTTGGACGAAAGAGCCGCAGTCCTGGGTGGCCTCGATCAGGTTGGGCGCGGTCTGCAGCGCAATGCCGGTGATCTCCTGCAGGTGCTTGAGCACCAGGGGCGCGTAGTCGGGATGGGCGGTGATGCCCGTGCCTATGGCGGTGGCGCCCATGTTGATCTCGCAGATCAGCAGCACGGCCTCGCGCAGCCGCGCCTGGTCCTCTTCGATCATCACGGCATAGGTGCTGAATTCCTGGCCCAGCGTCATGGGCACGGCATCCTGCAGCTGGGTGCGGCCCATTTTCAGCACATCCCGGAACTCCTCTGCCTTTTGCGCGAAGGCCAGGCGCAGCGTGTCCATGGCGTCGATCAGCCCGTGGATGCCGAACCAGGTGGCGATCTTGAGCGCGGTGGGGTAGACGTCGTTGGTGCTCTGGCCGATGTTCACCTGCTCGTTGGGATGCAGGTACCGGTACTCGCCCTTGTGGTGGCCCAGCAGCTCCAGCGCGCGGTTGGCGATGACCTCGTTGGCGTTCATGTTGGTCGAGGTGCCTGCACCGCCCTGGATCACGTCCACCACGAACTGCTCGTGCAGCCGTCCGCCCTGCAGCTCCTGGCAGGCGCTCACGATGGCATCGCAGCGCCGCTGGTCCAGCAGGCCCAGTTCATGGTTGGTCAGCGCCGCCGCCTGCTTGATGCTGGCCAGGGCGCGGATCAGTTCGGGGTAGATGGAGATGGGCGTGCCGGTGATGCCGAAGTTCTCCCGGGCGCGCAGGGTGTGCACGCCGTAGTAGGCGTCGGCAGGGACCTCGCGGTCCCCCAGCAGGTCGTGTTCGATGCGGACGGATGGATCGGTGCTCATGCTTGTGTCTCCATTTATTCGGACTTGACGATCAACGGACCCAGGCCTTCCTGAACGGCCTGCTCCTGCTCCACGCGGCCGGGTTTCGGGCGGCCCCAGTGGAGCTTTTGCGCCAGCATGCCCAGGGCGACCAATGCACCGCCCAGCACGCTGGTGTAGAGCACTTCCTTGCGGTAGGTGCCCTCGGCCACCATGACCACCATGGAGGCGACGATGAAGAAGATGGTGGCGTAGGTCAGCGCCGGGAAGCACCACATCTTCAGGCGGATGGGCGTGCCGCTGGCTTCGAGCTTGCGGCGCATGTGCAACTGCGACACGGCGATGCACAGGTACACCAGCAGCGCGATGGAGCCGGTCGCGGCCATGAGCACATCGAACACGTCCATCTGGCCGGTGGCGGTGAGGGCGACCGTCAGCAGGGCCAGCGCGCTGGAGGCGATGACGGCCATGTAGGGCGCGCTGGTGCTGCGGCCCAGGGTCGTGAACAGGCGGGGGGCGTCGCCGCGGCGCGCCAGCGAGAACAGCATGCGGCTGGAGGTGTAGAGCGCCGAGTTGAAGCAACTGCACACGGAAGTCAGCACCACGAAGTTGACGATCTGGCCGGCGAAGGGAATGCCCAGGTGCTTGAGCGCGACGGCGTAGGTGCCTTCGGTGGAGAGGATCAGGCCCGGGGTGTCGTACGGAATCAGGCAGACCACGATGAAGATGGAGCCCACGTAGAACAGCGAAATGCGCCAGACCACGGACCGGGTGGTCCGCACGATTTCCTTGCCCGGGTCCTGGGATTCGGCCGCCGCCACGGTGACGATCTCGGCACCGATGAAGGCGAACATCGCGCCCAGCAGCGCCACCACCACGGCGCCGGGGCCGTTGGGCATGAAGCCCTTGCTGGTCAGGTACGCCATGCCTGCGACATCGCCCGCAGGCCAGAGCCTGGCGATGGCCAGCGCTCCGATGGCGATGAACAGCACAATGGCCACGACCTTGATCAGAGCGAACCAGAACTCGAACTCGCCATAGTTGTGCACCGGCAGGAAGTTGACGGCCATCAGGCCGAAGACCACCACCAGCATGTAGCCCCAGATGGGAACGGCCGGCATCCAGGCGTTGAGGATGGCCCCGGCCACATAGGCCTCCCAGCCCATCAGCAGTGTCCAGAAGCACCAGTACAGCCAGCCGATCGTGAAGCCGGCCCAGCGCCCGATGGCGCGGTCTGCGTAGGTGGAGAACGAGCCGCTGTCAGGCTGCGCCACGGCCATCTCGCCCAGCATGCGCATGACCAGCACCACCAGGATGCCCCCGCCCATGTACGCCAGGATGGCTGCGGGGCCGGCACTGGCAATCACCTTGCCGGAGCCGACGAACAGCGCACCGCCGATCACCCCCGCAATGGATAGCATGGTGAGGTGCCGCGGCTTCAGCCCACCTTCGAGTTGCTGACTCATTTCCTGTCTCCTTGTATTTGCTGTTGCAAAGGGGGTGCGGCCCGCGTGCTGCGTGCCTTGCGCAGAGCAAGGCCGGGCGAGGCGCCATCCGGCGCGCAATGGGTGCAGGCAGCAACCGCCTCAACGGGGTTGGGCGGCCAGGGTCTCGATGAGGGTCTGCAACTGGGCGCTCATCGGCAGGTCCAGGCTGGTGCCCGAAGGCAGGCGGCGCAGGAACCAGCGCCTGTACTGGCGCTCGATCTCGCCGTCCTCGGCCAGCGCCTGGAAGCTGGTTTTCACCACCTGGGCCAGCTGGGGGTCGTCCTTGCGGAACATGATGGCGTAGGGGTCGTAGGAGAGGTAGTCGCCCACCACCTGGAACCTGGCGCCCGGGCTCGCGCCCGTGTCGCCGTTGCCATCCGCCTTGCCGGCGTTCTCCGCGATCAGGCCGTACAGCAGCACGTCGTCGGTGGCGAAGGCGTCGGACTGGCCGCCGGCCACCTGGGCAAAGCCCTGGGAGTGGTCGGGCACCACCTGCAGCTGCATGCCCAGGTGGAACTTGCGGTCCAGGTCGCGCATGGCTTTTTCATTGGTGGTGCCGGCCGTCACCGCCACCTTCTTGCTGGCCAGGTCGCGCAAGGATCGGATCTGCGCGTCCTGCCGGACCATGACCTTGGTGCCGGCCACGAACATGATGGGCGAGAAGGCCACGCGCTTTTGTCGCTCCAGGTTGCTGGTGGTGGAGCCGCATTCCAGGTCCACTTGGCCGCTGGCCACGGCATCCACGCGGTTGTCGGCCGTGACGGGCACCCAGCGGATGGCCAGGCTCCTGTTGACCGCATCCTCGATGCTGGTCACCAGTGCCTTGCACAGCTCGATGGAGTAGCCGATGGGCTCGTTGCGCGCGTTCAGGTAGGAAAACGGCACCGAGGCCTGGCGGTAGCCCAGCGCAATGGAGCCGCTGGCGCGCACCTTGGCCAGCGTGCCGCTGAGCGTGGCGGGCGCGCGGCTGGCGGCGGTGCGCTCTGGCGTGTCGGCTTCCTGGGCGCCGGCCGTGGCGGCCAGCAGCGCAAGGGCCGCCACGCCCGCTGCCGCTGCCGCCCGCGCCGGCCCCCGCAGCGCCCATGGCTGCCCGTGCCGTGATCTGGGTTCGGGTTTCATGGCGTGTTCCTTGTGCGGGTTGTCAGGAATGGGCCGGGGAGGCGGGATGGGCCAGCGTGGCCCTGGCCTCCGAATCCAGCCGTGCGGCGTTGGCGGCGGCCTCCGCCTCGGGCAGCAGGTCGCCCTCCCACTTGGCGACGACGGCGGTGGCGATGGAGTTGCCCACGGCGTTGGTGGCCGAG
Source organism: Delftia sp. 60 (assembly GCF_002754395.1). NCBI lineage: Bacteria > Pseudomonadati > Pseudomonadota > Betaproteobacteria > Burkholderiales > Comamonadaceae > Delftia > Delftia sp. 60. The sequence continues at coordinate 3,143,147 of NZ_PEFD01000001.1, forward strand.
CGGCCCATGTCCAGGAAGGTGTCCACGCCCAGGATGAGCAGCAGGCCGGCCTCGGGGATGTTGAACTGGTTGAGCGTGGCGGCGATCACCACCAGCGAGGCGCGCGGCACGCCGGCCATGCCCTTGGAGGTCAGCATCAGGATCAGCAGCATGGTGATCTGCGTGCCCAGCGACAGGTGGATGTCGTAGGCCTGGGCGATGAACAGCACGGCGAAGGTGCAGTACATCATGGAGCCGTCGAGGTTGAACGAGTAGCCCATGGGCATCACGAAGCTGGAGATCTTGCGCTTGACGCCGAAGCGGTCCAGCGCGTCCAGGATCTTGGGGTAGGCGGCCTCGGAGCTGGCGGTGGCGAACGACAGCATGAAGGCTTCCTTGATCAGCACCAGCAGCCTGAAGATGCGCGGGCCCAGGAACAGGAAACCGGCGATCACCAGCACTCCCCACAGCAGAAACAGGCCCAGGTAGAAGTCACCCATGAAGACGGCGAACTTCAGCAGGATCTCCAGGCCGTTGACAGACACGGTGGCCGCCATGGCCGCCAGCACGGCCAGCGGCGCGAGCTTCATCACATAGCCGGTGATCTTGAGCATGACGTGGGACAGCTCGTCGATGGCGGCCACCAGCGTCCTGCCCTTTTCACCGAGCGCGGCCAGGGCCACGCCGAAGAACATGGAGAACACGACGATCTGCAGGATCTCGTTGTTGGCCATGGCCTCGGCAAAGGACTTGGGCACCAGGTGGCTGACGAAGTCCTTGAGCGTGAACTTGGCGGTGGCGAGGTTGGCCGAAGCGCCGATGTCCGGCAGCGGCAGCCCCAGGTTGTGGCCCGGCTGCAGCAGGTTGGCCAGGACCAGGCCCATGACCAGCGACACCAGCGAGGCGGTGACGAACCAGCCCATGGCCTTGAGGAACACCCGGCCCACCGAGGCCGCGTCGCCCATGTGCGCGATGCCCACCACCAGCGTGGAGAACACCAGCGGGCCGATCAGCATCTTGATCAGCCGCAGGAACACGTCCGACATGATGGAGATGTAGCCCGCGATCTGCGCGGCCGCCTTCTTGTCGGGGAAGTTGATGAACACCATGTAGCCGATCACGATGCCCAGCACCATGGCAACCAGAATCCAGACGGCGGGCGGAAGTCTTCTTGTCATTTCCATGTCTCCTTCGGAACCTGTGGGGAATGCCTGGACGGCAGTGCGTGGCACCTTGTCCCGGGCGTCGGATGCAAGCGCTGAATGCAGGCGCGGGATGCTGGGCGGGGCGCTCAGGGGCCCTGGCTCAGGTAGGCGATCTCCCTGTGGCCCTCCTCGAAGGCCGCCAGCGTCTGCGGCCAGGCCTGGCCGGGCCAGGACAGTTCGAGCCGGCCCGACCGAGGGGCGTAGGCCGCCGTGTACAGCGTGCCGTAGCCGCGCCGCCAGGCGGGCTGGTACAGGGGCTCGCGCAGCAGCGCGGCCTGGGTGTCGCTGGCCGGCATGCCGGCATCGATCTGCTGCTGCAGGGCGGCCAGCCGCTCGCAGGCGCTGGTGGCGCGTGCATGCTCGGGCCATTCCACCGTGTGCTGGAAGTTGGTCACGGCCCGGCGCCGGGTCACTTCCACGGGGCGGTCGGGATTCAGGAACACCGTGGCCCATTCGCCCCGGGCGTCCAGCAGCGTGACGCTGTAGCACATGTGCACGGGCACGCGCTGCAGGATGGCCACGGCCGATGCGGTGTCCTGCGCGATCTCCAGCACATAGCGCAGCACCAGCGGAATGCCGAAGCCGTCGCCATGGGCCGTGCGGCCGCCAAAGGACAGCGAGGCGGCCAGGCCCGACTCGTTCATGCCGTCCAGCGCGCCCCACAGGCAGTCGCCCATGGCGGCCACGCGCTGCCCGCTCCAGCGCGTGGCCAGCCAGTGGCCCTCCAGCAGCGCGGGGGCGAAGTCGTAGTTGCGCAGCAGCATGGGTTCCTGCTGGCCGGCCGCATCAAGCCAGACTGCCTGGGAGCAGCCGGTGATGTAGGGCGGGGGGCACCACAGCGACAGGAAGCGCGCCTCGATGTCGCCGCCGCCGGCCAGTTCCACCAGCCGCTCCCAGGTGGGCACCAGCTCCGGCATGTGCTGGCGCAGGGCGCGGCGGCACTCCAGGAAGCCGGCGCGCGCCACGGCGCCCTGGCGCAGGAACCAGGCGCGGTAGTAGGGCCAGGCCTGCTCGCACAGGGCCTGCCATTTCCGGCCGGGCAGGTCTTCGGCGATGGCCTGGAAGCGGATGCGGGTAGGCAGGGGCATGGGAGGCCTTCAGAGGATCTTGAACGAGCCCGGCGCCGGCGCTGCGCCGGGCTGGGTGGCCAGGATGGGCTTGCCCGCGTAGTAGTTCTTGATGCCGCGTATCCAGTCGCGCGCCCGGATGTTGAGCTTGAAGTTGTCGTCCATCGAGCGGCCGCGCGTGATCAGGATGCCCAGGTCGGCGCCCTCGTAGCGGTAGTCGCCGGGGCCGGTGATGCGCAGGAAGAAGGCCTCGCGCTCGGTGTCTATGGCCTTGCGGTTGTAGTCGAAGCGCTGGTAGGCGACGCTGCCGTCCTCGCCCATGCGGTAGATGCCGGTGGCCGGAGCATGCGTGACCTGGTCGATGCGGTCCTCGTTGAACTTGAGCACCACCTGAGACCAGGAATCGATGAAATGCGGCTGGGCCCAGCGCTCGTTGATCTCCTTGACGTTCAGGTCGAACGGCACGCCCGAGAATTCGAGCAGGTGGAACAGGAACAGCGGCGCATCGGCGTAGGCGAAGGCGGCATGGTTGGTCATGGGGCTGGCGCCGCAGATGCGCGGGTTCAGCTCGCCCAGGTAGACCTCGCCGGTGTCGGTGTCGATCAGGAAGTCCAGGTCGAAGTAGCCGCGGTAGCCCTCGGCCAGCAACTGGTTGCCGAAGCGCTCGGCCATGTCGCGCGCCCTGGCGCGCACCTCCTCGGAGAAGGCGCCCGGGAACACCTCGTTGCCGCACCAGCCGCCCTTGTAGGGCGTGAGTTCGCGCGCGCCCACCACCTCGGTCAGCAGCGGCCCGACCAGGGTGCCCGACTGGGTGGCGCAGGCCTCCAGCGTGGCGCCGCGGCAGTTGATGCGCTTCATGATCTTGACCTCGGGGTCGTTGACGATCTCGTCCTTGTGCTTGTCGAAGTCCTCGCGCGAGGCGATGAAGAAGGTAGTGTGGCCCGAGTCGCCGAAGGCCGACTGCACCACCAGGTCCTTGCCCAGGCCGTGGCGCTCGGCGATCTGCATCAGGTGCTCGTAGCTGTCCACCTTCTCCAGCGCGTTGGGCACCGAGTAGACGCCGGCCTTGTTGCCTATGCGCACGGTCTCCATCTTGTTGTCGCAGCGCTGGCGCAGCGCGGCTGGCGGAAACCAGACCTCCATGCCCAGCTCGCGGGCCAGGGCCTCGGTCTTCTCGTCGAACATCAGGAAGGTGGCGACCGGCTTGCCGCCGCGTCGCTCGATCAGGTCCACCACGTCCTTGTGCTGCAGCAGGTAGTTGTTGATGTCCTCGATGGACTCGAAGGGCTCGTGCGGCAGCTCCTGCGGCACGAAGGCGTTGGGGTGGCGGCCGTCGAAGCAGTCGATGTAGTTGATGTAGCGGAAGCGGTTGACCCAGCGGTCCATGCCCAGCAGGTTGAAGTTGGTGGCGCTGATGAAGTAGATGGGCCGCTCGTTGCGGTGGAACATCAGCAGCAGGTCGGCAACGCTTTTGACTTTGTTGTTCACTTCTTGCTCCTCGTCGTGGTCTTCTTCGGGGTGGGGGAAAGCGTGATCAGTTCAGGTTCGGGCTCGGGTCGGAGCAGGCCCAGGCCTTCGTCGCCCGCCTGCGGCTGCGCCGCACGGCCCGACAGCGCCAGCGCGGCGCGCGCGGCCGTGGCCTGGGCGGCGCGGTCCAGCGCGGCCCGGCTGAAGATGCGAAAGCCCAGCTCGGGCCGGAAGCCGTGGATCTCGCGCACATCGAGCGCGGCCATGAACTGCAGGATCTCGGCGCTGATCACCTGCCCGGGCACGAGGATGGGAAAGCCCGGCGGGTAGGGGATGACGAAGAGCGCGGACACCAGCTCGCGCCCCTCGGCGATGGCGCGCGCTGCCTCTGCCATGTCGATGTATTCGCAGTTGGTGTCGTCGTACGAGAGGAAGAAGGCGCTGCGGATGTCGCCGTCGCGCGTGCCTGCGCGGCCTTCGACGCTGCGGCCCCGGAAGGCGAAGTGGAAGCTGGAGAAATTGGGCAGCGGCGGCTGCTCCAGCGTGAGCGAGCGCACGCGCCTTTCATGGATGCGCCGCTCGATGGCGCTCAGGTCGGCCACGCGGGCGTCCACGTCGCGGGCAATCTTGATCAGCACCTCGATCAGGTAGGCGATGGCCGAGCGCGTGCTGCCGATGTTGGTCATGAACAGCACGGTGTTGCGCGAGGTCTTGTTGATCTGTATGCCGTACCTGTCCATCAACTCCTTGTTCTTGAAGGTGTCGCCGTCCATGCCCGTGGTGCCGATGACCAGGGTGGCGCGGCTGGGGTCGAGCACGAACTCGTCGCTGCGCCATGCCACCTCCAGGTTGTCCCAGCCCGTCTCGTCGTTGTAGTAGTTGTCCACGCCCGACTCGCGGTAGGCCAGCGGCACCAGGTCGCCGATGCGCAGGAAGCGGAAGTAGCGCCTGAGCAGTGGGTGGTGCAGCACCTGCTCGCGCAGGCTCATGGCCAGCTCCAGCTGGCGCTGGATCAGCTCGTAGCCCTCCAGTTCCACCTGGCGGCGGCCCACGTCCAGCGAGGCCAGGATCTGGTAGTTGGGCGAGGTCGAGGTGTGCGTCATGTACGCCTCGTGGAAGGACTCCTCGGCCTTGTCCTTGAAGTCCTGGTCCCAGATATGGATCATCGAGCCCTGGCGCAGCGCCGTCAGCGTCTTGTGCGTGGAATGCGTGGCGTAGACCCGGATGCGGGCCTTGGCGGGGTCGGGGATCAGCCGGGTCTCCAGCAACTGCTGGTCGTCCTCCCAGTCGATGCTGGCGGCGAACTCGGCGTGGCGCCTGGCGTAGGCCGGGTCCTTGAAGGTCTCGCACAGCCTGGCGGCGCTGGCCATGGCCGTGCGCGGGCGGTAGATGGGATGGCAGCGCGCGAAGGCGAACCAGGCCTCGTCCCAGAGGAAGACCAGGTCGGGCTTGATGGCCAGGCATTCCGTCATCACGCGCTCCACGTCGTAGACGATGCCGTCGAAGGTGCAGTTGGTCAGCAGCACCATGCGCACGCGCTCCAGCGTGCCCGCGCGCCGAAAGCCCAGCAGGGTCTCCTTGATGTGGCGCAGCGGCACGGCGCCGTACATGGAGTACTGGTCCAGCGGATAGGAGTCCAGGTAGGCCACCTGGGCGCCGGCCAGCACCAGGCCATAGTGGTGGGACTTGTGGCAGTTGCGGTCCACCAGCACGATGTCGTCGGGCCGCACCAGGGCCTGCACCACGATCTTGTTGCAGGTGGAGGTTCCGTTGGTGGCGAAGTAGGTGCGCCTGGCACCGAAGGCGCGGGCCGCGTACTCCTGGGCCAGCTTGAGCGGGCCCACGGGATCCAGCAGCGAGTCCAGCCCGCCCGAGGTGGCCGAGGTCTCGGCCATGAACAGGTTCATGCCGTAGAACTGGGCCAGGTCCCCGATCCAGTTGCTGTTCATGATGGACTTGCCGCGCGCCAGCGGCAGCGCATGGAACACGCCCGTGGGCTGCTTGGCGTAGTCGCGCAGCGCGTGGAAGAAGGGCGTTCTGTGGCGCTCGCCCACGCCCTTCATGATGGCGCTGTACAGCTCGATGTGGTCTTCCTCGCCGAAGAAGATGCGCTTGAAGACCTCGCCTACGCGCGCGGCGATCTCCTCGACGCTGACATCGGTGACCAGGTACAGGTCCAGCTCGGGGCGCAGCTGCGCGATCTGGCGGCCCAGCAGCGGGCCCCGCTCGAACTCGGGCATGGACTCGCTGTTGTCGTCCATGCCTTCCAGGAAGCGGCGCAGCATGCCGTTCCTGTTGACCGAGCGGAATGGAAAGCCGTGGCGTATCACCACGGCCTGCAGGTTGAAGTTGACCAGGGTGGCGATCAGCGCGTCCTCGAAGCTGGGCACCACCACGATGTCGAACACGAAATCATCGTCGGCGCTGCGCTTGCGCTGCACGCGGCGGCGCAGCGCGTCTTCCTCGCTGGCCGACATCTCGTCGACGATCAGCACCTCGAAGTAAGGCCGCGTCAGCTGTGCCTGGCGCTCGCTGTCGGTCTCTATCTGCGAGGGCAGCTCGTTGTCGTTGTCCAGCGTGTTGGCGTCATGGCGGTAGGTGCGCGCAGCCAGCACGCGGTGGATGCGCCGCGCCGCCTGGTGGGCGCGTGCCAGTTCCTCGCGCTCTATCCACTGGCACAGCTCGCCGAAGACCCGGCCCCCGGGAAAGGCCCAGTAGCTTTCGACCGGGGCCAGCGCGTCGATGATGGTCTGCACGTGGGCCAGGCGGCTGGCACGCTCGGGGTGCTCGGGCGCCAGGATGGCCAGCCGGCTGAGATCGTCCACCAGGCTGATCCAGCCATCGGCACGCATTTCCCAGACGCTGCGGTGGCGGCTGAGGGAGGCACGGGCGCGCGTTTCGGTCGGGGGCGGGATGTCATCGTTGTCTCCTGGTTTTTTGCCGCATCGCCCGGTGGCTTGCGGCTTTGTGGTGCTCTTGATGTCGATCGCTGGGAAAAGGGGCGTGTCAGGTCATTGGGGCTTGTCCAGTGCTCCCAGGCTGTGCAGGTAGGGGAAGTCGGTGCCGTCCTTGCGGTAGACGGTGAAATCGCAGTCGCGGTCGCGGAAGCTCTTGAGCGGCTGGCCCAGGTTGCTGCGCAGGCCGTGTTCGCGCTCGTGCCGCAGCCGGGCGAAGTCGACCTCGATGGGCATGATCTGGGCGCCGCTGTCGGCCTGGTGGAGCACGTAGCCCGAGGGGTCCACGATGATGGAACGGCCCACGCCGCCGTCGCCCACGCCGTTCACATCGAAGAAATAGACCTGGTTGGTGACGGCCGAGGCGCGTGCGATGCACAGCTCCACATCGCGGTCGATGGTGTCCGTCATGGTGGGGTGCAGGATCACCTCGGCGCCCATGGCCACCAGCGTGCGCGTGGTTTCCGGAAACCACATGTCGTAGCAGATGGACACGCCGAAACGGCCCGCTCCAGGCACGTCGAACACGCAAAAGCCGGTGCCGCCGGCCACATCGCGCTCATAGGGCCTGAAGGGAAAGAGCTTGCGAAAACGCGTGACGACCTCGCCCTGCGGGTTGATGACGGGCGTGGTGTTGTAGACCACCGTGCCCTCGGGGCCGGCCACGCTCTCGAACAGCGAGCCGGGAATCAGCCACAGGCCGGTTTCCCGGGCCAGCCCGCACAGCCGGTCCTCGGTGGGGCCGGGCAGCGGCTCGGCCTTGTCGTGCTTGGGGCCCAGCGCCGCCAGCTCGGAGAACAGCACCATGCGGACCCAGGGAAAACGCGAGCGGATGTGGCGCAGGTAACCGGCCATGCGCTCCAGGTTGCTGTCGAAGGCGCAAACCTCCATCTGGACGCCGGCGATGCCGAAGGTGGTGGCCGTGCTCATGGCTGCACCTCCTGGCAGGCGGCTTGCCGGGCCGGCAGGGTGCCGCAACGAAAAGCTTTCAACTTCAAGGACATAGGCTGACTGAGGGGCGGAGAGAACCGGGCGGAAGGCACAGGTCTTTGAAGTGTCTGGAGGCGGATCATTGAAAAAATATTCGGCTTTCACGCCTTCGATAGCTATACATGGGGGCGAGTCTATGTTCACATTGATCCCAACAAAAGAACCAAATACCGTGAACAAGAGAGAACCAATTTCCCGCGTTGGAAACTCCACGCTGCCGGACTTTGTCAATCGGCATTTCCAACGTAGCGATGCCGAGTACAACCACCGCCAGCTCTACCGCATCGTCAAGGAAGGCATCCTGCGCAAGGCCCTGCCGGCGGGCTCGCGGCTGCCCACCAGCCGCGAGCTGGCGCAGACGCTGGGCATTGCGCGCAACACCATCGTCCAGGTCTATGAGCAACTGGCGCTGGAGGGCCTGGTGCAGGCCGGAGTGGGGCGGGGCACCTATGTGGCCGAGGTGGCGCCGGCCTTCGTGAGCCAGCCGCCGTTGCCGCGCCGCCGTGGCACGCCGCTGTCGCGGCGCGGCAGCGCCATCGTGGGCGGGGCGCGGGCCAGCCACCTGCAGTGGGGCGCCTTCGCGCCGGGCGTGCCCGAGCTGCGCCAGTTTCCGGCCGCGCTATGGAGCCGTCTGCACGCCCAGGCCTGGCGCGATCACAACCCGCTGCAACTGAGCTATGCCACGGGCGCAGGCCATCCCGCGCTGCGCGAAGCCATTGCCGAGCACTTGCAGGGCACGCGCGGCGTGGCCTGCAGCGCGGACCAGATCCTGGTGACCAGCGGCGCCCAGCAGGCGCTGCACCTGATTTCCCAGCTGCTGGCCGATCCCGGCGACACCGTCTGGCTGGAGGACCCCGGCTACTGGGGCGCACGCAGCGTGTTCCGCATGGCCGGCCTGCAACTGCAGCCCATCGCGCTGGACGGCGAGGGCCTGGCGCCCACGCCGCAGCAACTGAAGACACCGCCGCGGCTGATGTTCATCTCGCCCTCGCACCAGTACCCCAGCGGCGTGCTCATGGGCCATGGCCGAAGGCGCCAGCTGCTGGACTACGCGGTGGCCCAGCGGGTATGGATCGTCGAGGACGACTACGACAGCGAGTTCCGCTTCACCTCGCGCCCGCTGCCGGCGCTGCAGGGCCTGGACGAGCATGGCCGCGTGATCTACCTGGGCACCTTCTCCAAGACCATGTTCCCCTCGCTGCGGCTGGCCTACCTCGTGCTGCCCAGCGACCTGGCCGACAGCTTTGCGCGCGCGCTGAGCGAGCTGTTCCGGGAGGGGCAGATCATGCAGCAGATCGTGCTGGCGCAGTTCATGCGGCAGGGCCACTACGTCAACCACATCCGCCGCATGCGCCAGGTCTATGGCGAGCGCCGGCGCGTGCTCATCGACGAGATAGGCCAGCGCCTGGGCACGGCGGTGACCGTGCAGGGCGGAGACGCGGGGCTGCACCTGGTGCTGGGCCTGCCGCCCGGCTCGGACGATGACGCCATCGCGCGGCAGGCACGCAAGCTGGGCGTGCTCACGCGGCCGCTGTCCCTGTACTCGCTCAGGCCCGATCCGGCCCGGGGCCTGGTGCTGGGCTACGGTGCCGTGACGGAGCAGGAGATCCGCCACAGCTTCGGCCTGCTGGCCGAGGTGATCGCGCCCCATCTGCCGTGAACGGGCGACAGAGCGCCTTCACTCCGGCGCGCCATTCACTCCGGCGCGCCATTCACTGCGGTGCGCCAGTGCGCCGGTGCAGCCAGCCCAGCAACTGCGCCTTGTCCATGGGCCGGGCAACGTGATAGCCCTGACCCTCCTGGCATCCCATGGCGCGCAGGGCCTGCCAGGCGCTGGCGTCCTCTATGCCTTCGGCCAGGACCTGCAGGCCGAGCTTGCGGCCGAGCTGGGCGATCATTTCGGCGATGCGCGCTTCCTGTGATTCGCCAAGCTGGCGCACGAAGCTGCGGTCGATCTTGATGCGGTCCAGCGGCAGGCGCTCCAGGTAGCTCAGCGAGGAGTAGCCGGTGCCGAAGTCGTCGATGGCAATGGTCACGCCCAGCGTGCGCAGGGCGCTGAGCGTGGCCTGCAGCAGCTGGGTGGGCAGCACGGCCACCGACTCGGTGATCTCCAGTTCCAACTGCGCACCCTGCAGGCCGTGCTCTGTCAGGGCGTTGCTCACGGTCTGCAGAAAGCCCGGGTCCTGCAGCTGCACGGTGGAGACATTGACGGCCATGCGCCGGGGGGCGCGGCCGGCGTCCAGCAGTTCGCGCATGGTGCGGCAGGCCGTGGCCAGCACCCATTGGCCCAGCGGCACGATGAGGCCCGAATGCTCGGCCACCGGAATGAAGCGGTCGGGCGGCACGAAGCTGCCGTCCTGCCGGCGCCAGCGCAGCAGGGCCTCCAGGCCGACCAGGGCATGGGTTTCCAGGTCCACCTGGGGCTGGTAGACCAGGAAAAGCTGGGCGCCGTCGATGGCGGCGCGCAGGTCGGACAGCAGCAGGGCGCGGTCGCGCGCCTCCATGCCCATCTGCTCGGAGTACTCCAGCAGCTGGCCGCGGTGATCGCGCTTGGCGCGCTTGAGGGCGATGGTGGCGTCCTTGACCAGGTCGGTGCCGGCCTGGCGTTCATGGGGCAGGTACACGTAGCCGCAGGTCAGCGAGACCTTGTGCGGCACGCCGTCCACGGCCAGGGGCTGGCGGGCGCAGTCCAGCAACTGGGCCAGGGCCACCTCGTCGGTGGGGCCCAGGATGCCGAAGGTGTCCGATCCCACGCGCGCCAGCAGCACGCCTGCGGGCAGCGCGCTGGCCAGGCGGCGGGCCATGGCTTCGAGCAGGCGGTCGCCGAAGCGGTGGCCCATCACGTCGTTGGTGGCGCTGAAGTCGTCAATGTCCACCAGGGCCAGCACATGGTCCCGCGTGCCGCGCCACACGCATTCGTCCACTTTTTCCACGAAGTGGGCGCGGTTGGGCAGGCAGACCAGGGGGTCGAAGTAGGCGGACTGGTGCAGGCGCTCCAGCAGGCCGCGGTTGTGCAGCAGCGTGCGCAGGTTGGCGCAGAAGACTTCGAGCAGCTGGCGGTCCAGTGCGCTGTGCGAGGCTGGTGCGTCGATGAAGACTGCCATGTCCTGCTCGTCGCCCCGGCCTATGTACAGGGCCACGCCGCGCTGCACGCCGTAGATGTTGCGGCGGGTCTGCAGCGCCTGGCGCAGCAGGCGCAGCCCGCGCGAGGCCAGCACGGTGGCGATGGGCTGGTCGATGAGCCGGGCGAATGGCCCCGTGGCCGCGAGCACGCGGTAGGGCTCGGCCGGGTGCGTGCCCTCCGAGCAGACCAGGCCTTCGCTGGCCACGCCCAGCAAGGTGGCCAGCTGGGTGATCACGCCCCGCGCGAAGGCGTGCAGATTGGTTTCCTCCAGCAGCGAGGCGCTGGAGCGCACCATCAGCTCCAGGCTGCGGCGGTTGGCCTCGATGGCGCACAGCTGCTCGTAGGAGCGCACGGCGGTCACCACGATGGCCAGCAGCCGGTCGGGCGTGAGTTCGGTCTTGGTGCGGCAGTCGTTGATGTCGTAGCGCAGCAGGGTTTCCAGATCGGGCGCCTGGCCCGGGCGGCCGGTGCGCAGCACGATGCGGCTGTTGCGCAGGCCGGCCGTGTAGCGGATGAAGTCCACCAGGTCCAGCCCGGCGCCCGTGCCATCGGTCACGGCGTCGAGCACCACCACGGCCAGGTCCTGCTCGCTGCGCAGCAGATTGCGCGCCTGCGTGCCGGAGCGGGCGTAGAGGAACACCAGCGGCCGGCCGAACAGGGTGTGGCCTTCCAGCGCCAGGCGGAAGGCGGCGTGTACGTCGGGGTCGCTGTCCACGATCAGCACCCGCCATTCAGGCCCGGGCACGGGCGATGGCGGGGGCGGCTGCAGAGCCGGCTGCAGGAGGGCGGAAGCAGGGGCGGGCGCCCTGGGCGCCCGTGCGCGCATCACGAAACTCATGCCTCAGCCCTGCCTGTGTCCGCGCCGCTCAGGCCGTGGCATGGTCTGCCGCGCGCACGACCTGGTTGCGCCCGCTGCGCTTGGCGGCGTACAGCGCTTCGTCGGCCAGGCTGTAGGCGTCGTCGAAGCGGCCGCCGCTCGGGCGCCAGCTCACGCCGAAGCTGGCCGTGATGCAGCTGGCGTCGGGCAGGCCGAAGGGATGGGCCTCGATGGCGGCGCGCACCTGCTCGGCCACGCACACGGCGCCGTCGCTGTCGTGCTGGGGCAGCAGCACGGTGAATTCCTCGCCGCCCACGCGGCCGATGTGGGCCGTGGCCGGCACGGCGGCCTTGAGGCAGCGCACCACGCCCAGGATCACGCTGTCGCCCACGGGGTGGCCGAAGCTGTCGTTCACGCGCTTGAAGTGGTCTATGTCCAGCACGATCAGGGCCAGCCCCTGCTGGGTGAAGTGGCGGTTCACGCGCTCGATGATGGCCGCGCGGTTGAGCACGCCGGTCAGCGGGTCGTGCGTGGCGCGGTATTCCAGCTCGCCGGCCAGCTCCTGCAGGCGCTGGTTGAGCTGGGTCATCTCCAGCTCGGCCCGGTCGCTGCGGCGCACCAGCCGGCGCGTTTCGCGCAGCAGGCGCTCATAGGCGGTCAGCAGCACGCCCAGGGCCTGGTGGCAGGCCTGGGCGCCGGCTTCTTCGCCCCGGTCATGGGCGGCGCGGGCCGCCAAAAGGGCCTGGTGCTCGGCATCGAAGAGGTCCGCGGGAGCGGCCACGGTGTCCATCACGTCGCCTTCACGGGGTGGCCGGTGAAGGCGATGGCGGGAAAGTCGTCGCGCAGCTCCTCGCCAAACTCGCAGATGGTGTCGTCTTCCTCGTCGTGGTACCAGTGCAGGGCCACGGGCCGGCCGGCCTCGGCGGCGCCGCTCAGTGCCTCGATCAGGTTGAACAGCATCTTGGTGCTGGAGCTGTTGAAGTAGGCCAGCGCGATGTGCACCTCGATGCGCGCCTGCTGCTGCGCCGGCTGCGGCTGGGCCAGGTAGTCCTTGAGGCGGGCCAGGATGCCGCCGTAGAAGGCGGCGGCGTTCTCGGGATAGGACTCGCCACGCAGGTGCAGCGTGTGCGTGTCGAACTGGAAGTCCACTTCCGGGGAACTGGGAGTCGGTGCGATGTAGAGGTTGTCCATGCGTGATCTCGGTGCGTTGTCCGTGCCTGCGGGCCGGGCCTGTCCAGGCCTGGTGCCGGAGCGACGGCTCAGAGCGTGGCTTTCAGGTAGAAGACGGGCCGGCCGTCCACGGTCTGGGCGGGATCGAAGTCGAACTGCAGCGGCTCGCGCGCATCGCGGGCCAGGGTCAGGAAACCCATGCCCGCGCCCTTGCTGCCTTCGGGCGCGTCATCGCGCAGCGACTGGCGGCAGGCCTTCTTGATCTCGTCCAGCGTCATGCTGCGCAGGGCGTCGAGCTTGGCGCGCAGCGCCTCGCCCATGCCCGGCTCGATGGGGTTGGCGCACAGCAGCACGAAGCTGCCGTCGTCCTCGCGGCGGATGCAGACCGCGCCGTGGCGCAGCTCGCCATCGTCCTGGTGGGGCGGGGTCAGGGCATCGGCCGAGTAATGGATGATGTTCTGCGCCATCTCGACAAAGGACGAGAACAGCTTGCGCCGCGTGGGGCCCGGCACGCCGGCCACTTCCAGCTGCAGCCGCACGGCCTCGGCCATGGCCGCGACGATGTTCTGCGAGAAGTAGCCCACGTAGTAGAAGATCACCTGGTGCTGGCGCGCCAGGTGGAAGAAGCTGCCGTACTTGTCGGCGATCTGTGCGGAGGGCATGGGAGGCATTCAGGTTCTGAAGCAGAAAAAGGTCAGGTCGTCGCGGCGGTGGTGCTCGCCCTGCCAGGCCTGCAGGGCGTCCAGCAAGGCGCGGTTGATCTCGGCGGGCGTGCGGCCTGCCTGCTCCAGCAGCAGCTCGCGCACGCGCTTCTTGCCGAAGGTGATGCCGCGCGGGCCGCCGACCTGGTCGATCAGGCCGTCGGTGGTGATGAAGACCAGGGTGGCGGCGGGCAGCTCCAGGTCGATGTTGTTCCAGGCGAAGTCGAACTCGCTGTCCACATAGCCCACGCCCTTGCGCTGGCCATCGATCACCTCCACCGCCTCGGCGCCGGGGCGCAGCACGAACAGCGCAAGGCGCGCGCCTGCAAAGCGCAGGCGCCGGTGCGCGGGCTCGAACCAGAAGCAGGCCGCGTCCAGCCCGTCGTCGGAGCCGGGCGTGCCATCCTTGCCATCGAGCTGGCCCAGCATCTGCTTGACGCTGCGGTTCACATGGCCCAGCAGCGCTGCCGGGTCGCGCGGGCCGTGCTCCTTGATGGCCTGGCTCAGGCTGCTGGTGGCGATCAGCGTCATGAAGGCGCCGGGCACGCCGTGGCCCGTGCAATCGGCCACGGTGGCAAACCAGCCATCGCCGTCCTGGCTGAACTGGTAGAAGTCGCCGCCGACCACATCGCGCGGCTCCCAGACCAGGTCGGCGCCGGGGCAGGCGCGGGCCAGGGAGTCGCGCGAGCTGCGCAGCAGCGACTGCTGGATCACGCTGGCGTATTCGATGCTGTGCATGATCTGGCGGTTGCGCGCCACCTGCATGTCCGCCACCGCGCGCATCAGCTGCAGACCGTTGCCCACGCCCGCGAACAGGCCGTCGCGCGTGATGATGAAGCCATCGGTCAGCGCCTTTTCGCCGTACTCCACGGTCTTCACGGTCAGGGTGTCTATGTCGGTGGAGGCATCGACCACCAGCGGCTCCTTGTCCATGAAGGCGATGCAGCTCTTCTTGCCGTACAGCTCCATGCGAAACGGCTTGCTGAACTGGGACAGGAAGATGCTGCGGTTGATCAGGCCGATGGGGCGGTTGCCCTCCACCACGGGCAGGCTGATCAGGTCCCGGTGGCGCGTGAAGACCTCGAGCACCTTCTCGTTGGTCTCGTCGGCGGTCATGCAGGGAACGGGGGTACACAGGTCCGCAGCGCTGGGTGGGCGGAAACGTGGCCTGGAATCGCTCAGGTAGGCGCGGGACTCATCCATGGAAGGCACATCGCAAAATTGTTAAGGAATGTTACGTTTTCCTTGTTGCAGTTTTGTGACGCGCACGGCCCTGGTTGGCATGCACTTGTCTTGCGCATAACCATGCGCCAAAAGCTTCGTTGTGGCGTGGCAGGGCGGTTCCTAGCATGGGGGCTTCCACCCATGCAAGCACTGAGGAGAGACGCCGTGAACGCTGTCACCGAAGCCAGCCACCTGAGCACCGTGGCCCAAGACCTGGAGCAGGACCGGCAACAGCCGCTGCAGATCCAGCCCCTGTCCGGCCGCATAGGCGCCGTGGTCCACGGCGCCAGGCTGTCGGGCGAGCTGGCGGCCGAACAGTTCACGCAGATCCATGCGGCCCTGCTGCGCCACCGCGTGCTGTTCTTCCGGGGCCAGCACCATCTGACGGATGCATCGCACCAAGCCTTCGGGCGGCTGTTCGGCGAGATCGAATCGCACCCCACCGTGCCTGCCCCGGACGGCACGGCCTTTCTGGAGCTCAATTCCCAGCATGGCGGCCGCGCCGATTCCTGGCATACCGACGTCACCTTCAAGGCGGCCTTTCCCAAGGTCTGCGTGCTGCGCGCCGTCACGCTGCCCGGCCATGGCGGCGACACCGTCTGGGCCAATACCGTGGCCGCCTATGAGGGCCTGCCCGAGCCGCTCAGGCAGCTGGCCGAGCAGCTGTGGGCCGTGCATGGCAACGACTACGACTACGCCGAGAACTTCCGCCAGAACGCGGCCAGCCAGACCGAGACCGCAGGCCGCGCCAGCTACCGCAAGGTGTTCACGCGCAAGACCATCGAGTCGGAGCAGCCGCTGGTGCATGTGCACCCCGAAACCGGAGAGAAGGCGCTGCTGCTGGGCCACTTCGCCAAGCGCATCAAGGGTCTGCGCGCCAATGAATCGACGGCGCTGCTTCAGCTGTTCAACGAACGCATCATCCGGCTGGAGAACACCGTGCGCTGGCAGTGGGCGCAGGGCGACGTGGCCATCTGGGACAACCGCGCCACGCAGCACTACGCCATCAACGACTACGGCGATGCCCACCGCGTGGTGCGCCGCGTCACCGTGACCGGCACCGTGGCCACCAGCGTGGACGGCCGCCACAGCGTGGACATCACGGTGCCCGAGCCGCTGGCGGCCTGACTGCCCGTGCTATAGGGCAGCGCGCTGCCTGACCGCGTCTTCGTGCAGCGACTCGCTGAGCTGGTCCACGACGATGGACCACGACGCATCGGCCTTGAGCTGCTCGGCCAGGAACTGGCGCTGCGCATCGCTCCAGTAGGGCGCATCCACCACATCCACATCGGCGGCCAGCTGGTGCGCGCGGATGAAATCGGCAATGGCCTGGTCACTGGCATCCAGGCCCAGTTGCAGGAAGAGATTGGACATGCGTACGACGGAGTTGTTCATGAAGGCGTGTGGATGTGTGTGGGTTGAGAGGGCGCTATCTTCCCCGATTTGACCGGCCCTGCGGACCGGTTGTGTCGCGGTTGTCCCGCGGTTGCAGCCCGGTTGCGGTCATTCATTGAGCGGGTAGGTGCAGGCTGACAGCCTGCCGCGCTCCGGGCCAGCGTGCGCGCGGCGACCGCCCCACTAGCATGGGGCCATGAGCATTCCCGCCCCTGATCCCGCATGGCCGCCGACCTGATCGTGGCCCGCCCCGAAGGCCTGTACTGCGCGGCCGGCGACTTCTACATCGACCCCTGGCGGCCCGTGGACCGGGCCGTGATCACGCATGGCCACTCCGACCACGCGCGCGCCGGCCACGCCCATTACCTGGCCCATGACGACAGCGCAGGCGTGCTGCGCGCACGGCTGGGCGCGGACATCACGCTGCAGACCCTGCCGTATGGCGAAGCCGTGGAACACCACGGCGTGCGCATCTCCATGCACCCGGCCGGCCATGTGCTCGGATCGGCCCAGGTACGGCTGGAGCATGGCGGCCAGGTCTGGGTGGCATCGGGCGACTACAAGACCGAGGCCGACGGCACCTGCACCCCCTTCGAGCCCGTGCGCTGCGACACTTTCATCACCGAATCCACCTTCGGCCTGCCCATCTACCGCTGGCCCCGCCAGCCCGAGCTCATGGCCGACATCAACGCCTGGTGGCAGGCCAATGCGGCCCAGGGCAGGCCCTCGGTGCTGCTGTGCTATGCCTTCGGCAAGGCCCAGCGCATCCTGCATGGGGTGGACCGCCGCATCGGCCCCATCGTCGTGCATGGCGCGGTGGAGCCGCTCAATGCCGTGTACCGCGCAGCGGGCGTGGACCTGCCGCCCACGCTGCGCGTGACCGACCCCGGCGTGGATGCACAACTGCTCAAGACCGCCCTGGTGCTGGCGCCGCCTTCGGCGCAGGGCACGCCGTGGATGCGCCGCTTTCCCGGCCATGCCGATGCGTTTGCCAGCGGCTGGATGCAGCTGCGCGGCACGCGCCGTCGCCGTGGCGTGGACCGGGGCTTTGTCATGTCCGACCATGCCGACTGGCCCGGCCTGCAGTACGCCATAGGCGCCACGGGCGCCGAGCGTGTCTTCGTCACGCATGGCAGCGTGGCGGTGCTGGTGCGCTGGCTGCGAGAGCAGGGCCTGGATGCGCAAGCCTTCCAGACCGAATACGGCGATGAGGACGAGGCTGCCGCAGCCCAGGCTGCACCGGATGAGGCGCCCGCGCCATGAAGGATTTCGCCGCCCTCTACCGCGCGCTGGACGCCAGCACCGCCAGCCGCGACAAGCAGGCCGCGCTGCAGGCCTATCTGCGCGCCGCCGCGCCTGCCGATGCGGCCTGGGCCGTCTACTTCCTGGCCGGCGGCAAGCCGCGCCAGCTGGTGCCCACCAAGGTCTTGAAGGAGCTGGCGCGCGAGGCTGCCGGCCTGCCCGAATGGCTGTTCGACGAAAGCTACGAGGCCGTGGGCGACCTGGCCGAAACCATTGCGCTGCTGCTGCCGCCACCCGGTGACGCGCACGACCTGGGCCTGGCCGCCTGGGTCACGGACCACCTGCTGCCGCTGCGCGGCATGGCGCCCGAAGCGCTGGCGGACACGCTGCGCATGCAATGGGCGCGGTTGGCGGCCGATGAGCGGCTGGTCTACTTCAAGCTGATCACCGGCGCCTTCCGGGTCGGCGTGTCGCGGCTGCAGGTCACGCAGGCGCTGGCGGCCGTCAGCGGGGTGGATGCCAAGCGCATCGCCCAACGGCTCATGGGCTACACCCACATCGGCGCGCGGCCCGGGGCGGCCGACTACCTGCGGCTGGTGGCGGGAGAGGAAGAGGGCGATGACGCGCATTCGGGCGAAGCACGCGGCCACCCCTATCCCTTCTTCCTGGCCCATCCGCTGCAGTTGCCGCTGGAGCAGTTCGACGCCGTGCTCGGCCCGCCGTCCCAATGGGTGGTGGAGTGGAAATGGGACGGCATACGCGCCCAGATCGTGCGGCGCGGCAGCGGTGACGCGCTGGGCACCTGGATCTGGTCGCGCGGCGAGGAACTGGTGAGCGAGCGCTTCCCCGAGCTGCAGGCCATGGGCGATGCCTTGCCTGCGGGCACCGTGATCGACGGCGAGATCGTCGTCTGGGCCGCGCAGCAGGGCGATGCGCCCGCCCATGTGCGCCCCTTTGCCGACCTGCAAAAGCGCATAGGCCGCAAGACCCTGGGCCCCAAGCTGCTGCGCGAGCTGCCCGTGGTGCTGCTGGCCTATGACCTGCTGGAGGAGGGCGGCCAGGACCTGCGCGCGTTGCCCCAGCATGAACGGCGCGCGCGGCTGGAACGGCTGGTGGCCCTGGTGGCGCACCCGGCGCTGCTGCCCAGCCCCGTGCTGGCGGGCGACAGCTGGCAGGCCCTGGCCGAACTTCGCGAACAGGCCCGTTCCCTGGGTGTGGAGGGCATGATGCTCAAGGCCCGCGATGCCGCCTACGGCGTGGGCCGCACCAAGGACAGCGGCGTGTGGTGGAAGTGGAAGATCGATCCGCTGAGCGTGGATGCCGTGCTCATCTATGCACAGCGCGGCCATGGCCGTCGCGCCAGCCTCTACAGCGACTACACCTTTGCCGTCTGGAACGCGCCGCCCGGCACCGAGGGCCGCGCCCTCGTGCCCTTCGCCAAGGCCTATTCGGGCCTGACCGATGCCGAAATGGCGCGCGTGGACGCCGTCATCCGCAAGACCACGGTGGAGAGCTTCGGCCCCGTGCGCAGCGTGCGGCCCACCCTGGTGTTCGAGCTGGGCTTCGAGGGCATTGCGCGCAGCGCACGCCACAAGAGCGGCATTGCCGTGCGCTTTCCGCGCATGCTGCGTTGGCGCGAGGACAAGCCCGTGCAGGAGGCCGACTCCATCGACACGCTGGCCGCCCTGCTGCCGCATTCCGACCCTTGATCAACCCTTGACCGACCCGCGACCCACCCGCGACCCACCCTTGACGCACCGCGCCATGGCCACCCGTTCCCCCCACCCCCTCGCCACCGCCTGGCTTGCCGCACGGGGCTGGAAGCCCTTTGCCTTCCAGCGCGCCGTGTGGAATGCGCTGGCCCAGGGCCACAGCGGCCTGCTGCACGCCACCACGGGCGCAGGCAAGACCTACGCGGTCTGGCTGGGCGCGCTGCAGGCCTTTGCGGGCCCGCCGCAAACCCCGATGCCGGCGCACACCGGAAAACGAAAACCGGCCTCCGCCCCGCTGACCGTGCTGTGGATCACGCCCATGCGCGCCCTGGCGGCCGACACGCTCAAGGCGCTGCAGACGCCCTTGGAGGCGCTGGCCCAGGGCCATCCCGCGCTGGCGCGCTGGACCGTGGGCGCACGCACGGGCGATACGGGAAGCGCCGAGCGCAGCGCGCAGTCGCGCCAGCTGCCCACCGTGCTGGTCACCACGCCCGAGAGCCTGTCCCTGCTGCTGGCGCGGGCCGATGCGCGCGAGCTGCTGGGCTCCGTGCGCCTGGTGGTAGCCGATGAATGGCACGAGCTGCTGGGCAACAAGCGCGGCGTGCAACTGCAGCTGGCCCTGGCGCGGCTGCGCGGCTGGAGCCCGCAACTGAGCGTCTGGGGCATGTCGGCCACGCTGGGCAATCTGGACGAAGCCATGCAGACCCTGCTGGGCCTGGACGACCATGGCCAGCCGCGGCCCGGCGTACTGGTCCAGGGCCAGGTGGACAAGCGCCTGGTGGTGGACACCTTGCTGCCCGACCGGCCCGAGCGCTTTTCCTGGGCCGGCCACCTGGGCCTGGCCATGCTGCCGGCCGTGGTGCGCGAGCTGGAGGCCACGGCAGGCTCCACCCTGGTCTTTGTGAATGTGCGCTCGCAGGCGGAGCTCTGGTACAAGGCGCTGCTGGAGGCCCGGCCCGACTGGGCCGGCCTGCTGGCCATACACCATGGCTCTCTGGACCGGGGTGTGCGCGAATGGGTGGAGGCCGGGCTCAAGGCCGGCACGCTCAAGGCCGTGGTCTGCACCAGCAGCCTGGACCTGGGCGTGGACTTCCTGCCCGTGGAGCGCGTGCTGCAGATCGGCTCGGCCAAGGGCATTGCGCGGCTGCTGCAGCGCGCGGGCCGCTCCGGCCATGCGCCGGGCCGGCCCTCGCGCATCACCCTGGTGCCCACGCACAGCCTGGAGCTGGTGGAGGCCGCCGCCGCCCGCGCCGCCGTGCGCGCGCAGCAGGTGGAAATGCGCGCCAGCCCCCGCCAGCCCGTGGACGTGCTGGTGCAGCACCTGGCCACCGTGGCCCTGGGCGGCGGCTTCGTGCCCGATGAGCTGTATGCCGAAGTGCGCCGCACCGTCGCCTACGCCGGGCTGGCGCCTGCGGTCTGGCAGTGGTGCCTGGACTTCGTGCACCGCGGCGGCCCCTCGCTGGCCGCCTATCCCGACTACCAGCGCGTGCGGCCCGACGGGGAGGGCATCTGGCGCATGCCCGACGCGCGGCTGGCGCGCAGGCACCGCGCCAATATCGGCACCATCGTCAGCGACGCCAGCATGAGCGTGCAGATCCTGCACGGCGCGCGGCTGGGCAGCATGGAAGAGAGCTTTCTGTCGCGCCTGTCGCCCGGCGATGCCTTTGTCTTCGCGGGCCAGGTGCTGGAGCTGGTGCGCATCGAGGACATGACCGCCTACGTGCGCCGCGCCGCCAGAACGCGGCCCACCGTGCCGCGCTGGGCGGGCGCGCGCATGCCGCTGTCCACCGTGTTGGCCGACTTCGTGGTGCAGCAGTTGGCGCTGGCGGCAGCGGGCGACTACCACTCGCCCGAGCTGCGCTGCGTGCGCCCCCTGCTGGAGGTGCAGCAGCGCTGGTCGGCCCTGCCCACGCCCGGCACGCTGCTGGCCGAAACCCTGCGCACGCGCGAAGGCTGGCATCTGTTCCTCTATCCGTTTGCGGGCCGCCATGCCCATACGGGGCTGGCCAGCCTGCTGGCCTGGCGCGCCGCGCAGGGCGAGACGGGTACCTTCTCCATCGCCGTCAACGACTACGGGCTGGAGCTGCTGAGCGCCACCGAGCGTGACTGGGCCGCCATGCTGCCCGAACTGCTGCGCGCCGAGCCCGTGCAGGCCGTGGCGGCGCCCGGACGTGTCTCTGCCACGGAGGCGGGCGCCATGCGCAATACCGCCAATGCCGACCGCCACTGGGACCAGGCCGCCGAGGATGTCCACCTGGCGGGCGATGACGCCCACCACGCCCTGCTGCACGAAGTGCTGGCCAGCCTCAACGCCACCGAGATGGCAAGGCGGCGCTTCCGCGAGATAGCGCGGGTGTCCGGCCTGATCTTCCAGAGCCACCCGGGCGAGCGCCGCAGCGCGCGCCAGCTGCAGGCCTCGGCCCAGCTGTTCTTCGAGGTCTTTCGCAAGTACGACGACATGAACCTGCTGCTGCGCCAGGCCGATGAGGAAGTCCTGAGCCAGGAACTCGATGTCGCCCAGCTGCTGGCCGCGCTGCGCCGCATGCAGGCGCAGCAGCTGGTGGTGAGCGCGCTGCGCCGGCCCAGCCCGTTTGCCTTTCCGCTGATGGTGGAGCGCTTTCGCGAAAAGCTCACCAACGAGCACCTGGCCGACCGCATCGCGCGCATGCTGGCCCAGCTGCACGAGGCGGCAGACGCCGGCGGTGCAGCCAGCGAGCCGCGCACGCAGGACCTGGTCCCGCCCGATCCACCGCTGCGTCCACGGAAAAAGCCCAAGGCAAACCAGCCCCCCGCCGTGGACGAGGATACGGCCGCCGTGCGCCGCACGCTGGATTTCTCGCTGCAGGCCACCGATGGCCCCGAGGCCGATGCCGCCAGCCGCCGCCCGCGCCGCGTGCGCAAGCCCTCGCGGCCCTTGCCGCTGCTGTAGAACCATTGCACCGCTGATGAAAGGCCACGCACCGTTGCCAAGTCCTTTTTCCCCCGACGCCCTGGCCGGCAGCCTGGGCCTCCTCCTGGCGGGCGAGCCCGTCCACCTGCTGGCCCAGCACGCCCTGTGGTGGCCCGCCCAGGGCACGCTGTTCATTGCCGACCTGCACCTGGGCAAGGCCGCCACCTTCCGCGCGCGCGGCATTCCCGTGCCGGCCGGCACCACCCAGGGCAACCTGGAACGGCTGTCGGCGCTGCTGCAGGGCCTGCCGGTGCGCCGGCTGGTCGTTCTGGGCGACTTCCTGCATGCCGCGCAGGCCCGCACGCCGTCCGTGCTGGCCGCCCTGGCCGACTGGCGACTCCGCCACGCGGCGCTGGAGGTGGTCCTGGTGCGTGGCAACCACGACAGCCATGCGGGCGACCCGCCGTCCGCGCTGGGCATCGGCGTGGTGGACGAACCCTGGCGCCTGGGGCCATTCGCGGGCTGCCACTACCCGCAGGAGGCTCCTGCCTGCCATGTGCTGGCCGGCCATGTCCACCCCGCCGTCGTGCTGCGCGGCCCGGGGCGAGATGCGCTGCGCCTGCCGTGCTTTGCCGTCCATGCCGGCTTCACCCTGCTGCCGGCCTTCGGTCTGTTCACGGGCATGGCCAGCCTGCCGGCCGGTCCTGGCCTCCAG
Source organism: Delftia sp. 60 (assembly GCF_002754395.1). Classification (NCBI taxonomy): domain Bacteria; kingdom Pseudomonadati; phylum Pseudomonadota; class Betaproteobacteria; order Burkholderiales; family Comamonadaceae; genus Delftia; species Delftia sp. 60. Next base: position 3,165,799 of record NZ_PEFD01000001.1, read on the forward strand.
TGCTTTGCCGTAGGCGGCGGGCGGGTCTGGGCCGTTCCCGGTGGAGGGGGCGGGATGTAATCAGGCGTAATTTTCTGAAGGATCGTTGTTCCCTACAGTGCGCTTGCGCCCGCACGGCGGGGCAGCAGAAAGCGCCGCAGCGCTTTTTTGATCCATCAGGAGAGATGCATGGGCGTTCAACTCAACTTCGTCAATCAATCGAACGACGCAAACAACTCGCAGATCGTCATCTTCCAGAAAAACGTGGCCAGCGATTTCGAGGAACTGGCCGTGGCGTGGCGGGTCATCAAGTACTGCGGCCAGGGCGACAACCACCCGTTCACCTTCCCGCTGGGCCTGCAGGTCGGTGCCAGCGACAGCTATGGCAACCACACGCCCCAGCTGGAGGCGCAGTTCGGCCAGCAGTTCCAGCTGTCCCTGAGCAGCAGCGGCGATCGCCTGGCGCCCGCAGGCTATGGCGCAAGCTCCAACGAAGTGCAGGTGCTCAACTCGCTGCCCCGGGGCGCCATCAATGCCAGTTGTTACAAGGACGGCCGGCTGCTGGCCGTCAAGACCGCGATTGCCCCCCAGCAAAAGGCCGTCTTCGAATTCAAGCCCTCCATCTGGATCGGGGTGGTCTCGCAGATCGAACAGGGCCAGGTCATGAACTCGGCCATCCTGGGCGATATCAACACCGAGATCTCCCTGCTGGGCATCTCGCGCGCCGACATCGTGATGCGAGGCGGCGGTGCGGGCGCCGGGTCCACGCCGTTCTCGTTCACGCTGGAGAACGTCGTGATGTGCTGAGGCCTGCCCCGCACCCCCGACTGAGGGGCAGACCCCCCGGATGACGACTCCGTGACAGTTGTCACACCTCTGTCATGGAGGCGGCCAAGAATCCCGCACTTGTCCGGCCCGCGCAGGCCACTCCCCGCAGGTGCCCCACCCATCCATGACTGACGCAGCCTCCCCCCTGGCCCAGGCCAATGAAGACGCAGGCCTGATCTGCGGCTGGCGGTTTTTCTGCGACACGCAGCGGCGTGTGGAGGCCATGACGGCGCAGTCGGCCGCGCAGTGGCTGGGCGCAGAGCGTCCGCTCACCGAGCCGGGCCGGCGCGACTTCCTGTGGCTGCACTTCAACCTGGCCAATACCCAGTCCCTGCGCTGGCTGCAGCGCCACGCAGCGCTGCCCGAAGTCTTCTACACCACGCTGCGCGAGGGCCTGGCCTCCACGCGCATCGAGCGCTCCGATGACTCCCTGGTCGCCGTGCTCAACGATGTGAATTTCGAGTTCAACTTCGAGTCGGCCGACATCGCCACGCTGTGGATCTGCCTGGACGAGCGCCTGGTCGTCACCGCGCGCACCCAGCCGCTGCGCTCGGTCGATGCGCTGCGTGCCGGCGTGCGCCAGGGTGACAGCCCCGCCAGCACGGCCGAGCTGCTGGAACACCTGATGCGCACCCAGGCCGACGTGCTGGTCAAGGTGGTGCGCGAGACCACGGCGCGCGTGGACGACATCGAAGACGCCATCATCGCGCAGCGCTACCACCATCCGCGCGCCCACCTGGGCCGGCTGCGCCGGCTGCTGGTGCGCCTGCAGCGCCTGCTGGCGCCCGAGCCGGCCGCGCTGTTCCGCCTGCTGCAGCAGCCCCCCGCCTGGATGGGCGAGGACGACCGCCGCGGCCTGGCCGCCGCCAGCGAGGAGTTCTCGCTCATGCTGCGCGACATGCAGACCCTGCAGGACCGCATCAAGCTGCTGCAGGAAGAAGTGGCCGCCGCCGTGAATGAGGACAACAGCAACAGCCTCTTCGTGCTGACCGTGGTCACCGTGCTGGCCCTGCCCATCAACATCCTGGCCGGCCTGTTCGGCATGAACGTGGGCGGCATACCCCTGGCAGAGCACGAGCACGGCTTCTGGATCGTGGTGTCCATCGTGATCGCCTTCACCGTCATTGCCGCCTGGCTGGCGTTTCGCAAGAAGCGGTACAGGGATTAGGGAGCGAGGGCCATCTGCCTGTGCGAAATGCGGTAATTGCTGACCTATTGGGGTAATGAAAGTGCCGCGAACCCCAAACTCCAGGCCGAAGCGAAAGCATGGGTGAGACGAACCCAGGAAACGAAGGTTTGCGGCCTGGAAGCTTTGCTGTCAACCTCGCAACTAATCTCGCAAAGGAAGCCGGAAGATCCGGTTTTTTTCCTTATGGATCATTAGGTTGCCGTTGAGATGGATGTCGCAAGCACTGCCGCATGCAGGGCATTGCGAAGTCCCTCTCCAGTAGTCCGCGCCCTCAGGCCTCAACAGCTTTTGTTCCGGCCCCGAACGCCATCGCCCGCAGCCTGCCCAGCAGCGGCCACACCAGCATCAGCAGGGCCAGCGTGGTGATGGTGCCCGACAGGCCGTTGTGCCAGAAGATGCCCAGCTCGCCCTGGCTGGAGAGCATGCTCTGGCGGAAGGCGTCTTCCATGCGGTCGCCCAGCACGATGGCCAGGACCATGGGCGCCAGCGGATAGTCCAGCTTCTTGAACACGTAGCCGACCACGCCGAAGACCAGCATGAGCCAGATGTCCGTGGCATTGCCGTGCACGGTGAAGGCGCCGATGGCGCAGACCATGAGGATCATGGGCGCGACGATGGAAAACGGCACGCGCAGGATGGCCGCGAACAGCGGCACGGTGGCCATGACGATGACCAGGCCGGCGATGTTGCCCAGGTACATGCTGGCGATCAGGCCCCAGACGAAGTCCTTTTGCTCGGTGAACAGCAGCGGGCCGGGCTGCAGCCCCCAGATCATCAGCCCGCCCAGCAGCACGGCCGCCGTGGCCGAGCCCGGAATGCCCAGGGCCAGCATGGGTAGCAGGGCCGAGGTGCCGGCCGCGTGGGCGGCGGTCTCGGGGGCGAGCACGCCTTCGGGGTTGCCCTTGCCGAAGCTGTCGGGGTCGCGCGAGAACTTCTTGGCCAGCCCGTAGCCCATGAAGCTGGCCGCCACGGCGCCGCCCGGCGTCACGCCCATCCAGCAGCCCACCAGGGCCGAGCGCAGCATGGTCAGCCAGTAGCGCGGCAGCTGGGCCCAGGTCCTGAACACCACCTTGAGGTCGATGGAGGCCTTCTTGCCCTTGAAGGCCAGGCCTTCCTCGATGGTCATCAGGATCTCGCTGATGCCGAACAGGCCGATCACCACCACCAGGAAATCAAAGCCGCGCAGCAGCTCGGTGGAGCCGAAGGTCATGCGCAGGTCGCCTGAGATGGTGTCCATGCCCACGGCCGCCAGCAGCAGGCCCACGGCCATGGCGGCCACGATCTTGGCCTTGGGCTCCTTGCCCATGCCGATGAAGGAGCAGAACGTCAGGAAGAAGACCGCAAAGAACTCCGGCGGCCCGAACTGCAGCGCGAACGAGGCCACGACCGGCGCCAGGAAGGTGATCAGCATCACGCCCGAGATGGCGCCGATGAACGAGCCCGTGAAGGCCGTGGTCAGCGCGGCCCCGGCGTGGCCCTGCTGGGCCATGGGATAGCCGTCGAAGGTGGTGGCCACCGACCAGGCCTCGCCCGGGATGTTGAACAGCACCGAGGTGATGGCGCCGCCAAACAGCGCCCCCCAGTAGATGCAAGACAGCAGGATGATGGCCGAGGTGGGCGACATGCCGAAGGTCAGCGGCAGCAGGATGGCCACGCCGTTGGGACCGCCCAGGCCCGGCAGCACGCCGACCACGATGCCCAGCAGGATGCCCGTGAGCATCAGCCCCGTGTTCTGCCAGGTGGTGACGGCCGCGAAGCCGTGCGCAAGGTATTGGAGTTCGTCCATGGTGTTGCTCCGTGGCGGCGACAGGGGTCAATAGCCGAGCCAGGCTTCAAGCGGACCCTTGGGCAGGGGCACCTTGAACTGGATCTCGAAGACGTAGAACAGCAGCACGCTGGTGAAGCCCGACAGCGCCACGGCCTTCCACCAGGGATAGCGGCCCGCAAACACCATGAAGCCCGTGATGAACAGCACCGAGGCCGCGTAGATGCCCAGCGGCGCGATCACGGCGATGTAGGCCGTCAGCGGCAGCAGCACCTGGGCCACGCGCTTGAGCTGCAGCCAGCTGGCGAACTGCTCCTGGCTGCGGCTGCGCAGCGCCTGCACGAAGACGGCGATGGCGCAGATGCCCAGCACGGCGCCCACGCGCAGCGGGAAGTAGCCGGCCTGCGGGCCTGTGTCGCTCCAGCCCGCGCCAATGCGCTGGTTGTCCCAGACCACGAGCACGGCCAGCGCCAGCAGCACGGCGGCCACGCCGTACTCCACATGGCGGCGGGACAGGCCGGGGGCCTGGGCTTCGGTGGCGGGGATGGATTCGGTGGCCGCGCCGGAGGGCTGGGCCGGGGCTGCTGCCGCTGCATTGGAGGAGGGCGGGGCAAGGTGGATGGCGGTGTCCATGGCGCGGCTCCTCACTTGGCGGCGGCGGCCACGCTGGCCGACAGGAAGCCGGCCTTCTTCATGATGTCGAGGTGGCGCGTCTCGTCCTTGGCCAGGAAGTCCACGAAGGCCTGCCCCGTCATGTACTCGGGCTTGAGCGCGTTTTTCTCCAGGTACTCCTTCCACTCGGGCGTGGCCACCACCTTGTGCATCACGCCCGCATAGAACTGCGCCTGCTCGGGCGTGGTGCCGGGCGGCAGGAAGAAGCCGCGCAGCATGGTGTATTGCACATCCAGGCCCTGCTCCCTGCAGGTGGGGATGTCCGACAGCGCCTGGCTGCCCGTGACCTTGGCCGTGTACTCGATGCGCTGCGTGTCGAACACGCACAGCGCCCGCACCTGGCCCGCGCGCCACTGCGCCATGGACTCGCTGGGGTTGTTGACGTTGGAGTCGATGTGCTTGCCCACCAGCTGCGTGCTGGCCTCGCCGCCGCCCTTGTAGGGGATGTAGGTGAACTTCACGCCGGCGGCCTGTTCCATGTTGGCGGTGATGATCTGGTCCTCGCGCTTGGAACTGGTGCCGCCCATCTTGAACTTGCCGCCGGCCTGCCGCGCGGCGGCCAGGTAGTCGGCGGGCGTCTGGTAGCCGGTCTCGGCATTGACCCAGAGCACGAACTGGTCCTGGGCAATCATGGCCACGGGGTTCAGGTCGCGCCACTGGAAGGGCAGGGCCGTGGCCATGGGCAGGGTGAAGATGGCCGTGGAGGCCACCAGCAGCTTGTGCGGGTCGCGCGCCGAGGCCTTGACATCCAGAATGCCCTCGGCGCCGGAGGCGCCGGCCTTGTTGAGGATGACCACGGGCTGCTCGATCAGCTTGTGTTTGGTGACGATGGCCTGGATCACGCGCGCCATCTGGTCCGAGGCGCCACCGGCCGAGAACGGCACGACGAGTTCGACGGACTTGGCGGGCTTCCACTGCGCCCAGGCGGCAGGGGCTGAGAGGGCGCAGAGGGCGGTGGCGGCGAGGGTGGCGACGGCAGTTGCCGCCAGGCGGTTGCGGGGCGATGTCATGTCTCTTGTCTCCTGTTATTTCCTGGTATTGGTGCAATCCACGATCAAGGGGGCGAGCCATGTGCTCCGGCTCTGCCAAGGGTTTTCGGCGCGGGGCCGATGGGTTCAGGCGGCCTTGCGCAGCGCCCCGGCTGCGGCGTGGGCAGCGAAGTAGTCCATGGACGCCTGCACGCCGCTGCCGGCCAGCCGGATGCCGGACAGCTTCAGGCCCATCTCCACGCCCGCCACCATGGCCAGCAGCGTGAGGTCGTTGCTGTCGCCCAGGTGGCCCATGCGGAACATGCGGCCCTTGAGCTTGCCCAGGCCCGCGCCCAGCGACAGGTCGAAGCGCGTGTGGATCAGGCGGCGCAGGGCGTCGGCATCCACGCCTTCGGGCGTGATCACGCCGGTGAGCACGGGCGAGTAGACCTGCGGATCGGCGCACTGGATGGGCAGGCCCCAGGCCTGGACGGCGGCGCGCACGCCGGCCGCCCAGCGCTGGTGGCGCGCAAACACCGTATCCAGCCCTTCGGCCAGCAGCATGTCCAGCGATTCGGACAGGGCGTACAGCAGGTTGGTGTTGGGCGTGTAGGGCCAGTAGCCGGTCTGGTTCATCTCCACGATCTCGTCCCAGGCCCAGAACGACTTGGGCAGCTTCGCGCTTTTGGCGGCCTCCAGCGCACGTGGCGACAGCGCGTTGAAGCTGATGCCGGGCGGCAGCATCAGGCCCTTTTGCGAGCCGCTGATGGTCACGTCCACGCCCCATTCATCGTGGCGGTAGTCGGCGCTGGCCAGGCCCGAGATGGTGTCCACCAGCAGCAGGGCCGGGTGGCCCGCCGCATCGATGGCCCGGCGCACGGCGGCGATGTCCGAGGTCACCCCCGTGGAGGTCTCGTTGTGCACCACGCATACGGCGCGGATCCGGCGCTCCGTGTCCTTGCGCAGCCGCGCCTCGATCAGGCCGGCCTGCACGCCATGGCGCCAGCCCGGCGCCTGGGGCAGGTGCTCATCGGAGCCGCCATAGGACAGGAACTCGGTGGACAGGCCCAGGCGCGTGGCCATCTTCTGCCACAGCGAGGCGAAGTGGCCGGTCTCGAACATCAGCACATGGTCGCCAGCGCTGAGCGTGTTGATCAGGGCCGCCTCCCAGGCGCCCGTGCCGGAGGCCGGGTAGATCACCACCGGATGCCGGGTCTTGAAGACCTGCTGGATGCCGGCCAGCACCTTGAGGCCGAGCTGGCCGAACTCCGGCCCCGGTGGTCGATGGTGGGCAGGCTCATGGCCCGCAGGATGCGGTCGGGAACCGGGCTGGGGCCGGGGATCTGGAGGAAGTGGCGGCCCGTGGGATGGTTGTCGAGCGTGAGCATGGTGCGTCCTTTTCAAGGAAATGCCAGGTCGGTCTGCGGGGGAGGGTGTTTGCAAATTTTTGCATTCAAAATTCATAAATGCCTTGGTGATAACCATGAATGCCTTGAGAAATGCTTGCGTAAAAATGAATGCAAAATTCATTCGACCAGGAGAATCCATGGCGGAGATCATCGAGATTTCGCGGCTTGCCCTGCATGACCAGGTGGCGGCGCGGCTGCGCACCTGGCTGGTGGAGGGGCGCATACCGCCCGGCGCCAAGCTCAACGAGCGCGCGCTGTGCGAGCAGCTGCGCGTCTCGCGCACGCCGCTGCGCGAGGCCATCAAGCTGCTGGCCTCCGAAGGGCTGGTGGACCTGGTGCCCAACCGCGGCGCCGTGGCCGTGCGGCTGGGCGAGGCCGATGTGCTGCAGACCTTCGAGGTGCTGGCGGGGCTGGAGGGCATGTCGGGCGAGCTGGCCGCGCAGCGCATCAGCGAGCAGCAACTGGCCGAGGTGCGGGCCCTGCACTTCGAGATGCTGGCCAGCCATGCGCGCCAGGACCTGTCCGGCTACTACCGGCTCAATGCGCTGATCCACTCGGCCATCAACCGCGCCGCCGCCAACCCCGTGCTGGCCGAGACCTATGGCCGCATCAACGCCCGCGTGCAGTCGCTGCGCTTTCGCACCAACCAGGACGCGGCCAAGTGGAAGCGCGCCGTCCAGGAGCACGAACGCATGCTGGAGGCGCTGCAGGCGCGCGACGCCGCCGCGCTGCGCCAAGTGCTGGTCGCCCACCTGGAGCACAAGCGCGACACCGTCATCGCCCTGCTCAAGGCAGGCCAGATCTACCCCCGAACCATGAACGAATGAGAGCCGCCATGCTGATGGAATCCACGCACCGCCTTGCCGCTTCCCCCGACGACACCGTGCCCGCCCCCGGCACCGTGCTGCCGCCTAACGATGTCTGCCAGGCGCTGGCGCGCCGCCTGCGCTCGGACACGCGCGGCCAGGTCCTGTTCGACGCCGCCTCGCGCGGGCGCTATGCCACCGATGCCTCCATCTACCAGATCATGCCGGTGGGCGTCTTCGTGCCCACCTGCGAAGAAGACATCGCCACGGCCCTGCAGATCGCCCGCGAGCTGAGGGTGCCCGTGCTGCCGCGTGGCGGCGGCACCAGCCAGTGCGGGCAGACCACGGGCGCGGCCCTGGTGATCGACAACAGCAAGCATTTGCGCAACATCCTCTCGGTGGACCCTGATGCAGGCACGGCCGAGGTCGAGCCCGGCCTGGTGCTGGACCACCTCAACGCCCGGCTCAAGAAGCTCGGCCTGTGGTATCCGGTGGACGTATCGACCAGCGCCCAGGCCACGCTGGGCGGCATGGCGGGCAACAACTCCTGCGGCTCGCGCTCCATTGCCTACGGCAACATGGTGCACAACGTGCGCGGCGCCCGCGCCTGGATGGCCGATGGCGAGCTGCTGGACTTCGGCCCCGTCGCCCAGGCCACGGGCCGCGCGGCGCGCATTGCGCAGTTCGTGCACGGGCTGGCGCAACAGCACCGCGAGGACATTCACGCGCACTGGCCCAAGGTCATGCGCCGCGTGGCGGGCTACAACCTCGACATCTTCGACAACCAGAGCGAGCGGCCCTACACGGCCGACGGCAGCGTCAACCTGGCCCATCTGCTGATAGGCGCCGAGGGCACGCTGGCCTACACGCGCTCGCTCACCCTGCAGCTCAGCGCGCTGCCACGTGCCAAGGTGCTGGGGGTGGTGAACTTTCCCACCTTCCACGCGGCCATGGACTCGGCCCAGCACATCGTGAAGCTGGGCCCCACGGCCGTGGAGCTGGTGGACCGCACCATGATCGAACTGGGCCTGGCCAACCCGGCCTTCAAGCCCACCATAGAGACCGCGCTCATCGGCCGCCCGGCTGCCATCTTGCTGGTGGAATTCGCCGGCGACGACCGCGCCGCGCTGCTGGCGCGGCTGCGCCAGCTGGTGGAGCTGATGGGCGACCTGGGCCTGCCTGGCAGCGTGGTGGAAATGCCCGAGGAAGCGGCCCAGAAAAACCTCTGGGAAGTGCGCAAGGCGGGGCTGAACATCATGATGAGCCTCAAGGGAGACGGCAAGCCCGTGAGCTTCATCGAGGACTGCGCCGTGCCGCTCCAGCGCCTGGCCGAGTACACCGATGCGCTCACCGAAGTGTTCGCGCGCCACGGCAGCCGGGGCACCTGGTACGCCCATGCCTCCGTGGGCACGCTGCATGTGCGGCCCATCCTGGACATGCGCACCGACGGCGCGGCGCGCATGCGCGCCATTGCCGAGGAAGCGGCCGAACTGGTGCGCAAATACAAGGGCGCCTTCAGCGGCGAGCACGGCGACGGGCTGTGCCGCGGCGAGTGGATTGCCTGGCAGTTCGGGCCCGCCATCACCGAGGCCCTGCGCGCCATCAAGCAGCACTTCGACCCGGACAGCCTCTTCAACCCCGGCAAGATCATCGACACGCCCAGGATGGACGATGGCCGGCTGTTCCGCTTTGCGCCCGCCGATACGCCCCGGCCCTACCGGCGCATTCCCATCACGCCCGTGCTCGACTGGTCTGCCTGGAACGTGCAGGCCGACCCGGTCACCGAAGTCACCACGGCGCCCGGCACGGGCGGCGACGTCACCGGCGGCTTTGCCAAGGCCGTGGAGATGTGCAACAACAACGGCCACTGCCGCAAGTTCGACGCCGGCACCATGTGCCCCAGCTACCGCGTCACCCGCGACGAGCAGCACCTGACGCGGGGCCGCGCCAACACCCTGCGCCTGGCCATCTCGGGCCAGCTGGGGCCGGACGCCTTCACCAGCGAGGCCCTGCACGACACCATGGACCTGTGCGTGGGCTGCAAGGGCTGCAGGCGCGACTGCCCCACAGGCGTGGACATGGCCCGCATGAAGGTGGAATTCCTGGCCCACTACAAGGCCCGCCATGGCCACACGCTCAAGGACCGGCTGGTCGCCCATCTGCCGCGCTACGCCGCCACGGCCAGCCGCATGCCCTGGCTGCTGAACCTGCGCAACCGCCTGCCCGTGCTGCGCCAACTGGGCGAAAAACTGCTGGGCCTGTCCGCCAGGCGCTCGCTGCCGGCCTGGCGCAGCGACACCTTCTGGCGCGCGCCCGAAGCACATACCTTTCTTGACCGCGACCAGGCCCTGGCCCGCGCGGCGGCCGGCGAGCGCGTGGCCGTGCTTTTCGTGGACACCTTCAACGGCACCTTCGAGAGCGAAAACGCCCTGGCCGCCGCGCGCGTGCTGCAGGCGGCCGGCTATGCGCTGCACACCGCCAGCAAGTCCGCCAAAGAGGGGGGCGGCCACCACTGCTGCGGCCGCACCTACCTGGCCACCGGCATGGTCGAGCAGGCCAAGGCCAGCGCCGGTGCGCTGATCAACGCCCTGGCGCCCCTGGCCCGCGCCGGCATCCCCATCGTCGGCCTGGAGCCCTCCTGCCTGCTGACCCTGCGCGACGAAGCCCTGGTCATGGGCCTGGGTGAGCCTGCGCAGGCCGTTGCCGCCCAGGCCCTGCTGTTCGAGGAATTCATTGCCCGTGAAGTCAAGGCCGGCCGCTTCGCGCTGCCGCTGCGCGCCGCCGGGGCACCCATCCTCGTGCACGGCCATTGCCACCAGAAGGCCTTTGGCGCCGTCAGCCCCATCCTCGACGTGCTGCGGCTGATTCCCGGCGCCCAGCCCGAGCTCATCGAAAGCTCCTGCTGCGGCATGGCCGGCAGCTTCGGCTACGAGGTCAGCCACCACCAGGTCTCCATGGACATGGCCGAGGCGGCCCTGCTGCCGGCCATACGCCAGCGCCCCGAAGCCATCGTCGTGGCCGACGGCACCAGCTGCCGCCACCAGATCGCCGACGGCGCGGCGCGCGAAGCCGTGCATGTGGCGCGGCTGCTGGAAAGCCTGCTGGACGCCCGCTGACCGCCATCCTCCCTACCGCACAAGACAAGGCACTCCCATGAAGCACAAGCCCTGCCTGGACCTCCAGGACATCAAGACCATCGCCCAGGCCGCCGAGGCGCATGCCACGGCGCGCGGCTGGGCCGTCAGCTTCGCCATCGCCGATGACGGCGGCCACCTGCTGTGGCTGCAGCGCCTGGACGGCGCGGCACCGGCCTCGGCCCACATCGCGCCGGCCAAGGCCCACGCCGCAGCACTGGGCCGCAAGGAAAGCCAGGTCTATGAGGAAATGATCAATGGTGGCCGTACCGCCTACCTGAGCGTGCCCGCGCTGCAGGGCCTGCTGGAAGGCGGCGTGCCCATCACCAGGGAGGGCCACTGCCTGGGCGCCGTGGGCGTCAGCGGGGTGAAGCCGGCAGAGGATGCGGAGGTGGCGCGGGCGGGGATTGCGGCGCTTGGGGCCGCGCCGCAGCGGTAGCGGCCCTGGGCTTCAGCGCGACTTGCGCGGCTGCAGGGCCTCGGCACGCAGCATGGCCAGCACGGCATCGCGCTTGTGGTGCAGGTGGGTGACCAGCAGCTCGCGCAGGGCCGTGGCGTCGCGTGCGCCCAGGGCCTCGATCATGGCCTCGTGCTCCTTGACGGCCTGCTTCCACTTGGCCGTGTCCAGGTTGGTGCGAAAGCGCAGCGACTGCACGCGGTTGTTGATGCGCTGGAAGGTCTCCGTCAGCACGGGGTTCTTGGCAGCGCTGTTCAGCGCCGCGTGGATGGCGGCGTTGAGCCGGTAGTAGGCAGACACGTCGGCGCGCGCCACGCTGGCCATCATCTCGTAGTGCAGGGCGCGGATCTCGGCGAATTCCTGGTCGGTGATGCGCTGCGCGGCCAGTTCGCCCGACAGGCCCTCGATGCCGGCCAGCACCTCGAAGGCGTGCATGACATCGGCCTCGCTCAGCTTGACGGCAATGGCGCCGCGGTTGGGCAGCAGGTCGGCCAGGCCTTCGGCGGCCAGCAGCTTGATGGCCTCGCGCAGCGGCGTGCGCGAGACGCCCAGCTGCTCGCACAGCTCGCGCTCGTTGAGCTTGGCTCCCGGGGCGATGCGCCCTTCGATGAGCATGGACCGCAAACGGTCCGCCACCTGCTCGTGCAGCGCCGCCCGCGATATCTCGATGATCTCCGCCATCTAGCGGTCTCCTTGGCTGTTCCTGGCTGGTGGATGCCCCCGCCACAGGCATTGCGCCATGCGGGGCGGCGCCGATGTTAGCCGAGTTTGCACCCCAGGCGCGCCTCCCGCCCGGCGCACGCGCTGTCCCTGCCAAGCACTACAGGCTTTTCAGCAGGGGCCTACGGCCTGCGGGCGTGGCTGCCCGCACCATGGTGGCGATCAGACAAACCAACCAGGGACAACCAATGGCCAACGCAGCGATCCGGCTGCAGATCCAGGTGGATCTTGCTTATGACATCCGCGATCCGGCCGGGGCCGATTTCGTGTTCAACATCCATGCGGCCCACACCTCCCACCAGACGGTGGAGAACGAGCAACTGGTGCTCAGCCAGCCCGTGGAGCCCGACATTGCCACCGAGCCTGCCACCTCCACCCGCTTCATGCGCCTGCATGCCAACCCAGGCCCCCTGCACCTGACCTACACGGCCACCGTCTGCATCGCGCACCACCGCGAGGATCCGGCGGCGCTGGGCGAGGTTCCGGTGCGCTGCATCCCGCTGGAGGTCCTGCCGTACATCTACCCCAGCCGCTACTGCCAGTCCGACCGGCTGATGCAGCTGGCCTTCCGCAATTTCGGCCAACTGGCGCCCGGCTATTCGCGCGTGCTGGCCATACAGCAGTGGGTGCAGGAGCTGGTGACCTTCGCTTCGGCCACCAGCAACTCGTCCACCTCGGCCGTCGATACCCTGGTGGAGCAGGTGGGCGTGTGCCGCGATTTCACGCACCTGATGATCGCCCTGTGCCGTGCGCTGAACATTCCCGCCCGCATCGCCACCGGCACGGACTACGGTGCCGACCCTGCGCTGGGCCCGCCCGATTTCCATGCCTACGTGGAAGCCTACCTGGGCGACAGGTGGTATCTGTTCGATGCATCGGGCACGGCCATCCCCATGGGCTTCATGCGCTTTGGCACGGGCCGGGACGCGGCCGACGTGGCCTTTGCCACCATCTTCGGCAACGTGGTGGCCATGGCCCCCATGATCCAGACACAGGCCCTGGAAGACGAGCACAGCCAACTGCCCCGGCTGTGCAGCGAGGCGCTGTCGACCACCGCGCCTTCGCCCGCCGTGCTGTCGGGCTGCGCATCGTTTGGCAGCACGGCGGACCGAAGGAGCTTCAGGCAGCTGCCTGCCTGAGCTGCCTGCGCTGTGAAAGGCGCGCGGCGGTCCTCAGAAGCGGTGCGTTCCCGTCACCGCAAAGGTGCGCCGCTGGCCGTAGAAGCAGTCGCCGCGTGCCAGGCACTGCGTGATCTGCACCTTGTCGGTCAGGTTGACCACGTTGAAGGCCAGGCGCCATGGGCCGGCGTCATAGGACACCATGGCATCCAGCAGCGTGGCAGAGGGCGTGTCCACCAGGCTGGTGCCCGTCCACTGCGAACCCGTGTAGCGCACGCCCGCGCCCAGGCTCCAGCCGCCGCGTCCTTCGCTGGCAAAGCGGTGGGTCAGCCAGGCCGATGCCGTGTGGCGCGGCACGCTGGTCACGCGCTGGCCCTGGTCGCCGCCATTGCTGCGCGAGATGACGGCGTCGGTGTACGCATAGGCCAGGGTGGCGTCCCAGTGGCGGGCCAGGCTTGCGGTCAGCTCGGCCTCGAAGCCGTTGACCTTGACCTCGCCGATCTGCAGGCTGTTGAGCGGGTTGGCCGGGTCGGTGGTCTTGCGGTTCTTCTCGCGCAGCGTATAGACCGCGGCAAAGGCCGAGAGGCCCTGGCCCGGCGGCTGCCACTTCACGCCGGCTTCCCATTGCTCGCCGCGCTGCGCCTTGTAGGGCGTGCCGTAGACGTTCACGCCGCCCAGCGGCTGGAAGGACTCGGAGTAACCCAGGTAGGGCGCCCAGCCACCGTCCATCTGGTAGGTGGCGCCTGCGCGCTTGGTCCAGGCCTTCTCGTCCACGGCGGAGGCGGGCCGGCCTTCGGTATCGGTCTGGGCGCTGTCGTGGCGCAGGCCCAGGGTGGCGGTCCAGCGGCCCCACTTGATCTGGTCCTGGGCGTAGAAGCCCAATTGCTTTTGCGACACGCCCGGCTGGCGCACCAGCTGCGAGGCCGTGGGCGGCGTGAAATTTCCGTAGACGGGGTTGTATACGTCAAACGGCGCGGTCAGGCCGCGCCAGGTGGACTGGCTGGTGCTGTTGCGCTGCGCATCCATGCCGGCCAGCACGGTGTGCTCGGCCGTGCCCCAGCGCAGCCGGCCTTCGAGCTGCGTGTCGATCACCAGCATGCGCCCGCCGTTGACCTGCCAGGAGGCATCGCGGTAGACGCTGCGGTTGTCGGGGTTGAAGACCGGGCGCGCAGGGCGGCCCTGGCCGGGGATGGCGGTGAAGCTGGTGTAGATGGAGCGGTAGTCCACGTCGCTGATGGTGCGCCGCAGGTTCTGGCGCACGGTCCAGTCCGCGTTCAGGCGGTGGCTGAACAGGTAGCCCCAGGATTTGTTCTCTGTGTCGAACGAGTCCCAGCCGGGCTCGCCGATGAAGGTGCTGGTGGGAATCTGGCCGTAGGGGCTGGGCAGGCGCGTGCCCTGCCAGGGGAAGAAGCCGATCAGCGAGCCGCTCTTGTCCTTCTGGTAGAGCGCCTGCAGCGTGAGCGAGGTATCAGCGCTGGGCCGCCAGGTCAGGCTGGGCGCGATGACCAGGCGGTCGTCGTTCACATGGTCCACCTGGGTGCCGCTTTCCCGGCCCACGGCCACCAGGCGGTACAGCCACTGGCCGTCTTCGGTGACGGCTCCGGTCAGGTCGGTGGCGATCTGCTTGCGCCCGTAGCTGCCCATCTGCACCTGCACCTCGCGCAGCGCCTCGGCCTGCGGGCGCTTGCTGGTCAGATTGAGCACGCCGCCCACGCTGCCCTGGCCGTAGAGCACGGAAGAGGGGCCGCGCAGGAACTCCACGCGTTCCAGCGTGTAGGGGTCGGGGCGGCTGGTGTTGTAGGTGCCGTAGGTGCGCAGCAGCCCGTCCTGGTACTGGCTCACGCTGCCGCCGCGTGCCGAGAAACTGTCCACGCGGCTGTCAAAGTAGTTGGACACCACGCCCGCGCTGTAGGCGGTGGTCTGGCGCAGCGTCTGCACGCCCTGCGCCTCGAACTGGTCGCGCGTGACCACGCTGATGGCCTGGGGCGTCTCTATCAGCGGCGTGTCGGTCTTGGTGGCCGAGATGGCGCGCTTTGCGGTGAAGCCCACCACGGCTCCGGTGGGATTTTCCTTCTCGGTGCCTGCGTTCACGGTGACCGGGGCGAGCGTGGCCTCGGGAACATTTTCAGGCTGGGCCTGCGCGTGGGCTGCGCCGCACAGGGCAAGCAGGGCGGCATGCGCAACTGCCGTGCGCGAGAGTCTTTGGATAAGCATGGTCAATGGTCGAGAGCTGGGAAACCTGTGCCGTGGGGCGTGCTCTGGGTGCGTCGGCGCTGCTGCCGGCCTGGGGCCAGCGGCGCAGCCTGTCATGGCGGGTGCGGATTCTAGAATGACAATGAGAATGATTGCTTTTTCTTTTTATTTGTATGTAGCATGCAACGCATTGGTATCCTTTTGATAGCAACAAAGCATGTCTTGAAGAGATCTGTGAGTCGATGTGCAGGGCGGTGCGATACGCGTGCGGTCTTGCTTGCGGGAAGTCCGCGCAGCGTGTTAGCCCCTTTCACGCCGGGGCGCCAACGGCCCCGGTCGCCTCAGGCCAGGGCGGCCTGCGAGGGGTTGCTTCGGTGTGAAACGGCCTCGGGCCACAGCCGCCCGGCCGCCGATTGCAATGCTTCCACCAGCTGCCGCGTATCCGCCTTGCCCGTGGCGTGCAGCGCTTCGGTCACGATCAGCGCGTTGACTGTGGATTCGCGCACTGCCGAGTGGCCGCTTTGGCGGTTGCACCAGCGCCGGGCGTGGGCGCGGCCAGCGGTGTCGGCGAAGATGATTTCGCCGGGCTCGGGATATTCGATCTCGCCCGAGAAGGTCTCGTAGACCTCGCTGCCGGTTGCGGGGCGCACCTGCAGGCAGCCGCTGATGCGGTCCAGGTCGAAGACGGCCACGGGAATGGCAAAGGCCACCGAGGCCGCATTGCACAGGTCCACCAGCGGATGCAGGCCCGGCAGATCTCCTTCCTTGCGCAAGCGGCGCAGCAGGGCCTCGGCGGCGCAGCGGTATTGCGTGGGCTTGAGGCCCATCCTGGCAAAGCCGCGCCGCCAGGCCTGAATGGATGGCATCTCGCTTTCCGGGGTGCAGGCCAGGTTCTGCCTGGCCTGTGCCATGAAGGGGGCGATCACGGCGTGTACGGGCACGTCGGGCGACAGGCCGCGCAGCAGCAAGGTCTGCGAGGCCAGTTCAGGAAAGTCGCGGGGGATGGAGGGTGAGTAGGAGAACTGCAAGATCAGGCCTTGTGAGTGGAGAGGGGAGGTGATCTCCATCCTCGCCAGGCCGGTTTGCGTGGTCTTGAAGGAAATTGCAGCGCGTCACGCAGCGCAGGCCTTGGCTGCCCTGGCGTAGAAGCCGGGCGCCATGCCGAAGCTGCGCACGAACAGGCGCGTCATATGGCTCTGGTCGGCAAAGCCGCTGTGCGCGGCGGCCTCGGCCAGCGGCATGCCGCTGGCGATGAGCCTGCGCGCCTGGTGCAGGCGCCGCTGCAGCAGATAGGCATGGGGCGTCATTCCCGTGGCGCGCGCAAAGGCACGCAGGAACTGGTAGCGGCTCAGGCCCGCCTCGTGGGCCAGGGCGCCCAGGGTCAGCGGCGCACCGGGATCGTCGTCCATCCGGGCGCGGGCCAGTGTGATGGGGGCCGGTGCGCGGGGCGCCGGGGCAGGGGGCTGCAGCATGCCGCCCAGCAGCTGCAGCAGGGCTTCGTCCAGGTCCAGGGCGTCCGTTGCCTCGCCGCTGCCGGTCATCCTGCGGTACAGAGCCTGAAAACACGCGGCCAGGCGCGGGTCGCGCACGGCGGGCTGGCGGAACTCGAAGCTGGTCGCCGGCCCTGCGCCATCCATGTCCGCCATGAGCCGGGCCACGACCGAGGGCTCCAGGTAAAGCATGCGCCAGGCGCGACCGCCATCGCCCAGGGGCATGCCGTCATGCAACTCGCCGGGGTTGACCATGATGAGGTCGCCAGCCCCGGCCTCGTACAGACCTCGCCCGCTGGCGGATTTCTGCGCGCCACGCTCGATCAGGCCGATCCCGTACTGCTCGTGGGCGTGCCGCCCAAAGTGCCTCGCCGTGTCGGCGGCCACGGCCTCCACGCCTGCGGTGCGGCAGCGCAGCCAGCTGAAATGCCCATCCGTGGTCGATACCATGCCGCAGCCTTTCCTACCCACCCTGGCGCGCCAGCGTGATCGCCAGGCCGGCCAGCCCCGCGCCGACCACCACGGGGATCACGCCCACCTTCCAGCGCAGCAGCGCGGCCGCCGCAGCCAGGCCCAGCAGTGCGGACGGCCAGTCGAAGGGACCCGCCCAGCCCTGGGGCCACAGCACGTGCCAGGCAAAGAACACGGCCAGGTTGGCGATGACGCCCACCACGGCGGCCGTGATGCCTGTCAGCGGCGCGGTGAAGCCCAGCCTGCCATGGGTGGACTCGATGAAGGGGCCGCCCAGCAGGATGAAGGCGAAGGACGGCAAAAAGGTGAAAAAGGTCACGACCAGGGCGGCGGCGGCGCCGGCCGGCAGCAGCGCATCGGGGCCGAACACCTGCGTGCTCCAGCCGCCCAGGAAGCCCACGAAGGACACCACCATGATCAGCGGCCCCGGCGTGGTCTCGCCCAGGGCCAGCCCGTCCATCATCTGCGTGGCCGTGAGCCAGTGGTAGTGGTCCACGGCGCCCTGGTAGAGGTAGGGCAGCACGGCGTAGGCGCCGCCAAAGGTCAGCAGCGCCGCCTTGGTGAAGAACCAGCCCATCTGGGTGAGTGCGCCCTGCCAGCCGAAGGCGGCGGCCAGCAGGCCCAGTGCCAGCGCCCACAGCCCCAGGCTGGCCGCCAGCACCTGGCTGAAAAAGCGCCAGCGGAACCGTGCATGGGCCGGTGTGGGCGTGTCATCGTCGATGACGGCCGGGCCGTGGCTGCCACCGCGCGGGCCGTGCCCGCCCGCAGGGGAGAAGTGGCGCGGCGCCAGCCTGCCCCCCAGGTAGCCCAGTGCGCCGGCCGCCAGCACGATCAGCGGAAACGGCAGCTTCAGCGCGAAGATGGCCACGAAGGCCGCCGCGGCAATGCCCCACAGCCAGCCGTTGCGCAGAGTGCGCGAGCCCACGCGCCAGGCCGCCTGCACCACCAGCGCCGTCACGGCCGGCTTGATGCCATAGAAGATGCCGGCAACGGCCGGCACATGGCCGAAGGCCACATAGATCCAGGACAGGGCGATGA
The DNA here is from genome assembly GCF_002754395.1 of Delftia sp. 60. Taxonomy (NCBI): domain Bacteria; kingdom Pseudomonadati; phylum Pseudomonadota; class Betaproteobacteria; order Burkholderiales; family Comamonadaceae; genus Delftia; species Delftia sp. 60. Next base: position 3,184,036 of record NZ_PEFD01000001.1, read on the forward strand.
GCAGCAGCAGCGAAGGCAGCACGAACAGCCCGCCGGCCACGATGCCGCCCCAGGTGCGGTGCAGCAGCCATCCGATGTAGGTGGCCAGCTGCTGCGCCTCGGGGCCGGGCAGCAGCATGCAGTAGTTGAGCGCATGCAGGAAGCGCCCCTCCGAGATCCAGCGCCGCCGCTCCACCAGGTCCTCATGCATGATGGCGATCTGCCCGGCCGGCCCGCCAAAGCTGATGCAGCCCAGCTTCAGCCAGTAGCGCAGGGCTTCGGCGCGGGTGGGCGGGAGGGGTGCAGCGGGTGCATCAAGCGAACTGGGAGGCATGCCGCAAATGTCTCATACGGCAGCCGCCGCCGACGCCTGCCGGCACCCGCTCCGCACCTGTGCTGCGCAGACGCTACATCTGCCGGGCGGCCTGCTTGACCAGCACCGGTTCGGCGCGGTAGCTGCCCGGGAACAGCTGCTTGAGCTGCTCCACCTTGGGCAGGTCGTTGATGACGATGTAGGGATGGCGCGGGTTCTCGGTCATGAAGTCCTGGTGGTAGTTCTCGGCCGGGAAGAAGCTGGGCTTGTCCTCCAGCCGGGTCACGATGGGCTTGCCGAAGACCTTGGCCGCGTCCAGCTGGGCCACGTAGGCCTGGGCGGTCTTGAGCTGGGCGGCGTCGGTGGCGAAGATGGCCGAGCGGTACTGCGTGCCCGTGTCCGGCCCCTGGCGGTTGAGCTGGGTCGGGTCATGGGCCACGGAAAAGTAGATCTGCAGCAGCTGCCCGTAGCTGACCTGGGCCGGGTCATAGGTGACCTCGACCGACTCCGCATGCCCGGTGCGTCCGCTGCTCACCGCCGAATACGAGGCCTGGGCCGCCGTGCCGCCGCTGTAGCCCGAGACGGCGCGCTGCACGCCCTTGACATGCTGGAACACGCCTTGCACGCCCCAGAAGCAGCCGCCCGCAAAGATGGCTTTCTGCGGCCCCTGGCCCGTGGCGGGCGCATCCTGCGCGGGTGGTGGAATGCGCACGGCCTGCTCGGCCGCCTGCAGGTTGCTGCCCTGCCACAGCAGGGCGCCGCCCAGCAGCACGGCGCTGCCGGTCAGCAGTTGGAGAAGGCCGCGGCGGCGGGGTGCGGTGGCGAGGGTGGAATCGTTGGTCATGGTGTCTCTCCGGTGAAAGTGAAGTGGCCAGGGATCAGCCAAAGGTGAAGGCATAGGCGGAGATGCCGGGATCCAGGAATTCGATGCTGAAGGTGCGTTCGGCTGCGCCGCCGTCCTGGCGCACCAGCTGGTACAGGCGCTGCTCGGTCACGCTGCCGCTGCCGTCGGCGGCCACGTCCATGCCGCGCGAGGCGCCGGGCGCCTTGCCGTCGATCAGCACCTTGAAGCGCACGGGCTTGCCATCGCTGCCGGGGCCCAGCACCAGGTGCAGGTCGCGTGCCTGGAAGCGGTAGGTGATGCGGCCGGTGGCGCCGTCCAGCGTGGCGCTTTCCGGGCCCACCGTCCATTGGCCGCTCAGGCCCCAGGCGTTCAGCGGCAGGCGCTCGGGCGTGGCATAGGCGGTGGCCTGGTTGTGCACGGCGGCAGGCGTGGCGGCAAATTGCTCGGCGCGCTCATAGCCCAGGTAGGTCTCGTGCGAGCGCACGGCTGCCATGTCGGCGGGCTGCTGCACGCCCTTGGCCTGCACGTCGATCAGGCCCTGGTCCACCTGCTTCGATCCGGCTTCCTGCAGCAGTTGCTGGATCACGCGCTCGGACTCGGCATAGCCGCCTTCGCCAAAGTGGTGGTGCCGGATGCGGCCCTGGGCATCGATGAAGTAGTGCGCCGGCCAGTACTGGTTGTTGAAGGCGCGCCAGATCTTGTAGCCGTTGTCCACGGCCACGGGGTAGCTGATGCCCAGGTCCTTGATGGCCTTTTCCACGTTGGACAGCTTGCGCTCGAAGGCGAACTCCGGCGCATGCACGCCCACCACCACCAGGCCCTGGTCGCGGTATTTCTCGGCCCAGGCCTTCACATAGGGCAGGGTGCGCAGGCAGTTGATGCAGGAATAGGTCCAGAAATCCACCAGCACCACCTTGCCGCGCAGTTGTTCGGCCGTCAGCGGGGTGGAGTTGAGCCAGTCGGTGGCGCCGTCCAGCGCAGGGGCCAGGCCTTCGTCGGGCAGGGCGGCGCGGGACGGGCCGCCGGCCAAGCGCATGGCGCCGCCTGCGGCCATCATGGCCGGGCCGGTACCGGAGCCCTGGCCCGAGCCTTGGCCCGAACCCTCACCTCTGTCCACGGCGGCCATCATGGCGGGACCGGCCTGCATGGCCATGGCGCCACCCTCGGGCCTGCCGCTCAGGCGGTCCACCAGCCTTTGCTCCAGGCCGCCGGTGGAGGCCGTGGACACTTGCGCCAGCACGCCCGTGTCCAGCCCCAGCGCAATCGCGCCCACACCGGCCAGCATGGCTGCGCCCAGCCCGCGCCGTACCCATTCGCCCGCGCCCAGCATGCGCTTGAGCGCCACAAACACCTTGCCGCCCAGCAGCAGGGCCGCCGCCATGGAGGTGGCCGCACCGGCCGCATAGGCCAGCAGCAGCAGGCTGGAGGTGGTGTTGGCGCCCTGCAGTGCGGCGCCCGTGAGGATCAGGCCCAGGATGGGGCCCGCGCAGGGCGCCCACAGCAGGCCCGTGGCCACGCCCAGCAGCAGCGAGGCGCCGGGGCGGGCGCCGCCTTCCGTGCCCTGGGCACGCTCGGAAAGGCGCGAGCCCGCCGCCACCAGCGGCCGCGTCAGCCGCTCGGACAGGCCGGGCCACAGCAGGGTCAGCGCAAACACGGCGACCAGGCCCAGGGCCAGCCAGCGGCCGTATTCATTGGCGGCCACCACCCAGCCGCCGCCCACGGCGGCCAGCGAGGCTACCAGGGCGAAGGTCAGCGCCATGCCCGCCAGCAGCGGCAGGCCGCTTTTGGCGAAGGGCTGGTCGGCGCGTGCAAAGACAAAGGGCAGCACCGGCAGGATGCAGGGGCTGACGATGGTCAGCACCCCGCCCAGATAGGCCAGGACGATCAGCAGCATGGCGTGGCTCCCGGGTTCAGGCAGGCTGGGGCGTGAACGTCAGCGACAGCCCGTTCATGCAGTAGCGCAGGCCCGTGGGCTTGGGGCCGTCGTCGAAGACATGGCCCAGGTGGCCGCCGCAGCGGCGGCAATGCACCTCGGTGCGCAGCATGCCGTAGGTGCGGTCCTGGCGCGTGGCCACGGCCTTGTCCAGCGGCTGCCAGAAGCTGGGCCAGCCGGTGCCGCTGTCGAACTTGGTCTTGGACGAGAACAGCGGCAGCGCGCAGCCCGCGCAGGCAAAGGTGCCGGCGCGGTGCTCCTTGTTCAGGGGGCTGGTGCCGGCGCGCTCCGTGCCTTCCTTGCGCAGGATCTGGTACTGCTCGGGCGTGAGCCGGGCACGCCACTCGGCGTCGCTGTAGCTCACCTCGAAGATTTCGCTGGAGGCGGCGGCCGGTGCGCTGCGCGGGAACAGGCTGGCCGCCAGCACGGCGGTGGTGCCGGCGCCTGCAGTCCACAGAAGATGGCGTCTGGTGGTCATGGTGTGCTCCTGAAGGTTGCGTGCGTCTGAAACGATGCGATGCCAGTCAGGTTAGGGCGGCGGCCTCCCGAAGTCTTCACGCAGAGTTCAAAGATTCGTGATAACTCCCGGCCCCGGTATTGCGCACAATGGCAGCCACTCCCGCCACTTCCAGGAAACCGCATCCGATGACCGCCACGCGCCGCGTACTTCTCGTCGAGGACGACGCCCATATCGCCGACCTGCTCACGCTGCACCTGCGCGACGAAGGCCTGGAAGTCATGCACTGCGCGCGTGGCGACGACGGCCTGCGCCAACTGGAGCGCGGCGGCTGGGACGCGCTGGTGCTGGACATCATGCTGCCCGGCGTGGACGGCCTGGAGATCTGCCGCCGCGCCCGCGCCATGGCGCGCTACACGCCCATCATCATCATCAGCGCGCGCTCCAGCGAGGTGCAGCGCATCCTGGGCCTGGAGATCGGCGCCGACGACTACCTTGCCAAGCCGTTTTCCGTGCTGGAGCTGGTGGCGCGCGTCAAGGCGCTGCTGCGCCGCGTGGAGGCGCTGGCCCAGAATGCGCGGCTGGAGTCCGGCAGCCTGACCATCGCCGGCCTGGCCATGGACCCCGTGGCGCGCGATGCCCGGCTTCATGGTGCCCGGCTGGACCTGACCCCGCGCGAGTTCGACCTGCTGTACTTCTTTGCGCGCCAGCCCGGCAAGGTGTTCTCGCGCATGGACCTGCTCAACGCCGTCTGGGGCTACCAGCACGAAGGCTACGAGCACACCGTCAACACCCACATCAACCGCCTGCGCGCCAAGATCGAGGCCGACCCGGCCCAGCCCGCGCGCATCCTCACCGTCTGGGGGCGCGGCTACAAGTTCGCCGAGGCGGGGGAGGGCGCATGACCATGAAGCTGCGCCTGACACTGACCCAGCGCCTGTCCCTGGTCTTTGCCGTGCTGCTGCTGGTGTGCAGCGGCACCTCGGCCTGGATGCAGCTGCGCGCCAGCCGCATGCACGAGCTGGAAGTGGTGCAGGGCCTGTCGCGCGACGTGGCCGAAAGCATTGCGCGCGACGCCCAGCTGACCGACGCCAACGGCCTCATGCCCGGCGCCGTGCGCAGCTTCTTCAACCAGCTCATGCTGGTCAACCCCAGCGTGGAGGTCTACCTGCTGGACGCCGACGGCCGCATTGCCGGCCATGCCGCCCCGACGGCCGCGTGCGCCGCGAGCGCGTGGACCTGGCGCCCGTGCACCGGCTGCTGGAAGGCGGCACGCTGCCCATCCTGGGCGACGACCCGCGCAGCGTCGAAGGCCGCAAGGTCTTCAGCGCGGCGCCGCTGCGCGTCAACGGCAAGGACGTGGGCTTCATCTACGTGGTGCTGCAGGGCGAGGCGCATGACCAGCTGGTGGCGCAGGGCTCCGCCAACTCGGTGCTCAGCACGGCGCTGTGGTCCATCGGCATGGTGGCGCTGCTGTGCCTGGTGGCGGGCCTGGTGGCCTTTGCGCTGATCACGCGGCCGCTGCGCCGGCTCACCGAAGAGGTGGCCGGCTTCGACATCCATGGCGCCCCCCGGACATGCCGGCCCCCCAGCCCGGCGCCGCACAGGACAGCCGTGACGAGATCGCCGTGCTGGACTCGGCCTACCGCCGCATGGTAGCGCGCATCGGCGAGCAGTGGCGGGCGCTCACGCGCCAGGACCAGGAGCGGCGCGAACTCATCGCCAATGTCTCGCACGACCTGCGCACGCCGCTGTCGTCCCTGCACGGCTACCTGGAAACGCTGCTGCTCAAGGACGCCGTGCTCGACGCCACCGAGCGCCGCCGCTACCTGGGCATTGCCCTGGCCCAGAGCCAGAAGGTGGGCGAGCTGGCGCAAAGCCTGTTCGAGCTGGCGCGCCTGGAATACGGCTTTGTCCAGCCCGAGCCGGAGCCGTTTTCCATGCCCGACCTGGTGCAGGACGTGTTCCAGAAATTCGAGCTGCGTGCCGAGGCGCGCCAGGTGGCGCTGCGGGCTGACTTCCCGCCCCGCCTGCCCGTCGTCCAGGCCGACCTGGGCATGATCGAGCGCGTGCTGGGCAACCTGCTGGACAACGCGCTGCGCCACACGCCCGGCGGTGGCAGCATCCAGGTGGCGCTGGCGGCAGCGGGCAACGCGGTCGAAGTCACCGTGGCCGACACCGGCCCCGGCATCTCGGCCGATCTGCGCGAAGGCCTGTTCGAGCGCCCCTTCACCGTGGGCGGCGCCCGCCGCGGCGGCGGCCTGGGCCTGCGCATCGTCCACCGCATGCTGGAGCTGCACGGCTGCCGCATCGAACTGGTGGACCAGCCGGGGCAGGGGGCGAGCTTCCGGTTCGTGCTGCCTGCGGCCGCGCAGGCAACGGGCGCCGGCGCCCGGCCGCGCCAGGGCTGACGCGGATCGTGGGTTACCCTTGTGCACAGCGCGCCCTCGACGGCGCGGCATGCACAAGATCGTCAACACGCCCCCAAGGACCCACGCCATGTCAACGTCTGCCTCCCCGGTTCATCGCCTGCCCGCATGGGTGCCGCTGCGCTACACCACGTTCTGCCTGAGCCTGGTCGGCAGCGCGGGGCTGCTGGTGGCGGCGCTGGTGTGGGGAGGGCTGTGGTGGTGGCTGGGCTTTGGCGTGTGCGCCGCGCTGGCGCTGCTGGGCGTGCGCGACATGACCCAGGTGCGCCATTCGGTGCTGCGCAACTACCCCATCATCGGCCACCTGCGGTTCCTGCTGGAGTTCATCCGGCCCGAGATGCGGCAGTACTTCATCGAGTCCGACCATGAGGCGCTGCCGTTCTCGCGCGCCCAGCGCTCCCTGGTCTACCAGCGCGCCAAGGGCGACCCGGACAGCCGCCCGCTGGGCACGCAGCTCAATGTCACGGCCCAGGGCTATGAATGGGTGAACCATTCCATGCAGCCCACCAAGCTGGCCTCGCATGACTTCCGCATCACCATCGGCTGCGCCGATGAAGGCGCCTCGCCCTGCACCCAGCCCTACAGTGCCAGCATCTTCAATATCTCGGCCATGAGCTTTGGCGCGCTGTCGGCCAATGCCATCCTGGCGCTGAACAAGGGCGCGAAGATGGGCGGCTTTGCGCACGACACGGGCGAGGGCTCCATCAGCCAGCACCACCGCGTGCACGGCGGCGACCTGATCTGGGAGGTGGCCTCGGGCTACTTCGGCTGCCGCAACGACGATGGCAGCTTCAACGAAGAAAAATTCATCGCCAACGCTACCGACCCGCAGGTCAAGCTCATCGAGATCAAGCTCAGCCAGGGCGCCAAGCCCGGCCACGGCGGCATGCTGCTGGGCGCCAAGGTCACCCCTGAGATCGCCGCCGCGCGCGGCGTGCCCGTGGGCGTGGACTGCATCAGCCCGTCCAGCCACAGCGCCTTCAAGACACCGGTGGAGATGATGCATTTCATCGCCCGCCTGCGCGAGAAGTCGGGCGGCAAGCCCACGGGCTTCAAGTTCTGCGTGGGCCATCCCTGGGAGTGGTTCGCCATCGTCAAGGCCATGCAGGAGACGGACATCACGCCGGACTTCATCGTGGTCGATGGTGCCGAGGGCGGCACGGGCGCGGCGCCGGTGGAGTTCACCGACCACGTGGGCGTGCCGCTGCAGGAAGGGCTGCTGCTGGTGCACAACACGCTGATCGGCGTGGGCCTGCGCCACCGCATCAAGATCGGCGCGGCCGGCAAGGTGATCACGGCCTTCGACATCGCGCGCATGATGGCGCTGGGCGCCGACTGGTGCAATGCCGGGCGCGGCTTCATGATGGCCCTGGGCTGCATCCAGGCGCAGAACTGCCATACCGGCCACTGCCCCACGGGCGTGGCCACACAGGACGCGGCGCGACAGAAGGCCCTGGTGGTGCCCGACAAGGCCACGCGCGTGGCCAACTTCCACGACAAGACCCTGCATGCGCTGCAGGAGCTGGTGCAGGCTGCGGGCCTGGAGCACCCTTGCGACATCACGGCCCACCACATCGTGCGGCGCATCTCCGACACCGAGGTGCGGCAGCTGGCCAACCTGGTCCTGCGCGTGGAGCCCGGCGCGCTGCTGGGGCCGCTGGACAAGCAGCACAGCGTGTTCAAGCTCTACTGGCCGGGCGCCAGCGCCCACACCTTCCAGTTCGCGCCGCCCACGCTCAAGCCTTCTGCGCCGCAGGCCAAGGCGCAGGCGGCAGGCCAGGCTGCCTAGAGACGCCACGCACAGAAGACAGGCGCCACAGACCACAGCCGATTACAGGTTTTAACAACCCTCGGGGATAATGCGCCCCGAGAACTTGGTGCACAACTGTATTTTTCTGTGTAAATGAAAACTATTTTGGTTCGCATTGCAGCTGCCATCTTCGGCGGCTATGCCTTCACCTGGGGCTTCATCGCCCTGGGCGTCGTGCTGATGTTTGCCGCCGGAATGGAGTTCCACGATGCCGAGCATCTGGGCTACATCCTCGGCTTCCTGGTGTTTCTGACGGTGTTCCTCTGGGCCTTTGCGGCGCAGAGCCTCCCGCGCGTCTGGGCCGTGCTGGCCGGTGGCGGCATTGTCATGACCGGCTGCGCATCGCTGCTCCAGCAGATGCTGCTGCCCTGATCCGGAGATTGCTTCCCATGTTCCAGAATTTCCGCCTTTCCATGGCCTGGCTGCACACCTGGTTCGGGCTGGTGCTCGGCTTCGTGCTCATGGCCGCGTTCTTCTTTGGCGCGCTGTCGGTGTTCGACCGCGAGATCGACCGCTGGGCCATTCCGGCCTCGCGCTTCGAGCCCACGCCCATGCCCTCGTACGACCAGATCCTCAAGCCGGTCTTCGAGTCCATGCAGCCCAACGCCCAGGCGCGCGAGGCCATGCGCGGCGAGGTCAACGGCCCGCTGCCCGAGCGCTTCGATACGCCCCAGCGCTGGGGCGCCTACACCACGCACCGCGACCCGGTGCTGGGCCTGTTCGCCGGCTACGAGGTGGCCAACGCCAAGAAGCCCGAGACCCTGATCTGGGCCATGCGCACCATCGACCCGCGCAATGGCGAGTCCCTGCCGGACGACCACCTCAAGATCGGCAGCCAGTTCTTCTACCCGCTGCACTACAGCCTGACGCTCAACTGGATGGGCCTGGGCTACTGGATCGTGGGCTTTGCCGCACTCATCATGCTGGTGGCCCTGGTCAGCGGCGTGGTCATGCACCGCAAGATCTTCCGCGAGCTGTTCACCTTCCGTCCGAAGAAGGCCACCCAGCGCAGCGTGCTGGACCTGCACAACATGACGGGCGTGGTGGCGCTGCCCTTCCACTTCTTCTTCGCCTTCACGGGGCTGGTGATCTTTGCGGGCATCTACTTCCCCATCACCCACACCCAGCTGGAGCCGCTGCACGAGCTGCACGAAAAAATGGAGGCCGAGGAAACCGGCCTGCCGCATGACCGCGCCGGCGTGGCCGCGCCCGTGGCCTCGGTGGACGCCATGGTGGCCGAGGCGCAGCGCCGCTGGGCCGCCAAGGGCATGGCCGGCGACGTGGGCTTCCTGTCCGTCACCCATGTGGGCGATGCCAATGGCTACGTCAGCGTCTACCGCGCAGGCACCGACCGCATCGCGCTCACGGGCGAGGGCATCCACTTCAAGGCCAGCACGGGCGCGCTGTTGCGGGAAGACCCGCCGCGCACGGCCGTGGACAGCCTCAACACCTTCCTCACCGGCCTGCACCTGCAGCACTTCCGCCACTGGCTGCTGCGCTGGCTGTACGTGCTCGGTGGCCTGGCCGGCTGCGCCTGCATTGCCACCGGCTTTGTCTTCTTCGTGGAAAAGCGCAAGAAGCAGCACGCCAAGCAGGGCGTGCAGGGCGCGCGCGTGGTCGATGCCCTGGCCGTCACCACCGTCACCGGCATGCTGGTGGCCGCCCTGGGCATGCTGATTTCCAACCGCCTGCTGCCCGAGGCCATGCCCCAGGGCTGGCCGGGCCGGGGCGACATGGAGCGCTATTTCTTCTGGGCCGCCTGGCTGCTGGCCATGGCGCATGCCTTTGTGCGCAGCGCCCCCGTGGCCCGGGGCCTGCCCAATCCCGCCTGGCGCGAGCAGTGCTGGGCCGTGGCCGCCATGGCCGTCACGGCCGTGCTGCTGAACTGGCTGACCACGGGCGACCACCTGTTCAAGACCCTGGGCGAGGGCTACTGGCCGGTGGCTGGCGTGGACCTGTTCATGCTGGCCAGCGCCGTGCTGGCCGTGGTGGTGGCGCGCAAGCTCAAGACGCGCGCCGTGCCCGCCATGCCCTCGCGCGCCGCGGAGGTGGCCCATGTCTGAGGGACTGATGGACGCACTGCTGCTGGCCGCCGCCTTTGCCGCCTCGCTGGCCGGCATGGGCTGGTTTGCGCTGGCCAAGGACGTGCACTGGGAGCAGGTGCACGGCGACATGCCCCAGCCCGATGGCAAGGTCAGGCTGCTGCGCTGGCTGGGCGCTGCGGGGCTGGCCGCCTCGCTGGGACTGTGCCTGGCGGTGGACCATGCCTCCATGGCCTCCCTGGTCTGGATCATGACGCTGGCCGCTGCCGCCCTGGCCATTGCCTTCACCCTGACCTGGCGGCCGAGCTGGCTGCGCTGGCTGCCGGCCTGACGTTTGCGCGGGGACCACTGCGCCCGCTGCAGGCTCAGGCCTGCCTTTTCCTCATCCTGCGGCTGGCCAGATAGGCCATGCCGCACAACAGTGCCAGCATGCCACCCTGGCCCAGGCCGGGAACGGCCTGGACATTTCCGGGGCCGGGACCGGGTCCTGGGTCCGTGCCCGGACCGGGGTCGGGATCGGTGCCCGGGCCCGGGTCGGGAGGATCGGCAGCGACCACCTCGATGGACACGGCCGCCGGTGCGGCAGCGCTCTGGTGCCCGTCGGATACCGTGAAGGCGAAGGTATCGGGCCCGGAGTAGCCGGCCGCCGGCGTGTAGACCAGCGTGCCCGTCTGGGGATCGAAGCCGCTGATGCCGCCATGGGCGGGGCCAGCGGTGATCTCGAAGCGCAGCGGGTCCGACTCGAAGTCCGTGCCAGCGAGGGTGATGGACAGCGCCGTATCCTGCGGCGTCGTGACGGCTTGCGGCAGCGCCACGGGGGCGGCGTTGGCCGCCATCGCGTTGGAAAAGCGCGAGGTGTCGCCGGTGGAAATCCGGGTGGCGGTCGCCGTGACAGCGGCCTGGTCGCCCGGAGGCATGGCGCCCTTGAACGCCAAGGGCGCATGGCCGGAGGCATCGGTGGTCACGGTCTGCGAGCCCAGCAGAACCTTGCCGGCGGCGCGCTCCACCAGCCCGTCGGGCAGCCTGGGCGTCGAGAAATACTCGATGCGCATGCTCTCGTTGGCGACGCTGTCCAGCGTGCCGGACAGGCCGTCGGGCGTCACCGTGAGCAGTACCGGATCGGCAGGATCTCCGTTGGCCAGGCTGGTTCGTGCGATGCCTCCCTCGGTATTGCCGTAGATGGCATTGCCGAGCATGGAGACGCCCTTGACTTCGTCCCCCCGCAATCCCACGCCGAACAGCCTGTTGTGCGCAATCACGTTGGCATGTGCCGCGTCGTCACCGCCGACCAGGGTGTCATGGGCCTTCTGGAAAAAGGAAACGCCTTCCCCATTGGGCAGGGCGGTTCCCTGGGGACTGACGCCCACGTAGTTGCCCTGCACGAGGTTGTTCTTGCCGGCGCCCTGGAACTGTATGCCGGACGCCTTGCTGCCACCGACGATGTTTCCGCGCACGGTGACCTCGTCCGAATCCTTGATGACGATGCCCCATTGATTGGGCAGCATGGTGCTGGCATCCAGGCTGGTTCCCACGATATTCCCGGCAATCAGGGTATTCGAGTTGCGTGCGGCGTAGTTTCCATTCAATTCAATGGCCGTTTCCTTGTTTCCGGCAACCAGGTTGCCGTCTTCAGGGCCTGTGCCAATGCGATGTCCGCCTTCCGGCGAAAAGAATACGGCAATGCCTGGCCCATTGTTGGCAATCATGGCCGTGCCGGCTGCATTGGTCCCGACGCGGTTGCGGGTCACCAGCGTGTGCGAGCCGGAAATGGAAATGCCGGATGAACCACCGGTTTCCCTGACGTTGCCGGAGACGAGGTTGCTGTCGATCAGCGTGCCGGTAAATCCGGATGCCACGCTGATGCCGTTTCCCTGGTTTCCCAGCGCCACATTGCCGGTGATATCGGTGCCTATGTAATTTCCCTGAATGATGTTTTCTGTACCGACGCCCGGCCAGGAAAGCCATACTCCGGAATTTTCCGCCGCGGAAATGACATTTCGCCCGCCAATATCCAGATTACCGATGCGGTTGCGGTTGCCGGAGTTGACAATAATGTTGCTGCGATTGCCCATGGCGACCGTTCCCGATGCGTCAACGCCTATATGGCAGCCCAGCACGGTGTTGCCGTCGCCGGTCACCGCCAGGGCGGTGTTGAAGCCGCCTATCGCCAGACCGCGCACCGTGATGGCGCCTGCCAGCTCGAGCCCTGTACCGAACTCGGAGCTGCCTGCCTGCAGCGTGATCAGGGGGCGGCGTGGCAAGTGGTCCTCATAGCCGGGTTGCGTGCTGGCGTCCACCGTCAGTGATGTGGCGGGTGCAATGGGCTGCATGAGGCTGCCATTCCAGTTGCTTTGGGTGACGATGGTCTGCTCTCCCCCCGCACCGATGCTGAATTCGATGCGGTTGTCGCCCCCTTTGTTGCGGTTGGCGTTGGCGTAGGTGATGGCGTCGCGCAGGGAGCAGGGTCCCAGGCCGGTGCTGGCGCACGGGCCGCTTGCGTCGGCGGCGCTGTCCACCACGACGGTCCATGCATGGGCCGTGGCGACACAGCCTTGCAAGAGCAACGCCAGGGCGAGCAGGCGCAGCGGCCTGCTTGCCGGCCTGGTCGTGAATCGTTGCCTGTATATCCTCATTGCCATTTTTTACTTTCCCTGAAAGGGGCTGCCGAAACGCATTCTGGATATTGCGCAATACATGGCGTGAAATAGCGCTGGCATTCTGCATGCGCGACGTCTGTGTTCAATATCACAGGGGGTGGTCAGAAACGGAGCAGCCTTTGTCGATGAATCAATCCGGCAATGATCTCCAGGGCATCGGAATATTGGTTTAAGAATTTTCTTAAAGTGACAGGAATAATTGCATTTTCAAAGAGATTTGACGATTTTTCGATGGCGGATCGATGCTTGAAATCGCTCTTTGGCGAGGCGGCGTGCAAGAGGTTTCAGCATTAAGAAAATTCTTAGTCCAAATTCGCCCTTTGATTTCTAAGATTCGGCAATGCGCCAGTTTCAAGCTCTCTTGTTTTCTTCCAGATCGATACATCACAGGCTGTGCCTGTCCCTGGCACGGCGTGATTTGATGGCATTTGCACTGGCGATCATGGCCATGCTGGCCTGTGCCGGTCACGGCGGCAGGGACGCCGCCGCCCCGGCGACGCCGTCGCGCAGCCTCGGTCATGTGCCCGTGCGAGACATTCAGTTGTTTTTCATGGACCGATGCTTCCTGCTGCTGGACGCTGCGGTGGGGGCCACGCACGCAGCCATCCACACGCAAGCCGGTTATGCCTGGCCGTGGCGCGCCAGCGCACCGCAGGGCCAGCCCGGGCCGCTCCATTCACTGATGCAGGCAGGCCGGGCGCTTCCCGAATCCCTGTTGCTGCGCAAATCCGCGAACGACGCCGGATGGCTTGCAGACCGCTGGGAGCCCGCGCGGCAGCTGGTCAGGGCCCATGTCTGGCTGCTGCTGGGGTCCGTGTCGCTGGGACTTGCCTTCATGGCTGTACTTGCATGGTGCGTGCGCCGGCTGCGCCGCGGCGTGCCGACTTCGGCCTGGAGCCGGGCAGGCGCCTGCGCCGCCGGTGATGCGCTCTGCCGAAAGCTGCTGGACACGGCCCCCGTGGGCCTGGCGCTGGTGCGGTGCAGCGATCGCAGCCTGCTGCTGTCCAACGGACTGGCGCGGCAGTGGGTATGCAGTGATTCTTCGTGGTTCGAGCATGCCGTTGCCGAGGGCGCGCAGCAGGCCCGGCGCGAGCTGGTGCTGGGAGACGGTCGGCTGGTGGAGGTCCGCACCACGCACACCAGCCACGCCGGCGAGCCGGTGGTTTTTTGCCTGGTCAGCGATGTGACGGCGCTCAGGCAGGCACAGGCAGCACTGGTCGATTCCAAGCTGCGCGCCGAATCGGCCAGCCAGGCCAAGACGCAGTTTCTGGCCACCATGAGCCATGAAATACGGACGCCGCTCTTTGGCATCCTGGGAACGCTGGAGCTGCTGGCGCTGTCCAGAGCTCCTTCCGAACAGACCCGCTACCTGGGGGCCATGCAGCAGGCGTCGGCCTCCTTGCTGCGCATCGTCAACGACAGCCTGGACCTGTCGGCCATCGAGGCGGGCCGGCTGCAACTGGAGGCCCATGCGTTCTCGGCCACCGAACTGCTCGACAGCGTGGCCGCGGGCCTGCTGTCGCGTGCCGAGCAAAAGGGGCTGCAGCTGTATGCCGTCTCCGATGTGAAAACGCCGCCCCTGCTGGTGGGCGATGCCTTGCGGCTGCGGCAGATCCTGGACAACCTGGTGGGCAATGCCATCAAGTTCACGTTCTCCGGCCATGTGGCCATCCGCCTGCAGGTCATGGGAGAGAGCGAGGAAGGCACCGACCTGCGGTTCCAGGTTCAGGACACGGGCATCGGCATCGAGCCGGAGCAGCAGCCCTTCCTGTTCGACCCGTACTTCCGTGCCCATGCGGCCACGCAGCAGCAGGTCCAGGGCGCGGGCCTGGGTCTGTCCATCTGCCTGCGCCTCAGCCAGGAGATGGGCGGGCGGCTGACGGCCGCCAGCCAGCCGGGACTGGGGACCTGCGTGTCATTCGAGCTGCGCCTGCCGCGCGAGAGCGCGGCAGGCTATGAGGCGGTGCCCAGCCTGTTGCCGCACACCGTCTACGTGGATGGCGCCATTCCGGAAGTCGTGCACAACCTGTGCGCCTGGCTTCGGCATTGGGGCGCGATGGCCCAGCCCTACCGGGAGCAGGTGCAGGGCTCCAATGAACAGGCGGTGCTGGTGCAAGCCTGGCCACGGTCGGTGCGCCGTCCGCAATGGACGGGCAAATGCGTTGTGGCGCTGGCGCCGGGCGAGGTCCCCCGCGAAACCCTGCAGGCCCGTGTGTGGGAAACCAGCATGCCTGGCGTGCTGGCCGTGGGCCAGGCGCTGGGCATGGCCCAGCAGGGCATTGCGCCGGGCGCGCGCCCTGACCTGTACGCCGCCGTTCCCCAGGTCCACGAGCCGATGGGGCTGAGCGTGCTCATCGTCGAGGACAACCCCATCAACAGAATCATCCTGCGAGAGCAACTGCAGGTGCTGGGCTGCGAGGTCCAGCAGGCCAGCAATGGGCAGGACGCGCTGTCCATGCCCGGCCTGCTCGAATTCGACGCCGTTCTCACCGACCTGCACATGCCGCTGCTGGATGGCCTGGCCCTGGCGCGTGCGCTCAGAAAGCGTGGCTACGGCCGCCCGATCGTCGGGCTGACGGCCAATGCGCAGCCGCAAGGGCAGACGCAAACGCAGGCGCAAGGGCAGGGCGACGGACTGCCGGCCGGCTTCGACAGCCTGCTGTGCAAGCCATTCACGTTGGCGGTGCTGCGCACCACCCTGAACCACATCAAGCAATGCAGGACCTGATCCCATGCTGTCGACATTCAAAGTACTCATTCTTGACGACCACGCCCTGTGCTGCGAGCACACGCGCAGCCTGCTCATGGAGGCGGGAATCGTGGACACGCACATTGCCTGCAACGCACGCGATGCCCTGCAAATGCTGCGCGATGGCGGATTCCACCTCGTCATCACCGACCTGAAAATGCCCGACATGGACGGCCTGCAGTTCATCAATGAACTGAGCCAGCGCGGCCTGCATCCGATGCTCGTCATATCCAGCTCCTGCTCGCGCCGGTTGATGAACAGTGTCAGTCTCATGGCCAAGGAGTCCGGCTTTTCCGTTGTCGGGATGTTTCAAAAGCCGTTCGGTGCGGACCATGTCCAGGTCCTGGCCAGCCAACTCAGGTCCTTGCGTGCCTACGAGAGGAAAAGCGCTCCAGGCATCAAGGAACGGCCGATTTTCGCCAAGGCACACCTGATCCAGGCGCTGGAGGAGAAAACCATACAGGCCTGGTTCCAGCCCAAGAAATCCCTGCTCACGGGCCACACCGTCGGTGTGGAAGCGCTGGCACGCTGGAACGATCGGCAGTTCGGCTTCATGATGCCGGGCTCGTTCATGTCCGCCATCCGGTTCCATGGCCTGGACCATGCCTTGCTGGTGCGGATGATGGAAGACGCCATGTCGGCGCACCTGGCCTGGCGCAGTGCCGGACATGTCGTGCCTGTGTCCGTCAACCTGCCGATACCGCTGCTGGACGATATTGGCCTGCCGGATGAGTTGCACGGCATGGCGGCCCGGTGCGGCATCGCTGCGGAGAACATCACGTTCGAGCTGCTGGAGGACCAGGCCGTCGGCATACCTGCCAACTACTACATGTGCGCGAGCCGCCTGCGGCTCAAAGGCTTCGGCCTGGCCCAGGATGACTACGGGCGGGGTTACAGCTCGATGTACAGCCTCATCTCCACGCCCTTCACCGAATTGAAGATCGACCGGGCCTTCGTGGCCGGCGCCGCGGGTGACGAGGTGCGCACTGCGGCCTTGACGTCGTCGGTGCAGCTGGGGCGGCAACTGGGCCTGACGGTGACGGCGGAAGGGGTGGAGACCACCCAGGACCTGGAGTTGCTGCGCAGCATCGGCTGCGATTGCGTGCAGGGATATCTGCTGTCCGCCGCGGTGCCCGCCAGCGAATTTGCCCTTATGCTGGCATCCGAACCCCGACACCAAGGCAACCCCACCTGACCCAAGCACGCAAGGCGTCCATGCCCGACTCCCCGTTCAGCAAGATCACACGCACCACACGCTGGCAGAACCGGGTACTGTTTGGAGTGCTTCCCCTTGCGATCTTCCTCATCGCCGTGCTGCTGTGGGGCTCGGAGAGGATCTTCGAGCAGGAGCAGGGCCGCCTGGCCTTGAACTTCTCCGCCATCGTCGGCTCGCTGGACGAGCAGGAGATCTTTCTTCGGCGGCTCAAGGGCCGCAACGAGTCCTGGAAAGCGCTGCCGGACCAGAGAGTAGCCACCATCGTTGACGTGCCCGCTCCTGCGCAGGCGGACTACCGCATGTTCCGTGGCCGCGAGGCCATCGGCGGCATTCCCTTTTCACTGCAATGCTCTGCGCGCGCGGCCTGCGACACGCTCCCGGACCGGCTTTTCTCGCTGGGCAGCTCCCTGGCCGCGGGCTATTCCTCCTTCTGGGCAGGCTCCTACTTCCCGGCAGCCGCTGCCTTCTTCACCAAGGAGGATGGGGCGATCAGCATCGGCGTGCCGGCCATCGACGTGCCCATCGGCAACGAGAGCGTCACGCAGGAAATGTTCGACAGCACGATTGCCGCCGTCAAGGCGCATCTGCGGGCCAGGGCCGCCGATGCCCGGCCGGGCGCCGGCTCCACGGCGCCGGCGCAGGAGATCGTCTGGTTCCGGTCGCCCCAGTTCCCGGAAAAGATGATCGGCATGGTCGCAGCCGGCTTTTCAAGCCATATCGATGCCGGCGACGAAGCCGCCACAAGCCCGATCTACGCCGCCATCCTTTTCAGCCGCCAGCGCATCAGCGCCATAGAAAGATCCATCCATACGCTGCCCAGGCATCTTTTCTGGCTGGAGCACCGGGATTTCGGCGTGCTCATGGGCACCGGCCCGGTGCCGCAGGTGGACGAGGCGGGGATGCGGTATACGCGCAATGGCCTGATCCTCAAGACCGAGGATGCCTCCGGCCGGTGGACCGGCTACTACCAGGTGGACTACGCCACCTTTTTCCAGGGCCGGCTGTTCGCGCCCTCTGCCGGCCTGGTGCTGGCCCTGCTGCTGAGCCTGCTGGCCGGTATTGCCTATACCCGCTGGTTCAACCGCAAGGTGATTGCGCCTGCCCAGGACGCGCAGCGGGTCATCGTCGAGAGCAATCAATTCAACAGGACGCTGATCGAAACCGCCCCCGTGGCTGTCTGCCTTGTCGCCTACGGCAGTGGAAAGATCATCTTCAGCAACTCGCTGGTGCAGGAGTGGCTGCACTCGGCCGATGGCTACCTGCGCCCCGGCTCGCCGGAAAACAGGGCAGCGCTGGACGAGATTGTCCACGCCAGGGCCGCAGGAACCATGGAGCAGCTGGTCACCGCGCAGGGCCGAACGCTTTACGTGGCCTACGCGCCCACCCGCTACCTGGGCCAGGATGTGACGCTGTGCGTGTTTGCCGACGTCAGTGCGCGCGCAGAAATCGAGAGCAATCTGGAGCGGGCAAGAATCGCGGCGGACGAGGCCAACGAGGCAAAGTCCACCTTTCTGGCGACCATGAGCCACGAGATCCGCACGCCGCTGTATGGCGCGCTGGGCACGCTGGAGCTGCTGGGCCTGACCGAGCTCACGCAGCTGCAGCGCAAGTATGTGGACCGTATCGAAGCCTCCTCGTCCATCTTGTTGCAGATCATCAGCGACATCCTGGACACCAGCAAGATCGAGGCGGGCCAGTTGCAGCTGGAAAAGGCCCCGTTCAATCCCCGGGAGCTGGTGCAAAACTGCACCAGCTCCTATGCCGCCATGGCGCAGCAAAACGGCCTGCTGCTGTTTTCCTGCGTGGACGCGCAGGTGCCCGAGTCGGTGCTGGGCGACGCGGTGCGCATCCGCCAGATCCTGGGCAATCTCATCAGCAATGCCATCAAGTTCACGGAGGCCGGCCATGTGATCGTCCGCCTGCGCAGCGTGCCGGGCGCGGCCTCCCAGGTCCGGCTGGTGTTCGAGGTCTGCGACACGGGCGTGGGCATAGAAAAATCCCTGCATGGCGAGCTTTTCACGCCCTTTTATCTCGTCAAGAACAGCAGCCGCACTGCCCGTGGAGCGGGCCTGGGCCTGTCCATCTGCTGGAGCCTGGCCCGGATGATGTCCAGCTCCATCGAGGTCTGGAGCGAGCCCGGCCTGGGCAGCCGGTTCTGGTTCGAGCTGGGGCTGGAGACCGTCGCGCAGGAGGAGGAGGAGGCGCCCGAGCTCAAGGGTGCCCGGATCGCGGTGCGCACTCCCCACCCGGAACTGACGGACAACATCTGTGCCTGGCTGCAGCGCTGGGCCGGCCAGGCCCGCGCGGCGGGTGCCGCCCCGGTGGCCGCGGACAAGGATGAACTGCTGCTGGACGTCCTGTTGCCGGCGGACAGCCCCGCGCCCGGATGGACGGGGCCGCACCTGAACCTTTCCTCGCCCGACAACCGGGGCATCGACGGGCACAACGTTCTGAGCATCGGTTTGGGCATTGCGCAAGTGCTCGGCGGCGCACAGCGCTCGGCCGGCTCCGGCTCCGATCTGCCCCTGTTCGACCTGCGCGTGCTGGTCGCCGAGGACAATCCCGTCAACCAGGTGACGCTGCGCGGCCAGCTCGAGAGCCTGGGCTGCGAGGTCACGGTCGCCGACGACGGGGAGGAGGCGCTGGCGCTGTGGGACATCAGCCCGCACGATCTGGTGCTGACGGACGTGAACATGCCCTACCTCAACGGCTACGAACTGGCGGAGCGGCTGCGTGCGGAGGGCGTTGCCTGCCCCATCGTCGGCGTGACCGCCAATGCCATGCTGGACGAGGAAAACCGCTGCCTGAATGCCGGCATGAATGCCTGGCTGGTCAAGCCCATCCCGTTGCGCACGCTGGTCCGCACCCTGGAGAAATTCGCGCCGAAAAAGCGGCTCCGTCCGGCGCCTGCCCAGGCCGATACCCCGGTGGGGGATACCCCGCAGCCTGCGGCCCTGTCGGAGCCCAACGTGCTGCAGACGCACCGGCAGGTCTTCGTGCAGTGCATGAACGACGACATCGCAATGCTGGCCCGTGGCCTGGAGGAGCGCCGGCCCGACCTGGCCGCGCAGGCGCTGCATCGCATGCGCGGCGCCTTGCTGCTGGCCAGGATGCAGGAGCTTGCCGCGCGCACCCAGTCGCTGGAGGACCAGCTCCCGAACGGCACCCGGGAGCCCGGCCTGCAGGCCGCGCTGTCAGTCCTTTTGGCCGACCTCTTGGCCGACCTTCGAGCCATGATGGCGCAATTGCCCCAGCCCTAACCCTTTGCTTGCGATCCCATGAAACTGAAACTGCGCATTGCTGTCGTGGACGACCACGCCGTGGTCCTGCTTGGCGTCAAGGACTTCCTGGAGCAGGACCCCAATCTCCAGGTCGTGGCCACGTTCAGCACGCCATCGTCCTTGATGCAATACGCCAGGTCGAACCCGCTGGACGTGGTTCTGACCGACTACTCCATGCCGGGCGACGATGTCTATGGCGATGGCCTGCGCTACGTGGACTATCTGATACGCCACTTCCCGGACATCAAGGTGCTGGTGCTGACGACCGTCTCCAACCCCATGATCATCTCGGCCCTGTATGACGCCGGCGTCGCCGGTGTGCTGCTCAAGGAAGAGCCGCTCACCCAGATCATGGCGGCGCTGCAGTGTGTCCGCCTCAATGCCCGCTACTATTCGCCCTCATTCCAGGCCGACACGCCCAGGCAGGAGCGGTCCGTTTTCCTGACCGAGCGCGCCAACAGCCTCTCGCCGCGCGAGTTCGAAGTCCTCAGGCATTTCGCCAATGGCGAGTCCATCACCGAAATCGCCGCACGCCTGCGGCGCAGCGTCAAGACCGTCAGCCTCCAGAAGAACTCCGCCATGCGCAAGCTGAACGTGGACAGCAACCAGGACCTGGCGGCCTTCTGCGCCGAGCACCATCTCTTCGACTGACCGGCCTGCGGGCTGCACAAGCCGGTCACCCTTTTAGCGCCTGGCCTTGCGCCTGGCCGCCGTCCTCGGCGTCCCCCTCACCCAGGCGATAGTGCGGTTCGGACGGCATCAGGCGAAACCCCAGAAGTGCCCCGCGCCGGCTTGTCTTCATCGCCAGGGGCGCCTGGCAATGCACGCAGCAATAGTTCACGAAATTGGCGTCCTGCTCCAGTGAATAAAAGCGGAACCTCAGTCCGGGGTGGGGCGTTGACAGGCGTGTATTGCTCAGCAATTCGTAGCACGGGTCGCACAGTTTCTGGGACGTTCTCTTTGGCTGCATTTCTGGAAAAAACGGATCGATATACCGCTCTCCAGTCTTGCCCGGCCTTGCGCAGCCCAGGTTAAGACGATTCTTATTGCCGCACGGCGCGCATCAACGCGGCTGCTGCTGCGTCGTGCAGTGGATGCCGCCTTCCAGCGCCAGCTCGGTCTCCAGGTAGCGCACGTTGGCGGCTTCGGTGACAAAGCCCACCACCTCGGCATCGTTGTCATGCGCCTGGTTGTGCCCCAGCCGTTCTGGCGGGCGTTGGCCGAAGCCTGGGGAGATGGCCGGACGCTGTCGTTGCAACACTTGGTTACTTCCTTGACCCATCTCAAATCCCGCATGCGGCAGCGTCGATACGCTTCGGCCCATGAATCACCAGGGCTTGACTTTGGTCAGCATGGCTTGGCACGCAGGCATTCCCCGCCTGTGCGCGCACAACAGCGGCGCACAACGCCGCACAGGAGATGCATCAATGCACATCGGTCAACGTTTCTGGCGCCGCCAAGGATTGGGCGCAAAGCTGTCACTCACCAATTTTGTCTGGGTCGCCGCCATCCTGGCGCTGCTGGTGCTGGGCATTGCCTGGGATGTGAGCAAGTCCCTGCAGAAAAAAATGCACAACGAGATGCAGCAGGGCGTCCAGATGCTGCACAACTTCGTCGAGTCCACCGACAAGGAGCTGCGCCAGCGCACCCAGTTCCTGGCCGATAGCCTGGCGCGCAGCCTGCAGGGAACGCTCAGCCTGGACACCAGCGGCGGCGAACCCGTGCTGAGCCTGGACGGCCAGCCGCTCAACGGCAACGATGCGCACCTGCAGGCCTTCACGCGCAGCACCGGCGCCGTGGCCACCGTGTTTGCGGCCCAGGGGCAGGGCGACTTCGTGCGCATTGCCACCACGCTCAAAAACGAGAAAGGCGACCAGAGCGCGGCCGTGCTGGGCAGCCGGCTGGACCGCGCCCATCCCGCCTATGCCGCCATCCAGGCCGGCCAAAGCTACATGGGCCTGGCCCACCTGTTCGGCCGCCAGTACATGACGCAATATCGCCCGCTCAAGGACGCCTCCGGCGCCACCGTGGGCATCGCCTTCGTGGGCCAGGACTTCTCGCAACTGCTGGAGCACTTCAAGGACTCCATCCGCGCGCTCAAGGTGGGCCAGACCGGCTACTACTACGTGCTCAATGCCGAAGACGGCCCTCAGCGCGGCCAACTGGTCGTGCATCCCGCCCTGGAAGGCCAGAACATGAGCGATTCCAAGGACGGCGATGGCCGCTTCTTCATCCGCGACATGCTGGACCGCAAGCAGGGCAGCATGGCCTATCCCTGGACCAATCCGGGCGAAACCCAGGCCCGCGACAAGCTGGTCGTCTTCAGCCAATACGCACCCTGGAACTGGGTCATTGCCACCAGCGCCTACGTGGACGAAGCCGTGTCCGAGACCCGCAGCCTGGTCCTGCAGTTCGCCCTCATGGGCCTGGGCGCCGTGCTGCTGCTGTCGGCGGCATGGTTCTGGCTCATCCGCCGCATGATCGTGCGCCCCTTGAAGCAGGCCAGCCACATGGCCTACGCCATTGCCGATGGCGACCTGACCGTGCGCATCGCCAGCGACCGCCAGGATGAAATCGGCCACCTGCTGGAAGCCATGAACACCACCAGCACGGGCCTGACGCGCGTGGTCGGCAGCGTGAACGAACAGGCCCACAGCGTGGCCTTGGCCAGCGCGGAAATCGCCCAGGGCAACCAGGACCTGGCCGCCCGCACCGAAAGCGAAGCCAGCGCGCTGGAGCAGACCGCCGCCGCCATGGAGGAACTGGGCTCCACCGTGGCCCACAACGCGGACCACGCGCAATCGGCCGACCGCATCACGCGCGAGGCCCAGCGCGTCGTCACCGAAGGCGGGCAGGCCGTGCGCAAGGTCGTGCAGACCATGCAGGGCATAGACGCCAGCAGCAAGAAGATCGCCGACATCATCGGCGTCATCGACTCCATTGCCTTCCAGACCAACATCCTGGCCCTCAACGCCGCCGTGGAAGCGGCCCGGGCGGGCGAGCATGGCCGGGGCTTTGCCGTGGTGGCCGAGGAAGTGCGCGCCCTGGCGGGCCGCAGCGCCGAGGCCGCCAAGGAAATCAAGCAGCTCATCAGCCACAGCGTTGCCGAAATCCACACCGGCAACCAGGAGGCCGCGTTTGCCGGGGAAACCATGGAACAGGCCATGGAGGAAATCCGCAAGGTCACCCAGCTCATCTCGGACATCAGCCACGCCAGCGCCGAGCAGAACAGCGGCGTCGCCCAGGTGGCCGAGGCCATCACCCACATCGACCAGACCACGCAGAAGAACGCGGCCCTGGTCGAGGAAATGGCCGGCGCCGCCGCAGGCCTGCGCCACCAGTCCGATCAACTGGTGCGCGTGGTCTCGGTCTTCAGGCTGTCGGGCGGCAGCGGTGCGCCGCTGCAGACTGCGGCCCGCGCAGCGAGCGCCGCGCCAACCACCAGCGACGCAATCCGCCGTGCCCCGGCGCTGGCGCCCAGCGCTGCCGCAGCCAAGCCCGCAGCATCGGCCGCCCCGGCAAAAACGGCCGCCGCCAAGCCCGTCGCCATGGCCTCCACGGCCGATGACGACTGGGACAGTTTCTGAGAGCCACCGGGTGAGGCCAGGGGAGCCTGGAGCCCCTGGAGCCCCTGGCTCCAGCGGCCCGCCCTCTCGGGCCCGCGGCGCTCTGGCATGCTCTGCAGCCACTCCATGAACCGGTTGAATCCCATTGACGCCCCTTGAATACATCGATCGCGCCCTGGCGCTGGTGGCCCAACGTGCCCTGGCCCTGCCAGGTCACGATGTCTTCCAACACTTGGCGCAGCAGCTGCAATACGTGCGTGCGGTGCTGCTGGACCGGGGCCTGGATCGCTCCAGGCTGCACCAGATCACCATCGGCAGCGTTGCGGTGAAGGAGTTCGACGAGACCGATCCAGAGCTGGCCCGGGCCCTGAAGGATGCGCACCACGTGGCCGTGCAGACCGGACGCGGGCTGAAGATCGATTTGCCCTGAGCGCGCTCCAGCAAAGGAAATGGCGGGGTAGTTTGGCGCTACGCCAGCGGAGTCTCGAAGACCACCCGGCCCAGGCGGCTCTTGACGATGTAGCTATTGCCGCTGATCTCGGCGGTCTTGAAATAGTCGCGGCGGTCAATGAAGCCGGGCACATCGCTCATCCACAGTTTTTGCGGGGTGCTCTGGCCTGCCCTGGTCACTTCGCAATACCAGGCTTCACCCACTTCGGAATCAAGGCGCCGGAACACTTCCACCCGGGACTTTCTGTCCTTGCTGCGCTTGCCCAGCTTCTTGATGGGCAGCGTCAGCTGGAATTGGCGCTGCACCACCGCATCCGCTGCCGCGTTGATGGCCTGCACGGCTTGCGGGTTCGGTCCCTTGCGGTTGGCGATGTCCATCAGGCACTCGCGCAGGAGCTCCAGCAACTGCTGGTTCTGGGCAGTGCGGTCCTGCGCCAGAAAATGCGCAAAGTCGAAATCCTCAACAAAAACCGCAGTCACTCCAAGAACGTTGTCGAACGCCTCCGCTTCGCCCTGGGGGCCAAGAACCACGGCAATCTTGCTGCTGCCATTGATCTCAACCGCAGGCAGCAGGGCCATGAACATCTCGGTGATGGGGTGGGTCAGGCGGCGAATGTACACACCATCAGGCAGCGCGGCCAGGTCACTTTCGTGCAGGGTGAGCAGGTTCAATTTCATGGGAGTCTCGCTATATGCGCCATTGTCCCTGCCCGAGTCACTGCTCGGTTCACTGCCCGGCCAGCCGCTGGCCACTCCTGGGGCAAAGGAGTGGCATTTGACGCCCGCGTCAGTCGTGCCGCGCCATCAGGTCACGGCGGCGGCGCTCGTAGTAATGCCGCTGGCACTCGGCCGCCTCCTGCCAGGCCTGCCTGTCTATGGCCTCCTGCACATGGGTTGGCAACGGCCGGGGCGCAGCCGCAGTCGCCAGCATGGACTCCATGCCCTCCAGCGGCGCAAAGCCCAGGCAGGGCAGCTCGAACGGCAGCATGGGCTCCTGCGCATTGGCAAGAATGGCCCCCAGCGCCCAACGTGCCATGCGGTCAAAGAAGCCGTCAGGGTGCCCATGGTTCCAGTACCGCGCCATCTCCGGCCCCGCAAACCGCATGGCGTCATAGGCATGCCTGGGGTTGTGGCGCGCCAGCTCCACCACCTCGCTGAACCAGATCT
Source organism: Delftia sp. 60 (assembly GCF_002754395.1). Taxonomy (NCBI): domain Bacteria; kingdom Pseudomonadati; phylum Pseudomonadota; class Betaproteobacteria; order Burkholderiales; family Comamonadaceae; genus Delftia; species Delftia sp. 60. Next base: position 3,208,929 of record NZ_PEFD01000001.1, read on the forward strand.
CTCCAATCCCGTAGTGCTCATGCCCGCTGTTCACGCGCGGCGGCACAAACCACTGAATGCGCTCGCCCTTCGCATTGCGCCGTGTGAAAGACAGGTCATCGCAGGTGCGGATGCGGCGCAAGACCTTGGGCGCAGGCCCCGGGATCAGGCTCTGGGGCGGGTGCATGGCATCGTGCCCGGGCCGGGTCTTGCGCTTCGTTTTGCTGACTTTGGCCGATGCATCCATGCTGGCCAGGACCCTGTCCTTCACCCAGCGCCTGAAGCGCTTTGCCTCAGGTGAGGGGCTGGCCTGTATCAGTGCATGCAGACCCTCCACGCTGATGGCCACCACAGCTTCGCGCCTGGGCTTGCGGCCGGGTTCGCTGGCAAGGCGGACGGTGCAGCGCTGGTCCTCGTCGAGTTGGCCCGTAGCCACCTTGTGGCGGGAGATTCCCAGGGCGGTGCACACATCCTTGGCAAGAAGCCAGGTCACGCCATTCCCGGGGAATGTGCGGATCGGGATGTCGCCGAAGTGGAGGGTTTGGGGGGTGATGTCGTCTGCGGGGACGGCACGGGAGGGGGATCGCAAAGCCATGAATGGCCTCCTATGTCAACACGGTCATAGGGTTGCCCGTCTGTCTTTGCCGCAACGGCTTTATGCAGCGGCGGGCAGCCCGGCCATAAACAAGACTTGCCCTGGGTTGCAGGGCAAGACAAAGCGTATGGGCGAAATGCCACTGACTTTCGGGAGTGACTTCCGCCTATGAAGGTGTGTTGAGCACCGGGGGGGATCGTAGCAGGTGGGGGCGTGCGGGAGGTGCCCAAAGCGGTTACGTAGAGGTGCTGGATGGAGGGGGCAGGGACGTGTTGAATGAGGGGCTTTGCAGTGAATTGCGAGGGCAACGTCACCTGTTTTGCTTTCTTTGCAGATCAGTTGTTCAAGGCCTGTGTGTCAGCAGTAGGCCACCGCAGACGTTTGAACGACGGCTTCATGCTGGGAGCCGCCGGTCGAGTCAAACTAAACGATTGGCAGCGATCTTATTAGTTCTGTCATCGGCACAACCGATCTTCGATACCAGAAGGGATGCGTAAAGCGTGCAGTCGGAACTTTCGGCCTCTTGCAGAAGGCAATTGCCTTAGGTCGATGCCAAGTGAGTGCCTATGGCTAAAAATTTCACCCCGGATATAGTCATCGTAAACGGAACAAAAATGGAGGACGGATGACACTCAGTGACTTCTGGAACGGGACGAAGCACCGGGTTCGAGCCGAACGACTAGAGCAAGAGCTGAAGGCTTCCCAGTCGTCTGCCGAAGAACTTCGAAAGCGCTGTGAGGTGCTGGAGGGCCAACTGCAGGAAAGCGGCCTACTGAGTCTGGGTGAAATCAAAGGCTTAGTAAAAATGGAAGAAGACCGGCTTGCACAGACCAAGGCGCATGTGGCAGCCGCCCAAGCCGAAGTGGACGCCGCCTTTCGAAATTTGAAGGACATCCAGAAGGAAATCCTGGTTGCAGAGGAGACGGTGGAGCTCGAATCGTTCGCGCTGTACGTGCCCAAGTATCAATTCACCAACAGCGCCGACTACAAGAGCCGTCTGGATGCAATCCGTGAGGAGCAAAAAGAGTCGGCCCGGAGATTGAGCAAGGAAGTCGAAAGTTGGGACCACACGGGGGTCACGCTGACAAAGACGGAGTGGAAACAGTTGCGCAAGGATGTCTTAAAGCTCTCGCTGCGCGCATTCAACAGCGAGTGTGAGAACTGCATCGACAACGTCAAGTTCAATAACTTCGACCGCATGGAAGAACGTATCCGCCGGTCTTTCGACGTCTGCAACAAACTGCTCAAGCGGACTGAGTGCTGGTGGACGGAAGTGGTCCTTCAGCGCAAGTTGGCAGAGCTGCACCTGGCTCACGAATTCCAAGTGAAGCGCGCCGAGGAGAAAGAGATGGCGCGCCAGGCTCGCGAGGACCAGCGTGAGCAGGAAAAGCTGGAGCGCGAAATCCGCGAGGTGCGGGTCAAGATCGACAAGGAGCGTCGGCACTTTGCCAGTGCAATTCAGAAGCTACAACTTCGGTTGGCAAGCGCCCAGAACGAGCAAGAGCGTGAAGACTTGCAGGCACGCCTCTCTGAAGTGGTGCAGCAAAACCTGGCGCTTGACGAAGAAGAGCGAGTCTTGGATTACCGCGAGCAGAACGCTCGAGCCGGCTACGTATACGTGATCTCGAACATCGGCGCGTTCGGCGAAGGGATCTACAAGATTGGAATGACCCGACGTCTGGAGCCCATGGATCGAGTCGACGAACTAGGCGATGCCTCTGTGCCATTTCGGTTCGATGTGCACGCCCTGGTGTTCTCCAACAACGCACCGGCACTCGAGGCAAAGTTGCACGCGCACTTTGCATTAGGGCGCATGAATAAGGTCAACGGGCGCAAAGAGTTCTTCCGCGCCGACCTCAAAGAGATCGAAGCGGTGATCCGGGCGAACTACGACGCAGTGGTAGAAGTTGAGCATGTGGCGGCGGCAGAGCAGTACCGCGAGAGCCTTCGGATGGTCATGCCGGCAGAGTCCATTCAAGCGGCGGAACTGGCTGTGGCCGCAGACGCGCAGGGGTGATCTTTTGGTTGTCAGCGGAGTCGATGATTCAGGGCGCGATTTTTTCGAAGATAAAGCGCCTCGCGCGCAGCAGGCTGGTGAACCTTCTGATCGCTGCGCTGATTGACCGCTCGTTGCCAGCGAGCGTGAATACGCCTGTCGGCATCGACATATGGCTCACGCTGCAGGGCAGTCGGCGACCGAGGTGCTGCGAATGACTTCAACGGGCTGATCTGCGACCGCCGCGAGGGCTACGAAGGGAGGCTGCCGACCTCGCTGATGCGAGATGCAGGGCCCAAGGTGTCGCGCTGACCGGCATGCGTTCCGGCTGAGGATGCAGTCGTGAGCTGATTAAGGACATGAAGTAGCCATTTCATCACTGGTCTTTGGCGGCTCACAAAGATCTTCAATCTCGAAATTTTTTTGATGTCTAAAAAGATCGGATGCGATTGCTTATACGCATAATTGCGGATAAATTAAATATTTTAGTGGTAGGGGTATTTTAAAATTCCTTCTCAAATTGTTTTTACCTTACAAGGATTAGAAAGTGAACGAAAAAAAAGAGTTGAAATTTAAATATAAAAAACCGTCGACCAAAGAAGAGTACTTGGCTGCAATTTATGAAGAGATTTCTGAGAACGAAAAATCAAATGGCGGGATTAGTACATTGAAGACCTATGTGTATGAAATACTTGAAAGGCAGAAGAACGAAGACTGGAAAAGAAAAACTTCGACGGAAAAAAAAGATCTCGAGCTTAGCTGGTCGCTTGGTTTATTGGCATTTGTGGCATTTGTGCTAATTTTCAACGGTATTAAAGAGAACCATGAATTTGGTTGGTTGCACAAGAATAGTTTTACTATTAAGATTTGGGGTATTGCTCTAGCGACACTGTATATTGGGATTTCAACTGAAAGAATTTCAATTTTTCGCAATCTGTGGCAGTTTGGGATTTCGAAGCTAGTTGCATCAATTGCAGTTTCAGGTTTAATTGTATTTTCTACAGGGAAGGCGGCAGGCTCTATAAATTCTGTTTTTGGTGTTGATGCATCTGCATTTCCATTTACTTTGACATTTACAGCGGGTTTGTTTTTCTTTTATTACGTGCTCCCATTTTTAGCTTTAGTGGGAGTCATTGCGGTATTTTTTGCATTTGATGCTGCTGGATATATTTATTCTAAGTTCAACGATGAATGGAATTACAAATTACCACCCGTTCACTCATTTGTTTTTCCAATAATGGCAACTATAGTATTAGTGGTCTTTTGGGATTGGTCAAAAAATCATCTAAGCGAGGAGGTTTTGCCATCGAAGATATACAAGCTGGCTCACACACTGGACTTCAATGGTAAAAACGAATGCGCCAATATCAAGCCTGATGTGCCGGTTGTTTACCTGGGGTCAGCACAATCAATAGTGCTGGCAGATTTAAAGGCTGCAAGGGTAGAGGACCTAAAGTCATTTTTTGAAAGAGAGGTTGAGGTTCCTGAAAAATTTTACCGATTAAGCTGTGAATTTAAAAATCATCAAAGCAAATAAATATAACAAGTTCGTTTACAAGATGCCAAAAAGCGAGACCCTTCATCAACTTGGCAAAAGTGTCAGCCTGTTTTGGCCGTCTATTTCTACCGATGAATATGCAATCTCCATTTATCTTCGCGAGCTCTTATTCCTTGGGTATTTGGTATTGCACAGGCTTCGCACGCGGATGGTAGTGGTGCTGTTGAGGTAGTTATGTCTATTTTGGGGTTAAATTAATTATTTAAATAGTCCGCCCTGAACAAACCGCAAGCCGTTGATTTGGTGAAGAAGGCTTGGAGACGCTGCAGGACAGGGGTCGACAGCACCTGGTCAGGGCGGCCCGGGACCACGGCCTGCAGCTGCGCCAGAGCTACATCTGTGTGGTACCACGACTGGCCAAGCGGATCGGACGCTACGCGCCCGCCAAGCAGTTCAAGCGCATGAAGAAGTCCGTGCGTACGCTGCGAACCCGTGTCGGCTTCGTGCACCGCGAGGTGGCTCGCCAATTGCACATGCTGCCCCAAGCCGCCAAAGCCAAGGTCCAGGATCTGCTGCAGCGCACTGGCCGCATCCTGAGACAGCGCACGAAGGACAAGAACAAGTTGTACGCCCTGCACGCGTGCGAAGTGGAATGCTTCAGCAAGGACAAAGCCCGTACGCCGTATGAGTTCAGCGTGAAGGTCAGCATCGCCATTACCTTGAAAGAGGGCTTGGTGGTGGGCATGCGCTCCATGCCGGGCAACCCGTTCGACGGCCACACGCTGGCCGAGGCGCTGGAACAGGTGGGCATCTTCGCCGGAACGGACAAACGGCCCGCAGCAGCCATCGTGGACAAGGGCTATCGGGATGTGGACATAGACGGTGCGCGCATCCTGCGCTCAGGTAGATACGGGGCTTCACCAAAACCCTCAAGGCCATGATAAAGCGAAGAAGCGCCATCGAGGCGGCCATTGGGCACATGAAAATGGACGGGCGCTTGGAACGCAATCCGCTCAAGGGCGCGCTGGGAGATGCGTTGTACGCGGTGATGTGCGGCGCCGGGCATAACCTGCGTCTGATCCTGGCCGCGCTGCGGGCTATAAGTGACTTCTGTGGCTGAGAGCGGTACTCTCCGAATCGCCAAGAGCACGCGCTGCAGCCTATAAGGCTGCCGCTATAGTACGCCGCATGACAAACACACGGCTTTCAAGGGCGCTCTGCAAGGTGGTAGGCGACGTCATCCAAGGAACGGGAGGGCACGCCACGCTTGATGCTTTGTTTTCGAGCTCTGGCGCCCCAGGCGAACCGCCTGCATTGGCACACCACTCAAAATGGAAGGAGTGGTTGTTTCGAGCCGGTCAGGACCCAAACTCGGATAGCCTGCAGATTCTTGGCAATGTGCTTGAAGAATATATGGACACGAGGCCTGTACTCCAGGCAGAAGTCGAGTCTTGGAAAGAAGCTAGGGCAAGAATCGAGGCCGTCCTGGCTGAAGACGGACTTCGCTATTATCGACATGGACGAGTTCTACCGGTCGGGCGTGCCGTTGATATCGATGAGTTCGGGCAATTAGCGGCGCGGATGGTTCCTGCTAAGCCTAGCACCGTTGATGAGGTAGTGAAAGTCGTCATTCAAGGCCTCCGCCGTGCAATGCACCCACTCACTTATCGACGAAAGGGTGCGGAAACAATGCACTTCGTCAACGAGTACGATGTTCAAGATCTGCTTCATGCCCTGCTTCGACCTTGGGTAGTGGACGTGCGAGCTGAAGAATACACACCGAGCTATGCGGGAAGGAGCACGCGCATGGATTTCTTCCTTCCGGCGCACGACCTTGTCATTGAGACCAAATGCGTGCGGGACAGGTCACATGCAAAGGCGGTCGGCGATGAGCTTGTGCTCGATATTGCGCACTACGCAATACACCCGGGCTGCAAGAAACTTTGGTGCGTGGTCTACGATCCAGAGCACTACCTCACGAATTCAGCAGGTCTGAAAGATTTAGAGGGTGATCACAAAAAAAGCGACCGTAGCGTCAACGTCAAGGTTTTCATCGTGCATAAGTGAACAGCCAAACGCAATAGCCGATTGGCAACTACCTGAGGTTTGAAGACGAGGATTTCAATATACGCGTTGATGCAAATGGAACGGAGCTAGCAAAGGTCTCTTCCGGTCCACAGCGGCCTGTAGGCAGCATCGGTCCAAGGTCAGCAATCGCTGCGTGGGCACCCGTAGGTACTAGAAAAACGTCTGTACCGGGTCGGCTTGTGACAGTCGAGCCATTCTCGGTGAGATCCACGTGCCGCACGTTGCGGTTGCTGGCCGCGCTGTTGGGCTGCACGCGTCCGATGTGGTCGCGCTGATGCGGAATGTGTGACCACCAAGTACCCGCCAATGAAGATGCCCAGAGGCGTATGGGCAATCTTTTGCATCTGCGGTTTAGAACATTGTTGTAATTTCGTTGGACTGAGCGTGGACGCGAATGCTCTTTGCGTACACTGGCGGATCACTCCATTCCATTGGGCTAGCGATGATTGGTGTGATAACCATGAGTGCCATGCCTTTTGGAGGGTCTGCAACGAAATCAAGATCCTGTATCCCATCTTCTGGGAAATTGATGTACTACCTTGGTTCAAGTCGAGCATTTGTCCATCCGGATGTGGATACTGATCCGGCAACTTCGATGACGTATTGAGGTGGATTGGGTTTTACATCTGCAGTTGTGACTGACATTACGGGCTTGCTCATGTCTTCTCCTGTCAAGTGGTTTGGCTTTAATGCCGGGAACGACAGGGAGGATTACTCCCTGATTTTTGATGCCAGTGTTTCTGCAAAGGGTAAATACACTTCTCCAAAGTTGAATAGGGGTATCCCTAGTGGTGTAGCAACAACCGCGATCCTGACTGCACTTCAGAGCATCGGCTGGAGGCGAGATGCTGTTGGTGCGCACGTCGCCAAATAGCCCGATCGGTGAGGTAGCGAAAGATGATAATGTTTTCTCAAAAAGAACATCCACGGAAGGCATTGGGCTGATCGGTCTTTGTTGGATGTGCGCCAACAAAAATTTGGCAAAGTTCTTTGCGGAGTTGCAGTGGAGGGAAGTAACAGCTACTATGCACAACACCAATTTAAAGGAGATTCCTCATGAACCTTAAGCCGGGACCAAAACCGATTGCAAAATCGACGGGCAAGCCTGACCAACGTCGCCGTGATAACAAGGAGACTCCTGGAAATAATCCTGCTCTGAAGCCTGCAGTACCAAAAAAGAAGTGAGGCATGCCCTGGTCACAAGTTGCGATCGGCGCCAATAGATGGCGGTGTGTGATTCATACATGAGCAGCGGAAGATTAATTCCCATCTAGGACATTATCGCCAACTGCATGGTGGTGATAATGTCTATTTTAATTTCGCGGCCCCATTGTAGTACGTACTGTTCTAAGCTATGCACCACGATAGCGAGGCGCTGGCGGTCTTGGTAATCGGATTACCGCCATGCGGCTGTGATCGAAAGCTGACGATGCGGGCGGGAGCGGCAGCAATGGGGGATTGGCGCCTGTGGACAAGGGCATGCCAGCGACCGCTTTGCGGTGTTTCTAAAATTGCAGCTCATGACGTATGAGGCCCCTCTGGGACCAGAAGCGTACGTTGGCTCTCAAACCACGAAAGACGGTTACTGACTAGCTGGCGGGCCTTGGCATCGCATCAAATGATGGTGACGTGATACGACCTATGAAATTAGAGACTTCGCCCCACGCCTATTTTTTTATTTCTGTCTATTTGATAGGGTTGCCTAGGTAGTCTATGCTGCGCCATTTCCCCGAAAGCACAAAGGTCGTTTTCTTCGATCTAGAGTACTACGTTCCGGTTGAGGACCGTACCCGCAAGGCGCCTTCAAGCATGAAGTTTTCGCCGTACTTGCCCGGGCACAAAATTTTGGGCGGAACGTTTCAGACGTATCTCCCCATGACGAATGATCTGAGGCCGCCAGTTCAGATCTGGGAGTGGACTGCAGGCTCAGAAAAGCGAGTTCTTGAAGAGATTCTTGCCCTGCTGAAATGTGAATGGAAGGGATTGGAGCGAGGTGATCGAGGGTCCTTGATCCTATGCGGTATCGGCATTTCGCACAGCGACGTGCCTGCACTCCTTGCGAAGATGAACATGTCGCTCGTAGACCTTCCGACGCGAATTTACGACTATCTCTGCGGCTGCCGGCAGATTGATCTTTCGACCGCCACCTACTGCCAGTTCTCATCGAAGATGCGCTACTTCTCCTATCCCAAGAGCAAGGCCATGCTGTACAACAAATACTTGGCTGAGCCCGCCAACGTGGCCTCGGGCACATCTGTCTGGGATGATTACGAGACTGGCAGGTTAAGTGCCATCGAAGCACGCACGCAGCTTGAGGTAGACCACACCGTTTCCATCTACAAGCGGATGTTCGATATTCGTCGGGAAACAGAAGGCATCGTGGCGCGGCTTAAAAAACTGCAAAAGCTTGGAGTGATTCCCCCCTACATTCCGAAGAGCGCTAACGGCGATGCCGATGGACTCGCGGCCGACGCCTCCACAGACGCTCTGGAGAGCTGATGGGCGTTGTAAGAAATCACCGTAGCGGGACTGCTTTCTGAGGTGGAGACGCGCATCCTCGTAGGTTCCGGTGCCATGGAACTCATCACGTCTTGCTCGGGATGACGGTGACAGGCTTCATAGTGATATCACGCCGCTTGAAAGAGCGCAGTCAATTCTTCATACGTAGTCATTGACCAATGACAAGCATTGGGGATGACTGCAGCGCGCGAGCTTGCAGTCATTCGCGACGACGTGACTTGAGGACCGCTTTCGCTGCAAAGCCGACACCTGACGGCTAAGGTCCAACGCCTGCAGCGGGTAGTGAATTCAACCAGCCAACCCAACACATTCGTCAAACCTCAACCGGCTTGAGTCGCTTTACAGCGCCCGCACTGGAATGCAGATGTCGCAGCAGAACTCGCCTGTGTCGGCATCCATGGCAGTGGCCGCAGAAAACATCTCAAAGCAAGGCCGGTCGTCACATTGCATGCCGCTGGACGGCATCCATTCGCGCGTCAGCCACATCCAGGCATTGGCCAAGCCCTCGGGTTTTCCTTTGAACCTTGCCACGGCGTAACGGCCGCCCGGCAGGGTTTGAGTGTCCACCTGGCCGCTGGCGACAAAATGCGCGGGGACTTCCACGCAGGCGTCATAGCGGCATTTGCTGGCGGGCGTGAGAGAGGGGTCGTCATAACCTATGCCGTAGCAGGTTTGATCGCTGAGGCCATTGGAGTGCATCCACGGCGCAATGGTGCCTCGCCAGAATTGGCCTATGGCTGGGCCATAGGGGCCGATCAAGCGTTGATAGGCGACATGTGCTTTGGGTAGATCAATGATGCGGACGTCCATGGCGATTTCTTCCTTCAGGTGACAAGAGCCCTGAGGTTCGCCGAACGGGCACAGGTCTTCCTGATGGAGATTGCCGAAGACCTGATCAGGATTGCTCTCCTGGCTGCCTGGCGGCTGCCCGATGGCGGCCGCCTGGGTTTTCAGCCGCTCAAGCGTGGTGGAGCGCCAGGCCGATGGCGTGCAGCCAAACTTGAGCTTGAAGGCGCGCGCAAATGCTTCGCCCGATTGGAAGCCGGTGGCCAAGGCGGTTTCAAGCACGGTTTCCTTGCTGCCGCAGGACAGCCGGAACGCCGCCTTCTCCAGCCGTCGCCGCTGCGCATAGCTGCCCAGCGTTTCTCCCATCCATGCGGCAAAAATTCGGTGAAAGTGGAAGCGCGAGAAATTGGCGATGTCGGCCAGATGCGCACCGTCCAAAGGCTGATCCAGGTGGGCATCGATGTAGTTGAGCACGCGATTGATCCGTCGCGCGTACTCGGCGCGGGATGCCTGCTCGGAAGGCTTGTTCGTCATGGTCGTTGTTCTGGAAATCACCGTGCATGCGGCGATGGGGCCTGCCTGTCAGCAGGGGGGTGGATGTAGACAACCAGCCGGCGCAGCTCTCTTCAGGCCGGCGCCTTCCCCTTCACCCACAATCCAAACTCCTTCATCACCCCCACCACCGGCTTGAGCCGTTCTCCATCCTGGGTCAATTCGTACTCCACCTTGATCGGCGCCGTGGGGTAGACGGTGCGCTTGACCAGGCCCGCTTCCTCCAGCGCGCGAAGGTCCAGGGTGAGGGAGCGTTGGGAGATGCCGGGCATGTCGCGGCGCAGGTCGTTGAATCGCCGGGGGCCGTCGATGAGGTAGGAGGCGATGAGCAGCCTCCAGCGGCCGCCCAGCAGGCGCATGGCTTCTTCCACGGAGCAGCCGGAGATGTTGGATTTCATAGCACATTCATCATAGGCAGGCGGCAGGTATATTTTTTTAACCTATGGGCAGTTTTATTGCCTTCTTCCAGATTTATCCCTGGTGCATGACATTGGCCAGGGGCTGTGCCTGAACGCGCAGGCCCCTTGTTCCATCACCAGAGAAATTCCATGAAGCTGTATTACCTGCCGGGCGCCTGTTCGCTGGCGCCGCACATTGTCCTGAACGAGCTGGGGCTTGATTTCCAACTGGTCCGGGTGGACCACAAGACCCACCAGACGGAAGACGGCAGGGACTTCCGTGCGCTCAGCCCGTTTGGCTATGTCCCCCTGCTGGAATTGGACGACGGCAGCCTGCTGCGGGAAGGGCCCGCCGTTTTGCAGTACCTGGCGGACCTGCGGCCTGCGTCGCTTCTGGTGCCAGTCCAGGGCAGCCTTGAGCGCTATCGGCTGCTGGAGTGGCTGGCCTTTCTGAACTCGGAGATCCACAAGGGCTTCATCCCGCTGCTGTATGCGGTGGCGGCGGGAAAGTACGGCGTGGAGACGGCCAGGCCCAAGCTGGAGCAGCGGTATGCCTGGGTGAACGCGCAACTGGCCGGCAAGCGCTACCTGATGGGCGATGGCTTCACCGTGGCCGATGCCTATCTGTACGCGCTCACGCAGTGGGGGCAGGCGCCGTGGCTGGAGTCGGTCTACAAGACGAGCATTCGCTTCGATGGCCTGGAGCATCTTGCAGGCTGGTACGCGCGGATGCGGGAGCGGCCTGCCGTGCGCAAGTCGCTGCAGGCGGAAGGGCTGCGATAGGGCGGGGCAGGGCACATGGCGGTGCCCTGGACTGGCTTGGCCGTATCTGCCGCACCGTTGCCCGCCGGTCCATGCTGGCCGCCGCGCCCGTTGTGGCCACGCCGCAGACTGATACGCATGCGTTCTGTCTCGATAGAATGCGTTTCATTCTCAATTCCGCCGCTGCGGCTGCCGCCTTGCCCCGGGCGCAGCGCAGAAGAAACCGTGTCTTCCACCGAATCTGCGCTGCAGCAACGCATGGCTGCCCTTTATGCCGACCACCATGGCTGGTTGCGCGGCTGGCTGCGGCGCAGGGTGGGCAATGCGTTTGATGCGGCCGATGTGGCGCATGACACGTTTGTGCGCATCCTGGCGTCGCGCGATGCGCTGCTGGGCATGGCGGAACCGCGGGCCTACCTGACGACCACGGCGCGGCGGCTGCTGGTGGACCGGGCGCGGCGCCAGGCCATGGCGCAGGCCTATCTGGATGAGCTGGCGCTGGTGGCGCAAAGCCTGCCCGGCTATCCGGCGCCCGAAGAAATCCTGATGGCGGTGCAGGCGCTGGAGCAGATTGGCGCTGCGCTGGAGGGGCTGGCCGAGCGCCCGCGCGAGGCGTTTCTGCGCCACTACCTGGACGAGCAGCCGCAGGCCGAGATTGCACAGGGCCTGGGTGTTTCCACGCGCATGGTGCAGAAGTACCTGGTGCAGGCGCTGCTGCACTGCCGCGCCCATTGCCCTGCCGTGGCCGAGCATGTCCGGTAGAGCGGAGCGCATGCCCGGCACAGGGCCGGATGACGATGCCCTGGCCGAGCAGGCGGCGCAGTGGCTTGTGGCGCTGACGGGCGATGACGAGGCCGAATGCGCCACGGCCCGCGCGGGCTTTGACGCATGGAAGCGTGCCGACCCGCGCCATGCGGCCGCCGCCCTGGACATGGAGCAGTTTCTGGACCGCCTGCAGGCTGCGCGCAGCGGCCCGGCCGGCAGCCGGCCAGCCCGTGCGGCGCTGGATGCGTCGGGCAGCGCTGGAAGAAAGCAGGATGGGCAGACACGCCGGGCTCGGCGCACGCGGCGTGCCGGTGCGGCCCTGATGCTGGCTGCCGTGCTGGCCTTGCCGGCCTGGGTGGCATTGCAGGCCTGGCCACCGGGCTATCTGATGGCGGACCTGCGCACGGCCACAGGCCAGTGGCAGACCCGGGCGCTGGCGGATGGCACGCGCATCACCCTGGCCAGTGGCAGCGCGGTGAACCTGCGTTATGACGAGCGGCGCCGCACGGTGGAGCTGGTGCAGGGCGAGATTCTGGTCGATGTGGCCCGTGATGCATCGCGCCCCTTTGTGGTGGAGACGGCGCAGGGCAGCCTGCGTGCGCTGGGCACGCGCTTTGTGGTGGACCGGCAGGCCGATGCCACGGTGTTGAGCGTGCTGGAGTCGCGCGTGGCGGCGCAGGCCGCTGCGGGCGGCCAGGGTTCCGCCACGGTGGATGCCGGCCAGCGTGTGCGCATCACGGACCACGGCCTGGGGCCCGTGCAGGCCATGGACGCCCGGGGCCTGGCGGATGCCTGGCGCCAGCACCAGCTGGTGGTGAGCGACCAGCCCCTGGCCGAGGTGCTGGATGCGCTGGCCCGCCACCGGCCCGGCCATATCCGCTACGACAGCGCACAGATCTACCACCTGCGCGTGAGCGCCGTGCTGCCGCTTGACGATACGGACCGCGCGCTGCAGCTGCTGCTGAGCAGTTTTCCCGAGCTGCGCATTCGCAAGCTCACGCCTTGGCTGGTACTGGTGGATGCGCCCAGGCCCTGAGGGGACGATTTCAAAATTTTTTTGCCGATCCGGTTCGCCTTTCCGCAGTTCGTGCGTCAAGCCCTGGAAGACACCAACGAACCAAGGAAGGAATCCTCTGCCATGCCATTGCCGATCAACGCAGGCCGCAGCCGCCCCCCGTCGCTGCCCGGGCGGTTCGCCAGGATCGCCATCGCCGCTGCGGTGGCGGCGCTGGCTGCCACGGGAACGGGGGCCGCGGTCGCGCAGGCCCCGCGCAGCCCATTGCCTATGACGTGCCTGCCGGCCCGCTGGCCGATGCGCTGAACCGCTTTGCGCTGCAGGCGGGCGTGGCGATTGCCATCGATGCCAATCAGTTGCGCGGCCTGCGCTCCCTTGGGCTGCAGGGCCGCCATGGTGTGGAAGAAGGCTTTGGCGTACTGCTGCGTGGCAGCGGCTATGCGCTGGCCAGGACGGCCAGTGGCTATGTGCTGCGGGCGGCGCCCCAGCCCGCGCCTGCGGCGCCATCCCCCTCGGCCCAGGAGGTGCCGCGCCTGCCCACGGTGACCGTGAGCGGGGCGGTGGATGCCGAGACGGCCACGGGGCCGGTGCCCGGCTATGTGGCCCGGCGCAGCGCCACGGCCACCAAGACCGATACGCCGCTGGAGGAGACGCCGCAGTCGATCTCGGTGGTGACTTCGGATTTCATCAACGCCAGCGGGGCGCTGCGGCTCAAGGATGCGCTGGCCTATACGCCGGGCATCAATGTGTCGCCCTGGGGTGCGGATTCGCGCTTTGACTGGACCATCATCCGCGGCTTTGATGCGCAGACGCCCGGCTACTACCTGGACGGCCTGCCGCTGCGCAACAACAACGGCTGGGCCGTGTGGCAGACGGAGAACTACGGCACGGAGCGCATCGAGGTGCTGCGCGGCCCATCCTCGGTGCTGTATGGGCAGACGGGGCCGGGCGGCATGGTCAACGTGGTCAGCAAGCGGCCCACGGGCGAGCCGCTGCGTGAGCTGCAGGTGCAGGTGGGTAACCATGGGCGGCGCCAGGTGGGCGGGGATTTTGCGGGGGCGCTGGATGCGCAGGGCACGCTGCAGTACCGCGTGACCGGCATGGTGCGCGATGCCGAGCTGCAGGCCAGCGGCCTGCCCAATGACCGGGTGTACCTGGCGCCTTCGCTGACGTGGAAGCCCTCCACCGATACCTCGCTGACCGTGCTGGCGCACTATCTGCGCATACGCGATGGCAGCTCCTACGGCAGCTTTCCCGAGGTGGGCACGCTGCTGCCCAATCCCAACGGCAAGTTCTCGCCGGGCACCTATGTGGGCGAGCCGGGGTTCGACCATTTCAATCAGGACCAGTGGATGCTGGGCTATCTGTTCGAGCACCGCCTGAACGACACCTGGACGCTGCGCCAGAACGCGCGCTACGGCGCCATCAAGGTGGACTACCAGCAGGTCTACAACCAGAGCGATTTCGCCACCGTCAACCCTGCCGATCCGCTGGACCCGGCCAATTTCCGGCGGCTCAACCGCTTTCCGTTCGGCAGCAAGGAGCGGGCGCGGCTGCTGACCATAGACAACCAGGTCCAGGCCAAGCTGCGGCTGGGCGATTGGCAGCACACGTTTCTGGCGGGGCTGGACTACCAGGGCTCGCGCAATGACCAGCGCACCTACAACGCGGGCACGGTGTCGGGCATCGACGGCTATGCGCCGGTGTATACGAACGATGTGGTGCCCGGTGATCCCTGGTTCGACGCCCGCACGCGGCTGACACAGACGGGCATCTACCTGCAGGACCAGATCAAGTGGAACGACTGGGTGGCCACGGTGGGCGGCCGGTACGACAGCGCCTCGGCCACGGTGAGCAGCCATATCGACGGCAGCCGCACGCGCATCAACGACCACAAGTTCACCAGCCGCGCGGGACTGGTCTATCTGCACCCCAGCGGCTGGGCGCCCTATGTGAGCTATTCCGAGTCGTTCTCGCCCACGGTGACCATGGACCCGGAGACCAATACGCCGCTCAAGCCCGAAACCGGGCGCCAGTACGAGGCCGGCGTGCGCTATGTGCCGACAGATGGAAAAGGCCGCTACAGCGCCGCCATCTTCGATCTGCGCCGCAGGAACTACATCACCTACACGCCGGAGTTCCTGCCCCGGCAGACCGGCGAGATTGCGGTGCGCGGGCTGGAGCTGGAGGCCGCGTTCCAACCGTTGAAGAACCTGAACGTGATCGCGGCCTATACCTATACGCCCAAGGCCATCGTCACGGCCAGCAGCACGCCTTCGGAGGTTGGCAAGCAGATGCAGGCGGTGTCGCGCAACCAGCTGTCGGTATGGGCCGACTACCGCTTTGCAACCGGCCTGCGGATGGGGATTGGAGCGCGCTACATGGGCTCCAACCGCGGCTACCAGGAGTCGGCAGCGGCCCCGCTGCCTTCGTACACGGTGGTGGATGCCCTGGTCGCCTACGACCTGCAGCGCTGGAGCCTGGCGCTGAACCTGCGCAACCTGGGCAACAAGGCCTATCTGAGCAACTGCAGCGCAGGCAGCTGCCGCTACGGCGAGCTGCGGCAGGCAGTGGCCACGGCCACCTACCGCTGGTAGGCGGGGCTGGGGTGACGGTGGACATGACGGTGGATATGGCGGCGGATATGGCGGTGGACGTGACGAATCACGCCAAGGTTTCGAGGCTCACGGCCACGATGACGGGTGCAGGATCCGTGTTCACGAGGCGCAAGGCCTGGTTTGGCTGCCCGTCTCCGCTTGCTCGCTGAACCGTCACACCCATGGCCTGCACGGTGTCCGCCTCATCCAGCGTCTGGCGCAGCGAGGCGGGTATCGGCGCTGCGGCAGTGAAGTCGAAGCGGGGTTTCAACGCGACGTAGAAAGTTGACACACGGCACGCCATCAGGCCGCCAGGCCCGAAGAATACGCCTGCATCCGGCACCAGGCCGCGACCCAGCGCCACCATCGAGGCGTCGTACCAGCTGCCGGGGTAGATCGGCACTTGGTCCCAGCATTCAGAGGTGATCGTGACCGTCTCCAGCGAAGCTGCGGGTAGCGCAAGGACGCGGCCGGAAGCGTCCAGGGCCTGCAGGGAAGCCGGAGCCTGCGGCCCTGCGCCGGATGTGTCGTTGAGATTCAAGCGCAAGGTGCCGGGGTTTGCAATCGTGCCGACAGCCACTGCTGCGCTCCACTCCGACGAACTCTTGGGCAGTGTCCAGATCGGTTTCCACTGGAGGTAGCCGGTCTCGTACACCTTGGTCCATCCCACCGGAGTGGGCGAGTATGCAGGTTCGCCCGCAGGCGTTGCCATCTTCTGCATGGCGCCTGCAAGCATCGACTGATAGGGAAATTTGCAGGCTTCGAGTACCTGCAGAAAGGTCTTGTATCCCTGCGAAAAGCTGCGCCCCGACGCTTGGTACAGCGCGCCATTGGCAGCGGACTGGGGCACCGTATCTGCAAAGAGAAACTGCGCGTCGGCCATGGTGCCGGTCACTGGATCCGGCCAGTTCCACGCGGTCACCGGCATCAGCATCTGCCCCCGCACCAGCGGCGCCGAAATGGATGCCGAGCGCTTGAACACCATGCCGGTTTTCGGCCCGCTCGATACGCTTGGAGCTCTTGGGGGCGGAGGCACCAGATCAGCCAGGCCGCCGAGGAACTGATGGATCACGTTCATGAACGCTGTCTCCGGTTGACGGGGGTGAGCGGGGTGGGCGGGACCCGCTGCGGCGTCCCGCCCACCCGCTGGTCTTCAGGTCAGTGGATGCCCGGGAAGTCGACGATCACGCCGATGATTTGCGGGTTCACCGAGGTGCTGCTTCCCTTGAAGGTATTGGCCTGTGCGGTGCTCTTGGTGTACTCGGACTGGTGACCGCCCGTGCCACCGAAGGTGAAGGGTCCGATGCGCACACCCGCGCTGGCCTCGAAGGCCTGCTTGTTCTGCTGATAGGTGTTGGCGCTCATCGTGATCTCGAACGAAGGCTTGTAGACGACCAGCAGCTCGGACACCCGTGCCGCGACGATGCCGTTCGGGCCGAACAGGGAGCTCGATCCCGGGCCACCGTTTGCCACCCAAGGGGCGACGATGGTGTAGCCCTGGCCGTTCGGCCCCTGCTGTGCCTTGGCCAGCTCGCTCATGAAGCCGCCCGGGTACCAGTCGCCCGGATTCACCTTCACGCGCGTGGAGGACTCGCAGCTGATCTTCACTGCCGAGCTCGAGTCCTGGTTGAACAGGTCGGACTTGCTCCAGCCGCCCGATGCGTTGACGCTCCAGAAGAAGTTGCCAGCGCTGGTCGAGCCCTTGGCAAACGAGGACTTGAAGTCGCTGCTCGACTGCGAAGATTTCATCGCGATCGAGAACGCGCCTGCGCTGCCATTGCTGAGCGATGCGCGCCAGTCCGCGCCGTTCGTGTCGATGTGGAAGTCCGGCTGCCAGCGCAGGATGCCCGCGCCATCCGGCACCTTGGTCCAGCCTGCCGGTGCGTTGTTCGTGGCGGGGTCGCCCGACGGCGTCTGCATCATGTCGATGGCGCGCTGCAGATCGCTGGGCATGCTGGCCCGCTCCAGCTCCATCTTCATCTTGACCGCCTGGTTGTAGGCGTTGGTGGCCGCCTGGATGGTGGCAACGTAGGCAGTAGCCTCCGGCGCGTTGCTGATCCACGTGTTGATGTCAGGGTAGCGGGCCGCGAATATCAAGCCGCCGTTCTGCTTTGAACTCAGGTAGACCTGGTTCATGTCGCTGTTGGCCTTGACGATCGCATTGCTTTTCTGGACGCACAGGTTGGCCAGCGCTGTCTGATCGGCCTGCTGCTCGGGGCTGACCTTGAATGTCACGTGGCCGAAGATCTGGCGAACGGCGTCGAAGAGCGTTGCATCGAGGCTGCCGTACTGGCCGATCGCAGACCACTGCGGCATGCCGCTGACGACCTGATAGGCCGCCGCGTCCCATTGCCCGGTTGGAGCCGTGCCCCAGCTGAAGTCCTTGGGGGTGCCAAGCAACTGGAAATTCGGGGTGCCGAGATTATCGACAAGGGCGTTGTACAACTGGCTGAACATGGCTTGATCTGACATGGCGTGCAATTCCTGAAATTGAATGAATAGGGAGCGATATGAGGTTTGAAGTCATGAACGCTTTTCTTTGCCAATGAGAATGATTGCCCGGTATTGGGCCTAAGGCATGGGGTGCCCGGGAGAAATCGCAGGGGGTGACCGCGAAGAGTGGTTCATGGCGGGATACTCCTTTGAGTTGCGTGCAGGAATCCGACACGTGGGCGCCGGGAAGATGCCTCGACGGACGCTAATCGTAGAGGCGAAGAGGTGAAGGGATATGAGCCTTTGCAGCCTTTCAAGGCTCCCGCGGATATTCCATATCAACCGCGCAAACCTGGAATGCACTGGCGCCTGCTGAAGCCGTCATAAGTATTCGTTGGACTCATCATGCCCAATTGCATCAGGAGGATGGAATACTTCCAATGTCGTATTCGGTGAGCATGGACAGGCGATGCACGCTGGTCTGGATATCAGATGCTGCCGCCATTGCGAGTTGCCGTTGGCGCGAATGTCTGCAACTGGGCGGTGCTTGTCAGGCCCAGTTTGCGCAGAATGTTTTCGCGATGCTTGCGCACGGTCAAGTCGCTGAGGTAAAGCGAACGTGCGATCTCCTTGCTGGTCTGGCCCGCCAGCACGTGCACCATCACCTCCTGCTCGCGGGGCGACAGAGGGAGCGTTGAGCGGGCAGCGCTCAACCAGCCGTGCCGCCTGGCATGCGTGACGAGTTCTACGGCATTGCGCAGGCCCAGCCGCGTGCACATATTGCTGCGGTGCTTGCGTACCGTGTGTTCGCTGATGCCCAGCGTGTGCGCAATGTCCTTGCAACCGAGGCCTTTGGCCATCGCTTCGAGTACATCGATTTCGCGCGCGGTGAGCGCAGACGCGATGACTTCATCTGCTATTGGATGCGCAGCATCGAGATGGCATTCGCTATTTGCTAAAACTATTTCCGATCTATCCATGGTATGTCTCCCATTTTTTATGTGCCGATGCCATAGGGCCATTCCACGCCGAAGCCTCGGCGAGACTGCTTTGCACAGTGCCGTTTGAAAGATTGAATAACTCGCTAAACCGCCTGTTTACCGCCTGAGTAAACTGACGTCATGCCATTCGTGTGAAAATTGTGCGGTAAAGGATCAGCCGGAAAAATCCTGAACATTGGACGATTGAAAATCGCGCGTATTCAGCCTGTGGCAGCCTTTTGTATCCAAGGCGGGAGATTAGTAAACCATTATCAAGATGGTGTGGTGCGTTGAGGGAGTATCAAAGTCGTTTGAGAATCTGTTATCGCCATTTCACCGTTGGAATGGACATCTTAGTGGAAATCTTTGGTGAAATCATTACATCTGGCTACAAAAATTCGACACCAAGGTTTTTGCAGCAGATTGTGGGAAAGCCAATGGTCTTCTGTGGATCGCGCTTGCGTGATCAGGATTTTCTGGCATTGCCCAGCCGAGTCCAGGATGCGGGCTGTTGCGCAGCTCTTGAGACATGCGGGTAAGCAATTCCTGCCATGGCGTATCGAGAAGCGGCTGGGTGCCTGCGACGTGCTTCAAGGGAAGCACTTCTTTTGCCAAAAGCGTTCCCGGGTCATGACGAAGGGCGTGAGCACCACGACCGTCGCCAGTTCCAACGACCTGGATAGACGCCAGTTTAGGGGGCAGGGCGGGTGCCCTCGTCAGGCCCGCCCTCCAGCACGCGCAGCAGCTGGGACAGCCGCTGGTCCAGCGCGGCCAGTTCGGCAACGGGCATGGGCGCCAGCATGGCGCGCTCGTTGTCCAGGTGCGCTTCCACGGCGCGGTCTATCAGCTCCAGCCCCTGGTCGGTGAGCTGCACCAGCATGCTGCGCGCATCCTGCGGGTTGGGCAAACGCTGCACCAGCCCGCGCGTCTCCAGGCTTTTCATGCGATGGGTCATGGTGCCCGAGGTGACCATGAGCGTGGAAAACAGGGCCGTGGGCGTGAGGCAGAAGGGCGCGCCCGAGCGGCGCAGCGTGGCCAGCACGTCGAATTCCCACATGGTCATGCCGAAGCGGGCAAAGCACTCTTCCAGCCGCTGCTCCAGCAGGGCGGCGCAGCGCTTGATGCGGCCTATGGGGCCCATGGGGCTGGCGTCCAGGTCGGGGCGTTCGCGCGCCCATTGTTCGAGGATGGTGTCTACCCGGTCGGGCAGGCGGGGGAGGGTGGGTTTCGGCATTTGTCTTGATTTTAAGATAAGTCGTGCATAATGGATTTGTCTTGAATTGAAGATAAATGCCATGTCCTCCTCGCCATCCTCTTCTTCCGCACCCTCGGCCAGCCCCGCCATGTCCTGGCGCGACATCCTGCTGACCGCGCTGGCGCCCGCCATCTGGGGCTCCACCTACATCGTCACTTCCGAACTGCTGCCGCCAGACCGTCCGTTCACGGCTGCGCTGATCCGCGTGCTGCCGGCCGGGCTGCTGCTGGTGCTGTTCACGCGGCGGCTGCCCGTAGGCTCGGGCTGGTGGCGGCTGCTGGTGCTGGGCGCGCTGAACATCGGCGTGTTCCAGGCGCTGTTGTTCGTGGCGGCCTACCGGCTGCCGGGCGGGCTGGCGGCCGTGCTCGGCGCCGTGCAGCCGCTGCTGGTGATGGCGCTGGCCTGGGGCGTGGACGGGCGGGTCCCCGCGCGGCTGACGCTGTGGGCCGCCGTGGCGGGCATTGCGGGCATGGCGGTGCTGCTGCTGTCGCCGCAGACGGTGTTCGAGCCTGTGGGCATGGCGGCGGCATTGGCGGGTGCGGTGTGCATGGCCGCCGGCACCTGGCTCACGCGGCGCTGGCGCGTGGACCTGCCGGTGCTGGCGCTGACGGGCTGGCAACTGCTGTTTGGCGGGCTGATGCTGCTGCCGCTGGCCTGGTGGGTGGATGCGCCGCTGCCCGCGCTGTCGCCCACCCAGCTGGGCGCCTATGCCTACCTGTGTCTTGCCGGCGCGCTGCTGGCCTATGTGCTGTGGTTTCGCGGCATCGGGCGCCTGCCTTCGGTGGCCGTGTCTTCGCTGGGCCTGCTGAGCCCGCTCACCGCCGTGGTCCTGGGCTGGGCGCTGCTGTCGCAGTCCATGACGGGCATGTCCTTCCTGGGCCTGCTGGTGGTGCTGGCCAGCGTGCTGGCGGTGCAGTGGTCTGCTTCGCGCGGCGCCTGAGCGTGGGAATGGTTGGCAGGAGGCTGCGGATTATTTATCATACGGTGTATGTTTAATTGGATGGAGAGATCGCCATGGCACCCGCAAAAGCCCTCAGCAATGCATTCGGCAAGGTCTTCATCGCCACTTCGGTCGATGGCTTCATCGCCCGGCCCGATGGTTCGCTGGACTGGCTGCCGGCCGGGGGCGATGGCGGCGAGGACTACGGCTACGCGGCCTTCATGAAGACGGTGGACGGCATCGTCATGGGCCGCTCCACCTATGAAAGCGTGCTCGGCTTCGACGGCTGGCCCTTTGAAAAACCCGTGGTGGTGATGAGCCGCACGCTGGGTGCGGGCGATGTGCCTGTGCACCTGCGCGGCAAGTTGCGCATCACGTCCGTCCAGCCTGCCCAGCTGGTGGCCGAGCTGCGGGCCGAGGGCTGGGGCAGCGCCTATATCGACGGCGGAGCCGTGATCCGCGCGTTTCTGGCGGCGGGTGAGGTGGGCGAGATGACCATCACCCGCGTGCCCGTGCTGATCGGCGCGGGGCGGCCGCTGTTTGGTGATATCGGCTGCGATCTGCGGTTGACGTGCCTGGCCTCCCAGGCCTATCCCAGCGGCATGGTCAGCACGCGCTACCGCGTGGAGGCGGGCGGCCGGGTCATGGTGCGCAACGGGGGCGGCGATGAGTGAGCAGGCTGTACTGGCTGTACCGGCTGTACCGGCTGTACCGACTGCACAGGCTGCACGGCGCGGGCGCCCCTCGGCCGGGCGCTCGCTCAGCCGTGATCAGGTGCTGGATGCCGGGCTGGCCTTGCTGGAGGCCGTGGGCGCGCAGGGCTTTGGCCTGCGGCCGCTGGCGCGGCAGCTGGGCATCACGCCCATGTCGGTGATCCACCATGTGGGTGACCAGCAGGAATTGATGCGCAGCCTGGTGGAGCGCGTGCATGGCCTGCCGCTGGCCGAACCTTCGTCTGGGCTTGCGCCGGCGCAGCGCGTGCAGGCGCTGCTGGCGGGCTACATGGAGCGCGTGCGCCGCCATCCGGCGCTGACGGTGTGCATTCTGGGCGACCCGGCCCTGTTCACCGATTCGCTGGCCGCCTTCACGCAGCGGCTGCGCGGCGAGGTGCAGCAGTGCGAGCCCGGCGAAAACGAGTGCGATGCCGCCGTGCTGCTGGACCTGCTGATCGACTACACGCATGGCCATGCGCTGGCGCTGGCCCTGTCGGGCGAGGGCGCGCAGGCCTTGCATGGCCGGTTCGAGCAGGGGCTGGCGCGGCTGCTGCGCTAGGCGCCGGCCTCCACGCGCAGGCCGGCCTGCTGCCAGCCGGTGAAGCCTGCCTCGAAGCGCCGCGCCTCCCGGCCGCTGGCGCGCAGCGCCGTGACGGCATTGGCCGAGAGCACGCAGTACTGGCCACCGCAATAGGCCACGATGTCCTTGTCGGGCGGCAGCGCGTCCAGCTCGCCTTCCAGCTCTTCCAGGGGAATGTTGACGGCCCCGGGCAGGTGGCCCTGGGCGAATTCCGCTGGCGGACGCACGTCCAGCACGATGGTGTCGTCCATCTGCATGCGCTGCAGCAGCTCGTCCAGCGCAACGGCTTGCAGGCGGTCACGCTGGCGCAGGCTGTCGGAGACCACGGCGCGGATCTCGGCGTGGCGGAATTGCAGATAGTCGTGCAGCGCATCGACGATGCCGGTGATGGGCCCGTCGCCCAGCCGGTACAGCACATGCTTGCCCTCGCGCCGTGTGAGCACCATGCCCGCGCGCTTGAGGTGCTGCAGGTGCTGGGAGGTGTTGGCCACGGACAGCCCGCACAGCTCGGCCAGGCGCTCCACGGGCTGCTCGCCTTCGGCCGCATGGCTCAGCAAGGTGAGGCGGTGGGCATGGCCCAGGATGCGCGCCAGGTCGGCCAGGTCGGGGAAGGCCTCGATCGGTACAGGGCTGCTTGACGGATTCATGGGGGATAGCCTAGCATCGCACAAACATTCAATCAATTAATTGAATGTATTGTTCATTGTGCATGCGGTGGCATCCAAGGAGGCCGCTGCAAACCTGCAAGAGAGTGAAAAGACATGCTGGATGTGCCGGAATTCCTGCTGCGCGCCGTGCTGACGGGCGCAGGCGCGACCTTGGTGATGGATGTGTGGGCACTGCTGCTGCAGCGTCTGTGGGGCGTGCCTTCGCTGGACTACGCCATGGTGGGCCGCTGGCTGGGCCATCTGCCGCGCGGCCGGCTGGTGCATGCCGGTATCGGCCGGTCCGCGCCGGTGGCGGGTGAGAAGGCCCTGGGCTGGGTGGCGCACTATGCGATCGGCGTGGCCTTTGCGGCAGCCCTGCTGGCCCTGGCGGGTGAGGGCTGGGCCCGGGCGCCCACGCTGTGGCCGGCCCTGGCCTGGGGCGTGTTCACCGTGGCCGCACCGTTCCTTGCGCTGCAGCCTTGCATGGGGGCGGGGCTGTTTGCCCGCAAGACACCCAAGCCCGCCGTGGCGCGGCTGCGCAGCCTGATGGCGCACACGGTGTTCGGCCTGGGCCTGTTCATCGCGGCCTGGGCCGTCTCGCAACTGCGGGGCTGAGCGGATGCGCTGACCCGGTTCAGGCAAACAGCCTGTGCGCCATGAATTCCAGAAAGGCCCTGACCTTGGGCGAGAGGTCGCGGCCCGGGGGCCAGACCATCCAGACCGTGCCCTGGGCGTTGGCGGTGAACGGGTCGAGCACGGTCTGCAGCAGGCCCTGCTCCAGCTGGCGGGCCACGGTGAAGTCCGGCAGGCAGGCAATGCCCTGGCCGCGCAGCGCCAGGAAGATGCGCATCTCCACGCTGTTGCAGACCACGCTGGAGGGCAGCGCGGGCGGGGCGGTGTCGTCGTCATTTCCCAAGGGCCAGCGCTCCAGCCGGCCGGTGGCCGGATAGCGGTAGTGCAGGCATTGGTGGCGGGCCAGGTCGACAGGTTGCACCGGCCTGCCATGGCGCTGGAAATAGGCGGGCGAGCCCACCAGCACGCGCCGGAAGCCACCCAGCCGCCGGTGCTTGAGGCCCGAGTCCTGCAGCGGCGCGGCGCGTATGGCCACGTCAAAGCCGTCGCCGATCACATCGACCAGATGGTCCGAGAAATTCAGGTCCAGCTCGACCTCGGGGTACTCCAGCAGGAAGTCCGAGAGCGCCTGCTCGAACAAACCGCAATGGCGTGGCAGGCTGACCTTGAGCCGGCCCTGGGGCCGCTCGCCCGCATGGCGCAGTTCCTGCTGCGCGGCCTCGACCTCGCAAAGGATGCGCCGGCAGCGCTCCAGAAAGCGTTCGCCCTCGGCCGTCAATGCCAGCGTGCGCGTGCTGCGGTTGAACAGGCGCACGCCCAGGCGCTCCTCCAGCCGCGCCACGGCCTTGCCCACGGCCGAGGGCGACAGCCCCAGCTCGCGCGCCACGGCAGAGAAGCCCAGCCGCTCGGCCACGCGCACAAAGAGGCCGATGCTGCCCAGGCTGTCTATTTCCATGCGCTGTTGAAGAGGTGTGTGAAGAAGATGATTTGAGACTTTGATGTCTCAAGTGTTCGGAAATGAAGATGGATTGTCTCAGATGAAGACGGGCCTACGCTGGCGGTCGTTTCTTGAATTGGCACACAAACCATGTCTTCCCACTCTCGCGGCAGCCGCCTCAAATGGCTGCAACTGCTGGCCGTCTGCCTGACGGGGCTACTGATTCCCCTGAGCTTCACGGGCCCGGCCGTGGCCCTGCCTTCCATCCATGCCGAGCTGGGCGGCACGCCCTCCCAGCTGGGCTGGATCATGAATGCCTACATCCTGAGCTACGGCAGCGCCATGATGGTGGCCGGCAGCCTGACCGACATCCATGGCCGGCGCCGCCTGTGGCTGCTGGGACTGGCCTGGTTCGGCCTGCTGAGCTTTGGCGTGGGCCTGGCAACCGATCTGCGCTGGGCCGATGGGCTGCGCCTGCTGCAGGGGCTGGGCGGGGCGGTGGCCTTTGCGGCGGCCATGTCCTCGCTGGCGCCGCTGTTCGAGGGCGCGGCGCGCATGCGGGCCTTCAGCCTGCTGGGCACGACCTTTGGCCTGGGCCTGGCCTTCGGCCCCTGGGTGTCGGGCCTGATGGTGGACAGCCTGGGCTGGCGCTGGGTGTTCCATGGGACGGGGATGGTGGCGCTGCTGGGCCTGCCCATGGTGATGGCCAGCGCGCGGCGCGATGAAGCCGTGTCTGCCGACCGGCCCGACTGGCTGGGCGCCGCCCTGTTCACCCTGGCCCTGGGCGGCTTCACCTACGGCGTGCTGATGGTGCCCGAGCGCGGCTGGCTCCATGCCGAGGTGCTGGGGCCGCTGGCGCTGTCCGCCGTGCTGTTCGTGGTCTTCGTGGCGGTGCAGCGGCGCGTGGCCCGTCCGTTGCTGGATCTGTCCCTGTTCTCGCAGCCGCGCTTTCTGGGCGTGCAGCTGCTGGCGGCGTCACCGGCGTTTCTGTTCATCTCTCTGGTGGTCATGCTGCCCGGGCGCTTCATTGGCGTGGAGGGCCTCAGCCCGCTGGCGGCGGGCCGCATGATGGGCTGGCTGGCGGCGCCCTTGCTGGTGGTGCCGCTGCTGGCGGCCCTGCTGGTGGGCCTGTTGTCGCGCTGGATCAGCCCGGGCCGGCTGTCGGCGGCCGGTCTGCTGCTGGCCGCGGCGGGCCTGTGGTGGCTGGCGGCTGCCTTCGGGCAGGGCGCCGGTCCGGCGTTGGCGCTGCCCTTGCTGCTGATAGGCACCGGCATTGGCCTGCCCTGGGGCCTGATGGACGGGCTGGCCGTGAGCACCGTGGCGCCAGACCGCGTGGGCATGGCCACGGGCATCTTCAACACCGTGCGCATCTCGGCGGACGGCGTGGCCCTGGCCGTGGCGGGCGCCGTGCTGTCGGTGCTGATGGAGGGGCAGCTTGGCGGGCTGTCGCCCGATGCGGGCCTGCGGCGCGAGATGGCCGGGCAACTGGCCCAGGCCGATCTGGCGCGCGCCGCCCAGGCGCTGCCGGGGCAGGACGGCTTGCTTGCGCAGGTGTACGGCGCGGCCTTCCACGATCTGTTGCTGCTGCTGGCGGGGCTGGCGGTGGTCACGGCGCTGGCCGTGCTGTGGCTGCTGGAGCGCAAGGGCCGGGCCGTGTCTTCCCCGGAGCAACTGGCCCCGCAGGCCGGGCGCAGGCTCAGCTAGCAGGCTGCAACTGCACGCCCAGGCGCGAGAACAGGATCTGCCGGCCATCGCCCTGCAGGCGCTGTATCACCATGCCACCATCGCGGTGCAGGTAGATGCGCAGGGCGCTGCCGTTGCCGGGATCGTGGTCCAGGTAGCAGGGGTCTTTGTCCAGGTCCTTCCAGCCGTGAAAGTCTTCCAGCCGGCGTGTACTGATGCGGCGCAGCTCGGTCTCGGGGGCCGCGAAATAGCTGTGGGTCTGAAGCCACAGTGTGCGCAGCTGCTCGAAGGACTGTTCGCGCGAGGAACAGGCGGGCGCAGCCTCCAGCAGGGACAGCAGCATGTCCAGAAGCTGATCGAATGAATACTGCATGCCGCGCCCCTTTCAGCGATCGACGGTGCGCACTGCGCAACCTCGATCAGGGTAACCGGATATTGCGCGAATGTGAACAAAGCATGACCGTGGTGGTTTGTCGCTATTGCCAGCCTGCGCCGACAGTGATTGGCGCGGGTGTTGCATGCAGGGCACCGGCCTGGATGGCCGGACAATGGCCGGGCACATCCTGCGTGATGCCGACCTTTTTTGTTCCCGCCACCTGTTTCCCCACTTCTGCTGCCCATGGAACGCTTCACCATCTCCATCGACGACGACCTGGCCCGTGATTTCGACGCTTGGATCGCCGCGCGCGGCTACGACAACCGCTCCGAGGCCATCCGCGACGTGCTGCGCGCCCACCTGGCCCAGGTGCGCGAGCGCGAGGACGCCGACGGCCTGTGCGTGGCCAACCTGTCCTATGTCTACAACCACCACGAGCGCGACCTGTCCGAGCGCCTGGCCAGCCTGCAGCATGACCACCATGAGCTGCACATGGCCACCACCCACGTGCACCTGGACCATGAGCAGTGCATAGAGACGGTGATGCTGCGCGGCCCGGCCAGCGCCGTGCGGCGATTTGCCGACACCATCACGGCCGAGCGCGGCGTGCACCATGGCCAGCTCAACGTGGTGATGGCGCGCCGGGGGGAGTCTGGCGGGCATGAGCACGCGCAACCCGATCCCCATTCCCATCCGCATCCGCATCCCCATTCACACGCCCACGGCGACTGATTGAAGCCAGGGCGGGCGCCTTGCCCAGCCTCTGTCACGCAGGTCGGTATGAAGTTTGCTTTTTTCTTCATACAACTCCTGGACCTGCATGACACATCCTCTGAAAATTCCTTCTCGGCCCTGCGCCTTGCACCAGATTGCGGCGGCCGGCCTGCTGGGCCTGGCCGCCATTCCCCAGGCTGGTGCACAGCAGGCGACGGATGCCGCGCCCAGCCTGCAGCCCGTCGAGGTCAAGGGCCAGACCGCGCGTGGCGCCTCGGCCGCCTACACCACCACGGTGATCGAGGCAGAGGACATCGCCAACGCCCATGTCAGCCATCCGCAGGAGCTGCTGCGCCAGGTGCCGGGCATGAATGTGCAGAACTACCAGCTGTCGGGCGTGGGTGACGCCATCGTCATGCGCGGCTTCGGCGGTGGCGGCCATGGCGGCGACGTGGGTGTGGTGCTGGACGGCATTCCCCTGAATGAGGCCATGTCGCATGCCGACGGCTATGTGGACCTGGGCGTGATCGTGCCGCTGGAGATGGAGCGCATCAGCATCTACAAGGGTCCCGTGTCCGCGCTGTACGGCAACTTCAACCGCGCGGGGCTGATGGCGATAGAAACGCGCAAGCAGGGCGACTACACCCCCTACCGCGAGGCCGACGTGAGCCTGGCCTCGCGTGGCACGCTGGACGCTCAGGCGGCGCTGGGGCTGAAGCCGGGGGAGGGCGAGTTCCTGAACCTGGCGGCCCAGCACTACCGCACGGACGGTTTCCGGGCGCAGTCGCAAATGCAGCGCAGCACGGCATCCCTGCGTTGGAGCAAGCGGCTCTCGTCGCAGCTGGAGGTGGCGCTGTCGGCACGGCTGCACCACGGCGAGGGCGACTCGCCTTCGTACCTGACGGCGGGGCAGTTCGCACGCGATCCGCATGGCATCGATCCGCGCGCCATGAACGATGGCACGCGCAAGAACTTCGCCACGCTGCGGGCCGATGTGCAGTACGCGCTTTCGCCCCGGCTGACCTGGCTGGGCCATGCCTACACCACGCAGCAAAGCTTCACGCGCTGGTTCAGCCGGCCCATCGACGCACGGCAGTGGCGCCAGCGCGAGGAAAGCTATGACCGCGCCGTCTACGGCGCCGGCACCAGCCTCAATGGCCGGCATGTCTCGGAGCTGACCCCGCTCAACTGGGTGGCCGGGCTGGAGGCCGTGCGCGAATCCACCGACTACCAGTTCTACGACGGCCTGCAATGGCGCGAGCGCACGGGCGCGGCCATTGACGACCGCAATTCCAGGCTCAACACCCTTTCGGCCTTTGCCGAGGCGGATGCGCCCATCCACCGCCTGCTGCAGCTGTCCGCCGGCCTGCGCTGGGACCGCTTCACGGGCGGCTGCCGTCCCAATGGCCCCGAGACGGGCAGCGACCCCTGCGGCCCGCTCGCGCGCACCTCGCATGCCAGCCCCAAGCTGGGCCTGCGCTCGCAGGTGGCGCCGGGCGTGCTGCTGCGCGCCAGCTGGTCCGAAGGATTTGCGCTGGCCAGCGATTTCGCCAAGTACGCGCTGGGCGCCGCGCAGCTCGATCCCAATATCTTCCGGCAGACCGAAGTGGGCGCGCAGATCAAGCCCATGCCGGGCCTGGTGCTGGATGTGGCCGCCTATCGCCTGCAGTCCTCGGACGAGATCCGCAACGTGGCGCCCGGCGTGTACGAGAACTTCGGCGCCACGCGCCGCACGGGCGTGGAGGCCAGCGCGCTGTGGGCCGTGCGCAGGAACCTGGACCTGCAAGTGGCCTGGGGCAGCGCCCATTCGCGCGTGACCGAAAACGGCAACCCGGCCCTGGTCGGCAACCAGGTGGCCGGCGTGCCCCGGCAGACCGCCACCGTGGGCCTGGCCTGGCGCCCGCTGGCGCAGTGGGAGGGCACGCTCACCTGGCGCCGCGTGGGCCGCTATGCCGTCACGGCCGACAACAGCGTGTTCTACGGCGGCTACGCCACCTGGGACCTGGGCCTGAGCTGGCGCCTGCCTTCGGCGCGCAGCCGCATCTATGCCGTGGTCTCCAACCTGGGGACAAGGCCTATGCCACGTCGGCCTCGGTCATCCGCGGCGTGCCGCTGTTCGCGCCCGGCGCGCCGCGCACGCTCAAGGTCGGCGTGCAGACACAGTTTTGAGGAGGAAAAAATGCAATCCAACCCCTGTTTCGCATCCGTTGCAACCGCCGCATTCGTGGTCCTGCTGGCCTGCGCGCCGCTGGCCCAGGCCCACAACGTCTGGCTGGAGCCCGATGCCGACGGTGCCTACACCGTGCAGTTCGGCGGCCATGAGGGCAAGCTGGAGAACTTTGCGGCCGGCAAGCTCAAGAGCGTTGAGGCCTATGACGCGCGCGGCCGCCGCATCGACGTGGCCGTGCAGCCCGTGCCCGGCGGCGCCCGCGCCACGCCTGCCCGCAAGGCCGCGCTGCTGGCCGCGCATTTCGACAACGGATTTTTCAGCCGCGTGGGCGAGGGGCCGATGGTTGAAAAGCCCATGACCGAGAACCCTGGCGCCACCAGCGGCGTGCATGCGCTCAAGTTCCACAAGACCATCCTCGAATGGGGCCCGGTCACCCGCGAGAAGCTGGGCCAGACCCTGGAGATCATCGCCAAGACCCGCCGCTCGCCCCACGCGGGCGAGCCCCAGCAATTCCAGGTGCTGCTGAACGGCCAGCCCCGGGCCGGCGTGCGCGTGTCGCTGGGAGAAAGCGGCCCGCCACTGGCAACCGATGCCGACGGCCTGGTGACCGTCACACCGCGTGCCGGCATGAACCAGCTGCTGGCCATCGTGCGCCTGCCCGTGGCAGGCGACGCGCGCACCACCAGCCTCAGCTACGAATACCTGCTGGGGTTCTCGGCGCATTGAAAGGGGCTGGCGGCCCGGCCCTGCCCGGCGTGGCCCGGCCCGGCGTGGCCCGGCCCGGCGTGGCCCGGCGCTGTGGGGTCAGTCCAGCGCCAGGCGCCGGTCTGCAGCCAGCTTCTTCCACTTGGCGTTGTCCTGGGACATGAAGCGCTGGATCTCGGGCAGGGACATGGGCGTGGCCACGGCCCCGGCGGCCTGCAGCGTGGGGCGCAGCTCGGGCGACTGTATGGCCTGGTTGATCCACTGATTGAGCTGGGCCAGCCGCTCGGGGGGCGTGCCGGAGGGCGCGGCCACGGCATACCACTGGGTGGCCTCGTAGCCGGGCACGCCAGCCTCGCGCATGGTCGGTACATCAGGCAGGCTGTCTATGCGCGTGGCGCTGGTCACGGCATAGGCCTTCAGCCGGCCCGACTGGATGTGCGGCAGCACGGGCGTCACGCCCAGCATGGCCAGGGGGATCTGCCCGCCCACCACATCGGTCACGGCCTGCCCGCCACCCTTGTACGGCACATGCACCATGCTGGTGGCCGCCAGGGCGTTGAGCAGTTCGCCCGCCAGATGCTGGGAGGTGCCCGTGCCCGAACTGGCGTAGCTCCATTGGCCCGGTTTGGCTTTCATGGCGGCTACCAGTTCGCCCAGGCTGCCGGCCGCACCCGGGCCGGGCCCACCAGCACCATGGCGCCCCGGGCCATCACGGCCACGGCGGTCAGCTCGCGGCCCACCTCGGGCTGGCGTGGACCGGACAGCTGCGGTCCGGGAACGGAGACCAGGGTCAGGCCATCGGCAGGCGCCTTGGCCGCCGCCTGCAGGCTGATCGCGCCCGAGGCGCCCGGCCGGTTCTCGACCACCACGCTGACACCGGCCCTGGCCTCCAGTTGCCGGGCCACATGGCGGGTCAGCACGTCCAGGCTGCCGCCGGGCGCAAAGCCCACGATCCAGGTGATGGGCTTGCCCTGCGGGGCGTGCGCCGGGGAATCGGCCGCGCGGGCCGTGGGCAGTGCAAGGGCCAGCAGGGCTGCGGCGGCCAGGGGGCGCAGCGCATGGCGGCGGGTGGTCAGCAGGCGGCCGCTGGCCTGCGGGGCGGGTAGGGGTGCGCAGGTCATTGGTCGGGGGCGCCGGGCGCGGTGTTGGGGTGTGCCTTGCAGCTTTCGTTGAAGCGCTGGACCATGGTGAGCATGGGGTTGAGCACCCAGGTGTTGAAGATCAGCACGTCATGCTCCTCCTTGGGATCGCGAACGATGTTGAACAGGTAGGGTGACTCCAGCTTGCCCTTGCTCTCGTTGACCTCGGGCTCCCAGTAGAAATGCAGCTTCCAGTCGCGCCACTTCGCGGCCCGCAGCTGGTCCTTGATGTAGAAGAGAAAGCCCTCGCGCGCGGACCGGGGCTCGCCCAGCAGGAAGGCAGTCTGGTCCAGGCCGTCGATGGGCCGGTCCTGCGGCACGGCGGCGCCCGCCACCGCCGCCAGGGTGGAGAAGATGTCGGTCACGTGCATGATTTCATTGCTGGTGCGCCCGGCCTGGATGCGGCCCGGCCAGCGTGCGATGAAGGGCACGCGCAGGCTGCCCTCCATGGCCGTGTGGTAGGTGCCGCGCCAGGGGCCGGCCGTGCCGCGGTAGGGCTGGCGGAACTCGGGGCCGTTGTCGCTGCAGAAGATGAATAGCGTGTCCTCGCGCAGGCCGAGCCGGTCGATCTCGTCCGAGATCTGACCCACGCGGTGGTCCATCTCCACCATGGAGTCGGCAAAATCGCCCTGGCCGGTGCGGCCCGCGAAATCCGCATGCGGCAGCGTGGGAAAGTGCAGGTGCACCAGGGGCAGGTACAGGAAGAAGCGGCGGTCCCGGGCGTGGTTGCGGCGCATGAAGTCCAGCGAGCGCTCCACCAACTCGGCATCGATGTTGCGCCGCGATTCCAGGTCATAGACCTTGACATCGTCCGAGGGCGCGCCTGCGCGGCCTTCCATGATGTGGGGCAGGGGCGCTACCAGGGGGTCGTAGCCCGTGGTCGCGGTGAACTGGCTTTCGTCCGTGGTGCGCGGAATGCCGTACCACTCGTCGAAACCCCGGTCCGAGGGATAACGGCCCGGAATGTCCCCCAGATGCCATTTGCCGAAATGCGCCGTGGCATATCCCTGGGCCGACAGCAACTGGGCCAGCGTGGTCTCGCCGCGCGTCAGGCCCTGGGGCAGCCCGGCCGGCACCGATTGCAGGGCACCCGTGCGGATGGGGTGGCGCCCCGTCATCAGGGCCGAGCGCGTGGGCACGCAGTCGCTTTCCACGTTGAAATTCTGCAGCAGCAGACCCTCGGAGGCCAGCTGGTCGATGCGCGGAGTGGGCGCGCCGCGCAGCGCACCGCCGCCGTAGCAGCCCAGCTCGCCCCAGCCCAGGTTGTCCGCGACGATGAGCACGATATTTGGTGGGTTCATGATGTGGCTCAAAAAGTTTCCATGCCAAAACTCTAGCCACAAGCCCTGTCTTGGTGATAACCAAACCAGCGAAAATCGATGCACATCTGGAATGGCTTTGCTCGGCAAGGTAGCAAGCTTTCTCGTTTTTCTTCGTTGACAAGGAATGGCATGACGGGATTTGCCTATAACGAGCTGGCCTGCTTTCTGGCCGTGGCCGAGCATGGCCATTTCGGGCGTGCGGCCGCTGCCCTGCAGCTGACCCAGCCGGCCGTCTCCAAGATCGTGCGCCGCGTGGAGCAGGGCGTGGGAGCGGCCCTGTTCACGCGCGGAACGCATGGCGTGGCGCTGACCAGCAGCGGCCAGCTGTTCATGGAGCCCGCGCGTCAACTGGTGCTGCGGCATGAGGAGACAATGCGCGCCGCCAGCGACATCCAGGCCCAGCATGTGGGCCTGATCCGCCTGGGCTTCACGCAGGCCACTTCCGAAAGCCGCGCCACCCGGGCCGTGGCCGAGCTGCTGCGCCGCCGCCCCGGCCTGCGCGTGCGGCTGACCGTGGGCAAGTCCGACGACCTGGAGCGCGCGCTGCTCGACGGCAGCCTGGACCTGGCCGTGGTGCCGTCCTACCCGGGCCATGCCACGCGCTGCGCCCAGGTGGTCATCGGCGAGGACGAGCTATGGGCCGCCGCACGGCCGCGCCACCCGCTGTTCCAGCTGGCGCTGGAGCAGGGCCTGAGGTTCGGGCATTTGCAGGGCTACTCCTGGGCCTTGCCGGCACCAGGAGCCGCCGTGCGCAAGGTGGTGGACGAGGCCTTCGCGGCTCAGGGCCTGGGCGCGCCCACCGTGGCCCTGGAGATCCAGCACAACACCGAGGCCACCATCGACATCGTGGGCCAGACCGACCTGCTGTGCTACGTGCCCAGCCATGTGCTGCGCAGCAATCCCGAGCGCCTGCAGTCCCTGCCCATCCCCGAGCTGCGCACGCGCCGCAGCTGGCTTCTCATCAGCCACCCCAAGGCCCATTGGTCGCCGCTGATGTCCGCGCTGCGGGACCTGACGCTGGGGTAGCGGCCCGTAACGCAGGGCCGGTGCAGGCTGGCCTCAGATGTTCAAGGTGTCTTGCGCTCAGGCGGAGACGGGGGTGGAGTTGCCCCCCAGGTGCCGGGCCGGCCGGTGCGTGTAGCGGTCCAGGGCCAGGCCGTCCGTGCTGATTTCCGGGCTGCGGCCGGTGATCAGGTCGGCGATCAGGCGGCCCGAGCCGCAGGCCATGGTCCAGCCCAGCGTGCCGTGGCCGGTGTTCAGGAACAGGTTGGAGTAGCGCGTGGCGCCGATGATGGGCGTGCCGTCCGGCGTCATGGGCCGCAGCCCGGTCCAGAAGCTGGCGCGCGCCACATCGCCGCCCGGGAACAGGTCGTTGACCACCAGCTCCAGCGTGGCGCGGCGGCGCGGGTCCAGGCGCAGGTCGAACCCGCCCAGCTCGGCCATGCCGCCCACGCGGATGCGGTCGTCAAAGCGGGTGACGGCAATCTTGTAGGTCTCGTCCAGCACGGTGGACTGCGGCGCCAGCGCCGGGTTGCCCAGCGGCACGGTGAGCGAATAGCCCTTGACGGGGTAGACGGGCAGGTCCAGCCCCAGCGGCTCCAGCGCCTGGCGCGAGTAGCTGCCGAAGGCCATCACGTAGCGGTCGGCGGTCAGCAGTTCGCCATTCACGCGCACGCCGGCAATGCGGCCGCTTTCGACCACCAGGCCATCCACGTTCTGGTTGAAGCGCAACTCCACGCCCAGGCCGGTGGCGATGCGGGCCAATTCATTGGTGAAGCGGTGGCAGTCGCCTGTCTCGTCCTTGGGCAGGCGCAGGCCGCCCGTCAGCCGGTCGCGCGCCTGGGCCAGGGCGGGTTCCACCTGGGCGAGCTGGTCGCGGTCCAGCAGCTCGAAGGGCACGGCGCATTCGCGCAGCACGGCCACGTCGCGCTCCACGGCGTCCAGCTGGGCCTGGGTGCGGAACAGTTGCAAGGTGCCGCCGGTGCGCTGCTCGTAGGCGATGCCGGTGTCGGCGCGCAACTGCTGCAGGCAGCTGCGGCTGTACTCGGCCACGCGCATCATGCGCTCCTTGTTGACGGCGTAGCGCTGGGCAGAGCAGTTGCGCAGCATCTGCGCCATCCAGCGCAGCTGGAACAGGCTGCCGTCCAGGCGCACGGCCAGCGGCGCGTGTTCCTGCAGCATCCACTTCAGGGCCTTGAGCGGAATGCCGGGCGCCGCCCAGGGCGTGGAGTAGCCGGGCGAGACCTGGCCCGCGTTGGCAAAGCTGGTTTCGGACGCGGGCGCATCCTGCCGATCCAGCACCGTGACCTCGGCGCCGGCCCGCGCCAGGTAGTACGCACTGGTCACGCCGATGACACCGCCGCCAAGAACAAGGACTTTCATACGATTCACCGCCAGGTCAACAAGATGAAATCAAAGTCTATTGACGATGAGGCAGTGGAAACCACTGAAATATTGCTACTATCCAGTGATTTATAAGCCCCGGGAATCGCCGCCATGGCCGCCAAAAGTGAAAACCGCGTGCTTGACCGCACCGACCGCAAGATCCTCGACATCCTGCAGCGCGACGGCCGCATCTCCATGACCGATCTCGCCGAGCAGGTCAGCCTCTCGGCCACGCCCTGTTCGGAGCGCGTGCGCCGCCTGGAGCGCGATGGCGTGATCACGGGCTACCACGCCCACCTCTCGCCCGAGGCGCTGGGCAAGACGCTGCTGGTGTTCGTGGAGATCAAGCTCTCGTCCAAGTCGGGCGAGGTCTTCGACAAGGTGCGCCAGGAACTGCTGCACGTGCCCGACGTGCTGGAGTGCTTCCTGGTATCGGGCAGCTTCGACTACCTGGTCAAGGCCCGCCTGGGCGGCATGCGCGAGTACCGCCGCCTGCTGGGCGACATCCTCAAGAAACTGCCCGTGCCGGCTGAGTCGCACAGCTATGTGGTGATGGAAGAGGTCAAGGAGACGCTGGCGCTGCCTGTGGATCGGTGAGGGTGCCGTCCTCGGCGTTCCAGGTTCGGATCTACCGCCATTCATCACTGTCATTTACTATTTGAAACTTTTGTCACAATATATTCGATTCAAATTGGGTATTGTGCATTCCAATCAAGAAAGATATTGGGCGGCAGATGGGTTGTTATGCAGTTCCGCATTCATCCGCGCTCTCCGTTGAAAAGTAGGCAGGACGACAACTTGGAGTTCCATTCCAATGGCGGGATTGCAAATATTTGTCATTGGATGGTGGCTGTAGGGGATTGGTGATTTTTAAAGTTCAATACCAGTGATACCTTGATAGCGCAAATCTATCTATCACTGGGAGTTCTATGAAAAATCACGCCCTCATGGCTGCCTTGATGGCCGGCGCAGCACTCTCGGCCTGCCCCCCCGCCAGCGCGCAAGTGACCCGTTACTACGGGGAGATGAGAACCTCCTACTCGGATTTCCAGGATCGCACGGCTTGTCCCCTGGGGTCTCACGGCTCATGCCAGGATTTTCCGAGGACCGCCCGTCTGGCCGGCTGGTTTGAAACGGCCGCACCCTTGCAGCCCAATCTGGACGAGAGCGAAATAAGGGCGCTGGTGACTTCCTATAGTTTCTCGGACGGATTGAACACCTACAGCAGTTCCGATCCGGATGTGCGCGCATTCATATTCAGGGTTTCCACGGACAGTGGGTCCAATATCGTGAGAAACAGAATCCACCTTCAACGCTGGCTGACGGGAAACAATCCGCACCGCTCCATCAATCAAATTGGCCCGGGTGGATCTCCCAATGATGTGGATATGCTGAGCCGGTTTGAAATGGCCACGGAACAGGTGGGTGCCATGAACAACGCGATGTGCGCTTCCTTGTTCTCGGAAACATCCCAGCAGGTCAGTTATTCGGGGGAAAGCGACACCTGTTTGGGGACCTACGAGATACCCGGTAACGGCGTGTCCGTTGCGTGGACCGGGGCGCCCGTGCAAAACCAGAACGTCATGTCCTGGCACAGGGAGGCCGTGCATCCTGCCCTGTCGTTGACCCACAGCATCTCGCCCGCAGGCCAGGTGCAGGCGGGGCAGGAGGTGCGCTACACCATCACCGTCAGGAATACGGGGACCGTGCCCGCCACCCAGGCGCAGATTGCCGACAGCCTGCCTGCCGGCCTGGAGCGCGCCACCTGGACCTGTACGCCCGGCGCCAGCACGCCATGTCCCGTGGCGTCAGGCCCCGGATCGCTGGCAGTCACGGTGCCCGTGTTCGCGGCAGGAGATTCGCTGGTTTTCACCGTGATGGCCAGCGTGTCCAACCCGGCGCCCTCAACCATTACCAATGTGGCCACCGTGAATGCCGGGGACCCGTCGGTGCAG
The DNA here is from genome assembly GCF_002754395.1 of Delftia sp. 60. Taxonomy (NCBI): domain Bacteria; kingdom Pseudomonadati; phylum Pseudomonadota; class Betaproteobacteria; order Burkholderiales; family Comamonadaceae; genus Delftia; species Delftia sp. 60. The sequence continues at coordinate 3,245,987 of NZ_PEFD01000001.1, forward strand.
TGCATGCAAGCAGGGCAGGTCGTGGGAACGGTGCCGTGCATGGCTTCCGCGTCCATCAATACGGTGGCGGCTCCCCCCGGCGGTGGCCAGGTGACCCCCGTGCCGACGCTGCAGCACACAGCCCTTGCGGTCCTGAGCCTGCTGGCTGCAGCCATCGGATGGATGGGGCTGGGGCGGCGCCAGCGGGTCGGCGCGGGCCGCTGAAGCGGCCACAGGGGCGCTGGTGCAGCTAGGTCGCGCTGGCGTCCTGCGCGGCGGCGCCCATTTTCTGGCGCGTGTCCTCGTCGAGCAGGCTGCGCACCTGGGCGAACAGAGGATCGGCGCCCGTGTACTTCCTGCCGTAGCCCAGGTTGAAGCCGTAGTCGAAATCCTGCGGGTTGATCCCCTGGTTGTGCTGCAGGATGGTCTCCAGCTTGTCCAGGGCCTTGACGGCGCGGGCCTCGGGGGTGGCGGCGTCTTCGTACTCCTGCCACAGGGCCATGATGGCGTCGCGGTGCCCGGGCTGCAGCGAGCGGGTCAGGTGCAGCAGGTCGGCCTTTTCCTGCGCGCTCTTGTCGGGGTGCTGGTTCTTTTCCACGGCAGGGATGTCGCCGTGGATGGCCTCGCCCAGGTCGTGGATCACGCACAGCTTGAGCAGCTTGAGCATGTCCAGCTGTGCGAATTGGTCCTCGAAGGCGATGGCCATCAGGCACAGGCGCCAGCTGTGCTCTGCCGTGCTTTCGGTGCGGCCGGTGGAGGTGTGGGCGCTGCGCAGCACGCTCTTGAGTTTTTCGGCCTCGCGCAGGAAGTCCAGGCGGCCCTTGATGTTGGCTGTATCCATGGCGGATATTCTCCCCGGCTTTCGCCGGGGCTGGGTTGGTGTGTCCTCGGGCTCAGTCGATCAACCGCCCGTCCGCATCCCAGAACGGGTGCGGCCCGTCGAATTGCCCGCTGGCCACGGCATGGCTGACCAGTCGGCCGCCGTGCGGCAGGGCGTGCAGCATGAAGCCGGGCGGCTCCAGCGTCCAGGCCGATGCGGCGTCGGGCGCCAGGTCCAGGCAGACCTGGTGGGCGGGCGCGGGCGAGGTCATGGCCACCGTGCCGCCGAAGGAGACCTGGATGCTGCGGTGCAGGTGGCCGCAGATGACGCGCTGCACGTTGGGGTGGCGGCGCACCAGGTCTTCGAGTGCCTGGGCACCCTGCAGCAGGCCGATCTTGTCCATGTGGCCTATCAGGGTCTCGAAGGGCGGGTGGTGCATGGCGATCACCACGGGCCGGCCTTCGCTGGCGGTGAGTTGCAGCTCCAGCCATTGCAGGCGCTCCTCGCACAGCGCGCCCTCGCTGTGGCCGGGCACCACGGTGTCCAGCGCGATCAGCCGCAGATCGCCGATGTCCACGGCGTACTGGATGAAGCCTTCGCTGCGCAGCCAGGTGTGCTCGGGAAAGGCGGTGCGCAGCGCGTCGCGGTCATCGTGGTTGCCGGGCAGCAGGTAGATGGGAAGCTCGCCCAGCGGCGCCAGCAGGCTGCGCAGGTGGGCGTATTCGGCGGGCCGGCCGAAGTCGGTCAGGTCGCCGGTGATCACGACGGCGTGCGGCTGCTGCGGCAGAGCCAGCACGCTTTGCACCGTGCGCTCCAGGTATTGGGCGGTATCGATGCGGCGGTAGGTCAGGCGACCGGGTTCGCGGATGTGCAGGTCGGTGAGCTGGGCCAGGAAGGTGGTCATGGAGGGGCGCAGGGTTTCAGGCGTGGGCATGGTTGGGCATCCATTGGTGGGGGGCGATGCGCAAGGCCACGCGGTCGCCCGATTGCGCGGCGTGGTCGCGGGCCACGTCGGCCATCAGCGGCGTGTGGCCCGCCAGCTCCAGCGTGAGCTGCAGGCGGTCGCCCAGGAAGACGCGGCGCGTCACCGATGCCGGCACGCCGCCCGGCGTGCCGGCGGCGCAGACCTCGATGTCTTCAGGGCGCAGCAGCAGCCGGGCTGCGCCCGTGCATTCGGCCGGACAGGCCAGCTCCATGCCGGCCAGCGCCAGCCGGTTGCTGCGCGCATCGTCTTCGCTGCGTTCGACCTGGTTCACGCGCCCCAGGAAGGTGGCGACAAAGGGATGGGCCGGTCGGCGGTACAGGCTCTCACCGTCGCCCACCTGCAGGATGCGGCCTGCCTGCATGACGGCCATGCGGTCGGCAATGGCCATGGCCTCCTGCTGGTCGTGCGTGACGTGGACGGCGGTGATGCGCAGCTGGCGCAGCAGCTGGGCCAGCTCGTCGCGCAGGGTTTCCTTGAGTTTGGCGTCCAGCGCGGTCAGCGGCTCGTCCAGCAGCAGCACGCGCGGGCGCGATGCCACGGCGCGGGCCAGGGCCACGCGCTGGCGCTGGCCACCGGACAGTTCGGCCGGGCGCTTGTGCTCCAGGCCGTTCAGGCGCACCAGGTCCACCAGTTCGCCCACCACGCGGCGCTGCTCCTGCTCGGACACGCCGCGTATGCGCAGGCCGTAGGCTATGTTGGCCTGCACGCTCATCTGCGGGAACAGCGCGTAGTGCTGGAACACCATGCCCACCTGGCGCTTTTCTATGGGCACGCGGGTGACGTCGGTGTCGCCGAAGGCGATGCGGCTGCCCGCATCCGGCGTCTCCAGCCCCGCGATGATGCGCAGCAGCGTGGTCTTGCCGCAGCCCGAGGGGCCGAGCAGGGCCAGCACCTCGCCGGGCTCCACGCGCAGGTCGGTGGCCTGCAGGCCGCGCGTTCCGTCGGCATAGGTCTTGGCGCACTGCCGGATGTCGATGGCGACGCTGTTACTTTCCATAATGCTTCTCGATGAAATGCCCCAGCGCCTGCAGCAGCCACATCACGGGCAGGATGACGATGAGGAAGATGAGGGTGTAGGCCGAGCCCACCTCGATGCGCATGGACGCATAGCTGTCGGCCAGGCCCACGGGCAGGGTGCGCGTCAGCGGCGTGTGCAGCATCCAGGTCAGGTTGAACTCGCCCATGGACAGGGTGAACACCATCAGGCAGGCGGCCACGATGGCGGGCAGCACGGCAGGCACCAGCACGCCCAGGAAGCGCTGCGTGAACGAGGCGCCCAGGCTGCGCGCAGCCTCCTCCAGCGCCACCAGCTCCTGGCGGCGCAGGGCCGAGCCCACCATGCGCACCATGAAGGGCAGGGTGAACACCACATGGCCCACCAGGATGAAGGCAAAGCTCTGGCGGAAGGCGGCCACGCTGCCATAGGCCAGCAGCAGGGCCAGGGCGCTGGCCAGGCCCGGAATGGCCACGGGCAGCGTCAGCAGCTCCTCGAAATGCCGGGCCCAGGGCGAGCGGCTGCGCGCCAGCGCATAGGCGCAGGGCACGCCCAGCACCAAGGTCATGGCCACGCAGGCGCAGGCCAGCAGCAGCGACATCAGCACGGTATTGCCGTAGCCGGCCCAGACCTCGGCCAGCCAGCGCGTGGTCAATCCGCTGGACAGGCCCTGGCCGTAGTTCTGCACCAGCCCGGCCAGCACCGACAGCAGCATGGGCGCCAGCATGAACAGGGTGACGGTGGCCGTCACCAGCCACATCAGTGGTGGCATTTTTTGTGTGGTCCGCATGGTCAGATTCCCGAGGCAGCCGGACCGGCCCAGCGCCGCGACAGCCACAGCACCAGCCAGGTGATCAGCCCCAGGCTGATCGACAGGCTGGCGGCCAGGGCGAAGTTGGCGTAGTTGGTGAACTCGTTGTAGATGGTGATGGGCAGCACCTCGAACTTGCTCGACAGCGTGAAGGCCGTGCCGAAGGCCCCCACCGAGGTGGCGAACACGATGGCGCCGCAGGCCAGCGTGGTGGGCAGCAGCTGCGGCCACCACACATCGCGCGCCACGCGCCAGCCATTGCCGCCCAGCGAGCGCGCGGCCTCTTCCAGGTGCGGGTCCAGCGCCTCGGCCGCTGCCGTGTAGGAGGCAATGGCGCGCGGCAGCGAGAAGTACAGGTAGCCCAGAAACAGGCCCAGCAGCCCGTAGGCGAAGGTGATCCGCTCGCCGCCCAGGGCCACCGACAGGTCGGCCAGCGCGCCCTGGCGCCCGCCCAGCAGGATGATGAAAAAGCCGATGATCACGCCCGGAAACGACAGCGGCAGCGTCAGCAGCGACAGCAGCAGGCCGCGCCCCGTGAAGCGGTGGCGCGCCAGCGCAATGCCCATCACCGCGCCGATCAGCAGCGTGGCCAGGGTCACGGCCAGTGACAGGGCCAGCGTCTGCAGCAGGCTTTGCAGGTACAGCGCGTCGGTCAGCGTGGCGAAGTAGGTGCGCCAGCCTTCATGCGCCGGCAGCGCCAGCAGCAGGCCGGCCGGCAGCAGCCAGAACGCCGCGAAGAAGGCCACGGCCGGCGCGCTGCAGGCCAGCAGCAGCGCGCGGGCGCGCCAGTCGCCTGGCGCTTGGGAGGGAATGCCCACGATGCAGTCCGCCCGGCTCAACGCACTTCACGCAGGTAGCGCGTGGAGAAGCCCTTTTGCACATCCGCCATCTTCTGGTAGTCCACCGAGGTGGCGCGTGCGTACTCGCTGGCGGGCAGGAAATGGCCGGCCACCTCCTTGGGCAGGGCCACGTCGCGCACGGGGCGCAGGTAGGCGTTGGCCCAGATGGACTGGCCCTTGTCGGACAGCACATAGTCCAGCACCTTCTTGCCGTTGTCCGTGTGCGGCGCCTTGTTCACCAGGCTCATCACATAGGGCATGACCACGGTGCCTTCCTTGGGGATCACGAAGTCCACGTCGGCCTTGTCCTTGTAGCGGGCGCGGTAGGCGTTGAAGTCGTAGTCCAGCAGGATGCCGATCTCGCCCGACAGCAGGCGCGCATACGAGGTCTGCTTGGGCACGATGGGCTCGTTCTTCTGCAGCTTCTTGAAGTAGTCGATGGCGGGCTGGAAGTTGTCCAGCGTGCCGCCCATGGCCTGGTTCACGGCCACGGCGCCCACATAGCCCACGAAGGCCGAGGCCGGGTCCAGGTAGCCGACCAGGCCCTTGTACTCGGGCTTGAGCAGGTCTGCCCAGGACTGCGGCACGGGCTTGCCGCCCAGCGCCGCCTTGTTGACCATGAAGCCCAGCGTGCCCGAGTGGATGGTCACCCACTCGCCCTTGGGGTCCTTGAGGCCGGCGGGAATCTGGTCCCAGTTGGCGGGCTTGTAGGCGGCGACCACGCCGTCTTTCTGCGCCTGGATGGCGAAGGTCACGCCCAGGTAGGTCACATCGGCCACGGGGCTGGCCTTCTCGGCCACCAGCTGGGCCAGCGACTGGCCCGAGTTCTTGTTGTCGGGCGGCACGGTGATGCCGGTATCGGCCTTGATGGCCTTGATCTGCGTGCCCCAGTCGGCCCATTCGGGCGGGCAGTTGTAGCAGATGGCGCTCTGGGCCAGGGCCGTGCCGCAGACGGCGGTGGTGGCGGCCAGCAGGGCCAGGCGCTTGAAGGAGGGCTTGAAGGGAAGGGAAGTCAGTTTCATGGTGCGTACTCGAAGAGGTTGGGAGCGTGGGGAAGGGAAGGGCGCGGCCTTGGCTTGCGCGGGCCGCTGTTGTTGGTTTCAGAGCCGGCAGGTCTCTCCGCTGCGCCAGCCATGCGGCAGGCACAGGCTGTCTTGCGCGGCCAGGGTTTTCTTGTCCGCCAGCGCATCGCACAGCAGGCGCACGCAGGCCGAGCCGATCTCGTGGTTGGGCTGGGAAATCGAGGCCAGCGAAGGCGTGAGATCGCCCGCCATGGCAATCCCGTCAAAGCCGACCACGCTCAGGTCCGCAGGCACGCGGAACCCGGCCAGCGATGCCGCGCGGATGGTGCGTATCGCCAGCAGATCGTTGCTGCAGACAATGGACGTGGGCGGGGCCTGCTCGCTCAGGTGCTGCTGCAGCATCTGCACGGCGGTGGCGGCAAAGGGCACCTCCCAGACCGGCAGCGGCGCCAGGCCTGCGGCCTGCATGCCCAGCGCATAGCCACGGCAGCGCTGCTGGGCGCGGTCGGACGCCTGCAGCTGGCCCGTGACCATGCCGATGCGGCTGTGGCCTGCCGCAGCCAGGCGCAGCACCAGCTCCCTGACGGCGCCCGTGTTGTCCACGCCCACGCAGGCATGCTCATGGGTGTGGTGATAGGCCAGCACATAGGGCTTGCCGGCCTGGCGCACACGCGCCAGCGCCGCCGAATCGCCAGGGTTGGAGACCACCAGCACCAGCGCATCCACCCCGCTGGCCAGCAGCCGCGTGGTGGCCGCGTCTTCACCGGCGTGGTCGTATTCGGTGGTGCAGGGCGAAATCGCATAGCCGCGCAGCGCCGCCTGTGAGGCAATGCCCTGCAGGCACTCGGCAAACACCGGATTGGTGAGCGTGGGCAGCACCACGCCCAGCACCTTGCTGCTGCGCGTGCGCAGCGTGCGGGCGCTGGCATTGGCCACATAGCCCACTTCCTGCGCCACGCGCAGCACCGTGCTGCGCGTTTGCGCATTGACCACCTCCGGCGAATTGAAAACCCGCGAAACAGTGGCGACGGACAGGCCCGCGCGGCGTGCAACCTCGGTGATGCTCATGGATGTAAACGATTTCTTGAAAACGTTTACATTGCACCCGCTGCGCGTGACGGTGCGGTGACGGAGATTTGAAGCTTTTGTGGCAGCCAGGCGTTTGGCGGATTGGGGCCCTGGCCTTGGCCGCTTTCCAGGCTTGCTTCAATGCACCTTGCTGGCGCTGCAGCGAGGTTTTCCTTGCATGGGCCAAAAGAGAACCATGGGCTTCGCCATTCCGAGATGGGCTTTGCAAAGTAAGCTGCGATCAGGCCCAGCGTGCGTGGTCAGTAGCCACTGGAACAAGAGCGCAGCACTTCTGTTGGCACGCGATCCCTTCACTCCCTTGAGATGAATATGCGACCTCCTGAAAAGCTGTTGACCGATCTGTACTGGTCCTTCCAGGCGACCCTGCCTGGCAACGCACAGTTGATGGAAGTTGCGCTGCGCGAGTATCACGAAGACGTTGGATGCGACTTCAATGAAAAGGCGTTGCTGGCCCGCTTGCCGATTTCCAGCCTGAACATCATCTTCAAGTACGACCAACGAGGGATCACCGGTGAGTGGCTGAAGATCTCCGAAGTAGTGCAGATACGCCGCACAGCGGCGCCTACGCCATCAGAGCTGCTCCATGAACTGCATTTCGCGGTGGAAGACCGCCTGGCCGACCAGGATCACCATTTCTTTGAGGGTCTGTGGCTGTGCGATCCGAAAGGCGCCGATGGTTTGCCGGTCTATGAGCTTTGTCTTGGCAGTTGAGTTGCCCCGCTGCGCGTAGCGGCTGCCCGTGCGAACAAGCCCGGAGCCTACAGCTCCCCCTCAGGGCCAGGCATACGATTTGCAGCGATCGGAAACCGCATGCCGCCAGCGTGCGGGCGTCCGTCGCAAGAATCACAACTCCAAGCCTCCTATGTCTTCATTCGATACCCAACTGCTGCTCATCGCGCTGGCCAGCGTGCTGGTCCTGGTCGCGCTGATCGTCTCGCGCATCCGTCTTCATCCCCTGCTGGCGCTGCTGGTGGTTTCCATTGGCGTGGGCTTTGCCACCGGCATGGCGCCGGGCGAGATCGTCAAGAACCTCACCAACGGGGCCGGCAAGACGCTGGGCGCCGTGGGCGTGGTGATTGCCCTGGGCGCCATGCTGGGCAAGATCCTGGCGGACTCCGGCACCACCGAGCGGCTGGCCAGTGCCATCCTGCAGCGCACGTCTGAGCGCATGATTCCCTGGGCCATGACCCTGGTGGCCTTCGTGATCGGCATTCCCATGTTCTTCGAGGTGGGGCTGGTGGTCATGCTGCCGCTGATCTTCAGCGTGGCGCGCAAGCTGGAAAGCAATGAGCGCTTCAAGGGATCGGCCTATGTCTATGTGGGTGTGCCCGTGATCGCCGCGCTGGCCGCCATGCACGGCATGGTGCCGCCGCACCCCGGCCCGCTCACCGCCATCGCCACGCTGCACACCACGGTCGGCCCGACCATGCTGTACGGCTTTCTGGCCGTGATTCCCGCCATGGTGCTGGGTGGCCCGCTGTACGGCGCCTTCATCACGCCGCGCATGAGCACGCGCCCCGATGCAGCCCTGCTGGAGCAGTTCACATCAGGCAAGAAGGAAGGCGGGGAGGGCAGTGCGCCCAGCATCGGCATGGGCGTGCTGTGCGCCTTGCTGCCCGCGCTGCTGATGCTGGTGCATGCGCTGGCCGAGGTGCTGCTGCCCAAGGATTCGGGCCTGCTGCATGCGGCGGCCTTCCTGGGCAATCCGCTGGTGGCCATGCTGCTGGGCGTGGTGTTTGCCTCCATCACCCTCGGCTATCTGCGCGGCGCCGATGCCGAGAAGCTGCGCGACGCGCTGGGCCAGAGCCTCAAGCCCATCGCCGGCATCATGCTCATCATTGCGGGCGGCGGTGCCTTCCAGCAGATCCTGACCAGCGCCAAGGTGGGCGATGCCATCGTCCACATGACCCAGCAGTTCGCCCTGCCTCCGCTGGTGTTGGGCTGGATGATCGCCATGCTGCTGTCGGTGTCCACCGGCTCTGCCACCGTGGGCATCGTGGGCGCGGCGGGCCTGCTGGCGCCGCTGGCGGCCTCCGATCCTTCGCTGAACGTGCCGCTGCTGGCGCTGGCCATCGGCTGCGGCTCGCTGTTCTTCAACTACGCCAACCACGCGGGCTTCTGGATGGTGAAGGAGTCGTTCGGCATGAGCATGGGCGAGGCCACCAAGACGATTACCGTGGTCCAGTCCATCGTGTCCTTTGTGGGCCTGCTGATGGTGCTGCTGTTCAACCTGCTGCCCAAGCTGGGATAGGTGAAAGGCATGAGTGAAAGGCATGAGGCGGGCTGCCGGCGGCCGCTTCGATGCCGCGGCAACCACCAAGAGAGGGCACTACTTCCGGTTCGACTGCGAATTGCCCCAGTCGCGACAGGGAAAATGCCGTCCCGTACAGGTGCGGTACCCGGCGCCGCTTAAACGCGGGGCCGGCAATTCACCTATACTGATGGAGGTGCTGTCCTTGTTGTTCGCCTCCTCAGTGCCCGTCTGACACCTTCGCGGTCTCCGGGCTGCCGTTAGCCGCCCACTGTCACAAAGTCTGTGACGAGGTCCGCAACTGTCACTCTCAACGGCGAGCACCACGCGAATCCAACCCACCTCCCGGGTCCGCACTCTCCCTGCCACCTGCAGGGTCCTCTTTTCCCTTTTTCGATGCTCCGCTGCCTGCGTGCAGCGGTCATCCTGCGCTGGCCCAAGGCCGCAGCATGGTGCTGCACCAGCAACTTGCGGCGACGCAACCCTTTCAACATGTACTCACAGGAGTCCCATTGGCTAAAGAAGAACTGATCGAAATGCAAGGCCGGGTAGACGAAGTGCTGCCTGATTCCCGCTTCCGCGTAACGCTGGAAAACGGCCACCAGCTCATCGCCTATACCGGCGGAAAAATGCGCAAGCACCGCATCCGCGTGCTGGCCGGCGACAAGGTGACGCTTGAAATGTCGCCCTATGACCTGAACAAGGGTCGCCTCACGTTCCGCCACATCGAGCAACGCTCCGGCGCACCGGGCCCGCGTCCTCCGCAGCGCCGCTGAAGCCCGCCGGCCCGCTTCTGTTGCAGAGCGGGCATTCGGGGCGCAGGCAGGACCGGGCTCTGTGCCTGGTTGCCTGATCGGCAGCCCCAGTCAGCTTTCCAAGCAGCCCCGACGGCCCGACCGCCTGGAGGGCACCAGACGGATCAGGCGAGTCCGTCTGCTTATTTGGACATGGCGTCCTTGCCCATGGAATCCTTCTTCATTCCATCCTTGGACATGCCGTCCTTGTGCATGCCATCTTTGTGCATGCCGTCCTTGGACATCGAGTCCTTCTTCATCCCGTCCTTGGACATGGAGTCTTTCTTCATGCCGTCCTTGGCCATGGAGTCCTTCTTCATTCCATCCTTGGACATCGAATCCTTGGACATGGCTCCGTTGGACATGCCGTCCTTCGCCATCTCATCCGCAGCGAATGCCGTGGTGGCACCGGCCAGGGCGAGGCAGGTGGCGAGCAGGGTGGTGGTGAGCTTGGTCATTTGAGTCTTCCTTTGGATTAGCGGTTTGCGGGATTGCAAATCGGCCGGCTTTGGATGGGCCCGGCCTCGCACCTTCGTTGGCGGCCCAGCGGCTTGGAAGGCCGCTCAGCTGCCTCCGAACCAGTTGTAGCCCTGGTCTTCCCAGTAGCCGCCGGAGTAGGTGTTGGTGACGAACATGGCCTGGATGTGCTTCGGGTTCTTGTAGCCCAGCTTGGTGGGCATGCGCAGCTTCATCGGAAAGCCATATTTGGGCGGCAGGGGCTGCCCGTCGTAAGTCAATGCCATCAGCGTCTGCGGATGCAGGGCCGTGGCCATGTCGATGCTGGTGAAGTAGTCGTCAACGCACTTGAAGCCGACGTACTTGGCACTGGTGTCGGCGCCTATGTGGCGCAGGAAATCGGCAAAGCGCACGCCGCCCCAGCGGCCTATGGCGCTCCAGCCTTCCACGCAGATGTGGCGCGTGATCTGTTCGTCCTGCGGCATGGCGCGCAGCTCGGCCAGGGTCCAGGCATGGCGGTCGGCGACCATGCCGGTCACCTCCAGGCGCCAGCTGGCCTCGTCCACCTCGCGCACCTCGTCCTCGCCGTAGTAGGCATTGAAGGGGAAGGGGCGCGTGATCTCGGCTGCGGAATAGGTGGGCGCCAGCCGCGTGGGGCTGAAGAGCAGGCCCTGCATGCGGTCGTTGAAGCGCGATACCTGGCTGAGCGCGGCCTCGACGTGGCTGTCATCGCTGATGCTGCAGCCCGTGAGCAGGGACAGGCCGCCCAGCGTCAGCGAGCGTTGCAAAAAGGCGCGGCGTGCGGGCTGGTCCAGCTTGCGGGCGATCAGCGAGCGTGCCTCGCGCACCACGGCCGCGCCATCGACGCCGGGCAGGGAAGGGGCTTTGAGGATTTTCATGGGGACTTGGGCGCACGGCCGTGGATCATGGTCAGGAAGGTCCGGGGCACCAGGGCGACCATTGCCAGGTGCACGACCACGAAGGCCACCAGCGCGGACATGCCGAAGAAGTGCACGCGCCTTGCGGACTCATAGCCGCCCAGCAGCTCGCGCAGCAGCGGGAACTGCACCGACTTCCACAGCACCAGGCCCGACAGCACGATCACCACCAGGTCCAGCACCACGAACAGGTAGGCCAGCTTTTGCACATGGTTGTAGCGGGCCGGGTCGGCATGCGACAGCCGGCCCTTGAGGGCGGCCACCAGGTCCTGGCGCACGCCCTGCACGCTGACGGGAAAGAACTTGCGCAGCCACCGGCCGCTGGCGATGTTGAGCAGCAGGTACAGCAGTCCGTTGAACACCAGCAGCCACATGGCCGCGAAATGCCATTGCAGCGCCCCGCCTAGCCAGCCGCCCAGCGTGATCGAGCCCGGAAAGCTGAAATCAAAGAACGGCGCCGCGTTGTAGATGCGCCAGCCGCTGGTCACCAGGATGACCACGGCCAGCGCATTGAGCCAATGCGTGAGGCGCAGCCACAGCGGGTGGATGCGCTGGCCATCCTGGGGCTGTGCCGGTTGGGGGGTGGTGAGGGCGGTGTTCATGGGTCCCATTGTTGGAGGGACCCTGTAGCGGATGTATCACGCAAACTTCAATTAATCGTGATAACTCCCAAGGCCTGTTCAGCCCGCCTGGGCGCACCCGGCCAGATAGTCCACCAGCGTGCGCGCCGCAGGCGATAGCCGGCTGCCGTCCCTGAAGCAGATGGCGAACTGCCGCCGCGCCCAGGCATCGGTGAGCGGCACCATGTTCACGCCTTGCACACCTTGCCCGCCCTGACCGGAGCCCGCCATGCCCAGGATCTCCCTGGGCATGATGGCCACGCCCAGGCCGGCGCGCACGCAGCGGATCGTGGCGTCGAAGGAGCTGACCACGGCGCGGTAATTGAGGGGCCGGCCGATGATGGCCGCCGCCCGCGCCAGCATGGTGTAGACGGCCGTGGAGGCGGGCAGGCCCACATGCTCGCAATCCAGCGTTTCGCTGAAGCTGCAGCTGTCGCGCAAGGCCAGCGGGTGGCCGTCCGGCACGGCCACGGCCAGGGTGTCGCAGCGGTAGGGCAGGGTCTGCAGGCCCTCCAGATCGGCCGCGTTCCAGCACACGCCCACCAGGGCCAGGCCTTCGCGGATGGATCGGATGATTTCGCTGCTGGTCAGCTCCTCGATGTCCACGCGGATCTGCGCGTGCTCGGGCTTTTGCAGAAAGGCCGCAATGTCATCGGGCAGCGACTCGGCAATCGACGAGACCGAGGCCAGTATCCGCACCTGGCCCTTCACGCCATGCTGGTAGGCCGCCATGTCGCGGGCCGCGCGGTCGGCGCTGGCCAGCATGGCGCGTGCGTGCTCCAGCAGCATCAGCCCGGCTGCAGTGGGCACCACGCCCCGGCGGTGGCGCTCCAGCAGTGGGGCCTGCACCTGCTCTTCCAGCAGCGCCATGCGCTTGCTGATGGCCGATGAGCCGATGTGCTGCTGCTCGCCCGCGCGGGCGATGTTGCCCAGGTCGCAGGCCGCGACAAAGAGCCGCAGGGTGGTCAGGTCCAGGTCTTTCATGGCGGTTATGGATTTCCATTTGGGAAACTCTGAGGCGAAAAATTATCGCTTCTGCATGCTGGTGGGAATGTCTAAAGTGCCATTCAAGACAAACCACCCCACGCGAACCTTCCCATGCCAGAACCCATCCGTGCCCTGCAGTCCGCCGTCATCCGCGAGGTCGGCCTGCGCGATGGCCTGCAAAGCATCCAGACCGTGCTGTCCACCGAGCGCAAGAAGGAATGGATACGCGATGCCTACGCTGCCGGCCAGCGCGAGATCGAAGTCGGCTCCTTCGTCCCCGCGCGCCTGCTGCCCCAACTGGCCGACACGGCCGAACTGGTGGCCTATGCCCGAACGCTGCCGGGCCTGTTCGTCTCCGTGCTGGTGCCCAACATGCGTGGTGCCGAAAGCGCCCTTGCCAGCGGGGCCGACCTGATGCTGGTGCCGCTGTCGGCCAGCCATGCCCACAGCCTGGCCAACCTGCGCAAGACGCCCGATGAGGTCGTGGCCGAGGTGGCCCGCATGCGTGCCGCACGCGATGCCGCAGGTTCGAAGATGCTGATCGAAGGCGGCATTGGCACGGCCTTCGGCTGCACGCTGCAGGGCCGGGTGGAACCGGCCGAGGTGCTGCGCTGCATGCAGGCGCTGCTGGACGCGGGGGCCGACCGCGTCAGCATGGCCGACACCGTGGGCCATGGCGGGCCGGGCCGGGTGCAATCGCTGTTCGAGCAGGCGCGGCGCATTGCGGGCGAACGCTTTTGGTGCGGCCACTTCCACGACACGCGCGGCCTGGCGCTGGCCAATGTGCATGCGGCCCTGCAGACCGGCGTCACGCGCTTTGACGCCACGCTGGCCGGCATCGGTGGCTGCCCCCATGCGCCCGGCGCCAGCGGCAATGCCTCCACCGAAGACCTGGCCTTCATGCTGGACACCATGGACATCGACACGGGCCTGGACATCGAGGCCCTGCTGCGCCTGCGCGCCAAGGTGGCCGCCTGGCTGGACGGCGAAAGCCTGCACGGCGCGCTGTGGCGCGCGGGCCTGCCGCGCAGCGTCACCGCCGACGCAGCCCCTGCCGCTGCATGAACCCCTTACCTTCCCACGAGCACACCTGTATGGCCACCGAACCCCAGCTGCCGCTGTCCGGCATCCGCGTCATCGAATTCACCCACATGGTCATGGGCCCCACCTGCGGCATGATCCTGGCCGACCTGGGCGCCGAAGTCATCAAGGTCGAGCCGCCGGGTGGCGACAAAACGCGCACGCTGCCCGGCCTGGGCATCGGCTTTTTCCGCAGCTTCAACCGCAACAAGAAAAGCGTGGTGCTGGACATCACCACCGAAGCGGGCCGCGCCACCGCTGCCGAGCTGGCCGCTGGCAGCGACGTGGTGCTGGAGAACTTCCGCCCCGGCCTCATGCAGTCCCTGGGCCTGGACCACGCCACGCTGTCGCAGCGCGCGCCCGGTCTCATCTACGTCAGCCACAAGGGCTTTCTGCCCGGCCCCTACGAAAAGCGCCTGGCGCTGGACGAGGTGGTGCAGATGATGGGCGGCCTGTCGTACATGACCGGACCCGTGGGCCGGCCGCTGCGCGCGGGCACCAGCGTCAACGACATCATGGGCGGCATGTTCGGCGCCATCGGCGTGCTCGCCGCCCTGCGCGAGCGTGAGCGCACCGGGCGCGGCCAGGAGGTGCAAAGCGCGCTGTTCGAGAACTGCGTCTTCCTGTCCTCCCAGCACATGCAGCAGTATCTGATGACGGGAGAGGCACCGCCGCCCATGCCCTCGCGCGTATCGGCCTGGAGCGTCTACGACGTGTTCACTCTGGCCGGTGGCGAGCAGCTGTTCATCGGCGCCGTCAGCGACAAGCAGTTCGCCACCCTGTGCCGCGTGCTGGACCGCGCCGACCTGCTGCAGCGCCCCGAATACGCCGACAACGCCGCCCGCGTGGCCGTGCGCCCCCAACTGCTGGCCGAGCTGGGCTCCATCCTGGCCAGCCATGAATCGGCCCGGCTCGCGCCGCAGCTGGAGGCCGCAGGCATTCCCTACGCGCCCATCACTCGGCCCGAGCAACTGGTGGACGACCCGCACCTGCGCCAAAGCGGCGGCCTGGCTTCCATGCAGACCGAAGACGGCGGCCAGACCGACGTGGTGCTGCTGCCCCTGCTCATGAACGGCCACCGTCCCGGCGTGCGCATGCCGCTGGCCGGGATTGGCGAGCACACCGAAGAAATCCTCGGAGCCCTTGCATCACGGACCTGACAGCCAAACCCGGGCGCCGAAGGCAGCAGAAAAACACCCCGGCGCGCATGAGACAACACAAAAAGGAGACAACCCCATGCACTCGTCCCATCCCACCCGCCGCCGCACCCTGCTGGCCCTGGCTGGCGCATCGCTGGGGGCCGCTGCGCTGGGCGTGCGCGCCCAAAATGGCACGCCGCTGCGCGTCATCCTGCCCGTGGGGGCAGGCTCGGGCGCCGACACCATCGTGCGCTCGGCCCAGACTGCGCTGGTGCGCTCGCTGGGCGGCCAGCCCGTGGTCATAGAGAACCTGCCGGGTGCGGGCGGCATCACGGGAACGCAGATGCTGGTCAAGGCGCCGGCCGATGGCAACACCATCGCCTTCATCTCCAACAACCACGCCGTCAACCCCAGCGTGTTCAAGAAGCTGCCCTACGACAGCCTGGCCGACATCACGCCGCTGTCCATCGTCGGCGGCTCGCCCTTCGTGCTGGTCGTCCACCCCAAGGTGGCGGCGCGCAATGCGCGCGAACTGCAGGCGCTCATGAAGGCGCGGCCCGGCGACCTCAACTACGCCTCGTCCGGCAACGGCACCATCTTCCACCTCGCGGCCGAAGTCTTTCTGGACGCGGCCGGCACCACGGCGCGCCACATTCCCTACAAGGGCGTGGGCCAGATGGTGGTGGACCTGCTCAGCGGGCAGGTGGACTTCGGCGTGATCGCCGTGGGCACGGCGCAGGCGCACCTCAAATCCGGCGCGCTGCGTGCCATCGGCATCATGGGCCGCGAGCGCGTGGCATCGCTGCCCGATGTGCCCACCGTGGCAGAGCAGGGCTTTCCCGGCGTGGACATCGCCGGCTGGGTGGCCGCCATAGGCCCCAAGGGCATGCCGCCCGCCCAGGTGCGCCGCCTGCACGACGGCATCGCCACCGCCTTTGCCGACCCCGAGGTCAAGGCCGGCTTTGCACGGCGCGACGAATACACCGTGCTCAACAGCCCCGAGGCGGCAGCCCAGTTCCTGCGCTCCGAGCAGGAACGCTTTGCGCGCCTGGTCAAAAAAGCCAATGTCACGTTGGAGTAAGCGCATGGCCCTCTATCGTTATCGGAACAAGGCACCGCAGCTGCCCGCATCCGCCTATGTGGCGGCCGAGGCCACGCTCATCGGCGACGTCACACTGGGCGAGGGCGCCAGCCTCTGGCCCGGCGCCGTGGCGCGCGGCGACAACGAACCCGTGCGCATAGGCGAGGGCAGCAACGTGCAGGAAGGCGCCGTGCTGCATGCCGATCCCGGCTTCGCGCTCACCCTGGCTGCCCATGTCACCGTGGGCCACCAGGCCATGCTGCATGGCTGCAGCGTGGGGGAGGGCTCGCTCATCGGCATACAGGCCGTGGTGCTCAACGGTGCCGTCATCGGCGCGCACAGCCTGGTGGGTGCCGGCGCCATCGTCACCGAAGGCAAGCAGTTCCCTCCGCGCTCGCTGATTCTTGGCGCCCCCGCCAAGCTGGTGCGTACGCTCAGTGACGAAGAAGTCGCGGGCCTGCTGCAAAGCGCCGCCAGCTACGTGGAGCGTGCAATGTCCTTTCGCCAGGAGCTGCAGCGCATTGACTGATTCCCTGAACCCGCTGACCGACGCCGTGCGCATGCCCGCCGCAGCGCTGCAAGCCTGGGCTGCTGGCGTGCTCCAGGCCTTTGATGTGAGCGCATGCCACGCGCAGGCCACCGCCCAGGCACTGGTGCGCACCAGCCTGCGCGGCGTGGACACGCATGGCGTGGCAAGACTGCCGCCCTATGTGCAGCGCATCCGCGAAGGCACCATCCATACACGGGCCAAGCCCAGCCTGCAGGAGCGCAACGGCCTGCTGCGCTGCCATGGCGACCATGCCCTGGGCCAGCCCGTGCTGGAGCTGGCGCTGCAAGCCTGCCTGGACAGGGCCGCAAGCCAGGCCGTGGTGGCCTGCCACATCGAGGCCTGCGGCCACCTCGGCGCCCTGGGCGTGTTGCTGCTGCCCGCCGTGGAACAGGGCTGCATGGCCCTGCTGTGCCAGCGCACGCCGTCCATCATGGCCATGCCCGGTGCCACGCGGCCTGCGCTGGGCAACAACCCCATCGCCTTCGCCGCGCCCGTGGCCGGACGGCCGCCACTGGTCTTCGACATGGCCCTGAGCGCGGTCGCACGCGGCGCTGTCCTGGCTGCCGCCCGCGACGGCCATGCGCAAATCCCGCCGCATTGGGCGCTGGACGAACACGGCCATCCCACCACCGATCCCCACGCCGCACTGCAGGGCGCCATGCAGCCCATGGCCGGCCACAAGGGCCTGGGCCTGGCCATGGTGGTCGAATGCCTGGCGGGCGCGCTGGGCGGCGGCCTGTTCCAGCCCGCTGTACCCGGATCGGCGGAAGGTTCCGCCGCCAACGCCTGCGCCTTTCTGCTGGTCATCAACCCAGCCCTGGCCGCACCGTCACCCCAGGGATTTGACAACTACATGGCCAACTGGATCACCGGCCTGCTCGCGGCCCAGGGCACCCAAGGCCGCTATCCCGGACTGCGCCAGCATGAATGCGAGCTCCAGCGCCGCGCCGAAGGCATCCCTCTGTCGTCTGCGCTGATCAATGAGTTGCAGGCGCTGGCACGGCTCAGCGGGGTGGCGCTGGCGTTGTGAGCGACGGATCCGCAGCCGATTGGCCGGACGACATCGCCGCCTCCAGCCCGCTTCTCGGGAAGACCGGGCTGTAGTTCACCTGGATCTCGGAGAGCTTGTCATTCACCCGCGTCGTCATGAAATAGCGCGGCATGCCGAATCCCACTTTCATCACCAGACCGCGAAGCTCGGAGAGGGCTCCGACCTTCACATCGGGATCGACCAGCACGGCAATGCGTGCCGTGCTTTTGGCATCGGGGGCTGCGGTCAGCTTCTTGGAGAGTGTGTTTCTCAACTGAGCCGGACTGACCCGCTGGCCATCCAGGCTGTACGGCCGATCATTGCCGCTTGCCGCATGCATTTCGATCACGGTCAGATCTGCAGCAAGAGCGGGTGGGCCGAGCAGGGCGGCCAGCAGCAGGAATCTTGTTGATTTCATGGTTCTGTTGTGCGATGCAGAGCTTGTTGACTCACTCGCTCTGTGAGCTTGTACCAGCTCGTCCCCACTTCTCCCAATTTCCCCCCAGATTGGTCGCAAGAATTCCTTGGCAACTCCAGGAAAAGACCATGATTGATTTCTCGCAAACCAACGCTTCACGCATTCGCCCGGCCCTTGTGCTGGCTGTGGCGGCCTTCGCGGCGGCCTGCAGCCATGCGCAGGGCCACGGGGGGCACGGCAATCCGCCGTCGCCGCCGCCCGAGGCCTATACGGCCTGCCAGGGCAAGGCCGAGGGCGACAGCGTGACGCTGACCATGCCCGATGGCAAGACGCTGGCCGGCACCTGCCGCAGCCTGAACGGGCAACTGGTGGCCATGCCGGCCGGCGGGCCCGGCGCAGGCGGGCCGCCGCCCCATCCGCAGCAGTGATCGCGTGGCCCGGCGGGCCACGCCGCCGGGCTGTCTGCAACCCCACGGGCCTGCGCACAGGCCCTCATGAAAAGCCATCCCCATGAACCACTCTCACGATGCCCATGATCTTGCCCATGACCTGGGCCTTCAGCACGATCTGCAAGTCATGGCGCGCCGCCTGCTCGACCGGCGCCGCATGCTGGGCCTGATGGCCTCTGGCGGCGCTGCAGCGCTTCTGTCCGCCTGTGGCGGCGGCGGTGATTCCAGTGATTCGACAGGAACCGGCACGGGCACCGGAACCGGGACAGGAACGGGCACCGACACGGGTACGGGCACAGGTACGGGCACGGGGACTGGAACCACGACCGGCACCTGCATGGTCGATCCCACGGAAACCGAGGGCCCTTACCCCGCCGACGGCTCCAACGGCTCGCGCGGCAGCCTGGTCAATGTGCTGTCGCAAAGCGGCGTGGTGCGCAGCGACCTGCGCAGCAGCTTTGGCGGCATGAGCGGCACGGCTGCGGGCCTGCCGCTGACGCTCAAGATCACCCTGGTCAACGTCAGCACCAACTGCAGCCCGCTGGAAGGCTATGCCATCTACCTGTGGCATTGCACCCGCGAGGGCGAGTATTCGCTGTACTCCACCGACCTGCTCAACCAGAACTTCCTGCGCGGCGTGCAGGCGACGGACAGCAATGGCGAATGCACCTTTGTGACCATCTTCCCGGGCTGCTATGACGGGCGTTGGCCGCACATGCACTTCGAGGTGTTCCGCAGCCTCAACACGGCCGGCAGCTACACCAACAAGCTGCTGACCTCGCAGATGGCCATGCCCAAGGACGTGGCCAGCGCCGTCTATGCCGGTGTCAGCGGCTACAGCGCCAGCGTCTCCAACCTGTCGCGGGTCAGCGTGACATCGGACAATGTCTTCGGCGACAACACCAGCGAGCAGATCGCCTGGCAGACGCCCACCTTCACCGGAGACACCACCAATGGCCACACCGCCACGATATCCATCGGCATTGCCGTCTGACGCAGCAACTGAATGAGCCTCCGCCTCCCACGCCTGAAGCTGCAGCACAAGGCCTTCTTCGCCCTGGCCGTGCTGCTGGTGGCCCTGCTGCTGGTGTTTCTCGGTTTCTCGCGCCTGGGGCTGCAGCGGGGCCTGGGGCCCTACATGGCCGAGGTGGAGCTGACCGGCATGGACGGGCTGGCCGAGCGGCTGGTCCAGCACCATGAGCAAAACGGCGGCTGGGATGCTGCGCGCGCCAACCCCGGTTTCTGGCGCGACATGGTGCGCCCGGGCGCAGGCATGGGCCGGGGCTTTCCTGCGGGCGAGCCCGGGCCACGGCCCCCCATGCCTACGCCCATGCCCATGCCGGAGCCGAGGCCTGGTTTTGAGGGAAGCCACGGTCCGGGGCCGGGCCCGGAGTTTCCCCCGCCACCTGGGCCGGAAGGCGGAGAGCCTGCCGATCGATCAGATCGATCAGAGCGCTCCGACCGTACAGACCGCCCAGACCGCCCTGGCCCGCCGCCAGACCGCCCGTTTGGCGGCCCGTGGGCGCGCGTGGGCCTGCTGGATGCCCAGGGCCAGCTCATCTCCGGCATGGCGCCGCAGCCCGGTGCGGCGCACCGCGTTCTGCGCGCCGCCAATGGGCAGGCCATTGGCGAGATCGTGCTGTCCCCCGTGCAGACCGGGCAGGGCATGCAGCGCGACCTGGACCGCGCCTTCCTCGCGCAGCAGATGGGTTTTGTGGCCTGGACCGGGCTGGCCGGCCTGCTGCTGGCGCTGCTGCTGTCGGCCTGGCTCACGCGGCGCTGGCTGGAGCCGCTGACCGCCTTTGTCGATGGCCTGCGCGGCATTGCGGCCGGGCGGCTGGACACGCGCGTGGCCATCAAGGGCGATGCGGAACTGGCCCGCCTTGCGGAAACCTTCAACGACATGGCCGTGCAGCTGGCCACCATGGAGGCCTCGCGCCAGCGCTGGCTGGCCGACGTGGCGCATGAGCTGCGCACGCCCCTGTCCACCATGCGCGCCGAGGTCGAGGCCGTGCAGGACGCCGTGCTGCCCATGGACGACCGCATGGCACTGCGCCTGCACCGGCAGATCATGCGGCTGATACGGCTGGTCAGCGACTTGCGCGTGAGCCTGGACGACCCGCAGGCCCTGCACGGCTCGGGCCATGTGCCCGTGCATGTGCTGACCCTGCTGGGCGAGGCGCTGGACGGCGCGCGGCCGGGCTTCGAGCAGGTGGGCATCTGCCTGGACCGCTCCACCGTGGACCAGCTGGCCGCGCGCATTCCGCCGCCGCTGGTGCAGGGCGACCCGCACCGGCTGCACCAGGTGTTTGCCAACCTGCTGGAAAACAGCCTGCGCTACACGGCTGCGGGCGGGCGGCTGCAGGTGTCTGCCGAAATCGTCCAGATGCAGGACCGCAGCATGCTGCAGCTGCGCTGGGACGACACGGCTCCCGGCGTGGCCAGCCAGCACCTGCCGCGCCTGTTCGACCGCCTCTATCGCGTGGACGCCTCCCGCGTGCGCGACGGCGACGGCCTGGGCGGCTCCGGCCTGGGGCTGGCCATCTGCCGCACCATCGTGCAGGCCCATGGTGGCAGCATCGAGGCCGCTGCCTCGCCACTGGGCGGCCTGCGCATCACGCTGTGGCTGCCCTTGCTGGAAAATCCCGCGCCATGAAGCCTGCCCACATCCTCCTGGTCGAAGACGAGACCGACATGGCCGCCATCGTCATCGACTACCTGCGCCATGCCGGCTACGAAGTCGAGCACATCCGCCACGGGCGCGAGGCGCTGGACCGCATGCTGCGCTCCCCGCCCGACCTCACCGTGCTGGACATCATGCTGCCGGGGCTGGACGGCCTGGACATCCTGCGCCAGTTCCGCCCCCACAGCGCCAGCCCCGTCATCCTGCTCACCGCGCGTGTCGAGGAAATGGACCGCCTGCTGGGCCTGGAGCTGGGCGCGGACGACTACATCTGCAAACCCTTCGCCCCGCGCGAAGTCGTGGCCCGCGTCAAGGCCGTGCTGCGCCGCAGTGCCGGCCCCGGCCCCGCGCAGCAACGCCTGACGCTGCTGCCCGAGCAGGGCCGCGCCATGCTCAACGGCAGCGTGCTGCCGCTGACCAAGCGGGAGCTGACCTTGCTGCAGGCCCTGATGCGTCAGCCCGGCCGCCTGTACTCCCGCGCGCAGCTGCTGGAGCTGGCCTGCGCCGACACGCTGGACGTGAACGAGCGCGCCATCGACAGCCACATCAAGAACCTGCGCAAGAAACTCAAGGCGGCGGACGACCGCCATGAGTGGATTCGCTCCGTCTATGGCGTGGGCTTTGCGTTCGAGCCCGATGGCGGTTCCGACACGCGGGCGCAGTGAAGGCCAGGCGAGGGCAGGGCGCAGCCCCTACCTCGACTCGTCGAGGTGCTCCATGAACGTGGTGCCCGTGTAGCGGGAGCGGAACAGGCCGGCCTCCACCAGGCGCGGCACCAACTGCTCCAGCACGCAATGCAGGGACTCGACGGAGCCGCCGGGCGCGGCCAGAAAGCCGTCGATGGCGCCGGCGGCGCTCCACTGGGTGATCTGCGCCACGGCATCGTCCACCGTGCCGACCACCTGCCAGTGCGCGGCGGAGAGGATTTCCGGCCGCTGCAGCAGCTCGTCGATGCGCAATGACTCGCGTTCCATCAGGCGCCTGAGCAGGCCCGCATGCGTGCGGCTGGACGGGGTTGCCACGGGCGGCGGAAGGTCGGCTGCGGTGATAGGCCGGTCTGCGGGCCAGTCCGTCAGGTCCAGGCCGACCATGGCCTTGATCGATGCCAGCTTGCGGTCCCTGTCCACCCGGCCGTGCGTCTGCTGGAACATCTCCCGGGCCTGCTCGCGGGTGTCGGCCAGGTACAGGCTCAGGCCGGGCAGCAGGCGCACATCCCGCGCCTGGCGGCCATGGCGCTGGGCGCGCTGAGACAGGTCCTGGCGCAGTTCCAGCGCCGCGTCCAGGTCCGGCGTGGGCGCGAAAACAATGTCTGCCACCGATGCGGCAAAGTCGCGCCCGGTGCTGGACGCGCCCGCCTGCACCAGCGGAATGCGCGGGCCGCCGAACTCCGGCAGGTTCAGCGGGCCGCGCACCTTCAGGTGCGGTCCCTCGTGGTCTATGGGGTGGACCAGCGAGGCATCGGCGTAGCGGCCGCTGTCCCGGTCGATCTTCAAGGCCTCGTTGGGGAAGCTGGCCCACAGCCGGCGCACCACGTCGGTGAACTCTGCGGCCCGCGCATAGCGTTCATCGGCATCGGGCATGGCCTGCAGCCCGAAATTCTCGTGGCCCTGCAGGGCCGTGACGATGTTCCACCCGGCGCGGCCGTTGCTGATCCAGTGCAGCGACTGCAGCTGGCGCGCCACCGCATAGGGCGGGAAAAACGTGGTCGATACCGTGGACACCAGGCCGATGCGCGAGGTCTCGCGTGCCAGCGCTGCCATCAGCACCGTGGGGTCCAGGCTGGCGAAGCCCGCGCCCGTCTCCAGCGCCTCCATGGGCAGAAAGCTCACGTCGGGGCGGAAGACGAAGTCCAGGTGCGCGGCCTCGGCGCGCCGGGCCAGGTCCAGGGCGAAGTCGCTGGAGTACAGCCCTTCGATATTGCTGCCGGGCCGCCGCCAGGCGTCGCCGCTCAGCCAGGTGGGGGCCAGCGAAAGGCCGATGTGCAGGGGTTTGCGGGTTGTCATGTCTGCTGTCATTCCCATCTCAGAACGTTCCCCGCACGCCCACGCCGATCATGCGCGGCGCGGTCATGCTGGCCTCGATGCCGCCGATGCCGCGGTTTTGCTGCAGGTACGTCGGTGCGCGCCTGTCGAAGACGTTCTTGATATAGCCGTACAGCTGCACGCGCGCGCTGTAGGCATAGGTCATGCGCAGGTCGGCGATGGTGTTGGAGCCGACCGCATAGGCGCGCGTGTTGGCGGTATCGGAGTAGTAGCCGTCCAGGTGGCGCACCTGGCCGGAGACATTGAACCGGGGGCTGGCGTCCCAGCTCACGCCCAGGCTCAGGTTGTAGCCGGGCGAGCGGGCGAAGCGGTTGTGCTCGTAGCCGGGGTTGCTACCCATTTCCTCGATGCGGGTGCGCAGCACGCCCACGCCGGCCTTGATCCGCAGGTTGTCCAGCGCGCGGTAGTCGGCGCCCAGCTCGAAGCCGTAGGCATGGGCCTTCTCCGCGTTGATGGTGTAGGACTGGGCCACGCCCGGGGAGATGACCACGGGGATGTTGTACTGCGCATCCCGCATGTCCATGTAGAACAGGTTGGTGTTGAGCATCAGCCGGTCATCGAGCAGGCTGGCACGGCTGAACAGCTCGTAGTTCCAGATCGACTCCTTCTTGAAATACGCCCATTGCCGGCTGGTGAGGTTCAGCGACACACCGCCCGGGTTGTAGCCCCGGCTGACCAGCGCGCCCACGGTCCAGCGCGGTGTGGCGGCATAGGCCAGGGACAGCTTGGGCAGCAGTGCCGAGAAGGTTTTCGTGTAGTCGAGGGCGGTGGGTGCCAGCACCGAAGTGCCGGTGCGCACCACCTCGTCCTGCTGGTAGCGCAGGCCGCTGGTCAGGGTCCAGCGGTCGGCCAGGCGCCAGTTCAGCTCGCCGAAGACGCCCAGGTTCTTCTTCGTGTCGTCGAAGGCGGACAGGCCGCGCAGCAGCAGGCTTTCGTCCGTGCCGGTGCGCGCGTAGTAGACGCCGCCGAAGCCGCTCAGGCGGTCCTTGTCGCTGCCCACCAGGGCGCGGAACTCATTGGAGACATTGTTCTGGCGGATATCGGCATCGCCCTCGCCGGGAATGCCCGTGTAGCGCTGCACGGACGAGCGCGAATACTGGGACTGGTTGACCAGCCGCACGCCGTTGCCCAGCTCGTAGCTGAGGTCGAGGATGCCGGTGTCGGTCTTCTGCTTCCAGCTGGGCATGGTCGTCGTCCAGTGCTCCAGCGCGCTGAACGGAGCGGACGCTGCCTCCTGGCTGGGGCGGTTGCTGTCGTTGTGGGAATAGGTGAACTTGGCCTCCAGGCCCGGAATGCGGCTGGGCAGCCACAGGAACTTCATGCGTGCGTTCAGCGCGCGGAAATCCTGATCGGCCTGGCCCCGCTGGAACTGCGGATTGGTGTAGTCGATGAAGGTATCGCGCCCCGAGTAGTCCACGGCCAGCCGCGCGGCCAGCTCTTCGCCCACGGGGCCGGAGACGGCGATGGACGCACGCCGCGAGTGATAGTCGCCCGCCTCCAGCTGGTAGGCCCCTTCGCGCTTGAAGCTGGGGTCCTTGGTGTTCACGACGATGGCGCCCGCAATGGCATTGGCGCCCTGCGAGGTGGTCTGCGGGCCGCGGAACACCTCGATGCTCTCCACATCCCAGACCGAGGTCGCGCCGAAGAACATCTCGTTGTAGTTGAGGTAGTGCCCATCCAGGTTGATGGTGGCGCGCGGCACCGTGCCGCCCCAGAAGACGTTCTGGCCGTTGTTGGGACCCTGCGTGTCCTGCCCGCGGATGATGGGCGCACCCACCGTGTCGGTGTAGACCACGTTGGGCACATCGTGCAGTACCTCGTGGACCGAGGCATTGCCGGACTCCTGCCGGGCCAGGTCCTTGCCGGCCTTGACCGACACGGAGGAGGCCGTGTCCTTGAGTTCGCGCCTGACCTTTTCTCCGCTGACCACGACCGCTTCAAGCGCGTTGGATTCCCCCCGGAACCCGACGCGCCCTGTGCAAAGGCGCCGGCCGGCGCCATCAGGGTAGAGAGTGCGATGGCGCCCGCCCGGGACGGTAGCCTGCGATGGAAACACAGCTTCACAGCATCTTCCTTTGATGAGAATGATTCGTATTTTTCAAAGGTCGCCATCATGCATTGAAATTCCACAGTAGGGAATGCATTCCCACATGCGGAAGGAAGAAACAACGGAGAAATGGTGTGCGCGCACCCGTGCAGAGCCTTCGGCAGAGCCGGTATCATCGACACCGGCGGCGCCTGCGCCCCCACCTGCGATGCGCCTGGTACAGGCAAGAAAGCCCAGCCCTTGAAAACAACAACACCTCAGACGACAGCCGGCGAGAAGCGCTCCGGCACCATCCAGTCCGTCTCCATCGCCACCCGGTTTCTCATGGTCCTGGCCAATGCCGAAAGCGAGCTGGCGCTGGGCGAGGTGGCCCGGCGAACGGGAACGGGGGGCTCCACGGCCCACCGCTACCTGCAAAGCCTCGTCAAGGAAGGCCTGGCCAAGCAGGACCCGGCCAGCGGCCTGTATGACCTGGGCAGCGCGGCGCTGAGCATCGGCATTGGCGCGCTCAAGCGTGTGGATGCGGTGGAGATTGCGGCGCAGCGCATGAAGGCGCTGACGCACAGCCATGCGCTCAGCGGCGGCGTGGCCATCTGGACCGACCGGGGGCCCACCCTGGTGCGCTGGTACCGCAGCGCCTACTTCTCGATCAACCCGCTGGCGCTGGGCGACATCCTGCCCATAGACAACACCGCCTGCGGCCTGGTGTTCCAGGCCTTCCTGCCCAAGGCCACCATCGACGCCGCACGGCGCCAGCAGCCCGCCCATTTCCGTGGCAAGCTGCCGGCCAAGGCCGTGCTCGACGAAGTGCGCGAGCGCTGCTGGTCCGAGATGACCAGCCACCTGCTGTCCAACGTCACGGGCCAGGCGGCGCCGGTGTTCGATGCGCAGCATGAAATCGTCTGCGCGGTCACCACCGTCTCGGACCTGGGCCAGCTCAAGTCGCCGGAAGACCGGGTCGCGCTGTTCCGCGAGGCCAG
This sequence comes from Delftia sp. 60, assembly GCF_002754395.1. Lineage (NCBI taxonomy): Bacteria > Pseudomonadati > Pseudomonadota > Betaproteobacteria > Burkholderiales > Comamonadaceae > Delftia > Delftia sp. 60. The sequence continues at coordinate 3,272,071 of NZ_PEFD01000001.1, forward strand.
CCTGATCAACCAGTCCACGGGCGGGCGGGCCTTCAGCGCAGATTCGCCTTGAAAGCCGCGCCGGGAAGAATGCCCGGGCGCCTCAGTTCCCTGCGGCACGCTCCATGGCATTCACGGCCCTGCGCCCCCTGGGCACCACCAGCGGCGTCCCCGACACAGGGTCTGCCATGATCACGGCCGGCAGGCCGAACACTTCCTGCACCAACTGCTCCGTGAAGATCGCCCCGGGCGCGCCTTGCGCGGCAATGCGCCCGTCGCGCATGGCGATCAGGTGCGAGGCATAGCGGCACGCCTGGTTGAGGTCGTGCAGCACCGCAACCACCGTGCGGCCGGCGTCGTTGAGATCCGCCAGCAGCTCCATCAGCTCGATCTGGTGGGCGATGTCCAGGAACGTCGTGGGCTCGTCCAGCAACAGGATCGGCGTCTGCTGCGCCAGCACCATCGCAATCCACACCCGCTGGCGCTGGCCGCCTGACAGCTCGTCCAGCAGGCGGTCGGACAGCGCTGCCACATCGGTGGCCTGCATGGCCTCGGCCACGGCCTGCTCATCCGCGTCCGTCCACTGCCTCAGGAAGGATTGATGGGGGTAGCGCCCCCGCGCCACCAGGTCCGCCACCGTGATGCCCTCGGGCGCCACCGCGCTTTGCGGCAGCAGGCCCAGGCGCCGCGCCACCTCCTTGGCGAGAAATTGCGAGATGTGCCGGCCATCCAGGATGACCTGCCCGGCCACCGGCACCAGCAGCCGCGACAGCGCGCGCAGCAGGGTGGACTTGCCGCAGGCATTCGGCCCCACGATGACGGTGAAGGAGCCATCGGGAATGGCAAGGGACAGGCCCTGCGAAATCGTGCGCTCGCCGTAGCGCAGCGTCACCGCATCAGCACTCAGGCGCTGCGTCATGGCCGGTCATTTCCCACAATCGATAGGTCCTTCGGTGTTTGCAATGTGGAATGAATTCTACAATACGGAATACGCTGAAGACGCCGCCCTGGCGCCCGGCCCCGTCGCTTCGGATCGAGATGAACAGACTCCAACTTGCCGCCCTGGGCGCGGCCGCCGCACTGGCCGTGCTGGCCTGTTTCGCATGGTTTCCACGCGCCGCCGTTCCCGTGGCGGGCGCCGCACCGCATACGTCGGATACATCGCATGCGTCGCATGCATCGGGTACGCCGGCTGCAGCACACGCAGACGATGCACCGCTGCCCCGGCGCATCGTCTCCACCTCGCCCAGCGTGACCGGCATCCTGCTTGCCATCGATGCGCCGGTCGTTGCGACCGCCGCGACCACGCCCAGCCGCATGACCGACGACAAGGGCTTTTTCTCGCAATGGGCCGCCGTTGCCGACAAGCGCGGCGTGCAGGTGCTCTACCGCAACCTGCAATTCGACATCGAGGCCGCCATCGGCGCCAGCCCCGACCTGCTGGTGGCCTCCGCCACCGGAGCCGACAGCGTGGCCCAGCACCGCACCGAACTGCAGGCGCAGGGCGTGCCCATGGTCGTGGTCGACTACTCCAGCCAGTCCTGGCAGGACATCGCCACCGAGCTGGGCCGCATCACGGGCCATGCGAAGCAGGCCGCCGCAGCCATTGCCCGCTTCGATGCCCATGTGGCGCAGACCGCCGCCTCCATCACGCCACCGGCCCAGCCCGTCAGCATCGTCGCCTACAACCTGGCCGGCAGCTACTCCATAGGCCGCGCCGCCAGCCCCCATGCGCGGCTGCTGGCCGCACTGGGCTTCAAGGTGGAGGGCCTGCCGCCCGCGCTGGCCGCGCAGGTCACGCGCGCCTCGGACTTCGAATTCATCTCCCGCGAGAATCTCTCGGCCGCCATCACCGGCGACTCCGTCTTCCTGCTCGGCGCCTCGCAGGGCGATGTGCAGGCCTTCCTGGACGATCCGCTGCTGGCCAACCTGCCCGCCGTTGCCGGCCGGCGCGTCTATCCGCTGGGCCCGACCTCGTTTCGCATCGACTACTACTCGGGGCAGCAGATGGTCGACGCCGTGGCAAGCCATTTCCGCTGAGCCATGCGTGCACGGCTCCAAGGCGCGGCGGCGCGGCCTGCCCAGCGCTCCTGTTTGCGCTCCTCCTCGCACTCCTCCCCGCGGTCCTCCCTGCTCTGCAGGCGATGGCTGGGCCTTGCAGGCGGGCTGCTGGCGCTGGCCATCATTGCCGTGCTCGGCATCACCGTCGGCTCGCGCGACATTGCGCTGGCCGACATCCTCGGCGCGCTGCGGGCTCCGGACCTGCGTGATGACCAGCACCTGATCGTCAGCCTGCTGCGCATGCCCCGCACCGTGGTGGCCATCCTGGCCGGCATGGCGCTGGGCGTGGCTGGTGCGCTCATGCAGGCCGTCACCCGCAATCCCCTGGCGGAGCCGGGCCTGCTGGGCGTCAACGCGGGCGCGGCGCTGGCCGTGCTTATCGGCATGACGGCCTTCGGCCTGACGTCCGTGCTCCAGTACGTCTGGTGCGCCTTTGCCGGCGCGGGGCTGGCGGGCGCCGCCGTCTTCGCGTTCGGCCAGTCCCGGGGCGCGGGCGCGCACCCGGTGCGCCTGGTCCTGGCCGGGGCCGGCCTGTCGGTCATGCTCACCTCCAGCGCCGGCATCATCCTGCTCAACGCGCCCCCGGAAGTCTTTGACGGCTTCCGCCACTGGGCAGCCGGCTCCCTGGAGGGCAGCGGCTATGCCAGCGCCGCCGTGCTGGCGGCCGCCGTGGCGGCGGGGCTGGCGGCGGCCTGGGCCATCGTCGGCCAGCTCAACGCCATGGCGCTGGGGCATGACGTGGGCCTGGCGCTGGGCGTCAATGTGCGCGCCACCGCGCAACTGGCCTGCCTGGCGGTCATGCTGCTGGCCGGGGCGGCCACGGCGGCCGTGGGGCCCATCGCCTTCGTCGGCCTGGTGGCGCCGCATCTTGCACGCCTCTCGTGCGGGCCGGACTACCGCTGGATACTGCCGCTGTCCGCGCTCTACGCGGCGGTGCTGCTGCTGGGTGCCGATGTGCTGGGCCGCGTCGTCGCGGCGCCTGCCGAAGTGGCTGCGGGCATCGTCGCCTGCCTGATCGGCGGGCCGTTCTTTGTCTGGGTGGCGTGCAGATACCGGTTGAGCAGGCTATGAAGACCTCCGTGAACACATCCGTTGTGCGCTGGGGAGCCTGTTCGTTTCTCTGGCGGCCCAGGCCGCTGGCCGTGGGCATGGCGCTGGTCGTGCTGGCCCTGGTGCTGGGTGTGCTGCTGCTGGGCACGGGAACCCTGTCCCTCAGCCCCGCCGAAGTGCTCGACAGCCTGCTGGGCACGGGCTCCAACCCCGCAGCAGAGCGCATCGTGCAGCGGGTGCGGCTGCCGCGTGTCCTCACGGCCATCTTCGTGGGCGCGTCTCTTGGCATGGCGGGTGCCATCTTCCAGTCCATCTCCCGCAACGCGCTGGGCTCGCCGGACGTGATCGGCTTCACCACCGGCGCGGCCAGCGGGGCGATTGCGCTCATCGTGCTGGGTGACGCCGGGCCGCTGTGGACATCGCTGGCCGCCGTGCTGTCGGGCATGGCCACGGCGGCGGTCGTGCTTGCGCTGTCCGGGGGCCGGCGTGCTGGCGGCGGCTACCGGCTGGTGCTGGTGGGCATAGGCGTGGGGGCCACTCTCTCGGGCCTGAACACCATCTTGCTGGTCATGGGGGACCTGGACCGGGCCGTTGCCGCGCAGCGCTGGCTGGCCGGCTCGCTCAGCGCGCGGACATGGGCGCATGTCGTACCCGCCGCAATGGGCTTCATCGCCATCGTGCCCGTCGTGCTGTGGTGCGCCCGGCGCATCAACCTGCTGGAGCTGGGCGACGATGCCGCCACCCAGCTCGGCGTCAACGTGCCGCGCACGCGGCTCACCATGGTGATGGCTGCCGTGGCCCTGACCGCCATCGCCACGGCAGCGGCGGGGCCCATCGCCTTCATCGCGCTGGCCGCGCCCCAGGTGGCCAGGCGCCTGGGCCTGTCGCCCGACGTGCCCCTGTTCACGGCGGCAGCCATGGGCGCCGTTCTGCTGCTGGCGGCCGACATGCTCAGCCAGTGGGCACCCGTGCGCCTGCATCTGCCCATCGGATTGGTGACGGGGCTGCTGGGCGGGGTGTATCTGCTGTGGCTGCTGTTTCGCACACGCAAGGGATAGACGGCCGTGCAGGGTGCAACGGGGCGCAGACCCAGTACCTCCGGGACTACCTGACGCCGCGCGCCACCCCAGGCCCCACCACGGTGTACACATGCCCGGCCTCTTCGGCAGCCACCTTGGCCGCCTCGCTGCGGCGCACCTCTGCCTGGTCCTCGTACTCGCAGTTCATCACCCGGGCTTCACTGCCCGCGAACTCCGCCAGCGATTCAGCGCTGTTGCGAATGGTCACCAGCGCCTGCGCCACCACGTCCAGCCGCTGATGGCCTTCGGGGATCTCCAGCCAGGCCAGCGCCAGCTGGGCCAGGGCGGAAACCTCGGCACAGCCTTGCTGCACGAAGCGGTCCATTTCATGCAGTGCTGTTGCGAGCTTCTGGGTCTGGGTGTTTTCGGGGGGAGGGGATGGGGGATGTGCTTCATGGGTTGCTGCTCCTGTGACGAAGCGCCGTGCTGCGGCGAGGACGTTCCGTAGCGATTCGTGGCTGCAAGCTAGAAAACTACGCAACTCGTAGTATCGAGAATACAGCATAACTACGAGTCTCGTAGCTTTTGGAAAGCACGAGATGTCAGACGCAGATGAACAGTGGGGCGCGAGGCTCAAGCAAGCTCGGCTTGCAGCAGACCTGTCCCAAAAAATGCTGGGAATTGAAGCTGGAATCGATCCGTTTGTGGCGAGTGCGCGGATCAATCGCTATGAGCTGGGGAAACACAAGCCGGACCTGCTGACCGTGCGCAAGCTGGCGGAAGTGCTCAAGGTTCCGATGGCGTTTTTCTATTCGGATACTGATGATGAGGTTGCGGAGTTGTTGCTCAGGTATGGGCAGGCGAGCAGGGCGGTGCGCAAGAGGGTGAGCGAGGTGTTGAAGGGGTAGGGTGTTCGGGTTGCGTGGAGGACGGCTTGCGACCCAAAGCGAGCTTCGGGCACTATTGTTTCAGCGGCACTACTTCTCTCCTCTGGGACGTAAGTCGAGGCCCCTGACAGCAACGAATGCCCCATACCCCAAGTTAGCCGTCAATCCCTTCGCTTCGGCGCTCAAACGGGCTATTACCTCTTCGAATTCCATCCGGCTTCCAGTATCCGGATCTTTCCAGTATCGATCTTTCACGATAGATATCAACAGGCAGCCTACGCGCCGGTGCTCCGGCACCATGTACTTCCCAACCAACTGCATATGGAGCGCATTCCGAAGATCGGGGAAGGTGTAGTCTTTTTCTCCGATCTTGAGCTCGATCACTGCCTCAAGATGTGCTGTAGTAGACACTAGACGGATATCGGACTCTTTCTCGTCGCCAGTCACTGCCTCCTGGTTGACCGTGTAGGCGCCCCGGGCCATCTTCTGCAATTCTGCTGCCAGCGCCCGGCGTAGCAATCGTTCTAAGGTGATCGTTGCCCAGAGCTCCCGCGGTGATACGTCCTGGAGCAAAAGATCTTCGATATCGGCAAGTCTCGTGTCGAGCAAGGCCGCCATCTCCACGCGGCTGGTTGGAGAGAAATCATGTTCTCGCTCCAGTTGCACGACGTCGGCCTCGCTCAGCACGACTGCATCCCAGTCTTCTGCCAGCTTCTCAATGGCAATCGTCCGGACGCGGTCGCGATAATGCGCGACTTCGGGGTCCTCGGCGAACTGCATCTTTATGTCCCATGCTCCAGGCCCCTTGATCCCCAGTAGCGTGTTCCCCAGTATGCTCCGGGCGCGCTGCGCATGATCTCGGGGACCGGGCGAGTAGACGCCCTCATGATTCAGGTCATCCTCAAGCCTGACGTGCCGATTGGCAAGCCTGACGAGCCGCAACAGCAGTTCAGGCGAAACCTCGAACTTGGACAGATCTAGATCGGATCCGTGACCGAATAGTGACGAGAACCAGTCGACCACCTGCGATTGCTGCGCAGGCAAGATCGACCTGGCCAGCCGCTCCATTTCTTCGACGCATACCACAGGATCCAGCCGAGCGAAGATCGGGAGCCAGAACAGGATTTCTGACGGTTCCGGGGAGCCTTGCAACTTCGGCATCCCTGTTACCCGTATGTATGCGATGTCTTGGTCATCTCCGTGGTCGAGAATAAGCTTCGTTGCGCGTCCTACTTTGTCTGTTTCTAGAATGGAAGCGTCCCCGTGGTCAAATGAGTCTTTCAGCCACGATCGAATGCCACCGAGGAACAGCGAGATGACCGCGGGAGACGCATGTGAGATATCCTGCAAGAGCATCGAATGCCTTGCATCTGCGTCCTTCAATTCGTCCATGAGCTCATTGCCGATCGTTGTATCCACAACAGCCGGATGTGCCTGAGCAACCGCTTCGAGCCAAGCTGGCAGTCGATTCAGATCCAGCAATGCGTAACGGCAAGCAAGGTCAGCTTCTTCTGTCGTGAGTTTGGCGGCCCACGAGGCGCCTTCGGACTCCGCATAAAGACCAGCAAGACCCATGTGCCATCGCACCAGATAGCTGTTTCTCTGGTCTGTCGGCCGCTCTGACTTCAGGGTGGGCCGGTCCTTGCGCCACGCTGCCGCGAGTGCACGCCTGAAGCGATCCACCATGTCCTTGTCGAAGACCCGCTCGATGAATCCAGGGTTCCATCCGGAGAGCGAGTGATGTCGAGCATCCTTATCCATGGCACGCCAAAGGTTCCAATTGGTTTTGTCGATGCAGCTCTCAGAGAAGGCGGTCTCCGGATCATTGTTCAGCTCTTGCCAGAACAGCTTCCAGCTGGCCATATTCTTGGCGTGCTTCCGTTGGGATTTTTCCCTGCGCTTTTCACTTTCTATCTGCCACGCAGGGGTAGGGCCCGGGTTCTCCACTGCGTTCAGATATTCTTTGGCGCGGTTCACCAGTACTGCGCTGTCACTGGACATAGTGACGAGTTGCTTCAGCCATGCAATGCGATGCTGATGGTCACCCGAGTAGCGGAGAGTGGTTTCCAAGGCGAGTTCGCGATCTACAAGCGACCTAGAGGTATCGGAGAGCGCCTCTAGCAGCCAGTCGGCATCCTTTTGGAGTTCGATCTGGTATGCGCCATGCGACTGGAACTGATGAAGGCGAAGGAACGGTTCGCAGTCGTCCTTCGGGCAGTACTCCCTGACCAGGCGGTCATTGGCCCAGAACGCGCCTGCCCGAACCTCGCTCGGCGCATCGGTGAGGACAGCACTCAGGGTCTTGGCGTGTTCGGTCGCGTCGTAATCCTCGTTCGCCAGTAATCCGGCCAACGCGACGGTATCCAAGAGATCAGAGCCGGTTTCTCGCATCTCCAGCCGACGCCGGCTGGCGACCAACAACGCCGGAACTAGATCCTGACGGTCGGATGTGACTCGATAGTACTGGTCGTGCCAGCGGCAACTGTTGGAAACCAGCTCTGCTAGTCCGTGTTGCAGTTCTGCCAAATCAGTAGACTCCAACTTCGCCTTAGCGATTGCCAACGGTAGCGTGGTTGAGATGCCCCCGATCTCACGCGATTTTGGAGAGAGCCGTGCAAGTGTCTTGACGAGTTGCGGAACCAACAAGTGTTGGGGGAACAGGTGGGGGATGACAGACCGCGCCAGATCCTCAGGCCAATCCGGAGATGATGCGGCGATCATATCCAACAATGCCGATAGGCGCGAATCCTGAAGGTCCGCGAGCGCCAGGAGCCCATTAAAACGATCGCGCGTATCGTTGTCTGGATCGGTGGCAACACGATAGGCGATGCCTGCGCACCCTGTCATCTGTCCAGCGCCGATCAGTTCAAGCAGCGTCTCCCGAACCTCGGGATTTCTGACGCAGCCAGCCCACAGGCCGGCGATGACATCGCTGAGATCGTTCGTCGCCAGGCGTTGGACCTGCAGACTCGGAATTCCCTGCCCCCTCCAGCCGCCGGAGCCATACATGTGAACGTATCGCTCCAACGCCTGCATCCGCAGCGTCAGGTTCAATGAACCGGGGTCGCCATATCGCAGCAGAACGCTCGGCTCATGCTCGAGCAGTTCGGTGCGAACCGTAGAAATGTGGGGCGCCAGCCAAGCCGCAACGGGCTGCAGCGAGGGCTTGACGATCCGCTGGCCCTCCGGTGTTGTCGCGAACAGCAGACGCATCAACGCCCGAATCGGAAGTCCGCGATCCACGAGCAATTTGAGTCGTTCCGCCGCTAGGAACTCGACGATGGATCGATTGTGGAATCGAACGCGCCCGTAGGTCGCGAAGCCAAACAGGGGACGTTCGAGCAGCGTTTTCACCTCATCGTCTGACCAGTCGTCCAGGATCTTGGCAGGATCCAGGGTTGCGTCCCCTCGGCCGCGGTCATTGTCGCTACTGTGCCACAGCGTCAATTTTCGCGAGAGAAGGGTAGCCAAGGCCAATCGGCCCGCCCCGCTGCGTGCCCGCTGTGGCGATAACTGTGTCCGTTCCGGCCTGTCGCCGCGGGCCCGAAGCTTGATATCGATGCTGCTATCCACTTGCTCGCGGTGGGCACGAATGCGTCCATGCACTTTCCAGTCACCACAAAGCTCCAGAAAATCCAACGGACGCTTAGCGAAGTCGTGAGCATGGTGGGCATTGACGGCGTCCAGCAGCGCATTCGGATGCACCACGCCTTGGGCAACTGCGAGTGCACGCATCTGCTTCTCGTCCAACGCCGACAGGGCGACAAATCGCCATTCCGGCGTTGTTCGCTTGGCCGAATTCTCTTTGTTCACGCTCATCGCCACGTTGGCGAAGTAGTCCTCCGGTACGAACACATCCGAAGGTGGTTGAACCGGGAGCCGCTTTCGAACGATATTCAAGTCGAAGGCGGTCGGGCGCGTCGTTAGCACGATGCACGCTCGCTCAAGGTTGCCGCCAAGGGACGCGGTGAACTGCTTGAGGGTCATCTCGAAAGATCGCTGAGTGAGCTTCAACTCATCGACCGAGTCCAAGAAGAAAAATGCACGTTCAGTCTGCGCTGCTTTCCAGCTATCGAAGCGCTGCTTCTCCTCGGCGGAGAACTGCCTTTCCAGCGGGTCCGTCGCCAGCGTGGCTAACTCCACAAAGAACGCAGATCGACCTTCCTCCCAAAGCCTTTGCTGCTGGCACTGGCACTCGTATGTCTTGCCCATGCCTGCTTCAGATACGATAAGAATGCGCTCGGAATCCAGCAGGGTAGACCAGCCAATCCTTCCCCCAATGGCGAGATCAGCCAGCATCTCGGCGGTCTCAATTTGGGTATTTTCATCGGTAGGCAGATCAAAAAAAGCGCGATTTAGTTCTTGGCCAGTCGTCGCCATGGGTCAAATGATGAGAGAGATGCTTTAGATAGTATCCGCTGGACTGGCGCTTCTGCTCAACCAATGATTGCACTACCTAGCCGGCCAACCACGACCAGGATGACGCAGCTAATTGGGTAGATCAGTCATCCGCAGATACCAAGCGGCCGCAACGGGCCGTAACCCGCTCCCCACCAACCGCCAAAACCCTCACCCAAACAACCCCCCTCATCCAACAACTCAAACGCCACCTCCGGCGTCCTCTCCATCCCCCGCCGAATCGCCGCAGGAATCGCTTGCCGTGTCTTGCTGCACAGCCCGCGCATGGGCAGGACCTCGATCTGGATGCCGCGCACGGTGCGCACTTCGCTGGCGCCGGGCTCGATGCGCACGCGGATGCCGAGCTGCTCATACATGCGCTGCTCCACATGGCGCAGGTCCTGCAGGCTGGTGATCTGTTCGAGCCGCAGCAGCAGGCGCTTTTCCTCTTCCCTGGTGAGTCGCAGGATGCGCTGGTCGGCCATGGAGTCGGCGAGCAGGGCGTCGTGCTCGCAGATGCAGGCGCCCGGAGGGCAGGGGACTCGGATCGGAATCGGAACGGGAAAGCTCATCGATGCCCAAGGAAGATCCGCCCCGGCCGGGACGGTGCAGGCCATGCTAGTTCAAGGCTGCGGCGGGGCCAAGGGGAAAGTCCTGGGCGCGCCTGCTGCCTGCGCCTGCTGTCTCTTCCCCCTCCCGTATGTCCGCGCCTGCGTCGTGGCGGTTGCGGGGTTGCAAGCCTGCCGAAGGACAGGCTTGCTTCGTCATCTGACTCGCCGTGATGTTTGAGTGAAGCGCGCAGCGCGCAACGAGTTTCACGGCGAACCCCGCAGCCGCCACGACGCAGGTTGCCCCGCAGCGAAGCGAAGGGGTCGCGGACATCCGGGTCGCCTTCTTTGATCTGACCTTTCTTGGCGAATCAAGAAAGGGCAGTCGGCTGCCGGGCCGAGACCCGGCCTCTAAAAGAAACCGCCCGGCAGGGGCAAGAAGAGCGCGCGGCGCTCAAATTTACAGACGGTCAACAACGCAAGGCCGCAGCCGCCAAGTCACACAAACTGACCCGCCCGCCTCACGACTTCTGACTCCTCCCATAAAGATTCTCCAACCCCGCCCACACCCTGCGCGTGAGCGGCTTGCTCTGCGCCGCAGGCCGCCGGTAGAGCCGTACGTTGATGGGCACGTCCTTGTCGGGCCCGGCCGCGCGGGCCAGGCGGCCTTCGGTCAGGTCGGTCTTGACCAGGGTGAGCGGCAGCCAGGCCAGGCCCAGGCCCTGGTGGACCATGGCGTGCAGGGAGTCGGCGAGGTCGGCCTCGTAGACGGTGCGCAGGCGAGTGGTGTCGCACAGTTCGTGCAGGTGGCTGCGCAGGATCTTGCCCAGGGACATGCTTTGCGCGTAGTCCAGGTAGGGCACCAGCGGGCCGCCGCCGTGGGCGGGCAGGGCGTACTTGGGCAACTGCGGGACCAGAGGGATGCTGACGGGGATCAGCGTGTCCTGGCCCACGGGCAGCCAGGCCAGGTGGTGGCCCTGCAGGCTGCCTTCGATGGCGGGCTGGGCGTGGCACATGAGCAGGTCCACCTTGCCTTGCAGCAGCATTTCCACGCCGTAGTCCAGGCTGGTGGTGACCACTTTCCAGCACAGCTGGGGCATGGCCTGGTTGAGGGCGGTGATGATGCCCGGCAGGACGGTGTGCGACAGCGTGCGGCCGGCCGCGATGGTGATGGTTTCATCGCGCGTGCGGTGGGGGCGCTGCAGCAGGCCGTGGGTCTGCTCCAGGATGCCCAGCACTTCATGGGCCGAGGCCAGCAGCGTCTTGCCGGCGGCCGTGAGCGTGGTCGACTGGTGGCCGCGCTCGACCAGGGGCGTGCCCGCCCATTCCTCCAGCGCGCGGATGCGGCGGCCAAAGGCAGGGTGGGTGATGTGGCGGCGCTCGGCGGCCTTGTAGAGGCTGCCGGTGTCGGCCAGGGCCTGCAGGTCCTGCAGCAGTTTGAGGTTGAGTTCGTGCATGGGTAGGGTGGGTGCAGGGCTGTGCTGATCCGGCACAGCGCCGCCGCAATCGGCACAGCACCAAGGCGGGGCATGCCTAGCATGGCGGCATGCGAGAGAAGCCCTGTTATGCCTGAAGTTTGCCTCAGGAAGATGCAAAGCCATTTCATTGGCGGTGCGCAGCGCACGGTGCGGGATCTGCCGATCCAGCACAGGGAAGTGGTGCGCAATGGCGGCGAGCGGCCGCTGGACATGAATGGCAGCTATGCCGTGGGCCAGATGTACGCCATGGAGTACCGGCTGGCGCGTCCGCGCAGCCCCCTGCCGGTGCTGCTGTGGCACGGCGGCGGCATGACGGGTGCGCAGTGGGAGTCCACGCCCGATGGGCGCCAGGGCTGGCTGTGGCGCCTGCTGGAGGCCGGCCATGACGTGGTGGTCTGCGATGCCGTGGAGCGCGGCCGCGCGGGCTGGGCGATGTTCCCCGAGATCTATGCCGAGGCGCCCGTGTTCCGCAGTGCCGAGGAGGCGTGGACGCTGTTTCGCATAGGCCATGCGGCGCCTTCAGGCGACGGTGTGGGCGAGCCCTTCGTTGGCCAGCGGTTTCCACATGAGAATTTTGACGCCCTGGTGCGGCAGATGGTGCCGCGCTGGCTGGGGCACGAGGCCATGGCCATGGCGGCCTATGACGCGCTGCTGGAGCAGTTCGGCCCCTGCGTGGTGATGGGCCACAGCCAGGGCGGTGGCTTTGCCGCGCATGCGGCCAGCCGCAAGCCGCACCTGGTGCGCGCCGTGGTGGGCGTGGAGCCTACGGGCATGCCGGTGGTGCAACAGGAGCAACAGGGGCAGGAGGGGGCGGATGCCTTCGCGCCTGCATCGGCCATCCCGCACCTGGCGGTGTGGGGCGACCATTTCGCGCACAGCCCGCAGTGGCAGAAGTACCGCGCGCAGACCGATGTGTATTGGCAGCTGCTGCGCCGCCTGGGCGGCCGTGCCGAGGTGCTGGACCTACCGGCCGCTGGCATCACCGGCAATTCGCATTTCTGCATGCTGGACACCAATGGCGACGAGGTGCTGGGCCAGGTGCTGGCCTGGCTGGAGCGCCTGGGCCGGTGACTGGAGAGTGCTGGTCCCGAAGAATTTCAACGAGGAGAAAAATCTCATGCAACGCCGCAATTTCATGATCCGCAGCCTGTCTGCAACCACGGCGGCCCTGGCCCTGGGCGCGCTGGCGCCCGCGCAGTCGGCCCTGGCAGCCGATGCAGGCTGGCCCACGGCCGAGCCCATCCGCCTGATCGTGCCCTTCCCGCCGGGCGGCACGGCCGATGTGGTGAACCGCCTGTTCGCGCAGCAGCTGGGCAAGGTGCTGGGCGCCTCGGTGATCGTGGAGAACAAGGCCGGTGCCGGTGGCTCGCTGGGCACACGCTTCGTGGCCGATGCCAAGCCGGACGGCTATACGCTGCTGGGCGCCACGTCCAGCACGCACGGCACGAATCCGGCCGTCTACACCAAGCTGCCGTATGACGCGGTGAAGGACTTCACGCCCATCACCCAGGTGATCACGGTGCCGGGCGTGCTCAGCGTGCATCCCTCGGTCAAGGCGGCCAATCTGAAGGAGCTGATCGCGCTGGCCAAGGCGCAGCCGGGGCATCTGTCGTATGCGTCCTCGGGCGCGGGCGGTCTGGGTCATCTGGCCATGGAGCTGTTCAAGGCCAAGGCGGGCGTGCAGATCATGCATGTGCCCTACCGTGGCGCGGGCCCGGCCTTCACCGATCTGATCGGCGGCCAGGTGTCCATGCTGTGGGAGCCGCTGCCGGCCTCGCTGCCGCACATCAAGTCCGGCAAGATCCGCCCGCTGGCCGTGGCCACGGCCCAGCGCAGCAGCGAGCTGCCCGATGTGCCGACCTTTGCCGAGTCCGGCGTGCCCGGCTACGCCGTGCAGGCCTGGAACGGCCTGCTGGCGCCCAAGGGCCTGCCCAAGGACATCCGCGACAAGCTGCACAAGGCCAGCGTGCAGGCCCTGGCCGATCCGCAACTGCGCCAGCGCCTGGCGGAGCTGGGCGGCACAGTGGTGGCCAATACGCCGGAGCAGTTCGGCGCGGTGATCCTCAAGGATGTGACGACCTGGAAGCAGGTGGCCGCTTCGTCGCAGATCAGCCTGGACTGATGTGGCGGGCACCGGGGAAAGCCCTGTGTCCCGGCGCCCACGGGTGGCGGGGCCAAGTGTCGTGACGGTGCCATAGTCCGGGGGTGGCGGTCCGGGCGCGTTGCCTGCGGCCGCGAACAAGGCCGCGAACAAGGCGGACCGCCTGACCTGCCGCTCTCAAGCCATGGACATCAACCTCATCCGCAATTTCGTAGAGATCGTGGACGCGCGCAGCCTCAGCGCTGCGGCGCGCAAGCGCGACATCACGCGCTCCAAGGTGAGCAAGGAGCTCAAGGCGCTGGAGACGGCGCTGGGCGTGACCCTGCTGCACCGCACGACGCGCAGCTTTTTGCTGACGGCGGCGGGCGAGGTGCTGTACGAGCATGGGCGCAGCATCATTCAGGAGGTGGAGGCGGCGCAGGGCGCCATCGACGCGCTGCAGCATGTGGTGACGGGCTCGGTGCGGCTGAGCATTCCCACGGGCCTGGGCGAGCTGTACCTGGCCGACATGCTGCTGGCCTTCCAGAAGCGGCACCCGCAGGTGCGCATCCGCGTGCTGTTCTCCAACCGGGTGAGCGATCCCATGAGCGCCCAGGTGGATGTGGCCGTGCGCGTGGCGCGCGACGTGCAGGAGCACCTGGTGGCGCGCGACCTGGGGCCGGTGGGCTTTGGCCTGTATGCCAGCAGCGCCTATGCCAAGGCGCGGCCGTTCCATGACCCCGCCGAGATTCCCCACGGCGTGCTGCTGACGCCGCCCGGCGATGGCAAGACCTATGCCGTCTCGGTGAAAAAGGGGCAGCAGGAGATTGCGCTCAAGTGCGAGCCCTGCATCACCAGCGAGCATTTCCCCTTCCTCAAGCAGTCCATGCTCCGGGGCAGCGGCGTGGCCACCTTGCCCAACTACATGGTGATGGACGAGCTGCGATCGGGCGCCGTGCAGCGCGTGTGCCCGGACTGGACGGTGTCCGGCCTGGGCGACCGGCTGTACATCATCACGGCCGAGGACCGGCGGCCCTCGCATGCCGTCAAGGTGATGACCGAGTTCCTCAGGGCCAGCCTGCTGCGCTTCGTGGAGCAGGCCGAGGTGTCCGGCCCTTAGGTCCTTAGTTCATCACCTTTTCGGTCTTCAGTTCTCCAGCGCAATCGCGTTGTCCGCGATCACCTTGCGCCACATCTGGCCGTCAGCGGCCAGGAAGTCGTCGAGCTGGGCCTGGGTCTGGGGCTTCCTGGCGGCCAGGGTCTGGTTGCCCAGGGCGCTGGCGAACTCGGGGTTGAGCATGACCTTGTTGACGGCGGCCTGCAGGGTGTTGCGCGCGTCGGCTGGCGTGCCTGCGGGCACGGCAATGCCGAACCAGGTGGAGGCCCTGAAGCCCGGCACGCCCGATTCTGCAATGGTGGGCGTCTGCGGCAGGAACTGCGAGCGCTCCGGCCCGGTGGTGGCAATGGCCACCAGCTTGCCGGCCTTGATGTGGGGCAGGGAGGTGCCGGCCACGTCCACCATGAGCTGGGTGTCGTTGGCCATGAGGGCGGTGAGGGCCGGCGCGCTGCCGTTGAAGGGAATGTGGGTGGCGGCCACGTCCAGGCGGGACTTGATCAGCTCGGTGGTCAGCTGCAGCGGGTTGCCCAGGCCGACCGAGCTGTAGTTGAGCTTGCCCGCGTGGGCCTTGGAGTAGGCCTTGAGGTCGGCCACGTTTTTGATGCCGGTCTGGCTGTTGGTGACCAGCACCAGCGGGGCCTCGGCCAGGATGTTGGTGAGCTTCAGTTCCCGGTCGGGGTTGTAGCTCAGCTTTTTGTAGAGCAGGGGGTTGAGCACCATGCTGGCATTGCTGGCCAGCAGCAGGGTGTAGCCGTCGGCCGGCGAGCGCGCCACGGCCGAGGCGGCAATCATGGTGTTGGCGCCCGGCCGGTTCTCCACGACCACGGACTGCTTGAGCTCCGTGGACAGGTGCGTGGCCAGGGTGCGGGCCAGCACATCGACCGAGCCGCCCGGCGCATACGGGGCGATGAGCTTGATAGGCTTGCTGGGGTAGTCGGACTGGGCGAACCCGGGGGCTGCGGCTGCGGTGGCCGCAGCGGCAAGCAGCAATGCAATGGCCTTGTTCATGCGTTGTCTCCTTCTCTTTCGGTGTTGGCGGGTTCAGATCTTGCGCTGCGTCGCGCCCCAGTGGGCGTCGCGCAGCTTTCTTTTGGCGATCTTTCCGTTGTCGTCGCGGGGCAGGCGCTGGAAGACGAAGCTGCGCGGCAGCTTGTAGGCCGCCAGCCGGCCGCGCAGCCATTCTTTCAGTTCCGCCTCGGGCAGTGTGCCTGACTGGCCGGGCTCGACCAGGGCCAGCAGCCGTTCGCCGTACTCGGCATCGGGCACGCCGATGACGGCGCAGTCTGCTATGCCGGGGTGCCTGAGCAGCTCGTTCTCTATCTCGGCCGGGTAGATGTTCACGCCGCCGGAGATCACCATGTCCGAGTCGCGGTCGCAGACGTAGAGAAAGCCTTCTTCGTCCAGGTAGCCCATGTCGCCCAGGGTGATCAGGCCGCCCTGGTCCATCTTGCGGCGGGCCTCTTCGTTGCCCTTGTAGGTGAAGTCGGCATAGGCGGGCTGGCGCACGTAGATCAGGCCGACCTCGCCCGTGGGCAGGGCCTGGCCCTGCCTGTCGAGGATGCGGACCTCGGCATCCTGCAGCGGCAGGCCCGCGCTGCCCGGGTGGGTGAGGGCGTCGGCCGAGCCGATGAAGGTGACCAGGCCCGACTCGCTGGAGGCATAGGTCTCGTTGATGATGGGCCCCATCCACTCGATCATGGCCTTCTTGACCTCGGGCGCGCAGGGCGAGCCGGTGGAGGCGATGAAGCGCAGCGAGGAGATGTCGTAGCGCTCGCGCACTTCGCGCGGCAGCCGGAGCAGGCGCACGTACATGATGGGCACCATGTAGGCCGTGTCGATGCGGTGCTCCTGCACCAGCTGCAGGAAGCGCTCGGGGTCGAAGCGCTGCTCCAGCACCACCAGCTCGCTGAGCATGAGCGCGTTCTGGAAGTACAGGCTGGGCGCGCTGTGGTAGATGGGCGCGGTCAGCAGGGTGCGCGCGCCGGGCTGCAGGCCGTAGGCGGTGGCGATCAGCGCCTGGTTCACGGCCAGGCGCCGGGGCAGTTCTTCCACGGGAAACGCCTTGCGCAGCACGCCCTTGGGGCGGCCCGTGGTGCCCGATGTATAGGCCATGTGGCCGCGCGGCGCGACCAGCGGCCCGTCGTAGGGGGCCTGGGCGGCCAGCCAGGTTTCGTAGTCCTGCTCCGGCTCGCGTGCGTGGGCGACGCGCCGGGGCAGGTCCGCATAGAGTTCGCCCTTGAGGCCGTCGAGCAGGTCCTGGCTGGTGATGAGGGCGCGGGCGCCGCTGTCGGCCAGGATGTAGTCGATCTCCGTGGCCGTGAAATGCCAGTTGACGGGGCAGTAGTAGATGCCCGCAATGCGGCAGGCATGGACCACGTCGGCGTATTCGATGCCGTTGCGCAGGAAGACGGCCAGCACGTCGCCTTCGGCCAGGCCCAGGCTGCGCAGGCCCTGGGCCAGCTGGCGGCCGCGCTGCTGCTGGGCGGCGCCGGTCAGCGTGCGCTGTTCGAAGACCAGGGTGGAATGGGGCGTGGCGGCGGCGCTCATGTGGGCGTGGCCTCCTGCTCCCCATCGTTGACGTTGGGCTGGTTGGCGGCCTTGGCCATCTGCCGGGCGCGCGCCCAGTCGGCATCGTCCCAGGCCTGGTATTCGGTGAAGTAGGCGCCGTTGGCCAGGGCGTCGCCGCCGTCCAGCGTGATGGTCTGGCCGTTGAGCCAGGTGTTGCCCGGGGCCAGGATGAAGGCGGCCATGTTGCCGATGTCCTCGCCCGTGCCCAGGCGGCGCGTGGGGTTGTCCAGGCGGCGGCGGTCGGCCGAGTCCTCGTTGCCGTCGATCCTGGGGCGCAGGCGCTGGCTGGCGCCCTGGGTGGGAATCACGCCCGGCGCAATCGCGTTGAACCGTATGCGCTTGGGACCCCATTCCACGGCCAGCGATTTGGTCATGGCGTCCAGCCCGGCCTTGGACATGGCCGAGGGCACGACGAAGGGCGAACCCGTGTCCACCCAGGTGACGACGATGGACAGCACCGAGCCCGGCAGCCCTTCGGCGATCCAGCGGCGGCCCACGGCCTGGGTGACGTAGAAGGTGCCTCGGAAGACGATGTCCGAGATGGCATGGAAGCCGTTGATGCTCAGGTCCTCGGTGCGGCTGACGAAGTTGCCGGCCGCGTTGTTGACCAGGCTCGTCAGCGGGCCGTGTTCGGCCCAGATGCGGTCGATGACGGTGTGCACGGCCTCGGGCTGGCGAATGTCGAGTTCATGCGCAAAAGCCTGCGCGCCCGTGTCGTTGTTCAGCATCTCGCAGGCCTGCTGCACCACGGAGCGCCGCCGGCCGCACAGGTGCAGCTCGGCGCCCAGTTCCGCCAGCTTGGCCGCCATGGCCAGGCCCAGCCCCGTGCCGCCCCCGGTGATCAGGACGCGCTGGCCCTGGAATAGATTGGCTTCGAACATGCTTGTCTCCTTTTGCTTTCACTCTAGGGAGACAGGGGCGGCTGGCAAAGGAGGGTGGTGGAACGCGGTTGGTTCCGTGGTGGAAACAATGGGCGGGGTTTCGGGCTGTGATCACAGCCAGTTGACGAAACAGTCCTGCCCTTCGGCAGGACTGCAACCCCGCAACCGCCGCAAGCTGCAAGGCGCAGGCGGGGGCATACGGGGTGGGGTCTGCAGAACCGCCCGGGGGTTCAGGGCGCAGCCCTGTGCCCCGCCTTGCCCGCTGCGCTGCGCAGGTCGGCCACCTGGGCGGCGGTCACATCGGCAGGCTGGCCGCCCAGGGCCGTGCGGGTGTAGTTGGCCAGGGCGGCGACTTCGCCATCGGTCAGCTCCTGCATGAAGCCGGGCATGCCGGGCAGGGGCGTGGGGCCCTGCTGGGTGGCCGGGTGCTTGGGCAGGCCGACGAGGATGGCCAGCACCAGGTTGCGGGCGTCGGCCTGGCGCACGGTGCTGTTGCCCTTGAGCGGGGGCATGGTGAGGCTGCGGCCCAGGCCCTCGCTGCCGTGGCAGCTGGCGCACAGCGCCATGTAGTGGCCCCGGCCCGCGTCCAGCGTGCCCGCGCCGTTGCCCCCGCTGTTGCCGGTGCCGGAATCCGGGGGCGCGGCGGCCGGCAGGGGCTGGGGCGCGGGCGGGTTATCGCCCAGCAGGAAGGTGGACAGCGCCGTCATGTCCTCGGCCGTGAGGTACCGGGTGCTGTTGGCGATGACCTCGTGCATTTCATCGAAGGCGCTGCCGTGGGCCGAGAAGCCCGTCTGCAGGAACTGGGCCATGCCCTCGCGCGTCCAGCCGCGTGCGGCCAGGGCTTCGGCGGTGATGCCGGGGGCCGTGAACAGCGACAGCGTGCCGCCCTGCAGCCAGCGGTCCTTCTGCATCTGGCCGAACATGCCGCGCGGCGTGTGGCATTCGGCGCAGTGGCCCATGACATTGCCCAGGTACTGCCCGCGCAGCCAGGCCGGGCTCTGGCCCTGCGAGCCCACGGGCAGGGGCGCGCTGGACAGGAACAGCGTCTTCCAGCCGAACATCAGCACGCGCAGGTTGAAGGGGAAGGGCAGGGCGGGCTTGGTGTTGGGCTGGGCCACGGGCCGGATGTTCATCAGGTAGCCGTAGATCAGGTCCGAGTCTTCGCGGCTCATCAGGTGGTAGGAGGCATAGGGCATGGCCGGGTAGAGCTGGCGCCCGCCCGGCGCCGTGCCGCGGGTGACGGCGGCGTGGAATTCCTCGGCCGTCCAGCGGCCTATGCCGTGGTCCGGGTCGGGGGTGATGTTGGTGCCGTAGAGGGTGCCGAAGGGCGTGGGCAGGGGCTTGCCGCCCGCAAAGGGCTGGCCTTCCCGGGCGCCACCCATGCCACCCACCCCGTCATGGCAGGCCATGCAGTCGGCGGCGCGCGCCAGGTACAGGCCCTGGGCCAGCTGCTGGGGGCTGCGGTGCACGGCCTGCGGCTCGCGCTGGGGCACATGGGGCCGGTTGCCCCAGACGGCGGCAATGGCAAACAGCACGGCCAGCAGCAGGAGGATGAGCAGCAGCCCGCGCCAGCGGCGCCTGTGCCTGCGCGGTGGCGGGGGGCGGGCACCGCTGTAGTCTGCGGGTGGCGCGGCGGCGGGGGCGGCTGCGCTGGGGTCGGCGGCGGACATGGCGCTCATCCTTTCAAGGTCAGCCCGGGCGTGTTCAGGACCAGGTCCTTCACGGCCGCGTAGTAGCGCACATAGCCGGTGCAGCGGCACAGGTGGGGCTGCAGCGCCTCGCCCACGACCTGTTCCACATCGGCCGCGCGGATGGGCGCCTTGGCCAGGCGCTCGACCAGCACCGTGGCCGCGATGACGAAGCCCGGCGTGCAGTAGCCGCACTGGAAGCTGAAATGCTCCAGGTACTTCTGCTGCACGGGGCTGATGGCGATGACCTTGCGCGGCTGGCCCGAGGCGCCCGAGGCGCCCGGGGCTGATGGGGGCGCGGTGTCCGCGCCGGCCGGGTCGGCAATGCCTTCGATGGTGCGGACCTTGCGGCCCTGGAAGTAGTGGGCGCCGGTGATGCAGGTGCGCATTTCGCGGCTGCCCTCGGGCCCGTCCACGATGACGGTGCAGGCCCGGCATTCGCCGATGCCGCAGCCCAGGCGCGAGCCGGTGAGGTTCAGGTATTCGTGCAGGAAGTCGATCATGGGCATGCCTTCGGGCACGTCCATGGGGCCGACGGTCTGGCCGTTGACGGTCAGCGACAAGGGGAGCGGGACAAGGCTCATGGTGCGAGTGCCTCCCTGATCTTTTGCGGGGTCACGGGCAGGTCGTGGAAGCGCTTGCCTATGGCGTGGTGCAGTCCGTTGACGATGGCGGCGACGATGGGAATCATCACCACCTCGGCAATGCCCTTGGGCGGATCGGTGTCCGACAGCGGTGCCAGCAGCTCGGCGGTCTGCTTCCAGACCGCCACCTCGCTGCCGCGCGGCAGGTGGTAGCGGTGGAAGTTCCAGTTGCCGTCGCCGGGGCCGCCCTCGTACAGCGGCATGGTTTCGTACAGCGCATGGCCTATGCCCATGGCGATGCCGCCTTCGAGCTGGCCGTGCACCAGCTCGGGCACGATGGGCCGCCCGCACTCCATGATGGAGTGGTGGGCCAGCAGCTCGACCGCGCCCGTGCCCGTGTCCACCGCCAGCTCGACCAGGGCCGCATTGGCGCTGTAGTAGGTGACGCCCGCGTTGTTGCGCTGCATGGGCGGATAGAACAGATTGCGCCGCGCAATCATGCGGTAGCCGGCGGCACTGCGCCGCGCGGTGACAGAGGCCTCGACGGGCGTGGCCGCCTGCGGCGTGTCGGTGGTGTCAGGGGCCGGCGTGACGGCGCCGGCATCGGGCGCGCTGCCCAGGCGCACGGCCAGCGCGTCCAGCGGCCGGCGCGCGCTGGTGCCCAGGATGTCGAAGTCGGCCTCGGCCCATTGCCAGCGGTTGAAGGTATGGCCCACGGCACCCGTGACCAGCTGCATGGCATGGGCCTTCTGGGCCAGCGCCTGCAGTGACAGCGGCTGCATGCCGTTGGCCGTGAGCATGCCGTTGACCCAGCGAGCGTCCTCGCGGCGCACCATGTAGGGCGCCTTCTGGCCGCCGCCCGTGCCCTGGCTCCAGATGGCGACGGCGGCCGGCCACAGGCCGTGCTCGAAGACCACGCGCGCCGTCTCGCTGGTGGCGTGGCTGTAGTAGTAGGCCGAGTTGCTGGCGCTGGCCGGCGAGGCGTAGACCGGCGTCCACAGCGGCCGGGCGGCGAAGCGGTCCTGGTCGGCCTGGGGCATGGTGTAGTTGTCGCCCTCGGCCTTGAGCGGCAGCTCCGGCCAGTCCAGGCAGGCGGTCTGCAGCTCGTCGGCGGGCTTGCCGAACCATTGCACGCACAGCTGGGCCTGCGAGGTGCCCATGCCCGTGCCGATCTCGGTGCCCGAGTGGTGCAGCAGCACGCGGCCCTGGGGCGATATCTCGATGCGGGCGAAGGCCGCCTCGCCGCCCGTGCCGAAGTCCTTTTGCACGCAGGCAAAGCCCACGCCGTAGCGCTGGCCCGGGTGGCTGGCCTCGTAGGCGGTCTTGCGCTTGGCGCGCTCGGTCCACAGCGGATGGCGGCGGGCGCGCTCCAGCACCTCGTCGGCGCGCAGGGCACCGGCGGCAATGGCGCCCTGGGTGTTCTTGGCACCCGAGGTCAGCACGTTGCGCAGCCGCAGCTCGATGGGGTCGATCTGCAGCAGTTCGGCGATTTCGTCCACCATCATCTCGGTGGCCGCCATGCTCTGCAGCGTGCCGTAGCCGCGTGCCGAGCCCGCGTCCAGCGCGCGGCTGGCCAGGGCCACGGCGGTGATGTCGTTCTTGGGAAAGTAGTAGATGGACTGCGCCGCCGTGCCGCCGACCATGGCCACCGAGGGCGAGAAGTTGGCCCGGCCGCCGCCATTGGCCGTCATGTTGGCCACCAGGCTCTGGAAGAGGCCGGTCTTCCTGTCGATGGCCATGGTGTAGTCGATCTCGAAGGCATGGCGCTTGAGCGAGGACTGGAACTGCTCGAACCGGTCATTGGCCAGGCGCACGGGCTTGCCGTCCGCATACAGCGCGCAGACCAGGCCGTAGTAGGGCATGGGCGCGTGGTCCTTGGAGCCGTAGCCCACCGTGTAGCACGGGTGCACGAAAAGGTTCTTGAGCGGGAACCTGCTGGCCTGCACCATCTGCGCTGCCCATTCGGCCACCTCGTGCGGCGATTGCGTGGCCAGCACCATGTGCAGGCTTTGCGTGGCCGCGTCATACCAGCAGTTGGCGTTGTCGGGCTCCAGCGCGGCCGTGTCCACCGATTGCGTGGCGTAGTGGCGCTGCAGCACCAGCCAGTCGGCAGGCGGCGTGGCCAGCTCCTGGGCGATTTGCTCGGCCGCGCGCAGGCCGCGCGCCGTGACCGCGTCGGCCTTGGAGATCTGCGGCCAGACCAGCGGCTTGCGTTCGGCGGGGAACAGCGGGGCATCGCGCAGGCTGGAGAACACGTCGTCGTCAAAGGCCGTGGCACCGCCCTGGCGCACATAGCGGAACACGCCCCAGGGCGGACGGTCCAGCGCGCCCGTGATGCGGCCGTAGCGGATGACGCCGGCCGTGGCCTGCAGCCTTTCCTTGGCAAAGCGAAAGCGCGCGAAGTCGTGGTAGATGAGGATGGCCACGGCCTGGCCCAGGTAGGCGGGGGTCTTGCCTGCGGGCAGCAGCATGTCTTCGCCATAGAACTCGGGAAAGGCCAGGCCATCGCGCGCCAGGTCCTCGGCCGTTACCACGCGGTCGGGCGCCAGTTCGCCGTCCAGGGAAGACAGGTCCATTCCATCGAACAGCCGGTCGGCCAGCGTGGTGCGCACGATGAAGGCATGGGATTGCTGCTGGGGCCAGTGCGGCATGTCGCGTGCGCGGATATCGCGGGCGAAGACCTTGGCGCCCATGACCTTGGAGCGGCCATCGAGCCGCATGCGCGGCAGCTGGGTGGCCGGCTCGCGGGCCACGCTGCCCAGGACGCGGTCTTCAAAGAGGGCTGCATAGGCCTGGCTGGCCAGCGGCGCCACCCAGACGCTGACGCCTGCGATGCTGGCGGCCTGCAGAAAGCCGCGCCGCGACAAGGGAGCCGTGCCGGCCTGGCTGCCGGCGCCGGAGTGTTGTTCTGGGCGCATGGCGCTCTTCTCCTGTGGGGTTGAGCCCACTGTAGGAGGGCGCATGCCGCGCGGCCTGTCAGCAAAGGCTGCTTCTGGCGTCAGCGCGGCGGCAGCGGCGGGTGCTTGCCATCGTCAAAAGCAGGAGCGGGCCAGGGCCGCCAGGCCGCGACGGCAGCGTGCCGGCCGCACTGTCAATCAGACGCCGGCGCAAGAAGGGCCTTGCCGCAGTGCTCCGTGGCGCCGCGCATAGCCCGGCAGGGCCAGGGCGTGTCCACATTCAGGCATAGTTGAGGGTTGTGCAGAAAGTAGTGAAGTCCCGGGCATAACCGGAGCTTCTTATTACTTTATTTTTTTATAGTTTGCGTTTTTATACGCGCAACCTATATTTGCTCCCACTTCCCAACAATGCGCAGCGGCGTCCCCAGGCCGTCCTGCGCCGCGGCGTTTTTTCATGATCGAGATTCGGGATCTTTCCCTGACCTACAAGGGCCCCACCGGGCCCGTCCATGCCTTGCGGGGCATCAACCTGCAGATCGAGTCGGGCGAGGTGTTCGGCATCATCGGCCGCAGCGGTGCGGGCAAAAGCTCGCTGGTGCGCTGCCTGAACCTGCTCAACCGCCCGACCTCGGGCCAGGTGCTGGTGGGCGGCCGTGACCTGATGCAGCTGAGCGATGCCGAGCTGCGCACGGCGCGCCGCGACATCGGCATGGTGTTCCAGCATTTCAACCTGCTGTCCTCGCGCACGGTGTTCGACAACGCCGCGCTGCCGCTGGAGATGGCGGGCATGTCGGCCGACGACATCAAGAAGCGCGTGGACCCGCTGCTGGACCTGGTGGGCCTGAGCGCGCTGCGCGACCGCTATCCGGCGCAGATCTCGGGCGGGCAAAAGCAGCGCGTGGGCATTGCGCGCGCGCTGGCCAGCCACCCCAAGGTGCTGCTGTCGGACGAAGCCACATCGGCCCTGGACCCCGAGACCACGCGTTCCATCCTGGACCTGCTGCGCAAGGTCAACCGCGAGCTGGGCCTGACCGTGGTGCTGATCACGCACCAGATGCAGGTGATCAAGCAGATCGCCGACCGCGTGGCCGTGATCGACGGCGGCGAGATCGCCGAGCTGGGCCCCGTGATCGACGTGTTCACGCGCCCGCAGCAGGCCATCACGCGCAGCCTGATCGACGAGATCGTGCCCCAGCAACTGCCCGAGTCGGTGGCCGTGCGCGTGAACGCGCTGGCCGCCCAGCTGGCGCCCGGCCAGCAAGGCCGGCTGCTGCGCCTGTCGTATGCGGGCGAGAGCGCCTACCAGCCCATCCTGTCGCACCTGATCCGCGAGCTGGGGCTGGACCTGTCCATCCTGCATGGCCAGATCGACGAGATCCAGGAGCAGACCTTCGGCTCGCTGGCCGTCTTCGCCAGCGGCGACGCGGCAAAGATCGATGCAGCCGTGGACCATCTGCGCGCCACCGGCGTGCAGGTGCAGATCGTTTCCACCAGGGATTGAGCGATGTTTGAGAATTTTTCGGAAATGATGCTGGAGCTGTTCGTCAGCTCGCTGTGGGAGACCATCATCATGGTCGGCGTCTCGGGCCTGGTGGGTGGCCTGATCGGCATTCCCCTGGGTGTGTTCCTGCGCCTGACCGACCACGGCGGCGTGCTGCAGAACGGCCCGGCCAACAAGATCGTGGGCTGGATCGTCAATGCGCTGCGCTCCACGCCCTTCATCATCCTGCTGGTGGCCATCATCCCGCTGACGCGTCTGATCACGGGCTCGTCCATCGGCACCTGGGCGGCCGTGGTGCCGCTGACCATTGCGGCAGCGCCCTTCGTGGCGCGCCTGGTGGAGACCGCGCTGCGCGAGGTGGACAACGGCCTGGTGGAAGCGGCCCAGTCCATGGGCGCCACCACGGGCCAGATCGTCTGGAAGATCCTGCTGCCCGAGGCGCTGCCCGGCATCGTGGCGGGCCTGACCATCAGCTTCGTGAGCCTGACCGGCTACTCGGCCATGGCCGGCGCCATCGGCGGCGGCGGCCTGGGCGACCTGGGCATCCGCTACGGCTACCAGCGCTTTTTGCCCGATGTGATGCTGGCCGTGGTCATCATCCTGATCTTCTTCGTGCAGGCCATCCAGAGCCTGGGCGACTGGGCGGTGCGCAGGCTCAGCCACCGCTGATCCACACACCCCGGCGGCCGGTGCGGCTGGCGCGGCCGGGGCGGCAAGCTGCCGCGAGATTGTCTGAAAGAGGGATTCCATGAAAAAGCGCGCATTGCTTCAATCGCTGGCCCTGGCCGCCGTCCTGCCCCTTGCCGGGCTGGTCGCACTGCCGGCTCATGCGGCCGACGGCTCGGTCACCATCGGCGTGACCTCGGGCCCGCATGCCCAGATCGCCGAGGTGGCCAGGAAGGTGGCCGAGAAGAACGGCCTCAAGGTGAAGCTGGTCGAGTTCGGCGACTTCATCCAGCCCAACGCTGCCCTGTCCCAGGGCGAGCTGGATGCCAACATCTACCAGCACCAGCCCTTCATGGACGCCCAGAACAAGGACCGCGGCTACAAGCTCGTGCCCGTGGCCCGTGCGGTCAACCAGCAGATGGGCGTGTACTCCAAAAAGATCAAAAGCCTGGCCGACCTCAAGAGCGGTGCGCGCGTGGGCATCCCCAACGACCCCACCAATGGCTCGCGCGCGCTGATGGTGCTGGCCGCGCAAAAGCTGATCGAACTGAAGACCGGCGCGGGCGCCCGTGCCTCGGTGCTGGACATCACGGCCAATCCGAAGAAGCTGAGGTTCGTCGAGCTGGAGGCCGCCCAGCTGGCGCGCTCGCTGGACGATCTGGACGCCGCCGCCGTCAACAGCAGCTATGCCGTGGCCGCAGGCCTGTCGCCGCAAAAGGATTCGCTGGCGCTGGAAGCCACGGACACGCCCTATGTGACCGTGTTGATCGCCACGCGCGCCGGCCATGAGAAGGACGCGGGCCTGCAGGCCTTCGTCAAGGCCTACCAATCGCCCGAGGTGCGCCAGTTCATCGACACGCAGTTCAAGGGCGCCTACACGGCGGCCTGGTAAGAGCATGGGCACCCTCGCATCCCACCGGGTTTCCGACGCGGACTTCGTGGCCGCCATCGGCGTGCAATGGCAGCGCCGCCCGCTGACGCCCGAGCCCGGCCTGGCCGCGCTGCTGGCGCAGGCCCAGCTGGACGACGGCGGCAAGGCCACCGTGGTCCAGGCCGTGGGCATGCTGGTGGTCGACGAATGCGTGGCCCATGGCTACCACAGCATGGACCTGGTTGTGCTGCACCCGGGCACGCCGGGCCTGGACGAGGCGCTGGAGCGCTTCGACAAGCCCCACACCCATGCCGATGACGAGGTGCGCTACATCCTCGAAGGCGAAGGCCTGTTCGGCTTCTTCGATGCCGGCGGCGAAGAGCGCGTGCTGCGCGTGCAGCCCGGCGACTACCTGCGCATACCGGCGGGCGTGGAGCACCGCTTCACGCTGACCGCCACGCGGCGTATCAAGGCGCTGCGTCTGTTCGCCGACACGGCGGGCTGGGTGGCGCAATATACCCAGCGGCCCGCCGCTGCCATGGAGGTACCTGCATGAGCCTGCCTGTCCCGACACTGTTCCAGACACTTGACGAGGCACTGTTCACGCGCGCCCAGGACCTGCTGGACGAGGAATGGCTGGCCAAGGATGCCGACCTCGCCCCCGTGCTGCCCGTGGTGCTGGCGCGCGGCGTGGGCCAGGACTGGCACAAGGCCGGCACCTTCCGCCACCACCTGGCGGGCGTGGCCCGTTCGCTGGCGCTGTGGCGCCAGCCGCGCGACGTGCGCCTGCTGGGCCTGCTGCACAGCGTCTACGGCAACGCCTTCGTGGACCTGGTCAAGTTCGACGCGGGCAGCGAGCGCGGCCGCCTGCGCGAGCTGGTGGGCGAGGGCGCCGAGCACCTGGTCTACCTGTTTTGCACCATGAGCCGCACGCAGTTCATGCAGAAGATCCTGGCCGGCGACCTGGCCGAAGACGGCTCCATGGCGCTGGAATCCGCCGGCCGTAGCCAGCGCCTGAGTGCCTATGAAGTGGCGGCCTTCACCATCGTGAGCATGGCCGATGCCATGGAGCAGTGGTTCAGCTGGCAGGAAGACATCTATTCGCAGTTTCCGCAGGTGCAGAACCAGCGGCAGCAGGGCGTGCACTGGGCGGCCTCGCTGTGGCCCGGTCCCATGCGGCCTGCCAGCCGCATGCTCAGCCAGATCAGCGACCTGGGCCGTGCGCTGCAGCACCCGGCGCTGCGCGCCCAGCTGCCGCTGCCGCCGGTGTTCGACCATTGCAGCCGGCAGCTTTCGCCCGGCGACGAGGCCGCTGCCGTGTCGCTGTACTGGTCGGTGATCCAGCTGGACCAGCCGCTGGTGGACCTGGACGCCGCCACGGCCGTGCTGGAAAGCGCCGTGCGCCTGAACCCCTGGGTGGGCGAGCCGCAGATGGTGCTGGCCCAGCTCTACCTGTCTGCCGGCCGCGCCGACGACGCCGCGCGCGCAGCCACCAGTGCGCTGCAGTGCTTCAGCGGCTGGGGCAATGCCTGGGACAAGCGCGTGCAGTGGGACGCCTGGATCGCCTGGACGCGCATCCTGCTGCAGTCGGCGCAGCAGGGAAGCTGGCCCGAGCGCCTGGACAAGCTCAACAACCTGGCCCTGAAGGGCTGAGATGCAAAAAAGCCTGGCGCGAGAGCCAGGCTTTTTTGTGATGGGAGCGCGCCCGCGCCTTATTTGGCCGGCGCCGTTTCGGCCTTGGCGGCCGGCGCAGCGCTGGCGGGCACGGCGCCATCCTCGATCGCCTCGGGATGCATGGGGCGGCGTGCATAGCGCTGGGCCAGCACGGCGCAGACCATGAGCTGCAGCTGGTGGAAGACCATCAGCGGCAGCACGATGGCGCCCACGGCGCTGGACTCGAACAGCACCTTGGCCATGGGCACGCCGCTGACCAGGCTCTTCTTGGAACCGCAGAACACCAGGGTGATCTCGTCCTCCTTGGAAAAGCCCAGGCGGCGCGCCGTCCACGACGTGATGACCAGCACCAGGGCCAGCAGGATGGACGACAGCAGCAGCAGGCCCAGCAGCGCAGGCAGGGGCGTCTGCTGCCACAGGCCGCTGATGACGGCGGCGCTGAAGGCCGTGTACACCACCAGCAGGATGGAGCCCTGGTCCACGAACTTCACGCGCTTGGCATGGCGCGAGATGAAGCCGCCGATCACGGGCCGCAGCAGATGGCCCAGCACAAAGGGCAGCAGCAGCTGCAGCGCGATCTTGCCGATGGCCTGCAGCGCGTCGCCCCCTTCGGCGCTCTTGTGCAGCAGCATGCTGACCAGGATGGGCGTGATCACGATGCCCATCAGCGTGGAGGCCGATGCGCTGCACACGGCGGCGGGCATGTTGCCGCGCGCCATGGCCGTGAAGGCGATGGCCGACTGCACCGTGGCCGGCAGCGTGCACAGGAAGAGCACGCCCATGTACATCTCGGGCGTGACCAGCGGCTCCAGCACGGGGCGCAGCGCCCAGCCCAGCAGAGGAAAGAGCACGAAGGTGGCCGCGAAGATGGTCAGGTGCAGGCGCCAGTGGCCTATGCCGGCAAAGATGGCCTCGCGCGAGAGCTTGGCGCCGTGCAGGAAGAACAGCAGGCTGACCATGAGCGTGGTCGCCACCTCCAGCCATTGCGAGACGGCGCCCGAGGCGGGCAGGAAGCTGGCCAGTGCCACGGTGGACAGCAGCATCAGCGTGAAATTGTCAGGGGCGAAGCGGGGGCGTGCCATGGGAAAACTCTCTCCAACTAACTATCGGTTCGTGCAGCCAGGCTGCAAGGCCCCGATTGGACGCCACGGCCATTGAAAAGAGAAATGGATTTATCTGATGGTTTTATAATTTTTCCGTATGAATATCAGCCTGCGCCAGCTGCGCGCCTTCCTGGCCGTGGCGGAAAGCCGCAACTTCAGCCGCGCGGGCGAGCTGATGGCGCTCACCCAGCCCGCCGTCAGCCGCAATGTCACCGAGCTGGAACAGGCCCTGGGCGTGCAGCTTTTGCACCGCACCACGCGCGAGGTGGAGCTGACCGACGCCGGCCGCCTGCTGCAGGGCCATGCCACGCGCGTGCTGGACGCGCTGGATGAATGCCTGCTCGAAGTCAGCGGCCTGGCCACCCAGCGCCTGGGCAAGGTGCGCGTAGCCAGCAGCCCCACGCTGTCGGCGCATCTGATGCCACGCTGCATTGCGCGCTGCCGCGAGCAGGCGCCGGGCATCGAGCTGCTGCTGCTGGACCGCATCCAGAGCGACGTGCTGCAAAGCGTGCGCAGCGGCGAGGTGGACTTCGGCGTGGTCATCGACCCGCAGGGCCGCGACGACCTGTACTGCGAAACCATACTCAGCGAGCCCTTTTGCCTGGTCTGCCCGGCCACGCACAGGCTGGCCCGCAAGCGCCAGGTGGCCTGGAGCGACCTGGCCGGCCAGCCGCTGGTGCTGCTGGACCACGCCTCGGGCAGCCGCCGCCTGATCGACGCCGCGCTGCAGGCCCACGACGCCGAGGCCGCCGTGGTCCAGGAAGTCGGCCACACCACCACCATCTTCTGCATGCTCCAGGCGGGCCTCGGCCTGAGCGTGGTGCCGGAACTGGCCGTGCCGCAGGAATGGCGAGCTCCCGCGAGTGGCGCCACCACCCCCGACGCCCTCGCCAGCCGCCCCCTGCTGCCGCGCGTGCAGCGCGACATCATGCTGGTGCGCCGCCGCCAGCGCGAGCTGTCGCCCGTGGCGCAAAGCGTGTGGGATTTGATCAGGGGGGAGGCGGGGCAGCTGTGAGCTGCGCCGGCTCATTGCGTAGCGGAAAGTCAGCGAAACGGCCCGCCAGTTCCAGACAGTCCTGAGGCCACTCTCCCCTGAAGTGGTCCTGAATGGCCAGGGCCATCCAGCGGCTCTTTGACATGCCCTGGGCCTTGGCTGCCTGCTCCAACAAGCCGTACGAGACGTCATCCAGATCAAGTGTGAGTTTGTGCATGGCAACCACCCCGAGTTGGATTGTCAGGGCAGCCCCCACAAGCCGCCGCATACGGCCTGATCGCCTCGCGCACGCGGTCCAGCACCAGCGCGTGGGGCGAGGGCGCAAGCCGCCCGGCGCGCACGGCCTGGTATTGGGCGGGGAGGAACTGGCTGAGCATGTTCTCGGGCAGGGTGCAGGCGGACAGGTTGTCCAGCAGCCGCGCCACGGCGGCGTTCACCGTGGGGTCGGCCCAGTAGTAGCGGATGCGGTCGCTGTAGCTGTAGATGCGCAGCAGCCTTTGGGCGCCGGGATCGGGCTGCTCGCCGCGGTAGTAGCGTTCCCAGCTGGCGGGGCGGCCCAGCATGGCGGACTCCAGCACGGCGGGCAGGTGGGAGCGCTGGTGCGCGTCGATGAGCTGCTCTTCGATGGAGGCCAGCGCGAACAGCACCTCGCGCAGCGCAAAGGTGGCGCCGGGGCCGACCTTGAGGATGGCAAAGCCGTCCTGCACCAGCTGGCGCAGGGCCTCGGGCCGCTGGTAGTCGGTGGAGTGGGCCTCGAAGACCAGTTGCGGGTGCTGGCGCAGCAACTGCTTGAGGTCGGCCGCTTCACCGGGCGCGTAGTCCACCACGCGTGTGTGATCGAACTCCACGCCGGGCTGGACCACCATGGCAATGATGCGCTGCCAGACAGGGTCCAGCCCCTGTTGCGCGAAGACTTCACGGTGCACCTGCAGCGTGCGCTGGGCGTCGGCGCGGGCAGTGACTTGCACATGCTCCAGCGCATGCGCGGCGCCGCCGGGCACGGGCACTTCGGTGCCGATCACGTAGACGGGACCGGGCGCCGGGCAGGTGCTGCCGCGCTCGGCCGCCTGGCAGAGCAGGGCAGCGCGGCGGGCCACGGTTTCGTCGTCCAGCGCCTGGGGGTCGTCTGCGCAGGCCATGCTGGCGTCCAGGTGCAGCTTCACGAAGCCGGCTGCCGCATAGGCGTGCACCAGGTCCTGCGCCAGATCCATGGCCTCGGCGGCTGGAAGATGGGTCCACGCCGTGGGGCCCAGGTGGTCGCCGCCCAGCAGCACGCGGTCTGGCGGCAGGCCGACGCGGTGGGCGATGGCCAGCACGAAGCGGCGGAAGTCGGCGGGCTGCATGCCGGTGTAGCCGCCGAACTGGTTGACCTGGTTGGCGGTGGCCTCCACCAGCAGCGGCGTGCCGTCGTCCAGCGCCTGGTGCATGGCGGCCTCGATGACCAGGGGATGGGCCGAGCAGATTGAGTAGATGCCGAGTGCGCTGCCTATTCCGTGCGCATCGCCTGCGGCTGCTGGCGTTTGCATGGAGCGTGACTGCGCCAGGCGGGTGAAGTGGGTGAGATGGGCCGGCATGGCTTCAGCCCTCCATCACCGCATGCCGCAGGTGCTGCGGCTGTTGTGCCAGCAGCGCGTCGAGCCCGGCAAAGCCGGATGCCCCCTCCATCGGCCCCTTGCTGGAGACGGCCAGCGCGCCGGCCGCATTGGCGTAGCGCAGCGATTGCAGCGCGGTCTTGCCCAGGCGCCGGCAGGCGATGAAGGTGGCGCCGAAGCAGTCGCCCGCGCCCGTGGGATCGACCACGTCCACGGTGAGGGCGTCGAGGTCGATGCGCTCGTCGGCACTGAAGTAGCTGCAGCCGTCGGCGCCGCGCTTGACCACGATTTCGCGCACGCCGCGCGCAAAGATCTCGGCGATGGCGCCGGCCTCGTCGGCCGAGCGGGCCAGCTGGGTGACCTCGTGGCCGCTGGGCAGGAAGATGTCGGTGAACTCCAGGATGTAGGCCAGGGCTTCGCGCATTTCGGGGATGCGCAGCATCTCCTTGCGCACATTCGGATCGAAGGACACGGTGCCCCCCTGGGCCTTGACGATCTCGATGGCCTTCTTCATGGCATCGAT
This sequence comes from Delftia sp. 60, assembly GCF_002754395.1. NCBI lineage: Bacteria > Pseudomonadati > Pseudomonadota > Betaproteobacteria > Burkholderiales > Comamonadaceae > Delftia > Delftia sp. 60. The sequence goes on from NZ_PEFD01000001.1 coordinate 3,304,230, forward strand.
GATGCGAAACGAGAACAGCGACGAGCCCATGACATGGAAGTGCGCGCAGTCCTTGAGCACGGCCTGGTTGACCTGCTCGGGCTGCAGCTGTGCCGAGGCGCTGTTGGTGATGTTGAAGATGAAGTCGCGCTCGCCGCTGTCGCGGTAGGTGACGAAGGCGCTGCCCGTGACGGCACCCTTGCACACGGCGATGGCGCTGGTGTCCACGCCGTCGCGGCGCAGGCGGTCGATGTTGAGCCAGCCAAAATCATCATCGCCCACGCAGCCGATGATGGCGGCCGGATGCCCCAGCCGGGCCACCTGGTCGATGAAGATGGCGGGCGCCCCGCTGGCATAGGGCCCGGCCAGCGGCCCCGGCGCGCGAAAGCTCTGGCCTTTTCGCTCGGCCATGATTTCGACGAGGATCTCGCCCATGGTCATGATGGATTGCATGCTCTCCCTCCCTTTGGAATCAAACCCCGTGCGCCGTTCGCTGCACCGCCGGCCCATGCGTCAGCGCCTGCGCCTGCTGTGCACATCGATGCACACGGCCACCAGAATCACGCTGCCCTTGACGATGAGCTGATAGAAGTAGGGCACGCTCATCAGGTTCATGCCGTTGTTGATGACGCCGATCATCAGCGCCCCTATCAAGGTTCCCGCAACGCTGCCGTGGCCTCCGGCCAGGCGCGTGCCGCCCAGCACGGCGGCGGCAATGGCGTCCAGCTCCCAGCCCATGGCCGCGTTGGGCTGGGCCGAGTACAGGCGCGAGGTGAGCAGCAGGCCGCCCACGGCCGCCATCAGCCCCGACAGCATGAAGATGGCGATCTTGAGCCGCCCCACCCGTATGCCCGCATAGGTGGCCGCCTCTGCATTGCCGCCTGCCAGATAGGTCTTGCGGCCAAAGACGGTACGGGCCAGCACGAAGTGGTTGGCGGCCAGCAGTGCGGCCAGGATCCAGATGGGCACGGGCATGCCCAGCCATTCGCCGTTGCCGATCCACAGAAAGGCCTCGTTGTCCACCGGCGCCGGCATGCCGCCCGAGACGATATAGGCCAGCCCCCGGAAGATGCCCATGGTCGCCACCGTCACGATGAAGGACGGCAGATGCAGCAGCGCCGACAATGAGCCGTTGAGTGCCCCCAGCAGCAGGCCGCACAGCAGCACGGCGGGCAGCACCAGGGCGGGCGCCAGGCCCTGGCCCAGCATCAGGCCGGCCACGCTGCCTGCCAGGGCGACCACCGATCCCACCGAGAGATCGATCTCGCCCAGCAGCAGCACATAGGTCATGCCGAAGGCCACGATGGCGATGATGGACACCTGCAGCAGCACGTTGCGCAGGTTGCCGCCCGTCAGAAAGGCCGGCGACAGCAGGGAGAACAGCAGCACCAGGGCGGCCAGGCCTATGAGGGTGCCGGCGTGGCGCCGCAGCGATCGCCAGCCACCTCGCAAGCCGTCTCGCCATGTTTCCTGGCTGTCCGGGATGCCTTCGGCGGCGTCGACAGCGTCGGAGGCGTTGGAGGCGTTGGAGGCCTTGGAGGAGCCAGACGCGGTGATGCTCAGTTCGGAAGGGGTCATGGCAGTCCTGCTCCGGTGGCGTGCGCCATCACGGTCTCCTGGCGCAGATGGAGGGTGTCCAGGCTCTGGACGAGGCGCTTGTTGCGCATGACCAGCAGCCGGTCGCTCAGGGCCAGTGCCTCGGGCAGTTCCGACGACACCAGGATGACGGCCGTGCCGGCCGCTGCCAGCTCGCGGATCAGGGCATAGATCTCGAACTTCGCGCCTACGTCGATGCCGCGCGTGGGCTCGTCCAGCACCAGCAGCCGGGGGCGCATGGCCAGCCATTTGGCGAACACGATCTTTTGCTGGTTGCCGCCCGACAGCTGGCGCACGGGCTGGTACAGGCCGGCAACGCGTATCTTCAGCCGCTGCACGCAGGCGCGGGCCAGCGATTGCTCGGCGGCCTCGTCGGTGAGCAGTGCGCCGCCGCGCCCGCTGTGCACCTGGACCATGCAGATGTTGTGCTGCACGGACTGGTCCAGCACCAGGCCTTGCTCCTTGCGGTTCTCGGTCACGAAGGCCATGCCCTGGCCGATGGCGTCGGCCGGCGAGCGCAGGCGCAGCGGCCGGCCGTGCATGAGGATGCTGCCCGTGCAGCGGTGCATGCCGAACAGCGCATCCATGACATCGGACCGGCCCGAGCCGACCAGCCCGAAGAAGCCCACGATCTCGCCCGCGTGGACCTCGAAGTCAATGCCTTCGAAGCGCCCGGCCAGGCCCAGGCCGCGCACCTGGAGCAGGGCGCGCGTGCTGCGGTCAGGGGCGGGGCCGCGCGGCGGATAGATGTCCTGCATCTGGCGCCCCACCATGAGCGCGATCAGCGCCCCGATGTCGGTTTCGTCCCGCGCCAGGGTGCAGATGGAGCTGCCATCGCGCATGACGGTGATCTCGTCGGAGATGCGCATGATCTCGTCCATGCGGTGCGAGACGTAGATGATGGCGCGCCCCTCGGCCTTGAGGCGGGCGATGAGGGTGAAGAGAATCTGCGCCTCGCTGTCGCTGAGGGAGGAGGTGGGCTCGTCCATGATGACGATGCGCGCGGGCTGGGCCAGCGCCTTGGCGATCTCCACCAGCTGGCGCTGGGCCAGCGACAGTTCGGCCACCTGCGCGTTGGGGTTCAGGTCCATGCCCAGGCGGGCCAGCAGCGCGGCGGCGTCGCGGCGCAGTGCGCGGCGGTCCACGCAGCCGGCCCGCTGCGGGAGCCGCGCGGCAAACAGGTTGTCCGCCACGCTGAGGTTGGGCGCCAGGCTCAGCTCCTGGTGAACGATGGCGATGCCGTGGCGCTGCGCATCGGCGGGGCTGGCCAGCTCGGTGCCGGCACCATCGATCAGCAGCTGGCCGCCATCGGGCCGGTGCACGCCGGCCAGGATCTTGAGCAGGGTGGATTTGCCGGCCCCGTTCTCGCCCAGCAGCGTGTGCACCGTGCCTGCGCGCAGGCGGAAGGAAACGCCTTTGAGCGCCTGCACGGCGCCGAAGGATTTGGCCAGCGCCCGGGCCTCGAGCATGGGGGGCGGCGCAACGGCGGCGAGCATGGCACGGCCTGGGTGGCTGTGTGCAGTGGGGCCTGGCATGGCGGGCTCCGCAGGTCCATTTACCTGGCGGCAGCCGTGTACACGCCGGGCAGCACGGGGTGGAATTTTTCCACCGGCTTGCCCTGCAGCAGCTGCGCGGCAATGGCCACGGCTTGCAGTCCCAGCTGGTCGGGGTACTGGCGGATCACGCCCACAAAGGCTGGTTCGCGGTCCACGGCCGCGCGCGCCTCGGCCATGCCGTCAAAGCCGACGATCTTGACCTGCTCCAGCTTTCTTGCGCCCTTGACGCTGGCCAGTGCAGCCAGGGCCGCATCGTCGCCAAACCCGAAGATGCCTGCCAGGTCGGGGTGGGCCTGCAGCATGTTCTGCGAAGCGGCCAGGGCCTCGGCCCGCGTGATGCCCGGCTGCACGGAGACGATCTTCATGCCGGGGAAGGTGGCGATGGCGGCCTTGAAACCCTCCACGCGATCGACGACGGACTGTATGGACGGGTAGTGCAGCACGCCGATCTGGCCCTTGCCGCCCGTGGCGCGGCCCATGAGCTGGCCGGCCAGCACGCCGCCGGCGCGGTTGTCGGTGGCCACGTGCGATGCGACCTCGACCCCGCTGGCCGCAATGTCCACGGTGATCACGGGAATGCGGGCGGCGGCAGCCTTGAGCACGGCGGCCTTCACGCCCCGGGAATCGACGGGAGACAGGATGATGGCATCGACCTTCTTGCTGACGAAGTCCTCCACATCGGAGATCTGCTTGCCCAGGTCCTGGTTGGCAATGCTCAGGTCCAGCTTCAGCCCCTGTCGCGCGGCTTCCTGCTGCATGGCCTGTGCCAGCTCCAGATAGAACGGGTGCTGCTGCGTGAGCAGGGACACGCCGAGGGTGCGGCCAGGGCTGGGGCCGGGGCCCGGCTGTGCAAGCGCCGGGCTGGCCGGCAGGCCGAATGTGAATGCGCCGGCCAGCATGCGCCGGAGAAACGTGTTGCGGTCCATGGCTGTCTCCCTCCCTCTGTCGTTGTGGAAAAGCTCAGGTTCTGGCGAATTCGATGCGGCCCTCGGCCTTGCGGGTGGCTTGCAGCCGGTGGTGCGCCAGCAGATCGAAGGCGCCCGGCTCCATGTCCTGGTGGGCGCACAGGCCGTCGATCTGGGCGATGTCGCAGACCGGGTGACCGCCCGTGGTGCTGTCCAGATCCAGGGCCAGCGCCACGGCCTTGGTGCTGTGCTCCGCGGCCGCCGAATACAGGCGAGCCGCGCCCGGGTCGCGGCACAGCAGGCGGTTGCGGTCGTCGATGCCGCAGATCTCGAACAGGCAGATGTCCAGCGGCCGGGCCCGCAGACCCGCTTCTGCCCCGGGGCCGATGAGGCCGGGCTCGTCGCCGGCCAGCGCGCCGCCCGTGACGTGGATGGCGCAATCGAGAAACTGCCGCGCCGTCGCCACCATGGCCAGGTCGTGCAGCGTCAGCGCAATGCCCTGGCGGCTTGCCAGCAGCGGCAGCACGCGGTGGGTGATGCGGCCGCTGCCCAGGAAGACCGAGGCGTCGTCCTCGATCCAGCCCAGCGCGCCCTGGGCCACCTGGGCCTGCGCCGGGCCTTGCGCGGCGGCAGGGGCGCCGGGCAGCTCGGCGGCCGTCTTGAGCAGGGCCGGGTTGTAGCGCGCCTTGCCGAAGGCGCGCACCACATAGCCTTGCTGCTCAAGGTAGTGCAGGTCGTTGCGGATGGTGACGGTGGAGACGCCGAAGAGCACGCTCAGCGCCTCCACCCGCACCTCGTCGGTCTTGCGCGCCAGCTCCACGATCTGCAGCCTGCGCTTGAGTGAACTGTTGCCTTGGTCCTGCATGGATTCTTTCGATTCGAAAGCTTTTTATTTCGTGTCGAAAGTTTCCCTGCGTGCAAACGCCACGTCAAGCGCTCCCCGGGTATTCACCGGGGCGTCCGCTCCGGGGAGGGTTATCGGCTGGCCACGCCCAGATTCACGACCACCGGGCGCTGCAACTGCGCCGTCCAGGCCCGGTAGGTCCGGTGGGCCAGGGCGTTCAGCACGGGAATGCGCAGGTCCAGGTGGCGCAGGATCTCGCTCTCGGTCTGCGCCGCAGGGCCGCGTGCGCGCAGCAGCTCGTCATGGCCTTCGGTGCACCAGGCAGCCACGCTGGCGGCGGTCACTTCCATGTGGCCCTGGAAGGCCCAGTGCCGGCCGTGGCGAAAGCCCTTGTTCAGGCAGTGGCTGCCGTACATGGTGCGCACGGCGCCGCGCGGGATCTCGAAGGTGTCGTAGTGCCAATGGAAGATCGTCGCCTCGCGCGGCAGGTCCATGACCTGCTGGGCGGCGGCCGTTACCCAGATGCGGCTCCAGCCAATGTTGGGGCAGGGGTTGCGCCAGACCCTGGCGCCCATGGCGCGCGCCAGCATCTGTGCGCCAAAGCAGTGGCCGAGCACGGGGATGTCGCTGCGCAGCGCATCGGCCAGCAGGGCCTGTTCATCCTCCATCCACGGCAGGCCCTCGTTCACGCTGTGGTTGCTGCCCAGCACCACGATGCCGCTGTAATCGGCGGCGTGCACAGGGGCTGTGCCATCGAGGGCAGGCTGCAACAGTCGGTAGGGAATGCACTGTTGCTCCAGGTGTTCACGCAGAACGCCGGGGCCCTGGGCGGATTCGTGCTGGAGGATGGCGACAGGTCTCATGGCGGCGCGGCTTCATCGGGAAGCCATTTGTTGTGAGGCCTTGACTCTAGGGACGGCTGCCTCAAGGGCGGATTGTGTTTGCGCACAACGCCATCAAGGCCGCATCAAGGCCGCCCCATGCCTTGCGCAGGCCCAACGCAAAAAGGCGCCACGGCCGTGGCGCCTTTGATGGTGGCAACTCCGTCAATCGTGGTGCCGCCCGGAGCGCTGCGGGCTCGGCTGCCTGCCACGGCGGCGCAGTCCCAGCGCCGCCGCGCCCAGCAGGAGCAGGGAGGCCCAGGCCCCGCCCACGGGGATGGCTGCGACGGAGTCGCTGCCTGGGGCATCGCCCGCGCCAGGCGTGGTCTTGGTGGTGGTCGCAGTGCTTGAGTCGACATCGCCCGTCGCCTGGGTCTGGGTGACCGTGATGGTCACCGATCCCTTGGGCAGGCCGCTCACGTCTGTGGCAGGAGTGGTCCAGTGGCCATTGCCATCGCAGGGCACGGTCACCACCACGGCTTTGGGTGCCGTGCCGATGGTCACCGTCACGCTGCCGCCGCCGACCGTGCAGGTGCCAGAGAGGATGTAGCCGCCCTGGTTGCCCGCGTCTATCGGGGGAGGATTCACCACCGTGACCGAGGGCGTGGTGGGCGGCGTGGTATCGACCTTGGTGACCGTGGCATCGGCCGTGCCCGAATTGCCGGCGGCATTGGTCTGAGCCACATGGATGCCCACCGTGCCCGCAGGCAGTGCGCTCACGTCGGTGGCGGGGGTGGTCCAATCGCCATTGCTGTCGCAGGGCGCAGTGGCCACCACCGCGTTGGGCGCCGTGCCTATGGTCACCGTGACGCTGCCTGCGCCGACTGTGCAGGTGCCAGAGAGGATGTAGGCGCCCTGGTTGCCCGCATTGATCTGGGGCGGGGTGCCCACTGTGACCACCGGCAGCGTGGTGTCTGCCTTGGTGACGGAGACATTGGCGGTCCCTGTATTGCCCGCCGCATCGGTCTGGCTTGCCTGGATGGGCACCGTGCCCGCAGGCAGCCCGCCCAGGTCGGTGGCGGCAGTGGTCCATTGGCCGTTGCTGCCGCATGCTGCGATGGCTTCCACGGAGTTGGGCGCCGTGCCGATGCGCACCCTGACATCGCCATCGCCGGCCGTGCAGGTGCCCGAGACGGTGTAGTCGTGCTCATTGCCGGCATTGATCGCGGCTGCGTTGTCCACCGCGACCACGGGTGCCGTCGTGTCCGTGGCTGCGGCCGTGGTCTTGGTGGTGATGACACTTCGCGTGCCGGTGTTGCCGGCCGCATCGGTCTGGGTGGCCGTGATGTCCACCGGACCCAGGGGCAGGCTGGCCACATTGGCAGCCGGTGCCGTCCAGGCTCCGGCTGCATTGCAGGCCGTCGTCATGGTCACGAACTTCGGGGCCGTGCCGATGGTCACCTTCACATTGCCATCGCCCGCGGTGCAACTGCCTGCGACGATGTAGGCCTCCTGGTTGCCTGCATTGATCACCGGGGACGTGGTGATGTCTACCGCAGGTGGCGTGGTATCTCCTTGCGCTGCGGCGCAGTCGGCAAGCGAGGCTTGCGAATGGCCCAAGACGAGGTTGACGTCGGCGAGGGTGGGTATTTTCGCGCCAATGCGCAGGGCATTGACTTCCATTCCTCCATCCACGGGAGTTTGCTCATTGAATACGATTTCCAGGATTCCGGAATTCAGTCCGGTATTGGGGGATGGATTCAGTGGAATTGGGACAGGGATACCGAGCACGGAGATGCTCAGGTTCTCGATGGTCGCGGCCCCGGTGGGCTGGACGGCGCCATTGACGCAGGTTGCATGCACTTGGGACTGCAGCACATCAGCCTTGATGGCCACGACGCCAGCGATGGACAGGTTGATGTCACCGATGCCTGCGGTTGATTCGACGCGGTTTTGCGCCAGCGAGCTCCCGGTGCTTGCCGAGAGCACACCCGCCTTCAATGAAATCAAGCTGTCGGTGGCGCCCCCGATGTCTGCAGCAAGCATTTTCCCGGAGACGTTGAACGCCGGCGGCGCACTTTGCAGTCCGGTATCTACCAGCGGGATATCCAGCCCGAGGTCTACCAATGAAACGCCGGCCTTCACTTCCAGCGCATAGCCGCGACCTTGCCCTGCCGAGGCGGCCCATGCGGTGCCACCCGTCCCCAAAACGATTGTGCAGCTGACTGCCATTGCCGCCGTAAAGCCGGTCAATTTCCGCCAATTCCCCTTGCCACGCTTTTGCATGCCATCGCCCTTTCATGAGTTCCTGAATTGAATGACCATCAAGCCGATGAATGGCTTGCCTGTTTTCAAAAGCGGAATCTAAAGGGTTGATTGCGTTTTGTAATGATCTTTTTGATGAAAATCGGATTTTCAGAGTCGTCCTAGGATTATTGAGGAAATGGGATTTATCCTAGGAATAGCTTATTTGGTCTCGGATGTTTCTGATTGATTATGAAAATACCGTTTTTCAAGAGCTTCTGAGAAGTGTCCTGGCCGGGTTTTCGAGGCGCCTGGCATGCCCCCGCGATTTGTCCTGCGCAGCAATTCGCCTGTGGCCTTGCCGCAGGGTTGGACAGGTGCGGCCCAGCACGCAGGGGCCGCAGCCGGGGTGCGTTACGGCTTGGGTGTTTGCCTGCCCAGGCGCAGCTCGCTGACCAGCACCCCGCCCACGATCAGCGCGGCCCCCAGAATTGCCAGCCCCGGCAGCCGGTCGCCGGCCATGCGTCCCACGATGCCGGCCCAGACCGGCTCGCTGGCATAGATCACGGTCGCACGCGTGGGCGACAGGGACTTCTGGGCCCAGTTCATGGTCAGCTGGATCAGGATGCTGGCGCAGGCCATGGCCACCGCGGCGGACAGCCAGACCCAGGAGAAATCGGGCACGGATTCGCCCGCCACCGGCATGGCCAGCAGCGCCATGACGCCGGCCGCCAGCAACTGCACCGTGGTCACGCGCCGCGCATCGACCTTGCCCGCGAAATGCCCGATCAGCAGCACCTCGGCCGCAATGGCCAGCGTGCTCAGCATGGTTGCCATCTCGCCCACGTTCAACTCCATGCCGCCGGACTCCGGTCCCGCCACCAGCATCAGGCCCGTGAAGGCCAGGCCAATGCCTATCCAGCTCATCAATCGCGGCGGCTTGCCCATCACCAACCATTGCACAAGAGGCACCAGCGGCACATACAGCGCCGTCAGAAACGCCGACTTGCTGCTGCTGATGGTCTGCAGCCCGAAGGTCTGCAGGCCATAGCCCAGGAAGATGCTGGCGCCGATGGCGATGCCTGCCACCAGCTCGGTGCGCGTGAGCCCGGCCATGGCCTTGCGAAACACCAGCAGCCCGATCAAACCCGCCGTGACAAAGCGCAGGCCCACAAAGAACAGCGGCCCGCTGTGCTGCATTGCCAGGTGGACCACGAGAAAGGTGCCGCCCCAGACCATGGTGACGGCTATCAGGGCCAGCTCCTGCCGGCTGAGCAGTGGCGTGCGCGAACTGTGAGAAGATGACGTGTGCAACATATTGCGCAGATCATATGAGAAATATATTGCACAGCGCTGGCGAGCGCTCCGATGTCCTGGCTTTCGTCAGCGAAAACCTGCGCCGCCTGCGCCAGCGTGCAGGACTGAGCCAGGCGGCCCTGGCCGAGGCCGCAGGCCTGAGCCGGCGCATGGTCGTGCAGCTGGAAGGCGGCGACACCAACATCAGCCTGTCCAGCCTGGATCGGCTGGCCGACGCGCTGGGCGCCAGCTTCATAGAAATCGTCAGCGACCCGGCCGCGCAGCGCCTGCGCATGGACGCCATGGCCTGGCGCGGCACCCGGCCCGAAAGCCAGGCCATGCTGCTGGGCAGCGTGCCCGCCACGCGCGAAGCTCAGCTGTGGTCCTGGTCCCTTGGGCCCGGCGAACGCTACCAGGCCCAACCCGACCCGGAAGGCTGGCACGAAATGATCGTCGTGGTCGAAGGCCGCCTGCTGGTGGACCTGAGCGAAGGTCCCATGACCATCGAGGCCGGCGACTATGCCATCTACGGCAGCGCCCAGGACTACGCCTACGTGAACCTGCACGAAGGCGTGACGCGGTTCATTCGCAATGTGATTTCCTGAGGGCGTTGCAGCGGTCTGTGCCGTGCTTTGAGCAAGGCACTGTCGTCAGTGAAATGCGGTGGGCTGCGGTGCCGCTTCAGACTGGCAGTTGAAGAAATACACAAGGTCGGACGCTGTCATGACGCGGCCGTATGGGGATTGGATTGCGCGCCTTCCAGTGACCTGCCCGAGCGGCGTGCAATGGCTGGCGCAACGCTCATGTCCAGATCATCACCGTCCAAACCGAGTTCTTCCTCAAGCCGGTCGGGTGCGCGGACAGGGAAGCTCTTTTGGTAGCTGAGCAGTTCTTCCTGAAGCTGTTCATACACAGCGCGGACTACCAAAGGATCTGTGCTGCGCAAATCAAAGGAACGGGCAAAGCCGCAGATCGACTCGCCGTTTTTTCCGGGGCTGGCACATCGTGGGCGCTGTCCATGTGCTGCTGGCGCTGATCTTTGGCGCGGCCTATTCGTTCACGGGTTGCGCGCGCCGCAGCAGCTGTGCGTGCAGCGGACCCAGGCGCGCTTCGATGCGCTGGCGTTCGCTTTCGCCAAAGACGGCCGCTTTGTCCCGCCCGTCAGGCTCGAAGCGCTGGTCCAGCGCCTTGGCATGCTGGCGAAGGCGTGCGGCGATGCGCTGGCGCGCCGCCTCGCCTGCATGCAGGTCGAAGCGCCGGGCTATCTGCTCCATGGCTTCGGCATCCAGCTGGCGATAGTGCAGCACAGGAACGCCCTGGCTTTCGTGCAGATCCCGCATCCGCTCCATCATTGCCTGCAGCACGCGCATGCGGTGGTCGAGCACGGAGACAAAGGGTTGGTTACCACTGCCGCAACAGAAAACCGGACCGGCGCCAGCCAGCGACGGGTCGCCCGACATGTGCCGGCCGGCCTGCCTGTGGTGTGAGGCCAGGATCTCCACAGGATCGCGGACCAGCATCAGGCCGGGCACCTCGGGGTAGAGATCGTGCAGCAGCTCCCACTGGAAAATGTCCCAGGCATTCCACTTGACCACCAGGTTGCGACGCCCCGGCACGGCCGCGGTGATGGCCGACACCAGGCCGGCAATGCCATCGCGCTTTTGCGCCCGGTCCAGCGAGCTGTCCAGCAGCAACTCGGTGAACACAGGTGGCTCCGACAGGACCAGCGTGCCGTCCAGTTCGGAAAGGCAGCCCGAGACCAGGGTGGAGCCGCAGCGCGAGAGGTGGAAGATGAAGCCGGCAGGCGGATGGCCCCCGGGCCTGGGAAGGGATTCCGCGCACAGGCCGGCCAGCGGCGTGCGCGGCCGGATGAACTGGTTCAGCAGCCTGCGCTGCAGGCAGCGGCTGATGTACTCGTCATGAAACGGCTCGGTGGCAGCGCCGTCCGGCAGGCACCAAAGAATGCTGCGCGTGCGTGCCTCATACCTGTGTGGCAGCCAGCCACCGGCCAGCAGTGCGGCAGTTGGCACGGCGGCCGCCTGGTTCAACTGCTGCAGCGCCTGCATGAGGCGACCATCGTTCCAGGCGGGAAGACACCACAGCAGGCGCAGCTGCACCAGTAGCGACTCCATGCTCCTGGCCTGCTGGAACAGGGTGTGCTGCCGGGGGCTTGCGATCAGTTCGGCAAAGGCCGCCTGCAGCTCATGCATGGGCGTGTCCCTTGCCGATGCTGTCTGCCAGCCAGGCGTTGGCAAGGCAGTCGATGACCAGGTGGGTGCGGTCCCGGGTGCCCCGGTTCACCACTTCATGCGTGGCATCGGCATTGAAATACCAGAGCTCCCCTGCGGCCATGGGGATCGTGCGGCCTTCCACGATGAACTGCACATCGGGATGTGTGTGCACGGGCACATGCAGCCGAGCCTGGCCATGCGCCAGGCCCAGCCCACGGTCGCGATGGGGCTTGATGGATGAGCCGGCCTTCAGCTGCATCAGGCGCACAGAGCGCAGCGGGCACTGCAGTTGCTCCAGCACCTGGCGTATGGCGGGGCAGTGTTGCAGCAGGGGCAGGTCCTCCCAATCCTCCTCGGGTTCCTCGATGGAGAAGCTCTGGAGAATGGGGTGGGCCGCCACATGCTGGCGCTGGCAGCGCAGCGGCATCACACGCCATACGCCTTCGTAGCCGCCGTGGTTCACGTGGTCGCACCATGGCGAGGACAGCAGCGCATCCACCTCGTCGCGCAGCGCCTGCAGCGCAACCCTGGCATCAAGCCGCGCAAACAGGGGCGTGCCGGCACAGGCGTCTTCATGCGCGCAGGGCAGGGCGGGCCTGGCATTCATTGCAGCGCCTTGGCCAGTGGCAGGGGGCAGGTCATCAGCGGCGCCATGCCCTGGACGGGCGTGCCCGGCGCAGTCAGCAACGCCTGCAGGCGCGAAACACATGCGGCCACGCTGAGCTGGTCCGTGCGCAGGGTCAGCTCCGCTGCCACAGGAGGTTCATAGGGCGAGTCGATTCCGGTGAAATGACGCAGTTCGCCGCGGCGCGCTTTTCTGTACAGGCCCTTGGGATCCCGCCGCTCGGCAACGGACAGGGGAACATCCACGAACACCTCCAGGAAGTCACCCTTGTCGAACAAGGCCCTGACAGTGTCGCGCTCGCTACGGAAAGGGGAAATGAAGGCCGCGATCACGATCGTGCCCGCATCCACGAAAAGCCGGGCAACCTCCGAGACCCTGCGGATGTTCTCCGCGCGGTCTTCTTCGGAAAAGCCCAGATCGCGGTTCAGCCGGCTGCGGATGTTGTCTCCGTCCAGCACATAGGTACGCCGGCCCGCCGCGTGCAGATGCGCCTGCAGCGCATTGGCGATGGTCGATTTGCCGGATCCCGAAAGTCCGGTCAGCCATATCGCAACGGCTTTATGACCATGGAGTATCTCCCGGTCTTGCCTTGAAACGGAAGACAGTTGGTCATGTATGTCAGGCGGCGGATTCTGGCCGGAAAACAGCATGGATTCAATACGGGAAGGAAAGGCCTGGAGTGGATGCTGAGCGCATCAGGTAGGCGGGAATATCGATGGATTGTAAGAAGTTTTCAAGAAGAAATTGCTGAAGCGGTTTTTCGTTGTGTGGCCGGATTCAAGCGCTTCCATTGGTCATTTATTTTCTTCTTCAGAGGGGAATGACGTACAAAAGATGTGCTTTTGGTGATCATCAGTAAATGCTTATATTTTTCATGATTCTTGATAATTCATTTGCAATAGTCGTTGATTATGTCGATTGAGCATGCTGCTGTTGGTTTTTGGTGAGTGATTGATTTCTTGTTATCAATAGCATTGTGCGGATCAAGAATGTAAGGCAGAAAAATCTGAGTCTGATGCGAATGGTTGGAAAACCTGTTCAATGCATATGCGCGACATATCACTGAAACCAGGTACTGACTGCAGATTCCAGATGTCCGGCGCCCGGCGCTGTCCCGCATGCCTGAAGGGGGGAGGGGGCTGCTCGGGGCTGAATTTGAAAGTGAGAGGCTGCGCGGTTCCGGCGCAGAGGGAAGGCGCCGCCTCCAGGCGAAGCACCGATCAGCCGTTGGTGGTTAGGCGGCTCGTTGAGCTTGCCTGATCTCTGACGGGCAACTGCCGGTGATCTCGCTTGCCGGTGATCTCCGGATTGATACTTAATGTCCAAGCATGTATAGACAACTACAGTCAGCCCTATCAAGGAGATGCATATGGACCGAGGCAGGCTGTTCCGGGGTTGGTACATCGTGGGCGCTGTCCATGTGCTGCTGGCGCTGATTGTGGGTCGGTATTGCTGCCGTGACAGGGGGCAGCCTGGCGGGGCTGCTGTTCGATCTGTCGGGCAGCTACACATCGTTCATCCTGCTGGCGGGCGGCAGCGCCGTACTGTCGGCCCTCGCGGTGCGGATGGCGGCGCGCGCAGGAGGCGCGAAGCCACAAGCATGACCCAACGAAAAAGCCCCAGACTCTTGCGAACCAGGGGCTTCTTGTTTGGTGCCGGAGAAAGGAACCGAATAGCTGTGTTGGTATGTGCTTGTCTTGCATAAAGTCATACAAATCAACAATTTATGATCGTTTCAAAGAGCGGCATGTGCAGCTGAAATACATGTTTGCACAACGTTTGTCCCCAATTTTCGCCACTTTTCCCCCATGGCGAAGCCCAAGAAAACTGCCTCCGGCACCTACCGAGTACAGATCGACGTGAAGGGGGTGACCGAGGAGCAGTTGCAGCACGTGGCCGAGCAGCTGCCTCGCAAGAGCCGCGGCCGACTCGACATGGTTGGCGCCCGCGTTGCCGAGTGCCGGTGACAGATGAAGCGCCGCATGCAGATCCTGTGCAGCCTGCCGCAGTACAGCCGCCTGGTGGACACGCACGCCGGCTTCATGCCCTGGGTGCTGGCGCAGGGCATGAAGAATGCCCGCGCCAAGCTGACCGACGTGCTGCTGTGGTTGTGCGACCGCAAGTGCCCAGGCTGTGGCGGCGTCAAGCTGGGCAAGATGGCGATCTGCGAGACCTGCAAGGGCTTTGGCACCCGTGAAGTGCCGCACGAAGCCGAGGGCATGCTGATCTCCGAGCACATTGGCGAGCATGTGGACCGCGCCCGCTGCGGCACCATCGCCGCGCTGAAGCTGATGAAGGGCCTGAAGGTGGTTGCAGCCCAGGCGGTGAGTCTGGCAAGACATTGAAGCGACGGGGAAACATCACACGCCCCTAAAGATGGCTAGCCCGCTGGCAATGCCCGCGGGCTTTGTTTTTCCGGGTACAGAGCGAATGAATGTTGCGAAGGCGGGAGAGCGCCTTCCCTTACGCCGCGCCGGCTGAGTGGACCACAGGTGCGAGTGAGCAGCAGGGAGTACAACGAAGGTGAGGCGAGGTGCTTCTATCTTCCTCATCTCTGGGGAGAGTGCCATGACTTCATCGATTTCGCTTAAGTACCTGCTGGGACGGCCTGTTGACCCGGATCTTGCTGAGCAGGCCGTTCAGGGGCATGGTGTGCCCTCGCAAGATCCTGATCCCTCCGCACAGATTCGGATGACCAAAGAGGAGTCATCCCGGGAATCAAAATCAACCATGGTGGCCGGCTTCATGATGCTTGGCGCAGTGATGGGTGCGGGAGTCGGTGCCGTAGCTGCTGGCCCTGCAGGCATTTTTGTTGGCGGCGCCCTTGGAGGCTTGATAGGCGCTGGAGCTGGAGAGGCAGCGGGTATGGCGACAGTAGCGCGTGAGGCCTGAAGGCGTCCTACCTGCCATAAATTCTTCTTGATACGCTTCGTATCCCTCCCCTGCTGGCTTAGTCCAGCAGTTACCTACCCTGGCTTGCCTTGGTAGGTTTTTTTTGCAGTGACCCCGCTGAAGCTGCCTGGTCAGTTGCGGTCAAGCTGGGCGAGGTAGTGGCAGATATCAATCCGCGCGTCATACACCGCAGACAACCAATTTCCCGCTATCGGATGAGAGCCGGAGGTTGGCTTCAGGTGCAGAGCTGCCTCATTGACTGCAGGGGAAAAAAATGCAGCAACTGCGCAAGCTGGGTCCTTCCCGGCGCGACGCGTGGCAGCGGCATCGGCCTTGAGATCTCTTTTGAGCGCGATGTATTGGTCCCTGATCTGCTCGACCCGTGCGGTGACCGTTTTGTTGTCGCCGATTGCGCGCAACAGTAGCGTGCAACGCTCCTCGTAGCTGCGTAGCCGCAGCCGGATGGCGTTTGTATCGGCGTGGTCGAATGGCTCGGTCATCGGACCAGTCTATAGAGAACGTTAAGTGACTCATCCCAGACCGGGGGGAGTACACATGTTCGCTCAGTGGTTGCGTCACCTTTGGGTGGCTTTGTTGTTTCCGCCGCCACCAGACGCATCCATGCAAAGCATGGATGGCATTGGAGATGCGAGGCTTGCGAGTGTGCAACGGCACTCGCCGCCAAATCGCTCAGCTCTCTGCTACGTCAATGAGCAGGGAAAGGTAGTTGTCAAGAGCGCGTTCGGTTGTCGCGAGCTCCAACTCTGGGCCGCCGGCAGAAGTTCCGATGCGGATGGCGTCTCGGTCAATCAGAAGCGCCTCATGAGCGTAGGCCGCTTGCTCAGGTGTGATGGTCTCAATCAGCCGCACCACGACAGTGGCCAGCGCGCTCAGTTCACCGGCGAGCACATCCATACGTTCATTGTTCAAAAATTTATCCCAGTAGGTTTAAAGATGCATCTTAACTGGCGGCCATAGGCAGGCGGCCTCCTTATGTCCAAGCTCCAGACATTGAAGAGTACGCTGCCCGTGCTGGACAACCGCCGCGTGCAGACGATGCAGGCCGGCAGCTGGCGCACCAGCGACCAGACGGCAGCGCAGCGGGGCTACGGCTACAAGTGGCAGAAGGCGCGCGAGCAGTTCCTGCGCGAGCACCCGCTGTGCCTCACGTGCTAGGTGCAGGGCAGGTCGAGGCGGCCACGGTTGTTGACCACATCACCCCGCATCGCGGGGACCAGTCGCTGTTCTGGCGGCGCAGTAACTGGCAGCCCTTGTGCGCCATGGCCGGATTCCAGAAAGGACTGACCGATGCACTCGCCAACTTCTAGGCCACGGGCCAGCGCAACCAGGCCGCGCAGCAGGATTTTGACCGCAGCCTGCGGGAGCTGCGCACTGCTACTGCAGGCATGCGGGGCGACTTTGTCGGCCTCCCCGAGCACATCGCTGGAGCTGCCCAGCCCGCCTTCGCTCAGTACGCCTCAACCTGCACAGCCGTACTCCAAGAGTTGGCAGACCGAGGTGGACGGATGGCAGAGCGCGGTGCAGGCATCGCGCGAGCGGCTGATGGCCACGCCGCTGACGCCGCGCTGATGTGGGATGCGTGGCCGACCGTCTCGCGCTGACCGGCGTTTGTTCCTGCTGCTCGTGCGGTAGTGGACCGCTCATGGCCAGGAGCGGTCTCTCGTCTAGCCAGCTCCGTCGAGTGCCCCGCTGACAAAGGGTTCAATCGTCTGCCGGCGCAGAAGGACCATAGCTAGCTCTGCTTCATGCCTTGTGAAGAACGGAACGGGCGGACTTGACCCCCTGATGTCAACCTCTGTCAGATGCCAAGCCCCGGCGCTTTCGGTCAGCTGAATTCCCCAGTCGCCAAACTCCTTTGGCAAACCCTCCGACTCGATGTAGCGCAACACCTGGTCCGCTGTGACGGGAAGCTCTCTCCGGAACCGCTGAGCGATCAATCCCTCCGGCAGCTTCTTAAGTTCAGATAACCCGATGACTTCTCCAAGCAAGAACTTCGCGCGGCCCTGCAGCACCGCAGCTACCCGCTCGTTCGCTGAGACCTCGGAAGCCGCGCGATATGACTCAGCGCTGTAGCTCTCGCCGGCAAGCTCGTTCAATGTTGGTTTTCGCCGTATGCCGAGAATTGATTTGATAGTCACGCGGATTCGACCCAGGTAGTTGTGGCTAGAAAGCATCATCGTTCCGGCGCTCTGAGCGTCCGCTTCGGTGCTTCCCGAACTTCAGCAACGGGTCGGCCTGCGACAGTCGAGCCGCCCTGGTCGAGATCGACCGCCGCGAGGGCTACGAGGCGCGGCTGCTGGCCGCACTTACAGCCTGCGTGCGACCCCTGATGACGCGTCTAGTCTCAAAGCAGAAGTAAGTGCAGTAAATTATCTGACAACTTCAAAGAATCTGATTGGCAGCGGCTCTCTTGATTTATTTGGCTTTGCGTCGGAGTAACAGCGACAAAAAGGCGATCATCGAAGATAAAGCGACTAATCCAAGTTCACCAATGGTTGGTACTGCAGTGATTGTCGGTTTAGGAGAAGTTATGTTTGTAAGGGTGACATTGCCAGTCGCTGTTCCGCCTCGGCCATCAGAAATCTCATACTGAAATGAGATAGGATCTGTAGTATTGCCAGAGGGGGAAAAGGTGATTTCTCCTACTGCCGATACTCCGATGCTTCCGCCTGTTATCAAAATGTTTGATGGAGTACCACGAGTAATTGGATTTCCATTAATGCTGATGATTTGCAAAGTATCCGAATCTGCGTCGGTATCGTTCGCCAAAATATTTAGTATGGTGGGCGAGTTAGGTATAGAGTATTTGTCCGGATTGGCTATCGGCAGATTGTTCTGAATTTTTGGATTGGTATAAGTCTGGAAGTTGTAGAAGCCGACAACTTCACCCGTTGAATCAAGGCCCACCCAGCGAATCTCTTTTATGAAAAGACCGGCCGCAATATCAGAAGGAGACAAAGTCACTCCGAATTTCTGAGGTGGGGCATCAAAAGCGTTTGTGGCATCAGAAACTATTGCGCTCGTTCCATCGCTTGCAAAAATTTGAAGATTAGATCTCTCAAATAAATCGTTCCAATCGACGAAATCGAAGCTGAAAGCAGCAGTTGCTGAGTTGGCTAGTTTAAAGGAGATGCCATTCTCCGTGTTCAATGCGGCAAATATTCCTGGAACTGCTGGTGCGAGGGGGTTCCAAAATAGACACTCCTCCGAATAATTTGATGTCCCTGATCCGGAATTTAATGCATGACAATATTTTGAAGGAGACCAAGCAGTGCTTGTATTGGGGCCGTAGGCTTCTACAGTGAAGCCATTCCAAATATCCGGATTTCCTGCGCTTCCTATGGGCTTCAGGTTTACAGAGGTGCTGAAATCTTCGTGGGTGGAGAATGTCCCTGAACCAATGGCAGACAGGAAACCGGCTTGGTCGTCGATGAAGGTTGAAAATGTCGCCGCCTGGCTGCTCGTGACCCAAGAAAAAATCACCAGAAAGGCCAATTCTTTTAGTGTCGGTATTCCAAAACGCATGTTGATCGTCCATAGAGGGAATTTATAAAGACGGGGAGCGTGATGGAAATCATTCTTATTATCAATAAGGGTTTTTGTGAAAGTTTGTCAAGAGGATTTTGGGGGCACTTAGCCTTTGCCCACTACTAGCTAGCGGTATGTAAGAGGCCGAGAGCAGGTTCAAACAATCCAGCAACGATTAACGAAAAAGCGTCTCGGTACATGATTTTTAAGGGTTAATACCTACATCTAAATTCCCTGTAGTTGTTGTGAGAAATGGATGCAACATGGATTTTTGTGTTAATTGCAGGTCAGTTTTGGGTGACAGCTCTTGCAGTGCCGAAGTTGGATTTGCAACGCAGGATGACTTTATAAAAAAATGTTAATTTTTGGCATGAGATGTTACTTTTCGATAGCTGTAGGGCATGATGAGAATTGCCTATCGATAACGCAAAACTGAGCATTTTGCTTAAGCAAAACAGGATGGGTTTGTTTCCAAGCGGATGCTTGTTTCGTAAGCTTGCGAATTCCGCTCTGTGAAGTCCTGTATAGCTATTCAAGAGGCTCTCGGCATGGGTAATAGATATAGCTCTCCCGATATTTCTGATATTGACGAACTCTATCCGCTGCAAGGACCTGCCCCTAAAAAGGGGTGGGGTGTATATATAGTTCCATTGGCATGCGGTCCATATATTAAAGCATGTGAATGCTTAGAAGTTGGGCAATGGGGGTTGATTCCAACAACGTCGCTAAGCAGGCGTCCTTTAAATTTGGATGGTTCCCCTATGTCAACGGAAAAAGCGTTCAGAGAAACGTTGAGCAATGATTACGTCTTTGGCCCGTCTTGGCATGCGGGTCGAAGGTGTCTTATCCCAGTGAGCAGCTGGATCGAGAATTACTCTGGGTTATCTGGTCGCAGTATTAACTGGATGTTCCGACGTTCCGATGGAAAGCCTGCAATGTTGGCGGGGCTGTATAGTGAATGGATCGATCCGGTGAGCGGAGAAAAGGTGCCGAACTATACGGTGATCACACAAGATGCCAGCGCGCACCCAATTCTTTCTCTCATGCATAGGCCTGGCAGAGAAAAGAGGTGTGTGATAGTTCTGGAGCGCCAAGACTGGGATGCTTGGCTGCATTGCACTCCGTCCCAAGCAGATTCATTGATTAAGTTGCCCATGATGGGTGCGTTGATGAGCGGGGCAGAAAACCCAGACGAAGAAGCTCTGTTGCCTCTTGAGCAGTTGCGCGCATTAAAGGCCGGCGGTTAATTTGGTGTTTGCTATCCAATCGTGTGGTAATTTATCAAGTTTTTCTCATGTGGAAATCAGCAATAAGTTAGGCTTGATAATCTTGTTGAAAATGGTGAGAGCATGGAATTAAATATTTATGAGATTCTGCTATTCATTGCAATACAATTAATTTGCTTCTCATTTTTCATGATTGTATTCTGGACATACTGTATTGTTATGAAGAAAAAAATAGCAGAATCTTTTAATATCTTAGCTTTTTCCTTTGGAGTTGCGATTTCTGTCGTTGATGCAAAACTTATCACACCGTAGCGGATTTCTATTGAAATTGCCGGACCGCATCTCGTCAAGATTTGCTGCGCATATTTTTTGTTAAAAGACTGAGTGGGAAGATAAAGATCACTCCGCGTCCGGTATCAGGAGCTTATGCAAGGCCGTCAAGCCATGATCTACACGCTGCACATAGATATGCAGGTTTCCGGTTGCTATACGGACCGGATCTTGCATGGAAATGTCGAGCTCTTCGAGTTCCAGGCGGCAACTCTCTCCGGTGCAATCCGAGATGGTTGCTCCGTTGGCAACTTGCTGCGACTAGAGGGATTCCACATCTGGTACGGCCATGTCTCCATCGGCACCACGTCGCTCTATGCCATGCGCCACGACGCCGAGACGCTGGCGCAGCGGCTAGTGAGCCTGCATTCGCAGTTCTATGGGTAGGGGGAGCGCAGCCCGCGAACTGTCTTGGTCGGATCTGAAATCCGAGCAAGTTGAAGGCACTTGGTGTGCTGGTGAGGGTACGGAGAGGCCTGAGGAAGAAGCGCCGCTGCGGGCGAGCCAGCTGCAAGCGCCATCGGCTGAACAGGTGGCTTGAGCTGCCGAGGCTCAGGCATGCTTTGGCCGCTGCAAAACAAAAAGGGAAATTGAGTTTCCCCAATTTCCCCCAGAATCCTTGCGGAACCCGCATGGATGCTATGTTTTGGTGCCGGAGAAAGGAATCGAACCCTCGACCTTCTCATTACGAATGAGCTGCTCTACCAACTGAGCTACACCGGCGACAGACAAAAATTATAACGGCAAATTCATGCCTCGGAATGGTACTGCGTCACTTTTTCGACTTCGTTCTTCGAGCCGAGGATGACGCTCACACGTTCGTGCAACTGCGTGGGCTGGATGTCGAGGATGCGCTGCTTGCCGTTGGTGGCGGCGCCGCCGGCCTGCTCTATGAGCCAGGACATGGGGTTGGCTTCGTACATCAGGCGCAGCTTGCCGGGCTTGTTGGGCTCGCGGCGGTCCCAGGGGTACATGAAGATGCCGCCGCGGGTCATGATGCGGTGCACGTCGGCCACCATGGAGGCGATCCAGCGCATGTTGAAGTCCTTGCCGCGCGGGCCTTCCACGCCGGCCAGGCATTCGTCCACGTAGCGCTTGACGGGCGTATCCCAGTGGCGCATGTTGGACATGTTGATGGCGAATTCCTTGGTGTCTTCGGGGATGCGGATGTTTTCCTGCACCAGCACGAAGGAGCCTTGCTCGCGGTCCAGCGTGAACATGGACACGCCGTCGCCCACGGTCAGCACCAGGGTGGTCTGGGGGCCGTAGATACAGTAGCCGGCCGCGACCTGCTGGGTGCCGGGCTGCATGAAGTCCTGCTCGGTCACGCCGGGGTGGCCTTCGGGCTTCTTGAGCACGCTGAAGATGGTGCCGATGGAGACATTGACGTCGATGTTGGACGAGCCGTCCAGCGGGTCGAACATCAGCAGGTATTCGCCGTGCGGGTAGCGGTTGGGCACCAGGTAGATGCCTTCCATTTCCTCGGAGGCCATGGCTGCCAGGTGGCCGCCCCATTCGTTGGCCTCGATCAGCACCTCGTTGGCGATGATGTCCAGCTTCTTCTGGACTTCGCCCTGCACGTTCTCGCTGCCGGCCGTGCCCAGCACGTCGCCGATGGCGCCCTTGTTGACGGATTGGCTGATGCGCTTGCAAGCACGGGCCACGACTTCCAGCAGCAGGCGCAGCTGGCCGGGGATGAGGCCGTCCACGCGTTGCTGCTCGACCAGGTAGCGGGTCAGGCTGACGTTTTTCTTCATGGGTTCAACTCCTAAAAATCCGGGAGGCGCGGCCTGGGCCGCGCCTTGGGTCAATCCGCGAGGGCGCGGGTGACGACTTCACGCACGTCGTTGCTCAGTTCAGCGCGGGCCGCCACGCGGGCGACGGCCTCGCGTGCGGCCGTGCGGTAGGGCTCTGCCAGCTTGCTCCAGCGGTCCAGGGCGCGCGCCAGGCGGGCGGCGACCTGGGGGTTGATGGCGTCCAGCTCGATGACGCGCTCGCTCCAGAACACATAGCCCGCCGCGTCGGCGCGGTGGAAGGCGCCGGGGTTGGCGCTGCAGTAGCTGAAGATCAGGCTGCGCGCGCGGTTGGGGTTCTTGATCTGGAAGTCGGGGTGCTTCATCAGCTGCTTGACGGCCGGCAGCACGTTGCCGCCACGGTCGCAGGCGCCGCCTTGCAGCGCGAACCACTTGTCCAGGACCAGCGCATCGTGCTGGAACAGCTTGTGAAAGCGTGCCAGGGCCTGGGCGGCCAGCGGGTGGCCGCTTTGCACCAGTGCCGTCAGGGCGCTCATGCGGTCGGTCATGTTGCCGGCGTCCTTGAAGCGCTGCAGCGCCTTGCCGGGCCAGACGCTGTCGCCCGAGACGCGTGCGGCCAGGCACAGCATGGACAGGGCCAGGCCTGCCAGCGCACGGCGGCCGGAGCTGACGGGGTCGGGGCGGTAGGCGCCGGTGTCGCTGTGCTCTTGCCAGGCTTGCTGCCAGTCGGCCTGCAGCTCGGTCGCCAGTTGCTGGCGCATGGCTTCACGCACGGCGTGCACGCGCTGCGGATCGACCACGGCCAGTTGCTCGGCGATGTAGCTTTCGCCGGGCAGGGCCAGCATCAGCTCCTTGAAGGCCGCATCCAGCTGGGGATGGCGCAGCACGCCGCGCATGGCCTCGATGAAGGAGGCCGGCAGCAGGGCGGCCGTGATCTGGCCGCTGGCATCTGCCGTGATGGAGGTGTCGCCAATGGCCTGCAGCGCGATGCGCAGGCCCAGGCGCTGGCCGGCTTCCCAGCGGTTGAAGGCGTCGCTGTCATGGGCCAGCAGGGTCAGCAAGGCGGCATCGCTGTCGCTGTGCTGCAGCACCACGGGCGCGCTGAAGCCGCGCAGCAGCGAGGGCACGGGCTCCTGGTCCACGTCGGTGAAGACGAAGCTGTGGCTGGGCTCGGACAGCACGAGCAGGCGGCTGTCGCCCGCTGCCGCCTGGTCCTCGCCCTGCAGGCGCAGGGTCAGCGCGCGGCCGTCCTGGCCCAGCAGGCCCATCTGCACGGGGATGACGAAGGGCAGCTTCTCTGCCTGGCCCGGCGTGGGCGCGCAGCTTTGGCTCAGGGTCAGCGTGTAGGTGCGTGCGGCGGCGTCGTAGCTGCCTTCGGCGTGCAGCTGGGGCGTGCCGGCCTGGCTGTACCAGCGCTTGAACTGGTCCAGGCGCTGGGCCAGCTCGCTGCCGGGGTTGGCGTCGGCCATGGCCTGGGCGAAGTCGTCGCAGGTGACGGCGTGGCCGTCATGGCGCTCGAAGTACAGCTTCATGCCCTTGGCAAAGCCTTCTCGGCCCACCAGGTTGTGCTGCATGCGCACGACCTCGGCACCCTTTTCGTAGATGGTGACGGTGTAGAAGTTGTTGATCTCGATGTAGCTGTCGGGCCGCACCGGGTGGGCCATGGGGCCCGCATCTTCGGGGAACTGGGCGGTGCGCAGCACGCGCACGTCCTCGATGCGCTTGACGGCGCGTGCCGAGGGGCTGCCCGCCATGTCCATGCTGAATTCCTGGTCGCGGAAGACGGTCAGGCCTTCCTTGAGCGACAGCTGGAACCAGTCGCGGCAGGTGACGCGGTTGCCGGTCCAGTTGTGGAAGTACTCGTGGCCGACGACGGACTCGATGTTGGCGTAGTCGGTGTCGGTGGCCGTGGACTGGCTGGCCAGGACGTACTTGGTATTGAAGACGTTCAGGCCCTTGTTCTCCATGGCGCCCATGTTGAAGTCGCTGGTGGCGACGATCATGAAGCGGTCCAGGTCCAGGGACAGGCCGAAGCGGGCCTCGTCCCAGGCCACGCTGGCCATGAGGGAGTTCATGGCGTGCTCGGTCTTCTCCAGGTCGCCGGGGCGCACGAAGACCTGCAGCAGGTGGTCGCGGCCTGCGCGGCTCTTGATCTTTTGCTCGCGCGCAACCAGATTGCCGGCCACCAGGGCGAACAGGTAGCTGGGCTTTCTGTGCGGATCGGCCCACTTGGCGAAGTGGCGGCCGTCTTCCAGCGCGCCTTGCTCGACCAGGTTGCCGTTGGACAGCAGCACCGGGTACGCGGTCTTGTCGGCGCGCAGCGTCACGGTATACATGGCCATCACATCGGGACGGTCCAGGAAATAGGTGATGCGGCGGAAACCCTCGGCCTCGCACTGGGTGAAGAACGTGCCCTGGCTCACATACAGGCCCATGAGCTTGGTGTTCTTGGCGGGCGCGCAGGTGGTGAAGATTTCCAGATCGACGGGATCGCCGCCCTCGGGCAGGTTCTCCAGCACGAGCTGGTCGCCGTCCATCTTGAACGAGGTGCCGCCGCCGTTGACCAGCACGCGCGCAAGGTTCAGTTCATCGCCGTCCAGGCGCAGCGGCTGCGCCGGCACCTCGGTGTTGCGGCGCACGCGCATCTTGTTGAGCACGCGGGTCTTGGCCGGATCGAGATCGAAGGTCAGGTCCACGGTGTCGATCCACCAGGCAGGAGCCTGGTAGTCGGCGCGGTGGATGGCGGTGGCAGGGGCCTGCCCGTCACGCAGTTGCAGCATACAGATTCCTTCCTATGCCAATATCAGGGGACAGAGTTCAAGCCCCTGTGCGGCCGGTGCCGCCCAGGGGCTTGAAATCAGAGGCCTTGCTTGAGCGAGGCTTCGATGAAAGCGTCGAGGTCGCCGTCCAGCACCTTCTGGGTGGCCGAGATTTCGACGTTGGTGCGCAAATCCTTGATGCGGCTGTTGTCCAGCACGTACGAGCGGATCTGGTGGCCCCAGCCCACATCGGTCTTGGTGTCCTCCAGCTTTTGCTGCTCCACCATGCGCTTTTGCATCTCGTGCTCATAGAGCTTGGAGCGCAGGCGCTGCCATGCCACGTCGCGGTTGCTGTGCTGGCTGCGGCCGTCCTGGCATTGCACGACGATGCCGGTGGGCATGTGCGTCAGGCGCACGGCCGAGTCGGTCTTGTTGATGTGCTGGCCGCCCGCGCCCGATGCGCGGTAGGTGTCGGTGCGCACGTCCGAGGGGTTGATCTCGATCTGGATCGAGTCGTCGATCTCGGGGTAGACGAACAGCGAGGCAAAGCTGGTGTGGCGGCCGCCCGAGCTGTCGAAGGGCGACTTGCGCACCAGGCGGTGCACGCCGGTTTCGGTGCGCAGCAGGCCGTAGGCGTACTCGCCTTCGATGTGGATGGTCGCGCTCTTGATGCCGGCGATGTCGCCCGGCGTCTCTTCCTCGACCGTGGCCTTGAAGCCCTTGCGCTCGGCGTACTTCAGGTACTGGCGCAGCAGCATGCCGGCCCAGTCGCAGGCCTCGGTGCCGCCGGCGCCGGCCTGGATGTCCACGAAGCAGTTCAGCGGATCGGCTTCCTTGCCGAACATGCGGCGGAACTCCAGCTCCTCGATCAGCGGCTGCAGCTTGGCGGTCTCGCCCTCGATGGTGAGCAGGCCGGTCTCATCGCCTTCTTCCTTGCTCATCTCGAACAGCTCGGCGTTGTCGGCCAGCTCGGTGGTGAGCTTTTGCAGCGTCAGCACGACGCCGTCGAGCAGCTTCTTTTCCTTGCCCAGCTCCTGGGCCTTCTTGGGGTCGTTCCAGACGCTGGGATCTTCCAGCGAGGCATTTACCGTGCGCAGTCGTTCGTACTTTGCATCGTAGTCAAAGATACCTCCGGAGATCTGCCGCACGCTGCGACAGATCTTCGAGGGTGTTGCCGATGAGGTTGATGCGTTCTGCTTCCATGATGTGTTCCGTTCTTCTGATGAATGTGTTCTTGGCCGAATCGCCGATTTTCTCATGCTGGGGCATCGTGCCGGGGCAAGCGCCCGCCGCGCGGGTCTGGAGGCGCGCTGCCGTGTGACGATGGCTTTCAAAACAAGGGCTTGCAGCGGCCGATCATGGCAGATTTGAAGGGCTTGGCCATGGCAATGCACAGGTTGCAGCGTGGACCCTGGCGTGATCTGGCTGCAGACCTCCCGGAAAAAAGGCCCGGCCAGCAGGAGCTGGTCGGGCCTTGGCAGGCATGTCCGCCCCCGGCGGGGCGGGCGAAAACCTGGTTCAGAAGGTTTCCCAATCGTCGTCGGAAGCCGTGCTGGCCGCCTTGGCCTTGGCTTTGGCCGATGCCGTCACGGCGGGCCGGGCCGGCTGTGCTGGCTGGGCCGGGCGCGCGGCGCCAGCCGGAGCAGAGGGGGCACCGGTTGCAGAAGGCAGGGCGGCCGAAGCACGTGCGGGCACCGCGCGTTTGGGCGCGGAAGGCGCCAGATGCGGACGGGGCGCCGTCGGCGCGTGGCGGGGCGCTGCCACGGCAGCGGCGTGGTTGACGCCACGGCTGTTGCCCAGCATGCCGGTGGACGGCGAAAGCTTGAACACGCTGACCACTTCGGCCAGCGCCTTGGCCTGGGCCTGCAGTGCGCCGGTGGCCGCCGCCGATTCCTCCACCAGGGCCGCGTTCTGCTGGGTCATCTGGTCCATCTGCGTGACGGCCTGGTTGACCTGCTCGATACCGGCCGTCTGCTCATGGCTGGCGGCCGAGATCTCGCCCATGATGTCGGTCACGCGGCGCACGCTGGCCACGATCTCCTCCATGGTCTTGCCGGCCGAGTCGACCTGGGCGCTGCCTTCCTCTACCTTGCCCACCGAGTCGTCGATGAGCTGCTTGATCTCCTTGGCGGCGGCGGCCGATCGCTGGGCCAGGGTGCGCACTTCCGAGGCGACGACGGCAAAGCCGCGTCCCTGGTCACCGGCACGGGCCGCTTCCACGGCGGCATTCAGCGCCAGGATGTTGGTCTGGAAGGCGATGGAGTCGATGACGCCGATGATGTCCACGATCTTGCGCGAGGCATCGTTGATGGCGGACATGGTCTGCACCACCTGGGCCACGGCCGAGCCGCCGCGCACGGCGACCTGGGAGGCGGCGGCGGCCAGCTGGTTGGCCTGCTGGGCGTTGGCGCCGTTTTGCTTGACGGTGGAGGTCAGCTCCTCCATGGAGGCGGCGGTCTGCTCCAGCGAGCTGGCCTGTTCCTCGGTGCGTGCCGACAGGTCCTGGTTGCCCGAGGCGATCTGGCCGCTGGCCGTGGCGATGGAGTCCGTGCCCTGGCGCACCTGGCCGACGATGCGCTGCAGGCTCTCGTTCATGTGCTGCAGGGCCTGCAGCAGCTGGCCGGTCTCGTCCTTGCCATGCACCTCGATGCGGCTGCCCAGGTCGCCGGCGGCCACGGCCTGTGCCAGGCTCACGGCCTGCTGCAGGGGGCGTGCCACGCTGCGGGCGATCAGCAGCGCCATGCCCAGGCCGAAGAGGACGGCCCCCGCCAGCAGGGCGATCACCCACCAGCGCGCGGCGGTGAAGATGTCGTCGCCTGCCTGGTTGGCATCCTCGATGCCCTGGGCGTTGATCTTGAGCAGTTCGTCCAGCTTGGTGTTGATGGCACGGCTGGTCTTGACCGAATCGCCGCGCAGCACCTCGGACGCCTCGTCGGTGCGCAGGGCGTGGGACAGGTCCACGATCTTTGCCGTGTGCTGCGCGTACTGGCCCAGGTCGTCCTTGATGCCGGCCATCAGCTCGCGCTCACGCGCGGTGTTGGCATAGCGCTCGAAGGCCTGCTGGTTCTTGAGCAGCTCGGACCACAGCGCCGGCATGCTCTTGTCGTAGACGGCCATTTCATCCATCGAGGTGGCCAGCACATGCTGCATGGTCTGCGAGCGGTAGCGCTGCAGTTGGTAGCGCATCTCCATGATCACGCGCTCGGCGGGCATCCAGTGGTGCGCCAGGTCGGTGGCCGTGCGGTTGACACGGTCCAGCTGGACCACGGAGAACAGGCCCAGGCCGGCGGTCAGCAGCAGCAGGGCGATGAAAGAGGCCAGCAGCTTGTGGGCCAGCTTCAGATTGCGGAAAAACATCATGGTGGGGAGTGCCGTACGGCGAGAAGCGAAAGCGGGTGAGCGGCGGTGGCTGCGAATCGAGGGGATGCGGTGGCGATCGGGGGCGATCAGCGGGACCGACACTCGGCCCCGCCATGCCGCAGTTATCGGTCACTTGCCGGCGAGGCTTAGGGAAAAATAGGTCCAGTCCGAATATTTATTGCGGATTGTTACTTTTGTCGGCCAAGGTCTCCGCGCGCATGGCCTGGTCCGTTCACATACCCGCTCACATGCCCGTTCACACGTCCGTCGCCACGCCGGCTTGCAGGCTCGATGCCTGCAGCCACCGCTCCAGATCCGCTGCCGGCAGCGGGCGCGAGAACAGATAGCCCTGCGCGACCGGATAGCCCTGTTCGCGCAGGATGGTGTTCTGCGCCGCCGTCTCCACTCCCTCGGCCACCACGGTCAGGTGCAGGCTGCGGCCTATGCCCAGGATGGCGTTGCTCAGGGCCTGGGCGGCTTCGTCGTTTTCCAGGTCGGCCACGAAGCTGCGGTCCAGCTTGAGCTCGCTGACCGGCAGGCGGCGCAGGTAGCTGAGGCTGGAGTAGCCCGTGCCGAAGTCGTCCATGGACAGGCGCACGCCCTGGGAATGCACGGCCTGCAGCGTGCGCATGGTGCCCGGGTTGGTGTCCAGCAGCAGGCTTTCGGTGATCTCCAGCGTGAGGTCCTGCGGCTTGAGCGCGTTGTGCTCCAGCGTGTCGGCAATCATGCGCGGCAGGTCCAGGTTGTGAAAGCTCGTGGGCGAGAGGTTGACCGACATGGCCGGCACGTCAATGCCCCGGCTGCGCCACTCGCCCAGCTGGCGGCAGGCCTCGCGCAGTGCCCAGGTGCCCAGCTCGCCGATCAGGCCGCATTCCTCGGCCAGCGGAATGAAGCGTGCGGGCGAGATCTCGCCGAATTCCGCATGGCTCCAGCGCGCCAGGGCCTCCACGCCGTAGAGGCGCCCGTCCTTCAGGTCGAGCTGGGGCTGGTAGTGCAGTCGCAGGCCGCCGCTGCGCAGGGCGTCGCGCAGCGCCGTCTCCAGCACCAGCCGCTCCTGCGCCAGGCGGTTCATCTCGGGGCTGAAGAAGCTGTAGAGCCCGCGCCCGCCCGATTTGGCCTGGTACATGGCCATGTCGGCGCGGTGCAGCAGCGTCTCCATGTCGCGCCCGTCGGCGGGAAACACGGCAATGCCGCAACTGGCCGTGCTGGCCAGGGACACGTCGTCGATCATGCAGGGCTCGCCAAGTGCCGACTGCAGCCGCTCTATCACCTCGGCTGCCTGCGCACCGCCGCAGTGTGGCAGCACGATGACGAATTCATCGCCCGACAGGCGCCCGGCAATGTCGCCCGTGCGCAGCTCCGCCTGGATGCGCTGGGCCACGCTGCACAGCAGCCGGTCGCCGGCCGGGTGGCCCAGCGAATCGTTGACCTGCTTGAAACGGTCCAGGTCGATGAAGACCACGGCCAGCTCGTGGCCCTCGTGCGAAGCCACGGACAGCGCCTGCTCGGCCTGGGCCAGCAGCAGGCTGCGGTTGGGCAGGGTGGTCAGCCCGTCGTAGAAGGCCAGCTGTCGGATGCGGCGGCGTGCCTGCTCGCGCTCCAGCGCCAGCGCGCACAGGTCGGTGCAGGCCTCCACCAGCCGCTGGTGGAAGGGATCGGGGCCGGGCCGGTCGAAATGGCGGTAGTAGAAGGCAAAGGTGCCGGCCACGCCGCCCTGCAGCCCGCAGATGGGCGTGGACCAGCAGGCCGTATACCCCAGCGGCAGGATGAGGTGCTTGAAGTCGGCCCACAACGGATCGGTGGCGATGTCGCCCACCAGCACGGGCCGGTTGTGGAAGGCCGCCGCGCCGCAGGAGCCGACATTGGGGCCGATGGGCACGCCGTCCAGCGCCGCCGAATAGGAGGCCGGCAGGCTGGGCGCGGCCAGCGGATGCAGGCGGTTCTGGTCATCGACTTCCAGCACCGACACCGCGATATCGGGCGCAATGCGCTCGACCTCGCGGCAGACCAGGTCCAGCACCTCGGTCAGCGGCTGGTCGCGCGCCATGGCCTCCAGGGCGCGCCGCTGCAGCACCTCGTGCATCTTGGCCTCGGTGATGTCGGTGATCACGGTCACCGTGGTGTGGAGGCGGCCGTCGGGGCCCATGACGGGATTGGCCTGGGCGCTGACCCAATACCGCTCGCCGTCCTTGCCGACGAGGATCTCCTCGCGGTACACCGGCTTGCCTGCGTCCAGTTCGGCGCGGTAGGCGGCCGTGAATTCGGGTGAGGCATGGGGCACCAGCAGGGCGATGGGCGCACGGCCCACAACCTCTTCGCTGCTCCAGCCGAACATGCGGGTGAAGCCTGCGTTGACATAGGAGATGGTCCAGTTGCCGTCGGCGATCACCACGGCCGCGTCGGTGGCATCGGCCACCAGGGACAGGCGCCGCAAATGCTCCTGCCTTCTGCGGTCGGCCTGCACCCGGGTCGTGATGTCGGTGGCAATGCACAGCACATGGCTGAGCGCGCCCCGGGTATCCAGCACGGGGGCATAGGTGGCCTCGAGCCAGCAGGTGCTGCCGTCGCGGCGGCGGTGTTCGCCCACGCGCGAAATCGTCTCGCCCGCGCCCCAGCGCTGGCGCCACCGGCCGTAGGCGTCGGGATCGGCATGTGCCTGGGTGCACAGGTCACTGTGCAGCAGGCCCTCGGCGCCCGCGGTGGGGTAGCCAAGAATGGCTTCGTAATTGGCGTTGGCGCGCATCAGCCGGCCTTCGGGCGTGAACTCCGCCAGCGCCATGGCCTTGTCCAGCGTGCTCCACAGCGCCTGCTGCCCTGCCGTGCCTGCTACCCGCGTTTCGAACATGGTTCGCTCTCCTGATGGATGCTGAGCTGATGATGGTTGTTTCTAAATGATACCGATCCGGCGCAGCAGCTGAATGTCCAGCCACACCTGATCGCACTTGCTCCCTCTGTTCGCCCATGGATGGTCCGCCTGATGGCACTCTTAGGCAAGTGCTGCCGCTGGTTACAATGATTTGAGAATGATTCTTGTTTGATGGTGTATCCCGCCTTCAAGCCATCGGGTCCTACCATGCCATCCGCCCCAGCCTCCAGCGCCGCCTCCAGCCCCTTGCACCGCGAAATCTCCGCCCTCTACGCTGGCCACCACAGCTGGCTGCAGGGCTGGCTGCGCCGCCGACTTGGCAATGCCTGCGACGCGGCCGACCTGGCGCAGGACACCTTCATCCGCCTGCTCACCGCGCCTGCGGGCGACTTGCCCGCCCTGCGCGAGCCACGCGCCTACCTGGCCACGGTGGCGCGGCGCCTGCTGATCAACCACCTGCGCCGCCAGTCGCTGGAGCAGGCCTGGCTGCAGGCCCTGGCCGCGCTGCCAGCGCCGCAGGCGCCGTCGCCCGAGCAGCAATTGCTCATCCTGCAGGCGCTGCAGGAGGTCGATGCCATGCTCGACGGCCTGCCGCCCAAGGTGCGCGCGGTCTTCATCCTGTCCCAGGTCGAGGGGCTGACCTATGCGGCCATTGCCGAGCAACTGGGCATGGGCCTGCGTTCGGTCAAGCGCTACATGGCCCAGGCCATGGCCGAGTGCATCCTGCTGTCGGCATGAACGCCGTGGACTCCCGGGCCGCAGCGCCGCTGTCGCGCGAAATCGCCTTGCAGGCCGCCGAATGGTTTGTGCTGCTGCACTCGGGCGAGGCCAGCGAGGCCGACCACCGCGCCTTCGAGGCCTGGCGCACCCGTGCCGATGTCCATGAGCAGGCCTGGCTGCGCGCCCTGGCCGTGAGCCAGCGCGCGGGCAGCCTGCCGCCCGCACTGGGGGCACCGGCCCTGGGCCGCAAGCAGCGCCGCCTGGGCGCCATGGGCCGCCGCGATACCGTGCGCGCGCTGGCCCTGCTGATCACGGCCGCCCCCGTGGGCTGGCTCGCCTGGCGCGCCACGCCCTGGCTGCAGTGGACCTCCACCCATGCCACGGCCACGGGCGAGCGCCGCGAATGGACGCTGGCCGATGGCAGCCGTCTTGTGCTCGATACGGGCAGTGCCGTCGATGTGTTGTTTGACGAGGCGCTGCGCCGTGTCCACCTGAGTGAGGGCGCCGTCTTCATAGAGACCGCGCCCGACCCGCAGTCCCGGCATCGGCCCTTCGTGGTCACCACAGGGCAGGGCAGGGTGCGCGCCCTGGGCACGCGCTTTGTCGTGCGCAGTGTCCGGGAGCGCAGCGAGGTGGCCGTGCTGCAGGGCGCCGTGCAGATCACCACCCGTGGCGGCGCCGTGCAGCAGCTGCAGGCAGGCCAGCAACTGTGGTTTGACGCCATGGGCATAGGCCGTGCCGAGCCTGCGGACGCCAGCGCCGCCCAATGGGCGCGCGGCCTGCTGGCCGCAGACAACATGCGGTTGGCCGACTTTGTGGCCGAGCTGTCGCGCTACCGCTCCGGCTGGCTGCACTGCGATCCGTCTGTGGCGGATTTGCGCGTCACCGGCGCCTTTCAACTGGGCGATGCCGATACCGGCACGGACGCCGTGCTCGCCAACCTCGTGCACCTGCTGCCCGTGCAGGTCCACTACCGCACGCGCTACTGGGTGACGGTGGCGGCGCGCGGTACACCACCGGCTTGAAATTTCTTTCGGAATCTGGCCCCTTTCTGCGGCAGGCCGTGTCCTGTTCGATGGCAACCGATTTCATCGAACGACTTCCGAAGGAAAAACAGACCATGGCTCTCCGGCCCGGCATGCGCAGCGTGGCGCGCACTCCCTCCCCCTTGCTCTTTCCACTGTCCCAGACAGGTCTCGCCGTGCTCATGGCAGCGGGCCTGGTGGCAGGCGCCGCCTTGCCGCGCGCTGCGCTGGCCCAGGCCGGTGCGGCGGCGGTCAGCGCGGTGCAGCGTCCGTTCCAGGTGCCGGCAGGCCCGCTGGCCGCCGCGCTCACGGCGTTTGCCGCTGACGCAGGCGTGAGCATCAGCGCACCGCCCGCCATGGTGCAGGGCCGGCGCACCCAGGGCGTGCAGGGCCGCCTCACGGTGCGCGAGGCGCTGGACCGGTTGCTGGCCGGCACCGACCTGCAGGCGCAGGCGGCGGGGGAGGGCGGTTTTGTGCTGCGTGCGGTGCCCGAGGCCACCCAGGCATCGACCGTGCTGGGTGAGGTCAGGGTGACCGCCGCGGCCCCGGCAGAAAGCCCCTGGGGCAGCACCAGCGGGTATGTGGCGCGCCGGGCCAGCACGGCCACCAAGACCGATGCGTCGATTCTGGAGGTGGCGCAATCGGTGTCCGTCATCACGCGCGACCGCATGGACGACCAGGGCGTGCGCACGCTCAACGACGCCGTGCAGTACACGGCCGGCGTGCGCACCAACACGGGCGGGGCAAATCCTGCGGACGACAGTCTGTCGGTGCGCGGCTTCAGCCAGTTCTCGGGCAATTTCTACCTGGACGGGCTGCGCCTCATGCCGCTGGGCACGCTGGGCTTTTTCGGCATGGAGCCTTACGGGGCCGAGCGCATGGAGGTCCTCAAGGGGCCGGCCTCGGTGCTGTATGGCCAGAACTCGCCGGGCGGCATCGTGAACTTCGTGTCCAAGCGGCCTTCGGCCGATGCGGTGCGCGGCATGGAGTTGTCCGTGGGCAGCCATGCTCGCCGGCAGGCGGCCTTCGACCTCGGAGGGCCGGTGGGTGACGATGGCACGGTGAGCTACCGCCTGGTGGGGCTGGCCAGGGCGGCCGACCAGCAGATCGACTTCATGCGTGATGACCGCGTCTACCTGGCGCCCAGCCTGACCTGGGCGCCGGACGCGCGCACCAGCGTCACGCTGCGCGGCTTCTACCAGAAGAACCACGCCATGATGTCCACCAACGTGCAGTGGGATGCGCTCAACGGGCGCAACCCCAATGGCCGGCTGCCCCTGAACCGCTTCCTGGGAGAGCCGGGCTTCGACCGTGAAGAGACCGAGGTCGCATCGCTGGGCTACGACGCACGGCACGAATTCGACAACGGCTGGACGCTGCGGCAGAACTTCCGCTACCTGCACGCACGCAACCACGAGCAGTACATGTTCCGCTACGGGCCGCTGATCGACGGCTCCATCACCAACCGGGAGATCGATTCGCGCGATGGCAAGGGCGGCGTCTACACCGTGGACACCAGCCTGTCGGGCCAATTCGCGGCGGCCGGCCTGCAGCATGAATTCATCGTGGGGCTGGACTACAACCGCAGCCGCTCGAGTTTCGACTCCTATATTGCCGACGGGCCGCAGCTGGACATCTACCGGCCCGTCTATGGCAGCTTCATCGACACCTCGCTGCTGCAGCCCGATGCGCTGCGCGATGAGCGCGCCCAGCAGGCAGGCCTCTACGTGCAGGACCGCATCCGCAAGGACCGCTGGGTGCTGGCCCTGGGCGGGCGCCACGACTGGAGCCGCCTGGAGCAGTCCAGCCGCCTGGCCGACCCCGTGTCCACCAGCGTGCGCAAGCCCAAATCCTTCACCGGCCGCGTGGGCCTGACCTATCTTGCAGACAACGGCGTGGCGCCCTATGTCAGCTACAGCGAGTCGTTTGTCCCTCTGATGGGCGCTGACCGCAACGACCGGCCCTTTGATCCGGAAACCGGCAAACAGGTCGAGGTCGGCGTCAAGTACTCGCCCGACGAGCGCAGCAGCTTCACGCTGGCCGCCTTCGAGCTGCGCCGGCAGAACGTGCTCACCACCGACCCCGAGAACGTCCGCTATTCCATACAGCAGGGCGAAGTGCGTTCTCGCGGCATCGAGTTCGAGGCGGCAGTCCAGCCCACGCGCGGGCTCAAGCTCCTGGCAGCGCTGACCTACAACCCCGTCAAGGTGACCCGGGCCCAGCCAGACCAGTGGGGCGGCAACGTGCAGGGCAAGTCGCCTTACGAAGTGCCCCGCAAGATGGTGTCGGCCTGGGTGGACTATGCCTTTGGGGGCGACCTGCTGGGGCTGGGGGCGGGCGTGGGGGCGCGCTACATCGGCTGGAGCTGGGGCGATGCGGACAACAGCTTCCGCGTACCGTCGTTCACCCTGGTGGATGCCTCGCTGCGCTATGACCTGGGAAAGATGCGCAGTGACTGGCGCGGGGCCAGCGTGAGCCTGACGGTCAAGAACCTGTTCGACAAGTACCACACGGCGTCGTGCTTTTCCGCCAATGCCTGCAACTACGGCGAAGCGCGCAACATGGTGGTTCGGTTCGGGTACATCTGGTAGGCCTTGCGCCATCAGGCCGGTCGAAAGCGCGGTTGCACGCTTCCTGGCATGGATACAATCGAATAAGAATGATTCTTGTTTGATTGCGGGCCCCGCCCTCAAGGGAATCGGGACCTGCCATGCCATCCGCCTCCACCCCCAGCACCGAGAAGCCGCCTCCCTGTACACCGCCCACCATGGCTGGCTGCAGGGCTGGCTGCGCCGCAGGCTGGGCAACGGGGCGGATGCGGCGGACCTGGCGCAGGACACCTTCGTGCGCATCCTGGGCGTGCGCGACCTGGCCGGTGTGCAGGAGCCGCGTGCCTACCTGACCACGGTAGCCAAGGGCGTGCTCGTCAACTGGTACAAGCGCCAGGCGCTGGAGCGGGCCTACCTCGAAGCCCTGGCCGCGCTGCCCGAGCCCGTGGCGCCTTCGCCCGAGCAGCGCGCCCTGGTGCTGGAGACCCTGCACGAGATAGACACCATGCTGGACGCGCTGCCGCCCATCGTGCGGCGCACGTTTTTGCTGTCCCAACTGGACGGCATGAAGTACGAGGACATCGCGCAGCAGCTGGAGGTCTCGCTCACCAGCGTCAAGCGCTACATGGCCCAGGCGTTTCGCCAATGCCTGGTGGCAATGGCGTGATGGAGACCCCCCTGCAAGCGCGCGTGCTCGACGAGGCCGCCGAATGGCTGATGCGCCTGCACGACAGCGGCGCCACCGATGCCGACCGTGCCGCCTGCGAACGCTGGCGCCAGGCCGACCCACAGCATGCGCTGGCCTGGGAGCGTGCCGAGCGGCTGCTGGGCAAGTTGGGCGGCCTGCCTGCAGCTCTGGCCATGCCGGCGCTGGACCGGCCCCGAAGCCACCGCGCCCAGCGCCGCGCCGCCGTGGCCCGGCTGGCCGCGCTGCTGGCCGTGGCGCCTGCAAGCTGGCTGGTATGGAGCGCGGCGGACCAGCGCGGCTGGGGCGCCGACCTGCGCACCGCCACCGGCGAGCGCCGCACCGAGCATCTGGCCGATGGCAGCCGCCTCCTGCTGGACACGGCCAGCGCGGTGGACATCCGGTTTGATGGCGCACTGCGCCTGCTCACCCTGCGCCAGGGCGCGATTTCCATAGAAACGGCGGCCGATACCGCCACGCCGCACCGCCCCTTTGTCGTGGACACCGCCCATGGCCGGCTGCGCGCGCTGGGCACCCGCTTCACCGTGCGGCAGGAGGGCGACAGTGCGGACGGCGGCCCCGTGCGCCTGGCCGTGACCGAGGGCGCCGTGGAGGTCACGCTGCGCGGCGCCGCTCACCCGGCGCTGGTCGTTCAAGCCGGTCAGCAAACGGTATTGCGAGCGGGGGAGGTGACCGCGCCCCAGCCCCTGCAGCCCGAAGCCACGGCCTGGACCCACGGCATGCTGATGGCCGACGCCATGCCGCTGGCCGCGTTCTGCGCCGAACTGTCGCGCTACCGGCCCGGCCTGCTGCAGTGCGCGCCCGAGGTGCGCGCGCTGCGCGTGTCCGGCTCCTTCCCGCTGGGCGATACGGACCGGACGCTGACCATGCTGGCCTCCACCTATCCCGTCGACGTGCAGACACGCATGCGCGGCTACTGGATCACCGTGGTCGCCAGGAACTAAAAAAATCGAGGCAGGCTGGTACTTTTTCGGATCTCGGCTGGCAACGGGGAAAGAGCTTCTTTCTTCACCGCCTCCAAGGACCGATTTCCATGCCTGCCGTACCCATGCCGCATCCCGTCTTCCATCCCCTGGCGCATGCCGCCCGACTGGCCCTGCTGGGCATGGCATTGGCCGCAGGCGCCGTGCAGGCGGCCGAACCGGCCCCCGCAGCCCAGACCTACCAGATCGCGCCCGGGCCGCTGGGCCGCACGCTGGCCGGCGTGGCCACGGCGGCGGGTATTTCGCTGTCCTTCGATCCAGCGCTGACCGAAGGGCTGACCAGCCCGGCCCTGTCCGGCCACTATGCGCCGCAGCAGGCGCTGCAGCGCCTGCTGGCCGGCAGCGGGCTGGACATGGTGGCGCGCAGCGATGGCAGCTACACGCTGCGCAGGCAGGCGACCCAGGCCGTCCAGGCGGCAGGCGCCACCGCGCTGGGCGAGGTGCTGGTCACGGCGCAGGCCGAGCGCAGCGCCGTGACGCAAGGATCGGGCAGCTATGCGGCCACCGGACCCAGCAGCACGGCGACACGGCTGGGCCTGTCGCAGCGCGAGACCCCGCAATCGCTGAGCGTGATCACGCGCGAGCAGATCGATGACCGCGGTTTTCAGTCGCTGGAGGAGGTTGCCCTGGATGCCACGGGCCTGAGCACACGCCAGATCGGGGGCGGAGAACGCACGCAGTTCTTCCTGCGGGGTTTCGAGGTCAACTCTTTCCTGGCCGATGGCGTGCCGCTGGCCTTCGACTACGACACGCAGGGCCTGGCCACCATGGCCATGTACGACCGCGTGGAGGTGCTGCGCGGCGCTGCCGGACTGATGACGGGCACGGGCAATCCGTCCGGCACCATCAACCTCGTGCGCAAGCGCCCCACGGATGCCCCTCAGGTCTCGCTGACGGGCAGCCTGGGCTCCTGGAACAACCTGCGCGGCGAAATCGACGCGTCCGGCCCGCTCAATGCGGCCGGTACGCTGCGAGGCCGCGCCGTGGTGGCCCTGCAGGATACGGACACCTTCAAGCGGGCGTACCGCCATGAGCGCCAACTGGTCTACGGCACGCTGGAGGCCGATATCGCCCCGCGCACGCGGCTGAGCCTGGGCGGCTACTACAACAGGGAAGATAACCCCGGCGCCGACTGGAACGGCCTGCCCACGCGGCGTGACGGCAGCTTCTACCCGCTGCCGAGATCGGCGCGCGTGACGCCTGACTGGGCCTACTGGAACAAGGAAAACGCCAGCCTCTTCGCTGAACTGGAGCATGGCCTGGGCAACGGCTGGAAGACCCAACTGACCGCACGCGTGCTGCAGGCGAAGATGGACATGCTGGGGACCTACCTGTATCCGCTGGAAGATTCCGCCGACTTCGGCCAGGGCGTGGGAGCCTATGCCTACAAGAAGACCCAATACAGTCTCGACGCCTTCGCGCAGGGGCCCTGGCAATGGTTGGGCCGTACCCATGAAATGGTCTTCGGCGCCAGCGTGAGGCAAAACAGCGACGACGACGGACCTGGCGGGTGGCCGTCGGACTACCAGCAGATCGTGGACCCCATGACCTGGGATCCGGGCTCCGTTGCCCGGCCGGCCATCAACACCCTATGGTCGCGGCGCGGCCACCAGCGGCAGCTGGGTGCCTACGGAACACTGCGGTTGAGCGTCGCGCAGCCCCTGACCGCGCTGCTGGGCGCGCGCGTGGATTCCTACTCCTACGACATGCTCACGCGCTCGGGGGAATGGAGCGATTCCAGCAGGTACCGGGTCCATGACCGCATCACGCCCTATGCAGGCCTGGTCTATGCGCTGGACAGCCGGCATTCCGCCTATGCCAGCTGGACCGGCGTGTTCCAGCCCCAGAGCAACCAGGGCGCCAGAGGCGCGCTGCTGGACCCGGTGACGGGACGCAACCTCGAGCTTGGCATCAAGGGCGAGTACGCCCAGGGCCGGCTGCAGGCCAGCGCGGCGCTGTTCCAGATCAACCAGAAGAATCTGCCGCTGCAACTGCCGCAATCGCAGTGCAGTCCCAATGTGGCGTCCTGCTATGCGCAGACCGGAGAGGTGCGTAGCAGGGGGGTGGAGTTCGAGCTGGCGGGTGCCGTCACGCCCTCCCTGCAGCTGATGGCCGGCTACACCTACAACAGGGCGCAGCATGTCCGCGACTCGGACGTCGCCAAGGCCGGCACGCCCTATGACACCCAGACCCCGCGCCATCTGCTCAAGCTGTCGGCCCGCTACCAGCTGCCGGGCGCCTGGCAGCGCTGGTCCCTGGGCGGATCCGTGCGCATGCGCAGCGAGACTCGCTCGGCCGGCTACGGCGTGCGCCAGGGGGGCTATACGCTGGTGGACCTCATGGCGAGCTACCAATTCAGCCGGCAGCTGGATATACGGCTGAACATCAACAACCTCACGGACAAGTACTACTACCAGGCCATTGGCAGCACCCAGGACAACAACCATTTCGGGGCGCCGCGCAATGTGCTGCTGACGGCGCGCTACCGCTTCTGAAACAGAGACAGGTTGGCATGGATACAATCGAATAAGAATGATTCTTGTTTGATTGTGGGCCCCGCCCCCAAGGGAATCGGGACCTGCCATGCCATCCGCCTCCGCCCCCCAGTACCGAGAAGTCACAGCCCTGTACCTGGCCCACCACGGCTGGCTGCAGGGCTGGCTGCGCAAGAAGGTGGGCAATGCCTTCGACGCGGCCGATCTGGCGCAGAGCACCTTCCTCAAGGTCCTGGGCGCCAAGGGCCTGGACCAGCTCCAGGAGCCGCGCGCCTACCTGACCACCATTGCGCGCAACCTGCTGATCAACCAGGTGCGGCGCCGCGCCATCGAGCAGGCCTATCTCGATGCCCTGGCCGCCATGCCCGAGCCCGTGGCGCCGCCGCCCGAGGTCCGGCTCATGGTGCTGGAGACCCTGGTCGAGATAGACCGCCGCCTGGGCCGCCTGCCCGCGCTGGCCAAGCAGGCCTTCCTGCTGGCCCAGCTCGAAGGGCTTGGCCATGGCGAGATCGCGGCCGAGCTGGGGATTTCCGTCTCCACCGTCAAGCGGCATCTGGCCAAGGCGGCCATGCGCTGCTTCTTCCCGGAGTAGGCGGCATGCAGGCGTTCCCTTCCGCTTCTTCCCCCATTTCTGCCGAAGTGGCCCGCCAGGCCGTGCAATGGTGGCTGCAACTGAACTCCGGCAAGGCCCAGGCCCGGCAGCACGATGGCCTGCAGCGCTGGCGTGCGGCCAGCCCCGAGCATGAGGCCGCCTGGCAGCGCATCGAATCCATGGGCAGCCAGATGGCCGGCATTCCCATGCCGCTGGCGCGGGCCGCATTGGCCGCACCCGGCTCGGCCGGCAGGCGCCGTGCGGTGCAGGCGCTGGCCGTGCTGCTGGTCTCGGGCGCGGGCTCCGCTGCCGTCGTGCGCTCGCAGGCCTGGCGCGGCTGGACGGCCGACCAGGTGGCTGCCGTGGGCGAGCAGCGCCGGCTGCCGCTGCCCGACGGCGGCAGCGTGGTGCTCAACACCGGCAGCGCCCTCAACCTGCGCTACGGCGCGGCCGAGCGCGTGCTGGAGCTGGTGCGTGGCGAAATCCTCGTGCAGACCGCGCCGGACAGCCTGCACCGTCCCTTCATCGTGCAGACCGCCATGGGCGCTGTTCAGGCCCTGGGCACGCGCTTCACGGTGCGCGAGCGCGAGTCCGGCGTTGAAGTGGGCGTGCTGCAAGGCGCCGTGCAACTGCGGCCTGCGCATGCCCCGCATGCCGCGCAGCGCATCGATGCGGGAGAGCAGGGCACGTTCACGGCCCAGCAGGCCGTGCACTCCGGCGCGCTGGACACGGCGGCCAGCGCCTGGGCTGAAGGCATGCTGGTGGCCTCGCGCATGCGGCTGGAGGATTTCCTGGCCGAGCTGGGCCGCTACCGGCGCGGGCGCCTGGGCTGCGACCCGGCCGTGGCCGGCCTGCACGTCTCCGGCGCCTATCCGCTGGCCGACACCGACCGCGTGCTGGCCGCGCTGACCTCGTCGCTGCCCGTGGAAATCCACTCCTTCTCGCGCTACTGGGTGATGGTGCGGCCTGCCGGGGCGGGCAAGGCATGAGCGGCACGGCCTGCATGAAGGCCTTCGCACTTTCCTGAAAAAAATTTGAGCTGATTTGCCGGCGATGGCTGTCAACAGAGACAGGAGCGCACCACAGCGTGCGCCAACGCTTCTCTACAACCATTGCAACAAGGCCTTTCCATGCGCCCTCAGACCATGCGCCAGAACTCCATGCGGCAGACTGCCGCCTCCACCGTCCGCCCATCCCCGGCGGCCCCGGCATTACGTCCGGTGGCGCTGGCGCTGCAGGTGCTGTGCGCTGGCACGCTGGCGGGGCTGGCCGCCGCGGGCGCCCTGGCTCCGGCACAGGCCTGGGCGCAGCCGGCTGCCGGTGCTTCGCAGCAACGCCAGTACGACATTGCAGCCGGCCCGCTGGAAAGCGTGCTCAACCAGCTCGGGCGCGAGGCCGGAGTGCTGGTCACCTTCGGCTCGGCCGTCACCGAAGGCTTGCGCAGCGGCGGCGTGAGCGGGCGCTTCACCGTGGAGCAGGCGCTGGACCGCGCCTTGCTGGGCACGCCGCTGGCGGCCGTGCGCTCGGCCGGTGGCGGCTACACCCTGCGCGAGATGCCCGTGGTGCCGGCCGCCTCCGGCGCGGCGGGTGCTGCGGGTGCGGCAGGCGCGGGGTCCTCCCAGACACTCAGGACCGTGCTGGTCACGGCCTCGGCCCAGGCCAGCCCCACCACTGAAGGCTCGGGCTCCTACACCACGCCGGCCACGGCGGCCGCCACGGGCCTGAGCCTGTCGCTGCGCGACACGCCGCAGTCCGTCAGCGTGCTCACGCGCCAGCAGATCGAGGACCAGGGCCTGCTCTCGCTCAACGACGCCATGCGCAGCGTCACCGGCATCCATGTCGTCAGCTCGGACAGCGACCGCTCGGACTTCTACTCGCGCGGCTTCTACGTGGACAACCTGCAGTACGACGGCGTGCCCACCTCCATCGGCCTGTCGTTCTACGGTGACTCGGGCACCGATACCACCATCTATGACCGCGTCGAAGTGGTGCGCGGCGCCACGGGCCTGCTCACGGGAGCGGGCAATCCGTCGGCCTCCATCAACATGGTGCGCAAGCACGCCAACAGCAAGGTGTTCACGGGCTCGGCCTCGGCCAGCGTGGGCTCGTGGAACCACCATCGCGGCACGGTGGACCTGTCCATGCCGCTGACGCAGGACGGCCGCATCCGCGCACGCGTCGCAGGCATGGCCGAAGAGCGCGACTCCCATGTGGATCTCTACCACGCGCGCAAGCAGGTCTTCTACGGCGTGATCGATGCCGACCTCACGCCCGACACCACGCTCAGCGTGGGCGCCGACTACCAGTCCAACCGGCCCACCGGCTCGACCTGGGGCGGCCTGCCGCTGGTCTTCACGAACGGCATGCCGGCCGACTGGAGCACCTCCAAGACCACGGCCGCGAACTGGACGCGCTGGAACAGCACCAACAAAAACATCTTCGCCAACCTGCAGCACCGCTTCGGCAACGACTGGAAGCTCAAGGCCAACTTCGTGCACCGCGACAGCGCCTACGACGCCAAGCTGCTGTACCTCATGCGCCAGCCCGACATCACCACCGGCCTGGGCATGGCGGCCCTGCCCAACTACTCCGAATACAGCTTCCAGCAAAACAGCGCCGACCTGCAGGCGACGGGCGGCTGGGAACTGGGCGGGCGCCGCCATGAGGCCGTTGTCGGCCTGACCAGCAGCCGTGCCCGCGAGCACAAGGCCGGCCATGCGCGCACCAGCCCGCTGCAGGACGTGGGCAACTACTACCAATGGGACGGCTCCTATGCCGAGCCCACCTGGGGGCCGCTGACCACCAGCAGCCTGGACCACACGCGCCAGGACGCGCTGTACGGCGCGCTGCGCCTGTCGCTGGCCGATCCGGTCAAGCTCATCGTGGGCGGGCGCCAGAGCAGCTGGAAGGTGCGCAGCCTCAGCGAGGTGCGCGACCACAACGTCTTCATCCCCTACGCAGGCCTGGTGCTGGACCTGAGCGAAGGCTTCTCTGCCTATGCCAGCTACACCGACATCTTCCA
Source organism: Delftia sp. 60 (assembly GCF_002754395.1). Lineage (NCBI taxonomy): Bacteria > Pseudomonadati > Pseudomonadota > Betaproteobacteria > Burkholderiales > Comamonadaceae > Delftia > Delftia sp. 60. Next base: position 3,347,155 of record NZ_PEFD01000001.1, read on the forward strand.
GCCCCAGAACTACCGCGACCGCGGCGGCAGCTACCTGGACCCCGTGGCGGGCAAGAGCTTCGAGATCGGCATCAAGGGCGAGCACCTGGACGGCAGGCTCAACAGCTCGCTGTCCGTCTTCCGCATCCAGCAGGACAACGTGGCCCAGCTGGACGAAGGCCAGGTCGTGCCCGGCACCACCGACTTCGCCTACTACGGCGCCAAGGGCGTGACCAGCAAGGGCTTCGAGGCCCAGGTCTCGGGCGAGCTGGTCACGGGCTGGAACCTGTCGGCCGGCATTGCCCACACCGTCGCGCGTGACGCCCAGGGCCTGTCCATCAACGCCTGGGCGCCCAAGACCCAGGCCCAGCTGTTCACTTCCTACCGCCTGCCCGGTGGATGGAATCAGCTCACCGTGGGCGGCGGCCTGCAATGGCAAAGCCGCACCCGCGCCAGCGTCTTCGTGGCGGGCAATGACCTGGTCTTCGAGCAGAAATCCTTCGCCACCGCCAGCCTCATGGCGCGCTATGCCTTCAGCCCCAAGCTTTCGCTGCAGCTGAACCTGAACAACCTCTTCAACAAGAAGTACTACGTCAACATCGACGGCCAGGGCCAGTTCGGCACGCCGCGCCAGGCCATGGCGGTGCTGAACTACAAGTTCTGAGTGGACAGGGCGGCGGGGGCAACAGCGCAGGCCAACCGTTAGAATGCAAATGAGAATTGATCTCATATTTTGGGCCAGCCGCCCACGCATTCCTCGTCCCGCGCCATGCCTGCCGCCGAAACCTCCCTTCACCGCGAAGTCGCCACGCTCTACACCGACCACCACGGCTGGCTGCAGGGCTGGCTGCGCAAGAAGCTGGGCGATGTGCACCAGGCGGCCGATCTGGCGCACGACACCTTTGTGCGCCTGCTGGCGCGCGACGAGCCTGTGCAGGCGCGTGAGCCGCGCGCCTTTCTGACCACGGTGGCGCAGCGCGTGCTGGCCAACCACTATCGGCGCCAGCAACTGGAGCGCGCGTATCTGGAGGCGCTGGCCCAGGCGCCGCAGTCCTTTGCCATCTCGCCCGAGGAGCGCGCGCTGCTGCTGGAGGCGCTGGACGAGATCGACCGCATGCTCGACGGCCTGCCTGCCCCCGTGCGGCGGGCCTTTCTGATGGCCCAGCTGGACGGCATGAAGCAGGCCGACATTGCGCGCGAGCTGGGCCTGTCGCTGACCACCGTCAAGCGCTACCTGGTGCAGGCCGGCATGCACTGCTATTTCGCGGTGGATGCATGACGGCGCCGGGAGCCGGCCTGCCGCCCGAGGTAGCGCGCAGCGCCATCGAGTGGTGGCTGAAGCACCAGGATGGCCAGCTGTCCGATGAGTTGGCCCGCGAATGGCAAGCCTGGCAGGCCTGGCGCGCGGCCGATCCGCTGCACGAGCAGGCCTGGCAGCGCATCGCTGCCGTCAACCAGCGGCTGGCTGGGCTGGTGGCGCCGCCGCAATCACCGATAGCCCGGGCTGCGCTGGCCCCGCGTGGTTCCGCTCGCCGGCGCGTGATCCGGTCCCTGGCCGTTGCGGCCTTTGGTGCCGGCATTGCCTGGCAGCTGGAGCAGCGCCTGCCCTGGCAGGGCTGGGTGGCCGATGCACGCACGGCGCGGGGCGAGCGTCGGCAGATGGCGTTGCCGGACGGCACGCAGATCGTGCTCAACGGCGCCAGCGCGCTGGACATCGAATACAGCCGGCGGCACCGCCGCCTGCGCCTGCTGCAGGGCGAGGTGCTGGTCACCACGGCCAAGGACACCGAGCAGCCCGCCCGGCCCTTTGCCGTGCAGACCACTGCGGGCGAGGCGCTGGCCCTGGGGACGCGGTTTTCCGTGCGTGCGCTCGCGGATGGTGATTTCCAGGTGGGTGTGTTCGAGGGTGCCGTGCGCCTGACCCCCCGGCTGGCCGGTCACAGTGTGCTGGTGCTCAGGGCGGGCGAGCAGGCCACGCTGCGGGCCGATGGAGTCTCGCCAGCCACCGCCGTGCATGAGGACAGCACCGCCTGGACCGAGGGCATGCTGGTGGCGCGCGGCATGCCGCTGGCCCGGATGCTGCAGGCGCTGCAGCCGTACAGCGATGCGGCCCTGGCCTGCGAGCCCGAAGTGGCCAACCTGCGCATCTCCGGCACCTATCCGCTGGCCGACGTGCCGCGCGTGCTGGCCGTGATCGGTGCGCTGCCGGGACTGGAGCTGCGCTCCATGACGCGCTGGTGGGGCCGGCGCGAGGTGGTGGTGGGCAAGAAATCGGCAGGGGCTTGAAGGGGTCTGCGCAGTTTTTTTGAAGAAATCTGCGCCCGGGGTGGTCTGTTTCGAGAACTCGCGGGACATGGAGGAAGAGGGGGGCTTGCCATGCCGGGCTAGGCCCGCCCATCGATTCGTCCATTCATCCGTTTCTCTTTTCCTTCCAGGCCCCGTCCTTCGCACACCATGGCATATCCCTCAGCGCCCCGGCGCTTTCCCTGCGCCTTGCGCCCCTCTGTCGTCCCGTCCCGTGGCCTGTTGCTGGCATTGGCCTGCGCGGGGCTGGGCAGCAACCTGTGGGCGCAGGCGCCTTCGCCGTCCGTCAACACCACGGCCGCCACAGCAGCCAAACGCATCTACCAGATTCCGGCGGGCACGCTGGAGGACGCGCTCAACCGATTCGGGCGCGACTCGGGTTTGCTGCTGTCCTTCACCCAGGAACAGGTCCAGGGCCTGCGCAGCCCGGGGCTGCAGGGCAGCCACACCGCGCAGGCCGGCCTGGCCGCGCTGCTGCAGGGCACGGGGCTGGAGGCGGCGGTGCAGCCGCAAGGCGGCTATGTGCTGCGCCAGCGCGCCGTGCCCGATGCCCGGGCGCCAGACGTTGCCCCGCGCGCGGTGTCGCTGGCCGAGGTGCGCGTGGCCGCGCGCCGGGCCGGTGACGGCACGACCGAAGGCACGGGCTCCTACACCAGCCGCGTGACCAGCATTGCCTCCAAGACGGACCAGTCGTTCCGCGAGATTGCGCAGTCGGTATCGGTGGTCACACGCGAACAGCTCGACGACCAGCGCGTGACCGATGTGACCGAGGCCCTCAAGCTCACGCCCGGCGTGGTCGTGGCCAATACCGTGGGCGACTTCTATTCGCGGGGCTTTCAGATCACCAGCATGCAGATCGACGGCGGCGCGCCGCTGGCTTTGGGCGCCTACACCTATTCGCCGCAGCAGGACATGGCCTTCTACGACCGCGTCGAAGTCATGCGCGGCGCCTCGGGCCTGCTGGGCGGCGTGGGCGATCCGGGCGGCATCATCAACCTGGTGCGCAAGAAGCCGCTGGCCCAGCGGCAGTTCAAGGCCGCGCTGTCGGCCGGTTCCTGGAGCCGGCGCGGCGTGGAGCTCGATGCCAGCGCGCCGCTGGCCGACGACGGCCGCGTGCGCGGCCGCGCCGTGCTGTCCTACCACAAGGGCGACTCCTACATGGACCTGCGCAGCAGCGAAAAGCCGTCGCTCTACGGCGTGCTGGAGGCCGACCTCACGCCAGACACCCTGCTGACCGTGGGCGGCAGCTACGGAAAGACCCATGAGAACGGCGACTATGCCGGCCTGCCGCGCTTTGCCGACGGCAGCAGCCTGGGCCTGCCGCGCCACACCAACTTCACCCAGCCCTGGGCCTATTACGACTACGAGACCAAGGAGCTGTTCGCCCAGCTCGAGCACAAGTTCGACAACCGCTGGAAGGCCAAGCTCAACGTCTCGCGCGTGGAGACCGAGCTGGACCGCTTCTGGGTCTACATGGGCGGCGCCATCAACCCGCAGACCCTGGCGGGTGCGGTCTGGCGCGGCGGCCACATCCAGTCCGGCAATACGCAGGAGGTGGTGGACCTGAGCCTGGGCGGTCCCTTCCAGCTCATGGGCCGCACGCATGAATTGCTGCTGGGCGCGGACTGGCAGCGCGTGGAAAGCTTCTGGCAAAGCGCCAATTTCACGGGCAGCGGCACCGTGGCCAGCAATCCGTTTGCTCCCAGCATCTGGACGCCGCCCACGGAAACCTACTTCAACACCCGCTACGGCCCCTGGGGCCAAAAGCAGATGGGCGGCTATGGCGTGCTGCGCCTGCATCCCACGGACAGGCTGCACCTCATCCTGGGTGCGCGCGCCAGCCGCTACGACTTCCAGCAGTCGATCTGGAACCTGGATGCGCAGGGCAACCGCACGCCCTGGTCGAACACGCCGTTCAAGGAACCCACCAAGATCACGCCCTATGGCGGGGTGATCTATGACCTGAACAGCCAGTGGTCGGCCTATGCCAGCTATTCGTCCATCTTCAAGCCGCAGGCGCTGAGCATGGCCGGCCCGGCGCCGGGCACCTCGCTGCCGCCGGTCAAGGGCGCCAGCTACGAGGCCGGCCTCAAGGGCGAGCTGATGGACGGACGGCTGAACGCCACCTTCAGCCTCTTCAATGTGGAGCGCACGGGCACGGCCGTGGTGGACCCGCGCTACGAGACCAGCAACAGCCGCTGGAGCGGCAACTGCTGCTACCTGGCACAGGGCAAGGTCACCAGCCGGGGCTTCGACATGGAGCTGGGCGGCGAGCTGCAGCCCGGCTGGCAGCTGGCAGCGGGCTACACCTTCAACAACACCCGCGACCGCAGCACCGAAAAGACCTACAGCAGCATCACGCCGCGCCACCTGTTCAAGCTGTCCACGGCCTATACGCTGCCGGGCGAGCTGTCGCGCTGGAAAGTGGGCGGCAGCGCCCAGATCCAGAGCACGCACTACGTCAGCGGCACGGCGCTGTCGGCGGCGGGCACGTCCGTGCCCTTTGACTTCACGCAGGGCGGCTACGCGCTGTGGAATGCCATGGTGCAGTACCGCATCGACCCGCGCTGGACGGTCACGCTGAACATCAACAACCTGCTCGACAAGACCTACTACCAGACCCTGGGCACAACGTTCAGCAACAACCTGTATGGCGCACCGCGCCACGCCATGCTCACGCTGCGCGGCAGCTTCTGAGGACGGCGGCGCAGGCGTTCGGGCCGCCGTTGTGCAGCCAGCGGCCTTGCGGGGGATCACACCACGCGCCGGGCCTCCACCTTCACATGGCCGGCCAGCAGGTCGGCGCTGTCGCGGATGGCGCGCAGCGCATGGGCCAGGGCCTGCTGGCTGTGGTGCTCCTGCGGTGCATGCACTGCCGCCAGGGCCAGTTGCGCCAGGGCCGAGATCTCGGTGCAGTTTTCCTGCACGCTGCCGTGGATCTCGGTGATGGCGCTGGTCAACTGGTGCAGGCTGGGTGGCTGTGTCCTGAGGGCGTCCTTGTCCATGGCCATGCCTCAGCCCTGCGGGCGCACCGGCTCTTGGGTGCGGCAGTCGAGCAGGTGCGCCATGGCTTTGGCAGCTGCCTCGGCCGCTTCGGCGCGGCGCATCTCGGCCGCGTCTTCGAATCCGCAGCCCATGGCCTGGGCCTCGGTGCCGGCGTAGTCGGCCAGCGTCTCGGCGCTGTCGCGGATGCTTTGCAGGGCGCGGGCCACCACATCCATGTGGCGATGGCCCTTGGGCGTCTCCAGCCATGCCAGGGCCAGCTGGGCGATGGAGGAGATCTCTGCACAGCCTTGCTGCACGAGGTGGTCCACCTGGGTGAGGGCATTGGACAGTTGACGGGGGCTGTGGCTATCCGTGGCGGGGGTGGGCTGGGCGGGGTTCATGCCTGGGCCCTCCGTGTGGAAAGGGCGGCGCCAAAAGAGGGCGCGCAGGCGAGTGCCAGAGAAACGGCAGTCATGTTTCCGTGCTCCTTACTGAGACTGAAGCCACCGACTCCGCGTTTTGAAGCACGAAACAGGTGGACGGGATGTTCAAAACACACAGCAAGGTGTGCGGACGCCCTTACGGGTAGCCCCATCCCGCCCGAAACCGCAGGGGCGTGGACGAGCGTCCACAGCCCGGAATCCAGACGTGACAAGGCCTCGCTTTCGGGGAGGCAGCACCGCTTGCTAATGGGTGTTTTGAAGCACCGGCCCCGTGACAGGGGGCTGGTGCGGATGATAGCGCGTGCGGCGTGCGCAAAGTCGCTTCGCGGCCCGTTGCACCTTGCGATCGCGCCCTTTCAGGGATGGCCCAGGGACCGCTGAAAGAGCCCGGCATGCATTGCGTTTATTGAGAATGATTCTTCTTTGCGCGGTTATGATCCAGCCCCATGGATTTGTCCGCCTCCTTCACCCGCGCTCTGCTTTCCGGCTTTGACCGGGCCTATGCCGACCTGGTGCGTGCCGCCACGCGCAGCACGGGCAGCCGCGAGGAGGCGGGCGACCTGGTGCACGACACCTGGCTGCGGCTGGCGGAACACGCGCGCAGCGCCCCGGCCGAGGCCGCAGACCTGGCCGGGGCCGCGAATCCGGCCCAGATGCCACGCGACGCCACGGCCTATCTGGCCGTGATGGCCCAGCACATGGCGCTGGATGCGCACCGCCGCCGCCAGCGCCATGCCCGCTACCTGGGCGAGGCGGCAGTCCATGAACAACTGGCGCCCAGCCATGCGCCCGATGTGGCCGATTCCGTCATGTACCGCCAGGCGCTGGCCGTGCTGGAGTCCGCCTTGCACAGCCTGCCCGAGCGCTGCCGGGCCGCCTTCATCGCCCACCGCGTGCAGGGCGAGCGCCAGCCGGAGATTGCCGAGCGCCTGGGCGTCAGCCTCAACACCGTGGAGCGCGACCTGATCCAGGCCAGTGCCTGCATAGAGGATGCGCTGCACCGCTGGCGCGGTACGCGGCCCGGCAGCGCCGTTGCGCGACATGCGGGTCGGCGGCGCAGCCTGGCCGCGCTGCTGGGCGTGGCCGGTTTCAGCCTGGGCGGCAGCCTGGGCTGGCAGCAATGGCGGCACTACCGCGACACGCATGTGCAGTGGCAGGCCGGCTGGTCCAGCCTGCGCGGCCAGCAGGTGCGCCATGGCCTGCCCGATGGCTCCAGCCTGCTGCTGGACGCGCTCAGCAGCGCGCAGGTGGAGTATTTCGCCACGCGGCGCGTGGTGCAGCTGACGCAGGGCGCGGCCTTCTTCGAGGTGGAGCGGGACGAGGACCGGCCCTTCACCGTGCAGGCCGGCGGCGTGCGCGTCACCGTGCTGGGCACGCGCTTCGGCGTGGAACTGGCCACGGGCGCCCAGGGGCAGGAGCGGGTCACGGTGCAGGTGGAGTCGGGGCGTGTGCGCGTGCAATCGGATGCGGATGGCGGGCGCTTCTATGAATTGTCTGCAGGGCAGGGCCTGCGCATGGAAGGCACGGTGGCCACGCAGACCCGGGGCGATGCCGGGCAGGCGGCCTCCTGGCGGCATGGCGAGCTGGTGTTTGCCGATGCCACGCTGGGCGAGGCCCTGGCGCGGCTGTCACGCTATGCGCCGTTCGACCTGCAGGCCACGCCCGAGGCCGCGCGCCTGCCCCTGAGCGGGCGCGTGCGCATCGCCAAGGCCCATGCCTGGGTGCGGGCGCTGCCCCATGCGCTGCCGGTACAGGTGCGCAGGCAGGCCGATGGCGGCCTGCTGGTGGCCACGGCGGGCTGAGGCGTGACGGTGGCAAGAGCAACTGCATGCGCACGGCAGCGGGGCGCACATTGTTTTTCAGGAGTTTTCCTGGCCAGTCGTCATGGCAGTGATCCCTGTGGGTCCCTTCCATCACTGCCAAGGACGATTTCCATGCATCCGCTTTTCCCTTCTTCGGGCGCCTGCCGCGCCGCCCTCCATCCGCTGGCCCATGCCGTGCTCTGCCTGGGCCTGGCCATGCCGCTGCAGGCGGCGCTGGCCCAGCCCGCCGCACAGACGCTGCGCTTCGACATAGCGGCGCAGCCGCTGGCCAGCGCGCTGGACCAGTTCGCGCGGCAGGCCGGACTGCAGCTGGTGTTCACGCCCTCGCTGGCCGCCCAGCGGCAGGCGCCGGCCGTACGGGGCGAGCTGCCGCTGCGCCAGGCGCTGGATGATTTGCTGGCCGGCAGCGGCCTGCAGGGCCATGTGCAAGAGGGCACGCTGACTGTGCAGCCCGTCGCCGCCATCGAAAAGACGCTGGCCGAAGTGCGGGTGAGCGCGCGCCGGGCCATCGACGGCACGACCGAGGGCACGGGCTCGTACACCAGCCGCGTGACCAGCATCGCCTCCAAGACGGACCAGTCGTTCCGCGAGATCCCGCAATCGGTGTCGGTGATCACGCGCCAGCAGCTCGACGACCGCCGCATGACCGACATCCGCGACGCGCTGGCCGCCACGCCCGGCATCACCACCAGCCAGATCAATTTCGACTCCACCTATTTCTATTCGCGCGGCTTCCAGATCGACAGCATGCAGATCGACGGCGGCGCGCCGCTGAACATCGCCCAGTACACCTACAGCGTCAACCAGAGCATGGACTTCTACGACCGCGTGGAGGTGATGCGCGGTGCCTCGGGCCTGCTGGGCGGCGTGGGCGACCCGGGCGGCATCATCAACATCGTGCGCAAGAAGCCGCTGGCCGAGCCGCGCTTCGTGGTGCAGCAGTCCATCGGCAGCTGGAACAACTACCAGACCATGGTGGATGCCACGGGGCCGCTGGCCCTTGATGGCCGGGTGCGCGGCCGGGCCGTGCTGTCCTACCAGGACACGGACCAGTTCGTGGACATCAAGCACACGCGCGCTCCCCAGTTCTACGGCGTGGTCGAGGCGGACCTGACGCCCGACACCCTGCTGACCGTGGGCATGAGCCGCAGCAAGATCCGCACGCGCGGCGATGGCGGCGGCGACGTGCCGCGCTACAGCGACGGCAGCGATATCGGCCTGCCGCGCCATACCAGCTTCACCCAGCCCTGGGCCACGGGCCGCAAGGACAACAGCGAGCTGTTCGGCGCGCTGGAGCACCGTTTTTCCGCACGCTGGAAGGGCAAGCTCAACCTGACCCGCAGCAAGTCCAGCTATGACGGCTCCACGGTGTTCGGCTACGGTGCGCTGGACCCCGCAACCGGCCTGGGCGTGAACTGGAACGGCGGCGGCCACTACCTGTACGAGAACCGGCAGACCGTGCTGGACGCCAGCCTGGCCGGCAGCTTCGACCTGGGCGGGCGCACGCACGAAATCCTGCTGGGCATGGACCGACAGAAGGTGGAGAGCTTCTGGAACGTGGGCTATTCCACCGATGCCACGGGCGTGGAGCCCATCGATGTCTACAACCCCGGCGCCTGGCGCCCCGCGCCGGCCGGCGAGATCTCGCGCCGCTACAACCCCTGGGGCCAGGACCAGTCGGGCGGCTATGGCGTATTGCGCCTGCATCCGACGGACCGCCTGCATGTGATCGTGGGCGCGCGCTATGCCAAGTACCGCTTCAACCAGGTCTATGAGTCGCTGAATGCGGCGGGCCAGTGGGAATTGGCATCGGGCAGCCGCTTTTCCGAGCCGGCCAAGTTCACGCCGTATGGCGGGGTGATCTATGACCTGAACAACCAATGGTCGGCCTATCTGAGCTATTCCTCGATTCTCAAGCCGCAGGCGCTGTCCAAGTCGGGGCCTCCTCCGGGCAATTCGCTGGACCCGGTCAAGGGCAAGAGCTATGAGGCCGGTTTCAAGGGCGAATTGGCCGATGGCCGGCTCAATGCCACATTCAGCCTTTTCAACGTGGTACGCACGGGCACGGCGGTGACGGATACGCGCTATCCGAGCAATCACGAGGAATGGTCGGGCAATTGCTGCTTTCTGCCGCAGGGCAAGGTGACCAGCCGCGGCTTTGACGCCGAGATCGGCGGCGAGCTGCGCCCCGGCTGGCAGATTGCGGCCGGCTACACCTACACCACCACGCGCGACAAGACCGAGGATGCGCCCTACAGCAGCATCACGCCGCGCCATCTGCTCAAGCTGTCCACGGCCTATGTGCTGCCGGGCGAGCTGTCGCGCTGGAAGATTGGCGGCAGCGCCCATATCCAGAGCAAGCACCATGTGCGCGATACGCTGTATGACGCCGACTGGAATGAAGTCGGCCGCTACAACTTCACCCAGGGCGGCTATTCGGTCATCAATGCGATGGTGCAGTACCGGATCGATCCGCGCTGGACGGTTTCCCTGAATCTCAACAATATCTTTGACAAGACGTACTACCAGACCGTGGGCTATGCGAGCGGCGGCAATTTCTATGGAAAGCCGCGCAATGCGGTGCTGACGCTGCGCGGCACCTTCTGAGGGCCGGGGCGGGGTCCAGGAGGGCCCGCCCCAGTCCGACCCAGGCCACTGGCCGCAATGGCGAAAACCATTGCGGCTGGCCTTTTTTCGATCTCGTTTGTCATGTATGAGGAGGGCCTTGAAGGCCGCCGCATCACGGCATCCGTTTTGGCCCCTTGTTTGCACGCATTCGTGCGTTCCTGTGCTTATCCGAATACCCATTACATGCCCCAATCCCAACCCGCTGATCGTGCAGATATCACCCAGGCCGACAGGCCCGTCCATCCGGGCCTGCTTGTCCTGTCCCGCCTGCTGGCCGCCGTCTTCGGCGGCTATGCGCTGGCCGGCGCGCTGGCGGCCTTCCTGGCCGCTGCGCTGCCCGGCGCGCGTGTCGATGCCGTGATTGCCGGCATGCAGTGGAGCTTTGCGCTGCACGCGCTGGCGGTGATCTGGGCGTTCTCGCCGGTTTCGGCGGGCCGGGTCTGGCTGGGGTTGCTGGTGCCTGCGGCCCTGATGGGCGGCGCCGCGCTGCTGCTGGCGCGCAATGGCGGGGGCGTTTGAGATGGCCAAGGCGCAGATCAGCAAGGTCCCCGGCAGCGGCGCTGCCACGGGCGGTTTCCGCCAGGCCCAGGCCTGGCTGCATACCTGGTGCGGGCTGTGGTTTTCGTGGCTGCTGTTCGCGGTGTTCCTCACGGGTTCGCTGGCCGTGTTCCAGGAAGCCATCACGCACTGGATGACGCCCGAGCACCATGCCGAGGAAGCGGCCGAGGCGGCAGCGCGCGCCGCCGCGCCGGCCGGGCAGGGTGCGGACCTGGGCCAGCGCCTGGCCTGGGGCGCGGCCTACATGCAAAAGCACCACCAGGGCGCGCAGATGTGGGAGATCTGGCCGGCCGACGACAAGGGCGGTGGCGACCTGCGTGTCTACTGGTTCGACGCCAACCGCCAGTACGCCGATGCCGAGCTGGACACCGCCACGGGCGAGGAAATGACGGCCGGCCACGGCCACGGCGCCGCGCGCGCCACCATGGGCGGCAACCATTTCGTGGACTTCCACTATGAACTGCATGCAGGGCAGGTGGGGCTGTGGGTGATCGGCATTGCCGCCATGGCCATGCTGGTGGCCCTGGTCAGCGGCGTGATCACGCACAAGCGCATCTTCAAGGACTTCTTCACCTTTCGCGCACGCAAGGGCCAGCGCAGCTGGCTGGACGCGCACAACGCCGTGGCGGTGCTGACGCTGCCCTTCCAGTTCATGATTGCCTATACCGGCATCGCCATCTCCAGCCTGAGCTTCATGCCCGTTGGCGTCTGGACGGTCTATGGCACGGACCAGGCCGCCCGCACGGCCTTCATCGCCGACATGAACGAGGCCGGGCCGCCCGCGCTGTCCGGCAAGCCCCTGGCGGTGCCCGATCTGGAGCCCTTTGTGCGGCGCGGCCAGGAGCTGATGGGCCAGGCGGTGCGCGCGGTGGTCGTCAACCATCCCGGCGATGCATCGGCACGCATCGGCGTCTACGGCTGGAACAGCGATGACCGTGCGCATCAGCGCCTGAGCCCCAATTCGGGCATGGCCATGTTCTCGGCCGCCACGGGCGAGGTGCTGCAGGTACGCCTGCCCGGCGGCGCCGACGGCGGCACCCCCTCGCTGGCCCAGGCGGTCATGGGCGGGCTGCACATGGTCAAGTTCGGCGGGCTGGCCATGAAGTGGCTGTACTTCCTGTGCGGCCTGGCGGGCGCGGCCATGATGGCCACGGGCGCCATTCTCTTCATGGTCAAGCGCCGCAGCCGCCACCAGGGCGAGTTCGGCAGCGCCACGGCGCGCGTGTACCGGCTGATCGAGGGCCTGAACGTGGGGGCCATCGCCGGGCTGGGCCTGGGCTGCATCGGCTATCTGTGGGCCAACCGCCTGGTGCCCGTGGGCCTGGCGCACCGCGATGACTGGGAGCTGGCCGTGTTCTTCGGGCTGTGGGGCCTGGCGCTGGTCCATGCGCTGGCCTGCGCGCCAGCCACGGCCTGGCGCCAGCAGATGGGCCTGCTGGCCATGCTGTGCCTGCTGCTGCCGCTGCTCAACTGGATCACCGTGGGCGAGCCGCTGTCGGCCCACATGCTGGAGGGCGACTGGGAAAGCGCCGGGGTGGAGCTGTTCTGCCTGGCCATGGGGCTGGCGGCCGCCTGGGCGTGGCGCTGGCTGGCGCGGCGCGGCGCGGGTGCCGCCGCCAAGGCAAGGACGGCCAAGGGCCAGACCGCCGTGGCCGGCCCCTCGGAGGTGCAGGCATGAGCACGTTGCACGCATCCCTGGCCGCACTGGCCCTGGCCTTTGCAGGCATGGCGGCCCTGGCCTTTGCCATGGACCGCCACTACGAACAATTGACCGGCGCGCGCGAGCTGCCGGCCCGCCGTGGCCCGCAGTTGCGCGGCCTGGGCACGGCGCTGCTGGCGCTGGCCCTTGTGCCCGTTGTCTCGGGCTGGGGCGGCACGGTGGGCTCGGTGGCCTGGCTGGGCTTTGTGTCCGCCGGCGCGCTGATGGCCGTGGCCCTGATCAGCGCCCATGCGCGCTGGGCGGCGCGGCTGGCCTGGTTGGCTGGCGTGCTTGCCGTGGCGGATTTGGCGTGGATTGTTTTCAGTTTCGGTACTACGGGGTTTTTCAGATGAGTTTCCTGCTTTCGTTCCAGTTCGGGGTGTGTGTGGTCGGGAGGCAAGCATGACGCGCACGCAGCAACGCTGGAAAGCCATCGCCGTGGCGGTGGTCCTGTTGGCGGCGGCCGGGGGCGCGGCCGCCTGGTGGTCCAGCCGGCCTGCCGTGGCCTACCAGACCGAGACCGTGGCGCGCACCGATATCGAGTCCACCGTCACGGCCATCGGCACGCTGCAGCCGCGCCGCTATGTGGACGTGGGCGCCCAGGTGTCGGGCCAGGTCACCCGGCTGCGCGTGGAGCCCGGCGCCCAGGTGGAGAAGGGCGCGCTGCTGGTGGAGATCGACCCCAGCGTGCAGCGCGCCACGGTGGATGCGGGACGTGCCTCGCTGGCCGGCCTGCGCGCACAGCTGGCCGAGCAGCAGGCGCTGCGCAAGCTGGCCGAGCAGCAGCTCACACGCCAGCGCCAGCTGGCCCGCGACGGGGCCACGCGCGAGGAAGACCTGCAGACCGCAGAAGCCAACCTGGCCGCCGCCGGCGCCCGCATGGAGCATCTGAAGGCCCAGATCGACCAGACCCAGGCCACGCTCAAGGCCGACGAGGCGCGCCTGGGCTATACGCGCATCTACGCGCCCATGGCGGGCACCGTGGTGTCGGTGGAGGCGCGCGAGGGCCAGACGCTGAACGCCACCTACCAGACGCCCAACATCCTGCGCATTGCCGACCTGTCGGCCATGACGGTGTGGACCGAAGTGTCCGAGGCCGACGTGCGCCGCGTGCGCGACGACATGCCGGTGTACTTCACCACGCTGGGCGGCGCCGACCAGGCCAGGCCCCGGCGCTGGTCCAGCAAGGTGCGCCAGGTGCTGCCTTCGCCCTCTACCAGCCAGGCGCCGGCCGGCGGCAATGCGGGCCAGGCGCCTGCGCCCGCCACCAAGGCCGTGGCCTATACCGTGCTGTTCGATGTGGACAACGAGGACGCCGAGCTGATGCCCCAGATGACGGCCCAGGTGGTCTTCGTCACCGGACAGGCCGCGCAGGCGCTGACCGTGCCGCTGATGGCCGTGGCCGACAAGGCGGGAACGACTGACAAGGCGGAAAAGGCAGAGAACGCCGAGAAGGCCGAGAAGGCCGGCAGCACGCAGACCGTGCGCGTGCTGGACGCCAAGGGCCAGCCCGAGCAGCGCACCGTGCGCCTGGGCGTGCGCAGCCGCCACCAGGCCGAGGTGCTGGAGGGCCTGCAGGAAGGCGAGCGCGTCATCGTCGGCGAGACGCCTCTGGACCGTGGCCCGCGGTGGCTGCAATGGTGATGGCGCAGGGCATGCAGGCCGGCGCGCCGCTGACCGCACCGCTGATAGAGCTGCGCGGCATCACCAAGCACTACGGCGGCGGCGACAGCGGCCAGCCCGCCGTCACCGTGCTGCACGGCATCGACCTGGAGATACGTGCGGGCGAGTTCGTGGCCGTGGTGGGCAGCTCGGGTTCGGGCAAGTCCACGCTGATGAACATCCTGGGCTGCCTGGACCGGCCCAGCGAGGGCAGCTACCACTTCCAGGGCCAGGACGTGGCCACGCTGGACTCGGACGCGCTGGCCTGGCTGCGGCGCGAGGCCTTCGGCTTCGTCTTCCAGGGCTACCACCTGATCGCCAGCGAAAGCGCCAGCGAGAACGTGGAAATGCCCGCCATCTACGCGGGCCTGCCCAAGGAAGAGCGCGTGCGGCGCGCCCGTGCGCTGCTGGAGCGCCTGGGCCTGGGCTCGCGCCTGGGCAACCGGCCCAACCAGCTGTCGGGCGGGCAGCAGCAGCGTGTGTCGATTGCGCGTGCGCTGATGAACGGCGGCCAGATCATCCTGGCCGACGAACCCACGGGCGCGCTGGACTCGCACAGCGGCGCCGAGGTCATGGCCCTGCTGCGCGAGCTGGCCGACGCGGGCCACACCATCATCCTCATCACCCACGACCGCACTGTGGCCGCCCAGGCGCGCCGCGTGATCGAGATCAGCGACGGCCGCATCACCAGCGACAGCCAGCGCGACGATGCCGCAAACGGGGTGAATGCGGGCGCCGCTGCCCTGCCGCTCACGCCGCAGCGCGGCAGCGCCGGCGCGCCCTGGCTGGCCGAGCTGTTCGAGGCCGCGCGCAGCGCCTGGCGCGGCATGCGCATGAACCGCGTGCGCACCAGCCTGACCTTGCTGGGCATCGTCATCGGCGTGGCCTCGGTCATCGTGATGCTGGCCATTGGCGAGGGCGCGCGGCGCAAGGTGGTCGAGCAGATGGGGACCATGGGAACGGCCATCCTCTACATGGGCAGCAAGCCGCCGGCCACGGGCGGGCCGGCCGGGCAGATGACCGAGGAAGACCTGGCCGCCGTGCGCGAACTGCCCGAGATACGGCGCGTGATGCCCGTGATCGGCGACCCCATCACCGTGCGCTACGGCAAGGCCGACAAGCAGATCTACGTGTTCGCGGCCAGCGAGGAGATGCCCCTGGTGCACCACTGGAAGCTGGCCCAGGGCCGCTACTACACCGAGGCCGAGGACCGCGACCTGGCGCCCCTGGTGGTCCTGGGCCACAAGGCGCACCAGCACTTCTTCCCCGACACGCCCAACCCGCTGGGCCGCCAGCTGATCATCGGCACATCGGCCTTCGAGGTCATCGGCGTGATGAGCGAGCGCGGCGCGGACTCGGGCGCGCAGAACTATGACGACATGGTCTTCATTCCCTACCGCTCGGGCCGGGCGCGCGTCTACCAGTCGCAGACCCAGCCCGACTATGTGGTGATCGAGGCCATGTCCTCCGACGTGGTGCACGAGGCAGAGGAGGCCATGCGCAAGCTGCTGCTGGCGCGCCACGGCGGGCGCGAGGACTTCGGCATCGGCAACGCGGCCGCGCGCATCCAGGCCGAGGCCGCCACGCGCCAGAGCATGGCGGTGATGCTGGGCCTGATTGCCGCCGTCTCCCTGGTGGTGGGCGGCATCGGCGTGATGAACGTGATGCTGATGACGGTGCGCGAGCGCACGCGCGAGATCGGCATCCGCATGGCCACGGGCGCACGCCAGCGCGACATCCTGCGCCAGTTCCTGACCGAGGCCAGCCTGGTCACCTTTGTGGGCGGCACGGTGGGCCTGCTGGCCGGGCTGGCCGTGGGCGTGGTGCTCATCGTGGCGGGCGTGCCCGTGGTGTTTTCGGTGCGCGCCATGCTGGGCGCCTTTGCCTGCGCCGTGGTGACGGGCCTGGTGTTCGGCTACATGCCTGCCAAGACGGCGGCGCGGCTGGACCCGGTGCGCGCGCTGGCGGGAGAGTGAGATGAAAGACATGAACGACAAGACGCTGGGAAATGCGCGCCTGGGCTGCATCGCCCTGGCCCTGGCTGCGCTGGGCGGTTGCGCCGCGCAGCAGACGATGCCGGACCGGGAGGCGCCTGCGCTGGCCGCTTCCTGGAAGCAGCAGGGCGAAGTCCTCCCTGCCTCTGTTTCACCGCAGTGGTGGCAGGCCTTTGGCAGTGCGGAGCTGGGCGGCATGGTGCAGGCTGCCCAGGACCAGAGCCTGGACATGGCTGCCGCCATGGCCCGCGTGCGCCAGGCCGAGGCGGCCACGCGCCAGGCAGGCGCGGCGCTGCTGCCCTCGCTCAATGGCGAGCTGCGCGCCCAGCGCATGAACCATGCACAGGTGGCGGGCGGGCAGGCCAGCGTCTACGGCGCCGCGCTGACGGCTTCGTATGAGGTGGACTTCTGGGGCCGCAACCGCGCCACGCGCGATGCGGCGGCGGCGGCCTGGCAGGCCAGCCGGTTCGACCAGGACACGGTGCGCCTCACGGTCACCGCCCAGGTGGCCCATGGCTGGCTGCAGGCCGTGGCGCTGCGTGAGCGCCAGGCCATTGCGGCGCGCAATGTGGCCAATGCCGAGCGGCTGCTGGGCCTGGTGGAGTCCCGCGCGCGCGCAGGCGCCGCCACCCAGCTGGAGTTGGCCCAGCAGCGCGGCCTGGTGGCCAGCCAGCGCCAGGCCCTGGCCACGCTGCGCCGCCAGGGCGAGGATGCCGATGCTACGCTGGCCGTGCTGCTGGGCCAGGCCCGGCGCCCCGCGCTGGCCACGGATTCGCTGCAGGCCCTGCAGCTGCCCGAGATCGGCGCAGGCCTGCCCACGCAACTGCTGCAGCGCCGGCCCGACATTGCCAATGCGGAAGCACAGCTGGCCGCCGCCAGCGCCAACCTGCAGGCGGCCCGTGCGGCGCTGTGGCCCCGGCTGACCCTCACAGGCAGCGCGGGCACCAGCGCGGGCCGCGCCAGCGACTGGCTGCGCGAGCCGGTCTATTCGCTGCTGGCCGGACTGGCCGGCCCCATCTTCGACGGCGGCCGTCTGGCGGCCGAGCGCGATGGCGCCCAGGCCCGGCGCGAGGAGCTGCTGGCCGGCTACCACAAGGCCATCGTCGCGGCCTATGGCGATGTGGACCTGGCGCTCAACGCCGTCCACGGCCTCAAGGCCCAGTCCGAGGCTCAGGCCGAGGTGCTGGCCCAGGCCCGCCAGGCCGTGTCGCTGGCCGAGCTGCGCTACAAGGCCGGGGCGGAAAGCCTGCTGTCCCTGCTGCAGGCCCAGACCACGCTGTACGCGGCCCAGGACGATGCCGTGCTGCAGCGCCTGCTGCAGCTGCAGGCGCGCGTGGCGCTGTACCGGGCGCTGGGCGGGGGATGGGAGGCGCCTGCCATGGGCGCTGAAATGCCGGAAAGGCAGGCACAAAAAAGCCAGGAGGCATTGCCACCTGGCTGAGAGGGAAGGGCCAGGGCCGCCACCCGGTCCTGTCGGGTGTGCGGCCTGAGGCCTCAGGCTTGAAGCCTGCTCAGCTGCCGCGCGTGATGGGCACGCCGGCATCCTTGCCGTAGGCGCCGTACTTGCCCAGCTCCCACTTGGCGATGGCGTTGCGGTGCACTTCGTCCGGGCCGTCGGCAAAGCGCAGCGTGCGCGCGTGGGCGTAGGCGCTGGCCAGCGGGAAGTCGTCGCTCATGCCGCCGCCGCCGTGCACCTGCATGGCCCAGTCGATGACCTGGCAGGCCATGCTGGGGGCCACGACCTTGATCATGGCGATCTCGCTGCGCGCCACCTTGTTGCCGGCAATGTCCATCAGCCAGGCGGCCTTGAGCGTGAGCAGGCGCGCCATGTCGATGCGGCAGCGTGCCTCGGCGATGCGTTCCTGCGTCACGGTCTGCTGGGCCACGCTCTTGCCGAAGGCGATGCGCGAGCTGGCGCGCTTGCACATCAGCTCCAGCGCGCGCTCGGCCAGGCCGATCAGGCGCATGCAGTGGTGGATGCGGCCGGGGCCAAGGCGGCCCTGGGCGATCTCGAAGCCACGGCCCTCGCCCAGCAGGATGTTGCCCACGGGAACGCGCACGTTCTCGAAGTACATCTCCATGTGGCCGTGCGGCGCATCGTCATAGCCCATGACGTTGAGCGGACGCACGATGCGGATGCCGGGCGCGTCGCCGGGCACGATGATCATGCTTTGCTGCGAGTGCTTGGGCGCATCGGGGTCGGTCTTGCCCATGGTGATGAAGACCTGGCAGCGCGGATCGCCGGCACCCGAGATCCACCACTTGTGGCCGTTGATCACGTACTCGTCGCCCTGGCGCTCGATGCGGGTGCAGATGTTGGTGGCGTCGGAGGAGGCCACCTCGGGCTCGGTCATGGCGAAGGCCGAGCGGATCTTGCCCTCCAGCAGCGGCTTGAGCCAGCGCTCCTTGAGTTCGGTGCTGCCGTAGCGCGCAATGGTTTCCATGTTGCCGGTGTCGGGCGCCGAGCAGTTGAACACCTCGCTGGACCATGGCACGCGGCCCATGATCTCGGCCAGCGGCGCGTATTCCTGGTTGGTCAGGCCGCCGCCCTTGTAGCCTGCGGCCTCGGCGCTGTCCACGGGCAGGAAGAGGTTCCACAGGCCTTGCTCCCGGGCCTTGACCTTGAGCTTCTCGATGGTCTGCAGCGGCGTCCAGCGCTTGCCTGCGGCGGTGTTGGCTTCCATCTCGGCGGCATAGTCCTTTTCGCCGGGATAGATGTGCTCGTCCATGAACTTCAGCAGGCGTTCCTGCAGGTCCTTGGTCTTGGGCGAATATTCAAAGTCCATGGATGCGCTCCTTCTCTTGGCTTGTCGCTTGTGGTGGAAACGGGGTGATCGGTGAGTGATGGGGGCGGTCTGGATGGCTCAGCTGCGCTGGGCAAAGGACCAGGCCAGCTCGGCCATGGGCCGGGCGGTGTCGCCCGAGGCCTTGGCCTGGGCGCTGGAGGCCGTGCCGGCTTCCACGCGCTTGGCAATGCCTTGCAGGATGGCCGCGATGCGGAACATGTTGTAGGCCATGTAGAAGTTCCAGTCGGCGCGCAGCGTGTCCACGTCCTTGAGGCCCGTGCGCTCGCAGTAGCGGCGGATGTATTCCTCTTCGCCGGGAATGCCCAGGGCCGCCAGGTCCTTGCCTGCGATGCCCCGGCCCAGCGTGGCCGGGATGTGCCAGCTCATGCAGTGGTAGCTGAAATCGGCCAGCGGGTGGCCCAGGGTGGACAGCTCCCAGTCCAGCACGGCAATGACGCGCGGCTCGGTGGGGTGGAACATCAGGTTGTCCAGGCGGAAGTCGCCGTGCACGATGGACACGCGCGAGGCATCCAGCGCGCTGGCCGGCATGTGGGCGGGCAGCCACTGCATGAGCTGGTCCATCTCGGGGATGGGCTGGGTGACCGAGGCCACGTACTGCTTGCTCCAGCG
The DNA here is from genome assembly GCF_002754395.1 of Delftia sp. 60. Classification (NCBI taxonomy): domain Bacteria; kingdom Pseudomonadati; phylum Pseudomonadota; class Betaproteobacteria; order Burkholderiales; family Comamonadaceae; genus Delftia; species Delftia sp. 60. Next base: position 3,366,646 of record NZ_PEFD01000001.1, read on the forward strand.
GCCGATCTGGCGCTCGAAGTAGTTGCCGCTCTTGCCGTAGTCGGCCAGGCCCTGGGCCGCGAAGTCCACGGTGTGCAGGGCCGAGATCACGCGGTTCATCTCGTCGTAGATGGCGGCGCGCTGGGCCGGCTCCATGCCGGGCAGGGACTGGTCCCAGAGCACGCGGCCTTCCATGCACTCCATGATGTAGAAGGCGCGGCCGATGATGGACTCGTCCTCGCACAGCGCATACATGTGGGGCACGGGCACGTCGGTGCCGGCCAGGCCCTTCATCACGCGGAACTCGCGCTCGATGGCATGGGCCGAGGGCAGCAGCTTGGCCACGGGGCCGGGCTTGGAGCGCATCACGTAGCTGCGGCCGGGCGTGATGAGCTTGTAGGTGGGGTTGGACTGGCCGCCCTTGAACATCTCCACCTGCAGCGGGCCGGCAAAGCCCTGCACATGGCCCTGCATCCAGGCGGTGAGCGCGGGCACGTCGAATGCGTGCTGGTCGGAGACGGGGCGCGTGCCTACGAAATGGTCGAAAGTGCTCATGGGGCAGTCAGTCCTGTGATCGGTTCGGAAACCGGTTCTAGAAAGGGGAGCAGCCGCGCGGCACGGGCGCGGCAAGGCACCGGCCGGCGCGAGCGTCCGGTCGGTGAAGGAAAGGGTTGTGTGTACGCGGCGCGGTGGGGGCCGCGCAGGTTCAGGCGTCGGGCGCGGCGATGCGCAGCAGCGTGTCGCGGTCGCAGACCACCAGGCCACCCGGCTCGATGCGGATGGCGTTCTCGCGCTCCATGGCCTTGAGTTCCTGGTTCACGCGCTGGCGCGAGGCGCCCAGCAACTGGGCCAGTTCCTCCTGCGCCAGGTGCAGGCCGATGCGGATCTCGCTGCCATCCGACAGGCTGGTCACGCCATAGCTGCGCACCAGGTGCAGCAGCTGCTTGGCCAGGCGCGCGCGCAGCGGCAGGGTGTTGAGGTCCTCGACCAGGCCGTAGAGCTGGCGGATGCGCCGTGCATGCAGGCGCAGCATGGCTTCCGAGAACTCCACATGCATGGACAGGATTTTCTTGAAGTCGGTCTTGGACACGCACAGCAGCGTGGTCTCGCCGTGCGCATAGGCATCGTGCGTGCGCTTGTCCCCGTCCAGGATGGCCACGTCGCCGAACCAGATGCCCGGCTCCACGTAGTCCAGCGTGATCTGCTTGCCCGTGATCGAGGTCGAGCTCACGCGCACCGCACCGCGGGCGCAGGCGATCCATTCCTCGGGCGGTTCTCCGCGTGCGCAGATGAGCGTGCCATCTTTGAACCGTTTGACGTAAGCGCATCGAAGAATGTCGTGCCGAAGCGATGGAGAAAGTGATGAAAACCAGCGACCGGAATTGATCGCTTCACGTTCTTCGATGGTAAGAATCGGGTCGTCCATGGCCTGTCTTTTGCGTGACTGATGACGGTCACATTGTCGCGTGTGGGACCGCCGCGGCGCAGCATGCCGCCGGCGGGCCTGTCACTTCGGTGTCTGGGCCTGCCGAAAACGGGGCAGGGCGGCGAAAAAAAGGCGACCCGTCTTGCATCGGGTCGCCGGCTTTGCAGGGCTTATGGCTCCTCGTGCGTGAGGCTCAGCCCCAGCGCGCCACGGCGACGCAGCCAGGGGCTGGGGCGGTAGCGCGGGTCGCCATACACGGTCTGCAGGTTGAACAGGACCTCCAGCATGTTGGTGGGGCCCCAGCGGTCGCCCATGGCCAGCGGGCCCATGGGATAGCCCAGGCCCAGGGTTACGGCCTTTTCCAGATCGGCCGGGCTGCCGATGCCCTGCTGGCAGATGTCGCTGGCGATGTTGACGATGGAGCCCACCACGCGCTGCGTGACGAAGCCGCCGCTGTCGCGGATCACGCTCACGGCCTTTCCGTCGCTGGCAAAGAGCGCATGGGCCGCATCGCGCATGTCGGTGCGCGTGGCCGGCGTGGTGGCCAGCACGCGGCGGCGCGTGTCGGCGTCGGCGATCAGCATGTCGATGCCCATGGTGCGCGTGCAGTCCAGCCGCTCCACGGCAGCCACCGTGGTCACGTCCAGGCCCAGCGGCGCCACCAGGATCAAGGCCTGCTCGGTCGGTGCCTGCGCGGTTTCAATGCGTGCGCCCAGGCTCTTGAGCAACTGGTAGATCTCGTTGCGCCGGGCCGCGCGTGCGGACACCCAGACCGGTGGCAGCGTCTGCACCTGCGGCACGGCAGGCTCGGCAGGCTGCTCGGCGCGGCCTTCGGTATAGCGGTAAAAGCCCTGGCCGGTCTTGCGGCCCAGCAGGCCGGCCGCCACGCGCTGCGCTGCAATGGGGCTGGGGCGGTAGCGCGGCTCCTGGTAGTACTGGTGGTAGATGTGCTCCATCACGGCATGGGTGACATCCAGGCCGGTGAGATCCATCAGCTCGAACGGGCCGAGCTTGAATCCCACCTGCTCGCGCAGGATGCGGTCGATGGTGGCGAAGTCGGCAATGCCTTCCTGCACGATGCGCAGCGCCTCGGTCACATAGCCTCGGCCCAGGTGGTTGACCAGAAAGCCCGGCGTGTCCTGCGCACGCACGGGCGTGTGGCCGAAGCTGCGCGCGAACTGTGCCAGCGCGGCGCAGGTGGCCTCGTCCGTGGCCAGGCCGCGCACGATCTCCACCACCTTCATCAGCGGCGCCGGGTTGAAGAAGTGAAAGCCGGCAAAGCGCTGCGGATGCTTGAGCGCCGTGGCCAGCGTGGTGATGGACAGGGCCGAGGTATTGCTGGCGATGAGGGTCCCGGGCGCAACGATGGCCTCCAGCTCGCGCAGCAGCGCCTGCTTGGCATCCATGCGCTCGACGATGGCCTCTATCACCAGATCGCAGTTCCTGAAGGCATCGAGACTGTCCACCACCGTCAGCCGGGCCTTGCAATCTGCGGCTTGCTCACTTGTTATTTTTTGTTTCTTCTGCAGCGTGTCCCACAGCGCAAGCAGCTGTTGTTGCGCTTGTGCGGCAGCACCGGGACGGGCATCCTGCAACAGCACCCTGACGCCTGCCTGGGCGGCCAACTGGGCAATGCCTTGCCCCATGATGCCTGCGCCTATCAATCCGACGTTTCTGATAGGAGAAATGTTGTTTTGGATCATATACATAGAGGAGGTGTCCTACAGGTGTCTATGCAAAAATGCAAGCGTTCAAAGAAAGGCTGATGTGAGAATTTGTAGCACCATTCTCGGCGTCGCCCTGTCCTCCATGGCCTGGAACGCGTCCGCATTGTCGTTGGGCAGTCCTCGGGGCAACGTGGTGCTGGGCGCTCCGTTCGACCTGGTGGTGGGCTTGCAGCCCGATAGCGGAAACGACGCCGGCAGCTCCTGTGTGCGCGCCGAGCTGCTGGCCGGTGACAGGCCCATCGAATCCTCGCGCGTCAGTGTCAGCCCGACCTCGTCGGGCAAGGCCGTGCGGGTGCAGGCCCGCTATACGGTGGACGAGCCCATCGTGACGCTCAAGCTGTGGGCGGGCTGCGAAGGTGGCGGCATCAGCCGCAGCTATACGCTGCTGGCGCAGCTGCCAGATTCGGTGGACGCCTCAGGCAACCAGCCCATCAATGTGCGTGAACTGGCAGCAGCGCAGCCTGCGCTGCCGACCGTGGGCGCCGCTGCAGCAGCTGGCGCTGGCGCTGGTGCAGCCGGTGTGGCTGGCACCGCTTCTGAATCTTCTTCGACACCCTCCCGCGCGGCCGCTGCCCGCAGTGCCCGGTCGGATGCCCGGCCTGCCACGGCGTCCGCTCCCAAGGAGGCGCAGCCCCAGCCCAAACCAAAGCCCAAGCCGAAACCCAAGGCCGCGGCCGAAAAGTCCAAGCCTCCCGTGGGTGTGACCGCCCAGGCCCAGGCCGGGCAGCTGCAGGCGGGCCTGCGCATCGAACCGCGCCTGCGCATGGAGCCGGTGGAGGAGTGGCTGGGAACGGGCGGCACCCCGGGCGCCGCTGGAGCAGCCGGAACACCCGGAACACCCGGAACACCCGGAACACCCGGAACACCCGAAGGCGGCGCCGCATCTGCGGCTCCCATGTTCGATGCCGGCAGCGAGCAGCTGGCCGAGGCCAACAAGCGCGTGCAGGCGCTGGAGGCCGAGATGGCGGCCTTCAAGAAGCGCGACGGCGTGGACCGTGGGCAACTGGCCCAGCTGCGGGCCGAGCTGGACGCAATGCGCCAGGAGTCCGGCGGCTCATCCTGGCTGTTCAATGCGCTGCTGCTGGCCCTGATTGCCGCCGTGGCCGTGATCGGCTGGATGGCCTGGCGCATGCGCTCGGGTGCTTCGCTGTTCTCGCGCGAGCAAAACGCTTGGCGGGAATCGGTGGAGCGTTCGTCGCAGGACCCCGTGCCGTCGACCCCGCCCCATGTGCGCGATGACGAGATCCACACCCTGCCGCATTCCCTGGATCCCCATAGGCCCACGCGGCCCATGGCCCCCAGCCTGCGTGAGCACCGGCCTGCGGCACCGCAGCAGGATGACCGCCGGGGACCGGATACCCTGGCTTCGCCCTATGTGCAGCGCGGCGCCCAGATGCGCCCCGGCGTGACCTATGAGCTGCATGAGGATGTGGACCCTGGCGACTTCGGCCCGGCCACCATTCCCGTGCCTGTGTCCGTGCATGCCGAGCTGGAAACCGAGCCTGCGCCGCAGGCCCCGGCACCTGTGCGCACATCCGGGCCCGAGGCCATCAAGGCCAGGCGCATGGTGCAGCCCGGCGAACTGTTCGACGTGCAGCAGCAGGCGGAATTCTTCATCTCGGTGGGCGAGCACCAGCAGGCCATCGAGCTGCTGCGCTCGCATATCGACACGCATGAGGATTCCTCGCCGCTGGCCTATCTGGAGCTGCTGCACCTGTACTACACGCTGAGCCGCCGCGACGATTTCGACCAGCTGCGCGCCCGCTTCGCCAGGCATTTCAACGCCCGTGTGCCGGCCATGCCGGGCTTCACCGACAAGGGCAGCAGCCTGCTGCAGGGCTATCCCGAGCAACTGGCACGCATCGAGGCCCTGTGGCCCGTGGACGAAGTCGAAACTTGCCTGGCGCACTACCTGTTCAAGCAGGACGGTGCACCCGACCCCGATGCGCCGGCCCCCTTCGACCTGGCGGCCTTCGACGACCTGCTGCTGCTGCTGTCCATTGCGCGCACCTCACCTGCCGGAACCCGCGGCGAACCCGGCCCGCGCGAGCGCACCACGCCGCGCATGGTCACGGGCACGGCCGCAGCCGGCGCAGCCACGGCCGGCGCGGCTGCCTTCACAGCGGCTGCAGAAGCCACGCCGGCGCAGGCTCCTGCATCCGCGGCCACGGGCGTGGACTGGATGGCAGAGCTGCAGCCGCCGATAGAACCTGCACAGCCGCAGCCGGCCTCGGTGACGCCGCTGGAGCCGGGCCTGGAGTTCACCCCCATGGACACGCTGCCACTGTCCACGGGTGCTGTCGGTGGCGGCGACAAGCCTGCGAGCAGCGCACCGGACTCGTTGTCCGCACCGCTGCACTTCGAGCTGCAGCCCCTGAACTTCGATCTGGATCAGGCCGGCCAGCTGCCCGCAGGCCAGGTGCGCGCCGTGCCCCTGGGCGAGGCGCCTTCCTTCATCCACGATGAGTCGGCACCGCTGCTGGACATAGACCTCACGGACCTGGGCGAGAACGAGCTGCCGCATGTCGATGTGCCCTCGCGCTTTCCGCCCGTGACGCTGTCGGTGCCCGGCTCGGGTGCCGTGGGTTTCAGCAGCCACAATCTCAAGGCGCCGCTGGACATGGACCTGGCGCTGGACAAGTGGGAGCTGGAACCGCCCGACACCGTGCGTGAGCACCGTGGCCTGGACGAGCCGCTGAGCCGCTCGGTGGACATGCTGCTGTCGCGCGAGACCGACCCGGCCTTTCGTAGCTCACCACAGGCTCCGTCGCCGCAGGCAGACGACAAGGGTCCGCCCAAGGGCTGAGGCAGTGAAAAAAAAGGGAGCATCTGCTCCCTTTTTTGTTGGGTGCCCAGCAAGAACTCAGTCGGCAGCGTGCATGCTGGCGAGCAACTGCTGCGCCGCCGCTTCAGGATCCTCGGCATTGACCAGTGCCCGCACCACGGCCACCGAGCCTACGCCCGTGGCGCGCACGGCCGGGAACTGGTCGGCCGAGATGCCGCCGATGGCCACCAGCGGATAGCGCTGCATCAGGCGCACATAGGCGCTCAGGCGCGCCAGGCCCTGTGGAGCCGTGGCCATCTTCTTGAGCGTTGTGGGGAAGACGGCGCCCAGCGCGATGTAGCTGGGCTGCACCGCATGGGCGCGCACCATTTCGGCATAGCCATGCGTGCTCACGCCCAGGCGCAGGCCCGAGGCGTGGATGGCTTGCAGGTCGGCGCCGGCCAGCGTGTCCAGGTCTTCCTGGCCCACATGCACGCCATAGGCGCCGGCATCGATGGCCTCGCGCCAGTGGTCGTTGATGAAGAGCAGGGCGTCCGTGCCTTCCACGGCGGCCACGGCGGCGCGCACTTCGCGGGCGATGGCGTCGCGGTCCTCGGACTTGAGGCGCAATTGCACGGTGGGCACACCGGCGCGGGCCATGCGTCCCACCCATTGCGCGTCGGGCAGCACGCCGTACAGGCCCAGGGACCTTGGGCACTCCGGGAAGGCCAGTGCGGGATCGGCGCCCTCCAGGCCGAAGTCGCGCGGATCGTCGGGCCATAGCGTGGCCTCGAAGCGGCCCCTGCGCAGCGTCTGCGCCTGCCAGGCGCAGGCCAGCGTCTCGGCGTCGATGGCGATGAAGCCCAGCGCGCTGCAGGCCTGCAGCGCCGCAAGATAGGCCGGCTCCTGGCGCTGTGCCTGAGGCACGGGCTGGGAGGGCAGGGCGGAGCCTTCAGGGGCGAAGGTGGCGCCGTGCAGGCGCACGATGGCATCTGCCCAGGATTGGATGGAGTCGTTGCTCATGGCCGGTCTCCTCAGCCGTGGTGCCAGAACGGCGTGCCCAGCACGGGCGTGCTGGGCTGGGCGGCAGATTGCTCGGCCATGGCGCCGGCGCGGTGGGCGGCGTGGCCGGCGTTCACGGCATCGGCAAAGGCGCCGGCCATGGCCACCGGGTCTTCGGACAGGGCCACGGCCGTGTTCAGCAGCACGGCGTCATAGCCCCATTCCATGACCTGGCAGGCATGCGAGGGCCGGCCCAGGCCCGCATCCACGATCAGCGGCACCTTCAGGCGTTCGCGCAGCGTCTGCATGGCATAGGGGTTGACGGGGCCGCGGCCCGTGCCGATGGGCGCCGCCCAGGGCATGACGGCCTGGCAGCCCACATCCACGAGGCGCTGGCACAGCACCAGATCCTCGGTGGTGTAGGGCAGGACCTGGAAGCCGTCCTTGATGAGGATGGAGGCGGCCTCGACCAGGTTCAGCGTGTCGGGCTGCAGGGTGTAGTCGTCGCCGATCAGCTCCAGCTTGATCCAGGGCGTCTCGAAGACTTCGCGCGCCATCTGGGCCGTGGTCACGGCTTCCTGCACGGTCATGCAGCCGGCGGTGTTGGGCAGCACAGGCACGTTGAGCTTTCTGAGCAGTTCCCAGAAGCTGGCGCCGGTCTCGGCGGCATTGCTGCCCTGGCGGCGCAGCGAGGCCGTGACCATGGCAGGGCGCGCGCGCTGCACGGCAGCTTCGAGCACGGCGGGCGAGGGGTAGCGGGAGGTGCCCAGCAGCAGGCGGCTGTCAAAGCGCTGGCCGTACAGGACCAGGCTGTCGTCGGAGGAAGAGGCGGAAGTCGTCATGGCGTGAGGCAATGGGAGAGTCGGATGGGGCATCAGCCGCCGGTCACCGGCGAGATCACTTCGAGGCGGTCGCCGTCGTTCAGCGCCTGCTCGGCATAGCGGGCCTTGGGTACGAAGACGGTATTGATGGCCACGGCAAAGGGCGGGCGCGGCGCAAGCTGGGCCAGCGCGTCGGCCACGGTGGCTCCGTCGCTCAGTTCGGTCGCTTGCTGGTTGATGGTGATGTTCATGGCGGCTGGGGGGAAACGAAAGGCGGGTACGGGGGCTTGTTCGATCTTAGGCAGGGCCGGGCCTGGCGACCCTGCATGCATGTCCGGTCTGTTGTGCGTGAAAGTGCCGTGCGTGCCGTTCAGGCGGCTGCCTTGTGCTGCGATGGCGCATTCTCGACGGCGACATCGAAGCGGCGGGCCAGTTCGGAATCGCCGCTGTCGAGCAGCTGCAGCACCACGTCCAGCATGGCCGGCGCGATCATGAAGCCATGGCGGTACAGGCCGTTGACCTCCATCACGCGCGGCGCGCTCCAGCGCACGGCCGGCAGATTGTCGGGCAGGGTGGGGCGGCACTGGGTGGCTATCTCGACGATGCGGCCCTCGGCAAAACCCGGATGCACGGTGTAGGCGGCGCTCAGCAGCTCCAGCGTGGAGCGCACGCTGGCCGGCGACATGTCGTCGGACTCGATCTCGGTGGCGCCGATGACGAAGAGGTGGTCCTCCTTGGGCGCAATGTAGATCGGGTAGCGCGGATGGATCAGGCGCGTGGGCCGCTGCAGCGTGACCTCGGGCGCGTGGATGCGCACCACCTCGCCGCGCACGCCGCGCAGCGCAGGCCACTGGCCGCGTGCGCCCAGGCCCCGGCAGTCCAGCACCCAGTCGGGCTGGCCCGGCGTGCCGGGTTGGAAGTCGGCCAGCTCGCGCGGCTGGTTCCAGTGCTGCTCCACGCCCAGGCGGGTCAGCGTGGCGTGGAGTGCGGCCAGCAGCTGGCGGTTGTCCAATTGGCCCTCGCCCTGCAGGTACATGGCCTGGGCAAAGCGCCGCTCAAGCGCGGGCTCGCAGTCGTGCAGGGCCTGGTCGGCCAGCGGCTGCAGCGCGGGAAGGCTGGGGTTGATGCGGCGGTTTTTCTCCAGCAGGCCGAAGAAGCGCTGGGCATCGCCCGCGTCCTGGCGGTGCCAGAGGATGAGGGTGCCGTTTTGCTGGAAGAACACGGGCGCATCGAGCTGGGCCAGCAGTTCGGGCCAGCGCGTCAGGCCGTGCTGGCCCATGCGCACCACGCCGGGCTCGGTGATGGCCGATTCGGCCAGGGGCGCGAGCATGGCGGCTGCCACGCGGGCCGCGGCGCCATCGCCTTCGGGGCCGTGGGCGTCGTATACGGCAATGCCGTGGCCGCGACGGGCCAGCGCCAATGCCAGCAGCCGGCCCATGAGGCCGCCGCCCAGAATGGCGATGCGGGAAGAAGCTTGTAGAACGGACATGTGCATCTGGTGGTCAAGTGCGCCCATGCCCGTGGGACTGCCGGCCGGCTGTCCGCGCACAGGGCATGTGCTGGACAAAACGCGGCGTACCACCCCGATTGATTGAAACTCCCCACGCCAGCATGACCTGGATCGGGTGCAGGGGCGCTGCGCGGCAAGGTGCCTGTGGTGCAGGCTTGTGCGGCAGGGGGCTGGTCGCCCCGGGGCCCCAGGGTGTTTCTCAGTCACGCATCGGTGAGGCGGGCCAGGCCCTGTTTCACCGACGGGACACCCCTGTTTCGTCCGTCAGCAGGCATTACAGCACATCCCGCAGCTGCCGGTATTGACCATGCGCATGGGTGATAATTTTCGCCCATGACTGCCGACCACTCCCCTTCGACCGCCGCATCCCCCGAACCGGCTCCCGCCGCGCGCAAGCGCTATGCCCGCGTGCTCATCATCGCGGGCTCCGACAGCGGCGGCGGCGCCGGCATACAGGCCGACCTCAAGACCTGCAGCGCCCTGGGCTGCTACGGCATGACGGCCATCACGGCCATCACCGTGCAGAACACGCTGGGCGTCAGCGGCATCCACGGCATTCCCGTGGACATACTGCGCGGCCAGATCGATGCGGTGGTCGAGGACATCGGCGCCGACGCCGTCAAGATCGGCATGCTGGCCACGCCCGAGGTGGTGCAGGTGGTGGCCGATGCCATCCGCCGCCACCAGCTGCGCAACGTGGTGCTGGACCCCGTGATGGTGGCCACCAGCGGCGACCGGCTGATTGCCCCGGAAACCGCCTCCGTGCTGGTGCGCGAACTGTTCCCCCTGGCCACCGTGGTCACGCCCAATCTGGACGAGGCCGCGCTGCTGCTGGGCCACTCCATTGAGGGCATAGACGCACTGGACGGCGCTGTGCAGGAACTCCTGGCGCTGGGCGCGCCTGCCGCCTTGCTCAAGGGCGGGCACTTGTCGGGCGATCTGGTGGTGGACCTGCTGGGCCATGGCAACGGCCAGCGGCTGCGCCTGCAGTCGCAGCGCATTGCCACGCACAACGGGCACGGCACGGGCTGCACGCTGTCTTCGGCGATTGCCTCTCACCTGGCGCTGGGCCTGCCGCTGGAGGCGGCCGTGGCCCAGGCGCGCGATTACATCCTGGGCGCGATTGCGGCCGGCGCCGATGTGTTCACGGGCGCCGGCCATGGCCCGCTGAACCACGGCTATGCGCCGCGCGCGCAGGTCGTGGTCAACGGCTGAACGTCAGCCAGACGTCCAGGTAATCAGCCCACGTCACCAGCCCCAGGTCAGGCTGCGCGCCACCCAGCCCTTTTGGCCGTTGTCGCGCTGGACCTGGGCCCAGGAGCCCTGTTTCCTGAGCGTGCGCACCACTTCCATTTCAGCCAGCTTGCCCACCACGCGATGGTTCTGGCCCGGGCCGGCGCGCAGGTTGGCGGTGCGCCCGGTCACCACCATGTGCGGGGTCTTGCCGGTCAGCGGCGCATGCACCCAGCCCAGCGTGCTCTCGTTGTCCCTGACGCGCAGCCACTGGCCCTTGCGCTGCACCACCTGCAGCGGATAGCCCTTGCCCAGTTCCCACAGCGTGGCCGAGCGCGTGGTGGGCTGCTGCCGCACATTGACGCTGGCGCCCTTGACGCTGACGAACTCGCGCGCATGGGCGACGGCCGGAGCCAGGGTGGTGGTGAGGACGGCGAGGGCGGTGGCGGCTGCGGCCAGCCAGCGGGCGGCACGGCGTTGATTGCAAGGCACGGGAACGGGTCTCCTTTCGTTCGAGGTCGGCTGGCGCGCGGAGACTTTCCAGCGCGGGCCGAGCCCAGGGAAAGCGCGTGGGATCAGGCGATGCCGCTATAGTTCCTGAATGAAACTGACGGGCGGTACCCCGGGTTCGCCTGCAATCGCCCGGGCTTGCCGTACGCTTGCCGCACCACAGTGTTTTCCAGGAGGGCTTGTATGCACCATGCTGTTTCCCGATCCGGCGCGCAGGGCCGGCACGCGGCGATTCTGACGGCCTGCCTTGCGGCAGGACTGGCGGATGCCCAGGCGCAGGAGGCCCAGGCCGTTGCCGCAGCCGCCGAGGGCCGCGACGCGGCCAAGGCGCAGGAGGGTGTGGTGAACCGCCCCGAATTCGGCCCCGCGCTGCTGGCGGCCGCCCAGGCGGGCGAAGCGCTGCAGGTGCGCGACTGGCTCAAGCGCGGCGCGCCGGTGGATGTGCGTGATCCGCAGGGCAACACGCCGCTGCTGCTGGCCGTGCGCGGCAACCATGTCGAGGTCGCACGCTCCTTGCTGGTCCACGGGGCCAATCCCAATCTCAAGAACGACCTGCAGGACAGCGCCTATCTGCTGGCCGGTGCCCTGGGCCGGCTGGAAATCCTGCGCATGACACTGTCCTATGGTGCGGACCTGCAAAGCGTCAACCGCTATGGCGGCACGGCGCTGATCCCCGCCTGCGAGCGCGGCCACGTCGATACCGTGCAGGCCTTGCTGGCTGCCGGTGTACGGGCCGACCATGTGAACCGGCTGGGCTGGACCTGCCTGCTCGAAGCCGTTTTGCTGGGCGATGGTGGCCCGCGCTACCAGGACATCGTGCGCCAGCTGATCACGGCGAAGGCGGACCTCAGCCTGCCCGACAAGGACGGCGTCACGGCCCTGGCCCACGCCCGCCAGCGCAGCCAGCATGAGGTGGAGCGGCTGCTGCAGGAGGCGGGAGCGCGCTGATCGACGCAAGCGAAAACGACTGAAATCGAGGTCTGAACACCGGAATCAGACGGATCTGATTGCTATGGAAAGGTCTTGTTGCAAATGATTTCCATTTTCAACAAAGGCCCTTGCCATGCGCACTTCAGATTGCCGTTCCCGACCTTTCGTCTCCGGCCCCCAGTCATGCCTTTATTCGGTCTTCGCTGCGGCGCTGGTCACACCCGCATACGCGCAGGCTGTGCCCCCTGAGGATCGCCAGGTCCAGCTGGCGCCGGTCACCGTTTCGGGACCGCGCACCACCGGCTCGCGCACCGAGGCATCCGACTCGGTCAAGTACGCCAAGCCGCTGCTGGACGTGCCCCAGACCATTACGGTGGTACCGGGGCAGGTGCTCCAGGAACAGAACGCCCTGAGCCTGCAGCAGGCGCTGTCCAATGTGTCGGGCATCACCTTCAATGCGGGCGAGGGCGGTGCGGGCTCGGGCGACAGCATCAACATCCGCGGCTTCAGCGCCAACGCCAACCTGCAGATCGACGGGCTGCGCGACAGTGGGCAGAACAACCGCAGCGACCTCTTCAACACGGAGTCTGTCGAAGTCATCAAGGGCCCGAACTCGGTCTTCGGCGGGGCAGGCACCTCGGGCGGCAGCATCAACATGATCAGCAAGCAGCCCAAGGCCCATGACTTCACCGAGGCCGACGCGGGCCTGGGCACGGCCAGCTACCGGCGCCTCACGCTCGACACCAACCGGGTGCTGGCTGGCGGCAAGGCCGCCATGCGCCTGAACCTCATGGGCCATGACAGCGACGTGGCCGGGCGCGACACCATCTTCAAGCGGCGCTGGGGTGTGGCGCCCTCGCTGGCTCTGGGATTGAATTCGCCCACGCGCGTGACTCTCAGCTTCTTCCACCAGAACGATGACAATCTTCCCGACTTCGGCGTGCCGGCCTTTCGTGGCAAGATGCTCGATGGCGTCTCGCGCAATGCCTATTTCGGCTGGCGCAACCTTGACCGGGAAAAGATCAGCCAGGATGCCCTGACCGCGAAGATTGAGCATGACTTCGCCTCGGGCGCCAAGCTGCAGAACCTCTCGCGCTACTCGCGGCTGAGCCGCGATACCGTGATCTCTGCCTCGCATGTCGATCTCCGGGGCATGCAGCCTGGCTACTACCGGCCCGCAGGGCCCCAGGCCTATGGCCGCGATGCGGCCACCACCCTGTGGATCAACCAGACCAACCTGACACAGCGCTTCGACACAGGCGTGCTGGGGCATACGCTGATCACGGGCTTCGAGATCGCGCGCGAGACCTATGACCGCACCACCTCTTCCTACAACATCAACCGGCAGTTCCCGGCGGGCGGCTATCCGCTGGCCCGTCCGCCCGGATACTGGACGGGCACGACGGACTTGCAAAACAGCGGAAGGAACGAAACCAGCCTGGACACCCGCGCGCTGTATGCCACCGACTCCATTGCGCTGGGTCCGCGCTGGGATCTGAACCTGGGCCTGCGCTATGACTGGATCGACGGGCGCTCCAACGCCACAACGGCCGCTGGCGTGCGCACCTCGGTGGACAGCTCCGCCGGCCGGCTCAGCGGCCGCACGGCCCTGAGCTTCAAGCCCGCCGACAACGGCCGCATCTACCTGGCCTACGGCACGGCCTTCAACCCTTCCGCCGAATTCCTTGTCTCCACGGGCTCGGGCCTGGATGCGGCCACGGCCTCGCTGGCACCCGAGAAGAACACCAGCCTGGAACTGGGAACCAAGTGGGATGTGCTGGACCGCCAGTTGGCGCTGACCGGCGCCCTGTTCCAGGTGGACAAGACCAATGCCCGCGAGCAGATGGCCGATGGCAGCTATCTGCTGGCCGGAGAGCAGCGCGTGCGCGGGCTGGAGCTCGGTGCCGCAGGCAAGGTGATGCCGCAATGGGATGTCTTCGCCAACTACACCTTCATGGCCAGCAAGACCCTCAAGTCATTGAACGAGCCTGCGCGTGTGGGCCAGGCGCTGGGCAATACGCCCCGCCATTCGCTGAACCTGTGGACCACCTATGCATTGCCCCAAGGCTGGACGGTGGGCTATGGGGTGCGCTTCGTGGGCACGCGCAATGTCACCTCGGCAGGCGATGGGAAACTCTCTGCCTATTGGGTGCACAGCGCCATGGTCGGCTATGAACTCAACCGGCAATGGAAGCTCAGGCTCAATCTCGAAAACATCGGCAACAAGGCCTATGTGGCCGGCGTGCGCCAGCGCCTGGGCGAGCAGTCGCGCTCCTCGGCCGTTGAATACGGCGAAGGCCGCACGGCCAGGGTAACGGCAACCTATCAGTTCTGAAGTGCCGGATTGCCTGGGGCCCGACGCTCAGAGTCGGCCGCAGGCAACAATGCGTGCAAGCTGCCCCAGAGGGCAGCTTTTGTTTTTGATGGAGTCGTCGGACAAAAAAAGAGCCCGCACAAGGCGGGCTGGTGATGGTCAGGCCGGCGGCAAAAACCGCCGACTCGTACGCATCTTACTGGATCTTGGCCTTTTCGCGCAGCGATTCCTGGAATTGCGCCAGCTTTTGCTGTTGCAGCTGCTGCACGATCTGGGGCTTGACTTCCTCGAACTTGGGCAGTTCGGCCTGACGTGCGTCGTCCAGGCGGATGATGTGGTAGCCGAACTGGGTCTTGACCGGCTCCTGGGTCATGCCACCCTTTTCGAGCTTGATCAGGGCTTCGGAGAACTCGGGCACGTAGTTGCCGGGGTTGGCCCAGTCGAGGTCACCGCCACGGGCGCCGGATCCGGGGTCCTTGGACTCCTTCTTGGCGATGTCTTCAAACTTCTTGCCGGCCTTGATCTCGGCAATGATGGCCTTGGCGCGGTCTTCCGACTCGACCAGGATGTGGCTGGCCTTGTATTCCTTGCCGCTGTTGGCAGCGACGGCCTTGTCGTACTCGGCCTTGGCTTCGGCGTCGGTCACGGGGTTCTTCTTCTGGAAGTCCTCGAACAGCGCGCGGATCAGGATGGTCTGGCGGGCCAGTTCCATCTGCTGCTTGTAGGCTTCGCTGTTGGCCAGGCTGCGCTTGTTGGCTTCCTGCATGAAGATCTCGCGGGCGATGACTTCTTCCTTGATCTGCCCTTCCAGCTCGGGCGTCACGGGGCGGCCGCTTTGCTCGATCTGTTGCTTGAGCGCTTCGGCGCGTGCCTTGGGCACAGCCTTGCCGTTGACGACGGCGATGTTCTGGGCCGAGGCGGACAGGGCCGCGGTGCTCAGCACGGCGGCAGTCACCAGGCTGGTCAGAAGCTGTTTTTTCATGCGAATTCCAGATATGAAGGAAAAATTGATTCTATAGCGCGGATACGCAACAGGCTCCGAATCGTCGGAGCCTGTAAAAGTTCAAAGAACCTCGATGGCGATGGCGTGTGCGCCCTGGTCAATGAATTCTTGCAGCGCATCATACACAAGGCGATGGCGTGCCACGCGTGGCTTGCCTTGAAACAAAGGTGACGCAATGCGCACGCGGAAATGCGTGCCGAAGCCGGTGCCGTTGGCGCCCACATGGCCGGCGTGCTGGTGGCTCTCGTCGATCACTTCCAGGTGATCGGGGGCGAGGCGCTCGCGCAGCACGGCCTGCATGGCTTCGGCGGTGATGGGCAGCGGATGGGCGGGCGCGCTCATGGCTGCTTGTCCTGCTGCACGCCAGACGGGGGCAGGGCGTCGGGCGTGGCGGCTGCTGCCTCGCCCTTGTCTTCCTGCATGAAGCGGCTCATGTAGATGGCCTGGCCGATCACGAAGACCAGCATCAGCCCCATTCCGCCGAACAGCTTGAAGTTGACCCAGGTGTCGGTGTCGAAGCGGTAGGCGATGACCAGGTTGAGCGCGCCCATGACCGCGAAGAACGCCGCCCAGCTCCAGTTCAGGGTGCGCCATGCGTCGTCCGGCAGTTGCAGCTGCGCGCCCATGACCGAGCGCAGCAGGTTCTTGCGGAACACCAGCTGGCCTATCAACAGGGCGCTGCCCATGAGCCAGTACAGCACGGTGGGCTTCCACTTGATGAAGGTGTCGTTGTGGGCCAGCAAGGTGGCGCCGCCGAACAGCACGATCACGCCCAGGCTCACCCATTGCATGGGCTCGACCTTGCCGTGGCGCACGCGCAGATAGGCGATCTGGGCAATGGTGGCGACGATGGCCACGGCCGTTGCCGTGTAGATGCCCCAGACCTTGAAGGCGACGAAGAACAGGATGATGGGGAAAAAGTCGATCAGTAACTTCATTGGAAGGTTTCGATGGGCTTGGAGTCAGGCATGGGGCCTGAGCTTGGCAGGCGCATTGTGGCGCAGCCGGCGCGGCCCGGCATCGGTGCAGGGCCGCGTGGCCTGGGGTTTTTGCGTGCCTGGAGCCTAGGCCTTGGGCGGCTCGAATTCCAGCGATGCGGAATTCATGCAGTAGCGCAGTCCTGTGTCGGAGGGGCCGTCGGGGAACACATGCCCCAGGTGGGCGCCGCACTGGCTGCAGACGGTTTCGGTGCGCACCATGCCGTGGCTGCGGTCCACGATTTCGGTGATGGCGCCGGGGATGGCGCGGTCGAAGCTGGGCCAGCCGCAGCCGGCGTCGAACTTGGTGTCGGAGTCGAACAGCTTGCTGCCGCAGCAGATGCAGTGGTAGCTGCCATCGGCCCAGAACTGCTCATAGCGGCCGGTGAACGGGCGCTCGGTGGCTGCATGGCGTGTCACCTGGAAGGCGGCAGGTTCGGCGCCCTTGGCCTGCAGCTCGGCCTGCCATTCCTGTTCGGTCTTGTGGATGGGAAAGCTCATGATGAACAGCTGATCTCGATGGAGGAAGCCCAGTCGGGCGGGAAGCCTGCCCATTCGGCATGCTCGGCGTGGGGGTCGAACGGAGTCTGCAGCACGGCCAGCAATTGGCGCACGGGAGCGAAGTCACCGGCCTTTGCGGCGCGGATGGTCATCTCGCCCAGGTGGTTGCGCAGCACGAAGCGCGGATTCGATTCTTGCATCAAAGCGGCGGCCGCCGCGGCATCCGTGCCTGCCAGGTGCCGTGCGTACAGGGCTGCCCAGCGGTCGAAGGCCTCGCGGTCCAGCACCAGGTCGCGCACGGGCTCGAGGTCGAGGTCCGTGCCGGCACCGGCACCTGCAACCACCGCATCGGTCAGGCGGCTGAAGAAGATGGTGTAGTCCACCGCGTTGTCGGCCATGAGCTGCAGCAGCGGGTTCACCAGGGCGGCAAAGCGCCCCTCGGCGGGCGGCATACCTGGCGCATCTTCGGGCAGGCCCAGCTTGCGCAGCATGAGGGTGCCATAGGCCTGCGGAAACACCTGCTTGTATGACTCCAGCGCTGCAATGGTCAGTTCCTCTTGGCCGATCAGCGGCAGCAGGGCCTGGCCCAGGCAGTACAGGTTCCAGTAGGCCACCTGGGGCTGGCGGTTGAAGGCGTAGCGGCCCTGGGTGTCACTGTGGTTGCAGATGTGGCCGGGGTTGAAGGCATCGAGGAACTGGAAGGGCCCGTAGTCGATGGTCAGGCCCAGGACGCTCATGTTGTCGGTGTTCATCACGCCATGGCAAAAGCCCACGGCCTGCCAGTGCGCCAGCAGCCGCGCCGTGCGCTCGCTCACGGCCTGCAGGAAGTTGGCGTAGGCGTTGCCGGCCAGTGCCTCGGCCGTGCGGCATTCGGGGTAGTAGCGGTCGATCACGTAGTCGGCCAGCTGGCGCAGAGGCGCTATCTGGTCGCGCGCCGCAAAGTGCTCGAAGTGGCCGAAGCGTATGAAGCTGGGCGCCACGCGTGCCACCACGGCGGCGGTCTCGATCTCTTCGCGGCGAATGGGGGCGGGCGATCCGGTGAGGCTCAGCGCGCGCGTGGTGGGAATGCCCAGGGCGTGCATGGCCTCGCTGCACAGGAACTCGCGGATGGACGAGCGCAGCACGGCGCGCCCGTCGCCCATGCGCGAGTAGGGCGTGCGGCCCGCGCCCTTGAGCTGAATCTCGTGGCCCGAGGCGGTCTCACCCAGCAAGATGGCACGGCCGTCGCCAAGCTGGCCGGCCCAGACGCCGAACTGGTGGCCGCTGTAGACGCTGGCCAGCGGATGGCTGCCGGGCAGCACGGCATTGCCGGTGAGCGCCTGCAGGGCCTCATCGGAGGCCAGCCACTGCGGGTCCAGGCCCAGCAGCTCGGCGGTGCCGGTGCTGGTGGCAATCCAGTGCGGCTCGGGCAGCGGCGTGGGGCGCAGATGGGTAAAGAAGTCCGGGCCCAGGGCGGCGAAGCCGTCTTGCCAGGAGATGGGAGGGCGTGGGGAGGTCGCCGGAGCCTGGCCTTCGGCGGCAGCATGCAGGTTCATGCGGGAATTGTCCCCCAGCGCCTATGCCCCGTGGGGCGCAAGGTTCATGCGCGCATTCACCCCATTCATTCACGCACGCAGTTGCTGCCGGTACTGGCCCGGCGGCATGCCAAACCAGCGGCGGCAGGCGCGAAAGAGGTTGCTCTGGTCCACAAAGCCCAGCAGGTCGGCCACCTCGGCCAGGCTGCGGCGCGGCTCGCCCAGGTACTGCAGGGCCAGCTCGCGCCGGGTTTCGTCCAGCAGTTGCTGGTAGCTGGTGTCTTCGGCCTGCAGGCGGCGCTGCAAGGTGCGGTCGGTCAGGCCCAGCAGGCTGGCCACGTCTTCGCGGCGCGGCTCGCCCTGGGGCAGCAGGCGCGCGATCTCGTGGCGCACGCGCGCGCCCACGCCGGCCTGGCCCAGGTGGTCGAGTTCGGTTTCGACCAGCTTTTCGTGCAGTGCCAGCAGTTCGGGGTTGTGTGTGGGAATGGGGGCGAGCAGGTCGGCCTCGGACAGCAGGAAGCGGTTCGCGTCCTCGCCGAAGCGCGGCAGCAGGCCGAAGGCCGCGCGGTAGGCGGCCTCGTGTGAGGGGGCGGGCGCCTCGGCCATGAATTCCACGGCCAGCGGCCGGACATCGCGCCGCGTCAGCCAGTTGCACAGCACCAGCAGCGTGAGCACGGCGAATTCCACGCGCTGGCGCGGCACGGGCCGTGTGGCGCCGATGTGATGTATGGACAACCAGTAGCCGCGCGCATCGCGCTCCAGCGTGAAGGACGTTGCGTCCGAGATCACGGCCATGTGGCGTTCCAGGTCGCGGAAGCCGGCCAGCAGGTGCGGGCCCGAAGCCAGCGAGTAGCCGACCAGATCGATGTTGCCGTGGCGCGCGGCCAGTTGCCGGTCCAGCCCCAGCGTGGGATTGGCGGACTGGGCCACGGCCAGCTCCCAGAGCCGGCTCACGCGGTCCACATCGGTACGGGCCTGCGAATGCTGCAGTGCGGCAAGGTCGATATCGGCTGCGGCGCACAGGCTTTGCGGGGCCAGCCCTTCGGTGGCCATCATGTCCAGGATGCCGCGCACCCAGGCGGCGGAGCTGCTGCGCTGCGTTGTCATGACCGGGTTTTCCTGGGCCATTCGGGGCGCTGTTTGCGTTCTGAAGTCACTGTTTTGGCGTGGTTGCGATAGCGGCGTTTTGCCGCGCTGTTCCTAGAATTTTTGCAGCGCGGCGAACGACTGCGCAGTGTGACCCATGGGCCCGGCGCGGCCCATACGGGAAACCCCAAAAACCATTCAGGAGACAAGCATGCGCACAGGACAGCGGTGGATGGCTGGCGGCATACGCCTGGCCGTGGCTTCAATGGCTTTGTGGCTCGCGGCCTGCGGCGGCTCGGGCGGCGGAGGTCCCGAACTGCGCGAGACGGCCTACGGCCCTTGCGCGGCGTGGACGACGGCGCCGCCACGGGCACCTATTACTGGAAGGGTGTGCCCTTTGCCCAGGCGCCCGTGGGCGCGCTGCGCTGGCAGCCGCCGGCCGAGCCCAAGGCCTGGGAAGGCGTGCGCGAGGCGCGCCAGTTCGGCAATGCCTGCCTGCAGATCGGGCGCATGTACGGCCCGGGAGCCAACAACCGCTTCGACGACACCATTGCCTCCACCCTGGGCCAGCCCGTGGGCAGCGAGGACTGCCTGACGCTCAACATCTGGCGCCCGGCCAGCGGTGCCGAGAAGCTGCCGGTGCTGGTGTTCATCCACGGCGGCAGCGCCATCTCGGGCTATACGGCCGATCCGCTGTATGACGGCGCGGCCCTGGCGCGCGCCGCCAATGCCGTGGTGGTGACGGCCAACTACCGGCTGGACATCCTGGGCTACATGCACATGCCGCAGATGCAGGCCGGCGCGCCGGCCACGGGCAACTTCGCGCTGCTGGACAACCTGCAGGCGCTGCGCTTTGTGCAGCGCAATATCGCGGGCTTTGGCGGCGATCCGGGCAATGTCACGCTCATGGGCCAGTCGGCAGGTGCCACCAATGTGCTGGCGCTGCTGGCGGCCGAGTCGGCGCGCGGCCTGTTCCACAGGCTGGTGCCCATCAGCGGCGGGCTGTCGCTTCCATCCAACCTGCCGGCCGGCGTGCTGGCCACGCTCAAGCCGGCTTCGGCCTACGCCACCCAGTCCGCGCTGCTGCTGGCCCATCTGATGGTGGCCGATGGGCTGGCTGCCGATGTGGCGGCTGCGGCCACGGTGGCTGCCGGCTGGACACCGGCGCAGATTGCGGCCTACCTGCGCGGCAAGGATGCGCGCGTGCTGCTGCAGACCCTGGTGGCCAAGGGCCTGACGGGCGCGGGACCGATTCCCGACGGCCTGCTGCTGCCCACCGATCCCATGGCCGCGCTGGCTGCGGGCCAATACAACCGCATGCCCGTGATGGCCGGCTACACGGCCGAGGAGGGCAAGCTGTTCGCGCCCCTGCTGGCGGCGCTGGGCGGCAAGCCGGGCTTCAGGATCGATGATGCGGCGCGCTTTCGCATGATGCAGTCCTTCGATGCGCAGTCGCCCAACGCGCCGGGCCTGGCCGACATCATCGATGCCGCCTACCTGCCCGTCGATACGCCGGTCACCGGCTACAACGCCCGCATGGCGCAACTGACCCATCTGTTCGCCGACCCCAGCCGCGACCAGTTGCTCAACACGCTGCGCACCCGGCAGGCCGAGGTCTGGAGCTACCGCTTCGACTGGGCACGCCAGCCCGCGCCCTGGAACACGGTCTACGGCGCGGCCCATGCCTTCGATCTGCCTTTTCTCTTCGGCAACTTCGGGCCGTCCGTGTTCTCCCGCGTGACCAACAGCACGGCGAATGCCCCGGGCCGGCTGGCGCTGTCGAACGCCATGATGGCCAGCCTCAAGGCCTTCATGCAGACGGGCAATCCGCAGAACGCGGCCCTGGGCCAGACATGGAAGCCCTGGCCGTCCAGCCTGATCTTCGACGCCGAGCCGGGCGCGACCAGCATCCGGCTGCAGTGAGCGAGTAGATGAGCGAGCAGGGGCTTGCCGCGGCAAGCCCCACGAGATAGCCAACAACAACGAAGGAGACAAGTACCCATGACAGTCAAGACCGTTTTCACACATGCCTGGCGCTGGCCGCTGGCGGGGGCCATTGCCGCCGCCGCCGTGGGCCTGGCCGCCTGCGGAGGGGATCGTCGGGCATGCCCGCGCCCATGGGGCCGGGCCAGCAATCGGGCTATATCACCCTGCCGGACGGCAGCAAGATGCGCTACTCGCTGCTGCTGCCCGAGGGGCAGGGCCCGTTTCCGCTGCTGGTCGAGTACGACGGCTATATCTCGGGCTCGTACCCCAACATCAGCAGTCCCTGGACCAAGGAAGGCTATGCGGTCATGGGGCTGAACGTGCCGGGCACGGGCTGCTCCACGGGGGATGACAAGGTGTTTGACGCCAGCGTAGGTGCGGCTGGGGCCTTTGCCATCGAATGGGCCGGGCGGCAGGCCTGGTCCAATGGCCGCATCGGCATGATCGGCTACTCGTACTCGGGCTACAACCAGCTGTGGGTGGCTGCGCACCGGCCCAAGGGGCTGCTGGCGATCACGCCCAGCAAGAATGTGGGCGATCCCTACCGAGACGTGGGCTATCCGGGCGGCATTGCCAACATCGGCTTTCCGGCGCAGTGGTGGAACGGCTTCCCGCGCATCTGGCGCACGGCCGCCGACCTGGCGGTGAAGAACGGTGGCGACACGGAATGCGCCAAGACCGTGGCCGACAACATCGAGAAGATCAAGCGGCCCGAGCTGGACCTGATCAAGTGGCTGGACAACCCCTATGCCGATGGCCTGTACCTGGAGCGCAGCGCCATGCTGCAAAGCGGCAAGATCAATATCCCCACGCTGGGCACGCAGTCCTGGCAGGACGAGCAGATCGGCCCGCGCTCGGGCTACTACGAGGACACCATTGCGCCCGACAGGATGTGGCTGGTCAGCTCCAACGGCGACCACCACACGAACATCACCTCGGACCATATCGACCAGACGCTGAAGCGCTTCCTGGCGCGCTTCGTCAAGGGCGAGGACAACGGCTTCGACAAGGAGCCGCGCGTGCGCCTGCTGCAGGAGATGCAGACCACGGACGCCAAGGCCCTCAATGGCGGCGCCAAGCTCATGCCCACGGGCGAGGCACGGTTTGACCGGCTGCCTGTCCAGGTCAAGCCCCTGCGCCTGTGGATGCAGCCCGGCCAGGCGCTGGGCGACAGCGCACCCGCCTCAGGCACGGCTTCGTCCAGCTACCGCTATCCGGCCCTGAGTCCGCAGGTGAACAACCCGGCGGCCGAAGGCTGGCCCGCCGTGCCCGCGTCGGAAAAGGATGGCCAACTGGTCTTCACCACGGCGGCCCTGCCGCAGGACCTGAGCTTCTATGGCGAAGGCTCGGCCGACCTGTGGCTCAGCGCCACGGCCGCCAATACCGACATCCAGGTCACCGTGTCCGAGGTGCGGCCGGACGGGCAGGAGATGTTCGTGCAGCGCGGCTGGCTGCGTGCGTCCAAGCGTGCGCTCGATGAGAGCCGATCCACGGCGCTGCGTCCCTGGGGTGCCTACACACGGGACAAGGATGTGCCACTGGTCGCCGGCCAGCCCCAGTTGATGCGGGTGGAGATCCAGAAATTCGCGCATGTGTTCCGCGCCGGTTCAAGCATTCGCGTGACAGTGGATTCGCCATCGCAGACCGGATACTGGATCTTCGGCAACGACAAGACGCCGTCCACGAACACGCTGTGGCATGACGCGGCGCATGCCTCCAGCATCGTCCTAGGGTATATCCCATACGAGCATGCGAAGACGCTGCCGAGTTGCGACAAGACAATGCGTCAACCATGCCGGAAAAACGATGCGCCTGTCCCTGCCGGGATCGGCCCCAGGGCGCCGGCCTGAGCCACCCTCCATGCGGGCAGCGGCATCGCGCACCAGGGCCTTGGCCTTGCGCGAATCCGCGGTCCGCAGTTCACGACGTTCACGAAGTTCAATCACCTTAGGAGCCTATAGATGCTGGGTCTGATGCAAAGCCAACCACTGTTGATCTCGTCGCTGATCGACTTCGCCGACCGCCACCATGGCGATGCGGAGATCGTCTCGCGCAGGGTGGAGGGCGATATCCATCGCTATACGTACCGCGACCTGGCACGGCGTTCGCGCCAGCTGGCGAACACGCTGGACGGCCTGGGCCTGCAGCCCGGCGACCGCGTGGCCTCGCTGGCCTGGAACGGCTACCGCCACATGGAGATGTACTTCGGCGTCAGCGGCTCGGGCCGCGTGCTGCACACGGTCAATCCTCGCCTGCACCCCGACCAGGTGGCGTGGATCATCAACCACGCGGAAGACCGCGTCATGTGCTTTGACCTGACCTTCCTTCCCATCATCCAGGCCGTGCATGCCAAGTGCCCCACGGTGCGCCAGTGGGTGGCGCTGTGCGATGCGGACCGCCTGCCCGCCGACAGCGGCATTCCGGGCCTGGTCAGCTACGAGGACTGGATTGGCGGCCAGCCCGACCAGTACCAGTGGCCCGAATTCGACGAGAACACGGCCTCCAGCATGTGCTACACCAGCGGCACCACGGGCAACCCGAAGGCCGTGCTGTACAGCCACCGCTCCACCACGCTGCACGCCTACGCGGCCGCGCTGCCCGATGTGATGTGCATATCGGCGCGCGACTCGGTGCTGCCCGTCGTGCCCATGTTCCACGTCAACGCCTGGGGCATTCCCTACTCGGCCGCGCTCACGGGCTGCAAGCTGGTGTTCCCGGGCCCGGCGCTGGACGGCAAGTCGCTGTACGAGCTGATCGAGGCCGAAGGCGTCACCTACGCGGCCGGCGTGCCCACGGTCTGGCAGATGCTGCTGGGCCACATCAGGCCGGGCGGCCTGCGGTTTTCCACGCTCAAGCGCACGGTGATCGGCGGCTCCGCCTGCCCGCCGGCCATGATCACGGCCTTCCAGGACGAGTTCGGCGTGGAGGTGCTGCATGCCTGGGGAATGACCGAGATGAGCCCGCTGGGCACGCTGTGCACGCTCAAGAACAAGCAGCTGCAGCTGCCCAAGGACGAGCAGATGAAGATCCTGCAAAAGCAGGGCCGCGCCATCTACGGCGTGGACATGCGCATCGTCGATAGCGACGGCACCGACCAGCCCTGGGACGGCAAGAGCTATGGCGACCTGCTGGTGCGCGGCCCCTGGATCGTGGACAGCTACTTCAAGGGCGAGAGCCCGCTGGTCAAGGATGCGCAGGGCCGCGGCTGGTTCCCCACGGGCGACGTGGCCACCATCGACCCGGACGGCTTCATGCAGATCACCGACCGCAGCAAGGACGTGATCAAGTCCGGCGGCGAGTGGATCAGCTCCATCGACATCGAGAACATCGCCATGGCCCATCCGGCCGTGGCCATGGCCGCCTGCATCGGCATGCCGCATCCCAAGTGGGACGAGCGCCCCATCGTCGCCGTGGCGAAGAAGCCCGGCGCCCAGGTCACGCGCGAGGAACTGCTCAAGTTCTACGAGGGCAAGACCGCCAAGTGGCAGATCCCCGACGACGTGGTCTTCGTCGATGCCATCCCGCTGGGCGCCACCGGAAAAATGCTCAAGACCCGGCTGCGCGAGCAGCTGGCCGGCTACCGGCTGCCGGGGCTTTGAGCCGTTGCGGGCGGCCACCGGGCCAGGGCATGCGGGGGCATGTCCTGGCCGGGGCGGCCGGTCCGAGTCTCGTCGGCGATAGCCGCTAGGGGCAATCACCGATCAGGGCAGGGCACAGGGGCCATTACCCTGGGCCTCGCCCAGAAACCACCACAAGAGGAGACGCTTCATGAAGTTTGCGATCAAGGCATTGACGGCATCCCTGGCCCTGGCTTGCGCCACGGGCGCCATGGCCCAGAAGGGCGAGACGGTGAAGGTTGCGTGGATCGACCCGCTGTCCGGCCTCATGGCCGCGCTGGGGTCCAACCAGCTCAAGAGCCTGCAGTACATCGCCGAGGAGCTCAACAAGGGCACGGCCTCGGGCGTGAAGTTCGAAATCATCGGCATCGACAACAAGCTCAGCCCGCAGGAAACCACGGCGGCCCTGCGCTCGGCCATGGACCAGGGCGTGCGCTACGTCTTCCAGGGCAACGGCTCGGGCCCGGCCCTGGCCATCATGGATGCGCTGGAAAAGCACAACGCGCGCAACAAGGGCAAGGAAGTCGTCTACCTCAACTACGCGGCCGTGGATCCGGACCTGACCAACAGCAAGTGCAGCTACTGGCACTTCCGCCTGGATGCCGACACCTCCATGAAGATGGAGGCCTTGACTACGTACATGAAGGACGTGCCCGAGGTCAAGAAGGTCTACCTGATCAACCAGAACTACTCGCACGGCCAGCAGGTCTCCAAGTACGCCAAGGAGATGCTCAAGCGCAAGCGCCCCGATGTGGAGATCGTGGGCGACGACTTCTCGCCGCTGGCCCAGGTGCGCGACTTCGCACCCTACATCGCCAAGATCAAGCAGTCGGGTGCCGACTCGGTGATCACGGGCAACTGGGGCTCGGACCTGGCGCTGCTGATCAAGGCCGCCAGCGACGCGGGCCTGAACAACGTCAAGTTCTACACCTACTACGCCATCGCCACCGGCGCGCCCACGGCCATGGGCGCGGCCGCCGCCGACAAGGTCTACATGGTGGGCTACGGCCACATGAACCTGCCCGGCCCGCTGGACCGCATCACCAAGGGCTACAAGGCCAAGTTCAACGACGACATGTACACGGGCTCGCTGTACTCGGGCCTGACCATGCTGGACCAGGCCTTCCTGCGCGCCAAGACCACGGACCCGGCCAAGGTGGCGGCCACCATGGAGGGCATGAAGTTCAACAGCCTCAACGGCGAAGTGGAGATGCGCAAGAGCGATCACCAGCTGCAGCAGGGCCTGTTCATCGCACGCTGGGAAAAGGCCGGCGGCAAGTACCCGATGGATTCGGAGAACACCGGCTACACCTTCGTTCCCGTGAAGTACTACGAGCCCTATGTGGCCAGCACGCCGACTTCATGCGAGATGAAACGGCCTTCCTGATCGCCTGACCGGCCAGTGAACTTCGCAAAGGGGCGCGAGGCGCCCCTTTTTTTGCCCGAAATCAGGCAAAACACGGTTTTCTGGCCTGATCGATGGCGATCTGTCGCCAATGTGTCCAGGGCCGCAGCCAAGTCGCATGCGCGATAGTTTCTAAGGCATTCCCCAGAGGGAAATTGTCATTCAGGCGTTAGTCTGGCGCCAATACAGATATCCGAATCAACCGGAAAAAGGAGACAGAAAAATGAAGTGGATCGTGCATTCGGTGGCCGCCTCGGCCATGCTGGCCTGTGCATCGGGCGCCTGGGCGCAAAAGGGCGAGACGGTGAAGATCGGCTGGATCGATCCTCTGTCGGGTCTGATGGCCGCCGTGGGCACGAACCAGCTCAAGACCTTCCAGCTGATGGCCGAGGAGTTCAACAGGAAAAATGCCTCGGGCGTGAAGTTCGAGATCATCCCGCTGGACAACAAGCTCAGCCCGCAGGAGACCACGGCCGTGCTGCGTTCGGCCATGGACCAGGGCGCACGCTACGTGGTGCAGGGCAACGGCTCGGGCCCGGCCCTGGCTATCATGGATGCGCTGGAAAAGCACAACGCGCGCAACAAGGGCAAGGAGGTCGTCTACCTCAACTATGCGGCGGTGGACCCGGACCTGACCAACAGCAAGTGCAGCTACTGGCACTTCCGCCTGGATGCGGACACCTCCATGAAGATGGAAGCGCTGACGACCTATATGAAGGACGTGCCCGAGGTCAAGAAGGTCTACCTGATCAACCAGAACTACTCGCACGGCCAGCAGGTCTCCAAGTACGCCAAGGAAATGCTCAAGGCCAAGCGGCCTGATGTGCAGGTGGTGGGCGACGACTTCGCGCCCCTGGCCCAGGTGCGCGACTTCGCGCCCTACATCGCCAAGATCAAGCAATCGGGCGCCGACACGGTGATCACAGGCAACTGGGGCTCGGACCTGTCGCTGCTGCTCAAGGCCGCCAACGACGCGGGCCTGAACAACGTCAAGTTCTACACCTACTACGCCTTCGGCTCGGGCTCGCCCACGGCCATGGGCGCGGCCTCCGACGGCAAGGTCTACACCGTGGGCTATGGCCACTACAACATGGGCGGCCCCATCCAGCCGCTGATGGCCGAGTTCAAGAAGAAGATGAACGACGACCTCACGCAAAGCTCGATCTACCACGTGTTCGCGCTGCTGGATGCGGCCTTCGTCAAGACCGGCGGCACCGACCCCGTGAAGGTGGCGGCCGCGCTGGAGGGCATGAAGCTCAAGAGCTTCAACGGCGAAGTGGAGATGCGCAAGACCGACCACCAGCTGCAGCAGGGCCTGTACATCACGCGCTGGGAAAAGGCCGGCGGCAAGAACCCGTATGACGCAGAGAACACGGGCTACACCTTCGCCCCGGTGAAGTACTACGAGCCCTACGTGGCCAGCACGCCCACTTCCTGCCAGATGAAGCGCCCGTCCTGAGAGCGGCCCGCACCGCTTCCTGTCCCCAACGCACCGAGACCAAGGCCTTTCGATGACGCTTGAGTTCTTCACCATATCGCTGCTCAACGGCGTGAGCTATGGACTGCTGCTGTTCATGCTCAGCTCGGGGCTGACGCTGATCTTCAGCATGATGGGCGTGCTCAACTTCGCCCACACCAGCTTCTACATGCTGGGCGCGTACTTCGGCTACACGCTCAGCGGCATCATCGGCTTCTGGGGCGCATTGTTCGTCGCGCCCCTGCTGGTGGGCGCGCTGGGCGCCATGTTCGAGCGCTACAGCCTGCGCCGCGTGCACAAGTACGGCCATGTGCCCGAACTGCTCGTGACCTTCGGCCTGTCCTATCTCATCCTCGAGGTGGTGCAGCTGGTCTGGGGCCGGGGCACCGTGCCCTACGGCCTGCCGCCCGCGCTGCAGGGTCCGTTGTTCACGCTGTACGGCACGCAGTTCCCGCGCTCGCGCTCCTTCGTGATGCTGCTGGCGCTGCTGATGCTGGTGGCCGTCTGGCTGCTGCTGACGCGCACGCGCATCGGCCTGGTCATCCAGGCCGCGCTCAAGAACCCCGAGATGGTGGAGGCGCTGGGCCACAACGTGCCGCGCGTGTTCATGATGGTGTTCGGCGGCGGCTGCGCGCTGGCGGGGCTGGCCGGCGTCATCGGCGGCAACACCTATGTGACCGAGCCGGCCATGGCCATGTCGGTCGGCTCCATCATCTTCGTGGTGGTGGTGGTCGGCGGCATGGGCTCGCTGGCGGGGGCCTTCGTGGCCTCGCTGCTGATCGGCGTCGTGCAGACCTTTGCCGTGGCCATAGACTGGTCGCTGGCCAGCCTGCTGACCTCGCTGGGCAGCCCGGTCGGCGAGCAGACCTTTGGCTGGCCGCTGCTCAAGCTCACCATCTCCCAGGTCGCGCCCATCCTGCCCTACCTGTTCCTGGTGCTGATCCTCATCTTCCGGCCCAAGGGCCTCCTGGGCACGCGGGGAGATTGACACCATGTCCTCGATCACCAAAACGACCATGACATCCACTGCCGCAAAAGGCGTTCCGGGCGCTTCGGGGGCTGCGGGCGCAGGGCGCCACTACAGCTTCCAGCCGCTCAACATCGGCCGCATCCTGATCTGGGGCGCCTTCGCCCTGGCGCTGATCGTCGCGCCGCTGGTGTTCACCAGCAGCCTGGCGCTGACCATGCTCAGCCAGATCGGCTATCTCATCATCATCTGCCTGTCCTACAACATCCTGCTGGGGCAGGGCGGCATGCTGAGCTTCGGCCATGCGGTCTACACGGGGCTGGGTTCGTTCATCGCCATCCATGCGATGAACCGGGCCAGCTCCGGCGACTGGGGCATTCCGCTGGTGCTGATTCCCATCATCGGCGGCCTGGGCGGCATGTTCTTCGCGGCCCTGCTGGGCTATGTGACCACCAAGAAGTCGGGCACCACCTTCGCCATGATCACCATGGGCATCGGCGAGCTGGTGGCGTCCATGGCGCTGATGTTCCCCGAGTTCTTCGGGGGCGAGGGCGGCATCACAACCGACCGCGTCTATGGCAAGCCCTTCTTCGGGCTGACCTTCGGCTCGGGCATGGAGGTGTACTACCTGATCGCCGCCTACTGCTTCATCTGCACGGCCGCCATGTTCGCCTTCACGGGCACGCCGCTGGGCCGCATGCTCAACGCCGTGCGCGACAACCCCGAGCGCGTGGAGTTCGTGGGCTACAACACGCAGCGCGTGCGCTACTTCTCCTTCATCATCGCGGGCTTCTTCGCAGGCGTGGGCGGGGGGCTTGCAGCCATCAACTTCGAGATCATCACGGCCATGGACAGCGTGAGCGTGATGCGCTCGGGCTCGTACCTGCTGTTCACCTTCCTGGGCGGCGCCACCTTCTTCTTCGGGCCCATCATCGGCGCCGTGCTGCTGGTGCTGGCCTCGGTGCTGCTGTCGGAGCTGACCAAGGCCTGGCTGCTGTACCTGGGCCTGGTGTTCCTGCTGATGGTGATGTACGCACCCGGCGGCGTTGCCAGCCTGATCATGATGAACCTGCGCGTGGCGCGCTTCGGCAAGTGGCGCCGGCTGGCCCAGCCCTACCTGGCCATCGCGGCCAGCGCACTGGTCATGATCGTGGGCGGCGCGGCCATCGTCGAGATGATCTACCACCTGCAGCTCAATGCGGCCCTGGGTCCCCAGGTCTCGTTCATGGGCGTGCAGCTCGATACCAGCTCGGCATCGACCTGGACCGTGGCCGTTGCCATCTTCGTGGTGGGCCTGGGCCTGCTGGAAGTGGCCAGGCGCTGGTGCCTGCGCCGCTGGGAGCGCATCCAGGAAGAAATCGAAGAAGCCATCAAGCGCGGGGAGGGTTGAACCATGTCCAGCATTGCAATCGAACGTCCGGGCACCGCGGCCGCCGCCGTGGCTGGCGAGGCCACCTATGCGCTGGAGCTGCGCGACCTGTACAAGCGCTTCGGCAAGGCCGAGATCATCCGTGGCGCCCAGCTGGCCGTGAAGCCGGGCGAGCGCGTGGCCATCATCGGCCCCAACGGCGCGGGCAAGAGCACGCTGTTCAACCTGATCAGTGGCCGCTTCGAGCCCACCAGCGGGCAGGTGCTGCTCAACGGCCAGCGCATCGACGGCAAGAAGCCCTATGAAATCAACCGCATGGGGTTGTCGCGCAGCTTTCAGATCACCAACATCTTTCCCAAGCTCAGCGTTTTCGAGAACCTGCGCTGCAGCGTGCTGTGGAGCCTGGGCTACCGCTACAGCTGCTGGCGCTTCCTGTCGAAGCTGCGCGACGCCAATGCCCGCGCCGATGAGCTGATGGAGATGATCGGCCTGCACAGAAAGCGCGACACGCTGGCGGTGAACCTGACCTATGCCGAGCAGCGTGCGCTGGAGATCGGCATCACCATCGGCGGCGGCGCCGGCGTCATCCTGCTGGACGAACCCACGGCCGGCATGAGCAACAGCGAAACGGCCCACTTCATCCAGCTGATCAAGAAGGTCACCGAAGGCAAGACCCTGCTGACCGTGGAGCACGACATGGGCGTGGTCTTCGGCCTGGCCGACAAGATCGCCGTCGTGGTCTACGGCGAAGTCATCGCCTACGACACGCCCGAGGCCGTGCGTGCCAATCCACGCGTGCAGGAGGCCTATCTGGGCTCGTCCGTGGCGGATCAACAAGCTGGTGCACATTGAGGAAGCGCGGATGCTGAACATCAACAACCTGCATGCCTACTACGGCAAAAGCCATGTGCTGCATGGCGTGGATTTCTCGGTGCAGCCCGGCGAGATCGTCGCGCTGCTGGGGCGCAACGGCTCGGGCCGCTCCACCACGGCCAAGGCCATCATGGGCCTGGTGCACTGGGAGGGCTCGCTGGACTGGAAGGGCCAGAGCCTGACCGGCCGCAAGGCCTACGAGATCGCCCACCTGGGCGTGGGCTACGTGCCCGAGAGCCGCGATGTGTTCCCCAACCTCACCGTGCACCAGAACCTGCTGCTGGGCCAGAAGGGCAAGGGCCGGGACAGCCGCTGGGGCTTCGACGACATGTACGCCATGTTCCCGCGCCTGAAGGAGCGTCAGCACACCGAGGCCGGCGTGATGTCGGGCGGCGAGCAGCAGATGCTGACCCTGTGCCGCACGCTGATGGGCGACC
Organism: Delftia sp. 60; assembly: GCF_002754395.1. Lineage (NCBI taxonomy): Bacteria > Pseudomonadati > Pseudomonadota > Betaproteobacteria > Burkholderiales > Comamonadaceae > Delftia > Delftia sp. 60. Next base: position 3,398,074 of record NZ_PEFD01000001.1, read on the forward strand.
CCGACCTGATCATCATCGACGAGCCCACCGAGGGCCTGGCTCCCAAGATCGTCGAGCTGGTGGGCGAGTACCTGCAAAAGATCAAGCAGCGCGGCGTGTCCGTGCTGCTGATCGAGCAAAAGCTCACCATTGCCATGAGCATCTCGGACCGCGCCCTGGTCATGGGCCATGGGCGCATCGTCTTCGACGGCACGCCCGACGGGCTGCGCGCCGATCAGAAGGTGCGCAAGGAGTGGCTGGAGGTCTGATGCCGCACAAGGCTGGGCATGCTGCCAGGCAGGCGGCCCGGGCCACGGCGCTTGTCCCGCTTGGGACAAACCGCAGTGGCGCCGGCCCGCATTTTTTTTACAATCAAAATCGCACGATCGTTCTTTTTCTATCGCATAGGGGACAACAGCATGACTGCTGAATACAAAGTGGACGGTGCCATCGCCGTCATCACCTTGAACAATCCGCCGGTCAACGGCCTGGGGCTATCCACGCGGCGGGGCATCGTCGAGGGGCTGGACAAGGCCTATTCCGACCCGGCCGTCAAGGCCATCGTCATTACGGGTGCCGGCAAGGCTTTTTCGGGCGGCGCTGACATCAACGAGTTCGGCAAGGAAGAGGCGTATCGCGAGCCGCACCTGGTCTCGCTGATCAACTCGCTGGACCAGGGCAGCAAGCCCGTGGTGGCCGCCATCCACACCGTCTGCATGGGCGGCGGGCTGGAGCTGGCGCTGGGATGCAACTACCGCGTGGCCGCTCCCGGCACCCTGGTGGCCCTGCCGGAAGTCAAGCTGGGCCTGCTGCCCGGCGCAGGCGGCACGCAGCGCCTGCCGCGCGTGCTGGGCGTGGAGACCGCACTGAACATGATCGTCAGCGGCGAGCCCGTCAAGAGCGAGCTGCTGGCCTCCATCCCCGGCCAGAAGCTGTTCGACAAGATGGCCGCTTCGCCCGAGTCCCTGCTGGACGAGGCCAAGGCCTTTGCGCTGGAAGTGGCCGACAAACGTCCGCTGCCGCGCGTGCGCGACCTGCCCTGCAAGCACCCCCAGGGCGACGCCTACTTCCAGTTCGCGCGCAACATGGTCAAGGGCATGGCCAAGAACTACCCGGCCCCGGCCCGCTGCGTGGACACGGTGGAGAACGCCGCGCGCAAGAAGTTCGACGAGGGCATGGCCCTGGAGCGCGAAGCCTTCATGCAACTGATGTGGTCGCCCGAGTCGCGCGCGCTGCGCCACCTGTTCATGGCCGAGCGCGCGGCCTCCAAGATCGCCGACGTGCCCTCGGACACGGCTGTGCGCGACATCAAGACCGTGGGCGTCATCGGTGCCGGCACCATGGGCGGCGGCATCTCCATGAACTTCCTGAACGCGGGCATTCCCGTGACCATTCTGGAGACCAAGCAGGAAGCGCTGGACCGTGGCGTGGCCACCATCCGCAAGAACTACGAAGCCCAGGTCAAGAAAGGCAAGCTCACCCAGGAAAAGTACGACCAGCGCATGGCGCTGCTGAGCACCACGCTGTCGTATGACGCGCTCAAGAATGCCGACCTCATCATCGAGGCAGTGTTCGAGGAGCTGGGCGTCAAGGAAATCGTGTTCAAACAACTGGACGAGGTTGCCAAGCCCGGCGCCATTCTGGCCTCCAACACCTCCACGCTGGACGTGGACAAGATCGCCGCCTTCACCAAGCGCCCGCAGGACGTGGTGGGCATGCACTTCTTCAGCCCCGCCAATGTGATGAAGCTGCTGGAAGTGGTGCGCGGCAAGCACACCGCCAAGGACGTGCTGGCCACCGTGATGAAGCTGGCCAAGAAGATCAAGAAGACCGCTGTGGTCTCTGGCGTGTGCGATGGCTTCATCGGCAACCGCATGATCGAGCAATACTCGCGCCAGGCCGGCTTCCTGCTGGACGAAGGCGCCACGCCCGCCCAGGTGGACAAGGCCATCGAGAAGTTCGGCTTCGCCATGGGACCGTTCCGCATGGGCGACCTGGCCGGCAACGACATCGGCTGGGCCATCCGCAAGCGCCGCGCCGTCGAGCGCGCCGACATGAAGTACAGCCGCACGGCCGACAAGCTGTGCGAGCTGGGTCGCTTCGGCCAGAAGACCGGCGCGGGCTGGTACGACTACCAGGCGGGCAAGCGCGACGCCATCCCGTCCGAGCTGGTCAACCAGATGATCGAGTCCCACCGCAAGGAGCTGGGCATCACCCCGCGCAAGATCTCCGATGAGGAAATCGTCCAGCGCCTGGTCTTCGCCCTGGTCAACGAAGGCGCCCACATCCTGGAAGACGGCATCGCCGGCAAGTCGGGCGATATCGACATGGTCTACCTGACCGGCTATGGCTTCCCCATCTGGCGCGGCGGCCCCATGCACTACGCGGGTGAGGTCGGGCTGTTCAACGTGGTCCAGGCCATGAACCGCTTCGCCAAGAACCCCAACGACGACGCCGATTTCTGGCAGCCGGCCCCGCTGCTGGCGAAGCTGGCGGCCGAAGGCAAGCAATTCAGCTGAGACGTGCGGCGCACGAACTTTTTGCGAACCACCGCAAACCCGCCATACAAGGAATATCCATGACATCCGCCGTGATCGTTTCCACCGCCCGCACGCCCCTGGCCAAAAGCTGGAAGGGCTCCTTCAACATGACCCATGGCGCCACGCTGGGCGGCCATGCCGTGCAGCACGCCGTGCAGCGCGCAGGCGTCGACCCTGCCGCCGTCGATGACGTGATCATGGGCTGCGCCAACCCCGAAGGTGCCACCGGCATGAACATTGCGCGCCAGATCGCGCTCAAGGCCGGCCTGCCCATCACCGCATCGGGCATGACCATCAACCGCTTCTGCTCCTCGGGCCTGCAGACCATTGCCACCGCATCGCAGCGCATCATCGCGGGCGAGGGCGATGTCTACGTGGCCGGCGGCGTGGAGTCCATCTCCTGCGTGCAGCAGGAAATGAACCTGCACATGATCCAGGACCTGGCCCTGGCCAAGCAAAAGCCCGAGATCTACTGGAGCATGCTGCAGACCGCCGAACAGGTCGCCAAGCGCTACGGCATCGGCCGTGACGCCATGGACGAATACGGCGCCGCCAGCCAGCAAAAGGCCTGCGCGGCCCAGGCCGCCGGCCTGCTGGACGCCGAGATCGCCCCCATCACCGTGACCATGGGCGTGGCCGACAAGGTGCGCGGCCTGATCACCAAGGAAGTGACCTGCAGCAAGGACGAGGGCGTGCGCGAAGGCACGACCAAGGAAGGCATCTCGGGCATCCGCCCCGCGCTGCCCGGCGGCGTGATCTCGGCCGGCAATGCCAGCCAGTTCTCCGACGGCGCAGGCGCCTGCGTGGTGGTGAGCGAGGACTATGCCTCGCGCAACAACCTCAAGCCCCTTGGCCGCTTCCTGGGCTTTGCCGTGGCCGGCTGCGAGCCCGACGAAATGGGCATCGGCCCCGTCTTCGCCGTGCCCAAGGTGCTCAAGAAGCTGGGCCTGACGGTGCAGGACATCGACCTGTGGGAGCTCAATGAAGCCTTTGCCGTGCAGGTGCTGTACTGCCGCGACAAGCTGGGCATCCCCAACGACCGCCTCAATGTCAACGGCGGCGCCATTGCCCTGGGCCATCCCTATGGCGTGTCGGGCCAGCGCCTGACGGGCCACGCCCTGATCGAAGGCAAGCGCCGCGGTGCCAAGCGTGTCTGCGTGACCATGTGCATCGGCGGCGGCATGGGTGCCGCCGGCGTGTTCGAAGTGCTGTAAGTGCAGGTGGCGGCTGCGGCCGCCACCGCCACCGCCTGTTCCCGTTACTCCTGTTGGCCGCACGCGCTCCCTCTGGCGGCGCCTGCGGCTTCTTTTTTGATTCCGGACATCACCATGCGCCTGCGTTCCACCATCGATTTCCTGCTCTATGAATGGCTGCGCGCCGATGCGCTGGGCGAGCGCGAGCGCTTTGCCGACCATTCGCGCGACACCTTCGATGCCGTGCTCGACACCTGCGAGCGCATCGCCCGCGAGAAATACGCCCCCTTCAACCGCACCGTGGACACGCAGGAGCCGCAGTTCGACGGCGAGAAAGTCATCCTGCCCCAGTGCACCCACGATGCGCGCCAGGCCTATGCCGACTCGGGCATGCTCAGCGCCGCCCAGGACTACGACATCGGTGGCATGCAGCTGCCCTACACCGTGGAGGCGGCAGCCAACAGCTTCTTCGCGGCGGCCTCCATCAGCATCGGCTCCAACATGCTGACCTCGGGCAATGCCAATGCCATCATGGCCCACGGCACGGACATGCAAAAACAGGTCTTCGCCACCAATGAATTCAATGGCCGCTGGGCCGGCACCATGTGCCTGTCCGAACCCCAGGCCGGCTCGTCACTGAGCGACATTGCCACCCGCGCCGAGCCCGATGGCGCCGACTTCGAGAGCGATGCACTGGGCCCGCGCTACCGCCTCAAGGGCAACAAGATGTGGATCAGCGCGGGCGACCATGAGCTGACCGAGAACATCGTCCATCTGGTGCTGGCCAAGATCCCCGGCCCCGATGGCAAGCCCGTGCCCGGCGTGCGGGGCATCTCGCTGTTCATCGTGCCCAAGAAGCTCGTGGACACCGAAGGCCAGCTCACCGGCGAGCGCAACGACGTGGCCCTGGCCGGCCTCAACCACAAGCTGGGCTGGCGCGGCACCACCAACACGCTGCTGAACTTCGGGGAAGGGCGCTTTCCCGTGCGCGGCGGCGCCGGGGCCGTGGGCTACCTGGTCGGCAAGCCCGGCGAGGGCCTCAAATGCATGTTCCACATGATGAACGAGGCCCGCATCTCCATCGGCATGGCCGCCACCATGCTGGGCCTGGCCGGCTACCACGCCAGCCTGGAGTACGCGCAGAGCCGCCCGCAGGGCCGGCCGATCAAGGGGGCGCCGGGTGCAGCCGGCAAGGATGCCACGCGGCCCCAGTCGCGCATCATCGAGCACGCCGACGTCAAGCGCATGCTGCTGGCGCAGAAGTCCTATTGCGAAGGCGCGCTGGCGCTGAACCTGTTCTGCGCGCGCTTGGTCGATGAGCAGCACACCGGCACGCCCGAATCTGTGGCCGAGGCCCGGCTGCTGCTGGAAGTGCTGACCCCCATCTCCAAGAGCTGGCCCAGCGAGTTCTGCCTGGAGGCCAACTCCCTGGCCATCCAGATCCACGGCGGCTACGGCTACACGCGCGACTTCCCCGTGGAGCAGTACTGGCGCGACAACCGCCTGAACATGATCCACGAAGGCACGCACGGCATCCAGGCCATGGACCTGCTGGGCCGCAAGGTGCTCATGGAGGGCGGCAAGGGCCTGCAGCTGCTGGCCACGCGCATCAACGACACCATCCAGCGCGCCATGGTCCGGCCCGAACTGGCCGGCCATGCCAATGAACTGGCCAAGGCCCTGCAGGAAGTCGGCGCCACCACCAAGGCCGCATGGGCCACCGACGACCCGCAACAGGCCCTGGCCAATGCCGTGCCGTATATGCAGGCTTTTGGCCACACGGTGCTGGCCTGGACCTGGCTGGACGTGTCCCTGGCCGTGCTCGCCAAGGACGCCGCCCTGGCCGAACCTGCCAACGCTGGCCGCATGGCCGCCATGCGCTATTTCTTCCGTTACGAACTGCCCCGGATAGGCGCATGGCTCAAGGTCGTGCGTGAGCGCGACATGACCTGCGCAGAGATGAGTGAAGAGGCGTTCTGAGGGAGTTGGCAGCACGGCTGCCGTAGGATGCAAAAAAGCGCGGACCATGTGGTCTGCGCTTTTTTTTATTTCAGGGATTTTCAAGGTTGCCGGAGAGTCTGGCCTGCTCTTTGACCCATTCCCTGGTTTTTCCGCGAACGCACCATTCGGGGTTTTTGACCCAGTCTGTGAAATAAATGGTTGGGTGGTCCCTTAGGGTGCTGCAATTGGTATATCCAAGCTTTGGCATTGCATAGTACTGCAATGGAATTAATATAATAAATGAAATGGCTATGCTTGCAAAATTAATGGAAAGCATAATTATCAAAATGCGCTCCATAATTTTTAGCACTCTTTCTTTGCAAGGAATTGCATTCGCGATCATCGTTAATAAGAGTATCGCTGGTGTTGGAAGTGAAGAGATTAATAGTGGTGTAATTGGGACTATTTTTACAATTGCTTCATTGTTGTGAAGGTCACTAATATTTGGAAACGTATCATTAATGCAAATGAGAACATTGGCAATGAATATGAGTATTAGTAATGGAATTCCCCATATGGAGTTTCTTCTATTTGTGATTATGCGATTCTTCATTTTCTTTAATTGGTTTTATTTTACTCTAGATATGCTGCACAGGAGATTTTTGGTATCCATTGCTGGGGCGCAGTAAAAATCTTCTTTTTCGTGTTTGTTTTCATTTTTCTGAATTTTTTCCCAAGCGATGGATTGTGTATTGATTTTATAGAGACCTGTCGCCGTTCTTTCGGGTAAGGCTTTCATAGCGTTTACGACATTTTCTTTGACTCGCCAATATGTATCGGCTTGGTTGAGCGCAAAGCTGGTGATGAGTACGGCTACAGCCATGGCAAAGAGCGGCATCACTGCCACCGTCGTCATTCCAGTGGTTATGGTGGCCGCCGCTATCCCAGCAAGTGTTCCCAGTCCTGCTTTCACGGCCTCCACTCCAATCCCACCCACGAGATCATGCATGGTCTTCTCGTCATTGAAGATGAAGTCCAGTGTCTCTATCCCGGCGCCCACCACCAGGCTCAGAAGAAACCCGCCCTTGGCCACATTCTGCAGACCGCGAATACCCAGGCCCATCTGGACCATGCGTGGATTGGCGGCAAGGAATCGCGTGCCTTGCAGCAGCTGGCGGCGAAGTCCCGCGTAGCCCGTGATGATGATATAGGTGCCTGTGGCGGTTGTCTTGATATAGGAGCGGGCACCGGCCAGGCCCAATGCAATCAGCGTTTTGGTGATCAGGTACGCGTCGCTGACCATCAGGGAGGCGGGAGCGACCCAGGGTTTGCCTGCATTCGGGCTGGCGGTGTGTGTCCAGTATCGACCAAGCGCACTGTGGGCCAGCATGGCATGCAGCGTGGCCGCCAGGCGAGGATTGTTACGCGCCTTGTCGCTCAGTATGTCTGCATATTCCTGTGGCGTGAGCACAATGGCATCGATCTGTTTTTGCTCCATTTGGCGAGCAAGCATGTCGGCATAGCCGATCTGATAGAAGGTGGCGGCAATGGAGGCTGGCATGGTGTATGGAGACGCTGGATCAGAAGCGGAATCGAGTTTTCCAGCCAATGCGCCTTGATCAATAAAGGCAATTTGACGGAAATGAGTGGTTGCAAGCAGGCGAATAATCCGCTGTCAGTGTCCAGGCGGGTTTCTGATGTTTGCTGTGCGAAGAGTCCTCATTTGATTTCATGGCCTGCACGAGGTCAATCAAATAAGTCGCCCACAGATCATTTTCAGAATTATCCTTAGGACAATTCCTAAAATCAGGTTTGAAATGCCAGGTGAATAGAGATGCTGCCAATGAGCGTTTGGTCCCAGGCAGCGCCATTCGCCATGGGCGGTATTCACGGGGCACAAGCGCAGGCTGCCCGGCTCGGCCACGGGCATTTGCGGTGAAGGAGGCGGGGAGAGGTGGTCCGTACTGCCGCTGCGCTTGCGGGCAGGCTGCTGGACCGGGGTATGGGCTACGGTCTCACCGTGCTGAATGCTTGCAGACGAGGACTCAGGGAACGGGTGTCAGCGCATCGGAAGCCGTGCAGGCGCTGAAGGCCGCCTGCCGGAGGGTGCATGCCTCAAAGATCCAGTCCGAGATAACGCGTGCCCGGCACGGGATTGAAGCTCACCGGCTCTGCATCCGCAAAACCCAGGGACTCATACAGCCGCTGCGCAGCCTGGAACTCGGGCAGCACGTCCAGGCAGATGCGGCTGTAGCCTGCGTGGCGCGCAGCGTCCAGGATGCCTTCCACCAGTCGCCGCCCCAGGTTCTCGCCGCGTACCGTGGGGCGCACGTAGACGCGCTTCATTTCGCCTGTCTGCGCATCCACCTGGCGCAGGGCGGCGCAGCCCACGGGCTGGCCGTCTTTCCAGGCCAGCAGCACGCAGCCCTCGGGCGCGGCGTACTTGCCGGGCAGGGCGGCGAACTCGGTCTCGAAGTCCTGGAAGTCCAGGCTCACGGTGGGGCTGGCCACGTATTCCCGGAAGATGCGGACCACGGCGTCGAGGTCTTCGGGGAAGCGGGCGGGGCGGATATCGGTCATGGGTGGCAAGGGGTCAAGCCCTGTTCAAGGGCGCTGCTCAGTTGGAATGAAAGCGCACAAGGATAGGGCAAGACGCCCGGGCCGCCGCCGATCCGCTACAGCATGGACACCACGCCCAAGCACAGGGCATCGTCGTGCGCCAGGCGGGCAACGGGAGAGCCTGCAAGTCACTCCTTCAGGGGCGCCTGTTCAGTGCTTTCGCACCTGCCGGTTTGCCTGGAGATCTGTGCTTCAGCTTTCAGGCATTTGTCTTTCTCCACATGGTTCAGGATCAGTGGCGCCAGCCACGCTGCCAGCAAGGCAAGCGCCAAGGGCAGCACGCCAAGCACCCACAGCAACCACTTCGCCTCACGCCGGAAATGCCCGGACATTCCTGCGTTGGGCGATGCGGGATCTTTCATGGCGATGGCACCGCCTCAACTGCACAAGCGCAGATTGGTGCGCGCGGCCTTGAGCATGGGCAGCACCACATCGGCATCGGTGGGTGGATAGGCCTCGCGCAGTTCCTGATCCGTCTTGCCGGCTTCCTCGGCCAGCGGGGCCAGGGTCTGGCGGCAGGCGGCTGCATCGCCCGAGCGAAGCTGCGCCAGCGCCAGGTCGTTGCGTATCCAGCCTTTGGCGACGCCGGTCAGCACCTCATCGCAGTCCTGCAGCACCGGCGCCAGCGTGGTCAGTGCCAGGCGGTAGTCCTTGGCGTCGTACGCGCGCTTGAAGTTTCTGCGCGATGCGGCAATGGCCTTGTCCGTGCAGCCGGGTGTGGGCCGAAGGTAATTGCCACCGAACCAGGCCCGCATGCCGCAGAAGTCCCGGCATGCCTCGGCGGTGGCCGTGTCAACGCCGACGCGCTGGCCTGCAGGCGTGAAGTCCACGGCGCAGGCCGAATTCGCCATCCTGGCCCGGCCGTTGGTGATGGTGCCGTCCAATTCGCAGGTATGACCATTGGCGCCCACGGTCTGGATGTGGAACTTGCCGCCAGCCTGCACCACCAGATCGCCGCCCCCGCCTTTGCGCACATAGGTGCCCGGTGATGGTGTGGTGATCTGTGCGCTGGCCAAGCCTATTTGACAGGCGAGGATTGCGGCAAGCAGGGCCGGCAGGTGAGTGGCAGGCTTCATGGGACGAGGGTGAGAGCGGCGGTGGCGTCGAGTGTATCTACGCCAGGCGGCCGTCCTTCACAACGCCAGATGCAAAGCCTCCCCCGTCTCCTGCGCAGGCACGGCGCAGCAGATCAGCGCCTCGCCCGCTGGCACGGCGAAGGAGGGTGGCGAGGCATAGGTCACCCCGCCCTGCAGCACACGCGTGCGGCAGTCGCCGCAACTGCCCCCTCGGCAACCGAAGGCGGGCTCCAGCCCCCGGGCCTCGGCCACTTCGAGCAGGTTGCCGTCGCCGGGCTTCCAGCGCGCTTCCTTGGCCGAGTCGGCAAAGATGATGCGGACAGGCTGTGTGGCGGGGGCAGGCAGTTCGACGGCGGGGGCTGCACCGGCCATGGAGCGCTTCAGGGCCGAGGGACCGAAGGCTTCTGCGTGGATGCGCTCGTCGGGCACATTGCGTTCGCGCAGGCCGTCATAGGTGGCCTGCATGAAGGCGTCCGGGCCGCAGAGGTAGAAGTCGTAGTCGTCCCAGGGCAGGGTGGCTTTCAACAGGGCCATGTCGATGTGGCCCTCATGGTCGTAGTCGCGGCCGGCCTTTGCCGTGCCGGGCTGGCTGAGCGTTCGCACCCAGTGCACCTCGGCATTGCCGGCCTTCACCAGTTCGGCAATCTCCGTGTCAAAGGCCCGTTCGCTGCGCGTGCGAGCCGCCTGGAACAGCCAGGTGGGCCGCAGGCTGCGGGTGCGCCGGCCTTCGTGGACGATGTGGCGCAGCATTGCCAGCAAGGGCGTGATGCCTATGCCCGCGGCCAGCAGCACGGCGGGGCGGCGCAGGGCCGCATCGGCGATGAAGCTGCCAGCGGGCGGGCGGGCCTCGACCAGATCGCCGGGCTTCAGGCCATGCAGATGGCTGGATGCGCGGCCTTGCCTCTTGACGCTGATGCGCAAGCGCCCGTCCGAAGGCGCCAGCGACAGCGTATAGGTGCGCTGCAGATGGCTGCCGTCCGCCAGTGTGAGGCGCAGCGGCAGGTGCTGGCCGGCCAGGGGGGCACCGTGGCCATGCCATCGGCCGGCTCCAGGTAGAGCGAGCGGATGTTGGAACTCTCATCCACGACCTGCGCCACCCGGAACGGCCGCCACTGCCGCCCCAGCCGGGCGGCGGCCAGGCGCTGGCTGACATCGGCCCAGCTTCCGGTCATCTGCAGGTGGGGCGACCAGCCGTCGGCGGCCATGCTCCAGCGCAGCGGCAAGGCGTCGGGCCGGCGCACGATGCGGCGGGGCTTGAAGGTCCACAGGCGCTCGGCGCCCTCGAAAGCCGCGATTTCCGGGGAGTCGAGGATGACGCTGGCCTCGCCCGTCATCTGCAGCATTTCCCCGGTTTCGGAGTCGATGAACAGCAGGCCTGCCTTGGGATTGACCAGGAAGTTGCCCAACGTCATGAAGAACAGGTTGCCCGAGAAGTCTGGAATGGTCAGCGTTCCATCGGCGTCGATCCGCACAAAGCCCGGCTTGCCGCCACGGTGGGAGACATCGACCTGGCGCGAGCCGTCCCCGTCCTCAACGTAGGACGCCACGTAGAACGTGTCCGCCTGCGCAATCAGCTCCCGCGCGCGCGGGTCCAGCGATGCCAGTTCGACCGCCGGCACCTGCGTGGGCTCGTCCGCAGGACGGACGAACCGGACGCTGCGGTTCTGGATATAGCGCGGGCAGTTGCCGAAACTCTGGACCACGCTGATGTCGAAGGCGCCCGTCCCATCAACGCCTGTCTTGCGCCGCACGGTGCCGTTGAGCCGGTTGCGCCGGCGCGTCATGGGGTCCATGCCCAGCAGGCCCACGGCACGGCCGTCTGCCAGGCCCGGCTCGGCCGGGTCGGCCGCATCGCGGCCCGCCGCCACATGCAGTGTCAGCGGGTCGGGAGAGTGCAGGAAGCCCGGCTCGCCTGCCCGTACCGTGGCCCAGGCGTCGCCTTGCGCATCCACGCTGCCCAGCACCACGAAATGCAGCAGAGGATAGAACTCGCGGTGCTGGTCCAGCAGGAAGGGGCGCAGGAACTTGCGGCCCGGCATGTCCATGCGGCCCACGACGCCAACGCTTTGCTGGATCGCCAGTTCGCCCGCATGCCAGGGCGAGGCGGGGTTTTGCAGGGGTTGCGGGTGCATGGTGCGCTCCTTTGCCGGGGGGTCAGGGGAGGTGTGGCTCAGGCACTCAGGCCCGCAGGCCGGCCGGTGTCTGGGCGAATGCCACGAAGCCCGGCAGCGCCTCGATGCGGCCCAGCCAGGCGCGCACTTCGCGGTAGGGTTGCAGGTCCACATTGCCCTCGGGCGCGCTGGCGATGTAGCTGTACAGGGCCACGTCGGCAATCGTGGGCGTGCCGCCGGTGAGGAAGGGGCGGGTGGTCAATTGCGCCTCGATCTTGGCGAGGATGGCGTGGGCGCGGGCTATCACTTCCTCGGCCTGGAAGGGGGCCTTGAACACCGTGACCAGCCGGGCCGCCGCCGGGCCGAAGGCGATGGGGCCGGCGGCGATGCTCAGCCATTTCTGGATCTCGGCCTCGGCCTGTGCGCCCCGGGGCATCCAGTCCTGGCGGTCCAGCTTGCGCGCCAGGTAGACCAGGATGGCGTTGGAGTCGGCAATCACCGTGCCGTTGTCGTCCAGCACCGGCACCTGGCCCAGCGGGTTCAGCGCCAGGAATTCGGGCTTCTTCTGCGCGCCGTTGGCCAGATCCACATGGACCAGCTCATGCTCCACGCCCAGCAGGCCGAGGAAGAGGCGGGCGCGGTGGGCGTGGCCGGACAGGGGAAAGTGGTAGAGCTTCATTGCGGTTCCTTGGGGTTGGTGAAGGCGCCGGTTGTCGGCACCACGGGACGTATCCTCCTTCTCCGCCCGCATCTTTAGAATCCCTGGCGGCGGCAAGTCACTCTTGCCGGAACGCGAACAAAGCGCCGGCGCCAACCTGGGCAGGCCTGCGCGGGCCGCTCGCAGCCGGGCAGATACACGACACAGACAAGGCAGGCACAGATGGATCGCTTCCAGTCCATGACGGCATTTCTCGCGGTGGTGGACACGGGCGGCTTCGCCTCGGCCGCACGGCGGCTCAAGGTCTCGCCCTCGGTGGTGACGCGGGCCGTCTCCGACCTGGAGGAGCGCCTGGGCGTGCGCCTGCTCACGCGCACCACACGCTTCGTGCGCGTGACCGAGGCCGGCACGGCCTACGCCGACAGCTGCCGCCGCATCCTGGCCGAGCTGGAAGAGGCCGACGAGCATGCCGCCAGCGCCCATGCCGCACCGCGCGGCCGGCTCACGCTCACGGCGCCGGTCAACTTCGGGCGCATGCACGTGCTGCCCGTGGTGCACGACTACCTGGGCCGGTTTCCCGAGGTGGACGTCAACTGCTGGTTTGTGGACCGCGTGGTCAGCCTGGTGGACGAGGGCGTGGACGTGGCCGTGCGCATCGGCGATCTGCCCGACTCCTCGCTGCAGGCCATCCGCGTGGGCAGCGTGCGGCAGGTGCTGTGCGCCTCGCCCGCATACCTGGCCAGCCACGGCGTGCCCCAGCGGCCCGAGGAGCTAGCGCAGCACACCACCATCACCGCATCCGGCCTCACCTCCACACCCGAATGGCGGTTTCTCGAAGGCGACAAGGCCCTGGCCGTGCGCCTGCAGCCGCGCCTCATGTCCATGACCAACGAGGCTGCGGCGGACTGCGCCCTGGCCGGGCAGGGCATCACGCGCCTGCCGCTCTACCAGATCGCCAAGCCCGTGCAGGACGGCGCACTGCGCCTGGTGCTGGAGCCCTTCGAGCGGCCGCCGCTGCCGATTCATTTGGTGCACAGGGAAGGGCGGCACGCCGCGCACCGCGTGCGGGCGTTCATCGACATGGCGGTGGATGCGCTGAGGGTGGCGGCGTTGAGGTGGTAGCGGCCATTGCCGGGAAGCCATATCCCGCGCATTGCAAACCATGTGCACCAGCGCCGAATCGCTGGATTGCGGCTTTGTCGATCAGGCCGAGGTCAGGCGCAGGGAGGCTGCGCAGGTGGCTCGGGAAATGACTTCGGGGTTGGGCGCGTAGGCAAGCATGGCGTTTCTATTGGGAGAATCGGGTTGTTTCTCCCTGCAATAGATAGGCAAATGCCATTTCGCCGGACGGCGTATTCTTCAACTTGAAGCGAGTGACATTCAGAACACCGTGCCAGCCCGGTGGATGTGAATAGCCATCAATCGCCGTCAATTTGAAAGTCTGCCATTTTCCATGGTTGTGAAATTCGCCTTTCCCGTTGCGAACATGCCAATTGACCTCTCGAACGCGCAGGCACTCGGTGCCATTGGCTGTGTTGTCATTGCATGGCACATGTTGCGCTTCGACTTCCAGAAGAATCGGCTGGCCCTCACTTCCGTACTTCGTTTTTGGTGTGGGTTCGCCTTTCAGTCCCCAGCGGCTACCATCGGCAAAGCGTAGTTGCAGATGGGGCGGTGCGTCGGCGATTGCCCTTGTCAATGTGTAGTGAAATTTCCTTGACAGCAAGTCACTTGCCCATTTTTGCAGTTCCATCAATGGCTCGGGACACCCGGCCATCGTGTAGATGCCGGGCTTGATCTGGAGGCTTCCATCGGCATCCATCTCATATTTCCAGTTCATGAAATTGCATATCCGTGTGCCGAAATCTCCATCTTTGGAGAACCAGAGCTTTATTGAGGGGCTGTCTGGTGTTTTCCAATTCTTTTTCTCTTTGCCTACGGCATCGAAAGCCTGCTGCAGGTTTCACTCGTAGGCAGATAAATATTCCGCGTCTTTGTCTTGATGCGGTAGCGCACTTTGGCTGGCAATGTGTTCCATGCCGTGGCTTGCAGTGGACAAAAGTATGGCTGCCAGGAATTGCAGAAAAGCTTTCAATTGAAGCCCTCAAGGTGGTGACCAGAGAACCCGCTATCGCAGGGAAGATGCCTCGACCCAGATCGTATGCCCTGGGTGGTGTTCCTCAATGGTGGACACGGCATCGTCGATCAAAACGCGGTCCTCCAGCGAGTAGGCAAAGCGGCTGAGGTTGGACCATTGTCGGGCGGCGTAGTCGGCTTCGGAAATCGCGTCGCTGCCGCACCAGATGGCGTCGCTTTCGGTGGCGGCGCGAAGTGCCTGTGCCAAGCCGGTAGATGTGATCGCCAGGAAGATCATGGGCATGTGGTCCGGATGTTGATGGGTGGACAGTTTGCCTGCGATGGCCCGGCGGCCGGGCCTGCCTGGATCAAACAAAACTAGAATGATAGTCATTCTCGTTGTCGATTCCTCACCTCCCCCGGCCATGCCCACCCCTTCCGCTTCCTGGACCGCTGCGCGCTGGCACCAGCTTTTCTGTGCCTGCCAGCAGCAACTGGTGTCCTATCTGGCCGGCAAGACCGGCAGCCGTGACGAGGCGCAGGAACTGGCCCAGGAAACCTGGCTGCGCCTGGCCGATGCGCCGCCGCAGCTGCCCGATGGCAGCTCGCCCACGCTCGAAGCCGCGCGGGCCTACCTGTTTGCCACGGCCAAACATCTGGCGATAGACAGGCTGCGCCAGCGCGGTGCGCAGCAGCGCTGCATGGACGACTGGGCGCAATTGCAGCCTGAGGCCGAAGGCGATGTGGCCGACCGCGCCATGTACCGGCAGGCACTGGCCGTGGTGGAGCGCACGATTGCAGACCTGCCCGAGCGCATGCAGGCCGCCTTGCTGGCCCACCGCCTGCATGGCGAGCGGCAGGCCGACATCGCCCAGCGCCTGCAGGTCTCCCTGAACACCGTGGAGCGCGACCTGATGCAGGCCGATGCCTGCCTGGAAGCCGCCTTGCTGCGCTGGCGCGGCGGGGTGGAGGCGGGCTTGCAGGCCTCTTCCAGAAAGCGGCGGCGGCGTGCCCTGGGTGCACTGCTGGGCGTGGCCGGCATGGCCAGCGCGGCCTGGCCCGCCTGGCAGATGTGGAGCCGCCGCGTGCTGTGGCAAGGTGAACTGGCCAGCGCCACGGGCGTGCAGCGCAGCCTGGAACTGCCCGATGGCAGCGTGCTGCGCGTGGACGCCGCCAGCCGCGTGGCGCTTACCTACCGTGCCGACCTGCGACAGGCAAGGCTGCTGGAAGGCGCCGCCTTCTTTGCCGTGGCCCGCGATGCGGCACGGCCCTTTGTGGTGGAGGCCGGCCCCTTGCGCGTGACCGTGCTGGGAACGCGCTTTGGCGTGGAACTGGAGCCCGATGCGGTGCGCGTGCAGGTGGAGTCGGGCCAGGTGCGGGTGGAGCATGCGGCCACCGGACGCAGCCAGTTGCTGCAGGACAGCCAGTCGCTGCGCATTCCCCTGGACGGCGGGGCAGGAGATGCCGATGGCGTTGCCTGGCAGCCGCAGCTCCAGCAACGGCCCGCGGCCTGGCGCGAGGGCGAACTGGTCTTCGAGCAGGAACCGCTGGGCCGCGTCGTCCACCGGCTGGGCCGCTACACGCGGCGCCGCCTGGTGGTGGAGGAGGGCGCGGCGCAACTGGCCATCAGCGGCCATGTGCGCATTGCCCAGACCGAGCGATGGTTGCGCGGGCTGCCGCAGTTCGCTCCGGTGCAGGTCAGCGTGCTGGACGACGGCGGCCTGCGGATTGCGCGGCGCGGCGGGCGCGCGGAGCCGTGAAGTTTTTTTCAGGGTTTTTGGGAGTGACTCGTATTTGCATATGAAAGGCCGGGCGCCCTGCCTGTGCCGGCGATTCGCAATGAGCCTGTCTTCCAGAAAGTCCTTATGTCCGCTCCCAAGTCCTCCCGATTCCGCCTCCGCCTCCGCCGCACAGCGGTTTTTCATGCATGTGCAGGCCTGGTGCTGGGCCTGCAACTGCAGTTGGCCGCCGCGCAATCAGTGTCCTTCGACGTGCCGGCCCAGCCGCTGGCCCAGGCGCTGAGCCAGTTTGCGCGCCAGGCGGGGCTGCAGCTCACCTACTCCTCCGAACTGGTGCAGGGCCGGCAGGCCCCGGCGCTCAACGGCAGCCACGATGTGCGCCAGGGCCTGGCGGCATTGCTGCAGGGCAGCGGCCTGCAGGGGCGCATCGAGGGCGGTACGCTGACCCTGCTTCCCACTGCCGCCAACGCGCCGGAGAACGCGCACCGCCTGTCCGAGATCACCGTCACGGCCGGCGACCAGTATGTGAGCCTGCTGCCCGCGCCCTACGCCGGCGGGCAGGTGGCCAAGGGCGTGCGCCTGGGCGTGCTGGGCAATACCGGCAACATGCAGGCGCCGTTCAGCACCACCAGCTACACGTCCGAGGCCGTGCGCAACCAGCAGGCCGGCACCATTGCCGAGGCGGTGAACCGCGACCCTTCCGTGCGCTACACCGTGCTGCCGGGCGGCAACGTGGACAACCTCTATATCCGGGGCTTTCCGATCTGGGAGGGCAACTCGGGCGAGATCGCCTTTGACGGCATCTACGGCATTGCCCCCAACTACCGCGTGCGCACCGAGTACGTGGACCGCATCGAGGTGGTCAAGGGGCCCGGCGCGCTGCTGTTCGGCATGTCGCCCAACGGCTCCGTGGGCGGGGTGATCAACATCGCTCCCAAGCGCGCCAATGAAGACGTGGCGCGGCTGACCACGGGCTGGACTTCGGACAGCCTCTGGCGCGCCCACGCCGACGTGGGCCGGCGCTTTGGCGACGAGGCCCAGTACGGCATCCGCGTCAACGCCAGCAAGTACGGCGGCGATACGTCCATGGACCATCAAAGCACCGACGGCCATGTGCTGGCCGTGGCGCTGGACTACGAGGTGGAGCGCTTCCGTGCCACGCTGGACCTGCTCTCGCAGGACGAGCGCATCGACGGCGTGGGCCGGCCCATCATGCCCACGGGGCTCACCTCCATGCCTGCTGCGCCGGATGGCCGGCGCAACGTGACCCAGCCCTGGGAATGGTCCAAGAACCGCGAGCGCGCCGTGCTGCTGCGCACCGAACTGGACCTCACGCAGCAGCTCACGCTGTTCGCCAACATCGGCCAGTCGCGCGCCGATGTGGACCGCATCTACGACTCGGCCCCGCGCCTGACCAGTGCGGCGGGCGCCACCAGCATCACGCCCACCTACGCGGTGTTCGACGTGGACCGCAGCACCATCGACGCGGGCCTGCGCTCGCGCTTTGCGCTGGCCGGTGTCAAGCATTCGGTCACGCTGCAGCTGGCCAGCTACCGCGAGGATTTTCACCGCGCGCTGCAGGCGGGCTCCACCGTGGTGTCCAACATCTATGCGCCCATTGCCCACGCGCCGCAAAGCATTGCGCGGCCTTCGGCCATTCCGCGCATTCATGACAACCGCAACACCAGCCTGGCCCTGGTGGACACGCTCTCGCTGCTGCAGGACCGGCTGCAACTGTCGCTGGGCCTGCGCCACCAGGCCATCAAATCCACCAACTACAACGTGCTCACGGGCGGCACCGCCAATGTCTACGACGAGAGCGTGACCACGCCCGCCGTGGGCGTGGTCTGGCGCCAGGCGCCCAACTGGAGCCTCTACGCCAACTACATCGAAGGCCTGAGCAAGGGCGACATCGCGCCGCCCGCGGCCAGCAACTACGGCGAGGTGCTGCGCCCCTACAAGAGCCGCCAGTACGAAGTGGGCAGCAAGTACGACTTCGGCAGCTTCATGGCCACGGCCGCCCTGTTCAGCATTGAAAAACCCAGCGGCGGCCTGGACCAGGGCGTCTACAAGACCAACGGCGAGCAGCGCAACCTGGGCATGGAGCTGTATGCCTACGGCGAGGCCGCGCGCGGCCTGCGCCTGCTCGGTGGCGTGACCTGGCTCAAGCCCGAGATCACGCGCTCGGCCACGCCTGCGCTGGTGGGCAACCGGCCCATCGGCACCTCGCGCCTGCTGGCCAACCTGGGCGTGGAATGGGATGTGCCCGCCCTTGAGGGCCTGACCCTGGTCGGCGACCTGGCCTACACCGGCGCCCAGTTCGTGGACCAGGCCAACCGCCTGCGCATCCCGGGCTGGACACGCACCGACCTGGGCCTGCGCTACGCCACCCGCATCGCAGGTCGCAAGACCACGCTGCGCGCCACGGTGCAGAACGTGGCCGACCGCAAGGCCTGGGCCGGCGTCACGTCCTGGGGCGCCGTCTCGCCGATGATTCCGCGCACCTTCGTGGTATCGGCTTCGGTGGATTTCTGAGGCATTTCTGAGGCACCTGGCGGCCTAGGCGCCTTCCGTAGCCGAACGAATGGCGGCGCTCTGCGCCGCAGGGGCTCCCTGGCCGTCACGCGCTGCGGCTTTGCGTGCCGGCAGCCATCGGCAGGCAGCCAACGCCGCCAGAACCGCCAGCGCCGCGCAGCCGAAGATGGCCTGCAGCCCGTGGCCCAGCGCGGCGGTGACGGCATCGGCGTGTGCCCCCAGGGGGCTGGCCGCAGCCAGCTCCTGTTTCATCAAATGGGTGAGCAGGGCTGCCAGCAAGGCTACGCCGGCGGCGCCGCCCAGGCTGCGCAGCATGACGGGTGCCGCCGTGGCAATGCCCAGGTGCCGGGCCGGCGACACACGCTGCGCCACTACGGTGATGATGGGAAACATCAGCCCCAGTCCCAGGCCCAGCGGCAGCAGTCCTGCGGACAGGGCCAGCGGTGCCTGCGGCAGCCAGTGCAAGGCCGCGGTGATCAGCCCGAACGACAGCAGCATCAGCACGCAGGCCACCCGGGCGAGCGACGCGGCTGGCGTCTGGGCGCGCAGGCGCCGGCCGCTGCCAATGGCCCCTGCGGTGATGCCGGCCATCAGTGGCGCCAGGTGCCAGGCGGAGCCGGTAGGCGACAGGTGCAGGCCAATCTGCAGATACTGCGGAAGGAAGACAACGGCCGCATACAGCGCAACGCCCGTGGACAGGGCCAGGAAACTGACCGCTGCGTAGGCCGGGTGGGCAAACAGCGACAGGGGCAGCAGCGGATGGGTGGCGCGGCGCTGGCGCACGAAGAATGCCAGGGCGAACTTGGCGCCCAGGGCCAGCAGCACCCAAAGCGACAGCTTCTCGGGCAGATTCAGATGGCTGTGCTGGGTGGCCAGCAGCAGGCTGACCAGGGCTGCGGCCAGCAAAACGGCACCCAGCCAGTCGATGCGCTGGCGGGGCAGGGGTTCGGTGGCGGCCTCCGGCGCAGCCGCCCTGGCGGGCAGCGCCCATGCCAGCACCCCCCAGGCCAGCCCTGCGAGCGGCACGTTCAGCCAGAACGCCCAGTGCCAGGACAGATGCTCCACCAGCGCCCCGCCCAGCAGCGGGCCGATCATGGTCGATACGCCATAGGCGGCGCCCAACAGGCCCTGGTAGCGGGCCCGTTGTTCAGGCGCAAACAGGTCGGCAAGGGTCAGCATCGTCAGCGTCATGAGTCCGCCGCCGCCCGCGCCCTGCAGGGCACGCGCCAACACCAGCTGCTGCAGGTCATGGCTTGCGCCACAGGCCAGGGAGCCGGCCAGGAACAGGCCGATGGCCAGCAGCAGCATGGGCTTTCTGCCCAGCACATCGGCCAGCCGCCCGTACAGCGCAATCACCACGGTGGCCGCCAGCAGATAGGCCGAGAACACCCAGGCCAGCGGCCAATGGCCCGGCAGTTCTCGGGCCATCACGGGCAGGGCGGTCGAAAGAATGGTCTGGTCCAGGGCAGCGAGGACGAGCGTCAGCACGAGCATTGCGAAGCAAAGCCGGGGCAGGTTCCGCCGACCGGGCGGGGAAGTCAGCGAGGTTGTGGGCATGGGCGTCATGGGCGTGCAGCGGCGAGGGCTTGGGTTGAGGCAACGGCCGCCAGTGTCGGGAGCGGTTTGGGTTTTGTACAGTGCAATGTATTGAACGTATGATTTCGCATGGCGAACACATACGACCTCAACCTGCTGATTGCACTGGATGCCTTGCTCAGCACGGGCAGCGTGACGCAGGCGGCCGGGCGCATGCACCTGAGCACTCCCGCCATGAGCCATACGCTGGCACGCATCAGGGAGGCGTTTGGCGATCCCATCCTGGTGCGTGCGGGCCGCAGCCTGGTGCCCACGCCGCGCGCCCTGGCCCTGGCGGAGCCGGTGCGCGCGCTGCTGGCCCAGGCGCGGGCGCTGCAGGACCCTGTCGATGCGGGAGGACTGGCGGGCCTGCGCCGCCGCTTCGTGGTGCGGGCGCCCGAAGGCATTGCCGTCGTCTTCGGTGCCAGCCTGTCGCGTGCGCTGGAGGCGGAAATGCCGCTGGCCAGCCTGCAGTTCCTGCCCGAAACCCATGCCGACCCGGGGGCCCTGCGCGAAGGCCGCATCGACCTGGATGTGGGCAGCTTTCGCAGCATGGACCCGGAAACCGAGAGCCTGGTGATATCGGAGCAGACCTTGGTGGGCGTCGTTCGCGCCGGCCATCCCCTGTTGAAGTCCACCAGAAAGTCGCAACGGCCGAGCGCCGCGCAGTTCGCCGCCGCGCGCCACGTCGGCATCACCCAGCGCCCGGGTGAAAGCTCGCCTGTGGACGTTGCCCTGGAGGCGCTGGGCCTGCAGCGGCAACTGGCGCTGCTGGTGCCCAGTTCGTTCTCGGCCCTGATTGCGGCCTCCCGCACCGACCTGGTGGCCTGCGTGCCGACACGCACGGCGCATGGCATGGCCGCATCGCTGGGGCTGGTGGTGTTTGCCCTGCCCATCGACGTGCAGGTGCAGCCCATGCGCATGGCCTGGCATCCGCGCCATCAGGCGGATCCCGCGCATCAATGGTTGCGCGACTGCATTCAAAGGCAGCTCGATGATCCGCAATGGATCAGGCCTTCCGTGGCATCGCTGACGGATGGGGCCGGCAGGGGGGTTACCTGATCCGCACCGTGGCGGGAGTAGCCCGGTTCTCCCACCATCGGTCTATGCTCGCGGCATGAACGCAAGCAAGACCCTGCTGATCGTCTACCACTCCATGACTGGCGGCACCCGCCAGATGGCCGAGGCCGCGCGCGACGGCGCAGCGGCCGAAGGCCAGGGCGTGCAGGTGCGCCTGCTGCACGCCTCCGAGGCCGGCCCCGACGATGTGCTGTCCGCCGACGGCTACCTCTTCGCCACCCCGGAAAATCTGGCCGCCATCAGCGGGCAGCTCAAGGACTTCTTCGACCGCAGCTACTACGCGGCGCTGGACCACCTCAATGGCCGGCCCTATGCCAGCCTCATCTGCGCGGGCAGCGACGGCCAGAACGCCGCCCGCCAGATCGCCCGCATCGCCACCGGCTGGCGCCTCAAGCCCGTGGCCGAGCCCCTGATCATCTGCACCCACGCCCAGACCACCGAAGCCATCCTGGCGCCCAAGCGGATTGCCGCAGCTGAGCTGGAGCAGTGCCGGGCGTTGGGGGAGGCGATGGGGGCCGGGCTGGCGCTGGGGGTCTTTTGAGGGTTGCCAGCATCTTGGGCGGCCTACATTTCTTGGTGGCCCGGTCGCCCGGCGTTGTTCAGCCGAACAGGCGCGACCAGAATCCGCCTTTTCCACCCACCTGCTGACGGGCTCCCTGCATGTGAGCGCGTATGCCGAGCAGCTGGGCATTGTCCGGATCGTGGCGCAGGGCGATCTCGACCAGTTCAGGCTGAAGGTGCGAGGCCTTGAGCTGGCCCAGGGCCCTGAGGGCGGTGACCTTGTGCGCATGAACGAAGCTCATGCTGCGAACTTCCCATTGCGCTTGCTGTTGCTGCGGCGGAAGCTGCGCATAGAGGCGCTCGGCTTCGGCCACGATGTCGAGGACGTCCTGGTGGTGGCTGGTCTCGTTGAGATAGGCGCATGCGGTCTGCGCGCAGTCCAGATACAGGCCGGTGTCAAGCGCGTAGTCCTCCATCAGCAGCAGTGACAGGTCGGTGGCTTGCTTGCGGTTACCCAGTTGCCGATAGGCATGGCGCAGGTTTTCCAGCAGGGCCTGGAAACAGGTCTGCTGCAGCCCGGCTTCGAGGACGGCGGCCGCCTGCTCGTACTGTTCCTGCGCGTTGTACAGCACGCCCAGATTGTTGCAGCACATGGCATAGGTGTGGATGTCCAGCGCGGCGGGCGCGGCCTCCTGGCCGTTTGCCGGCGTGCCGGCGCTGGCGAAGCGCTCCAGACAGCGTTCGTAGAGTGTGGTCTGCAGGCGCTCGATTTCCTGCAGGGCCGCTGCATCCGTGTCGGGGCGCTTCCACTTGCCCACGGTCACGCCGGCCGTGTAGTAGTCGGGTGCCGCCGGGCTATCAGCCAACTCGGGATAGGAAAAGATGCTGCGCCAGGGCACGGCATGCTCCATCTCGAAAATGCGGGCTTGCAAGTCCACCTGGGGCTGCAAGGCATGAGACTTGCGGTAGGCCGCCAGCGCGGGCTCGGGTTCGTCCAGCCAATAGTGGGCACTGCCCAAATAGCGGTGTCCATAGGCATTGCCTGGTGACATTGCCAGTGCGCGCTGCGCCCATTCGCCGACTTGGCGCAATGCCGCACTGCGGTCCTCGGTGAATTGGTCACTGGAATCGAGATACACCAGGCACAGCATCAGCCATGACCATTCGCTACCCTGGCCTGATTCGGCAGTGGCCTGAATGCTGGTCAAGAGGCTGGCAATCGCTTCGTTGTCCAGATGGCTGAAAACCGTGGTGCCGGCCCATAGCGCATGCATGCGCGCGTGGTCGCCCTGGCTGAAGGCATGCATTCCTTGGGAAATCAGTCGTTCCATGGTCTGTTGGGAATATTTTGGGAGGCGCCATCGTATCCGCTGTGTTTGACAGGAGGATGGGGCATCACTCAATCGGAGTGATTAGACGCCTTTGTAGAAAATGTCTGAACAACAGGTCAAAGCCCCGTCAACTGCGGCAATGCCTTCTCGCAGGCCTTGCGGCACAGGTAGCGCAGGTCCTGTTCACCATCTTCACTGCGCAGGTAGCCGGCACCGGCGGCGTTGATGTTCCATTCATAGACTTTGCCCGAACGCAGCAGCCGTCCGCTGAAACTGCAGGGCAGGATGATGGATTCCTCATGGAAGCTGCCAGCCGAGACTTGCTTTGCCGTCGCGAAATAGCGGGCCACGTCGGCGGCGTCCAGGCTGACTTTCTCGCATCCCATGGTCTCGCCCGAGCCTACGGAACGGGTGACCGGGCCGATGACGGAAATGGGTGCCGCCTTGGCCGCGTGTTTGTGCGTGGGCGTGGATGTGGAAGTAGATGAGGCCTGCACCGGTGCATGCAGGCACAGCATCACGGCAGCCCAGGCGGCAATGCGCAGGCTGCGAGAGGGATTGTTGAAAAGCTGGCTGGATGGCATGGCTCAGGCTCCCGTGAAGATGTAGCGCAGCAATTGGGCGCCTTCGGTCGCTTCCTTGCGGGCAATGGCGCCGTGGGAGTAGACATCGGACAGAAGCTTGAGCTTGTAGTGGTCCACCAATTGCTGGGTCAGCCATTTGGTCTGGAACAGCTGCGATTGGGTGGGCGCCTCGTAATCCTTGGTCGACGGCAGAAAACGGCCCACCACCTCGATGCCCACAGAGTCGCTGTTGGCCGGATAACGCAACGGATAGGCCTTTGTGTTCTCGTGCGATGACACATTCTTGGCCCGCTTGCTGAAGCTCAGGCCCTTTTGGTGCAGCAGGGCATTGATGTTCTTGAGTTCCGTGGGATCGCAGGTGCTCTCGTTGACGCAGCGCGGCTGAAGAATTCCCACATGCCAGCAGATCTTTTCCAGACTGGCCGTCTGGTAGATCTTCCCGTCCTTCTCGATCAGAAAGTGCGCCCCCGTCTTCTGGCCGCTCTTGTAGGCATTGAGCACGCTGGCGGCCGTGGACGAGTCAGTGCGGTGTAGCACGATGGATGTGACGGACAGCAAGGCGCCGTGCTCTATGGACGGATAGGTCTTGACTTCGACGCTTTTGTCTACCATCAATCCTTTTTCGATAGTGGCCAATTATTTCTCCCTCTGTATTCCGGCTGAATGAATGCGAATGGCGGAAAGCCGGGAGAGCATACGGGCGGAAAGGGGAAAAATAATTCGAAATGTACTGTGCGCCTCTTTATTGGAAATATCTTGAAACAATTGGATGGAGTTCATGAAGGATGTATGAATTCCAGAAATCTCCGGAATTCACAGGGGCTCAATGGCGGCGCAATGCAATGCCTGCGCGATGGCCCACGACTGCGACGAGGATGAAGCCCATTCCCGCCCACTGCGCCGCCGACGGAACAGCGCCAAACCAGGCCAGGTCCACCAGCAAGGCCATGGCGGGGTAGACGAAGGACAGTGCCGCAATGGCGGGCGCCGGCAGCCGCTGGAATGCGGCATACATCACCGTGTACATGAAGGCCGTATGGACCAGTCCCAGGGTCAGCACCATGGAGGCGGCCCGCGCTGACAGCAACTGAGGGCTGGCTGCGGCGATATGGGTGAGCAGGGGCAGGGCCCACAGGCTCAGCACCAGTCCGCCCGCCAGCATCTGCAGCATGGCGATCTGGGCCGAGGGCATGTGGCCTAGGCGGCGCGTGGCGACCGTGGTGCCTGCGTAGAGTGCGGCGGCCAGCAGGGCCAGGGCCACGCCTATCCAGGCGCCTGTTCCAGCATGCGATGCATCCATGCCATCCAGTCCGACCAGGCCGCTGCTCAGTGCCACGCCCAGCAGGGCCAGCAGCAGCCAGGGCAGCTTGCGGCGTTCGACGGGCTCGCCCTGCAGCGCCGACAGAGCCAGCAGCATGAAGGGCTGCACGTGGTAGACCACGGTGGCCACGGCGATGGAGCTGTAGTGGTAGGCGCTGAAGAGGGCGACCCAGTTCAATACCAGGGCGATGCCGCCCCCGGCCAGCCACAGCCATTCACGGCCTTGAGGGGCGACCCATTCGCGCCGCCAGGCCAGCCACAGGCCCAGGCCCAGTGCGCCCAGCACGCAGCGGGCGAATACGACCAGCAGCGGCGGCAGCGCGCTTTCCACGACGAGCAGGCCGATGGTGCCCGACAGCGCCATGGCCAGCAGCATGCGCCAGGTGCCGCCCTGGCTGGTTCGGGGCCGTGTGGGTGAGGTTGCAGAGGTGAGGCTGGGGCTGTGGGACATGGTGTCGATTCCTGGGCGCGCTTCGGTATGGAGCGCATGGCCGTATCTTGCGGACCTTGCAATCAATCAACAATCCGCCAGTCATTCAAATTAATATTGCCTGTCATACAACAAAGACCGGAGTAGCGCCTTGCCCGATACCGCCATGCCCCTGGATGAAATGCTGGTCTTCGCCCGTGTGGTGGAGCACCAGAGCTTTGCGGGCGCGGCCCGGCAGCTGGGGCTGACGACCTCGGCCGTGAGCCGCAGCGTGGGGCGGCTGGAGGCGCACTTCGGGCTGCGGCTGCTGCAGCGCACCACGCGCTCGCTGTCGCTGACCGAGGCGGGGGCGGAGATCCACCAGGCCTGCCTGCGGCTGGTGGAGGATGCCCAGGCCGTGCAGGCGCTGGCCGGCCAGCTGCGCCAGCAGCCGCGCGGGCTGCTGAAGATCAGCGCGCCGGCCGTGCTGGGCGATATCTGGCTGTCGCCACTGCTGCCGGGCTTTTGCGCGCGCTGGCCCGAGGTACAGGTGCAGGTGGACATGACGGACCGCATGGTGGACCTGGTGGCCGAGGGGCTGGACCTGGGCCTGCGCATCAGCGTGCCGGGCCAGATCGCGCCGGGGCTGGTGGCGCGGCCGCTCAAGACCATCCGCTATGTGCTGGTGGCCACGCCCGGCTATCTGGCGCGGCATGCGCAGATCACGGAGCCCGGGCAACTTCTGGCGCATCCCTTCATCAGCCTGGGCTACGGGCAGTTCCAGAACGAGGTGGAGTTGCGCCCGCTCCACCCTGCGGCCGCGCCCGCCACGCGTCTGCTGGTGAATACGCCCATTACCATTGCCAGCAGCCTGGGCATCATCCACGCGCTGCAGCAGGGGCCGGGCATTGGCGTGGTGGCCGACTTTGCCGCGCAGGCGGCGCTGCAGGCCGGGCAGCTGGCGCCCGTGCTGCCGGGCTGGGCGCTGTGCGGCAAGTACGCGCCGCGCGTGGTGCATGCGGTCTATGCGCCCACGCGCCATGTGCCGCTGAAGCTGCGGGCGCTGATCGACTACCTGGTCGAGATGGAAGGCGAGGGTGCCTCGGTCTAACCCATGCGCCTGCGCAGCGCCGCGCTGGCCCAGTCCACGGCCACGGACAGCGCCAGCATGGCGATGATGACGGTGCTGGCCTGGGCGTAGTGGAACAGCGACAGCTCGAAGTACAGCAACTGCCCCAGCCCGCCCGCGCCCACGAAGCCCAGGATGGCGGCCATGCGGATGTTCATCTCCCAGCGGTACAGCGTGTAGGCCAGCAATTGAGGCGCGGCACCGGGCAGCGTCGCGTAGAGGAAGGCCATGGCGCGGCCGCTGCCGGACAGGCGCAGCGCTTGGGTGGGGGCGGTGGGCTGGTTCTGCAGGGCCTCGGCATAGAGGCGCCCCAGCACGCCCGCCGTGTGCAGCGCCAGCGCCAGCGCGCCTGCGAACGGGCCCAGGCCCACGGCCAGGGCGGTGATGGTGGCCCAGACCAGCTCGGGCACGGAGCGCAGCACGTTGAGCACCAGGCTCCAGGGAGCGCGCCAGCGCGGCAACGCCAGCAGCAGGCCCAGCACGGCCGCCAGCAAGGTGCCGACCACGGAGATGGCCAGCGTCTCCCACACGCCCACGGCCACCTTGCGCAGCCATTCGGCGCTGGTGTCGGGCGGGAAGAAGCTGATGACGAATTCCAGCATGGACCGGCCCGCCGCGCCGGTGAACAGCGAGGGCAGGTCCATCTCCAGCATGGCAAAGCTGGCGGCCACGCCCAGCGCCAGGGCGGCGCAGGCGAGGGCGCTGCGCCAGCCCCAGGCGCTGGCGCGTGCGGCGGGTGGCGTGTCCAGCGCGCGGCGCAGGCCGCGCGAGAGCAGGTCGGCGCCCCAGACCAGCAGCATGAAGGTCAGCAAGATGGTGGAGGCCTCGCCGCCGTTGAGCATCTTCATGGCCTGGTCCATGAGCTGGCCCAGGCCGCCCGCGCCCACAAAGCCCATGACCACCGAGGCGCGTATGGCGCACTCCCAGCGGTAGACGGTGTACGAGGTCAGCTCGCGCGCTGCCTGGGGCAGCAGGCCGTAGAGCATGGCCAGCGGCCGGCGCGCGCCGGCCTGCGCCAGGGCGCGTGCGGGCGCGGGGTCGGCCGATTCCAGGATTTCCGCATAGACCTTGGCCAGCATGCCGCCATAGGTCAGGCCCAGGGCCAGCACGCCAGCGGCCGGCCCCAGGCCGAAGACGCGCACGAAGACCAGGGCCCAGACCAGCTCGGGCACGCCGCGCAGGATGGTGAGCAGGCCGCGCGTGACGGGGTTGAGCGCCCGCCGCTCGCGCGCGGCGCCCGTGACGAGGTAGGCCAGCGGCACGGCCAGCACAAAGGCCAGGGCCATGCCGGCCGTGGCAATGGCCAGGGTCTCCAGCGTGGCGCGGCCCAGGTAGCCGAGGAAGTCGCGCCCGGTCTCGGGCGGAAGAAACGTGGCCAGAAAGCGGCCGATGACCTGCAGGTTGCCGGGATCGAACAGCGCGCCCAGGCTGAAGCCCGCGCCCTGGAACAGCGGCCACAGCACGACGGCGGCCAGCACCAGTGCGCCGAGGCGGCGGGGTGCGGCGGGGTCACGCAGCGCGTGCAGATCGGAACTCAACGGCATGCGGATGCGGACAGCGGTGCGGCAAAGGCGGCGGGCGCGGGTGTCCACGCAGGGCGGGAGGGGTCATCGCCAGGATGCTCGGACCCATACAGCGCACGCAGATGTTCTTGCGTGACTTCAGCCACCGGCAGGTCGAAGGCGATGGCGCCATCGCGTATGCCCACGATGCGCGCAAAGCAGGCCAGCGCCAGGTCCACGGCATGCAGGCTGGCGACCAGGGTGGCGCCGCGCGCGGCCGCTTCGTGCACCAGCAGTTGCACGGTGGACAGGGCCAGGGCCGGGTCCAGCGCGGCCACGGGCTCGTCGGCCAGGATCAGCTCGGCCTGCTGGTAGAGCACGCGGGCAATGCCCACGCGCTGCAGCTGCCCGCCAGAGAGCTGGTCGCAGCGCGCGAACAGCTTGTCTGCCAGCTGCACGCGGGCCAGGGCCTCGCGCGCGCCGGCAATGTCCTGGGGGTAGATCAGCGAGGCCAGCGCCTTCCAGGCCGGCCACCGGCCCAGCCGCCCGGCCAGCACGGCCGTGACCACGCGCTGGCGCGGCGGTATGGGCGGCGCCTGGTGCACCGTACCGATGCGCGCGCGCAGCAGCCGGGGAGCCCCCGCGCTGGACGCAGGCACCTCGTCGCCCAGCACGCTGCGCCGGCCCTGGCTGGGCGCCAGCGCCGTGCCGATGACGGACAGCAGCGTGGTCTTGCCCGCGCCCGAGGGGCCGATCAGCGCAATGGCCTCGCCCTGGCGTGCGGCCAGCGTCACGCCGCGCAGCGCAATGCCGCCGCCGGCGTGGGTCAGGCCCACGCCTTGCAGTTCAAAGCTCATGGATTGCGCCTGCTGCGGCTTACTTGAGCAGGCCGGCCGACTTGGCGGCAGCCTCGATGCCTTCGTAGTTCGAGGCCTGGGTGGGCACGAAGCGCGCGGCGCGCTGCAGCTCCAGGATGGCCTTGTGCTCGGGCTTGGCCGGGTCCAGCGCCAGGAAGGCGTCCGTCAGCTTCTTGACCAGGGCCGGGTCCAGGTCGCCGCGCACGGTCCAGTTGTAGTCGAAGTAGGGCGGGGTGGTGGCGAACACGCGCACCTTGCTGGTATCGACCTTTTTGCTCTCCACCAGCTTGTCCCAGACCGATGCGTTGAGCACACCGGCCTCGGCCTTGCCTGCGGCCACGAAGGCCACGGTGGCGTCATGCGCGCCGGAGAAGGCCACGGTCTTGAAGTCCTTCTCGGGGTTGATGCCGTCCTGCTGCAGGAAAAAGCGCGGCATCAGGCTGCCCGAGGTGGACGAGGGCGCGCCAAAGGCGAAGCTCTTGCCCTTGAGGTCGGCCAGGGTCTTGATGGCGGGGTTGGCCGTGATGAACTTGGAGGTGAACTTGGCGTCTTCCTCGCGCTGCACGATGGGGATGGCCGTGCCGTTGGTGCGGATCTTGGCCTGCACGAAGGTGAAGCCGCCCAGCCAGGCCAGGTCCAGCTTGCGCGTGGCCAGCGACTCGACCACGGCGGCGTAGTCGGTCACGGGCGTGAACACCACCTTCATGCCGGTCTGGGCCGAAAGGTACTTGCCCAGCGGCTCGAACTTGCGCTGCAGCTCGGTGGGAGCTTCATCCGGGATGGCCGAGACGCGCAGCACGGCGGGTTCGGCGGCCAGCGCAGGCAGGCTGGACAGGGTGGAGGCGGCCAGCACGCAGGCAGCCGCCTGGCGCAGCGCCGAGCGGCGCGCAGGAATGTGGTTCATGGATGAGCTCCGTTCAATCAGCCACCGCCGTCCGGATACACGGCGGTTTAATGGGCGCCCGGGATGACCGGGCGCCGAAGGTACAAGGGCGGTACACCGACCGCTGAGGCTGCATTGTAGGGAGCGGTCTTTTCCGTTGGGGACGTCAGGCATGAGCACCGGACCTGCGGGCACAGCGCTGCCGCCGATCTTTTTCCCGCGTGCGCTGCGTTTGTGCACCGCCTGGGGCCTTGCCTGACCGAAGACTTGAACATGCGTTGCACCAAAACATCCATAATTGGTATGACCAATAAACATGATGGTGCATTATCTGCACTCTTTTAGGTGTTTACCCTGTTCATCTGCCCACTTGAAAGCTCTGAGAATCGCACCACTTCGCGCAATGGTCTGAATTTTGGTTTAATTGGTTGGACCAATTTGCCAATGGCCCACAAGGCGCCAGCGCGGGGAACACTCCCGGTCACCGTTGCGGCCAGCCAGCAGACATCCTGTGCGGATCGCACCGCATGCCAACGCTGCGACGAGAGGGAGTGGCCGACAAGGGGCGCTTACCGCGCCCTCCCCATCATCTAGAGACACGGTCATGCAAACCATCTGGCAGCAGAACTACGATCCCGCCGGGAACATCTGGATCTCGGCGCTGATCGCGCTGATTCCCATCATCTTTTTCTTCCTGGCGCTGACCAGGTTCCGTCTCAAGGGCTACCAGGCCGGCACCGTCACCGTGGCGCTGGCGCTGGGCGTGGCGCTGCTGTTCTACAAGATGCCCGTGAGCGCGGCACTGGCCTCGGCCGTGTACGGCTTCTTCTACGGCCTGTGGCCCATTGCCTGGATCATCGTGGCGGCCGTGTTCCTCTACAAGATTTCGGTCAAGACGGGGCAGTTCGACGTGATCCGCTCGTCCATCCTGTCGGTCACGCCCGACCAGCGGCTGCAGCTCATCCTGGTGGGCTTTTGCTTCGGCGCCTTCCTGGAGGGCGCGGCCGGCTTCGGCGCGCCCGTGGCCATCACGGCCGCGCTGCTGGTGGGCCTGGGCTTCAAGCCGCTGTACGCGGCCGGGCTGTGCCTGATCGCCAACACGGCGCCCGTGGCCTTCGGCGCCATGGGCATTCCCATCATCGTGGCGGGGCAGGTTTCGGGCGTGGATGCATTCGCCATCGGCCAGATGGCCGGCCGCCAGCTGCCCTTCATGACGGTGCTGGTGCTGTTCTGGCTGATGGCCATCATGGACGGCTGGCGCGGCGTCAAGGAAACCTGGCCTGCCGTGCTGGTGGGCGGCGGCTCCTTCGCCGTGGTGCAGTTCCTCACGGCCAACTTCATCGGCCCCGAGCTGCCGGACATCACCTCGGCCATCGTCTCGCTGGTGGCGCTGACGCTGTTCCTCAAGGTCTGGCAGCCCAAGCGCATCTTCCGTTTCGACACGGAAGGCGAGGGCGGCAAGGCTGCGGCAGTTGCAGCACCGGCCATCACCTCCGGTGCACCGCTGACAGCAGGCGCCGTCATCAAGGCCTGGTCGCCCTTCATCATCCTCACGGCCATGGTGACGATCTGGAGCATCAAGCCCTTCAAGGCGCTGTTCGCCGCAGGCGGCCCGCTGGCCTCCACCGTCATCAACATCCCCGTGCCCTTCCTGCACAACCTGGTGGAGAAGACGCCGCCCGTCGTGGCCGCCGCTGCGCCCTACGGCGCGGTCTACACCTTCAACTGGCTGCTGGCCACCGGCACGGCCATCCTGATCGCGGCGCTGATCACCATCACCTTCACGCGGCTGTCGCCCGCCAAGGCCGTGGCCACGCTGGGCGAGACCTTCAGGGAACTGGCCGTGCCGATCTACTCCATCGGCATGGTGCTGGCCTTCGCCTTCGTGGCCAACTACTCGGGCCTGTCGGCCACGCTGGCCCTGGCGCTGGCGCACACGGGCCAGGCGTTCACGTTCTTCTCGCCCTTCCTGGGCTGGATCGGCGTGTTCCTCACGGGCTCGGACACCTCGGCCAACGCGCTGTTCGCCGCGCTGCAGGCCACCACGGCGCAGCAGCTGGGCTTGCCCCAGGTGCTCACAGTGGCGGCCAACACCACGGGCGGCGTGACGGGCAAGATGATCTCGCCCCAGTCCATCGCCATTGCCTGCGCGGCCGTGGGCCTGGCAGGCCGCGAGTCGGACCTGTTCCGCTTCACGGTCAAGCACAGCCTGATGTTCGCCGTGATCATCGGGGTGATCACGACGCTGCAAGCCTATGTGTTTACGTGGATGATTCCTGGGTATTGACATGAAACACCCCCTGAGTCGCTGCGCGCCTTCCCCCTCTCTACCCGCTTCGCGGGGGAGGGGGACGACACCCTCGCGGCGGGGCGGCCCTTGCTCGGTGTCCCTGGCTTGGGCAGTGCGGGTTTCATGCGATGAGGCTGGCGCATAGCGCCGTGAATCACTGAAAACCAATTCTGAGAATCCCCATGCGCGTTGCCGATCAAGTTGTCGAGAAATTGCTTGCCCTGGTGCAGGCCAGCGGAGTGCAGCCCGGACAGCGGCTGCCCGCGGAACGGCAACTGGCGGCCGAGCTGGGTGTCTCGCGCACCTCGGTGCGCGAGGCCATACAGAAACTCACCAGCCAGGGCGTGCTGGCGGCGCGGCGCGGCGATGGCACCTACCTGCAGGAGCCGGCGCCGGCTGCCGAGCCTGCGGACTGGCTCAAGGACGCCATGCGGCCGCTGGCCGGCCTGATGGAGTCCGACTCCCACTACCGCTACGACGTGCTGGAAACCCGCCATGCGCTGGAGACCAGCACGGCCTGGCTGGCCGCGCAGCGCGCCACGGAGCGCGACAAGGACCATATCCAGCGCTGCTTCGAGGTGATGATCCAGCACCAGCAAAGCGGTCACGCCGAACTGGCGGCGCGCGCCGATGCGCAGTTCCACCTGGCCATTGCCGAGGCCTCGCACAACCTGGTGCTGGTGCAGGTCATGCACAGCCTGTTCACCGTGGTGCTGTCCACGGTGGAGCGCAACCGCCACGACATGTTCCGCCTGAGCGCGCCCCAGACCCTGCAGGAGCTGACCGTGCAGCACCAGAGCCTGATGCAGGCCATCCTGGACGGCGACCCGCAGCGCGCCCGCGAATGCATCGGCGAGCACCTGGAGCATGTGCGCACCACCATCCAGCGCCTGGACGAGGACCGCGCGCGGCGCGAGCGCTCCATGCGGCTGCCTCTGGACGCCGCGCCTGCGCTGCTGCCCACTTCAGACCTGATACGAAAGACATGAGACACCCATCATGATCATCTCCTCCACCTCCGACTACCGTGCGGCGGCGCAAAAGCGCCTGCCGCCTTTCCTGTTCCACTACATCGACGGCGGCGCCTATGCCGAGCAGACGCTGCGCCGCAATGTGGAAGACCTGGCCGCCGTGGCGCTGCGCCAGCGCGTGCTCAAGGACATGAGCCGGCTGGACACCAGCATCGAGCTGTTCGGCGAGAAGCTGTCCATTCCCGTGGCGCTGTCGCCCGTGGGCCTGACGGGCATGTACCGCCGCCGCGGCGAAGTGCAGGCCGCGCGCGCGGCCGACGCCCATGGCATTCCGTTCACCATGTCCACGGTCTCGGTCTGCCCCATCGAAGAGGTGGCGCCCAAGATCAAGCGCCCCATGTGGTTCCAGCTCTACGTGCTCAAGGACCGGGGCTTCATGCAGAACGCGCTGGAGCGTGCCCAGGCGGCCGGCTGCTCCACCCTGGTCTTCACCGTGGACATGCCCGTGCCCGGCGCGCGCTACCGCGATGCGCATTCGGGCATGAGCGGCCCGAATGCCGCCATGCGCCGCTACTGGCAGTCGGTGACGCACCCGGCCTGGTCCATGGACGTGGGCCTGCTGGGCCGCCCGCATGACCTGGGCAACATCTCGGCCTACCGGGGCAGCCCCACGGGCCTGGCCGACTACATCGGCTGGCTGGGCGCCAACTTCGATCCCTCCATCTCCTGGAAGGATCTCGAATGGATACGCGCCTTCTGGAAGGGGCCCATGGTCATCAAGGGCATCCTGGACCCCGAGGACGCCAAGGACGCCGTGCGCTTTGGCGCCGACGGCATCATCGTCTCCAACCATGGCGGCCGCCAGCTCGACGGCGTGCTGTCCTCGGCCCGCGCGCTGCCGGCCATTGCCGATGCGGTCAAGGGCCAGATCAAGATCCTGGCCGACTCGGGCATCCGCAACGGCCTGGACGTGGTGCGCGCCATCGCCCTGGGCGCCGACTGCGCCATGATCGGCCGCGCCTTCATCTACGCCCTGGCCACCTCCGGCGAGGCGGGCGTCAAGCACCTGCTGGAACTATTGGAAAAGGAAATGCGCGTGGCCATGACGCTGACCAGCGTGAGCAAGGTATCCGACATCACCGGCGACCTGCTGGTGCGCCAGCCATGAGCGCGCTGCAGACTCCGGTCGTCTCCCGCGAGGCCCTGCTGCTGCAGTTGCGCGAAGCCGTGGGCGCCGCCCATGTGCTCACCGACGACCAGGCCACGCGCCGCTTCCGCAAGGGCCACCGCACGGGCGAGGGCCCGGTGCTGGCCGTGGTGCGGCCCGCGACGCTGCTGGAGCAGTGGAAGGTGGTGCAGGCCGCCGTGGCGGCCGGGCGCATCGTCATCATGCAGGCCGCCAACACGGGCCTGACGGGCGGCTCCACGCCCGACGGCGCGGACTACGACCGCGAGATCGTGCTCATCAACACCTTGCGCATCACCGGCGTGCAGGTCATTGGCGGCGGCGCCCAGGTGGTCTGCCTGCCCGGCGCCACGCTGGACCGGCTGGAGCAGGCGCTGGCACCGCTGGGGCGCGAGCCGCATTCGGTGATCGGCTCGTCGTGCATCGGCGCCTCGGTGCTGGGCGGCATCTGCAACAACTCGGGCGGTGCCCTGGTGCGGCGCGGCCCGGCCTACACCGAGCTGGCGCTGTACGCGCGCGTCTGCGACGACGGCTCGCTGGAACTCGTCAACCACCTGGGCATCGCCCTGGGCCGCACGCCCGAGGAAATCCTCACGCGGCTGCAAAACGGCGACTACACCGAGTCCGACATCGCCCATGATGCGCAGCGCGCCGCCTCCGACCCGCGCTACGCCGAGGCCGTGCGCGCCGTGGACGAGGACACGCCCGCGCGCTTCAACGCCGACCCCTCGCGCCTGTTCGAGGCCTCGGGATCGGCCGGCAAGCTGTGCCTGTTCGCCGTGCGGCTGGACACCTTTCCCAA
This sequence comes from Delftia sp. 60, assembly GCF_002754395.1. Classification (NCBI taxonomy): domain Bacteria; kingdom Pseudomonadati; phylum Pseudomonadota; class Betaproteobacteria; order Burkholderiales; family Comamonadaceae; genus Delftia; species Delftia sp. 60. The sequence goes on from NZ_PEFD01000001.1 coordinate 3,432,961, forward strand.
GGAGCCCAGCACCGTCTTCTATATAGGCAGCAATGCGCCCGACGACCTCACGGCCGTGCGCCGCGAGCTGCTGACCGCGCTGCCGCGCCTGCCGATCGCGGGCGAGTACATCCACCGCACGGCCTACGACATCGGCGAGAAATACGGCAAGGACACCTTCCTGCTGATCGACCGCTTCGGCACGGCCAGGGTGCCGGCCGCCTTCGCCCTCAAGAGCCGCGTGGACGGCTTCTTCGAGCGCTTCGGCCTGCGCGGCGTCACCGACCGCGTGATCCAGGCGCTGACCAACCTGCTGCCCAGCCACCTGCCCGTGCGCATGCGCCAGTGGCGCGACCGCTACGAGCACCACCTGCTGGTGCGCGTGTCCAACGACACGGCCGAGGCCACGCGTGAATTCCTCACGCGGCACTTCAGCGGCAGCACCACGGGCGGCTGGTTCGAGTGCGATGCCGACGAGGGGCGCAAGGCCTTCCTGCACCGCTTCGCCATCGCGGGCGCGGCCATCCGCTACCGCGAGGTGCACCGCGCCCAGGTGGAGGACATCGTCGCCCTCGATGTCGCCCTGCGCCGCAACGACCGCGAATGGGTGGAGCAGCTGCCTGCCGAGGTCGAGCGCGACATGGTCCACAAGCTCTACTACGGCCACTTCTTCTGCCATGTCTTCCATCAGGACTACATCGTCAAGAAGGGCGTGGACCCGCTGGCCATGGAGCACCGCATGTGGGAACTGCTGGACGCGCGCCGCGCCGAGTACCCGGCCGAGCACAACGTGGGCCACCTGTACGTGGCCAAGCCTGCCCTGGCGGGCTTCTACCGCGAACTGGATCCCACCAATACCTTCAACCCCGGCATAGGCCACACCTCGCGCAAGCTGGGTTGGGAGGAATGCTGCGACCGGCCAGGGGGATGGCCCAAGGGGTATTCTGAGTAGGGGGAAGCTGTGCGGGAGGGTACGCCAGGGCCAACTGGCGCATCACGATCCGCAGCTCTGCCGGGTCGCCATCGGCCAGGATGGCGTTGACGGTCTCGACGGCCATGACCGGATCGCTGCGGTACAGCTCGGCCATGACGTCGTCATGGGACCTGCTTCGCATCATCCGATCTCCTCAAAGCCTGCCTCTGTTCAATCCAGCTGGATGTTTCCTGCCGTGGGCAGGATGCTGTCCAGCACCCAGGCCTGCACGGCGGCGGTGTCGGCAAGGTCGCCGTCGAAGACGAACTGCGGCAGGTAGGGCTTGCCCTCCTTGTCCTGGCGTCCGTGGTTCTTCCAGACCTTGAGGGGGACGCGGAACGTCACTGTGGGCGAAAGTGCCTTGTCGGCTACGTCGGTGTACTGCGTGTCCGTGCCGGTCATGCTGCCCACGTGCACGATGCCTGGAATCTGCAGCGCCGCACTCACGAAATCCAGGCAGGCGCTCTGGCATTGGACATCCGTGACCAGCACCAGCTTGCCCTTGAAGGGGTTTGCGCGTGCGGCGGCGGTGTCTTGCTGCAACTCCTTGTGCGTTTCATCGACCTGCGGCTGCTCGACAAAATCTTCCCCGCGCGATGCGGCATCGCCCATCAGCGAGGCCATCTGCTGTGTGAACTGGTAGACCAGGCTGCCGGCGCCTTCCGTGCGCAGGAGCTGTGTCCTGCGCTTTTCGAACGCCTCCAGGGCTATGGCGGAGACACGCCAGTAAGCCCTGGCTTGGGAGTGCTGCGTGGCGCCTGCCGTGATGGCATCTGTCAGCAGGGCCATCAGGATGCGGTAGCCGAGCAGGGAGTTGCCCCCGCCATTGCCGCGCACATCGAGCACCACGGCCTGCGCATCTCCTGCCTGCCGGATGCCCTCCAGCATTTTCTCGAAGGCGGCCATGGCCTTCTCGGACGATGGCATGAAGTTGGACGCTTGGACCCACTGCACTCCCGGTCGCACTTCCTTGATCCCCTGGCGCGGTGCCCGGGGCCGCGCCAGGGCACGGGCGTCCTTGTCGTCCAGCGGCCGCCATGCCAGGTTGAAACTCCGGATTTCGCCTGCAGCGGAGCGGGTCGTGCATTGACGCACCCTGAGCGGCTCCCACAGCGGGGCGCTGGGCGATTCGCGGGTCAGGTGCCATGCCAGATCGGACTTCGTTCCCTCCAGGTGCACGAGCCGGTTCACGAAGGGCGCCACTTTGTCGGTGAGCAGATCGTCGATGGGGATGCCGTCGCACGACAGTACCTGCTCCCCCACCTGCGGCGTATCGATCGGCCATTGCGCAGCGCGGCCCGAGACGCGGTAGCGGCCTGCCTGGCGCTGCACGGCCCAGCCTGCCCAGGTCGTGCGCACAGGCGTGGCGGCATGGTGGTTGCGCCATATGGCCAGATGGCCGTCCCGGTATCCGGTGGTGTAGAAGCGCAGCGCGGCAAAGGCCTGCTGCTCCGTGGCTGCGCGCCCAGCCAGCGCCATGGCCTGGTCGTATCCCTCGCTGAACCACTGGTGGAAAGCACTTGCGCCAGGGTCGAGAACGGCGGGATGTGCCTCCCGGATCATCTGGTGCATTCGCTGGATGTCGGCCACGGCGGTGTGGCTCCAGCGCGCTGCCTCCTGGCGGGCCTGTTCGGGCGTGGGCCTGTCGGCCTTGCCCCCGTCCTGCGCCTGGCAGGTCCAGGCGATGAAGAGCCATGACAGCCCTGCGATCCATCGACGATCCATGGTCTCCCTCTCTTTCTGTGCCGCACTGCAGGCGGCATGGCGTGGAAAGCGGGGAAGTGTGCAGGGGTGCGCAGTGAAAAGATATCGGAATGATCTGAATCCGAGCTTTCCGACAAGCCCCCGCTGCCGGCCTGCACAAAAGCTGCAGGCCGGCAGCAGCCCTCACAGATTGATGAACACCGACTTGGTCTCCAGATAGGCATCCAGCGCCGTGCGGCCCATGTCGCGGCCCATGCCGGACTGCTTGTAGCCGCCGAAGGGCATGCCCGGGTCCAGGGTGCTGTGGCAGTTGACCCAGACCGTGCCGGACTGGATCTTGGGGATCAGCCGGTGGACCTTGGACAGGTTGTTGGACCAGATGCTGGCGCCCAGGCCGTAGGGCGTGTCGTTGGCCCAGGCGGCGACTTCGTCGAGGTCGTCATAGGGCATGGCCACGAGCACGGGGCCGAAGATTTCCTCGCGGGCGACGCGGTGGTCGTGCTGCACGCCGGTCATCACCGTGGGCTGGACGAAGTAGCCGCGCTGGCCTGCGCGGGCGCCGCCCGTCACCACCTCGGCACCCTGGCTGCGGCCTATGTCGATGTAGCTGCAGACGCGCTCCATCTGCTCCTGCGAGACCAGCGGGCCCATCTGCGCGCTGGGGTCCAGGCCATGGCCCAGTGTGAGCTGGGCGGCCTGGTCGGCCACGTCGGCCACCACGCGGTCGAACATGCTCTTGTGCACGTACAGGCGCGAGCCCGCGCAGCAGACCTGGCCGTGGTTGAAGAAGATGGCATTGGCCGCGCCCGCCGCAGCCGTGGCGGGGTCGCAGTCGTCCAGCACGATGACGGGGGACTTGCCGCCCAGCTCCAGCGTGATGCGCGTCATGTTGTCCATGCAGGCATGGCCGATGAGCTTGCCCACTTCGGTCGATCCCGTGAAGCTGACCTTGTTGACCAGCGGGTGCGAGACCAGGGGCGCGCCGGTGCCAGGGCCGTCGCCCGTGACCACGTTGAACACGCCGGACGGAAAGCCCGCTTCCTGGATCAGCTCGGCCAGCATCAGCGCGGTCAGCGGCGTCTGCTCGGCGGGCTTGAGCACCAGGGTGCAGCCTGCGGCCAGCGCGGGCGCCAGCTTCCAGGTGGCCATGAGCAGGGGGAAGTTCCAGGGCACGACGGCGGCGACCACGCCCACGGGCTCGCGCCGGGTGTAGGTGAACATCTGGGCCTCGGGCGCGAAGGGCACGGAGTGCTCGTGCGTCATGCCCTCGATCTTGGTGGCCCAGCCGGCCATGTAGCGGATGGAGTCGATGGCCATGGCGATGTCCACGGCGCGCGCAATGGCGGCGGACTTGCCGTTGTCCAGCGATTCGACCTCGGCCAGGGCCTGGGCATGGGTCTCCATGAGGTCGGCCAGGCGCAGCATCAGGCGCTCGCGCTCCACGGGGCGCATGCGGCCCCAGGGGCCCAGGTGCAGCGCGCGGTGCGCGGCGCGCACGGCCAGGTCCACGTCGGCCGGGCCGGCGCTGGCGACTTCGGCGATCACGGCCTCGGTGGCCGGGTTGACGGTGGACAGGCGCTGGCCGGTCTGGGCCGCCACCCATTGGCCGTCGATGAAGAGGTCATGCGTGCCCCGGTTGAGGAAGGCGCTGGCGCGTTCGGTGATCTGGTGCTGGATGTCGCTGAGGTTCATGGTGTGCTCCTTGGTGGTGGACAGGGGATAGGGGTGTGGATTCAGAAAACCTGCAGCAGGCGCAGGTTGATGCGGGCGTTCTCCTTGAAGCCCTGGCGCACATGCAGGTCGCGGCCCACGGTGGCCAGCAGCTGCGTCTTGGGCGCGACAAACACCGCGCCGCCGAAAGAGACCTTGGTGGTGGACTGGCGGTCGCTTTGCGACACGCCGTTGACCTGGGTCTCGCCGCCCGTCAGGTGCGACAGGCCCAGGCGCAGGTCCGAGGTCTCCGACAGGTGGTAGCGCAGCAGGCCCTGGAACTGGAACTGCGCCTTTTGCTTGAGCGTGGCGCTGTGGGCGCCGAAGTCGTCGTTCTTGCCGAAGACGGTGACATCGGCCGCCAGGTCCATGGTCACGCTCTTGCCCAGCGGCTTGATCCAGCCGGCCTGCAGGGCGGCCTTCCAGCGGTTCTCGCCCAGGCTCAGCGGGTCGTTGCGGTTGTACTGACCCGTGGGCAGCCAGACAAAGGGGGTGATGCCGAAGTGCTCCTTGTCGCCGGGCTTTGTCAGCCACAGGGTGGCGGCCAGCATCAGGTCGCCCACGCCGGTATTGCTGCCCATGGCCGCGATATCGCGCGAGGCCGACAGGCGCCCGAAGGGCAGCAGGAACTGCGGGTCGATCACATAGTCGCCCAGCTTCATGAAGTGCACGCCGCGCGCTATGCCGATGTCCGAGGTCAGCCTCGGCCGTATGGGCGCCTGGTCGCCATTGGCATAGAGGCTGTCGCGCGTGGCGTGCTGGTAATAGACCATGCCCAGCGTGGTGCCGGGCGGCAGGGCGGTGTAGTCGCCTGCATCGATATCGACGGCGTGGGCATTGAAGGTGGCGCATGCGGCCATGGCTGCCAGGGCCAGGGATGAGCGGGTAAAGGGCTTGGATGGCATGGCGAAGAGTCCGGTCCGGTGTTTTCAGGCAAAGCCCTGCCCAGGCCTGCTGCAGGACAGCAGGGCCGGGGAGGTGCCTGTGGGGGTTGTGGGGGAGAGAGAGGAAGCGGGGCGGGAGCCGCTTACTTGGGCCGCACCGCGTCGGCCGTGCCCTGGATGAAGGCCTTGATCTTTTCCACGTCTTCCATGCTCAGCTTGCCCGTGAAGTCGGGCATGCCGCGCGACATGGCCGGGCCCTTGAAGATGAACTTGTCCAGGTGCTCGATATAGGCCGGGTCCAGGTAGCCGAGGTTGGGCAGGTTGCCGCCCCGGTCCACGCCGGGCACGCCGTGGCAGAAGGCGCAGTTGCTGACGTACAGGGCCGTGCCTTCGGCCACCAGGCTCTTGTCGTAGGGCACGCCCTGCAGCAGCTTGCCCTGCTGGTAGGCGACGAAGGCAGGCGCCTCGGCCTTGCCATCCAGCGCGAAGGTGTAGACCGTGCCCGGGCCCTTGCGCTCGGTGTGGCGCGCGGCCAGGCCGTAGACGCCGCCCCAGCCCACGGCGATGGAGACGTACTGCCGGCCATCGACCTCATAGGTGATGGGTGCGGCCACCACGCCCGTGCCCGTGGGCTTTTCCCAGAGCTTCTTGCCGTTGCGCGCGTCATAGGCCACGAAGCGGCCGTCGGCCGTGCCCTGGAACACCAGGTTGCCCGCCGTGGCCAGCGTGCCGCCGTTCCAGGGCGAGGCATGCTCCACACGCCAGCGCTCCTTCTGCGCCACCGGGTCCCAGGCGATCAGGCGGCCGAAGGGCGTGCTCTTGGGCGGCTCCATGTTGATCAGCGTGGCCGTGTTCCAGCCGATATTGCTGTGCGGCTCGGGCAGGGAGCCGCCGTTGAACTTCCAGTTCTTGTTGTCCTGCAGGGTCAGCGGCACATGCTGGGCCGGCAGGTAGGCCAGGCCCGTGTCGGGGCTGTAGGACATGGAATGCCAGTTGTGCGCGCCGAAGGGGCTGGGGATCACGTCGCGCGCGCGGTCGCCGCTGCGCGCAATCGGCGTCTCGATGGGCCGGCCCTTGGCGTCGTAGCCGCTGGCCCAGTTCACGTCGACGAAGTTCTTGGCCGAGATGAACTGGCCGTTGGTGCGGTCGATCACGAAGAAGAAGCCGTTCTTGGGCGCATGCAGGATGACCTTGCGCGGCTTGCCGCTCACCTTGATGTCGGCCAGCACCATGGGCTGTGTGGAGGTGAAGTCCCAGCTGTCGCCCGGCGTTTCCTGGTAGTGCCAGACGTACTCGCCCGTATCGGGGTTCAGCGCCACGATGCTGGCCAGGTACAGGTTGTCGCCACCGGCCGGGCTGCGCTTGGCTTGCGCCCAGGGCGAGCCGTTGCCCGTGCCGATGTACATGAGGTTGAGCTCGGGGTCATAGGCCATGGTGTCCCAGGCCGTGCCGCCGCCACCGGCCTCCCACCACTTGCCGGCCGGGTCCCAGGTCTTGGCGGCGCGCGCCATGGCCTCGTTCTCGAACGGCTTGGATGGGTCGCCTGGCACGGTGAACCAGCGCCATTGCTGCGCGCCGGTCTCGGCGTCATAGGCCGTGACATAGCCGCGCACGCCGTACTCGGCGCCGCCGTTGCCGATCAGCACCTTGCCCTTGATGACGCGCGGCGCACCCGTGATGGTGTACGAGTAGGCGCGGTCGATGATGGTGTCCTGCTCCCAGACCTTCTGGCCCGTGGCCGCGTCCAGCGCCACCAGGCGGCCATCGAAGGCGCCCACATACACCTTGCCCTTGTAGACCGCCACGCCCCGGTTGACCACGTCGCAGCAGCCCTTGAAGCCGTTGGCACGGTCCACGCCGGGGTCGTAGCTCCACAGGCGCTTGCCGGTGCGCACGTCCACCGCATGCACCACGCTCCAGCTGGCCGTGACGTACATGATTCCATCGACCACCACGGGCGTGGACTCCACGCCGCGCGTGGATTCCAGGTCATACGACCAGACCAGGCCCAGCCGCTTCACATTGGCCGTGTCCAGCTGCCTGAGTTTGGAAAAGCGCGTCTCGCTGTAGTCCATGCCGTAGCTGGGCCAGTCCTTGGAGCTGCGCGCGTTGTCGCGGATGCTCTGCGAGTCGATGCGCGAGGTGACGGCGCGTATGTGCTCGGGCGAGCCTTTGCTTGGCAGGCCGGCCTGCGCCAGCGCGGCGCCCGGCAGGGCCAGCACCAGGCCGGCGGCCAGCAGCGTGGAGGAAAGCACGTGGGTCTTCATGTTGTCTCGTCTCCTGTGTGGTTTGTTTTTGCGTGCATGGCGCTGGGGGCAAGGGCACCATGTGGGAGACGATAAAAAAAGCGCCCCGGCGCCACAACATTCGGATTTACCCGGGGGCGGATCTGTACCGCCGTGGAACAGCTCAGAACGTCCGGCTGACCGTGACCCCGGCCGACAGCCCGCGTCCCGCACCCGGCTCGAAGTACCGCTGGTTGCCCTCGTTGACGATGACCGACCCTGCAAAGCGTCGGTCGAACAGGTTGTCCAGCCGCACAAAGGTCTGGGCGCTCCACTGCTGCCATTGCCGTGACCAGCGCAGGCTGGAGCCCCAGACGGTGTAGCCGGCCGCGCGGTCGGTGTTGCGGTCGTTCACGGCCACGGGGCCGCTGTGCAGCATGTCCACGGTCCAGGTCCATTGCGGCGACAGCTGCCAGGCCAGCTCGCTCCACAGGCGGCGCGGCGCGGTGCCGGCCAGGCGCGCGCCGGCATCCACCGGCGCGGTGGGCGTGGTGCAGGGCGTGGCCTCGCAGGTCAGGAAGCTGTCGCGGTAGCGGGCTTGCAGCAAGGTCAGGGCGGTGCTGGCCGTGAGCGGTCCCCATTGGGCGTTGCCCGAGAATTCCAGCCCCCGGCGCAGCGTGCGGCCTGCGTTCTGGTAGGTGGCGCGCCCGCCCGTGTTGGACAGCACGGTGAGTTCGCGCTGGGTATGGGTCTCGAACAGCGTGAGGTTCCAGCCCGCGTTGCCGTGGCGCCCGCGCAGGCCGACCTCGACGGTGTTGTGGGCGCTGGCGGCCAGGCCGGTGTTCAGGCCGCTGTTCATGCCATTTTGGCCACCGGGCCGGTAGGCCACTTCGTTGAGCGTGGGCGTTTCCATGCCCCGGCCCACCGATGCGTGCGCCACCAGGTCCGGCAGCAGGTTCACGCGCAGGCCCAGCGAGGGCAGCCAGCCGCGCCAAGCCATGCTGCCGCTGTCGTCGCCATTGCCGGCTGCGATGTAGTGGTCCTCGGAGCGGTAGCGCACGCGCGCCTGGCGCAGGCCGGCGCTCAAGCCCAGGTTCTGCGTGCTCCACTCGGCCTGCAGGTAGGGGTCGGCGGAGCGCGCCTGGTTGCGTTCGTCGCGGCGCAGCCGGCCCTGCACGCCGAGCTGGCTGCCGATGAAGTTCTCGTAGCCGCGCCGGGTCTCGCCCTGCCAGTCGTAGGCCAGGCCCGCCGACCAGTCCAGCCGGCCGCCGGCCACATCCTCATGGGTGCTGCGCCAGCGCAGGTTCATGCCCGCGTAGTCGCGGTCCAGGTCGATCACGCCGCCTGAATGCGAGGGCGGCGCCTGCGTGGCCACGGGAATGGACTGGTACTGCAGCACGGAGCGCGTACCCGCATAGGCCATGAGTTCCAGGCGCTGGCCCGCGCCGAACTGGTGCTGCCAGGCGGCGCCCAGCTGGCGCTGGCGCACGCTTTTGCGCGTATTGAAACGCAGCGCGCTGGCCGTGGTCTGGCCGGGGTCGGCCTCGAACTCGGCGCGTGTCAGGCCCAGCGGGTCCTGGGCGCTGGCGCGCTGCTCCTGGTACTGCAGCAGCCACTGGTCGTCGCCCTGCTTGCGTGACAGCTTCATGTGGGCCGTGCTGCGGTCGGCGGCCGACTGGGGGCGCATGCCGTCGGTGGCGAAGCGCTCGATGTGGATGGCATAGCGCCAGGGGGCGGAGCCGCCATCCGCCTGGTCCGGCTTTCCGCCCCCGATAGTGCCGCGCAGCTGGGTGGACAGGCGCCACAGCCCGTCCGGCCCCACGGCCATGCCGCTGCGCCACAGGCCGGGTTCCTCGCCGTCTTCGGTGTACAGCAGCAGTGCACCGCCTGCGCTGTTGCCGTAGAGCACGGCGGCCGGGCCGCGCACCACGTCCAGGCGTGCCGCATTGCCCAGCGTGAAGTTGGCGGCCTGGCCCTGGCCGTCGGGCGCGCCTGCCGGAATGCCGTCCACGTACAGGCGCAGCCCGCGCACGCCAAAGGTGGAGCGCGCACCGAAGCCGCGCACCGAGATCTGCAGGTCCTGAGCGAAGTTCTGGCGGTTCAGCACCACCAGGCCCGGCACGCGCGCCAGGCTCTCGGACAGGTTGATCTGCATCTGCCCGTCTCGCAGCACGGCGCCTTCCACGCTGTCGATGGCGGCGGTGGCACGCCACAGGTCGGGGCCGGCGCCGGGCTGGCTGGCCGTGATGACCACGGGGGCGAGCAGGGCCTCGCTGGAGTCCTGCGCTGCGTCCGCCGCGTGGGCGGGCAGCGCGTGCAGCGTACAGGCCAGTGCGGCGCCCAGGGTGGACAGGGCGGGCCGGGTGTGTCTTGTGCTGTGTGGGGAGCGTGTCATTGCGGGCGGGCCTGTGGCGATGCCCGAGGTTACCGAGCCCGGGAACCTGTTCCAACACGGGTGATTTCCCTAGTGCTGTCCTGTGCCGTGGCGGAACAACAATCGCGGCAGTTTTGATGTCCGTCATGCAACAGCCGCCTTCCGCCCCACTGCCCTCCAACCCCTTCTATGCCACGCGCCAGGACCGGGTGGCGCTGGCGCGCGAGCGCTATTTCGAGCGTGGCGAGCGCCCCTCGGGCCTGGTGTCCGAGCCCGTGCTGCAGTCCTGGACGCGCTGCCTGGGCGCAAGCCGCAGCCCCGACGAGAAGATCAGCTTCGACCCGGTCAGCAAGATCCGCACGGCCACCTTGCTGACCCGCAACCGCGCGCTGATCGAGGCGGCGCGCGACCCCATCGCCGAACTCGAGACCGTGATCGCGGGCAGCCAGGCGCGCGCCATGCTCACCTGCAGCGAGGGCGTGGTGCTGATCGCCTCGCGCCCCACGCCGGGCGACGGCCCGCTGCTGCTGACGGCTGCGCGCGTGGGCGTGAACATTGCCGAGGATGCCGTGGGCACGGGCGCACCCGGCGTGGCCGTGCGCACGGGCGAGGTCTGCCATGTGCGTGGCGGCGAGCATTTCTTTCGCTGCCTGGCCTCGCTGCACTGCGCGGCCGCGCCCGTGCGCGACGCCAGCGGGCGCACCGTGGCCATGCTGGACCTGAGCAGCGAGGCGGGCCCCTTTCGCTTTGATGCGGGCGCCATGGCCCATATGTACGCCACCTGCATCGAGAACCGGCTGCTGGTGGGCGCTGCCCGCATGCACCTGCTGCTGCGCTTCCAGTCCAGCCGCAGCATGTTCGGCACGCCGCTGGAAGGGCTGGCCGCCGTGGATGGCGGCGGCATGGTGCGCTGGTTCAACGGCGTGGGTGCCCAGTTGTTCGACAGCCCGCGCCGGCCCGCCGAGGGGCTGGCGGCAGAGGAAGTCTTCGGCCTGGGCCTGAACCAGTTGCTGGAGCTGGCCCACCACGGCCAGGCGCGCCCGCAGATGCTGCCCACGGGGCTGACGCTGTGGATGCAGGTGCAGCTGGATGAGGCATCTTCCCAGGTCGAGGAGGTGCTGCCGGCCATCGAGGCCCTGCCACCGCCCGCCGAGGCGCCGTCCGAGGCACCGTCTTCCCTGGGCGAGGCCAGCCGCGAGCTGATCGAGCAGGCCCTGGCCCGCTGCCAGGGCAATATCTCGCAGGCCGCCCGCATGCTGGGCGTCTCGCGCGGGCTGCTGTACCGGCGCCTGCGCGAATGGGGCAGGGCCTAGGCCGTCTGGCCTATGCCGGCACGGCGGCCAGCGCGCTGCGCATCCATTCGATGAAGACCCCCGCCTGGGCCGGCAGCGTGCGCCCTGCGGCGGGCACGGCGCGCAGGCCGCCCTCGAAGGGCACGAAGCCATGGGGCGCCACCAGCAGCCCCTCCTTGAGCTCGCGTGCGATCAGCCGCTGCTCCACCAGGGCAACGCCCAGGCCCGACAGTGCCGCCTCTATGCACAGGTGGGTGTGCGGGAACGCCAGCGTCTCGCCCAGGGCCACGGGCTGGCCCGTGAGTGCTTCCCACTGGTTCCAGGCGCTGGCCGTGTACTCATGTGCAATGCGCGCGCGATTGGCGGGCCGGCGCCGGGCATAGGCCGGCGTGCAGACGGCGCCGAAGTGCACGGGCGCCAGTTCGATGGCGCGGCGGCGGTCGGCCTCGGCATAGGTGGACAGGTCCCAGGCAATGAGCAGGTCGGCGCCCTCGTGGCGCATCTCGCGCGCCGAGGTCATGGACAGGCGGATGCGGATATGCGGGTGGCTGCGGTAGAACACCGCCAGCTGCGGCACCAGCCAGCGCATGGCAAAGGTGGCGCTGCAGGCCACATGCAGCCCCGGCGCCTGGGCGTCGCGCGCCAGCTGGGCATAGGCGGCCTCCAGCTGGTCGAAGGCCGTGCGCACCGAGGCATGGAAGGCGGCGCCGGCCTCGGTCAGGCGCAGGCCCGTGCCTTCTTTCTTGAACAGCGCCGCGCCCGCATGCTCCTGCAGCAGGCGCAGGTGGCGGCTGATGGCACCGTGGCCGCGGCACAGTTCCTCGGCCGCGCGGGTCACCGAGCCGGTGCGGGCAATGGCCTCGAAGGCGCGCAGGGCGGCCAGCGGTGGCAGTTGTCTCATGGCAATCAATTCGTCAGAAAAGCTGACGCATGGGCAGAAAAACTGCATTGTCCCGCATCGCCGTGATTTCTAGCATGGACGCCTGTTCATTGGAGTTGTGCAGGCTTGCCAGCTCTTTGAATAGTTCAATTTCTTGACGAAAAGGAGTTTCCATGCAGATCACCGATATCGCGGCCCATGAGGCGCTGGACAGCCGGGGCCACCCCACCGTGGAGGTCGAGGTCGAACTGGAGGACGGCGCGCGCGGCCTGGCCCTGGTGCCCTCGGGCGCCTCCACGGGGCGGCATGAGGCGCTGGAGCGGCGTGACGGCGATGCCTCGCGCCATCTGGGCAAGGGCGTGCTGGGGGCGGTGCAGGCCGTCAACACCGAGCTGCGCGATCTGCTGCGCGGCATGCGGGCCGACGCCCAGGGCTGCATCGACACGGCCATGATGGCGCTGGACGGCACGCCCGGCAAAAGCCGGCTGGGCGCCAACGCGCTGCTGGGCGTGTCGCTGGCCGTGGCCCGCGCGGCGGCGGCCAGCCAGCGCATGCCGCTGTGGCGGCACATGGGCGGCGCCCAGGCGCGCGTGCTGCCCGTGCCCATGATCAATGTCATCAACGGCGGCGCCCATGCCGACAATCCGCTGGACTTCCAGGAGTTCATGCTGCTGCCGGTGGGGGCGGACAGCTTCGGAGAGGCGCTGCGCATGGGCGCCGAGGTCTTTCACACGCTGCGCCATGCGCTCAAGGCCGCAGGCCACAGCGTCAACGTGGGCGACGAGGGCGGATTTGCGCCCGCCCTGCGCAGCGCGCCCGAGGCGCTGGACCACCTGATGGCCGCCATCGAGCGCGCCGGCCTGCGCCCCGGCAGGGACATCGCCCTGGCGCTGGACCCGGCCGCCAGCGAATTCCATGGCGAGGACGGCTACCGCTACGCGGGCGAGGGCCTGGTGCGCAGCCGCCAGCAGCAGGTGGACTACCTGGCGCAACTGGTGGAGCACTACCCCATCGTCTCCATCGAGGACGGCATGGCCGAGGACGATATCGAGGGCTGGCAGGCCCTGGGCCGGCGCCTGGGCGGACGCTGCCAGCTGGTGGGTGACGATGTGTTCTGCACGAACCCCGGCCTGTTCGAGGGCGGCATTGCACAGGGCGTGGGCAACGCCATCCTGGTCAAGATCAACCAGATCGGCACGCTGACCGAGACCTGGGACGTGCTGCGCCTGGCGCATGGCGCGGGCTACGGCGTGGTGATGTCGCACCGCTCGGGCGAGACCGAGGACACCAGCATTGCCGACCTGGCCGTGGCCGCCCAGTGCGCCATGATCAAGACCGGCTCGCTGTCGCGCGCCGACCGCACGGCCAAGTACAACCGGCTGCTGCGCATCGAGCGCGAACTGGGCTCGGCCGCCGTCTATGCGGGGCGCCGTGCGCTCAAGGGCCGGGCGGGTCAGGAAGCCGTGTCGGCCGCTGCGGATGTTGCGGGTGCCCTGTAGACCAGCACCTTGAGACTGCGCTCGGCGTCGATGTCGGCGAAGGTGGCCGGGTTGGCCAGGCGCTCGACGAATTCCAGCTCGGGCGCCACTTCCTGCATCTGCGATGTCAGGAACTGCGTGCCCATCTCCGGCGCGTTCAGGCACAGCAGCACATGGCCGCCGGGGCGCAGCAGGTCGGGCAGGCGGCGCATCAGGCGGGCATAGTCCTTGGTGGCGACGAAGCTGCCCTTCTGGTAGCTGGGCGGGTCCACCACGATCAGGTGGTAGGGCCCGCCGCGCGTGATCTTGCCCCAGCTGCTGAAGATGTCGTGGGCCAGGAAACTGGCGCCCGACAGATCGTTGAGCCGGTGGTTCTGCTGGCCCGTGGCCAGCGCGCCCTGGGCCATGTCCATGTTCATCACATGGCGCGCCCCGGCCTGCAGGGCCACCACCGAAAAGGCGCAGGTATAGGCGAACAGGTTGAGCACCTTGATGCCGTGGCGGTGCTCGGGATGGTTGGCGACATGCGCGTGCACCCAGCGCCGGCCTTCGGCCATGTCCAGGAACAGGCCGTGGTTCTGGCCGCGCAGCACCTGCACGCGGTAGCGCGTGCCGGCCTCGGTGACGATGTGGGGGTCCGGCACCTCGCCGGCCATGAGCCGCGTTTCGGCGGGCGCGGCGGGCTGGCGCAGCTGGTAGACCCAGTTCAGGGGCTGGTCCGGTGCCAGTTCGCTCCAGCGCAGTGACAGCGCTGTGCCGATGGCGGCCAGGGCGTCATCGTCCAGCGGCTGGAAGCTGGTGAGCACCAGCACGGGCGGGAAGGCGTCGAGCACCAGATGCTCGCAGCCCGGGTACAGGCCGCCACGGCCGTGGAAGATGCGTTGGGCGTCGGAGGGCAGGGCCATCCGGGCGATGGCGTCGAGCAGGGCTTGCATGGGAGAGGCTGGATCTGGCAGGGGCGCCGGGTGTGCCGGGTGGAACCGTATGGAACCGTATGGTTCCAGGCAGGGGGTGACGAAAAGGTCTGCCAGTGTATGCAGTTTGGGGCCTTGCCCAGGCAAACCCGGGCAAACCTGGTTTCAGGCCCCATTCAGCGGTGCTGCGGGCAGGCTCAATGCCGCCAGCCGCGCCGCACCTCGAAGAAACTGCATTCGCCGTCGCCCAGGCCCTGCATGCCGGCCTCGGTGGCGGCGCGCGCAGCCTTCATCCAGCGGGCGAAGGCGAGCTTGGCGTCGTCGCTGATTTCTTCAGGGGGCGTGTCTTCCAGGCCCTCTACCAGGTACAGGGTTTCACTGACCTGCTCGGCGCTGCCGAGCTGGCGTTCGAGCACGCGGGCATAGCGTGCCTCGGCCTTGTTGCGTTCCTGCTCGGGCAGGTTGGGGTAGTCACACAAGGTGACGGTGAAGGCGGCTTCTTGCATGTCCATGGTTCACGAGGTGAGGATGATGACTGGCGAAATATACAGTATTAACTGGCTGCACATCCAGTATTTTCCGGTGTTTTTTTACAGTGTTATCCCGGTGGGGTCGCTGCCGGGCAGCGGCTGCAGCCATGCGGCCACAATCGCCTGCAAGGAGAAAACCATCGCCATGAAGAACGAATCGACCACGGGCAGCCCGGCCTGGGACCCCGAAGCCACGGGCCATGCGCTGTTTGCCACGCGCGTGGGGCCCTGCGGCGTGGCCTGGGGCGCCTGCGGCCTGGTGGCCTTTCAGTTGCCTGAGGTGGACGGCCCGGCCGCCACGCGCACGCGCATGCTGCGCGGCGTGCAATTGCGCAGACCGGGCAGCTACGCCGCAGCGGCGCGGGCCGAGGACCTGCCGGCCAGCGTGGCACAGGCCATCGCCGGCGTGCAGGTGCTCATGGCGGGCCATGGCGAATGGACCTTGGAGCCTTCCGCGCCCAGCGCACAGCAGTTGCGTGACGGCCCGGTGCTGCCCGATCTAAGGGCACGGCGCATGCTGCCCGCAGGCGAGGCACTGCCGGATCTGGCCGGGCTGGCGCTGGACTGGCACGGTGTGTCGGACTTTCACCGCCGCGTCTATGACCTGACGCGCGCCATTGCGCCCGGCCATACGCGCACCTATGGCGAGATCGCGCGCGAGTTGGGCGAGGTGGGCCTGTCGCGCGCCGTGGGACAGGCGCTGGGCCTCAACCCTTTTGCGCCCGTGATTCCCTGCCACCGCGTGCTGGCTGCCGGCGCCCAGCCGGGCGGTTTTTCGGGCGGCGGCGGCGCGCTGACCAAGCTGCGCATGCTGGAGATCGAGGGTGCGGCCTGGGGCGGCACGCGCTCGCTGTTCGGGGATTGACGGGCCGGACACGCATGTGACATGCGGCACGGCGGGGCGGCTTGCACAATCGCCGCTGCAGGCTGTTCCGCTTGGGGATGGCCGCCCTCCATTCCAACCATGACCGGAACACAAGACCCGGCGCAGGAGACAGACGAATGACTCGCAATGTGCAGCAACTTTTCGACCTCACCGGCAAGACGGCCCTGGTGACCGGCGGCTCGCGCGGCCTGGGCCTGCAGATGGCCCATGCGCTGGGCGAGGCGGGCGCCAGGATCATGCTGAGTTCGCGCAAGGCCGCCGACCTGGAGGAAGCCGCTGCCGAGCTGCAGGCCGCAGGCATCGACGCCCGCTGGATCGCCGCCGACTGCGCCAACGAGGCCGACATCGAGCGCCTGGCCGCCGAGACCCTGGAGCGCCTGGGCCAGGTGGACATCCTCATCAACAACGCAGGCGCCAGCTGGGGCGCGCCAGCCGAGGAGCACCCGGTGGCCGCCTGGGACAAGGTGATGAACCTCAACGTGCGCGGCTACTTCCTGCTGAGCCAGCAGATCGCGCGGCGCAGCATGATCCCGCGCAAGACCGGGCGCATCATCAACCTGGCCTCCATCGCAGGGCTGGGTGGCAATCCGCTGGGCATGAAGACCATTGCCTACAACACCTCCAAGGGCGCGGTCATCAACTTCACGCGCGCGCTGGCCGGCGAGTGGGGCGTGCACGGCATCAACGTCAACGCCATCTGCCCGGGCTTCTTCAAGACCAAGATGGCCAGCGTGCTGATCGAGACCCTGGGCGAGGATGAAATGAAATCTCACGCCCCGCTGCGCCGCCTGGGCGACGACGAGGACCTCAAGGGCCTGACCCTGCTGTACGCCAGCGACGCGGGCAAGCACATCACGGGCCAGTGGGTGGCCGTGGACGGCGGCGTCAGCGCCCTGGTGGGCGGTTGAGCCGCAGCGGCGCTGCTGCCGAGGTGACAGTTTTTCCCGCAGATCGGGCCGCCGCGCGCCATGGTGCCTTCGGGCGCCCTTATGCTCGCCTCCATTGCGATCTGAACTGGAGAATTTCGTGCTGGATTTTGGCCACCCCATCCCCTTCGTCGACCACCTGGGTTTCACCCTGCACCGCATGGAGGACGGGGAGTCCGAACTGCGCTTCGAGGCGCGTCCCGAGCACCTGAACACCTTTGACGTGACCCACGGCGGCGCCACCATGACCCTGCTGGACGTGACCATGGCCGTGGCCGCACGCAGCCTGCAGCGCGACATGGGCTGCGTGACCATCGAGATGAAGACCAGCTTCATGCAGCCCGCACGCGGCCCCCTGGTGGCCAAGGGCGTGGTGCTGCACCGCACGCGTTCCATGGCCTATACCGAGGCGCGCGTGTTCGATGCCTCGGGCCGGCTGTGCAGCCATGCGACCGGAACGTTCAAGTACATGCCGCGCGTGGCCAAGCCGGCCGCCGCCGAGACAACCCTCGCCACGGACTGATCCGCACGGCGAATCTGCCAGATACCCAATGCCACACGCCAGCCCCGGCAGCACCGGGAACTGGTTCCATTGTTTGTGATGCCACCGGAGGTTTTCCCATGCCCGTGAACCAGCAGATCCTGCTCGACAACCGCCCCGAGGGCGAAGCCGTGGAAAGCAATTTCCGCCTCGCCAAGACCGAGACCCCCGCGCTGGCCGAAGGCCAGGTGCTGGTGCGCCACCACTACCTGAGCCTGGACCCCTACATGCGCGGCCGCATGAATGACAGCAAGAGCTACGCCCAGCCGCAGCCGCTGGGCGAGGTGATGATCGGCGGCACCGTGGGCGAGGTGGTGGAAAGCCGTCATCCCAAGTTTGCCGTTGGCGACAAGGTCGTGGGCATGGGCGGCTGGCAGGAATACAGCGTGGTCGATGGCGATGCGCCCGGCATGCTGCGCAAGGTGGACACCACCCATGTGCCGCTGTCGCACTACCTGGGCGCCGTGGGCATGCCCGGCGTGACGGCCTGGTACGGCCTGGTCAAGATCATCGCCCCCAAGGCCGGTGAGACCGTGGTGGTCAGCGCCGCCACGGGCGCCGTGGGCAGCGCCTTCGCGGCCCTGGCCAAGGCACGCGGCTGCCGCGTGGTGGGCATTGCGGGCGGCCCCGAGAAGTGCCGCTACGCCACCGAGGAGCTGGGCTTCGACGCCTGCATCGACTACCGCGAGCACCCCGACACCAAGACCATGGCCAAGGCGCTCAAGGACGCCTGCCCGCAGGGCATCGACGGCTACTTCGAGAACGTGGGCGGCTACATCCTCGACGCCGTGCTGCTGCGCACCAATGCCTTTGCGCGCATCGCGCTGTGCGGAATGATCGCCGGCTACGACGGCACGCCGCTGCCCATGACCAATCCCGCTCTCATCCTGATCAACCGCATCCGCATCGAAGGCTTCATCGTCAGCGAGCACATGGAAGTCTGGCCCGAGGCGCTGCAGGAACTGGGCCGCCTGGTGGGCACCGGCAAGCTGCGCCCGCGCGAGAGCATTGCCGAAGGCATTGCTTCCGCACCTTCCGCTTTCCTGGGTCTGCTCAAGGGCAAGAACTTCGGAAAGCAACTCGTCAAATTGATCTGAACCACCACAAAAACCAGGAGACAAGGGAATGATCAAGAACTTCAAGGGCAAGACGGCGGTGTTGACGGGCGCGGGCTCGGGCTTCGGCCTGGAGTGCGCGCGCATTGGCGCGAAGCTGGGCATGAACCTGGTGCTGGTCGATGTGCAGCAGGAGGCGCTGGACAGGGCTGCCGCCGAGTTCGAAGGGCAGGGCGTGCGCGTGCTGGCACGCCGCTTGGATGTGTCCGACGCAGCCCAGATGCAGGCCCTGGCCGATGAGGTGCGCCAGCAGTTCGGCGCGCCGCACTTCGTGTTCAACAACGCAGGCGTGGGCGCGGGCGGGCTGGTCTGGGAGAACACGCTGGAAGATTGGCAGTGGGTGCTGGGCGTCAACCTCTGGGGCGTGATCCATGGCGTGCGGCTGTTCACGCCCATGATGCTGGAGGCCGCCAAGGCCGACCCGTCCTTCGAGGGCCACATCGTCAACACGGCCAGCATGGCCGGCCTGCTGGCGCCGCCCAACATGGGCATCTACAACGTCAGCAAGCACGCGGTGGTGAGCCTGACCGAGACGCTGTACCAGGACCTGGCCCTGGTCTCCGACCAGATCAGCGCCAGCGTGCTGTGCCCCTTCTTCGTTCCCACGGGCATCAGCCACAGCGAGCGCAACCGGCCCAGCCATCTGGCCGCCCAGCCGCTGACGGCCAGCCAGAAGATCGGCCAGGCCATGAGCGAGAAGGCCGTGGGCTCGGGCAAGGTCACGGCCCCCGATGTGGCGCAGAAGGTCTTCGACGCCATTGCGGCCAACCAGTTCTACATCTACAGCCATCCGCAGGCCCTGGGCTCGGTCCAGACCCGCATGGAAGATGTGGTGCAGGGGCGCAATCCCACCGACCCGTTCGCGCACAAGCCCGAACTGGGCGCCAGCTTGAAGGCCTCGCTGCGCGCGGCCTGAGCGTCAGTCCTCCTCGTCCGGGTCCGGCCTGTGGGGGGCCGGCCTGGCGGGAGCCTCGGCCTTTTCATCGGGCGGCGCGGAGGGCAGGGGCCGCACCAGCCGCACCATGAGCTGGTTGCCGCGCCCCATGTCGGGTCGCGTCTCCAGGCTGTCGAGGTCAATCGCCCAGGCCTGCTGGGCCGACAGCTGCGTACCGGCGCTGCCCGAGATGTTGCTGTAGTTGTAGGGATTGACGGGCCGCGCGTTCACCGCTGCAGTGCCCGTCCAGTGCCAGCCGCGCGGCGCGCCCGGGAACAGCTCGGGCGACAGGCCTTGCGGCCGTATATCGCGCGAGATCAGCCGGCGCATCTCGTTGACGCGCGGCAGGCGCCAGCGCACGCCGTCCTGCTTGGCCCGCTCGGCGGCCAGGGCCTGCGCCTGCTTGTGCGTGAACAGCTCAGGCAGGCCCGTGCAGGTCTTGCCATTCCACTGCATGCCTTCCACGCAGCGCGGCCACAGCAGGCGGGCGCGCCGGTCGATCACGTCGCGGCCGTCTTCGGATACTTCCAGCACAGGAGCGGCGCCGGGCCTGGGGCCGCGCTGTGCCTCCTGCTGTGTCTCTCGCTGCGCTGCCTGGGCAGAACCCAGCGTGCAGACACCCAGCAGCAGGGCGGCGAGCAGGGGCCCTGGCAATGCATTCAGGGCCGGTGGAAGGGAAGGCAGGGATGGGCGCATGGTGTGTTGCAGTGGCGATGGCAGTTGCAAGCGATGAAAAGGTGGGTTGGCCTCTCGGGTGGCAATCTCGTATCTGAGCGTAACAGGATTGCGGGCTTCTGAATTTGTGCCACGGCAAGCCGCCACCGCCAGGTGCGCGGGGCTGCATGCCCAGGAAATGTGAGCAGCCTCCTGCAGCCCCGCGCGCTTGCCGCCACAATGGCGCGTCTATGTCTGCGTCTATGCCTTCCTCTTCTCCCGCTTCCCCTGATTCCCACACACTGCGCCTGGTGCTGATCCTGGGCCTGCTCTCGGCCATCGGTCCGTTTGCCATCGACATGTACCTGCCCGCGCTGCCCCAGATCGGCAGCAGCCTGGGCGCCCAGGTGGGCGCGGTGCAGGCCAGCCTGACGGCCTTCTTCCTCTCGCTGGGCGTGGGCCAGCTGCTGTACGGGCCGGTCTCGGACATGGTGGGGCGCAAGCCGCCGCTGTACTTCGGCCTGACTGTGTTCGCGCTGGCCAGCGTGGGCTGCGCCATGGCCACCAGCATCGAGACGCTGGTGGTGCTGCGCTTCATCCAGGGCCTGGGCGCGGCCGCCGGAATGGCCGTGCCGCGCGCCGTGGTGCGCGACCTGCACACCGGCCACGCGGCGGCCCGCATGATGTCGCTGCTGATGCTGGTGTTCAGCGTCTCTCCCATCCTGGCGCCGCTGGCCGGCAGCGGCGTGATCGCCGTCAGCAGCTGGCGCGGCGTGTTCTGGGCCGTGGCCGTGGCGGCCGTGATCGGCCTGGTGGCCGTGTTCATGGGCCTGAAGGAAACGCGCGGGGCCGCCGCGCGGCTGGACAGCAGCGTGGCCGGCGCACTGCGCGCCTACGGCGTGCTGCTGCGCGACTGGCATTACCTGGGCCTGGTCTTCATCGGCGGCTGCGCCATGGCGGGCTTTTTCGTCTACCTGGCTGGCTCCCCCTTTGTGCTGATCAATTACTACGGACTGAGCTCCACCCAGTACAGCCTGGCCTTCGGGCTGAACGCCATCGCCTTCATCGGCGCGGCGCAGTTCACGGGCTGGCTGGGCCAGCGCTTCGGCCTGGTGCGCGTGGTCAAGGTGGCGGCCACCGGCTCGGGCCTGGTGATGCTGTCGCTGCTGTCGTACTACCTGCTGGGCGGTGAGCGGCTGGCCGTGCTGATCGGCCTGTACTTCGTGGCCAGCGCGCTGATGGGGCTGGTGATTCCGACGACCTCGGTGCTGGCGCTGGAGGAGCACGGCGCCATTGCCGGCACGGCCTCGGCGCTGCTGGGTACGCTGCAGATGCTGTCGGGCGCTGCGGCCATGCAGATCGTGGGCCTGTTCTCCACGGGCAAGCCCCTGCCCATGGTGGTGGGCATGGCCACGGGCGCGCTGATCGGTGTGGCCCTGGCCTGGATCACGCTGGGTGGTGCGCGTGCCCATCGCGTGGGCGCAAAGGACCATTCATGAGCCTGGCACCCGCGGCAGAGGCTGCGCCTGTCCACGATGGACTTCCGTCAGGCCCTCGCGGCCAAGCGATGCTGGTTATCATCCTGGGGCTGACGCTGTCGGTGCTGGACAGCACCCTGGTCAATCTGGCACTGCCTGCCATGGCGCGCGAGCTGCAGGCCAGCTCGGCCCATACGCTGTGGGTGGTCAATTCCTACCAGCTTGCCAGCCTGGTGCTGCTGCTGCCGCTGGCGGCCCTGGGCGAACGCCTGGGCTACCGCCGTGTGTATCTGGTGGGCATGCTGGTGTTTTCCGTGGCCTCGCTGGCGGCCATGCTGGCCACGTCGCTGCCCACGCTGGTGGCGGCGCGGGCGCTGCAGGGCCTGGGCGCTGCGGGCGTGATGAGCGTGAACGCCGCCCTGGTGCGGCTGATCTATCCGCGTGCCTTGCTGGGGCGGGGCATGGCCGTGAATTCGCTGGTGGTGGCCACGGCATCCATGGCCGGGCCCTCGGTGGCAGCGGCGATTCTGTCGGTGGCCAGCTGGCCCTGGCTGTTTGCGGCCAATCTGCCGCTGGGCCTGTTCACGCTGTGGCTGGGGCGCCGCGCGCTGCCGGCCAATGCCGTGGCCGGCCATGCAGGGGCGCGGCTGTCACCGCTGGATGTGCTGCTCAACATCCTCATGTTCAGCCTGATCTTCCTGGGCGGCGAGCAGCTGGGCGTGCGCGCCGGCGGTGCCGATTCTTCCCTGCCTTCGGGCTGGTGGCTGCTGGGCGCAGGCCTGCTGGTGGGCGCCTGGTATGTGCGCCGCCAGTGGCGCCTGCCAGCGCCGCTGCTGCCGGTGGACCTGCTGCGCATTCCGGTGTTTGCGCTGTCCATGTGCGGATCGGTCAGTGCCTTTTGCGCGCAGATGCTGGCCTACCTGGCGCTGCCGTTCCTGCTGCTGGAGTCGCACGGCATGTCGCCCATCGAGGCCGGGCTGCTGATCACGGCCTGGCCGCTGGCCACGGTGCTGACGGCGCCCATCGCGGGCCGGCTCATCGGCCGCTATGCGGACGGGCTGCTGGGCGGCATCGGCATGGCCATGTTCGCCTGCGGGCTGTGGGCGCTGGCGGCCATGCCCGATGCGCCTTCGACCGTGGACATGGTCTGGCGCATGCTGCTGGCGGGCAGCGGCTTTGCGCTGTACCAGTCGCCCAACAACCACACCATCGTGACCACGGCGCCCCTGGCGCGCAGCGGCGCGGCCGGCGGCATGCTGAGTTCGGCGCGGCTCACGGGGCAGACCCTGGGCGCCGTGGTGCTGGCCACCATCTTCACCTTCGCGGGCGGGCATGGCGGCCATGCCGAAATCGTGGCCCTGGCCGTGGCGGGCTGCTTTGCGGCCATGGCGGGCGTGTTCAGCCTGCTGCGCGTGCGCACGGCACCCGTGCCTAAGCACTGAACAGGCCCGTAAATGGCATTGAACTTGCATGTGTCGGCGCGCTCCGACACATGCATCATCCTGGATGGACTTGCCGGGAGATTTCGGTGGCATGCCATCCGCTTTACAAACAAGAAATATGGGCACTGCACAATCGTGCGATGCCCCCAACGACTTCGCTGCTCCCATGATTTCTGACGTGCCCTTTTCGCCGAGCCCGCGCCTTGCTGCGCCTTCCGATTCCCAGCCCGGCGCAGGGCACGTACAAGCTTCCGCCTCGCCGGCCGGCGGCCGGCGCATCGGCACCGCCGTGCTGTGCGCACTGGCGCTGGCCGCAAGCCTTGCGGCCTGCTCCAAGAAGGATGCCGCACCTGCCGCCACGGCCAAGGCCGCGACCGAGGTGGGCGTGGTCACGCTGCAAAAGCAGAGCCAGCAGCTGGACGCCACGCTGCCGGGCCGCACGCGCGCCTCGCTGACCGCCGAAGTGCGGCCCCAGGTATCGGGCATCGTGCAAAAGCGTTTGTTCACCGAGGGCGCGCTGGTGCGCCAGGGCCAGCAGCTCTACCAGATCGACGCGGCCTCGCTGCGCGCCACCGAGGCCAGCGCCCAGGCGGCCGTGGCCAAGTCCGAGGCCAGCGCCCGCACGCTGGAGGCCACAGCGCGGCGCAATGCCGAGCTGGTCAAGATCGATGCCATCAGCCAGCAGGCGTTTGAAGAAAGCCAGGCCGCTGCCGCTCAGTCGCGCTCTGACGTGGCTGTGGCCAAGGCCAATCTGGAGACCGCGCGCATCAACCTCAAGTACAGCCGCATCGAGGCGCCCATCAGCGGGCGCATCAGCCTGTCCACCGTGACGCCGGGCGCGCTGGTGACGGCCAACCAGACCGAGGCGCTGACCTCCATCGTGCAGCTGGACCCCATGTATGTGGACTTCACCCAGTCCACCAGCGAGCTGCTGCAGCTCAAGCGCGACTGGGATGCCGGGCGCTTCCAGAAGGTGGAGGGCGACAAGGTGGCCGTGCGCATCCGCCTGGACGATGGCACGGACTACAGCCACCAGGGCAAGCTGCAGTTTGCCGGCGTGATCGTCAATGCCACCACGGGCAGCGTGACGCTGCGCGCCGTGGTGCCCAACCCGCAGGGCGTTCTCATGCCCGGCATGTATGTGCAGGCGCTGCTGCCCACGGGCCTGGCGCCCGAGGCGCTGCTGGTGCCCCAGCAGTCGGTGACGCGCGACCTGACCGGCAAGGCCAGCGTGCTGGTGGCCAAGGCCGACGACGTGATCGAGCGCCGGCCCGTGAACATCGACCGCGCCGTGGGCAATATGTGGCTGCTGCAGGACGGCCTGTCGGCCGGCGAACGCGTGGTGGTCGATGGCTTCCAGCGCATCAAGCCCGGCGACAAGGTGCGCGCCGTGGAGGTGGACCTGCGCGCCAAGGCCCAGGCCCGCAAGGGCAAGCCGGCCGACGGGCCGGCAGCACCTGGCGCTGCGGACAAGGCGCCTGCTCCAGCTCCTGCACCGGCAGCGGCTCC
This sequence comes from Delftia sp. 60, assembly GCF_002754395.1. Classification (NCBI taxonomy): domain Bacteria; kingdom Pseudomonadati; phylum Pseudomonadota; class Betaproteobacteria; order Burkholderiales; family Comamonadaceae; genus Delftia; species Delftia sp. 60. The sequence goes on from NZ_PEFD01000001.1 coordinate 3,457,389, forward strand.
TGCTCCCGCCGCCGGCTAAGCCGCAGGAACCCGTCACATGGCTCAGTTCTTCATCAACCGGCCCATCTTCGCGTGGGTCATCGCCATCGTCATCATGCTGGGCGGCGCGCTGTCCATCTTCACGCTGCCGCTGGAGCAATACCCCGACATCGCGCCGCCGCGCGTGACCATCGGCGCGCAGTACACGGGCGCCTCGGCCGAGACGGTCGAGAACTCGGTGACCCAGATCATCGAGCAGCAGCTCAAGGGCATCGACAACATGCTCTACATGAGCTCCACGTCCGACGCCTCGGGCCGTGCGCGCACCACGCTGACCTTTGCGCCGGGCACCAACATCGACGTGGCCCAGGTGCAGGTGCAAAACAAGCTGCAGTCCGCCGTGAACCGCCTGCCCGACGCCGTCAAGAGCCGGGGCGTGTTCGTGAACAAGGGCGGCCAGGACTTCCTGGTCACCTACAGCTTCTTCTCCAAGGACCCGGCCATGACCGCGGTCGATATCGGCGACTACCTGACCAGCAATCTGGTCGATGTGATCGGCCGCCTCGACGGCGTGGGCGATGTCAACGTCTTCGGCACCAACTATGCGATGCGCATCTGGATGGACCCGGCCAAGATGGAGAAGTACGCGCTGATGCCGTCGGACCTGGTCAATGCGCTGAACTCGCAGAACGCCCAGGTCTCGGCCGGCCAACTGGGCGCGCTGCCCGCCGTCTCCGACCAGCAGCTCAACGCCACCATCACGGCGCGCACCAAGCTCAAGACGGTGGAGCAGTTCGAAGATATCGTGCTCAAGTCCTCGCTGGACGGCTCGGTGGTTCTCATGAAGGACGTGGCCCGCGTGGAGCTGGGCGCCGACAACCTGACCATCAAGGCCAAGCTCAACGGACTGCCCGGCGCGGGCATGGGCATCGTGCTGGCCGATGGCGCCAATGCCATGCAGGTGGCCGACACCATCGCCGCCAAGCTGGCCGAGCTCAAGCCGTTCTTCCCCAACGAGATCGACTACTTCGTCAGCTCGGACTCCACGCCCTTCGTGCGCGCCTCCATCAAGGAAGTGGTCAGCGCGCTTGGCGAGGCCATGATCCTCGTGGTCATCGTGATGTTCATCTTCCTGCAGAACTTCCGCGCCACGATGATCCCCGCCATCGCCGTGCCCGTGGTGCTGCTGGGCACCTTCGGCGTGCTGTCGCTGGCCGGGTACTCGATCAATACGCTGACCATGTTCGCCATGGTGCTGGCCATCGGCCTGCTGGTGGACGATGCCATCGTCGTGGTGGAGAACGTCGAGCGCGTGATGCACGAGACGGGCATGTCGCCCAAGCAGGCCACGCGCCAGTCCATGCGCGAGATCACGCCGGCCCTGGTGGGCATCGGCGTGACGCTGTCGGCCGTGTTCGTGCCCATGGCCTTCTTCGGCGGCTCCACGGGCGTGATCTACCGGCAGTTCTCCATCACCATCGTCGCGGCCATGGCGCTGTCGGTGTTCGTGGCGCTGACGCTGACGCCTGCGCTGTGCGCCACGCTGCTCAAGCCGCCCGCAGGGGGCGGGGCAGGGCATGACCGGCCCATCCGCAGCGGCATCCTGGGGGTGAACGACCGGTTCTTTCGCTGGTTCAACCACCATTTCGACGCCACGGCTGCGCGCTACCAGGGCACGGTGGCCTACTCGCTGCGCCGCGCCAAGCGCATGATGCTGATCTTCCTGGCCGTCTGCGGCGTGGTCTGGCTGCTGATGGCGCGCCTGCCCACTTCCTTCCTGCCGGACGAGGACCAGGGCTTCGTCTTCGTCAACATCAACCTGCCTTCGGGCGCGGCCGATACGCGGCTGCAGGGCGTGCTCGACGAGGTGCGCGACTACTTTGCCAAGCAGCCCGACGTGGTGAGCTTCTACCAGGTCTCGGGCCTGAACGGCGACCAGGCCTCGGCACGCGCCTTCGTGCGGCTGAAGACCTGGGAGGAGCGTCCGCTGCCCGGCCAGTCGGCCTCCGAGATCGCGCACCGCGCGACCAAAGACCTGTCCGCCATCCGCGATGCGCGCGTGCTGGTCGTGCTGCCGCCGGCCGTGCGCGGCCTGGGCTCCAGCTCGGGCTTCAACTTCATGATCAAGGACATGAACGGCCTGGGCCACCAGGTGCTGCTGGAGGCCAAGGAGAAATTCCTGACCGAGGCCCGCAAGCGACCCGAGCTCACCAATCTGCGCATGACCAACCTGGAAGACGCCAGCGAGCTGCGCCTGGACATCGACGACCGCAAGGCCGCCGCACTGGGCCTGTCGTACACCGACATCAACAGCGTGCTGTCCAGCGCCATGGGCGGCACCTATGTCAACGACTTCCTGAACAACGAGCGCGTCAAGCGCGTCTACATCCAGGGCGATGCGCCGCACCGCATGCTGCCCCAGGACATCGCCAAATGGACGGTGCGCAACGCCAAGGGCGAGATGGTGCCGTTCAGTTCGTTCTCCAGCAGCTACTGGGCCTACGGCTCGCCCCAGCTCATGCGCTACAACGGCAACCCGGCCTACGAAATGGAAGGCCGCGCCGCCTCCGGCGTCAGCTCGGGCACGGCCATGCAGATCGTGGAGGACATCCTGCGCACCCTGCCGGCCGGCATAGGCTACGAGTGGACCGGCGCCTCGCTGCAGGAGCGCCAGTCCGGCGCCCAGGCGCCGCTGCTGTACGCCATCTCCATCCTCTTCGTGTTCCTGTGCCTGGCGGCGCTGTACGAAAGCTGGACCGTGCCGCTGTCGGTGATGCTGGCCGTGCCGCTGGGCGTGGTGGGCGCGCTGGCCGCCACCTACACGCGCGGGCTGACCAACGACGTGTACTTCCAGGTGGGCCTGCTGACCACGGTGGGCCTGGCGTCCAAGAACGCCATCCTGATCGTGGAATTTGCGGTGCAGCTGCAGGAGCAGGGCAAGAGCATCTTCGACGCGGTGGTCTCGGCCGTGCGCCTGCGCCTGCGTCCCATCTTGATGACCTCGCTGGCCTTCGGCTTCGGCGTGATTCCGCTGGCCATCGGCACGGGGGCCGGCGCGGGCGGGCGCAATGCCATCGGCACGGCCGTGCTCGGCGGCATGCTGGCCTCCACGGTGCTGGGCATCTTCCTGGTGCCCGTGTTCTTCCTGCTGATCCGCAGCTGGTTCAAGAGCCATTCGCGCACCGAGGACGACGCGCCCCAGCCCACTGCCGGATCACCTGATTCACCGCATACCGCAAAGGAGAGCGCAGCATGAGGCGCCCAACGAATGTCTCCGCACTGGCAGCAGCGGCGGCGCTGGCGGCGCTGCTGACTGGCTGCAACCTCGCGCCGCAGCACCGCACGCCCGACATGCCCGTGCCCGACACTGTCGGCATCACGGCCGCAACTCCGGCCCAGGCCGACGAGGCCAGCCTGCAGGCTGCCGCCGCGCTGGGCTGGGTGCAGTCCCAGCAGCTGCGCGAGGTCATTGCGCTGGCCCTGGCCAACAACCGCGACCTGCGCGTGGCCGTGGAAAGCATTGAGCGCGCGCGTGCCCAGTACGGCATCACGCGCGCCGACCTGCTGCCCAGCGTCACCGCCCAGGCACAGGCCAGTCGTGCGCGCACGGCCGCCGGCATGACCAGCGCCACCCAGGCGGCCTCGGTCAGCACCCAGTACACGGCCCAGCTGGGCTTTGCCAGCTATGAGATCGACCTGTGGGGCCGCGTGCGCAACCTCAGCGAGGCGGCGCTGCAGCAGTTCCTGCAAAGCGAGCAGAACCGGCGCAATGTGCAGATCGGCCTGGTGGCCGATGTGGCCAACGGCTGGCTCACGCTGGCGGCCGACCAGGCCCGCCTGCAACTGGCGCGCGAGACCCTGGCCAGCCGCGAGAAGGCCTACGAGCTGACGCGGCGCATGCACGAGATTGGCTCCACATCGGGCCTGGTGCTGGCACAGAACCAGACCACGGTGGACACGGCGCGCGGCGATGTGGCCAGCTTCACCTCCCAGGTGGAGCGTGACCGCAACGCCCTGCAATTGCTGGTGGGCGGCCCATTGCCCGAGGCCCTGCTGCCCGGCGCCGCCACGCTGCGCGCCGATGCCCGGCCCGCGGCCGCGCTGCAGCCCGTGCCTGCACCGCTGCCCTCCAGCGTGCTGCTGGTGCGCCCCGACATCCAGGCCGCCGAGAACAACCTGCGCGCCATGGAAGCCAACATCGGCGCCGCACGCGCTGCCATGTTCCCCACCATCAGCCTCACGGCCAGCGTGGGATCGGGCAGCCGCGAGCTCGATGGCCTCTTTGGCGGCAGCAGCAGCACCTGGAGCTTCATCCCCCTGGTGCGCCTGCCCATCTTCGACGGTGGCCGCAACCGTGCGGGCGTGCAGGTGGCCGAGGCCAACCAGCGCATCGCCATCGCCCAGTACGAGAAGGCCGTGCAGACGGCCTTCCGCGAAACCGCCGACGTGCTGGCCGACCGCGCGCAGTGGGATGAGCGCCTGGCCGCCCAGACCAGCATGGTCGCCGCCACGCAAAAGGCCTTCGACCTGTCGGAGGCCCGCTTCAAGGCCGGCGTGGACAACTACCTGACCGTGCTGGATGCGCAGCGCAGCCTCTACACGGCCCAGCAGACCCTGATCGGCCTGCGCCTGTCCGAGCAGCTCAACCGCGTCACGCTGTGGAAGGTGCTGGGCGGCGAGCAGGTGCAGGCGTCGTCCGCCTCGGCACCGGCGAATTCCTGAGCGCGGGCGGTGTATTGCGCGGTCCCGCAGAACATGCCGCCCCGACCACGATGAGCCCCTTTGCCAACACCCCCGAGCCGCCTTACTACGCCGTCATCTTCTCGTCGCGCAGGACGCCGGACGACGATGATGGCTACGGCCTCATGGCCCAGCGCATGGTGGACCTGGCCGCGCAGCAGCAAGGCTTCCTGGGCGCGGAAAGCACGCGCGGCGAGGACGGTTTCGGCATCACCGTGTCGTACTGGTCCACGGCCGAATCCATTGCGCGCTGGAAGCAGGATGCCGAGCACCTGGTCGCCCAGCAACTGGGCAAGGACGCCTGGTACGAGCACTATGAGTTGCGCGTGGCCCGCGTGGAGCGCGCCTACGGCAAGCGCTGAATCCGGGCCGCCTGCGCTTGCACCACGGCCTCGGCCAGCAGCGCGATGGAGCGCGGCGCGCAGCCTTCGGCATCGTTGCTCACCGTCACAAAAGCGGGCAGCCCGCGGCTGGTGATGCCATCAATGGTCTTGGCGAGGATGGCGCGCGTGTGCACATCGGGCGTGCGGATCTCGTCAAAGGGATCGTGCTTGGTTTGCGCATCGGGGTAGCCGTAGGCCCCGAACTCGCGGTTCAGGTTCCAGCGGCAGACCAGGGGGCTGGGCCACAGCCGCCGCAGAAAAACCAATTGCTCTTCGATGGGCGGCATCTTGCCGTGCAGCCCCAGGCAGAAGGTGGCGCCCGCAGCGCGCAGCGTGTCCGCCAGCTCGGGCGTCAAAAGCTCCGGGTCGCGCACTTCCACCGCGACGATGATCTGTGCGCCCAGCGGATGGGCGGCCAGCGCCGCTCGCACCGCGTCCAGCATGGCCTGCAGCCGCGCCAGCAGTTCGGTGGGGTGGCTCAACAGGCCCCAGGTCATGGGACTGAGCTGGAACACCAGCACGCCGAGCTGCTCGCCCAGCCCTTCGAGCGTGGGCTCGACGAAGCTGGTCACGGCCAGATCGGGTTGAAGGAACACGGGGTTCAGCGACATGCCCTTGCCATCCTCGTCGCGGACCTGCGCATCGGTGACCACCGAAGGGCACTTGACCACGAAGCGGAAATCGGCCGGCACCTGGCCCGCGAAGGCCAGGTACTGGCTGGCCGTCAACGGCCTCCAGAAGCTGCGGTCCACGCACACCGTTCGCATCAGCGGATGCCGGCCATAGGCCTCCAGTCCCTTCTTGGCGAGCACGCTTTTGTCATAGGCGCCATCCCAGATCAAACCTTCCCAGCCCGGGTAGGACCAGGTGGAGACCCCCATGCGCAAGCCCTGCGGAAGCTGGTCCGCCAGCGCCTGCCACTGCAGGGCCTGGGGCGCCAGCTGCACGGCGCCGACGGCCTTGCGGGATGCCGGCTTGCGGCCGCCAGGCGCCGCGCTGGCGGCGGGCGGGACCGGGGCTGAAGAGGGTGGGGAGGGCGGCGGTGAGGGCGGCGCGCCAAACAGATCGTCTTGCATGGGCTGAAGCATGGATTGTCCATGATGCCGCTGCGCCAGCGCAGCCCGCGTAGGCACTCAGGCCACGCAGGCCCCGGCCGCACTGGCGATGTGCCTGGAGGCCAATGCCGCGTCGCAGGCCTGGGGCGGGATCGATTGACAGAGCCTAAGGCGCTCTTGAGGAATCACAGTTTTCAGTGATTGCCACCCACCCGCTTCCTTTGAACAATCCGCACTGACACCTCACGGGCAGCTGTACCGCCGTGTCGGGGTGCCCCAAGACACGCGAAACACGCAAAGGAGAGGGTGATGCTGACCATAGAACAGGTAGTGGCGGGCCCGCAGCGGTCCGTGCTCATCACATCGGAGGGCGTATTCGCCTGGGGCAATCTGGAGGTGTTGCGCACCCTGCCCGAAGGCGTGGATGCTGCCGAGGTCTGTGCGCCCGATGCCACGCGCATCGGCCACCGCAGCTTTTCCCAGCCCGTGCCCCAGCGCCTGAGCCCCCGTGGCACGCGTTGGGAGGGGCTGGTGGATGCGGGCCATTCGCTGCTGGCCTGGGCGGATGGCCAGGCCTATGCCGTTGCGCCCCAGGTCCGCGATGCCGCGGGCGCCGTGCCCAGGCCTTTGGCCTTGGGCCGGCAGGATGCCGGGGTGCGGCGCATCTGGGCGGGTGAGCAGCAGGCCTATGTGCAGGACCACGAAGGCGCACTCTGGGGATGGTCGGATGCCATGCCCGGTGCGCAGCGCGTGCAGGGCCTGCCCTCCGTGCGCAACGTGTCCGTGGGCATGGGCCATGCGCTGGCGCTGGACGCCAGGGGGCAGGTCTGGTCCTGAGGCGCCAATGCTGCGGGCCAACTGGGGCAGGGCGATCTGGTGCAGCGCAGCCGTGCGCAGCGCGTGGTGCTGCCGCAGGGCGCTGCGGCCGTGGTGGCGGTGGCGGCGGGGGCCACGCACAGCCTGGCGCTGGATGAGAAGGGGCGGCTGTGGGGCTGGGGCTCCAACCACCAGGGCCAGCTGGACCAGGGGCTGCAGGCGGCCTACAGTCCCGGCCCCGTGCGCATTGCCGTGCCTGGGCGCCTCAGCAGTCTGGCGGCGGGCCTGCATTTTTCGGCGGCGACCACGCAGGGCGGGCAGGTGCTGGCCTGGGGCTGGAATGGCCTGGGCCAGCTGGGCCAGGGCGATGCGGCACCCCGCGCGGGCTTTCACACCGTGCCCGGCCTGACGGCGGTGCAGCAGATCAGCGTGGGCGGCACGCATGTGCTGGCGCTGGAGCGCGGCGGGCGCTGCTGGGCCTGGGGCGACAACCGCCATGGCGCCTGCCAGGGCGAGGACGGGGCCCAGGCCCAGTCCCGCCCCCATGCGCTGGCCTTGCACGCCCTCAATGACCTGACCGAAACCAACGCATTCGCCGGCACGGCAAAGGAGGCCCTGTGAAGCATCTGCACCAGGAGCATTCAATGCCTGCCCCGGGCCTGAACCGCAGGGCACTGCTGCAATGGGGCGCCCTGCTGACGGCGGGCGCCGTGCTCCCCGGCTGCGGCGGTGGAGGCGGTCCGCGCGACGATCTGCCCGAGCCGCAGGCGCTGCGCTCCGTCAACGGCGTGCTGGAGCTGCACCTGAACGTGGGCTATGCATCCATGGACATGGACCTGCCGGACAGCGACATTGCGCGCTGGGCCCGCTATCCGGCCGATCGGCAGCCCGGGCTGCGTCTGGAGCTGCGCAGCTTCAATGGGCGATACACGGCGCCCACGCTGTGGCTGCGCCCCGGCGACACGCTGAAGATGTGGGTGCACAACCAGCTGCCGGCCTCGCCCCAGGGCTCGGACTGGGCGCTGCTCAACCACCAGAACAGCACCAACATGCATTTCCACGGCCTGCACGTGGACCCGCGCGAGATACGGCCCGGCGTGTTTGGCGACTACGTGGTGGACGGGCCGGATGCCGGCATCGCACCCGGCGCCACGCGCTACCACGAGATCCATCTGCCCGACGACCACAGTTGCGGCATCTACTGGTACCACCCGCATCTGCACGGCGCCACCAATGCCCAGGTCTCCAGCGGCATGTTCGGCGCCATCATCGTGGCCGATGCGCAGGACCCGTTCCGTGCCAGCGTGAACATGCGCGAGCGCGTGCTGTTCGCCCACAAGCTCACCGTCAACGCCAAGGGCCGCACCGATACGCTGGAAGACTCGATGCAGAATCCGGCCGGCGCCTTTTTGCTCAACGGCGCCTACCAGCCCACCATCGTGATGCGGCCCGGCGAGGTGCAGCACTGGCACATCGTCAATCCTTCGTCGTTCTACCCGCTGCATCCCGTGCTCGACGGGCATGTGATGAATGTCTATGGCCGCGACGGCAACCATTACGGCGGTATCTACCGGCCGCTGAGCCGGCAGACGGCCGGGCAGCCGCTGGACATGCGCGACTGGCCCGGCAACTACATCTACCCGGGCGGGCGCCTGTCCATGGTGGTGCAGGCATCGATGGCGCCGGGCGAGTATTTCCTGCGCGCGGCCGCGTGCCCGTCCTTTCACCGGCCAAGCGGCAACGAGCCCTTCGAGGAGGTGCTGGCCCGGGTGGTGGTCCAGGGCGAGCCCGTGCAGGCCCGCGTGCCCGACCCGGCCCTGCTGCGCCGGCCCGGCGACTACACGCCCATCACCGATGCCGAACTGGCCAGCCATGGTGGCGTGCAGCGCGTCCTGCGCCTGGCCGTGCTGGCCGACGACGAGGACAAGGGCGTGCGCGACCCGGCACTGGCGCCCATGCCGGCCGGCGAGAGCTGGGTGCTGAAGGTGGGCGGCAACCGATCGGTGTTTGCGGTGGGCACCGAGGCCATGCCGCTGGGCATGTCGCCCATCCATTCCAGCCTCACGCCTGTGCAGACCGTGCCCTTCAATGGGGTGGAGGAGTGGACGGTCTACAACTACAACGGCTACCCGCATCCCTTTCACATCCACGTCAACGATTGCTATGTGGTCAGGGTCAACGGCGCGCCGGTGACGCCGTTCTGGGCCGACACCCTGCCCGTGCCGCCGGGCACGGGCAGCAGCGGGGCGGCGGGGGTCACCAAGGGCAGCATCACCTTTCGCATGCGGTTCGCGGATTTCCACGGCAAGTTCGTCTGGCATTGCCATGCGCTGGACCATGAGGACCTGGGAATGATGCAGATCGTGGATGTGCGGCCCTGAAAGCCGGGCTTGTCCGATCGGCCATTCCCGCGCCCTTCCGGCTTCATCTGCAAGCCCTTGAATTCATTGGCCTGCAAGAAATGCTTGCATTTGCGGGCGGGCCGTGAGCGGCCCGCCCGAATCGCGTGTGGCACACTTGGCCGCTTTCCGGATTCCACGCCACGGGGCGCCTCTCGAATGCAAAAAATCATTGGCCAAATCGCCGCAGAACTGAATGTCAAGCCGCAGCAAGTGGGTGCTGCGGTCGAATTGCTTGATGGCGGAGCCACGGTTCCGTTCGTCGCCCGCTACCGCAAGGAAGTGACCGGCGGCCTGGACGACGCGCAATTGCGCCAGCTCGACGAACGCCTGGGCTATCTGCGCGAGCTGGAAGACCGCCGGGGCACGGTGCTCAAGGCCATCGACGAGCAGGGCAAGCTGACCGATGCGCTGCGCCTGGCCATCGCCAATGCGCCGACCAAGCAGGAGCTGGAGGACATCTACCTGCCCTTCAAGCAAAAGCGCCGCACCAAGGGCCAGATTGCCAAGGAATTCGGCATCGAGCCGCTGGCCGACAAGCTGTTTGCCGACCCCACGCTGGACCCGCACAAGGAGGCCGAGGCCTTCTGCAAGCCCGCCACCACCCTGGACGACGGCAAGCCGGGCCCCGATTTCTCCACCACCTTCGCCGTGCTCGATGGCGTGCGCGACATCCTGTCCGAGCGCTGGGCCGAAGACCCGGCGCTGGTGCAGAAGCTGCGCGAATGGCTGTGGGAAGACGGCCTGCTGCGCTCCAAGAAGATCGAGGCCAAGAACGAGAACGACCCCGAGGTCGCCAAGTTCCGCGACTATTTCGAGTACGACGAACCCATTGGCCGCGTGCCCTCGCACCGCGCCCTGGCCGTGTTCCGCGGCCGCGCGCTGGAGATCCTCGAAGCCAAGCTGGTTCTTCCCGTGGAGCCCGAGCCCGGCCAGCCCAGCCTGGCCGAAGGCAAGATCGCCCTGCACCTGGGCTGGAGCCACGCCAAGCGCGCCAGCGACGACCTGATCCGCAAGTGCGTGGCCTGGACCTGGCGCGTCAAGCTGAGCCTGTCCACCGAGCGGGACCTGTTCTCGCGCCTGCGCGAAGACGCCGAGAAGGTGGCCATCAAGGTCTTTGGCGACAACCTGCGCGACCTGCTGCTGGCCGCGCCTGCGGGCCAGCGCGCCGTCATCGGCCTGGACCCGGGCATCCGCACGGGTGTCAAGGTGGCCGTGGTGGACAGCACGGGCAAGCTGGTGGACACCACCACCATCTACCCGCATGAGCCGCGCCGCGACTGGGACGGCTCCCTGGCCGTGCTGGCCCGCCTGGTCGAAAAGCACCAGATCAACCTGATTGCCATCGGCAACGGCACGGCCAGCCGCGAGACCGACAAGCTGGCGGCCGACCTGATCAAGATCGCCAGCAAGGCCGACCGCCAGATCGAGAAGGTCGTGGTCAGCGAGGCCGGCGCTTCCGTGTATTCCGCCAGCGAGTTCGCCTCGCAGGAAATGCCCGATGTGGACGTGAGCCTGCGCGGCGCCGCCAGCATTGCGCGCCGCCTGCAGGACCCGCTGGCCGAGCTGGTCAAGATCGACCCCAAGAGCATCGGCGTGGGCCAGTACCAGCACGACGTGAACCAAAGCGAGCTGGCGCGCCAGCTCGACGCCGTGGTCGAGGACTGCGTGAACTCCGTGGGCGTGGACCTGAACACGGCCTCGGCGCCGCTGCTGTCGCGCGTCTCGGGCCTGTCGGGCAGCGTGGCCAAGTCGGTGGTGCGCTGGCGCGATGCCAATGGCTCCTTCAAGAGCCGCAAGCAGCTGATGGACGTGGCCGGCCTGGGCGCCAAGACCTTCGAGCAGTCCGCAGGCTTTCTGCGCATCCGCGGCGGCGACAACCCGCTGGACATGACGGGCGTGCACCCGGAAACCTATCCCGTGGTCGAACGCATCATTGCCACCACGGGCAAGAGCGTGGACCAGCTCATGGGCCGCTCCGAGGTGCTCAAGGGCCTGAAGGCCGAGCAGTTCGTGAACGAGCAGTTCGGTGCCATCACCATCAAGGACATCCTGGGCGAGCTGGAAAAGCCCGGCCGCGATCCGCGCCCGGACTTCGTCGTCGCCCGCTTCAATGACGGCGTGGAAGACATCAAGGACCTCAAGGAAGGCATGACGCTGGAGGGCACGGTCAGCAACGTGGCCCAGTTCGGCGCCTTCGTGGACCTGGGCGTGCACCAGGACGGCCTGGTCCACGTCAGCCAGATGAGCCACAAGTTCATCGAGGACGCGCGCGAGGTCGTCAAGACCGGCCAGATCGTCAAGGTCAAGGTGCTGGAGGTCGATGTGGCGCGCAAGCGCATCAGCCTGACCATGAAGCTGGATGCGGCGCCCGCGCGCCGCGATGGCCCCCGTGACAACCGCTTCGAGAGCGCAGGTCGGGGCAGCCAGGGCCATCAGGGCGGCCAGCGCCGCGCGCCCGAGCCGGCGCAGCAGTCGGCCATGGCCTCGGCCTTCGCCAAACTGCAGACCCGCAAGTAAGGCCGGGCAGGGCAAGGCAGGAAACGCGATGGCTGCGCACGCACTGGATCTGCAGACGCTGTTGACCCAGACGCTGGCCCTGCCGGCGCAGCCGCGCATTGTGGCCCTGCTGCTGCGCGAGCTGGTGCCCGAGCAGCCCAGCCTGCGCCGGCTGAGCCAGCTGTTCGCGGCCGATCCCGCGCTCGCTGCCGGGCTGCTGGCGCAGGCCAACGGCCCGGTCTTCGGCATGGCGGGCCGTGTCACCGGCATTCCGGAGGCGCTGGCCCTGCTGGCGCCCGCGCAGTTGCGCCAGATCGTGCGGGGCATGCCGCTGGGCGTGGGCACCCATGCCGTGCCGGGCGTGGCCATGCCGGCCTTCTGGCGCTACAGCGTGGATGCCGCACGCGTGGCCCGCGCGCTGGCAGGCACGGTGCAGGCCAGCCCCACGGCGGCCTATGCGGCAGGCCTGCTGCATGGGCTGGGCGAGCTGGCCATGCACATGATCGATCCCGGCCGCGCGGCCACCATCTCCGAGCTGGTCGGTCCGCTTGACCCGCGCCGTGCCGAACTGGAGATGCGGCTGTGCGGCTACGCATACAGCCATGTCAGCGCAGGCCTGGCCCGGCGCTGGAATCTTCCGCCGCTGCTGGCCGACGCGCTGCAGCACCTGCACGCGCCGCTGGCCCAGCCCGGCTTCGATCCCCTGGCCTGCGTGCTGCACATCGCCGCCTGGCGCGCCCGATCGCGCGAGGCGCAATGGGGCGAGCGCGCGCTGGCCGTGAGCTTTCCCGGCGAAGTGGGGGTGGCCCTGGGCCTGGACATCGACATGGTGCTGCGCCAGGACCCGGTGGACTGGATGGCCGACACGGGCCTGGATGTGCTGCTTTAGGGCAGGACCCGGGGCCAGCGTCAGTTCCGGTGCCAGGGCGCCGGCACCATGTCGAAAAGCGGCGTGGGGTCGCGCCGGTAGGGCGCGGGGCTGATGGGCGCCATGGGCTGCATGGTCATGGGGTCGATGCGTGCCAGCTGCTGCATCCAGCCAATGTCCACACCGCCGCCCTGTGCGGGGCGCGAATAGATCAACTCCAGCATGCGCCGCGATGCCACATGGCCGTGGGACGCCGCCTGCTGGTACAGGCGCAGGGCCTCGGTGTAGTTGGCCGGCACGCCTTCGCCACGGTGATAGCGCTGGGCCTGCTCCCACTGCTGCTGGGCCGTGACCGGCTGGCGCACCTGGATGTCCTGCTCGCTGGGCGAGCCCCGCAACTCCGGCGTGCGCTGCAGTCGTTGCGGCCCCTGCGCCGCAGGCGGGGCAGACGTGCCCTGGGCCGACACCAACTGGCCCGCGGGCCGCATGCGGTCGCCCAGCATCTGTGCATTGGTCGCCGCGCTGGATGAGCGTGGCGCCGCCGCGCGGAACTGGCGCAGGGCGGCCTCGGGCTCTTCCTGCGCGAGCAGGGCCAGGCCCCATTCCAGCTGGGCGCCGGGGCTGCCCGAACGCGCCGCGCGCTGCAGCAGTTCCTGGTCGGGCGTGCCTGCCACGGTCAAGGCCTCGCCCACGGGCTCGGCCGTGGACAGCGGCGCCAGGCGCCGGGCCAGCAGCCATTCCAGGTATTGCGCACGGGCCGGGTCGGTCTTGGCCAGCTGGGCGATCCAGGGCCTTGCGGCCGGTGGATCGGGGGGCTGGCCGCAGCCGTCCATGGCGCACCAGGCCAGTCCCGCGCTTGCCAGCGGATGGCCGGCGCGCTGGGCACGCTCGAACCAGGTCCTGGCCTGTGGCCCGTCCTGGGCCATGGCAATGCCATGCAGTGCCAGCAGGCCCATGACCCATTGCGCCTCGCGCTGCGTGGCCGGGCTCACGCCCTTGCCTTCGGCGCGGCTGCGCAGTTGGGACAGGGCCCGTTGCTGGGCGGTATCCGAGGTCGAATTGATGTTGCTGGTGCCCGGCTGGGAGCCGTACACGCTGGCCGTCGCCACCCGGATGGGCATGACCGGCGTGAAGCGGGCTGCCGCCTGAACATGCGGCAGCACGGCGGGCGCCAGACCGGGCAGCACCACCAGCAGCCCGGGCAGCACAAGCCTGGCGGTCAGGCGCAGCCCGCGGCGCCGCCGCGGCGAGGTTTCATGAGCGCTGGAGGGCATGGCAGGTGCCTCTGGTTGGCTTGTGGTCCGCACCGTGCATCAGCGCTTGGCCTGGGCCGGCACCACCTGCCAGAAGCGGGCCGAGCCGGTGTACCCGTCTGCGCCCAGCGAGCTGGCCATGTACTGGTTGACATCCTCCAGGGAGCGCATGCCCGGGATGGCGATGAAGGCCTTGCCCTGCAGCAGCGTGGGCAGCTTGTCGGTCATGTTCTGCTCGGTGGCGAAGCAGGCCACGCCTTCCTTGCCGGGAGGGCCGGCGTTGATCACATAGCCGGGGTTGGGGCTCATCCAGTCGGGCAGGCGCACGGACTGGGCGGCGGTGATCCAGCCCGAGCGGTTCACGTCGTTGGGCACCAGCCGGGTGACCTCGCCATCGGCGCCCGCCATGAAGCACGACAGGTAGGAGGCACGCGACACGGTGGTGGACAGGAAGAGCTGCTCACCCGTCTCGAAGGAGGTGCGCGTGGGCGTGATGTTCTCCACCCACAGGTCCAGCTTGCGGTCGGGCGCGGGGGCGCCGTAGCGGTAGTCGCCCGTGCCCACGGCCACGTTCTCGGAGGCGGTGGTGACCGGCGCTGCGCTCTTGGTGTTCCAGCCAATGCGCGTGATGTGCCCATCGGCGCCCACGGCCACGAAGTCGCGCAGTGCGCGTTCGTAGGTGTTGAAGTCCACCACGCCGCTGACCACCATGCCGCTGTCGGCCTGGAAGCGCCCTATGGCCTCGCGCCACTGCGGGTTGCCTGCGGTGAAGGCCGGGGCGTCCGGCGGCAGATAGCCCTTGCTGATCAGCGACTGGCGCACCAGTTCCTGGTGGATGCCGGCTTCGCCTTCCTCGTACCAGTCGCGCAGCTGGCGCTGGAAGTCGGGGTGGGTCTGGTCCAGCGTCAGGCACTGCCAGTAGGGCAGGCGCGACCATTTGCCCAGCAGCTCGATCATGCCCAACTCGACCAGGGTGCGCACGGCCGGGCCCGAGCCCTGGGCATAGTCGCGGCCCACGCTGAACTGCACGCCGTAGGTGCCGATGCGGCCGGACAGGTCCAGCCCCTGGCTGCCGTTGCCGATGACGACCTCGTTGGCCGAATCCAGGCCCGGGATGATGGTGCGCGTGCGGAAGTCGCCCAGGTGCAGCTCCATGCCGAGCACGGCGCCGCTGCGGTTGGCGCTGTAGCCGGTTTCCAGGCGCGAGGCGCTGGTGCCTATGTCCACGTTGTTGCGCAGCACGTTCTGGTCCATGAAGGACACGGCGCCCGACACATACAGGGCAGGGCGCTGCAGCTGGATCTGGTTGTTGTTGAGCAAGATGGTGGTGAGGTTCTGCACCGTATCCTGGCGGGCGATGTCCACCTCATAGTCCACGTAGCGGAAGGCACTGCTGACGCGCGACATCTGGGACAGGGCGGTGACAACCATCTCCTTGGCGGCCACGGCCACGCGGCCCGAGTAGTCGGGCAGCTGCTTGCTGGTGATCAGCACCGTGGGCATGTGGCTGTTGCGGAACATCCTGTCCATGCACATCAGCGAGTCGGAAAAGCTCGATATCGAGCGCACCGGCCGCACCACGGGGCGGTCGGCCGCATAGACCTTGTCCAGGTACTTGGCGTCCTTGCGCGCATCCAGCGGCGCGCAGCCCGACAGCAGCACGATGGAGGCCGAGACGGCGCAGGCAATGGCCCGCATGCAACCCTGTCTGCCGGACCATCGCTGGCGAAAAGTCCCACGGTCGTCCGCATGGCCGCCGAGTGCCGGCTGCAGCGCGGCATCGGGGCGGGGAAGTCCTGGCGATGGAAGGCGGTTGCGCATGATGGACCTCTGCTGGAAAACGGCGAGCCAGGGCACAGGCGCGCACGGGCGTCGGCGCCGGAAATGGGGGATCGAGAAATGGTGGGCGGCCCGAAGGCTGGCCGCCCTGTGTCGCGCTAGCGGCAGACGTTGACCAGGTCGCCCTTGAGGACCACGATCTGGTCCTTGGTCTGGGGCCCGTAGCGGTTGAATGCGCTGGCGTTGGTGTTGCTGGCCAGGTCCTGGGTGCAGGTGCGCTGCATGCCCGTGCTGCTCGTCGTGGTCGTGGTCACCACGTTCGCCTCGGTGGAGATACCGGGCGCATTGGTCATGGACATGGCTTCGTAGCGCGCGATCTTGGCCTTGACATTGATGGGGATGTCGGTGACGGTGTCCAGCCCCGACGATGTCGGCTGCTTGGCCGTGGGCAGCCTGAGGTAGTCGACGGGCTTGTTCAGCACCACCGGGTCTTCGCCGGGGGCCGCTGCATGAAGGGGGTTCGCTCCGAGGGCGAGCCAGGCCAATAGGGCAGCCGAACAGAGATGGGCGGCGGTGTGCATGGTGGGCTCTCCTGGTGCGGTGAGCTGGGTCTTCGCCGGGAAGGTGCCGCCGGGTGGCCTGGGGCCGCCCGGCAGTTTCCTTCGTCCGGCAGCCAGGCTCAGTGGTTGTTGTAGCAGGTCACGCAGCCGTTGTTGCTGGAGATGTTCTGCACTGCCATGGAACCGTTGCCGGCGTAGTTGATGATGCCGGAGTTCTTGGCAGCCACCACCTGGATCGAAGTGCTCTTCACGTCCACTTCGCCATAGTTGGAGGCCAGGTTGTTGACGGCCACTGCGCTATAGCCATCGGCCTTGTTCAGGATGCCGCTGCCGGTGGCTGCGACGACCTGCAGCGAGCTGCCACTGCGATCGATGGTCACGTTGCCTGCATTGCTGGCCAGGTTCTGGGAGGCCTTGCCACCACCCGTTGCCACGTTCAGCACGCCGCTCCTGTTCAGCAGGGTGACCTGAACGCTGGGGCCATTGATTTCGATCTGGGAGCTGCTGCTGCCGCCGCCGCTGCCGCCACCGCCGCCACCACCCATGGGGCCTGCCATGGCAGCTGTTGCGATCAAGCTCAGGGAAAGAATTGCAAGCGATTTCATGATGGCTCCTTGATGAAGAATCGGACTATCAGGAAGAGGTGTGTAAGCACCCGTTTTGCAGACACTTTGCGGAGGTTTCCGGCTTTGTCTCCCTGGACCCCTGCTCGTTGTCTGGACTCCAATGTGCTCGGGGAGATCCGTCCATTCCATCTCTTGTCCGGGGTAGCCATGAGCGCTGATCCACTTGCCGGGTACTTACCCACCCAAGCCGTTTGCAGGCAGGCTGCATCGCGTTAAAACGGCAGCCGTGCGCGATGAATGGATCTGGGTAGTTTCAAGGTGTAACGACAGAAAATTTACGGTTGCAGCTTTGCTTGGGGCCGCCGTTTCGGCGGGTGCGGGGGGCTTTTGGGCAACCTGGTGTATCGAAGTGCACGCAACTGAGGCCGGCGGCGGCAGCAAAGGCAGGATCGGCCTTTGTCACAGGGCGGGATTGAAGGCGCGGTGCGCGGTGTCTGGATCCGCAAGATCTGCCGGACCGGCGCTCAGGAAACTCCGTAGTCGATTCCTCACACAAAGGTGTTAATTTGTAATCTACGCAATCTTTCACAAACTTCGTCAAAGATTGTGGATATCGGTTGCGATTTCTCTTAATGTGGAAAGGCAAGTCTGTGATCGGTTGCGTCATACACATGGCGTGACATTTGAGGAGAGCAGCATGAATCCATCCGACGTTCCCGCCGATGCCCGTCCCCTGATCGCCGAGTCCCCTCGCGCCCAGGGCATGCTGGGCACAGGTCTGAGCTCTGCCATGTGGCCCGACTACCTGGCGGGCCAGCCCGACAAGCCCGTGCGGGTGCTGCTGGTGGACGACGATGCCCATATCCGCATGGTCATTGCGCAGGAAATCATGAACGACCCGCGCACTCTGGTCGTGGCCCAGGCCGGCAGCGTGCGCGACGGGCGCAAGGCCATCCGCCAGCATGAATTCGACGTGATGCTGGTGGACCTGAACCTGGGTGACGGCGAGGGCTTCGAGCTGCTGGACATGATGAAGACCGTGCGGCCCACGGCCGAGGCCGTCATCATCTCCGTGATGGAAAACGACGAACAGGTGCTGCGCGCCTTCGAGCTGGGCGCCACGGGCTACCTCGTCAAGAACTCCTGGTTCGGCAACTATCCGCAGGCCGTGCTGCAGGTGGCCAATGGCGGCGCATCCGTCACCCCCAGCCTGGCGCGCAGGTTGCTGCAGCGCTTCGACAAGACCCAGGGCGCCGAGCCCAAGCGCCGCACACCCGACGAGGCAGACCGCCTGTCCACCCGCGAGCGCGAGGTGCTGCGCATGGTCGCCAGCGGCTACACCAGCGCCGAGATCGGCTCGCGCCTGATGATCAGCGCCATGACGGTCAACACGCACATCAAGAACATCTACCGCAAGCTGCAGGTGCGCACACGCGCCCAGGCGGTACGCTTTGCATCGCTGCGCGGCCTGTTCTGATTCTGGGGCGGCGTCCTGCCCGCAGCGGCCTGCCGCCGCCCGGGCCATGGCGGCCGCGCCTGGCACGGCTTGGCCATGAAAGATCCCCTTCGCACGCTGGCCATCTGCCTGGCCCTGGGCCTGCTGCAGATGCTGGGCCTGTGCGCCTGGCTCTGGCAGGCGGGCGCCCAGGCCCCGCCGTGGCTGAGCCTGGCCAGCCTGGCGCTGCTGGTATCCACGGCGCTGCTGTGCGCCATGGGCGCCCGGCGACTGCACAGGCTGCTGCTGTGGCGGCGCCGGCGCAGTCCCCGGCCCTCGCGCGAAGTGCAGGCCGAGCGCCGGCGCATTGCCGCCGACCTGCACGACGGCGTGGGCGGGCTGCTGGTGCATGCCATGGCCTTGCTGGACCCGCGCGAGACCCGCCAGCGCCAGGCGCAGGAATTGCTGGAGCAGGGCTTGCTGGACCTGCGGCTCATGGTGGATGCCATGGACGCCATGGAAGACGCCTTGCCCGTGCGGCTGGCGCGCCTGCGCCACCGGCTGCAGCCCGTGCTGGACCGGCGCGGCATGCGCATCTGCTGGAGCGTGGCCGATCCGCATGCCGCCGCCGGGCTGCGCGGGGTGCCAGACCTGCCAGTCTTGCAAGACCTGCCAGGCCTGCCAGACCTGCCAGACCTGCCAGACCTGCCGCGTGGCCAGCCGTCCCAGCAGTTGCTGGCCATCGCCCAGGAGGCCGTGAGCAATGCGCTGCAGCATGCGCGCGCCACCACGCTGTGGCTGGTGCTGGAGCCGGTGGATCGTGCAGATGCTGCAAGCCCTGGCCGCGATGCCCGGCGTGCATTGCACTGGGAACTGCGCGTGGAAGATGACGGCTGCGGCCTGCCTTCCGACCCTGGCCCTGGCCCTGGCCCTGGCCCTGCGCAGGGTGCCATCCCACCTGGCCTGCAGGGCATGGGCCTGGCAGGCATGCATCGCCGCGCCCATGCCATCGGGGCTGTGCTGGACATCCTGCCGCGGGCCGGTGGGGGTACCGTGGTGCGTGTGCGCTGGTGATCGGACCGATGCGCCGGCGGCAACGGCGTTCCGGCAATTGCGGTGCCCGCTGACAGGGCAGGCCTGCGGCGCGCTGTGCAATCCCCCGATATGCGGATGTGAGGCAGTATCCATACCTGCATCCAAGCCCTGACATCCCGTTTCCATGAACCCACATTCCGACCCTGCGCCGTCGCCTTCACGGCAGGCCCTTCCTGCCGCCGCCGAAGGCGGCAATGCTGCCAATGCAGCCGCGAATTCCGCCACCCATGCCGCCACCCACGCAGATTTCGCGCGCAGCGTGCGTTCGGCCCTGCCGGGCCTGGCACAGCTGGCCGACATGGTGCCCGCACTGCGCCTGCTCACCGGGCTGCTGGTGGCCAGCATCGTCATTGCCGGCCTGTATTTCGGCCAGGGCCTGCTGATTCCGCTGGCGCTGGCGCTGTTGTTCGGTTTTTTGCTGGATCCGGCCGTCTCCCGGCTCAAGCGCTGGG
Source organism: Delftia sp. 60 (assembly GCF_002754395.1). Taxonomy (NCBI): domain Bacteria; kingdom Pseudomonadati; phylum Pseudomonadota; class Betaproteobacteria; order Burkholderiales; family Comamonadaceae; genus Delftia; species Delftia sp. 60. The sequence continues at coordinate 3,477,268 of NZ_PEFD01000001.1, forward strand.
GCATGCCGCGCATGGCGGCCACGCTGCTGGTGGTGGTCATGGCGCTGGCGACACTGGCGGGAATGGGTACCTATCTGGGCAGCCAGGTGCAGCAGCTCAGCGCCGATCTGCCCACCTACCAGAACACCATCCGCGACAAGCTGCGCAGCCTGCGCAGGAACGCCAACATGCCCAGTGCCTGGGACGGTGCGCTGCGCACCTATGACACCGTGGAGCGCGAGATATCGCGCGGCGCCACCACGCCCCGCGTGCAGAAGGTGGAGATCCAGTCGCCCGAGCAAAAGCCCACGGCGCGCATGCTGCAGTGGCTGGGCCGCGTGGCCGAGCCCGTGACCATGGCCGGCATCGTGCTGCTGTTCGTGATCCTCATCCTGCTGGACCGCGATGACCTGCGCGACCGGCTGCTGCGCCTGATGGGCGGCAACCTGCACGTGGCCACCGACGCGCTGGACGAGGCCTCGCAGCGCATAGGCAAGTACCTGCGCATGCAGTTCGTCGTCAACATCACCTACGGACTGCCCATGGCGGCGGGGCTGTGGTTCATTGGCGTGCCGGGCGCCATTCTCTGGGGCGTGCTGGCGGCCATCATGCGTTTCGTGCCCTATGTGGGGGCCATGATCTCGGCCGCCTTCCCGCTGGCGCTGGCCTTTGCCGTGGACCCGGGCTGGCAGATGCTGCTGATGACGCTGGGCCTGATCATGGCGCTGGAGCTGATCAGCAACAACCTGATCGAGCCCTGGCTGTATGGCAGCAGCACGGGCCTGTCCACGCTGTCCATCATCGTGTCGGCCACCTTCTGGACGGCGCTGTGGGGGCCGATAGGGCTGATCCTGTCCACCCCGCTGACGGTCTGCCTGCTGGTGCTGGGGCGCTACATCCCGGCGCTGCAATTCATGGAAGTGCTGCTGGGCAGCTCGCCCGTGCTGGGGCCGGCCCAGCGCCTGTACCAGCGCCTGCTGGCCGACGACGTGGAAGACGCGGTCACGCTGGCGCATGAACTGGTGGACGCAAGGCTGCCGGCGCGGGCCTCGGCGGACGAACGCTCGGCCGCAGTGGCCGGTTTCTATGACGAGGTGGCCATCCCCGCACTGCGCCTGGCCACGCAGCAGCACCTGGAATCGGCCACGGCCGAACACCGGCTGCGCCTGTCCAGCGGCATGGATGCCCTGATCGAGGAACTGCGCGAAAGCCATCCGCCGCCCGCTGCGGCCCTGGCCACGCGCGCCCTGCGCATCCATTGCGTGGGGGCGCGCTGGGAGGTCGATGCCCTGGCCGCCGCCATGGTGGCGCACAGCGAGGCGCTGCGCGGCCACGTGGTCAGCTGCTCGGACTGGGCCCTGGCCGCCGACCCGCAATGGCGCCAGCTGGGACCGGGGCAGGGCGGCCTGCCGCAAGGCCACGCAGGAGCCCAGGCCCTGGCCGAGGCGCAGTTGCTGGTGCTGTCCGTCTTCAGCACCCAGCCCCAGACCGTGGTGCGCCAACTGATGCGCCGCGTGCGCCGCCATTGGCCGCACCTGCGCGTGGTGCTGGCGCTGTGGAATGCGCCGGCCGTGGTGTCCGACCCCGAGTTCGCGCGCCGCTGCGGCGCCGCCGCCTGCGTGTCCGGCCTGCGCGAGCTGCAGTTGTGGGTGGACGCCTTGCGCCTGCCTGACGCGGCAGGCCAGGGCCTGGCCGCGCCCATTCCCGATGACGATGAGCAGCGCGTGCGCCAGCTGCACGACAGCGGCGTGCTCGGACCCGGCCTGCCGCAGCTGTACCACGAGGCAGCCCAGCAGGCCGCCAATGCCTTCGATGTGAAATGGGCCCAGGTCTCATGGGTCGATGCCGACCGCGTGCACACGCCCGGCAGCCTGCTGGTGGCGGACCAGGGCGACCCGGCTTCCGCCGGCATGCCGCGTGCGCAGTCCATCTGCTCCTACGTGGTCCATGGCGGTGACGCCCTGGTGGTGCATGACGCCGCGCGCGACCCCCGATTTGCCGGCAACCCCGCGTTGCAGGCGATGCGGCTGCGCTTTTATGCGGGCGTGCCGCTCAAGAACCGCCACGGCACGGTGCTGGGCAGCTTTTGCATCATGGACGACGCGCCGCGCGAGGTCTCGGCGGCCGATCTGGAACTGCTGGGCGTCATGGCCGAGCAGTTGATGCAGAACGTGGAAGTGCGCCGGATGATGGAAGCTGGCGCTGCGCCGGCTCCGGTGCAGACTTCGGCACAAACTCCGGCGCAAGTGGCATCCCAAACGACACCCCAGCCACCATCGTCGTCACCATCGACAACACCCCAGCCGAGTGCTGGCGGCTGAGTCCCGCTTACAGCGAGGTGGCCAGCATCTGCTCGTAGTCGTCGGCGCTGGCCAGGCGCGGGTTCGTGCCGTGGCAATGGTCCTTGAGCGCGCCGCCGATCACGGCTGCGAACTGCGCGCGCTCCACGCCCATGGCCGCCAGGCCCGTGGGCAGGCCCAGGCGGGCGTTCATGTCGCGTATGGCTTCGGGAATGTCGCTGCCCGAGTCCAGGCCCATAGCGTGGGCCATGCGCTGCAGGCGCTGTTCGGCGCGCACGCTCTCGGCCTCGGCATTGAAGCGCACCACGGCGGGCAGGAACATGGCGTTCAGCGTGCCATGGTGCAGGCGCGGGTTCACGCCGCCCAGGCTGTGGCTGAGGCTGTGCACGCAGCCCAGGCCTTTCTGGAAGGCCATGGCGCCCTGCATGCTGGCGCTCATCAGCTGGCGGCGCGCCTCGGCGTCCTGGCCGTTGCGCGTGGCGCGCTCGATGTGGGCCCAGCCGCGCGTGAGGCCATCGAGCGCAATGCCGTCGGCAGGCGGGTTGAAGGCCGCCGCCATGAAGGTCTCCATGCAATGGGCGATAGCGTCCATGCCCGTGGCGGCCGTCAGCATGGCGGGCAGGCCGTAGGTCAGTTCCGGGTCGCAGATGGCGGCACGGGGCACCAGGTGCCAGCTGTGAAAGCCCAGCTTGCGGTGGTCGTCCAAGATGATGATGGCGCCGCGCGCCACCTCGCTGCCCGTGCCGCTGGTGGTGGGCACGGCGATCAGCGGGGCCACGCGCTCGCTGATGCGCGGCGAGCCGCCCTCGATGGTGGCGTAGTGCGATAGCGGCCCTTCGTGCGTGGCTGCAATCGCCACGCCCTTGGCGCAGTCGATGGCGCTGCCGCCGCCCACGGCGATCAGGCCGTCGCAGCGCTGCTCCTGGTAGATCGCAGCGGCCGCGCGCACGGCGGCCTCGGTGGGGTTGGAGGGCGTCTGGTCGAACACCGCATGCGGCATGCCGCCCAGCGCATCCAGTGCCTTTTGCAGCACGCCAGCGGCCTTGACGCCCTGGTCGGTGACGATCAGCGGCCGCGTGATGCCCACGCGCTCGCACTCCTGGCGCAACAGGCGCACGGCGCCGAAGTCAAACTGGATCTGGGTGACGTAGTTGATGAAGGCCATGGTCGGTGACTCGTTGCGGGCCGCTGCGGCCCGTGGTGGGGATCAGGGGGAGTGCGCCGAATCTAGACCGCGCGTGCTGCACTGCAAACAAAGCAAACCCTGAGAGGGCGCTGCGGCGGTCACGGGGGCGACAGCGCGGGCATGCGCTGCCATCGCATGGCTGCCAGGGCCTTGTGCTCGCGGCACAATGCCTGCTGCGCCGTGCCTGGTCGGCCGCACCGAATTGCCTTGCCAGATAGTCGCTACCGAACCTGTCCCTGAACGTGCTCCTGAACGTGCCCCAGACTGAATCCTCCTCCCATGCCACGCCGCTGCCGGCGTCCCTGACCCACCAGATGCGCGATGTGCTGCGCCGCATGGAGCGCGCCGCGCGCACGCCTCTGCACCAGCTGGGCGCCGAGGGCGCACGTGCTGCCTACGAGGCGGGGGCCGGCGTGCTCGAAATTCCCAAGCCGGTTCTGCCGCGTGTCGAGGATCTGCAGATTCCTGCACGCGATGGCGCCTTGCTGCCCGCTCGGCTCTATGCGCCCGTGGAGCGCAGCCAGGCGCCGGCCACGGGCCTGCCCGTGCTGCTGTACCTGCACGGCGGCGGCTTCACCGTAGGCAGCGTGGCCACGCACGACGTGCTGTGCCGCCAGCTGGCCCATCTGTCGGGCGCCATGGTGGTCTCGCTGGACTATCGGCGCGCGCCAGAGCACAAATTCCCCACGGCCCACAACGACGCCTGGGATGCGCTGCAATGGCTGGCTTCGCAGGCCGCCTCGCTGGGCGCCGACCCTGCGCGCCTGGCCGTGGGCGGCGACAGCGCGGGCGGCACGCTGGCCGCGGCCTGCGCCATCCATGCGCGCGACACCGGCCTCAAGCTGGCCCTGCAACTGCTGATCTACCCGGGCACTACGGCAAACCAGGACACCGACTCGCACCGCCGCTTCGCCCACGGGCTGGTCATTGACGAGCCGGCCATCACCTGGTTCTTCGCCCAGTACCTCAACAGCCCCGCCGACCGCGAGGACTGGCGCTTTGCCCCGCTGCTAGCGCCTGACGTGGACGGCGTGGCCCCGGCCTGGATAGGCCTGGCCGAATGCGACCCGCTGGTGGATGAGGGCGTGGAATACGCCGACAAGCTGCGCATGTCCGGCGTGCCCGTGGACCTGGAGATCTATCGGGGCGTGACCCATGAATTCGTCAAGATGGGCCGCGCCATTGCCGAAGCGCGCCGTGCACATGCCGACATGGCGCGCGCCTTGAGCGACGCCTTCGCGGCCTGAAGGCCAAGACGCACCAAAACACCCCAAGACACCCCAAGACACCCCAAGACAACAGGAGAGAAACACCCCCATGCAACGCCAAGATTTCCGCACGCTGCAACGCATCGAAGTGCGCTGGTCCGAAGTGGACGCCCAGAAGATCGTCTTCAACGCCCACTACCTGATGTATGCCGACGTGGCCGTCACCGACTACTGGCGCCAGCTGGGTCTGCCCTATGAATCGTCCTTCGCGGCCCTGGGCGGCGAGCTGTTCGTCAAGAAGGCCACCACCACCTACCACGCATCGGCCACGCTGGGCGACGTGCTGCATGTGGGCATACGCTGTGCCAGGCAGGGCAATACCTCGCTGCTGTTCGAAGCCGGCATCTTCCGCGGCATGGAACTGCTCAACACCGTGGAACTGGTCTATGTGTTCGCCGATGCCACCACGCGCCAGCCGCTGCCCGTGCCGCAGCAGCTGCGCGACGTGCTCACGGCCTATGAGGCCGGCCAGAGCGTGGTGCGCGTGGCATCGGGCAGCTGGAACGACTTGGGCCGCGACGCCGAGCGCCTGCGCCTGGCCGTGTTCGTGCACGAGCAGGGCGTGCCGCGCGAGATCGAGATCGACGAATTCGACCCCGTGGCCCGCCACGCCGTGGTCTACAACGGCCTGGGCCAGCCGATCGCCACCGGCCGCCTGGTCAGCGACAGCCCCGGCGCGGGCAGGATCGGCCGCATGGCCGTGGACCGCAGCGTGCGCGGCGGCCGCTGGGGCCGCATCGTGCTGGACAGCCTGGTCGAAGCCTCGCGCCAGCGCGGTGACCGCGAAGTCGTGCTGCATGCGCAGCGCCATGCCGAGTCGTTCTACCTGCGCGCGGGCTTCACGCCGGAAGGCGAGCCCTATGAAGAGGCCGGCATCCCCCACATCACCATGAGGAAAGTGCTCACCGCCTGAGCTGCAGGCAGCTCAGGCGGTGCAAGGCTCAAATCTCAAATGTCCTCGCGCAGCGCGTAGGGCAGGGGCTTGAGCTGCAGCGCCACGGCCTGTGCGGCATCGGCGCGCTGGCCTTCGCCCAGGGCGGCATGAGCCAGCAGGGGCTGGTCGGCCGAGCTGGTCTGCATGGAGACGATGGCGTCCCAGCCCCCGCCGGGCGCCGGGGCGGCCTGGACCACGGTGCCGGTGGCCTGCTCCAGGTCCTCGGGCGTGAAGACCTCCATGCCGGTGGCCAGCGGCTGCTGTGCATGGGCAAGGTAGGCGCGGCGCTTGAGCGTGCCCCGGAACTGGCTGCGGGCCACCACTTCCTGGCCTGGGTAGCAGCCCTTCTTGAAATTCACGCCCTCCACCGATTCGTAGTTGAGCATCTGCGGCACAAAGGCATCCACCACAGGCGCCGACAGCGTGGCAATGCCGCTGGCGACTTCGCTCCAGAGCCAGTCGGCCTCGCTGAGTGCAGGGCCTTCGGGCAGGGGCGCGCCCACGGGCGCCACGCGCAGGGCGCGCGGCTGGCCGGCGGCCGGGTACAGGGCGATCAGGCTGGCGTCGCCGTCATCGGTCTTGGTCCAGGGCACGGCTGCCGGGCCCAGGGCCTGCGCGGCGGCATCGCCAGCCAGCCCGTGCAGCGTGAATTCGGCCGTGGCGTCGCTGAGCTTGCACTTGGCGCGCAGCACGAACATGGACAGGCGCTTGAGCGTGGGTGCCAGCAGGCTGCGGTCGCACAGCAGCAGGATCTCGTCCTTGCTGCGCTTGAAGCCGATGAAGCTGGCCAGCATGCGCCCCTTGGCCGTGCAGAACGCTGCCAGACGCGCATGCTGCAGATCCAGCAGCGCGAAGTCGTTGGTCAGCTGTCCATGCAGGAACTGGGCGGCGTCTTCGCCGAGGGCGCGTATCACGCCGAGATGGGAAACGGAAGCAATGCCGTTCAGTAAAGGCTGGGTCATGGCTGAATTATGATCAGCCGCTCTATTGCTTGCTTGGACCGAGGTTGTGCGCTTTATCTTTCGCGCTTTGATGATGTTGCTGGTGCTGGCCGCCGTGCTGGCCGGTGCCGGCTGGTGGTGGCTGAACCAGCCGCTGCCGCTGGCCCAGCCCACGCTGGAGCTGGAGGTCGAGCCCGGCACCACGCCGCGTGGCGTGGCCCGCGAAGTGGTCAAGGCCGGCGTGCAGACCGATGCGCGGCTGCTGTACGCCTGGTTCCGCGTCTCGGGGCAGGACCGGCAGATCAAGGCCGGCAACTATGAGCTGACCACGGGCCTGACTCCCTATGTGCTGCTGCAAAAACTCGCGCGCGGCGAGGAATCGCTCAAGGCCCTGACCCTGGTGGAAGGCTGGAACTGGCGCCAGGTGCGCGCCGCCCTGGCCCGCGAGGAATTCCTGCGCCAGGAAAGCGCAGGCATGGACGACGCTGCCCTCATGCAGGCCCTGGGCCGCGCGGGCGTGGCGCCCGAGGGCCGCTTCTTCCCCGATACCTATACCTATGCCAAGGGCAGCTCCGACCTGGCCGTGCTGCGCCGCGCCCTGCACGCCATGGACCGGCGCCTGGCCGATGTCTGGGCGCTGCGCTCGGCCGACACGCCGCTCAAGACGCCCGACGAAGCGCTGATCCTGGCCAGCATCGTCGAGAAGGAGACCGGCCGCGCGGCCGACCGCGCACAGATTGCCGGTGTCTTCAGCAACCGCCTGCGCATCGGCATGCTGCTGCAGACCGATCCCACCGTGATCTACGGCCTGGGCGAGAAATTCGATGGCAACCTGCGCCGCCGCGACCTGCAGACCGATACTCCCTGGAACACCTACACCCGCGCGGGCCTGCCGCCCACGCCCATCGCCATGCCCGGCAAGGCCGCCCTCATGGCCGCCGTGCAGCCCGGACAGACCAAGGCGCTGTACTTTGTGGCGCGTGGCGACGGCACCAGCCATTTCAGTGCCTCGCTGGACGAGCACAACCGCGCCGTGAACCGCTACCAGCGCGGCCAGCAAAGCCCTGGGCAAAAGCCCTGAGATATTCCCACAGGGCTGCTGCGCTTTGCGCAGCGCTTGCGTATCCTCTCTTTCCATATGACCACTGCAACTCCCGCCGGCCTGTTCATCAGCTTCGAAGGCATCGATGGCGCCGGCAAGTCCTCGCACATCGCGTCGCTGGCCCAGGCTTTCCGTGACCAGGGCCGCACGGTGACGCTCACCCGCGAGCCCGGCGGCACGCCGCTGGCCGAAAAGCTGCGCGCGCTGATGCTGCACGACGCCATGGACCCGCTGACCGAGGCCCTGATCGCCTTTGCCGCGCGACGCGACCACCTGGTGCAGGTGATCGAGCCCGCGCTGGCGCGCGGCGAAGTCGTGCTCTGCGACCGCTTCACCGACGCCACCTTTGCCTACCAGGGTGCGGGCCGGGGCTTCGACCTGCAGCCGCTGGCCACGCTGGAGCGCATGGTGCAGACGGGCACCGCCCCCCAGCCGGATCTGCTGCGCGAGCCCCACCTGACGCTCTGGTTCGACCTGCCCGCCGAGGTGGCCGCCGAGCGCCTGGCCTCGGCCCGTGTCCCGGACCGCTTCGAGTCCGAGCCCGGCAGCTTTTTCGCACGCGTGGCCCAGGGCTATGCGGCGCGCGCTGCCGCCGCGCCCCAGCGCTTTGCGCGCATCGACTCCAACGCCAGCCGGCATGCGGTCTGGCAGCAGATCACCCAGGTCATGGTGCGCCGGGGCTGGCTGGCCATCATGGTCGGCGGACAGGCAGGTGCGGCATGAGCGAGGCCCTGCCACAACCGGCCGAGACCGACACCGCCTGGATCGCCGGGCAACGCACGCGCCTGCTGGCCCAGCGCGGCCACGCCTGGCTGCTGCAGGGGCCTTCCGGCCTGGGCCAGTACGCGCTGTCGCTGTCGCTGGTGCGCGCCTGGCTGTGCGAATCGCCGTCGCCCCAGGGGGCCTGCGGCCACTGCGGAAGCTGCCACGCCATCGACGTGCGCACCCATGCCGACCTGTGCGTGCTCATGCCCGAGGTGCAGATGATGGCGCTGGGCTGGCCGCTGCCCGAGAAGGCCCAGGCCGATATCGACGACAAGAAGCGCAAGCCCAGCAAGGAAATCCGTGTCGAGGCCATGCGCGACGCCGTGGAGTTCTGCCAGCGCACCAGCGCGCGCGGGCGCGGCAAGGCCGTGCTGGTCTACCCGGCCGAGCAGATGAACGCCATCACGGCCAATGCGCTGCTCAAGACGCTGGAGGAGCCGCCGGGCGATGCCCGCTTCGTGCTGGCCAGCGAGGCGGCCCACCAGCTGCTGCCCACCATCCGCAGCCGTTGCCTGACCCACACCATGGCCTGGCCCGATCAGCAAGAGGCCCTGGATTGGCTGCAGGGGCAGGGCGTGGCCCCGGAAGCTGCCGCCGTGGCGCTGCGCGCCGCAGGCGGGCGGCCCGGCGACGCGCTGGCATTGGCGCACAGCGGTGGCGGCAAGGACATGGCCGCATGGTCGCAGTTGCCGCGCGCGCTGGCCAAGGGCGATGTGGCGGCCCTGGCCGCCTATGCTCCGCCCCATGCCGTGGAGGCCTTGCAGAAGATCTGCCACGACCTGATGGCCTTGGCCGCAGGCGCCGCGCCGCGCTACTTCACGCCGGCCGACCTGCCGTCGCGGCCGCTGGACATGGGCCTGCTGGCCGAATGGTCACGCGCCCTGGCCCAGGCTGCGCGCACGGCGGACCACCCCTTCAACGCCGGGCTCATGACCGAGGCCCTGGCCGCCGAGGCCCGGCGTGTGCTCATGTCCGGCCAGCCTGCCCGCCAGCGCCGGGGATGAGGCGCGGGGAGCGGGGCGTGGCGGCAGTGCAGCAGCGCAGCTGGGTGCTTTTCGCCACATGAAAGCCCGTCCTGTTAACCTACGGCCCTGGGCCCGGTGCCGATCGCGCCGGCCGCTCACCGAACCAATGTCTGCAAACCATCCATGAGCACCGCACCCACCACACCCCGTCCCAGCGTGATGCAACTGGCGATCAAGGAAAAGGCCGCGCTGTACGCCGCCTACATTCCCATGTTCGCCGAAGGGGGCGTTTTCGTGCCCACGCAGCGTGAGTACCGTCTTGGCGATGATGTCTACGTGCTGCTGACCCTGCCCGACGAGCCGCAGCGCTATCCCGTGGCCGGCCGCGTGGCGTGGATCACGCCTGCGCGCGCCTCGGGCAACCGCACGCAGGGCATAGGCATACAGTTCCCCAAGGACGAGAAGTCCGCCGAGCTCAAGGCCAAGATCGAGAACATCCTGGGTTCGGCCCTGGCATCGGACAAGGCCACGCAGACGGTCTGAGTCCTGCGCCTGCCTCTGCCCGCATGCCGACACGGAGGAAATGCTCTCCGGTCGGCATGCCTGTTTCTGAACCACGAGATTCCATGTTTACCGATTCCCACTGCCATCTGAATTTCCCCGAGCTGCAAAGCCGCCTGCCCGAGATCCGCGAGGCCATGGCGGCCGCGCGCGTCACGCGTGCGCTGTGCATCTGCACCACGATGGAGGAATTCGGCGATGTGCACCAGCTGGCGCTGGATCACGACAATTTCTGGGCCACGGTGGGCGTGCACCCCGATACGGAACACATGACCGAGCCCAGCGTGGCCGACCTGGTCGAGCGCGCCGCCCTGGCGCGCGTGGTGGCCATCGGCGAAACGGGACTGGACTACTACGGCATGGAAGACCGCAAGGGCGGGCGCACGATTGCCGACCTGGAATGGCAGCGCGAGCGCTTTCGCGTGCACATCCGCGCGGCGCGCCAGACGCAAAAGCCCCTGGTCATCCACACGCGCAGCGCCTCTGATGACACGCTGGCCATCCTGCGCGAAGAAGGCGAGGACGGCTCGGCAGGCCAGGCTGGCGGCGTGTTCCACTGCTTCACCGAGACCATGGAGGTCGCGCGTGCGGCGCTGGACCTGGGCTACTACATCTCCATGTCAGGCATCGTCACCTTCAAGAACGCCCAGCACCTGCGCGACGTGGCCGCCTTCGTGCCGGCCGACCGCCTGCTGATCGAGACCGACAGCCCCTACCTGGCGCCCGTTCCCTATCGCGGCAAGACCAACAATCCGTCCTACGTGCCTTACGTGGCACAGCAGATTGCGCAGGTGCGCGGCATGTCCGTGGAGGACGTGGCGGCCCTGACCAGTGCCAACTTTGACCAGCTGTTCAAGGGGGTTGTCGCATGCGACTGAATGCTGCGGCCAGTGGCCGCGTGGGCATGGGCGTGGACGTGCACCGGCGCCACTGGCTGGCCCAGGCCGGCCAAGCCGTGGTGGCCCTGGCCGCAGCCAGCGGCGGGCTGGCGCATGCCAGCCAGTACGACGACTATGTGCGCGCCATCATCAGCGACAACGAGCGCGCCATGGTCAACCTGATCTTTCGCGGCTTCGACCCCAACACCCGCGACACGCGCGGCCGCCCGGGCCTGGTGGCCGCCCTGCACCAGGGCTCGCTGGGTGTCTTCGACGTGCTGCTCAAATCCCCGGGCATCAAGGTCAACGAGGCCTCCCAGCAGGGCGAAACGCCGCTGATGATGGCCTGCATCAAGGGCCACCTGGACCTGGCAAAGGAACTCATACGCCGGGGCGCCGATGTCAACCGCCCCGGCTGGACGCCGCTGCACTACGCCACCTCGGCCGACCTGCCCAAGACGCTGGACATCGTCAAGCTGCTGCTCGACAACAGCGCCTACATCGACGCCGACTCGCCAAACGGCACCACCCCGCTGATGCTGGCCGCCCAATACAGCAGCGAAGCCGTGGTGGACCTGCTGATCAAGGAGGGCGCCGACGTCGTCCTTCGCAACCAGCGTGGCTTCACCGCGGCCGACTTTGCCCGGCAGGTGGACCGCCAGTACATGGTGGACAAACTCACCAAGGCCATCAAGGCCGAGCGCAAGACCCAGCCTTCGCGCGGAAGCTGGTAGCAGCAAGCCAGGCGGGCGGCACTGCCGGTGCCGCCGCTGTCCACCTCAGGTTGTGTGATTCCTGCTCAATCGGGCGTACAGGCCGTCCCGCGCCAGCAGCTCGGCATGCGTACCCTGCTCGGCAATGCGGCCGCGCTCCATCACCACCACGCGGTCGGCATGCTCGATGGTCGAGAGCCGGTGGGCGATGACCAGGGTCGTGCGGCCCTGCATCAGCCGCGTCAGCGCCTCCTGCACCAGGCGCTCGGATTCGTTGTCCAGGGCCGAGGTGGCCTCGTCCAGGATCAGGATGGGCGCATCCTTGTACAGCGCCCGTGCAATCGCCAGCCGCTGGCGCTGGCCCCCCGACAGCTGGCTGGCGTTGTGGCCCACTACCGTCTGCAGGCCGTTGGACAGTCCGCGCACATGGGAGCCCAGATTGGCGGCATCCAGCGCGGCCCACAGCTGGGCCTCGTCTTCCACCCCGCCCAGCGCCACGTTGGCGGCAATGGTGTCGTTGAACATCACCACGTCCTGGCTGACCATGGCGAACTGCTGGCGCAGCGCGGCCAGATCCCATTCGGGCAGGGGCGTGCCGTCCAGCAGCAACTGGCCGCCCGTGGGCTGCAAAAAGCGTGGCAGCAGGTTCACCAGCGTGGTCTTGCCCGCGCCGGAGGGGCCGACCAGGGCCACCACCTCGCCCGGGCGCACGCGCAGGTCCACATGGCTCAGGGCCGGTGCCTTGTCCTCGCCAAACTGCACGGACACGTCGCGCAACTCGATTTCGCCGCGCGCCTTGCCGGGCACCTGCGTGCCGCCGGTCTCGTCGCCCGAGCCCTCCAGCAGGTGCAGGCCCCGCTCCAGCGCCGCCACGCCACGCGTGATGGGGTTGGCCACATCGGCCAGGCGTCGGATGGGGGCAATCAGCATCAGCATGGCCGTGATGAAGGCCGCAAAGCTGCCCACCGTCACATCCTGCACATTGGCCGCAGCAGCGCCCGTGCCCCGGCTTTGCCACAGCGCAATGCAGATCACGGCCGACAGGGCGGCGGCGGCCAGCAATTGGGTCAGCGGCGTCATGGCCGCCGAGGCGATGGTGGCCTTGATGGCCAGCTTGCGCAGCTGCCCGCTCAGGCCGCCAAAGCGCTTTTGCTGGCCCTGTTGCGCGCCATGCAAGCGCACCATGCGGTGGGCCAGAACGTTCTCTTCCACCACATAGGCCAGGGAATCGGTGGCCTCCTGGCTGATCTTGGTGATGCGGTACAGGCGGCGCGACAGCGTCTTCATGATCCAGGCCACGCCCGGCACCACGGCCGCCACCACCAGCGTCAGCTGCCAGTTCAGATACAGCAGGTAGCCCAGCAGCGCCACCAGCGTGAAACCGTCGCGCGAGATGCCCAGCATGGCCTGCACCAGCAGCGTGGAGCCGGTCTGCACCTCATAGACCACGGTGTTGGACAGCGATGAGGCCGACTGGCGCGAGAACAGCGCCATATCGGCGGCCAGCAGCCGCTCGAACAGGCGCTTGCGCAGCGCTAGCATGCCCTCGTTGGCAATGCGCGCCAGCGCGTACTGGCCCACGAACTGCGACAGGCCCCGCACCAGGAACACGCCGATGATGGCCAGCGGCACCGACCACAGTGGCAGCGTGCCGTCGGTGAAGCCGCTGTCCAGCAGCGGCTGCAGCAGGGCAGGGATCAATGGCTCGGTGACCGCGCCCACCAGCGTGGCAGCCACGGCCAGCGTCCAGGCCAGGCGCTGGCCACCAAAGTAGGGTGACAGGCGCTTGAGGCGCTGCGACAGGGTCAGGGTGCTGGCGAGATCAAGGGCCGCCGGTGCGGCGGACGGCGCAGGGGCCGGCGGCGGTGAGGATGGTGCTTGCATGAAGCGCGGATTTTACGGCGGGCTTGCCTGTGGCTGCCTCATGGGGAACTGATGCGGCTGCCGGGGATCGAGAAAGCCTGGGCCGACAGACCCTACAGTGCACGTTCTTACATCGTGACGCATCCAGTGTGTGTAACATTCGCACCTGTGCAAGTACCGGGGTCTTCCCGTAGATATTGATGAATGCCAATGACTATTGACCGACTCCTTTCTCCCTCCTCCCTGGCGGCCGTGCCGCGCACTTCGCGCCGAACCCTGCTGGCCGCTCTCGCCTCAACCCCCGCAATTCCCGCGCTGGCCCAGTTCCGCGTCGAAGTGACGGGCGTGGGCCTGACCCAGTTGCCCATCGCCATTGCAGCATTCAAGGGAGAAGGGCAGGCGCCCCAGAAGATCTCGGCCATCATCCAGGCTGACCTGGAGCGCAGCGGTCAATTCCGCGCAGTGGACACGGCCGGCGTCCAGCTGGACGAGACCTCGCGGCCCGACGTTGCCATGTGGCGCCAAAAGAGCGCTGACTCGCTGGCCGTGGGCAGCATCACGCGCCTGGCCGATGGCCGCTACGATGTGCGCTTTCGCCTCTGGGACGTGGTCAAGGGCCAGGACCTGGGGGGCCAGGGCTTTGCCGTCACCACCGGCGACCTGCGCCTGGTGGCCCACCGCATCTCCGACTACATCTACGAGAAACTCACGGGCGAGAAGGGCGTGTTCTCCACGCGCATCGCCTATGTGACCAAGGCGGGCAGTAACTACCGCCTGTGGGTGGCCGATGCCGATGGCGAGAACGCCCAGTCGGCCCTGTCCAGCCCGGAACCCATCATCTCGCCTGCCTGGTCGCCCACCGGCACCCAGCTGGCCTACGTGTCCTTCGAGTCGCGCAAGCCCGTGGTCTATGTGCACGATGTGGCCAGTGGCCGCCGCCGCCTGGTTGCCAACTTCCGGGGCTCCAACAGCGCACCGGCCTGGTCGCCTGACGGCAACTCCCTGGCCGTCACGCTCAGCCGCGACGGCGGCTCCCAGCTGTACCTGATCAGCGCCCAGGGCGGCGAGCCGCGCCGACTGATGCAAAGCAGCGGCATCGACACCGAGCCGAACTTCTCCAGCGATGGCCGCTCCATCTACTTCGTCAGCGACCGTGGCGGCGCCCCGCAGATCTACAAGGTGCCGGCCTCGGGCGGTAGCGCGGAACGCGTCACCTTCACCGGCAACTACAACATCTCGCCCAGCGTCAGCCCCGATGGAAAGTGGCTTGCCTACGTCTCGCGCGTGGGCGGCGGCTTCAAGCTCCACGTCATGGACCTGGGCACCGGCACCGTGAATGCCATCACCGACACCACGGCCGACGAAAGCCCCAGCTTCGCTCCGAACAGCCGCCTGATCGTCTACGCCACCCTGCAGCAGGGACGCGAATCCCTGATGACCACCACGCTCGACGGCAAGATCAAGGCGCGGCTGGCAGGGCAGGGCGGTGACATCCGCGAGCCCGACTGGGGTCCGTTCCAGCGCCAGTGACAGCCGGCTTCCTCGATTTCTTTTCAGTCAACCAGTCAACTCAGCACGAAGTCCACCCGGACATACGGAGATTTTTCATGATCACCATCAAACGACTTTCCCTGGCACTTGCAGTCACCGCACTCATGGCAGGTTGCAGCTCAGGCGTCAAACTTGACGAAACCCCGGTCACCGACGCGGGCGCCACCAGCACGGGCCAGGGCAGCGGCGCCGGCACCGGCAGCACCTCGCAAAGCGGCATCTCGGGCGTGGACCTGACCGGCTCGGCCGCCGACAAGGCAGGTCCCCAGGGCGTCAGCCGCGTCGTCTACTTCGACTTCGACAGCTACGTCGTCAAGGCCGACGCCCAGCCTCAGATCGAAGCCCACGCACGCTTCCTGAAGGCATCTTCCGCTCGCAAGGTCCAGATCGAAGGCCACACCGACGAGCGCGGCGGCCGCGAATACAACCTGGCCCTGGGCCAAAAGCGTGCCGAAGCCGTGCGCCGCTCGCTGGGCCTGCTGGGCGTCAGCGATGCGCAAATGGAAGCCGTGAGCTACGGCAAGGAAAAGCCTGCCTCCGAAGGCCATTCCGAAGACGCCTACGCGCAAAACCGCCGCGCTGAACTGTCCTACCGTTGGTGAACATGCAGCGCTCCCCGATCCTGCATCGCACCGCGCTGCGCACGCTGCTGGCGGCCGGCCTGATGGCCGGCTACGCCGCCAGCGGCCATGCCGCACTGTTCGGCGATGACGAGGCGCGCCGCGCCATCCTGGAAATGCGCCAGCGCGTCGACAGCATGCAGCAGTCGCAGCAGCGCATGACCGAGGAAAGCTCGCAAACGCGCCGTGGCCTGCTCGAACTGCAGTCGCAGATCGAGCAGCTCAAGTCCGAGCAAGCCAAGCTGCGCGGCCAGAACGAGCAGCTGCTGCGCGATGTGGCCGAGCTGCAGCGCGGCCAGCGCGACATCGCCAAGGGCGTGGACGAGCGCCTGCGCCAGTTCGAGCCCGTCACGGTGACGGTGGACGGCCAGGAATTCGCAGCCGACCCGGCAGAGAAGCGCGACTTCGAAGCCGCCCTGGCGCAGTTCCGCGCAGGCAGCTTTGCTGAAGCCGGCACGGCGTTCTCGTCCTTCCTGAACCAGTGGCCCAAGAGCGGCTATGTGCCCTCGGCACGCTTTTGGCTGGGCAATGCGCAGTACGCCAATCGCAACTACAAGGACGCGATCACCAACTTCCGCGCGCTGCTGGCAGCAGCCCCTATGCACGGCCGGGCGCCGGAGGCGGCACTGTCCATCGCCAACTGCCAGATCGAGATGAAGGACACCAAGGGCGCGCGCAAGACGCTGGAAGACCTGATCAAGGCCTATCCCAACGCCGAAGCCACGGCTGCGGCCAAGAACCGTCTCGCCAGCCTCAAGTGATGAACGACACGGCTTCTTCATCCCTTCCGGAAGAAGACAAGACAGCGCCTGAAGCAGGCGCTGTTTTTTCTGATGCCGACCTGCAGCGCCGCTTCGGCGGCCTGGAGCGCCTGTATGGCGTGCCGGGCGCCGCTCGCATTCGCGCCGCGCACGTCGTCGTGGTGGGCATCGGCGGCGTGGGCTCCTGGACTGCCGAGGCGCTGGCGCGCAGCGGTGTGGGCGAGCTCACCCTGATCGACATGGACCATGTCGCCGAGTCCAACATCAACCGCCAGATCCACGCGCTCTCCACCACGGTGGGCCAGGCCAAGATCGAAGCCATGCGCGAGCGCATCGCCCAGATCAACCCCGCCTGCCGCGTGCACTGCATCGACGACTTCGTTGACCCGGACAACTGGCTGCGCCTGCTGCCCCCGGGCGCCGACGCCGTCATCGACGCCTGCGACCAGGTCAAGGCCAAGACCGCCATGGCAGCCCATGCGCGCGCCACGCGGCAATGCTTCATCTCGGTGGGTGCAGCGGGCGGCAAGCGCCTGGCTCACAAGGTCGATATCGATGACCTCAGCGCCACCACGCACGACCCGCTGCTGGCCCAACTGCGCTACCGCCTGCGCCGCGAGCACGGCGCACCCAAGGAAGGCAAGCGCATCGGCATCGCCTGCGTCTTCAGCCGCGAGGCCGTCGCCCCGCCCGATGCCTCTTGCGCCATCGAAGGCGACGGCACGCTCAACTGCCACGGCTACGGCTCGGTAGTGGCCGTCACCGCCACCTTCGGTCAGTGCGCCGCAGGCTGGGTCATCGATCAACTGAGCCGCACCAAGAATTGAAGCGTAAATTTTGGTGCTAGAATCTATGTCTTCGCTAAGCAGCATCTGATGCATGCAAAGCGTGGTTCGGGTCTTTAGCTCAGTCGGTAGAGCAGCGGACTTTTAATCCGTTGGTCGCGAGTTCGAATCTCGCAGGACCCACCAACAAACACGCGGAAGCCGCGCTATCGTAAAGGTAGCGCGGCTTTTGTTTTATTCCCAATTTGGGAATAGAGGTCAGCCCAGGGACTGCCGTTTCGAGACCTTCGAGCGGTCGTAGACCCGGGCCGTGGTGGCCGAGCTGGCGTGAAGCTCGGGCAGGGCGCCATACCGTGCCTTGTGCTGGGTCGTGTAGTACGCCCGCAGGTCGTGGAAGGTGAAGCGCCTGCTGATCACCTTGGTCTCCAAGGCTTCGACCATCGCCCGCTGCCAGCCCGTGGTGAAGCCCGATTCCGTAAGCGGGCTGCCGTGCTGATTGATGAAGACGTGCAGCGAGGTCTCGGGACGCGGCAGCTGCAGCAGCCTCTTGGCCAGGTCCAGCATGGCCGGGCCCATGGCGATGTTCTCGGCCCGCTTGGTGCCGCCGTGCTGCTTGGCGCGCATCAGCCGGATCTCGCCGGCCTGCATGTCGATCTGCGGCACCTGCAGGGCCAGGAACTCCACGCGGCGCGAGCCAGCCAGGGCGGCAAACTCCGCCATCAGGGCCAGGGTCTTGCGCGCTGGGCTACCGGCCTCCAGCCAGTCCAGGAAGGCTCGCAGCTCGGCCGGCTCCGGCGCTTCCGTCCGGGCTCGCTCGCTGTTCTTCTTGACCTGCTTGCACGGGTTGGCGTCGATCAGCCCGCGCTCGATGGCCACGTTCATCAGGTTGGAGAGCAGGGCGATTTCTCGATTGCCCCGCACGGGTGCGTCTGCACGCTCCACGCGCAGGAACCTGGCGATGTCGGTGGGGCGCACTGCGGCGGCCGGCACCTCGCCCATGACCTCGATGAGCTTCAGACTGTAGGACTCGTAGTCCTTCTTCGTGCGCTCCGCCAGGGCCGTCCAGCGGGCTGTCTTTTGGTACAGGTCCCATAGCTCGCGGATCGTGCCCTGCAGGTTGGGGACGTGATTCATCTCCAGCACGGCCTGTATGGCCGCGGTGCGATCTGTTCCCAGGTTGATGGGCTTGCTGCCCACCGGGTGGTATCGGTAGGTGACAAGCCCGTTCTTGCGCGGCCGAGCCTCCATCCGGGGCAGAAGGCCGAAGCCTGATGCTCGCTCTCTTCTGCGACCCATCATTTACTCCAGTTGAAGCCGCGCCGAGCCGGGGAGGGCGCTTTGTTGTTCAGCCTCTCTTCAACGATGGTGCGGCCCACCAGAGGAAGCCCATCGGGACGGACACCGGCAACGGCAATGCCGAGTACTCGCTCGATGTAGCGGCGCTGGGCGAAGCGCTGCTTCAGGGGCTTGCACAGGCCGTTTATCTCGTCTTCGGTCAGGAAAGGACTTAAGGCTGGTGATTCAGCTCTCATGTGGCTGGCCCTCCTGTGCTTCTCTTGCGCGGGGTAGAGGCCGCGCTAGCCTTCTTCTTGTCGCTTGGCTTGGACTTCGGCACAACTGCGGAAGGGGGCGTAAGCCTGGGAACTACTCCAAATTTCCGGAACGCTCTCTCTAGGGCGGATTCAGAACCGGGCTCTGATGCCTTTAGCTTGAGAGTCAGGCTTTGGCTGGAGGCTCTGAACTGATTCTTGACTTGGGTAACTCGTTGCGATTGCTTGAACCCCACAACATCGGCTTCGTCAAACACGATCGTTCGCCCGATGCGATAGCAGGGAATGGGTCCCTGAGGGGCGGCTAAAGCGTAGACCGCCCGTGGGGAGACACCAAGGATGGCTGCAGCTTCCTTTGCGTTCATGAGAAAACTCCTTGCTGTGTGGTCTGACGACGAAGGGGTTCCCAAGCATTCACGAGGAGAGCGCATACGGTGTGCGATGACCCGTCTTGGCGCGTGAAGCGGGGGCGTTTTTCATTTTGCTCTGCCATGTTGATTGCTAGTTTGGGCAGGCGTTGTGCCAGCCGTATTGATCGCCGCGCTTGTTCTCTCCTGTCATGCCATCTGCCAGGCTGCCGATGGTGGCTGTCAGTAAACGGGCCGCATCAAGAACTCCCCGGATCTCGTTGATGTTTGCGGTTCTGCCGGCGCTGTCCACCACATCAAGCAGGATGCTCGCCTGCAAGGCGATGGCGCTAAGAACGTGGTGCTCTTTGGTTTCCTCCTGGGCGGAGGCTGGTCCCGGATCGCGCGCAGGCGCATAGACGGCCTGCTTTCGCTCCTGCAGCGCCCTGAGAGCCGATGAATCTCCCGCAAGGCGGCAAGACCGGAAGGCACTGGACAGATCGACTGCCAGCGGCAGAGCTTCTCGAAGCAGGCAGCGCGCGGCGTTGATGGGGTCACTGCCATCGGTCTCTGCAGCGCTCAGCGCCTTTGTTGCCACGTCCAAGCTGTCGGTGACCATGGCTAGAAGCTCACCCATGGCTGGCCTCGGGCCATCTCCCAGCCATGTGCCATCGGCCCTGTTCACGTCCATCAGCAGAGCATCAGCCGTGTCGATAGCTTCATGGCCAGGGATGCGTGGCAGCAGGTCAGCAAGAGGCAAGATCAAGTTGTGCACGCGCCGTGCCACGTCGCGTGCCAAGGCTTCATGCTCTTGGAGGATGTCGGGCTTCGCGACATCAATGCATGGTGCTTCAACCATGGCTTGCTCCCGCTTCCTTGGCAGCCTTCTTCGCCTCACGGGCCAGTCGCATGCGCTCAACGAACTCTGTCTTCCGCTTGGCGCGGTCCTCGCACCACTTAACGTGCGATTGCTGGTTATGTTCGATGTTGTGCGCCAACCATGCCGGGTTTAAATGGCGTGCGCCAACCTCGATCAACTTCTCAATGACCTCAAAAAATCCCGAGGTCACGTTGGCCACTTCTGCCTTGTCCCAGTTGCCATAGCCAGTTCCATTGCTCTGCATCGCGTCACGCAACATGTGGCCCAGGCGCAGCTTTTCCTCCTTATGCCTCCTGTAAAACTGCACGATCTCGCCGGCCATTTGCATCCCCCGTGCTTTGCCTTCGTAGTAGTGCAGGGCAGGGGCGTCAAACAGAACTTGGCGATAGGCGTACTTTTTCGAGCCAGCTTCGTGCACAACCGTGTACACGAAGGACAGCTCGGACAGTTCACGGCGCTCACCACTGGGCAGCGTGACGGTGCGTGCCTCTCGGTCTGCATCCCGTCGCCTCGCCATCACATCATCAATATGCTTCCCGATGGCGGTGACTGCCTCCTCATCCAGCGGCTTCCCAACGCCATCGCAAATGCGAGCACCGATCAGAATCGCGTACTTCTTCAGCCGCTCCATCAGGAAGGTTCCCGCCCGCCACATCCAGGCGCACTGCTCCGGGTCGACGTGGACCTGGATCTCCTTCAAGGAGCCGAACAACTCCTCACTGTTGTTGATGACATGGCGCGCTATCTCGCAGCCGGTGTCCGGATCTGCGAACCCGATCTGGTTGGCGTTCTTGATCCAACCGAAGCCAGCTTCCTGGGCGCGCTCGATGCGGTTGCCGTTGAACTTGGAGCCGTTGGGGCGCAGGCTCAGCACAATCATCGAGAGACTCAACGGCGCGGCCACCGGCGCCTGGCCATGTTGTGCTGGCGCCGGCTTCTGAGTCGCTCGCGGGGCCGCGGTTTTGCGAGCGGGGGCTAACGTGGCATCATTCGACATGATTCGTTTCCTTGTGAGAAGGGGTTCGGGTCACGAGGTCTGCTCGGTTGGCGCTGAGCTTCCTCACTAGAGGCCGGACAGGTTGGCGCTTGTCCGGCTTCGCCTTTTGTGGCGGCGCTTGTTGTGATCGCATGTTTTCCTTCAGGGTGATTTGCTGGTGTCAACGATGCCCGTGATACCGGTTCATTTAACTGGCGGCTTGAGATTTGCAGATTTACAACACACATCAAGCGGGCTGGGCGTCTTCTGCGTGAGCCTTCAACGCTCGCAGCTTCTTGCCATCGCGCAGCAACTGGAACATGCGGTCAATGTGACGATGCGAAGCCCGCATGGCCGTCTCCTGCACACACTCGTCCACGAACTGGGCAAACACGCGTGTGATGTCTGCAACCGCGTAGACCTCGTACTGCGAGCTTTTGGCCTCTTCATGTTGGTTGCGCACCATGCCGTGCGGCTTGGGGCTGAGCGGCAGTTTCCACACCACCGTGTCCACCACCCATTGAGGCAGGCCATACCGGTCGTTCATGCGAGCGCGGATTTTCGAGATGGGCTCGCAGTTCTGCGGGCAGCGGTCCCAGACACGGGACTCGGCCAAGTCCTCGATCTGGGTTTCCAGCCGCTGCATGTCCGCGGTGATCTTGGCCTGGGCCTGCTCCAGTTGGTAGAAGGCTTGCGCCTGAAGCATCAGGATCTCGCCTGGTGAGCGTGGCGCCATGCTGTAGCTGCCAGTCTTGCGGATGCTGGGCAGTACATCCTCGAAGACCCAGCGCTCAAATCGCTCGGCAGACGGCAGAGTGCTGTTCACCACCAGGCGCATCAGGTCGGGCTCATCAATGATGCGCATGTTCTGCATGCCTCCCGAAGTCTGAAGGGGGTGCAAATGCTGCGCCCCCTTGCAATGCGAGCGGAGTGCCGTAGTTGCATCGGCGTAACCAAGGGCTTCGGCGGCATCCTTGCCCACGAAGTAGGTCTTGTCTTCGATCTGGACCGTGCGGACGCTCAGCCCCTCAAAGTTGTGAGGAACGATGCTGCTCATGCTGCTGCCCTATCGGTGATCGTGGGGATGCCGGCCATCTCGATGAGAACCTTGAGGGCGCCATAGATGCAGGACGCCTGGGCCGTGCCGCCCTCCGTGGCGCCCGTCGCCATCAGTTCGGAGGTCAGGCCCTTTGCGGCATCCTCCACGCTCACGCCGTTGGCTCGGCTCATCCAGCTGTCCACAGCGATTTCGTGGCCAGACTGCTGCGCGTCTTCGTCGAGGAAGAATGTCGCGTTCATGTTGAGGATCTCTTTCACTGTGGGCTACCTTTCATTGCGGGTTGATGGACGTGCTCGCCCTGGAGGGACGCGCGCAGACGGGCCAGGATTTCGCCGTTGAGGCTTCGGTCGTTGGCGACGGCTTGGGCCTTGAGTTGTTCCTTGATCTCGTCCGGGATGCGGACGGGCGTTGGAGGAAGTTGATGACGGTCGGTCTTGGTCATGTTGTGGATGAAATTTAGATTCTTGGGTTGTGGATGTCAATGAGATTCTTTGAAAAGATTCGATTTGATGTCCACAATCGAGGTATGGCGACCGACAGACATCAAGCCCCCTCGTACCCGCTCCGCATGCCCGATGAGTTGAAGGCGCGCATCCAGGCATCCGCCAATGAAAGCGGTCGCAGCCTTCATGCAGAGCTGCTGCACAGGCTCGAAAGCTCCTACAAAGATGACGACACCATCAAGCTTTTGAAAAACAACGTTGTTTTGCTGAGAACTCTTGCCTCGTTTGTTTTGCTTCAGCAGAACCATCCAGAAGTAATGGAGCCGATGCGCGAATCGATGATCGCCATGGCAAAGGCCATCAAAGAAACCGATGACGATGCCAAGGTGCTCGCGGCCGCAAAGCCATCTTTTCTGCAGTACGTTGAAGGCTTGGTGCAGTCGGTCGATCGTGTTACCGAGCTTCTGGGGGAGGGGTGGGCGAGCAAGGCGAACGTCGACAAGACTGACTCCAAGCCTTAACCCTCTTGGAGATGGTTCAGTTTTGAGCCATGGCCCCAACTGCCCCGCAATCATCGGGTTAGTTGATGGGGAAGCCATCACACAGCCCTTCCGACTAGATGCTCGGTCATGGGGCGCTCCTGATACTCGCCGAAGGCTCCGCTGAACACCTCGTTCGGCGCTGGGATGCGCGGTGATTGCGCCAGAGCAGGCCCAAGGCCCAGGCCATGGACTGCGGTAGGGATCCGCCCGCGCGACGGCGCATAGCGAAGAGACGGAATAGGCATATGGCCTGGCTCATGAGGTACTCCTTTTGACGGTGATGGGGAGGGCCTGGAACGCGGCGCCCGCGTCGATCTCGGCCTGGATGGTTTGCTCGCGCTCGTCGTAGGACATGCCGGCTGTTGCCAGCTGCTCGCGCCGAGCGGCGGCGTAGTCAATGCGGATGCGCTCGCGGTCCTCGATCTGGCCATTGCCGCCGAAGCCGCAGTGCGAGCACATACAGGGCACGCCCTTAGCGCGCAGCTCACGGCCTTGGCGTTCGGCGGCGCGGACTTGATGAGGCTGCAGGCCGTTGTCGCGGCAGATGCGCCGGATCCAGCCTTCGGTGAGGCTGCTGTGCCCGTGGCGCGCGTCTTGGCGGACCTGCAAGAGCGCTTCCGTCTTGTTGAGCGTGATCTCTTCGAGGAGGTGGCGGGAGAAGGGCGGCATCAATCACTCCAACGGTTGAGGAATGGATGCCTGGGGCACCCTTTCGCAACACCTCGCTGGCGGGACTTCATCCCTGAACCTGCCCGCTGCATCCTGTTGGGCTTACCGGCTTCGTATCGCTTGCCGAGGTTGTGGCGCTTGGTATTGCGTTGAGGGGCATTGAATCATGATTCACTTGTGTTGTCAATTATGATTCAGTTTGATGTTGAATAAGTGTTCAATCTTGGCAAGGTTCGACGTGTAGACGAGAAATGCCTGTCGCGCGGGGCTGCATCGAAGAGGTCGGCGCAGTGTCTGACCTCTGGCGGCCAAGTCAGGTGGCTACATTGGTGCACCACACGGGAGACACCCATGCACCACCTCGACACCATCGATGGAATCATTGCGCTCGCGGAGACAGGCCCTGGCGTTGAGCCAGGCGAGGCGCTCAATGTCCTGGCTAGGATCATCAGCGACATGGACCCCCAGGAGGCTCACTACAAGGAGCGGGTGGCTGGCCTGGTACTCGTTGGGGCGACACTGTGGCGCACGTCCATCGCGGCAGGCGACACGAGCATTGATGCTGCCCTTTGGCGGGCGTAGAGCACAAGAAACCAGGGGTCTGGGCCGCGAGATGGAGGCCTATGCCGTGCAGAGCATCGGTACAGGCCTCATGCGCGGCCCTATTTCTTCTTTGCGGGTGGTGCCGGCTTCGGCGCAGGCACCTTGATTGTCTCGACCACTGCTGTGTTTTTAGATCTCTCCGCTTGCTTTACGGGAATGAACTGACCATTTCCCGCATCACGTCCAATCTTTCGCGTCGTTGCCATCACTTCCTCCTTTGAATGCCGCGGGTGCGACGAAAACCATTTTGGAGTCCTCATCCTATTCTTCGCTGTCATATCTTGCACCCAGTGCTTTGCCTGATGCCGACTCCTAATGGGTGAAGTTATGACGCAAAAAGCCCCGTTGTGCGGGGCTCGTATGGGACGGGGAGGGCGGCTCAGTTGGCCGATTGTGCCGGATTTTGCCGACCTTGCGCGGGGAGTGTGCCGAAGTTGGCCTGGCGCTACTCGCGGCTCTGTTAGGCCAGCGTTTCTTGCAGCATCTTGATCAGCTGCTCAGCGTCCTCTGGCGACATCTCACCTAGGTAGTCGTGATGGGCAGGTCGGCTGATGTCTTGGCCATGTGCGTGAGCCCGATGAGCGTTTTACCGCCGACGATGCGCGTGCTTACGCTGGTGGACTGGAGCAGTGGAGCTGGAGTCATGGCGCCATCGTGGCATGAAAAAGCCCGCTCTAGGCGGGCTATCAGTTTACAAAGGAGTTGCTATATCCTTCAACTTCTCTGACCAACGAAGGTAAAAAAGATAGTAGGGATCCTCAATACTAAGTATCGAAGTTGGCTCGCCTTCCCAATCGATAATTCGCTGCTCTGGAAATAAGTCTTTTGCCATCTTCGATATCTGCAGGCAAGCTGTAGAAAGGCTAGCGGCTTGCGGAGTGTCAGGGCTGCAAACTCTTTGAACTCGCTTAGATATCTCATTCCACGGAAGACTCAAAAGCGGGGGGTCTTGCTTGATAGCTATCAGTAATGCCCTATAAACGTCGCCGCGGGAGCCATCCGATAGATTAAATTCTTTCCGTTCCGTTCCTCGCACCTTCGGGCCGGCGTGTTGGATTTTTAAAAGAGATGCGAAATCTGTCTTTGTCGCGGTTTCCTCAAATATCTGCTTAAGCTCGTCTTCAGTGACTTCAACCCTGGACTTTCTGCTCTCCACCCCGTCTCTTATTGATTTGGTATAGCAAAGCTGTAGGCAAATCGCCTGCATCAATTGGGGAGATTGAGATGCCTCTTCTGCAATCTTTTGGATTATCTCACTTTTTAAAATTACCCCAATCTTTGGGAATCCAATTTCTGCTATTTGCAGCAAGTCCTTTTTAGACCAAGGCTTCGTGTCTACTGCGCGAACTCGTCCTCGTAGCTCTGGGTTGCTACGTACGACGTCGTCAGACCTGTGCGGTACTGATGCCGTGCATATCTTCACGCCATTTCTTGCAGCCTCTTTGATCTCCCGGGCTGTCCTTTTTTGCATATCTGAATCCATGTAATGGAAATCATCAATAAAAAGAACTTTCTCTGTATTGGCTAAGGCTGACGTAATTTGATCTAATCCGCCCCTGTTATGGGTTTTGGATTTTGTTCGCGATGTCGAGTTGTTTGTGGTGTATCTCGCATCGGCTCCTAGTTCTGCTATCAATGGAACTTTGACGGTTCCTTTGCCGCCTACCTGCGTACCATCCCCAGTAGAGTCAGTATCTGTCTCTGTTTCAGATGTCGGAACTTCCAGCTTATTAAGTACTTTAGACCAAAGTTCTCCAGTACTTGTAACGCCGGCCCCAGTTACAGTGATAAGGTTTTCTCTACCAGCAATTTTTTCGACTAGTACAGTTTTTCCAGATTTCGATGGGCCTGATACAGAAACAATCTCACCAGGAGTGTCTAATGCATCTCTCAATCTACTTTCCAGTCGATCTTCATTCCTAGATACGTAGGTATATGTTGGATAGTCGTTGGGAGTAAAAACTTGATTGGCGCGCACCTATAGTCTCCAGAGTACAACGCGTCAATCATATGCCAGATATCCGCCGATCCGCTCGATCCGCTGATGCGCTGATGCGCTCGATCCGCTGATCTGCCCGATGCGCCCGATGCGCTCGATCCGCCCGATGCGCTCGATCCGCCCGATGCGCCCGATCCGCCCGATGCGCCCGATCCGCCCGATCCGCCCGATGCGCTCGATCCGCTGATGCGCCCGATCCGCTCGATCCGCTCGATCCGCCCGATGCGCCCGATGCGCTCGATCCGCCCGATGCGCCCGATGCGCCCGATCCGCCCGATGCGCCCGATCCGCCCGATGCGCTCGATCCGCTGATGCGCCCGATGCGCTCGATCCGCCCGATGCGCCCGATCCGCCCGATCCGCTCGATCCGCCCGATCCGCCCGATCCGCTCGATCCGCCTGATCCGTCAGATTTACTTTGCCTGGATTGCTTTAGCTCTGTGGCAGTGTTCCAGAACAGCATCATTGCGGGAGACATTGATACCGCCTAGTGAGTGCCAGTTACTTTGGCTGTCGGCTTCCACGCGAGGTAGGTAATGTGGTGTGGAGTAAAAAAGAATTCGCACTTGTCCTGACTGCTCGGCCGGTACTTCGACTCGCCGCAACCCCTGACTGAGTTTTGCGCAAGAGCCTTGCTGATAGGCGCGTTGAAGTCGTTTCGTCGTGGGCCGAGGCATCCCGGCTGCTATCAAAACTTTGTCCATCCCTTTCTTCTTCAGATACGCTCGCTTTGCTTGTGCACAACCTCGCCAATCAACTTCACTCCCTCATGGCAGACCTTGCGGGGATAGCGACGCTGATCCGGATTGTCAGAGGAAAGCCACCACTGGCCATCGTCTCTGATCAGTCGTTTGATCACCATCTCTCCTTCATAGTTGACGGCGAACACGACGCCATCCTTCGGCTGTGTCTGGGCAGTGTTCACTATCACTGTGTCGCCGTCATAAAGCCCCGGCTCCATGCTGCCGTTGCTGACGGTGGTGGCAAGTAGGTCCTTTGGTTTGAATCCGCGCCTCTCGTACCAATCCTTGCGAAATGCGAGAGGGTTGTCTTCTTCATCGATAGGGTCAACCCCGAATCCTGTGACGCCCGCGGAGAGCTTGAACCGGACGCGGCGGATCGATGGGTAGTCTGGGTTGTTCTCCAGATCAATTTCCATGGGCTCTGGCAGGGCGAGCTCCATTGCGCCCAAGCCGGTAGCAAGCCAGTCCGGGCTGACCCGCAGGAATGCCGCCGCCTTGGCGTTGTTCTCCGCACTGAAGGACTTGGAGAGCCCGTCAAGCACCCGTTTCACGGCTTGGTACGTCACCCCCATGCCTCGGGCCAGCTCGGTCACGGTGACTCCACGCGCGTCTATCGCCTGCTTGAGGCGTCCTGAAAATTCAACCATGGTTCAAATGTGCGCGGTATGAACTGAATAGTGATTGCTTTTGTTGATGAATCATGATTCAATGCTTTCATGAAGAAGACTGAAGCGATCGCCCAACTCGGTGGTTCTATTGCTGAAGCGGCGAAGGCCGTCGGCGTTACCTACCACGCAGTACGCCAGTGGCCCGACGTACTTCCTCAGCGGATCGCTGATCGGGTGCAGGCTGCTCTCTGGCGGCGGCTCAACTCTCAGGCGCTCCTGGAGAAGGCCGTTGAGGGCAAGCACCAGGAAGCCTGACCTATGGTGTCACATCAGGACATTCTCTGGCCGCCGCGGGCTGTCGCCAGCTCGCGCTCCACGCACATCACGACCCGGCTTGCTCGGCAGCGGATGTGCAGCTCCCCCGCTCTCCATGACAGCTCCAGCTGGCTTGTCGTCAACGTCTGCTCCCGTGCGCTTGTCTCGGGGTGCACGTTGGTGCTGACGCTGGTCCTGGTGCTGGCGTGGAAGGGCTGGGTGTTGAGGTTCATGGCGGCTCCCTTTGGTGTGGTGTTTGTTTGCATTGCCGCGATGTTCGGCGTTCCCTTCTTCCCCGTCCACGTCCAATTTTTCAGGAGCCGGATATGAGCGCTCTCGATGCGCTGCGCCGCGGCGTTGATCACTTCCCGGGTGGCCGCGCTGTCGTGGCCATTCGTCTCGGCAAGACCGATGAGGTTCTGCGCAAGGAACTGTCTGGCGCCTCGTCGCACAAGCTCGGCGCTGTCGATGCGTTGGCCATCACCAGCCTGCTACGCGAGGCAGCCATGCCTCATTGCTACGACTACGCGGCCTATGTCGCGGGAGAGGCTGGGGGGCGCTTTGAGCTGATGGAGGCCTGCCGCGCGGTGGTGTCGAGCCCTGTGGACAAGGTGTCCAAGCTGGTGCTGGAGACCTCGCACATCACCAGTGCGGTGATCGAGGCCATGCAAGACGGCGTGATCTCGGACAACGAGCTGGCGCAGATCGAGCGCGAGATCGCCGAGGCCGAGGAGGTGCTTCGCAAGCTGCGCCAGGCCGCGCGTGCCGTCAACGCCGCAGGCAAACCCCGTGAGATGAACGAAGCGCAGGGCGCGAAGGAGTAGGTATGGCCGGGGACTGGATCAAGATGCGGACTGACCTCTACCGAGACCCCAAGGTCTCGCTCATTGCTGATGCGCTGATGGCTCCTGGCAGCGAGCTTTCGCGTTACGTCACGAACAACTGCCAGCGTGAAATGACCGTCACCCGTAACGTTATGCGTAACGTCACGGTCGGAGCGCTGGTGTCTGTTTGGGGTGTGATGCGACAGCGTGGAAAGCGTAACGGTGACGATTTGGTGTGTCACGGCGTGACGCTGATGGTGCTCGATGACATCGCTGATCTGCCTGGTTTTGGCGCTGCACTCGCGCTTTCGGGCTGGGTTTTGCAGACCTCCGAGGGCCTCGAATTCCCCCGATTTTTCGACGAATACAACGTCTCTCCAGAGGAGAAAACCCGCTCACAGGGTGCTGAACGCCAGCGCCGTTACAGGGAGCGCCAAGGGCAAAAAAGTGACGGCCAAAGTGACGGTTTTGGCTGCGTCACGGGTGACGTAACGGATAACGTCACTGTGACGCCTAGAGAAGAGAAGAATAGAGAAGAGAAAGAGAATACCCCCCAACCCCCCACCGGGGGTCGGCAGAGATGTCGCAATGCTGCTGAGGAGCCCGACGGCTTTGTCGAGTTCTGGTCGGCATACCCCCGAAAGGTCGGCAAGGACGCTGCTCGCAAGGCTTTCGGCAAGCGCCGGCCAGACGCAGCGCTGTTGGCAAAGATGCTGGCGGCCATCACGATCCAGGCAAGGTCGACGCAGTGGCTGCGTGACGATGGCCAGTTCATTCCGCATCCCGCGACATGGCTCAACGCGGGTCGTTGGGACGACGAAGAGGGCGTGGGGCAAGCGGGGCAGGGCGACAGCGAGAGCCGGCCCCGCTGGGCTCTGCAGGCCGGTTTCGAGAACCGCTGGGAGGCGGAAAACGCGGGTTGTCGTGAGCACAACGCCCACCAATTCCGAGATGGCCAGCGCGCGGAGGTGACCGCTTGAACGCCGCCGAACTCAGCCAGCGCATGGCCTCTGACGCCGCGGCGATTGCGCAGTACCTGCTGCCCAACGGCAAGCGCAAGGCCGGCGAGTGGGTGGCCGGCAGCATCAACGGCGAGGAGGGCCAGTCGCTTTCCGTCCGCCTGACGGGCACCAAGGCCGGCGTGTGGAAGGACTTCGCATCGGGTGAGGCCGGCGATCTGCTGGACCTGTGGGCCGCCTGCCGCAGCCAGTCCATCGGCGAAGCCATCCGCGAGGCGAAGCAGTACCTGGGCATCCGCGACGTGATGCCCGAGCGCGAGAAGAAGACCTTCAAGCGCCCGTCAAAGCCGCAGTGCCAGGCCGCCAAGGCCGGCGTCAAGGAGTGGCTCAACGGCCGGGGAATCACCGACGAGACCATCGCTGCCTTCCGGGTGGCCGAGCAGATCCGCGGTGGCAAGACCTACGCCGTGTTCCCGTACCTGCGCAATGGTGAGTTGGTCAACGTGAAGTACCGCAACATCGCGGAGAAGCGCGACATGCGGCAGGAGGGCGGGGCAGAGCCTTGCCTTTTCGGCTGGCACCTGATCGACCCCAAGGCCCGCACCGTGGCGGTCACCGAGGGCGAGATCGATGCAATGACGCTGCACCAGGTTGGGATCCCCGCGCTGTCGGTCAATGCTGGCGCTGGCAATCACCAGTGGCTGGAGAACGACTGGGAGCGCCTGGACTGTTTTAGCGAGATCCTGATCTTTTTCGACAGCGATGAGGCTGGCAAGGCAGGGGCGCAGGAGATCGTCCGCCGCCTGGGCCTGGAGCGCTGCAAGCTGGTCACGTTGCCCGAGAAGGACGCCAACGAGTTCCTGCAGAAGGGCGCTTGCGGCGAGGACTTCTGGCACGCCACCAAGGAAGCCAAGACCCTGGACCCCGAGGAGATGCGCCAGGCCAGCGACTTCATCAACCGCGTGAAGTCCATGTTCTATCCGGCCCACGATGACGAGGGCGACCCGGTGCTGCGCCTGGACAAGGATCTGGACTGGTTCGAGTTCCGCTCCGGCGAGGTCACCGTCTGGACCGGCTACAACGGCCACGGCAAGAGCCTGATGCTGTCTCAGGTGCTGCTGGGGCTGATGCAGCAGGGAGACCGCGTGATGGTGTTCTCCGGCGAGATGACACCCGAACGCCAGCTCAAGCGCACCGTCAAGCAGGCCGCGGGCCTGGACCGCCCAAGCATGCCCTACATCGACGCCATCGGAGCCTGGCTGCACGACAAGCAATGGTTCTTCAACGTGGTGGGCAGCGCAGGCATCGACCGTCTCCTGGCCGTGTTCCTGTACGGCTCCAAGCGTTACGGCATGCGTCACTTCGTGATCGACAGCTTGATGATGACGGACGTGCCCGAAGACGGCCCAGGGAGCATGACCGCCCAGAAGGAAGCCGTCCGCAAGATCTGCGATTTCGCGCGCCGCAATGGTGTGCATGTCCACCTGGTCGCCCACCCGCGCAAGGGTGCGGACGAGTCCAAGGGACCCGGGAAGCTGGACGTTGCCGGGTCTTCCAAGATCACCGACGGCGCCGACAACGTGTTCACCGTCTGGAGCGCGCGCAAGGACGAGAACGACGCCGGTCACGACCCCGACAAGCCCGACGCCAAGCTGGAGCTGCAGAAGCAGCGCAACGGCGACGTGCAGCACTACAGCCAGTACCTCTGGTTCAACAAGGCCGCCCAGCAGTTCGCCACGAACAGCCGGCGTCGCGCCATCAACTACGTCCCTTTCTCAACCCAGGAGCCAAAAGATGAATTCGCTGACCAACCCTGATCGCGCTGTCCCGAACCTTGCGGCTGGCCATGTCCTGCTGTGGAGTCAGAGCCAGTGCGCGCTGCATATCGAGCCCCTCATGGACATGCTGACCAAAAACCGCAGGGCGTGCGCAGCTGACCATTGCATGGACTACGTGCCTCTGACCATCGGAACGCGCGAGGAGTGCGACGCCGCCGCAAGCCGGCTCCGGCCAGTCCTCAACGAACGCCGCAGCGGCACCGCCTCTCATTGATCCAGAAGACCGTATGACAACAGAAGCACCAACCACACTCGCTGCTGAGCGGCCCAACGTCATCGAGCGCCTGACGAGCGCGAGCACCAGTAGCGATCTTTCCGTGGACCTGGAGAAACGCGGCGACGCGGACTACCTGATCGCCGCTGGCATCCAGCGCGCAGGCCTGGGCCGGCTGGTCCAGCAGCTGATCTGCGAATGGGACCGCCGCGAGAAGCCGCGCCCACTGACCGAAGAGCAACTGCAGAGGGTGGCCGAACAGCTGCCGCGCAAGAGCCGGGGCCGTCTCGACATGGTGGGCGCCCGCGTGGCCGAGGGCCGTTGGCACATGGAGCGCCGCATGGAGATCCTGCGCGGCCTGCCGCAGTACACCCGCCTGGTGGATGCGCACGCTGGTTTCTTGCCCTGGGTGCTGGCGCAGGGCATCAAGGACGCCCGCGCCAAGCTGACGGACGTGCTGCTGTGGTGGTGCGACAGCAAGTGCCCAGGCTGCGGCGGAGTCAAGCTGGGCGAGATGGCTGTCTGCGAGACCTGCAAGGGCTTCGGCACTCGCGAGGTGCCGCACGAAGCCGAGGGCCAGCTGATCTCACGGCACATCGCCACCCATGTGGATCGCGCACGCTCGGGCACCATCGCCGCGCTCAAGCGCATGAAGGGGCTGAAAGTGGTTGCAGCCGGGAAAGGGTGATGTATACTGCGTACCTAGAGCGCAGGCGCAAATAAACCGCCTTCCTCCCATCGGGAACGTCCCCAGGCGGTGAGTCTGGCAAGACATGGAAGCGATGGGGGAACGCGCCCAAAGAAAAAGCCCGCTAGGTTCGCCAGCGGGCTTTGTCATTTGGGTCAGGTGCAGAGATTAAGCGTTGCGATTGCGCCTTGAGATTGCTAAACCGGCCCAGCCTAACAGAGCAGATAGAACGAGCAAGCCGAGGGCAGACGTAGACGGCACCGGTGTTGCTGTTGGCGTTGAAGGCGTGATAAGAGCCCAAGACCAAGGGGCTGCGTTGGCGTACGAAGCACCTATGAAGGAAGGGGCCGCTACACACGAGTCAGTTGCTCCGGTAGGGCCTGTTCCAATACTCGTGCAATTGAGAGTGTTGTACGCGTCGACAGTGGCGCCAATCTGCATTAATCCAATTTTGTCGCCAATAGCATGTGGAGCTGTGCCAGTTTGCCAAAGTTCAAGAAAGATGTTGGAACTTGTAATTGAGCCCGTGGCAGATGTGGAGACGGTTGCTTGAAAAAGCCTGACATTGGGATTGGTGTTCGCATATGTGTTGATCCCGTCATTGAAGCTGAATGACGTAATCTGAGCGGCAATGGGGGCGTTTGAGAGATTTGCGGCAAGTGGTGCCGCAGTTGTGAACGAGCCTGATGGGATCATGGCCGTCGTGTAGTTTTGGCAGGGGCCACCGTTACAGACCGTGAAGTCATTTTTTGTCGTGTAGTGGCCAGTGGTTGCCGCGCTGTAGGTGGCTGCGTGAACGGTCCCGATGGCTGCGAAGAACATGGCAGCTGCCGCTGCGGACTTTTTGAGAGCTGACTTCATGGGCGCCGTAGGAATGTTAAGAATTGTTGCGGATGCCGGATTCTGAGAGCTAGGATCTTCGACTATCGATGATTTTTCTTAATAGTAATTTCTGTACAACTGCGTGTTTGTACTGTTGAATTTTTATTTGCCATGTGTTATTTGATGTATGGCAAAGGTTCTCGAAATGTAGCTCCCAAGTGCGTCGGCGAGCCTTAGATGGAAAGACACGCCCCAAGTCCGCATGCATCGCACGCGGGCTTTTCTGCTTTCTCCTCCAGCCAACCGGTTGGCGCTCAGCGAAGTAAACGGCACACTGCCATGAGCATTTTTCGTGAGCCCGATGAGAGTAATTAGTTGTCTTGCTAATATTCAACAATCCGTCAGGTTTCAATAAATACTCTATTTAGACTTGGTTCTGGCTAATGAAAATAATTAGCGCTGAAACCATTTCTTATGAACAGGGAGCTTTGCATGAAGAAGTCTTTTTTTGCAGCTGTAGGTTTAGTTGCGGCACTGGGTGCAGCGTCCAACGCATTTGCTGCGGGCAACTTGGAACAAGCGCATATTTGCGTCGTTTCTGGCTGGGCTTGCGATGAAGCAGACCCGAGCTACACAGGCAGCGTTCTCGTGTACCACAGCGATGGAAGACTGATTCGCAAGCTGACCGCCAATCATTACCGCGAACCTGGTGTGGGAGCTGCGTGCGGCGGAAATTCCTATCGTGGTTTTGCTGGAGAGCTGGACACAACTCCTGGCCAGGATTTCTCTGATGGCTATCACAACGTCCGTGTGTACTTCGAGCGCCGAAATGGATCGTTGCTTGAAATCGGTGGATCGCCTCGCGTAGTGCTTTTTGGCCCTGCGCAGCTGAGCCCTGGACCTAATGAGTGCGCAAACCCCCGAGGATGGGGCAACTGATCTAGCTGATCAGATTCAGGGCAGCATGGCTGCTCATAGATCAACCCGGCATTGCCGGGTTTTTTCGTTTCCAAGAGGTTGTGTTATGCCGCCAACAGGTGCACCCGGCAAAGCATGCATTGCGCATGGGGTGCAAGGCCTGCGTGGCGGCACCTATCAAGGAGATCGTGATGCTCTACAACGCCCAGAATGCACGCGGCGCCACGGTCGTGGACATGGATTCCGGAAAGACTCTTTCCAAGGTGTTGGAGGTGAACACCCGGGCTGGCTGGGCCAAGGTCGGGCACGAGCCGTTGCGACTGGACGCCCAGGGCCGGCTCCTTGGCGAGCGCATTCGCTTCGGCTCGATCTACGCAATCCAGGGCTTGGAGTCGATGCCCTGCTTGTTCCACTGCTATGGGCGGCTCCAATGACCACATAGTTCCAATGATGCATAGTTGGCGGGATCGGAGAACGTTATGACGAACAAAGACTATCTGGATTGGGTGGAGAAGGCAGCGATCGAAAATCTTCGAGGGAGGCTTGCGACTGGCGATGTGCTGCTGGCGCAGTCCAACACGCTACTTTCCCTGTTGCTGGTCGGTATCGGCGGATCGTTAGCGTACGTGGTGAAGTTGCTTGAGGGGTCGGCAGCCTCACCTCTGGTGGTGGGGATGTCTTCAGTATCGGTCTGGCTATTTTTGGTAGCAGCGGTCTTGGCTTTCAACTGTCTGTTCACTCGGGAGACTCAGGTTCTTTACAACGAGCCAAAGAGCTTGCGAAATGACACGCTGAAGTCGCTAAATCTCAGTTTTGAAGATCTGCGCGGCTTTGAACTGGAAAATATCCAGGAACGGATAGAGAAGACCGAGCTTCGGAATCGGTGCGTGGCAATGTGGCTTGACCGATGCAGGGGTGCTGCGGTTGCCACGCCCGTTGTTTTTACCGTTGCGGCACTCGGTTCGGCCTATTTATAGGTTGTGGCGGCTGATAGTCACGGCGCTCTGGCGCTGGTTGAGGAATGGGATTTGTTGCCATGTTCCGCCCTCCTGGCGATGGGTTGTGTGGAAGCTCCCATCGTAAGCCAGGAGGGCGGATCAGCTTTGTTCCGTTTGTCTGATCTTGTGCTCGGGTACAGTCCATACGCCGATGTTGGCGCATGGAGGGCAAGATGTCCGTAATGGTTTGGTTTTGGCCGAATGAAATGGGCGATAGATTGGTCGATGCGCCGCTGCTGCAGATTCGCTTGCCAGTAGTGCCCCGGGTTGGTGAGTTCGTGGTCCTCCCTGTGAAGCATGAAGACTTCACTCGGAGCTACCGAGTAACCATGGTTTCGTATCAGGTCGAACTGGAAAATCTGTCCGTTGACGTGCATCTTGAGCTTTGATGCGTCATCACTTTTGAGAGCCACCTTCGGGTGGCTTTTCAATTTTGGGGGCCTGCCATGTCCAAGCTACAGACCCTTAAGAGCACGCTTCCAGTCCTTGATACCCGCCGCGTGCAGACAATGCAGGCCGGCAGCTGGCGCACCAGTGATCAAACCAGCAGCCAGCGCGGCTACGGCTACAAGTGGCAGAAGGCCCGCGAGCAGTTCCTGCGCGAGCACCCGCTGTGCCTCATGTGCCAGGCGCGGGGCAGGGTCGAGGCGGCAACGGTTGTTGACCACATCACCCCGCATCGCGGGGATCAGTCGCTGTTCTGGCGGCGCAGCAACTGGCAGCCCCTGTGCGCCACCCATCACAGCCGTGACAAGCAGCGCGAGGAGGCTCGCCGAGTCTTATAGACCCGCGATCTTGCGAACCTCTGCCAATGTGAACTCTTGGCCTTCGTCTTCGAAGTCCTGATAGATGTGCTCACCCTTCGTGAGCAGCTCGTCCAGCTTCGCGACTTCTTGATCTTGCAGCTCGTAGATAACGATGAATGCTTCTGCCGGGTCTTGATCATCCGCGCCGAACTCTTTGGCTTCCTCGTGAAGCGCTTTGATTGCAGAAACGGGATCAGAGGCTTCTCCCATCCATTGCAAGAATCCCGGGCCTGTGTCGAAGATTGCGTATTGCATCGATGCTCCTTTCTGATTGGTCTTGATGATAGATGGCTCTGGACGCTCATAGGGCAGGCATACCGTCGCACGTCAGCCGACTGGCATTTGCCCTGTACAGGGCTTCTATGCGCGTGCCAGGGCCATCGGCAAGGTGACTGGAGGGGAGGGGCTATGCAAAGTTAATGGGCTTCCGGCCTCTAGACCGCCCTGTTCCGCACGCGCAAGAAATTTCCCCCTATTCAAATAATTCAAATGGAGTTGCTATGTCCGGAGTCAAAGGGCGCAGCGGCGGCGCGCGTCCGGGCGCCGGCCGTCCATCGAAAGAGCCCGCATACCTGAATCTGAGCGTTACCTACGACGAGCCAGCCAAGTTCCTAAAGGCGGTGATGAACGACAGCGGCACCGAAGCCAAGCTGCGGATTGACGCCGCGAAAGCGCTGCTGTCCGCAGAGGTCCGTCGCGGCGAGAACGGCGGCAAGAAGGCCGCCCGTGCTGGCGCTGCAGCCACCCGGGCGAAGAGCGGGAAGTACGCATCGGCCGCGCCGCCGAACCTGCAGTAGGGAGGGGCGAATGCCTGAATGGTCTACCTCATGCGTTGACTGGGCTGAGCGGATCCGGGAGGGTCGCTCAATCATCCCGCCGCCGATCTTTCCTGAGGAGGCCGAGGCGGGTCTAGCCGTGATGCGGGATCTGCGCATCGTGGACGCCCCGGGAAGCCCACGCATGGCTGACGCCTGCGGGCAGTGGATCTTTGATCTGGCTGGCTCCATCTTCGGTGCCTACGACGCCCAAAGCGGCCGCCGGCTCATCAAGGAATGGTTCGTGATGCTGCCGAAGAAGAACTTCAAGTCCGGCTTGGCGGCATCCATCATGCTTACCTGCTTGGTGCGCAACTGGCGCCGGTCGGCAGAGTTCACAATCCTGGCGCCAACCAAGGAGGTCGCTGACAACAGCTTCACTCCCGCCAAAGACATGGTGCAGTACCTGGAGGAGAGCGAAGACGAGGACGAGGAGCCCTACAGCGAGTTGGCGGAACTGATCCATGTGCAGGACACCCAGCGGATCCTGACCCATCGCAGCATGGGCGCGAAGCTGAAGGTGATCGCAGCGGACACGAATACCGTTTCCGGCAAGAAGTCTGCCGTGCTGCTGGTGGAGGAGCTTTGGCTGTTCGGCAAGATCGCCAAGGCAAAGGACATGCTGCGGGAAGCTGGCGGCGGGTTGGCTGCACGCCCCGAAGGTTTCATCCTGTACATCACCACCCAGAGCGATGAGGAACCTGCGGGCGTTTTCAAGGAGAAGCTGGAGTACGCGAGGGGAGTGCGCGACGGCACGATCATTGATCCCGAGTTCCTGCCTATCCTGTTCGAGCATCCGCCAGACTTGGTAAAGAACGAGGGCTGCATGCTCCTGGAGAACCTGGCCATGGTGAACCCCAATCTGGGGTACTCGGTGGACCGACCATTCTTGGAGCGCGAGTTTCGCAAGGCGCAGCAGGAGGGCAAGGAGTCGCTCAAAGGCATGCTGGCCAAGTACGGCAACGTTGAGGTCGGCCTGAAGCAGCGTTCCAACAGCTGGGCCGGCGCCGAGTTTTGGGAGCTTCGTGGGAACCGCCGCATTTCGCTCGAATACATCCTGCGCGAGTGCGAGGTCGTTGTGGTCGGGATCGACGGTGGCGGGCTGGATGACTTGCTGGGCCTAGCTGTTGAGGGGCGATACCGAGGCGTGACTCGCTGTGCGCTCTGGAACAAGGCTTGGATCCACCCCATTGGC
Source organism: Delftia sp. 60 (assembly GCF_002754395.1). Classification (NCBI taxonomy): domain Bacteria; kingdom Pseudomonadati; phylum Pseudomonadota; class Betaproteobacteria; order Burkholderiales; family Comamonadaceae; genus Delftia; species Delftia sp. 60. Next base: position 3,515,251 of record NZ_PEFD01000001.1, read on the forward strand.
ATCGAAAGGCGTAAGTCGGAGGAGCCGAGATACCGAGACTTCGAGCGCGACGGCGACCTGGTCGTGGTGGAGCGCCCGGGGCAGGATCTGGAGGAGCTTGCGGCGGTCTGCAAGGAGATCTACGACGCCGGCCTGCTGGCGCGAATCGGCCTGGACCCTGAGCGAACGCACAAGGTGGTGTACCAAGCGCTCATTGATGCCGGGATACCGGAGGAAATGATCATCGGCATCTCGCAGGGTTGGAAGCTTACCGGCGCCATGGCTGTCGCGGAGCGGGGCCTGGAGGATGGGAGTCTTACCCACGCGGCACAGCCTCTCATGGCCTGGTGTGTGGGCAATGCGAAGGTGGTGCCTTCGGGCAATGCCTCGCTGATCACGAAGCAGGCCAGCGGCACAGGGAAGATTGATCCGCTGATGGCCTCCTTGAACGCCGTCACGCTCATGGCCACCAATCCGCAGGCCAAAGGGCCATCCGTCTACGAGACGCGCGGAATGCGCTTTCTATAGGGCACGACCACATGAAGATATTCGACAAGCTGTTCCGGCGAGATGGGCCGGAGGCTCAGTCGCGCCCGCGAGCCAGTACGGAAGGCATCACCTTCCAGGGCCTGGACGATCCGGCGCTGCTGGAGTTCATCCGCAACGGCCAGATGGGCGCATCGAACCGGATGCTGCGCAACACCTCGGCGCTGCGCTGCCTTTCGCTGATCGGCAATGGCCTGGGCATGCTGCCCACCAGCCTTTACCGAGCCGGCGACGACAAGGAGGTTGCCAAGGATCACCCGGCGCACAAGCTGCTGCGCTACAAGCCGAACCCCTGGCAGACGCCGATGGAGTTCAAGAGCCAGATGCAGCTGCTGCTGGAGACCGAGGGCAACGCATACGCGCGCATCATCCGCGCCGCTGGCCGCCCGATCCACCTGATCCCCTTCGAAAAGGGCAAGGTGGACGCCAAGCTGGGCAGTAACTGGCGCATGCAGTACCGCTGCACGACCGAGAACGGCGGGCAGATCACGCTGGACCAGGAGGAGATCCTGCATGTGCGCGAGCTCTCGTTCGACGGCGTGCTGGGCCTGTCCAAGCGGCAACTGTCCACCGAGGTCTTCGAGCTGGCCGAGCAGGCGCAGCGCGCGGCCGGCAACATCTTCAAGACTGGCGTGATGGCTGGGGGCGCCATCGAGACGCCGAATGCACTCTCTGACCAGGCATACAACCGCATGCGGGCATCGCTGGACCAGGGTCTCAGTGGCTCCGAGAACGTCAACAAATGGATGATCGCGGAGGAGGGGGCCAAGGCCAATCCCTTCACCTCGACGGCCAAGGACGGCCAGCAGCTGGAAAGCCGCAATCACCAGATCGAGGAGGTGGCCCGCCTGTACGGCGTGCCCCGCCCGCTGCTGATGATGGATGACACCAGTTGGGGGTCCGGCATCGAGCAACTGGCCATCTTCTTCGTGCAGTTCACGATGACGCCGCGCTTCACGGCCTGGGAGCAGGCACTGGAGCGCTCGCTGCTGACGGATGCAGAGCGCGGCCACTACTACTTCAAGTTCAACGAGCGCGCGCTGCTGCGCGGCACGCTCAAGGACCAGGCGGACTACTTCGCCAAGGCGCTGGGCGCCGGTGGCCACCAGCCATGGCACACGGCCAATGAGGTCCGCGACCTGGCTGAGTATCCGGCAGACCCGAACCCGAAGTTCAACACCCTGGGCGACCCCTCGGGGAAGAAAGTAAGCAATGAGCCTCAAGCAACTACCTGAGATCCGCGCGGATCACCGGCTGTCCAAGGCTGGATTCGACCTGCGCCCTGATGCTGTGGACCGATGGGAACCCGAGGTGCGAGCCTCGGCCAGCGACGCGGAAACGAGCATCTCCATCTACGACTCCATCGGCGAGAACTGGGAGGGCACGGGCGTTACGGCCAAGCGCATCGGCGCCGCGCTGCGCAACATCGGCGCGCGTGATGTGACGGTCAACCTCAACTCCCCGGGCGGCGACTTCTTCGAGGGCATGGCCATCTACAACCTGCTGCGCGAGCACAAGGCAAAGGTGACCATCCGCGTGCTGGGCGTGGCCGCCTCGGTGGCTTCGGTGATTGCCATGGCCGGCGACGAGATCCTGATGGGTGATGGCTCGTTCCTGATGATCCACAACGCCTGGGCCGTGGCCGTCGGAAACCGCCACGACATGACCGACACAGCCGCCGTGCTGGCGCCGTTCGATGCCGCGATGGCTGCGCTGTATGCCCACCGCTCCGGGATCACCGAGGCTGAGGCCGCGATGCTGATGGATCGCGAAACCTGGATCGGTGCGCAACAAGCAGTCGATGACGGCTTCGCCACTGGCCTGCTGCCCAGCTCGGAGATAACCCGCACGGCCCAAGCATCTGGCGCGCGCAAGCCGCTGGCGCTGATCGAGGCCTCAATGGCCAAGGCCGGCTACTCGCGCAATGCGCGCAGAGATGCGTTCAAAGCCCTGTTTTCCAACGGCACGCCGGGCGCTGCCGATCCTGGGGCCACGCCGCGCGCTGGCCCTGAAGTCGCAGCCTCGCTGCAATCGCTGCTGGACACGATGCGCGTGTAGACCGCAGCAACCACCAACCCAATCGGCCGCCCTTGAGGCGGCTTTGTCATTTCTGAAAGGGCCACATCATGGCAAAGCAACACACAGCACGTCCCGTTCCCCGCGGCATCATGGCCGTCCGCGCCGAGGCTCCCAGCAACGCCGAAGTCAAGGCATTGATCGATGGCCTGCAGCAGACATTCGCCGCTTTCCGTGCAGAGCACACCAAGCAGTTGGAGGAGATCAAGGCCGGCAAGTCTGGTGCCGATCAGGAGGCAAAGCTGGCGCAGATCAATGCAGCGCTCGACAAGCTGCAGCGTGAAAGCGAAGACGCGCACACCAAGATCGCCGCAGCTCAAATGGGCGCGCCTGGCGTTGCTCTGCGGGACAAGGAGTACAGCGCCTCGTTTGATGCGCACATGCGCAAGGGCGACGTGCAGGCAAGCCTCAACAAGGGTACGGCTGAAGAAGGCGGCTACCTGACCCCCGTCGAGTGGGATCGCACCATCACCGACAAGCTGCGCGACGAGTCGCCCATGCGCGAGCTGGCCCAGGTGCAGCCCACCAGCAAGGCTGGTTGGACCAAGCTGTTCAACATGGGTGGCACGGGCTCCGGCTGGGTTGGCGAGACCGACCAGCGACCCGAGACGGCCACTCCCGTGCTGGCGGCGCTTGGCTTCGGGCACGGCGAAATCTATGCCAACCCGGCTGCGACTCAGCAGATCCTGGACGATAGCGAGATCAACATCGAGGCATGGCTGGCCAGCGAAGTACAGGCAGAGTTCGCAGAGCAGGAAGGCCTGGCTTTTATCAGTGGCGACGGCGTGAAGAAGCCTGCCGGTATCCTGACCTATGTCACCGGTGGCGCCAATGCGGCCAAGCATCCCTTTGGCGCGATCAAGGTAACCAACAGCGGCGCTGCGGCAGACATCAGCTCCGATGCCGCGCTGGATCTGATCTATGCCCTGCCCAAGAAGTACCGCCAGAACGCGCGTTTCCTGACCAACAACCTGACCATCGCGAAGCTGCGCAAGCTCAAGGACGGCCAGGGCAATTACCTGTGGCAACCGTCTGCGCAGGCTGGTCAGCCGGCAACGTTTCACGGATACGGCCTTGCCGAAGACGAGAACATGCCCGATGTGGCGGCCAATGCCGTGCCGATCCTGTTCGGAGACTTCAAGCGCGGCTATCTGATCATCGACCGCATGGGGGTGCGTGTGCTGCGCGACCCTTACACCAAGAAGCCGTACGTGCTTTTCTACACGACCAAGCGCGTGGGCGGCGGCGTGCAGAACCCCGAGTGCCTGCGTGCAATGAAGGTGTCGGCGTAACCAAGAAGGGGCTTCGGCCCTTTCTCCATTTCAGGAGAAGACGATGAAGGCAACCAGGCAATTCAAAGGCGTGAAGGACGGAGAAATCTATCCCACCGTATTCGAGGTGGGAGATGAGATCCCGGCCGAACTCGAAGCCGCCGCGATCGAACTGGGCGCGGTTGAGCAAAAGAAGGCCGTCGCTGGTACAGATAAGGCCAAGTCGTAGCATGCCCATCTTGACCATCGAGACGGCCATCGACCACTGCCGGGCTGACCCGGAGGACGCCGCGATGGTGGAGCTGTATCTCGGTGCTGCCATCGACGCCGCCCAGGAGTACCTGGGCCGCAAGGTGTACGCCGACCAGGCCGAGCTTGACGCTGCGGTGGCTGCGGGTGAGGCCGGTGAGCTGCCTATAGTGGCCACCTACTCGGTCAAGGCCGCGATGCTGCTGATCTGCGGCCACCTCTTCGCCAACCGCGAGGACGTGGTGGTGGGTGCGCAGTCCTTTGCCATGCCCAACGGCTCGCGCGACCTGCTGCGGCCCCATCGGAAGGTGCAGGGCCTATGACCACGTTCCGCGCCGGCACCCTTCGAGACCGCATCCACATCCAGCGCAAGACAGGCGGCACGGACGGTTGGGGCACGCCCGAGCCCGAGGCCTGGGAGAACATCTCCCCGGGCCGCATCGCAGCCAACGTGCTGCACAAGTCTGGCCTGGGCACGATAAAAGCCGACGCCGAGGTGTCCATCGTCCGCGCGAGCATCCGGATTCGCCGCCGCGCTGGCGTGGACGCCGGCATGCGGGTGCTGTTCGGGTCGTCCATCTACAGCATCGAGGCAGTGCTTCCCGGGCCGACCCGTGAATACATGGACCTCGTCTGCAAGCTCATCCAGTGAGGGGAGGCAATGGCGAATGGAACCAACTCTTTCACCATCCGTGCTGACACTGCGGCCCTGGGTGATTTCCTGGATGCGCTGGGCGAAGCTGCCGACCAGGCCGTGCGCCCCGCTGCGCAGGCCGGCGCGCAGGTGCTCTACGAGGCGGTCAAGGTCAACGTCAGTTCCATAGGCAGCGTGACCGGCAACCTGGGCCGTGCGGTCTACCAGGCGTTTTCTCCTGAGCACTCCATCGATGGCGTGCAGGCGCAGTACCACGTCAGCTGGAACGCCAGGAAAGCGCCCCATGGGCATTTGCTGGAGAGGGGGTGGGTACAGCGCTACGCCGTGACCATTGCCAAGGGTGGCAAGTGGGTCACGCGGGTGCGGCCCGAGGCGCATGGCAAGCCCCGGCCGAGGCGCCGCGCCACACAGGCCGAGAAAGATGCGTACTACGTGCCTCGGCCCGGTGGCCCCGTCCACCGGCTGGGATATTTCTTCGTTGCGCGCGCTGAAGATTCAATGTCGAAAGCGATTGAGGCTGCGAATCTGGAGCTGCAAAAGCGTTATGACCAGGTGAAGTGACATGAGCTATGAACCCGCCCTTGTGGCCATCCTGACGGCGCTGTGTCCGAGGTCTTTGCCGGTTGTCGCCCCGTGGGGAACCAAGATGCCCTATGTGATCTGGCAGCGCGTTGGCGGACGCGCGATGCGCAACCTCGACAAGCGGCCAACAGGCAATCTGCGCAATGGTCGCGTCAGCATCACGGTCTGGGATGAAACGCCCATGAAGGCCACGGCCCTGATCCGCCAGATCGAGGACGCATTGACGGCCTCCGATGCCATCCAGTGCACGCCGCTGGATGAACCTCTGGACATGTTCGACGACGGCGGCAGCGATGCCGGAATCTTCGGCATGCAGCAGAGCTTTTCAATCTGGGCGCGCCGATAGCGCCCGACTCTTTCTCAACCCCGGCCCGCAGCAGCGGGCTTTTTTACGTCCGAAAGGAAAACGCCATGGGCGCACAAACCGTTGCCGGGACCAAGATCGGCATTTCTGCAGCACTGCCCGCCACCTACGACAAGGATGGCTATGCGGCTTTGACCTTCTCCAAGATTGGAGAGATCACCAACGGCGGCAGCCACGGCCGCACTTATCAGGTGGTCAACCACAACCCCATCGATACGCGCGGCACCCGCAAGTACAAAGGCTCGTTCAACGAGGGGCAGAAGACCATCCAGCTCGCTGTTGACGCCGCAGACCCGGGACAGATCATCGTCAAGGCCGCCCTCAACTCCGATGCTGCCTATGCCTTCGAGGTGGAGTACCAAGATGGCTCCATCGACTACTTCACGGGCCTGGTGACCAGTTGGTCCAAGTCCACCGAAAGCGTGGACAGCATGTACTCGGCCAGCGTCGGCCTGGAGCTGACTACCTCCAAGGATGGCGTCGGCATCATCGAAGTGCCCGCACCTGCCGGCCCCTGACCCTTTCTCCTTCGGCCCTCGGGCCACCCCAGCACCGGCCCGGCTGTTTCGTCTCTCAGCGGAGGCGGGCAGTCGGGCGCGGGCATTTCCATCTCCTCCGCTGAAAGATCGACATGACCAAAACCATCACCCAAGCCGTGGCCGTGGCCACATCCGCCGCCGTCGCTGCTGCCGAACTTGTGGACATCACTGCCTTCGACCTGGTGAGCGCCTGCGAGGCCGGCCACAAGTTTGTGCTGCGCAACCCGGACGGCTCGTCCACCGGCATCACCCTCATCGTGCGCGGCACGTTCGCGCCCGAGGTGGTCGCCTGGAACTCCGGCGTTGCGGAAAAATTCCTCAACGAGCAGCGCGCGGCACAGCGCCGAGGCAAGGCCCCCAAGGCCAAGACCATCGATGAGATGGAGGCCCAGAACATCGAGGGCGCCGTGGTGCGTGTCGCTGGCTGGGAGGGCGTCCGCCAGCCCTACAGCGCCGACCAACTGCGCGCCGCGCTCAAGCGCAATCCGCACTGGGCCGTTCAGATCATCGAGGAGTCCGACAGCCTGGGAAACTTTGGCGCGACCTCGGCATCCAGCTCCGAGGCTACGTAAAGCAGCTGGCCTGGCTGCAGGCGCCCGTCGATCCGCCCAAGGGATCGAGCGAGGATGCGCCGCGCCAAAGCAGGGCGCAGCGTATGGGCGATGACGCAGAGCTGCCTTTGCCCGAGCTGGAGGACGGCTATCACTTCATCGCGGCGCTGATGGAGGTGGGGCCGGTCTCCTATGCGGGCATGGACTTGGCGCCCATCTCCTGGCCGGAGATAGCCGCCTGGCAGCAGGCCACGCGGTGCCCATTTCGCCCACATGAGCTGCAGCTGCTGCGCAGCCTGTCGGCTGCCTATCTGGAGCAATACCGGCTGTCCAAAAACGATGCCTGTCCATCGCCCGAGATCGTGCGGCCCGATGGTGGAGAACAGGCCAAAAAGCTGGCGGCTCACATCAAGGGCGTGCTCCGCGGGTGAGGGGCGTTCGGCTTAACGAGCATTGAGCAGACCGCTACGGCGGTCCTTTTATTTGAAGCCCTTCGGCAATGCCGCAGGGCTTTTTTGTTGCCCGGACGGTACGCATGACAGACACCACACGCAAATCGAATCTTGAGTTTGGTGTGCGCAACAACACCAAGGCCGGCCTGTCGGAGATCAAGCAGGATGTCAAAGCCGTGGGCGATGAGGCCGCCCAAGCCGGCGCCAAGGCCGGTACGGCTTTCGACGGGATGGGCAAGAGCAGCCAGACGGCTGCGAGCAGCATTGACCGCAGCACACGCAGCATCATCAGCTCTCTGGAGCGCGAGATGGCCGCCATGCAGGCCGGTGGCAAGGGCACTGCCGCCTATTACGAGACCATAGCCAAGCAACGTGGCGCCGACATGGCAGCGCTTGGTCCGTACCTGCAGCAGATGCGCCTGTTTGAAAAGCAGGCCGAGGAATCGTTCAAGACGGTTGGCATGTCTGCGCGGGCGACATCCGCCGCAATGCGCGGGGTGCCGGCCCAGATCAGCGACATCGTTGTGAGCCTGCAGGGCGGCATGCCCGTCATGACCGTTTTCATGCAGCAGGGCCTGCAGTTGCGCGACATGTTCGGCGGCTTCGCTGCGGCTGGCAAGGCTTTGGGAAGCACCCTGCTGGGCCTGGTCAATCCCTACACCGTTGTAGCGGCTGCAGTGGTGGGCTTTGGCGCAGCCATGGCGTACTCGGAGAGCACGCTGCGCACCAACATGACGCTGATGGCGCAGTTGGAGGCCACAGGGCGCGCGGGCTTCCTGAACTCCGATGCCATCAAGCAGCTCAAGAAGGAGATGATTGAGCTGCCGGGGATCAGCAAGAGCATGGCCTCGGCCATCATCGCGGACCTGGTGCAGGTGCGAACCCTGGGCGGCGAGGCGCTGCAGAAGATCGCATTGCTGTCGGCAGACTTTGCAACGGCCACGGGCCAGGATGCCGCCAGCGCCGCCAAGGAGTTGGCCAAGGCGATGGAGGAGCCTGCCAAGGGAGCGCGTGTCCTGGATGAGGCCTTCAATTTCCTCACCGTGTCCCAACTGGTGGCCATTGAAGCCATGGTGGAGGCCGGCGACAAAGCTGGCGCTCAGGGCGTGGTGCTCGATGCCTTGGGCACTCGGCTCAAGGACCTTGCGGACAACAGCCTGACGCCGCTGCAGACCGCCACGAAGAACTTTGGCGATGCCTGGGACCAGGCCATGGCGAACGTGGCCAACGCGGGCACGCTGACGGCTGCCAATGATCTGGTCGCTGGGCTGGTGAACCGCTTTGCGGAACTGGTGGGGTGGCTCAACCGGGCGAAGCTGCCTGACTGGATGGAGCAATCGTTCAAGGGCGGCCTCAATGGCATGGTCTACAGGGCCATCGTCGGCGACAACACTCCCAAGCCTGCCTTCACTGGCGGAACGACAGGTAGCTGGGGCGACAACACGGGCGGCGCCTCAGGTGGCTGGGGCACGACAGGTGCGAAGTCCGCGGCCGACCAGGAGCTGTCCGAGCTGCTGGACACCACCAAGGCATTCAAGGGGAAAAAGGATGCCGTTGAGGATCTGAACAAGACGCTCGGCAGGCTGCAGACGCAGCAGCAGCGCTTGCGCGATGAGGGGCGCGGCGATTCCAAGGAAGCGGATGAGCTGCAGACCCGGATCAACGGCATCAACGAAAAGATCAAGTCGCTGAGCAAGACGCGCGGCGACGGCGCGAAGAAAGAGCAGTCTGCCTATGCAGAGCTTGCGGCCTCGATCCAAGCCAAGATTGACGCCAACAAGGCAGAGGTCACCCAGTCCGGCAAGCTCAACGACGCCCAAAAGGCTGAGATCAAACTCAATGCTGATCTAAAAGAAGGAAAGATCAAGCTGTCGGCCGCCCATGAGGCGGATCTGCGTGGGCGCATTGCGGTCTGGAAGCAGCAGGAAAAGGACAAGGCGCAGGCCAAGGAAAACGTCGCGCTTTACCAGCAGCAGCTGGACATTGAAAAGCAGGTCACGGAGGACTACCTCAAGCGCTCCAAGGCCCTGGAGTCGGCGCGCCAGGCGATGGACGCTTACGAGAAGTCGGCGAAAGAGGACTTCGAGCGCCTGCAGCTGGAGGCTGGCCTGATCGGCATGAGCAACCAGGCGCGGGCTGTGGCCTTGGCCCAATACGATGCCGAGCTGGAAATCAAGCGCAAGATTGCCGAGATAGAGCGGCTGGATGCGACCACATCGCAAAAGGATGAGCTGATCGACCGTGCGCGCGTGGTCTCCTACCAGCGCGTTGCCAGTGCCCAGACCAAGGCCTACAACGACGAATGGAACAAGGCCTTTGACCAGGCCAGCCAGTCGCTCAGCGATGCGCTGATGGCGGGCGGCAAGAACGGCGCCGAGTACATCGAGGGCCTGTTCCGCTCCCTGGTGCTGCGGCCCGTGATTCAGGCCATCGTGGCGCCCATCGCGGGTGATATCGCCTCCACGGTGCTGTCCATGCTGGGCATCGGTCCCAGTGGCAGCTCGGGCGGACGTTCGGGCGTGGGATTGGGCAACCTGTCCACCATGTACAAGCTGGGCACCTCATCGCTGATGAAGGACTTCGGCCTGGGCCTGGGCAACCTGGTCAACAACGCCGGCGGCAAGCTCTACAACCTGGGCTTGGAGAAGGTGGGCAGCTCGCTGATCGATTTCGGGGACATGCTCACGAAGTATTCCGGAATCATCAACAAGGCCGGTGCTGCATTCAGCTACGTCAGCGCGATCTTGAACATCGCCGATGGCAAGTGGGGTGCGGGCCTTGGTACGGCGGTCGGCCAGTGGTTCGGTGGCCCTATCGGCGCTTTCATTGGCAACTGGATCGGCGGTCTGCTGGACAAGGCCTTCGGCTCGCGTGGAGCAAACCATGTGGGAGCTGCATACAGCACCACAGGCGTCGGCAACGACAAGGCCGCTGAGATGCTGTTTGGGCGCGCCGGCGGCGATTGGTACGACGACCTCACGAAGCGCAATAGTCCGGAGCTGGGCAAGCAGCTTGGGCAATCCGTTGATGCCTGGGTGCAGCTCTATAAATCGCTGGCGGGCTACGCTGGAGGTGGCGCCAAGGACATCGATATCGTTGCTGGCTTTGCCACCAACCCTAAGCACGGCGATGAGGATAGCTACGGCTATTTCAAGATCATCGACAAGATCACCGGCGAAGTCCTGAAGGACTACACGGCACGGGATGGTGTGCTGGGAACAGATCCTCAGAAGGCCTGGGCGCAGTACATGGCGGACATGGGCGGGGCGGTCATCGACCAACTCAAGAAAGCCGATATCCCGGGCTGGATGCGCGATGAGTTCGACGCGCTGGGTGAGGACATCACCGTGGAAGGTCTCAACGAGGCATTGCGCAACATCGCAATGATCGATGCGGCATTCCGTGGTTGGGCCGACACGCTGGTGGGCTTTGCAGATCTGACGGCCAAGGCCCAGACCGAGCTGCTGAAGTTCTCGGGTGGCATCGAGGCGCTGTCCAACAACATCAACGCCTTTTACTCCAGCTTCTACTCGGAAGTGGAGAGGGCGGGGATCATGCAGCGCCAGGTGAGGGAAGGGCTCAAGGCGCTGGGCGTGGACATCGATCCTGCAGGCGGCGAAGCAGCCAAGAAAGCCTTCAGGAAGCTCATCGAAGACGCGCTCGCATCGGGCAACACGGAGCTTGCAGCGAAGCTGCTGGCCCTGGCTCAGATGTTTGGAGTGGCGGCTGACTATGCCCAAAAAGCTGCAGAGACCGCTGCCGATGCGGCGAAGACGGCGGCGGACGAGGCTGCGAAGCTGCTCGCCGAATCGCGGCAGAAGGCCAAGGATGCTGCGATGGCCAACTTTGAGGCCGCCGTGCAGCGTGAACAGGACTACTGGAGCGCCATCGCCTCGGCTGCGCAGTCAGCCATCAGCAGCATGTCTGCCGTGCTGGCCACGCTTAAATCCAATGCGCGCGAGTTGTATGGCTCAGTGACTGCGACTCAGCAGATGCTGGCCGCGCAGGGCATGGTCTATATCGAGCAGGCATTGGCCGGCGTGCGTGGTGGCGCGAAGCTGTCCAGCTACGAGGGCCTGACGGACGCCATCAGTGCGGCGCGCAGCGGTATCAACGGCGGGGCCTACGCGACTCAGTTCGAGAAGGACCGGGACACCTTGGTTCTGGCGGGCCAGTTGGCTGATCTGGCGGACATGGGTGATGCCCAGCTCAGCATTGAGGAACGCTTGCTCAAAAACTCGCAAGAGCAGTTGGAGCGGCTGGACAAGACGCTGAACTACTGGCGCGAACTGATCGAAGGCAACGAAAAGCACATCGATGCAACTCTGAGCGTTGAGGCCGCGATCAAGGCCTTGGAAAAGCTGATGTTCCCGGAAAGCCCTGGGGGAGATGGCGGCTCCAAGACGCCTGTCCCCGGTGGCAACGGCCGACCAGGCTGGGGCCAGGGCGGCGCTGGCAGTGGCGCGCCATCGAAGTACGGCAGTGTCAACAACGTGGGAGGCATCACCTGGCGTGACCCGATCACGGACCCAGACCGCATTTCTCATCTCGATGACATCAACGCGATCAAGCAGCGGTATGACGGCACGGGTGATGTGGCGGGGTTGTGGGCCGAGGCCTCGGCTGCGGGCGCGTCGGCCAAGGACCTTGCTGACATCTATGGCTTTTACGAGCGTGACGTGATCGCTGCATTGCGTGCGGCTGGGGTTCCTGGCTTCGCTGCCGGCGGGATGCATTCAGGTGGCCTGCGCATGGTGGGCGAGCGAGGGCCGGAACTGGAGGTTACCGGACCAGCCCGGTATTGGTCGGCTCAACAGACGCAATCGATGTTTTATGGCGGTGGAGGCGGTCGCACAGATGCATTGCTGGAAAAGCTGGTGACGAGCGTGGACCGTCTTGACGCACGCATGGCAAGCGTGGCGGACAGCACTACCGGGCTGTATGACCAGCACGACAGCGTTACAGAAGGAGGCAACGGCATGAGGGCCGAAATCATGAATGTCAGGGAGTTGGCGATAGCCATCGCTGCGGAGATGAAGGAATGACCGAGAACCGATCAGCGCGTGTCATGGTGCCCGTGAAGATCACGGACGCCATGATCGTGGCCGGCACTTCCGTGCCGGAGCCGAACACGGCCAATGGAGAAGTGGCATGGGTTGCCAGTGGCATTTATGCCGTTGACGATCTGCGCACGTCCAATGGTTCCGTGTACTCGTGCACACGTATGCACTCGGGCCGCACAGCGCGGCCCGAGGCAGACCGTGGCTATTGGTTGCGGAAGGGACCCACGGATAGAAAGGCTCCATTTGATGACTACTCGTCCACCAAGGCCCGGGGCAAAGGCGCAATCACCTTTGTGCTCGCTCCGGGTTTCATCAACGGGGCGAGTGTCTATCAGCCAGAGGGCGCGACCTACTCGCTTGTGGTCCGGAACGGTCCAGGCGGGGACGTCATCCGGGAACAGCACGGGGACCTGTTCGCGCAAGCGGCGGGCCTATGGGAGCTGTTGTTCACGCCTTTGCCGGCTCTGGAAAAAATTTCCATGGACGACATCCCTATTGCGCCCAACGCCGAAGTGACCGTGACCATTCAGTCACCGGGCGATGGTGCGGTCGCTGTGGGCGACATCAAGTTGGGCGACTGGCGGCAGCTCATCGGGAACGCTGACAAGGGAGGGGTGGAGCGAGGTGCCGAGGCTCAGCGTAAGCCCTACACCTACCGCAAATACAACGATGACGGCACCTATGACCAGGTTCCACGCGGCAATGCAAGGGACGTGTCCTGTCGTGTAGTCCTGGATCATGAAGAGGCCATGTACGCAGACGCCGTGCTTGGCGAAATCCTTGATATGGCGGTGCCCTTTGAGGCATCGAATTTGCCGCGACTCGGCTACCTCAACACGCTGGGATTTGTCTCTGGCGTGATAAAGGCGGACGAATGGGGCGTGACTTCTTTGTCTCTCAACATCAAAGGCAATATCTGATGGCAGTACAACAAGCCGCAAAACTGACGCCAATCCCAGAGTTTCCGTCACTGGCGCGCCGCGCGACCGGCGAATACAACGGGATGGCCTACAGCTTCGGAACGCATATGGGTGGTCCAGGCCCGTTTGTTCCCGAGATCAACGCGCTTGCAGAAAGCGTGCAGCACAACGCGCAAGAAGCGGTAGATGCAGCCGAAGGGTCTGGCAATGCACAGGAGGCCGCAGAGGCGGCTCGCGACGGAGCGGTAGAGGCGCGCGAAGGTGCTGAGGACGCCCGAGACGCCTCGGCCTTGTCTGCGGCAAACGCCTCGGGCTCGGCCGGTGCCGCATCCGGCAGCGCGTCAGCAGCCTCTGGATCTGCCATGGCAGCAGCGGGAAGTGCCGCGGCCGCCTCCGGCTCGGCGGGTGCAGCAAACACTGCAAAGACTGGCGCTGAGGCTGCGCGCGATGCAGCCCAGGGCTACCGCGACCAGGCCGAGGTCTTCGCCACCCAACAACTCAAGGGCAGCAGCTCCACAAGCGTGACGCCGGGCGCCGGAGCGAAGAGCTTTGTGATTGAAGCAAGCCGCTCGTTTGTCGTGGGCATGTACGTCGTGGCCACGTCCACAAGCGATCCGAACACGCGGATGAGCGGCTACGTGACGAGCTACAACATGGGCACCGGGGCGCTTTCCCTGTCTGTCGATGCATTCGCTGGCTCGACCGAAAAAGCCGACTGGGTGATTGGTGTGGCCGCACCCGGTGGCTCAACATCATCCGTGCTCGTTTACGTACCTGTCACCGGCACCACCCAAGCGGCAGCCCCTGGCGCGCGCTATGGGCTCCAGAACGCGGCAAAAACCACAGTCACTTTGCAGGCGTCTCCCGTGAATGGGGATGTGGTTGCCGTGATTTGCGACAACCTGCGGCGCGACAACGTAGTAGCCAGGAACGGGCAGTTGATTATGGGGCTGGCAGAAGACCTGATTATCGACAATCCCTATTTTCCAATCATGCTGCAGTACCAGTCGCCATTTGGATGGCGTTTCATTTCCTGATGAATTGAGAGGTTGAAATGAGTTTTGCAAGTCAATTTTTTGGCGGAGGCGTGTCGCCGTATCGTGGCTGGAAAATGGCTATTTTCACCACTAACAGCATAATTTTCCCAAAAGCGGGGTACGTGCGGCTGGCAATGCAGGGATCTGGAGGCAGTGGCGCGACTGTTGCGTCGGCGTCGAATGGCGTTGCCGCAACTGGCGGTAACTCTGGGCCTTGGGGCGTCAAGAGTTTCCGCGTTGCTGCCAACGATGCGCTGGTTGTCAATATTGGCGCGGGTGGTGCGCAGCCTACTGGCGGGGTTGCGACTGCAGGCAATCAGGGTGGGGTATCGACTGCTGTACTCAATGGAGCGACGATCCTGACAGCTCAGGGTGGTGAGGGTGGGTTGTTCAGGACATCTGCGGGCACCATCGATGCGCCTGTGCCAGTCGCCACAGTGGCGGGCGGGGACTTCTGGGTGCCCGGCATTCGGGCGGGCAGTGCAACATGCTCGGGGTCGGTACAAGCACTCAGCGCAGGCGCGGCGAGTGATGTGCTTCGCTGCGGTCTTGGGCGGTCTGCCTCTGTTAATGCTGCTGGGGTATTTTCTGGTGGGTGTGTTGGATCGGATGGCGGTTTGACTTCTATCCCATATATAGCTTTTGAAGATTTTGGAATCGTTCCTTCTCCACCCGCGAGTCGTAGTCCTGGACAGGGTGGAGTGCAAGCGAGTTCTTGGCAGGCCGGTCCATTCGCTGGCGGTGCGAATTGCCCTCAGTCCAGCCAGGTAGCAATGGCGCATGGCGGTTACGGCGGAGGTGGAGGCGCCGGGTATTCGCAGACATTCACCGGGATCGGTGGTGGTGCATATGCCTATCTTATTTACGAGCCCGTGGAGTGATTATGCGTATCGAAATACTCAACACAGACGGCACCGTCGCAAACACGATCATCGCAACGCCCGAGGTTGCGGAGCAGCTGCATCAAGGCGCTTGGCGCGTAGCGGCCGAGCAGTACGAGCCCACGCCTTCGGTGGCGCACATCTCCTGCACTCGTCGCCAGGGCCGGCTCGCGCTGCTGATGCTGGGCCTGCTCGAAGCCGCAGAGGCAGCCATTGCCGCAATGCCCGATGGCGCCGACAGGCGCGCGGCTCAGATCGAGTACGAGGCGGACACCTGGGAGCGGCACAACCCGTTTCTGTCCGCTCTTTGGGCGCAGCTCGGCGGCACGCCGGAATCGCTCGATACCGCTTTCGGTCTCGCTGTGACGCTCTGATCCACCCCTACCAACACCAACCCGCTTCGGCGGGTTTTTTCATGCCCGAACAGCCCGGAGGAGGGCCAATGCAAGACGACTACGGCGATGCCATCAACACGCAGACAGCTGCGGCGATCAATGCGCGACTGGATGAGGGGGACGCGCGAATGACTCGCATGGAGCGGGAGCTTTCCGCGAATACGGCGGCCACCGAGCAGGTGCGGGCGAACACGGCCGACCTGGTCGAGGTCTTCCGGGCCGCACAGGGCGCTTTCCGCGTCCTGAACTGGATCGGCAAGGCTGCGAAGCCGCTGGGCTACATCGCTTCAGCCTGCGCCGCGTGCCTCGGCTTCTGGGCGGCGCTGAAAGGACACCTGAAATGAGCAACAAGGCAAAGCTGATCGCCGCCATTGGCGCGGCCGCTGCGGCACTGGCTGTACCTCTGGTTGCCAAGTACGAGGGCGCGGTGCAGGCCACATACCGCGACCCCATCGGCATCATCACCGCCTGCACTGGGCACACTGGCCCAGAGCTGGCCATGGGCCAGACGTTCACGCGCGAGCAGTGCGAGGAAATGCTCTACAAGGATCTGCTCAAGCACACGGCCGCGCTGGAATGCGTGCGACAGCCCATGACGGACGGTCAGAAGGCCGCATTCCTGAGCTTTGCGTTCAACGTGGGCAATGGGGCGTTCTGCGGAAGCACGCTGGCACGCAAGGCCAATGCTGGCGACATGGCAGGCGCGTGCGCGGAGCTGAGCCGCTGGACCTGGGCGGGTGGCAAGCAACTGCCGGGCCTGGTCAATCGCCGCGCAGCTGAGCGGCAGCTTTGCGAAAGGGGGCTGTCGTGATCCCCGCGCTCTACACCCACCTGGGTGCCGCCGCCGTGGCCGCTGCGCTGGTGTGGCAGCTCCAGGGCGCGCGCCTGGGCACCGAGCTGGCCGAGGCCCGTCTGGAAGCCGCCACCCAGCAGCTGGCCACCAGCACCGCGCAGCGCGCGGCCGACGCCCGCGTGCGCCAGGCCGAGCAGGCCATGAACACGAAGTACCAAGGAGCACTCAATGCCGCCCGTGACCGCGAGGCGCTGCTGCGCCGTGATCTTGACCAGCTGCGCGCTGTTGCTGACGGCCTGCGCGAGCAATCCGCAGATGCCGCCCGCCGACTTGCCAGCGCTCCCCCTGCTGCCGTCCTTGAGTACGCCGCTGCCCTCGGAGTCGTATTTGAAGACTGCCGCGCAGCGTATGGGGACATGGCAGCAAAAGCTGCAGGGCACGCAGCTGATGTCCAAACCCTCGACGCCGCCTGGCCCGTGATCCCTATATCAACATTCGTCGGTGCAACAAGCCCGCCTTGATGTGGTTTTGTAAGTACTAAGTTACAATTGCGGGTGCAAAATGTATATTTATTAATAATTTGGAATTTGTGTTATGAGATTTAAAAACCTGCTTCTGCCACTTGTGGTTGCTGTGTCTGCAACTAATTCCTATGCTTGGAATTTCATTTATTCCCATGACGGAAATGGAGTTGCGATTGATGGATCATTGCAAGCGTTGCGCAATGCTGTATCAAATGGGGCCGCTGTGAAAGTTGGAGTGATTCTTCCTGAGCATGAGTGGCAGATAAGTTGTTCTATTACTGCCCTTGGGAGAGAGACAAATAATTCGGTTGTTTGTATAGGAGATAGAGGGTTGGCTACTTATACAATTCCAGGAACTCAATTCGGCAACTCACTCACGCCAGCGCAGTCTCTCGAATTTACAATTAATACTCAAGGCCAATACACACAAGCTGGCGTTGCTCGCAGCAATGGATCATTAATAGCAAATTCCCAATTCCGCTTTCCGATGAGATGGTATGTTGACTGACGCATCAGAACCGCGTTGATGACCTGTTGTTTGCGGCCGATTGCGGAGGGGATGGGCAAGTCCCTTTTACGGAAACCGTCGCGCCTTACGAGGTGCTGCTGCTGGCCGCGCTGATGGTGTGCACGCGGCCTTTGCCCACTACCTAGATCGGCGAGCCATGTCCACTGCAATGTGGCATGCCTCGACCGTCAGGTCATCGAGCGGAGGCACTCGTTTCGAGAGAGCAAGGAGTTTTTGCGGTTCCGTTATCTCAAACTCTCGCAGGACATCCTCCGCGAGTTTGGTCACTAATTGGCAATAGTTCGAACTACCCAGAATCTGAGATGCGTACTCAGTGTATAGGACGAATGCGCCACTTTGGCCTAGCTCTACTAGCTCAACTTCCGCCTTTCCCTGATCGCCCGCGAACCCTACGATTACGTTGTCAAATGAATCATCTTTCCCACGAAAGAACGCCTTTTCTGCGCCGACGCCAGCAGCCGCCAAGAGCACTCGCTGAATTTGTGAGATCTTCGAACTGCCTTGTGGAGGAATAACCCCAGTGTTTCCGCCATCAATGTCCTGTTTGATCGAAACTGATCCGACATAGCACCGAAGTGCCATTGCCATTACTGCATGGCCCGCCTCATGGTATGCGGCTCGTTTTTGGGCAAAGGCGAGCCACTCTGGGTTCATGGGGTCACGGAGGGGATTCATCCGCTCATTTTGCTCGAAAGTGGAAGTGCGGCACGATTTCTTCCATATAGGGGAGGTGCTTGTGACGGCGTCAACACGTACCATGCAGCCATGAGCTTCGATCAGATCGCAATTGCCCTGCTGGGCGCCCTGGCGGCCTGGCTCTCTCAGGCCCGGGGAGAGGGCTCGCGCAAGTGGGCGCCCGTGTTCGGCATGCTGGGGCAGCCGTTCTGGTTCTATGCCAGTTGGCAGGCCGAGCAGTGGGGCATCTTCGCTGTGTCGATCATCTATGCCGGCGCGTGGGCTCGGGGTCTGTGGGTCTACTGGATCTCGCCGCGGCGGCAGCATGGGATGGGCTCGATCCAGCTGGTGCCAGGCCGAAAGCCATGATCCTCACACTGCACATAGACAAGGAAGAGCCCGGCCTCTACACGGCTCGCGTTCTACATTGCCAGGCTGAAGTCGAGGAGTTCCAGTCCGGAACGATTTCCGAAGCTATTCGCGACTGTGCGGAGGCGTCTCTGCAGGGCCTCGATGGATTCCATATCTGGTACGGCCATGTCTCCATCGGCACGACGTCGCTCTATGCCATGCGCTACGACGCCGAGACGCTGGCTCAGCGGCTAGTCAGTCTGCATTCTCAGTTCGATGATTAGGCATGCTTCCGTTAGGCCGGTCCCAAGGGCTGTGGGTGCGGGAATAAGCCTCTGTAGGGCGCATCTGTGCTTGCGCTAGTTTCAGTGAATATTCCCAAATGGTCGTGTAACTCGTTGATTTTTATAATTTGAGAGCCTGACTTTTAATCCGTTGGTCGCGAGTTCGAATCTCGCAGGACCCACCAACTAAATACCAACGAAATAAAGCCCTTACGCCACAAGCGTAGGGGCTTTTTTCTTGTCGTCGGGGGTCTGCTCTGACCAAAACATGACCGCGTTTGCGTACTGGGCCAGATGCTCCGGCGCCAGGTCGGCATATTTCTTCACCATTTCCAGCGTCTTCCAGCCTCCCAGCTCCTTCAGCACGAACAAGGGCGTGCCGGATTGGACATGTCAGCTTGCCCAGGTATGCCGCAGGTCGTGGAAGCGGAAATTCTCGACACCGGCTGCGGCGAAGGCCCGGGCAAGAATTCTCGCGCATCGACCTGCTTCACAGGTGCCCCGGTAGGCCGCGTGAAGACATTGACGCCTTTGGGGCGCGCGTTCAGCACGTCGAGCGCTTCGCTGTTGAGCGGAACCACTCGCGCGGAACCTGATTTGGAAGCATCGGCGCTGACCCACGCCGTCGAGCGCTTGAGGTCCACCTTGTCCCAGGTCAGCGTGAGGATTTCTGCGCTTCGCATGCCTGTGGCAAGGGCAAAGCGGCAGATGTCCCGCATCCAGTCCTGAGACAAGGCCATGATGAAGGCTCGGGCCTGCTGACGGGTCAGGAAACGAATGCGAACCGCTGGCTCCCGGTAGTTGCTGAGAATGGGCGCACGTCCAAGCCACTGCGTCTTCTCGCACATGTTGAGCAGGATCTCAGTGTCATCGCCCTCGCTTCTCTCGCTGGCTGCGCAACTAATTCGGGCATCGTTGACTTGGGAGGAGGCAACTATGTGTATGAGAAGGAGGACATGACGGCCTACAACGGTAGGGCTACCAAGGTGGAGATTCTCAAAGAAGCCGCCGCGTTTTGCTCCAAGCAGGGAAAGCAGATGATTGTGCAAAGCTCTTCGGCAAAGCCATCCACGATCGGTTCATCGTACGCTGGTGCTGAGGTCCAGTTCGCTTGCAAGTGACTATCAGTATTGGCTTCTTCTGAGGCGTAGGCGCAAGAGTTGATCGGCCAACAATGGTCAACGACAGCCCGGTCACTTGGTTTTTTGCAACTTGTAAATTGGAGAAACGCCACTGATCTCGGAGAGGGTCATGTAGTTTTCCATCGCGGCGGCGTCCTGGGGCAGGGCGCCAGCATGATGGCCCTGGCGTTGGCCAGGGCACGGGAGTCAGTTGAACCAGGCCTTCATGGCCTTGAGCAATTCAGAGGGCCGCTTGTACTTGAAGCCGGTCCAGAAGCCGGCGGCGAATATGTCGACAAACGTCAGCAGGATGAGATCGACCATAAGTCAACCGTCAATTGCGGCCAGTACGAGGTCGGCGGTGCTGGCAAAGGACTCGGCCTCCGCCACGGTCTGGGCGTCCATGATGTCGAACTTGGCGCCCTTGAGGTTGTCGTCCAGCTCGCGCAGGTAGTCGGTCGCGGCGCGGTCGTGGACCACCTGCACGAACAGGAAGGTCAGTTCATCGTCGTTCTGCATCCACGATCACCTTGGCGGCAGCCGCACGGTCATCGGGTACGCATCGGTGAAGACGATCACGAAGTCCTTCTTGTCCGACTTGCCGGCCAGCTTGAGAGCGGCAGTCAGCTCTTCTGCCAGAGGTGTGGAGCTGCGTGGGCCACGGGCAGCGAAGACTTCGGCCAGCTTGCAGGCGTCCACGCCAGCGAACGATTCAACGCCCTGGCAGTTGAACACACCAGGCCGATGCCATCACTGTCCAGCCTGGCCAGGCCGCGGGTGGCCGCCTGCGACTGGGTGACGCTGCGCGCCCAGGAGACGGGCGATCCCGTGCCAGAGGCGTGGCGTGCCTATCGGCAGGCCCTGCGCGACATCAGCAGCCCAATGCCTACCAGCAGTCCCAGGCCGCCAGCGGCGCAGGGGCGGGCGCCATCTTGGGCGCCGGCATGTCCGCTGAGGCCATGTTCTTCTGATGCGGGCCACAGACATTGGCCATGCTGCAGTCTCTGGAGAATCCCGGCGCGCTCTTTCAATACAGCCAGGACGAGTTTCGCAATCAGCTGCAGTTGAAAGCGGACCGCCGAGCTGAAGATGCCGACCAGCGTGCAGCCGAGGCCGACGCACTCGCTGCGGCAGCACCCGGGCTCAACATGCAGGAGAAAGCCGAGAGCCTCAAGCAGAAGCGAGAGCTGACCAGTATCCGCGAAGCCCTCGTAAGAGAGGCTGCCCCATCCATCTCGGAAACCAAGATCCCCGGTGTGCGCGCGGGCATCGTGCCGACCCCTGGTGCCGACAACGCCAAGGCCAAATACGACTACGACCCGGTGAAGGTGCAGAAGGCATTGGTGAAACGACCCCGGCTCGTCTTCCGGGGGAAAAGGACACTGTGAAGCGCGACACGGACAAGGAGCGGCGCTTCCAGGAGTTCATGGCCGACAACCCCAACATCAGGGACGTGGACGAGGGACTGGTGAAGTTCAACACCGCAGAAGTGAAGCGCACTCGGGGCTAGAAAGCCGGTCGGGCTTCGGCTGTGCGGGGCGCCATGTCACCTGAAGCCATCACCGCGACGGCCAAGAAGTACAGCATGACTGAGAGCCAAGTTGTCGAACTCCTTCGAGCCCGAGGAGTGATAGGTTCTGAATAGCTGACTTCGCTTGAGAATAGATCTGCGAGTGGGTGATGACTGGACAAAGCGTCAACTTCCGGAGGGTGCTCTGAGGCTATATTTCGTCTGCGGGAAGCTGCGTTCGTAACTTGAACGCATGCGCCTGGGAGGGCGTTTTATGCGTGCGCCTGAAGCTGTGTCAAGGCTTGCGATAAATATTCAGAGGAAATTGGCAATGGGCATCGCTTTTCGTCAGACTGAAATCAACATCAAGATTGCCAAGAAGCAAGGCAAGGAGATTTCCAAGCTTCTGCAGGACAAGGGATGGATAACCGAGGATATGCCGTTGGATGCCGCAATGGCAGCTATTGGCTGGCATGGAAAATATCAAAAAACTCTGCTGATAATTGATGAGATTGATGTTGATAAAATAACCAAACAGGTATCCGAACAGTTTGAGGCTCTGGCTTCTTTTGTACGAGATGGAAGCTTCGTCCGTTTTGAATCAGAGGAGAGCAGTAAAGACTACGCTCTGTGTGTTTTCGAGGGGGGCAAGGCTCATGGCTATGGATGGTTGGGAAACCGTGAAAAAACCGCAGTAGTTACTGCGATTGGGGCTGTGCCCAGCGGGCCATGGAACGAGTATATTCATGACGAATCGCCTTCCCGAGAGAAGCTGACAGATCACCGCTATTGGGCGGTGGTGGCTTGGGAAATGGCGGAAAATATTCAGTTCATTGCCCGGAGTTCCACGAGCTTCAGTGCCAAAGACAAGGATCAATCTTACTGGATCATCCGCGCGTGTGAGGAGGCAAAAACCTCCCTGATCGGGAAACGCCCTCTCCTTGTTCAGGATATCCAGATGTATGAAAAGGGTGTGAGCCAGGTTCCGCAACGCATTGCGAGCGATGTACATGAAGTGAAACTACGCTGGCTAAAAGTGCCGCGCAAGAAGTTGGCAGCGCTGGATTTTGACATCAATGCTGATGAGCTACAGGAGCTTCTCCGTTATCGTGATACATTTGCGCCAGGGAAAGAGTTCTTGGTTGATGGGCAGGAGGGTGTATATCAACCGGAAGTACTTGAATTCCTAGAATATCTGCGTCGAGCATCTTGGTTTCAGCAGCTTTGCAAGCTGGCGAAGGATGGTGAGAAACGTATGGAGGTCATTGCGGAATTTCACGGGCTGATGTCTGATGTAATGGAGACTGCCGATATGAAGGAGCTTTTGTTTAATCTGCATTGGAGCGCTTCCGCTGAGAAGGGAAGCGCTGCCATCGTTTCTGGTGTGAGCAGTGAAGTAATTTCTTCGTATATGGCTGGCGAAATCTACAACGCAATGCAGAGAATCAGCCAACTGGCCGCGACAAAGTAGGGTTGCTGAGAGGCTTCTCTTGTAGGCGAACGCACTTTGCTATCAGCTGACAGTGTGAAGCCTCAGTTCGCGGGCATCAGCACGTCGTGCCAAGCCTGACAGCCTCGACGGGGCTCCATCCGTGAGGTAATGCATGCCCCAGACCCCCCAGAGCACCGCCGATGGCCGGCCCGGCCGGGCGCAGGATCATGATGGGTGGGGTGGCCTTGGGCATGGGCCCCACGCTGCGCACGAGCTGGCGCGAGCAGCGCCTGGAGGCCCGCGCTGGCCGAGGCAAGGCCGCGTGCAGCCACTGTGGCGGTCATCGACCAGCACCAGGTCGTGCCCGCGCCGAAGACCGTGGCCCAACGCAGCCCGCGCTTGCGTGCTTTGGCTAGTTCCAGCTTCACATCCATCTGCGCCTGCAGCGCGCGGTCGCGCTCGATGGCCCAGGTGGTCAACATTGATGCCCGCGACCGCGCCGCTGTGCTGTGGGCGCAGGGCTTGCTCAACGCCACGCCAATTCTGGATTTTTGAAAGAGGACCATCTTGGAAACCAAGGCCGCGCAGATGAGCCGCGACGACATGCAAAAACAAGAAGGTGGACCCGCTTGAACTGCATGGATTGGATGGCTGGCCAGTTGGAAGGCCGGCAGCAGGAAGAGGGCACGCGGCGCAGCAATCCGCGTCCTCAAGGCGTCAGTCGCCCGGGCAGTGGCACTGACGTGCTGCTGCGGTTTCTGGGCCAGGCCCCCGGACGATGGGTCTTCCATTCCGAGCTGGTCCTGGTTCTGGGCTGCAGCAAGGGGGAAATTGATTGGGCATTGCAGTACCTAGTGCGTGAGGGCGAGGTGGAAAGCCGGCTCACGGAGCTGCCAGCTCGTAAGCCAGTGCTGCGGTATCGGCTAAGACTGGGCAGCACGCCACCTGACATTCAGCGTGGTTTGTAGGGAACGCCAAGATCCCATCGAGACTGCCAGTGCGCCACGTACTGCAGGGAGACCTGAGGCATGCCGCGAATGACCACTACATTCTCGGAATTGGCAGTCTCGGCTGACGGCGCGTAGTTGAAGGAGCCGGTTTCTACTGCATCGCCATCCACAATCATTGCTTTGTCATGGTGGATGTGGAAATGATCGTTGGTGCGCAGCTGTACGCCGCCGCGCACGACCAGGTCCATCGCGGCCTTGCTCGTCTTGCCTTCATTGCGTTTCTTGTCCACGACGATGCGCACGTCTACGCCGCGCTGATGAGCAGCCACAAGTGCCTGCGCAATGTCAGGAGCCTGGAAGGCATAGGCCAGCACCTGAATGCTTGTCTTGGCGCTGGCGATTGTGTCCAGCACCAACTTGCGGGCGGAACCTTCGGGTGAGAACCCTACCTGCACGCTCGACTGGGCAAAGGAGGCGATCGGCAGAGCGAGCAGAGCCGCCAGTGCAATGCGAGGAAGGTTTTTCATACGCAGATAGTGCTGCGCCCGCGCTGTCTGCGGGCGCGGCGCCACTTCAATTCACGACTGAAATTTTGAGCGTGTACGCGGACGACTTGCCCTGCCGGGCGGCCGCACGATTGAGGAAGACTCGCACACGGTAGTCACCGCTGGCGGGCAATACGCCGGTCCACTTGGACCCGTCTGCCATTTCGCCGCGGAACAGCGCTTCATCGCTACCAGGTGGGAGCACGTTGAAGTAGGTCGAGGTGGATTTTGTCTCCATCTGCACGGTCATCGTCTGCCCGGCGCCCGCGCGGACCACGTAGTCGCGAGCCTCCACCTTGTTGCCTTGGAGCTTGCCCTGGACGGTGGCGCTCGACATGCCTTTCTTGAAGTTCACCGCAGTAGAGGGAACATCCGCCTGAGCCATCGCTGGCACTTGCACGACTGTGAGGCAGGCGACAAATGCAGCTGTGCAAATTCTGGAAAGCATGCAGGTCCTTTCTAGGAGGCGCATATCGCCCCGTTCACATACAGGCTACCAGACGATCGGGCGCATTGTGCGACAGCCTCCGACGAGCCGCCTCGCAGAGATGACGGTGCCGTCCCAAGCCTGCCACGTTCGGCAGGATGAGCAAGGAACAGAAGCAAGCCCCCAGTGGGAGCGCATTGAGCTGGACTACAGGGCTGGCCCCCCACAACGCGCCCGTAGGACTCTCGCCACCGGAATCTTGCTCAGGGACCGACAGCCTGCATCCCGCTGACGGGGCACCATGCAAGCTCTGAAGAAACAGGAGCAATGAATGGCGATTTCAGAAAAGATCCAGGACCTGCGCAAGTGGGATGACTCTCGCAAGGGATTCACGGGAGAGCACTGGCTGGTGCTCGGTGCTGGCCTATTGGCTCTGCGCCACGCCCGACGGGCGGAAAGTGGCATGGGCCGTGTTGTGAGTGGTGCGCTGGGCACGGCACTGATAGCGCGGGCGGTAACGGGCCGCGATGGTGTGCTGGGAACGGCAGAGCGCTTGGCTGCAAAGCCCACGCTGGCCGAGCGCCTGCAGATCGCCGCGCGCCGCCTGTAGACACGCAGACGAAGAAAAGGCCCGCAGTTGCGGGCCTTGTTTTTTGAGTCGGGGCTGCATCAACGCTGGCGGCGCATGCCTCAGTGCTGGCGCCGCGTCCTCGCTACGCCGACCAAGGCCAGCAGTCCCGACAGCAGCAGCAAGCTCCATTCGCCAAGCGTGGGGATGGCCTGGGCTGACGCGATTGGGGGCGCGAAGGTGATCAGAACGGACCCGTCCGCACCATTCGAATTTCCTGCGCCGCCCATGCCGGCTCCGCTGGTGGCTGCTGCGAATGTGATTCCGGCGCCGTAGCTGCTGCCTCCACCGCCAGCGCCGCCTATGTCGCCAGCGTTGCCTGCGTTCCCGCCGCCGCCGCCGCCACCCCCGTAGCCGCCGCCGCCGCCACCGGCGTTGTAGCCGCCGGCTCCTCCGCCGCCAGCGCCGCCACCGCCCAAACCGGGGCCCATGCTGCCGGCGCTGGCGCCACTGGCTCCTGGTCCTGCAGGACCCACACCGCTGCCGCTGCCGCCTCCGTCATTGCCTGTGGCCGTGCTGCCGTCCCTGCTGCTGGTGCTGCCGCCAGCGCCTCCCGTGCCGTCGGTGCCGATGCCACCGGCCCCGCCCGTGCCAGCCACCGTGCCGCCTGCGCCACCGGGTTGTGCCGCGTTGCCCATCGCTCCGTTGCTGCCGTTGCCACCACCTGCGCCCACTCCCGCATTGCCACCGGAAACTCCAGCGGTGTCGTTGCGGCCGGCGCCGCCTCCGCCGCCCGCCACGGCCAGAACGGTGAGGGCGGATGTGTCGATGATGCTGCTGCTTCCACCGCCCCCTGCGCCGACAGGCCCTCCTGTGGCGCCTCCGCCACCGACGCTGATCAGGAGGTTGTTGGCAGGAGTCACCGCCAAGCTGCCTGTGCCAACGGCGGCGTTTCCTCCTGTCACCATGGATGAGCTGAAAACGCCCCCGCCGCCACCGCCGATGAGGGTGACGGTCATGGTCGTGATGCCTGCAGGTACGGTGCAAACCTGGGGTCCGCCAGCGGCGGTGTACACCGTTCCACTGACGCAGGGCGCCGCCCAGGCCGCAGGGGCCAGGCACGCAGCGCAAGCTGCCAGAAGACGCGCATTCAATATGCCCTTGCGCAGTTCAGGCCAATGCGTGATCCATCTTTGTTGATTGGGTGTCGTTGCTCGCATTTTTCCTCATCCCTTGGTGAATATATTTTGCGAGCGCGATGCTATGTGATGGCCTGAATATTGTCTATTGATGAATTACTTGATTTAGGCTTGTAGGAGCCGTTATGATGCTGTTTGTATATTGATATAAATCAATCAATAGAAAATTCAAATGTATTGAGTTTGAGATTATTGGGTTTTATTTTTTGGATTTATTTTCCAGCTGAATGCCAATAAACCGTCATGGTATGAATCAACGGCAATTAGCTATGCTATTTTTGGTTTTCCTATGCAAAGCACAACGCGAAGTCAACATTGAGGCAGCAGTGCGCGAGCCCATGGCCTGTGCCTGAAGTTGACTCTCACAACCCAAGAAAATCAAACGGTGCCGATTCCTGAAAATTCCGCGTGGCATCGCCCGAGAATGTGTGGTCCTGATCCGGTCCCAGGTCTAGCTTGAGCACCTTGCCTGTTTGCTTGCTGAAGTCCAGTGCCTTGAGGTCCACCCAGAAGGTATTCGGTGTCAGGGCCGACTCGAAGAAATAGAGCTTGCGCTGGTGATCGAACACGGTCCGCCAGCGGGTGGAGGAGATATTGGGCTCCTCCGGCGTATTCAGGCCGTAGGGGACCGAGGCGTTGCGGATCACGCTGAAGACGCTGGCAAGCGCCTTGTTGGGGTCCGGGCTTTTGGGGATGGCGTTGACGTAGAACGATGCGCGGGCAAAGCGGTCGGCGGCCCGGTTGGTGCCGGGCAGCATGGTGGTGCCACCCACTTGCTTCCAATAGGCGTTCAGGGCCAGTTGCTGATCGAAGGTCGGCGAGTTGGTCATGACCTGGTATTCACGACCGTGGTGTATCACCTGCCGGCCGTTGATGTACTCGACGATCGCGCTGTCGCCGCTGGCGTCGGACATCGAGAGATGCAGCGTCGTCAGCCGGTTTTCTCCGGGAACGTTGTCGGAGACGATGGTGAAGGGCTCTTTCTCCAAAGCCGCGACGGCTTCCTTCACGGTGGCGAAGTTGTCCAGCACATATTGCGCCCAGGCCGCAATGGTCAGGCCGGGTTTGCTGCCTGCGCCGAAAGCGGGGTATTGGGATTCCACGAGCCATAGCAGGTTGGCATTCAGGCCGGCCTCATTGACTCCATCGGTGGTGGACACGTCATAGCCCGAGGTGACAACGCTGCCGTACCTGGAAGTCCAACGCAGGGAATTGGGGCCGGCCTTGCCGCTGCGCTCCATGCCGCGCGGCAGTACCCAGAGATTGCTGACGATGTCGCTTTTCCAATCCATGGAGCGTGCCGTCACGACCTGGCCATTCGCACCCAAATAGACAAGGCGAGTACAGGCCCAGGCGCTGGAAAGGGCTGCAAGCCCGGCAAATCCCACCAGCAATGCGCCCACAACGGGACGAATCTGCAATGTGCTTTTCTTCACGGGCTATTCCTTTGTAAGCAAATGGACTGGCGCAGTGTAGGCGGCAGGCATTTGCATCCAGAGTCGGATAAAGCCGCATTGGAGACGGCCAAGGCGATGGCCGATGGTTTTATGGGCGTGGCGAAGGCAACGGCACGCGCGCTGGCAGCACGGTCAGATGGCGTGGCTGAGCATGGGGCTGGCCAGCATTGCCACGGCAAACGAAATGGCGCAGATGGCAGACCACAGAAAGACGAGGAAGAGGTGTCGCATCAGAAGGTTCTCGGCAGTTCGGTGGCGAATGCGGCCCGCAAGGCGCGCAAGCCCCGCGCGTACAGGCGTCCCAGGGGCGAGCGCGACTCCATGCGCAGCAGCAAAGGCTGGTTGCCGCGCATGGGAAAGGCTTCCAGCAGGCTGCGGTGGTAGCGGGCATCCGGGTCCGGGTTGAAGCTTTCTGTCGGAACGACTCGACTCATCTTGTATCTCCGTCACATGATTTGGAGAGGCTTCTGGATACATGCTCTCCTATGGGCTCTATTTCAATTGGTTGCGCGGTGTTTCTGTGCGGGCCAAGGCTGAGGTCGCATGTAGGCCGCGCCTGTACGCCGTGTATGTGTTTTGCGGACGCGCTGTGCGCTGCGTCCTCAGGCCTCGCAGGGGTGCAAGGAGTGGCCTGCAAGCCTCTTTGCGGAGGCTTGCCGTGCCTAGAATTCCTGGTCCCCATTTCATTTGTTTGCCAGGAGTTCCATGTCGTCCCTTGTTCCTCCGCTTCAGATCCGGCCTGTCACACAGGCGGACCACCACCAATGGCTTCCTCTCTGGCAGGGCTACAACGCCTTTTATGGGCGCGCTGGCGAGACGGCGCTGCCCGAAGGCATCACACAGGCCACCTGGGAGCGTTTCCTCAATCCGCTGGAGCCGGTGTTTGCGCTCGTGGCGGAGAGCGAGGGTGAGCTGGTCGGCCTGGCGCACTACCTGTTTCATCGCAGCACCACGCGGCTGGAGCCGGTGTGCTATCTGCAGGATCTGTTTGCCGATGCGCGGCGGCGCAAGCAGGGCATTGGCAAGTCGCTTATCCGTGCGGTCTATGCGCAGTCTGCGCAGGCAGGAGCGCGCCGCGTGTACTGGCAGACGCAGTCCTCCAACGAGGCGGGCCGCGCGCTGTATGACCAGGTGGCCGAGCACCGGGGCTTCATCGTCTACGGGCACGAAGTGCAGGGCTGAGGCTGACGCTTTGTTGTCGGGTAGGCGGCCTGGATACGAAACCTGTTGAAACAGCGGGCGTGCGTTGCCGCCGCAAGGCCTGCGGGCAGCCCGGCAACCCTAGAATCATGCGTTGTCCTATCGCTGCTAGCGCTGCACCCCATGTCCAATCTCATCGTCCACGGCGGCACGCCTTTGCGCGGCCGCGTCGTTCCCTCCGCCAACAAGAATGCCGTGCTGCCGATTCTGTGCGCCACGCTGCTGACCGATCAGCCGCTGCGGCTGCATGGCGTGCCGGACATCACGGATGTGCGCAAGATCCTCGACATCTTTCGCACGCTGGGCAGCGAGGTGCAGCTGGACGAGGCCACGCGCACGCTGCAGCTGCACCACCGCGACACGCGCTTTGACGCGTCCTCGCACCGCCTGCCCGAGGAAATGCGCTCTTCCATCATGCTGGTGCCGCCGCTGCTGGCGCGCTTTGGCGTGGCGCGGCTGGAGGACAACGTCAAGGGCTGCACGTTGGGCGTGCGCGAGATCGATCCGCACGTGGACATCTTTCGCTCCTTTGGCGGAGAGGTGGAACGCGCCAGCGGCTCCCTGCTGATCCACAGTGCCGCGCCGCTCAAGGCCGTGCGCCACTGGCTGGACTATGCATCGGTCACGGCCACGGAGAACTTCGTGCTGTGCGCCGTGGCTGCGCAGGGCGAGTCCATGCTGACCAATGCGGCCTGCGAACCGCACGTGCAGGAGTTCTGCCGCTTCATGGTGATGATGGGTGCTGATATTGACGGTATCGGCACCTCTCGGCTGACGGTGCGCGGCGGTGCGCCGCTGGGCGGCGGCGATTTCACCTTCGAGGAAGACTTCCACGAGATCACCACCTTTCTCGCGCTGGGTGCGATCACGGGCGGCGATGTGGAGGTGCGCAACAGCACTCCGGACAACTTTCCGCTGATCGACCGCACCTTCGCCAAGTTTGGCGTGCAGGTGGAGCACAAGAACGGCTGGTCGCGCGCGCTGCGCTCGGGGCCGCTGAAGGTGCAGACGCCGTTCACCAGCAATGTGCTCACCAAGGTGGAAGCCGCTCCCTGGCCGTACTTTCCGGTGGATCTGCTGCCCATCTTCATTGCGCTGGGTGTGCATGCGCAGGGCAATGCGCTGTTCTGGAACAAGATCTACGATGGCGCGCTGGGCTGGACGGGCGAGCTGTCCAAGTTCGGTGCCCATGTGTTTTCTTCGGACCCGCACCGCGTGGTCACCTTTGGCGGCAATCCGCTGACGCCGGCCGTGGTGGAGAGCCCCTACATCATCCGCGTGGCGATTGCGCTGTTCATGGTCGCCAGCAGCATCGAGGGTCGATCGGAGATCCGCAACGCCACGCCGATTCGCCGTGCGCATCCACACTTTGTCGAGAACCTGCGCAGCCTGGGCGCGCGGGTGGAGTGGACCAACGAGGAGTGAGGTCAGGCGGCGATGCGCAGGCCGCTATGCCTGCGGCGCCGCATCCGAGAATCTCTTGGCCGCCCTGAGCAGGTAGCTCACGGCATAGAGGATGGGGTCGTCCATCTCGTCGTCGTTTACGCGGTCAATGATTTCCAGCAGGCCTTGAAGGTCGGCTGACATCTGCGGCAGCACGCTGCTGGCCAGCGCCTCGACCGGCTGCTCTGCAGCGGCCCGGTCTGCCTTGAGGTGGTAGCTGCGCAGCAGGTCGTGGACACCGACCACCATGGCGCGGTTGGATCTTTCCACATGCATTTCCAGCACGCTCAGCGCCGCGCTGATGTGGCATAGCGCATCGGTCGCCAGGCTCTCCGGATCGGGCGCTCTGGCGAGGGCCTGCGCAAGGCGCGCGGAGGCGGGCATGTCTGTGTCCGGCATGGTTCTGTTCTTGCGCAATAGGTCTGGGGTTCAGTGCTCGTACGCACGAGCATCGGCACGGGCATAGGCATGGGTGCTGGCTTGCCCAGGCCTGGGTCGGGTCGATTCAAATGTTATGCCAACTTGGAATCATGTCAACTAGGCATGAATCTGAATTTGCATCTGGCAGGTACCATCGCCCAATGCAACGAAAACCCTTTCCCAGCGAAACCCAGGAGCGCTTCATCGTCCGTTTCCCGGATGGAATGCGCGATCGCATCTCGGAAGTGGCAAAGGCAGGCCACCGTTCCATGAATGCCGAAATCGTTGCCCGCATACGGCGCAGCTTCGAATTGGATGAAGCCGGCGACACGGCCCAGGCCGGCCCGGACCTGGATGTGGCGGAGTTGAAAAAGGAAATCGCGCGCCTGTGCCGCTTGTTGCAAGAACACAAGGACGCCGCTGCAGGCCTGTTCGAGGCGCACAAGGAGGCCGTGGTGACCGAAGCCCTCAAGCGCCTGCGCTCCGAAGCGGGTGAGGCTGCGTCTTTGCCCAAGGCCACGGGGGATGGCGCGCAGGCCGCCCGTCGCACCAGCAAGAAGACCTGAGGCTGTAGGCCTCAGACCACGCGTATCGTTGCAGCGCGCTGTCGCGCGCCCCGGTTTTTCACGCGTATCGTTGCGTTGGGTGTTAAACAACCTATCCCTTTTTGAAGGCTCTTGCAGCAAAGGACGCAACTATGAACACGGATCAGATCAAGGGCACGCTCAAGGATGCCGCAGGCAAGGTGCAGCAAAAGGCTGGCGAGTTGATCGACAGCCCCGAGCAACAGGCCAAAGGCATCGCCAAGCAGGTCGAAGGCACGGCCCAGAAGAAGCTGGGTGATGTGAAGGAAGTCTTGAAGGACGCGAAAAAATAAGGCATTCACCCTGCCTTTGCGAACAAGCCCGCCACACCCTGGCGGGCTTTTTCTTTTCCACGGATTTCGACGAGTGGGCGTGCGAAGAAGGCGCTCCGCACTTCCTGTTTCAGACGGCCTGCGGCACCCTGCGGCCAGGGTCCGTGGCCACATGCACGCGGTCGCGGCCCGCCTGCTTGGCGGCATACAGCAGGCCGTCGGCGCGCGTCAGCGCATCGGTCAAGGCGGTGTTGGCGGCCACGGGTGCGATGCCGAAGCTGATGGTCACCCGCTGGCCGGCCGCCAGCACATAGCCGTCCGCGCTGAGCTGGGCGCGTATGCGCTGGGCCACGCGCTCGGCCTCCTGGGGCGTGGTGCGCATCAGCAGCAGCACGAATTCCTCGCCGCCAAAGCGTGACACCAGATCGTCGTTGCGCACGTGTTGCTGCAGGGTCTGGGCCACGGCCTGCAATACACGGTCTCCGCAGTCGTGTCCCCAGCTGTCATTGATGCGCTTGAAGTGGTCTATGTCGCCTATCAGCACGGAGATCGGGGCCATGTGCGGATCGGCCAAGCGCAGTTCGGCAGCCTCCTGGAAGGCGCGGCGGTTGAGCAGGTTGGTCAGCGAGTCGTGGTTGCGCTCCTCGCGCAGCGCGGTGAAGACATCGCGCACCGTGCACGCCAGCAGCATGAGGGTGAACAGCAGCGCAAACGACAGCGTGCTGACCAGGGTCACCAGCCAGTAGGTGGAGCGTGCAATCTCATTGAGATCGGTGCTGCCCAGGGCCAGCACCAGCAGCGGCCGGGCAGCGGTGTAGCCGGCAAACACCACGTAGGACCAGTAGAGCATTCTCTCCAACCAATCCTGAGGCGGCCGGCGCCGCAGCATGGCGGGCGCTGGCAGCATCTGCAGCAGGCCCAGGCCGGTGTTGAGCCAGTGCACGCGCACCCACAGATCGACCTGGACCCGGCTGTAGTAGTACAGCGCAGCCAGGACGACGGCGCCTATGAGCAGCCCCAGCAAGGGATGGGCCGAGACGCCATAGCGCCCCGCCATGCAGCGCGCGAAACACCAGGTGCCGAACAGATACATGGCGCCCGTGAACACCGCCCAGTGGTGAAGTTCTTCCCGGGGTGCAAGGCTTTGCCAGGCCAGCGCCAGAGAAACCAGGGCGTATCCGCCCGCAATCCACAGCAGGTAACGCTGGCGCCGCTGCACCAGCCAGCACACGGCCAGCGTGCAACTGAGCAGCAAAATGCTCAGCGGCGCAATCAATACATAGAGGCGATCGGTATCGAGTGACACATCCACAGCGTGTTATGCACTTGCAGGTGCGGGTGGCGACAGCTTCGCGATTGCGGCATTGAATGGTGCTGCATTCCGAAGCGCCGGTCCATTTTGCATCCGTTGCCACGGCGCTTGCGGCCGCATGGCGCATGTTCCGCGTTGTGCACGGCTGGCAATATCGGGCCTACCCGTGCGGCGGCCTCAAGTCCCGGGCATTTGTGACGAAAAAGCAGGTCATCTTTTCCGGATTGGTGGCCTATGCCGATATGGCAAGGCGTTGCGCCGGAAAACGGTCGCCGCTGATGTGCGCGGCCTGTTGTTTCACCTTTCCTGTATTCGGTTTTTCCGACGAGAGTGCTACGAATGAAATTTGATCAATGGAGCGTGTCCGCCAAGCTTTGGGGCACGCTGGGCGGCTTGCTGGCGATGATGCTTGCGGTATCGCTTTGGGCACAGTTTGCGGCGGCTCGCGCCATGGACCACGGCATGCAGACGCTGTCCGAGTACGAGAGTCGCATCAGCCTGGCCATTCAATGGAAGGGCGCAACGGAGACCACGGGCGAGCGGGTTCTGGCCAGCAATGCCTCCACCGATGAGGAACTGACCCGCCTGCTCGACGGCCGGGTCAAGGAAGGCTCGGCACTGATCACCAAGCTGCAGGCCGAGATCGTCAAGGGCGCCAGTGATGCCGACAAGGCGGCGCTGGAGCGCATTGCCGCCATCCGCGCCGAGGTGCTGGCACTGAACAAGCGGGCGCGCGAGATCAAGTTGACCGGCGATGCAGCGGCATTCCGCAAGTTCGTCCAGCAGCAGTACCTGGGCGCCATTGGCCGCTACGTGGACTCGCTGGAAGTCTTCGTGCAGCTGCAGCGCAGCCAGCGCGATGCAGCCCGCGAGCAGGCCCAGGCCGCCCGGCAGCAGGCCAGCGTGCTGGCCTGGATCGTCCAGGGCGTGGTCCTTCTGGCGGGCCTGGCGCTGGCCTTGGTGCTGACGCGAGCCATCACCCGCCCCCTGGAACGTGCCGTGCAGCTGACGGACGCCATCGCCCAGGGCGACCTCACGGTGTCGGCCGATGACAGTCGCAAGGACGAGTTCGGCCACCTGCTGCGCTCGGTCTCGGGCATGGCGGCGCGGCTGCGCGGGCTGGTGACGGAGGTGCGTGACAGCGTGCATTCCATCTCCACCGCATCCACCGAGATTGCCGCGGGCAACCACAACCTGTCTTCGCGCACCGAGCAGACGGCGTCCAATCTGGAGGAAACGGCCGCCAGCATGGAACAACTGACCGCCACCGTTGGCCAGGCGGCCGACACCGCGCGCCAGGCCAATCATCTGGCCGGCAGCGCCGCCCAGGCCGCCGAGCGCGGCGGCGCCGTGGTGGGCCATGTGGTGGCCAGCATGGATCGCATCGGCGACAGCGCGCGCCGCATCTCCGACATCATCGGTGTCATCGACTCCATTGCCTTCCAGACCAACATCCTGGCGCTGAACGCTGCCGTGGAAGCGGCCCGCGCAGGCGAGCAGGGCCGCGGCTTTGCCGTGGTGGCCGGTGAAGTGCGGGCCCTGGCCCATCGCAGCGCCGAGGCCGCCAAGGAGATCAAGGTGCTGATCAGCACCTCGGTCGATGCCGCGCAGGAAGGCTCGGCCCAGGTGGCCCAGGCTGGCCAGGTGATGGATGACATCGTGGGCAGCGTGCGCAAGGTCTCGGACATGATCGGCGAGATCACGGCATCTTCCACGGAGCAGCGCGACGGCATTGGCCAGGTCAACCAGGCAGTCAGCCAGCTGGACCAGATGACGCAGCAAAACGCGGCTCTCGTGGAGGAGTCCGCAGCGGCGGCCGCCGCCCTCAGCGACCAGGCGCAGCGCCTGTCGGGCATGGTGGCCGTGTTCAAGGTGGGCCATGCCGTGCCAGCCTTGCGTTGACCAGCACCAAGGCGCAATAACACACGCAGAAAAAAGGACCGCCCGAGGGCGGTCCTTGAAGAGAAAAGCCGGTGCCCTTGCGGGCCTGCCAGGGTAAGTCAGTGAGAGGGGAGGGAGGAGATAGTCTCCCTGGCCCGGCTGGAAAATGGTTCGTGGTGGCTGCGGATCGCTCCAGTGGCCGCCTGGACTTTGTCGCTGCGTGGTTGCATCCACATGGCTTGCGCTTGCTGCAAAGGCGCGGCCAACATGATTTTGGAGAGCAGGGCTGTAGGACAGTTCCCTGTGTGATACCTGCTGTTTCCCTTGTTGTGATTGCTTGGGTACCGAAACATGCCGGCACCCATCGGTTCACGCATCTGCACTACATTGAAGAATTTGTAACTTCTGAGCAATAGGGTTAACCCGTTGCTTCTGGCAGCAAAAAGCCCGCACTTGGCGGGCTCTGTCGCAGCTTGGCGGCTGCCAGGGGGCGGGCTGCGCCGGACCTCATATGGCGAAGGGAGTGCGGTCCTTGCCTTCGATCCAGCGGGGCTGCTTGCCACGGCCGGTCCAGGTTGCGCCCGTGGCCGGGTCGCGGTACTTGGGGACGCCGACCACGCGGAAACCGCCACCAGCCTTGGCTTTGGACGAAGGGAAGACGTCGGCCTCGGTCAATCCGTATTGGTCGATGATGGTGCGCACCTGGGCAATGGCTCCGGACTTCTCGGTCTTGAGCACTTCGGCGATCTGGGCTTCGAGATGGGCTTTCTGCTGCAGCAGTGTCTTGTAGTCGGTAGTCATGTATATCAATGGATGTTGATCTGCCAATATAAAGGAATCTTAGGAGACTTTTGGCAAAGTGAGCCTACACTGCCGCGCAACACCCGGACGACGACAGGCGTATTGCCTGGAACCTGTCTGAGAACGGATTCCCATCTTGCCCGAGTCTAGGCGAGTCGGACGCTGATTTTTGTAGCGTATGGAAACCGGGCCATCGCGTCTGCCACAGCGGCGCAGGTGCTGGGGAACAGGGCTGTGTAGCAGGCGCCGGCCACTTTGATGATGCATCGCTTCATGTTTCTCTTCCCTTGAATGACAGATCTGCCTTCTTATCGGCATTTTTGTATCAAGGTGAAACACTTTCTTGCCCGGCTCCCTGCCGGCCCCCGATGGGAAGCCACTCTCGATCAATGGCAGTCCATGCAAGGGAAGAAAAGGCCGCGTGGTGCACCCCAAAAATATGAGGGAGGGAAAAACACAGGGTGCGCG
Organism: Delftia sp. 60; assembly: GCF_002754395.1. Classification (NCBI taxonomy): domain Bacteria; kingdom Pseudomonadati; phylum Pseudomonadota; class Betaproteobacteria; order Burkholderiales; family Comamonadaceae; genus Delftia; species Delftia sp. 60. Next base: position 3,551,557 of record NZ_PEFD01000001.1, read on the forward strand.
GCGCAAACGGCAGGGTCCTGGAATCAAGGCGCTGGCGTTTGCGACAGAAAAATCCCGCAGCCAGGGCGGCAAGTGTCTGTGTTACAAATTGACACTATAGCACGCATCCTTCAAGCTTGTGACTGGTTCTTGCAAAAGGCTGACAACTGCAGCTTGGGCGGCGCTGCCAGCAATGCAGTGCCTGCACGAAGAGGCTAGCCAGCGGGCTTCTTCGCAAGCAAGAAGCAGGCAATTACAAGGGCAAGTACGCACTCTTCGAGCTCTGGCGGCCGATGCGTCTCGGATAGGCTCGGTGGGCATTCACAGCCCTCGTTTTGCCTTCACTACGCATCATGTTTCAAACACTTCGTGCCCGCCTGATCCTCATCTGCGTAGCAATCACCGTGGCCGCACTGTTCGCGCTGTCCATGGCCACCTTCTGGACGGCGCGCAGCAGCACGCTGTCCGATATCGACGAAAACATCGGCCAGCTCACGCGGGCCCATGCATCCACACTGACCGACTGGGTTCAGGACAAGCAGCGCATCACCGGCTCATTGAAGAAGGCGGTGGACCAGCCGGACCCCATCCCCTTCCTGCTGGCCGGCCAGCAGGCTGGCGGCTTCGATGACGCCTATTTCGTCCATGCCGACAAGCGCGCCGTGTTCACCCATCCCATGCCGGAGAACTACGACGGCACCCAGCGCGACTGGTTCAAGCAGGCCGTGCGCGAAGGCCGGCCGGGCGTGACGCCGGCCTATGTCGATGCCAGCACCGGCGAGCTGACCATCAGCTTTGTCGATCCGGTCGGCAGCTCGGGCGCCATCACGGCCGTTGTCGGCACTGATGTGCGGTTGGCCGCCATGTCCAGGAAAGTGGCCGCCATCCGTCCCCAGGAAAAAAGCTTTGCCTTTCTGATTGATGGCGAAGGCCGCCTGCTGGCCTACGCCAAGCCCGAACTGGCGCTCAAGCCCGCTTCCGCGATTGCCCCTGAACTCGATGCCGCGCTGATCAAGCGCCTGGCCGAGCAGGGCGGCCGCGCCGATCTGGTGCTCGATGGCGAGCCGCAGATGCTCTACGCCGCCAAGGTCGAGGGCACGCCCTGGACGCTGGCCGTGGTGATCGACCGCGCACAGGCCACGGATTCGGTGCGGGCGCTGCTGCAGGTGGCCGCCCTCATCACCGTGCTGTCCGTGCTGGGCGCGGCGGTGCTGCTGACCGTGGCGCTGCGCCGCATGCTCAACCGCCTGGCCGTGGCACGCGATGCGCTGCAGGACATCGCCTCGGGCGAAGGCGATCTGACCCGCCGCCTCACCTCCGCCGGCCGCGATGAGCTGGCGCAGATCGGCCAGTCCTTCAACCAGTTCGTGGACAAGATCGCCACGGTGCTGCTGCGCATTCGCGAGTCGTCGGAATCGGTGCGCATGGCGTCGGCAGAGATTGCGGGTGGCAACCAGGACCTGTCGTCACGCACCGAGCAGCAGGCCAGCTCGCTGGAGCAGACGGCAGCCGCCATGGAGCAGATCACGGCAACCGTGCAGCAGAACGCGGCCAATGCCCGCCAGGCCAGCGAGCTGGCCACCAGCGCCTCGCAGATCGCCACCCAGGGCGGAGAGGCCGTCGGCCAGGTGGTGCAGACCATGGGCGGCATCGAGGCCTCGGCCCGCAAGATCGAAAGCATCATCGGCGTGATCGACTCCATTGCCTTCCAGACCAACATCCTGGCGCTGAACGCGGCGGTGGAAGCGGCGCGCGCCGGCGAGCAGGGTCGGGGCTTTGCCGTGGTCGCCAGCGAGGTGCGCACGCTGGCGCAACGCAGCGCCACGGCGGCCAGGGAGATCAAGGCGCTGATCGATGATTCCGTGGGCCAGATCGACACGGGCAGCCGCCTGGTGCGCAATGCGGGCACCACCATCGACCAGGCCGTGGACGGCGTGCGCAAGCTCAGCACGCTGGTGGCCGAGATCAGCAACGCCAGCCAGGAGCAAAGCCGTGGCATTGCCGAGGTGGGCAGCGCCATCGGCCAGATGGACCAGGTCACGCAGCAGAACGCTGCCCTGGTGGAGGAGGTCACGGCCGCAGCGCAGTCGCTGCAGCAGCAGGCGGTGCAGCTGGCGCAGGCCGTGGCGGGCTTCAAGCTCGACGAAGGAAACGGCGCCCGCCGCCTGCGCTGAGCGCTGGCAAAACGCCGAGGCGGTGCCTGGTGTCAGGCCGCTTTGGCGCCCCCGGAATGCTCGCAGGCAAAGGCCGGTGAGTCGGCCTCGCCCGGCCGCTCGCCGGCCACGAAGTAGCGGTCGCGGCCGCTGGCCTTGGCCTGGTACAGCGCCGTATCGGCCATGCGCAGCAAGGCACTCAAACCCAGCGGTGGGTAGGCCATGTTCGTGCAGCCTATGCCAATGCTCAGCGTGGGGCAGATGGCTGCGCCATCGTTCATGTCGATGCGAATTTCGCGCGTGGCCTCGCACAGCCGCTGGGCCACGGCTCTGGCCGTGACGCAGTCGGCACCGGGCAGCAGCACCGCAAACTCCTCGCCGCCCAGGCGGCCTATGAGTTCATGCGGGCGCAGCGCCTGCGACAGGCGGGCCGAGACTTCCTGCAGCACCCGGTCGCCGGCGGCATGGCCATGGCGGTCGTTGATGTGCTTGAAGTGGTCCAGGTCGAGCATCAGCATGGCGCCTGACTGGCGCTCGCGCTGCAGGCGCTCCAGCGTGCGCTGTGCGCGCTCCAGAAAGCTGGTGCGTGCCAGCAGTCCGGTCAGCGCATCGTGGTTCACTGCATGGCGCAGCTTGCTGAGCATGTCCTTGAAAGCCATGAGCGTGCAGGCCACGGCCAGCGGGCCGATCGACAGCATGGCCAGACCCAGGCGGAAGGAGAACGTCGTCTCCAGCTCGGTGCCGGGCGAGCTGAACAACACATGGGAAAACGTGGCCAGCTTGATGGCACAGCTGACCAGGTTGAGCAGGGCGACCACGAACAGCCGATAGCGCATGGCGCACAGCAGCATGGCCGGCATGGTGAGCGACAGCGCGCCTGGTCCGCCCAGGTAGATGGCAATGGATTCGGAAATCGCCAGGGCAAGCAGCGGCAGCAAGGCCTGCGCCGTTTGTTTGAATGGCTGGCTGCGCCAGGACAGCGGCTCCAGCTTTGCCGGAAGGCTCAGCAGCACAGGCAGCAACAGGGTCATGTGCATCAACTCACTGCTGAACCACATGGCCATCATGGGCTGCCAGGGCCAATGCATGAGATGGTGCATGCCCGCCGAGCCCAGCACGGCTCCGACCACGCTCACCAGCAGGCTGCACATCACCAGGTGCAGCACCGAGGAAGGGGAGCGCATCTGCTGCACCCGCTGGGGCAGGCGCCGCATCATCATCCAGCCGCAGGCCACGGCGGCCAGGTCGGCAAAGGTCAGCCACAGGGTCTGGTCCAGCGGACTGCCGGAAAGCCATTCGGCCAGCGCCATGGCAATGGCGGCAGCCGTCCAGCCGTGTCTATGGCTGTAGGCAGGGCTGCGAAGCATCCAGCCCAGGAGCAGGGCGTTGGACAGCCACAGGGACGACAGATGCCCCGGAGAGCGCAGGCCCAGCGCCACGGCCGAGCACAGGAACAGCACCCCGCCCAGCACAAAGCTGTCCCGCCAGGGCGTTGCAGCTTGTGGAAGGCTCCACGGATCTCCGGATGCGGCGCGATGTGACATATGTCTCCCCTGTGGAGACCGAATGGAGGCACCGGACTCTGCGCGCGTTCGTCGGGCATGGCGGCCATGCCCTTGTCATGGTGGTGAACGAGCGGCCCGGCGGGCAGCGGGAACAGGAAATCCTCCTCGGGGCAGATCAGACAAGAGGTGCGGGGTAACTTGAGTACACAAAATTTACGCCTGCGGGGCCAATCTAGCGGAAATGCATGTATTTGCAAGTACTGATCCATCTTGCATACGGCAGCTATGAAAGCGTTTCGCAGGCGCCGGTAAGCCCGATCAGCACTGCCGCAAGTGGCAGCGGTGCGCCTGGAGCAGCTTTTGTGAAGGAAAGATGGGGTGCATGCTAATGATTCATACGGTTCCGTAGTCAGGTCCCTGCGTGGTCCCTGCGTCCTATTGCATCAAGAATTTGTAATTAGTTACTTTTGTTTCTGATGAATATCCCAAGAGCTGGTGGTGCCAGCTGGGGCGGCTGCCGTCCGGCGAGGGTTGGAGAGGCGTTCCAGCCGCCGCGGTACCAGGAAATGTGCAGCTCCTGTCGATAGAACGACGATGCGCAACGCATAAAATCGCCGGATTGGGGGAGATCTCTGCCGAAATGTGGAACCACATCCGGGCAGCCTCCATGGGTGCTTGCCGTTGAAATCCAGGGAACCGCATGGAATACCGTCTTGATGAAACCGACCGCCAGCTGCTGCGTCTGCTGCAGACCAATGCACGGGCTTCCACCGCTCATCTGGCTCGGCAGATGAATCTGGCGCGCACCACGGTGGTGGCGCGCATTGCCAGGCTGGAGCAAGAGGGCGTGATCGCCGGCTACGGCGTGCGCCTGGGCGCACGCGTGGAGCAGTCTGCCGTGCGGGCGTATTGCGGCATCCGCGTGCAGCCCAAGACGGCCACGTCGGTCATGCAGGCGCTCAACCGCTTCACCGAGGTCGAGGAGGTCTCTGCCGTCAGCGGACAGTACGACTACATGGTGTTCGTGCGCTGCGAGAGCAATGAAAAGCTCGATGCGCTGCTGGACCGCATCGGCCTGATCGACGGCATTCAGCAGACCTATACCTCGGTGGTGCTCAGCCGCAAGATCGACCGGCGCACGACGGCGGCCCTGAGCCAGCCGGGCGAATCCGCTGCCTGAGGGGCGCGCTGCAGCCCTTGCAACCACTGTCGGGTCTCTGACATCTGCTAGTGAAACTGCCGGGTAGGCAGTCCCTTGCGGCCCTCCTATGCTGTTGTGGGCCCCCGTACAAACAGGGGGCCTTTCTTTGTGTACGCATAACACCAGGAGACAAAGCATGTACCCAGCGGTTCGCAGTGGATGGAAGCCTCTGTCATTGATTTGCCTGGCCGCCTTGGCGGCCTGCGGCGGTTCGGGCGACGGCTCCAGCAGCAAGTACAGCGCGGAGATCCGCCGCACGGAAATGGGCATTCCGCACATCAAGGCCAAGGACTGGACGGGCCTGGGCTATGGCGCCGGCTATGCCCAGGCGCAGGACAACCTGTGCACCATGGCCGACTCCTTCCTGACGTACCGCGGGGAGCGCTCGCGCTACCTTGGCGGCGATGCCCAGGCCGTCTACGACAGCACCATCGACCGGCCGCGCAATCTCGACTCGGACTTCTTCTTCCGCCATGTCGTCTCCGATGACGCCGTGGCCGCCATGATCCAGGCCCAGCCGGACAAGCTCAAGCAACTGGTCGATGGCTTCGTAGCCGGCTACAACCGCGTGGTGCGCGAGACCCCGGCCGGGGCCAAGACCAATGCGGCCTGCGCGGGCCAGCCTTGGGTGCAGGCTATCACCGCGCAGGACATCTGGCGGCGCATGTACACGGCCAATCTGGCCGGCGGCTACAGCAACTTCGTGGCCCAGATCGCCAATGCCGTGCCGCCTGCAGCGGCTGCGGCAGCAACGGCCTCGGCCAAGCCGGCGAAGGCCCGGCCGGCCGCGACACAGCTGGCCGCGCTCAAGCCGGGGCAGGTGGTGGCGCCATCGTTCCAGGTGGGCGGCACCACGGGCATCGGCAGCAACATGTACGGCTTTGGCCAGCAGGCCACGGGCGGCGGCAGCAGCGTGCTGTTCGGCAATCCGCACTGGTACTGGAAGGGGCCGGACCGCTTCTATCAATCGCAGCTCACGATTCCCGGCGAGATCGATGTCAGTGGCGCAAGCTTTCTGGGCATCCCGATGGTGCTGATCGGCTTCAACAACGACGTGGCCTGGAGCCATACCGTGTCCACGGCGCGGCGCTTTGGCCTGTTCATGTACCAGCTGGCGCCCAATGATCCGACCCGCTATGTGCGTGACGGCAAGACCGAGGCCATGCAGGCCAGCAAGATCACCGTGAGCGTGCGCAATGCCTCCGGCGGGCAGGACCAGGTCACGCGCACGCTGTACAAGACCGTGCACGGCCCGGTGGTCAACCTCGGCGCCATGGACCCGGCGCTGGGCTGGACCACGCAGAGCGTGTTCGCCATCCGCGACATCAACGCCTACAACTACCGCACCTTCCGCAACTGGCTGCGCTGGAACCAGGCCAAGTCGCTGGACGAGTTCATCCGCATCCAGAAGGAGGAGTCGGCCATTCCCTGGGTCAACACCGTGGCCGCAGGGCGCGGCAATGCCCAGGTCTGGTATGCCGACATCGGCGCCGTGCCCAACGTGCCGCCCGCGCAATTGCAGGCCTGTGCCACGCCCGCCTCGGCCGCCATCAACGCGGCGCTGCCCCAGGTGCCGGTGCTGGCCGGTGGCAGCAGCCAGTGCGACTGGAGTTCGGATGCGGATTCGGTGCAGGCCGGTGCCATCGGCCCCGCGCGTATGCCCAATTTGCTGCGCAGCGACTACGTGGGCAACATGAACGACAGCTACTGGCTGTCCAATGCCTCGGCGCCGCTGACCGGCTATCCGGCCATCTTCGGCTCCACTTCGTCGGCCCAGAGCCTGCGCACGCGCCTGGGCCACACCATGGCGCTGCAGCGGCTGGCGGGCACGGACGGCTATCCGGGCAAGCTGGCCACCAGCGACATCGTGCGCCAGATGGTGCTGGACAGCCGTGTCTACAGCGCGCGCTTCAAGGACGAGGCATTGGCCCAGGTCTGTCCAGGCCCCGTGTCCTCGGCGGGTGAAACGGTGGACGTATCGGCTGCCTGCACGGCGCTGCAGGCCTGGGACGGCACGGGCACGGCGGCATCCAGGGGCTCCCATGTCTGGGATGAGTTCTGGAAGCGCGTGGCCAGCCAGATCAAATCGGCCGACCTGTATGCCGTGCCCTTCGATGCGGCCGACCCCGTCAACACGCCGCGTGGCATCAAGCCCACGGCCAAGGCGGCGCTGCAAAAGGCGTTCGCCGAAGCAGTGAAGGCTGTGCAGGCCAGCGGCTTTGCCATGGATGCGGCGCGCGGCACCGTGCTGTTCTCGCAGCGCGGCGGCGAGAAGATCGCGCTGTATGGCGGCTGCGGCGAGGTGGGCTACTTCACCATCACCTGCTCGGAAAACAAGATAGAGCAAGGCGGCTACAGCATGGACGGTCAGCCGCACGGCAACAGCTACATGCAGGTGGTGAGCTTCCCGTCGGCCGGTGTGGAGGCCCATACCTTCCTGACCTTCTCGCTGTCGGACGACCCGGCCTCGGCCCACTACGTGGACTACACCAAGGCCTACGGCGCCCGCCAATGGCTCAAGCTGCCGTTCACCGACAGCGCCATCCAGGCCAGCCCGGCCTACAAGACGCAGACCGTGAGCGAGTGAAGCAACCTGTGGCCCGGTGACGGGCCGCCGGTTCGCTGGCGGCTCGCCGGGAGTGCAAAAAGCGACGGGGGCCTCGGCCCCCGTTGCTTTTGGAATGCGCTGGCCGTCAGTCCACGATGACGCGCGGCTCGCCCGCCTCCATGCGGCCGACGATGGCGGCACTGCCAAAGCCCTGCTCGGCAAACAGTGCAAGCACCTGATCGGCAACATCCGGCGTGCAGGACACGAGCAGGCCGCCCGAGGTCTGCGGATCGGTCAGCAGCGCGCGCTGCGCATTGGTGATGCCGGCGCCCAGCGCAACCTGCGCGCCATAAGAGGCCCAGTTGCGGCCCGAGGCGCCCGTGATGACGCCCTGCTCGGCAAAGCCCTGCACCGTGGGCAGCACGGGCAGGCTGCGGCTGTCGATGCGTGCCGTCAGGCCCGCGCCGCGTGCCAGTTCCAGGCCATGGCCCAGCAGGCCGAAGCCCGTCACATCGGTCAGCGCGTGCACGCCGTCCATCTTGCCCAGCGCCGTGCCGGGGCGGTTGAGCAGGGTGGTTGCTTCCACCATGGCGCGGTAGCCGGCCTCGTCCAACAGGTTCTTCTTGAGTGCGGCCGACAGAATGCCCACGCCCAGCGGCTTGCCCAGGATCAGCACGTCGCCGGCCCGGGCGTCGGCATTGCGCTTCATCTGGCGGGGGTTGACGATGCCTATGCCGACCAGGCCGTAGATGGGCTCGACCGAGTCGATGGAGTGGCCCCCGGCCAGCGGAATGCCGGCATCGCGGCAGACCGATTCGCCACCTTCCAGGATCTTGGCAATGGTGTCGTGCGGCAGCACATTGATGGGCATGCCCACGATGGCCAGGGCCATCAGGGGCTGGCCGCCCATGGCGTAGATGTCGGACAGCGCATTCGTCGCGGCGATGCGGCCGAAGTCATACGGGTCGTCCACGATGGGCATGAAGAAGTCCGTGGTCGCCACGATGGCCTGCTCGTCGTTGATGCGGTAGACGGCGGCGTCGTCGGCGGTCTCCGTGCCCACCAGCAGGTCCGGGAAGAACTGCTTGGGCAGCGCGCTCTTGCCGATCAGCTCCGCCAGCAGGCCCGGCGCGATCTTGCAGCCGCAGCCGCCGCCATGGGACAGCGAGGTGAGTCGGGGGGCTTGGGAGGTGTCTGTGGTCATGGAGCAATCCGGCGATCGGCGGCGATCGCAGTAGTGGGAAAGAGTGCCTGCCGCCAGCGCGGCGGCGCGCCATATTATGGGCGGGCACGGCGGGCGGCCATGGTACAAGCGGGCATGTCCAAGTCTTTCACTCATGACCGCGCATCCGTGGAATGCGATCCCGAGACGGTGGTGGGCGTGGAGCAGCGCGGCTTCAACGCCTGGCCGGCCCAGCGCACCGTGCTCTGCGGCCACTGGCTGCTGCGCGCTGCGCAGGGCCATACCAAGCGCGCCAACTCGGCCAATGCCCAGCAGCCCGGCGCCCGCCTTGGCGCCTTGCTGCCGCAGATCGAGGCCTTCTACGAGCGCCAGGGCCTGCCTGCCATCTTTCGTCTCTCGCCCCTGGCAAGTCCCGATGCGGATGCGCAGCTGGCGCAGGCCGGCTACCTGCTGGCCGACCCCTCCCTGGTGATGCGTGCTGCATTGACGGACATGGCGCCGCCAGCGAACGACCAGGGCTGGACCCTTGCCATTCAAGCCCAGCCTGGCACGGCCTGGCTGCAGGGCTTTGCCCAGGCCGGCGCCGTGCCGGAGCAGCACAGGCAGGCGCACCACCATATGCTGCAGTCCATTGCCTGGCCCGCCGCATTTGCTTCGCTGCAAGTGGGCGGTGGAGTGGGCGGCGAGGTGGGCGGCGAGGTGGTCGGGTTTGGCCTAGCCGTCGTGGAGCGCGGCTGCGTGGGCCTGTATGACATCGTCATCACGCCTGCGCTGCGCGGCCAGGGACTGGGCCGGGCGCTGGTGCATGGCCTGATGCACTGGGGGCAGACACAGGGAGCGCAATGGGTCGAACTGCAGGTGCGTGCGCCCAACATGGTGGCGCGCGGGCTGTATGAAAGCCTGGGCTTTCAGGCACTCTACGGCTATCACTACCGGCTGCCTGCCTCTGCGCTTTGATGTGTTGCCGCATTGGCCCATCACGGGCGCCCCGGCGTGACAGTCCCGTCGGCCCGATGGGGTCGATATGTGAAAAAATGCTTCAGTGCGCCAGCGTGGCGCAATGCATGGATATTCCGTTCAAGGAGCCTTGGTTGGCAGCTCGCACACATCGCATACATCACACACACCGCAGGTGGGGCATGGATTGCAGGATCAAAGGCCTGTCTGCCCGGGCCTGGCTGGTCGTGGGTCTGCTGGCCTTGCAGGCCGGGCTGGTGGGGCAGGCACATGCGGAGCCGGCGGCCGATGAGCATGAGCTGGGGGTGACCCGCACCGTCGTAGGCATCCTGGGCTACACGCGCTGGCCCACGGAAAGCCCCGTGCTGCGGCTGTGCGTGGTGGGCTCCACCGAATATGCCGACGACCTGCTCAATGGCGCCCCGCAGACCGTGGGCAGCCAGCGGCTGGAGGTACGGCGCGTGGTGCCCGTCGATGCGCGCGCCCTGGTCGAATGCGAGGGCATCTATGCCGGCCAGCTCGATGAGGCGGCCTGGCGCAAGCTCATGGAGCAGCTGGCCGGGCGGCCGCTGCTGACCATCAGCGAGCGGGGCGAGCTGTGCCGCATCGGCGCCATGTTCTGCCTGCGCCGCCGTGGCGAGGGCGCGGGCTTCGAGGTCAGCCTCGACTCCGTGGCCCGCAGCGGCCTGCGTGTCAATCCCAAGGTGCTGCAACTGGCGCGCCACAGGACCTTGCCATGAAGTTGTCCCTGTCCGGCAATGCCTCCCTGCGCAACGTGATCCGCCGCGCGCACCTGCGCATGGCGGCGGTGGCCATCGCGCTGGCGGGGGCGCTGCTGCTCATCGTCGGCGTGGCCACCCTGCGCCTGTACCTGTCCAACAACCTGCATCTGGTGGCCCGTTCGCTGGCCTATACGGTCGAGGCATCGCTGGTCTTCGGTGACCGCGACGAGGCCGCCCGCGTGCTGGACCAGCTGCTGCGCGGCGAAGGCGTGGCCCATGCCGAGGTCTTCGATGCCGAGGGCCGCCCGTTCGTGCGGTGGTCGGGCCATGGTGGCTCGGCGCTGTCCAGCATCGGGGAGCTGCTGGCCGTGGGCATTGGCCTGCCGCGCGCCGAGGCCGATGTGCGCCAGGACGGCAGGCTGGTCGGCAGTGTGCAGCTGGCCAGCGATGGCGTGGGCCTGGTCCGCTTCCTGGGCGCAGGTTTCATCGTGCTGGTGCTGTGCGTGGGTGTCAGCGGCTATGTGGGCCTGCGCCAGTCGCGCCGCATGCTGCGCGACATTGCCGAGCCGCTGCAGCAGCTGGCGCGCGTGGCCCGGGCCGTGCGCCATGACCGATCCATGGACCAGCGCGTGCCGCTGGCGCGCATTGCCGAGCTGCGCGAGTTGGGCGACAACTTCAACGCCCTGCTGGCCGAGCTGCAGACGCGCCATGAGCGGCTGCAGCAGCAAAATTCGGCCCTGGAGCGGCAGGCTTCGCGCGACAGCCTCACGGGGCTGGCCAACCGGCTGCATTTCGAGCAGCGACTGCAGCAGGCGCTGGACAGTGCGGCGGAGAGCGGGCAGAAGCTGGCCGTGCTGTTTCTGGACAACGACCGCTTCAAGCAGGTCAACGATGCCTACGGCCATGCCGTGGGCGATGTGCTGCTCAAGGCGGTGGGGGCCCGGCTGCGCTCGCAGGTGCGCGAGACCGATCTGGTCGCCCGCCTGGGTGGCGACGAATTCGCCATCCTGCTCTATCCCATCGGCGGCGGTGGCGACGCGCAGATGGTGCAGGACAAGATAGAGGCCGCCATGCGCGAGCCCCTGGTCGTTGGCGACGGCGTGGTGCTGCAGCCTTCGGTCAGCGCGGGCGTCGCCCTTTTTCCCAAGCATGGCCAGAGCATGGAGACGCTGATGCGCCATGCAGACCAGGCCATGTACCAGGCCAAGGCCATGCGCCAGGCCGAACGAATCACAGGAGGATGACATGTTGAAACGACGGAGCTGGATCCGGATGTGCGGCGCAGGTGCGGCCGCAGTGCTGGCCCTTGCGCTGGTCGGTTGCCAGACGGTGCCTCAGGCGCCGGCCAAGGCGCCGGGGCTGACCGAAGAACAGCAGCAGTTGCTGCGCAGCCAGGGCTTTGCGCAGGCAGACCAGGGCTGGGAGCTGCAGATGTCGGGCAAGCTGCTGTTCGGCTTTGATTCGGCCGAAGTCGGCGCCCAGGCGCGTACCAAGGTGCTGGAGCTGGGCCGTGCCCTCAAGGGCGTGGGCATAGAGCGGCTGCGCGTGGAAGGCCATACGGACGATCGCGGCAGCGATGCCTACAACATGCGCCTGTCGCTGCGCCGCGCAGAGGCCGTGGCCGATGTGCTGGCCGAAGCTGGCCTGGCGCGCCAGGATATCGAGGTCAAGGGCCTGGGCCGCGCCATGCCCGTGGTGCCCAGCGATGCGGCGGAGAACCGCCGCGTGGCCATCGTCGTGCCCTTGCAATAGCCGTAACCTGGCTGGAATCAGAGTCGGGGGGATTGGCGGAAAGCAGCAGGAGTCGAACCTACCCAGGAGCGGCTGACGCCCCTGACCGGGTTTGAAGCCCGGGCGCACCACCGGGTGCGTATGCTTTCCTTCTGGATTGAAGCTCCCCCTGAGCGGCTTACGCCGCTTCCCCCGTTGCACGGCGCCTCTCTACCCGCTTCGCGGGGGAGGGGGACGACACCCTTGCTGCGGGGCGGCCCTTGCTCGGTGTCTCTCGCCCTGGGCCGCGCCGGTTGCTGGCGCCGTGGCGAAGCAAAGCTGGCCATTGTAGCGGCCCCTTGCCTCAGATTCTTGCTGTGGCGCCAGTGGTCCACTGCACATCGGGGCGCAGCAGGTGGGCGTCGCGCAGGCGGCGGGTGTAGCCGATGCGGTCGAAGAATTCGAGGATCTGGATGGCGCGTTTGCGGCCCAGGCCGGTGGCGTCGCGGAAGGCGTGGGCCTGGATTTCGGCGTTGGGGGTGGAGGAGGCCAGTTCGCGGACCAGGGCCGCGAGTTCGTCCATGCGGGCTGCCGTGTAGAACAGGTCCTTGGTGACTTGGAACAATTGGCCCTGGCGTGCGAGCTTGCGCAGCAGCTGGCGCACGGTTTCCTCGCCGGTGGCGCTGTCGCGGGCCAGGTCGCGCACCCAGGGTGGGTCGTAGCGGCCGGCCTCAATGGCGGGCAGCAGTTTCTGGGCGATCTGCGTTTCACTGTCCGACAGCTGCACGCTGTGGCCGGGCAGGTGCAGCCAGGCGCCGCTGGCGGCCAGGCTGCCGTCCTGCAGCAGGGCTTGCAGCAGGCCCTTCCACAGCGCGTCATGCCCTGCATGCACCAGGCCCGACAGTGCCATGCGGCGCAGGCGTGCGGCGTTCACGCCGGGCTCGTCGGGGCTTTTGTCGTGGAAGCGCGCCATGCTGTCCAGCACCTGGTTGCGCAGCTGCTGCAAGCGTGCCTCGCCCAGCAGCAGCGTATCGCCCTCGGCCAGGGGGAGGCGGTGCACGCGGGCATCCGTGGCCACCGATGCGCGGCCCGTCAGGCGCATGAGCTGCGACGTGGCAATGCCGTGCGCCGCGCCTTGCACCAGCGCGCTGGCGTCCCCGGTGGCAATCAGCGATTCCAGCGCCTGCAGATAGGCCGTGCGCTCGGGGCTGCGGCGCTTGCGTGCGGGTGCAAAGGGGTCGATGACGCTGCCGCCGGCAATGGTGCGGCTGGCCTGGGCATTGCGCACGATGAGCCGGTCGCCGGGTTGGGCATGTACGGGCATGTCCAGCACCAGTTGGACGATGGCCTGTTCGCCCGGGCCCAGCGGCTGGTCCTGCAGCAGGGCCACGTGGGCCGTGCAGCGCGCCGTACCGATGTGCACATGCACAGGCGTCCATTGGGCCAGTGATGGCGCATCGGCCAGCAGTTGCAGGCGCACGTCGATGCGGTCGCTGGCCTGCAGCAGCCGTGCGTCGGCGATCCAGTCGCCGCGCGTGATGGCTTCCTTGGCAATGCCCGACAGGTTGAGCGCGCAGCGCTGTCCGGCCAGGCCCTGTTCGCTGGCCTGGTTCTGGGCATGCAGGCTGCGCACGCGCACCTCGGTGCCCGAGGCCGAGTGCACCAGCGTGTCGCCGACTTTCACCTGCCCGCCGAACACGGTGCCTGTGACCACGGTGCCCTGGCCCGGTAGCGTGAAGCTGCGGTCCACGGCCAGGCGGAACAGCCCGTCGCTGGCCCGCGCGGGAATGGACTGGGCGCGCGCCATGAGGTGCTCGCGCAGCTGCGCCACGCCTGCGTCGTCAGGCAGGGCTGCCGCGGTAGGGAAGACCGGCGCGCCGGCCAGCGGCGTGGGGGCCAGCAGGGCCTGGATCTCGGCGCGCACCTGCTGCAGGCGCTCGGGCGTGGCGCGGTCGGCCTTGGTCAGGGCCACGGTGGCTTCGCGCACGCCCAGCAGCTGCAGGATGTCCAGGTGCTCGCGCGTCTGCGGCATGACGCCGTCGTCGGCGGCCACCACCAGCAAGGCGTGGTCTATACCCACGGCGCCTGCGGCCATGGTGTGCACGAATTTTTCGTGGCCGGGCACGTCGATGATGCCCAGCACCTCGCCATTGGGCAGCGGCGTGTAGGCATAGCCCAACTCGATGGAGATGCCGCGCGCCTTCTCTTCCTTGAGGCGGTCGGTGTCCACGCCCGTGAGCGCGCGCACCAGGGTGGTCTTGCCGTGGTCAATGTGGCCGGCGGTGCCGATGATCATGCGTTCGTCCTCAGGCGATGTGCAGCAGCGGCAGCTGTTCGGTGAAGGCAGGCTCGTCGGCTGCCTCCAGGCAGCGCAGGTCCAGCCACAGAGCGTCGTCATGCAGCCGGCCGATGACGGGGCGCGGCAGGCCGCGCAGGCCTGCCTCCAGCCGGGTGAGCTGGCGGCCGGCCTGGCGACCGTCGGCCGGATGCAGGCGCAGGCCCCAGCTGGGCAGGTTTTCCACGGGCAGGGCGCCGCTGCCGATCTGGCTGTTCATCTCGGCGGTTTCCACCACATAGCGGCTGCCCAGCGCCTGCTGCACCAGCGGCTGCAGGGCCTGCGCGCGGGCCTGCATGTCGGCCTGGGGCCGCGTGAACAGGCGCAGCGTGGTCAGGCGCTCGGCCAGCTTTTCGGGGTGCAGGTACAGGCGCAGCGTGGGCTCCAGCGCAGCCAGGGTGAGCTTGCTCACGCGCAGTGCGCGCTTGAGCGGGTGTTTCTTGATGCGGGCGATCAGGTCCTTGCGGCCCACGATCAGGCCGGCCTGCGGGCCGCCCAGCAGCTTGTCGCCGCTGAAGGTGACGATGTCGGCGCCCGACTCGATGGTCTCGCGCACCGTGACCTCGTAGGGCAGGCCCCATTCGCGCAGATCGACCAGGGTGCCGCTGCCCAGGTCCACCACCATCTGCAGGCCGTGCGCATGGGCAATGGATGCCACCTCCGCGTCGCTCACGGCCTTGGTGAAGCCGGTGATGGCGTAGTTGCTGCAATGCACCTTCATGAGCAGGCCGGTATGTTCGCCGACAGCGCCTTCGTAGTCGCGCGCATGGGTGCGGTTGGTGGTGCCCACCTCGACCAGGGTGGCGCCTGCGCGCGTCATCACGTCGGGAATGCGGAAGGCCCCGCCGATCTCCACCAGCTCGCCGCGCGAGACGATGACCTCGCGCCCGGCCGCCAGCGTGGCCAGGGTCAGCAGCACGGCGGCGGCGTTGTTGTTGACGACGGTGCAGGCCTCGGCACCCGTGAGTTCGCAGACCAGGGATTCGATCAGGTCGTCGCGGTCGCCACGGCCGCCGTCTTCCAGGTCGTACTCCAGGTTGGCCGGCGCCGTCATGGCGGCCACCACGGCGTCCACCGCCTCCTGCGGCAGCAGGGCGCGGCCCAGGTTGGTGTGCAGCACCGTGCCGGTGAGATTGAAGACCGTGCGCAGCCGGGGCGCAAAGCGCCGCGCCAGGCGCAGGCCGGCCGCCTGGACCACCTCGGTGATGCCGGGCGCGCCTGCATCGGGCTCGCCGGACCGCAGCCGCTCCTGCGCATCGGCTCGCATCTGCGCCAGGGATTCACGCACGGCCTGGGTGCAGGCATCGAGGCCGTGGCGCTCGCGCAGCGCGAGCATGTCGGCGCTCAACAGCACCTTGTCCACGGCAGGCAGGCGCAGCGCGGACGGGGCAGGGGAGGCGGCAGGGGATGCGGCAGAGGGGGCGGCGGTATCGGTCATGGCGTGCGAAAGGGTCAGGCAGCAGGCGTGGCGGGGTCGATCAGCGCGTCGCCGGCCTCATCCTGCTCCTCGGCAAAGGCCACGTAGAGCAGGGGATTGGCGCTGGCGCGCTGAAAGCGCGTCTCCTCGCCCATCAGCAGGTCCAGCATCAGCGAGGCCAGGTCGTCGGCCAGGGGCTCGGCCATCGGGTCCTTTTCCTGGTTGACCACCTTGCGGTAGCTGCCGCATTCCTCGCAGGTCTCGGCCAGCACGGTATCGCCTGCGCCATCGATGCCCTGGTACTCGACGCCCTTGGTCGACTCGCAGTGCGAGCACTTGACGCGCACCATGTGCCACTCCGTGCAGCAGGTGCCGCAGTGCAGGTAGCGGTGGCCCGCCGCCTTGCCGCCAATGCGCAGCACGCTGGCCACGGGCTCGCTGGCGCAGACGGGGCAGATCGAGGCGGGATCGGTATAGGGCACGTCGCGTGCGCTCAGGCCGCTGGCGCGCGTGGCAAACACCACTTGCAGTGCAGCCATCACAAAAGGCGCCATGCCTACGTGGCGGGCCGCCACTTCCTTTTGCAGCAGCCGCTGCGCGATCTCGTCACGCCCGGCCGTGTCCAGCGCGCGCAGCTCCTGCAGCAGCGGCTGCAGCGGCGCAGGCAGGCCATCGGCGCCCGACAGGGCATCGAGCATGCGGTCCAGCACGCCATGCCAGGCGGCATCGATATGGTCGGCGGCAGGCAGCAGCGGCATCGAATGCTCCTGCGCCCGCGCGATCAGCGCCGCCTCGGGCTCGACCAGCGTCAACTGCCCGGCCGCCTTGCCCTGCGCGTCCACGATCTGCGCCACAAACCGCAGGTAATCGGCAATCGGATTGCCCTCGGCCAACTGCCGCAGCCGCGCCGCGCGCTCGCTGAACAGCCCCGGCAACTGCGGCAGCAGCACGCGCGGAAAACTGGTGTGATCCAGCGACTCGATATCGCCGGGTTGAAGAATGCGTTGCATTGGAATGAATCCCAAAAAAACAGCCGCCCGGATCGCTGGGCGGCTGGGTGCTCAGGCTGATGCCTAGTATGACGCCATGTCTGTGAAAACTGGCGCGGCCCAAGGCGGGGGGCACCGAGGAAGGGCCGCCCCGCACCGAGGGTGCCGTCCCCCTCCCTCGCGCAGCGAGTAGAGAGGGGGAAGCGGCGTAAGCCGCTCAGGGGGTGTCAGTCATTATCCCCGGTCATCTTGCGATACCACCCCCGGTGATGCTGCTTGGCCCAGGCCCGCGTCACCGTGCCGTACAGCATGGCGCGGATGGTGCCCCGGGTCCAGATGGCCGCGTACACGTGCATGATGATCAGGCCGATCATCCACACGCCCGCAATGGCATGCACCACCGAGGCGGCGCGCACCACGTTGACGGGCAGCGTCCACCAGGCGCGCCACATGAGCGCGCCGGTCACGGTGATCGCCAGCATGCCGATGACCAGGCCCCAGAACAGCAGCTTCTGGCCGCCGTTGTACTTGCCCTGCTCGGGCATGTCGTGGTCGTCGCCGTCGATCATCTTGTTGACGTTCTTGAGCCACTCGATGTCGCGCGGCTCGACCACGTTCAGGCGCCAGAAGCGCAGCGCCATGATGATGAAGAACAGCGCCATCACCACCCCGATGTAGGGGTGCAGGATGCGCGTCCACGGCCCGCCGCCGAACAGCTGCGTGAGCGGGAAGAAGGCCGGGTGGAAGAACGCCAGGCCCGACAGCGCCAGCAGGATGAAGCAGATGCCGACCACCCAGTGGTTGGCACGCTCCGATGCGTTGTAGCGCACCAGGTCACGTGGATTGCGTTTCATCGGCGGGCCTCCTTTTCAGCGGCTTCCTGGTCCTTGCGGTCCATTTCGTCTTCCAGTTCCTTGGACACGTCGTTCGGGCCCTTGGTGATGTAGTGGAACAGGCTGCCGACGGCAGCTGCACCCAGCGCGGCCATGGCCAGCGGCTTGGCAACGCCCTTCCACAGGGACACCATGGGGCTGATCTTCGGGTCGTCGGGCAGGCCCTTGTACAGCGAAGGCTTGTCCGCGTGATGCAGCACGTACATCACATGGGTGCCGCCCACGCCCTGCGGGTCATACAGGCCCGCCTCGGCATAGCCGCGCCGCTTGAGGTCGCCGATGCGGTGCTCGGCCTGGTCCTTCATCGCCTCCTTGGTGCCAAACATGATGGCGCCCGTGGGGCAGGTCTTGACACAGGCAGGTTCGCGGCCGACGGCCACGCGGTCCGAGCACAGCGTGCACTTGTAGGCCTTGTGGTCCTTCTTGGAGATGCGCGGGATGTTGAACGGGCAGCCCGTGACGCAGTAGCCGCAGCCCACGCACTGGTCCTGCTGGAAGTCCACGATGCCGTTGCTGTACTGCACGATGGCGCCCGGCGAGGGGCAGGCCTTCAGGCAGCCCGGGTCCTCGCAGTGCATGCAGCCGTCCTTGCGGATCAGCCACTCCAGGTTGCCGGTCGCTTCGTTCTCGTACTCGGTAAAGCGCATGACGGTCCACGACTGATCGGTCAGATCGGTCGGGTTGTCATAGACGCCGGCCGCGCAGGTTCCGATTTCGTCGCGCAGGTCGTTCCACTCCATGCAGGCGGTCTGGCAGGCCTTGCACCCGATGCACTTGGAGACATCGATGAGCTTGGCCACCTCGCCGCTGTGCGTTTCGCGCGCACTGGGAGCAGGCGTCGTCGTGGCCGAGCGACGCTTGATATCGAGAGACATGGTTGATGACATCAGCTGCTCCTTAAACCTTTTCCACCTTCACGAGGAAGGTCTTGGATTCCGGGGTAAGGCTGTTGCCATCGCCCACCGATGCCGTCAGGTTGTTGGCCATGTAGCCCTTGCGGCCCGTCGACGAGAAGCCCCAGTGAATGGGCACGCCCACGTGGTGGATGGTCTTGCCATCGATCTTCATGGGCTTGATGCGCTTGGTCACCACGGCGGCTGCCTTGACGAAGCCGCGCTTGGAGCTGACCTTCACATGCTGGCCGGTCTCGATGCCCAGTTCCTTGGCCAGCGCCTCGCCGATTTCCACGAACTGCTCGGGCTGAACGATGTTGTTCAGCTGAACGTGCTTGGTCCAGTAGTGGAAGTGCTCGGTCAGGCGGTACGTCGTGCCCACGTGCGGGAACTCGCTGGGCGAGCCCGCCGAATCCTTGACGGAGTCGAAGATCCGCGTGGCCGGGTTGATGACCGCCAGCTTGTTGTCGGGATACATGGGGTTGTATCCCAGCGGGTTGTCAAAGGCCTCGTAGTGGGTGGGGAACGGTCCCTCGTTCATGCCCTTGCGGGCGAAGAAACGCGCCACGCCCTCGGGGTTCATGATGAACGGATCGGTGGTCTCCGGCGGCATGGTCGGGCCCATGTCGGGCACGTCGGCACCGCCCCAGGCCTTACCGTTCCAGCGGATCAGCGTGCGCTTGGGATCGAACGGCTGGCCGTTGCGGTCGCAGGAGGCGCGGTTGTAGAGCACGCGGCGGTTGGCCGGCCAGGCCCAGGCCCAGTTCAGCGTGTTGCCTATGCCCGTGGGGTCGCTGTTGTCGCGCCGGGCCATCTGGTTGCCGGACGAGGTCCAGCAGCCTGCCCAGATCCAGCAGCCGCCCATCGTCGTGCCGTCGTCGCGCATCTCGCCGAAGCCGGCCAGCTGCTCGCCGGCCTTGCGGATGAGCTTGGTCGGGTCCTTGGGGTCGAACAGGTCCACCAGGGCGCGGCCGTTGTACTCCTTGGCGATCTCTTCCGAGGTCGGATGATCGGCATGGGCGTAGGGCCACCACAGCTTGGTGATCGGCTCGGGGAACTTGCCGCCGTCCTTCTCATAGGCCTGCTTCAGGCGCAGGTGCAGGGCCGACATGATGGCGATGTCGGTCTTGGCCTCGCCCGGGGGCTCGGCCGCCTTCCAGTGCCACTGCAGCACGCGCGAGGAGCTGACGACGGCGCCGTCTTCCTCGGCAAAGCAGGTCGTGGGCAGGCGGAACACCTCGGTCTGGATCGATGCCGGATCCACGTCGTTGAACTCGCCGTGGTTCTGCCAGAACTCCGATGTCTCGGTGACCAGCGGGTCCATGATCACCAGGAACTTCAGCTTCTTGAGGCCTTCGCGCACATTGTTGCTGTTCGCAAGGGCCGCCAGCGGGTTGAAGCCCTGGGCGATGTAGCCGTTGATCTTGCCCTGCGCCATCAGGTCGAACACCTGCAGCATGTCGTACTGCCTGTCCAGCTTGGGCAGGTAGTTGAAGGCCCAGTTGTTCTCGGCCGTGGCCGCCGGTCCCCACCAGGCCTTCATCAGGCTCACGTGGAACTTGGGCGTGTTCGACCAGTAGTTCATCTGGCCCGGGCGCATGGCCTTGGGCGTGCGCGCGTCGATGTACTTCTGGTAGTCCTGCTCGCCCTCGTTGGGCAGCGTCAGGTAGCCGGGCAGCGAGGCCGACAGGATGCCCAGGTCCGTCAGGCCCTGGATGTTGGAGTGCCCGCGCAGCGCGTTCATGCCGCCACCGGCCACGCCGATATTGCCCAGCAGCAGCTGGACCATGGCGCCCGTGCGCAGGATCTGCGCGCCCGTGGTGTGCTGTGTCCAGCCCAGTGCGTACAGGATGGTCGCGACGCGACCCGGTACGGCGGTCGATGCCAGCTTCTCGCACACGTGCAGGAATTTTTCCTTGGGCGTGCCGCAGGCGCTCTCCACCTTCTCGGGTGTGTAGCTGGCGTAGTGGCGCTTGAGCCATTGGTACACGCAGCGCGGATGCTGCAGGCTGGCGTCCACCTTCACGTAGCCGTCGGCGTCGAGCTCATAGTCCCAGCTGGACTTGTCGTATTTGCGTGTCTGCGGGTCGTAGCCCGAGAAGATGCCTTCGTCGAACGCAAACTCCTCCTTCACGATGTACGAGAAGTCGGTGTAGTTCCTCACGTATTCGTGATGGATCTTGTCGTTCGTCAGCAGATAGTTGATCACGCCACCCAGGAACACGATGTCCGAGCCCGACCGGATGGGGGCGTAGAAATCGGCCACGGAGGCGGAGCGGTTGAAGCGCGGATCGACCACCATGAAGTGCGCACCGTTGTGCTCCTTCGCTTCGGTCACCCACTTGAAACCGCAGGGATGTGCTTCAGCGGCATTGCCGCCCATGATCAGGATAACGTCCGCGTTCTTGATGTCGACCCAATGGTTCGTCATCGCTCCACGGCCAAACGTCGGGGCAAGACCTGCCACCGTCGGGCCGTGTCAGACACGTGCTTGGTTATCGAGTGCGAGCAGGCCCCAGGAACGGGCAACCTTGTGTGTGACGTAACCGGCTTCGTTGCTGGAGGCCGAGGCGGCCAGCATGCCGGTGGTCAGCCAGCGGTTCACCGTCTGGCCCTTGTCGTTTTGCTCGACGAAGTTCGCGTCGCGATCGTCCTTGAGCAGCTTGGTGATGCGCGTCAGCGCCTCGTCCCAGGACATGCGCTTCCACTCGTTGGAGCCGGGGGCGCGGTACTCGGGGTACTTCAGGCGGTGCGGGCTGTGGACGAAGTCCAGCAGCGAGGCGCCCTTGGGGCACAGCGTGCCGCGGTTGACGGGGTGGTCCGGATCGCCCTCGACGTGGATCACCGACAGCTTGGCGTTCTTGGCGCCGTCGCTCAGCGAATACATCAGGATGCCGCAGCCTACCGAGCAGTAGGTACAGGTCTGGCGGGTGACCGTGGTGGCGGCCAGCTTGAACTGGCGCACTTCAGCCAGGGCGGCAGTGGGCGAGAAGCCCATCAACGCCAGGCTGGATCCGGCCAGAGTCGAACCAGTCACTTTCATGAACTGGCGTCTGGAGAATTGGACCATGTGGGGTACCTTCTAATAGAAATTGACGCTTGTAAGCAAATTCTACGAGTGCACCCCGGAATCAATCCGGGAAATAACCCTTAATCCTGAGTCGTCCTGTGCGGCATTCGCGCGCAAGCTCCACGCCAGGCCTTGCTGCGCGGGGCTTGCCAGGGTGCCGCCCGGCGGGATCATCAGTTGAAATGATTATCTGGATTCAGGGCTTCGGACATTTTGTTTTATATCAATCCGCCATTCATTGAGTGGATGAATGAGGTCGATGAATCCAGGCTATTGCGCGAATGCGATCCATTTGCACCCATTGAATGCCTGAAAATGGATTTCCGGCCCCCGTCCAGAGGGAGGGGCCGGAGCAGGCTCAGCGTGCCGGCGGGCGCGGATCCTGCGGTGCTTGCTTGAGGTCCATATCATCCGATGTCTGATATTCAGCATGCGCCAAACCTGCCTGGGCAAGTTGGCGGCGCTTTTCCTCATCTTGCACTTGCATGCGCGAGAACATGTCCCAGATCGCCATGAACAGGGCCGCAATCACGGGGCCTATCACAAAACCCGTCAGTCCGAAGAGAGCCATGCCGCCCAGCGTCGAGATCAGCACGATGTAGTCGGGCATCTTCGTGTCCTTGCCCACCAGCAAGGGGCGCAGCACGTTGTCCACCAGTCCGATCACCAGCACGCCGTAGGCGATCAGGATCAGGCCCTTGCCCATGGCGCCGGTGGCCAGGAAGTAGATGGCCACAGGGGCCCAGATCAGGCCGGCGCCCACGGCCGGCAGCAGCGACAGGAAGGCCATCACCACGCCCCACAGCACGGGCCCCTGGATGCCCAGGATCCAGAAGATCAGCCCGCCCAGCGCGCCCTGGGCGGCCGCCACGGCCAGGTTCCCCTTGACGGTGGCACGGATCACGGTGGTGAACTTGCTCGACAGCTCGGCCTTGTGGTCGGCCTGCAGCGGAATCGCCATGCGGATGCGCTGGGTCAGGTCACGGCCGTCGCGCAGCAGGAAGAACAGCAGGTACAGCATCACGCAAAAGCCCACCAGGAAGCCGAACGTGTTCTGGCCTATGCCCAGCGCCTTGGTGGCGGCCAGCTTGGATGCCTGCATGGCGATGCTGGACAGCTTGTCCTGCAGCTCGGCCAGCGAACCCAGGTGCAACCTCTCCAGCCAGGGTGTGACCCAGGAGGGCAGGGCGTCCATGATCTGTTGCAGATAGGTGCCCGCGTCCAGGTTGCCGCTGTTGACGCGCTCATAGATCAACGAGGCCTCGCGCACCAGGGAGGCGCCGATCAGCGCCAGCGGCAGGATGGCCACGACCAGGCACAGCAGCAGGGTGGACAGGGCGGCGAGATTGGTGCGCCGGGGCATGCGCGCCAGCAGGCGCCGGTGCAGCGGCGAGAACAGGATGGCCAGGGCGACGCCCCAGAAGATGGCCCCCATGAATTCCCAGAGCACGGCACCGAAGCCGATGGTCGCCGCGATCAGCAGCAGCATGAAAGTGCGTTTGTGTAAGGGCAGCAGGTTCATCTGTCGGTCCGTTCGGAAGATGCGCCAATGTACGCGACTGCGGGAACTCCCGGAGGGTCCAGGTAATCGCTTGGTAACTGCCCTGCTGCGATGTTTGAACGGTGGCACAATGGCGGTCGCAACCAGGCCCTTCCCCAGCCACAGTCGCATCCGCCAATCGGTACAGCCGTGTCGCGGAAGGTTCTACAAACCAGCTAATGCCTCCTTCAGGGAGGCGGAGGTCAGCGCAATATGAGCGATCAGACGTCGGTCTACCAAGCCTATCAAGGCAATACTTACCTCTTCGGCGGCAATGCCCCCTACGTCGAAGAAATGTACGAGAACTACCTGGCCAACCCCGGTAGCGTGCCGGATTCCTGGCGCGAGTACTTTGATGCACTGCAACATGTGCCCGCAGTCGACGGCACGGACTCCAAGGACGTCCCGCACCAGCCCGTCATCAACGCTTTCGCCGAGCGCGCCAAGCAAGGCGGCACCAAGGTGGTCGTGGCCTCCGGCGCCGACTCCGAGCTGGGCCGCAAGCGCACCGCCGTCCAGCAGCTGATCGCCGCCTACCGCAATGTCGGCGCACGCTGGGCCGATCTCGATCCCCTCAAGCGCACCGAGCGCCCCGAAATTCCCGAGCTGGAGCCGTCGTTCTACGGCTTCACCGATGCCGACCAGGAAACGGTGTTCAACACGAGCAACACCTTCTTCGGCAAGGAAAGCATGTCGCTGCGCGAGCTGATGAACGCGCTGCGCGAGACCTACTGCGGCACCCTGGGCACCGAGTACATGTATGCCACCGACCAGACGCAAAAGCGCTGGTGGCAACAAAAGCTGGAAACCAGCCGTACCAAGCCCAGCTTTGACGCCAGCCAGAAAAAGCGCATCCTCGACCGCCTGACGGCTGCCGAAGGCCTGGAACGCTACCTGCACACCAAGTACGTCGGCCAAAAGCGCTTCTCGCTGGAAGGTGGCGAAAGCTTCATCGTCGCCATGGACGAGCTGATCAACGCTGCCGGCCAGAAGGGCGTGCAGGAAGTCGTGATCGGCATGGCCCACCGCGGCCGCCTGAACGTGCTGGTCAACACCCTGGGCAAGATGCCCAAGGACCTGTTTGCCGAGTTCGATCACACCGCTCCCGAAGATCTGCCCTCGGGCGACGTGAAGTACCACCAGGGCTTCAGCTCCGATGTGTCCACCGCTGGCGGCCCTGTCCACCTGTCGCTGGCCTTCAATCCCTCGCACCTGGAAATCGTCAACCCCGTGGTCGAAGGCTCGGTGCGCTCGCGCATGGACCGCCGCGACGACCCGCACGGCAAGCAAGTGCTGCCCGTGCTGGTGCACGGCGATGCCGCCTTTGCCGGCCAGGGCGTGAACCAGGAAACCCTGGCGCTGGCCCAGACCCGTGGCTACACCACGGGCGGCACGGTGCACATCATCATCAACAACCAGATCGGCTTCACCACCTCCGATCCGCGCGACACCCGCTCCACGCTGTACTGCACCGACATCGTCAAGATGATCGAGTCGCCCGTGCTGCACGTGAACGGCGATGATCCGGAAGCCGTGGCACTGGCCGTGCAGCTGGCGCTGGAATTCCGCATGGAATTCTCCAAGGACGTGGTCGTGGACATCGTCTGCTTCCGCAAGCTGGGCCACAACGAGCAGGACACGCCTGCCCTGACCCAGCCGCTGATGTACAAGAAGATCGGCGCCCACCCCGGCACCCGCAAGCTGTACGCCGACAAGCTGGCCACGCAAGGCCTGGGCGAATCGCTGGGCGACGACATGGCCAAGGCCTACCGTGCCGCCATGGACGAAGGCCGCCACACCGTGGACCCGGTGCTGACGAACTTCAAGAGCAAGTACGCCGTGGACTGGAGCCCGTTCCTGGGCAAGACCTGGACCGACGCCGGCGACACCGCCATCCCGCTGACCGAATGGAAGCGCCTGGCCGAACGCATCACCACCATCCCCGAGACCGTGACCCCGCACGCGCTGGTCAAGAAGGTCTATGACGACCGCGCAGCCATGGGCCGCGGCGATGTCAACGTGGACTGGGGCATGGGCGAGCACATGGCCTTCGCATCGCTGGTCGCATCGGGCTACCCCGTGCGCCTGTCGGGCGAGGACTGCGGCCGCGGCACCTTCACCCACCGCCACTCGGTCATCCATGACCAAAAGCGTGAAAAGTGGAGCGAAGGCACCTACATCCCGCTGCAGAACGTTGCCGACAGCCAGGCTCCGTTCACCGTCATCGACTCCATCCTGTCCGAAGAGGCCGTGCTGGGCTTCGAGTACGGCTACGCGTCGAACGATCCCAACACCCTGGTGATCTGGGAAGCCCAGTTCGGCGACTTCGCCAACGGCGCCCAGGTGGTGATCGACCAGTTCATCGCCTCTGGTGAAGTCAAGTGGGGCCGCATCAACGGCCTGACGCTGATGCTGCCGCACGGCTACGAAGGCCAGGGCCCCGAGCACAGCTCGGCACGCCTGGAGCGCTTCATGCAGCTGGCCGCCGACGCCAACATGCAGATCGTGCAGCCCACCACGGCCAGCCAGATCTTCCACGTGCTGCGTCGCCAGATGGTGCGCCCGCTGCGCAAGCCGCTGGTCATCATGACGCCCAAGTCGCTGCTGCGTAACAAGGATGCGACCTCGCCGCTGTCCGAATTCACCAGCGGTGGTTTCCAGACCGTGATCCCCGAGCAGGACGAAGCCGTCGTGAAGAACGCGGCCAAGGTCAAGCGCGTGATCGCATGCTCGGGCAAGGTCTACTACGACCTGGTCAAGAAGCGCGCCGAGAAGGAAAGCAAGGACGTCGCCATCATCCGCGTCGAACAGCTGTACCCCTTCCCGCACAAGGCCTTCGCCGCTGAACTCAAGAAGTTCGGCAACGCCACCGAGATCGTCTGGTGCCAGGACGAGCCGCAGAACCAGGGCGCCTGGTTCTTCGTGCAGCACTACATCCACGAGAACATGCTCGATGGCCAGAAGCTGGGCTACTCCGGTCGCGCTGCCTCGGCATCGCCCGCCGTGGGTTACGCACACCTGCACCAGGAGCAGCAAAAGGCTCTGGTGGAAGGCGCGTTCTCCAAGCTCAAGGGTTTTGTCCTGAACAAGTAAGGCAGCCCCCACCCGCTACGTATCAGTACAGAACACTTTTGGAAAGAATCACAAATGGCTATCGTTGAAGTCAAAGTTCCCCAGCTGTCCGAGTCCATCGCTGAGGCCACCATGCTGACCTGGAAGAAGAAGGCCGGCGAAGCGGTTGCAATCGATGAGATCCTCATCGAAATCGAAACCGACAAGGTCGTGCTCGAAGTGCCCGCACCCGCCGCTGGCGTGCTGGCCGAGATCGTGCAAGGTGACGGCGCCACCGTGGTGGCCGAGCAGCTGATCGCCAAGATCGACACCGAAGGCGTGGCCGGCGTGGCCGCTGCCGCTCCTGCTGCAGCCGCCGCTCCCGCTGCTGCAGCGCCTGCTGCTGCTCCCGCCGCTGCTGCTGCCACTGGCGGCAGCAAGGGCGATGTCGCCATGCCCGCCGCTGCCAAGCTGCTGGCCGAGAACAACCTGTCGGCCGCCAACGTGGCTGGTTCCGGCAAGGATGGCCGCGTGACCAAGGGCGACGCCCTGGCCGCCGTCAAGGGCGGCGTGCAGTCCACGGCTGCCGTCATCCCCACCGGCGTGCCCACCAAGGCGCTGCCCCAGGTGTCGGCTCCCGCTGCCAAGGAAGACCTCAGCGGCCGTCCTGAGCAGCGCGTGCCCATGAGCCGCCTGCGTGCCCGCGTGGCCGAGCGCCTGCTGCAGTCGCAGTCCACCAACGCCATCCTGACCACGTTCAACGAAGTGAACATGGCCCCGGTGATGGATCTGCGCAAGAAGTTCCAGGACGCCTTCACCAAGGAACACGGCACCAAGCTGGGCTTCATGTCCTTCTTCGTCAAGGCGGCAGTGCACGCCCTGAAGAAGTACCCCGTGCTCAATGCTTCCGTGGACGGCAACGACATCGTCTACCACGGCTACTTCGACATCGGTATCGCCGTGGGTTCGCCCCGTGGCCTGGTGGTGCCCATCCTGCGCAATGCAGACCAGATGAGCTTCGCCGACATCGAAAAGAAGATTGCCGAATTCGGCAAGAAGGCGGCAGACGGCAAGCTGGGCATTGAAGACATGACCGGCGGCACCTTCTCCATCTCCAACGGCGGCACCTTCGGCTCGATGATGTCCACCCCCATCATCAACCCGCCCCAGTCGGCCATCCTGGGCGTGCACGCCACCAAGGACCGCGCCATGGTCGAGAACGGCCAGGTCGTGGTCCGCCCGATGAACTATCTGGCCATGTCCTATGACCACCGCATCATCGACGGCCGCGAAGCCGTGCTGGGCCTGGTGGCCATGAAGGACGCGCTGGAAGATCCTTCGCGCCTGCTGTTCGACCTGTAATTCCACAGGGTTCGACACGACGAAAACCCGCCCTTGGCCGCGTGCCCTGCGGTGGGTTTTTTCATGCATCACAGACAAGAGATTCCTGAAATGAGCAAGCAATTCGACGTCATCGTCATCGGCGCGGGCCCTGGTGGCTACATCGCCGCCATCCGTGCCGCACAACTGGGCTTCAACGTGGCCTGTATCGACGAGTGGAAGAACGCCGCGGGCGGCGCCGCTCCGGGCGGCACCTGCACCAACGTGGGCTGCATTCCCTCCAAGGCCCTGCTGCAGTCGTCCGAGCACTTCGAGCACGCCAATCTGCACTTTGCCGACCATGGCATCTCCACCGGCAAGGTCGAGATGGACGTGGCCAAGATGATCGCCCGCAAGGATGCGGTCGTGAAGCAGAACAACGACGGCATCCTGTACCTGTTCAAGAAGAACAAGGTCACCTTCTTCCACGGCCGTGGCTCGTTCGTCAAGGCGGTCGAGGGCGGCTACGAGATCAAGGTTGCCGGCAAGGAAGAGGAAGTGCTGACGGGCAAGCAGATCGTGGTCGCCACGGGCTCCAGCGCCCGCGCGCTGCCCGGCGTGCCCTTCGATGAAGAGAACATCCTGTCCAACGACGGCGCCCTGCGCCTGGGCAAGGCCCCCAAGAAGCTGGCCCTGATCGGGGCTGGCGTGATCGGCCTGGAAATGGGCTCGGTCTGGCGCCGCCTGGGCACGGAAGTGGTCGTGCTCGAAGGCATGGACAAGTTCCTGTCCGCCGTGGACGAGCAGATCGCCAAGGAAGCCAAGAAGGCGTTCGACAAGCAGGGCCTGAAGATCGAGCTGGGCGTGAAGATCGGCGAAATCAAGAGCGGCAAGAAGGGCGTGTCCATCGCCTACACCAACGCCAAGGGTGAAGCCCAGGCGCTGGAGGCCGACAAGCTGATCATCTCCATCGGCCGCACCGCCAACACGGCCGGCCTCAATGCCGAGGCCGTGGGCCTGGCACTGGACGAGCGCGGCTGCGTCGTGGTCGATGACGACTGCAAGACCAGCCTGCCCGGCGTCTGGGCCGTGGGCGACGTGGTGCGCGGCCCGATGCTGGCGCACAAGGCCGAGGAAGAGGCCGTGGCCGTGGCCGAGCGCATTGCCGGCCAGCATGGCCATGTGAACTTCGGCACCATTCCCTGGGTGATCTACACCAGCCCCGAAATCGCATGGGTGGGCCGCACCGAGCAGCAACTGAAGGAGCAGGGCGTCAAGTACAAGGCTGGCACCTTCCCCTTCCTGGCCAACGGCCGTGCGCGCGCCCTGGGCGACACCACGGGCATGGTCAAGTTCCTGGCCGATGCCGAGACCGACGAAATCCTGGGCGTGCACATGGTCGGCCCCATGGTCTCGGAGCTGATCTCCGAAGCCGTGGTCGCCATGGAGTTCAAGGCATCGAGCGAAGACATCGCCCGCATCTGCCATGCCCACCCCTCGCTGTCCGAGGCCACCAAGGAAGCGGCACTGGCCGTCGACAAGCGCACTCTGAATTTCTGAGTGCCAGGCTAGCCATCTAGCCCAAGCCAAAGACCTGAAAGCGCTTGCCCTGCAAGCGTTTTCAGCTTCTGAATACATAGCGAATGGTTGATGCTGCATGAGCGTTTCAGTGCGAGAGGCCTACGAGGCCGAACTGGTAGCCAAGGGCTTTCACAGTGATCCTGCGCAGTTGCGCGCCGTCGAGGCGCTGCAGCGCTGTGCCGACGACTGGGCGGTCTACCGCCAGCGCCGCTCCAACGCCTTCAAGAAGCTCATCAACCATCCCGAGATTCCCCGCGGCGTCTACATGTACGGCGGGGTGGGGCGCGGCAAGAGCTTTCTCATGGACTGCTTCTTCAACGCCGTGCCGCTCAGGCGCAAGGTGCGCCTGCATTTCCACGAATTCATGCGCGAGGTCCACCGCGAGCTCGCCGTGCTGCAGGGCACGCAGAACCCGCTGGACGTGCTGGGTGCGCGCATCTCCAAGAAGTACAAGCTGATCTGCTTCGACGAATTCCACGTGGCCGACATCACGGACGCGATGATCCTGCACCGGCTGCTGGTCTCGCTGTTCGCCAACGGCGTGGGCTTTGTCACCACCTCCAACTTCAAGCCCGACGAGCTGTACCCGGGCGGCCTGCACCGCGACCGCATCCTGCCGGCCATCGACCTGCTCAACGAGCGCATGGAAGTCGTCAACGTGGACAACGGCACGGACTACCGCCGCCGCACGCTGGAAAACGCCCGGCTCTATCACACGCCCCTGGGTGCGCAGGCCGATGCGGCCATGACCGAAACCTTCGACAAGCTGGCCGAAGTCAAGGACGAAGACCCCGTGCTGCACATCGAGGCGCGCGAGATCCGTGCGCGCCGCCGCGCCGGTGGCGTGGTCTGGTTCGACTTCCGCGAGCTGTGCGGCGGCCCGCGCTCGCAGAACGACTACCTGGAGATCGCAAGCCAGTTCCACACCGTGCTGCTGTCCGACGTGCCCTATATGCCGGTCAACATGGCATCGCCCGCGCGGCGATTCACCTGGCTGGTGGACGTGTTGTACGACCGCAGGGTCAAGCTGGTCATCTCGGCCGCCGTGCCGCCCGAGCAGCTTTACACTGAGGGCCCGCTGGCCCATGAGTTCCCCCGTACCGTATCGCGCCTGAACGAGATGCAGTCCAAGGAATTCCTGGCGCTGGAGCGCCGTGTGGTGGATACCAGCCTGACCTGAGGCCGGTCCCGGCCGCTGGCGTCGTTTGCCGGACCTGTACATGCTGAAACTGCCTACCTCTGCTTTCGCCCTTGTGAAGAAACTGCCCGTTCCCCTGGGAGCTGCGCTGGCCTGCCTTGTGCTGGCCGGCCCGGCCATGGCTGCGGATGCTGGCGCCGATGCCGATGCGCGGCAGGAACGCGCCCAGGCTGCAAAGCAGGTCCAGGCCGAGCGCAAGGCCGCACGCGCCGAGATCGCGGCCCAGCGTGCCGTCATCGACAGGCGGCGCACGGCCCTGGAGTCCGAGTGCTACCAGCGCTTTGCCGTGGAAGACTGCCTTAGGCAGGCGCGCGAGGAGGCCCGTGAGCAGGACAAGCCGCTGCGCGAACGCGAGCTGCAGATCAACGACGAGGAGCGAAAAGAGCGCGCCGCCCAGCGCCTTGAGGATATCGAGGCCAAGAAGGCGCAGAAGGCCGCCTCGTCCATGCAAGCCAAGGAGCGGCCACCGGCCGCCCAGCGCGACACCCAGGCCATCAGGGCCCAGCGTGCCCAGGACGCACAGCAACGCGCAGCCCAGCAGGCCAGCCACCAGCGTGATCGCCAGGCGCAGATCGAGCAGCGCGAGTCTGCGCAGGAGCAGGAGCGGCGAGCTGCCGCCCGCGCCCAGTTCGAGGCCAAGCAAAAAGAGGCTGCCGAGCGCAAGGCCCGCGCCGCCGATGCCGCCCGTGAACGCGGCCCGCAGGCAGCGCCACTGCCTGCGCCTCCCGCGCCTGCGGCGCCCTGAGTTCGGTGGTCACGCCGTCACCGGCTGCTCCAGTGCCTCGAGCTTGAGCACCACCAGCGACAGGTTGTCGCCCCCGCCCTGGGCGCGCACGCGTGCCTTGTCGATCAGGAATTCCGTGGCCTCGCGCGGCGTGAGCGCGTTGAGCACGGTGCCCAGTTCCTCCGCCGTGTAGTAGTGCCAGACACCGTCGCTGCAGGCCATGAGCGTGGTGCCCGGGTGCACGTGCTCGATCACGTGGTGGCTCATGGGCGGCTCGGCCTCGGTGCCCAGGCAGCCCAGCAGGATGTTGGACTTGGGGTGCACATGGGCCTCGAATTCGGTGAGTTCTCCCCGGTCCACCAGGGACTGGACGTAGGAGTGGTCCTTGGTGCGGTGGACCATGGTCGCGCCCTGGTAGTGGTAGATGCGCGAATCGCCCGAATGCACCCAGTGGCAGCGGCCCTGGGGCAGCAGCACGAAGGCGGCAATGGTGCTGTGCGGCTCCTGCTCTGCCGAAATGGCCGTCAGCCGGATCACCATGTGCGACTCGTGGACGATGCTCTCCAGCAGCGCCGTGCAGTCTTCCTTGCCCGGCTCGAAGCGCTCGAACAGCTGGCGCGCCGTGAGCATGACCTGGTCGGAGGCCTTGCGCCCGCCACTGCGCCCGCCCATGCCGTCGGCCAGCACGCCCAGCAGGCAGCCGTGTACATAGGGGTGGGCCATGAGCATCACCTGGTCTTGCTGGTATTGCCTGTCACCGCGATGGATGCCTGTGGCGGCTTGGAGTCGGTACGCTGGCTGCATGGTCTCTGGTTTGGTGGGCTCTTGGGGCGGTGGATGGGCACACCAATGTCATGGCGCATATTATCGGAGCACCGTCCCCGGCGCTGGCCCGCCGCACCCCGGCGGCGCTCTCTTTTTCAACAAACGGACCCGCCCTTTGCATTCCCTGACCGCCGCCGTGCAGGCGGCCTTCGCGCCGCAAGGCCTGCTATCGCGCGCCGAGGCGCTGTTCCTGCCGCGTGAGGGGCAGACCCGCATGGCCCTGGCCGTGGCCCAGGCCATCGAGCAGCGCCAGACCCTGGTGGTCGAGGCCGGCACGGGCGTGGGCAAGACCTATGCCTACCTGGTGCCGGCCCTGCTCAGCGGCCAGCGCGTGCTGGTGTCCACGGCCACGCGCGCGCTGCAGGATCAGCTGTATGCCCGCGATCTGCCGCGCCTCGTTGCCGCGCTGGGCATGCCGCTGCGTATGGCGCGCCTCAAGGGCCGCAGCGCCTACCTGTGCATGGAGCGGCTGGAGCGTGTGCGCCAGGGCCGCACGGCGCCGCAGGACCCGCAGGTGCTGCGCAGCGTGGCCCTGGTCGAGCGATGGGCACGCACCACGCGCACGGGCGACCTGGGCGAGTTGCCCGCGCTGGACGAGCGCTCGCCCGCGCTGCCCCTGGTCACTTCCACACGCGACAACTGCCTGGGTTCCGACTGCCCGCATTGGCAGGACTGCCATGTCAACGTGGCCCGCCGCGCTGCGCTGGAGGCCGATGTGGTGGTCATCAACCACCACCTGATGTTTGCCGACCTGGATGTGCGCGAGTCGGGCGTGGCCCAGTTGCTGCCCAGCGTGGGCGTGGTCGTGGTGGACGAGGCCCACCAGCTCAACGACACCGGCGTGCAGTTCGCGGGCCAGAGTCTGTCGGGCCAGCAACTGACGGGCTATGCCCGCGATGTGCTGCGCGCCGGCCAGGAACTGGCGCGCGGCATGGCCGACTGGATGCAGCTTTCGGCACGTGTGGAGCAGGCCTTGCGCGAGCTGCGACTGGCGGCAGGCAAGCCCCCGGTGGGCGGGCGCCTGCCCTGGCAGGGCGTGACGCCGCAGGGGCTGGACGCGCAGCGCTGGCGCACCGCCCTGGTCACACTGGGGCGCAGCCTGCGGGCATTGCTGGAACCGCTGGTGCAACTGCTGGTCAGCGACCCCGAACTGCGCAGGCTGTTCGAGCGCGGCAACGAGCTGCTGCGGCGCCTGGCCACCTTTGCCGCAGCCGCCGTGCAGGACACGGTGCGCTGGCTGGAGCTGGGCAGCCAGCAGATGCGCATGCTGGAGTCTCCGCTGACCATTGCGCACATCATGCGCACGCGGCTGCTGGGGTTGACGCAGGAGCAGGAGGGATCGGCAGATCAGGAGCGAGAGGATGCACAGCCCGAGCCCGAGCCCGAGACACAAGCACAGGAAGAAGGCGCGCCCGTGCCCGTTCCCGAAGCTGCAGGCCTGCCTCGGCAGCCATCGGGCACCGCGTGGATCTTCACCTCGGCCACGCTGGGTGACGACGAGCGCCTGAGCTGGTTCACCGAGCCCTGCGGCCTGCGCGAGGCCCAGGTGCTGCGCGTGGACAGTCCCTTTGACTATGCGCGGCAGGCAGCGCTTTACGTGCCCCGGCCCTTTGCCCAGGCCGGCAGTGCCACGCACAGCACCGAGGTGGCGCGCCTGGCGCTGGATGCTGCCCAGCGCCTGGGCGGGCGCACGCTGGTGCTGACGACCACGCTGCGGGCGCTGCACGCCATAGGCGATGCGCTGCAGCAGTCGCTGGGGCTGTTTGGTGAACTTGATGTGCTGGTCCAGGGGCAGGCGCCCAAGCTGGCCTTGATCGAGCGCTTTATTGCGGCCGGAGAAGGCAGGGAAGGCACGCAAGGCGAGGAAGGCACGGGGGCGCGCCCGGGGCGGGGCTGCATTCTCGTGGCCTCTGCCACTTTCTGGGAGGGGGTGGACCTGCCGGGCGATGCGCTGCAGCTGGTGGTCATCGACAAGCTGCCGTTTCCGCCGCCCGACGATCCGCTGGTCGAGGCGCGTTCGCGCAGTCTGGAATCCGTGGGGCGTCAGGCCTTTGCCGACTACATGCTGCCCGAGGCCGCCATGGCGCTCAAGCAGGGCGCTGGCCGCCTGATCCGGCGTGAGACGGATCGCGGCGTGCTCGTGGTCTGTGATTCCCGGTTGGCCACCATGGGTTACGGGCGGCGGCTGCGTGCCGCGCTGCCGCCCATGCGGACCCTGGTGGACGAGGCGGCCTTTGTTCAGGCCCTGCAGGCGCTGGCGCAGCCTGCGCCGCAGATCACCACAGCTTCCACCACGACTTCTGCTTTGCCGTGAGCTCCTGGTCGGACTCCTGGCCGTAGGAGGCGGACAGCACGCGTTGCGCGTCGTCGCGCAACTGCGTCATGCCCAGGGCGTCGTATGAATTCACCAGGATCTGCATGGCCTCGCGCACGGCGGGCACGCCCTGATAGTCCTTGACGGCCGTCTGCGCGCGCGCGATGGCGGCCACGTAGGCGCCGCGTCCGTAGTAGTAGCGGGCCACATGCACTTCGTACTGCGCCAGCGAGTTGACGATGTACTGCATGCGCAGCCGCGAATCCTCGGCGTAGCGCGACTCGGGGAAGCGCGTCACCAGCTCGCGGAAGGACTCGAACGAGTCCTTGGCGGCCTTCTGGTCACGCTCGGACAGATCCTGGCGCGACAGCCAGGAGAACATGCCCAGGTTGTCATTGAAGTTGACCAGGCCCTTCAGGTAGAGGGCGTAGTCGGTGGCGGGGCTGGCTGGGTGCAGCTTCAGGAAGCGGTCCAGCGTGGCGGTGGCCTGGATCTTGTCGCCGCTCTTGTACTGGGCATAGGCCTTGTCGAGCTGGGCCTGCTGGGCCAGGGGCGTGCCGGCGGCACGGCCTTCGAGCTTCTCGAACAGCGGAACGGCCTTGTCGAACGCGCCGGAGGCGGCTTCGTCGCGGGCCTCGGTATAGATGCGGTCCGGGGTCCACTTGGCAGTAGGGTCTTGCTGCGTACTGGAGCAGGCTGTCAGAACGCCTGCGACCAGCATGGCGGGAACGATGGACAGGGGAATACGCTGCATGGTGGACGTTTCTCGGGCAATCGAAGGGCAGTGAGAGGGTTGGCGGGCAGGGACGCGGGCCGCGCTGAGGGGCCGCACAAAGCCTGATTTTCCCGCAACCGGGCCGAAGCATTGTAACGGCCTGCGATGCCCGCCCCGCAGGCGGGGGCGGCGGCAAAGGCATGGCCGTGAACGGGTCCCGGCCTTGCGGAGCTTTCTACAATGGCGCCCATATGTTTGTCCATTTGCGCCTGCACACCGAATTCTCCGTCGTGGACGGAACCAACCGCATCAATTCCATCGTCAAGGCCGCCGCCGAGGATGGACAGGTCGCACTGGCCGTCACAGACTTCAACAACCTGTTTGGCGGCGTCAAGTTCTACCGCGAAGGGCGGGCCAAGGGCGTCAAGCCCGTGCTGGGCGCGGAAATCCAGATCGAAGGCGAGAACGGCGCCGCCGTCTCGCGCATCATCGTGCTGGTGCAAAGCCCGCTGGGCTACCACAACCTGTCCGAACTGCTGGCCCGTGGCTGGACCCGCAACGTGGTCAAGGGCCAGGCCGTGCACACCTGGGCCTGGCTGCAGGAGCTGGGCGAGGGGCTGATCGTGCTGGCCGG
Organism: Delftia sp. 60; assembly: GCF_002754395.1. NCBI lineage: Bacteria > Pseudomonadati > Pseudomonadota > Betaproteobacteria > Burkholderiales > Comamonadaceae > Delftia > Delftia sp. 60. The sequence goes on from NZ_PEFD01000001.1 coordinate 3,587,014, forward strand.
TGCCCAGGCCGGCCCCGTGGGCCAGGCGCTGATGCGCGGCGACGAGGCCGGCGCAGCCGCCGTGGCCCAGCGGCTGGCAGGCATGTTCCCGCACCGCTTCTTCATCGAACTGCAGCGCGCCGGCCGCCAGGACGATGAGGCGCACGTGCTGGCTGCCGTGCAACTGGCCGAGCGGCTGAACCTGCCCGTGGTGGCCACGCACCCCATCCAGTTCTTCGGCCCCGACGACTACGAGTCCCACGAAGCGCGCGTGTGCATCGCCGAGGGTGAGATCCTGGCCAACCCCAAGCGCGTGCGCCGCTTCACGCGCGACCAGCATTTCAAGACCGCCGCGCAGATGCAGGCGCTGTTCGCCGACATTCCCAGCGCGATTGCCAACACCGTGGAAATCGCGCGCCGCTGCAGCCTGACCCTGGTGCTGGGCAAGCCGCAGCTGCCCAATTTCCCCGTGCCTGACGGCATGACCATGGACGAGTTCTTCCGCAGCGAATCCTTCAACGGCCTGGAAGACCGCCTGACCCATCTGTATCCCGATCCCGCCAAGCGCGAGGCGCAGCGCCCGCGCTACGTGGAACGGCTGGAATTCGAGATCGGCACCATCCTCAAGATGGGCTTTCCGGGCTACTTCCTCATCGTGGGCGACTTCATCAAGTGGGCCAAGCTCAACGGCTGCCCCGTGGGCCCGGGCCGCGGATCGGGCGCGGGCTCGCTGGTGGCATACGTGCTCAAGATCACGGACCTGGACCCGCTGGAATACAACCTGCTGTTCGAGCGCTTCCTGAACCCCGAGCGCGTGTCCATGCCCGACTTCGACGTGGACTTCTGCCAGGCCAACCGCGACCGCGTCATCGACTATGTGAAGCAGCTCTACGGCCGCGACGCCGTCAGCCAGATCGCCACCTTCGGCACCATGGCCGCGCGCGCGGCCATCCGCGACGTGGGCCGCGTGCTGGACATGAGCTACACCTTCTGCGACGGCATCTCCAAGCTCATTCCCAACAAGCCGGGCCTGCACGTCACGCTCAAATACCCGCCCAATCCGAAGAAGGAGGGCGACAAGTACACCTACGCCATCGAGGCCGAGCCCATGCTGGCCGAGCGCATCGAAAAAGAAGAAGACGTCAAGACCCTGATCGAAATGGCCCAGAAGCTCGAAGGCATGACTCGCAACATCGGCATGCACGCGGGCGGCGTGGTGATCGCTCCGGGCAAGCTCGCCGACTTCTGCCCGCTGTACCAGCAGCCGGGCAGCGACTCGGCCGTGGCCATGTACGACAAGGACGATGTGGAGGCCGTGGGCCTGGTGAAGTTCGACTTTCTGGGCCTGGCCACGCTGACCATCCTGGAGATCGCGCGCGAGTTCATCATCAAGCGCCACAAGGGCCAGGAGAACTTCGCCTTCGAGAACATCCCGCTGGACGATGCGCGCACCTACCACCTGTTCTCCGAGGGCAAGACCGAAGCCGTGTTCCAGTTTGAATCGCGCGGCATGCAGGGCATGCTGCGCGACGCCAAGCCCAGCCGCCTGGAAGACCTGATCGCACTGAACGCGCTGTACCGCCCGGGCCCCATGGACCTGATCCCCAGTTTCGTCGCGCGCAAGCACGGAAAGGAAGTGGTGGAATACCCGCACCCGCTGGTCGAGCAGGTGCTGGCCGAGACCTACGGCATCATGGTCTACCAGGAGCAGGTGATGCAGACCGCCCAGGTGCTGGGCGGCTACTCGCTGGGCGGCGCCGACCTCTTGCGCCGAGCCATGGGCAAGAAGAAGGTCGAGGAAATGGTCATGCACCGCGGGATCTTCCGCGAGGGCGCGGCCAAGCAGGGCATCAGCGAGGAAAAGGCCGACGAGGTCTTCGACCTGATGGAGAAGTTCGCGGGCTACGGCTTCAACAAGTCGCACGCCGCCGCCTACTCGCTGCTGGCCTACCACACGGCCTGGCTCAAGGTGCACTACACGGCCGAGTTCTACTGCGGGAACATGACCGTGGAAATGGACAACACCGACAAGCTCAAGGTGTTGTACGAAGACGCGCTCAAGATGGGCATCAGCTTCGAGCCGCCGGATGTCAACCGCGGCATGTACCGTTTCGAGCCCGTCACCGACAAGGTCATCCGCTACGGCCTGGGCGCCATCAAGGGCACGGGCCAGCAGGCCATCGAGGCCATCGTTGCGGCGCGTGAAGGCCGCGGCGTGGGGCCGCGCGGCGCCGACAAGGGACCTTTCAAGAGCCTGGCCGACTTCTGCGTGCGCGTGGACCGCACGCGCCTGAACAAGCGCACGCTGGAAGCCCTGATCAAGGGCGGCGCCTTCGACGCGATCGAGCTCAACCGGGCGTCGCTGGTGGCCTCCATCGACCATGCCTTCGAGTTCGGCAACAAGACGCTGGCCAATGCCAACCAAGGCGGGCTGTTCGACATGATGGGCGATGACGCCGTGGGCTCCAGCACCCAGGAGCCGCCTCTGGTCGAGGCACTGCCCTGGGGCGTGAAGGAGCGGCTGACCCAGGAAAAGACGGCGGTGGGCTTCTACCTCTCGGGCCACCTGTTCGACGAGGTCGAGAAAGAGGTGCGCCGCTTCGTGCGCACGCCCCTGGCCGAGCTGCGCGACAGTCGCGAGCCCCAGACGCTGGCCGGCATCATCAGCGACTTCCGCGCCATCAACGGCCAGCGAGGGCGGCTGGGCCTGTTCAAGATCGATGACGGCTCGGGCGTGATCGAGGCCTCGGTGGACGAGAACACGCTCAACACCTACCGCGAACTGCTCAAGGACGATGAATTCGTCGTCATCACCGGGCGCCTGCAGCTCGACCATTTCAGCGGCGGCCTGCGCATGAAGGCCCAGCAGCTGTGGAATCTGGCGGACGCGCGCTGCCGCTTTGCGCGCTACCTGCAGGTCAGCGTGGGGGAGAAGATGCCTGACGTACTTGGCCTGCTGCGCCAGTTCCCCGCCGTGGTGGAGCAGGGCGAGCACGGCGAGCTGCAACGCGGCATGAAAGTGCGCCTGGGACTGGTCTGCGAGGACGAGCGCGGCTCGGCCAGCTGCGAGCTGGCGCTGGGCGATGCCAGCCGCTTCTATCCCAGCGATGCGGCCCTGGCGGCCTGGTACGCCCAGGCCGGCAGTGCCCAGGTCAAGGTGGTCTACGAATAACCCGCAAGGTGGCGCAGCGCCCGATGGCGGCGAGCAGGCACTGCTTTGGTGCGTGCTTGCCGGCCCGGGCGGGCACCGCGCTTGAATTCTTCAGGCATGCCTCGCATATCCCTTCCGGAAAACAGTGGCTCCGATGGCTAGAATGATTTTCATGGCAACCCAACCCCTTCGATCCCTCCTGCCATCCCTACAGTGCGGCCCGTGTCCGACGATGACGGTGCCGTGGTGCTGGAGCGGCGACGCCAGCGCGTCCAGCCGCCGCAGATGTACCAGGTCGTGATGCTCAACGATGACTTCACGCCCATGGAATTCGTCATCATCGTCCTGCAGGAACTCTTCGGTAAGGACCGCGAAACGGCCACCCAGATCATGCTCAAGATCCATCTCGACGGCCGCGGCGTCTGCGGCGTGTACTCGCGCGATGTGGCGGCCACCAAGGTCGAACAGGTGCTGCAGGCGGCCCAGAAGGCAGGCCATCCGTTGCAGGCGATGTTCGAGCCTGTTGAATAAACCCGGGCCGCCCTGATTTATGGTTGCAGTCAATAATCCCCAGCAAGCGAAAAGGAGTCATCAATGATCGCCCAGGAACTGGAAGTCAGCTTGCACATGGCCTTTGTCGAAGCGCGCCAGCAGCGCCACGAGTTCATCACCGTGGAACACCTGCTGCTGGCCCTGCTGGACAACCCCAGTGCAGCGGAAGTGCTGCGCGCCTGCTCAGCCAACATCGATGACCTGCGCTCGGCCCTGTCCAACTTCATCAAGGACAACACGCCCCAGGTGGCAGGCTCCGATGAGGTGGACACACAGCCCACGCTGGGTTTCCAGCGTGTGATTCAGCGCGCCATCATGCATGTGCAATCCACCGGCAACGGCAAGAAGGAAGTCACGGGCGCCAACGTGCTCGTGGCCATCTTCGGCGAGAAGGATTCGCACGCCGTCTACTACCTGCACCAGCAGGGCGTGACGCGCCTGGACGTGGTCAATTTCATTGCCCACGGCATCAAGAAGGGCGAACCGCCCGAGCCCGCCAAGGCCGAAAACCCTGCGGAGTCCGAAGAGGGCGCCGGCGGCGAGCGCAACGAAAAGGCTTCGCCCCTGGAGCAGTTCACGCTGAACCTCAACCAGGCGGCCAAGGACGGCAAGATCGATCCGCTGATCGGGCGCGACTACGAGGTCGAGCGCACCATCCAGATCCTGTGCCGCCGCCGCAAGAACAACCCTCTGCTGGTCGGCGAGGCCGGCGTGGGCAAGACGGCGATCGCCGAAGGCCTGGCCTGGCGCATCACCGAGGGCAAGGTGCCCGAGGTGCTGACCGAAGCCGTGGTCTATTCGCTGGACATGGGCGCGCTGCTGGCTGGCACCAAGTACCGTGGTGATTTCGAGCAGCGCCTCAAGGGCGTGCTCAAGGCGCTCAAGGACCGGCCCAACGCCATCCTGTTCATCGACGAAATCCACACGCTGATCGGCGCGGGCGCCGCCTCGGGCGGCACGCTGGACGCGTCCAATCTGCTCAAGCCGGCGCTGTCCAGCGGCCAGCTCAAGTGCATCGGCGCGACCACCTTCACTGAGTACCGCGGCATCTTCGAAAAGGATGCGGCGCTGTCGCGGCGTTTCCAGAAGGTCGATGTGGTCGAGCCCACCGTGGCCGAGACCGTGGACATCCTCAAGGGCCTGAAGTCGCGCTTCGAGGAACACCACAGCGTGCAGTACGCCGCCGCCGCCCTGCAGGCTGCGGCCGAGCTGTCGGCCAAGTACATCAATGACCGCCACCTGCCCGACAAGGCCATCGACGTGATCGATGAGGCCGGTGCCGCGCAGCGCATCATCCCGGTGGAGCAGCGCAAGCAGACCATCGACAAGGCCGAGATCGAGGCCATCGTGGCCAAGATCGCGCGCATTCCGCCCGCCAACGTGTCCAACGACGACCGCAGCAAGCTGCAGACGCTGGAGCGCGATCTCAAGAGCGTGGTCTTCGGCCAGGACAAGGCGCTGGAAGCGCTGGCCTCCTCGGTCAAGATGGCGCGCTCGGGCCTGGGCAAGCCGGACAAGCCGATCGGCTCCTTCCTGTTCTCGGGCCCCACGGGCGTGGGCAAGACGGAAGCGGCCAAGCAGCTGGCCTACATCCTGGGCGTGGACCTGATCCGCTTCGACATGTCGGAGTACATGGAGCGCCATGCCGTCAGCCGCCTGATCGGCGCGCCTCCGGGCTATGTGGGCTTTGACCAGGGCGGTCTGCTGACCGAGGCCGTGACCAAGAAGCCGCATTCGGTGCTGCTGCTCGACGAAATCGAGAAGGCGCATCCGGACATCTTCAACGTGCTGCTGCAGGTCATGGACCACGGCACGCTGACGGACAACAACGGGCGCAAGGCCGATTTCCGCAACGTGATCCTCATCATGACCACGAACGCGGGCGCCGAGACCATCAACAAGGCCTCGATCGGCTTCACCAACCCGCGCCAGGCCGGCGACGAAATGGGCGACATCAAGCGCCTGTTCACGCCGGAGTTCCGCAACCGTCTGGACGCCATCGTCAGCTTCAAGCCCCTGGACGAGCAGGTCATCCTGCGCGTGGTCGACAAGTTCCTGCTGCAACTGGAGCAGCAACTGGCCGAAAAGCGCGTGGAGGTCACCTTCACCGATGCGCTGCGCAAGCACCTGGCCAAGAAGGGCTTCGATCCGCTCATGGGCGCTCGCCCCATGCAGCGCCTGATCCAGGACACCATCCGGCGTTCTCTGGCCGACGAGCTGCTGTTCGGGCAGCTGGTCGACGGTGGCCGCCTGGAAGTGGACTGGGTGGCCGACGCCGACGATGCCGACAAGGGCGAAGTCAAGCTCGACATCACGCCCCAGCCCAAGCAGGACCCGGCTTCCGAGCCGGCCGAGCCCAAAGAGGCCACTGCCGACTGATGTGCATCGCCTGATGCCCATTGCGCAAGCCGACAGCCCCCCGGGCTGCCGGCTTTTTCTTTGATCCGCCCGAAGGAGTCTTTGTGGAGTGGCTTCGTCAGTACCTGACCCATGAGAATGCGCTGCTGCTGTTGTCGGTGACCTGGTCGGTCTATGTGGTGATCGTCGCGGTGTGGATCCTTCTGCAGCGCAGCGCACCCGTGGCCACGCTGAGCTGGCTTCTGTCCATGGCGGCGATTCCCGTGGGCGGGCTGGCCATTTATTACTTCTTCGGCCCGCAGCGGCTCAAGCGCCAGCGCATCAAGCGGCTGCGTGCGCGCAAGACATCGCGTGTGCGAACAGGCGTGCAGCGCCTGCGCGAGCGCATGCCGGGTAGCTCGGAGCGCCTGCACCAGGTCGCGCGGCTGGTGGCGGCCACCAGCGACTTTCCCGTCAGCACGGCCGCCGACCTGCGGCTGCTGGTGGGCGGCGCTGCCACCTTCGACGCCATCATCGAGGCGGTGAACGCGGCGCGCCACCACATCCACCTGGAGTACTACATCTTCGAACCCGACCAGACCGGCACGGCCCTGCGCGACCTGCTGATACAGCGGGCCCGCGCAGGCATACAGGTGCGCCTGCTGGTGGATGCCCTGGGTTCCAAGAAGCTGGGACGGCGCTTTCTGCAGCCGCTGGAGGATGCGGGTGCCGAGGTCGCACTGTTCCATGGCACCAAGATCGGCCGGCGGCTGCGCCCGGTCATCAACTTCCGTACCCACCGCAAGATCCTGGTGTGCGACGGCAAGGTGGGCTTCACGGGCGGCGTCAACGTGACCGATGAAGAGAACGCGCGTGTCATGCCCGATGCCTACCACGACGTGCACCTGCGCCTGGAGGGCGCCATCGTCAACTGGCTGCAGACCGTGTTCCTCGAAGACTGGGCCTATGCGCTGGAAAAGGACCCCAAGAACGAGCCCGCCGACATCGACCTGCTGCTGCCGGATGCGCCCGAGGGCCCGCTTCCCGTGCAGATCATCACCTCGGGCCCCGACAACGGCCTGCAGGCCATCTACCGCGCCCATCTGGCGGCCATCAACGCGGCCGAGGAACGTGTCTGGCTGACCACGCCGTATTTCGTGCCGACGGAGGCCGCGCTGGCAGCGCTCACCAATGCCTCGCTGCGCGGTGTCGATGTGCAGCTGCTGGTGCCGCGTCGCTCCGATTCGGCCCTGGTCACGGCGGCTGCGCGCTCCTACTACGACGAGCTGATCCGCTGCGGCGTGCGCGTCTACGAGTACAAGGCGCGCATGCTGCACTCCAAGACCCTGGTGGTGGACGACAACATCGCCATCATCGGCACGGCCAACTTCGACTACCGCAGCTTCTTCCTGAACTACGAGGTCTGCGCCATCGCCTACGGGCCTGCGCTCAACGGCGATCTGGCCAAGCAGTTCGAGGCCGATCTGGAGCAGGCCCAGCGCGTGCATTTCAAGCGCGACCTGGGCTTTGCGCTGCGCCTGTTCGACTCGGGCGCGCGGCTGTGTTCGCCCCTGCTGTGAGGGCCGGTGGCCCGTTTTTCGCAGGCATACTCGCCCGATGGCCCATACCTTCTTCTGGCACGACTACGAGACCTTCGGCGCCCAGCCGCGCTATGACCGGCCCGCGCAATTCGCGGGCATCCGCACCGATGCGGAACTCAATGAAATCGGCGAACCCGTCATGTGGTACTGCCAGCCGGCAGGCGACTACCTGCCCGATCCGCAGTCCTGCCTGATCACCGGCATCACCCCCAGCAATGCCTGGAGCAGGGCATGCCCGAGGCCCAGTTCGCCGCCCGCATCGAGGCAGAACTGGCCCAGGCAGGCACCGTGGGCGTGGGCTACAACACCATCCGTTTTGACGACGAGATCACGCGCTTCATGTTCTGGCGCAACCTCATCGACCCCTATGCGCGCGAATGGCAAAACGGCTGCGGGCGCTGGGACCTGCTCGACGTGGTGCGCATGGTCTATGCGCTGCGCCCCGAAGGCATTGTCTGGCCGAAAAAGGAGGATGGATCTCCGAGCTTCAAGCTCGAGGACCTGGCCCGCGCCAACGGCCTGCTGCACGAGAAGGCGCACGACGCGCTGTCCGACGTGCGCGCCACCATCGGGCTGGCGCGGCTGATCCGCAAGGTCCAGCCCAGATTGTTCGACTTCGCCTTCTCGCTGCACAAGAAGGACCGCGTGCTGCAGGAAATGGGCCTGCCGGCCGAGCCGGCGCATGCACGGCCCTTCCTGCACGTCAGCGGCATGATACGGCCCGAGCGCGGCTGCATCGCCGTCATGTGGCCGCTGGCCACGCACCCCACCAACAAGAACGAGATCATCTGCTGGGATCTGGCGCAGGACCCGTCGGAGCTGGCCTCCATCGACGTGGACACGCTGCGCCTGCGCCTGTTCTCGCGCGCGGCCGACTTGCCCGAGGGCATGCAGCGCCTGCCCATCAAGAGCATCCACGTCAACAAGTCGCCCATGGTGGTCGGCAGCCTCAAGACGCTGAGCCCGGCCATGGCCGCGCAATGGGGCATCGATGTGGAGCAGTGCATGGGCCATGCGGCCATTGCACGTGACCTGCCCGACATGAGCGCGCTGTGGCGTGCCGTTCACCATCGCCCTGCGCAGGAAGGGCTGGATGCCGACCAGGACCTGTACGGCGGCTTTGTGGGCAACGAGGACCGGCGCCGCCTGAACCACCTGCGCAGCCTGTCTGCGCAGGAGCTGGCGCTGGACCGCACGGGCTTCGACGATGCCCGCCTGACCGAACTGCTGTTCCGCTACCGCGCCCGCAACTTCCCCGCCAGCCTGAACCCGGCCGAGCGCCAGCGCTGGCTGCAGCACTGCGCGGCCTGCCTGATCGAAGGCAAGGGCGGCGCACGCACGGCCGAGCAGATGTTTGCCATGGTGGACCAGCTATCGGAGAGTACGGACGAGCGCGGCGAGGAAATCCTGGGGGCGCTGTATGACTATGCGGAAGCCATCATGCCGGAGGTCTGAGGCTGGGGCGTCAGGAGGTCGGTTCCACCACGATCACGGAGGCGGGGCTGTACATCGGCAGCTCGCTGTTGTCAGTCACGGCTCCATGCCAGAGTCATTGCGGTCTTCTTCGTCGGCATCCAGACGCACGGCAGGCAACTGCCTGAGCAGTGCCGGCAGCCACTCCCGCACTGTCTCCCACACCACATCAAGGTTGATGTCGAAATAGCCGTGAGCCATGCGATTGCGCATATTGCGCATGCTGCGCCACGGCACCTCGGGGTGCGACTGGGTGAACTTGGCGTAGCCGTCCATTACCTTCGTGGCTGCCTCGCCGATGATGATGAAGCTCATGATGACGGCTTGCTGGGAGCGCTTGTCGGCGAAGAAGTCCTCCCTGGTCAACCCTTCCACGAAGCTGCGCGCATCGATCGCAGCCTGCTGGATGTGGTCCAGGTAGTCAGGCAGGCGGTAGTTCTCGCTCATACCGGTTTTGCCTCTGCAAGCACCTTGGCACGGAACTTCGACGGCAGGTCACCGGGCGTCAGCAAATCGACGTCAACGCCGAGCAGCAATTTCAGCTCGTCTTCCAGATCACCCAAGTCCAACAAGGTGGCACCGGGCAGCGCGTCGACCAGCAGGTCGAGGTCGCTCCCGTCCCGGTCGGTGCCATGCAGTACCGAACCGAAGACTCGCGGGTTTGCCGTGCGAAAGCGGCTGACCGCTTCGCGCACCGCACTTCGCTTCATGTCAAGCACAACGGACGGGCGCATAGGCATCCTTTCTTGTCGAATCTCGTTGAGATGATATGCAATCCACTGTGCTGTCAGCCAAAGAACTTGTAGCAGACCACGATGGCCGCCACCACGCCGGCCAGTTCGGCAATGAGGGCGCAGGGCACGGCGTGACGGGCGCGCTGTATGCCCACGGCGCCGAAGTAGACGGCCAGGACGTAGAAGGTGGTTTCGGTGCTGCCCTGGATGGTGGCGGCCACCAGGGCGGCGAAGCTGTCCACGCCCTGCGTCTGCATGGTCTCGATCAGCATGGCGCGCGCCGCGCTGCCCGAGAAGGGTTTGACCAGGGCCGTGGGCAGGGCGTCCACGAAGCGGGCGTCCACGCCCAGGGCATCGACCACCCAGCGTATGCCCGACAGCGCGTACTCCAGCGCACCCGATGCGCGGAACACGCCCACGGCGCAGAGCATGGCCACCAGGTAGGGCAGCAGGCCCTTGGCCACGTCAAAGCCTTCCTTGGCGCCTTCGATGAAGCTGTCGTAGACCGCGACCTTGCGCCAGGCGCCCAGGGTGACGAACAGCACGATCAGGGCAAACAGCGTCAGGTTGCCCAGCAGCGATGACAGCTGCGCCAGCGCGGCCGCCGACAGCGTGGCCAGAAAGGCCATGAAGCCCGCCAGCGCCAGGCCCAGCGGCAGCAGATAGCCCAGCACCACGGGGCTCCACAGCGGCAGCCTCTGCACGGCGGCCACGGCCAGCAGGCCGACCAGGGTCGAGGCCGAGGTGGCCAGCAAGATCGGCAGAAAGACCAGGGTGGGATCGGGCGCACCCTGCTGCATGCGGTACATGAAGATGGTCACGGGCAGCAAGGTCAGCGACGACGCATTGAGCACCAGGAACAGGATCTGCGCATTGGTGGCGGTGTCGGGCCGGGGATTGAGCTCCTGCAGCGAGCGCATGGCCTTCAGGCCCATGGGCGTGGCCGCGTTGTCCAGTCCCAGCCCGTTGGCCGCGAAGTTCAGCGTGATCAGGCCCAGGGCCGGATGGCCGCGCGGCACCTCGGGCATGAGCCTGGCGAACAACGGGCCCAGCACGCGCGCCAGCCACTCGACCACGCCGGCCTTCTCTGCGATGCGCAGAAAGCCCAGCCACAGCGTCAGCGTGCCGAACAGCAGCACCATGACCTCGACCGACAGCCTGGCCATGGCAAACAGCGCCTGCACCATGGCCGAGAAAATCCCGGCCTGGCCGCCGACCAGCCATTGCGCCAGCGCAGCCACGGCCGCCACCAGAAAAAAGCCCAGCCACAAGGCATTCAGCATGGATTCCCGTCCCTCACGAGGCAATTGCAAGCCGCCATTGTGGGGCCAGCCGCAGGGCTTACGGCCCAGGGCGGCAGGGCATTGACAGGGCTCCGTTATCCTCGCGGCCCCGTGGTCCGAGGACCGCACCATTGCTGCAAAGGATTCCATGCCCCAGGTGATAGGACAGGTGAGCGTCGCCGTGCGCGACTATGACGAGGCGCTGCGCTTTTATGTGGGCGCGCTGGGCTTCGTGCTGATCGAGGACACCGCCCTGTCCGAGGGCAAGCGCTGGGTCACCGTGGCCCCCGGTGGCGGCGGTGTGCGCCTGCTGCTGGCCCGCGCCACGAATGAGGAGCAGGCCGCGCGCGTGGGCAACCAGACGGGCGGGCGCGTGTTCCTGTTCCTGCAGACCGACGACTGCCTGCGTGACTTCGAGGCCTACCGCTCGCGCGGCGTGCGCTTTGTGCAGGACCCCCAGCGCAAGCCCCACGGCACCGTGGCCGTGTTCGAAGACCTCTACGGCAATCTGTGGGATCTCATCGAGCCGCATCCTGCGCGTTGAGGGCCGAAGGCGCACCGCTTCAGCGGCTGGCCACGATGAACAGCCTGGGGAAAGGCAGCAGCACCGTGCCATCGTCCAGCGCGGGGTAGGCCTGGGAGATGGCCTGCAGATACGCTGCGTAGAAGCCGGCCTTTTGCTCCTCGTCCAGCGGCGCAACGAACGGACGCAGCGCCGAACCCTTGAACCACTCAACCACCGCGGCATGGCCGCCCGCCAGCGGGTGGAAGTAGGTGGTGCGCCAGACATCGACGTTGCTGCAGTGCGGGCGAAGCAGGGCGTAGTAGAAGTCCGCGCTGTGACGTGCGGGGTGGCGCACATCGCCAATCCTGGCCGCCCAGGGGCCGCTGGCGGCCACTTCGCGCGCCAGCCGGTGGGCCGGTTCTTCCAGGTTGTCCGGCGTCTGCACGGCCAGGCTGCCACCGGGTGCCAGGTGGCTGACGAGGCGCGGGTAAAGCTGCTGGTGGTCGGGCAGCCACTGTAGCGAGGCATTGGCCAGGATCACGTCCTGCGGCTGGTCGGGCTGCCAGGTGGCGATGTCGGCCAGGGAGAAGGCCGTGCCCGGCAGCCGCTTGCGTGCGGCATCCAGCATGTCCTCGGAATTGTCCAGTCCCGTCACGGTGGCCCGGGGAAGCGCTGGGCCAGGACCTCGGTGGAGTTGCCGGGGCCGCAGCCCAGGTCCACGGCCAGCCGCACGGCGCGGCCAGGCAGATCGGGAATGGCGGCCACCAGGTCGCGCACGGGGCGCGTGCGCTCCTGCTCGAACGTTGTGTACTGCTTTGCGGACCAAGTCATCGTGTTGCCTTTCATGTAGGTGTGTTTGTGGGGCGCGAGCGTAAATCCGTCCATCCATGATTGCAAATGCCACAATTGAAGTCTTCCCATACCTTGAAAGTATTGATGTGCCCGAGCTTCGCCAACTGCGCGCCTTTGTCGCCATCGCCGAGGAAGGCCACATCACGCGTGCGGCCGAGCGCCTGGGCATGCAGCAGCCGCCGCTGACGCGATTGCTGCAGGGCCTGGAACACGAATTGGGCGTGGAGCTGGTGCAGCGCCTGCCGCGCGGCGTGCGGCCGACGGCGGCGGGGCTGGCGCTGCTGGAAGAGTCCAAGGCGCTGCTGGAGCGCTGTGACGTGCTGGCCGAGGTGGTGCGCAGCGCCGCCCGGGGTGAGACGGGCCGGCTGGCCGTGGGCTTCACCAGTTCGGCCGCGCTGCATCCCTTCGTGCCCGGCGTGCTGCGCATGTTCCGCCAGCAGGTGCCCGGCGTGGCCGTGGCGCTGGAGGAGGCGGGCACGGGTGAACTCATGGATGCGCTGCTGCACGAGCGGCTGGACGCGGCCTTTGTGCGCTCGCCCCTGCATGGCAGCCAGGGGCTGCAGGCCGTGCCGATTCTGGAGGAGCCCATGCTGCTGGCCCTGCCTGTAGGGCATGCGCTGGCACGCCCATTGCGCCGGCCCGTGCCTTTGCCGCAGCTCGCCTCGGAGGATTTCGTGCTGTACCGGCGCAGGGTAGGGCAGGGCCTGTACGACGCCATTCTCAAGGCCTGCCTGGAGGCGGGTTTCAGTCCGCGCGTGGTGCAGGAGGCGCCGCGCATGACGGCCACGCTGAGCCTGGTCTCGGCAGGGCTGGGGCTGTCCATCGTGCCGGCCTCCATGCAGCGCCTGCGCAGCGACGGCATTGTCTACCGTGCGCTGTCCCAGTGCCCCGGGTTGGCCGCACCCCTGCATCTGGCCACGCGCGTGGGCGATGCGTCGGCCGTGCTGCGCAGGTTCCAGGACCTGGTTGCCACGGCGGCCGTGGCGGAGTCCTGACGGCGCGGGCTACGGTGTCCTGGTTGCTGAGCGCGCGGCAGCGCGCGGGCCGCCGCGCTGCTTGACCACGGTGCGTGCGCAGTCCACCAGCCTGTGGATCAACGGCAGCCGTGCCGACGAGCGCAGCCACATCACGCCAAAGCGCCGCGACTGCGATTCCTCGGGCAGGGCCAGGCGCACCACGCCCTGGCCATCGGGCAGGTTCAGTGCCGTGTCGGGCACCAGCGAAACGCCCAGGCCGCGCTCCACCATCATGGCAATGGCCACCAGCGAGCTCAGTTCAAAGCGCTCCTGCGGCGCGATCTGCGCGGCGCGCAGGTAGCGCTCCACCATTTGCCCACCGCCCAGGCTGCGGTCATAGCGGATCAGCGGCTGGGTGCGCAGCAGCGTGTGCGGGTCCAGGTGCGCCAGCTGGTGCGGCACCAGAAGCACCAGCGGCTCCTCGCGCAGCAGTGTCCAGTCGAAGGTCTTGGCCAGGGCGAAGGAGGGGTGCAGACAGACGGCGGCATCCAGCTCGCCCTGCTGCACGGCCTGGTACAGCTCGCGCGTGGTGGCCGAGCGCAGGAACACCTTGGTCTGCGGGCACTTCTTCACAAAGCCCGCCAGGATGTCGGGCAGCAGGCTGTGCAGGGCCGTGTTGATGGTGCCTATCACCAGCTCGCCGTCGGCGCCCTCATGGTTGACATGGGTCTTGGCGTTGGCCAGCTCGCGCAGCAGCAGCGGGGCCGATTGCGACAGTCGGTGGCCGGCTGGCGTGGGCAGCACGGTGCGGCCTGCGCGGGCCAGCAAGGGGGCGTCGAACTCGCGCTCCAGGATGCGGATCTGCTGGGCCACGGCGGCGGCCGTGATGTTCAGGCGCCGCGCGGCCTCGGCCATGGAGCCCGTCTCGACCACGAGCAGGAAGCTGTGCAGGTAGCTGGTTTCCATAAACAAAGAATTTGTGTGGTTTGAACAAATATTACCTGTGTTTCTCTTGGCTTTCTGCCACCCACAATGCGGTGCATGAGAAGCAAACTGTTTGTTCCCGCATCGCGTCCCGAGCTGTTCGCCAAGGCCCTGGCCGGCGAAGCCGACGCACTGTCCTTCGACCTGGAGGACGCGGTGGCCGAGGCCCGCAAGGACGAGGCGCGCGGCCTGCTGCGCAGCTTCCTGCTCAGCCCTGAAAGCCGGGGCCATGGCAAGACGCTGATCGTGCGCGTCAACGCCATGGATACGCCGCATTTCGGCGCCGACATCGCCGAGATGGTGCGCGACGGCGTGCACCTCATCAACCTGCCCAAGCCCGAGACAGTGCAGCAGGTGCGCGAGGCCGCACAGCGCATTGCCGAGGCGGCAGATGCCAACGGCGTGGCCCAGGCGCCTGGCCTGCTGCTCAACATAGAAACACCGCGCGCCCTGCGCTGCGCTGCCGAACTGGCCGGCTCCCATGCCAGCGTGGCCGGCCTGCAGATGGGGCTGGGCGACCTGTTCGAGCCCTTTGGCGTGAACCGGCGCGAGCCCGCCGCCATTGCCCAGGCGCTGTTTACCGTGCGCATGGCCGCCGCCGAGGCCGGCGTCTACGCCTACGACGGCGCTTTTGCCGACATCCGCGACAGCGAGGGCTTCAGCGCCGAGGCACGCCTGTCGCGCGGCCTGGGCTTTCTGGGCAAGACCTGCATACACCCCAGCCAGATCGCTCTGGCCAATGCGGTCTACCAGCCGACCGAGCAGGAAATCGGGCACGCCCTGAAGGTGGTGGAGGCGGCCCGCCAGGCAGATGCCAACGCCCTGGGCGCCTATGTGGTGGACGGAAAGATGGTGGACAAGCCCTTTGTGCTGCGCGCCCAGGCCATCGTGGCTGCGGCGCATGCACAGGGGCTGCTGGCGGCCTGAACGGGCGGCCGGCAATCCGGTGCCCCGGCATCCCGCATGCCGGGCATCCCCATGACAAGAAACAGTACAGGAGACAAAGACATGAGCATTTCCCATTGCCGCGCGCGGCGCAGGCTGGTGGCGCTGGCCGCCACCACAACGGTGGCCACGCTGGCCGGGCTGGCTTCGCCGGGATTGATGGCGCAGGGCGCCTTCCCGTCCAAGGCCATCACCATGGTGGTTCCCTATCCGCCGGGTGGCTCCAACGACGTGTTCGCACGCCAGGTGGCCAAGGAAATGGGCGATCTGCTCAAGCAGACCGTGATCGTGGACAACCGGCCCGGCGCCAGCGGCAACACCGGCACGGCCTCGGTAGCCAAGGCGACGGCGGACGGCTACACGCTGGTGGCCGTCTCGTCCAGCATGACCACGAATGCTGCGGTACAGGCCAAGATGCCCTTCGACCCCGTCAAGGACCTGGCGCCCGTGGCCATGTTTGCCAAGGGCCCGCTGGTGGTGGCCGTGAACAATGAATTCCCGGCCAGGACGCCGCAGGATCTGGTGCGCGCCATCAAGGCCAGCCCGGGCCAGTTCAACTACGCCACCTCGGGCACCGGCAGCATCAACCACTTCGCGACCGAGATGATGCGCTCCATGGTGCCGGGCATGGACATCATGCATGTGCCCTACAAGGGCCAGGGTCCGGCCGTGACCGACGTGATCGGCAACCAGGTGCAGATGCTGGTCTCCAGCGGCCCGTCCATCCTGCCCATGGTGCGCAACGGCAAGCTGCGCGCCATCGGCATCACCAGCCTCAAGCCCAGCCCCATTGCGCCGGACCTGACGCCCATGGCAACGGCCATTCCGGGCTACGAATTCGATCTGTGGTGGGGGCTGCTGGCGCCTGCGGGCACGCCCGCCGACATCGTGGACCGCCTCAACCAGGCCGTGAACCAGGTGCTGGCCAAGCCGACCATCCAGGCCAGCTTCCTGCGCGAAGGCGCCATTGCCAACCCCGTGACGCCGCAGCAGTTCGCACAAGTGATCCGCAGCGACGTGGCGCGCTGGAAGCAGCTCGCCAAGGACCGCAATATCCAGGCCGATTGAACCCGGCCTTTGGCGGGAGGCGCCCCAGGCCTTCCCGCTTCCCTATCAGGAGAAACGAATGAGTTTTGTGCCCGGTGAACGCCAGGGACCGAAAGGCCCGCTCAGCGGTGTGCGCGTGCTGGATCTGAGCGCCTATATCGCGGGGCCGTATGGCTGCTCGCTGCTGGCGGACCAGGGCGCCGAGGTGATCAAGGTCGAGCCGCCCGTGGGCGACAACCTGCGCAAGTACCCTTCCACGCTGGAAGCGGAAAGCCGCGCCTTCCTGGGCGTGAACCGCAGCAAGTGGGGCATGGTGCTGGACCTGAAGGATGAGGCCGACCACGCCGTGCTGCTGCGCCTGGTGCGCGAGGCCGATGTGCTGGTCCACAACTTCCGCCCCGGCGTGCCCGAGCGGCTGGGCATCGGTTTTGCGCAACTGGCCGCCATCAACCCACGCCTCATCTATTGCAGCGTCACCGGCTATGGCAGCCGCGGACCGCTCAAGGCCAAGGCGGGCTACGACCAGGTGCTGCAGACCATGACCGGCATGTGCGCCATGCAGGGCAAGGCAGGCGGGCCGCCCGAGATTCTCTACGGCTCCGTGGTGGACTACTACGCCTCGGCCCTGGTGGCGGGCGGCGTGTCGTCGGCGCTGTACGAGCGCGAGAAAAGCGGGCTGGGCCAGCATGTGGGCGTGTCCCTGCTGCGCGCGGCGCTGACCATGCAGTCCGCACGCATGGTCTGGGCCGAGGGCGAGCCGCGCGAGGTAGGGCGTGACATGCGCTCGGGCGGCATCACGGGCATCCACCCGACGCGTGAAGGATATCTCTACATTTCGGCCAACACCGCGCATTTCTGGGCGGCGCTGTGCCGCAAGCTTGATCTGCCCGAGGTGGCCAGCGACGAGCGCTACGACTCCGTGCGCAAGCGCGCCCAGCACCGCGACGTGCTGGTGCCGCTGCTGCGCCAGGCGCTGGCGGGGCGCAGCGCACTGGAATGGGAAGCCTTGTTTGGCGAGGAAGTGCCCTGCGCGGCGGCCCGCACGGTGGAAGACATGTTCGACGACCCGCAGGTGCAGGCCGAGGGCATGGTCACCCGCTTCGAGCACCCGACCCTGGGCAGCTACCGGGGCTTTGCCGGCGCCGTCGAATTCGACCGCACGCCCGGCCCGCCGGCCTTTGCCGCCCCCACGCTGGGCCAGCATACCGAGGCGCTGAAGGCCGCCGCGCAAGAGGGCTGCTGATGCAGGCACTGCCCGCTGGCGCCTGCGACGCCCATCTGCACGTGTTCGATCCGCGCTTTGGTACGCGCTTTGATACGCGTTTTGGCGCCCATGCCACGGCTGCCGACTATGCGCAGCTGCGCGGCGCCATGGGGCTGGAGCGGGCCGTCATCGTCCAGCCGCGTGCGCATGGCACGGACAACCGGGCCACGCTGAACGCCATCCAGTCGCTGGGCGCTGCAAGCACGCGCGGCATTGCCGTGGTGCACCCCGATATCACGGACGCACAGTTGCAGGCGCTGCATGACGGCGGCATTCGCGGCATCCGCTTTTCGCTGCACACCGAGCACGATGCAGCCGTGCGGCTGGACATGCTGGAGCCGTTGGCCGAGCGCATTGCCGCGCTGGGCTGGCATGTGCAGCTGCACTGGCTGGCCAGCCAGATCGAGGCCCATGCGGCGCTGCTGCAGCGGCTGCCATGCACCCTGGTGTTCGACCACATGGCGCGGCTCGCTGACAGTGCTGACGGCGCTGGCGTGCACCAGCCCGCCTTCGGCGTGGTCCGTGGGCTGGTGCAGCAGGGCAGGGCCTGGGTCAAGCTCTCGGGGCCGTATCTGAACAGCCGGGCGGGCCTGGCCGCAGGCTATGCCGACTGCGACGCGCTGGCGCAGGCCTGGGTGGCCGAGGCCCCGCAGCGCCTGGTCTGGGGCAGCGACTGGCCCCATGTCACCGAAGTTGCCCATCCGCCGCAGACCCCCATGCTGCTGGCGCTGTTGTCACGCTGGATTCCCGATGCGGCGCTGCGCGCCCGTGTGCTGGTGGACAACGCCGCCGAGCTGTACGGATTCGATTGAGGGCGCGGGGCACGCAAGCCTCGCAGCCCAGGTTTTCACCATTGAGCAACAGGAGACAGAAACGTGAAGAAGATCAAGACACTGCAGCCCGCCATGACGGTGCTGGCCTTGGGTATTGGGGCGGGGCTGGGCCTGTTCCAGGGCACGCTGCATGCGGCCGACTATCCGGCCGCGCAGGCCATCACGGTCGTCGTGCCGTTCTCGGCCGGCGGCGGTGCGGACAATGCGGCGCGCATCATCGCCAAGGCGCTGGGCGAGGTCTCGGGCCAGACCGTGGTGGTGGACAACAAGGCCGGCGCCAGCGGCGCCATTGGTGCCGCCCTCGTGGCGCGCGCCAAGGCCGATGGCTATACGGTGCTGTATGACGCATCGTCCTTCGCCATCAACCCCGCGTTGCGCAAGCTGCCCTATGACCCGGCCAAGGATTTCATTGCCGTGTCCCAGGCCATCAGCGTGCCCAACATTCTCGTGGCCGCACCGTCCTCGCCCTACAACAGCCTGGCCGACTTCATGAATGCCGCACGGCAAAAGCCCGGCAGGCTCACCTATGCCTCCTACGGTCCGGGCAGCCTGGCCCAGATGGCGACGGAACTGCTCAAGGCAGACGCCAAGTTCGATGCCGTCCACGTTCCCTACAAGGGCGGGGCGCCCGCCATCGTCGATGTCATGGGCGGCCAGGTCGATGTGTACTTTGCCAACGCAGCCTCCAGCATCAACTACGTCAAGGGCGGCAAGCTCAAGGCGCTGGCCGTGTCCTCGGCCAAGCGCATGCCGGACCTGCCCGACGTGCCCACGGTGGCGGAAAGCGGCATCAAGGGCTTCGAGGTCACGGAGTGGAACGGCTTTTTCCTGCCCGCAGGCACCGCGCCCGACACCGTGCAGAAGCTGCAGGACCTGGTGCAAAAAGCCCTGGCCTTGCCGGCCACGCGCGCCAGCCTTGAAAAGCTGGGCCTGACGCCCGTGGGCAGTTCCTCCGCCGCCTTCACGGGCTTCGTGGCGGCCGAGCGCAAGCGCTGGGATGCCGTGGTCAAGGCCAACGGCATCACCGTGCAGTGAGCCGCTGCGCGTGACGGGGCTCAGGGCGTGGCGGTGACGCGCAGCAACTGCCCGTCCTGGGCATCCGTCAGCAGGTAAAGCCAGCCGTCCGGTCCCTGGCGGACATCACGGACGCGCTGGCCCAGGCGCGTCAGCACCTGCTCGCTGCCCGTTACCTTGCCGGTCCACAGGGGGCAGGCCAGCCAGTGCCGGCGCGAGGCGCCCGTCACCGTGCACGATGCGCAGTCGGGCGGCTTTGATCTGGCAAACATCATGCACGACGCGGCCAGAGCCAGCGGCGCCCTGTCAACCACTGCGCAAAAAGCCCGCGCAGCCACTTGCGCGGGTGTATAAACAGCGCTCTTTCGGCGCCGGGCCGGGTCCCTGCGTGGGGCGGTCGGCGGCGCCTCCTACCCACCAGAGAATCCGCAAGGGAAAAGCAGCCATGGGCGCGCAATGGAAAGCAAAGGGCAAGGCGCTGGTCGCCGATGCCAAGGGAAAGCTGTTTGGCAAGCTGGCCAAGGAAATCATCGTCGCGGCGCGCGCCGGCGCCGATCCGGCAGGCAACTCGCGCCTGCGCATGGCCGTGGAAGCCGCCCGCAAGGCCTCCATGCCCAAGGACACGCTCGAACGTGCGATCAAGAAGGGCTCGGGCGTGGGTGCCGATGCCGTCAACTACGAGCGCGTGGTCTATGAAGGCTACGGCCCCAACCGCGTGCCCGTGATGATCGAGTGCCTGACCGACAACGTGAACCGCACGGCGCCCAACATGCGCGTGTGCTTCCGCAAGGGCCAGATGACGGCCGTGGCCTGGGACTTCGACCATGTGGGCATGATCGAGGGCGAGCCCGAAGGCGGTGCCGATGCCGAGCTGGCCGCCATCGAGGCCGGCGCACAGGACTTCGAGCCCGGCGAGGAAGAGGGCACGACGCTGTTCATCACCGACCCGACGGACCTGGATACCGTGAGCAAGGCGCTGCCGGCCCAGGGCTTCAAGGTGCTGTCGGCCAAGCTGGGCTACAAGGCCAAGACGCCGGTCAGCATGGCCAGCCTGTCGGCCGAGCAGCAGGAGGAAGTGCAGGACTTCCTGGCCGGCATCGAGAACGATGATGACGTGCAGCACGTCTATGCGGGGCTGGTGGATTGATCCCGCTGCCCCCCGCTCCCCAGCAAAAAAGCCGCACGATGTGCGGCTTTTTTGTGGGTGCGTGCACCAGGCCTACTTGGTGCCGAAGATGCGGTCGCCCGCGTCGCCCAGACCCGGCAGGATGTAGCCGTGGGCGTCGAGCTGGCGGTCCACGGCGGCCGTGTAGATGTCCACGTCGGGATGGGCCTTTTGCATGGTGGCCACGCCTTCGGGCGCGGCCAGCAGGCACATGAACTTGATGGACTTCGGGTTCAGCTGCTTCAGGCGCGCCACTGCGGCTGCGGCCGAGTTGCCCGTGGCCAGCATGGGATCGACGACCAGCACGTCGCGCTCTTCCATCTCGGAGGGCATCTTGAAGTAGTACTCGACTGGCTGCAGCGTCTCGGGGTCGCGGTACAGGCCGATGTGGCCGATGCGCGCACCGGGCACGACGTTGAGCATGCCGTCGAGGAAACCGTTGCCGGCGCGCAGGATGGACACCAGCACCAGCTTCTTGCCGTCGATGACCTTGCCGGTCATGGTCTCCAGCGGGGTTTCGATCTCGATGTCCTGCAGCGGCATGTCGCGCGTGATCTCGTAGGCCATCAGCGTGGACAGCTCGCCCAGCATGCGGCGGAAGCTGTTGGTGCTGGCTTCCTTGCGGCGCATCAGCGTGAGCTTGTGTTGGACCAGCGGGTGGTCGATCAGGTGCAGAGTACTCATGGTTTTCTTCTGGAAAAAAGGGGCGCCGGCATTTGCGGCCGGCGCCAGGGGGCGGTTCAGTCGTGCAGAAAGCGTGCGTAGCGCGCCAGGTCCACATTGCCGCCGCTGATCAGAATGCCCACGCGCGCGCCCGACAGCGCAACCCCGCCATGCAGGGCGCCCGCCAGCGAGAGCGCTCCCGTGGGTTCGACCACGATTTTCTTGCGTTCCGCGTAAAAGCGCATGGCCTGCACCAGATGCTCGTCCGCCACGGCCAGGATATCTTCCACATGCTCGCGGATGATGGCGAATGTGATATCGCCGATGGACTGGGTCTGGGCACCGTCGGCAATGGTGTGGGGCGTGGGGATCTGCACGATCTGGCCTGCGCGCAGCGACTGGCGGGCATCGTCGCCGGCCTGGGGCTCGACGCCGTAGACCTTGCAGCGCGGCGCCAGTTGTCCGGCCGCCAGCAGGCTGCCCGACAGCAGGCCGCCGCCGCCCAGGCAGACAAAGAGGTAGTCCAGGTCGGGCACCTCTTCGAACAGTTCCTTGGCTGCCGTGCCCTGGCCGGCGATCACGTCGCGGTGGTTGAACGGCGGGATCAGCGTCATGCCGCGCTCGTCGGCCAGGCGGCGGGAGATGGCCTCGCGGTCCTCGGTGAAGCGGTCATAGGTCACCACCTGGGCGCCGTAGGAGCGCGTGGCCGCCATCTTGGAGGCGGGGGCATCCTCGGGCATGACGATGAGCGCGGGCATGTCCAGCATCTGCGCGGCCAGGGCCACGGCCTGGGCATGGTTGCCCGAGGAGAAGGCCAGTGCGCCGCGCTTGCGCTGCTCGGGCGTGAACTGCGACAGCGCGTTGTAGGCGCCGCGTATCTTGAAGGCGCCCGTGCGCTGCAGGTTCTCGCACTTGAAGAACAGCTGGGCGCCCAGCAACTCGTCGGCGGTGCGGCTGCGCAGTATGGGTGTGCGGTGGGCCACGCCTTCCAGCCGGCGAGCGGCGGCGGCGACATCGTCATAGGTGGGCAGCGAGGGAGGGCTGTTCGTCGTCATGGCGTGCGGTTCCGCAAAGTGGATGGAGGCGCTTTCGATCATAGCCGCATGCGCGGGCTTTCAGAGCCCTGAAATGCGCCAGCCGTTGCATGGCAACGGCTGGGTGCTATGGTGTTTGATGCGGCGCAGTGCCGGTGCGTCAGTGCTTCAGCGCTTCTTGTTGCCGAGGATGCCGCCGAGCACGCCGCGCAGGATCTCCTTGCCCAGCGAATTGCCCATGGTGCGCATGGTGGACTTGGCCATGGTCTGCACCAGGCCGTCGTGCTTGCCGCCGCGCGGGCCCGTGGTGCCGAACAGCAGGTCCTTGAGCCCGTCCATCATGGCGCCCCCTTCGCTCGCCGCAGGCGTGGCACCGGCCGGGCCCGTGCCGGTTGGCGCTGCGCCGTCGCCGGCCGCTGCCGTGCGGCCGCGCAGCACCTCGTAGGCCGACTCGCGGTCCACCGCCTTTTCATAGACGCCGGCCACCAGCGACTGTGCCAGCAGGGTCTTGCGCTGCTCCTCGTTGATGGGGCCGATCTGGCTGCCGGGCGGGATCACGTAGGCACGCTCGGTGATGCCGGGGCGTCCCTTGTCGTCGAGGAAGCTCACCAGGGCCTCGCCCACGGCCAGCTCGGTGATGGCGGCCTCGATATCCAGGCCGGGCTTGGGCCGCATGGTGGTGGCCGTGGCCTTGACGGCCTTCTGGTCGCGCGGCGTGAAGGCGCGCAGCGCATGCTGCACGCGGTTTCCCAGCTGGGCCAGCACGGTGTCGGGCACGTCCATGGGGTTTTGCGTGACGAAATACACGCCCACGCCCTTGGAGCGCACCAGGCGAACCACCAGCTCGATGCGTTCGAGCAGCACCTTGGGCGCGTCGTTGAACAGCAGGTGGGCTTCGTCGAAGAAGAAGACCAGCTTGGGCTTGTCGGGGTCACCGATCTCGGGCAGGCGCTCGAACAGCTCGGACAGCATCCACAGCAGGAAGGTGGAGTACAGGCGCGGCGAATTCATCAGCTTCTCGGCGGCCAGGATGTTGACCACGCCCTTGCCGCCGGCATCGGTCTGCATCAGGTCGTTGATGTCGAGCATGGGCTCGCCAAAGAATTTGTCGCCGCCCTGGGACTCGATGGCGACCAGCCCGCGCTGTATGGCACCCACGCTGGCCGCGCTGATGTTGCCGTACTCGGTGGTGAACTGCTTGGCGTTGTCGCCCACATGCTGGAGCATGGCGCGCAGGTCCTTGAGGTCCAGCAGCAGCAGGCCGTTGTCGTCGGCAATCTTGAAGACCAGGTTGAGCACGCCCATCTGCGTGTCGTTCAGGGCCAGCATGCGGCCGATCAGCAGCGGACCCATGTCCGAGACCGTGGCGCGCACCGGGTGGCCCAGCTCGCCGAACACGTCCCACAGCGTGGTGGGGCAGGCCAGGGGCTGGGGAATCTCGATGCCGCGCTCCTGCAGGGAGGCCGCCATCTTGGCGCCCGTGCTGCCAGCCTGGCTGATGCCGGACAGGTCTCCCTTGATGTCGGCCATGAACACCGGCACGCCGATCTCGGAGAATCCCTCGGCCATTTTCTGCAGCGTCACGGTCTTGCCGGTGCCGGTGGCGCCCGTGATCAGGCCATGTCGATTGGCCAGTGCGGGCAGCAGCAGGCATTCTGTGGCAGAGTGGCGGGCGATCAGAAGTGGAGCGGCCATTTCGGGTTTCCTCGGGGGAGCATGCGGTCAAAAGTAAAATCCCAGCCGCAAGGTTAAATCAATATCAAAGGACAGCCTGTGGCAGGACACAGTAAATGGGCCAATATCCAGCACCGCAAAGGCCGCCAGGACGAAAAGCGTGGCAAGGTCTGGACCCGCATCATCCGTGAAATCATGGTGGCGGCACGCACGGGAGGGGGCGATCTCAGCGCCAACCCGCGCCTGCGCCTGGCGGTGGAAAAGGCCAAGGCGGCCAACATGCCGGCCGACAACATCAAGCGCAACATCGACAAGGCCACGGGCAACCTCGAAGGCGTGACCTACGAGGAAATCCGCTACGAAGGCTATGGCATTGGCGGCGCGGCCATCATCGTGGACACCATGACCGACAATCGCGTGCGTACTGTGGCGGATGTGCGTCACGCCTTCAGCAAGTACGGTGGCAACATGGGCACGGAGGGTTCCGTGTCCTTCCAGTTCAAGCATGTCGGACAACTGATCTTCGCTCCCGGAAGCGACGAGGACCAGATCATGGAAGTGGCTCTGGAGGCCGGCGCCGAGGACGTGATCACCGATGACGAGGGAGCCATCGAGGTGCTGACCGCACCCGCAGAGTTCGAAACCGTGCGCGACGCGCTGCAGGCCAAGGGCCTGACGCCGGAGGTGGCTGAAGTCACCATGCGCCCGGAAAACACCATCGCCCTGCAAGGCGATGACGCAGCCCGCATGCAAAAGCTGCTGGACATGATCGAAGACCTGGATGACGTACAGGACGTCTACCACAACGCTGAACTATGAAAATTCTTGTGATTGGTGGCGGAGGCCGCGAGCACGCCCTGGCGTGGAAACTGGCTGAATCGCCGAAATCGACCAAGGTCTATGTGGCCCCCGGCAACGGTGGCACGGGCTTGGCCGGTGGCAAGGTGGAGAACCTCAACATCACCGACCCGCAGGCGCTGCGCGAGTGGGCGCAGGCCGAGAAGGTCGCGCTGACCGTGGTCGGCCCCGAGGCTCCGCTGGCTGCCGGCGTGGTCGATGAGTTCCGCGCCCACGGCCTGCGCATCTTCGGCCCCTCCAAGGCGGCCGCCCAGCTGGAAAGCTCCAAGGCCTTCTCCAAGGACTTCATGGCGCGCCACGGCATCCCCACGGCGCTCTATGAAACCTTCACCGACCCGGTGGCGGCCCATGCCTACGTGGACCGCCTGGGTGCGCCCATCGTGGTCAAGGCCGACGGCCTGGCCGCAGGCAAGGGCGTGGTCGTTGCTACAACGCTGCAGGAAGCCCACGACGCCGTGGACTTCATGCTCGTGGACAACAAGTACGGCGTGGCCCACAACGACGGCGGCGCCCGCGTGGTGATCGAGGAATTCCTCGCCGGCGAGGAAGCCAGCTTCATCGTGCTGTGCGACGGCAAGAACGTCCTGGCCCTGGCAACCAGCCAGGACCACAAGCGCCTGAAGGACGGCGACCAGGGCCCGAACACGGGCGGCATGGGCGCCTACTCGCCCGCGCCCGTGGTCACGGCCGACGTGCATGCCCGCGCCATGCGCGAGATCATCCTGCCGACCATCCGTGGCATGGAAAAGGACGGCATTCCTTACACCGGCTTCCTCTATGCGGGCCTGATGATCGACGCGTCCGGCCATCCCAAGACGCTGGAGTTCAACTGCCGCATGGGCGACCCCGAGACCCAGCCCATCATGATGCGCCTCAAGAGCGATCTGGTGGACGTCATGCTGGCGGCCACCGATGCCAAGCTCGACCAGGTCGAGCTGCAATGGGACCGCCGCACGGCGCTGGGCGTGGTCATGGCTGCGGCCGGCTACCCCGAGGACCCGCGCAAGGGCGATGCCATCAGCGGGCTGCCGCAGGACGCCGCCGATGCCATGGTCTTCCATGCCGGCACCCAGCTCAAGGACGGCGTGCCCGTCACCAGCGGTGGCCGCGTGCTGTGCGTCACCGTGCTGGCCGACAGCGTCAAGCAGGCCCAGCAAAAAGTCTATGACGTGGCGCGCGGCATCCATTTCGATGGTGCCCAGTACCGCCGCGACATCGGCTTCCGTGCTGTGAAGAACTGAGTCCATGGCAGAGCAATCGACCGGGCAGGCGCTGCCCGTGGCGCAGGTGCGCGAGTACCTGACGGGCCTGCAGGCCCGCATCACGCAGGCGCTGGAGCAGGTGGAAGGCGAGGGCGGTGCACGCTTTCTGTCCGACACCTGGAGCAAGGGCCCCGGCGAGCGCCTGCAGGGCGATGGCATCACCCGCATCATGGAGGGCGGCCGCGTGTTCGAGCGCGCGGGCTGCGGCTTCTCGCATGTGCGCGGGCCGCAGCTGCCGCCCTCGGCCACGCAGCACCGGCCTGAACTGGCGGGTGCGCCGTTCGAGGCCATGGGCGTGTCCCTGGTCTTCCATCCGCGCAATCCTTTTGTGCCTACGGTACACATGAATGTGCGAATGATTGCGGCCGGCTCAGGCGCGGCGGGCTCAGGTGCGGCAGGGCATCCGGGCAACGAGCCCACCTGCTGGTTCGGCGGCGGCATGGACCTGACACCGGTCTACGGCTTCGAGGAAGATGCACGGCACTTTCACCGCGTCTGCCGCGATGCGCTGGCGCCTTTTGGCGACACGCTCTACCCGCGCTTCAAGACCTGGTGCGACGAGTACTTCTGCCTGAAGCACCGCAACGAGCAGCGCGGCATCGGCGGCATCTTCTTCGACGACTTCTCTGAGCTGGGCCAGGCGCGCAGCTTCGACATGCTGCGTTCGGTGGGAGATTCCTTTCTGGAGTCCTACCTGCCCATCGTCGAGCGCCGCCAGGCCATGGACTACGGGCAGCAGCAGGTCGATTTCCAGCGCTACCGCCGCGGCCGCTACGTGGAGTTCAACCTGGTCTGGGACCGGGGAACGCACTTCGGCCTGCAGTCCGGCGGGCGCACGGAATCCATCTTGCTGTCCATGCCCCCGCATGCGAGCTGGAGCTACCAGCGCGAGGACGCGCCCGGCACGCCCGAGCGGGCGCTGCTGGAGCAATTCCTGGTGCGCCGCGACTGGCTTTGAGTTCCATTGCCGCCATCTCCGGCCGCGTGGCGAAATCCGCGCGTGCAAGGGAATAGGCGGCAAAACTATAATTTCAATAGCTTGAGGCGCAGCGTTGGCTGCGTTCTCCACTTTCTTCGGCGCGAAATCTTCCGGCGATCTGTGGGCGAACTCCATGCATTTTGGAGCGCCGCTACAGCCAAGCCCTCTACGGGCCGCACGGCGCTCGCGCTATATTGATCCCATTTCTATTCCACTGATCACCGCCTGATGACCACTTCCACCAAATCGGATTCCGCAGCCAAGCGCGACGTGACCAAGCTGCAACGCGCCATTGTTGACGGCCTCGAAAACGTCAAGGCCCAAGACATCCAGGTCTTCAATACCGAAAAGCTCTCGCCGCTGTTCGAGCGCGTGATCGTGGCTGCGGGCACCTCCAACCGCCAGACCAAGGCGCTGGCCTCCAGCGTGCGCGACGCCGTCAAGCAGGCCGGTTTTCCCGTGCCACGCCAGGAAGGCGAAGAAAACGGCGAGTGGATCATCGTGGACTGCGGCCAGGCCGTGGTCCATGTCATGCAGCCAGCCATTCGCCAGTACTACCGCCTGGAAGAGATCTGGGGCGAGACGCCTGTGCGCCTGAAGCTGGGTGCTCCCAAGCCCACGCGCTCGGCCGCCACCGACAAGGCCGAGGAAAAGGCCAAGAAGGCCGCTTCCAAGAAGGCTGCTGCAACGGCCGCCAAGCCTGCAGCCAAGAAGGCCGCTTCTGCCGCCGCACCTGCTGCAGGCAAGAAGCCCGCTGCCAAGAAGGCAGCTCCTGCCAAGGCCGCTGCACCCCGTTCCGCAGCTGCCAAGCCGGCAGCATCCCGTACGGCTGCTGCAAAGTCGGCCGCTCCCAAGTCTGCCGCCGTGAAGTCGGCCGCCGCCAAGGCGCCGGCCCGCAAGACGGCAGCGCCCAAGGCCATCAAGACCGTGGTGGTCAACCGTGCTCCCGCCAAGCCCAAGGCAGGTGCCGCTGCCAAGCCGGCCGCCAAGCGCGCTCCCCGCGCCAAGGCCTGAACGGTTCGGGACTGACGCTGCATGAAGCTGTTGATCGTGGCCGTGGGCCAGCATGTGCCCGACTGGGCGCAGACGGCCTACGACGACTATGCCAAGCGCTTTCCCCCGGAGCTCAAGGTGGAGCTCAAGGCCGTCAAGACCGAGCCGCGCGGCTCCAAGACGGTAGAGACCCTGTACGCGGCCGAGCGCAAGCGCATCGAAGCCGCCATTCCGCGTGGCACGCGCATCGTCGTGCTCGATGAGCGCGGCACCAATCTGACCACCAAGGCACTGGCCCAGCGCCTGCAGGGCTGGCAGCTGGAGGGCGACGACGTGGCCCTGATCATCGGCGGCCCGGACGGACTGGACCCCGCCTTCAGGCAGGCTGCGCACGAGCGCATCCGCCTGTCGGACCTGACCCTGCCGCATGCCATGGTGCGGGTGCTGCTCATCGAGCAGCTGTACCGCGCCTGGTCGGTCAACGCCGGCCATCCCTACCACCGGGAATAGGGCCTGTCCCGGCTCCCTGCCTCTGCCAGCGGCCCTGTCACGCGGATCCGAGGATCTCGTGATACTATGATTTTGATAGCCTTCAGCGCTTTGCAACAAAGGGCTGAAGGCATTTCTCATTCTTATCATGCCGCCATTCATCTACCTTGCCTCCCAGAGCCCCCGCCGCCGCCAGCTGCTGGAGCAGCTCGGTGTGGCCCATGAGCTTTTGCTGCCCAACGCCGAGGGCGACATTGCCGAAGATGCCGAGGCCATAGAGGCCGAACTGGCCGATGAGGCAGCGCGCGACTATGTGCAGCGCGTCACCGCGCTCAAGCTCGATGCCGCCATGGCCCGCCATGCGCGCCGCGCCCTGGCGGTGGCGCCCGTGCTGTGCTCGGACACCACGGTGGCGCTGGATGGCCGCATTCTTGGCAAGCCTGCCGATGCCGACGATGCCCGCCGCATGCTGACCGCGCTTGCGGGCCGCGAGCACGAGGTGCTGACCGCCGTCGCCATACAGCACGGCGCGCGGCGCCTGGCTGCGCTGTCGGTTTCCCAGGTCTGCTTCTCGGCCATGAGCGCGCAGCAGATCGACGCGTATGTGGCCTCGGGCGAGCCCATGGGCAAGGCCGGCGCCTATGGCATACAGGGCCGCGCTGCGGCCCATGTGCAGTGGCTGCACGGCAGCTACTCGGGCATCATGGGCCTGCCGCTGTTCGAGACGGCGGCGCTGCTGCGCGAGCTGGGCTGGGCACTGTAGGCCGGCTCCCCGACCTGGGCCCGCAGGGGCGTGCAGGCATGCGCAGACCGCCGATGGCAGCGGATGGCGCGGCAAGATAGTGGCAAGCGGCCACCGGCGCAATGATTGCCGGGCCGCCATGGCCGAGAAATACAAACGACAAAGCACACCACAGGCACAGCATGCAGCAAGACATTCTGATCAATTGGTCGCCACAGGAAACGCGCGTGGCCATCATCGAGAACGGCGCCGTCCAGGAGCTGCACATGGAGCGCCCGCTGGAGCGCGGCCTGGTCGGCAACGTCTATCTGGGCAAGGTCTCGCGCGTGCTGCCGGGCATGCAGTCGGCCTTCATCGACATCGGCCTGGAGCGGGCAGCCTTCCTGCACGTGGCCGATGTCTGGCAGCGTCAGGAAGGGGGCGAGGCCCCCATGTTCGCGCGCAAGGACATGCCTGTCGTGCCCATCGAAAAGCAGGTTTTCGAAGGCCAGACCATCATGGTGCAGGTCATCAAGGACCCGATCGGCACCAAGGGTGCGCGCCTGTCCACGCAGATCAGCATTGCGGGGCGATTGCTGGTGCTGCTGCCCCAGGATGACCACATCGGCATCTCGCAGAAAATCCCGCAGGGCGAGCGCGACGCGCTGCGCGCCCGCCTGCAGGGCCTGGTGGGCACCAAGGAAACCGGCGGGGGCGGCGGCTTCATCCTGCGCACCAATGGCGAGGATTCCAGCGACGCCGAGCTGGCCGACGACATCCGCTACCTGCGCAAGACCTGGAGCCGCATCAAGGACGCCTCGGTGCGCCTGCCGCCCATGTCGCTG
The DNA here is from genome assembly GCF_002754395.1 of Delftia sp. 60. Lineage (NCBI taxonomy): Bacteria > Pseudomonadati > Pseudomonadota > Betaproteobacteria > Burkholderiales > Comamonadaceae > Delftia > Delftia sp. 60. The sequence continues at coordinate 3,617,207 of NZ_PEFD01000001.1, forward strand.
CTGCACCAGGACCTGAACTTGCTGCAGCGCGTGCTGCGCGATCTGGTGGGCGAGGGCACGCAGAGCATCCGCATCGACTCCAAGGAGCAGTTCGCCCTGCTCATGACCTTCGGGCAGGAATACATGCCGGCGGCCGTGCCCAAGCTGCAGCACTACCGCGGCGAGCGGCCCATCTTCGACCTGTTCGCCATAGACGAGGAAATCGCCCGCGCGCTGGGCCGCCGTGTGGACCTCAAGTCCGGCGGCTACCTGATCGTGGACCAGACCGAGGCGCTGACCACGGTGGACGTCAACACCGGCGGCTACGTGGGGGCGCGCAACTTCGACGACACCATCTTCAAGACCAACCTGGAAGCAGCCCAGCAGATCGCGCGCCAGCTGCGCCTGCGCAACCTGGGCGGCATCATCATCGTGGACTTCATCGACATGGTGCGCGACGACCACCAGGCCGAGGTGCTGTCCGAATTCAAGCGCCAGCTCGGGCGCGACCGCGTCAAGACCATGGCGGGCGGTTTCTCGCAGTTGGGCCTGGTGGAGATGACGCGCAAGCGCACGCGCGAATCGCTGGCCCACATGCTGTGCGAATCCTGCCCGGTCTGCCAGGGCAAGGGCCATGTGAAGACCGTGCGCAGCGTCTGCTACGAGGTGCTGCGCGAAATCCTGCGCGAGGCGCGCCAGTTCAACCCGCGCGAGTTCCGCATCGTGGCCTCGCCCAAGGTGGTGGAGATGTTTCTGGACGAGGAAAGCCAGCACCTGGCCGGCCTGTCCGACTTCATCAAGAAGCCCATCTCGCTGCAGGCCGAGACAGCCATGGCACAGGAGCAATACGACATTGTGCTGCTGTGAATCGGTATTTATTCTGCTAATTCATTATCAATAGCAGTTCATCTATTGATGAATGAATGGGTTCAATTGAACTCATTCTTGCGTTGCTATGGATTTTTGATTCCCGATAATTAACTTTGTCTCGGCTTTTTTGATACTGTTTGTTGCAATCAGTGCCTCAGCAACTGAAAGGGCGACGAATGGGAATCGACTCCACCATTGTGCGTGCAGCCATACACCCGGGAATTGGTGTGGCGCGTATTGGCAATAGTCCGGATGAGTACTATGTCGGCCCCGAGCTGATGCATGTGCCGCCCATGGCGCCGGGCAGCCTGCGTGATGCGCAGGGCGCGCTCAAGCGCCAGGCTGCGCGCTTTCGCATCTACGGCTACAACGCCGCGGGCGAGGTGGTGCGTGAACTCACGTCCGACCAGGACCAGATCGAATGGGAAGTCGAACTGGCCAATACCAAGGCTGCCTGGTATCAATTCCAATTGGCGCTGGACGTGCCTGAAGCCGCAACGGCCGATCCCACGATTTTGCGCAATGCCACGGTGAAGGACCGGAAAAGCCTGGCCATTCGACCGGGAGCCCGCCGAATTGCCAAAGGCTCGGCCCCGGTGGCATTCGACAGCGGCAGTTTCTGCGGCAAGCCGGTTTATCTGGGCGAATTGCGCATTGAAAAGACGGGCCAGCTTCTCGTGCTGGGAGGCCGTGGCGTCTCTGCCTCCGTGGATGGCTCCAAGGCCACCACGTTTGCGAACAACGAGGGCTGGCATGACGATGTGGCCGACGGCCCCGTGCGTGCCAAGGTCGTCGTGGCTGGCGTTTCCGTGCCGGTGGATGCGGCATGGGTCACGGTTGCGCCGCCCAACTACGGCCCGCAGATGAAGTCGGTGCGCACCATGAAGGACCTGATGGAGGATGTGTACATCCACTCTGGCATGGCCGCCTTCCCGCTGCACGTCTCCTTCAGCCGGCACATCCTGCCCATACTCCAGCGCCAGAGCAGCCTGCAGTGGGCGAACAAGGGCTTTGCATCCCAGTTCGGCTGGGGCGGGGCGGGCAGTGCAGATGACGAGGCGTGGATCGCCAGGCTCAACAGCCCGGGCACGACCTGGGCCGAGCTGCGCCAGCAGGTGGCCAATGCCTTCCGCCGCTTTGACCGTGATGGCGCATCTCCCCAGCCCTGGCCCTGGCTGTATGGCGACGCCATGGCCGTGCCGCCCGCCGACACACCGCGCCAGCATGCGGCGCTGACGGCCACGCAGCTGAGGATGCTGGACCTGTGGGCCGGTGGCCATTTCCTGTCCGACTGGAAGCCCGGCCAGCAGTACCCTGCCCAGCTCGCCGACGTGCCGCTGCAGGAGCAGCCGGCCATGCTCGACCATGCCGCCATGGACGACTGCCTGGCCGACGCCTTCCATCCGGGCTGCGAGATCACCTGGCCCATGCGGCACGCCAGCATGTACCGGGCGCCGTTCCGCATCCGCGAGGCGGCAGTGAACCCGCCCGAGCTGCAACTCTACGGCTCCCGGCTCACGCCTGCGGTGGCTCTGTCCGAGAGCGGGCCGCTGTATGCGCAGGTGGCCGGCGACCTCACGCGCTGGATGGCGGTCCCATGGCAGACCGACACCGCCAGCTGCCGCAGCGGCTATTACGCCGGCTATGGCCCACGCTACGACCCCTACCTGCCCACCTTCTGGCCGGCCCGCGTGCCCAACCAGGTGCTGACGCAGGAGGCCTATGAAAGGGTCATCGACACCGAACTGCCGCGCGAGCAGCGTGTCGCTGCCTTCAACCGGCGCGAGTCGTGGTTCCGCACACTGGGTGAGGAAGGCTATGAGAGCGAGATCAATCGCATGATCAGCCACTTCGGTGACATGGGCGTCATCGAGAGTCGGCCCGGCGTGCGGGGCGACAAGGACTTCCCGCCGGTGATGCAGGTGGAAAACCGCATCGCCCCGGCGCCGTCGCACATGCTCAAGACTGCGGTGCAACCGGGCGGGCAGGAGGCGCCTCCCCGCATCGAGCCCTTCGATGCAGACAACGAGCAGCAGTTGCGCGCCATGACGCAGCGCGGCCCGGTGCTGCCGCGCTGAGTGCCGGCCATGCCGTCGCACGCCATGGCCGCCGCGCCGCTGCCGGATGAACTGGATGTGCTCGTCGTGGGCGCAGGGCCGGGGGGCGCGGCCGTTGCCGCGCAACTGGCAGGGCACTGCCGCGTGGCGCTGGTAGGACGCGCCGTGCAGGCTGGGCGGGCCATTGGCGAAACCCTGCCCGCTGCGGCCCGGGTGATTCTGTCCGACCTGGGCGTGTGGGATGCGTTCGCGGCACAGGGCCACCGTCCTGCCTGGTCGCGGCGGTCATTGTGGGGAAGCTCCGAGGTCATCTTTCAGGACGCGCTGTTCGACCCGCATGGCGCGGGCTGGCACCTGGACCGCAAGCGCTTCGACGCCATGCTGCTGGAGGCTGCGCGCAGCCGTGGCGTGCCCTGCCTGGTGCCCGCCACGCTGCGCAGCCTGCAGCGCCAGCCACCGGGCGCACCCATGCGCTGGCGCTGCCTGATCGATAGGGCGCAGGGCGACCCGGCGCACGGCCCGTTGGAGCTGTCCTGCCGCATCGTGGTCGATGCCACGGGCCGCGCGGCCCGCGTGGCCCGGCAGGCGGGCGCCCAGGTCCACCGTGGTGGCCGCCTGGTCTGCTTTCACGCCTGGGTGGAGCCGCCATCGCATGAGCATGCAGGCACCACCATGATCGAATCGGACGCCGAAGGCTGGTGGTACAGCGCCGACCTGCCCGATGGCAGTTGCGTGATTGCCTGGCAGACCGATATCGACCTGCCTGAAGCCCGGCGCCTGCGCAGCACGGCCGATCTGTTGGAAATGGCGCATCACACGGCCCTGGTGGGCGCGCGCAGCAGGGGCAGCCGGGTGCTGGAGCCGCTGCGCGTGGCCGCCGCCCACGAACAATGGCTGGATGCAGCCAGCGGGCCGGACTGGCTGGCCGTTGGCGATGCAGGCCTGTCCTTCGATCCCCTGGCATCACAGGGTCTGCTCAACAGCCTGGTCACGGGCGCCGAGGCCGCCAAGGCCGTGCGCCGCAGCCTGGCGGGCGATGCCGATGCGCTGCCGTCCTGGAGTTCGTGGATCGGCACGATACGCGCTGCGTACCGTACCCATCACCAGCACTACTACGCGCTGGAGCAGCGCTGGGCTGCCGAGCCGTTCTGGGCCCGCCGCCAGCGGGCGCCGGAGGTGGGGGCCGGAGCCGACGTTATTGCCGCTCCAGCTTCGCCGTCTGCACGATCGCATTCCAGCGCTGGTACTCGGCCCGCGTGAATTCGCGGAAGGCCTTGGAGTCCAGCAGGCGCACTTCGCCGCCCAGTGCCGTCACCTTGGACTTGAAGTCGGCATGGCCCGCCACCTTGAGCGTGGCCTCTTCCAGGCGCTTGACGATGGCGGCCGGCGTGCCCTTGGGTGCCAGCACGCCGTTCCAGGTGCCGGTCACGAAGGTGGGGTAGCCGCTTTCCTTCATGGTCGGTACATCGGGCAGGGCGGGCAGGCGCTGCTCGGAGGTCACGGCCAGGGCCTTGAGCTTGCCCGACTGCACGAAGGGCAGGGCGGGCGTCACATTCTCGAAGATGAAATCGATCTGGCCGCCCAGCAGGTCGGTCAGGGCCGGCGCGCTGCCCTTGTAGGGCACATGCACCATGTCCAGCTGGGTGGCGCTCTTGAACAGCTCGCCCGACAGGTGGACCGTGGAGCCGCTGCCCGGCGAGCCATAGCTCATGCCGGTCTTTTGCGCGGCGGCGCGTGCCACCAGGTCCTTCACCGTCCTTGCGGGCGTGCGCGTCTCGTTGACGACCAGCACGTTGGGAATGGTGGTCACCAGGGCCACGTACTCGAAATCGCCCAGGTTCTTCTCGCTCAGGTTCTTGTACAGGCTCTGGTTGATGGCCTGGGTGCCGGCCGTGCCGAACAGCAGCGTGTAGCCATCATTGGCCGCCGAAGCCACGCGGCTGGCGCCGATGGAGCCGTTGGCGCCGGAGATGTTTTCCACGATCACGGGCTGGCCCAGCGATTCGGACAGGCCCTGCGCCACCATGCGCGCCAGCACATCGGTATTGCCGCCAGGTGCGAAGGGCACGACCAGCTTGACGGGCCGGGTGGGATAGGCATCCGCCCAGGCCTGGGGCAGGGGCAGCAGCGTGGCGCCAAGCAGCGCGGCCGCGCGCAGGAATTGCTTGCGTGAAAGGGTACGGGGCATGGGGATGTCTCCTTGTCGATGTTCTGGTGGCGCAGCGGCTGGGGCCAGCGGCGGATTTTTCAGGCGGGCCAATGCTGGGCGGTGGCCGTCTTGACGTCAATCAATGTTTTGGCAGGACGTCATGCGGCGGGCGAATGACCTGTTCGGCCTTGTTCGGCAAATAAGAATGGATTGCATTAACATGCGCCCCTCATGATCCCTGCCACCACGGCGCAAGCTGCCCGGACCCGCCCATGAAAAAGGACCGCACCCTTCCTGCTTCTTCTCCCGGCGGCGCCGTTCAAATGCCCACGCCCATGCTCAGCCTGTCGGCAGGCCGGCTGCGCTTTGACCGCACGCAGTGGTTCAGCGAGAGCGAGCAGGCCGGGGTCAAGCTCGTGCTGGTGCTGTCCGGCAGCATCAGCTACCAGCTGGAACGCTCGGCGCCCGTGCGGCTGTGCGGTCCCTCCGTACACCTGCGCCTGCGCGATGCACCCCATGACGTGCTGCATGGCATGGAGCAGGGCTCGGATCTGGAGTACGTGTCGGCCAGCCTGCCCATGTCGGGCCTGGCGTCCAGCCTGGGCCTGACTCCGCAGGGGCTGGCCGATGCGATGGAGGCAGGCGCTCCTGGAGATTCCGGTGCATCCGGCGCCTGCGGCTCGCTCATCCGCGATGCCCAGGCCAGTGCCGCCCAGCGCGCGGTGGCGCAGCAGATCCTGCACTGTCCGCTGCAGGGCGCGGCGCGCCAGCTCTATCTGGCGGGCAAGGGGCTGGAGCTGCTGGCCCTGTGCATGCCCCGGCCCGGGGAAGAAGACCTGTCCGGGCGCGGACGCCAGCAACTGGAGCGTGCGGCGCAGCTGCTGCGCGAGCGCCTGGATGATCCACCGGGCCTGCGCGCTCTGGCGCGTGAGGTGGGGCTTAACGTGAACAAGCTCACCCAGGGCTTTCGCCAGTGCTTTGGCTGCACGGTGGCCGAATGGCTGCAGGCCCAGCGCATGGCGCGCGCCTACGAGCTGCTGGCCTCTGCGCGGATGGATGTGGCCCAGGCGGCCGCGCTCAGCGGCTACAGCCCCTCGCATTTCAGCAAGGTCTTCCAGCGCCACCATGGCGTGCTGCCCAGCGCCTTGCGGCGCGGATAGTCTCCATCCCAGGTCAGGCTCCGCAGCCGCTTTGCAGCGCTGCAGTCGTGTCGTGATTTTGCCGTGATCGTGCCGGGATCGCGGCAGGCCGTGACGCAATCGCGCATGGACGCTGCCCACGTCTTTCAGAATTTGGATGAGATTGGTTCTCATTTGAAATTCGGGAGGAGTGATGGATTCATCGTCAATGAAAGCGGCGCGGCCCCTGGTGTTGCGCCCCTTGCCACTGGCTCTGTGCCTGGCCTTTGCCACGGGCGGATCGGCCCGGCTGCATGCCGAGACGCAGGCGGTTGATGCAGGCAGCGCGCCTGAAACAGCCGCACTGCCAGGGATCACGGTCCGCGCCAGCGCAGTCACCGGCACGGGCGTGGACAAGCTGGGCCAGAGCCTGCAGGAAATCGCCCAGTCGGTCACGGTGATCGGGCAGGAGCGCATGCGCGAACAAAACCTCTACAGCCTGGACGACGTGATGCAGAACGCCCCCGGTGTCACCGTGCAGCCCTTCCAGCTGCTGACCACGGGCTACTACCAGCGCGGCTTCAAGATCGATTCGTTCCAGCAGGACGGCGTGCCCATTCTCATGGGCAACACGGCCAGCCCGCGCATGGACATGGCCATGTACGAGCGCGTGGAGATCGTGCGCGGCGCCGCAGGCCTGCTGCATGGCACGGGCAACCCTGCCGCCACGGTCAACCTCGTGCCCAAGCGGCCCACGCGGGAGTTTGCCGGCAGCGCGGGGCTGACCCTGGGCAGCTGGGGCCGGCGTCGCGCCGAGGCCGATGTCGGCGGCCCGCTCAATGCCTCGGGCAGCCTGCGTGCCCGCGTGGTGGCCACGCAGGAGGAGCGTGACTTCTTCTACGACGTGGCTGGCGAGCGCACCGGCAATCTCTACGCCATTGCCGAGCTGGACCTGGCGCCTGGCGCCACGGTGCACGCCGGGGTGCACCATCAGCGCATACGCTCCACCACCAACATGGCGGGCGTGCCTTTCTATGCAGACGGCCGCGATGTGGGCCTGCCGCGCAGCACCTATCTGGACGCGGCCTGGGACCGCTTCGACTGGAACACCACGCGCAGCTTTGCCGGCGTCGAGCATGTCTGGAGCAACGGGTGGCAGGCCAGGCTCAACCTCAATCACCTCTCCGGCGATTCCGAGCTGCTCTATGCCGGGGCCAACGGCGCTGTCAATCCCGCCACGGGCCTGGGCGGGCGCCTCACGGGTGCGGCCTACCGCTTCGACGACAGCCAGACCAGTGTGGATGCCTTTGCCAGCGGCCCGGTGCAGCTGTGGGGCCGCACGCACGAGCTGCTGGCCGGCTTCAACCACCAGCGCACGCGCAGCACGCAATGGGCCGCCTCCATCCTCAATTTGCCGCAAAGCCCGGTCGATGTCTGGAACTGGAATCCGCACGGCGTGCCGATGCCCCTGGTCGGCAGCTACGCCACGCGCGGCCCCACCGAGACGCGGCAAAGCGGCCTGTACGGCATGGCGCGGCTGCAGCTGGCCGACCCCTTGAAGCTGGTGCTGGGCGGGCGCTTCACGCGCTGGGAGCAAGAGACGGGCGGCGCAGGCGGAGCCGCCAGCCGCGTGCGCACGCGCATGGGCACGCAGTTCACCCCCTATGCAGGCCTGGTGTACGCGCTCGGCCCACAGTGGAACGCCTATGCCAGCCATGCGCGCATCCTCCAGCCGCAGAGCAGCTACACCTATGCCGGTGAACTGCTGGACCCGGTACAGGGCAACAACCTGGAGGCCGGCATCAAGGGCGCACTGCTGGACGGCCACCTGAACCTGGGCCTGGCGCTGTTCGAGATCCGGCAGAAGAACCGTGCCCAGGCCGATCCGGCCCATCCCTGCGTGGGCAATGCCTGCTGGTACATCGCCACCGGCGAGGTGCGTAGCCGAGGGCTGGAGGCCGAGATCGAAGGCCAGCCCCACCGCGACTTGCGCCTGAGCGCCTCCTACACCTGGAACCGCACGCAGTACCTGCAGGACGCGCAGAACCAGGGCCTGCCCTTCGCCAGCTTCACGCCGCGTCACATCCTGCGCCTGTGGGCCAGCTACCAGGTGCCGGTGGCAGAGCGCCGCTTCAGCATCGGCCTGGGCCTGCGCGCGCAAAGCGACTTCTACAACCAGGCGCAGGGCGTGACGCTGCGGCAGGGCGGCTACGCGCTGGCCAGCCTGCGCCTGGGCTGGCGCATCAACCGCCAGCTCACGGCGGCCCTGCAGGTGGACAACCTGACGGACCGCCGCTACTACCAGAGCCTGTCCGGCACGGGCTGGAACAACCGCTATGGCGAGCCGCGCAGCGCCACGCTCAGCCTGCGCGCCGAGTTCTGAGAACCCGCTTCACCATCGATGGAACACACCATGGACAAGAACGCCCATTCCCTCATCGCCCGGCCGCTGGCGCAGGCCAGCCACCTCATCGGCCTGTGCGCCCCTTCGCAGGTGCGCGTGCTGGGCCCGCACGAAAAGCTGGACCCGGCCAGCGACTGGATCATTGGCATCAAGCCTTTCAGCGACGGTGCCTCGCTGCATGACGGGCACTGGGAGCGCCATCCCGTCGGCGACGAAGTGCTGTGCCTGCTGGACGGCGAAGTGCGTGTGCTGCTGCGCCCGCAGCGGCGCGGGGAGGAGGCTCCGGTTCTGGAACTCTCGGCAGGCCAGATGCTGGTGGTGCCGCGCGGCTGCTGGCACCGGCTGGAAGCGGTGCAGCCGGGCCGCCTGATGTTCATCACGCCCGCGCGTGGCAGCGAGCACGAGAAGGTGCAGCCATGAGCCCGCCCCTGCACGATGCGGACAGCGCCCCTGCGATGTCGCAGCCGGACCTGCACACCTGGCTGATGGTCGCCGGCCTGTACCTGACCCAGGGCATGCCCCTGGGCCTGGCCATGGACGCCGTGCCCACACTGCTGCGCAGCGAGGGCGCCCAGCTGGGGGCGTTGGCCTTCCTGCCCCTGGTGGGCCTGCCCTGGGTGCTGAAATTCCTGTGGGCCACACGCGTGGACAACCGGTGGTCGGCCCGCCTGGGGCGCCGTCGCAGCTGGATCCTGCCCATGCAGGCCCTGGTTCTGCTGTGCCTGGCGGCATCGGCTGCGCTGGGCATCACGCTGCAGACGGCCCCGGCCATCGTGGCGCTGGCGGCCCTGGGTTCCCTGGCCAGTGCCACGCAGGACATTGCCACGGACGGGCTGGTGGCCGAGCATTTCAGGGGCCGTGGTCTGGCTGGCGCCAATGCGCTGCAGGTGGGCGGCACCATGGTGGGCTTCTTTGTGGGCGGGGCCGGCAGCATGGTGCTGGCGGGCTTGCTGGGACAGCGTCTGGCGCTGGCGGCCCTGTGCCTGCCCGTGGCCTTCAGCCTGCTGCTGGTGGCGCTGTGGCGTGAGCCGGCTGCGCTGCAGGGCCTGCGCAGCCGGCCGGGCGTTCGCCGGTCGCCAGCCCGTCTCAAGGCCTTTGTGCAGCGCTCCGGCGCCTGGCCGCTGGTGGCGGCAGCCGTGCTGTCGTCCATCACGGCCGTCAGCGGCTTTGGCCTGGCCAAGCTGTTTCTCGTGGATGCAGGCTGGCCGGTCGAGGCCGTGGGGCGCGTGGGCATGGCGGGCGGTGCGGTGACCGTGCTGCTGGGCTGTGGCGGGGGCGCCTGGCTGGTGGCACGGCTGGGCGCCAGGCCGGCGCTGGCCTGCGGGCTGGCGGCCTGCGCCGCCTCGGCGCTGGGCTGGATGGCCCTGGCCGCAGGCCTGCTGCCGCTGGACATGGGCACTGCCTTTGCGGCCCAGGCGCTGGGGGCGTTTGGAACGGGTGCATCTTCGGTGGCCGTGATGACGCTGGCCATGCGCTTTGCCGGTGCCGGCCCGCAGGCCGGCACCGACATGACAGCCGTGCAAAGCGCCCGCGACACGGGGGAGATTCTGGCCTCCACCCTGGTGACATCGCTGGCGGCGGCCGTGGGCTACGGCGGTGGCTTTGCTGCTGGATTGCTGGCTGCGGCGGTGACGCTGGCCGTCTGCTGGCGCATGCTGGGGCGCCAGGGTGGAGCACAAAGCATCGTTGCCGATGCCAGCGCCGATCCGGTGGCGAAGTCCTCCTAGAAATCCGCCTTCAGGCTCACCGTCAGATTGCGCGGCTCGCCCCACCAGCCCTGGTTGTAGAAGCCGATCTGGCTGTAGTACTGGCGGTCCAGCACGTTGTTGAGCTGCACGCTGGCCGACCAGGTGGGGTCGATGCGGTAGTGGGCCGAGAGGTTGACCACCAGGTAGCTGCCCTGGCCGACCTGCACGCTCTGGCGCAGCGGGTTGGTCACGTTCTGCCAGATGCGGCTTTGCCAGCGCAGGTTGCCGCCCAGGCTCAGGCCTTGCAGCGCACCCTCGAAGCTGCGCATGGCCGTGAGCTTGACCAGGCTGCGCGGGTGCGTGGTGTTGAAGGCGGCGCCGCTGGCGCTGCGCGCTGTGTAGTGCGTGTAGCTGGCGCCCAGGCGCCAGCCCCGGGCCGGCTCGCCGCTGAGTTCCAGATCGATGCCGCGCACCTGCGCGCCCTTGACGCCGCGATAGGCCTTCTGGTCCGTGGTGCCGTCGATGAATTCGCCTGTGTCCTGCGCCAGGTTGTCCTGGCGGGTCTGGAACAGCGCGGCAGAACCCTGCAGCCGGTCCTGCAGCCAGGAGCCCTTGAGGCCCAGCTCGAAGGCCTGGCCGGTGACGGGGTCCAGGATGCTGCCTTGCTTGTCGCGGTAGTTCTGGGGCGTGAAGATTTCCGTGTAGCTCAGGTAGGCCGTGTGCCGGGCATCGATGTCCCACAGCAGGCCGGCGTAGGGCGTGATTTCGTTGCTGTAGCGGTAGTCGCGCAGGCTGCCGAAGTAGTTCTGGCGCGTGGACCAGCGGCTCAGGCGGGCGCCGGCCACGACCGTCCAGCCATCGGCCAGCGAGAAACGCCCCACGGCATAGCCGCCGCTTTGGCGCATGCGGCTGTCGTCGCCGCCGTTGGAGACGTCGGACCAGCCCGGCTCGGCCAGGCTGCCGTTGCGCCAGTCGAGGAAGTTGTCCGTGGCAGGCGGTGTGCCCAGCGGTGCGTAGCGGCGGATGTCGATGTCGTCGCGCACATGGTTCCAGCCCAAGGCAATCTCATGCTGGCGCCCGAACAGCGCGACCGGGCCGCTGGCCGTGAGGTGCAGGCTGTCGCGCGAGCGGTCGCCCCGGTATTTGATGAAGGAGTTGGCCATGCCCAGGCCGGTGCTGGCGTCCGGCGCGCCGCCCCGGTAGACGTAGCGCATGTCGTAGTTGCCGTCGTTGCGGCTGTAGGCGGCGCGCAGCAGCCAGCGGTTGTCCAGGCGGTGCGTCAGGTCCAGCGTGGCCGTGGTGTTCTCCGTGCCGAAATGCGACCAGCGCGTGTTGTTGGACACCGAGCGGTCGAAGTCCGTGCGGCTGCCGTCCGCATAGAACAGCGGAAAGCCGGCGCCCATGCCGGGACTGGTGTTCTTCTGGTATTCGAGGCTGGTGACGAGCCGGGTGGCGGGCGTCAGGGCCGCGCTGACCACGGCGTACAGGCCCTGCCTGCGCTGGCCGAAGTGGCTGACGTAGCTGTCGCTGTCCGATTGCACGGCCACGACACGGCCATGCACGCGGCCTTCGCGGTCCAGCGGCAGGGACAGATCGGCCTCGGCGCGGCGCAGGTTCCAGCGGCCCAGCGTCAGCGAGGCATGGCCGCCCGCCGTCTCGCGCGGCTGCTTGCGCACGAAGTTCACCGTGGCCGACGGATCGCCCGAGCCATTGAGCAGGCCCGTGGCGCCGCGCACGATTTCCACGCGGTCGTAGAAGGCCGTGTCCATGTCGGTGGCGCCGAAGTTCCACAGGCTGTTGATGGGCGAGGCCAGCCCGTCGAACTGGAAGTTGCTGACGCCAAAGCCGCGCGAGGAAAACTGGTAGCGGTTGCTGTCGCTGCGGCTCACCGACAGGCCGGGCGCGGAGGCCTCCAGCGTCTGCGAGACCGTGAGCTGGCCTGCATCGTCCATGAGCTGGCGCGTGATCACGCTGACCGACTGCGGAGTTTCGCGCGCCGACAGTTGCAGGCCCGTGGCCGTGCCCGTGGAGCCGCTGGTGTAGCGCGCCGTGCCTTCGGTGGTGCCCGCATCGGCGGCGGCGCGCACGGTGACGGTGCCCAGTTCGGTGTCGCCTTTCCTGGCAGGGGGCCTGTCCTCGTCGGCGGCCCAGACTGCTGGCGCAGGGGCGGCACACAGGGCACAGATCAGCAGTGACAGCGGGGTCCGCGCGCCTTGGAGGTGTCGCGGGGCGGGGTTTTGAATGCGAATGCTCATCATTTCCATGGTCCTGGGCGTGAGCCCGGATTGTGGGAAATGTGCGCCGCCGCCGCCTGTTCCCGGCGACGCCAGTCCTATGGTTTGCGACGCAGGCTGCCTTGGCTGGGCGCGTGGCCGAAGCGCTGGCGAAAGGCCGTGGCGAAATTGCTGGCGTGCTGAAAGCCCACGCAGTCGGCCGCTTCCTGCACGCTCCAGCCCTGTGCGAGCCGCTCGCGCGCCAATTGCATGCGGCGCTCGCGCAGCCAGCCGAACACGGTCTGGCCGTAGGCGGCCTGGAATTTCTCGCGCAGCGTGGTCGGGCTCATGCATGCCAGGCGCGCCAGGTCGTCCAGGCTGTGCGCCTGGCCCGGCGCTGCATCCATGCACTCGCGCACGCGCTCCAGGCCGCGCCTGTCCCGGGGATGGATGCGCGGCGAGGGCGCAGGCCGCGGCTGCGCATGTGCCTGCAGCGCGCAGGCCAGCACCTGCAGCGCAATGCCTTCGCGGTGCAGCCGGGCCAGGCTGCCGCTCCAGACACCATCGAGCAGCTGGCGCAGCGACACCGCCAGGTGCTCGGGCAGCGACCAGGCATGCAGCGGCGGGCCGGACTGCCGCAGGGCATGGTGCAGCAGCTCGGCCAGTTCGGCATCGGCGCAGGCCTCGGGTGCCTCGATGGACAGGTTGAAGCCGCGCACCGTCTGGCCTGCGGCATGTGTGGCCTTGAGAATCTCGGTGTCGCCGCACGAGAATGCCGCCGCCGCATGGCGCGTCACGCTCAGTGCACGGCGGGCGCCCGGCAACTGCAGCTCGGCCTGGCCGTCCAGCAGGACCACGGCGGTGAAGCGCCGCGGGTGCTCGGATGTGGATTCATAGCCGTGGTCGATGCGGATGTCGGAGCTGACCAGTTGCAGGCCCGAGGGCAGCTGGTGCTCCTGCACCTGCCCCTCGAAGATGCAATCGCTTTCGGAGACGGCAGAGAGAAAGCGCACGCTGAAACCGTGGCGCTGGCGCATGGCGTCGAGCTGCGCCGTGGTGTAGCGCTGGGAGGAGGTGGGCATGGGTGAGCGGAATAGAAGGCCCGCAGTCGGATTCGAGAATGCTTCTCATTATCCGGGGCTGCAGGCCCGCTCGCCCACAAACCTCAGAGTTTGCGCAGCCGATCCAGTGCCGCGCGCAGCGTGCTGTCCTGCTTGGCAAAGCAAAATCGCACCACGCGCTGGTCGAAGCCGTCGCCATAGAAGGCCGACAGCGGGATGGCCGCCACGCCATGCTCCCGGACCAGCCACTGGCAGAACGCGGCTTCGTCCAGGTCCGACACGGCCGAGATGTCGGCGCAGACGAAGTAGGTCCCCGCCGTGGGCAGCAGGCGCAGGCGCGAGCCTTCCAGGCCCTGGCAGAACAGGTCGCGCTTGGCCTGGTAGAAGGCGGGCAGCTGCAGGTAGGGCGCAGGGTCGGCCATGTAGCTGGCCAGGCCCGCCTGCATGGGCGTGTTGACGGTGAAGACGTTGAACTGGTGGACCTTGCGGAACTCGGCCGTGAGCGCGGCCGGCGCGGCGACGGTGCCCACCTTCCAGCCCGTGACATGGTAGGTCTTGCCGAAGCTGGAGACGATGAAGGCGCGCGCCGCCAGGCCGGCAAAGCGCGCGGCGCTCTGGTGCTGCCGGCCGTCGTAGACCATGTGCTCGTAGACCTCGTCGCTGATCAGCAGCACGTCGGTGGGCGCCAGTAGCTCCTGCAATTGCAGCATCTCGGCATCGCTCCAGATGGTGGCGCTGGGGTTGTGCGGGCTGTTGATGATCAAAAGCCGTGTGCGCGGCGTGATGGCGGCGGCAATTTTGGCGAAGTCGGGCTTGAAGCTGCCCGGCGTCAGCGGCACGCGCACGGGCACGCCGCCGGCCAGCTCGATATTGGGCACGTAGCTGTCGTAGCAGGGGTCGAGCACGATGACCTCATCGCCCGCATGCACGGTGGCCAGGATGGCGGTGAGGATGGCCTGCGTGGCGCCGGCCGTGACCGTGATCTCGGTGCCCGCGTCGTAGCGGCGGCCGTACAGCACCTGCATCTTGTCGGCCATGGCCTGGCGCAGCTGCGGCAGGCCGGGCATGGGCGGGTACTGGTTGTGGCCGGCCTGCATGGCGGCCGTGACGGCATCGACCAGCCTGGGGTCGCAGCCGAAGTCGGGGAAGCCCTGGCCCAGGTTCACCGCCTGGTGCTCGGCGGCCAGCGCCGACATGGTGGTGAAGATGGTCGTGCCCACATGGGGCAGGCGGCTGGGGAAGGCGGGCGTGCGGGGCGTGGCAGAGGTCATGGCGGAGGCAGCGGAAAACGGGAACGGGCCCGCACTGCGGGCCCGGTGGGGCGGAGGATCAGAGTTCGTAGTCGTGCACGTGGCCGCTCATGGCGCGCATGATCAGGTCGCGCGTCAGGCGGTCGCTGAGCAGTTCGGCGAAGCGGTAGACGAAGTTGCGCAGATAGGCGCCGCGCTTGATGGCCACGCGCGCCACGCTCTGGCCGAACAGATGGCCCATGGGGCGCACCACGAGGTCGTTGACCGGATCGTCGCGCATGGCCATCTCGGCCACGATGCCGATGCCCAGGCCCAGGCGCACATAGGTCTTGATCACGTCGGAGTCAATGGCCTCCAGCACGATGCGCGGACGCAGCCGGCGCGTGGCGAAGGCCTGGTCGATCTTGCCGCGCCCGGTGAACGAGGGGTGGTAGGTGATCAGCGACTCATGGGCGATGTCGTCCAGCGTGATGCGCTCTTTCTGCGCCAGCGGATGGCCCGTGGGCATGACCAGCACATGCTGCCATTCGTAGCAGGGCAGGGTGACGAGATCGGGGTAGTCGGCCAGGGACTCGGTGGCCATGCCGATGTCGGCGATTTCGTCGATGACCATGCGCGCCACTTCGGCCGGCGTGGCCTGGTGCAGGCTGATGGTGACCTTGGGATACAGGTCGCGCAGCCGTGCCACGGCGGGCGGCAGCACGTAGCGGGCCTGGGTGTGGGTGGTGGCAATCGACAGCGTGCCGCTGTCCTGGGCGCTGTACTGCTCGCCGATGCGCTTGAGGTTGCCGATCTCGCGCATGATGAGTTCGATGCTCTTGAGCACCTCCAGGCCGGGTTCGGTGATGCGCTTGAGGCGCTTGCCGTGGCGCGCGAAGATGTCGATGCCCAGCTCCTCCTCCAGCTCGATGATGGCCTTGGAGACGCCGGGCTGCGAGGTGTGCAGGGCCTTGGCCGCCTCGGTGAGGTTGAGGTTGCGGCGCGCCGCTTCTTGGACGAATCGGAATTGGTGCAGGTTCATGGCGGTGACAGCTGGGTGCAGCGCGCCATTATGCTGCATTTATATAAAGAAGCGATTCGTTATTTCAGCTTCCTGAACTGCCGGAAGGCTCCATGGCCGCCAACGCCAGCTCTGCCAGCAGGGCCGTGACACGCGGATGCTCGCCCACGGCAGGCTCCAGTTCCACGGCCACCTGTGGGTGGGTGTCGCGGATCTCCTGCACCAGCTTCGGGATGTCCTCGCGCGCATGCTTGCCCGTGCCCAGGAACAGGGGCAGCACGGTGATGCGCGTGGCGCCCGCCTCGACCAGCCCGCGCGCGGCGGTGGGCAGGTCGGGCGCACAGGCTTCCAGGTAGGCGCATGCAGCCAGGCCGTGGGGCTGCGTTTGCCGGACGGCGCCGAGCACGGCCTCGATGGGCTGGCGCCACAGGGCGTCGCGGGAGCCGTGGGCCAGCAGGATCAGGCCGGCAATGCCGGCCGCTTTTGTGTCGTTTTGCATGGCAACGGACCTAGCGGCGCAGCACCAGCCAGGTGAAGGCGGTCAATGAAAGAAGGCTGTAGAGCAGGCCCGGCGCCGCAGCGGTCAGCCAGGGCGACCAGGTCTGCAGCGTGCCGATGTAGCCGAACACGTTGTTCAGCAGGAAGAAGCTGATGCCGGCCATCACACCGCCGAACACATAGGCCGCGATGCCGCCCGAGCGGAAATGCAGATAGGCAAAGGGCAGGGCCAGCACCACCATCACCAGGCAACTCATGGGGTAGAAGACCTTGCGCCAGAACTCGATCTCGTACTTCTGCGCGGCCTGGCCGTTGGCCTCCAGGTGGCGCACGTACTGGAACAGCGAAATGGTGGACATGCGGTCGGGCTTGAGCAGCGCGGCCGAGACCATTTCGGCGCTGATGCCGGTCTTCCAGACCAGGCTGTCCTCTTTCTCGCGCAGCAGCACCATGCCTCCGTCGGCCTTGGCCTTCAGGCGGCTGGCCTCAACGCCCTGGAGCTTCCAGGATTCGCCATCCTCGCTGACCTGCGCCGCCTGCGCATGGATCTGGGCCGAGATGCGGCCCTGGCCGTCAAAGTCGAAGATGCGCACGTTGGAGAAATCGCCGGGCCCGCGGATGGCGCGCACGTTGATGGCGATGGAGTGATCGCCCTGGCGTTCCTTGAGCCAGGCACCCGTGGCGCCGCGCGACAGCTGGGCCAGGTGGATGGCGCGGATGTTCTGGCCCGCGTTCTCGGCCGCCGGCGCCAGGTAGTCGCCCGTGCCGAAGGTGGCCAGCACAAAACCCAGGCCCAGCACCATCAGCGTGCGCAGCGCCAGCCAGGGGCCCATGCCGCTGGTGCGCATGATGGTGAATTCCGAGCTTTGGGCAAAGCGCGCCATCACGTAGATGGTGCCGATCAGCACGGTGATGGGCATCAGCTCATACAAGTGGCTGGGGATGCGCAGCACCACGAAGAGCAGGGCGTGCGTGATCTGGTAGCCGTTGTCGCCGCCGCGCCCGACCCAGCGCAGCTCATCGACCAGATCGAAGAAGAAGAACAGCGCCAGGAAGGCCAGCGTCACATAGCTGACGGCCGCGATGATGTCGCGGTACAGCAGGTTTCTCAGAACTCTCATCAGGGCACCGCCTTTGCGTCGTCCAGGGCAGCCGGCTTGCAGGGCCTGCGCCACAGGTCGCGCGGCGACCAGCGCTTGTGCCGGACCAGCAGCACCAGCAGTGCCAGCAGCAATGTTCCACCGTGCAGCAGGGCCGTCATGGCGGGCATGCTCAGCTTGCCCGAGGCCACCCAGTTCTCGCCCAGTGTCATCAGGTTGTAGTACACGATGAAGGCGAACAGCGCGAGCATGAGGCTGCCGCTGCCACCAGCGCGCGGGTTCACGCTGGCCACGGCAAGGCCCAGGATCACGAAGTTCAGCGCCGCCAGCGGCAGGCCTATGCGCCAGCCCAGCTCGGCGCGGTAGATGGGTTCGGTGCGCGGCAGCAGCTCATGCGTGTACGTGCTGCGAGCGGCCATTTCCTCGGCAGCGGCCAGATTGTTGCCGCCGCCGAGCTGCGTGCCGTATTCCTTGAACTCGCTGATCTTCACCGAGCCGTCGCTGGTCTGCGTTTCCATGCGCTGACCGTCGGTCAGCACGGCCATGCGTTCGCCCTTGATCACTTCCAGCCGCGCCCCGCGCGCCGAGGTCACGGACTCGCGCCCGCGCTCATTGGCCACGATGAACACATTGTTGGCAGCGGTGGCGCTGGGCACGTCCTTGTCGATGAAGAACACGCGCGATCCGCCGGCAGACTCCTGGAACTCGCCGGGAGCGATGCGGTCGATGTCGCTGCGCTGCTCGAACTGGGTCTTGATCTGCTCGATCTGCTGATTGGCCCAGGGCAGGATGCCCAGGCCCAGCACGGCGATCACGGCCAGCACCGGCCAGGCAAAGCGCAGCAGCGGGCGCAGCAGGCTGGCCAGCCCCTGGCCTGCGGCGAACCAGATCACCATCTCGCTGTCGCGGTACATGCGCGACAGCGAGCCGACCACGGCCACGAAAAGCCCCAGGCCCAAAATCGTGGGCAACTGGCCAAGCACCGTATAGCCCATGACCAGCAGAACGTCGGAAGGGCTGACATTGCCCTTGTAAGCCTGGCCCAGCGTGCGGATCAGCATCATGGTCATGACGACCGTGATCAGCACCACGACCGTGGCACCGAAGCTGCGGGCCAGCTCTTTGCGTATGGATGAATCGAATAACATTGGCTGAAAGGAAAACGCCGATTATGAACTTTGAACTGAAGCCGTTGACGACTGCCGCAGCAGTACGTGAAAAGTGTGACCTGTTGTTGGTGCTGGTGACCGAAGCCACGGTCACGGGCAGCGACGCGCTGTCCACCCTGGTCGCACACGCGGTCAAGGCCGGAGATTTCGAAACGGCAGCCGGCAAGCAGCTGGCACTGTACGGCCTGCCAGCCGTCGCTGCACGCCGAGTCGTGCTGCTGGGCGCGGGCAACGGCTCGGCACGGGAAGTCCGCCAGGCCGTGGCCGGCGCAGGTGCCGCGCTCAAGGCGACCGGTGTTGGCAAGGCCTTGCTGTGCTTTGGCTTCGATGCGGCAGGTCCTGCCGTGGCTGCCGCCGTTCTGGCGGCGGCCGATGCCTGCTACAGCTATACCCACACCAAGCCGCAGGCCAAGCCCGTGGCGCTCAAGAAGCTGGTGATTGCCGCAGCCGTCAAGGCGGGCGACAAGAATGGCGTTGCCGACGCTTTCAAGACCGCCGTGGCCCAGGCCGAAGGCATGACCCTGGCACGCGAATGGGCCAATCGCCCCGCCAACCACGCCACGCCCGCCTTGCTGGCTGACGCGGCCCGCGCCCTGGCCAAGCTGCCCGGCATCAGCTGCAAGATCCACGGCCCCGCCGAAGTCGCCAAGCTCGGCATGGGCGCCTTCATGGCCGTGGCCCAGGGTTCGGAGCAGCCGCTGCGCTTCATCGAACTGCACTACAACGGCGGCACCAAGGGCGCCGCGCCCGTGGTGCTGGTCGGCAAGGGCATCACTTTCGATACCGGCGGCATCTCGCTCAAGCCTGCCGCTGAAATGGACGAGATGAAGTTCGACATGGGCGGCGCCGCCAGCGTGCTGGGCGTGTTCCATGCGCTGGCCCGGCTGCAGCCGGCCGTCAATGTCGTCGGCCTCATTCCGGCGTCCGAGAACATGCCCGGCGGCGCTGCCGTCAAGCCGGGCGACGTGGTCACCAGCATGAGCGGCCAAACCATAGAAATCCTCAACACCGATGCCGAAGGCCGTCTCGTGCTCTGCGATGCGCTGACCTACGCCGCCCGCTTCAAGCCCCGCGCCATGGTGGACATCGCCACGCTGACCGGCGCCTGCGTCATCGCCCTGGGCGGGCTGCGCAGCGGCATGTTCTCGCCCAGCGACGAACTGGCCCGCGCGCTGGAGCAGGCCGGCGATGCGGCACTGGACCCCTGCTGGCGCATGCCGCTGGACGAGGAGTACGGCGAAGGCCTCAAGAGCAATTTCGCCGACATGGGCAATGTGGCTGGCCGCGCGGGTGGCGCGGTCACGGCAGCCAAGTTCCTGCAGCGCTTTGTGGGCGACATTCCCTGGGCGCACCTGGACATCGCCGGCACGGCCTGGAAGAGCGGCGCCGCCAAGGGCGGTACAGGCCGCCCCGTGGGCCTGCTGCTGCACTATCTGCTGGCCGGCGTCGATGCTGGCAAGGCGCAGGCCAAGGCTGCTGCACCCCATAAAGCTGCTGCACCCAAGAAACCTGTGCCACCCAAGGCAGGACCTGCCAGCCGCCGCAAGGCTGCAGTTGCCGCTCAGCCGGAGCAGGCATGAGCGCATCGTCCCCGTCAGCCCGGGCCTGTTTGAAGGGAGCATCGCTTGACTGAAGTGGCGTTCCATTTCAACGCGCCCGACAAGCTGGCCTATGTCTGCCGCCTGGCGCGCAAGGCGCTCAGGCACCGCACGCAACTGGTGGTGCTGGGGTCGCCGCCGCTGCTCAAGGCCTTGTCGCCCAGGCTGTGGAGTGTCTCGCCCACCGACTTCCTGGCACATGCCGGCGAAGGCGATGGGGCAGACATCATGGCCTTCTCGCCCATCGTTTTGCTGGAGCGGCTGGACGGCGCGCCGCACCACGACATGCTGGTCAACCTGGGCGGCGAAGTGCCCGAAGGATTCGAGCGCTTTGCGCGTGTCGTCGAAGTGGTTTCCGCCACCGACGAGGAAGACCGCCACCTGGCCCGGCAGCGCTGGAAGCACTATGCGGCCCGGGGTATTTCCATCAAGCGCCATGACCTGGTCCTCAAGGAGTAAGCCATGAGCGCTCCTCCCTCCAAAACCCCACCGCGCTTTGTTCCCACGCTCACCGATGTCGTTGCGGTGGATGCGGTGCAGGCACCGGTTCAGGCGGTCGAACCCCCGGCACCCCTGGCACACCCCGTGTCCGAACTGCCGCTGACTGACGAAGCGACGCCCTGGGCCAGCGAAGGCATGCTGGCGCCTCGGCGTGGCGTGGTCACCCTGCCTGCGTCCCTGCCGCCGCTGCCGCAGGACCTGGAACCCCAGCGGCCCATGGTCGCCGAGCAGGATGCACCTGAGGAAATCCCGACACTTGCAATGCAGCCTGTGCCCTCGGACTATCAGCCGCCCAGCGCCCCGTCCGTGGAAATGCAATTGGCCCAGGAAAGCCGTCTGGCCGAAATGGCTGATGTGACTGATGCGGCTGAGGCGGCAGGTGCTGCAGGTGCTGCAGGTGCTGCAGATGTGGCTTCAGCGGGCGACGTGGCACCGGCCGGGGAAGTGGTCCCTGCCGACCTGGTGGTCCCGGTGGTGCAGGCTGTCGTGGCACAGGCGGCTGCCGGGCCGACGCCGGCTTCCCCTGCCATGCCGGCAGCCCCCACCATGGAGTCCATCTGGGACAGCCATGCGCAGCAGGTCACCGAGGAATATCTGGTCCATCGCCTCATGCAGCGTGTGGACCTGGTGCTGGACCAGCGCTTGCGCGACGCCATTGCCACCGTGGTTCAGCAGCAGACTCGGTCCATCGTCGTGCGTCTGCGCGAGGAGGTGGAATCCGTCGTGCGCCAGGCCGTCTATGAGGCGGTGGCCGATGAACTGGCCTTTCGTGCCACGGCCGCACGTGGCGACTCCGGCCAGGGCGGCCGTTGAGTGCTGGGCAAGGGCGGGTGGCGCAAGCCCCCGCCTGATCCGCTCGTCAGCCTGCGCGGGCCGGGCCTGAGAACACCTCGGGATTGAGGATGTTGCTGGGCTGCCCCGCAACGAAGTTCACCACATTGTCGAAGGCAGCGCGAAAGTACAGCTCGTAGCTGTCCTGCTCCACGTAGCCGATGTGCGGCGTGCAGATGCAGTTCTCCAGCCGCAGCAGCGCATGGCCCTGGAGGATGGGCTCGCTCTCGAACACGTCCACGGCCGCTAGGCCCGGCCGGCCTCGGTTGAGCGCACCCAGCAGGGCATCGGCCTCCACCAGCTCCGCGCGCGAGGTGTTCACGAACAGGGCGGTCGGCTTCATGCGTGCCAGATCCTGCGCCGTGACGATGCCGCGTGTGGCCTCATGCAGTCGCAGATGCATGGACAGCACGTCGGATTCGGTAAAGAAAGCCTCGCGCGATTCCGCCGCCGCAAAGCCATCGGCCTGTGCCTTCTGGCGCGAGCTTTCGCTGCCCCAGACCAGAACCTGCATGCCGAAGGCATGGCCATAGTGCGCGACCAGCCGTCCAATGCGGCCGTAGCCCCAGATACCCAGCGTGCGCCCGTGCAACACGCTGCCCAGTCCGAAATTCGCAGGCATGGACGCAGCCTTGAAGCCCGATTGCTGCCATGCGCCGTGCTTGAGGTTGGCGATGTACTGCGGCAGCCGCCGCGTGGCCGCCATGATCAGCGACCAGGTCAGCTCTGCCGGCGCAATGGGCGAGCCCACGCCCTCGGCAATCGCAACGCCCTGGTCGGTACAGGCCTGCACATCGATATGGGCGCCGGCCTTGCCGGTCTGCGCGATCAGCTTCAGGCGCGGAAGCTTTTCCAGCAGCTGCCGGCTGATCTGCGTGCGCTCGCGGGTCAGCACGATGATGTCCGCATCGCGCAACCGCACCGACAGCTGGCCAACGCCCTTGACGGTATTGGTGAAGACCTTGGCGTTGAAGGGCTCCAGCAGACGAGCACAGTCCAGCTTGCGCACGGCGTCCTGGTAGTCGTCAAGAATGATGATGTTCATTGCCTGTGAATCTGTCATAAGCCTTTGATTTATCTCCGGTTTGCCGCGTAAGATGTTGTCGGCAAATGATTTATTCCATTCCAGCGCTTACCTTTGCGCTTCATCTGCACTTGCCTGGACTCGTCTACACTTCACCGCTCGGTATAGGTTTTGTGTAGGTTTTTCCGGCACTCAAGGTGTGGCTTCAGATGTTCTTTGACGCACGTTCAGCCAAGACCCTAAAGCAGGGCGAACACATTGTCGTACAAGGTTGCCCAGGCCTGAGGCTCGAAGCGACGGCCAGCACGAAATCTTGGACCTATCGTTACAGAAGCTTGGCGGATTCAGCAAAGCTCAAGCAGGTCAAGCTCGGCCAATGGCCAGGCATGTCGCCAGCCCAGGCTGCAGCCGAATGGCAGGCAGCACGGGACCTGCGTGAGCAGGGAAGAGATCCGGCGGATGAGCGAAAGCTGGCGCGCAAGGCTTTGGCGCAACCGGTTGCACAGGTTTACACATTGGCCAAGCTGGTGGACGACTATGCCGCCCGGTATCTCATGGTCAACCGGGAGGCCAAGGGCGCCCGCAACATCGAGCAGCGTCTGCGCAATGCGATCTCGGGACGGGAGTCGACATCCGTGGCCGAGGTGGGGCGCTCTTTTGTCTACGACGTCATTGAAGGTCTGGCCGACCGCCCCGTCTTGGCCAAGTCCGTGAAGACGGAGATGGCAGCTGCATGGCGCGTGGGGCTGGAGTCAGGGCGAATTCCGGACGGCATGCCCAACTGGTGGGCGGAACGCACGTCCCACAAACTGCGCAGCAAAGGCGCAGTGCGCGAGGGCAAACACAAGGGCACCAGCAAGCGTGTGCTGAGCGGCGCGGAGATCAAGACGCTGATCGGCAGCGAGCTGTCGATGTTCAGCCAGCAGGTTCAGGATTTCCTGACGCTGCAGCTGTGGACATGCACGCGTGGCGGGGAGATCTGCCAGATGCAGAAGAAGCAGTTGTCGGAGGAGGGGGGTGTGCTCTGGTGGACCGTGCCCAAGGAGGCAATGAAGATTCGGCACGTTGAGGTCGCACATGACCTGCGTGTGCCTTTGTTCGGTCGGGCCGAGCAGATCGTGCGACGTCTGCTGGCGAATGAGGGGCAATGGCTGTTCCCGAGCATCGGGCGCGATGGTGTGCTTAAAGGGCAGACCCAGGCCTACATGCAGACCAAGGTGCACTATCTGCAGCCCTACAGCAAGACGAAGCCCGAGCACAAGCGGGCGCGGCTGACCGTGACGCATTGGTCACCGCATGATCTTCGGCGGACGGGGCGCACCATCCTGGCGTCGATGGGCTGTCCGCATGAGGTTGGGGAGGCGATCCTTGGCCACGTCCTCCCTGGCGTGGCGGGCGACTACAACCTCTACCGGTACGACGCCGAGCGTGGCCACTGGCTGGCGGCGCTCGATGCGAAGTTGGAGGAGTTCATCGGGGCTTAGGGGCACCGGTGTTCTCGGGTGGCAGCAGTTCAGACGCTGGCCGCCGGGCGGACCATTCATCGAGCTCCGCGCGCAGCCAGCCAACGCGCCTGGCAGACAGCTGGCGGGGTTGGGGTATCTGGCGCTCACGTACCAGTTGTTCGAAGGAACTGACGCTCAGCGCCACGTAGGCTGCGGCATGCTCGCGGCCGAGCACGGCAGGTGCGAAGTTCAGAGTGATGCTCTTGGACATGGGTGTCCTCAATGAAAAAGGCCCGCGGGTGCGGGCCAGGTTGGTGGTTCGTCGTTGTCTGGGAGCGGCGCGCGCTTGTCGCGCCAGTTCCTTGGTTTCTTGCTGGCCATTCAGATCTCCTTTATCACTTGGGCGACTTAGGTGTGCCCGGGCCGTTCATGAGGTGGCCGGCGTGTTGCAGCAGCTCGCCGGGAGGGGGTCGAGTAAAGGTCATGAAGGCAAATATGGAAAAGGTCCGCTTTCGCGGACGACGGCAGGACAAATGGCTTACCCTCTCTGCCGAAAAGGAGAGGGCAATGGCGTATTGGTGGGTCAATCACAAACAGACTTTCAAGTCCGAGATCGAAGGCGGGTATATCTGGAGCCCACAGCGCAAGGCCAACGGCGGCTACAACCAGACCTATGAGAACCTGCGTCTGGTGAAGAAGGGTGACACGGTGATCTCGTATGCAGACGGCCAGATCAAAGCGATTGGCGTGGCCACGTCCGGATACCGAGACGAGGGCAAGCCCGACGATTTCGGTAAGGCTGGCGACGCGTGGCACGCAGATGGATGGCTGGTGCCTGTCGCATGGGAACGGCTCGAAATCCCGGTTCGGCCCAAGCAGCACATGGAGGTGCTGGCTGGAGATCTGCCGCAGAAGTACTCCCCAATCCGTGCCAGTGGCGATGGCAACCAGGGTGTGTATCTGGCGTCGGTGTCGCACGCGCTTGGCGAGAAGATCCTGGGTCTGGCAGGAAAGGCCAATGACGCGGTGCTGGAGCTCTACGATGATCAGGTCCTGGAGCTGGAAGAAGACCAGATTCAGCAGGAGCTCAGCGTCTCCCCCGAGCTGTCATCCACAGAGATCGAGCAGTTGGTGAAAGCGCGCCGTGGCCAGGGCATCTATCGCACCAACCTCATGCAGATTGAAAAGCGCTGCCGCCTCACTGGAGTTTCAGACCCCCGGCTTCTGGTGGCCAGCCACATCAAGCCCTGGAAGGACTGCACGAACGAGGAGCGGCTGGATGGCCACAACGGTCTACTGCTGTCGCCTCATGTGGACCGGCTGTTCGATCGTCACCTGATCAGCTTCACGGACGATGGGCAAATCATCACGGCAGGTGCGTGGGTGGTGAAAGCCATGCTTGTGTGGGGCCTTGATCCTCAGATGAATGTTGGTTTTTTTAATTCGTCTCAATGTAATTATTTGGCCTCACATAGAGAATCGTGTATTAATTTTTATAATCAATTTCTTGAGAGGTCATTGTTAATATGATTTTTTATGAAGATGATAGAGTAACTGATGTTGGTCTTGATCGGACTATTTGGTTGAATATCAATGGCTCAGGGCCATCAAGAATTAGAAATTTTAATAGCTATTGCGCTGGATGCAAGATGGCTATCAAACGGCTATCTCAATCTAGCTCGGATTCCTTTTGTCATATAATATACACGAGCGCAAACGATTACCCAATAGGATATTGTGCTATTGCGTTTCTTGATGAAGAATACGACGATAACGTGATTTTTTCAATTGATTATGTATATATAAATGAAATTTATAGGGGTAATGGCTATTCTAGGTTCATTTCAGATGAAGTGGTGAGGTTGATTGATTATCGTGCAAAAAATAAGAGGACGGCTAATTTGTTAGATTGGTCTGAAGCGGTTACCTCAGAGGGAGAAAGATTTTCATTCATGAGAACGAATGAATTGAAATGGCTGGGGTATGTTGTGAAATTTAAATAGGAGTAATTTTATTTTGGTTTTGATGTAATTAAAAGCCATGCTACTAACCGAAATTGTTTTTTAACAGTTCTGGTAAATTAGTTGTTAAATTAGGAACATTTCCGATTGATGTCCAGGACCCAGTTCGTGGCTCGCCCGAGCTGGCTTGGCTTGAGGATTGCTCGAGCTAGATCCCGAGCGCTTGCTGAACGGCTGGTGGCGCGGCCAGGCGCTGCTGGCACGCGGGGTTGAGCCACAGCACTTCGGTCTTGACCGCTGTGCCACGGCCGGCAGAGATGCGGGCGCCCGTGGAGTGGACCTGCCAGTCAGCCAGCTCGCGCTCGTACAGCTCCGATGGGTAGCCGCTGAGCACGACCATACCCTTCAGGCTGCGAAGCACGGTCAGCAGTTCCAGGTGCTGCTCGTCGGTCATCTCGTGTCGGTAGCAGCCCTGGGTCACGTTGCGCAGTGAGCGCGTGCCGAAGACATAGGGCGGGTCCACGAAGTGCAGCGTGTCGGCGGTGTCGTGCTGTTGCATGACCTCGATCGCGGGCCTGTTCTCGATCAGCACGCCCTGCAGGCGCTCGATGATGGGCGGCAGCTGGCCGGGGTAGCGGCTCCAGAGGTGCTGTGCCGTGCCGTAGGGCCGGGCAGTGTCGATGCGAAAGCCCGTCACGCCCTTGGTGGCGCCGGCCGAGCCAAAGCCCATGCATGCCCGCACGGCGGTTCGCCTCGCGCGCTCCACCGGCTCGTCGCAGTCCTGATAGGACAGGTCGAACTCGGCCCGCGCGTAGGGTGTGAGATGCAGCAGCTGGATCAGCCGTTCGGACTGGCCAGGGTCGCGCAGCACGCGGAAGAAGTTGGCGATGTCGTCGTCCAGGTCGTTGTAGACCTCGGCGTAGGCCCGGGGTTTCTGCAGCAGCACGCCAGCCGCGCCGCCGAATGGCTCGACGTAGCAGCGGTGCTCGGGGAAGTGCTGAAGCACCCAGGGCGCCAGCCGGAACTTGGCGCCGTGGTAGCGCAGGGCGGGGGATGTGACTTGGCTCATGCGACTCCAGAACGCAAAAAGCCAGCTCGGCGGCTGGCTCTGGAAGGGGTGGGGGATATCAGGACGGCGGCTATGCGCTGTGCTCATGCCGCTCCATTAAGAAATGATACGATTGCCGTCGTACTTTGCAATGAAGTACTTGATACTATTAATTAGGGAGAATTATGAGGAATTTTATAGCGCTGCTTTTCGCGGGTTTTATGGCTGCTTCAGTCAATTCGCAGCAAATGTACAATAAAACCATTTATGTTGAGCCAATACCTATATGGCAATTAGGTGCGACTCAATATGACGTTCTGGAGTCAGCAGTTGCTGCAAAAGACGCAGAGGTTAGGGGCTACTCTAATATGTATGTTGGTAATTACTGGATATGCGAAGTTTGGGATGCGCCTGGATGTGGTGGGATGTGGGCGTACAACAAGAAGTTTTACCCAGTAATGTTTGATCTTTACGACAAAACTTCTGGAGCACAGTCTGGCCGCGTAGCAATTCACACCGGAATTTTGTGTCCAAATGGTGCATATCAGATTTATTATCAAAGCAATAACATGCCACGCCGCTGGGATGCGTGTCAAATAACTACTCAAACCCCTGTGAATCCTGGTCCTCAAAACACAACTGTTACGAATCCTTTTGTCACTGGTATTGACTGGTCGGCTGGCGAAGGATGCACATTGAGGCCTGTCACCATCAACAGGCAAGTTGTTGAACGGTGTTTTAAAAATCTGCAGGTCAATTAACCAACGATCAGCAATATTTTGGGGCGCGTGGCGCCCCTTTTTTCATGTTTGCTTAAATGGCAAAAGCTGCCCGGTCCTTGCCGTTGATCCAGTTCGGCGGCTTGCCCCGGCCGGTCCAGGTGGCGCCGGTGGCGGGGTCGCGGTACTTCGGGGCGCCCACGCTGCCCTTGGGCTTCTTGCCCTGGGCCGGGAAGACATCGGCAGCGGTCAGGCCGTGCTCTGCGATCAGCGCGCGGGCCGCGGCGATGCCTTCGGCTCTGCGCTCTGCTTGAGCAGCTGCGATCTGGGCGTCAAGGGTGGCCTTCTGGGCCAGCAGTTCGGTGTAGGAGGTCATGGATGGTTCCTGGTTAGACGCCGTGCGGGCGCCGTGGGTGGTTCAGTGGATGGGGTGGATCAGTCTTGGCCAACGGTCGCAGCGAAGGCCTCTTCAGGCGTCTGCTGGTTGACCGGATGGAACGGGTCTTCGGGCGGCTCGTCGCGGCCCTGGACCGGGAACGGGTTGTCCAGAGGCTGCTGCTCGCCGGCCAACTCGGGTGCGGTCAGCATGATGGGCACCTCGTTTTGCACCAGCAGGGCCAGCTTGCCCATGGCCTTTTCCGTCAGGTGGTTGGAGCAGCGCACGCGGAACTTCACCTCGACGGTGCCGCCCTCGCGCGGCG
The DNA here is from genome assembly GCF_002754395.1 of Delftia sp. 60. Lineage (NCBI taxonomy): Bacteria > Pseudomonadati > Pseudomonadota > Betaproteobacteria > Burkholderiales > Comamonadaceae > Delftia > Delftia sp. 60. The sequence goes on from NZ_PEFD01000001.1 coordinate 3,645,591, forward strand.
TCAGCTTGAACCGGTCCACTTTGCAGTCGGACAGCGGGATGTCGCTCGCGCCGCCCAGGCCGTGGCCGATGGTGAGCGTGTAGCCGTCCAGATCCCAGCTCCATTCGATGGGGCGCATGCTGGGGAAACGCAGGTTCGGCAGATCCGAGACCTGCTCGATCCCGTCCAGCGCCTGCTGCGCGCCGTCGCCAGCTGCAGCGCTGCGGTGGTAGATGGCGGACAGCAGGTGCCCGTCGAACTGGCTCAGGATGCTGTTGGGCGCATCGATCTTGAAGAACAGGTCGGTAGCTGGATTCAGCTGGTTCGGCCCGTTTTTCTCGCTGCGCACGTTCACGTTCGTGAGCTTCGCGTTGGTGAACTCTTCGATTTCAAAGGCCATGGTGGTCCTCGGTGGTGGTGGAAACAGGGATGGGCTGGCCCAGGGCCTGGGCGGCGTACTCGCGGCCGAGCTTTTCGGCCTCCAGGGAGACGCGGAAGAAGGCGCCGGAGACCTGCTCAGGGGTGAGGCTGTCCGCGCCGATGGGCAGGCCCGTGATCAGGCCAGCCAGCCGCTGGGCGAACTCGGCGGCCGGGATGGTGGCGGCGGTCATGCGCCGGGCATCTCCGCGCGCAGGGCCTCGTACTTTGCGTTCAGGTTCCTGCGGTCTTCCTCGACAGGCAGGTCGCCGATGAAGCTGGCCACCTCGTCCAGACGCTCCGGGGTCTTCGCCTTGAGCATCTGGTCCAGCAACTCAGGAGCGGTGTAGCCGATGGCTGCTGGCGGGGCCGCGGCTGGTGCGTCTTCACCCGCCGGGGCGTCAATGATCTCGGTCGCGCCGCTGTCGATGATCGTGTGCGCATCGACTTCGATGTCGGCCAGGCTGCTGTCCCGGTCCTCGCGCTCCTGAGCGTCGATGTATTCGATGCTGACGGGCAGGTACTTGAAGAGCCGGCGCAGCACTGTCTTCTTCGCCATCTCATCGAAGTTCGTGTGCCATGGCGAGTTCGGCTCGCGGCCGTATTTGCGCGCACTGGCTTCGGCCGCCTTCCAGCCCTGGGACTCGCGCATGATCCGTTCGATCTCGGCGCGGCCCATCAGCTCGAACTGGACGCCCCCGCCTTGGAGTTTGGCGACCGCGTACACGGCGCGGAGAGCTCCCCGCTCGTCTTCTTCCCAGGCAGGTTCGTGCTGCAGGTCCGGGTCAAGGCCGAACTTCACGGAGAAAGTGTCCCGCTCGTACACGGCCCGGGACTCGATGCTGACGATCTGTCCGCTGCGGCGGGCCAGGTCGATCATGCCCTTGTAGCCGAGGATGAACTGGACCTCGGTCTTGCCGGAACGACGGTTGTCGAACGGCAGCAGGTAGGCATGCCCCAGGGCGCCGCCTGGCTCAATGCCGAGCTGCGCGCACTGCATGACGGCTCCCATGAACGAAGCCGGGTCGGCCTGCATCAGCTTGGGCACCTTGCGTAGCTCGGTCAGCGCCACGCGTGTGAAGCGTTCGGCATTCAGGTGCTTGGGAAGCGCCAGGGCGAACTGCTTTTTCATGCTGTCGCCGGTGATCAGGTCGGCCAGCGTCTGGGGCTTGGTGTTTCGGGTCACGCCGCCCGTCGCGGCGGCCTTGAGAGCTTGGGTGGACATGGCTTAAATCCCTGTGGTGTCGAAGTGCTTGAGGTTGAACACGCGCTTCTCCCATTTGCGCGTGAACTGGCGGGCGATCTTGGGATGGGCCTTCTTGAGCTCGGCCTCATCGATGTAGGTGCCTGTGCGGGCCTTCCATTCGCACGCGGCCTTGCCGTTGGGCATGAGGACTTGCGTGTTCGTGCCCATGGCCTTGCGGATCTGGAACTCCAGGACCTCGGCTTCGGCCTCCCGGGCTTTGATCTCGGCGCGGATGAAGCGCATGCGCATCAGCCATTCGGACAGGGCCGGATCGGCCTGCAGCGCGTCGGCCTCGCCGTCCTCATAGAAGAGGCGGTCGGTGTCGCGGATGCTGATGGGGTCAGGCGGCACGCCAGCGCGGACGTGATTGCCCCAGAAGTCAGCACCACGGCTGCGCAGGGCCTGCACGGTCTCCTCGTCCCGGTCCACCGGATAGGCGCGCAACTCGTCGGCGCCGAAGAGCGCGGCGAGAATGCCGTTCTTCCTGCCCGTGACGCCCAGGCCCCACATGACCTGGGCCGTGTAGTGCGTGGGCATGTGGTCCGTGTCGGACTCGCCCCATTCCTTCATCTTGAAGGGATGCACGGTTTTCAATTCGACATTGGTGATCTCTTCGGCGCCGTCGAGCCGGACCTCGAAGTCGATCTCGGCGGCCATGAAGTCGTGCTGTGGGTCACGGTAGCGGTTGTTGCTTCCAACGATTTCAACCGAGTGACCATCAGCCTCCAGGCGTTCGACCAGCATCTCCGAGACGACACCCTCCCAGCGGATGCCCCGCGTGAGCACCGGCTTGCGCTCACCCTCGGCCCTGGGCTTGATCTTGTCGAGGTACAGATCCAGCGGGGTCTTCCAGGGGCTGATGCCCAGCACGGCGGCGATGTCGGAGCCGCCCAGGTACTTGGCCCGGTCGTGGCCGGGCGCGATGGTTTGCAGTGCCATTGAGGCCTCCAAATGAAAACGGCGCTCAGAAGGCGCCGGAAGTGAGGGCGGCCAGGCCAGCGCACATGGCGCTCAGGCCGAGCCAGAGGAAGAGGTGGAGTAGGGCGTTCATTCGGGGTCCAGAGGTTCGCCGCGCATTTCCCTGACGAATTCCAGGTAGCGGCTGCCGCCAGCGGGCCAAGCCCTGTCCAGCTTCTGTGCGGCTTCTTCAAGCCATTCGAGAAGGAGCGGGACTTTCTCGGTGTCGGTGAGTTCGGCCAGATTGATCACGGGCGCTCCTTCAGGCAGATGTGCGAGCCGCCGTCTTGCCAGACCGGGGTGAGGCCCTCGCAGGCCCGGGCCGCGGCGCGCGCAATGCGCAGCTCCTGTGGTGTGGGCTGGGGCTCCTGTGCGCCGGCATCAGCGCAGCCGGTGAGGGCCAGCAGGAGTAGGGCGGCCAGCACAGCGAGTAGCCATCCGCCTGGCACACCATCTGCATCCGGCTCATGTACCGGGCCAGGGGTCGAGCACTCGCGCAGGTAGCGGGCGTCTGGATCGGGGTTGAAGGGCTCGGCCGGGGTCACTCGTTGCATTGCGGTGGTTCCTGAAGAGCGAAACCCGCCGGGAGGGGCGGGTTCAGGTGTTGTTGGGGGTGTCAGCTATCGCTGTTGGTGGATCTCCGAGTTTTCGTCTGTCGTGCTCCAGTAGAAGTCGGGCAATTAGAGTGCCAACCAGCGCATCTTTGTCATAGGATGTCCGGTAGAGGTCGAAGAGCCGCTCAAGACGGGATGAGTGGCATCCGTTCAATGCATCTGAAATTTCTCTATCGTTAATACATATCAAAGAAGAGGTTTTTTTCATGTCAGTAATGGTGATGACTTGCCCACATTGCGGGGCGGAGAAAATGACATTCAATGTGGCTGTCGGCGCCAGGCACATTGATAGAAATTACTCAACGGCACTCGCTTTTTGCAATGCGTGTAACCAGCCTGTTGCGGCTAAGTTCTTTTTGAGGAGTGGAAATTTTTCCGCCGGTAACGATTTGGTTGATTACAATGGTGATCTGCTTGAAGAAAGAAATTTGATTAATACAAATATTTGGCCAAAATCAGAGGCAATCACATCTCCTGCAAGCGCTCCTGATAGAGTTGCACGTAATTACGTGGAAGCAGTGCAAGCGCGCAAGGCACGCCTTTGGAATGCAGCATGCGGAAGCTATCGACGCTGTATGGAATTGGCGTTGAAGGATTTTGCACCCGATATCGATGCATGGAAGCTTGAAAAAAGGATTGATAAATTAGCGGCTGATAACAGAATAACCCCCGATATACAAGAATGGGCGCATTCACTTCGATTAGATGGAAATGAGGCTTTGCACGGAGATGCGGATGCAACTGAAGAGATGGCAGAGCAAATGCATCATTTGACATATTTTCTTCTAACATATTTGTACACCCTGCCAAATCAGATCCAGCAGGCGAGAGATCGGCGAGAGCAAAGCGACGCTAAATTAAGCTAAATTGCTTTAGAGCAGTCTTCAGAATAAATTGGTAGGCACCCCAGCCGCGCGCGCACCAGCTCGGGCGGCGGCTCCGGCCGGGCCAAAGGGTCGCACAGGGATGTCCGCAGCGCGGCGTTGCCAGCCTGCACCCGCTCGATCAGGAACTCAGCCACGGCCGGGTGCTTGGCGGCTGTTGCGGCGTCAGGCGGCATTGATGCCCTCCGGGTAGCGGTTGGCGATGTGGGCCATGACGGCGGTGCGCAGCTGCAGGGCAGGCTGGCTGACCATCAGCGCGCCGAGCGCCGTGATGCTGTCGTGGTCGCCGTCGGCAATGGCCTCGGCCAGCATCTCGTCGAACGACATGGGTAGGCCAAAGGGGCCGGGCATGCGCTCGTGGAACCAGTCCGTGGGCGTCATGAAGGCAGCGGCGCGCTGCAGCTTCTGCATTGCGCGGGCCCTATCTTCGTCAGCCGCAGCGGCGCGGCTGTCCATCTCGTTTTCCCAGCGCTCCGCATCCGCGCAGGGGTTGGCGGTCATCAGCATGACGGTTCTCCAAAAGAAAACAGCCCTCTACGGGCTGCGGAACAATGGTTTACAGAGGCCTGTCGGTGCTCGACATAGACTGCCGGCCACAACTCTATGAAAGGCGCCCACATGAAAATCGCTTTCGCCATGGCCGTTGCGGCCTTTGTTCTCGGCGGCTGTGCTGTGTATGACGATGGCTACCGTGATGGGTACAAAAGCCATCCCCACGGCTGCCCGCCTGGCCAAGCCAAGAAGGGCAACTGCTGAAACCAAGAACCCGCCTCGGCGGGTTTTTGTTTTTGCGGTGCGTGGCAGCATCCCGGGCCGCAAAAGAAAAGGCCCGCGAGCGTTGAAGCTGCGGGCCTTGGTACAAAGTGCCGATGCCTTTAAGGCGTGCCTGGGAATTAGAGAGGGAGGGAGGAGGAACCCAGGCTCGGCGTGAAACTGTTGAACTCAGTATGGCCCGGACATGATCAGGAAAACATGTACGGGAGGTAAAAGATCGTTGGCATCAGTTGCAGAGTTGACGCTCGCAAGGGATGCCATCGTTGTCCCCGTCCATCTTCGTGTTGGGGCAATTGCGCAAGAAGAATTTTGCCTCCTCACAGGAGGTCATCTGCGAGCAGTGCGTGCGCCCGTCGCAGGTGTATTTGGGCGCGCTGGATGTGCTGCTGCCCACGTCGATGCTGCGAGGCCGTGGCTCCGTCAGCAGCAGGGTGGGCGTCATGCCCGCCGTCTTTGCCTGATACGACGTGTATGCCTTCCAGGCCGCCACCGCGATCAGCACGTAAACAATGAGCCTCAGCATTGAATGCCCCTCTCTTGTTGTGATTGATATGGCGGGCATCGTATCGCAGTCGGAAATGAAGATGGCCTGCCGTATTCGCCCCGGCTTTCCCTCAACAACGGTTTGGCGGACTCTCACCGCTTGCGGGTGGGCAACTACCCGTCACGATTGGCCATCACGGGGGCAGACTGCAGCGAATTTGTCTGGGTGAACCAGAGTCCAGCCGGGACGCCTCCCGAGCGCTTCGCAATCTGCCTTCGTGATGGCCCCGGCACATGGCCGGGGCGCGGGATTGGTTATCCGCAGACGGCGGAAATGGCGCGGAGCACAGAACGCTCATGAGCATTGCGCTCCTGGCGCGCAAGATAGTCGAAAGTGGGGTGGAAGTAGGCTTCCGGCTTGTGGCCGTCTTTCTTCATGTGCCCCAGGTCGCCGCGCTTTACGGCTGCATTGAGTGCCCGACGAACATCGGCTGTCAGCCGCGACACCAGCAGCACTCGTTGCATGCGCACTTTCTGCACGTTCGCCTCTGCCGCCGTCATCTCGCCGAGATTCAACTTGTCCTTGAGATGCTCAAAATCGTTCTGGCTGAGCTTCATCTCTCATCTCCTTCGCTGTGAAACCGCAGGACCCTGATCCAAGGCCCTGAGGTTTTCGTCCTGGCTCTTCCCGGCGAACCGGCTCCAGGACTCACAAACCCCTTGATCGTCGGTGCATCCCTCCGCGATCTATCACGGGCTAGGAAGGGGGCTCACCTTCATGGCACCACAGCAGCGGGCATTCGCCTTCTTCTGCCTTCCCATCGTTTCCGACGCCGGTTGACCATCTGGCCGGTGACTGCCCTGGCGCTGATGCGCTGTGTGGGCTGCTGGGATGAATTCTTCCCAAATGTGGGATGCAAGTCAACCCAAATTTGGGAATTCGGTGCAAATTTTTTCCCGCAATTGGGTGTTGCAGGGTGCTATCGGTTGTTGCAGGGGCACAAAAAAGCCCGCTGGTGCGGGCATTCGGTTTTGAATTTTTCGGGGCGAGCGTCAGCGAATCTATGGAGCCCCATCCTTTTTTGAAGCTTCCCACTCCTGATAGACGTCCATAGCTTTGGCCTCGATCATCCCTTTTCGCCGGTCGGGCAGCGCGGCAAATTGCTGTGGAGTGATGTCCTCGAAGGGCCATGGTGAGGTGCCCACTCCGCTCAACGGGTCGAACTCCTCGGAGAGCAAGGCCCATATGGGTATTTGAAAGGCGCGCGCAATTCCAGCCAAGTGATCAACGCCCGTGTTGGTCTCAGCCTTGGTCATCCGCTCGACCACCCCCTTGGATACGCCGGAGGCGTCCGACAGCCGCACGATCGTGCCCAGACGAGGGTTGGCCTGCATCAGCGCGCGCACGTTTTTGGCAAGGATGTGTCGTGGTTCCGAACTCATCCTCCGAGTGTGCCGAAGGCTGTATCCCAGGAATGGGATTGACTGTATCCCAAATTTGGGATTATGCTCGGCGCCCATGGAACCCATCATCTCTTTCCTCAAGCGTCGTCTTCGCGAGGCGGGCGCCGCGCGCTGGGAGTTGATTGCAGCGGATGCTGGGGTGGCGAAAACGCTGCCCCGGAAGATCGCCTGCAACGACCGAGACAACCCCGGCGTGCAGACCATCCAGCCTCTTTTGGACTACTTCCGCCTCGTTGATCTTGGCGAACGGAAACTTCCTGAACTGCCTTCCGCAGCCCCGGCCCCAGCCCAGGAGCCCGGCCATGCCTGAGCCGTACCGCTTGGGCGAGGCCCAGCCGACGAGCAAAAGGTTTTCGGGGAAGCGTTGGCGCCGAGGGTCGGCGTTCTTTGTGACCCTGCAGCGCAGCAGGACGCGCGTCTGGGAAGGTTGCCGGCGCCCGTCAGCTTCCGTCTTGGGAGGGGGGGTCTGCCTGCGCCGCACGCCGGGCTTCTTCTGCAGTGTCCACGCGCTGAATACCTTCCAGCAGTGCGTAGTAAGCGTCTTCGAACGTCTTGGCAACGATGCCCCGCGTGAAGTCGCTGTACTCCAACTCGATCTTCGAGAGCATTGCTCCGGCAAGAGTTGCTGTGGGCCCGATCAGTTCTTGTTTCATGTCCGCCCCTCTCGGGAATGGTTGTGTAGGAACTCCCATTCTGCGCCGGGAGGTGGCGGGCACCCCTTCGCTTCCAGCCCGCTGCCGCGCCGCCGCGCCAGCCCGTACATCAGCGCATCCAGCACCCTGCGGCTGACGTCCCATTCGTCGTCCAGGACCTCGTCCTCCACGACCACCACAGCTAGGAAAAAGACATGAACTACGACCACCTTCCACCCCAGCACGCACGGGGCCGCAACCCAGACCTGGAATACACGAACCTGCGCATGAACCTGCCGGTGTTCACGTACAAGATGCTCGACTCGTCGGTCCAGATCCGCATGCGCGCAGGCGAGCCCCGCTGCAGCGTGAACCAAGTCATCAACGAAATCCTGGACCCGTGGGCCGACCTGCGCTGGCGCCAGTCCGATATGGACCTGCGCCTGACGCCGGAGAACCCCTTCGAGATCGTTTCCTACCGCCCGCGCGCCGGCCAGCCCGAGGTCGAGCTCATGGAAGTTCGCGCCTCGGTGCGCAAGTTCACCCTGGACGTGATCCAGGCGCACATCGATGTCCTGTACAGCGGCGATAGCGATGCCAGCCGGGGCGATGTGATCCGCCAGATTCTGACCAGCTGGGCTTTGAAGCGTTGGCATGAGTCCAGTATCACGATCGAGCGTGTGCCTGTGAATCCTTTCGCTGTGGCATCGGCTCCCAGGGGCGAGGAGGGCGGCAATGTCTGAAGTCGTCAGCCTCGACCGCATCCGCGCCCTGGCGCACGCAGCGCGCGCCGCTGGCCAACCCATCGAACAGGCATGCCCTTGGCCGGCCACGACACCCGCTGGCCAAGCCTTCGCACGCGCCTACGAGGGCCAGGAGCCGGCATGAATCTCTCCATCCGTTTTGTCGAAGCCTGCAAGGTGCGCATCGACGGCCGGCCAGCGCCGGAACCCGTCCTGATGGTGCACTTTGCCGAGATCCCCGAATCCATGCCGCTGGAGCAGCAGGCCCTGGAGATGCGCATCCAGGCGCAGGGTCTGCTGCTGCACGCCGACATGCTGGACTTCCAGCGCACCGGCAAGGTTCTGCACCGCCAATGCGCCGATCGGGCAAAGCGCGCCATGTATGCCCTGATCGCGCTGCGCACGCCCGAGCGCCAAGCCGAGATGGAGCGCGTGCTGGGAGGTGCTCCCAATGCGTGACTACGCCAAAGCCGTCCCCAAGATGTGGCACGGCAAGACCTTCAAGGCCCTGCGCAAGCACCCGGAGGGGCTTGTGGTGGCCCTTTACCTGATGACCTCGCCCAGCTCCAACATGCTGGGCCTGTATGCCCAGCCCGTGCTGTACATGGCCTACGAAACCGGCCTTGGTGAAGAAGGGGCTCGCAAGGGCCTACAGCAGTGCATCGAAGCGGGTTACTGCTCCTATGACGATGAGTCGGAATTCGTGTGGGTGCACGAGATGGCCAGCTACCAGATTGCCTCTGAACTGAAGGGGTCTGACCTGCGCTGCAAGGGCATCCAGAAGGACTACGACGCCTTGCCGGACAACCCGTTTCTGGGCGAGTTCTTCGACCGCTACGCCGAAGCATTTCACTTGCATGGAAGAAGGGGTGAAGAAGGGGCTATGCAACCCCCTTGCAAGACCCTACGAAGCCAAGAACAAGAACAAGAACAAGAGCAGGAACAGGAACAGGAAAAGAAAGAGCCTTACGGCTCTGTCGGCAGCGCCGACGACCGGCCCGGCGAAAACGCACCTGGCAAGCCTGGACTGCCGAACTGCCCGGTTCAGGACCTGGTCGACCTGTACCACGAAGTCCTGCCCGAACTGCCGAAGGTTCGCCTGCTCAACGAGGGCCGCCGCAAGGCCGTGGGCAAGCTCTGGCGCTTCGTCCTGACGAGCAAGAAATCCGACGGCACGGCCCGTGCTGAGACCGCCGAGCAGGCCACGGCCTGGATCCGCGACTACTTCGGCCGTGCCCGCGACAACGACTTCCTCATGGGCCGCGGCTACCGCAGCCCCGAGCACGCCGGCTGGCAGTGCGATCTGGACTTCCTGCTGACCGACAAGGGCATGAAGCACGTCATCGAAAAAACAAGGACCGCAGCATGAACGCCCGCTCCATGCCCCCTCTGGACGAAGATTTCGACGGCACCGCCGTGATGCCGCTGGCCAGCTACGAGGCTGAGCACGCTGTGCTGGGCTCCCTGCTGATGGACAGCCGGCTCTACGACGTGGTCGGCGACCTGCTGCAGGCCAAGGACTTCGCGGACGAGACACACGGAGCGGTCTACGGCGCCATCTCCGCGCTGGCCGTGGCCGCCAAGGCTGTGGACCCGATCACGGTGCACGAGCAGCTGGGCGGCCAGGTCGATCTGGGCTACCTCACGGCCTTGTTCAACGCCGGGAGCATCAACGGCTCGTCTGCCCGCCGCTACGCCGAAATCGTCCGGGAGCGTGCGCTGAGCCGGCAGCTGCTGGGCGTGGTGGACAAGGCCCGGGAGCTGGCGCGCGACCACGCGCTGCCCATCGGTGACCGCATAGAGCAGGTTTCGGCGCAGCTGGCAGGCCTGGTGTCCGATGGTCCTGGCGACGAATGGGTCGATGCCTCCGCAGGCATGGACGAGTTCCTGCAGGAGCTGGACCGGCGCGCCAGCGGCGTGGAGGAGCCGTTCATGCCCACAGGCTTGGCCGACCTGGACAACCAGCTCGACGGGGGCCTGCGGCCCGGGGAACTGGTCATCATCGCCGGCCGACCTGGCATGGGCAAAACAGCGCTGGCCCTGGGCATCGGCAGCCACGGCTCCAAGCTCAAGCAGACCTGCGCCATGTTCTCGCTGGAGATGCCGCGCATCCAGCTCTACGAGCGCCAGATCGCCTCAGAGGCAGAGGTCTCGTACAGCAAGATCCGGCTGCCCAAGCGCCTGACCGACGAAGAGGGTGCCGCCGTCGTGGCTGCAGCCGAGCGCGTGAAGGCCCGGCCGTTCTACGTGACGGACAAGACCGGCCACAACATCAACACCGTGCGCACGAAGGCCCGCGCGCTCAAGCGCCGGCACGGCCTGCGCCTGCTGATCATCGACTACCTGGGCCTGCTGGAAGGCGCGAACCCGAAGGACAACCGCACCACCCAGCTCGGCGAGATCACGCGCAACCTCAAGAAGCTGGCGAAGGAACTGGACATCACGATCCTGCTGCTGGCCCAGCTCAACCGTGAGGTGGAGAAGCGCGTGGACGGCATGCCGATCCTGTCCGACCTGCGCGACTGCGGCGAGATCGAGCAGGACGCCGACATCGTGCTGTTCGCGCATCGACCCATCCAGCACAAGCCCAGCCTGGGCGACGCCTGGCGCTACTACGGCGTCATCCGCGTGGCCAAGCAGCGCGGCGGCGCCACCGGCGACATCGACGTCAAGTACACGGGCCCGCTCCTGACCTTCTCCAACTGGTACGGCGCCCGGCCGAGCACCAACCCTGGCCGTTCGGCCGACTTCGAGTGAAAGAGACCACCATGATCACCTTTACCGTTCCCGGCCAACCCGTCGGCAAGGGCCGCCCCCGCATCGGCAAGGTGGGCCAGCACGCCCGCATGTTCACGCCCGCCAAGACCGTGAACTACGAGGGCTTGGTGGCCCACGCCGCCAGCATCGCCATGGCCGGCCGCGCGCTGCTGGAAGGCGCCATGGGCGTTCACCTGCTCATCAACTGCCAGGTGCCGGCCAGCTGGTCCCACAAGAAGCAGCAGCAGGCCCTGGCCGGCGCCATCCGTCCAACGACCAAGCCGGACATCGACAACATCGAGAAGGCCGTCTACGACGCCATCAACGGCGTGGTCTGGAAGGACGATGTGCAGGTTGTGGATGTCGTGAAGACCAAGCGCTACGCGGCCGCGCCCGGGGTGATCGTGACGATCAAGCCCGTGGGCGAGCAGGAGCAATTGGCAGAGCAGGGTGACCTGCTGGGAGCGCTGGCATGAGCGAGCACCTGACCGTCCTGCTCAAGACGCCCGAGCAGGGGCATACCGCCATCCTCAGCGCCTGGCGGCAGATCAAAGGCTGGCTGCGCGAGGGAAAGCGCCTGGTCCTGGAGATCCGGCCCGAGTGCCGGGAGGAGCGCCACAGCCGGCACTTTCACAGCCAGATCAACCAGATCAGCAAGCAGCTGGGCGGGGACTTGGCCAACGTGGAGGACGCCAAGCGAATCCTGATCAGTGCCTTCCGCGTGGACACGCTGGACGATGTTCAGTTTCGCGACGAGTGGGTGCGCCTGGGCGAGATGCGGATGGGCCGTGGCCTGCGCGGCGAGGTCGTGATGCTGGGCGTGCCCACGAAGAAGTTCTCGAACAAGCTGGCCAAGGGCTTCGTCGAATGGCTCTATGCCTTCGGCACCGAGGCCGGCGTGGTGTTCAAACCATGGGAGGACGAGATGCGATGAATTGCTGGCCCTGAAAAAAGAAAGCCCGCACATGGCGGGCCTCCCCGGACTGTTGTCCTGAGCAAGCAATAGTCTACCGGGAGAAGCCATTGACCACCAGCACCACCACGCCACAGCACGACGAACGCACCACACGCGAAATCATCTGGGATCACATCCTGGAGATGGCGCATCTCGGCCAGAACATCACCCGCCAGCGGCTCATGGACCTGACCGGCAAGAGCTATCACATCATCGACGACCACGTCAGCCGAATGATCGACGTCGAGGGCATCCTGCGGCGGACCACCGATGGTGTGTATGAGCTGGTCAGGGGCCCAGGGGCGCCGCGCCCGGTGTCCATCACCGACCTGGAAGACGGCATGACCCTGATCGAGATTGGCGACCAGGAACTGCGGGTCTGGCCCCGCGAACTGCGCAACATCGCCATCCGCCTCCAGGGCAACGCCATGCAGCACAGCAACCTGCAGCTGCAGCACGACGTCGGCCTGCTGGCCCAGGAAATCCAGCTCCAGCAGGCCGCGACCCGGCGCGAGATGGCCGCGCGCATCAAGGAGTTGGAAGGCAAGCTCAAGGCGCTGGAGGGGCGCCGAGTGGAGCCCAGCCCGCAGATGGACCTGTTGGCGGGGCGATGATCCAGTAGCATCTGCCCATACGTTAGGAGGATTCAAAGTGAGCAATTCGGGGGATGCTGCTCTGCAGCTACAACGGAAAATGAAAGTCTGGCAATATTGCTTGATTGGGATCGGCGTGAGCTTAGTTTGCGCATATGCCGTGTATTTTGGGGTTTTTCTCAATCAGAGGCTGGATTTAAATTCGGATAAATGGGGCGCGTTTGGCGATTTCTTCGGGGGGATTTTAAATCCGCTGGTTGCATTTGCAGCGTTTTATTGGGTTACTCAGTCGGTTGCATTGCAACGAATGGCTTTGATCGATGCGAAGGAGGCGGCTAGATCAGCGGCAGAGGCGGCGACTATGGCTCAGCAGACGATGCTCGAAAATGGTAGAACCTCGGTTCGACTAGCTGCTCTTACAGCTCTAGTAAATGTTGCTCAAGCGGATTCTGCTGTGGCAAGGGAAATACAGGAGGCAATACTTAGAGATCGTCCTAGCGATGACGATCACAGAGGTATTCAACACGAATACGACAACGATCACCGACAGACTCTGGAAACTCTACATTTGCGCAATAGGAAAGGGCATGAGGATGCAAAGAAGTATGCGGAACAGATAATGGAGATATTGGAGGGAAATAAGTAAATGCCATTTGGCAAGTTTAAAGTGGTTGCGGAGATATCACCCCAGTAGGGGTCGCCTAAAAGACACGCGCCCGGGAGACTCCGGGCATGCCATCTTCACCGCATCCCGATCAAGTCCCCAGTGCAGGGGGCGCAGCCCCCGGCCCCCGCTCCCCTGACTGGGAGCGCATCGAGCTGGACTACCGGGCCGGCATCAAGAGCCTGCGCGAAATCGCCGAGGGTTCTGGCACCAGCCACGTCAACATCTCCAAGCGCGCCAAGAAGCTGGGATGGACGAGAGACCTCACTGCCAAGATTCAATCCAAGGCCGACGCGCTGGTTAACGCGGCCCTGGTTAACACTCCGGTTAACAACGCGTCTCCAGCGGCAGAGCGGGAGACGGTCGAGGCGGCTGCTTCCACCCAGGCTTCGGTTCGACTCGGCCAGCGCGAGGACATCGAGCGGTGCCGGCGCATCAATATGGGCCTCATGGACGAGCTGGAGCAGCAGAGCGCCAGCCCTGAGCTATTTGCCGAGGTGGCTGCCATCCTGCGCAGCGCCCCGGCCGAGGAACTGACCAAGGAGCAGCGCGGCAAGCTGGCCGAGGCGGCGGGCAAGGCCTCCAGCCTGGCAAACCGCAGCAGCACCATGCGCTCCCTGTCCGAATCCCTGCGCGTGCTCATCGGGCTGGAGCGCCAGGCCTACGGCATCCGCGATGAAATGCCCGAGCCACCGGCCAAGGGCATGGAGAGCGTGACCACGGCCGAGCTGCTGGCCATGCGCGATGCGGTGAGGGCGCGCGCATGAACCTCTCCCCTGAAAAGCAGGCCGCCATGCTGGCCATGATCGAGCGGGAACTGGCGGCGCGGCAGCTGGACCAGTACGGCCCCTACGGCAAGCAGCGAGAGTTTCACCGTGCTGGCGCGTCGTTCAGCGAGCGCCTGTTCATGGCCGGCAACCAGCTCGGCAAGACGAAGGCAGGCGGCGCCGAATGGGCCATGCACCTGACGGGCCGGTATCCGGACTGGTGGGACGGCGCCACCTTTGCCAAGCCGGTGACCTTCTGGGCGGGCTCCGTGACCAGCGAAGCCACGCGCGACAACCCACAGCGCATGCTGCTGGGCCCGCCGGCCACGGTGGATGCCTGGGGCACGGGCATGGTGCCGCGCGATGCCATCAAGGCCACCACGCGCGCCATGGGCGTTGCCAACCTGCTGGACAGCGCCGTGATCCGCTGGGGTGGTGGCGGCGACGTGCAGGCCGGCGAATCCATCATCGCCTTCAAGTCCTACGAGAAGGGCCGCGAGAAGTGGCAGGGCCCGACCGTGGACGGCGTCTGGTTCGACGAGGAGCCGCCGCAGGACATCTATGCCGAGGGCCTGACCCGCACCAACAACGGCCAGCGCGGCCAGTTCGCGCAGACCACCTTCACCCCGCTGCTGGGCATGTCGGATGTGGTGATGCGCTTCCTGATGCCCGAGGCAGACGACCCCGGCGCCAAGGCCCGGCACGTCACCAGCATGACCATCTGGGACGTGGACCACTATTCGCTGGAGCAGAAGCAGTCCATCGTCGCCAGCTACCCGGCGCACGAGCGGGAGGCGCGCTCCAAGGGCATCCCGACGCTGGGCAGCGGCCGGATCTTCCCCGTGGAAGAGGACAGCATCAAGGTGCAGCCCTTCCCGATCCCTGCTCACTGGGTGCGCATCAACGGCCTGGACTTCGGCTGGGACCACCCCACGGCTGCCGTACAGCTGGCTTGGGACAGGGACAGCGACTGCCTCTATGTCACGCAGGGCCACAGGCAGAAGGAGGCCACGCCCATCCTGCATGCCGCAACGATCAAGGCTTGGGGCGAATGGGTGCCCACGGCATGGCCCCACGACGGCCTGCAGCACGACAAGGGCAGCGGCGAGCAACTGGCCGTCCAGTACGCGAAGACCGGGCTCAAGATGCTCAAGGATCGCGCCACCTTCGAGGACGGCAGCAACGGTGTCGAGGCTGGGCTGATGGAGATGCTGCAGCGCATGCAGACCGGCCGGTTCAAGGTGTTTGCCCACCTGGAGGACTGGTTCAGCGAGTTCCGCCTGTACCACCGCGAGGACGGCAAGGTCGTGAAGAAGCAGGACGACCTGATGAGCGCCACCCGCTACGCCGTGATGATGAAGCGCAAGGCCATCGTGCGGCCAGCCCCGGCCCGCGCTGCAGCCTCGGCCTGGCAGCCACTGGACAACGAGATAGGGTACTGACATGCAAGCCACCACCAATCATGGGGGCCTGCTGGCCCAGCAGCACGACGACAGCGGCGAGCCTCAGCGCGACCTGCGCGCCGAGTTCGTCCTGACACTCCTGTCCAAGCGCCGCGAGGCCATTGCCGGCCGTGCCGGCTCGGGCATCGAGGAGGAATGGACCGAGGACGAAGAGCACTACCAGGGCATCGACGACGCCAACCGCAACTTCCAGAACGCCAACCAGCTGTACCGCAGCAGGAAGACGGCCATCATCGGTGGGCAGACCAGGCAGCAGGGCCCGGCCCGGTCGGTGGTGTTCCTCAACATCACACGCCCCTACACCGATGCGGCCAGCGCCCGCGTGGCGGACATGCTGCTGCCCACGGATGACAGGGCCTGGGAGATCAAGCCGACGCCGCTGCCGCGCCTGAATGGTGCCCAGCTCACCATGCTGGCCCAGGCCATGGGTGCCACGGACCCGGCTGCCGTGCACGCGCAGATGGCTGCCCAGGCGGCCGAGGCCAAGGAAGCCGCCGAGCGCATGCAACAGGCCATCGAGGACCCGCTGGTGGAAAGCAACTGGCACGGCGAGGTGCGCCAGGTCATCGAGGACTCCGCACGCATCGGCTCTGGCGTGCTCAAGGGCCCGTTCCCCATCACGCGCACGGCACGCATGACGCGCAAGGACCCGGCCACGGGCCTGACCGAGTTCATCAAGGTGGACGAGATCAAGCCAGGCTCCAAGCGCATCGACGTCTGGAACTTCTTCCCGGACCCAGCCTGCGGGGAGAACCTCCACAACGGCAGCTACACGTGGGAGCGCGAGAACATCGGCCCGCGCCAGATCAAGGAGATGCTGGCCGATCCCAGCTACGAGACCGCCGAACTGCTGGCCGTGCTGCGCGAAGGCCCGGCCCGCACCCGCGAGGGCACTGAGGCCGTCTACCGGCCGGGCGAGAACGAGTTCGAGATGTGGATCTTCTACGGCCACTGCGCCCGCGAACACCTGGCGCGCATGGGTGTAGAGATGGAGGAGGGCGACGAGGACCGTGTGCCCACCATGGCGGTAATGATCAATGACCGCTTGGTCAAGGTCGTGCTCAGCCCCCAGGAGGACGGCGAGTTCCCCTATGACGTGCTGGCCTGGCAGCGCCGCCCTGGCATGCCCTGGGGTGTCGGCATCAGCCGGCAGGTCCGCACGGCACAGCGCATGCTCAATGGTGCAGCCCGCGCCATGATGGACAACAACGGCCTGTCAGCAGCGCCTCAGGTGGTGATTGGGAACGGTGTGACGCCGGAAGATGGTGTCTGGAGTCTGCGGCCCGGGAAGATCTGGCGGGCCGAAGCAAATGCAGATGTGTCCGATGTGCGCGGAGCATTCAACGCCTTCACAGTGCCCAGCGCCCAGGTCACGCTGATGAACACCATTCAGTTCGCGCTGAAGATGGCCGAGGACACCACGGGCATGCCGGCCATGCTGCAGGGCATCCGCGGCGATGCGCCCAACACCCTGGGCGGCATGCAGATGCAGAACAACAACGCCACCAGCGTGCTGCGGCGCCTCGCCAAGCGCTTCGACGACTACATGACCCGGCCCCACATCCAGCGGTACTTCGACTGGATGATGACCTACTCGGACGACGAGAGCATCAAGGGCGACTTCCAGATCGACGTGCGTGCCAGTTCGGCCCTGGTCGAGCGGGACGCGCAGCAGCAGTTCCTGATGACGCTGCTGCAGGTGTCGGCCAATCCCGTCTACGAGCTGGACCCGGCCAAGCTGGCGGCCGAGCTGTGCAAGGGCCAGCGCCTGGACCCCACCAACTTCCAGTACACGGACGAGCAGAAGGCTCAGCGCGCCCAGCAGGGCCAGGACCCAACGGTGCAGGCCAAGGCCCAGCTGCTGGCCGCCCAGGCCCGCAAGGCTGATGCCGACGCCACCAACACCGGCATGGAGACGCTGTACAGCGGCGTGCAGACCGGGCAGCTCATTTCGATGAATCCGGCCGTGGCCACGCTCGCCGATGGCTTGGCCAGGTCGGTTGGCTTCCAGGACCAGGACGCCGCACCCATCGTGCCGCAGGGCGGATGGATCACACCTCAGCAGCAGCCCGACCCTGGCGCCGTGCCCAACAACACCGATCCGCTGACGCCACTGCGCCCCGACAGCCCGCTGCTGGGCGTGCGCCAGGGCATCGAGACGCCGGCCGCAGACGGCGCGCGGGGCTGACCCCCGGCCAGGGTTCGCCGCAATGGGCGTTCCTCTGGAAACTGCAAGCCATGACGAACCAGGGCATCGACTTCACCTCACCGACATGGCGCGCCATCGAGCGCCATGCCAACGCGCAGATCGACACCCTGCGCAAGAAGAACGACAGCCCGACCATGGACGCGCTGCGCACCACCGAACTGCGTGGACGCATCGCGGCCTGGAAAGAACTGCTTGCGCTGGCCCCGTCAGCCCAGGCACAACCCGCCGACGCTGGTGGCGAGAGCTACTGACCTTGGCATGAAACACAGGAGTGCATGACGCATGGATCCGCAACAACAGCAGGAACAGGCGCAGGAGCGGGCAGCTTTCGAGCAGGCCTTTGCCAGCGTGACCGGAACGGAGCCGCCGCCGGCCCCCGCCGCAGCATCTTCGGATGCCTCGGCCGAGGCTGGCGCCGCGCCCGCGCCGGCACCTGCAGAAGCCCCCGTATCTGCGCCCGCAGTCGCAGCGCCTCAGGCCAGCGATGCACCACAGGACGGCGCTGACGCTCTGCCCGCTCCCGAGGGGCAGCAAGCCCAGCCGGGGCAGGGAGGCGCCGAGGACGACCCGGTGGTGTTTGAGGGCTACAAGCGCAGCGAGTTGCAGCGCCTGCTGGGCAGCGCCGCCAAGGTGGATTCCCTCGAACAGCAACTGCGCAAGGCCAACGGCAAGATCGGCGAACTCAACAGCCGCATCCAGGCCCCGGCACCTGCACCAGCCCCGACGCCAGCACCGGCGCCCGAGCTGCCCCCGGAGTTGCAGCAGTTCGAGAAGGACTATCCCGACGTTGCCAACTACGTCCGTGCCCTGGGCATCACGCCCCAGCAACAACGCCAGGAAGCCCCGCCGGCTCCCGTGCAGCAGCCCGTGGCCACGGGTGGCGAGCACACAGCCCCGGCCGAGCATGACCCTGCAGCGCTGGAGCTGGCCGTGTTGGACCGCATGCACACAGGCTGGCGCGACAAGGTGGGCTCGCAGGAATTCAACCTGTGGCTCACCGCACAGGGAGAACAGGTGCAGCAGGAGTTCGCGGAAGCGGGCACGGCTGACAGCCTGGGCGCCGTCATCGGCAAGTACGACCAGTGGACCGCTGCACGCACCGCCGCCGCCGACAAGGCCGCGAAAGGTCAGCAGCGGCTCAAGGCTGCCGTGACGCCAAGCGGCAATGCGCCGCGCCCTCAGACCGCGCCTACCGAACAGGAAGCATTCATTGCCGGCTTCAAGTCGGTGGTTGGCCGATAAGGCCTAAAGGAGAACATCGTGACCTTCACGACCGGAAATCCCGCCGAGCGAATCGGCAAACTGAAGGGTGAGATCCTGGGCCATGCCGTCGGCGTGGAAGTCCTGGGTATCACTGGCAAGCAGAGCGCCATGCCGCGCAATGTGGGCCAGACCATCGTCTATCGCCGTTACCTTCCGTACGGCGCGACGGCGGCCGACTTCAACACCATCAACCGTCCTCTGGTGAGCGTCAACGCGCACGAGCTGCAAGAAGGCGTGACGCCCTCGGCAGATTCCCTGGTGCCGCAGGACATTGAGGTGAAGCTGCGCGAGTTCGGCTGCCTGTACCAACTGACCAACCGCGTGGCAGATACCTACGAGGACGACGTGCCCGCCGAGATGAAGAAGCAGTGCGGCGAGCGTGTGGGCCTGCTGCGCGAGATGATCCGCTACGGCGTGATCAAGAGCTGCGCCAACGCCTTCTATTCGGGCGGCTCCTCGCGCAATGCGGTCAGCGGGAAGATCACCTCGAACCTGCTGCGCAAGATCAGCCGCAACCTGCAGGCCAACCACTCCAGGCGCGTGACGGGCATTCTGGCTCCGTCGGCCAACATCAGCACGTCGCCTGTCGAGGCCTCGTATCTGGTGTTCGTCCACACCGATGCCGACTCCGATGTGCGTGATCTACCCAAGTTCACGCCCGTGGCCGAGTACGGCAGCCGCAAGGTAGTGAGCCAGTACGAGCTGGGCAGTGTGGAGAACTTCCGCTTCATCACATCTCCAGAGCTGGCTCCCTACGCCAACGCTGGCGCGGCCATCGGCAGCACCGGCCTCATGGGTGGCACCAATGTGGACGTCTACCCGTTCATCGTGGTGGGCGAAGACGCATGGGGCCAAGTGGCTCTGCGCGGGGACAACGCGCTGGACCCCACATACATCCCGGCCGGCCAGAAGGACAAGAGCGACCCGCTGGGCCAGCGCGGCTACGTGGGCACGCGGTTCTACATGAACTGCACGCTGCTCAACGAGGGCTGGATGGCGGTGGCCGAGGCCGGCGTCTCTGCGCTGACCTGAAGCCACGGGGGCGCGAAAGCGCTCCCGCTTCCAACTCATTGAACCGACAAGGAGCACATCATGGCTGACAACGTTGCGGGCCAGACCCGCACCCGCTCAGACGACCAAGGCACGCCTGGCTTTGCCCAGGGCAAGGTCGTCCTGGACGCCACCACCATCGTGGCCGGTGACGATCTCTTCTTCCCTGTGGGCTTCAAGCCGCGCTATGTGCGGCTGCAAAGCTCCAGTGGCGTCTGCATCGAATGGTATGCAGGCATGGCCGAGAACTCGGCCTTCAAGGCCGCCGCTGACGGCGCACGGACGCTGTCCGCATCGGCTGGCGTGAAGACCGACCCGCGCGGCTTCCGCGTTTCCCAGAACGCCACCTTGGCGGCCGTGGTCGCGTCCCAGACGCTGTACTACGTCGCCCAGGTCTGAACCAAAGCCCGGCCCAGTGCCGGGCGCAACCCCCTCATTTCAGGAGAAACGCATGGCACGCAACACCACCGCAGTGGATGCAACCAACCAATACCTTGGCAAGGAGTCCACGGTCCAGATCGGCGAGATCGGCCAGGGCGACGTCGAGGTCGTCGACAAGCCGCTGCCCTCTGGTGCGCTGGAGCTCGAAGCCTTCATGAACGAGCCCGTCACGGTCATGGTCTATGAGTCCACCGACGAGAACGACATGGACATGGTGCTGGTGGGCGTGAATGGCGTTTCTCAATACTTTCGCCGCGGCGTGGCCCAGACCGTGAAGCGCAAGTTCGTGGAACGCCTGGCACGCGCCAAGCGCACGGACTTCGATCAGAAGCTGGATGACCGTCTGGGCGAGGCCATGAACAACCTGCGTCAGCGCCACGGCCTGCGCTACCCCTTCACTGTCGTCGAAGACCGCAACCCCCGTGGCGGTGCATGGCTGAAGGGTGTGCTGGCGGAAACCCAGTAATCGCAGTACGAGGCCCCCATGACCCTCGACGACCTGATCAAGCAGTACCGGGCCGACGCGCTCGACCAGGGCCGGGCCGTCGGCGGTGGCGACGCCGATGTCTTCTGCACCGATGACCTGCTGACCATCTACGCCAACGAGGCCCAGATCGAAGCCTGCCGCCGTGGCCAGCTGCTGCGCGATTCGGTCTCTCCCATGTGCCGCATCGCGTTCCTGGCCGGCGCGGAGACGGTGGACCTGGACAGCAGGGTGGTGCGCATCCTGCGCGCCTTCATCAACGGCCAGGAGGTCGGCGAGATCTCGGTGGACGAGATGGACTGCTACCACCCTGGCTGGCAGTTTCAAGAGCGCCAAGACGTGCCGCAGCGCCTGGTGGCCGGCATGACCACCGGCAAGCTGCACCTGTGGCCCAGGCCTGCAGCAGACGGCGAACTGCGCCTGACCGTGCAGCGGCTGCCGCTCAAGCCCATGCGCGCCTGCATGGACAAGCCCGAGATCCGGCCCGAGCTGCACTTCGCCCTGGTGCACTGGATGCTGTACCGGGCCTACGGTCGCGAGGACACCGACATGCACAACGACGCCAAGGCCGCCGTGGCCCTGACCAAGTTCGAAGCGGAGTTCGGGCGCAAGGCCAGCGGGCGGAATGAGGAGTGGGTGCGCTCGCGCGAGGTGGGTGTGCCTGGGCCGCTGGCCTGACAATGACGCTTGTTGATCAGGCCTCAAGCGTTAGATGTGGCCCAAATACCTGATCGATGCGCTGATCTCTATGGCCCATCAAACGGGCCTCGGTACGGAGGCAGTCTTTCTTTTCCTCCTCCGTAAGCTCGCTTCGGTGTTGCATAACCTGTAGGTCGTTCATCTCTGGGTAGACCTCATGCTTCAGGTACTGGTAAACCTCTTCTGGAAAAATCCAGCGAGAACTATTCATTGCCGTTACAAACCGAGCCTTACGCTCTGATGTGTGGTTTTCTGGCAATGTCCATTCGTCAACGATGTCGCAGACTACGTCGTAGATCGAGAGACGTCGGTCGAAGAGATCCAGTTTGAGTTTGTTGTAAGAAGTCTTGGCCTCTCTCTCTGCGACCTCTGCCTGTCGCTCGGAAATGTCTTTCTGACCTTTTCCAATTCTGTAGGTGACAAGCGCAGCGACGACGGCCGCCGTGAGAGTCACCACGGAGTTGAAGAAAGCAAGCAAATCGCTCGTGCTCATAGCATTCCTCCCTGATTGATTATGGACACCCCCATTGGGGTTCGACGCGCCGACAGCATATCCGCACACTGCCATGAGCAACTCCGCAAGGAACACTCATGGCCACCAACCCTCTCCTCGAAGCAGCCCAGCGGCGTGACGCGCTGATCAATCAGATCCCGGTGGGCGGCAATCCGCAGGCGCCCGCTGCCGACGGCTCCCAGAGCAACCCCCTGAACAACGACTTCGGCCGCAACTTGGCCGCACTGCCCAGTGCCGGCGGCATCCCTGGCGCTGCGCTGCGCGGTACAGGCCTGGTTGCCCGGGCCTTCGGGGCATCGCAGCCTGCCATGTCGGGGCTGGGCCAAGCCGCCCAGGCTGCTGCACCCTATGCGCCTGTGGTGGGCGGCGGTGCTGCGCTGGCGACTGCTGCCGGCGCGCAGAGCCCAGCACCTGCCAGCCCGATCACGCGCCAATCCAATCCGCTGGTGGCCGCCGCGATGGAGCAGCAGGCGGGTGCGCACGGCGCTCCAGGCTCCCCTGGCGCCGCAGCTGCGCCCATGCCTGGACCTGCAGCACCTTCTGGCCCGGCCAACATCACGCGCCAGGGCAACAGCTACAGCGGGCCCGCCAACATCAGCGGCGACATCACCATCAATGGCCAGCCCGCCGGCGGCACGGTGAACTCGCTGCCCAGCGGAGCGACGCCAGGATCGCAAATGCAGGGCATCGCCCCGGGACTGTCCTCGTCGCTGGGCAATCCGCTCGTGCAGGCCGCAGGCATCGCCCACAGCGGCAACGACTGGGCCTCGCGCAACGCGCTGCGCAATGCCGAGGTGTCGGCCAGTTCCATCAAGAACACCCAGCAGTGGGGCGGCCGTGGCGCTGAGAACAACCCCGCTGTGCAGACATACCAGGCCATGCTGGCGACAGACCAGGCGCTGCAGCAGGCCGCCCCAGGCCTGCAGGCAGAGGGCATGCGCCAGGGCAATGCTCTGGTGCGTGCCGCCATGGAGCAGCAGGGCCAGAACCAGCGCGCCGGCATGCAGGCCGGGCTGACCCAGCAGCGCCTGGACATGGACCGCGAGACTCAGGGGTACACGAACCGCACCAACCGGCTGGTGGAGGCGGCACGCAACCAGGTGGCCCAGCAGCAGGACCCGACCAAGCGCCGCAGCTTGGTGCAGTACATGAGGGACATCGAGGGCGCGCAGACCCCCAGCGATTGGGATGTGAAGGTGACGCCGACCACCAAGAACCTGGACGGCTCCACTTCCATGGGGAGCGTCATCCGGCACAACAGGGCTACGGGGCAGGTGGAGCAGGTGCCTATGGGGCAGGGAGGCGGTGATCCGCTGTCGAGTCCTGCAACCAGGCCCGTTGGAACTGTCTCAAGCGTGGGCGGGAAGACGGCTGTCTGGGATGGGCAGAAATGGGTGCCGCAATAGGGCGCTTACTTCTTCGGGGGCGAGAGCTCGCCGCGCTCCCAATCGGGGCCGTCATGCAGCCGCCGACAAGCCATCCCAATGAGCTCAGCCGCCCTGGTGCTGCGCGTATCGCCTGCCTTCTTCGCTGTGCACTCTGGCCCGGACTTGAACCCCAGCATGCCCCGGCCATCTCCCTGGGGAACGGCCTGGATTCCGCCCGGGTGCTCAGCGCTGCAGACCTGGAACACGGCCTGAGCCGCGACATCGTTCTGCGTGCCCGGGAGCTTGTCCAGCAGGCAGGTGGCCATGTTTGCGGCCAGGGCGGGGGCGGCGAGGAGGAGGGCTGGAAGGATGAGGAGGGGGCGCATGGGCGGAATGTAGCAGGCACCAATTGTTGGAGCAATTTGCCCGCACCTTTGATGAGCCAAATTGCCACTGCGTGCTAGCATTCAGCCAAAGGAGGATGGGCAATGACTGTATGTGTTGCTGCACTTTGCGACGATGGTGCTTCAGTGATTGGGGTTTCCGACAGGATGCTATCCACAGCGGATAATCAAACAACACGCGTAAAGGTGCACCATTTAACGCCTACGGTTGTGGCCTTGATTGCTGGTGATGTTGCTTTACATACTGAACTCTTGATTGAGTTACGTACTCTTATAGAGCGGTATTCTGATAATCCAGAGTTGTTATCAGTAAAGAACATAGCTGACTCTTATGGGGCTGCTTATGCTGACTCCAAGAGGCGTCGTGCTGAGCGCCAGTTTCTGTCACCACTTGGCCTGAATTCGGATGATTTTCTAAAAAGACAGGCAGATTTTAGTGAGAAATTTTCTTCAGACTTGGTTCGGGAAATAGTCAATTTCCAAATGCCTGCATGCGCTGCATTATTTATCGGTAAAGATGCTAGTCATGGCTATGTGAGGTCACATATATATTCTTTTGATAATGGAAGTGTTACTTGTCATAATGAGGCGGGCTTTGCTTCCATTGGAGTTGGGATGTATCAAGCAATGTCCAGTTTAATGTTTGCTGGGCACAGAACTCAGCAAGGATTGGATGCTACCGCGTACATGGTTTTGGCTGCGAAAAAGAGGGCTGAAGTTGCCCCCGGTGTTGGTAAGGAGACTGATATGGTGGTGGTCACTAAACCCAATGAATCGTATCTGATATTCTATGAATCTACTATTCAAAAACTAGAAGAGATTTACGAACGCTCGGAGGTCGAGCATTCATTGGTTAATAATCAAGCGATTGGAGAGTGTCATGCCTATTTTGAAACCCTCAGAAACCCCATTGAGCCAGTTGAAATTTCTGGCAAGACCGAGCCTTCTGGAACCGAGCCGAATTCAGACGAATCAGCTGCTGTTGGAGCAAGTGCAGAAAGTTCAATCGCCTCTGAAGCTTCCAGTGTTTAACGCTTTGGAGCAGAGAAGAATTGATTTTTTAAAGAAATAGGATGAATCTATCGGAGTATTTATTTCGGTGATGGTATTTTTTATCTGTATTCCATAGATTGATTAATTCTCCATGCCTGAATTGTCAAAAGATGTTGTTGCGTTATTGCAATATCTTGCGCCTGGTTTTATCGTTGCATGGTTATTTTACGGATTGACGAATCATGTAAAGCCATCCCAGTTTGAGCGGGTGGTCCAGGCGCTGCTGTTTACTGTTGTTGTTCAGCTTGTAGTCGTTCTGATAAAGAAGGTTGCTCATCTGTTGGGCGAGTATTGGTACATTGGGGAGTGGACCGATGATTCGAGCTTGGCTGCATCAGTTTTATCCGCAGCCATTTTTGGTCTTTTGATGGCGTGGCTGTATAAATCAGATTATCTTTATGGGTTTTTGCGTTATTTAGGATTTACTACTCGCAGTGGTTTCCCAAATGAATGGTATGCGGCAATGGCTACTAAGACCTGTTATGTGATTCTGCACATGAAGGATAAAACCAGGTTTCTGGGCTGGCCAGATCGATGGCCATCAGATAGAAACGGTTTCTTTTATCTTAGTCAAGTTGTAAAGGAGACTGAAGAAGGGGAGCAAGATCTAAGCAACTCTGAAGGCGTTCTTTTGGACGCATCGGAAGTATCGTATATAGAATTTCTCAAGTCACCAGAGGCAATTTATGACGAAGTCACCCAGTTCGAAACCACCAGCACCAGTGAGGATAGTAACCCCGCCTGGAAGAAGCAAGCAGGCGAACGTGAATCCTCCGCCTCCTCCAATACAATCTAGGCCCGCAATGCCGCCGCGAGCACCATCAAAAAAATCTTAATTAAACAAGTCCGCCCCGCGCGGGCTTCGTCGTTTCTGGGGCAGCTTCAAGCTCGGCACGTCGTTTGCCCCCTCCGCAGGAAGAGCCCGGCTCGGGGAGGAGGGACTTTCCGTCTGCAGCCCAGATCCGGAACGTTGCACATTTCCGGTCGGAGCCCCGAACCTATGTCACGCAAGTACAAGTCTCTGATGCAGGAGAAAGCTGCATTGGATGCCAAGATCGCTGAGCACTATGGAGCCATGCGGCTCGATGCGATTGATGCAGCACGGGCTCTGGTGAAGCAACACGATCTCCAGGTCTGCGATCTGTTTGCACTGGACACGCCGAAGAACGCGCGTTGCCGGAATCCCAAGACCGGCGAGACATGGTCGGGCCGGGGCCGAGCTCCCCGGTGGATCGAGGGCCGAGATCGGAAGCCCTTTGAGATCTGAGCGGGAGCTCGGCCTCTTGCGGGCCTCGTCGTTTCTGGGCGCTGGTGCCACGAGCTCGCACCTGTGACAATGCCTCGCATGCACGAATGCGTCTTCACCCACAACGGCATCGAGTTCACCGCAGACTACGAGGCCTGTGGCGACGTGCTTCTGGTCTTCCTTCCGGACGACTCTTCCAGGGAGTCGCCGTTGGGAGGTCGTGACCCGCACGCTGTAGCTCTGGAGCACCTCATGTTTTACGTGGCGACGTTGGAGGTGCAGAACTGAGCCTCCAGACTACCTGCGCTCAGGTTCGCTCGCCCGGGGTCCCACTGTTGCTTGGGCATTGAATGCTGCCCTCTGTATCAGGAAACGCGGCTTCTATGCCTGCGGACGCGGCAGCAGTCGGCAGAGGGCGCCAAGGTACAGCGTGTGGCCGTTTCGCGATGAGCCAGATCGCGGCGACTACAGTCAGCGTCCCAAGAATTAGCAGGCTCAGCAATCCGCGCGGTGACCAACTGTCCTGTTGCTCTTCCGGGCTGCTTGATCCCTGCGGGGGCTCGTCATCATCCATGCGGTAGCCTGGATGCGCCGCGCAAGGCAAAGGTGAGGGGGTACATAGCATGCGCTTTCTTGTGGGAGGGAGAGCGATGCTACGCGTGGTTTCGCCATGTACCAATATGTAGCTTCGCCCAGGCTGTGAGGCCGTACAGGCGGCAATCTTTGTGCCTGCTCAGACTAGGCCAAGCCCTAACTCGGCACTTCAGATTTCGCCTCTCGGCTGGGGTACAACAGATTTACCGTTTTCTTCGAACTCTGTTATCCCCTGGAGTGACGCCATGCCAGACTCCATCCAAGCCCCGTGCCCCTTATGCAACCTCCAGTGCACTGCTTACCTCGAAGACTATGGAAAGTGGATGCACTTTTCCTGCCGCTGTTGTCGCGAGCTGAAGGTGAACAAGATGGTGATCAGCAAGCTTCGCGCTGAATCCAATGACGTGCGCGAGCAGCTGTCGCAGCAGGCTCGCGCGTTGGGAGAGGGCGAATATCTCCACATCGCTGCAACGGATCAGGGCTCGTTGCAGCCCCGGGGGCAATCTGCCTGGACGGCTGAGGTGCGGACGCGGCCCGTGTGAGCTGCGCCCAAGAAAAAGGCCCGCTGGGTAGGCCTGGCTGCCTGCGCGGCACGGGACTTGGTTTCGTCGAGCTTCGCTTCGATCGTCATTTTCTGAACTGCCTATACGGCAGTGAACAGGATGGCCAGCCGCATGCGGTCCGCGCGCTGTTTCTGAACTGCCTATGCGGCAGTGAACCCGCTCCCGCAGGGCCTTGTTCTCTGCGTCCATTTCTGAGCTGCCTATTCGGCAGTGCCCAAAGCGTACCACCCAACGCCCCCGCCCAGGGTTCGCGCCCCATCCCCTGCGTGGGAACACTGGAGGCATGGCAAATACAGACTGGGAACGCGGCACCTTTGCCGCACCGAATGCGGGTGGCGCGCCCGACTGGGAGAAGGGCGCCTTCTCCACACCTGAGCCCGCCAAATCCAGCACCCTCTCCGACCTCGGCAAATCTGTAAAGGCCGGCGTCCAGCGGTTGCCGGGCATGGTCACGGGTCTGGCAGACCTGCCTATCGCCCTGGCCACTGGCGCGCGCCCCGTCACTGCGGCTGCCGATGCGCTGGGCGAGGCCACGGGTTTCCAGCCGGGCAAGTGGGCTGACGAGACCAAGTTCTCCCCTGCGTATGAGGCCGGGCGCCAGAACGTGGACGAGGCCTGGAAGGACGGCTCGGCCGGCGATATCGCGCTGGCCTACCTGAAGAATCCGGCATACACGGCGAACCAGGTGGCCGAGTCGCTGCCGTCGATGGTGGCCGGCGGTGTCCTCGGGCGTGCGGCCATGGGCGCTGGCGCAGTTGCAGCCAAGGCTGCCAACGCCGCCACGGGCACAGCGGCGCGCGCAGCCACACCCGGTGTGCTGGCGCGCACCGTAGGCGAGAAGTGGGCCGCGCCGGTGGCGGCGGGTATCGGTGAAGGCGTGGTCACGGCCGGCCAGCAGATGGAGCAGGCCACGGGCGAGGACCAGCAGCGGAATGCTGTGGCTGCCCTGGGCGCTGGCGCGCTGACGGGCGCCATCGGCGTCGGTGCCGGCCGAGTGGCCAACCGCCTGGGCCTGGAGACAGCCGAAACGGCCATGGCCAAGATCGGCACGGGCGCGACCGCGGAGGTGCCGCTCTCGGCCCAGCGCCGCATCCTAGGGGCATGGTCTCCGAGGCGGTGCTGCAGGAACTGCCCCAGTCGGCCCAGGAGCAGATGTGGCAGAACTACGCCGAGGGCAAGCCGCTGATGGAGGGCGTGGCCAGGGCCGGCACGGAAGGCGCGATTGCCGGTGGCGTGATGGGGGCTGGTGCCAACGTGAGCGGCGGGGCGAACCGCCGTGCCCGCCAGGCAGACCAGCAGGGGCGTCAGCGCGCAGAGGACGCCGCAGCCAGTGCCAACCAGCTGGCCGAGGAGGCGAGCATCCAGAACCTGGTCGGACAGCCGGTCAACCCCGTGGACCTGGGCGCGCCCGCCAACTTCGAGGACCTGGTGACTTCCAGGCCGCAGGCAGAGCCTGATCCCTACACGGAATGGGACCAGCAGGTGCAGGCCGGCGCGCGTGCTGCGCAGCCAGGTGCTGCTCCTGCTGATGCTGCTGGCCCGGCTGTTGACCCCTTCACGGATTGGGACGAGCAGAACGCTGCGGTGCGTGAGTTCCTCGGCCGCCCGCAGGACGGAACCCAGCAGCGCCCCGACTACCTCGCCGAAGTCCAGGCCGCTGTGCGCAGCGGCACGCAGTTCTCCACCCAGCAGACGGTGGACACGGTGCGCGATGCCATGGAAGACGCATGGCTGGCCCAGAACGTGGGTGCTGATCCTGCTGGTGCGCCAGCTCCTGGTGCTGGGCTGCAGGCAGCCGATGCCATGGCCGCGCAGCTGCAGGACCAGTTCCAGCAGGCCAGCGAGGATGCCGGCATCGCCGCCGTGGACGCCCGCGTGCGCACCGGCCGCATCTTGTCCGGGCTGCAGAACCTGCTGGATGGCGGCGCCGAGAACTCGGCCCAGGTGCTGGGCGGCCTGAACGAGGGCTTGGCCCGCATCAACGAGCAGCCGCTGGACCCCGCCGAGACGCAGCGCGTGCGCCGCATGGTGGATGCCTACATGGGATTCCGTGGGGTGGGTGAGCCTGCGCCGCTGCCAGCCGACCGCGCGCCAGCCGTGGACCCCTTCGCAGACAACGCCGCCATGGAGGCGCTGATCCCCCAGCGCCCGCTGCAGCGCCCGTCCGAGCGCATGGGCATCAACCCCGCAGATGGCCCGCTGTCGCGCGGCGCTGCCATGGCGGTGGATGCCGGCTTCGACGCCATCCAGCAGGCCGTCCTGCAGGCCCAGGAGATCGCAAATGCCCAAGGTGCCCAGGCACAGGCTGCCGCCGTGGCCGCCCCAGCAGCCATTCCCCCGACCGGACCCAGCGCCCTGGAAGCCGCTGGGCCTGGCCCCCTGACCCAGAACGTAGGAGCCGCCTTTGCCCCGCAAGCCGATCAAGCCCAGCAAGCTGGCGCGCAACCTCCGCAAGCAACTGGAGCGCCAGGCGCGCCGGCTGCTGGTGCTGCTGCAGCGCAGGAAGGGCTGACCAATGCCAGCACCACGACTCTCAACAATGGCGCGCAAGGCGGCCCGGCGCCAGGCGCGCAAGGACAAGCGCAGGCAGCAGCAGCCCGCCCGGCCAACTGGCGATCCAGCGCGCTTCCTGCCGGCCGCGTGGCCCGGAGTCTGGGAATAGATCCCAAGGGCAAGAGGCTGGCGCAGATCCTGGCTGAGGTGGATGCAGCTGATGCTGCGCGCGCTGGCCAGCAGCAGGCCGCTGGAGTCTTGAACGAAGAATCCCCCGCAGCTCAATGGGTGGACGCATCTGCCCGGGCCGCTCGCCCTGACCTGACTTCCATCCGCTCTGCGGGGGATGCCGCCAGTGTAGAGCAGGCGGCCGCCGCGCAGTTCAGCCGCAGCATGCCCGAGGAACTGGCCCGGACGCTCCGCCGCCTGCGCCCGCCGCCGGCTGCCGCCACGAATTCCTCTGTGCGCCAGGCCGTGAACCAACTGGTGGGCGGTATGGGTGTGCTGCCCAACAGTCTGGGCCGCATCGTGGTCACGACCTCCGATGACATCCGCGCCAACTGGGAGCCGCTGATCGGCCCGGTGGCCATGGGAGCCGAGGGCGGCGGCAAGGCCCAGGGCTTCTACGACCCCAACACCAAGACCGTGTTCGTCATCTCTGACCACATCGTGGCCGGCGACGAGCTGGGCGTGGTGGCGCACGAGCTGATGCACAAGCACGGGCCTGCGGTGCTGGGTGAGGAGGGCTGGAACCAGCTGCATGGCGCCATCGGCGGCTGGGCCAGTGCGCCGGAGGGAAGCCTGGAGCGACAGGTCTACAACGAGGCCGCCGCGCGCGTACGCGATTCCCAACCGGCCGTTGCAGATGCGCAAGCCTACTCGTCGCAGGAACTGTTCCCCTACGCCGTGCAGGTCGCGCTGGAGATGGGCGTGCGCCCCAATGCGCTGGCCAAGCCTGGCACCGTGGCGCGCTGGCTGGACCAGGTGCGCAAGGTGCTGCGCCAGGTCTGGGCCAAGATCGCCGGCAGCCGTAGCGACTTCGCCAGCCAGGACCTGGTGAACCTGGCCTTCGGCATTGCGCAGCGGGAGAACCCAGCACATGCAGGAGAACTGGATGGAGCCATTACTTCGACTGCTGAATCGAGTGCCCAGCCAGAGCAGCCAGACGCCGCCTCCATGCCTGGGCAGGCCGGTGAGCGGAAAGATGAGCAGCGGGCGCGCATTCTTCAGGGGGATCCGATCCTGACCCTCACTGGCGAGGAAGCACCCCAAACCGGCATGCTGGCCGTGCGTCAGTGGGCAACGGAGCTATTTCGGCAGCAGGGTGGTAAGGCTGTGAACCCGGAAATTGGCGAGGTGACGCTGGATGGCCGCTCGGTGCGCGATTCCATGGCCCATGGAAAGCCCAATCCGTTCAAGTACACGGCGTTTGCCGCAGTGAAGGATGTGCTGGAGAAAGGCGCTGTCGTGCTTTCCACCCAGCACGGCCGCGATGGCCAGAGCTTCTACGTCAGCGCACCAGTTCGCATCAAGGGTGTGGACGATGTGGTCACCGTGCTGGTGCGCCGTGATCCGAATGACCAGCGCATGTACCTGCACAGCGTGGCCACAAAAGAAAATCTCCTGAATCGTCGAGTTTCCGGGACTGACACCGCGGGCGGTGTGGAGCGATCCGGCTCATCCAATTCAGGAGACGGCTCGATAGTAGCGCAGCAGCAACCTGCTGGCAAGTTGTCGTCCGAGGCGGTAGCCAATGAAATCAACAGGTTGCTGAAAAAACCGCTGCAGTTCAGCCGCGCCGCGCCGGCCGCGCCCACGGCGAGCGACTACACCGCGGAGCAGGCCCGCGCAGCAGAGCATGCCTTCGGCGTTCAGGTGAAGCAGACCTGGGCCGAGCGCGCGCAGGCCATGCGCCAGAACTTCGGCACGCGACTGCGCCAGGGCTTGGTCGACCAGTTCGCCCCCATCAAGGAGATCAGCGAGAAGGCCTACATCCTGGCGCGCCTGTCCAAGGGCAGCGACGGGGCGGTAGAAGCGGCGCTGCTCTACGGCAAGCCCTACCTGCGCGACGGCGTGGCCGATGTGGACATCAAGGACGGCGGCTTCGCCAACGTGCTGGCCAGCCTCAAGGGCGAGCACGACCGATTCTTCCAGTGGGTGGCCGCCCAGCGCGCCCAGCGCCTGAAGGCCGAGGGCAAGGAGAACCTGCTGACCGACCGCGACATCACAGCCTTGCGCTCACTGGATGCCGGCCGCATGGCCGACGGCACGGCGCGCATGCCGCTGTACGCCGCGGCGCTGCGCGAGCTCAACGCCTTCAACGAGGCCAGCCTGAAGGTGGCGCGGGACTCGGGCCTGATCGACCAGGCCGCCTACGACCTCATGAAGGACCAGCCCTATGTGCCGTTCTACCGCCTCATGGAAGAGGACGGGGGCATGCGCGGCCCGCGCTTCAGCTCCGGGCTGGTGAACCAGCAGGCCTGGAAGAAGCTCAAGGGCGGCACGCAGCAGCTCAACGCCGACCTGCTGCAGAACACGCTCATGAACTGGAGCCACCTGTATGCCGCTGCCGCGCGCAACCGCGCCTCACTGGAGACCATGGACGCGGCCGAGAAGCTGGGCGTGGCCTACCAAGTGCCTGCCGACACCAAAGGCGCCGTGAAGGTGATGCGCGAGGGTGTGGCCGAGCACTGGGCCGTCGAGGACCCTTATCTGGTCGATGCCATCTCGGCGATGAGCTACACCCCCGGCGGCATCGTCAAGGCCATGGCGCCCTTCAAGCGCCTGCTGACCTTCGGTGTGACGGTGAACCCCACCTTCAAGATCCGCAACCTGATCCGCGACAGCCTCTCGGCCATCGCCCAGAGCGACCTGAGCTACAACCCGCTGGAGAACGTCGCCAAGGGATGGAGGGCCACGGCCAAGAACAGCCAGACCTACGCTTCCATGCTGGCCAGTGGCGGCATCATCAAGTTCGGCACGCAGGAGAACACCAACCAACTGCGCGGGCAGATCGAGCGCCTGGGCGGCACCATGCTGGACAAGCAGGGCTTCGACAAGCTCAAGGGCCAGATGCGCTCGCTGTGGGAGGTGTACGAGGAATTCGGCGACCGCACGGAGAACGTGAACCGCACGGCGCTGTACGAGCGCCTGCGCGCCAAGGGCCTGAGCCATGCCGAGGCCAGCTTCCAGGCTCGCGACCTGATGGACTTCAGCATGTCCGGCAAATGGGAGACGGTGCGTTTCCTGGCCCAGACGGTGCCGTTTCTGAACGCCCGCCTGCAGGGCCTGTACAAGCTGGGCCGCGCCGCCGGTGAGGACCCGCGCCGCTTTGCCGCCATGGCCGGCGCTGTGTCCATGGCCAGCCTGGGCCTGTTGGCAGCCTACGCCGATGACGACGACTGGAAGAAGCGCGAGGATTTCGACCGCGACAACTTCTGGTGGTTCAAGATCGGCGACAAGGCCTTCCGCATCCCCAAGCCCTTCGAGGTGGGGGCCATCGGCACGGTGGCCGAGCGCACGGCCGAGCTGATGATGAGCGAGGAGATGACGGGCAAGCGCTTCGGCCAGCGCATCAGCGACATGGTGTTCAACACCTTCGCCATGGACCCGACGCCCCATGCCATCAAGCCCTTCCTGGACGTCTACGCCAACAAGGACAGCTTCAGCGGCCGGGCCATCGAGGGCATGGCCGACGAGCGCCTGCGCCCGCAGGACCGCTACAACGAGCGCACCTCGGAGGTGGCGCGCCTGCTTGGTTCCTGGGGCCTGCCCGATCCGGTGCGCCTGGCCAAGGGCGAGTACTCGGGCCTGAGCCCGAAGCAGGTGGATTTCCTGCTGCGCGGGTACTTCGGCTGGCTGGCCACGGTGAGCACCACGGCGACAGACACCATTGCGCGCCCGATGCTGGACCGGGGCGAGCGCCCGGCCATGCGCCTGCGCGACACCTTCGTCGCCGGCAACTTCATCGAGGAACTGCCTACGGGCTCCAGCCGCTACGTCACCGCCATGTACGAGCAGGCCAAGGGTGTGGAGCAGGCCTGGGCCAGCTACCAGGCTGCGATCAAGTCCGGCGACGTGGAACTGGCGCGCAGCATCCAGGAGGAGGTGGGGCCGAAGCTGAGCAACCGCATGGCCATCAACGCCGCAAAGCAGCAGATGGCAGAACTGGGTCAGCGTGCGAAGAAGATCGACGGGGATCGCCTGCTGTCGGCGGAGGCCAAGCGCGATCGCCTGAACGAGATCGAGCAGCGCCGCAACGCCATTGCCGAACGCGTGGCCGGGCTCACGAACTGAGCGTGCCCTGCCGCAGGAACTGCCAAATGAAGCCCACGGCGCCGAGCCCGAGGATGATCAGCCAGTAGGTCTCGATCATCGAGCGGCGCTCGGCGGGCGTGGTCAGTTTGAAGAAGAGGATGGCTGCGATCACGAGCAGCCAGAAGATGATGCCGGGCATGCCAATATCGTGAGACAAAGCAATTGCAGGATCAATCCTTTGGCGATGGCATGCTTTGATCAAGCTGAAGTTCTAAACCTTTGTGAACGCGGAGAATCTTGCTCCCATACGTTTATCTCGCAGAGGAGATTAATTTTTTCGCATCAGGAAGAGGGAATCGTTTTGGTACTCGCCACAGCGCCCTTGTCGCGGCAATGTTCCCGAATATGGGGCATTGGAGTTCGCAAGCCAACTCCAACCGTTCATTTGGTTAGTTGAGCAGACATAGACTTCAGCGCCCTTTGGAAGGTTGCGTGTATCCCTTAGGAAGTAGCTTGCACCGAAGGTATAGTCTGGGCAGCGTCCCAGTCTTGCAGTTCGGTAAACTGCTACCCCTGCAGGATAATTGTGGTGGCAGCTTTCAATGAGATCCCCTCCGTCATAGACTTGGAATTCTCTCCATGCTACCCAAGACGGGCTGCTGGTTGTTTGAAGAACAATTGTCCGCACTGGGATTTCTTTGAGATTTTTATATTCAATCCATTGATTGTCTTGGGTATATCCAGACACTTCACCGAAATCAAACCATTCCCCTGCATCATTTCTTCCCCAAATATGATGCACAGTGTTTCCCGCAGGATTTTGAGAGGGAAGCATCCTCAAAATAGAGAACATTCTCTCGGAGCCCAGGTCAATATCTATCCACTGAGTGGGACCCGCGCCGGCGTTCCAGATCGTATTGGGATTTCCATCCGCAGCTTTGGTCATGTCAGCTACGTTGCCGGATGCGTTGGTAATCGTGATAGGCAGCAAAACGCCGCCACTTTGTGCGGATGCACCCGCCGCGAACATTGCAGCAGCTGTTCCAATTGACGCAGCAACCAACTTGAATGATTTCATTTGCAACTACTCCTCCAGTTTTGAAGTCATGCATGCTAATAGAGTTTTGCTCGTGTATTTTTAGATTTCCCCTATTGGGCTGTGGATTAATTGCTGCGACCTATTGGTTATTGAGCAAACTATTACTTTGCTAACTATTTGAGTAATGGAAATGTAATTGGTCGCACACTTTCGCGGAGCGCGTGCCCCGGCTAGGGTTCGACCAATGGATGCACGCCCGGGAAACTGCGGGCCATGCCATCCACCCCAAGCCCATCGGCCCGTTCCCCTCGGAATGGACAACCGCGCACCCGACTTCAAGCTCGGGCTGCCCGAGGGCGCCGGCCACCTGCTGCGTGATGCGCTCAACGTCGATGTGACGGCCCAGGGCTCGCTCAAGACGCGGGGCGGGTATGCGCTGGCAGAGCAGGGCCTGGACTGTCATTCGGGCTGGTCGCCGCTGGACGGCTCGTATGGCCTGTACTGCGACAGCGGAGACATCTTCCGCATCGATGTGGATGCCTCGGGCGCCACCACGCGCACCCAGGTCGCAGCGGGCTACGGCCGGGTCACGCCAGTCGTGTACTGCGAGGTCAACGAGGCCGTGTACTTCACCGACGGCATCCGCGTCGGGTCCTACCACCCCGTGCCTGGCCCAACCCCGCGCTGGCTCAATGCGCAGCCGCAGGTCGTGGGCGATGTGCAGTTCTCCCTGATGCCGGCGGGCAGCAGCATTGCCTACCAGGGCGGCCGGCTGCTCGTGGCCGTGGGCTCGGCGCTGATCTACAGCGAGCCCTTTACCCCAGGACTGCGCGACGAGTCGCGGGGCTTCGAGATCTTCCCCGCGCCCATCACCTGCATCGCGGCCGTGGAGGCCGGCGTGTTCGTGATGGCGGACAAGACCTATTTCCTGGCCGGTGGCCTGCCGGCGCAGTCCATGCGCGCGGTGCTGCCGTACGGCGCGCTGCAGCAGCAGGCGGGGTATCGGCTCGGGGCCATGGGCGGCACGGACGGCGCGCACTGGATGAGCACGCGCGGCATCGTCTCAGCGCGGCCGGACGGGTCGCTGGTCAACCTGCAGGCCGAGCACATCGCTATGGAGGCCTCGGGCGCGGGCGCAACGCTGTACCGCGAGGCCGACGGCATGCGCGCCATCGTGGCCACCCTCTCTCAATCCCCCAGCACTTCGGCCGGCGTGGGCTCCTATGCCCAGGCCCGGCTCGTACGAAAGGCCCAGCCATGAACACCAACCACGACCAGCGCGCCAAGCACGCCATTCCCTGCGGCTTCACCCACGACCTGGCGCTGCGCCGCCGCGCCGACGACGCGCTGGTGCACCGCGAGCGCCTGCACAACCGCGTGCCCGGCGAAGGCCTGGACCTGATCGCCAACGCCTGTTTCAAGGGCACGGCCATGCCGGCTAGCCTATTCATCGGTCTGTGGTCCGGCTCCTATGTGCCCAACGGCACCGAGACGGCCGCCACGTTGCCCACGCTGGTGACCGAGGTCACGCAGTACGACGGCACGACGCGCAAGGCCTGGGTGCCGGGAAACGTCTCGGCCGGCGGCGTGAGCAACGAGCTGAGCCTGGCGCGGTTCAGCTTCACCGGCATGCAGACCGTCAACGGCGTATTCGTGAGCAGCAGCTCGGGCAAGGGCGCGGACACCGGCTCGCTGCTGTCCATCGTGCGCCTGCCCGTGGCGCGCACCGTCGATCCCGCCTTCTACCTGGAGATCCTGGCGGGCTTCCAGTTCATCTCCGTTTCCTGATCCACAGCTTCCTGACTTTTCGAGGACCACCACCATGACCACCAAAGCCTCTACCGGCCTTCGCAATCACATGCTCGCCACGGGCTCGCTCAAGGCGGCCCTGGATGGCGGCTTCCTGGAGCTGTACCAGGGCCCGGAGCCCGCCACGGCGGACGCGCCCATCGATCCGGCCCAGCACAAGCTGCTGGTGCGCATCTACAGCGACGGCACCTCGGCGGGCTTGACGCTCAGCCCCACGGCGGCCGACGGCTTCATCGAGAAGTCCACGCAGACCTGGAGCGGCACCAACATCGACACGGGCACGGTGCAGTTTTTTCGCTTCGTGGGGCCCTCCGACAGCGGGGCGCTGTCCACCACGCTGGCGCGCCTGCAGGGCACGGTGGCGCGGGCGGGGGCGGACCTGAACATCACCAGCGTGGAGCTGACCGCAGGCGCGCCCCAGGCGGTGAACTTCTTCTCCATCGCGCTGCCTGCGTTCTGAGCGGGTTGGGCAGGATGCAGGAGGGGCGATGGCCTATCTGATCAAGGACGGCGTGCTGCAGCCGACCGAGCTGCCGGTGCTGCGCACAAGCCGCGGGATGCTGCTGGTGCACGCATTGGACGAGCAGCCCTGGGCGATTGGCGCGGGAGGCGATGCGACCAACTCGCTGTACCCGCCCTATGCACCGCAGCCGGCGCCCAGTTGCGAGATGCGCGTCGAAGCGGGCACGGCGGATGCTTCGCTGATCATGCATTGGGACAACCAGGTCATCGAGCCATGGGAAGCGCAAAAAAGCGCCAACCTGGCCTTCAGCTATTACGTGGCGGAAGAGGGCGCCGGGATTGCCTTGCGCGTCTACAGCGGCGAGCGCCTGGACAAGCCCCTGCCCGGTGGCATGGCCGGGTCGCTGACGCTGCGGGTGCTCAATGGCGACTTCCAGCTGCTGGATGCGGCGGGCACGGTGCAGGGCGCGTTCACGGTGGCCGAGATCCAGGCCAGCCTGACGGAGACCAACCCCTTCTGGCCCGACGGTACGCCCATCCAGCACGACCCCATGGCCATGTTTGGCGTGGCCTTCGCAGCCGACCGCAATCGCGCGCCGGACGTGCCTGCGGCCCACACCCGCGGCGGGGACGCCATCATCGATGTGATCTATGGCGCAGGCAGCGGCCCTGCGGAGTTCTGGACGGATTTCAAGCTGGCGCGCGAGGTACTGTGATGCTGATCTACAAGGATTTGCCCGATGCAGGCCTGCCCGAGCACCAGGCGCTCAAGGGCCTGCTGGCCGTGGGCAGCGAGTTCATGGTGGAGCAGCGCGAGGACAGCGAGGTGCGGCGCGCGGGCGAGTTCATCGAGATGCGGCGCCGCCCGGTGGGCGAGGGCGTGCGGCTGTGCGCGGTCTTCGAGTCCTCCGATGCCCGGCGCCTGTTCGACGACGGCAGCAGCCAGCTGCTGGGCGATGACCAGGACCGGGCCGGCGGCTACACGCCGGTGCGCCGTACGGGCCTGTTCACGGCCCTGATCGATGAGCAGCAGCTGGACCGCGGCCCCGACATCGTGGGCGGGTTTAAGCAGACCGTGCGCCTGGCGCGCTACACCAAGGTCGAGGACAGGGTGCATGACGTGGATCACACGGCGCAGGAGGGGCGCGGCCGCGTTTGGCACCTCGGCGATGGAGAGCACCTGCTGCTGGTGCGCGAACGCTTCGACGCGGACGATCCGCGCTTCTTCATGGGCGTGACACGGTCCGGCGCCACGACGCGGCGCACGCGCCTGAGCCGCGTGGAGCTGGTCAAGATCAAGGCCGACACGGGCAAGTCGGCTGGCGTACTGATGGCGTTCGAGACCTTCAGCGGCCTGGGGTTCGATCCCGGCAACCGGGCGGTGCGCGTGGTGGATGCCGAGGGCAGCGAGGCGCTGTACGACGCCTATTCGGTCTACACGGGCCGCGCCGGCCATCTGTGGGGGCGCTTTACCCAGGCCGGCTACCGCATGGACCCCAGCGCCTCGTATGCCGTGGCCGAGCCGGCCTGGCACCCCGACAGGTTCCTGAGCCTGGTGGCCGTGCACGGGCGTGCCGTCGATGCCCTGCGGCCCGATGCCTCCATCCTGCGGCAGCTCAGCTGCAGCTACACGGACCGGCGCGGCGAGGTGCAGACCAGCACCATCACCTTCCCCGCCCATCCCGATCCTGCCTACATCTGGTCGGCCATCGAGACCGAGCTGCTGCGCGTCTCGCCCACTGCGCTGCTGCTGCGGGTGCTGTTCGCCGCCGTGCTGGCGCCCGGCATCGCCACGGCGGGGGCGCACGGCGGCTCGTTTTGGGCGTTTTTCTGGAGCGGGGATGCGGGCGCCACCTGGGCCTGGCTGGACCTGACCGGCATCTCCGAGCACAAGGGGCTGCCGCAGACGGCCGTGGGCATGATGGCTGGCCGCAATGGCAAGGCCTTGCTGTTCACGGCCAATGTGGATCTGGTGGCCGACGGCTGGGACCAGGACATGATCGTGGTGCACGAGATCTCGGGCGCGGGCGGCGCGACCCTCGGCAGCATAGATGGCAGCGTGTTCTCCGCGGGGCTGGATACGGGCACCGTGCTGGAGGGGCGCATGCGTTTCCCGCGCTACTGGCCCGTGGCCTTCGGCGGGGGCGCCGAGGTGCGGGCAGAGGCTGGAACCCGCCAGGCGCTGTGGATGCAGTTCGACCCCTTTGGCATCCTGCGCAGGCCCGACCCCCACATCATCGACTACCCCAACGCGCGGCCCATGCTGCTGGTCTCGCTGGACGGCGGGGCCAGCTGGCAGCGCCGCATGCTGCCCGAGCCCTGGCCTCAGCGCGTGGGCTTCGTGGTCTCGGCCAGCCGCGGCCAGCTGCTGGTGCCCGTGTATGCCGAGCGCCAGGCCGATGAGTCGGGCCTGCTGCGGCCGCTTCAGGTCCGCGTCCATGCCTCCAAGGATGGGGGCCAGACCTGGAAGAAGCGGCCCTGGCGCATGACGCTGCCGGCCATGGCTTGGGTGGATGGGCAACTGCTGCCCGGTAGCCGCGGCTATGACATCACCGACTACCGCTACAGCTACAACCGCGGCGAGCTGTTCCCGCTGGTGGCCGTGCGCGACGAGCGCGGCGATGTGCTGCCCATGAACCCCGGCCGTCCCTGGATTGCAGATGCGCGCGTGAAGGAGCCTGCGTATGCCTAACGCCCTGGTCAAGGACAAGAAGCTGGTCCAGTACATCCCGGCCGTGCCCGAGGACCCTGGCTTTCCGGGGACACCCGCCGTGCCGGCGCGCACTACCTACGAATGGCGCGATGTTCGCATCGAGGCCTCGGCTTCGTCCATGAGCGTGCACTACACCTATGAGTACGACCGCACTGGCGAGACCCGCTCGGTCGGCAGCCTGGCGCAGGTTCCAGAGGCATTTCGTGCATCGGCCAAGGCCTTCTGGACCACGCCGCTTGATGTCCTGCGCAAGATGGTGGGCAACCCCGGCCTGGGCGCGAGCGCTGCGAACTACAGCGACGTCTGGGGCGTGGTCCAGGTCGACAGGTCCTGGGTGCGCGCGCCGCTGACCTGGACCAGCGCCTGGATCATCCGGCGCGAGAACGTGCGCATCGATATCCCAGCGCAGCCCGCCGTCCCGCCCCGGCCGCCCAGGAAGGGCACGCCGGCGCGCTCCAGCTACGACATGCACTTCGGTTGGAATGCCGGGGCGCGCAGCCTGCGCGAGCTGCCGGCCGGCTGGGTGGGCACAGTGCAGTTCAGGCTGCCCCGGCATGTGGGCGCTGTCGTGGGCCTGGCGCCCGTGGGCCGCGCGCCGGGGGGCGTCAGCGGGAGCTTTCCGCGCTACGGCCTGCTGTTCGGCGACGGCCAGATCCGCGTGCGCGAGGCCGACACCAACCTGCGCCAAGTGGGCACGCCCACGGGCAATGATGCTGTGCGCGCGGAGATCTCCGCCGGGCGCATCGACTGGTTCGTGAACGACGTGCTGGTGCACCGGGGCCCGTTCTCCATGCCGGGGGGCTTCGTGCTCGATGCTCTGCTCTACGCGGGCGACGACACCGTGGATGCGCCCCTGCTCAAGGATGGCGTGGCGCAGAACGAGGAGTCGGTGCTGATGATGGCCCCGCTGTCCACGGCCGCCACGGCGCTGGAGCCGCTGCAGCTGCGGCTGGGCCTGCGCCCGCTGGACCTGTTCGCCTCCGAGTTGCCCATGGCGCAGGCCAAGGCCCGGCTCCGGCCGGTGCGCGTGGCTGGCGATCCCATACCGCGCGGCGCGCTGCAGCTGCTGCCGGCCCAGGTCCGTGCCTCCGATGCCGCACGCGATGCCGTGGCGCGGGTGGCGCTGGCCCGCCTGCGCAGCACCGCCCAGGTGGAGGGCGGCGACGGCGCCTGGATCCCGCGGTACTCGATCGGCAGCATGGTCATGCCGCCGCCGGCGGTCTTCGGGGCCATCACCGGCGGCCAGAGCCACGACTACCGTATGGCCCTGGGCGCGGCCTTCACCGTGGCATCCCAGGACGCCCATGCCGAGGGCCGGCTGCGGCTGGCTGCTGGCCGGGCCCAGGCCGACATGGAGGCCCTGGGCCACCTGGTGCGCGCGCTGAACCTGATGGAGGCCGGGGCGCAGCTCGTGACCAGCGGCTACGTGACTGTGGTCATCGCCGAGCGCATGGGCGCGGCCGGGACCCTGGTGTTGGGCGCGGCCGGCCTGATGCTGGATGTGCACGAGCAGATCGGCAGCCAGGCAGAGACGCAGATCTCGGGCGCCATCGTGGCCAGTGTGCTCGAGCACCTGGGCGCCGTGGAGCGCTACCGGGCCCTGGTGTTCCGGGTCGTGGACGGTCGGCCGGTGCTCATGGACCCGGGCCATGCCTGGG
This sequence comes from Delftia sp. 60, assembly GCF_002754395.1. NCBI lineage: Bacteria > Pseudomonadati > Pseudomonadota > Betaproteobacteria > Burkholderiales > Comamonadaceae > Delftia > Delftia sp. 60. Next base: position 3,687,301 of record NZ_PEFD01000001.1, read on the forward strand.
TAGTGAACACGGAAAGCAGCGCTTCCACCCGCTACGAGGGCTATGCCTTCGACAGCTTCATGACCGTGGGCGGCCGGCATTTCGGCGTGCGTGCCGATGGTCTCTACCGGCTGGGGGGTGCCACTGACGCGGGCCTACCCATCGCATGGGGCGCGGGCCTGGGCAAGCACGACTTCGGCAGCCAGGCCATCAAGCGGCTGGCTGCCGTGCATGCCGGTGTCTCGGCCACGGGCCAGCTGTATGTGCGCATCGGCGACGGCCAGCAGACCTGGACCTACCGGGCGCGGCGCGTGGATGCGGCCCAGCGCGTGCAGCGCTTCGACCCGGGCCGGGGCCTGGCCGCCAACTATTTCACGTTCGACCTGGTGGGCGAGGGCGCCGCCGAGCTGGACAACATCGTCTTCGGCGTCGTGGCCGGGCAGCGCCGCATCGGCGGGAGGAACTGAACATGGCCAACGGACGCGCGCTGCCTTCGGCGCTGCTCTTCGACTTCCTGCTGGGCCGGGCCTGGAACATGGCGCTGCAAAGCTACGGCGAGGCCCAGGCCATCGAATCGCCCGTGGCCAGCTTCTCGCCAGCCACAACGGACGGTGCCTACCAGCTACCGAGGTACAGCGGCAGCTTCGACACCAGCGCCGCGGCAGCCTGGGTGGCGCAGCATGACCGCGCCGTGCAACTGCAGCTGGAAGACGTCTCCCGGGCCTGGGCCACGGAATTCCAGGGGGTGATGGACATCGTGGCCCCCGTGGGCCCGGGCTGGCGTGGCGCCGTGCAATGGCTGCGCTCCACCCTTCATGGGCAGGACGGCCTCGGCTACGTGGGCCAGGACCATCGCCTGGCCCAGGCGCAGGAGCAGGGCGCCCTGGTGCTGGCATCGCTCAACCAGCGCGCGCTGCCGCTGCCCGCCGGTGCTGCGCCTGCACTGCAGGCCGTTGCCGCTGGTGTGACCGGCCTGTACCAGGAGCGTCTGGCTGCCCAGATGGCGGCCGACCGTCAAGCCGAGGCCCGGCGGCTGCTGGTCGACGCCGTGACCGAGCTGGCCCGCCTGCGCAACGCCGCGCTGGACGCCGCCATGGACTACGTGTTCGCTCAGATGAACATGATGTTCGACGTGTTCGGCCGCAACAACGACTACCTGACCCGCGTGCGCCGCGACGAGCAGGCCCTTGCCGCTCACATGCGGGTGGCCAGCTCCGACCTTGCACGTTGGGACTCCCAGACGCTGATCAACCAAGCCGGCAGCGCCGCTTCGCAGCGCACGGTCAAGGCCATGAACGACAGGGCGTTGGCACGCATCGGCCTGAACGTGGAGCAGCACATCAAACGCCTTCGCCGCGCATCCTCGCGCGCGGCCTCGGCGCTCAACAGCGCAGGCGTGACGGTGAACTCCAGCGCACAGGAATCCAACAACGTGGACGCGGAGGGCTGACCATGGCCACAGGCATCGCAATGCAGGGAATCTCGGCCGCCATCGTCTACACGGCCATTGAGCGCATTGGCAAGATGATCTCGGACGCCGAGGGCCGCATGCAGTCCAAGGTTGTGCCCGCCATCACGAGCATCATCGATGGCATACCGCGCGAACCCGAGGTTGCCAAGGCCAAGCACAGCAGCAGTCTGTCGGCCGCCATGTCGGCGCTGGGGGCAGCTTCCGCGGTGGGTAGCGCGCCCCATGTGCAGCCCCTGCCGCAGTTCATCGAGCAGGCCGTGGGCTCGTTCTTCACGGGCTACACGGGCGTGGTCGATGACCTGTTCCCGGGCCTGCTGGACGCTGGCGCCGACGCGGATGCCTGGATTCGGTCGGTCCTGGCCTCGGCTGTGGGCACGACCTATGTCGAGAGCGTGGACCGCGTGGCCGGCGACACCGCCTTCGCGCTGGCGCGCAAGGATGCGTGGGCCGGCGAGCGGGACCTGCTCGACGCCGCGGCCGCCAGCGGCCACCGCTTCGCCCCGGGCGCCACGCACAACGCCATCGCGCGGCTGCACGCCGAAAGCACCCGGGCCGCGGCCGATGCCATCGCAGCTACCCATGCCGCCCGCCTGCGCGAAGAGCGTGAGACCAAGATGCGCCTGGTGCGCGCCGAACTGGACCAGCGCATGGACCGCATCAAGCAGCTGCACCAGCAGACCGCTCAGGCCTTCCGCGACAAGCTCAGGGCTCGCGGCATGTGGATCAGCGATCAGGATGCGGTCATCGACAGCTTCAACAACAGCTACGCCGTCACCGCACAGTTCAGCGCGCGCTTGGCCCAGCTCACCCAGGAGGCCGCGCTGCGCCACTACAGGAGCACGGCCGATGCGTTCGAGATCAGCGACGTGGCCGTGGACCTGGCCAAGCTCAAGATGGCCAACGGCCAGGAGATCGTGGACATGCTGGGCAACATGGTTACGACGCTGAACAACCAGATCCGGGCGGGTGGCAGCTACAGCGGTACCGAGAGGGATATCACGGATTGGGATGGGGTGTTGAGCTAGTTTTTACCTCAGGTGAGTATTTCTCAAAGAATTTGATTTGCTCGGGTTTGTGAAAATTAAGATTACTTGCTAGGGCGACAAGTTCTTTATTTAATTCATTTGCCTCTTTAAAAGAGTTATTTGCTTTTTTAAGCTTTAATTCTTCCTCGTTATGGATTATTGGCTCCTCCTTGCTGACTGCTAAGGCTTCTCTTCTTGCCTCATGTAGCATTCGAATGGTCCAGGCAAGTTTTGCCTCCGAGGAAATTAAATTTTTAATCAGTGATTGATGCTCTTCTGCAAAATTGTCTGCTATTTCTTTCTGATCTGGGTATTTGCACAAATGCACGATTGGCTCCATTTTTATTGATTGCCGAATCATACCCGAGGTATTGTCGATCACCTATTGAGCCAGCATACCCCGGCTAGGGTTCGCCTGCGCGCGCCCTGGCCGGGACACTGCGGGGCATGACCAAGCCGGCCAAGCTCAACTTCACGATCTACCAAGGCGCCACATTCCGGCGGCGCCTGCGCTGGCTCAACCCCGACAAGACACCCATCGACCTGACGGGCTGCACGGCCCGCATGCAGGTGCGCGAGGAAATCGAATCCACAGCCACGCTGCTGGAACTGACCACGGAGAACGGCCGAATTGCGCTGGGTGGCACGGCCGGCACGGTGGATCTGCTGGTCGACGCGGGCACCACGGCGGCCATCACTTGGAGCGGCGGGGTGTTTGATCTGGAGATCGTGCACCCCGGTGGCGAGGTCACGCGCTTGGCCGAAGGCTCTTGCTGTGTGAGCCCGGAGGTCACCCGTGACTGACGTGCTGATCGTGCACGAGACCGAGATCCTGGCCGAGGAAGCCCAGGACTCGGTTCTGGTCGAGCAGGTTGAGGAAACCGAGATCCTGGCAGTGGCGGAGCAGGGGCCGCCTGGCCGCCAAGGTCAGCCAGGGCCGCCCGGCGGCGCCGCCACCGTCAAGGTCGGCCAGCTGCCCATCAGCGGCCACAGCGTTGTGGCCTGCGACAGCGCTGGCGAACTGGTCGCAGCCGACGCCACCAACCCCGCGCACCGTGGCGCCGTGCTGGGCATGGTGGCCGACGCATACAGCCCTGGCGACGACGCCGTGGTGCAGACCGGCTACGTCCTTGAGCACGCCGGCTGGACCTGGACGCCCGGCCCGGTGCTGGTCGGGCTGTCGGGGCAACTGGCCCAGGCTCCGCCCGCTGGCGCGCTGTTCGCCCAGGTCATCGGCCGGGCGCTGTCTTCCACCCGAGTCCTCATCGACATCAACCCACCCATCACCCTTGCATAGGAGGCCACCATGGCTGCAAAGAAAATTCTCCGCTTCGTCGGCAACGCCATCACTGAGGTGTTTGGCGTACAGGCATCCACAGGCGCCGCCAATGCTGGCGATATCGTCTCCCTGGATGATTCCGGGCGCCTGGACATGAGCATGATGCCGGTGGGCATGGGGGCCGATACGGCTGTCATTGCCTCCAGCGAAGCCCTCGCAGCAGGCGACTTCGTGAACATCTGGAACAGCACCGGCGCGAAGGTCCGCAAGGCAGATGGCACTGTGTCCGGCAAGGAGGCCCACGGCTTCGTGCTGGCCGCCGTGACCAGCGGCGCGAACGCCACGGTGTACTTCGAGGGCACCAACACGCAGGTGTCTGGCCAGACGGCTGGCCCTGTCTTCCTGCAGACCACGGCCGGAACAGCAGGGGCCACGGCCCCCAGTGCAGCGGGCAACGTGGTACAGCGCCTGGGCATCGCCATCAGCGCCACGGCCATCAACTTCGAATCCGGCGTCCCGGTGGTGCTCGCGTAAGCCATGGCTCAACGTCGCCCTGTCGTTCTGATCAATGGCGCTCTGCGGGAGCTGCCAGTGGGGGATGTGCTGCCCGCGCGAATCTTGGGCCCTGGCCTGAAGACGCCGTTTTTCGAGAGCGGCGTTTGGACCGCGCCACAAGACGGCATCATTGTTGTGCGTGCAATGTCGGCAGGTGGATCGGGCGCACTCACAAATTCCACAGGCACGGCTGGCACCGGCGGCTATTCCGGCGCATGGGGAATGAAGCTGCTGCGCGTTGTGAAGAATGACGTTGTGACGGTCACCATCGGAGCTGGTGGAGCCGCTGTACTTGCGACTGGCAACGGCAATGCAGGGGGCAACACCACAATCACCGTGCAGGGCGTTACATACACCTTGCCCGGTGGCCCGGCTGGCATCTACGCTGCGTCTGGAGTGCCCGCTGTGCCTGACGGACCGGCGCTCCCGACCGGTTGGGATATGGGGGCTGGATCCGTGAAGCCCGGCGCTATCGCATCCGGCCGAACGGGCGGGGCCGGCATGGACATCCTGCGTCTTGGCAACAATGCAACAACATCGGGCAGCAGCGCCCATAGCGGGGGAGGGGCACTGGAGGGCCATCTCCCGGAACAAGAGGAGGCGGTGCAATGCCCAATGGCGCAGATGCCACGGGCCTGCTTGCGACGAATGCGGGAGCGAATGTCGACGCCAGCGATGGCGGTTGGCTGATCAGTTTTTACGGGGGTAGTGGGGGCGGTACAAGCAACGGCGGTAATGGCGGTGGCGGCGCCGGGAGTACGTCTGGCGCTGGTAGTGCAGGCGGTAACGGTGGCGGTGGCGGAGCGGGCAATGGCGTTGGTGGTGCAGGCGGCCTCGGAGGAGGAGGCGGCGGGTGCACTTCGGCCGGTGTTGTCGCGCGCGGTGGGAACGGCTACGCCTGCATCGAGTTCATCGCAGACCTGGGGGTGTCCTGATGCCTGTGATCGAAATCGTGGACGGTGCGGGTAAAGCCGTGGACCGCATCCTTGCAACCATCGAGATTGCAGAGCAACTGCACCCCGGGGCGTGGCGCCTTGCCCCTGAGCCGGCTCCGGAAGATGTGGCAGGCCTTACGCACGAGGTGCCCCGTTGGGCCGGCCGCCTGGCGCTCAAGCGGCATGTGCTGGAGCAGGATGCCCTGGTGCTGTTGGCCCCTGACGATGCCCGTCCCGAGGACAACCTGCTGGCGCGCGTGCTGGCGTGGCGCGACACCTTGCAGCCCGGCGAGATGTTGGACCGGGTGGACGCAGTGCTCAACGATGCCAAGGACTGGCTGCGCGACAGCGAGACCGTGGCGGCGGTGGCTGCTGTGCTGGGCCTGACAGCGGAGCAGGTGGACACGCTGTTCGCCTGGGCCGCAGCGCAGCGCGCGTAGCCCCCGTGTAGGGTTCGCCAGCGCGGCCCGGCCCCGGAATCATCGGGGCCATGAAGAAACACCTCGTATCCCTGCTCGCGCTGATGGGTATCCACCAGCACCTGAGCGCCGAGCAGCGGCAGGACCTGGCCAATGCTGCTGTACATGCCACGCCAGGCGCTGCTGCCACTGGGGTGTTCAAGGTCTGGGGGCTGCCGCTCAGCGAATGGCTGGTGGTGGCCTCGCTTGCTTTCATCGTGCTGCAGGCCGGCTATCTGATCTGGAAGTGGCGCCAGGACTACCAGCGCGCCCAGCAGCGGCAGCGCCTCGCGCGCCTGGCAGGACTGAAGCCCGAGGCTGAAACCGACTGGGGCGCGCCATGAGCACGTCCCGCATGCCAGCCGCAGGCCTAGGAATTGGCGCGGCCATTCTCGCGGCCTGGATTGCCGCAGAAGGCTTCAGTGCGGCGCCCATCATTCCCGTGCAGGGCGATGTGCCCACCATCGGCCATGGCGCCACGCGCTACGAGGACGGAACCCGCGTGACCCTGGCCGATCCGCCCATCACACGCGAACGGGCGCGCGAGCTGGCCATCAACCTGCTGGAGCAGCAGTACGGCGCCTGCGTGCGTGATTCGCTGGGCGACACTCGGGTGCACCAAGTCGAGTTTGCCCAGGCCGTGGACTTCGCGGGCCAGTACGGCTGCGGGGCCTGGCGCGGCTCCTCGATGCTGGTCAAGACACGGGCTGGCGACTACGCCGGCGCCTGCCAGTCCTACCTGTCCTGGCGATTCATGACCAGCACTCAGCCTTTGCAGGGCTACAGCGCCTACCAGTGGGACGCGGCCGGCCGTCCGAAGCGCTGGCGCTTTGACTGCTCGGCACCCGGCAACAAGGTGTGCCGCGGCGTGTGGACACGCCAGCAGGCGCGCCACGCGGCCTGCATGGAGGCCCAGCCTTGATGGACCGCCTGCAAACCCATGCCTGGCAGCTGCTGACCCTGCTGCTGGCGGCGCTGCTGGTCTGGCAGTCGCTGGCGCGGCTGGGTGCCGAGCGCGATGCGGCGCAGGCACGCACGGATCTGGCGACCGACCGCCAGGCCGCTGCCACCGCCGCGCTGCACGCATCCGAACGCTATCGACAACGGGAAGGAGCCTACCGTGAACGTCTCGACTTTCTTGCACGCGACTCGGACCTGGCCCTGGCGCGCGCTGCGGCGGATGCCGATGCTGCCCGCGCTGCTGCTGGCCGGCTGCGCGGCGACCTCGCCGACTACATCACCGCCCACCGTGCCGCCGCCCAGGCTCGCGCCGCTGCCGGACAATGCACGCCAGACACCGCAGCCCTCGATCTGCTCGCCGAGCTGCAGCGCCGCGCTGACGAGCGAGCGGGAGCGCTGGCGCGCATTGCTGACGACGCCCGACACCGAGGCAGCGCCTGCGAGCGAGCGTATGACGCCGGTAGCGCGATGATCGAGTCAGTTCATTAGAACTGGCTGCCGGCCCACCTAGTGGCGTGTACGTGGCAGAGCAATACGCAGGAGCGCTCTCAGGACCGCTTGTTTGTTTATTGAACAAACCATTGCATCGGATGGTAAACGAGGGTTTTGCTAGCCAAAACACCATCACTAATCCGCACAAGAGCCTGGGAATACTGCCCCTGGGTATTGAGCATGATATGCACAATCTGCGGAGGGCTGTAGACATTAGAGAACTGTGCTCCCATCGAGTTGTCAGAGGCTAGTGGGCTTCCTCCAAAGCAGACGACACCTTGAGCATCGTATTTCACGGCCATCTGGAAGCATGGAACAGACCAAGCATGTTTGCCTGGTACATCTGAAACAACCCTCACGGATGAACCATTGAGGACGGCTGTTCTAAGAGACTGCAAAGATCCAGCAGTGACGTTGCCGGCCGCATCATTCGCGTAGACAAGTGTCCAGGCGTTTGCTCCACCAGTTGCAAGAGCGAGGGCGGCAATAGCAATTGCGTGCTTGATGATCATGGTTGTTTCAATATGTAAAGTGAAGTTGCATTGTACGCAGATTTCGCATGTCAATCTGTCTTCAGGGCAGTTATCAATAACATATTCAAAAGACTCGGCGGCATTGCAGTGAGGTCCGTGCATTACTGTGGCCCTATGCGCGTTGTGCCAAACGCGCCTAGGAATGGCTGCAGAGCGCGATGCATGCGTCGCTCTGGCCGACGTTGCTGATCTGTTCACGCGGCTGCGGGCGGCGCTGGTGGCGTGCGCGCAGCGGATCAGGCTGTAGGCGCTGGATCAGTCGGCGACGACGCGCCGGTGGACTGTGTGTTTTGTGTTTGTGGGATCGATTGCCATGGGCGGCATTGTGCCGCGCACCTGCCGTTACTCGGCTTGCCGCATCGCCGCTGCCCGCGCGGCGTCCGCCGCCTCTCGGGCCTCTTTCTCGGCCTGGATGACGCGTTGCTGCGGCGTCATTGATGCGCCGTCGTAGCCGCCTGTAGCGCGCTCACCGATCTGTATGTGGGAAATCCGAGACGCTCCGTAGAACAGGGCTGCAACGATGATCAGTAGCGCGATGAATCTCATGCAGGCATTGTGCCGTCCGCCCGTCATTATTTGACGGTCTTGGACGTACACGTAACTTTCGAGAAGCACTACATACCCTTCAGTTGCTGCTTACGCGCAAAGTGCCAAGGTTGGCCGACCATCGCCGGACCGCAACTGAAAACCGGAGTAGGCAAATGGCTAAACCACGATATGACGAGTCTCAACTCAAAGATCTGTTGCTGCAGATGATGGAAACGGAACTCGGAGGTGAGCAGGTGTATAGAACTGCTCTGACCTGCGCCCTTAACGATGACCTAAAAAAGGAATGGGAAGAGTATCTCGAAGAGACGCTCAGCCACCAGAACGTGGTGCGCACTACATGTGAACTGTTGGGGGTCAATCCGGACGAAGCTTCGCCTTCCCGTGATGTCGTGAAGCACATAGGATCATCGCTGGTGAAGGCGATGGAGTTGGCTCTCAGGGGTGGTAGTGCGGCCGCTGCGCAACTCGTGGCGTGCGAGTGCGTGGTTCACGCTGAGACCAAGGACCACGCCAACTGGGAGCTTCTGGGCAAGGTCGCCGAGGTGGCTACAGGTGAAAAGGGCAAGGTCCTCAAGGAGGCCCACGCTCGTGTGGAAAAGGACGAAGACCATCACCTGTATCACACCAAGGGTTGGTGCCGCGAGTTGTGGATCCAGAGCTTGGGTATGCCAGCAGTCCTGCCTCCCCCTGAAGAGGTCAAGCAGGTTGAAACTGCCATCGGCGCATCTCGAGCGGAGCAGCAACGCGAATCCATGCTGTGATGCCCAGGACGAGGTGGTTAGAACCCACGCAAGTGCCTCACAGCGCGGAGGTGCTGTTGCTGGTGGATGTCATCAACCCGCTTCAATTTCCCAATGCCGGACCTTTGCTGCAGGAAGCGGTACGGGCTGCCCGGCGCATTGTCCGGCTCAAGGCCAGGCTTCGTGAAAAGGGCGTGGCTACGATCTACGCCAACGACAACTACGGCACTTGGCACAGCGAGTTCAGCGACATTCTTGCCGCCTGCCAGGGTTTGGCTGGCGAGCGCGGTGAGATCGCTCGGCTGCTTGCGCCCGATGCGGAGGATCTGGTGATTCTCAAGCCCCAGCATTCGGCTTTTCATTCCACGCCGCTGCTGCATCTGCTGGGCAGAATGCAGGCGCGCAGGCTGGTCATCGTGGGGTTTGCTGCGGACATGTGCGTCATGCTCACGGCTACGGATGCACGCATGTCGGGCTACGAGGTCTGGGTGCCCAGCGATTGCACGGCGGCCGAGACGCCTGCGCGGCGGCAGCAGGCATTGCGGCAGTTGAGGCAGGCCTTCAAGTGTTCAGTGCGGACCTCAGCGCGTAGTCCCTGGGCGGGGCGGAATTGAAGGGGCGTTGGTATGTGGAACCTGGACATCCATCCGTTTGAGTTGGCCGTACGCGCGCTGGCGGTCTATGCCCTGCTGCTGTTGATGATGCGTATAACGGGGCGGCGTACCGTGGGCCAGTTCACGCCTTTCGATCTGCTGGTGGTGATGTTGGTGAGCGAGGCGGCGGGGCCCTCAATGACAGGGTCCGATCAGTCCCTGCCTGGGGGCTGCTGGTGTGCGTGATCCTCATTGCGTTGAATACGGCCGTGGGTTTCGTGACGGCACGCTGGCGCGGTGCGGAAAAGCTGCTGGAGGGCGAGGCGGTGCTGCTGGGGCGGGATGGAAAGATCTTTGAGGGTGCGCGTAAAAGCCACCGGGTATCGCGCAACGATATCGAGAAGGCGCTGCGCGAGGCAGACTGCGAGGAATCAGAAATCCGCTGCATGTTCCTGGAGGCCGACGGATCCATTAGCGTGCAGAAAAAGCAGTAGTCGAACCTGTCAATCCTCTGGGCAGCGCTCCATGGCCCAGTCCAGTGCCGCCTCTGCATCGGCGTGCGGCCCGTCGAAGGCAAGAATGCCGCGCGCATCGTCCCAGAACGACCCAGACCAGCGTCGCGCCGCTGGGAAGGGGCGCCGGCCGTAGTCCACCACGACCGCATACCAGCCAGGCGCCGTGGGCGCGCCGCCCCAGATGAGCGAGTCCATTTGGCTCAGCCAGCGGGCTGCTCCAGTTGCACCGCTCCCTTGCCGACCCAATGCCAGAAGCGGTGGCGCCCGTGGCCATACATCTGCAGCTCGAATGTGATACACACGCGCCCAGCAAGTAGGGTGTCGACTTCACTGGTGACGTACTGCGGCTGCCCACGTCCTGGAACAGGCAGCAGGCGCTGTGCCGCCGACATTTCTTCTCCACGCACCTTGGCGATTACGCCGCGCTCAATGGGGTTTTGCATGGTGGCTCTCAGAAGGGGGCGTTTGACTGGTGCACGGACACGGGGCCAACACCGCTGTAGACCATGTCGCCGTCCGAGTCGTAGACAAGAAACCAGTCGGGATGCAGCTGTTCGATGAAATAGTCCTCCGGCTTGCCCGGCATGACTTTGACTTCGGGTGTGCCGAACCAGCGCGGCATCGTGAGCAACGTGGGGAATTCCTCGTATGTGAGCAACATGGTGGGCCTCCTGGGTGAGGTCAGTAGTCGAACTCGCAGGACCATTCCTGCGCGTGCCATGCTCTGTCGCAGCGTTCCAGTCCGCTGAACTTCATCTTTCCCGCACATGCATAGATCAGCTTGGGCTCGAACAGCTGGTTGTTGGCGCTGTCTCCAAGGATGCGCAGCACAGGGATCGTCCGGCGCTGATCAGGCACTGCGTAGTGCTTCAGGTCCAGCTCACCCTTGATGTACTGCAGCGGGCCACGGTGATAGCTGCGTGCGCCCGCCTCGCGGAGGATGGTTACTTTGACTTTCATGACTGTATAAATATACAGTAATACTATGCGTAAGTCAGCGTGCACTTCTACAAAGTGTTCCCCTCGTGCATCGATCGCTTCGCTTCGACGTAGGCTGCGTGAGCCTCTTCCGGGGTGTCGTACAGGCCGAGGTGATGCGTCTTGCCATGCACATGGAGAAAAGCTCGCCACCTGTTTTGGTGAGGGGAGACGCCGAGCAGTCCAGACTTGTTGCCCGCCTTGGCTGAGCGAAGGTTTTGAGTGTTGCGAAAGCGATCCGCCAAACGAAGGTTGGCGATCCTGTTGTCATCCCGGGCTCCATTGATGTGGTCGACTTGATCGGTCGGCCAAGCCCCATGAACGTAGAGCCATGCCAAGCGATGGGCGTAGTACAGCTTGAAGTTGATGCGGATTGCGATGTAGCCGCTTCGCATCTTTGCCCCCACCTGTGTCCCGGCCTGGTAGCGCCCCATGCGAACAAGGCGCTCAAATTGGCCAGTATCTGGGTCGTACTTCAGCAAAGATCGCAATTGGATGTCAGTGAGAGCTTCGCTTGTCATGGTCAGATGTCAGAGATGTAGAGAGTGAGGCTGGGAAGGGCAGTAGTTTGGGTCATCACAAACGGAGGCCGCTATCTGTAATCGCTACAACACCCCGCGAGAGATCGAGATCGAGCGCATGTGGCGGGTCGGCCGGCAGGCGCCACTGCCATGGTGGACGCCGCACGTCACACCACTGGCCCTGGGGCCGTACATCAAGCCCGGTGGCGAGATTGAGGTCGGGCAGTGGGGCATGATCCCTCGCAGCTCACCGACGCGCCGGCCGACTACCCGCGACGGGACTCCCATGTCAACGAACAATGCCCGGCGCGAGACCGTAGCAAAGTCATGGACCTATGCCCCTGCCTGGCGCGCCGGACAGCGCTGCTTGATTCCAGTGGAGAGCTGGGTGGAACCGTACTGGGGCCTGGGCAGCCGCAATGTGTGGTGGTCGTTCAGGCGCGCGGACGGTCAGCCGGCGGCTCTGGCCGGGCTCTACAGCGAGTGGACGGACCCTGAAACCGGCGAGCTGGTGCCGAACTACACGATGATCACGCAGCCCGCAGACGGGCACCCGGTACTGTCGCTCATGCACAGGCCCGGCAAGGAAAAGCGCGGGGTCGTGATGCTGGAGCCCGGCGACTGGGATGCTTGGCTGCACGGCACGGTCGCCCAGGCCGACGCGCTGATCAAGCTGCCGCCGCTTGGCGTGCTTCGGAGCGGAGCGGAAAAGCCAGAAGAGGAGACGCTGCTGCCAGCCGAGCAGCTGCTCGCTCTAAAGGCTGAGGAATAAGCAGAAGCAGAACTCGCTCCCCGCTGAATGCGGTGTAGGTTCTTGTGTAGCTTTTGGAGAACATTCTGATAATCAGAGGGAGAAGGCTTCTTCAAGAATGATGATGTTCATTGCCTGTGAATCTGTCATAAGCCTTTGATTTATCTCCGGTTTGCCGCGCAAGATGTTGTCGGCAAACACTTTAATCTGTCGTTGCGCTCTGTCTTCGGCATCGTCGGCACTTGCCTGAGCTGGGCTGCTTGAAGGTTCTATGAGACTCGCGCAGCCAAGGCCCTGAAGCCCGGCGAACACATTGTCGTTCAAGCTTGCGCTTACCTGGGGCTGGAGGCTTCGGTCAGTACCAAATCTTGGACCTGTCGTTACAGAAGTCTCGCAGATGCAAAGGCTCAAGCCGGCGAAGTGCGGCCGTTGGCCCACCATGCCAGCCGCACAGGCTGCTTCCGAATGGTAAGCTGCATCTTGCCGCTCGCACCTTGGCTCATCCAACGAACGCAGGCAGGCCGAGGTCGACTCCGCGCAACCGTATCAGTGGCTTACACACTGGAACGTCTTGGCGACGACGATGTCGAGAAGGCTTGGTGGATGGCCGCCTGTTGGCGAAGTCGGTAAAGACCGGGTTGGCGGCGGTCTGAAGAGGCTGCGTGGCATTGGGAGAATGCCTGAACATGTTCCCCCGCTGGTGAGTGGCGTGAGAGGAGTCATGATTGCGCTCGATATCTGGCAGTTCCGTGCCTGGTTCTCATTGAGAAACTGGTTGCTGAATGGAGTGGGGTACTCGCGGTGTCCCAATCACCTTCGGCGGCTCCTGCATCAGGGGCGTATTTGAGCCGCATGCAGCATTGACACCCGTGATCGCGGCATTGGTCCGCATCCGTTTTTCGTCTTGGGAAATGGTGCGAATGCTGGAGACGAATTCCAGCTCCTTGCGCGCCTGCTTGCACTGAAGGGACGCGCCGAGCTGCTCGGGCGCAGGAGCAGTTGTCTGGCGGGCTTGCTGCTCGATGACGCGCTGCTGGCTCTCGATCTGGCGCTGCTGCATTTCGTTCATCTGGCGCTGATACTTTTGTTCATTCGCCTGTGCTGCATCAGCCCGTTCACGGGAGATCTCATTGTCCGATTTTTTGCGCTGTATCAGAGCTCCAGTGTCATTGCTGCTGCAAGGACTGTCTGAGAAAGTCGACTTTCCAGATGCATCCTTGCATTGAAAGACCTGGGCTGCGGCAGGCAATGCGAAAAGTACTGTAAAGATTGCTGTGGTCAAGAGTCGCATATGCATATCGATGAATTGATGGGCCTGATCGGAATCGAATTACAGACGAAGAATAGTCCTTTGACCCGCATGCCTGGCAACTTTCGTCTTGGTTCGAATGGCCCGCTTCACTCGGCGTCCCGCAGGGCAGCGCGGCGGGCTGCTTCAGCGGTCTCCTGAGCCTCCTTCTCGGCTTGCCTGAAACGTTCTTGTACCGGAGTCGATGTGCCGTCATGGCCGCCTGCGGCGCGCTCACCGATGTGAATGTTGGAAAGCCTTGCTGTGCCGTACAGCAAGGCCGCTGCAATGATCAGGAGCACGATGAATTTCATTGTTGCATTGTGCCGCTGGTCATTTGGAGGGTACGGCCAGCGTCTGCAACGCAATCTCACACCTCTGCCGCTTGCCAGGTCCAGAGTAAACTCGCCCCCGCAGCCAGCACTCGCTGCACGATGGGAATGGAGCTTCCCGAAACCGCCCTGCGAAGGGCTGATGGCTCCTGCCTTGGTGGGATGGGTCCTGCCGGTGGCGGGGCCATGTCTTGATCCTGCCCGGCACGCCCGTCCCGGTTATTCGATGAAAGGACGGTCATGGGGTTCTACGGTTTCATTTTGGTGTTCGTTGGAGGCGGCCTGGGGTCTGCGCTCCGGCATGGCACAAACTTGCTCGCGCTGCGGCTGGTGGGCAGTGCGTATCCACTGGGTACATTGGCGATCAATGTGCTGGGTGCCTTCGTGATGGGGGTGGTGGTGGAGTGGTTTGCGCTCAAGACATCGCTGCCGCAGAGTGCGCGGCTGTTCATCACCACGGGCATTCTGGGTGGCTTCACCACGTTTTCGACGTACGCGTTGGAGGTCGGCATGCTGTATGAGCGTGGCGACTGGCTGGCCTCCGTGCTGTATGCGCTGGGCTCGCTGGTGCTTGGCGTGGCTGCGCTGTTTGCGGGGTTGGGGCTGGTGCGCATGGTGGCCCATTGAGACACCGTGATTGCGCTATGCTGTGTGCCATGGCCCGCCTGAACGCAACGCAGATTATTCGCACCATCCATTGGATGGTGGGTTAGCCAGCGGCCTTCAGCGCCATGCAACCCGCCCAGAGGAGGCGGGTTTTTTCATTCCGTCTCCGGGGTTTTCTCAAGCCTTTCAGGAGATGGATATGCAGGTTTCCGAACAGTCCCAGCCCCGTTGCGCAGAATATGCCGATGCCCCTGCCGCCAACGCGCGGCTTGCCACGCTGCACATGGTCTGCGGCAAGATCGGCTCGGGCAAGTCAACGCTGGCGCGGCAATTGGCGGCCGGGCCCGGAACGGTGTTGGTCAGCGAGGATTCCTGGCTGGCCGGCCTGTACCCCGGTGAGATGCAGTCGGTGGCCGATTACGTGCGTTGCAGCACGCGGCTCAAGGGGTTGATGGGGGCGCATGTACAGGCGCTGCTGGACGCTGGCGTGTCGGTGGTGCTGGATTTTCCGGCCAATACCCTGGAGGGGAGGGGGTGGGCGCGCAGCGTGTTCGAGAAAGTGGGCGCCTCGCACCGCCTGCATTTTCTGGATGTGCCTGACGAGGTCTGCAAGCAGCGCTTGCGTGCGCGCAATGCGGCAGGCGAGCATCCGTTTCAGGCCAGCGATGAGCAATTCGACCTGATCACGAGCTACTTTGTCGCGCCCTCCGACGAGGAGGGCTTCGACGTGGTGCATCACCCGTATGCGCCGCTCTGAAGTGCTGGTCTGAACGAGAGACTTCGCCATGGCCTCATCCCATCATCTCAGCTTGATCGGGCTTGCACCTCCACCCAATAGCGTGTGCGGCTGCGCAGTTGCAGAGGAAAGCGGCTGACGAGCGCGGCCAGGGCGCGATCCGTGTCATCCACGGGAAAGGCGCCCGAGACAAGCATCCCGGCGACCTCGGCCGAGCAGCCCAGGTAGCCGGGCCGGTAGCGGGCAAGGGCGTCAATCAGCTGGCCCAACGGCATGTCCAGTGCGACCAGGCCGCCTTCATGCCAGCTGGCTGCAAAGGGGTCTGCGGACGTGGGCGGCTGGGTGGCGCTGGACGAGAAGGCGGCTTGCTGTCCGGCCTGCAATTGCGCGGAGGGTGCATCGCTGTCCAGAGGCTGCAGGCGCACGGCCTTTTCCTGCACGGTGACATGGCACAGGCCATCGTCCGCAAGATGGACCGTGAAGCGCGTGCCCAGGGCTAGTACGTGGCCTTGCGGGGTGTGCACGCCGAAGGGGCGGCCCAGCGCGTCGGGCTCGGTGGCGACGAGGATGCGGCCACGGTGCAGGCGCAGCAGGCGCTGGCGGTCGTCAAAAACGGTGTCCAAGGCGGTGGCCGTATCCAGGGCCACCAGGGAGCCGTCGGGTAGCTTTAGATCCCGGCGCTCGCCTGTGGCTGTGCGCTGCCCTGCCTGCCAGCTTTCCAGTGGTGCGCCTTTCCAGGCCATCCAGGCCGTGGCTCCGCTGCCCAGGCCCAGCGCCACGCCGCGCACCACGGAGCGGCGGGTGGGCGAGGCGCGACGGCCCAGCGCCTGGCGCGCCAGTGGTGCGGGCAGATGCGACAGCTGCGCGGTGACGGATTGCACGCGCAGCCAGGCGCGCTGGTGGGCGGGATCGGCCTCATGCCATTTTTGCCAGTCCTGTTGCAGGCCCGCTGTGGCGGAGGCGCCGCGCAGTTTCACGTGCCAGGCGGCGGCCTCATGCAAGGCGCGGCGGTCGTTGCCTTCCAGATGTCTCTCGCCCATGTGGCTATGCCAGGACCAGGCAGCAATGCTCCATCGCCCGGGTCAGGTAGTTGCTGACGGTGCGCAGCGATACACCCAGGCGCTGGGCGATCTCTGGGTAGCTCAGTTCCTCGAACTGGGCTAGCACGAAGGCTTCGCGAACCTTGGGGGGAAGACCCTGGAGCATGCGGTCCACATCCAGCAGGGTCTGCTGGATGATGGCCTGCTCTTCGGGCGAAGGCGCCAGCGATTGCGGCAACTGGGCCAGATAGTCCAGATAGGACTGCTCCAGCGTACGGCGGCGAAACAGGTCGGCGACCAGGCCCCGGGCGATGGTGGCCAGGTAGCGCCTGGGTTCGCGGATGTCCTGCTGCGGCAGGGGCGAGCGCAGCAGGCGCACAAAGGTGTCCTGGGCCAGGTCGGCGGCATCGTCACGGTTGCCCAGGCGTTTGCGCAGCAGGCTTTCCAGCCAGGGATGGTGGTTCTGGTAGAGGCTGTGCACGGAGAAGGCTGGGGCGGAGGAGGCGGGCGCGCAGTGGCAATCGCTGCTGCAAAAGATAATAAGAATGCTTATCAATTATCTTTCAGGCCGGCGCCCCTCCCGCAAAGAGGGCATCCACTTGTTGCATGTGCGCTACAGGGCAGTGGTGGCCGCCAGCCTGCACCAGATTTGCGCAGGCCGATTCCTCGTGCGGCACGCGGTCCGCGCCACCCAGGTTTGTGTCGTGCAAGGTGTGTCGCACACCTTGCATCGGGCCTCAGTTGGCTGCTGGTCCGCCATGCGCTTCCATGCGCTCCAGCGCGGCGCAGACATCGGCCATTCGCCCGGAGATGAACAGGCATTCCGGCTGCTCCTGCGGCGACCGCTGGATGATGCGCAGGCCTGAAGGCTGCTCAGGTGCGGATTGCAGGGTGGGCTGCGCCGGCAGCAAGGGCAGGATCAGCTGGGCATCTCCATGGTCTGCAGCGCGTGCGGCCTTGCCGCGGCGCTGCTGGCTGCGCCGGCGTGCCTTGCTGAAAGAGATCACGTTGGCGGGCTCGGGTGCTGCAGCAGGTAATGGCTGGCAAGCAGGGGCTTGTGCAAGTGGCATGGCCGACTCCATGGCGGTCGCAGTCAGGCGGATGCCATGTGCCAGGCGCAGGAAGGAAAAAGAAGACAGTGTTGGCAGAGCGAATCCCATGTGACGACTCCTGTTGGCGTGTTTCAAAGAGGCATGGACACAGGCAGGATTGCGGTTTACGGGCAAAGCTCCGCCCAGGGCGAAGCTCCAAGGCTTCGCGCCTACCACCTGGGCGGTGCGTGAAATGGGGTGAGGCGGCCTGAGAAGCGCCGCCAGTCCGGCTTACATGGACATGCTGTTGCGGATCAGCCCCACGGCCAGGCCTTCAATGGCAAAGGCCTCTTCGGGGGCGACGCGGATCACCGGGTAATCGGGGTTTTCCGGCAGAAGTTCCACGCCCTGCGTGGTGCGGCGCAGGCGCTTGACGGTGACTTCGTCACCCAGGCGCGCCACGACGATCTGGCCGTTGCGGGCTTCGTGTGCGGACTGCACGGCCAGCAGGTCGCCGTCCATGATGCCCGCGTCGCGCATGGACATGCCGCGCACGCGCAGCAGATAGTCGGGGCGCGTCTGGAACAGGCTGGGCTCGACGGAATAGGTTTGGTCGATGTGTTCCTGCGCGAGAATGGGCGAGCCCGCCGCAACGCGGCCCACCAGGGGCAGCATCAGCGGTGCCAGGGCCGACAGCGGCAGTCCGAAGCTGGTGCCGCGCGCGGCATTGATGTTGCGCACGGTGTCGGTACGCAGGCGAATGCCGCGCGAGGTGCCGCTGACCAGTTCGATCACACCTTTGCGGGCCAGGGCCTGCAGGTGTTCCTCGGCAGCGTTGGCGGACTTGAAGCCCAGCGTGTTGGCGATTTCCGCGCGGGTGGGAGGCGCGCCCGTGCGGGAGATGGCGGCCTGGATCAGGTCCAGGATCTGTTGCTGGCGGGCGGTGAGCTTGGGATGGTCGAGCATGGCGTGCGTCCGGTCCTTGAGGGCAGATGGCAGGCTGGGAGGCCATCTGATGATTTATACAGTATCTGTATTTTTAACCAGTTTTCCAAGAGGTGCAAGTGGGGCAGTCAAAGTTGGTGATTCTGGGCACGGGCGGGACCATCGCCGGCCGGGCGGATTCGCAGTCGCAGGGCGTGGGGTACAAGGCCGGGCAGATCACGGTGCAGTCGCTGCTGGAGGCCGTGCCGGACCTGGAGCAGCAGGCGCTGGGACCCGTGCAGACGCAGCAGATCGCGCAGGTGGACAGCAAGGATATGGACTGGCCCGTGTGGCGCGCGTTGCTGCGCGCCTGCACGCAGGCACTGGAGGATGCGGACACACACGCCGTGGTGATCACGCATGGAACGGACACGCTGGAAGAGACGGCCTGGCTGCTGCACAGCCTGCTGCCGGCCACCAAGCCCATTGTGTTGACCTGCGCCATGCGCCCGGCCACGGCCCTGTTGGCAGACGGACCGCAGAATCTGCGCGATGCCGTGACCGTGGCTGCCAGCGGCGGGCGCAGCGGCGTATGGGCGGTGGCAGGCGGCGAGGTGCATGCGGCAGCCCAGGTGCAGAAGGTCCATCCCTACCGGCTGCAGGCAATGCGCTCCGTGGAAGGCGGGCCCCAGGCGTTGGTGGAGGAAGGGCGTGTGCGCTGGCTGGTGCCCGATGCGCCGTCCTCCCCCGCCGCGCCGTCCACGGGGGCCATGGTGCCTGCGACCATGTCATCTGATCTGCTGGCGCTGGATGAGCTGCCCTGGGTCGAGGTGGTGTTCAGCGGCGCCTTGGCGCGTGCCAGCGGCGTGGATGCGCTGGTGGCGGCAGGCGTGCGTGGCATCGTCGTGGCTGGCACGGGCAATGCGACGGTTCACGAAGGCATGGAAGCGGCCTTGCAGCGTGCCCGCGACAGGGGCGTCTGGATCTGGCGGGGCACGCGCTGTGCCGAAGGCCTGCCCGTGGCCTCCGGCCTTGGGACCAACCCGGCAGAGGCCGATTTGGCGCATCTGCCCGTGGCAAAGGCCCGGATTGCGATGATGCTGGCGCTGGCAGCACAGCCGCGCGATTGAGCCGGGCGGCGACGCCGGCATTTCTTCAGTTGCTGGCGGTCAACAAAAAAGCACCCGGCGGGTGCTTTTTTCGTTGCGGCACATGGCCTGCATCACTCAGCCAGTGCAGCCAGTGCGCGTTGGGTGATGTCCTCGACCGAGCCCAGGCCGCTGATGGCGCGGTACTTGGGCGCCGCTGCGGCTTCCTTTTCGGCCCATGCACGGTAGTAGTCCACCAGGGGGCGGGTCTGGCTGCTGTAGACGTCCAGGCGCTTCTTGACGGTTTCTTCCTTGTCGTCTTCGCGCTGCACCAGCGGCTCGCCGGTCACGTCGTCCTGGCCTTCGACCTTGGGCGGATTGAACTTGACGTGGTAGGTGCGGCCCGAGGCGGGGTGGGAACGGCGGCCGCTCATGCGCTCGATGATGGCGTCGAAGGGCACGTCGATCTCCAGCACATAGTCCAGCTTCACGCCAGCGGCCTTCATGGCGTCTGCCTGGGGAATGGTGCGGGGAAATCCATCAAACAGGAAGCCGTTGGCGCAATCGGCCTGGGCGATGCGTTCCTTGACCAGATTGATGATCAGGTCGTCGCTGACCAGTTGGCCGGCGTCCATCACGGCCTTGGCCTGCTGGCCCAGGGGCGTTCCGGCCTTGACGGCGGCACGCAGCATGTCACCGGTGGAAATCTGGGGGATGCCGTACTTCTGGCAGATGAAAGCGGCTTGCGTGCCTTTGCCGGCGCCGGGTGCGCCCAACAAAATCAGTTTCATGGAAGTCCTTGAGGAGAGTAGAAATTCTTGTCTGCCGGATCGGCCCACCGGGGCGGACAGTCCATGCGTCATATTTTTGTCGCGGGCAAGGATAGCACGCACAGGGCTAACACTGGCTTACACGCAGAGGGCAAAACTGTCGCCTGTGCAATCTCCAAAAACTACGTTTTGCTGTCCGACAAAACCGCATGTGCAGTTGTGTTGTGAATGGCGATGCCGGGCATCGCCATTGGCGCATCTGTATTGGCGTATGCGGGATCGGATTCAGGCGGACAACCGGGCGCGCACCCGCTCCAGGTCTTCGGGGGTGTCCACGCCGGGGCCTGGTGCATGGGGCGTCAGGTGGACGGCGATGCGGTGGCCGTGCCACAGCGCACGCAACTGTTCCAGCGCCTCCAGCACCTCGGTAGGGGCGGGAGAAAGCTGCGGGAAGCTGCGCAGGAAACCGGCACGGTAGCTGTAGATGCCGATGTGGCGCAGGGGCGCGAAGCCGGGGTGGCCCGGCGCTGCCGATGCCGCTGCAGATGCCGTCTCCCACCATGCCTGGCCTGCATGTTCACGCGCAAAGGGGATGGGGGCGCGACTGAAATAGTGGGCCATGCCCTGGGCATCGCAGACGACCTTGACCACGTTCGGGTTGGTGAAGTCGGCCAGGCTGTCGATGGCATGTGCCGCCGTGCCCATGCTGGCCGAGGGCCGCTGCGGCAGCAGGGCGGCCACGGCATCGATGAGGTCGGGAGCGATCAACGGTTCGTCGCCCTGGACGTTGACGACGATGTCGTCGCCATCCAGGCCCAGCAGTTCGCAGGCCTCGGCCAGGCGGTCGCTGCCGCTGGCGTGGTCGCTGCGGGTGAGCACGGCTGCAACGCCGTGCGCGGCGCAGGCGGCGACGATGCTTTCGTCATCGGCCGCGACCACGCAGCGCGTGGCGCCGCTGAGGCCGGCACGCTGTGCCACGCGCACGACCATGGGAAGGCCTCCAATGTCTGCGAGGGGCTTGCCTGGCAGGCGGCTGGAGGCAAGGCGGGCAGGAATCAGAACCGTGAAGGGCGCGGTGGGCATGGTGCGTTGCGGAGAAGGTCGAAAGTGCGGGCGCGGGCGTTGTCGGAAATCGGGCCTTGCGGCGCGATCAGTCCTCGAGCTCGTCGTCGTCCAGCGTGCGGGCTTCGGCCTCCAGCAGCACCGGGATGCCGTCGCGCACGGGGTAGGCCAGGCGCGCGCTGCGCGAGACCAGTTCCTGGTGCTCGCGGTCAAAGCGCAGCGGGCCCTTGGTGACGGGGCAGACCAGCAGTTCGAGAAGTTTGGCGTCCATGGCGGATCCTGTGTTTTGGAGGGGGAGGGCGGGCCGTGGCGGCCAGCCAAGACGGTGATGATAGTCAGGCGCGTGGCCTGCGCAGCGCCTGCAGCCGCTGATCCAGCAGCGCCCAGAAATCTGGCGGCAGCTGCAATTGCAGCGCAACGGACCAGGCCTGGGGATGGGTTCGCCACAGCTTGACCGCATCCTTTTCGGTGCAGACCAGCGGGTCTTCATTGCGTCCCAGGCGCTGGAAGCTCTCAAAATTATAGTGATCCGGCAGTGCCTGGGCGTGCTCCAGCGCCAGACCCTGTTCAGTGGCCAGCATGGAGAAAAAGGCCTCGGGCCGGGCCACGGCGGCCACGGCCTCCACGGGCCGTCCGCGCAGGGCCGCCAGGGGAATGCGCTCACCGTGCGCATTGACGCCTTCAGCGGCCAGTTGGCGCTGCATGGCAAAGGCGGGCGCATCCGTTGGCGGGCAGGTGCCCGCGTGCAGCACGGCGGTGACGGGGCGCGGCCAGGGTTCGCGCAGCGGGCCGGCCGGCAGCAGCCAGCCATTGCCGATGCCGTCGTCGTTGAAGACGCACAGCTCGATGTCGCGGGCCAGGGCCAGGTGCTGCAGGCCGTCGTCGCTGATGACCACATCCACCTGGGGATGGCGGGCACGTAGGGCCTGGACGGCCTCGATGCGCTTGCGGGCAACGAAGACCGGCACGCCGCTGGCGCGCGCCAGCAGCGCGGGCTCGTCGCCCACATCGGCGGGGGCGCTGTCAGGATGGGCTTCGCGGCAGTCGTCCGTGCTGCGGCCATAGCCGCGCGAGACGATGCCAGGGCTCCAGCCGCTGTCCCGCAGATGGCGGGCCAGGGCGAGCGTGACGGGGGTCTTTCCGGCGCCGCCCGCAATCACGTTGCCGACGACGATGACCGGAATGCCGGCCTGGCCTGCACGCCTGAAACCCAGTGCATAGGGCAACCGATGCAGGCCCAGCAGGGCACGGTACAGCAGGGACAGGGGGAAGAGGGAGCAGGCCAGCGGGCCGCGGTGGCGCCAGGCCGCGCGAAGCCCCCGGGCTGCGGGGGCGGGGCCATTCCCGGGCATGGAGGCCTTGCCCTCAGCGCCCGGCGCTGGCCGAGGTCTGCGTGGCAAAGGTGATCTGGGACAGTCCGGCGCGGCGCGAGGCCTCCATCACCGACACCACGGACTGGTGCGGCGCGGTGGCGTCGGCGCTGATGATGACCACGCTGTCCTTGCCGGCAACTGCCGCTGCGGCCAGTGCCTGGGTCAGGCCAGTGACGCTGCGGTCTTCCACGGCGGTCTTGTTGATGGCGTAGCGGCCGTCGGCAGCGATGGCGACGATGATTTCGCGGGGCCGGTCGCGCTGCTGCTCGACATCGGCCACGGGAAGGGTCAGCTGCAGCTCGGTGAACTTGCTGTAGGTGGTGGACAGCATCAGAAAGATCAGCACCACCAGCAGCACATCGATGAACGGGATCAGGTTGATCTCGGGCTCGTCACGGCGGCGGGGACGGAAGTTCATGGCAGGTCTCTCGCGTGCGGGTTCTGCGGGTTCACTTGCCGCCGACGCGCACCAGGTGGCGCACGAACTGTTCGGAGGCCAGCTCCATGCCCAGCAGGTAGCCATCGACGCGGGCGCGGAAGTAGCGCCAGAAGATCAGCGCCGGAATGGCGACGATCAGGCCGAAGGCCGTGTTGTACAGGGCGATGGAGATGCCGGCCGCCAGCTGCGCCGGGTTGCCGCCGCCGGTGGCCGATGCGCCGCCTTGCGAGCCGAAGATCTCGATCATGCCGATCACCGTGCCCAGCAGGCCCAGCAAAGGCGCGGCAGAGGCGATGGTGGCCAGCGCGCTCAGGTGCTTTTCCAGGGTGTGGGCAGCAGCGCGGCCGGCGCCTTCCATGGAGGCGCGAAGCTCTTCTTCGCTGCTGTCCGGATGGGCCTGCAGGGCGCGCAGTCCGCTTGCCAGGACTTCGCCCAGCGTGGAGTTCTGGGACAGCTGCTGCACGACTTCCTGGCTGGGCAGGCCGCGCGAGGACACGGAAATCGCCTCGCCCAGCAGGGCGGGCGGCGCTACGCGGGCCGTTTTCAGCGCCACGAAACGTTCAAAGACCAGGGCCAGAGCCAGGATGGAGCAGGCAATCAGTGGCCAGATCGGCCAGCCTGCGGCTTGTATGATCGACAGCAAGTTGTTTTCCCCCCGCGTTTAACTGCAGCCGACGATTATGGCCCAGCCATATGGCCGGTCCAGGCGTCTCGTGTCCGCGATCGCCTGAAAACTGTGACCCGGCGCAGCATCCAGGCAACGGGCGGCTCCCCATATTCGGGATTTTGGATGGTCGCTATAGCACAGATTTCTGTGGATAACTTTGTTATCAAGCGGGTTGCGCAAACGCCGCTGCGGCGGCGAATGGACACTGTGACAAATGTGAATTCTTTGTTGCAGCAAAAAAATCTTTATGAATCAATTGCTTGCGAGGTGTTTTTGAGAGTGCTTCTGCAAATTGCCGCCAAAATGCCTGCTCGGGTCTGCATCCGCCTGCCTGTGGAGAATGTTGCACTGCATGCAGACCGGGAGGCCGCATGAGTGGTGCATTCGGCGCAATGAACCCAGCAGCGGCGCCGCTGGTCTGGGAAGTCGGCGCGCTGTGCCGCGCCGTGAGCGACGCCTTGCAGGCACGCTTCAATCCGGTGGCGGTTCGCGGCGAGATCAGCGGCTTTTCCCGCGCGGCCAGCGGCCATTGCTACTTCAGCATCAAGGACGCGGGCGGGCAGATCCGCTGCGCCATGTTCCGGCGTGCGGCCCAGCTCATGGATTTTTCGCCGCGCGACGGCGAGCTGGTCGAGTTGCGGGGCCGGCTGGGCGTCTACGAGCAGCGTGGCGACCTGCAACTGGTCGTCGAGAGCATGCAGCGTGCGGGCCAGGGCGCCCTGTTCGAGCAGTTCCTGCGGCTGAAGGCGCAGCTGGAGGCCGAAGGCCTTTTCGACGCTGCCCGAAAGCGCAGCCTGCCGCCGCTGCCGCGCGGCATTGGCGTGGTGACTTCGCCCGGGGCTGCTGCGCTGCACGACGTGATCACGGCGCTGCGCCGCCGCGTGCCCCATATCCCCGTGGTGCTGGCGCCTGCCCTGGTGCAGGGCGCGCAGGCGCCGGCCTCCCTGATCGATGCGCTGCAAAGGCTTTATGGCCTGGCGCGGGAAGGCGCGGGCTCGGTTGATGGCTCGGTGGCCGGCGCGCCGCCCATCGACACCATCTTGCTGGTGCGCGGGGGCGGCTCCATTGAAGACCTTTGGGCCTTCAATGACGAGCGCCTGGCCCGCACCATCGTGCAAAGCCCGGTGCCCCTGATCTGCGGCGTGGGGCACGAGACCGATTTCACCATTGCCGACTTCTGCGCCGACCTGCGCGCGCCCACGCCCACGGCGGCGGCCGAACTGGTGAGCCAGCCGCGCGAGGTCTGGATGGGTGCGCTGCAGCTCATGCAGGGCCGCCTGGAGGACGGTGTGCAGCGGCTGCTGGACCGCCAGCAGCAGCGCCTGGACCTGGCAGCGCAGCGCCTGGGCCGGCCCAGCGAGCAACTGGCCCGCAGCCGGCTGCAGCTCAGCCGCCAGGCCCAGCGACTGCGCCATGCCATGCAGTTGCGGCTGCAGCGCATGGACCATGCGGGGCAGGGCCTGCAGGCGCAGTTGCCTGCCGGCATGCGTCGCGGCCTGGACCGGCGTGCGGACCATCTGGCGCGCATGGAGCTTCGCCTGCAGCTGCTGGACCCGCGCCTGGTGCTGCAGCGCGGCTATGCCCTGCTGACCGATGCCGAGGGTCATCCCGTGACCGAGGCGCGCAGCGCGCCACCGGGCACGGCCTTGCAGGCACAGCTGGCCGACGGCAGCCTGGACCTGGTGGTGACGCAGCCGCGCCTGCTCTGAACTGCGGCCCGCTGTGTGCAGCGTTCGGCGTGCGGGGAATGGGGGGTGGCAGGCAGTATCCGTGTAGGCCGATTGGCCGGATCAAGGTCAATTCACATCCACCCTCGCAGCAGCGGGCCAAGATGGGCCAAGATGGGCCATTTGGCGCGCGCTTTCGCCGCAGGGTCACGAAGTTGTTCCTACAATGCCCGTTCGGGTGCGTGAGGGCCAGGGCTCGCAGCAATGCGCGCAGTGCAGGCCCCGCGCGACGGTCACGGCAGGCGCTGCAGGCGCTCTGCGCAACAGGTGCTGGCCCGTCCTAAAAGATTTCAACCACGAAGGAAACACCATGGAACATACCTTGCCCCCTCTGCCCTATGCGATTGACGCGCTGGCACCCCACTACAGCCAGGAAACGCTGGAGTACCACCATGGCAAGCACCACAACGCCTATGTGGTGAACCTGAACAACCTGCAAAAGGGCACCGAATTCGAAAACATGACCCTGGAAGAGATCGTCAAGAAGTCTTCCGGCGGCATCTACAACAACGCAGCCCAGATCTGGAACCACACCTTCTTCTGGAACTGCATGGCCCCCAACGGTGGCGGCGAGCCTACCGGCGCACTGGCTGACGCCATCAACAAGAAGTGGGGCAGCTACGCCGCCTTCAAGGAAGCCTTCGTGAAGTCGGCCGTGGGCAACTTCGGCTCTGGCTGGACCTGGCTGGTCAAGAAGGCCGATGGTTCGGTGGACATCGTCAACACCGGCGCCGCCGGCACGCCCCTGACTACGGAAGACAAGGCCCTGCTGACCGTGGACGTCTGGGAACACGCCTACTACATCGACTACCGCAACCTGCGTCCCAAGTTCGTCGAGACCTTCCTCGGCCAACTGGTGAACTGGAAGTTTGCCGAGCAGAACTTCGCCTGATCGAAGCGCAGGTACGACGTGTGCACGCCATGTGCACGCAACGCAAAAAGCCCCGGACGGGGCTTTTTGCTTTTTGAGAGGAAGGCGACGGCTCAGCGGCGCTGACCGCGCAGCCGCCAGCCCGTCCACAGTGCCGTGCAGAACAGCAGCAGCGTGGCGCTAGCGATCACGGCGCTGAAGCCCTGGCCGAAGGCCGTGCGTGCCAGTTCGGTCAACTGGTGCGCGGCCTGGGGCATCAGCTGATCGGCAGCGAGCAGGGCTTCGTCCAGGCTGTCGCGCACGGAGTCGGGCAGGGCCAGGTCCAGGCCCTCCGGCAGGTGCAGTGAGCCTGCATAGACGGCCGACAGCAGGCTGCCCATCAGCGTCACGCCCAGTGCGCCGCCCAGCTCGTATGACACCTCCTCGACCGAGGCCGCCATGCCTGCACGGTCCGCGGGAGCGCTTTGCATGATGGTGCTCGACGCCGTGGTCATGGCCGCGCCTATGCCCAGGCCCAGCAGGGCCAGCGCCGCCGCCTGCGGCCACCAGCCCATGTCGTGGACCAGCAGATAGCCGCCCATGCCCAGGGCCGACAGCAGCAGCGCTGCCGGCAGCATGCGCGCGCCGCCCAGGCGTGGCAGCCAGTGGCCTGCCACGGTGCCGGCCACAAAGGCGGCCAGCGGCAGCGGCAGCACGGCCAGGCCGGCCTGCAGTGGCGACAGTCCCTGCACCAGTTGCAGGCGCTGGCTGAACACGAGCTCCATGCCGATCAGCGCGGCCGCTGCCACCAGGGCCGAGGCCACGGCCGTGGCAAACGCCGGGTTGCGAAACAGCGCAAAGTCCAGCAGCGGGTCGCTGCTGCGGCGCTGGCGCCGCACGAACAGCGCGAGAAAGCCCAGGCCCAGCACCAGGGTCGCGGCGGCCAGGGCCCAGTCGGGCGATTGTTTGCCGGCTTCCTTGATGGCGTAGGTGCTGCCCACCAAGCCTGCCATGACCTGCAATGAGCCGATGAAGTCCCAGGGCCGCTGCGAGGTGGCCGTGCCTGCGGGAATCAGCCAGCCGGCCAGGGGCAGGGCGAGCAGCACGATGGGCACATTGATCAGGAACACCGAGCCCCACCAGAAGTATTCGAGCAGCAGCCCGCCCACCACCGGCCCGAATGCCGCACCGCCCGAGGCCACCGAGGCCCAGATGCCGATGGCCAGAGCTCGCTCGCGCTCATCGGCAAAGCTCAGGCGGATCAGGGACAGCGTGGCCGGCATCATCATGGCCGCGCCCACTCCCAGCAGCGCGCGCGCCGCAATCAGCAGGGCGGGCGAGGGCGCAAAGGCCGCGCACAGCGATGCCACGCCGAACACGCACAGCCCGGCCATGAACAGCCGCTT
The DNA here is from genome assembly GCF_002754395.1 of Delftia sp. 60. NCBI lineage: Bacteria > Pseudomonadati > Pseudomonadota > Betaproteobacteria > Burkholderiales > Comamonadaceae > Delftia > Delftia sp. 60. The sequence continues at coordinate 3,714,974 of NZ_PEFD01000001.1, forward strand.
GTGACCGAGCCTGTCGCCCAGCGTGCCCATGCCCAGCAGCAGGCCGGAGACCACCAGCGCGTAGATGTTGACGATCCATAGCTTGGCCGAGGCCGTGGCCGCCAGGTCATGCGTGAGGCGCGGAAGCGCCGTGTAGAGCACTGTCATGTCGATGACGATGAGCAGCAGCGCCACCGAGACGATGGCCAGCACCAGCCAGCGGCGCGGATCGGCCGCCTGGGATTTTGGAAGATGCCCCGAAACGGGGTTCTGGGTTTGCGTTGTGAACGCCATAAAGCACCTGTTTGCCCCGGGCCTTGTGGGCCAGGGCTTCCTTCTTGATGAAAACCACAGTTTCCATCAATGAAATGATTTATCAAAGTTTGATTCCATCCATAAAATTGATGGATGGAATGGACGCTCGACAGGCTGAAGCATTTTGTGGCGGTGGCCGAAGCCGGCACCATGACCGAGGCTGCCCGTCGCCTGGGTCGTGCGCAGTCGGCCGTGAGCACGGCCATCGGCCTGCTGGAAGCCGACCTGGGGCTGGAGCTGTTCGACCGCGTGGGGCGCCGCGTGCAGCTGACGGCGGCAGGGGAGGTGATGCTGCTGGAGGCCCGGTCCCTGCTGCACCAGGCCCAGGCCATGGACCACCGCGCCCGCGCATTGGCCGCAGGCGGGCAGGCACGCCTGGCCGTTGCGCTGGACGAGGCATTGCCCTATGTGCCGCTGGCCCAGCTGTTCAAGGAGCTGGCGGCGCGCTTTCCGGCCATGGAGCTGACCGTGCTGAACGGCACGGCCTCCGAAGTGGCCGAGCATGTGGCGGCGCAGCGTGCCCAGGTCGCCTTCCAGTTCGACCGAGCGCCTGCGCCGGCCACCTGCGCCCAGCGCCATATCGGCAGCGTGCCGCAGACCATTTGCGTGGCCAAGGGCCATGTGCTCGATGGCACGGCGGCCCTCACGCGCAGGCAGCTGGCCGCGCACCGCCAGTTGCTGATGCACATCGAGGGCGTGGAGGACACCGTGCTCAGTCCCGCCGTCTGGCGCTCCAACAGCTTCTATGTGATTGCCGACATGGTGGCCGACGGCCTGGGCTGGGCCATCCTGCCGGTCAATATTGCCGAGTTCGGCGATCTGCGCCCGCATCTGCGGCAACGCGCCTGCGAGGGGCTCGCGCTGCCGCCGCTGACCGTGCGCATGCTCTGGCTGGAAGGGCTGGCGCCCGGGGCCGAAGCGCTGTGGATGCGCCAGCGCCTGGCCGAGCTGCTGGCCTTGATGGCCACGGCCTGAGCAGTCTGGGCTGGCGCGGGCGTTGGGGCCGTGTTCAGGTGCAGGCAGCGGCTGCGTCTTCGGCAGGCGGGCTCTCTTTCGCTCGTGCCTGGCGTGCGGCCAGCACGCCCAGGGACCACATGGCGACACCGGCCAGCAGCGCCACCACGAAGGAAATGCGTGCGCCCCACAGGTCGGTGGCCCAGCCTGCGGCGGCCGCGCCCAGGGCCACGCCCATGGCAATTCCGGTCAGCAGCCAGGTCATGCCTTCGGTCAGGCGCTGGTGCGGCACCTGCTGCTCCACCAGGCCCATGGCCACGGTGATGGTCGGCCCGAAGGTAATGCCGGCCAGCAACACGGCCAGGGTCAGCGTGAACACATTGGTGGCCAGCAGCAGGGGCACGGCGGTGATGCAGACCGAGGCGCCCACCCAGGCAATCTGGCGGTGCAGCGGCGCCTTCAGGCGCAGCGTGCCGAAGACCAGTCCCATCACGCAGGACCCCAGCGCGTAGAACGACAGCACGATGCTGGCCGCCGCTGGCTGGCCCTGCTGCGTGGCAAAGGCCACGCTGGCCACGTCGATGGTGCCCACGATGATGCCCTGGGCCAGCATGAACAGCGCCAGCGTGCGCACCACGGGATGGCGGGCCAGCGACTGCTGGCGCGTGCGCTGCTGCGATGTGTCCACGGGCGGCTCTGTGCGGCGCTGGGCCACGAACAGCGCCACGCCCACCAGCAGCAGCAAGGAGGCGGCCAGCGGCCCCGCCTCGGGGAACAGCACCATGCTCAGGCCTACCGACAGCGGCGGGCCGACGATGAAGCAGACATCGTCCAGCACGGCCTCCAGCGCATAGGCCGTCTGCAGCTGGGGCGTGCCGCGCAGCAGCACGGTCCAGCGTGCGCGCACCATGGCCGGCATGCTGGGCAGGGCGCCCACCAGCGCTGCCAGCACCAGCAGCAGCCAATCCGGCCCCTGCCAATGCGCGCAGGCCAGCAGCGCGAACATGGCGGCGGCACTCACGGCCGCTGCCCAGGGCAGGACCTTGCGCTGGCCATGGCGGTCCACCAGGGCCGAGATGCGGGGCGCCAGCACCGCAATGGACAGCGCAAAGCAGGCCGCGACCGCGCCGGCCAGCGTGTAGGCGCCGCGCTGCTGGGACAGCATGGTGATCAGGCCGATGCCCGTCATCGACAGGGGCAGGCGGGCCAGGAGACCGGCCAGCACAAAGGCGGCCGTGCCGGGCCGGGTGAACAGCTGGCGGTAGGCGTGGAACATGGAAACCTCGGAAAACGGACAGGCCGCTGCAATCACATACGCGGCGTATGTCAGCGATTCTACGGGTTGCCCGTGACGCGCCGTATCATTGGCATACGTTTTGTATGTGAATGGAGTGCGCCATGCGCAAAAGCCGGGCCAGCATGATCGAGGAGACACGCGCCAAGCTCATCGAGGCTGCGCGCGAGGCCTTTGGCAGCCAGGGCTATTCCCAGGCCTCCATGGACGAATTGACGGCCAATGCCGGCCTGACGCGCGGCGCGCTGTACCACCATTTCGGTGGCAAGCCGGGCTTGCTGGCCGCCGTGGTGGCGCAGATGGATGCCGAGATGGACGCACGCCTGGAGCAGGTGCTGGCCGACCATACCGACCCCTGGGAGGGGTTCCTGGCCTACTGCCGCGCCTACCTGGCCATGGCGCAGGAGGGCGAGATACGCCGCATCGTGCTGCAGGATGCGCGCGCCGTGCTCACCGGCACGGACCAGGGCGAGCAGCACCGCGCCTGCATTGCCTTCGTGGCCGGCTACCTGGAGCAGCTCATGGAGCGCGGCGTGATCGTGCGCGCCAATCCTCTGGCCATGTCGCGCTTGCTCAATGGCTGCCTGGTGGAATCCGCGTTCTGGATTGCCGAGGAAGGGGCGCCCCCCGAACGCTTGCCGCAGGCGCTGCAGGCGCTGGAGTTGACGCTCAAGGGGTGGAAGGCGTCGGCGAGGGGCTGAGCGGCTGAGCGGTGCTGCGCCAGCCCGCCCTCGCTCGTGCTTCACTCGTACTTCTTTTCCAGCGCGTCCCAGAACGGCTTGTTGACCAGGCGCTGGCGCTCGGCAAAGGGGGCGACCACCGCGGGGTTCTCGTCCACCCTGCGCTCGTTGCGCAGCTGGCCCAGCGCCTTTTGCATGCCGGCCACGGCGCCTTGCAGCGCGGCATTGGCATACAGCACCAGGCCATAGCCCAGGTCTGCCAGCTCGCCCGCGTCGGTAATGGGCGTCTTGCCTCCGATCACCATGTTCATCAGCTGCGGCGTGGACAGGCGCTGGGGCAGGGCGCGGATTTCTTCGGCCTGGGTCACGGCCTCGACAAAAAGGATGTCGGCTCCCGCCTCGGCAAAGCGCTGGGCGCGCTCCACGGCGGCCTCGAAGCCCTGCGTGGCGCAGGCATCGGTGCGCGCCATGATCAGCGTGCCCTGGTCGCGGCGTGCGTCCACGGCGGCCTTGATCTTGCCCAGCATTTCCTCGGTGGAAATCACTTCCTTGCCATTGAAATGGCCGCAGCGCTTGGGGCTGATCTGGTCCTCGATCTGGATGCAGTCGGCGCCTGCGCGCTCCAGCGTGCGCACCGCATGGTAGGTGTTGAGCGCGTTGCCAAAGCCGGTGTCGGCATCGACGATCAGCGGCAGATCCACGGCGTCGCGGATGCGGGCCGTGTGGTCGGCGATGTCGGTCAGGCCCATGAAGGCCTGGTCGGGCAGGCCGAACCACATATTGGTCACGCCGGCTCCGGTCACATAGATGGCCTCGAAGCCGAGATCGGCCACGACGCGCGCGGACAGCGCGTTGAATGCGCCGGGCACGAGCACGCCGCGGCGCGCTTCGGCCAGGGCCTTGAGTTGTTGCTTGGTGTTCATGGATGGTGGTGTCGAATGGGAAAAAGCGATGCGCGGGCTGGCGCTCAGTCCAGCGTGATGTTGGCGTTCTTGATCACCGGGCCCCACTTGGCGCGCTCGGCCTCGATGAACTTGCCGTAGGCCTGGGGCGTGCCGCCCATGACCATGCCGCCCGTGTTCTCGATCATGGCGCGCACCTCGGCGTCCTTGAGTGCCTCGTTCACGGCCTTGTTCAGGCGCTCGATCACGGCCGGCGGCGTGCTGGCCGGAGCGATCATGCCCAGCCAGTTGTACGACTCGAAGCCCTTGATGCCCGCCTCATCCAGCGTGGGCACGCTGGGCAGCACCTTCAGTCGCTGCTTGCTGGACACGGCCAGCGCCTTGACCTTGTCGCCCTGGATGGCGGGCAGGGCCGCATAGCCCATCTCGAACATGAAGGCCAGGTGCCCGCCCATCAGGTCGGTGGCTGCCAGCGCGCCGCCCTTGTAGGGCACATGGACCATGTCCGTGCGCGTCTGGAAGGCCAGCAGCTCGCCCGACAGGTGGTGGGCACCGCCCACGCCCGACGATCCATAGGTCAGCGTGCCCGGCTTGGCCTTGGCTGCAGCCACCAGCTCGGCCACGGTCTTGAACGGTTGGTTGGGCGCCGTGGTCAGGATCAGCGGCGCCTCTTCGATCAGGATGATGGGCTGCAGGTCGCGTGTGGCGTTGTAGGGCAGCTTTTTCATCAGCATGGGATTGGTCACCAGCGGACCTGGCGAGCCGAAGCCGAAGGTATGGCCGTCCGTGGCCTTGGCAATGGCATCCGTGCCCGTCACGCCGCCCGCGCCGCCGCGGTTGTCGATCACGATGGGCTGGCCCAGGCTCTGGCCTATCTTGTCGGCGATCTTGCGGGCCCGCGTATCGGCAAAGCCGCCGGCCGCATAGGGCACGATGAGCTTGATGGGGCGCGAGGGCCAGGCATCTGCGCCCTGGGCCACGGCGGTGGCGGGGGCGGCGAGCAGGGCCGCAGCGGCGGCGGTGGCGCTCAGGGCCAGCCCCAGGCTCAGGCGGAGGGTATTGCGGCGGGTATTCATGGTGTCTTGTCTCGGTTGGGATCCGTGGTTGTGGCGGGAGCGGCTCACTTTTCCTGCATCTTCGCGGCCTTGACGATCTCGCCCAGGCGCTTGCGCTCGGCATCGGTGAATTTCACGAACTCGGCGCGCGTGCCGCCGATGGGCTCGATGCCCAGACCCTTGAGCTTCTCCACGGTGGCCGGCTCCTTCATGGCCTGGTCCACGGCGGCGGCCAGCTTGTCCAGGATGGCGGCCGGCGTTCCCTTGGGCGCGTGGATGCCGGCCCAGTGCGCTATCTGCAGTTCGGCAAAGCCCTGCTCCACGGCGGTGGACAGTTGCGGATAGGCGGAGATGCGCTGCGTCCAGGTGGTGGCCAGGGCCTTGAACTTGCCCTCATTGAGGATGTGGGGCAGGGCGATGATGCTGGCCTCCGACGTGCCCTCCACCTGGCCGCCCAGCACGGCCGTCGTGCTTTCCGATCCGCTCTTGTAGGGCACGGGCTGCAGCTGTGCGCCGTATTTCACGTTCAGCATCTCGGCCACGAAATGCGGCGTGCTGCCCGTGCCGGCCGTGGCGAAATTGAAGCCCTGGCCCTTCTTCGATGCCTCGACGAAATCTCGCAGGTTCTGGTAGGGCGCGTTCTTGGGAACCACGATCACCGAAGGCGCCAGTCCGATCATGGCCACGGGCACCAGCGCATCGTCCTTGAACGGCATGGTCTTCTTGATCATGCTGTTGGAGATCACGCCGGCCGCGCTCACCAGCAGGGTGTAGCCGTCTGGCTGGGCCTTGGCCACGATGTCGGCGCCCACGGTGCCGCCCGCGCCTGCGCGGTTGTCGATGACCACCGGCTGGCCCAGGATTTTGGACGCACCTTCGGCGGCAGAGCGGGCCATCAGGTCGTTGGCGCCGCCTGCGGAGAACGGCACCACCAGGCGGATGGGGCGGGTGGGCCAGGCATCGGCGGCAGGCGCGGCAAACGACACGCCGGCCAGCGGCAGCACGGTGGCAAGCAGGGCGGCCAGGGCGGTGCGGCGGGGCAGGCGGGATGGCTGGTGCATGGGGAGTCTCCTGGAAATACTTGAAATGATTGAAACGCCGGCCTTGTTTGCAAGCTGCATGCCATGGCAATAAAGGGTAAACCCTTGTTATTGCAAGCCATTGATCTGAATGCATTTTTCAGTTCACAAGAGGATGAGGCGGAACCTGCTGCTGGATTCATGCGGCGCGATGTTGCATGAATGAAATAATCGGTTGCATGAATGAATCAGTCGTGGCCCCTGTCCCTGGAACCCCGTCCGCCCCCCGCGTGGCATGGCCCCGTGTCGTCACCATAGGCCGCCATCGCATCGGCCGCGTGCTGGAGCGCATGTCCCTGGCGGTGGGCGACCAGGTGCGTGTGGAGCATGTCAGCGCGGCCTTTGACGACGCTGTGCAGGCCGTGCGCGCGCTGCAGGCGGTCGAGCCCATAGACGCCCTGGTGGCCGCCGGCGCCAGTGGTGCCTGGGTGCGCGAGCATGTCGACATTCCCGTGGTCATGATCGAGGTGCGCGGCTTCGATCTGCTGCAGGCGCTGGCCAGCGCGCGGGAGTTGGCGCAGGCGGGCGGCACGCCGCGCATCGGGCTGGTGTCGTTTGACCATCCCTCGCCGCACCTGGCCCAGTTCGACGCGCTGTTCGGCGCCGGCATTGCCCAGTTCAGCTACCACGGGCCCGAGGATGCCCAGGCCTGCGTGCGTGCGCTGCAGGCCGCAGGCGTGGGTGCCGTGGTCGCGCCTGGGCTGGTTGCCGATCTGGCCGAGCAGGCCGGCATTCCCAGCGTGCTGCTGTACTCCGATGGCGCCGTGCTGCAGGCCCTGCGCGACGCGGTGCTGCTGGCCCGCCACCGCCATGCCGAGCGCGCCCGCCACCAGCGGCTGGAAACCGTGCTCGGCCAGTTGCAGGACGGCGTGGTCGCCGTGGACACGCAAGGCTGCATCCAGGCACTGAACCCCACCATGGCGGCCCTGCTGGGAGCGCCCGCCAAGGCGCTGCATGGCCGGCTGCTGGACGAGGTGGCGCCCGCGCTGGCACTGGCGCAGGCGCTGCAGTCGCAGTCCCTGGAGCCCGAAGGCAGTGAAGACGTGGTCCAACTGGCCATGCGCACCCTGGTGGTACGGCGCGCGCCCATCGTGGAAAACGGCCAGCTCACGGGCGCCTTGCTGGTCTGCCGCGACCCCGCCACCATCCAGCGCGCCGACCGCCACCTGCGCGCCAACCGCAGCCTGCGCGGCGCGGGCGTGCGCTGGCGCATCGAAGACTACGCGGGCGACAGCGAACCCGCCCAGCGCGTGCGCCGCCTGGCGCGCCAGTTCGCGACCAGCGATGCCACCGTGCTCATCCAGGGCGACAGTGGCACGGGCAAGGAGTTGTTGGCACAGGGCATGCACCGCGCCAGCCGGCGCGCCGCCCAGCCCTTTCTGGCCGTCAACTGCGCGGCCCTGGGGGAAAGCCTGCTGGAGAGCGAACTCTTCGGCTACGACGAAGGCGCTTTCACCGGCGCGCGGCGCGGCGGCAAGACCGGGCTGATCGAGGCAGCCCATACGGGCACCTTGTTCCTGGACGAGATCGGGGACATGCCGCTGGCCCTGCAATCCCGCCTGCTGCGCGTGCTGCAGGAGCGCGAAGTGCTGCGCGTGGGCTCCACTACGTCCGTGCCCGTGGACCTGCGCGTCATCGCCGCCACGCATGCCGATCTGGCGGCCCTGGTCGAGCGCGGTGAATTCCGGCGTGACCTGTTCTACCGCCTGGCCGTGCTGCGCCTGGCCATGCCCGGACTGCACGAACGGGGACAGGGCGATGTCCAGGCTCTGGCCCGCACCATGCTTGCGCGACGTTTGCGCACGCAGTCGCTGCAGGCCGAGGCCTCTTCACTGGAGCCCTTGCTGGAAGCCTTGCTGGATTTGGCCGCCGCTCACCGCTGGCCCGGCAATGCGCGAGAGCTGGACAACTGGGTGGAACGCCTGCTGGCCTGCCGCCACGACCTGCGTGACAGCGCGGGCCGCGTGGACATGGGCCGGTTGCGGGAGCTGTTTCCTGAATGCGACGGGGCTGGGCAGGGTACCGTTCAGGCCCTGCCCGCACAGCAGCGGCAACTGCAGTTGCGCGAGGCCCGGCGCGATGCCGAGCGCCAGCGCATGCGCGAAGTACTGGAGCAGGTGCAGGGCGACCAGCGCCGCGCCTGCGAGATCCTGGGTATCAGCCGGGCCACGCTGTGGCGCAGGCTGCGTGACAGCCGTTGATCGCGCGCTTGCGTCCTGCTATTCCCGCTGCAGGGCAGGGTCCACCTGCATGGCCTCGGGATCACAACGGGGCGTGCCCAGCATCGTGGGTTGATCATTTTGTCCAGTACCGATCGCTGCGGGCTGTCTATCATCGCCCCCCACAAGCATGAAGCATTGGGAGTGAAATAGAGTGAGTTCCTTGAATCCCCTGGAGAATTTCGACACCAGTCACTGGAAAACCGACGACAAGTCTTGGATGAAGGAGCGCGAGAAGCAGTGGCCGGAGATCGAGCAGATGCTCTATGCGCTGGAAATGACCAAGAAGGGCCGGGGGATCGTCAAGAGGTACTTCCTCAAAGGCTCCCTCCCCCATTGGAAAAAGCTCCACGACTGGGACCGTGATTCCACGGTGCGCCATTTGAATCTGCTGCTGTTCCTGTACCTGCACCCTTGCCAGGACGAGACGGTGCTGCGCTCATTGCGAGACCAGTTCATGGAGCACCCTCAGGCGCTGCCGGGAGATCGCCTCGGAGGTTTCACTTTGCTCTTCAGCATCGGGCAGGGCCATGCATCTTCCGGAGGCACGCGCCTGGTCAGCACGTCCGAGTTGGAAAAAGAGTTGCCCCTCGCTGTGTCTCAGCTTCCTGACGCCCCTGCGCCCTATGCACATTGCAAAATTGTGGACATACATACGAACGGGCACAACGAACGGCTGTTCAACCTGATGCTTCCAGACCTGTCTCAAGACACTGTGCAGCTGCCAGTGACCCGAGACACTTACGTCAGCAGAGCACCCAGATACTTTCCGTGGGACCACGAAGAGCTCCCGTTGAGAGCCTTCCGTTTTGCACTGTTTGACCTATGGACCATGGGCCAATGGCTGGCATTTCCTGCCACATCCAGCAAGGGCTACAACGACATGATCTTTCAGTACGAGAGGCCCCTGGATCTCTGGTACCAGGATGTTGCCAAGTCAGCGGCCCCCGAGGGGAAGTGGCTGGAGCCTGTGCTGATTGGTCTGTACCGGATCTTCCAGTTCGACCTTGACAACGAGCCCGACGAAAGTCCGCGCACGCGCTTTGTGCGGCGGATGCGGGCATTGTTGACAGAGAGACAATTCTCGGAGTCCTTCCAAGCCTTGGTCAAACTGGCCAAAAACGATGGCATTGCCGTGCGAAACCCCTGGAGCGACGAGCCAAAACTGAGATCTCGCAGCTTGCCCCGCTGACATTCCACAAGCAACCAAGATCGCGCGGCACAACCTAAGCGGCCAGCAGCGCCCAGCGCTCATGGTCTCGCCAGCGGGTTCCAACCTTCATGAACGCCGGCGAGAAGCCCTCCAGCTTGAAGCCGCATGACTTGGCCAGTGCAATGGCTGCCTTGTTCTCAGGCTGGATGTTGGCTTCCAGCCGATGCAGCTTCAGTGTCCTGAAAGCCTGCTTCACGACATGCGCGAGGCCTTCCTTCATCAGGCCCTTTCCCTCAAAGCCCGAGAACGCATAGAAATCGATCAGGCCACAGCGGAACGGGTCCATCACGATGTTCGTGATCTGCACGATTCCGGCAAAACCGTCGCTGTGCCACTCCCAGATCACAAAGGCGGCCCCAGCCGGCTCCTGCACGCGTGCTAGGTAGCTCTGAAATTCCTGCGGCGTGCTGGGGGGCGACACCCATGGCGCGTGCAGTTTGCGGCTTTGGCTGGCACCTTTGATGAACTCCGTTTCCAGATCCGCTGTCAGCTCCGAAACATAGATGTTCGTGTCCATGACCGTCCCTCAGATGTGAAGCCGAAAGTGTATCGACGCAGGTGCGTGCGCCGCCGGGCAACGCCTCGCGGCCACCCCACAGGTTTGTCAAGCGCTTGCCGCTGTGGTGCTAGCCACGCTGGATCGGCATCCCACCAGCCCCACCCAGCCGCTCGGCCAGGAAATCCATCAGCACGCGCAGCTTGAGTGGCAGGTGGCGCGTGGGCGGGTGAAGAATCCACAGCTGGCCGCTGTAGTTCGGCAGAAAGCTCCAGTCCGGCAGCACCTGCACGATGCGCCCGTCCGCCAGGGCCTCGCGTGCCGTGAAGCGGGGCAGGCTGGCGATGCCGATGTGCTGCAGCACGGCGTCCAGCCGCACACCGGTGTGGTTGGCGGCATAGCGCCCGCGCACGGCCACGGTGACGGTCTTGCCATGGCTGCGCAGCTTCCAGTGCGCGTCGCCGGGCTCCTCGCCCAGGTAGATGCAGCTGTGGGCCTTGAGCTCCAGTGGATGCACGGGCGTGCCGTGCCGGGCCAGGTACTGGGGCGAGGCGCACAGCAGATGGTCGATGTCCATCAGGTGGCGACCCATGAGGCCCGGTGGCGGGTGGTTGGTGATGCGTATGGCCAGGTCCACCGGGTCGTCGATCAGGTCCATGTAGCGGTCTTCCAGCCGCATCTGCACATCGACCTCGGGATACAGGGCCAGGAAGTCGGGCATGTGGGGATGGACCACGGTACGGCCCACGGCCTTGGGCACGCTGATGCGCACCAGGCCGCGCGGCTGCGCGTCCTGCAGCAGGGACGCGGCCATGACGGCCTGGGCGGCGCCCACCATGTCCAGGCAGCGCGCATGCACCTCGCGGCCCGCCTCGCTCAGGCGCAGCTTGCGCGTGGTGCGTTCCAGCAGGCGCAGGCCCAGAGCCCTTTCCAGCCGCGCCACGCCCCGGCTGGTGGCCGATGGCGTGCTGCCCAGCTGACGCGCGGCCTCGGAGAAGCTGCCCGTGTCCACCACCTTGACGAAGATGGCCATTTCCCCGAACAGGGGCAGGGCTTGATTTGTGCTCATGGCGCAAAGAATATTTGAAAAGCCAAGGGATTATCGCGGCTGAACGCCAGTCCTACACTGCCACCCCATGCCTTTGCACACCTTCACTCCCCTTATCCCGTCCCATGCCCTGAGCCACGCCGGTGGTCCTGAAATCTGGCTCAAGCTGGATGCGCTGCAACCCTGCGGATCATTCAAGCTGCGCGGCATAGGCCATGCCTGCGAGACCCTGGCACGCCAGGGCAAGAAGCGCTTTGTGGCTTCGTCGGGCGGCAATGCCGGCATTGCCGTGGCCTATGCCGGGCGGCAGCTGTCCATGCCCGTCACCGTGGTCGTACCGCAAACCACGACCGAGCATGCGCGGGCACTGATCCGTGCCCAGGGCGCCGAGCTGATCGTGCATGGCGCTGTCTGGGACGAGGCCAATGCCCTGGCTCAGTCCCTGTTGGGCGCCGAAGATGCCTTTGTCCATCCGTTTGACGACCCGCTGCTGTGGGCGGGGCATTCCACCCTGGTCGATGAGCTGGCCGCTGCCGACTTCAAGCCCGACGCCGTGGTGCTGGCCGTGGGCGGCGGCGGCCTGCTGGCCGGCGTGGTGCAGGGCCTGGAGCGCCATGGCTGGACCGATGTGCCCGTGATTGCTGCGGAGACGGCCGGCGCGGACTCCCTGGCGCAGTCGCTGGCCCAGGGCCGCCGCGTGCTGCTGGACCGCATCACCAGCGTGGCCACCTCGCTGGGCGCGCGCCAGGTCTGCCAGCGGGCCTTCGATCTGGCGCAGGTGCACCCCGTGCGCAGCGCCGTGGTGACGGATGCGCAGGCGCTGGACGCCTGCCTGTGCTTCATTGATGACCATCGCCTGCATGTGGAGCCCGCCTGCGGTGCCGCGCTGGCCCTGGCCTACGCAGGCGCACCTGCGCTGCAGGGCTTCAAGCGCGTGCTGGTGGTGGCCTGCGGCGGCACGACGAACACGCTGGAGCAACTGCAGACGTGGCACGCAGCGGCGCTGACCGGCCAGGCGTGAGCACGGCCCAGGCCTGAAGCCGGGCCCTGCGCATTCACGCGGCGTTCAACACTTCGCCAGGCACCCTGATCCAGCCTTCCATCAGGATGCGCGCGCTGCGGCTCATCAAGGCCTTGGTCACCTGCCACTGGCCATTCACCAACCGGGCCTCGGCGCCCACGCGCAGCGTGCCGGAGGGATGGCCGAAGCGAACGGCGCCGCGTTCGCCGCCGCCCGCCGCAAGATTCACCAGCGTGCCCGGCACCGCTGCCGCCGTGCCGATGGCCACCGCCGCCGTGCCCATCATGGCGTGGTGCAGCTTGCCCATGGACAGGGCGCGCACCAGCAGGTCCACATCGCCTGCCTCGATGCGTTTGCCGCTGGAGGCCGTGTAGGGCGCCGGCGATGCCACAAAGGCGATTTTTGGCGTGTGCTGGCGCCTGGCGGCTTCGGACAGTTCCTGGATCAGGCCCATCTGCAGGGCGCCGTGGGCGCGTATGGCCTCGAAGCGCGCCAGCGCCTCGGCATCGCCGTTGATGGCGTCCTGCAGCTCGCAGCCCGTGTAGCCCAGGTCCTTTGCGTTCAGGAAGATGGTCGGAATGCCCGCATTGATCAGCGTGGCTGCAAAGCTGCCCACGCCAGGCACATCCAGGCGATCCACGAGATGGCCCGTGGGGAACATGGCGCCCCCATCCTCTCCCTCATCGGCAGGGTCCAGGAACTCCAGCGCCACCTCGGCCGCAGGAAAGGTCACGCCATCGAGCTCGAAGTCGCCCGTCTCCTGCACCTGTCCGTTCGTGATGGGCACATGGGCCACGATGGTCTTGCCGATATTGGCCTGCCAGATGCGGAGGGTGACCGTGCCGTTGCGTGGAATGCGCGCAGGGGCTATCAATCCCATGTGGATGGCGCAGGGCCCCACGGCGGCCGAGAGATTGCCGCAGTTGCCGCTCCAGTCCACGAAGGGCCGGTCGATGGAGACCTGGCCGAACAGGTAGTCCACGTCATGGCCTTCGCGCGTGCTGGCCGAGAGGATCACGCCCTTGCTGGTGCTCGACGATGCATTGCCCATGCCGTCGATCTGCTTGCCGTAAGGGTCGGGGCTGCCCAGGGCGCGCAGCAGGATGGCGTCGCGCACGGCGCCCGGCTGTTGCGCAGCCTCCGGAAGGTCTTGCAGGCGAAAGAACACGCCCTTGCTGGTGCCGCCGCGCAGGTAGGTGGCGGGAATGCGGATCTGGGGTGTGGTGTTCATCAAGCGTCCTGTGTCTGTGCAAGAAAGTCCTGGGCAAAGCGCTGCAGCACGCCGCCCGCCTCGTAGACCGATACCTCCTCGGCCGTGTCCAGTCGGCAGGTCACCGGCACGCGCAGCGTCTGGCCGTTGCGGCGCTCGACCACCAGAGTGAGTTGGGTGCCCGGCGTGCGCTCGCCTTCCACGCCATAGACCTCCGTGCCGTCCAACCCCAGGGTCCTGCGGTCGGTGCCCGGCAGGAACTGCAGCGGCAGCACGCCCATGCCGATGAGGTTGGTGCGGTGGATGCGCTCGAAGCCCTCGGCCACCACCGCCTCCACGCCCGCCAGGCGCACGCCCTTGGCGGCCCAGTCGCGGCTGGAGCCCTGGCCGTAGTCGGCGCCCGCGATGATGATCAGCGGCTGGCGGCGGTTCAGGTAGGTTTCCATGGCCTCCCACATGCGCACCACGCGGCCTTCGGGCTCGATGCGCGCCAGCGAGCCCTTGTGCTGCACGCCGTCGATGACGGCCATTTCGTTGACCAGCTGCGGGTTGGCGAAGGTGGCGCGCATGGCCGTCAGGTGGTCGCCGCGATGGGTGGCGTAGGAGTTGAAGTCCTCCTCGGGCAGGCCCATGCGCGCCAGGTATTCGCCCGCCGCGCTGTCGGCCAGGATGGCGTTGGAGGGCGACAGGTGGTCGGTGGTGATGTTGTCGGGCAGCAGCGCCAGTGGCCGCATGTTGCGCAGCGTGCGCGGGAAGGCCGCCAGCGCGCCCACGCCTTCGGTGTCCCAGTACGGCGGGCGGCGGATGTAGGTGGACTGGGGGCGCCAGTCGTACTGGGGCGAGGCCTTGTTTCCGTCGTCCTTGCGGATGGCGAACATGGGTTCGTAGACGGCGCGGAATTGCGCAGGTTTGACCGCTTGGTCAACGATGGCGTCGATCTCCTCGTCGGAGGGCCACAGGTCCTTGAGGCGGATCTCGCGGCCGTCCACCACACCCAGCACGTCCTGCTCGATGTCGAAGCGCACCGTGCCCGCCAGCGCATAGGCCACGACCAGCGGCGGCGAGGCCAGGAAGGCTTGTTTGGCCTGGGGATGGATGCGCCCGTCGAAGTTGCGGTTGCCCGAGAGCACGGCCGTGGCGTAGAGGTCGCGCTCGATGATTTCCTGCTGGATGGCGGGGTCCAGCGCGCCGCTCATGCCGTTGCAGGTGGTGCAGGCAAAGGCGACGATGCCAAAGCCCAGCTGCTCCAGCTCGCTGAGCAGCCCGGCCTCCTTCAGATACAGTTCCACGGCCTTGGAGCCCGGCGCCAGCGAGGTCTTGACCCAGGGCTTGCGCACCAATCCAAGACGGTTGGCGTTGCGCGCCAGCAAGGCGGCGGCGATGACGTTGCGCGGGTTGCTGGTGTTGGTGCAGCTGGTGATGGCGGCAATGATGACGGCCCCATCGGGCATCAGGCCTTGCGTCTCCTGGGCGCGGGCGGCCTGCAGTTTTGCGGCATCGGCAATGCCGCGCTCGGCCAGGGCCGAGGTGGGCAGGCGCCGGTGCGGATTCGAGGGGCCGGCCATGTTGCGCACCACGGTTGACAGGTCGAACTGCAGCAGGCGCTCGTACTGGGCATCGGCCAGGCTGTCGCTCCAGAAACCTGCGGTGCGCGCATAGGCTTCGACCAGGCGCACCTGGGCCTCGTCGCGGCCGGTCAGGCGCAGGTAGGCCAGGGTCTGGTCATCAATGGAGAACATGGCCGCCGTGGCGCCGTATTCGGGGCACATGTTGGAGATGGTGGCGCGGTCGCCAATGCTCAGGCTGTTGGCGCCCTCGCCAAAGAATTCCACATAGGCCCCGACAACTTTTTGCTGGCGCAGGAATTCGGTCAGGGCCAGCACGATGTCGGTGGCGGTGATGCCCGCCTGGCGCCGGCCCGTGAGGCGCACGCCCACGATCTCGGGCAGGCGCATCCAGCAGGCGCGGCCCAGCATCACGTTCTCGGCCTCCAGCCCGCCCACGCCCACGGCGATCACGCCCAGGGCGTCCACATGGGGCGTGTGCGAGTCGGTGCCGACACAGGTGTCCGGGAAGGCCAGGCCATCCTGCACGGTCACCACGGGGGACATCTTCTCCAGATTGATCTGGTGCATGATCCCGTTCCCTGCGGGGATCACATCCACGTTGGCGAAGGCCTTCTTCGTCCACTCGATGAAGTGAAAGCGGTCCTCGTTGCGGCGGTCCTCGATGGCGCGGTTCTTCACGAAGGCATCGGGATCGAAGCCGCCGCACTCCACGGCCAGCGAGTGGTCCACGATGAGCTGCACGGGCACGACGGGGTTGACCTGGGCGGGGTCGCCGCCTTCGGCCGCGATGGCGTCGCGCAGACCGGCCAGGTCCACCAGGGCGGTCTGGCCCAGGATGTCGTGGCAGACCACGCGCACGGGGTACCAGGGAAAGTCGATGTCGCGCCGGCGTTCGATGAGCTGCAGCAGGTAGCCGTCCAGCTGCGCGGGATCGGCGCGGCGCACGAGGTTCTCGGCGTGGACGCGGGCGGTGTAGGGCAGGCGTGCCCAGGCGCCGGGCGAGAGGGCATCGACGGCGGCGCGGGCGTCGATGTAGTGCAGCGTGGTGCCGGGCAGGGGTTTCTTGTAGCGGGAGGTCATGGGGGCGGATGGATTCTCGGGCCTGCGTGGGCCGATTGCTGTGCGCCGATTACTGTGCGCGGATTTCGTTGTCTTTCACCACCTTGGCGTAGCGGGGAATCTCGGACTGGATCAGGGCGCCGAACTGGGCCGGTGTGCCGCCTGCCGGGGACACGCCCGTGGGCTCCAGCTGGGCCAGCAGTGCCGGCGCCTTGAGGCCGGTGTCCAACGCCGCATTGATGCGCGACAGCACGGCGGGCGGCAGGCCCTTGGGCGCGAGCAGGCCGTGCCAGGCCACCACGTCATAGTCCGGCAGGCCGCTTTCGGCCACCGACGGAATCTCGGGATAGGCAGGCAGGCGCTGGGCCGTGGTCACGGCCAGGGCGTGCAGCTTGCCGCTCTTGACGTGCTGCATCAGCGCCTCGGTGCCGGCCACCAGCATGTCCACGTTGCCTGACAGCAGATCGGTCACGGCCGGGCCCGTGCCGCGATAGGGCACATGCGTGGCCTTGACCTTGGCCATGCCGAACAGGTACTCGGTGACGATGTGAAGATGGCTGCCATTGCCGGCCGAGGCAAAGGTCAGCTTGCCCGGGTTCTCACGCGCATAGGTCAGCAATTCCTGCAGGTTTCTGGCGGGCACGCGGGGGCTCACGCAGACCACGTAGGCGCCTTTGGACAGCTGGATCACGGGCGTCATGTCGGCCACGGGGTCGAAGCGCAGCTTGTACAGCGAAGGGTTGACCGTATAGCTGCCCGCCACCAGCAGCAGCGTGTAGCCATCGGCCGCCGAGCGCAGCGCGTACTCGGTGCCCAGCGTGCCACCGGCGCCCGGCCGGTTCTCCACCACCACGGGCTGGCCCAGCCTGTCGTTGAGCACGTTGGAGGCCACGCGCGCAATGAAGTCCGAACCGCCGCCGGGTGCGAAGGGGCAGACGATCTTCAGCGACTTGCTGGGAAAGGCCTCCTGGGCCAGGCCCTGGTGCGGCAGCGCAAGGCCGGCCAGCGGGGCGGGCAGGGCGGCGCAAAAGCGGCGGCGGTTGATGCTCATGGGTTGGTGTCTCCTGCAGAGTTATGGTTGGCAGTGCACCAGGCTTGTTGCAAGCGGCATGCCATCCGACTCAAGGGGAAACCCGTGCAAGCATCACAACCTGCTGTCAGAGGCTGAAGGGCTGCAGCGCCACCTGCTGCCGCGCCATCCGTTTCATTGATGTTTCAAAACTGCCGCCTCTGATTTCATGGATGAAGGCTTGTGCAATGCCTCGCCCTCCACCCCTGGTGCCCGGCAAGGCCTGGCAGGCCCGGCGGGCTCGGGCACAGGGAGCCGGGTGCAAGCACCTTGCTGCCTGCAGTCTAGGGTTTGCCCGTGGAGGTCTTCAGCAAGAGCGCATTCCGACGATAGAGCAAAGGCGTTTGTAGGATTTGTCTTACATATGATTTGCCTGCCGGGTGCCGAAATCCATTTATCCTCGCTCTCTGCTCCACATGGCCTGCCCGGCCTTTTCGGGTGGCTGGCCATGGGGCTGGCAACGAGTGGTTCCGTGCTCCTGGACCGATTCCCCGTGACTGCCTATTCAGCCTTAGCCGCTCCATGTCAGCTTTTGCCCAGCGCACGCTTGTAGCCATCCGGACCGCCTGGCCAGCCGCCACCGTCATGGCGGTGGGCATGTGCCTGAGCGCCGCGCTCGCCCTGCAGCAGCAGCGGGCGCTGGAGCGCATCGACCTGCAGCGCCATACGCAACAGGCCCAGTCTGCCCGCCAGGCGCTGGAGATGCGCCTGGATGCCTATGCCGTCATGGTCCAGCATGTGGCCAACCAGCTGGCCGCCTCTCCCGAGATGGGGCAGCAGGCCTTCGCGCGCATTGCGCAGGCGCTGCGCATACAGATACAGCCCGGCATGCAGGCGCTGACCTTTACGCGGGCCGCAACGGAGCGCGCTCAGGCCAGCCAGGATCCGTCGGCCTCGTTCAGGCCCGATCCCCACTATTTCTTCATCGACTATCTCTGGCCGGTGGAAGGCAATGAATCCATCGCCGGCCTGGACATGCACGACCGCCCCAGCCTCATGGCCAGCATGCTGCGCAGCCGGGACAGCGCGGCCGCCGTGGTCTCGGCGCCGTTTGCCATGAAGCAGCCCGGCGAGCATGCCACCGCCGTGCTGGTGCGCGCGCCCGTCTTTGCGCTGGCGGACCACCAGTCTCCGGATGGCACGGCCGCGCATCCGCTGTTCCTGGGAACGGCCGACGTCAGCATTCGTGTGCACGACCTGGTGCAGGACCTGCATGAGCGCGGCTTCCTGGGCCGGCTTGCGCTGGCCATGCATGACGCAGGCCCGGTCTCGCCCCTGCCGCCAGCCGGCGTATCGCCGCTGCCGCTGTATCTGGGTGCTGCCTGGCCCGAGCGCGGGCAGGAAGCGGTAGGCCTGGGCGATACCGGCCAGGTGGTGCTGGAGCAGACGCTGCAGGCCCAGGACCGGCTGTGGCGGCTGAACTTCATTCCCGTGAGCACGGCCCTGTCCTGGACCGAGCGCGCCCAGCCCCTGGTGCTGTTTGCTCTGGGCATGCTGGTGTCAGTCCTGCTGGCCTCGCTGGCGGCAGCCTGGTGGCGGCGCCATCCGTCCAGCTGGGCGCAGCTGCGTGCCTCTTCCCGCAGCATGCGCGAGAGCGATGCCCGCTTTCAGGCACTGTTCGAGCAGGCCGCCGTGGGCGTGGTGCAGATCGACGCGGCCAACGGCAATGTCCTGCATGTGAACCGCAGGTATTGCGACATCACCGGCCACGAGGCACAGCAGCTGTGCCAGCGCCCCCTGCTGGCCCTGGTGGCCGCCGAAACGGTGGAGGGCGACAGGCTGCTGCTGCAGGAGCTGGCTGCGGGCCAGCGCCGCGCCCTGCAGATCGAGCGGCAGTTGCGGCGCAGCGACGGCAGCCTGGTCTGGGTGGAACTGCACATCTCCGCGCTGGGCCACGGCCCATCGCTGCGGCTGATGGCCCTGGTGCAGGACATCAGCGCGCGCCGCCACTTGCAGCAAATGCAGCGCGACGGATCGCGCCACCTGCGCATGGTCATCCAGCGCCTGCCCCTGGGCCTGGCCATGCTGCAGGAGGATGGCCGCTTCGCCTACTGGAACGAGGAATTCATGCGCCTGGCAGGCCATGGCGCCACGGCCGGCATGGATGGCGACGGCTGGTGGCGCAACATGTGCCCGGATGAAGCCCGCCGCCAGCGCATGCAGCGCCGCTTCGAAGCCGCGCAGGCGCGGGCGCGCGTTGCCCAAAGCCCCCATGGCAGCGAGTCCGACAGCTGCGGCACCCTCAACTCCGAGGAGTACCAGCTCATAGGCAGCGACGGCTGCGCGCGCTCCGTATCCATCGGCGGCATGCTGCTGGACGAAGGCTGCCTGCTGATCCTGCAGGACCAGAGCCAGCGCAAGACCGCCGAAGAAGAAATTCGCCGCCTGGCCTTCTACGATGCGCTCACCGGCCTGCCCAACCGCCGCCTGCTGGTGGACCGGCTGCAGCAGGCGCTGGCTTCCAGCCGCCGTCGCGGACGCTGTGGCGCCGTCATGCTGCTGGACGTGGACAACTTCAAGGCCTTCAACGACAGCCTGGGGCTGGAACTGGGCGACGTGCTGCTGCGCATGATTGCCGAGCGACTGGCACAGTCCCTGGGCCGCGAGGCCACGCTGGCCCGCCACAGCGGTGATGACTTCGTCGTGCTGCTGGAGGACCTGGGCAAGGACTCCATGCACGCCGCCTCCAAGCTCGAAGGCGAGGTCCAGCGCATGCGTTCGCTGCTGCTGCAACCGCTGCAACTGAGTGGCCAGTCCTGCCACATCACGCTGAGCATAGGCGCCAGCCTGTTCGGCGAGCAGGAACTCAGTGCCGACGAGGTCCTGCGCCGTGCCGAGATGGCCATGTACCAGGCCAAGGGCATGGGGCGCAACACGCTGCAGTTCTTCGATCCGCAACTGCAGGCCGTGCTCAGATCGCGCACGGCCATGGAGCAGGAAATGCGCGAGGGCCTGGTGCGCTCGCAATTCGTCCTGTACTACCAACCGCAGGTGGCGAACGGGCGCATCGTCGGCGCCGAGGGCCTGCTGCGCTGGAACCACCCGCGCGAAGGGCTGGTGCCGCCGTCGCTCTTCGTCTCGCTGGCCGAGGAAACGGGCCTGATCCAGCAACTGGGCGAATGGGTGCTGGGCGAGGCCTGCCGGCAACTGGCGCAATGGGCGGCGGAGCCGGACATGGCCTGCCTGATGCTGGCCGTCAACGTCAGCCCGCGCCAGTTCCACCAGGCGCGCTTCGTGGAGCAGGTGCTGCAGGCGCTCAAGGAGCACGGTGCCAACCCGCGCCTGCTCAAGCTGGAGCTGACCGAAAGCCTGCTGCTGGCCGACGTGGACGACACGGCAGCCAAGATGGCCACGCTCAAGGCACACGGCGTGGGGTTCTCGCTGGACGACTTCGGCACCGGCTACTCCTCGCTGGCCTATCTCAAGCGCCTGCCGCTGGACCAGCTCAAGATCGACCGCAGCTTCGTGCGCGACGTGCTCAGCGACCCCAACGACGCGGCCATTGCGCGCACCATCGTCGCCCTGGGCACCAGCCTGGGCCTGCAGGTCATCGCCGAGGGTGTGGAGACCGAGGCGCAGCGCCAGTTCCTCGAAGACCAGCACTGCCATGCCTGGCAGGGCTACCTGCTCAGCCCGCCCGTGCCCGTGCGCAGCTTCGAGGCACTGGTGCGCCAGGCCATCGTGTCGCGCCCTCCGGCCCTGAGCCCGGCGAACCTGCCGCAGCAGGCGCAGGACCGGCCCCAGGTGGTGGAGTGCACGGATGGCAGCGCGGTGCCGGACGCCCCCTCAAACCATTCTTGACATTCGACACGGCCCCGCGCGGGCCGCTTTCCATTCTTGAGCAGGGGTGGCGCGCGGTATCATTCCGAGCTTCCCTGTTGTTCCCCCACGTCCTCATTCGTCCGTTCGCCGCGGACCGCCATCTGCCTGCATCGTGCGCCTGAATTCCATCAAGCTGTCCGGCTTCAAGTCCTTCGCCGAGCCCACCAACTTCATGC
Source organism: Delftia sp. 60 (assembly GCF_002754395.1). Taxonomy (NCBI): domain Bacteria; kingdom Pseudomonadati; phylum Pseudomonadota; class Betaproteobacteria; order Burkholderiales; family Comamonadaceae; genus Delftia; species Delftia sp. 60. The sequence goes on from NZ_PEFD01000001.1 coordinate 3,736,133, forward strand.
TGCCGGGGCAACTGGTGGGCGTGGTGGGCCCCAACGGCTGCGGCAAGTCCAACATCATGGATGCGGTGCGCTGGGTGCTGGGCGAGAGCAAGGCCAGCGAGCTGCGCGGCGAGTCCATGCAGGACGTGATCTTCAACGGCACCACGCACCGCAAGCCGGCCAGCCGCTCCAGCGTGGAGCTGGTGTTCGACAACAGTGACCACCGCGCGGGCGGCCAGTGGGGCCAGTTCGGCGAGATCGCCGTCAAGCGCGTGCTCACGCGCGAGGGCAACAGCAGCTACTTCATCAACAACCAGGCCGTGCGCCGCCGTGATGTGCAGGACGTGTTCCTGGGCACGGGCCTGGGCCCGCGCGCCTACGCCATCATCGGGCAGGGCACGATCAGCCGCATCATCGAGTCGCGCCCCGAGGAACTGCGCCTGTTCCTGGAAGAGGCCGCAGGCGTGTCCAAGTACAAGGAGCGCCGGCGCGAGACCGAGAACCGGCTCTCGGCCACCACCGAGAACCTCACGCGCGTGGAAGACATCCTGCGCGAGCTCAACAACAACCTCGACCGGCTGGAAAAGCAGGCCGAGGTGGCGGCCCAGTACAACGCGCTGCAGTCCCAGGTCACGCTCAAGCAGCAGCAGCTGTGGTTCCTCAAGCGCGCCGAGGCCGAGGCCGAGCAGGACCGCGTGCGCGTGGAGGGTCTGCAGGCCGTCAACGAGCTCGAAGAGCGCATGGCCGACATCCGCAACAACGAAAGCGGGCTCGAAACCCTGCGCCAGGCGCACTACGACGCCAGCGACCAGGTCAACCAGGCCCAGGCCAAGCTCTACGAATCCACGGCCGAAGTCGGCAAGCTGGAGGCCGAGATCCGCTACGTGCTCGAAGGCCGCCAGCGCGTGCAGCAGCGGCTGCAGCAGCTGTCCGAGCAGGTGCTGCTGTGGAACAGCCGCCGCGAGGAAGCCGAAGCCGAGATCGAGAACCTCGAAGGCGCCGGCATGGACGCCGAGGAACAGGCCGAGATGCTGGCCGCCCAGGTCGAGGAGCAAAGCATGCGCCTGCCCGACCTGGAGGACGCCCTGCGCAATGCCCAGAAGGCTGACACCGACCAGCGCGCCAGCGTGGTCCAGGTGCAGCAGCAGATCCAGGTGCTGGCCGCCGAGCAGCGCAGCCTGGACGAGCAGCGCCGCCAGTTCGAGACCCGCTTCGAGCGCCTGCGCGCCGACCGCAACGCCCTGGAGACGCCCGACGAGGCCCGCCTGAACAATCTGCAGTCCCAGCTGGAAGAGGCGCGCGAACTGGCTGAAATGGCCGATGCCGTGCTCAACGAGCTGCAGGACTCCGTGCCCCAGCTCGACGAGGACCGCCGCACGCGCCAGCAGGCCGTCAACGCCGAGGCCGCGCGCCACGCGGACCTGTCGGCGCGGCTGGAAGCGCTCAAGGCCCTGCAGGAAAAGGTCAAGACAGACGGCAAGCTCCAGCCCTGGCTGGCCAAGCACGGCCTGGACGGCATGCAGGGCCTGTGGAGCCGCATTGCCATCGAGCCCGGCTGGGAAAACGCGCTGGAGGCCGCGCTGCGCGAGCGCCTGGGCGCGCTGGAAGTGGGCCGGCTCGACATGGTGCGTGGCTTTCTGGGCTCAGGCGGGCACGATGCGCCGCCCGCACGCCTGGCCTTCTTCAGCCCGCCGCAGGGCGCTCCCGCGCCGGCCGCCGGCCGCTGGCAGCACCTGTCGGACCTGCTGCGCGTGAACGATGCCGGCCTGCGCGCCGTGCTCGGCGATTGGCTGCAGGACTGCTACACGGCGCCCACGCTGGAAGAGGCGCTGTCGCGCCGCAGCGAACTGCGGCCCGGTGAAACCGTCTACGTGCCCACGGGCCATGCCGTCAGCAGCCACAGCGTGAGCTTTTATGCGCAGGACTCGGAGCAATCCGGCCTGCTGGCACGCGCCCAGGAAATCGAGCACCTTGAAAAGGAAGTGCGCGCCCAGGCGCTGATCTCCGACGAATCGCGCACGGCCCTGGTGCGTGCCGAAAGCGCCTATGCCGAGGCCTCGCAGCGCCTGGTCAGCGCCCGGCGCGAGGCCAGCGAATCGCAAAGCCGTGCCCATGAGCTGCAGGTCGAGACGCTGCGCCTGTCGCAGCTGGCCGAGCAGGCCCGTGCGCGCAATGCCCAGATCAGCGCCGACCTGGCCGAGGTCGAGGCCCAGCTGTCCGACATCGAGGAGCGCCGCGTGGCGGCCGAGGCCCGCTTCGAGGAACTGGACATGCAACTGGCCGACAGCCAGGAGCGCCATGCCCAGCTCGGCGACAAGGTGCTGGAGTCCGAGCGGCGCCTGAACGAATCGCGCGAGCAGCTGCGCACGCTGGAACGCCAGGCCCAGGAGGCCACGTTCTCGCGCCGCAGCCTGGAGGCGCGCCGGGGCGAACTCAGCCGCACCATAGAGACCGCCAGCCAGCAGGCCCGCTCCCTGGCCGACGAGCAGCAGCGCGCGCAGGACGAGCTCACGCGCCTGACCGATGCCGCGGCCCAGGGCGGCCTGCAGGATGCGCTGGATTTGAAGATGCAGCGCGAGCAGGCCGTGGCCGCGCGCCGCAGCGAATATGACGACCTGACCAACAAGCTGCGCGCCAGCGACGAACGCCGCCAGCAGCTGGAAAAGGCGCTGGACCCGCTGCGCCAGCGCATCACCGAATTCCAGCTCAAGGAGCAGGCCGCGCGCCTGGGCCTGGAGCAGTACTCCACCTTGCTGGAAGAGGCGGGCGCCGACCTGGCCGCCGTCTCCCAGTCCATTGCCGAGGCCAATGTGCGCATGCACGGCCTGCAGGGCGAGATCGACCGCCTGCACCGCGAGATCGCGGCCCTGGGCGCGGTCAACCTGGCGGCGCTGGACGAGCTGAAGCTGGCGCGCGAGCGCAAGACCTTCCTCGACGCGCAGACCGAGGACCTGACCCAGGCCATGAACACGCTGGAAGATGCCATCCGCAAGATCGATGCCGAGACGCGCGAGCTGCTGTCGGGCACCTTCGAGACCGTGAACGGGCACTTCGGGCGCATGTTCCCCGAGCTGTTCGGCGGCGGGCAGGCCAAGCTGGTCATCACCGGCGATGAAATCCTGGACTCGGGCGTGCAGGTGATCGCGCAGCCGCCCGGCAAGAAGAACCAGACGATTCACCTGCTGTCCGGTGGCGAGAAGGCGCTGACGGCGATTGCCCTGGTCTTCGCCATCTTCCAGCTCAACCCGGCCCCGTTCTGTCTGCTGGACGAGGTGGATGCGCCGCTGGACGATGCCAACACCGAGCGCTATGCCAAGCTGGTGGCCAGCATGAGCAAGAGCACGCAGTTCCTGTTCATCAGCCACAACAAGATCGCCATGGAAATGGCCCAGCAGCTCATCGGCGTGACCATGCAGGAGCAGGGCGTGTCCCGCATCGTGGCCGTGGACATGGAGTCCGCGCTGTCCATGGCTGAGCTATCCTGAGCATGTCCGCAACCTTTCAAACCCCTTTGCTGGAACGACGTTTCATTCCTTCATTCCATGAGTAACCTGCAAATCAGTCTGGCCGTCCTGGGCTTTGTGGTGCTGGCCCTGATCCTTGCCTACAACAGCTGGTCCGCGCGCCGCAATGCACCCAAGCGCGCCGACCCCGTCGATGAAGCGCAGCGCGATCCCTCGCGCCATGAGCCCGGCATGGACACCGTGGGCCACGGCCCGGACCTGACGCACAGCCTGCGCGAGCCCGTGCTGGGCGACTTCGGCACCGCCGCGCCGGGCCAGAGCCCTGCCTCCGCAGACCGCTTTGCCGAAACCGACGCCGAGCTGGCCCATCTGGTCCAGCTCGAAGAGCAGCAGCGCCAGGCCGCGGCCCAGGCTGCGCTGGCGGCCAAGGCCGCCCAGGCAGTGCAGTCCGCGCAGGCAGCCCATGCCCTGCAGGCGGGCGAAGACGCCAGCGCTTCGGCACCCGCATCTGAATCTGTGTCCGCGCCTGCGGCGTCCCCGTCGGCACCGCAGTCCATCGAGCCTTCCCTCAACGACGCGGCCCTGACCAGCGCGGCCGCCAGCCGCCCGGGTCTGGATGCGCTGATCGACGCCATTGCCCCCGTGCAGGTCGGCCAGGCCGTGCCTGGCGAACTGGCGCTGCAGGCCCAGCCCGCCACGCGGCGCGCGGGCAACAAGCCCTTTGCGATCGAGGGCATGAACCAGTCCACCCACCAGTGGGAGCCGCTGCAGCCCGGCCAGCGCTACCTGGGCTTCCAGGCCGGCGTGCAGCTGGCCAACCGCACGGGTGCGCTCAACGAGATCGAGTTCTCCGAGTTCGTTGCCAAGGTGCAGCGCTTTGCCGACGCGCTGGGCGCCACGCCCGACGTGCCCGACATGCTGCAGGAAGTGGCGCGTGCGCGCGAGCTCGACCAGTTCGCCAGCGAGCACGACGCCCAGCTCACCTTCATGCTGCGTGCACGCCAGGCCTCCTGGAGCGCGGGCTACGTGCAGCAGAACGCATCGCGCCAGGGCTTTCTGCCGGGCTCCATGCCCGGGCGCATGGCCCTGCCTTCGCCCACGCCCGGCATGCCGCCGGTGCTGGTGCTCAACTACGACCCGCAGGCGGCCATGGCCGACGACCTGGACACCTCGGTGGTGCGCGAGTTCCTGTTGAGCCTGGACGTGCCCCAGGTGCCGCGCGGCGAGCAGGCCTTCGTGCAGTTGCGCCAGGTGGCCGAGCGCCTGTGCCAGACCATGGACGGCGTGCTTTGCGACCAGAACGGCTACCTGCTGCCGGCCATGGCGCTGGACCCCATCCAGCACGACCTGGAACATCTCTATGACAAGCTCGACAGCCGCGAGCTGTCGGCGGGCTCCATGCTGGCGCGGCGACTGTTCAGCTGACGCGGCGCGGTGCCCCTGGTGCACAACAGGCTCCTGGCCTCAACCCCATGAATGACAATCTGGATCTTTTCTCCGGCGCAGCCCCCGCAGCGCCGGAGTCCGGGGCCGCCCCCGACAAGGTGCTGGCCAAGGTGCAGGCTCTGCGCGCCCAGCTCAACCAATGGGCGCATGAGTACTACGTGCTGGACACGCCCACCGTGCCCGACGGCGAGTACGACCGCGTCTTCCAGCAACTGCAGGCGCTGGAGGGTGCCTACCCCGAACTGGTCACCCCGGACTCGCCCACGCAGCGCGTGATCGGCGCCGTGCTCGACGGCCTGATGCCCGTGCGCCATGCCGTGCCCATGCTCAGCATCCGTACCGAGACCGACAACGAGGCCACGGGGGCCGAGGCCTTCGACGCACGCATCCGCAAGGAGCTGGAACTGGCCGAAGGCGCGCCGCCCGTGGAGTACGTGGCCGAGCCCAAGTTCGACGGCCTGGCCATGAACCTGCGCTACGAGAACGGCCGCCTGGTGCAGGCCACCACGCGCGGCGACGGCGAGGTGGGCGAGGATGTCACCCACAACATCCGCACCATCCGCAAGATTCCGCTGTCCCTGTCCGAAGGCAAGGGCGTGCCGCCCGTGGTCGAGGTGCGCGGCGAGGTCTACATGGGCCGCGCCGACTTCGTCAAGCTCAACGAGCGCCAGCAGGCCGCCGGCGGCAAGAGCTTTGCCAATCCGCGCAATGCGGCGGCAGGCTCGGTGCGCCAGCTGGACTCGGGCATTGCGGCGCAGCGCCCGCTGTCCTTCTTCGCCTATGGCCTGGGCGAGATCACGCCGGCTGCCCAGGGCGGCCCCGACTTCGTCACCCACTACGCCATGCTGCAGACGCTGCGCGACTGGGGCTTTCCGGTGGCGCCCCAGGTCTGCATCGCCAAGGGCGCGGCCGAGCTGGTGGCCTTCCACCAGCGCATGGGCGCCGAGCGCGCCACGCTGCCCTACGAGATCGACGGCGTGGTTTATAAGGTCAACAGCCTGGCCCAGCAGCGCCAGCTGGGCTTTGTCTCGCGCGAGCCGCGCTGGGCCGTGGCCCACAAGTACCCGGCCGAGGAAATGCCCACGCGCATGGAAGGCATCGACATACAGGTCGGCCGCACGGGCAAGCTCACGCCCGTGGCGCGCCTGGCCCCCGTGGCGGTGGGCGGCGTCATCGTCACCAATGCCACGCTGCACAACCTGTTCGAGATCCGCAAGAAGCGCGTGCGCACGGGCGACACCGTGGTCGTGCGCCGCGCCGGTGACGTGATCCCCGAGGTCGTGGGCCGCGTGCCCGGCGACCGGCCGGCCTATGTGCCCAACTTCCGCATGCCCGCTGCATGCCCCATCTGCGGCAGCGCCGTGGCGCGGCCCAAGGGCGAGGCCAACCACCGCTGCACGGGCGGCCTGTTCTGCCCGGCGCAGCGCAAGGAGGCCATCCTGCACTTTGCCGCGCGGCGCGCCATGGACATCGAGGGCCTGGGCGACAAGCTCGTGGACCAGTTGGTGGACGGCCACGTGGTGCGCACGCTGCCCGACCTCTACCGCCTGGGCCTGGTGGCCCTGGCATCGCTGGACCGCATGGCCGAGAAGTCGGCCCAGAACGTGCTGGACGCGCTGGAAAAATCCAAGAAGACCACGCTGGCGCGGTTCCTCTTCGGCCTGGGCATCCGCCAGGTCGGCGAGTCCACGGCCAAGGACCTGGCCCGCCACTTCGGCCAGCTGGACGCCATCATGGACGCCAGCGTCGAGCAACTGCTGCAGGTGCGCGACGTGGGGCCCATCGTGGCCGAAAGCATCCACACCTTCTTCGCCCAGCCCCACAACCGCGAGGTGGTCGAGCAACTGCGTGCCTGCGGCGTGCACTGGGAAGAGGGCGCGGCGCGCGAGCAGACCGCCCAGCCGCTGGCCGGCATGACCGTGGTGCTCACGGGCACGCTGCCCACGCTGGGCCGCGACCAGGCCAAGGAGATGCTGGAGGCCGCGGGTGCCAAGGTCTCCGGCTCGGTCAGCAAGAAGACCAGCTATGTGGTGGCCGGTGCCGAGGCCGGCAGCAAGCTGGCCAAGGCCGAGGAACTGGGCGTGACCGTGCTGGACGAGGCCGGCATGCTGGCGCTGCTGGCAGGCGGGGACCGCTGATGGCGCTGAGTCCGCGCAAACCCGTGGTCGGCCTGGCGCTGGGCAGCGGGTCGGCGCGCGGCTGGGCGCATTTCGGCGTGCTGCGCGCGCTGGAGGATGCGGGCCTGAGGCCCGACATTATCTGCGGCTCATCCATCGGCGCCCTGGTCGGTGCCTCCTATGCGGCTGGCGAGATGCAGCGCTTCGAGGAATGGGTGCTGGGCCTGGGCATGCGCAAGGTGTTCGGTTTCATGGACTTCAACATCACGGGCGGCATGCTCAAGGGCGAGAAGCTGATCGCGTTCTGGCGCGAGCACTTCGTGGACTCGGCCATCGAGGACCTGAAGATTCCCTTCGGCGCCGTGGCCACCGACCTGCATTCGGGCGCCGAGGTCTGGCTGCGCAAGGGCTCCATCGCCGATGCCGTGCGTGCCTCCATCGCGCTGCCCGGCCTGTTCACGCCCGTGCAGCGCGAGGGGCGGCTGCTGGTCGATGGCGGCATCGTCAACCCCGTGCCCGCCTCGCTGGCGCGCGCCATGGGCGCGGACATCGTGATCGCGGTCGATCTCAATGCCGACATCATGCGGCGCCACATGCGGCCGCTGGTTCCCTCCGCCGCCATGGCTGCCGCGCCGCCACTGGAGGAAGCCCCGCCCGCCGTGGAGCAGGGCGTGGCGCCCGAAGACCTGGCGGGCCAGGCCAGTGCCGTGGCCGGCACGGCCTGGGTGCGCAGGCTGCAGCGCGGCGTGATGGGTTGGATGCCTGGCCACCACCGCGACGAGGCAGGCCGCGAGACCGAGCCGCCGCCCCGGCCGCCCTCGCTGCTGGACGTGGTGATGACCAGCGTCAACATCATGCAGATGCGCATCACGCGCAGCCGCATGGCGGGCGACCCGCCCGAGCTGGTGATCGCGCCGCGCCTGTCCCACCTGGGCCTGCTGGACTTCCACCGCGCGCGCGAGGCCATCGACGAAGGCTACGAGGCAGCGCAGGCCGCGTTGCCGGGCCTGCGCCACTGGGGCCTTTGAGGCGCTAAAGGCGCGGCACACCCGACAGGCCCGGCGCGCCCGACATGCCCATAGGCCCGACAAGCCCGGGCTACGCCGCCTCTCTTTCCACGCTGGCTGCATTGCGGTCGGCATTGGCCGCGGCAACGCGCGAAGGCTGCAGCCTTCGCATCAGCGCGGCGGGGTCCAGGCACTGGATCAGCGGCAGGCCCGAGTCGGCATGCACCAGCTTGCGCACCAGGGCCGTCGCGGTGTCGGCCGCGTTCAGCATGGGCGAATCCACCAGCGCGCTGGCTGGCAGCCGGTGCACGCCCTGCAGCGTGCTGACCAGCAGGCCCACGCGCAGGCCGCCATGCTGGACCACGATGACCTGTGACTGCTCGGTGACCACGCCGGGCTGGCCCTGCAGCAGCGCGGCCAGGTCGAACACCCAGACATAGCCGCTGACGCTGCCCTGGCTGCGCCGTGCCAGCGCACCCACGCAAAACGGCAGCCGTCCTGCCGCCACGGGCGAGATGGCGCTGGCGGGCAGGGCCTCGCAGACATCGCCCGCGCGCAGGGCCAGCAGGCTGGCGCCCACGTAGAAGCTGGCCAGTTCCACAGGCGCGTCGCCGCTGCCATGCGCGGCGCGCCCGTGCCCGTGCCCGTGCCCGTGCCCGTGCGTAGCGGGCCGGGCGCCATCCAGCCGGGTGGCCGACGCCAGGCGCAGCGCGCGGTTGCGCGCATCGGCATGCACGGGGCCCAGCCGCTGCAGGCTCAGGCTGACGAGGCCTGCCAGTGTGTCGTCCGTTGCGCTTTCTTTTGCATCGCGTGCCGCGCCCTGGTCCAGCCGGAACTCGCGGTAGCCGCGCCCGGCGGCCATGCCGACGATGCAGTAGTGGCCTTCGATCTCCTCGATGCTGCTGCGCACTTCGCCATCGGCCAGCGATGCCAGGCCGGCCACGCCTGCGATGCAACTGCCCAGCGGGCGCCCGCCATGGCTGGCGGCGACGATGCGCCCGTCACGCGCCACGTAGAAGGCTTCCATCGGCAGGCGCGGCAGGCCGCTGTCTTCGGGATCGGTGGCTGCAGCGTGCTCTGCCGTTGCTGCCTGCTCTGGCGCTGCGGCCTGCAGCATGGCCTGCAGCTCCCGCCGCGTGTGAAACAGCAGGGCGATGCCGCCGATGACGGGGCCCTGATCGCCGCCGTGCGCATGTCCGTGCGCCTGTTCACTCCCAGGCGATGGCGCGCGCAGCGCGGCATGGTAGACATGGACGGGCAGGCCTCCGTCGTCCATCTCCTGCACGTGGTAGGCCTGGGCATCGCGCAGCAGCACAGTGGCTTGCAGGGCCGATGCCTGCACGCGCGTGCCGGGAGCCAGGGGCAGGCCGGCCTCGCTCTCATGGCTGCAGGCCAGCACCAGGCCCTGGGCGTCGTACAGCGCAATGCGCGCATAGACGGTGTACAGCGCATTGAGCTGCTCCAGCAGCCGCTGCGCGCTGTCGTGGGCCTGTACCGACAGGGCCAGGCAGCCGCTGTTGTCCTCCAGCACCTTTTGCAGGCCGGGCGTCAGGGCCCACCAGCGGCAGTCGTTGGCACGTTCATAGAGATTGCGCTCCAGCAGGTCCATCAGCAGCCGGTTCAGCGTGCTGTGCTCCTGCAGCCGGGTGGACAGCGCGGTCTCGTGCAGGCCGTGAATGGCGCGTGTGAACACGGCATGGGTCAGGTCGCCGGTCTCGCCCATCTGCTCCAGCACGGCCTGCAGCGGGTCCGGGTGGGCCGTGCCCTGCACCGGGGACTCCGGCGCCTGGCTGGCAGCCAGCACCTGGCCATTCCAGACCACGCGGCGAATGTCGTCGGCCGCGCGGGCCATGGCGTGCAGCGGCGGACAAAAGCCGCGCGCCTGGGCCATCAGCCCCTCGGCAATGGCCGGCTCCAGCGCCTGCAGCACCTGCGGTCTTTGCTGCGCGGCGAAGGCCAGGTCCAGCGGTGCCATCACCTGGGTCTGCCAGCCCTGCGGCCCCGCGTAGCCCTGGTAGGGCAGGGCGCGCGCCGTGCGCACCAGGTAGGTGCGGCCTGCATGGATCAGCGGCTGCACGGCATCACCATGGTGCATGGGCACGCGGCTGCCGGGGGCTATCCAGTGGGCATCGCTGCTGGCGATGACCAGTCCGCCCTCGTCCAGCAGCAGCCCCACCTGGGCACGCGGCCCGCCCGAGGCAAAGATGGCCTGCATCTCGGCGGCGAAGTCGAAGCTCAGGCACAGCACGCCGAGCACCGCCATGGTGCGTGGGTGCAGCAGGCGCTGCGCGTAGATCAGGCGGTCAGCGCCCGGCAGCACGCAACTGGCGCCGAAATGGCTGACATGGCCGGCCTGCTGCAGGGACTGCTGGAACCAGGCCTCGGCACAGGGCGGTAGCGGCTTGCGGCCTGCCTGCGCCTGGGCACGTGCGCAGACCTGGCCCTGCGTGTCCAGCAGCAGGATGTCGTCATACACCGTGTACTTGGCTCGGTAGCTCTGGAGGTGGGCCTGCAAGTGCGCCTGCAGCGGTGCCTGCCATGCGCGCAGACCGCCGGCCGCCATGTCGGGCAGGCCGCAGTCATCGCCATCGCCATCGTCAAGCCGGGCCATGGCCTCGCACAGCACGGTATCGGCGGCGAGAAAGCCGACATCGGCCGTGCGCTCGTACAGGCTTCGCACCAGCAGATCGATGGCATGGGCGGACTGCATGCCCAGCTGGGCCATGGCCTCCTGCGCGGACTGCGCCAGCTGCGACTGCAGCAGGCCTTGCTCCAGCTGCTCCAGTCCCTGGCGCGTGTCGGTGAGCATGGACACCAGGGCCTGCCCCTGCTGCGAGGCCTGCATGCGGGCCGAGGCTTCGATGAGCCGCCACATGAGCCGTATTTCGCGCAGGTCGGCGGCATTGCGGTTGAGTTCCCGCAGGTGGGGAAGAATCAGGTCGGTTGGCAGGGATGTGGCCATGGAGCGCTCCGCAGTCAGGTTCAGGCTGGGTGAAACCCGCTTTCCCCGATCAGGGAAAAGCCTGATGCAACGAGCAAGAAGGAGGCCAGCTTGTGACTAAATGTGTCTGCAAGGTGACACAGGGATGACAGCCCCCCATCCACAGCCCCACCCGCAGCTCCATCGGCGCCACGCCGGGGCATGGCCTGGCGTCACCGGGGTGCGCCCGGCACTGCCGTGCAGCACGGTAGTGCCGGACGGCGGTGAATGCGCCTACAGGCTCAGGTCGATGGAGTGCACGCGGTGCGCGTCAAGCAGGCCCGCCGCACGGTCCTCGAAGTAGCGCTCCAACGTCACGCGCACGGTGCGAAAGGCCAGTTCCTCCCAGGGAATCTCGGCCTCGGAAAAGAGGCGGGCCTCCATGGTCTCGGGGCCTGGATAGAACTGCTCGCTGCGCAGGCGGGCGCGGTAGAACAGGTGGACCTGGCTGACCTTGGGCACGTCAACGATGGAAAACAGCGGCCCCATCTCGATGTCGGCACCGGCTTCCTCATCGGTCTCGCGCTGGGCGCCGCGCGCCGTGGTCTCGGCCAGTTCCATGAAGCCGGCAGGCAGGGTCCACAGGCCCCGGCGCGGCTCGATGTTGCGCTTGCACAGCAGCACGCGGCCGTCGTCGGTGACGGGGATGGTGCCGACCACGTTCAGCGGATTCTCGTAGTGGATGGTGTGGCAGTGCGGGCACACGGCGCGTTCGCGCGTGTCGCCATCGTCGGGAATGCGGTAGACCACGGCCGTGCCGCAGGCTCGGCAGAACTTGATGGGGCTGCGAAAAATCATGCCGACACCATGGAAGTGAAAGCGCCGCCGGACGGAAGGCAGGAAGGCTTTCCGTGCGGCGGACTGTGGGTTCAGAAAAACGAAGGCCGGCAGGCCAGGGAGCGCGCTCCCCGCTGCCTTGCCGGCCTGTCGCCAGGCAGACGGATCTCAGGCGATCTTGACGCTCAAGGGGCTCAGGCCATCGATGCGGCCTTCCAGCAGGTCACCGCGCACCACGGCGGCCACGCCTTCGGGCGTGCCCGTCATGATCAGGTCGCCGGGCTGCAGTTCCCAGGCGGCCGACAGGTGCTCGATGGTCTCGGCAATGTTCCAGATCAGCTTGCCGATGTCGCTGCGCTGGCGATCGGCGCCATTGACCTGCAGCGAGATCGTGGCCTTGGCGATGTCGCCGGCCTCGGCTGCCGGGGTGATGGGGCCGATGGGCGCGGCATGTTCGAAGGCCTTGCCGATGCACCAGGGGCGGCCCTGTTTCTTCATGTCGTTCTGCAGGTCGCGGCGCGTCATGTCCAGGCCCACGGCGTAGCCCCAGATGTAGTCCAGCGCGTCGGCGGCCAGGATGTTCTTGCCCGCCTTGCCGATGGCCACGACGAGCTCGATCTCGTGGTGCAGGTTGGAGGTCAGCGTGGGGTAGGGCATGGTGCCCGTGGTGCCGGCCTCGACGGGCACGATGGCGTCGGCAGGCTTGAGGAAGAAGAAGGGCGGCTCGCGGCCGGTGAAGCCCATCTCCTTGGCGTGCTCTTCGTAGTTGCGGCCCACGCAGTAGATGCGGTGCACGGGAAAACGCTCGGGGCGGCCCAGGACGGGTACGCTGGCCACGGCGGGCGGGTTGAAAACGTAGCTCATGTCGGTGTTCCTCTGGCGCCTTGTCTCGTGGGCGCCGTCGCAAGTGTGCCATGCCTGTGGCCCCGCAGCGGGGCAACGCGATGGCCGGATGAGCCGGAACAGACCCCGGGCCGCACGGTATGCTTTGCGGTCTATGAAGCTCCACACCTACTTCCGCTCGTCGGCCTCCTACCGCGTGCGCATTGCGCTGCAGATCAAGGGCCTGGACTATGAATCCGTACCCGTGCACCTGCTGCGCGGCGACCACAGGGCGCCGGCCTATGCCCAGCATGTCGGCGATGCGCTGGTGCCGGCGCTGGAAACCGAGGACGGCCACTGGCTGACCCAGTCCATGGCCATCATCGAATATCTCGATGAGACCCATGCCGAAATACCGCTGCTGCCGCGCGACGCCCTGGGCCGTGCCCATGTGCGCGCGCTGGCCCAGATGGTGGCCTGCGAGATCCATCCGCTCAACAACCTGCGCGTGCTCAAGTACCTGGTGCGCAACCTGGGTGTCTCCGACGAGGCCAAGAGCGGCTGGTACGTGCATTGGGTGCGCTCCGGCCTGGAAGCCTTCGAACGCCAGCTGGACCTGCTGGCCGCCGAGCGCGAGGCCGCAGGCCTGGCGCCTTCGCTGTTTTGCTGGGGCGACACGCCCACGCTGGCCGACTGCTGCCTGGTGCCGCAGATCTTCAACGGCCGCCGCTTCAACGTGAGCCTGGACGGCCTGCCGCGCCTGGCGGCCATCGTCGATCGCTGCGAGGCGCTGCCGGCCTTCCAGAAGGCCCATCCCTCGGCCTGCCCCGACGCGGAATGAGCGCGGCCCGGCCTGACTCCATCCCCGGCAACCTCCCCGGCACCATCCCCGCATCCTGGCTGGTGCCCGAGTGGCCCGCGCCGCCCGGCGTGCACGCGCTGTGCACTTCGCGCGAAGGCGGCGTCAGCACGGCGCCCTGGGGCAGCCTGAACCTGGGCGACCATGTGGGCGATGACCCGCAGGCCGTGCGCACCAACCGCCAGCGGCTGCAGGAGATCGTGCGTGACCATACGCCGGGCGCCTGCGCGGTGTTCCTGCAGCAGGTGCATGGCGTGGATGTCGTGGCCCTGGATGCAGGCAGCGCGCAGGGCCAGGCCTTCGATGCCTGCGTGACCAGCGCCTCGGGCGTGGTCTGCACCATCATGGTGGCCGACTGCCTGCCCGTGCTGCTGGCCCATCGCAGCGGTACCGTGGTGGGCGCGGCCCATGCGGGCTGGCGCGGGCTGGCGGGCGGGGTGCTGGAGACGCTGTTCGAGCGCTTTGCTGGCCAGATCCAGACACCGCCCGGACAAGCGGCGCAGCAGACCCTGGCCTGGCTCGGACCCTGCATCGGTCCGCGCTCCTTCGAAGTGGGAGCCGAGGTGCGCGCGGCCTTCATCGCGCATGACGCGGCGGCCGGGGCGCATTTCACCGCCGTGCCGCAAGAGGGCGGGAGCGCACCCAAGTACCTGGCCAACCTGGCCGGGCTTGCGCGCCAGCGCCTGGCGGCGCTGGGCATCACCGCCATCTACGGCAATGACGGCGGCGACGCATGGTGCACGGTGCTCAACGGCTCACGGTTCTTTTCGCACCGGCGCGACGCTGCCCGCCTGGGCAGCAGCGGGCGGTTCGCCGCCTGCATCTGGAAGGACTGAGCGCGCCTGCGTGCCGGGGCCGCTCTGCGAGGCCTGCTGCTGCGCCAGCCAGGCCTCGCGCTCGGCCAATTCGCGTGCATGGCGTTTTCGCTTGCGCGCGGGCGTGCCCATGATGTAGATCACGATGGACAGCGGCAGCAGTCCATAGAGTGCGAACGTGATCACGGCGCCGAGTATGCTGCCCGTGGGGCTGGCGGCCTCGGCCACTGCCATCATCAGAGTGACATACAGCCAGGCGATAACAACGAGATACATGGTCGAACCAAAAAAACGAGCGAGGCACGGGTTTTCGTGGAGGTCTGTGCCGGGCAAGGCGGGGCTCGCCTGGGTCACAATCAAAACGGATGCCCCGCAAGCCCCAGGCTATTGCATGGCATCCACGAACAAGGATGCAGCATGAATTTTGACCCACTCGCTGGCCTGTCAGGCCAATCCGTCCAGCAATTCTGGAACGAGCAATGGAGCCGCACGCTGCAGACACTGCAGCAGCTGGGGCAACCAGGCCTTCCGGGAACCCAGGGCATGCCAGGCATGCCGGACATGGCCCAGGCCTGGAAAGCGGCGGTCCCCGAACCCGGCGCCCTGCCCGAGAACGCGCTGTCGCTGGACCCCGAAAAGCTGCTGGAGCTGCAGCGCCAGTACCTGGATGGTGCCAAGGCCATGGCCGAACAGGGCGGCGCCCAGGCGCTGCTGGCCAAGGACAAGCGCTTCAACACCGAGTCGTGGGCCGGCAATCCGCTGACGGCGGCCACGGCCGCGACCTATCTGCTCAACAGCCGCATGCTCATGGGCCTGGCCGATGCCGTGCAGGCCGATGACAAGACGCGCAACCGCGTGCGCTTCGCCATCGAGCAATGGCTGGCGGCCATGGCGCCCAGCAACTTCCTGGCACTCAATGCCGAGGCCCAGAAGAAAGCCATCGAAACCCAGGGCGAGAGCCTGGCCCAGGGCGTGGCCAACCTGCTGGCCGACATGCGCCAGGGCCATGTGTCCATGACCGACGAGAGCCTGTTCACCGTGGGCAAGAACGTCGCCACCACCGAAGGCGCCGTGGTGTTCGAGAACGAGCTGTTCCAGCTCATCGAATACAAGCCGCTGACGGACAAGGTACACGAGCGGCCCTTCCTCATGGTGCCGCCCTGCATCAACAAGTTCTACATCCTGGACCTGCAGCCCGACAACTCGCTGATCCGCTACGCCGTCAGCCAGGGACATCGCACCTTCGTGATGAGCTGGCGCAACCCCGACGAAAGCCTGGCGCGCAAGACCTGGGACAACTACATCGAGGACGGCGTGCTCACCGGCATCCGCGTGGCGCGCGAGATCGCAGGAGCCGAGCAGATCAATGTGCTGGGCTTTTGCGTGGGCGGCACCATGCTGTCCACCGCGCTGGCGGTGCTGCAGGCACGCCACGACCGCGAGCATGGCGCAGTTGCCGCTCCGGCGGCCAAGGCGCCTGCGGCCAAACGCGCAGCTGGCAGCCGCAGCGCCGCCCGCACATCCACAGCCCGCGCCACGGCGCCAGCCGGCGTGCCGTTTCCCGTGGCCAGCGTCACGCTGCTGACCACCTTCATCGACTTCAGCGACACCGGCATCCTCGATGTCTTCATCGACGAATCCGTGGTGCGCTTCCGTGAGATGCAGATGGGCGAGGGCGGTCTCATGAAGGGCCAGGACCTGGCGTCCACCTTCAGCTTTCTGCGGCCCAACGACCTGGTCTGGAACTACGTGGTGGGCAACTACCTCAAGGGCGAGACGCCCCCGCCGTTCGACCTGCTGTACTGGAACAGCGACTCCACCAACCTGCCCGGCCCGTACTACGCTTGGTATCTGCGCAACCTCTACCTGGAAAACAAGCTGGCCCAGCCCGGCGCGCTGACCGTCTGCGGCGAGCGCATCGACATGCACCAGCTGCGCCTGCCGGCCTATATCTACGGCTCGCGCGAGGACCACATCGTGCCCGTGGGCGGCTCCTATGCGTCCACCCAGGTGCTGGGCGGCGACAAGCGTTTTGTGATGGGCGCGTCGGGCCACATCGCGGGCGTGATCAATCCGCCAGCCAAGAAAAAGCGCAGCTACTGGCTGCGCGAGGACGGCCAGTTGCCGCCCACGCTCAAGGAGTGGCAGGCCGGCGCTGACGAGTACCCGGGCAGCTGGTGGGCCGACTGGAGCCCCTGGCTGGCCGAGCACGGCGGCAAGCTGGTCGCAGCGCCCAAGCAGTACGGCAAAGGCAGGGAATACACGGCCATCGAGCCGGCCCCGGGCCGCTACGTACTGGTCAAGGCCTGAGGCACAATCGTTTCGATGCTGCAGTGCAATAACGCTGCGGCTTGAATGCAGGGTGCCGTTGCCGCGACCGCGGCAATGTGCGCCCGGGCATCCCTTCAAGAGTCCAAAGAAAGGTCCGTCATCATGGAAGACATCGTCATCGTTTCCGCTGTCCGTACTGCCGTTGGCAAGTTTGGCGGCACCCTTGCAAAGATCCCCGCCACCGAACTGGGCTCCATCGTGATCCGCGAGGCACTGAACCGCGCCAAGGTCGGCACCGACCAGGTCGGTGAAGTCATCATGGGCCAGGTGCTGGCCGCTGGCGCAGGCCAGAACCCCGCACGCCAGGCCATGATGAAGGCCGGCGTTGCCAAGGAAACCCCGGCCCTCACCATCAACGCCGTCTGCGGCTCGGGCCTGAAGGCCGTGATGCTGGCAGCCCAGGCCGTTGCCACGGGCGACAGCGAGATCGTCGTGGCCGGCGGCCAGGAGAACATGAGCCTGTCGCCCCACGTGCTGCCGGGCTCGCGCGACGGCCAGCGCATGGGCGACTGGAAGATGGCCGACACCATGATCGTGGACGGCCTGTGGGACGTCTACAACCAGTACCACATGGGTATCACGGCCGAGAACGTGGCCAAGGAAAAGAGCGTCAGCCGCGAGCAGCAGGATGCCCTGGCCCTGGCCAGCCAGCAAAAGGCCACGGCCGCACAGGACGCAGGCAAGTTCGTGGACGAAATCGTTCCCGTCAGCATTCCCCAGCGCAAGGGCGATCCCGTGGTGTTCGCGGCCGATGAGTACATCAACCGCAAGACCAATGCCGACGCCCTGGCAGGCCTGCGCCCGGCCTTCGACAAGGCCGGCTCGGTGACGGCCGGCAACGCCTCGGGCCTGAACGATGGCGCGGCCGCCGTGGTGGTGATGAGCGCCTCCAAGGCCAAGGCCCTGGGCCTGACGCCGCTGGCGCGCATCGTCTCCTACGCCACCAGCGGCCTGGACCCCGCCACCATGGGCCTGGGCCCGGTGTTCGCCTCGCGCAAGGCGCTGGAGCGTGCAGGCTGGACCGCGCAGGACGTGGACCTGTTCGAGCTGAACGAAGCCTTCGCGGCCCAGGCCTGTGCGGTGAACCAGGAGCTGGGCATCGACCCGGCCAAGGTCAACGTCAACGGCGGCGCCATTGCCATCGGCCACCCCATCGGCGCATCGGGCGCCCGCATCCTGGTGACCCTGCTGCACGAGATGCAGCGCAGCGGCGCCAAGAAGGGCCTGGCCGGCCTGTGCATCGGCGGCGGCATGGGCGTGGCCATGGCGGTGGAGCGCGTCTGAAGGGCTCAGGGAAAACGTTAGCAAGCTTTCAGGGTAGATCCTAGGCCTGCCTAGGGCCTGCCCGAAGAGAGGCGCAGCGCACGCGCTGCATACTAGCCATACGGGGGTGCCGGACCCAGAGGTTCAGGCACCCTTGGTGATAACCGGAGTCAATGCCCCGGTTGTCGTGGATAGATTGATCTGAAGCAACCATTGATTGACAGGAGAGAAGAATGGCTCAAAAAGTAGCGTATGTCACAGGGGGAATGGGAGGCATCGGAACGGCTATCTGCCAGCGTCTGCACAAGGAAGGCTTCAAGGTCATCGCAGGTTGCGGTCCGTCGCGCGACTTCCAGAAGTGGCTGGACGAGCAAAAGGCGCTGGGATACAACTTCCATGCATCGGTCGGCAATGTGGGCGACTGGGCTTCCACCGTCGAGGCCTTCAGCAAGACCAAGGCCGAGCACGGCAGCATCGATGTGCTGGTCAACAATGCCGGCATCACGCGTGACCGCATGTTCATCAAGATGACGCCGGAAGACTGGCAGGCCGTCATCGAGACCAACCTCAACTCCATGTTCAACGTGACCAAGCAGGTCGTGGGCGACATGGTGGAAAAGGGCTGGGGCCGCATCATCAACATCAGCTCGGTCAATGGCGCCAAGGGCCAGGCCGGGCAGACCAATTACTCGGCCGCCAAGGCGGGCATGCACGGCTTCACCATGGCGCTGGCGCAGGAGATGGCCACTAAGGGCGTGACCGTGAACACCGTGAGCCCCGGCTACATCGGCACCGACATGGTCAAGGCCATCCGTCCCGACGTGCTGGAGAAGATCGTGGGCACCATCCCCGTCAAGCGCCTGGGCGAGCCCAGCGAGATCGCATCGATCATCGCCTGGCTGGCTTCGGAGGAAGGCGGCTACTCCACCGGCGCCGATTTTTCGGTCAACGGTGGCCTGCACATGCATTGAACCTGCAAGGGTTCGCGCTGCAAAGGAGCCTCCGGGCTCCTTTTTTGTTGGGCAGCCCCGCTGCAAATGTCCCAGAAATGACAAAACCCGCTGAAGCGGGTTCTGTGGAAGAGGGGGTCTGCACGGAAGGCCGTCAGACCGGTGGTGTCAGAGACTGGGGCACCGTGTGCGCCAGCCAGCGCCTCAGCGCTTGCGATCGCGTTCGTCTTCGGGCCAGATGGACATGATGGCAGTCGTTTGCATGGAAACTTTCTCCTGTATTGCTCTCTTAACGCGGGCCAGATTCAGCTGGTTGACAGGTTTTTAAAAAATTTTCGAAGGAAGTCGAAACTTTTTTGTGACCCGGTTTTCAGGCGTTGCGGGGGCCGCGCTTGCGGTCACGGTCATCCCATGGCCAGACAGCTTGGGCCAGCGCAGCGGCTGCAAAGCGGGTCTGCAGGGCGGTGTGGGAAAAGATGTCGGTCATGTGCAATCACTCCTTTGTTGCGTGCTCAACGCGGGCAAGTGGCTGCAGGTTGACTCAGGGATTGCCCCAGGACGCAAGCAATTGCAAGCCCGGAGGTGGTGATCTGTCAGTTTGAAGACAGATTTCTGGCGCGGTGAGAAAAAATCCGTTTCCTGACAGAGGCTTACGGGTGTAGTGGGCCGATGCCGATGCTGTTACGCCTCGTTGCCCGCAATGCGTGGGCACAGGTCAACCCGGGGCGAAAACGTCCATCAGGCAAAAATCAGGGTCACGGCAGGCGCGTCGTCCACGATGTAGCCGCGGTACATGCCGGCGCTGTTGAAGGGGCAGTGCACGCGTCCCTGGCTGTCCACGGCCACCACGCCGCCCTGGCCACCGATGTGTGTCAGCGTGCCCCGCACTGCGGCGTCGGCTGCGAGTTCCAGGCTTTGCCCCAGGTAGCGCATGCGCGCATGGATGTCGTGCGCGATGGCTGCGCGAAGGAAATGCTCGCCGGTTCCGGTGGCCGCCACGGCGCAGGTGGTGCTGTCGGCGTAGAAACCTGCGCCCACCACGGGCGTGTCGCCCACGCGCCCGGGGCGCTTGTTGGTCAGCCCGCCGGTGGATGCCGCGGCGGCCAGGTTGCCATGCACATCGCGCGCCACGGCGCCGACCGTGCCCATCTTGCCGTTCTCGTTCAGCGGAGCCGGGTGCGCCACCAGTCCGCTGGCGTCGTGGTCCAGCAGCGCGGTCTGGCCGGATTGCGCCTGCACCCGGCGCAGCTGTGCCAGGCGCTCGGCAGAGTCGAAGTAGCCTGCATCCATCCGCGCCAGCCCGCGTTCATCGGCAAACCGTTGCGCCCCTTCGCCGACCAGGAGCACGCACTGGCCGTCGTCAAGAACATGCCGCGCCAGCGCAATCGGATTGCGCACCTGGCTGACGGAGGCGACTGCGCCGGCCCGCAGGTTGCTGCCGTCCATCAGGCCGGCGTCCATCTCGTGGCGCGCGTCGCGCGTGTACACGGAGCCGCGCCCGGCATTGAACAGCGGGCAGTCTTCCAGGGACTGGCACGCGGCCTGAACGGCGTCCAGCGCGCTGGCGCCGCGCCGCAGCAGGGCGGCGCCCGCCTCCAGCGCCTGGGCCAGGGCGGCGTGGTAGGGGGCCTCGTCGGCCTGGCCCTGGATGACGGTGCCTGCGCCGCCGTGCACGGCAATGGAAAATTTTCGGGAGTTCTGGGACATGTTCATTGGAGTGCGTAGCGCGATTCCAGGAAGCGGCCATAGCGGGCGATGCCCAGGCCGATGAGCAGGTAGACGGCACAGACCACCATGTACATCTCCACGAAGTACGCAATCCAGTGGGGGTCGCTCATGGCCATCTTCAGGGAGCCGGTGATGTCGTAGATATTCACGATCGCCACCAGGGAGGTGTCCTTCACCGCGCCGATGAAGTTGCTCACCGTGGGCGCGATGGTCACGCGCAGTGCCTGCGGCAGGACCACGTGGCGCAACACCTGCACCCTGGTGAAGCCCATGGCCTGGGCCGCCATGACCTGGCCCTGGGGCACGGCCTGCAGCCCGCCGCGAAACACCTCGGCCAGATAGGCGGCGCTGAAGGCCGCCAGGCAGATGGCGATGCGGACCATGGGGTCCACCCGCCATTGCGCGGGCACCAGAATGGGCAGCACGAAGGCCCCGAAGAACAGCAGTGTGATAAGGGGCACACCGCGCACCGCTTCGATGAACAACGTGCAGAGCACGCGCAGCAAAGGCAGGCTGGAGCGCCGGCCCAGCGCCAGCAGAATGCCCAGCGGAACGCCGGCCAGGCAGGCGATCACGGCAAGGAACAGGGTCAGCGGCAGGCCACCCCACAGATCGCTGGGCACGGGTGCCAGGCCGGCCACACCGCCCGCCATCAGCACGCCAAAGCCGGTCAACCCGGCCAGCAGCATTGCCATGCCGGCGCGGCCGAAGAAGCGCGGCAGTGCCGCCACCCCCACGCTGCCCAGCAGCAGCAGGCTGGCGGCGACGGGGCGCCACTGTTCGGCCATGGGGTAGCGCCCCAGGAACACCAGACGGTACTTGTCGCGCACCACGCCCCAGCAGGCGCCGGCCGCAGCGCGGCATGTGTCGGGGTTGGCAGCGGTTTCGGCGTGGAGCAGGCCCCAGGCCAGCAGCTTCCAGCCCGCCCACAGCGCGGCCAGCAGCAGCGTGGCGGTGATGAGCCCGGAGAGCGCATCCGGAAACAGGCTGGCGCGCAGGCGCTGTGCCAGCGGAACCCGGGGCGGGGCCACCGGCAGGGCCGGTGCGCGGAGTACGGCACTCATGGGCAGGTCTTTCCCGGCTAGCGTGTGGTGAAGGCACTGCGCTGGTTGAAGGCATTCAAAGCCAGCGAGGTCAGCAGGTTGATGGCCAGGTAGACCACCGCGATGATGGTCACGCACTCGATGGCCTGGCCGGTCTGGCTCATGGCGGTGTTGGCGACCATCACCACGTCGGGGTAGCCGATGGCCACGGCCAGCGAGGAGTTCTTGATGGTGCTGAGCGCCAGGTTGGTATAGGGGGGAATGATCACCCGCAGGGCCTGCGGCAGCACGATCAGGCGCAACTGCTGGCCGCGGCGCATGCCCAGGGCCGAGGCGGCATTCCATTGCCCGCGAGGCACGGCCTGCAGACCGGCGCGCACGATTTCAGCGCAATAGGCGGCGGCATACAGGCCCAGGGCTCCCACCAGGGCCAGGAATTCCGGCGTCAGTGCCAGTCCTCCGTCGATGCCGAATATGCCCGGCTGCGGCGAGCTCCAGTGCCAGCCCGCCGCGCTGTCGTAGACCGGGCCGGGCAGGGCCAGCCCCGCCTTGCTCAGAAAGCCCAGGGGGCCGATGGCCAGAGGGCGGTCCACGTCGGGCAGCAGCGAAGTCAGCGCGAAATACCACAGCAGCACCTGCACCAGCAACGGGATGTTGCGCGCCACATCGACATAAAGGCGCACGGCGCCGCGCAGCAGCGGATGCCTTGCCACGGCGGCCACGCCCAGCAGCAGGCCCAGCACGGTGGCCAGCACGAGCGCGGGCACGGCGGCGCGCACCGTGTTGGCCACGCCGGCTGCGACCGCACGCAGGTAGCTGTCGCCGGGCTCGTAGGGCAGCAGCCCTTCGGAGATGGAAAAGCCGGCCGTCTGCTCCAGAAAGCCGAAGCCCCCGGCAATGCCGCGCGCGGCCATGTTGCGGCTGGCGTTGTGCGCCAGCCAGCCCAGCAGCAATATCAGCAGCCAGCCGATGGCGAGCTGCAAGGTCAGCCGGCCCCAGCGTGGCCGGGTGGGGGCCGGCGGCTGCCGTGCCCCGGCGTCGATGGCATTCACGGCTTTCGCAGCATTCACGGCGTTCGCGGCGTTCATGGCAGGGTGCCTTCGGCGCGTCAGTTCATCGGCGGCGACATCATCAGGCCGCCCTTGGTGAACAGCGCGTTCTTGCCGCGCGGCACGTTCAATCCGGACCTGGCGCCCAGGTTGCGCTCATAGCTCTCGCCATAGTTGCCCACGGCCTTGACGATGCGCAGCGCCCATTCCTTGTCCAGCCCCAGCTGCTTGCCCAGGTCGTCGCTCTGGCCCAGGAAACGCTTGACCTGGATGCTGTCGGAGCGGGTCTTGAGCTCGTCGGCATTGGCCTGGGTGATGCCCAGTTCCTCGGCCTCGATCATGGCGTTGAGTGTCCAGCGCACGACGGCGAACCATTCGTCGTCACCGCGGCGCACGGCCGGGCCCGCCGGCTCCTTGGAGATGACTTCGGGCAGGATCACGTAGTCGTCGGGGTTGGCCAGCTCCTTGCCGCGCAGCACGGCCAGGGCGCCGAGGTCGCCTGTATAGGCCTGGCAGCGTCCGCTGCTGAAGGCCTGCAGGGCGGCTTCGGGGTTGTCGAACACCACCGCCTTGTAGTTGAGCTTGTGGGCGCGAAAGTACTCCGACAGGGTCTTTTCCGTGGTGGATCCGCTGATCACGCAGATGGTGGCGCCAGAGAGCTGCTTGACGCTGTTCAGGCCGGGCTTCTTCCTGGCCATGAAGCCCTGGCCGTCGTGGAAATTGATGCCCGCCCACATCAGGCCCAGGCCGTTGTCGCGCGTGAAGGTCCAGGTGGTGTTGCGTGCCAGCAGATCGATCTCGCCGGACTGCAGCGCCGTGATGCGTGTCTGGCCGCTGGTGGGAATGAACTTGACCTTGCTGGCGTCGCCCAGGGTGGCTGCAGCCACGGCACGGCACAGATCCACGTCCAGCCCGGACCAGTTGCCGCTGCCGTCGGCGAGCGCAAAGCCTGCGCGCCCCGTGTGCACGCCGCAGGCCACGGCGCCGCGCTGCTTGATGCCGTCCAGTGTCTTGCCGGCGTGGGCGGGCGCGGCAGCGAGTGTGAGGAGGGCGGCGATCGATGCAAGCGCAAGGCGCAGACGGGCAGGGGTGTTCATGGTGAATCCTTTCCAGCGGGATGAGGGGCCTGGGGTTGCGGCTTGCCTGCCGCCGGCGAAGCGGTATCGGCGTCCGGAGTCAGGTAGGGAAGCACCGACTCGGACAGTTCGACCAGGCTGCGCACGGCCTGGGGCGTGGCGCGGATGACCTGGGTGGCCAGTGCCTCGACCATGGCCATGGCCGCCATTGGCGATGAAGGCAGCAGGGGATGCGAGGCGGGCGCCAGCAGCGTGTAGTCGGCCTCGCGGGCCAGCGGACTCGTGGCCTCGTCGGTGATGGCGATGGTCAGGGCGCCCCGCTGGCGTGCGTGCCCCGTCAGCGCGACGGCTTCGCGCGAGTAGCGCGGCAGGGAAATGGCGATCAGCACGTCCTGCTCCGTCAGCCCTGTCATGCGGCGTACCGCCTGTTCCGATCCGCCTGCGGAGGTCACTTCCACCACCTGCTGCAGATAGGGTTGCAGCACGTCGGCGCCAAAGGCCGCCACATGGTGGGAGCTGCCGAACCCCATGAAGAGCACACGGCGTGCGCGGCAGATGCGCTGGGCCAGTTGGTCGAGCAGGCCGGGGTCGCAGGCCTGCGCAGCCGCCTGCAGGTTGCGCTGCGTGTGCCCGAAAGCCTGCTCGCCCATGGTGCCCACGGCGCCTGCCGTGGCGGCTTCGGGCCCATGCGCCGCGCGCAGCTTGTTCACGGGCTCCAGGGCCTGCTGCAGCTGGCGGCCCAGGTGCAGGCGCAAATCGGCAAAGCCTTCGTAGCCGGCATGCTTGGCGAAGCGATTGACGGCGGCCAGGGAGCCGCCGCAGGCATTGGCCACTTCCTCGGCGCTCAACGTGACGGCCAGCACCGGATGCGCGGCCATCCAGCGGCCGACCCGGGCGACGGCGGGCGAGCCATCGACGCTGGCGCGCAGCAGTTCCTGTACGGCGGGGTGGGGGTGGAGTTCCATGAATGAATGAAAGTGAATGGTCTCTTTCATTCATTATTTTTTAAGAATGAAATCTTTCATTCAGGAGAAACCCTGAATCAAACGATCCATGCGTTCCGCTGGCTGCGGGGAAGTGCGGGGGCGTGAGGGGAGTGGGGGAGGGCGAGGCCTCAGGGGCGCACTTGGGCGGAGCCGAAGTGGCGCGCCGTCTTCACGCGGGACGACGCTTGTGGCAGGCGGTCCCATGGGACCGCCTGATTTTCGAGAACGACTGGAATCAGTCGGAAATCGCGGCCGACAGCTGCTCGATCTGCTCGCTCAGTTCCAGCCAGCGCTCTTCCAGGCTGTCGATCTCGTCGTTGCAGGCCTTGAGGCTGCGGCCCGTCTCGGCCATGTCGGCGGGCGAGATGGGCTGGCTCAGCAGGCCCTCGAGCCGCGTGCGCTCGGCCTGCAGCTGGGGCAGGCGCTTGTCCAGCTGTTCCAGTTCCTTCTTGAACGGCCGGGTCTTTTCGGCCATCTGCTGGCGGGCCAGGGCCGCCAGGCGCCGTTGCTCGCGCTGGTCTCCGGCACTGGCGGCCGGAGGCGTGGACGGGGCAGCGGGGGCCGGGGCCAGCGCAGCAGCCACGGGGGCCTGCACTGCAGGTGCTGCATGTGCTGCGGGCTCCACCTGCGCTGCCGCCTTGCTGGTGGCAGCAGCTGCCTGTTCGGCCTTGCGGGCCTCTTCGCGCAGGCGGCGGGATTCTTCCAGCAGGTAGCGCTGGTAGTCGTCCAGGTCGCCGTCGAAGGGGCCGAC
Organism: Delftia sp. 60; assembly: GCF_002754395.1. NCBI lineage: Bacteria > Pseudomonadati > Pseudomonadota > Betaproteobacteria > Burkholderiales > Comamonadaceae > Delftia > Delftia sp. 60. The sequence goes on from NZ_PEFD01000001.1 coordinate 3,761,576, forward strand.
CACGCCACGGCCGACCAGCCAGAAGTCCTCGCAGACCGAGCGCAGCAGCGCGCGGTCGTGGCTGACCAGCATGACGGTGCCGTCGAAGTCGTTGATGGCCATGGCCAGGGCCTCGCGCGTGGCCAGGTCCAGGTGGTTGGTGGGCTCGTCCAGCAGCAGCAGGTTGGGGCGCTGCCAGACGATCATGGCCAGCACCAGGCGGGCCTTTTCGCCGCCGCTCATGCTGCCCACGGCCTGCTTGACCATGTCGCCGCTGAAGTTGAACGTACCCAGGTAGCTGCGCAGGTCCTGTTCGCGGGCCTGCGGGCCGGTGGCGCCGGTGTCCCGTGCCAGGCGGATCATGTGCTCCATCGGGTTCTCGCCGGGGCGCAGCACGTCCAGTTCCTGCTGGGCGAAGTAGCCGATGTTCAGGCCCTTGCCTTCGGTCACGGTGCCGGCCAGGGCCTTCATCTCGCGCGCAATGGTCTTGACCAGGGTGGACTTGCCCTGACCGTTGGCGCCCAGGATGCCGATGCGCTGGCCCGCCAGCACCGAGCGGTTGACGCCGCGCAGGATGGTGGTCGCCTGGCCTTCGTCGTCCAGGTAGCCGAATGCGGCGTCCGTGATCGCCAGCATGGGGTTGGGCAGGTTGGCCGGCGGCTTGAACTCGAAGGTGAAATCGGCGCTGGCCAGCATGGGTGCGACCTTTTCCATGCGCTCGATCTGCTTGACGCGGCTTTGCGCCTGCTTGGCCTTGGAGGCCTTGGCCTTGAAGCGGTCGATGAACTTCTGCAGGTGGGCGATCTTGTCCTGCTGGCGCTCGAACGAGGCCTGTTGCAGCAGGATCTGCTGGGCGCGCAGTTCCTCGAACTTGCTGTAGTTGCCGCCATAGCGCGTGACCTGCGCGTTTTCTATGTGCAGCGTGGTGTTGGTGATGGCGTCCAGGAATTCGCGGTCATGGCTGATCACGACCAGGGTGCCGGGGTAGCGCTTGAGCCAGGCTTCCAGCCAGACCAGGGCGTCCAGGTCCAAGTGGTTGGTGGGCTCGTCCAGCAGCAGCAGGTCGGAGGGGCACATCAGCGCGCGCGCCAGCTGCAGGCGCATGCGCCAGCCGCCGGAGAAGCTGTTGACGGGGTGCTCCAGCTCGGAGACCTTGAAGCCCAGGCCCAGGATAAGGGCCTGGGCGCGCGGCACGGCGTCGTGCGCGCCGGCATCGGCCAGGTCCACGTGGGCGTGGGCGATGGCCATGCCGTCCTCGCTGGCCTCGGCGGCCGCGAGCTGGGCGTTGAGCTCGCTCAGGCGGGTGTCGCCGTCCAGCACGAACTGGGTGGCCGTCTCCGAGGTCTCGGGCATGTTCTGCGCGACCTGGCCCAGGCGCCATTGCGAAGGGATGGAGAACTCTCCACCGTCCTCGGCCAGGCTGCCGTTGAGCAGGGCGAACAGGCTGGACTTGCCGGCGCCATTGCGTCCGACAAGGCCGACTTTTTCACCGGGGTTGATGGAGACGGAGGTGCTGTCCAGCAGCACGCGGGTGCCGCGGCGCAGGGTAATGTTGCGAAGGCTGATCATGAATGGGCAGGATTATCCCAGCGATTGCGCCAGGGCAGGATTGCCGCCCGCCATGCCCGTGCCCGGCCACGGTGCAAAGCCCTGGTACCAAGCCCTAGATCGGCTGTATGCCCACGCGCTGCATCATGGACTGGGTGAACTGGATCTCGCGCTCGAAGCCCTTGGCATAGGCGTCGGCGCTGGTGATGGCGACCTTGCCGCCTTCCTGCTCCAGCAAGGCGATGACCCTGGGCTGCCTGAGCACTTCCTCCAGCGCCGTGCGCAGCCGCTGGACGATGGGCTCGGGCGTGGCGGCCGGCACGGACACGCCGCCCCAGGACGTGAGGTTGACATTGGGCACGCCCAGCTCGGCCAGGGTCTGCACCTGGGGCAGCTTGGCGTTGCGCTGCGGGCCGGCAATGGCCAGCGGCACCAGCTTGCCGGCCAGCACCTGGGGATAGGCCACGGAAAACAGCGGGGCGCCGAAGGCCACCTGCTGGCCCAGCACGGCATTGACCAGCTCGGACGCGCCCTTGTAGGGCACATGGTTGACCTGCAGGCCCATGCTGGAGGCCAGCATCTCCACGCCCAGGTGCGATGGCGTGCCCACGCCGCCCGAGGCATAGTCCAGCGCCCCCGGCCTGGCCTTGGCACGCGCGGCCAAGTCGTCCAGCGTGCGCATGCCAGAGTCGGCATGCACGACGACCAGGATGTCCGAGCGCGACATGCCCAGCACATGGCGGAAGTCCTTGAACACGTCGTAGCCCGGGCTTTTGTACATGCGCATGGCGGCGGCCATGGGCGAGCCCGAATACAGCAGGGTGTAGCCGTCCGCCGGCGCCTTGGCCACCTGGCGTGCGCCGATGTTGCCGCCTGCGCCGGCGCGGTTGTCTATCACCACGGGCTGGCCCAACTGGGCCGACAGCGCCTCGGCCACGATGCGCGCGGCCGTGTCGGGGCTGGTGCCGGCCAGGTAGGGCACCACCCATTTGATGGGGCGCGTGGGCCAGGCGCTGTCGTGTGTGGTGGCTGTGGCGGCTGTGGTGGCCCAGGGCAGGCCTGCGGCAAGCGATGCGGCGCCCGCAGCGCGCAGGAATCGGCGTCGGTCCGGCCTTTGGGATGGATTGTCTTGCATGGCGTTGTCTCCTTGTCTTTTCGCTTTCATGCCGGCCAGCCTCAGGCGCCGGCCCGCTCCAGCAGTTCCTTGGCGATGGTGTTGCGCTGTATCTCGCTGGTGCCCGTGAGCACGCGGTACATGCGCAGCATGCGGAACAGGAATTCCACGCGCCGGCCCTGGACGATGCCTTCGCCGCCATGGATCTGCACGGCGCGGTCGGCAATGCGGAACGCCGTCTCCGAGCAGAACAGCTTGCTCATCGAGGCCTGGGCGCGCGCATCGATGCCGGCGTCGATGGCGCGGGCCGTCTGCACCATCAGTGCGCGCGCCGCCATCCATTCGGTGGCCATGTCGGCCAGCATGTGCTGTATGGATTGGAACTGGGCAATGCTGCGGCCGAATTGCTGGCGCCCCAGCGCATAGTCGCGCGCATCGCGCAGCGCCACCTGGGCCAGGCCCAGCATGGCCGGGCAGTGCAGCAGGCGGTTGACGGTGATGCGGCCCAGCGCCAGGGCCAGGCCCCGGCCCGGCTCGCCGATCAACTGGGCAGCGGGCACGCGGCAGCCGTCGAGCACGATGTCGCCCGTGCTCGATTGACCGGCCATGGTCTTGTAGCCGCTGACCACCTGCACGCCCGGGGCATGCAGGTCTACGAAGAAGGCGCTGATCTCGCGCTGCGGGCTGCCCTCGGGCGCGGTCGAGGCCATGAGCACGGCGAAGTCGGCAAACGGCGAGCCCGAAATGAAGCGCTTGCGGCCGTGCAGCACGTAGTGGTCGCCCTCCAGCACGGCGCGCGTCTCCAGCGCGCCCGCGTCCGAGCCGGCCGCGGCCTCGGTCAGCGCAAAGCAGATGGATTTCTCGGCGCGCGCCACGGGCAGGATGAACTGCTCCATCTGCAGCGGCGTGGCCTTGCGGATCAGCGCGCCTATGCGCGGCGGGCCGCTGAGTTCGCCCAGCACATGGGGCGCGAAGGGCGAGCCCGTGGCGTAGATGGCCTCCTTGACCAGCACCTGGTCGAGCACGGACAGGCCGGCGCCGCCCATGGCCTCGGGCAGGGTCATGCCGTAGAAGCCGCGCACATGCGACAGCTTCCAGACCTGGCGCAGCAGTTCGGTGGAGGCGCTGTTTTCATGGTCCACGCCATGCGCGCGGGCGAGGTCGGCCAGTTCGCCGTGGATGAAGGCGTTGAGCGCGTCGATCAGGCCGGCTGCGCGCTCCGAGCCTTCAAAAGGCATTTCCAGCAGGGCAGCGTTGGCGGCGGGGAGTGTGTCTTTGGCGTTCATCTCAGTTCACCTTGCGGGCGTGGTTGGCCCAGTAGGGCGCCTGCACGGCGCGGCGCATGACCTTGCCGTTGGGGTTCTTGGGCAGCTGCTGCACAAATTCGATGTGGCGCGGGCGCTTGAAGCCGCCCAGGCGCTCCGCGCAGAAGCTGTCCAGCGCGGCGCTGTCGCCGGCCAGGCCGGGCTTGAGCACGATGTGGGCGGCCACGGCCTCGCCCCATTTGTCGTCGGGGATGGCGAACACGCAGGCATCGGCCACCGAGGCATGTTCGTAGAGCACCGACTCCACCTCGGACGGATAGACGTTGAAGCCTCCGCTGATGACCATGTCCTTCTTGCGGTCCACGATGTAGACAAAGCCCTGCTCGTCCATGCGGGCCAGATCGCCCGTGTGGTAGCGGCCGTTCTTGAGCACCTCGGCCGTCAGCTCCGGCGCGCGCCAGTAGCCCGCAAAGACATCGGCGCCGCTGACCACGATTTCGCCGATCTCGCCCTCGGGCACCGGGCGGCCCTCGTCGTCCAGCACTTCGACCAGGGATTCCAGGAAGGGCCGGCCGCAGGAAGCCAGCCGCTCTGGGCGCGATGCGCGCGCCTGCAGGTGGTCCTGCACCGTCAGGCCGCAGACACCGGAGGTGGTCTCGCCCGCGCCATAGCCCTGGGACAGGATGGGGCCGAACACGTCCATGGCCTGCAGGATGCGTGCGGGCGCCATGGGCGCTGCGCCGTAACCCAGGCGCAGCAGGTCGGGCAGGGGGCGGTAGCGGCCGCCGATCTCGGCCAGCAGCATGTTGATCATGGTGGGCACCATGAAGGTATGGGTCACGCGCCGCGCCTGCATCTCGGCCATGAAGGCGCCCGGCTCGAAGCCTGAGAACAAGTGGATGGTGGCGCCCGTGCACAGCGCCGGCACCATCTGCATGCCCGAGGCGTGCGTGACCGGACCGACCAGTCCCAGCACGTGGCCGGCCTGCATGCCCTCGCCGCGCATCAGGAATTTGCGCAGCTGGGCCAGGCGGTTGCCGAAGGTCTGCATGGCGGCCTTGAGCACGCCCGAGGAGCCCGAGGTGTAGTGCAGCACGGCCACCTCGTGCTCGTGCACGGCCACGGGCTGGAAGCGGTCGCTGGCGCGGGCGAGCAGGGCCTCGTAGCTTTCGCCGGCGGGGCCGTCCAGCAGCAGCAGGCGCACGTCGGCGGACTGCAGGTGCGGCTTGAAGGCCTCGGCGCGCGCTGCGGTGGTCACGATGACGGCGGCATCGCTGTTGGCCGCGATATCGCCCACTTCGCGCGGCGAAAGGCGTGCGTTGAAGGGCGCCTTGATGAGCCCTGCCTTGTAGCAGGCGATCTCGATCTCCACGATTTCCACGCAGTTGGGCAGGTAGATGCCCACGCGGTCGCCACGGGACAGGCCCTGGGCAAGCAGGGCGTTCGCCAGGCGGTTGGAGCGCTGCTCCAGCTCGGCATAGCTGATGCTGCGCGCGGCGCTGGTCACGGCCGGCTGCGCGCCGTGGGCCCTGCAACTGCGCGCGACCAGTTCGCCGACATTGGGAATGGGAAGGGAGTGGGAATGGGGGTGGCCTGCGGTGGGCCGGGATGTTTCGTGCATGGCATTCCTTGGCTGAAGCCGCGCGTTTTGCGCGGCGTGCCATGCACTGTTCCAGAAGAGGCCTGGAGCGGGGAAATACCGTTTAGTGATTCAGGCGCATCAGAAAAATTGATGTCCAGATCAACCCTTGCGGTATTTGCTGATGGCCCGTGGCCAGACCCCTGCGGTCATGCCGTCATGCCTGCTGCCAGCGTGCCTGCCAGATGCCGGCCGTGATCAGTTGCCGGGCCTGTGCCATCAGCGCCTGCTGGACCACCTGCAGCGCCGGGTCGCTGCTGCGGTTGGCCTGCACGGCCAGGAAGTAGCGGCGCAGCAGTTCGGGCGCCGTGACCTGGGCCACGATCCAGCCGTGCTGGATGGCCGTGGGCGCAGCCTTGGCTTCCTCGCGCAGCCAGGCGGGCGCATCGCTCAGCGAGCAGGCGGGCGTGAAGGTGAAGCCTGCGCCGCAGTGGTAGAGCGAGCGGATGACGCGGGCGGAATCGTGTTCGTGGACGATGTTCAGCCGCAGGTCCCGTGCGTCGGCCGCGGCCTCCACGGTCTGGCGGATGGAAAAGCGGCGCGACTGCAGCACCAGCGGCAGCTGGCAGGCGTGGGCAAAGTCCATGTGAGGCAGGCCGCCGTCCGGCGCGGGGCGCAGCAGCGGGGCCACGCTGCCATCGACGTCCTGGCCGCAGACGTAGATGGATTCCTCGGCCATGGGCTGCACCTGCATGTCGTGCAGGCTGGCCGTGTCCACAAGAATGGCCAGGTCTGCGCGCCGGTCCAGCATGGCCTTTTGCACCATGAGGCTGAGGTCGTCAAGCACGAAGATGCGTATGCGCGGGTGGCTGTTGCGCAGGCTGGCGATCACGGGGCCGGCCAGCAGGCTGGTCAGCAAAAAGGGCAGGGCGATGGTGACCGAGCCTTCGGGGCCCTGCGGCAGGCGCTGTATGCGCTCGCGCATCGCATCGGCGTCGGACAGCAGCCGGCGTGCGTCCTCGTACAGTTGGGCGCCGGCCGGCGTGGGAGTCACGCCGGCGTGGCTGCGCTCCAGCAACTGGGCGCCCAGCTCGCCTTCCAGCTTCTTGATCTGCGCCGTGAGCGCGGGCTGGGCCACGTACAGCGAGTGCGCGGCGCGCGAGAGGCTGCCCGCCTCCAGCACCGCGATGAAGTAGCGCAGCGCCCGCAGGTCCATCTCAGCCCAGGGGCGGTAGGTGGGGCGCAGGGCCTCGATGTCGCCTTCGGTCCAGGCGCGCAGTGCCTCCTGGGTGATCAGCAGCACCTGCTCGTCGCCCGAGCTGGTGTCCAGCCAGAACACGGGCAGGTCGGGGAAGGCGGCTTCGAAGAAGTCCTTTTCATTGCCGATTTCCAGCACGACCACGCCTTCCTTGGCCAGACGCGACGGCAGGTCCAGCAGCAGGCGGCGGATGAAGTCCATGCCGTCGGCGCCGCCGGCCAGCGCCAGTTCGGGCTCGGCCTGGTATTCGGCGGGCAGGCGCGACATGCTGTCGGCATTCACATAGGGCGGGTTGCACAGCACCAGGTCCCAAGGGCCGGGCAAGGCGGCCAGGCCATCGCTTTCCAGCAGCTGCACGCGCTCGGCGAGTTCATGGCGGTCCACGTTGATGCGCGCCACGGCCAGCGCGTCTGCCGAGATGTCGGCGCCCGTGACCTCGACCTCGGGCCAGGCCATGGCGGCCAGGCAGGCCAGGCTGCCGTTGCCCGTGCACAGGTCCAGCACGCGGCGCGTGCGGTCGGACAGCCAGCCGTCGATGCTGCCGTCGGCCAGCAGCTCGGCAATGAAGCTGCGCGGCACGATGGCGCGCTCGTCCACGTAGAAGGGCACGCCCTGCAGCCAGGCCTCGCGCGTAAGGTAGGCGGCGGGCTTGCGCGTTCGGATGCGCTCTGCAAACAGCTCGGCCACTTCGGTCTGCTGCTGGGCGCTGACGGCCTGGTCAGCCAGGGATTCGGGCGCGCCAGGCGCCAGTTCGCTGTCCAGCGGCAGGCCCAGCTTCCACAGCGTGAGCCAGGCCGCTTCGTCTTCGGCCGTGGCCGTGCCGTGGCCAAAGGCCACGCCGGCCGCCGTGAGCGCCGCGGCCCCGGAGGCCACGAGGTCGGCGATGGTGCTGCCCGAGATGGCGGGAATATTGGCAGGGGTGGGGGCGGATGTCATCGTCGGCTCCTTGGTCGCGTTCAGACGGCCTGCTGTCGCTGCAGCTCCTGGAGCGTGCGGCGGTAAATGTTTTTGATGGGCTCGATGTCGGCCACCACGATGTGCTCGTCGATCTTGTGGATGCTGGCGTTGGGCGGACCCACTTCCACGACCTGGCTGCAGATCTGGGCGATGAAGCGGCCGTCGCTGGTGCCGCCCGTGGTGGACAGCTCGGTCTCCAGGCCGGTCTCGGCGCGGATGGCGGCCTGCACGGCATTCACCAGCGTGCCCGGCGTGGTCAGGAAGGGCTGGCCGCCAATGGTCCAGGCCAGCTCGTACTCCAGCCCGTGGCGGTCCAGCACGGCGTGCACGCGCTGCTGCAGCGATTCGGCCGTGGACTCGGTGCAGAAGCGGAAGTTGAAGTCGATGGTCACATGGCCGGGAATGACGTTGGATGCGCCCGTGCCGCCATGCATGTTGCTGATCTGCCAGCTGGTGGGCGGGAAGAAGGCATTGCCCTCGTCCCAGCGCGTGGCGGCCAGCTCAGCCAGGGCCGGCAGGGCCTGGTGGATGGGGTTGCGCGCCAGCTGCGGGTAGGCGATGTGGCCCTGGATGCCCTTGACCGTGAGGCGCCCGCTCATGGTGCCCCGGCGGCCGTTCTTGATCATGTCGCCCGTGCGCTCCACCGATGTGGGCTCGCCGACGATGCACCAGTCCAGGCGCTCGCCGCGCTCGCGCAGCAGCTCGACCACGACCTTGGTGCCGTCCACCGAGGGGCCTTCCTCGTCGCTGGTGAGCAGCAGGGCAATGTCGAACGAGGGGGCCGGTGTCTCGGCCAGGAATTCCTCCAGCGCCACGACGAAGGCGGCGATGGAGGTCTTCATGTCACTGGCGCCGCGGCCGTACAGCTTGCCGTCGCGGTGCGTGGGCACGAAGGGCGGGCTGCTCCACTGCTCCAGCGGGCCGGTGGGCACCACGTCGGTATGACCGGCAAAGACCAGCACGGGCCGGTCGGCGCCTGTCCCGGAGCGCCGGGCCCAGAGGTTGCGCACGCGAAAGCTGTCGGGGCCGCTGTCGATGCGCTCGCAGGCAAAGCCCATGGGCTGCAGGGCATCGGCCAGGAGTTCGAGGCAGCCGGCGTCTTCGGGAGTGACGGAGGGCAGGCTGATCAGCTGCTCGGTCAGTTGCAGGGTGCGGGACATGGTGGGTGGAATCAAAAAACAAAAAAGTCGGAGGGCCGGCTGCCGCCAGCGTGCTCCGACATTGTGAACGCTGCGGGGCTGGCCGATCAGTTCGGCTTGACTTCCAGCATGATTTCCGTGAACGAGGGCATGTCGTCCTCGCCGGGCGTGGCCAGTTCGGCGAACTGGCTGGACGGCGCGGCATGGCTGGCCTTGACCACGTCGTTTTCCAGGCGCCACATCAGGTTGGTGGGCGAATCGGCGAAGGCCAGGGCTTCGGCGCGGTCGATGCGGCCGGAGCGGACCAGCTGCGCCAGCGCCTCTTCAAAGGTCTGCGAGCCTTCGGCCATGGATTTTTCCATGGCCTCCTTGACGCCCGAGAAGTTGCCGCGCTCGATCAGGTCGGCGATCAGCTTGGTATTGAGCATGACCTCGACGGCCGGCATGCGGCCGCCGTCCACGGTGCGCACCAGGCGCTGGGAGATCACGCCCTTGAGTGCAGCCGACAGCTCGCCCAGCATGGTGGGACGGATTTCCTCGGGGAAGAAGGACAGGATGCGGTTGAGCGCGTGGTAGCTGTTGTTGGCGTGCAGCGTGGCCAGGCACAGGTGGCCCGACTGCGCAAAGCCCATGGCCGAGGACATGGTCTCGCGGTCGCGGATTTCGCCGATCAGGATCACGTCAGGGGCCTGGCGCAGCGCATTCTTGAGCGCGATCTGCAGCGATGCCGTGTCCGAGCCCACTTCGCGCTGGTTGACGATGGAGCGCTTGTTGCGGAACTGGTATTCGATGGGGTCCTCGATGGTGAGGATGTGGCCCGTGAGCTTTTCGTTGCGCGCATCGATCATCGAGGCCAGCGTCGTGCTCTTGCCCGAGCCCGTGGAGCCCACGACCAGCAGCAGGCCGCGCTTTTGCATGATCAGCTCGCCCAGCACGGGCGGCAGGTTCAGCGTGTCCATGGCCGGAATGTGCTGGGCGATGAAGCGGATCACCACGGCGCAGCTGCCGCGCTGGTGCATGGCGCTGACGCGAAAACGCCCCACGCCGCGCAGCGGCACGCCCATGTTGAGCTCGCCCGTTTCGTCCAGCTCCTGCAGGCGCTCGGCCGGCACGATCTCGGCCAGCAGGCTGCGCGGCGCGTCGGGCGGCAGCAGCTGGTTGTTGATGGGCACGCATTCGCCGTTGATCTTGATCAGCGCCGGCGCGTTGACCGCCAGGTAGACGTCGGACGCCTGCTTCTCGCCCATCAGGCGCAAAATCCTCTCCATCGTGCCCATGTTTTCCCCCAAATTCGTGTACTGCCGCTGTTCTTGGATCGTCTGCACGCTCTTGTGACGTGAAACGGGCGTCCGCTGCCTGGTGGCCGGGGACGCCCTCGAGAGTATGCCTTGCTCCATCCCCTGAACAGGGGATGTTTTGGCGCCGCAACCACGCCTTTGGCGCGGTGCGGATGCGGATCAATCGCGCAGCAGGTCGTTCAGGCTCGTGGTGGAGCGTGTCTTGGCATCGACCTTCTTGACGATGATGGCGGCGTACATGCTGTAGCGGCCGTTGTCCTTGGGCAGGTTGCCCGACACCACCACCGAGCCGGCAGGCACGCGGCCATAGCTGGTCTCGCCGGTCGCACGGTCATAGATGGGGGTGGACTGGCCGATGTACACGCCCATGGAGATCACGGAGTTCTCTTCCACGATCACGCCTTCGACGATCTCGGAACGCGCGCCGATGAAGCAGTTGTCCTCGATGATGGTCGGGTTGGCCTGCAGCGGCTCCAGCACGCCGCCCAGGCCCACGCCGCCGGACAGGTGCACGTTCTTGCCGACCTGGGCGCAGGAGCCCACGGTGGCCCAGGTGTCGACCATGGTGCCTTCGTCCACATAGGCGCCGATGTTCACGTAGGAAGGCATCAGGATCGCGCCCTTGGCCACGAAGCTGCCGCGGCGGGCCACGGCCGGGGGCACCACGCGCACGCCGGTGGCGGCGATCTCGGCCTCGGTCATGCCGGCGAACTTGGTGGGGACCTTGTCGAAGAAGTTCAGGTCGCCGGACTGCATCAGCACGTTGTCCTTGAGGCGGAAGGACAGCAGCACGGCCTTCTTGATCCACTGGTGCACGGTCCACTGGCCCACGCCTTCGCGCGTGGCCACGCGCAGCTGGCCGTTGTTCAGGGCTTCGATCACGTGGTCCACGGCCTCGGTCACTTCCTTGGGGGCGGCAGCGGGGGAGAGGCTGGCACGGTTGTCCCAGGCGGTGTCGATGATGGATTGCAGCTGTTGCGTCATATGGCTTTGGTGATCAAAGGGTTTGTGAGGAAAGGGGAGCGCAGGGCTGTCTCAGCGCTGGCGCGATTCTATGAACTGTGCAATGCGCTGGGCGGCTTCCAGGCATTCTGCGGTCTCGGCCACCAGGGCCATGCGCACGCGCCCGGCGCCGGGGTTGCGGCCATTGGCCTCGCGCGCCAGGTAGCTGCCGGGCAGCACGGTCACGCCGGTGGCGGCATACAGCTCGCGTGCAAAGTCGGCGTCGTCCAGGCCCAGCGATTCGGGAATGCCGGCCCACAGGTAGAAGCTTGCGTCGGGCAGGCGCACATCCATCACGCGCGCCAGCACGGGCGTGACCTGGTTGAACTTCTCGCGGTACAGGCGGCGGTTTTCCTCGACATGGGCCTCGTCGGCCCAGGCCGCCATGCTGGCCGTCTGCACCACGGGGCTCATGGCACCGCCGTGGTAGGTGCGGTACAGCAGGAAGGCCTTGATCAGGGCCGCATCGCCCGCCACGAAACCGCTGCGCAGGCCAGGCACATTGCTGCGCTTGGACAGGCTGGTGAACATCAGCAGGTTTTTGTAGTCCGTGCGGCCCAGGCGCTGTGCGGCTTCCAGGCCGCCCAGGGGGGCGGTGCCGTCGAAATAGATCTCGCTGTAGCACTCGTCGCTGGCAATCACGAAGCCGTAGCGGTCGGACAGCGCAAACAGCTTTTCCCACTCGGCCAGCGGCATCACCGCGCCCGTGGGGTTGCCGGGCGAGCACACGAAGATCAGCTGGGTCTTTTCCCACACGTCGGCGGGCACGCTGTCCCAGTCCACCGCGAAGTTGCGTGCGGCGTCGCTGGGCGCGTAGTACGGCTGGGCGCCGGCCAGCAGGGTGGCGCCTTCGTAGATTTGATAGAACGGGTTGGGGCAGATCACGCGCGCGCCGTCCTGGCTGGCATCCACCACCACCTGGGTGAAGGCAAACAGTGCCTCGCGCGAGCCGTTGACGGGCAGCACCTGGGTGGCGGCGTCCAGGGCAATGCCATAGCGCTGGCGAGCCCATTGGGCGCAGGCCTCGCGCAGCGCGGGCTCGCCGGCTGTGGCGGGGTACTTGGCCAGGCCGCCGAGGTCGGCGCTCAGTGCCTGTTCGATGAACGCCGGCGTGGCATGGCGGGGCTCTCCGATGCCAAGGCTGATGGGGCGCACGCCCGCCGGTGGCTGGACCCCGGCGAACAGTTTGCGAAGACGCTCAAACGGGTAGGGCTGGAGTCGGGAGAGCAGGGGATTCATGGGCTCGCATTATGGATTGATGCGCTTTCGGCATGCCGTTGTCACAGGGGACTGCGGGTCTGCACGCTGGCTTTTTTGCATTCTGTTACCTATTCTGGCATGGTCTCGACTGGGGCCATGCCATCTCGTGTGGCGGGGCTTCGTGAACGGTGAATTCCAGATACCAATGACTAGAGAGGCAATCAGCTATGCAGGCAGGCGCTGGCATGGAAAAAGTGGGAAACAGGCATCGTAAGCATACATCCGGCCCTGGGGCCGGCTTCCTTGTATGCGCCGTGTGGGCATTGGCGGGGCCGCCGCTGGCGCTGGTGGCCGGTTCGGCGGGCTTGGGGCCCTGGGTTTGGGGTGCCTTGCTGCTGTGGGCCGGGCTGCTGCTGGGCGGCATGTACAGGCTTTGGTCGCGGGTGATCGGCGAGCGCGAATTGCTGCAGCAGGCCATGCAGGGCATCGCCCAGGGCGACCTGAGCCAGCGCGTGACCGTGGAGGCGGCCGCCTCGCAGGAGGGCGCCGGTGCTGTCCAGACGCCCAAGGCGCTGCTGGGAGGCATGGTCACCTCGCTGTCGGGCATGGTGGCCGATGTGCGCAGCAATGCGGCCCTGGTGGCGCAGGCCGGGCAGCAATTGGTGAACGAGCACCAGGCGCTGTCCGATCGCACCGAGCTGCAGGCCACCAACCTGGCCCAGACCGTGGTCAGCGTGGAGCAGTTGAGCAGCGCCGTGCAGCACAACGCCGATGTGGTGGGCGTGGTCCATCACCAGGCCAGCGCCGTGCGCGGCGCCGCCGATGAAGGCGTGGTGGCCATGGGCCGCGCCGTGGAGTCGGTGGAGACCATTGAGAACAGCGCCGGGCGCATGCGGGAGATCATCGGCGTGATCGACGGCATTGCTTTCCAGACCAATATCCTCGCGCTCAATGCCGCCGTGGAGGCCGCACGGGCTGGCGAGCAGGGCCGGGGCTTTGCTGTGGTGGCCAGCGAGGTGCGCTCCCTGGCCGGCCGCTCGGCGGAGGCGGCGCGCGAGATTCGCCACCTGATTGGCGATGCCTTGACCCAGGTGGAGCACAGCACCGAGTTGATCCGCACGGCCGGACGTGGCATGGAGCGCGTGACCGAAGGCATCCGCCAGGTGGCCGAGCACATGGGCGAGCTCTCGCAATCGACCGGCAGCCAGAGCACGGGCCTGGCCGAGATCAGCCGCGCCGTGCACCAGATCGACGAGATCACCCAGCACAACGCGCAGATGGTGGGCCACGCGCTGGACCAGGCACGCGCGCTGCAGCAGCGCGCGCAGATGCTGTCAGGGGCGGTGTCGCGCTTTCGCCTGCAGCAGGGCACGGCGGAGGAAGCCGTGGCCCTGGTCGAGTCGGCCCTGGGCCTAGCGCGGCGCGGCGTGGCCACCGAGGCACTGCTGGCCGCCGTGAACGACCCCGGCCAGCCCTTCCATGACCGCGATATGTACGTGTTCGCCCTGGCCGCCGACGGCAGCTACCGCGCCTTCGGCGGCAACCCTGCGCGTGTGGGCGTGCGCGTGCAGGAGCTGCCAGGCGTGCGGGGTGAGCAGTTGCTGGCCGACATCATTGCCCAGGCCGAGCGCGGCCCAGGCTGGGTGGAGTACGACTTCAGAAACCCTGCCACGCAACAGGTACAGACCAAGATGTCCTTCGTCTGCAAGCATGGCGGGCTGTACTGGGGTTGCGGGGTCTACAAGAGCCTGGCGCTGGCTGCGTAGGCCTGCCACGGCCTGCGTGGGTGCCTATGGCGGTCTATGACCATCGATGGGCATCCATAGGCCTGTACTGGCGGGCGTAGGCGGGTCTCGCTGCCCGCCCGCATCCACTCAATGCCCGTTGGGCGTTGAGGCGCCACCCGCACGCTGGGCGCGTGCGCGGGCCAGGATGGCTGCGATGGTGGCTTGCTTGCTGTCGGTCGCCAGGGGGGTGCCGGGCAGGGCGTGGAAGGGCTGGCGTCGTCGGCCATTTCCTGCTCACCCAATGCAAGAGGCATCTGCGCCCGGGCGGCACCCAGGCGTTCGCGCTCCTGTTCACGCTCTCGGCGCAGCACATAGCGCTGGCGCGCATGCTCGGCCTGCTGGGGGCTCCAGGCAGACCAGCCTGTGGCCGGGCCGCTGGCGTTGTGCAGTTCGATGCAATCGACCGGACACACGGGAATGCAGAGTTCGCAGCCCGTGCAGTGGGCGGCGATCACCGTATGCATGAACTTGTTGGCGCCCAGGATGGCATCCGTGGGGCAGGCCTTGATGCACAGGGTGCAACCGATGCACCATGCCTCGTCGATCACGGCCACGGTGCGCGGGGCTTCCGTGCCGTGCTCGGCGCTCAGTGGGACAGCGGGCCGGCCCGTCAGTGCAGCCAGCCTCTCCACTCCCGCAGCGCCCCCGGGGGGGCACTGGTTGATGCCGGCCTCGCCCGAGGCCACGGCCTGGGCATAGCTGGCGCAGTCGGGGTAGCCGCAACGCGTGCACTGCGTCTGCGGCAGCGCCGCGTCTATGCGTGCTGCCAGATCGTCGCGGGCAAGGATTGCGAAGGCGGACATGGCGTGCCGGGCTTGCTCGGTGCTCAGCCTGCCTGCACCTTGGCACCGCGCTTGCGCGGCTGCTCGGTGGCCGAGGGCGCGTCATCGCTCAGGCTGCTGGTGTGACCTGCCGCGCTGGCGGCCGTGGCGCTTTCGGGCTGGTGGGCACTGATGAATTCGCGCACCTGCGGGTAGACGATCTCTCTCCAGCGCCTGCCGCTGAAAATCCCGTAGTGGCCGGCGCCCGGCACTTCAAGGTGCTTGCGCTGATCGGCCGCGATGCCCGTGCACAGATCGTGCGCTGCGCGCGTCTGGCCCGAGCCGGAGATGTCGTCGAGCTCGCCTTCGACAGTCAGCAGGGCGCTGCCCTTGATGTCCTGCGGGCGCACCAGCTCGGCCTGCCCTTCGGGCGAACGCACTTCCCAGGTGCCATGGACCAGCTTGTAGTCCTGGAACACCGTGGCGATGGTCTCGAGGTAGTAGTCGGCATCCATGTCGAGCACGGCGTTGTACTCGTCATAGAACTTGCGATGGTGCTCGGCGCTGGCGTCGTCACCCTTGATCAGGTCCTTGAAGTAGTCGTAGTGGCTATTGGCGTGGCGGTCCGGATTCATGGCCACGAAGCCCGAGTACTGCAGGAAGCCCGGGTACACGCGGCGGCCTACGCCCGGATAGCCTTCGGGCACGCGGTAGATCACGTTGTTCTCGAACCACTCGAAGCTGCGGTTCTGCGCCAGGTTGTTCACCGAGGTCGGCGAACGGCGCGCGTCGATGGGGCCGCCCATCATGGTCATGGACAGCGGGGGCGTCTCGCCACGGCTGGCCATCAGCGACACCGCTGCCAGCACCGGCACCGTGGGCTGGCACACGCTGACCACGTGGCACTGGCCGTACTTGCCCTGCAGGTAGCGGATGAACTCCTGCACATAGTTCACGTAGTCGTCGAGGTGGAACTCGCCATCGGCCAGGGGCACCAGGCGGGCGTTCTTCCAGTCGGTGATGTAGACCTTGTGGCCGCCCAGCATGCTTTGCACCGTATCGCGCAGCAGCGTGGCGTAGTGGCCCGACAGCGGCGCCACGATCAGCACCACGGGCTGGCTCAGCATGGTCTGCAGCGTATCGGTGTCGTCGGAGAAGCGCTTGAAGCGGCGCAGCTCGCAAAACGGCT
Source organism: Delftia sp. 60 (assembly GCF_002754395.1). NCBI lineage: Bacteria > Pseudomonadati > Pseudomonadota > Betaproteobacteria > Burkholderiales > Comamonadaceae > Delftia > Delftia sp. 60. The sequence goes on from NZ_PEFD01000001.1 coordinate 3,777,652, forward strand.
TGTCCACTTCGACGCGCTCGCGGATGGTCACGTCAACGCCGCCCACATCCACACTGTGCAGGTTGAATTCGGGCTTCTCGTAATCCTTGCCAAGGCGGTAGAACAGATCGAACCCGGCGGCCATGCGCTGGGACATCGGACCTTGGCTCAGCAACGAGTGGGGGTTGCTGTAGAGCTTGGCTGCAGCTTGCGCGAAATCGGCAAAGGGCTCGACCATGGCGCGCTGGATTTCGTAGAGCTGATAGAGCATGGATACAAGGGGTTGTTTGGATATGTTGCAGTGCAATATATCAGCAGCAAGCTAAGAAAATTGGTAGTAAAACCCCTTTGATGCTGTCGCGTAAGTGATAGTTTTTACCGATAGGCCTGGGCGACCGGCCGCCTCAGCCCTGGCCATCCTGCAATGCAGTCCCCCGCGCTAGGCGGCAAGCGCCGCCTCGGCCGGTTTGGTGCGCGCAAGCCGCATCACCTCTGAAGGCGGCAATTGCTTGAGCTGGTGATTGCTCCACACCTGGCGCCAGCGGCGCGCCCCCGCCAGCCCGTTGCGCAACCCCAACATATGCCGTGCGATGGAGTACCAGTGCGTGCCATGCGTGCGCGCCTCGCGCTCCATATACGCCACCATCTGCTCCTCGATGGACTCGCGTGTGTGCTCCATGCTCGCATCGCCGTAGTACAGCGCATCCCACGAGGCCAGCCACCAGGGGTTGTGATAGGCCTCGCGGCCCACCATCACGCCATCGACCTGCTGCAGCAGTTCCTGCACCGTGGCATCGGCCTTGATGCCGCCGTTGATGGCAATGGTCAGTTCCGGAAAATCCTGCTTGAGCCGGGCCACGATCTCGTAGCGCAGCGGCGGGATCTCGCGGTTTTCCTTGGGAGACAGGCCCTTGAGCCAGGCATTACGCGCGTGAACGATGAACACGCGGCAGCCCGCATCCGCCACCGTGCCCACGAAATCGCGCACGAACTCGTAGCTCTCATCCTTGTCGATGCCAATGCGGTGCTTCACCGTGACGGGTACATCCACCACATCCACCATCGCCTTCACGCAATCGGCCACCAGCGGCGCCTCGTTCATCAGGCAGGCGCCAAATGCGCCGCGCTGCACGCGCTCGCTGGGGCAGCCGCAATTGAGGTTGATCTCGTCATACCCCCACTGCGCCCCCAGCCGCGCGGCCTGCGCCAGATCGGAAGGCTCGCTGCCACCGAGCTGCAGCGCCACCGGATGCTCCTCGGCCTCGAAACGCAGATGCCGCGGCACATCACCGTGCAGCAACGCGCCCGTCGTCACCATCTCTGTGTAGAGCAAGGTGTGGCGGCTCAGAAGCCGGTGCAGGTAGCGGCAGTGTTTGTCGGTCCAGTCCATCATGGGCGCAACGGACATGCGCCACATGCTGGCAGGTGCTTGATTTTCTACGTTTGTCATTGATCTGATTGGGTTTTTTTCTCTGGCGTCATTACCTGATTCTTCGCCATTCAACCCCGTTTTTGCTGATTTTCTCGCTGGCTTTGCTACATCCTTCACCTGTAGCAAAACAGATGGGAGCATCACTTCACGCAAGCGCGCACACGGCTTGCTTACTCGCTTGCCTGCACCGCACAGATCCGGCTGATGGAGAACGGTACGTTCGTCCACCGAAAGCCAGACCTACCGTCGGAAAGTGCGGGCCAACGAGTGGCTGCGCAGGCGCGAGTACGAAATGGACCAGGAGCGCGCTTCCTGCCAGGCTATGCACAAGAAAATTTCAGTGGGGGAGCCACTGCGGGATTATGTCAGTGCGGCCGAATACGTGACTGAGTGGGGCCGTAGCAAAAAGGCCGACATCGCACGCCTGCAGGCCTCTGGTCGGGCCGACCTACAGGCCACCAAGCTCACAGTGCAGAATCTGATGGGCTACACCAAGAAGCGGCGCAAGGAAGGCGAGGCCGGCCCCGCCACCGCGCTCAATGACATGGTGTGGTTGCGCCAGGTCTTCCTGCATGCTTCGGCCGCGCGCGGCGTCGATGCGCCGCTGCAGGTGCTGGACCGTGCCAAGTCCGAGCTGCTGCGCACGCGGGTGATCGCCAAGCCAGCCCAGCGCTCGCGCCGGCTGCTGCCCGAGGAAGAGGCCAGGCTGCTGGAGCACTTCGCCAGCCGCGACGGCCGGGCGTCGATCCCCACGCGCGACATCATGCAGTTCGCGCTGCTCACGGCGCGTCGCCAGGAAGAGATATGCCGTCTGCGTTGGGACGATGTGGATTTCGAGAAGGGGGTTGAGTGGCTGGATGACGTGAAGCACCCCCGCATGAAGAAAGGCAACAGGCGGTGCTTTCGGGTGCTCAAAGCTGCGGCAGAGCTGATGATGCGCCAGCCACGCCAAGGTAGTGCGGAATTTGTCTTTCCATTCAACAACAGATCAGTGGGGGCCGCATTCACCAGAGCCTGTAATGTCCTTGGTATCGAGGATCTCCACTTCCATGACTTGCGTCATGAGGCAACGAGTAGGCTGTTTGAGAAGGGCTACAGTATTCAGGAAGTGGCGCAGTTCACGCTCCATGAAAGTTGGGCTACATTAAAGCGTTACACGCACTTACGACCGGAGATGGTGGTTGAGCGTTAATTTTAAAATGAATTGTTCTTTATTTAAAAGGAATATTTGTGAAAATTGTTACTTTGTATAATCATAAAGGCGGGGTGTCGAAGACAACGACTACTTTCAATTTGGCCTCTTATTTGGCTAGTATTGGACGAAAGGTATTGATGGTGGATGCAGATCCCCAATGCAATCTTACAGAAATTGCATTGGTGAAATTAATTGAAGATCTTGATCAAACATCAACGACTGCAAAAATTAAGGACTTGCCTGGAACTAGCATTCTGGATGCATTGAATCAGCGGATTAAGGGTGATACTGCAATAATCGATATATCTAAGATAAAAGTTAATGAGATTTCGAAAAACTTAGATTTATTGAGGGGGTCTGTTGATCTGAGTTCAATTGAAGACGACTTAGCGGAGGCTTATATTCAGCGGGCGAGCATGCGTACAAATTTAATGCGTACATATGTTGCTATAGGGGATTTCTTCGAAAGATTGGCGCAAAAGGAGGGCTATGATTATATTTTTGTGGATGTTGGCCCAAGTTCGGGCGCGTTAACGCGTGCCTTCTTCTTGGCATGTGATGTTTTTTATATACCTGCTGCACCGGATAGGTTTAATGTTCAAGCTATTGGAACGTTGTCCACGATAATTGATCGTTGGATGACGGAGCATGCACAGGTCGCAAATCAATATAAAGATCTTGGTTTGCCTATAAGGCATGGTAAGCCGGCATTTCTGGGGGCTGTCGTGCAGGCATTTAAATTGTATGCTGGAAAGGCGAAGCCGGGATATAAGCTTTGGATGACACGGCTTCCGGAGGAGATTAGAAACTCCTTAAAGCCTGTGATGAAAAAACATGGAAGCCTTAAAGAACTGTATTTGCCAAGTGCAACCAAGCCGATTGCGATTGAGGTTCCTGATTTTAATCAGCTTGCTCCATTAATGCAGGAAGTAGGGAAGGCTGTTTTTAATATTTCCAAGGCAGATACTGCGAGAATTACTGAAAGCGGGGAGCCTTGGAAAGGTAATAACTGGGCTCAGGCTTCTACAAGAATGGCTCATTACAAAGATTTGTTCAAAAAGTTGGCTGACCAGTTGGAGTCCCTGTAAATGGCTGATAGCTTAACTGGCGTGAATCTTAGGCCTTACTATGTTGCATTTTTAGACGTGCTTGGTTTCACTGAAATGGTAAATCAAGATTCAAAAGGAAGTAAGCAAGAGAATTTGAAGAAGTTATTTAGATGTCATCAAAGTGCTAGCTCAATATTTAGAGATGATGTTGAATGTTCAATAGTGCAATTTTCTGATTCGATTGTCATTTCAATGCCCTATAGTGCTGAAAAGTTTGTTTGGTTTATGAAGAGGGTGGCAGATTATCAGAGATTCTTGCTGGATGAGCATTTGGTGTGTCGTGGGGGAATAGCTGTGAATAAGCATTTTTCCAATGGTACATTTACTTTTAGTGCGGGGCTAATTGATGCTTACAGAGTGGAGAGTAAGTCGGCGAGATATCCTCGTGTAGTTGTATCAAAAGAAGTTCTAGATTTGGTTTTTCCTAACGGTAAAAAAGCGCCTAAACAGCTTATTGAAGAGGATGATGGGTTGTTTTTTATAGACTATATTGGTATGACTAAAAATAAAAAACCAAAACATTTGATCGAAGCAATAGAGATTGTTACTAGAGATTTGGTTGACAGTACAAATGCTTCTGTTAAAGAGAAAGGTGTTTGGCTTGCTGCGTATTCTGACTCTGTACTGAATACTAATTTTAGTCGGCCGAGGTTTATTTTTAACGGGACTTCTGCGATTTCCAAATCATCAATCAGTGATTGATTATTATGACTGACGATTAATTTTGCATCTTATCCCAATCATTCTGAGCCTTGTTTTTCGCCCTGTCTAAATAATCGGAAAGCTTTTGGGCATCGATAAGCCATGGACTCTTCTGTGATCCAATTCGAAAAGCTGGGACGGGAAGAGCCTGTCGTCCCGCAAGCTCGCAAGCTTTCTTAGGAGACATTCCAAATAGGTTGGCGCACTTCTCAACCGGTATGTGAGCGGTTCCGTATTCCGCCATAAGTGCAAAAAAGGTGTTCATTGCGTCTCGTCGCTCCTATGTCCGGCAACGGGCTCTTGAGGAGCCTCGCTTTGGAGACGCGTTTGGGTGGAGGCATCGGTTGAGCGCAGCCTCTCGGCCAGCGCGTCCAACTGATCGAAGGTGAAATACATACCGCGGATTGCGCGCATCGGGCTTGGCGTGTGGAAGGTGCCGCCGCACTGCTGCGCCAGTAGCACGAGAGGGGTGTTGATCATCGTCATGGCAGGAGACCAAGTTAGGAGGGAAAGGGCTCGATGCGGCGCGCGGGCGCCGGGTAGTAAAGGTGTCCGCCTACGCGACTGGGCAGCGTGAATGCATAGAAGCGCGAAGCCGGCAGGCCTGGATGCGGTTTCAGCTCCGTGCCCTGGTAGCAGTTGCTGGGAGGGGTGTAGGGCTTCTGGGGTGTGGTCTTGGACATGTCGATGCATAAATGAAGCGGCCCGCACTGGGCGGGCCATGGGGGCAGAGATGGACAAGCTGGCTGGGCAGCCGGATGTATTCAGTCAAAAAGATCGCCAGGCGCATGCAGCAGCGCAGCGGTGCATGCGTGGTTGAGCCAAAGCACTTCCACGCGCTCGCGTCCACCATCGGCCAGGGCCGCGCGCTCGCGCACCTCCCACCCTTCGTATAGCTCGGCTTACAGGTCGCAGTGGTAGCCAGAAACGATCACCATGCCCCGCAGTTCGTTGAGGGTGCCCGCCAGCCGGCAGTGGTCGTCGTCGGTCATCTCGTGGCGGTAGCCTTTTCCCGGGCGCACTACATGCGCCGAGTGCGTCTCGTGAACGTACGGCGGGTCGCAGTAGTGCAAGGTCTGCGGGCTGTCGTGCTGAAGCATCAAGTCGATGGCGTCGCGGTTCTCGATCACGACGCCCTGCAGCCGTTCGCAGAAGGTGGCCACTGCCACCGGGTAGTTGGTCCAGTCGCGTGCCGGATGGCCTGATTGCCTATTTCCGTTCGCTCGGAATCCGCTCTTTGTGCCGCTGGCAGAGCAACTGCCGAAGCCCATGAACGAACGGGACACGGTGCGCCGCGCCTGTTCGATCACGTCTTCGGTGGGCTCGTAGGCCAGGGCGAATTCCTCTCGCGCGAACGGTGTGAACTGCAGGGCCACGGCGAGCTGCTGGGACAGATCGGTATCGCGCAACACCTCGAAAAGGCTGACGATTTCCCGGTCCAGGTCGTTGTTGACCTCGACCAGCGTGGCGCGTAGTTTGCGCAGCAGCACGCTCGCCGCGCCGCCGAACGGCTCCGTGTAGATGCGGTTTGGGAAAGTGCTCAATGATCCACGGGGCGAGTCGGTACTTGCCGCCGTGATAGCGAAGGGCAGGGCGTTTGATTTCGTTCATGTGCTGACTGCCTTCACCATCCGTGCGGCCGTGCGCTGCAGGCTGGCGTTGAACCAGCGACGCAGCACGACTGGCGAGCGATGGAGAGGGGTTGGGTTCATGGGAGGCTCTAGGAATCAGAAAAGCCCTCGCGGCATTCACCGGGAGGGCTTTGGGGGATAAAGAAACCTGCTACGTGCGGGCTTGGGCTATTTAAAGTTGTTGTCGCGCACAGGGCACAGTTCAAATGCGCGGGCAGCGAAATAAAGTAGCGAATTATTAATGGCGGCCGAATTTAACTCTGCAACAGCCTCCGCTGGGGCGTCCGCGTCTTCTTCGTTTGCGATAAGGCAGTATTTCGGACTTAATGGCATTATTAGATATTCACCATAAGTGTCTGGTAATATAAATTCACCTACTGTTGCTCTAATTACTCCCCACTTGACTCCACTCAAATCGTGCGCCAGATCACCTATTCTTAGTTGCATAATCGGTCCAGCAAGCATTCTTCCTGGCAAAAATCCATTAGGAAGTGTTGTTATAAGCCCGTGATGCTCACCCTGGTCCATGGCATCCTTGGGTATCTCGCGATCAGGTATCCCAAGAAAAGTATCTTTTATCGGATTTATCGCTATTGAGTGTCTGTTTCGCCAAATAGCGAACATATTTGTAATGACTCGATTTGAATTACTGTCTAAATTCTTAGCGTTTCGCTGAAGAATTTTAGTGGCAATGATTCCAAAATTTCTCTCAACTTCAGCAAAAAACGCACCGCTTTCTGATCTTTGATCCCAAGATCTATTGGTTGTGAATGGCGGGCTATTAATTCCAATGGATTTTATACTGCCTGATGGCTTGTCAAAAATTTGAATCTTGCCACTCTTGCGCTCCATAAATCTTCGTAAGATTGATCCGGAAATAACGTGCTGATTAAGTGTTATTTGCTTTGGTTTGTCAATTTTGTGTGCCATGGTTTCATGCGCTCTTTGACGGCGGATAAATAGTAATCGATGAGTTATTCCAGGTCTGTATCCCGATGAAATTATCAGAACAGCGCGCAGCTTTGGCGCGCGCTGTGCTCATCCCTCGATCAGGCTGTGAGGTTGATCTGGAACGGTGCCCGGTCTTTGCCGTTGATCCAGTTCGGGGGCTTGCCCCGGCCAGTCCAGGTCGCGTCGGTCTCAGGGTCACGGAACTTGGGCGCGCCCACCGAGCCCTTCGCCTTGGAGCCGGAGGCGGGGAACACGTCTTGCTCGGTCAGCTGATAATGATGAATTAGGTCACGAGCCTGAGCTACCGCGCCTGCCTTCTCCGTCTTCATCACTTCAGCGATGCGTGCATCCAGCTCGGCCTTTTGCTGCAGCAGGGTTTTGTATTCGCTCATTGTTTTTTCTCCAGTAGGGTTTCGAAAAGTGGGGCCCTTCTTTTGGTAGGGCCATGGATTAAAAGTTCTGGTCATGCCGCAATTGCGGGAGCCAGGAGGAATGCACCGGCAAAGCCAGTGCTGCCGGCCAGCAGGCTCATGCCCGCGAGGCCAAGGAAAACGCTGCGAAGGCTCATGGCTGAGCTTGGAAGCTATCGCGCACGTCGGCGATATGGGCGATCAGGCCATCGCAGAGCGCCGCGAAACTGGTGGCAGGCATGTGCACGGCGCCCCGGTCCTTGACGGTCTGGACGCCCACCGCGTTGGCGGTCGTGGCGCTGATCTCGAAAATGCCCAGGCGCGCGTTGATCTGGCCCAGCTTCAACGTCTGGCCGCTAGCCACCAGTTCCTGCAACTGCAGCTGGTCCAGCGCGGCAGGCTGGGTTGCGGCTGGCCGCGCGGGCTCTGGCGCAGGCAGTGGTGGGCTTATCGTTTCGGCATGCAGCTCGGGCTGCGAAGCCAGGTCGAAGCCGATCAGCTCGGGTTGCGGCGACGCCTCGGCGCTGGCTGCAGGCGCCGGCTCCGGGTGTGTGGCCGTGAATTCCGCAACGCACTGCGCGTAGTAGGTTCGGGCCAGTTCAAGCTTCACGTCCATCTGAGCCTCCAGCGCGCGGTCGCGCTCGATGGCCCAGGTGGTCAGGCGCATGTGCTCGGGGATGTGCTCGACCAGGTGAAGCTGCTGCGGCTCGTACTGGCCCAGCAGTTCCTCGGGCGTGTTGACCATGGCGTAGTTGACCTCCCAGCGGTCCACGTCCCACAGGCGCATTTAGCCGCGCATCTGCCATGCATACAGCGAGTCCTCGCAGTCGCGCACGAATGCGGGGATCCGCGGCGCCAATGGCACGCTGATCCTGTTCGCGAGCCTGCAGAGCCACACGGTGGACTCGATCAAGTCCTATGAGGCCATCGACATCGTGTGGGTGGAAGAGGCCCAGAGCGTCAGCGCGCGCAGCTGGGAGGTGCTGGTGCCGACGATCCGCTGGCCTGGTTCGGAGATCTGGCTCACGCTCAACCCGGACCTGGCCACGGATGCCACCTATGCGCGGTTTATCGAGGCCGCCGACAGCGACACCTGGCTGTGCGAAATCAACTGGCGAGACAACCCCTGGTTTCCAGAGGTGCTGGCGAAGGAGCGCCGCCGGCACTTCAAGCGCGACCCGGACACCTACTGGAACGTGTGGGAGGGCCAGCCCAAGCGTACCGTGGCGGGCGCGATCTATGCCAAGGAGGTGGAGCGCCTGTACAACGACGACCGCGTGTGCCTGGTGCCCTACAACCCCAAGCTGCCCGTGCACACGGTCTGAGACCTGGGCTCGGCCGACAACATGGCCATCGCATTCGTGCAGCGCACGGCCATGGATTTCCGCGTCATCGACTTCATGCAGGACAACCAGAAGACGCTCGAATGGTACGTGGAGCAGATGGAAAAGCTTCCCTACCGCTGGGGCACGGACTTCCTGCCGCACGACGGCGCCCACGGCGACTTCAAGACCGGGCAGACGGCCCAGCAGATCCTGGAGGACATGGGCCGCCAGGCGGAGGTGCTGGAGCGCGCGGGCCTGGAGTCGGTTATGGCAGCAAAGGCTGATGGGCATGCAGCTGATGCAGCCCTGATGAGTGATTCCTGGCCCAACACGTCGCGTTGACCAGCGCGCGGGCGGGCAAAAGGAAAAGCCACCCGGAGGTGGCTTGTGTCTCAGACTTGTCGTCGCCGCATCCTTGCCAGTCCGAACATTGACATCAGCGCCGACAACACGATGAGGCCCCACTCAGAAATCGTGGGAATTGCGTGCGAGGCTGCAGGTGACGCCAGCAACATGGGCGCGAAAGGATCCGTGATCACGCCCGGCACGGTGGTCTCGTTGTCGCCCTCGCCGTCATCCGTGACGCTGTAGCTCACCGAATTGCCATTGACAGCCAGGTCCGGCGGCGTGAACCAGCCGACCTGCATGGGCGGCTGGCCGTGGGGGCCATATTTTTGCATCGTCAAACCCGCCAGGCTGCCGGCCGGGTAGTCCACCTGAACCTGTAGCTTGGCGCCTGCGCAGCCAGTGGTACTGAAGAACAGCGCACCCACTGGGAAGGATGCATTCGCCGGTGCACTGGGAATGCCCGACGCACTGATGCGAAGGGTTCCGGGGGACACCGTGCAACCCGCCTGGGTGCTGGTGACCAGTACGGACGCATTGCCTGCGTTGCCGGGCAGCGGTACGGTTTCGGCGACCGGTGCTGTCACAGCTACTGAATAGGCCCGTGAGCCTGTGGCACCGTTGGCATCCGTGGCCGTCACTGTAAAGCTGCTGGTGCCGCTGGAGGAAGGGGTTCCGCTGATGGTGCCCGTCGATGTATTGAGGGACATACCTGCTGGAAGGCTGCCTGAACTGATGGTGTAGCTATAGGGAGCGGTGCCACCCGACGCGCTGATCGTGGCGCTATATGTGGTGCCTTGGAGCCCTGCGTTCAGGGAAGCCGGCGCCACAGCCAAGGTCGGGGCACTGACGGTGATGGATACCGTGGCCGGGCTGGAAGTGCCGCTGGCATTGGTGGCGGTGTAGGTGAAGCTGTCAGGGCCTGAGTAACCGGTTGTCGGTGTGTAAGTGACGCTGGTCCCGCTGGCCGTGGCAGTGCCGTGGCTGGCTGCGCTGGCGATGGCCACGCTAGTGGCTGCGCCGCCGCTAAGGTTCAGTGTGATGGGGTTGGCACTGCTGTTGGCAGCAACCGTGGCGCTGACGGCGCCGGCGACGGGCGCTTGGGCATTGATTGCAAATGTGTAGGCTCTTGATCCCGTGGCACCGTTGGCATCTGTTGCCGTGATGGTCAGGTTGGTGGTACCACTGGAGGAGGGCGTACCGCTGATCAGTCCGGTAGAGACGGTCAGGCTCAGCCCGATGGGAAGAGTGCCAGCGGTAATGGTGTAGGTGTAGGGCGCCATCCCACCGGAGGCAGACAAGGTGGTGCTGTAGCTTGAGCCGGTCGTGCCGTTGGGCAGGCTGGTGGGAGTTAGCGCAATTGTCGGAGCGCTGACGGTGACGGATACCGTGGCCGGGCTGGAAGTGCCTGTGGCATTGGTGGCGGAATAGGTGAAGCTGTCCGGGCCTGAGTAGCCTGCCGTGGGTGTGTAAGTGATGCTGGTCCCGCTGGCCGTGGCAGTGCCGTGGCTGGCTGCGCTTGCGACCGCCACACTGACAGCAGCGCCGCCGCTGAGATTAAGCGTGATGGGATTGGAACTGCTGTTGGCGGCTACTGTGGCGCTTACTGGTCCAGCGACAGGCGCCTGGGGTGCGATCACGAATGTGTAGGCTCTTGATCCCGTGGCACTGTTGGCATCTGTGGCGGTAATGGTCAGGTTGGCGGTGCCACTGGCGAAGGGCGTGCCGCTGATCAATCCGGTGGAGGTATTCAGGGCCAGTCCGGGAACAAGACTTCCAGCGGTAATGGCATAGGTGTAGGGCGCGGTCCCCCCTGATGCCGAAACGGTGGCGTTGTAGGGGAAATTGACGAAGCCGTTGGGCAGGCTGGCCGGGGCTATGGCAAGGATCGGGGCACTGACCGTGATGGACACCGTGGGCGGGCTGGAGGTGCCTGTGGTATTGGTGGCGGTATAGGTGAAGCTGTCCGGGCCCGAGTAACCAGCCGTGGGTGTGTAAGTGACGCTGGTTCCGCTGGCCGTGGCAGTGCCGTGGCTGGCTGCGCTGGCGACTGCCACGCTGGTGGCGGTGCCGCCACTGAGGCTCAGTGTGATGGGGTTGGCGCTGCTGTTGGCTGCGACCGTGGCGCTCACTGCCCCTGCAACAGGCGCTGGCACGTTGTAGGTATATCCATTGGTAAGAGTGGCCGAACCGCCAGGCGTAATGACCGCAACATTCACAGCGCCTGCAGCGTGGGCCGGCGTGGTGGCCGTAATTGTGGTGGCGTTGTTGACGGTGTAGCCCAAGGCAGCTGTACCTCCGAAGCTGACTGCAGTGGCGCCCGTCAGATTGTTACCGGTGAGCGTGACCGAGGTGCTGCCGGTGGTACTGCCGCTGTTGGGGGAGACGTTCGTCAGCATGGGCACAGCGGAACTGGTGACCAACAGGTGATACGTGGCCACACCACCGTCGTTGTGGCCGTCATTCAGAGTGATGCTGAAGGTATACGCGCCGGCTGTGGTGGGGGTGCCATGCAAGAGCGTGGTCGCCGAGCCTGGCGAAGCGTCCAGTATGAGCCCTGGCGGGAGGCAAGGCGTCACTCCGTCATAGCTTGGATCCTCTGCGTCACACTCTACCCACATGTCCAAAGGCATTGTGCCCCCTATGGACGATATGGTGATGCTCATGGACTGTCCTACGGCGATGGTCGGTAGCGTGCTTCCTGAGGCTGGGTTCGTGATAACCGGAGCTGCGGCATGCGCGCAAGTCAGCAGCAAGAACAACTGCAGAAAAAAAACGGCGATCCCTCGAGAAAACCAAGGTAAGAGCCCTTTTTTTTGCTGAATTTTAATCATGTAGGCCATTGCTAATTACCTGGTTTTAGGTTTGGAAGAATGTTTTTGCTATTGAGAATTTCTTCTCGATGGTTGGGATCAAGTCGCGAAAGGACATGGCTTGAATGCATTCGTTGCTGTCAATGGCTAGAGTATCGCTCAGTGATTTTAGTAATAAAAAGTATATTTTCCTATCACTCATTTCTCTGTGCAAATGGCCAGCGTCGTTGGGTAAGGATGGTTGTCGGTGGATTTTTCACGATGTTCCCCACTCGTACCAAGCCTGCCAACCTGCCGTGATTCAAACCACGTAAGGACGCACACATGAGCTTGAACGACGACAACCTGCGCCTCCTGTCCGACGCCGAGCGCGAGGCCATGGAAGACGACGGCAAGTACGACCCTGACACCGACAACGCAGCAGCGCTGGCGGCCCTGGGTCGCTTCCCTCTCGATGCGGAAGTGGAGGAAGAGAGCAACGACGACGCAGCTGACGCGGGCAACGGCATGTCCGGCTAACGGCCTGGTGCGCACGATGGTGGACCACGCGGCGAAGCTGCGCGCCAATGTCGTGTCCGTGCGCATAGGCGGCAAAGACCAGTACATCGTGCTCAACGAGCGCAACGAGAAAGCCGTGCGCCTGGCCATGGCCATGAAGAACATGGACGCCATGGAGTTGGACAGGTTCACGGGGGGCGCGGCCTGGATTACGTGCTGGTTCGCATCCGTCAACACTCAGTACAACCCGGTGTTCGGCGTCATGAACCTGGCGCGCGACCTGCAGGGCGCCATGCTGCAGCTGTCCACCACGCCGCTGGCTGGCAAGCAGGCCGAGGTGTTCCGCAACAGCCGGCGCAACACCCGCTCCATCTACAAGGATCTGCGCCGCGAGCGCAGGGAGGAGAGCGCCGGCACAAGCGAATGGGCCAAGTTGTGGGAGCATCTGCAGCTGGGCGGCGGCACCACCCGCTACCGTGACCTGCACGCCGATCCCAAGGACTGCGCCAAGGCACTGCAGAGGGCGCTGGACCAGGTGGGCGCAAGGTGGTTGGCAACGGCCGCGCACTGCTGGCCTGGCTGTCGGGCTTCCATGAGACCCTGGAAGCCACAACGCGCCTGGCGTCTACAAGGCTGCGCTGGACCAGGGCATCGCCGCCAAGAGGTCGCGAGCATCGCCAAGAACATCACGGTGAACTTCAACCGCAAGGGACGGAACATGCCCTTGACCGGCGCGCACTTCGCTTTGCTGAACGCGGCGATTCAGGGCGACAAGCGCATGCTGGAGACGCTGACGGGGCCGGCGGGGCGAAAGGTCATGATGGGAGGGATGGCCCTGGGCATGGTGTCGGCCATGGCGGGCTACCTGATGATGGCCGAGGCGAATGGGCGGGTGGAGCGAGGGCAGGATGCCGATGCGGTGCTGCTGGCCCAACTGCGTGGATCTGCTGGCTTGTTGGACAAGCACATCTCCGAACTGATGAAGATGCGCCGGAGGATCCAGGCGAGCGAACCGCCGAACAAGCGCGAGCTGTTGAAGGAGGTCAATGCGGAGATTGAGGCTTCTATGCATAGGCTGAACCAAGCCACGGAGGTGCTGGGCCAGGCACGTCGCTGACTCCAGCTCGCAGCACCGAGTCCAGCCCAAACAAAGACTCCTCGGTACTCAGAAGGGTGCCGAGTAGGTTTTTGGCGCTTCCATATTGAGGAAAATATTGCGCGGACATGCAATGCATGAGTCAGGTGGTCAAAATGGGTGCCACCATAGCTTTCGGAGTAGGTCGAGCCAAGGGCGAGAGATTGCTGCTTGCCACAAAGGACGCTCTCGGAGTTGAGGTGACTCAAGAAATGAGGCAGGAGCATGACTGAAATTGCAGACTTCGCGATTTGGGCGAAGGTAAGGCCCGCCGACAAGCGAGAGTTCCGCAAGTGGATGGCAGGAAAAACCGGTTGGCGAGAAATTGACGTCTACAGCCGGCTTGGCAGTGCAGTCGAGGAGGGGCGTCATATTGAGCTGCTCAAGCACCTTGGCTGGAAAGATGCTCAAACGGAACTTGGGCAACTACCGGCATTCGTGGAGGCTGGAAGCGCTCGCCTGACCGTCACCAGCTTTCTCCCAATGGACAGCGCTCCCTACTGCACGATTCATTCACTGTACGTCTGGCGTCTTGGATGCCCGGTCTGTAGCAATAACTTCATTCGGTGAAGCGCTTGGAACGGTCGACCGCCGGTACACCTGTAAAGCCTGGGTCAGCTGTCGGGTGCAGCAAAATTGCTACATGATGGCTGGATGATGATGCTAAGTTGTTGCTGTATAAGAGATTTTTATAAAAATGTATCCAGTCATCATGGGCGCAACGGACATGCGCCACATGCTGGCCGGTGCTTGATTTTCTACGTTTGTCATTGATCTGATTTGATTTTTGCTCTGGCGTCGTTGCCTGATTCTTCGCCAACCAACTCCGTTTTCCTGTTTTTTCAACTCTGAGCACTCAATGGGAATCATCACCGCACACAAGCGGGCAGGCGGCTCGCTAGCTCACCTCCAGGCCTTCAAGCTCACTGTCCAGTTCGGAAGGGTCAATCTCCAAAGAAAAAGCCCCTGGCGCGCACGCACCCCGGGGGCTTGAGGCGCCGCCTAGACTTGGCGCGCACCTCCTTGCTTGGTGTATCGGCTGCACGCCGCCTAACTTTTGGCCTTTTCGATCAGGAATTGCCTGCCGTTCTTGCCGTTGATCCAGTTCGGCGGCTTGCTGCGGCCGATCCGGGTAGCACCTGTCTCGGGGGCGCGGAATCTGGGCATGGCCACGAAGCTCTTCGCCTTGGAGCCGCTGGCAGGGGACACGTTCTGCTCGGTCAACTGGCAGTCTTGAACCAGGGCGCGAACCTCTTCCACCGCACCGGCTTTTTCTGTTTCCATCATTTTCGCGATGCGTGCATCCGGCTCGGCCTTCCAAGCGAGTGGCATCACTTACGCAAAAATCATCCATTGCGCGCGGCTGGTTGTTGTAACTGTGTGTGCGTGAATGAGAGGATTCAAATGAATTTGATCTTCAATTGCGTGATGCTAGTAAAGAATTACTATGTTCACCGATGCCTTTCGATGTCATATTCTTGAGACTCATCGATCGACGCATCGAATAATGCAATTGGAGGCATGCCAAATGAATGCTGAAGAGAAACAAGAATCATTTGCACAGCAATCGCGGTTGCAGGCATTGTTGATTGACCCGGAGGTAGAGGACGTTGCAGGGTTAAACCTGTTGCTTGGTCAGGCTGGATATGATCTGCGGATGGCAGCAAGCTCGCCAGAAGCATTGGCGGAGTTTTCTGGTGGACGAATTGACTTGTTGATATGCAATACGCATGTGATTGACAAGGATGGCGGACAGTGGTTAGAGAGTATTGTCGGACAGTTCCCTGACCTGTTTGTGATTTTTCTTTCGGAATACGGCAGAACTGTGATTCCGAAAGGCATTGGTCGTTTGATGGGTTTGTACCGTTACATAGTAAAACCTTGGAATAGTGAGCAATTTTTGGATGCTATTGATCAATTAAACGATCAGAAAATTACACGCCATGAGAATATTCGTCTGGATCAAAAAAATAAAGCGCTGACGAAGGAGCTGGCAGAATTAAATGCAACTGTTGAGCTTACTGCCCATGAGCATGACGACGAATTGTTGGAGGCGCATAGGAAGCTTAAAAGAATTTCGTCGCAGCTATTCGGATGTTTTCCAATCTTCTTGAGTGGCGGGGTGGGCTGCTTGCAGGGCACTCTAGACGCGTTGCGGATCTGACCCGCCGAACCGCAAATATCATGCAGCTAAGCGAAGAAGATCAGCAGAATTCTTTTGTTGCTGCGCTCATTCATGATATTGCCCATATTACTCTTGCCGATGGGATGTTGAACAAGCCCGTCCCAAGCTTGAGTCATGAAGAGCTGGAAAATATAGGAATCACAGCAGCTTGGGAGAACAGTTGCTTCTGCCGATAGACGATGCGCACCCGGTCGCTACTCTCGTCAGGTCCCACCATGAGCGATTCGACGGGGCAGGCTTCCCTGATGGCCTGAAAGGGAAGGATATTCCAATAGGAGCTAGTATAATCGCGGTTGCTGATTTTTACGATGATCTGATGATAGGGCATTTAAGCAGCAAGCCCCTAAATTGTGCAGAGGCAAGAACCCTCATTTCGCATGGCAGAGGAACACAATTTGATCCAGAGGTTGTCGATGCTTTCTTGCAGATTTTGATACAGGCAACCCCCGTTGCCGACCCAGCCCCCTTTATGTTCCCTGTTCGGAGCTCCGGCCAGGAATGATTTTGGCTCAAGACTTCGTATCGAGGGAAGGGTTGGTATTGCTTACGGCAGGACGAGTTTTGACGACGGACTTGATACGCAGGATGCAGTTGCGTGTTGATCTTGGCAGGAAATTGCCGATTCGTGCCATGGCCTCGGCTGTTTGATGATTTTTGAGATTTTGTAATTGTTTTGGTATGGATTTGATCAAGTTGTTAATGGTTTTCGCTCTCTGCTCGTCTTGAAGAATTTCAGCAGAATTTCACCGTTGGATGTAATCGCTTGTTTTTCTGATATGTCAGCTATATGTGAAGGTGGTACTTCTGTGGAATATAGTTTGCTGTTGCTTATTCTGTATAAAATTCTCTTGTCTCCGACTATGAATTCATCTCCTTCAATCAGTCCTATATACCGGCCATTTTTGGTATAGGCTTTCCACCATCCGCCTTCTATCATTTTATGCCTCGCGATACTATGGTTTATTGTTGACGCCCAACACGTCAATGCTTAAGTATGAAATGCTAATCTGAGAGTCGTGCGATTTTGCAATCGATGCAAAATTTGACAAAGTAATTGATTTTGATAATCCATTATCAGATTCTCATCGAACGAGAGTGACATTCACATATGTGGGCGGTTTGGTGGGTAACTTTTGATCAAAGTATTCACAAGCCCTGCGTGCTCCGCATCGGGAGCTATTTTTCTTCACACGCTGCATGCGTTCAAAAAAAGAGGACCCTGGTTCCCCGGGGTCAAGCCATGGCTGCTGGCGGCAGGAGTCCTGCGTGATTTACCCGCCCACGCCCTTGCCCAGCGACAGTATTTCGCTCGCATGGACGATGGCCTGGGCAATCTCCTCCACCGAGCTTCGCCGGCTCATGGCCTGGGCGCGGATCATTTCGTAGGCCTGGTCTTCGTTGATCTGGTGGGTCTGCATGAGGATGGCCTTGGCTTCGGCCACGCGGCGCTGGCCCAGCAGCTTGGCCTGGAGCTTGGCGATGCGCTGCTGCTGCTGGCGTGATTCCTTGTGGTTTCTGCGCGCCAGCACCAATGTGGACAGCAGGCCGAAGGAGCGGATGGGCGAGGGCAGGATGGCTTGCACCTGCAGCTCCAGCACGGCGGAGACGATGGTGGGGTTCTCGTAGTTGACCACGGCGATGGCGGTGGGCGGGCTCTCACCCTCGCCTTGGGTCCAGGCGTAGTTCAACTGCAGGTGATCGGGGCGCACGGCCAGGAAGACCACGTCCGTGCCCTCGGGCAGGCTGGGCTGGGGCGGCCAGATGGCCTGGACCTGGCAGCCTATGCGCTGCAGCTGCTGGGCCAGCAGGCGGCCGTCCGCGTCGTCGGGGTGGACGACGGCAATGCGCAGCTGGCGCAGTTCCTTCAGTTGGGGCGAGGTGGCACGCAGCAGCGGCTTTCTTTCCAGCAGTGGCCGGCCTGTGGCAGCGCTGCCTGCGTCCTTGTTCGGGGCGGCATCCACGCTCAGTTCTCCAGGGCACCGAGGCTGGCGGTCCAGTCGCCCAGGGAGTGTGTGACCAGGTAGGGGTCGGGCGAGACGGCCCGGGTGGCCTGGCGCACGATGGTGAAGCCGCCCTGTGCATTGGCGCGGCCCACGCGCGGGTGCAGCCAGGTGTGGTGGTTGTCGGGATCCAGCCGGATGCGGCCCTGGGGCGCGTCGAATTCGCTGCCCAGCAGATGGGGCAGCAGCTCGCCTATGCGGTCACTGCCGGCCTGGCGGAAGGCGTTGGCGAACAGGTGCATCTGAAAGTAGGCGGCCTCCCAGCACAGGTTGGGCCGGCAGTCGTTGCCCAGGCGCTGGCGCAGCCGGGCCAGGCAGCGCGCGTTGGCCGGCGAATCGATGGACTGGAAGTAGGGCGCGGCCGTGAAGTGGCCGGCAGCCACATCGGCGCCCATCTGGGCGATCTCGGCCTCGGAGGTGGTGAGGCTGGCAATCGGCATGGTCTGCGGGTTGAAGCCCGCATCGGCATAGGCGCGGTAGAGGCTGGCGGTGGAGTCGCCGACCACGGTGGAGAAGATGAAGTCCGGCTGCCTGGCGCGGATGTCCTGCATGATGGCCGCATAGTCGCGCTCGGTGGCGTCCAGCGGCAGGTAGTGTTCACCGAGCTTGTCGCTGCCCGGGTGCTGCATGACCAGCTCGCCCATGATGCGGTTGGACTCGTAGGGGTAGATGTAGTCCGAGCCGATGAGGTAGACCCGCGCGCCGAAGCTGCTGGTCATGTAGTCGGCCAGTTGCACGCTGTTCTGGTTGGGCGCGGCGCCCGTGTAGATGACATTGCCCGAGAACTCGAAGCCTTCGTAGAGCGTGGGATAGAACAGCAGCTTGTTCCATTTCTCGACGATGGGGATGACGGCCTTGCGGCTGCTGGACATGTAGCAGCCGAAGATGACGTTGATGCCGTCGCGCACGATGAGTTGCTCGGCCAGGGCCGCATAGCGGGCCGGCGTGGAGGCCGGGTCGTAGCGCACTGCCACCAGTTCACGCCCCAGCAGGCCGCCCGCCTCGTTGATTTCGTCGATGGCCAGCTGCGCGCCCTGCAGCTGGGACTGGCCGATGGTCGATGTGGTGCCGGTGGCCGAGTAAAGAATGCCGACTCTGACGGGGTCGTTCATGGGTTCCTTCTGTGCCAGGTGCTGGCGTGCGTTCTTTGCAGGCTTCAGGTTAATCGAGATTTCCGTGGCGCTTGCCGTGGTCAGCGGCCGGCTGCGAGCCTTGCGCCCATCTGGGACAGCCGCCTTGGCAGATGCCGTGCGTCGTCGGCAATGCCGTAGTTGCGCCCGCCAAAGATATGGCGCACATAGCCGTCTGCCTGGCTGTCCACGGCCAGGCAACTGATGCGTATGCCTGCGGCGCGGGCCTGCTGCACGGCGTGGCGCGCGTCTTCGATCAGATAGCGCTCGTCATGCACGTCGATGTCGGCGGGTGCGCCGTCGGTGATCACCAGCAGATGGCGCTGGCCAGCAGGCTCGGCAGCCAGCAGGTTGCTGGCGTGGCGCAGGGCTGCGCCCAGGCGGGTGGAATGGCGGCCCTGCAGTGCCTGCAACCGGGTGGCCGCTGCTGCGGCAAAGGGTTGGCCGAAGTCCAGCAGGCGCAGGTAGCGGACTTCGGCGCGCGTGTTGGACGAGAAGGCGTGGATGGCCAGGCGGTCCACGCCGGTCCTGTGGCCTGCGCGCGATTCGGCCAGCATGAGGGCCGCCTGTTTCTCCAGCTCCAGCAATCTGGCGCCGTGGGGGCCGGGCGTGTTGACCGATTCGGAAGCGTCCATCAGCACCAGCAGGCTGGTGGGGCGCGGGCCTTTGCCGGCGCGGATGAAAAGGCGAGGTTCCGGTCGCAGGTTCAGGCGGCGGTCCACCTGGACCTCGATGGCGGCATTGAAGTCCAGGTCATCGCCTTCCCACTGGCGGCGCAGGCGCTGGCGCCGGTCCAGTTGGCGTGCCGGCGCCAGCGGCAGGGGCGGCATTGTCTGTCTGCCGGCTTGGGAGCTTTTGCCGGCCAAAGCATCGGCCTGCCATGCGGGCAGGGTGTCGATGACGGTGCACCAGTCCGTCTTCAGGCGCTCCGACCTGCGGTCCCATTCGGGATAGCTGTGGCGCGACAGTTCCAGGCCTAGGTCCAGATCCAGCGACGGGCCTTCCTGTGCATCGGACTGCTGTCCTGCGCCGGCCGATGGAGGAGGGGCCGCGCGCGCAGCGGTCTGCTGCAGCGCGAGTGTGTCTTCCTCGCCCTGGGGCGACTCCGGATGCTGCCAGAGATAGCTGTTGTCATCACGGTAGATGCTGGGCACGGCATGGTGCTGGGGGTCCATGCGCACGCGCATCTGGCCCAGGTCGTTGGCCAGGATGGAGGCAATGGCCCGGAACGCGGCGTAGTCCTCCAGCCCATGGCGCGTGGCGGTGTTCTCGAACAGGTCACGGGCCTTGTGGATCCAGTGGTTGCCGTCCATGCGCTCTGGCCATAGCAGCATGCGGTCCAGCCGGGCCATGAAGGCGGCAAAGCCCAGGTCGGATGGGTCGGGATCGGGGGCGATGCAGGCCTCGAACCAGCGGCGCACGCCGGGGTGCTGCAGGCACAGCAGCCGCTCCACGCGCGCATCTTCCAGTGCGCCCACCACGGCCTGGCCCATGGGCTTGAGGGCGCTGCTGTCCTGGCGGGCGGGCGAAAAGCGCAGATGGGCTGCGGCATGGGCCATCGTTGCTGCGTGCAGGTGTGCCTGCGTGGGCAAGTTGGCGGGGACCAGCAGCCGGGCAGGCTGGCCGATCAGCACGGCGCGCGGCGGCAGGGCGTGGGCCTGGCCCGGCGCCGGGGCACTGGCCGGCGTCCTGGCCAGCGCCTGCACGGCGACAGGCTGGCGCGCCAGGCCGCTGGCCAGCAGGCCCAGCGTGTGCAGCAGGCGGGACTCGTCGGGCAAGGCAACGGAGACGATGGCCATGGCGCGCGGCCCTCAGGCGCCGAACTCTGCTTCGACCAGCTGGCGCAGCGCGGCGGCGGTGTCGGGGTCGTCGGTCAGGGCGCTGGTGATGGTCATGTCGCAGCTGTCATGCACCGGCATGCCGTCGCGCATCAGCAGGCCTGCATAGATCAGCATGCGGGTGGATGCGCCTTCGTCCAGGCCCCGGTGGCGCAGTTCGCGCGTGCTGCGCGCCAGGCTGACCAGGCTGCGAGCGGTGGCCGGGGCAATGCCGGTCTCGTGGGCCACGATGTCCGCCTCGATCTCGGGCGCCGGGTAGTCGAAGTCCAGCGCCGCGAAGCGCTGGCGCGTCGATGGCTTCATGTCCTTGGCGCTGCTCTGGTAGCCGGGGTTGTAGGAAACCACCAGTTGGAAGTCGGGGTGCGCGTGGACCACCTCGCCCTTCTTGTCCAGCGGCAGGGCGCGGCGCGCATCGGTCAGCGGGTGGATGACGACGGTGGTGTCCTGGCGGGCCTCCACCACTTCGTCCAGGTAGCAGATGCCGCCGTGGCGCACGGCCAGGGTCAGCGGGCCGTCGTGCCAGGCAGTGCCGTCGGCATCCAGCAGGTAGCGGCCCACCAGGTCGGAGGCCGTCATGTCCTCGTTGCAGGCCAACGTGACCAGGGGGCGCTTGAGCGCCCACGCCATGTACTCCACAAAGCGCGTCTTGCCGCAGCCCGTGGGGCCCTTGAGGATGAGCGGCATTCGGTGCTGGTAGGCCTGGCGGTACAGCTGTACTTCGCGGCCCGAGGGGCGGTAGAAGGGTTCTTCCTCGATGCGGTAGGCCGCCAGCGGGTCGGCGGCCTGGTTGGCAGGAGGGTGCAGCGGGCCTGTGGTTGTTGTCGTGCTCATCTTCACTCTTCACCTTTGCGTGTTCATGGGCGGGCCTGCCCCCAGGCCTGCAGGCTCGGAGGCAGGGCGCTGTCAGCGGTGCTTGGGCGCCTCGTGCGGAATGCCTTCGATGGGGCATTCGGGCGTGCCTACGGTAGTGCGTGTGAAGGACTCCACCATCTCGCGCGTGCCCTCGGGATCGTTGACCCACTGGCTGTAGAAGTTGTAGGGGCAGGCGGCCACGCCCTTGTCCCCGTCGCCCGAGTTGATGGTGCCGGTGTAGCCCCGGTGCACCAGCTTGAACAGATGGTTCTGCGACTGGCCGTTCTTGCGCGCATCGCGGATCAGGTGCTTGGACAGTTCGGCGTACTGGATGCCCATTTCCTCCTCGCCGGTCTCTCCCAGGGTGCGGCCGTCGAAGCCGATGATGGCCGAGTGCCCGAAGTACGAGTACACGCCGTCGAAGCCCGCCGCATTGGCCACGGCCACATAGCAGTTGTTCATGAAGGCCATGGCCTTGGAGACCATGATCTGCTGCTCCTTGGCCGGGTACATGTAGCCCTGGCAGCGCACGACGAGCTCGGCGCCGCGCATGGCGCAGTCGCGCCAGATCTCGGGGTAGTTGCCGTCGTCGCAGATGATGAGGCTGATCTTCAGGCCCTTGGGGCCTTCGCTCACATAGGTGCAGTCGCCCGGGTACCAGCCCTCGATGGGCACCCAGGGCATGATCTTGCGGTACTTCTGCACGATCTCGCCCTGGTTGTTCATGAGGATGAGGGTGTTGTAGGGCGCCTTGTTGGGGTGCTCCTCATGGCGCTCGCCCGTCAGAGAGAACACGCCCCAGACGTTGGCCCTGCGGCAGGCGTCGGCGAAGATTTCGGTCTCTTCGCCCGGGATGGCGCTGGCCGTGTCGTACATCTCCTTGGCGTCGTACATGATGCCGTGCGTGGAGTACTCGGGGAAGATCACCAGGTCCATGCCCGGCAGGCCGCGCTTCATGCCCACCAGCATGTCGGCGATCTTGCGGCAGTTGTCCAGCACCTCGGCCTTGGTGTGCAGGCGTGGCATCTTGTAGTTGACCACCGCCACGCCGACGCAATCGTTGCTGCTGGAAATATCTCCGTGTCTCATGCTGCTGCTCCTGAAGGGGTTGATGGGGCGGCTTGCCGCATCGCCCCCTCGATTCCCGTCCAACAAAAAAAGGCCCGAACCGCTCCGGTTCAGGGAGCGGTTCGGGCCTTGTTGCCCGACATCGGCGCTGGCAGCTTTGGCAGCGGATGTCGTCTTGTCGGTAATGCGGGAATGAATCGGGGCGATGCCTTATCGCCGTGCATGCATTGTTGCCATGCACTCGCGCCGCGCATATACGTCATATGCCGGTTGTGGCGGGCGCGATGCCGTGGTATTTCCCGCGCGCGCTCTGCGCCCTGGTCCCTCAGAAGGACCCGAACATGGTGCCGAGCGTGATCACCAGCACTAGGGCCAGCAGTGGCGCGCCAATGGTCATGATGGCGATGTTGCCGTATGACTGGCGGTGCGTGAGGCCGCAGATGGACAGCAGCGTGATGATGGCGCCGCTGTGCGGCAGGGTGTCGAAGCAGCCGGCCGCCATCACCGCCACGCGGTGCAGCAGCTCCGGGCTGATGCCCAGCTGGGCGGCCATGGCCAGGTAGTCCTTGCCCAGTGTGGACAGGGCAATCGACAGGCCGCCCGACGACGACCCCGTGATGCCGGCCAGCACGTTCATGGCCACGGCCTCGGAGATCAGCGGGTTGTGTGGCGCCACGTTGAGCACGGCCTCGCGGATGATGGCAAAGCCCGCCAGCCCCGCGATGACCGCGCCGTAGCCCACCTCCGAGGCCGTGTTGAAGATGGGCAGCATGGAGCCCAGCACGCCCTTGTTCACCGACTCCTTGAGATTGCGCCAGCGGCCCAGGCCCAGCAGCACCAGTGCGGCGCAGGCCACGGCCAGGGCCATGATCAGCGCCCACAGGCCCGTCTGCTTGGCAGGGTCCACGGCAGGAAAGCGCTCCTTCAGAAAGCCGAAATCCATCTGCGGGAACACGCCGTAGGTGAGCAGCGCATTGACCGCGATCACCAGCACCAGCGGCAGCAGGGCCAGCATCAGCGGCAGGTCCCGGCGGCTGTGCAGGGCGGGATCGCTTTCTTCATGCAGGCCCTGCTCGACAGCATCGTCATGGTTGCCGTAGCCTTCGCCGGCCACGCGCGCCTTGGCCGCGCGTGACTGCAGCCACCACAGGCCCAGGGCCAGCATGGTCATGCCGCCGATGATGCCCAGGCCCGGCGCCGCGAACACATTGGTGCCGTAGTAGGGAATGGGAATGGCGTTCTGGATGGACGGCGTGCCCGGCAGCGCCGTCATGGTGAAGGTGAACGAGCCCAGCGCGATGGTGGGCGGTATCAGCCGCTTGGGCACATGGGCCGCGCGGAACAGCGACTTGGCAATCGGATAGATGGCAAAGGCCACCACGAACAGCGACACGCCGCCATAGGTGAGCACGGCGCAGGCCAGCACCACGGTGAGGATGGCGTGCTTCTCGCCCAGCACGCGCATGATCCAGTGCGATATCGCGGTGGCCGCGCCCGAGTCCGCCATCAACTGGCCGAACAGCGCGCCCAGCAGGAACACGGGGAAGAACTGCAGCATGTAGTTGCCCAGGGCGCCCATGAAGGTGCTGGTGTACAGCGGCAGCATGTGGCCCAAGTCGCCGGACAGCAGCACGGCCACGGCGGCCATCAGGGGGGCCAGCAGCAGCACGGAGATGCCTCGGTAGGCCAGGAACATCAGTCCCGCCAGTGAAATCACGATTGCCAGGGTACTCAAATCGTCTCCAGTCCAGTGGTTCTAGTCAAAAAGACAGAATAAATGCGGATGGGTGACAATTTGGCGTAATTGGCGTGCTTTGTAGATGATTTGGCGCAATATATCGCCACGTTTACCCGGCCTGTGCGCCGCTGCGCGACTGCAGCCGCAGTCTCAAGGGCGTGGATGGCCGCAGCGTGACCTGCAGCACAGGGGGGGGGCGCCGGCACCTTCGGGCACGCTCAGCCGAAGGCGCTGCAGCACCATGGCTGCCACCACCGTCATCTCCGTGCTGGCCAGGTGCTGGCCCAGGCATACGCGCGGGCCGGTGCCAAAGGGCATCCAGCTGCCGCGCGGCGCGGCAGGGGCTCCGTCCTTGTCGGCATCGGCGAAACGCTGTGGCTGAAAGGCATCGGGTTGCGGGAACCAGCGCGCATCGCGTTGCATGAGGCCGGGCGCAATCATGAACAGGGTTCGCGCGGGCAGGCGCCACGGGCCCAGCTGCACAGGCCGCGTGCAACGCCGGCTGATGAGCACGGGCGCGGCCGGGTACAGGCGCATGGCTTCCTGAAGGCTCCAGCCCAACTGGCGCAGCGCCGGCAGGTCCTGCGCCGTGGGCGTGCGGCCCTGCAGCTGTTCCTGGATCTCGTCGGCCACCTGCTGCTGCGCCTCGGGATGGGTGGCCATGCACCAGGACCACCAGGTCAGGCTGCTGGCCACGGTTTCGTGACCTGCCAGAAAGGCCGTCATGCACTCATCGCGCACGGCCTGCAGTGTCCAGGCCTGGGCGTCGCCCCGGTGCAGACGCAGCAGGCGGCTGAGCAGATCCTCGGGCCAGTCTGCATCGGCCTGCGCCAGCCGGAGCCGGACCTGCCGGTCGATGAAGCTGCGCAGCCAGGCAAGCGCCCGGCGCTTGCGGCGCTTCCATGGCATGGCATCGGGCCAGCGCAGGGGCCAGTAGAACTCGCTGTTGGCGGCATGGCTGACTTCGCGGATGGCCTGCTCCGCGGAGCGCGCATCCTCGCCGATGGCGCCGGAGAACATCAGCCGCATGATCACATCCATGGCCAGGGCGGTCAGCGCCTGTTCCATGGGAAAGTCCTCGGACTGCTGCGGCCAGGCCTGGAGCGCGGCCTGCGCGGCTGCGGCCAGGGCCGGTATCTGGGCCTGCACGGCCTTGGGGGAGAAGGCAGGCAACAGGGCCTGCCGCTTGCTGCGCCAGGGCTGGCCTTCGCTGACCAGCACGCTGTGGCCGTGCAGTTGGGCAAAGACCGAGATGCCGTGCTCCCAGCGCACCAGCGCATCGTGCTGGCCCACCAGCAGTTCGCGCACCAGTTCGGGATCCGTGACGACGACCTGGTGCTCTGGCCAGATGCGCAGATGGATGGCATCGCCGTGCTCGCTGCGCCATTGCGCCAGCGTACCCAGCAGGTCGCGCGACATGCGGCGCAGCAGGCCCCAGCCCATGAGCCCCGGTGCCGGGCCGGGTGGCCAGGCCGTGGAGGCCGTCTGCTCGGATTGCTCGGGTTGCGCCGGTTGCGCGGGTTGCGGCGCTTGCGTGGCAAAGGGGCAGGAGGCCGCGTTCGACGGCGCCGGTGTGCAGGTATCTTGCGTGGAATTCGGGCGGTTCATGTTCCCATGCTCGCTGGTCACGCCGCCCGTGGTCTTGAACGAAAGCGTCACCGGATCGGCGGGCGGCAAGGCCTACACTGCGCCTCCATGGATGCCGTCGTGATGCCCGAAGCCGCAATCGAAGCCCGTACGCCCAGTGCCTTTGCTGCCTGTCCGCCCCTGCATGCCAGGGCCGCGCGCTGGGCAGGCCAGGGGCGGCAGCCGCACTCCATGCTGTATCCCGCGCCAGCGGGGCTGCATGGTGCGGTGGTGGCCGTCGTCTGCCGCGATACGCGGGGCGTGGTCCTGGACGATGCGCAGCGGCTGTCGCATTTTCCCGCCACCCCCATGGTCTGCCTGTCCTGGTACCAGGACATGGCCGCAGGCCTGGTGGGCGTGCAGGGCTACGAGCCCTTTGAGGCATCCGTCATGCTCTCGGGCAGCCAGACCGCGCCCACGGCCAGCTGGGCCAGCGGGCCGGGCCGTGGCGGCATGGTCTGCCTGCACCTGGATGCCGCGCTGCAGCTGTTCGGCCCCGGCGTGCTGCAGGCGCAGGATGGCTTTGTCGCGGCATCCGGGGTGCTGGGGCCGTCCTGGTCCGCGCTGTGCCAGGCCCTGCTGCATGCGCAGGACGATGCCGGCACCCTGGACGCGTTGCAGCGCCACCTGGCGCCGCGCTGGCGCGAGGTCCGGGGGAGCGCCCTGCAGGTGCTGCCCTCATTGCGCGAGCATGGGCGCCACTGGGTGGCCTGGCTGGGGATGCAGGCGCTGCAATGGCAAAGAACGCTGGGGGCGCGCCAGGTGGAGCGGCGCATCAAGCAGTTCAGCGGACGCTCCCTGAGGCAGTGGCAGGGCATGGTGCGCACGGAAAGCCTGTTCCATGCGGCGCGGCGCCACCATGAACAGGGACAGGCGCTGGACTGGGCCGCGCTGGCGCTGGATGAGGGCTTCTCCGACCAGGCCCATATGTGCCGCGCCGTGCGCCAGATCACGGGGTTTTCGCCGGGGGAGTTTGCGCGGCGCTTCGAGCACGATGAATCGTTCTGGATGTATCGGCTCTGGGTTTGACCCGGGGGTCTGCTCCGCTTGCGTGTCCGTCACGCTACAGCATTTTTTGCATGGTAGAAAACGCGGGGGCTGCAAGCCGTTTCCCTGTGAAAACAGGTCCCGAATGCCGCTGTAAAACCCTAAGTCTTCTACAAGACTTAAAAAATGTGGCGGGTTCCGCTTAGAATTTTGTATTGTGGGATCGCATTGCAGAAAACGCCGGGGCAGCATGCTGGCGCGACGGGGCATTGCGTGACGGTCCTACTGCCTCAGGCTGCACCGGCCCCGTTTCCCCTAGCGGATGCCCGGTTCGACGGCCTGCGGCGCGACCCCTACCTTTTCACTACCTGAGACAAGAGATGAGCACGCAGCAACCCACCATCATCTACACCCTGACCGATGAGGCTCCGCGCCTTGCCACCAGTGCCTTCCTGCCTGTGGTGCGCGCCTTTGCCGCACCCGTCGGCGTGAATGTCGAGACCGCCGACATCTCCGTGGCCCACCGCATCCTGGGTGAGTTCTCCGAATTCCTGGCCGAAGACCAGCGCGTGGCCCACACCTTGTCCGAGCTCGGCAAGAAGACGCTGGAGCCCGATGTCAACATCATCAAGCTGCCCAACATCAGCGCCTCCGTGGCCCAGCTGACGGCTGCCATCAAGGAGCTGCAGGGCAAGGGCTACGCACTGCCCGACTACCCCGAGAATCCGACCAACGATCAGGAAAAGGACATCAAGGCACGCTACGGCAAGTGCCTGGGCTCGGCCGTGAACCCCGTGCTGCGCGAGGGCAACTCCGACCGCCGCGCTCCTGCCGCCGTCAAGAACTACGCCAAGAAGCACCCCCACTCCATGGGCGAGTGGAAGCAGTGGTCGCAAACCCATGTCTCGCACATGGAGCACGGCGACTTCTACCACGGCGAAAAGTCGATCACGCTGGACGCCGCACGCGACGTCAAGATGGAGCTGACCACCAAGAGCGGCAAGACCGTGGTGCTCAAGTCCAAGGTGGCCCTGAAGGCCGGCGAGATCATCGACTCCATGTTCATGAGCAAGAAGGCGCTGTGCGACTTCTATGAAAAGGAACTGGACGACTGCCGCGACGCCGGCATCCTGTTCTCGCTGCACGTCAAGGCCACGATGATGAAGGTCTCGCACCCCATCGTGTTCGGCCACTGCGTGAGGATCTACTACAAGGAAGCCTTCGAGAAGCACGGCAAGCTGTTCGATGAGCTGGGCGTGAACGTCAACAACGGCATGTCCACGCTGTACGAGAAGATCGAGACGCTGCCCGCCTCGCTGCGCGAAGAGATCATCCGTGACCTGCACGCCTGCCAGGAACACCGTCCCGCGCTGGCCATGGTGGACTCGGCCAAGGGCATCACCAACTTCCACTCGCCCAACGACGTGATCGTTGACGCGTCCATGCCCGCCATGATCCGCCAGGGCGGCAAGATGTGGGGCGCCGACGGCAAGCCCTACGACTGCAAGGCCGTGATGCCTGAGTCCACCTTTGCCCGTATCTACCAGGAGATGATCAACTTCTGCAAGTGGCACGGCAACTTCGACCCCAAGACCATGGGCACCGTGCCCAACGTGGGCCTGATGGCGCAAAAGGCCGAAGAGTACGGCTCGCACGACAAGACCTTCGAGATCGAGGAAGACGGCGTTGCCAACATCGTCGATCTGGCCACCGGCGAAGTGCTGATGAGCCAGAACGTGGAGCAGGGCGACATCTGGCGCATGTGCCAGGTCAAGGACGCTCCCATCCGCGACTGGGTCAAGCTGGCCGTCACGCGTGCCCGCAACTCCGGCATGCCTGCCGTGTTCTGGCTGGACCCCTATCGTCCGCACGAGGCCGAGCTGATCAAGAAGGTCAACACCTACCTGAAGGACTACGACACCACGGGCCTGGAAATCCACATCCTGTCCCAGGTCCGCGCCATGCGCTACACGCTGGAGCGCGTGGCCCGCGGCCTGGACACCATCTCGGTGACCGGCAACATCCTGCGCGACTACCTGACCGACCTGTTCCCCATCATGGAACTGGGCACCTCGGCCAAGATGCTGTCCATCGTGCCCCTGATGGCCGGCGGCGGCATGTACGAAACGGGTGCTGGCGGCTCGGCTCCCAAGCACGTGCAGCAGCTGGTGGAGGAAAACCACCTGCGCTGGGATTCGCTGGGCGAGTTCCTGGCGCTGGCCGTGTCGCTGGAAGACCTGGGCATCAAGAACGACAACGCCCGCGCCAAGCTGCTGGCCAAGACCCTGGATGAAGCCACGGGCAAGCTGCTGGACGAAGACAAGTCGCCTTCGCGCCGCACCGGCGAGCTGGACAACCGTGGCAGCCAGTTCTACATCGCCCTGTACTGGGCACAGGCCCTGGCGGCGCAGACGGAAGATGCCGAACTGGCCTCCAAGTTCGCTTCGCTGGCCAAGCAACTGGCCGACAACGAGTCCAAGATCATCGAAGAGCTGCGCGCCGTGCAGGGCAAGGCCGTGGACATCGGTGGCTACTACATGCCCGACGTGGCCAAGATGGATGCCGTGATGCGCCCCAGCGCCACGTTCAACGCAGCCATCGACGCGCTGCTGTAAGCCGCTGTGCCGGGGCCTGGCCCCGGCAGGCTTCAGCCATGACCGGCCGACCCGCAAGGGCGGCCGGTTTTTTCATGCCTGCAACGGCAGGAAAGAAAACCGCAGGCGAAAAAAAACCGGCCCAGAGAGCCGGTTTTTGGAAGCTGCGCCGTGATCAGTAGCGACCGCCGCCGTGGCCGCCATTGCCGTAGCCGACGTCCGAACGCTTGCCGGCGTAACCCTGCGGGCTGTAGCCACCGGAGCTGCGGCCTTCTTCACGGGGACGGGCCAGGTTCACGACGATCGAGCGTCCGTCCACGGACATGCCGTGCAGGCCGGTGATGGCGGCCTGGGCGACTTCGGCAGAAGCCATTTCCACAAAGCCGAAGCCCTTGGAGCGGCCGGTTTCGCGGTCCATCATGACCTTGGCGGAGGCCACGTTGCCGAACTCGGCAAAGTTGCTTTCCAGGCTGGAGTCGGTCACGGAGTAGGGCAGATTGCCCACGTAGATTTTGGTGGTCATAGGAAAACCTCTTCGATTGGATGTGCGCAAAAGGGCGCACCGTTGGCATGCATGCGGCGGACTGTGCAATCCGCGGCGGTGAATGGGTGGGAGGGCGACAGGCAGCCGGGCAGGCAGGCCGTCAGCACGCAGGCGGGTGCTGCATGCAGGTCTGAAGCCAGCCCTGGGTGACGGCAAACAGCCGTGCTGCTTCGCGGGAGGCGAACGCCTTGTCGAAACGGAATACGCGGCAGTAGCTGCCGTTGCCTTGGGAGCGATGGACCGCGAAGGAGGCGCGGAAGCGGCCGCAGTCGGTCGGGTGTGTCGAGGGCGAGACGACGTACTTGCCCATGGGAATGCCGGTGTTTGAAATGTGGTTCAGTCAGGTTCGCAGCCTTGAACAGGCCTGCGTGAGCATCTGGGAACTCGGTTGGCTGCAGCTCTACAGACCAACTGTGCGACAAAGGTCGCAAGAGACATCCTGCGGGGAGCGGCGGACAGCCGTTGTGCAGGGAGGGGAAGTGGGCGGCTTAAGCGCTTGGCCTCAACAACGGAGCTGACTATAACCTGTTGTGTATTTAAGCGCAACTTAATATTCTTTTTAATTGTAAAACAGTGCGTGGACGCCGATTTTGTTATGTTATAACGTAACTGTTTTGATGCAGGGCAAGGTCGCTGCCCGCCCTTTTGACCAGGAAACCACCATGTCCCACTCCCTGACCACCAAGCAACAACGCGTGCTCGACACCCTGCGCCAGGCCGGCGCGCCGCTGACGGCCTATGCGCTGCTCGACCAGTTGCGGGACCACGGTTTGACGGCCCCCACCCAGGTCTACCGCGCGCTGGACAAGCTGGCCGAGCAGGGCGTGGTCCATCGCCTGGAGTCGCTGAATGCCTATGTCTGCTGCTCGCATCCGGACGAGGGCAGCCATGATTTCTCGGCCTTTGCGATCTGCGACAGCTGCGGCCAGGTCGATGAGTTCGTGGACGACGCGCTCAACCGCTGCCTGGGCAGCTGGGCGCATGGCCATGCGTTTGCGCTGGCCCATTCGAACATCGAGCTGCATGGCAAGTGCTCCGCCTGCACCGCGCTCCCCGCCTGAGACCCCTTCCTGCGCATGCGGCCGCAGTGCCCGCCGCGCGATCCCTGTCCCTGTTCGAGAGATTCCATGATGCATACCGTAGCGCCGGTTCAGCCGCCGCATGCCCGATTGCCTGTGACCGTGCTGTCGGGTTTTCTGGGCGCGGGCAAGACCACCTTGCTCAACCACATCCTGCACAACCGCGAAGGGCGGCGCGTGGCCGTCATCGTCAATGACATGTCCGAGGTCAACATCGACGCGGCCCTGGTGCGCGATGGCGGCGCCGGCCTGTCGCGCACCGACGAAAAGCTGGTGGAGATGAGCAATGGCTGCATCTGCTGCACGCTGCGCGAGGACCTGCTGCTGGAGGTGGCGCGGCTGGCGGGCGAGGGCCGCTTCGACCAGCTGGTCATCGAGTCCACGGGCATCTCCGAGCCGCTGCCGGTGGCCGAGACCTTCACCTTCGCGGGCGAGGACGGACGCAGCCTGGGCGATGTGGCGCGGCTGGACACCATGGTGACCGTGGTCGATGCCTTCAACTTCCTGCACGACTATGGCTCGCGCGACAGCCTGCGCTCGCGCGGTGAATCACTGGGCGAGGAGGACCGCCGCACCGTGGTCGATCTGCTGATCGAGCAGGTGGAGTTCTGCGATGTGATCGTGCTCAACAAGATTGACCTGGTCACCGAGGAGGACTGCACGCGGCTGATGGCCATCCTGAGCGGGCTCAACCCGCGTGCCAGGCTTGAGATCGCCTCCTTCGGCCAGCTGCCGCTGGATCGCGTGCTCGATACCGGGCTGTTCGATTTCGAGGAGGCCTCCAGGGCGCCGGGCTGGCTGCAGCAGTTGCGTGGCACGCACCAGCCGGAGACCGAGGCCTATGGCGTTGCCAGCTTTGTCTACCGCGCCCGCCGCCCCTTTCATCCCCGGCGCTTCTTCGGCCTGGTGCAAAGCGAATGGCCCGGAGTGGTGCGCTCCAAGGGATTTTTCTGGCTGGCCAGCCATCCGGCGCTGGCCGGCTCCTGGTCGCAGGCCGGCGCCGTGGCCCGCCATGGGCCGGCCGGCCACTGGTGGGCCGCCGTGGAGGCCGAGCGCTGGCCGCGCGACCCCGAAAGCGTGGAGCGCATCCTGGACAAATGGGTCGATGGCGTGGGCGACGCGCGCCAGGAACTGGTGCTGATCGGCATGGGCATGGACGAGGACGCGCTGCGCGCCCGCCTGGACGAGTGCCTGCTGACCGATGCAGAAATGGCCCTGGGCCCGCAGGCCTGGGCGCAATGGGACAACCCGTTTCCCGACTGGAATTGAACGAATACCGCGCCGGCCTGGGTCGGCGCGGCCACTGGAGCCCCGAATGCCTGCAACTCTTCCCGATGTTTCCCTGACCGATCCCGCGCCCAGCCTCAGCCCGCTGCAATGGGTGGGCATGCAGGGCATAGACCTGCCCGTGACCGTGGCCGAGCCCGGCTACTGGCGCGAGCTGCATGCGCGTGCCGATGTGCAGGTCGATCTTCCTGCGGCCCATGTCAAGGGCATACACATGTCCCGGCTGTACCGGCAACTGGACAGCCTGGCCGAGGAATCCGCACTGTCTGCCCTGGCGCTGCGCCATGCGCTGCAGGCCATGATCGACAGCCACCTCGACTGCCAAAGCCGCAGCGCCCGGATGCGCCTGTCGCTGGACCTGCTGGCCCAGCGGCCCGCCCTGGTCACCCACGATCTGTCGGGCTGGAAGTCCTATCCCGTGCGCCTGGACGCCACGCTGGCGCAGGGCGTGTTCCAGCTGCGGCTGCAGGTGAGCGTGGGCTATTCCTCGACCTGCCCCTGCTCGGCGGCACTGTCGCGCCAGTTGCTGGAGCATGGCTTTTTGCAGGCCTTTGCGGGCGAGCCACTGGTGGAGCCGGACCAGGTGGCCTCCTGGCTGCGCCGGCATGGCACGCTGGCCACGGCACACAGCCAGCGCAGCGAGGCCCAGGTCAGCGTGGACCTGGCCTGTGATGGGCCGGACCTCGGCATCCTGCCCCTGATCGCCCGCGTGGAGCAGGCGCTGGGCACGCCCGTGCAGACCGCGGTCAAGCGCGCCGACGAGCAGGCCTTTGCCGCGCTCAACGGCCGCAACCTGATGTTTGTCGAGGATGCGGCGCGCCGCATACAGGCCGCGCTGGAAGGCATCTACGCCCGGCCGCGCGTGCATGTGCGCCACATGGAGAGCCTGCATCCGCACGATGCCGTGGCCTGGGCATGACCGGCGAGCCGGCACCCGTTTCTCTTCAACCCAAGGAGTTTTCCATGCAAGTTCTCTCGTCCCTCAAGGAAGCCAAGCTGCGCCATCGAGACTGCCAGGTGGTGCGCCGGCGCGGCCGCATCTACGTCATCTGCAAGAGCAACCCGCGCTTCAAGGCCCGCCAGGGCGGCGCAAAGAACAGGCGCAAGGGATGATCCGCAAGAACCCGCGCGGCGACCTGCCGCGCATCCATGCCAGCGCCTTCGTGGACCCCACGGCCATCCTGTGCGGACTGGTGGTCGTGGAGGAGAACGTCTTCATCGGCCCCTATGCGGTGATCCGTGCCGACGAGATGGATGCGGACGGCCACATCGACCCCATCGTGATCGGTGCGCACTCCAACATCCAGGACGGGGTGGTGATCCACTCCAAGTCCGGCGCGCGCGTCAGCGTGGGGCAGCACACCTCGATCGCCCATCGCGCCATCGTCCACGGGCCCTGCACCGTGGGCAATGGCGTGTTCATCGGCTTCAACAGCGTGTTGTTCAACTGCGTGGTCGATGACGGCTGCGTGGTGCGCTACAACGCCGTGGTCGATGGATGCCACCTGCCGCCGGGCTTCTACGTGCCATCCACTGCGCGCATAGGCCCGGAGACCGACCTGTCCACGCTGGCCCAGGTGCCCGCCGACGCCAGCGATTTCTCCGAGGACGTGGTCCGCACCAACAACGAATTGGTGCGCGGCTACAAGGCCATCCACAATGAGTTCTGACCGGCCGGGAGGGCTGCATGTCCGATTCCGCTGACCTCAAGAACCTGGGGCTGAAGGCCACGCTGGCGCGACTGTGGGTACTGGACATCTTTCGCCACGGGGACCAGCGGCATCTGGCGGCGGAGGAGGTCTACCGCCAGCTGCATGACCAGGGCCGGGGCACCAGCCTGGCCACGGTCTACCGCGTGCTGGCGCAGCTGGAGCAGGCCGGCATGCTGCGCCAGCAGCGCTTTGCGGCGGGCAAGGCGGTCTATGAACTCGACGACGGCGAGCACCATGACCACCTGATCTGCACGCGCTGCGGCCTGGTGCAGGAGTTCCACGATGCGGTGATCGAGCAGCGTCAGAAGCTGCTGGCGCGCTCGCATGGCTTTGCCATCGTGGAGCACTCGCACATCCTCTACGGGCGCTGCATCAAGCCCGACTGCGAGCGGCTGGCGGGCCGGCCGGAGGCTAGCTCTCCTTGAGGCTGCGCTGCGCACGCTCGCAGATGCGCCGCGTGGCGGGCACGGGCGATTCCTGGAGCCATTGCGCGCACAGGGCGCGCACCCAGTCGGGCCGGCTCTTGGCCGCGTCGTTGAGCCAGTTGGCCACCGAGTCCTGCACATAGGGCGAGGCATCGGCGCGCAGCCGCTGCAAAAGGGGCAGGGCGATCTCCGGCTGCTGCTTGAGCGCCGCGATATGGCTGCACCAGACGCCGCGCGGCCGCAGGGCCTCGCTGGCGAAGCGGCGCAGGCGGTCGGAGGGCCGCCTTGTCCACCGGGACAACTCGGCCACAGCCTGCGGCAGATCGCTGGCCAGATGCGGGCGCACGCCCATCCACGACCATTCGCGCACGCCGAAATGCGAGTCATCGGCCAGCGGCTGCACCAGCTCCAGGCGCTGGCTCAGGGTCAGGCCCGGCTGCGCACCGGCCATGAAGCAGGCCCAGCCGCGCACCGTGTCAGAGCGGTGCGTGAGGCAACGCTGCCAGCCGGCCTGGCCCAGCGCCTGCCACAGCAGGCCGCCAATGCACTCCATGCGCTTGAGAATGCCAAGCTGGCCCAGCGCCTGCGCCGTGTCCTCCAGTTGCGGCCACGCGTCGGGAAAGACGGCCTGCAGCAGCCGGGCCTGGTCCACGGCCAGGCTTTCGGTCAGCGTGGCGGTCTCGATCTCGCCCAGGGACAGGGCCTGCAGCAGTTCGGGAGTGATATCGACCTTGCGGTTGGCGCCCTTGCGCCGGGGGGGCGGCGCCGTCATGCGCTGGCCTCCACGCCTGCGGCGGCCTTGGCCAGCAGCTTTCCCAACTGGCCGCGTTCGGCGGGCGACAGGTTGGAAAACAGGCCGGCGATCCATTGGCTGTGCCGGGCAAACAGCTTGCGCGCCAGCTGGCGGCCCTTGGCGGTGAGCTGCACGCGCAGCGCGCGGCGGTCGGCCGGGTCGGGCAGGCGCTCGGCCAGGGCCTCGCGTTCCAGGCCGTCCAGCAGGCCGGTCACGGTGGCGCGGGTGATGCCGGCCTGCTCTGCCAGGTGGTTGGGCGCCAGCCCTTCGCTGGCGGATTCCAGCAGGAACAGCAGCACGAAGCGCCCTTCGGACAGGCCATGGGGCGCCAGCAGCGCGGCGCAGTCACGGTCGATGCGCGCAGCCAGGGACAGGGTCTGGAAGCACAGCCGCATGCTGTCCACGTCGTCCAGCTTGCGGCGTTCGGCCTCGGCCAGCAGGGCCTGGTATTTCTGTTCGAGTTGCATGCGGCAAGCATACAGTATGGTGGCTAACCATGTGGCTGCGCCTCCAGGCAAGCAGATGCCTGTGCGCGATGACTGCGCCTGCGGCGCAGCCTGCGCACGCCTATGAGCACGCCCGTGGCGCTCATCAGCAGGCCGCCCAGGCTGAAGGCCAGCAGTAGCGCATCCCACAGCGGCCGGCGCTGCAGCAGCGGCAGCCAGTCCCAGCTGTGCAGCATGGCGAACAGCCAGCGCTTGAGGCGCTGGGTGCCGTCCAGCCGGCCCAGCACCTGGCCCGTGTGCGGGTCGATGTGCACCCAGCTGGCCGCAGCATCGCCAAAGACCACGCGCAGCACGGGCAGAGGCTTGTCATGGCCGCCCATCATGGTGTGCTCGGCGCGCTCGTACCAGTACAGGTCGTGCGCGGTCAGCCATTCGCTGCGCAGCACGGGGGCGTCGATCAGCACGGCCGCGCGGTCCAGCAGGGCCTCGTGCGAATGGGATGCGGGCGCGGCGCTTGCGCTGTCCAGCACCAGGGGCGTACCGGCTGCGGGCTGGGCCAGCACCTCGGTGCGGCCTGCGGTGCGCAGCCAACGCAGTTCGCGCACGGGGCCGCCCGCTGCGGCAATCAGCGACTGCGGCGTGGCGTCGTCCCCGGTCAGGCGCAGTGGGCCCTGCTGCCACCGGGCCATGTGCAGTGGCGGCGTGCCCGTGTCGAACAGGCGCCAGGGGTTCATGGACATCAGGCCGCTGAAGATCCAGGCCAGCGTGGTCAGCGCAAACAGCAGGCCCGCCACATGGTGCCAGCGCATGGCGAGGCCCGGGTAGGGCGTGCGCCGGCCGCTGCGGTAGGGCTGCCTGAACCGCCAGCGCATCACCCCGACCACGGTGCCGGTGATGGCCACGGCAATGCCGACCAGCGACAGCACGTTGACGATGTCGGCCCAGGCGCCGTCAAAGGCATTGCCCCGGAACATGTACAGCCAGTGCAGCCAGGCGCCCAGGTAGTTCCAGCCGCGCTCGGTGCGCGTGGCATCGCGCACCACCTCGGCCGTGCGGCCGGAGATGTAGAGCAGCGTGCCCTGGGCATCGTCCATCTGCACGCGGTGCAGGGGGCGGTGGATGTCCAGCGCGCGCGAGTGGCTGAAGGCATCCTCATCCACCGTGCCCAGGTAGTGCAGGCCGGTGCCGTCCCCCGCGAAGGCGCGGGCACTGGCCAGGGCCTGCGCCTCGCTGGTGGCGGGCAGCACCTGGCCGCTGGCCGCATCAATGGCCACGGGCTGGCGCCGCCCCTCGGGCGTGACCAGGTAGCTGGCACGGCCGGCGCTGCCGGCATGCAGGCGCAGGTCCTTGAGCGGGCCGTCGATGCCGGCCGCGCGCAGCGCCTCGGCGGGCGCGAGCAGGGCGGCGTTGCCATCGAGCGGGGGCAGGTGGCGCAGCCGTTCGGCTTCGGTGAGCTTGGGGTAGCCCACATACATCATCACCATGCCCGAGACAAACCACAGCGCAAAGAACAGGCACACGGCAATGCCCAGCCAGCGGTGCAGCAGGAACAGCCAGCGTTTGAGGTGAAGGCGCATGGCGCGGCCCTCGCTCAGAACGCCACGCGCAGCGTGATATCGGCCGTGCGCGGCGCCCCCAGGTAGGCCATGGTGCTGGTCAGGCTGGCGGCGTAGACGCGGTCCGTGGCATTGCGCAGCCGTGCAACCACGGTCATGCGCGGGTCGATGCGGTAGCTCAGGCCCAGGTCCAGCAGCGTGTAGGCAGGCCAGGACAGGGTGTTGGCCGCATCGGCATAGATGCCTCCCACGCGGCGCAGCCCGGCGTTGACCTCCAGCGCCGGCGTGATGCGGTAGCTGGTCCAGAGGTTGAGCACGCTGGCGGGCGTATTCGTGGGCCGCTTGCCCGCCAGGGACACGCCGCCTTGCTGGTAGTTGTCATAGCGCGCGTCCACATGGCTCCAGTTGCCCTGGACCGACCAGCGCGGCGTGGGCGCCAGGCCCATGGACAGCTCCACCCCGCGCGAGGACTGCTGGCCCACCAGCACCGTGCGCGTGCTGTCCTGCGGGTCCTGGGTGGAGATGTTGCGGCGCGTGATGTGATAGACCGCCAGCGCCGCCGTGCCCTTGCCCTGCCAGAACGACAGCTTGCTGCCCGCCTCCACCTGGCGGCCCGTGGTCAGTCCGGTGTTGTTGATGGCGTCGGCAAACGAGGCGCCCATCAGCATGCCCGACGGCGGATCGGCCGCCGTGGAGAACTGCGCGTAGAGATTGGCCTCGGGCGTGGCATCCCAGACCAGGCCCACGCGCCCGGTCGTCGGGCTGTAGCTGCGGCTGTAGCTGGCGGGCAGCGCGGGCGTCACATCGCGCCGGTTGGTCAGGTCCACATCGATGCGTTCATGGCGCAGGGCGGTCAGCAGGTGCAGGGCCGGGGTGAGGGCCGTGCGGTTTTCCAGGTACAGGGCGGTGGTGGTGACCTTGTTGTCGCGGTCGGGCCTGAAGCCGGGCGCCATGCCGGGGATGTCGTAGAAGTTCTCAGTGGTGAAATCGTAGGGATTGACCGTGCTCACCGTGCCCGACAGGCTGTTCGGAAAGCGTGTCTGCCGGTTCACGCTCACATCCAGCCCAAAGGCCCATTCGCTACGCTGGCCGGCCAGCTCGCCCAGGTAGCTGCCTTCGATGCGGTCGCCCACCATGCGCTGGTCATGTCGCTGCAGCAGCGCGGCCGAGCGCACCACCGCGCTGTTGTCGGGCGTGAAGCGGTAGGTCTCCACGTTGCGGTAGTCGCGCAGCGCGTCATAGGCGTAGAAGGTGTTGCTCAGCTTGAGCCGGTCGCTGGCCCGCCATTCGGTGATGGAGCGCAGCCACTGCACGCGCTGGGCGTACAGGCCGTCGGCGCTGTTGTAGTTCTTGCCGAGGGTGGCCTCGTCAATGCGCGCCTGGCCGCGCAGCGGGTTGAGCAGCGGCGTTCCCCAGTACGGGCGGTCCACGCGCTCATGCTGGGCTTCGTAGGCCAGGGTGTGCGTCAGGCCGCCACCGAGGTCGGACAGCAGCGAGGCCGCCAGCTGCGTGGAGCGCGACTGCGTGCCGCCCACCCAGCTGCCGGCATCGCGGTGGTTGAGGTCCAGGCGCAGGTAATGGGTCGTGCCCTGGCTGTCGGTGGCATCGCCCAGGCGGCGGTTCAGCCCGACGGAGGCTTCTTTCAGCCCGTAGCTGCCCAGGCGCAGCTGGCCTTCGGTGAAGCTGTCGCGCTGGGCCAGCTTGGTGATGTAGTTCAGCGTGCCGCCCACGCCGCCTGCGCCGTAGAGAAAGCCGGAGGCGCCGCCAATGGCCTCCACCCGGTCGTAGATCCAGCTGTCCACGGGCCGGGCCGCAATGGAGTACTGCAGGTTGATGCCGTTGAACAGCTGGCTGACCGACCCCGTGCCGAAGCCCCGGTAGCTGATGCCGATGTTGCCGGGCGGGCTGTAGGCCGTGACGCCCGGAATGGAGCGCAGGATCTCCTGCGTGTCCTGGGCGCCGCGCGCCTCGATGGCGGCGCGGTCCACGATGTGCACCGAGGCCGGTGTTTCCCGCGCCGTCAGGCCCAGGCGGCTGGCCGTGCCCACGGTCTTGTTCAGCGGCAGCAATCCGTTGGCGTCGGCCGTGGCCTGGTCGGAGACTTCGACGGCGGGCAGAGCCGCCTCGGCCAGGGCCTGCGCGTGCGCGGCAGGTGCCCATGCGGCGCCCAGCGCGCAGCACAGCGCCGTGGCCAGGGGATGGAGACGAAAGGCGTGCGTGGATGCGCGCACCGGCGCCGCCATCGCGGGGAAAGGGGAAGAATTCACGAACTGACTCCGGGTCTTGCACCGCGCATGCGGCGCAGTCCTGGGCCACAGGCGCGGCACAGGCGGGCCGGGCGCGCATCAGCAGGCCCGGCGGCGATTCAAGAGAACACGGCAGTCAGCGGGGGAGGGCCGCGCGCCGGCAGCGGCGCGCGTGTGACGGAGGCAATGTGCGCCGCCACCAGTGGCAGCAGCGCGTGGGCCAGCGGCTGCTGGTGGGGCACGGCCATCTGCGGCAGGGCCGGCGGCGGTGCGCCAGCGGGCAGGCACATGGGGCAGTCAAGCTGGTGGTGGCCCATGCCCGGGGCTGCGCTTTCGCCCAGCGCCACCAGCTTGACGTCGCCGCTGGCCGTGCAGACCAGCTCGAATCCCTGGGGATGGACCAGGGGCGAGGCCACGGCAACGCCCAGCGTCACGGCAAACCAGGCCAATATCAGCCGGGTGAGCCAGAACGAGGAGCGAAGCGCTTGCATGGGGCGTGATTATGGCTTGGGGGCTGGTGTCGGTGTGAACAGACTGCCGCCCAGCTTGACGCCAGCCTTCAGGCCGCGCTTGGCGAACCAGCCCTGGTTCATCTCCAGCACATAGCGCACAGGCTTGGCCGAGCAGTGCGAGTCCTCGGTCATGGGCTTCATGTCGGCCAGGTTCACGATGGTGCCGTCATCGGCCACGAAGGCTGCGGTCAGCGGCAGCAGGGTGTTGCGCATCCAGAAGCACTGCACGGCGGGCACCTCGAAGACGAAGATCATGCCCTCCTGCG
This sequence comes from Delftia sp. 60, assembly GCF_002754395.1. Taxonomy (NCBI): domain Bacteria; kingdom Pseudomonadati; phylum Pseudomonadota; class Betaproteobacteria; order Burkholderiales; family Comamonadaceae; genus Delftia; species Delftia sp. 60. The sequence goes on from NZ_PEFD01000001.1 coordinate 3,818,061, forward strand.
CGGGCATGTCCTGGCGGAACATCAGGCCGATGGCGCGCTCGCGGTCCGAGGCGGCCACCTGGGCATCGATGCGGTGGATTCCGGCCGTCAACTCCACGCGGCGCAGATTCATCTGGGGGCTGCCCTGGGGCTGTGCGCCTGCCGATACGGCGGCGCCAGCCAGGCAGGCGGCCATGAGCAACCGCTGCAGCGCGCGGCGGGAAAGGGATGTGTGGAGGGGTGTCGAAGGCTTCGTCATCTTGCACATTCTGTCGCAGGGGGCGCGTGGCCGGACGCAAAAATCGGCCTGGCCGGGCCATCATGGCCGGGCGGGCGGCAAAAAGCCCGCAGTGCATTGCTGACTTGCGGGCTTTTTCGAGGGGATGCCGGCTGGCATCCCGCGGCATGGATCAGGCCACGGCCTTGTGTGCCTTCTTCGTGGAGCGCTTGGCGTGCTTCTTGCCGGAGTGCTTGCCGCTCTTGGCGACCTTGGCCTTCTTGGCTGTGTGAGCGGGAGCAGCTGCGGAAGCGGCCGTGGGAGCCGACATCGGCGCTTCGGGTGCTGCGGCGGCCTGTGCGAAGGCGCCTGCGGCAAACGAACCGGCGATCAGGACAGCGAGGAGTTTTTTCATATATGCCATTTCCTAGAAAAGCGGTAGAAGCCAAGTTGAATCAGACAACGGTGCGAAATTCTTGATGCACCGCACATGCTCAACGCGTTTACTGTATCGCCGTTGACAGGAGGGCGGCCCGATTGTCGTTAGAATTTTCTGCACCAAATTCGTGCCCCGATCCGGGCATTCACTCTTGCCTCGTGCACCAGCCAACGGAGACCCGTCCCCATGAACCGCTTCCAGCACATCCAGGTGCCGGCCGAGGGCCAGAAGATCACTGTCAACGCCGACATGTCGTTGAACGTGCCAGACCAGCCCATCATTCCTTTCATTGAAGGCGACGGCACCGGCGTGGACATCACGCCCGTGATGATCAAGGTGGTGGATGCCGCCGTGGCCAGGGCCTATGGCGGCAAGCGCAAGATCCAGTGGATGGAGGTCTTCGCGGGCGAGAAATCCACGCGCATCTACGGCCCCGATGTCTGGCTGCCCGAGGAAACCATGCAGGCCCTGCGCGAGTACGTGGTCTCCATCAAGGGCCCGCTGACCACGCCCGTGGGCGGCGGCATCCGCTCGCTGAACGTGGCGCTGCGCCAGGAGCTGGATCTCTACGTCTGCCTGCGCCCCGTGCAGTATTTCAAGGGCGTGCCTTCGCCGCTGAAGGAGCCCGAGAAGACCAACATGGTCATCTTCCGCGAGAACTCCGAGGACATCTACGCGGGCATCGAGTACGAGGCGCGCAGCGACAACGCCAAGAAGCTCATCGACTTCCTGGTCAAGGAAATGGGCGTCAAGAAGATCCGCTTCCCCGAGACCTCGGGCATCGGCGTCAAGCCCGTGTCCATCGAGGGCACGGAGCGCCTGGTGCGCAAGGCCATCCAGTACGCCATCGACAATGACAAGCCCAGCGTGACCCTGGTCCACAAGGGCAACATCATGAAGTTCACGGAAGGGGGCTTCCGCGACTGGGGCTACGCGCTGGCCGCGCGCGAGTTCGGCGCCCAGCCCATCGACGGCGGACCCTGGCTCAAGTTCAAGAACCCGCGCACGGGCCGCGACATCGTCATCAAGGACTCCATTGCTGACGCCTTCCTGCAGCAGATCCTGCTGCGCCCGGCAGAGTACTCGGTGGTGGCCACGCTCAACCTCAACGGCGACTACATCTCGGACGCGCTGGCGGCCCAGGTCGGCGGCATCGGCATTGCGCCCGGCGCCAACATGTCCGACTCCGTGGCCTGCTTCGAGGCCACGCACGGCACGGCCCCCAAGTACGCGGGCAAGGACTATGTGAACCCGGGCTCCGAAATCCTCTCGGCCGAGATGATGCTGCGCCACATGGGCTGGCGCGAGGCGGCCGACCTGGTCATCAGCGCGCTGGAAAAGGCCATCCAGAGCAAGCAGGTGACCTATGACTTCGCCCGCCTGATGGACGGCGCCACCCAGGTGTCGTGCTCCGGCTTTGGCGAGGTGATGATCTCCAAGATGGATTGACGGGCGTCCGCGCTCCATGAAAAAACCGCGCCAGGGCGCGGTTTTTCTTTGCTGGTCGTTGAGGGATCAGCTCTTGGGCAGCGCACAGCCATCGGGCCCGCAATCCTCGCCTTGGGGCGCGGTCTGCTCGCCGGCGGTGATGGCCGCCACCTGCTGCACCCATTCGCCCAGTTGCTGCGCCCAGCCCTGTGCATCTCCCAGCCAGGGACCGATGTCGATGCGCTGTATGGCGCGCTGGCCGGGCTGCTCTGCCTCGGGGTGGTCGAACTCCAGCGCGAAGGTCGGGAAACCCTGGCCCTGTGCCAGTTCCAGCCATTCGCGCGACTGGGCGATATGGGCCTGGGTTGCGGCGCCCGAAAGGCGCTGGAAGGCGTCGGTGAAGGCCGCCACGTCCAGGCCCAGGTCCCGGGCCAGTTCCAGCAGCACGGCCGGATCGCTGATGCGGCGGCCTTCCACGTAGTGGGCCTGCTGCTGGCGCGCCAGCATGTCCAGGCCCCGGCCCGCCAGTTCCTCGGCGGCCAGCAGCGCCGTGGTGGGCGGTTCGGAGTCCAGCACGGCGCCCAGGTCGTTGAGCAGGCCGTCGAAGTAGGCCGTGCCGAAGGGCTGGCCCGTCATCTCGGCAATGCGCTGGTCGTGCGGCATCACGTGGCCGCGCCAGTCGGCCGTGATGGTGCGGGTGTGGGCGCCCGTGAGCATGCCGCCGCCATGCCACTGCAGGGTGACGCCGGGCACGCTGCGCGCGGCCTTGACCAGGGGCGCGGCGGCATAGCACCAGCCGCACAGCGGGTCGAAGATGTAGTGGAGGACAAAGGGCGGCTGCGCGGTCGTGGTCATGGCAGGAGCGGGCTGTGATGAAGGCGCCCACTGTAGCGGCTATTGGCTTGCCCGTGACGGGGCAGGGCCGCAGGCAGAATGGGCGACTGCCGCCGTGCAGCCACCGTGCTGCCATCGTCGATCCCGTCTGCATTGCCATGCGCCTCAAGTCCACTCCGCCTCCGTCCGATCCGTCCGATCCGTCCGACCCGTCCGCTTCCTCTGCACCGGCCGCCGAGCCCAGTGTCCAGTCCGTCGCCCGGCGCGGCATGCTGGGTTTTCTGCTGTTCTGGCTGCTGGTCATGGGCGTGCTGTACTGGGCCATGCAGATGTACCTGAAGCCGGCCGGCGTCAAGGTCCAGGCCGATGGCACGGTGGCCATTGCGCGTGACCGCGACGGGCATTTCCGTGTGGAAGGGGCTGTCAACGGGCAGTCCGTCATGTTCCTGGTGGACACGGGAGCCAGCATGGTCGGCGTGACCGAGCCGCTGGCCGAGCGCGCAGGCCTGGACGGCGGCGAGCCGGTTCGCTTTCGCACCGCCAATGGCGAGCGCGACGGCCGCATGGTGGTGGCCGAGCAGGTGCGCGTGGCCTCCCTGGTGGTCAGCGGCCTGCGCGTGGGCACGGGCTATACCGGCAGCACGGACAGGGATGCGCTGCTGGGCCAGAACTTCCTGCGCCAGTTCGATGTGGAAATACGCGGCGACCGCATGCTGATCCATCCGCGCGGCAGCGGGTCTTCGCCCAAGCGGTAGGTACGTAAGCAACTAAGTAACTAACTAACTAGCTAAGCAAGGGAGAGGGACATGACAAACAACGCCTTTCGCACCGACAGGCGCAGATGGCTGCAGACGGGCGCAGCCCTGGCGGCGCTGGGCTGCACGGCCTGTGCCAGCGTGGGGCAGGGCGGTGCCTCTTCCTCCGGCACCGGCCTGGCCGAGGACCTGGGCGAACGCCTGGACCAGGGCGTGCAGAGCGGAGAACTGGCGAACCTGCACGCCGTCGTCGTGATGCGCCACGGCCGGCTGGCGCTGGAGCGCTATTTCGAGGGCGAGGACGAACGCTGGGGCGAGCCGCTGGGCAAGGTGGCCTTCAACGCCGACTCCCTGCACGATGTGCGCTCGGTCAGCAAGAGCGTCGTCGGCCTGCTGTACGGCATGGCCCTGGCCGAGGGCAAGGTGCCCGCGCTGGACACGCCCCTGGTCCAGGCCTTTCCCGCCTACAGCGATCTGGCGGCCGATGAGGGCCGGCGCGCCATCCTGGTCTCCCATGCCCTGGGCATGACCATGGGCCTGCAATGGGACGAGGACCTTCCGTACTCCGACCCGCGCAACAGCGAAATCGCCATGGAGCGCAGCAGCGACCGCTACCGCTACGTGCTGGAGCAGCCCATCGTCGCCCCGCCTGGCGAACGCTGGTGCTACAGCGGCGGGGCCACGGCCCTGCTGGGCCATCTGATCGCGCAGGGCAGTGGCATGCCGCTGCTGGACTATGCGCGGCACAAGCTGTTTGCTCCGCTGGGCATCGACAAGGCCGAGTGGACGCCTGGCACCAACGGCGAGGCGGCCGCCGCCTCCGGCCTGCGCCTGCGGGCGCGGGACTTGGCCCGCATCGGCCAACTGGTGCTGCAGCAGGGGGAGTGGCAAGAGCGGGCACTGGTACCACGGCATTGGATTGTGCAATCCATTCAGCCGCGCGTGGACGCCTGGCCCGGCTTGCGCTACGGCCACCACTGGTACGTGGGGCAGACCCGCGCCGGCCTGGCGTACTACATGGCCATCGGCCTGGGCGGCCAGCGGCTGGTGGTGGTGCCCCAGCATTCGCTGGTGTATGCCGTCTTCATGGGCAACTACGACAGCCCCCAGCAGGTGCAGCGCGTGGCTGCCGTGCAGGGCCTGATCGCCGCTGCCTTGCGTTGACTGCCTAGCGTTGACAGCCTTGCCCTGACAGCCGAGCGCGGGCACGTCGGGCGTGCGAGAATCCCGGCTTCCAAGGTCGGCTGCATGCCCGGCTCGCGCAAGCAGGGCGCGAAGCGGGGCGGGCCGGTGCGTGTCGAGGCTCGATCCACTTTCCTGGTTCCGGTGCCGGCCCATGAGCCCCTGAGGCCATGGCGCCGGTTGTTTCTGCCTCCCGCATGATCGCCAGATCACCGTTTGCCCGTGTCCCACCGCCAGCCCATCCGCATCGCCGACCGCCACCAGTTCGACACCCTGATCGACGTCCGTTCGCCTGCCGAATTCGCGCATGACCACATTCCCGGCGCCATCAACTGCCCCGTGCTCGACAACGAGGAGCGCGCCCGGATCGGCACCATCTACAAGCAGGTCAGCCCCTTCGAGGCCAAGCGCCTGGGCGCGGCCATGGTCTCGGCCAATCTGGCGCGCCATCTGCAGGAAACCTTCGCCGACAAGCCCGCCAACTGGAAGCCGCTGGTCTACTGCTGGCGCGGCGGCCTGCGCAGCGGCTCCATGGTCACCTGGCTGCGCCTGGTCGGCTGGGATGCCCAGCAACTGGCCAACGGCTACAAGTCCTATCGCGGCCATGTGATCGAGCTGATCGACCGCCTGGTGCCCCAGCTGCGCCTGCAGGTGCTGTGCGGCGCCACCGGCAGCGCCAAGACCCGGGTGCTGCATGCCCTGGCCGAAGCCGGCGAGCAGGTGCTGGACCTGGAGGGCTATGCCAGCCACAAGGGCTCCTTGCTGGGCAACCTGCCCGGCGTGGAGCAGCCCAGCCAGAAATACTTCGAGACGCTGCTGGCCCAGCAGTTGGAGAGTTTCGATCCGTCGCGCACCGTGTACGTGGAAGGCGAGAGCGCCAAGATCGGCCGCGTGTCCCTGCCGCTGGTGCTGGTCGAGCACATGCGCCAGTCGCCCGTGATTGCGCTCGATGCCACGCCCGAGGCGCGCCTGGCCTACCTGCTGCGCGACTACGCCTACCTGGGCGACGATCCGCAGATGCTGGCCGACAAGCTGGGCTGGCTCAAGGAGCTGCAGGGCAAGGAGACCATCTCGCGCTGGCAGGCCTGGGCGCATGAGCGCAGCCTCTCGCCGCTTTTCTCCGAGCTCATGGCCCAGCACTACGACCCGCACTACGAGCGCTCGCAGGAGCGGCATTTCACGCAGTGGCGCACGCGCCGCGGGGTGCAGGCCGACGACCTCAGCGAGGCCGGCATCGCCGCGCTGGCGCACCAGATACTGGCGCTGGATGGGGCATCGGCCGCATGAAGCAGCCGCGTGGATCAGGCGTTTGAATCAGGCGTGTGAATCTGCCAGCACCGGGTACAGCGACAGCAGCAGCAGGGCGGCCATGCCCCAGTTGAAGCGGCGCAGTGCCTGCGGCGAGCGCAGCGCGCGCCCCACGGCGCTGCCGAACAGCGTCCAGACGCTGACGCTGGGATAGTTCACGATGCCCAGCACCAGGGCGGCCAGCACCAGGTTGATGAAGAAATCCTCGCGCGGCGTGTAGGTGGCAATCACGCCGATGGCCATGATCCAGGCCTTGGGATTGACCCACTGGAAGGCCGCCGCCTGCCAGAACCCGAACGGCCGGGCTCCCGCGTTGCCGCCGTCAATGCCGCCGCTGCCCGCAATCTTCCAGGCCAGCCAGACCAGGTAGGCCGCGCCCAGATACTTGAGCGCGGTGTAGATCACCGGCAGCCGCTCGAACACCGCGCCCAGGCCCGCGCCCACCAGCAGCACCATGACCACCACGCCCAGGGTGATGCCCAGCATGTGGGGCACCGTGCGGCGGTAGCCGAAGCTGGCGCCCGAAGCCGTCAGCATCACATTGTTGGGGCCGGGCGTGACGGAGCTGACGAAGGAGAACATGGCCAGCGGCAGCAGGAACGAGGTGTGGGCGGTATCGAAGGGCATGGTGGCAACAGGCAGGACAGGGAATCCGGCGCCCTGTCTGCGCATGCCGCAGGCCGCGGCGCCGTCAGGCCATGCTAATGGCAGTGTTCGGTACAGTAGCAGTACACTTTGCCAGAACAATTTGCCAACTGGCCTGCCTACATGACCCTGACACTTGATCCCGCAGCCACGCCGAAGCAAGCGCAGGCACAGCAGACACCGCAGGCACCGCGCGCATCCTCCGATACGGCTTTCCAGGCCGCTGCGCCCTGGCGCCCGCTGCGGTCTTCCGACCTCTCGCTGGTGGACCAGCTGGTGGACCACTACGGCGGCCTGATCCGCCACCACGGCCTGCGCGCGGGATCGCGCCTGCCTTCCGTGCGTGCGCTGGCGCAAGAGGCGGCCGTGAGCCGCGACACCGTGGTGCAGGCCTATGACCGGCTGGCCGCCCAGGGCCTGGTGCATTCGCGGCGCGGCTCGGGCGTCTTCGTCAGCGCCCGGCGCGCGGCCCAGGCGGCGCCCCGCGCCAGCGATGCCCTGCCTACGCTGGAGCAGGGCGCCGCCTTCGATACCGCCTTTTTGCTGCGCAGCATGTTCCGCGAGGGCATGGAGCATTCGGGGGCGCGGGCATGCTGCCGCCGGAATGGCTGGACCAGGAAATGCTGGCCTCGGCCCTGCGCGCCGTGGGCCGCAGCACGGGTCCGAGCCTGCTGACCTACGGCGTGCCCCAGGGCTACCTGCCGCTGCGCCAGCAGATCGCCTCGGTGCTGCAGGCCCAGGACGTGCCCGCCCACCCCGAGGCCCACCTGATGACCGTGGCCGGTGTCACCCAGGGCCTGGACCTCATCGTGCGCAGCCTGGTGCGGCCCGGCGATACGGTGCTGGTGGAAGACCCGGGCTGGTTCCTCATCTTCGGCCGGCTCAACGCCCTGGGCGTGAACGTGGTCGGCGTGCCCCGCCTGCCCGGCGGCCCCGATGTGGAGGCGCTGGAGCGGCTGGCGCGCCAGCACCAGCCCCGGCTTTTCATCCTGAACACGGCCGTGCACAACCCCACGGGCCAGACCCTGTCGGCCGGCGTGGCCCACGAGGTGCTGCGCATTGCCGAGCGCCACGACTTCTACCTGGCCGAGGACGACACCTACTCCGACTTCCTGCCCGGCGTGCCCGTGCGCCTGGCCGCCATGGACCGGCTGCAGCGCGTGCTCCTGGTGGGTGGCTACTCCAAGACCCTGGCCGGCAGCCTGCGCGTGGGCTATGTGGCGGCGCACACCGACCTGATACGGCGGCTGACCGACCTCAAGCTGCTGGGCGGGCTGACCACGGCGCTGCCGGGCGAGCAGGTGGTGCACCGCGTGCTGGCCGATGGCCAGTACCGCAAGCATGTGGACCGCCTGCGCGAGCGCGTGGACCGCGCGCGCAACCGCTGCCTGCGCATGCTCGAAGCCCTGGACTGCCGCGCCCCGCACGAACCGCAGGCCGGCATGTTCGCCTGGGTGGACTGCGGCGTGGACTCGGAGGTGCTGGCCCGCCATGCCGCGCCGCAGGGCCTGCTGCTGGCGCCGGGCCTGCTGTTTTCGCCCAGGCAGGCCGCGGGCAGCATGCTGCGCATTCCCGTGCCCATGGTGGAGCAGCCCCAGACCTGGAAGATCCTCGGCCACCTGCTGGCGCAGCACCGGGGCGGTGGTGGATGAGTGGATGACTGAATGGTGCAGCAACGCTGCCTGACGGGAGGTTGACGCTGCCGGCGCCAGGGTATGTAAGACAGGGCATCGGGCCTCGGCGCCCCGGTAGTGCGCTGCTATCGTTCCGGGATGACTATTGAGCTTGTCTTGCCAGGGGAGGCCGGCCGCAGAGCCGGGGTGAACGACAGCCAGCCCCGACCGGGAGGCGGCGCGGCGCGCCGCCTGGCGCCGGTGCTGGCGCTGCTGCTGACAGCGGGCTGTGCCGACACGCCCGCGCCGCGCGGCAAGGTGGAGGGCGCCTCGTTCGAGCCCAGCGAAATCGTGCAGTCCGACAGCAACCGCATGGCCACGCTGGCCATGAAGGAGAACCTGGACAGCCTGATGCGCATCATGGACAAGCTGTACCTGCGCAACCCCGCCGAATGGAAGAAAACCGCCGAAAGCCGCGAGGCCGCATCCGCCTACGTGCGCATCGCCATCACCGAGCGCCAGCCCTGGGCCGACCTGCGCGGCGCCCAGGACGTGGCCGCGCTCTCGCTGGCGCTGCAGCCCGACTTCAAGGGCGACCGCGTGGCCGCCTTCGTCCATGCGCTGGCCGACACCATCATCACCGCCCACGGCGGGCGCACCAGCTTCACCCTGGTCCATGGGCTGGACCCGCAGCTGATCTACAACGCCGCACGCAACGTGGAAGTGGCCAACTGGATACTCAACTCACGGCGCAATGCCGCAGGCGGGCCGCTGCTGCTGTCCAACCACCTGGGCGACGACGCGCGCAACCTGAGCTTCGAGCGTGAGATGGGCAAGATCATCGGCCGGCTGGACCTGATCGCCAACTACACCACCGAGCGCTACAGGCGCTCCTTCATCGGCTACGGGCAGGGACTGGTGGCGGGGCCCTTCATGCAGTTCCTGCCCGTGCGCTGAGGCGCGGTCTCAGAGCCTGTAGCTGAGCGTCACGGACACCGAGCGCGGTGCCCCGTAGCGCGCCAGGCCCCCCGACCATGAATAGCCAAGATCCTGGTAGTAGCGACGGTCCAGCAGGTTGTCCACGCTCAGCTGCACATGGGCATTGGCATTGACCTGGTAGCCCACGCCCAGGCCCAGCAGGGCGTAGCTGCGCTGCGTGGTCTCGAAGCCGGTTTCGCGGCGGAACATCTTGCTTTGCGCATGCAGCGATCCGTACAGGCTCCAGCGCCCGTACTCGCCGGGCAGGCGATAGCTTGTGTAGAGCTTGAGGAGGTGCTGGGGCTCGTCGGTGCTCACGCGCTGGCCGATGTTGGTGGCAATCCGGTCCTTGGTGTAGCGCGCCCGCACGTAGGTGTAGCCGGCCGAAACCTGCCAGCCGGGCTGCAGCAGTCCAGACAGCTGCAACTCCAGGCCATCGCTTTGGATCTCGCCGGCCGCGCGAAAGCAACTGATGGCGCCGCTGGTGGGGCAATTGGCATCGTCACGCACGGCACGGTTGCGCTGCGTGATGCGGAACACCGAGGCGCTGGCATGGAGTCGCCCGGCAAAGTACTCGCCCTTGGCGCCCAGCTCGTAGTTGGTGCCTGTCATCGGGTCCAGGGTGTTGCCCCGCACGTCCATCGAGCTTTGGGGCTGGTAGCTCTGTGTCAGGCTGGCATAGACCGAATGCCTGTCATCAACGTCATAGACCAGGCCCGCATAGGGAACGAACCTGGCGCTCTCGTCCAGGCTGCGCTTCCAGTTGGGCGTGCCGGTGTACCAGCCCGTCGTGTCCTGCTCGTACCAGCCCAGACGCCCGCCCAGAATCAGGTGCAGCGGATCGGCCAGGCTGAAGTTGCCGCTGGCGTAGATGGCTTTTTCGCGCGTCTTGCGGCCCCACAGGTCGCCATTGGCAGGCACTGAGCCGGTCCAGGGCGCGGAGTAGGGATTCCAGTTCGCAATGTCGATGATGCGCGAGGCCGACGACCCCCAGGTCTCGGCCGCACGGGAGCTGTCATTGCGGTAGCTGGCGCCCACGGCGATCTCGTGCGTGCGCCCGAACCACTCGACCGGGCCCCGGGCGCGCAGGTCGGCCACGGTCTGGCGTGTGCCGTAGCGCCAGCCCGTCTCGGACTGCTCCAGCTGTGTGGTCGATCCCGCGACACGGCTGTTGGTGGTGTTTCGGATGTCGGAATCGGCCTCGACATGGTTGATGCCCAGCTTGACCGTCCAGCCGTTGCGCAGGCGCTGCTCCAGATCAACGAACACGCCATCGTTGTCGCGGTTCTGGAAAGACTCCGCGTTGTTGAGGAAAGTGGAGCGCGGCAGGTCCATATGGCCGCCATCGGGCAGGGTGGGTAGGCCCGTGAACACGCCTTTGGTGCGCGTGCGCTGGCGGTAGGCGCCCAGGCCCAGCGTGGTGTCGGGCGTGAGGTCCGCTTCCACGATGCCGTACAGGCTGGCATTGCGGGTGTTGGTGACATCGACAAAGCTGTCGCTGTCACGCCAGCCGCCCACCACGCGAGCGCGCACGCTGCCGCTGGCATTGAGCGCACGGCTTGCGTCCAGCGAGGCCTGGCGGTTGTTCCAGCTGCCCAGGCCCAGCGTGGCATTGAGCAGCGGCTGGGCCGTGGGACGCTTGCGCACCAGGTTGACCGAACCCGAAGGCGCGCCCACGCCATCCATCAGGCCCGTGGCGCCGCGCACCACCTCCACGCGGTCATACATCAGCAGGTCGGCCGAGACATTGCGCGAATTGAAGCCCGTCACGTCCAGCGGCAGGCCGTCCACATTCACATGCTCCAGCGCAAAGCCGCGCGCGTAGAAGGTGGACTCCGAATCGGTCACGGCCGGGTTCTTGGCGTACAGCCCGGGCGTGACCTTGGCAATGTCCTGCAGGGTGCTCAGGTGGAAGTCATCCATTTGCTGGCGCGTCACCACGCTCACGGACTGCGGCGTCTGGCGCTGCGACAGGTTCAGCCCGGTGGCGCTGGCCATGCTGGGCGTGGTGTATGAGCCCGTACCTTCCGTGGCGCTGCTGCGCTCCGCATCGGCCGTCACATTGACGGTCTGCAGCGTGCTGGCGGAAGACGGTGGGGTGGGGCCTGCCGCAGCAGGCAAGGGCGCGGCAGCCTTCAGTGAAAAGCCTCCGCCAGGCTGCTGCACGGCTGCCACGCCGCTGCCCGCCAGCAGTTGCTGCAACCCGGCCGACACGCCGTGGCTGCCGGTCAGCCCGCCCGTGCGCAGGCCCGCCACCAGTGCCGGGTCATAGGACAGGCTGACGCCCGCTGCGCGGGAGAAGCGATCCAGTGCCGCATCGAGCGGACCTGCTGCAATGCTGAAATCGCGCGTGAGCCCTCCGGCCTGGCCTGTGGCCGTCTGCGCCCATGCTGCGCCTGAAGGCACGAGGGTCGACATCGCCATGCCGATGACGGCGGCTTGCACAAGGGTGACAAGCGGCCGGGGACGCCACTGTGGTTGGCTACCGGGCCTGGGCGGGTGATGACGGGACATGCTGGGTTCTCCTGGATGCAATACGGGAAAGGATTGAAGGACTCATTCCCAGGCCGTACGAAAATCCGGATCCCCTCACTTTTTCTGAAAAAAAGTGGAAATCACTGGCCGGATGCCGGCCCCACATGAACCCACCAGCGCGTGCGCCGGCTGATGCTCACGGGCTGCGTCTGCGCGATGAGCTGCAGCACCTGCTCGGTCTGGCGCACATGGAAGGTGCCCGACAGGCGCAGGCCTGCCACGCGCTCGTCGCAACTGATGTGCCCATGGCGGTAGCGCCCCAGTTCCGCCAGAAGGTCACCCAGGCGGATGGCCCGGCCTGCCATCACGCCATCTGCCCAGTCGTCCGCACCAAAGTCGGGGGGAGGTGCCGGGGTACTGGCATCGGCCGACAGCCACCACGGCGAGCCGGGCATCGCGGTTTGCCGTGCGGCGCTGTCGGCGGCCTTTGCAGGCATCAGCCGTACGGCGCCTTCCTGCACGCTGACAAGGGCCCGATGCTTGTGCAGCCTGACCACAAAGCGCGTGCCCAGGGCCTGCAGATCGCCGAACGGCGTGCGCACCCTGAAGGGCCGGTGGCCGGGTGCAGTCTCGTCGGCGCCCGTGGTCACCAGGATTTCCCCACTGCTGAGCACCACCAGTCGCTGCTGCGGGTCCAGCTCCGTGCGGATGGCCGTGTCCGTGTTGAGCACGATGGTGCTGCCATCGTCCAGCCTGACGGTGCGCTGCTCGCCCACCGAGGTGCTGGCGCTGGCCAGCAGGCGCTGCCAAGGCGTGTGGCTGTAGGCCATCCAGCCCGTTGCCGTGGCGATTCCGGACAAGGACAGCAGCTTGAGGGCGCGGCGGCGCGAGACGCTGCGGGACTGGCGCAGGCGCTGCGCTGCATCCAGCGTGTCCAGTGCCAGGCGTTGCGGCATGCGGTCAAAGTCGGTCCTCAGTGATTGCACCCGATCCCAGGCCAGGGCGTGGGCGGGCTGCGCATGCAGCCATTGCTCGAAGGCCTGCCGTGTGGCGGGGCTGGGCGTGTTGAAGTCCAGCCGTACGGACCACTGGATGGCTTCGTCGATCAGGCCGGGCGAAAGATCGCTGCTCATGCCCCGAAGCGCAGTGCGTAGCAGTGGCGCAGGGCCGTGGCGATGTAGCGCTCGGCCGTGGCCAGGGACACGCCCAGTCGTTCGGCGATCTGCGGGCAGGTGAGTCCTTCCAGCTGCGCCCACAGAAAGGCGCTGCGCACGCGGGGGTTCAAGGCATCCAGCATGCGGTCTATGGCGACCAGGGTTTCCAGGAAGATCAGCCGGCTTTCCGGCGAGGGGGCCTGCGCCTCGGGCATGAGGGCCAGGGTTTCCAGCCAGGCACGTTCCAGCTCGCGGCGGCGCCAGTGGTCCACCAGCAGGCCATGGGCAATGGTGCTCAGGTAGGCGCGGGGCTGGCGCAGGCCGGTTGCGTCAGGGCCGGGTTGGCGGGTGAGCAGGCGCATGAACACGTCCTGCGCCATGTCGGCCGCGTCGAAGGAGTCGTCCAACCGGCGCCGCAACCAGCCCTGCAGCCAGTTCTGGTGGCTGTGGTACAGGCTTTCCACGCTGGTTGTCGCCTTGGCGGACTGGGAAATCTGCGCGTCCATGGAGCGTCCATTCAACGAATGCAATCACGGGGCTCGTCATGCATTGCGAAGGGCTGGCGGCGGCTGCGTCCATGGCGTGAGCTAACGAGAAAGGCGTGATTATAGATTTGCTAATGAGAATGAATCGCAAATGAGGCGCGGGCACAACCATTCGCACGCGGGCAGGCCGCGCGAGAGGCTGCATGATCCGCGTCAGCCGTTCAGCTGCACAGAACGATGGTGACCAGAGCAGAGGTGTCTTCGATGGCGCGTACCGCATGCGCCATGTTGGCCGGCAGGTGCATCAGCTGGCCGGCCTGCAGGGACTGGCGGCTTTCGCCGAGCATCACCTCCAGCTCGCCTTCCAGGCAGTGCAGGCTGACGCTGCCAGGCACCTTGTGCGGCGGCAGCGACTGGCTGGCGCGCAGCACCACGCGGATGACTTCCATGTCCTGGGACTTGAACAGGGCGCAGGTCCGGGCGCCCGCCAGCCGCGCACCAAACGGCAGGACATCGATGGCTTGAGCGGTCAGTGCAAAGGGGGTGGCCATGGCGGACCTCCGGGCGTTGGCGGGCAATACTGCCATTGTCCTCCGAAGCACGGCAATCCATCAACCGCAGCTGTGTGACAGCAGGGGCTTGTGCAGGGTCTCAGCCCGGCACGCTGGCCTCCACCAGCAGGGTCAGCAACTGCAGCGACTCCTGCCAGCCCAGGTGACAGGCCTCGGCGGGAATGACGGCGGGCACGCCTTCCTGGGTCACATCCATTTCAGTGCCGCAGAACACCTCGCGCAGCGTGATGGTGGTGATCATCTCGCCGGGCAGTTGCGGGTCGTCGAAGCGGTCGGTATGGCGTACCAGCCGGCCAGGCTCCAGGTCCAGGAACTCCCCGCCGAAGCCGCTGCGCCCGCCCGTGGACAGATTGACGAAGGCCATGCGGTAGCGTCCGCCGACCCGGGCGTCGAACTCGGGCACCTCGCAGATGTAGCCGTGGGGCGGCAGCCATTTGGCCAGGGCTGCGGCCGTGGTGAAGGCCTGGTACACGCGCTGCGGCGGCGCCTTGAGGACGCGGTGCAGCCGGATGGTGTGGACGGTGTGTGACATGCGGAACTCCTTGGCATGGTGTCGTGCAAGGCTGCCAGCCTCGCACCGATGCAGTCCTTGCGCAAGAGGCGGGACATGGAGCCTGACGCAGGATTCAATGATTCATAAATCGAATCCTTGCTTGGTTTTAAAGAATTGGACTTGAATCATTGACGCCCGCACCATGGCGGCGAGCGCTGGACACACAGCGCCGCTTTCCATAGGAAAACAGGATAGGAAACAGGAGACAAGCAAATGAAGCATTCCCCGTTGCGCAGGGCCCTGGCCCTTGGCGCTCTCAGTGCCATGGCCGTCGTTGCAGCGCCCGCTGCGCAGGCCCAGGGCAGCTATCCCTCCAACCCCATCACCCTGGTCGTGCCGTTCGCGGCCGGCAGTGGAACCGATGCCGTGGCGCGACTGGTGGCTACCCGGCTGGGCGAGCGGCTCAAGCAGCCCGTGATCGTGGACAACAAGGCCGGCGCCAATGCCCAGATTGCCGCCAACCATGTGGCCAAGGCCAAGCCGGACGGCTACACGCTGTTCATGACCACCAACACCTCGCACTCGGCCAACCCCTGGCTGGTCAAGGGCCTGAAGTACGACCCCGTCAAGGATTTCACCCCCGTGGCGCGCGTGGGCGAGCTGCCGTTCGCGCTGCTGGTCCACCCCTCCGTTCCGGCCAAGACCGTGCAGGAACTCATCGACTACGCCAAGGCCAATCCCGACCGACTGTCCTACGGCACGCCCAACAGCACCTCGCTGGTCGCCTCGGAAACCTTCAAGTACGTCACGCACGCCCAGATCACCTCCGTGCCCTACAAGTCCAGCCCGCAGGCGCTGACCGACCTCATGGGCAACCAGATCCAGGTCTATGTGGCCGACCTGGGCTCGGCCTGGGGCACGATCAAGACCGACCGCGTTCGCACCCTGGCCGTGACGGCGGCCAAGGGTTCCACCCTGCTGCCCAATGTGCCGGCCATCGGCAAGACGCTGCCGGGCTTCGACATCACCTCGTGGAACGGCATCTTCGGCCCGGCCGGCATGCCGGCCGAGATCACCGAGCGGCTGAACACCGAGCTGCAGGCCATCCTCAAGGACAAGGCCGTGCAGGAGCAGCTGGCCCAGGTCGGCTTCGAGGTCTGGCCCACGGCCACGCCTGCCGAGTTCGCCACCTATGTGAAGGACCAGATGGCCCGCTGGGGACAACTGGTCAAGCAGGCCGGCATCGAGGCGCAGTGAGGGAGACCGGCATGCAAGAAGCGCAGCAGGGACAGCAGGAGCAGCAGGGACAGCAAGGCCCTCTTGCCGGGGTGAAGGTGCTGGACATGACCTCGGTGGTCATGGGCCCCTTTGCCACCCAGATCCTTGCGGGCCTGGGGGCCGAGGTGATCAAGGTCGAATCGCCCGAGGGCGACAACATGCGCCACGTCGGCCCCATGCGCAACCCCGCCATGGGCCACATCTTCCTGCAGGCCAACCAGGGCAAGCGCTCCGTGGTGCTGGACCTCAAGCAGGGCGCCGCGCGCGAGGCCCTGCTGCGCCTGGCCGAAGGCTGCGACGTGCTGGTCAGCAACGTGCGGCCCCAGGCCATGGCGCGCCTGGGCCTGGCCTACGAGGACGTGGCGGCGCGCAACCCGCGCATCATCCACGTGAGCTGCTGCGGCTTCGACCAGCGCGGCCCCTACGCGGCCCGGCCCGCCTATGACGACCTCATCCAGGGCGCCACCGGCGTGCCCTGGCTGGCGCAGCAATACGGAGGCGGCGAGCCGGCCTATGCCCCCATGACCCTGGGCGACCGCGTCACCGGCCTGCACGCGGTCTACGCCGTCACGGCCGCCCTCTATGCGCGCGAGAAGACCGGCAGGGGCCAGGCCGTGGTCGTGCCCATGTTCGAGGCCATGACCCAGTTCATCCTGGGCGACCACATGGCGGGCCTGTCGTTCGAGCCGCAGCTGGGCGGCCCCGGCTATGCGCGCCTGCTCACGTCCCACCGCAGGCCCTATCGCACCAGCGACGGCCACCTGTGCGTTCTCATCTACAACGACAAGCACTGGCACAGCTTCTTCAACGCCATAGGCCAGCCCGAGCGCATGGCCGAGCCCATCTTCGCCACCCACAGCCAGCGCGCGCTGCACATCGATGCCGTCTATGCCGAAGTCTCGCGGCTGATGGCCGGGCGCACCACCGCCGAATGGCGCACGCTGCTTGACGCGGCCGATGTGCCCAACATGCCCATGGCCTCGCCCGAGGACCTGATCGCCGACCCCCAGCACCAGGCCACCGGCTTCGTGCATGAGATAGACCACCCCAGCGAAGGCCGGCTGCGCACCACGGCCAGCCCCACGCGCTGGAGCGCCACGCCGCCCGCAGAACGCGCCGCCCCCGCGCCACGCCTGGGCGAACACACCCTGCAGGTGCTGCGCGACGCGGGCCTGACCGAGGCCGAACTGGCCGCCCTGCAGGCCAGCCGCGCCTGCAGCCAGGCTGCCGCGCTGCAAGACGCCCCACCACAAACACAAGCACAGGCACAAACCGAAGGAAACCGCCCATGCCCCGCTACCTGATCCGCGAACAAGACGTGCCCGGCTACAGCCCCGCCAACCACCACGGCACCGTCAACCGGCGCCTGGTCAGCGCCGCCAACGTGGGCGCGCGCCACATGGAGCTGGTGCTGGGCACGCTGGAGCAGGGCGGCGGCGCGCTGCCCCATGCCCACCCCGGCATGGAGCAGGCCTGCTACCTGCTGGCCGGAACGGCCGAGGTGGAAATCGACACCCCGGACGGCAAGGAACGCTTTGCCATGCAGCCCGGCGACACCTGCTTCTTCCCCGAGGACTGCATGCACATCTTCCGCGTGACCAGCGCCGAGCCCGTGCGCCTGCTGGTCTTCTACAGCCCGCCCTACGGCGAGAACCCCGAGCGCGTGCGCCGGCCGGCAGCCTGAGCGCCGTCACCCCACAGACACGACAAGCGAACAGCAACAAGCAACGGAGAACACACCATGGACTTTCTGTGGAACGAAGAACAGGAACAGATACGCGACGCCGTCGAGCGCGCCTGCGCCCCCTTTGACGCCGACTACTGGCTGCGCAAGGACCACGAAGGCGGCTTCCCGCACGACTTCCACAAGGCCCTGGCCGACGCGGGCTGGCTGGGCATTGCCATGCCCGAAGAATTCGGCGGCGCGGGCCTGGGCATCAGCGAGGCGGCGCTGATGATGCACACCATCTCGGCCACGGGCGCAGGCCTGTCGGGCGCCTCGGCCGTGCACATGAACATCTTCGGCCTGCACCCCGTCGTCGTCTTCGGCACGGACGAGCAAAAACGCCGCTGGCTGCCCCCGCTGATCGCGGGCACGGACAAGGCCTGCTTCGGCGTCACCGAGCCCAATGCGGGCCTCAACACCCTCAAGCTGCAGACCCGCGCCGTGCGCGATGGCGACGTCTACGTGGTCCATGGCCAGAAAGTCTTCATCTCCACCGCCCAGGTTGCCAACAAGATCCTGCTGCTGGTGCGCACCAAGCCCGTGGAAGAGTGCAAGGGCACGGAAGGCCTGAGCCTGTTCTACACCGACCTGGACCGCGAACGCATCGAGGTGCGCGAGATCGACAAGCTGGGCCGCAAATGCGTGGACACCAATCAGCTGTTCATCGACGGCCTGCGCATCCCCGCCGAGGACCGCATCGGCGAAGAGGGCAAGGGCTTCTCGTACATCCTGCACGGCCTCAACCCCGAGCGCATCCTCATCGCCGCCGAGGCCGTGGGCCTGGGCCGCGCCGCTCTGGCGCGCGCCACCCAGTACGCCAAGGAGCGCGTGGTCTTCGACCGCCCCATCGGCCAGAACCAGGGCATACAGCACCCGCTCGCCCAGGCCTGGATGGGGCTTGAGGCGGCCCACCTCATGGTGCAAAAGGCCGCCTTCCTCTACGACAGGGGCCTGCCCTGCGGCGCCGAGGCCAACGCCGCCAAGTACCTGGCGGCCGAAGCCTGCGCCAAGGCCTGCGAAACCGCCATCTTCACGCACGGCGGCATGGGCTACGCCAAGGAATACCACGTGGAGCGCTACATGCGCGAATCCTGGATCCCGCGCCTGGCGCCCGTCAGCCCGCAGCTCATCATGTGCTTCATCGCCGAAAAGGTATTGGGCTTGCCTAAATCGTATTGACCCCCTGAGTCGCTTCGCGCCTTCCCCCTTCTCGCTGCGCGGAGGGGGACGACACCCTCGGTGCGGGGCGGCCCTTCCTCGGTGTCTCAAAGTTGAGGTGCGCGGGTTTTGTGGCTGCGAACCATCTGAAGTCCCATGATTTATCAATCTGTATTTCAGAGGTAGCCATGGTGCAAGATGCCATCTCGCTTGCTCCTCATCCGCCGCCTCTCATGAAGACCCACCTGCTGCGCTATTTCGTCGCCCTGGCCGAGGAACGCCACTTCGGCCGCGCGGCCCAGCGCCTGTGCATCACCCAGCCGCCGCTGAGCATGGCGCTCAAGACCCTGGAGCAGGACCTGGGCGCCAGCCTCATGGACCGCGACGCCAAGAACGTGCGCCTCACCCCTGCGGGCGAGGCCTTCCTGGTCGAGGCACGCAAGGTGCTCGCCCAACTGCAGCATGCGGCCGACGTGGTGCGTGGCGTGGCCGAGGGCATGCAGGGCCGGCTGGACGTGGGCATCACCGGCTCCATGGTCTACCGCCAGGTGCCCGACTTTTGCCGCGCCTTCCGCGCCGAGCGCCCCCTGGTCGAAGTCTGCCTGCATGAAATGTCCACGCGCGAGCAACTGCAGGCCATTGCCAGCGGCCAGATCGACTGCGGCTTTCTCAACATAGCCACCCCGCCAGACGGCCTGCAGACCCTGTCGATTGGCGAGGAACCCTTTGTCTGCTGCCTGCCCGCCACGCATGCGCTGGCGCAGCAGCCCGCCATCGACCTGCGCGAACTGGCCCGCGACACCTTCGTCATGTTTGCCCGCGAAGTGGCTCCGGCCAATTACGACAACGTCATCGCCTGCCTGCAGCAGGCCGGCATCCACCCCCACACACGCCACGCGGCGCGCCAGTGGCTCACCGTCATGGCCCTGGTCTCGGCGGAGCAGGGCGTGGCCCTGGTGCCCAGCTGCATGCAGCGCGTGGGCATGAACGGCGTGGTGTTCGTGCCCACCCGCGGGCCGCAGCAGGCTATGACGCCCGCTGTCATGGCCTGGCGGGCGGACCAGCCTGCGGCGGTGCTGGAGGCTTTCATTGAGAGGGTGAGGGCGATGGCATCCACCGCCGTCAAGGGTGGTAGGGGTTGAGGGCTGTCACCTCTACAGACCCTTCGCAGTAGTGCATGGCGAAAACCACCAGCTCCTTACCATTCGATTGGGTGATGGCCTCCACGTGCCAAAAAGGCACTTTTTCTCCCGGAGAAAACGTCACCTTGGTGATATCGAATGCGTACAGAGGAAACTTCTCTTTCAGTTTTTTCAGTACATTCGTCCGAACCAGATTAAGGTCATGGTTTTCGCAAGCGGTTGCGTTTTTTGCGTCCCCGCATGCGGTGATCAGCAAGGCTGAACCAGCCAACAAACTGCGCAAAAAAACTGTATCTTGACATGGTTTTTTCATATCAGCGGCCTGTGAAGTAATTGGCCAAAGCCGTTGATGGCCGGATACTGGCTGGAGTTATGCGCGGATGTGCGGCGTTGTGCGGGCACCATCATCAAAGACGGGTTGCCATGGTACTTTCTTCTGTTTTAGGCTGAAGAAGGCACCATGGCTTCCTGGTGTCATACACTTGGTTTATTATTGCTTCAATAGATTTCCATTATCCCATTCTCACTGGCCGAGTATTTGCTTTCCGAAACTGCTCGAGCAGAAACGGCCTTTCCCCCTGTGCCGGCCAAATGGGGGTACATGTAGCACAGAACTGCGACTTGCAAATTTGCTACTGGAATGCTACCAGCCATGGTGAAACCATTGTTATAGCAATTTGGAATTCCTCGAACTCCAACGGCGAGTGAAAGATCGCCACCTCTCGCGACAGAAAAGTCAACTCCTGCACTTGCAGATACTCTTGTATATGAACCAGCACGTGGGTAAGGGTCGTAGCTTAGAGATGGAACAGGTCTGTAGTCCCATTGGCCACCAGGCATGTAATAGTAGTTGGAATGATGCTTAAATGACATTTCCTTTTGAAGGGAAGCCGGTTCACAATGAAGGGGTATATTCCTTTCATCGCTACCAATTACCATTTTTCCAGGAGATTCTGGATTTTTGTCTCCGTACATTTCACACAACCTCTTGTTGAATTCAATTGCTTCATCATTTTGATTGGTGGTTTCGTAGAGATACGATCCATTTGATAGCTTGACTAGATTTATGGTCACAGTACCATTCATTCCAGCCATGCTGCCAGAAATACTTCTGGCGACCATTGGCATGCCGTTCTTTTCAATCTCCTCATTCCCTATCAAAAAATCTTGGGCCATTGCAGATATTGAACCGAGAACAAGTATGGATCCGGTGAGAATTTTACTTAGCATAGTTCCCTCTGTGCTGAAATGTTAATAGGCCTTTGCTGCCACATGGCAGTGAGTGGCGCTATCAGTCTAAGTTCTTTCGAATTTTCAGATCAAGTGGAGACTGCTGTCGTTTTCTGTTTGTTCTGAAAAATAAGATACTTCCTAGGAATTGACGTGAATTGACGTGAATTGACGATCAGCGGTCTAAACACATGCATTCGGATTCATGATGAGCAAGGCTTTTGCTGGTTCGCAGGCTTGATGAATCCGTAAGTTCCTGGTGCCGTGCATCCGAGTGCTCTTGCCGCTTTGGCAGTGCCCCTCTGTCGTCGGCGATCGAGTCTGCCCACATGGCCACTACGAGGGCCGAGGGAGATGCGATATGGCAGGGTTTGAGCTGCGAGACAGGCGCCCGGAATCTGCGGGTCACCACGGCGCCAGCCGCGCAACTCAGTCCGATGGCACAGCGTCTGTACTGCCCAGAATCTCCGCCACCTTGAGCGCCAGCGCATCCAATGTGAACGGCTTGGTCAGAAGCTGCGTTCCGGGGTGCAGGTTTTCCTGGCTGAGCGGAGATGCCTCGGTGAATCCGGTGATGAAGAGCACCGGCAGGTTGGACCGGGCCAGGCGTGCCTCGTCGGCCAGCTGCTTGCCGTTCATTCCGCCGCGAAGCCTCATGTCCGTGATCAGCATGTCCACCCGGGTTCCGGCGCGCAGTACCTGCAGCGCGGCGGCTGCATCGGCCACGGCAAGCACCGTGTAGCCCAGATCGACAAGCGCCTCGTCGATGAGATGGCGGATCGGGGCTTCGTCATCCACGACCAGCAAGGTCCTTTGGGCAGGAACGACCACCTGCCTTGCCGCATCGACCGCGCGTTCTGCAACGGGCGCGGCGTCGCACCTGGGCAGATACAGGCAGACCGTGGTGCCCTGGCCCGGCTGGGAGAAGATCCTGACCGCTCCTCCCGATTGCCGCGCGAAGCCGTAGATCATCGACAGCCCCAACCCGGTTCCATGGCCCACCGGCTTGGTGGTGTAGAACGGCTCGAAGGCGCGCGCAATGGTCTGCTCCGACATGCCGGTGCCCGTATCGGTGACGCACAGCGACACATAGCCGCCCGTCGGAAGATCCCACTCCCGGGCTGCCGCCTCTTCAAGCTCGATATTGGCTGTCCTGATGGTCAGCCGGCCGCCTTCGGGCATGGCATCGCGGGCGTTGATGCACAGGTTCAGGATGGCGTTCTCCAGCTGCGTTCCATCGATTTGCGCATGCCACAGATGGGCTGCCGGCACGATGTCGATGTCCACGCTGGCGCCCACCGTCCTGCGCAGCAGGTCCTCCCAATCGGCCAGGAGCGCGGCCATATCGGTGGGCTTGGAGTCCAGGATCTGCCGGCGCGAGAACGCAAGCAGCCGCTGCGTGAGCGTGGCGGCGCGCCGCACCGCCCCCTGCGCTCCATGGATGAAGCGCGTGAGGTTGTCCACCTGGCCGCGTGCCAGCATCCGCTGCAGCAGCTCCAGATTGCCCATGACGGCCGCCAGCAGGTTGTTGAAGTCGTGCGCAAGGCCGCCCGTCAACTGGCCCACGGCCTCCATCTTCTGCGACTGGCGCAGTTGCTCCTGCACCTTGGCCAGCGCTTCGGCCTTGGCCATTTCGGAGGTGATGTCGCGGCCCACCGCGTTGATGCGGCCTGCCGCCGAACGGGTGGACCAGGAGATCCAGCGGTAGCTCCCGTCCCGATGGCGATACCGGTTGTCAAACCGGGCATGCGCCATGCCTGTGGCCAGCTCCTGCGTGTCCTGGATGGTGCGCGCCAGATCCTCCGGATGGATGAGATGAAAAAGCGTCGTGCCCAGCAGCTCGTCTTCACGCCAGCCCAATACCTCGGTCCAGGCAGGGTTGACCGCAGTGATGATGCCCTCGAACGTGCAGCGCATCATGATGTCGGAAGACAGCTGCCACAGCGCGTTGCGGTCGGCCGTGCGCTCTGCCACCTGTTCCTCCAGCGTGGCATTCAAGCGCTCCAGCGCGGCCTGGGCCTGCTTGCGCTCGGTGATGTCGGAGGCCGCTCCCAGCCAGCCGGTGATGGCGCCTGCGGCATCGAACAGCGGCACGGCGCGCGAGAACGCCCAGCCCACGCTGCCATCGACCCGGTTCACCCGGTGCTCGATCACATAGTCGGTCTTCGTGCGGATGGCCCGCGCGATCTCCGCGCGCACCAGGTCGCGGTCCTCCGGGGGGATGTAGTCTTCCAGCCAGTTCGTGTTGGACGCCTGCGTGTCAGGGATGAACCCGCCGCCTGCCAGCTGGTGCAGCTCGCTCCAGTCCGCACTGATGGAGTAGCGCACTTCCGAGGAGGAGCGCACCAGCGCATCCAGCCGTTCCTCGCTCTGGCGCAACATGTCCAGCGCCCGCCGTTCCGCATCGATGTCCAGAATGGCGATGGCCGTGGCCACGACTTCCTTGTCTGCATTGCGCAGCGGCACCCCGAACACGCGCGTCCACACCTCGAGCCCCTGGGGCGTGTCATAGACGCAGTCAACACCCGGCACCACCAGCTCCCCGCGGAACGCGCGGGCGGCCACAAACTGGTCGCGGGGGACGGGCTTGCCGTCCTTGTCCCAACTGCGCCAGCGCCCCCGGTCTTCCTCGGCCGACAGCAGCGAAGGGATGGGGGTGTCCGGCAGGAAATGGCGGTAGGCCGGGTTGGACATCAGCACCTTGCCACCCTTGCCCACCAGGCACAGGCCTATCGGCAGATGCTCGATGAAATCCGAAAACAGCGTCTTTTGGTCCGCCACCTGTGCATCGAACGGGTCCTGATCGCTGGCGCCCGCGCCCTGTACGGCGCTGGCATGGCCCGCCGTGGCAATCGCCAGCTGCGCCCGCAGCCGGGCGTTTTCCTCGCGAAGCAGGGCAATCTCTTCGGACTCTTGGATCATGGGGGGGATGGGGCGGGGCGTTGGGTGGAGGAGAGGGGGCAGCTCGCCGCTGGCGGGGACGGCGATGCTGCCTGGGGATCATAGCTGTGACTGCTGGTGCGACCGATGTTGAGGCTGCAGTCCTCGGTGCGGCAATTCTTGTGGGACTTCGCCTTCCCAGGGACTATGGGGTTGAACTGGCCGTGCAATGGGCTGAATTTGGGTCCCCAATGACCGATGAATCGGTCGACGAACGCTCAAAATGTGCCATTGAAAATATGGAAGTCGAGAACCTTATTGGGAAAATGGCAAAAGGATGCATATTTTCGCCAATTTCTCGAATATGAATCAAATAAATCGGCAATGAATGATCTGCCCTGTCGTGCAGACCATGGCTGAAGGGTGGAGGCGAGAGGGCTTCCCAGCAGGAAACGTGCCGCAGCCACCGCCGCTGCTGTGACTTTCATGTCACACAGCACAGCTGTCACGAAGAATACTTATGTGTTGCCTAGAGTTCCCGCAGCGGTGGCAGGAGGCTACCGTCATTCTCATTAATAAGTTCAGTTCGTATCTCGCCAATGAAAAATCAAAAAACGTGCTCGCGCATTCTGGGACTCGCGATGGGCACATTCTTCGCCTCTTCTTCCAGCTTGGCCTTGGCCCAATCCTCCGTCACCATTTTTGGTGTGGTGGACGTCGGTGTCACCATTGCCAAGTCCGGCAGCAACAGGCTCAATGCACTGAACTCCAGCCAAGGCAAGACCAGCTTGCTTGGCTTGCGTGGCACGGAGGACCTCGGCGGCGGCAACAGAGCTCAGCTCTGGCTTGAAGGCGGCCTCAACCCCGATGTCGGCACTGGCGGCAGCAGCGGCTCCCTTGGCTTCGAGCGCCGCTCCACGATCGGGCTGAGCAACAATTCCTGGGGTGAAATCCGGCTGGGTCGCGACTACACCCCCAGCTACAACATCTTTACCGCTTTCGCGGGCCCCGACACCACCACCGGTGTGCAGGCCAATCTGTTCCAGACGATCCGCCAGACTGCCTATAACGCCGCCAGCCAAAGCGGCGTGGTCGACCGCACGCGCATCAGCAACGCCGTGGGCTACTTCCTGCCGAGCGACTTGGGCGGTGTCTATGGCCAGTTCTCGGTTTCCTTTGGCGACGAGAACGCCTCCGGCTCTGGCGCAAGCAAGGCCCGCAGGTACATAGGCGGCAACCTGGGCTATCGCTCGGGCCCGCTGAACGTGGGTATCGGCTACGGCAGGATCGACGGCACCGCAGCCGTGGCTTCGCCCAGCGCCATCGCCGCAACCAGCGATCTCGAAGACCTGGTGCTGGGCGCCTCGTACAACTTCGGCAGTTTCCTGCTCAATGGCGGATACAACAGCCTGAAGTGGGAGCCCGTCAACGGCGCAACCTCCGGGAAGGTGGACGGTTTCTACCTGGGCGCAACCGTCCCCATGGGGCCAGGCAGCTTGCGCGTCAAGTACGCCAGCGCCAAGTTCAGCGGCAACGCCTCTGCCCTCACGCGCAGCGGCGGCAAGGCCGACAAGTATTCGATCGGATATGTCTACGACTTCTCCAAGCGCACCTCTCTGTACGCAGGGCTGGCGCGTGTCAACAACAAGAACGGCGCCAGCGTCGGCCTGATCGGCGGTCCTGCGGGTGTGGCCAACGCCGGCTCGACCGGTGTGGATCTGGGCATCAGCCACTCGTTCTGAGCGGCACAGCGCCTTTTTCAGAAACGAAGCCTTCAAGGCTGGGCAGGCCCTTGCCACGCAGGGCCTGCCTATCTACCTATCAGGCTTGCCTCTTCTTCTCAAGACCTACGCGCTATGCGACCCCCCACTTCTTCTTCCTGCCTGATGGCAGTGATCGCCGCCGCGGCTGCCTTGCTGAGCGCCTGCGCCGACACCCGCCCGCTCCAAGTCGCCGGCTTCGAGACGGTGACGCAGACCACCGGCGTCGGCAGCATTCGCGCCATCGTCACGCGCCAGGACGTCCAGTTCGACGACAGGTTCTATTTCCCCTACGAAGGCCAACACCCCGCCACCAAGGCCGATTTCCCCAAGGGCTTTCTGCCAGCCTACGGTTCAGGCCTGGCCTTGAAGGGCAGGCGTGCCGACGGCACGCTGGAGTTCTACGCCATCACCGATCGCGGCCCGAACGCGACCACCGGCCCGGTCACGCAGATCACCGACGGCTCCAATCCCGCGGGCTTTGCCAGTTCCACGGTGTTTCCCTCGCCCAACTTCACTCCGTCCATCGGCGTGATCGCCCTCGGAAAAGACGGAGCCAGGCTCGTCTCTACCCGGCCGCTCAGATTCAGCGCCACACAGAATGCCAACGGCCGCGTGCAGCCACGGGGCATCACAGGCAACACGGGCGAGCAAGTCCTGGACGACTCCTTCACCTATCCCGGCAAGGCCAAGGGCTACAGCGAATTCGGCCTGGACACAGAATCCGTGGTGGTGGATGCCGCACGCAATGTGCTGTGGGTGTCCGACGAATACGGACCCTTCATCGTGAAGATCGACCCGGCGACCGGCATCATCCAGAAGAAATACGGGCCCGGCACTGGCGCGGCCGATCTGCCGGCCATTCTCGCCAAGCGCCGCGCCAACCGTGGAATGGAGGGGCTGAGCATCGATGCGGCCAGCGGCAAGCTGCACGGTTTCCTGCAAAGCCCTCTGGACGACGGCAAGGCCGACTACACCACCGCTGCCGTTCCCGACGCCACAGGCAAGTCGGAGAACGTGCGCGACTACGCTCGCTTTGTGCGCTGGGTGGAGTTTGACCCGACCACCGAGAAAACCCGCCTGTTTGCCTTGCCCGTAGACAGCCGCTGGTACAACCAAGGCAAGACCGGCAATGCCAAGCTGGGTGATATGGTCTCACTGGGCAAGGGGAAATTCATCGCCATCGAGCAAGGCACGGGCAAGGACAAGAAAGTCTTCAACGACCTGGTTCTGATCGAGTTTCCGGCCAACGCCACCGACATCACCGCGCTGGGCTCCGACCTGGAAAAGAGCAGCCTGACTGGCAAGCCGGTCAATGGCTCGGACTATTCCAAGGTCGTGACGCTCAAGAAGACCCGGCTCTTCAACCTGAACGCCACCGGCTGGGTGGCCGAGAAGGCCGAAGGCCTGGCACTGGTCGATGACTACACGCTGGCGCTGACCAACGACACCGACTTCGGTGTTTCGCTGGCAGTGCTGGACGCCAGCGGCAAGGAAATCGAAGGCTCGGACGTCACCAAATGCATGGTGGACGCCGAAGGCAAGATCGTGAACGACGGCCAATGCGCCAAAGGCGCGGCGAGCCTGCGCTTTACCACCAATGACGTCAACGATCGCACGCAGCGACTGTGGACCTTTGGGTTCAGCAAGAAGCTGAGCGAATACGGCGCTCCCTGAGCGACTGCGACTGCATGGCATAGGCAAGACAACGGGGCCACCGTGTTTCAGGGCGGTTCGTCCAGATGGATAGTCGCCGCGCCGAACCAGCTCGCCACGTGCAGCCCTGGCGCCCACAAACCGGTCCCTGGGGATCGGCTTGCCTTCCTGGTCCCAACTGCGCCAGCACCCCCGGTTTTCCTCGGGCGCCACAAGCGATGGTGGAGGGCTTTCCGGCAGGAAATTGCGCTAGGCCGGATTGGATATCAGCACCTGCCCACACTACGGCTCACCAGGCACAGACCTATCGGCAGATGCTCGATGAAATCCGAGAACAGCGTTTTCTGATCCGCGACCTGCGCATAGAAAGGGTCTTGATCGCTGGCGCTTGCGGCCTGCGCAGCGCTGGCATGGCCAGCCGCGGCAATCGCCAGCTGCGCCCGCAGCTTGGCGTTTTCCTCCCGGAGCAGGGCAATCTCTTCAGACTCTTTTGTAATGGGGGATGGGGCGCGGCTTCGGGTGGACGAGGGTGGCAGATCGCCGCTGGCGGGGCGGCGATTTTGGTCTGGGGACCATAGCTGTGAGTGGCTGGTCAGCCTGGTTCGTGGGAGGTGGTTTCGAGAGGTGCTCATGCTGCTCTCTCGGTCCTTTGCACGGAGCAACACTTCTACGGGATCTGTCGCCGGACGATTGCATGGCGAGGCGCTTGAAGGCTGCACCCAAGTTCAGCCACAGCTCCGACCATCCAAGAGTCCACGCTCAAGGCGTAGGAGCACTAGGATTTGGAGCAAATGCGGAAGCAATTCCAAGCAGTCGTTCAAAGCCTTGGCTTCAGGTAGAGCTTGGGGCACGCAGATGGAAGACAGCATTTCGAGCAATGGACGGTAGCGCCTATCTGAATAGTCAAATGCAGCTACTCAAAGCGAGCAGGCCACTGGCATCATTCATGTCGAATGACGGGATTCGATATGAAGTGACTCGGAACCGAGTCGGTGACCCTTTGGATGCTAGTCAAGATCACTCCATAGGGCACTGCATCAGCGAACTGCTGATCATTCATGCGGAAATGTAAAAAATTGAATCATTATTTGGCGCGGTCACTGCGGCAAACTAGACTACAGAAAAAAGAGTCAATGCTGCGATGAGCAAGGCAATCTCAGAATTTTTGCGAAAACGAATCATGAGGGAGGAAGTATGGCTTTTACCATTGGGAAATTTTTCTACGTCAATAAGGTACCTGCATCTGGTTGGCTATCAGTTGCATTGAAATCATCTGGCGCCTGGGTGCCACTGTTGGAATATACAAAACTTAAAATCACAGAAATTTCTCATAACCGCGTTTATTTCCAGATTCTGGATGGAGGGCAGAAGAATAAAATAGCCAGCCTTGGTGAAAATAACGCGAAAGAATATCTCGGATCAAATGCGCCAAATCAAGCTGGTGATCAGGTCATAGTTAAATATGGGGCCATTGATGAGGTGTATTCCAGAGCTAGAGGTGAGAAATACAAACAGCAAATTGGTACCTTGATTGTTGACGGCATCAGCGCTTTAGTGACACTGAACACGGATCTTGGCGCAGTTACGATTGAGGGCGGCTTCACACCAATTCCCCCTGGAATCTACAAGATTCTTGTGCCGCCAAACCCACACGACAAGAATATGACCGAATTCTATAGAACACAGGTCGAACCCAGTCTGCGCTCAGATCAGGTATGGTTTCCGATCGAGTTTGGGGATAACAGCAGATTCATCCACCTTGGAAACATATCCGAAGGTTGTGTTACGGTCATGGATTTGAATAAGTGGAACGCGATCTACAAAGCTTTGATTGGCCATCGGACACCAGATGGGCGCTATGTGGGTAAATTGACGGTGCAAAAATGATGATGAAACTTATATTTATATTCATCGGATCGATGATTCCCTGTATCACGTTTGCTGGTGAAAATACTTTGCCGCCAATTCAAGATTTGCAAGAAATAAAGAGATCAGCAGATGAGTTTTTGAAAGAAGAAAACAAACGCCAAAAAACGGAATTCACTACTGTGCGTGTCAATCCAAAGATAATAGTCGAGCAATGCGCTACTTCACTTAAATCAGATTGGGCTCCATTGGATGGAGGACTAGCCAGAAAAAGTGTTCAAGTCGTCTGCAAATCGACATCGCACAACAAAAAAGGGTGGCATGTTCTGGTGCCCGTTGCAGGGCCAATCACGCCCAAGAATTGAGGTGGAGTTTAGGATTGCCTATTTGCAGAATAAATAGGCTACCTCTTTAGGCTGCATCATCTCTCACTGCGGTCGGCTCCTGCGAACTCATGCTGTCGTCGGCAGCGGATTAAATCGCTGCGTCTAGCCTCTATATCGCCTGCCAAGCTCGGGCCTATATGCAGATACTTGATGAAGCTTGCTGAAGTCTGTGCTCTGCATCTTTTTGTCTGCCGCCTGCGTGTCGAATGGGGCCTTGTCAGAGATAGCTGTGCCTTGCACGGCGCTAGCTTGTTCGGTCATGGTAATCGCCAGCTGCGCTCGCAGCCTGGCGTTTTTTCTCCGAAGCAGGGCAATATCTTCTGAATCCTGGAGCATAGTGGGTAAGCGGCTTCGGGTATCAGATAAGCAAATCGCCTTCGATTGCAGCTCGGGGATCATAGCTGTGACTTTCTGGCTAATAAGGGCGATCCCAAGAGACCCCAGCGCGGCTTCCTGCGGAATTTACACAAAGCAGCGCTACCGTTGTGGTGCAAGCCTGTGCCTGCTGCAATGATTGGTAGCCAACACCACGCTCGCCGGTAATTCGCAGTCATGACTGCGGCGTAGGTAGAGTATGTTCTGACCCATGCTCAATCGTGGTGCAGACATAAATACCGATATAGTTTGAGTGCATTAAGGAAGATGCGAAGAGTCGGTTAGACCTAGTGGATCTAGTTAAGTAACAAGAATCTCTTCTACGCCGGCACGCGTCAGTATTTCATAAAGTTCTGAAACTTTGTTCCGCGAACCACGATGCTCGCAGAACAGGAAGATGGCACGCTGCTTGGCCCGAGATAGCGCCACAAAAAATGTTGCGATCCCGTCGGGATTCCCTGGCGTGTGACTCCACCAAGAGTTGTCGTCTAAACCTAAAAAGAAGACAGTGTCGTACTCAAGTCCTTTGCTCTTGTGAACCGTCATCATTGAAATATCATTCGTGCCCAAGTAGCGATCAATGCAAGCTGCCCATGTGGTTGTCTCGGCTGCTGCTTGCTGAAGGTGCAAACAGAAAGCTTCGATCATGATCTCTAACAAATCATTTCGCGTGTATGCAGCAAAGGCCGACTTGAGTGCAGGCATACTTAGAAAATTAAAAATTCGCTTAGTGATCTCGATGGCCGATTCTTCGGATGGTGCTTGGCCTCGAATGTCCTTCCCTAACTGGCTCAAGAAATCTTCCATATCTCGATCGGCAACGGCACGCCGTAGCTCATCTTCTTCGTCTGCCCCCGAATTACGTAGAAAATTTTGGACAGGGTAACCCAAGCTGCGGGACTGCGCTGACCAATAGCAAGCCTCAGAGCTGCGATCGCAATTGAGGCGGCCGCGTCGACCATCAGATCTTGGACGTTTGTCTTCCCCACGGCACGGCTCTCGTTGCGTAAGCTGAGGCCTTCGGCTAAAAATACAGACTGAAGTTCCTCCTCGAACTCATCAGCCTTTTGGCGCACAAGCAGTACATAGTCCGACGGCTTCTTGCGGCGCCCGGTCATGTCTGTAGAAATCCATTGCGCCAAGCGTTGCACCTCGATGGCTTTCGAGGTACTCCGCCATACTTGGACAACATCTCGATCCAGTTGCCCAGTGGTCTGAGATTGAATCTGGGGAGAATGGGGGTCCAGTGTTTCTGCGACGAAATGCTGGACGCGGACGAGCTCGGGCGATGATCTGAAATTGAAGAGTAGGTTTACCCGCTGAGCTTGAAAGTCGTTTTCGAATTGCTCGAAAGCGTCCTGGCGAGCGCCTGCCCATCCCATAATTCGCTGCTTGTGGTCGCCGACCGCTGTAATGTTAGTTCCCCCATGCCCAAATGTAGACAGGAGGAAGTCATATTGGGCAAACGAGGTGTCCTGGAATTCGTCCACGAAAACATAAGGGTAAGTCGCGCGTATTGCGCGAGCTATCTTGGGATTCGCACGAACGATCAGTTCAGCCAGACGATTCAAAGTGATGAAGGTCAGTTTAGAGGTGCCTGTTCCATATAGCTGAGCATGTAGCCAGTGATATATTGCAAAGTCTTCTGGCGTCTTTATGCTTGTGGGAAAGTCGGTGGGAAGGCGGTAGCCGCCAACGTCGAATATTTCAAAGCTCTGAGGGGAAAATGAGGCTAAATGCTCCTTCCAATCCGGCCGTGCTAGATCCCGTATGCGCGTCAACTCGGTTTCCACCTGCCTTCGCGCATGAAATACGATGTCGTACGGTCGGGTTGGGCGCAATCTCTGTGGAATGGCCGCGAGAAAGCGATCAACCAAGCTCTTGGTGAAAGCATCGAACGTGAGAGATGTGAAGCGCCCTGCGAGCTCAGGTGGTACGCGTTTGCGTACACGAACTGCAAGGTTGGCTGCGGCGTCCGTCTTAAAGGAGATTGCAAGGATCTGCTTTGTAGGTTTGCATAACCCTGTTTCCAATAGATAGGCAGCCCGTTGCGCAAGAAATTCGGATTTACCGGCACCAGGGCCCGCTACAACCGAGGTAGACCCCTCGTGACGTAATGCCGTCCATGCGGCAGGCTCCAAGTTCGCTATACCACGCGGGCGCCAGCTGTCGGGTGCGATGGATCGGTTACTCATCACACAGCTGCCTGTTCCAGCGTGGTTTTGACCTTTTTAATTAGCCGTTGGAGTACCTTCGGCATGTCCTTTTGTAGTTCGGCATGCGTTAGCCCACTAAGCACTCTGACATGAGTGCTGGGCTTGCCTCGACCGAGGAATAAGTACCTATACCAGCGCAACATGTCTTCTTTTTCAGCGTTGTAAAAATCTGGGCTACCGTCGTCGCCAAGTACCGCATCACGAGGGTTGCCTATATTGGATGGCCCTTTCATACCAATCTCCAACTGTTGATAGGCCTTTTTGTAGGCATTAAGCATTGTGTAGTCAAGGTCAAGCGGGCGGGAATAGAAGACATTGAATTTCTCTAAATGGTCCAACAATTTGAGCAAATATTCAGTGTCATTGGGCTTCCATGCTGCAATCTCGGCAACATTGGCTTCAGGGCCTTCTGGTTTGAGCCGCTCGTCGAAGAGCTCTTCGCCTGTGACCCCACATTCAACAACTGCGCCAACACCGTCTTGATACGACCGAAGCCGCCACCGCTGCGGCCCCAGTCAAGATCCAGCAATGTGGAATAAGGTACCTGAATGCTATGGAGTAGCCTCCAAAGATGATTCACGTGGCGGCCACCAAGTGGCACGACCGCGACAAAGGACCGATCGATGGGGAAATCCAAGGCTTTCGCCAGCATCGGCAGCACGACTTCTTCTGTTGCCCCTTCGCCGAGGATCACGTGACGCGCGAAGTAGAGCTCGGGGTAGGCGCGTACAGCCTCACGAATGAACTTGGATGCATCCTCATTGTCCTCGGGCAAGCTAATACTCTTAACTTCGGCGCACCGGGTCGCCGTGTTCAATCTAAAGTGACGCACACAGGCGGGATCGACACGCGCGAGAATACTGGGCGAGTGACTAGAGACGATAGCCTGGGCATTACCGCCTGCAGCAATCTCCTGCACTTGCTTGATGATGCGGGACAGGTAGAAAGGGGCAAGATTGTTCTCGGGCTCTTCCAAGGCGACGAGAGTCAAGACGGGCAAGGCGACGCCGCCATCTATAAACCCCGCCGGGGCGTTGCCCTCTGCCAGCTTCGCCTCAATATCAAGCGTAGCTGCCGCCATCGCGAGATGAAATAGCGAGCGCTGGCCATCACTGAGGTCTTCTAGCGCGCGGTCTTGGCCAAGCTCATTTGGATGGAAAACGACATCTACGCGCCGGATGAACTCCTGCCATCGAGTGTCGACCGGCCGGAAGATGGGCAAGCTATCTGTTCCTGCGGAGTGAAGTTGCTGCCAACGGTGGGTCACTACCTTACCGATGCTTGTAACAGCTGCTTCAGTTGAGAAGGCCACATTAACGTCAGTACCTGCGTCAGACAGAGATTCTTTGACTTCTGGTGACCAGTTAATGGCCCGCCACAGTCTTCCGCGAACGAGCGCAGAGACTTGCGATGCACCGTCACGTGTCGCAGGAATGTAGAAGAGTTGGATTCGTGCCCGGTCAGGGCCTCCCAACCGTTGGAGGTCGCTTTCCTCGAATGGACCGAAAGTCTGTACGGCGCTGTATGACTCATCAATCGCTCCATCGAGTGTTCCATCGTCCGTCCACGTCGCCTCTAGGCGTAGACGCACCTTCAGGTTCCCATTTTCCTCGGCTGCCATGTTCTTGAAGAAGGCTGGCACGGCGCGGCTTTCACTGTCGTCATCTAGTTCCGGAAAAGCAACGATAGCTTCAATGGCCAGCGTGCGTGTGGCGGGACGTACCGGTTCATTAAATGGAACGTGAAAGTCTTGCTTGCGCAGACGTCGCTGATCGGCCGTGACGCCAAACATTCTTTGTAAAGCTTGCATCAGCGCTGTTTTTCCGGTGCCATTGTCGCCAACTAGCGCGACTAGCTCGGGACCAAGTTGGACTTTAGTCCGAACGAGGCCAAAACACCGAAAACCTTCAAGCTCTATTCGTTCAATATGCATCGCAATTCCTCGGAGGCCGTTTGTAAAACTTGTTACAGCTACGAGCGCTTGCAGCGCTCTCATCTATTTGAAAAAGAGCATAGCTTAAAGTGCAGAGAGAAATAAGTTAGTCGACCTATCGAAAGCTCGGGGGAATGGGAGGATTTTTCTAGGTTATGAATTTTGCGAGCAACGTAAGTCTAATTGCCGATAAAAATGGCAGCGTTCATTGACTTGCCGAAAAAGGAAGACTGCTCTGTCCCCGAAGCAGTTGCCTGTGGTAACGCGTCTGAGGACTGCTTCTGGCCGGCAGCAAGCCTGCACTAAGTACGACTTCCACACCTTTCTACTCGCCTATCCACCTCGCCCACCACATCCCCCGGCGCAACCCCCAACACCTTGCACAGCTTGAAAACAGACCGAAGGCTCGGACATTTGCTACCAAGCTCCAGTTGGCTGATGTAGTTGCGCGCCAGTCCGGCCTCCGCGGCAAGGGCTTCCTGGGACAGTGCGCGCTCGTTGCGTAGTTCACGCAACAAGCTTCCAAAGGCTTTATCAAGTTCTGTCATGGCTGCTCACTAAAGTGAGCAAAGCTTCCGGGTTTGCGTGCGAATGGTCTTCCACCTATAGTTGGAGTTTTGTAAAGCAATGATGACGCCTAGAGGGGTTGGGCGTCGCCTCTGCCCAGTGATCTTGGGCGCTGCGCAATTCCCAATAGGAGTGCCGATGGACCAGCAAGCCTTACCCACCACACCCCCACCCAAACTCGAAGACCTCGCCATAGACGCCGTCCTGCACATGGGCGCTGCGCTGGATGTGCTGGACCTGCACGCTCGCCACAAGGTCACGGCCATCAATTGCGTGTGCCGCGACCTGCTGCGCATCTACTACGTGAAGGCCGATCAGGCGCAGTCGCTGGAGCCGCAGGACAAGGAACTGGTGGGCCTGCTGCACGACACGGCGGTGAACCTGGGCTATGCCATTGAGGTGGTGGAGCATCTCAATGGCGATGAGGCCGACGACCCCATTCTTTATGCCGTGAGCTATCTGCTCAGGGTCGCGAAGCGGTTTGCGGATGAGGGGGTGTCGGTAGCGTTGGCCTGAAGAGTGCGGCAGGCGCGAATGGCCTGCGGACACGGCGGGAACGAGGCAAAAAATAGGCGAAAAATGGGCGAAAAAAAGCGCGCCTCATGCTGAAGCGCGCTGCTGGGTGGGGGCCGTGGGTCAGTCCTTCTTGGCCCGGATGACTTCGCCGCCCACGGCGTCGATCTTGACTTCCATGAGCGTGCCGTTGGCCTGCAGCACTTCGACCTGGTAACTGGTCTGGCCCCAGTGGGAGTCCAGTTCCGCGCTGACGGGCGTGCCGGGGGTGTGGCGGGTGGCGGCCTGTATGGCTTGCTCTATGGTGGACTTGGCCTTTTCCAGGCGCTGGCGGTCCTTGCGCTTGGCGGCTCCGTCGTTCTTGTGCTGGGCGGCCTGGCCGGTGATGGCGTTGACCCAGACTTCCACGCTGTCGCCGGCCGAGGTGATGACTTCGATTTCGTAGCGCGGGCCCATGCCGTCACCGTCGTCCAGCTGGGCTTCGATGGCCTTGCCGGGCACGGCCTGGGTGGCGCGGGTGATGGCCTGCTCCAGCGGGATCTTGGCCTGGCTGGTGATGGTCTGCCATTCGGCCACCGACTTGGCTGCGGCGGGCAGGGCGGCAGTGGCGCAGGTCAGGGCCAGGGCGATGGAGAGGGCGGCGGTGCGTGCGAACGGGGCAGGCTTCATGGGTGTGGCTCCTTCCGGGAATGGGGTTGGACAAGACAACGGTCGGGGCCATTGTCTCCACCGCCCCGGAGAGCGGTTGTCGGAGAGGGCGCCCTTTGCCCTCTCCGGTGTGCTGCTGTTTGATCCAGCGCAGGCTTTGGGTCAGAGACCCAATACCTTGGCCACGTAGTCGGCGTCCTTGTCGCCCCGGCCCGAGAGGTTGATGAGGATGTGCTGGTCCTTGGGCAGGCCGGGCGCCACGCGCATGGCCCAGGCCACGGCGTGGGCGCTTTCCAGCGCGGGGATGATGCCTTCCACGCGCGACAGCTGCATGAAGGCGTCCAGGCATTCCTTGTCGGTGACGGATTCGTACTGCACGCGGCCCAGGTCCTTGAGGTAGCTGTGCTGCGGGCCCACGCCCGGATAGTCCAGGCCCGAGGCAATGCTGTGCACGGCAGCCGGCGTGCCATCTGCGTTTTCCAGCACGTAGCACTTCATGCCGTGGATTTCCCCGGGCTTGCCCATGCTGAGGGTGGCTGCGTGGCGGCCGGGCTTGTCCGTGCCTTCGCCCGAGGGCTCCACGCCGACGAGCTTGACCGAGGCATCGCCCAGGAAGGCCGTGAAGATGCCCATGGCGTTGGAGCCGCCGCCCACGCAGGCGGCCACGTGGTCGGGCAGCTTGCCGTGCCTGGCCTGGAATTGCTCGCGCGCCTCGCGGCCGATGATGCTCTGGAAGTCGCGCACCATCATCGGGAACGGGTGGGGGCCGACCACGGAGCCGATGGCGTAGATGTAGTCCGTGGGGTTGGTGAGGTATTCCTCGAAGGCGCTGTCCACGGCCTCCTTGAGGGTGGCCGCGCCGCGCGTGACGGGCACGAGCTTGCAGCCCAGGATGCGCATCTTGGTGACGTTGGGGTGCTCCTTCTCGATGTCCACCTGGCCCATGTGGATCTCGCAGGGAATGCCCACCAGCGCGCAGGCCGTGGCCAGGGCCACGCCGTGCTGGCCGGCGCCGGTTTCTGCGATGACCTTTTTCTTGCCCATGAACTTGGCCAGCAGGGCCTCGCCCAGGCAGTGGTTGATCTTGTGGGCGCCGGTGTGGTTGAGGTCTTCGCGCTTGAGGTGGATCTGTGCGCCGCCGAGCTGCTCCGACAGGCGCCGCGCGTGGAAGATGGGGCTGGGGCGGCCCACGTAGTCGGCGAAGAGTTGGGCCAGTTCCTGCTGGAAGTCTTGGCGTTTGGTGATTTCGGCGTAGGCGGTGTTGATGTCGTCCATGGCCTGCTTGAGGTGGGGTGGGACCAACTGGCCGCCGTAGGGGCCGAAGTAGCCTTCTGCTGTGGGCATGGGGGCGAAGGTGGGGGTGTAGTGGTCATGGTTGCTGGCGGGTGTTCTGTGGAATGGCTGATGGTGGCGGTGGCAGCTTACGTAGGGCTGCCATGGGTCTGAAGAGAGAAAACCCCGGTCGGGGTTTCTTGTTTTTGACCCTGCCGGGTGGTTGTTTTTCGAGGCCGGGTTTCGGCCCGGCGGCCGACCGACTTTCTTGCCGCGCGGCAAGAAAGTAGGCAAAGAAACGCGCCCGAATGCCCGCGACCCCTTCGCTGCGCTGCGGGGCAACCTGCGTCGGGCCGCCTGCGGGGTTCGCCGTGAAACTCGTTGCGCGCTGCGCGCTTCACTCAAACATCACGGCGAGTCAGATGACGAGGCAGTCCTGTCCTTCGGCAGGACTGCAACCCCGCAGGCGGCCCGACGCAGGCGCGGGCATACGGGATTGGGAGCGGGTTCGGGTGCCTGGCGGTCAGCCGTTCTTTTGCAGGGAGCGGATGACGCTGGAGAAGTCCAGGGCGCCGTTGCCGGCGATGGAGTGCATGGCGTACATGGCGCGGGCCATGCCGCCCAGGGGCGTGGAGGCCTTGACGGCCATGGCGTTTTCCTGGGCCAGGCCCAGGTCCTTGAGCATGAGGTCGGTGCCGAAGCCGCCTGCGTAGTTCTTGGAGGCGGGGGCGTTTTCGTGGACGCCGGGGAAGGGGTTGTATTTTTCCAGGGCCCAGTTGCCGCCCGAGCTGCGGCGCATGATTTCGCTGAGGACCTTGGGGTCCAGGCCGTTGGCCACGCCCAGGGCGATGGCTTCGCTGGTGCCGATCATGAGGATGCCCAGCAGCATGTTGTTGCAGATCTTGGCGGTCTGGCCCGCGCCCACGGCGCCGGCGTGGAAGATGTTGGCGCCCATTTTTTCGAGCAGGGGGCGGGCGCGCTCCAGGTCGGCGTCGCTGCCGCCGACCATGAAGGTGAGGGTGCCTGCAATGGCACCGCCCGTGCCGCCGGAGACGGGTGCGTCGATGAAGGCAACGCCTGCGGCCTGGGCGGCCTTGGCGACTTTCTGGCTGGTGGCGGCGGCTATGGTGGAGCTGTCGATGATGAGCGCGCCCTTGGCAATGCGCTGCAGCAGGCCGGCCGCGCCGTCACGGCCGAGGAAGAGGCCTTCCACGTGCTGGCTGGCTGGCAGCATGGAGACCACGGCTTCGGCGCCCTGCACGGCGTCCTCGGCGCTGGCGGCAATGGTCACGCCCTCTGCAGCGACCTTGGCGCAGGCGTCTTTGGAGAGGTCGAAGGCCTTGACCGTGTGGCCGGCCTTGTGCAGGTTGATGGCCATGGGGCCGCCCATGTTGCCGAGTCCGATGAATGCGATCTGCATGTGCTTGTCTCCTGTGTTGTGAAGCTTGTGGTGTGTCTCAGTGGCCGGTGTCGCTGGTGACGTTGGTGTCGCCAGTGTTCGTGTCGCCATTGGCAATGTCGGCGCCACGTTCCTTGAGCAGGGAGCGCAGGATGCCGCGATGGCAGCGCGCCTCTTGCTCGCAGTAGCAGCCGATGGCGAAGGCGCTGTGCTGCGAGAGGGCGGCCAGCAGGTCCAGGGTGCGGCTGGCGGCGGGCTCGGCCATTTCCTTGCGGAACTTGCGCACGAATTGCTGCCAGAGCTTGTCTGCCTCGGCCTGCTGGCCGTGGTCCTGCAGGCGGTGCGATTCGAGCGCGGTGTGCATGGTGTCGGGCTGGGGCGAGAGTTCGGGGTACCAGACGTCGTAGTAGTCGCGGCTGGCGAATTCGGCCTTGGGCAGACCGCGCGGCGGGCGGCGCACGGTGCCTATGCGCAGGCCTTCATCGGCGTGGCGGGGGCTGCCTAGCTGGACGATGCGGATGGGCATGGGGCTCTCCTGCAAAGGCGGCTTATTCGTCGCCGAAGATGGGGTGCTTGCGTGTGCGGCGCCCGGCCGGGGCGGGCGGCGCTGGCGGTGTCTTTGCGTCGGCGGGCGCGGGTTCGCTGGCCTGGGCCTTGCGCTTTTTCGGGGGCGTGGCCTTGGCGTGGGGGTTGAAGGCCAGGGCCTGGGCAATCCAGTGCTGCCACTGCTGGCGCGTGGCGTAGGCGGCGGGGCCGATGAAGAAGTAGCCGTCCATCTGGCCCTTGGACGAGAGCGGGCGCAGGCCCGGCGTCTCGGCCACGGCGGCGTGCTGCGAGGGCGGCAGCCGCACCAGCAGTTCGTCGTCTTCCACGCCCAGGCACAGCTTGCCGTTGACCATGAAGACATGGCAGCCGAACATGCGCTTTTCCTGCACGTCGTCGCAGCCGGCCAGGGCTTCGCGCACGGCGTCTATGAGGTGCAGCGTGGTGTCGGAGAGCGGGCGGGCGGGCATGGCGTGGGCTGGATGTGGATGGATCAGCGGATCATGTCGGGCGCATCGCCTTCCAGCATGCGCCGCGCGATGATGACGCGCATGATTTCGTTCGTGCCTTCGAGGATCTGGTGCACGCGGGCATCGCGCATGAGGCGCTCCAACGGGTATTCGCGGATGTAGCCGTAGCCGCCGTGCAGCTGCAGGGCTTCGTTGCAGACCATGAAGCCGGCGTCGGTGGCAAAGCGCTTTGCCATGGCGCAGTAGGTGGAGGCGTCGCGCGCACCGGCATCGAGCTTGGAGGCGGCCAGGCGCACCATCTGGCGCGCAGCCACGAGTTCGGTGGCCATGTCTGCCAGCTTGAACTGCAGGGCCTGGAAGCTGGCAATGGGCTTGCCGAACTGCTTGCGCTCGTGCATGTACTGCTGGGCCTGGGTGAGCGCGCCCTGGGCGGCGCCCACGGAGCAGGTGGCGATGTTGATGCGCCCGCCGTCCAGGCCCTTCATGGCGATCTTGAAGCCTTCGCCCTCGCGGCCCAGCAGGTTGTGCGCAGGAATGCGCACGTTGTCGAAGCTGATGACGCGCGTGGGCTGGCTGTTCCAGCCCATCTTCTCTTCCTTCTTGCCGTAGCTGATGCCGGGCAGGTCGGCGGGCACGGCAAAGGCGGAGATGCCGCTGGCGCCAGAGCCGGCGTCGCCCGTTCTGGCCATCAGCACCAGCATGTCGGTGCTGCCCGCGCCGCTGATGAAGGCTTTGGCGCCGTTGATGATGTATTCATGCCCCGCCAGTTCGGCCCGGGTCTTGAGCGAGCCGGCGTCCGAGCCCGCGCCGGGCTCGGTCAGGCAGTAGCTGGCCAGCTTGCGCCCGCTGGTCAGGGCCTCGCCCCATTCGGCGCGCACGGCGTCGGTGGCCCAGGTGCCCAGCATCCAGGTGGCCATGTTGTGGATGGTGATGAAGGCGGTGGTGGAGGGATCGACGGCGGCCAGTTCCTCGAAGACCATGGTGGCATCCAGGCGCGGCAGCTGCAGGCCGCCGGCGTTCTCGGGCGCGTACAGGCCGCAAAAGCCCAGTTCGCCCGCCTTGGCGATGGCCTCGCGCGGGAAGATGGATTCACGGTCCCAGTGCGCGGCATGGGGCGCGAGTTCGGCCTGGGCAAAGGCGCGGGCCGATTCGGCAAAGGCGCGCTGGTCGTCGTTGAGTTCGAAGTCCATGGCTGGCTTGTCTCCTGCGTTGGGCTCTGGGGCCCTTGTTGTTCTGGGGGCTTTCGGTGGCTGTGGGTGCGTGCGGCGGTCAGTGCTGCAGCCAGCGCTCCAGCGCCTGCATGCGCTCCTGTGTCGCGGCCGTGAGGCAGTCGTGGTACAGGCGCGGGCCTTCAGGCTGGGTTTCGCTGTCGCGCGTGGCGGCCTTGCAGCGCGCCGTGCGGCCCTTGATCCAGCCGTTCTGGTCGTGGCGCAGGCCCGTGCGCTTGCCCTGGGGCAGTTGCTGCATGACGTCCAGGTAGCGGATGTTGAGCGCGGTGTCGGCCTCCTGGAAGGCCTGGACCGCGCAGGCATTGCGGCTGGCGGCGGCGGTGGAGGCCGGGTCGCAGGCTGCACCGGCCTGCGCGTGTAGGGTCAGGGGCAGGGCGGCCAGGGCGGTCAGCAAGGCGGCACCCAGGCTCCGGGAGAGGGAGGCGGTCATTGGAAAACGCATGCCGCCATCATCCCAGAGCCGGGGCCTGCCCCGGATCAATCCAGGCCCGCCCACCCGTGCATCAGCGCAGGCTGATGGTGGTGTTCACGCCCTGGCTGGTGGTGCTGTCGTCGAACCAGCGCGCCGTGACGGTCTTGGTCTGCGTATAGAACAGCACGACCTGCTTGCCGTAGGGCCCCAGGTCGCCCAGCTTGGAGGCGCGGCTGCCCGTGAAGGAGAACAGGGGAACCGGCACGGGAATCGGCACGTTGATGCCGACCTGGCCCACGTCGATGTCTTCCTGGAACTTGCGCGCCGCAGCGCCCGACTGCGTGAAGATGGCCGTGCCGTTGCCGTTGGGGTTGGCGTTGATGAACTCGATGGCCTCGTCCAGGCTGTCGGCAGCCGCCAGGCACAGCACGGGGCCGAAGATTTCCTGGTCATACACGCTCATGCCGGGCTTGACGCCGCTGAACACGGTGGGGCCGACGAAGTTGCCCTTGTCGTAGCCGGCCACCTGGGGCTTGCGGCCGTCCAGTTCCAGCTTGGCGCCGTCGGCCAGGCCGCGTTCGATCAGGCTTTCCACACGCGACAGCGCCGCGCAGGACACCAGCGGGCCCACGTCGGTGCCGGGCTCGGTGCCGCCGCTGACCTTGAGGGTCTTGGATTTTTCCACCAGCTCGGGAATCCACTTCTGTGCATCGCCCACCAGCACGGCCACCGACAGCGCCATGCAGCGCTGGCCTGCCGCACCGAAAGCTGCGCCCAGCAGGGCGTTGAGCGTTTGCTCCTTGTTGGCGTCGGGCATGACGATGGCGTGGTTCTTGGCGCCCATCATGCATTGCACGCGCTTGCCGGCCAGGCTGGCACGGTTGTAGACATGGGTGCCGACCTTGGTGGAGCCCACGAAGCTGATGGCCTTGATGTCGGGATGGTCGCAGATGGCGTTGACCACGTCCTCGCCGCCGTGCACCACGTTCAGCACGCCGGGCGGAATGCCGGCTTCCAGCGCCAGTTCGCACAGGCGCATGGTGACCATGGGGTCCTGCTCGGAGGGCTTGAGCACGAAGGTGTTGCCCGTGGCAATGGCCATGGGGAACATCCACAGCGGAATCATGGCCGGGAAGTTGAAGGGGGTGATGCCCGCGCACACGCCCAGCGGCTGCAGCACGGAATAGGTGTCCACGCCGTTGGCCACGTTGTTGGCCAGCTCGCCCAGCTGCAGCGAGCCGATGTTGGCCGCATGCTCCACCACTTCCAGGCCGCGGAAGACGTCGCCTTCCGCGTCAGGCAGGGTCTTGCCCTGTTCTGCGGTCAGCAGGGAGGCCAGCTCCTTCATGTTCTCGCGGATCAGCTGCTGCAGCTTCAGGAAGATGCGGGCGCGCTGGCCAATGGGGGTCTTGCGCCAGGTCTTGAAGGCTTCCTTGGCGTTGCCGACGGCGGCGTTGACCTCGTCGGGCGTTGCAAAGGGCACGCGGGCCAGCACTTCCTGCGTGGCCGGGTTGACCACATCGCGCCATTGGGTGCTTTGGGATTCGACCAGCTTGCCGTTGATCAGCAGCTTGACCGTGGGCGCCAAAACCTTGGCGGACGTGGATGCATTCATGGCTTGTCTCCTGTTGCGGTGGTGTCAGCCCGGCATGCGTGCGCCGGGCGTTCATCGCATGGTAGCTGTGCGGTTTTTCGCAAGCAAT
Source organism: Delftia sp. 60 (assembly GCF_002754395.1). Lineage (NCBI taxonomy): Bacteria > Pseudomonadati > Pseudomonadota > Betaproteobacteria > Burkholderiales > Comamonadaceae > Delftia > Delftia sp. 60. The sequence goes on from NZ_PEFD01000001.1 coordinate 3,860,980, forward strand.
GGAGATATGTGCAGTATTTATGTGCGTTTTTGCACAGGCTGGCGCAAAAAAGAGCATGGCCTGCGGCAGGCGCAGGCCATGCTGGTTCAGGCGGTCAGCGGCTCAGTCCGTGCCGGTGGCCGGCAGGCGGGCGTCGTCGGCAGGAGCAGCCACATGAGCAGGGGTCTGAACGGCGCGGGCGCCGGGCTTGCGCAGCGGCTCCAGCTTCACGCGGGCATTGGCGCCCAGGCCGGACTCCAGCTTGGCCAGCAGGCGCAGCAGCTCCTGCAGCTCGCCGTCTTCCAGCGGGGACACCAAGCGGTGGTAGGCCTGGTCCACCAGCGGCACGCTGGCGGCCAGAAGGGCGCGGCCCTTGTCGGTCAGCGTAAGTTCGTGCTGGCGGCGGTCGCGCGTGCTCAGTGCGCGGTGCACGTATTCGCGCTCTTCCAGCCCGCGCACCAGGCGCAGCGTGGTCACCTTGTCAAAGCCCATGGCGCGGGCCAGGGAGCTTTGGTCGGAGCCGGGGGAGGCGTCGATCAGGACCAGGGCGCCGTACTGTGGCGGCGTCAGTCCCAGGGGGCGGCATTGCTCTTCAAAAATGCCGACCGAAATCTGGTGGGCGCGCCGCAGCAAAAAGCCAGGGCGCTGATATAGCGGCAGTGGTGCAGGCGTCATCGTGTCCATATGCGTCTAGTATTCTTGCAGAAGTGTCCAGTATTCATTCGATTTCCACCAATTGTGCCCATTTTGGTGCATGATTACCATGCGTTTGCATGCTAACTACAAAAGAGGTCTACATGCGAAATTTTGTTGGCAGACGGCAATTTTTGAAGACGAGCGGATTGGGAGTATTGGGTTTACCCGTAGCAGGTGCCATCGCCAGTACCGAGAGTGTGCCTCTGAAATTGATTGTGCCTTTCACTCCCGGAACAGGAATCGACACGATAGCGCGAACCATCGGACCTTTGCTGGCCAAGCGCCAGGGCCGGCCCGTGGTGGTGGAGAACAAGCCGGGCGCCTCTGGAAATATCGGCACCGAGGCCGTTGTGCGCTCGCCCGCCAATGGCCAGACGCTTTTGGTGACAGTGAATACCCTGGTGATGAATGCATCGCTGTATCCCAAATTGCCATTCAATCCGCTGACAGACCTCGAACCCGTGACGCTGACCAGTTGGGGGCAGTTGATTTTGGTGACGCCCACGGCCTCGGCCTATCAGACGGCGGCCGATCTGGTGAAGGCCGCCAAGGCCTCGCCGGGCCGCATCAATTACGCGTCGCCGGGAGTGGGCACTCCGCACCATATGGCGATGGAGCTTTTCAAGAGCACGGCCGGGGTGTCGATCACGCACATCCCTTATCGCGGAACAGGGCCGGCGCTGACGGACCTGCTGGGCGGCCAGGTGGAATGCATGTTCCTGCCCATTCATGTGGCCTTGACGCATGTGAAGGCCGGCAAGCTGCGCGCGCTGGGCATTGGCAGCCACCAGCGCCACCCGCTGCTGCCCGATGTGCCCACGCTCAAGGAGGCCAAGGCGGGCGATGTGAACGTGGATATGTGGTACGGCGTGTTTGCGCCGGCCGGCATGCCGGCGGACCAGGTCGATGCCCTCAATCGCGAGATCCGCGCGATTTTGGCGTCGGATGAAGTCCGGCATGCCTTCGCGCCCCAGGGCATGGATCCGGCCGGCAGCACGCCGGCCGAGTTCAAGGCCCTGGTGCAAAAGGACGCCCGGCGCTGGGCCGATCTGGTCAAGGCGCGGGGGATTACCGCCGAGTAGGCGGGACGGGCGCCCAAGGCGCCCCTGGAGAAAGCATGGAGAGTCAGCGGATGAAAGTAGCGATCGTGGGGGGCGGCATCGGAGGCCTGTGCCTGGCATTGGCCCTGCATCAAAGAGGCATTGCCTGCGAAGTCTTCGAGGCCGTGCCCGAGGTCCGCGAGATCGGCGCGGGCATTACCCTGCTGCCGCATGCCATGCGCGAGCTCAGCGACCTGGGCCTGCAGCCGCAGCTGGAGGCCCAGGCGATCGAGAACCTGGAAAGCGTGTTCTTCAACCGCTACGGCCAGTTCGTCTACCGCGAGCCGCGCGGCCGCCATGCCGGCTATGAGCTGCCGGAGCTGGGCATCCACCGGGGCCGCCTGCACCGCGTTCTCTTCGAGGCCGCCGTGCAGCGCCTGGGCCCGGGTGCCGTGCACACGGGCCACCGCTGCGTGCGCGTGGACCAGTCGGCCCATGGCGCCACCATGCATTTCGCGCCGGATGCCCAGGGCCATGTGCCGCCGTCCGCCACGGCCGACATCGTCGTGGCCTGCGATGGCGTCAACTCCGCCGTGCGGCGCCAGTTCTATCCGCAGGAGGAGCTGGCCTTCGGCGGCATCAACACCTGGCGCGGCGTCTCGCGCTTCAAGCCCATCCTCACGGGCAAGAGCTATCTGCGTATCGGCTCGGTCGATACCGGCAAGATGGTGATCTATCCCATCGAGGACAACGTCGACGGCCAGGGCATGCAGCGCATCAACTGGGTGGCCGAGATCCGCGACCCGCAGATGCGCATGAATGACTGGAATCGCGCAGGCCGCATGGAGGATGTGCTGGAGATTTTTGGCGGCTGGACCTTCGACTGGCTGGATGTGCCGGCCCTGATCCGCTCGGCCGAGACCATCTTCGAGTACCCCATGGTGGACAAGGACCCCGTGGACCAGTGGAGCTTCGGCCGCGTGACCCTGCTGGGCGATGCCGCCCACCCCATGTATCCGCGCGGCTCCAACGGCTCGGCCCAGGCCATGCGCGATGCGCGGGTGCTGGCCGACCTGCTGGCCGCCGACCCGCAAGGCGACCCGCTGGCGCTGCTGGCCGCCTATGAGGCCAGCCGCCTGCCCGCCACCAGCCAGGTGGTGCTGACCAACCGCTCCACGCCGCCCGACTTCATCATCATGAAGGCCGACGAGCTCAGCGGCGGCCAGCCCTTCGGCCATATCGACGAGCTGATCAGCCAGGACGAGCTGCGTGCCATTGCCCGCCATTACGAGCAGGTGGCGGGGTTTGCGAATCCGCAGTCGCAGGGGTGAGGCAGGCGGCGGGCTCAATCCAGGCTGATATTCGCCTTCTGGATCAGCAGCTTGTACTGGTCCGCCTTGGTCCTTGCGAATTTCTCCATTTCCGGCACTTCCCAGGTGATGGGCTGGAAGGCGAAGGTGGCGAACTTCTCGCGCACCTGCGGGTCCTGCAGCACGGCGACCACGTCGGCATGGATCCTGTCGCGCAGGGCGGCGTCCACGCCCTTGGGCGCCAGCAGGGAGACGAAGGAATTCACGATCAGGTCGGCGGGACCGCCCGATTCGGCCACGGTGGGCACGTCGGGCATCTGGGCGATGCGCTGGGGCGCGGCCACGGCCAGGTAGCGGATCTTGCCGGATTTGTAGATGCCCTGGCTGGAGGGGAGGCTGGCAAAGCTCCAGGCCGGATCGCCATTGGCCACCGAGGTGTAGAGCTGGCTGACCTCGCGGTAGGGCACATGGGTCATCTTGCTGCCGGTCAGGAAGTCCAGCCATTCACCGCCCAGGTGGCCGGGGCTGCCCACGCCCCAGGAGCCGTAGCTGACCTTGCCGGGCTCGGACTTGGCCGCCTTGATCAGGTCGCCCATGCTTTTCCAGGGCGAGTTCGTTGGCACGGCCACGAAGAAGGGCGTGAGGAACAGCGGCGCCACCGGGTCGAAGTGCTGCAGCGGATGGAAGTTGCGCTGCTTGTAGAGGTAGGGCAGGGCGGAGACATGTTCGCTGTCGAGCTGCAGCAGGGTGTAGCCGTCGGGCTTGGCGCGGCGTGCGGCTTCGATGGCGACAAAGCCGCCGCCGCCTGGGCGGTTGTCCACGGTCACGCCCTGCTTCCAGCGCGCGGCCAGTTTTTCGCCCACGATGCGCAGCACGGCGTCAGGGCCGCTGCCCACGGCAAAGGCCGTGATCACGGTGACGGGGCGCGTGGGAAAGCTGGCGGCGCTGCTGGAGCCTGCCTGTGCCCAGGCGCAATGCAGCGGGGCGATGGAGGCCAGCAGCAGGGCGGCGCCTGCAAGGGCCTTGCGGCGGGAGGGCGCGGTGCCGAGGCGGCTGGATGGGGATGCTTTCACAGTCTGTCTCCTGTTGGATCTGCTTTTTCACTGCTTGCAATGCCCCGGTCCTTCTGGCGAGGACTCGGGGCGGGGTAGGGCTGCCGGCAAAGGCGCGGCGGGGTTCAGGCGAGGTTCAGCCGGCGTCAGGCTGGGCCAGGGGCGCGGCCTGCGCAAAGGCGGGCAGGGCCGCGCAGGCCCTGTCCACAGCGCTGATCAGCGGCCAGCGGTCCAGGTCCACGCCAAAGCGGCGTGCGCTTTCGATCTGGGGCACCAGGTAGACATCGGCCAGCGTGGGTGCGTGGCCGAAGCAGAAGTCGCCGCGCCGCGTGTCCTGCGCGAGCAGGGCCTCGATGGCGTCGAAGCCGTCGGCAATCCAGGTGGCGCACCAGGCGTTGATGGCGGCCTCGTCCGCACCGAACTGGCGACGCAGGGTCTGCAGGATGCGGCGGTTGTTGATGGGATGCACGTCGCAGCCCACGATGGCGGCCAGCGCGCGCACCTGGGCGCGGTCCTCGGGGCCGGCGGGCAGCAGCGGCGGCTCGGGGTGGCGCTCCTCCAGCCATTCGATGATGGCCGGCGACTGGATCAGCGTGCGGCCATCGTCCAGCGTCAGTGCCGGCACCAGGCCCTGCGGGTTGACCTGCTTGAACGGCGCCTGGGCCTGCTCGTCCACGCGCAGGTCCACGGGAAAGTAGTCAGGGCGCAGGCCCTTGAGGTGGAGCGCGATGCGCAGGCGGTGCGAGGTGCCGCTGCGGAAAAAGCTGTAGAGCTTCATGGTGGTGGTCTCCCCGGTCTTATTCGGGCTGGCCCACGGTGAGCGCGATCTCGCCCACGCCCTGCACATGGCCGGTGATGCGGTCGCCCGGCAGCACGGCGCCCACGCCTTCGGGCGTGCCCGTGTAGATGAGGTCGCCGGGCTGCAGGTGATAGAACAGCGAGAGGTCGGCAATGATTTCGCGGATGTTCCAGATCAGCTTGTCCACGTCGGACTGCTGCTTTGTCTCGCCATTGACGGCCAGTGCAATGGCGCCGGATTCGATCACCTGGCCCGGCATGGGCACGATCTCGCTGGCTACCGAGGACTGCTCCACGTCCTTGCCCAGGTCCCAGGGCCGTCCCTTGTCGCGCGCCACCAACTGCAGGTCGCGGCGCGTCATGTCCAGGCCGCAGGCGTAGCCGTAGATGTGTTCATGCGCCTGGTCCGCCGCAATGCGAAAGCCCGCCTTGCCGATGGCCACCACCAGTTCCATCTCGAAGTGGTAGTTGTTCGTCTCGGGCGGGTAGGCCACGGTGGCACCCGATTCGCTCAGGGTGGAGGGGGCCTTGGTGAAGTAGAAGGGGCGCTCCACGCTCTTGTCCACCGGGCGGCCCATCTCGACGGCATGGGCGTGGTAGTTGCGGCCCACGAAGAACAGGCGGTTCACGGGCAGGCGCTGCGTGCTGCCGCGCACGGGCAGGGATTGGACGGGGGCGGGGTCCAGAGGTATTGGGGGGCGGTCATGGTATTGGCGATGGGGGAGTAAAGAGACATCGGAGGATTCAAGGCCGGACTTCGTAGAGGCCCAGCTTTCGGTGCAAAGGAGCCTCGTCGGCCAGGAAGAGGAAGGCGGGCTCGCTGGCGCTGGCATTGGCCAGCGTGGCGGGCGCCCAGCCGGGCACGCAGCAGGTGTCGGCCGGGGCCAGGTCGAAATGGCGGTCCACGGCGGCCACGCTGGCGCCGCCCTCGATGACATGGAACACGCAGGCCGGCGAGCGCGCGGGCAGCTGCAGCGTCTGGCCCGGTCGCAGCATCAGCGCGTAAAAGCCCAGGATGTTTTCGCAGTCGGCCCCGGTTTCGGGGTTGGTGTAGGCCAGCTGCACGCAGTCCAGGTCCGGCCGGTCGGCGGCCAGCTCCAGCAGGGCGGCACGCGCATCCTTCCATGGGTAGCGCAGCATGGGGTAGGCCTTGGCGCTGCGGGCGAACACCTGCGTGGGTGCCAGGCCGCCGCGCGCATACGCCCGGTCGCCACGGCCGGGCAGGGCGGGCTGGCGCGGGCCGTCCACGTGGTAGGTGACTTCCAGGTAGTAGGCCAGGGGCAGATCCAGCACATCGAGCCAGACAACGGGCTCGTCGCCGTCATGGCCATGCTCGTGCCACAGGCCCGTGGGCGTGAGGATCAGGTCGCCGCGCTCCATGGGGCATTTCTCGCCGTCGACCAGGCTCCATGCGCCCTGGCCTTCCACCACCATGCGCACGGCATTGGGCGTGTGGCGGTGCGAGGGCGCCCACTCGCCGGGCAGCAGCAGCTGCATGCCCAGGTAAATGGAGGAGCTGGCCTGCATCTTCTCCAGCCCATGGCCGGGGTTGGCCAGCACCAGCACGCGGCGCTCGGCTTTTTCGATGGGCGTCAGCTCGCCGGCCTGCATCAACAGCGGGCGGATGGCCTGGTAGGGCCAGGCAATGGGCTGGGTGCGCGGGCGCGGCGTATGCGGCGGCATCACGTTGCGCAGGCTGGGCCATAGCGGCACCAGGTTGTTGCGCGTGAGTTCGTCGCGGTAGTCCTGGGGCAGGTCTTCCAGGCGGCCAAGTTCTTGCATGGCGGTCTCCTTGTGTTCAGTCTTCGGCGAGGCAGGTTTCGGCCTTCCAGCCGTACAGCCATTCCATGGCGTCGTAGAAACGCTGGGGCGTGCGGCCCTTCCAGAGGTCGTTGCGCACCAGGCGCTCCACGCCGCTGGCGTGGAAGATGCGGCCCATCTCGCGCGCGGACAGCACCACGCGCGCCGTGCGGGCAATGCGCGAGCGCTCGTACAGCCGCAGCGCCTGCGGCCAGTCGTTGCCGCAGCGCTTGAGCGCCTGGCCCAGCGTCACGGCGTCTTCCAGCGCCATGCAGGCGCCCTGGGCGATGTACTGCAGGGTAGGGTGGGCCGCATCGCCCAGCAGCGTGGCGCGGCCGAAGCTCCACTGGCCAATGGGCTCGCGGTCGGCCGTGGCCCAGCGCTTCCAGCTTTTGGGCAGGTCTATGAGCTGGCGGGCGCGCGGGCAGCAGTCGCTGTAGTAGCTTTGCACCTCTTGGCGGCTGCCTTCGCGCACGCCCCATTCCTCCTGCTCGCGGCTGTGGAAGGTGACGACCACGTTGTACTGCTCGCCGCCGCGCAGCGGGTAGTGCACCAGGTGGTAGTTGGGGCCGACCCAGATGCTGGCCGCATTCCAGCGCAGGTCCTCGGGGAAGTCGTTCTTCTCCACCACGGCGCGGTACACCACGTGGCCGGAGACACGCGCCGCATCGCCCACATACTGCTGGCGCACCACGGATTTCACGCCATCGGCGCCGATCAGGGCCTGGCCCACATGGACCTGGCCGTGCTGGTCGCGCACGGTGACCGTGTCGCCTTCCTGCTGAACGGCTTCGATGCGGGTGCCCGTCAGCGTCTCGATATGGCCGTGGGCGCGTGCGCCTTCAAGCAGCGAGGTGTGGATGTCGGCGCGGTGGATCACCGCATACGGGTTGCCGAAGCGGGCGCGAAACGCCTCGCCCGTGGGAATGCGGCCGACCAGTCTTTCATCGAGCGCGTCGTGCATCACCATCTCGTCGGTATAGACCGCGCGGCCACGGGCCAGCTCGCCAATGCCCAGCGCGTCGAAGGCCGCGAATGCGTTGGGCCCCAGCTGTATGCCGGCGCCGATCTCGCCCAGCTGCGGTGCCTGCTCCAGCACCTTGACGGCGAATCCCTGGCGCGCCAGGGCCAGCGCGGCCGCCACGCCGCCAATGCCGCCGCCTGCCACAAGAACGGGCAGCGCCCGAGAAGAAATGCTGGTGCTCATGGATGTCCTGTGCTTCGTGGTGCGTGTCGCCAGCCTGCGGGTCAGCTGCGTCGCGAGTAATTAAACAGTATGCTGACGATGAGTGTAGTGTTGATTTGCATCAGGCCAGCCTGGGGTTTCCCTGGATGCAGGCAAAACGACGGCGGACAGCGTGTCCGGGTGAATCACCTGTCTGCCAGCCAACGCCAACGGAGGGGGCGGTTCATGCGAACATCTGCGCTTGCCCGCAGGGACACGGAAAAGAGCGCAATGGCCATGGACTACCAACCCGCAGAACTAGAAAACTACCCCGGCTATCACATCCGCCGCCTGCAGCAGATCGCGGTAGCCGTCTTCATGGAGGAGACCCAGGAATTCGGCGTGACCCCCGTGCAGTACGCGGCGCTGTCGGCCGTGCTGCGCCAGCCCGGCGTGGACCAGCGCACGCTGGCGCGGATGATCGGCTTCGACACCTCGACCATCGGCAGCGTCATCGACCGGCTGGAGGCGCGCGGCCTCATGGTGCGCAACACCAGCCCGGCCGACCGGCGCGTGCGCTTGCTGTCGGTCACCGCAGAAGGCGCCGCGCTGCTGGCCGCTGCCGAGCCCTCGGTGCTGCGGGCCCAGCAGCGCATGCTGGAGCCGCTGCCGCAGGAGCAGCGGGGCCTGTTCATGGACATGATGGCCGTCCTGGTGCGGCAAAACGACGAGCTGGCGCGTGCGCCCAGCACGCTGGCCGCGCGCCGCGCCGCAGCCGACTGAGGCGGCCTCGACCCATGGACTGGGACCATCTGAGATTCTTTGGCGAACTGGCACGCAGCGGCAGCATGGCCGCCGCCGCGCGGCAACTGGGCGTGGAGCACACCACGGTGTCGCGCCGCATCCAGGCCCTGGAAAAACAGCTGGGGGCCGTGCTCTTCGAGCGCGAAGCGGGCCAATGGCGGCCCACGGAGGCCGGCCGACAGCTGCTGGGCGTGGCAGACGCCATGCAGCGCGCCGCCGCCGGGCTGGAGCGCATGCCGCTGGCGGCGGAATCCACCAGCCAGGGCCCGTCCGGCCTGGTGCGCGTGGGCGCCACCGAAGGCTTCGGCACCCAGCTGCTGGCCCCGCAGCTGGCCGCGCTGACGCAGCGCCATCCGCTGCTGAGCATCGACCTGCTGGCCCTGCCGCGCCTGCTGCACCTGTCGCGGCGCGAGGCCGACATCGTCATCTCGCTGGAGCGCCCCACGCGCGGCTCGGCCGTGGTCACCAAGCTCACCGACTACCGGCTGTTCCTCTACGGCCAGCGCGAATACCTTGCGCGCCGCCCGCTGGTGGCGCGCACCGAGGACCTGCGCCACCACAGCTTCATCCACTACGTGGACGACCTGCTGTTCACGCGCGAGCTGCAACTGCTGTCCACCCTGTTCCAGCCCGAGCGCTTTGCCTTTCGCAGCACCAGCATCACCGCCCAGTACGAGGCCGTGCGCGCCGGCGCCGGCCTGGCCGTGCTGCCCGCCTTCATTGCCGACCGCGACCCCGTGCTCAGCCGCGTGCTGCCCGCCGAGGCCTGCTTCACCCGCACCTTCTGGATGAGCATGCCCTCGGATGCCCGGCAGGTTCAGCGCATCGAGGCGGTCTGGGGGTTTTTGCGGGAGGCTGTGCAGGGCATGGGCGGCTTGCTGAAGCCCAGAGTCTGAGGGCCTGCGGCGGTCAGGCCCCTGCCGCTATACTGCCCGCCCCGAATCTCGTCATCCGACAGCAGGATCCCTGGCATGCGCCTGAAAGCCCTTTTGCGTCCACTGGTGTACCTGAGCCTGGCGGGGCTGGCCGCTTGCGGCAGCAACCCGCCCAGCCCCTCGGCGGCCACGCCCGAGTCCACGCCCACCGCGCCGGGCACACCCGTGGCGCCCATCAGGATCGGCCTGGCCCTGGGCGGCGGGGCCGTGAAGGGCTTTGCCCATATCGGCGTCATCAAGATGCTGGAAGCCAATGGCCTTGCGCCTGCGGTGGTGTCCGGCACCAGCGCGGGCAGCGTGGTGGGGGCGCTGTATGCGAGCGGCATGAACGCCTTCGAGCTGCAGGAAAAGGCCGTGGCGCTGGATGAAACCAAGATCCGCGACCTGCAGCTGTCCTCGGGCGGCCTGCTGGTGGGCCAGAAGCTGGAAGACTATGTGAACGAACAGGTGGGCCGCAAGCCGCTGGAGCAGCTGGCCAAGCCCTTCGTGGCCGTGTCCACGCGGCTGGAAGACGGCGAGCGCACCGTGTTCGCGCGCGGCAATACGGGGCAGGCGGTGCGTGCCTCCAGCAGCATTCCGGGTGTGTTCCAGCCTGTGGCCATCGGCAAGTTCCACTTCGTCGATGGCGGCATCACCAGCCCCGTGCCCGTGGACGCCGCGCGCCAGCTGGGCGCCGATCTGGTGATCGCCGTGGACATCTCCAACAAGGCCCGTGGCAAGGCGCCCGAGAACATGCTGGGCGCACTGGGCCAGTCCATTGCCATCATGGGCCAGAAGCTGGGCCAGGCCGAGCTGGCCCGCGCCGACATCACCATCCGCCCCAAGGTGCTGGACATCGGCCCGGCCGACTTCACCCAGCGCGCCAGCGCCATTCTTGAGGGCGAAAAGGCCGCCGTGGCCGCCATGCCCCAGATCCGCGAGCGCATCGCCCAACTGCAGGCCGAGCGCGCCAAGGCCGCGAAGTTGGCGCAGCAAAAGGCGGCCGAAGCCCAGCACCAGGCCTGCCTGGACCAGCGCTCGCGCATGCAGAAGCTGGCGGAGATGGCGGGAATGGATGGCGCCTGCGCCAACCCCAACCTCAACGCCAACCCCTGATCCACCACGGCTGCGCGCGGGCTATCCGTACACCGGATAACGGCTGCACAGCTCCGTCACCTGCTCCCTGACCTGCGCCGCCACCTTGGCAAAGCGGGCGCCTTCCTGCGCGTCCAGCGCATCGAGCACATCGCACAGCCAGCCGGCCAGCTGTTCGCACTGCGCCTGGCCGAAGCCGCGCGTGGTGACGGCGGGCGTGCCTATGCGCAGGCCCGAGGTCACGAAGGGCGAGCGCGGGTCGTTGGGCACGGTGTTCTTGTTGGTGGTGATGTGCGCCTCGCTGAGCGCGGCGTCGGCATCCTTGCCGGTGTAGCTGCGGTCGGACAGGTCGATCAGCATCAGGTGGTTGTCCGTGCCGCCCGAGACGATGCGGTAGCCGCGCTGCTGGATCACGGCGGCCATGGCGCGGGCGTTGGCCAGCACCTGGCGCTGGTAGGCCTTGAAGCCGGGCTGCAGCGCCTCCTTGAAGGCGACGGCCTTGGCGGCGATCACATGCATCAGCGGCCCGCCCTGCACGCCGGGGAACACGGCCGAGCTCAGGCGGCGGTTGAAGGTTTCGTCCTGTCCCTTGGACAGGATCAGGCCGCCGCGCGGGCCGCGCAGCGTCTTGTGCGTGGTGCTGGTGACCACATGCGCGTGGGGCACGGGGCTGGGGTATTCGCCCGTGGCCACCAGACCTGCGACATGGGCCATGTCCACCCAGAACACGGCGCCCACCTTGTCGGCAATCGCGCGCATGCGGGCCCAGTCCTTGTGGCGCGAGTAGGCGGAGAAGCCGCCGATGAGCATGCGGGGCCGGTGCTCCAGGGCGATGCGCTCCATCTCGTCGTAGTCGATCAGGCCCGTGGCGGGGTCCAGGCCGTAGGGGACGATGCGGTAGTGGCGGCCCGAAAAGTTGGACGGGTTGCCATGCGTCAGGTGGCCGCCCTGGGCCAGGTTCATGCCCATGACGGTGTCGCCGGGCTGGGCCAGCGCCAGGAACACGGCGGCATTGGCCTGGGCGCCGGCATGGGGCTGCACGTTGGCGTAGTCGCAGTCGAACAGCGCCATGGCGCGTTCCACGGCCAGGCGCTCGGCCACGTCCACGTTCTCGCACCCGCTGTAGTAGCGCTTGCCGGGGTAGCCCTCGGCGTACTTGTTGGTGAAGACCGAGTTCTGCACCGCCATCACCAGCGGGCTGGCGTAGTTTTCGGAGGCGATGAGTTCCACATGGTCTTCCTGGCGGCGTTTCTCGCTCTGGATGGCCTTGGCCAGCTGCAGGTCGAAGTCGGCCAGTGTCAGGGATGCGTCGTACATGGGTGAGTGGTTCCTGTGTTGGGGCAAGGGCTGGGGGAATCGATGGTCATGCAGCTGCCAGCTGGCCTGCGGCGGGCGCGCCTGCCTGCGCGGCGCTGGCCGGCTCCAGCAGGCAGGCCAGGCGGGCGACGATGTCGTCGATCTGGCGCTCGTCGCAGATCAGCGGCGGCAGCAGGCGGATGGTGGATTCGCGCGTCACCGTGATCAGCAGGCGCTGCTGGGCCAGCGCGCGGCCCACCAGGTCCTGGCAGTTGCGGTTCAGCTCGATGCCCACCATCAGGCCCTGGCCGCGCACGGCCAGCACGTCGGGGTGGCCTGGCAGCGCCTGCTGCAGGCCGTTGAGCAGGCGCCGGCCCAGTTGCCTGGCGCGGCCGGGGATGTCCTCGCTCTCCATGATGTCCAGCACCGTGCAGCCCACGCGGCAGGCCAGCGGATTGCCGCCAAAGGTGGAGCCATGCTGGCCGGGCGAGATCAGGTCGGCCGCAGGCCCGCGCGCCAGGCAGGCGCCGATAGGAATGCCGTTGCCCAGGGCCTTGGCCAGGGTCATCACATCGGGGGTGATACCCGCGTGCTGGTGGCCGAACCAGGCGCCGGTGCGTCCCAGGCCGGTCTGGATCTCGTCCAGCATTAGCAGCCAGCCGTGCCGGTCGCACAGGCTGCGCAGCTGGCGCAGGTAGTCGGGGCTTGCCAGGCGGATGCCGCCTTCGCCCTGCACGGGCTCGATCAGCACGGCCACGATGTCGCCATGCTGTGCGGCGGCGTGGTGCACGGCCGCGATGTCGTCATAGGGCACGCGCACGAAGCCCGGCATCAGCGGCTCGAAGCCGCGCTGCTTGGCCGGGTTGCCCGTGGCCGACAGCGTGGCCAGCGTGCGGCCGTGAAAGCCGTTGTCCATCACCAGGATCTGCGGCCGCGCCACCTGCCTGCGGTGGCCGTGCAGGCGCGCCAGCTTGAGCGCGGCCTCGTTGGCCTCGGCGCCAGAGTTGCAGAAAAAGGCCGTCTCCATGCCGGCCAGGGTGCACAGGCGCTGGCCCAGGCGTTCCTGCCAGTCGATGCGGAACACGTTGGAGGTGTGCAGCAGCAGGCCGGCCTGCTCGGCGATCACGGCGGCGATCTCCGGATGGGCGTGGCCCAGGGCGGTCACGGCCACGCCGGCAATGGCGTCCAGGTATTCGGTGCCGTGCTCGTCCCACAGCCGGGCCCCACGGCCACGGACGAAGGACACGGGCTGGCGGGCATAGGCCTTCATCAGGCGGGAATCAAGGGGTTGCATGGCTTTTTGCATGTCAAGGTCCTCAAGCGAGGTCAGGGTTGAATCGAAAAGGGTGGCGAGGGGGCGCGCTCAGGGCAGTGCCAGGGCGGCAGGATCGGGGCCGCCTGCGGGCCAGTAGAAGCTGTCCGGCTGGGCGCGGGCGCCGAAGATGGCCTGGCCCACGCGCACCACGGTGGCGCCTTCCTCGATGGCGATCTCGAAGTCGCCGGACATGCCCATGGACAGCTCGTCCAGCGAGAAGCCCGCCGGCGCGCTCTGGCGCAGCTGGTCGCGTAGGCGGCGCAGCAGCACGAAGCACTGGCGCACGCGCTCGGCCTCGCTGGAGAACAGGGCCAGCGTCATCAGGCCGCGCACGCGCAGCGCACTGAAGGCGGGCAGGGCCTGGACAAATCCCTGAACCTCGTCGGGCGGCAGGCCGTACTTGCTGGCCTCGCCCGAGGTGTTGACCTGCACGAACACGTCCAGCGCCCGGCCTTCGGCCTGCAGGCGGCGGTCCAGCGCCTCGGCCACGCGCAGGTTGTCCAGCGCCTGGAACTCGCTGGCAAAGCGTGCCACCAGCCTGGCCTTGTTGGTCTGCAGGTGGCCGATGACGGACCACTGCAGGTCGGCCAGGTCCTGCATGGCCTCCCACTTGCCGAAGGCTTCCTGCACCTTGTTCTCGCCCAGCATGCGGCAGCCCGCCGCGTGGGCCAGGCGCAGGCTGGACTCGGGCTTGGTCTTGCTCACGGGCAGCAGGCGCACGCTGGCCGGGTCGCGCCCCGTGCGGCGGCAGGCAGCGGCCATGCGCGCCTGCACGGTGGCCAGGTTGTGCCGGAAATCGTCCACCGTCTCGGCCTGGGGGTAGCGGCCGTGCTGGTCGTGGCGGGTCAAGGTGTCGGCGGCTTGGGCGGTGCCGCCGGTGGTGTCTTGTGTCGCAAACATGGTTTCAGCTCCTTTTGATGGCGGCATCGGCGGCGGGCACGTTGCCGGTGCCCGCCTCGCTGCGGGCGGCCCGGCGCGGCCACTGGCCGTTGAGCACGGCATGGGCCACCAGGCCGATGACCAGGCCCCAGAAGGCGCCGCCTATGCCCAGCATGGAAATGTTGGCGGCGGCGGCCAGGAAGGTGATCAGCGAGGCCTCGCGGGTTTTGGCGTCGGCCAGCGCATTGGCCAGGCTGCCGCCGATGGTGCCCAGCAGCGCCAGGCCGGCCAGCGTGGTGATGAAGGTGGCCGGGAACGCCATGAACACGGCCGCCAGCGTGACGCCGAACACGCCCACCAGGATGTAGAACACGCCCGCAGCGATGCCTGCGATCCAGCGCCTGGACGGCTCTTCATGCGCCTCCTTGCCCGTGCAGATGGCGGCCGTGATGGCGGCGATGTTGAAGGCGTGCGAGCCGAACGGCGCCATCAGCAGCGAGCCCAGGCCCGTCAGCGTGACGATGGGGTTGGCGCTGGTCTTGAAGCCATCGTTGCGCAGCACCAGCATGCCGGGCATGTACTGGCCGGTCAGCGTGATCAGAAACAGCGGCAGAGCCACGCTGAGCAGGGCATTGAGCGTGAATTCCGGCCGCGTGAACACGGGCGCGGCAAAGCGCAGCTGCAGCCCGGACAGGTCCACACGGTCCTGCGCCAGCAGGAATGCCAGGCCCAGCGCCAGGATGCCGACCACCGCATAGCGCGCCGTCAGCCGCTTGAGCAGCACATAGGCCACGATCAGCAGGCCGGCCAGCAGCGGGTCCACGCTCATGCCGCCAAAGGCCTTGATGCCGAACTGCAGCAGGATGCCCGCCAGCAGGCCCGAGGCCACGCCGGGCGGAATCAGCCGGATCACGCGCTCGAACCAGCCCGACAGTCCCAGCACCACGAAGGCCGCGGCCGACACCACATAGGCGCCCACGGCCTCGGCATACGGCGTGGTGGCCAGGGCCGTCACCAGGAAGGCGGCGGCCGGCGTGGACCAGGCCGTGATGATGGGCTCGCGCGAGAGCCAGCTGAGCACCAGCCCGGTGACGCCCACGCCAATCGAAATCGACCACACCCACGAAGCCGTGAGTTCCGGGCTCAGGCCGGCCACCTTGGCGGCCTGGAACACCAGGATGAAGGTGCCGCCGTAGTTGACGATGACCGAGATCAGCCCGGCCACCACGGGGTGGATGAGGTCGCTGAAGCGAAGGGGTGAGTGTGTGTCTGATGAAGGCATGGTCTTCTCGTTTTCCTTGGGGGTTGGATTCCTGGCTGTCTGAAGAAAGGGGTATTTGAGCGCCGAAGTGGACTGAATGATCCATACACTTCGCTCTCTTGTTGCAGACCACTTTGCAATGGGCGCGCAGCATTTGCGTCAGTACAATGGCCTGCCCAAGAGGTGCAATGAGATGAAAGGCGGCAGACCGCATGAGCAAGACCTTCGAGCTTGAGACCCTGAAGATCCGCATGGGAGATGCCGACCTGCGCCAGCTGGACCTGCACCAGCGGGTGCAGCGCGCCATGCGTGCGCTGATCCTGGATGGGGCGCTGCTGCCGGGCCTGAAGCTGCCGGCCACGCGCTCGCTGGCCGACTCGCTGGGCATTGCCCGCGACACGGTGGAGAACGCCTACACCCAGCTGCACCGCGACGGCTTCATCGTGCGGCGCCAGGGATCGGGCAGCTATGTGTCCGAGACCATCGGCACCGAGCTGCGGGGCCGGGCGGCGCGGCGCGGCCGGTCGCCCGAGCACGAGCGCAGCGCCCAGGTGGCCGCAGCGGGCAGGGCCGGTGCCGGCCTGAGCCGGCGCGGCCAGGCCATTGTTGACGGCGGCGGCATCGCCGACCAGCAGACCATTCGGGCCTTTGCCACCGGCCTGCCCGAGACGCGCACCTTTCCCACCGATGTCTGGGAGCGGCTGCAGCGCCAGGCGCTCAAGGACTACCGTGCCAGCGTCCTGCTGCACGGCGACCCGCAGGGCGCCGAGCCGCTGCGCAAGGCCATTGCCACCTACCTCAACCTGGAGCGCGGCGCCAAGGTGGACGCCGGGCAGATCGTGGTGCTCAGCAGCACGCGGCAGGCGCTGTTCCTGTGTGCGCAGCTGCTGGTGGATGCGGGCCGGCCCATCCTGCTGGAGAACCCCGGCTACTTCGGCGCCCGCAAGGCCTTCGAGTCGGCCGAGGCCAAGGTCCTGCCCATCGACGTGGACGCGCAAGGCATACGCACCGACCTGCTGCATGCCGACCGCAGCGGCGCCACCTGCGTTTACGTCACGCCATCGCACCAGTACCCCACGGGCGTCACCATGCAGCTGGAGCGGCGGCTGGACCTGATCCGCTGGGCGTTTGAGAGCGGGCGCTGGATCATCGAGGACGACTACGACAGCGAATTCCACTACGACGGCATGCCCACCGCCTGCGTGCAAGGCCTGGACAAGCACGGGCGCACCATCTACATCGGCACCTTCGGCAAGACCCTGTACCCGGGCCTGCGCATGGGCTACATGGCCTTGCCGCAGGAGCTGGTGCGCGCCTTTGTCCAGGCGCGCAGCATCATGGACGGGCACACGCCCCAGATCCAGCAGCTGACGCTGGCGCGCTTCATGGAAGACGGCCACTACAACTCCCACGTGCGGGCCATGCGCAAGCTGTACGCGGGGCGGCGCGAGGTCATCCTCGAATCCATAGGCAGGCACCTGGCCGGCATCGTCACCGCGCCACGGCCCCAGGGCGGCATGCAGGTGCCCTGTCTGCTGGAGCCCGGCTGGTCCGAGGAAGACACCATCCGCCGCGCCGCCGCGGCCGGCGTGCTGCTGCAGGGGCTCAGCCGCCTGTACGCGGGCGAGCAGCGGCAGCCGGGCTGGCTGCTGGGCTATGCCTCGCTCACGGCCTACGAGATCGAGGCCGCCGTGCTGCGCCTGGCCAACGCGCTGCGAAAACCCTGACAGGTTGGGAGAAGCCGGACGCTGCATGCCTCAATAGGGCAGGGGAAAGCGCCCGGTCAGGTCGGACACGCCTTCGTGGATGGACTTGAGCGTGCGCGCGTTCATGGTGCCGCTGCGTATGCCGCCCAGCGTGGCAAGAATCATGTCGCCGATCTCGCGGAACTCGTCGGCGCCCATGCCGCGCGTGGTGCAGGCCGCGCTGCCCACGCGGATGCCCGAGGTCACCAGCGGCCGCGCGCCATCGCCGGGCACGGCGTTCTTGTTGACCGTGATGCCGATCTGCTCCAGCGCCGTTTCGGCGGCCTTGCCCGTCAGCTCCCAGGGGCGCAGGTCGATCACGCCCAGATGGCAGTCCGTGCCTGCGGACACCACGGACAGTCCGCCCTGCGAAAGCCGGTCGCACAGCACGCGGGCGTTGTCCACCACGGCCCGCGCATAGGTGCGAAAGGCAGGCTTGAGCGCCTCGCCCAGCGCCACCGCCTTGGCCGCCACCACATGCATCAGCGGCCCGGACTGCAGGCCCGGGAACACGGCGGCGTCTATGCGCCTGGCGATCTCGGCGTCGGCCGAGAGGATCATGCCGCCGCGCGGCCCGCGCAGCGTCTTGTGCGTGGTGGTCGTGGTCACGTGGGCGTGCTCCACGGGGGAGGGGAACACGCCTGCGGCCACCAGCCCCGCCACGTGCGCGATGTCGGCCATGAAGATGGCGCCCACCCGGTCGGCAATGCGCCGGAACTCGGCCCAGTCCATCTGCCGTGAATAGGCCGAGCCACCGGCAATGATGAGCCTGGGCCGCTCCTTCAGCGCAATGCGCCGCACCTGGTCCATGTCGATGCGCTGGGAGCGGGCGTCCACCTCGTAGCTGATGGACTGGAACCACTTGCCCGACACGCTCACGCGGGAGCCATGCGTCAGGTGCCCGCCCGAGCGCAGGTCCAGCCCCATGATCTTGTCGCCGGGCTCCAGGAACGCCAAGTACACGCCCTGGTTGGCCTGGCTGCCCGAGTGCGGCTGCACGTTGGCGTGCGCGCAGCCGAACAGCGCCTTGGCACGCGCAATGGCCAAGTTCTCCACGGCATCGGCATTGGCGCAGCCGCCGTAGTAGCGCACGCCCGGGTAGCCCTCTGCGTATTTGTTGGTCAGCACCGAGCCCTGCGCCTCCATCACCGCGCGGCTCACGAAGTTTTCAGAGGCAATCAATTCAATCGAGCGCGACTGGCGAATCCGCTCGGCCGCGATGGCATCCCAGGCCTCGCTGTCTGCCTGTTGAAGATCCAGTGAATTGATTTTGGGGAGCGATAAATCGTCCATGTCGCATTGGCTGTCTTGGAGGCGCTGAAGCACGGGAATCGGCAGCGTCCGGGTTATGGAGTGATTTGGAAACCAGGGCGCATCGGTAATGGGCAGTCTACAAAGTGCAGCTGCCTTGATTCCGACCATGTTTCAGCGGGTGAGCAGACCAATTAAGGTGGCATGCCAATGTAAACCGTTGAAAAAAGCGGTCTGGTTCATTGACGAAAATAGGTCTGTTTGAATCCATGCTCTCTCCATAGAATTCGCCGCCAGACGTTGAAAGTCATGAGATCCAATACCGCCACGAATCATCCGAAATCTGCAGTCGGGTAGATTGATTCAAGGCGGAATATGACAGAGTGAAGAAATCCATGACAACGTATCTACCATCTGCAGCGAAATTTGAAGCGCTATTTGCAGCGCCATTGGTGATTGCGGCAGATGGAGAAAGCGGGGGGAGGGAATAGGCGATTTGACTCAGATCAATCAAGTTCAATCACACGGAGTTGAAAAATGAATCTCGATATCTCTCGGACAGATGACGCCGTGCGCGATGCGCTCAAAAAGCTGTCCCTGCTCTGGAAGTCAAGAGCGGCCGTGAATCAGGACCTGCCTGATTACTGCGGCTTGGCGTTCGACCCCGCCCGGCAGGACTTCACCGCCTCGCTGCTGCCGTTTCGCGACCACCAGGCATGGGTGGAGGCGCCACAGCACCTGCGCGACCAATGCCTGTCCTACGCCTGGGGCATCTACAACCTCAAGACCATCTACATCGAGTGCAACGTGGTCACGCCGGCCTGCGAGGACATCATCAAGACCCCGCCGCCCAGCGCCAACCGTGCGCTGCTGCAGGACGTCATGTCCCAGGCCCTGCTGGACGAGGCCCTGCACACCCGCATGTCCATCATGGCCTGCAACTACATCTACGAGATGCGCGGCCTGGCGCCGCTGGACTACGCGGACTTCAACCTCGTCGGCTGGCGCAACGGCGTGCTGGCGCAGTGCGGCGCGGAATGGGAGCGCCGCCTGGCCCGCTTCGCCATTGCCTGCGCCAGCGAGACCCTGATCACCGACTACCTCAAGACCATGGCCGAGGACCGCAGCATCCAGCCCATCTGCCATGAAGTCACCCGCACCCACGCCGTGGACGAATGGAGCCATTCCAGCGTCTTCAGCTCGGTGGCCACCGACATTGTCCAGGGCCTGAGCAACCGCGAGCGCAGCTACCTGCGCTCCATCATCCTCAAGACCGTGCAGATGTTCGCCAACAACGAGCTGGGCGCCTGGTCCACCGTCTTCACCATGGTCGGCATGCCGCATGCGCGCGACATCCTGCACGACGTGGGCGACAGCAACGAGATCGGCGTCTACACCGACTCGGTGCAAAGCCTGATCGACCGCATCGGCCTGGCGGGCCGCAACCTGGGCGGCAGCGTGGCGCTGGTGTCCTCGGTCCTCGAGGAGATGCAGGCATGAGCGCCGCCCTCCAGGCAGGCGGCACGCTGGCGCGCTGCGCCGCGGCACGGGCAGAGGCGGGCGGCGTCATGGTCTACACCCTGCGCGTGCAGGGCGCCTCGGCGCAGTTCCTCGGCGGCCTGCGGCCCGGCCGGCATGTGGCCATCGAGCATGCCGACGCCAATGGCGCCGTGCAGCAGCGGCTGTACTCCATCACCCGCTACGAGCCCTGCAGCGAGCACGACGGCGCCGGCCAGTTCGACATTGCCGTCAAAAGCTCGGGCCGGGGCAGCGTCTCCGACCACATGCATGCGGTGCTGCGCGCAGGCTCCACGCTGCCGCTCGGCCACGTGGCCGGTGACATCACGGCCGACCTGGTGCTGGGCCTGGACTCCCTGGTCATGCTGGCCGGCGGCATCGGCCTGACCCTGCCGCTGGCGCTGCTGCGCGAACTGGATCGGCTGCGGCAGCAGGGCCAGCGCGTGCCGCGCACCACGCTGCTGCTGTGCTTTGCGCGCATGGCCGACATTCCGTTCCTGCAGGAGCTGCAGCAGCTGTGCGAAACGGCCCCCTGGTTCGACCTGCGTATCCACATCACGCGCGAAGACATCGCCGCCCACGGCCCCTTCGTGCCGGGCCGCCCCTCGCCGCAGTCCCTGCTGGCGCTGGGCCAGCCCCAGGCGGTGGTCATCTGCGGCGGCCACGCCTTTGCGCAGACCTTTCGCGAGCATGCGCGGGCCTGCTTTCCCGTTGCCATACAGCACATCGAGGCCTTCACGCCGCCCGTCGCATCCACTGCCCAGCCAGGCGAGACCGCGCAGGCATGCCAGCTGCAGATCGCGCACAGCGGGCAGATTGTCGAAGCCGCGTCCGGCAAAAGCCTGCTGGAAATCCTGGAAGGCGTGGGCATTGCCATCCGCAGCCAGTGCCGGGCCGGCATCTGCGGCAGCTGCCGCATCCGCATCACCGGAGGTAGTTCACGGTTGGAGGCGGACTTTTGCCTCAGCGACAGGGAAAAGGAAGCCGGCTATGCCTTGGCCTGCTGCACCTTCCCCTCGGCAGGCCATATCCACGTCGATCTCAAACCCGGCGCCTGACGGGCTCCGCACGTTCCAAGCCACCCTCCTGTATCCACCTGAGTTCCTCCCATGAAAAAAGCCATCGCGCTGCGCCACATCCACTTCGAAGACCTGGGCACCCTGCATGCCGAGTTCGCCAGCCGCGGCTACGAAGTGCAGTACGTCGATCCCAGCATCGGCGAGCTTGACACCCTGGACCTGGGCCGCGCCGACCTGCTGGTCGTGCTGGGCGGGCCCATAGGTGCCTATGACGAGGCGCTTTATCCCTTCGTCGCCCAGGAGCTGGCGGCCGTGCGCCGCTGGCTGGACAGCGGCAAGCCGCTGCTGGGCATCTGCCTGGGCGCGCAGCTCATTGCGCGCGCGCTGGGCGCCAGGGTCTATCCGCTGGGCGTCAAGGAAATCGGCTTTTCTCCGCTCATGCTTACCGATGCGGGCCTGGCCTCGCCCCTCGCCAAACTGGACGGCGTGCCCGTGCTCCATTGGCATGGCGACCAGTTCGACATTCCCGAAGGCGCCGTGCACCTGGCCGGCACCGCCATCGGCGCCAACCAGGCCTTCGCCGTGGGCCCGCAGGTGCTGGGCCTGCAATTCCATCTGGAGGCCGACGCGGCCCGGCTGGAGCGCTGGCTGGTCGGCCATGCCTGTGAGCTCGGCATGGCCAAGGTGGACCCGCGCACGCTGCGCGCCGATGCCCAGAAATACGGCGGCCTGCTGACCCTGGCCGCGCGCGATGTGCTGGCCACCTGGCTGACCAACCTGGAGCGCAGCCGCTGAACCTGCGGCGCCGCTCATTCACCCATTTCCCCCCACGCCGGAGCCGCGCTGCGCGGCGCCGGAATCTCTGTTCCCGAAAAAAAGGAGAGTTGAAGATGGTTGTCGTACTGTTCGAACTGCAGGCCTTGCCCGGCCAGAACCAGACCTATGTGGACCTGGTCAACAAGCTCACCCCCATGCTGAAGCCCATGGAGGGGTTCATCTCCGTGGAGTGCTTCCAGAGCACGCTCAACCCCGAGAAAGTCATGTCCGTCACCACCTGGCGCGACGAGGAAGCCGTTGTCCAGTGGCGCAACGTGGAAGCCCACCTCAGCGCCCAGCGCGCGGGCCGCGACAAGATCTTCAAGGACTACCGCGTGCGCGTCACCCAGGTGCTGCGCGACTACGGCCTGAATGACCGCGCGCAGGCGCCTGCCGACAGCATCATGGGCAAGGCAGGCAGCTGCCCGGTCAGCCACGCCTGAGCGCTGGCGGTGCCGCAAAGGCCCGGCTGATCCCCCTGCCGGAGCGCGATGCACGCCCTCGAAAGATGCCGGCAGTGACTACGCTGCCGGCGCAGGCCGGAAAAAAAGCCCGCTGAATGCTCAGAGGGCTTTTTTTCGGAAGGCACAGATTCCTTCGCATCGGAACTCCACCGCACCGCACGGCATCCTGCGTGCCGCCGTGTGCAGCGCTTTCAGTTGCGAGCTGCCGCTGCCGCCATTTCGGCGAGAAACGGGCCTTGGGCCGCTTCAGGTTTGCTTTCGATGAGGAAGTCTTCGCGATCCTGGTCCTTGATCCAGTTCGGAGGCTTGCCTCGACCTGTCCACGTCGCTCCCGTGGCCGGATCGCGATACTTCGCCGGCGCACTGGTTTTTTCAGGGATGTAGGGGAACACTTGCTGCTGGGTGAATCCGAAATCGGTCACCAGCTTCTGGACTTTGGACAGGGCAGCGTCGGCCGCCGAGGTGCGGGCCTTGGCAATTTCCATGTCCAGCGCGGCCTTGGCCGCAAGGAGTTCTTTGAGGGACTGTGTCATAGGGGTGCGAAATTTTTGAAGCCAGATTATGGGGCTGTTCGGGCGAGACATGCCTGTCTTCAGGGTCATGCCGGGCGACAAAAAGCTGCTTGCCCGTCAGAGCTCTTTGCTGTGCCGAGGGGCGCAGACCTAGGCAAGAAAACGGTCTTGTCCGCATCCGTGATCGCATGCCCGACGCGGCAGGGCACCCCTGCGGCTATCACGCCCGGCGGAATGTCCTTCGTGACCACGCTGCCCGAACCGATGATGGAAACGTCGCCAATGTTCACTCCCGGGTTCAGGTGGCAGCCCGTGCCAATCCAGACCCGGCTGGCAATCCGCACCTGCCTGGAAAACAGCCACCTGCCGCGCTCTCGGCGGCATGGACCGAATGGTTGGGCGTGTAGATACCCACGCCCCGGGCCAGCAGCACGTCGTTGCCGATATGGATGCCGCCGGTGTCGAGCATGATGCAGTCGAAATTGGCGTAGAAGTTTTCGCCAATTTTTTGACTCGTTTGTGACCATGGCTTTCCCTTGTTTGCGACACAATCCACCCCTTGTATACCGCTGAAGGCGATGGCCTGTGACAGCGCTTCGCCAATGGTTCGAATTCTTTGAAGACTGACGTGCCGAAACCATGGCCTACTGGATTGTCGTCGAACAAGATGGTCCGAACTGGTGCAATGCCAGACGCTATCTGCCGGGAGTCCCATTCCAGATCTCGAGAAAAGGCTTTGCCGTGCTCTGCGTGGAGTTCGGATCTCACATGTTGCGTCTCTCATCTGCAGCGCAGCTCAAGCAGTATGCTCGTGTGCTCTCCATGCGACTGATGCCTATGTAAAGGCAGTTGTCCCACTCTGGTTTTTGCAGTGCCGATGTAGCTCGCGGCCATGCAGGTACTTGGTTTCTGCCAGAAGTTCATAAAACGCTCTAGCTATCTAATATGAGATTGATTAATATTCTTATAGTGTCCTTGTCTGGTTTGATGTCGGTCCCGTCGATGGCGCAGAATTATTGCGCCACATATCCCAATGAAGCGAGTTGTTGCAACCCTGAATTTGATAATTGCATTCCAAGGGAAATATATTTGCGATATGGACATAAGGCCGGAGATTTTTGCGTGCCTGGCTATCCCTCGACCGTTTCGTGCGGTGGAACAGCATCTCATGCTGCAAACTATTCTTCTCCCGAGGAAGCTCTAAGGTGGCGCATGGGGTTTATGAGTGCTTACTGGGATAGTGGGAGCTCTAAGCAATGCAAGCCATTGAGATTGGAAGGGCCTTATGGGAATTGGTCTGGAGATATATCGGCATTGAGGCTGCATGAGATCCAATCCCAGAATTGGGGCACGGTTGTTTCTCAAGAAGGAAGTCCTTACCCAGAGCCTGGTCCTATATCGTGTGCAACGCCAAGGGAATTGACGGATCAATTTTATATCACCAGATATTTGGTCGAAGAAGAATGCGAGGCCGGATTTTTACCTGCAAATAGAGTGCCGGATGATGTCAGGGTTTGCAGCAAGAAGGGGTTGTGGGAAATCAAGATCAGTGGGCCGGAAGTTACGCAATCACTGCCTTCTTTGGCTGGGCCTATCATGCAAGATATTTTGGTTCGACGTGGTGGTAAGCCTGCTGCCTTCACTGACGTGTCGATTAGCCTAAAAGAAGAAGGTTCTGCCTCATTTCAAAATTTCTCATTAAAAACCAATGTCAACGGTGAGGCTCAATTGTTGTATATTCCGCCATACCTAAAATCCACAACTGTGGAAATGAAGGCGGAATGCTCAAAATGCATTGAAGTGGCCAAGAAGAATATCAAAGTATTGATGAGTGATTTGAGTGTTGATGAAGAATCCCTGCATCTTGTAGGCGGCGTGATTTCTAATGCGGGTAAGTGCCTTTGAAAGAGTTTTATTGAATTTAATGTGAGTGAATTGTTGGAGGGTGCCGGGTGAAGCACTTGAATTGCCGTTGATGATTGTGTTATTTAAAGACAAACTATGAATAAAAATCTGAAAATTCTGCGCAAGCTGTCGATTTTTCCATTGAAGTCGTGCTCTCGCTCGTTGGTCGTCTTGGGTGTATTTTGTCTATTTTTTAACTTTGCCAAGGCACAAAGCATTCCCTCAGGTCCCGAGAATTTCCAGGTCCAAACGGATTGGATAGATCAAAGCCCCAACCCACTCACTGTCAGCCATATCTACCGAAGTTTTGGCGGCCCTGATGAAGATGCAGATATTGGCATGGGTAAAGGCTGGGTACACTCTTGGTCGGGACGCCTCAAGCTGCCTACGGAATATAGATCAGGCCACCCTTCCAGCATCAGCATCCTGCTGCCCGATGCCAGTTCAGTGCTATTTCTGAAAGAGCCTGGCGAGCAATCTCCATGGCATGCCGCCACTGGGCCTGATTTGTTATTGGGTTCGGTGGGAGGAAGTTGGAAGTACTATCGCGCCAGCGACGACAGTTGGTGGAACTTCGACAGTCAGGGTTGGCTGACTAACGTCACTTTGCGCAATGGCTGGTACTACAACATATTGCAAAATGACGGCAAGGTTTTGTCTGTGACAAATTCCTTCGGTCGACAGGTGGGTTTTGGTTACCGGGCAGATGGCAAGCTAAATTCCGTTGCATTGCCTGACGGCAATACAGTGAGCTATGACTACGACGCGAAGGGAAATCTCAGTTCCGTCAAGGTAAATGGCTTTCAGACTCGAACATACAGCTACGAAAGTAGTGTTTCTCCGGGCCTCTTGACTGCCATTGGCGATTCCCAGGGTAATCAGGTGCTGGGATTTGTTTATAACTCCAATGGCTCGCTCAAACACACATCAAAGGCTGGGGTAAGCGGTGTCTACAGCGTCTCTTATTCAGGCGCTGCCAGTATAGGAACGGCAGGCATGCTGGTGGCCCCCGGCGCTGACGATCCCAACTGGTACAAAGCTTCGGTCACCACGACAGCCCCGGATGGCAACGGCGCCACGCGCCACTACCAAGGATCGGCTGCCGGCGTGCGCTTGGTCGGGCAGAGCAAGGCCACTTTCTGGGCAAAGTTCAAGGAGGAGTTGAATGCTGATCTTCTTCCAGCCTATATCGAAGACTTTAAAGGGAACAGAACTTCCTACCAGTGGAATGCCAATCGCCAATTGATCACCAAGGTTGTGGCTGCTTCCAATCGCACGGAGGCCCAAAGCACTCAAATTGATTGGCATGACACCCTGGCCTTGCCCACTCTTATCACGGAGACCGGCCGCACGACCAAGCTCAGCTACGGCGGTGGCGGCAGACTGGTGGGCGCCGCCCTTACGGACAACGCCAGCAATACCACCTACTCAAGCGCTTGGAGCTACAACGCCCAGGGCCTGCCCGAGACCTATACCGATGCTGCCGGCCAGACCCTGCTTGGCTATGACACCCGGGGCAACCGCAACAAGGTCACCAACGCCCTGGGACATGTCCACCAGTTCGCCCATGATGGCGCGGGCCGGATCCTGACGGCCATGGCCCCTTCGGGCCTGGAGCGCAGCTACAGCTACAACCCCCGGGGGCAGCTCACGCGCGTCAGCGTCGGCGGGCAGCAAACCACGTTGACCTACCTGCCCAATGACAGGCTGGGCACGATCACCTTCGCCAACGGCCATGCCATCACCTACCAATATGACGACGCCCGGCGCATCAATCGCTGGAGCGACAACCGTGGCAACTCCGGCCAGTACGTTCTGGACCAGTGGGACAACCGCACCAGTGAGCTCATCAAGGACAGCGCGGCCCAGACAGCCCTGCAGATGCAGCGCTCCATCAACGGCATCAATCGCATCAGCAGCGAAACCATAGGCGGCAACCAAAGTACTGCTTTGACCTATGACGCCAACGGCGATCTGGCCACGGCCAGCAACGGCCTGGGGCAGACCACCACGCTGGACGTCGATGGTCTGCGCCGCCTCACCAAAATCACCGACCCTCTCAACGCAAGCGCCACACTCAGCTACAACGCCCTGGACGCCGTCACCGCCGCCCAGGACTTCAAAGGCGTCACCACCACCTACACCCGCGACGCCCTGGGCAACGCCAAGGCCGAAGCCACCCCCGACGCCGGCAACATCACCGCTACCTATGACGCCCTGGGCCTGATCGCGACCGCCAAGGACGCCGCAGGCCGCACCCTCGCCGTGCAGCGCGACGCCCTGGGCCGCCCCACCCAACTCCAGTACGGCAGCACGGCAATCTCCACGATGCGCTACGACCTGCCCGGCACCACCTACAACGGCCCCGGCGCCCCCAAGGCCAGCACGGGCCACCTCAGCGAAATCCGGGACCCCGGCGTCACCACCCAATACCAGCGCGACATCCTGGGCCGGGTGCTGCGCAAGAGCCAGATCCTTGCCAATGGCGACACCAGGTCGCTGATCCACTCCTATGTACCTGCTGGGCAGGGCGGTGGCGGAGAACTGCAAAGCATCACCTACCCCAGTGGCAAGCAGGCCACCTACCTGTATGACAGCACAGGCCAGATCACGGGTCTGCAGTGGAACGGCCAGCCCCTGGTCACCGGCGTGACCTGGAGCCCGCTGGGCCAGCCCACGGCCTGGCAATGGACGGGCTTTGTGCAGCAGCCCGGCGCCACGGCGGCCCTGGCCGAGCAGCGTGGCTACAACACCGCAGGCCAACTGGCCAGCAGCACGCTGCTGAACCTGACCTGGGATGCCGCAGGCCGCATCAGCCTCATCCAGCAGCAGCACATGCTGCCGGGTACGGCCGCAGCCCAGCAGGCCAAGCTGTCCAGCGCCTTCAGCTACGACGCCGTGGGGCGCCTGACTGCCAGCGCGCACAGCGCGCCTGCGGGCCTTACCCTGCCCACGGGCTGGAGCCTGGCCGACACCATCGAGCTCAGCGCCTCCGGCTACGCCTGGGACGTCAATGGCAACCGCACCCAGGTGCACTACAGCAATGCCCTGGCATCGGGCACCTCCACGCTGCAGCGCAACTACCAGACGGCTGCGGGCACCAACCGCCTGCAAAGCTATGCCCAGACGCTGCAGCGCCCGGGCAGCGTGGCGCAGAACAGCAACGTGACTTTCAGCTACGACGCTGCGGGCGCCCTGGTCAAGAAGGGCGACAACCACCTGCACTACGGCGCGGACGGCCGCATCGCCAAGGCCGGTGAATACGCAGACGCTGCCGACGCAAGAGCCGTCAGCTACGTCTACAACGCCCTGGGCCAGCGCGTGCTCAAGAGCGATGCTCGGGGCGCAGGTCAACCGGCCACGCTGCAGACCCTGTATGCCGAAGACGGCATAGGCAGCACCGTGCTGGGCCAGTACGCCAACCAGCGCAGCGCCAACAGCGCATCTCCGGCAGGCCAGAGCGACAGCACGGAAATCATCTACCTGCCCACGGCCAGCGGCCCCATGCCCATTGCGGCAGAAATCAACGGCCGGCTGTATGCCATCCACACGGACCATCTGAACACCCCCAGGCGGCTGACCAACCAGCAGGGACAGGTGGCCTGGCAGTGGCTGATCTCGGGGTTTGGAGAAGTGCGTCCCACCACGGGCGACCGTGGCTACGGCCAGACGGTCAGCGGCCCCAGCTATGCGCAGGCGGTGAAGTTCGATCTGCGGCATCCGGGGCAGGTGTTTGATGAAGAGACGGGGCTGTCGTACAACCTGCATAGGTACTACGATGCGGCGACGGGAAGATACATCCAGGCGGACCCGATGGGGTTGGAGGGTGGGTGGAATCGGTTTGGGTATGTGGGGGGTGATCCGCTCAATGCGATTGATCCGGATGGATTGAATGTTGTTGTTGCGTTGAACAGGATCGCAGAGGTGGGACGGGGGCTTTACTACCGGTACGGTCCGGCGATCACGGAGTTCATTGCCGGGGCGTCGGGGGTCAACGGGGCGGTGGCATCGCCTGCGGCGATCAGCCCGCTGGTGGCGCAGATTCCGACGGGTGTTTCGAGGATGCTGCCGATTGCGCGGGGGATCTCTGAGGGAGTGGAGTCAGGGGCGTTTTGTGCTGGTCGAGGAGGCGCTGATTATATATACGGCTATCGCGCGGTTTCCAATGCCGAAGCTGGTGATATTGCTTTATACGGATTCCGCCCTCATCCTGGTGGCCGCTCTATGGAAGATAAATGGTTTTCTGAGTCATTGGCTGGTGCAAATAAGCTCCGAGATATTTTTGATTTGAATCAAGTTATTAAAGCCAAAATACCTCTTAATGTATACGAGAGAAGTTATAAGCATCTGAATATAGATAATACTGGGCCTGGGTTTTGTGTACAATGTGGCGATCTTCCATTTATTTCAATGCCTTAAGTTATGAAAATAGTATTCTCTATTGATTTTCTCTGGGTGCCATCAGATTTTGGTGGTTCTTCATTTGGCCCATGTGACGGCATTCGTATGACTGTGCGTTGGCAAAAATATATTAGCGCTTACTTGGAGTGTTCTAATGATGCAGAGATTGAGTTAATATCTTATAATGAAGAGACTTTCAGGGGTAAAGCCCGCTGCAAAATGTACTCCGAGATTGATGCTGAATGGTTGTCGAGGGGGCAGTTAATAGAGTTAATTAGTGGTTACAGGGTTTTTGCTATCGGTAAAATTGCTGAAAATACAGATTGTTGAAATATTTTATTGAAGTGCATTTAAAATGTAGGCGAACCAATTTTGGCTAGATCCATTGTCATGAGAAGGGCAACTCGGTAGCTCAGACTGGCAAATCAAGAGCACCTATCTGCCCACGGCCAGCGGCCCCATGCCCATTGCGGCAGAGATCAACGGCCGCCTGTACGCCATCCACACGGACCACCTGAACACCCCCAGGCGCCTGACCAACCAGCAGGGGCAGGTGGCCTGGCAATGGCTGATCTCGGGGTTTGGCGAAGTGCGTCCCACCACGGGCGACCGTGGCTACGGCCAGACGGTCAGCGGTCCCAGCTATGCACAGGCGGTGAAGTTTGATCTGTGGTATCCGGGTCAGGTGTTTGATGAAGAGACGGGGCTGTCGTACAACCTGCACCGGTACTACGATGCGGCGACGGGGAGATACATCCAGGCGGACCCGATCGGGTTGGAGGGTGGGTGGAATCGGTTTGGGTATCTGGCAAACAACCCGCTCAACGATGTGGACCCGCAAGGCCTGCACCCATTGCTTACAAGAATGCAAGGCCTGTACTACCGCTACGGCTGGCAGGGAGCAGTCAATCCAGGCACTCCTTCAAAGCTACAACTTTGGCAAGCACCTGAAAACAAGCAGGTGCAAGACACCATTCCGGTCGATATGCGAGGCAAGAGAAAAAATCAGATCCGCTTAGCTTTCATTTGCATCATCCAACCTGCAATCTGTAAAACTAACGGCTACAAAATTTCAGAGCCCGCCTAGGGCGGCGATGCCTTGCCGAGCAGGTTAGTCGGCGAGGCATCTATGGATCGAAATGGTTGGGAAGTATCGCTGCAGGGGGGAACTGCTCAGCGAGCAAGCAATTCCTTCATCACCCCTCGCTGCCTAACCGCTCCCGTAAGCAATTCCATAGTCTCAATCTGCGCATTGATGAACGCGAGCAGCTGATCGGTTTCAACAACTTCCAGGGCATTTCCAGGATAGGCACCAATTAATAAGCTGGAGATCAGTCCCAATTGATCATGCACACGATTCAGCTTGTTGAACTCGTCTTCTGAAATCTGAAAGTACAACATGGCGCATCCTCAACGAACTGGTCTGGCGCAGAGCGCGGAGAGCGGGCAAGAAGTGGCATGCCGGTCCGAGACCTGCGGCGCTATGTAAATTGGAACGAGAAAGGGCGTTGACACGCCCACAAAGAAAGCAGCCATAGAGGCCTCCTAGCGTTTCGTTCAACTTCACCTCCTGTTCAGAGAGGTGGCCGGGTACTTGAACACGGTGCTAGCTCCGCCCGCAGCTTTCCCTCGAAAGGTCTTTTATGACTGCGCGCTACCCGGCCATAAAACAGGCGCGCGCAGGCGCACGAATCCTATGGACGAGAAAACGCCACTGCTTTCGAGAGTGGCGGACCGGCTAACAAAAGGTGTGTTCAGCACCTGAAGGCGATGATACCCCACGCCTATGGCAGACTGCCCCGTTCAGTCCTGCCTTGCGCCTGCCTCTTGCCCGCTTGGCGCTCAAGGCCCATCTCCGTCACTCACCACCGAGGATTTCTCATGATCATCACCACCACCCCCCAGATCGAAGGCCGCCGCATCACCCGCTACTGCGGCGTGGTCGCGGGAGAGGCAATTTTGGGCGCCAATGTGTTCAAGGACTTGTTTGCCGGGCTGCGCGACATCGTGGGTGGGCGGTCGGCCACCTATGAGCGCGAGTTGCAGCGGGCGCGCGAGATTGCGCTCAAGGAGCTGGAGGAACGCGCCCAGGAACTGGGCGCCAATGCCGTGGTGGGGTGGACCTGGATTACGAGGTGCTGGGCCAGGGCAACGGCATGTTGATGGTGTCTGCCAGCGGCACGGCCGTGGTGCTGGAGTAGGCAAGGCTATCGGCCAAGCGGGTCAAGCTCTGGCCAGCGAAGTCAACGCGGCGCCGTGCCCCGCATCTCCAGGCAGCGGGCCAGCGCCCGCGCCGCCTCGCCCAGGCGCGGGCCGGGGCGGGAGACCACGTCCGTCTCGACCAGGTCCAGCGCACAGATGCGGCCGGAACGCACGGCGGGCATGCGGCTCCAGCCGGGGCGGGTGGCAAAGCTGGCCGATGGCGTCTGCGGCGTGTGGATGATGAGTTCTGGCTGCTGGCGCAGCACGTATTCGGGCGTGATGCGGGGGAAGGGACCCAGGTTCTGCGGCAGCACATTGCGCGCGCCCAGGCGCTGCAGCAACTGGCCTATGAAGGAGTCCGGCCCCGCCGCGTAAGGCGTGGCGTCCACTTCGAAATACACCTTCTGCCCGGCGGGCGCTTGCGCAGCCAGCGCCTTGGCCTGCTGGTCCACCTCGGCCTGCATGCGCGCCAGCAGGGCGTTGGCGCGCTGCACCTGCAGCAGCTGGTCGAGCTTGTGCAGCACCTGCTCCAGCTGCGCCATGTCATTGGCGTCCAGCGCCAGCACAGGAATGCCGAAGCGCTCCAGCTGCGCGATGACGGGTGCGGAATACGCCATCAGCACCACGTCGGGCCTGAGCCGCACGGTGGCCTCGACCAGCGGGGCAAAGGTGTGGCCCAGCTTGGGCAGGGCGGCCACGCGGGCCGGGTGGTTGGAGAATTCGTCCACGCCCACGATGCGCGCGCAGGCGTCCAGCGCGCACAGCGATTCGGTCAGCGAGGGCAGCAGCGAGACGATGCGCTGCGGCACCCGCTCCAGGCGCACCTGCCGCCCGCGCATGTCGGTGACGGTGTAGGCAGTGGTTGCCCCGCCCGTTCCCGTATCCGCCGCCTTTTGCGCAAAGGCGTTGCCCGCGCCGCCTGCGCAGGCCAGGGCGGCGGTCAGCAGCAGGATGCGGGGCGCGCGCGAAAGCAGGCGCAAAAGCAGGTGCAGAAGCAGATGCATGGGGTCAGGGCAGGGGAGTCCAGCGCACGCTGACGAACACGGTGCGGCCTGCGTTCGCATAGCCGCGCGTGGGTGCGTAGTCGCGGTCGGCGATGTTGTTGACGCGGGCCAGCAGCGTCCATTGCCTGGTCAGCTGGCGCTGGGCGTAGAGGTTGACCACGCCGTAACCGCCTAGTTGCAGGGTGTTCGCCTCGTCTGCGTAGCGGCCGCTGTACAGCTGCGCTTCGCCGCCCAGCGTCCAGCCGGCAGCCTGGGTGTCGGCATTGAGCTTGAGCATGCGCTTGGAGCGGTAGGGCAGCAGCTTGCCGGTCTCCAGGTTCTCGGGGTTCATGAAGTCCAGCGAGGCGCCCAGGTTGGCGCTGCCCAGGCGCGTGCTGCCCGCCAGCGTCAGGCCGGTGATTTCCACGCTCTGCCAGTTGCGGTAGCAGTTGCAGGGAAGGGCGCTGTTCCAGTCGTAGGTGATGAGGTTCTTGAACTTGTTGCGGTAGACCACGGCCGAGAGGCGGTTGGCTCCGGCCGCATAGTGCAGGCCGGTTTCCACGTTGGTGCTGCTTTCGGGCTTGAGGTCGGCCGCCGCCTGGCCCGTGAAGCGTTCGTACAGCGTGGGAGTTCTGAAGGCCGTGCCGGCCGATGCCACCCAGCGCCAGCGCTCGTCGATCTGCAGGCCGTAGCCCAGGCCGCCCGTGGTCTTGTTCTGCTGGTCGCGCACCTGGTCGTGGCGCAGGTTGGCGTCGAACTGGTGGCGCCCCTCGGTCAGGCGCCAGCCGGCCGACAGGGAGTTCTGCACGCGCCGGCTGTCGGTGTTCTGCGTCCAGGCGTATTGCGTGTCCAGCTTGTCCTCGCGGCGCTCCAGGTCGATGTTGAAACGGTGCTGGCCCAGCGTGAACAGGTTCTGCAGCAGGTAGTTGGTGGAGCGGCCCTTGGCGCTTTCGGGCGACTGGGTGTGGCGGTCGCTTTGGCTGTCGGTATGGGAGATCTGGACCACGCTCTTGTACATGGCGTTCCAGCCGGCCTGCCAGCGCAGGCTGCCGGTGGTGTTCTTGACCACGTCGTAGTCGTCGAACGGCGGTGGGCTCTGGTCGTAGTGGGTGCGCAGGCGGCTGTGCAGCAGGCTGGCATCGATCTGGTGGATGCCCGTTTTGTAGCCCGCGTTCAGGCCCAGTGAGGTGTTGCTGTAGCCATCCTTGTCCGGATTGGGCGAGAAGGTGTTGCCGGGGTAGACGTCGAAGCCGTCACTGCGCTCGTCCGCCAGGTTCAGCCCGTAGGTGAAGCCGTTGGCCCCGCCCTGAAATCCCGTGGCCAGCTTGCTGGTGCCCTGGTTGCCTATGCCCGCCTCGGCATAGGCGCGGGTCTGGCCGTCCGCCCGCTTGGTGAAGATCTGGATCACGCCGCCCATGGCGTCTGAGCCATAGATGGCGGCGGCCGGGCCGCGCAGCACCTCGATGCGCTCGATCTGCGCCAGTGGCAGCGTGGACCAGACCGCGCCGCCCTGCAGCTCCTGCGAGCTGTAGCGCACGCCGTCGATGAATACGGCAGTGTGCTGGTTGCTGGTGCCGCGCAGGTAGACCGAGGTGACCTGGCCCGGCCCGCCATTGCGGTTGATCTGCACGCCCGGCACCTGCACCAGCAGGTCGGCCACGCCCGTGGCGCCGCTGCGGGCAATGGTCTCGGCGTCGATCACGGTCATGTCGGCCGTGACGGTGCGCAGGGACTGCTCGCTGCGCGAGGCGGTGACGACCACGGTATCGAGCTGGGAGGTCTGTGCGCGCTGCGCCTGTTGTGCCTGTTGTACCTGTGCTTGGGCCTGGCAGGCCAGCAGCGAGGCCGCAGCCAGGGCGGACAACGTGCGCAGTACGGGAAACGCCGAGGGCGAGCGAAGAGCGGCGCCAGGGGCGCGCGCGAGGGCGAGGGTGTGCATGGATGCGAGCCAGTTGCGCGCCAGCGACCCCGCCGGCACGGAAACCAAAAAGACCGGCTGCGCTGCATGCGCGGCCGGCCGCCTGTTGGCCGGTATCCAGACTGGTGACGCACTCGCCAAGGCCTTCCCGGGCTCAGGGCCCAGTGGCACGGGTTTGGCGGGGGCCGGTGCAATGCACGCGGCGTTTCACTCACTGTTGCGGGGGCAGTACATGCGGGCGGCTTTATCTGGCCGCCCCATGTTTCCCGTTTAACCGCAGCCCCTGGGGCTGCTGGCACCAACGGCGGCGATTGTACGGCGGGGCGTTCAGTACCGATGTAAAGCTTGCTTGACATGTCCGCGGATGGCATCGCACAATGTCAAGCATCCTTTACACATTGCGAGATACTTCCATGAATCAAACAACCGTCACCAACCGCCGCTACCAGAAGGAGCTGGGATTTGCGCTGCTGCTCTACATGGCGCTGCTTGTGGGGGCGCTTTTGCTCAGCGCCGACATGCAGGCCGGGGCCCTGCGCACAGCGCTGCTGCTGAGCCCCATGCTGGCGTTTGCGCTGGCCGTGCGGGCCATCGTGCGGCTGGTGCGCGATACCGACGAGTTCCTGCGCAAGTCCATGCTGGAGCAGCTGGCGATTGCAGCGGCGGGTACGGCGGGCCTCACCTTCACCTACGGATTCCTGGAAATGGCAGGTTTTCCCAAGCTCAGCATGTTCATGGTGTGGCCCTTGATGGGTGCGCTCTGGGTGGCTGCCTCGGTGGCCCACTGGCTGCGCAGCCGATGAGCCGCTTCGCCAAGGTCGCCCTGCGATGAGAAATGACCCCCACGCTACCCTTGCTGCGCAAGGTCCGCTGCCCCCCAAGGGGGTGCTTTTTCATCTTGGGGTGGCCCTGCGATGAAAAACACCATCCGCGAACTGCGCGCCGAGCGCGGCTGGAGCCAGGCTGCGCTGGCGGACCTGCTGGGCGTGTCGCGCCAGACCGTGAACGCGATCGAGACGGGCCGCTACGACCCCAGCCTGCCGCTGGCATTCGCCATTGCCCGGGTGTTCGAGACCCGGATCGAGGCGATCTTCCAGGAGGGTTGAGCGCAGCGCTCAGGCCACGATCATGACCAGCAGCACCAGGCCCAGCAGGGCCAGGTAGGCCTTGGCATGCAGGGCATCGGGAATGCGGCCGATCAGCGGGGCCGCCAGCCTGATGCCCGTCCACGATCCGGCCGTCAGCAGCGCAAAGGCCTGCAGGTCCACATAGCCCACATGCCAGGGACCCAGCCCCGCGCCCCGCGATGCCAGCATGTAGGCAGCGGTGCCCGCCACGGCCATGGGCAGGGACAGCGGGCTGGCCATGGCCGTGGCGGCCGCCATGCTGGCGCCGCGTCGGCGCATCAACGGCACGGTCATCACGCTTCCGCCCACGCCCAGGAAGGCCGCGATCGCACCAATGGCCAGGCCCGCCGTGGCCGCCGCCCGACGGCCCATTGGTTGCATGCCGACGGCGGTGCCGTGCACGAAGCCCGGGCGCAGCAGCGCGTCGGCGATGGTTAGGGCCAGGTAGGCGATGAAGGCCCAGCGCACCCATTCCCCGCTGATCCAGGTGGCGGCCGCTGCGCCCGCCACGGCGCCGGCCGCGATGAAGCCGGCCAGTGGCCGTACCTGATCCCAGGGCAGGGCGCCCGCGCGGTGCTGGCGCAGCGTGGCCATGGAGGCGCCAAAAATCATCACGCAGGTGGAGGTGGCCACGGCAATGTGCATGGCAGCCTGGCCAATGGCGGAGTCCGCGCCGTGGATGGAGGTCAGCAGCGCATAAAGCAGCGGAACGGCCACGAAGCCGCCGCCAAAGCCGAAGAGCACGGTGGTCACGCCGGCAAGCACACCGAAAGCCAGCAGCAGGAGAGGGAACACAGACAGTCCTTTGGAAAAAACGAGCAAGGACTGAACCTTAGGATGCCGCGGTTTGGCCTGCTTTCGCGGATAGGTCAATAATCCTCGAATTCCTGCCAAAGCCTGTTGGCTGTTTTCCGGACATTCCCATGCTCAACATCCCGCTGCATTCCGTGGACGCCGTGGCGCGCGATGTGCTGGCCATCGGCACCGACTACACGCCTGGCACGCTGCTGCCCACGCACAGCCACCGGCGTGCCCAGTTTCTCTACGGGATGAGCGGGCTGATGGAAGTGGAAACCGACGACGGCGCCTGGACCATCCCGCCCTACAGCGGCGTGTGGATTCCGGCCAGCAAGCCGCACAGCGTGCGCATGCAGGGCGTGAGCACGCGCAGCCTGTACATCGAACCGGCTGCTGCGCCCCGCCCGGGTGTGCATTGCGAGGCCCTGGTCGTCACCCCGCTGCTGCACCAGCTGCTGCTGTCCTGCGCCGACCTGCCGGCGCTGTACGACGAAGCAGGCCGCGACGGCGCCCTGGTCACGCTGGTGCTGCATGAGCTGGCCTCGGCCCGCAGCCTGCCGCTGTTCGCGCCCATTCCCCGCGACGAAAAGCTGGTCGCCCTGTGCAAGCAGTTCCTGGCCCAGCCCAGCATCCGCGCCACGCCGCAGGACTGGGCGCAAGCGCTGAACAAGAGCCTGCGCACCTTCAGCCGGTTTTTCCAGCAGCACACAGGCATGGCCTTTGGCGCCTGGCGCCAGCAGGCCTGCCTGCTGGCGGCGGTGTCCCGGCTGTCTGCGGGCGCCTCGGTCACGCAGGTGGCGCTGGACCTGGGCTATGACAGCCCCAGCGCGTTTTCCACCATGTTCCGCAAGGCGCTTGGCAGGGTGCCTTCGGAGCTGGTGAGCCGGGTCTAGGCGGGAACGCTGGCCTGGGCAGCCGTTTCCCGCGTCATGGCCCAGAACACCAGGGCCGCAAGGCTGAACGCCGCCCCCGCCACGCAGACGCCGTGCCAGCCAAACCGCGCGTAGGCATTGGTGGAAATCAGCGCCCCAAGCCCGCTGCCCACGGCATAGAACAGCATGTACAGGCCCACCAGCCGGCTGTGGGCCTGCGGGTTGCTGCGAAAGATCAGGCTCTGGTTGGTCACATGCAGGGCCTGGCCGCCCAGGTCCAGCAGCACGATGCCGGCGACCAGCGCCCACAGCGACTGCTCCAGCAGCGCAATCGGCGCCCAGGCCAGCAGCAGGATCACCAGCGCGCCCAGGCTGGTGCGCTGCGCGAAACCCTGGTCGGCCCAGTGGCCGGCACGGGCTGCTGCCAGTGCGCCCCCCACGCCGGCCAGGCCAAAGGCGCCGATGGCCGTGAGCGACAGGCTGTAGGGCGGTGCGCTCAGCGGCAGGACCAGGGCGCTCCAGAAGATGTTGAAGGTGGCAAACATCAGCAGGGCCAGCATGCCGCGTGTGCGCAGCATGCGGTCCTGGCGCAGCAGGTGGAGCATGGAGGCGAGCAGCTGCGTGTAGCTGGGTGCATGCAAGGGCACCGCCAGCCGGGGCAGTTGCCGCCACAGGGGCCAGGCCAGGGCCAGCATCAGCAGGGCCGAGCAGGCATAGACGCCACGCCAGCCAGCCAGGTCACCCACGGCGCCGGCAAACACGCGCGCCAAAAGCAGGCCGATGAAAACACCGCCCTGGGCTGCGCCCACCACGCGCCCGCGCTCATGCGCATGGCTGGCGCTGGCCGCATAGGCGATCAGCCCCTGCGTCATGGCCGTGCCCAGCAGGCCCACGGCCAGCATGCCCGCCAGCAGCAGAACGGCCGAACGCGCGGTGCTGACGGCCGCCAGGGCCAGCACCAGGCCCAGCAACTGCAAAAGCATGAGCCGCCGCCGCTCCAGCCGGTCGCCCAGCGGCACCAGCAGCAGCAGTGCCAGCGCGCAACCGGCCTGCGTGGCGGTGACCACGCCGCCCACGGCCGCATGGCTGATGCCGAAGTCGGCCGCCAGCGCCTCCAGCAGCGGCTGGGCGTAATAGACATTGGCCACGCTCAGGCCGCTGGCAGCGGCGAACAACAGCACCAGGCTGCGCGGCATGCGGACCGTGTCCGGGGCTGGGAAGGCTTTCATGGGTTGAATCCAGTTGCAAAACAAAACTAGTTGGATGCTAGTTGAACCAGTTTTGAAATGCAACCAAAATGACGCCATGAAAGAAGACATCCGCCCTGACACACCGCAGCCCTGTCCGGTGGCCCGCTCCCTGGATGTGATCGGCGACCGCTGGTCGCTGCTCATCGTGCGCGATGCCTTCGATGGCATCAGCCGCTTTGGCGATTTCCAGCGCAGCCTGGGCGCGGCCCGCAATATCCTGGCCGACCGGCTGCGCCGGCTGGTGGAGGCCGGCATCCTCGAAACCCGCCCGGCCGCCGAAGGCTCGGCCTACCTGGAATACGTGCTCACGGCTCAGGGACTGGAGCTGTTCCCGGTGATCGTGGCGTTGCGGCAATGGGGCGAAGGCCATCTGTTCGCGCCGGGCGAGGCGCATTCGCTGCTGCTGGACCGCCAGACCGGCCAGCCTGTCGCGCCCATGCTGCCGCGCAGCGGGGATGGCCGGGCCTTGCTGCCGGGCCAGACCGTGGTTCAGAAAATCGATTGATGGATATCCATGCTCTCTGCCTTCGTATCACTCATCTACGTACAGATTTCTCCCGAGCGCCTGACGCTGAAGGATCCGAAGACCGGGCAGACCCTGTCGGAGGTTCCCGAGCTGGCCCTGAGTCCGCCGCCCCGGCGCCGGATTCTCGCGGCCGGCCCGCAGGCCAGGCTCGCGGCTGCATCGGAGCCTGCCGAAGTCGTCAATCCCTTCGCCCACCCGCGTTCGCTGATATCGGACTTCATCCTGGCCGAGCAGCTTCTGAAGTACCAGCTCAGGCGCATGCATCGGCGTGCCTGGCTGGCGGCCTCCCCGCACATCGTCATCCATCCGCTCGGCGACCCCGAGGGCGGATTCACCCAGGTGGAACTGAGGGCCTTGCGCGAGCTGGCCAACGC
This sequence comes from Delftia sp. 60, assembly GCF_002754395.1. NCBI lineage: Bacteria > Pseudomonadati > Pseudomonadota > Betaproteobacteria > Burkholderiales > Comamonadaceae > Delftia > Delftia sp. 60. Next base: position 3,900,065 of record NZ_PEFD01000001.1, read on the forward strand.
GGCCGGCGCCTCGAAGGTGAATGTCTGGACAGGCCGGCCCTTGACAGACGAGGAATTGCTGACGCGCAAGCCCCCTGCGCAGGGCGGTGTCTGGGAGTGAGGCTTTGCTCTTCGCCATGAAAAAAGCGCCCGTCACAACGGGCGCTTTGTCTGGGTCAGCGCAAGGGCCGGTAACGGGCCATCAGAACCGCGCCGTCATCCCCACGAAGTAGGTACGGCCGCCGTTGTCATAGTTGGCGCCGATGGTGCGGGTTTCCTTGTCGGCCAGGTTGATGATGCCGGCGCGCAGGGTCAGGGTGTCGGTCACGTTGTAGTTCATGGACACGTCAAAGGTCGTATAGGCCTTGGCGAAGGTGGTGGCCGTGCCCGTGGTCACGACTTCCTTGCCCACGTGGCGGGCGCTGAACATGGCGGACCAGCCCTGGCGGATCTGCCACTGCAGCGACGAGTAGATGGACAGCTCGGGCACGGCCAGCAGCGAGGCGCCCGTGCTCAGGTTTTTGGACTCGAACATCTTGGTGATGTTGGTGTTCCAGGTCAGCCCCTTGGCCAGGGGAACGTTCACGAAGCCCTCCAGGCCGCGCGTGCGGGCTCGCTGGGCGTTGGCCATGCGGGTCCACCAGAAGCCGTTGTAGAAGCCCAGCGGCTGGTAGTCGATCTTGTTCTTGAAGTTGGTGTGGAAGTAGGTGGCACCCAGCGCCCAGCCATTGCGGTCCCAGCTCGTGCCCAGCTCGAAGTTGGTGCTGGTCTCGGGCTGCAGGTCGGGGTTGCCGGCCATGTAGCAGCCGCGCGTGCCGTCGGCGTTGACGCTGGTGCTGGTCCAGCCCATGCCGGCCAGGCTGCGGCAGCCGTTGCCCCCGGATTGCGTGGCGGCGCTGGCCGAGTTTTCCTTCAGGTTGGGCGCCCGGAAGCCGCGCGAGACGCCGCCGCGCACCGTCCACTCCGAGGCCGGGTGGTAGACCAGGTAGGCGCGCGGGCTCCAGTTGTTGCCGTATTTCTGGTGGTGGTCCATGCGCAGGCCCAGCGTCAGCGCCAGGTTCTCGCGCAGGAAGATCTGGTCCTCGCCGAACAGCGCCCAGGTGGTGGCGCTCAGGCCCGAGCCCGAGACCGGGCGCCCCGCGTAGTCGATGGGAGCCAGGCCGATGGTGTCGCGGTTGTCCAGCGACTCGCGGCGCCACTGCATGCCCAGCGTCATGGCCTGGTCCAGGCCCCACAGCTTCAACGGCTTGTCGATGCGGCCGTCCAGCGTGGTTTCCTTGGAGTTGTTGCCGATGGTGTCGCCCTTGTCCTCGTACTTGTTGTGCACGAGGTTGAGCTTGGAGGTCAGGTCGCCCCAGCGGCCGTCATGGCTGAGGCCGAACTTGGTCTGCTCCAGCTTGCTCAGGCCCCAGGGATAGACCACCTGGTCGCCCGACGCCGTGCGCGCGTCGGAGCCCGTGGCGCGCTGGATGCCTTGCGCGGCCTCGATGCCGATCACCTGGTCGGGCGTGAGCTGCCAGTTGAGCAGGGCGTTGAGGTTTTGCTTGCGCGAGCCGGCCGTGGACTGGTAGGTGCCCGGGAAGCCGCCCGTGCTCTCATCGGCAGCGCGGTCCGTGTAGTTGCCGCCCAGGCGCAGGCCGAACTTGTCGGACAGCGGGCCGCTGATGTTGAAGCCCAGCTGGCGCGTGTCGCCGCGGTCGCTGTCGGAGGGCTTGCTGTAGTTCAGCGTGGTCGAGCCGCTCCAGCGCTTGCCGATCTTGCGCGTGATGATGTTGATCACGCCGCCCATGGCGTCGGAGCCGTACAGCGAGGACATGGGGCCGCGCACCACCTCGATGCGCTCGATCATCTCGGGCGAGATCCAGTCCAGATCCTGCGAGCCCAGGTCGTCGCGGTAGTTGATGCCGGCCGAGTTGCCCTGGCGCTTGCCGTCCACCAGGATCAGCGTGTACTTCTCCGGCAGGCCGCGCAGCTTGATCTTGGACTGGGCGCCCGTGCCGGACAGGCCGCCGGTCACGCCGGGAATGGTGGACAGCAGCTCGCCGATGCTGGTGACGGGCTTGCGCTCGATGTCCTCGCGGGTAATCACGCTGATGCTGGCCGGCGCTTCCTTGATGTCCACGGCTGTGCCCGAGGCGGTCACCACCACGGTGGACAGGGACGTGTCGGCCTTGTTGTCGGCTGACTGGGCATGGGCCATGGCTGTGCATGCCAGGGCGGCGCAAAGAGGAAGCGGGCGGAGCACCGAGATTCTGACCATCTTTGTAAAGTTCCGGTTTGGTTAAAAATCAAGGTGCGAATGATAACGATTTGTATCCACATCTTTTTGTTGGCGTAAAGACAGTTGTATTTTTGTTCACTCGTTATCTAGCTGCTGGACAGGCCAAAGATGCTGTGCACAAGTTTGGTGCGCAGCAAGAGGGGCAGCGGAGGCGCTGAGGGAGGCGCTGAAGGGGGGCCGCAGAGGGAGCGCGGGCGCCAAAGGCCCCCTGTAATGGCCGCCCCCATGCGCAGGGGGCGGCCGGGAGAGGGTCAGCGCGTTTCGGCCGCCGTGCCTGCAAGGGCGGGGGAGCGCTCCGCCGACTGGCGCGATGCCTGGCGGCGCACGAACTGGTAGGCGATGGCCAGCAGGGCAAACCAGGCCGGCGTCACCACCAGAGCCTGGCGCGTGTCGGCCTGCAGGGTGAGCAGGCCCAGGATGGCGGCAAAGAACACCAAGCAGGCCCAGCACATGGCCACGCCGCCGGGCATCTTGTAGCGCGAGGCCTCATGCAGGGCCGCGCGCTGGCGCCGGTAGGCCATGTACGACAGCAGGATCAGCGACCACACGAACATGAACAGGATGGCCGATACCGTGGTCACCAGCGTGAAGGCTTCCACCAGATCGGGGACCACCCACATCAGAAACGCGCCGGCCAGCAGGCAGGTGCAGGAAAACAGCAGCCCGCGCGAGGGCACGCTGCTGCGCGACAGCCGGTGGAAGGCCCGGGGCGCATCGCCCTTGAGCGCCAGGCCGTAGAGCATGCGGCTGGTGGAGAACACGCCGCTGTTGGCCGACGAGGCGGCCGAGGTCAGCACCACGAAATTGATCACGCCCGCGGCGGCCGGCAGGCCTGCGAGCACGAACAGCTCCACGAACGGGCTCTTGCCGGGCACCACGTCGCGCCAGGGGGTGACGGCCATGATGGCGATCAGGGCCAGCACGTAGAACACGATGATGCGCACGGGAATCGAATTGATGGCGCGCGGCAGCGTGCGCTCGGGGTCCTTGGCCTCGGCCGCCGTGGTGCCCACCAGCTCGATGCCCACGAAGGCGAACACCGCGATCTGGAAGCCCGCGAAGAAGCCCATCATCCCGTTGGGGAACATGCCGCCGTCATTCCAGAGGTTGGACAGGCTGGCCGCACGTCCCGCAGGCGAGACGAAGGCGGCACCCACCATGTACAGCCCCGTGCCCACCAGGGCCACGATGGCCACGATCTTGATCATGGCGAACCAGAACTCGATCTCCCCGAACAGCTTCACCGTCAGCAGGTTCAGGCCCAGCAGCAGGCCCACGCAGGCAATGGCCGGTGCCCACTGCGGCAGGTCCGGGAACCAGAACTGGGAGTAGGCCGATATGGCAATCACATCGGCAATGCCCGTGACGATCCAGCAGAACCAGTACGTCCAGCCCGTGAAGAAGCCGGCCCAGGGGCCGAGCAGGTCGGACGAGAAGTCGATGAAGGACCGGTACTGCAGGTTGGACAGCAGCAGCTCGCCCATGGCCCGCATCACGAAGAACAGCATCACGCCGATGATGGTGTAGACAAAGATGATGGATGGGCCGGCCAGGCTGATGGTCTTGCCCGAGCCCATGAACAGGCCCGTGCCTATGGCCCCGCCGATGGCGATGAGCTGGATATGGCGGTTGGTGAGATTGCGCTGCAGGTCGTCTTGACCGTGCAGGCCCTGGCCGGTTGGCGGGGCCTTGTGTGTCATCAGAGAACTCCGGGGAAGACTGGCAAAGCGATGGCAGAAAGGGGGAATCCGCCTGCCGCGGCCGTGTTTTCAGTCTCTGCATGGAGTCCATGCCTGGAAATGCGGCAGCGCAGCAAAACGGAACGAAGGCCGCGAGGATACCCGAACCTCGCCCTCGCATCGGCCCTGCCGCGTGGCCGCGCTCCGGTGAATGGAGCGGGCTTGATATGGGTGGATCAGCCGTGCTCAGCCGCGCGCCAGGCGCTTGGCATTAGCCACCGCCGTGCGGTGCACGGGGGCCAGGCCCTTGCCCACCACGCCCCACATGGCGTTCTGCCATTGCGAGGCCTGCGATGCCAGGGCACCGCCGTTCCAGGTGGCGGTGCTCCAGGGTGTCCAACACATGCGCATCCAGGCCTGCATCAGGGCCTGGCTGGCAACCATGGACTGCATGCCCATCGCCGCCCAGGATTGCTGGAAGGCTGTCTGTTTCTCGGACACCATGCGTGTGAATTCACGCCGGTCCCGTGCGGAGGGATTGGCGCCTGCCATGGCCATGCGGGTGAGGCGATGGGCCACGACCTGGGGCGCTGCGACGGCCAGGTCGGTGGCCTGGCGGGCGACCAGGGCGGCCCGGGGGTTTTTGCGATTTGCCATGTGCACTCCTGAAGCTGGGTTCACTTTATCCAGATGGATGCCGGCCCGCGTAGGCCGATGACGCAATGCAGCAAAAACGGATTTATCGCGGCTGGGCCTGTGGCGCTGACGCGGCTGCGTCCTGCACGGCAGGGGATACCAGGGCACGCCACCAGCGCTCGCCTGCATGGGGGGCATCCAGGTCCACGCGCTCGCCCATCATGGGGGTCGCCACGGCAATGCCGTGCTCGGCACCCAGGGCCAGCACGCGCTCGAAGGGGTCCCACCAGGCATGCATGGCCAGGCTGAAGGTGCCGTTGTGAATGGGCAGCAGCCAGCGTCCGCCCAGGTCGCGGTGGGCCTGCACGGTCTGGGCCGGGTGCATGTGCACATAGGGCCAGTGCGGGTCGTAGGCGCCGGTTTCCATCAGCGTGAGGTCGAAGGGGCCGAAGCGCCGGCCGATTTGCGCAAAGCCGTCGAAATAGCCGCCGTCGCCGCTGAAGAAGACGCGCAGCGTGTCGGCGCTTTCCAGGTCCTCGATGACCCAGGACGCCCACAGCGTGCGGTTGCCGTCGCGCAGGCCCCGGCCCGAGAAATGCTGGGCCGGCGTGGCCGTGAAGCGCAGGCCGTCCACCTGCACGTCCTGCCACCAGTCGAACTGGCGCACCTTCTCGGGGGCCACGCCCCAGTCCATGAGCCGGTCGCCCACGCCCAGCGTGCACAGGAAGAAGTCGACCCGGGGCGCCAGGGCGCGGATGGTGGCACTGTCCAGATGGTCGTAGTGGTCGTGCGAAAGCACCACGCCGCGCAGCGCGGGCAGTTCATGCAGGGCGATGGGTGGCGCATGAAAGCGCTTGGGGCCGATGAAGGAAAAGGGCGAGGCGCGCTCGGCAAACACCGGGTCGGTGATCCACCAGCCGCCGCGCAGCTTCATCAGCAGCGTGGAGTGGCCCAGGCGGTACAGGCTGCGCTCGGGCGCGGCGACCAGGTCGGCCGGGGTGAGCCGCTGCACGGGCAGGGGCGTCGCAGGCTCGGTGTCCTTGGGCTTGTTGAAGAAGAAGTCCCACATCACCTTGGCGTCGGGCTGGGGCGCGTTGGCGGGGCGGGGATGGACGTTGCGAAAGCGCCCGCCCACCGACTGGGGTGATTGGGCGTAGTCGGCAATCGGGGCGCGGAAGATGCGGGGTGTTTTCACGGTGCTCCGTCGGTGTTCAGGCCGCCGCCATCATGGAACCGGTGGCGCAGCCCTGTCGAGATGGTGGTCTTGGCGGCCCGATTCAAGGCGCCTTGCGTGTCGTCATGTAAACAAAAAAGGAGCTGCCCCTGCAGGCAGCTCCTTGTCGTGATGGCCGCAAGCTGGGCCTCAATGGGCGCCGGCCGCCTCGGCACCGCCGGCATGGCCCGCAGGGCGCCTGGTCATCCAGATCAGCACGATCAGCACCAGGAACAGCACGGACGACGCCAGGAAGATGTCGTCCGCCGCCCGCGTGTAGGCCTGCTGGTCGATGAGGCGGTTGATCTGGGCCAGCGCCTGCGCCTGGCTCAGGCCTGCGGCCTGCAGCCCCTGCAGGGTGACGCCGAACACGCCCTGGCCCTGGATCAGCCCTTCTGTCAGATGGGCGTGGTGCAGCGCGGCGCGGTTTTCCCAGAGCGTGGTGGCGATGGAGGTGCCCATGGCACCCGCCGTGATGCGCACGAAGTTGCTCAGGCCTGCGGCGGCCGGGATACGGTCCGGCGAGATGCCCGACAGCGTGATCGTCGTCAGCGGGATGAAGAAGAACGCCATGGCCCCGCCCTGGATCAGCGTGGGCACCAGGATGTGCATGAAGTCCGTCTCCACCGTGAAGCGCGAGCGCATCCACAGCACCAGGGCGAACACCACGAAGGCGCCCGTGGCCATCTTGCGCGGGTCCCACTGCGTGACCTTGCGGCCCACCAGCGGCGTCAGGATGATGGCGAAGATGCCCACCGGCGCCAGCGCCATGCCGGCCGTGGTGGAGGTATAGCCCATCCACTGCTGCAGCCACAGCGGCAGCAGCACCACGTTACCGAAGAACAGGCCGTAGGCAATCGACAGTGCCACCGAGCCCGCCGCGAAATTGCGGCGCATGAACAGGCGCAGGTCCACCACCGGGTGCGCATCCGTCAGCTCCCAGACCAGAAAGACCACGAAGCTCACGATGGCCAGCACGCACAGCGTGACGATCTCGCCCGAGGCGAACCAGTCCAGCTCCTTGCCCTTGTCCAGCATCAGCTGCAGCGCGCCCACCCACAGCACCAGCAGGGCCAGGCCCACGGAGTCGATGGGCAGCTTGCGCGTGGGGGTCTCGCGGCTGCGGTAGATGCTCCAGGTCATCAGGGCCGACAGCAGGCCCACGGGCACGTTGATGTAGAAGATCCAGGGCCAGGAGATGTTGTCCGTGATCCAGCCCCCCAGCAGCGGCCCGACCACGGGCGCCACCAGGGTGGTCATCCCCCACAGCGCCAGCGCCACCCCGGCCTTGGCCGGCGGGTAGCTGGACAGCAGCAGCGTCTGCGACAGCGGGATCATGGGGCCGGCAACCAGCCCCTGGAGCACGCGGAACAGCACCAGCATCTCCAGCGACGAGGCAAAGCCGCACAGCCAGGAGGTCAGCACGAACAGCAGCACGCTCATGGTGAACAGGCGCACGGCGCCGAAGCGCTGCGTGAGCCAGCCCGTGAGCGGCACCGAGATGGCATTGGCCACGCCAAAGCTGGTGATCACCCATGTGCCCTGGCTGGGGCTGACGCCCACGTCGCCCGAGATCGCCGGAATGGCGACGTTGGCAATGGACGAGTCCAGCACGTTCATGAAGGTGGCCAGCGACAGGGCCAGCGTGCCCAGGGCCAGCTGGGCGCCCTTGAGCGGTGCGGGCCGTGCGGGCATGGCAGGCGGTGCCGAGGGTGGCGCGGCAGGCGGCACGGTCGGCCCACCCGGCTGCGCCGGCTCCGGCACGGCGGTGGTAGAGGAAGTCATAGGCAGTCCGCGTAGGTTCTGGGAAGGCGGGGAAGCGATGCCTGCTTACTTGGACTGCGTGGCCTGCGCGTCAACCGGCGCGGAGGCCACGGCGGCTGGCGCCTTGCCCTGTGACCTGTCTTGCGCATCGGCCATGGCAACGGGCGGCAGCTCGGGCAACTGCTTGAGCGGCGCCACGTTCTGGCCTGCCACGATGTGGGCGATGCGTTCCTCGGCCTGGGGCAATGCCATGTCGTAGATGGAGGTCTGGGCCACGGGGGCATTGCGCGTGGCGGTTGCCAGCACTTCACCCTGCTGGTCGCGCACGTCCACCTTGACTTCCATGGACAGGCCCACGCGCAGCGGGTGCTGGGCCAGGTCTTCCGGCGCCAGCGCAATGCGCACGGGCACGCGCTGCACCACCTTGATCCAGTTGCCGGTGGCGTTTTGCGCGGGCAGCAGCGAGAAGGCCGCGCCGGTTCCTGCGCCCATGCCGACCACGGTACCGTGGTAGCTGATCTTGTCGCCGTAGACATCGGCCGTCAGTTCGGTCTTCTGGCCTATGCGCAGCTGGGCCAGCTGGCTTTCCTTGAAGTTGGCATCCACCCAGAGGTTGTGCAGGCCCACCACCGTCATCAGCGGCGCGCCCGAGGCCACGCGCTGGCCCAGTTGCACGCCGCGCTTGGCCACATAGCCTTCCACGGGAGAGACCAGGCGCGTGCGCTGCAGCGCCAGATAGGCCTCGCGCACCTTGGCGGAAGCGGCGATCACGCTGGGGTGCTCTTCGGCGCTGCTGCCCTTGGTCTGGGCTTCGGCAGCGGTCAGCTGCGCCTTGGCGGCGCGCACGGCGGCTTCTGCTGCAGAGGCGGCATTGCCTGCCGTGCGGGCCAGGGACTGGGCGTGGTCGAACTCTTCCTTGCCCACGGCGCCCGTGGCCAGCAGCGGGCGGCGGCGGTCCACGTCCTCGCGGGCGCGGGCGGCATCGGCCTGCAGGCGGGCCAGGTCGGCCTCGCGCTGGGCCACCTGGGCGACCAGGGGCGCGTTGTTGGCATACAGGGTGCGCACCTGGCGCACGGTCTGGGCCAGTTGCGACTCGGCCTGGGACAGGGCGACCAGGGCATCGGCCGAGTCCAGCTGCACCAGCAGCTGGCCGGGCTTGACGTAGTCGGTGTCGTCGGCGCCGATGCTGATCACCGTGCCGCCGATCTGCGGCGTGATCTGGACCACGTTGCCCGCCACATAGGCGTTGTCCGTAGTCTGGTAGTTGCGGGCCACCATCCAGTGCCAGCCGCCCCAGGCGACGGCGGCCACCGCGACGGCGGCGGCGATGAGGGTCAGGCCCTTGCGGCGGCCCTGCGGATTGGCCACGGGCGAGGCTGCGGCCGGTGCGGCGGCAGGGCTGGGTGCTTGCTTGTTGGTGTCGGTCATGGTGTACGGCGCTTTGTTATCTGTGAATGTGGTTGTGCGGCCGGGGCAGGGAGCTGGCGGTCTGTCACGCTGGCTGGCGGTCTGCCCGGTGGAGGGTCAAGAGTGCGGTGGATTCCTGTGCGGGTTGCGATCTCAGTGCTGGCTGACCTGCACGGCAGCCGTGCCATCGGTCCAGCCGCCGCCCAGCGCCTTCATCAGCGACACGCGCGTGTCCAGCGCGCGGGCGCGCAGGTCCACGTCCAGGCGGCGCTGGGTGATCACCTGGGTTTCGGTGTTCAGCACCGTCACCTGGCTGGCCAGGCCCGCCTTGTAGCGCTGCACGGCAAAGTCGTAGGCGCGTTCGGCCTTCTCCAGCGACTCGGCCTGCAGCTGCTGTTGGCGCACCAGCGATTGCACGGAAGTGATGGCGTCGCCCGCTTCCTTGACCGCATCGAGCACCACGCCGTTGTACTGGGCAATGGCGGTGTCCAGGTCGGCCTGCGTGCCGCGCAACTGGGCGCGCAGGCGCTTGCCGTCGAACAGGGGCAGGCGCAGCGCGGGCGTGATGCCCATCTGGCGCGAGCTGCCCTTGAACAGGTTGTCCAGGCCGATGGCATTGAGGCCGATGAAGGCCGTGAGATTGATATCGGGGTAGAAATCCGCCCGCGCGCTCTCTATGCCCTGCGTTGCGGACTCCACGCGCCAGCGCGCGGCCACTACATCGGGCCGGCGGCCCAGCAGGTCGGCACCCAACTGGCCGGGCACGGCCTGGATCTGCAGCGCGGCCAGACGGGGCGACAGCTGCAGCTGCGCCTCGGGCGCCTGCCCGCAGAGCACGGCGATGGTGCGGCGCGCCAGCGTGATCTGCTCGTCCAGCATTTCGATCTGGGTGCCGGCATCGGGCAGGCCGGCCTGGGCCTGGGTCAGCTCCACCTGGCTGTCCAGCCCGGCGCGCGTGCGCTGCTGGCTCAGGTCCAGTAGCGACTGGCGCTGGGTCAGCGTGCGGCCAGCCACATCCTTTTGGGCAATCAGGCGAGCCAGCGCCACATAGCTGCGCGCCACCTGGGCGGCGAGCTGGTTGGCGGCGGCGGCGCTGTCGGCCTGGGCGGCACGGGCCTGGCCCAGGGCGGCCTGCAGGTCGGCGGCATGGCGGCCAAAGAAATCCGGCGTCCAGCTCAGGCCGGCCTGCAGGTTGCCGGTGTTGTAGGTATGGCCGGCAATGGGTGCGGGCACCAGGCCGTTGGCGCTGTAGTGCTGGCGCGTGGCGTCGACGCCGAGCGTGCCGCGCACATCGGTGGCCGTGCTGGTTGCCGTGGCCAGGGCGGCCGCCTTGTCGAAGCGGGCGCGGCTCATGGCCAGGCTGGGGCTGCCCTGCAGCGCCTGGGCGATCAGCGCATCCAGCTGGGCATCGCCCAGGGACTTCCACCAATCGGCGGCGGGCAGGCTGGTATTGGCGCCTGTCTCGGACTGGGTCGTCAGCCCCAGGTCGGCGGCGGCCAGCCGGGCCAGCGGCTCATGGGCCGGGCCCTGGGAAGCACAACCGGCCAGGGCCAGCGCGGCGCACAGGGTGGTCGCTGCGGCGGCCACGCGGCGGGGCGCGGCGGACACGGAAACAAAGGATTTGGGCATGGTGGTCTGCCTGTTGGGGGTCAAGAATCAGGAAATCGGAAACCGGGGCGGAAAAAGGGGCTGGCGCTGTCAGCCGACGGGCGTGGCAGGCGCAGGGGCCGGCGGCGCAGCTTCCGGCGCGCGCATCGCATCGCCGTTGGCCAGCAGGCGGCGCAGCATGTCCAGCAGCTGGCGCGACTCGTCATGGCTGAAGCCGGCCATATGGGCATTCATCACGCTGGACAGCACCTGCGGCACCTTGGCCGCCATGGCACGGCCTTCATCGGTCAGCACCAGCTTGACCACGCGCCGGTCCACCGTGGAGCGCTCGCGCCGCAGCATGCCCTTGGATTCGAGCCGGTCCAGCGCCCGCGTGATGGAGGCCGGATCCAGCCCCAGGTCACGCGCCATGCCGGCATTCGTGGCGTCGCTGCACAGCAGCAGCTTGTACAGCGGCAGCCACTGCACATAGGTCAGCTCATGCTCGGCCAACTGCGCATCGGCCTGCTGGAGGATGGAACTGAGCACCTTGCGCATGAGGAACCCCACGCTCTCGAAGGGCGTGTAGCTGCCTGGGCTGTAGAAGTCCGAGGGCTGCAGGCCGTTGGGCAGGGGAGGCTGGGTCATGGTGTCTGCGGGTGAAATAATTGACTGCGCAATGATTGTTGCGGCAATTATTGCAGAAACACCGGTTGACCGTGTGACGCGAGGGTGCCGGGGACGGGATCAGGGTTATCCAGACTCGCCGGTGGCTTTCAGCTCCCCAGATCCGCAACCGGCCGCCTTCAAGCTCACTTGTCCTGGGCCAGGGCATGTCCCTTCTCCAGCCTTGCCACGGCCTCCCGGTAGGCGGGGCTGGCGCGCAGTTGCTGGTAACGCTCCAGGCCGCGCTGGTACTCGGTGGAGCGGACATCGATCTCGCGGTCCGAGACATAGGTGAGTCCGGCGCGGTGCCACATTTCCAGGTCGGCCAGCACCTGGGCACGGCTGAGGTCGGTGGGGGCAGCAGTGGAGGAGGGCGTGGCGTCCTGGGCGAGGGCGGTGCCGGCCAGGCCCAGGTTGAGGGCGGCCAGGGCGATGAAGCGGGTGAAGTCGGAAGTGCGCATGGGGAACCTTTCAGGTGAAGCGAAGTGATGAGGGCTGCATGGTCCCGCCGCCGCCCTGGCCGGCACAGCCGTTTGCGACGCACTGCAGCATGGCGGGAGCCAATGGCTGTTGGGTTTCGTGAAATGTCAGGAGGGCAGGCGCGGCCGTCCGAGGAGCGCCGCCAGCCATGGAAATGGGTTGAGCGGCGCTTGTGCAGCACTTGTGCGGCAGATTATTTCCAGTTGCTTGAATAAACCGGCATAAACGTCCGTGAAATGGCTGGCGAAAGCATGAATCGGCAGCAAATTCCAGCGGCACAGGCCGACAATCGCCGCTCTCCATGTCTTCATCCATTCCACTTTCCCCCGCTGCCGTTTCGGCAGATTCCGTCTCCCGCAGTTCCGAGGCCTTTCGCGGCTTCAGGGATGCGATTCCCGTGATGCTGGGCTTCGTGCCCTTTGCCCTGGTGCTGGGCGCCCAGGCCGTGCAAAAGGGGCTGGCACCGCTGGAGGTTCCTCTCATGACCGGGATGAACTTCGGCGGCGGCTCGGAGTTCACGGCCATACGGCTGTGGACTTCGCCGCCGCATGTGCTGCTGATCGTCGCCATGTCCTTCCTGGTCAATTGCCGGCACATCCTGATGGGTGCGGCGCTGGCGCCGTATCTGCGCCATCTGCCCAGGCGCCGTGCGCTGCCGGCCCTGTTCTTCATGTGCGACGAAAGCTGGGCGCTGGCCCTGGCAGACGCCCAGCGCAGTGCTGCCCGGCGTGTGAGCCTGCCTTACTACATGGGCGTGTCGGCAGGCCTGTACATGGCCTGGGTGTCGTGCACGGCGGCCGGTGCCTTTCTGGGACCGCGTATTGGTGACCTGGAGCAGTACGGCTTCGACATGGCGTTCACCGCCGTGTTTCTGGTGCTGCTGCGCGGCATGTGGAAGGGCGTCAGGCCTTGCCGGCCCTGGCTGGTGAGCCTGCTGACGGCGGCCCTGGTCTACAAGCTGGTGCCTGGCGCCTGGTATGTGGCGGCCGGCGCCGTTTCGGGCCTGATCTGCGCGGCCTTGCTGGCGCCCAGGAGCTGAGCGATGGAAGCCACAACCTTGCTGACGCTGGTGCTCATGGCGTGCAGCACGTATTTCACGCGAGTGATCGGCTACCTGCTGCTGCGCGGGCGCACGCTGAGCCCGCGAATGCAGTACGTGATGGAAAGCCTGCCGGGCTGCGTGCTTATCTCGGTGATTGCCCCGGCGTTTGTGTCCGAGCGGCCGGCCGATCTGCTGGCCCTGGTGGTGACGCTGGTGGCGGCCAGCCGGCTGCCCATTCTGCCGACGGTGCTGATCGGCATTGCATCGGCGGGAGCGCTGCGGCATTGGCTGGGGTGACTACTGGCGGGGCAGGCGTGTTTTCGGCCTTCAGTTTGTGCGGCGGTGGACGATGTATGAGGCATGCAAGTCTCATCCTCCACATCGGCTTCCGCCTCGGGAGCCGCTTCATCCTCCGGCGGCAATGACATCGCTGCGTTGCAGCGCAAGCTCATGGAGCTGCAGCAGGCGCTCAAGGAAGTGTCTTCCGAGAACATCGACGCCAAGGCCAAGCAGACGAAGGCCAAGCTGCTGCAGTCGCAGATCATGATGGTGCAAAGCCAGATCGAGGCGCTCATGCGCGCCAGGCAGCAGGCCCAGATCGACAAACAGCGCGAGCAGCAGCAGGCGGCTGAAGCCAAGTCGCCGTCCCAGCCGAAGAGCAACAAGGCGCCCGGACTGGGTGGCGTGGTCGACGTCTACGTCTGAATGGAAATGGCTCGTGCTTTCACGGGCCATTTTTTTGATGATATCAATGTAACTTACATGAATGGATTGGCCGTGCCTTGGATGGGTTGACCTGGCAACGGGGTTGAGGGCAGGGGCGGGCATCCGCACTGTGGCGGGCGTCTTTACACATCTCGCGGAACTTATTGAGTTTTGTCTCTCAAGAAATCGGCCACCGCTACCGATAAGGCAGCTAATGTGACTGCCTGGATGCGATAGCGATGGCCTATACCGACGGCAGCACTGGGCCAGAGGTTCTGCGATGAAAAAACTCAGCGATGTGCGTATCGGTACCCGGCTTACAGCCGTCTTTCTTGTCCTGCTGGTCTGCCTGATGGCCGTAGGGGGCGTCGGCGCAAGGGCGCTGGGCCATGTGTTTTCGGGCACGGAGACCCTGTACCAGGACCGTGTGGTTCCACTCAAGCAGCTCAAGCAGATTGCGGATGCCTATGCCGTCAACGTCATAGACACGGTCAATAAAGCCAATGCGGGCCTGATCACGGCGCAGGAGGCATCGGCCAGCATCTCGGGCACGCTGCCCGCGATCGAGGCCGCCTGGCGCAGCTACTCGTCCACCCAGCTCACAGCGCAGGAGGCCGTGCTGGCCAAGCAGGCCCAGGCACTTTTCGCGCCGGCCAACCAAAGCATCGACAAACTGCTGCAGCGCCTCAAGCAGCTGGACGGCAAGAAGGCCGGCAGCCTGGATGAGTTCGACGGCGCGCTGTATGCCAGCATCGATCCCATCAGCGCCAAGATCGGCGAGCTGGTCGAGCTGCAGCTCAAGACGTCGGAGGATGTCTATGGGGACTCCAGGGAGGTTTTTGCACGCTCGCAGATGCTGATCTACGGTTTTGTGGCGGCTGCCGTCATCCTGGCCGTGGCCCTGGGCTACATGGTCACGCGCTCCATCACGGTGCCCTTGAAGTCGGCCGTGGAAGTGGCCCGGCACATCGAGCAGGGCGACCTGGCGTCCGAGATCCAGGCCACTGGTCGTGACGAGGTCGGCGACCTGCTGCGCTCCATGAGCGCCATGCGCGAGTCGCTGGCAAACATCGTTGGCGATGTTCGGCGCGGCGTGGAGTCGGTGACCACGGCCTCCAGCCAGATCGCTGCCGGCAACCAGGATTTGAGCAGCCGCACCGAGCACCAGGCCTCCAGCCTGCAGGAAACGGCGGCGTCGATGGAGCAGCTGGCCGGCAACGTGGGCCAGAGCTCCGAGAACGCGCGGCAGGCCAGCGCCCTGGCCGTGCGTGCCAAGGAGGTGGCCGGCGTGGGCGGCGGCGCGGTCGCCAGGGTCATCGGCACCATGGACGAAATCTCGGCCAGCAGTGGAAAGATTGCCGAGATCACGGGCGTGATCGACTCCATTGCCTTCCAGACCAATATCCTGGCGCTCAATGCAGCGGTGGAGGCCGCGCGGGCAGGCGAGCAGGGCAGGGGCTTTGCCGTGGTGGCCGGGGAAGTGCGTTCCCTGGCCCAGCGCAGCGCCGCTGCGGCGCGGGAGATCAAGGCACTGATCACGGCGTCCACCGACAAGGTGCGAATGGGCGGCAACCAGGTCCGGGAAGCAGGCAAGGCCATGGATGCCATTGAAGCCCAGGTGAGCGAGGTGGCATCGCTGATCGAGGCCATCTCTGCCTCCAGCGTGGAGCAAAGCGGTGGCCTGGGGCAGATCACCCAGGCCGTCTCCCAGATGGACCAGGTCACGCAACAGAATGCCGCCTTGGTGGAAGAGTCGGCAGCCGCTGCAGCCAGCCTGGAACGGCAGGCGCGGGTGCTTGCACAGGCGGTGGCCACGTTCCAGATCAGCTCGGCGAAGGAGATCGGCATGGCGAGCCCCAGCCTGCCACTGGCAGCTGCTTGACGCAGACCCAGGAAGAGCGTGCGCAGTGCGCTCTTCCTTTCTTTTGATCAATCAATGTAACTTACATGAATTGAATCCATATCAAAAATAGAAAAAGCCGCCGTTTTGCGCGGCGGCTGCTTGTCAGGAACAGGGGGTCAACCCGCGCTGTTGCGGCCTTGCCAGCGCTCGGCAGGCTTGCTGTACATGGCGGCGATCTGCGACTCGAACCGGGTCATGAGGTTATTGCGCTTGAGCTTGAGGGTAGGCGTCATCAGCCCGTTTTCTATGGTCCAGGGCTCCAGCTCCAGATGCACGGCGCGTGGCACGGCATAGCGGGCAAAGCTGGCCACCTGCTTTTCGATGCGTGCCAGTGCCTCGCGTTCGGCGGCGGAGTGGTTCAGGCTCTTGGGGTCTTCGGGATCCAGGCCCAGGCGCTGGGCCATGGCCTGCCATTCGCCGCGCTCGATCACGGCCACGGCGGCGATGAAAGGGCGGTCTTCGCCCACGACAAAGACCTGGGTGAAGAACGGGTCGCCGGTAATGGCCAGCTCCAGGTCGGCCGGTGGAATCTTCTCGCCGGTGGAGGTGACGATGATTTCCTTGATGCGTCCCTGTATGCGCACGCGCCCGTCCTCGATCACCGCCTGGTCGCCCGTGCGCAGCCAACCGTCGTCGGTGAAGGTCTTGGCGGTGTCTTCGGGGCGCTCCCAATAGCCGCGCATCACGCAGGGGCCACGCACCTGCAGTTCCCGGTTCTCGCCAATCCGCACCTCCACGCCGGGCAAGGCGTGGCCCACGGTGGCGGGGTGGTTGTCCTCCAGCGTGTTGGCGCAGACCACGGGTGAGGTTTCCGTCATTCCATAGCCCTGGATCAGCGGCAGTCCCAAGCCCAGAAAACAGCGCGCAATCGTCGGCGACAGCGGCGCGCCGCCACTGACGGCCACGCGCACGCGGCCACCGAACTGGGCCAGCAGCGGCTTGGCCACCAGGTGGTTGAGCACCGGCCAGGGCAGCCATTGCATCCAGCCCGGCACTTCGGGCTGGGGCGCTTGCGCATCGGCAATGCCTTGTGTTTCACAAAATCGCTGCCAGCCCCTGGCCTGGGCCAGCTCGAACAGTTGGGCCTTGAGCGGTGCACGGGCCAGCGTCTCCATGACCTTGGCGTGCACGCGCTCGTAGATGCGCGGCACGGACACCAGCACCGTGGGGCGCTGGGTCTTGAGATCCTCGGCCAGCTGGGCCACCGAGCGCGCATAGGCCACGCAGGCGCCCACGGCCAGCGCCAGGTAGTAGCCAGCCGTGCGCTCGAAGGTGTGCGACAGCGGCAGGAAGGAGAGGAAAACATCGTCGCTGCGCGGCTGCAGCCGCTGCATCACGGCCTGCACGTTGGAGACCACGTTGCGGTGCGTGAGCATCACGCCCTTGGGCTTGCCCGTGGTGCCCGAGGTGTAGACCACGGCGGCCAGGTCCTCGGCAGAGGGAGGCGGGGGCAGGGGGACTGCGCCGCCTTCAGCGAGCCATTGGGCCAGCGGTTGCACGGGGATCTGGCGCAGGGCCTCCAGTGCGGCGGCATCGCCTTCGGCTTCAGGCTCTGCGGCCCGGGAAGCCGGCTTGGCCGACGCCACGACCACCTTGCGCAGCGCAGGCAGGGCCTGGCCCGTGGCGCAGATCTTGTCCCAGGTGGATTGCTGTGCCACGAACAGCATGGAAACCTGGGCGTTGGCCAGGATGTAGGCAATGCTGCCCGCGTTGTCTATGGCGTGCAGCGGCACGGGCACATGGCCACAGCGCAGGCTGGCCAGGTCGATGGACATGGCGTCCAGACCGTTGGGCAGCAGGATGGCGATGCGCGATCCTGCCGGCAGCTCCTGCGCGGCGAGCGCCTGCGCCCAGAGGGCCACACGCTCGCCGGCCTGTGCCCAGTTCAGCGTCTTCCAGCTGCGCGCATCCTCGTCATAGGCCCGGTAGGCCTCGCCTGCGGGCGTCTGCTGCACGCGCAGGGCCAGCATTTCCACCAGGGTGGAGGCCGTGGCCATGCTGGCATCGGCTGGCAGGCTCATGGCCAGGGAAGGGGCGCGGGCTGGGTCTTGGATGCTCATGCGAGGAGGGTGCAGGCCGAAGTGGATGTAGCCGCTGATGATAGCCGGGGCTTTCCGCAGGCCCTGGCGTCAGCTTCGGACATGAGAGGGTGCGGCGCACGCGTTTATGCTGCACTGCAGCGTTTTCGTGTGTCCACTCTGAAACCAACCAGGAGCCGCATGTCTGCCTACGTCGCCACCGTTGCACACCGGGCCCGATTCCAGACGGGGCGGCCGCCTGCGCGTCATGGCCGCGCCAGAGGGTGCCGGCTGTGCAAGAGCGCCGAACGGCAGGCTTCAGGACGCCGCAGCCAGGCCGTTCTGAAAATGCTGACGCATGGCCTGGGCCGCTGCAGCGCCATCGCGGCGCAGCAGGGCCTGCATGACGGTCTCGTGCTCGGCCAGCGAATCCTCGATGCGGCCCTGCTTGAACAGCGACTTGTGGCGGTTGAGCTTCATCACCTTGCGCAGATCGGCCACCAGCTGGTTGCGCCAGCGGTTGTCGGCAATCTGCAGCAGCTGCATGTGAAAGCTCTCGTTGAGTTCGAAGAAGCGGTCTGCATCGCGCGTCTGCGCCTTGAGTTCCTCGTGGGTCTGCTGCAGGGCGGCAAGCTCTTCGTCGCTGCCCGATTCGGCCACCACCTGAACGGCATCGGATTCCAGCAGGCTCAGCAGGTGATAGACATCGGCAATGTCCTTGGACGACACCTCGGTCACATAGGCGCCACGGCGCACCTTCATGGTGACCAGGCCCTCGGCGGCCAGCACCTTCAGGGCCTCGCGCAGCGGGGTGCGGCTGATGCCGTATTCCTCGGCAATCTTCAGTTCGTCGATCCAGTCACCGGGCGCCAGCTCGTGCTCGAAGATGCGCAGGCGCAGCTTCTCTGCAACCTGTTCGTAGAGAGCGCGGGGAGTGAGGGTGTTTGTCGACATGTGGCCCGGATTGTATCGGCAAAGATATTTTGAATGAATAATTATGAATGATGTAAACTGCGGCAGCTCTGGGGCATGCCCTCAAGGGCACCTGTCATTCACGAGCCTGAGAACATGAGACAAGAACATCCGACAGCGCAGAACGGCCAGGAATTCGCAACTGCCGACCTGCAGAAATGGGCCCAGGCGGCCGCCAAGGCCGCTCCCGGGGGCGACATCCAGGCACTGCACTGGACCACGCCCGACGGCATCGACGTCAAGCCGCTGTACACGGCGGCAGACACGGCCAACCTGCCCCATACGGATAGCCTGCCAGGCTTCGAGCCCTACATCCGCGGCCCGCAGGCCACCATGTACGCGGGCCGGCCCTGGACCATTCGCCAGTACGCGGGCTTTTCCACGGCCGAGGAGTCCAACGCCTTCTACCGCAAGGCGCTGGCCGCCGGCGGGCAGGGCGTGTCGGTGGCCTTCGACCTGGCCACGCACCGGGGCTACGACAGCGACCATCCGCGTGTGACGGGCGATGTGGGCAAGGCCGGCGTCGCCATCGATTCGGTCGAGGACATGAAGGTGCTGTTCGACCAGATTCCGCTGGACAAGATCAGCGTGTCCATGACCATGAACGGCGCGGTGCTGCCCGTGCTGGCCGGCTACGTGGTGGCGGCCGAGGAGCAGGGCGTGGCCCAGGACCAGTTGTCGGGGACCATACAGAACGACATCCTCAAGGAGTTCATGGTCCGCAACACTTATATCTACCCGCCCCAGCCGTCGATGCGCATCATCGGCGACATCATCGAGTACACGAGCAGGAACATGCCCAAGTTCAACTCGATCTCGATCTCGGGCTACCACATGCAGGAGGCGGGCGCCAACCAGGCGCTGGAACTGGCCTTCACGCTGGCCGACGGCAAGGAGTACGTCAAGACCGCCACGGCCAAGGGCATGGATGTGGACGATTTCGCGGGCCGGCTGTCCTTCTTCTGGGCCATCGGCATGAATTTCTACCTGGAAATCGCCAAGATGCGCGCGGCCCGCCTGCTGTGGTGCCGCATCATGAAGGGCTTCGGCGCCAAGAAGGCCAAGAGCCTGATGCTGCGTACGCACTGCCAGACTTCGGGCTGGTCGCTGACCGAGCAGGACCCCTACAACAACGTGGTGCGCACCACCATCGAGGCCATGGCCGCCGTGTTCGGCGGCACGCAGAGCCTGCACACCAACAGCTTTGACGAAGCCATTGCGCTGCCCACCGAGTTCTCGGCCCGCATTGCGCGCAACACGCAGCTGATCATCCAGGAAGAGACCCACATCACCAATGTGATCGACCCCTGGGCCGGCAGCTACATGATGGAGAAGCTGACCCAGGACATGGCCGACGCCGCCTGGAAGATCATCGAGGAGGTCGAGGCCATGGGCGGCATGACGGCCGCCGTGGACTCGGGCTGGGCCAAGCTCAAGATCGAGGCCGCCGCCGCCGAGAAGCAGGCGCGCATCGACTCGGGCAAGGATGTCATCGTCGGCGTCAACAAGTACAAGCTGGCCAAGGAAGACGCCATCGACATCCTCGAGGTGGACAACGTCAAGGTGCGCGACAGCCAGATCGCACGCCTGAACCAGATCAAGGCCAGCCGCGATGCAGCCAAGGTCGAGGCCGCCCTGCAGGCGCTGACCCAGGCCGCCGAAAGCGGCGAGGGCAACCTGTTGGACTTGGCCATCCAGGCCGTGCGCCTGCGTGCCACGGTGGGCGAGGTCTCGGATGCGCTGGAGAAGGTTTTCGGGCGCCACCGCGCCGATACGCAAAAGGTGACCGGCGTGTATGCAGCAGCCTACGACTCGGCCGAGGGCTGGGAAAAGCTCAAGGGCGAGATCGATGCATCGTCCGAGCAGCTGGGCCGACGCCCGCGCGTGATGATCGCCAAGCTCGGCCAGGACGGCCATGACCGCGGCGCCAAGGTGGTGGCCACGGCCTTTGCCGACCTGGGCTTCGACGTGGACATGGGCCCGCTGTTCCAGACGCCCGAGGAATGCGCGCGCCAGGCCATCGAGAACGACGTGCACGCCGTGGGCGTGTCCACGCTGGCGGCCGGTCACAAGACCCTGGTGCCGGCCATCATCGAGGAGCTGCGTCGCCAGGGCGCGGACGACATCATCGTCTTCGTGGGCGGCGTGATTCCTGCGCAGGACTACGACTTCCTCTACAACGCCGGCGTCAAGGGCGTCTACGGCCCGGGCACACCCATACCGGCCAGCGCCAAGGATGTGCTCGAACAGATCCGCCAGGCCAACAGCCTCTGAGCCCGCCGCAGTGACTCCCGAGCAAATGCAAGACGGCATCCTGAACGGCAACCCCGCCGTTCAGCGCCGGGCCATGGCCAAGGCCATCACCCTGCTGGAATCCACGCGCACCGACCACCGTGCGGCGGCCGATGTGCTGCTCACGGCCCTGCTGCCGCATACGGGCGGGTCTTTCCGCCTGGGCATCAGCGGCGTGCCGGGCGTGGGCAAGAGCACCTTCATCGAAACGCTGGGCCTGTTCCTCATCGCACGCGGCCTGCGGGTGGCGGTGCTGGCCATCGACCCCTCATCCACCGTGTCGGGCGGCTCCATCCTGGGCGACAAGACGCGCATGGAGCAGTTGTCCGTTCACCTGGACGCCTACATCCGCCCCAGCCCCAGCAGCGGCACCCTGGGCGGCGTGGCCGAGAAAACCCGCGAGGCCATGCTGGTCTGCGAGGCGGCTGGCTACGATGTGGTCATCGTCGAGACCGTGGGCGTGGGCCAGAGCGAGATCGCCGTGCAGGGCATGTGCGACATGTTCTGCCTGCTGCAACTGCCCAATGCGGGCGATGACCTGCAGGCCATCAAGAAGGGCGTGATGGAGCTGGCCGACCTGGTCGTCATCAACAAAGCCGACATCGATCCCCATGCCGCCACGCGCGCCCAGGCCCAGATCACCTCCAGCCTGCGCCTGCTGGGCATGCACGGCAATCCCGAGCACGCCCACCACGACGAGCGCCTGTGGCAGCCCAGGGTCATCACCATCAGCGCGCTCAAGCAAGAGGGCGTTGACGGCTTCTGGAGCGCGGTGGAGGAATTCCGCCGCCTGCAGCATGCCAACGGCCGCCTGGCGCTGCGCCGCGAACGCCAGGCCCTGTCCTGGATGTGGGAGCGCATCGACTCCGGCCTCAAGCAGGCCTTCCGGCAGCATCCGCAGGTGCGGGCGCTGCTGCCCCAACTGCAGGCCGACGTGGCAGCAGGGCGGATCGCGGCCAGCACGGCCGCCAGAAATCTGCTGCAGGCGCAGGCCGGGCCCGCAACGGCGCCGGCTCCAGCGGCAGCACCCGCCGCAGCGCCGCAGTGACCGCAGACAAGACAACACCAGCAACCCGTACCGTTAGACGTTAGAGGAATCGCAGCATGCAAGACATCCTGGATCAACTGGAGACAAAGCGCGAACAGGCCCGCCTGGGTGGCGGCCAAAAGCGCATAGACGCACAGCACAAGAAGGGCAAGCTCACGGCGCGAGAGCGCATCGAGCTGCTGCTGGACGACGGCACCTTCGAGGAATGGGACATGTTCGTCGAGCACCGCTGCACCGACTTCGGCATGGAAAACAGCAAGATCCCCGGCGACGGCGTGGTCACCGGCTACGGCATGATCAACGGCCGCCTGGTCTTCGTCTTCAGCCAGGACTTCACCGTCTTCGGCGGTGCGCTGTCCGAGACCCATGCCGAGAAGATCTGCAAGATCATGGACCAGGCCATGAAGGTCGGCGCCCCCGTGATCGGCCTCAACGACTCGGGCGGCGCCCGCATCCAGGAAGGCGTGGCCTCCCTGGGCGGCTATGCCGACGTGTTCCAGAAGAACGTGCTGGCCAGCGGCGTGGTGCCGCAGATCTCCATGATCATGGGCCCCTGCGCGGGCGGCGCCGTGTATTCGCCGGCCATGACGGACTTCATCTTCATGGTCAAGGACAGCAGCTACATGTTCGTCACCGGCCCCGAAGTGGTGAAGACCGTGACGCACGAGGAGGTCACGGCCGAGGAGCTGGGCGGCGCCATCACCCACACCACGCGCAGCGGCGTGGCCGATATGGCCTTCGACAACGACGTGGAGGCGCTGATGATGCTGCGCCGCCTCTACAACTACCTGCCGCTGAACAACCGCGAGAAGGCGCCCGTGCGCTACACCTCGGACCCCGTGGACCGCGCCGACAAGTCGCTGGACACCCTGGTGCCCGACAACGCCAACAAGCCCTACGACATGAAGGAGCTGATCCTCAAGACCGTGGACGACGGCGACTTCTTCGAGCTGCAGCCCGACTACGCCAGGAACATCATCACCGGCTTTGCGCGCATGGACGGCCAGACCGTGGGCATCGTCGCCAACCAGCCCCTGGTGCTGGCCGGCTGCCTGGACATCAAGAGCTCCATCAAGGCCGCGCGCTTCGTGCGTTTCTGCGATGCCTTCAACATCCCCGTGGTCACCTTCGTGGACGTGCCCGGCTTCATGCCCGGCACCAGCCAGGAGTACGGCGGCATCATCAAGCACGGCGCCAAGCTGCTGTACGCCTACGCCGAGGCCACGGTGCCGAAAATCACCGTCATCACGCGCAAGGCCTACGGCGGCGCCTATGACGTGATGGCCTCCAAGCACCTGCGTGGCGACGTCAACCTGGCCTGGCCCCATGCCGAGATCGCCGTGATGGGCGCCAAGGGCGCCGTGGAGATCATCTTCCGCGAGGACAAGAACGACCCTGCCAAGCTGGCCGCGCGCGAGGCGGAGTACAAGGCCCGCTTCGCCAACCCCTTCGTGGCAGGAGCGCGCGGCTTCATCGACGATGTGATCCAGCCGCATGAGACGCGCAAGCGCATCTGCCGCTCGCTGCAGATGCTCAAGAACAAGCAGCTGGAAAATCCGTGGCGCAAGCATGGAAACATCCCCTTGTGAAGCACCCCCTGAGCGGCTACGCCGCTTCCCCCTCTCTAACTCGCTTCGCGAGGGAGGGGGACGACACCCTCGGTGCGGGGCGGCCCTTCCTCGGTGTCCCTCGCTTTGGTCGCGCCGGTTACTGACAGTGCTGGCGAAGCGCAAAACAGGGACAGCGAAGCTGACGACAGCTCCGGTTCCCATGATTTAGTTCCAAGAATGGGCTAAGAAGATGTTCAAGAAGATCCTGATTGCCAACCGCGGCGAGATTGCCTGCCGCGTCATCGCCACCGCCCGCAAGATGGGCATACAGACCGTGGCGGTGTACTCCGATGCGGACCGCGAGGCACGCCACGTCAAGCTGGCCGACGAGGCCGTGCACATCGGCGCCGCGCCCAGCCGCGAGTCCTACCTGCAGGCCGACCGCATCATTGCCGCGTGCAAGCAGACCGGCGCCCAGGCCGTGCACCCGGGCTACGGCTTCCTGTCCGAGAACGAGGCCTTCGCCCGGCGCGTGGAGGAAGAGGGCATCACCTTCATCGGCCCCAAGCACGCGGCCATTGCGGCCATGGGCGACAAGATCGCCTCCAAGAAGCTGGCCGACAAGGCGGGCGTGAGCACCATCCCCGGCTACAACGACCCCATTGCCGGCCCCGAGGCCGCCGTGGAAATCGCCAAGGGCATTGGCTACCCTGTGATGATCAAGGCCAGCGCCGGCGGCGGCGGCAAGGGCCTGCGCGTGGCCTACAACGACAAGGAAGCCTTCGAGGGCTTTGCCAGCTGCCAGAACGAGGCACGCAACAGCTTTGGCGACGACCGCATCTTCATCGAGAAATTCGTGCAGGAGCCGCGCCACATCGAGATCCAGGTGCTGGGCGACGGCCACGGCAACGTGATCTACCTGAACGAGCGCGAATGCTCCATCCAGCGCCGGCACCAGAAGGTGATCGAAGAGGCGCCGTCACCCTTCATCAGCGACGCCACGCGCCGCGCCATGGGCGAGCAGGCCGTGGCCCTGGCCAAGGCCGTGGGCTACCAGAGCGCGGGCACGGTGGAATTCGTGGTCGGCAAGGACCAGGATTTCTACTTCCTGGAAATGAACACCCGCCTGCAGGTGGAGCACCCGGTGACCGAGTGCATCACCGGCCTGGACCTGGTCGAGCAGATGATCCGCGTGGCCGCTGGCGAGAAGCTGGCCATCGCGCAGGAAGACGTCAAGCGCAATGGCTGGGCCATCGAGTGCCGCATCAACGCCGAGGACCCGTTCCGCAACTTCCTGCCCTCCACGGGCCGCCTGGTGCGCTTTGCGCCGCCCGAGCAGACCATGTGGCAGGCCGACACCGGCCACCTGCACGGCGTGCGCGTGGATACGGGCGTCTATGAGGGCGGCGAAATTCCGATGTTCTACGACTCGATGATCGCCAAGCTCATCGTGCACGGCAGCGACCGCAACGACGCCATCGCCAAGATGCGCGAGGCGCTCAATGCCTTCGTGATCCGGGGCATCAGCTCCAACATCCCGTTCCAGGCCGCGCTGCTGGCCCATCCCAAGTTCAAGAGCGGCGACTTCAACACCGGCTTCATCGCCGAGCACTACTCCCACGGCTTCCACGCCGAGGACGTGCCCCACGGCGACCCGGACTTCCTGGTCGCCCTGGCCGGCCACATGAACCGCCGCTACCGCGCGCGCGCCGCCACCATCAGCGGCCAGATGCGGGGGCACGAGCTCAAGGTCTCGGCCGACTACTGCGTGGTCGTGCTGGGCGCCGAAGGCCAGCACCAGTACCGCGCCGTGCAGGTCTCGGACTTCGATGCCGAAAGCCGCGCCAGCACCGTCACGGTGGATGGCAAGCCCTACACCTTCCGCAGCGAAACCCCCATGCGTGCCATGTGCGTGCAGGGCAGCTGCAACGGCAAGCCCTTCACGGCCCAGGTCGAGCGCGGCACGGCCAGGAACCCGCTGGCCCTGCGCGTCATCCACAACGGCACGCAGATCGACGCCCTGGTGCTCTCGCCGCGCGGCGGCGAACTGCACCGCCTCATGCCCTACAAGGCGCCGCCGGACCTGTCCAGGTTCCTGCTGTCGCCCATGCCGGGCCTGCTGGTGGACGTGGCCGTGCAGCCGGGCCAGAAGGTGCAGGCGGGCGAGAAGCTGGCAGTGATCGAGGCGATGAAGATGGAGAACATCCTGTTCGCCTCGCAGGACGGCGTGGTCGGCAAGATCAGCGCCAGCAAGGGCGATTCGCTGGCCGTGGACGATGTGATCCTGGAATTCGAGTGATTCCTGCGCCGCGGGGCGGGGCGGTGGCATGCATGAAGCATGTCGCCGGCCGCCCGGCGTTGCTGTTCCGACTCAGGTGCAATAAATTTTTGCTAAATCCGAGGCGCTCGCTTTAGAATTTGTAAAAATATGTGTCACTCTCCAGGACCGGCATGAACCTCAATTCCAAGGCAGCTCAAAGAGAGATCGACGAGCGCACCAACCTCACCAGCAACAACAAGTTCGAGCTGCTGCTGTTCCGGCTGGGCAGCGACTCCGGCCTGGGCCAGTCCGAGCTGTTCGGGATCAATGTGTTCAAGGTCCGCGAAATCGTGGCCATGCCGCATATCACGCCCATCGCGGGGGCACGGCCCATTCGCTGGGTGTGGCAAACCTGCGCGGGCAGGTGATCCCGGTGCTGAATCTTCCCGCCATCATGGGCTGCAAGCCCCAGACCGGCCTGAACATCATGCTGGTCACCGAATATGCGCGCACCACCCAGGCATTCGCGGTGGAGTCCGTCGAGGACATCGTGCGCCTGGATTGGAAGCAGGTGCTGTCGGCCGAAGCCAGCGGCACCGGCGGCAAGCTGGTCACCAGCATCGCCCGCCTGGATGGCGACACCGACAACTCGCGCCTGGCCCAGGTGCTGGATGTGGAGGCCATCCTGCAATTGGTGTCTCCCACCGACGCCCAGGAAATCACGCCGGAAAAAGTGGGTGCCAGGCTCAAGCTCAAGCCCGGCGCCATCGTGCTGGCCGCCGATGATTCCTTCGTGGCGCGCTCGCTGATCGAGAAGGAGCTCAAGGTCCTGCAGGCACCGTATGAGATGCTCAAGTCCGGCAAGGAGGCCTGGGACCGCCTCAACGCCATTGCCGACAGCGCCCAGGCGGAGGGACTGACGGTGGCCGACAAGGTCGCCCTGGTGCTGACCGACCTGGAGATGCCCGAGATGGACGGCTTCACGCTCACCCGCCACATCAAGCAGGACGCGCGCTTCCATTCCATTCCCGTGCTCATCCATTCCTCGCTGTCCGGATCGGCCAACGAAGACCATGTGCGCAGCGTTGGCGCGGACGGCTACGTGGCCAAGTTCGCGGCAGAGGATCTGGCCGAGACCCTGCGCCGCCTGCTGCCGGGCTGATGGCCACGGAGGAGGGCTCACAAAGCCCTCTTCGCTTCAACTGCTCTGCCGCACCACCAGTTCGTAGCCCAGATCCACGCTGGGCGGCTCCACGGCCTCGCCACGCATCAGCTGCAGCAGCATGCGCGCACCTTCGGTGCCGATATGGCCGCGCGGCGTGCGGATGGTGGTCAGCGGCGGCACCATCTGGTCGCTGCCGGGCAGGTCGTTGAAGCCTGCGATGGCGATCTGCTCGGGCACGCGTATCCCCCGGCGCAGAGCCTCCAGCAGCGCACCCTGGGCGATGTCGTCGTTGCAGAAGAACAGGGCATCGACGGCAGGGTCCAGGCGCAGGGCCGCGTCCAGCAGCTCGGCGCCCAGCGCCATCGACGTGGGGCGGGGCCAGAGCAGTTCCAGGGCGGGGTCATGCAGGCCCGCCGCCTGCAGGGCATGGCGGTAGCCCGCGGCGCGCTGCATCACGCGAGCATCGAGCTGGCCTGCGCAAAAGGCAATGCGCCTGTGTCCGCGCTCCATCAAGTGCCGCGTGATGGCGGCCCCGGCCTCGGCCTGCGAAAAGCCCACGCTGGGCGCACCAGGCTCGCCGCCCAGTTCCATCAGGTGCACGCAGGGGACCTTGCTGGCCTGTACCAGTTCACGCGCAGCGGGGCTGCGGTCGAAACCCGTGAGCAGCAGGCCGGCCGGGCGCATGGGCAGGTAGGTGCGCAGCAGCTGTTCTTCTTCCGCCCGGTCGTAGTGGGTCACGCCGATCAGCGCGTGGTAGCCCGCAGAGAACAGCACCTTGTGAACCGCCTCGATCAGGTCCACGAACAGCGTGTTGGACAGCATGGGCACCAGCACCAGCACCTGGGCGCTTTTCTGCGAGGCCAGGGCGCGTGCGGCGGGGTCGGGCACGTAGCCCATCTGTGCGGCGGCCGTGCGGATTTTCTCGACCAGGGCCGGGTCCACGCGGCGCTCGCCGCGCAGGGCGCGCGAGACCGTCATGGGGCTGACGCCAGCGGCCTGTGCCACATCGCTGAGCGTGATGCGCCCGCTGGCCCGCGAGGAGCGGGCGCGGCCCGTGGCGGGCAGGGCCGGGCCGGAAACATCGGCGGAGGGCGATTCTGGGGAGGCAGGCGGAATCTGACGGGCCAAGGGATTGTCCTAGGTCGGGGGCGGGAGGGTTGAAGATTATGATAGCGCTATCCCAATCATTCGAAGGCCCTTGCTCCTGCGTGTAAACCCGGACGAAGGCCTCTGAAGCACAACGAAATCCAAGGCAGACCCTGGTCTGCCAATTTTTGCAAGAACATGGATAGCGCTATCCCAACAATCACCGAGACCGCCCCCGCAGACACCCGCCCACGGGCGCTGGTCGTCATGGGCGTTTCCGGCTGCGGAAAGTCCAGCGTGGGGCAGGCCCTGGCCGATGCCCTGGGCTGGACCCTGCACGAGGGCGATGCCCACCATGCCGAGGAAAGCATCCGCAAGATGCAGGCCGGCATCCCCCTGACCGACGACGACCGCAGCGGCTGGCTGGACCGCCTGGCTCAGTTGCTGGCCCAGGCCATGCCGGGGCAGGGCGTGGTGCTGACCTGCTCGGCCCTCAAGCGCAAGTACCGCGACCGGCTGCGTGCCGCCGGCCCGGCCGGTGCCGTGGGCTTCGTGTTCCTGGACCTGAACTACGACACGGCGCTGCAGCGCGTGCAGGAGCGCGCCGGCCACTTCTTCTCGCCCGAGCTGGTGGCCAACCAGTTCGCCACGCTGGAACGCCCTGATGGCGAATGCGCCGTGCTGTCCGTGGACGCCACGCTGCCGCTGACCGACATCGTGCACCGCGCCCAAAGCTGGCAGCTCCTGCCCGCGGCGCAGGCCGACACCTTCTCCCAAAACCCATAACGCCAGGAGACAAGCCCCATGCAATCCGATTCCACCGCAGTCCGGCCCAAGCCGCGCCTGCAGCACTTTGCCGAGGTGCTGATGGTGCTGGCCCTGGCCGGCATGGTCATTGCCGTGTTCATCAACGTGGTGCTGCGCTATGTGTTCCATACCAGCATCGTTTCCTATGAGGAAATCTCGCGCCTGCTCTTCGTCTGGCTGGTGGCCATTGGCGCCATCGTGGCCGCTTTCGAGGGCAGCCACCTGGGCTTCGACCTTGTGACATCCCGCGTGGGGCCTGGCGCGCGCAAGGCGTTGTTCTGGGTGTCGCAGGCACTGGTCCTGGTCTGCATGGGCCTGCTGCTGTGGGGCTCCTGGGCCCAGGTGGAGGCGGGGCTGAACAGCTACAGCACGGTGCTGGGCTACCCGCTGGCCCTGGGCGCCGCGGCCACCCTGGTGCTGGCCGTGGGCCTGTTGGTGGTGACGCTGCGCGACCTGCGCCGTGGCGCGCCGGCAGAAAACCATGCCGAAACGACGGTCGAGTAAGGAGTACGCACCATGGTTGTGACCCTGATCTTTCTGGCCGTGCTGATTGGCGGCATGGTGATCGGCATGCCCATCGCCCAGGCGCTGGTGCTGACCGGCGTGGCGCTGATGTGGCACCTGGACTTCTTCGACTCGCAGCTGCTTGCGCAGAACCTGCAGGCCGGCTTCGACAACTTCCCGCTGCTGGCCGTGCCCTTCTTCATCCTGGCCGGCGAGCTGATGAACGCGGGTGGCCTGTCGCGCCGCATCATCGACCTGGCACGTGCCTATGTGGGCCATATCCGTGGCGGCCTGGGCTATGTGGCCATTGGCGCGGCAGTGCTGCTGGCGTCCATGAGCGGCTCGGCCATTGCCGATACCGCCGCCCTGGCCACCATCCTGCTGCCCATGATGCGCGACCAGAAGTATCCCGACAGCTACAGCGCGGGCCTGCTGGCCTCGGGCGGCATCATTGCGCCCATCATTCCGCCGTCCATGCCCTTCGTGATCTACGGCGTGACGACCAACACTTCGATCAGCAAGCTGTTCCTGTCGGGCGTGGTGCCGGGCCTGATCATGGGCGTATTCCTGATATTTGCCTGGTGGTCCATCGCCCGCAAGTACGACCTGTCGCGCGGCGAGCGCATGGCCTGGGGCCCGCGTCTGAAGGCACTGGCCAAGAGCTTCTGGGCCATGATGATGCCGGTCATCATCCTGGGCGGCCTCAAGGGCGGCGTGTTCACGCCCACCGAGGCGGCCGTGGTCGCAGCCGTCTACGCGCTGTTCGTGTCCATGGTGATCTACCGCGAGATGACATGGACCCGGCTCTACGCCGTGTTCCTGGCCGCCGCCAAGACCACGGCCGTGGTCATGTTCCTGTGCGGCGCCGCCACGGTGACGGCCTACATGATCACCCTGGCCGACCTGCCCAACATGCTGGCCGACAGCTTCTCGGGCCTGCTGGGCAGTCCCGTGCTGTTCATGGCCACGATGATGCTGTTCCTGCTGGTGGTGGGCACGGCCATGGACCTGACGCCAACCATCCTGATCTTCGGCCCCGTGTGCGCGCCGCTGGCCGTCAAGGCCGGCATCGATCCCATCTACTTCGGCTTCATGTTCATTTATGTGGGCTGCATCGGCCTGATCACGCCGCCCGTGGGAACGGTGCAGAACGTGGTCGCCGGCGTGGGCCGGCTGCGCATGGAGACCGTGATCAAGGGCACGAACCCGTTCCTGATGGTCTATGTGCTGCTTGCCGTGCTTTTCGTGATTTTTCCGCAAATCATCCTGGCCCCTCTGCGCTGGATGCATTGATCCCTCACTACAACCCAAGGAGATGAACATGCGTATTCCCTTTGCACTCGCCGGCCTGATGGCCGCCGTCACCACGCTGGCCGCCACGGGCCAGGCCATGGCCCAGGACTTCAAGCCGCGCATCGTGCGCTTCGGCTATGGCCTGGTCGATGAGTCCAACCAGGGCCGCGCGGCGCGCTTCTTTGCCAAGGAGGTCGAGAAGGCCACGGGCGGCAAGATGAAAGTGCGTGCCATCGGCAATGCCTCGCTGGGCTCGGACACGCAGATGCAGCAGGCGCTGATCGGCGGCGCACAGGAAATGATGGTCGGCTCCACCGCCACCCTGGTGGGCCTGTCGCCCGAAATGGCCGTCTGGGACACGCCCTTTCTGTTCAGCAATGTCAAGGAAGCCGACGCCGTGCTGGACGGCCCCGTGGGCGAGAAGGTCAAGGCCACGCTGGAGCCCAAGGGCATGGTGGGCCTGGTCTATTGGGAAAACGGCTTCCGCAACCTCACCAACAACAAGCGCCCCATCGCCAAGATGGAAGACCTGGCCGACGTGAAGCTGCGCGTGATGCAGAACAACGTCTTCCTGGACAGTTTCAAGGCCCTGGGCGCCAATGCCGTGCCGCTGCCGTTCTCCGAGCTGTTCACGGCGCTGGAGACCCGTGCCGTCGATGGCCAGGAAAACCCTTTCAACACCGTGCTGTCCAGCAAGTTCTATGAAGTGCAGAAGTACCTCACGGTGTCCAACCACGTCTACAGCCCCTGGATCGTCACCGTCAGCAAGAAGTGGTGGGACACGCTGAGCCCGGCCGAGAAGAAGGTGCTGCAGGATGCCGCCGTCAAGAGCCGCGAGTTCGAACGCAAGGACACGCGCGAGGAAGCCGCCAAGGCCCTGGCCGACATCAAGGCCAAGGGCATGCAGGTCAACGAGCTGCCCGCCGCAGAAGCCAGCCGCATGCGCGACAAGCTCGCCGCGGTGAATGCCGGCATTGCCAAGACCGTGGGCCAGGGCACGTGGGACGAGGTGCAGGCCGCCGTCAAGCAGGCGCGCGCAGTGAAGTAAGCTTCGGAACAGGGCCGGACGCACCTGGGAGGGATGCCCCGGCCGACATTTCCCATAAAGACAACGCGACAGAGAGAAAACGCGCACCAGCGCATCCGCAGGAACCCCGCATGAGCACCATCCACCCCATCGTCGAGCAGGTCACGCGCCGCATTCGCGAGCGCAGTGCCCAATCACGCGCCGCCTACCTGGAGCAGGTGGACGCCATGGCCGCGCGCCCGCCCGGCGCCCAGTCCATGGGCTGCGCCAATGTGGCCCATGCCTTTGCGGGCATTCCAGGCGGCGACCGCATACGCATCGTGGAAGAGAAGGCGCCCAACGTCGCCATCGTCACCGCGTACAACGACGTGCTCTCGGCCCATGCGCCGCTGGCACGCTATCCCGACATCCTCAAGGACGAGGCGCGCAAGCTCGGCGCCACGGCGCAGGTCGCCGGCGGCGTGCCGGCCATGTGCGACGGCGTGACCCAGGGCGCGCCCGGCATGGAACTGAGCCTGTTCAGCCGGGACGCCATTGCCATGGGCACGGCCATCGCGCTGTCGCATGACGTGTTCGACGCCGCGCTGATGCTGGGCATTTGCGACAAGATCGTGCCGGGCCTGCTGATTGGCGTCCTGCATTTCGGCCATCTGCCCACGGTGTTCGTGCCGGCCGGCCCCATGACCTCGGGCCTGTCCAATGGCGACAAGGCCAAGGTGCGCGAGCAGGCCGCGCAGGGCCTGGTGGGCCGCAAGGAACTGCTGGCCGCCGAAACGGCGGCCTACCACGGCGAAGGCACCTGCACCTTCTACGGCACGGCCAACAGCAACCAGATGCTGCTGGAGGCCATGGGATTGCATGTGCCGGGCACGGCCTTCATCAACCCGGCCGAAGGCGAACGCGAACTGCTCACGCGCGAGGCCATGCGCAGCGCGCTGGCCATCACCAAGAACCGCCGCTTCGCGCCCATTGGCCATGTGGTGGACGAGCGCTGCATCGTCAACGCCATGGTGGCCCTGCTGGCCACGGGCGGATCGACCAACCACCTGATCCATTGGGTGGCCGTAGCGCGTGCGGCAGGAATCGTCATCGACTGGAATGATTTTTCGGAACTCTCGGGCGTGGTGCCGCTGCTGGCCCGCGTCTATCCCAACGGCAGCGCCGACGTGAACCAGTTCCAGGCGGCAGGCGGGCCGGGCTATGTGATCGGCCAGCTGCTGAAGGCCGGCCTCATGCATGGCGATGTGCTCACCGTGCGGCCCGAGGGCCTGCAGGAATTTGCGCGCATTCCCGCCGTGGACGACGGCCATCTCGTCTGGCACGAGGCCGAAGTCTCCGGCGACCTGTCCGTGCTGCGCCCGGCCGATGCGCCTTTCAGCACCACGGGCGGGCTCAAGCTGCTGTCCGGCAACCTGGGGCGCAGCGTGATCAAGGTCAGCGCCGTGCCCGAGGACCGCCATGTGGTCGAGGCGCCCGCGCGCGTCTTCGACTCGCAGGAAGCACTGCAGCAGGCCTTCAAGGCCGGCGAGCTGGACCGCGATGTCATCTGCGTGGTGCGCTGGCAGGGTCCGCGCGCCAACGGCATGCCCGAGCTGCACAAGCTCACCCCACCGCTGGCCGTGCTGCAGGGCAAGGGCTACAAGGTGGCCCTGGTCACGGACGGCCGCATGAGCGGCGCCTCGGGCAAGGTGCCCGCCGCCATCCATGTCTCGCCCGAGGCCTGCGTGGGCGGACCGCTGGCGCGCCTGCAAGACGGCGACCTGGTACGCCTGGACGCCGTGGCCGGCACCCTGGCCGTGCTGGTCGACGACACCGAATGGCAGCAGCGGCCCCTGGCCACCATGCCGCAGGCACTGCGCCAGGCCAACGGCCGGGGTTTTGGCCGCGAACTGTTTGCCGGATTCCGGCGCCACGCGCTCAGCGCAGAAGAGGGAGCTTGCACATGGATCAACGACTGACGGCACTGGCCATCATGCAGGACGCGCCGGTCATCCCGGTCATTGTCCTGAACAACGTCGCACATGCCGTGCCCATGGCCCAGGCCCTGGTCGCGGGCGGCATCCGCGTACTGGAAGTCACGCTGCGCACGCCCGAGGGCCTGGCCAGCATCGAAGCCATCGCACGTGCCGTGCCCGAGGCCATCGTGGGTGCCGGCACCGTGCGCAGCGCCGCCGATGCCCGTGCCGCCGCCAGCGCCGGTGCGCGCTTTGCCGTGAGCCCCGGCTACACCGGCGCACTGGGCCAGGCCTGCCAGGCCCTGCAGCTGCCGCTGCTGCCCGGCGTGGCCACCAGCGGCGAAATCATGGCCGCGCAGGACGACGGCTTCAACGAGCTGAAATTCTTCCCCGCCGTACAGGCGGGCGGCTCGGCCATGCTCAAGGCCTGGCAAGGCCCGTTCGGCGACGTGCGGTTCTGCCCCACGGGCGGCGTGTCTGCGGACAATGCGGCGCATTTCCTGGCGCTGTCCAACGTGGTCTGCGTGGGTGGCTCCTGGCTGGTGCCTGCCGATGCGCTGGAGCAGGGTGACTGGCAGCGGATCACCGCACTGGCCGGCGCAGCCAAAAACCTGCGCAGCGCCTGAGTCGCCATTGCCCCGGAACCAGCGGCCCCCAAGGGGCCGCTTTTGTTTTTCTGGGCCATCGATTGGGGATGGGGACTTGAATCCATTGAAAATTATGCGCATTGCGGCAATGTTTGCGCAAAATGCAAAGTCAAGATGCGAGCAAAGGAGGGATTGATTTCATAACACAACGTTACAATCATTGCTTATCCTTCAAACAGCCTTTTGACAAGACGATATCAATAGGCTGTCTTGAAACATTCGCATATGCACAAGAATAATTGCCACCTGAAGTTTCCGCCGCAATCATTCTTTACCGACCAAGAAAAATGCAATTGCCGTTGCAGGGCCTGAAAATAAAAATTGGCACTGGCGCCTCGCGGCGCCAGTGCCAATTTTTATTGATCGAGCATCGATGCATCGAGCAATTATAACATCAATACATCATTTTCAAGAATAATCCACGTCTTTTTTAGAAGAGGTGGATTATTCTTTTTCAAGTTCCCGATTTTCTACGGCCGAAGAATCCCGGTGTCAGGGCAAATATTTCATAGTTGAAAATTATTCATTCGGCAATCAAGATGTTGAGCTTCAAAAAATCAAAAGTGATCACCAAACTGACCATGGGCTTTCTTGTGGTCTCATGCATTGGTGCATTCATCGGTATCAATGGAATACTGAAGGCAGGGGAAATCAATGATCTCGCAACGCAGATGTACGAGAAGGAACTTCTGGGCCTGTCACAAATATCCGAGGCCAATGTCCAGCTGATCGCGGCGGGCCGGGCCATCAGAAATGCCGTGCTTGCAAACGATGATGAAAGCAGAAACCGGCACACGGACGCCGTGCTGCAAAGGCTGCAACTGATGAAAGAGGCGCTGAACAACAGCAAGAGGCTTTTTGCCGAGGGCGATGGCAAGGAAAAGCTCAAGTCCATTGATGAAACCCTCGTCATCTATGAAAAGGGTCTGCTCCAGACGATTGAAAGAATCAAGTCAGAGCATCTTTCGGAATCCAGGGAATCGATTGATCTGATCAACAGATTCCGGGTGGAGTCCGACAAGATCGACAGCCTGATGACGGAGGTTGTCAATATCAAGAAGAAGAATGCCAGCTGGCTCAATGACGAGACCGACAGAATCTACGAAAAGATCCGGCTGATGCTCACCCTCCTGACCATCTCCGGCGTGATTGTGGGGTGGCCATTGGCGTGATCATCACAATTTCCATCACACGCCAGCTGGGCGGAGAGCCAGCAGATGTGGCGCACATTGCGGAAAACATCTCAAGAGGGGACCTGACCTCCCGGATCGACCTGTCCAGGGCACGCCCTGGCAGTGTGATCACGGCCATGCAGGAAATGCAGGTATCGCTGCAACGCGTCGTGGGCACCGTGCGCAGCAGCAGCGACAGCATTGCCACAGGCGCCACGCAGATTGATGCAGGCAATGCCAACCTGTCGAGCCGAACGGAAGAGCAGGCCAGCAACCTTGAAGAGACTGCCGCCTCCATGGAGGAACTGGCCAGCACGGTGAAAAGCAATTCCGATGCGGCGATCACTGCCACCATGCTCGCCCAGTCAGCGCGCGATGCCGCAGCGCACGGCGGGGGCATGGCCCGGCAGATGGTAGACGTGATGAATGAAATAAACACGTCCTCCAAGAAAATCGAGGACATCATCAACGTCATTGATTCA
Organism: Delftia sp. 60; assembly: GCF_002754395.1. Lineage (NCBI taxonomy): Bacteria > Pseudomonadati > Pseudomonadota > Betaproteobacteria > Burkholderiales > Comamonadaceae > Delftia > Delftia sp. 60. Next base: position 3,935,685 of record NZ_PEFD01000001.1, read on the forward strand.
ATCGCTTTTCAAACCAATATTCTTGCTTTGAATGCTGCTGTCGAAGCAGCCCGCGCCGGAGAGCAGGGCCGTGGTTTTGCGGTGGTTGCCGCCGAAGTTCGCAGCCTTGCAGTGAAAAGCGCAGAGGCCGCAAAAGAGATCAAGTCTCTCATCGAGGACAGTGTTTCCAAGGTCGGCAATGGCCACCAGCTTGCCCAGGCTGCGGGCAGCAGCATTGAAGATATCGTCACCCAGGTACAGAAGGTATCCAGCATGATCGAAGAGATCAGTGGGGCCACCAGGGAGCAAAGCCAGGGCATCGATCAGATCAATGATGCGATCATCCAGCTGGACCAGGTCACCCAGCAAAATGCCGCTCTGGTGGAGGAGTCGGCAGCGGCGGCCGGAAGTCTCAGCCAGCAGGCGCAGGCCCTGGTTTCGGCAGTTTCCATTTTCAAGCTGGACCCCGCGGAAAAGGAGGCCCCTGTCTTGAGGAAAATCCCCTCATCCATGAGACCGCTGAGTCTTTCCGCGTCCTGACGGAAATTCAGACCAGTGCGTCACAGCCAACGGGGAAGCGTTTCTCCTGGCAGGCTTGCCTGCCAGGAGAACGGTGCCTGTTCGCTGGTATTTTGACCAGATGAGCGTTGAATGATGCATGCAGAGAGAAGACCACCAAGCTGGCAGCCCAGGCGCTGGTATGCCTGTATTTTCATCGCATGTTTGGTGATCATTGGCGTTGCGGGCGTTTCTCTGATCTCCAGCTACGAGACATCGCTCCAAGAAGAGAAGTCGAATCTCCTGCATGCGCTGTCTGCCTCTACCGCTGAAACCAACAAGATCATTCTTGCCACCTCTTTGGCGGTAGATAGAACAGAACAACTTTTGCTGGCACCGGGCCGCCAAGGCGAAATCACGGCAGACCCTGATGCCAGCACCGATATCCGCAATGCCTTGATCCAAGAGGTGGCGGCGCTGCCCGGGGTCATCAGCATGAGCGTGCTTGATCGACATGGGAAATGGTCCATTTCCTCACGTTTCAGCAAGCTGCCGCTGTCTCCCGACAACCCCGAGCGCCCCATCTGGAATGCAGCGCTGCAGACAAAGCCTGGCGGCTTCTTCTTGCTGGATTCAAGCAAATCGCCGGTCTTCGATATACCGTCCCTGGTGCTGGGGCGTCCGGTACGTGACTCCAGTGGGGCGCTGACTGGCATTGTGGTGGCCTTCATTGCCGTGGATTCCATTCGCCAGGCATTCGGTTCACTGCTGCTGGATGGCCATCAGGTCATGGTCAGCCTGCCAAACGGCAAAGACCTGGTCAGAATTCCCCAGGAGCATCCGCACATTCTGGACGGGATGGATTCCGGGCTTGCAAAAATGATGGCTGCAGGCGAGGGCATATTGGACGCTGACGATGGCTTTGGACACGGCTGGATCGTCGCCATGCACCACTCCAGCCAAGGCGGCATGGATCTCGCCTATGCCACGCTGGCCGCCAAGGCAAAACTCGCGGCTCCATGGTGGAGGTTTGGAAAAACCATCATGGCATGGGCGGCCATCAGCCTGGCTTCATTCTTATTACTGGCGCAATTGTGGATGCGTGAGCGCAGAAGATCCTATTTTGAGGCAAGGGATCTGGTGCAGGTGCATTCACAGCTGAGGCACCATCTTGTCCATGACCCTGCTTCCGAATTGCTCAATTCAACCGGATTTGAGCAACTGCTGAGCAGAACGCAAGCACAGCGGCGTCCTGTTGCCACCCATGTCATCGGTATTGAGCATTTGCAAGTGCTGGCAGATACGCTGATTCCTGGAATGGACAACCCACTGATCTCGCAACTGTCAAAACAATTGCGCTCCTGTATTGGCCAGAATGACGTCGCCGCCCGCCTTGCCATCGAGGAATTCTGTGTCGCCCAATATGAAGGGAACCCCGATTCCATGGCGGAAACACTCTCCATCCGACTGGGTGAAAAGCGCTACATGCTGGGTGAGCGCAGCATTTTGCTGTCTGTCTGCGTAGGGACGGCGGTCTGCAAGAACAACGAGGACTGGAATCAGCTGCTGCGCGACGGGCGCGCGGCAATGGAGCGGGCGCGATCCCAGGGACGTGGGCGATTCGTGAAATTCGAGCCTTCCGCCGATGGCCCCATGCAGGAGCAACTGCTGCTGGAGCAGGATTTCCGGTCCGCCATCGGAACAAGCCAGTTGTTCATGGCGTACCAGCCGATCTGCCATGTGGCCACGGGAAAAATATCGGGGTTCGAGTCGCTGATGCGCTGGAACAGCCCGGCCAGAGGGTCTGTCCCGCCAGGCGTCTTCATTCCGATGGCAGAGCGGCGCGGCCTGCTGCTTCCCATCGACCAAATGGTGGAGCGCTCCCCGCTGCTGGTTGCCAACGGATGGCCGTCCGATATCTCGGTGTCCATCAACTGCCCGGCCTTTGAATTTCTCGATCCAGGCATGGCGGTGCAGTTGAAGGAACATCTGGACCGCGCCGGCCTGGACCCCGAGCGCTGCTACATTGAGGTGACGGAATCGGCCCTGCTTCAAGATGATGAGCAGGTGCTGTCCGTCATGCGGCAAGTGAAGGCACTGGGCGTGAATCTCGCCATCGATGACTTTGGCTCCGGCCATGCCAGTCTTTCCTACCTGCACCGCTTTCCCTTCAACCTGATCAAGATCGATCGCAGCTTCATACAGGCCATGGACAAGGACGCCGGGGCTGCCGCGATTGTCGAGGCCACGCTGGCACTGAGCCGCAGATTGGGCCTTGAAGTCGTCGCGGAAGGCGTGGAAACCACGGAGCAGTTTCTGCACCTGCAGCAGCTCGGGTGCACGTACGTCCAGGGATTTCTGATCTCCCGCCCGATGAACGAGGAGCATGTCCTGCCGTTCCTGGAGAGCTTCAGGCTCGGCGACGTGCTGGAGTGTCCCGCACAGGCCTGAGCACAGTTGCGGCACTGGGGCACAATCGCGCCCTCAGCAGACGCAGCCTGCGCAAGAGGGCCTTGCCGCCATGATGAAGATCGACTCCACCACCGTGCAGCTTGTGCTTGCGATTGCCGAAGAGGGCAGCATTTCGCGCGCGGCCGACAGGCTGCAACTGGCGGTGGCAGCGGCCTCGCGGCGGCTCAGTGACCTGGAGCAGCAACTGGGCGCCAGGCTGTTCAAGCGGCAGCCCCATGGAGTGCGCGCCACCGAGCCTGGCCTCAAGCTGCTGGCCCATATCCGCCAGATAGGCAACCTGGTGGAGCGGCTGGAAGCCGACGCCCAGGCCCTGGGCCGCGGGCGCGACGGCCGCATCATCATCGGCGCCCCCAAATCCGCCATCCTGCAGTTCCTGGCCGCCGACATCGCCATCACCCAGCGGCGCTATCCCCACATCACGCTGCAGGTGATGGAGGAGAACAGCCGCATCGTCCAGCAACTGCTGCGCGACAAGGTCATCGACATCGGCATCTTCGAGAAGACCAGCGGCTTCGTGGATCTGCCACGCTCCGACTACCGCAAGGACAGCCTGGTGCTGGTCTACAGCCGCAGGCATTTCAGCTTTGCCGTCGAGCCGGTGGTACTGGACCAGTTGCTGGACTGCCCCATCGTCAGCCTGGGCCGGGGCTCGGCCATCCTGGCCGCTTTGCGACGCGCCCACCGCAGCCGGGGCAGGGTGTTTCGCAACGATTTCGCCGTCAGCGGCTTCGACACCATGCTGGCCCTGGTGCGCGAAGGATTGGGTGTGGGGCTGATGCCACCCGGTGTGCTGCGCAGCTTCCACCCTGAGCCCGACCTGGGTTGGGCCACCCTGGAAGGCGACTGGCACGAGCGCTGCTACGTGCTGTCCTTCATCGAAGGCCAGGCCCAGGAACAGGCGCTGCGCAACGTCGTCGCCGCCCTGCTGCAGGGCGAACGCGCGATCTGACCCTTCTGGTTTCGCAGATTGCGAAACCAGGCATGTGGCACACAGGCTTGCCGCGATATCGGTGCCCGGCGACAGTGACTGCACAACAACGATGTGCAGGAGACAGACATGAAACGCCGCGACTTCATCGCGGCCGGCGCCACCGCGCTGGCCGCACCCTGGGCAGGGGCCGCGCCCCCTGCCTCCGACCTGCCCAAGGGGCCCGTCAAGATCCTGGTGGGCTGGGCGCCGGGCGGCGGCACCGACGTGTTCGCGCGCATCGTGGGCCAGAAGCTGTCCGAGATCTGGGGCCGGCCCGTGATCGTGGAGAACAAGCCCGGCGCCACAGGCTCGCTGGCGGCCGAATACTTTGCCAAGACCCGCTTCACAGAAGGCATCAACCTGCTGATGGCCCATGTGAACACGCACGCCATCTCGCCGCAGATCTTCAAATCCATCACCTATGACCCGCTCAAGGACTACGCGCCCATCGCCCTGATCGGCGCAACGCCCCACATCCTGGTGACCAGCAGCAGGAACGGCCATGCCTCGGTGCAGGAAGTGGTGGAGCTGTGCCGCAAAAGCCCCGGCAAGGTCAGCTTCGGCTCTTCGGGCACAGGTTCGGTGCAGCACCTTGCGGCCGAGATGTTCAACATGGCTGCAGGTGTCAAGAGCATCCACGTTCCCTACAAAGGGTCCGGCCCCATGCAGACCGACCTGATCGGAGGACAGATCGACTTCAGCTTCGACACCATGACGGCCGCCACTGCCCAGGTGCGCGCCGGAAAAATGCTGGGCATCGCCCAGACCCGCGTGAACCGTGCCAAGGGATTCCCGGCCATGCCCACCATGGACGAGCAGGGCTTCAAGGGCTTTGACGCCTCGAGCTGGTACGGCGTCGTCGGCCCGCGCGATATGTCCAGGGAACTGGCCCAGCGCATCAATGCCGACATCAACCGCGTGCTGGCCATGCCCGACGTGGTCAGCCGCTTAGACGGATACGGCGTGGAGGACGGTGGCGGCTCCGTGGACAAGTTCGCGGCCTTCATGGCTGCCGAATACAAGAAGTGGGGCGACGTCGTTCGCGCCGCAAAAGTGACCGAAGAAAGCTGAGGACCCGGCATGAGCAATCCCCAATCCAACCCGCTGCAACTGCCCCTGCAAGGCATCCGCGTGCTCGACGTCAGCCAGGTCATGGCCGGCCCATTTGCCTGCATGCTGCTGGCCGACCTGGGCGCCGATGTCATCAAGGTCGAGCCTCCGGGCACCGGCGACCAGACGCGCGGCGCCATGGGCTTCAAGATGAAGGGCCCGGACAGCATGGGCTTTCTGAACATGAACCGCAACAAGCGGTCGCTGACGCTGGACCTCAAGAGCGAGGAGGGGCGTGAGGCCTTCTACCAGCTGGCCACGACAGCCGATGTCATCGTCGAGAACTACCGGCCAGGCGTGGTCCAGCGCCTGAAGATCGACTACGAAAGCATTCGCCGCATCAATCCGCGCATCGTCTATGTCAGCATCTCGGGCTTCGGCCAGAGCGGCCCCTGGGCCCAGCGGCCGGGGTTCGACCTCATGGCCCAGGCCATGTCGGGCGTGATGAGCGTCACCGGCTACAAGGGAGAGAAACCCGTCAAGGCCGGCGTGCCCGTGGCCGACATCGGTTGCGCACTGTTCGCCACCTACGGACTGCTGGCCGCCTACATCGGAGCACAGAAGACAGGGCAGGGCCAGCACATAGACGCCTCGCTGTTCGACTCGGCCATGGCTTTCTCGATCTGGGACATGTCCGAATACTGGGGCACCGGCGTGCCGCCCGCGCCGCTGGGTACCAGCAACAAGATGAGCGCCCCCTACCAGGCCGTGAAGGCGCGCGATGGCTACTTCGTCATGGGCGCCACCAACCAGAAGCTCTGGGCCAGGCTGTGCGCGCTGATCGAGCGCGCGGACCTGGTCGAACATCCGGACTACGCCACCGTGGCGCTGCGCCTCAAGCACCGGGAGGCATTGATAGAGGCACTGGAAGCGGAATTTGCCCACCACGACAGCGCCGACTGGGTGGACCGCATGCTGGAGGCAGGCATTCCCGCAGGCCCGCTGCTCACCTATCCGCAGGCCTTCGAGGGTGAACACGGCCAGCACCGCGGCATGTGCATGGAGATCGACCATCCCATCGAAGGCAAGGTCAAGAACATCGGCTTTCCCGTCAAGATGCTCGGCACGCCCCAGCAGGTGCGCCGCCATCCGCCGCTGCTGGGCGAGCACAACGCAGAAATCATGGCCGAACTCCAGGCACTGAAGGCCGCCGCATGAGCACGGCCCTGCATGAATCCGTGGCACTGACCGTTCACGCCGGGGGCGCGGCCGAGATCCTCATCGACCGCCCCGAACGCCACAACGCCATGACACTGCCCATGTACGAGGCACTGCTCACGGCCCTGGAGCGCTGCCAGGCCGACCCGGCCATCCGCTGCGTGATGCTGCGCGGCGCGGGCGGCAAATCCTTCATCTCGGGCACGGACATCGCCTACTTCAAGGACTTCCATGACGGCCAGCAAGGCATTGCCTATGAAGCCTTCGTGGAGCGCGTGATCGACGCCGTGGAGCGCATCGCCATGCCCACCATCGCCGTCATCGACGGCTGGGCCGTCGGCGGCGGCCTGGCCCTGGCCACGGCCTGCGACTTTCGCATCTGCAGCACCGGCTCGCGCTTCGGTGCGCCGATTGCCAAGACGCTGTCCAACACGCTGTCGTCACGCAACATCGCCCGCCTGATGGCCAGCCTGGGCGTGCCGCGCGTCAAGCGCATGCTGCTGCTGGCGGACTACCTCTCAGCCGAGCAGGCCGAGGCCTGCGGGTTCGTGCATGCGGTGGTGCCGGCAGATCAATTGCAAGCCCAGGCACAGGCGCTGGCCGAGCAGCTCATGGCCTTGTCGGCAACCACCCAGTCAGCGGTCAAGGAAAGCCTGAGGCGCATCGTCGTGGAGCAGCGGCTGGATGATGAGGATCTGGTGTCGGCGGTGTATGGGAGTGGGCAGTTTCGGGCGGGGGTGGCGGGATTCAACAGGCAATGATTTGAGCCAGCCTTGCCAGAATCTGGCGCAATCCTACAAATTGCTTGGCTAAACTCCACAGCCTGGAAAGAGGCGGTGGCTGCATTCTTGGCCTGAAAGAAAAGGCCGGTTGCTGCGCGTAGCCGCCCCTCAGATCAACGCAGCCCGAGAAATCCCATGCAAATCAAGAAATGCATTTCCGTCCTGCTGGCCAGCAGCTTCATCCTGCCGGTTCTGCCTGCGCATGCAGGCGAAGAGACGGTGCAGCTCATGTCCAATGGCCGCTACCAGACCTACAGCCTGCCCGACGATGCGCAGCAGGTACAACTGGTCGAGACCTTGGCTGGCAACTGCAGCTACAACCAGAACTGGGGCTATGACCTGGGCCGCCGGGAGATGTGGGTCAAGGACGGCTGCGGCGGGCGTTTCCGCATCCTGACCGGCCTGCCCCAGGGCGCGCAGGGCCAGGAAGGCGGAAGCGACAACACGGGCGCATGGATCGCCGGTGCCGCCGTGGCAGCCATTGCCGGCGCCGCCATTTTGGCGAACAAGCGCGACAAGGACCGCGAGCGTGACCGCGACGAGCAATGGAACGATGACCGCTACCCAGGCCAGCAGCCGGGCTATCCCTCGTGGGGCGGGCGGGAGGTGCGGGGCCAGAACGGCCTGTGCCTGGATATATCCGGGGGTCTTCGCCCAGGCAATGGGCTCATCGTCTACCACTGCAGCGGCGGTGAGAATCAGCGTTTCACGTTGACGCGTGATGGCGAGATGCGCGTGGGCGACCTGTGCCTGGACGTGGCCGATGGCAACACCCGCAATGGTGCGCGGGTGATTGCCTGGCAATGCCGCAACCAGCCCAACCAGAAATGGGACTGGAGCCGTGGCCAGATCCGCAGCCGTTTTGCCAACAAGTGCCTGGACATCGAAGGCGGCAATGCCCGGCCGGGCCAGCCCGTGATCGTGTGGTCCTGCGCCGGCGGCCCGAACCAGCGCTGGAACTGAGGACGCTTGTTGCACAAGCTCTCTCCCGCGCCCGGCCCTGTGCCCGGACGCAACGCCGTCTCGGGCTTACGGCGGCTGGGGCCCTTGCAGTGGCTGGGCCTGATCACTGGCGCCGTGCTGCTGGGCGATGCCGTGGTGCTGATGGCGCGCGGCATGTTCAATCTGGGCGTGACGCTGCCAGCGGTGCTGGGACTGCTGTTCATGGCCTGCAGCTTCTGGCGCTCGGCCATTGCGCGCAGGCTGCGCGCCAGTGCATGGCTGCGGCGCGCCTGGTGGCTGGGCTGGGCGGCGTTGGCGATGTGGCTGGTCAGCCTGTTGGTGTTCTGGGCGCACCTGCTGTCCGCCTCGTCCGGGTTGCCACCGGAACAGCCGGTGCAGGCCATCGTGGTGCTGGGCAGTGCCACGCGTGACGGCCAGCCGTCGCTCACGCTGGCCCAGCGGCTGGACCGCGCTGCCGAGCTAGCCGCCCGCCAACCCAAGGCGCTGGTGCTCACCAGCGGCGGGGTGGACTTTGGGGAAAGCGAGAGCGAGGGCGCCATCATGGCGCGCTATCTGCAGCAGCGCCACGGCCTGCCGCCCGAGCGCCTGCTGATGGAGGAACGCAGCACCAGCACGGCGCTGAACCTGGCCTGGAGCCTGCCCCTGCTGCAGGCGCGCGGGGTGGAGCCGCAGGCGGCAATCGCCATCGTCACCAGCGACTTCCACACCCTGCGCGCCGGCTGGATAGCCGAGCGCAGCGGCTACGGCCAGGCCTTCACCGTGGGTGCGCCCACGCCCTTGACGATCCGCGCCAACGCCTGGCTGCGCGAGTACTTTGCGGTGATCAGCGGCTGGGTGCTGGGGGAATTCTGAGCCGCCTGTGCGATGGGCTGCGGCCTTGCGGATTGGCTCCACAATGTGATTCTTCATAAATCAACAGGAGTGAGACAGTGGCAAGCGAACAGCGTCCTTTCCGGGTTCTGGGCATACAGCAGGTGGCCATCGGCGGCACCGACAAGCAGCGCATGAAGCGCCTGTGGGTGGACATGCTGGGCCTGACCCAGACCGGCACATTCCAGAGCGAGCGCGAGAACGTGGACGAAGACATCCTGGCCATGGGCCAAGGCGCGCACAAGGTCGAGGTGGACATCATGCAGCCGCTGGACATCGACAAGAAGCCCGCCGTCCACACCACGCCGCTGAACCATATCGGCCTGTGGATCGACGACCTGCCGCTGGCCGTGCAGTGGCTGACGGAGCAGGGCGTGCGCTTTGCGCCCGGCGGCATCCGCAAGGGCGCGGCCGGCTACGACATCTGCTTTCTTCACCCCAAGAGCAATGACGAGTTTCCGATCGCTGGCGAGGGCGTGCTGATCGAGCTGGTACAGGCGCCGGCCGAGGTGATTGCCGCCCTGGGCTGAAACGCCTTCAGGCGAAAGGCTGGACGCGCCGCTGGGCATGCTCCAGCAGCCACAGCCTTTTTCGGGCGCGCGTCATGGCCACGTACAGGCGGTTGCGCTCCAGAAAGGCCAGCGCGTGCGGGGCCGAGGCCGGAAAGCGGCCAGGCTCCATGAAGGGCAGGGCGACATGCTCGTATTCCTTGCCCTTGGCTTCCTCGATGGTGCTCAGATGAAAATCGAAGCCGCGCTCGGCCCGCACGGTTCGTTCAAAGCGCGTGGCCATGGCGGCCACCTGGGCCAGCATGTCGGGCACGGCCATGCCCTCCACCGAATCCATGAAGGCCTTCACGCGCTGACGCAAGGCCGCCGTCTGGGCCTGCGACAGGGCCACGCCCGCAAAAAGGCCCCAGACGTCGGCCTGCTCCAGCAGGCTGCGCGCGTCTGACTGAAGCGCCAGGGGCAGCTGCAAAAAGCGGCCAAAGGCTTGAAAGTTGCGTTGCCCGCCCTGCAGGCTGGACTGGTTGCCCAGAAATCGCCAGATGATCTGCGGGTTGTGCAGCATCTCGCCCGCCATGCGCTGGGCCAGCGTGTGGCGGCTTGACGGATCAGCCATGTCGGCACCATCCACGCTGCCCTTGCCGTAGAAAAGCGCACCTTCCACAAAGGCCGCCAGGGTCTCGCTGCCCAGCACGCTGACCTCGGCCTTCCATGACAGCGCCTGCATGCCATGTGCATAGCAAAGGCCCAGCAGCAGGGCAATCTCGCGCTGCAGGTAAAAGCGCTTGAAGCCGTAGAAGCTGGCGGACTTGCCGGCGCGGTGGATGGCCCATTCCAGCGCGCAGGCATCTTGCTCATGGCGCAGGATCACGGTCAGCGAGGGATTGCGCGCGCCGGGCGACGGGGGCTCACCCGGCGCCGCCGTTGGCGTGCCGCGCGCCAGACTGGCCTGGATCTGCAGCAGCTGGTCAATGCACTGGCTGTCATCGGTGTGCTGCAGTTGCTGCACGGTGCTGAAGCGCGTGGGCGCCGCAGTCAGGCCAACGTTGAACAGCGCATTGACCGCCTTGGCGATCTGCGGGCCAAAGCGCCGCGACTGGGTCAGCGCCAGCGTGGCCGTGGCCTGGGGCAGGAAGTCATCGAGCTGGTGGAGCTTGTCGCGGAACACGGACCAGGCCTGTGCCTCGATGTGCTGGTTGAAGTCGCCTGCACCCAGAAAGGCGCAGCCGCTGGTTCCGACCAGGGCGCGCAGCAGTTGCAGCGAGGCCGGGTCCAGGTCATGCATCTCGTCGAACACCACCAGGTCGTAGCGCGGCAGGTCCAGCGCCTGGCCCTGCAGGGCGTCGCTGGCCAGTGCATGGCTGCAGTCGCCTTCGGCGTAGTACAGCGGGTCGCCGCAGTGGTCGATGCGGCGGCGCTCGTACTCGAAGAACAGGCCGGCCATGCGGTAGTCGAGCAAATACTCCTCGCAGAAACTGGCCAGTCCCATGCCTTCCTCGGCCAGGCGCTGGGGCAGCAACGACTTCTTGGCGTTGAGGTTGAAGTCCCAGAAGGCGTCCAGATCCAGATCGCCGGGCTGCTCGAACAAAGGGTCGGGCTGCCAGGCCAGCCGCTCGCACAGCGCGGCATGTGCCTCGCGCACACGGGCCTGCAGTGCCACGCGGTCGGCCAGAAAGCGGGCCGCAGGGTCGCGGCGGCGGATCTGCTGGGCCGCCCAGCGCTCCACCGTGGTGATCTGTACCTGGGGCGGCACTTCGCGCACCAGTTGCTTGAGCCGGTGATGAAAGGCCGCCACGCCGGAGCGCGAATAGGCCAGCACCAGGATGCGCTGGGCCTGGCCGCTGCGGCAGGCCTGAACCACCTTGCAGGCCAGCGTGGTCGTCTTGCCTACGCCCGCCAGCGCCGCCACGATGGCCGAACGTCCCTCATGCGCCAGGATGGCCTGCTGCTCGCGCGACAGCAGCAGCGGTTGGCCGTGATCGGTGGGAAATTCCAGGGAGCGCAGGGACATCGGAGCGAATCGGGGGAAAGTGGTGGAAAGCGGGTGGAGGCACGGGCCGTGGCAATGAAAACCGCCGTGTCGACGACGGCGGGCACCCATTGTGGTCGTTTTGGAGAGGCATCTGGCAGGTATTGGGAATCAAGGCCGGCGCCCGCTTGCACATCTTTTTCGGCCTGCATCGGACAATTGAGCGATGTTGGCCGCCAATGGCTGCGCGCTTGCGGCATGAAGCATGCAGGCAGAAAAACTTCTGCCAAAACGCAGCGAACATCGCTCAAAAATAAGCGAAGTTCGCTCTTTTTGCAGGCCATGAAAATGGGGCAACTATTTTTGCCAAGGAGCCGGCTTTTTCATTCCCAAGGCTTTTTTTGCTCATCAGAATGAAAAAAGCAGACCCACAGAGGAGTTTTTGATGACCGCCTGCAGCACCACCCCGACGACTTCCGCCACCTCCGCACAGCCTGCGGCCGGCAGCCCCCTGCAATGGCATGCACGCCCCTCCAAAAGCGACACGCTGCCGTTTGAAGGCGCCTGGAGCGTGCAGGCCATCCAGGAACTGCTGGACAAGCCCTTCATGGACCTGATGTTCCAGGCCCAGAGCGTGCACCGCGAGCACTGGCCTGCGGGTGACATCGAGCTGGCCACGCTGCTGTCGGTCAAAACGGGCGGATGCCCCGAGAACTGCGGCTACTGCCCGCAGGCGGCAGAGTTCGATACCGGCGTCAAGGCGGAAAAGCTCATGAGCGTGGACGAAGTCACGCGGGCCGCCCAGGCCGCCAAGGACGCGGGCGCCACGCGCTTTTGCATGGGCGCGGCCTGGCGCGCGCCCAAGGACCGCGACATCGAGAAGATGAACGAGCTGATCGGCGCCGTGAAGGGCCTGGGCATGCAGACCTGCGCCACGCTGGGCATGCTCCAGCCGCACCAGGCGCAGTCGCTGCGCGAAGCGGGCCTGGACTACTACAACCACAACCTGGACACCGCGCCCGAGTACTACCAGGACGTGGTCAGCACGCGCCAGTACCAGGATCGTCTGGACACGCTCAAGGCCGTGCGCGGCGCGGGCATCAGCGTGTGCTGCGGCGGCATCATCGGCATGGGCGAGGCGCCTGTGCACCGCGCGGGCCTGATCGCTCAGCTGGCCAATCTCAACCCCCATCCCGAATCCGTGCCCATCAACAGCCTGGTGCGCGTTCCCGGCACGCCGCTGGCGGACAGCGAGCCGGTCGATCCGCTGGACTTCGTGCGCGTGATCGCGGTGGCGCGCATCACCATGCCCACGGCGCGTGTGCGCCTGTCGGCAGGCCGGCAGCAGCTGGGCGACGCCGTGCAGGCCCTGTGCTTCATGGCTGGCGCCAACTCCATCTTCTACGGGGACAAGCTGCTGGTCACCGGCAACCCCGATGTGGAAGCCGACACCACGCTGCTGCGCAAGCTGGGCCTGAGCGGCACGCGGACCTCGGTACAGGAGTGAGCTTTTTGAGCTTTTGAGCTCTTTTGAGCCAGCGGCTCAGGACTGCGGCCGGCCGCTGCCTTGCGCGGCGGCGGCCGCATCGTCGTCGCCGGCATCGAGCAGCCGGGCCGCACGGTTGCTCAACGCGGAATCCGCACGGAAATAGCCCAGCACCGTATTGACGCTGCTGTGCCCCGTCAGGGCCATGGTGTCGGGCAAGGGCACGTTCTGGCGCCCGGCCTCGGTCACAAAGCCCGAGCGCAGGGAATGCGCCGAGAAATCTCCCTCCACGCCCGCCAGCGCGCAGCGCTGCTTCACGATGTCGCGCACGGCCGCTGGCGACAGGGGCTCGCCCACATGGCCGCCTTTGCGGATGCGCCGGAAGATCGGCCCTTCCTCTATGACGGCGGCACGCAGCCAATCGGCCAGCGCCTGGGCCGCGCGCCCGGTCACGGGCTTGTGGTTCTCGGGCACATCCCGCCCGGACTGGTTGGTCTTGGAGTGGGCTAGCGTGTAGATGAATTCCTGCGGCCCCACGGCGCGCAGGTGGCGCATGTCGGCCCCGGCCACCTCCGAGCGGCGGCGCCCGCCGCTGGACCAGGCGAACAGCAGCAGGGCGCGGTCACGGCGGCCGCGCAGGCTGTCATCGCAGGTCTGCAGCAATTGCTCCAGCAAGTCGCGCGTCAGCGCATCCTTTTTGGCGGGCTGCTCGCCGCGCCGCGCATAGGCCTTGCGCGTGCGCGACATCAGCTCGCGCACCGCGCCGTCCTGGCAGGGGTTGGCCAAACCGTGCACCTGATGGGCCTTGGACAGCACCGCCATGCGGTGCACCAGCGTGTTGTGCGACAGGGGGCCTTCGCGGGCCTTGTATCCGGCCTCGACCAGGGCGCGGTCCATGTGCGCCGGCATTTCACTGGCCAGGCCCGCGCCGGTCTGCCGCTGGGCGTGGTCGATGATGAATTGCAGCACGCAGGGCACATTCAGCGGCAGCTGCATCTGCTGCTCAAAACGCAGCGCATGCCAGGCGGCCCAGTAGCGCATCGCACTCTGGTAGCTGTTTCTGGTGTTGGTGGATTCGCCCTCGCGCAGCAACTCGCGCACGGCCTGTTGGGCGGCAGGCTCCAGCCCCGCAGAGGGCAGGGTGCTGCCTTGCTGTGTGTCTTCCATAGGCTGGTCTTGGGGAATCAGCGAAAAGGGGCCGTTGCGCATCCGTGGATTGTCGCCCGGCACAGCATGGCCGCCCGCCGCGGAGCCTGTGGCCGTGCAGGCCATGCAAAGTTCAGTTTCCAAGCTTTCCAGAGGCTGCCGCGGCCTTTTGCCTGGGCAAAGCCGTGTAATGTGCGTATCCATACTGTATGAAAATTTCATATGTAATATTTAATACATGGCACATATGATGTATTACGTAATATTAAAATAAGTTACGATAACAATCACTTATCGTTGGTAATCTGGAAAATAGTTCACGATATGCAGAAAACATCCACCCGCGGCGTGCAGGAAGCCGATGTCTGGGCCGCGGCAGACGCCTTGATCGCCCAGGGCCTGCGGCCGACCATCGAGCGCGTGCGCCAGCAAATCGGCCGAGGCTCGCCAAATACCGTCAGCCCGATGCTGGAGACCTGGTTTGCCACCCTGGGCCAGCGCCTGGGCGTGGCGGCAGGGCAGGGCGAGTTGCTGCCCTCGTCCGTGCCCGATCCCGTTCAGCGCCTGGCGCAGCAGCTTTGGGACGCTGCCCAGGAAGCCGCCATGGAGGCCGCCCGCGCCGCGCTGCAATCGCGCGAGGAAGCGGCGCAGGCCACGCAGGCCGAGCTGCAGGAGCAGCAAGAGCAAATGGCGCGACGCGAGGCGTCCATGCAGGCGCAGAAAGAGGCCATGGACCAGGCCCTGCAAGTGGCCCAGGCGCAGTCGCAGGACTTGTCGCGCCGGCTGGACGAAATGCAGCAGCAGCTGCAGGACCGCGACGAGCGTCTGGAGGAAATGCGCGATGCGCTGGCCGAAGCCGCCCGCCAGCGCGAGGCGCTGCAGCAAAAGCATGGCGAGGAAATGCAGTCTGCCGCGCTGGAACGCCAGCGCATGGCCGAGCAATACGCGGGCAATGAGCGCCACATGCTCAACGAAGTGGACCGTGCACGCCAGGAACTGGCGGCTGCGCGCAAGACAGCCACCGAGCAGGAGCGCAAGGCAGCGACCCGCCTTGCAGAGCTGCAAGGCCGCTATGAAAAGAGTGAGGAGGAACAACTGAGCCTGCACTCCCAGCTGCAGACCGCCCAGAATGCGGCCGCCCTGGCGCAGGAGCGTGCGGCGGACCTGCGCAGCCTGCTGGAGGCACAGCAGCGATTGGCCGCTGGCGGTGCCTTGCCGGATGCCGGCGCGGGGCTTTCGCTGGGCCGGCGCGGCAGCCTGTCCGCGGCGCGCCGCTCCATGACGCGCCTCAAGGACAGGAGAGGCTAGGGCGTATCGCCCAGGCCAAGGTCAGGCCTTGGCGCGCGATTTGCCTTGGGGCGGCCGATGTCTGCGCATGGCCTGCGTGATGCTGTCTACCGTTCCACGCACATGCGCGCGCACTTCGCGCTCCATGCGATCCGGGTCACCGGCCTGCAGGCTGGCCACCAGTTGCTGGTGGTGCTCCTGCAACCTAGGCGAGGGCTCGTTGTTTTCCAGCCAGATCCGCATCAGCGGCTCGACCACCGAATGCAGGGCCGAGATCTGCTCGCACAGGCGCGGGGCTGCGCTGATGCGGCAAAAGCGCTCGTGAAAGCGCCGGTGCACCGTGATCCATTCCGACTGGTCACTCTCGCAACGCTTCATTTTCGAGAGCAGGTCCTGCAGGTCGTCCACATCCGCCTGGGTGCAGCGCCTGGCGGCCATGGCTGCGGCCAGGCCTTCGAGCACGGCACGCATCTCGAAAACCTCGATGACCTCGCTCTCGGAAAGCTCCCGCACGATCGCGCCCCGGTTCGGCGGCATGACCAACAGGCCTTCCGCAGTCAGCCGGCGCAAGGCCTCGCGGACCGGCATGCGGCTCATGCCGATGGAGTTGGCGATGTCATCGGCCACCAGCCTGTCGCCCGGCTTCAGCAGCCCCATGCGGATGCCATGAGAGAGGTGTTGGTAGGCCTCTTCGTGGGCACTGGTCTGTGCCGCATCGGGCGAGGGGGTGGCAAGTGGCGGCATGGTGATGGTTCTGGGGTGGACGGAGCCCGGTCGTCATTCTAGGTTTGGCTGTCAGGGTCCAGGGCGCACTCTGATGGTGCATTGTGTACGGCCAATCCAGGCATGGTGATTGCTTGGGTATCTTTGGAAAAATTGGATACAAAGATATCAGGATACGGTAATCTCGAGGCTGCCATCGCGCCCTGCGTCGATGGCGGTCCGCTGCAAGCAGCGTTGGCAGCCTCCCGGCCCCCATTCATTGCCCGAAATCCAAGTCCCAGCAACACAAGGAAGAAGAACCGTTATGCGTAATTTCCAGAATCCTGGCCGTTCCGTCGTCATGTCCACGCACGGCATGGCGGCAACCTCGCACCCGGCCGCCACCCAGGCCGCTGTTCGCATCCTGGAGGCCGGCGGCACCGCCATGGATGCCGCCGTCGCGGCCTGTGCGGTCCAGTGCGTGGTGGAGCCTGGCTCCACCGGCATTGGAGGAGACTGCTTTGCGCTGTACAGCGAAAAGGGCTCCGACCAGATCACGGCCTACAACGGCGCCGGCTGGGCGCCCCAGGCCACCTCCCTGAAGGCCGTTCTTGCCTCGGGCGAGGAAAAGCAATTGCGCCGCCAGTCGCCCTACGTGGTCACGGTGCCTGGCGCCGTGGACGCCTGGGTCGCCCTGACGGACCGGTTCGGCCGGCTGCCCATGGGCCGCCTTCTGGAAGATGCCATCCGCTTCGCCGAGCAGGGCTATGCCGTGGCGCCGCGCGCCGGCACCGACTGGGCCATGCACACGCAACTGCTGGCCGCCACCACCGCGCGCGACATCATGCTGGTCGATGGCCAGGCACCGGCCATCGGATCGGTTCACCGCCAGCCGCAGTTGGGCGCCACCTTGCGCAAAATCGCCGAGCAAGGCCGCGCCGGCTTCTACGAGGGAGAGGTCGCGCAGGACATCGTCTCCTATCTGCGCAGCCTCGGTGGCGTGCACACGCTTGAGGACTTCGCCACCTATCGTGGCGAGTTCGTGCAGCCGGTCAAGAGCAGGTTCCGAGACCATGTGGTGCACGAGTGCCCCCTCCGGGCCAAGGCATCATTGCCCTGCTGCTGCTGAACATTCTGCAGGGCCTGGAGCCGGGCACGGACCCGCTCTCGCCCGAGCGGCTGAAGGCCGAGATCGATGCCACGCGCATGGCCTACCGCGTGCGGGATGCGCTGCTGGCCGATCCGCGCTTTGCCGATGTGGACATCGACTATCTGCTGTCGCAGGAGCTGGCCGCCCAGCTGCGCAACGGCGAGTTCCCGGAGCATTTCAAGACCCCGGCGACCAATTCGGCAGCGGAGCACAAGGACACGGTCTACATCTCGGTGGTGGACAAGGATCGCAACTGCGCCAGCTTCATCAACTCGATCTTCCACCCCTTCGGCTCCGGCCTGATGGCGCCCAAATCAGGCGTGCTGCTGCACAACCGGGGCCAGAGCTTTGAACTGGCTGAGGGCCACCCCAATTGCATCGGGCCCGGCAAACGGCCCCTGCACACCATCATCCCCGGCATGACCACGAAGGATGGCCGCGTGGAGCTGGTGTTCGGCGTGATGGGCGGCCACTACCAGGCCATGGGCCATGCGCACTTTCTGTCCAAGGTCATCGACTACGGCTGCGACATCCAGGCCGCCAGCGATCTGCCACGGCTGTTCCCCATTCCCGGCACCGACAAGGTCGAGGTTGAAAGCACCTTGCCGCAGCATGTCGCGCAGGCGCTGGAGCAGCAGGGCTACCGGTTGGTGGCGCCCGGCTATCCTGCCATCGGCGGCGCCCAGGCCATTCGGGTGGATTGGGACAACGGTGTGCTGCACGGCGCATCCGACCACCGCAAGGACGGCTGCGCCATGGGCGCCAACCTTTCCTGACAGACGGCAGCCTGCGCGCTGGCTTCACGCTTCGTGACCGCGAAGGGGCCGGCGCGGCTTTTAGTGCGGATTTCAGTCGGCCTGGTTCGCCTGGAGGATGCCTGGAAGCGTGCGCAGGATGTGGGCGCGCATCAGGGCTTCCACCTTTGCGCCATCCCTGGCCTTCAATGCACCTATGAGTTCTTCGTGCCTGTCGTGCACGTAGTCCGTCGATGGCTTGCCCTCCAGCCACACCCGCATCAGGGGCTCGGAGACCGAGTGCAGGGACGCGATCTGCCGCATCAGCTGGGGAGCGTCGGCAATGGTGCACAGGCGCTCGTGGAACTGGCGGTGCGCCGTGATCCACTCCGATGCATTCAGGCCGCTGCGGTGCATGCGCTGCAGCAACTGCTCCAGATCGTGGATGTCATTGGTGGTCACGTTCTCGGCCGCCAGGGTGGCCGCCAGGCCCTCCAGCACCGAACGCATGGCGAACACCTCGCGCACCTCTTTTTCGGTCAGCACCCGGACCACCGAGCCACGGTTGGGGCGGTTGACGATCAGCCCTTCCGTGGCAAGGCGGTTCAGCGCCTCGCGCACGGGCATGCGGCTGGTGCCAATTTCGGCCGCGATGTCATCCGGTGCCAGCCGCATGCCCGGGCGCAGTTCGCCCGTGCGTATGCCTCGCTTGATGTGTTGGTAGGCCTCTTCCTGTGCCGTGGCATGGACAGTTTCAAACGAGGCGCGTCGGTCGGTCAGCATGGTTTATCCGGTGTCTTTCGCCCAGGGCAGGGCCCCGCCGATTCTACGGGGACCTGCCTGCGCCTCCCTGGACCCCTTTTGTGCCGGTTTCCACGCAGCCATGCCTGTGCAGCTGATGGCAAGAGGCGGTTTTCCCTAGAGCTGGTTCGATTATTGCTTGCTAGTCTTCCGCATGATTGGATACAAATATCTAAATATCTATGCATTTTCTTCGTGGCAACCGGAACCTGTTCCTTCGCCATGCCTGCTCTCCAACCTGATGAAGACCATGCCTCTCCAAACGCTCCGCACTCCCCTGGCCACGGCCCTGCTGTCTGCCCTGGCCCTTGTCGCTGCCGCTCAAGCCTCTGCCCAGGGGGCCGGCGCCTGGCCCAGCAAGCCCATACGCATCGTCGTCCCCTTTCAGGCCGGGTCCGCCACGGATCTTTTGAGCCGGCAAGTGGGGGCCGGGCTGAGCACTTCATTGAGGCAGCCCGTGCTGGTGGAAAACAAGCCGGGTGCCGCCGCCATGATCGGCAGCGACACCGCGGCCAGGGCCCCGGGCGACGGCTACACCCTGCTGATGAGCGGGCCGGCCTCCATGGTCACCAACCGTTTTCTGTACAAGAAGCTGAGCTACAACCCGGACGCCTTCGAGAAGGTGGCCATCGTGGCGGTCACGCCCAATGTGCTGCTGGCGAACCCGTCCCTGCCGTTCAGTACGCTGGCTGAGATGGTGGCCTATGCCAAGGCAAACCCCGGCAAGCTGACCTATGCCTCATTCGGGGCCGGCACGACCTCGCACATGGCTGGCGAGTTCCTGCGCCAGGCCGCCGGCATCGACATAGTGCATGTGCCCTACAAGGGTGCGGCCGAGGCCATCCCGGCCTTGATATCGGGCCAGGTCTCCCTGTACTTCGACACCATCATGACCGCCTTGCCCCAGGTGAAGGCCGGCAAGCTGCGGGCTCTGGGCGTATCGACGGCAAGCCGCGCCGCCATGGCCCCGGACATCCCGACGATTGCCGAACAAGGCTATCCGGGCTTTGACATCGCCCCGTGGTACGGCATCGTGGCCAGCCACGGCACGCCGCCGGCCGTGGTCTCCCGGCTCAACACCGAGATCAACAAGCTGCTGAACACCCCTGAGTTCCGCGAGCGCCTGGTGGCCACCGGCGCCGAAGCCCGTGGCGGCAGCGTTGCCGACTTCGAGGCCTTCGTCAAAACCGAGGTCCCTCGCACGGAGAAGCTGGTACGGCAGGCCGCAATCGCGCTGCAGTAACCGGACCGGCGCCGCCGGGGCAGAGCGGTGGGGCACGGCGGTGGGTTGCCTGCCGTGCGGCGCCGATTTCATCTATGCAGGGCGATGCTCCTGGACCAGGATGATTCGCTGTCCAGCCGAAAGCCTGCCACCACGTCCGCCAGTTGCGCGGCCTGCTGCTGCAGCGACTGCGCCGCGGCCGTGGCCTCTTCGACCAGGGCCGCGTTCTGCTGGGTGGACTGGTCCATCTGGCTGACGGCGGTGCCGATCTCGGCAATGCCCGTGCTCTGTTCCTGGCTGGCATTGCTGATCTCGGTGACGATAGCGGTCACGCGCTGCACGCTTTCCACCACCTTGCCCATCGTGGCGCCTGCGTCCTGCACCAGGCGGCTGCCGGCATCGACCTGGCCCACGGAATCGTCGATCAGCGCCTTGATCTCCTTGGCGGCCGTGGCGCTGCGCTGGGCCAGGGTGCGCACCTCGGAGGCCACCACGGCAAAGCCCCGGCCCTGTTCGCCGGCGCGGGCCGCTTCCACAGCGGCGTTCAGCGCCAGGATGTTGGTCTGGAAGGCAATGGAGTCGATCACGCCGATGATGTCGGCGATGCGGTGCGAGGACTGCTCGATGCCGCCCATGGTGCGAACCACCTGGTCCACCACGGTGCCGCCATGCGTGGCGATGTCCGAGGCGCTGCTGGCCAGTTGGCGCGCCTGGCGCGCATTCTCGGCGTTGTGCTGCACGGTGGCTGTGAGCTGCTCCATGGCGGCAGCCGTTTCCTCCAGCGAGCTGGCCTGCTGCTCGGTGCGTGCCGACAGGTCCTGGTTGCCGCTGGCGATTTCGGTGGAGGCATGGCGCACGGTCTCGGACGATTCCCGGATGCGCACCAGCACCGAGGCGATCTTGTCGGTGAAGTGGTTGAACGCGCGTGCGATCTGCGTCAGTTCGTCATTGCCTTGCACCGACAGGCGTCGCGTGAGATCGCCGTCACCCGAGGCGATGTCTTCCAGCGCATCGCGCACCACGGCCAGCCGGCGCGTGACGCGGGCGATGACGGCGCCCAGCAGCGCAATCGCCAGGATCAGCGAAATGGCAACGATGGCGCCCGACACCTTGAGCAGCGAACCCAGCGCGGACAGCGCCTCGTCGCGCTGCACGGCCACCACCAGTTGCCAGTTCGTGCCGGGCACGCCCTGGCCGTAGAGCAGGAAGTCCTTGCCACCGACGGCCGTGCGCATGCCCGTGCCCGCCTTGGGCAGGGCCTGGATGGCGTCGGCACGCAACTGGGGCGAGAGCGCGGAGACGGGCTTGAGCGTGAGTGCCGGATCGGGGTGGGTGACGATGGCACCGGCCTCATCCACCAAGAAGGCAAAGCTGCCCGGCGTGGGCCGGATGGCGCCCACGGTGCGCACCACCGTGGTCAGCAGCACGTCGGTGCCGACCACGGCGACAGGATTGCCGGCCGGGCCCACGGGCTCGGCAAAGGTCACGCCCACTTCGGGTGGAGAGACAAACAGATAGGGCGCCGTCACGATGGGCCTGCCTTCCTTGAGCGCCTGCTTGAACCAGGGGCGGGCCGTCACGTCGTAGTCGGCAGCCATCTCGTTGAGGAAGAACATGCGCTTGTCGGTGTAGCCGAAATAGGCGTCGGAGAAGCCTCCGCCATCGCGCAGCGCCTGGACCACGGCACGCGGGTCCGGCGTATCGACCGCCTGCGCCAGGGTATGGGTCAGCAGGCGCTTGGTCGCCACCCATTCGCCCAGAACCTGGGCCTGGGCGTTCACCAGCTGGCGGCTCTGGTCGTCGAGGGTGGACAGCACATGGCGCTGCACCGTGAGGAAGTTGGCAATGGCCAGGGCCAGCATGGCCACGGTGACGATGGCCACGCTGAGCGCGATGAGTCGCGCACGCAGGGACTGGAACATAGAAGAATTACTTATTGCAAGAAGATGCTACATACGTTAGCAAATTTTCTTGACAATACGCGTCCTTGCAGGCGGTGCCCCCTGGCCGCCGAAGCCTATGCGGGGAATTGCCGCCCCTTCAGTGCTTCAGCGCTCCCCAGCCAGCATCCGGCCCAGGGCCTCGTAGGCCGGCAGCGAGGTCGGATCATTGGCCGCATTGCCAGCCACCGGGTGGGAGGCGAAGCGCGCAATCACCATCTGTGCCTTGGGATCGATGTAGACGGTCTGGCCATGCACGCCGCGTGCCGCGAAGGCGCCATGGGCGTTGTGCGTGACCCACCACATGTTGCGGTAGGTCCAGCCCGGCAGCAGCTTGTAGCCGGCCTTGGCAAAGGTCGCCGCATCGCCCCCACGGCGGATGTCGTCCACGGCGGCTGCGGGAACGATCTGTTGGCCGTTGAACTGGCCCCGGTTGCGCAGCATCTCGCCAAAGCGCGCCAGGTCCCGCAGGCCCAGGTTCAGGCCGCCGCCTGCAAAGGGCGTGCCTGTGGAGTCCACCGACATGTAGGCATCCTGCTCGGCGCCCAGGCGGCTCCAGATGCGCTCGGACAGCAGTTCGGCCACCGATTGGCCGCTCACGCGCGCCAGCACCCAGCCCAGCGCATCGGTATTGGCCGTGCGGTAGCCGAAGGCCTTGCCGTGCACGCCTTCGGGCTTCACGGTCTGCAGGAATTCGTAGTAGCTGCGCGGGCCGGTGTAGTCCTTGGCCTTGGGCAGCGGGTTGCCCGCTGCCGCGTGCGCCCAGACCTCGGCCTGGGGGTCCGCATAGTCTTCGCTGAAGCGAATGCCCGTGGTCATGTCCATGAGTTGGCGCACCGTGGCATTGCCGAAGGCCGAGGCCGCCAGCTCAGGCACGTATTCCGACACGCGGCGCGAGGGTCGAGCTGCCCCTCGGCAGCCAGCATGGCCGCCAGTGTTCCGACGAAGGACTTGGTCACCGACATGGCGCCGTGCTGGCCTTCGGGTTTGAGCACGCCGAAGTAGCGCTCATAGATCACGCGGCCCTTGTGCAGCACCACGATGCCGTCGGTGTAGTTGGCCTTGAGCGAATCGCGCCAGGTCATGGGCTGGCTGGCACCCAATGGCGTGAAGCGCAACTCGTCAATGTCTTCGCGCAGCGCCTGGGCCAGCGGCGCCGCAGGCGCCAGGCCGCGTGACACATTCACCGTGGGCATGAGCTGGCGAAAGTGCGAGACGCTCCAGCGCATGGCGGGAAACTGGAAATAGGAGCCGTCGTCGAAGCGCAGCATGCGGTCCGGCGGTGGCGGCGAGCCCACCATCCAGCCCAGCTTTGCGGGGTCGCTGGCATCGGCATCGGGATAGGAGGGGGTCTTGGCTGCGGTGACCCCTGCCGTGGCTGTGGCGAACACAAGGCTGCCAGCCAGGGCACCGGCGAAATGTTTGAGCTGCATGGCGGCAACCATACTACGGTTGCCGCGGCGCCAAGATCCGCTGCCAAAGGATGGAAGCCAGCTTCCATCCCAGGCCCTGCGCCCAGTTGGCGCAAGCGCGACAAATGGCTTTCTCGTTGGACTAAGCTTCAAATAGTTTTTGAAAATCAAAGCTTGGCGAATGCCCATGAAAAGCCTGCAAGACCTGGATATCTTCGTGCGCACCGCAGACAGCGGCAGCCTTTCGGCCACGGCGCGTGCCCTGGACCTGACCCCGGCTGCCGCCAGCGCAGCGCTCAAGCGGCTGGAGGCAGAGCTGGGCGTGACCCTGTTCGTGCGCTCCACGCGCAGCCTGCGGCTCACGCAGGAGGGCGAGCTGTTTCTGGAGCACTGCCGCCCCGCGCTGGCCGGCCTGCGCCAGGTGCGCGACCAGTTGGCTGGCGGCCAGGCCGCTTTGCGCGGCACGCTGCAACTGGCCGCCCCCTCCGACCTGGGCCGCAACGTGCTCATGCCCTGGCTGGACGAATTCCAGAGCCAGCACGCAGGCGTGGATCTGCGCCTGCACCTGTCCGACCGCGCAGCCAATGTCTACAGCGAGCCTGTGGACGCGGCTTTTCGCTATGGCAGGCCGCAGGATTCCAGCCTGGTGGCCTTGCCGCTGTCGGACACGCACCGCCGCGTGCTCTGCGCCGCGCCTTCCTATCTGCAGCAGCGGGGCGCCCCCGCCACCCCCCACGACCTGACCGGCCATGACTGCCTGTGCTTCATGCTGGGCGAGGAAGTACACGACCGCTGGAGCTTCTGGCCGGCAGGGCAGGGGGCTGCCGTACCTGAGCCCGTCCATGTCCGGGTGCGCGGCCGCAATGTGGCCAATGACGGAGATGCCGTGCGGCGCTGGGCCGTGGCTGGGCGGGGGATTGCCTACAAGTCGTATTTCGACGTGGCCGAGGACCTGGCCCGGGGCCGCCTTCTTGCGCTGTGCACCGACTGGACGACCGAGTGCGTGCCCCTGTTCCTGGTCGCACCCAGTCGCAGGCAGTTCACGCCGCTGGTGCGTGCGTTGCGGGATTTTGTGGCGGTGAGGCTGGCTAAGCTGGAGACGGCACAGCCTGCCGTCAAGAAGACCCTGCCCGCAGGCACCTGAGGGCCTCTTCCAACTGCCTGGTGCCGCTGTACTCAGGCATGCGTGCCATGGCCCGGTTTTTCAGTTGCCCCAGTCTGGAGAGATTCTTGAGAAAGCCGGCCTGGAGCAAGTGGACTGTGTTGTCCACAAAATGCATGAACTCCTCGTCGCTCAAATCCTTCTTTTTCGCAAGATGTGCATGGAGGGTCACGCGTCGTTTAGCCCTGCGCCGCGATTTGCCGCACTCCGTGCAATGGACGCAGTCAGCATCGACATAGAAACGCAAGGTCTCGAACCAGTGCTTCTGCTCCATCGCAAAAAAGATGAAGGGGCGGTCACAGCCTCTGCAATGCTTGAGGATGTCGACGTAGCAATAGCGGGGGAAGACGTTGTAATTTTGCTTGGTGGTATCAGCGATGAGGGCTGATTCCGGGAAAAAGCGTTCACTGCCATAGCTCCAATGAGCGCGGGCAAAGACCGCATTGGGCAGGCTGACGCCTGAGTGCATCGGCTTCGAGCCATATAGGGGATGGGCAACGATATCGTCGGGCAGATCAAGCGTCATCGGATTTGATCAGGGGAATGCTTGGCGAAATATGGTCTCACGAGTCCGAGAAAAGCTCCACAGGCCCGTGCACGTGGTGCTCCGCACAAACCTGCCGCGAGAGCACATGGGCCTCCACCACCTGGGCCGCATTCCCGACTGTCAGCCGCCCGTACCAGACGCCGTCCGGATAAACGATGGCCAGCGGGCCATGGTTGCAGGGGTACTGGCAGCTGGTCTGCAGCAGGCGCAGCCTGGCACGCAGTTCGCTGCTGGCCTGCACGGCCTCGCCCAGGCTTTGCCAGACGGCCACGGCGCCCAGGGCGGTGCAGCGCGGCCCCGTGCAGACCAGGGCGTGGTGCTGGTGGTCCGGCACCTGGGACCAGGCCTGGGGATCGTGCTGCCATTGGTCGCCAGCGGTCTCGGCAATGTCTGGGGCCTGAAGGGCCTGGGCCATCTGAGACAGCAGCAGCGCGGGCATGGTCGCAGCACCCAGCAGATGGTCGGCAAACCGCACCTGCACGGTCTGGTCCGGCAGTTGCGAGCGCCAGCGCATGGCCAGCTTGTGCAGCCAGCGCAGCAGGGCAGGCTCTTCGGGCGCGAACAGGGGCAGCACGACGATGGAGCGTGCCGGCAGGCATTGCTGCAGCGCCTCGGGCAGCGAGGGTGCGGCCTTGTCCACGAAGGATGTGACGACCTTGCAGGCCGGCTCCAGCGTCTGGCGCAAGGCATCGGCCAGTTCGATCAGGCTTTGGCGCGATGCTGCGCCCGTGCCGCCGCGGCCCAGCACGATCACGGCGTCGGGCCCGGGCGGGATGGATGTTTCAGAGGAGTTCATCGGGAATGAAGCTGATGCGCAGCCGGCCGGTGGCGGCATGGATGTCCACCTCGGCAGCCACGCCGTAGACCTGGCCGATGGTGGCCGGGGTCAGTACCTGGGCCGGTGTGCCATGGGCAACGATGCGGCCTTGTTCCATGAGATAGAGACGGTCGCAGTAGTAGGCGGCGATGTTGAGGTCGTGCAGGGCGACGATGCTGCTGATCTGCAGGCGCCGTACCAGTGACATCAACTCCAGCTGATGGCGTATGTCCAGGTGGTTGGTGGGCTCGTCCAGCAGCATCAGCCGTGGCTGCTGGGCCAGCGCGCGGGCCACGAGCACGCGCTGCTTCTCGCCGCCGGACAGGCTGGAGAAACGCCGCTCCTCCAGCGCCAGGGCATTCACCTGGGCCAGCGCCTGCCGCATGCAGGCGAGGTCCTCGGCGCTGTCGCCCGCCCAGGGGGACTGGTGGGGGATGCGGCCCATCATCACCGCCTCGCGCACGGTGAAGTCAAAGCTCTGCGGCGCCTCCTGCGCCAGGACCGAGACCTGGGCCGCGAACTCGCGCGCCGTCATGTCCCGGATGTCGCGCTGGTCCAGCAGCACGCAGCCCGCGTCGGGGCGCAGCACGCGGTAGAGCATGCGCAGCAGGGTGGATTTGCCGCTGCCGTTGGGGCCGATGAGCCCCACGCATTCGCCGCTATGCAGGGCGAGGCTGGCCTGGTCCACGATGCGCCGGGCGTCGGCACGCCGGGCATCGGCGCTCCAGCACAGGTCCTGGGCTTGCAGCTTCATGGGCCGCGCCCTCCCTGCACCGGCTGGCGCACCAGCATCCAGACGAAGAAGGGTCCGCCGATCAGCGAGGTGATCACGCCCACGGGCAGTTCCATGGGCGCAAAGGCCGTGCGCGCGACAAGATCCACCAGCACCAGCAGCAGGGCGCCGGCCAGGGCGGCCACGGGCAGCACGCGCCGGTGGTCCGTGCCCACCAGCATGCGCGCGGCGTGCGGCACGATCAGCCCCACAAAGCCGATGGCGCCGCTGACCGCCACCATGGTGCCCGTGAGCAGCGACACCACCAGGAACAGTGCGCGCCGCAGCCGTGCCGTGTCCACGCCGAGCGTGGCGGCGGCCTCGTCACCGGCCAGCAGGGCGTTGAGCGGGCGCGTCTGCAGCCCCAGCCAGAGCATTCCCGCAGCCAGCACGGCAGCGGGAATGCCCAGTTCCTCCCACTGCGTGCCGGCCAGGCTGCCCAGCGTCCAGGTCAGCAGGGCATTGGCCAGGTCGCGCTGGCCCGATGACAGGGTGATCAGGCTGGTCACGCCTGCCAGCACATAGCCGATGGCCACACCACCCAGGATCAGCCGCGTGGCATGAATGCGGCCCTGGGAGCGCGCCAGCAGGTAGACGGCGACGGTGGCCGCCAGCGCCCCTGCAAAGGCCCCGGCCGTGAGGGCGTACATGCCGGCCGAGGCCAGCGCACCGAAGGCCAGCACGGCCACGGCGCCCACCGACGCACCCGAGGACACGCCCAGCAGATAGGGATCGGCCAGCGGATTGCGCACCATGGCCTGCATGATGGTGCCCACCACGGCAAGCCCCGCGCCCACCAGGGCCGCCAGCAGCACACGCGGCATGCGGATCAGCCAGACGATCTGCTGGTGCTGCGGCGTGATGCCCTCCAGCGGCGGCGGCTGCATGCCCAGCACCTGCAGCAGCCGGCTCCAGGCAATGCGCCAGACCGTGCCGGCCGGCATGTCCACGGGCCCCCAGGTGATGGCCAGCGTCATCACCAGCAACAGGGCCGCGAACAGCAGCAGGCACCAGAGGCTGGCGGCGCCCGGGCGCCTGGGCCAGCGGGAGTCAGTTGGTCGCATGGCTGGGCGCCGGCATGCGGTCGGGGTGCAGGGCCTGCGCCAGGGCGCGGGTCCGCGCAATATTGCGCGGGCCGGGCGTGGCCTCGGCATAGGTCATGACGAAAAACCGCTTTTCGCGGACGGCATCGACGCCGGCCAGCTCGGGCTTGGCCAGCAGGAAGTCGATCTTGCCCTGGGCATGGGGCTGGCCGTAGTCGATGATGACGATCCACTGCGGGTTGCGCTGCACCACGTCCTCCCAGTTGCCTGCAGGCCAGTTGCTGGGAATGTCGTCGAAGATGTTGCGCCCGCCCGCTTCCTCGATCATGGCCTGCGGCATGCCGTAGCGGCCCACGGTCACGGGGATGTCCTGGCCGCTGTCGTAGACAAAGACCGAAGGCCGCTGCCGCACGCCCTGCATGCGCTCGCGCAGGTCCTTCAGGTCGCGCTCCAGCCCCTGCGCCAGTTGCTCGGCATGGGCGTCGATGCGGAAGATGCGGCCCAGGTTGCGCAGGTCGGTCAGGCCGTCTTCCAGCGCCACCTGGCTGCGCGGCCCCACGCGGATGCACGATTCGGACAACACATACGAGGCAATGCCGTGGCGCTGCAGCACCTCGGGCGTGATCTGGCCCTGGCGAAAACCGTAGCTCCAGCCTCCGAAGACGAAATCTGCCGAGGCGCCCAGGATGGCCTCCAGGTTCATCTCGCGCTCGGCCAGCCGCGGCACGCGGGCCAGCTGGGCCTGGAAGGCCGGGTCGATCTGCTTGGCCTGCGTGATACCGCTGTAGCCCACCAGCCGGTCGCCCAGCCCCAGGAAGAGAAACATCTCGGTGATGTTCACGTCATGGGTCACGGCGCGCAGCGGTGCGCTGGCGTAGGTCACGGGGCTGCCGCAGACATTGACGGTCACGGCCGCCTGCGGTGCGGCAGCCGGTGCCGGCAGTTCACTGGTGGTGCCGGAATCGCTGCGCGAGCAGCCGGCCAGCAGCAGGGTGGCCGCCAGGGCGCCAGCGCACAGGCCGTGGAGGCTTTTGGAGCGCGCCATGGCCATCAGAACCGGATATGGGCCGCGATCTCGAAGCGGCGGCCTTGCCCGACCAGGAACTGGCTTCCGTAGCTCGATCCCACATAGACCCTGTCGGCCAGGTTGCGGCCGATCAGGCTCAGGGTGGTGCGCGGGTCCACCTGCCAGCTCAGCGCGGCGTCGGCCACGGTGTAAGCGGGCAGGTTCACGGTATTGGCGTTGTTGCCAAAGCGGTCACCCACGTAGCGCAGGCCCAGCGAGGCCTGCCAGGCGCCCACGCGGTAGTGGCCCCAGAGGTTGGCCGTGGTCTTAGCCACGTTCTGCGGACGGTTGCCTGCGCGGTTGCCGCCAGCCTCGATGAGCTTGTCGAACTGGGCGTCCACATAGGACAGATTGCCCTCCACGCGCAGGGCGGGCGTGGCCTGGAAGGTGGCGGTGACCTCGGCCCCGCGCGAGGACTGGCTGCCGCCCTGGATGGAGATGGCCGGCCGGTCCGGGTCGCGCGTGATGATGTTGTCCTTCTTGATGTCGAACACGGCCAGCGTCCACTCGCCGCGCCCGCCAGCCACCTGCTGCTTGATGCCGATCTCGGCCTGGCGGCCCTTGCTCAGCTTGTAAGCCGTGTTGGCCAGGTTCAGCGACACCAGGCTGTTGACGGGATCGTGTCCCGAGCTGATCTGCCCATAGACATGGGTGTTGCGGGCCAGCTCATAGGTCAGGCCCAGGCGCCAGGAGGTGGCGGCCAGCGTCTTGTTGAAATCCGTGCCCCCCACCAGCGAGTGGCTGGCAAAGTCGTAGACATCGCGGCGCAGGCCGGCCATGGCCAGCCAGCGGTTGCTGATGCGCCAGGCATCTTCCAGGTACAGGGCATGCTGGGTCACGCCGGTTTCTGTCTTGGCGGCGGTGAGATCGGGGCTGGCCCAGCTGCCATGCACGGGGTCCCAGGCCGAGACCGTGGACGAGCCGCCATAGGGCGAATTGTTGGACAGCCGCAGGTTGATGCGCGCGGCCTCCCAGCCCATGGCGATCTTGTGCGAGCCCCGGTCCACGTTCAGGCCCAGGCGGTTGCCGGTCTGCTCCAGGTCGTGCAGGATTTCCAGGTAGTCGGAGCGGCCCACGGTCCAGGTGGCGGGGTTGAGCGCGTAGGCCTCGATGTTGCGCCAGTGGCGGTCGGACTTCACGTGGTACAGCTCGTTGCGCACCGTCAGCCAGTCATTGGCCTTCCATTGCACCTTGGCGCGCAGGCGCTCGTCGGCATAGCGCAGCACGCTGTCTTCGGCGTTGTAGTTGCGGTCGCGCAGCGACTCCACCACCTTGCCGTCCAGGCCCGGCGTGCCCCAGTAGCGGCTGGGCTTTTGCACGCTGCGGTCGGCAATCAGGTCGATCTGCAGGTCGCTCGTGGGCTCCAAGCGCAGCGTGCTCATGAACTTGCCGTTGCGCGACTGGTCCAGATCGCGCTCGCCTGCGCTGCGGGCGGTGTAGCTGTCGATGCGGTAGCTGGCATAGGCGCCCAGGGCGCCGGTCACGCCCAGGCCCAGGCGCAGCGTGTCGTCCGTGCCCGCGCCCAGCAGCACCTCGGCCGAGCTGGTGCGGCTGGGCTGCTTGCGGATGGCGTTGACCGTGGCGCCCATGGTGCCGCTGCCATACATCAGCGAGGCCGGTCCACGCAGCACGTCGATGCGCTCGTAGCCCCAGCTGTCACCCGGATAGGCCGTGGTGCCGGCGGCCACGCCCAGCACCATGCCGTCTTCGGCCACGCCCACGGAATTGACACCCGCAAAGCCACGGCTGCTGAAGGCCAGGCCGCCGTTGCCCGGCGTGCTGCTGGCCGTCAGGCCCACGGTGCGCGTGACGGCGTCCACCAGGGCGTAGTCGCCACGCTCCTGCATCTGCTCGGCAGAGACGCCGTCCACGCTGGCCGGCACTTCCTGGTTGGAGACGCCGGTATGGCTGGCAGAGCGCGCAGGCTGGGCCAGTTGCTGGCCGATGCGTTCGGCCTGGCCGGTGACCTGGACCTCGGGCAGGGCGGTTGATGGCGGCGTTGGGGTGGGCGTTTGTGTTTGAGCCTGCGCCGGCAGGCAGATGAAGGCGCAGGCCAGGGCCAGCGGGCTCAGCCGCACGGAAAGGGACTGGGCAGCGCGAGCGCTGGAAACCCTGGAAAAGGAAGAATGCATTTCGAACATCGGTCTTCGACCGTCTGATGCGAAAGCAAGGCACTGCCACCTCTCCAGCCAGCGTGGGAGGAAGGGGCGCAGGACGTTGCCATCCGCACCCCGCAGACAGTCAAGAAAACGCCTGCACAGCAGGCGCGAAACGCAGCAGGCCGGTCTCCGGGCTCACAAGCGGCGCAAGGAAAGGCCTTCCGCCCAGCGCCCCGTCTTCCCAATCCACCCGCGAAAAGCTGCATGTTGCAGACCACGCCATGAACCAGTGACAGCCTGTCATCGCCCCTCCGCAGGGTTGCGGAGACTGGCGGGACAGGCATGGAGCGCCTTGACTTGTTTACCGTTGCGGGGGCAGCCAAGGCCTGTGCCGGCAGCGCAAAAAGCATTTGCTGGCAGTCACCTTGTTCCCGTTTCATCCCCATGGCTGGCATGCGGACACCTGTTGCACGGATGCCTTTGCAGGCGCGGCATTATAGCCAGCGGTCTGTTTGCAGAGCCTTGGGCGCCTGGAGCACGTCGTGCAAAAGCAGCTCCAGACCCAGCCACTCGCCACGGTGAACGCGGCTGATGGCATGCCGCAGATGCACGCGGTAAAAGCCTGCCGCACCGCGCACCGGGCGCGGCCCCGTGGCGATGATGGCCGCATCCCCCAGGCCCAGCGGCAGCACCATGGGGCGCGATTGCATGCGCGGGCGCTGCTCGGTCATCACGAATTCGCCGCCCTCGAAATCCTGGCCCGGCCGGGACAGCAGCAGCACCAGCTGCAGCGGAAACACCGCCGCACCTTCGCTGTATGAACGCAGCGGGGCATGGCCCGCTTGCGGCACGCGCAGCAGATGTGGCTGTGGCTGCGGCTGCGTTTGGCCTGCTTGCCGGCCCTGACGCATGAAATCCTCGAAGCAGCCTGGCAACTCAGGCTGCATGCCCATGTGTTCGCGCCAGCGTTTGGCCAGGGCCAGCAGATGCCCGTACAGCACCGGGCGCCATGCCTGCATGGAGTGCGGCAGGCCAGGCACGGCGGCCGCCTCGCGGGCCAAGGCACGGCTTTCGTCCGCAGTCAGCAGCTGCGGCAGCAGTGCATGGCCTTCGGCATCGAGCTCAGCGGCAATCCGCGCCCAATCCAGGCGGGCGAAGCGATCCTGGCTGTTGAGCCTGTCCATTTCAGACCGTCCAACCATTCAGCCCGCCTTGCGAAAAGTGAGATTGATGCGCCGCCCGCCCAGCAGCGGGTGAGGCTGGTCCTTGAGCGGCAACACGCCGTGGTGACGCAGCCGATCCACCCCGCCCCAGACCACCACGTCGCCATGCTGCAGCGGCACCCTGGCCGTGCTGTCCGCGCGCGCCAATCCTCCAAGCAGAAAAGTGGCCGGCATGCCCAGAGAGACCGAGACAATGGGCGCGCCCAGGTCGCGCTCGTCGCGGTCCTGGTGCAGGGAAAGCCGGGTACCGGGCAGATACTGGTTGATGAGGCAGGCATCGGGCACAAAGCCTTCGAACCCCGCCGCAGCGGCCGCCTCGCCCGCCAGCCGGACAAACACGGCCGGCATGGCGGGCCAGGGCTGGCCGCTGAGTGGGTCGATGGCGCTGTAGCGGTAGCCGCGCCTGTCGCTGGTCCAGCCCAGCGCGCCGCAGTTGGTCATGGCCACCGACATGGTGAAGCCGCCCGGCGTGACCAGATGGCGCAGCGGCGCCCGCGCCGCAATGCCTTCGACCGCCTCCAGCAACTGCGCGGCATGGGGCAGGGCATGGCCGCGCAGCACCACGGATTGGGGGCCTATGGATTCGGCCCCGGTAGGCTGTTCATCGGCGAAAAGATCCAGCGTGCTCATACCGGCCATCCATCAAAGTGCGTCATGAAAGATCAGCCCCACGGTATGGCGATGGCCGCTGTGGATGCGGCTGACCCCATGGCGCATGGCCACGCGGCGGTAGCCGGTGCGCCGCCCGGGCACGGGCCGGTGGCGCACGGCCAGGACCAGCGCATCGCCCTGGTCCAGTGCCATCACATCGGCCCGCTGCCGGTCTCCATCGGCCTGGGTGATGACGAACTCGCCACCCGTGAAGTCCCGCCCGGGCCGCGACAGCAGCAGCACCACCTGCAGCGGAAACACATGCTCTCCATAGACATCCTGGTGCAGGCAGTTGTAGTCGCCCGCACCGTATTGAAGGATGAGCGGCGTGGGCCGCAACTGGCCCTGCGCGTGGCAGCGCGCCAGGAAGTCCTGCAGCCGGTCCGGATAGCGCACCTCCAGCCCCATGCGCTGGTTCCAGAGATTGGCCACCGGCGCCAGGCTCAGATACAGCTGCTCGCGCAGGCGCTGCAGCAGCGGTGGCAAGGGGTAGTCGAAATATTGGTACTCGCCGCGCCCGAAACCGTGGCGTGCCATGACGATGCGGGAGCGAAAGCCGTCCTCCCTTGCGTAAAGAGCGGCCAGGTCGCGGCACTGCTGCGCATCCAGCAGGCCGGGCAGGCGCGCGCAGCCTTGCTCATCGAGCTGGTGCTCCATCTGCGTCCAGTGGCAGGGCGGGGCGGATTCGCAAGCTTCGTTGTCGAAAAGACCGAGGTTGAGCATGGCGGGCGGGGTTGGCGGTATGGGCGCTGTGGGCAATTGCCGCAGTCTAGGGCGCCGCCGCAGCGCCTGCATCCCGCTTCTTGCAGTGGACAGAATGTCAACCGGTGGGAGCGCCTGCCAGCCGCGTGCTGGACAGGCCTGGGAGGGCCGGCTGGCGGCTGCAATTGAACAATCGCGGCATTCCTGCAAACGCCTCAGGCCCACCATGTCCAGCAACGTCCATCACCTCTATCTTTTCTTCGATACGCCCCTGCAGCTGCGCCGCGTGCAACTGATCTGCCAGTACCTGGCCCGGCAGTCCTGGGAGCAGGCCGAGCGCTGGATCCATGAGCTGGACCCCGCCCTGGACCGGTCCGCGCTGTGGGATGACGACTGGGCCAATGCCAGCGCCCTGGGCCATCCCCAGCACTTGGAGCTGGGCTTTGACACCCGCACCACAGCCGGCATGCCCTGGCGATTGCTGGAGACGCTGTTCCAGCACGGCCTGCAGGCGGCGGTGCTGCATGTCTTCTACGACCAGGTGGGCGAGAGCGAGCGCTACCACTTCGATGCCGGCCAATGGGTCAGCCACCACGCCTGGCTGTCCCGTTACCCGGAGCGCCAGGTGCTGGTCGATACGGATGGCGAGGTCTATCCGCAGCCCGGCCAGGAAGAGGGCGCCGACGGCACAGCCCTCACCAATCCGGCCCAGCCCATGACCATCACCCGGCTGCGCGAGCGGGACCAGGAGCGTGACCGCCAGGCCCAGGAATCCGTGCAGGCCCTGCTGGACACCATGGCCAGCCTGCGCAAGAGCGGCGTATCGCCCGTGCAGGGCATCGTGGGGCTGTTCATGCTGCGGGCCGGCTTTCGCGGGCTGTGCGAGGCCGTGGCCTTCACCGTCATTGCAGCCCTGGCCTTCAGAGGCAAGGGCCTGTGGCTCTGGCTGGCTTTGGGATTGGTGCTGGCGGTGGTGCTGCCGCTGTACCGCATGGCCGGCGCACGACGGGAGTTTGCGGGGCAGGGTGGTGGGGATGCCGCATCCTGAGACAATCCGCGCTTGGCAAAATGAAACAAATTGCACAAGACCAGTTGAATCCCAGGAGAGGGTGAACAGGATGAGGATACGGACCATGGCTCCGGCAGGGTGGATCTGCGCCAGCAGGCGCTGTTTTCCTGAGCGGAGCCGTCGCTGATGCAGCCCACCGCCATTGAACAGGGGGCTGCCGTGGCACCAGGCGTTCACGAGGATTTCGGCCATTTGCTGGGGCTGTACATGCGCCGCATCCGCGCCAGCGCCTCGGGCGTAGCCACCGAGATAGGGCTGAGCCGGGAAGCCGTCAACAACTGGAGGAATGGGGTTTCCCTGCCCAATCCACGCTCGCGCGACCGGCTGGCCGCCTGCGCCCAGTACCTGCGCCTGACGGAGGCGGAGACCAATCGCCTGTTCTCCGCCGCTGGCTTTGCCACGGAGTTTCCGCTGCAGGCCGCCGCCGCTGGCGCCCAGCCTTTTGCAGGCTTCATGGACCGGCTTTTCGCCCAGCTGGCCCAGGCCCGGCCCTATGCCATCACCATGCTGCTGTCGCCCGCGCACTGGGGACAGCCCCCGTTTCGCCAGGAACTACTGCTGCGCGCCCGCGCCCAGTATGGCGCCGAGGCGGTGTTGCACATCCAGCCGCCCTACAGCGTGAGCACGGCTGCGGCCGACTACTTTGCGGCCCTGGGCCGGCAATGCGGGCTGGGCGAAGTGGGCTCGGACTACGAATTCGAGGCCCTGCTGGAAAAGCGCCTGCTGGCCGGCGGCCGGCTGTTTTGCCTGGTCAGCCGCTTCGAGCAGGGAACGGCGCAGCTGCGCGAGACACTGGCCGGCATTCTGCGCAGCCTCAGCGAAATGCACAGCGGCCGCCTGCACCTGCTGCTGTGCGGCAGCGAGGCCCTGGCCGACCTCAAGTACCGCAGCGGTGACCTGTCGCTGCTCAACATCGGCCAGGTGGCCCACTGGCCCGATCCCACGCTGGAAGACCTGGCCCTGATGGCGCGCCAGCGCTGGCCCGGCACGGCCTGGCCGGCCGAGGTCATCGAGGCATTGCAGGCGCTGACGGGCGGGCATCCAGCGCTTTTCGAGGAAGCGCTGCAATGGCTGGTGGAGCAGGGCGTGGGCGTCGCTTCCGTGCACTCGCCCCTGCTGCGCGCCCATCTGGTGGCCAGCGCGCGCCTGTGGCAGACCTTGCTGCCCCTGGCGCAGGAACCTGCCACGCGCGAGCAACTGCGCGGGCTGGTGAATGCGGCATCGCTGGGCCGTGCACGCCCCTATCTGCAGGATGCCGTGCTGCGGCGCCTGTTCTGGGGCAATCTGCTGCAGGTGCGCGGAGCAGGTGAGGGCGCCCATCTGCACTGGCGCTGCGACATTGCCCGCGAAGCCGCCGTGGCGGTGCTGCAGGCATGAGCGGCCTGGGCCGGCTTGTGCAACTGCCCAGATCCTGGTGGCGCGCCGCGCTGCTCGCCTTGGTCACGCTGTTCATCGGCACGGCTATCCTGCTGCCCCGCTACAACCCCGTCACCCGCAGCAGCCTGCAGGGCGCGGAAAGCTCGGGCCGGGTCTGGAACGAAATCATCCTGTGGCGCCTGGCCCTGATGGACTATGTGCGCCAGCATGAAAGCTGGCCGCAGGACCTGGCCAGCGTGGCGCCGGACATTGCCGAACCGCGCGTGCGCATGAGCTCGCCCAGGCCATTCGTGCTGCAGGCAGACGTGGTGCGCGACAGCCAGATGGGCGTGCTCGCCGGAACCCAGGTCCTGCTGCAACTGGACAGGCAACGCTGGGACTGGAGCTGCCAGGGCGGCCTGCCTCCGACTCCGCCGCGCTACCTGCCGCTGAACTGCAGCCCCTCGCCGGGCCAGCCCGAGCATGAACCCTTTGGATGGCTGCGCAGCGTCATCTGGACCAGCGCACTGGTCTTTGGCGGCCTGGCCCTGCTGTGGCTGGTGCGCCATCCGCTGATAGGCCCGGCACAGCTCAAGCCCGAGCGCCTGCGCCGCAAGCCCTACCAGCATCTGCCCCAGCTGGACCGGCTGCTGCGGCTCACCGGCCGCCGTTCCGCCGTCCTGCGCGCTGCAGGCATACGCCCGCCGGACTGGCAGCGGGCCCTGCGCCTTGCCGGCGCAAGCCCAGGCGCCCGCGTGCGGGCCCTGGCCGAACGCCTGTCCGCCGTCTGCAAACCGGCGCAAGGCGAGTGGCCCGTGCCCGGCGACATGTTCGAGTGGACGCTGCCACCCGAGCTGCCCATCGCCCTGGGCCGTTGCCTGGTCTATGCACCCCCGGCGGAGCTGGAAGAGGGCGAACTCGTGCGCCAGCTGCGCCTGCTGCAAACCGGCGG
Source organism: Delftia sp. 60 (assembly GCF_002754395.1). NCBI lineage: Bacteria > Pseudomonadati > Pseudomonadota > Betaproteobacteria > Burkholderiales > Comamonadaceae > Delftia > Delftia sp. 60. The sequence goes on from NZ_PEFD01000001.1 coordinate 3,972,301, forward strand.
CGATGTGGTGCTCATCGTGAGCCCGCACCATCCGCAGTCGCCCATGCCGCTGCTGCAGCGCCATGCCCAGGACCGCGCCAACCTGCACGTGCTGCTGGACAGCCCGGGGCAGACCGAATGGCTGCTGGGCGGCGCTCCGGACCAGGTGCTGCTGCGGCTGCTGGCCACGCAGTTGCAGGTCACGCGCATATCGCCCTACCAGACGCGCGGCGGCGTAACGCGCGAGGACGTTTTCTTTGGCCGCGAGCGCCTGCTGGCCCGCGTGCTCAACCGCGAACCGGCCAACTACCTGGTCGTGGGAGGACGCCAGCTCGGCAAAAGCAGCCTGCTCAAGGCCGTGCAGCGGCGGCTGCAGGAGCATCCGGCCATCGCCTGCCACTACATCTCGCTGCGCGACCACCGCCTCACGCCGCGCCTGGCCACGCAGTTCGGCCTTCCCGTGGAAACACCGCTGGAGGCCATCATCGAACACCTGCACAAGCAGTCGCAGGGCAGGCGGCTGTACCTGCTGATCGACGAGGCCGACCTGTTCTTCCGCGACGAAGCCCGCAATGGCTACCCCCAGCTCAGCGCCTTGCGCGCGCTGAGCGAGGAGGGCCGTTGCTGGTTCATGCTGGCGGGATTCTGGGATCTGTACGCGGCAGCGCTGCTCGACTACCAGTCGCCGCTGCGCAACTTCGGCGAAATCCTGGCCATTGGGGGATTGGAGCCAGCGGCATGCCACGCCCTGGCCACCGAACCGCTGCGCAGGCTGCGCCTGGGCTTTGCCAACGACGCTCTGGCCGAGCGGCTGATAGAGGCCAGCGGCAGGCGCGCCAACCTGGTCGCCATCCTCTGCCAGGAATGCCTGGAAGCCCTGGGACCCGACGAACGCGTCATCGAAGAACGCCACCTGCGCCAGGCCATGGCATCACAGCCCGTGCAGGACGCGCTGGTGGGATGGGGCCGCTTGAGCACCGACGAACAGGCCTGCCGCCTGGACCGCATCGCCGTCTATCACACGGCCCAGCAAGGACAGACCAGCCTGACCGCACTCGACGCCCTGGTCCAGTCGCACGGCGCCACCGGCCAGGCCCAGGCCCTGCGCAGGTCCCTGGCGCGCCTGCAACTGGCCTACGTCCTGCGCCGCGATGAAACCCAAGGCGTACACGATGCAAGCTACGTCTTCACCATCCCGCTGCTGCAGCGCCAGTTCGAGCCACAGGAAACCGCGCTTTTGCTGAAGCAGGAGCTTGAAGGCCTGGAAACCGTCCTGAACAGCTGAAAACGAAGCAGGCAAGGCACTGGAGGAGTGCTTTGCCTTGGTTTTCAGGCCGTTATCTGCGTTTGTGATTTAACATAATATACATCGTATCCATCAAATGACGGCCAGAAAAGTGAGCTTTAAAGCGACTCATATCGACAGCATTCACCAACTATGCGGACGTTATGTTCAGAAGTTTCTTCGTTGACTCCACCGCTACGCTTTCAGAACACCTGATGAGGATTGCGCAAGCCACTCCAGACCAGACTCCACCAGAACCACGCACGACAGACGGCCTTTGACATCGCCGCACGAGTAAATCTCGAACACGACGATGTTGGTCTGGTTGCACGGCTGCCCCCCGTTTCGTTGAACTTGATCTCACGAGTGAAGCCTGCGGCTCCGTCCTGGAATGCGCCACGACCGGGGGCAAGTCGTCGAGCTCGTCGCTCAGGCTCCGAAACTCCGCAGCTACGCTCATATGGCGCTTCGTTGCCGCGGAAACAGGCGTGCGTGTCATGGCCGCCTCAGTGGGTATTGCGGCAGTTTCGGATGAAAAGATCTGGGCGGTAGGCTGTGCTGGGCGCCTTGGGTGCAGCTGCGGCTGCAGGCGCGCGATCACTGGCTGGTACTGCTGCAGCTTCGGGCGCATGGCCTGCCACATCCTCCTTGCCACCAGAACCTGCCGCAGGAATCTGCAGCTGCACGGCCTGCGGTGAGGCCCCGCCCTCCCCGGCCTCATCCTTGCGTTTTTGCCGCAGGACCAATCTGCCTTGCATGGGTGCCGGATACTTGTTCTCGTGCGAAAACACCTGGGCCAACGGAAATCGCAATCAGCGCATGATGAGCCCGCCGTCCACCGAGATGGATTGGCCGGTCACATAGCTGGAAGCCGAGCTGCACAGCCACAGCACGGCGTCGGCAATCTCTTCGGCGCGTCCGTGCCGCTGCATGGGGATACCGGGGAGCATGGCGTCGAGTGCTTCCTTCTGGCCGGCGGCCACCATTTGTTCGGCCATCGGGGTCCAGATCAAGCCCGGGCACACGGCATTGACGCGGATGTTGCGCGTGGCGTATTCCAACGCCGCGCTCTTGGTCAGCCCGAGCACGCCGTGCTTTGCCGCATGGTAGGTGCCACGCTCGGCACCGCCCACGAGCCCGCCCAGCGACGAGCAATTGACGATGGCGCCGTTTCCTTGCTGGCGCATATGCTGCAGTTCGTACTTCATGCACGCCCAAATGCCGCGCAGATTGACCGAGTTCACACGGTCGAAGTCCTCGACCGTGGCGTCGGCGGTCTCCGCGAGCGCGTTCTGGATGCCGGCGTTGTTGAAGGCCACGTCCAGGCGGCCGAAGGCAGAGACGGTTTCCTTGACCATCGCCTCGACCTCGCCCAGATCGGCCACGTCGCAGCGGATGCCCATGGCCTTGTACCCGGCCGCCACCAGCTCGTCGGCAGCGGCACGTGCGCCGTCGCCGTTCACATCCGCCAGCGCAACGGACGCACCGGCCTGCGCGAAGGCCTTAGCAGTCGCCAAACCGATGCCCGACGCTGCGCCGGTGACAAGTGCCACTTGGTTTTCGAAGGAGATTTTCATGATGTCAGTTCCTCTGTTGGAGATGTGCTCTTGATAAAGATGGGGCGACGAAATGGGTCCGGCACCTGGGTGCGCTGCGTTTGGAGCTGCTCCCGGGAGCCTCGTCCCTGGGCCTACGTGCTTGGAGATTTCCCGGCCTGCGCAACCGACACGCGCATGCGATAGACCTTCGCGGCCGTGCCGAGGAACAGCGCAGCCTTCTCATCGGCCGAAGCCGACCGGACGATGTACTTCAGTGCGTTCCACAGGGGCACGAAGCCCGCGGATCGACCGTCCGGGGGGTAGTTGCTTTCCATCAGGCAACGGTCGGCGCCGAACGCCTCGATGGCGGTTTCCACATAGGGGCGCCAGGCCGCCGCCAGCTCGCGATATCCGATGGGGGCCTTGCGCTCCTCGAGCCGGAAGCCCCAGAAAGGCATGCCCAGGCCACCCACCTTGCAGTGGATGTTCGGGCGCCGGGCCGCCTCGGTCATCAGCCGGCGGTACTCGCGGAACACTCGTTCCCTTGCGGGTGCATCCAGGTCCATCGCCATCGCATGGCCGCAGTGGTTCAGCACGATGGTGGTGTCGGGGAACGCATCCGCCAGCGCGATCACCTCCGGCAACTGGTGATGGAAAACCGCCGCGTCGAAGCTCAGACCGCGTCTGGCGAGGTGGGCGAAGGCCGGGCGAAATCCCGCGCTCTTCATCACGCCGCTCGGCGGCCGGGTCGGAATGAAGCGGTATGGCGCCTCGGATGGGTCTTCGATGGTGACTTGGCGCACACCGCGGAAACGGTCCGGTGCGCGCTCCATCGCCCGGTCCAGTAGTTCGGCCACCTGGTCGCCCAGCCGCAGGTCGGCGTGGCCCACGATGGCGGCGCAGCCGCGGCAGCCATAGCGGCCGCTGTCGCACATCGCGCCGATGCCGTTGGCGAACTCGATCTCGCCGAGCGGGCGCAGCACTTCGGGGCCGTCCGTCCTCGCAAAAGCCAAGGTCTCCACGTACACCGAAGCGACAACCCGATGGCCGGCGCGCGCGTCCGCCAGGTAGTCATCGATCATGTAGCGCAGCCCGGGCCGGTCGACCAGGTGGTGGTGCGCGTCGATGATGGGGATATCGGGCTCCAGGATAGGTTCGTCGCGCCCCACCTGCATCTGGCGATAGTCGCCGGACGACAGCGTTTGAGCGCGTGCCACGGAGAAGGCCACGGGGCTGGCAAGCGCGAGTGCCAGCAGGTTCCGGCGCTTCATGTCATCGCCTCAGCGACAGTCGCAACAATCGGTCCTTCGAGGGACCCTCCCCTCTCGGCGACCGGTTCGTGGTGAACACGTAGAGGTCGCGCCCGACCGGCAGCACGCGGGCCTCGCGCCACACGGTGCCGGTCGCGTCCTGCGCCAGGGCCGCCGGGGCGGCGCACACCGATAGCGCCTGGATGCACAGGGCGATGAGCAATGGCCTCATGTCAGTGATTCCCTATCGAACATTCAGCAATCAGCCTTGGACCTGCTTTTGCTGCGCCGCCGGATACCGATCACCCACGATCTGAATCTTGGAGACGGCGGCCTCCAGCTCCTGCACTTCGGCCGGAGTCAGCATCACCTCGGCGGTGTGCAGGTTCTCGTCCAGATGGGCCAGCTTGGTGGTGCCGGGAATCGGCACGATCCACGGGGCCTTGGCCATCATCCAGGCCAGTGCCACCTGCGCGGAGGTGAGGCCCCGGGTTCTGCCGAACGTGTTGAGCACTTCCACCACTGCCAGATTCGCCCGGATGGCTTGCGGCGTGAAACGTGGCAGCGTGTTGCGGTTGTCATTGCCGGAATCAAAGCGCGTGTACTCGGTGATGCCGCCGCCAAGGAATCCTCGGTTGAGCGGGCTGTAAGGCACGAAGCCGATCCCCAATTCCTGGAGCACCGGAAACACCTCTTTTTCCTGGCCGCGCCACATCAGGTGGTATTCGCTCTGCACAGCGGTCACCGGCTGCACGGCATGGGCGCGGCGGATCGTCTGCGCATTGACCTCGCAAAGCCCAAAGCGCCTGACCTTGCCTTCCCGGATCAAATCCTTGACGGTGCCCGCGACGTCCTCGATCGGCACAGCGGGGTCGAGTCGGTGCTGATAGAACAGCTCGATGGTCTCGACCCGCAGGCGCTTGAGCGATTCCTCTGCGACACGCCGGATGTTCTGGGGCGTACTGTCCAACTCGCCCTCGAAGTACTTGCCGTCAACGATGCGGTGGCCGAACTTGGTGGTCACGTTCACCTTGCCCCGGAACGGGTACAGCCCTTCACCGGCAAGCTCTTCGTTGATGAGCGGACCATAGACTTGGGCGGTGTCGAACAGCGTGACACCGCGCTCGGCCGCCTGATGCAGCAACTCGATCATGGCCTTGCGATCAGGGTGGTAGCCGCGGTTGTAGTTCATGCCCATGACGCCGAAGCCCAAGGCGGAGACCTCCATGCGGAAGTCGTCTGAACCAAGGGTTCGCTGCTTGGTGATGTTGGGTAGGTCCATGGCATTGCTCCCCGATGAAGTCGTTGTGGCTTGCTGTGCGACGGCCGTTCCCATCATGAGAGGCGTGGCATATACGGCTGCGCCGACCGTTGCGCCTGCCTTCAGCAGGTCGCGTCGGCTGGAGGAAATTTTCTCGTTCATCGGATCTGCTCCTTCACTATTCAGAGGACAAAAAGCGCCGTATAGCGACGCGACGATCCAGCCTGCACCAAGCGTTCCCAATTCCGCCGGTCGTGACGTTCAGCGCCATGCTGACGCTCATCCGAATCATTCAATCGGGCAACCCATGCGAGAGGCCCATGACGGCTGGGGCGGATGCTTGTGCGGAGCCTCAGTGCTCGCTTGCAGGGCCTGGCTTTTGGGGCAGGATGCCTGCCCTTCTTGGCTGATGCTGAACTTTAGGCCTCGTGCCCGACATTGAATAGACGACAGAATCCGCATACCCCCATAAGCTGAACTCATGAATGGAGGCATCAAACACAGTCGGTTTTCGAGCAAAGTCAGACGACGCCTGTAAAATACAGCCCGTCCTATAAAGGAAGTTCATCAATGTCGCGCGACAACTTCAGCGACCTGCTGGCCTTCATCGCCGTAGCGCGCGCTCGCAGCTTCACGCGCGCGGCAGCCCAGCTTCGGGTCACACAGCCCGCCCTGAGCTACACCATCCGGACGTTGGAGGAGAAGCTGGGCGTTCGCCTTCTCACGCGCAGCACGCGGGGCGTGTCTCCTACCGAGGCGGGCCAGCGGCTGCTGGATCGCCTCGCACCGGAGTTCGACGAAATCGAGGCCGAAATCCAGTCGCTCGGCGAGCTTCGGGACGAGCCCATGGGAACGATCCGCATCACTGCCATCGACTACGCCATCCGAAACACGCTGTGGCCCAAGCTGGCGAAGTTCCTGCCGAAGTACCCCAAGATCAAGGTCGAGCTGGTCAACGAGTACGAGAGCGTCGATATCGTTGCGCGCGGCTACGACGCCGGCGTGAGGTTCGGCCAGGAACTGGCCCAGGACATGATTTCAGTGCGGATCGGCCCGGACGTCCGCAACATGGTGGTGGGATCGAAGTCCTATTTCGCAGGGTGCCGGCCACCCAAGACGCCGCGCGACCTCACCGATCACGTTTGCATCAACCTGCGCACGTCCACCTACGGAGGCCTCTACGAATGGGAGTTCGCCAAGGGCAAGCGCACCGTGAATGCACGGGTGGATGGAGCGGTCACCTTCAATAACGCCTATGACATTTTCGAGGCGGTCAAGGCTGGCTTCGGACTGGCGTACCTGCCGGAAGACATGGTTCGTCCCTTGGTGTCAAAGGGGCAACTCGTCTCGGTACTGGAGGACTGGTGCCCGGTGTGGCCCGGGTTCCATCTCTACTATCCGAACCGGCGCCAGCCTTCACGCGCAATGACCTTGCTGGTCGACGCCTTGCGCTACAGGCCATAGCTGCGGAGTACTTGTATGTCTGGGGAGAACTTTCGCGACATCCTGGCCTTTCTCGCGGTTGCGCGCGAGCGCAGCTTCACCCGCGCGGCGGCCCAGTTGGGCGTATCGCAATCTGCACTCAGCCATACCATTCGCGCGTTGGAAGCGCGGCTCGGGCTGCGTTTGCTGACCCGCACGACCCGCAGCGTATCGCCGACGGAGGCAGGCGAACGGCTGATCCAGCGAGTGGCCCCCCGGTACGAGGCGATCGCCGACGAACTGGCTGCATTCGAGGAGCTTCGCGACAAGCCCGCAGGAACCGTACGCATCACCGCGTCTGATTTCGCGGCGAACACCATCCTCTGGCCCAAGCTCTCCAAGCTCCAACCGAAGTATCCCGACGTCAAGATCGAGATCGCGACCGAGCCGGGACTGACCGACATCGTGGCGGAGCGCTTCGACGCCGGTGTTCGTTTCGGCGATCAAATCACCAACGACATGACGGCGGTTCGGATTTCGAAAGACATTCGCATGGTGATCGTGGGGGCGCCGTCCTATCTGGAAGGACGACCCTTGCCCAAGGCACCATCGGACCTGACCGAGCATGAGTGCATCAGAATGCGCTTTTCCATGCGTGGCGGGGTGTATGCCTGGGAACTCAGGAAGGGCCAACGACACCTGCAGGTACGGGTCGAGGGTTCGTGGACATTCAATGGCATCTACCCGGTTATCGACGCCGCGCTGGCGGGATTCGGCCTGGCGTACATGCCAGAAGAACTGGCACGCCCACATATCAAGAGAGGCCGACTTCAAAGCGTGCTCAAGGACTGGTGCCCGACCTTTCCTGGGCTCCACATCTTCTTCGTCAGCCGGCGCCAATCGTCGCCCGCACTGTCGCTGATCGTCGAGGCATTGCGCTACCGCCGCTAGGCTGCTCCGATTGCGGGCGGAGCGATGGGATTCATGAGCGCCATTTATAGCCGCATGTAGTTTCTGGCGCCTACTCGCGCGAAGTTGTTCCAACTAAATTCGATAGGAACGCTCATTCGATTGAATGAGCGCTCGCAACGTCCTTTCGTCAATCCCGCGCCTCCAGACGCCCCTGTCAGGTGTTACTGGCAAGCGACTCGCCCAAGGGGCTCAGCGGCGTGTCACCTGCGAGGATCGATGCGCCGGCCCATGTGGTCGGCCCAGCGAGAGGGGACGGCGATAGGCCTGTCTCTACAAGGAAAGTTCCTTTATGCGAATCCCATTCTTCAAAGTTTTCTTGACCGCCGCCACCCTACAGGCCGCGACCGCTGCTGTTGCCGCCCCCCAGGCCGAGAGCGCCTCATCGGCGCCCGCCCAGCAGGAGATCGTGCTTGCAGGAAGCCAAGCCTCGATCTCCGGTCCTGCCGAGACCTTCACCGGCCGGGCGCGGATTGACCCGCTGTGGCCGGCCAACAAGAACATCAACGCCAGCGGCGCGATGGTCACCTTTGAGCCCGGTGCCCGCTCGGCCTGGCACACCCACCCCCACGGACAGCGCCTGGTGGTGAGTTCGGGCGTCGGGCTCGTCCAGGAATGGGGCAAGCCCCTTCAGATGGTTCGCCCCGGCGATGCGATCTGGTGCCCGCCAGGCGTCAAACACTGGCACGGCGCTGCGCCGAAGACCGCCGTGACTTACCTGACGGTCACGGGCACGGTGGATGGCAAGAATGTGGACTGGGTGGAGAAAGTCACGGATGACCAATACGAGGGCAAGCATGCGCGATGAAAGGCGCCCCATGGCCAGGGCAATGGCCATCATCGTCGTGGGCATGGCGACAGTGCTTTGCCAAGCCGCCCCGAACACGCAGGAGTCCAGAGATATGGTCAGTGCATCCACTGCATCCGCAACCCTGTCGGCCCGGCAGCAGGCCATCGTTCCCATCGGAGCCTTCGCTGCGGCAGGTGACATCGCCAAACTGAATACGGCTCTGAATCAAGGGCTGGACGCAGGCCTGACGGTCAGTGACACCAAGGAAATCCTCGTGCAGCTTTACGCATACGCGGGCTTCCCGCGCAGCCTCAATGCGCTGGGCGAACTGATGAAGGTACTGGAAGCGCGCAAGCAGCGCGGCATCCAGGACGCCCCCGGTCATCCGCCCAGCCGCGCCATTCCGAAGGGTGACGCGCTGCTGGCCGCGGGCACGGCCAACCAGACCAAGCTGGCGGGCGCGCCGGTCAAGGGACCGCTGTTCGACTTCGCTCCCGCCATCGATGACTACCTCAAGACGCATCTCTTCGGGGACATCTTCGAGCGCGACAACCTCGACTGGCAAAGCCGCGAGCTGGCCACTGTGAGCATGCTGTCTGCACTGCCTGGCGCCGAGTCTCAACTGCAGTCCCACATGGGCATCAGCTTGAACACGGGCCTCACGGCTGATCAGTTGCGCCAACTCAGCCAGGTGCTGGCCGATCGCGTCGACGCCGACACGGCACGGCGCGCGCAAGAAGCGCTGAATCGGCAACTTGCCAGCAGATCAGGAGGCAAATGATGAAAGCGACGATGCTCTATGGGCCGCGCGACATTCGTTTCGAGGATCGTCCCGACCCGCAAATCACTCGCCCGCCGATGGGCGCGGAGTCTATGCCCGCATGAATCTGCGCTTGTGATGGAGTCTGGCGCCGGCATTTCTCGAAAATATTTTTGCATGGGGTGCATCCAAACGATGCGATGGCGGGTAGTACCAGCAGCAGCCCAAAAAAGGCGCTGCTTCAGTCCCCTTCACAAAACCGTTTGGAGAATTGCAATGTTGACCTCTCGTTCCGCATCCCGCACCGCCGCCGTTTCTTTCGCTGTAGCCACAGCGGCCCTGCTCGCTGCCTGTGGCTCGATGCACAAGCCGGCCAGCACTTTCTCCCAGGCATCGCTGCCCGCCCCCATCCAGGTTCCTGCAGGGAACAAGGTCGCGTGGGAAACCGTAGGCAGCGGTGACATCACCTACGAATGCCGCGACAAGGCCAACGCGCCTGGCCAGACGGAATGGGTCTTTGTGGGACCCGATGCTGTGCTGAAGGACCGCATGGGCAAACAAGTGGGCCGCTACTACGGCCCCCCCGCAACCTGGGAGGCCAACGACGGCTCCAAACTCACCGCCACCCAGCTGGCTGTGGCGCCGTCCGGCGCAGGCAATCTGCCTTACCAGCTGGTGAAGGCAAACCCGGCCATGGGCAGCGGCGCACTGGAGGGTGTGAGCTACATCCAGCGCGTGGCGCTCCAGGGCGGAGTGGCGCCGGCTGACAAGCCCTGCATGGCCGCCAACAAGGGCCAGAAGACCACCGTGAAGTACCAGGCCGACTACATCTTCTGGAAGCCCATGTAAGAGCCCGCAGCGGCGCGGATACACTGGACGAAGGATTTCCCGCAACGCCCCCTTCGCTCCAATTCGTGCCGCCCGCTGCCTCCCAGAACAACGAAGCTTTCGACCATGACGCAGCATTGCATGCATGTGCACGCGGCGAACGAGATGCTTTGCAGCGGATTTATGAGGCCGAGGCGCGCTTTCTCCTCGGCGTGGCACTGCGCATCGTCCGCGATCGCGCCGCTGCGGAAGACGTGCTGCACGATGCGTTTGTCTCCATCTGGAACCGCTCATCCACCTTCGACGGCAATCGCGGAAGTGGTCGAGGGTGGATCTACAGCGTGGTGCGGCACGCCGCCCTCAACCGTGTACGGGATGGCGCACGCGAAACCGTGCTGGATGAAACGGCCCATGAAGCGCATGACGCCCAGGCCGCACTTTCGGCCTGGAAGGAAGGCGGCAGTGAATGGGAGCGGCAGGCGACGCTGGGTCGTCTTGGCGATTGCCTCGACCGGCTGGAGCCCGAGCGCCGCACCTGCCTGTTGCACGCCTACGTGGACGGCTGCAGCCACAGCGAAATTGCGGCGCGTGTGCAGGCACCGCTTGGTACGGTCAAGGCCTGGGTTCAACGCGGACTGCGTGCCCTGAGAGAGTGCATGCAATGAGTGGCGACACCCACCCCAATCCCTCAGAGTCGACGGATGGCGGCTCCCCGGACGATCTCCAGATGCAGGCCGGCGAGTACGTATTGGGCACCCTCAATGCAGCCCAGCGCCGCTCCATCGAATCCCGTCTGCCCTACGAGCCTGCGTTGCGCACGGCCGTGCAGGCATGGGAGCAACGGCTCCTGCCGCTGGTTCAGCTGGCTCCCCCCATTGAGCCCTCCGCAACGCTGTGGCAGCGCATCGCGGCCAGCGTCAAGCCGGCCCGGCCAGCGGTCCGCGCACAGCGTGGTGCCTGGTGGCACTGGGATAGCCTCGCCCTTTGGCGCGGCTTGGCGGGTGGCGGCTTTGCAGCTGCAGCACTGCTCGCGGCTGTGCTGGTGGTGCGAGAGGCATCACCGCCGGCTGCCCCGCGCTACTTCGTCGTGCTGGCAGCGCCGCAGAATCAGGCCCCCGGGTGGGTGGTCCAGGCCCAGTCTGAAGGCCGTCTGCGCCTTGTGCCACTGGGCAAGGATGCCATTCCGGCGGAAAAATCCCTGCAGTTCTGGACCAAGGCCGACGGCTGGAAAGCGCCGGTGTCCCTGGGTCTGGTCAAACCGGGCGAAGCCATCGAAGTGCCGGTAGACCAGTTGCCACCTCTGCAGCCGAATCAGCTTTTCGAGCTCACCCTGGAGCCAGAAGGCGGCTCCCCGATCGGACGCCCGACAGGGCCCATTCAGTTCATCGGCCGCGCTGTACAGATCTAGAGCGTGGTGTGCACTTTCAAGTGCCCGCGCGTCGGCTCTTCGCGCTGGTGATCACACGCTCCAGGCGTCGCATTGGATGCGGCCGGCCTGGCCTTCGGTTTCAGAACGAGTGGCGCAGGCCCAGCATCAGGCCGGTCTGCGACGCGCCCGCCAGCGGGCTGCCGCCGGCTGCGGCCGAGCTGACCGAGATGGCCAGGCGCTGTCCGTTGTCAATGCGCGCGGCCTGGGCATAGACCGCCGTGCGCTTGGAGAATTTGTAGGTGGCGCGCAGGGCCAGCAGGGTGGAGCGGTCGCCGCCCTGGGCATAGCGCAGTTGCTGCAGCTGACCATCGACCACGACGGCGGCGCTGGGGGACCAGGACAGGCCGCCCCATGCCAGGGTGCTGCGCGGCGTGGCGCCGTTGCTGGCCGAGGCCACCTGGGCCGCGTCGTTGTCGCGGCGCATGAGACCGGCGCCCAGCTTGATGGTGGGTGACAGCGCGGCATAGCCGTTGAGCATGATGCGGCGGTCCTTCAGGTCCGAGCGCGTCAGCCCTGCAAATGCGCCGGCGCCGCCGCGCATCTCGTCCACGGCCAGTGCAAAGCCCCAGGGCGTGGTGTCGTACTTCAGCATGGCGGACCACTGGCGGCAGGCCTGCCTGTCCGTGGCCGATTCGCCGGCGCAGTTGGTGCCGGCCGGGCTGGGGCCGGCGTTGACGGCATCGCGTCCCAGGCTGTAGGCCGCACCCAGGCTCCAGGCGCCGAAGCGCCCCCGGTAGGCCAGGGAGTTGTCGGTGCGCGTGTTGGGGATGTAGCTGTCCAGGCTGCTCAGACCGAAGGCGTTGGGACCCAGCAGGTCGGCGTCGAACAGCGCCCAGTACAGCATGGTGTAGTTGCGCCCCAGCGAGACGCTGCCCCAGCCTCCGGACAGTCCCACCCAGGCCTGGCGCCCGAAACCCCGCCCTCCCTGGTTGAAGGTGCCGGCATCCGGGCCAAAGCCTGACTCCAGCGCAAAGACGGCGCTCAGGCCGCCGCCCAGATCCTCGCTCCCGCGCAGCCCCCAGCGCGACGGTGCCGTTCCCGTGAGGCCGGGCATGCGCGTCAGCGATCCGCCGCCTTGCACATTCGTCAGGTGCTCGATGCCGGTGTCCAGATGGCCGTACAGCGTGACCGATGAGGCTGTCTGGGCCTGGGCGCCGCCTGCTGCTGCCAGCATGGCGAGCGGGGCGAGGCGGGCCAGACAAGCCCGCAGTGGGCGCCTGGCTGGGGGTTGGGGAATGCTCTTGAGAGTGCGTTTCATGCTTTTGTCTCCTGTCGTTGTCGTCGTGGAATCGGCACGCCGCAACGCTGCGCCTCGGATAGGGCTGCAGTGGCGGGTGCGGGGAAATGGAGCGGAGAAGTGGCTGATCGCCCTGCGCTTCAGGTGCCCGGGAGGTCCCGGTACATGACGAAGCGCGCCACGCGGCGCGTGATCAGCCAATGGCCTTGGGGACTGCGGCCAAAGGCGTCATCGAACTCGCCAACGAGCTGGCGCGGTTGGGCCGGGCGGCCGTGCGGCGTGATGGCATCGGCCTCGTCGCAGGACCACAGCAGCACCTGGCTGCGCGCGCTGGCGCGGTCCGGGCCTTGCAGTTCCACCAGCGTGTTGGTGACCAGATGCCGGGTCATGCGGCCCGCGGGACGCCGGGAGTACGCGGCGGCGATGGCTGCGCGCCCGCCCAGCACCTCGCCGCCGGGCCGTTGCAGCTGGCCGTCTTCGGCAAACAGCAGCGCCAGGGCCTGGGCATCACCGGCATCCGCAAAAGCAGCAGCGCGCAGCACCAGGTCCAGGCAGGCCTGGCGGGCCAGCAGCCGGTCGATTTCATGGTTCATGTTTCTTGTCTCCCCGGAATTCGCAGCCTGCGATGGGCTGTCTTGATCAGGCCCCAAGCATTCCACGCCGGCATCGATCCGGCCAATGCCGGAGCCCCGGCCATCAATGCGTTTTTCTTATGGGACAATCAAAACACGGTTTTCCAACGTGCCGTTCAGCGCCTTTCCATGAACCTTTACCTTGCCCCCTGGACCGGCCCGGCCACCAGCAATCCCTCGCGTTTTCCCGAGTTGGCAGGCCATTTGCGGGCCATGCGCGCCATGCTGGGCGTGGTGCGCCACGGCAGCACCACGCGGGCCGCCCAGGCTATGCATCTTTCTCAGCCAGCCGTGGCGCGCTCGGTGCTGCAACTGGAAGAGGCCTGTGGCCTGCCGCTGTTCATGCGGGGGACGCGCGGCATGATGCCGACCCCGCTGGGCAGCCAGCTGGCCGCCCGCATCGAAGCCATGCTCCAGCACCTGGGCAGCGGCGCGGCCGACGCCCAGGCCGCCGCCACGCTGGCGGCCAGGCGCCCTCCCCTGCCCGAGCGTTTTGCCGAGACCGTGCCTGCGGGCCAGCTGCGCGCCCTCATGGCCATTGCCGACTGCGGCAGCGAATCCCTGGCCGCGCAGTGGCTGGGCCTGACGCAGCCCGCCGTGCATGCGGCGCTGCAGGGGCTGGAAACCAGTCTGGGCATGCAGCTGTTCTACAAGCTGGCCTTCGGCACGCGGCTGACGCCGTCCGGCGAAGCGCTGCTGCGCCGTGTCAAGCTGGCCCTGGCCGAGGTGCGCGGCATGGACAGCGATATTTCCGCCTGGCGCGGCGAGATCCGGGGGCGCGTGGTGGTCGGCGTGCTGCCGCTGTCGGTGGGAATCTTCCTGCCACGCGCGGTCGACAGCCTGGCCGCCAGCCACCCGGACATCGAGGTCAGCATCGTGGACGGCACCTACGAGAGCCTGGTGCAGCACCTGCTGAGCGCCGACATCGACGCCATCGCCGGCGCCCTGCGCGCCGACATGCCCTCCGATGAGGTACGCCAGCTGCACCTGTTCGACGATGACCTGGTGGTGGTGGCACCGGCCGGCCATGCCTGCCTGGACCGCGGCCAGCTGGTTCTGGAGGACTTGCTGCAATGGCCCTGGGTCTCGCCCCTGCCCGGCACGCCGGCCGATCGCGCCATGGTCCAGCTGTTCCGCAGCCAGGGCCTGGAGCCGCCGCGCGCCAGCCTGCGCGCCAGCAGCCCGACCATGACGCTGGCCTTTGTGCTGCAGACGGGCCGGCTGGCCCTGGCCTCGCGCGGACAGGCCCTGCAGGATGACCACGGCGGGCAGTTGTCCATCGTGCCCGTGGACCTGCCTTCCACACGCAGGCGCATCGGGCTGGCCACGCGTGCGCTGAGCACGGCATCGCAGGACCTGGAGCTGTTCATGCAGGCCTGCCGGCGGGCCGTGGGCGAGCTGCCGGCCTAGCCTGAGCGCAGCGCTCCCTCAGCGCCCCATCCAGTCGAGCAGTGCCCTCGACACCTGCTGCGGCTGCTCCATGGTGCTCATGTGGCCGCTGTCCTCGATCACCACCAGCTCGGCGCCCGGGCACAGGGCCTGCATGCGCTCATGGCGTGACAGCGGGCTCCAGGCATCCTGGCGACCGCAGGCCAGCAGGGTCGGGCAGCGCAGTTGCCGGAGCACATCGCCCGCATCGGGGCGGTTCAGCAAGGCATTGATCTGCGCAGCAAACACCTCGGGCGTGAAGCGCGCCACCATGTCGAGCACCTCGCCAAACAGTGGCGTATCAAGCCGGTCGGGATGCACCATGCCGCGCGCCCATTGCAGGCCCATCTCGCGCATGCCGCTGTGCCGGGCGATCTGCAAGAGCGCCATGCGCTTGGCGCGCTCGCTCTCGCCGGCCTCGCCCGGGGCGATGGGGTCCATGCCGGTGTCCAGCAAGGCCAGCCGCTCCACACGCTGGGGCGCCATGCCGGCAATGGCCAGGGCCACGCGCCCGCCATGGAATGGCCCACCAGCGAAAACCGCTCGGCCGCCACGCAGTCCAGCACAAGGCGCGCCATGTCTTCGATGGTGGCCGCCGCGCCATAGGACGGAACAATGCACTCGGCAGCACCGGCAAAGGACAGGGCCGCCTGCTGCTCGTGCCAGACCGTCTCGTCGCAAAGCAGGCCGGGCAGAAGTACCACGCAAGGCCGGCTCATGCTGCGTTCTCCAGAATGAGGTGGCCGACAGCGGTGTTCGATGCCGGCACATGGTAGAAGCGGTGGTTGACCTTGGGCAGCGGCGCCGGGCCATCCACATCGGCCATGGCGCCGCGCGCGATCAGCCACATCACCAGCTCGATGCCTTCGGAGCCGGCCTCGCGCACGTAGTCGATATGCGGCATCTTGGCCAGGCCGGCCGGGTTCTCGATCAGCAGGTCCAGGAAGCGGCTGTCCCACTCCTTGTTGATCAGGCCGGCGCGCGCGCCCTGCAACTGGTGGCTCATGCCGCCCGTGCCCCAGATCTGCACGTTCAGGTCTTCATCGAAGCTTTCCACGGCGCGGCGGATGGCACGGCCCAGGTTGAAGCAGCGCTGGCCCGACGGCACGGGGTACTGCACCACGTTGACGACAAACGGAATCACCGGGCAGGGCCAGGCGCCCGTGCGCGCGTCCTGCTGGCCGCACATCAGCGACAGCGGCACGGTCAGGCCGTGGTCCACGTCCATCTTGTTGACGATGGTCAGGTCGAAGTCCTGCTGTATCACCGACTGCGCGATGTGGCTGGCCAGCTCGGGATGACCGACGACCTTGGGCACGGGGCGCGGGCCCCAGCCTTCGTCGGCGGGCTGGTATTCAGCGGCCGTGCCGATGGCAAACGTCGGGATGAAGTCCAGGCTGAACGCGGTCGCGTGGTCGTTGTAGACCAGGAAGATCACGTCGGGCTTGTTGTCCTTGAGCCATTGGCGCGAGTGCTCGAAGCCCTTGAACAGCGGCTGCCAATAGGGGTCGCCCGCCTTGCCCAGGTCCATGGCCGCGCCGATGGCGGGCACATGCGAGGTGTAGACGGATGCGGTGATGCGTGCCATCAGATGCCTTTGTCTTGTCGTTCCTGCTCATGCAGGTAGCGGTTTCCTTCGATGCTGCGTCCGCCGCCCAGCATCATCTGGCGGTAGTCCTCCTCGCTCATGCCGCTCATGGTCGAGACCATGTTCTGCACGCTGACGCCGTCGGTGGCGCCGATCTTCACGAGGAAGTAGATGTTTCCGCCCAGCGCAATGCAGCGGTTCAGGTCGCGGTCCAGCACGGCCTGTCTTTGCTCGGCCGTCATGGCCCATTCGCCCAGATAGGCGCGCTCGTCAGCCCGAAAGCGCTCGCGGTTCTCGGCCTTCATCAGCGACATGCAGAACTGGTTGAGCCAGTAGCCCTGGCGGGATTGCTCGGCGTCGAAGACCGTGGTTCCCGGTACGTCGAGATAGGGTTTGTCCAATGCCATGGAAGTGTTTCTCCTGCGCTTGAGCGCTTGAGCGCTCGGGCGCGTGCTTACGGATAGGGGTTCAAGGATCAAGCACCAGGCGCTCGCAGCGCGCCACCCCCCGGCGCCAGGGTGCGGCCGGCGCCCGTGGCCCACACGGCCAGCGCAGCGGCAATCAGCGGCAAGGCAAAGACGTAGTACAGCGAGGCAGGCTGCCAACCGCCGTCCAGCAGCAGGCCAGCCATGGTGGGCGCCACGATGGCGCCTATGCGCCCAATGCCTATGGCCCAGCCCATGCCGGTGGCGCGCACCTGGGCCGGATAGGTGGCCGGCACCAACCCGTACAGCCCGGCCATGGAGGCGAACAGGAACACGCCCACGCCCACCGCTGCGGCGAACGCCCAGCCCAGGCTGGCCGAGGCCAGGCCGAACAGCGCGGTGAACAAGGCATTCAGCAGCAGGCTGCCCATGGCCAGATGCCGCAGCTTGGCCTTGACCGCCAGCAGGCCGAACAGGCTGCCGCCGGCAATGCCGCCCAGGTTGAGCAGCACGCCGCCCGTCACGCTCTGCTGTGCCGACAGGCCGGCCTGCACCAGCAGCTTGGGCGTCCAGCTCAGGGAAAAGTAGACGCTGAACATCAGCAGGAAGAAGCCGGCCCAGAGCATGAGCGTGGGGCGCGCCAGGCCGTTCTTGAACAGGTCGGCCACGGTATTGCCCTGCTGGACGTCACCGCCGGCTTGCGCGGGCAACTGCAGCATGGCGGGTTGCCCCATGAGTGCCATCAGGCGGTTGAGCTTTTCCAGCGCACGCGCCGGGCGACGGCCCATCAGGAAATCCACCGACTCCGGCAGGCGCCACAGCACGATGGGCACCATCAGCGCCGTGGCCAGGCCGCCGAACACAAAGACCGAGCGCCAACCATGGTGTGTCAGCAGCCAGGCGGCCATGAGTCCGCCCAGCGTGGCGCCAATCGGATAGCCCGTGGCCTGCAGCGCAATCGCCGTGCTGCGCCATTTGTTCGATGAATACTCAGAGGTGATCACCCCCACGCTGGCCAGCATGCCGCCAATGCCCACGCCCGTCATGGCGCGCAGGGCTGCCAGCTCGACATGGCTGCGCGCTGCCGCAGACAGCAGCATGCCCACGGACACCAGCACCAGGCACAGCACGATGATGGGTTGCCGGCCACGGCGGTCGGCCACGGGCGCCAGGAACAGCGAGCCCAGGGCCATGCCGATCAGACCGGCGCTGAACAGCACGCCCAGCTGCGCCCCGTTGAGCTTCCATTCGGCAGCGACGGCCGAGGCGGTGAAGGCCATCACCAGCACATCGAAGCCGTCCAGCATGATGAGCAGGATGCAAATGGCCACGGCCAGCCACTGGAACGGCGCCATGGCGCCCTCGTCCATCGTCTTGCGGATATCTTTCATACAAGTCCTTGTCGGAGCAGGTTGTCTCTTTGCCCTGGCAGGCGCTTTGCGCCCAGGCCAGGTTCTTTTCTTGGAAAACTGGGTGACGGCCTGCATTCGGAGCGCACAGCGCCGACATTCCCCAGTGCAAAAAGTATCTCCACGCCAGCCTTTCCAGGCCAATGCCGACGGACGCGCAAGCTATGCGTTCTATTGATGGCTGCGTGCAAAAAGGCCGGCCACCCAGAGGTGACCGGCCTTCGTTCATCAAGAATCCTGGGCCTGAGCGGGCTGCCTCAGGTGCAGTCCCCTCTCATGCCAGCCTCCCCAGGCCTGCCAGCAGCTTGTCCAGCGTGATCGGGTAGTCGCGCACCCGCACGCCGGTGGCGTTGTGGATGGCATTGGCAATGGCTGCGCTCACGCCGCAGATACCCAGCTCGCCCACACCCTTGGCTTTCATGGGCGAGGCCATGGGATCGACCTCGTCCAGAAAGATCACTTCCTGGTGCGGGATGTCGGCATGCACCGGCACCTCGTAGCCTGCCAGGTCATGGTTGACGAAATAGCCCAGTCGCGTGTCCACGGCCAGCTCTTCCATCAGGGCCGCTCCCACGCCCATGGTCATGGCGCCGATGACCTGGCTGCGGGCCGTCTTGGGGTTGAGGATGCGGCCGGCCGCGCAAACGGCCAGCATGCGCCGCACGCGGATTTCGGCGGTGAAGGCGTCCACGGCGACCTCCACGAAGTGAGCGCCAAAGGTGGACTGCTGCATCTTCTTGTCGAGCACGCCGAATTCGATGGCATCCTCGGCCGTCAGGTCGGCGTCGCCGGCAGCGCTGGCCAGGGCCCGGCGCTTGCCGCCGGCCTGCACATGCCCATCCGAGAATTCGGCCGTCGCCGGGTCCATGCCCAGCTTGCGCGCCACGGCCTCGCGCAGCTTCAGGCAGGCGGCATAGACGCCGGAGGTGGCACTGGCCGCGCCCCATTGCCCGCCCGAACCGGCCGAGACGGGAAAGCCGGAGTCGCCCAGCCGCACGCGCACCTGCTGCAGCGGCAGGCCCAGCATCTCGGCCGCCGTCTGGGCAATGATGGTGTAGCTGCCCGTGCCGATGTCGGTCATGTCGGTTTCCACGGTGAGCATGCCCTGCCTGTCCAGGCGCACGCGGGCGGCGGACTTCATGACAGGGGCGCCTCGGTAGGCGCCGGCCATGCCCAGGCCGATCAGCCAGCGGCCTTCGCGTCGTTGGGCCGGCTGGGGATTGCGCTGGCTCCATCCGAAGCGCTCGGCGCCCGTGCGCAGGCACTGCACGAATTCACGGCGGGAAAACGGCTTGTGCTCCTGGGCAGGGGAGCCCTCCTTCGCCTCGGGTTGCGGCTTCTTGCCGCTGTCCGGCACCACCTGGGTGTCGTTGCGGATGCGCAGCTCCACGGGATCAATGCCGAGCTTTTCCGCCAGCTCGTCCATGGCAACTTCCAGGGCCATGTGCCCCGTGGCTTCGCCGGGGGCGCGCATGGCATTGGCCTCGGGCAGGTCCAGCACGGCCAGGCGCGTGGCGGTCATGCGATGGGTGCCGGCATACATGCGACGGGTCTGGTCCACGGCACCGTCCGCCGATCCTCCGGGCTGGTCGCCCGACCAGCTTTCGTGGCCGATGGCGGTGATCCTGCCGTCATGCCCTGCCGCGATGCGCACACGCTGGATGGTGGCCGGGCGGTGCGTGGTGTTGTTGGCCATCAGCGGGCGCTGCAGTGCGACCTTGACGGGCCGGCCTGCCGCGCGCGCGCCCAGTGCGGCCAGCAGGGCATCGGCCCGCAGGAACAGCTTGCCGCCAAAACCGCCGCCAATGAATGGCGAGACCAGGCGCACCTTGTCCTTGGGAATGCCCAGCGTTTTTGCCAGCTCGCCCTGCCCCCAGGCAATCATCTGGTTCGAGGTCCATACCGTGAGCTGGTCGCCCTTCCATGCGGCCAGCGTGGCATGGGGCTCCATCATGGCGTGCGACTGGTCTGGCGTGGTGTATGTGGCGTCCACCTTCACGGGGGCAGAGGCGAAGGCACCGTCGAAGTCACCAATGGCCGTATCCGGCGCATCGCCATTGATGCTGTCGGGCGGCACGGCGGAGTCCTTGGCCTTGGCCAAGTCATAGGCGCCAGCCACGGGCTCGTAGTCCACACGGACCAATTGCGCGGCAGCGCGCGCCTGCTCGAAGGTCTCCGCCACCACCAGGGCCACGGCCTGGTGGTAGTGGGCCACCTGGGGCCCTGCCAGCAGCGGCGCGGTATTCATCTTGCCCTGGCCCAGCTTGCCAGCGGTCTGTGCGGTGACGATGGCGAGCACGCCGGGCGCGCGGCTTGCCTGCGCCAGCCCGATGCTGCGGATGCGGCCCTTGGCGATGGCCGAGCCCACCACATAGCCATAGGCCGGGTGCTGGACCACGTCATGCCGCTCATAGGCATACGGCGCCGTGCCGGTGGTCTTGAGCAGGCCGTCGATGCGGTTCATCGGCTGGCCGATGATCTTGAGCTGGTCAATGGGGTTGACCGTTGCGGGGGTGTCGAATTTCATGGCGTCAGCTCCTTGCCTGATGCAGCACGGCGGCGAGGGTGCGTTCGGCCAGCGTGAGTTTGAAGGCGTTGTCCTGCGTGGGCCGGGCGTCCGCCAGCAGGCGGTCGGTGACGGCCTTGGCTCCCTGTGGCATCTGTGCTTCGGCAGCCTCCAGCCGCCAGGGCTTGTGCGCCACGCCGCCCAGGGCCACGCGCCCGCTGCCGTCGCGCTGCACGATGGCAGCCACCGACACCAGCGCAAAGGCATAGGAGGCACGGTCGCGCACCTTGTGATAGATGTGCGTTCCACCCGGCGGGGGCGGCAGGGTGACGGAGGTGATCAGTTCGCCGGCCTGCAAGGCCGTCTCCACATGCGGCGTGCTGCCGGGCAGCCGGTGGAAGTCGGCAATGGGGATGACGCGGGCCTTGCCGTCGGCCTGGACGGTCTCCACCGTGGCATCCAGCGCGCGCAGCGCCACGGCCATGTCGCTGGGGTGGGTGGCAATGCAGGCCTCGCTGCCGCCGATCACCGCATGCTGGCGGCTCACGCCGGCAATGGCCGAACAGCCGCTGCCCGGCACGCGCTTGTTGCACGGCATATTGGTGTCGTAGAAATACGGGCAGCGGGTGCGCTGCAGCAGATTGCCGCCTGTGGTCGCCATGTTGCGCAACTGGCCCGAGGCGCCGGCCACCAGGGCGCGGGTCAGCACGCCGTAGTCGCGCCGCACGCGCGCATGGGCGGCCAGGTCGCTGTTGCGCACCAGCGCGCCTATGCGCAAGCCGCCCTGCGCAGTGGGCTCCACGGTGTCCATGCCGGTGCCGTTCACATCGACCAGATGCACGGGGGTTTCTATCTGCAGCTTCATCAGGTCCAGCAGATTCGTGCCCCCGGCGATGAAGCGGGCGCCCGGCCGGGCCGCCACGGCGGCGGCAGCCTGCGCGGGGGATTGGGCGCGTTCGTAGGTGAAGGCAATCATGTCCTGCCCTCCCCCGCCACTTCGGTGATGGCATCGACGATGTTGGAATACGCCCCGCAGCGGCACAGATTGCCGCTCATGCGTTCACGCAGTTCATGGGCCGACACCAGGGGCTGGGCCACGATGTCTTCGCTGGCATGGCTGGGCATGCCGCGTTTGATTTCATCGAGCACGCCCACGGCAGAGCAGATCTGCCCCGGCGTGCAGTAGCCGCACTGGAAACCGTCGTGCCGCACGAAGGCGGCCTGCATGGCGTGCGGCGACTGCGGCGTGCCCAGGCCTTCGATGGTGGTCACGGCGGCGCCCTGGTTCATCACGGCCAGGCTCAGGCAGGACACCACGCGCCGGCCATTGACCAGCACCGTGCAGGCCCCGCACTGGCCATGGTCGCAGCCTTTCTTGGTGCCGGTCAGGTGCAGATGCTCGCGCAGGGCGTCGAGCAGCGTGGTGCGGGTGTCCAGGTCCAGGCGGTGTTCCTGGCCGTTCACCTGCAGGGTGACGGGCAGTTGGACCCCTTCGGGGATGGAGGGAGGCTGCACTTGCGCGCCGGCCGATCGAGGCACGGCCGTTGCCGCAGCCGTGGAGGCACCTGCAATCAGCAGGTCCCTCCGCGAAACGGAAAGCTGGGTGTTGTGTTCCATGGGGCGTCCATCGTGTTGGCTCTTCGTGGGGTGTGCACGCCGTGGCGGACACGCTGCCCCAGCATCGGCGCCTGAGCTGGGTCAGGCTGTAGGTGAGGGACCCATGTCCGGGACATCGAGGTTTGCGATGTCGGCTCAGCCAAGGACCGCAACGGCCAAGCCATCGACAAGGAAAAATCCGGCCACCGCATCCCTATAATTGCGACCGATTCTTATTTCCGCCCTTCATCTCCACAGGCCTTCGGGGCTGTCTTCCAGAGTTTCCAGACCGTGTCTGCTCCACACTGCGCCACCTCGCACAGCGATGTTGAAGCCATCTACAGGGCGCATCACCCCTGGCTTCTGGGCTGGCTGCGCCGCAAGCTGGGCGGCTCGGACCACGCGTCCGACCTGGCGCATGACACCTTCGTTCGCCTGCTGTCCACCCAGACAGCACGCGGCGATCTGCAGATGCGCGAGCCGCGCGCCTACCTCACCACGGTGGCGCGCAACCTGCTGATCAACCACGTGCAGCGCCAATCGCTGGAGCGAGCCTGGCTGGACACCCTGGCGCAAATGCCCGAGCCCATGGCGCCCTCGCCCGAGGAGCGGCTGCTGATCCTGCAGACGCTGCACCAGATCGACGCCATGCTCGACGGCCTGCCGCCCAAGGTGCGCGAGGCCTTCCTGCTGTCGCAACTGGACGGACTGACCTACGCCCAGGCGGCGGAGCGCCTGGGGGTGACCGAACGCACCATCAAGCGCTTCATGGCCCAGGCCTTTGCGCAGTGCATCGTGCTGGTCTGCTGATGGGCGCTTCGTCCACCTCCAGCGCCATCGATGCGCGCGCCGCGCGCGAAGCAGCCGAATGGCTGGTGCGCATTCAATGCGAGCCGCAAGATGCGGGCCAGGCACAGGCGCTGGCCCGCTGGCGCGCAGCCGATCCGCAGCACGAAGCCGCCTGGCAACGCGCCGAGCTGGTGATGGGACGCGTGGGCACGGCCACAGCGCCATCCGGCAACGGCGCGGCCCTGGGCCCGCTGGGGGCGGCGGCCCTGAGGGATGCAGGGAGCGCCCGGCGCCGCGCCACCACGCAGCTGCTGGCCGCGCTGATCGTGGCCGGGCCTGCAGGCTATCTGGCCTGGCGCGCCGGACCGTGGTCGGCCTGGTCTGCCGACGTGCGCACGGCCACGGGCGAGCGCCGCGAACTGCAGCTGCCAGACGACAGCCGCATGCAGCTGGATACCGGCAGCGCCGTGGACATTGCCTTCACCGCCATGGAGCGCCGCCTGCTACTGCGCGCGGGCGCCGTGTGGATACAGACCGCTGCCGATGCGGCCGGCCGCCCGTTTCTTGTGCAGACGCCGCAGGGCACGGCGCTGGCCCTGGGCACACGCTATGCGGCGCGCATTCTGGACGATGAGAGCACCCTGGTCGTCGTGCGCGAAGGTGCGGTGCAGCTGCGCCCGGCACGGGGCGGCGAGCCCGTGCGCGTGTCGGCGGGCCAGCAGGCGCGCATGGGCAGCGGCGCGGCAGAGCCTGTGCAGCCCGCTGGCCTGGCCTCGGACGGCTGGACGCAGGGCGTGCTCTATGCCGAGAAAACGCCGCTGGGCGAATTCGTGGCCGAACTGTCGCGCTACCGGCCCGGCATTCTGCGCTGCGACCCGGCCGTGGCCCGTCTGCCCGTGAGCGGCGCCTTCCAGCTGCGCGACACGGACCAGGCCCTGCTGGCGCTGGCCGCTTCGCTGCCGGTGCGCATCCACCAGCGCACGCGCTACTGGGTGCAGATTTCGGGCTTGGCCGCGCCCTGAGCCTGCGGCATGTCCCCTTTTGCGGGATCGGCGGTCATACAGGAAGACAGCTTCAACGGCGCGTCCCAGGCTGGCTGGGCACCGCTTCCCTCGTCTTCCAAAGGACAGTTCTTCATGGCGCAGCGTATTTCCCTGGCCGCCACGGCCCCCTTCCCTCTTTCGGCGCTTGCCGCCTCGGTCCACCAGCGCCTTTCGCACCGACTTGTGCGCCGGCCCGTTCAGGCTGCCCTGCTCGGGCTGATGCTGGGCGCCGCCGGTGCGGCAGCCGCACAGGCCATCCCAAGCGCCCCGGCCGCGCAGACAGCACGCGAGTACGACATTCCCGCTGGTTCGCTGAGCCAGGCACTGTCGCGTCTGGCCGGCGAGTCGGGCGTGACGCTGTCGGCCGACCCGCGCCTGACGCAGGGCCTGCAGTCCGCCGGCCTCAAGGGACGCTTCGAGCTGACGGGCGGGCTTGCGCAGCTGCTGCGCGGCACGGGGCTGGAGGCGGTGCAGGCCGGCCAGGGCGTCTACGTGCTGCGCAAGAGCGCGGCCCATCCCGTGGTCACGCCGCCTGCGGCCGCCGCGGCGTCTTTCACCCTGGGCGAGGTGCGGGTGAACGCCCGGGCCGAGCACTCCACCGCCACCGAGGACACCGGCGCCTACACGGCCAGGGTGGTAACGCTGGGCAAGAGCGTGCAAAGCCTGCGCGAGATTCCGCAATCCGTGTCCGTGGTCACACGCCAGATGCTGGAAGACCAGAACATCCAGAGCCTGGACGATGCCATGCGCACCCTGGCCGGCGTCACCGTGGAGCCCGGCAGCACGGGCGGCAACCATGGCAACTTCTATCTGCGCGGCTATGCCGTGGATACGGTGCAGACCGATGGCGTGAACATGCCGGCCAGCACCGGCAATGACCTGTCCACCGGCTTCGGCATGGCCATGTACGACCGCATCGAGCTGCTGCGCGGCCCGGCCGGGCTGTTCCAGGGCGCGGGCGATCCGGGCGGCTCCATCAACCTGGTGCGCAAGCGCCCCAAGGCGCAGGCCGAGTTCAACACGCAGTTCTCGGCAGGCTCGTGGCAGCGCTACTACGCAGAGGCCGACATGACCGGCCCGCTGTCCCGCGACGGCCGCGTACGCGGCCGGCTGGTCACGGCCTACCAGGACCAGCAATCCTTCGTGGACCATGTGTACTCGCGCAAGCCCCTGGTCTACGGCGTGGTCGAGGTGGACCTGGCCCCGTCCACCACGCTCACGGCCGGCGGCAGCTACCAACAGTACAAGGGCCGCCCGGCCTTCGGGCTGCCGGCCCTGCCCGATGGGCAGTTGCTGGACATTCCTCGCTCCAGCTACCTGGACCCCATCTGGAACCACATCACGGAAAAGAACACGGAGTACTTTGCCGAGCTGCTACACCGACTGGACAACGGTGGGCGCATCAGGCTCAACGCCATGTACCGCGAGCAGGACGAGCCCTCGCGCATGTTCGGCTGGTCGGACTGCGCCGCCGACCCGGCCACGGGCGACAGCTGCCTGGTCAGCTGGGCCTATCGCAGCCACTGGAAGACGCATGGCCTGGACGCCTCCGCCAGCCTGCCCTTCAGCGCCTTCGGCAGCACCCGCAACGAGCTGGCCGTGGGCGCCGACTACCGCAAGATCCGCAAGAACTTCCAGTACGGCGGCGGCGACAACGCGCCCATCAACATCTACCAGCCCGACAACAACGTGCCGTTGCCGACCAATTACAGCTTCTCCAACGGCAACGACAACCGCACCGAGCAGTTCGGCCTGTATGGGCGCGCCAATCTGCGCCCCGTGGACCGCCTGCTCATCAGCGTGGGTGGGCGCATGACCTGGTGGCAGAACCACGCCATCAACCGCAATGCCTACTTCAACCAGTTCTCGGAAACCGACAACCGCATCAACGGCAAGTTCACGCCCTATGCCAGTCTGGTGCTGGACCTGAATGACCAGGTGTCGGCCTATGCCAGCTACACGCGCATCTTTGCGCCGCAGACCACCAGCGACGCCGCGGGCAACACCCTGCGCCCACGCGTGGGCCAGCAGTACGAGGCGGGACTCAAGGGCGAGTGGATGGACGGCCAGCTCAACGCGCGCACCGCCATCTTCCGCATGGAGGACACCAACCGCGCCATGACCGATCCGGCCAATCCGCTGTTCTCGGTGGCATCCGGCAAGATGCGCAGCCAGGGCGTGGAAGCCGAGATCGGCGGGCGCATTGCGCCCGGATGGAATGTGTCGGCCGGCTACGCCTACACACAGACCAAGACACTGGAGGGCACGCCCGACCAGAAGGCCCAGCTGTACACCTTCATCGCCCCGCGCCACAGCTTCAACCTGTGGACGCGCTACCAGTTCGGCACCGGCGCGCTGGAGGGCTTCAGCCTGGGCGGCGGCCTGCGCAGCGTCAGCCGCATGTACCGGCTCAACGGCGATGTGAAGTTCTCGCAGGGTCCGGTCACCACGGCGACGCTGCAGCTCGGCTACCGCATCAACCGCCATGTGGACGCCACGCTCACCATCAACAACCTGTTCGACAAGGTGTACTACCAGCGCGTGTGGGCCGCCTACGGTTCCAACTACTTCGGCGAGCCGCGCAATGTGATGCTGACGGTGCGCGGGCGTTTCTGAGCTAGGCCGCAGGCGGCACGTCGCCGCGCTGCATGCGCTCGAATGCCTTGTCGATTTCCTCGGAGCGTATGGCGCCCGCAGCCGGCACGGGACGGCCCGCGCGCTGGGCGTCGATCTGCTCCTGCATGCGCGTGGCCACCTGCATCAGCACGCGGTGCAGGCCCAGCTGCTGGCGGCGGGCCTGGTCCAGGTGCGTGACCACGGGCTCCAGGGACTGGGCCAGCGACCGGGTCAGCAGTTGGCCCAGCATGTGGACCAGGGCCTGACGGTCCTGGGCGGCCTGCACCTCCGACGGGGTGCTGGCCCGGGTGCCGACGGGCTCGCTGGCCGCCCTTTGCGCCATCAGCTCGCGTATGCCGTGCAGCGAGTCGCCTGCCGCACTTTGGGTTTGCAGCAGCCGCGCCAGCAGAGCCTGAAGCGCCTGTAGCGTCTGGGATTGGTCAGCGTCCCTGGCGGCGGCCTGCGCGGCCGCTGCCGATGCGTGGGCCTGGCCGGCGGCGTCTTCCTGCACCGCCTGCTGCTGGGACTGGGACACCGACTGGGCCACCTCGCGCGTGGCGGCGACCAGATCGACCAGCTGTGCCGTCACGCGCGTGGCGGCGTCGGCATTGGCGCCGCCTGCGGCCTGGCGGCGCAGGAACTGCTGGCGTATCTGCTGCCAGCGGGCGCTGTCCTCGTCACTCATCTGCCCGCGCAGCTCGGCGAGCTTGAGCAGGTTCTCCTCGGCGCCCGTGGTCAGCATCTGCGCTTCGCCCTGGTAGTGGTCGGCCAGCATCTGCTGCATTTCCTGGTCGTTCATCACGGGCGTGATCTTCTCGGCCAGCTTGTTCATGTTGCGGTAGCTGCCCTGCAGCCGGAAGGCCGGCTCGGTGCGGTAGCCGTCGTCCTGCGCGGCGCTCTGGATGTACTGCTGGTTGACCTTGAACACCAGCTCGCGCACCTGCACCATGCGGGCCAGCACGGCCTCGATCTCGCGCAGCTCAGCCGATGAATAGTCGTGCGACAGCGCATTGCCCGAGACCTCCCGGCCCTGCGCCTTGTCCAGCAGCAGGTACAGGTCCTGCAGGCTGCGCGTGGCCATCGGCGCCAGCACGGCGTTCGAGGTCATGCTGTTTTCGATGTAGCTGAGCTTGAACACCTCCTGCATTCCGCCCAGCACATCGCCCAGGTTGTAGATGTCGGCACGGTTGGCCAGCATGTCGGGGATCTTGAAGACCTCGCCCGACTCGGTGTACGGGTTGCCCGACATGACCACGCAAAAGCGCTTGCCGCGCATGTCGTGGGTGCGGGTCCGGCCCTTCCATACGCCCTCGATGCGGCGCGTGCCGTCCGACAGCGAGATGAATTTCTGCAGGAACTCGGGGTGCGTGTGCTGTATGTCGTCGATGTACAGCATCACGTTGTTGGCCATCTCCAGCGCCAGGTTGAGCTTTTCCAGCTCCTTGGCCGCCGTGGCGTCCGGCGCCTGGGCCGGGTCCAGCGAGCGCACGGAGTGGCCCAGCGCCGGGCCGTTGATCTTCATGAAGATCAGGCCCAGCCGGTTGGCCACGTACTCCATCAGCGTGGTCTTGCCGTAGCCGGGCGGCGAGATCATCATCAGCAGGCCCATCTGGTCGGTGCGCTTGTTCTCGCCGGCCACGCCGATCTGCTTGGCCAGGTTGTCGCCGATCACGGGCAGGTAGATCTCGTTGATGAGCCGGTTGCGCACAAAGGACGACAGCGGCCGGGCCTTGAATTCCTCCACCCGCACGCGCGAGCGCCAGTCCTGCAGCAGCTGCTGGCGCAGCGCCTGGTAGCGGCCGAATTCGGGAACAAAGGTACGGAAATGGCGCGCGGCGCGCTGGCCCAGGTCGTCGATCTGCAGCCACATGCGGCCGTCCGCAATGCGCGGATGCTGGCCCAGCAGGCCCGGCACTTCGTGGCGCAGGTCCACGCTGCTGACCTTGCAGGGCAACTGGCCGGCACAGCACAGCCATGCCGCGGCCTCGCCGCAATAGGCCAGCCAGGCCTGCCCTTGCCCGTCGTCCAGCGCGCGGCAGGCGGTCTGCAGCCAGTGCAGCGCGCTGCGCCAGCGCTGGTCCAGCGGCGCCACGGCCTTGTCGCGCCGGTCATCGCCCTGCCAGTAGGCCTGCATTTCTTCCCAGCGCTGCAGCGGCTGGGCCTGCTGCTGCACGGCGGCCTGCAGCGCGGCAATGGCCGACTGGCTGTAGCTGGAGAAGGAAAAGCGCACGGCCTTTTGCGCCAGCTCGGCCTGCAGGTAGTCGGCGGCGCCATGGATCAGGCTGTCGATATCGCTGTCTGCGGGCGCCGCCTGTCCTGGCAGCAGGTCGCGCAGCAGGCCCCGCTCTTCGGCATAGGCGCGCAGGCGCTCGGAGATGTCGGTGCGCAGGCTCAGCTGTTCGGCCTCGCTGCCGAACATCTGCTGCATGGCCTGGGCCTGCTGGGCGCGCAGCGGCCACTGCGCCATGGCGGCAGCCAGCTGCGGCTGCTGCACCTGGGCCTGTGCGCTCCAGAACAGCAGGGCCAGCGCACGGGCGTCGGGCGCAAAGCGCAGCACGCCGGCGGCATCGCGCAGGGGCAGCAGCACCTGCAGGATGCGGGCCGCATCATGGTCGTGGATGCCGCGCTCATAGCCTTCGCGGTAGCGCGGCGCGGAGAACTCGCGGATGGCCTGGGTCAGCGCCGCCTCGTCGGGCAGCAACTGGGCCAGCCGGGCCTCGCTCCAGCCGTCACGGCGCTGGCGCGCGGCCAGCACCACTTCCAGGGCCAGGTATTCGCCCCGGTAGAACTGCGGCGATTCGGCCGGCGTGGAGGCATCCCAGTAGGCCTGCAGGGCGGCCAGCTCCGAGTTGTCCATGGGCTCGAAATACTCGGTGCCGACCAGGTGCAGGAACAGTTCGCCGTTGCGCGGCAGCAGGGTCAGGTCCAGCTCCTGGTTGCCCACGCTGAAGCGGTGGCGGCCCAGGCGGATGATGGCGCCGTCGCCTTCGTACAGCTCGGTGCGGTCCTGCAGCGCGCGAAACGCCTGGTCGCGCAGGTTCTTGACGCGGCCGTCGATGTCGTCGGCCTTGACCGGGTCATGCAGTTGCTCGCGCAGGCGCTGGGCCAGTTCCTTGAGCTTGCCGATCAGCGGATCGCCCGCAAAAAAGGCATGCAGCGCGTCGGCGCTGGCGAGTTTTTCGGTGCGCTTGGGCAGGCTTTGCACGATGCGCAGGGCCGCGTCCAGCACGCCTTGCGCCTTGCGCTGGCGCTCGTCCTGCAGCGACTGGCGGCGCGCCTCGAAGCTTTCCAGCACCTCCTCGCGCTTGGCCATGATGTCGCCGAGGAACTGCTCGTGCTCGCCGAAGCGGCTTTCGATTTCCTCCAGCTGCACCAGCAGGCGCGCCAGCTGCTCGTCGCATTTCTCGGGCGTCTGCGCCAGGCCCAGGGCGCTGACGATGCTTTGCGAGAACAGCGCCAGCTGGGCGGCGAACTGGGCCACATTCTCGGCGCCGCCCAGGCCCGACCGGCGCTGCTCGGCGCGTGCACGCACCTGGTTCAGGCGCGCGTAGACGGCCGAGATGCGATCCACCACCTGGGTGCGCTGCGTGGCGTCGTCGATGGACAGGCTGCCCATGAGCTCGGACAGCATGTCCAGCGCAGCCGCCATGTCGGCCATGCGCGCCAGCGGCTCGTTGATCTGCGCCACCGTGGCTGCCGCCTGCGCGGCCTGGTCCAGCGCCTGCAGCTGCTCGGCATAGGGCTGCATGGCCTCGTCGGTGGCAATGAAGGCGGCCGTGCGCTGGGAGACTTCGGCCTGGGCCTCGTTGACGCCCTGCACCATGGTGTCGATGGCGGCCTGGTCCACATAGCGCAGGTCGCGCGTGGCCATGAGCTGGCCGCGCAACTGGCCCAGCTGGGTGAGCGCGTCCACGTACTCGCCAATGCTTTTCCAGTCGGCCAGCCGCAGTGTCTTGAGCAATTGGCCGTGGCGGCTGGAAACCTCGCCCATGGCCTTGGCCGAGGCGTTGCGGATGCTCTCGACCTTTTCGTACTCGTCGATGACCGCATCACCCGTGGCGACGATGCCCAGCAGGGTCTCGTGCACGCCCTTGAGCTGCGGTGCGCCCAGCCAGTGGTAGCGCTCGAACAGGCGGCGCGCGGCGTCGATCAGGCGCTCGTAGCGCGGCAGCGAGACCTCGGTGGCCGCGATTTCCTTGCGCACGCTGTACAGGTCGGAGATGCCGCTGACCAGCTCGGCATTGCCGATGCGGCCCAGGAAGCTGTCGCGCTGCGGCTGGCGTGCCGCATAGTCGTCCGAGGCGAAGGGCGTGCGCCAGACCTGCATGGGGTGCACGCGCGAGGCCTCGTTGCTCTCGGCCGCGAAGATGACGACGCGCCCGTCGTCCATGCGCGCATAGCCGTGGCCGATGATGGGCGGCTGCAGGGCGCGCTCGATCAGGTTGTACTTGAACAGCGCCATGCGCCCGCTCTCGGGCTCGTAGAACACGTAGAGCACATCCTCGCCGTTGGGCGAGCGGATGCTGCGCCGGTAGCGCATGCCCTGCATGTTCTGCTCGAACGAGCGGTTCTCGCCGCTTTGCAGGTAGTAGCCGCCGGGGAAGATGATGCCGTGGTCCTGCGGCAGCTGGATGCAGGCCGCGCCGATGGCGTCCATGCGCAGCACCTGGCGCGAAAGGGTGTTGAAGATCAGGTAGCGCCACTGCTCTTCGCGGTAGGGCAGGATCTTCAGCAGGATCAGGCTGCCGACGGTGGCGTACTCGAACACGGCGTCGTCCAGCGACTGGTTCTTCTCCTGCACGGGCTCGCTGTAGATGCCCAGTCCGTCGTTGGTGTTGTTCTCGACCTTGATGGTCAGCGTGCCGCCCAGGGTCTCGACGAAGACCTTGTCCACCACGTTGATGTGCGGGTGGCGCCCCTGCACCAGTTGCTCGCGCCCGGCGCGCTGCCACTCGAAGTCATGCGGTGCGGGCAGCTCGATATCGCGCTCGCCCCGGTTGTCTATGTAGCGGATGGGCTGGCCGTCCACGGGCACGGACCAGCGGAACACGCGCACATCGGACAGGCGCTCGCCAATCTGAAAACTCGCCAGCAGCTTGCCGTCGCGCACGGCCAGCTGCATCAGCCGGGTGTTCTTGTAGTAGGCGTACAGCTCCTGGAAGTCCTGCACGAAGCTCTGTATGCCCAGAAAGCTGTCCTTGAGATCGACCGGCGTGACCTCGTAGCCCTGCTCTCCCTCGTGCAGGCGGTACAGCACGAACACGTCTTCCACGCGCGTGGACTGCTTCAGGCCCATGAAGACGTTGTAGCCAAACAGCAGGTAGCCGCCGACCTGGGCGATGTCGCGGCCCAGGCAGTTGTTTTCGGTGCGCACGCGCATGCGCCCGATGACTTCCATCTGGCTGCGCCCGAATTCCTCCAGCCGCTCCTCGTTGAGCTGGCGTGCCAGCGTCTCCAGCGCCTGCCCCTGGCCGTCAAGGCGCTTGGCCAGCACTTCGTAGGAGCCGCCGCTGGCGACTGCCTGGTCCACGGCGGAGGCCGCGGTGTCGGGGACAGGGACTGTGAAGACGATGGGGACGGTTGGGACATGGGCGTCACGGGCTTTCGCGTGTCAGGGACCATTCACGCCCTCCCTGGCCAGCTGACTGGCTGGCAGGCGGGCGGAGGAAGGCGGATGCGGGAGGCTGGGCAGCCGGTGGAGGGAGCGGCCGGGCGGCCGCCCCGTTCAGTCGACCCTCTGCGTGGGCGGCAGGCCCTTGCCGTCGCCCAGCGCGTTCAGCAGCGATGCGCCGCCCTTGCCGCTGAGGAACTTGCTGATCAGGTCCTGCACGATGGGGCTCTTGCCCGCCACGCCTTCCACGGCCTTGCCCACGGACAGCGCCTTGGCGAAGTTGTCGAAGAAGGCGCCCTCGCCACCCACGATGTCGATGTTGGCCTTGCTGAGCGCGGCCGACAGCACCTCGGACTGGTCCTTGGCCACGCTCTTGTTGGCCTCGATGGCGGCCAGCGCCTGCTCGAAGTTCTTCTCCAGCTGCATGCGGAACTCCTCATGCGAGCGCGCCTGGTCGGACAGCGAGGCCAGCGCGGTGAACTTCTCGGTCAGGCCCTTGGCCTCGGCGAAGAGCTTGTCGCGCAGCACATCGGCCTCGGACATGCCCACGTCGCGGGTGACCGTGGCCTTGGTGGCGCCCACCTGGGCTTCGCCGCGCGCCTGGGCCAGCAGGCGTTCTTCCAGCACCTTGGCATCGGCCAGGCCCTGCTTTTCGTTGGCGTCGGCCGTGGCCTCGATGACGCGCGCCTCGGCCAGGCCCTTTTCCTGATGGCCCTTGGCTTCGGCCATCAGCTTCTCGGCAATCACGCGGGCCTGGGCCAAGCCTTCCTTTTCCAGGGCGGCGGCGGTGACTTCGCGCACCTTGGCATCGGCCAGGCCGGGCGCGGCGCGCTCGACCTCGATGGCCTCGGCCAGCTTCTTCTTGGCTTCGGCGGTCTTGCTGGCCGCTTCCAGCTCGGCCTGGGCCATGGTCGTGACTTCCACGGCCTTGTGGCGCGAGGAAGCCTCTTCGGCCTCGGCCTTCTTGACCTGGCGCACCATGTCTTCCTCGGCCTGGGCCTGGGCGGTCAGCACGGTGACCTGCTTCATGCGCTCGGCCTCGGAGACCACGCGCACTTCCTTGATGCGTTCCTCTTCCTGGGCCACGGACTTTTCCACCACCACGCGCTCGCGCACCACGTTGGCGATGTTGGCCTTCTCGACCTCGATGGCCTTTTCCTTCTCGATGCGCTGCAGCTCCACCTCGCGCTGGCGGGCCACGATCTCCAGCTCCTTGGCGCGCGTGACCTTCTCGACCTCAATCACCACGGCACGCTCACGGTTTTGCTGGGCCACGGCCACTTCGCGCTGGCGGTTTTCCTCGCGGATGTCCAGCTGCTCCTGGGTCTGGATGCGCGCCTGCTCGGCCTTCAGGCGCTCTTCTTCCTGCACCTTCTGGGTTTCGGCCTGCTCGCGGGCCTGGATGGTGGCGATCTCGCGCTTTTGGCGCGCCTCGGCATCGGCCTGCTGGCGCTCCAGCGCCAGCATGGCTTCCTTGGTCTCCACGTTCTTCTTGGTGATGGCCAAGTCCGAGTTGCGCTCGAGCTCGTTGGTGACGATGTTCTGGTTGGCCGTCAGCTCGGTGATCTTGCGGATGCCCTCGGCATCCAGAATGTTGTTGGGGTCCAGCGAGGACTTGGGCGTCTGCTCCAGGTAGTCGATGGCCACGTCTTCCAGCACATAGCCGTTGAGGTCGTTGCCGATGACATGGATGATCTGGTCGCGGAAATCCTGGCGGTTCTCGAACAGCTTGACGAACTCGATCTGCTTGCCCACGGTCTTGAGCGCCTCGGAGAACTTGGCGTTGAACAGCTCGTTGACGGCCGTCTTGTCCGAGGCCCGGTCCACGCCGATGGCCTTGGCCACCTTGAGCACGTCCTCGGCCGTTTCATTGACGCGCAGGTAGAAGGCCACGGTGATGTCGGCGCGCATGTTGTCGCGGCAGATCAGGCCTTCCTTGCCGCGCCGGTCGATCTCCAGCGTCAGCAGCGAGATCTGCATGAACTCCTTCTTGTGGATCACCGGCAGCACCAGGCCGCCCGTGAACTTGACCTTGGGCTGCGACGTGGTGTCGTTGATGATCAGCGCCGTGCCCTGCGGAACCTTGATGTAGAAGGCCTTGACCAGGGCGAACAGCCCGAGGATGACGACGAAGACGGAACCGATCACCACCCCGGCGACGATGTACCACTCCATGTTGCTCATGTTCATGCGAATCTCCCCTGTGAATTGCTATCTGTGAAAACGCTGAAAAAACGGAAAGGCCGCGCCCGCCGAACGGACGCTCGGGCCTTGTGGGAATCCCGGAACTAGCGCGGCAGCTCGGTGCCGTCGAACTCGGCCTTGCTGACCACGCGCCAGGCGTTGTGCTCGGGCAGGTGCTCGATGAGCACGATCTCGGTGCCCCGGCCCAGTGCGCGCTCGGGCGAGCGCATCTGCACGTTCAGGCCTGCGCCGCCGTCCTCGACACTGCCGTAGCCCTGCGTGCCGTCCACCACGGCGCTGCGCACCAGGCCGGTGCGGCCCAGCAGCACCTTGGGCTCCTCTGCAGGCGCCACCTTGTTGACGATGCCCCGCAGCGGGCGCAGCAGCAGCACGGTGGCGGCAAAGCCCAGCACCATGGCTGCCGCAGCCACCAGGGAGCCGGTCAGCAGGTTCACCAGGGTCCAGCCCTGGGGCATGGGCACGAAATGGCACAGCACATACGAGGCCAGCCAGGACATCAGGAACAGCGCGGTGAGGATGACCGTGAGCGGAATGCCGCCCAGGCCCACCTTGAGCAGCAGCCCGGCCAGCGCGCTGACCGAATGCTCCACGCCGTGCGCATGGTCGCTGCCGTCGAACAGCACCCAGTGGTCCAGCGAGTCCACCTCCAGCAGGCCCAGCATGGCGATCAGCCAGTACAGCAGCATGAACAGCAGCAAGGCGCCAAAGATGAAAGTCGGAAAGCCAAACGCGTATTGCAGGAACGCAGACATGTTTTTCCCCTCCCCTCAAATCCGGCAGCCGAGGCGGCAGGCCTGGCAGTGCCTGCCTGGACAACGGCCGCGCATCAAGCGTTTTTTCCGCCAGTTGCGGCGCGCTGCGCCTTCAGGCGTTCCAGCACCGATTGCGCATTGCCCGCCTGGGGCGTGATGCCGGCAGCGCGCAGCTTGGCATCCAGCGCATCTTCGCTGCTGTCGCGCGCCAGCTCGGCCGCGCTTTCCATGCGCGCACCGCGCTCGGCCTGCTTTTGCTTGATGCGCTCCAGAGAATCCAGCGCGCTTTGCACGCGCGTCTGCGAGCCTGCGTAGCGGCCGGCCACCGTGGCCTGGGCGCGCTGCACGCTTTCCGTGGCCTTGACCGTGTCGGCCTGCTGCTTGAGGCGCTTGATATGCGTTTGCGCCGTCTGTATGGCCACGCGCAGCTGCTCCACGCTTTGCGTGTAGGCGTCCAGCTGGGATTGCTCCTCGTCGCGCTGGGTCTCCAGCACGGAGACCTTGCCGGCCACTTCCAGCGCCAGCGCCTCGTCGCTGGTGTCCAGCGCCTTGACGGCATAGCCCTCGTACTCGGCAATGCGTTCCTGGGTCTGCTTGAGCTTGCCGGCCGCAAGCTTTTGCTTGGCCATGATGTCGGCCAGCGCTTCCTTGGACTTGTTCAGGTCGCTGTCGGCATCGCGGATTTCCTGGTCCAGGATGCGCAGGGCCTGGCTGTCGGTCACCGCCTCGCCGGCCTCGTGGGCGGCGCCGCGCAACGCTGTCACCAGCTTGTTCCAGATGGTCATGATGATCTCCTAGGGGCTCAGTGTCTTCAACGGGCGGGGCGTCAGGCCTGCACGGGGGCGGATGCGGACGCGGGTGCGGGCACCGGCGTCAGGTAGTGGGCCAGTGCCTCGGTGGCCTGGATGACGCTGTCGGCCAGGGTCAGGATCTCGGCGATGATGTCGCCCTCGCTGCTGCTGGCGTGCAGGGCGGCGAACATCACGTAGCCCTCGCCGCCGTGGGCCTGGGGTTCCAGCGCCATCGTGGTGAAGGGAAACAGTTTTTGCAGGCGCAGCATCTGCTCGTTGAGACCGGCGCGGTCGTGCACCTGGTCGGCGGGCCACAGAAAGGCCTCCACCACCAATTGGTCGCCCGAGAGCGCCACATGCACCGGCAGATCGCCGAATTCGGGCAGGCTGACCAGCAAACTTGCGTCTGCGCCTTCCAGCACCTCGATATGGAGCCGGCCGCCCTGCACCAGTGCCGATTGCTGCAGATCGCCCGCCAAGGCGTGAATATCCCGATATGCCTGTCTGCTGTTGTCCATGCCGCCCTCCTTGTGGATGAGAACCATTGATTCCGGTTGCAATCCCGGCACGCGCATTTGCTTTTCCAATTGCTGCAATGCCGCGCCGTACTCTGGAAGAATCCAGACCTCCTTTTTCACCAGCCCCTGTTCGCGCAGCCGTTGCCGGTGCAGGCGCTGGTAATGGGCTGATGTCTTTTGTTCCATGCGGATACCATAGCAACCATTACATGTGATGTCTACATGTAATGGCGATCAATTTGTAAACGGATATGTAAACGGAGTGGCGCAATGGCCGGCTTTGCGCAGGCCACGGCCCGCCTTTGCGTTCTGGCAAATCGCCATCAAGAATTCATTTTTTCTACCGAAAACCATTTATCAACAAATTTTCCTATCAACCACAGGAGCGCCCAGGCGCGGACTGCGGCGGCGGCGGCGCAGGGCTGCGAAGGCACTGCACAATGGCCGCTGTCGCAGGCAGATCCGGCCCTTGGCTGCCCGGCGCACGCTACGGAAACCTCTGCATGCCCGCCTTCAGGCTCTCACTTCGCACGGCAGTCACAGCCCCCTTCATAGCGGTGTTCGTGGTCACGGCCGGGCTATTGGCGGCATGGCAGCAGCGCCAGGTGGACCAACTCATCAACCGCGAAAGCCTGCGGCTGCTCGACTCCCTGTCCACCACCACGCGCCACCAATTGGCCGATTACCTGGAGACCCCGCTGCGCGTGCAGCAGGCCCTGGCCGAGACCGTGGCCCGGCAGGCGCTCTACACCCCCGGCGACCTGCGCCCCATCTATGGCTATCTGACACGCTCATTCACCGAGCTGTATGCCCAGCACCACCAGATCAGCCTGTTGAGCTTTGGCGGCGTACAAGGTGAATACACAGGCGTGCGGCTGGAGCCCGATGGCCGCTACCGCCTGATTCTCCAGGACCACAGCACCCAGGACGCTCTGCAGATCTTCGAGGGGCTGGAGCCCGGCCCGCCCATGTCCAGCCTTGCCGGCTACGACCCCCGCGTGCGCCCCTGGTACCAGCCTGCCATCCACAAAGACGGCCCGCACTGGTCGCCCATCTACACGGTGACTGGCGACCGGGGCGATACCACGATTTCCGCATCCACTTCAGTGCGGGTGTCCGGCCAGCTGGCCGGCGTGGTGGCCGCCGATGTGCGGCTGAGCAGCATGAACCGCTTTCTGCGCGACGAGCCCTTGCGTGGCAACGGCCATATCGCCGTGGTCGACGCACAGGGCTACATGGTGGCGCACTCGTCCGAGCTGTCGGTGCTGAAACGGCGCGAAGGCCCCTATGACCCGCCCGTGCGCCTGCGGCTGTCCGAAAGTCCCGATCTTGCGCTGCGCAGCCTGGCCGCCCTGCTGCCTCCCCATCTGAGCGCGGATTCATCGGCGCCAGCGGGCCCCGAGAACACCATCAACCTGAGCTTCAAGGAACAGGGGCAGATCTACCACGGCCAGGTCACCGCATTCCACGATGTACGCGGCATCGACTGGCGGATCCTGGTGCTGCAGCCCGAATCCGATCTGGTCAGCAGCATGCGGGCGGACAGCCGCCATGCGCTGGTCCTCGCTTTCGGCCTGGCCTTGCTGGGGCTGGGGCTGGGCGTGTGGTGCCTGCGCCGGGCGCTGCGCCCCCTGGCGGTGACGGCCGATGCGGCCAACCGCCTGGCCAAGGGCGACTGGAGCGCGGTAGGGGCGCTGCCGGATACGTCCCTGGTCGAGACATCGTCCCTGGTTTCGGCCTTCCACAACATGGCGCAGCGGCTGCAGGAATCGTTCGAGCACATGCGCACCCTGCTGCAGTACGACAGCCTGACGCAGCTGCTCACGCGCGCCGGCCTGATCGAGCAGGCCGATGCGGCGGCAGCCGCCAACACGCCCTGCCCTGCCGCACTGTGCCTGCTGGAGCTGCAGAATTTCCGCAGCGTCCGCGACGATGTGGGCCACGGCACGGGCGAGCAGTTGCTGCGGGCCGTGGCCGAGCGGCTGCGCAACCACCATCTGCAGTTTCCTGCCCTGCTGGCGCGCACGGCCAGCAACGAGTTCGCCATGCTGTGGCTGCATGACTGCACGCCGCAGCAGATGCAGGACAAATGCCGCCATCTGCTGGAAATCTTCGACCAGCCATTTTCCGTGGGCAAGGACGACATCGTGCTGCGCGCCTGCGCGGGCGCCGTCAGCGGCGAGCTGCTGCCGGGCGCGCTGCCCGAGTGGCTGCGCAACGCCAGCATTGCGCTGGGTGAGGCGCAGCGCGGCTCGCACCCCTTCCTGCTGTTCGAGCCCAGCCTGGCGCAGAAGATGCTGGGCCGCACGCAGCTGGCCATGGAGCTGCGCCAGGCGCTGGAGCGCAACGAGCTGCGCGTGTTCTACCAGCCCGTGGTGGACCTGGCCACGGGTAGCATGGTCGGCGCCGAGGCCCTGGTGCGCTGGAACAGCCCGACGCGCGGCATGGTGCCGCCCGGCGTCTTCATTCCGGTGGCCGAGGAGTCGGACCTGATCCTGAGCGTGGGCGAATGGGTGCTGCGCACGGCGGCGCACGACATCGCCTCCCACCTGCCCCGGCTGCCCGCCGACTTCGAGCTGCACGTCAACATGTCGGCACGCGAGCTCATCCAGTCAGACTTCGCCTCCACGCTGGAGCAGGCACTGGCCACCAGCGGCCTGCCCGCCCGGCTGCTGACCCTGGAGCTGACGGAATCCATGCTGCTGGACGACAGCGACGCCACGCTGCAGCGCATTGCCGCCATCCGCGCGCTGGGCGTGAAGATCGCCATTGACGACTTCGGCACCGGCTACTCCTCCCTGGCCTATCTCAGCCGCCTGCGCTTTGACTGCATCAAGATCGACCAGAGCTTCGTCGGCCAGTTGCCGGAGTCCGAATCCGACAAGTCCATCGTGACCGCCGTGCTGCGCATCGCCCAGGGCTTTGGCGTCAAGGTCGTGGCCGAAGGCGTGGAGGAGCAGGCCCAGGCCAGGCTGCTGCACGCCCTCGGCTGCGAGCATGCACAGGGCTATCTGTTCGAGCGGCCCGTGCCGCTGGCGCAGATGCTGGAGTACCGCTCTCCCTGGCACGAGTGAGCCACCAGTGGGCCGCTGACGAGCCGCTGGTGAGCTGCTGCTGCCTTGTGGTGCCCTGCCTGTCGGCTTTGGCTGACGTGTGCCGCTTGCATGATCCGGTGCACATGCAGGTGCAATCCACGAAACAATCGGCGCCTGTTCCAGCCTCCCGCCTTCCATGACGCCCACCTATTCCGAGAGCCAGCCGCCCCCGCCCCGTCTGGACCCCGCCGGCCCCATCCACCTGATCGTGCCGCTGCGCCCAGGCGCCGACCTGGAACAGCTGCGCGCCCGCCTCACCAGCGTGCCCGCGCTGCAGCAGCGCAGCGTGCAGTGGCATGTGCCTGGCGCACGCGCCGACATCGTGCACCTGGCCGCCCGCGCCGTGGACAGGGCCAGCCAGGATGGCGGCCTGGTTGTGGCCGCCGGCGGTGACGGCACCATCAATGCGGTGGCCGCCGCAGCCTGGGCGCGGGGCGTGCCCATGGGCGTGGTTCCGCTGGGCACCTTCAACTACTTCGCCCGCGAGCAGGCGCTGTCGCTGGAGCCTGCCCAGGCCGTGCAGGACATTCTTCAGGCATTGCAGGCCGGCCAGATGCGGCCCGTGAACGTGGGCCTGGTCAACGAACGGCTGTTCCTGGTGAACGCCAGCCTGGGCCTGTACCCGCGCCTGCTGGACGAACGCGAACGCGCGTCCACACGCTTTGGCCGCACGCGGCTGGTGGCCATTGCGGCCTCCATCTGGAGCATTCTTCGCGGTGGCAGCGCGCGCCGCTGGCGCATCGCCCTGCGCTCCGACCGCCAGGCGCCGCTGCAGCAGCAGGAGCACCTGGCCAGCACACTGTTCGTGGGCAACAACCCGATGCAGTTGGAGCGCGTGGGCATTGCCGAAGCCCGCGCCGTGGCCGACGGCCAGCATCTGGCCGCCGTGCTGCTGCTGCCGCAGGCCAGCGAGGCCCCGGCGCGCGTGGTCTGGAATGCCGTGTTGGGACGGCTGGCGCAGGACGATGCGGTGGCCAGCCTGGCCTGCACCGAGCTGGTGGCGGAGCCCGCAGGCCGGCGCCCGCGGCGCCTGAAGGTGGCCTTTGATGGCGAGCGCGAATGGATGGCGCCGCCCATTCGTTTTCGCCTGGGCGAGAAGCCGCTGTGGCTGGTCGTGCCGGGCGAGGCCGGGCCCTCCTCCTGATCATCAAGGGACAAGGAACGCCCATGGCTTTGCTCATGCATATGTCGGACCTGCATTTCGGCGCCCACGATCCGGCCGTGTGCGCCGCCGCGGCAAGGCTGGCCGCACGTCTGCCCGTGGCGCTGCTGGTGGTCTCCGGCGACCTGACCCAGCGTGCCACGGCCGCGCAGTTTGCCCAGGCGCGCGAGTTTCTCGATGCGCTTCCCGTACCGCGCCGCCTGGTTGTGCCGGGCAACCACGATCTGCCGTTGCTTGCCTGGTGGGAGCGGCTGGGCGGCCATGCCCATGATCGCTACGCCCGCTGGATCAGCGACGAACTGCAGCCCTGGTGCGCAGAGCAGGGCTTTTGCGTGATTGGCGTGGACACCACGCGCTGGTGGCGCCACCAGCGCGGCAGCCTGTCGGCCAGCCAGATCCGGCAGGTGGCCCAAAGGCTGGCGCAGGCCAGCCCCGGCGACTGGCGCATTGTGGTCGGCCACCACCCGCTGGCAGCCGCCCATGCGCAGGACCGCAGCCACCGCCCGCGCCGCGCGGCAACGGCCCTGGCGGCCTGGCGCGACGCCGGAGCGCAGTTGGTGCTGTCAGGCCATGGACATGACCCCGGCCTGGTCCAGCCGCTGCCGGGGCTGTGGGCGGCGCAGGCGGGCACTGCGGTATCGCTGCGGCTGCGCGCGCATGCGCCCAACAGCCTGTTCACGCTGGAGCAGCAGGAGGACTCGGCTGGACGGGGCCCGGCCTGGCGCCGCGAGCTCACGCGCTGGGACTATTCACGGCAGGCGGATGAATTCCTGCCCGTTCAAAAGCATGTTCTGGACCCGCCGCAGGCCTCCACCCGCTGAACGCGCGCAAGCCTTGCTCTGGCGTTCTTCGTTGTATTGCACAATCCATAGCCTCGGCCTCCATGCAGGCGGCGGCAGAAAAGTTTGCATGCTGTCCTACGCGATGGCCGCCCGAGGGTGTGGATGATCAGCCCTCGTCAATGCTGCCTTTTTGATAGCAGCATGATGCACTGCAACAAAGAGATATGCGAATCCTGTACGTTGAAGACAATGCCGACCTGCGCGAAACCATTGGCCTGCTGATGGAGAGCGAATCACGCTTCGTGACCAGTTGCGCCACCGCCGAGCAGGCCCTGGAACTGGATGCGGCCCAGCCTTTCGACGTGGTGGTTTCCGATGTCAGCCTGCCCGGCCTGTCAGGCACCGACCTGGCGCGGCAGCTGCTGGAGGCCGATGCCCAGCGCTGGATCATCCTGTGCTCCGGCTACGACCTGGGCCCCTACCCCACGGCCTGGGGCCCCCATGTGCGGACCCTGCTCAAGCCGTTCGAGATCGAGGACCTGGAGACGCTGCTGGACTCCATCCAGGAAGCGCTCGGCAACCCCGCCCACTGAAGCGTTCGCGCTTTCGCGCGCCCCGGCGCCCCCGGCTCCCGCCGTCACAGCACGGCCTTGGAGCCTCCCACCGCCGCCTCGCGCGGCAATTCCACCCTGAAGCTGGTCACTCCGTCGGCGGAGCGCACATCGATGCGCCCGCCGTGCGAACGCACGATCTGGTGCGCAATGAACAGCCCCAGGCCCAGTCCCTGGTGCTGGCCGGGCCGGCGTTCACCACCGCGAAACGGGTTGAACAGCGTGGGCAGCAGTTCCGCGGGAATGGTGCCGCCGTTGCGCACCGTGATGGACACGCGATCGTCCTGGCGGCCATCGGCCGTCACCTGCACCGGCTGCGCGGGATCTCCGTGGTGCATGGCATTGCCCAGCAGGTTGGTCAGCACCTGGCACAGGCGTTCGCCATCCCAGATGCCTTCCAGATTGCCCAGCATCTCGCTTTCCAGGCGCCGTTCCGGGAAGCCCGTCTCCACCTCCTGCAGCGTGCGCTGCAGCAACGTCTGCAGGCTGGCCGGCTGGGGCGACAGCGGCAGGCCTTCTGCCTGGCGGATGCGGGTCACGTCCAGCAGATCCTCGATCATGCGCGACATGCGCTGGCTGCTGCTGAGCATGCGCTCGGCCATGTTGGCCACCTTGCCGGGATCGGGCTGGCGCGTGAGCACGGTGGCCGCCGCCTTGATGGACTGCAGCGGCGTGCGCAGGTCGTGGCTGAGCACGGCCATGAACATCTCGTTGATGCGCAGCGCCTCGGTGCGCTCCTGCAGCTGCTGGGCCAGCGCCTGCTTGCGCTGATGAAGCTCGAAGAACACGTTGGCCTTGGTGGTCAGCATGTGCGGGTCGATGGGCTTGTACAGAAAGTCCACGGCGCCGCTTTCATAGCCGCGGAATTGCCAGTTGTGCTCGCGCGAGCCGGCCGTCATGAAGATGAGCGGGATGTGGCGCGTGCGCTCGCTGCCGCGTATCAGCTCGGCCAGCTCGAAGCCGTTCATCTCGGGCATCTGCACGTCCAGCAAGGCCAGCGCCACATCGCCATGGTCGAGCAAAAGCTCCAGCGCCTCGGGGCCGGAATGCGCCTTGAGGAACTCGATGCCGTCGCGCTGCAGCAGCGCTTCGATGGCGATCAGATTCTCGGCAATGTCATCGACGATCAGGCATTTGACGCGATCTGGTTGGGACATGGATTCTCTCTCGGTATTTTGTCTGGTGGGAGCGCGCTGAATGGACATTCAAAGCCTCCCCTGGCCGTGCAGCGATGCGATGAGCGCGGCAATGCCCTGCGGCGCCAGCACCTGGGCCTGTGGCACGCGGGCCAGGGCCGCCCGCGGCATGGTCTGCATTGCGGCACTGTCTGGCGACTGCACCACGGCCAGGCCGCCGGCGGCGTGCACGCTGGCCATGCCCTGGGCGCCATCCTCGTTGGCGCCGGACAGCAGCACGGCCAGCAGGCGCTCGCCATAGCAGTCGGCAGCCGACTCGAACAGCACATCGATCGAGGGCCGCGAAAAATGCCAGGGCGCATCCAGCGACAGCGCCAGCCTGGGCCCGCTGTCCACCAGCAGGTGGTAGTCGGCCGGCGCAAAGTACAGGCAGCCCGGCTCCAGCCACTGCTGGTCCTGCACCTCGCGCACCGGCAGGGCGCAGCGCGGCCCAAAAAGCTGGCCCAGCAGGCTGCGCCGGTCGCGCGGCAGGTGCAGTACCACCAGCACCGAAGCGCGCAGGCTGGCGGGCAGCGTGGGCAGCACCACGGACAGCGCATCAAGCGCGCCGGCCGAGCCGCCGATCACGATGGCCTCGTAGGCTGTGGCGGCGTCCGAGGCGGGTGTGTTCGTGGTCGCGGGCATCACAGCCCGGCCCTCTTGCGGTAGATGCGGTCTTCGAGCACGAAGTCCTCGAAGGCCTCCGAATGTCCTGAAAACCGCAGCGACTCCTTGGAGCCCAGGCCCAGGAACCCGCGATGGCACAGCGCATCGCGGAACAGGCCCAGCGCCCGATCCTGCAGCTCGCGCTCGAAATAGATCAGCACGTTGCGGCAGGACACCAGATGCATCTCGGCGAACACGCTGTCGGTGGCCAGGCTGTGGTCGGAGAACACCATGTGCTCGCGCAGCCCCTTGTCGAAGACCACACGGCCATAGCGCGCCGTGTAGTAGTGCGA
The DNA here is from genome assembly GCF_002754395.1 of Delftia sp. 60. Taxonomy (NCBI): domain Bacteria; kingdom Pseudomonadati; phylum Pseudomonadota; class Betaproteobacteria; order Burkholderiales; family Comamonadaceae; genus Delftia; species Delftia sp. 60. Next base: position 4,016,742 of record NZ_PEFD01000001.1, read on the forward strand.
CAGCGAGCTGTGCCCGCCCGAGCGCGCATGGTTGTCGGTGAAGGCCGCCACGCGCGCCATGTCGAACACGCCCTGCTCTGCCGCGCGCAGCGCATGGGGATTGATGTCGGTGGCGTAGATCAGGGTGCGGTCCAGCAGGCCCTCTTCATGCAGCAGGATGGCCAGCGAATACACCTCTTCGCCCGCGCTGCAGCCGGCCACCCAGACCTTGAGCGAGGGATAGGTGCGCAGCAGCGGCACGACCTCGGTGCGCAGCGAGCGGAAGTAGGTCGGGTCGCGGAACATGTCGCTGACCTGGACCGTGAGGTACTCGAGCAGGGCCGGGAACACGCTTGTATCGTGCAGCACACGGTCCTGCAGCTGCGACAGCGTCTTGCAGTCGAACTGCACCAGGGCCGACTGCAGGCGCCGCTTGAGCGAGGCCTGGGCGTAGCCCCGGAAGTCGTAGTGGTAGCGGTGGTAGATGGCGTCGATCAGCAGGCGCTGCTCGATGTCGGCGGTGCGGGCTTTTTTCAGCTGAGGCATCGCGTCCTCCTATTCAGCTGCGGCATCGCGTCCTCCTTGCTACTTGGGCATCCACACCCGCACCAGCGACAGCAGCTTCTCCACGTCCAGCGGCTTGGCGATGTAGTCGTTGGCACCGGCGGCCAGGCATTTCTCCTGATCGTCCTTCATGGCCTTGGCGGTCAGGGCGATGATGGGCAGGCGGCGCCATTGCGGGCGGTTGCGGATCTCGCGCATGGCGGTGTAGCCGTCCATCTCGGGCATCATGATGTCCATCAGGACCAGGTCGATGCCGGCCTGCGCCGTGCCCCGCGCTTCCAGGGTTTCCAGCGCCTCGCGCCCGTTGCGCGCGATCTCCACGCGGATGCCCGTGGGCTCCAGGATGCTGGACAGCGCGAACACATTGCGCACATCGTCCTCCACCACCAGCACCGTGCGCCCTTCCAGCGCCGACTCGCGGCTGCGCGCCACCTGCAGCATCTGACGGTGCTCGGCCGACAGCTCGGACTCCACCTGGTGCAGGAACAGCGTGACCTCGTCGAGCAGGCGCTCGGGCGAGCGCGCGTCCTTGATGATGATGGACTTGGAAAAGCGCCGCAGCTGCTGCTCTTCATCGCGCGAGAGCGCGCGGCCCGTATAGACGATGACAGGCGGGAAGGAAACATCGTCCTGGTCCGTCATGCGCTGCAGCAGCTCGTAGCCGCTGATGTCGGGCAGGTTCAGGTCCATCACCATGCAGTCGAAGGTGGCGCCGCGCAGATGCTCCAGCGCCGCCGCCGCCGTGCCCGCGCAGACGATGTCCACATCGCTGCGGCTGAGCAGGTGGCGCACGCTCTCGCGCTGGCGCTCGTCGTCCTCCACCACCAGCACGCGGCGCAGGTCCTGGGTGAACTTGGCCTCCAGCCGCTTCAGGGCATGGACCAGTTCCTCGCGCTTGACGGGCTTGAGCGCGTAGCCCACGGCGCCGCGTCCCATGGCCTCCTGCGAATAGTCGGCCACCGAGACCACGTGCACGGGAATGTGGCGCGTGACGGGGTTGCGCTTGAGCTGGTCCAGCACGCCCAGGCCAGAGAAATCGGGCAGGTTGATGTCCAGCACGATGGCGTTGGGCTGGTTGCTTGCCGCCATGGCCAGGCCGTCGGACGCGGTGTTGGCCACATCGCATTCGAAATCCATCTCGCGCGCGAGCTCGGAAAGAATGTCGGCAAAGCGCAGATCGTCCTCGATGACGAGGATGCGGCGCCCGCTCTGCCCGCTCTTTCGCAGGGCATTCGCCGCGGACGAGGTAGGCGACAGCATCGGCGCAGACATGGCTGGCGACATGGCCGGCGCGAACGCGGGGGCAGCCGGCGCGACATGGGTCGAGGCGACGGCGGGCACGGACGCGGGCAATGACACCGGCACCTGCGTCTGCATCTGCGTCTGCATCTGCGTCTGCGCATTCGCCAGCGATTCCCGCGCCGGGCGGGGCAGCGGCGCGGCAGCCAAGGCCTGGCCAGGCTCCACCAGCTCCAGGATCACAGGCACGGTCAGCGTGAACACGCTGCCCTGCCCCGGCGTGCTGGAGACGGTCAGCGTGCCGCCCAGCAGCCCGGCAAGGTCACGTGAGATCGACAGGCCCAGGCCCGTTCCGCCGAACTTGCGATGCGTGCTGCCGTCCGCCTGGCGGAAGGCATCGAAGATGAATTGCTGCTGCTGCTCGGCAATGCCGATGCCGGTATCGCGCACGGCAAACGCCAGCATGCCCCCGGGCACGCGGGACACCTGCAGGTCGACCGAGCCCTTGGCCGTGAACTTGAGCGCGTTGGACAGCAGGTTCTTGAGCACCTGGGCCAGCCGCATGGGGTCGGTCTGCATGGAGGCCGGCACGCCGGGGTCCACCGTCCATGTCAGCTCCAGGCCTTTTTCGCGGGCGATGGGGCGCAGCGGCTCCATCAGCGCCTGCAAGGCGGTGGCGATGGTCATGGGCTCCACCAGGACGCTGACCTGGCCGGCCTCGATCTTGGACAGGTCCAGGATGTCGTTGATCAGCGCCAGCAGGTCGCTGCCCGCCGCATGAATGGTCTGTGCGTACTTGACCTGATCGGCCTGCAGGTTGCCGGGCTTGTTGTCGGCCAGCAGCTTGGCGAGGATCAGCGTGGAATTCAGCGGCGTGCGCAGCTCGTGGCTCATGTTGGCCAGGAACTCGCTCTTGTACTGGCTGGCCAGCTCCAGCTCGTGCGCCTTGTCGGTCAGCGCACCCTGGGCGCGCAGCAGTTGCTCGCGCTGGTATTCCAGCTGCTGGGTCTGCTCCTCCAGATGGGCATTGGTCTGCTCCAGCTCGCTTTGCTGGTGCTCCATCTGCGTCTGCGACTCCTGCAGGATGCGGCTTTGCTGCTCCAGCTCCTCGTTGCTCACGCGCAGCTCTTCCTGCTGGGCCTGCAGCTCTTCCGACTGGCGGCGCGTTTCTTCCAGCAAGGTCTCAAGGCGCGAACGGTCCAGACCCGAGCGGATGGCCACGGCCAGCATTTCGGACGCCCGCTCCAGCAGGCTGCGCTCTGCCTCGCTCACCCCGCGCAGAAAGCCCAGTTCGATGACGGCGAACACTTCGCCGTTCTCCATGGCGGGCGCCACCATCAGCTGCAACGGGCTGGACTGGCCGGTGCCCGAGGAAATCGGCAGGTGCTGCGCGGGCACGTCCCTGACATGCAGCAGCTTGCGCGAGGTGACCGCCTGGCCCGCCAGGCCCTCGCCGGGCAGCAGCTTGTGCTGCAGGCGCTCGCGCGGCAAGGCATAGCCGCCGAACAGGCGCAGACCGCCGTCGGCGCAGTCCACCACATAGCCGGCGCCCACCTCGGCGCGCAGGTAGGTGGCCAGGTATTCCAGTGCCTTCTGGCCCAGGTCTTCCAGCCGGCGGTCGCCCTGCAACTGCTGGCCCAGGCCGGACAGACCGGAAGTTACCCACGACTGGCGCGCCTTGACGCGGTACTCGCGCACCGTCAGCGCGGCCGATGCCAGGATCAGGCCCAGCAAGATGAGGGAGCCGCCCCAGGAGTAGTACGTCGAGGTGGTGGAGGCCTCCACCCACAGCTGGCGGCGCTGCTCCAGCTCACGGGTCTGGCGGGTGTAGAGATCATCGATCAGCTCGCGCAGCCGGTCCATGGCGTTCTTGCCCACGTCCAGGCGCACCAGGGCCATGGCGGCGTCCAGGTCGCCGGCCTTGCGCAAGTCTATGGTTTCATGCAGCTCGCGCAGCTTCTGCGTCGAGATGTCCTCGATCTGGTCCAGCAGCCGGTGCTGGACGGAGTCGCTGGACGTGCGCGCCTTGAGCGCTTCCAGCTGCTTTTGCAGCACATCGCGCGCCTGCTGGTAGGGCTGCAGATAGGCCTGGTCACCCGTCAGCAGAAAGCCCCGCTGCCCGGTTTCGGCATCCTTGAGCGAGGCATTGAGCTGGCTGAGCTGGCGCATGGCCAGCGTCGTGCGGTCCATGGCATTCACGGCCTGGCCCCGCGCCTCGGACGCCCGGAAATTGACGAAGGCGATGACCAGGGTGGCCAGGGCCGCTGCACCAAAGCCTGCAACAAGCGTCCATGGAATGGCAAAGCGCTGGGTGGTCTGGTGGCTGGAAGATCGTGGCATGCAGTGGAATTTCTGGCGGAAATGGACGAAGGAATCCGCCAGGGACTGTAACGGTTTTGCGCGGCCCTCGGCAGCACTCGACCACACTCGGCCGCAGTCCGCGCTGGTTTCAGCGGTGCGCGACGCACGGCGCCACCACGGCAGCCGTTAACATGGCCCGATACCTTCCTTCCGACATCCCGCTGCGGTCGTCGGCCCACACTCCAGGAACCATTGCATGAAAACCTTTGCCCTCACCGTCGCATCGCTGGCCGCCGCCGCTTCGCTGGTGTCCACCAGCGCCAATGCCGCAGCGTTGATCTTCCTCAACGACACCATCGCCGCACGCATTCCCGCCAGGGACCTGCCCGACGCCAAGGCCGCCGTGGCCAAGGTGCTCAACGAGGCTGCCGACGGCTCCGTGACCGAATGGACCAGCCGCCCGAACCGTACCAACCAGCGCGTGACGATGGCCTTGCAGCCGCAGCAGACCGTGCAGACCGGCTCGGCCGGAAGCTGCCGCCTGCTGTCGGCCGACGTGCGCCTGAAAAAGACCTCGGAAAACTGGCGCTTCTGGTTCTGCAAGCAGTCCGATGGATCGTGGAAGGCCAGCGGCAGCCAGCCCTGAGCAAGGATTGCGGTGGCCTGTCACCGGGAATCCGGCATGGACCTACGCCACCAGTCCTGGACACATGGGAGCATGTCGGCCGGAAGATCGACATCGGAGAACAACCATGCCCCATGAATTTGTGCAGGCCACGACACTCGCCAGACGGCTGGCCCTGGGCGTCGCCGCAACCTCTTTGCTGACGCTGGCCGCCTGCTCGGGCGAGACCTCGTCAACGCGCGCGGGATTTCCCATGGCCGAAGTGCCGCGCTTCAACCAGCCCCCGCCGGACAAGCCCTTGCTGGGCCAGCCCGTGATCATGGCAGAGCAGGTCATGCCACATGCCAAGGGGGATCCGCACGAGCCCTTGCCGCCAGCAGCGCCCCTGCCCGCCAAGGCATCGGAGCCCGCAAGCGGCGCAGGAGCCACGAACAAGGAAGATGCCGGCGGCGTGAACCCTGCCGCCGGCCAGGCCGCCGCCATCTCCGATGGCCAGGGCGAGGGCTCCAAGTACCAACTGGGCGCCCCCAAGTAGCTGAACTCGGCCAAACCCGGCAGAACTCAACCGGAGCCGGACGGACTCAGAACGAAGTCCAGTCCCCGTCGTCATTGCCCTTGGCCGCCACGGTCTGCCGGGCGGCAGGCAGCTTTGCTGCGGGCGCTGGGGCGGCAGATGCACTGCGCGCGGCAGCAGAGGGTGCAGTGCCAGCAGTTGGGGCGGACGTGGCCAGCGGTCGGGCCGCAGGACGCATGGGCGCTGCCGCAGAAGGCGCGCGCGCGGCGGGTACTGAAGACGAAGCTGCTCCCGTCCCTGCACGGGCCGGCGCCAAGCCGTCGATGCGGAACACGCTCACGGCGGCCGCCAGCTGATTCACCTGGGATTTGAGCGAGCCTGTCGCGGCAGCTGCTTCCTCGACCAGCGCGGCATTCTGCTGGGTCACCGTGTCCATCTGCGAAATCGCCTGGTGCACCTGGTTGATTCCGCTGCTTTGCTCCTGGCTGGCGGCCGTGATCTCGGCCACCAGGTCGCTGACCTGCTGCACGCTTTGCACGATGCCGTCCATGGTGCGGCCGGCCTCGGCCACCTGGCGCGTGCCCGCGTCCACCTTGGACACGGAGTCTGCAATCAGGTCCTTGATGTCCTTGGCTGCCGAGGCGCTGCGCTGGGCCAGCGCACGCACCTCGCCCGCCACCACGGCAAAGCCACGGCCCTGCTCTCCGGCACGTGCCGCTTCCACGGCAGCGTTCAGCGCCAGGATGTTGGTCTGGAAGGCAATGGAGTCGATGACGCCGATGATGTCGGCGATCTTGCGGCTGGACTCGCTGATGCCGCCCATGGTGTCCACCACGCCCGCCACTACCTTGCCGCCCTGCACCGCAGTCTGCGATGCCGAAGCGGCCAGCTGATTGGCCTGGCGTGCGTTCTCGGCGTTCTGCTTGACCGTGCTGGTCAGCTCCTCCATGGCGGCAGCCGTCTGCTCCAGCGAGCTGGCCTGCTGCTCGGTGCGCGAGGACAGGTCCTGGTTGCCCGCATCGATCTCGCCCGAAGCCGTGGCGATGCTGTCCGCACCCGAGCGCACCTGCCCCACGACCTGGGCCAGGTTGTCGTTCATCTGGCGCAGCGCCTGCAGCAACTGGCCGGTTTCGTCGCGCGAATCAACGGTGATGCGGCTGGTCAGGTCGTTGTTGGCCACGGTGCGCGCCACGCGCAGGGCTTCGGCCAGCGGCACGGTGATGCCGCGCGTGATCCACCATGCGGCCAGCGCGCCCAGCACCACGGCCAGGGACACCACGGCGATGATGGTGGCGCGGCTGGCAGAAAAGCGCACCTGCACTTCACCGGCGGAGCTGTCTATGGCGGCGCGCTGCATGTCCAGCAGGCGCTGCACGATCTCTATATAGCGCTGCGTGGCGGGCTGGTACTCCTGGGTGAACAGGCGCTCGGCATCTTCTGCACGGCCTTCGGCCTTGGCCTTGGTCACCACGTCGCGGCCCGCCAGGTAGCCGGCACGCGCCTTCTTGATCTCGACCCAGATGTCCTTTTCTTCCTGCGTCTGCAGCAGCGGCTCGATGCGGTCCTGCAGCTTGCCCGACTGGCGCGAGGACTCGGCCGCGTCTTCGGCAAAGAAGGTGGCCAGCGAGGGATCGCTGCTCTTGGCAATGGCCGTGGTCCGGCGCGAGCCCGAGTGGATGTTGCGGAACCAGTCGCTGATCATCCGCTCCTTGGCCAGGGCCACCTCGGTGATTTCCGTGGTCGAGCGGGCCATGTGCCCCATGCTGACGATGCTGGTGACACTGATCAACAGCATGATCAGCAAAAGAATGGTGAAGCCGCCTCCGAGACGGAGGCCGATGCGCAGGTTTTTCATGTTTTCCGGGAGCAGGATGCAGGGCGGGGATGGTGCTGAAATCAGTTCTTGAGGTAGGCGTCCAGCACCATGCGGTTCCAGTTGGCCGAACCGACCAGGGAGTCGCCCAGCTTCTCGGCCGTGGCAACCACCGCACTTTGCTGCTGCTGCAGCGTCTTGACCCGGTCACCCAGACTGGCCATGGACGAGCTGAGGCGGCTGCCTGTGGACAGCGCAGAGTTGGCGCTGCTCTCCACCGCCTTGCCAATGCCGGCCAGGGCCGAGGTCACGCCGGCGGCATCGGCGGCCATGGACTTTTCCAGGGCCTTGGCATCCACCGCCAGCGTGCCGTCCTGGCGCTGGACGATGCCGAGCTTGCCCAGGCTGGGCGCGGTCGCGCTACCCGTGACACTCATGATGGCCGAGCGCAACTCGCGCAGGGCGCGGGTGGCACCCACATCGGTGGAAGAACCGGCCGCCGCGCTCACGCTGCCCTTGGCAACGCTGGAGTTGTAGCGCGCCACCAGCTTTTCCAGCGCGCCTTGCACCGACTGGGTGGTGCTGGTGGCCGAGAGCGCGGCCACATCCTTGCCCGCCGAGGCCAGGTCCACCAGGGATGACTTGAACTGCCCCAACGCCGACAGCGAGGTCGATCCCGCCTGGGCCTGGGCCGCAATGCGCTCGTGCGCCTTGGTCAGCGACGGTGCCAGCTTGCGGACCTTCTCCGCTTCGGTGGTCTCCGTCTTGGTGCTGTCCGTCTTGGTGGCGCTGGTCTCCGCAGCGCTCTTCTTGCCGGCCGAATCCGAAGCCGCCTGCGTCGTGCTGTTGAGCTTGGATTGGGCGCGGGCAAGCAGGCTTTGCACGTTCAGGTTATCGGTTCTGATGCTCATGTTCTCTTCCCTGTGAGTTGGCAGATGGCCCGGGCGCGAGGCCCGTCCACGGTTTGGCAGGAAGACTACCGGGACGCCGCCGCAGCGATGCGGGAAAAAGCAGGCCCCTTGCCCACGACTTGCAGGCTTTGCTGCGCCGGAACGAATGTCCGCCGCCTTCCCGCAGCGGCCCGGCCATGAAAAAGGGCCTCCGAAGAGGCCCTCCAGCAACACATTGCGGCCCTCAGGCCATCTGCGTCAGGGCGCCATAGCGCTCGCGCGCCGTTTGCAGCATGTAGAACGTGATGCGCTTGACCTCGGCCCGGCTGTCGGCGATGTGCTCCCTCAGGCAGGACTGGGCCCGCGCCGCATCGCCAGCCTCGATGGCCGCGAGGATGGCGGCATGGTCGTCATAGGTAGCCGAGACCCGCGGCAGTTTGATGACATCCAGGCGCCGGATGATGCGGATGCGCTCGGTGATGTCCAGGTGGATGCGCGCCATCTCCTGGTTGCCGGTCGCGGCCACCAGACCGGTATGGAAGGCCTCGTCCAGCGAGGCCACCACGGCGGGGTCGGTCTCGCGCTGCTCCTCGGGCACGCACCAGACTTCGCGCAGCGGCTGTAATGACTTCAGCGATTCGCCCACCAGGCTGGCCACGGCGCTGGTCTCCATCAGGGTTCGCACCTCATAGAGATCCTCGAAGTACTTGAAGTCGAAGGCCTTGATCTGCCACCCGCTCTTGAAATGCACATCGACATAGCCATCGCGCTGCAACCAGAACAGCGCCTGGCGCACAGGCGTGCGGCTGACCTGCATGCGCGTGGCGATTTCACCCTCGCTGAAGCGGTCGCCGGGCAGCAGGCGGAAGTCGAAGATGTCGTTCTTCAGGCAAGCGTAGATCTGCGCGGCCAGCGAGTGCGCGCTGCTTGCAGGCCCCTGGCGCGTCTCGCACACGGGCGGGGAGGCAACCGCGATGCTCATGCGACTGCCATGCCGGTTGGAGAACACCGCCCCTGCCGTTGGCGACAGCCAAGTCCAGCCAGGACCCGGCGCAAGGCGGTGGAAAAGAGCGAAGCCATGCCTTCGGCACCGTGCAGATTTGCGGCCGGTGACAGGGTATACGCCGATTGCTGCTGCAATCTCTCTGACGGGTTTGCACGCCGGCAATGGGCAATGGTCCATTCACGCATTTAGTACTCTCTCTTGTACACAAGTTGGCAGTGGAATTTATTAAAGAAACGAATTGCGTTTTAATAATTGGACCGGCAAAAATATTCTCGACAACGTCCGATGTTCGTGTATGCTCCGCCACTCGCCGCAGTACGGGCCAAACGCACCACAACGGTTCGCAGACCCCGGCACCAGGCATTCAATGAGCCTGATCAATAGACACAGGAACCCACGCGCGGTAATCCTGCGCATATCCACGGCAATCCATTTTTATCAGAAATTTTCTGCACATCGATAGTGCAGCGAGCAAGTCGATTCCCCATGCCCGCGGCCATGGGTTTTCGTGTTTGTCAAAGATTGACAAGCCTAACGACATTCAGCTTTTGACAGGAATGGGAAGCTGGCCCACGTCAAAAAAATGACACAAAAACCAGCCAGGCACGCGGTTACCCACGCGGCCTCAAGGCACGTCTCTCCGATATTCCTTCAACAGCCCGATTTCGGCTTTCCATACTGAAAAGCCTCCATCGATAGATGGAGGCCATATTCCCGCACTTCCACGGCAACATCCGCGCCAGACGAGTCCGACGCGGGTTGCCGCAGCAGCACAGCTGCGGGAGGAAGCTCAGGCTTCGCGGTTTTCCTTGATGTTGAAGCCCATCTGGCTCTCGGCGCCCTTGCCGCCCTGGTTGGTCTGTTCCCAGTACTGGGTCTTGACCTTGGCAGCCTGGAACGAGTAGTTCACGGTCACGGTGTCAGAGGAGTTGGCGCCGCTGACGGTCACGTTCGTCACCATGACGTCGGTCAGGGTGATCTTGGTGAACTCGATCTGCGAGCCGCCGGCCTTGCACAGCGAGATGTCGACCTGGCCCAGGTGCTTGCCCGTGGCGCAGTGCTTGAGCACGGCGGGGTAGCACTTGTCCACCTTGGCGATGACGTTCAGGTCATGGAAGCTCACCTTGCCGGCGCCGGCGCCGCCGCCGCTGGACATGGTGTTGGGCTGGGTAGCACCCCAGGTGAAGGAGTCGATGTCGGTCCAGCCCTTGTGGTTGGAATCCTGGGACTCGCCACTGGCGCCCTCGACCTTCATGAACATATCAACGGACATTGCACACCTCTCGAACTAATGGATTAAACGTTCGCATGCAACCCAATAGCCTGATTGCATCGGATAGTTCACACGCGAACAAAGGGGAAACCACTCTCGGGTAGAGCGCACGAAACCGATTCACTTAACACGTGATTCAGATCAGTGCGGCGCATACCCTGGATGGTCAAGGAATGTATTGACAATCGCCTGCAATCCTCACTGTCGTGAACCGCCCTCCTTTGTTGGAGCCGCGATGATAGTGGATAAGGCCGGCAAAATACAAACAATTGAGCAGACTGAATTGTTACGGCGGATACATCTGAAAAAAAATGTATCCACCTCATATCCATTCGATTCGTGTCATGGCTTTTTGCGGAACTCAAGCTACACTCACGCCGCATTCGGAGTCCGATTGAAATACGATCTTGTATTCATGACGAATCCATGACGCTCGTCTTTGGCCCCTGGCTTCAGACAATAGGCTGATTGAGGAAAACCAACGGTTTACAGAGACAGATTGCCGGTGTGATGCCGGCTTTCTCCTTGTCCAATGGCCTCGAACAGGTTCGGCACCCTGGCTGCGCGACAGACATCGCCCGCCAGGGTGTGAAACAACATCTTGGGTGGGATTGCATGGATAGCGAAGCAGCATGTTCGACCAACTGCCTTCCGGCAGGTGTCCAGATTGGCGAATACCGCGTGCTCGATGTCATCGGCGAAGGCGGTTTCGGCATCGTCTACAAGGCCCGTGACCTCTCGCTGGACCGCGAGGTCGCGATCAAGGAGTACATGCCTTCGGCCCTGGCCGGGCGGCAAAGCTCCCATCAGGTGCATGTGCGCTCGCAGCACCGTGGCGCGTTCGACGCCGGGCTGCGCAGCTTCATCAACGAGGCCCGCCTGCTGGCGCGCTTCTCGCACCCCACCCTGGTGCATGTCTACCGATTCTTCGAAGCCGGCGGCACGGCCTACATGGTGATGCGCCACTACGAGGGCCAGACACTGGGCCGCGTGCTGCAGGCATCGTCGGGCCGCATCGATCAGGCCCAGCTCAGCACCCTGCTGGCCCCGCTGCTCGATGTGCTCGAGGTCCTGCATGCACAGGACTGCTTCCACCGCGATATCGCGCCGGACAACATCTTCGTGCAGCGCGATGGCAGCCCCGTGCTGCTGGATTTCGGCGCCGCGCGCCGCATCATCGGCGACATGACCCAGGCGCTGACCATGGTGCTCAAGCCCGGTTTTGCGCCCATCGAGCAGTACGTGGACGACGGCGCCATGCCCCAGGGCGCGTGGACGGACATCTACCAGGTCGGCGCCCTCATTCACCAGGCCGCCACGGGCCGCACTCCTGCCACCTCGGTGGCGCGCATGGTCACGGACCCCATGCAGCCGCTGACTTCCGAGCAGGTTCCCGGCTACTCCGACGCCTTCCTGCAGGGCATGCAAAAAGCCCTGGCCGTGCGCCCGCAGGACCGGCCCCAGTCGATTGCCGAACTGCGCAGCCTGCTGGGCCTGTCTGCCGAAAGCCGGGCGGCGCCTGCGCCTGTGGAGCCCAGCGCCAGCCCCATCTACATCCCGATCACGACGCCTGCGGCCGTTCAAGCCGCCATGGCCAGCGAGTCGGCATCCGCGCAGGCACCCCGGTTCCTGCCTATCACGGAAACCTACGTTCCCGCACCCACGCCACAGGTTGCGCCCGTGGCGACGGTCATGCCTGTGCCACCTGTGGCACCTGTGCTGCCCGTGCCGCCTGTTGCAACGATTCCACCCGTGGCCCCGGCATCACTGGCCCCCAGCACACCTGCCGCCATGGCCACGCCTCAGATGGCATCCCCATCTGCACCCCAGGCCTCTGCCGCCGACCCGATGGGCTTGGGCAACGGGCCGTTCATCGACATCGACCAGGCACTGCCAGGCATGCCGGCGCCTCAGGCTCCGGTTCCGGCTGCACCAGCTGCACCCGTTCCCGAGCAGCCCGCCGCAGCGCCGGCCGTCCAGGCCAAGCCTCCGGCTGCCCGGCCTCCAGCTGCTGCGGGTGCCCAGGCAGCGCCCAAGGCCAGGCGCAGCAGCATGGCCGTACCGTTGGCCATCGGCGCCCTGGTGCTGGCTGCCATCGCAGGCGGCGGCGTGCTGTGGTACGACCATTCCCAGGACCAGGCACGCGCCAAGACCCTGGCAGCACGCGACAGCCTGGCCTGGCAGCAGGCGCAAAGCCAGTCCAGCCTGGCCCGCCTGCAGGACTACCTGGACAGCTTCCCCGAAGGACAGCACCGCACCGAGGCCCAGGCGCTGCTCAAGCAATTGCTCAACGAGGCCTCGCTGGCCTCCACGGAGCAGGTGCAGCCGATGACCGCGCCCGAGCAGCAGGCCGCGTTGCCCGAGATTGCCCCCTCGCAGCCCGAGCAGAGCACGCCCGTCGTCCCCGTCACGGTGGCCACCGGGTCCGAGCCGCTGCCCACCGAGCCGCCCAAGACCGAAGCCCGCCCCGTCAAGTCCGCAGCGGCCACGGGCAAGGTGGTGTTCCGGGTCGTGCCCTGGGGCTATGTCTCGGTAAACCGCGCCCCGGCGCGGACCAGCCCGCCGCTGACCCAGATGGAACTTCCAGAGGGCGAGTACCGCATCGACATCAGCAACCCGGGTGCGGCCTCCACGGTGACCAAGACCATCACGGTCACCAAGGGCGAGTCGGTGACCGTGAACCATCTTTTCGAATGAGCGCGGCCCATGGCTCGACTGATGAACCACCGCTGGCGATGGATGCTGTGCACTGCAGTGCTCGGCCTGCCCTGCCTGGCGCATTCCCAGGCGGCATGCGAAGAGGCGGCGCCGGCCCAAACCGGCTCGGCAGGACGCCCGCAGCTGGCGCAGGGCATTGCGCTGTTCGAGGCGCGCGACCTGGGCCAGGCCGAGCGTGCGCTGCAGGCTGCGCTGTTTGGCGGGCTGGCCGATCCCATGGAGCGGGCCTCCGCCCACAAGTACCTGGCCTACACCTATTGCACGCACAAGGAATGGGCGCGCTGCGAGGCGGCCTTCGACTCCGCGTTCTCCGCACACCCGGGCTTTGCACTGCAAGCCTACGAAACCACGGGTACGCCGTGGCGGGACGCCTACAGCCGCGCCCAGGACAGCTGGATCCAGCGCTGCCCTTCCGCGCAGCGGCTGCGCACGGCGCCTGCGGCACCCACGGCCGGTGGCTTTGCACTGAACAGCCGCGTGGTCACCTCGATCACCGCCCTGACACCCGGCCTTGCTCCAGCGCGCTCCGCCGCGCTGGCCGCACGGTCTGAGACGCCACGGACAGATCACAACCTGCGCCTGAGGGTCAGCCCCTGGGCGAATGTGCTGATCAACGGCAAGCCGTCCGGCGTCACCCCTCCCGTCGTGCTGCTCAAGCTGGCGCCAGGCTCCCACACGGTGGAGCTGCGCAATCCCGGCTTCGAGAGCTATCGGCAGGTGATCCGCATCACCGACGGCCAGTCGGTGACCCTTTCCCATGACTTTGATGCCCGCTGACCATGTCCATGTCCATGACCCTGAATATTCCTCACTCCATCCAGCGCCTGACCCTCGCCCTGGCCGTCGCCTTCGGCCTGGCCGCGTGTGAAACCGCGCCCAAGCCCGTGGAGCCCGAGCCGGCCCCGACCGTGGTCCAGCCTCCGGAGCCCGTCAAGCCCGTGGACCCCGTGGTGATCAAGGAGCAGGAGCTGGTCGAAGCCATCCAGCTCTATGTGGACGGCCGCTATGAGGACGCCATCACGGCGCTGACGCCCCTGTCCACCGCACAGGAACTGCCCATGAGCAGCCAGGTCAAGGCGCTGAAGTACATCGCCTTCAGCCACTGCGTGGAAGGCCGCCGCAAGCCCTGCCGCCAGCACTTCGACATGGCCCTGGCCCTGGACCCCACCTTCCAGCTGACCGAGGCCGAAAAGGGCCATCCCATCTGGGGCCGGGAGTTCAACAACGCCCGTGCCGCGCTGCGCAACAAGCGCCCTGCGCCCGCGCGCAAAGCCTCCTGAGGCATCCCGACGCTTCCTGAAAACTGCCTAGCCTAAGACTCCATGGACAAAATCGAACTCAGGGTCGTGGACCACGATGGCGTTCCGGTCGATCGCCACTGGCATGCCGTATTCGGCATGGCCGGCGGCACGATCGGACGCAGTGGCCAGAACAAGCTCATCATCTCGGACCCGGACGCTTCCGTCGCGCGCGTGCACGCCATGGTCAGGCTGGATTCCGAGGGAGCCTTTGTTGCGAACCTGAGCGAGCGTGATCCCATCTGGGTGGCAGAGCAGCCCGTGCGTTCGGGCCAGGAAGTGGGCCTGCCCCTGGGTGCACGCATCCGTATCGGCGCCTACACCCTGGCCGCCGTGGCGCCGGGTACGCCTTTCGAGGCACCGCCTTCGGCTGCAATGCAAAACGCGCAGGCCGCGCAAGCAACGCAGACAGCGGCCCCAGCCGCCACAGCCGCCCCGCAGCCCCAGATCGCCCCGCCTCCCGTCGCCGCCCAGCCCCCGCTGCCGGAAGCAGCGCCGCTGGCAGAGGCAGCGCCGCTGGCAGACGTATTGCCTGCCGCCGCCCCCGGCATCGCCGATCCCTGGGAAGGCCTGACGGCACTGAGCCTGGATGCCATCCAGACCCCTGCCGTGCCTTCGATCGAGAGCGCCATCCCGCCCGAGCAGGCTGCACTGGCCATGCCGCAGCCCGCCAAGCCGCAGCATCGCCCCCTGCTGATCCCCAATGATTTCGACCCCTTTGCTCCGCCGCCCCAGCAGGCTCGGCAGCAGGAGGAAGGCTGGGCCGGCCTGCCATCGCAAGGCACGGGCGAGCTGATACAGCAGCGCCATGACGGCATGGTCCACACGCTGCCGCTCAAGGGCCTGAGCACCGAGGCCTTGCATGATGCCTCCCATACCGGCCTGCCTTCGTGCTTCGAGCAATCCCAAAAGCTCGACCCGCTTGCGCTGTTCGACCAAGGCGGCCTGCCCCCCGATGCGCAGCCGCTGCAGCAGGCCTCGGGCCGGGGCTCCGAACTGGGCCAGGCCTTCAATCTGCCGCGCATGCAGTCGCATGCACAGCCCGCAGAGTCGGCGCTACCGCAGGAGGCGGCAGCACCGGCCCAGCCCGCACTCCCGCCTGTGATCGATACCGTGATTCCTGCAGTGCAGGAGCAGCTTCCTGTACAGGTAGAGGCGCGGGCACAGGTACAGGCACAGGACATTCCGGTTGCTGCGCCTGCACCGGTGCCCGTGCCCCAGATCCCCGCCGAGCCGGCCGCGCTGGACGGACTGCTGCCCACCAATGGACTGGATCTGGACCTCTTCAAGTCCGGTCTTGCCCATGTTGCGCCCGTCGCCAGGGCTGCCGTTGCCGCTGCCTCGGCTCCCCCCCTTGACACAGGCATTAACGTCAATATCCCCGCGGCCTCCAGCATCCTCGGCCAGGGCGACGCCGCCATCCCCATCGGCGCCCTGCCCTCCACCGCCGCGCCTGTCGATATTCCCGTGCAGCCCCAGCCGGCCGCCAACGCCGATCTGCAGGCACTGGCCGCCGCCTTCATGGAGGGCGCAGGCCTGAACCCGGCCAAGACCCATTTCGAGGTCACACCGGAATTCATGCGCACTTTCGGCGAAGCCCTGCGCATTGCGGTGCAGGGAACCATCGACCTGCTGGCCGCGCGCTCCGAGATCAAGCGCGAGTTCCGCGCCGGCGTGACCATCATTGCCACGGGGGCCAACAACCCGCTCAAGTTCCTGCCCAATTCCGAGGGCGTGCTCATGCAGATGGTCCACCAGACCTTCCCGGGCTTCATGAAGCCGCTGCCTGCCATGCAGGACGCCTTCCAGGACCTGCATGTGCACCAGCTGGCCCTGATGGCCGGCATCCGCGCCGCCTATGCCGAAGCCCTGACCCGGTTCGATCCGACCGAGCTGGAGCGCCGCACAGAAACCAACCCCGGCCTGCTGGACAAGCTGCTGACCAATGGCCGCAAGGCCGCGCTGTGGGACGACTACAAGCACAACTTCGACGTGCTGCGCCGCCATGCCGAGGACGACCTGATGGCCTTCTCGGGCCGCACCTTCGTCGAGGCCTACGAAAACGCCGAGCAGTCCGTGAAAGGCCAGCCGTGATCGCCTACCTCGACGGAGACGGCCACCGCTACAGCATCCAGGTGGCCAGCGCCTCCCACAGCGGCAGGCGCTCCAGCAACGAAGACGCCATGGGCCTGATGGACCTGGGCGCCGGCGGCCTGTGCTGCACGCTGGCCGACGGTGCAGGCGGGCATGGGCACGGCGAGCTCGCCGCCCAGCTCACCGTGCAGGCCGTGGTGGATGGCTTCCGGCAGAACCCGCTGTTCGCCCCCGCCAGCCTGGCCTCCCTGATTTCCCAGGCGGAGCACCGCGTCAGCGGCCAGCAGTCCACCTCGGTCTCGCGCATGCACATGAGCGCCACCGTGGTGGTGCTGTGCATCGATCCCGAGCAGGGCCGGGCCCTGTGGGCGCACTGGGGCGACTCGCGCCTGTACTGGTTCCGCGCGGGCCGCATGCACCTGCGCACCGAAGACCACAGCCTGGTCCAGCAGCTGCTGCACGCCGGCCTGTACGAGGAGAACGACCCGCGCCGCCTGCCCAACCGCAACGTGCTGGCCGGCGCCATTGGAGCCGAGGGCCAGGTGCCGCCCAGCATCCGCGCCGACGCCGTGGCCCTGGAGGCCGGCGATGTCTTCCTGCTGTGCTCGGACGGCCTGTGGGAAGGCATGCACGAGTCGGAAATGGAGCAGTTGCTGGCCGCCAGCCAGCGCCCCGACGAATGGATACAGCGCATGGTCGGCCGCGTCGTATCCAGCGGCAACCCGCACCAGGACAACCTCAGCGCGCTGACGGTGTGGATCTGCCCGCGTGAAACCAATGACTGACATCGAGACAGGAGAAGCCATGTGGAGATCAGAGGAACCGCAGGGATCGCAGGGGCGCCGGCAGGCGCTGCAAACGCTGGGCGCCTTGGGCCTGGGCACGGCCGTAGTGACCGGCCTGGCCGGCTGCGGCTCCCTCAACCCCCTGAGCCGCGCGCCCGAAGTGGCGCCCACAGCCGTGCCCACCGCCATATTCGAAGTGGTGGCGGACATGGACATCAACCCGGACCGTGAAGGCATTCCCAAGCCCGTGCTGCTGCGCATCTACGAGCTGCGCGCCTCCGCCGCCTTCGACCGCGCCGGCTTCTTCGACCTGCAGGACAAGGACGACGGCCAGCTGGGCAGCGACTTCGTGCGGCGCGAGGAATTCCTGGTCGCGCCCGGCCAGCGCCAGGTCATAGAGCGCAAGGGCAACCCCGATGTGCGCGCCTTCGGCCTGTTCGCCGCCTACCGCGATCTGGAGCGCAGCACCTGGCGCGCCTCGGCCGTCGCGCCCAACTCCGTGGAGCTGCGCCGGCGCTGGTGGGGCATGGGCTCCACCGAAAAGCTGCAGCCCGTGCGCTACCAGGTGCACCTGACCCGCGAAGAGGTCACCGTCCGCATTCAACCCGCATCCCAATAAACGCACATCTATCCACCATGGTCTGGCAACGCAAAGTCATCTGGGCCGAGGGCATGTTCCTTCGGCCCCAGCACTTCCAGCAGCAGGAGCGCTTCCTGTTCCGGCAACTGCAGTCACGCAGCCTGCCGGGGCAGCCCTTTTTCTGGGGCTTCTCGGAACTGGAGCTGGACACCGATCTGCTGCGCATGGGCAAGCTGGGAATCCGTTCGGCCCACGGCGTGCTGCCCGACGGCACGCCGTTCCAGCTGCCGGGCGACGACGAGGCGCCCACCCCGCTGGACATCGGCAAGGACTTCAAGGACGTGGTGGTCCACCTGGCGCTGCCGCTGCGCCGCTTCTCGGGCAGCGAAGTGACTTTTGGCGAAGGCTCCCAGAGCCCTGCGCGCTATCTCAGCGACGTGACCGAAGTGGCGGACAGCAACGACGTGGGTGCCCAGCCCGCCGAGGTGCAGCTGGGCCGGCTGCGCCTGAGCCTGCGCCCCGCCCACGAGCTGACCGAAGGCTGGGTCAGCCTGCCTGTGGCCCATGTGGTGGAGCGCCAAGCCAGCGGCGGCGTGCTGCTGGAGCCCGGCTTCATCCCCACCGTGGTCAACAACGGGCCCAGCTCGGTGCTCAACACGTTCTGCAAGGAAATCCACGGCCTGCTGCGCCAGCGCGGCGAAGTGCTGGCCCAGCGCATGATCCAGCCCGAGCGCGGCGGCATCGGCGAGGTCGGCGACTTCCTGCTGCTGCAGCTCATCAACCACTGGACGGGCGCGGCCCAGCACTGGGTGCGCACCGCCAGCATCCACCCCGAGCGCCTGTTCGAGGAACTGCTGCGCCTGGCCGCAGAGCTGACCACCTTCGACCACGAGCGCCGCCGCCCCGAGGTGCTGCCCGCCTACGACCATGACGACCTGCGGCGCAGCTTCCCGCCGCTGATGCTGGAGCTGCGGCGCAGCCTGTCCTCGGTGCTGGAGCAAAACGCCATCCAGATCCCGCTGCACGACCGCCAGTACGGCGTGCGCGTGGCGCTGATCCCGTCCACCGAACTGCTCACCACCTGCGACTTCGTGCTGGCCGCCCATGCCCAGACCACGCCGGAATTCCTGCGCACCCACTTCCCCACCCAGACCAAGCTGGGCCCCGTGGAGCGCATACGCGACCTGGTGAACCTGCACCTGCCCGGCGTCACGCTGCGGCCGCTGCCCATTGCCCCGCGCGAGATTCCCTACCACGCGGGCTACAACTATTTCGAGGTGGACACCACGCACGATCTGTGGAACCAGCTGCAAAGCTCCGGCGGCCTTGCCATGCACGTCTCCGGCGAATTCCCCGACCTGCAACTGGAGTTCTGGGCCATCCGCCGCTGACGGCGCGACGCATCTTCCGACATGAACAGTTCCAACATCAGCCACCAAATGCCCTGGGGCGGCGACGCCGACACGGGCCGTGCCGAAGGCGCGGCCAGCGCCGCGCCCGCGCCTGCCGGCCAGGAGCCGCTGCGCTCCAACCTGCCCGACGTGGTCAGCGGCGGCAACCCGCTGGTGGCCGCCGCCAACCGGCTGCTGAACCTCATCCCCCAGATCCGCGCCATGGTCACCAACGAGGACCCGCGCGCGCTGCAACAACTGCTGCTCGAGCACATCCGCGAGTTCGAGCAGCGCGCAGGCGCCAGCGGCGTGCCCATGGAAACCATCATCGGCGCACGCTACTGCATCTGCACGGTGCTGGACGAAACCGCCGCCCAGACGCCCTGGGGCAGTGCCGGCGTCTGGCCCAAGCACAGCCTGCTGGTCGCCCTGCACAACGAAACCTGGGGCGGCGAGAAGTTCTTTCAGCTGCTGGCCCGCCTGGTGCAGACGCCGCACCAGCACATCGACCTGATCGAGCTGCTGTACTACTGCGTGATGCTGGGCTTTGAAGGCCGCTACCGCGTGATCGACAACGGCCGCGCCCAGCTGGAAACGCTGAAGGCGCGCCTGCTGCAGCTCATCGAATCCACGCGCGGCGACCGCAGCAGCCTGCTGTCCGTGCACTGGCGTGGCGTGCAGCGCCTGGCCTCGCCGCCCTGGGCCATGGTGCCGCTGTGGGTGGCGGCGGCCATCACCTTGCTGCTGGCGTTCTTCATCTACCTGTGGTTCAGCTACCGGCTGTCCAACAGTTCGGACGACCTGTTCGCCGCCATCAACGAGATCCGCTTCCCGCGCACCTCGGCGGCCGCCACCGTCGCCACGCTCAAGCCGCGGCTGCGCCAGTTCCTGGAGCCCGAGATCCGCGAAGGCCTGGTCAGCGTGCGCGACGAGGCCGACCGCAGCACCGTCATCCTGCGCGGCGACGGCCTGTTCGACCCGGCCGCCACCGTCGTGAAGCCGCGCTACGTGCAGGTCATCCACCGCGTGGCAGCGGCGCTGGACGAAGTGCCGGGCAAGGTCGTCGTCAATGGCTACACCGACAACCTGCCCATACGCACGGCGCGCTTCCCGTCCAACTGGAACCTGTCGCAGGAACGTGCCCAGGCCGTGTCCCAGATGCTGGGCGGCTCGCTGCGCGACCGCCAGCGCCTGCATGCCGAGGGCCGTGCCGACAGCGACCCCGTCGCCCCCAACAACACGGCAGAAGGCCGGGCGCTGAACCGGCGGGTGGAAATCGTCCTGCTGGTCGCGCCCCAGCAACGTGACCAGCAACTGCAGGCCCTGCCTGCCGCACCCGAGACCAGGAACTGATCCCATGATCCGTCGCATCGCCTCATGGCTGTTCAACCGCTACATGCTGGAGCTTCTGGGCCTGGTGGCCCTGAGCCTGCTCATCTGGTTCGTCGGCCCGCTCGTCTTCATCCAGCCCTACCAGCCGCTGGGCAGCCCCACCGTGCGCTGGTGGATCATTGCCGGCCTGTTCATCCTCTGGTTCCTGCGCCTGCTGCTGCGCTGGTGGCGCGCACAGCGCATGAACGAGCACCTCATGACCGGCCTGGCCCGCCTGACCTCGCCGCGCGAGGCGGACGGCACGCCCGCAGCAGGCTCCGAGGAAGTGGCCGAGCTGGAGTCGCGCTTCAAGGAAGCCCTGGACACGCTGAGCAAGACCCGCTTCGGCCAGACCGAAGGCGGCCTGTTCGGCCGCTGGAACAAGCGCTACATCTACCAGCTGCCCTGGTACCTGATCATCGGCTCGCCGGGTTCGGGCAAGACCACGGCCCTGATCAACTCGGGGCTGGACTTCCCGCTGGCGGCCCAGTTCGGCAAGCGTGCCATCCCCGGCATAGGCGGCACGCGCAACTGCGACTGGTGGTTCACCGACCAGGCCGTGCTGCTGGACACGGCCGGCCGCTACACCACCCAGGAAAGCGATGCGGAGCAGGACAAGGCAGCCTGGAAGGGCTTCATGCAGCTGCTCAAGCGCTTTCGCGGACGCCAGCCCGTCAACGGCGTGATCGTCACGCTCAGCGTGCAGGAACTGCTCAGTGCCAGCGACGCCGAGCGCGCCCAGCTGGCCCAGCTGATCGGCCTGCGCCTGAGCGAGCTGTGCGAGGAGCTGACCATCCGCTTCCCCGTCTACGTGCTGGTCACCAAGAGCGACCTGCTGGCGGGCTTCAACGAGTTCTTCGGCGCCATGAGCCGCGAGGAGCGCGCCCAGGTCTGGGGCTTCACCTATCCCTATGACGAAAAGACCCAGCGCTCGCCCGCGAGCGACCCGCAGGCCGCCAGCGCCCTGTACATGGAGGAGTTCGACGCACTGGTCGCCCAGATCAACCGCCTGCTGCCCCAGCGGCTGATGACCGAGCCCGACCTTGCGCGCCGCAGCCTGCTCTACGCACTGCCCCAGCAGTTTGCCGGCCTCAAGGACGTGGTGCGCGACACGCTGGATGCGGCGTTCTCCGCCTCGCGCTTCAAGGAAAAGCCGCTGCTGCGCGGCGTCTACTTCACCAGCGGCACGCAGGAGGGCATGCCCTTCGACCGCGTGATGTCAGCCCTGTCGCGCCGCTTTGCGCTGCGTGGCCGCCTGCCGGCCGATGCCGTGCCGCAGCAGGGCCGCAGCTATTTCCTGGAGTCGCTGTTCAAGGACGTGATGTTCAACGAGTCCGGCCTGACCGGGCGCAACGCCAAGAAAGAGCGCCAGCTGCGCCTGATGCAGGCCGCCGGCCTGTGCGCCCTGCTGCTGGCCCTGGGCGGCGCGGCCCTGGCCTGGACGCTGAGCTACGAGAACAACCAGCGCTACCTGAACGAAGTGGCCGACAACGCCGGCACGCTGCGCCAGGCCGTGGAGGAATCCAAGGCCACCGACCCCGACAACGTGGTCGCCCTGGTGCCAATGCTCAACCACGCGGCGCGCGTGGCGCAGAGCAGCCGCTTCGAGGAATCGGCCCCGCTGGGCTGGCGCTGGGGCCTGCTGCAGGTGCCCAAGGTGCAGACGGCCGCCCACGCCACCTACCTGCGCCTGCTGGAAGACGCCTGGCTGCCGCGCCTGAGCAGCCATGTCGCGCGCTCGCTGCGCCAGGTCAGCACCGGCAGCCCCGAGGCCAGCTACGAAACGCTCAAGGCCTATCTCATGCTCTACGAGCCCGACCACTTCGACGCCACCTTCGTCAAGGCCTGGCTGCGCAGCGATTGGGAAAACACCCTGCCCCAGCATCTGGTGCAGGCCGGCCTGGTGGACCAGCTGTCCGAACACCTGGACCGCCTCATCGACGGCCGCGTGGTGGTCTCCGCTCAGCCCATCGACGCCAACCTGGTCGCCGAGGTGCGCCAGCGCCTGGCCCAGATGTCGCCCGCCCAGCGCGCCTACAGCCGCCTCAAGCAGCTGCTGAACACCGGCGACAAGCTGCCGCCCGACTTCAGCGTGGTGCGTGCCAGCGGTCCCGAGGCGCCCCAGGTCTTTGCGCGTGCCAGCGGCAAGCCGCTCACCCAGGGCATCAGCGGCCTGTTCACCTATGACGGCTACCACGGCCTCTTCCTGCACGAGCTGCCCAAGGTCACCACCTTGCTGGCCAAGGAGGAAACCTGGGTGCTGGGCCAGGCCGAAGGCCGGCGCAGCGTGGCCCAGGAAGTGCTCACGGGCCAGCTGGCCAACGAGGTCAAGCGCCTGTACCTGATGGAGTACGCGCGCCTGTGGGAAACCTTCCTGGCCGACATCCGCCCCATACGCACGGCCTCGCTGGAGCAGGCCGGCGAGCAGGCCCGCCTGTACTCGTCCGCCAACTCCAGCCTGGAGCAGTTCATCCGCGCCGTGGCCCGCGAGACCACGCTGGCCCGCCGCCCGGACCAGCAGGAAGGCGGCAGCTCGGGCAGCACCAGCAGCTGGCTGGGCGAGAAACTGCAGCGCATCCGCGAGGAACAGCACCAGCTCAGCCGCCTGACCGGCAAGCCGCTGAACGTGGGCGGCATGCTGGCCACCGGCACGCTGGAGGCCGACATCGTGGACTTCCGCTTCCGCGAATACCGGCGCCTTGCCACCAGCAACGGCTCGGGCCCGGCGCCCATCACCGCCAGCCTGCAGGTGCTCAACGAGGCGGCGGCCGTCATCGCCTCGGCGCGCCAGCAGGTGATCCAGGGCGGCGGCGTGCCTCCCTCGCTCAGCGGCACGCTGGAGAAGGTGCGCTCGGAAGCCAAGCGCGTGCCGCCTCCGCTCAACAGCATGTACGAGGCCCTGGCCACGTCCACTTCGTCCTTCGTGGGAAGCAGCGTGCGCAGCACGCTGGGCGGCAACCTCAACGCCACCATCGGCGACTTCTGCCGCCGCGCCATCCTGGGCCGCTACCCCTTCACGCGCAGCGCCACGCGCGACGTGACCACGGACGACTTCGCCCGCCTGTTCGCCACCGGCGGCACCATGGACGAGTTCTTCCGCACCCAGCTGCAGACCATGGTGGACATCTCCACCGTGCCCTGGACCTTCAAGCAGGGTGTGGACGGCACGCCGGTGGGGGGCTCTGCCTCGCTGGCCGCCTTCCAGCGGGCGGCCTCCATCCGCGACGTGTTCTTCCGCGCAGGCGGCAACACGCCCGGCATCCGGCTGGAGATCAAGCCGCTGGACATGGACGCCTCCATCTCCCAGATGGTGCTGGACGTGGACGGCGAAATCGTGCGCTACCAGCACGGCCCGCAAATCCCCAAGGCCGTCTCCTGGCCCGGCACGCGCGGCACCGGCCAGGCCCGGCTGCAGATCACGGCTGCCGGCGCCCAGAACACCGGCATCGTGACCGAAGGCCCCTGGGCGCTGCACCGCCTGTTCGACCGTGCCCAGATCCTGCCGGGCAACTCGCCCGAGCGTTTCACGGCCATCTTCACCATCGACGGACGCAAGCTGCGCATGGAAGTCACCACCAGCAGCGTCCTCAACCCATTCCGGCTCAAGGCCATGGAGGAATTCGAATGTCCGGACCGGCTGTGAACGCCATGACCCTCCAGCGACCCTGCGCCGCCTGGTGGGGCAAGCTGCCAAGCCAGGGCGATTTCGTCGGCCGGCGCATGCCCCACGCACTGACCATGCGCTGGGACGAATGGCTGCGCAACGGCATGGACCAGCTGCGCAGCGATGCGGCCGACAACTGGTCCACGCGCTTCGTGCACTCGCCGCTGTGGTTCTTCCTGTGCCCCGCCTCCATCCTGGGCCAGCCCATGGTGGGCGTGATCGGGCCCAGCTCCGACCGCATCGGCCGGCTCTTTCCACTGGCCATCATGGCCACGGTGGACGGCAGCTCCGGCATGCCGGCGTCGGACCAGGACATCGAACGCTTTCTGAGCGGCGCACGCGATGCGCTCATCGACGCCCGGCGCCTGCCCCTGTCGGCCCAGCAGCTCGATGAGCGGCTGGCCACCCTGCAATGGCCGTTCCAGCAGGACGGCCGCACGCCGGACAGCGCCTCCATCCACAGCCTGCTGGCGGACCTTGACATGGGCGCCTCGCAAGGCAACGCCGCGCGCCTGCCGCGCATGGACTGGCGCGCCTGCATGCGCCCCGGTTCCACCACCTCCGTCTGGTGGATCTCGGCCACGCCGCGCCACGCCCCTGACGAAGTGGTCCAGCACGAAGTGCTGCACCGCCGCCTGTTCACCCGGCTGTTCAAGGGCGCCTGAGTTCGTCCAGATCGCACCGTCCAGCCAATACCGTACCCAAGCAACACCGACCCGCCCATGGCCAATATCCAGGACCTGCTGACCGAGACCGCCGCCGAGCCGCCCTGCGGCCCGGACCTTACCTATGACAACGATTTCCAGGCCATGGAAAGCGCTGCGCAGGGCAAGGTAGAACAGCAGTTCGGCGACACCGTCATCCCCGCCGAGCCACCGGACTGGCGCGACGTGGAGCGCCAGGCCTCGGCCCTGATGCAGCGCACCAAGGACCTGCGCGTGGCCGTGCTGCTGTGCCGCGCCTGGACCATCCTGCACGGCCTGCCCGGCACGCTGCAGGGCC
The DNA here is from genome assembly GCF_002754395.1 of Delftia sp. 60. NCBI lineage: Bacteria > Pseudomonadati > Pseudomonadota > Betaproteobacteria > Burkholderiales > Comamonadaceae > Delftia > Delftia sp. 60. The sequence continues at coordinate 4,041,849 of NZ_PEFD01000001.1, forward strand.
TGCAGCTGTGCGGCGCCCTGCTGGAGCGCCACTGGGAGCATGTCCATCCCCTGCCCGAGGATGGCGACGACTACTTCATGCGCATGAACGCCCTGGGCACCCTGTCGGACGTGACAGGCCTTGTGCGTGACCTGCGCAACGCCGACTTCCTGCGCGGCGCGCTGGGCCAGATCAGCGTGCGCGACGCCGAACTGATGGCCAAGGGCAACGTGCCCGAGGACCTGCCGCACCTGACAGCCGACGAATTGCGCATGGCCTCGGCACGCGCGCATGCCGAGGGCCACGAAACCCTGCTGGCCGTCACCCCTGCGCTGCAGGAGCTCGACCGGATCCGCGCCTGCTGCGAACAGCACCTGCCCAGCCACCAGCAGCCCGAGCTCGACGGCCTGCGCCAGCTGCTGCTGGCCCTCAAGCAATGGCAGCCCCAGTCCACAGGCGATGCCGACACGGCCGCCGAAGCCGATCCGGCCGCACAAACCGGTACAGAGGGCGGCACGGTGGCCCACCCCGCGCCAGGCTCGGCACCCGTCCCGGCGCGCAACCGCGAACAGGCGATTGCCCAGTTGCTGGAAATCGCCGCCTTCGTGGAGCGCACCGAGCCCTCCAACCCCGCCCCCCTGCTCATCCGCCGTGCCGCCCGCTTCATGCGCATGGGCTTCATGGACATCCTGCGCGAACTGTCCCCGATAGCCTGGCCCAGGTGGAAGTGATCACGGGCGCTCACCTGCAGGAGCAGCAGACATGAAGGCCACACACGGACCTGCTGGCCCCGGACTTCGCTTTCAAGGAGCTGGCTGCCCCATGACACCCACCCCGTCCACCTGTTTCCACACGGCCTCTTGCGCCCTCAGCCCTTCGGTCCGCCGCAAGGCGGGACTCCAGGCTTTTTACTTCTGCGACCTATTTTTTTCTTGAAAGGAACACCCGCATGTCGCTCACCAAAACCGGCAAGAGTGGTCAGAAATTCATCGCGCGCAACCGTGCGCCGCGCGTGCAGATCGAGTACGACGTCGAGATCTACGGTTCGGAAAAGAAGGTGCAGATCCCCTTCGTGATGGGCGTGCTGGCCGATCTGTCGGGCAAGCCCGTCGATCCGCTGCCCGAAATCGCCGACCGCAAGTTCCTGGAAATCGACATCGACAACTTCGATGCGCGCATGAAGTCCATCAAGCCCCGCGTCGCCTTCCAGGTGGACAACACGCTGACGGGCGAGGGCAAGCTCAACATCGACCTGAGCTTCGAGAGCATGGAGGACTTCTCCCCCGCCGCCATCGCGCGGCGCGTGGGTGCGCTCAACTCGCTGCTGGAGGCACGCACCCAGCTGCACAACCTGCTGTCCTACATGGACGGCAAGCAGGGCGCCGAGGAGCTGATCGGCAAGGTGCTCAAGGACCCTGCGCTGCTCAAGTCGCTGGCCGCCGCGCCCAACATCACTGCCCCGCAGGCCTCGGGCCCTGCATCCGAGGCTTGAGGCAGCACATCAGGAAGGCAAGCACGTCATGAATACCGCAACCCAACTCGAACAATCGACCCAGGCGCTGGCCGGCAGCGAATTCGGCAGCCTGCTGCAAAAGGAATTCAAGCCCAAGACCGACCAGGCCCGCGAAGCCGTGGAAGCGGCCGTGCAGACGCTGGCCCAGCAGGCCCTGGGCTCGGCGATCACGCTGTCCAACGATGCCTACCAGACGGTGCAGGCCATCATTGCCGAGATCGACCGCAAGCTGTCCGAGCAGATCAACCGCATCATCCACCACGACGACTACCAGAAGCTCGAAGGCGCCTGGCGCGGTCTGCACCACCTGGTGACCAACACCGAGGTGGACGAGATGCTCAAGATCCGCGTCATGAACATCTCCAAGAAGGAGCTGCACCGCAACATGCGCCGCTTCAAGGGCGTGGGCTGGGACCAGAGCCCCGTCTTCAAGAAGGTGTACGAAGAGGAGTACGGCCAGTTCGGCGGCGAGCCCTTCGGCTGCCTGGTGGGCGACTACCACTTCGACCACAGCCCGCCGGACGTGGAGCTGCTCGGTGAAATGGCCAAGGTGGCCGCAGCGGCCCACTGCCCCTTCATCTCGGGCGCGGCGCCCGCCATCATGCAGATGGAATCCTGGCAGGAGCTGGCCAACCCGCGCGACCTGACCAAGATCTTCACCAACACCGAGTACGCCGCCTGGCGCAGCCTGCGCGAGTCCGACGACGCCAAGTACATCGGCCTGGCCATGCCCCGCTTCCTGGCACGCCTGCCCTACGGCGCGCGCACCAACCCGGTCGATGAATTCGACTTCGAGGAAGAAACCGACAGCGGCGACCACGGCAAGTACTGCTGGGCCAACTCGGCCTACGCCATGGCGGTCAACATCAACCGCTCGTTCAAGTACTACGGCTGGTGCACCTCCATCCGCGGCGTGGAATCGGGCGGCGCGGTGGACAACCTGCCGGCCCACACCTTCCCCACCGACGATGGCGGCGTGGACATGAAGTGCCCCACGGAAATCGCCATCAGCGACCGCCGCGAGGCCGAGCTCGCCAAGAACGGCTTCATGCCCCTGGTGCACCGCAAGAACTCGGACGTGGCCGCCTTCATCGGCGCCCAGTCGCTGGCCAAGCCCGCCGAGTACTACGACTCCGACGCCACGGCCAATGCCAACCTGTCGGCGCGCCTGCCCTACATGTTCGCCTGCTGCCGCTTCGCGCACTACCTCAAGTGCATCGTGCGCGACAAGATCGGCTCCTTCCGCGAGCGCACCGACATGGAGCGCTGGCTCAACGACTGGATCATGAACTACGTGGACGGCGACCCGGCCAACTCCTCGCAGGAGACCAAGGCCCGCAAGCCCCTGGCCGCCGCCGAGGTGCAAGTGCAGGAAGTCGAGGGCAACCCCGGCTACTACACCTCCAAGTTCTTCCTGCGCCCCCACTACCAGCTGGAAGGCCTGACCGTGTCGCTGCGCCTGGTGTCCAAGCTGCCTTCTGTGAAGCAGGGCGCGAAGTAAGACTGCCCGCCCACCTGGCTCCTGGTGCCGACACGCTCGCACCAGGACCAGGCCCCATAACAAGAAACAGGCCTGGAGAAGCTTTCCCCTCCAGGACCCAACTCAGAGAGGCTTTTCATGCCCTGGAATGTAGACAACGCCGTCGCCACCCTGCAGACCAATGCGCGCGCCAGCTCCGCCGGCTACTGCGCGCGCTATGTGCGCGATGCGATCGGCGCTGGCGGCATCGCACTGCAGCGCACGCGCGATGCCAAGGACTACGGCACCAGCCTGGTGGCCGCCGGCTTCACACGCTACGACGCCATGCCCGAAGGTGGCTACAAGAAGGGCGATGTGGCGGTGATGCAGGGCTTCACCTCCTCGCCTGCAGGTCACATGCAGATGTTCGACGGAAGCGTCTGGATCTCGGACTTCAAGCAGAACGGTTTCTGGGCAGGCCCCGGCTACCGCACCCACAAGCCCGCTTTCAAGATCTACCGCCATCCCTGATGAGCCCATTGAGCCACGCCATGAACGCCTGTTCCAAAGCTTTTTTCACCCTGCTGCTGGCCGGCACGGCCTGCGCCACGGTGCAGGCCGCCCCCGTCACTACAACAGCAACGGCAGCGGACATCACCACCCTGTTCACCGACGCCCTGCATTGCCGCATCGAGTTTCCCGATGGCCGCGACGAAGCGCTGGCCCAGCGCCTGCGCGCGCAGGGCGTGACCGTGGTGGACCGCGCGCCCGGCGAAAGCCTGGACCTGCTCTACCTGTTTGCCACGCCGCTGGAGATCGATGGCACGCAGGTGTCCTCCATCACCGTGCGCGGCGGCAGCGGCAGCATTGTCGCGGCGCGCGCCACGGGCAGCCTGCAGGCGCTGGTCCAGCGCACCAAGGCCCGGCCACAGGCGCGCAGCAGCTGGAACCTGGAAGGTTTCGGCGAACTGCCCGCCCAGTACGCACGCGCCATGCCGCTCAGAAAGGGCCTGGACGAGACGCCACCGCGCATCGTCATCGGCCATGTGGCCGGCGAGGCGCCCGACGCCGTGCGCTGGGGCTGCCGCTCCTACGACGACTGACCGGGGCGCAGCCGCACCCCGCCCCTCTCTTTTTCCTGCGTTTTCACCATGCCCCTGCCCAGCTTCACCTCACAGCTTTCCCTGGACGAGCAACTCAAGGCCCTGAAGGACCAGATCCGCCAGGCCCCGGCCTCGGCGCCCCTGCGCGTCTACTACTTCCAGCTGCTGTGCGTGCTGGGCGAATGGCAAAAGGCGCTGGAGCAGTTGCAGCTGTGCGCCCAGCTCGACCCGTCGTGCGAGCCCATGGCGCGCGCCTACCGCGAGGCCATCCGCTGCGAAGTGCTGCGCGCCGAGGTCTTCGCCGGCAAGAAAAAGCCCTTCCTGATGGGCGAGCCCGCGCAATGGCTGGCCTGCCTGATCGACGCCCTGGCCCATGAAGGAGCGGCCGCCCAGGACCTGCGTGCCCGCGCCCTGGACGAGGCGCCCGCCACGGCCGGCCACATGGGCGAGCACCGCTTCGAATGGCTGGCCGACAGCGATACCCGCCTGGGCCCCGTCTGCGAGCTGCTGGCCCACGGCAGCTACTACTGGCTGCCCTTCGACGCCATTGCACAGATCGGCTTCGAGCCCGTGCAGGACCTGCGCGACCTGATCTGGCTGCCCTGCGAGGTCACGCTGCGCGAGGGCGGCGCGCTGCAGGGCTTCATGCCCGCGCGCTATCCGCTGGCGCCCGGCGATGACGATGCCGTCCGCATGTCGCGCCGCACGCAGTGGAGCCCGCTGGACACAGGCTCCTCCGATCCTGACGAATCCTCGGGCCACGTGGCCGGCCACGGCCAGCGCACCTGGGTCACCGACTCCGAGGACTTTCCCATGCTGCAGGTGCGCCAGCTCACGCTGAGCACCGCCGCCTGATACCCCGCCCCTTTTTCATCACCCGCAAGACCAGACACCTGCCCACAATGTCCGCATCGATTGCCTTCACCCTCTTCCAAGTCAACTACGCCAAGTCCATCGCCGATGAGATGGAAAGGCGCCAGCTGGATGTCCTGGTGCTCACGCCCCTGGAGTACCTGGGCATCCTCGCGGACAAGGCACGCATCGACCCGCGGCTCGCCTCCCGGCTGCACGCCATCCTGGCGCAGACGCCGCTGGGCGAGTACTGGACCAAGGTGATGAGCCCCAACGTGGGCGAGCCCTGGGTCGCGCCTGCGGCCCTGGGCTCCATGGATGCCTACATGATCGCCAGAACCCTGCAGGCTCTGGGCATGGCCGGCGTGGGCTCCTACGTCAAGACCACGTCCAGCGGCACCTACATCATCATCAGGGGCCATGCGGGCCTGCGCGGTCACCTGCTGCGCGGCACGCGCTACCTGGCCTCCAACCCGCGCATGGTGCAGATGGGCCTGGGCATGCGCGGGCTGCAGAACGTGGCCAGGGGCGGCTTCATCCTGGGCGTGGTGGTCTCCAGCCTCATCGAGTCGCTGGACTTCATGTTCAACGACGAAAAGACCATGCACGACCTGGTCGGCGGCATTGGCGTGGAGGCCGTCAAGGCCGGCCTGGCCACCATGGTGGGCCTTGGCATAGGCGCTGCCGTGGCTGGCGCCACCGCCGTGGCCGTGCTCCCGCTGGCCGCCATGGCCGTGGCCGTGCTGGTCACAGGCATGGCGCTGAATGCAGCCGACCAGAAATGGCAGATCAAGCAAAAGGTGATTTCCGCCCTGAAATCCCTGACCGATGACACGCCCCAAGGCCTGTACCGCGTCAACACCCAGTCGCCCGAATGGAAGAAGCTGAACCAGGACAACGGTCAGCAGCCCGACGGTGACATCACCTGCGCGCCCAGCCCCGGCAGTACCGGCCTCTTGTGCAGCATCAACCGCCAGAAGTGACAGGGACCGAATACTCCATGCAAGATCGCGTCCGCCAGAACCGCAGGAACGCCATCTGGGCCATCCCCCTTGGCATGGCACTGCTCGCGGCCAATGCGTACCTGGTGCTGGCGGAGATTGCGCCCGACATCCGGGGCCTGCTCGATCGCGCGCCCGCCGTCAGGATCACGCCGCTGTCACCACTGGCCATCACAGCGCTCGCCTTCCCGCTGGTGATGGTTGCAGCGGTCATCGCCAATGCCATTTCCTGCAGCAAGACCGTGCTCAAGAAGGTGGAGTACGCACTGATGGGCGTCCTCGCCATCAATGTGCTTTCCATTGCCGTGTCCTTTCTGGTGGTTGCGCCACTGCAGCACTACGCCATGCCCCGAATGGGATACGAGCGCTGCAACATCCTTCAAGGCCATCCCAGCATGTACTTCACCGACTGGGTCAGCAACCCCGCATGGTGCGTGCGCGGCAAAAGCCGGGAATGGGTGAATGAGCAGGCGCTGCTGGCCGGCGCCGCAACCACCCCGGCGGCAACCGCTTCCGAAGGGGGCCGCGATGCGCATTGAAATGCCGCAGCTCCAGCAGCCAGGCCTGATCGCGGCATTCGTCCTTGCGATGGCGTGTCTGAGCCCCTGGGCTGCCGTTGCCGCCACGCCCGGCACCCAGCGCTGCGGCTGGTTCGACAACCCCACGCCCGCCAATGCCTCGCTGACCGATCGCGATACCGACTGGACCGTTGGCGTGCAGGGCGGCCACCAGGCCCAGGGCGACTGGCCCCGCTTTGCAAACCGTGACTGGGTGCATACCGGCCATGGCAGCCACGGCTATGGCTGCGCCTGCATGAAGGTGTCCACCGATGACAAGGAGCAGATCGTTCAGATCTTCTCTGCCCGTTCGCGCCCTCTTTCCGCCTGCCGCCAAGACCCGGCTTTGAAGGCGAAGGAGCCCGTGAACCCCCTGGCGGCTGCCCGGCCGGCCGGTTCCTGAAGAAACAAGCCATGCGCCCCAGTCCCCTCAACCCCATGCCCACGCTGCGCACACGCCAGAACCAGGCGACCGCAGCCAAGGACCGGCTGCAGCCCGCCCTGCTGGACCGGCTGACCGACCATGAGCCCCATCTGCGCACCGAGCGGCCCGATGCGGTCTTCGTGAACGAATCCCGCCTGCGCGAGGCCCTGCTGCGCGACCTGGGCTGGCTGCTCAATGCGCGCGATGCCTGGGACCACGTGGAGATGGAGGGGCTGGAGCATGTGCAGCGTTCGGTCATCAACTACGGCATGCCGCCGCTGGCCGGCCAGCTGCTTTCCGAGCTGGACTGGAGCCATGTGGAGCGCAGCATCCGCGAAAGCATCCTGGCCTTCGAGCCGCGCATCCTGCCCAAGACGCTGGCCGTGACGCTGCTGGCCTCCACCGAGCAGCTCAACCACCACAACACGCTGCAGTTCGAGATCCGCTGCCAGTTCTGGTCCATGCCCTATCCGCTGGAGCTGCTGCTCAAGACCAGCCTGGACCTGGAGACCGGCCAGGTCTCGCTGCAAAACCTCAGGGCCTGAGCCCGGACGCCGCCACCCACACCATGAATCCCCGCCTCGTCGAGTACTACAACCGCGAACTGGCCTATCTGCGCGAGCTGGGCGCCGAGTTCGCCGCCGCCTTCCCCAAGGTGGCGGGCCGCCTTTCCCTGCACGACACCGATGTGGCCGACCCCTACGTGGAGCGCCTGCTGGAAGGCTTCAGCTTTCTGAGCGCGCGCATCCAGCTGAAGATGGATGCGGAGTTTCCGCGCCTGTCCCAGCGCATGATGGAAATGGTCTGCCCCCACTACCTCGCGCCCACGCCATCCATGGTGGTAGTCCAGCTCAAGCCCAGCGCCAAGGAAGGCAACCTCGTGGACGGCTTCACCCTGCCCTCTGGCAGCGTGCTGCGCACCCACAAGTCACAGGAAGAGCAGACCATCTGCGAATTCCGCACCGGCGGGCCGCTGACGCTGTGGCCGCTGGAGATACGCCAGGCGCGCCTGGGCGGCCCGGCGCTGGACCTGCCCCATGCCCTGGTGCCCCAGCTGGGCGAGGCCGGCGGCCACCTGCGCCTGCAACTGGCCACGCTGGACGCCTCGCAGTGCATGCAGCTGGCGATGGACCAGCTGTGGGTCTACATCCATGCGGGCGATGTCGTCGCCTCCCACCTGCAGGAGCTCATCCACACGCAGACGCTGGCCATCGTGGTGCACCACCCGCAGGACCCACGCCAGGTCTGGGACGTGCTGCAGCCCGATGCACTGCGCGCCGAAGGCCATGACAGCGAGCAGGCGCTGATTCCCTATTCGCACCGCGCCTTCCAGGGCCACCGTCTGCTGCACGAGTACTTTGCGTTTCCCGCGCGGCAGCGGTTTTTCTCGATCAACGGCCTGTCGCGCAGCATGCGCCGCATTGCCCATGACGGCGTGGGCATCACCGTGCTGCTGCGCCGCGCCGCGCCCACGCTGGAGCCGCAGATCGACGCGGCCAAGCTGCTGATGCACTGCATTCCGGCCATCAACCTGTTCGAGTACACGGCAGACCGCCTGCATGTGGCCTCCAACGTGCACGAGTACCACGTCATTCCCGACCGCACGCGGCCGCTGGACTTCGAGGTCTACGGCGTGCAGGCCGTCACCGGCCACCACGAAGGCAAGACCCAGGACCGCGAATTCGCGCCGCTGTACGCATCCACGCACGGCCTGCACTCCACCGAGCAGGCCTACTTCACCACGCGGCGCGAGCCCCGGCTGTTTTCCGAGCGCAGCCTGCGCAGCGGCCCGCGCACGCAGTACCTGGGCTCGGAAGTCTTCATCTCCCTGGTGGACCAGCGCGAGGCCCCGTTCTCCGACGACCTCAAGCAGCTGTCCATGCACACCCTGTGCACCAACCGCGATCTGCCCCTGCTCATGCGCGTCAACCAGCCGGGCGGCGACTTTGCGCTGCAGGAGTCGGCGCCCGTGGAATGGGCCCGCGCCATCGCCGGCCCCAGCGCGCCCATCCCCGCCGTGGCCGACGGAGGCCTGACCTGGCGATTGATCTCCCACCTGAGCCTGAACTACCTGGCCATGACCGATCTGTCCGACGAGGAAGGCGCGGCCACACTGCAGGAGCTACTGCGCCTGTACCTGGACCTGGGCAACCACCAGTTGGCCGGGCAGATCGCCGCCATCCAGGGCATGCGCATCGAACCCATTACGCGCCGCCTGCCCCAGCACCGCCAACTGGTCTACGGCCGCGGCGTGGGCGTACACCTGAGCGTGGACGAGCCAGCCATGGCCGGCGTCAGCCCCTGGCCCCTGTCCAATGTGCTGGAGCGATTCTTCGCCCGCCATGTGGGCGTCAACAGCTTCACCGAGCTGCAGCTGCACTCGCGCCAGCGCGGCCCCGTCGCGCGCTGGACTCCGCGCCCCGGACAAAGGCCCGGCATATGAGCAACGCCGCCCACGCCCCCCTGCCCGAACCGGAGCACCTCCAGTCGGCGGCTCCGGCTCCAGCTCCGGCGCCCGCGCGTGCGCCCGTGCAGGCCACCGGGCCCGACGACGCCCGGGCGCGCCTGTTCTGGCAGCGCCTGAGCGCCAAGCCCTACCAGTTCGACCTGATGCACAGCCTGCGCTACCTGCAGGCACGCCATCCCGCGCTGCCGCGCCTGGGCCAGGCCACGCGCCCCAAGGACGAGCCGCTGCGCCTGGGCCAGGACCCGTCGCTGGCCTTCGCCCCCGCCACCATTGCAGAAATCCTGCCCTCGCGCGCCGGCGAGCCCGAGCGCATGACGGTCTGGAACTTCGGCCTCTACGGCCCCAACGGCCCGCTGCCCACGCACATCACCGAGTACGTGCGCGAGCGCCTGCGCCAGCATGACGACGCCACGCTGGCACGCTTTTCCGACATCTTTCACCACCGCATGCTGCTGCTGCTGTTCCGCGCCTGGTCGGACGCACAGCCCACCGCATCGCTGGACCGCCCGGGCGAAGACCCCTTTGGCCGCTACATAGACAGTTTCATAGGCGCCGGCCTGCCCAGCCAGCGCGCGCGCGACGAAGTGCCCGACCACGCCAAGCGCTTCATGGCCGGCCATCTGACCCGCTGGACGCGCAACCCCGAAGGCCTGTGCCAGGCCCTGTCGCACTACTTCCAGATTCCCGTGAAGCTGGAAGAAAACTGCCTGCACCACCTGGAGCTGGAGCCCGAGCAGCAGACCCGGCTGCAGGGCCGCCCCTGCAACTCGCGCCTGGGCGTGGACGCCGTCGTGGGCTCGCGCGTGCCCGATGCACAAAGCAAGTTCCGCCTGGTGCTCGGCCCGCTGGGCCTGGAGCAATACCGGCAGCTGCTGCCCCAGGCCGCACTGTTCCAGACCCTGGTGGACTGGGTGCGCAACTACCTGGGCATCGAATTCGCCTGGGACTACGTGCTGGTGCTGCGCCGCCAGGAAGTGCCTGCCGCCCGGCTGGGCAGCAGCACCCAGCTGGGCTGGACCACCTGGCTCACCCACGCCGAGCCCGCCCAGGACGCGCGCGACTTCCGCCTGGACCCCGAAGCCTGGCTGCGCCAGCGCCGCCAGCCCGTGCGGGGCCGGCGCCCCGGCCCCAGCCCTCGAACCACTGAATCACCGAACCACTGAATCACCACTTCCCTGCTTGCACACATGCCCACCGTACAGATCAAGTTCCCGCACAACGCCCCGGTCCCTTCCACGCTGACGCTGGTCGAAGGCAACCGCCTGCGCGTCAAGATCGAGGCCGTCGCAAAGACCTACAAGCTGGGCGCCAGGATCGATGCGCCCAGCATTCTTGCGGCCCAGCCCCCCGCCCACAACGCCCGCGCCGACAGCTGGCAATTCGACTTCGTGGCGCAGCAGCCCGGGCTCACCAAGCTCAGCATCGTGGCGGTGCAGGGAACCGGGCTCAGCGTCATGCCCGCAGCCATCACCGTGCAGGTGGAGAAAAGCATTTCGCTGCCTGCGGAGAGCACGACGGAGGGGATGCTGGCAAGGCTGTTCCTGGCGGAAAGCGTCTCGCCGGGCGACACCTCACTGGCCTGGAATCTCGACAACGTGAAAACCGGAATGCAATGGATGCGCCGAGTCATCGAGAACCGCTTGAAAAGCGGAAAGCCTGAAGACTTCATGGCCCGCGGTGCCACCAGTGTCGAGGACATCGTCATGGCGGATGACCGGGGATCGGTCCAATTCCATGGCTTCAACGTCTATCCGAAGCTGGGTCCCGACATTGCCAAGAACCTCCGCGACTATGTGGACAACGCCAACAACGGCCTGCATCCCAAACGCAAGGCCTATCTGGACTTTGTGCAGGCGGCCCTGGACGTTGCCACCGGCGCGGTGCCGCCAGACCCAACCCCCACAGGCCTGTTCGCCTGGAGAACTGCGAAATCCAGCTCTCCCGGTGCCGACTTCATTCAGCACGCCGCGCTGGCTAGAAATATGTTCTACACACATGCCCGGCTGCGCAAACGCGACTGATCCCCAAAAACATCGAAAACCAAGGAGGCCACTCCATGTCACCAACCCATACTGGATCAAGCACGTTGAAACCGTATCGCCATTTCCCAATGGCCAGCCTTGCCACTGCCATTGCAGTGAGCGCCTGCTTGATGGGTGCCCAAGCCTCCGAATCATCGCAGCCACCAGCATCGCCGGCTGAAATCAGCAGCCAGCAAACCGAGCCGACGGCTGCCGACTACTCTCGGCCTGCGCAGGAAAGAGTCGCGTCCATGACTGCGCTGCGGCAATACCTGAAGTTCAAGGATGAAGTCTGGCAAACCCAAAGAGCCCGCCAGAGCAATACCTTTTGCTTCGTGCAGCAGCGTCCCGACCATCCGTCCGATCCCGAACCGAACGTGTGGATGGTCTGGCTCAATGGCGGCGAGATCGTCAATATGGGCTGGCATCTCTATTCGCCCAAAACGCTGACGAAAGAAGACGCCAAAGCGGATGGTGAAAGCCTGGCAAGAATGAAATCCATCAAGCTCGCGACCGACGTGCGGGAAACGGCCCAGGAAATCTACGGTAGCAGCTTCCTCGTCGAACGCGCCTGGGTGAACAGACTGCTGGCGCAGTGCAAGGCCAAGGGCCGCACCATCAAAGTGGCTCCTGCCCGATAGCCGCATGCCGCATATCGGACGCAACCGCTTTCCCGGGCCATGCCGTTTCAGGCAAGGCCGTCGCCTGCTCGCAAGGTGTCTGCTGGCCACCCTGGCGGGATTGGCTCTGCCTTTGCTGGCAGCGCCGGAAAGCGGGCGGGCCTCCGATTTCTCGCGTCCGGCGCAATCCCTGGTTCCTTCTCCAGCCGCCCTGCGTATCCATTTGAAGAGCCGCCAGGCATCGACTGGCCACGGAAAGCCTGCAGCCCTCCAGCGCTTTTGCTTCGTGCAACAGCACAACCGCAGCGCAGTCCCTGCGCGATTGTCGGTCTGGATGGTCTGGCTCGAAGGTGGCCAGATCGCCAATCTGGGACAGCGCCGCTTCACCGCCAAACCATCGCCGGATGAAGCGCAATGGGATGGCGATGCCTTGTCTGAAGCCAAGGCTATTCACCTCGCCACCGACGTCCGTGAAACGGCGCAGGAAACGACCGGCAGCAGCATCCTTGTCGAACGCGCCTGGGTGGACCTGCTGCTGGCGCAGTGCCAGGCCAAGGGCCGCAAGGTCGAAGTCCGCCCCCTCCGCTAGCCGGCATTCCCGGCCCCCATTCATCCACTTTTTTCCGCACCCAAGACCCATGACAGAAATCAGCCGCCAATCCCTCTTCGGCAAGCTCAACCCGCTGCTGTTCAAGTCGCTGGAAGGCGCCACCGTGTTCTGCAAGCTGCGCGGCAATCCCTATGTGGAGCTGGTGCACTGGCTGCACCAGCTGCTGCAGGAAAACGACTGCGACCTGATCCGCATCCTGCGCCACTTCGACATCGCCTCCGACCGCCTGGCCGCCGATGTGCTGCGCCGCCTGGACCAGCTGCCGCGCGGCGCCACCTCGATCAGCGACTTCTCCGAGCACATAGAGACCGCCATCGAGCGCGGCTGGGTCTATGCCACGCTGATGTTCAACGACAGCCAGATCCGCAGCGCCTATCTACTGTCGGGCATGGTGCGCACGCGCTCGCTGGCCAATGAGCTGCGCTCCATCTCGCGCGAATTCGACAAGATTTCCGAGCCCGCGCTCAGCGATGCCTTCGCCCGCCTGCTGCCCGACTCGCCCGAGGCACGCATGCGCGCGGCCGATGGCAGCGGGCTCGAAGGCACGCCGGGCGAAGCCAGCCAGGCCACGGGCACCGCGCCCGGCCAGGGCGGCGCGCTGCAGCAATACACCGTGGACCTGACGGCCCGCGCCAAGGCGGGCGAGCTGGACCCGGTCACGGGCCGCGACGACGAAGTACGCCAGATGGTGGACATCCTGCTGCGCCGCCGCCAGAACAACCCCATCCTGGTGGGCGAGGCCGGCGTGGGCAAGACCGCCGTGGTCGAAGGCCTGGCCCTGCGCATCGCCCAGGGCGACGTGCCGCCGCCGCTGCAGGGCGTGGAGCTGCGCGTGCTGGACGTGGGCCTGCTGCAGGCCGGCGCCAGCATGAAGGGCGAGTTCGAGAACCGCCTGCGCGGCCTGCTGGACGCCGTGCAGTCCAGCACCACGCCCATCGTGCTCTTCATCGACGAAGTCCACACCCTGGTGGGCGCGGGCGGCCAGGCCGGTACGGGCGATGCCGCCAACCTGCTCAAGCCCGCCCTGGCGCGCGGCACGCTGCGCACCATCGGCGCCACCACCTGGGCCGAGTACAAGAAATACATCGAAAAAGACCCGGCCCTGACCCGCCGCTTCCAGCTCGTTCAGGTGCACGAGCCCGACGAGCCCCGCGCCGTGGACATGCTGCGCGGCGTGGCCGCCAAGCTGGAAAACCACCACCAGGTGCGCATTGCCGCAGACGCGGTGGCCGCGGCCGTCAGCCTGTCGCACCGCTACATTCCCTCGCGCCAGCTGCCCGACAAGGCCGTCAGCCTGCTGGACACGGCCTGCTCGCGCGTGGCCATGGCCCTGCATGCCACGCCCGCCCAGCTGGAAGCCGTGCAGCGCCGCATCGAGGCCCTGGGCGTGGAGCAGGAAGTGCTGCTGCGCGAGGCAGCCCTCGGCCTGCCCACGGCCGAGCGCCTGCAGGCGCTGGAAACCGACCTGGCCAGCCTGCGCGACCGCCAGGCCACACTGGCCGAGCGCTTCGGCCAGGAAAGCGCACTGGCCCGCCGCATCCTGGAAACCGAGGCCGCCCTCATGGGCCTGAAGCCGCCCGTCTTCTCCACCGGCGCCGCCGCAGCCCCGTCCGCGGCGGCACCGGAGACGGCCGCCGAAGCCACCGCAACCGAACCTGCCGAGCCCCCCAGCGTGGCCGCGCTGGAAGCGCTGCGCCGCCAGCTCGCCGAGCTGCAGGGCGATTCCCCGCTGCTGCAGCCCGTGGTCGATGCCGGCGTGGTCGCCGCTGTGGTGGCCGAGTGGACCGGCATTCCCGTGGGCCGCATGGTGCGCGACGAGGTGCAGTCCGTGCTCTCGCTGGCCGACACGCTGGAGAAGCGCGTCATCGGCCAGCGCCATGGCCTGGAGGCCATCACGCGCCGCATCCAGACCTCGCGCGCGCGGCTGGACGACCCGGGCAAGCCCATCGGCGTGTTCCTGCTGGCCGGTCCCTCGGGCGTGGGCAAGACCGAGACGGCGCTGTCCCTGGCCGAAGCCCTGTATGGCGGCGAGCAGAACCTCATCACCATCAACATGAGCGAGTTCCAGGAGGCGCACACCGTCTCCACCCTCAAGGGCGCGCCACCGGGCTACGTGGGCTACGGCGAAGGCGGCGTGCTCACCGAGGCCGTGCGCCGCCGCCCCTACAGCGTGGTCCTGCTCGATGAAATCGAAAAGGCCCACTCCGACGTGCACGAGATGTTCTTCCAGGTCTTCGACAAGGGCTGGATGGAGGACGGCGAGGGCCGCTACATCGACTTCAAGAACACCGTCATCATCCTGACCTCCAACGTGGGCTCGGACCTGATTGCCAACATGTGCCGCGACCCGGACCTGGCGCCCACGCCGGAAGGCCTGGCCCAGGCCGTGCGCCAGCCGCTGCTGCAGACCTTCCCCGCCGCGCTGCTGGGCCGCCTGACCGTCGTGCCCTACTACCCCATCTCCGACGCCATGCTGGAGCAGATCATCCGGCTGCAGATGCTGCGCATACAGCGGCGCATCGAGGAACGCCACGGCGCGCAGTTCAGCTTCGACGAAGCCGCCGTGGACCTGGTGCGCCGCCGCTGCAGCGAGGTCGAGTCCGGCGCGCGCATGGTGGACGGCATCCTCACCCAGAACCTGCTGCCGCGCATGGCCACCCACTTCCTGCAGGCCACCGTGGAAGGCCAGGAACTGCAAAGCCTGCACGCCGGCGCCAGCGGCGACGACTTCACGCTGGACGTGCGCACCCGCGCTGCGGAGCCCGCATGAGCGGGCGCCGTCTTCCACGCGCCACCACGGCAGTGATTGCAGCCGCGCTGCTGGCCGCCCCGGCCGCGCAGGCGCTGGACCTGGGCGCCATCGGACAGGCTGCCGACACCGTGCAGCGGGCCTCGGGCGCCGCCACGGCCGGGCAGCAGGCGCTGGAGGCCGGCCGCAGCGCGGCCAGCACGGCCACCAACGCGGCCACCGGTGCCGCCAGCGAGGCCCGTGCCTGGTGGGACCGCAACCAGGCCCAGCCCGAGGCGGCACAGTCGCCGCCCTCCGGCGCCGCCCCCGTGCAGGACGACCAGGGCGGCCCACGCCGCGTCATGGCCGTGCTGGGCGACGCCTGGACGGACAGCGCCCGGCGCGGCCAGGCCGTGGTCGCGCTCATGGACCAGGGGCCGTACCTCGTGCAGCGCCAGGCCGCCCATGTGGCGCCGGCCAAGTCGCAATGGCTGGCCCTGCCGCGCGGCGACAGCACCGGCGTGGCCATCGAACTGCCCAGCGACCCCGAAGGCACGACCTATGACCTGTCCACCGGCCGCGCGCGCCCCGGTGGCCGGGGCGTGCGCATCTTCGCCCTGTCCGTCCACGCCGACGTGCCCCAGCGCGCGGGCCGGCGCAGCCTGGACGCCATAGAGCAGCACGCCATGCTGCGCGCCAGCTCGGTGCGCACCGAATGGCCACGCCAAAGCGGCGACATCCTGGAGCCCACGGGCGGCAAGCTGCTGGTCTGGGCCAGTGATGCCACGCAGCGCTTCCCTTCCGGCTTTGGCGCCGACGGGCGCCTGTTCACCGCCGACGACCCCATGGTCACCCTGCCGCGCGGCTACACCGTGGTCACGCTGGAGCCGCAGGGCCTGCGCTTCGACCGTGCCCGGGAAATCGCCCTGGCCTTCCACGCCGTCCAGCCCGCGCAGGACATCGACCTGTCCCGCCTGGGCGCAGGCGATGCGGCCCAGGCCCTCATCGGCCTCATTGCAGAGCGCCACCCGCTGGCCGCTGCCAGCGGCTTTGATGCCGGCAAGCTGCGGGCCGACTACGGCCAGCGCCTGCAAACCGCCGCCGAGCGCGGCGACAGCGCCGCACAGGCCCAGGCCCTGGCAGAAATGGGCCAGCGCCTGGGCGATGGCCAATACCGCGTTCTGCTGCCCGGCGGCCAGGACTGGCCTGCCCGCACAGACCGGGGCCTATCCCCGCAGCTGTTGGCACGCGGCAGCGTCAACCTGCCCATGCCACGCACCTGGCTGCGCGAGGACGGCCGCATCGCCATCACCAGCGTGGCGCCAGGCTCTGCCGCCGCCAAGGCGGGCCTGCAGCCCGGCAGCGACATCCTCGCCATCGAAGGGGAAAGCCCGGCACGCTACCTGGACCGCATTGCCCCCGCCTCGCTGCGCGCCGGTGCCGACGCCCGCCGCGCCGACCTGCTCGCGCTGGACCTGGGCACGCCCGCCACGCTGAGCCTGCGCACCGCAGCCGGCGCGCCCAACAGCACATCCAGCAGCCAGGAGCAGACCCTGCGCCTGGACGCCGCTGCAGCCGCAACCACGGCCCTGCCTGCGGCCGAGCCCGCCCTCGCCTCCTTCCTGCTGCGCAGCGCCCAGGGCGGCAACCTGGCCTACATCGCCCTCGACAGCTTTGCCGACGGCGGCACCGGCCAGCTCAACCGCTGGGAGGGCGCCCTGGCCGCCGCCACCCACGCCAGAGTCACGGGCCTGGTCATCGACCTGCGCGCCCACCGGGGCGACGACGCCTACCAGCTGGTGCCCCACATGCTGGCCTCGCTCTACACGCGCGACAAGCCGCTGCGCATGCAGGACGCCGCCCAGCGCCTGTTCGACCCCGCCGCCCGCGTCTGGCGCAGCCGTGGCGGTCTGGGCCTGCCGGCCCAGCTGCCGCTGGCCGCCTCGGGCACGCCCTTCACGGCCCCCGTCGCCGTGCTCACCGGCCCCGGCTGCGCCGGCCCCTGCGAACTGTTCGCTGCCTGGCTGCAGCACAGCCAGCGTGCCGACATCGTCGCCACCAGCGCCACGGCTGGCGCCACCGGCCCCGCTACACGCGTGCACCTGCCGGCCGGCTTCATCGTGCAAGTCCCCCTGCTCGCAGAAACCGGCCCCGCTGGCGGCAACAACCCCGCCGCACAAGCCCAAGGCGTGACCCCGCGCCTGCGCGTGCCCGTGGACGCGGCCTTCACCGCCTCCATCCAGGCCGGCGGCGACCCTCTGCTGGACGCTGCCGTGCTCCACCTGGAACGCGCCCGCGCTGCGCAGGCATCGCGCTAGACCCACAAGCCCTTGCCGCCATGCCACCGCACCTGACCTCCGCCCGTTTCGTGACTTGTGCAGTCATGGCTGCCAGCGCGCTGGCAGCGGGCTGCTCGTCCAGCACCGACCAGACGCGGGTTGCCCTCGCTACGCCAGTTGCGGCCAAGGCACTCGATCCCGCAGATCCCACCGACCGCAGCCAGTACCGCTACCTGTATGCCGTGTACTGCAATGGCCGGGTGGATCGACTCGATCTGAAGAACCAGGCCAAGACAGGCAGTTTTCAACTGTCAGAGCGCAGCGGCAGCTCTACGGCCATTGCGGCACTGCCACGGCCAGGAGTTCGACCTGGCGGCTGCCTTGCCCGCCCTGTCGTCACGCAGGATGCGCAGGACAGCAGTGACGGGGTGGTGAACATCGTCGCCAGCAGCCGGCTGGACCCCGATGCGGACGGTCGCAAGCCCTACCAGCTGCTGACCTTCGCCCTACCGGGCTGGACGCTGCAGCAAGCGCGCAATCTGGGCAGCTTCGATGCATTGCCCCGCCTGGCCCGCGCCGCTGACGGAACCCTGGCCGTGCTGCCCCAGGACAAGGATCCGGCCGCCGCCATGGCCACGCAGGCCCGGACCTGGGCGGCAGCGGATGCGCTGGCCTGGACCAGCGCCCAGGCATGGTCGGCAGGCAATGTGCTGTTGACCTATGCCTTGCCCAGGCAGCGCGGCATGGGCGCCGCGCTGGCACTGGGCGCAGAGGCGCGCATCGTGCACCTGGCCGAGTTCCGCAGCGGTGGCAACGACATCCCGCCCGACCTGCACCTGGCGCCGGGCGGCCGGTTCGTGCTGGCCAGCCTGAAGCGCTCCGTCCCTCTGGGCGAGGGCCTGCGCAAGGTCGAAGCCACCGGGGAGCTACGGCTGTATGGCGCGGATGGCCGGCAGACCCGGGCGTTGAACCAGGCGAGCCTGGCCGGCAGCGTGCTGGCCCGGCGCCGGCCAGGCTCGCTGGACCCGGACCAGCCCAGAACCGACAACGACTGGTTCAACGTAGCCCTGACGCCGGACGGCCTGGCGGTTTTCACCGACCGGCGCGGCAACTACCAGTTCATTGCGCTGGGCCAGCCCTTCGACAGCGACCCTGTCATGGATGACGCCCAGGATGACGCCGACGGCGCCCGTCCTGGGCTGGTGTACGCAGCCCGCTAGCAGCAGAGGACCTTCAAGCCACCCCATGCAAGCCCTTCATCGACCGGCGCACGCAGGCCCCGCCATCCAGGCCTGAAGCCCCGACCCCTCTTCCACCCCAAGCACCGCGAGATCCGACACCATGACACGCAGAGTCACCATCAACACCCCCCTGGCAGACCAGCTGCAGCTGCGCCGGCTGCAGGGTCGCGAGGAAATCAGCCATCTGTTCGCCCTGGAGATCGACCTGCTCAGCGAAAGCGACAGCATCGATCCCAAGGCCCTGCTGGGCAAGGGCGCCACCGTGGTGGTGGAGACCCAGGACGGCGGCAAACGCTACATCGATGGCATGGTCACGGCCTTTGGCATGCGCGGCCAGGACGAGCACCGCAACTTCCTGTACCGCGCGCGCCTGTCGCCCTGGCTGTGGCTGGCCACGCGCCGCAGCGACTTTCGCATCTTCCAGAACAAGACCGTGCCGGACATCATCAACGAGGTTCTGGGCATCTACGGCCACCCCATGCAGCAGCGCCTGACGCGCTCCTACCGCACCTGGGAGTACTGCGTGCAGTACAACGAGACCGACTTCCAGTTCGTCTCGCGCCTCATGGAGCACGAGGGCATCTGCTACTACCACCAGCACAGCGCGGGCCAGCATGTGCTGACATTGGGAGACGACATCGTCGCCTCGCACGACCCGCTGCAGGGCGGCGCCGTCATCCCCTTCCACCCGCCGGGCAAGGCCGCCGTGGCGCGCGAGGAATGCATACACGCCTGGGAGCTGCACCAGCGCGTCAAGCCCGGGCGGCACTACAACGACGACTACGATTTCAAGAAGCCCCGCGCCGAGCTGTCCAACATGCGCCGCAACCCGCCCGGTCATGCACACGACGCCTACGAGATCTACGAATGGCCGGGCGGCTACACCGAGACCGGCGACGGCGAGGACTACATCCGCGTGCGCCTGCAGCAGAGCCTCACGCGCCAGAGCACGGTGCAGGGCAGCTCCAACCACCGCGCCATGGCGCCGGGCTACACCTTCACGCTGGACAACTACCCGCGCGGCGACCAGAACCAGGCCTACCTGGTCACGGCCGTGGACTATGCCTTTGAGGAGAACCCGCGCGTCAGCGACGGCGGCAGCGGCGAGGGCTCGACACAGAAATTCGTGCTCCAGGCCCAGCCCACCAGCCTGCCCTTCAAGCCCCAGCGCATCACCGCCAAACCGCGCACCACGGGCCCGCAGACCGCCGTCGTCGTGGGTCCTGCAGGTGAAGAGATCTGGTGCGACCAGTACGGCCGCGTCAAGGTGCAGTTCCACTGGGACCGGCTGGGCGGCATGAACGAGAACTCCAGCTGCTGGATGCGCGTGGCCACCAGCTGGGCCGGGCCGGGCTTTGGCGCGGTGCACATCCCGCGCATCGGCATGGAAGTCATCGTGGACTTCCTCAACGGCGACCCGGACTACCCCATCGTCATGGGCTGCGTCTACAACGCCTCCAACATGCCGCCCTGGGCGCTGCCGGCCAACGCCACGCAATCGGGCATCAAGACAAGATCCAGCAAGGGCGGCGCACCGGGCGCGGGCCTGAAGAACGGCCAGGGCGACGCCAACGCCATCCGCTTCGAGGACAAGGCGGGCGCCGAACAGCTGTGGCTGCATGCGCAAAAGGACCAGCTCACCGAAGTCGAGAACGACGAGGACAAATGGGTGGGCAACGACCGGCGCAAGACCATCGACCGGGATGAAACCAACGTGATCCACCGCGACCGCACCGAGACCGTGGACCGCGACGAAACCATCACCGTGCACAACAACCGCACGGAGCGGGTGGACCACAACGAGAAGATCAGCATCGGCGACAACCGCAACGAAGACGTCGGCATCGACGAGAACATCTCCATCGGCAAGAACCGCAGCAAGACCATAGGCCGCAACGAGAAGGACAAGATCGGGAACAACTGGTCGATCAAGGTGGGCAGCTTCAAGACAGAGACCATCGGACTGGCCTACATGCAGAACGTGGGCCTGGCCAAGATGGTGAACATCGGCGCCGCCTACAACGTCAATGTGGGCGCGGCCATGGTGGTGAATGTGGGGCTGAGCCAGAGCACGACGGTGCTGGTGGACCGTTCCGTCAGGGTCCAGGGCAACCAGCAGACCACGGTAGGAAAGCGCTACGCCATTCAGGCCGGCGACGAGCTCTCAATCACCGTGGGCGCTGCCAGCTTGGTAATGAAAAGCGACGGCACGATCACCATCAATGGCAAGAACATCGATGTGGTCGGCAGCAAGCACATCGGCCTCGACTCCAAGCGTATTGACCTGAACTGAGGAGTCCCGAATGGAGCGCCCTTCCCACGCAATGCCCAGTCCGGTGGAGTCCGCCCCCTTGCCGGAGGTGGTCAACCACACGCCCTGGCCCAGCCAGTACTTCCAGCATGTGGACCCACATGGCGAGATTTTTCACGTCATGGTCAGCCGCATCTCCTACACGCTGCGCGCGGTACAGAAAAATGGCGATCTCATAGAGCCCACTGTCCTGCCGCCCGAGCAACAGACACCGCTTTGCACCGCGGACGAGTTCTACGCAAACGTGAACATCAGCAGCGTGCTGCAGGAAAGCGATCTTGCTCCTTACAAGCCAAAGTGCGATGTCATCCTCACCAATGCCTTTGCATATACGCCAGACGGCAAGCCTCATGAGCGGTGGCCGGCCGGCTTCAGGTTTGCAGACAGCATCATCAAAACGCTTCAGGTCACCGGACCGCGGCAATTCGAGCGCTCTCTGACCAGCCTCGGAGCGCTGCGTCCCGGCGCCCCGAAACCGGTCACTCAGGTGCCGCTGTGCTATGAGCTGGCCTTCGGGGGCCCCAATGTCATTCGCCAGGAGCAACTTCTGCAAGAGTTTCTGGATGACAGGGACGACGTCAGGATCACAAAGTCCCAACGCGAGATCGCCCAACAGGCGCATGACGCGCTCCCCGCCTTCTACACGCCCAATCCGATTGGTTGCGGCAGGCTTCCCGAGGCGGTCCACGACGCCGACAAAGCCATTGCGAAACTGGAAACCCACACACAGCAGCAGCCCCAGTCCGCGCAGCACTACGCAGCGCCGCAGATTGAGGCCTTGAACCAGCCTTATGACGGACAGCAGGACTATCCGGTCGTAGGCGTGGGCGCCATCGGACGCTGGTGGAGTCCTCGGGTTTCCCTAGCCGGGACGCATGACGACGCATGGAAGCAATCCCAGTGGCCCAAAAGTCCTTTGGATCATGACTACCGCTACTGGAACTGTGCGCCGGAAGACCAGCAGATCGACTACCCGCAGGGTGGCGAAGAGGTCATGCTCCTGAACCTCATTCCAGCCGACAAATACCAGGGCATTTTCCGCTTCAAGCTACCCACGCAGGAGCTGCAGCTGCTGGTACGCCTGAATGTGGGCGTGGTGATGTTTGCGCCCATGAACATAGACACGGTGATCCTGGATTTGGCGACCGGCACTGTGACTACCGTCAGGCGGGCAATCATCAGCGCCAAGACAGATGTCAGGCAGCTGGAGCTGGGCACCTGGCCCAAAGGCACAGGCATGGAACTGGATGCCGAAATGCAGCGTGCAGCCAGCGAACGCGCGAAACCCCAGGAGGCACGCCGTGGCTGACGAAAACATCGCATCCAAGGACGGGCGGTTTCGCATCGTTTCGCTCACCCCAGACGTATGCCTGACACCGAGCAAGAACGGCGTCCCGGTGCCCTACCCCATCACGCACCAGATGAACCAGAGCAGGCAGTGCTCTCCCAACGTCTTCCTGCAAGGCAAGCCTGTCTACCTGCACAACCAGAGCTATGTCGACAACGTCATGGGCGATGAACCCGGACAAGGCAAGGGCGTGGTCAGCCAGACCAATATGCGCATCAGCCACGACATTGACCACAGCAAGACCGTCTACGTCAATGGCCGGGCCATCGTGCGCACCGGCGACAAGATGTGGATGAACTGGAAGAAGCCCTGAAGCGCCATGGCCACCAGAAAAAAACAACTGCCTGCAGCGCAGTCACAAACTGCACAGGTCAAGCCCAACGCCTACCCTTCTCCAGGGCCGATAGGCAACACCTCGGGACTGGTCATCCCCGACACGGCCCCCAACCTCCACGGAGCCACGGCTCCCGCCATCAAGCCCGTCGCCCAGGAAAAAAGCTGGTGGCAGCGCTGGGGCAGCGACGTTGTGCACACAGGTCTGGATGTCGTGGGCCTCATCCCCGGCGTAGGCGAAATTGCCGACGGCGCCAACGCTTTGATCTATCTTGCCGAGGGCGATAAAGTCAACGCTGCCTTGAGCGCGGCAGCCATGATCCCGGGCGCGGGGATGGCGGCCACCGGGGCCAAGTATGGGAAGAAGGCAGCAGCAGCGGCAACAGAGGCTGTAGGCAAGAAAGCCGGCCGCGAAGCGGCAGAAGCTGGATCACAAAAAGCAACCAAAGAGGCTGAAGAAGCTGCTGCAAAGAAAGCAGATGGGCAAGGTGGTGGAAAAGATAAAGGAAAGCCCAAGAAGCACGAACTTTGCGGTAAAAGATCGACCTATAACAAGGCACCTAAAAAACTTGGAGAACTGAATGCGGATCATGTCCCGTCCGGAGGGGCTCTCAAGCAAGCGGCAAAAGATCTGTTGGTCGAAAAAGGCATATGGGACAGCCTGTCAGAAAAGCAGCAAAAATCAGTTCTCAACCGAGTCTACAATAATGCGCCGACCATCACTGTCCCTGAAGATATTCACAAAGAGGGCCGAACATATGGCAGCAAGAACAAGCCTTTGATTCAGGGGGACTCGAAAGGACTGAAGGACGCTTTCAAACGTGACACAGAAGCCATTAGAAAAGCGATGGAAGGGAAAGACCATGGATGCCTTGAAGAGTACATGCGATCAGTGGAAGAACTAAAGGATTTTGATTTTGATAAATATGTCGAAGACATGGCGTTATCTCATAAAGCCGTGAAACCAAAATTACCATCAACATAAGGAAATATGATGAATACCGAAAGATTGCTATCCTTCCTAGGTCATACTTCGACAAGTGATGATTTTGAGTCATTTCTTCTCGAGAATGACATAAAAAAGATGCCAAAAGGAGATTCAACAACAAGAATAAAAACCAAAGACAAATTGATTTCCATGGAATTTGACCCCACAGATTCATACAAGGAAAAATATCTTTCCCCACCCATTGGGGACGGCTGGTTCACTTTTGAATCCTTCGACATAAATAAAGGCTTTGAAAAACAAAATCCATTCAACCTAGCTTTTGCAATGGACAAATCACAGGTTGAAGAAAAATTGGGAAAATCAGTCAGCAAGAATCAGGAAGACCTTGTTCAAGCGTATCAAAAGGACAACCACATAATTATCATATTCTATAAAACAAGTGGAAAGGCATAGAAACCATAAGAATAAGAAAGATTAACAAATTCGACGCAAAGAATCTCAACCTTAAATAGGATCTCATATTCTATGGATGGAAAAATTCTCGTTTCATTCATTGGAAAATCTCCCAATGATCCCTCTTTCGATGCTTGGCTTCAGGAGCATCGAATCTTTGAACGACCTCATCTTGCAGAGCAAGACGAAGAATACGAAGAGGATACTGAAGCAGCAGCGATAAGTGCAAGAAATAGCGAGATTGAAGAAAACGAGAAGCATAGCATTGCTTTGATCTATGAAAATCAAGACAACTATAATCGAATCTTCAAAGATAACTCCATCCATATGGACGGCGATTTTATTCTCAAACAGGTAGCATTCTATGCTCAAGGAGTATCTAGCTATCGTGGTTTTCAGGGGACTCTACCTTTTGGCCTTGTTTTTTCAGATACCCAAACCTTAGCACATCAAAAACTAGGCAAGCCCATTGCCTCCAGGTTTATTCATAACCTATCTGCCGATCTTTGGGTAACCCCAGATTGGCACATAAATATAAGCTACGTACATCTCTCTGGAACCATTGCCATAATTCATATCCGTAGACCCAACATCTATGATCTGAGAATGATTGGCAATCATTCACCGGATATTTCTTCTGCGATCAGAGATCGCATGCCCAGTCCGCACAACCTTTCGCAAGCGCTGGGTTTTTCAATTGATGATTTCAGATTGGCTGATGCCTTCAAACCCATAATTTGGGATCAAGACTCGCTAAATGAAGCCAATCATACAGAGGAGGTATTCCGCTACATAAAGAACTATGGTCTCAGTCTGTATTTCAGAGAAGGTGAGGACTTCCGGAGAGAATCGAATCCACTCCCCAAGTACGGAACATTTTTTGCCGGTTACCGTCTCAATAGAGCGGGAGATATGGAAAGCGATGGTTTCCAAGGACAACTGCCCTTTGGTCTCAGCTTTCATGATACTCCGTTGGAAATTTTGAAGCACATGGGGCAACCACCTGACAAAAAGGGCACATCCTCAGACACTGGATATTTTATCTGGGACCTTCCGGCGTATAGAGTACATATTGTCTATAGCTTGATAGATTGGCAGCTGTATAGAATTACGTTTTTTGCACCATTTGCAAGATAAGGTCTGAGCAAACGACCAATTACGTTGCCTTTCCTCGTTGGTGGGCAGACTACGTAGGCGAAAGACATAAGAACAAGCAACCTACAAATTCTGCACGCACCTTGCAGACCCTAGGAACGCGGCAGCCTCGCCTGGATTAAGGCTTTGATATATCTTGCCGAGGGCGATAAAGTCAACGCAGCCTTGAGCGCGGCAGCCATGATCCCGGGCACGGGGATGGCGGCCACCGGAGCCAAGTATGGGAAGAAGGCAGCAGCAGCGGCAACAGAGGCCGTAGGCAAGAAAGCCGGCCGCGAAGCGGCAGAAGCTGGATTACAAAAAGCAGCCAAAGAGGCTGAAGAAACTGCAGCCCAAAAAAGGCTGAAAGTAATGGCGGCGGCAAAGACAAAGGTAATCCAAGATGCATATTGCTTCCCTACAAATCTGAAACCTGCAAAGCGGAAGGCCGAACAGGACATCACGTAGTTCCGGATCGGGAATTTCGAACCGGCAACAGAGGAAGCTCTCACCCGCATGGAATAACAGAAGATGAAGTTCTGGTTATCTGTGTGGATGGTGAAAATATCTCCAGATCGAAATAACACGGAAAGATTCATGCGATATACGTTCCATTGGAACGGGTAGCAGGGCTTGCTGGAAATCCTCCAGGCACAGCATCACTTGGTGTACTTGAAGCCGCTGGCGCAATATCGGTTGGAAGAATAACTGGATTCAATCCTATTTTAATAGAAGCTCAGCTTCGTATTTTTCATCAATCGAAAGGACTGGATGCAACCACCATTGTACGAGCAGACCCCAGCGGTAAAATACCAATAGACTTCTCAAAAATTGGACCAGGAAAAACTACTCAAGGAGGTCCGCAGAGATAGCGGAGCACATATGAAATCCACACCCATAACCTTTGATAAATGTCTGGCGATCGAGGATGATTACTATATGTTTTCATCAAAGCCGGATGGCATCGATGATTCTGCAGAATTCAGTAGGATTTTCTTTTATGATGCTCAATCTTCGGGAGACCCTTGGAGACACCTAGATTTGCCGAATTTCACAACAGTTAGCATCTGCTCTTCAATCAAGGCAATGGGAGATAGGAGAAAATATGTAATTCTATCGAAGAATGGGGAGATATCAGTTTATTGGCCTGGTGGCGCGAGCACCGAAAATATCGCAGAAGCAGGATTGGACAAAGAACTTCCAATATATGGATATTTGAATTCTTTAAAAGAAATAAATGGTGTATTATACGCATGTGGAGGTGGAGGCCAAATATATAAACGCGGCAAAAATGGATGGCGCGATATTGCAGGAAAGCTCAGAAAACAAAGCCCTATCCCAAAGGCCAATTTAGCACTAAATACTCTTGAAATAGGTGATGATATTTCTGATATAGATGGTTATTCAGAAGATAATCTTTACGCTGCTGGAAGAGATGGAATATATCATTTTGATGGAAAATTGTGGAGTGAAGTTGATATTTCAACTGACGAAATAATTATGAGTATTTTCTGTGCCCCAGATGGAGTTATCTGGGCATGCGGATTCAACGGAGCCATACTTCGAGGTGATTTCAAGAATGGCTTCAAAGACATAAGTCATTATGATGACAACATGATTCTGACCAAGATGGTTTTTTTCAGAACAAAATATATTTCTCTTCCAATGAAGGACTTTTTTCCTTGGACTATAAAAAAGAAAAGTCCAAATTGTATAAAATCAAAGAAATAAAGGAATGCGAGGATATTTCGGTTCACAAAGAAACCTTGCTATGCATAGGCCCCAAAAAGATAACTATTTTCAATAACAACGGTCATCGTGAATTAAAGCATCCCGATTTAAAATAATTGGTGTTCACTAGTTTTCATAAAACCAAAAACAACTCATTGAGCAAACGACACAGGTGCCACCACAGGCCGCATCGGCCCGCGAGACCTGGTCGCCACACTTCGCGAAGCCCTGGGCCACGAATGGCAGCAGTAATGCGATGCCCACAGCCACCTTGTGCAGGCCACCGACCCGCTGGGCCGCACCACGCGCTACCGCCATGACGCCCGGGGCCGCACCGTGGAAGTCATTGACGCCAAGGGAGGCTCCAAGCGCCTGACCTGGGATGAGGCCGACCGCCTTGTGGCCTACACCGACTGCTCGGGCCAGACCACGCGCTTCGCCTACGACGCCCTGGGCCAGCCCGTTCTGCGCACCGATGCGCTGGGCCAGCAGACCCGCTACGAATACAACGACGCAGGCCAGCTGATACGTGTCATCGAACCATCTGCCCCGTCAGCTCAAGGCCATCAGCCGGCAGAGTCCACCCACCTCTACGCCTGGAACGGCGAAGGCCACCTGCTGGCCTACACCGACCCCATGGGCCAAAGCACCCGCTACACCTACGACGGCATGGGCCGCCCGCTCACCCGGATTGACGCCGCAGGCCGCAGCCTCGCCTACCACTACGACCGCGCCGGCCGCCTCATTGCCCTGGACAACGAGAACCACGCCCGCACCCACTTCCGCTACGACCTGCGCGACCAGCTCACCGACGAAGTCGGCTTCGACGGCCGCTGGCAGCGCTACATCTACAACGCCGCCGGTGAACTGACCCACGTCATCGAGGCCGGTGGCAGCGACGCTGGGCCCGGCAAGGTCACCTGCTTCGAGCGCGACGCCCTGGGCCGTCTGCTGGCCAAGCGCGCCCTGGGCCACACCGGCCCCGTGGAAGAAACCACCTACCGCTACGACGCCCTGGGCCGCCTGACCCAGGCCGGCAATGCCGCCTCCCACCTGGCTTTTGCCTATGACCCCGTGGGCCAGTTGCTCAGCGAGACCCAGACCCTGCAGGCTCTCGGCAATGCCACAGGCCCGGCCCGCCACAAGCTGCAACGCAGCCTCTCGCACGGCTACGACGAACTTGGCAACCGCACCCACACCCGCATGCCTGATGGCCGCACCCTGCACTGGTTGTTCTATGGCTCGGGCCACCTGCACCAGATCAACATCGAGCCCGTCCAGGTGCCGGGCCAGCCCCCGGCCGCGCACCAGGTCATCGCCGACATCGAACGCGACGCCCTGCACCGCGAAGTGCGCCGCAGCCAGGGCGCCCTGTCCAGCCGCTACGACTGGGACCCGGCCGGGCGCCTGCTGCGCCACCGCGCCGCGCTGCAAGGCAGCGGCCACGTGGCCAGGCCCGGCAGCTCCAACGCCACGCTGGAACGCGGCTACGCCTACGACGCAGCAGGCCAGCTCATCGCCCGCGCCGACTCCCTGCGCGGCCGCCAGGACTTCCGCTACGACCCCACTGGCCGCATCCTCGCCAGCCTGCCTGCACAAGGCAGCCCGCTGGCCCGCGAACTGTTTGCCTTCGACCCCGCAGGCAACCTGCTGGACTCCATGCCAGGCAAAGACGGCCAGCCCGTGGACACCACTCTTGGCGTAGTGGGCGACAACCGCCTGCGCTTCTACCAAGACCTGCACTTTGAATACGACGTGCACGGCAACGTCACAAAGCGCACCCGGGGCAACCAGAAGGCCGGCACCCAGGAAGTGCTGGACCTGACCTGGAACGCAGACCACCAGCTCATCGAATCGAACACCACGCGCCACGGAGTCACCCAGGCCACCCGCTACGCCTACGACCCCCTGGGCCGGCGCGTCTCCAAGAGCGATGCCTTCGGCAGCACCCACTACCTGTGGGATGGTGACCTCATGGTGCACAGCCAACGCGGTGCAAGGCAGGCGCTCTATATCTACGAGCCGGGGAGCTTTGTGCCACTGGCCACCATTCAGGGAGCGGGCGAGGAACACAGCACCTACTGGTACCAGTGCGACCAGATCGGCGCCCCGCTGGAGCTGACCGACGAACAAGGCCAGGTGGCCTGGGCGGCGGACTACAAGGTCTGGGGCGAGGCGGTCATGCGCAGCGTGTTGAGGACCGGCACCGATGATCGGCCGATCAGCGCGCGGGCTTGGGGTTCAAAGCCCGCAGCATCACCTCAACCACCGCCCGTTGAGCAACCCTTCAGGTTTCAGGGACAGCAGTTTGATGAGGAGACGGGGCTGCACTACAACCGGTTTCGGTACTACGATCCGGTGGTTGGTAAGTTTATATCTCAAGATCCAATCAGATTTTTAGGCGATCATAATTTTTATACGTTTGCACCGAACACCACAGAATGGATTGATCCTCTAGGTCTAGTTAACTCTTGTGCCACAGGCTCATACAAAACCGTTGGTGGTCACCATGTTCATGCGAAAGCTGCCTGGAATGATCTATCAAATTACAAACAAATAATGAATGATATGTTCTGCCTTGGCAATGATTGGATGAAAAACAATGGCATAGATCATGACAAAATTACCGCTTGCCAACGTCGAGAGTTTGATAGACTTAGTTGTGATTGCAAATCTGGGAAGTCAAAAAACACCATATCGGAGCATACAAAAATCGCTGTAGAATGTCTTAAAGAAGGTGGTGCAGATGAGAAAACCGCAAGATCACTGGCTGCGCAGAGCTTGAGAAAACTTAGAAGTCTTGGCGCTACTACACCGAGCAGAATTCCTTGAAATAAATAATATGCAAGATTCAACACTAGATAAATTTGGCGAAGACATTATTCACACAGTTAGAGACTCATCTATAGAAAGAGTCACCGACTGTGCAAACGGGAAATATAAAACAGATGAAGCAAAGAGGTTGCAAGAATTTTATGCATCACTTTCAGAAAATCAGAAATCTCATTTTGATTTCCTAATCGCTTTCGCAGTCGACTCTGCTTTATTCAGAATAATACAAATGGCAGAACAAGAAGTCATTGGAATAAGCTATCAAGGAGTTGAAGATATATCAGAAATAAGTGACGGATTAACTGGCGAAATTTATGGCAATAATGGCTGGATTAAAAAATACAGTAAATTCATAAATTCAATGGAATAAATTTCAAATACGCTATCGATATATAGAGCAATGACGCAAAAATTGACACTGCGGCAACCTTTTGTGCAAGACGAAAATCGAATCCCAATACTCAAGCAGTTTATATTTATGATCTAAAATTCCATAATACATCCGTATATACGGCCACACGGGCCGCATCCTCGCCAGCCTGCCCGCACAAGGCAGCCCGCTGGCCCGCGAACTGTTTGCCTTCGACCCGCCGGCAACCTGCTGGACTCCATCCCCGGCAAAGACGGCCAGCCCGTGGAAACCACCCTGGGCGTTGTCGGTGATAACCGCCTGCGCTTCTACCAGGACCTGCACTTTGAATACGACGTGCACGGCAACGTCACAAAGCGCACCCGGGGCAACCAGAAAGCCGGTACCCAGGAAGTACTGGACCTGACCTGGAACGCAGACCACCAGCTCATCGAATCGAACACCACGCGCCACGGAGTCACCCAGGCCACCCGCTACGCCTACGACCCCCTGGGCCGGCGCGTCTCCAAGAGCGATGCCTTCGGCAGCACCCACTACCTTTGGGATGGCGACCTCATGATGCACAGCCAGCGGGGTACAAGACAGGCGCTCTATATTTACGAGCCGGGGAGCTTTGTGCCGCTGGCCACCATTCAGGGAGCGGGCGAAGAGCACAGCACCTACTGGTACCAGTGCAACCAGATCGGTGCGCCACTGGATCACCGACGAACAGGGCCAAGGGGCCTGGGCCGCACCACGGCCTACTCTTGAGCTACTGGTCGTGGCATCTCACTGTGGGACTGAATATCTTAAGAATCAAAGCCGATTGCCTGACTTTCTTTTCTGCAACACGATTCCCTTTGCAAAAGGCAAATGCATTATTGAAGCCCATACAGTTGGGTACATAGCCCCTCCATTATGACAATCGATTACCCAAATATAAGCATTATTTTAAACAAATATTTATTTGGAGAAATATGTCTGAATGTTGAAACATCAGCAACGGTGCCAGAAAGCATAGAAGACCTGGCATCCACGGGGTTTTCCAGAGAGGGAGATCCGAATGACTATGAATTATTCGAGAAATATTATTCCATAGTTAATAAAAACCAGGGAATCAACTTCAAGATATACACGTTCAAAGGGAAAATATGGAGCAGCGGCCTTGATTTCCATGGATTCAGGTTATCCACCATCCTTAAGATGATTAATAAGCCAGCTAACACGAGATTATTCCTTGACAACAAAAACTCCGATGGCGCACTCATCATTAATGATCTATGCGTTTGTAGATTTTCATATCACAATGAAAACCCTCTAGCCCTTACATTTGAAACCAATGCCGCAATAATCGATGATATGAAAAACAGAAAAATCTCCACCAAGGCTGTTGAAAATGACTTCGCTGAAATATCTGCAGTACTGGCGAGAAGGAGTAACAGGAAGCTTAGAAAAATAAAACAAATATTGGTAGCCAAGGGTCATATATTGAAATAATTACCACCAATAATCCTTCAATCTTTATTTAACATCCAGACATGGCATCTACCCATTCATATGAATACGACCCAAATCTTCATACACTCAATCTGGAGACCGCAGAGAAATCCATCCGCTTGCTGGCGACCGCATTCTTTCACCAAGATCTGAAAACCCTTGAAGCCCACTTCGGTATCAGCCCACTGCAAATGGATGAGGCTTTTGAAGCATTGGAAAATTATCTCGGCAAAGACGATTTCACCTCGCTTGCACCTCCTCCAATAGGTAGCCAGATCATTCTGGAAGAAGATGAAATTTGTGCCGACGATGAAAATTCCTCAATCAGGGTCTATCGATTGAATTACGGAGGCTGGGGCTACGAGATGGATGTTTTCAGGCAAGACAAGAGGTGCGATCTGACCATGCGTGGCGAACTGCCTGGAGATTTCGGCAAAAATCCGCACAGCATCAAATTTCATCTGTTTGAAGTCATGTGATTTTGTTCCGACCATGCACACCATCCCTGAACTCGCCAGCCTCCAATCATGGCAATCCACCCTGCCCTCCCGCCGCGCAGAGATTTGCCAAGCCATTCTGGAGGGGCTGCCGCGCGGCTTCGAGTTCGCCAAACCGTTCCTCTCTACAGAACTTGCTGAGGTTGGCGGCACAGCATGGGAGGTTCCCTGCTTTTACGACGCGCAGCATGAGACCACGCTGACCCTGGTCCTGGGCGGCGATTTCACCTACGGGGCAACGGCGCAGCGGCTGACGACGTTGCGCGATTCGATCCCTGCGGAGGACTGGTCCTTGATTGCGCCGGTGGTCCATGCAGCGCAGGAGGCCGGTCCCGTGCATGTGCCCGCGTTTCTGATGGGCCGCTTTCCCACGTTCGAGTGGGTGATTGAAGAGCATGTGGAGTTGTGCGATGGGCTGGAGCGGCCTGATTTCTCCAGCGAGGACGGGCCGTTTCCCGCCTATGTCACGCAAGAGGAAGCGCAGCGCTTTTTGGCCGCCACGGGCTATCGCCTGCCTTGGGACCATGAGTGGGAGTACGTTGCGAAGGCAGGCACGGAGCGGCTGTATGTGTGCGGGGACGCAGTTCCCCAGCGCGATCTGTCCGGTGATGTGTGCCTGACGCAGTTTGGCGATGGTCGGCTCAACCGCGCGGCCGCCAATCCCAGGGGAATGGCGGCGTTGGCGGTGGCCACGTTCACCCGGCTGCAGGCCAGCCCGCACGAGTGGCGCATCCGTGGCGGTGCGGCGGCGTTCTATCCGTTTCAGCATCGCATGCAGCAGGCCATGCTGCTGACGGAGCTTCAGCTGCCGCTGGCCAACATGCCCGGGCAGATGGCGGGTCTGCGTCTGTGCCTCGATGTGCCAGCCATATAAGGGCATATAGGGCCATATGGGGTCAATCCGTGCACAGCCGTTGTTGTGGCGCTCCTGGCACAGCAATGTTCTGGTGGCGTCATTTTTCGGCTTTAGGATGGCGGGCCATGCGCAATTCCCACCCCCTTTGGACGGCAGCAGCCCTGGGCCTGGCAGCGGCCCTAGGTAGCGGCCCGGCTTACGCGGCTCGCCCCATGATCACGGACGATGCCCGCATCGTCGATGCCAAGTCCTGCCAGCTGGAAAGCTGGGTCAAGTCCAAAAAGGACAGCACGGAGTTCTGGGCGCAGCCGGCCTGCAATTTCACGGGCAATCTGGAGCTGACGCTGGGCGCGGCACGCACGCGAGAGGACGGCAGCAGCCGGACCACGGATGTGGTGATCCAGGGCAAGACCCTGTTCAAGGAACTGCAGCCCAATGGCTGGGGCTGGGGCCTGGCCGTGGGCAATGCCCGGCATCCGAATGACGAGGGCCAGGGCCGGGGAGATTTGTACGCCTATGTGCCCGTCACGTTCTCGCTGCGCGATGACCGGCTGTTCTTCCACACCAACGTGGGCTGGCTGCGCACGGCGCAGGCGCATCGCAACCTCATGACCTGGGGCCTGGCCACCGAGGCCCAATTGAGCCAGAGCACCTGGCTGATTGCCGAGACATTCGGCCAAAACCAGGGCAAGCCCTTCTACCAGATGGGCCTGCGCTACTGGCTGGTGCCTGGACATGTGCAGATCGATGCCACCTACGGTAACCGCGCGGGCAGCAGCACGCAGGAACGGTGGTTTTCCATCGGCTTGCGGCTGCTGTCTTCGCCGTTCCTGCCCTGAGTCCTTTCCAGCTTGCGCCCTGCCCGTTGCTCACAGCGCGCCAAACCGCCTGAGCACCATGAAGGCCGCCATGGCCAGCACGCCCAGCATCACAGAGAGCTGATTGGCGCAGGCCAGATTGCCGTCCAGTACGTTGTTGTAGATGGCCAGTGACAGGGTTTCCGTCCTGCCGATGATGTTGCCGCCCAGCATGAGCGACAGTCCGACCTCGCCCAACGCACGGCCCCCCGACAGGATCAGGCCGGCCGCAATGCCGCGCCGGGCCAGCGGCAGCTCGATGCGCCAGAACACCGACCAGGGGCGGTGCCCCAGCATGGCCGCCGCCTCCAGCAGGCGTGGCGAAGTGCCTGCAAAGGCGGCCTGCGTGGGTTTGACCATGAGCGGCAACCCGGCAATGAAGGCCGCAATGACCAGGCCCGTTTGCGAAAACACGATGTCGGGCCGCAGCACATCGGGCAGCAGTTGGGTGAGCAGCCCTTGCCGGCCCAGCAGCACCAGCAGGCCATAGCCCAGCACGATGGGCGGAAACACCAGCGGCAGGCTGACCAGTGCATCGACCAGCTGGCGCCCCGCAAACCGGCGCCGCGCCAGTAGCCAGCCCAGGCCCGCGCCCACCAGCAATTGCAGCATCAGGCTCCAGGCAATGACATGCGCGGTCAGGGCCAGCGGCGCCTGGGCGCAAACGGAGGCGGTCATGGACTGTCAGCTGCCAGCAGGCAATGGGTGGCCCATCAAAGGCCGTGCCGCTCCAGCACCTGGCGGGCCTGCGGCGTGGCGATGAAGTCCAGCAGAGCCCGCAGTTGCGGTGATGAGGCGCGGCCCTTGAGCACGGCCAGGCTCAGTTCGATGGGCGGATGGCAGCTGGCCGCCACCGGCACGCTGGCGCCCACGCGGTCTTTCAGGGCCAGGGCCTCGGTCTTGTTGACAAAGCCTGCGTCCACCTCGCCGGTGGTCACATAGGCGCTGACCTGGGGCACCGTGGCCACTTCGACCAGGCGTTCGCCCAGCGTCTGCGCCAGGCCCAGGCGCTCCAGGCAGATGCGCGCCGCGTTGCCGTACACGGCCTTGCTGCGGTCGGCGATGGCAATGCGCTTGAATTCGGGCCTGGCCAGGTCCTGCACGCTTTCCAGGCGCTGGCCGCGCGCGGCCACCAGCACCAGCTGGCCCTGGCCCAGCGTGATGTAGCGCTCGGCCAGTTGCATGGGCTCGACAAAGGCGCGGTCGCCGATCAGCACGGCGATCTCGGGGTTCTGGCGGGCCTGCGTCTCGATCTGCTTCATGTTGCCAAAGCTGGCCTCGGCGCGAATGCCCGTGGCCTGGCTGAAGGCCTGCAGCAGTTCCAGCACGGGCTTGCGGTAGCCGGCGCCAGCGGCCAGCAGCAGGCCTTCATCGGCATGGGCCAGGCTGGCCGAGCCAGCCAACAACAGCGCCAGGAGCGGCGCCAGGAGCGGCGCCAGGCCGCGGGACAGTATGCGTTTGAACATGGTTTTCCTCCTCTAGAACGCGGCGTTGAAGCCCACGCCCCTCTCTTTACGAAATATTCAATCGTATACGACGAATACCGCACCCACCCATGTGTTCCTACTGTAGCGCCCATAAAAAAAACCTCCATGCATGAGGCATGGAGGCCGGCAGGCATGGCTGCCTGCGTCTCGGGCCAAGGTGCCTGGCCGCAGCGCTTACTTGTTGGGCTTGGCCGCAGGGCCGGCAGCGATGGGCGCCACGCCTTCGGGCTTGACGTAGGTGACCGAGGTCACATAGTGCACGCCGTCGTATTTTTCTGCACCGTTCGGGCCGGTGCGCTCGCCGCCGCTGCGCTCGTCGTGCGTGGCTTCGGCCACGTAGGTGCCCTTCCAGGGCATGTCGAACTGCACCAGGCCCTGCTCGTCGGCATGGGCTTCCTTGCTCCAGCCCGATTGCACGGTCAGCACCACCTTGGCCTTGGGCAGCGGCTGGCCCTTGTAGATGACCTTGAATTCGCCAGCCTTGCCTGCGGGCACGATATCCAGCGTCAGGCGCGGGGCCTGGGCGGCAAAGCCGGTGATCAGGCGTGCAGCCGGGTGGTACCAGTTGCGCAGTTCCTGCTCGCCCTTCTTGCTGGTGTACAGCGGGTAGCCGGCATCCTCGGCCACGATGCTGTCGCCCTGGCCGGCCTTGAAGGGCAGCGCAAAGCCGGTGCCGGTCTTGCGGCCATCGGCCGCCTTCTCGCCCTGGGCAGACACCAGGGTGGCCACGGGCTTGCCGAACTTGTCGAGCAGGCCCGGCGATGTCTCGCGCAGGTTGTCGCCAAACTCGCCAAAGCGGATCACGGCGGTTTCGCCGGCCGGCTGTTCCAGCCAGATCTGGTGGGCCTGGCTGGCGCCGCTGGCGGCCAGGAGTGCGGAGACAAGAATCCAGTGTTTCTTCATTGCAGCTTCCTCAAAGGACAAAAAAACAGCCATCGGCGCCACAACGGGCCGACGGCATGAACGTGCTTGGGGAGTGGGGTGCGGCCGCATGGCGCCGCATTGATTATTGAATGCGAATGGTTTGCATTCTATGCGCATTGCGCACCGCTCCGGCGCAGTTCACCAGGTGGCTGCAATGGGGTCCGGCCCAGCGCTCAGGCGGCATCCTCGATGCGCACCGGCTCGCCCGTGAAGGCCAGCGCCTCGGCGGCCTGCTCCCAAGGGCTCCGGTCAGCCGCCCTGTCCGGGCGCAGCACAAAGCCCTCGCCCTCCGCATGCGTGGTGCTGTCGGCGGGCGGCAGCGGCAGGCCCATACGCTCATGCGCCTGGGCCACCAGGGTGCGGGCGTAGATTTCCGCAGCCATGCTGCGCAGGCGCGGCTTGTAGACCTTGCCCACGTTGGTGGTGGGCAGCGCATCGATGATGCGCACATAGCGCGGGCGCGCAGGCGCTTCGTCCACGCCGGCTGCGGCAAAGGCCAGCAGTTCGGTCTCATCGGCCTGGGCGCCGGGCTGGAGCGCGACAAAGGCCACAGGCACCTCGCCCGCATAGGCATCGGGTGCGCCCACGGCAGCGCAGGCCTTGACGGCGGGATGGCGCTCCAGCGCCTGCTCTATCACCTGCGGATCGATGTTATGGCCGCTGCGGATGATCACGTCCTTGGAACGCCCGCGCAGCCGCAGCAGGCCATCGTCGCCGACCGAGCCCAGGTCGCCCGTGATCAGCCAGCCGTCATCGGTGAGGTAGCTGGACGGCGCGATGCCACCCAGGTAGCCGGAAAACAGGTTGGGCGACTGGAACACCACCATGCCGGTTTCGCCGGGCGCCGCTTCCTGGTCCGATGGCCTGCCGTCCGGCCCCATGCGGCGCACGGCCAGGCGCGCAAACGGCAGGCGCAGGCCCACATGGCCGGCCGCCGCGTGCAGGCCGGGCGGCGTGATGGTGGAGATGCCCGTCATCTCGGTCATGCCCAGGCTCTCGTGCACATGGAAACCGCTGTGCGCCTTGAAGCGCGCCGCCACCTCGGGCGACAGCGGCGCGGCGCCCGTGCGGAAGTAGCGGATGGAGGACACATCGGCCCCCTGCAGCGGCACCTCCACCAGCGCGGCCAGCACCGTGGGCACGGCCGACATCAGCGTGGGCTTCCACTGTGCCGCCATCCGCCAGAAGCCAGCAATCACGGCCTTGTTGCGAAACAGACCGGTGGTCGGAATGATGACGTGGGCTCCGGCCGAGAAGCAGGCCAGCGAGCCCGGCAGCACGCCCGCCACATGGAACAGCGGGTAGCCGTTGATGGTGCGGTCGGCCGTGTTCAGGCCCTGCATCTGCACGCTGGCCCAGGCGGTGTAGACCTGGGCGCCATGCGTCTGCACGGCAATCTTGGGCGCACCCGTGGTGCCCCCGGTATGGAAATAGGCCGCCACGTCGCCGGCCTGGGGCTGGCGCCCGGTCACCAGCCGGTCGGAGGGCTGGGCGGCCAGGGCGGCATGCAGATCGCTGGCGGGCCAGCGCTGTCCATTCGCCTGGAGAGCCCGGCCTTCATGCGAGACCCAGAGCACATGCGCCAGGTCCGCATCCAGCGACGCCACCTTGTCCCGGATGCCGGCATCGTCCTCGTCCGCCCAGGCGATCAGAAAGCGCGCGCCCGTGGTCCGCATCAGGGCAGAGATCTTCTCGGCACTCAGCAGCGGATTGATGGGCTGCACGATGCCCGCCGCCTCGCCGCCCCACAGCGCAAAGTGGTACTCCATGCAGCCGGGCAGCAGGATGGCCACCGTGTCGCTGGCGCCCATGCCCAGCGCATGCAGGGCGTTGGCCGTCTGGTGGATCCTGCCCAGCAGTTCGGCATAGCTCAGGTGCCGGGCGTCATCCACGCTGCCGGCCTGGGGCAGAAAGCTCAGCGCCCTGCCCTGGCCGTGCTCACGCGCAGAGTTGCAAAACAGGTCGTAGACCGTTTGCGCCGTGATCAGCCCGGCCATGGGTTGGCTTTCGATGGCCTCCACATCGGCCAGGGAACGCACAGCCCGCAGGGGCCGGAACATGGATTGCGCAGGAATAGGACTCATGGCCATGGGCTCACTCCGCGCCCAGGCCGTTGGTGCGCACCACCTCGCCCCAGCGGGTGTAGTCGCTGCGGATCAGGCCCTCGGTGTCCTGGGGGTTGAGGTAGGCGGCCGTCACGCCGATCTTCTCGAAGCGGTCGCGCACCTCGTCGGTGGCCAGCAGCTGGCGCGAGGTGGCGCTGAGCTTGTCGATGATGGCGCGCGGTGTGTCCCTGGGTGCCACCAGGCCGCCCCAGGACGATGCCTCATAGCCGCCAAAGCCCTGCTCGGCCATGGTCTGCACGCCGTCCAGCGCCTTCACGCGCTGGGGCGTGCCCACCGCCAGCGCCTTCAGCCGGCCACTGCGGATATGGGGCAGCGCAGACACCATGTCCGCATAGATCACCGGCACCACGCCGCCCAGCGTGTCGTTCATGGCGGGCGCGCTACCCTTGTAGGCCACATGCTGCATGGTGTGCAGCTTGGCGGATTTCATCAGTTCCATGCTCAGGTGGCCCGAGCTGCCCGCCCCGGAGCTGGTGTAGTCCAGCGTGGCGGGCTGCGCCTTGGCGTACTGGAACAGCGATTTGAGGTCGGTCACCTTGGGCAGAGACTGCGCATTGACCGCAATCACATTGGGCAAGTCATAGATCTTGGTGACCGAGGCGAAATCCGTGGCCGGGTGGAACTTGACGTTCTTGAAGAAATGCGGCGCCATGATGGTGGGCGTGACCATCATCATCAGCGTATAGCCGTCAGGCGCTGCCGTGCGGAACTGGCCTGCCGCCACCGCGCCCGATGCGCCGGGCTTGTTCTCTATCACCACGGGCTGGCCCAGCTGGCGCGCCAGCGCCTCGGCGTACACGCGCGCCGCGCCATCGGTGGGTCCGCCCGGCGGGAAGGGAACGACCAGGCGAATCGGTCTGTCGGGCCAGGCGCCGGTATCGGTATTGGCCTGCGCCGCGCCGCACAGCGATGCGAACGCAGCCACGCCGATGGCGCCCAGCGCCATGCCCTTGGCCAACGCCTGTCTTTTTGTGATGCCTGCCATCTTGTCTCCTTGAATGTTTATGTGTTCTGGCTGGCCCATTCTGCCCAGCGCACCCTCTTTGACAATGGCGGCGGCGGTTGACATCATGTCAAACAATATTGACACCCCCTTGGACCGCAACGCATGGATCTCCTGGCATTCAACATCCTCGTCCAGATCATCGAACACGGAAACCTGAGCCAGGCGGCAAAGTTCTTGAACATGTCGCGGGCCAACGTGAGCTACCACCTGGCCCGGCTGGAGAAGTCCCTGGGCGCATCGCTGCTGCGCAGAACGCCCCAGGGCGTGGAGGCCACCGAGGTCGGACAGCGCATCTACCGCCATGCGCGCAACATCCTCAACGAGACCGAACTGGTGCGCGAGTTGGCCCAAAGCAGCACGGACGACATCTCGGGAAAGATCGGGCTGAGCGTGCCCACCGGCTACGGCCACCTGGTCATGGCGCCGTGGCTGATCGAGTTCAAGCGTGCCCATCCGCAGGTGGTGCTGGACATCCGCCTGGAGAACTTCATAGACAACCTGCTCAAGGACAGCGTGGACATCGCCATCCGCGTCATGTCCGACCCGCCGCCCATGCTGGTGGCGCGCGACATGGGGCCGGTGCGCTACAGCCTGTGCGCCTCCAGCGACTGGCTGCGCAGCCACCGCCTGCCGGAGACACCGTCCGAGCTGTCGCGCACGCCGCTCATCACATCGGGCGGCGAAAGCGGCAAGGTGCGCCTGCAGATTGCGCGGAACGGTCAGCCGCTGGAGGAGCTGGACATCACGCCCACGCTGATGTCGCGCAGCTACCCTTTCCTGTGTGACTGCATCACCTCCGGCCTGGGCGTGGGGCTGGTGCCCGACTACATGGTGCGCCGCCAGGTGGAAGATGGCCGCGTCGTGCTGGCCATGCAGGACTACGAATTCAGCATCAACCAGGGCCGCATGTTCATGCTGTACATGCCCAACCGCTTCCAGTCCGGCGCCGCCCGGGCCTTGATCGACTTTCTGAGCGACAGGATGGGCCTTGCGCGCATCATCCGGCCGGGTGACTTGCCCGACACGGCGCAGGCCTTGCGACCGCCGGAATGACGCGGGAACAAAGTTTGTAGACGACTGGTCGGTTTTTGCGTTAGACTTCGATCCCATGAAGAAACCCGCACAGGAAACACGCCAGCACATCCTTGATGTGGCCAAGGCGTTGATGACCCAGAAAGGCTATACGGCCGTCGGCCTGGCCGAGGTCGTCGCGGCTGCGGGCGTGCCCAAGGGCTCCTTCTACTACTACTTCAAGTCCAAGGAAGAGTTCGGCCAGGCCCTGCTGCAGGAGTACTTCGACGAGTACCTGGCCAAGATCGATGCGCTCATGGAGACGCCCGATCCGGCCATCTCCCGGCTGATGACCTACTTCCGCCATTGGACGCAGAACCAGTGCTCGGCCCATGCAGGAGGCCAGTGCCTCGTGGTCAAGCTGGGCCCCGAGGTCTGCGACCTGTCCGACGACATGCGCTCGGTGCTGCGCACCGGCACCGACGCCATCATCACCCGGCTGACCGACTGCGTGCGCGCCGGCCAGGCCGACGGCTCCATCACATCCGACCTGGACGC
Source organism: Delftia sp. 60 (assembly GCF_002754395.1). Taxonomy (NCBI): domain Bacteria; kingdom Pseudomonadati; phylum Pseudomonadota; class Betaproteobacteria; order Burkholderiales; family Comamonadaceae; genus Delftia; species Delftia sp. 60. The sequence continues at coordinate 4,082,962 of NZ_PEFD01000001.1, forward strand.
GCCTGCGCTGGCCGAATCGCTGTACCAGCTGTGGCTGGGCGCCTCCCTGCTGTCCAAGCTGGGCCGGCATGAGGAGCCATTTGCCGCAGCGCTCGTGTCCACGAAGCGGCTGCTGGGCTGAGCAGGCCTGGCCGCTGCTTTTTATTTGCCTTGTTTGTAGACGACTGGTCAACTTCAAAACCTACACCCTTTACCCATCCCTCTTCCTTTTTGTTCAACCACCACCACTGCACACCATGACCGACCACAGCCTTCACACCGATCTGTTCTCCCCAACCCAACTGGGCGGCCTGTCGCTCGCCAACCGCTTCGTCATGGCCCCACTGACCCGCAGCCGCGCCGGTGACGACGGCGTGCCCACCGAACTTCACGCCGCCTACTACGCCCAGCGCGCCAGCGCGGGCCTGTTGATCAGCGAAGCCGTCAACATCTCCGCACAGGGCCGGGGCTACAACCTCACGCCCGGCATCTGGACCGAGGAACAGGTCGCCGGCTGGAAGAAGGTCACCGACGCCGTGCACGCCGCCGGCGGCAAGATCGTGGCCCAGCTGTGGCACGTGGGCCGCTACTCGCACGTGGACCTGCAGCCCGGTGGCGTGGCCCCTGTCGCCCCCTCTGCCATCAAGGCCGAAGGCGTCACCTTCACGCCCAACGGCGTGGCCGAGGTATCCATGCCCCGCGCCCTGGAAACCAGCGAAATCCCCGGCATCGTCGAGCAATACCGCCATGCGGCCGAATGCGCCAAGCGTGCAGGTTTTGACGGCGTGGAAGTGCACTCGGCCAACGGCTACCTGCTCGACCAGTTCCTGCGCGACTCCACCAACCACCGCAGCGACGCCTATGGCGGCAGCATCGAAAACCGCGCCCGCCTGACGCTGGAAGTCACCGACACCGTGGCCAAGGTCTGGGGCGCCGACCGCGTGGGCATCCGCCTGTCGCCCGTCACACCCAACGCCGGCAACACGCCGCTGGACAGCGACGTGATGGCCCTCTACGGCTACCTCATCCCCCAGCTCAACCGCTTCGGCCTGGCCTACCTGCACGTCGTGGAAGGCGCCACCGGCGGCTCGCGCGAACTGCCGCCCGGCGTGGACCTGGACGCGCTGCGCAAGCTCTTTGACGGCGCCTACATGGGCAACAACGGCTATGACCTGGAACTGGCCATGGACCGCCGCGCCAAGGGCCTGATCGACACCGTGGCCATCGGCCGCCCCTTCATCGCCAACCCTGATCTGGTGGCCCGCCTGCGCCACGGCAAGGAGCTGGCCGTGGCCCCGCACGAGGCCTACTACGGCGGCGGTGCCCAGGGCTACACGGACTGGCCAGTGGCCGCCTGAGCCAGCCATCCGCCCCACGATCTGCGGCACACTGGCTGACCTGCGTCCTCATCGAATGACCAAGCGAAAGACCAAGCCATGCAACTGCTGATCGTGGGCGCCACGGGGCTGGTGGGCAGCCAGGTGCTGCACCAGGCCCTGGCCGACAGCCGCATTACCCGCGTCGTGGCCCCGGTACGCCGGGCGCTGCCGGAGCACCCCAGGCTGCTCGCCCCCATCGTCGATTTCGAACGCCTGCCCGAAGATGCCGACTGGTGGCGCGCCGACGCCCTGGTCTGCACCCTGGGCACCACCATCAAGACAGCCGGCAGCCAGCCGGCGTTTCGGCGTGTGGACCATGACTACCCGCTGCTGGCCGCCCGCCTGGCCCATCGCCACGGCACGCCCACCTATGTGCTGAACTCGGCCATGGGCGCCGACGCCGGCTCGCGCATCTTCTACAACCGCGTCAAAGGTGAGCTCGAGCGTGACCTCCAGGCGCAAGGCTTTGCCTCCCTCACCTTCGTGCGCCCCGGCCTGATCAGCGGCCCGCGCACCGAGCACCGCGCGGGCGAGCGCTTCATGGTCGGCGTTCTTGGTGCCCTGGGCCCGCTGCTGCCCCGGCGCTGGCGGCTCAACCCCGCGCACCGCATCGCCCAGGCCTTGATAGAGGCTGCTGTCAACGCCAGGCCCGGCGTCCATATCGTGGGTCCCGAGGCGCTGGCCGAGTGAACACCATGCACAGTCAAGAACCTCTCAGAAAGCTCGCATGAACCCGCACATCGCCCCGGTCGATCTCGCCAAGTCCTACCGGCTGATCAACCACGGCCCCACGGTCCTGGTCTCGGCCCGCCACGGCGGCGTGGACAACGTCATGGCCGCAGCCTGGTGCTGCGCGCTGGACTTTGCGCCCCCAAAGCTCACCGTGGTGCTGGACAAGGCCACGGCCACGCGCGCCCTGGTCGAGCACAGCGGCATGTTCGTGATCCAGGTGCCCACGGCCGCCCAGTTGCGACTCACGCACCAGGTCGGCACGCTCAGCCTGTCCACCGATGCAGGCAAGCTCGCCGCCAGCGGCGCGCAGCTGTTCGGCATGGACGGGTTCGACCTGCCCTTCGTGGACGGCTGCGCCGGCTGGCTGGCCTGCAGGCTGATCCCCGAGCCCCACAACCAGCGGGCCTACGACCTGTTCATCGGCGAGATCGTGGGCGCCTGGTCCGACACCCGCGTGTTCAGCGACGGCCACTGGCACTTCGAGGACGCCGACCCCGCGCTGCGCAGCCTGCACTATGTGGCAGGCGGGCAGTTCTATGCGATTGGGCAGGGACTGAAGATTTAAAGGGTTCATTCTGTCTATCCTGCGCCCTTTGCCAGAGAACCGGGCGCTGCCCGATCACCTCAGGCCTGCGATTTTTTAATCCACTGCATTTCCAGCCCCCTGTGTATGAACACGTGGTGGACAAACAGTGCCGTTTGCCCGGTGTCTGGCCTTCAAAAGGCATTACGGCAGATGGGTGGGGACTGAGGCCATCCCGCAAATGCGGTATGGCCTGATGCAACACGACTGGGAAGACTTCTGCCTAGGCGGACGAGGGAGGCCATCAGATCCATCCGCCGCCCATTCCCAATCGTTTGAAAGGCAGATACCCAATGATCAAGCAGACCTCCATATCGCGTCCCACCCTCATCGCCGGTGCCGTGCTCGCGCTTACGGCTTGCGGAGGTGGCGGTGGCAATGAAGTGACGCCACCGGTTGCGCCCCCAACGCAAACGACCCAGGAGCTGGTGCAGAAGTACATGGATGCCAGCCAGACTCTGACCGCCACCCAGTTGCCCGCCAAAGGCGCCGAGCGCTTTGCGCATCTCGACGACTGCTACCTGGGCAACGGCAGCAGCAAGGCGCGCCTGATCACCAATTGGGATGAAAACCAGACCCAGATCCAGGCCTCCAATGCCTATCAGATTGGGCGGAGCTTCGAAAATCTGCAAATCCTGGCAGAGCGCAAGACCACCAATGCCGACGGTTCCGCCCGGCATGAGGTGGATATCAGCTACGACGAAAAATTCACGGACGGGACCAGCACCACGGGGCAGCGCGAAACACTGATATCTGGCAACAGCAGCGGGACCTGCTCCACTCCCCGCAATGCAGCCGAGATGCGCGCCCTTGGCAATCAGCGCGTGGTAAGCGTAGGACTGGTGTCACGCAACCGCGCCAATGTGATGCGCCAGCTGGCCGACGGCGAACCGTCCGCCAGTCCGTTTCAATTGCGGCGCGAGGTGCAGTTTGGCATCTCCGATCCTGCTCGGCTGGCAACTTACGCCATCGTCAGTTGGCCGTCGTCGCAGGCAGGCGGCGCGCGCCACTCGCTCAAGCTGCTGTCGCCACGCATCATGCGCGACGCACCCGAAATGCAAGGCGTCCGGGGTAACGCCAGCTATGCGGATACCAACAACTTCCGGCAGTGTCGATCGAACGCCAGCAACGACGTGGCCAACGCCGTCACGGCAGATTGCACCAACGCGCAACTGGGCGTGGCCAACGACTATTGGGGCTCCACCGTGCGCAGCGGGTTCGATGCCGCTGCGATGGCAGACGGTGACAACCGCTTCGCAGCCCTGGGCCTGACAGCGGGAACCGAAGTGCGATTCGACATCCATGCCGACGATGGCTGGAAAGCCGTCAACGGACAGCAAGGCAAAACACCCGTCGCCACCTACCAGGTGACGCTTAGGAGCGGGTCTTATCCGTTTGCGCAGATACCTGTCAATGCCTATCCCCAGTTCAACACCATCTCGCCCTCCGAGGCCGAAATCGTGGCCGGCTTCAAGGCCGGTGGCGGCAGCGCACAGGTTGTCTGGTCGGCTGCGCAACCGCCAGCGGGCAGCGCGCCCATGGCACTTTCCGTACTCAGTTCCTACCGGCAGGGAGCTGCGGCGGGATCTGCCTCCGGCCTGCCCACGGTACGCACGCCCAACCTGACCGTGGCCGTGCCCCAAGGGGCCACCTCGGCCACCATACCTTTTGGAGGCAAGCCGGACGGTGCATCGGCCACGAACTATGCCGAGTTCCTCCTCGTCTACGCTGACCGCAACGGCAGGGAGATGTACTACAACCTGCAATACAACCCCTGAGCAAGGGCTGCGGACCATGCAGCGCCCAATCCATCGCCCAGCCCGCAAGGCGCTGCGCGATGGGCAGGGGCTGTTCAAACCATTCCCCACCCCCGCAGCAGCTGCACCAATTCCACCTGCCGATGGCAGCCCGTCTTGCGCATCAGATTCTTCATGTGGGTGCGCGCCGTGTGCCAACTGCATCCTTCCATCAAGGCATAGTCCTTCACGGTCTTTCCGCCTGCCAGAAGCAACAGAAGGCGAGTCTCGCTGGGTGACAGGCCCAGCATCTCGCCCACCAGACCTTGATTCTGCAAAACCATGGAGCCGGGCAACGTCAGAAAGATCAAGGCCAGGGGCTGTTGCCACGGCGCAGCAAACGCATGGTTGGCCGCTAGAGGCAACGCGGTCAGCCTGAGCCGGGACTGGCTGGGCCGGCTGCCTTGGAGCTCCAAGGCAGCCGCCTTTGCGGGATTAGCGCAAGCGGCGGAGACCAAGCTCTGCAAGCGTGCATGCGCCTCGCCCGATGTGCATCGCAGCCCGCCGTGCACACATTGCAACGTGCCGAATGTTGCGAGCAGGCGCTCTGCCGCCGGATTGGAATGCTGCAGCCGGCACCGAGCATCCACGACGAGCAGTGCCTGCGCCAGCGCATCCAGTGCCGCGAGTCCCAATGCTGCTTGGCCGCATAGCTGGCCCATGCGCGCGCGCAAGCGGCCGGCCCGCTCGATGTGCGGCATCAAATGCTCTAGGAATGCCTTGTCCTGTGCACCATAGACGCCGGCATCCCTGGGGCGCATGAAACTGATGAAATCATGCGCATTGCCTTCCACGCGAACGGCGGCAGCGGCGGTATGCCGCAGTCCCAGCGGAACCAGCCAATCCGTATAGACGCTGTTCTGTGACGCCTGCCTGGCACTGATGTGCTCATGGTCCAGCATTACCTGGGCCACGGGCAGCCGCTGCACGGTTGCCATCCGCAGGTCGTTGTGCGCGTGGTGTGTCTCGTACTCCTGCATCAAGCCGTGATGCAAACCGAAGCTTTCCAGATTGCTTGCGCTTTGCGGAACGGCTGCCTCGCCAGCATTCAGCGTGAAATAGTGGAAGACGCCCGCCTGCAATTGCGCGCACATTCCCGCGAGCGCCTCGCTCCAGGCCTGGGGAGCGAGCACCCCCTCATACAGCTGACCGGCGATGGCATCAATGCGTTGTTGCATGGACTCACCTCGGCTGCAGGGATTGCAGCAGCCCCACCAATTCCACCTGCCGGTGGCAACCTGTCTTGCGCATCAGGTTCTTCATGTGGGTGCGCGCCGTATGCCAGCTGCACCCCTCTATCCGGGCGTAGTCCTTGACGGTCCTGCCCGTGGCAAGCAGCACCGCCAGACGCGCTTCCGAGGGCGACAAACCCAGCGCTTCCTGCACGAGTCCGGGACTCGGGCCAGAAAATGGCGTACCAGCTTCCACCATTACCAGCAAAGCCATGGGCCGCTGGCGGAACGCAGCGGCATGGCTGGGCTTGAGCGGCAGGACCGTCACCATCAACCGTAACGCAGAGCCTGCCGTCAGGCACAGAGCCCCGGCCAGGCCCTGTGCATGATGGCCGCAAGCCTGGGCCACAAGACGCAGCAGTTGCGCCTGAGCCTGCCCGTCAACGCAGCGCAGCAGGCAGTGGCGCACAGACAAGGCTTCGCAAAAAGCTGCCAGCAGGCAGTCGGCTGAGGGGTTGCAGTAGTGGATGCGGCAATTTGAATCCACAAGTGCAATACCTTGCGGCAAGTTGTCCAGGGCTGTGAATCCCAAAGCCGCCTGCCGCGCCAGTCCGCCCATGTGCATGCGCAGGCGAGCGGCACGCGCCAGATCGGGCATCCACTGCTGCATGAAGACCCGCTCCTGTGCGCCATAGGTTCCACGATCCGTGGGACGCATGAAACCCAGGAAGTCCTGCGTCCCCCCTCGTCGCGCACCTTGACACCCAGCGTGTTGCGAAGTCCGTGGGGCGCCAGCACATCGACGTAGACCGCATTGCGCGACATCTCCCATGCGCTGAAGTGCTCATGGTCGAGCATGAACTGGCCCTGGGGCAGGCTCGCCACGACGGACATGCGCAGGTCCTCGCCAACGTAGTGGGTTTCGTATTCACGCAATTTATCGGCATCGATGCCCGCCAGGTCGTGGTTGTGTACGCTCTCGATCACCCCGCCACCAGTGGCGCCCAGCGTGAAGAAATGGAAAACGGACGCGCCCAGCGCCTGCCGCATGGCGTCCAGCGCAGACTGCCAATCCTCAGCGGAAAGTACTCCGTCGTACAGCAGTCCCGGTATATGGCAACTGGCACCCTGTCGATCAATAAATTTCATAGAAATGAATTATTGATTCTTTATAGCTATTTTCAATCAGACAGCTCTGAATTTCGATACCGGTTTTGCCACGTCGATTTGGGGCAATGTTCACGTGGTTGTATTGCACAATCCATCAATGCCCGCCGCCCCCGTCCGCTCCGCACCCACGCGCGAAACCTATTCCGAGTTGCAGCAGGCCTACGAGCACTTCAACCAGCGCCTGTTCGACGATGCCCTGCCCCATTGCCTGATCACGCTGCAGCGCGAGAAACGCACCTGCGGTTACTTCTCTGCGGCGCGTTTTGCGTCGCTGGATGGCAGCACCACGGACGAGATTGCGCTCAATCCCGCCTACTTCGCGGCCGTGCCCATCATCGAGACGCTGCAGACCCTGGTGCATGAGATGACGCACCTGTGGCAGCACCACTTCGGCAAGCCGGGCCGCGCGCGGTATCACAACGAGGAATGGGCGGACAAGCTGGAATCGCTGGGCCTCATGCCCTCGTCCACGGGCCGGCCGGGCGGCCGGCGCACGGGCGACATGATGGCCGACTACGCCATTGCGGGCGGCCCCTTCCTCGCGGCCTGCGAGCAGTTGCTGACCACGCGCTTCCAACTGAGCTGGTACGACCGCTTCCCGGCCATCGAGCATGTGGTCACGGGCCAGTGGAGCATGGCCACGCAGATCCAGGGCATGCAGGGCACGCAGCCGCCCATGTCCTCCGTGCCCGCCCTGGCCGAAGCCGTGCGGCCCGTAGGCACCTCGGTGGCGGTGCCGGGCTCCACCACCGGCGAGACCATGGTGCAGCCCGTGAACAAGTCCCTGCGCGTCAAGTACCGCTGCGGCGGTTGCGCAGCGCCCGTCAATGTCTGGGGCAAGCCTGGGCTGAACCTGATCTGCGGCGATTGCGGCAAAGGCTTCACAGCCCAGGATTGATCAGCGGGCAGGAGTCTTGCGCGGCAGCTCCAGCACAGCCTCCAGCCCGCCTCCCTCCCGATTGCCCAGCACAACGCGCCCGCCGTGCGCCTTGGCCACGGCATCGGCAATGGACAGGCCCAGGCCAAACCCGCCAGAGCCCGCGTTGCGCGAGGCCTCCATGCGGTAGAACGGCTCCAGCACCTGGGCCAGTTGCTCCTGGGCAATGCCCGGCCCCCGGTCCAGCACGTCGATGCGCAGCAGATCGTCGCTGTCGCTGATGCGCAGTTCGGCGTCGCGGCCATAGCGCAGCGCGTTCTCCAGCAGGTTCTGCAGGCAGCGGCGCAGGCTGTGGGGATAGCAATCGAGCGGGCGCAGGGCGCGGCCCGTGATGGGGATGTGCTCTCCATGCGCTTCGCCCAGGTCCTGGGCCACGCCCTGCACCAGGGCGTTGATGTCCAGCGCCTGGCGCTCGCCGCGCGCGTCGGCGCCGGTGAGCATGTCCAGCGTGGCGGTGACCATGGCTTCCATCTCCTGCAGATCGCGGCGGAATTTGTCGCGCAGAGCTTCGGGCTCCAGCATTTCCGAGCGCAGGCGCAGCCGCGTGATGGGCGTGCGCAGGTCGTGCGAGACGGCTGCAAAGAAACGCGTGCGCTCGGCCACGCCATCGGCAATGCGCTGCTGCATGGCATTGAAGGCCTGGGCCGCCTGGCGCACCTCGCGCGGGCCGTCCAGCGGCAGCGGCGGGCTTTGCAGGTCCTTGCCCAGCGCGTCAGCCGCGCTGGCCATGCGCGCCAGCGGGCGCATGGCCAGGCGCACGGCCAGCAGAGCCACCACAACCACCACGATGATGCGCAGCAGATAGATGCGCAGCACGTAGTCGGCCAGCGCCCAGTAGGGCCTGACGGGGTAGCCGGCCTCTCCCTCCACGGCCTGCACCTGCAGCCACTGGCCGTTGCCCAGGCCCAGCAGCATGCGCACATGGGCCTCTGGCTCATGGGCGGTGAGCAGGGTTTCCGCGCCGCCGTGCAGCTCCAGCGCCAGCAGGTGGAACGGCACGGCCGCGCCCACGCGCCGCGCCAGCACATCGGCCAGCAGATCGCCGGCCATGGCGTCGGCCGCATCGGCGGGAGCGGACGCCAGGTCCTCCATCAGGCGCCGCGCACGGGCCGCATCGATCAGGGTCAGCTGGTAGCCCTGCGTGCTCAGCGTGCCCACGGCGGCGGCCCGCGCCTCGGGCGGCAGGGAGGACAGCAGCAGCAGCGAATCGGCGGCGCGCGCGCCCAGCAGGCGCAGCGGCACCTCCAGCAGCTGGCTGCGCCGGCTTTCCCACCAGATGGTGCCCGTCAGCGCCTGGGCCGCCAGCATGCCGGCCACAAGGATCAGGGCCACGCGCCCGGACAGCGTCTGCGGCCACAGGCGCCGCAGCAGCGCGCCGGCCTGCATCCAAGCCATCACGATGCCTGCGGCACCACGTCGCAGGTCAGCACGTAGCCGGCGTTGCGCACGGTGCGGATCAGGCTGGCCTGGCGCGCAGGGTCTTCCAGGTGCTGGCGCAGTCGGCTCACGCAGACGTCGATGGCGCGGTCCTGGGCCTGGCGCTCGCGGCCGAACACATGGTCGGCCAGGTAGTCGCGGCTCAGCGTGCGGTGCGGGTTGCTGGCCAGGGCGCAGAGCACGCGGTAGTCGGACTGGGCCAGCGGCACCAGCACGGCCTGGGGCGAGCGCAGCTCGCGCGCGCGCATGTCCAGCGTCCAGCCGGCAAAGCGCAGCACGGGCAGATGCTCCGGCTCGCTGGCCGGCGCCGGTGCCTGGGCCACGCGGCGCAGCACCACCTTGATGCGCGCCAGAAGCTCGCGCGGATCGAAGGGCTTGGGCAGGTAGTCGTCGGCCCCCATCTCCAGGCCCAGGATGCGGTCCAGCAAGGCGCCGCGCGCCGTGAGCATGACCACGGGGATGTGGGTGCGTTCGCGCAGGCTGCGGCACAGGGCCAGGCCGTCGGTGCCGGGCAGCATCAGGTCCAGCACGATGAGGTCGGCCGCATGCCGGCCCAGCCAGTCCCACATGGCCTGGCCGTCACCCACGGCGGCCGGGCGCATGCCCGAGGCGCGCAGGTAGTCGCACAGCAGCTCGCGGATGTCGGGATCGTCGTCCACCACCAGGATGCGCGGACCCTGGGCGGCCGGGGATGCGGCGGCTGGTGCGCTCATGGATTGCATTGGCGCACGGCGTTTTGTAATGGAATGTTGTGGCGGCAGCCTGTGCAATGGAGCATTGCATTTGCCCGGCGGTCGCTGCCCTGTCTGCGCTGTCGCGTCACTAGAGTCCTGCTCGTCAATAAGAACGATTTTCATTCTAGTGATTCGTCGCCATGTCTTCTCAGCACTCCAACAGTTTCCCTCCGGCCCTGTCCACCAGCCTTGCGCTGACGCTGGGCGCCTTCTCCACCCTGGCCGTGGCCCAGACTGCGGCCGCTCCGGCATCGCCCCTGGGCACGGTCGAGGTCCGCTCCACGCGTGAGGCGCCGGCCTACCAGCCCGCCGCCGTGCAGTCGCCCAAGCTCACCCAGCCGCTGCGCGACACGCCGCAAAGCATCAGCGTGGTGCCGGCCGAGCTGATCCGCGAGCAAAACGCCCAGAGCCTGCAGGAGGTGCTGCAGAACGTGCCCGGCATCACCTTCACCTCGGGCGAGGGCAACCTGGGCTGGGGAGATTTCTTCACCATCCGGGGCTTCTCGGCCGAGCAGGCCATCACCATCGACGGCGTGCGCGACGGCGGCATGGCCAGCCGCACCGACACCTTCAACCTGGAGCAGGCCGAGGTCTACAAGGGCACGGGCTCGGTGGAGTCTGGCGTGTCCGCCGTGGGCGGCAGCGTCAACCTGGTCAGCAAGGAAGCCAGGCGCGACACGTTCCACAACAGCTCGGTGGGCGTGGGCAGCGATGGCTACCGCCGCGCCACGGCCGACCTGAACCGCAGCGTGGGCGAGACCGGCGCCGTGCGCCTGAACCTCATGAAGCATCAGAACGACGTGGCCGGCCGCAACGGGGTGGACTACGACCGCTACGGCGTGGCAGCCTCGTTCGCCCACGGCCTGGGCACTTCCACGCGCACCGTGGTCAACGTCTTCCACCAGGTGGACGACAACACGCCCGATGGCGGCCTGCCCATTCAGCGCGGCACGGGCGGCCAGGTGATGCCGGGCGTGCCGCGCAATGCCTGGTACGGCGCCTCCAACCTCTACACCCAGCAGTCGCGCACGGATATGGTGACGGCCCGCGTGGAGCATGACCTCTCGCCCACGACCACGGTGCGCAACCAGTTCCGCTACGAGCGCTCGGACAACTGGAGCGTGCTGGCGCCCGCGCGCTTCAACAGCGGCAGCAACAAGAACTCGCTGGGCTATGTGGGCCTGGGCGGGCTGGTGACGGCGCCGGGCGGCATCCTGTCCTATGGCGACTACGGCCTGGTGGACACCACGGGCGCCAATGCCTCGCTGCGCCTGGCCTCTGTGCCAGTGTCCAAGCGCTACACCATCGCCAACAACCAGACCGATGTGCGCACCAGTTTCGAGACGGCAGGTTTCAAGCACGACCTCACGGCAGGGCTGGAGCTGTACCGCGAGACCTATGGCGACCGCGAGCGCAGCATGGACCTGCCCACCGGGACGCTGGGCTTCGACATGGCCGACCCGGCCACCATCTTCCCGGGCACGCCCACGGTGGTGGGCGCGGGCAGCGCGCGCGCCACGGTGCAGAACGCGGGCGTGTATGTGAACGACACCATCACCTTCTCGCCGCGCTGGCAGGCCCAGACGGCGCTGCGCTACGACCGCTGGCAGGCGAACAACGGCGGCGCCAGCCGCACGGACGGCGCGCTCAGCGGCCGCCTGGGCCTGGTCTACAAGCCGGCCAGCGAGGGCTCCATCTATGTCTCCTACAGCCGCGCGGCCCAGCCCTCGGCCATGGGCGTGACCACGAACAACGGCGTCTACGGCACGGCCGCCCAGCTGGCCTATGCGCCGGCCCTGTCACGAACCTGGGAGGCAGGCAGCAAGTGGGACGTGCTGGGCGGGCGCCTGTCGCTGACCGGCGCCGTGTTCCGCACCGAGCTGAGCGAATCGTGGGAGTACAGCCCCGACAGCGTCTCGCCCGTGCGCGCCCTGCCCGCCAAGCGGGTGCAGGGTTTCGAGCTGGGCGCCCAGGGCGAGATCACGCCGCGCTGGTCGGTGTACGCCGGCCTGTCCCACTTGAAGAGCCGCCTCACCAAGGGCGCGAACGAAGGTGCCGAGGCCAGGAACGTGCCCGACTGGAGCGGCAGCGTCTGGACCTCCTTCCTGGTCACGCCCGCCGTCACCCTGAGCTGGGGCGCGCAGTACGTGGGTGAGCGCCGCTATACGGACAACGTCATGGTGGGCGGCCAGAACAATACGTCCAGCACGGTCAACGGCCCCAACGGCGTGCACCCCATCTATGTGGCCGACCACGAAAAAGCGCCCAGCTACTTCGTGCAGAACCTGGCGCTGAGCTGGCGCATCAACCGCCAGCTCACGGCCCGCTTCAACATCAACAACCTCACCAACCGCTTCTACTGGAGCCGCATCGGCGCCTCGCTGGACGGCTTCCAGCTCTACGGCGTGCCGGGCGCGGGCCGCACCTACACGGCGGGCCTGGACCTGTCCTTCTGAGCCGGGGCCACACCATGACATCCACCCAACGTCTCCCCACACGCCGCGCACTGCTGGCCCTGGCCGCAGCCTGCGCCGCCGCCCTGCTGTCCGCCTCCGCGCTTGCGGCCTCGCCTGCCGGCACCGCTGCCAATGCACCGGCCGCCACCGTGGTCGACATCGTCGGCCGCACGGTCGAAATCCCCGCCAAGGTGGAGCGCATCCTGCTGGGCGAGGGCCGCTTCCTCTACGCCCTGGCCCTGATCGAGGGTGACCAGCCGCTGGTCCGCATCGCCGGGTGGCAGGGCGAGCTGCCCTTCGCCGACCCCAACGGCTATGCCGACTACCGGCGCCGCTTCCCGGCCATAGACCGCATCCCGGTCATCGGCCGCACCTCGGAAGACAGCGTCAGCGCCGAGCAATCGGTCTCCACCCGGCCCGACATCGCCATCTTCGGCCTGGGCGGACATGGGCCGGGGCGCCAGAGCGGCCTGGTCAACGATCTCAAGAAGGCCGGCGTGCCCGTGGTCTTCATCGACTTTCGCGCCCAGCCCGTGCGCAACACCCTGGCCAGCATGCGCATCCTGGGCAAGGCCGTGCACCGCGAGGAACAGGCCGAGGCCTATGCGCGCTTCTACGAGCAGCACCTGCAGCAGGTGCGCCAGCGGGTGGAGGGCATTCCCACCAGCCAGCGCCCGCGCGTCTTCGCCGAGCTGCTGGCCGGCGTCTGGGACGGCTGCTGCCACACCGTCGGCAAGGGCAACATGGGCGAGTTCATCGAGGCGGCCGGCGGCATCAACGTCGCGGCCGGCAAGGTGCCCGGCGCCATCGGCGACATGCACCAGGAAGCCCTGATCGCCGCCGACCCCGAGGTCTACATCGCCACCGGCAGCCGCCCGCAGAGCAACCGCCTCATGCTCAAGGCCGGCAGCGGCGTGGCGCCGGCCGACCTCTCGGCCAGCCTGCAGGCGCTGACCGCGCGCCCCGGTTTCGAGGTGCTGGGCGCCGTTCGCCAGGGCCGCGCCCACGGCCTGTGGCACAACTTCTACGACGCACCCACCAACATCCTGGCCATCGAGGCCATGGCCAAGTGGTTCTACCCAGAGCGCTTTGGCGACATCGATCCCCAGGCCACACTGGACGAGATCAACCGCCGCTTCCTGCCCGCCCTGCCCATGCACGGCGCCTTCTGGGGCGATGCACCTGCCAAGGCAGCGGCCATAGCGGCCAGCGGAGCCGCGCGATGAACATGGCCACCGACCTGCCCGTGGACCTCGCCAGCCCGGCCGCCAGCGCCACGCCGCTGGCCAGAGGCTACCGGCGCCTGACCGCCCTGCGCGTGCTGGTGCTGGCCCTGCTGGCTGCGGCCATCGTGGGCGCGCTGCTGCTGGACTTCACCACCGGCCCCTCCGGGCTGGCACTGGACCAGTTGATCGCCACCCTGGGCCATGCGGACCAGGCGCCGCCTGCGCTGCGCGTCATCGTCTGGGACATTCGCCTGCCCTACGCCTTGATGGCCGTGGCCGTGGGCCTGTCCCTGGGCCTGGCCGGCGCCGAGATGCAGACCGTGCTGGCCAACCCGCTGGCCAGCCCGTTCACGCTGGGCCTGTCCTCGGCCGCCGCCTTTGGCGCGGCCCTGGCCATCGTGCTGGACTGGAGCCTGCCCGGCGTGCCCACGGCCTGGGCCGTGCCTGCCAACGCCTTCCTGTTCGCCATGGCCTCGGCCCTGCTGCTGGATCTGGTGGCGCGCTGGGGCGGCATGAGCGCATCGGGCGTGGTGCTGTTCGGCATTGCCCTGGTGTTCAGCTTCAACGCCCTGGTTTCGCTGCTGCAGTTCGTGGCCACGGCCGAGGCACTGCAGGGCCTGGTCTTCTGGACCATGGGCAGCCTCTCGCGCGCCACCTGGCCCAAGGTGGCCGGTCTGGCCGCCGCGCTGGCCCTGGTGCTGCCGTTCTCGCTGCTCAACGCCTGGCGCCTCACCGCCTTGCGCCTGGGCGAGGACCGTGCCGCCAGCTTTGGCGTGGACGTGCGCCGACTGCGACTGGGCGCCCTGCTGCGCATCAGCCTGCTGGCCGCGCTGTCCGTGGCCTTTGTGGGCAGCATCGGCTTCATCGGCCTGGTGGCACCGCACATCGCGCGCCGCATGGTGGGAGATGACCACCGCTTCTACCTGCCCGCCGCCGCCCTGGTCGGCGCGCTGGTGCTGTCGCTGGCCTCGGTGGCGTCCAAGACGCTGATCCCGGGCGTGATCATCCCGGTGGGCATCGTCACCTCGCTGGTGGGCATTCCCTTCTTCCTGGCCATCGTGCTGCGCACGCGGGGGCGGACATGAGCACCACCCTGAACACCTCCCTGAATACCCCGCACTTCGCACCCACCTATCTGCCACCTCTCACGCAAGATGGTCTGCAGATCGAGGGTCTCAGCGTCGCCTACGGGCGCCGACGCGTCATCGAATCGCTGGACATCGCCCCGCTGCGCGCCGGCACGCTCACCGTGGTGCTGGGGCCCAACGGCAGCGGCAAGTCCACCCTGCTGCGTGCCCTGGCCGGCCTGGTGCGCGCCCAGGGCAGCATCACGCTGGAAGGCCAGGAACTGCAGCACGCCAGCCTGGCCGAGCGCGCGCGCCGCATCGTCTACCTGCCCCAGGCCCTGCCGGCCGCCGTGCACCTGCGCGTCATCGAATCACTGCTGGCCGCGCGCAAGGCCTCGCCACACGCCACGCGCCCGCTGCAGGCCGGCTCCCCGGATGCGGTCACCCAGGCCACCGCCCTGCTTGAGCACCTGGGCATCGCCCACCTGGCCATGCGCCACCTCGATGAGCTGTCTGGCGGCCAGTCCCAGCTTGCAGGCCTGGCCCAGGCCCTGATCCGCGAACCGCGCGTGCTGCTGCTGGACGAACCCTTGTCCGCCCTGGACCTCAACCACCAGTTCCACGTCATGCAGCTGGTGCGCGAGCAAACGCGCCGCCACGGCATGACCACCCTGGTCGTACTGCACGACCTGGGCGCCGCCCTGCGCCACGCCGACCGCGTCATCGTGCTCAAGCAAGGCCAGTTGCTGGCCGACGGCCCGCCCGCCCAGGCCGTCACCCCCGCCCTGCTGGCCCACGTCTACGGCGTGCAGGCCCGGGTGGAGCCCTGCTCCCAGGGCCTGCCCCAGGTCATCGTGGACGGGCTGACGCCTGCGGCCTGAGCCCGGTCCCCGATTCCAGATCCATCCGCTTTTTTGGAGATTCCGAATGCATACCCGCATCACCGCCGCCGCTGCCTTGCTGGCCGCCTTCTGCCTGAACGCCCAGGCCCAGCATGCCCACCCCACGCCCGCATCCAGCGTGGCCCATCCCGCCTGCGAAACCACCATTGAAGGCCAGCCCGGCAAACGCTTCAGCCTGGCGGAAATCCGCGTCAGCGCGCGTTGCGAGAACTTCACTGTCCACCTGGTCCACACCGGCAGGAAGCCCTGGCAGGAAGCCGGCCACAACTGGGTGCTGGCCCGCAGCGCCGACATCGACGCCGTGATCGCCGACGGCCTGCGCGCCGGCCCCGACCGGGCCTGGGTGGACCACGCCGACGCACGCGTCATCGCCGCCACGCAAATGCTGTCGGGCGGCGAGCATGCCTCGGTCACCTTCCCCGTGGCGCGCCTGCGCAAGGGCGAGAGCTATACCTACTTTTGCTCGTATCCCTCGCATGCGCTGCCCATGCGGGGAAGGCTGGTACTGGAGGATTGAGGCCGCGTCACCGCGCGGCAAAGGCCCAAAGGGCCTGCGCGTTCAATGCAGCAGCGTGGCCACCAGGGTCACCTCGGGCACGCCTGCCAGCGCCTTGGACAGCGGGCACTGGGACTTGGCCTCCTGGGCGATTTTCTGGAACTGCGCATCGTCGATGCCGGGCACCTTGGCCTGCAGCGTGAGCGCGATGCGGTCGATCTTGAAACCCTCGCCATCCTTGGCAAGCCGGACCTTGGCCGTGGTGTCCAGCATCTCGGTGGCGATGCCCGCCTTCTCGCAGGCAAAGGCAAAGGCCATCGTGAAACACGCCGCATGTGCGGCGCCCACGATCTCCTCGGGATTCGTTCCCTTGCGGTCATCCCCGAAGCGGCTGCCGAACCCGTAGGGATGGTCCTTGAGCGCGCCGGTCTCCGTGCTGATGCGGCCCTGGCCGGTCTTGCCTGCACCTTCCCAATGGACGGAAGCGGTTTTCTCGGACATGTGTTTCTCCTGTGCGTTGGTTGGACAAGCCGCCATCACAGCACAGGCGCCACAGGGCAAGGCGTGGTCCCGGGGCGCGCCAGCCCCTGCGCGCACGTCCTACAGCAAAAAAGACGGATACCGCAGCATTCAGCATATTCCGGCCCACATACCGGGGAGAGCGTGCGAGCCAATGCAACTGCCGCTGCAAAAAATGCCACTTGCCTGCTTCCTTTGCATGTTCAACAATGCAGCCTCAAATTGAGGGCGAGGAACTCAAAGAATGAAATATTCGTATATTGCGATATCTCTGTCTCTGCTTTATATCTATCTATTCAACCGACTGACATCCGTCCTTTCAGAAGAAGAAAAGAAAAAACTCCTGACCCAAGGGGTGAGCAAATACATCGTTATGGCTTGCGCCGCACCCATGTTAGCCATACCGTTTTTCAACGATCAGACTATCAAATTCGCATTGCTTGCCTTTGTGATGATCTCTTCAGCATTGATTGAACCCATCAATCATAGAAAACTGCTGGCATCAGGACTGCCTGCAAGCTTCCTGAGAAAAAAGCGTCTCCTGGGGTTCATCGCCATGCCTGCCACCATCTTCTTTCTGCTGGAATATTGGCCTTGAAGATGCAGCTGCCCGGCAAGCAATCGGCCCCACCTGCCCCTATTGCCGGAACTCGCCCTTGGGCTTGACCATCTGCCGCAGATTCCTCAGTTTTCTGGGCGCACGCTTGGTCCACAGGATCTCCGCGCCGTCCGCCAGCTCCTCGTAGATAGGCAGCACCTCGGTGATGCCCAGCAGCTCCCACTGGACAGGCTCTCCATCCGGCCCACCCTTGTAGGGCACGGCATTCTCCAGGGCAAGCGCCATCCCTTTCTCATAGGCCTCGTCCAAGGTGCCGGCACGGACCAGCACCGTGTTCTCCCAAGACAGGAAGCGGGCCTGTTCGTCGTCCCTCTTCTCATCGTTCAGTTCCACGAAACGAAGCAGGTAGGAAACCACGTACCAGCCTACCGGGGAAATATTCTTTTCGTGCTTCATGTGACATTTTCCCCATGGCTCGGCATCGGGAGCGCCGGCTCAGCGTCCGGATCTTGCCTGGACGCCGCGGCAGCGCGCAGGCCAATGCAATTGCCGTCCAGATCCTCCAACTCCGCCACAAACCCGAACGCGCCCACCGCCGTTTCCGGATAGCGAACTGCTCCCCCCGCTGCCACGGCCCTTCTCAACGTGTCCTGGATATCGGGCACATCGAAATAGACGCGGGCGCCCGACTTTCCCGGCACATAGCTGTCGCCTTGGGCCAGTGCGCCGCTGGAGCCGGGCGCGCCTTCCGCATACGGGAAAAAGGCCATCTCGTTGCCATCCACGCTGTCACGCTCCAGCGCATGCCCGAAGACGGCGCGGTAGAACGCCATGGCCTTTTCCAGCTCATGGACGGGAATTTCGAAGTAGGAGGAGATATTCATGCCGGCCATCATGCACGCGGCTGGCCGCAGGAAGAACGCCTTGCGGGCAGGCCTACTTCAAGGTCGCCAGTTGGGCGATTCTTTGCATGGCTTTGTGAATCTCGGGCGCGAGGTCCGAGATATCTTCACTGTCTGCACCAAGAACGATGGCGACGCACCCTTTCTCGGCGGACGCCATCCAATGCAGATAGAACAGACTTTCCTTCAGATCGGCAGAGTCCATCACATCAGACATCAACCCCTGGAAATCCAGGATGACCTGCATGCGGTCCTCCCCGTCCTTTGCCAGCTTGCAAAGCTGCAGGAACCAGGGAGCCTCACGCAGTTGCGCGAAGAATGCGCGCACTTCCGGTTGGTATGCCCCCTGCTGTCCATTGACCAGAAGTTCTCGCCCTGGCGCAAACGTATCGCGGTAGCCAAGCAGCGTCTGCAGTTCATCGGCACGGATATCGAAATCCAGCGCGGCCAGCTTCTTGCGGGGTCCTTTCAGCCAGCGCAGCTTCGCCTCATGCGCATGGATCGCAAGAATCTGCGGCAGCTTTGCCACCTCTCGCTCATACATCTGGATATCCTGGACCAGCAGATGGCGCTCACCCAGCATGGAAGTCCGTGCCTCTTCGCATGCCCGGATGATCCAGTAGGCCTGCTCCTTTTCCCTGGCATTGAAGCTCGTGGAACTCCCGGCAATGAACCAGAGCTTCTCCGCCATGCTCCGTGCCACCACGGCCCAATAGCGGTGATCGGTCAGTTTCTGCTGAGAAGGAGACTCGTCATGGATGTACTCATTCCATGGACCACTGGGCACAGCTCCGATGGCGGCGGCGACCGATGATTTTTCCCGGATGCCCAACCACCCGTAGCCGTGGGCCTTGCCGCCCTCGAAAACACAGAGCGCATAGTCCTTGCTGCTTTCTTCAGATTCAAAACGGACAAAGCTCCCATCGCGCACAAAAGGAGCCAGCGCCTCCAACTGTTGAGAGACCCGCTCGGTGATCTTGTCCACATCGATCTCGTCAATCACCAGCAGGGTCTTCTGGCTCTTGCCATACCAGCCGATCGCGGCCAACGCGGCATCCAACGGCATGTCTTCCGTGATCCAGCCTTTTTCCTGCAGAAGCGCGGTGAGTACCTTGCCCTGCTTCTTGGCGATCTTGATGTTGATTTCAGTCTGGCGAAAAGCGATGCCCATTCAACTGTTTCCTCTGGATATTTACGGTGGCCCTTGATACAGCCTCAGGCATGCACGACACGCTTGCCGGCGCATGCATTCAAGACAGGAATGCGGCTTGCCGCGCAGCGAATATAGCCGCCAGCGCTCCCGCGGAACTGGACGCTTTGTCCAGTCACCGATGGGTGGGTGCATCGTCACCTGTCCCGCTTCTACGTCAATCCAGCGATCACTGCCATATCAGTGGGACGTATTCATCACCCCACAAACACCTGCCGCGTATCCGTTCGCCCCACGATCACCGCCGCCAGCACCGCCGCCCCGGCCGCAACCCCAAAATTCGCCAGATAGGCCGCCTGGGCCGAAGTCTCCAGCAAGGCCGCGAACAGCGATCCGCCAATGGCCAGGGTGGCCGCCACGGCAATGGCCTCGCACAGCTGCAGGGCCGAGCTGTTGGCGCCCTGCTCGCCGGGCGCGGACATGGACAGCGTGAGCACCGACAGGCTTGCCGAGAGCAGGCCCATGCCCAGCCCCGACACGATCCAGCCCACCACCGCCACCCACACGGGCACGGCCGGCCAGGCCACGGATGCCGTCAGCAGCACGCCCGCCAGCACGGCACTGGTTCCCACGCGCAGGAATCGGTGACGGCTCCAGCCGTTGCGGCTGTGTCCCTGGTACCAGGAAGCGGAGCACCAGCCCAGCGCACCCGCGCTCAGCACCAGCCCCGCCATGGGCGCTGACAGCCCGTGCTCGCGCGCCAGCACCAGCGGCAGGAACGCCTCGGCCCCGAAGAACGCTGCAAACACCAGCCCGCGCAAGGCGATCACGCTGGGCAGCCCGCGCCCGGCGCGCAGCGTGCCGGCCGGCAAGAGCTTCCAGGTGCAGACCAGCGACAAGGCCGCGGCCGCCGCCACCGCCCCCAAGGCGCCCGCCGATTGCCTCTGCCCGCCCACATACAGAAGGCAGATGCCCGTGGCCGCGCCCAAGGCCCACAGCCCGCGCCGCACACCGCCCTGCATGCCCTGGCCATGGCCGCCCAGGCCCTGGAGCGCCGGGCGCAGCATCGCCCCGGCCGGCAAGGCCAGCAGGGGCACGCCCAGGAACACCCAGCGCCAGCCCAGGTGCTCCACCACCAGGCCGCTCAACGCCGGTCCCACCAGCGCGGGCACCACCCAGGCCGTGGCAAACGCCGCAAAAATGCGCCGCCGCAGTGCCTCGGGATACCGCCGGCCCACCAGCACATACAGCGCCACCGACATGCCACCGGCCCCCAGCCCCTGAACCAGCCGCCCCGCCAGAAACACCGGCATGGAAGGCGCAAAGCCCGCCAGCAGCAGCCCCGCCACAAAACACGCCATGCCAGACCACAGCGGCGCCGCCGGCCCGCGCGCGTCGCACCAGCCGCCGGCCACCGTCATGCCCACCACGCTGGTGGCCAGGGTCACGCCAAAGGCAACCGCATACAGCGGCACCCCATCGAGCGCGCGGGCCACCGCTGGCATGGCGGTGGCCACGGCCAGGGCCTCAAAGGCAATCAAGGCCACCAGCGAGACGATGCCGATCGTCGTCAGGCGGTAGGGGGAGGACAGGATGGACCAGCTCTCGGTGGTCGTCGGCCGGACCTGATCGTCCAGCGTGAGGGAATCTTGATGGGGCATGGATGCTTCTTGGTTGCAGGGTCTGCGCCGGCCATGGCGCAGTGCCATGGCGACGAGAAGCCTGGAGCATGCAACCTCAAGTGCGGTTGAGATCAAGGGGGTCCTGCCCCCAAGTACCTCTTACCGCTCGATCACACGCCAATACTGGCCAGAGGAGCGGTTGGTGGCCGGCAGCATGACGGCAATGCCATTGTCATTGGCCGTGTCCAGCACGATGGCATCCGACAGGAAGCGGTTGTAGAGATGGAACTGGCCCGGCAGGGCGCTGGGCGCACAGCGCCACTGCTGGCCGCTGAAGCGTGGGGAGTCCCCCGCCGACGCCGTCATCTTCAGCTCAAGATGCGGTTTCCCGGCCACGCTGGTGACATCGAGCGCTATGGTGCCCGGTCCGAACGCCGCATTCTGGACAAGCCAGTAGCCCTTGCCGGTGCGCAGGAACCTCCATCTGTCGGCGCCCAGAATCATGGCCGGGACGGAAATCTGCCATGGCTCGAAGTTGAACAGACCGGGAGGAGACACAAGGCCCGTACCCTGCAGCAGCGCTACCGCGTTGCGCCTTTCACTCCAGTACAGGTTCTGCAGCCCGACCCATTGGCGGTCCTTGAGCATGGGGCATTGGTCGTACAGGTAGTCGCCCGTCTCGTAGCGCCGAAAATCCGCATCGCTGAGCCGCTGGGCCGAGAGTGCGTGCGCCTCGGCGGAGATCCGTGCCAGTTCCCGCATGGCGGCCGTCATGGCGATCAAGGGCGCGGATGAACCACGCACCGGCCTCACCGGCAAGATGCGGCGAGCATTTGCAAGGTCGGAGGCCACGGCCCGCCAGCGCAATGCCAGGGTGCTGAATTCCGTTGCCATCGCCTGCGGCGCGGGCCCAAGGCGGACCACCGCGTTTGCCGGTGGCGGCTGCCTGGCATGGTGCGCGGCGGCCACGCGAAGCAGCGAGGCATGACTTTCCAGCTGCGCCACGACGGGTGCAGCCGCCGCAATGGCCGTATCCATCTCCGTCTCGACGGCTGCGACACCCGCATTCCATCGGGCCTCGTCCAGCGGTGCGTCGGGGGCCAGCGAAACGGCATCCAGCTGGTCGCACAGCTGCTGCAAACGCCCCACGGCCTGCCCCAGCTTTTGCACCGTGTCGGCCAGCCCGTCGATACGGGCACGCAGCGTGCCCCAAGCGGCCGATGCTGCCTTCAGCGCAGGGAACGACTGCATGCTCTCCAGGCTCCTTACCAGCGTCATGCGGCCGCTGGCATCGTCCAGATCAAGCCCGGTCAGGAACGAGAACTCGGCGATATCGGTCCATACCTGCCTTGCGACTGGCTCACGCGCGGGCTCGACTTCGACGCGGCAGCTTGATGCCAGGGCGCCACCGCAGCACAGCGCCGTGGCAGCGGCGGGCAGCCACAGAAGCCGGGTCATCTGGCGGCAGTGCCGGCCATCAACAGGCGCAGGGCCCGAGGCGCTGCCGGCATCTGTCGGGGCTCCAGCACTTCGATCAGCCACGTCGTGAACGGCGTCGGGCAGACGTCTCCCAGATGCTGCGAGAACTCGATCTGGTCGCCGGCGTAAGTGAAGTTGATCTTCAGGGGCGAGCAGAAAAGCCTCTCGGCCCCGTTGCCCGTGCTGTCGTGAAAGTCGCTGCCGGTCACCATGTCGATATTGATGCGCTGGGCCGAGGCATCGGCAAACTCCAGCCAGGCCTGCACCGACGAAAGGCGGATGCGGCGGTAGCTGGCCAGTGCCGGATGGCTGGTGGCAATGGACAGGCTGATGGGCTGCCCATGCGCCAGCTGCTGCAGCAGCGCGGCGTCAGTGACCCGCAATTCCCGCCGCAGATCACCTTTGGTCCTCGCATTGGCCGCCTGCGCGCTGGCGTGGTCTGCCAGCAGGGTGGCGTGTGCATCTGCCATGGCAGCGGCCGTGCCCGGCATCGACAGACGGTGGCCGGGCTGCTTGCCTGTCTCGTAGGCCTGTGCGGCGCGGACCCCGAAGCAGTCCACGAAGAAACCGCGGCACGCACTTTCTGCCCTGAGGGTGATTTCCCCCTGCAGCCGCGCGCTGCGCTCCAGCTCTGTCAGCGCCTGCTGCTCCAGCGCCTGCAGGCGCTTGCGCTTGCCGATCACCGCAACGTATTCCAGCTTGAGCGTGGCAAGCTCACGGGCAATGGCATTCTTGGATGCGCTTTGCTCTGCCAGCAGGCGGCCATAGACGGCCACTTTCTGCACCTGTGTCTTGAGGGTGTTGGCGGCGTTGCGCACGGCCGCCTCGGTGCCTTCCGTGGCAAGCACCAGATCCAGCCGGTTGACGGCATCGTTTTCCAGCACCGTCCAGGCCGCCTTGGCTTCATTGGCATCCGGCATGAGCGCAAGTGCACGCATGGTGTCGCCCAGCTCCCGTGAAATCCCCTCGACATCCAGCCCGCTCAGCGGCCCACGGATCACCGGCAGCACCGCATTCAATGCGCCCTTGGCGGGATCCACCAGATTCTTGAGCGTGCTGGAGTTGTGCCTGGCCCATTGCAGTGGAATGGCAAACGACTGGCCCAGGGCCTTCAGCGCCTTGAGCGGGCCGTCTATGCTGCCGCCGAGCGTCTTGGCCTGCCCGTACAAATCCTTCAGGCCGAGCACGCCTTTCTGACCGGTCTCGGTCAGCGCCTTCGGGTCGGGCGGCACGCCCACGCACAGGGCCGCCACACTGCCCGCGACCGCAATGACGCCAAAGGCGATTTCCAGGCTCATCTTCACGGTGCGCACGATCTGGGCAACGTCGCTCTCCAGCTTCAGCCGCATGGCGGCAAGTTCCGCTTCAAGCTCCTCCTGGCGCACCGTGCGTGCGGCGCGGTCAAGGGCCTCGATCTGTTGAATCAACCGCTGCTCCAGCTCGGTGCAACGTGCCTCCAGCGTCTTGAGGTCCATGGTGTCCCGGTAGGCAAACGCCTGCGCGACGCTGCCCACGGCACCTGCCAGCTCGCCGCTGGCGCGCAGGCTGCGCAGGTGGGCCTCCATGGCCGCCATCACCTCCTGCCGGGCCTTGGCCAGCGACAGATAGCTTCCGGCGCTCAGATCAGGAATCGGCCTGGCCAGCCCGTCAACACCCATGACCGGCAGCAGACGCTGCAGCGAACCCGCCGCCTGGATCAACTCGCCAAACCCGGACTCGACCCCTGACCAGCGCGTGATCCAGGCCAGCGCCTCATGGCACAACGCCAGCTCGGCCGCGCTGTGGCCAGGCCTGCCCGCCATGCCGGCGCTCAAGGCAAACAGCGCGGCCAGCACCCTGTGCATCGGCTCGCCATGCTCCAGCAAGCCGGGCGGCACGGGGGTGTGCTTCACCACAGCCCGGTTGCCCTGCCACAGGAAATTGCTGAACTGCGGCCGCGCCACTGTGTCCCAGGCCTCCTCCAGCGCATAAGCGGTGTCGCGCGTGGGGCCGCCGTACAGCGTGAACCGGCCCTCCACGGCTTCCACGAAAATGCGCACCCTGCTGAGCTCGTTGTCCTCGTCATGCAGCATGCGCAACACCGTCGTGCCTTCGGAAACAATGCGGCGGGCAACCACCGTCAGCCGCCGCACCGCGCCGTCAAGCCGCCTGTCGAACCCCTCGGGCACCACCACGGTATCGGCATGGATGTCCAGCGCCTGCAGGCCAGCCGCGTCGGCCTCGTCCAGCAACACCTTCAGGTCCACCACCAGATCGGCCACGATGCCGAAGGGATTGAAGCTGCCGTCCGGCGCCCGGCCACCGCTGCAGACCAGCGGCCCTGGCGGCACCAGGCCCTCGGCTCGGTAGCGATCGATCAGGGTTCGCAATTCAAGGGGAGTCATTGCTGAAGTCATGGCGGGTGGTTCCAGGTAAGGCACTGCACCTGTGCAGCGGTTGGACAAAGGCCGGAGCAGATCGCTCAGGCTGCCTTCTTGCTGGCAAGCTCCACCAGTTGGTCCACGCTCTGCGCCTTTTTCGGCGTGCCGCCAAAACGGCGGAAATGGTCTGCCTGTCCGGCGACACGCGCCCAGCCCTTCTTGGCCGTGCCCAGCACCACCGTCAGGCTGAACCAGTTTTCCCCTTGCAGGGACTTGCGGCCGGTGGTGCTCAAGACCTTGTGTATGTTGCCCAGATCGGCAGAAATCGCACGCCATGCCTCGCCCAGCGTCTTGAGCTTGGGACCCAGGTCTTCAATGCTCTTGCTGATGCTGTCAAAGCGATCATTGCTCCGGTTGTAGTAGCCGATGAAGCGCTCGTTCGTGGCCATCGTGGCCTGGATGGTTCTCACCTCATCCACCTTCTCGGCAATCTTCCTGCGCGTGACCGCAAGGTCCGCACCCACACCGATATCCACCCCCGCCAGAATCAGCGGCCCGAAAAGCGGAATGGCCAGATAGGCCGGAGACGTGGACAGCACGATGACTTCATCCTTTTCCTTGCGGCGCAGGGCCTTCAAGTCGTTCTCCAGCTTCTCCATGGCGGCCTTCAGCTTCTGGTTGGCAGCACCCTCGGCGCCCAGAGTGGTCGTGAACTTCTGCTTTTGTCCGTTGAATGCGGTCTTGCAGGCATTCAGGCGCATCAGTATTCCGTTGCCGTTGTCAAGAATGGAGTTCTGCAGCGCGAAGGCACGCACCGAACGCGCATTGGCGTCTTCAATCAACTGCTCCAGCGCGCTGCTGAAATTGCGCTTGATCTGCTCCGAACGCCCGCTGGGCGTATCGCTTTCCCAAACCTTGACCAGGGCCTTCCATTTCGCTTCCACCGCCGGCTCCGCCGATGGGGTGGGTGCCCCCTCCAGATCGAAACGGTCCACCAGCTCGATCAACCGCTCATAGGTGGTTGCCGCCACATCGTTGTACTGAACGATATCGTCGGCAAGGGTCAGCATCTTGTCCTGCACATCGGCCTTGAACTTCTGGCCGACACCCTTGAGCGTGACGAACAGCTCCACCGCTTCGGAGAACTCCGGCCGAAACGCATCCTGCTTCTGCATGCCCAGCATGGCGCGCATCAGCTCCGTGGTGGTCGGGTTGTCGGTGACTGCAGACTCGAAGAACGTCGTCAGCCCGATCCAGTCCTCTGAACTGAGAACGGAAATTCCCTTGTAGATATCGGCAGACGGGGTGAAGGCATTCTTTGAATTTGCAGAGTCGGACATGGCGAAGGCTCCTGATGGTGAAAGGCCGGATTCGGCCGCGAATCGGTGTGCAAACAAGCGGCGGCGTTGAAGAAATGACCGCACCGCAGTCATCGCCCGCCCCCTTTTTGCGCTCCAGTCGACCGGATGCTAGGTAGCCGCCATGGCCCTGTATGTCCCCCAAACAAGTGACACAAATTCATACAGCACTGGGGATAAGGACAGCAGCGGGACTGCTCTCTCACACCCAATGGCGCCTGTCCCCTGCGCGACCCATGGCAATGAGCACGATCAGTCCATTGCCCCAAATGACAAGGCAAGGAATTTCGCAGACCAGACATGCACCACCTGCTATGCAATCAATAGCGCATTCCACACATTCATCGCCAGCCAGAAGACATCCTCAGTGTCAATTTCTCTTGATTTCACCGCACCCATTGGCACAGGAATTCGCCTCGCCCATAAATGTTGCAAAATGTTCGGCAATTTGAACGATGGAGGAGCGGGAGTGGCAAGAAAACGAAAGACCAGCACGGCAGAAGACCTCATGGATCTGGTCGCCATGCTGCCCTGGTGGGCGGGCATTGCATTGGCACTCGCCAGCTACATGGTGCTGCACTCCATTGCCATCCGTCCCCTGCCTGCAGCGCAAAGCCCGCAGCAAATAGGCCAATTGGCCACCACGGCCATATGGCAGGGCTTGGCTACCGGTGGCCAGTACATCCTGCCCCTCATCTGCCTGGCCGGCGCGGCCATTTCCGCCGTGCGCAAGCGCCGCCGCAGCCGGTTGTTCGAAACCACCTCGGCCAGTTCCAGCGCGGATGCGCTGCAGAACATGTCATGGCGGGAGTTTGAAACGCTGGTGGGTGAGGGATTTCGGCGGCGCGGCTACAGCGTCAAGGAAACCGGTGGCGGCGGGCCCGACGGTGGCGTGGACCTGGTGCTCTCGAAGAATGGCGAAAAGACACTGGTGCAATGCAAGCAGTGGAAAGCCTTCAAGGTCGGCGTTTCCACGGTGCGCGAGCTTTATGGCGTCATGGCAGCTGATGGGGCTGCTGCCGGCTTTGTAGTGACCTCTGGCCGGTTCACTCAGGAGGCTGTGGCGTTTGCTGCGGGGAGGAATATCCACCTCATGGACGGAGCCGCGCTCATGAAATTGCTGAAGGAAGCAAAGGCCCAGACAGGAGCGGCTTCAGCCCTCAAGACTCGGACTTCTGCACCTTTGGCGAGCCCTGTGCCTGTGGTCGAGCCCGTCAAGACGGCGCCTGCTTTTGACACAGTGCAACCGGCCGCTGCCCCAATACCTGGCTGTCCTCAATGCGGGAAAGCCATGGTTCAGCGCGTGGCGAAGCGCGGGCCTGCGGCTGGGAAAGCGTTTTGGGGGTGTTCGGCGTTTGGTGCGGGGTGTCGGGGGACTCGGGAGATGGTTGGGAATGGGAATTGATTTTGTAGATGGTCTGCTTTCGACCCAAAGGAGACATAGCTCCATCCATCGCAATGCGGTCTGTGACGGTCCGAAGTCCGGGCTGACCGCTCCACCCGCAACTAATTTCAACACAGGCTTTTCGAGCATAGGGGTAGCCCCATGCACTTGCACGGCCATGCCGACGGATGTAAACCGCACTCAGTGCAGGTAAGCCGTCTCGGTGTCGCGGCTATAGTGAAGGCATCGCATGCACTCCCGGATGGCTCAGCAGACGTGCGGAGCGTAAAACAGGAGTGTCGGATTTTATGAAATTCGTACATCTGCATCTAAACAGCGCATCCGCCCAAAATACAGCCTGCAAGCCACTTTCAGGAGGATTCGGTGTTTAGAATAGCCAGGGAGGTTTTTGGGATGCATTAGTTGGCCGCATAGAACCGCGAGCACAGTCTCCCGTGGCTTAAGTCCGTATATCTAAGATAATCAGAAAACACCTTGAGAATCAACCCTAGGCTTCCGCATGAACAACACCTCTAACCCGCTAAAGCTCCCATCACGATACGAAGATCTCGACCTCGCGTTTCGAGGACGCCTTAAGGCCAACCAGGCACTTCTTGCTCTTGTCAAAACCGCTTACGCGAGTATGCAATTGTCCGGTGGCATTCGTTTTCTCCCGATCTATGGCGAGAGCGGTGGCGGGAAGAGCTCGGCGGCATTGGAACTAGGCACACACCTTCCAGAGGCTCATGTCTTTCAGTTGCCACGCGAAGCCGTCGAGTCTCCGACCGAACTCGCAGGTGTCGTCGCTGCTGAAGCGCAGCGAATTGCGCACACACCGAAAAATCTCATGGTCGCAGTGGTCGATCAGTATGAGGAAGCGGCAGCACAAAAGACCGCTGTACCGACTTCCTTTGTCGAGGCATTGGCACTACTCGATCGCGGCGAACTCCGAAACACCCGGATTCTATTTCTCTGGTTGACCACCAGTCGCGATTTTCAGAAATCACTCGCTGACGCAACGACCAGGAATCGGAGAATTCTTCTCAAACAAGACTTTTCTCTGGCCGGACCATCCAAAAGCGAGTGGCCAAATATCATCGAAGAAACCTTTCGTTTTCATAATGACCGCGATCTTTCGGATTTTACACTTATCCGTGAAGACCTTGAGGAGATAAGTCGCTCGACTGACACAATCGGGGCTGCGATTGAGCATACAGGGCTTCGCCTTAGTGAGCATGTTCATTCGCTGCACGACTTGTCCACCTATCAGGTAATTATGCTCTGGCCTGTTACCGATGGTCAGCGCATTACGCGGGTGCAGCAGTTCACCGATGCTCGCCAAGGCTATAAGCTCGATTGGAATGCTTGGTATCGTCAACTCAACGAAGATGATCGCAAACAACTGCCGTTACGTGATTTGAATCGTGCACGTCTGTACTTTGACCTTAGGCTCGTCCCAGTAGCAGCAGCAGACCTTCATCCGCTATGTAAAGAGCTCAACAACGACGAGTATGTATTGCACAATTCGTATCTGGATAGATTCAGGAATACCCACTTCTTTTCGATAGTAAATGGCACATGGGATCCAAGCTCTTACAAGCCGCTCCGGGAGCGAGAGTCCGATCGCGCCGAAATGGCACGGGTTTGGTACGAATCCGTCACCACCTCACCAACGGCATTAGGGAAACGCCTTGCGAAGACCTTCAGAGCTCTCGGACTCGCTGCCGAACATGAGCAGAGTATTACATCGGCACACGGAAAATTGAGGGCTGACGTTCTTGTGGTGAGAAATGGTACCTCGCCCCAGAATGCCATAATCGAAATGAAGGTGTTTAGTCCTGCGAATACGATGCCATCGAGTATTTGTGAGCAAGTCCGGATAACTCTACGCCGTCATGCCCAGTTCGCCGGCTTCTTGGCACGCCAGTAGGTAGCGGCTGACTGTATGGCCCCACTGAGGCTAAATGCAGAGGCGCTTAATCACTACATTGAATGGCTGCTCTTTCAATAAGTGGCCGTCACCTCTTAGCTGGAGCACGACCGTCGTTGGTCGACCCACAGGAGACCTTCATTGGGCCGCCGTTAAGCAGTCATTGTGAAGGCATAGAAAGAGCGCCGACTAGACTTGTATGGCGTTAGGGGCCAGTGCAATGTATTATTCTTCATCTTTTACTACTAAAATCACCTCTGCATGTTTGATCTTGATAAATTGAAAAAAGAAAAAGAAACAAATGCATGGTTTTCGCAAACAGAAGATGGGACAGAGTTATTTCTTTATGGTACCGATGAGGCGCCCAGTATCGCGGCTCTTGAAGACGCGAAGATAATAATTTCTGAATATTTTTTAATAAAGAAGAAATCGATTGCACTACTGGAGTCTTTTATGAAAGACAGTGGGGAATGGTTTCTCAACTCGATAGTTGTTGGTCCATTTCAATCCGAGAAAGACGCTGACTTTCGCGTGGAACTTGGTTTTGAGGCAGACAGAAATAAAAACGAATATAGTTACACAGGGTTTACTGTCTACTTTACGCTTAATAAGAAGGGTCGGTATCTTGGATTGACATCGCACCCTTTCAAATTCTCAGTTGAATTCTCGTAATAATCCCAACTGTTCATTGAGTCAGCGTAGATGACTGGACTGCCAATTAAAATGGTTAACGACTGATTCCCCTTAGCCTGATTGGCTGCTACTGGCCGATCCGCGACTGTCGCAGACCGACCCATTCCAGACATTGCTGCCTATCTCGGGTTCGACTGAAGCGAGGTGGAAAACAGGCAGCGGGTTTGAGTCGAATAGGCTCGGAGATTTACTTTCCGCACATCTACCGAACTTTGGTAGCTACGTGCTTCGTCCAGCCGCAAGCAAACAGCAGGAAACAAGGATCACTCCGCGTTTCGCGGATAGTGAGCCTTGATGGAGCGCTCTAGACCTTCGACACAGCCCTTGAGGTGCTGCCACTCCTCTGCTGCGCTCTGGCTCTCGGCCGCGTCGAGAAAAAGATTGACATGTTTCGCCGCGGTGGCGGATCGCTGGTGCATTAGGCCGAGCAGTACTGCCTGGACTTCGTGCAAGGACGGGCGAGCAGTGGTGGACGGCGCGAGGCAAGCCGCCACCAGATCCGCTAGATCGTGATCAGGAAGCGGTTGCGCGATCGGGCAACCTTTCTTAACCCATGCGCGCCAGCGGTTGTTCTGCTGCCAGCGATTGAAGCCAGGATTGATTTGATGATGCCAGTCGTGGCTGCGCTCGCCCATCGGATGGATGCCGCGCGACATGATCTCGTGGAGCATGATTCCAAGCACGAACACGCTGGTCCATTCACCGAGCTCAGTCTGCTGCCATTGTTCGGGTGCCATATAGGGTCGAGAACCTGTGAACTCACCGACGTCGGCCGCAAGATTGACGCTACCAAAGTCCGCGACTAAGGGGCGCAACCACAAATCAGTCGGCGGCAGCGAAAAGGTCGACTGGAGATCTCGAACGAAGACATTTTGCGGCTTCAGATCTTGATGGACCAAGCCACGGGCGTGGCAGTGCGCCAGTCCTGCCGTGAGCTGAATTATCAGCGACAAGCGACCAAGATCACCCCAGTGAGAATCTTCGATGAAGTCGGATAGATCGCCCTCCCAGCGCCGGAAAAAAGCAATTGGAACTCCAAGGATGAACTTGACGTTAAACGGCCAATGTACGTTTGGATGATAGTGAGCCGCTGCTTGCAGCTTGATCTCACGCAAGAAGCGCTCCGCGCGCAAAGCTGGTGTGAGATCTTGGCGCCATCGTGGGAATTTGGCGCAGGTCATGCGGGGAAAAACGCCATTGCCGTTATCGAGAAAGACAATTTCACCTGAGAATCCGGCGCTTGTGTCGGCCACTTTGTGCGCCTTTCCCCATAAGACGAGAAGCTGACTACGGAGTGGAGCTGGAAGCTCATAAAAGGCATCAGGTGATAGATCGGTCATTTTTTTAGAAATTGGACGAAATCATTATAGGGCTTTGACTGCATTGCCACTAGCAGCTTGGAAGTCAATCAATACTGCAACTTTTCCAATCTGAGAGGGGTTGCATATGATTTTCTCGTACGACATCTCGTTGCGCCGCTTCGGACAGGATCGGACCTTCGTAAACGTTTCGTGGATGTCAGCAATTGGCCGAGAGCAGTCCTCAATAGACTCGCTCTCCACGTGCTCCCAACCCCGCTAGCAGCCCCCAACCACCCAGAAAGGCCACGCATATCATGCGTAGCCTCCCAGTGCGGCCACCCAGTCAATCCGTCCCCCGCACCACCCCGCGCTCACTAACTCCCCCATCACCCCCTCAAGCGCCTCTTCCTGCGCCTGAATAAACGCAAGCAATTGCCCAGAAGTCACCGGCTCCAAGGCATGCCCCGGGTAGGCGCCAATGATCAAACTGGAAATTAGCCCCAACTGATCCTGCACGCGCCGGAGGCTGTTGTACTCCGGCTCGGAAAGTTGAAAGTACAGCATGGCAACTCCTCAATGAGCGCGCTTGGCGACTGAAGCAAAGGAATGCCCATGCGCTAGAAGCACGGGACCACGCAAAGGATTGGGAGAGGGTTCGGGCATTGATACGCCCGCAAGGAAAGCAGCCATAAGGCCTCCTGTGAGTACGTCCAACTGCTTTCGGGAGTGTGGCGGGACCGCCTGTGAAGGTGTGTTCAGCACCTGGACGCAATGATACAGCGCTCTGGCGCAGCGCACGCATCCTGACTGTTGTCCGCCCGCCGCCGCCGCTCAGCCCGACAAGGCTCCGCGCTCAAAGACTCCAGCGCCCTCGGAACACAAGGAAGGCCCCCACGCAAACGCATAGCCAGACGCCCACCACCAGGGCGACTCCGGCACGGCTTGGGGGCTTGCGGCCTTGGGCCTGCATCCAGGCCTCGGCCTGCTGGCGGCTGTCGGCCAGCACGGCAGGGGGAAGCAGCCGCACGGTGAGCCAGATCAGCGCGGGCAGCAGCAGGACGTCATCCACATAGCCCAGCACGGGGATAAAGTCGGGGATCAGGTCGATGGGGCTCAGGGCGTAGGCGACCACGAAGGCGCCCAAGGCCTTGGCATACCAGGGCGTCTGCGGGCTCTTGCAGGCAAACCACAGGGTGACGCCATCGCGCTTGATGCGTCGTGCCCAGGCCTTCAATTTTTCACCGGCTGTCATGGATGTACGAGGTTGTGAACGGGCTGGATGATGGCGGCTGGCCGTTGCGGTTGGGGCTGTGCTGCCGTGCCCGCACAGCACCCGATGATATGGACCGCCAGCCCGCTGCGCGCGGTTTCCTTGTACCGGGTCTTCATGACCGCATCACCACTGTGCCGTGCCTGTGGCCGCAAAGGCCCGCAGCACGGCGGTGCCGGCGGCCTGCGTCCACCGGGGCAAATGGCTGCACTGGCTGGCAAAGCCTTGTCACCGCCCTCTTCCCCATTCCAAATCCATATCGACTGCACTCAAGACATGCATCTCGTATATGCATCTAGGAATAATCTGAAAATAATCAGTCACCAGCCTTTCTGCTTGACTTCCAGATACCCAAGAAATCAAATAGCCGGACTCTCACAACGGAATTCCCAGGCCATTGATTGACATTGGCCTTGGGAATGATTGCGAACGCGCAATTCCCACTCCCATACCTTGATCGGACCTGATTTCTCACAGGACCGAGGGTAGGCCTGCGTTTGTGATTCTTCTGGCATTTGGCAAACCACCATTTCCTTATTCATTCCATTAACCATTCGCTTGCAGGCCATGGCAACATCCACAGATCTCACCCGCCCGTATATCAGCTATGAAAAGGCCTTCAACAGGCAGATCACCCGTGCCATGGACAGCCAGCAGGTGGACGTGGTGGTACTCACGCCGCAAGAGTTCCTAGGCGTCCTGCAAGACAGGTCACGCAATGACCCGCGCCTGACGGCCAGCCTGCGCGCCATCCTGGCCCAAAGCGCCCTGGGCCGGTATTGGACGCAGACGGCCAGCCCCAATGCCGGCAAACCCTGGACCATCCCCGCCTCCATGTTGGCCAATGACGCGTACCTGTTCACCAGAACGCTGATTGCATTGCGCCTTGCCGGTGCGCGTACCTATGTCAAGGCGACGCCCAAAGGCACCTATATCATCATCACGGGCCGAGCCGGGTTTCGCGGCAATCTGCTGCAGGGCACGCGCTTTCTCACCACCAATCCCCGCATGGTCCAGATGGGTCTGGGCATGCGCGGCTTTCAAGGCGTGGCCAGAGGGGGCTTCATCTTGAGCTTGGTTGTGGGTATCGGCGTGGAGACATTGGACTTCATCTTCAACGACGAGAAGACCATGCATGACCTTGTGGGAGGGATTGGAGTGGAGGCTGTCAAGGCTGGGTTGGCGACGATGGTTGGTATCAGCATAGGAGGAGCGTTTGCTGTCAGCACAACAACTCTTGCTATTTTGCCTTTAGCTTTCATGGCGTTAGCCGTGTTTGTGAGCGGAATATTTTTAAATGAAATCGATAAAATTTTTGAAATTAAGATAAATGTAATTAATACATTAAAAATTTCAACAAATAGTACACCATCGGGACTATATCGCGTCAATGTTAGCATGGAAGAATTCAGTGAAAATCATGAAAAAACAAAAATTGAATTTACCAATCCATCTAAAGCATCTGAAAATCAACTATGCCCCATAAATCGAAGATGTTAATACATACCAAGATGAAAAAAAATAGCTTGACTGAATTCAGAAAATCTTTAATCCATGGCATTCCTTCCCTTCTATTGGTTTCAGCACTATCAATATGGAGTACGAAATATTCATTTCTAAACACAATAATTGATCTAAAAAATTCCGCTCCATCAGTAAGAATTACACCATCCAGTTTGCTTGTGGCGTATTTCCCAATAATGTCACTCACAGGAATTATTTTTCTTGTACAAAAATCAATTCCTTGCAGATCAAGTATCCTGAAAATCTCAGAGCGCATTTTCACTATTACCACAATCACGGGAGTAGTGATCATGATTACTTGTCTTCTTGTAATAACCCCTTTGCAATACTATGCCATGCCAAAATTAGGCTATACACGCTGCAATATTTTGAAAGACCACCCCACTATTTATTTTACAGACTGGGTAAAGAATCCCACCTGGTGCGTGCGTGGCAAAAGCCGGGAATGGGTTAATGAGCAATCCCGTCTGTACAAATAATTCAGCTCATCGAGCTTTATGAAATGGCATTCAAGGTGTTTTCATTTTAAAGCTGATTGACGTGGTGCCTATGGGAAACCAGTGCCACCTTCATTACCTCGTTTAACTAGGCGGCATCCATGAAAGAATAAATAGCAAAATCGAATCTTTGGATGCAGCCAGACAATCTGGCACTCCCTATCAGCCGTAGAGATTGATGGATATCGAAATGAAAAACAACAACCTAGCCGATGTCAGAAAATCATTGATATATGGAATTCCATCAATTATATTTGTTTTGGTTTTCTCAATTTGGAATACAGAACATTCATTTCTAAAAACAATCGCCGATTTAAGGAATTCAGCCCCCTCGGTAAGAATCACACCTGGTGATTTGGTCGGGGTAAATTTCCCGATAATGGGATTTACGATACTTGCATCAGTGATACAAAAAGCAATCCCCTGCAAAGCAAACACTCAAATAATCTCAGAGCGCATTCTTGCGATCTCTGTAATCACAGGGGGAGGAATTATGCTCTTCTGCCTTCTTGTTGTTACACCTTTTCAGTATTACGCCATGCCAAGATTAGGATATACACGCTGCAATATATTAGAAGGCCATCCAAATATTTATTTCACGGACTGGGTCAAAAACCCCGAATGGTGCGTGCGAGGCAAAAGCCGGGAATGGGTCAAAGAGCAAGCCCGTCTTGCCCAATGACCAGATGATTTTTCCCGGGTAGGTAAAGAGGGGTCAAATGGCCTACCGGCCCAGGAACAGGCGGGTGGCGCGCAGGCCCAGGGGCGTCCAGTGCAGGCCCGGTGACATGGCCTGTACCAGCAACTCATGCTGGGCCGCTGGATCTAGCGTGGGGTAGCGCTGCTCGAAGAGCATCAGGTCGGTGTCCAGTTCCTGCGCGCTGCGGCCCGGGTCCGGCCGCGCACCACGGGATGTGCGCAGGCGCTCGGCCACGCGAAAGCTCATGCGCCGCGCCGGTTTGCCGGGCTCGGCCACGGATTCGAAGGAGGCACCATCCGCACTGGCCGGCCCGCGCAGCCAGTCATGAATGACTTGCAGCTCATAGGGAGAGAAAACACCGAACATCTCTGCCCGCTCGCCCTGCAGCAGCTGCCAGAAGCGGCTTTCCTCCGCAGGCCGGTTGCGTTGTATCCAGCGTGCCTGCTCCAGCGCGGCCAAGAAGGCAGGGATGTCCTGCGGACGGGACACCCAGTCATTGACGCTGCGGCCGGCCACCTTGCAGAAGTCCGAGTGCGCGCCATGCCCGGAAGGCGATTTGCGCGCCAGGATGCGCACCACCTCAGCTTCGATATCGAACGACCTGATCACGTCCAGCGTGCTGGTGCCCGTGTCTGCCAGCCGGGCGCCCGCGCGTACGCGGCGCCAGTATTCGCCGCCATCGTCAATGCGCGGCGCGTTCTCCCAGGCGGCAATGCAGGCGCGCCGGGCATGGCCGGTGTCGGCGTTGTCCACGGTCACATGCAGCGTGAAGTAGTAGGGGTCTATTCCCAGTTCATTGAGTTCGTAGGCGGTGATGAGCAGGTGCAGCGGCAATTGCTCATAGCCCAGGTTGAATCCCACGATCTCGGGCAGGAACTGCTGCGCATTCCAGCCCAGCGCCAGCTGTACCAGCCCCTGCCGGTACAGCTCGTCGGGCAGGTCCTCCACGGGATCAAGGCCATACCTGGCCAGGAGTTCCCGGTAGAGCTTGACGTGGTTCTTGTCGGCCATGCCGTCGCCCAGTTCTTCCACATAGGTGGTGACCAGGTCCGACATGCGTGAGTTGCCCGCATGCGCGCACAGGCCGTACAGCCAGGAACCGTCCACCAGCTTGGTAGGTGCCACATTGCGCAGGAAGTACAGCGCATGGGCGCGGTTGCCGAAGTAGCGGCGTGCCGCACCCGCCTTGCGCTCTGCCAGGTAGGCCTGGTACTGGGCGTGCACTTTTTCGACATTGGCACGCATCCAGTCGGTCAGGTGCTCCGGGTTGTCCGGCAGGCCATCGGCATCGGCAGAGGTCTCGGCGATCACGCCGTTCAGGAAGTCCGCAGCAGCCTGGCGCTCCTGTTCGGTGGGCAGATGGTTGGCCAGGCGCTCGTAGAGCGGCACATGCAGGAAAGAAGGCTCAAGCGTGCCTGCGCCAGCGGCCAGCTCGGTACGTGGGGGGTCCAGCAGTTCTGTGTTCATGGTGGGGCTTTGGTCCGTAACGCCTTCAGGATGCGGTGTGGCCCTCGGTACAGCCATCGGGCCAACGCCTTCCTGTGCGTCGTAATACGCCTACCCTTGGCGCAGGCGCCCGGGCCGGCCCGCCGTCGCCCTGGCGCCCGCGCTCTTGGCAGTGGAACAGGACCCGGCCCGGCCTTGCCGGCGAGCATTGGCTGGTACTGGGCGCCGGCCTGCTGGGCATGGGCTGGGCCCGGTTATGGACAAGCGCGGCGTCTTGCTGATACTGAGATAAAGCCGGTCTTCCTGCGTTGCCCGGCCATCGCCTCACGCTGGCGTTCAGCGCGCATCTTCGTGCCCTCGCGTACTCCCCCTCCCCACCACCTCAAACCCCATATCCTGCGCGGCCGCCGCCACGCCACCGGCCATGCGCGCAATCAGCGCCTCTGCGCCCAGGCGGCCGATGGCGGCGCCGTCCACGCGCACGGTGGACAGGGCGGGCCAGGCGTCCAGCGCCAGGGCCTGGTCGCCAAAACCCAGCACGCCGAATTCCTCTGGCATGCGCAGGCCCAGCGCGTGGGCGTGGGAGAGAACGCCTTGCGCCAGCGCATCGGAGCTGCAGAAGACGGCATCGGCCTCTGGTGCCTGGGCGCGCAGGGCGCTCAGGGCATCGCGGCCACGGCCGGATTGGGGGATGGCTTCCGAGAAGACGATTTGCGCGGGAACCGGGGCACCGGCCTCTGCTGCGGCGCGGGTGAAGCCCAGGGCACGGCGGGCGGCGCGGCTGTCGTCGGCGCGCAGGATGGCCGGGCGCCGGTAGCCACAGGCGGCCAGGTGGCGGAAGGCGGCGCGGCCCGCGTCTTCCTGCGAGAAGCCGACCACCATGTCCAGCGGATGGGGCTGGTAGTCCCAGAGTTCGACCACGGGCACGTCGGCATTGACCAGCAGGCGCCGCGTGCGGGCCGTGTGCTCGGTGCCGGTGAGCACGATGCCGTCCGGGCGGCGGCTGAGCATGGCGGCCAGCCAGGTTTCCTCATGCTCCGGGTCATAGCTGGAGATGCCCAGCGTGGTTTCATAGCGCTGCGCGGCCAGGGTGTGGATGAGCGCATCGAGCATGTCGGAAAACAGCGAGTGCCCCACCGAAGGCACGATGGCCGCCACCAGCCGCGTCTGGCGCGAGGTCAGCCCGCCCGCCAGGGAGTTGGGCACGTAGCCCGATTGCTCCACGGCCTGCGCCACGCGCAGCCGCGTGGCCTCGGCCACCAGTTCAGGCCGGTGCAGCGCGCGCGAGGCGGTGATGGGCGACACGCCGGCAATGCGGGCCAGGTCCTTGAGCGTGGGCGCATTGGCGTTGCGCAGGGTGCGGAGGGTCATGCGAGGCCTTTGCCTGGAATGGCGATGGAGAGGCGGCTTGAGGATGATTGCGTGGTCATGTTAACGATGATGTCCATCAGCACGGTCTGATTGTTTCCCCTCGTACGTCCGAATGGAGAGCGCTGCCTTTGCTTGAAATGATTGCGCAATCATTCAAGAGGAGACCACCATGCGCCCTTCGCTCTCCAACCGCCGCAGCGCCATGGCGCGCCTGCTGGCTGCGGCCCTGGCTCCGGCCTCGATGCTGGCCCCGGCCCCGGCCCCGGCCCAGTCCCAGGCCCAGGCCGAGGCTGCCTGGCCCATCCGGCCGATCACGCTGGTGATTCCCTTCCCTCCCGGTGGCCAGACCGATGTGGTGGGCCGGCTTGTGGGAGAGCGCCTGTCGCAGCGCCTGGGCCAGCCCGTGGTGGTGGAGAACCGGCCCGGCGTGAATGGCTCGCTGGCCTCCGAGGCCGTGGCGCGGGCGCGGGCCGATGGCTACACGCTGGTGATTGGCGGGCCGGGCACGCATGCCATCAACCAGCTGGTCAATCCCAACGTGAGGTACGACACGCGGCGGGATTTCACGCACATTGCCATGCTGGGGCGCGTGCCCATGCTGCTGCTGGCCTCGCCCAGGCTGAAGGTCGCTTCGGTGGCCGATGTGGTGGCCCTGGCCCAGGCCAGCCCCGGCACGGTGAATGTGGCGCTGACGGGCATTGGCTCGTCCAGCCATGTGACGACGGAGCTGCTGCGCCAGGCGGCCGGCGTGAGCTTCAACAACGTTCCCTACAAGGGCGATGTGCCCGCCATGACCGATGTGATGGGCGGCCAGGCAGACCTGCTGTTCGTGCCCGCCACCTCGGCCGTGGGCTTTGCGCAGGCGGGCAAGCTGCGTGCGCTGGCCGTGGCAGGCGACCGGCGCCTGGCGGCCCTGCCCGATGTGCCCACCATGGCCGAGGCCGGCCAGCCGCAGGTCGTCAACTATTCATGGACCAGCCTGGCGGGGCCGCCGGGCATGCCGGCCGATGTGGTGGAGCGGCTCAACCAGGCCTGCCAGTCCCTCCTCGCCGAGCCCGAGGTGGTGGCCCGCCTGACCGCCATGAGCAACGAGCCCACGCCGGGCACGCCCGCCCAGGCCGCCAGCTTCATCGCCGCCGAGGTGGCGCGCTGGAGCGAGGTGGTGCGCAAGGGAAACATCCAGGTCCAGTGAACAGCTTCAGGAGAGTCCCCATGAGCATGCTGCCCGCCAATACGTTCAAGCGCGCGCTGCGCGAAGGCCGCCCGCAGATCGGCCTGTGGTCCACCATTCCCTCCCCCTTTGTCTGCGAGATGATCGGCGGCGCGGGCTACGACTGGGTGCTGCTCGATACCGAGCACACGCCCACCGACGTGCCGCTGATGCTGGGCCAGCTGCAGGCCGTGGCCGCCGCCCTGCCCGCACCGGGCGCCCTGCCCGTGCATGCCGTGGTGCGGCCCGCCTGCAACGGTGCGGTGCTGATCAAGCGCTACCTGGACCTGGGCGCCCAGTCCCTGCTGCTGCCCTTTGTGCAGAACGCGCAGCAAGCGCGGGATGCCGTGCGCGCCATGCGCTATGCACCCCAGGGCATGCGCGGCATGGGCGGTTCCACTCGCGCGGCCAACTTCGGGCGAACGGCCGACTATGTGGCATGTGCGGCCGACGAGCTGTGCCTGCTGGTGCAGGTGGAGACGGCCGAGGCGCTGGACCAGATCGAGGCGATTGCGGCCGTCGATGGCGTGGACGGCATCTTCATCGGCCCCGCCGACCTGTCGGCCAGCCTGGGCTATCCGGGCCAGGCGCGCCACCCTGTGGTGAACCGGGCCATCGACCAGGCCATCGCCCGCATCCGCGCCTGCGGCAAGGCGCCGGGGATCCTGATGGTGGACGAGGCACGGGCGCGCGAATGCCTGGAGCTGGGCGCGCAGTTCGTGGCCGTGGCGCTGGACACGCTCTTGCTGCGCGACGGGCTGGATGCGGCGGCGGCGCGATTCAGAAAAAGGCCGCTGGCCGCGAAGCCGCCAGGGCCCGCATCCACCGCCGGCAGCTACTGAGGAGCCCCACAACCATGACACGTTCCCCCGAATCCCTGCGCAGCGCACGCTGGTTTGCTCCCGATGATTTCCGCTCCTTCGGCCACCGCTCGCGCGTGCTGCAGATGGGCTATGGCTATGAGGACTGGATGGGCAAGCCCGTGATCGCCATCGTCAACACCTGGAGCGATGCCAACCAGTGCCATGCCCACTTCAGGCAGCGCGTGGAAGACGTCAAGCGCGGCGTGCTGCAGGCGGGCGGCTTTCCGCTGGAGCTGCCGGCCATCTCGCTGTCGGAAAGCATGGTCAAGCCCACGACCATGGTCTATCGCAACTTCCTGGCCATGGAGACGGAGGAGCTGCTGCGCAGCCACCCGGTGGACGGCGCCGTGCTCATGGGCGGCTGCGACAAGACCACGCCGGGGCTGACCATGGGGGCGATTTCCATGGGCCTTCCCTTCATTTACCTGCCGGCCGGCCCCATGCTGCGCGGCAACTGGAAGGGGCAGGTGCTGGGCTCGGGCTCGGACGCCTTCAAGTTCTGGGACGAACGCCGCGCCGGCCGCCTGGACGAGCAGGCCTGGCGCGAGATGGAAGCCGGCATTGCCCGCAGCCACGGCACCTGCATGACCATGGGCACGGCGGCCACCATGATGGGCATTGCCGAGGCCGTGGGCCTGGCGCTGCCCGGCGCTTCGTCCATTCCGGCCGCCGACGCCAACCACATCCGCATGAGCGCCGAGTGCGGCCGCCGCATCGTGCAGATGGTGTGGGAAGACCTCACGCCCGCCCGCATGCTCACGCGTGCGCATTTCGAGAACGGCATTGCCTGCGCCATGGCCATGGGCTGCTCCACCAACGCCATCATTCACCTGATCGCCATGTCGCGGCGCGCGGGCCATCCGGTCAGCCTCGATGACTTCGACGCCTTCAGCCGCCGCGTGCCCGTGATCGCCAACATCCGGCCCAGCGGCGACCGCTATCTGATGGAGGACTTCTTCTATGCAGGCGGCCTGCGCGCCCTGCTGGAACGCATCCGCCCGCATCTGGACACCGGGGCCATGACGGTCAACGGCAAGACCCTGGGCGAGAACATTGCAGGCAGCCAGGTCCACCAGGACGACGTGATCCGCCCCCTGTCCCGCCCCATCTACGCAGAAGGGTCGCTGGCCGTGCTGCGCGGCAACCTGGCGCCGGACGGCGTGGTCATCAAGCCCAGCGCCTGCGCCCCGCACCTGCTGCGCCACACGGGCCGCGCCCTGGTATTCGACGACTACCCCAGCCTCAAGCAGGCCGTGGACGACCCCCATCTCGATGTGAACGGCGAAGACATCCTGGTGCTGCGCAACGCCGGCCCCAAGGGCGCAGGCATGCCCGAATGGGGCATGCTGCCCATTCCCACCAAGCTGCTGAAAAAAGGCGTGAAAGACATGCTGCGCCTGTCCGACGCCCGAATGAGCGGCACCAGCTACGGCGGCTGCCTGCTGCACTGCTCTCCCGAGTCCGCCGTGGGCGGGCCGCTGGCCCTGGTGCGCACGGGCGACCGCATCACGGTGGACGTGCCCGCCCGCCGCATCCACCTGGAAGTCAGCGACTCAGAACTCGCCACCCGCCGCGCCGCCTGGACGCCCCCGCCCGCGCGCTATCAACGCGGCTACGGCTGGCTGTTCGGCCGTCATATCCTGCAGGCCAATGAGGGATGCGATTTTGATTTTCTGGAGACGGGCTTTGGGAGGGCTGTGCCGGAGCCGGATATTTTTTGAGAGCGTGAATGGCACAGGGTCTGCCCAGGCGCAGGGCGGCCCGTGCAGCCCTGCCTATCCAGGTCCTACGACATAAGCCGCCTCCAGGCTGACGGCCAAGTCCTACATCGCCACTCCTTTTTGTCATGAATAGTGGCTCTGTTTTCGACAAGATACTGATTCAAGCAAGCCAATGGAAACGCCATATCCAATTAAATATTGATGAATACGGAAACCACCGCATTCATCAAATATCGATAGGCATTTTCTAATAGCGACACACCGTTTCCCCCAGGTCCACGCGCACGCAAGCCCCCCTGCCCTTCGCGGGCAGCCGTTCCCGTTTCCCCGTTGCCTTGCGCCGCCGTGGACCTCAACCCAGAAGCAGAGGTGGCTGTGGACTTTCTCAGAAGCATCTTTCATCAGGCTCCGGAAATCGCGCTGTTCGCGGCCTTGGCGCTCGGTTACTGGGTGGGCAAGTTCAGGTTCGGGTCGTTCCAGCTGGGGGGCGTGGCGGGGTCGCTGCTGGCGGCGGTGCTGATCAGCCAGGTGGGGGTGACCATTGATTCGGGCATCAAGGCGGTGCTGTTCGCGCTGTTCATCTATGCCGTGGGTTTCGAGAGCGGGCCGCAGTTCTTCCGCTCGCTGGGACGGCAGTCGGTCAAGGAGATCCTGATGGCCCTGGTGGTGGCCGTGTCGGGGCTGGTCACGGTGGTGGTGATCGCCCGGGTGTTCCATCTGGACAAGGGGCTGGCGGCGGGGCTGGCAGCGGGCGGGCTGACGCAGTCGGCCATCATCGGCACGGCGGGCTCTGCCATCGAGAAGCTGGGACTGGCGCCCGACGAGGTGCAGCGCATGCAGGCCAATGTGGCCATCGGCTATGCGGTGACCTATATCTTCGGCTCCTTCGGCGCCATCATCATGTGCGTGAACGTGCTGCAGTGGCTGACGGGCCGCAAGATCCGCGAGGACGCGATCCAGGCCGAGCAGGAGCTGCTCAAGGGCGTGCGCGTGTACGGAACCGGCGAGTCACCGGCCGTGCCGGATCTGGTGGGACGCATTTTCCGCGTGGGACAGGCAGGCCGCACCGTGGCGGAGCTGGAGGCCAGCGCCACCGCCAACGGCGGCACGGTGACGGTGGAGCGCATACAGCGCAAAAACGCGATGGTGGGCGTGGACGGCAGCCTGGCGCTGGAGGCCGGCGACATCATCTTGCTGGTGGGCCGGCGCGCGGCCGTGGTGGCGCTGGGCGCCTCGGTGGGCGAGGAGCTGCAGGGCGCCGAGGGCATGGACGTGGTGATGGTGCGGCGCGACGTGGCCATCTCCAACAACCAGTACCTGAACCGCAGCGTGAAGGACATCCTGGACAGCCTGTCGCAGGAGTTCAAGCACGGCGTGTACGCAGTGGCGCTGATGCGCGCGGGCACGCCGGTGCCGATTGCGCCGGCCACCATGGTCATGCCGGGCGATGTGGTGACGCTGTTCGGCACGCCGCAGGATGTGCAAAAGGCTGCGCAGTCGGTGGGCCCCATCATCGTGCCCAGCGACAAGACGGACTTTGTCTTCCATGGCCTGGGCATCACGGTGGGCCTGCTGATCGGGCTGCTGGTGCTGCGCCTGGGCTCCATTCCCATCACGCTGGGCAGCGGCGGCGGCGCCCTGCTGGCGGGCCTGCTGTTCGGCTGGTGGCGCAGCCGCAAGCACACCTTCGGCAACATGCCCACGGCCGCTTCCACGCTGCTGCGCGACCTGGGCCTGGCCGGCTTCGTGGCCATGGTGGGCCTGCAGTCCGGCCAGCAGGCCGTGACCACGATGATGCAGCAGGGCCTGAC
Source organism: Delftia sp. 60 (assembly GCF_002754395.1). Classification (NCBI taxonomy): domain Bacteria; kingdom Pseudomonadati; phylum Pseudomonadota; class Betaproteobacteria; order Burkholderiales; family Comamonadaceae; genus Delftia; species Delftia sp. 60. Next base: position 4,126,698 of record NZ_PEFD01000001.1, read on the forward strand.
GCTGTTCCTGCTGGGCGTGGTGGTGACCATCGTGCCGCTGCTGATTGCCATGCTGTTCGGCAAGTACGTGCTGCGCTATGACAACGTGGCCGTGTTCGCGGGCTCGCTGTCCGGGGCGCGCAGCGCCAACCCGGCGTTTGGCGAGATTCTGGACAAGGCCGGCAACTCGATTCCCACGGCACCGTTTGCGATCACCTATGCGCTGGCCAATGTGTTCCTGACACTGCTGGGCCCGCTGGTCATCGCCTTTGCCTGATCACCCCGGATCTATTCCCAAGGACCACCAAGGACCATCACAAGGAGCTGCGCAATGAGCAAGGATTATCGGAGTCTGGCGAATTTGAGCCCATTCGAACTCAAGGACGAACTGATCAAGGTGGCCTCGGGCAAGGCCAACCGCCTCATGCTCAATGCGGGGCGCGGCAATCCCAACTTCCTGGCGACCACGCCGCGCCGGGCGTTCTTCCGGCTGGGGCTGTTCGCGGCGGCGGAGTCGGAGCTGTCGTACTCCTACATGACGGTGGGCGTGGGCGGGCTGGCCAAGCTCGACGGCATCGAGGGCCGCTTCGAGCGCTTCATCGCCGAGCACCGCGACCAGGAGGGCGTGAAGTTCCTGGGCAAGTCGCTCAGCTATGTGCGCGACCAGTTGGGGCTGGACCCCGCCGCCTTCCTGCATGAGATGGTGGACGGCATCCTGGGCTGCAACTACCCCGTGCCGCCGCGCATGCTCACCGTGAGCGAGCAAGTCGTGCGCCAGTACATCGTGCGCGAGATGGCAGGCGGCGCCGTGCCGCCCGAGTCGGTGGACCTGTTCGCGGTCGAGGGCGGCACGGCGGCCATGGCCTATATCTTCGAGAGCCTGCGCATCAGCGGCCTGCTCAAGGCCGGCGACAAGGTGGCCATCGGCATGCCGGTGTTCACGCCGTATATCGAGATCCCCGAACTGGCCCAGTACGACCTCAAGGAAGTGCCCATCCACGCCGACCCCGACAACGGCTGGCAGTACTCCGACGCCGAGCTGGACAAGCTCAAGGACCCGGACGTCAAGATCTTCTTCTGCGTGAACCCCAGCAACCCGCCGTCCGTGAAGATGGACCAGCGCAGCCTGGACCGCGTGCGCGCCATCGTGGCCGAGCAGCGGCCCGACCTGCTGATCCTGACTGACGATGTCTACGGCACCTTTGCCGATGAATTCCAGTCCCTGTTCTCGGTCTGCCCCCAGAACACGCTGCTGGTGTATTCGTTCTCCAAGTATTTCGGGGCCACGGGCTGGCGCCTGGGGGTGATCGCGGCGCACAAGGACAACGTGTTCGACCATGCGCTGGCGCAGTTGCCCGAGTCCGCCAAGAAGGCGTTGGACCACCGCTACCGCTCGCTGCTACCCGATGTGCGCTCGCTCAAGTTCATCGACCGCCTGGTGGCCGACAGCCGCGTGGTGGCGTTGAACCACACGGCCGGCCTGTCCACGCCGCAACAGGTGCAGATGGTGCTGTTCTCGCTGTTTGCGCTCATGGATGAAGCGGACGCCTACAAGCAGGCCCTCAAGCAACTGATCCGCCGCCGCGAGGCCACGCTGTACCGCGAGCTGGGCATGCCCCCGCTGGAGAACCCCAACTCGGTCAACTACTACACGCTGATCGATCTGCAGAACGTCACCTGCCGGCTCTATGGCGAGGCCTTCTCGCAATGGGCGGTGCAGCAGTCGTCCACGGGCGACATGCTGTTCCGCGTGGCCGATGAGACCGGCATCGTGCTGCTGCCAGGCCGTGGCTTCGGGTCCGACCGCCCTTCCGGTCGTGCCTCGCTGGCCAACCTCAACGAGTACGAGTACGCAGCCATAGGCCGCGCCCTGCGCCGGCTGGCCGACGAGCTGTACGAGCAGTACAAGGCGCTGGGCAAGGAGTAGGCCCTGCGCACAAGGCCCGCACGGCTCATTGCCCGCACGGCTCATCGCAGCTGTCGGGCCTTGACCACCAGCAGCGCCCCGGCCATCAGGCCCACACCGGCCAGTTGCACGGCGCCCAGCGCACGCCCGTAGACGGCCCAGTCCAGCACGATGGCCGTCAACGGATAGACGTACTGCAGCACGGCGATGCGGCCCAGCGTGAGGCGGGCCATGCCCGCAAAGAGAATGGCGTAGGCCAGGCCGGTGTGCAGCACGCCCAACCCTGCCAGCCAGGCCCAGGACGACGGCGCCTGCGGCCAGCCATGAACCAGCGGCACCCACAGCAGCAGCACGGTGCCGACCGCGCATTGCCACCAGGCCAGCGCAAACGGCGTGACCACTTTCTCGGTCTTGGCCAGGATGGTCACGGCCGCATAGCACAGCGAGCCGGCCAGGCACATCAGCAGCCCGGACACATGGTCTGGCCCCCAGGCCGCCGCATCGCCACCCAGCAGCCCCGTGGTCAACACCAGTCCCAGCAACGCCGCCAGCATGGCCGCCACCTGCCGTGGTGCCACGGCCTCGCGCAGCACCAGGGTGCCGAACAGCATGATCCACACCGGCTGGATGTGGAACACGATGGTGGCCACGCCAATGGAGGTGCGCGGTATCGCGGCAAAGAACAGGGCCCAGTTCAGCACCATGAGGACGCCGGTGGCCACCACCACCGGCCAGCTCCTGCCGCGCACGCGCAACTCCCCCATGCGGCCCGTGGCCAGGCCCCAGGCCAGCAGCGCCAGCGCGCCGAAGGCGCAGCGAAACAGCACGGTGACCAACGGGTGCTGGCGGGCTTCTTCCACAAATATGCCGACGGTGCCCAGCAGCACGCCGCCCGCGATCATCAGCCACTGGCCGCGTGTCTCCTGCGCTGTGGAAGCGGCTTGTGCAGGCGCGGCGGAGGCTACGGATGCGGCCTGTAAGGAATGGGTTCTGTCTTGCATGGCCGCGATCGTCTCGTGGCAGGAAATTCTCGTAAAGCAAATAGTTTGCAGGTTTAGTATTCGATATTCGAATCCATGGAGCGTGCCGTGAACCACCCCGACCTGCAGATCGACTGGCTGCGTGCCCTGGTGGCCGTGGTGGATGCGGGCTCGCTCTCGGCTGCCGCGCCGCTGCTGCACCGATCACAGGCCGCCGTGAGCATGCAGATCAAGAAGCTGGAGACCGCCCTGGGCCAGCCCGTGCTGCTGCGCGGCCCGCGCCATCTGCAGCTCACACCCGCAGGCGCGGAGCTGCTGGGCTATGCGCGGCGCATGCTGGAGCTGCAGGCCCAGGCGCAGGCGGCCCTGTTCGGCCCCGACCTGTCCGGGCGCGTGCGGCTGGGCGTGCCGGACGACTACGCATCCACCTATCTGACGCCCGTGCTGCGCAGCTTCGCGGGTCGCTACCAGGGCGTGGAGATCGAGCTGACCTGCGAGCAGTCCACCGCGCTGATCCCGCAAGTGGTGCGCGGCACGCTGGACCTGGCCCTGGTCTCGCGCGACAGGCCGCAGCGCGGGCGCCTGCTGTTCCACGAGCCCCTGGTCTGGGTGGGCGCGCCGCAGCACGAGGTGTGGAGGAAGAACCCCCTGCCGATTGCCGTCTACGAGGCCGCCAGCCTGGCGCGCACGGCGGCGCTGTCCAGCCTGGCGGCCCAGCGGCGCGCGCACCGCGTGGTCTATCACAGCTCCAGCCTTGCCGGCCAGCTGGCCGCCGTGGAAAGCGGCCTAGCCGTGGCCGTGTTCACGCGCTGCAGCGTGCCCCCGCACCTGCAGGTGCTGCAGAACCTGCCGGCCGGCTTCGAGCTGCCGCCGCTGGTGTCCATGCAAGTGTCGGCCCTGCGCAGCAAGGCCTCGCAGGGCTCGGCGGCCGTGGATGCCATGTACGAGCAGTTGATTGCGACGCTGGGCCAGGCACCTCAGGAACTGACCAAAGCCTGACGCCTGGCGAGGTTCGGCAAGCATTCTGCGCACGCATTTCGCTGTATTCTTGAAAACATAATGAAATCATCCACCGGCCATTTGCCGCAACCTGATTGGGCGCACGTGCAGGCCCGCGCTGGAGAACCGACTTGACGCAAAAATACATTCCCCATCTGCTGGCCCTGGACCGCGAGCGTGACTGGGCGCGCGCAGCGCAGGCCTGCGGCATCTCCGACAACGCGCTGGCCCAGGCCATACGCTCGGCCGAGGCGGAGTTCGGCCACGCGCTGGTGCGTGCGGGCCGGCCCTTCCAGGGGTTCACGCAGGAAGGCGAACAGGTGCTGGCCTGGGCCCGGCAGTTCGCCCAGGCGGTGGATGCACTCAAGCACTGCTTTGCCGACACGCGCAAGCGGGCGGGCCTGGCGCCCCTGCTGGCGCGGCGCTCCGTCTCACCCAGGCGGCTGGCCATGCCGGGCCCGGACAGCGGGGACATGGACCTGATGATCGAGGCGGCGCTATGTTCACCAGACCATGGTGCATTGCATCCCTGGCGCATTCTGGAGTTTCCAGTCCATCAGCGTGCAGCATTGGCTGCTCTGTTCGAACAGGAAAAACTGCGCCGCGACCCGCTGGCCCCGGCCGATGACATCCGCCGCGCCCGCGAGCACGCCACGCGCGCACCGGCACTGCTGGCCTTCATCATCTCTCCCAAGCTGCGCTCGCGCGTTCCCGTGCGCGAGCAATGGCTGGCCGCAGGGGCTGCGCTGGGCAACTTCCTCAATGCTGCGCACCAGTTGGGCTTTGGCGCCATCATGCTCAGCGGCGAGCGCTGCTTTGATCCAGCCATCCACACCGCACTGGGCCTGGAGGACGGCGAGCACCTGGCCGGCTTCATCAGCCTGGGCACCATCACCAGCCAGCCATCCCCGCGCGCAACGGTGGCGCCCTCTTCCATGCGCACGGCATGGCAGGCGGAGCAGACAGCAGCGGTCACGGCACAGGCCCTTCTCCAGCCAGACGGCAACCACGACAGCCACGGCAGCGATCTTTGAAGCCGCAGCCAGCGCGTGCAGGGTGGCGCGCAGGTGGCGCACTGACTGCGCGGGGCGGTTAGAGTTGCGGGGCTGCTGCGCCCTCTTGCACCCTCTTGCGCCCTCTTGCACCCTCTTGCGCCCTCTTTTCCATCACGGAACAAGCTTTCATGATCATCCGGCCCCGCCCCCACTGGCTGCGCATGCTCTTCGTGCTGCGCGGCTCGGTGCTGCCCGACATCCTGCCCCAGCTGATGGCCGCCACCCTGTTCGCCGTGCTGGTCACGGCCCTGCACGGCCAGCTGTTCGCGTGGAAGGTGCCGCTGAACTTCGTGCCGTTTTCGCTGATCGGGCTGACGCTGGCCATCTTCCTGGGCTTTCGCAACAGCACCAGCTATGCGCGCTATTGGGAGGCGCGCACGCTGTGGGGCACCCTGCTCAACGAGACACGCTCCCTGGTGCGCCAGGCCCGGACCTTGACGGACGCGCCGCAGCACGCCCCGGCCCTGGCCATGGTGCTGGCGGCCTTCGTGCACGCGCTGCGCCACCAGTTGCGCGGCACCGATGCCGCGGCCGACATGCGTCGCCTGCTGCCTGCCGCCGACTGCGAACGCCTGGCCACGGCGCGCTTCAAGCCTGCCGTGCTGCTGCTCATGGCCGGCGAATGGCTGCAGGCGCGCCGCCAAGACGGCAGCCTGCAGCCCGTGCTGGTGCCCGCCATGGAGGCGCCGCTGTGCAAGCTGGGCGAGGCGCTGGGCGGCTGCGAACGCATTGCGGGCACGCCGATTCCCTTCACCTACGCAGTGATCATCCACCGCACCATCTACCTGTACTGCCTGCTGCTGCCCTTCGGCCTGGTGGATTCCATCGGCTTCATGACGCCGGTGATCGTGGCCTTCATCGCCTACACCTTCTTCGCGCTGGAGGCGCTGGGCGCCGAGCTGGAGGAGCCCTTCGGCACGGCGCCCAACGACCTGGCGCTGGACGCCATGTCGCAGATGATCGAGGCCACGCTGCGCGAGCTGACCGGCGAGGTGCTGCCGCCTGCGCCGCAGCACAAGGATGTGCTGTTCCTGACCTGACCCTGCCTGCCGGCCCGGACAGCGCAGCGGCACAATCTGCCACCCGCATCACAGAAAAAGGACAAGCGCCATGACGGAGACAAGCAAGGTCAAGGGACCGGCCTCGTATTTCCCTTCCATCGAGAAGACCTACGGCCAGCCGATTGCGCACTGGATGGACCTGCTGCAACAGCAGGACACCCGCAAGCACATGGAACTGGTGGGCTGGCTCAAGGCCCAGTACCAGATGGGGCACGGCCATGCGAATGCGCTGGTGGCCGTGTTTCTGGCACAGGCCTGACCTGCACCCAGCAACCCTCAGCCGATGGCCGTGCCGAAAGCCTGGCGCACGGCAGCACCCGCTTCGTCAAACAGGCGGCGTGATGCCGGCGCCAGCCCCAGCATGTGCATGCAGGCGTGCACCATGCCGGGCAGGCGCACTAACTTCACCGCAACACCTGCCTGGGCCAGCCGCTGCGCATAGGCTTCGGCCTCGTCGCGCAGCGGGTCGTATTCGCAGCTGATCACCGTGGCTTGGGGCAGGCCTGCCAGGTGTTCCGCGCGCAGCGGAGAGACGAGTTCGTGCCGCCCCGGAGCCGCATCGCCCAGGTACGCGCCATAGCAGTACTCCATGGCCGCACGCGTGAGGTAATGGCCCTCGCCGAACTGCTGGAACGACGACGAATCCATGGCCGCGTCCAGTGCCGGGTACAACAGCAGCTGGTAGGCGATGGCCGGTGCGCCCGCCGCTCCCCAGCCTTGCTTTTCCTGCGCCAGCAGGCAGGCGGCGGCAGCGAGGTTGCCGCCCGCGCTGTCTCCGGCCACGCCGATGCGCCTGTTGTCCAGGCCCAGCGCATCGGCCTGCTCAAAGGTCCAGGCAATGGCATCGCAGAAGTCATGCAGCGGCACGGGAAAGCGGTGCTCGGGCGCCAGCCGGTAGTCCACCGAGACCACGACGGCGCCCGTTGCCGCGGCCAGCGCGCGGCAGGGGTTGTCGTAGACCTCCAGCGAACCCAGGCACCAGCCGCCGCCGTGGGCGAAGACCAGGGCGGGCTGGGGCGTGGGTGTGTCCGAGGCCAGCGGCCGGTAGATGCGCGCGCGCAGCGGCGCACCGTCGCGCGCGGGCAGCGTGAAGTCTTCGGTGCGGGCCACGGCCTCGGCCGGGCCGTGCAGGGCGCGCAGCCCGGCGTCGGTGGCCTCGCGCAGCGCCGCCAGCGTGGGCGGGGCCACGGCCTGGGTTGCCTGCGCCAGCTCGGCGAGATAGCGCGCAATGTCAGCGTCCAGGCCCATGGTCACAGCGTCCTTTGCAGGAACGGCAGCAGCTCGGCGATGAAGGGCTCGGCGGCTTCCTCCATGATGAAGTGGCCGCAGCCTGGCACGATCACGCCCGACAGGTCATCGGCATGGCCGCGCAGCGTGGCCAGCGGCGCATCGGCCGTGGCATGCTCGGCGCCAATGGCCAGCACGGGCATGGCCAGCGGGCGCAGCGCACGCTCGCGGTTCTGGCGGATGGTTTCGGGAATGGCACGGTAGTAGGCAAAGCCGCCGCGCAGGCCACCGGGCGCCGCATAGGCATCGACATAGACGTCGACGGCCACGCGGTCGCGCCGCAGCGACCAGCGGTTGAACATGAATTCCAGGTAGGCGCGCTCGCGCCCCGCGATCAAGGTCTCGGGCAGGTCGGCCAGCTGGTTGAACATGAAGTGCCACAGGAAGATGTTCTGCTCGGGCGGCGCAAAGATGCTGGGCTCGGGCGCCAGGCCGGGGATCACGGCCTCGGTCAGTGCCAGGGACTGCACGGCCTGCGGCTGGTCGCTGGCCAGCGCATAGGCCACCCACATGCCCACGTCGTGGCCGGCGACCTGGTAGCGCTCATGGCCCAGCGCCAGCATGGTGCGGTGCAGGGTCAGCGCAATGGAGCCCGTGTCGTAGCCGGTGTCGGGCCGGTCGGAAAAGCCCGTGCCCGGCGGATCGACGGCAATGGCCTGGAAGCCCTGCGCCGCCAGTGCCTGCATGACGTGGCGCCAGGCATACCAGGTCTGGGGCCAGCCCGGGATCAGCAGCACGGGCGCGCCCTGCCCGGCCGTGATGCAGTGGATGCGGCGGCCGTCGATGCGCACGTAGTCGTGCGAGAACTCGCAGGCCTGGTCTTCCTGCTTGCGCAGGGCGTTCGATGTGAAAGCGTTCATTGTTGGATTCTTTTTGAGGTTCTTTGGCTGCGGGCGTGCTCAGGCGATGCCGAGCATGGCGTTGATCTGGCGCTGGTCCACGGGGGCGCCGGCGAAGTCGTCAAAGATCTTGTCGGTGACGCGGATGATGTGGCGGTTGATGAAGTCCACGCCCTCGCGCGCACCGTCTTCCTGGTCCTTGAGGCAGCACTCCCATTCCAGCGAGGCCCAGCCCTGGTAGTCGTACTGGGCGAACTTGGAGAAGATGGCCTTGAAGTCCACCTGCCCGTCACCCAGTGAACGGAAGCGCCCTGCCCGCTCCAGCCACGAGGAATAGCCGCCGTAGATGCCCTGGCGCCCGCTGGGCAGGAACTCCGCATCCTTCACATGGAACATGCGGATGTGCTCGCGGTAGATGTCGATGTAGTCGAGGTAGTTGAGCTGCTGCAGCACGAAATGGCTGGGATCGAACAGGATCTTGCAGCGCGCGTGCTGGCCCACCAGTTCATGGAAGCGCTCGAAGCTGGTGCCGTCGTGCAGGTCTTCGCTGGGGTGGATTTCGTAGCACAGGTTCACGCCCTGCTCGTCGCACGCGTCGAGGATGGGGCGCCAGCGGCGCGCCAGCTCCTCGAAGGCGGTTTCGATCAGGCCGGCCGGGCGCTGCGGGAACGGGAACAGATAGGGCCAGACGAACGAGCCCGAGAACGTGCCCATGTCGCTCAGCCCCATGCGGCGCGATGCACTGGCCGACAGCTTGAGCTGCTCCAGCGCCCAGGCCGTGCGTGCGGCCGGATTGCCGCGCAGCGCCTCGGGCGCAAAGCTGTCGCACATGGCGTCGTAGGCCGGGTGCACGGCCACGAGCTGGCCAAAGATGTGCGTGGTCAGCTCGCTGGCCACCAGGCCGTGCGAGGCCAGCATGCCGTTGACATCGTCGCAATAGGTCTGGCTGCTGGCGGCCGTGGCCACGTCGAACAGGCGCTGGTCCCAGGCGGGAATCTGCAGGCCCTTGAAGCCCACGCCGGCCGCCCAGCGTGCGATGTCTTCCAGGGAATTGAACGGTGCCTTGTTGTCGGCGAACTGCGCCAGATGAAGGCTTGGGCCCTTGATGGTCTGCATGTGTTTTCCTTGCGTTGAGCTATTGTTTGTTGATCGACAAAGAATAGTATCACGCCAACGCGGCTGCTTTTGCGAAGCCGATGCAAGACAGCATCACGGCGCCGCTAAGATGCCGCCCTGACTGTTGAGAAGGATGAGGAAGATGGCCGGAAGACCCAGGGAATTTGACCGAGACCAGGCGCTGGAGCGCGCCATGCTGGCGTTCTGGCGGCGAGGCTACGAGGGCACGTCCATGGCCGACCTGGTGCAGGCGCTGGGCATTGCGTCAGCGCGCATCTATGCGGCCTTCGGCAGCAAGCAGGACCTGTTCCGCGAGGCCGTGCAGCGCTACGAGGCCGGTGATGGCGGCTTTGCCGACCGCGCCATGGCCCAGGAGTCGCGCGTGCGCGACGCCCTGGCCCGCGTGCTGCGCGATGCCGTGGCCACCTATACGGACGATGCCCATCCGCTGGGCTGCATGGTGGTCACCGCCGCCACCAATTGCGCCGAGGAAAACGAGGCAGTCGCCGCCTGGCTGGCCGAACACCGCCGCCTGCGCACGCAGTCCCTGATCGACCGCCTTCAGCGCGCGCTGGATGAAGGCGAGCTGCGCGCCGGCACCGATGTGCAGGCGCTGGGGGATTTCTATGCCACGCAACTGCACGGCATCTCCGTGCAGGCCCGCGATGGCGTGCCGCGCCAGCGGCTGCTGGCGGCGATGGAGACCGCCTTGCTGCTGCTGGATACGGCGCTGGAGCCGGCGCTGCAGCCCGCAGCCAAGGCGGGCTGAGCCGTCAGGCGCCGAGCTTTTGCAGTTTTTGCAGCTCGGCGCGCAACTGGATCACGCTGGGCGTGACGATGGGGATGAAGGCCGATTCACGCCAGCGGCGGGCAAAGCCATCGTCCGCATCCAGGCTGCTGTAGGCGCGGCCGCCGGCCGTCTGCAGCTCCAGCTGCATGGCCTGCTGCACGCAGTCGTGCAGGGCCAGGCGCAGCGCGAAAAGCCGCTCGGGCGCCTCCACGAAATCGCCGGCCTCTACACCGGCCTTGAGTGCCGCCACCGCCTGCTCCAGATGGCTGCGGGTATCGTCCAGCGGCTGCTGCAGCACATGCCCGCCCTGCACCATGCGCGAGGCGGCCTGCGCACAGGCCGCGCGCGCCAGGCCGATGGACAGGCCGCATTGCATGCCCAGGAAGGCAGGCCGCACACGCGGCAGGAATCCGCCGGCGCGCTCGGCCAGCAGATCGTCTTCGGTGATGGCCACGTCCTTGAGTTGCAAGGCGGCGGTGTTTGTGCCGCGCAGGGCAATCAACTCCAGATCCGGCGAGCGCTCCAGGCCGGGACGATCGGACGGCAGGGCCACGATCATGGGCGGCGCGCCGTCGTCACGCGCCACGGCAATGGCGGCCAGAAAGCGCGGCCCGCGCAGGTTGGTGCACCAGGGCACGCTGCCGTTGAGCAGCCAGCCGCCGCCTTCCCGGGCCGTGGCGCGGATGTTGAGAGCCTCCAGCCCGCTGAGGAATTTCATGATGTTGGACAGCCCCGAGGCACCGGCCGCCTCGCCCGCCAGCAGCGCGGGCAGCCAGCGCTCGCGCAGGGCCGCATTGCCGGTGTTCGCCAGCATCTCGATCAGCACGCGCTGGCCCCAGAAGGCAAAGGCGGCGGACATGGAGTGCGTGGCCACCTGGGCAATCGCCTCGATGGCATCGCCGGCGCTTGCGCCCTGCCCGCCCAAGGCATCAGCCAAGCCGTGGCCCAGCAGCCCGGCTTCGGCCAGATAGGGCACGACGGCGGCCGTGGCCTCGCCGTTGCCGGCATCCAGCGCCTGGGCACGTGCATCCAGCCATTGGCGGTCGGCGCCGGTCAGCAGGGGGAAATCGGGTATGTGGCTTGTCATCTTGCGGGTCACCATAAAAAAAGGGACCGCTGTGGGCACAGCGGTCCCTTGCCATCCTAGCGCAGCGCACAGGCTGCGCAGATGACGCAGCGCAGGCTCAGTGCGCCGCCACCTTGCCGGGGCGTGTTTCCTCGCGCAGGGCCTTGACCTTGTCGCTCAGGCCGGCCCAGGGCTGCAGGCCGTACTGGCTGCGCATGGTGTTGAGCAGCGTGGCGATCTGATCGTCGCTGAGGTTGTGGCGGAAGGCGGGCATGGTGCCCAGCTGCGGGCGCGCCGGTTGCGTGATGCCGTTGAGCACCACATGGATGGCGTTGGTCGGCGAGTCGCTGTACAGATTGGTGTTCAGCGACAGCTGGGGACGCACCCCGAAGCTGCTGCCGGCCAGCACGCCGCTGGGGTCGGCGCGGTGGCAGGCCATGCAGGCGCCCTGGTACAGGCGGTAGCCCTGGGCGTCGACCGGCAGCTTGGCAACCTCGGTCTTTTCCTTCACCAGGGCCTGGGCGTCCCCTGCGCCAGCGGCGTCTGCCACGGGCTTGCGGTACGACATCAGGTAGGTGACCATGGCGTTGATGTCCTCGGCCGACTGGTGGGACAGGCCTTCGATCACGGGCGCCATGGGGCCGGCGGCCACGCCGTGGCGCTCCGAGAAACCGGTCTGCATGTAGCGGACCAGGTCCTCGCGCGTCCAGGGCAGCGGGGCCACGGCCTTGTCGTTGAGCGCGGGCGCATCCCAGCCGTCGATGAAGGCGCCGGCCAGGTGGTTGGCACCCTTTTTCTCGGCGCCGAACTGGTTGCGCGGCGAGTGGCAGGCCGCGCAGTGGCCCAGGCCTTCGACAAGGTAGGCGCCGCGAATCCACTCGCCCGACTGGTTGGCGGGCGCGGGCTGCTCGCCCGGCTCCAGGTACAGCGCATTCCACAGGGCCAGCCCACGGCGCACGTTGAACGGGAAGTTCAGCGCGGTCTTGGGCGCCTCGTTGGAGACAGCCGGCTCGGTCATCAGGAAGGCGTACAGCGCCTTCATGTCCTCATCGGTCACGCGGGTGAATGCGGTGTACGGGAAGGCGGGGTACAGGTAGTTGCCCTCGCGGTCCACGCCATGGCGCATGGCGCGCTCGAAGGCCTCGTACGACCAGCGGCCGATGCCGGTTTCGGCATCGGGCGTGATGTTGGTCGAGTAGATGGTGCCGAAGGGGCTGGGCATGGCCAGGCCGCCTGCGTTGCGCTGGCCGCCCGGTGCCGTGTGGCAGACAGCGCAGTCGCCCATGTGCGCCAGGCGGCGCCCCTGGTCGATCTGCTGCTGGCTGAATTCCTGCACCGGGATCTGCTGCAGGGGCGCGATTTCGCTGCGGCCCGTGGCCAGCCAGAAGGCGGCGCCGGCCACGGCGGCCAGGCCGACCACGCCGAGGGTGATTTTCTTGAGTGTGTGCATGTTCCGGTCCTCCGCTCTCAGTTCTGTGCCTTGTCGGCCGGGGCTGCATCGGCAGCCTGTGCCTTGAGTGCGGCCAGCACGCGTGCCGGGGTGAACGGCACTTCGCGCAGGCGCACGCCGGTGGCGTCGAACACGGCGTTGGAGACAGCGGCGGCGCTGGGCACGGAGGCCGATTCGCCCGCGCCCATGGGGTCTTCGCCGGGGCGCTCGACCAGTTGCACGTCGATCTCGGGCAGCTCGTCAAAGCGCAGGATGGGGTAGCCGCCCCAGTCCAGCGAGGTCACGCCCTTGCTGTCGAAGGTCACGTACTCCTTGAGCACGCGGCTGGTGGATTGGATGATGTTGCCGTGCACCTGGTGGCGCACGCCGGCCGGGTTGACCATCTCGCCGCAGTCATGGGCCACGAAGACCTTGTCCACCTTGATCACGCCGGTCTCGCGGTCCACGGTCACGTCGCAGATCCAGGTGGCCCAGGCCGCGCCGTAGCCAGGGAACTTGCTGTGGTAGTAGCGGGCATAGGCAAAGCCGCGGCCCTTGACCAGGCGCTGGTCAGCCGGCGCGGGGTTGCGGTGGGCCGGGCCATCCTGCCAGCCGGCCTGCTTGTGCGCAGCGTGCGTCAGCGCCACGGCGCGCGGGTCCTTCAGGTAGCGCAGGCGGTAGGCCAGCGGGTCTTCACCGGCCAGGTAGGCGCATTCGTCGATCCAGCACTCATGGGCAAAGACGTTGGGCAGGGCCGAGACGCCGCGCATCCACGAAGCGCGCACGATGGGCGCCGCATCCTGCGAGACCACGCGCATCTTGGGGTACTCGTACTGCGGGATGGCCGTACGGTCGCCCATCTGCAGCACCTTGGGCTTGTTGGGCACCTTGCCCGTCAGGATCAGGGCCAGGGCCGCCGCGTCGTTGGACGGGTAGCAGGTCTTGAGTTCGTAGCCCAGCACGGCATGGTTCTCGTCCAGGCCGCCGCGCACGCGGATCAATTGGCCCGTGCCCTTGGGCTCCCAGGCGGCTTCCTGCTCGCGCATCAGCTGCACGCGCACCGGGCGGCCCACGGCCTGCGACAGCAGCACGGCGTCGGATGCCACGTCGTCCGCGCAATTGCGACCATAGCAGCCCGAGGCTTCCAGGCGCGTCACATTGATCTGGTCGGCTGCCATGCCGGTCAGCGTGGCGATGTCCTTGCGCACGTCGTGCGGGTTCTGCGATCCGGTCCAGACCTGGATCTGGCTGGCGGACACCTCGGCCACGGCGCAGGACGGGCCGATGGAGGCATGCAGGTGGTAGGGCCAGACGTAGTCGGCCTCGATCACCTTCTTGGCGCCCGAGAAGGCCTCGTCAATGCCCGCGTCCTCGCGCAGCATGCGGTCGGTCTTCTCGTGCTTGACCAGGGTGTCGTGCATGGCGTTCAGCGACAGGTCGGGCACGCCGGCCCAGTCCTTCCACTTCACCTCCAGCTGGCGCATGGCGGCAATGGCCTGCTCTTCGCGCTCGGCCACGATGCCCACGAAATCGCCCTGCACCACCACCTTGACGATGCCGGGCAGATGCGCCACGGACTGCTCGTTCACCGAAATCAGGCTGCTGCCCAGAGGCGCCGACGCATCGGCACCGCCATAGGGCGGGCGCACCACGCGGCCGTGCAGCATGCCGGGCACGCGCACATCGTGCACATAGGCCAGCGCGCCCAGCACCTTGGCCGGAATGTCCACGCGCTGCACGGACTTGCCGATGTAGTTGAAGCCGCCGGTGCGCAGCGGCACCTCCTTGTCCAGCGCAATGTTCAGGTCCTGGCCCTGGGCCAGTTCGCCGTAGCCGATGCGTCGCCCGCCCTTGGCCACCACCGCGCCCTTGGACGTGGTGAGTGCAGACACGGGCTGCTGCAGCTTCTCGGCAGCCAGGCCCAGCAGCAGCTGGCGCACCTGCGCGGCGGCCTTGCGCATGGGGATGGCATCCACCTGGATGGTGTTGCTGGCAATGGTCGGGCCCTGGTTGGGCGTGCGGCCCGTGTGGCCCAGAACCATGGTGATGCGTTCGAACTCCACATCGAGCTCATCGGCCACCAGCTGCGCCAGCGAGGTACGGATGCCCGTGCCCAGGTCAACGTGGCCGTGGTAGGCCGTGACGCTGCCGTCCGCCCCAATGGCGATGAAGCTGCTCACCCGGTCGATGGGGGGAATGGGGAAGGCGCCAGCCACGGCGGGCGCCGTACCCGTGCTTTCGGCCACCAGGCCAGCGGCCGCCACCGAGCTGACCATGACCATGCCGCCCAGCTTGAGCAGGTTGCGGCGCGTCAGTTGAAGAGGGTTGGATGCACTCATGCTGCACCTCCCTGGGCGATCAGCACGCGGGCGCGGGCAGCCGCACGCATGATTTCCACATGCGTGCCGCAGCGGCACAGGTGGCCGGACAGGGCCTGGGTGACTTCCTCGTCGGTGGCCGTGGGCTTGTGGTCGAACAAGGCCACCAGGGCCATGACCATGCCGTTGGTGCAGTAGCCGCACTGGGCGGCCTGCTCGTCAATGAAAGCCTGCTGCACAGGGTGCAGTCGGTAGACGGCCTTGCCCTGTGCATCGGCTGCCGGCTTGCCGGCAGGCATCCCCGGCACGGCGGCCGGATGGGCTGCTTCCCAGTCACGCGCCACGCGGGCGTGCTCGGCCTGGGTCGCGTCCTCGGACAGGCCTTCCAGCGTCGTGACCTTCATGCCCTGGACCACGCTCACGGGAACGGAGCAGGAGCGGGCCACCTTGCCGTCGATCAGCACGGCGCATGCGCCGCATTCGCCCAGGCCGCAGCCGAACTTGGGCCCGTTGAGCTGCATGTCGTTGCGCAGCACATAAAGCAGCGGCGTCTCAGGGCTGACGCCCTGGATCTCGACCTCTTGTTGGTTGAGAGTGAATTTCATCGTGTGCAAACCTTGTGGTTGACAACAGGTGCAAACCATAGGTGCGCACTGAAAAATCAGGCGACGGACTCGCCGCGGCCAAGCCCGAAAAAGAAAGCCCACCGCCAACGGGGTGGGCTGTTTTCACGTGGTTTTTAGAGGCAACTCTGATAGATGACTGCCTGTTGTATGCAAACGATTCTATGCCTCGGACTTGCCCATCACTGCCAGCCGGCGTCCATCCAAGGACCTGCACAGACCCGCAAACTCCGTGGCTTTTTGCTCACATAACTCACCATAAAGATCGGAAATATCCGCACAAACACAGCACTACCAGCCGATCCGAAACCTGCACCAAGCCCCGAAAGATGTGCACCACCACAGTGCACAAAGGGCAGAAATTCTTGCATCACGGCCCCTACCCGGTCTTGCAGCCATGCACGGCTGGGCATAAAGACAGCAGGCCACCCTGGCAGCCGGCGCATCGGCACGGCCATCACACCAACCAAGCAAAACACTCGGCTTTTATCTGCATCAAATTCCAGTGAGAACGCTTGAAATTCCCGAGCACGCCATGCACAGCGCCCGTAAAACACGCGCCCGCCTGCAGCATCGATGAACACAAGGCGCGGCCCAGCCGCCCAGCCGTCAACGGGTGCCCGGCGTGATCTGGATGGTGCCCAGGCCCGAGCCCACGGCCTCACGCCGACGAGGTGCCAGCCAGTGCACCCAAAGCCCCTTGAGCCAGCCCAGCGCAAAGGCGCCTGCCAAGGCCAACATGCCCCACTGCCCGGCCAACAGGGCCACATATATCCAGTAAGGCATGCATCCCAGGCCGAGAAGGCAGGCCCACCGCCGCAGGGCAACGGAACGGGACTGCGACAGCCAGACGGCAAGGACTGCGGGGAGTGCGAAGGCGATCTGATCGATGCTCATGGCCGCATCATACTGTATGAATAAACAGTTTTGTAGGCAAAAGCACGTGTCTTTTGCGAAGGATGTCACGGGACCACCAGCACCCTCATCTTTCGCTTGCAGTCCGCTCGCCACCCTCCCCACAACCCCACGCAAAAAACCGTTGGCAAACAGCGTACAGACTGGGTTTCAAGAATTTCCAATGTGCGGTGCAGTTTGATCACGGCATCGCCTTTCACATCCCCTTCAATAAGCCCAAACTCCTTCGCAGCCGGTCACTCACTCCTGTGAACCACCGCGCTTCAAACCTGAAAGCGAGGGCATACAGGATTTTGAAGGGCTCCGGAACATACAGCACCCCATAACTACCGGCTCTTTACATGGCCTTTACCTGGCGTTGACCGGTCATTTTGAACACAGTCAGGACGGCCAATGGCAGTCATAGGAGAAAATGATCGAAAGCATGCAAACTTGTTCTTAAAAAACCGTTAATATTCGCGCTTCAATCCATGAAAGGCAAACTACCGTGAACACCACATACAAAGAACTTCTGGCACAGCGCGAGGCACTCGAGGCCCAGATCCAGACAGCACGCAAGCAAGAAGTCAGTGATGTGATCGCCAAGATTCGCGGTCTGGTTCAGGATTACGGCCTGACTGCCGACGACATCTTCACGGCACGCCGCGCCCCCTCCACCGTGGCCCCCAAGTTCCGCAATCCCGAAACCGGTGACACCTGGACCGGCCGTGGCAAGCCCCCTGCCTGGATCAAGGACAAGGATCGCGCCCAGTTCGCCATCTGAAGCCTGGATAAACGCCTCCATGAAAACAGCCTGCAGTTCTCTGCAGGCTTTTTTCATTCTGGCGGCACTTGCTGCCACACCTGAATTCCCGGGCTTGGGCTTCCAAGGCCAGACGCCACGCAGGTGAAACAAGAATGCTCTATGGACATGTCCTTAAACGTGCACCATGGATGGATGCCGTGGTCCAATCTTCCAGCCGGATCTGAAGCCTCCAGCGAGTGACTGGCTGCAGATGCCGGCTCCAGATGCTCGGCCACCCATGAAAAAACAGACATCCACCTTGGACAGTTCACCCACACCATACCGTTCTGAAAAGTTCTCGACTACCGCCGAATCGATAACCACCACAGAAGAGCCCCCTCCTCCGCTTTGTCATTTTCAGGCGAGCAGGTTTTGTTCATCTCGTCATCCGATGAACTGCACGCCCATCTGCTCCCACACCTCAAAAGTTGGGGCCTGGCGATCACGGCCTGCCACCATCCCACAGCCATTCGCCAGGATCGCCTCCAGAAGTTCCAGGTTGTTGTGCTTTGCGGATCGAAAACGTCCTGGAATCCCAAGGATGAAAACCGCCTGGTGGCAGGAGCTGCAAGCATCATCGAATGCGAGGCTGATCACCCCCTGCAACCCAAGGTGATCAACGCCCGCATCATCGAAGTCTCCTGGCGTTCGCTGCAGGGCCTCTTTGATGCACTGCAACTGGCCGTTCAGCCCCGGCCTGCCAGCAGCGGCCGCATTTCGTCGACCGATGACGTCGCCCATTTTCAACAAATCCCGGCCCCCATCAGAACGGCCTTTCTGGAGTCTGCACGTTCGTCGCTGGCGATCATCAAATCCAGCAAGAATCGCAAGGATGTGCAAAGAGAGCTGCACAATCTTTCCGGTTCACTGCGATTTTTTGACCTGACTGAGCTGTCAATACGCTGCGCTGGCCTGGAAAACGGCATCAACCATGATGGGCTGATGCACCATGCGCATTCGCTGCTGGCGCTGGAACTGCAGCTTGACCAGCTCCTGGAAGAAATACGGACCTTGAACGGCAGATAAAGAACCGGCCGTCATTGAGATCTCGATGAGGTCACCCATCCGCATTCAAGGGCATACTTCATCAGATCAATGTCTCGTTCAATTCCAAGCTTGTGCATGGCCTTGACTTTCTGGGTACTGATGGTTTTCTTGCTTCTGTTCAGCTTGGCAGCGATCTCGTCGATACGCAAACCGGCCGCATAAAGCCTTACCACCTCCGATTCCTTGGGACTGAGCACCCCCGGCGATTTTCCTTCACCTCCCATGACACCCGCATTCATTTTTTCCAGTCGCTCGGAAATGGCGGGAGAGAAGTAGGTCCCTCCTGTATAGGCTGCGTGGATGGCCGGAACCAGATGCAGCACAGGGTCCGCCTTGCTCACGATGCTGATATTCGACACCTTGCCCAGCGCCTGGAGAATGGCCGAATTGTCCAACATGGTCAGAACCACCAAACCCAGGTTAGGAAATCTTCTGGATATATAGCCAAACAGATTCAAGCCATCTCCGTATTGACCCGTAGGCATGGAGTAATCCGACACAAGCACGTCAAAGCCACCCTCATCCAACTTTTTCACCAGATCAGTTGAGTTTGACACACTGGCTTTCAACAGGATTTCCAGCTCGGAAGACAGCTCATGCCGGATGCCTGAGATGATTCCAGGATGATCATCGGCCAGCAGTACGGATATATTCAAATCTTTTCTATGATTCATATTGGAAAACATGATTTGGCACCATCAACGGAATAAACAAAATCGTTTCAGTGCAGCATCATTGCACCATGGCTCATCAGATATCTTTCAGGTTCTCCAGCAGGTCAGTCAGGGCATCATCCACTGCATGGAGGTGCCGCATATTGACAAGAGATGACAATCGGTCCATATCTTCCACTCTATCCTTCAGCCCAGCCACCGCAAATGACCCTTTCATGGCATGAATTTCACGGTGCACAGCCATCAGATCACCTTGCAGCAAATGCTTTCTCAACGCAGCCAATGAGCTTTCGGTTGCTGAAATCAATACATCGCGATAAGGCAATCTGCTGCCCGGAACTTCCGCAGCTTCAGCGACACCCTTGCCAGATTTTCCTATATTTTTCCCAATGAATTCCTTGATGTTTTTCAAGGAGGCCGGCTTGACAAGAATATCTACGATGCCAAATTTCGCACATTTGAATTTTTCCTGCTTGCCTGCATGTGCCGTTATTGCTCCCACAGGAATTCCCGGATAATTCTGCTTGATGCGCTGAGCAAGTACATAACCGCTCATTCCAGGCATTTGCAGGTCCGTAAGAACCAGGTCATAGATATTTCGCGACATCATTCGCAATGCGGATTCCCCGCCTTCTGCAGATTCCGCCTCGAAGCCGAGTATTTTCAGCTGATCCAGAAGCAGCAGCCTGTTGACCGGGTGATCATCGACGATGAGAATCCTTGCGCAATAACCTGCGCTTTCATCGTCTGCAAGCATGACATCGCCATCGTCCCAACCCAAGGAAGCAGGAACAGGCTGGGCGTGGCATGCGGGCAAGGTCAATTCGAAAATGCTGCCCTTTCCCGGCACGCTGAAGAACCTGATTTCCCCGCCCATGAGATGTGCCATACGCTGACACAGCGTCAGGCCCAGCCCGTACCACCAAATTCCGCCGCTATATCCGAGCCTGCCTGCTTGAATGCATCAAAGATGAAGGGGTGCTGTGAGGGATGAATGCCTATCCCGGTATCTGACACTTTGATCTTGAGCTCACCGGCCCTGTCTGATGCAAATACGTCAATCTTGCCGGCCTTGGTGAATTTCAAGGAGTTGCTGAGAAGATTGTTGAGGATTTGCTTTATTCTCTCCCCATCGCCTATATATCCATCCCTCAGCGAATGGTCAATGATCAAGGAAAATCCTATACCTAATTCCGCAGCGAGCGGTTTGTAAATGGCAGCCACCTGCCGGATCACAGACTTGAGATCAAAGCTGGCCAATTCCACACTCATCTGACCAGACTCGATCTTCGAGAAGTCGAGAACATCATTCAGCAGCGTCAAAAGAGAATGGGATGAAGATGATATGGTGGTGAGCCTGGTTTGCTGCTCTTCTGACATGGAGCTTCTTCCCAGTATTTCCAGATTGCCCAATATTGCATTCAGTGGCGTGCGTATCTCGTGGCTCATGGCAGCAAGAAAAGAAGATTTTTCCTGGTTCGCCTCTTCTGCCGCCTTTTTGGCATCTTCCAGATTTCTTTGCACCTGCTTGTGCGCAGTGATATCGGCAAATCCACACAGCAGGACATGCCGCCCCTGATATTTGGCCTTCACCATGATCACTGAAAGCTCTGCAACTGTTCCGTTGTAAGAGATCACGACTTCGCTGACTACCGGAAAATATTCAGTCTTTTTTCCACTCAGATATTTCTCACCGTAGAATCTGAGAAAATATTCAATCAACCGCTCACCAGCAGACTTATCATCCAACACCATGCTTTCTTTGTACTTGTACATCATGCTGTTTTCCAACAGCATCTTCTTTTCCTTGAAATCAAGAAGACCAAGACCATAAGGCGCCATGGCAATGATGGTGCGGCTCAGATGTTCCGTGTCGAACACATTCTTGGCTTTTCCATATATTGGAATAAAAACCCTATCATAAAAATATATCAGAAAACACCAGAAAAAAATGATGAATATCAATGAAAACAGCAAATATACAAGGGATTTCCCATTTAAATACACATCTTTCCAGGAAAACACCTGGAGAAGTATCATGTTCGTATTTGATATCCTCGAATAGTAATAAAAATATCCATTCCTATAGACGGCACCATACTTGCTCAAAATATATCTACTTATCATTCCTCCGTGAAATTTCGACGCCTCGATATCAAAAAAATCCCCTATTGCATCGCCGCTTCCCCCACCCAACGCAACGTTGCCTTGAGAATCAATAATAAACAAGGAGTTCCTACCATCACCCTGCTGCATAAGGCTCTCAATATATTGAGTCGGCATGTCGCTCACCACCGTGAGAAATGGCTTTCCATCTTGGAAAGCCGAGACAACAATCTGAAATGACATCTCCCCGGTCAGAATGCTTTTACTCGGAGGCAGCCATATGGGATGACGCAGCTGGACGGACGGAATGATGGTGCCGTTATCCTCAGGCAAATTCGAAATCTGTTCCCTGAGTTTCAAGAGCATGTCTTTTCGCTCATGCTCGTTTGGCACCTGCGGCACAAGGACGCCTATGAACGATCTGTCCGGGCTGAAGACATAGGCAGATATTGCTCTTCCATTTTGAAGAAAGCTGGAATTTGCCAAATATGCCAGCTCTCCCAACATATCTCTGTAGTGCTTGTGTACATTCTTGTTGATCTTATTCTCAAGCAATACTACAGGACTCACCCCTGCCATCACAGCATCTGCCCCGGCAAAGACACCGGGATGAGATGTGTGCGTCTGCCCCCAAAGCAACTCTGATGCAATGATTCCTCGCATCATAATGACTTGCTTTGTTTCTATTTCCACCAGAACCCGGGTTCTCTTGCTCTGGAATACTGCTCTTCTTTCCTCCATGAAGTCATTGAGCTCGAACAGGGCCGCAAGCATTGCCAAAACAATGATAAGAAGAGAGAAAACCAGGCCACCGCCAAAAAGCAGTGTCTTGTTGTATTTGGTCAGAAGGTGGAGCTCTTCCTTTTCTCCAGCCTCTTTTTTATATATTTCCATCTGGGCATCAAGATACAACCATCGATCAGGCTGTGGATCTCCTCATGTAATAAAAGAAATCTTTGCAAGAAAGCTGCGGATGGAATGGAGCTTGGTCGGATCGTCTGCGGCAATGACGATGCATTTCTGCACCTATTTTCTTACGTCAATCCAGCCCATCTCAATTCCATAGCGAATGAGATCAATGTCCTTGCGTATACCCAGCTTGTTCATGACAGCCACCTTGTGCGTGCTGACCGTCTTGATACTGCGATAGAGCTTTTTTGCTATCTCGGACACCGTCATGCCAGAGATGAAAAGAAGCAGAACCTCTTCTTCCCGTTTTGAGAGTTCTATCGATGTCCGCACCGCACCCAGCCATTCTCCTCCCAGCAGCTTGCTTGCACTGGGAGATATGAATTGACCATCCGTGTATGCAGCGTAGATGGCGGGCAGCAGACTTCCCAAGGAATCCGTTTTATGGACAATTCTGTAGATTCCTTGGTTGGTAAGAGATTTGATGATTCCAATGTTCTCGATCATTGTCAGCATGACGATCTTGACACTTGGAAATCTTTTACGAATGACATTCAGCATCACCAGACCATCACCGTAGGTTCCACCGGGCATGGAGTAATCAGTTACCAGAACATCACATTCGTTTTTCTTCAGAAAGCTTATGATTTCCGTGGAGTTTTTCGCTCGACCTACAATCTCTATTTCATGCTTATCCTCCAAAACACTTTCTATGCCTGCCAGAACTGCCGGATGGTCATCGGCAATTAATATCCGCAAGACGAAATTTTTCATGACTCAAAAAATTAAAATAATTCGCACGAAGAACATTCCTATTCTAGGCAGCCGGCTACTAGGATTTAATTGGATTTGTCTGATTTTTCAATCCAAAAATCTAAGATTTGTCTGATTTGCAAGATTTATTGCCGAAAAATCGGGTACCAGTCCTAGGTCCCACTCCTAGAATTCAACAGACAGTTGAACCAATGGTTGAATGGATTCGGGCCAGATGCCGCCGGGACCTGAAGTGCCCGATCTGCGGGAAGGCGCCAGACCTGTGCGCGATGAGATCACTGCGGCGCTTGGCGGGCGGCTGAAGAGATGGAGGAATCCCGGCACAATCGAGGGATGCGAATCCTCCACACCATGCTGCGCGTTGGCAACTTCCAGCGCTCCATCGATTTCTACACACAGGTTCTTGGCATGCAGCTGCTGCGAACCTCCGAGAACCCGGAGTACAAATACTCCCTGGCCTTCCTGGGCTTCGAGGGCGGCAACCCGGCCCAAGCCGAGATCGAGCTGACCTACAACTGGGGCACCGAGGCCTATGACATGGGCTCGGCCTATGGCCACATCGCCATTGGCGTACCGGACGCGTATGCCGCCTGCGAGAAGATCAAGGCGTCCGGCGGCAACGTGACGCGCGAGGCAGGCCCCGTCAAGGGCGGCACCACGGTGATTGCCTTTGTGACGGATCCGGACGGCTACAAGATCGAACTCATACAAGAGAATTCGCGAGCCCATGCCGGGACCCAGCCTGACGGTGACGCGAATTTCGACCCGCTGCGCAATTCCTGATCCGCGCAGCCATCAAAAGAAAAGGCCCGGAGCGATTGACGCTCCGGGCCTTTTCTTTTTGGCCGTTTACAGCGGCAAGGCTGAGGCTCAGTCCACCAGGATCACTTCCACGCGGCGGGCTTCGGCGTTGCTGCCGTCAGCCTGCAGCTGCTCGGGCTTCTTGAGTTCGACCTTTTCCTCAGCCACGCCCAGAGCGGACAGGGCGGCCTGGACTGCCAGGGCGCGCTTCTTGGCCAGTTCGGCGTTGAGTTCGGCGCTGCCCGTGGCGTCGTGGTAGCCCGAGATCACGGCGCGCTTGCCGCCCTTCACACCGGCGACCACGTCGGCCAGCGCTTCATTGGCGCCCGCGGCCAGCTCGGCCTTGGCCGATGCGAAGTAGAACTTGACCACGCCGTTTTCGACAACGACGCGGGCCACATCTTCCTCCAAGACCACGGGCACCATTGCTGCCACAGGGGAAGCGCCGCCTGCCATCTTCGCCGGGCCATGTGCAATGCCGCGCTGGTAGACGACGACGCCAACGACCGTGGAGACGACGAGCGCAATCAGCGCGAACAGGAAACCCAGGGCAAAACGTTGTTGGCTGTCGTCGTCGGAATGACTGAAGGACATGAAGCACTCTCCGTGAATGAGCTGTTGGATGAAAACCAGAAAGACTGCGAAAAACCGGTGGATTGTAGAGGGCCACCGTCGAGGGCCCCGCGCCACGCCCAAACCCCGCAGTGACGGCCGGCAAAAACTGTGGTGCGGCGGAGACAGAAGACCAGCCCTGCAAGGGCAAAGCACGCGCTTGTGCACCGTTTGGGCGTCCAGGCGTTAAAACGTCATTGTTCTTTCATGCTGTCGCGCCCATGTCCGCCCTGCCAGAATTTTCATTCGCCCGCCGAGAGTCACAGCCCATGCTGGACGAGGCGCTGCACCGATGGGGCGGGAGCGATGACCTCTGGATCTTTGGCTACGGCTCGCTGATCTGGCGGCCGGATTTCGATTTCTGCGAACGCCGCACGGCGCGTGTCTTTGGCTGGCATCGGGCGCTGAAGATGTGGAGCACCATCAACCGCGGCACGCCCCAGAACCCTGGTCTGGTCTTTGGCATGCTGTCCGGCGGCAGCTGCCAGGGCATGGTGTTCCGCATTCCCCGGCACCACGGCCATGACGTCATGAGAAAGCTGTGGCAGCGCGAGATGGCCAATGCCGTCTATGACCCCCGCTGGCTGCCCTGCCGCACCGGCCAGGGCACGGTGCAGGCGCTGGCGTTCACGCTGTCCCGGCAAAGCCCCAATCACACGGGCGAGCTGGCGCCCGAGGACTATCGCCGCATTTTCAGCGAGGCCAAGGGCATCTACGGCAGCACGCATGACTATGCGCGCGCAACCTTCGATGAGCTCAAGCGCCTGGGCATCCGTGACCGCGCGCTCCAGCGCCTGCTCAGCTACGCGGGCCAGCCCGATGCAGGCGCGCGGCAAGGCTCCGTTTGACGCCATCGCCGCGCACGGCCACAGAACGCTGCGCTCTCCGACATGGCCGCCGTATCGCACGCTGCATGATGGCGGCTGCGCGCCATGCGCCCCCGTGACTTTTTCAGTTCCCATTCCAAACAGGAGATTGCCGCCATGCCTTTGAACGCTTCCCAATCCAGCCACGCCGCCACTTCGCAGCCCTCCACCCCGTCCACCGCCGTGAAGCTGTTGATGGCTGCCGGCATGGTGCTGGCCCTGGGCGCCTGTGGCAGCCAGCCCAAGCCTCCTGCCGCAGCCTCCGCCTCGACCCCGGCAGCCGTCACGACAGCGCCCGCCTCCCGCAATGTGGCCATGGCCCAGCTGCAGCCCACGCAAGGCAGCAAGGTCAGCGGCAGCCTGCAGTTCACGGCACAGGCCGATGGCAGCGTGCGCGTGCAAGGCTCCGTCCAGGGGCTGGCGCCGAACAGCGAGCACGGCTTTCACGTCCATGAAAAAGGCGATTGTTCCAGCCCTGACGGCCTGAGCGCGGGCGGCCACTTCAACCCGACCGGCCAGGCCCATGGCCGCTTCGATTCTTCGACCCATCACACGGGTGATCTGCCCAGCCTGCGATCCGATGCGCAAGGCATGGCAAGCATCGACTTCGTGTCGCGCGGCCTGGCATTGGACCAGGGCCCCAACAGCGTGGTGGGTCGTGGCCTGATCGTGCACAAGGACCCGGACGACTACACCACGCAACCCACCGGCAATTCGGGGGCGCGCCTGGCCTGTGCGGTGATCACGCGCGGATGATGTGCTCGGCCGGGTCTGCGTTCAGCGCAGGCAGTCGCGCAGCCACGCCGCGCACTGCTCGGCGCGCGCGCCCGGCCATTGGACGCTGACCGTGGTATCGCCACGGCGCAGCTCGACATGAATGGTGTCGGCTGCGCCCGCGCTGCCCTCACCGCTCAAGCTGCCGATTAGCCGCCCCCACCAGCCACGGCCCCGCAGGTCTTGGGCCGTGGAGGAGAGCTCCGAAGCTGGCGCTGGTGCTGGCGAATTCGGGGCTTGCACCACCGTTTCCCTGGCTGGCTCGGAGGCCGGCGCGGGCGCGACAGGTGCAGGCGCCTGCATGGTCGCCTCGCCCGCAGCGGGCTCCCCTCCCCCGCCTTCGAGCCGCGCGGCCAGATTGTTACCGAACTCCTCCCATATTCGGTCGGCCTTGGTCTTCATCACGCTCAGGCCGAAGGCGCCCAGACGGCCCAGCAGGTCCACGTCGATCTTGATGCGCAGTTCGGTGCCTCCATCCGGCGTGGCGCTCAGGAAGATTTCACTGCGCTGCTTGAGCGAGCTGGCCACCGAGGTGTCTTCTCCCGTTCCTTCCACGCGCAGATACTCGGGAGCGCGTTGCTCGACGATGCGTGTGCGCAGCTTGAATCTGGCGCTGATGAAGGAGATCTTCTGGTGCATCACCGCCACGTATTCGGTGGGGCTGACCACTTCGATGGACTGCATGCCCGGCACGGCACCTCCCATGACCTGGGGATCGAGCAACAAGGCCCATACCCGCTCTCGCGAGGCCGAAACAGTCAGGGTTTTCTCAATTTCCATGCATTTTCTCCGCGGCCACAAGGACCGATTCCACGATCTGGGTGTAGCCCGTGCAACGGCACAGGTTGCCGTTGAGGCCATGGCGAACTTCGTCCGCGCCGGGAAGGGGGTTACGCCCCAGCAGATCGCAGGCGGCCATGATGAAGCCCGGTGTGCAGTAGCCGCACTGCAGGCCGCCGCATTGCATGAAGCTTTGCTGCAGCGGGTGCAGCCGTTGTGACGGGTCTGCGCCCGCACCCCCAGCAATACGGTCGGCCAGGCCTTCGATGGTGGTGAGCGCGCGGCCCTGGACCTGCACGGCCAGCAGCAGGCAGGACTTCACCACTTCGCCATCCAACAGCACCGAGCAGGCGCCGCACACGCCCGTCTCGCAGCCGCGCTTGGTGCCCGTCAGGTGCAGGTCATCACGCAGAAAATCCGACAGCAGCCGGCGCGCAGGCACGTCCACGCTGCAGGGCTCGCCGTTGACGGTGCATTCGATGCGATGTCGGCTCATGCCAGCTCTCCTTGTTCCAGTGCCAGGTCCAGGCCAAACAGTTCGGCCACGGTGCGCCGCACGTTGACGCGCACCATTTCTCGGCGGAAATCCGCCGAGCCGCGCAGGTCCGAAACCGGTGTGATGTCGGCCGCGACGATGTCACCCGCCTCGGCCGCCAAGGCCCAGGTGAGGGCACGGCCTTCAAGAAAGCCCTCGGCGCGCCGCTGGCGCACGGGTATGGGCGTAGAGGCGCCCACGACGAGACGCGCGTCGCGGCAGATGCCCCCGGCGGTGTGCGCCACCAGGGCCACGCTGGCCAGCGGCCGATGTTCGGCCGCTGTGCGCAGAAAGCGCGTGTACACACCGCTGCGCCGGTCGTCTCCTTGCCCCATGGGCGGCACGCGGATCTCGCTGACGATCTCGTCGCCTTCCAGCGCCGTGGCGTAGTAGTCGACCAGGAAGTCCTCGATGTCCAACAGGCGCTCGCCTCTTGCGCTGGCCAGCACGATCTGGGCGCCCAATGCCATCAGGCAGCCGGGCGGGTCGGTGGAGGGGTCGGCATAGCAGAGATTGCCGCCCACCGTGCCCTGATTGCGCACCTGCGGGTTGGCCATGCGCTGCGCCATGCCGGCCAGGACAGGATAGTGATGCGACACCAGCGGCGAGGCCGCCAGTTCGGCATGGCGCACCAGGGCGCCGATACGCAGGCCACGCACCGGGTCGAAGTCCAGGCCGCGCAACGCATCGATGCCAGCCAGCGAGACCAGGTGCGTGGGCGCGAGCATGCGCTGGCGCATGCCCAGCATCAAGGCCGTGCCGCCGGCGATCACGCGGCAGTCCTCGCCCAGTTCGGCCAGCAACCGGCTGGCCTCCGCCACCGAGGTGGGCTCCAGGAAGTCGAAGTCATGCATGACGGCCCTCCTCGGCGCGTGCGCGCAGCGCCGCCAGGATTTTTTCGGGTGTGATCGGCAGATCGCATATGCGCACGCCGATGGCGTCGTACACGGCGTTGGCGATGGCAGGCGCTCCCGGCAGGATGGCGGTTTCGCTGGCCCCTTTGGCGCCATAGGGGCCGTTGGGGTCGTTGGACTCGACAAAGCCGCCGCGCAGCAAGGGCACGGCGTCGGCCGTTGGCATGGTGTAGTCGGCGAAGTTGCCGTTGGCCAGGCGCCCGCCTTCCAGGTGCAGTTGCTCGTAAAGGGCCCAGCCCATGGCCTGGACGGTGGCCCCGTTGGTCTGCCCATGGATGGCGACGGGGTTCAGCGCCTTGCCGCAGTCGTCGGCCACATAGCTGTCAAGCACCCGGACCTGGCCGGTTTCCGTATCGACCTCGACCTCCACTGCCTGGGCCGCGAAGGAATAGGCCGGCGCGATGTTGCCGTGCAGCTGGGCGTCGTGCATCTGCGTCTGGGCATCCCAGGTGTGGCTGACCTGTATGCCCTCGCCGCCATGGCGCCAGATGTGCTGGCGTGCGAGCTCGGCCACGCCTGCCGCACGGTCGGTGCCGCGCACGCGCACCTGACCATCGGCCAGCTCCAGGTCGTCGACCTGCGCCTCCAGCACGACGGCGGCCAGGGCCAGCAGCTTGCTGCGGGCCGCCTGCGCGGCACCTATGGCGGCATTGCCTGCAGCCATGGTCACGCGCGAGGCCAGCGAGCCTATGGCGAAGGGCGTGCTGTCCGTGTCGGGTGCGGCCACGCGGACCTGCGACAACGGCAGCGTGAGTTCATGGGCGACGATCTGGCTGAGCATGGTGGCCGCGCCCTGGCCCATGTCGCACTCGCCACTGAGCACAAGCACCTGGCCATCCTCATGGATGCGCACCACCACGGTGGAGCCGTCCCAGTTGCCCATGGTGCGGTTGCCGCTGACATGCATGGCCGCGGCCATGCCCACGCCCCTGCGGCGGGCGCCAAAGGCCTGGCGGGGGCGGGCGCGCTTGCCGCGCCAGTCGATGGCATCGGCGGCCTGGTCTATGCACTCCTTGAGGCCGGCGCTGCCGATCTTCCAGCCATGCACTGTCACGTCGCCGGCTTCCACTGCATTGAGCTTGTGGACTTCGGCCGGATCCAGCCCCAGCTGCTCGGCCATGATGTGGATGTGGCTGTTGAGCGCGAACAGCATCTGCGTACCGCCAAAGCCGCGGAACGCGCCGTGCGGCGGGTTGTTGGTATAGACCAGGGTGGCGTGCGATCGGACGTTGCCCTGCCTGTGCATGTTGTCGCTGCGCATGGCACTGACGTGCATGACCTCGGCCGACAGACCCGCATAGGCACCGCACTCGGCAACGATGTGCACCTGCTTGGCGAGGATGCGGCCATCACGCGCCATGCCCAGCTTGAGCGTGATGCGCTCGGGGACGCTGGAGCAGCAGGCCAGGAAGTCCTCCAGCCGGTTGTTGACCAGGCGCACGGGCCGCCCGGTGCGCAGGGCCAGCAGACCCGCCACGAGCTGGTTGTCGTCCTCGACGATCTTGCCGCCAAAGCCGCCGCCCGTGGTGGCCTGCACCACGCGGATGGCGGACACCGGCAGCTCCAGCGCCGCCGCCAGCCGGGCACGCGCCAGGAAAACCGACTGCGTGGAGGTCTGTACCAACAGGCGGCCATCGGCGTCGATGGAGGCCAGGGTTGCCATGGGTTCCAGGTAGCCCGGGTACTGCGCATGCGTGGTGTACGTGGCTTCGTGAACCAGATCAGCTGCGGCGAATCCGGCATCTGCATCGCCGCGCTCGAAGCGGATCTCGTGGGCGATGTTGCCCCGGCCCGGATGAACGCCGGGCGCTTCTTCATCCAGGGCTTCCTCGGGCGACAGGATGGCGGGCAGTTCTTCGTACTCGACCTCGATCAGGTCCAGCGCATCGCGGGCGATCTCTTCTGTGGCGGCAGCCACGGCTGCCACCTCTTCCCCCGCAAAGCGCACCAGGCCGTCGGCCAGGATGCGCCGCTCCTTGTGGCTCACGCCCCAGGGCGTGCGCGGTGCATCTGCCCCGGTCAGCACGGCTTTCACACCGGGCAGCGCACGCGCTGCAGCAATGTCGATGCGCACGATGCGCGCATGCGGATAGGGGCTGCGCAACAGCTTGGCATGCAGCATGCCCGGCAGCTTGAGGTCGCCCGCGTACTGGGCACGACCTAGTACCTTGGACAGCGCCGTGACCTGGGCCGTCTCGCGGCCCAGCGTGGAATTCGAGGTATTCATGTCATTCAGCGGTGATGCCGAGTTCGCGGATCACCTTGCCCAGGCGCTCGTAGTCGGCAGCGTTGACATCGGCCAGCACCTGCGGCGACCCGCCCACGGGCACGGCACCGAAGGTGGCCATCTTTGCCACCACCTCCGGCATCCTGAGGATCTCGTTGAGATGGGTGTTCAAGGTCTGCACCACGGCGGCCGGCGTGCCCTTGGGCGCGAAGAAGCCATTCCAGGCACCCGCGGCGATGTCCCTGTAGCCCAGTTCCGCCAGTGAAGGCACATCGGGCAGCAGGGGCGAACGCTTCGGGTCGGTCACGGCCAGCGCGCGCAGCTTGCCCGCCTGGATGTACTGGGCCACCGGCCCCAGCGTGACGTAGGCCAGTCCTACATGGCCCGCAGCCACATCGTTGACGGCCGGTGCCACGCCGCGATAGGGCACATGCTGAATGCTCACTCCGGCAGCGCGGTTCAGCCACTCGGCACCTATGTGCATGGGCGAGCCTGCGCCGGGACTGGCGTAGCTGAGCGTCTTGCCGGCCTTGGCCGCAGCCACCATGTCGGCCACGCTTTTGAATCCCGTGGAGGGATGGGCCACGAGCAGCACGGCCTGGCTGGCGGTCTGCACCACGGGGGTGAAACCTTTCAAGGGGTCATAGGTCGCGGCAGTAGGGAGCCTCATCACCATGGGGGCGATGGTGAAGGGGTTGGGCGTGAACAGCAGCGTGTAGCCATCGGGCACGGCCCGCGCAACCAGGTTGTTGCCCACGGTGCCGCCCGCCCCGGGCCGGTTGTCCACCACCACGGGCTGGCGCAGACGCAACGTGAGCTTTTCGGCGAACAGGCGCGCCATGGCGTCCGTGTCACCACCTGCGGGATAGGCGACCACCACGGTGATCGGCCTGGCGGGGTAGTCCTGTGCAAATGCCGGACCACAGACAGCGGTGGCAAAAGCCAATGCTGCAATGGTCAGGCCTTGCCGACGATGGGGGGTCATCACTGGCTCCTTTGAAAGCGCGGACATGCATCGGTCAGATACGGGCATGGCAGCTGGGGCTGGCTATGCGATGAATTTGTACGATTCACCCATGAAACATTGATCCTCAAAAGAATCAATAACGATTTTCTCCAGTAAGTTGATGAATCAACTTACCGAAAACACCGATTGACCTCTATTGATTTCTCCAAAGAAATTCCACAAGACAAACGTCAGGCAGCCTGTGAAACAATTGATGGGAACATGTCCATCCCACCTTCTCCTCTCCCTGTGCCCAGCACGCCCGCAGGCAATCCCTGGACCCACCTTGACGAGGCAGGCAGCAGCCTGACCGTCGATGCCTTTCTGACCACGCTGATGAGCCAGGTGGGCAATGCGCTGCGGCGCACCATCACCGTGCCCTATGCCGATACGGCGGGCTTGACGGTTTCGGAGTGGCGGCTGTTGGCCCTTGTCGCGCATGCAGGCGAGTTGCCGTTCAGCGCGCTGGTGGTGCAATCCACTTCGGACAAGGCCCTGGTGAGCCGGGCGCTGCGGCTGCTCCAGGAACGCGGCCTGGTGGCCCTGCTGGCGCAAGGCTCCACTCCACGCAAGAAGATCCTGTGCTCCATCACGCCTGCGGGCCGGCAGTTGCATGACGAGGTGATGCCCGTGGCCCGGCAACACCAGGCCGCTGCTCTGCTGGCGCTGACGCAGGAGGAACGGGAGGTGATGTATCGGGCCTTGCTCAAACTGCGCGGTTATTGCCAAGGCAGCCAAGCCGACCCAGCGACCGAAGGCAGCCCCGCTACGGCAGACGGCGAAGCCTGAATTCAGCCCACTTCAGGCCGGTTCTGCAGCAACACCTCAGCGCGCGCCAGATCGTCCAGCGTATCGATGTCGGTGAGCACACCAGCATCGTCCACATCGACCTGAACCAGATGTCCGGCTTCGCGCAGCGCCTTCAGCACAGGCGCCCCGCCCTTCTCTCCGCTCAACGCCATGAGCGCCGCGCCGCATGCGGCGCCGAAACCCACGGGATGTCCACGCTCGCCTTGATGGACAGGCTGGGCGGCTCGGGCCCCCGCATGCAATGCATCGGCCACTTTCAGCAAGGTCTGTGGACTTACCAGCGGCAGGTCGGCCGGCAAGACCAGCCAGCCTGGCGCATCGGCTGTGGCACGCACGGCCGCAGACAGCGAATCGCCCATTCCGGGGTGGCCCGCATCTTCCAGATGCCAGGGCAGGCCGCTGGCGCGGACGGCGGCCAGTGTGTGTTCCAGCACGGTGCTGCCGCCCAGCGGCGCGGCGAGCTTGTGCATGGTGCCGCCCGACGCGCGGAAACGCTCGCCACGGCCCGAGGCGAGGATGATCACGCAGGGGCGGCCTTTGAAGTCTCTGAGCATGCGCAACTCTAGCGCAGCAAATGGGAGGTCGGGCGCAGGCACAATGCTGGCCATGAGCAGCATTTCCACCTCGATCGCCGATCTGCGCAAAAGCTACGAGCGCGCGGAACTGAGCGAATCGGCCTCCCTGGCCGATCCGCTGCAGCAGTTTGACCAATGGCTGCAGGAAGCCCTGAGCGCCCAGGTGCCCGAGCCCAATGCCATGACGCTGGCCACCGTGGGCGGCGACCTGCGGCCCAGCACGCGCATCGTGCTCATCAAGGGCTATGACGAGCGCGGCCTGGTCTGGTACACCAACTACGACAGCCGCAAGGGACAGCAACTGGCGGGCAATCCGTTTGCAGCGCTGCAGTTCCACTGGGTGGAGCTTGAGCGCGTGGTGCGCATCGAGGGCCGCGTGGAAAAGGTCAGCGAGGCCGAAAGCGACGCCTACTTCAACAGCCGCCCGCTGGACTCTCGCATTGGCGCATGGGCCAGCCCGCAAAGCCAGGTCATCAGCGGCCGCAGCGTGCTGGTGGCCAATGCGGCCAAGTACGGCGCGCAATTCCTGCTGAACCCGCCGCGCCCGCCGCACTGGGGTGGATTCAGGCTCGTGCCCGAACGCTGGGAATTCTGGCAAGGCCGCAAGAGCCGCCTGCATGACCGCCTGTGCTACCAGCTGGAATCTGGAACCTGGCTGCGCCAACGTCTGGCGCCCTGATCCCCTGGATTGCTGGCGCTGCTCCTGCTGAAACCCGTCAGCCCAGCAGACGCTGGGCCAGCCACAGCATCAGCGGCACGGTAAGCAGGGCCAGCGCCGTGGACACCGCAATGCTGGCGGACACCTCCTCCTGCATCACGCCATAGCGCTGCGTGAACAGGAACACGTTGGCCCCCACGGGCAGTGCAGCCGCCGTGAACATCACGGCCACCGGCAGGCCGCCCAGACCGAAGGCCCAGGCCAGCGCAAGCAGCAGCAGCGGATGCACCAGGTTCTTGACCAGCGCGATGCCCACTGCCTCGCGCAGGTTCTGGCCCACCTTGGTGTACGCCAGGGTCACCCCCACCAGCAGCAGCGCCATGGGGCCCAGTGCCTGGCCCAAGACCTGCAGGGAGCGATCCACCACCCCAGGAAGAGCCAGACCGGTCTGTGCGAACAGCAGGCCGGCGAGTATGGGCAGCGGCACAGGATGGACGATGCCGTTGCGCACGGCCTGCAGCACCGTGCGCCACATGGGGCGCGGCGCGCTCTGGCCCGACCGCTGGTGCTCGCGGGCCTCGGCCAGCTCGAACACGATGGTGGCCGCCGTGAGCAGAATCAGCGCGTGCAGCGAAACGAGGGTGAACAGCGTCACCAATCCGTCCTCCCCGTAGACCAGCCCCACCAACGGCACGCCGATCATGACGGTGTTGCTGAACATATTGGCCAGCCCCCGCGCGGCCGAACGCGTGGAAAAACCGCCCAGGACCATGGACACCCCGAAGATCAGCGCGGTCGCCAGGAAATACAGCGCCACGGGCTGAAAGTCCAGCTCCTGCACCCGCACCGCGCCCATGGTGCGGAACAGCAGCGCCGGCGTGAGCACCAGGAAAACGAGGTTGGACAAATCCTTGATGGCAGCGGCCCGCACCCAGCCCAGACGGGCGGCGAGAAAGCCTGCGCCAATGCAAAGAATGACGGGGATGAGGGAGGCAAAGACGGGAGAGTTCACTGAAGCGGGATCGGGAAGCTGCGCCTGCGCAGGTTGGCGGCGCGCGCAGATTATGCGCCGCAGGCCAGGCCCTGCCTCATTCAGGCTTCTTCCAGGGCCTCGAAGGCCTGGGCCAGATGGTCGATGAGCAACCGCACGGCGGGCAATTGCCCGCGCCAGGATGCGTACACCGCATGGATCAGCTCGCGGCACGGCTCCCAGCCGGGCAGGACGACCAGGCACTGCGCCCTTTCGGCCAGCACACGCAGCATGGTCATTGTTCTTTATTCAGGACGATGAAGGCAAATTTTGCTATCTACCGCATTCATCGTTCAAATCCTAAGATTCTCCCATGTGCAAAAAGTGGCTGGCGCTAACGCTGCGGCAGCCACGATTCCCAAGGAGAAGCAAATGCTCAAGAAGATGCTCGGCGTCTACAGCGCTCCCCGTGCCCATTGGGTGGGCGACGGCTTTCCCGTGCGCTCGCTGTTCAGCTATGGCAACCATGGTGCGGCTCTGAGCCCCTTTCTGCTGCTGGACCACGCAGGCCCCGCCAGCTTCGAGCCGGCATCCCAGCCTCGCGGCGTGGGCGTGCATCCGCACCGCGGCTTCGAGACCGTGACCATCGTCTATGAGGGCGAAGTCGAGCACCGGGATTCGACCGGCGCTGGCGGGCTGATCGGCCCTGGCGACGTGCAGTGGATGACGGCTGGCGCGGGCATCCTGCATGAGGAATTCCATTCCCATGCGTTCACCGAACGCGGCGGGCGGCTGGAGATGGTGCAGCTGTGGGTGAACCTGCCCGCCAAGGACAAGTCGGTTGCGCCTGGCTACCAGACCCTGCTGGATGGACAGATCCCGTCCGTGGAACTGCCAGGCGGCTCAGGCCGGGTGCGGGTGATTGCCGGAGCCTTTGACAACAGCCAGGGGCCGGCGCGCACCTTCACGCCCATCAATGTCTGGGATCTGCGCCTGAAAGCCGGCAGCACCACCGAGCTGCGCGCCAAGCCCGGACATACGCTGGCCCTGGTCGTGCTGCATGGCACGGTGCTGGTCAACGACGGCGAGGTTGTTCGCGAAGGCCAGCTGGTGCACTTCGATCGCGAGGCTGATCTGGTGCGCCTGGAGGCCAACAACGACGCCACCGTGCTGTGGCTGGAGGGCGAGCCCATTGCAGAGCCCGTGGTGGGCCACGGCCCGTTCGTGATGAACAGCGAGGCCGAGATCCGCGAAGCCATTGCCGACTTCAATGCCGGCCGATTCGGGCACATGGCGGCTTGACCGCTGCGGTCCCTGTCCTGAAGACAGGGGCCGCCTTCTGCCCTCCTCTTGCTTCCCCTGGACCAGCGCTTGCGATCACCAGCGCGCAGAGCCAGCGCGGGTGCTTGAAAGTGCCCAACACACGTCTAGAGACGTGCCAAGGACTCGAATCCAGGCCGAACGGCCCTTTTTCTGGCGACTTGTCGCCACTGGTGTTCATCAGTCGATAACAAGGTTGTCGCTTGATATCATGTAAGTTACATTGAACAACTCCATTGGTTGGCTCGTTTTGTTCTCAACGCCCATGACTTCATCACCCTCTCAGGCACCCGCGGCCGGCAAGCCGCCGTCCACTGTCCCCGACGGGCTGGCCCTGTTCCGGCATTGGCTGGAAACCGAGGGCGCCAAGGGCTGGGATGCCCTGGACACGGCACCCGACAGCGGCTACGAAAAGGTATGGCGTGCCTGGCTGCGCAGCCTGGGCGATGCCGGCATGTCAGCCAAAGAAGGTCCCCCTCCCCCGCCACGCCAAAAGGCAAAGTCAAGGCGAAGGCCCGCGCCTGGCAACAGGCCACCGCCGTTGATGTCCAGAATTTCCTGCGCCCGCGCGAAGGCCAGTTGTCGGGCCACCAGCCCGGCCGCCGTATCAGCGAGGTCACGCGCAGGCGCTACTGGCGATTGCTGGAACGCATTTACGACCATGCGCTGGACCACGGCTGGGTCAGCGCCAATCCAGCCGCAGGGCTGGCGCCGCAGGAACGCCCACCTGCCGAAGACGGCCAGGGCCATTGCCTTCCCGCGCCGCTGTGGAATGCCCTGCCCCGCCACATACCGATGGCCGACGGCTTTCAGTCGGCGCGCGACCGCGCCATCTTGCTGCTGCTGTACGAACTGGCGCTGGCGCCCGAGGAGGTGCGCGGCCTGTGCTGGCGCGATGTGCAATGCGCCGGACCAGGCGATGGCCTTCCCTGTCAATTGCATATCGATGGCGCACGCGCCGCACAGCAGCGCACGCTGGATCTGTCGGAAACGGTGGTGAAGGCGCTGCAGGACTGGAAAGGCTTCAGCGCCGGCCAGCGCGGGCCGGAGGCCGTTCAACCCGATGCCACGGTCTTTTATTCGCGTGAAGGGCAGCCGCTGTCGGTGCGCGTGCTGTTCCATGTGGCGTCACAGCTGATACAGCGCGCCCATGCCGCGCAGCCTGCCTCGGCGCAGCAGGCGCCGCTGCACCGTGTCGGCCCGCAGGTGCTGCGCAACACGGCCATCGTGCATTGGCTGCGCGCGGGCCGTGCCGAGACCGAAGTCGTGCAGTGGATAGGCGTGGAAAGCGCGCGCGCCCTGCGCCATCTGCAGCATTACCTGTAGCAGACGGCGCTGGAGCGCAGCGGGCAGTTCGCCCTGGAGTGCGTTCTTAGAACGACACCTTCACGCCCACCGTGATGTTGCGCCCCATCAGCGGCGCAGCGTTCTTGATGAACGAGGTGTGGGCGAAGGCCAGGCGGTTGGTCAGGTTGTTGCCCTTGATGAAGAACTGCCAGGGCATGCCACCCGAGGTGCGCAGCGTGTAGCTGGCAGAGACGTTGAGCATGCCGTAGCCGTCCGTCTCGGTCTCATAGGCGGTGACGCGGTTCTGGCGCAGCACCTGCACCCATTCGGCCTGGGCATCCCAGCCCTTGTAGAAGGTGTCCACGCGCAGGCCCACGCGCGCCGCGGGGATGCGCGGCAAGGCGGAGCCGTCTTCCAGCCGCGCACGCACGGCGTCACCGAACAGGGTCAAGCCCCACTGGCGCGACAGCTTCTGGCGCACCTGGCCCTCCACGCCGGTGAAGCGCGCATCGGCCTGGGTGTACTGCAGCAGTTGCAGGCCGTCATGCTCGTCCAGCGTGGCGCCATAGATATAGCCCTTGACGCGATGGTGGAAGGCATTGACGCTGAACGTGGTGTCGCCTGCCGTCTTGCGCAGGCCGATGTCCAGCGCCTGCGAGCGTTCGCGCTTGAGGTCGGCATTGCCGCGCTCATAGGTGGAAGTCGCCATGTGCAGGCCGTTGGCGTACAGCTCCTCGGCCGTGGGCAGGCGGTTGCCCTGCGTCAGCGAAGCCGAGAGGCTGTAGCCCGGGGTGAACTTCCACACCGAGCCCAGCGAGAACGATGTGCCGCTGTGGCTGCGCGAGATGCCGCTTTGCTGGGCGTCCACGGTCTGGCGCTCGTGGCGCAGCGCAGCCTGCCAGCGCCAGTCCTGCCAGCGGTATTCCTCCAGCAGGTAGATGCTGTTGCGGCGGGTTTCGGTGGGCTGCACATAGGCCTCCTCACCCTCGGCGCTGAACTTGCGCTGCACGGTCTGCAGGCCGATGACGCCGCGCCAGCCGGCGATGGGCTCCAGCTCTGCCTCCACGCGCAGGTCATGGGCGCGGTTCTTGAACGTGGTCGAGACCTGGCCGCCTTCGATCTCGTCATGGCGATAGTCGGTCCAGCCACCGCGCACGCGCAGCGCCGCGATGCCAGCCGTCGGATTGCGCCATTCGCCGCGCAGATCCCAGCGCTCGCTGTTGAGATCGACCACCGGCACGCTGCCATGGTCGTGATCGTGTTCGTCGCCGCCATGGTCATGTCCGTCCTCGTCGCCGTGGTCATGGCCGCCGCAGTGCAGATGGTCGCCATGGGTGTGGCAGCCCTCGAAGCTGTGGTTGTGGCCTGGCAGGCCATAGCGCGCGGTCTGGCGCGTGTAGGCCAGGCCCAGGTAGCCTTGCGTGCCGATCCAGGACAGGCCCAGGCTGCCCGTGTCCGTGCGGTTGAAGCTGCCGCCCACGCGCCCCTGGGACTGGCCGTTGGGCGCCCAGCCGCTGCCCACGCGGTAGTCGCCGGCATCGCGCGCCATGCCCTCGGCGTGGATGGCCAGCTGGCCGGCGCCGCCCGTCAGCGAGAAAGCGCCCGCCGTCTCGCCCGCGCCGGTGCTGCCGCGCAGCTGGGCCGAGCCCGTGATGCCGTTCTTGGGAATGGACGTGGGAATCTTGTCGTCCAGGATGTTGACCACGCCGCCCATGGCTCCACCGCCGCCGTAGATCAGCGCCGAGGGGCCGCGCAGCACTTCGATCTGCGTGGCCAGCATGGGCTCGCTGGCCACGGCATGGTCAGGGCTGATGGTGGAGGCATCGTGCAGCTCGGAGCCATCGCTCAGGATTTGCACGCGCGGGCCGTCCATGCCGCGGATGATGGGCCGGCTTGCGCCTGCGCCGAAATGGCTGGCATGGATGCCGGGCTCGCCGTCCAGCGTCTCGCCCAGCGTGGCGGCCTGGCGCAGCGTGAGCACGTCGCCTTCCAGCACCGTGGCCGGCGTGGACATGTCGGCCGAGGTCAGGCCCAGGCCGCTGGCCTTGACCGTCACCTCATTGAGCACGGGGGCATCACTGCGCGGCGCGCCCGCCTCGGCAGCAGCTGCGGCTGCGGGTCCTGATGCGGGCACGGGGTCGGCAGGCTCTGCCGCCATGGCCAGGCCGCCCGTCGCCGGGCCCAGCACGCCTGCCAGCAGCAGTTGCTGCAGCAGCGGGCGCAGTTTCGTCCTCTCCCCCTGCGCCTTGGCGTCCTGGTGGTATTGCTTTGTTGTCACTCTCATCACTGGTCTTCCCGGCAGCGGCCGGCCACGTCCCTGCGGGGCGTGGAAATCCGGGCGCTGCAAAAAATGGCGTCGGAAGCGGACGGCCACGGCGCGCCCTGCAGGCGCATCCAGCCATCCGATCGGATATGCATTCAAGGAACTGCCGGACCTGGGCGCGGCGCCTTGTTGCGATCAATGCAGCAAGGCGCGGCCGAGCGGCTGTGCAGGGCCGGCGCATGCAGCGCCAGTCCCGGAGATTCAAGCCGCCAGGTAGACAGTGATGGGATGCGGGGGACCCCGCGCATCGAAGAAGGCCGCCAGCATGCGGCCATCGCGCACGACGACCGGCTGGACGGGTTCGGCCTGCTCGCCCCAGAAAGGCGGCAGCACCACGGCGGATGGCGGCCCCGCCATGCCTTCGTGCAACTGGTCCAGCAGTTGGCAATCCGCCGGGCCGTGGCCCGAGAACAGCGCATGGACCCAATCGACAGGTGCATTGCAGGAAGTGGCAACCACCTCCACAGGGCCATGGAGCGTGGCTGCAGCCAGGCCGCCCGCGTGCACCACGCGGTGCATCTGGCCCAGCAACGGCGCCAGGGCAATGGACCAGACCAGCAGCCAGGCCACCAGCCAGGCCCGACCCGGCACGGCGCCGCGCAACGCAAGCCTTGAGGCCTGCGCTGGCAAGTGACGTTCCGGGGGTTGCAAGGGCATGGAGGGATCAGGGGCTGGATGGGCAGCGCAGAGTGTATGCGCCAATTTGCGGGGCAGGTTTCACCATCTCGTCACAAAGACTGGCGATTGCTCACGGCGCCACACGGCGGGCAGGACCGCACTCAATGCGCATGGCGCATGCCGCAGAACTTGCCCAGCGCCAGGCCCTTGCAATCGGCCTGCAGTTGCTTTTGGCATTGCTCGTGGTCGCGGCCGGCGGCCAGGCACTGCGCGGCGGCTTCGTGGGCCTTGGCCAGGGCGCGATGGCGTTCCATGTCGGCCCGGGCATGGGCATCGAGCGGCGCCGAGGCGCCCTGTGCCTTGGCGTCCGGCTGGGCTTTCGCGTGGTCGTGATCGTGGTCATGTGCCTGGGCTGCTACGGCCAGGAAGACAGCGGCCAGGATCAAGGAAACGGAGCGCAATGGTGCAAGGGTCATGCGAAATCCTGAAGAGCTATGCAAGAGAAGAAAGGGGCTAGGGCGATCGCCTCAGGCAGACGGAGCATTTCGGGATGGCCCTGCACTGCTGCAGTCCTGGCACAGCCCTGTCACCGCCACGTCGATGGCCCGGCCCTGCAGGCCGCTGGCGGCCAGCGCCTGGCGCAGCTGCAGCAAAGCGGCCTGCAGCGGCTCGCCGCCCCCACCGCCCTCGCCGCCCAGCCGAAAAGCGCTGTGACAGTCCGCGCATTCGAAATGCGCAGCGGCATCGGCCTGCCTGCTCGCGCCCGGCACGGACCGGCTGTAGCGGGCCACGCGGGCAGCATCCACGCTGCGGCGCAACACACCGGCTGCCGCCAGGCGGTCCAGCAGCCGGTAGACGGTGACGCGGTTGACCTGCACGCCCTGGGCGTGCAGGGCCGCTTCCACATCGGCTTCGCTCAGGAGCGCGTCGGCCCGCGACTCCCACATCGCCAGCACGGCCCGCGTGGCACGCGTCGAACGCATGCCGGCAGGTATGGGCAGGGAAGTGGGGGTCGGCAAGGACATGGGTGATCAAAGGTCAGGCCGCTGAACACGGCAGGGCAGCCAGGCGGCATTATCGCAACCGGGTTGCATTATGCCTGCGAATCACAACCGCTTACATCACGCGCCGCCACCCGCTCACGGCTTGACCCAGCGCGCAAAGGCGCCCCGGAACTTCTGCACCTTGGGCCCCACCACAAAGGCGCAGTAGCCCTGGTTGGGATGGTTGAGGAAGTAGTCCTGGTGATAGTCCTCTGCCGGCCAGTAGCTGGCCAGGGGCTGCACCTCGGTGACGATGGGCGCGTCGTAGGCGCCGGCCTGGGTGAGTTCGGAGATCAGCGTGCGCGCCACTTCGGCCTGTTGCTCATTCGTGGTGTAGATGCCGCTGCGGTACTGCGTGCCCACATCATTGCCCTGGCGGTTGAGCGTGGTCGGGTCGTGCGTGCCGAAGAACACGGTGAGCAGGTCGCGCAGCGGGATCACGGCAGGATCGAACTGCACGCGGATGACCTCGGAATGGCCGGTCTCGCCGGTGCAGATGTCTTCGTAGCTGGGATCGTCCAGATCGCCATTGGCGTAGCCGCTTTGCACGTCGCTCACGCCGCGCACGCGGTCGAAAACGGCTTCGGTGCACCAGAAACAGCCGCCGCCCAGATAAATGGTTTCAGTCGCCATATGCGCCTTTTCTGTGAAGAAATCGAAAAAATGACCACACGCAATGCATGCGGGCCGTCGCTCCTACAGGTTAGCCCATGCACAAGCCAGGTGACGACGAACGGTTCTGCGGTTACGATAACTAACCCATCAGTCATTAATTTTCCGTGACCGACTCCCCCGCCTCTTCACCCGCCCCCGCCGAGCCTTCCGGAAAGCGCAGCCGCCGCAAGCAGGAGCGTCCCGGCGAGTTGCTGGAAGCGGCGCTCGACCTCTTCGTGGAAAAGGGCTACGCCGCCACCCGCGTCGAAGAAGTCGCCGCCCGCGCCGGGGTCTCCAAGGGCACGCTGTTCCTCTATTTCGCGAGCAAGCAGGAGCTTTTCAAGGCCGTGGTGCGCCACAGCATCGCGGGCCGCTTCGGCGAGTGGAGCGAAGAGCTCGACAACTACTGCGCGCCTTCAACCGATCTGCTGCGCTACTGCTTCAAGTCCTGGTGGGAACGCATCGGCAGCACCAAGGCGTCGGGCATCACCAAGCTCATGCTCAGCGAGGCGGGCAATTTTCCCGAGCTGTCTCAGTTCTACCACCAGGAAGTGGTTCTTCCAGGCCATGAGCTGATCCGGCGCATCCTGCAGCGCGGCGTCGAGCGCGGCGAGTTCCGGCCCATGGATCTGGACCTGTCCGTGCACTGCGTGGTCGCCCCGATGATGTTTCTGATGATCTGGAAGCATTCGCTGGGCGGCTGCCTGCCCCATGGAGACTTCGATCCCGAGCAGTTTCTGGAATCCCAGATCGACTATCTGCTGCATGGCATGTGCCAGCCCCTTGCAGCCACCACACCACCCTCCTCCCCGCCCACACCATGAAGCGTCGCACCGGCTGGCTGATCGGCCTGGCCTTATTGATCGCCATCGGCGCCAGCGTATGGCGCGCCGCATCCACCCGGCACAGCAAGCAAAGCGCCATCGCCGCAGCCACCCAGCCGCGCGAGATGCCGGTGCGCGTGGGTCCGCAGGAAGTGGTGCAGCTGCAGCCGCGCCAGCTGCAATTGACCGTGCCCGTCAGCGGCGTGGTGCAGGCCGTGCGCAGCGCCGTGGTCAAGGCCTATGTGGCCGGCGAGCTGCGCGGCCTGCAGGTGCGCGAGGGTGACAGCGTGCGCAAGGGCCAGGAACTGGCCCGCGTGGACGCCACCGAGGTCGAGGCCCGCTGGCGCCAGACCCGCCAGCAGGCCGATGCGGCGCAGGCGCAGCTGCAGCTATCCCAGCGCCAGCACGACAACAACCAGGCCCTGGTCACGCAAGGCTTCATCTCGACCACGGCGCTGGCCACCTCCCAATCCAATCTCGATGCCGCACGCGCCAACCTGGCCGCCGCCCAGGCCGCCGCCGATGTGGCCCGCAAGAGCGTGACCGACAGCGTGCTGCGCAGTCCCATGGACGGGCAGGTCGCGCAGCGCCTGGTGCAGGACGGCGAACGCGTGGGCGTGGAAACGCGGGTGCTGGAGATCGTCGATCCGTCCGACCTCGAAGTCGTGGCCCAGCTGGCGCCCGCCGATTCGGTGCGCGTGCAGGTCGGCCAGCAGGCCCAGTTGCAGGTCCAGGGTGCGGGCGACGATGTGGCCACCGTGCCCGCGCGCGTGGTGCGCATCAACCCCAGCGCCCAGGCAGGTTCGCGCAGCGTGGCCGTCTATCTGCGTGTGCAGGCTGCACCGGCCAACGCAGGCGCCGCCGGCAGATCCATCCCCATCGTGCGCCCGGGCCTGTACCTGCAGGGCAGCATTGTCACGGGGCAGACCGAAC
This sequence comes from Delftia sp. 60, assembly GCF_002754395.1. Taxonomy (NCBI): domain Bacteria; kingdom Pseudomonadati; phylum Pseudomonadota; class Betaproteobacteria; order Burkholderiales; family Comamonadaceae; genus Delftia; species Delftia sp. 60. The sequence continues at coordinate 4,169,885 of NZ_PEFD01000001.1, forward strand.
AGCTGGCCGTGCCCTTGACCGCCGTGCGCACCGACCAGCCCCAACCCTATGTGCAGTTGCTGCAGCCAGCGGGCGAGTCCGAAGCGGACAAGAGCCTGCTGCGCGTGCAGCACCGCCCGGTCACGCTGGGCAGCCAGAGCGCGCAGGATGGCGCCACCTGGATCGCCGTGTCCAGCGGCCTGCAGGCCGGTGACCGGGTGCTGGCCGGCAGCGTGGGCGGCCTGCGCGCGGGCACGGCGGTGCAGATGCAGCAAATGCAGCAGGCCCCGCAGCCCCAGGCTGCGCCAGCCCCCGGAGCCCGCTGACCATGTGGTTCACGCGCGTCAGCCTGGCCAACCCTGTGTTCGCCACCATGCTCATGCTGGCCCTCATGGTGCTGGGTGTGTTTTCCTACCAGCGACTCAAGGTGGACCAGTTCCCGAATGTGGACTTCCCCGTGGTCGTGGTCACGGTGGACTATCCGGGCGCCTCGCCCGAGATCGTGGAGTCGGAAGTCACCAAGAAGATCGAGGAAGGCGTCAACTCCATTGCCGGCATCAACGCGCTGACCTCGCGCAGCTATGAGAGCACCAGCGTCGTCATCATCGAATTCCAATTGCATGTCGATGGCCGCCGCGCTGCTGAGGACGTGCGCGAGAAGGTGGCCTCGGTGCGCCCCACCCTGCGCGACGAGGTCAAGGAGCCGCGCGTGCTGCGCTTCGATCCGGCCAGCTCGCCCATCTGGTCCGTGGCCGTGCTGCCCCAGGCCGATGGCGGCGCCAAGGCGCCCGATGCCGTCGCGCTGACCAGCTGGGCCGACCAGGTCCTCAAGAAGCGGCTGGAGAACGTGCGCGGCGTGGGCGCCGTCAACCTGGTGGGCGCCACGCCGCGCGAGATCAACATCTACCTGCAGCCCGAGGCGCTGGAAGCCTATGCCATCACGCCCGACCAGATCGTGAACGCCGTGCGCAGCGAGAACCAGGACCTGCCGCTGGGCGCCATCCGCTCGCGCGAGCAGGAGCGCGTGGTGCAGATCGACGCACGCATGAAGCGCCCGCAGGACTTCGAGCGCATCATCGTCGCCCAACGCGGCGGCGCTCCCGTGCGGCTGGGCCAGCTGGCGCGCGTGCAGGACGGCGCGGGCGAACTGGAAACCGTGGCCCTGTACAACAGCAGCCGCACCCTGCTGCTGTCCGTGCAGAAGGCCCAGGACGAGAACACCATCGAAGTCGTGGACGGCCTGAACGCCACGCTGCGCGAGATCGCCGCCGAAGTGCCGGCCGGCGTGCGGCTGGAACCGATTGCCGATAGCGCCCGCCCCATCCGCGTGGCCGTCAACAACGTGCGCCAGACGCTGATCGAGGGCGCGGCACTGACGGTGCTCATCGTCTTCCTGTTCCTGAACTCCTGGCGCTCCACGGTGATCACGGGGCTGACGCTGCCCATTGCGCTGATCGGCACCTTTTTGTTCATGTACTGGTTCGGCTTCTCGATCAACATGATCACGCTGATGGCGCTGTCGCTGTGCGTGGGCCTGCTGATCGACGACGCCATCGTGGTGCGCGAGAACATCGTGCGCCACGTGCAGATGGGCAAGGACGCGCATGCCGCCGCGCTCGACGGCACGCAGGAGATCGGCCTGGCCGTGCTGGCCACCACGCTGTCCATCGTGGCGGTGTTCCTGCCCATCGGCTTCATGGGCGGCATCATCGGCAAGTTCTTCCACGAATTCGGCATCACCATCGTGGCGGCCGTGATGATCTCCATGCTCGTGAGCTTCACGCTGGACCCCATGCTCTCCAGCGTCTGGCATGACCCGACCATCCACGCCCACGGCGACAAGCGCGGCAACAGCCTCTACGACCGCACGCTGGGACGGGTCACGGCCTGGTTCGAGCGCGCTACCGACTCGCTGTCCCACTTCTACCAGGACGTGCTGGGCTGGGCGCTGCGCCACAAGATCACCACGCTGGCGGCGGCGCTGGCCATCTTCGTGGCCAGCATCTTCCTGGTGCCGCTGCTGGGCACGGAATTCGTGCCCAAGGCCGACTTCTCGGAAACCACGGTGAGCTTCAACACGCCCGTGGGCTCGTCCATCGAGGCCACGGAGGCCAAGGCCCGCCAGGTCGATGCCATCATCCGCGCCCTGCCCGAGGTCCGCTACACGCTGGCCACCATCAACACCGGCACGGCCCAGGGCAAGATATACGCCAGCATCTACATCCGCTTGCTGGACCGCCACCTGCGCCAGCGCAGCGGCGATGAACTCTCGGGCGTGCTGCGCGAGCAGCTGCAGAGCGTGCCCGGCATCACCGTCACCCATGTGGGCCAGCGCGAGCCCGTGGGCGGGCAAAAACAGGTCGAATTCTCGCTGCAGGGCCCGGACCTGGGCGAGCTGGAGCGCCTGAACCGCGTGGTGATGGAACGCCTGCGCGGCATTCCCGGACTGGTGGACCTGGACAGCAGCCTCAAGCCCGACAAGCCCGTGATCGACATCACCGTGCGGCGCGATGCGGCCGCCGACCTGGGCCTGTCGGTAGGCTCCATGGCCGCCGCTCTGCGCACCTGGGTGGCGGGCCAGACCGTGGGCAACTGGCGCGCCAGCGACGACCAGACCTATGACGTCAAGGTGCGCCTGGCGCCCGAGTCGCGCAGCACGCCCCAGGACCTGGAGCGCCTGCCCTTCGCCTTGCCCTCCACCTCGGGCGACGGCGGCATGCGCATCGTGCGGCTGAACCAGGTGGCCACCGTCACGCCCGCCACAGGCCCCAGCCAGATCAACCGCCGCGACATGACGCGCGAGGTCGCCTTCAGCGGCAACGTCTACCTGCGCTCCAGCGGCGAGGTCTCGGCCGACATCCGCAATGCGCTGGCCGACATCGCCCTGCCGCCCGGCTACCGCACGCAGTTCAGCGGCGCCACCAAGAGCATGAACGAATCGTTCGGCTATGCGGTGTCCGCCCTGGCGCTGGCCATCATCTTCATCTACATGATCCTGGCCAGCCAGTTCAAGAGCTTCCTGCAGCCGCTGGCGCTGATGACCTCGCTGCCGCTGACGCTGATCGGCGTGGTGCTGGCGCTGATGATGTTCGGCTCGGCCCTGTCCATGTTCTCCATCATCGGCGTGGTCATGCTCATGGGACTGGTCACCAAGAACGCCATCTTGCTGGTGGACTTCGCCATCCGTGCGCGCGGCCCTCACAGCGACCCGGACACCGGCCAGATCCGCGACGGCCTGCCGCGCGAGCAGGCACTGCTGCTGGCAGCACGCGTGCGGCTGCGCCCCATTCTGATGACCACGCTGGCCATGATTTTCGGCATGGTGCCGCTGGCCTTCGCACTCAGCGAAGGCTCCGAGCAGCGCGCGCCCATGGGCCAGTCGGTGATCGGCGGCGTGGTCACCTCGTCGCTGCTGACCCTGGTGGTCGTGCCCGTGGTCTATTGCTACCTTGACGACTTCTCCCAGTGGCTGCGGCGCCTGTGGAACGGCAACCGGCACGACGCGGCACCCGGCCAAGGCGCCGCCAGCGCCCCCACCCCGCCGCGAGACTCGTAGAATCAAAGGTTTGTCCTGACAAGTCTTTCTCCGGAGATACCCCATGAGCCTGCCCCTGAACAGCCTGCCCGAACACCACAGCGCCCAAGCGCACGCGCGCTACAACATGATCGAGCAACAGATCCGCCCCTGGAACGTGCTTGATGAAGAAGTGCTGGCGCTGCTGGGCAAGGTGCACCGCGAGAATTTCGTGCCGCCCGAACATGCCGGCCTGGCCTTCATGGACCTGGAAATCCCCCTGGTCGCCCCGGCCGAGGAAGCCGCCGCCAAGGGCTGGTGCATGCTGGCCCCGCGCATCGAGTCCCGCATGCTGCAGGACCTGAAGATCAAGCCCACCGACCGCGTGCTGGAAATCGGCGCCGGCTCGGGCTACATGGCCGCCCTGCTGGCCGCCCAGGCCAAGGAAGTCGTGACACTGGAGATCGTGCCCGAGCTGGCCGAGATGGCCCGCGAGAACCTGCTGGGCGCCGGCATCACCAATGCCGAGGTCAAGCTGGCCGATGGCGCCACGGCAGCGGCCGCTCTGGGCCAGTTCGACGCCATCGTGCTCAGCGGCTCGGTCGCCCAGGTGCCCCAGTCCCTGCTGGCCCAGCTCAACGACGGCGGCCGCCTGGCAGCCATCGTCGGCCAACTGCCCATGATGCGTTTCACGCTGGTGCAAAAGAACGGCCACCAGTTCGAAACCAGCCAGCCCTGGGACGTGGTGACCGCACGCCTGGCCAACTTCGAAGAGCCTTCGCGCTTCACGTTCTGAAATCCGCCACGGCGGCCGGGGTCCAGAGGATTTCGGCCGCTGCGGCAACTCCACTCCATTCCGCAAGGATCTTTCCGATGCTTCCCCAAGTGCCTCCCGCGCAACTCAACGATTGGCTGAACCAGCACTCCAGCGGCTCCGATGCCCTGCCCCTGGTGCTGGACGTGCGCGAGCCCTGGGAAGTGGCCCAGGCCAGCGTACGCCCCGAGGGCTTCGAGCTGCGCTGCATCCCCATGGGCGAGATTCCCTCGCGCCTGCAGGAACTCGATCCGGATCACCCCACAGCCTGCCTGTGCCATCACGGCGCACGCAGCATGCATGTCGCTGCCTTCCTGATGAACAACGGCTTCGAGACCGTGGCCAACATCAGCGGAGGCATCGATGCCTGGTCGCGCGAGCGCGACCCAGGCGTGCCGCGCTACTGAGCGGCAACACGCAAAAGAAACCCGGGACACGGCGGTACACCCGCCGTCCCCGGTGCTTCGTGACGACTGTGTTTTGATTCGAGGACCTCTATGCCCCTGCTTCGGCCCCTTGCCCCTGTCGCTTCCGCCCTGACCCGCCCATACGCCTGGCCCCTGCGCCACATGGCCTTGCTGCTGTGCGCGGCCGGCATGGGCTCGGCCCTGGCGCAAGCTCCTGCCCCAGCCGTCCTTGCGCCCGCCCCTGCGGCCCCGCAGTCTGCCCTGCCCTCTCTGACAGCCTCTGCGGCCACGGGCCAGAACCTGTCCGAACTGGTGGCCAAGGCCCGCGGCTACGACGCCCAGTGGCAGGCCCAGCAGGCCGACGCCCAGGCCGCCGCCAGCCGCGCCGAGCAGGCACGCTCGGGCCTGTTGCCCAGCGTGGGCCTGCAGGCCGGTGCCAACACCTCGCATGTGGAAGTCAGCGTGCTGCCGGGGAGCTTTCGCTCGCCCCAGCAGAACCTGCAGCTCAGCGCCCAGCAGCCGCTGTACCGCCCGGCCAACAAGATCGCCTACGACCAGGGCCAGCGCGGCGTGGACGTGGCGCGCGCCCAGTTGGACAGCGGCGAGCAGAACCTGCTGGTTCGCGTGGCCCAGGCCTACTTCGATGTCCTCGGCGCCCAGGACAGCCTGGCCGTGGTCAAGGCACAGAAGGCCGCCATTGCACAGCAGCTGGAATTTGCCAAGCGCAACTTCGAGGTCGGCACGGCCACCATCACCGACTCGCGCGAAGCCCAGGCCCGGTTCGACCTGGCCGGCGCGCAGGAAATCGCCGCCGAGAACGATCTGCGCGTCAAGCGTCTGGTGCTGGACCAGATCGTTGGCGCCGTGGGCACGGTGCCCCGCCCCCTGGCCCAGCCGCTGCAGTTGCCGGCCCTGATGCCCTCCGATGCCCAGTCCTGGGTGGACACCGCACTGCAAGGCCAGCCCCAGCTGCGCCAGGCCCGCCTGGCGCTGGACATCGCCCAGCTGGAAACGAAGAAAGCCGAGGCCGGCCACAAGCCCACCGTGGACCTGCAGGCCGGCTACGTGGTCAACCGCTATCCCAACGGCTCGGTCACGCCGCAGATCGGCACCAGCTACCGCACCAATGCCGCCAGCGTGGGCGTGGTCATGAACCTGCCCCTGTTCGCCGGCTTTGCCGTGCAAAACCGCATCAAGGAAACCCTGGCGCTGGAAGACAAGGCGCGGGCACAGCTGGACGACGCCCAGCGCAACGTGGAGCAGAGCACGCGCACGGCCTTCTTCGGCGTGCAGTCGGGCCAGGCCCAGGTCAAGGCGCTGGAGGCCGCGCTGGCGTCCAGCCAGAGCGCGCTGGACGCCAACAAGCTCGGCTACGAGGTCGGCGTGCGCATCAACATCGACGTGCTCAACGCGCAAAGCCAGCTCTACCAGACCCAGCGCGACCTGGCCCTGGCGCGCTACCAGGTGCTGCTGGGCCAGCTCAAGCTGCGCCAGGCGGCCGGCACGCTCAGCGACGACGACCTGCGCGCCATCGATGCGCTGTCGCTCCGCGCGCCAGCCCCTTGAATCCCTGAAGCGCCCGCACGGCCGGCAGTGCCCCCGGCTGATGCCCGGCCGCCGCGGGCCGCGCGCCTGGCGCCGCAGTCCTGTGCTCCGGCAAAGCCGAGGCACGCAAACCCGCCACGACCAGCATCCAGGCAGCCAGCGCGCACAGCGCCGCCAGGCGGCTCAGCAAGGAACAGCGGGAGAGTCTTGGCATGCGCGCCTTGCCTTCGTGGGAGTTGTCGAGCGGGCCACTGTGGCAAACCAGCCTGAAGACCTGCCCCGGCTTTCCTGAAGGGATGCTGAAGCGCATCGTCCCCGCCTTGACCGATACTCGCGGCAGCCCTCCCGCAGGCGCCGGTCCACGGCATGGGAGCGGCACAGGAAACACACGATGAGACTGCTGCTGGTGGAGGACGATCTGGATCTGGGCAATGGCGTGCGCATCGCATTGGGCGATCACGCCATGGACGTGGTCTGGGTGCGCCGCCTGTCCGATGCGCTGCGCACGCTGGAGCAGCAAAGCTTCGAGATGGTGTTGCTGGACCTGGGCCTGCCCGATGGCGACGGCATCAGCCTGCTCACGCGCCTGCGCCGCGAATGGCGCCGCCTGCCCGTGCTGATCCTGAGCGCACGCGACAGCCTGCACGACCGGCTGCACGGCCTGGACAGCGGCGCCGATGACTATCTGGTCAAGCCCTTTGCCCTGGCCGAACTGGTGTCACGCGTGCGCGCCCTGGCACGCCGCAGCTATGGGCAGGGCGACGGAACGCTGCATCTGCGCGGCCTGTCGCTGCACGAGCCCACGCGCCGTGTCAGCGTTGCAGGCCAGAACGTCGAGCTGTCCCGCTGCGAATTCGACCTGCTGGCCCTGCTGCTGCGGCGCATGGACCGCGTGGTCACGCGCAGCGGCATCGAGGAGGAAGTCATCCCGGGTGGCAGCGCCAACGGCAGCAATGCGCTGGAGGTCCATGTCTCCAACCTGCGCCGCAAGATCGGGCCGGGCTTCATACGCACGGTGCGCGGCATTGGCTATGTCATCGACTCGCAGCCGATGGCACCCCTGTCCTGACCATGACATCGCACACCCTGCAGGGGCACCAGGCCAGCCCGAGATGGCGCCGCTGGCTGCGGCCCACACTGGGCCGGCGGATGCTGCTGGCCCAGATGGGCGTGCTCACCGCGATCTGGACCGCGTTGCTGGTGGCAGCCATCTACATGGCCCACTTCCACAATGAATTGCTGGTCAGCAAGCCTGTCTACGAACTTGTCATGGCTGTGGCCGAGGACCTGGCCGACCTTCCGGACCGCCAGCAGCACAGCCTGGCCGCGCTGGACACGGCCCTGCGCCATGAGTACGGCGACGGAGACGACGACATCCGCTTCACGCCCACGCTGCTGGTCTGGCAGCGCGGCCAGCTCCTGTACCGCTCGCCCACGCCGGCACCCACGCTGCGCAACCGCGTGCTGGACACGGTCGAGGACATAGATTTCGAAGGGCAGACCTGGCGCATGAGCACGCTGCGCTCGGCCTCGGGCCAGACCGAAGTCACGCTGATGCTGCCGTCCTTCAAGGAGCTGCTGATCACCCTCAACACCCGCAGCTATTACCTGCTGCCGCTGCTGATCAGCCTACCCTTCCTGGCCTTTCCGGCCTGGTGGTCGGTGCGCGCGGCGCTGCGCCCGCTGCGCCGCGTGGGCGACGAGCTGGCCACACGCGGCCCCGACGACCTCAGCGCGCTCACCTATGCGCCGCCACACGCCGAGCTGCGGCCGCTGGTGCAGGACATCAACGCCCTGCTGGCCCGCGTGCGCTCCAGCAGCGAGCGCGAGCGCAACCTCATCGCCGATGCAGCCCACGAACTGCGCACGCCGCTGGCAGCCATGCACGTCAACGTCGAGGCCCTGCTGCGCCTTGGCAGCGAACCGCGCCAGCAGGAACTCATGGACAGCCTGCTGCGCAGCAACCAGCGCGCCAGCCGCATGGTGGCCCAGCTGCTGCAGCTCATGCGCAGCGAGACCGAAGCGCCCGGCATGGCCATGCAGCCGCTGCGCCTGGACCTGCTGCTGGAAGACCGGCTCGCCGCACTCGACGCCCTGGCCTGCCGCCGCCCGGTGGAACTGGCCCTGGAAGCCAGCGAGCCACTGAGCGTGATGGGCGAACGCGAAGGCCTGGTCTCGCTGATCGACAACCTCGTGGACAACGCCATCAAATACAGCCCCGCGCACGCCACCATCAGCGTGCGCCTGCAGCGCCAGGGCGACCAGGCCGTGCTCCAGGTGCGCGACCGTGGCCCGGGCATTGCCGAGGCCTGGCGCCAGCGCGTCTTCGACCGCTTCTTCCGCGTACCCGACCAGAGCCAGAGCGGCAGCGGCCTGGGCCTGGCCATCGCCAGGACCGTGACCGAGCGGCACGGCGGCAGCATCGAGCTGCTCAGTGCGGAGGATGGAGGGCTGATGGCGAGTGTGAGCCTGCCCATGCTGCAGGACGCCGGCTGATCCGGCCTGCGGATACCGCCAGCCGAAAACCCAGTGCTCAGCGCAACGGCTGGGACTGCAACAGCCCGGCCACCGCCTGTGCCGTCGCCTGAGCTGCACCGCGGTGCTGGTCCAGGAAGCCGCGCGCCTGGGCCACGGCATGGGCGTGGGACTGGCGGTCCCCGGCCAGGTCCACGGCCAGGCGCAGCCCGTGCTCCAGGTCGGGCGCCCGCAGCGCGGCGCCGGCTTCGCAGGCCAGGTCCGAGGCTTCGCTGAAGTTGAAGGTATGCGGCCCCAGCACCACGGGGCAGTCGCAAGCCAGGGCCTCGATGAGGTTCTGGCCGCCCAGCGGCGCAAAGCTGCCGCCCATGAGCGTGGCGTCGGCCAGGCCGTAGTACAGGGCCATCTCGCCCAGCGAATCACCCAGCCAGATGTCGATGTCATCCGCCGCAGCCCCGCAGGGCGGGCCACCCACCCACTGGCTGCGACGCGAGACATGCAGGCCGCCGCCAGCCAGCAGCGCCGCCACTTCGTCAAAGCGCTGCGGATGGCGCGGCACGACCAGCCATTGCACGGCCCGGCCTGCCGGCCCCAGCGTGCGCAGGGCGGACAGCAGCATGGCCTCCTCGCCCTCGCGGCTGCTGGCCAGCAGCACCACAGGGCGGGACAGGCCGGACTTCCATTGCCGCGCGCGCTCCAGCAGCGCAGCGTCCGGACGCGCATCGAATTTCAGGTTGCCGAGCACGCCGCGCACGGGCGCACCCAGCAGGCGCAGGCGCCGGGCATCGTCCTCGGTCTGCGCCCAGGCGGCGGCCAGGGCGGCATAGGTGGGCCGCGCCAGCGGCGCCACGCGCAGCGCCTGGCCCAGTGATTTGTCGCTGAGTCGCGCATTGGCCAGCGCCAGCGGCACGCTCTCTTCGCGGCAGATGGCGACCAGGTTGGGCCACACTTCGGTCTCCATGAGCACGCCGACCGCGGGCCGGAATTGCTGCACGAAGCGGCGCACGGCCGCTGGGGTATCCCAGGGCTGCCAGACCTGCAGGTCGCCGGACTGCAGCAGCCGGCGGCCTTCGGTGCGGCCCGTGGCCGTGCCATGGGTCAGCAGCAGGCGCATGCCGGGCAGGCGCTCGCGCAGCGCGGTCAGCAAGATGGCGGCAGCGCGCGTCTCACCCAGCGATACGGCGTGAATCCAGATCCACCGGCCTCGTCCGTCCTGCCCCAGCGTGGCCGGCTGGTAGCGGCCAAAGCGCTCGGGAATGTGCTCGGCATAGACGGGCTCGGCCTCGGCGCGGCGCAGCAGCTTGCGGCGCAGCAGCGGCTGCGCCGCCCAGGTCACGGCGCTGTACAGCGCGCGCGCCCAGGACGTGGGAGAGCGTGAAGTCATCGCCTGGCGCGCAAATCAGTGCGCGGCGCCGCCAACCTGCGCGCCGGGCTTGACGCGCTCCAGCAGCGCCAGCATCTGCGCCTCGATGCGCGACAGCGCCTCCTGGGTCTGGCCCTCGAAGCGCAGCACCAGCACGGGCGTGGTGTTGCTGGCGCGGATCAGGCCGAAGCCGTCGGCCCAGTCCACGCGCAGGCCGTCGATGGTGCTGACCTGGGCCGGTGCGGCAAAGGTCTCGGCGGCCAGGGCCTGCAGTTCGGCGGCCAGGCGATGGGGCTCGCCCTCGGCGCAGGCCACATTCAGTTCAGGGGTGGAGAAGCTGGTGGGCAGCGCGTTGAGCAAGGCGCTGGGGTCGGCCTCGCGGCTGACGATCTCCAGCAGGCGGCAGCCCGCGTAGGTGCCGTCATCGAAGCCATACCAGCGCTCCTTGAAGAAGATGTGGCCGCTCATCTCGCCGCCCAGCGGCGCGTCCAGTTCCTTCATGCGGGCCTTGACCAGGGAGTGCCCGGTCTTGAACATCACGGGCTCGCCCCCGGCCTCGCGGATGGCGGGCGCCAGGCGCTGCGTGCATTTCACGTCGTAGACGATGCTGCCGCCCGGCACGCGCGAGAGCACGTCCTTGGCGAACAGCATCATCTGGCGGTCGGGGAAGATGTTCTGGCCGTCCTTGGTGACGATGCCCAGGCGGTCGCCGTCACCGTCGAAGGCCAGGCCCAGTTCGGCGTCCGAGGTGCGCAGCGCCTCGATCACGTCGCGCAGGTTCTCGGGCTTGCTGGGGTCGGGATGGTGGTTGGGGAATTCACCGTCCACTTCGGAGAACAGCTCGATCACCTCGCAGCCCAGGGCGCGGAAGATGCCGGGCGCCGAGGCACCGGCCACGCCGTTGCCGCAGTCCACCACGATCTTGATGGGGCGCGCCAGCTTCACGTCACCCACGATGCGCGCCTGGTAGTCGGCCTGCACATCGGCGCGGCGCACGCTGCCGGTGCCCGTCAGGGTCCAGTCGTCGCTCTCGACACGGCGGCGCAGCGCCTGGATTTCCTCGCCGTAGATGGCGCGGCCGGCCAGCACCATCTTGAAACCGTTGTAGTCCTTGGGATTGTGGCTTCCCGTGACCTGGATGCCCGAGCGCGCCAGCGTGCTGGCCGCGTAGTACAGCATGGGGGTGGTGGCCAGGCCGATGTCGATCACCTCGATGCCGACCTCGGTCAGGCCGGCGATCAGCGCCGCGGACAGCGAGGGTCCCGACAGGCGGCCATCGCGTCCCACGGCCACCACGGTCTCGCCGGCCGCCAGGGCCGCCATGCCGAAGGCGCGGCCCACGCCGAGCGCCACCTCCTCGTTGAGCGTGGACGGCACGATGCCGCGGATGTCATAGGCTTTGAAGATGGAAGATGCGACCTGCACGTCGAAAACGCTTTCTCGTCGGTTGAAAACAGGGCGCCGCAGCCTGGGGACCTGGCCCGGCTGCGGCCCAAGGCGCGATTGTAGGCGCGGCAGGCTTGTAGGCGCGGCAGGCAGGGGCGCCGCCGCACATCACCCCGGCTGCAAGCGGTTGCGGCGCGTGCCCTGCCTCACAGCTGCTGCTGCACCTGGGCCAGCGCAGCCGGATCTTCCATGGTGCTGAGGTCGCCAGGGTCGCGCCCCTCGGCCACGGCCTGCATGGCGCGGCGCAGCAGCTTGCCGCTGCGCGTCTTGGGCAGCGCACTGACGAAGACCACGCGCGAGGGCCGGGCCACGGCGCCCAGCCGCGCATCGACCAGCTTCATCACATCGGCCTCCAGCGCCGCGCGCTCGGCCTCGCCTTCCAGCGCCGTGCGCGGCACGGCAAAGGCCAGCGCCACCTGGCCCTTGAGCGCATCGGCCACGCCGACCACGGCGACTTCGGCCACCTGGGGGTGGGCGGAGATGCATTCCTCGATCTCGCGCGTGCCAAGGCGGTGGCCGGCCACGTTGATCACGTCGTCCGTGCGGCCCAGGATGAAGAAGTAGCCGTCCTCGTCGCGTATGCCCCAGTCGAAGGTGCTGTAGATCATGCGGCCCGGAATGCTCTTCCAGTAGGTGTTGATGAAGCGCTGGTCGTCACGCCAGACGGTCTGCATGCAGCCCGGCGGCAGCGGTCCCTCGATGGCCAGCACGCCCTTTTGCCCGGCACCGAGCAGTTCCTCGCCCGTGGCCTCGTCGATCAGTTTCACGTCATAGCCATAGACGGCCTTGCCGGGACTGCCGAAGCGCGTGGTCTGCTGCTCCACGCCGTTGCACAGCGTGAGGATGGGCCAGCCGGTCTCGGTCTGCCAGTAGTTGTCGATGATGGGTTTTCCCAGGGCCTGGCTGATCCACTGCGCCGTGGGCTCGTCCAGCGGCTCGCCGGCCAGCCACAGCGCCTTGAGGCTGGAGATATCGTGGCGGTGCAGGTACTCGGCATCGTGCTTCTTGAGCACGCGGATGGCCGTGGGCGCCGAGAACATGTGGGTGACCCGGTACTTCTCCACGATGCTCCACCAGATGCCTGCGTCGGGGCGTATGGGCAGGCCCTCGTAGAGCACGGTGGCCATGCCTGCGATCAGCGGCGCATAGATGATGTAGCTGTGGCCCACGACCCAGCCGATGTCGCTGGTGCAGAAAAAAGTCTGCCCTGCCTCGGCCCCGAAGATCAGCGGCATGCTGGCGGCCAGCGCCACCGTGTAGCCGCCTGTATCGCGCTGCACGCCCTTGGGGCGCCCCGTGGTGCCGCTGGTGTAGAGCGTGTAGCTGGGGTCGGTGGATTCCACCCAGGTGCAGGCGACCTGGGCGTCGGCGTGCAGCGCACGCAGGCTGGCCCAGTCGTGGTCACGACCGGCGCGCATGGGCGCAGGCGCCAGGCCACGGTCCACGATGAGCACGGCCGCTGGCTTGTGGCTGGCCAGCTGCAGGGCCTCGTCCAGCAAGGGCTTGTAGGCCACGACGCGCCCGCCGCGAGAACCCGCGTCGGCACTGATGATGACCTTGGGCTCGGCATCGTCGATGCGCGAGGCCAGCGCCGCCGAGGCAAAGCCGCCGAACACCACCGAATGGATGGCACCCAGCCGCGCGCAGGCCAGCATGGCAAAGGCCGCCTCGGCAATCATGGGCATGTAGATCTGGACGCGGTCGCCCTTTTGCACGCCCAGCGACTGCAGCACGGCGGCCATGCGCTGCACCTCGGCATGCAGTTCGCGGTAGGTGTAGACCTTTTCCGTGCCGGTCTCGGTGGAGATGGCGATCAGCGCGTTCTGGTCGGCGCGCTCGGCCAGGTGCCGGTCCACGGCGTTGTGGCAGAGATTGGTCTGCCCCCCGACAAACCACCTTGCAAACGGCGGATTGTCGTAGTCGCAGATGCGCTGGGGCGGCACATGCCAGTCGATGCGGCGGGCCTGCTCGGCCCAGAAGGCATCGCGCTCCTCGATGGAGCGGCGGTGGAAATCGTCGAAACGCGGGGCCATTGTCTGTCTCCTGTCGTTGTCATGGATTGGCGGCTTCTGAATTCATAATTATTCATAATGCGCTTGCCAAAAGCTGACAACTCCGCGCTGCGCGGGCAGACAGGCCCCTTCAAACTCAGAAGCTGTAGCGCAGGCCGACCGAGATCTCGCTGGAACTCAGCTTGGCGCGCATCTGCTCATCCTGCAGGCCACGGACATTGGTGAAGTTGTTGGCGCCGCTGTGGGTCTTGCCCATGCCCACATAGCGGTAGCCCAGGTCAATGCTGACCTTTTGAATCGGCGAGTAGCTGACGCCAAAGCCCAGCGCATAGGCCAGATTGTTCTGGGAATCGCTGAAGTACTGGCGATTCGGATTGCCTTGCCAGCCGCTGGACTGCAGGTGGGCCAGGCCCAGGCCCGCCGTGCCGTACACGGAGAACTGCGCGTTCAGGGGGAAATCCTTGTACGCATTGATCATCAGGCGCTGAGAACGGATGCTGTGGTGATTGAAGCTCGTGGGAAAGCGCGTGGAGCCGCTGGTGAATTCGTTGCTCCTGGGCAGGGTGTATTCGGCTTCCAGGCGCCAATCCGACGGGAGCTGATAGCCCAGGGCCAGAGAGCCGCCAGTAGCGCGGCGGCTGTCGTCGCCAGGCACGAACTGCCCCAGCCCGGGGCGGGCGCTGGAGTCCATGTCGTGGGCCTTGTAGTTGGCGGAGTTGATGCGGACGGCGCCATAGAAATGGTCGGCAGCCAAAGCGCTGCCCGAGGCGGTCAGGATCAGGGCGGTGAAGGTCAGAACGTGCTTCATACAGTCTCTCTTGGGGGAATGCCGCCACTGTAGAAAAACGCCCTGCCCGCGCCTATTCGGCCGGCTACGCACGCAGCTCCGTAGAACTACGCGGTGCAGCGGCAGCCCGCCTCCCGAGAATAGACAGGCCACCATGAAAAAAGGCGCTCCAAAGAGCGCCCCAAGACGGCGGAACCAGGAACCCGGGCCTTACTTGACCAGGGCAAGCAGATCCTTGAAGGCCGGATGCTCGCAGCTGCGCAGCCACTCGAAGGCCACCATCTCCGTGGTCACCAGCTCGGCACCAGCGCCGGCCAAGCGGTCGAAGGCGGCATCGCGGTTGCGCTCGGTGCGCGAGCTGCAGGCGTCGGTGACGACCCAGACATCGAACTCATCTTCCAGCAGCTCCAGCGCCGTCTGCAGCAGGCAGACATGGGCTTCACAGCCGGCAATCACCACCATGCTGCGCTCGGGCGCCTGCTGCTGGGGCTTTTGCAGATGCTTGGGCAGGCTGCGTGCATTGCCGCCCTGGGGCCGTGCAGGAGGACGCAGCCACTCGCCCAGGCCCTCGGCCACGGCGCTGAAATGCATCTTGGACAGGGTCCGGTCGCACAACGCGCGCAGTTCGGCGTCGTTGGCGCCCAGGCGCGAGGGGTTCTGCTCGGTGCCGAAGACCGGCACGTCCACCAGCTGCGCCAGGCGCGCCAGCTTCACGGCATTGGCCAGAACTGCCGGTCCCTCGAAGATGGCCGGCATCAGGCGCTCCTGGTAATCGACGAGTACGAGCTGGGAGTCGGTGGCTTCAAGCAGCATGGCGGATCTTTCTTGGGAATATGGGGCGGCGCGGGCCGCCCTTCTTATAGAGGACAAAAGGGAAAGCTTTCCATTGTCGCAGCTTGCGTGCGCTCCCTGCCGCGCAGCCCGGATTCCTGAGGTAACTCAAAAACCCAGGCTTTCGGGGGTCTTATCGAATTTGTCCTACGTTTTTGCGTGGTAATCTCGCGCCCCATGTCCCGATGGCTTATTGCACTCCTGTTTGTCAGCGTCACGGCACACGCGGCTCCGCCCGAAATGCGTGACGACGATATGAACCAGCTGCTGGTCAACCGCAGCCTCATCTCGCAGCTGCGCGAAGCCCGCCACCACATGGCGGAACGCACTTCCGACTTCGTCAAGGAAGCACGACAAAGCGTCGCCGAAAAGACCTCCGATCTGGTCGTGACCGCCATGGGCTTCATCGGCGTTCCCTACCGCCGCGGCGGCAACAGTGCCGAGACCGGCTTCGACTGCAGCGGTTTCGTCCGCGCCATCTACTCCGAAACCCTGGGCAAGGTCCTGCCGCGCCGCGCTGACCAGCAGGCACAGGCCACGGAAAAAATCGACAAGAACGAACTCAAGCCCGGTGATCTGGTGTTCTTCAACACCATGCGCCGCACCTTCAGCCATGTCGGCATCTATGTCGGCGACGGCAACTTCATCCATGCACCGCGTACCGGTGCGCAGGTTCGCGTGGAAAGCATGCAAAGCGCGTACTGGGCCCGCCGCTTCGATGGTGCCCGCCGCGTGCAGGACGCCGACGGCCTGGGCCTTGACGCCAGCAAGGCCGCTCTGGCCCTGCAGATGCAGGCAAGCCAGCTGCAGTGATCGCAGCGTCTTTTGCGCCAATCCACAAACGCCTGCACATGCAGGCGTTTTTGTTTTTCAGGGCCCTGCTCTGGCTTCGTCCCAGGTTGAGATGCTGTCCGACAGGGCCACCCGGTGCCGGGCCCTAGAGTCGCGGCATGGAAGCTTCAGTTCGGAGAAAAGCATGATGTCCTTGATTGGTACCCTCATCGTTGGCCTGGTCGTTGGCTTGCTGGCGCGGGCACTCAAACCCGGCGATGACAGCCTTGGCTGGATCATGACCATCCTGCTCGGCGTGGCAGGATCGTTTCTTGCCAGCTACGTTGGTGTCGCGATGGGTTGGTACGAGGCCGGGCAACCCGCCGGCTGGATCGCCTCCATCGTGGGCGCCATCGTCATCCTCTTCATCTACAGCCTGGTTCGCAGCAAGAGCGCACGCTGACCACCCTGCGCGCCAGCCGCATCCACCGGCTGGCGCATTTTCTTGATCGACATCTGCCCCGTCTTCACTGGCACGCATGATCTTTCGCACATCGGACAAAACCCCTCCCCCTCCACCACCGCGCCACGATGTGGCGCAAGCGGCCGAAAGCGCGCGCAAGTTGCTGCACCGGCGTGCACTGGTCGGCGCAGCAGCCAGCAGCCTGCCCATTCCGGGCCTGGACTGGCTGGTGGATGCGGCACTGCTGGCGCGGTTGCTGCCACGCATCAACCGCGAATTCGGCCTCACACCCGAACAGTTGGACAAGCTGGAACCCGGCAAGCGCGAGCAGGTGCAAAAGGCCGTGGCCATGGTGGGCTCGGTGCTGATCGGGAAGCTGATCACGCGCGACATGGTGGTGCGCCTGGCGCGCGCGGCCGGCATGCGCATGACGGCCACGCAGGCCGCCAAGTATGTGCCGCTGGCAGGCCAGGCCGCAGCAGCAGCGCTGGGCTATGCCACGCTGCGCTACCTGGGCGAGCGGCATATCCAGGACTGCATTCGTGTGGTCGAGCACGCAGAACTCGACATTCCCTCGCGGCTGGATCGCACGGCGCGCAAGGTCGAGCAGACAGGTCAGCAATTGGAAAACGCCAAAAAGACCGACAAGGCCAACAGGACCGACAAGGACGGGCGCGAGGCCGAGCCCGCCCCCGAGCCTTCCGGCAAGCGCCCGCGCTTCTGGCGCCAGCCCGATCGCGGCCCCTGGGGCCGCTCCCAGTAGACGGCTATCAGCCCAGGTCCGACGCCTGGTGGCGCTCGGGCACCTGGGTGGCTTCATCTCCCCAGGTACGATTCACGCGGCGGCCACGCAGCACGGCCGGCCTTTGGGCAATCTCCCTGGCCCAGCGCATGACATGCGTGTATTCATGGGCTGACAGGAACTTGGCCGCGCCATACACCTCGTTGAGCACCAGGGCCCCATACCAGGGCCAGATGGCGATGTCGGCAATGCTGTAGTTGGCCCCTGCAATGAACGGGTGCAGGGCCAGCTGGCGATCAAGCACATCGAGCTGGCGCTTGGTCTCCATGGTGAAGCGGTTGATGGGGTACTCGAACTTCTCGGGCGCATAGGCATAGAAATGCCCGAAACCGCCGCCAAGGTAAGGTGCCGACCCCATCTGCCAGAACAGCCAGTTCAACGTCTCGGTGCGCGCAGCGGGCTCGGCAGGCAGCAGCGCACCAAACTTCTCGGCCAGGTACAGCAGGATGGAGCCTGACTCGAACACGCGCACCGGCGGCTCGACGCTGCGGTCCACCAGCGCCGGGATCTTGGAATTGGGATTGACCTCGACAAAGCCGCTGGAGAACTGGTCGCCTTCGCTGATGCGGATCAGCCACGCGTCGTACTCCGCGCCGGCATGGCCCAGCGCCAGCAGCTCCTCCAGCATGATGGTGACCTTCACGCCGTTGGGCGTGGCCAGCGAATACAGCTGCAGCGGCTGGTGCCCCACCGGCAATGCCTTGTCATGGGTGGGACCGGCGACCGGGCGGTTGATGTTGGCAAAGGTGCCGCCAGAAGGCGCTGGCTGCCATACGGCGGGCGGGACATAGGTGGAGCTGTCGGTCATGCAGGGTTCCTGTGGTTCGCGGGCTGGGGAGAGGTGCCCGGCTGAAAGTGATTGTCCCGTCACCGGCGCGCTCTTGCCGGCGTGCGCGGAACGCCGCCACGGCGCCCGGGGATTTGCCACAATCGCGGCATGACTGCCGCCCCCACCTCCGCCCGCCAGTTCTGGCTCATGAAGAACGAGCCCGACGAATTCTCCATAGACCACGCGCTGGCCGCACCGCAGGCCACCATCGCCTGGGACGGTGTGCGCAACTACCAGGCGCGCAACTTCATGCGCGATGCCATGCAGGTGGGCGATGGGGTGCTGTATTGGCACTCCAGTTGCGCCGAGCCCGGCATCTACGGCATCGCCCGCATTGCAGGCAACCTGCGCGTCGATGCCTCGCAGTTCGACCCGCGCAGTCCCTACTACGACCCCAAGTCCTCGCCCGACAAGCCACGCTGGCTCACGCTGGACGTGCAGGCGCTGCGCAAGACACGCACGCTGCAGATCGCCGAGCTGCGCGAGCATCCCGAGCTTGCCGGCATGCGTGTACTGCAAAAGGGCAACCGCCTGTCGATCACGCCGGTCACGCCCGAGGAATGGGCCTTCATCGAAGGCCTGCTCCAACCCGCCTGAGCTGCCGACCCGCCCCGCCCCGCCGCGGGCTGCTTTCTTACAAGCAAGAAGCTTCTCTCCTGCACGCCGGACCTGGACCGGCCGCTATGCTTTTGGGCATTTGCGAACCTGGATTTCGCATGCTGGAGGGAGAATCTTCGTGCGTTGGCGAAAAGCAAAAGCAAAAACACCCCCTGGAACTCCCAAGAGCGGCATGGCCGCTGCGCCCGGTCGCCTGCGTCTGGCGCTGCGCGACGCCATCGCCGCCTCCCTGGGTGCGATGCTGGCCTGGGAGCTGTCCCACTACCTGCTCGGCCACCCCAAACCCGTCTTTGCCGCCGTCACCGCCCTGGTCTGCCTGGCGCCCGGACTGCCCAGCCACCTCAAGCAGACCTGGGGTCTGGTGCTGGGCTGCGCCATCGGCATCATCGTCGGCGAACTGGCCTGGCTGCTGCCCGACACCATTCCGCTGCTGCGGCTTAGTCTGGCCTCGCTGGTCGCCCTGTCTCTGGCCGCCATGCTCGGGCAGCCGCCGGTCGTCCCGATACAGGCGGGCGTCTCCGTCGTGCTGGTGCTGAGCATGGGGCCGAGCGCCGCGGGCGAGACGCGGCTGGTTGACGTACTGGTAGGCGCCGGTGTCGGCCTGATGTTCAGCCAGGTGATCTTCACGGCCAATCCGCTGCGCGCCGTGTCGCGCTCGGCAAGCGCCTTGCTGGGCCAGCTGGCCGAGGGGCTGGAAGCCACTCTGCGCGCCACCGCCACCCACGACACGCCCGATGCCACCGTCGCGCTGGGCCAGCTCACGCGCAGCAGCGATGCGCTGAGCGCACTGCGCGCAGCCATGGTGGAGGCGCAAAGCGCCAGCCGCTGGTCCCTGCGCGGCCGCCTGGGTGGCGCGGGGCTGCAGACCATCACCGGGCGCTATGACCGCCACGCCGTGCGCCTGTATGCCAGCGCACTGCTGCTGGGCGAAAGCCTGGTGCGCGGCATGTCGCATGACAGTGGCCTCATGCCGCGCGCCATCGTGCTGCACTGTGAATGGCTGGTCGATGCCTGCCGCCAGCTGTCCGCCAACGGCAACGTGGTGGCCCTGCAGCCCGATGACGCCCTGGCCCAACTGGCCGCATCCGCTCCCCAGGCACCCGCCCAGCCGGTGCCCCAGGCCTGGCTGCCCGCGCTGGACCATGCGCAGCAGATGGAAGAGGCCCTGAAGGCGTTGATAGGCTCGCGCGACGCGTGATCAGACTGCAGCGCGCCCGCGCGGCGCTGCAGCCGCACCGCTGATGCGCCCGATCGCGCCAGCCAGCCACCAGCCGATGGCGCACATGGCCGCCGTCACCACCCAGGTCCACTGCCATCCCCCCGCCTGCACGGCCACGGCCGCCACCAGGGGCGGGCCTGCAAACTGCCCCACGCTGGACCATTGCTGCATGAAACCCACCGTGGTCGATACCGTGGACTCATCGGGGGCCAGCCGCACTGCCATGGAAAACAGCGTGCCCGGGATCAGCCCGCCCGCCGCCGAAAACAACACCACCGCCACAAAGCGCAGCCACAACGGCGCCAGCGGTTGCCCCTGCCATTGCAGATAGGCCAGCAGCGCACACGCCGCCATGCAGCCAAAGCCCAGGCGCAAGGCGCGCGTAGCGCTCCAGCCGCCTTGGAGCAAACGGCCCGAGGCCACATTGCCCACCATGTTGGCCAGCGCCACCACGGCCGTCAGCGTCCCCGACAATGCGGCGCCCAGGCCCGCCTCGGCATAGACCGTGGGGAGAAAGCCGATGACGGCCATCCACTGCCCTGAATACACGGCAAAGGCCACAGCCACGCACCAGGGTCCGGGGCTGCGCAGGGTCAACGTCAGGCGAGGACGCCAGCCACCGCCCGCCACCGATGTGCCAAGGGGCACCGGCCTGTCTGCCGGCACGCCACACCAGACGGCGACCCATGCGAGTGCCGAGATCAGCCCCAACAGCAACCACCATGCGGGCCAGGATGCCCAGGCCATCACCCACGGCCCCAGCAGCAAGCCGATGGCACTGCCCAACGGCATATAGGTGCCCCACCAGCCCATGCGCGCGCTCAGATCGCTTGGCGCCACGCAGCGCCGGATCAGACCCGGCCCCGGCATGGCAACCAGCAAAAAGCCCAGCCCCTCCACGGCACGCAAGGCCAGCAGCGCTGCAAACCCCGTAGCGGTGGCGCCCAGGGCGCTGGCACCCGCCATCAGCAGCAGGCCTGCCAGCATGCTGCGGCGCAGCCCCCAGCGGTCTGCACCCAGACCCACCACCAGGCCCAGCACCATGCCGGCCACCTGCACGGTGGAAAGCAGAAAGCCGGCCTGCAGCAGGGACAGGCCCAATTGCTGCTGCAGCACCGGCACAGCCGGCGGCAGCTTGCCTACATGCAGAGCCGCGCTGACGCCGGCCGCCACGACGATCCATGAGGGATGCACCCCCTGCTTCGTTGTTTTCACTGGATGCTGTCTCCTGGGGGCGCATGCCATGCGCCCTGTCGCTGATGTGTGAAGTATCGAAAGCATAGGCCAAGCGGCGCCTGCAAACAGCACTCTTCTTACCCGCCGACCCGTCTGTATGGAGGCACACTGAAGGCCTGGATCAACTCCCGAGGCCTTGCGCATGCGCTCATCACTAGATTTCAGCTCCTGGTCTTCGCTGCTGTCCACGGTGTTGGGCCTGCTGCTGGTCACCTGCCTGATGATGGGCATTCGCCTGCTGTTCATGCAGACCGTGCAAAAGCGACGCGAGCGTGAGAACCGCCAGATCAATGAACGCCTGAAGTCGCTTATCGCCGCCTACAAGACGCTGGGCGGCTCCTTCACGGGCACGCTGCATGTGAATCCCCTGCACCTGCGCGATCTGCGCAGGCCCGCCGCCGCCGACACCGATGCACCACCGGCTTTTGGCAGCGAGCGCCAACGGCGCATTCGCGATGCGGTCGAAGCCGCGCTGTCCGATGTCATCTTGCTCGGGACGCAAGACCAGGTGCGCATGGCCGCCCAGGCGGCCCAGGACATGGTGGCAGGCCAGCCTGTCGAGACTGCGGCACTCGTCACTTCGCTGCGCGCCTTCATCCGCGAAGCGCTGGATCTGGAGCCGATCCCCGACAGCCTGCGCGTTCCCAACCAGGGCCCCACGCGTCCGGGCGGCACGGCGGGCGGGGCGCGCAAAGGTGGCGCGGAATCCGGCGCTTCGAGCAAGGGCGGTGGCGGCGGCGGTGGTGGCGCAGGAATGGGCGCCGCAGGAATGGGCGGCCTGGGCATGGGAGCAGGCCTTGGCGTCGGCGTTCACCATGGAGACGATGGCACGCCCCCACCATGAACACCTGCCGCGCAGGGTCGAACCGCAAGCCACTGGGACGCCGGCCCGCTTGCCGGGCGAACCTGACACTCGCCAGAAACAGCCAAGCCTGCGAGGTACCAGATGGCACCCCGCAGGCCTCGCATGCCGGGCAACAGCCGCCTGCCTGCCCGTCCTCCCCCACCAATTCCTGTCAGACCATCACCACGTCACAGCCGCAGCTTGGCCGTTGCCAGCAGCAAACCAAACCCAACCAACATGCCGCCAAAGGCCCTGTCTATCCAATGCCGCACGGCCAGCAGCCGCGCACGCACCCGCTGGGCCGAAAAGCACAGCGCCACGATGCAGAACCACGCCACATGGGCCAGCGAGATGAATCCGCCATATGCCAGCTGCGTGGCCAGCGGCGTGTCCTGTCCCACGATCTGCAGGAACAGGCTGACCACGAACACCGTGGTCTTGGGATTGAGCGCATTCGTCAGAAAGCCCGTGCGCAGTGCCGCCATGTCGGAGAGCGCGGCCACGGGCTGGCTGGGCAAATCGCCCTCCGGGCGGCTGCGCAGCATGGTCACGCCCAGATAGATCAGATAGGCTGCACCCAGCAGCTTGACCACGTCGAACAACCAGGTGGACTGCTGCATGAGCAGTCCGACCCCGAGCAAGGTATAGCCGACATGGACCAGCACCCCCAGGCCAATGCCCAGCGCCGTCAGCAGGCCCGCGCGGCGCGAGCGCAGCAGGCTGTTGCGTGTGACCATCGCGAAATCCGCCCCTGGGCTGATGACGGCCAGCAAGGTGATGGTGACTACAGCTATCCATTCGGTCATCGGTTATCCATTCGATTCAATGCAACGCGCCGGATAGTATTGGCCTTCCATGAAAATACATAACGATGTTTTCTGACACAGTTGGTGAACTCAATTCACATACCCCAAGCAAGCGGCTGCCGTCGCTGCAGGCCTTGCGTTGCTTTGAAGCGGCCGCCCGGCGGGAGAACTTCAGCAAGGCGGCAGAAGAGTTGCACCTGACCCATGGCGCCATCAGCCGGGCCGTGCGCTTGCTGGAGGACGATCTGGGCGTGACCCTGTTTGACCGCCGCAGCCGCCGCGTCTTCCTGACCGAGGCAGGCCGCCACCTGGCCCAGGCCGTGCACGAAGGCCTGGAGCGCATGCGCCAGGCCACGCAGGAGTTGCGCTCGCGCGCGCAGCAGGCGCGCCGCTGGGTGCTGTCCTGCGAGCCCACCTTGCTCATGCGCTGGCTGATCCCGCGCTGGCCCCAGTTCCAGGAACAGCACCCCGAGTTGCAGCTGCACCTGATGGCGGGCGGCGGGCCTTTCTCTTTCGCGGACGGCATCGATCTGGCCATACGGCGCGATGACTTCTCTCCGCCAGCGGGCTGTCATGCCGAGACCCTGTTTGCCGAGCGCATAGGCCCGGTCTGCCGGCCCGAGCGGCTGGCGCAGTGGTGCACGCGCTCCGACGAGGGGCATGCCACCGGGCTGCGCCCGGAGGCACCCTTGCTGCAAAGCCGCACCCGCCCCGGGGCCTGGTCCACCTGGGCAGAGCACAGCGGCCAGCCGCCGCCGTCGGGATCCCAGCTGCAGTTCGACCATTTCTATTTCAGCCTGCAGGCCGCCGTGGCAGGCATGGGACTGGCCATCGGACCCTGGCAACTGGTGCGCGACGACGTCGCCAACGGCGTGCTGGCAGCGCCCATGGGCTTTGTCGAGGACGGTTCGCGCTACTGCCTGCTGTCCCCCGCTCCGCCCACGCCAGATGGCGTGCACGACCAATTGCTGCAGTGGCTGCGCGCCCAGGCCTGAACAGCTCTGTCCCCTTTGCCGTGCCTGTGTCTGGGCCGGTGTCTGGGCTGATGCCTGTGTCCTTGTCTGCATCTTTCAAAGCAGAAAGGCAGCCGAAGCTGCCTTTCTGTTCTTGCCTGGCCTGAACGCCAGGCCTTGCGCTTACTTGCGCTGCGGCGGCAGGTCCGTGCAGGAGCCGTGTGCCACCTCGGCCGCCATGCCCAGGCTTTCGCCCAGCGTGGGGTGGGGGTGGATGGTCTTGCCGATGTCCACGGCGTCGGCACCCATTTCGATGGCCAGCGCAATCTCGCCGATCATGTCGCCCGCATGCGTGCCGACGATGCCGCCACCCAGGATGCGGCCATGGCCGTGCGCCTCGGGGCTGTCATCGAACAGCAGCTTGGTGACGCCTTCGTCGCGGCCATTGGCAATGGCGCGGCCCGAAGCCGTCCAGGGGAAGACACCCTTCTTGACCTTGATGCCCTGGGCCTTGGCCTGGTCCTCGGTCAGACCCACCCACGCCACTTCCGGGTCGGTGTAGGCCACGCTGGGGATCACGCGGGCGTTGAAGGCGCTGGCAGCCAGCTCCTTGTTGCCCTGCAGTTCACCGGCGATGACTTCGGCGGCCACATGGGCCTCGTGCACGGCCTTGTGCGCCAGCATGGGCTGGCCCACCACGTCGCCGATGGCGAAGATGTGGGGCACATTGGTGCGCATCTGGATATCGACTTCGATGAAACCGCGGTCCGTGACGGCCACGCCGGCCTTCTCGGCAGCGATCTTCTTGCCGTTGGGCGTGCGGCCCACGGCCTGCAGCACCAGGTCGTAGACCTGGGGCTCGGGCACGGTGATGCCGTCCTTGGCAGGCGCAAAGCTGACCTTGATGCCTTCGGGCGTGGCTTCGGCACCCACGGTCTTGGTGTTGACCATGATGTTGTCGAAGCGCGGCGCGTTCATCTTCTGCCAGACCTTGACCAGGTCGCGGTCGGCGCCCTGCATGAGGCCGTCCATCATCTCCACCACGTCCAGGCGTGCGCCCAGCGTGGAGTAGACGGTGCCCATTTCCAGGCCGATGATGCCGCCGCCCAGGATCAGCATGCGTTTGGGCACGCTGGCCAGGTCCAGCGCGCCGGTGGAGTCCACCACGCGCGGGTCCTTGGGCATGAAGGGCAGGTGCACGGCCTGGCTGCCGGCGGCAATGATGGCGCGCTTGAACTGCACGATCTTCTTGCTGCCGGTCTTTTCCTGGCCGTCGCCCGTGGTCTCTTCCACTTCCAGGTGGTTGGCGCCGACGAAGTTGCCGTAGCCGCGCACCACGGTGACCTTGCGCATCTTGGCCATCTGGCCCAGGCCGCCGGTCAGCTTGCCGATGACCTTGTCCTTGTGTCCGCGCAGCTGGTCGATGTTGACCTCGGGCGCGCCGAACTTGACGCCCGCCACTTCCAGGTGCTTGACCTCGTCCACCACGGCGGCCACGTGCAGCAGCGCCTTGGACGGGATGCAGCCCACGTTCAGGCAGACGCCGCCCAGGCTCTTGTAGCGCTCGACGATGACCACATTCAGGCCCAGATCGGCCGCACGGAAGGCTGCCGAGTAGCCGCCAGGACCGCCGCCGAGCACGACCACGTCGCAGTCGTAATCGGCCGCGCCACCGGCATAGCTGGCTGCGGTCGGAGCGGGAGCCGATGCTGCGGGCGCTGCAGCGGCGGGCGCCGGAGCCGCCGCTGCAGGGGCCGGTGCTGCCGCCTGGGGTGCGGCGGCCGCTTCGCCAGCGGCCTCCAGCGTCAGGATCAGGCCGCCTTCGGCGATCTTGTCGCCGATCTTGACCTTGAGCTCCTTGACCACGCCGGCATGGCTGGAGGGGATCTCCATGGAGGCCTTGTCGGACTCCACGGTGATCAGGGACTGGTCCTTGGCCACGGTGTCACCGGGCTGGACCAGCAGTTCGATCACGCCCACTTCGGCGAAGTCGCCGATGTCGGGCACCTTGATGTCGATGATTGCCATGTGTCGGGCCTCCGTTTACAGCAGGATGCGGCGGTAGTCCGCCAGCACTTGGCCCAGGAAGGCATTGAAGCGCGCGGCCGAGGCACCGTCGATGACACGGTGGTCATAGGACAGCGACAGCGGCAGCGTCAGGCGCGGCACGAATTGCTTGCCATCCCACACCGGCTTCATCTGGCCCTTGGACAGGCCGAGGATGGCCACTTCAGGGGCGTTGATGATGGGGGTGAAGTTCGTGCCACCGATGCCGCCCAGCGACGAGATCGAGAAGCAGCCGCCCTGCATGTCGGCGGCGCCGAGCTTGCCGTCGCGGGCCTTCTTGGCCAGCTCGCCCATTTCCTGGCTGATCTGCAGGATGCCCTTCTTGTCAGCATCGCGCAGCACGGGGACCACCAGGCCGTTGGGCGTGTCGGCCGCAAAGCCGACGTGGAAGTACTGCTTGTAGACCAGGGTGTCGCCGTCCAGCGAGGCATTGAACTCGGGGAACTTCTTGAGGGCCGCAACCACCGCCTTGATCACGAAGGCCAGCATGGTCACCTTGACGCCGCTCTTCTCGTTCTCCTTGTTGGTGGAGACACGGAAGGCTTCCAGGTCGGTGATGTCGGCCTCGTCATTGTTGGTGACGTGCGGGATCATGACCCAGTTGCGCGACAGGTTGGCGCCGCTGATCTTCTTGATGCGCGACAGGTCCTTGCGCTCGACCGGGCCGAACTTGGCGAAGTCCACCTTGGGCCAGGGCAGCAGGTCCAGACCTGCGCCGCCGCCGGAGCCACCCTTGGGAGCGGTCGCGGCCTGGGCCTTGGTCTGCACGGCACCCGCCATGACGGACTTGGTGAAAGCCTGGATGTCGTCGGCCGTGATGCGGCCCTTGTTGCCCGAGCCCTTGACCTCGTCCAGCGGAACGCCGAGTTCGCGGGCGAACTTGCGTACCGAGGGCGATGCATGGGGCAGCTTGCCCGTGGGCGCCACGGTCGGGTTGTGCGCAGGTGCAGCGGCGGGAGCCGATGCTGCAGCGACCGGAGCAGCGGCCGGGGCAGCAGTGGCCGGGGCAGCAGTTGCCGGTGCAGGGGCTGCAGCAGCAGGTGCCGGGGCCGCAGCCTGGGCTGCAGGCGCGGCAGCGCCCTGCACGCTCATCTGGCCGACCACGTCGCCCACGTTGACCGTGTCACCGATCTTGAGCGTCAGCGCCGTGATGGTGCCGGCCGCTGGCGACGGGATTTCCATCGAGGCCTTGTCGGACTCGACGGTGAACAGCGATTGCTCGGCCGTCACGGTGTCGCCGACCTTGACCAGCATCTCGATCACGGCCACGTCCTTGAAGTCGCCAATGTCGGGAATCTTGATGTCGATCTGCGTGGCGGCGCCCGAGGCCGCAGGCGCGGCAGCGGGAGCAGCGGCCGGTGCAGGCGCAGCCACCGGGGCCGGGGCTGCAGCGGCGGGGGCCGGTGCGGCGGCTGCAGGCGCCGGGGCAGCTGCTTCCGCCGACTCGACCACGGCAATGATGCTGCCCTGCTTGACCTTGTCGCCCATGTTGACGCGCAGCTCCTTGAGCACGCCAGCGTGGCTGGAGGGGATCTCCATGGAGGCCTTGTCGGACTCCACGGTGATCAGCGATTGCTCGGCCTTGATCTGATCGCCGGCCTTGACCAGCACTTCGATCACAGCAACTTCGTCGAAATCACCGATATCGGGGACTTGAATTTCTACCAATGCCATATGTGTCTCCCGTTCTTACTCAAGCGTGCAGCGGGTTGATCTTGTCGGCCTTGATGCCGTACTTGGCGATCGCTTCGGCCACGGTGGTGGCGTTGATCTTGCCTTCTTCGGCCAGCGCGCGCAGTGCGGCAACCACGATGTAGTGGCGATCCACTTCGAAGTGCTCGCGCAGCTTGCGGCGGAAGTCCGAACGGCCGAAGCCGTCGGTGCCCAGCACCTTGTAGGTGCGGCCCTTGGGCATGTAGGGGCGGATCTGCTCGGCGTAGGCCTTCATGTAGTCGGTGGATGCGATCACCGGGCCATTGTGCGACTGCAGCTGCTGCGTGACGAAGGGCACCTTCTGGGTGTCCAGCGGATGCAGCAGGTTCCAGCGGTCGGCCTCCTGACCGTCGCGGGTGAGCTCGTTGAAGCTCGGGCAGCTCCACACGTCGGCGGCAATGCCCCAGTCGGCCAGCAGCAGTTCCTGGGCGAAGAAGGATTCACGCAGGATGGTGCCCGAACCCAGCAGTTGCACGCGCAGGCCGCTTTCCGGCACCTTCTGGCCGGGCTTGCACAGGTACATGCCCTTGATGATCTGCTGCTCGGTGCCGGGCGTGAGGCCGGGCATGGCGTAGTTCTCGTTGAGCAGCGTGATGTAGTAGAAGACGTTTTCCTGGTTCTGCACCATGCGGCGCAGGCCGTCCTGCATGATCACGGCGACTTCGTGGGCGAAGGTCGGGTCGTAGCTCACGCAGTTGGGAATGGTGTTGGCCAGGATGTGGCTGTGGCCGTCTTCGTGCTGCAGGCCTTCGCCGTTCAGCGTGGTGCGGCCCGAAGTGCCGCCCAGCAGGAAACCGCGCGCCTGCATGTCGCCGGCCGCCCAGGCCAGGTCACCGATGCGCTGGAAGCCGAACATCGAGTAGTACACGTAGAACGGGATCATGATCCGGTTGCTCGTGCTGTAGCTCGTGGCTGCCGCGATCCAGCTGCTCATGCCGCCGGCTTCGTTGATGCCTTCCTGCAGGATCTGGCCGGCCTTGTCCTCGCGGTAGTACATCACCTGGTCCTTGTCGACCGGGGTGTACTGCTGTCCAGCGGGGTTGTAGATGCCGATCTGACGGAACAGGCCTTCCATGCCGAAGGTACGTGCCTCGTCCACCAGGATGGGCACGACGCGCGGGCCGATTTCCTTGTCGCGCAGCAGCTGCGTGAGGAAGCGCACATAGGCCTGGGTGGTCGAGATCTCACGGCCTTCGGGCGTGGCTTCAAGGATGGCCTTGAAGGTATCCAGCGCAGGCGCCGTGAATTGCTCGCTGGCCTTCACGCGGCGGTGCGGCAGGTAGCCGCCCAGGGCCTTGCGGCGCTCGTGCAGGTAGCGCATTTCCGGGGTGTCGTCGGCCGGCTTGTAGAAAGGCAGGTCGGCGATTTGGCTGTCGGGAATGGGAATGTTGAAACGGTCGCGGAAGGCCTTGATGTCCTCGTCGCCCAGCTTCTTGGTCTGGTGAACGGTGTTCTTGCCTTCACCGATCTTGCCCATGCCGAAGCCCTTGACGGTCTTGACCAGCAGCACGGTGGGCTGGCCCTTGTGCGAATTGGCGGCGTGGAAGGCAGCGTAGACCTTCTGCGAATCGTGGCCGCCGCGGCGCAGATTCCAGATCTCGTCGTCGCTCATGTGCTCGACCATCTTCAGCGCGCGCGGATCGCGGCCGAAGAAGTTCTTGCGCACGTAGGCGCCGTCATTGGCCTTGAACGACTGGTAGTCGCCGTCGTTGCACTCGGCCATGATCTTCTTGAGCACGCCGTCCTTGTCCTTGGCCAGCAGCTCGTCCCAGCCCTTGCCCCACAGCAGCTTGATGACGTTCCAGCCGGAGCCGCGGAACTCGCCCTCGAGTTCCTGGATGATCTTGCCGTTGCCGCGCACCGGGCCGTCCAGGCGCTGCAGGTTGCAGTTGATCACGAAGATCAGGTTGTCCAGCTTTTCGCGCGCGGCCAGCGAGATCGCGCCCAGCGACTCGACCTCGTCCATTTCGCCGTCGCCGCAGAAAACCCAGACCTTGCGGCTTTCGGTGTCGGCGATGCCACGGGCATGCAGGTACTTGAGGAAGCGTGCCTGGTAGATGGCCATCAGCGGGCCCAGGCCCATGGACACCGTGGGGAACTGCCAGAACTCGGGCATCAGCTTGGGGTGCGGGTAGCTGGACAGGCCCTTGCCGTCCACTTCCTGGCGGAAGTTCAGCAGCTGCTCTTCGGAAATGCGGCCTTCCAGGTAGGCGCGGGCATAGATGCCGGGAGATACGTGGCCCTGGATATACAGGCAGTCGCCGCCGTGGTTCTCGTTTTCGGCGTGCCAGAAATGGTTGAAGCCGGCCGCGAACATGTTGGCCAGCGAAGCGAAGGAGCCGATGTGGCCGCCCAGGTCACCGCCTTCGGGCGGGTGCAGGCGGTTGGCCTTGACCACCATGGCCATGGCGTTCCAGCGCATGTAGGCGCGCAGACGGCCTTCGATTTCCAGGTTGCCGGGACAGCGGGCTTCCTGCGAGGTCTCGATGGTGTTCACATAGCCGGTGTTGGCCGAGAAAGGCATGTCCACGCTGTTCTGGCGTGCGTGTTCGAGCAGGTCCTCGATCAGCTTGTGCGCGTATTCGGCGCCCTCACGGTCGATGACGGCCGACAGGGCGTCCATCCATTCGCGCGATTCTTGTTGGTCCAGGCCGGCGGGAACGCCTGCATTGCCTTGCGGGTCAGTCTGAGCTGTCATGGGAATGTCTCCTTGCAGAAGGTAGCGTCTTGGGGTCGAACCAGTGAGCGGCGCAGCGCGCCAACGCAGGCGGGTAGTTCACCACGCCTTGCGCGGCACAGACCCTGTCTGGCGAACTTGAAAATACCGATTCACTGCCTCAATGCTCGGCGAGTGTCGCATACTTTTTTCGAATTTCAAATGGTGCTTTTTGATTTCATAATTTGAAATTTTGCTGCAAACGCACATACAGTGAAGACCCCAAAGAACGTCGCCGAAGCGCCTCGGCGGCGACTCCAATACTCCTTAAAAACAGTCAGACTCTCCCCTACACTGGGCGCATGCAATCCTCCCCTTCCGAGCACGGCACGCACAGCCCTGCCCCCATGGCAGGCGTGGCCGCGCCAGTGCGCTGGTGGCGCAGCTGGTGGCGCAGTCTTTCCCCCACGCGCCAGGACCGCTTCGCGGCGCTCGCCCCCCTCGCGGCCGTACTGATGTTCATGGCGGCCATCGTGGCCTCCTTCTGGTACCTGCGCATGGAGGAGATCGACCGCGAGAAGGAAGCGCTGCACCGCGACGTGGAATATGCCCAGCAACGCGTGCGCCTGCGCCTGCTCGAGCGCCAGGAGCAACTGATGCGCATGGCGCGCGACATCGGCAACCACGACCTGGGCGAGTCCGACTTCGCCAGCCGCGCCGAAGCACTCATCAGCCAATACCCCGAACTGCAGTCCATCACCTGGATCGATGCACAGCGGCGCATCCTGGCCAGCCAGTCCGCCCCCACAGTGAGCAGCGAGCAGCTGCGCATCCCGCGTGAAGTGCTGCGCGCCGGAGACGCGCTGGAGGCCTACCAGCTCGCGCGTGAGATGCAGCAACCCATCTACGTGCAGGGACTGGCCCACAAGGGGGAAGCCGCGCCGCTGCTGCAACTGCATGTGCCGCTGGCACAGGACGGCCGCTACATCGGCGAGCTGCTGGGCGAGTACTCCATCGACAGCCTGCTGCGCTATGGAACGCCCACCGAAATCATGGCCCGCTACGCCATGACCATGCTCGACAGCCGGGGCCAGGTGCTGGCAGGCACGCCGCTGACACCGCGCAAGCAGACCGCCACCGAACTGCTGCGCTGGCGCACCGTTGCCAACGAGGACGAGGCCCCCGTCGCCCCCGTCGGCAACAGCCTTGTGCTGCGTGCCCAGGCCTATCGCACCTCGCTGGGCGTGGTCGGCAGCGGCCTGTTCTGGCTGGTGGGCACGCTCAGTGCGATGACGGCATGGCTGCTGCTGGCCACCTGGCGCCACACGCGCCGCCGCCAGCGCGCCCAGGAGGCCCTGGTCGCGGAAACCAACTTCCGCCGCGCCATGGAAAACTCCGTGCTCACCGGCATGCGCGCGCTGGACCTGCAAGGCCGCATCACCTATGTGAATGCCGCCTTCTGCCAGATGACGGGCTGGAGCGAATCAGAGCTGGTCGGCCAGATGCCGCCCTACTCCTACTGGCCCGACAACGACTACGACAACCTGCACTCCAAGCTGCGCGAAGAGCTTTCGGGCAAGACCATCGTCGGCGGCTTCCAGGTGCGCGTGCAGCGCAAGAACGGCACGCAGTTCGATGCGCGCCTGTATGTCTCGCCGCTGATCGACGCCCATGGCCAGCACACGGGCTGGATGTCGTCCATGACCGACATCACCGAGCCCAACCGCATCCGCGAGCAACTGTCCGCCTCCTACGAGCGCTTCACCATCGTGCTGGAGGCGCTGGACGCCTCGGTGTCCGTCGCCCCGCTGGGCAGCGCCGAGCTGCTGTTCGCCAACAAGCTGTACCGGCAGTGGTTCGGCTCGCAGACCGACGGCCACCTGCAGCTCGTCGCCCAGGCCGGCGTGCTGCCCGTGCGCTCGCAGCCGCAAGGCATGGACGACGAGGACGGCCTCATGGGCCTGCCCACCGACTCGCTGACCAGCGCACGCAGCGAAAACGCCGAGATCTACCTGCCGGAACTGGGCAAGTGGCTGGAAGTGCGATCGCGCTACCTGAGCTGGGTGGACGGCCGCCTGGCCCAAATGGTGATCGCCACCGACATCACGCCGCGCCGCCTGGCCGAGGAGCAGGCCGATCGCCAGGCCGAGCACGCCCAGTCCGTCAGCCGCCTGATCACCATGGGCGAGATGGCCTCCAGCGTCGCCCATGAGCTCAACCAGCCGCTGACCGCCATCAGCAACTACTGCAGCGGCATGCTCACCCGGCTTGAAAAGGGCACGCTGACCGAAGAGCAGATGAAGTTCGCGCTGGAGAAAACCGCCCACCAGGCGCAGCGCGCGGGACAGATCATTTTGCGCATACGCTCCTTCGTCAAGCGCAGCGAGCCCAACCGCACACTGGCCCAGGTCACCGACATGGTCAGCGAGGCCGTGGAGCTGGCCGGGATCGAGCTGCGCCGCCGCAATGTGCAGCTGACCTACCACGTGGCCGAGCGCATGCCGGCCATCATGGCCGACACCATCCTCATCGAGCAGGTGCTGGTCAACCTCATGAAGAACGGCGCCGAATCCATCGAGCAGTCGGGCCGCCCCAGCCACCAGCGCAATGTGGAGCTGCGCGTGGTGCCGCGCACCATCGAGGACCAGCGCGTCATCGAATTCAACGTGCAGGACACCGGCAAGGGCCTGCCGCCGGAGGTGCTGGAACGCCTCTTCGAGGCCTTCTTCACCACCAAGAGCGAAGGCATGGGCATGGGGCTGAATCTGTGCCGCAGCATTGTCGAGTCCCACCAGGGCCGGATGCGTGCCGAGAACCTCTACAATGGTTCCGAGGTTGTCGGCTGCCGGTTTTCATTCTGGCTGCCGCTGGCCCCGCCGGGCGACGCGACAACGCCGGCAGCGACCATTGAACCCACAACAAGGACGATTGCATGAGCTTGATCCCGAAAAAAGGCACTGTGTACGTAGTTGATGACGACGAAGCGGTTCGTGATTCGTTGCAATGGTTGTTGGAGGGCAAGGACTATCGTGTGCGCTGCTTCGACTCGGCCGAGACCTTCCTCTCGCGCTACGACCCACGCGAGATCGCCTGCCTCATCGTCGACATCCGCATGGGCGGCATGACGGGCCTGGAACTGCAGGACCGCCTGATCGAACGCAAGTCCCCCCTTCCCATCGTCTTCATCACCGGCCACGGCGACGTGCCCATGGCGGTGAACACCATGAAGAAGGGCGCACTGGACTTCATCCAGAAGCCGTTCAACGAAGAGGAACTGCTGAACCTGGTCGAGCGCATGCTGGACCATGCCCGCGAAGCCTTTGCCGGCCACCAGCAGGCCGCCAGCCGCGACGCGCTGCTGGCCAAGTTGACCAGCCGTGAAGCCCAGGTGCTGGAGCGCATCGTCGCCGGCCGGCTGAACAAGCAGATCGCCGACGATCTTGGCATCAGCATCAAGACGGTGGAGGCGCACCGCGCCAACATCATGGAAAAGCTCAACGCCAACACCGTGGCCGATCTGCTCAAGATCGCCCTGGGCCAGGGCCAGACCGCTGCAGCGGCCAAGGCAGCCGTCGCCGGATAAGCCAAGACACCACCGCTTTTTTCAAAGAGCTGCTAGCGCTTGATCAACAAGCCCTAGCAGCATTTTTATTGGTATTCACTGCAATGACAGCCCAACTCATCGACGGCAACGCCCTCTCCCGCCAACTGCGTGCCGAAGTCGCCCAGCGCGCCACCGCCCTGAAGGCCCGCGGCACCACGCCCGGCCTGGCCGTGGTCCTGGTCGGCGACAACCCTGCCTCCCAGGTCTATGTGCGCAACAAGGTCAAGGCCTGCGAGGACGCAGGCTTTCATTCGGTGCTGGAGAAGTACGATGCCTCGATGACCGAGGCCGAACTGCTGGCCCGCGTCGAGGCGCTGAACAACGACCCCAGCATCCACGGCATCCTGGTCCAGCTGCCGCTGCCCGCACACATCGACGACCACAAGGTCATCGAGACCATTTCGCCGCTCAAGGACGTGGATGGCTTTCACGTGGCCAGTGCAGGCGCACTGATGGTGGGCGAGGTCGGCTTCAAGGCCTGCACCCCCTACGGCTGCATGAAGATGCTCGAATCCATCGGCATGAAGGACCTGCGCGGCAAGCATGCCGTGGTCATCGGCCGCTCCAACATCGTCGGCAAGCCCATGGCCATGATGCTGCTGGCCGCCAATGCCACCGTCACCATCTGCCACAGCGGCACGGCCGATCTCGCGGCCATGACGCGCCAGGCCGACATCGTGGTCGCCGCCGTCGGCAAGCGCAATGTGCTGACTGCAGAAATGTGCAAGCCTGGCGCCGTGGTCATCGACGTGGGCATGAATCGCAACGATGAAGGCAAGCTCTGCGGCGACGTGGACTTTGACGGCGTCAAGGAAGTGGCCGGCTTCATCACGCCCGTACCCGGCGGTGTCGGCCCCATGACGATTACCATGCTGCTGGTCAACACCATGGAGGCGGCCGAGCGCGCCGCCGGCTGACCAGGAGCTGACAAGCATCGGGCGGCTCCCTGGGGAGCCGCTTGATTTCAATGCACCCGACGGCATCTGACACGCATGAGCAATCCCCTCCTCGAATCCTCCGACCTGCCCCTGTTCGATCGCATACGCCCTGCCGATGTCGGCCCGGCCATCGATATCCTGCTGACCGGGGCCGCAGAGGCCCTGGAGACCGTCACGGCACCCGACTTTCCGGCGCGCTGGGATTCGATCTCGGCCGTGCTCGATGTCGCCACCGAGAAGCTGGGAACGGCCTGGGGCGCCGTCAGCCACCTCAACAGCGTGGCCGATACGCCGGAGCTGCGCGCCGCCTACAACGAGTCCCTGCCCAAGGTCACCGAATTCTGGACGCGCCTGGGTGCCGACGAGCGCCTGTATGCCAAGTACAAGGCCATTGACCCCGCCACGCTCAATGTCGAGCAGCGTGCGGCCTGGGACCATGCCATGCGCAACTTCGTGCTCTCCGGCGCAGAGCTGCGGGGCGAGGACAAGCTGCGCTTTGCCAAGATCCAGGAACGCTCGGCCGAACTGACGCAGAAGTTCAGCGAGAACGCGCTCGACGCCACCGATGCATTCGCCTACTACGCCACGGCCGAGGAGCTGGACGGCGTGCCGCAGGACGTGCGCCAGGCAGCCCGCTCCGCCGCCGAGGCCGAAGGCAAGCAAGGCTTCAAGCTCACGCTGAAGATGCCCTGCTATCTGCCCGTGATGCAGTTCGCGACCAGCAGTGCGCTGCGCGAGAAGCTCTATCGCGCCTATGTGACACGCGCCTCCGACCAGGCCGAGGGCGATGCCATCCGCTTCGACAACACGGCCAACATCTCGGAGATTCTGGCCCTGCGCAAGGAAGAGGCGCAGTTGCTGGGTTACCGCAATTTCGGCGAGATTTCGCTGGTTCCCAAGATGGCGCATTCGCCACAGCAGGTGATCGACTTTCTGCGCGATCTCGCGCACCGGGCCCGCCCCTATGCCGAGAAGGATGTCGCCGACCTGCGCGCCTTCGCACGCGATGAACTGGGCCTGGCCGATCCCCAGCCCTGGGACTGGGCCTATGTCTCCGAAAAGCTCAAGGAGGCACGCTATGCCTTCAGCGAGCAGGAGGTCAAGCAGTACTTCCCTGCGCCCAAGGTGCTGGCCGGCCTGTTCAAGATCGTCGAGACGCTGTTCGACGTGGCCATCCGCCGCGACGCGGCGCCGGTCTGGAATCCCGCCGTCGAGTTCTACCGCATCGAGCGCAGCACACCGCAAGGCCCCGAGCTGGTCGGCCAGTTCTACCTGGACCAGCCGGCGCGATCGGGCAAGCGTGGCGGCGCCTGGATGGACGATGTGCGTACCCGCTGGCTGCGCCCTGACAACCACAGGCTGCAGACGCCCGTCGCTCACCTGGTCTGCAACTTTGCCACCGGCGTCGATGGAAAGCCGGCCCTGCTCACGCACGATGACGTGATCACGCTGTTCCATGAAACGGGCCACGGCCTGCACCACATGCTGACCCAGGTCAACGAGCGCGACGTCTCGGGCATCGCGGGCGTGGAATGGGATGCCGTGGAGCTGCCAAGCCAGTTCATGGAGAACTTCTGCTGGGAATGGGAAGTGCTCAAGCACATGACCGCCCACGTGGACAGCGGCGAGCCGCTGCCGCGCGCCCTGTACGACAAGATGATCGCGGCCAAGAACTTCCAGTCGGGCATGCAGACGCTGCGCCAGATCGAGTTCTCGCTGTTCGACATGCTGCTGCATACCGAGCACGATCCGAAGGCAGACATCATGCCGCTGCTGGCCCGCGTGCGCGCCGAGGTGGCCGTGCTGCCGTCGACTCCTTACAGCCGCTCGGCCCACACCTTCAGCCACATCTTTGCAGGCGGCTATGCAGCCGGCTACTACAGCTACAAGTGGGCTGAAGTCCTCTCGGCAGATGCCTATGCGGCCTTCGAGGAAACCATGCTGGCCGATGGAACCCCCAACCCCGAGACAGGCCGCCGCTACCGCGAGGCGATTCTGGAGGCCGGTGGGGCACGCCCGGCCATGGAGTCGTTCAAGGCCTTCCGTGGCCGCGAACCCCAGCTGGATGCGCTGTTGCGCCACCAGGGCATGGCCCAGGCCTGAGAGCCCGACCCCAGGTCTGCAGCGCCCCGACGGGGCGCTTTTTCCTGGCCCGGCCACCCCATCGGATGCGCGCAGCCACATCCTGTGGCTCCAGAAGATGGCCCAGGATGAATGGCACGCTATGCTTGCAGGCACTCCTGTGCGGGCATCCATCCGACGAGTGGTGGCCCCCCGCACGAAACCCTTCTTCCGAAACCGAGATCGTCCATGCAGTCTTCTCCCAGCCTTGGCCGCGGCGCCCTGCGCCACCTGATGCCATGCCTCGCCCTCGCCTGCCTTGCCGCCGCACTGCCGGCCGGTGCGCAGCAGGTGTACCGCATCGTCGGCCCCGATGGAAAAGTCACTTTCTCGGACCGCCCGGCCCAAAGCGCCCAGCAGCAGGCAGCGCCTGCCGCCGCTGCCGCCTCGTCAGTCGCGGGTGCCGCTGACAGCAATGCCTCCCTGCCCTATGCGCTGCGCCAGATCGCAGGCCGCTTTCCGGTGACGCTGTACACCTCGTCCGACTGCGCGCCCTGCGACAGCGCGCGCCAGTTGCTCCAATCCAGAGGCATTCCCTATGCCGAACGCCTGGTGCAGACCGAGGCGGACGCCGCTGCCCTGCAAAAGCTCAGCGGCCAGAACAGCCTGCCGTTTGCCACCGTTGGCAAGCAGTTCCTGAGCGGCTTCTCGTCCAGCGAATGGACCCAATACCTGGATGCCGCAGGCTATCCTGCGACCTCGCAACTGCCGGCCCAGTACAAGCGGCCATCGGCACAGCCATTGACCACGCCTACGCCCGCTGCATCGGCGGCGGCATCGGCGCCCGCAGCAGCACCCGCCGCCGCCGAGGACCCGGGCAGCCGGCGCACCCCCATGCCCGCCCCAACGCCTGGTGCACGCACCAACGACAACCCCGCAGGCCTGAGCTTCTAGGCAAGCGCCTGCCGCAATCAGGAGCCCGACAGTGGATTCCATGCTGTCCGATGTGGTCTGGACCATGGCAAGGCTTGCCACGCTTGTCGGCCTGCCCGCGCTCATCGCGTGGACCCTGGTTGCAAGGCCTTCATGGCGCGAGCCTTTCAGGCTGGCCAGCCTGGCGCTGGTGCCTTGCCTGATCACGCTGTGGTTCATGCATGACGGAGGCCTGGGCAATGGCCTCAACCGCCTGGCCTACTACATGACGACGGCTGGCTTCTTTGCCGTCTACGCCGGGCTGGCAGCCATCACCTGGCTCATTCAGCACATCAAAAAACAGCGCGCGCAAGCTTCGTTGCGCGCGCTGTGCCTGGGTGCATTGGCCCTGCTCGCGTGGATCACAGGCGCCGTGGCGTTCGAGAGCCTCGGCTAGCCGAGGCCGGAAGGTCTTCGCTCAATAGTTGAGCGTCTGCACGCCCTCGGGCGTGCCCAGCAGGCAGACCGATGCCTTCTGGTGCGCAAACACTCCCACGGTCACCACGCCGGGCCACTGGTTGACCTCGGACTCGAAGGCCAGCGGCTCTGCGATCTTCAGGCCGCGCACATCAAGAATGTGCTGGCCGTTGTCCGTCACCAGGGGTACGCCGTCCTTCATGCGGATCTCGGCGCGGCCACCCATGGCCTTGAAACGGTTCGCAATCTGGGCAGCTGCCATGGGAATCACCTCCACAGGCAGCGGAAAGTCTCCGAGCACCTCGACGCGCTTGGAGGCATCGGCAATGCAGACAAAGCGCTCGGCCAGCGCAGCGACGATCTTCTCGCGCGTCAGTGCGGCGCCACCGCCCTTGACCATGTAGCCGCGGCCGTCGATCTCGTCGGCTCCGTCGATGTAGACCGACAGGCTGGCGACTTCGTTGGCATCCAGCACCTTGATGCCCAGCGCCTTCAGGCGCTCGGTGCTGGCCACGGAGCTGGACACGGCGCCCGGGATCTGGTCCTTGATGGTGGCCAGTGCATCGATGAACTTGTTGACCGTGGAGCCGGTGCCAACGCCGACGATTTCGCCGGGCACCACATAGGCCAGAGCGGCTTGCCCGACCAGGGCTTTGAGTTCATCTTGGGAAAAAGAGGCAGCAGATGTCGTCATGAGGGAAAATCCAGGTAATCCTTTGATTATCCCCATGTCTCTGATCCCCTACGCCCTGACCCGTCCCTTTCTCTTCGGCATGGACCCCGAATCCGCCCACGATCTCACGATGAACCTGATGGCAAAGGGGCAGAACACGCTCCTGCAGCAGGCGTGGGCACAGCCCATGGTGAGTGACCCCGTCGAGCTTGCCGGCCTCAAGTTCCCCAACCGCGTGGGCATGGCAGCGGGTCTGGACAAGAATGCACGCTGCATCGACGCGCTGGCCGCCATGGGCTTCGGCTTCGTCGAGGTGGGCACCGTGACGCCCCGCCCGCAACCGGGCAACCCCAAGCCGCGCATGTTCCGCATTCCCGAACGCAATGCGTTGATCAACCGCCTGGGCTTCAACAACGAAGGCCTGGATGCCTTCCTGAGCAACGTCAAGCGCTCGCAGGCCCGCGCCCAGGGCAAACCCATGCTGCTGGGGCTGAACATCGGCAAGAACGCCACCACTCCCATCGAAGATGCTACCAGCGACTATCTCAAGGCGCTGGACGGCGTGTACCCGCATGCCGACTACGTGACGGTGAACATCAGCTCGCCCAACACCAAGAACCTGCGCGCCCTGCAAAGCGACGAAGCACTGGACGCCCTGCTGGGTGCGATTGCCGAGCGCCGTGAGCAGCTAGCCACGCAGCATGGCAAGCGGGTGCCGGTGTTCGTGAAGATTGCACCCGACCTGGATGAAGAGCAGGTCGGCGTCATCGCCGCCACGCTGCAGCGCCATGGCATGGATGGTGTGATCGCCACCAACACCACGATCAGCCGGGAAGCCGTCAAGGGCCTGCCCCACGCGCAGGAAACGGGCGGCCTGTCCGGTGCGCCGGTGCTGGAGGCCAGCAACCAGGTCATACGCCAGCTGCGTTCCGCCCTGGGCAGCCGCTACCCCATCATTGGCGTGGGCGGCATTCTCAGCGGCGAAGATGCCGTCAGCAAAATCCGCGCAGGCGCCGACGTGGTCCAGATCTACAGCGGCCTGATCTACCGAGGCCCTGCCCTGGTGCCCGAGACCGCACGCGCCATAGCCCAGCTGCGTTGAGGCCCGTGTCAGACAGGTGGCTGCCTGGCCGTTTCGAGTCAAGGCAGCTGAGTCAAGACATCACACAGCCAGTGCTGACGCACTGAACGCAGAACGCGAAAACGCCCGGCATGCCGGGCGTTTTCTTTGGGAGAGAAGCAGGCTTCTCGGCCCTCAACCCCTGCGCTGCTGCCAGCGCAGGATCAGGGGCATGACGGTGGTGCCGAATCGCAGCAGCTTGCGCGGGCCCACCATCAGTGCGGCTCCGGCCGCCACGGCCACGGCCACGGGATGCAGGCGCGCAAAGGTGATGGCACGCTCCACCAGCGGTGCATCAGGCTGCACCTGGGTGGCAGAGCGGCTCAATGCCCGGGCCTGGGCCACGGCCGCAGAGCGCGCCTTGAGGCGCTCTCGCTGCTGGGCAATGCGTTGCATCACCTGCTGCTGCTCAACGGTGGATGTGACCCAGAGCTCCGCATTGGGCCCCGTGGGCGCGGGCGGCGTGACAGCGTTGCGGGACGGGGAAGCGTTGGAAGCATCGACCATGGCTACAGCCTCTTCTTCAGCGCCTGCCAGTCCTGGCTCAGCTCGTTGCGGGTAAGGATGAAGGGGCGGGCCAGGCGGCGCACGGCAGCAAGCAATTGCCACAGGGCAATGACCCAGACCGCCAGCCAGCCACCGCCCACCAGCCAGCCCACCAGCACGCGGTGCTCGGTGTCCCAGAACTGCACGAGCAAGGCCACCGACAGCGTGAGCATGACCACGACGCTGAGTCCAGCAAGCGCAATCAGCAGCACGACCACCGTCTGCATGCTGCGCTTGTGCTCGGCCCATTCAAGCCGCGCGAGGTCCGTGCGGTCTTCTGCGGCAATGGCCAGCTCGATCACGGAAGCGCGCCAGCGCGCAACCCAGGCATCCAAACCCAGAAGGGAAATCCAATTCACAGGCATCCTTTTCTGGTCAGGCATGCCGTTGATCAGCGACGACCCAGCAGGAAGCCCAGCAAGGCGCCCATGGCAAGGGCAGCGCCTGCGACGCGCCACGGCTCATCGTGGGCGTAGCGATCGGCAGCGTAGGCGGCATCCTTGGCTTGGCGGGCCGCTTCCTGCGCCGCACGCACCGCGGACTCACGCACATTGGACATGCCATCATCGATACGCTGGCGCAGCATATGGATTTCCGGCACGGCATCCAGCTCCTTGGCGGACAGCAGACCACGCAGGTCGCCGACCAGTTTTTCAAGATCGGCTTGTGCGGTGGAGACGGTGTCAGTGATCGATTTCGTCATGATGAGCCTTTCTATTGAGGTGAAAACAAATACAGCGGTGAGCAGGCAATCATGTCGCCCGATACCTGTCACGCAACATGGGCAAGGCCCTTGTTACATGCAAGCATCTTATCCAATTGTTCCGGGGCTTCCGGGAAGCGAGAGGGCCTGAGCCTTGTCAGACAAGGCCTGCCGTGGCCGTGTGTCGTGAACCGGCAGATCCTCAGGCCAGCAATTGCGCCACGTGCGCGCCAATGGCCAGGCAGCTGGTCAATCCCGGTGACTCGATGCCCAACAGTTGCACCACGCCCGCAACGCCGTGGGTCTGAGGCCCCTGAATCACGAAGTCTGCGGCGGCCTCGCCGGGGCCGCTGATCTTGGGGCGGATGCCGGCGTAGCCGGGCACCAGCGCGCCATCGGCCAGACCCGGCCAATACCGGCGGATCTCTGCGTAGAAGGCGTCGGCGCGCACGGGATCGACCTGCAGATCGCCTGGGCTCTCGACCCACTGCACATCGGGGCCGAACTTGGCCTGGCCACCCATGTCCAGCGTGAGATGCACGCCCAGGCCCGCTGCCTCGGGCACGGGATAGATCAGGCGCGAGAACGGTGCCCGCCCGGACAGCGTGAAATAGTTGCCTTTGGCATAGAAGGCCTGCGGAACAAACTGCTGCGGAAACCCCTGCAAACGGGCCGCCAGCAATGGCGCATGAAGACCTGCCGCATTGACCAGGGTGCGGGCCGTCAGTTCCGTACCATCGGCCGTGCGCAGCCACACGCCGCCTGGAGTGATGGCTGCCTCCTGCACCTCGGCATGGCAGACCACCATGCCGCCTGCGTTTTCGAGATCGCCCTGCAGGGCCAGCATCAGTGCGTGGCTGTCGATGATGCCAGTGCTGGGGGAGTGCAGCGCCGCCGCACAGTGCAGCGCGGGCTCCATGGCACGTGCCTCGGCGCCTTCAAGCCAGCGCAGGTCGTGGACGCCATTGGCTTCGGCCTTGCGTGCAATGGTCTGGAGCTGGCCGCGCTGCGCCTCATCCGTTGCCACGATGAGCTTGCCACAGCGCTGATGGGCAATGCCGCGTTCACCGCAGTAGGTGTAGAGACGCTGCCGGCCTTCGACGCACAAACGGGCTTTCAACGAACCTTCGGGATAATAGATGCCGGCATGGATGACCTCGCTGTTGCGCGAGCTGGTGCCCGTGCCAATGGCTTCAGCCGCCTCCAGCACCATGACCTCCATGCCCTGCAACGCCAGCGCCCTGGCCACCGCCAGCCCCACCACGCCCGCACCCACCACCACGCAATCGACCTGTTCGCTCATCTTGTCTGCCCTTTCACCGTCCAGCAGCCGATTATCAGACGGCGTCAGACACGAATGCGCCACAGATCATCTGGACGCATTGGAATTTCCAGGGCCTGAAAACCATGCACCGAGCGGAAATGAAAAAGCCCTCCTGAACAGATTTCAGGAGGGCTTGATTGGTGGGTGATACATGGATCGAACATGTGACCCCTGCCGTGTGAAGGCAGTGCTCTACCGCTGAGCTAATCACCCGCGAAGCCGGCTGCTAGGCCAACCTCTTTGGAAAAAATGGTGGGTGATACATGGATCGAACATGTGACCCCTGCCGTGTGAAGGCAGTGCTCTACCGCTGAGCTAATCACCCGCAAAGCCGGCTGCTAGGCCAACCTCTTTGGAA
This sequence comes from Delftia sp. 60, assembly GCF_002754395.1. Lineage (NCBI taxonomy): Bacteria > Pseudomonadati > Pseudomonadota > Betaproteobacteria > Burkholderiales > Comamonadaceae > Delftia > Delftia sp. 60. The sequence continues at coordinate 4,212,751 of NZ_PEFD01000001.1, forward strand.
AAAATGGTGGGTGATACATGGATCGAACATGTGACCCCTGCCGTGTGAAGGCAGTGCTCTACCGCTGAGCTAATCACCCGCGAAGCTGGCTGCTAGGCCAACCTCTTTGGAAAAAATGGTGGGTGATACATGGATCGAACATGTGACCCCTGCCGTGTGAAGGCAGTGCTCTACCGCTGAGCTAATCACCCATATGTCGTTACTGCGACAAGACTTAGATTATGTCATAACTTCTAGGACTGATTTTCGAAGCCGCGCCAAATTGTCTTGCCGCCGCTCGATTTGTCCATCTGCACCATCACATCCTCGTGTGCGGCCAGCTCCTGATCATTGGCGTGCACCACGCGCAGCTTGAAGCTGGCCAGATCCACCTGCGCCACGACCAGCCCACCCTCGGACTGGACAGGCTCTTCCGCCATCAACAGGGCCTCCTGGCCCCGCGTGAGGTTGATGTAGACATCGGCCAGCAGCTCCGCATCCAGCAAGGCGCCGTGCAGCGTGCGCCCGGAGTTGTCCACCTCCAGGCGATCGCACAGCGAATCGAGCGAGTTGCGCTTGCCAGGGAACATCTCCTTGGCCATGACCAGGGTGTCGATGACCCCGCTCACGCACTGGCGGATCGGCGGGCGGTTGGCGAGCTCCAGCTCCTTGTTCAGGAACCCCAGGTCAAAGGGCGCGTTGTGGATGATGAGCTCGGCGCCCTGCAGGTACTCCCAGATCTCCTCGACCTTGTGCTCGAAGCGCGGCTTGTCCTTGAGGAATTCGGTGGTGATGCCGTGCACGCGCAGCGCGTCCGGATGGCTGTCGCGCCCCGCATTGAAATACAGATGCAGGTTGTTGCCGGTCAGCTTGCGGTTGACCATCTCCACGCAGCCCAGCTCGATGAGCCGGTCGCCGTTGTCGGCTGACAGGCCAGTGGTTTCAGTGTCGAGAATGATTTGACGCGACATGTGCTGGCCCTCAGTGGTTTTCCTTGGCGTGATTGAGCGAGTACTTGGGAATCTCGATGGTCACGTCCTCGCGTGCCAGGATGGCCTGGCAGGACAGGCGGGACTGCGGCTGCAGGCCCCAGGCACGGTCCAGCAGGTCTTCCTCCTCTTCCTCGGCCTCGTTCAGCGAGTTGTAGCCCGCCTTGACCACCACATGGCAGGTGGTGCATGCGCAGCTCATGTCGCAGGCATGTTCGATCTTGATGTTGTTGTCCAGCAGGGCCTCGCAGATCGAGGTTCCGGCGGACGCCTCGATTTCGGCACCCTGGGGACAGTATTCGGCGTGGGGAAGTATTTTGATAACGGGCATGACGGATCTGCTGTCGGATCAGAAATCAGGAAAGGGATTGCACGCTCTTGCCGGCCAGGGCCTGCTGGATGCTGCGGTTCATGCGCTCGGCGGCAAAGGACTCCGTGCCCTTGGCCAGCGCTTGTGTCGCGGCCTCGATGACGGCGGCATCCTCGGAGCCCACGCTGGCGCGCAGGGCGTCGATCAGCGCATCGATGGCTGCACGTTGGTCTGCGGCGAGCACATCGCCATCGGCCTGCAGAGCGCTTTCGGTGGCCATCAGCATGCGATCGGCGTCGACACGTGCCTCCACCAGTGCGCGGGCCTGCATGTCCTGCTGGGCCGTGGCAAAGCCGTCCTGCAGCATGCGGGCAACCTCGTCATCCGACAGGCCGTACGAAGGCTTGACATGGATATGGGCCTCGACGCCGCTGGTCTGCTCCTTGGCGCCTACCGACAGCAGGCCGTCGGCATCCACGGTGAAGGTCACACGGATGCGGGCCGCGCCAGCCGCCATGGGCGGGATGCCGCGCAGCTCGAAACGCGCCAGGCTGCGGCAGTCCGCCACTAGGTCGCGCTCGCCCTGCACCACATGGACGGCCAGGGCCGTCTGACCATCCTTGTAGGTGGTGAAGTCCTGGGCACGGGCTGTGGGAATGGTCTCGTTGCGGCTGATGATTCGCTCGACAAGGCCGCCCATGGTCTCCACGCCCAGGGACAGAGGAATCACGTCGAGCAACAGCATGTCGCCGCTGGAGCTGTTGCCAGCGAGCTGGTTGGCCTGAATGGCGGCCCCCAGCGCGACGACTTCGTCGGGGTTGAGATTGATGAGAGGATCGCGGCCAAAGAACTCGGCCACGGCCTCGCGCACCTGGGGCATGCGGGTGGAACCGCCGACCAGCACCACGCCCTGCACTTCGTCGCGCGCCAGCCCTGCGTCCTTGAGCGCGCGGCGCACGGCCGCCAGGGAACGTGCCGTCAGATGGGCCGTGCTCGCATCGAAATCGCTGCGCTTTACATCGAAATGCACAGCGCCGGTAGACAGCTCGGCCGTGAGCGTTGCAACCTGTGCATCCGTCAATGCCTGCTTGCAAAGGCGTGCCGCCATGCGCCAGCGGGCCTTGTCCTCGGCCGTCTGGGGAACCACGTCGGTCTGCAGGGCCACCCACTCGGCCAAAGCCGCATCGTAGTCGTCACCCCCCAGGGCCGAATCGCCGCCAGTGGAGACGACTTCGAACACACCCTGGGACAGGCGCAGGATAGAAATGTCGAAAGTGCCGCCACCCAGGTCATAGACGGCGTAGACGCCTTCGGAGCCGTTGTCCAGGCCGTAGGCAATGGCTGCAGCCGTGGGCTCGTTGATCAGGCGCAGCAGGTTGATGCCGGCGAGCTTTGCCGCATCCTTGGTGGCCTGGCGTTGTGCATCGTCAAAGTAGGCGGGCACGGTGATGACGGCGCCATGGATGTCGTCATTGAAGGTGTCTTCGGCACGGAAACGCAGCGTGGCCAGGATCTCGGCACTGACCTCCACGGCTGTCTTGGTGCCATCGACGGTCTCGATCCCGATCACGCCACGGCCGGCCTCCTGCTCCGCAAAGCGGTAAGGCAGCTTTTCCGGCGCATCGATGTCAGCCAGCGTGCGGCCCATGAAGCGCTTGGCCGAGGCAATGGTGTTGCCCGCATCGGTAGACAGTGCAGCCTGGGCGGCGTGGCCGATCTCACGGCGGCCCTGGGGCAGATAGCGCACGACAGAAGGCAGCAGCACTCGGCCCTGGTCATCCGGCAGGCATTCGGCCACGCCATTGCGGACAGCGGCGACCAGCGAATGCGTGGTGCCCAGGTCGATGCCCACGGCAATGCGCCGCTGGTGGGGATCGGGGGACTGACCGGGTTCGGAAATCTGCAAAAGCGCCATGAAAATACTCGGGGAAATTGCAGGTCCGGGCCGGCCGGCCTGCCTTGTGAATGAGGGTCTCTCGTGGGAGGTGTGGATCGCGGGTTATTGTCCCAGTTGATCGCGGCGACGCTCTATGTCCTGCGCAAATCGCGCAACAAACATGAGGGCTCTGACCTGCTGCACAGCCGCCTGCGCATCGTGCAGCTCATCCAGCTGACGACCGCATTCAGCCAGCATGCTCTTTCTCGCCTGCAGCACCTCGTCGTCCAGCGCATCCAGGGCGGCCGCGTCCTGCGCCTCTTCCAACGCCTCGCGCCACTCCATTTGCTGCATCAGAAAGGCGGTGGGCATGGACGTGTTGTCCTCGGCACGCACGGGTGCGCCCAGCAATTCGCAGAGATACGCTGCGCGCCTGAGTGGCTCCTTCAAGCGCTGGTAGGCCTCGTTGATGCGCACCGACCATTGCATGGCCACGCGCTGCGCGGCGGCTCCCTGCGAAGCAAAGCGGTCAGGGTGGGCCTCGCGCTGCAACTCCTTCCAGCGCGCGTCAATGGTGCTGCGCTCCTGCGCAAATTGGCGCGGCAGCGCAAACAGCTCGAAATCGTCCGATTGCAGGTTCATGTCGATAAAAAGCCGCCAGCACCGAAGCGAAGGCGGCCTCTTGAGGGAGTAGAAGAAATCAGGGCCTGCCGGGCATGCCGCCAGGCCATAAAGGCCCGGCCGCCCGGCAGATGCCGGTCAGATGCGAAAGCTCTCGCCGCAACCGCAGCGATCACGCTCGTTGGGGTTGTGGAACTTGAAGCCTTCGTTCAAGCCCTCACGCACGAAATCCAGCTCCGTGCCGTCGATATAGGCCAAGCTCTTGGGATCGACCAGCACCTTGATGCCGTGGTCCTCGAAGATCACGTCCTCGGGCAATTGCTCGTCCACATACTCCAGCTTGTAAGCCAGGCCAGAGCAGCCCGTGGTCTTGACCCCGAGGCGCACGCCGATGCCCTTGCCGCGTCGCGACAGGTAGCGGCTCACGTGGCGTGCCGCAGAATCGGTCAGCGAGATCGCCATATCAGGCGGCCACCACCGCAGTGCGCTTGGCACGGTAGTCATCGACCGCTGCCTTGATGGCGTCTTCGGCCAGGATGGAGCAGTGCACCTTGACGGGAGGCAGAGCCAGCTCTTCGGCGATCTGGCTGTTCTTCAGCGCAGCCGCCTCATCCAGCGTCTTGCCCTTGACCCACTCGGTCACCAGCGAAGACGAGGCAATCGCGGAACCGCAGCCATAGGTCTTGAAACGCGCGTCCTCGATGACGCCGGTTTCGGGGTTGACCTTGATCTGCAGCTTCATCACGTCGCCGCAGGCAGGAGCGCCGACCATGCCGGTGCCTACCGATTCGTCGTTCTTGTCGAACGAGCCCACGTTGCGGGGATTTTCGTAGTGGTCTACCACTTTGTCGGAATAAGCCATGATGTCTACCTCTTCAATACTTGATTCGCGTGCCGGCCAATGCTCAGTGAGCCGCCCATTGGATGGTGCTGAGATCGATGCCGTCCTTGAACATCTCCCACAGCGGGCTGAGTTCGCGCAGCTTGACCACATTGGTGCGGATGGTGCTGATCGCGTAGTCGATTTCCTCTTCGGTCGTGAAGCGGCCGATCGTCATGCGCAGGCTGCTGTGCGCCAGTTCGTCGCTGCGGCCAAGTGCACGCAGCACATAGCTGGGCTCCAGGCTGGCCGACGTGCAGGCCGATCCCGAGGACACCGCCAGACCCTTGATGCCCATGATGAGCGACTCGCCTTCGACGAAGTTGAAGCTCATGTTCAGGTTCTGCGGCACACGGTGCTCCATGCTGCCGTTGATGAAGACCTGCTCCAGATCCTTCAAGCCGTTGAGCAGACGCTGCTGCAGCGCGTAGGCCTTGGCGTTGCTTTCAGCCATTTCTTCCTTGGCAATGCGGAAGGCCTCGCCCATGCCGACGATCTGGTGCGTAGGCAGCGTGCCCGAGCGCATGCCGCGCTCATGGCCACCACCGTGGATCTGAGCTTCCAGACGCACACGTGGCTTGCGGCGCACATACAGGGCACCCACGCCCTTGGGGCCATAGGTCTTGTGCGCGGTCATGCTCATCAGGTCCACCGGCAGCTTGGACATGTCGATCTCCACGCGGCCCGTTGCCTGCGCGGCGTCCACATGGAACAGGATGCCCTTCTCACGGCACAGCGCGCCGATGGTGGGAATGTCCTGGATGACGCCGATTTCGTTGTTCACAAAGAGCACGCTGACCAAAATGGTGTCGGGGCGCAGCGCGGCCTTGAATGCCTCGATGTCGAGCAGGCCATCAGGCTGCACGTCCATGTAGGTCACCTCAAAGCCCTGGCGCTCGAGTTCACGCATGGTGTCGAGCACGGCCTTGTGCTCGGTCTTGAGCGTGATCAGGTGCTTGCCCTTGCCCTGGTAGAAATGCGCAGCGCCCTTGATGGCCAGGTTGATGGACTCGGTGGCACCGCTGGTCCAGACAATCTCACGGGGATCCGCGCCGATCAGGTCTGCGACCTGGCCGCGGGCCTTCTCGATGGCCTCCTCGGCTTCCCAACCCCAGGCATGACTGCGCGATGCGGCGTTGCCGAAATGCTCACGCAGCCAAGGAATCATGGCGTCCACCACGCGAGGGTCCACGGGGGTGGTCGCGCCATAGTCGAGATAGATGGGGAAATGCGGGGTCATGTCCATGACTGGCTCTTATCAAGGTTCAGGCTGGCAAAAAACGGGAAGGCGATGAACTCCGGTGAATCCATCCAGGCGGACAACACCGCGCCACACAGCCATGCGCGGCGGTGCCCTGCCCTCAGGGTGTCAAAAGTCGATCAGGACTTGGCGAAGGCGTTGCCCAGCGCGAATACCGAGTTCGGGGCATTCACACGGATGGGCTTGACCACGGGAGCCGTGGAAATCGCGCGACGCACCACGGGCTTGTCCTCGATCTGGATGCCCTTGGCCAGTTGTTCGTCCACAAGCTTTTGCAGCGTCACGGAATCGAGGAACTCGACCATGCGCTGGTTCAGTGCGGCCCACAGCTCATGCGTCATGCAGCGGCCGGCTTCGCCCAGGCAATTTTCCTTGCCGCCACACTGGGTGGCATCAATGGGTTCGTCCACGGAGACGATGATGTCGGCCACGGTGATGTCGCCAGCCTTGCGGGCGAGCGTGTAGCCGCCACCGGGTCCACGGGTGGACTCGACGAGTTCATGGCGGCGCAGCTTGCCGAACAGCTGTTCCAGATACGACAGGGAAATCTGTTGCCGCTGGCTGATGGCTGCCAGCGTGACAGGGCCATTGTTCTGGCGCAGGGCCAGATCGATCATGGCAGTGACCGCAAAACGGCCTTTGGTGGTGAGACGCATTACGAGCTCCTTCAGTCAGGCTTGTACGTTACAGAAACACCCGCTCCAGCGATTTGACTGGAGTTGGGCACAGTCTCCGCCCTTACTCCGTCCTGTTCAAAAGGTTCAGAGCCCTTCTTTTCATCGAAGTTTTTGTTGTTGTTGAGTGTTGACCCTTAGTGTACCACATTCCCCATCAATTTTGTCGGGTAACAGGAGCTAACGGGCTTCAGACCAGGCGCCGCCTCAGGAAACCTGCACGGATGAGCCCCCGAACAGTTGCTCCTTGAGCAGCGCCAGCTGATCGCGCACCCGCGCAGCCTGTTCGAACTCCAGGCTGCGCGCATGTTCGAGCATCTGCTTCTCCAGACGCTTGATTTCCTTGGCCACATCTTTTTCGGACATGTCCTCGACACGCGCTCTTTCGAGCTGATTGGCCTGCAGGCGTTCCGCTTCCTTGCCACTTTTTTCGCTGTAGACACCATCAATCAGGTCTTTCACCCGCTTGACAATCTGCTTGGGTTCGATTCCGTTTTCCTCGTTGAAGCTTATTTGCTTGGCACGGCGTCGCTCGGTCTCGCCGATGGCCTTCTTCATGGACTCCGTGACACGGTCCGCATAGAGGATGGCCTTGCCATGCAGGTTGCGCGCGGCGCGGCCGATGGTCTGGATGAGACTGCGTTCGGCGCGAAGAAAGCCTTCCTTGTCGGCATCGAGGATGGCGACCAGCGACACTTCGGGGATGTCCAACCCCTCGCGCAGCAGGTTAATGCCCACGAGCACGTCGAAGACACCCAGGCGCAGGTCACGAATGATCTCCACGCGCTCCACCGTTTCCACGTCGGAGTGCAGATAGCGCACCTTGACGCCGTTTTCACTCAGGTAGTCGGTGAGTTGCTCGGCCATGCGCTTGGTCAGCGTGGTGATGAGAACACGCTCCGTGCGTTCGACGCGCAGGCGGATTTCCTGCAGCACGTCGTCCACCTGATTGGTGGCCGGGCGTACTTCGATTTCAGGATCGATGAGGCCTGTGGGGCGAACGACCTGGTCCACGACCTGGCCCGAGTGGGTCTTTTCGTAGTCTGCCGGCGTGGCGGAGACAAAGATGACCTGGCGCATGCGCTGCTCGAATTCCTCGAATTTGAGCGGCCGGTTGTCCAGCGCCGAAGGCAACCGAAAGCCGTATTCCACCAGCGTGGTCTTGCGCGAGCGGTCGCCGCTGTACATGGCGTTGAGCTGGCCGATCATCTGGTGACTCTCGTCCAGGAACATGAGGGCGTCGCCGGGCAGGTAGTCGGTCAGGGTGCTGGGCGGCTCGCCGGGTGCGGCGCCTGAGAGGTGGCGGGTGTAGTTCTCGATGCCCTTGCAGTGGCCGACCTCGGTGAGCATCTCCAGATCGAAGCGTGTGCGCTGCTCCAGGCGCTGGGCCTCGACCAGCTTGCCGTCTCCCACCAGTTGCTTGAGCCGCTCGGCCAGCTCCAGCTTGATGGTTTCCACGGCGGCCAGCACCTTGTCGCGCGGCGTGACGTAGTGGCTGCTGGGGTAGACGGTGAAGCGCGGAATGCTCTGGCGCACGCGGCCCGTCAGCGGATCGAACAGCTGCAGGCTTTCAACCTCGTCGTCGAACAGTTCGATGCGAATGGCCAGCTCGGAATGCTCGGCGGGGAAGACGTCGATGGTGTCGCCGCGCACGCGGAACTTGCCCCGGCTGAAGTCCTGGTCGTTGCGCTGGTACTGCATGCGGATCAGTTGCGCGATGACGTCGCGCTGGTTGATGCGGTCGCCGGTGCGCAGCGTCATGATCATGCGGTGGTAGCTTTCGGGCTCGCCGATGCCGTAGATTGCCGAGACCGTGGCGACGATGACCACGTCGCGCCGCTCCATCAGGCTTTTGGTGCACGACAGCCGCATCTGCTCGATGTGCTCGTTGATGGCGCTGTCCTTTTCGATGAACAGGTCGCGCTGGGGCACATAGGCCTCGGGCTGGTAGTAGTCGTAGTAGCTGACGAAGTATTCGACGGAGTTCTTGGGAAAGAACTCACGGAATTCGCTGTACAGCTGCGCTGCCAGCGTCTTGTTGGGCGCGAAGACAATGGCCGGGCGGCCCAGGCGGGCAATCACGTTGGCCATGGTGAAGGTCTTGCCCGAGCCCGTCACGCCCAGCAGGGTCTGGAAGGATTCGCCGTCCTGGATGCCTTCGACCAGCTTTTCAATGGCGGCGGGCTGATCGCCGGCCGGCGGATAGGGCTGGAACAGCTCGAAGGGGGAGTCCGCGAAATGCACGAACTGGCCGGAGGCCTCAGGTGCTGGAGAGGAATCAGAGACTTCGTGCATGACGTGGGTTCGCAAAAGTGAGTATCGGCCGGCGAGATCGCTAGAATTCATGGGTTAACCCGAAAGCCTACCGTAGCTTGGGGCTAGCCGCGTTTTTTCCACCTCCCAAGACATCCCAAGGACGCTTCATGTCTCTGTTTACCGCCGTCGAAATGGCCCCCCGCGACCCCATCCTGGGTCTGAACGAGCAGTTCGCTGCCGACACCAACCCCAGCAAGGTGAATCTGGGCGTGGGCGTGTACTTCGACGACAACGGCAAGTTGCCCCTGCTCGAATGCGTGCAGGCCGCCGAGAAGGCGATGATGGACAAGCCCACGGCCCGCGGCTACCTGCCCATCGACGGCATCGCTGCCTATGATGCCGCAGTCAAGGGCCTGGTGTTCGGCGCCGAGTCCGACGTCGTCAAGTCCGGCCGCGTGTCCACGGTGCAGGCCATCGGCGGCACCGGCGGCCTGAAGATCGGCGCCGACTTCCTCAAGAAGATCAGCCCCGCCGCCAAGGTGCTGATTTCCGACCCGAGCTGGGAAAACCACAAGGCCATCTTCACCAATGCAGGCTTCGAAGTGGGCACCTATGCCTACTACGACGCAGTCAACCGCAAGGTGAACTTCGAAGGCATGCTGGCCGACCTGAACGCGGCCGCCGCCGGCACCATCGTGGTGCTGCACGCCTGCTGCCACAACCCGACCGGCTATGACATCACGGCCGAGCAGTGGGACCAGGTGATCGCCGCCGTCAAGGCCAAGGGTCTGGTGGCCTTCCTCGACATGGCCTACCAGGGCTTTGGCCACGGCATTGCCGAAGACGGCGCCGTGATCGGCAAGTTCGTGGCCGCCGGCCTGAACATCTTCGTCTCGACCTCGTTCTCCAAGAGCTTCAGCCTGTACGGCGAGCGCGTGGGCGCGCTGTCGGTGGTGGCCAACGACAAGGAAGAAGCGGCCCGCGTGCTGAGCCAGCTCAAGATCGTCATCCGCACCAACTACTCCAACCCGCCCACCCATGGTGGCGCCGTGGTGGCCGCCGTGCTGAACAACCCCGAGCTGCGCGCCCTGTGGGAAAAGGAACTGGGCGAGATGCGCGTGCGCATCAAGGCCATGCGCCAGAAGCTGGTTGACGGCCTGAAGGCTGCCGGCGTCCAGCAGGACATGGGCTTCATCACCACTCAGATCGGCATGTTCAGCTACTCCGGCCTGAGCAAGGACCAGATGGTGCGCCTGCGCACCGAGTTCGGCGTCTACGGCACGGACACGGGCCGCATGTGCGTGGCCGCGCTGAATAGCAAGAACATCGACTACGTCTGCCAGTCGATCGCCAAGGTGGTCTGACCCCCACCCCGGCTGCCCGGCCATGTGCCGGGTTTGCAGACATGCCGCCAACGGTGCATTGCCCTGGCGGCATTTTCTTTTTCCGGGCGGCTTTTGCATCCTCACCGTCCGGTATGCGCCAGGCCCTTGGAGGCATGGGTGCGATCATGCGTGCAGTTGAAACACCGAATGCACAACGAGACGCTCCATTCCCATGCCCGATCACGCGCCTCCTGAACCCATTGCGCTACACGCGCCCCTCTCCTCTTCCCCCACCAACGGGCTGCCGTTGTCGGGCGTGCGCATCCTGAGCCTGGCCCTGAATCTGCCCGGCCCCGCCGCCCTGATGCGCTGTGCCGCCATGGGCGCGCAGTGCAGCAAGCTGGAGCCTCCGTCTGCACGGCCCGCATCGGGCGGTGCAGCCGGTGCGGCCGGTGCAGACCCGATGGCGCACTACAGCCCGCAAGCCTATGCCGACATGCACCAGGGCATTGCGGTGTGGCAGGCACAGCTCAAGAGCGAGGAAGGACAGGCGGCGCTGCACGATGCGCTGGATGCGGCCGACATCCTGCTCACCTCGTTCCGCCCCGCCGCACTCGCCAAGCTGGGGCTGGACTGGGCGTCGCTGCAGCAGCGCCATCCGCAGCTGTCGCTGGTGCGCATCGTCGGCAGCGCGGGAGCCCTGGCCGACGTGCCGGGCCATGACCTGACCTACCAGGCCGAGGCGGGGCTGGTACAGGGCGGCGCCATGCCACCCAGCCTGTTTGCCGACATGGCCGGTGCGCTGATGGCCAGCGAAGCCGTGCTCAAGGCCTGGCTGCTGCGCCAGCGCAGCGGCCACGGCAGTCTCCAGGAAACAGGCCTGGCCCAGGCCGCGCAGTGGCTGGCTTTGCCCTGGCATTGGGGCCTGACCCGGCCCGACGGCGATGTGGGCGGTGCGCACGCAGGCTATCGCGTCTACGCCTGCGCCGATGGATCGGTGGCCGTGGCGGCCCTGGAGCCGCATTTCGCGGCCCGCCTGTGCGCCGTGGCGTCGGTGAATGGCGATGGCAGCATCGCCAGCATGCGCAGCCCCGCCATGCATGCAGCCCTGCAAGCCTTCCTGGCCCCCTTGTCCTGCGCCGAGCTGGCAGACCTGGCCGAGCAGCACGATCTGCCCCTGCACCCTCTTCCCGGCCAACCCCAGGCACGGCCTCGCTTGTAGGCGGACACCTAAAAGCACCACCTGTCCGCAACCTACAAGCCGCGCAGGTCATGGCTGGCCGCAGCATGCGGGCACGCTGCGGCCAATGACCCTCTTTACCGTAATAGCCCGCTCCTCTTAAATCGGAGTTGCGCATACAACCGGACAACCCGAACACATCTGGAAACACCCATAATCGGCTTATCTGGAGGCAGCCCCATGGTTCGAGAACATCCATCAACCGCCTGGATATCCGGGACGCGTCAGCCACCCAGCCATACGGCGCCAGTTCTGCGGCGCATTGGCGCCAGCGCCTGAGCCGCCCACACGGCCAACCCTCCCCTGCTCCACCCATGCAAAGCCAGCCCCCAGCCCATGTGCCGGTACTGCAGCTGGTGCAGCGCATCTGGCCCCTGGTGCTGGTGGTCGTGGTGCTGGTGGTCATGGCCAGCGGCAGCCTGTACCTGGTGTCTGCGGTGCGCGCCTTTGTGGCCGGGGAAAGCCTGTGGTCCAAGGCACAGAAGGACGCCATCTACGCCCTGAGCCGCTATGTGGACAGCGGCTCGGCGCGCGACATGGCGCGCTTCGAGCAGGCCATGGCCATTCCCGCGGGCGACTGGCAGGCGCGCATGGCGCTGGACGATGTGCCAGCCAGGGTCAAGGATGCGCGTGCCGGCATTCTTCTGGGAGGCAACCACCCTGACGATGCCGAGGCGCTGATCTGGCTCATGCAGACCTTCCGCCATGTCGAGCTTCTGGAAGAGCCTTATCGCTACTGGAAACAAGGCGATCAGTACCTGCAGCAGCTCGACAGGCTGGCCCAGGAGATAGAGCAGCGCCACGCAGTGGGCAGCGTCAGCGCCGAGGACGCCATCACCTGGAAACGCGAGATCGAGCAGATCAACGCCGGCGTCACACCGGCCACCCAGCAGTTCAGCGCCTCGCTGGGCCGCAGTTCACGGCAGATGGTGATGTGGCTGCAGGGCATCCATCTGGTGCTGGGTGTGGCGCTGATCCTGGTGGCGCTCTGGCATACGCGGCGCATGCTGCAGCAGCGCCAGCAGGTGCAAAACGACCTGCTGACGGAAAAGGAAAGGGCCCAGACCACGCTGGCCTCGCTGGGCGACGCCGTGATCACCACGGACGCCCAGGGCGTGGTGGACTATGCCAACCCCGCCGCGCTGGGCCTGCTGGGCAGCAGCGAGCAGCAGCTCAAGGGCCAGCACCTGGCCAAGGGCCTGCATTTCAACAGCATTGACACCACCCAGACCGCGGAAAGCCTGCTGGCCCATTTGCTGTCGGGCCAGCAACTGCGCGAGGAGCATACGCGCTGGCTGCGGCGCCATGACCGCAGCATCGTGCCGGTCAAGCTCATGGGGTCGGCCATCAGCGGCGGTGGGGAGCGCCCGGCCGGTGCGGTGATCGTGCTCAGGGATGTCTCGCGCGAGCAGCAGTACCTGGACCAACTGTCTTGGCATGCCAGCCACGACGGGCTGACCGGGCTGGAGAACCGCGTCGAGTTCGAGCGCCGGCTGCAGCGCCTGCTCAACCAGGGCCAGCACAGGCTGCGGCCCTCGGCCGTGCTGTACATGGACCTGGACCAGTTCAAGCTCATCAACGAGACCTGTGGCCACCCGGCGGGCGACGAGATGCTGTGCGAGGTCAGCCGCCTGCTGCTGCACAACCTGCGCGAGACCGACACCCTCGCGCGGCTGGGCGGAGATGAATTCGGCGTTCTTCTGGAGAACTGCCCGCCAGAGCCCGCTCTGCGCATTGCCGAGAAGCTGCGCCAGGCGACCGAGGCCCTGCACGTGCACTGGGGCAAGCAGGTGCTGCGCACGGGGCTGAGCATCGGCCTGGTGCACATCGGCGGCGAGGTCCAGTCGGCCCAGGACCTGCTGCGCATGGCCGACATGGCCTGCTACCGCGCCAAGGAGCGCGGCCGCAACCGCATCTACGTCTACCGCAGCGACGATGGCGAGTACACCCGCCACGTCAGCGAGATGGAATGGGTGACACGCATACGCATGGCGCTGGAGCAGGAGCGCTTTTGCCTGTACGCCCAAAGCATTGCACCGCTGCAGCCCGACGGCCAGCGGGGCCTGCATTTCGAGGTGCTGCTGCGCCTGCGCGACGAGCAGGGCCAGATCATCTCGCCGGCCACCTTCATTCCCGCGGCCGAGCGCTACGGCATCATGCCCACGGTGGACCGGTGGGTGATCGCCAGAACGCTGGCCACGCTGGCCCAGCATCCGGCCGCACTGCGCCACATCGACACCTGCGCCATCAACCTGTCAGGCCCCAGCCTGGATGACGACGGGCTGCTGGACTTCGTGCAGAAACAGCTGAGCACGCATGGCATTGCACCGCAGCTGCTGTGCTTCGAGATCACGGAGACCAGCGCCATCGCCAGCCTGTCCAGTGCCACCCGGCTGATCCAGGCCCTGCGCACCCTGGGCTGCCGCTTTGCGCTGGACGACTTTGGCGTGGGCATGTCCTCGCTGACCTATCTGAAGCAGCTGCCCGTGGACTATCTGAAGATCGACGGCGGCTTTGTGCGCGACATGCTCCAGGACCCCAGCAACCACGCCATGGTGGAGATGATCAACCGCATAGGCCACATTCTGGGCAAGCGCACCGTGGCCGAGTATGTGGAAACCCGCGAGATCGCCCAGGCCCTTCAGGCCGTGGGCGTGGACTATGCACAGGGCTTTGCCCTGGCACGGCCCGTGCCGCTGGACACGCATTACTTTGAAAGCGGCGCCCAGGCCGCCCGCCGCGAATGGCAGGGCACGCTGGCGCCGGCCGCCAGCTAGAGGCAAAGGCGCGTCAGCGCGGCTTGCGACCGCCCGGCGCCGCCTTGCGGCCCGAACCGGCAGCGCCCGCAGAACGGGAAGGACCACCCACACCGGGGCGCGGCGGCAGGCCCGTGTGCTGGGTCAGCATGCGGCCCGGCTGGGGCTGGCTGGAACGGAAACGCACATCGCCCGCAGGCTCGCGCGACTCTGCCAGCACCTTGCCCGGCCCGGCATTCTTGCCACCGGCCTTGTTGAGGGCGTAGGCCTTGCCTTGCTGGGACACCACGGCACGTGCGGCCACACCCGTGCCCTGCGTGCTGTTCTTGCGGCGCGCGCTCTGGTAGCCGCCATCGACCAGGGGCTGGAAGGTGGGGATCAGGTGCTGCTTGCCGTTGCCGATGAGGTCGGCACGGCCCATGGCCTTCAAGGCCTCGCGCAGCAGCGGCCAGTTGTTCGGGTCGTGGTAGCGCAGAAAGGCCTTGTGCAGGCGCCGGCGCTTTTCACCGCGCACGATGTCCACCGACTCCTCGTTCACGTCGCGCATCTCGCGGCGCACCTTGGTCAGCGTGTTGCGGCCAGAGTGGTACATGGCCGTGGCCGTGGCCATGGGGCTGGGATAGAAGGTCTGCACCTGGTCGGCGCGAAAGCCGTTCTTCTTCAGCCAGATGGCGAGGTTCATCATGTCCTCGTCGCTGGTGCCCGGGTGGGCCGCGATGAAGTATGGAATCAGGTACTGCTTCTTGCCCGCTTCCTCGCTGAACTGCTCGAACATCTGCTTGAAGCGGTCATAGCTGCCGATGCCCGGCTTCATCATCTTGGTCAGCGGACCGGACTCGGTGTGCTCGGGCGCGATCTTCAGATAGCCGCCCACATGGTGCTGCACCAGCTCCTTGACGTACTCGGGCGACTTCACGGCCAGGTCGTAGCGCAGGCCCGAGCCGATCAGGATCTTCTTGATGCCCGGCAGATTGCGCGCGCGGCGGTAGATCTTGACCAGCGGGGCGTGGTCGGTGTGCAGGTTCTGGCAGATGCCGGGGAACACGCAACTGGGCTTGCGGCAGGCGGCCTCGATCTCGGGGCTCTTGCAGCCCAGGCGGTACATGTTGGCCGTGGGGCCGCCCAGGTCGGAGATGGTGCCGGTGAAGCCCTTGACCTTGTCGCGGATGTCCTCGACCTCCTGGATGATGGACTCCTCGGAACGGCTCTGGATGATGCGGCCCTCATGCTCGGTGATGGAGCAGAAGGTGCAGCCGCCGAAGCAGCCGCGCATGATGTTGACCGAGGTGCGGATCATCTCCCAGGCCGGGATCTTGGTCTCGCCCTCATGGCTGCCGCTGGCGTCGGCATAGCTGGGATGGGGGCTGCGTGCATAGTGCAGGCCGAAGACCCAGTCCATCTCGGCCGTGGTCAGCGGAATGGGGGGCGGGTTCAGCCACACATCGCGCGCGGTCACGCCTTCGCCGTGGGCCTGGACCAGGGCGCGGGCGTTGCCGGGGTTGGTCTCCAGGTGCAGCACGCGGTTGGCGTGTGCGTAGAGGATGGGGTCGGCCTTGACCTGCTCGTAGCTGGGCAGGCGCAGCACGGTCTTGTCGCGCGGCGGCTGCTTGCCCTTGCCGCGCAGCGACGGGTTGGGAACGAACTGGATGGTCTGAACGGCGGCGACCGAGGCACCGTCCGGCTTCGCGGCGGCATCACCCTCTTCCTTGGAGCAGGTCTGGCCCTGGGCCTCGGCCTGCTCGCTGGTGGTCATGTAGGGGTTGATGTGGGGCTCGACCACGCCAGGCTCGTCCACCACGGAGGAATCCAGCTCGAACCAGCCCGCTTCCGACTCGCGGCGGAAGAAGGCCGTGCCGCGCACATCGGTAATGCTTTCCACGGGCTCGCGCGCGGCCAGGCGGTGGGCCACCTCGACAAGGGCGCGTTCGGCGTTGCCGTACAGCAGGATGTCGCACTTGCTGTCCACCACGATGGAGCGGCGCACCTTGTCGCTCCAATAGTCGTAGTGGGCGATGCGGCGCAGGCTGCCCTCGATGCCGCCGAGCACGATGGGCACGTCCTTGTATGCCTCACGGCAGCGCTGGCTGTAGACAATGGCCGCGCGGTCGGGGCGCTTGCCGCCCACGTCGCCCGGCGTGTAGGCATCGTCGGAGCGGATCTTGCGATCGGCCGTGTAGCGGTTGATCATCGAATCCATGTTGCCTGCCGTCACGCCCCAGAACAGGTTGGGACGGCCCAGGGCCTTGAAGGCCTCAGCGCTCTGCCAGTCGGGCTGGGCGATGATGCCCACGCGAAAGCCCTGCGCCTCCAGCACCCGGCCGATCACCGACATGCCGAAGCTGGGGTGATCCACATAGGCATCGCCCGTCACCAGGATCACGTCGCAGCTGTCCCAGCCAAGCTGGTCCATCTCGGCCCGGCTCATCGGCAGGAACGGGGCCGTGCCGAAGCGCTTGGCCCAGTACGGTCGGTAGCTGGTCAGCGGCTTGGCAGCGCGATGGAAAAAGGAAACGTCAACGGGGGCGTTCATGATGGGCGGTTCGGCTTCTGGGAGCCTGTGCGGAAGGAACCGGCCAGTGTACGTTTCGGCACTCAACCCTGCTGGCTAAGGGTCTTGCTCCAGCCCCCTGATACGGCCCTCCTGCTGCTGCCAGCCCGACCTCTTTGCGGCCTCCTGCGCCAGATAGGCCTTGGGCGTATGCCCGGACCAGCGGCGGAAGGCCCGCGCAAACACCTTGGGAGAGTCGTAGCCCGCGTTCTCTGCGATGCGGGCCGATGACAGCCCCCCGGCCTCCATCTGCTGGGCAGCCAGCGCCATGCGGTGCGCCGTCAGGTAGCCGATCGGGGTTGCGCCCACCAGCTGCTTGAAACGCATGCTGAAGCGGGTGCGCGACATGCCGGCCTCGGCCGCCAGCGTCTCCACGCTCCAGCTGCGCTGCGGCTCCCGGTGCATGCAGACGATGGCGCGGGCAATGCAGGCATCGCCCAGGCCCCGCAGCCAGCCTTCACCCACGGCGGCCTCGCGCGCCAGGTGCTCGCGCAGGATGTTGACCAGCAAAAGCTCGCCCATGCGCGCGGCCGACAGGCGCCAGCCCGGGCGCCGCGCCAGCGTCTCCAGCGTGAGCGACTGCATGGTGGCGGCCAGGCAATCGGCCAGCGGCAGATCGCTTGCGCGGATATGGATCAGCGGCGGCAGGATGCGGAACACCGAATGCCGGCAATAGGCTGAAAACCACAGCAGGGCCGAAAACATGTCGGTCGCCTCGCCCCCGCCGCCATGGCTGAAGACCAGCGGATTCTCGTCCTGCGGGCCTTCGGCATGGCGGGAGATCAGCCGCGAGAACAGCTCGCAGGCCATGCCCAGGTCCGAGGCCACCACATGTGCCGCACCCATGGGCAGCATGACCAGGT
Organism: Delftia sp. 60; assembly: GCF_002754395.1. Taxonomy (NCBI): domain Bacteria; kingdom Pseudomonadati; phylum Pseudomonadota; class Betaproteobacteria; order Burkholderiales; family Comamonadaceae; genus Delftia; species Delftia sp. 60. The sequence continues at coordinate 4,230,329 of NZ_PEFD01000001.1, forward strand.
CGCCCGGCTCGACCCGCAGCGGCTGCATGCCCTCCACCTGTATCCAGTAGGGCGCGCCGCGCGCCATGCGGATCATGGCGCCCGTGACGCCCGTGGACTTCAGGCTCCACGGCGCGGTCAGCGCAAAACGCGCCGTCACGGCGCGCTCTGACCGGCAAATATCGAGAACTTCGCTCAGCACATCCATGGGGTCGTGGCATCCTTGATTCCGGGCCGATGTTAGCCAGCGCCGGCCACGCAACCACCCGGCAGGGCTAGCTGTTTACCCTAGGCTGAAGATCCTGCTGCGCCGCCTGCACCAGCTCGGAGAACTGCCGGGCGCTGCCCAGCCGCTCGGCCGCCAGCAGCGCCAGCTTGACCAGAAACAGCTCGGACTGCTGTGGGCCTGCCGCGTCAATGGCCGTGGCCAGTTGGTCGTAGACGGCTTCCAGACCGGCGATATCCAGGGTGCCGGGCGATTCAAGCGTGTCGGGCGATGTGTGTGCTGGGCTCATGCCTGGGCTCCTTGCGTGCAGGTGGCGTTGTCGAGTGCGGATTGCAGGCGCCACGCATCCAGCGCCAGCCAGCGTGCGCAGACATGCTGGTCGGGCCGCAGCAGGTAGGCGGCGCCAGAAGGTGGATCGGCGGGCACGCCATGGCGTTCGCGGCAGCGGCCCTGACTATCGGAAAGGGTCAGGTCAGCGCCCTGAACTGGCTGCGGCTGCGCCTGGCTGGAGATGGCCACGATGCGCAGGCCCACGCCGCGGCCGCGCACCACGCGGGCAACCTCGCTCAACGCGGGCGACACGGCCGAGCCATCGGTGAAATACAGCAGGTCGAAGCCGCCGCCCAGGTGGTCCAGCAGATAGTCGTCCGGCGCCAGGCACACGTTCTGCGGCGGCGCGCCATGGGCGGGGCCGCCCTTGAACAAATGGTTGTCGTCGTCCCTGCTGTTGAGGGGCGAGCGGGCGTACTCATGGGGGCGTGATGTGCGCCAGTGGTACAGCGGGCGCACGAAGGCCTGGGTGAGCGACAGCGACAGCACGGCATCGCGCAGCAGCCGGAAGCCGCGCGAAGGCGGCGCCATGAAGCGCGTGCTCTTGCCGGCCTCTTCGACAATCTCGCGCGCAGCGCCCACGCGCTCGCTGCTGTAGCTGTCCAGCAAGCGGGCCGGCGCCACGCCGCGCGCCACCAGTGCCAGTCGCCAGGCCAGGGCCTGGGCGTCCTGGAAACCGGTGTTGGCGCCGCGCACCCCGAAGATGGGCAGCAGGTGGGCCGCATCGCCCGTGAAGACCACGCGGCCGTGCACGTAGTCCGGCAAGGTCAGCGCGCGTGCCGAGTAGACCGAGCTCCAGTCCATCTCCCAGGGCGTGCCGCCAAAGCCGATCATCTCCAGTTGCGCGTCGATGCGCGCCTTGAGCGATTCGGGCTGCAGTGCCTGCTGCGGATCTTCGCCCGCAGGCAACTGGTAGTCCACGCGCCAGATGCCGTGCGGCTCGCGGTGCATGAGGATGGTGTTGCCGGGGTTCCACACAGGATCGAAGAAAGCCAGTCGCTCGGTGGGCAGCGGCAGGTCGATGCGGATGTCGGCAATCACGAAGCGGCCTTCGTATGACGCCCCTTCCATGACCAGGCCCATGGCCGTGCGTATGCCCGAGCGTGCGCCATCGGCTGCGACCAGCCAGTCGGCTTCCAGCGCATACGGCCCTTCGGGCGTGTCCACCTGCAGCCGCGCTATTGCAGCCGCGCCTTCGCCAGCCTGCTCCACTCGCTCCACGCGGTTGCCCCAGCGCAACTCGATCAGCGGATGGGCCAGCACGGCATCGACCAGGTACTCCTCCAGGTACTGCTGCTGCAGGTTGGTCATGGGGAAGAAGCGGTCGTCCTCGCTGTGCGGTGCTTCCATGCGAAACACGCGCTGGCCCCGGTAGAAGGAGTTGCCAAAGCGCCATGGCAGCCCGCTCTCGCTGACCCGCCCGGCCACGCCCACCTGCTGGAGGATCTCCATGGAGCGGCGCGTGAAGACGATGGCACGGCTGCCTTCGGATACCTGCAGCTCGGACTCCAGCAGCACGCATCGCTGCCCGTGGCGCGCCAGCTCCAGTGCCGTGGTCAGGCCTACCGGCCCCGTTCCGACGATGACGACGGGGTGCCGCTGCACCCCCGGATGCTCCGATGGCAGCCAGGGCCGATGCACCTGGTAGCGGTAGTAGATGGACTGCCTGGGCTGGGCATGGGGCTGGTGCATGGGGGGTCTCCGTCGTGCGTCTTGTTCAGGGCGCAGTGTAGGCAGCACCGGCCCCGGCAATGTCCCCAGATGGGGACAGACTGCGGCGCCCGTCTCCGGGGCTCAGGACAGCGCTTGGGGCGCCATCAACAAGGCAAACAGCTCACGCTGCCCCTGCACGCCCAGTTTGGCGCAGACCCGCTTGAGATAGGTTCGCGCGCTGGACACGGTGATGCCCAGGCGCTGCGCCAGCCGCTCGGCATCAAGCCCCTCGATCACGCAGCGCACCACGTCCAGATCGCGCTGCGTGAGATGGGCAAAGCGCCCGGCCAGGCGCGCCAGCACCAGCCCCGCCAGATCGTCCTGCAGCGCCTGGCCCGCATAGTGCAGGCGCATGGCCTGCATGACCAGGGGCGCAAAGGCTTCGATGCGTGCGATGGACTGCGCATCAAGGCAGCCGTGCTCCTCGCCCCGGTACAGGTTCACCGCCAGCCACCGTGCGCCAGGCTGCAGGGTCAGCAGCGAGAGCCGCTCCACCAGGCGCGGCAACCCATAGCAGACATGGCGGTACTCGGGATGGCTGACATCGCAGGGGCGCTGGCGGTGCAGCCACACGCGCGCGGGAGCCTGGGGGTCGCGCTGCTGCCGCGCAAGTTCGGCCTGCATCACCCGCTGTGCGCCGTCAAGCGGATAGAAGCGCTCGCTGTAGTCCTGCGAAATCATGGGCAGCGCCCCCGTGCGCGCCCGGTCGCCAAAACCCACGATGCGCGGCCGCGATCGGCCCTGGAACGAGAAGATGGTGCACTGCGCCAGCGGCACGTGCCGGCCCAGCAAATGCAGCAACTGCCCGGCCACCTCGTCGCTGCTGGCGCTGGAGCGGCCCACCTGCTCCAGCAGCGCCGTCACATCGCCCAGGGGCACGGGCAGGCTGGCGTCGCTGGCGGAGGCAGGCGCCAGCAGCCAATGGCTGCGGCCGGTGTCAGTGCTCATGGTTCCTGCAGGAATGCAAAAAAGGCCGGCGCTTCGCGCAGCCGGCCTGGGTGGGTATGTGGAACTGGAAATGATAAATCCAGCGCAGCGAGGCAAGAGCCTGCTGCGCCTGGTTCGCGGTCTGTTCGCTTGAGGGTCACCGCCTGTCGGCGGGCCGCTGCACGGTCCAGCCGGGCCTGACAGCACGGATGCCGCTGCAGGCCCTTGGCCAGGCGGCACCTGCCATCACCATTCGCCGACGTTGCGGATGCGCTGGTCCAGATCCAGAGGAATGCCGCCGCCAGCGGCTTCATGGTCCTGACCAGCTTGCTCCAGCGCCATGGGCGGGGGACTGAAATGATCGCGGCCAAAGGTGTGTTCGGTGAGAACGGGATCGCGGGAAGGTGGGGTGTTCATGGTTGCGCCTCCTTGACAGAAAGCTTACTGCGAATCTTTCACGATTTCTGTAGGACAAACCTGGATGCAACCCTCTGAAGCTGAAATGACACAAGGTACGCATGCTCACAAATGTGTAGCGCTTCGTAATAAAGGCGTAATGAATCCATGCGCCAAACCCCGGGCCAGGGGCGATCGGGTAAGCTTGCCGCCCTCCATGCCACAGACACTCCGCGCGCCCGCGCACAGCGAACTCATCATCAAGAAAAGCCGCTTCATCGGTTGCGTGCAGCCCATGGCCGACCGCGCCAGCGCCCAGGCGGTGGTCGATGCGCTATGGCGCGAGCACCCCGGCGCCGCCCATGTCTGCTGGGCGCTGCTGGCAGGCGGCCAGTCGGCAGCCGTCGATGACGGCGAGCCCAGCGGCACGGCAGGCCGCCCCATGCTGGACGTGCTGCGCCACCAGGACCTGGAAGGCGTGCTGGCCACCGTGGTGCGCTACTTCGGCGGCGTCAAGCTGGGCGCAGGCGGCCTGGTGCGCGCCTACACCGATGCCGTGGCCCAGGCCCTGCTGACCGCCGAGAAAGTGACACTGCTGCGCATGCAATCGCTGCGCTGCGCCGTGCCCTATGCGCTGGAAGGCCTGGTGCGCCGCGAGATCGATGCAGCAGGCGCCGAGCTGCTCCAGGTCGAGCATGGATCGCTGGTGCAGTTCGATCTGCGCCTGCCGCAGTCGCAGGCTGAAGGCTTTGTGAGCCGCCTCAATGAGAGCGGTCAAGGACGCGTGGGCTGGATGGAAATCCACCACGGCGAATGAGATGCGCCGAGCTCAAGCAGTTCAACCGGCCACCAGAAACCGCTGCGCCAGCAGCACCCAATAGGCGGCTCCCACGGCGATGTTGTCGTCGTTGAAGTCATAGCCCGGGTTGTGCACCATGCAGGCGCCTTGCTCGCTTCCCTCGCCATTGCCAATCAGCAGATAGCTGCCTGGCACGCGCTGCAGCATGAAGGCAAAGTCTTCGCTGCCCGGCAAGGGCGGCGCCTGCAGCGTGACATGTTCCGGGCCCAGCAGCTCCAGCGCGATCTGGCGCGCGAAGTCCGTCTCCTTGGGCGTGTTGACCAGCACCGCATAGCCGGGTCGCCACTCGAGTTGCGCCTGCACGCCGAAGCTCTCGGCCTGCGCACTCACCAGGTCGCGAATGCGCTGCTCCAGCAGCCTGCGCACATCGGTATCCAGCGCACGCACGCTCAACTCCAGCACAGCGCTGTGGGCAATCACGTTGTTGGCCTTGCCTGCGTGGATGGCTCCCACGGTCACCACCGCCATCTGCAGCGGATCGATGTTGCGTGAGACGATGGTCTGCAAGGCCATGATGATGCTGGCGGCCGCAACGATGGGGTCGGCCGCGCGGTGCGGCATGGCACCATGCCCGCCCACCCCGGTGAGGGTGAGCGTGGCGTAGTCGGAGGACGCCATGGCTGCGCCCTCGCGCAGCGCCAACCGCCCCTGGGGCATGCCCGGCATGTTGTGCATGGCAAAGATGGCGTCGCAGGGGTGGCGCTCGAACAGCCCGTCTTCCATCATGCGCAGGGCACCGCCGCCGCCCTCCTCCGCAGGCTGGAAGATCAGCGTGAGCGTTCCGTCGAAGCCGCCGTGCTCGGCCAGATGCCGGGCCGCCGCCAGCAGCATGGCCGTATGGCCGTCATGGCCGCAGGCATGCATGACACCGGCATGCGTGCTGGCGTGGGCGAAGGCATTGGCCTCGGTGATGGGCAGCGCATCCATGTCGGCGCGCACGCCCAGGCGCCGGTGGCCGCTGCCGCGCACCAGCCGCCCCACAACGCCCGTGCCGCCCAGGCCGCGTTCCACCTCGTATCCCCATTGCTCCAGTTGCTGCGCGACCAGGGCGCTGGTGCGATGTTCCTCGAAGCCGAGCTCGGGGTGCCTGTGGATGTCGCGGCGCACCTCGACGAAGGCTGCGGCCGAGCCGCGCAAAGTGTCCAGAAGGGTGTTCATGTGCGGCATCTCACTGGGGTTGCAGGCGGATGGAGCGGGCAATGCTGCGGTAGCGGGCGGTCTCGGCCTCATAGAACTGCGCGGCCTCAGCCAGCGACATGGGCGCCGCGGCCAGCTGCGTCTGCAGGGCCAGTTGCTCGCGCACGCCCGGGTCCTTGAGCATGGCGCCTATCGCCTGGTGCAGCCTTTGCACCACCTCCTGCGGAGTGTCCTTGCGCACCAGGAAACTGGTCCAGGTCTTGTAGGCGAAGTTTTTCAGCTCCCGGCCCTCACGCACCGTGGGCACATTCTTGAGCAGCTCCGATCGCTGCTCCCCCAGCTGGCCCAGGATCTTGAGCCGGCCCTGCTCGGCCAGCGCGCCCATGGCAGCGCTGTAAACGAGCACAGCGAAATCGACCTGCCCGCTGCCGATGTCCTGCAGCAGCGGCGCGTTGCCCTTGTAGGGCGCATGCATGAGTTGTATGCCAGCGTCCTGCTGCACCTTCTCCAGAATCAGGTGGTAGAGCGAGCCAATCCCGACGCTGCCGTACGACAGCGGCCGGCTGGCGCTTTTGCGGGCCAGCGCGATCAGCTCATCCACGTTGCCGGCCTCCAGGTCCTTGCGGGCGACAAACACCATCACAGCCTCGGCCACGGGATGGACCAGCCGGAAATCCTCCGCCTTGAGCCGCACGGCGGCATTGGCCAGCGGCGACAGGATCACCTCGTTGGGCGAGCCCTGGAAGACGTAGTGCCCGTCGGGCGGCGCTGCCAGCACTTTCTGCGCGGCCATGGCGCCGCTCACGCCGCCCAGGTTCTCCACGATGACCTGCTGGCCCAGCGCCTTGGACAGCGGCACGCTGAAGATGCGGGCAATGGCGTCCGAAGGGCCGCCGGCCGGATAGGGAACCATCAGGCTTACGGGCCTGGAGGACGGGCTCTGCGCACAGGCCAGGCCCGCGCTCAGCAACAGGCCGGCGCCCGTCAGCCAAACGCGCTGGAACAAAAATCTCATCATGTCTCCTTGGTGGATGGCTCCGGCTCGGTCGGCCGGATACGCGGCATCCTAGGAGCCGGGTCATCGAACGTCCAATGCATTGTTGGCTGCATTAGCATGAGTTTCATGCAGACTTCAGGGCGCGAAAAATCATGACGCTGGTGCAGCTCAGGCATCTCATATCGGTGGCGCAGACCGGCTCCTTCAGCCGCTCGGCCGAGGCCATGCATCTGACACAGCCGGCCCTCAGCCGCAGCGTGCGCGCGCTGGAGCAGGAGCTGGGCATACCCTTGTTCGACCGCATCGGCCGCCGCGGCGAACTCACAGCCTTCGGCCGCGAGATGCTGGAACGGGCGCGCGCCCTGGTGGCTGAAGCCGACGAGCTGCGTGACAGGGGGCGCCAATTGCGCGAGGGTGCGGCCGGCACCGTGCGTGTGGGCCTGGGATCGGGCCCCGGCGCAATATTGATGACGCCGTTCCTGCAGCACATGACCGTGCACCATCCCGGCGTGCGAACCGAGGTGGCGCGCGGCAGCACCGATCTGCTGGTGCACTCGCTACGCGAGCGCCTGCTCGACGCCCTGGTCGTGGACCTGCGCGCGCTGAGGCCCGCACCCGACCTTGCGCTGGACGTCGTGCACGAAATGCGCGCCGCCTTCATGTGCCGCACCGACCATCCACTCGCCCGCCTGCAGCGGGAGCTGCGCTTCGAGGATGTGCAGCGCTACCCCGTCGCCTCCACACCGCTGAGCGACCAGGTGGCCTGGCTGCTGGTGGAGACCTATGGCGCCACAGCACACCCGGCGCGGTTCGTCACACTGCAGTGCGAGGAGTTGCCCAGCCTCGTGGACGTTGCGCGCAACAGCGACACCGTGCTGCTGGCCGTGCGCGCCGTCGCCCCGGACTTGGCCGAATTGCCAATGGACCCGCCCATGCGCAGCACCGCCCGCTTCGGGCTGGTCACGCTGCGTCAGCGCAGCGAGGCGCCGACGCTGGCGATCCTGCGAGGGCTGATGGGGAAGTTGATGGCCGACGATGCCCCTGCGCCGGAACGGGCGCCCAGCCATGGCGGAAGGCTGGGCCGCATGGCATTGCCAGACTGATTTGATGCTGGTGATCACCCATCGAATACCCTCAATGCAAAATGGCAAGCCGGGACAATGAGTCACGTGAAATTAAATAGTTAGCACAGCCTGTTCTCAAGGTCCGATTAATGAAATTTCCCAAAGGAACGCCCCAGGCAATGAGCAACTGCCAGCCCCTCACTTTTCAATAGCAAAACAGCTTCACAAATGACATATTCAACTAAACCATCATCCGCATGCAGGCTGCTATTTTCCAAATTTATTAGACCATCTTCCGAAAAATAAATATTATTCGCATGCAGCGCGGAGGAGGACATTAAAACAATAAATACCGCCATAGTGGACAATGATTTTTCATATCGAACTCTCATTTCAACCCCTTTATCTCATCGTTTTCGAATTGATACTGACGAGCAGTAGTCCACAGATTCTGCACACAGCACGCGTTGTCTGTGGACGCCCGCATGATGGCGCGAAAGCTTTCATCGCTCATTTCGCTGTGGCAAGCCACCATTGCGGTATCGCCTATATTCACCACAGGCGCATTCATACCGCAAACATGCTCATATCCCTTTCGCAATCATCTGAAGTGGCATTAGTCTGGTTTCACCTATATTCGCAGTCATCATTTCCATCAATTTCGACGACTCGCTCGTTTGCGCCATCATCATCAGGGGCGGCATACTATATGAGCTGCCAAAAGCCTGTGCCGCATTGGAGGAGGAAAAATTCTCGAATGAAATGCCGTTCGCTTGCACTGCAGGGGCCCAGAGCCCGCACACAGCGATTGCCAGTGGGGTTGCAAGTCTTGGATATCGCATCTTCATGGTATTTCCTTTATGCACGGTGTGAGATGAGGCTCCGCCTTCATGGCGTGCACAGGTTCTGCACGAAGGCATGCGTGGCCAGTTGCGCGACTTCGCTCCTTCCTGTCATGTAGCAGCCATCCTGGCTCAGTGCCGAGGCCGCACTGTTCTCGCCGCCTGCGAGGGTTCCCTGGTCCACGGTGCCGCCCAAGGGGGTCCAGGTGATGGCGTGCGAACTTCCGTCGGCCAGTTCGCTGTGGCCTGCCACTGTTCCGTTGTCACCGATATCCACCACACGTGCATTCATGCCGCCAGGCAGCGGAGGAATATCGCGGATGACACCGGTCTGGCTGTTCCAGTAATAGGGCATGCTGCGCCCGTCTGCCAACTGGTAGTGCCCAATCACCTCGCCGAGGATGTTGAGATCGACGCCGCTGTTTCGCGCGGGCGGGGACGATATGGACAGCACCTGCGGACTGGAGGACGAGTTGAGCCAGACGACGGTGCGTCCACCTTGGGCACCAAAATCGCAGTAGCCCATGATGCGGGTATTGACGACGGTCTTTGCGCGGCAGAAGACGGCATTGAGAGGCAGGTTCAGGGCCGTGGCCATATAGCCGCCCAGGACTGCGGCAGACCAATAGACAGGACGCGGATGCCCGCTGTTGTCGGGACAGTTGCCCACGATGCCCGGCATGTTGCCGCCCACCACGAAATTGTCCACATCTGACGGAATGCAGTTGGTGCTGTTCAGGCCCAGCAGACCCGCCGGCAGCGCGCGTGCCGTGGTTTCATTGTTGCGCCACATGACAGGGCGGGCCGTGTTGCTGCCGCTCAGGCTGACGCCTGCCACATAGCCGCCCTGGTTGAATGCCGTGGGCATGCTGCGCACATCGAGCGTCAGCGGCTGCAGTGTCTGCACCGTGGCGGGCGTGGCCGCATTCCAGAACACGCCCACGGACACCGAATTGCCGTCCAGGCAGCTGCCCACCACCTGGCCGCTGTTGGTGATGGCCGCCGCGTTGCAGTTGCGCCCCGGCGACAGGCGCACAAGGTCTGCCGCACTGCCCGGTGCCAGCGACACGAAGCCTGCGGACGAGCCGTCGCTCTCTGCACAGGCGCCCACGACATGGCCGCTGTTGTTGATGTCCAGGCCCACGCATTGCGGGCCTGCCGACGTGCCCACGTCCTGCATGGGCAGGGCCTGCGCGGCCGGCAGTGCCAGCAACGCAAGGCACGCAACGGAAAAATTCAAATGCTTTGGCTGAAGGCGCATGAAGGGTTCTCCTGAAAAAGCAAAGAAGTCGTTCATGGAAATCGGGCGCCGAACAGGAAATCCGCATGGGGCTTGGCATATGCGCGCCGGGGCAGACGCTATTTCCGTGATCCGCATCCCGGCCCCACGATAGGCATCGCGGTATGGAGCCGTCCATCCGAGCAGCAATCAAAACAACAAAAACAATCAACAAAATCAAAAGCTTGCACAAGAGTCCCCCATCAATAATTGTCTCATCGGCATCCGGGATTCAGGCCATGCCACAGCGCAGCGCCATATGAATGGGAGCTTTCCATGGCAATCAAACACTGCCTGACATCCGACAGCGCATGGCCGAATGGCGCAATTCGCCGCCGCTGGAGTCCCGCAGAACTGCTTGCACTCGAACGCTGGGCCGGCGTCCTGCCCGTGCAAGTGATCTGCCGCCGGCTGAACCGCAGCGAACGCTCCGTTCGCTGCCAGATGCACAGGCGCGGCCTGAGCACCCGGGTCCGCGAGGGCGTCGGGCTGCGGCAGGTCTGCGAGGATCTGCAGCTGTCCGCACGGTCGGTGAAGGCCTTCATCCTCGATGGCCGCCTACGCCTGCACAGCGCACAGGTGCATGGCGGGGTGATGGCGCAGCTTGATTGGTCCCTGCGCCGCTGGCTGCAGACGGCTCAAAGCCGCTTGTGCCGTGTCAGCCATTTGAGGGTTACCGAGACATCTCTCAGGCGCTTTGCGCGGGAAGCGGATTTCGACGCATCAGGCAGCCGCACGGGCGCGGCATGGCAACACTGGGCATCCGGCTAGTCCCTGCGCGGCACGGGCCGGGCCATGAATGTCCAGCAGCGGTTTCGGCCCTTCGCCTACGGCTGCCGCGAGCGCCAGCATGCAGACTGGCACGCATCTCCCATGGCAGGCGAGGCAGTCATCTCGACCATCTGTCGGCACTTCAGTCGGCACTCCCGTCGGCACACCTTTCGGCACATCCACCGGCAGCGGAGACCTCCACGGGACCTGGTGCCACAGTCAAAGGAATCAGACAGCATGAAAAACCCACCCACCACCGCCCTCGACGTGATCATCGTCGGTGCCGGCTCGGCCGGACTGTCGGCATTGCGCGAGGTGCGCAAGCACACGGAGCATTTCGCCATCGTCAACGACGGGCCCTGGGGAACGACCTGTGCGCGGGTGGGATGCATGCCGTCCAAGTTGCTGATCGAGGCGGCCAACGCCTTCCATGCACGCCATCACTTCGATGCCTTCGGCATACGCGGCGCGAGCGGGCTGCAGCTGGACCTGCCCGCCGTTTTGCGCCGCTTGCGCAAGCTGCGCGACGAGTTCGTGGCAAGCACGATCAAGGCCACGGAGGGCCTGGGCTGGCGGGCCATCGACGGGCGTGCCAGGCTGCTGGCGGCCAATCGGATCGAGGTCAATGGCAAGGTGCTGGCTGCGCGCAAGCTCATCCTCGCTCCGGGCTCCAGCCCTGTGGTGCCGGAGGAATGGAAGCGCTTTGGCAAGCGCATCCTGACCACCGACACCTTGTTCGAACGCAAGACGTTGGGCCCGCGCGTGGCCGTCGTCGGCCTGGGTCCGCTGGGCGTGGAGATTGCACAGGCGCTGGCGCGGCTGGGACTGGAGGTCACCGCACTGGGACGCGGCCCGAAGCTGGCGGGCCTGTCCGACCCGAATGTCACCGACGCATTGCGGCATCTGCTTGAGAAAGAGATGGTGGTGATCACCGACCATGAAGTGCAGTTGAGCAAGGGTCCGGACAGCAGCATCGTCGTGCGTGCAGGTGACACCCGCATCGTCGTGGACCACGTGGTGGCCGCCATGGGCCGGCGCCCGCAGCTGGAAGGCCTGGGGCTGGAGACGCTGGGGCTTGAGCTGGACGAGCATGGGCAGCCGCCCGTGAGCCGCGAGACACTGCAGGTCGGCGAGCTGCCGCTGTTCCTCGCGGGCGATGCCAATGGCGACCGCCCTTTGTTGCATGAGGCCGTGGACGAAGGCCATATCGCGGGCACCAACGCCATGGCAGAGAACGTGGCCTGCTTCGAGCGGCGCACGCCGCTGTCCATTGTCTTCAGCTCGCCCAACGCGGCCGTCGTGGGCCAGCCCATGAAGGCGCTGCTGGGGCAGGACTTCGTGGTGGGCCGCGTGGATTTCGCGCACCAGGGGCGTGCGCGCGCTGCGCAGCACAACGCGGGCCTGCTTCACGTCTATGCGGACCCGGCCAGCGGCCTGCTGCTGGGCGCAGAAATGTGCGCACCGGGCGGCGAGCATCTGGCCCATCTGCTAGCCCTGGCCGTGCAGCAGCAACTGACCGTGCACGAGTTGCTGCGTGCGCCCTTCTACCACCCCGTGCTGGAAGAGGGCCTGCGCACCGCCCTGCGCGACGCGGTACGCCAGTTGCGCGAGCCGCCGCCGTCCGACCTGGGCAACTGCGATCCCTTGCCCATGGACGATTGATCGCGCGCGGCCCAGGGCCGCACGCGGATCAAGCCCGGGGCGCGCTCTGCGGTGCGCTTCCTTCCGACAGCGTCCACCCGCCATTGCCATCGACCGCCAGCGCGTGGGTATGGAAACCCGCCAGCGTGCTGCGGTGGCCCACGCTCACCAGCATGGTCGAGCGCATCTGCTCGCGCAGCAGGGTGTACAGCGCATGCTCCAGGCCCTCGTCCATGGCCGAGGTGGATTCATCGAGAAAGACGATGGCGGGCCGGTTGAACAGCACGCGGGCAAAGGCCAGGCGCTGCTGCTCGCCAATCGACAGGATGCGGGACCAATCCTGGTTCACATCCAGCTTGTCGGCCAGATGGGCCAGGCTGACCTGGCGCAGCGCCTGCTGCAGCCGCTCGTCGTCCAGCGGCGATGCATCGGCGGGATAGGCAATGGCCGTGCGCAGGTCACCCAGCGGCAGATACGGACGCTGAGACAGGAACAGCGCCTGGTGGCCGCCCGGGCGGCCCACCGTGCCTTCGGCGTGCGGCCACAGGCCGGCAATGGACCGCAGCAAGGTGGTCTTGCCGCTGCCCGAAGGCCCCTTGATCAGCAACGCCTGACCGGGAATGAGCTTCAGTTGCAGGCCGCTGAGCAGGTGGTGGCCATCAGGGCGGCTGACCTGCAGGTCCTCGATGTCCAGGGCGCCGGGTTGCTCTCTGTGGACGACCTGGGGCAGTTCGCGGGTCTGGGCATTGGCATCCAGAAAGCCGCACAGGCGGTCCAGCGCAGCGCGGTACTGGGCGAAGGTGTCGTAGGAGGTTCGGAAGAAGGACAGCGCATCCTGCACCTGCCCAAAGGCCTGCGAGGTCTGCATCACATCACCGAGCTTGATGGCACCGCTGAAAAAGCGCGGCGCCTGCAGCAGAAAGGGAAAGACCACGGCCACCTGGTTGACGGTGAGGTTGAATCCGTCGAATTTCAGGCTGCGGTAGACCAGAGCCCAGACATTGGCGATCAATGCCGAGAAGCGCGTCAAAAGCGTGTTGCGCTCGATGGCCGCGCCCTGGTAGAAGGCGATGTTCTCCGCATATTCACGCACGCGCACCAGGGCGTAGCGGAAGTTGGCGGTCAGCCTCTCGTTCAGGAAGTTCAGCCGGATCAGCGGCTGGCCCAGGCGAAAGGCAATCAGCGTGGCGATGATCACGTAGACGTAGACCGCAAAGACCATGGCCCGCGGAACCTCCACGCCCGCCACGGCAATGGGCGCGGACAGCCCCCAGAGAATGCCCGTGAACGCCACCAGCGAGACCACGGCGCTGACGGCGCCCAGCGCCAGGGTCAGCGAGTTCGAGACAAAGGTGTTCACATCCAGCTCGATGCGCTGGTCGGGGTTGTCCACCGGCTCGTCCAGGAAGTGGCTGCGGTAGTAGGCGTCGCCGCGCATCCAGTCGGTGGTCACGCGCTCGTTGAGCCAGACCCGCCAGCGGATGCGGAACGCCTGGTTCACATAGAAATTGAACAGCTCGCGCAGGATGTGGATGGTGGCCAGCACAGCAAAGATGCCCAGGAATCGCCAGAAGCCCTTCTGGTCCAGCTCCTGCAGCGCGCTGTAGAAGCCGTTGTACCAAAAGGAGAACAGCACGTTCATGCGCACCGAGACCAGGGCCAGCACCAGCAGCAGCATGAACACCAGCAGCGGCCACCAGCTGTTTCTGGGGTGCAGGAACGGGCCGGCCAGCTGCCAGAACTGCCGACCCCAGCGGGTGAATCGAACCAGCAGCAGCGCCACGGCCGCGAAAGCCACGACGGTGATCACTGAGGCCGCCGCCAGCCAGACCAGGCTTTCCTGCAGCGCCTTGCTCCAATCCATGTCCATGCCGGAGATCCTCGGGTTGTGTGGGTGGAGAGAATCTACTCCTGTTCAGGCAGGCCGGCGGGCAGGCCTGGGCGCATGCCGGCAGCAAGCCATCTGCGCTTGCAATGCCCCCATCGCCGTTGCCGATGGGGCCGCTGCCGACGAGGCCGCTGCGCAGGATTAATATTCCGTGCGTGCCACCCCGAGGCAGGCACGGAGACAGGATCGGCCCGCACGGTTCCACCCCATGACAACAGCGATGCCGTCCCCGGGCCCTGCCCGGGCGGCCCAGACACAAGCCAGAACATGCCCGCATCGCCGCCCCAGGCTTCCCCGCCACACGACACCGCCGATGCGCCTGCCCAGCGCCCCGCCCCGGCCAACCTGCGCGACCTGTTCTGGTCCTTCACCTGGCTGGCCCTGCAGGGCTTTGGCGGTGTGCTGGCCGTGGTACAGCGCGAGCTGGTCGAGAAAAAGCGCTGGCTGACCAATGAAGAGTTTGTGGAGGACTGGGCCGTGGCCCAGATCATGCCCGGGCCCAATGTGGTCAACCTGTCCATCACCATTGGCGAGCGCTACTTCGGCTGGCGTGGCGCCGTGGTCGCCGTGTGCGGGATGCTGTGCTTTCCCATGCTGCTGGTGCTGACGCTGACCGTGATCTATTCGCAGCTGGCCGACCACCCCGCCATGGCCGGGGCGCTGCGCGGCATGGGCGCCGTCGCGGCCGGCCTGGTGGCGGGCATGGGGCTGAAGCTGACCAGCACGCTGAGCCGACACCCGCTGGGGCGCTGGTGCAGCGCGGCCCTGGCGCTGGCCTCGTTCATTGCCATGGCCGTGCTGCGCGTGCCGCTGGCCTGGGTGCTGCTGGTGGTCGGCGGTGCCGGCTGCGTGCTGACCTGGAGAAAGCTCGCCCCATGAACGCCGCCCACCAGATCGCCCTGAACCTGCAGCCCGCCGACTGGCTGCAGTTGCTGCTGTATTTCCTGACGCTGTCGCTGATGGCCGTTGGCGGCGCCATTGCCACGGCGCCCGACATGCACCGCTTCCTGGTCGATGGCCACGGCTGGCTCAGCGAGGCGCAGTTCAGCAGCTCCATCGCCATCGCCCAGGCGGCGCCCGGGCCCAATGTGCTCTTCATCGCCCTGCTGGGCTGGAACCTGGGCCTGAACGCGGGCGGGGGCACCGGGCCGCTGGCATGGACCTTTGGCGCGCTGGGCGTGACCATCTGCATGGTCGGCATCCTGCTGCCCAGCTCCCTGCTGGCCTGGCAGGCCTCGCGCTGGGGCCAGCGCAACAAGAACCGGCGCGGCGTGCGTGCCTTCAAGCAGGGCATGGGGCCGCTGGTCATCGGGCTGCTGCTGGCCACGGGCTGGCTGCTGGGCAGCGCCAGCGGCCGCCCGGCCCAGGACTGGCGCCTGTGGCTGCTGACCCTGGCCTGCGCCCTGCTGGTGTGGCGCACGCGCATCCACCTGCTGTGGCTGCTGGGCGCGGGCGCGCTGCTGGGTGCGCTGGGCTGGATCTGAGAGGTCCTGAGGACTACCCTGGTTTTTTCGTCAAAAGGAGCCGTACATGGCGCAAGCCCCTTCCCTTCGTTCCCTGGGCCGCAGCGGCCTGCAGGTCTCGCCGCTGTGCTTTGGCGGCAATGTCTTCGGCTGGACCGTGGACGAGGCCACGTCGTTCTCGCTGCTCGACGCCTGGCTGGATGCCGGCATGAACTTCATCGACACGGCCGACGTGTACTCGCGCTGGGCGCCGGGCCATGCGGGCGGCGAGTCGGAGACCGTGATCGGCAAATGGCTCAAGCGCAGCGGACGGCGCGCCGACATCGTGCTGGCCACCAAGGTCGGCAAGGACATGGGCGAGGGCCGGGTGGGCCTGCGCCCCGAGTACATCCGCCAGGCCGTGGATGCCTCGCTGCAGCGCCTGCAGACGGACTACATCGACCTGTACCAGTCGCATGACGACGATGCCAGCGTGCCGCTGGCCGATACCCTGGGCGCCTTTGCCGACCTGATCGCCGCAGGCAAGGTGCGGGCCATCGGCGCCTCCAACCACAGCGCGCCGCGTCTGGCCGAGGCCCTGCGCACCAGCGCCGAGCTGGGCCTGCCGCGCTACGAGAGCCTGCAGCCGCTGTACAACCTGTACGACCGCGCCGTGCTGGAGCGCGATCTGGCGCCGCTGTGCGCGGCCGAGCAGGTGGGCATCATCAACTTCTATGCGCTGGCAGCGGGTTTTCTGACGGGCAAGTACCGCAGCAGCGAAGACGCAGCCAAGAGTGCGCGCGGTGGCAAGACCGTGGCCACCTACCTGAACCCGCGCGGCTTGCGCATAGTGCACGCCCTGGACGCCGTGGCCGCGCGCCTGAACAGCCAGCCCGCGTGCGTGGCCCTGGCCTGGCAGATGCAGCGCCCGTTTGTGACCTCGCCCATCGCAAGCGCGACCTCGCTGGCCCAGTTGCAGCAACTGGTGCAGGCCACGCGCCTGCAGCTGTCGGCTCAGGACGTGGCCGAGCTCAACCAGGCCAGTCAGGAAGAAGGCGCAAGGGAGTGACCTGCGCAGGCCAGGGCAGCCTGCCCGCCCTGGCCCGGGGCCTCTAGCCCGCCAGCAGCGCGGGCAGGATCTGGGCCGATGGGCCGCGCAGGCACTGGTGCGCTGCGTCATCCAGCTCGGAAGGCGCCGGGTTGATGACGGCCACGTGCGCGCCTGCCCGGCGCGCGATGCGGGCCAGCCCCGCTGCCGGATACACGGCGCCCGAGGTGCCGACCACCAGCAGTACCTCGCAGCGCTGCACGGCAGCCTCGGCGTCCTGCCATACGCCCATGGGCAGGGACTCGCCGAACCAGACCACGCCCGGGCGCACCAGGTTGCCGCAAACAGGGCACTGCGGAGGCTCGCCAGGGTTCTGCCCGGCCAGGTCGCAGCAGGCGCGGGGCCGCTCGAGCCAACGGTCGCGCATCAACTCGCCATGCAGGCACAGCACGCCGGGGCTGCCCGCGCGCTGGTGCAGGCCATCCACGTTCTGCGTGACCAGGGTCATGCGGCCCGGGTGCTGCAAGGCCCACTGCGCCAGCGCATGGTGGCCTGCATTGGGCTGCACTGCCGCCACGGCCTCGCGCCGGTGCGCATACCACTGCCACACGCGCTGCGGATGGGCGCGAAAGCCCGCCTCGCTGGCCATGTCCTGCGGGTTGAACTGCGCCCAATAGCTGTTCTTGTCATCGCGGAACGTGGGCACGCCGGACTCGGCACTGACGCCTGCGCCCGTGAGCACGGCGATGTGCGCTGCATGCGCGATGCGCTCGCGCAGCTCGTGCAGCTCACCCTGGCCGGGCAGTTCGGCGGCAGCCGCAGGCAGCGAAGTGGGGGAAGGTTCGTCGGGCATCGGAGGGCGAAGGAAAAAAAGCAGGCCATTGTGCGGCAGCGCCGCCCCAGGGCGCATCAAATGCCTTTTTCCACCATCTCCAACAGGCGCAGCGCCAGCGCCCGACGCTGCTCGGGTGTGGCACGGCGCAGCGGGCCGTCGATCACCAGCAAGGCCATGCCGTGCACGGCCGACCAGGCCAGGAACTCGGCCTGGGGACGGCGCTCGGGCGGCAGCACGCCGGCCTCGGCCATGCTGTCCAACGCGTAGCCCAGCAGCTCGAACGGGTTCAGGCCCATGGCCGCCGCACGCGTGGTGTCGGGCGGCAGGTCCACGTCGTACTCGACAGAGGCAAAGGCCGTGCGGAACCAGCCGGTCTCCGTCTGGGCAAAGCCCAGGTAGCCCCGGCCCACGGCAGCCAGCAAGGCGCGTGAGCGCTGCAGCGCATCGGGCAGGGCACGGGCCTGGACCATTTCGGCCTCGATGGCCGCGGCCAGTGCGCCCAGGGCCGCAGCGCGCACGGCATCAAACAGTGCCTGGCGGTTGGCAAAGTGACGATAGGCCGCATTCGGCGCCACGCCCGCCCGCCGCGTGGCCTCGCGCAGCACGATGGCCTGGGGACCGCCTTCGCGCGCCAGTGCCAGGCCAGCCTCGACCAGGGCCTGGCGCAGGTCGCCATGGTGGTATGACTCACGCCTGACACGTCGCTGCGTCACTGTTTTGATTCCTTTTTTTTCTGCATGACCACGTCACACGCAAGGGACGACAGCCCTGCCTCGCCGATTTACAGCTTGACACCGAAGCTGACAGCGCCTGATGTGGACAGCGTCCATTTTAGTCCCTAGCATATGTGAACGGCGTACACACGCCGGGCAGAAATCGATAAAAAGCCGGCATCGAACGGCAAAAACGGTTTTCACCGTCACCAAGGAGACAAGCATGGCTTTGCACACCGGCCGCATCCAGCCCTGCCTCTGGTTTGACAACCAGGGCGAGCAGGCGGCGCGCTTTTATACAGAAGTCTTTCCCGATTCCCGCATCACGGCCATTGCCCGCTATGGCGAAGCCGGCCACGACATCCACGGCAGGCCGGCGGGCAGCGTGATGACGGTGCAATTCGAGCTGGACGGCCAGCCCTTTCTGGCGCTCAACGGCGGCCCGATGTTCCGCTTCAACGAGGCCGTCTCGCTGATGGTCAGTTGCGATACGCAGGACGAGATAGACCACTACTGGGGCGCCCTGTCCGAGGGCGGCGACCCGGCGGCGCGTCAATGCGGCTGGCTCAAGGACCGCCATGGCCTGTCTTGGCAAATCGTTCCGGCCCAGATGGCGGGCTGGATGGGGGGCCCCGACATGGCCGCCGCCCAGCGCGTGATGCAGGCCCTGCTGGGCATGCAAAAGCTGGACATCGCCGCTCTTGAGCGCGCGCATGACGGCCGCTGAGGCCTCCGGCGCCCATCCTCCCACTCCTCTCCCCCTCCCCTCGCCACCAACCACTTCAGGAGCATTCCATGCAATTCATCCCCTATCTGAACTTCAACGGCAACTGCGCCGAGGCCTTTGCCTTCTACGCCAGGCTGTTCGGCGGCACCATCGTGCACCAGAGCACCTTTGGCGAGACACCGGGCATGGAGCAGATGCCCGATTCCGCCAAGGGGCTCATCATGCATGCCCACCTGCAGATCAAGGACCAGGCGCTGATGGCCTCGGACGCCACCGACAACTGCGGTGGCGGTGGCGGTGGCTACCAGCAGGCCCAGGGCATGTGGATCTCGATCGGCGTGGACGACGCCACCGAAGGCGGCCGCATCTTCAACGCGCTGGCCGAAGGCGGCAAGGTGACCATGCCCTTCCAGGCCACGTTCTGGTCGCCGGGCTTTGGCATGGTGACGGACCGCTTCAACACACCCTGGATGGTCAACGTCAAGGGCGAGGCCTGAACAAGGCCGGCCGACACATTGCCTCTGTCACCCAA
Organism: Delftia sp. 60; assembly: GCF_002754395.1. Classification (NCBI taxonomy): domain Bacteria; kingdom Pseudomonadati; phylum Pseudomonadota; class Betaproteobacteria; order Burkholderiales; family Comamonadaceae; genus Delftia; species Delftia sp. 60. The sequence continues at coordinate 4,249,675 of NZ_PEFD01000001.1, forward strand.
GAAGGAGTCTTCATGAACGCCAACCCAGTCGTCTGGTTCGAGATCCATGTGCAGGACATGGCGCGTGCGCGCCGGTTCTATGAAACCGTCTTCCAGGGCAAGCTGGAGCATCTGCCCGCGCCCGATGGCTCCGACAGCCAGGAGATGCTGTCCTTTCCGATGGACATGACAGGCCCCGGCGCGGGCGGAATGCTGGTGCGGATGGACGGCGCACCTTCCGGCGGCGGCGGCACCCTGGTCTATTTCGGCTGCGAGGACTGTGCCATCGAACAGGGCCGCGTCGAGGCCGCAGGCGGGCGCATCGAGCAGGCCAAATTCTCCATAGGCCCCCACGGGCACTGCGCCGTCGTGGTGGACACCGAGGGCAACCGAATCGGCCTGCATTCCATGCAATGAGGAGCGCCATGACAGCACAAGACCTTCCCGAACACGCCAACGACCTGGTGCTCACGCGCCTGCTGGACATTCCCGCCGACAGGCTCTACCGCTGCTGGACCGAACCCGCGCTGATCCAGCAATGGTTTGCGCCCAGCCCCTGGAGCGTGGCCCGGGTGGACAACGATGTGCGACCCGGCGGCCACAGCCTCATCATCATGCGCAGCCCTGAAGGCCAGGAGATGCCCGGCAACGGTGTCTACCTGGAAGTCATTCCCAACCGCCGCCTGGTCTTCACCGACGCATTCACCCAAGGCTGGGTGCCTGCCGACAAGCCCTTCATGACGGGCATCGTCAGCTTCGATCCCGAGGGTGCCCAGACCCGCTATACCGCCCGGGTGCGCCATTGGAGTGCTGCCGACCGCACCCAGCACGAAGCCATGGGTTTTCACACCGGCTGGGGCCAGTGCACGGACCAGCTGGCCGAGCTCGCAGCCCGGCTCTGAAGCCGGATTTCACCAGGAGAGAGTCATGCACTACATCGACGGATTCGTGCTGCCCGTTCCCCGGGCCAACCTGCAGGCCTACCGCGAGGTGGCGCAGGCCGCAGGCAAGGTATGGATGGAGTACGGCGCGCTGCAGTACTGGGAATGCGCGGGCGATGACGTGCCCATGGGCAAGCTGACCTCGTTTCCACAGGCCGTGCAGCTCAAGGAAGGCGAGGTCGTGTTCTTCTCATGGATCATCTATGCGTCGCGCGCGGAGCGCGACCGCATCAATGCCGCCGTCATGAAGGATCCGCGCATTGCCTCCATGGACCCGGCCACCATGCCCTTCGACGCCAAGCGCATGTTCTGGGGCGGCTTCGAGAGCGTGGTGGAACTGGGTACGGCCGAAGGTGCAAGTGCGGGCGCCAGCGGCGCGCCGGCCTAGATCTGGTCAGCCGGGGCGGCAGACACGGCAGGCGTGGTGCCCTGGCCGCGCTGGCGCAGCGCTTCGTACAGGCACACGCCGCTGGCCACGGACACGTTGAGGCTGGAGACGGCGCCCATCATGGGGATGCCGATCAGCTCGTCGCAGGTCTTGCGCGTGAGCTGGCGCATGCCGTCGCCTTCGGCGCCCAGCACCAGGGCCGTGGGGCCCGTGAGGTCCACCTCGTACAGGGTCTTGGGCGCATCGTCGCTGGTGCCGATGATCCAGATGTCGCGCTCCTTGAGCTCATTGAGCGTGCGCGCCAGGTTGGTGACCATGAAATAGGGCACGGTCTCGGCCGCGCCGCTGGCCACCTTGGCCACGGTGGCGTTCACGCCTACCGCATGGTCCTTCGGCGCAATCACCGCATGGGCGCCGGCGCCATCGGCCACGCGCAGGCAGGCCCCCAGGTTGTGCGGATCGGTCACGCCATCCAGCACCAGCAGCAGCGGCTTGCTGATGCCGTCTGCCTCCAGCTGCTCCAGCAATTCGTCCAGCGAATGCACCTGGGCCACCGCCTCCACGCGCGCGGCCACGCCCTGGTGGCCATGGCTGCCAGCCAGCTTGGCAAGGCGTTCGCCGTCGGCCTCGATCAGCCGGACGCCGGCCGACTTGGCGCGGTCGAGGAACTGGCGCATGCGCGCATCGCGGCGCGTGGCCTCGTAGTAGACCTCGATGATGGATTGGGGCGCGGTCTTCATGCGCACGCCGACGGCGTGGAAGCCGAAGAGAACTTTGGGGGACGACATGGGGCGCAATTATCCCGCCAATTGAGCGGTGCCCCGGGCCCCGCCTTGCGAAGCCCGTCTGCGCGCAACGGCTCCTGTGGTTTTTACGTAGCCGCTACACTGCGCGGCTTGGCCGCCTTCCAGCAGCCCTGCACATTGCGGCATGCACCGTAGCCACGGGCATGCCGCTTTGCATTTTTCCATCGCTTGAGTTTTTTCCTTTTCTTTGCCAACCATCATGCTCAAAGCCCTCTTCGCCCGGCTTGCCCGCACCAGCCTGGTCGGCCAGATCGCCATCAGCCTGGTCGCTGGCGGCCTGCTGGCCTGGCTCTGGCCCGAGGCCGCCCAGTCCGTGTCCCTGCTGGGCACGCTGTTCATCTCCGCCCTCAAGGCCGTGGCGCCCGTGCTGGTGCTGCTGCTGGTGGTCTCGGCCACCAGCAACCACCGGCCTGGCCAGGCCACGCAGATCCGCCCCATCCTGTGGCTGTATGTGCTGGGCACCTTTGCGGCGGCCGTGGTCGCCGTGGCGGCCAGCATGGCCTTCCCTTCCACCATCCAGTTCAAGGATGCCGCCCCGGCCCAGGGCGCGCCCGGGCGCATTGGCGAAGTGCTGATGGCCCTGGTGCAAAGCGCCTTCGACAACCCCGTGCGTGCGCTGATGAATGCCAACTACATCGGCATCCTCGCCTGGGCACTGGCCATGGGCATGGCCCTGCGCCATGCCTCGGAGTCCACGCGCACCGTGATGCAGGACCTGGGCCAGGCCATCACCCGCGTGATCCAGGGCGTGATCCGGCTGGCGCCGCTGGGCATCTTCGGCCTGGTGGCCGGCACCTTTGCACAGTCTGGCCTGGAAAAGCTGCTGGACTACGCGCACCTGCTGGCCGTGCTGCTGGGCTGCATGCTCTTCGTGGCCCTGGTGGTGAACCCGCTCATCGTCTGGACACAGACGCGCCGCAACCCCTATCCGCTGGTGCTGACCTGCCTGCGCGAGAGCGCGGTGACGGCCTTCTTCACGCGCAGCTCGGCCGCCAACATCCCCGTGAACCTGGCGCTGGCCAAGCGCCTGGGCCTGGATGAGGACACCTACAGCGTCTCCATCCCGCTGGGCGCCACCATCAACATGGCCGGCGCCGCCGTCACCATCAGCGTGCTCTCGCTGGCTGCGGCCCATACGCTGGGCATCGAGGTCGATCTGCTGACCGCCATCTTGCTGTGCGTGGTGTCCGCGGTCTGCGCCTGCGGAGCCTCGGGTGTGGCCGGCGGCTCGTTGCTGCTGATTCCGCTGGCCTGCAGCCTGTTCGGCATCTCCAACGATCTGGCCATGCAGGTGGTTGGCGTGGGCTTTGTGATCGGCGTGATCCAGGACTCGGCCGAAACCGCGCTGAACTCCTCGACCGACGTGATCTTCACGGCAGCTGCCTGCGAGGCAGCCGGGCGCCGTGAGGCCGTGGCGGCCTGAGCGCCACCCCTTGCTGGCGTCCGATCAGGCCGCCAGCGCCTGCCCCTCTTCGACGCTGGCAACGCGGCCGGCCTCGATGGTCACGCGGCGCTCGCAGCGCGCGGCGATGGCTCGGTCATGGGTGACCATGACCAGCGTCGTGCCGCGTTCGCGGTTGAGCGCGAACATCAGCTCCATGATGGTTTCGCCGGTCGCAAAGTCCAGGCTGCCCGTGGGCTCGTCGGCCAGCAGCACGGCGGGCTCGACCACGAAGGCGCGGGCCAGCGCCACGCGCTGCTGCTCGCCGCCCGACAGCAGCTTGGGATAGTGACCCAGGCGCTGGCCCAGGCCCACGCGCTCCAGCATCTCGGTGGCGCGGCGGCGGGCCTCGCGGCTGCCCGCCAGCTCCAGCGGCAGCATCACGTTCTCCAGCGCCGTCAGATTGCCCAGCAGCTGGAAGCTCTGGAAGACAAAGCCGAGCTTTTGCGCGCGCACGGCGGCGCGTGCATCCTCATCCAGCGCGAACATGTCCTGGCCCTGCAGCCGCACCGTGCCGCGCGTGGGCGTATCCAGGCCGGCAAGAATGGACAGCAGCGTACTTTTGCCCGAGCCCGAGGCACCGACGATGGCCACGGTTTCCCTTGCGGCAAAACGCAGATCGATATCCCGCAGAATATCCAGTGTTCCGGTCGAATCGCTGACCGACTTGAAGACATGCTCGACTTCGATCAGGGGCTGGGCAGTGCTTTGTGACATGGAGGATGGGAAGACGATGCAAGACAAGCTGCGCGCAATGCGCCGACGCCGCCACTTTATATCGGCCGGCTTGGCCTTCGGCCTGCTGGGTACTTGGACGGCCACGTCCACGTGGGCAGCCGAGCCGGGCCCGCTGCTGGTGCTGGGCGACTCGCTGAGTGCCGAATACGGACTGGCCCGTGGCACGGGCTGGGTGGCACTGCTGCAAAAGCGCCTGCAGGAGAGCCCAAAGAATGTGCCGCTGGTCAACGCCAGCGTGAGTGGAGAGACCACCTCGGGCGGCCGCTCTCGCCTGCCTGCCTTGCTCAAGCAGCACAAGCCATCGGTGGTGGTGATCGAATTGGGTGGCAACGATGCGCTGCGGGGTCTGCCGCTGCAAAGCACGCAGGGCAATCTGGACGCCATGGTCCGCGCGGCCCGGGATGCCGGAGCCAAGGTGCTGCTGGTGGGCATGCAGGTGCCGCCCAACTATGGCAGCGGCTATACGCGCCAGTTCGAGCAGTTGTTTGCCAAGGTGGCGCAGGAGCAGAAGGTGCCGCTGGTGCCCTTCCTGCTGGCCGGCATCGGTGATGCGGCCGATTCGGCCCAGTGGTTCCAGGCCGACCGCATCCACCCCACGGCCAAGGCCCAGCCGCGCATGCTGGACAACGTCTGGCCCCAGCTCAGCAAGCTGCTGCCCTGAGCTCAGGGCAGGCAGGGTGTCAGCTGCCGCGGCCTTCCTCGCCGGGACGGGCTGCTGCAGGAGATGCCTGCGCATTACCTTCTGAGCCGCCGCCCTCATGCTCGTCGGGTCTTTTTTCGGCCTTGGCTTTCTCCTTCTCTAGCTTCTTCTGCTTCTTGGCCAGTTCGCGCTGGCGTTTTTCATAGGCGTAATTGGGTGTCGCCACAGGTGGACTCCTCTGTTGTTGCAAGCCCCACTGTAGCCGCAAGACGGGGCCTGCCAGGAAAACCTCAGGATATGGTGGACGCAGGCACGGCGGAATCGCCCACGCTGCAACGGTATGCATGCCAACTGGCACAGCCCAGCAAAGGCCCCACCAGCAGCAGGCCCGCGCCATGCCACCACAGGGAAACCGCCACCAGTACGGTGATGATCGCGGCCCACTGCAGCATGACGGCCAGGTTCAGGCCGACCACGCGCATGCTGGTGATGCAGGCCGTGAGTGCATCGCTGCCCCGGTCCAGCATGGCCGGCAGCGCCACCACCATGCTGGCGAACACCAGGGCCGCGAAGGCGCCGCCGACCAGCAGGTAAATGGCCAGGAATTCCCAGTTCTCGGGCCGCGCCACGGCCTGCAGCATGCCGGCCGTGGTCGGCATGCCGGTATCGAAGAACACGGCAAAGACCACCATGGACGCGCGCGCCCAGAGCATCTCCAGCACCAGCAGCACCATGACCAGCATGCCCATGCTGCCCATCTGCGTGTCCCAGCAGGTCAGCGAGCTGCTCAGTTGGGGCGGCAAGCCCCGCTCCAGCCTGCGGCTGGTGTCGTACAGGCCCATGGCCAGGAAGGGGCCGATGAGCAGGCAGCCGCTTGCCATGGCCATGCTGTATTCCGGGCTGGCGCGGAACACCCAGCCGATCAGCAGGGCCATGGCCCAGAAGCACAGGCCGTAGAACAGCGCCACGCCAGGCGCACGCCGCAGATCGCGCCAGCCCAGGGCCAGCCAGCGCCAGGGGTCGGCCATGCGCAGCAGTTGCACCTGCAGCATGCCGGCCGGGTTGTCGGAAGCTTTCTCGGGAGCGGGGGATGCCTGCATGCCTGGACCTCCTGGATCAGCGAGTCCAAAGTTATCGCAGCCATGGCACTGCTGCCATGGCGGAAACTACCGAGGCCCGCCCAGACCCCCAGGTCTGTACCCGAGTCTGCACTCAGGCCTGGACCAGCTTGCCCGGCTGGCCGGGCAGCACCTTCCAGGCCGCATCGCGCACAGCCTGGTATTGGTGGCTGAACACGGTGTCCACGTAGATCCACTCGGCCTGGCAGGCCTGCGGCGTGGCCGTGACGATCATGTAGCCACGGCGCGAGGTATCGCAGTACTTGAGCGTGGAGATGAATTGCAGCAGCGCGCCACGCAACTGGGCCGGGTCCTGGCCCGACAGGTATTCCTCGAAACCCGGCGAGCTGACGGACGAGGTGGCGAACTCCACGCCCACGGCCTGCCCGCTGCGGTCACGCAATTCGCTGGCCCAGGCGTTGTGGGTGTCGCCCGCCAGCACGACCAGGTTCTTGCCCAGGCTGCGCGCCGTGGCCAGCACGGTCTCGCGTGCCACGGCGTAGCCGTCCCAGGCATCGAGGTTGTAGGGAATGCTGGGCTGGGCCAGGATGGCCTTTTCCGCCGCCGTCAGGCTGGCCGGGTTCGCCTGCGCCTTGCCCAGCAGCGCCGCGTAGGCCGGCAGCGAGACGCCGCTGCCGGGGCTGAGGATGTCCATCAGCAAGGGCGCCGGCAGCTCCACGCGCCCCATCAGGACCTGCTGGCCCAGCACCTGCCAGGTGGCCTGCGAGGCCGCCAGCCGCTGGCCCAGCCACTGGGTCTGGGTGGCGCCCATGAGCTGGCGCGCAGGATTGGCCATGTCGGAGGTGAAGCGTGCCGCGTCCAGGCCCTGGGCGGTGAAGTAGTCGGCGTAGTCCAGTTGTTTGTCGCGGCCGATGACGCGCGTGTCCAGCATGTGCAGCGCCAGCAGGTCGCCGAAGGCGAAGCTGCGGTAGATGACCTCGGGCTGCGCGTTGCGCGTGGGCATCCACTCGTGATAGGCCTTGAGCGCTGCCACCTTGCGCAGTTCGAAATCCCCCTCGGTGGCCGGCTGGTGGTTTTCGGCGCCGTGCATCCAGGTGTCGTTGGAGACTTCGTGATCGTCCCAGACGGCGATCATGGGCGCCGCCGCATGCAGGGCCTGCAGGTCGGCATCGCTCTTGTACTGGGCATGGCGCTGGCGGTAGTCGGCCAGGCTGACGATTTCGTTGGCCGGCAGGCTCTGGCGCTGCATGGCTTCGGCCTTGCCATTGGCATAGCCTCCGCGTGCGTATTCATAGATGTAGTCGCCCAGGTGCACGGAGGCATCCAGGTCGCCCTGGCGCGCGGCATGCGCGTAGACGTTGAAGTAGCCCGCCGGGTAGTTGGCGCAGGAGAACACGGCCAGCTTGACCTGCTGCACGGCGCCCACGGGCAGGGTGCGCGTGCGGCCCGTGGCGCTGGTCATGCCCTGGCAGCGAAAGCGGTAGTGGTAGCGCGTGGCCGGCCTGAGGCCCGTGGCGTCGGCCTTGAAGGTGAAGTCCTGGGTGGCGCGCGCCATGGCCTTGCCCGACACCACGATGGTCTTGAAGTCGGCGTCCGAGGCCAGCTCCCACTCCACCTCGATATCGCTGGAATGGCCCTGGGGTGGCGTCACGCGGGTCCAGAGGATGACGCGGTCGCTCAACGGGTCGCCGCTGGCCACGCCGTGGCGGAACTCGACGGGAATGCGGCTGTCGCCATCGGAGCCGCCGCAGCCTGCCAGTGGCAGCGCCAGGGCCGATGCGCCCATGCCGCGCACGAAATGGCGGCGGCTGGCCACGATGCCGGACCCATTGGACGCGGTCTTCGCGTGCTGCAGGATATTGGTGATGCTCTCTTTGTGCTTCATGCTGGACCAGGGCCTGGAGGCCCCCGTGGGATGGTATGAAGCCAACGAGCATCGGTGCTGCCGGTGACAGGCGCATGTCACCGGCGCCTGGCGCTCAACTATGCGAACGCAGCGGCCAGGGCCTGCTCCAGGTCGGCACGCAGGTCCTGCACGGCCTCCAGGCCGATGGCAAAGCGCACCACGGTGCCGCTGCGCAGATGGGGCGTGGGGCAGCTGCGCATGGACGGCAGCTCATAGGGCACGACCAGGCTGATGGGGCCGCCCCAGCTGTAGCCGATCTTGAACAGGCGCAGGCTGTCGCAGAAGCGGTCCACGGCCTGCTGGCCGTGGCGCGGGTCAATGACCACGCTGAACAGGCCGGCCGCCACGCCCTCGCCGCCGCCGGCTGCGCCGCACAGGGCCTTCCAGTTCTCGTGGCCCGGAGCGCCTTCAAGCGCGGGATGCAGCACCTGGACCACGGCCGGCTGCTGCTGCAGCCAGCGCGCCAGCTCGCGCGCGGCGCGGTCCTGTGCGTGGTAGCGCAGCGCAATGCTGGGCAGCGAGCGCAGCACGGCCTCGGTGTCGTTGCCGCCCACGCCCAGGCCCAGCCGCATATGGGCCAGCTTGATGCGCATGTGCAGCGCCTGGTCGCGCGTGATGATGCTGCCCATGAGCACATCGCCGCCGCCGCTGGGGTACTTGGTGAGCGCATGGACCGTGGCGTCCACGCCCAGGCTGTGCGAGCCGTCACCCAGCAGGTCGAAGGGATTGAAGGCCAGGCCCGCACCCCAGGTGTTGTCCAGCACGGTGGTGATGCCGCGCGCGCGGCACAGGCGCACCATGGCGATGAGGTCAGGGAACTCCATGGTCACCGAGCCCGGCGCCTCCAGCCAGACCAAACGCGTCTTGGGCGTGATTTTGGCTTCGAGGTCGGCAACATCCATGGCGTCGTAGCACTGGTGGCGCACGCCGAAATGGGCCAGCTCGCCCTCGCTCAGGGTCTTGTTGGGACCGTAGGCGTTGTCGGGCAGCAGCATCTCGTCGCCGGTGCGCAGCAGGGCCAGGGAGGTGGTGGCGATGGCCGCCAGGCCGCTGGGCACCAGCAGGCATTGCAGGCCGCCTTCCAGCGCGCTCAGTCGCTCTTCCAGCAAGAACGTGGTGGGCGTGCCGTGCAGGCCGTAGGTGTAGCTGCTCTTGTCCAGCCACTGGCGGCGGCGCATGGCCGCCACGTTCTCGAAGATCACCGTCGAGGCCTTGTGCACCGGCGGCTGCGGTGCGACAAAGCCTTCGGGCGGCTGGTAGGGATGGTGGATGAGATGGGTGCTGATCTGCAGGTCGGGTGTGCTCATGCAGCGCATCTTATGCGCTGGGCCACAGCGTTCAGGCATAAAAAAACCAGGCGGACAAAGCGCCTGGTTTTCATTGAGGGAGCAAAGCCGGTGGCTGCGATCAGCTGGCCTTGATCTCCAGCATGTTGCTGACGTTGTTCACGCCCTTGACGGCCTTGGCGATGTCGCCGGCGCGCATCTTGAGCGCATCGCTGGGCACCGAGCCGGTCAGCGTGACGGCGCCGGCCTTGGTGTCCACGTCGATCTTGAGGGCGGAGATATCGGGTTCCTTGATCAGGTCGGCCTTGATCTGGGCGGTGATGCCCGCATCGTCGAGCGCGGCACCCGCCTGGCTCATGGCGTTGTTGGTGGCCGTTTCGGCCTTCATCGCGCCTTCCTCGATCTTGGTGCCGGCGCTGCTCATGGCGTTGTCGATCTTCTGGCCTGCGCTTTGCGCGGCCTGCTGGGACTGCTGGACGGCGGAGTCGAGCTTCTGGCCGGCAGTGTCTTCGGTCTTGCCGCATGCGGCGAGGCCGAAGGCCAGGGCGGACACGGCGAGGATGTGGCAGCAGCGTTGGGTGATGAAAGTCATGCGGTTACTCCTTGAATAGTTGTGAGGCGGTCAACACAGGCCTCGACTTTATTTATGGCCCTGGGACAAACCCATACGACGCCGACGCAAGCGCCTGTAGGACAAGCTCGAACATCCCGGCACCATCCAGTTAGCATGACAATAGCGGCCATGCATTCCCTGGCGCGCTGGTTTCCTTTCCTGGCATGGCCCAAACCCTCGGCAGCCGTGCTGCGCGGGGAGTTCTGGGCAGGTCTCACCGTTGGTCTGATGCTTCTGCCCCAGGGCGTGGCCTATGCAGCGCTTGCCGGCATGCCGCTGATCACCGGCATTTACGCCTCCATCGTCCCTGCCCTGGTGGCCGTGATGTTCAGCGGCTCGCCGCGTCTGGGTGTGGGGCCCACGGCCTTGAGTGCACTGCTGATCGGCGCCTCCCTCACGGGCCTGGCCGAACCCGGCTCCGCGCACTGGGTGGCCCTGGCCGCCTGGATGGCGATTCTTTCGGGCCTGGTGCAGTGGTCGCTGGGCCTGATGCGCGCCGGCTGGCTGCTCAACCTGGTGACCTCGCCCGTGCTCACGGGTTTCACGCAGGCGGCAGCGCTGCTGATCCTGGCCTCGCAGTTGCCCACCCTGCTGGGACTGCGTTCGACCTGGAGCGCAGTCTGGAACACGCCTTCGCTGCAGCTTTTCGACTGGCAGTCCATCCTCTACGGCCTTGCCAGCATTGCGCTGCTGGTACTGGCCAAGCGCTGGCGCGCGGCCTTTCCCTCGGCCATCTTCATCATTGCGCTGACCGGCGTGATCAGCTGGGCCACGGACTTTGCCGATGACGGGGGCGCCGTGGTCGGCCACCTGCCGGCAGGCCTGCCCAGCTTCCAGTTGCCGGGATTGCTGAGCTGGGACGAGTTCGGCGCCCTGGTGATGCCGGTGCTGGTGATCTCGCTTGTGAGCTTTCTGGAGACGGCCTCCAGCGCCCAGGTGGAGCATCAGCAGGCCGGCACGCGCTGGAACGAGAACCAGGACCTGGTCGCCCAGGGCCTGTCCAAGATCAGTGCGGGCCTGTTCGGCAGCTTTGCCACCAGCGCCTCGTTCTCGCGCTCGGCCGTGAACCTGCTGGCCGGCGCCAAGACGGGCTGGTCCAACGTGTTCTCCATCCTGCTGGTGGTCATCGTGGTGCTGTGGTTCATCCCGGCGCTGTACCACGTGCCCAAGGCGGCGCTGGCGGCCATCGTGATCACGGCCGTGGTCAACCTGGTCAAGCCGCGCGTGCTGCTGCAGCTGTTCAAGGTGTCGCGCGTGGAGGGCAGCATTGCGCTGGCCACGCTGCTGCTGACCATCGTCACGGCGCCGCGCATGTACTGGGGCGTGTTCGCGGGCATTGTGCTGAGCCTGGGCTACTTCCTCTACCAGCGCCTGCATCCGCGCATCATCGAAGTGGGCCAGCATCCCGACGGCAGCCTGCGCGACCGCAACCTCTGGCAACTGCCGCCGCTGGCGCCGGGCCTGCTGGCCCTGCGCATGGATGCCGAGCTGGACTTCGGCTCTGCCTCGGCCCTGGAGCGTCGTATCGGTGACGAATGGGCGCTGCGCCCGGAGACACACCATCTGTGCCTGCTGGCCCAGCCCATCAACCGCATCGACGTGACGGGCGTGGAAACCTTCGTGCGCCTGCAACTGCTGGCGGCCAAGCGCAGCGGCGTGCTGCATGTGGTGGGCCTGAAGCTGCCGGCCGAGCAGGTGCTGCTGCGGGCAGGCGCCCTGCACCGCGGACCGCACCTGCGGCTGTACCGCACCGATGCGGAATTCCTCGCCGCCCTTGCCCTGCCGCCGTTCGTGCCTGCACCAGGATCAACATCTGTTACCTCCGATGGTGCAAAAGTCGATGCCGGCGCGGCGACAATCGAGCCTACACACTGATACACTTCACTGGCTTTTCATTCAGCCCTCCGTGACTGCCCCCGCATCCCACCAATCCGTATACCTGCGCGACCTGCGCCTGGCCACAGCCCACGCGCTGGTTACCCACGCTGGTGGGGCGGTCCATCTGCCCACGGATTCGCCGACGCGATATCTGCAGGCGCTGATCGATGAACTGTGCTCGCTGTCGCTGCGCGACCCGCTCACGGGACTGGCCAACCGCCGCCATTTCCGCACCATTGCCGAGCGCGAGATCGACCGCGTGGCGCGGTCTGGCGAAGCGGCCCTGATGCTGATGCTGGACATCGACCACTTCAAGCAGATCAACGACCAGCACGGCCATATCGTGGGCGACCGGGTTCTGCAGTCGGTGGCCCGTACCCTGACCAATTGCGTGCGCCCCATGGACACGCTGGCCCGCTACGGAGGAGAGGAATTCGCCATCGTGCTGCCCGCCTGCCCTGCGACCTTCGGTGTCTCCGTGGCCGAACGCATACGCAGCGCCATCGAGCGCATGCCGGTCGTCATCTCACCCACGCTGACACTGCAGATCACCATCAGCATCGGCGGCGCCTATGCGCTGCAGTGGATACGCAGCACCACAACCTTGTGGACCGAGCGTGCCGACAAACAGTTGTACCTGGCCAAATCCGCCGGCCGCAACCGCGTGCACATTGAAGAACAACCTGACAGTACGGTAAGCGCGGAGGAAAAAAGCCTGCTTTTCGGACCTTTGTATGCCCCGTCCCCGTTTGACAATGGGCTGAATCCAGATATTGCAACCGATGTGGACCCCGAAGATGGACTCCGCTGATAGCCAGGTGGTAAGCGACAACGCCATTCCCCACCCCTCCCTGCCCGCTGCCGTTCCGATGAGCGATGCCGTGCGCGCCAAGCCGCGCGGACACATCATCGCCGTGACCAGCGGCAAGGGCGGCGTGGGCAAGACCTTCGTTTCGGCCAATCTGGCCGCAGCGCTGACACGCCATGGCCTCAAGGTCCTGGTGCTTGACGCCGACCTGGGTCTGGCCAACCTGGATGTGGTGCTCAACCTCTACCCCAAGGTCACGCTGCACGATGTATTCACCGGCCGTTCCTCGCTGGAGGAAGCCATCCTGCCCGCGCCCGGCGGCTACTCGGTGCTGCTGGCCGGCTCCGGGATGATCGAGTACTCGCGGCTCACGCCCGAGATCCGCCAGCAGTTCACGCACACCATCGAGACACTGGCCCCGCGCTACGACATCGTGCTGCTGGACACCGGCGCAGGCATCTCGGACGTGGTGCTGTTCTCCGTGTCCATGGCCACCGAGGTGCTGGTCATCGCCACGCCCGAGCCCACCTCGCTGACCGATGCCTATGCGGCCATCAAGGTGCTGGCCATCCAGCAAAAACGCCAGCAGATCCGCCTGGCCATCAACCAGGCGGCACGCCCCGGAGATGGCCGCGCCATCACGGGCCAGCTGCAGCAGGTGCTCAACCGCTTTGTCAACACGGCCTCCGGCGAGCCATTGCGGCTCACGCACCTGGGCGATATTCCGTCCGACCCGGCCGTGCGCGAGGCAGTGATGCGCCGCCAGTTGCTGCTGCAGTCCATGCCCGGCGCACCGGCTTCGCTGGCAGTGGCCCAGCTGGCCAATAAAATCAAGGCCCTGCTGGTGTCGGGCGGCTGATCGGGCCGCCTCTCGCCGGCGCCCCGATCCAACCCGCGGCCTGTGCCGCACCCGCCTGCCTGCCCGTGTCCGACATCCTCAATATTTCCTGCTACAAGTTCACGCCGCTGCCCGATGCAGCGGCGCTGCGCGACACCCTGGCCGAACGCGCCCAGGCCCTGGCGCTCAAGGGCACCATCCTCCTGGCCGAGGAAGGCATCAACTTCTTCCTGGCCGGCCCCGCCCAGGCGGTGCACAGCTTCGTTGACCAGTTGCGCGCCGATGAGCGCTTTGCCGACCTGGCCCCCAAGGAAAGCTGGTCCGACACCGTGCCGTTTCGCAAGATGCTGGTCAAGGTCAAGCGCGAGATCATCCGCATGGACCACCCCACCATCCGCCCGGCAGAGGGCCGCGCGCCATCGGTCAGCCCCGCCACGCTGCGCCGCTGGCTGGAACAGGGCCACGATGACGAGGGCCGCGAGGTGGTGACGCTGGACACGCGCAACGACTTCGAGGTCGATGCCGGCGCCTTCAAGGACACCATCGACTGGCGCATCACCAAGTTCACCGAGTTCCCGCCCGCGCTGCGCGCCCACAAGGCCGAGCTGGCCGACAAGACCGTGGTCAGCTACTGCACGGGCGGCATACGCTGCGAGAAGGCCGCCATCCTGATGCGGGACGAGGGCCTGGAGCATGTCTACCAGCTGGAAGGCGGCATCCTCAAGTACTTCGAGGAAACCGACGGCGCCTTCTATGACGGCGGCTGCTTCGTCTTTGACGAGCGCCGGGCCGTGGACGCGGACCTGTCGGCCGCACCCCAGCTGGAGCATCCGCAGGCCCAGGAGACTCCGTCTCCATAGACCGGTCCCCCAGCCCTGACTTGAAGCCCCGGGGCATGCACGCCACGCTTGCGGCGTGCGACACCAATGCAGCTGCACCGACCGCCGCATCGGCCGCTGTTCAGCCCAGGGCACGCACCGAGTTGCTGAGCGAGCGGGCGCAGGCCAGCAGCCCTGGGCCCAGGCGGGCTTGCGCTTCCTCCACCGTCCATCGGCTGGTCGGCGCGACGATGTGCACGGCAGCCACGGGGCGGCCATGGCTGCCGATGACGGGCGCGCCCAGCGTCATGTCGCCCAGAAAGAGTTCCTCCCGGTTGACGGCATAGCCGCGCCGACGCGCCTGGGCCAGTTCATCGAGGATGGCGGCCTCGTCCGTGATGGTGAAACGTGTGTGCGCGGTCCGCTCGCTCTGGCGCAGCAGGGCCAGGGCTTCTTCATCGGGCAGTGCGCTCAGCCAGGCACGCCCCGAGGCAGTGCAGTACATGGGGATGCGACTGCCAATGGGCATGTGCACCGGCACAAACTGGGCGCTGATGAAGCGTGCCACGTAGACCATCTCCAGCCCGTCGGGCTCGGTCAGGCAGGTGGTCTCGGTCGTGATCTTGGTCAGCTCCGAAAGATACGGATTGGCCAGGTCGATCACCGGATTGGCCGCCAGGTAGTTGTAGCCCACGCGCATGACGCGCGGCGCGAGCTGGTAGCGCCGGGTTTGCGGATGCTTGCGGACATAGCCCAGTTGCTCCAGCGTGAACACCATGCGTTGCGCCGAGCTTTTGTTGATGCCCGCAGCGGCAGCCACATCGGCCAGCGTCATGCTCCGGTGCTGCGCGCTGAAGGCGCAGAGCACGGCCAGGCCCTTCTCCAGCGACTGGTTGAACAGTGGGTTGGTGTCGTCATCCATCGGTGACGAAGCGGGTTGAGGCGTTGCTTGCATGGCGGAAGTATAGGCATCCACTTCCAAAGAATCGCATATCGATTTCTTTGAATTGCTTAGTGGTTTTCTCTTATTTTCTAAAGATTCATCCACATTGATCATTGGCGCGGTTCCGAGAATTCTCCGCTGCAGGCGAGGGGCTGCCCCCAAGGTGACCTGTCCCTGCTGTTTCCTTCCGTCGTTCACGCCAAGGAGTCAGGCAATGCCAGGTTTTGTCCACCGCGTCCTCCACCTCGCCCTGGGCATGTGTGCCGCCGGCGCTGTCGCGCTGGCTGCAGCGCAAGGCGGCAGCGCCCCGACCAGCTACAACGTGGGCGCCACGCCCACAGGCATTCCGTTCACCTTTCTGGACGTCAAGAGCAACAGCATCCAGGGCATGATGGTCGACACCATGCAGGCCGTGGCCAAGGCGGGAGGCTTCCAGGCCCATGTGCAGCAGACCAGCTTTGCGGCGCTGATCCCCTCGCTCACATCCAGCAAGATCGACATCATCTCGGCCGCCATGCTCAAGACCGCTGCACGCCAGCAGGTGGTGGATTTCAGCGATGCGGTCTACTCCTACGGCGAGGGCCTGATCGTCAAGGCCGACGATGCCAAGGCCTATGTATCACTGGACGATCTCAAGGGCGAGGTCGTCGGTGCCCAGGTGGGCACGGTGTTCTACGACCTGCTGCAGAAAAAGGGCATCTTCAGGGAAGTGCGCAGCTACGACTCGGTAGCCGACATGACGCGCGATCTGGCGCTTGGCCGCATCAAGGCAGGGCTGGGTGACCAGCCCATCATTGCCTACCAGATACGCCAGCACAGCTTCCAGGGCGTGAAGCTGGCCGAAAGCTACAAGCCCTCCAATGTGGGGGATGTGTGCCTGGTGGTGCGCAAGGGAGACACCGAAACCCTGGCCCGCCTGAACAAGGCCATCGCCACCATCAAGGCAGACGGCACCCTGGCCCAGATCGTCAAGAAGTGGGGCATCTGAGGACATCGGACGCCCGCCGGGTCGCCTCGCGCCTCGCCTCCCCCTTTGCCGCGCAATGCACGGCAATGACACCTTCGAGGAAAGTACGCCATGCAAGCATTTGTGCAGCACGCGCGAGAGTTCCTGCCCATCCTGCTGCAAGGAGCGGTGGTCACGGTGCAGGTCACCGCGCTGTCGTTCCTGTTGTCCAGCGCGATCGGACTGGTGCTGGCGCTGGGCAAGCTCTCACCCGTGCGCGCCGTCTCGTGGGCCGCATCGACCGTGGTCAATGTGATACGGGGCCTGCCCATCATCGTGCAGCTGTTCTACATCTACTTCGTGCTGCCCGAGGTCGGTATCCAGCTCACCGCATTCCAGGCCGGCGTGATCGGCCTGGGCATTGCCTATTCGGCCTATCAGGCAGAGAACTTCCGCGCCGGCATCGAGGCGGTGGACCCAGGCCAGCGGGAAGCCGCATTGGCCATGGGCATGCGACCCGCCCTGCTCATGCGCCGCGTGGTGCTGCCGCAGGCATTCCG
This sequence comes from Delftia sp. 60, assembly GCF_002754395.1. NCBI lineage: Bacteria > Pseudomonadati > Pseudomonadota > Betaproteobacteria > Burkholderiales > Comamonadaceae > Delftia > Delftia sp. 60. Next base: position 4,266,283 of record NZ_PEFD01000001.1, read on the forward strand.
CATTGCGCTGCCGCCCTACGGCAACACCCTGGTGATGATGCTCAAGGACTCGTCCCTGGTCTCCACCATCACCGTGGCCGAGATGACGCGCCAGGGCCAGTTGATCGCAGCGTCCACCTTCCAGAACATGACGGTCTACACCCTGGTCGCCCTGCTCTACCTGGCCATGAGCCTGCCGCTGGTATGGGGGCTCAGGCGTCTGGAGAAGCGCTTTGGAGCGGGGAGGAAGTCGCCATGATCGAGATCGACCACCTGGAAAAGGCCTACGGCGAGCATCGCGTGCTGCGGGGCGTCAACCTGCGCGTGGCACGTGGAGAAGTGGTGTGCCTGATCGGCCCTTCGGGATCAGGCAAGTCCACTGTGCTGCGCTGCATCAACGGCCTGGAGTCGTACCAGGGCGGCGAGGTGCGCGCCTTCGGGGAGTGCGTGGACACCCGCGCGCCCTCCATCCACGCGCTTCGCAGCCGCATGGGCATGGTGTTCCAGCGCTTCAACCTCTTCCCGCACCGCACCGTGGTGCAGAACGTGATGGAAGGCCCCATCCATGTGAAGGGCCAGGCTCCCGGCCAGGCCCATGCCGAGGCATTGGAGCTGCTGCGCAAGGTAGGTCTGGCAGACAAGGCACAGGCCTGGCCCGCACAGCTGTCGGGCGGACAGCAGCAGCGGGTGGCCATTGCCCGCGCCCTGGCCATGAAGCCCGAGGCCATGCTGTTCGACGAACCCACTTCGGCCCTGGACCCCGAACTGGTGGGCGACGTGCTGGGCGTGATGCGCCAGCTGGCCGAAGAAGGCATGACGATGATCGTGGTCACGCACGAGATGGCCTTTGCTCGCGAGGTGGCCGACCGCGTGTGCTTTCTGCATGGCGGCACCATCTTGGAGGAAGGCCCTTCGGCCCAGGTGCTGGGCGCACCGCGCCATGCACGCACGCAGGACTTCCTGCGGCGCGTGCTGCGCCAGCACTGTGCGCCATCAGAAGGTGCGGCATGACGATGTCAGCCACCGCCTCCATCGCATCGTCTTCGTCGGTACGCCCCGTGCTGTCGCACCCGTCAGCGCCATCGCTGTGGGCGGCCACTGCGCCCGCCGCACCGCCCACGCCACCGCTGGCGGCACCGCTGACCACCACCGACGTGCTGGTGATCGGCGCGGGATATACCGGCCTGTCGGCAGCACTGCATTTGGCCGAAAGTGGCGCCAGCGTGTGCGTGCTTGACGCCCATGCTCCCGGCTGGGGTGCGTCGGGCCGCAACGGCGGCCAGGTGAACCCCACCCTCAAGTACGACCCCGACGAACTGCAGCGCATCCACGGCGCCGCTCGTGGCGAGCGGCTGATCGACGCCGTCTCCCGCTCGGCCGACCTTGTGTACGGGTTGATCGAACGGCACGGCATCGACTGCGCGCCCGTGCGTGCCGGCTGGCTGCAGGTCGGATACACCCAGCAGGCGGTGGACGGCATGCACGCACGCGCCCGGCAGTGGGAACGGCGCGGCGTGCGCGTGGAACTGCTGGACCGCGCTGCCACGGCAGCACGCACAGGCACGCCCGCCTTTGCCGGCGGCTGGCTGGATGGACGCGCCGGCGCCATACAGCCCCTGGCCTACGTGCGCGGACTGGTGCGCGCCGCACAGGCCCTGGGCGTGCAGGTTCACAGCGAATCGCCCGTGCTGGCACTGGAGCGCCAGGGCACGGACCACTGGGTCGCCACCACGGCCCAGGGTCACCGCATACAGGCCAGGCAGGTGCTGCTGGGCACCAACGGCTATACCGATGGCCTGTGGCCTAGTCTGGCACGCACGGTGCTGGCAGCCAACAGCTTCATCGTGGCCACGCAGCCCCTGGGCAAGGCGGGCGCGCACATCCTGCCCGGGGGCGAGACAGGCTCGACCTCGCAGCGCCTGCTGCTGTACTTTCGCAAGGACGCACAAGGCCGTCTGCTCATGGGCGGGCGCGGCCATTTTGCGGACCCGCAGGGCGCAGGCGACTATGCCCATCTGGAACGCGCCGTGGCGCTGATGTTTCCCGGCCTGGGCCCCCTCCAATACGAGTACCGCTGGGCTGGGCGCATCGCCGTCACACGCGACTTCATGCCCCATCTGCACCAGCCTGCCCCCGGCATCACCATGGCCCTGGGCTACAACGGCCGCGGCATTGCCATGGCCACCCTGCTGGGGCGGGAGGCGGCAGCGCTGATGGCCGGAGGAAATGCGCTGGCCTGCTCTTTTCCGGTAACGCCGGTTCAGCCGATACCGCTGCATGGGTTGCAACGGTTGTACATAGCGGCGGGAGTGGCCTGGTACAGCCTGCTGGACCGGCTGGGGCGTGAGGTTCAGTGGGGACGGCTGATCAAGCCGCGCCGGCCTCGCGCATCAGCCGCAGCGCCTGCTGCGCCACGCGCTCGCCGAACACGCGCGCCGTCTCCAGGTCGCCCGGCAGCATCTCGGCGGCCGAGGCATCCGAGGCCGATTGCGCCATGGCACCGCTGAAGGCGCCTATCCAGTTGAGGTCATTGCGCTGCGCGGCGCGCGCGTTGGACGGCAGCATGCCGCTACCTACCCACAAGCCGCCGTGCTGCATGGCCAGCTGGAACAGGTAGTCCAGCGTGGTCTGCTTGTTGCCGTTGACGCTGGCACTGTTGGTGAAGCCGGCGAACAGCTTGTCCTTCCAGGCCTGCACGAACCACGGCTTGGAAGAGGCATCGGCAAAGCGCTTGAACTGCCAGCTCGGCCCGCCCATGTAGGTGGGCGATCCAAAGACGATGGCGTCTGCCGCCGCCAGCAATTCCCAGCCACCCGCAGGCAACTGGCCGTCGCTGTCGATCGACAGCATGCGCGCGCCTGCGCCGTCTGCCACGGCCTGGGCCATGCGCTGGGTGTGTCCGTAACCCGAGTGGTAGACCACCACGATATCTGACATACAAGAAATCCAATCCTCGGACGCCCTGCGCAGCCACAGGCCAGCCAGCGCCGCATTCATCAATCCATCCACGCCAAAGGGCCCCGCAGCGCTGCTGGGGGGCCCACTCAAGGCAGTAGCCTAACAAAAATCAGGGCATGGCCAACGCTGCCCGACCCACTCAATGGCGGCGCGCATCCACGCTCCAGCCACCGGCACCGTGGGCGGCAAAGCCCAGCAGGCCGCCAGTCACGGCGATGTTCTTCCAGAACAGCAGCTGCTGCATCATGGCCGCGTCGGCCGGCACGCTCCAGTAGGTGTGAAAGAAGAAGCTGGCCACCAGCGTGAAGAACGCCAGCACCAGGGCCGCCCAGCGCGTGCACCAGCCCAGCAGCAAGGCCAGGCCGCCGACGATCTCCACCACCAGGGCAATGGCCACGCCGATCTGCGGCATGGGCATGCCTACCGATGCGGCATAGCCCACGGTCCCGGCGAAGCCTCCGATTTTCTGAAAGCCCGCAGGCACGAACATCAGCGCGATCAGGATGCGGCCGGCCAGCGCCAGCGGGTTGCTCAGACGGTTCAACATGATGGGTACTCCTCGTGAATCTTCAGAGCGTGCTGTGCACGCTCTCAGGCTTGCAGATCGAAGACCAGGACCTCGGACTGTTCCCCGTCGTGCAGGCGCAGTCGCGGTTCATTCTCCACAAGGGCCGCATCGCCCGTTGTCAGCCGTTGCCCATTGACGCTCAGCGCGCCGCGCACCAGGTGCACATAGGTCTTGCGGCCGGCGGGCAGTTCCAGTTCGACCTGCTCATCGCCGTCGAACAGCCCGGCATACAGCCGGGCATCGGCATGGACGCTGACCGAGCCCTCGGCGCCATCGGGCGAGGCCACCAGGCGCAGCCGGCCGCGCTTTTCCTCGTCGGCAAAAGCTTTTTGCGCATAGCCGGGCGCTATGCCCGTCTCGCTGGGCAGCAGCCATATCTGCAGGAAATGCGTGGTCTGGCCCGGCGCATGGTTGTGCTCGCTGTGGACCACGCCCGAGCCGGCGCTCATGCGCTGCACCTCGCCGGGCGAGATGGTCTGCTCGTTGCCCATGCTGTCCTTGTGCGAGAGCCGGCCTTCGAGCACGTAGCTGATGATCTCCATGTCCTTGTGGCCGTGGGAGCCGAAGCCCGTGCCCGGGGCGATGTGGTCTTCGTTGATCACGCGCAGGTTGCCAAAGCCCATGTGGCGCGGATCGTGGTAGCCCGCAAACGAAAAGCTGTGGTGCGAGCGCAGCCAGCCATGGTCGGCATGGCCGCGTTCCCGGGATTTGCGCAGGGCGATCATGTTTTTGTCCCTTTCCAACGTGTCAGATCTTCGAAACTCTTGCGTCGATGGCTCCACTGTAGAAGCCGCTGCCGCAGGCAAGGCGCAGCAGGATTGATGGCATCATTCAAAGCTTTTGAAGCCATAACGCCCCATGCCCAGCCCCCGCGACGTGCTCACCCCCGACAGCCTGGCCATGCTCCAGGCCATTGCCGAGGCCGGCAGCTTTGCCGCCGCTGCACGCCAGCTGGGCTTGGTGCCCAGTGCCCTGACCTACCGTGTGCGCCAGATCGAAGATGCGCTGGACGTGCTGCTGTTCGACCGCCGCTCGCGCCACGCCCAGCCCACCGAGGCCGGCCGGGAGCTGCTGCGCGAGGGGGTGCGCCTGCTGCATGAGATCGACACCGTGGCGCATCGCGTGCGCCGCGTGGCCACGGGTTGGGAGCCGCACCTGACCATCGTGGTCGATGGTGCCGTGGCGCGCACGCCGATGCTGGAGCTGGTCGAGGCCTTCTACGCCATGCAGCCACCCACGCGGCTGAAGCTGCGCGACGGCATACTCACCGGCACGCTGGAGATGCTGACCTCGGGCCGGGCCGACCTGGCCATCGGCGTGGCCGTCAACTCCAGCAACGTGGCGGGCCTGCAGGCCTGCGAGCTAGGCGAGCTGGACTTCGTCTTTGCCGTGGCGCCCCACCATCCGCTGGCCACGGCGCCCGAGCCCATCACCGACGCCACCTTGCTGCAGCACCGCATCATCGCCGTGGCCGATTCAGGCCTGCGCGACAGCGCCAGCATGGGCCTGCTCAGCGGCCAGGACATCTTCACCGTGGATTCCATGCAGGCCAAGATCGAGGCCCAGGTGCGTGGCATAGGCTGCGGCTTCCTGCCCCATTTCATGGCCGATGTGTATGTGCAGGCCGGCCTGCTGGTGACGCGCCAAGTCGCCCGGCCCTCGCGCAACGTGCGCATGCACTACGCATGGTCCTGCCCGCCGCAGCAGGTCCCGCCGCGCGCGCTGCAGTGGTGGCTGCAGCAGTTGGAGAGCCCCGCCACGCGCCGCGCTCTCATGGAAAATCATCACCGACATTGAGCTGGCGCACGCCGCCGGGCGGTCTTCGCGGGTGTAGAGTGGTTACAGGTCCCGGCCTGCCACGCCGCTGCGGTGCAACAGGCCGGAAAGGACATGCTTCCCGGAATCTGCCACTGCCCGCAAAGGTCTGCTCCATGAACGCTTCCCGCGCTGCCTCCAAGTCCACGGTCAAGAAAAAGGCCACCAAGCCCCCCGAAGCCTCCAAGGCGCGCCCCAAGGCCGGCGCACGCCGCATTGCCGTGATTGGCGCCGGCATGGCGGGCCTGGCCTGCGCACGCACGCTGATGCAGGCCGGCCACGATGTCCATGTCTACGAGCGGCTGCCCCAGGTGGGCGGGCGCATGCGCTCGGTCAACGCCGCGCATGGCGCCTTCGACATCGGCGCGCAGTATTTCACCGTGCGCGACAAGCGCTTCGAGCTGGCCCTGCAGACCGTGCCCGGCCTGTGCCGTCCCTGGAGCGTGAGCACGCTGCGCGTGCTGGATGCGCAGGGCCGCCAGTCCAGCGCCGCACCCGCACCCACCGAAGCCCATTGGGTGGCCACGCCCGACATGCAGGCCCTGCCGCTGGCCTGGGCCGCGCCGCTGTGGGATGCCGACCGCCTGCACCTGGGCCAGCGCGTGACCAAGCTCGAACGCCAGCCCGGCTCGCGCGGCTGGAGCCTGCATGTGGAGACGACCGAGCCGACCACGCAGATCCGCGCAGGCTTCGATGAAGTGATACTCGCCCTGCCCGCTCCACAGGCGCGCCAGCTGCTGCAGACCACGCCCCTGGCCCTGTCGCTGGTGCAGGGCATGGCGGCCGTGGAAATGGCGCCCTGCTGGGCGCTGACGCTGTCCTACCCCATGGCCACCGAGGCCGGCCTGTCCACCCTGGGACCGCAGTGGAATGCGGCCCGCACCACGCATGAGCGCGCGGTCTGGGTGGCACGAGAATCCTCCAAGCCGGGCCGCTCCCAAAGCGAACGCTGGACCGTGCTGGCCAGCCCCCAATGGTCGCAGGAGCACCGCGCCGACGACGCCCCGCGCGTGCTGGCCAAAATGCAGAAGGCCTTTGGCGAGATCACGCGCATCCGCATCCCTCCCCGCCATGCCAGCGTCTACCTCTGGCCCCATGCGCAGACCCTGTCGCCGCTGGGCCGCAGCCATTTGCGCAACAAGGATGCGGGCCTGGGCCTGTGCGGCGACTGGTGCATTGGCCGCCGCGTGGAGGATGCCTTTGTCTCGGGACTGGAAATGGCCCTGGCGTTGGTTGCGGACTGAACCAGGCCACCAGGTCCTGGCAGGGGGCGGCGCAAGGCCTTAACATCCGGCCCCGATGATTCCCGCCGCCCCTGAATCCGCCGAGACCGGCTCCGCACCCGCCCCATCCCCGTATGTCGGCCGTTTTGCGCCCTCACCCACGGGCCTGCTGCATGCAGGCTCCCTGGTGGCGGCGCTGGCCAGCTGGCTGGATGCACGCGCCCATGGCGGCCGCTGGCTGGTGCGCATCGAGGACATAGACCCTCCGCGCTGCCAGCCCGGTGCCGACACCGCCATCCTGAACCAGCTTGCCACCTGCGGCCTGCTGCCGGACGAAGAGCCTGTTTGGCAGTCCCGCCGCCACACCTTCTACGAAAGCGCACTGGAGCGGCTCAAGGCCGGCGGCCTGGCCTATCCCTGCGGCTGCACGCGCAAGGACATCGAGGCAGCCTGGGAAAACCTGGGCTGGGCCCATGAGCGCCATGTGGAGCGGCCCTACCCCGGCACCTGCCGCGACGGCCTGCACGGCAAAAGCGCCCGGGCCTGGCGCTTTGCGCTGGACCGCCTCACCCGCCACGATCCCGTGCTGCACTGGCAGGACCGCCGCTTGGGCGCCCAGCAGCAGGATGTGGTCCACGGCGTGGGCGACTTTGTCCTGCGCCGGGCCGACGGCCTGTGGGCCTACCAGTTGGCCGTGGTCGTCGATGACGGCCTGCAGGGCATCACCCATGTGGTGCGCGGCGCCGACCTCGCCGACAATACGCCCCGCCAGATGTTGCTGCAGCGCGCCCTGGGCATAGGTCACCCGCAGTACCTGCACACGCCGCTGGTGCTCATGCCCGACGGCGAAAAGCTTTCCAAGCAGCACGGCGCCCCCGCACTGGACCTGAGCGCCCCTGTGACCGCGCTGCGCACCGCAGCCGCCCACCTGGGACTGCACCAGCCATCACCCCAGGCCGCATTGGGCGAAGCGCTGCAGTTCTGGGTCAGGGGCTGGCGCCATACATACAATTGAGCCCGTGAACCCAATTTCTTCCCCCCAAGCCGAGCAGTCCATGGACGGCGATACCCCGAACACCATGTCCGCTGCCCCCGGTGCGCCGCACGATTCCTCTTCGCCCTCCACACCTGCGGCCGCCCGTACCGGCCAGCCGCCCGAGGGCGTGGCCCATCCCAAGACCATCAAGAGCTATGTGCGCCGCGCCGGCCGCACCACGACAGGCCAGGCCAAGGCCTTCGAGGAGCTGGGTCCGCGCTTCGTGCTGAACTACCAGGCCGTGCCGCTGGACGCCTCTGCCACCTATGGCCGCCAGGCCCCCTGATCCTGGAGATCGGCTTCGGCATGGGCGAGGCCACGGCCCACATCGCGCGCGTGCGCCCCGATGACAACTTCCTGTGCTGCGAGGTGCACGAGCCCGGCGTGGGCGCCCTGCTCAAGCGCATTGGCGAGCAGGACATCTCCAACATCCGCATACTGCAGCACGACGCCGTCGAAGTCATCGACAACATGCTGCCCGAGGCCAGCCTGGACGGCATCCACATCTTCTTCCCCGATCCCTGGCACAAGAAAAAGCACAACAAGCGCCGACTGATCCAGGAGCCTCTGGTAGCCAAGCTGGCACGGCGGCTGCGTCCCGGTGGCTACATCCACTGCGCCACCGACTGGGAGCCCTATGCGGTGCAGATGCTGGAAGTGCTGGGCGCGGAGCCCCTGCTGGCCAACACGGCCGAAGGCTATGCCGCCAAGCCCGACTACCGGCCGCTGACCAAGTTCGAAAACCGTGGCATCCGCCTGGGCCACGGTGTGTGGGATCTGGTGTTTGAGCGCCGCTGAGCCGGTCGCGCCCTCTTCCAATACAAGGCCTCGCATGCAGCCATTGCTACAGAATCTGGTCGAGATGACGGCCCACAGGGACCATCTGCGATTGGAAATCTCGGTGCTGTCCACCCTGTTCAAGCTCAATGGCGTGGTGCAGGTCCGGGCGCTGGAGCTGTTCGCCATGCCCGACGGCAGGCACTGCGTGCGTGCGCGCACCTGGAGCCAGGGCGATCAGGTCATGTCCACCGATGCCGAGGCCTTGTACGACCCGCAAAGCGTGGAGCTGGCCTCCATGCCCGCGCTGCAGCAGGCGCTGCAGCAGCGCGCCCTCATCGCCTCGGCCGTGCAGCCCGATGGCCAGCACGTGCTGTGGCTGCCGCTGTGGCGCCAGGAGACGGCCTACCACTGCCTGGAGATCACGCAGTCCACGGCCTTCTCGCCCAGCCGGCTCGATGTGATCCAGGGCATCTTCGGCGTCTATCACAACTACCAGAGCCTGCTGGACTACAGCGAACGCGATGCGCTGACCGGCCTGCTCAACCGCAAGACCTTCGACGAGCAGTTCCTGCGCCTGTCGCTGCAGGAGGCGCCGATGGCCATGCCGGGCGTGGCCACGGAAGACGTTCCCGGCCAGTGGCTGGCCGCCATCGACATCGACCATTTCAAGCGCATCAACGACCGCTTTGGCCACCTGTATGGCGACGAGGTGCTGATCCTGGTCGCCAACATCCTGCGCAGCTGCTTCGACGCCAAGGACCGTGTGTTCCGCTTCGGCGGCGAGGAATTCGTGGTGCTGCTGCGCTCGGTCAGCCTGGTCAATGCCCGCAAGGCGCTGGAGCGCCTGCGCCACGACGTGGAGAGCTACGAGTTCCCCCAGGTCGGCCGCATCACCGTGAGCACGGGCTTTGCCGCCATGGGCACGGGCGCACCCGTGGAGGTGCTGGGCCATGCCGACCAGGCCCTCTACCACGCCAAGGAGCATGGCCGCAACCAGACCTGGTACTACGGTGATCACCCAGGGGCTGCTGGCCCCCCAGGTGAACAGCAACGACATCGAACTGTTCTGAGCCGGCCCGGCGCCGTGCCGTTCAGGTGAGGCCGGCCACGCGCACGCAGTCGCGCCCGGCGTGCTTGGCCTCGTAGAGCATGGCATCGGCGCGCTGCAGCAGTTCCTGCGCGCTCTCGGCACCCTGCAGTTGCGCCACGCCAAAGCTGGCCGTCGCCGCCAGCTCCAGGCCATGGACCTGTATGGGCGTGGAGCGTATGGCCTCGCGCAGCTGCCCGGCCAGCGCCCAGGCCTGGGCCGCAGCCACACCGGGCATCACGATCAGGAACTCCTCCCCGCCATAGCGCGCCATCCATTGCGCCGAAGGCTCCCGCTCCAGTGCGTGCCGGCAACGCCGTGCCACCTCGCGCAGCACGGCATCGCCTGCGGCATGGCCGTGCCTGTCATTGACCTGCTTGAAGCGGTCCACGTCCACGAACATCACGCTCAGGGCCGCACCCAGGCGCTGGCCCTGGGCGACCTCGGAGGCCAGGCGCTCGTCCATGGCGCGGCGGTTGAGGCATCCGGTCAGCGCATCGGTCAGCGACATGCGCTTGACCTCCTCCACCAGCTCCTCCAGCTGGGCCGTGCGCTGGGCCACCAGCAGGTCCAGATGTTCGATGTGGCCGCGCAGGTCATGCTGCAACTGGCCAAAGCCCTGCACCACCATGTCGATCTCGTCGCGCTGCCCGCGCCGCGCCCGCTCCAGTACCAAGGGCCTCGACAACTCATTGGGCTTGAGGTTGGCCGCAAAGCCCGCAATCTGCTGCAGCGGCTGGCGCAGCTCCCTGCGCATCACCCAGGCCACCATCAGGCAGACCAGGGCCGTGAACAGCGCATAGCCCAGCAGCACGCGCAGCGTGGAGTCGCGCAGCACCTCCAGGTAGTGGCCCCGGTTCTCCCAGACCTGCAGTTCGCCCAGCGGCAGGCTGGACTGGCTGTGACGCGGTGCCGGAATGAGCATGGACACGGCGGGCGCGCGGCCATCCCTGGGCTCGCCCGCCTCGTACATCTCGCCCGTGGAGGTGACGCGCAGCTGCACATGTCCCACCAGGGGCAGCTTTCCCAGCCACTGCACCTGCTCGCGCACTAGGGCCGGCTCGATGTCCCACAGCGCGGCGGACAGCGAGATCATGCTGTTGGCCACCAGCGTCTCCATGGAGCGGCGAAACTCCTGCTGCCCCTTGCGGTACTCCCACCAGGCGTGGGCGCCGCCAAACACCAGCATGCAGGCCACGGCCAGCAGCATGATGCGCAGGATCAGCAGGGAGGCGATCGAACGGAAGCGGGGCATGGAAGGCGCTCAGCGCAGCAGGTGCTTGAGCTCGAATCCGTAGCGCCGCAGCCGGGGATTGAGGTGCTTGCTGTAGCTGCGAAAGTCCAGAGGGGCCAGCGGCGCGCTGATCCTGTGCTCGTAGCGGTCGATCTGGGACTTGTCCAGCAGCGTGAACATGGGCCGCACCTGCTCCAGCCCTTCGGAGGCGAAATCGGTTCCGTGCGCATGGTCGTAGAGCATGACCAGGGCCCAGGCACCGGTCAGGAAATGGCCGCCCGCCAGTGCCGACAGCTCGCCCGTGCGCAGCGCCGTCATGGCGGCGGCCGATGAATTGATGGCGCTGAAGAAGGCATCACGCCCCGGCGAGCCGCCCCGCGCGCGCCAGGCCTGCATGGCGCCAAAGGCCATCTCGTCGTTGCCCGCCCAGACCAGGCGCACCTCGGGATAGCGCTGGAACAGCACGGCCGCCTGCTGCTCGGCGCGTTCGCGGCGCCATTCGCCAAAGACTTCCTGCTGCAGCACCACGTCGCTGGCCTCGGCCGCCGCGCGGCGCATGCCGGCATTGCGTTCCACCGAGGAGGGCGTGGAGCGGTCCCCGGCAATGGCCACCATGTGCAGCCGGCCATCGGCCGCACGCGCCTGGCCCGATGCCCGTGCAGCGGCGAACAGTGACTTGGCGGTCAGGTAGCCGGCCTCTTCGGCGCCCGGCTCCAGACTGCCCAGCCAGTGGCGATAGCGCTCCCGCGCCACGCCGGTCTGGCCGCGCAATGTTTCGGGCACGCCGCTGAAGGCCATGAAGCTGTCGATGCCTGCGGCCTCCAGCGTGCGCAGGATTTCCGGCGCCACGCTGTAGTCGTTGGTAAACATCACGTACCGGGGCCGCTGCGCCTTGGGCAAGGCGGCAATCTGGCGCGCAATCTCGATGGGGCGCAGGTGGTCGCGCTGGGCATAGCGGACCTGCAGCTGCATGCCCAGGCTGCTGGCCGCGTCCTGCATGGCCTCGCTGACCGTGGTCCAGTAGCGCTCATCGGACCGGCCGGGGTTGATGAAGACCACGCTTTGCGCGGCGGCAGCGGCCGACTGCGCCAGCACGCCCATCACCCAGGCCATGTAGGTCATACGCAGCGCCCACGGCAAGACGCCCCGGTGGAGTCCACCGGGGCGTCCCGAAGAAGGGGCAGCAGGAATCATCTGCCGCGCAGCTGGGTCAGACGCGCTCTGCCACCCAGGCCTGCACACCGGCCAGCGCCGCGGGCAGGCCCGAAGCGTCCGTGCCGCCGGCCATGGCCATGTCGGGCTTGCCGCCGCCCTTGCCGCCGACCTGGCTGGCCACGAAGTTCACCAGATCGCCAGCCTTGAGGCGCGAGGTCTCGGCCTTGGTCACGCCTGCGGCCAGTTGCACCTTGTCGCCATCGACGGCGGCCAGCACGATGGCTGCGGCGCCCAGCTTGTCCTTGAGCTTGTCCATGGTGTCGCGCAGGGTCTTGGCGTCAGCGCCTTCCAGCCTGGCGGCCAGCACCTTGATGCCCTTGACGTCCACGGCCTGGCCGGCCAGCTCGTCGCCCTGGCTGGAAGCGAGCTTGCCCTTGAGCGCAGCCACTTCCTTCTCCAGCGCGCGGATCTGCTCCAGCGCACCGCCGATGCGGGTGTTCAGCTCGGCCGTCGGCGCCTTCAGCGCGGCGGCGGCCTGGTCCACCGTGGATTCCAGCGATTGCAGGTAGGCCAGCGCGTTCTCGCCGGTCACCGCCTCGATGCGGCGCACGCCGGCGGCCACGCCGCCTTCGCCCACCACCTTGAACAGGCCGATGTCGCCCGTGCGCTGCACGTGGGTGCCGCCGCACAGTTCGCGGCTGCTGCCGATGTCCAGCACGCGCACGGAGTCGCCGTACTTCTCGCCGAACAGCATCATGGCGCCCGTGGCCTTGGCCGATTCGATGTCCATCACGCGCGCATCGGTGGGCGTGTTGGCCAGGATCTCGGCGTTCACGCGGCGTTCGATCTCGCGGATCTCTTCAGCGGTCACGGGCTGGTTGTGGGCAAAGTCGAAGCGCGTGCGCTCGGCGTTGACCAGCGAGCCCTTTTGCTGCACGTGATCGCCCAGCACTTCGCGCAGGGCCTTGTGCATGATGTGCGTGACCGAATGGTTGCGCATGGTGGCGGCACGCAGCTGCGTGTCCACCTCGGCCTGCACGGCATCGCCCACCTTGAGGCTGCCGGACTCCAGCACGCCATGGTGGCCGAACACATCGGCCTTGATCTTGAGCGTGTCCTCGACCGCAAAGCGTGCGCCCGCAGTGCTGATCACACCCTGGTCGCCCACCTGGCCGCCGGACTCGGCGTAGAAAGGCGTGGTGTCGAGCACGACCACGCCGCTCTGGCCTGCCTTGAGTTCCTGCACGGCGCTGCCTTCGGCATACAGTGCCACCACCTTGGCGGCCTCGGCCAGCTTCTGGTAGCCCGTGAAGGCATTGGCATCGCCCGTGTACTCCAGGGCGCGGTCCATCTTGAACTTGCCTGCTGCGCGGGCCTTGTTCTTCTGCTCTTCCATGGCAGTCTGGAAGCCCGCCTCGTCCACGCTCAGGCCGCGCTCGCGGCAGACGTCGTTGGTCAGGTCCAGGGGGAAGCCGTAGGTGTCGTGCAGCTTGAAGGCCACGTCGCCGGGCAGCACCTTGGCGCCACCGGCCAGCGCTGCGTCCAGGATTTCCATGCCGTTGGCCAGGGTCTCGAAGAAGCGCTCTTCCTCGACCCGCAGCACTTCGGTGATGCGCGCTTCCTGCTCGCGGATCTTGGGATAGGCATCGCCCATCACGGCCACCAGGTCCTTGACCAGCTTGTGGAAGAACGGGGTCTTCTGGCCCAGCTTGTAGCCGTGGCGGATGGCGCGGCGCACGATGCGGCGCTGCACGTAGCCGCGGCCTTCGTTGGAGGGAATCACGCCGTCGGCCACCAGGAAGGCGGTGGCGCGGATGTGGTCGGCGATCACCTTGAGCGAGGGGGTCTCGATGTCGGTGATGTGCGTCTCGCGCGCAGCGGCCTTGATCAGCGCCTGGAACAGGTCGATCTCGTAGTTGCTGTGCACATGCTGCAGGATGGCGGCCAGGCGCTCCAGGCCCATGCCGGTGTCCACGCAGGGCGCGGGCAGCGGCTTGACGTTGCCCTGCTCGTCCATGTCGAACTGCATGAACACGTTGTTCCAGATCTCGATGAAGCGGTCGCCGTCTTCGTCAGGGCTGCCCGGAGGGCCGCCGGCCACGTGCGCGCCGTGGTCGTAGAAGATTTCCGAGCAGGGGCCGCAGGGACCGGTGTCGGCCATCATCCAGAAGTTGTCGCTCTTGTAGCGGCCGCCCTTGTTGTCGCCAATGCGGATCACGCGCTCGGGCGGCAGGCCGATTTCCTTGGTCCAGATGTCATAGGCCTCGTCGTCCTCGGCGTAGACCGTGGCCAGCAGGCGTTCCTTGGGCAGCTTGTAGACCTCGGTCAGCAGCTCCCAGGCCCACTTGAGCGACTCGCGCTTGAAGTAGTCGCCGAAGGACCAGTTGCCCAGCATCTCGAAGAAGGTGTGGTGGCGGGCCGTGTAGCCCACGTTTTCCAGATCGTTGTGCTTGCCGCCTGCGCGCAGGCAGGTCTGCACCGAGGTGGCGCGCTTGTAGGGGCGCTTGTCGGTGCCCAGGAACACGTCCTTGAACTGGACCATGCCCGAGTTGGTGAACATCAGCGTCGGATCGTTGCCGGGCACCAGGGGGCTCGACTCCACGATGGTGTGGCCCTTGGATGCGAAAAAGTCCAGAAAGCTCTTGCGAATGTCGGCAACGGTGAAAGTGGGTGTGCTCATGGTGTCTAGGAGTTCGGAGCGCGCACGCGGGGCGCTGTCCCTGGCGGGAGGGTGTCCCGTCGGGACCAACGCGCATTATAGGTTTGCCCCATGGTTGCGGCAGCGAGCCCTGCCTGGCCTCCATCACGCACGTGGCCAAAGAAGGCCTCTCCTCCCATCTGCCCGAGCGCGCAACAGCGGCGCGCGACTGGCCGGTCCACGGCGCCTGCAGCTGTGGGTGGCGCCCCATCCGGGCCGCAGGGCCGACATTCTTGCGCTGGAGAAATGGCTGGTGCAGGAGATGGGGGAGATGGCTAGCACAGGCGATCTCGCCGTTCCCTGATCCCGCTCAGACTGCGCGCGATGGGCGCCCTGGATAATCGCCAGCCGGAACCACAGCAAGCACACCATGGCGCAACCACAGACACCCGAGCCCCATTCCAGCGAACCGGCCACCGCTGCCAGCGCCAACGGATCCGATCCGGCCAAACCGCCAACACCGCCGAAACCGCCCAAGCCACCAAAAAGCCGCATCGTGCCCTGGCTCATCGGCCTGCCCGTGGCCTTCTTCGCTGTGCTCATGCTGGCTGGCCAGTTGCTGTCCACGCCCGAAGGTGAGGCGCGCTGGGTGGAGCGCGAAACCATCAAGATCTGCCGCAAGGAAACCGCGCGGCCAGAGGCCGAGCGCAAGACGCAGCAGTTTGAATCGGTGCAGGACTGCGACAGGCTCGAATTCGACTTCAAGCAGCGCTACGGTGAAAACCCCTGAGGCGAAGTCACAACGAAAAAGGCCGGCAGAGCCGGCCTTTGATTTGCTGCGCCCGTTCAGTCGCGCGTCTCGATGGCGCGGTTGATGCCCAGCGCCGCCAGCGTGCACAGCGCACCCGACAGCAGATAGATCCCCAGCGCCACCAGTCCGAAGCGCGAGGACACGCCCAGGGCCACCAGCGGAGCGAATGCCGCGCCCACCAGCCAGGCCATGTCCGAGGACAGAGCAGCACCCGTGTAGCGATAGCGTGAGGGGAAGTTGGACGTCACCGTGCCGGCCGCCTGGCCATAGGACAGGCCCAGCAGGATGAAGCCGACGATGATGAACACGTTGTTCCCCATCGTTCCGCTGCCCAGCAGCCAGGGCGCCAGGAAGCTGAAGATGCCGATCAGGCAGGCCATGGTGCCCAGCGTGTTGCGCCGGCCCACACGGTCGGCCAGCCAGCCCGAGACCATGATGGCGGCAGCCGCACAGAAGGCGCCCACGATCTGCACCCCGAGCACATGGGTCACCGACTGGTCCGAGTACAGCGAGATCCAGGACAGCGGGAAGATGGTCACCAGGTGGAACAGCGCAAAGCTGGCCAGGGCGGCAAACGCACCGATCACCACGTTGCGACCCTCGTCGCGCATCAGCGGCAGCACGCCCATGGGCTCCAGCTCACGCTGCTGCAGCAGTTCGGTGTAGGACTGGCCCACGACCAGGCGCAGCCGGGCAAACAGTGCCACGACGTTGATGGCAAAGGCCACGCAGAAGGGATAGCGCCAGCCCCAGCTGAGGAACTCGTCGGCTCCCACATGGGCGTAGATGAAGGCAAACAGCCCTGCCGCGAGCACGAAGCCCAGCGGCGCGCCCAACTGGCCCATCATCGAATACCAGCCGCGCCGGTTCTTGGGCGCCGACATGGCCAGCAGCGACGGCAGGCCGTCCCACGAGCCGCCCAGCGCAATGCCCTGGCCTATGCGCAGCAGCGCCAGCACGATGATGGCGTTCACCCCCGCCTGCTGGTAGCTGGGCAGGAAGGCCATGCCCACGGTGCACACGCCCAGCAGAAACAGCGCCAGCGTCAGCTTGGTCGCCCGCCCCCAGCGCCGCTGCACGGCCATGGACAGCGCCGTGCCCAGCGGCCGGGCCACGAAGGCCAGCGAGAAGATGGCGAACGACATCAGCGTGCCGTCGAGCTTGGAAAGGTAGGGAAACAGCAGCGCCGGGAAGACCAGCACGCAGGCGATGCCGAACACGAAGAAGTCGAAGTACTCCGAGGATCGCCCGATGATCACGCCGACGGCGATTTCGTTGGGCGTGACATCTTCGTGGGTGTCGGCGCGGGACAGAGATTCTTTGCTCTCATAGCTTCCGCCGGGGAAGCTTGCAGTTGTGTCGAGGCCGCTCATAGATGGATGCTCCTTGTCTCGTCTCACTGACAGCTCTGTTCTACGCCCTCGCTTGATCTGGCGCAAGGCGGTTTCCACCTCGACCGGCCTCGGTGTTTGTCCTGCTGCGCGCGACGCGAAAATGCGGCCTCCGGACCGCCAGGCACCTGACGTGCACCCGTCCAGGTAGCAGAAAGTTCCCGGGTTCTCCTTGACGTTGGACAAAATGTCCAATGGACAAATTTATACTTCGTAATACATTTGCCCGGATCTTGTAATCCGCGTTTCTATGTAAACGCGCTCTTGTTGCGCCCCTAGCATGCTAAAAATCAAGGAACTCCGTGGGCCTGCGTGGCTCACCGCGGCCGCTTTGACAGCCAGTCTCACTGGCTGCAGCAAAGCCGTCGTGCTCAACCCCGCCGGCGACATCGCCGCGCAGCAAGGCAACCTGGTGGTCACGGCCACCTTGCTGATGCTGATCATCATCATCCCGGTGATCATCCTCACGCTGCTTTTCGCCTGGAAATACCGCCAGTCGAACACCGAGGCCCACTACGACCCCGAATGGCACCACTCCACCACGCTGGAGCTGGTGATCTGGTCCGTGCCGCTGATGATCATCATCGCGCTGGGCGCCATCACCTGGATCAGCACCCACAAGCTGGACCCCTACCGTCCGCTGGACCGCGTCTCGGCCACCAAGCCGCTGAGCACCGATGTCAAGCCGCTGGAGGTGCAGGTCGTGGCCATGGACTGGAAGTGGCTGTTCTTCATCCCTGAAAAAGGCATCGCCACCGTCAACGAGCTGGCCGCTCCCGTGGATCGTCCCATCCACTTCAAGCTGACCGCCACCTCGACGATGAACTCCTTCTACGTGCCTGACCTGGCCGGCATGATCTATGCCATGCCCGGCATGCAGACCGAGCTGAACGCCGTGATCAACAAGCCCGGCGTGTTCCACGGCCTGGCATCGCACTACAGCGGCGCCGGCTTCTCGGGCATGACGTTCAAGTTCCATGGCCTGAGCAACGAAGAGTTCGATCAGTGGGTTGCCAAGGCCAAGTCCGAAGGCAAGGCCCTGACGCGCGATACCTACCTGAACCTGGTCAAGCCCAGCGAGCGCAACCCGGTCGAGCGCTTCGCCACGGTGGACGAAGGCCTGTACGACAAGGTGCTCAACCGCTGTGTCGAAGAAGGCAAGATGTGCATGCATCACATGATGGCCATCGACGCTGCCGGCGGCGAAGCCTATCTCAAGGCCGTGGGCATGAACCTGCCCCAGGATGTGTGCACGGTGCAAAACGCCGACCGCGTCGTGGCCTTCCTGGACCAGCGCGACGGCTCCGCAGCCGCTGCGCAGCAATAAGCAGTTAGCGGACGCGGACGACGGCCAGACCGCCGCCCGCTCCCATCACGACCTAAGAGACTCGATATGTCTGAACATACCTCCCCGGCACAGGCCCACTGGCTGCTGGGACGCATCACTTGGGACTCCATCCCGATGGCGCATGAGCCCATCGTGCTGGCGACCTTCATCGCCGTGGTGCTCGGCGGCCTTGCCGTGCTGGGC
This sequence comes from Delftia sp. 60, assembly GCF_002754395.1. NCBI lineage: Bacteria > Pseudomonadati > Pseudomonadota > Betaproteobacteria > Burkholderiales > Comamonadaceae > Delftia > Delftia sp. 60. The sequence continues at coordinate 4,284,489 of NZ_PEFD01000001.1, forward strand.
CTGCTCACCAAGTTCCGCCTGTGGGGCCCGCTGTGGCGCGACTGGCTGTGCAGCATCGACCACAAGAAGATCGGCATCATGTACATGATCCTCGGTCTGGTCATGCTGCTGCGCGGCTTTGCCGACGCGCTGATGATGCGCCTGCAGCAGGCCATGGCCTTCGGCGACAACCTGGGCTACCTGCCTCCGCACCACTACGACCAGATCTTCACGGCACACGGCGTGATCATGATCTTCTTCGTGGCCATGCCCTTCGTGACCGGCCTGATGAACTATCTGGTGCCGCTGCAGATCGGCGCCCGCGACGTGTCCTTCCCGTTCCTGAACAACTTCAGCTTCTGGATGACCACGGGCGGCGCCGTGCTGGTGATGATCTCGCTGTTCCTGGGCGAGTTCTCCACCTCCGGCTGGCTGGCACTGTCCAACCTGGGGGCGCAGAACCCCGGGGTCGGGCTTGACTACTACATCTGGGGATTGCAGGTGGCCGGCGTCGGCACCACGCTGTCAGGCATCAACCTGATCGTGACCATCATCAAGATGCGCGCACCCGGCATGAACCTGATGAAGATGCCCGTCTTCACCTGGACCGCCCTGTGCACCAACGCGCTGATCGTGGCCTCGTTCCCCATCCTGACCGCAGCCCTGGTGCTGATGTCGCTGGACCGCTACGTCGGCACGAACTTCTTCACGAACGAGCTGGGCGGCAACCCCATGCTGTACGTGAACCTGATCTGGATCTGGGGCCACCCCGAGGTCTACATCCTGATCCTGCCCTGCTTCGGCATCTTCTCGGAGATCGTCTCCACCTTCAGCCGCAAGCGCCTGTTCGGCTACACCTCCATGGTGTACGCGACGGTGTGTATCACCATCCTGTCCTACCTGGTCTGGCTGCACCACTTCTTCACCATGGGCTCCGGCGCCAGCGTGAACACCTTCTTCGGCATCACGACGATGATCATCTCGATCCCGACGGGCGCCAAGATCTTCAACTGGCTGTTCACCATGTACCGCGGCCGCATCCGCTTCACGGTGCCGATGCTGTGGACCGTGGGCTTCATGTGCACGTTCGCCATCGGCGGCATGACCGGCGTGCTGCTGGCCGTTCCCCCGGCCGACTTCGTGCTCCACAACAGCCTGTTCCTGATCGCCCACTTCCACAACGTGATCATCGGCGGCGTGGTGTTCGGCGTGTTCGCCGGCATCAACTTCTGGTTCCCCAAGGCCTTCGGCTACAAGCTCGACGAGTTCTGGGGCAAGTGCTCGTTCTGGTTCTGGCTGGTCGGCTTCTGGGTCGCCTTCACACCGCTGTACGTGCTGGGCCTGATGGGCGTGACACGCCGTGCCAACCACTTCGAGGACCCCTCGCTGCAGATCTGGTTCGTGATCGCCGCCCTGGGCGCCGGTCTGGTGGCACTGGGCATCGGCAGCTTCCTGATCCAGCTGGTGGTCAGCTACTTCAAGCGCGACCAGCTGCGTGACGTGACCGGCGACCCATGGGAAGGCCGCACGCTGGAGTGGGCCACCTCCTCGCCCCCTCCCCAGTACAACTTCGCCTTCACGCCCGTGGTGCATGAGATCGATGCCTGGTGGGACATGAAGAAGCACGGCTACCAGCGTCCGCTGACCGGCTTCAAGCCCGTCCACATGCCGTCCAACACCGGCGCCGGTGTCGTGATCGCCGCGCTGTCCACGGTCTTCGGCTTCGCGATGATCTGGCACATGTGGCCCCTGGCCATTGCGTCGTTCGCCGCCACCGTGCTGGCGTCGATCATCCACACGTTCAACTACAAGCGCGACTACTACATCCCCGCCGCGGAAGTCGCGGCCACGGAAGAACTGCGCACACAACAGCTGGCACGTCATGTCTGATACCCGTTACACCGCAGGCGGCGCTGCCGCCCTGGCCCCGCGCGAGTACCACCTCGCCGAGGAGCCCCATCCCGAAAACGGCACCGCTCTGGGCTTCTGGCTCTACCTGATGAGCGACTGCCTGATCTTTGCAGCGCTGTTCGCCACCTATGGCGTGCTGGGCCGCAACTACGCTGCAGGCCCCACGGGCGCCCAGCTGTTCGACCTGCCCCTGGTGGCGATGAACACGGCCTTCCTGCTGCTGTCGTCCATCACCTTCGGCTTCGCCATGCTGCAAAAGCAGCAGGGCAAGCTGGGCGGCACCCAGCTGTGGCTGGCCATCACCGGCCTGTTCGGCCTGTGCTTCCTGGGCCTGGAACTCTATGAGTTCTCCCACCTGCTGCACGAGGGCGCAGGCCCGCAGCGCAGCGCCTTCCTGTCCTCGTTCTTCACGCTGGTGGGCACCCACGGCCTGCACGTGAGCTTCGGCCTGATCTGGCTGGTCACGCTGATGATCCAGATCAACAAGCACGGCCTGACGCACGAGAACAACCGCCGCCTGATGTGCCTGTCGATGTTCTGGCACTTCTTGGACGTGGTCTGGATCGGCGTCTTCACTTTTGTTTACCTGATGGGGGTGCTGTAAATGGCTGCACACGACATCCACGCCGGCCATGGCCACGGTCACCACGACCAGCACGGCCATGACGATCACCACCACGACGCAGGCCCGCACAGCACGTTCTCGGGCTATATGTGGGGCTTCGTGCTCTCGATCATCCTGACGGCCATCCCGTTCTGGCTGGTGATGAGCAATGTCATCTCGGACCGTGCAACGGCCGTGATGGTGCTCGGCGGCTTCGCCGTGGTGCAGATCCTGGTCCACATGGTCTTCTTCCTGCACATGAACGGCAAGATCGAAGGCGGCTGGACCCTGCTGTCCACCATCTTCACCGTGGTCTTCGTGGCCATCGGCATTGCGGGCACCCTGTGGGTCATGTTCCACATGAACACCAACATGATGCCCCAGCACACCATGCCGGCCGACCCCGCCGCTCAGACGGCTCCAGCCTCGGTCACGCCTTGACCGCATCTGGAAACTCCGGGCCCTCCAGCCACGCCGGCGCATCGCGCCGGCGTGGCCCACTCGCTCAGGCGATGCTCATCTCGGTGGGCATCGCCTTGTTTTTGGGCTTCATCTTCCTGGGCAGCTGGCAGGTCCAGCGCCGTGCCTGGAAGCTGGACTTGATAGAGCGCGTTGACCAGCGCGTGCACGCCGCACCCGCTGCCCTGCCCCCGCCCGCCGAATGGCCGCAGATCACGGCCGCTGACCACGAGTACCGCGCCGTGCAGGCCAGCGGCCACTGGCTGGCCGGCAAGACCGTGCTGACCCAGGCCGTGACCGAATTGGGCGCCGGCTTCTGGGTACTGACGCCGCTGCAGATGAACGACGGCAACCAGGTGCTGGTGAACCGGGGCTTCATTCCCACAGCGCAGCGCGCGCGCTGGCAGGATCAGCCCGCACAGGCGCCCCAGGACCCGGTGACGGTGGCCGGCCTGCTGCGCATCAGCGAGCCGCGCGGCGGCTTCCTGCGCGAGAACGATCCCGCGCAGCAGCGCTGGTTCTCGCGCGATGTGGCGGCCATTGCACAGGCCCAGGGCCTGGACCATGCAGCCCCCTACTTCATCGACGCAGGCCTGCCGGGCCAGCCCGTGGCAGACGGCACCTGGCCGCGCCCGGGCATGACCGTGATCCGCTTCCCCAACAGCCATCTGGTCTATGCGCTGACCTGGTACGGGCTGGCGCTGATGGTGGTCGGCGCGGCCTGGCTGGTCAGGCGCAATGACCGGCAGGCAAGCAGCAAGCCGTAAAGCCGTAAGGCCGTAAAGCCGCCGCTCCAGGCAACAGGGCCACCGATGACATCGGTGGCCTTTTTTACGCCAGTCCTCTACAAGACCCTGCCGCGCCACGGCTGCCTGCGGTAGCGCACAATCGCCCGCGTGAATTCGCCTTCAGAGTCCCTGTTCCGCGTCGAGCGCACCACCGAACGCCAGAACATGCAGCTGCTGATACAGCTGCGCTGGTTTGCCGTGGTCGGGCAGGTGATCACCATCTCCCTGGTGCACTACGGCTTCGGCATCACCCTGCCGCTGCCGGCCATGGCTCTGGTGCTGATGGCCAGCGTCTTCACCAATCTTGGCTACATCTACTGGTACCGCAGCCACCGCCGCCAGATCTCGGCGCGCAACCTGTTCCTGGCCCTGCTGGCCGACGTGCTCGCCCTGGCCATACAGCTGTATTTGAGCGGCGGCGCCAGCAATCCCTTCATCTATCTGTTCCTGCTGCAGGGCATTCTGGGCGCCGTGCTGCTCAGGCCCGTGCACGCCTGGATCATCGTTGCCAGCACCTCGCTGTGCACCCTGGTGCTGGCCATCGTGCACTGGCCCCTGCCCATTGGCGCGGCGGGACCGGACGGGCTGCCCGGCCTGTACGTGAGCGGCATTCTGATCAGCTTCGGGCTGACCACGGTGCTGCTGGTCGTCTTCCTGCGCCGCATCGTCTCCAACCTGCGCCGGCGTGACGCACGGCTGGCCAACATGCGCCAGCGTGCCAGCGAAGAGGAGCACATCGTGCGCATGGGCCTGCTGGCCACGGGCGCGGCGCACGAGCTGGGCACGCCGCTGTCCACCATGTCCGTCATCCTGGGCGACTGGCAGCGCATGCCCGCCATCACGCAAGACCCCGACCTGCTGGCAGACCTGCAGGAAATGCAGCAGCAGCTGCTGCGCTGCAAGTCCATCGTCTCCAGCGTGCTCATGTCGGCCGGCGAGACCCGCGCCGATGCGCCACAGGCCACCACGCTGCGCGCCTTCATGGACGGCGTGGTCGCGCACTGGCAGTCACGCCACGCCGTGGAGCATTTCGACTATGTCCAGGCCGACGAGGACTTCCCCATTCTTTCCGATACCGCGTTGCAGCAAATGGTTTGCAATGTGCTCGACAATGCGGCCGAAGCCTCCCCCGCCATGTGGCGCTGCACCTGGCCGTGCGCACCGGCATGCTGTGCATCACCGTGCGCGACAAGGGACCGGGCTTTGCACCCGCCGTGCTGGAACAGCTGGGCCAGCGCCATATCTCCACCAAGACGGAGCGCCCGGGCCGGGGGCTGGGCCTGTTCCTGGTGCTCAACGTGGCGCGCTCGCTGGGCGGACGCGTTCAGGTGAGGAACACCCCGCCGCGGGGCAGTGAGGTGGAGATCCGCCTGCCCCTGTCATCGATTGCCATTGAACCCGGCGCCTGAAGCGGCGCCCACAGGAACCCGAATCGCCCATGGACAGCTCCCGCCTCCTGCTGCTGGTTGAAGACGATGCGACCTTTGCGCGCACGCTGACGCGCTCGTTCGAGCGGCGCGGCTACCGCGTGCTGCAGGCCGCCAGCGCCGAGGAAGTGCGCGAGCTGCTGCAGACGCACTCGCCGCAGTACGCCGTCATGGACCTCAAGCTGGCGGGCAACGCGTCGGGCCTGAGCTGCGTGCAGATGCTGCACCAGCACAGCCCCGAGGCGCTGATCGTCGTGCTCACAGGCTATGCCAGCATTGCCACGGCCGTGGAGGCGGTCAAGCTAGGCGCATGCCACTATCTGGCCAAGCCCTCCAACACCGACGATATCGAGGCCGCCTTCGGCCGCCTCGAGGGCCGCACCGACGTGGAACTGTCGCGCAACCCCACCTCCATCAAGACGCTGGAGTGGGAACACATCCACGAAACCCTGGCCGAGAGCGATTTCAACATCTCCGAAGCCGCTCGCCGCCTGGGCATGCACCGGCGTACGCTGGCGCGCAAGCTGGAAAAGCGGCAGATCAAGTAAGGCGGCAGTCACCAAGACAAACCGGGCCTCAAGGGCCCGGTTTGTCATTGCGCGGCCATGGCCCTCAGGCCATCAACCCATCAGCCCAGCCAGAGGTAGTGATCGACCAGCAGCGCCAGGAACAGCACGCTCAGGTGGATCAGCGAGAAGCGGAATGTCTTGCGCGACAGCTGGTCCGAGTAATTGCGCCACAGTGCAAAGGCATAGGCACAGAAGCCCACGCTCAGCACCACGGCCACCACCAGGTACAGCCAGGAACTCATGCCGTACATGAAGGGCAGCATGCAGGCCGCAAACAGGATCACCGTATACAGCAGGATCTGCAGCCGCGTGTACTCGCTGCCATGCGTCACGGGCAGCATGGGCAGGCCGGACTGGCGGTAGTCTTCCACGCGGTACAGCGCCAGCGCCCAGAAATGGGGTGGTGTCCACAGGAAGATGATGAGGAACAGGATCAGCGCCTCGGGACCGACCTGGCCCGTCATCGCGGCCCAGCCCAGCACGGGCGGCATGGCACCAGAGGCGCCGCCGATCACGATGTTCTGCGGCGTGGCGGGCTTGAGGATCACCGTGTAGATCACGGCATAGCCCACGAAGGTGGCCAGCGTCAGCCACATGGTCAGCGGGTTGGTGCACAGCAGCAGCACCAGCGCGCCCAGCGTGCACAAGATGGCCGAGAAGGCCAGCGCCTGCTGGCTGCTCAGCTCGCCGCGCGCCGTGGGCCGCCAGGAGGTGCGCTTCATGCGCGCATCGATATGGCGCTCCACCAGGCAGTTGAAGGCGGCCGCCGCGCCCGCCACCAGCCAGATGCCCAAGCAGGCCAGCGCCATGTGCAGCCACTGGTCGGCGTTGGGCCAGCCGGGCACGGCCAGCACCATGCCGATCAGTGCGCAGAACACGATCAGCTGCACCACACGCGGCTTGGTCAGGGCATAGAACTGTGTCCAGCGCGAGGGCTCGACACTCAGGGAAGCTTGTTTACTCATGCAATCTCTCCACGGGCAACCGGCAGACCGTCCCGCAGTGCGCCCGGGCGGCTGGCCGCCAGGCACCAAACAATCACGGTCACCAGCGCAGCTGCGCCGCCCGTATGCAGCACCGCGGCCACCAACGGCCAATCGAGCACCACGTTCGACAGGCCTGTCAGCACCTGCAGCACCAAAAACGCACCCAGCACGCGGCGCTGCGACGCCAGTGCGGGCACTTCACCCAAACGCCACCACAGCCCGGCCAGCGCAGCCACCACCACATAGGCCGCCAGGCGGTGCAGATAGTGGATGGCCGTGAGGCCCGCAAAGCTGATGTTGCTGCCGTCCTGCAGCAGGCCCAGCGGACGCCAGATCTGCAGCGCCTGCGAAAAATCCATGGCCGGCCACCAGCTGCCCTGGCAGGTCGGGAAACTGCTGCAGGCCAGCACCGCATAGTTGGTGCTGACCCAGCCGCCCAGCGCCACCTGCAGCACCAGCAGCGCAAGACCCAGCCACAGCCCCGCGCGCAGCGCGGGCGAAATCACGGTCGCCCCTTGCTGACGCGCAGCACGGCTCAACCCCACGGCGGGCACGCACAGCAAGGCCAGCAGCCCCGTGCCGCCCAGCAGGTGCAGGGTCACGATGGCCGGAAAAAGCTTCATGGTCACGGTCCAGGCGCCAAAGGCGCCCTGCAGGCAGACCCAGAACAGCGCCAGCGTGGGCCACCACGGACTCAGGGCACCGCCTGTGCCCTCCGCCCCTGTAAGCTCGGCCCCTGCGCCACCCGCCCTGCCCAGGCGCCGCGCGCGCCGCCAGGCCATGATGGTCATGGCGATGATGAGCACGCCCACGGTGGTTGCCAGATAGCGGTGGACCATCTCTATCCATGCCTTGCCATGCGTCACCGGCCCGGTGGGCATGGCGGCCTGGGCCTCAGCAATCTGCGCGCGGGCGCCCATGGGGCTGGCGCTGCCATAGCAGCCCGGCCAGTCGGGGCAGCCCAGGCCGGAATCGGTCAGGCGGGTGAAGGCGCCGAACAGCACCAGATCGAAAGTCAGGAACAGCGTGAGCACCGACAGCGCCTGCAGCCGCTTGAGCGAGCCGCCGCTGCGATTGCGCAGCCACACCCAGGCCAGGGGGCCCAGCGCCAGCAACAGGCCCAGCAGCATCAGCTCCAGAACGGGGGCCAGATCGTACAGCGCCTGTTCGCTCACACCCGCCCTCCGCAGCGCGGCATGCACCACACGGCATGGCCCACGGGCAAGCCGAAAGGCAATGCCGCAGGCGCATCCGGTTGGCGACAGCAGATCTTCATAAATGAGAGCAATTTGACAAGAAGGCTCAGCCCCATGCGCGAGATTGGATCGCAGGCCGGGCCTACAGAGAATCAGGACATGCACCCAGATACCGGCTGCGGGACCGCGCCCCATGCACAAGGCCCGCCAAGCGGGCCCGGTCGCTGCAACTTTCAGAGCAGCATGTCTTTGATATGAAACAATTCTACTTGGCTGCGAACCGCTCAATCGCCCACGCATGCAGTGCCCCTAGATCGCAGCCAGCTTCTTTTGGCCGGTGCGATGCGGCTTGGGCCTGGCGCACACGAATTTCCACAGGACCCTGCCCAAGGCGTCGGCGGCACAGCTTTACACGACTGCTCAGATTCGCTCAGATTCAGACACCTCGCGTTCCTTAGATTGGTGGTTTCACTTGGGAACCGGCAACTGCCGGGTGAGGCCATGATTGCAGGAGGCTCGTGGACTGTGCTTGATGGGCACGGAAACGAAATCGGGCGTGTCGAAGGCGATGAATTCGTCCGTTGCGGGACCAGGCCCATCTACCGCATCGATGGACCGGCGCTGTACTCCATGGACGGTTCGGCCAGACTGATGGGCTTTATCGAAGGGACCGAGGTCAGAACGCGGCAAGGCCGGATCTTCCTCAAATTTCTCGCACATTGAGCGGCACTGCTCAGATTTGCTCATCTTCGGCCAGTCGAAGCCAGGGAGACTCCACGTCCAAGAAAACCTCCAGGCAATGGACCTCTTTTTCGTGCGCGTGCTCTCCAACAACGATTTCAATGCCTTCTGGGACGGCATCGCCCAGGACAAGCCCCTGAAGACGCCCGACAAGGGACGCACCGCGTCCTTCACTGTCATCCGCCGCAGCGACAGCGGCCTGGAAGTCAGAACGCACAAGGGCAACACGGTGCGCATAAGGCGGGAAGCCTTCGGCGCCGTGCTGCGCCATCTGGCCCAGGAGCATCACGGCGCCGAGCGGCCCTGCATCGTGGCCTCCAGCCAGCACCGGCCCGGCTTTCTGGGCTTTGCGGCCAAGCAGGCCAACGACAACGCGGCCGTGGTGATCACCTACATCCTGCCCATACTGCAGGACGCAGGACTTGTGGAAATCGACGGCAACCGGCCCAACAGGACCTGGCTGCTTTGAACAACTGCACAGCCTTCGGCCTTCTGCGCCGGTCAATGACAATCTATGTCAATTCATTCATAGCCAATCACTAAGGCGCACAGATAATTGCCAGCATTCGTGTGAATTGTGAGAAGGGTCCGGGCCACGCTCCGCGCCCTTCGATGCTGGAGGATTGGCAGATGAGCGCCCCGGAAATGGAGGCCATACAGGAGCGGCTGAAGAAGCTGCGGGCCGACGAGGCGCTGGTCGCCGAGCAGCTGGACCGGCTGCAGGCCCAAAAGGCTGCGCTGCAGCACAGGCTGGCCATGATCCAGGGCGCCGTGCAGGTGCTTGAAGAGATGCGTCAGGAGCTGGGGCCATGAACCGTGGCAAGCCCGTCTCACCACCCGCCTCGCCCCCGCCTCACCCTGCGCATCGCCCACCCCCACCTTGCCCACAGCCGAAGACTGGCTGGCAAGAATTGCGGCCCTGGATGCCACGCAGCCCCCTCCCACCCCGCCCCGTTTGCGCAACCCACGCAAGGCAAAGCGCCGCAGGGCGGTCACCATCGTGGCAATGGCCGTGCTGCTGGGGCTGCTGGCCATCGCCCTGGCCGTGGCGGTGCAGTTGATGTGGGTCAAGTAGCTGTCACACGGCAGCAGCGGAAAGAGCCTTCAAGCGTGAAGCCAACCGAGCCGGGGCTGCTGTATACCCTCACATCCTGGCGAAGTCCCCATATTGTTTGCATGCTCACTTACGCCTAGCATGTGTCCACACTCAACGCAGTGGAGGTGCCATGGCCGATCCCGAAGAACCACTGGAAGTACGCTCAGAACGCTGGCAGTCGCTGAAGGGGCTGGACATCGCCTCCGTGGATCTGGGCCCCATCTGCGTGGTGCTCATGCTGACGCTGATCTGCATGGCCGTGATGATGCTGCTGGCCAAATCCGGCGCCGAGCAAGCACGGCAGGCCCAGCCCTCGTCCCAGGCCAAGGGCCCGGCTCCCCGACCGAAGCCGGCGCAGCCCGTGACCGAACCCGCCCAGCAACAGACCTGGACGCCGGCCTTGCGCACCTAAAGGCGACCTAAGGCCGACCTGAGGGCGGCAAGGCCAGGCCGCAGTACCTTCAGAGTTTCACCGAACGTGTCGCAATGAAGGTCGGCACGAACTTCTCGATCACAAAACGGGCATGGGGCTGCCAGTCTTCATGAAAGCCCGTCAGCACCAACCCCGCATCCAGCTGGCCGCCGATCTGATCGGCCAGCGTATGGCCGAACACCAGCGCCTCATTGCGCTCCCGCTTGGCATCAAGCGCTGCGGGCGGCAAATCCACCACATCGGAATACGGAAGGCGCCGCGCAGGCCGCATGAGCCCTTGCTCGCGCAACGCGGGATCGCGGTCCTCCACGAAGACCACCGGATTCCAGAAGCTGGACAGAAGGCGCCCACCCTTCGCGAGCACCCGCGCGCATTCACGCCATACGGGACGCACATCAGGCACGTAGAGGTTGGAGATGGGGTGAAAGATCACATCGAAGCCGGCATCTGCAAAAACGCCCAGATCGCGCATATCTCCCTGCACGCAGGTCAGCGCAAGGCCTTCGCGCTGCGCTACATGGCGGTCCTGTGCAAGCTGCCCGGCAGAGGCATCGAACACGGTGACCTGCGCGCCCGCCGCCGCAAGAATGGGCCCCTGCTGGCCGCCGCCGCCGGCAAGGCAGAGGATGCGCAGGCCGCGCACATCATCCAGCCAGCCCGCTGGCAAGGGGCCGGGCGTGAGCCGCGCCTGCCAGCTTCCGGCACGGGCCCGGGCTATTTCAGCGCTGTCGACCGGGCGCGACCAGTCGCAGTCTTTCGCTGCCTGCAGGTTCCAGGCGGCGGTGTTGTGGGCAAGGATGTCGATGGGTTCTGTCATGGGCACTCTTTCATAAAGAGGCCGCACGGCGACGCGAGATTGCGTTCAGAAAACGCGGAGCAGTCAACGGGCATGCAGGTGGTGACGCGGGCGTCCGCCGTGGGCCGGGAATGGGCTTCGGGGGGATCGGTCGGACTAGGGTCCGAAGGCGTCACAGGTTCATGTCAGGCTCGCAGCGGTCGCAGGAATGGAAGGGACAAATTCTAAGACTGCGCAAATTGCACTGTCAAACCACTGCGGCGCGTTCCCCACACGGTCATGCGGAAGTCACAACCGTGAGACGGCTTGGCTGTAAGTTGAACACGCACCCTCGATGGCGCTGGCTTCTGCTGCGCCATGGCGCGCCCGCTGACGACCGGCCTTTCCCAACCCGGCGCCCAATGGATACCGAGGAGCAACACTTTGAAGGAGAGCTATGCGTAGTCCCAAGAAAGGCCGAGAGCCGATCCGGCTCATGGACCTGGCCCCCGCCGTCTTCTGCATCCAGTGCGAACAGGAAAAACCCGCCACAGGAGCCCGCCAATTCCACGCGTGGCATGTGTGCAGCGACTGCTCGCAGAAGTTGGCCCAACTCCCCCCGGCGCAAGCACCCACGGCGCACCACGCGCACTGAGGCAAGCGATTCCCCAAAACGAAAGCCCGCCAGATGGCGGGCTTTCTCATGCCCTTGCGGACATGAGCGGGGGCGGGAGCGGGATGTCGATGCGCGCCTACCAGGGCACAAACATGATCACCAGTGCCACAGCCACGATAGCGGCAACGATGTACATGGTTCGCTTGGTGGCGAACCGGTTGCGGGACGACGAGGTGGGCACTTGGCCCGGGGTGTTGGGAGTAGGTTTGTTCATGACCTCAAGCATGGTCGCCGCCCGGGACCGGCCCTGTCGGACAAGCACAGCTAAGGCAATCAGCGCAGAGCATGACAAGAGCGTCGGCCTTGGCGCAAGGTGACGCTTGTGAACTGCCGTGGGCCCACTGAGCGCAAGTGGCCAGAAAAGACAAAGCCCGCGAGTGCGGGCTGTTGGTCAGATTTCGAAGGCAGTGCGGTCCACTGCATCCTTGATCCACGCAGGAGGCTTGCCCCGGCCGGTCCACGTTGCGCCGGTGGACGGATCACGGTACTTGGGCACGCCTGCACCGACGGGCGACTTGCGCTTGCCCGTGCTGAACACATCTTCCTGGGTCAATTGGAATTGCTGGACGAGCTCGCGAACCTTGGCGATGGCCCCGCCTTTTTCGGCTTTCAGGACTTCGGCGATGCGTGCTTCGATCTCTGCCTTTTGCTGCAGGAGCGTCTTGTAATCAGGTGTCATGGACTTTTCTTGGGTTGTATGCTAGCGAGTCAGCATTCTATGCACAAAATGCCGCGCTGACATACCTTTGCATCGCAAACCGAAGGTTGCGGACGCAACAACACTCCCAACCTCCAGAGGTATAGAGTGGCGCAATGAACAAAGCACTGGAACTCTCAGGAATCGCGCTGGTGGCCCTGGTGGCACTGGCACTCAGCGCATGCGCCCAACAGAAGCTGGCACCCTCCGTGGGCATGGCCAATCCCGCATCGGTCTATTGCGGTGAAATCGGCGGACAAGTTCGGATGGAGAAGACGCCCCAGGGCCAGGAAGGCATCTGCGTGCTGCCGAACGGGACGGAAATGGAAGAGTGGACGCTGTACCGCAAGGACCATCCGGCCAAGTAGTGGGATAGCGCTCTGCACGAAACACAAGCAAGCCGTTAACGCCCCACCGTCAACCTGCTGCAGTTCCACCTCCGTGGCCATCAGGATCACAACCTACTGGCGTGCCTCGTCCAAATCCCGTGCGACCTCCGGCGGTAAATCAGCGCGCAGCACTTGACCATCCGGGGTGACTCCACACAGCAGACCTGCAACTTCTTTACACGACGTAAAGCTTTTCTTCAGGAAAGGTCTGCATACTGGCCGGCAACGGATTCCGCCGAGCCTGGGAGCTTTCTCCTCCCTCCCTCTCAAATCCCTTTCCCAGGCACGCCCCCACGGCATCGGCATTTTTCTTCCAGGGCCCGCAGCTTCGCCGCTTGCGGGCCCTTTTCGTTGCCCCTTCAACGGCCGCAGCTCCAAGCGGACACCGTGTCGAAAGAACTCATACATACGGGGCATGCTCGACCTACATGAGCACCCTGACTTGGCTCGCACAGGGAAGCCTCACAAGCAGTTGAAATAGCGTCAGTCCCGAGACCCGCAATGCCCTGCTGATGGAGATAAGCATGAGTCAAGTCGTACCGAGTGAGTCTTTCAATCCGGACCCTGATGCCCGCTACCACCGGAGTCTCCTGGATGCCTTTCCGGTAAGGGGTAGCTACCAGCTCATTCAGTTGCGCAGCACCAGATCTCGCAGCCCCTTGCGACGTTTTGCGAAGGCTTGCATTCGGGCGTTTCGCGCGCTTGTTCGATGACTTGAGGAGGACCGTGATGCGACATATCTTTCTCACATTTTTCTGGTCCGTGGTGACCCTCATCTCCCTGTACATCTCCACGCTGGCAGGGCCGATGTTCCCGGTCACGAGCTGAAATGCGGTTAATCGCCGGGCCTATGGTTGACTCATGGTTCTCCTCCTGGAATTCATAGGCATGCCCTGAAAAGGGCACCGGACTTTTTCTTCCCCGTGCCTGCACGTCGCAGGCATTCACAAGCTCGCAGCACCGCTGGCGAGCTTCTTTTTTGCGGGGTCCGCTTGCGGCTTTGGCCCGCCTTGTAGAGATGCAAGGCGGGCATACATCGGGTGCGCACAGCGAAGCGCCAGCGGCGCCAAGGTTCAGGCGACCAAGCACAGGCTTGTGCCGGTGCGGCATGAAGGACAGGATGTTGAAGATGCGGACCGCTCCGCATTGGGTCAAATGCCGGCATCGCGTAAGATGCTGATCCACCAGTAGAAGCGGGCGTCGTTCAATGGCAGGACCTGAGCTTCCCAAGCTCATGATGAGGGTTCGATTCCCTTCGCCCGCTCCAGATTTCCTGGAGCAAAGTCCATCAGTCCCGGATGCACATCCGCCACTGATATCCCACGGGCCGCCTTCCGCGCGGGCCCGATCTCTCCCTCCGCCGACCTCTCCCCCGCTTTTCTCCGCGACATTTTTTCTCTCCCCCGCGACGGATCCGTGCTGCCCGCGCGTTGAACGCAATAAGGCCGCTTGATGTGGCCGATGCAGGAGTCTTTCATGTCCTCATTGCGTTTGACTGTTCGCCGCGCTGTCCGTCCGCTTGCGCTGGCGCTTGCCGCCGGCAGCCTGGCCGCGCTGGCCGGCTGCGTGGTAGCGCCTGTTGCGCCCGTGGCGCCTGGACCCTACGTGGTGCCGCCGGGCGTCGCCTATGTGGCGCCTGCCTATCCGATGCCCAGCGTCGGCTTCGTATGGCAATACCACCCGCGCTACGGCTGGGGCTGGCACCATCCGGTCTACGGCTGGCATCGCGGCTGGCGTTGAGCCGCGCGACACTGGCTGACCCCGCCACTACACCGATGCCCTTTGGCTGAAATCGATGACCCGGATGCCGACCTGCTGGCGAGACTGGCCCGCGGTGAGCCGCAGGCCGCCCGCGAACTGGTGGAGCGCAAGCTGCCACGCATGCTGGGTCTGGCCCAGCGCCTGCTGGGCAGCCGGGCAGAGGCTGAAGAGGTGGCGCAGGAAGGCTTGGTGCGCGCCTGGCAGCAGGTTGGCCTCTGGCGGCCGGGCCAGGCCCGCTTTGACACCTGGCTGCATGAGGTGGTGCTCAACCTGTGCCGCGATCGGCTCCGACGGCGCGCGGTGCGGCGCGAAGAAGCGCTGGACGAGCACGCCGAAGCCGCCGCCTTCGCCGACCCCGGCCCCACACCGGAGCAGCAGCTGGACCACGCGCAGCACAGTGCCCGGGTCGCCGCTGCCCTGGATGCACTGCCGCCGCGCCAGCGCGAGGCGCTGGTGCTGCACTACTACCAGGCGCTGCCCCAGGCCGAGGCGGCAGCACTCATGGGCGTCTCCGTGGATGCCCTGGAAAGCCTGCTGGCCCGTGCGCGGCGCAGCTTGCGCGCCCGCCTGCAGGACGCAAGCACGAGCGCAATCGCCGCACCCGCAGACCCTGGAGGATCACCGCCATGACGCCAGAACGCTTTGAACAATTGGCCGACGCCTGGGGCGCCGACCTGCGGCGCTGGCCGGCACAGGAGCAGGCTGCGGCACGTGCGCTGATGGAACAGCCGGCCTTTGCGCCTGCGGCCCAGGCCGTGCTCGCCCGTGCAAATGAACTCGACACGCTGCTGGGCAGCCATGCCGTCGCGCCCCCCAGCGCAGCGCTGGCAAGCGCAGTGCTGGCCGGCTTGCAAGCGCGCCCAGGCATGGCGACTGCACCAGGTCAACCATCGCCGCATGCATGGCCGCGGCCCCGTGGTACTGCGCCCGCACAGCCGGTGCGCGCCAGCGGCCGCAAGCCCTGGCATGGCTGGTGGTCCGGCGCCAGCATCGCCGGTGCGGGCCTGGCCGGTGTGGCCGCAGGCGCCCTGGCCGTGGCCTTGCTGATAGGCACGGTCTTTCCCACGGCCCGGCCGGCACAGTCCGAAGGCGGCTGGTGGCCCGGCACCGCCTTCGACACGGGCAGCGCCTTGGTGGAAGGAAGCGAGGAATGACGATGAACGAATCCCCCATCGGCGATGCCCCCCGCACGACGCACCTGCGCCGCTGGCTGTGGGCCTCTGCCCTGCTGAATCTGTTTCTGGTGGGCGGCATTGCCGGTGGCACCTGGCGCTGGTGGGCACACCAGGCCGAGGCCAGGTCGGTAGCCACGTCCACGCAGACAGGAACACCCACCGGAGCACCGGCGGGCAGCCCCCCGGCCACTGCGCGCGGACTGCGCTTTGCCGCAGACGGCCTGCCGCCCGAGCGGCGCCAGGCTTTCCGCACAGGACTGCGTGAAGTGCGGCGCGAGGCTGCTGCGCTGACCCAAGGCAGCCGCGAAGGCCGCGCCGAGGTGGTTCGCCTGCTGGCTGCGCCGCAGTTCGATCGCGCTGCCGTCGAGGCTGCATTGGCACGTACCCGGGCCGCCGACACGGCGGTGCGCGAGCGCGTGGAGGCGCACGTGGTCGACTTCGCGGCCCAGCTCACGCCGGCCGAGCGACAGACACTGGTGCAGGGGCTGGCAGCGCAGCAAGGCCCCTTCCATGTGCCCGCATCCCCGGCCAGGCGCTGAGGAGCACAGGACACGCCTGCCGCGCCCGCCGCGCCCGCGATTTTTCGAGGTGAAGCCATGAATTCTGCCGCCATCGCCCTGAACCGCTTCGGCCTGGGTGCCCGCCCTGACGACGCACTGCCCGCCGACCCGCAGCGCTGGCTGCTGGACCAGTTCGTGCGCTACCAGCCACAGCCCCCTGCCTGGGCCGGTCACGCGGACACGGACGCGCTGCTGTCCGACTACCAGTCCCGGCAGCGCGAGCTGCGCAGCCTGCCTGAAGACCAGCGCGCCGCCGCCCGCCAGCAGCTGCGCCGTGGCGCACGCAACGGCTACCTGGACGCAGTGAACGCGCGCCTGGCCAGCGCCATCGACACACCCGCGCCGTTTGTGGAACGCCTGGTGCATTTCTGGTCGAACCACTTCGCGGTCTCGGTGGAAAAGCCCGTGGTGCTCGACCTGGCCGGCGCATACGAGGCCGAGGCCATACGCCCGCACGTGCTGGGCCGATTCGAGGACCTGCTGCTTGCCGCCGTGCGCCACCCGGCCATGCTGGTCTATCTGGACCAGGCCCAGTCGGTGGGACCCGCCAGCCCCGCTGCACAGCGCGCCGCCCGGCGCAACCCGGACAAGACACGCGGCCTGAACGAAAACCTGGCGCGGGAAATCATGGAGCTGCACACCCTGGGCGCGCGCAGCGGCTACACCCAGCAGGACGTGACCGAGTTCGCCCGCGCGCTCACCGGCTGGAGCCTGGGCAATGACGCAGGCAGCCCGGCCGCCAGCGCCGGCTTCCAGTACCGCCCGGCATTGCACGAGCCCGGACCGCGCCGCCTGCTGGGCCGCAGCTATGCCGCAGGCGGGCAGGAGCAGGCGCTGGCCATCCTGCGCGACCTGGCGGCCTCCCCCGCTACCGCGCTCCATGTCGCGACCAAGCTGGCACGACACTTCGTCGCCGACGATCCGCCGCCCGCGCTGGTGCAGAGCCTTGCGGCCGCCTACCAGCGCAGCGGCGGGGACCTGCCAGCCGTCTACCGCGCGCTGATCGATTCGCCAGAACCCTGGGCCGCGCCAGCCACGAAGTTCAAGACACCCTGGGAATGGGCCGTCTCTTCCATGCGCGCACTGGGCCGGCGCGAGTTGAAGGGTGCTCAGGCCGCCGGCCTGCTCAACCAGCTCGGCCAGCCGGTGTGGCGCCCCGGCTCGCCGGCCGGCTACGACGACATCGCCGCCAGCTGGGCTGCGCCCGATGCGCTGGTGCGCCGTGTCGAGCTGGCGCAGCGGCTCGCAGCCCAGGCCGGCAACAGCGTCGATGCGCGCGCGCTGGCACCCCGATTGCTGCCCGGCGATGCACTGGGCGCGGGCACGGCCGAGGCCATTGCCCGATCCGAAAGCGGCAGCGGCGCACTCGCGCTGCTGCTGGTCTCGCCCGACTTCCTGCGCAGGTGAACACCATGACCACGATCCATACGACCGCCACGAACATCGCGCCCAGCACGATGGCCAGGCGCAATCGCCGACATTTCCTGGGCCTGCTGGCCGCAGGCACCGGGCTGGCACTGGCCGCGCCCCACCTGGCGCTGGCGCGTGCAGCCACCGAGCGCCGCTTCGTGTTCATCATCCAGCGCGGCGCGGCCGACGGGCTGGAGACCCTGATTCCCTATGCCGACCCCGGCTACGCCCGGCTGCGCGGCGCCATCGCCGTGGACACGGCTGCGGCCACGCGGCTGGACGGCATGTTCGCGCTGCATCCCTCATTGGCCGAGACCGGCAGGCTCTACGCCCGGGGCCAGGCGCTGTTCGTGCACGCGGTCGCATCGCCCTACAGTGACCGCTCTCATTTCGACGGCCAGAACGTGCTGGAAACCGGAGGCAGCGCGCCCTACCAGGTCAAGGACGGCTGGCTCAACCGCCTGGTCGCCCAGTTGCCGCACCGGGAAGAGGCCATTGCCTTCGCGCCCACCGTGCCCATGGCGCTGCGCGGGCCGGCGCAAGTGGCCTCCTACGCGCCTTCCTCCCTGCCTCAGGCCAGTGACGACCTGCTGCTGCGCGTGGCCAGGCTCTACGAGGGAGATGCGCAGCTGCATGCTCTCTGGACTTCCGCCATGGACACGCGCGGCGTGGCCATGGACGGTGGCAACAACCGGCCGCGCCCGGATGGCGCCAGCCTGGGCAAGCTGGCAGCCGGCTTTCTTGCCCGCCAGGACGGGCCGCGCATCGCCATGATCGAAACCGGCGGCTGGGACACGCACAGTGCACAAAACAACCGGCTGGCAGCCCAGCTCAAGAACCTCGATGCACTGATTGCGGCGCTGCATGACGGCCTCGGCGATGCCTGGTCGCAGACCGTGGTGCTGGTGGCCACCGAGTTCGGCCGCACGGCTGCGGCCAACGGCACCGGCGGCACCGACCACGGAACAGGCGCCGTCGCCATGCTGATGGGCGGCGCGGTTCAGGGCGGCCGCGTGCTGGCCGACTGGCCTGGCCTGCAGCCCGCCCAGCTATTGGAGAACCGGGACCTGAAACCGACCACCAGCGTCGATGCGCTGATTGCCTCGGCAGCCGGCGAGTGCTTCGGCATCGACCCGCAGCGGCTGGCGCGCAACCTGTTCCCCCAAGGCCATGCCCTGCCAGGCGGTGCCCCGGCGCGGTCGCTGCCGCCATTGCTGAGAGCCTGAACGCGGGCCGCACGCCAACATGAAAAAGGGCCGGCGCCTCAAGGCGGCCGGCCCTTGTGTCATGTGCGCAAGAACTGGCGAGATCTGACCGGCGGCAGCTCAGTGGCCGATCTCACGGCTGACCTGGTTCTCCTGCTGGTTCAGCACATGCTGCTCGCTGCGCGTGATATGACCGCCGTTCTGGCTGGCCATGAGGTGTTCTTCCTGGCGGATGTTGCGGTCCTGCTGGTGCAGCGCAGCCGCCTGGCCATGGCTGATCTCGCCCTTGCGCACTTCGTTGTGGATACGGCGGTCCTGGTTGGCCAGGCGGCCGTTGACCTCGGCACGGCGCGGATGGGCCTGGTCCCAGGTGGCGGCGGATGCGGCGCTGCCGAGGCCGGCCAACGAAACAGTGGCAATGACGAGCATAAAGGCTTTGCGCAGGGACATGGTGTTTCTCCTTGAAAGGATGTGGATGGACGTGGCTTGCAGAAAGCCGATGTCGGCTTGCCACATCACTTCAACGCACGGCCAAGGTCAATCCGTCGCGGATCAAGCAAGTCCATCGTCCATCCGGGGCCGCGCACGCTACATTGGCAAGCACCGTATCCGTCCCACCTCACCAGACAGCATGCTGCACACCCTCTCTTGCGAGAACACCACCGAAGACATCCAGCTGAGCGCCGTGCGTGTGCGGGGCATGAGCGTCTGCAATGGCATCGCACGCATGCACATGGATCTCGAAGCCAGGGGCTCGCCCGATGCACTGGACGTGATGCACCACTTCTTCAACTACCACTGGCTCAACGACCTGGACCTGCCCTATCTCGCCGAGCTTCTGGATCTGCGCAATCCTCAGGTGCGCGCAGTCAGCCTGCGTGAGGACGGCTGGGCGCAGATGGAGCCGGACCAGCGCCAGGTGCGCATCTGCAGTACCTACGGCGATTCACCCTGTGCGCTGATCGCCTGGGAAGAGTTCAGCGCGGCCATGCAGCTCAAGCACCGCTTTCTTTGCCTGATGCGGCGGTATGAGGGGCACGGCATCCCTCGCTACAGCGTGTCGGAAGGCTTCAGGGTCCGGCTTCACGCGCCCGGACTTGAGGGGGCCCGCGCACAGGGTCGGTGATCATTGCGGGCCATGCTCGCTCGCATTGCTCAGCTACGGCGCCTCATCCTCCGCGCCCTCGGGCCCTACCCACCAGGCCCAGCTTTCTTCCTCGTCGGGCACGGGCAGTTCGCGGGTCTGCACTGCGTCGATACGGCGCCCGGCGCCACCGGCTTGCCATGCGTTGAGCACGGCATCGACGGCGGCGCGGTCCACTGCGGCGATGCCCAGGTTGCGATCGGTCTGCCAGGACGGTTCGCCCTCGCGTGGCGAAGCTGCCTCGGCATGCTGGTGGGGCGTGCCGTAGCTGCA
This sequence comes from Delftia sp. 60, assembly GCF_002754395.1. Classification (NCBI taxonomy): domain Bacteria; kingdom Pseudomonadati; phylum Pseudomonadota; class Betaproteobacteria; order Burkholderiales; family Comamonadaceae; genus Delftia; species Delftia sp. 60. The sequence goes on from NZ_PEFD01000001.1 coordinate 4,304,743, forward strand.
GCGCATGCAGTAGTGGCGGATGCTGGCCGTCCAGTCCTCGGCATAGCCGATGCCCGGGGCTTCGGTACCCAGCAATTCCTGCAAGTCCTGCGCATTGGCGCAGGTGATGAAGACCACGAAGGTCTGGAATGCCGAGGGCTCCAGCCGCTGCAGCTCGTTGAAGACCGGCACTTCGCGCTGGCCGTTGAACCGCTGACCGGTGGAGGCGCCGTCGTGCAGCACGATGTCGCCGAAACGATGGCCGCTTTCGGGCAGCGGCACGTTGAGCAACTGGGCGCGCACGGGGTCGATGCGGCGCATGAACACGGTCTCGCCGCCCTGCCAGGGGTGCAGGCGCACCACGGCCACGCCGTAGTCACCCTCGATGGGGCCCTGCTCGCCGGGCACCTGGATGCCGCAGGCCTTCCACAGCCTGCGCGCCGTGGTCCAGTCGGACAGCGCCGTGGCCGCGATGGCGCCATTCCAGAGGCTGGCTTCATCGTCTTCGCCCGCCAGTGCAATGGCGCGCAGGTTGTGCTCCAGCGATGGCTGCCAATCGCGCTGGTACTTGCGCGCCAGGCCCAGCATGTAGTGGTAGTGGCGGTTGTCCGGCATGTGGGCTGCCAGCGCCTCGAAGGCCTGGGCGGCCTCGGCCAGCGCGCCGCGTTCCATGTCGGCATAGGCCTGGTCGTGCAGGGCTTCGAATTCGTCGGGTGTGGAGGAGGTCACGGTGCTGCGATGGGGCAATGCTGGACAGTGCCAGGCGGCTATCGCACGCCGGGCGACGAGCTGCCCATGTCGACTTTCAGGTCCGGGAAGGAACTGACCATCTGGACCTTGAAGTCGGGGAAGGAGGTGACGATCTTCCACTCCCCGCAACTGTCTGCAAAGGAGTCCACCACCTTGACCTTGAGGTCCGGGAAAGAGCTGGTGGCCTGGACCTTGATGTCGGGAAAGGAGTGCACGATCTGGACCTTGCCGTAGAGACGGATGCCTTTGTAGGTGCAGTTTTTCTTGTCGAAGTCTGCGGCGTGAACGAAGGCCGGCAGTGCGAGACAGGCGAGGACAAGGCTGAAACGCGGCAGAAGTGGCATATGCGACAAGGGAGTGGGTCTTGAGAAACAAGCCAGGCCATGGCTTGCGGCCGCCCGCATACTAGCAGGCCGACCCACCCCTGCGAATGACGTCCCGCACATGCCGTCCATCCGTCCTCTGCGCTCCCTGCTGTTGCTGTTTCTGGCGATCTCGGTCGAGGCGCTGGCGCAAGCGCCAGCACCCGAACCTGTCACCGCGGCTGCGTCTGCCACTGCATCCGCCGATGCTTCCGTTTGCAGGCACCGGGCCGACACCGCCTGCCTGCAATCCTTCAACCTGCCCGGCGACGCGGGGCGCATGCGCTACTACGCATCGCAGGCGCCGGGGGCCAGCAACGGCGCCATGCCCCGGTCCGCGCTGGTGGTGATGCACGGGCATCCGCGCGATGCCAACCGCAGCTTCGAGGCCGGCCTGCGGGCCGCCGAAGGCGCGCAGCGGCTGCAGGACACCCTGGTCATCGCCCCGCTGTACCAGGTGCCCGAGGACCAGGCTGCGCATTGCCACAGCCGTGGCGTGCCCGCAGCCGGGAACGCAGACGCGGCATGGACCTGCGCGGGCTGGCTGGCCGGCGAGCCCTCGCTGGGGCCGCATCCGATAGGTTCTTTCGCCGCGCTGGATGCGCTGGTGGCCGAGCTCGTGCAGCGCTGGCCCGGCCTGCGCATCGTGACCCTGGCGGGGTTTTCGGCAGGGGCGCAGATGCTGCAGCACAGCGTGGCCTTTGCGGCCGATGCGCCGGGCTCCGTGACCTTGCGCTACGTGATCGCCGACCCGGGCACCTGGCTGTATTTCGATCCCGTGCGGCCACAGCCGCAGATGGCCGGGCAGAGCACCGACTGGGCAGCCTGCGGCACAGGCGCGGCGTTTCCGGGGGCGTGCAGCTTTGTCTTCCAGGTGCCGCCCGCCGCCAGCGCCTGCCCGGGCCATGACCGCTGGAAGTACGGCCTGCAGGACCTGCCCGGCCACCTGGGGCGCGATGCGGCTGCCGCACGGGCCCGCTATGCGGCCGCGCAGATCGACTACCTGGAAGGCGCCCTGGACAGCAGCGCTGACAAGGGCGCGTTCTATCCCATCCTCGACAAGTCCTGCGCCGCCATGCTGCAAGGCCCGTTCCGGCTGCAGCGAGGCCACGCCTTCGCGGCCTACGAGCGCGAGCTGCTTGCGCCGCAGCGGCCACGCCGCTTCGTCGTGGTGCCGGACTGCGCCCATGATGTGGCTTGCGTGCTGCCGTCCCTGGCCGCGCGGCCCCTGCTGTTTCCACCAGCGCCCTGACCCCGCAACGGAGTGCCCCCATGACCCCCACCACCGAACAAAAGCGCGCCACCTTCCACGCCCTGCACCGCCAGGGCTGCTTTGTGCTGCCCAATCCCTGGGATGCGGGCAGCGCCCGCATGCTGCAGGGCCTGGGCTTCAAGGCGCTGGCCAGCACCAGCTCGGGCCATGCCTGGTCGCTGGGCCAGCCCGATGGCGCCATCTCCCGCGGGATGACGCTGGAGCATCTGCGCAGCCTGGTCGCGGCCACAGATCTGCCCGTGAATGCGGACTTTGAAAGCGGCTTCGGCCTGGACCCGCAGGAGGTTGCCGAAAGCGTGCGCATGGCCGTGGACACCGGCGTGGCGGGCCTGTCCATCGAAGACTCGACGGGCGATGCAGCCAACCCCTTGCGCAGCATCGAGGAAGCCGTGGCCCGGCTGCGCGCCGCCCGTGCCGCCATCGACGAGGCCGGTGGCGGCACCTTGCTGGTCGGGCGTGCGGAGAATTTCTTCGTGGGCCGGCCCGATCTGGACGACACCATTGCCCGGCTCAAGGCCTATGCCGAGGCTGGCGCAGACTGCCTGTACGCACCCGGCATCCGCAGCGCCGAGCAGATCCGTGCCGTGGTGGCGGCCGTGGCACCCAAGCCGGTGAATCTGCTGATCGGAGGGGCCAGCGAATGGAGCCTGCAGGATGCCGAGGCCATGGGCGTGCGCCGCATCAGCGTGGGCGGCGCACTGGCGCGCGCAGCCTGGGGCGGCTTTCTGCATGCGGCGCGCTCCATTGCCGAGACGGGGCGCTTCGACGCGTTCGCCCAGGCCACGCCGGGCGCCGAACTGAATGGCTTTTTTCAGGGCAAGGACTGATCCGCACCGGCCTGCAGCCGCTGCGCGGTCATGACCCAGACTGCGATATCGAGCAGGGCGGCCGCGCGCTCCGCCGGCGGCAGCTGCAGGTCCAGCACGCCGTCCATCTGCCTTGCCAGGGCGCCCCAGCCCAGCAGCGCGCCCTCGTCGGCCCAGGCGCGGCCGGCGGCCAGCAGCGGCATGCCTGCCCCCGCCAGGCCTGCGGCCTGCATGTCGGCCAGCCAGGCCTGACCTTGTGCCAGCCAATGGCGCAGCGGTGCGGTGGTGCTCTCGTTGCTTGCTTTGCTTGAATTGCTCATGGAGCCTTCTCCACACTGACTTCGGCAAGCGGCGCCGGCCAGGCCGTGCTGGGATGGTGCCAGTCCGCGCTGTCCTGCCAGCGCACGGAAGCCACGGCAATCTGCAACTGCCCTGCCGCGATCTCCACGCGGCCAAAGACTTCCTGCAGCACCCGGCCGCGCGCAAGTTCCCTGCGCAATGCCTCACCCGCCCTGCCCTGCATGCCGTGCAGATCGCCCACCAGGGACAGGGAAGGCCCTGGCACCGGCGACTGCAATGCAATCGTCCAGCGCTGCAGCAGCTCGTCACGCTGCGCCAGGCCGCTGCCGGCCACCTGCAGCCGTGCCCAAAGGGGCGGCTGCTGACGCCAGGGGTCGGCATGCAGCTCCTGCAGATGGCGCTGCAGCAGGGCCTGGGGATCGTCGGCCACCGGCTGTGGGCCGGTCGCCTGGGTCGGTGCCAGCCGCGTGGCGTCGCGCGCCGACAGGCGGCCATCGTCGCTGGCCCAGCCGTCCAGCAGCACATGGAGGCCTTGCAGCAGCTGCCTTGCGGTGAGGCCGCCCAGGGTTTCCGAGTCCAGCGCCCCGGCCGGTTCCCACTCCGGGTCGAAACCTTCGGCGCGCGATGCGGACCAGGTCAGATACCGACCGCTGGCCGCGTCCTGCAAATGCACGGAAAACCCGCGCTGCCCGCCGCGCGCATGCCATAGCTCGGCTGCCACGGCGTGCAGGCAAAGGCCTTGCACGCGCCGGTAGCTGCGCCTGTGCACGCCCGCCAGTTCGCTCAGGGGCCGTGGCATGGGCTGTTGCGCCAGGCCGCGCAGCAGCATCCACAGCGCGGCCAGCAAGGGCGCCACGCGTTCGGCTGCACCGGCACGCCCTGCGCGCTCGTCACGCAAGGCGCGTACCAGCAGGTTGAGCACGCTGGCAGGGCGCGGCAGGTCGGCCTGGCGCAGTTCGGTGGCCAGTGCCTCGCCCTGGTCGAGGAAGGCCGGGCTCATGCCGGCACGGCCCTGCAGCACCCAGCCGGTCAGCCATTGGCGCGCCTGGGCCAGCCGCTGCAGTGCGCCGGCTTCCAGCGCATGCGCCGGCAGCTCCGGCATGGGTGCGCCCGCCAGGCGCCGGGCCTGCAATGCCACCAGGGCGCGGTGGGCGCAGGCCGCTGCCTTGCAACTGCAACTGGCCGCTGCCAGGCCACCGGCGCGCGGCAGGCGCACGGTGACTTCGTCGGGGTTGGACAGTTCGCCGATCAGGGTGGCCGGGGCCTCTTCCAGCACTGCCTCGAAGCCCTGGGCCATCCAGCGCAGGGCCTTTCGTTGGGCGGCCATTCCAAAGGCCTGGGCCACGGCGCCGGCATCGCCGTCGAGCCACGGAGCAGCGGGCGCCTGGGCCATGCCATCGGCCGGGGTCTCGTGGGCCAGCCGCGCCCGCAGGCCCAGCAGCAAAGCGCACAGATGGTGGCAGGGGCCAAAGGCGGGGCAGCTGCATTGCAGCGTGGCAAAGCCCGCGCCGGCCAGGGTCTGGACATGGCCTTCGATGCCGGCGCGGGCCTGGTTGGCCGCCAGCTCCCACTGCCCTGCATCCACCGCCGCCAGGGCCTTGGCCCCGCGCTTGAGCAGGCCCTTGTTGGCCCAGTCGGCAATGGCGTCATCGTCCAGGGTGCGCAGCCATTCCTGCATCATGAGGGCCGCCCTCCCTGCATGGCCTGGGCCAGCCAATCCACCAGATGGTCGGGCGTCATGGCGGCAACCTGGGCGCCGCGCGCCACCAGTTGCGTGGCCAGGTCGCGGTCATAGTCGGGGTGGGCGCGGCGGTCCAGCGCAGCCAGCACCAGCACGCGGGCGCCACTGGCAACCAGCCGCTCGGTCTCGGCGATGACACGGGCCTCGTCATGGCCTTCGTACAGGTCGGTGATCAGCACGATCACGCTGCGGCGCGGCGCGGCAAGCTGCCCGGCCACATGCGCCAGTGCCGCGCCGATGTTGGTGCCCCCGCCCAGTTGCGCGCCCAGCAGCAGCTCTTCGGGCGCATGCAGCTGGCCGGTGACATCGGCCACCGCGTCGGAGAACAGCAGCACATGAGTGCGAAGGGCGCGCACGCGCGCAAAGATGCTGCCCATGACGGCGCTGTGGATGACGGATTCATGCATGGACCCGCTCTGGTCCACCACCAGCCACAGGTCCCAGGTCAGGCGCTGTGCTTCGTTCTCCCTGAAGAACAGGCGCTCCAGCACCAGCACCTGCTCCTCGCTCTGGTAGTGGCGCAGGTTGTGGCGCAGGGTGCGTGGCCAGTCCAGATCGCTCATCTGCCCCTGGCCCCGGCTACTGCGGCGCCTGCGCCGCCACCCCAGGGCCGAGTGCACGCGCGAGGACAGCCGCGCCTGCAGATCGGCCACCACGCGCGCCACCAGCCGGCGGGCCTCGGCCATCACCTCGGGGGGCAGGCTGGTGCGCACCGCCATCAAGGCGGCCACCAGTTCGATGCTGGGCGTGGCCTCGGCCAGGACCTGCGGGTCACTGAGCAGGCCATGGAGCCCATAGCGCGACAGCGCATCGCGCTGCAGCGTTTCCACGGCGCTGCGCGGGAACAGATCGCGCACCTCGCCCAGCCAGTGCACGGCCTGCGGCTCAGGCACGCCGCTGCCGCCCTGGCGCGCGGACTGCCCGCCCCCGCCCTGCCACGCATTGGTGCCCGAGGTGTTCGCCTGCTCGCGCAGGCGATGCTCGCGCTGGTAGAGATAGTCCAGTGCCGCGTCGCGGCGCGCATCGGCGGCATCGAGTGGCTGCGCCGCAGCCAGGGGCTGGGCGGCCTCGGGCCCGAGGATGAGGCGCCAGCGCCGCAGGGTGGCGGCATCGATTGCCTGTTCCTGCATTGGCGGCTCGTGCATTGGCGATTCGTGCATTGGCGGATCTTCCCGGCTCATGACAGTCCCCAGGGTTGCAGCAGCCGGCCCACCTGGGCCGCCAAGGCGCGGCTGTGCGCCAGGGCCTCGTCCGATGGCAGGTGCACCGGGCCCAGCGTGGTTGCGCCGGGTGGCGTGGCCGCGCCCGACAGACCCGCCAGCCGCCCGGCCAGCTGCCGCAGTTCGGCACGGGTCAGCTGGGCAAAGGCCAGCCGCAAGGCCGGCAGGCCGGCCAGGAAGGCGTCTTCCGGCCAGTGCGCAATGCCGTCACTGAGCAGGCGCAGCAGCGGCGGATGGCTGAGCAGCCAGCCCTTGGCCACGCGCACAAAGCCCTGCAGGTATTCGCCCATGGCGGCGCCATCGACCTGCGCCAGGCCCAGCATGGCGCGCAGGGCGGCATCGGTCTGCGCGATCTGCCAGCGGCCGGCCATGCTCAGGATGCCGGCCGTGGCGCCGCGCACGCACGCGGGCGTGCTGTCGGCGCCTGCCTCATGCAGGGCGGCACAGGCATCGTGGAACAGGCCGGCGTCGGCCCAGGGCGCGTGGCGGCAGACCATGCCGTGCAGATCGGCCAGGGCATCCAGGGCCTGTACCTGCTGGGATGCATCGCCCTCGCCCAGCCAGGGCAGGCGCAGGCAGGCCTGGGCAAAGCAGCGCCGCAGCAGCGGCAGCAGGCGCGCCAGGCCCACGCCGCCCAGCGCATGGCGGGCCTCGTAGGCCAGGGCCAGGCAGCCCGTGGCGCGGGCCAGGGCCAGCGCGTCGTGGCTGCGCTCCATCCAGGCCTGCACGGTATCCAGCACCTGCTGGGCGATGCCGTCCAGCCCCATGACCAGCACCTCCAGCACGCGCTGCGCGGGCTCCGTGTGGGCCGTCTGCGCCAGGCGCTCGCGTACCAGGTGCACCGCGGCTTCCTCCAGGCTGGAGCCATGGCACATGGCCTCGGTCAGGGCCACCGTGGTCTCGACCTGCCAGCCCAGCGTCCAGACCTCGCGCACACGCGCCAGGCCCGTGCCCGCCACGAAGTCCGGCCCGGCCAGGCGCTGCGCATAGGGCACGCCCAGGTAGCACAGGCGGTGCAGCCCCTGCGACAGCCGGCGGTGGCGCGCGCTGCGGTAGATGTCCAGCTCCTTGCGCACGGGTGCGGCGGGCCGCACGGGCAGGCGGTGGCGCAGGCAGAAGGCCTGCACATCGACCAGCAGCGGGGCAGCCGGCGCGTTGGGTGGCAACTGGCCGTAGTCGTCGGCGTCCAGCAGCCATTGACCAATCTGCTGCCCGGTCTGCTGCACCATAGGCTGCGGTCGCAGGGCCTGGGCATGCTCCTTGAACACGGCGCTGTCCAGCGCTTCCAGCAGCTCGGCCCGGCCGCCGCGGCAGGCGCGCAAGGCGGCCAGGCCATGGGCCAGGCGCACGGCCTCTGCCGCATCGGGCAGGCTGGCGGGCATGCCCCGAGCACGCAGGCTGTTCACGGTGCGTGCCGCCATCTCGGGCCAGGCCTGGGCATCGGGTTGCGAAGCGCCCTGCTCCAGCGCCTGCCATACGCCCTGGTAGTAGCCAGGCATGGGCATGCCGGCCGCGTAGCCGCTGGCGCGCTCCAGCCGCTGCAGCGTGTAGGCAATGAGGTGTACGCCCACATCGATGGCGGGCCTGGCGTCCGCAGGCCGGGCGGGGGCCGAGAGGCCGGCAACGATGCCGGGCACATGGAAGCCGCCGCAGACCACCAGGCAGCGCCCGCCTTCGGCCAGGGCCGCGCTGACCTGGGCGGCCATGTGGGCCTCGCGCGCCACGTCCTCGGCATCCATGCCGCTGCCGCCCGCGCCCTGCTCGCGCTCGCGCAACAGCTGGCTGAAGGCCAGCACGCCGGCAAAGTACGCCTGGGGCGAGGCGTCCTCGTTGCCTGATTCGTAATGCCGGTCCCACCATTCGTCGAAGTCGCGGCAGCCGCTGGCCTGGATGAGGCCGGCCAGCACATCGGGCGCGCGCCGCGCGGGCTCGTCGGCCAGCAGGGGCTCGGGCGCGCAGGCGAAGTAGTCCAGCTGCGCGGCCTGCGCCAGCCTGTCGGCATAGGGCAGGTCGATGAAGCGCACGGCGCTGCGCAGCCGCGCCGCCTCGCGCAGGGCCACCCATTCGGGCGAGAAGGCGGCAAAGGGCACGTAGCAACGGCAGCGCCAGTCTTGCTCGGCCGTGCCGGGCCCGGCCATGGCCGCATGCAGGTAGGCGGCCAGCGGGGGACGCGCCTGGGCGTGCTGCAGCGCGGGCAGCAGGGCATCGAGCTCGCCCGGGCCTTCGATCAGCACGTGGGTGGGCTTGAACTCGCGCATCAGCGCGCGCAGGTGGTGGGCGCAGCGTGGGCTGTGGTGGCGCACGGGCACCAGGCGCAGCTGCGGCAGCGGCGCCAGCCACGCGGCAGCGTCAGTGCTCACGGCCGCCTGCGACAAAGTCCTGCCACTGCGGCTGCCCTGCGCGCTGGCGTGCCACCACGCGCAGGTATTCGGCGAAACGGCGCCGGTCCTCGTCGTCGTCCTTGATCACCGTGCCCAGCAGGTGGCGCGCCAGGTGGGCCGGACCCACCTGCTCCTGCCCGAAGTACCAGCACTGGCAGGCGGCGTTGAAGGCCACGTCGATGGCCTCGGCCGTGGACAGCACGGTGCCCGGCCGCTCCACGGCCGTGCCCTCCACGCTGCCGCTGCGCAGCTCCTGGAAGGCCGTGGCCAGCAGGGCCAGCACATCGGGCGCGACGGTGGTGCCGATGCGCTGCTGCGCCAGTGCGCGGCCCACCTCCTGCCCTATCAATGCGGCCTGCGCGGCCACGCCTTCGAGCGGGCGCATGGTCTCGAAGTTGAAGCGACGCTTGAGCGCGGCCGACATCTCGTTGACGCCGCGATCGCGCAGGTTGGCCGTGGCAATCACATTGAAGCCCGGCCGTGCCAGCAGCCAGGGCTGCTCGTGCTTGAGTTCGGGAATCTGCAGCAGCCGCTCGGAGAGCACGGGCACCATGCAGTCCTGCACTTCGGTGGAGCAGCGCGTGATTTCCTCGAAACGCAGCAGCCGCCCTTCCCCCATGGCGCGGTGCAGCGGGCCGGGCACCAGGGCTTCGGGGCCTGGGCCGTCGCGCAGCAGCAGGGCGTAGTTCCAGCCGTAGCGGATCTGCTCCTCCACCACGCCGGCACCGCCCTGCACGGTGAGCTTGCTGTCGCCGCTGATGGCGGCGGCCAGCAGCTCGGACAGCAGGGACTTGGCCGTGCCCGGCTCGCCCACCAGCATCAGTCCGCGCTGGCCGGCCAGGGTGACGATGGCGCGCTCGACCAGGGCATCGTTGCCGTGGATCTTGCGCGCGATGGCCGGCCCGCCGCCGTCAGGTTCCGCACCGCCCAGGATGAAGCGCCGCACGGAGCGCGGGCTCAGGCGCCAGCCGTCGGGGCGCGGGCCCTGGTCGGCGGCCTGCAGGGCCGCGAGTTCCTGGGCGTGGGCCATCTCGGCCGGCAGCCGCTGGGCGGCAGGCTCCGGGGTGGCCGCTGCAATGCGTTTGGTGGCCATCAGTCGCTCTCTTTGGTGCTGGCCGATTTGGCGGCGATGGCCGCGAACTGCGCCATCAGCGTGGCCTGCAGCGCGCGCGGCCACTGCTGCGGCTGCAGCCGGGGCCAGCGGCCATCTTCGCCGCGATGGCTGCTGTCGTAGACCACGGCATGGGTGATGTCCACGCGGTTGTCCAGGTCCATGAACGGCAGGTAGCGCCCGTGGTGGAGTTCGATGTACAGCTGCGGGCCTGCCAGGTCCAGCTTGTGCTCGTAGATGCCGGGGCCGTCCCCCACGGGGCCGGGGCGGTAGTTCCACTTGGCCAGCAGGCCGGACAGCGCGCCCTGGCGTATCTGCAGCGGGCCGGCAGGATGCAGTGCATGGTTCTTCCACTGCCCGGCTTCGGGCAGTTGTGCGCCTGCGTTCAGCTGGTCGATCAGCGGCTGCAGCTCGTAGTCGGCCAGGCAGGTGCGCCAGGCCTCAACCTCGCCTGCTGCGGCATCGACCGGATGCCAGAGCAGCACCTGTGCGTCGTCTGGCAGCTCCACGGCATCGTCGGTGGCGTCGAGCAGGGAAAAATCCTCGGCAATGCGAAAGCTGGCGCCCTGCTCCAGCCGCCAGATCAGGCTGCGGCCCACGATGCGCAGCAGGGGATGCAGCAGGAACAATCTGCGCCAGCGCGGGACGGACCAGCGCTGTCCCGTCATGAAGGCGGTACCCAGGCGCGGCACCTGCTGCTTGGCGATGGCCTTGACGCCAGCGGCAACGGTCTTGAATTCGGCCTGGGCCGCATTCCACTGCAGGCGCAGCGATTCGTCCTTGAGCGCAGGCAGGGTCTTGGAGGCCTTGCCCTTGTCACCCACCACGCGCAGGCTCAGGTCGCCCTGCAGCTGCAGGCGGTAGCGCTGCGGGCCCACCTCCAGCACCAGGCCTTCGCCGCCCAGGCCGAAATCGGGCGTCAGCTCGTCATACAGCTCCATCAGACTCAGGCCGCGCCGCTGGGCGGCCGCCTTGAGCGCGTCATGCGTGGCTTCAATCACCAGGTCCTTGAGCTTGCGCGAGGTGGACAGGGTCTGGACCTGGGACAGCGCGTACAGCGTGTCCAGCGCACCGAGCTGCTCCACGGCGATGATGGCGCGCAGCTTCTTGCTCCAGCCCCAGGCCTTCACGGCGGCCACCAGGGTCTGCACCAGGCGGTCGTCGACATGGCCGGTGGCCAGTCGCAGCGCCCAGCGCGCCTTGGGCTCGCCCTCCAGGGCCACCCAGGCATTGACCAGGTGCAGGGACAGCTGGGCGCGGCTTTCGGCCGGCACATGGGCCAGCAACTGCTCCACCAGCGGCGGCAGCTCTTCCTCGGCCGTGGACACCAGGTGCAGCACGGTGCGGGCCGCATGCCCGGACAGCGGCGCGAACAGCGCCAGGGTCTCGGGCTGGTCATAGGCCTTGATGCTGCTGGAAAAGCGCTTGAAGCGCGCCACGCGGGCCTCCAGCGCATCGAGCGGGACCCGGCCCCCCTCCCCCTGCGCCACGGTCAGAGCGCCCGGCACTGGGACACCCAGGGCCAGCAGCCGGCCCTCGACCATGCTTTCGGAGCCCAGGTCCAGGCCCGTGCGCAGCAGCGCCTGCAGCAGCGGCGCGACCCCGGGATCGGGATGGGCCAGCAGGATGTCGCGGCAGGCCAGCTGCATCGCTTTCTCGCGCCGCTGCAGCCAGGCGTTGGACTCGAAGGCAGCGCCTACGGCCTGCGCATCCAGTCCCTGCATGAAGCGCGCCACCGCTTCGCGCAGCGCCCGCGAGCTGCTGGCCGCCAGCAGTTCGCCCAGCAGGGGCAGCCGGGCATGCAGCATGGCCGGGTCCAGCTGCGCCAGCAGCGGGGCCAGGCGCACGGTGGGAATCTCGCGCAGATAGTCGGGCTGCTCGGCCAGCATCTGGTTGAGCAGGCCGATGAAGGGCTCAATGCGCGACACCTGCAATATGCAGCGCAGCAGATGGGGCAAAAGCTCCGGGTAGCGTGCCTTCCAGATCTGGCGGGCGACCACCGCATCGAAGTGGTACTTGGGCTGCCATCCTTCGATCCAGGCGACGAAGGGCGCGGCATCCTCCCGCACCAGGCGGTCGAAAATGGGAATGAAGTAATCAGCCGGCTCGCGGTCCGCCCTGCCCAGCAGCAGGTTGACCAGTTCCAGCCGCCGCTGGGCATCGGCGCCCAGGTCCCAGCGCAGCGCGATCAGGCCCGGATCTTCGTTGATGGGCTTGTCGTCGAACCAGTCGGGATGGCGGCGGTAGAAGTCGTACCAGGGCGCGCAGCGCTGCGGGTGCGGAACGTCGCGGTGCCGCTTCATGTAGACATCGCGGATGTCGGCATAGAGCGCGCCGCCGCGCTCGGCCAGCTCCATCAGGTCCTGGTCGTCCAGGCTGCCCAGCAGCAGCTTCCAGTCGACTCTGTCATACCTGGCGCCGGACTGGACGTTCAGCTCCGCGGCCCAGTCCAGCAGCTGCATCACCCGTTCGCGGCTGATGCCCGGGTACCAGAGCCAGCCGAACATGTCCAGGATGCGGATTTCACGATAGTCGTTGTCGCCGTCCGGCGCAGGTGGACGGGCCAGGCTGGCGCGCGCCATCTGCTCGAACTCGGCCGCAAGCTCGGGACTGTGGCGTGGAATGTCGCCGTCCAGGCTGCCGTCAATCCTGCGCCCGAAGGGGATGGTCTGCCGCGCGAAGGCCAGCCACAGGTCATGGTCATGGGTCCAGGGCAGATCGAAGTTGCCCAGGGCGCGGATGGGGTTGGAATAGTCGTCGAAGGCCTTGCGCGTGAAGGCGCCCACTTCGTCATGCCGGCCCGCGCGCATGCGGCTGGCCAGCACCTGGACCAGCTCGGCGGGTGGCAGCGAGGCGCTCAGTTCCTCCAGCGTGGCCTGGTCGGTGTGTTCTAGGGTCGAAGAGGTCATGGATTCAGGGGTTCTGGAGGGAGTCAAACCTGGGCTGCAGCTGCTGCGGCCGCCGCGCCCGCAGCGCGCGAGGCCAGGGCCTGGAGCATGGCGCACAGCGATGCCTGCAGCGGCAGCGGCCATTCGGCCGGGGGCAGCAGGCGGTCGGCGGCCATGTCGCGCAGGGCAAAGCCTTCGATGTCGATCTCATGGCCGGGCTCGTAGTACGGCATGGCCGCGCTGTGCAGCAGTTCCACGCGCCAGCGCTGCACGGCAAAGTCCCGCAGGTGCAGGTAGATGCCGGGGCCATCGCACACGGGGCCGGCATGAAAGCGCCATGGCCCTGCCAGGCCGTCCAGCGCCTGCTGCGTCAGCCGTATCGGTGCCAGGGGCTGCAGCAGCTCCTGCTGCCACTGGCTGGCCAGCGGCAGGTCGGCGGGCGCATCGACCTGCTCGATCAGGGCCTTGAGGCCGTAGTCGGCCAGGCATTCGCGCCACTGCGCACGCTCCTGTTCGGTGGCCTGCGCGGGGTGCCACAGGGCGATGCGGCCCTCGGCCGGCAGTTGCACCGCATCGCTCTGGGCATCGACCAGGGACAGGTCCTCGGCAATGCGCAGGCTGAACGGCTGGCCGGCCGCCGGCTCCACCCGCCAGACCAGGCCCTGTGCCACCACGCGCAGCAGCGGGTGCTCCAGGAAGAGGCGGCGCCAGGTGTCCAGCGGCCAGTGCCGGCCCAGCATCAGGCAGGACTGCAGGCGCGGCGCCTGCTGCTGCAGCACGGCCTTGATGCCCTTGGACAGCGTCTTGAGCCGCGCGGCGGCCGCATCCCACTCCGTGCGCAGCCCCTCGTCGGCCAGGGCTGGCAGGCTGCGCACCAGCTTGCCGGCCGGCGTGCGCAGGCGCAGCGACAGGTCGCCCTGCAGCAGCACGTCATAGGTCTGCGCGCCCACCTGCAATTGCACGCCCCGGCCCAGGTCGAAGTCCGGGGTCAGCTCATCGCCGAGGTCGGCCAGCGCCATGCCGCGCCGCGTGGCGGCCTCGGCCAGCACGGCCTGTGCAGCGGCCAGCACGCTGGGCTTGAGCGTCTTGCCGGTGGCCAGGGCCTGCACGCAGGACAGGGCATAGACCGTGTCGAGCCGGCCCAGCTGCTGCAGCGCGACCACGGCGCGCTCCTTGCGCGTCTTGTGCCAGGCCAGGGCGGCCGAGGACAGCACATCGACGATGCGGTCGTCCGCCGCGCCGGGCAGCAGCTTGAGCACCCAGCGCGATTCGGGCGCGCCATCGGCAGCCACCCAGTGCTGGACCAGGGCCAGGGCCAGCCGCGCACGGTTCTCGGCGCCGGCCTGGGCCAGCAGTTGGTGGGCCAGCGCAGGCAGCTCCTGCGGGCTGGTGGCCGCCAGGTGCAGCAGCGCGCGCGCGGCCTGGGCCGACAGGGGCGCGAGCAGGTCCAGCAGCGCCGGCTGGTCCAGCGCGGCAATGGCGGGCGACAGGCGCTGCAGGCTGGCGGCCTGGGCTTCAAGCTCTGCCAGGGAGCCGGCACCATCGCTGCCAGCTGGCGCGGCCTCGCCGCCAGGTGGCCTGGCTGCGTCCGCAACCGGGGCTGCGGCACCCAGATCCTTCAGGCGCGCCTGCACCGGGCCTTGCTCGGCCACCTCCAGCAATCCACCGGACAGCAGTGCCGACAGCAGGCTGCCAGACGCCGGATCAGGATGGGCCACCAGCACATCGCGGTAGGCCAGCACCAGGTTCTTGTTGGGCTTGGCCAGCCAGCCGGCGGCCTGAGGCGCATCCACGGGCAGGGCAGACAGGGCCTGTGCCAGCGCCGCACGCAAGCCCTTGGAGGCACTGCTGGAGGCGGCCTTGCCCAGTTGCGGCAGCAGCCGCTGCAGCGTGTCCACGCGCAGCGCGGGCAGCAGGTGCGTGAGCGGGCCGGCGGCCAGCCGGGCCAGGTCGCCAGGGCGATCGGCCAGCAAGGTCTCGGCCACCGCGGCGTAGCCGGCGCGGTCGGATTCGTGCTTGCAGCCGTCTGCGCAGGCCGGCAATAGCAGCGGCAGCAGGGCCGGCCACCGAGCGTCCCACAGCCGCTGCGCCACGACGGGATTGATCGCCAGGTGGCCCAGTTGCTTGAACCAGGCGACCAGCGGTGCGGCATCGGTCTGCAGCATGCGCTCCACCAGGACACGGTCATGCGGCCAGTCATCGTCCGAAGCAAAGCACAGGGCCTTGAACAGGTCCTGGGCCAGCAGGTCGCGGCGCGCGGCATCGGCCGTCTCCCAGCGCGATGCAATCAGCACGGGCTCGGGCAGGCGCAACTGGTCAAGCACGGCGGGGAATTGCGCAAAAAAATCCCGCCACAGCGCCCAGCGCTGCGCTGCAGGCCGCGTGCGCTGCAGCGGCAGCTGGCGTTGGACGATGTCGCGGCTGAGCTGGCCGCCGCCGTCCTCGATGGCCATGGCCAGCAGTTCGGGCTCGGGCAGCTGGTGCAGCAGGTGCTGCCAGTGGCAGTAGTACTGCGCGCCGGGCGCAATGCCGGCCTTTGCGCTCAGTTCCCGCGCCCAGCGCAGCAGGCCGATGATCTCGGCACTGGACATGCCTTCATGGCCCAGCACGCCAAACACCTGCCTGAGCACGAGGTCGTAGCCATCGCGCAATCTCCAGGGCTGGTGGGTGCGGCTGCCCCAGTCATCCAGCCAGGCGCGGGCCAGTGCCGTCAGCTCCGCGGTCAGCTCGGCACTGCGCCGGGGCACGCCCGAGTTGCCCCCATAGAACTGTCCCAGCGGAAGGCTGATGCGCGCCAGCGCCAGCCACAGCGCGTGGTCGCGCTGCCAGGGCGCATGCTCGCCGGGCAACTGGTGCAGCCGCTCCTGGCACAGGCTGCTGCTGTCGCGCAGGAAGTCCGCCACCTCGGCATCGCGCCCCTGGGCCAGGCGCTTTGCCAGTTCGGCGGCAAAGGCCGGCATGCCCTCGCGCCCGGCCGGCGCGGCCGTGTGCAGTTCGTACAAAGCCTGCAGGGGAAGCGCTGCTGTCTCGTTGTTGCTCATGGTCTGTGGAGTCTTGGGTGATGGGCGGTCGGGCGGCCAACGTTTCAAGGGAGCAAAGGTTCACAAAGGCTCAGGCAGCCGCCTTGGCCGCCAGGGCCAGCCACTGGCCTTGCAGCGTGGCCAGCAGCGGCTTGGGCAGCCGCGCCGGGTCGGCGCTGGCCCCGTATTCCTTGCTCAGGTCGTGCACGCGCAGGCCTTCCACGGCCACGGGCAGACCCAGGTCCAGGTAGGGCGGGAAATAGCCGTGCGACAGCTCCAGGCTCAGCTCCAGCGCGGGCAGGCGCCACACATGCTCGTTGATGCTGGGGCCGTCGCCCACGGGTCCCGGCCGGTAGCCGAATTTCTTGAGCAGGCCGCCGAGCTGCTCCTGCGCCAGCGTGATCGGCGCGGGCGGCAGCAGCATGCCGTTCTTGAACTGGCCTGGCGCGGGCTGCTCGGCGCAGGCGCCCAGCTGGTCAACCAGGGCATCCAGCTCATAGTCGGCCATGTAGGCCTGCCAGGCTTCGCGCTCGCCGGGCTGGGCCGTGGCCGGGTGCCAGAGGCTGATGCTGCAGCCAGCAGGCAGGGTCACGGTTTCATCCTCCACATCGACCAGCGAGAAATCCTCGGCCAGGCGGAAGCTGGTGCGCGCCAGGCCCGGCGCATCCTCTGCGCGCCAGATCAGGCTGCGCCCCACGATGCGCAGCAGCGGGTGGGCCACGAACAGCCGCTGCCAGCGATCCAGCGGCCAGCGCTTGCCGCTGACCAGGGCCGCCAGCATGCGCGGCGCCTGCTGCTTGACCACGGTCTTGAGGCTGGTGGCCAGGGTCTTGAGCTGCGCGGTGGCGGCCTCCCATTCGGGCTTGAGCGCCTCGTCCTTGACCGCAGGAATGGTCTTGCTGGCCTTGTTTTTGTCGTTGATGACGCGCAGGCTCAGATCGCCCTGCAGCTCCACGCGGTAGCTCTGCGGCCCGACCGTGACCGTCAGGCCCTGGCCCAGGCCGAAGTCCGGCGTCAGCTCGTCGAAGAGTTCGGGCACGCTCATCTTGCGGCGGGCAGCGGCAGCGCGCAGGGCGATGCGCGCCGTGCGCTGCACCTGGTCCTTGAGCGAGCGCGACTCGGAGATCTCCTGCACGCGCAGCAGAGCGTAGAGGCTGTCCACCTCGCCCAGATGCTCCACGGCGGCGGCCGCGCGCTGCAGGCGCGGGCGGTTCCAGGCCTGGACGGCGGACACCAGCGCATCGACCACGCGGTCATCGGCATGGCCGGGCAGCAGCCTGAGCGCCCAGCGCTGCTTGGGTTCGCCCTCGGAAGCAATCCATTGCTGCACCAGGGCCAGCGCCAGGCGGGCACGGTTGTCGGCCGGAATGCGCGCCAGCAGCTCGCCGGCCAGCGGCGGCAGGCCGCCTTCGGCAATGGCGGATACATGCAGCAGCACGCGGGCCGCGTGTTCGGACAGCGGCGCGCACAGCGCCAGCAGCTCGGGCGTATCGAAGGGCTTGATGGCCGCGCTCAGGCGCTTGATGGAGGCGAGCTGGGCGTCCAGATCCACGCCGCCAGCGGCAGACGCTGGCGATGCGGCATCTGCCTGGCTTTCATCCGATGTCGAGGCGCCCTGCCCTGTTAGGCCCAACTGCTGCAGCCGCTGCTGCACGCTGCTGGCCGAGGCCGCATCCAGTTTGCCGCCGGCCAGCAACTGCGCCAGCAAGGGACCGACGGCGGGGTCGGGGTGGGCCAGCAGCACGTCGCGGCAGGTCAGCAGCAGGTTCTTGGGCGGCTTGTTCAGCCAGCCGGCATCCACCAAACTGGCCAGCGGAATATGGGCGGCCAGACCGGCCATGGCGGCGCGCAGGCCCTTTGCGCTGCTGCCTGCGATGAGCGGGGTCAAGGTGGGCAGCGTGGCCTTCAGGCTGGCGGTGTCGAACGCGGGCAGCACATTGACCAGATCCTTGACAGGCACCTCGGCCAGATCGGCGGGGCGGCGGGTCACCAGTTCGCGGATCACGCTGCGGTAGCGGCGCAGCTCGTCCTCGCGGTCGCAGCGCTGGGCCATGGCGGGCAGCAGCAGGGGCAGCAAGGCGGCACCGTCCTGCTTCATGACATGCATGGCCAGCGCCAGGCTGATCTGGTAGCGGCCGTTCTCACGCAGCTGCTTGGCAAAGGGCGCGGGATCCTCGGCCACCAGGCGGTCCAGCAATTGCAATGCGCTCGTCCGCTCGGCGCGCTGGGAGTAGGTCAATTGGCTGAGCAGCAGCGCGGCCAGTTCCTCTCGCCGGGGCGCGCCGGCACTGGCCCAGCGCTGCCCGATCAGGTCGGGATCATCTATGTAGGATTTGTCGAAGAGCTGGGGATGCTCGGCAAAAAAAGGCAGCCAGTCCTTCCAGCCCTGACCCTTGGGCTGCCTGGGCTGGCGCTCGTTGCGGTAGTGGTCCAGCACATCGTCGAACAACTTGCCGCCCACGGCGGCATAGCGCAGCAGGTCGGCATCGTTCAGCTGGGCGACCAGGGGCTTCCAGGCCGCGTGGTACTCATGGTTGCGGCGGAACCCGGCCTCCTCGCGCAGCGCCAGCGCCCAGTCCAGCGTGGACGTCACCTCGTCATAGGGCATGCCGGGATAACTGAGCCAGGGCAGCAGGCTGCCGAGCACCAAGCCTATGCCCTTGTACACAGGCAGGTCGGCGCTGCGGGCGTGGGCCAGCCATTGCTCGGCCAGCACCCGCACTTCGGCAGCCACATGGGCATTGGTCAGCTCCTCGCTGCGGCCCGACAGCACATGGCCGCGCGGCACGGTGAGCCGCGCAAAGGCCAGCCAGCGATCGCCGTCACGCGACCAGGGTGCGTCGCTGCCGCTCAGATGCCCCAGGATGTTGAGACAACGCTCCTCGCAGCCGCGCAGGAAGGTGCATGCCTCATCGGCCCGCCCGTCATGAAGCCGGGCATCAAGTTCGGCGGCAAAGGCCTCTTCGCTGAGGCCTTCGTCCAGCCGGTCATAGAGATCGCTCAGGGAAGCTGCGTGAAGATCGGTAGTGCTCATAAAGATGAGGAGATGAACAATGTGGGCAGCCGCAAACCAGGGCCTGCCGGGATGGAGACGGGGTGGAGCCTGCACCGGACGGAAGCAGAAGTTCTTGATCCATCCGGACAGTCCCTCGGAAAACTCACAGATTCATGCCCTGCGTATGTCGTCAGCTTTGGAAAAATCTGTAGCGCCATCCGCAACGGCCATGCCATTGTTCCCCGGCACGCACGCGGTGCGGGCGCCGATCTTGTCAGGTCGCGGGCACCGCCACTTGACAGGCTGTCAAGCAGGCGACTGCCACCGCTGCGGGCCATGGACTGTACTGGGGACTTTTCGCCCAGGCGTACTGCCCGGCCCTGCCATGCCGCCGATACCATGGACCGCGACATGACCCCAGAGACACCCCATGCCCATGCCCCTGTCCCAGACGCACAAGCTCTTTGACGACGACGCCTACCTGGACCGCTGCGAAGCCACCGTGACGGCCGTCAGCCCCGAAGGCATCGAGCTCGATGCCACGGTCTGCTATGCCCGCAGCGGCGGCCAGGCCGGCGACACCGGGACTCTGACCCTGGCCGACGGACGCAGACTGGCCCTGATCGACACCGTCTATGCCGATGACCGGCAGCGCATCCTGCATGTGCTGCAGACCGATGCCCCGCCCCAGGTGGGTGAACGTGTCCAGGTGGTGATTGACTGGGACAGGCGCCACCGGCTGATGCGCCTGCACACCTGCCTGCACCTGCTGGGCGTGCTGGTGCCTGTGCCCGTGACGGGCTGCAGCATCTCGCCCGACTCGGCGCGCCTGGATTTCGACCTACCCGAGTCCACGCTGGACAAGGCCGATCTGACGGAGCGCCTGAACGCCCTGATCGCCGCCAGCCATGCCGTGAACGTGGACCGCATCACGCCCGAGCAACTGGCTGCACAGCCCGACCTGGTGCGCACCGCAGGCGCCGCGCCCCCAGGCGGCACGGCGACGATCCGCATCATCGACATCCCCGGCCTGGACCGTCAGCCCTGCGGCGGCACGCATGTGCGCAGCACGGCCGAGATAGGCACGGTGGCCGTCACCAAGATCGAGAAGAAAAGCCGCACCAACCGGCGCGTGGTGGTGCAGTTCGCCTGACACCCCCCAGACCTGTTGATGCCAGACCTGTCGATGCCAGGCCTCAGGACATCCAGGACCTGGGCGCCACGGGCCCGCTCGCCTCAGGGGCCCCATCTTCTCCCTGCGCCAGCCCCTCGCCCTGGCTGCCGGACTTTCGCACCAGTTGCAGGATCTGGTCGAGCTGGTCATGCTCGACGGCGATCGAGTGCAATCTGAACAGCACATAGGGAATGAGGACGCTGGCGCAGGCCATGGCCGCCAGCGCCGCCTGTTGATGGGAGCTGTCGACGAAGAACGCCGTCAGCAGAAAGATGGCGCCGATGATCGAACCTATGAAAACAAGCAATCTCATACATTCCCTCTATTTTCCGCAATCGTACCCAAATGTGACTGACGTGAGTAGAGGCATGCGAGCTGTGGGGTTGCCCGTCGCCAAAAGACCACGGGCGGCAAAACCGTTTTCCTGCGGCAGCCCGAATGCATGCCCTGCATGCGCGACGCCATACCGCATGCTCCAAGCGCAAGTCTTCGAACTCTTTTGACTTGATTCAAATCAACCTGCCGCCCCCGATCCTGTCTATGCTTAAGGCAGCCATACAAAGCATCCATGGCGACAGACCGCCTGCCGGTCCATGGCCCTCGGATGCCAGCCACCTCACCCGCTTTTCAAGGAGAAAACAATGGCAAAGCAATGGAAGCCCGTCCTCTTGGCCCTCGCAATGACTGCCGTCGCCGCGCCTGTGCTGGCCGCCGACTGCGCCGTCGAGATCGAAGGCAATGACGCCATGCAATTCAACAAGCCCACCATCAGCGTGCCCGCCAGCTGCAAGCAGTTCACGGTCAAGCTCAAGCACGTGGGCAAGCTGCCCAAGACGGCCATGGGCCACAACTGGGTGCTGAGCAAGACGGCCGACCTGCAGCCCGTGGCCAATGACGGCATCGCCGCTGGTGCGGCCAAGGACTTCGTGAAGGAAAAGGATGCCCGCGTGATCGCCCACACCAAGGTGATCGGCGGCGGCGAGAGCGATTCCGTCACCTTCTCCACCGCCGCCCTAAAGGCCGGCGAGGCCTACAGCTACTTTTGCTCCTTCCCCGGCCACTCCGCGCTGATGAAGGGCACGCTGACGCTGGCCAAGTAAGCCGGCGACCTGCCTTGTGCGCGGGGCTCTCGTCCCGCGTTCAAACCGGCGGCACTTCGGTGCCGCTTTTCATTTGCGGGGCCAGGCAAACCGCGCTTGCCTGGCCTGCCGATCTCTGCCGCTTTGCGTGGCCTCTCAGTGCCTGCCGGTGGTCCTGCCGTGCGAGAGGCCCTGCATTTCCACGCAGCCCTTTTGCATCAGACGCAGCAGCAGCTGGGTCCAGCTGGCGTCGGCCCATTTGGCGCTTTCCAGCACCAGGGAGCGCGCGGCCTGCAGGCCGTCGCCGGGCTGCAGCTCCACGCGGAAACTGCCGCGTTCGCGCTGGGCCGTGACAGCCACCACGCTGCCCAGCAGGGCGATGTCATGCGAAGGCCTGGGGCCCTGCGGGCCGTCCAGGTCCACGCGCAGCACGCAGCCGGGGCGCAGTTCGTAGGTCCAGCGATGGTCGGCATGGCCGGCCGCGCCCATGGCGTTCATTTCGGCAAGCCGCTGCTCCTGGGTCATGTCGTAGGGGCTGATGATGAGCGCCTGCTGCTGCGGATAGCCCTGCACGCCATCCAGGCAGGCGGCCATGAAGATCACGGCCGCCGCGCATGCCAGCAGTTTCCATGCGCCGCGCGGGCCCCGGCGTTCAGCGCGCGGCATGGGCCGCACCGCCGTCTTCATCACCCGGTACCTGCAGCGACACGTCCACGCGCATGGCCAGCACCTTGTCGATGGCCTTGCCGTCCATGTCCACCACCTCGAAGCGCCAGCCTTCCCATTGCACGGTGTCGGTGACACACGGCAGCCGGCCCGTGAGCAGCATGACCATGCCGGCCAGCGTGTGGTAGCGGCCGCGCTCTTCCTCGGGCACGGTGGCCAGCTCCAGCCGGTCCTTGAGTTCGGGCACGGGGATGTGGCCGTCCAGCAGCCAGCTGCCGTCCTCGCGCTGCAGCGCCCAGGAGTTGCGCGGATCGCGGGGCTGGAACTCGCCCGTGATGGCCTCCACCAGGTCCTGCAGGGTGACGATGCCCTGGACCTCGCCGTACTCGTCGATCACGAAGGCCATGTGCACGTCGGACAGGCGAAAGCTCTCCAGCAGTTCCATGCCGGTGATAGTCTCGGGCACATAGAGCGCGGTCTGCATGGGCTGGTCGGTCAGGCCCTGCTCCTTGCCCTGCAGCGCGCGCGACAGCCACTGGCGCGCGTTGAGCACGCCGATGATGGAGTCCATGCCGCCGCGCACCACGGGAAAGCGCGCGTGGTCGGACTGCTCGATCACGCGCAGGTTGTCCTCGAACGGCGCATCGGCATCCAGGCAGACCACGTCGCTGCGCGGCACCATGAGCGAGCCGATCTGGCGGTCATCAAGGCGGAACACGTTGCGCACCATGGTGTGCTCGTGCGATTCGATGACGCCGGCCGTCGTGCCTTCGGCCAGCATGGCGTGGATCTCTTCCTCGGTGACGACGCTGCCGCTGTTTTCCTTGACGCCCAGCAGGCGCAGCAGCGCATGGGTGGACACGGACAGCAGCACCACGAAGGGCTTGGTCAGATGGGCCAGCCAGTTGACTGGGCGTGCGATCAGGCGCGCAAAGGTCTCAGGATAGGTCTGGCCGATGCGCTTGGGCACCAGCTCGCCGACGACGATGGAGAAGTAGGTGATCAGCACCACCACCAGCGCCGTGGCCGTGTAGCCGCCATAGGGCGTGGGCACGCCCATGCGCTGCAGCCACTCGGCCAGGGGAGCGGCCAGCGCGGCCTCGCCGACGATGCCGTTGAGCACGCCGATGGAGGTGATGCCGATCTGGATGGTGGACAGAAAGCGCGTGGGATCGGCTCCCAGCTGCGCGGCGGCGGCGGCGCCGGCATCGCCCTCGTCAATGAGTTTTTGCAGGCGCGCCTTGCGCGCCGTCACCAGCGCGATCTCGGACATGGCGAAGACGCCATTGAGCAGGATCAGCGCAAAAAGTATGGCAATTTCCATGATGCGTGTTGTGGGAACCGGGAGCCGCAGCTGCGGCAGAAAGGGCCCATGCGGCGATGGGTCCGGGAAGAAGGAAAGCCAGGGGCAAGCCCGGCAGCCGGGCTTTCAGGACAGGGTCCCGAAGCGGCAGAGGCACCGCAGGCGCAGGGCACTGCAGGTCAGAAAAACGGCAATGGGGATCAGGCTGCCCGGGGAGGCCGGTCGGGCGGGGCCAGGCTGCGCCAAGGGCCTTCGCGCAGGCTGGCGGTGATGTGGCGCCCGGCCTGCAGACGGGGTGCCGGCATGCCGTCCACGGCGTGCACGACATCGGGGAGGTCCTGCTGATCGTCCATCAGCGCGTGGTCGAAGTCATCGAGCAGGGAGACCGTGTCCACCCGCGGCGCCGCCTCGCGCTCCGGGCCGGCGCAGGCCGCGCGCGGGTGGACACCGGGCGGCTCGCATGGCTCGTGCGGCAGGGCGCGCCATGGCGCAAGCCCCAGCGTGGACAAGGCCACGCTGACGACGAAGTGCAGGGAGAAAACCGCGATGAACCATTTGGACATGGTCCTCGGATTCTATCCATGCCCGTGAACCGCAGACAGGCAGGCCGCCTGTCCACCGCTGTTCGCCGCTTCCTACAAGCGGCGCGCCGGCGCCGTGGAAACATGCGCCACGGCCCACTCTCCGCCCTCTGCCATGAAAGCCATCCATACCCTTTTCACCGTGTTGCACGCCCTCATCGCGCTGCTGTTTTCGCTGGCCGCCGTGGCCCTGCTCTGGATCGCGGGCCTGAAGGGCTGGAACGCCATGGCGCATGGCGTGGATGGCGAATCGGGCCTGCGCATCGTCGAGGCGCTGGGCATCCTGGCCTCCGGCGTGGTTGCACTGCAGATCGCCCAGACCATCACCGAAGAGGAAGTCATCCGCGAGGCCCACATCAGCGGCCCCACGCGCGTGCGCCGCTTTCTCTCGCGCTTTCTGGTGGTGCTGGTCGTCGCGCTGGCCGTGGAGGCCCTGGTCGCCGCCTTCAAGACGCAGGAAGAACCCGCCCACCTGCTCTACCCCGCCGCCCTGGTCAGCGCCGTGGGTGTCCTGCTGCTGGGCTGGGGCGCCTTCATCCACCTCAACCGCTCCGCCGAGGAGCTGGAGCCCGAGGCCATGGAAGAAGCCAAGGGCGAGGACCACAAGGTCAACAAGTCGTGAGGGCCAGGCCCGCGCACGCAAGGGTTGACAGGCCGCATCGCCGGCCTCAGGATGCGCGGATGGTTTTTGCCACGCACCGCCTCACGACCACCACCACGACCGCCAACGGCGGACCGTGGACGGATACCTGAGCGCCGCAAGGCAGCCACCATCCCCCAAGGCCCCGCCCACGATGGACGGGGCCTTTGCGTTTCTCCGTGCATCCAGGGCATCACCGGAGAGACTTCATGCAGATTCCCCCTTCCGCCCCTTCCGCCCCTTCCGCCCCTTCCGACCCTTCCTCCCCATCCTCGACGGCCGCACCGGACGCCCCACGGCGTGCCCTGCTCGTCATCGACATGCAGCAAGGCCTTTTCAACGGCAGCGATGCGCCGTTCGACAAGGACCGCGTGCTGGCGAACACCCGACAACTGATCGCCCGCGCCCGTGAAGCCGGCGCGCCCATCTTCGCTGCGCGCCACACCGGCCCTGCAGGCTCGCCGATCGCCCCGGGCAGCCCGCTCACGCAACTGCTGCCGCAGTTGGGCATCGATGCGCAGCGGGACCGCGTCTTCGACAAGACACGGCCCAGCTGCTTCGAGGGCACCGGCCTGGCCACCTGGCTTGCCGAAGCCGGCATTGCCGAACTGGTCATCGCCGGCATGAAGACCGAGTTCTGCGTGGACACCACCTGCCGTGCCGCAGCCGGCCTGGGCTTTCGCCCGGTGCTGGTGGCGGATGCCCATACCACCACCGATTCGCCGCTGCTGCAGGCCGAGCTCATCATCGGCCACCACAACCGCACGCTGGGCGGCGCCTTTGCGCAACTGGTGCAGACTGCGGACTGCCGGTTCTGAACGGACTTCGCGCATGATGGCCATGGCAGCGTCGCGGGTCGTGCCGTGGCAGCCTTGCATCAAACCAATATGAATGATTTCCGTTAACTGGTTCATGACGTGCGCAGGCTTGGCATGCTGGCCTGCAGCGCACCACAGGAGCGAGCAATGCCCGAACCTCTTGCACTGTCGGCCGGCCCGGCTTTCACCGATGCGCCGCCCTCCATGCCCCGGCAGGAAAAACTGTCCGACGTCAGCGAGACGCTGCGCATTCCGCTGACCGCCCGCGCCCTGGGCGACCGGCTGTTCCCGGGCATGGCCGTCAGCGATGCCCATGCCTTGGACACCCTGACCCAGCTGGGCGACGACGGCAGCCGCTGGCTGCAGGACAGGCAGAGCATCTACGGCGTGCTGGCGCGCACGCACTGCTTTCGCGCGCTGGCGCAGGACTTTCTCCGGCGCCAGCCGCAGGGCCATGTGGTGAACCTGGGCTGCGGCCTCAGCGACTATTTCCAATGGCTGGACAACGGGCAGATGCGCATGACGGATGCGGACCTGGGGCCGGTGGTCGCACTGCGCAGGCAGTTGCTGCCCTGGCAATCGGAGCGCCAGGAGATCCGCGAATTCGACCTGGCCGACGCCGACTGGTGGCAGCGGCTGGGACTGCCGGCCGACAGGTCAGGGCCTGCCGTCTTCATGATGGCCGAAGGCGTTTCCATGTACCTGCAAAAAGAGCAGATACAGGCGCTGTGGACCACGTTTGCGCAATGCAGCCCGCCGGGTTCGGAACTGGTGTTCGACGCCATGTGCTGGCTGGCCGCCGGGCGCGCAAGCCAGCACCCCTCGGTCCGGCTCACCCAGGCCCAGTTCCATTGGGGCCTGCGCCGCGAGGCCGATCTGGCGCAAGCCCATCCGCGCCTGCAGCTGGTGGCCGCGCACCAGGTGATGGAAGGCTACGGCCCGCCCTACTCGCTGGTGGGGCCGGCATTCCGCTGGACCTTTGGCGTGCACTTCTATGCCATCTACCAGTTGAAGTCGGTCGAGACGGCCGCTTAGGCCGATTGCGCAGCCGCAACGAAAGATGCCCGGTCAAGCCGGGCATCCTTGTTTCAGGGAACCAGGATCAGCCTTCGTCGGCCGCGCTGGAGGACTGGGCCAGGGCCAGGCCTTGCACCAGGTCTTGCCCGGGCTGCCATTCGCGCACAAAGCGGTTGCGCGGCGGCCGCAGGGCTTCGCGGCCGGCCGAGACGGGCGTGCCCACATACAGCAGGCCGACGAGCCGGTCATGGGGCTCGAATCCCAGGGCCTCGCGCACGCGCGCATCGTGGCTGTTGGCGCCGCTGGCCCAGAAGCCGCCAAAGCCCAGGATGTGCAGGGCGTTGAGCATGTTCATGGCGGCAGCGCCACCGGCCAGCAGCTGCTCGCTTTCAGGCACCTTGTGCTCGGGCTGCAGGTGCACGCCCAGCGCGATGATCAGCGGGGCGGACAGGGCCTTGGCGCGGAATCGCTCGGCGTCGGCCTGGGGATCGCGCGCCTTGGCGGCCTGCACGAACACCTCGCCCAGCGCATGGCGCGCATCGCCCTGCACCAGCACGAAGCGCCAGGGGCGCAGCTGGCCGTGGTCGGGGGCGCGCAAGGCCGCGTCGATGACGGTGTCGATCACGCCGGGGCCGGGCGCCGGCTCCTGCAGCGGCCAGCGTGACTGGCGCGACATCAGCAGGTCCAGCGCGGCGCGCTGCTCAAGGGTCAGGGATCTGTCGTTGGTGCTCATTCGTTGTCCTGCAGCGCAGGCTGTCTTGCCTGCACGGGCTGTGCCGGTGATTCGGGTGGCAGCTGCGAGCACGCGCCGCAATGGCCGTACAGGGCCAGGCGGTGGTCGGCCAGGCGGTAGCCGTGGGCCTGGGCCACCTGGTGCTGCAGCGCCTCGATGTGGTCGTTGCTGAATTCATCCACGCGTCCGCACTGCAGGCAGATCAGGTGGTCATGGTGCGGCCCCTCATTGAGCTCGAACACCGCCTTGCCGCTTTCAAAGGTCTGGCGCAGCAGCAGGCCTGCAGCCTCCAGCTGCGACAGCACGCGGTAGACGGTGGCCAGGCCCACCTCGGCACGCCGCTCGGCCAGCAGGCGGAACACGTCCTCGGCATGCAGGTGGCGCGATGCGCTCTGCCTGAAGATTTCCAGCACCTGCATGCGCGGCAGCGTGGCCTTCAGGCCGACGCTGCGCAGTTCGGGTTCGCCACCCGGGCTCAGGGGCATCTTGCTGCGTGTCATGCGGTGGTGTCTCCGTGTGTCAGTGTCATGGCGGGGTTGTCGCCGCCTTCGGCACCCCGGTGTATGCGGACGATGCGCAGCGCATCGGGCTGCTCCACCAGCACGCAGGTCTTGCCCGTGCGCTGGCAATGGTCCTGTACGCGCCAGTACTCGCCGTGGCTCAGGCAGCCGGTCTGGCAGATCACCAGATCGGCCTCGCGCAGGCTGGCCTCGAAGGCCTCGGCGTCCTGCTCGGGCTCCCGCGCAGGCATGGCGGGCTGGGCCACGGGCGCGGCCGTCTGGCGCTGCCAGCGTGCGCGCTCGCGCAACAGGTCCTGCACGCGCACCAGCAGCGACTCCACGCGCCGTGCCAATGTGACACGGCGCGAGAGGCCAGGAATGGCCTTCTCCAGCGCCTCGCGCTCCTCGCGCGCCCACAGCAGCTGGGTTTCCTTGGCCATCAAGGCCGCGCGCTGGCGGATCACCAGCCTTTGCAGCCTCTCTATTTCCTGGGCTTGAAGGCACAGCAGTTCGCTGCTGCGCAACTGGGCGTGGCCGTAGCCACGCAGCAGCACCTGGTGCTCATGCGCCAGTTGCTGAATGTCGTCCAAGGTCTGGGTCATGGTTTCCTCGGCAAACCTGAGCATTGCGCGGTGGTCGCGCGAAGGCCTTTGCGCATGGCCCTGTGCGGCACGGGCCTGGCTTGCCGGCAAGGCGGTGTGCTGCGATGCAAGCCGGATGCGCTGGCAAATCAGTGAGAATGATTCTTATTAAATCATGAAATGCCGGCCGTCAAACCGATGACCGTACGCCGTCTGGTGCAAAGGCCGCACCGGCGCAGATGTGCTTGCAGGGCGGCCGTCAGCGCCCTGCCATGTACGGCAACGCAGGCCTGCGCCCTGCCTGCCGTTGCCTGTCCGACCTGCTCAAAGACCCTTGAGCAGCCGGCCGTTGACCTCGGTGCCGTACAGCGAGAACGGGGTGTCGTGGAAATGCTTGCGCGTGTCGGCCACGTTGCCGGTGAAGCGCGGGTCCTGGGGGCGCTCCATGCTGTTGATGTAAGTGGCCACGTCCCAGGCTTCCTGGTCGTCCAGCGTGGGGTTGCCGTAGGGCATGTTGCCCTTGATGAAGCTGGCGGCCTTGTCCACCTCATGCGTGCCCGCACCCCAGTTGTAGGACTGCTTGCCCCACAGCGGCGGGAACACGGTCACGCCGCCCGCTTCCTGGCCCTGGCCCTGCGCGCCGTGGCACAGCGCGCACTTGGCCTCGTAGACCTTGGCGCCGCGCTCGAAGCTGGGCTCCTGCGCGGCCTTGCCCACCTTGGTGAAGCCCGCACCCGGCAGCTTCTCGCCCGTGGGCGCCTTCTGGGCCATCCAGTAGGCGTAGGCCTCCAGCGCCACGAGGATGTCGTGGCCGTCGTCGGGGGCCTTGCCGTTCATGCTGTACATGAAGCAGCCGCGCACGCGCTCGGCGAAGGTGTCCACGTGGTTGGTCTTCTTGCGGTAGGCCGGGTACAGCGGGTAGGCACCCCACATGGGTGCGGCGCCCTTGAGCCGGCCTGCGTCCAGGTGGCAGTTCACGCAGTTGAGGGTGTTGCCCGAAAAGCCCACGGCGTTGGCCGGCGTGCGCAGGAAGATGGCCTCGCCACGGCGAATCCACTCGCCCATGGGCGTGTCGGGGATGTCGCGGGCGCCGGGGGGTGTGAAGGCGCCGCCGTCGGCAGCCACTTTCACGGCCTGGGAAGTGACCTGGGCATTCGCATTTGCATCGGCCCTGGCTGCAGTGGCAGCCGCAGCGGGGACCGCGCCCACGCGGGCCGGCGCAGGTGGCATGTCTGGCTGGCTGATGTACATGCCATAGGCGAGCGCGCCCGCCAGGCCGGCGAACAGGCAGGCGACGACGACGTACTCGGCGGTATTGGAGTTTTGAGAGGCGCGGGTGGGTTGTGTATCGGACATGTTCGGCTCCCGGTCCATCAGGGTTTGGCTGGCGCGGAGGCCGTGGCTGCGGTGCTGGTGCTGGAGCTGGTGCTGGCGCCATGCAGGCGGGCGTAGTAGGCCGCCACGGCCTGGATGTCCGCGGGCGTGAGCTTTTGCGCGACCTTGCCCATGAGGCCCAGCGGGCCGGCCTCGCGCTGGCCCTTGTTCCAGGCGGCGACCTGGCTTTGCATGTAGTCGGCCGTCAGGTGGCCGATGGCCGGGAAATCGGCGCCCACGCCCACGCCGCCCGGGCCGTGGCATTGGGCACAGGCGGGAATGCCGTCCGCCCAGCGGCCGCGCTCGACCAGCCAGGCGCCGTCATCGTCCTTGCCCTTGGGCAGGGGGCCGCGCACGGGCTGGATGGGCAGCGGCAGGCTGGCGTAGTAGGCCGAGACATCTGCACGGTCCTGGGCCGACAGGGCCTTGGCCATGGGCGCCATCACGGGGGCCTGGCGGCTGCCGTCGGCCAGGTGCTGAAGCTGGCGCACCAGATAGCCGGCGTGCTGGCCGGCCAGGGCCGGAAAGCCCGCCATGCCCTCGCCCTTGGCGCCGTGGCAGGTGGCACATGCCGCCGCACCCTGGGGCGTGCCCGACTGGGCGATTTTCTGGCCGGCTGCTGCACTGCCTTGCACCGCAGCTGTGGGCGCTGCTGCGGGCGCTGGAGCCTTGGGCGCGGCGTCTTGCGCCCAGGCGCTGCCCATCAGCATGCAGATGCCGATGGCGATGCACGACCGGGACAGGGTCTGTTTGTTCATGCGGATCATCGTGGGAAGAGGCATTTGCCCTGCCATGCGTCCGCGCCACGCACCCAGGAGCGCACGGCTGCGGCGGACAGGGTCGAATAGGGATACCGGCCGCCGCCCCGCAAGGCGCAATGCCCGCAGGGCTGGCCAGCCAGGCCCGCACGATACGGAACCGAGATTAAGCCGGCGTTAATGGGCCAGCGCTAATGGGCCGGCGGCCGGGGCCTGCGGGCCCGGACCGTCCGCCAGCGGCAGGTACAGGCGCGCGACCAGGCCGCTGGCCTGGCCTTCCTCGGGCCGCCACAGGCTGCGCGGCTGCAGCAGCAGGCAGCCGCCTGCGCATTCGGCGATGCGCTGCACGATGGGCAGGCCCAGGCCGCTGCCATGCTCCTGGGGACGCTTGCGCCAGAAGCGGCGCGTGGCCTCTTCGCATTCCTCGGCGCTGAGCCCCGGGCCGTGGTCGGCCACGGTGAACTCCACATAGCCTGTGCCCGGCTGCTGCGTCTTGCCCGGCATGGCGCCAATGGGGCGCACGGCCAGTTCCACGGGATGCTGCGGCGCATGGCGCAGGGCGTTTTCCAGCAGATTGCGCAGGGCCGAGACCAGAAGGGGCTCGGAGATGGCCAGCGGCCAGTCCTGCACGGGCTGGCCGTTGTCCAGCCATGTACGAAGCGCGGGCGCTGGGGCCTGGGCGCTCACGGCATTCACAGCCAGTTGCCAGGCCTTGTCCAGCGCCTGCAGCGCATCGGCAGGCGCATCGCCGCAGGCCAGCACGGAGGCAGCGCCAGGTTCATGCTGCTCCAGCCGCGCCAGCAGCAGCAATTGCTCCAGCGTGTGCTGCAGGTGCTCCACGCCCTCGCCCGCCTGGGCCAGCGAATCGCGGGCCATGGAGCCGGGCGGCGCGGCCAGAAGGCCGGCAGGCATGCCGGGCGCCGCCAGCGCCATCTGCGCCACCTGCACATGGGTCTTGATGGCGGTGAGCGGCGTGCGCAGCTCATGGGCGGCGTCGTCGCTCCAGCGGCGCTCGCGGTCTATGGCCGCGCGCACGCGGTGCAGCAGCTGGTTGAGCGTGCCCACCAGCGGCGCCAGTTCGCGCGTCTGCAGGCCCTGGGCCACGGGCGAGTCGTCGCCGGGCGGGCGGCGCGCCAGTTCGCGCCGCAGGGCCTCCAGCGGCCTGAGGCCCTGGGTCACGGCCCACCACATCAGCCCCATGCTGGCCAGCAGCGCCAGCACGAAGGGCAGGACGATGGTGTAGGCAAAGCCGTGGATCAGGCCCTCGCGCACATCGATGCGGTCGGCCGTGGCGATGCGCACGCCGTGGTCCTCCAGCACATAGGTGCGCCAGGGCTTGCCCCCCTTGATGATGGTCGAGAAGCCCAGCGGCATGCTCTGCGGGAACACGGGACTGCCTTCGGTCTTGGCCAGTACCTGCGGCAGGGCCGATTCGGGCCGCACGGGCTGGACCTCGCCGCGCACCAGGCTGACCTCGCAGGCCACGCCGTCGCGCGCGATCACGTTGAGCATGGGGCTCCAGTCCTGCGGCAGCTCCCGGGCAGGCCGGAACTGGTGGACGATGCCGGCCACCATGCGCGCCGAGGCGATCAGCCGGTCATCCAGCACGGTGCGCAGCTCGTTGCGCATGTCCGAGAACATCCAGGCCGCCACCCCGCCCCACAGCGTGCACAGCGCCAGGCACAGACATGCCAGCAGGCGCACGCGCAGGCTGCGCATCATGGGTGCAGGCCCAGGCGATAGCCCTCGCCGCGCACCGTCTCCACCAGTTCATGGCCCAGCTTGCGGCGCAGGTGGTGCACATGCACGTTGACGGCATTGCTCTCCACGTCCTGGCTGTAGCCGTAGAGGCTGTCGCGCAGTTGCTCGGTGCTCAGAATGCGGCCCGGCGACTGCAGCAGCGCGCGCAGCAGCGACCACTCGCGGCGCGACAGCTCCACCGTGCGGCCCTGGCGCTGGATGTGGCCTGCAGCGGGGTTGATGCGCACCTCGCCCAGCTCGATCCAGTCCACGCTGCGGCCGGCCGCGCGGCGCAGCAGCGCATGCAGGCGCGCCGCCAGTTCGTGCAGGTCAAAGGGCTTGACCAGGTAATCGTCGGCGCCGGTCTGCAGGCCTTCGATGCGCTGTGACACGGCATCGCGCGCCGTCAGCACCAGCACGGGCACCTGCAGGCCCTGGCCGCGCCAGCGCGCCAGCAGCGAGAGGCCATCCTCGTCGGGCAGGCCCAGGTCCAGCACGCAGGCATCGAAATGCGAGGAACGGATGGCCGCATCCGCCTGCCCGGCCGAGGCCACGGTATCCACGCCGAAGCCCTGCAGCTGCAGGCCGGCTCGCACGCCGCTGGCCACCAGCGCGTTGTCTTCCACCAAGAGAACATGCATGTTGTTGTCCGCAGGGCCTGGCGCCAGGCCCCGCCGTCTGTATCCAAGTCGGGAACGAAAAGCGACTGAGCATCGCAGATTTGCCGCGCTGGCGCGGCGGCGGGCGGAATTTCGCAGGCACGCGCACAAGAATGCGGCCAGGTGGCCCGCTCAGGGCTGGGCCAGCAGCCCGCCCAGCAGCAGGTCCAGCGCCGCCGCGCCGCGCTCCAGCCGCAGGTCGGCGTCCTCGCCCTCGGCAATCCAGAAAGCCGCTTCGGCCAGGCTGCCGTAGATCAGCGATGCCAGCGCCTGCGGATCGGCCCGGGCCACGATGCCCTGCGCCATGAGGTCCGCAATCAGTGCCTGCATGGACGCAATGCAGTGGCGCTGCGATTGCGGCAGCGCACCGCCCAAAGCCGCGCGCGCATCGCGCAGCACGATGCGCTGGATTTCAGGCTCCAGCGCCATTTCCAGGTAGGCCTGGCAGCGGCTGCGAAAGCCCTGCCAGGGATCCTGGGCATGGGCGGTGATGGCCTTCAGGCGTTCATCCACCTCGGCATCGATCTGCTCGACCACGGCCGCCAGCAGGCCCTGCTTGTCGCCGAAATGGTGGTACAGCGCGCCCCGCGTCAGGCCCACCTGCGCGGTGAGATCGTCCATGGAGGCATCGGCGTAGCCCTGCTCTCCAAAGGCCTTGCGGGCCGTGGCCAGCAGCGTGGCGCGGGTTTCTTCCATCTCGGCGCGGGTGCGGCGAACCATGGCCAATCTCCTTACATACGGCGTGCATGATTATTTACATACGCCGCGTATGTATATAGGATTCTATTCATACGCAGCGTATGTATTTTCTCTGTCCCGCGACGGCGGTGCAACACCCCCCACCTGTTTGAAGGGATCTGGACCATGAATTCGTCTTCCTCCACGCGGCCCGAACCCGCCGCGCGCCGCCCGTGGCTGGCCGTGTCCGCCGTGGGCCTGGCCACCTTTTCCGTGGTGACCACGGAAATGCTGCCGGTCGGCCTGCTCACATCCATTGCCGGCAGCCTGGGCACCTCCATGGGCAGGGCCGGCCTGATGCTCTCGCTGCCGGCGCTGCTGGCCGCGCTGTTCGCGCCGCTGGTGGTGATGGCGGCGGGTGGCATGGACCGGCGCCGCATCCTGTGCGGACTGCTGGCCCTGCTCGTGCTGGCCAACCTGGCCTCGGCGCTGGCGCCGTCGCTGATCTGGCTGCTGGCCGCGCGCGTCCTGGTGGGCTTTTGCATGGGCGGCATCTGGGCAATCGCGGGCGGGCTGGCGGCACGGCTGGTACCCCAGGCGTCGATGGGCCTGGCAACCTCCATCATCTTTGGCGGCGTGGCGGCGGCCTCGGTGCTGGGCGTGTCGCTGGGCGCGCTGATCGGCGATTTCGCGGGATGGCGCTGGGCCTTTGGTGGCATGGCAGGCTTCAGCGCACTGGTGCTGGCGCTGCACGTGGCCGTTCTCCCCGCCCTGCCTGCCACAGGCTCGGCCAGCCTGCGCCAGTTCAGCCATCAGCTGGCCAACCGCAGGCTGCAGGCCGGGCTGGCACTGACGCTGCTGCTGGTGGCCGGGCATTTCATGTCCTTCACTTTCGTGCGCCCGCTGCTGCTGACGGTGTCGGGGTTCGATGCGCAATGGATGAGCGCGCTGCTGCTGGCTTACGGCATCGCGGGCATTGCGGGCAACTTCCTGGCGGGCATCATCGCGGCGCGCCGCACGGTGCCGAGTCTGGCGGCGATCGCCCTGGGCCTGCTGCTGGCGCCTGTGCTGTTCCTGTCCGTGGGCGCATCGCCAACCGGTGGTGGCGCCGTGCTGCTGGTCTGGGGCCTGGCCTACGGCGGCGTATCGGTGGGACTGATGACCTGGATGATGCAGGCTGCGCCACGCGCCGTGGAAATTGCCACGGCGCTGTACGTTGGCGTCTTCAACATCGGTATTGCGCTGGGCTCATGGGCAGGCGGCCAACTGGTCGATGGCTGGGGGCTGCACGCCACGCTCTGGCTGTCTGGCGGATTTGCCGCTGCGGCCTTGCTGCTGTCTGCGGCCATGGGATTGGTTGGGCGAAATGGACCGGTCGCAGCCTGATGGCCATGAGGCCGTTAACCCCCCGTTAATTCCCCGCTGCCAGCATCCACGACCTGTCAGCCTGCATGGCTGAAACTCCCTTCCATGCATCTCCGGTCATCCCCTCTTCTTTCGTCCTTCCTGCCCTTGCTTGCCGGCCTGCTGCTGGCGCCTTCGCCTGTTCTTGCCGGAGCGGCAGAGCCTGGCGGGCCGTCAGCGCTATCGGCGCTGGGCGCCTGGCTGCACCTGCCTGCCAGCCTGGCGCTGGGGCCGCTGGTCCTGCCGATGGGCGTGGTGGTGGCCATGCTGGCCTGGCTGCTGGCGCAGTGGCTGGCGCGCAGGAATGAAAGGCGCACGGGCCAAGCCGTGGATGCGCTGCTGTGGCAAAGCACCCTGGCCGGCCTGCTGGCGGCGCGCCTGGCCTATGTAGCGCAGTGGTGGACCGAGGTCGCGCCGGCCCCCTGGGATTGGAGCGGGATGCCGGCCTTCGCAGGCCGTGTCGTCGATATCCGCGACGGGGGATGGAACCTCTGGGCCGGCCTGCTGGCCGCGCTGCTGTACATGCTGTGGCGCAGCCGCCGCTCCCCGGTGCTGCGCCGCGCCACAGGGCTGGCGCTGGGCGCGGGGGCGGCCCTGCTGGTGCTGGGCAGCCTGCTGCAGGCGCTGCCCTCCGCAGATGCACCGGCCCTGCCGGCCTTCACCCTGGTCAACGGGCAGGCGCAGCCGGTCTCGCTGCAGCAGCTGCAGCAGGCCGATGGCAAGCCCATGGTGATCAACCTCTGGGCCACCTGGTGCCCGCCTTGCAGACGCGAGATGCCGGTGCTGGCCCAGGCCCAGCAGCAACGGCCCGATGTGCGCTTCATCTGGATCAACCAGGGCGAGTCAGCCGAGGCCGTGATGGGCTACCTGCAGCGCGAGCAGGCGACGGCCCCGCTGCCGCTGGCCCAGGTGCTGTTCGACCCGCAGCAGCAGGCCGGCCGGCACTGGCGCCAGCGGGGCCTGCCTTCCACCTATTTCTATGGCGCCGACGGCCGGCTGTGCGGCATGCGCATGGGCGAGCTGTCGCGCGCCAGCCTGGCCCAGCATCTGAAGGAATGTTCATGAGCGCTTCCCCCCTGTTTCCCCTGCCTGCACTGGCAGGAGCCCTGGCCCTGTCGGCAGCCTTGGCCCTGCCGGCTGCGGCGTCCGAGCTGCCATCGGAGGATTTCCTGGCCCAGCAGGGACTGACCCTGGTGGGACCGCTGCCGGCCGTGGGCGGACTCAAGGCCTGGGCCGCCTACCGCGACCGCCAGCCCGTGCCCATCTACCGCATGCCTGACGGCAAGCACTGGGTGCTGGGCACGGTGATCGACGCCCAGGGCCGCGACGTGAACGCCCAGGCCCTGCAGGCCGCCGTGCAAAAGCCCATGGGCGAGCAGCTGTGGGGCGATGTGCAGCGCGCCCAGTCCATACCGGATGGCCGCGCCGACGCGCCGCGCACGGTCTATGTGTTCACCGACCCCAATTGCCCCTATTGCAACCAGCTGTGGAACGATGCCCGGCCCTGGGTGGAGAGCGGCCAGGTGCAGTTGCGCCACATTCTGGTGGGCATCCTCAAGCCCAGCAGCGAGGGCAAGGCCGCCGCCTTGCTGACCGCGCGCCAGCCCGAGCAGGCCCTGGCCGAGCACGCACGCGCCTATGCCAAGGCCGGCCGCGCCAGCGCAGAGGGCGCGGGCGCCACGCCGCTGGCCCCGGTGCCGCAGGCCACGCGGCAGGTGCTGGCCAACCATGCCTCGCTGATGTCCACCTGGGGCCTGCGTGCCACGCCGGCCCTGGTCTGGAAGGATGACAAGGGACTGGTGCAGGTGCGCACCGGCCTGCCGCCGGGCCTGCTGGAAGAGGTCATGGGGCCGCGCGGCAGGAAATGACGAGGACGACCATGAGCACAAGCCGTTCTCCCGCCGCTTCCACCGCCTCCAACGACTGGAGCGACCTGTTCCCCGCCCGGCCGGATGCGCCGCCGCTGCGCATCGTGCTGCATGCGCCCACGCCCGGCGCCCTGGCCCGTGCGCGCAGCAATCTGGCCAACCTGCGCCAGGACCGGCCCGGTGCCGAGGTCCGCATCGTCATCAACGGCCCGGCCGTCGAGGCGCTGCTGGACGCCGCGCCGGGCACGCCGCAGCATCTGGATGCGGCCGCCCTGGCCCATGCGCTGGTCTGCCCGAACACGCTCAAGAAGCTGGGCCGCGAGGCGCCTGCCGGCATGCGCGTGCTGCCGCAGGGCGGCATCGAGTCACTGGCCCTGCTGCAGCAGTCGGCCTGGTGCTACGTGCGCTGCTGAGCGGCCTGCGCCAGCGAGGCCAGGCAGCGGGCCTGCCATTGGTATTCAGGCTCGAACGATTCGCGGTCCGTGACGGCGCCGTGGCCGCCCTCGCCATAGACCATGGCGTAGGCCGCATAGTCGGCCGCCTGCAGCGCCCGGCCCGCCAGCCCATGGGCCGTGGCATAGGTGGCGGACACGGCGGCATGGCCGCAGCCGTCGAGGGAGCGTGATCCCTGGTGGTGGTTGGCCAGGCTGGCCGCCTCGCGGGCCAGGCGGTCCAGCTCCTGCCTGTCGATCTGGCCGTCCAGGTAGCGGCGAAGGCCTTGTGCGCAGCGGATGACGTCCGGGTCTTCCAGCAGGTGCGCGATGCGGTCCACGCAGGCCTGTGTGAATTGCAGCCTCAGGTGCTCGCCGGCTTCGGCGGCAAGGTCCAGTTCCGAAGCAAGGCTGTTCAGGGCATGGTTCATGGAGAACTCCTTGGCAGTGGCGACACAAGCAGCGTAGACCGGGGCCGCGCACGGAAACAAGAGGGTGATTTCCGATACGCGCCCTGCATTCCCGAGGAATGCAGTCACCCTGTTAACCCCGTCTTAATCCCTGCGCCACACGCTATGGACTGCCTTGGGCGCCTGTCCATGGCAGGCAGTCGGTGGCACTTTGCAAGCACTCTGCAGGCACTTGGAAAGCCCATTGCTTGACTCACATCAAGCCGCCAAAGCCCTGAATTTCATATATTAAATTCAATATAAAAAGCATATTTTTAATGCTTTATTGAGTTTAAGCGACCACCCTCCGTGGCCGCAGGACGATGAAAGACAGGCCATGCCAAAAACATCCCGCGCCGGCAGCGGCTGCAACGACTGCAGCTGCAAGCCCTCCTCCCAGGACATCCCCGCCCGCACCGCCGCCCATGCGCAGCCCGCCGCCGGCAAGCGCGGCTTCCTGCAGGACCTGCTGGCCGCCGCCATGGCGGCCGTGGCCCTGCCCGTGGCGGCGGCCGCGCCCGGCACCACGGGTTTCCAGCCACCGCGCCGCCCCGGCGAGGCCGGCAGGCGCTACGGCATGCTGG
This sequence comes from Delftia sp. 60, assembly GCF_002754395.1. NCBI lineage: Bacteria > Pseudomonadati > Pseudomonadota > Betaproteobacteria > Burkholderiales > Comamonadaceae > Delftia > Delftia sp. 60. The sequence goes on from NZ_PEFD01000001.1 coordinate 4,342,606, forward strand.
TGGATCTGCGCCGCTGCATAGGCTGCCAGGCCTGCACGGTGAGCTGCTCCATGGAGAACCTGCCGCCGCTGGGCCAGTTCCGCACCACGGTGCTGCAGTACGAGGTGCAGCACGCGGGCAACGAGGACCTGCCGCCGGCCATGCTCAACCTGCCGCGCCTGTGCAACCACTGCGACAACCCGCCCTGCGTGCCGGTCTGCCCGGTGCAGGCCACCTTCCAGCGCAGCGACGGCATCGTGCTGGTGGACAACGAGCGCTGCGTGGGCTGCGGCTACTGCGTGCAGGCCTGCCCCTATGACGCACGCTTCATCAACCACGAGACGCAGACCGCCGACAAGTGCACCTTCTGCGAGCACCGCCTGGAAGCCGGCCTGCTGCCGGCCTGCGTGGAAAGCTGCGTGGGCGGCGCCCGCGTGATCGGCGACCTCAACGACGAGGGCAGCGAGATCCGCCAGCGCATGCGCGAGCACGCCAAGGACCTCAAGGTGCTCAAGCCCGCCATGGGCACGGACCCGCATGTGTACTACCTGGGATTGCCCGACGCCTTCGTCGACGGCGTGGACGGGCAGGCCAGCGTGCGGCTGGTCACTTCCCACTGAACGCAAGGAGCACCCCATGCACATCGTCGAACTCCTGACCCCCGCCTACGAATCGGCCTGGCTGCCCTGGGCCGTGCAGTACTTCTTCCTGGCCGGCATTGCCACGGGCGCCGCCCTGCTGGCCGCCGCCTGCGCCTGGGCGCCGCGCGGCAGCGCCATGGCGCGCCTGCTGCCGGCCGCCGTGCTGGTGCTGGCCGTCAGCGCCATCGCCGCACCCGTGTCGCTGCTGGCCGACCTGCACCAGCCTGCGCGCTTCTGGCATTTCTATGCGCACTTCACGCCGTGGTCGTGGATGTCGGTGGGCGCCCTGCTGCTGCCCGTCTTCGTGGGGCTGGCGCTGGCCTTCGTGCTGGCCTGGTGGCTAGGCCGGCCGCAGTGGCTGCGCTGGCTGGCGCCGCTGCTGGCCGTGTCGGCGCTGACCATCACCGCCTATACCGGCGCCGAGCTGATGGCCGTGCGCTCGCGCCCGCTGTGGAACACGCTGTGGGTGCCGCTGAACCTGGCACTCACGGGCTGGCTGGCCACGGTGGGCTGCATGCTGGTGACGGCGCGCTTTCTGCCCGCCCGCCACCGCCCCGATGCCGGCGCCCTGCAGGCCCTGCGCGTGCTGGGCCTGGCGCTGGCGCTGTGCCTGCTGGCCATGGTGGCGGTCTGGGCCGTTGCCGGCTGGCTGGGCCAGGGCCGCTCCTTCCAGGCGGCGCTGCAGCTGTGGCAGCAGTTTCCGGTCTGGCGCCTGAGCATGCTGGGCTCGGCCGTGGCCGGTGCCGCCCTGCTGTGGGCCCTGGTGCGGGGTGGGCAGCGCATGGCCTGCCCGCGCTACACGCTGGCCCTGGGGCTGGGCCTGGCCGCCGCGGCCTGGGCCTTCCGCTGGGCGCTGTTCATGGGCGTGCAAGGCGTGCCCAAGTACGGCGCGGGCCTGTACATCTACCACATGCCGCTGGGCGGCGACGGCCTGCTGGGCATGCTGGGCGTGGCCGGCCTGTGCATTGCACTGGTGACGCTGGCCACCTGGGCGCTGGAGCTGTTTCCCGCGCGCTCGGCCGCGGCCCGCGCCCTCTGACACCGCCGCCCTGACGCCCCCTCACCCATTCACGGAGCGCGGCCCGCCACCGGCCGGCCGCGCCACAGAAAGCCTTTCATGACCGACAAGAAGAAACTCCCCCAAGCTCCCGAAGATTCCCTGGATGCCGAGGCCACACGCCGCCGCCTGCTGCTGCGCGGGGCCTCACCGCCGGCGGGCTGGCCGCCTTTGCGGCCGGCTACGGTGAAACACTGGCGCGCGGTGCCAAGGGCCTGGTCGCAGGCACCTCGGGCACGCCCACGGCCAGCGCCACGCGCGGCAATTCGCTGACGCCCGAGTTCCGCATCGACCCGGCCACGGGCGCGCTCGCCACCCAGCCCGGCCAGGTGGTCAGCCCCTCCAGCTGCCTGGGCTGCTGGACGCAGTGCGGCGTGCGCGTGCGTGTCGATACCGCCAGCAACCGCATCCTGCGCGTGGCAGGCAACCCCTACCACCCGCTGGCCACCACGCGCCCGGCCGCCATGGAAGAACCCGTGCGCGAGGTCTACGCCAAACTGGGCAAGGAGCTGGGCCTGGAGGGCCGGGCCACGTCCTGCGCGCGCGGCTCGTCCATGCTGGAGCACCAGAACGCGCCGCACCGCGTGCTCACCCCGCTCAAGCGCGTGGGCCCGCGCGGCAGCGGCCGCTGGCAGAGCATTTCCTTCGAGCAGCTGGTGCAGGAAGTCTGCGAGGGCGGCGATCTGTTCGGCGAAGGCCAGGTCGAGGGCCTGCGCGCCATCTGGGACACCAGGACGCCGCTGGACGCCGACAACCCCGAGTTCGGCCCGCGCTCCAACCAGTTGCTGGTGACCGACGCCTCCAACGAAGGCCGCGCCCAGCTGCTGCGCCGCTTTGCGGGGCCGTCCTTCGGCACCGTGAACGTCAGCAACCACGGCGCCTACTGCGGCCAGAGTTTTCGTGTGGGTGCAGCTGCCGCGCTCGGCGACCTGCCCGGCATGCCGCACGGCAAGCCGGACTGGAGCCATGCCAGCTTCGGCCTGTTCATCGGCGCGGCGCCCGCGCAGTCCGGCAACCCCTTCCAGCGCCAGGGCCGCGAACTGGCCGAGGCCCGCTCGCGCGAGGACAACCGTTTCCGCTACGTGGTGGTCTCGCCCGTGCTGCCGACCTCGTCCAGCCTGGCTGCCGGCAGCGGCAACCGCTGGCTGGCCGTCAAGCCGGCCAGCGACCTGGCCCTGGCCATGGCGCTGATCCGCGTCATCCTGGACGAGGCGCGCCATGACACGGGCTTTCTCGCCCAGCCCGGCCCGGCCGCCATGCAGGCGGCGGGCGAGGCGTCCTGGAGCAATGCCACGCACCTGCTGGTCAACGAGCCCGGCCACCCGCGCCATGGCAGCTTTCTGCGCGGCGCCGACCTGGGCTGGGCCCTGCCCGCGCCAGCCGAAGACGGCAAGCCGGCCCAGGATGTGTTCGTGGTGCAGCGTGCCGATGGCAGCCTGGCGCCGCACACCCAGGCCGAGCCTGCACAGCTGATGGTGCGCGCCCGCGTGGCCGTGCCCGGCCTGAAGGCAGAAGGCGCGGACCAGGCCCCCGAGCTGTCGGTCTGCTCCTCGCTGGCCAAGCTGCATGAGCAGGCCAGCCTCAAGACACTGGACGAATACGCGGCGCTGTGCGGCGTGGCGCGCGGCGAGATCGAGGCGCTGGCGCGCGAGTTCACCAGCCATGGCAAGCGCGCCGTGGCCGATGCGCATGGCGGCACCATGAGCGGCGCGGGCTTCTACACCGCCTACGCCATCAGCATGCTCAACACCCTGGTGGGCAACCTCAACGTGCAGGGCGGCCTGGTGCTGGATGCCGGCCCGTTCGGCCCCTTCGGCCCGGGCCCGCGCTACGACTTCGCCAACTTCGACGGCAAGGTCAAGCCGCGCGGCCTGGCGCTGTCACGCCACCGCCAGCCCTACGAGAAAAGCGCGGAATTCCAGCGCAAGCGCGAGGGCCAGCCCGAGGGCGCGAAGGACTACCCCGCCGCCCAGGCCCCGTGGTACCCGGCCGTGGGCGGCCTGTCCAGCGAGATGCTGGCCAGCGCGCTGGCCGGCTACCCTTATCGCGCCAAGGCCTGGATCAACCACATGAGCAACCCCGTCTACGGCATTGCGGGCTTTCGCAACGCGCTGGTGGACGATCTCAAGGACCCGAAGAAGCTGCCGCTGATCGTCTCCATCGATCCCTTCATCAACGAGACCAGCGCGCTGGCCGATTTCATCGTGCCCGATACCGTGACCTACGAGAGCTGGGGCATCTCGGCGCCCTGGGCCGACGTGGTGGCCAAAAGCTCCACCGTGCGCTGGCCCGTGGTGCAGCCCGCCGTGGCGCGCACGGCCGGCGGCCAGCCCGTGAACGTGGAGAGCTTCCTCTTTGCCGTGGCAGAACGGCTGGGCCTGCCCGGCTTTGGCGAGGCCGCCATCAAGGACGCCCAGGGCCAGCCCCATGCGCTGCGCTCGGCCGAGGACTTCTTCATCCACGCCCTGGCCAACGTGGCCTGGGCAGGTGGCAAGCCCGTGCCGGCGGCCAGCGATGACGACATCGCCATCACCGGCGTGGACAGGCTGGTGCCCGCGCTGCGCCAGCGCCTGAAGGACGATGAATGGCGTCAGGTGGCCATGCTGCTGACGCGCGGCGGGCGCTTCGACCGCATCGAGGACGCCTGGAAGGACGGCCACACCCGCAAGGCCCACGCGCCTGCCCTGCAGGTGTGGAGCGAGGAGCTGGCCCGCATGCGCCACGCCATGACGGGCGAGCGCTACAGCGGCTGCCCCACCTGGTATCCGGCGCGGCTGGCCGACGGCAGCGCCATGCGCACGCATTTCGGCGAGCAGCAATGGCCGCTGCTGCTGACCTCGTACAAGTCCAACCTGATGAGTTCCATGTCGATTGCCGTCTCGCGGCTGCGCCAGGTGCATCCGCACAACCCGGTGTCCCTGCACCGCGATGACGCCGAGCGGCTGGGCATCGCCAACGGTGACACGGTGCGCATCCGCACGCCGGGCGGCGCGGTGACGGCCGTGGCCATGGTGCGCGACGGCGTGATGCCGGGGACCGTGGCCATCGAGCACGGCTACGGCCACCGCGAACTGGGCGCAGGCCGCCACAGCATCGACGGCCAGCCCATGCCGGTGAACGCCGAGCATGCCAATGGCGTGAACCTCAACGACCTGGGCTTTGCCGATCCCACGCGGCCCGGCTGCAAAAACGTGTGGGTGGACTGGGTGTCTGGCGCCACGGTGCGCCAGGGCCTGCCTGCGCGCATCGAGAAGGTCTGATCAGCGGGCGGAGCTGGCGACAGGTGCAGCGTCGGCCTGCCAGCCGCCCCCCAGCGCCTGGTACAGCGCAATGGCGTTTTCCAGCTGGCTCTGGCGCAGGCGTATGACTTCCTGCTGGGCCTGGAAGAGATTGCGCTGGGCGTCCAGCTCTTCCAGGTAGCTGGCGTAGCCGGCCTCGTAGCGGTCCTTGGCAAAGCCCAGGGAGCGCTGCAGCACGGCCTCGCGCTCGCTGGCGTGCTGCCACTGCGACTGCAGGCGCTGGGTGCCGACCAGGGCGTTTTCCACATCGGCCAGGGCCTTGATCACCACGCCACGGTAGGCATAGGCGGCCTGGTCGCGCTGGGCGGTCACGGCGTCGAACTGCCCCTGCAGCCGGCCGCCCGTGAACAGCGGCGCCAGCACGCTGCCGCCCAGGGCCCAGACCGTGGCCGGGTGGTATTGCAGGGCGTTGACCAGCAGGCTGCCGGCGCTGGCCGTCAGCGAGACCTGGGGCAGGAAGGCGGTGCGCTGCACGGCCAGGCTTTCGTCGGCGGCCGCCAGCTGCAGCTGCGCCCGTGCAATGTCGGGGCGGCGCTGCAGCAAGGCAGAAGGCAGGCCGGCGGCCGGCGCAGGCGGCGGTGCGCCCAGCGCAGCGGACTGGCCGTCGGTTGTTGCCATGAGCGCGGCTGCCTGCTCGTCACCCTCGCCGCCGGCCAGCAGCAGGAGCGCCGTGCGCTGGCGCGCCAGCGACAGCTCCAGCTGCTCCACGGCCTGCTGCACGGATTGCAGCTCGGCCTGGGCCTGGGTGAGCTGCAATTGCGAGGTGTAGCCGACGCGCGCCTGCTCATCGGCCAGGCGCAGGGCCTGTTCGCGCGAGCGGGCCGTGGCCTGGGCCACTTGCAGCTGCGATTGCAGCGAGCGCAGGCCCACATAGGCCTGGGCCGTGGTGGCGGCCACGGCCAGGGCCACGGCGTCGCGGTCGGCCTCGCTGGCCTGCAGGCGCAGGGCGGCGGCCTTTTCCAGGTGGGCGATGCGGCCCCACAGATCAGGCTCCCAGCTGGCCTGCAGGCCGGGCTGAACCGAGCGCGTGTGCGCCAGGCCCCGCGCGCCCAGGCTGCGGCCCGTGGAGGCGCCGGCCGTGGCCGAGAGCTGGGGCAGGCCCGCAGCGCCTGCCACATCCAGGTTGGCCCGCGCCTCATCCACGCGCGACAGGGCCAGCAGCACATCGTTGTTGCGGGACTGGGCCAGTTCCACCCAGCGCGTGAGCAGCGGATCGCCAAAGGCCTGCCACCACGATGCCTGGACGGCGGCGGCCGGCTCCTGCCCTGCCCCGCTCCACTGGGCGGGCATGACGGGCCGGGCCGCTTCAGGCGCGGTGCTCAGCGGCGGCACGCTGCAGCCGGCCAGCGCGGTGGCGCAGGCGATGGCCATGGCCAGTGCGCGGGCGGTCATGGGCGGGCCTCCGGTTGGGGTGCGGGTTGTAGTGCGGGTTGCCGTGCGGGCTGCTGTGCGGGTTGGGACTCAGGCTGCGCCGTATCCAGCCGCACCACCACCGACATGCCCGCGCGCAGCCGCGCGGCCAGCTCCTGGTCGGGATCGATTGCAATCTTGACCGGCAGGCGCTGCACGACCTTGGTGAAGTTGCCCGTGGCGTTGTCGGCCTTGAGCACGCTGAATTCCGAGCCCGTGGCCGGCGCGATCTCCAGCACGCGGCCCGTGAGGTGGGCGCCGCCCAGCGCATCGACGCTGAAGCGCACTGCCTGGCCTATGCGCACCTGGGCGGTCTGGGTCTCCTTGAAGTTGGCCACCACCCACAGCGTGTGCGGCACCACGTACATGAGCTGGGAGCCGGCCGTGACGTACTGGCCCCGGCGCACGCCGACTTCGCTGACCTGGCCATCGCCTGGCGCGTGCACCACGGTGTTGTCCAGGTTGATCTGGGCCTGGCGCAGCTGGGCCTCGGCCATCTGGACCTGGGCTTCGAGCGAGGCGCGGTTCACCGTCGTCGCCTTGATCTTCTGGGCGTTGATCTCGATGTCGGCCTGGGCCTTGGCCACGTTGGTGGCCGCCAGGCGCGCGGTGGCACGCACCTTGTCACGCTCGTTGAGCGAGACGGAGCCGCGCTCGGACAGCGCCTGCACGCGCTGCAGCTCGGCCGCCGCACGGTCGGATTCGGCCTGCGCCGCCGCCAGGCCGGCGCGGCTGGCGCCCAGCGTGGCGCGGTTCTGGGCCTGCGTCTGGTCGGCATTGGCCAGCTGTGCGCGGGCATTGGCCAGCTGGGCCTGGGCCTGGGCCTGGGCGGCTTCGTAGGTGCGTGCGTCGATGCGCACCAGGGGCTGGCCGGCCTTGACGTTCTCGTAGTCCTGCACCAGCACCTCGGTCACATAGCCGCTGACCTGGGGCGCGAGCACGGTGACGGCGCCGCGCACATAGGCGTTGTCGGTGCTGACCACGGTGCCCGCGAAGGGGAACAGGTTCCAGGCACGCAGCACCAGCAGCACGCCGGCCAGTGCGACCACCAGCATCACCAGCACGCTGCGCAGCGAGGGCTTGATGAGCTTGGGCGATGGCGATGGCGATGGCGATGGCGATGGCGATGGCGATGGCGAGGGCGAGGGCGAAGGCGCCGCAGCGGGAGCCGGCGCAGGCGAGGCAGAGGCGGCCGTGCCGCCATTGGTATTTTCGGAGTCACTCATGTTGTTGTCTTTTCTCTGGGCGAACGGTTTCAGGCGCGGGCGACGGGTTGGGTGGGCGGCTGGCCCGGCGCGTCCTGCGGCGCGGCGGCATCGGTGCCGCGCATGGCCGAGGCATCGGCTGCGGCGGCGCGCATGCGCTCCACGAAGGCGCGCTGGCGTGCGCGGCCGGCCAGGGCCAGCATCCACAGCAGGTAGAGCACGGCCACGCCGGCCGTGAGCGCGAACACGTCGTTGTAGGCGCGCACATTGGCCTCGCGGCGTGCGGCCTGCGCCAGCTGGGCCGTGCCCTGGGCCGCGCGCAGGGCCGGGTCGGCAATGACGCGGGCCAGGCTTTGCTGCTGCAGGCGCAGGCGGTCGGCCACGATGGGGTCGGTGGGATCGACATCGGCCACGATGGCGGCCGAATACACCTGCTCGCGGTGCATCTGGTAGGTGCTCAGCAGGGCCGAGCCCATGAGCGCGCCCATGGCCTGCGTCATGGAGATGGTGACGATGGCCGTCAGCATGTAGTGCGCGCCGAACTTCAGGCCCTGCACCACGCCGATCAGCATCAGCGGCCCCATGAACAGGCCCGCGCCCACGGCCATGAGGAACTGGCTGCCGAAGAAGTCCTCGGGCCGGGCCAGGCTGGTGCGGCTGTGGTCCAGCCAGGCCGCCAGCGCGAACAGCACGATGGAGCCCACGATCTGCTTGCCCATGTTCTCCAGCCCGAAGGTCAGCGCCGACACGGCAATGCCTGCGATGGTGCCCAGCAGGATGACGATGAACAGCGGCTGCATCTGGTCCACCGTCATGCCCAGCATGCGCTGCATGCCGATCACGCCATAGGTCTGCTCGGTGGTCAGAAAGCGCAGCAGCAGCGCACCGATCACGAAGCGCACCGTGGGCGCCAGCACGAACCAGCGCGTCTGCAGCATGGGGTTGCGGCGGTGGTGCTCGATGTACAGCGCCACGCTCAGCAGGACGATGGAGCCGATCAGCATCCAGGCCAGCCAGGGCGTGTCCAGCCACCAGTGGTTGTAGCCCTGCACCAGCACGGCGATCAGCAGGCCCACGCCGGGCACCATGAGGAAGAAGGTCAGGAAGTCCAGCCGCTCGAAGCTGCGGATGTGCACGCCCGGCGGCAGCTTGAGCACCACCACGCCCGCGAACGAGATCAGGGCCAGGCCGGCCTCGAACAGATAGAGGTTGTGCCACTCGCTGTTGAACAGCAGGCCCGGCGACAGGATCCAGGCCAGCGGCGTGGCGATCTGCCCCAGGCCCACGCCGATCACCAGCATCTTGAGCACATGCTTGCGCGGCGCGGCCTGCAGCATGTAGAGCGTGCCCAGCGTGCTGCAGGTGGCGCCCGCCAGGCCGCTGGCCGCGCGCAGCATGAGCAGGCTGGTGTAGCTGCCCAGCACCAGGTGCAGCAGCGTCAGCAGCGCATACAGGCCCAGGCCGATCTCGGCGAACAGCCGCATGCCGAACTGCTGGCGGAACTTGTAGACCAGCAGGTTGGCCGTCATGTTGAGCATGACGTAGGCGCCGGTCAGCCAGGCGGCCTCGGAAGACGTCAGCCCCATCTGGCCCTGGATGGTGGGCAGGTTGGCCGTGAACAGTGCATTGCCCAGGCCGCCCGTCAACGCCACCAGCACGGCGATCAGGCCATAGGCGGCGCGCACGGCCGGCTGGTGCAGCGGCATGGACGGCGAGCCCGGCAGGCTGGGCTTTTCATGCTCTTCCCAGTCCGGCGGGGGCTTGAGGTAGACGACGGGGGGCGACGGGGGCAGCACGGGCCCCGGTGGAGTGGGTGTGGTGGCCATGTCAGGCCTTCAGGCCTTGCCAGACGATCTGCAGCGCCTTGCGCGCCAGCGTGCGCCGCTGCTGCGGCGTCTCGCCGCGCAGCGAGGCGCCCAGCATGCCGAAGACCAGGGACAGCTCGGCCTGCGTCAGCGGCTGGCGGCAATGGCCACAGGCCACGGCCCGGTCCATGGCCGGCCGAAAGATCTGCCACATGGCAACGCGGGCCTGGGCGATGACCTCGTCGCCGCGCTCCACCGTGCGCCAGTAATCGGTGATGGGGGCCGAGACCGCAATGCGCTCGGCCAGGCGCGACAGCAGCTTGTAGAAGGCATCGTCATCCTCGGCCATGGCCTCGGCCGCGAGGCGCATGTTGTCCAGCGAACGCTCCAGCAGCGCCAGCATCAGCGCGCGCCGGTCAGGAAACTGCCGGTACAGCGTGGCGCGGCCGACTTCGGCGCGCTCGACCACCAGGTCCAGCGGCGCGGTCACGCCATGCTCGGAAAACACGGCATCGGCCGCGTCCAGCAACTGGGCGCGGCGGATATCGGCACTGGGTCTTTTGGAAGTCATGCGGACAATTATCGGACAAAGTTGTCCGTTAAATGTCCGCAACCGGCCTATCCCATGGCGGGGCCATGGGCAAAAAACCAGCGGTTTCCGGCAGTGGAAAAGCCTCTACAGGTCGGTCAGCAGCAGCAGCTGGCGGCGGCTGTCAAAGCGCCGCGACTGGCCGTCCAGAGGATCGGTGAAGGCCAGGCTGCGCGCCAGCAGCTGCAGCGGGCGCGAGTAGTCGCCCTCGGGCGTGTCATGCACTTCGGGATAGAAGCCGTCGCCCCACAGCGGCAGGCCCAGGGCGGCCATGTGCACGCGCAGCTGGTGGCGCTTGCCGCTTTCGGGCTCCAGCCGGTAGCGTGCCCAGGGGCCGTGCTGCTCCAGCACCTGCATGTGGGTGCGGGTGTTGGGTGTGCCGGCCACCTCGTGCATGCGAAAGAAATGGCCGCTTTCCTCCATGCGGCTTTCATGCGTGCGCGGGAAAACCACGTCCTCGCGCCAGGGGGCCACGGCCTCGTAGGTCTTGTGGATGGCGCGGTCGCGGAACAGCGCCTGGTAGATGCCGCGCGTGGCGCGCTGCACCGAAAACACCACCAGTCCCGCCGTGTCGCGGTCGATGCGGTGGATGGGCGACAGCTCGGGCAGGTCGAACTCGCGCTTGAGCCGCACCAGCAGCGTCTGCTGCAGGTACTTCCCGGCCGGCACCACGGGCAGGAAATGCGGCTTGTCGGCCACCAGCAGATGCGCGTCGCGGTGGATGACCTCGGCCTCGAAGGGAATGGGCGGCTCGGCCTGCAGCTCGCGGTAGTAGTAGTAGCGCAGGCCCGGCGCAAAGGCCGTGCCTGCATCGGCGGCGCGGCCATGCTCGTCCACCACCTCGCGCAGCGCCAGGCGCCGCAGCCAGTCTTCGCGCGCCACGGCCGGCAGGCGCTCGGCCAGAAAATCGATCAGCAACCCGCCGCCCTGGCTGGGCAGCACCACGCAGCTGGGGCTGACGCCGTCGCGTATGGGAAGAACCTTGGGGTCGTGGGCGTTGTGCATGGGGCGGCGATTCTAGCGGCGCAGGACTTCCGGCGCGCCGTCATCCCCACCGCCCGCGGCACCGTCCGCCGTCACCAGCACGCCCGCCGACACGATGTAGTCGGCCGCGCTTTCGATGTCGCCGCGCAGCGCCTCCTTCGCGGCTGGCGCATCGCCGCGCCGCAGGGCCTCGACCAGGCGCGCATGGTGGCCGACCGCCACCTGTTCGCTCACGCGGCGCGAGCCCGAGCGCATGTCGTGGTTGAGGATGGGACCTATGCGCAGCCACAGCGCCTCGATCATCTGCAGCAGCATGGGCATGCCGGCCGCGCTGTAGACGGCGAAGTGGAAATCCTTGTTGAAGGCGATGAGCCGCCCGCCGTCCGGCGCGGCGCTGGCCATCTCGGCCGCAAAGCGGTCCTGCAGGGCGGCGATGCGTTCCAGCTCGGCGGCCGGCAGTTGCCGTGCCGCCTGCTCCGTGGCCAGGCCTTCGAGGTTGACGCGGATGCGCGTGATCTCGCGGAAGGCGCTTTCCGTCATCAACGGCACGCGCAGCGCGCGGTTGGGCGTGAGTTCCAGCGCCTGCTCGGCCACCAGCCGGTGCACGGCCTCGCGCACGGGCATGACGCTGACGCCCAGCGCGCTGGCCGTGGTGCGCAGCGAGATCTGCTCGCCCGGAATCATCTGGCCCGTGATCAGCAATTCCCTGAGCTGTGCATAGACATCGCTGCTGAGGGTCTGCCGTTTGAGTGGGGTGACTAGTTCGTTGATGGCCATGGCGGCGATGGTAGCGCGGCGCCGCCGCTGTCATGCCGCATAGGGTATTCACCATATTTGATCTGTGATCACAGATACAAAATCCAAACCCAACCCGAATCCCTTTCACCTTTGTTTGAGTTCCCAAGGAGTCCCCGCATGTGGAAAAACGATCTTCTGGCCGGCCAGCGCGTCCTGGTGACGGCGGGCGCCGCCGGAATCGGCCTGGAAATCAGCCGCGCCTTTGCCGAGGCCGGCGCGCGCGTCATGGTCTGTGACGTGGCCCAGGCCAGCCTGGATGCGCTGGCTGCCGCCCTGCCCGGCGCCAGCGGCCGTCTTGCCGATGTGTCGGATGCCTTGCAGGTGCAGGCCCTGTTCAAGGCCGTGGACAACGAGTTGGGCGGCCTGGACATCCTCGTCAACAACGCCGGGGTGGCCGGCCCCACGGGCGCGGTGGAGACGCTGGACCTGGCCGACTGGCAGCGCACGCTGGATGTGAACATCACCGGCGCCTTCCTGTGCACGCGGCTGGCCGTGCCCCGGCTCCGGCAATCGGCACGCGAGGGCCGGCAGGCGGTCATCGTCAACCTGTCTTCGGCGGCAGGCCACCTGGGCATGCCGGGCCGCACGGCCTATTCGGCGTCCAAGTGGGCGGTGATCGGCCTGACCAAGTCGCTGGCGCTGGAGCTGGGCGCCGACGGCATCCGGGTGAACGCCATCCTGCCGGGCGCCGTGGACGGCCCGCGCATCCGCGATGTGATTGCCGCCAAGGCGCAGGCGCGCGGCCTGCCGCTGGAGGACGTCACGCGCAGCTACACGCACCAGGCCGCGCTGGGCCGCATGGCCACGGCGCGCGACATTGCCAACATGGCCGTGTTTGCCGCCAGCCCGCTGGCCGGCCATGTCACGGGCCAGGAGCTGGCCGTCGATGGGCTGACACAGGCGCTGAGCTGAGCGCCCTCTCCTCCTCTCCTCCCCTCCTCTCGCCTTTTTCACCGTTCGCAAGGATCTTCCATGGCCACCCGCACAAAAGCCATCATCACCTGCGCGCCCACGGGCGCCATCCACACGCCCAGCATGTCGCCCCACCTGCCGGTGACGGCCGAGCAGATTGCGCGCGCCGCCATCGATGCCGCCGAGGCTGGCGCCGCCATCGTGCACCTGCATGCCCGCGATCCGCGCGACGGGCGCCCCTCGCAGGACCCTGAGCTGTTCCGCCCCTTTCTCAAGGCGATCCGTGCCGAGAGCGATGCCATCGTCAACATCACCACGGGCGGCAGCCCGCACATGACGGTGCCAGAGCGCATGCGGCCCGTGACCGAGTTCCAGCCCGAGCTGGCCTCGCTGAACATGGGCTCGATGAACTTCGGCCTGTTCCCCATGCTGGAGCGCTTCCCGAACCTGGAACACGCCTGGGAACGCGAGCACCTGGAAAACAGCCGCAACCTGGTCTTCAAGAACACCTTTGCCGATATCGAAGGCATCCTGCGGCTGGGCCAGGCCCAGGGCACGCGCTTCGAGTTCGAGTGCTACGACATCAGCCACCTGCACAACCTGGCGCATTTCGTGGACCGGGGGCTGGTGCAGGGGCCCGTGTTCGTGCAGTCGGTGTTCGGCATCCTGGGCGGCATCGGCGGCCACCCGGAGGACCTGATGCACATGCGGCGCACGGCCGACCGCCTGCTGGGCAGCAACTACCAGTGGTCCATCCTGGGCGCCGGGCGCAACCAGCTGCCGCTGGCCACCATGGGCGCGGCCATGGGCTCGCATGTGCGCGTGGGGCTGGAAGACTCTCTGTGGATAGGCCCGGGCCAGCTGGCCACCTCCAGCGCCGAGCAGGTGCGCCGCATCCGCACCGTGCTCGAGGCCCTGAATGTCGACGTCGCCACGCCTGACGAGGCGCGCAGCATGCTGGGCCTCAAGGGTGCGGCCAACGTGGCCTTCTGAATCGCCTTCCCGGGCCAGCCCCCATGCCACCGAACAGGAGACTCCCATGCAGATCGATATCGTCGCCGACCTCAAGACCACGCTGGGCGAAGGCCCGCTGTGGGACGTCGGGCAGCAGCGCCTGTACTGGATAGACAGCTTCGACGGCCGCATCTTCCGCTGCACGGCCGACGGGCGGGAACTGCGCGCCTGGGAAGTCGGCCAGAAGATTGGCTCCATGGCACTGCGCCGCGACGGCCGCTCGGCCCTGGTGGCGCTGCACGGCGGCGTGCACACGCTGGACCTGGAAAGCGGCGAGCTGGAGCTGGTCGTCGCCCCTGAGTCCCACCTTCCCGGCAACCGGCTCAACGACGGCAAGGTGGACCGGCAGGGCCGCTTCGTCTTCGGCTCCATGGACACCCTGGAGGAGCAGCCTTCGGCGCGGCTGTACCGGCTGGACACGGACCTGAGCCTGCATGTGCTGGACGAGGGCATCATCTGCTCGAACGGCCCGTGCTGGAGCCCGGACGGCACGACGCTCTATTTCTCGGACACGTGGAGCGGCGAGATCCGGGCCTACGACTACGACACGGCCACGGGCCATGCCAGCGGCCGCCGGACCTTTGCCCCGGTCGACACCAGCGGTGGTGGCGCGGCCGACGGGGCCACGGTCGATGCCGAAGGCTGCCTGTGGCAGGCCCTGGTGTACGCGGGCCAGCTGGTGCGCTACACGCCGGACGGCCGGGTGGACCGGGTGATAGAGATGCCGGTGCGCAAGGTGACCAGCGTGATGTTCGGCGGGCCCGGGCTCGACACGCTGTACGTCACCTCCATGGGCAAGCCGCCGTTGCCGCGTTTCCCGGGCGACGGCCAGTCCCGTGGCGCGCTGTTTGCCGTCAAGGGGCTGGGCGTGCGTGGCCTGCCCGAGCAGCGCTTCGGCGCCTGAGCGCGGAGCCGGGCATGCAGGCCCGGAGCCTTCGCACCGCAACGCCGCCCGCCCCGCGAAGCGGCGCCTTCATCCACACAACAATGAAACGGCACCCACCGCTGGTGCCCGGGAGACTGTCATGGCCCAGGCCCCGCGCGCTTCGCTGCGCCAGATCCACCGCTATTCATGGGTATCCCTGCTGGTCTGCTGGCTGATCTGGGTACTGAATGCCTATGACCGCGAGATCGTGCTGCGGCTGGGGCCGACCATCTCCCGGCACTTCGGCCTGTCGGCCGACGAATGGGGCACGGTGGCCACCATCGTGATGCTGGCCCTGGCCGTGCTGGACATTCCCGGCGCGATCTGGAGCGACCGCTACGGCGCGGGCTGGAAGCGCGCACGCTTTCAGGTGCCCCTGGTGCTGGGCTATACGGCGCTGTCGTTCGCCTCGGGTTTCAAGGCGCTGAGCGGCAGCCTGGCGGGCTTCGTGGCGCTGCGCGTCGGCGTCAACCTGGGCGCCGGCTGGGGCGAGCCTGTGGGCGTGAGCAACACCGCCGAGTGGTGGCCGGTGGAGCGGCGCGGCTTCGCGCTGGGCGCCCACCACACGGGCTATCCGGTGGGCGCCATGCTCAGCGGCCTGGTCGCCGGCTTTGTGCTGTATGCCTTCGGCGAGGAGAACTGGCGCTATGTGTTCTTTGTCGCGCTGGTCGTCGCCATCCCGCTGATGTGGTTCTGGGCGCGCTACTCCACGCCGCAGAAGATGGAACTGCTGTATGCCGACATCGCCGCCCGGGGCATGACCCCGCCGCAGGCCAGCGTGGCGGCGCAGGTGGAAAAAGGCCAGGCCTGGCGCACCCTGCGCAGCACGCTGGCCAACCGCAGCATCGCCCTGACGGCTGGAAACACCCTGCTCACGCAGGTGGTCTACATGGGCATCAACGTGGTGCTGCCCGCCTACCTCTACAACATCATGGGCCTGTCGCTGGCCGAATCGGCAGGCATGAGCGTGGTGTTCACGCTCACCGGCATCGTGGGCCAGCTGGTCTGGCCGGCCCTGTCGGACGTGATCGGGCGCCGCGTCACCCTGGTGATCTGCGGCCTGTGGATGGCCGCCAGCGTGGGCGCCTTCTACTTCGCCGACACCATGGCCCTGGTCGTGGTGATGCAGCTGCTGTTCGGCCTGGTCGCCAATGCGGTCTGGCCCATCTACTACGCGGTGGCCTCGGACTGCGCCCAGCCCGCGGCCACCTCCACGGCCAACGGAATCATCACCACCGCCATGTTCGTGGGCGGCGGCATCGCGCCCGTGCTGATGGGCAGCCTGATCGCCCTGGGCGGCGGCTGGACCAGCCCCGGCGGCTATGCCCTGTGCTTCCTGGTCATGGCCGGCTGCGCGCTGGGCGGCGTGGCCCTGCAGCTGGGCACGCGCGGCAACGCCGCCTCCACCGCCACCGCCTGACTCCGCTTTCCTCCACCCATCTTTCCAAGGATTTGCCATGGTCCATCACCCATCGCCCTCCCCTGTTCACGCGCCGCCCGCACGGCCGCAGCCTGCCGCCGGCGACAGGCAATCGCTGCTCAACGCCCGCATCTTCCGCAGGCTGATGCCGCTGCTGGTGCTGTCCTATGTGATCAGCTTCATAGACCGCACCAACATCGCGCTGGCCAAGTCGCACATCGAGGTGGACCTGGGCATCTCGGCGGCCGCCTACGGCCTGGGCGCGGGGCTGTTCTTCCTGAGCTATGCGCTGCTGGAAGTGCCCAGCAACCTCATCATGCACAGGGTGGGCGCGCGCTTCTGGATCACTCGCATCATGGTGACCTGGGGCCTGCTGTCGGCCGGCATGGCCTTCATCACCGGAGAGACCTCGTTCTACGTGATGCGCGTGCTGCTGGGCGCGGCCGAGGCGGGGCTGTTCCCCGGCGTGATGCTGTACCTGACCTACTGGTTCGGCCGCGAGGAACGGGCCCGCGCCATCGGCTACTTCCTGCTGGGCGTGTGCATTGCCAACATCCTCAGCGGCCCCGTGGGCGGCGCGCTGCTGCAGATGGACGGCTTCCTGGGCTGGCATGGCTGGCAGTGGATGTTCGTGATCGAGGGCCTGCCCGCCGTGGCCCTGGCCTGGGTGGTCTGGAAGAAGCTGCCAGACGGCCCGGCCAGCGCGCCCTGGCTGACGGCCGCCGAATCGCGCGAGGTACTGCAACGCCTGCAGGCCGAGCAGGACCAGCAGGCCAGCGCCGGCCAGGTGGGCCACTCGCTCCGGGACTGCCTGCGCGACCGCCAGATCTGGCTGGCCATCCTTGTCTACTTCTGCCACCAGATCAGCATCTACACGGTGATCT
The DNA here is from genome assembly GCF_002754395.1 of Delftia sp. 60. NCBI lineage: Bacteria > Pseudomonadati > Pseudomonadota > Betaproteobacteria > Burkholderiales > Comamonadaceae > Delftia > Delftia sp. 60. The sequence continues at coordinate 4,359,528 of NZ_PEFD01000001.1, forward strand.
TCTTCCTGCCGGGCATCATCGGCACCTACGGCCAGCTCTCGCCGCTGCAGATCGGCACGCTCAACTCCGTGCCCTGGATCGCAGCGGCCATCGGTGCGGCCTGGCTGCCGCGCTTTGCCACCCACCCGCAGCGCTGCCGGCGCATGCTGTTGGCGGGCCTGGCCACCATGGCCGCCGGCCTGCTGGTGGCCGCGCTGGCGGGCAAGGCCTCGCCCGCCCTGGGCCTGCTGGGTTTCAGCCTGACGGCGCTGATGTTCTTCGTGGTGCAGTCCGTGGTCTTCCTGTTTCCCGCCTCGCGGCTGGCGGGCGCGGGGCTGGCGGGCGGCATAGCCCTGGTCAATACCTGCGGCCTGGTGGGCGGCTTCATCGGCCCCACGGTGATGGGGATGATCGAACAGGCCACGGGCAGCACGCGCAACGGCCTGTTCATCATGGCGGGCCTGCTGGTGGTGGCCGCCCTGGCATCCACCCGGCTGCGCCAGGGCCAGGAGACGCCGTGATGACGGCCCCTTCCCCGCCGCAGGCCGCGCTGTAGGTCAATCTCCTGTATGCGGGCCTGCCGGCTGCCCGCCAGCGCGTCCCGGGCCTTGGCAAGCGTTTTCATGGCGATAGGATGGACCGAACCCCATTTAGCGGCCCCCCTGCGCCATGACAGACACAGCGACCGACACAGCGAACCACAGCCCCGCCACACCAGCACCCCACCGCCCAGCCCGCCGCCGCTGGCTGCGCGCCCTTTTGTGGACGGTGTCGGCCCTGGTGCTGCTGCTCGCCGCGGTTGTGGTCCTGATCGCCACCTTCGACTGGAACCGGGCCAAGCCCTGGGTCAACGAGCGCGTCAGCGAAAGCACAGGCCGCCACTTCGCCATTGAAGGCGACCTGCGCCTGCGCTGGACCTGGCCCCAGCCCCTGGACCAGGGCTGGCGTCACTGGATTCCTGGCGTCACCGTCCAGGCCGAGCAGTTGACCCTGGGCCAGCCCGAGGGCTGGGAGGTTGAGCAGGAGCCGGCCAAGGGCAGTGCCGAGCTGCCCGCCCTGCCTGCGCCGCCCGACCAGTTGAACAAGGGCCGCCTGCCCGAGGAGAAAGCCAAGGAACAGCCCAAGGGAAAGGCGAAGGACAAGGACGAAGGCAAGGACAAGGACTCGCAGGCCAGCCCTTCCGCGCCCAAGATCGACAGCGACAGCATCGTCCTGGCCGACGAGAAAATGGTCCCACCCCCGCGCGACGCCGACACCATGGCCACGGCCGCGCGCGCCACGGCCAGCCTGCGGCTGTGGCCGCTGCTGGGCCGGCATGTGCTGCTGGACCATCTGCAACTGGAAGGCCCTGACCTGGTCTTTGCCCGGCGCAAGGATGGCAGCAACAACTGGACCTTCAAGCGCCCCGAGCACACAGGGCCGCGCTGGCGTTTTCAGGTAGCGCAATTGAGCCTGCGCGGCGGCCTGGTGGGCTGGAGCGATGGCGTGCGCCAGATGGCGGTGCGCGCACGTCTGGACAGCCTTGTGCAGCCGCCCAGTCCAGACTTTCCGTATGGCATGCGCGTCGGCCTGACCGGCCGCATCGCCAAGGCCACGGTCGAGGCCCAGGGCCTCATCGGCCCCGTGCTGGACCTGCAAAGCGAACAGGCACGCTTTCCCGTGAAGCTGTGGGCCCATGCGGGCAGCCTGCGCGCCCGGGCCGAGGGCATTCTCGACAATCCCAGGGCGCTCAAGGGCATGGACCTGCAGGTGCGCCTGCGCGGCTCCAGCATGGCCGACCTGTTCCCGCTGACGGGTCTGCTGCTGCCGCGCACACCGCCTTTCGACACCAATGGCCATCTGGTCGGCAGCCTGGAGCCGGGGCGCGCCGTCTGGGACTACGAGGAATTCGATGGCCGCGTGGGCCAGAGCGATCTGCGCGGTACGCTGCACTACGCATCGGGCAAGCCGCGCCCCAAGCTCAGCGGCGATCTGGCCTCGCGCAAGCTGCGCCTGGCCGACCTGGGGCCGGTGGTGGGAGCACCGTCCACCAAGCAGGGACAGAAGACCCGGCAGGCGGCCAGCGGCAAGGCCCTGCCCACGCAGCGCTTTGACACCAGCAAATGGAACGCCATGGACATGGATGTGCGCTTCAAGAGCGACCGCATCGAGCGCCCCCAGGCCCTGCCCATCGAGGACTTCAGCGTGCATGCCGTCATGGACAACGGCGTGCTGCGCCTGTCCCCGCTGCGCTTCGGCATGGCCAAGGGCCGGCTGGACATTGAGGCCGTGGTGGACAGCGGTGCCAAGCCGCCCAAGGCCAGCCTCCAGGGCAAGGTGCAGGGGCTGCAGCTGTCGGCCCTGTTCCCCGAGATCGAACTGATGAAGAAAAGCCTGGGCAGCATGGACGGCGCGCTGGGGCTGGAGGGCCGGGGCCAGTCCATTGCCGAATGGCTGGGCACCAGCTCGGGCGACATCCGTCTGTATGTGCGCGATGGCCGCTTCAGCAAGCAGCTCCTGGACCTGGCCGCGCTGAACCTGGGCAGCGTCATCGTCACCAAGCTGTTCGGCGCCGACAAGGAAGTGCAGCTCAACTGCGCCGTTGCCGACCTGACCGTGAAGCAGGGCATTGCGCGCACCCGCAACGTCAAGCTGGCCACGCCCGAGGCCATCATCGAGGCCACCGGACAGATCAGCCTGGCGCAGGAGACCATGGACCTGCGCATCGTGCCCGAGTCGCTGAAGTGGAAGTTCTTCTCGCTGCGCACGCCGCTGTATGTGCGCGGCAGTTTCGCCCAGCCCAAGGTAGGGGTGGAGCCCGGCCCGCTGCTGCTGCGCGCGGGCGCGGCCGTGGCCGCCGCCGTGGTGGCACCCGCCGCCCTGGCGCTGGTGCCGCTGACGGTGCCGGCCGCCGAGGAAGATGCGCAATGCCAGCGCCTGCTGGCAGAAAGCAGCAAGAAGTAAACGCGTGGCCCGGATGCGCGGCAAGCGCCGCGCTGCATTGGCGCAAAAAGGCTAGCAAACCCGGTGGCAATGTGACGAAATAGCGCCGCAGCACACAGGCATCGAGACGCGGCGCCGGCAAGTCAAGAGCCTCGCCAATGCACTCGCAGACGATGCGCAGGCAGCGGGCGCCCTGGCGGCAGCGCCAGCGCGCCGGCCCCGACGGCCCGTGTGCAGGAACGCCCTGCCAGAGCACCCCTTCGCTGTAGCGATCCATGCATTGCGTATTTCCCCTTAGCCCCTGTGACGGCGCAAGCCGTTGATTTCGCTTAACCTTGACGTTCGCTTTTCTCCTGTGCCAAGTCTTTTCCCCATGTCCTCCAAAGTCCAGTTCCGCCTGCGCGTATACAACGACAGCACCATTGCCATCGGTCCCGGCAAGGTGCAGTTGCTCGAAGCCATTGCCGAGGCGGGCTCCATCTCGGCTGCAGCGCGATCGCTGGGCATGTCCTACCGGCGCGCCTGGGTGCTGGTCGACGAGATGAACCGCGCGCTGCAGACGCCGGCCGTCAACACCAGCGCCGGCGGCGCCCATGGCGGCGGCGCATCGCTCACCTCCACGGGCGAAGCCATCGTCAGGCATTACCGCTCCATAGAGACCACGGCGCGCATGGCGGCGGCGGCCGATATCGCCGCGCTGACACGCCTGCTCAATCCCCAGGGAACGAGCGCATGAGCGCGGCCGGTTCCACGGCGCAGGCCGTCGCCTGCCGCCCCATCGGCCATGTGCGCAGCCGCTTCACCGACCCGGTGGGCATGCCCATACAGACGGCGGGCGCGGCCGACGAGGCCGGCCGCGTGGAGCTGCTGCCCGAGTTCGAGGCCGGGCTGCGCGACATCGAAGGCTTTGACTACCTGATCCTCATCACCCACCTGCACCAGGCCGTGGAAAAGCTGGAAGTCGTGCCCTTCATGGACGACAGCAGCCACGGCGTGTTCGCCACGCGCGCCCCGGCGCGGCCCAACCGGCTGGGCCTGTCCATCGTGCGCCTGGTGCGGCGAGAAGGACTGCTGCTGCATTTCCTGGGCAACGACATGCTCGACGGCACGCCCGTGCTCGACATCAAGCCCTACGTGCCCAGGCTGGATGTGCGCCAGACCGAGCGCATAGGCTGGTTCGGCAAGCGTATCGACCAGATGCCCGACATCCGCGCGGACGACCGCATGGCCTGAGCCTGCAGCGGCAGCAACAGCCCTCAGTGGAAATTGCGGCTCGCCACGCCGGCGCCGCCCAGGCGGCCCAGCCAGCGGCTCATGTCACGGGCGCGGTGCACGATGAGATGGCGCACGGCGGGCACCTCCTGGCTGGCCTGCTCTGCAGGCGCTGGCTCGCCGCAGTCCTTGCCGCCGCCCCAATCCGAGCTGCTTTGCCAGATGCCCTCCACCGCCAGCAGCCGCGCGCCCAGCAAGGGCTCGCCCCAGCGCGTGACGGTATCGGGCCAGACCACCAGGTTGACCGTGCCCGTCTCGTCCTCCAGCGTGATGAAGACCGTGCCCTTGGCCGTGGGCGGGCGCTGGCGCACGGTGACGATGCCGCAGGCCCGCACGCGCATGCCCGCCAGCGTGTCGCGCAGCTCCAGCGCCGTGCGCAGCCCGTGGCGGCGCAGGCGGTCACGCAGCAGGGCCAGCGGGTGGCGGCGCAGGCTCAGGCCCGTGGCCGCGTAGTCGAACAGGATTTCCTCGCCCTCGGGCGCGGCGGCCAGTTGCACGGGCGCCTCATGCACAGGCACGCCCGCGAACAGCGGCGGCTGCACCTGCAGGGCCGCTGCATCCCACATCTGCTGGCGGCGGTGGCCTGACAGGCCCTGCAGCGCATCGGCCGCCGCAAGGGCCTGCAGCTCGGCGCGCTGCAGCCGGGCGCGCAGGGCCAGGTCCTCGGTGCTCCTGAACGGCGCCTGCGCGCGGACCTGCGCCACGCGCTCGCCCGAAGTCTTTGGCAACTGCGCCACCATGCACAGTCCCAGGCGCACGGCCGGCTGCGGCAGCTCGACGCCGGCAATGCGCTCGTGCGGCGCCTCCAGCGTGCAGTCCCAGTCGCTGTGGCGCACATCGACGGGCAGCACGCGCACGCCGTGGCGGCGCGCGTCCTGGATCAGCTGCGAGGGGGTGTAGAAACCCATGGGCTGGGCATTGAGCAAGGCCATCAGGAAACAGGCCGGCTCATGGCGCTTGAGCCAGGCGCTGGCATAGGCCAGCATGGCGAAGCTGTAGGCATGGCTTTCTGGGAAGCCGTATTCGCCAAAGCCCAGCATCTGGCGGAAGATGGCCTGGGCAAAATCAGCGCTGTAGCCGTTGGCCAGCATGCCGTCGATCAATGGGCGCTCGAAGCGGTGCACGCCGCCCTTGCGCCGCCAGGCGGCCATGGAGCGGCGCAGCTCGTCGGCATCGCCCGCCGAGAAGTTCGCCGCGATCATGGCGATCTGCATCACCTGCTCCTGGAAGATGGGCACGCCCAGCGTGCGCTTGAGCGCCTTCTCGAGCGCAGGCTTTTCCAGGACCAGCTCGCCACCCTGCCGCCGACGCTCGCGCGCCTGCAGATAGGGATGGACCATGCCGCCCTGTATGGGGCCGGGCCGCACGATGGCGACCTCGACCACCAGGTCGTAGAACTCGCGCGGCTGCAGCCGGGGCAGCATGCTCATCTGCGCCCGGCTCTCGATCTGGAAGGTGCCCACGGTGTCGGCGCGGCAGATCATGTCGTAGGTGGCCGGGTCGTCCTTGGGAATGTCGGCCAGCTCCCAGCGCGGGCCGCGCAGCGCGGCGCGCGCGTGCAGGCTGCCGCGCAGCACGGTGAGCATGCCCAGGGCCAGCACATCGACCTTGAGCAGATTCATGGTGTCCAGGTCGTCCTTGTCCCACTGGATGACCGAGCGGCCCTCCATGGCGGCCGGCTCCACGGGCACCAGCCGCGTCAGCGGCCCGTCGGTCAGCACAAAGCCGCCCACGTGCTGGCTCAGGTGGCGCGGGCTGTCGCGCAGTTGCAGGGCCAGCTCCAGCCACAGCCGCGCACGCTGGGGCGACAGTTGCGGGCAGTCGTCGCCCAGCCGCTCGCGCAGCCGGGCCAGGCGCAGCAGCTTGGAGCGCACCCAGCCCAGGGCGGGGTCATCGGGTTCGGGCTCCGGCTCGGCCGCCTGGTCCTCGGCATCGCTGAACCAGTGGTGCTGCCGGGCCATGGCATCGATCAGCACCGCATCCACGCCCAGGGCCTTGCCCGCGTCGCGCAGTGCGCCACGCGTGCGCCAGCAGCTGACCACGGCCGTCAGCGCCGCACGGCCGCGGCCGTATTTTTCGTAGATGTACTGGATTACGGTCTCGCGCCGCGCGTGCTCGAAGTCCACGTCGATATCTGGGGGTTCGCTGCGCTCGCGGCTGATGAAGCGCGCCATCAGCAGTGTGGTCTTGTTCGGGTCCACGGCCGTGATGCCAAGGCAATAGCAGACGGCCGAGTTCGCGGCCGAACCGCGCCCCTGGCACAGGATGCCTTCGCTGCGCGCATAGCGCACGATGTCGTGCACGGTGAGAAAGTACATCTCGTAGCGGCATTCGGCGATCAGCTCCAGCTCATCCTTCAACTGCTTGGCGACCGATTCGGGAATGCCTTGCGGATAGCGCCCCGCCGCTCCCTGCCAGGTATGCCAGGCCAATGTCTGGCGCGCGTCCATGCCGGGCAGCACGCTTTCCTGCGGATAGTGGTAGCTGATCTCACTGAGCTTGAAATCGCAGCGCGCGGCAATCTGCAAGGTTGCATCCAGCATGGCACGTGGATAGATGCCGCCCAGCCGCAAGCGCGAGCGCAGATGCCGCTCGGCATTGGGGTGCAGCTCGAAGCCGCACTCGGCCACCGTGCAGCCCAGGCGCAGCGCCGTCACCAGGTCCTGCAGCGGCTTGCGCGAGCGCGCATGCATGTGCACGTCGCCGCAGGCCACGCAGGACAGGCCCAGTAACCCTGCCACGTCCTGCAGGCTTTGCAGCCACAGGCTGTCGTCGGGCGCCAGCAGCAGCTCCACGCCCAGCCAGCAGCCCTGCCCCAGCTGCGCCACGGCGGCCTGCACGGCCTCGGCCATGGCGGGCACATCGCCGGGCAAAAGCTGCGCACGCTGCGGCACAACGATGCATTCGCAGCCTTCACGCAGCAGATGCCAGGGGCTGTCGGCATCGACCAGGTACTGGCCCTTTTCGGCACGGGCGCGCGCTGCGCTGATGAATTCGCAGAGGTTGCCCCAGCCGTTCAGATCGCGCGCCAGCGCCACCACGCGCAGCGGCCCCCAGGCGAATTCGCTGCCATGGATCAGGGCCATCTCGCAGTCGCGCGCGGCCTCGAAGGCGCGCACGGCGCCGGCTACCGAGCATTCGTCGGTCAGGGCCAGCGCCTGGTAGCCCAGGGCCTTGGCGCGCTGCACCAGTTGGGCGGGCGAAGAGGCGCCGCGCAGAAAGCTGAAGTTCGACAGGCAGTGCAGCTCCGCATAGCCGGGCAGGCCCGGGCCCGATGCCATGCCGGACACCGGCCCGGTGGCCTGGGGCGGGGGCTGCAGCCGCTGCAGCTGCGGGGGCGGCGGCTCCAGCAGGATGTCCTGTTCAGCCATAGATGCCTTGCGCAAACCAGGCGGCGGGCGACAGCAGGGCCGGCATGCCTGGCAGCCGCTCCGATGCAGGCGTGCGCTCGCGGTAGATCCAGACATGGCCGACGGCCGCGTTGCTCGCCACGAAATAGTCGCGCACAGCCAGCGCCGCATCGGCCTGCGGCTCTCCCCACCAGCCGGCCTCCAGTCGATAGGGGCCGGCCAGCAATTGCAGCGGCCCCTGCCAGCAGGGGCGGCTGCCCTGCAGGAGCAGCGGCTGGGGCGGATCAAGCAGCCAGGGCGGCAGCAGGCCCTGCCAGGGGTTGGCCGCCTTGCGCGCGTGCGCGGGCCGCCGCGGCGCCTGCGGGGTCTGCAAGGCCTCGCAGGCCGGGGTCCAGCGCTGCATGGCCTCGGGCCGGTGGTCCGATTGCAGCTGCGCCACCCGCACGCCCTGCGCACCACGGCGGGCCGAGACGCGCTCCACCCATTCATGCCAGGCCATGCCGCTGGCCGCGTCTGTCGCGCCTGCCGCCTCGCCCAGTGGCGCCGGGCCGGGCGCGGCCGGTGGCAGGCAACTGCCGGCATCGGCCGCGAAAGGCGCGGTGTCCAGCGCCACCAGCTCCAGCATGTCCGCAGGCGCGCGCCAGGGCGTGCGGGCCAGGCGTTCGCGCAGCAGGCGCTCCATGTGCTCCAGCGCCTGGGCGGGCCGGGCCGTGCGGATGTCCAGCGCTTCCCAGGCCGGCAGCTCCGTGCCGTCCACGCGACGCAGATCGTGGTGCCAGCGCAGTTGCAGGCCCAGCACGCCCTGGTGGCGGGCCTGCAGCCAGGCCTGCAGCGCACGCAGCAGGGGCCGGGCGGCCTGCAGCAGGGCCTGGGCGTCGCTGGCCGGATAGCCCAGGTCGGCGCGCAATGCAAAGTGCTCGGGCAGCTCCAGCCAGTCCAGCGCATGGGGGCTGCTGCCATAGGCCTGGTCCAGCGCCAGCAGGGCCGGCAGCCCGATGCGCCGCGCCAGGCCCGCGCGCGGCAGGGCGCGCAGCTCGCCCCAGCGGCGGCAGCCCATGCGCTCCAGGGCCGGCGCATGCGGCTCCAGTGCGGGCAGTGTCCAGATGGGCAGTGCGTCGGCAGGCGGCCAGGGCTGGCGCGAATCCGTACCCTGCATGCGCCAGCGCAGACGCGCCAGCGCCTGCCATGCCGTGGCGCCCCGGGCCCAGGACGGCATCCGGGGGCCGCCCGCCTGGCCATCCTCGGGCTGCTGTTCGCGCAGCGCGCGCAGCAGGCCCAGCAGCATGGCCTGGCGACCGCCCCACAGGCGCTCCACGCTGCCCACCTCCATCAACGCCACAGCCTGCCCTGCCCCGTACCAGAGGGCCACGCGCGGCGTCCAGCGCAGGGCCCACCAGGCCTGCTGCGCGCAGGCACTGCGTTCGCCATCACTGTCGCCGTTGCCCTGGCCATCGCCCTGCGCGACATGCAGCGGCCAGGCAATCCAGTGCAGTGCTTGATTCGGCTGTGCCATGGCATCTCACCCCAGGGTGTGCGCTGCCGCCTGCAGGGCGGGCGCCTCGGCGGGCAGCAGTTGCCCGTGTCCATGAAGCCAGCGCTGCGCCTCGTCCGCCTGCCGGGTGCGCCGCTGGGCCTGGGCCTGCAGCACGTCCTGCCAGGCCCAGTGGTGCAGCGGCAGCTTCAAGGGATGCTCCAGCGCAGGCCCTCGGCGCTTGAGCAACTGCACGCGCAGGCAGGCTGGCGTGCCGCCTTCGCCCGGCTCCCCCAACTCTGTCTCCACGCGCAGCCGCAGCGGCGCAGGCGAGGCCACCGTCTGCAGGGCGGCCGAGGCCTCGCGCCACAGCCACAGAATGCGCCCCTGCGCAGCGGCCGCCCATTGCAGCCGGCGCAGCGTGGCCATGGGCAGACCGGCTGGCAGCCAGGCCAGCACGGCCAGCACGTCGCGGCAGCGCAGTGCCTGCTCACAGACCCAGGCCAGCCCTGCCCCATCGCCTGCCGGGTGGGCGCCGGGGTGGGTGTCGGCCTCCACGCAGCACAGCCGGTGCGCCGCCACGCCTGCCGCTTCCAGCCCCGGTGCAAAAGGCCTGCAAGGCGGCGCCACCAGCACCACCTGGCCCGCGCTGCGCTGCATCAGGGCGGCCAGGCCCGGCAGCAGCAGTGGCCACTCGGCATGGCCATGCGCGGGTTGCAGCAGCTCGACCATGGCGCCCAGCGGCCAGCCCCCGCCCGGCAATTGCGCATCCAGCAGCGCATGGCCCGAAGGCTGGACCCGCTGCTGCAGCGCCTGCTGCCAGCCATCGCCACGCCAAACGCCCTGCAACTGAGGCAGCACACGCGCCGCGCCCGCCATGGGGGCGGGCTGCGCAGGTTGGGAGGCGTGGGGCGTGGTCATGGGGGAAATCTCAAATACTGTATAAATATACAGCACTCTTGATTTCCGAGAGATCCACGGATGTAAAAAAGCCGGGCAAGCCCGGCTGTCTCAGTGCGCTGGCGCTCTCGCTGCGCCGCCCGCTGGGGGTGTGGCGTCGATCTGCATGCAGGCTTCGCACCATTGCGCGACCGCTGTGTCCACGGCGTGGGTGCGGGCATTGATGGCGGGCCAGCAGCGCAGGCAGGCGTTGACGATGGCCTGCAGTTGCCACAGCGCCTCGCGGCTGAGCAGGGCCAGCTCGCTCATGCCCTGCACATCGTCCTTGAGGTAGGCCAGCAGGTCGGTTTGCTGGCTGGGATGCAGGCCGGCCTCGGCCAGCTGCTTTTGCAGGCCGCCGATGCTGGAGTCGATGTAGACAGCCGCCTGGTGGTCGGGCATGGCCTGCCAGCGCTCGGGGAAGGCCTGGCTGAACGTGTCCCACATCTGGAAGGCGGCCGACAGGGCGGCCACGCTGTGCGTGACCTCGGCCTGCAGCGGCGGCAGCGGCGTGCCCGGCGAGATCTCGTCGTACAGCAGCGGCAGCAGGATGCCGACCAGATCGGCCGGATAGCGGCGGTGGTTCATGCGCAGCATCAGCGACAGGCGCTGGCCGGGCAGGTCCTGGAATTTGTCGAAGAAGGCCGAGACCACCTCGGCCAGCAACAGGATACGGCCCATTTTGGAGATGGCTTCGCCATGCACGCCGCGCGGATAGCCCGTGCCGTCCATGCGCTCGTGGTGCTCGAGCACGGCCATTTCCACGTCCTGCGAATACGCGCCCGCGCCCCGCATGATGAGCATGCCCGTGACCGAGTGCGCCACCAGGTGCTTGCGCTCGGCGCCCGTGAGCCGGTAGTTGGGGTCGGTCCAGGCCGGGTCCATGTAGAGCATGCCCACGTCGTGCAGCAGGGCCGCCGTGGCCAGCGGGCCGCATTCACGCTCGCTCCATTCGCTTTGCAGCGCCAGGTAGATGGCCACCAGCATCATCTGCAGGCTGTGGGCGAACAGCTCGGGCCGCTGCTCGCGCATGACCGTGAGCTTGAAGGCGATCTGCGGCGGCAGCACCATCAGGCGCAGCGGCGCCAGCAGCCGGTCCGTGCCGCCCAGCGACTGCACCAGGCGGCGCATCAGGTCCACGGTTTCGCACTGCACCATGGCCTGGGCCTCGATGGCCAGCACGTCCACGCGGTTGTCCACGCCCAGGTGCTTGTCGATGGGGTCGCGCAGCTTGTGCTTGACCAGGCGCTCGTACATGTTGCCGTCGATGCGCGCACCCTTGTCCACGAGCTTGACGCCCTTGTCGTTGAAGATGGGCTCGCCGGTGACCACGTTGCAATGCTCGGCCATGTCGGTGACGGCGCGCAGGAAATGCACGCCCTCGTCCTTCCATCCCTGCGCTGTCGGTGGATTGCGCACGGCCGCGACATCCGTCATAGAGGCTCCCATTGGCTCGAAATCTGAAATATAAGCAAAAGAGCCCGCGCAAGGCGGGCTCTCGTTGCGCAGGCCTGCCAAGGCAGGCCGTGCACGGCAACATCAGCGAATCAGCGTCACGCCGGTCTTGGACTGGATGTCCTCGAAGCTCACTTCGGGGGCCAGTTCCACGAGCTTCAAGCCCTGCGGCGTCACGTCCATCACTCCCAGGTCGGTGATGATACGGTCCACCACGCCCACGCCGGTCAAAGGCAGGGTGCAGGCGGGAAGAATTTTGAGGTCGGTCGTGCCGTCCTTCTTCTTTGCCACATGCTCCATGAGCACGATGACGCGCTTGACGCCCGCCACCAGGTCCATGGCGCCGCCCATGCCCTTGACCATCTTGCCGGGAATCATCCAGTTGGCCAGGTCGCCCTTCTCGGACACCTGCATGGCGCCCAGGATGGACAGGTTGATCTTGCCGCCACGGATCATGGCGAAGGACTGGTCGCTGCCGAAGATGGACGAGCCGGCAATCGTCGTCACGGTCTGCTTGCCGGCGTTGATCAGGTCGGCGTCCACGGCATCCTCGGTCGGGAAGGGGCCGATGCCCAGCATGCCGTTCTCGGACTGCAGCCACACTTCCTTGTCACCCGTGTGGTTGGCCACCAGGGTGGGAATGCCGATGCCCAGGTTGACGTAGAAGCCGTCTTCGAGTTCTTGGGCCGCGCGGGCGGCCATCTGGTCTTGGGTCCACGGCATGGTCAGGCTCCTTGTTTTTCTGTGATGGTGCGCTTTTCGATGCGCTTTTCGGGATTCGGGTTGTGCACGATGCGGTGCACGTAGATGCCGGGCAGGTGGATGTCGTCCGGTGCGATCTCGCCGACCTCGACCACCTCTTCCACTTCCACGATGCAGACCTTGCCGGCCGTGGCGGCGGCAGGGTTGAAGTTGCGCGCCGTCAGGCGGAACTGCAGGTTGCCGCTCTTGTCGGCACGGTGGGCCTTGACCAGGGAGACATCGGGCACGAGCGAGCGCTCCATCACATAGGTCTCGCCGTCGAATTCGCGCAGTTCCTTGCCCTCGGCCACCATGGTGCCCACGCCGGTCTTGGTGAAGAAGGCGGGAATGCCGGCGCCGCCTGCGCGCAGCTTCTCGGCCAGCGTGCCCTGGGGCGTGAATTCCAGCTCCAGCTCGCCGGCCAGGTACTGGCGCTCGAACTCCTTGTTCTCGCCCACATACGACGAGATCATCTTCTTGATCTGGCGCGTCTCCAGCAGCTTGCCGAGGCCAAAGCCGTCCACGCCCGCGTTGTTGGAAATCACCGTCAGGCCCTTGACGCCGCTGTCACGCAGCGCGTCGATCAGGGCCTCGGGAATGCCGCACAGGCCGAAGCCGCCTACAGCCAGCAATTGCCCGTCGGCCACGACGCCCTGGAGCGCCTGCTCCGCGGAGGGGTAGAGCTTTTTCACACATGTCTCCTTCAGATTGGATGCGCTACGATACTACGTACTTGCATAGGTAGTTTTTCGTAAAGATTTGCCCATGGATATAGATTACCGGCTGGCGTTCGAAGCCGCCCCCGTCGGCCTCGTGATCTCGCGCAATCGCACCATGATCGACTGCAACCGCCAGGTCTGCGAGATGTTCGAGGCCTCGCGCGAGGTGCTGATCGGCCAGACCTTCCAGATCCTCTACCCCAGCGCCGACGAGTACGAGCGGCTGGGCGCGCGCATCGCGCCCATTCTCAACGCCCGGGGGTTCTACTCGGACAACCGCATCATGAAGCGCGCCAACGGCGAAACGTTCTGGTGCCATGTCACGGGCCGCACGCTGGACCGCAGCGACCCGCATGCCTCGGGCATCTGGAGCTTCGAGGACCTCAGCGCCCACCGTCCCGTCAAGGCCGAGCTCACGGGGCGCGAGCGCGAGGTGGCCGCCCGCCTGCTGGAGGGGCTGACCTCCAAGGAAATCGGCCGCGCCCTGGCCATCAGCCACCGCACGGTGGAGATCTACCGCGCACGGCTGATGCGCAAGTACGGCGCCTCCACTGCCGCCGATCTGGTCCACAAGCTGGTCTCTGGCTGACAGGGCGACGGCCTACACGGGCCGTATCCGCCCACGCAACACAATGCCTTGGCAAAAAGCATGCCCGGCATGGCGCATGCGGGAGGCGGTGAAATTTTTTGGCTATGGCGCAGTTGAGATTTGCCAATCGCCAAAGCCTTGCCGCATCCATAGAACGAAACAACAATAAAAGCAATTCGATAGCACGCAGCTATTGATTTTCCAAGCGCCGCGCTGCCTGCGTGCAAGCCGGCGCCGCTACCACCCCTCGATCAAGGAGAGACCATGACCCACAAGCTCACCACCGCCGCAGGCGCCCCGGTTGCCAACAACCAGGACTCGCTCACGGCCGGCCCGCGTGGCCCGATGCTGCTGCAGGACCTGTGGCATCTGGAAAAAATGGCCCACTTCAACCGCGAAGTGATTCCCGAGCGCCGCATGCACGCCAAGGGTTCGGGCGCCTTCGGCACCTTCACCGTGACGGGTGACATCACGCGCTACACCCGCGCCAAGGTGTTCTCCGACATCGGCAAGCAGACCGAAGTGTTCGCGCGCTTTTCCACCGTGGCCGGCGAACGCGGCGCGGCCGACGCAGAGCGCGATATCCGCGGCTTCGCCGTCAAGCTCTATACCGAGGAAGGCAACTGGGACCTGGTGGGCAACAACACGCCGGTGTTCTTCTTCCGCGACCCGCTCAAGTTCCCCGACCTGAACAAGGCCGTCAAGCGCGATCCCTACACCAACCTGCGCTCGCCCGAGAACAACTGGGACTTCTGGACCGGCCTGCCCGAGGCGCTGCACCAGATCACCATCGTCATGAGCGACCGGGGCATTCCGCGCGGCTACCGCCACATGCACGGCTTCGGCTCGCACACCTACAGCTTCATCAACGCCAGCAACGAGCGCCACTGGGTCAAGTTCCACTGGGTCTGCCAGCAGGGCATCGAGAACTTCGGCGATGCCGAGGCCGCCGCCGTGGTCGCCTCCGACCGTGAAAGCAGCCAGCGCGACCTGCTCGAAGCCATCGAGCGCGGCGAGTTCCCGCGCTGGAAGCTGTGCGTGCAGATCATGCCCGAGCATGAAGCCGAGACCTACCGCTTCCACCCCTTCGACCTGACCAAGGTCTGGAGCAAGAAGGACTACCCGCTGATCGAAGTGGGCGTGATGGAGCTCAACCGCAACCCGCGCAACTACCACGCCGATGTGGAGCAGGCCTCGTTCACGCCGGCCAACCTGGTGCCGGGCATCGGCCCCTCGCCCGACCGCATGCTGCAGTCGCGCCTGTTCTCGTATGGCGATGCCGCGCGCTACCGCCTGGGCGTGAACCACCACCAGATCCCCGTGAACGCGCCGCGCTGCCCCTACCACGCCTACCACCGCGATGGCGCCATGCGCGTGGACGGCAACTACGGCGGCACCATCGCCTACGAGCCCAACACCAAGGGCGAGTGGCAGGAGCAGCCCGCCTTCGCCGAGCCGCCGCTGGCCCTGCACGGCGCGGCCGACCGCTGGAACTACCGCGAGGACGATGCCGACTACTTCACCCAGCCCGGCGACCTGTTCCGCCTGCTCACGCCCGATGCGCAGCAGCGCCTGTTCGAGAACACGGCGCGCAACATCGCCGGCGTGTCCGAGCACATCGTGCAAAAGCACATAGCGCACTGCACCCAGGCCGACCCGGCCTACGGCAAGGGCGTGGCCGATGCCATTGCCCGCCAGAAGGCCGGTACGCTCTGACCGGCTGACGCCCACGGCAAAACGCCCCCGCATCGCCGGGGGCGTTTTTCATGGCGCGCCCTGCCCTCAGGCCACGGCCTTGAAGGCGGGAAGCTTGTCGCCCAGCCGCTTGCCCATCTCCGTGCCCAGGGCCTGCAGGCCACTCATGGGGCGCACCATGACCTCGAATTCCCGGATCAGCCCCTGCTCGTCGAAACGGATGAAGTCGATGCCCTTGAGGTTCTTGCCGCCCACGCTGGCGCTGAACTCCAGCACCACGTCCAGGCCGTCATCGCTGGCCATCTGGCGGTGGTAGGTGAAGTTCTCGAACACCTGGACCACGGTGGACAGCGCCAGCAGCAGCGCGGGTGCCGAGGCATAGGGCGTGTTCGCCATGGGCGAGCGGAACACTGCATCGGGATGGACGATGGTGTGCAGCTCGCCCAGGTCGCTGGCGGCAACCATGCGATGCCACAGCTCCAGGGAGCGGGCGACTGCGGGATGGGCGTTCTTCGGGGGCTGGGACATGCTTGTCTCCTGGTGGTTGAGGTGGAAAACGGAATCGGGCGGCGCCCTCAAAGGCTGGCCGCCAGCGTGGTGCCTTGCAGAATGGCGCGCTTGGCGTCGAGTTCGGCCGCCACGTCGGCACCGCCGATCAGGTGCACGCTGCAGCCCGCCGCGCTCAGGGCCGCATGCAGCTCGCGCTGCGGCTCCTGGCCCGCGCAGAGCACGACGTTGTCCACCTCCAGCAGTTGCGGCTGGCCGTCCACGGTGATGTGCAGGCCGGCGTCGTCGATGCGCTCATAGGCCACGCCCGAGCCCATGGCCACGCTGCGCGCCTTCAGCGAGGTGCGGTGTATCCAGCCCGTGGTCTTGCCCAGCTGGTCGCCCACCTTGGTGGACTTGCGCTGCAGCAGGTGCACGCGGCGCGGCGAGGGCTCGGCCTGCGGCTGCGCCAGGCCGCCGGCCTGGGCGTAGTCCGTGTCTATGCCCCACTCCGCATAGAACTTGCGGGGCGCCACGGCGCCGCTGTCGCCGGCATGGGTCAGGTACTCGGCCACATCGAAACCGATGCCGCCCGCGCCGATGATGGCCACGCGCTCGCCCACGGGCCTGTCGCCCTGCAGCACGTCCAGGTAGCCGAGCACCTTGGGATGGTCCACGCCGTCGATGGCGGGAACGCGCGGCCGTATGCCCGTGGCCAGCACGATCTCGTCATAGCCGCCCTCGATGAGCTGGGCGGCCTCCACGCGGTGGCCCAGTCGCAGCGCCACGCCGCCCAGCTCCAGCTGGCGGCGGAAGTAGCGCAGCGTCTCGTGGAACTCCTCCTTGCCGGGCACCTTCTTGGCAATGTTGAACTGCCCGCCGATCTCGCTGGCCGCATCGAACAGCGTCACCGCATGGCCGCGCTGCGCCGCGGTGACGGCAAAGCTCAGGCCCGCCGGGCCGGCGCCCACCACGGCGATGCGCTTGGCGGCGGGCGCGGGCGCAATCACCAGCTCGGTCTCATGGCAGGCGCGCGGGTTGACCAGGCAGGAGGTGATCTTGCCGCCAAAGGTATGGTCCAGGCAGGCCTGGTTGCAGGCAATGCAGGTGTTGATCTCGTCGGCCCGGCCCTGGCGCGTCTTGCGCACGAAGTCGCCATCGGCCAGCAGCGGCCGGGCCATGGAGACCATGTCGGCATAGCCCTCGGCCAGCAGGCGCTCGGCCACTTCGGGCGTGTTGATGCGGTTGGAGGTGATCAGCGGGATGCCCACCTGCCCCATCACGCGCTGCGTGACCCAGGCATAGGCGGCGCGCGGCACCTTGGTGGCGATGGTGGGGATGCGCGCCTCGTGCCAGCCTATGCCCGTGTTCAGCAGCGTGGCGCCCGCGGCCTCGATGGCCTGGGCCAGCGCGATCACTTCCTCCAGCGTGGAGCCGCCTTCCACCAGGTCCAGCATGGACAGCCGGTAGATGATGATGAAGTCCGGCCCCACACGCTGGCGCGTGCGCCGCACGATCTCCACCGCAAAGCGCATGCGGCCCGCGTAGCTGCCGCCCCATTCGTCATCGCGGTGGTTGGTGCGCGCAGCGATGAACTCGTTGATCAGATAGCCCTCCGAGCCCATGATCTCCACGCCGTCGTAGCCCGCATGCCGGGCCAGGGCTGCGCAGCGCACGAAGTCCTCGATGGTCTGCTCCACCTCGTCGCCCGTCAGCGCATGCGGCACGAAGGGGTTGATGGGCGCCTGCAGCGCGCTGGGCGCCACCAGCCCGGGCTGGTAGGCGTAGCGGCCGAAGTGCAGGATCTGCATGGCAATCTTGCCGCCCTCGGCATGGACGGCCTGCGTGACGATGCGGTGCTGGTCCGCCTCGTGCTCATTGACCATCATGGCGCCGCCCTTCATGGGCCGGCCGCGCTCATTGGGGGCGATGCCGCCCGTGACGATCAAGCCCACCTCGCCGCGCGCGCGCTCGGCGTAGAAGGCGGCCATGCGCTCGAAGCCGTTGGGCGCCTCCTCCAGGCCCACATGCATGGAGCCCATGAGCACGCGGTTTCTGAGCGTGGTGAAGCCCAGGTCCAGTTCGGCATTCAGGTGGGGGTAGTGGGTCATGCCTGTCTCGCTTTTTATGCAACTGATTGCATGAATGTAGTTAGCCTCCTTTATTTATGCAACTGGTTGCGCAAAAAATTGCAGAAATGACTGCAGCGCTTGGCCGCACCTCCATGCAGGCCCGTAAGATGGCGCCCAGCGCCAGTCCCTTTGTTGCCGATGTCCCTGCCACACGCCCTTCTCACCGCTTTGGTCGAGCACCCCTGCTCGGGCTCGGAACTTGCCGAGCGCTTCGACCGCTCCATCGGCTATTTCTGGAATGCCACGCACCAGCAGATCTACCGCGAACTCGCCCGGCTGGAAGAGGCGCAATGGATCGAGGCCCTGCCCGCCGAATCCGGCCGGGGCCGCAAGCGCCAGTACCGCATCCTGCCCACCGGCCGCAAGGAGCTCAAGCGCTGGGTGGCCGAGCAGGAAGACCCCAAGCCGCTGCGCGAGGAATGGATGGTCCGCCTGCGGGCCGAGGCGGTGGTGGGACCCTGCGGACTGCAGGACGAAGTGCAGCGGCTGCTGGCACTGCACCAGGCGCAGCTGGACGTCTACCAGCGCCTGGAGCAGCGCGACTTCCTGGACAAGCCGCCCACGCGCGAGCGGCGGCTGCAGCACCTGGTGCTCAAGGCCGGCATACAGCAGGAGCAGCTGTGGATAGGCCTGCTGCAGGAAGCCCGGGAGATCCTGGACATGCCGGCCAGGCCCTGAGCAACGGTTGCGACGACTGAGACGGCTGAGACGGTGCGACGGCCGCCTCAGCCCTTGTTCAAGCCGTGCAGCACCAGCCCCGGCGCCTCCAGCCGGGCACGCAGAATGCGCCCGTGCGTGGAGTCCGTCACATACAGCGTGCGGCGGTCCACGCCCCCAAAGGCCAAGTTGGTGAGCGAGCTTCCCGGCACGCCACGCAGCACCTGCACGGGCTCGGCACGGTGGTTGAGCACCCACACCAGGCCCAGGCCCGGGTTGGCCACCAGCAGCCGGCCCTGGTCATCCACGGCCAAGCCGTCGGGGCCGCTGGGGCCGTAGGAGGTGAAGAACTGCCCCACCTTGGCCACGCTGCCATCGGGCAGCAGGGGCACGCGCCAGACGCAGTTGCCGCGCGTCACGGCCAGGTAGAGCACGCGGCCATCGGGCGACAGCGCCACGCCGTTGGGGCTGGGCACGTTGGCCAGCAGCAGATCCAGCCGGCCGTCCGGCCGCAGGCGGTACAGGCGGCCGCTGGGGTCGTGCAGGCCGCTCTGGCCCTGGTCGGTGAAGTAGAGGTTGCCCTCGGCATCGAAGACCAGGTCGTTCACGCCCTTGAAGCGCTCGCTGTTGCGCCGCTGCAGATAGGGGCTGACGCGCCCCGTGGCCACCTCCAGGCGCATCAGGCCGTTCTTGTAGTCGGTGATCAGCAGCGTGCGCTCGTCAAGGAACTTCATGCCGTTGGGCTCGCCGTCGTACTCGGCCACCAGGGTCCAGGCGCCTTGCGGATCGATGCGGAACACGCGGCCCCAGGGAATGTCGGCCACGTACAGATGGCCGGCCGCGTCGAACACCGGCCCTTCGAGGAAGGAGTCGGTGACGGCGCCGCCTCGGTTGGCATCGGCCCAGTCGCTGCGCTCGGGGCGGCGCAGCGCGTCGGGCATGGTGGTGAACGATTCGAGGTCGCAGACCTGGGGGGCTTGCAGCAGGAACATGGTGTCTGTCTTTCTTGGAGTGTCAGGCCGCGCCGTCGAAGCCATACAGCCTTGCGGGGTTGTCCACCAGGATGCGGTCCATGGCCTCGTCCGTGCCCGCCCAGGCCTGCAGCAGATCGACAAGGTCGGCATCGTTGACGGAGCCCGGCGCCTCGGTGGTGTGCGGCCAATCGCTGCCCCAGACCAGGCGCTCGGGTGCGGCGCGCACCAGGTCGCGGCCCAGCAGCAGCGTGTCGGCATAGGAAGGGCCGCCCACCGATGAACGCATATAAGCGCCGGAGAGCTTGACCCAGGTGTTGCCACCATCGAGCAGCCGGCGCAGCGCAGCATGGGCCGCGCCCTCCACGCCCTCCATGCCTTCAGCCGGGTCGATGCGGCCCAGGTGGTCCACGACCAGGGGCACGGGCAGCGCACCCAGCACAGGCTCCAGCGCCACCAGCTGTTCGGGCTGCACAAAGACCTGCACATGCCAGCCCAGCCGTGCAACCCGGTGCGCCAGCGTGACCAGCATGTGGGCCGTGGTCTCGCCCCAGGACTGCGGCGAGACAAAGTTCACGCGCACCCCGCAGACGCGGTGCGCGGCCAGCCGGTCCAGCTCGGCATCGGCCACGTCGTGGGCGACCACGGCCACGCCGCGCGCCACATCGCCCAGGCGCTCCAGCGCATCCAGCGTGCAGGCATTGTCCGTGCCATAGGTCGAGGGCGTGACCACCACGGCGCGCGAAGTGCCCAGGCGCTGCTGCAGTTGACGGTACATGGCCACGTCGGCATGCGGCGGCGTGCGCGGCCAGTGCGGCGACGGTGCAAAGCGCGCATCGAAGATGTGCATGTGGCTGTCGCAGGCCAGCGGCGGCAACGTGCGCAAAGGCCGGTTCGTGCCGGCCGAATGCGCAACGGCGATGGTCGATGCGTTCATGGCCATGCGCTCAGTCCAGCACGATGGCGCCCTTGCGCACCACCTCGCCCCACTTGGCGTCTTCCTTCTGGAGGAAGGCCGCGAACTCGGCCGGCGTCGTTCCCATGGGCTGGGCGCCCAGGTCGCTCAGGCGCTGGCGCACCTCGGCTTCCTGCAGCACCTCGGACAGCGCCTGGTGCAGGCGCGCGGCCACGGGCTCGGGCGTGCCCGTGGGCAGGAAGATGCCGTTCCACTCATAGGCCTCGTAGCCGGGAATCACGGTCTCGGACACGGTGGGCACATCGGGCAGGCGGGCCGAGCGCTGGGGCGCGGCCACGGCCAGGGCGCGCAGCTTGCCGCCCGTGACCAGCGGATAGGTGGCCGCCATGGTGCCGAACATGAAGTCCACCTGCCCGCCCATCACATCGGCAATGGCCGGCCCGCCGCTCTTGTAGGGCACATGGACCATGTCCAGATCCAGCCGCTGGCGGAACAGCTCGGCCGCCAGGCGCTGCACCGTGCCGCTGCCGCCCGAGGCGAAGTTGATCTTGCCCGGCTGCGCCTTGGCCCTGGCCGCCAGGTCGGCCACGCTGCGCACGGGCGAGTCGGCCTTCACCACGACCACATTGGGCATGAGCAGCACCAGCGACAGCGGCTGCAGCGCGCTGCGCGCATAGGGCAGCTTGGCAAACAGATGCGGGTTGATGGAAAACGGCGTGGCGTCGTAGAGCACCGTGTAGCCGTCGGCGCGCGCCTTGGCCACCTGGCTGGCGCCAATGGTGCCGCTGGCGCCGGGCCGGTTGTCCACGATGATGCTGGTGCCCAGCCGCGCGCCCATGCGCGTGGCCAGCAGGCGCGCGGCCGCGTCGGCGCCGCCGCCGGGCGCATAGGGCACGACCAGGGTGATGGGACGCTCGGGAAAGGCGGCCTGGGCCACGGCGGCGGCCAGGGCGCAGGCCGCGATCAGGGTTCCGGCAAGGAATTTCATGGCTTGTCTCCAGATTTTTAGAGGGGGCGGCGGCCGAATCAATCCGCCTTCAGGTTCAGTTCGCGGGCGATCTGCGCATAGGACGCCACTTCGCCTGCCACGCGCTGCGCAAAGGCGCTGCCGCAGCTCGACTCGGCATCCATCCCCAGGCCGTGCAGCTTTTCCGCAGCCGATGCACTCTTGGCGAACTCCACGGCCACGCGCTCCAGCGCCTGGGCCACGCCGTCGGGAATGCCGGCCGGCGCGAGCACGCCGTACCAGACATCGGCCGAGTAGTCGCCGCCACCCGCTTCTGCAAAGGTCGGCACCTGGGGCAGCAGGGACGCGCGTTTGGGCGAGGCCACGGCCAGCGCCGTGAGCTTGCCGCTGCGCACCTGGGGCAGCACCGAGCCCAGCGTGGCGAAGGAGCTGTCGAGCTGGCCGCCCATGAGATCCGTGACCACGGGCGCCGCGCCCTTGTAGGGCACGTGGTTGAGCTTCAGGCCCTTGGCCCGCGCAAACATCTCGGTGGCGAAATGGCCCGAACTGCCCATGCCCGCCGTGCCGGCCGTGACGCTGCCGGGCCGGCTGCGCGCCTGGTCCATGTACTCCTGCAGGCTGCGCGCCGGCATGCCCGGCCCCACGACCAGCACCGTGGGGCTGCTGGCCACCGTGCACAGCGGCCGGAACGAGCGCACCACGTCGAACTTCACGCGGCCCTGGTACAGCGCCGGGATCATGCTGTGGTTGGTGGCGCCGAACAGCAGGGTGTAGCCATCGACCGGCGCACCAGCCACGGCCTGCGCGGCCACGATGGTGTTGGCCCCGGGTTTGTTGTCCACCACGAAGGGCTGGCCCAGGGCCTTGCCCGCATGGTCGGCAAAGGCGCGCGCCACCACATCGGTGGGGCCGCCCGCCGCAAAGCCCACGACCAGCCGCACGGGCTTGGCCGGATAGTCCTTCTGCGCCAGTGCGGGCTGGGCGCCCAGCGCGGCCAGCCCCACGGCGGCCAGCAGGCTGCCGCGCAAGGCCAGGCGGCGGACCTCTTGGAAATTCCTCGACATCGCTTGTCTCCTCAAATCACATGCATGCACATGCATCGGCCAAGGGCGCGCACGGCGCCCCTGCCCTGGCTCAGGCGCCGGCCGCCGCAGGCACGCGGGCCAGCACCTCCAGCACATTGCGGGCCGCGCCCACGCCCATGTTCACGTAGGCATCGCCGGTCACGCCGCCGATATGGGGGCTGAGCAAGAAGTTCCTTTCGCCCTGGAACGGATGGCCGGCCACCATGGGCTCCACCGCAAAGCTGTCCAGCCCTGCGGCCGCCACCTGGCCCGAGCGCACGGCGGCCAGCAGCGCGGCCTCGTCGATCAGGCCGCCGCGTGCGGTGTTGACCACGATCACGCCGCGCCTGCAGGCCGCCAGCGTGGAGGCGTCGAGCATGCCCCGGTTTTCCTCGGTCAGCGGGCAGTGCAGCGAAATCGCGTCGGACTCGCGCCAGATGGTTTCCAGGTCCACGGGCCGCACGTAGGGGGGCAGGTTCTTTGCGAAGGGATCGAAGCCGATCACGCGCATGCCCAGCGCATCGGCCATGCGCGCAAAGCGCAGGCCGATGGCGCCCAGCCCCACCAGGCCCACGGTGCGCCCGCCCAGCTCCAGGCTCTTGTGCGTGGCCTTGTCCCAGTGGCCTGCGTGCATGCGTGCATCCAGCGCCACCACCGACTTGGCGCAGGCCAGCAGCAGGGCCAGTGCCTGCTCGGCCACGGCCGCCGCATTGGCGCCAGCGGCGGCCACCACGGCAATGCCGCGTTCGGCGGCGGCCACCTTGTCGATGGTGTCCATGCCGCTGCCGTGCTTGGAGATCACGCGCAGCGAGGGCGCCGCGTCCATCACGGCCGCGCCCACCTTGCCGTAGCGCACGATGATGGCCACGGGATCATGGGCGCGGCACAGCGCGACCAGGTCCTGTTCGGTGGGCGTCTTGCCCGCATAGACGATCTCGTGCCGGGCCAGCAGGTCCAGCGCCTGTTGCGCCAGATCGGCGCCGGTGACGATGATGGTGCTCACAGCGCTTCCCCTTCCTTGAGCACGCCGGCCGCGCGCAGGGCTGCGGGCAGCCATTTCGATGCGGTGTCGCCGCGCGCAATGGCCTCGATGCGGGCGGCTTCGTCCGCCACCTTCTTCACGGCCAGCTCCAGCATGGCGGGTGCCTTGACGCGCTCGATGACGACCACGCCATCGGCATCGCCCACCACCAGGTCGCCCGGGTGAACCGTCGTGCCACCAGCGGAGATGGCGTGGTTGATGCGGCCCGGTACGAACTTGGTCGGGCCTGCGGGATTGAAGCCTGCGCTGAACACGGGGAAGTCCAGCTCCAGCAGCTCCAGGCGGTCGCGGATGGCGCCGTCCACGATGACGCCGGCCAGGCCCAGCTTCTTGCAGGCGCTGAGCATCAGCGTGCCCATGAGCGCCGCCGTCTGGTCGCCCTTGCCGTCGATGACCAGCACATCGCCGGGCCGGGCCAGCGCAATGGCGGCGTGGATCATGAGGTTGTCGCCGGGGCGCACCTCGACTGTGAAGGCCGGGCCGGCCACCTTCATGCCCTGGTGCACGGGCGCCACGCGCGCATGCATGGTGCCGCGGCGGCCCGCCACGTCGGCCAGGATGGCGGCCTGAAAGCCGGCTGCGCGTTGCACGACCTGGGCGTCCACGCGCTCTATGTCACGGATGATTTCTGGGAGTTGGCTCATGATGGTTCGGTGAGATGGGGGGAAGAAAAACAGGAAGATCAGGAAGATGTGCGCGCGTCAGTCGGCCTTGATGCCGGCCTCGCGGATGAGTTGGGCCCACTTGGCGGAGTCGGATTTCTGCAGCTCGCCCAATTGCCGCGGCGTGCCGCCGACCATGCCGGCCTCGGCCATGGTGGGCACGTCAGGCAGGGCCTTCAGGCGCGCCGCCGAGGTCACGGCCAGCGCGGGCGTGTCGCCCTCGTAGGGCACGTGGATGAAGCGCACGCCGCCCTGCCTTTGCAGCAGCTCGCCCTGCATCTGCAAGATGGTTCCGCTGCCGCCCGAGGCAAAGGCCAAACGGACGGGCACGGCAAGGCTGTCGCAGTCCATGGCGAGATCTCGATGGAGGAAGAAAAAGGAAGGGAGGAGGAAGCGCGGAGGAAGCGAAAGGGCTGGCGCCCCTGCCCCCGGGGCTCAGTCCAGGCTGGCGCCCGAGTCCTTGACGATGCGTGCCCAGCGCGGCACCTCGGCGCGCAGCAGCGCGGCGAACTTCTCGGACGAGCCGCCCAGCACCTCGCCGCCTTCGGAGCGCAGCTTCTCGGCCACCTCGGGCACCAGCAGCGTGTCGTTGATGGCCTTGTTCAGCTGCTGCACGATGGCCTGGGGCGTCCCGGCCGGGGCCAGCACGCCGAACCAGGTGACGGCCTCGAAGTCCTTGTAGCCCGACTCGGCCAGCGTGGGCGTCTGCGGCAGCTGGTCGGAGCGCTTGAGCGAGGTCACCATCACCGCGCGCAGCTTGCCGTTGCGCACCTGGCCCAGCAGCGTGGGCACGGCCGACATGTAGAAATCGATCTGCCCGCCCACCAGGTCGGTCATGGCCTGGGCCGCGCCCTTGTAAGGCACATGGCGCAGCTTGATGCCGGCTGCGTTCTCGGCCAGTTCGCCGGCCAGGTGCGCCACCGTGCCGTTGCCCGAGTAGCCCAGCGTGAGGCCGTCGGGCTTGGCCTTGGCGGCCTTGACCAGGTCGTCAAAGGTCTTGTAGGGCGAGTTGGCCGGCGCGGCCATCACGATGGGTGCGGAAGACACCAGCGCCACGGGCACCAGGTCCTTCAGCGGGTCATAGGGCAGCTTGGCGTACAGCGAGGGGTTGATGGCCAGGTTGCTGGTCTGGCCCATGACCAGGGTATGGCCGTCCGGCGCGGCCTTGGCCACGGCATCCACGCCCAGGTTGCCGCCTGCGCCGGGCCGGTTGTCCACCACCACGGTCCACTTGTTGTGGTCCGCCAGCCGCTGGGCCACGGTGCGCGCAATCATGTCCGTGCCGCCACCGGGCGGGAACGGCACGACCAGGCGGATGGGCTTGCGGGGATAGGTGTCCTGGGCCTGTGCAGCACCCATGGGCACAATGGCAGCAACGCCGACCAGGGCGGCAAGAAGGCGTGCGTTGAGGCAACGCGAAAGCGAGGGAATCGGCATGGTGGTTTGTCTCCGTTTGTTGTGTCCAACGCCCGCATGGCTGCGGTGCGTGGGACGAACTTTATGAAAACGTTTCAACCCATACAATGCCGTTTCATACAGCGCAACCAATTGCATGCCTTGCACCATGAACAAGCCCCCCAGCACCCCTTCCCCGGCGCAACCACCCGATGACAGGGCCAGCGCGGCCAAGGACGGCGGCGTCATCGCCGTCACGCGTGCCTTGCAGCTGCTTGGCGCCTTCGCCCTCGGGGAGTCGCACCTGTCCCTGGCGGAACTGAGCCGGCGCTGCACGCTGCACAAGACCACGGTGCTGCGGCTGGCGCGCACGCTGGCGCAGTCGGGCTTCATGGTGCAAAGGGACGATGGGGACTGGCGCCTGGGCCCGGCCGCAGGCTGGCTGGGTGCGCGCTACCAGGCGGGCTTCGATGTGCAGAACGTGCTGGAGCCCGCGCTGCGCGCGCTCACGCAGGCCAGCGGCGAGAGCGCGGCCTTCTATGTGCGCGAAGGCAATGTGCGCACCTGCCTCGTGCGCGTGGAAGGGCCGCAGGCGTTGCGCCACCATGCGCGCATGGGCGAGGGGCTGCCGCTGGACCAGGGCTCGCCAGGGCGCGTGATCCTGGCGTTTTCAGGCGAGCCGGGGCCGGTGTACGAGCAGATCCGCCAGCGCGGCTACCACTGGTCCATCGGCGAGCGCGAACAGGGCGTGGCCACGGTGTCGGCGCCGGTGTTCGGCATGCACTGGCGGCTGATGGGATCGGTGTGCATCTCGGGGCCGGCATCGCGCCTGCCCGAGTCCCGGCTGGAAGCCATGGCGCAGACCGTGGTGGCGGCGGCCAACCAGCTGTCCTATGCGCTGGCGGGCAGCGCCAGCACACAGGCCCCTGTGGTGCGCGCCAGCCAGTGGCATCCCTGAGACCCCCTTCCGGGGCGACGCCCGGAAGGTGGATGGCCGCTTACTGCAGCGCGCCCATGGGCAGGGCGATGGGCTTGCCGTTGAGCGTGACCTGGCCGGCCTGCATCTTGAGCGCGCTGACCAGCTTGTCGCCTTCCAGGCGGGCATAGCCCGTGGCCTGGGCCATGCCCAGCATGCCTTCCACATCCTCGGCCGAGACATCGGGCTTGCCCGATGCCTTGAGCAGCGGCTCCAGCCAGGCCTTGGGCAGGCTGGCATTGGCCTGCAGTGCCGAGGTCTTGAGCAGCGCCGGCATCCAGCCGGCCTGGGCGACCTGCTCCTGCGTGGGCGCGCTTTGCACTTCGGCGCCGTACTCCAGGTGGCCGGTCTGGCCCTGGTAGGTGGCCTGCAGCTTCATGGAGTAGGCCGGCAGGGCCGCCACCAGGCGCGGGGCGTTCTGCATCAGCACGCCCATGCCCTGCTCTTCCAGCGATTCCAGCGCCTTGGCCAGGCCCTCCTTGCGGTAACCCTCGACCATGACGCGCTGGAAGCCGCGCAGAGCCTCGATATCCAGGCGCTGG
Source organism: Delftia sp. 60 (assembly GCF_002754395.1). Classification (NCBI taxonomy): domain Bacteria; kingdom Pseudomonadati; phylum Pseudomonadota; class Betaproteobacteria; order Burkholderiales; family Comamonadaceae; genus Delftia; species Delftia sp. 60. The sequence continues at coordinate 4,386,470 of NZ_PEFD01000001.1, forward strand.
ATCTTTTCCTCGTAGCCCACGGACTCGAAATCGATGGGGCCGATGCGGCCCGTGCCCTTGACCTGGGTGGTCATGCCCAGCGTGGTCTTGTCGGACTCGATGACCGAGCTGCCGTCCACGTTCTTGAGGTCCAGCAGCGTCTTGGCCTCGCCACCTTCGGCGGGCGTGCTGCTCATGCCGAAGCGGGCGATGCGCACGCTGGCCTTGCCGGGGCCCAGGCCCCACAGGCCGTCGATGACCTTGTTCTCGAAGCTGCTCTCCAGGCCCGTGAGCATGATGCTGGTGCGCTCCACCGGCACTGCGGCCGGCTGGGTGGGGAGGGCCTCGTCGTTGTCGGATTCCTCCTCCTCGCCCTCTTCCTCTTCCACGCCCATGGACTTGTCGCGGCTGGGCAGGCCCAGCAGGGCCACCTCGGGCCAGCGCCAGGTGCCCTTGACGCTGCCACCGCCCAGGGACGTGTCCAGCACCATTTCCTGCCAGCGCATGGTGACTTCCTGGTCGCCCAGCTCGCCGGCGGGCAGCAGCAGGCGCACATCCTGTCCGCCCGTGAAGTGGTGCACGCTGGTCAGCGTGGGGGCTGCGGCCTTGGCCAGCATCTGCGTGCTCTTTTCGTCCAGGCCGTCGAGCGCAAAGCGCGTCTCGGAAACCGCTGCCGCCAGTCGACCACCGGCCAGCGGGCCGTGGCGCACCGTGGTGTCCACCACCAGGCGCACGGGCTTGGACGCAGCGACCGGCTCTGCTGCGGCGGGTGCTTCAGCTGTGTCGGCTGCTTTTGCCGCGTCAGCCGTTTCAGCCGCCTCGGCTGCCTGAGCTTCCGCCGCAGGCCACTGCAGCACCAGCTTGGCCTGGGAGGAGAGGAATCCCTTGTGGTACTCGTCGGTCACGACGACTTTCTCGCCCAGCACCTTGCGCAATTCGGCCACGGCCTCCTTGTAGCCAGCCTCGGCCCGCTGGCCGGTATACCAGGTGGTTCCTCCATAGCCCACGACGGCCAATGCCACGGCAGCGGCCACTACGGTTTTCTTGTTGCTCATTGTGAATATCCCGTGATGAATAAGACCCTCCCCCTCGGGCGGGCCGCGCGACTGTATCAGTTCGGCGTTTCACCACAGATCGGCAGTGGGCTGCGCATTGACGCAGCCATGCCTCCTGTCGCAGGCACGCATGGACGCAGGCCCCTGCCCAGGGCTTGCCAGGCCTTGCCTGCAGCGGTTTTCAGGATCTGCGCCCCCGGCATTGCCCGCGCAAGACAGGCACCCGGATTTTTCAATTGCTTACCATTGCCGCACATGATTGGCATGCCAATTGAATTCGGAGGAAAACGCTATGGCGTCATGCATATGGCGTCATGGATATGGCGTGAATGCACCTTTCCCCTCTTTGCCGGCTTGCCCGAATGCCGTATCGAGTGCCTCCAATGACGGCACTCACCCGGCCTGCAGCAGAAATGGCAGGGCCGCGTCCAGCAGTGCATCGGGCGCCTCTTCGGCGATGTAGTGCCCGCAGGCCAGCGGCCGGCCGCGCACATCGTCGGCCACGAGCTGCCACTCGCGCAGCGGATCGAAGCAGCGGTGCACCACGCCCTCCTCGCCCCAGAGCACCAGCAGCGGCATGGACAGCCTGCGCCCGAGCTGGCGGTCTTCGCGGTCATGCTCCAGATCGATGCCGGCCGATGCGCGGTAGTCCTCGCACATGCCGTGCGCGCTGCCCGGCAGCGCCAGGCAGCGCTGGTACTCGGCCAGCGCCCGGGGATCGAAGGGCGCCAGGCCGGCGCTGCGCCGGCCCATGATCTCGCGCACATAGGCGGCGGGATCGGCCTCGATCAGGCGCTCGGGCAGCGGCGCGGGCTGGATGAGGAAGAACCAGTGCCAGTAGGCGCGCGCAAAGGCCTCGCCGGTCTGCTCGTACATGGCCAGCGTGGGCGCAATGTCCAGCAGCACCAGGCGCTGCACGCTGGCGGGATAGTCCATGGCCAGCCGGTGCGCCACGCGCGCACCCCGGTCATGCGCCAGCACGCTGAAATGCTCATGGCCCAGCCGGGCCATCAGCCGCAGCAGGTCGCGGGCCATGGTGCGCTTGCTGTAGTTCACATGCTCGGGGTCGCCGGCCGGGCGCGAGGAGTCGCCATAGCCGCGCAGGTCGGCCAGCACCAGGGTGAACCGCTGCGCCAGCCGGGGCGCGACGCGGTGCCAGATGGCGCTGGTCTGCGGGTGGCCGTGCACCAGCAGCAGGGCCGGCCCCTGGCCGCCCACCCAGGCGTTGATCTCCACCCCGTCATCGACCGTGATGCGCTGCTGGCGCAGGCCCGGCATCCATGGATCTGTGTGCATCCCGGAGATTCCTTCTACGTTGTTCATGACTGTCAGCCTGCCATGCTAATCAGTAAACCAGGCTGCATAAATAGCAAAATACTGCATTGATCCATCAGTTCAATTTACGAATCAACCATCCACCGCATCCACCATGGACGGCTTTTCAGACCTGCGTTTCTTCTCGCTGCTGATCCGCGAAGGCAGCCTGGCCGCCGCGGCCCAGCAGATGGGCGTAACGCCGCCCGCCGTCAGCCGCCGCCTGTCCCTGCTGGAGCGGCGCCTGGGCGTGCGCCTGCTGCAGCGCACGACACGGCGCATCCACCTGACGCCCGAAGGCGAAGCCTACCTGCTGGACGGCGCGCGCATCCTGGCCGACCTGGAGGCGCTGGAGCGCAGCATCTCGGGCACGCGCGCCACGGCGCGCGGCCCGCTGTCCATTGCCTGCACGCTGGGCTTTGGCCGCCAGCGGCTGGCGCCCGCGCTGTCGGCCTTTGCGCGCGCCTATCCCGAGGTGCAGGTGCAACTGCAGCTGACGGACAGGCCCGTCAACCTGGTCGAGCAGGGCTTTGACGCCGTGGTGCGCTTTGGCGCCCTGCCCGACTCCGCCCTCACCGCCCGCCTGCTGCTGCCCAACCGCCGCGTGCTGTGCGCCGCGCCCTCCTACCTCAACGCCCACGGCGAGCCGCGCCAGCCCGCCGACCTGCAGGCCCACCGCTGCATCGTGATCCGCGAGAGCGACGAAACCTATGGCAGCTGGCGCCTGAGCCGGCGCACGCGCCAGGGCCTGAGCGAGCACAACATCAAGGTCAACGGCGTGATGAGCACCAACGACGGCGCAGCGGCCCTGGCCTGGGCGCTGGACGGCCACGGCATCCTGCAGCGCTCGCTCTGGGACGTGGCCGCGCCGCTGGCCGCAGGCGCGCTGCGCGAGGTCCTGCCCCAATGGCAACTGCCTGCGGCCGACATCTACCTGGTGCACGCCACGCGCAGCGAGATGTCGGCCAGAATCCGCGCGCTCACCGGCTTTCTGGGCGACTGGTTTGCACAACGGCCTGAGCCGGAGATGGCGCCCGCCTGAGCCCGGGCGCAATCTGCAACCTCGGCGGCAGACAGGCTGTCATGCGCGTTCACCCCGCGCAGCGCAGGCCATGCGAACATGGCCCGCAACGACAACCACCACACCCAGGAGACAAGACACATGGCCACCGCCCGCTACCCCCAGCCCGAACTGTCCAGCCTGCCCGAGGACATCCGCACCCGCATCCTTGAAGTGCAGGAAAAGGCAGGCTTCATTCCCAACGTCTTCCTGGCCTTTGCGCGCCGCCCCGCCGAATGGCGCGCCTTCTTCGCCTACCACGATGCCCTCATGCTCAAGGAGGAAGGCAGCCTGACCAAGGGCGAGCGCGAGATGATCGTCACCACCACCAGCGCGGCCAACCAGTGCCTGTACTGCGTGGTGGCCCACGGCGCCATCCTGCGCATCTACGAAAAGCAGCCCTACGTGGCCGACCAGGTGGCCGTCAACTACCGCAAGGCCGACATCAGCGCCCGCCAGCGCGCCATGCTGGACTTCGCCATGAAGGTCTGCGAGCGAAGCCATGAAATCTGCGAGGCCGACTTCGAGGCGCTGTACCCGCATGGCTTCGACGACGAGGACATCTGGGACATCGCCGCCATCACCGCCTTCTTCGGCCTGTCCAACCGCATGGCCAGCTTTGCCGGCATGCAGCCCAATCCCGAGTTCTTCCTCATGGGGCGCGTGCCGCGCGAGAAGAAATAAGGCGTCAGAGTGGGACGGCTTCATGGAAAATCCAATCCCGTAGCCTCCAATGATCCTAGGAATAATCTGAAAATAAGCTGAGAGATATTCTGGAAAAATACCGATCAAAGGTCATGATTCGGTGCGCTTTTCAAGATGGACGCTTGGCTATTTTCTTTTCTTGACAGTCATTAACACGGGATTCCTGATGTAGCGCATTAGCTGGATTCCCGCACTCCGGCGTAAAAAGAACCGTTCGAAGCCACCCTGCCGCCCAAGGGGGCTCTCTTGCCGGCCTCCCTGAGAATGCACAGCATGGCCCTGCAGCCAGCCAAGAGCAGAACCAACTGCCCGAGCCGCGCGTGCGCACCTGTCCAGTTTCTTCAGGGAGAACCCATGAATCCGGCAATAAAGGCAATTGCGGGCAGCTTGGCGCTGCTGATGACAATGGCGGCATGGCCCGTCCATTCCCAGGAAGTCATTCCCGACTTCTACAAAGATCCGGGAATTCAACCCAATCGCAGCTATGTAAACCAGGGATTCGGTGAATTCATTGATCCATTCACCGGCGCACTGCAACTGCATTACGTGGATATCCACCTGCCCGGCAATGGCGGCTTCGACCTGAAAGTAGTACGTTCGTACAACAGCACATCGGTAGAGCCCACTAATCCGGCGCTCCATGAATCGCTGGCGGGCGTGGGCTGGAACATCCATTTTGGAAGGGTGCTCAAGTCCCGCGAAACCAGTATTTGCTTCAACAAGAACAGCCAGACCATCGCTGACAACCCCGTGCTGGAGCTGCCTGACGGCAGCCGCCAGCTCCTGGCTTTCACAGGCACGACCGCACCACTGCTGGTCACCACGCAGCGTTGGCGCGCCGACTGCATCACCAGCGGCGCGGGTGGGCTGGCCGTCACATCACCCGACGGCACGCGCTACGACATGAACCAACTGGTCAATCTGGGTGGCGGCCCCTATCCCACATATGCCTGGTTGACGAGCCGCATCACGGACCGCAACGGCAACTACGCCACCATCCAGTACGCGGCGGCCGCCTCGCCGCAGATATCCAGCGTGGTCACAAGCGATGGTCGCTCAGTCCAGTTTTTCTATGCGGACAGCGGTATGGCGAGCCGGAGGATCACCGCCATCAGCGCGGCAGGCCAGACCTACCACTACGCCTATCAGGGCATCTCAAACGTCAGGGACAAATTCCAGCTCGGCTCCGTCACCCGGCCCGACGGTCTGCGCTGGATCTATGACTACAACGGGAACCTCAACAACACCCCCGGCAGCCACATCATGCGGCGCCTGACCTACCCTCAGGGGGCTCCATCGGCTATCAATACGGTTTCGTCCACTTCGACACCCAGGCCAATCCCGCCAGCCGCTCTACCGTGGTCACGGCCAAGTCCACAAGCACGGGAGGCAACTGGTCCTTCAGCTACGCGCCCGGACGCCCCGGCGCACACGACGTAACCACCGTCAACACCCCCTCAGGCACCGTGACCTACCGGCACATAGGGCCCAATTACTCTAGCTCGGGCAGCGTATGGATGGTGGGCCTGCTGGCCTCCAAAAGCCTGGGTAGCAGCCAGACCGAGACCTACACCTGGGGCAAGCAGAAGATATCGAGCGAGAACAACTTCCGTCCCGGCGCCTTCGCTACCAAGGTCGATATCGGTGAATTCAACGCCCCGCTTCTTGCAGAGCGCACCATCACCCGAGACAACGCCAGCTATACGACCCGCTACAGCAACTTCGACACCTATGGCAATCCTGGCACGATCTCCGAATACGGCCCATCGAGCGGCAACCGCACCACCAGCCTGAGCTACTACATCAACCCGTCCAAATGGATAGTGCGCCAGGTGCAAAGCGAAAGCCATGCGGGCGGCAGCATATCGCGCAGCTTCGACGGCAATGGCAACATGACCTCCATCACCCGCGATGGCATCCAGACCCGCCACGCGTATGACGGCCAAGGCAACCTGAGCGCCACCACCTTCCCGCGAGGGCTGACACACTACTACGGTGGCTACAGGCGGGGAATAGCCCAATCGGAATCGCAGCCCGAGGGCATTTCCATCTCGCGGACGGTCAGCGATGCGGGCAACGTCACTTACGAGACCCGGGGTGACGGCAGTACCTGGACCTATGGCTATGACAGTCTCAACCGCATCATCTCCGTCGGCTATCCCGCAGGCAACAGCGTACAGATCAGCCATGGCACCACCACGCGCACCGTCAGCCGGGGAGCGCTCACCCAGACCACCAGCTTCAACGGCTTCGGTCAGCCCGTGTCCGTCAACTATGGCGGCATCGTGCGAAGTTTCAGCGTCGACGCGCTGGGCCGCAGAACCTTTGAATCCGACCCGGGCACCAGCGCAGGAACCGCCTATCGGCACGACATCCTGGACCGCGTCATCTCCATACGCCATGCGGATGGCAGCACGCAGGGCATAGGCTACGGCCCCGCCACACGCGCCGTGGTGGACGAACGCGGTCTGACAACCACCTACCGCTACCGCGCTTACGGCGACCCCGACCAGCCGCTGCTGATGGCCATCTCCACACCGGAGCCGTCCACCAACCTGTCCATCGGCCGCAATGCCAGGGGACTGGTGACCTCAGTCACGCAAGCGGGCATCACACGAAGCTACGGCTACAACGGCAGCTACCAACTGACATCCATCACACACCCAGAGACCGGCACCACAAGCCTGGGCCGCGATGCCGCAGGCAACATGATCTCAAGGATCACAGGGACCGTAGGCACCATCCAATACCGATACGACGGGCACAACCGCCTGCAGTCCATCAGCTACCCCGGCTCCACCCCGGACGTCACGCACAGCTACGACAGGGCCCACCGCCTGCTGAGCACGGCCACATCCGAAGCCACACGTCGCTTCACCTACGACCGCAACGGCAACCTCACGCGGGAGGAGTTGGCTGCAGGTGGCTTCAATTGGAATGCTGGCTACAGCTACAACGGCAATGACCAATTGGCATCCATCACCTACCCACTGTCTGGCTCCACCGTCAGCTACACACTGGACAGTCTGGGCAGACCCACGGCCATGCCCGGCTACATCAGCAGCGTCAGCTACTGGCCGTCCAGCCAGATCCAGCGCATCGCCTATGCCAACGGAGTGCAGTCCGAATATGGCCAGAACGAAAGGCTGCTTCCCGCTTCGTTCGCCACCTCGCGCCAGGGCAGCTATTTCCACCGATCCATCCTGACCTATGACCGCACGGGCAATCTCACCAGCGTGAGGGACAGGGCCGATGCGGACTATGACCGTACCTTCGGCTATGACGGCGTGCACAGACTGGTATCCATGGGCACCTCCAGGGGGCGCGGAAGCATCAGCTACAGCGGCTCCGGCAACATCACCCGCCAGAGCCTGGGCAGCGAACTGATCGACTACCGCTACGACAGCCGCCACCGCCTGTCCTCCATCACCGTCAATGGCGGCCCGACCAACCACTTCACCTACGACACGGCGGGTAACTTCATCCAGAGCAGCCAGAAGTCCTACACCTACGACGCCGTCCCCAACCTGCTGTGCGCCGACTGCTGGGGCAATTCCCCCATCCGTTATGCCTACGACGGCGACCAGAAACGCACCCACACCACCAAGGCAGGCGTGACCACCTACGAGTTCCATGGTGTGCACGGCAACCTGCTCGCGGAATACGGCTCCGGCCAGCTCACCGAATACATCTACCTCAACGGCAAGCGCATTGCACAGAAAGTGAGCGCCCGATGAAGAACGCCATCCACCAATCCTGCCGGCGCCTGCTCGCAGCTGTCGCGCTGCTTCTGGCAGTCCTGCTGACCGCACCCGCTGCGCTGGCCCAGGCCACCATCACCTACTTCCACAACGACGCGGCAGGCACTCCCTGGCTGGCCACCAACCAGGCCGGTACCGTCCTCTGGAAGGAAAACTACCTGCCCTATGGCTACCGCCAGAAGGTGGAACCGGCCAGCGCGGACAACAAGCTGTGGTTCGCTGGCAGGCCCTACGACCCCGATACGGGCATGACCTACATGGGCGCGCGGTACTACATGCCGCTGCTGGGCCGGTTCACGGGCATGGACCCCAAGGAGATGAATCCCGAGCAGATCCACAGCTTCAACCGCTACGCCTACGCCAACAACAACCCCAACAGCTACATCGATCCGGACGGCAAGCTTGCCGAAACCGTCTGGGACGCGTTCAATATTTCCCTGGGCTTCCAGAGCCTGGTCAGCAATGTCCAGGAAGGGAACTGGAGCGGTGCCACGGTGGATGCGGCGGGTATCGCGATTGATGGGGTTGCGGCGGCGATACCTGTGGTACCTGGAGGCGCGGGTATTGGTCTTTCCATTTATCGAGCAACAAATTCCGCAAGTTCCATAATTCCAATTACTAAAGCGAAATTTGGTCATACCTTCACAGTTCATGGACAAAACTCGACGGATTTCCTAACAAAGCGTGCAGCAGGATCAGGTTTGCCAACGGGGCAGTTTCTCGACGATCAGACCGCAGCACGGCTTATCTCTGATAATTTAAACAACCTAAAAAATGGAGCAATATCTGTACCAATACCTCCAAACTTTCCCGCCAGAATTATTATGCCTGACGGAAAATATGTACCAGCAACATCAGTGCGTATAGTACCCAGCACCAATGGAGTAAAAACCGCATATCCTGAGCTATGAATATGTCAGAATACTATGGACCCACGGTAAAGGCAGCCAAAATGGCCAGCACTTTGATTGGAATAACCACTAGCGGCAAAGAACAGGATTGGGAAATAGAATTTGCAGATCCTGAAATTATTCCCAGATTATTGAATGCACTAGAATTGAGAAAATTCGACGACGAGGCAAAGACTGCACTCTATCTTTTGCTGCTTGCCTCCTTAGAACTAGAGTTCTCTTCTGGAAAGAAAAATCAACTGCATATTGTCAAAACAAAAGAAATCATCGACGGCGACAAAAAATCTTTGGAGAAGATGCAATTTTATTGGATAAATCTAAAAAAGTCGGAACATCAATCTCTTATGAAAGATATCCTACATATTCAAAATTTCAATAGTTCTATTTAAAAATAGCGCGCATGGCAATTTTTCCTGCAATAAAGCAACGTTCAGCCATCCGAATACATTCGACTCAAAAGCAAGCGCGTTGACCGAGTTCTTTCTCATGGAGCACGTGCCGCGCGAGAAGAAGTAGGCTGGCCGACCTGTGCCCCCTGGCGCGCCGCAGCACCCTCGACCAAACCCCGGCATATCTCCCCCACCTGCCCCACGGCCCCAGCAGGCGCGGCGTGGGCTCGTTGGCGCAGTTCAGGCGCAGGTGGTTGGGCAGGTCCGAGCGCGATGAGAACAGCGGGCCGGGGCTGACGCCAATGCCCAGCTCCAGCGCGCGGCGGTGCACCTCCAGTGCATTCACCTGGCGCGGCAGTTCCACCCACAGCAGAAAGCCCGCGCGCGGGGCCGAGACGCGGGTGCCGGGCGGAAAGCTGGCCTCGACCCTGGCCGTGACGGCCTGCACCCCGGCCTGCACTCGGGACTTGAGACGGCGCAGGTGCCGGTCGTAGTCGCCGCTGGCCAGCACCTCGCTCACGGCAGCCTCCAGCAGCGGCGCACCGGCCCAGTCGCCCGCCAGGCGCACCTGCAGCACCTGGGCATGGAAGCGGCCCGCCGCAATCCAGCCCACGCGCCAGCCCGGCGCCAGGGTCTTGGACACCGAGCCGCAATACAGCACGTTGCCGCTGCCGTCGAAGGCCTTGCAGGCCGGCGGGCGCTGGCCGTCGCCTGCAAGGTCGCCATAGACATCGTCTTCGATCAAGGGAATGCCCGCCCGCTCCAGCAGCGCCACCAGGGCCTGCTTGCGCTCCACCGGCATGCTGGCGCCCAGCGGGTTCTGCACAGTGGGCGATGCCAGCACGGCAGCCGGCCGGTGGCGGGCAATGGCCTCGGCCAACGGCTCCAGCAGCAGGCCTTCGCGGGGATCGGTGGCAATCTCCAGCGCCTTCAGGCCCAGGTCCTCCAGCAGCAGCAGGCTGCCGAAATAGGCGGGCCGCTCCACGGCCACGACATCGCCGGGCTTGCACACGGCGCGCAGGGCCAGCCGCACGGCCTGGGTGGCGCCTGCCGTCAGGACCAGGTCATCGGGGCCGAAGCGCGCACCCCATTGCGCGGCCCGGGCTGCGATCTGGCCGCGCAGGTCGGCACGGCCCGGCGGCATGCTGTAGGTCTGCCCGTGCGCGTCCAGGCGGCGCCCGGCGGTCTGCAGCGCGCGCTGCAGCCGGGCCGTGGGCAGCCAGGCCGGATCGGGCAATGCCGCACCCAGCGGGATCAGGCGCGTGTCGGGGCTGCTGAACAGCGAGCGCGCCAGGGCCGACAGGGTCACGGGCACGGGACGAGACGACGGGCGGGACGCCTGCAGCGCCGCGCCGCCGGTTGCCTGGCGCACAAAGTAGCCCGAGCGCGGGCGCGCCACGATCAGGCCCTCCGCCTCCAGGCAGCGCAGCGCCTCCAGCGCGGTCGGCAGGCTGACCTGTTCGCGCTCGGCCAGGCTGCGGGCGGAGATCAGCCTGTCGCCGGGGCGCAGTGCGCCGCAGGCCAGCGTCTGGCGCAGGGCCTGGGCAATGCGGCGGTACTGGGGCAAGGGTTCGTTGGTGATGGGCATGCCAATCTGTACAGGTCAGTTTTCTTGGATTCTGCTTATACAGGCATTGGTGGCCCCGATTTATCGTTGCAGCCATCAAGCAACCCGAGGAAACCCATGCAAGCCAGCAATTTCGATCTCCAGGCCTACTTTCGCCGCATCGGCTTCAGTGCCGGGGACTCCGCCCAGGCGAGTGCCGCCACCCTGCATGCGCTGATGCGCCAGCAGTTGTTTTCCGTGCCTTTCGAGAACCTCGACGTGCAGGCCGGCAAGATCGTCTCTCTGGTGCCCGAAGACATTGCGGGCAAGATCCTCGGCGGCGCCCGAGGCGGCTACTGCTACGAGGTGAACGGCCTGTTCGCCATGGCGCTGCAGGCCCTGGGCATTGCCTACCGCTTTGTGGCGGCGCGGCCCATGTTCTATCCGGCACGCCGCCCCCGCACCCACATGGCCCTGGTGGCCGAGGTCGAGGGACGGCGCTGGCTGTGCGACCTGGGCTTTGGCAGCTACGGCATACGCGCCCCCATGGCACTGGACGAGCTGGATACCGAGGTCCGCCAGGACGGCGACACCTTCCGCCTGAGCCTGGACGACCAGGGCGAATACCTGCTGCAGGCCCGCGTGGATGGTGAATGGGCCAACCAGTACGCCTTCAACCTGTCGCCCCAGGAATGGGTGGATTTCGCCCCCGCCAACTACCTGAACTCCACGCACCCGGACGCCATCTTCGTGCAAAAGCGGGTGGTGGTGCTGCACCAGCCGGCCGGCCGCATGATCCTGGTGGGCGACGCGCTCAAGACCATCACGGCCAGCGGCACCGAGACCAGGCAGCTGGCGCCTGATGAAATCCAGCACGCGCTGGGCAGCCTTTTCGGGCTGGCGGCCGAGCGCCAGGCGGCTGCCGTGTGCTGACCCTCTAAGCTCGGCGGGTCGAATCCCGCTCGATCAGCTCGAACCCCAGGTCGCACGCCGAGCGCCCGGCACTGTGGCCCTTGCAGCGGGCCAGCACGAGTTCGGCGGCCAGGCGGCCTATGCCCGGTCCGTCCACATGCACGGTGGTCAGCGACGGCAGCAGGTGGGCCGCGAAATCGGCATTGCCGAAGCCCGAGACGGCCAGGTCCACGGGCACGCGCAGGCCGCGCGCCTGGGCTTCCACCAAAATGCCGTGGGCCAGCATGTCCGAGCTGCAGACCACGGCCTGCAGATCGGGCTGCTGCGCCAGCAACTGGCCCAGCGCCTGCCGGCCCAGCTCCAGGCTGCCGGGCGCGGACACGGTGACCGTGGGCACCTCGCGGCCCCAGGCTGCAAGAAAGCCCTCGCGCCGCTGCTGGGCCCGGTGGTCGCTGCCCGTGGCCATGCCCACGCGCTGCAGGCCGCGCGAGAGGAAATAGCCGGCCAGCGCGCTGCCCACCTTCAGGTGGGAAAAGCCCACCACCATGTCCAGCGGCCGGTCGCTGAAGTCCCAGGTTTCCACCACGGGAATGCCGGTCCTGCGCAGCCGCTCGCGCGCCTTGTCGGACTGCACCAGGCCCATCATCACAATGCCGTCGGGCTGGCGCCCGATCATGGCGTTGAGCACCTCTTCCTCGCGCTGCTCGTCGTAGAAGGTCTGGCCCAGCAGCAGTTGATAGCCCTCCTGCGCCAGCGTGGCCGTCAATGACTGCACCGTGGGCAGGAATTGCGACACCGACAGCGCAGGCACCACGCCGGCCACCATGCGGCTGCGCCTGGACTTGAGCCCCCCGCCAGCAGATTGGGGATATAGCCCGTGGCCTCCACGGCCTGGCGCACGCGCTCGCGCGTCTTCTCCGAAACGATGGAAGGATTGCCCAGTGCGCGCGAGGCCGTGATCAGCGAGACGCCGGCCGCCTCGGCCACGTCGTGCAGCGTGGCGGGCCTGGGTGGTGTGGGTGTGTTCATGGGCAAGCGCGATCGCGGGCTGGTATCGGGGACGGGCCTGAAGATAGCAGACCGCCCTCCACGCACGGGTGCCAAGCCTGCCCTGCATCGCAGAAATCGTGATTGACAGCCAAAATGACAACGATATCATTTTGCTGAAAGCGCAAATCCTTGCATCTACAAATTGGCATCGGCGCTTTTTCATTTCCTCGGAAATGACAACGATGTCATTCACAAATCAGGAGACAAGATGAATCACATTCTTCGTGCCATGGCGCTGGCCCTGGCCGCGCTCACCGCCTTTTCTGCATCGGCCCAGGCCTGGCCCGACAGGCCCGTCACCCTGGTCGTGCCCTTCCCCGCCGGCGGCTCCACCGACCAGGTCGCGCGCGCCGTGGCGCCCAGGCTGGGCGACAAGCTGAGGCAGTCCTTCGTGGTGGAGAACAAGGCCGGCGCCACGGGCACCATCGGCGCAGCCTTCGTGCAGCGCGCGGCGGCGGACGGGCAGACCTTTCTCGTCACCTCGCTGGGCCCGCTGGTCATCGTGCCCCACCTGATCAAGAACCTGCCCTACGACGCGCTCAAGGACTTCGACCTGATCACCGTGGCCGTGCAGTCGCCCAACGTGCTGGTCGTGCCCGCAAGCTCGCCGCACAAAAGCGTGGCCGACGTGGTCGCCCACCTCAAGGCCCATCCGGGCAAGATGAGCTTTGCCTCGGCCGGTCACGGCTCCAGCGACCACCTGACGGCCGAACTGTTCTGGCAGCAGACGGGCACCCAGGGCGTGCACATCCCCTACAAGGGTGGCGCACCGGCCCATGCCGACCTGATCGGCGGCCAGGTCGATGCCTCGTTCCAGAACATCAATGCCGTGATCCAGCACATCCGGGCCGGCAAGATGCGCGCCCTGGCCGTGACCAGCCCGCGCCGCTCGCCCGTGCTGCCGGACCTGCCCACGCTGGCCGAGGCCGGGGTGAAGAACGTGGAAGTCGCCTCCTGGCAGGCCATCGTCGCGCCCAAGGGCCTGCCGCCTGCGCTGCGCGACAAGGCCCATGCGGCCTTTGTCGAGGCGCTCAACGATCCCCGGGTGCGCGAGCAGTTCGTCTCCATCGGCTACGAGATGGTGGCCGGCACGCCCCAGCAGTTCGCCGAATTCCAGCGCCAGGAATACGCGCGCTGGAAGTCGGTCATCGAGGCCGGAAAGATCAGCATCGACTGATGCCTGCCCCTGACATTTTTCCAACCACCGCACTCCCGCAGCCATGACTTCTTCCGCGCTCTCCGAAACCACCAGCCAGGACCGCATCCAGTGGATACGCCTGTCGTCCTGCTACCTCCCCCTGGCCCGGCCCATCAGCGATGCCAAGGTGCTCACGGGCCGCCAAAAGCCCATGACCGAGGTCGCCATGCTGTTCGCCGAAATCCAGACCCGCGACGGCCATCGGGGCCTGGGCCTGAGCTACGCCAAGCGCGCAGGCGGTCCGGGCCAGTTCGCCCATGCCAGCGAAATCGCGCCCACCCTGCTGGGCGAAGACCCCAGCGACATTGCGCGGCTGTGGACGCGCATGTGCTGGGCCGGCGCCTCCGTGGGCCGCAGCGGGCTGGCCGTGCAGGCCATCGCGGCCTTTGACGTGGCGCTGTACGACATCAAGGCGCGCCGCGCGGGCCTGCCGCTATCCAAGCTGCTGGGCTCGCAGCGCGAATCCGTGCGCTGCTACAACACCTCGGGCGGCTTTCTGCACACGCCGCTCGATGAGCTCAAGCGCAACGCCAGCGCCTCGCTGGAGCGCGGCATTGGGGGCATCAAGCTCAAGGTGGGCCAGCCCGACTGCGCGCTGGACATACGGCGCGTGGAGGCCATGCGCGCCCACCTGGGCGATGCCGCGCCCATCATGGTCGATGCCAACCAGCAATGGGACCGCCCCACGGCCCAGCGCATGTGCCGTGTCTTCGAGGAGTTCAACCTGGTCTGGATCGAGGAGCCGCTGGACGCCTACGACCACGAAGGCCATGCCGCGCTGGCCACGCGCTTCGACACGCCGATTGCCACCGGCGAGATGCTGACCAGCGCCGCCGAGCACGGCGACCTCATACGCCACCGCAGCGCCGACTTCCTCATGCCCGACGCGCCGCGCGTGGGCGGCATCACGCCCTTCCTGCAGATCGCCGCCCAGGCCGAACTGGCCCACCTGAGCCTGGCGCCGCACTTCGCCATGGAACTGCACGTGCACCTGGCCGCCACCTGCGCCAACGAGCCCTGGGTGGAACACTTCGACTGGCTGGAGCCGCTGTTCAACGAACGCCTGGACATCGCCGATGGCCGCATGCTCGTGCCCACGCGCCCCGGCCTGGGACTGAGCCTGAGCGAGCAGGCGCGGCGCTGGACGCGCGAAAGCGTGGAGTTCGGGGAGCGGGGTTGAGGGCGGCTGCGAACGGCTGAGGGCCTGGGTACTCCCGGTACCTCAGGCCTTTCACATATATTGCTTGGCTAAATGGAGTGGACTGTGGACAGCCAGGCCAAGACAGCGGCTGCGCATGCCGGGCCGGGCCGGGCCGGGCCGGGCCAGTCGACCCTCACAACCTCAACAGGCGAAATTTGGGAGCTGACTTGATGCGCGTGGCCTTGCTTCTTTTGGTTCCAGCCATCGCCGGCTGCACCCCCGACACGAATCCCGCAGGTGGCGCTCGCACGCAAGTGCAGCGCGACGTTGAAAGCTATGCCATCGCAAGCTGCCTGACCCAGCAGGCCGAGCCCTATCTCAAGGACCAAGGAGATGCCTGGGCATCCGTTGTCGTGCAGCGCATGCACGGGGACATCGAAACGCTGGCGGGCATTGCCGAGCAGGTGCAGCGAGAGAACACCAACGGCGCCAACGGCGATATGGCCGTCATGCGCGACGAAACCCGTCCCGGACAGGGCAAGCCATTGCCCGTGCTGCACTGTGGCGAGGTGATCGACCGGCCCGCCGTGCGTGCTGCGATTCAAAAGGCGATTGCGGCACTGCGCCCGTCCTACGAATCCAGGTAGGCCAGGCCGTTTCCGGAAAATCCGGGTTGGGGGCGGGCAACCAGCCCCTACCCATCCAGCCCGTACTTGCGGATCTTGTCGTGCAGCGTGGTCTTGGGCATGGACAGGGCTTCGGCCGTGCGCGCCAGGCTGCCGGCGTGGCGGCGCAGGGCGTCGGCGATGAGGGCGCGCTCGAAGGCCTCGACAGCAGCGGACAGCGGCCGGGGCGCGGCGTCCTGCGCGGTGGTGCCGGCCGGCTGGCCGAAGGGGGGCGAGCCGGTCTCGATGCCCAGCACCGTGCGCTCGGCCACGTTGCGCAGCTCGCGCACGTTGCCGGGCCAGTCATAGCCCAGCAACTGCTGCACGCGCGCGGTGGTCAGCTCGGGCACGGGCCGCTGGTGGCGCGCGGCGCCCTGCAGCGCGAAGTGCTCGAACAGCAGCGGCACGTCCTCGCGCCGCTCGCGCAGCGGCGGCAGCGAGACGGTGGCCACGTTCAGGCGGTAGTAGAGGTCGGCGCGGAACAGCCCTTGCCGGCTCAACTCCAGCAGATCCACCTTGGTGGCCGCGATCACGCGGCAGTCGATGGGGATCAGGGTGTTGGAGCCCAGGCGCTCCAGCACACGCTCCTGCAGCACGCGCAGCAGCTTGATCTGCATGGGCAGGGGCATGCTCTCGATCTCGTCCAGGAACAGCGTGCCGCCGCTGGCGTGCTCCAGCTTGCCGATGCGCTTCTTGCCCGCGCCGGTATAGGCGCCGGCCTCGCTGCCGAACATTTCGCTGTCGAACAGCGTGTCGGGCAGGCCCCCGCAGTTGACCGCCACGAAGTTGCCTTCGCGCCGCGCGCTGGCTTCGTGCAGGCAGCGCGCCACCAGTTCCTTGCCCGTGCCGGTCTCGCCCTGGATCAGCACATCGGCCGCGCTTTGCGCCAGCCCCGTGAGCATCTGGCGCAGCTGGCGCATGTTGGGCGCGCGGCCTATCAGCCGGTGCTCCAGGCTGTCGCGCTGGTCCAGCTGCTGGCGCAGCGCCCGCACTTCCAGCACCAGGCGGCGGCGCTCCAGGGCGCGGCGCACGGCGCCGACCAGGGTTTCGGGGGCGAAGGGTTTCTGGATGAAGTCCTGGGCGCCGTCCTTCATGGCCTGCACGGCCATGGAGATGTCGCCGTGGCCGGTGATCAGCACCACGGGCAGTTCCGGGTCCATGGCCACCAGCTCGCGCAGGAAGGCCATGCCGTCCATGCGCGGCAGGCGGATGTCGCTGACCACGATGCCCGCGAAGTCGCGCGACAGGCGCCGGCGCGCCTGCTCGGCGCTGCCCACGCTTTCGCAGGCGATGCCTTCGAGCTGCAGAGCCTGCTCGCAGCCGAGCACGATGTCGGGGTCATCCTCGATGATCAGGACTTTGAGGGCGTCGGTCATGGTGTGTCGGCAGAAGGTGTGGAGGGTGCCAGGGCCAGGCTCAGCGTGAAGACGGCGCCGCCGCCCGGATGGTTGCTGCCCGTCAGGGTGCCGCCGCATTCACGCACGATGCCGGCCGACAGCGCCAGCCCCAGGCCCAGGCCCACGCCCTCTTCCTTGGTGGTGAAGAACGGCTGGAACAGATGGGCCTGCGCCGCTTCGCTCAGGCCCGGGCCGTGGTCGCGCACGGTGACCTGGGCGCGGCCATCGGCCACGGCGCAGGCCAGCTCCAGGCAGGGCGCGGGCTGGCCGCGCATGGCGTCCAGGGAGTTGTTGATCAGGTTGATCAGCACCTGCTCGATGCGGTTGCGGTCGCACCAGGCCACGGCCTCGGGCACGCCGTCATCGCGCAGGATGCGGGCGCCGGTCTCGGCCACGCGCGACTCCAGCACCGCCAGCGCATTGTCCAGCGCATGCGCCAGCGGCACGGGCTGGCTGGCGCCGCTGGACTTGCGCGCGAAGTTGCGCAGCTGGCCGGTGATGCGGCCCATGCGGTCGGCCAGCTGCGCCATGCGCTCCAGGTTCACGCGCGTGGTTTCGGTATCGCCGCGCTCCAGAAAGCGCTGGCTGTTGCCGGCCAGGGTGCGCAGCGCCGTCAGCGGCTGATTGAGTTCATGGGCGACGCCCGTGGACAGCTGGCCTATCACGGCCAGCTTGCCGGCCTGCACCAGTTCGTCCTGGGCGGCGCGCAGCGTGGCCTCGGCGTGGGTGCGCTCGGCCACCTCGGCCTGCAGCGCCTCGTTGGCGGCCGACAGGTCGGCCGTGCGCTGCTCCACCTTGCGCTCGAGCTCGTCGTGCGCGGCCTGCAGCGCCTCGCGCGCTGCCAGCCGGTCGCGCAGGTGGCGGCGGCGCTCGTTGACCATCATGGCCAGCAGCAGCACAAAGGCCGCGCCCACGGCCGCGGCCAGCGCGCGGCTCTGGGCCAGCTGGTCGACCTGCTCCAGGTGCGAGAGCACGGTGATCGTCCAGGGCGTGCCAGGCAGCTGGCGCGACTGGGCCAGGAAGCGGCCGCTGACCGGGTAGACCGAGCCTGGCGATTCCTCGCCATGGCGGGCAATGCGCACCAGGCGCGCGCCCTGGCCCAGATCGCGCAGCACCTGCAGGCCCAGGGGCTCCAGCGCGCGGCGGTTGTACTGGCGCGTGTGGTCGAAGGCGGCGCGCGTGCCCTCGTCCAGCGTGCGCAGGGTGGTGAATTTCCAGTCGGAGACCGTGCCCAGGATGACGACGCCGTTCTCGTCGCCCACCAGCACGGGCGCCTCCACCGTGGACCACGACTGCTCCAGCTGGTCCAGGCTGACCTTGACCACGGCCACGCCCAACGTGTGGGTGTCGTCACCCAGGGTGGAGGCCAGGTAGTAGCCGGGCTCGCCACGCGTGGTGCCTATGCCGAAGAAGCGCGCGCTGCCCGTGGCCATGGCCGTGCGGTAGTAGGGGCGAAAGCTCAGGTCCTCGCCCATGTAGCTGTCGGAGCGCCGCCAGTTGCTGGAGGCCACGACGTGGCCGCGCGCATCGACCAGGTAGGCGGTCAGCGTGCCAGCGCGGTCGTTGAGCTGCTCCAGGTAGGCGTTGACGCGGTTGGTGAGCTGCTCGTCGCCGGGCTCGGCCAGCAGCCTTTGCACATTGCCTTCCAGTGCCAGCACGTCGGGCAGGAAGGCGTACTTGCCGATCTCGCGCTGCAGGCTGGCGCCGTACAGCTCCAGCCGGTGCATGCCCGTGGCACGCAGATCGGCGATGCCCAGCCGCTGCGCCAGCAGGTACGCACCCCAGCCGCTCAGCCCGCTCAGGGCAAGCCACAGCAAAAGCAGGATGAGCTGGCGCAGGGGGCGGCGGGCGGGCATGGTGAAGGCACCGATGTTATCAGTGCCCCCCAGCGCCGCCTGGGCCTCAGGCCGAGACAGCGGGCCGCCCTTGCTCGGAATGGTCCGTGGGCAGCAGGGACTCGTCGTCATCCGTGGCCGCGGTCGGGTCGACGGCGCCTTCCCACTTGGCCACCACGGCCGTGGCAATGGCATTGCCCAGCACATTGGTCAGCGTGCGGCCCATGTCCAGGAAGTGGTCGATGCCCAGGATCAGCAGGATGCCCGCCTCGGGCAGGCCGAACATGGGCAGCACGGCGGCCACCACCACCAGCGAGGCGCGCGGCACGCCGGCAATGCCCTTGCTGGAGACCATCAGCACCAGCAGCATGGTGATCTGGGCCGTCAGCGTCATGTCGATGCCGTAGGCCTGGGCAATGAAGATGGCCAGGAAGGTGGTGTAGACCATCGAGCCGTCCAGGTTGAACGAGTAGCCCAGCGGCAGCACGAAGCCGATGATGCGCGGCTTGATGCCGAACTTCTCCAGCTGCTCCATGAGCTTGGGATAGGTCGATTCGCTGCTGGCCGTGGAAAAGCCCACCAGCAGCGGGCCGCGGATCAGGTTCAGCAGGCGGAAGATGTCACGGCCCAGCACGCAGTAGCCGGCCACGATCAGCAGCACCCACAGCGTGGCCAGGGCCAGGTAGAAGCACAGCATGAACTTGCCGAACACCGACAGCATGCCCAGGCCATGGATGGTGATGGTGCCAGCCACGGCACCGAACACGCCCACGGGGGCGAAGCGCATCACGTAGTCGGTGACCTTGAGCATGATGTGGACCACTTCGTCCATCAGGCCCACCATGGAGCGCGCGGCCTGGTTGTGCAGATTGCCCAGCGCAATGCCGAAGAACAGCGCGAACACCAGGATCTGCAGCACCTCGTTGGTGGCCATGGCCTCGAAGATGTTCTTGGGGAACACGTGGGCGATGAAGTCCTTGAGGTTCAGCGCCGAGGTCTTGAGGTTCAGGCCCTCGGCCGACGACGGCAGGGCCACGCTCAGGCCATGGCCGGGCTGCAGCACGTTCGCATAGATCAGGCCGATGGCCAGCGAGCAGAACGAGGCCACGATGAACCAGCCCAGCGCGCGGCCGCCGATGCGGCCCACGGCCTTGGCGTCGCCCATGTTGGCCAGGCCCGACACCAGGGTGGCGAACACCAGGGGCGCGATGATCATCTTGATCATGCGCAGGAAGACATCGGTGAGGATGCCGAAGTAGCTGGCGATTTCCTTGGCGGCCTCGGGCGTGGGTGCGTAGCTGTTGCAGGCATAGCCCACCAGCACGCCGAGGACCATGGCCACGAGCACCATGGTGGTCAAGCGGTTGAATTTCATGCGGATTTTTTCGTTGGACGTATTTCGGTCTTGCAAGCGAGCCCGCCCACCACGGCTGCCGGCCACGGGCCGGATGCCACAGCGAAGACGGGCTTGTCTCCCTGCATACACAACCACGATGCACGTGGCCTGCGCCTGACAGTGCACAGACCGTGCCAGCCGCATCCGGCACCTGCACCCCGCGCTAACTGCTTGATTCGCCTATATCGACCTTACTTTTATGCATAAGGTGGAACGGAAATCCGAACGATGGAACGCCTGCGTCGTTCGGAAAACCGGATGGCCGGGCATGCCGCCTCCGGCCCTCCCGGCCGGCGCTATCATCCGCACCGGCCCCCTGTCACGGGGCCGGTGCTTCAAAACACCTCCATCACACAGCGGCACAACCTCTTCGAAAGCGAGGTCTGTCAATGCAATTCACGGATCAATGCAATCGCAAAGGCCAGTGAATTCGCTTTGCAATGGAGCATCAAGCATGAACACCGTTTTCCTCGCACTCGCCTGCGCGCCCTCTCTTGGCGCCGCCCCTTCCACACGGAGGGCCAAGGCATGAACCCCACCACCCAGCCCACCCTCGCCAAGGACAGCCACAGCACCCGGCAGCTGTCCAATGCCCTCACCCAGATGGACCATCTAGTGCAGCAAGGCTGTGCAGAGATTTCTGCCATCGCCCAGCTCGCCCTGGCATGGCTGGAGACGCCCAAGGGCCATCGCCACATGGATGTGGTGGCCCGCGCCCTGCAAAGCATCCGCGACAGCGCCGAGACGCTGGCCGACTACGCAGGCACCGAGGCCCAGGCCATGGGCTGCGGGTTTGAAGACGCGGCCGAGATGCGCCGCGCCGAAGCGGCCGAGGCAGCCGCCAAAGCCATGGCGCAACTGTTTGAACGCCGGCCGGTGCCCGGGCAGAACGGCAGCAGCGGCTGATGCTCCGGCGCCTGTAGAGGGGCCCGCTCTCCCAGGGTCCCGCACCGTGTCTTCACCCGGTGCATCAACCCTGCCTCAACCCTGCGCCTGAGGCCCCAGGCGAAAAACGCTCACGGACTGCACAAGGTCATGCGCCTGCTGGCGCAGGCTCGTGGCTGCCGCCGCCATTTCCTCCACCAGGGCCGCGTTTTGCTGTGTCGCCTGGTCCATCTGCATGACCGCCTCGCCCACCTGCGCAACGCCGCTGCGTTGTTCGGCGGAAGCCGCGCTGATCTCCCCCATGAGGTCGGTGACGCTGCGTATGCTCGTCACCACTTCAGCCATGGTGCCCCCCGCGCGGTCGGCCAGCACAGAGCCTTGTTCGACCCGCTCGACGCTGTCGGAGATCAGGGCCTTGATCTCCTTGGCCGCCGCCGCGCTGCGGCCGGCCAGGCTGCGGACCTCGGAGGCCACCACAGCGAAGCCGCGGCCCTGTTCACCGGCACGCGCAGCCTCCACCGCAGCGTTCAGCGCCAGGATGTTGGTCTGGAACGCGATGCCGTCGATGACGTTGATGATGTCGGCGATGCGGCGCGAACTTTCACTGATGCCCTTCATCGTGTCCACGACCTGGGTGACCACCTCGCCCGCCTGCCCGGCCACGCCGCTGGCCCGCTGCGCGAGCGCGTTGGCCTTGCCGGCACCCTCTGCGTTCTGGGTCACGGTGGCTCCGAGCTGCTCCATCGAGGCCGCCGTCTGTTCAAGCGCGCTGGCCTGGCTTTCGGTTCGCGAGGACAGGTCGGTGTTGCCCTGGGCAATCTGCGTGCTTGCACTTGCCACGGATTCGCTGCCGCTGCGCACGACAGCCACGACCTGCGATAGCGCATCACTCATCTCGCCGAGGCTGCGCAGCAGGGTCCCCACTTCATCGTGGGTGGTGGCCTCCACCCGCTGCGTCAGATCCCCGCATGCCACCGCACGTGCCACCTGGATGGCCCGGCCGATGGGGCCGGTGATGGAGCGCGTGACCCAGGTACCCAGCAGAGCGGCCAGCACGACGGCCACCAGCGCGCCGCCCAGCTCGAACGCCAGCGTCATTGCCGCCAGCGACTCGGTGCGCGTCAGGCGCTCGGCCATGAGCTGCTCCTCCTCTCGCACCAGGTCCGCCTGCAGTGCGCGCAGCCCATCCATGGCCGCCTTCTCGCGCCCCAGGGAGAACTCGCGGACCAGATCCTCGACCGTCGCCGTGCCGTCCTGGACTTGCCGCCGCAGCGCCTGCAGCGGCTGCACCGCCTGCACGAATTCACGGTGGCGCAGCCGGATACCGTCGAGCCGGCGCTGCTGGGCGGGGTTGTCCTCGGTCAGGCGTACGGCCTCCTGCCAGGAGGCCTCGAACTCCTTGAGTCCTTCATCCCAGGGGGCAAGAAAACGGGAGTCACCCGACAGGAGATAGCCCCGCGAGGCCGTCTCCATGTTGACCATGCCCGTGAGCATGCGCTGTCCCTGGGACATGACCTTGAAGGTGTGCTCGTTCCATTGCTGGGCCTCCTTGAGCCGGGACTGGCTGCTCACGGCCAGCGCGATGACAAGAAGAAAAATGGCGATGACGCATGCGAAGGCAGCTGCGAGACGGCGGGCCAGTGGCCAGTTGGACAAATTCATGATGATCATCGGTACGAACTGCGTGGCCGGAAAGACTGCACAAGGGCGCGGCGATCATGGTGTGAAGCCTCGCCTGCGCCTGGGGCCGTCATCTCCTGGCCGGGATCTACAAAGCACTCGCGCCAGCGGCTGCCGGGTGGCGACCAGCGGGCCTGCGCTTTGTTTCTCTATGTAATATATTGGACAAAACATATTTTTGTCCTAGACAATTCAGAAAATCCCTCAAAACATCCCGGCCATGACCGGACGTTTTGTCCCCTTCAGATCAATGACGCCACTTTCTGACCCCCTGCCTTTGGCGCCTGGCCCCGGGCTGCCTATCTCGGCCGTCGAACGCGAGACCGGACTTGCCAAGGACACCCTGCGTGTCTGGGAAAGACGCTACGGCTTTCCAAGGCCTGAACGGGATTCGGCAGGCGATCGCCGCTACCCGGCAGACCAGGTTCGACAACTGACCCTGATCCGGCGGCTCATGGATACGGGGCTGCGCCCCAGCAAGCTGATGGGCGTGGATCTGGACGGCCTGCAGACGCTGCTGGCCCGCGCCGACACCTCGCCGGGCAAGGATTTGTCCAGGACAAATTCAGAGAACGCAGCAGACTCTGACCGCTTCGCCCCCATGCTCAACGCCATTGCCGCCCATGATCCCGCCCAGCTCAGGCATTGCCTGAGCCTGGCCCAGTCGCGCATGGGTCTGGCCGGTTTCGTGACCACGCTCGTGGCCCCGCTGACCACGGCGGTCGGCGATTTCTGGGCACAGGGGCGTTTTGAAGTGTTTGAAGAGCACCTGTACACCGAGGTGCTCACCGGCGTCCTGAGGCAGGCAATCGCCTCGCTCGCCCCCCCTTCCCCGCCACCCGCGCCCAAGGTGTTGCTGACCACGCTGCCGCAGGAGATGCATGGACTTGGGCTGCTCATGGTCGAAGCCCTGCTGGCCCTGGAAGGCTGCAACTGCGTATCGCTGGGCACCCAGACGCCCATCGGCGACGTGGCACAGGCCGCGCGGGCGCATCGCGCCGACATCGTGGGGCTGAGCTTCAGCAGCGCACACAACGGAGCGATGGCGCAGGCTTGCCTGGGCGAGCTGCGCAGCCACCTGCCGCCGTCCATCGAGTTGTGGGCCGGCGGAGCATGCCCGGCGCTTTATTCCAGCCCGGTCGCGGGCATGACGCCGGTGCGCCATCTCACGGATCTGCCACCGCTGGTCGCCCGATGGCGGCAGACGACAAGAACACCAAGGACATACGCATGAACTTTCCCGCCCCCCGCCCCGTCTTCACCGCCAGGCGGCGCACCCTGCTGGCAGCGGCCCTTGGCGCCGGCCTGCTGGCCAGCGGTTGCGCCAGCATGCGCCCGCCCGGCTCGGTCACGCCCGTCTCACCGTTCGACCTGCAGCGCTACCAGGGCCTGTGGTACGAACTGGCTCGGCTGGACCATGGTTTCGAGCGGGGCATGACCGATGTGACCGCCGAGTACACGCCGCAGGCAGACGGCAGCGTGAAGGTGGTGAACCGGGGGTTTTCCGTGCCCCGGGGCCAGTGGCAGCGCGCCGTCGGCAAGGCCTTGTTCACGGGCAAGCCGGACACGGCTTCGCTCAAGGTCTCCTTCTTCGGCCCGTTCTACGGCGGCTACCATGTGGCCGCCCTGGACCCTGACTACCGCTGGGCGCTGGTCCTCGGGCCGGACACGCAGTACTGCTGGATACTGGCCAGGGAGCCGAAACTGCCCCCGCAGACGCTGCAATCCGTCGTCGCCAAGGCCGCGGAACTGGGCGTCGATACCGGCGCGCTGATCTGGGTCAGCCATGATCGCCACCAGGAAGCGCACAGCCAGGAGGCCTTGTGAACGGCGCACCCCCCGTCGCGGTGATCGGCGCGGGAATGGCAGGTCTGGCATGTGCACAGCTGCTGGCCGAGGCTGGCTGCCGCGTGGATATCTTCGAGAAAAGCCGAGGCCCATCGGGGCGCATGAGCACGCGGCGCGCGCAGGATCCGCAGGGTGCGTGGCAGTGCGATCACGGTGCTCCATCGTTTGCGGCACAGGACCCGGAGTTTGTGCAGGAGGTGCGCCAGTGGGAGCAGCTCGGCGTTGTCGCCGCCTGGCGTCCGCGCGAAGTGCGCCTGCAGGGCAAAGACGTGGTGCCAGCAGATGCAGGCCCCGACCGCTGGGTGGGCGTGCCGCGCATGACCTCTCCCGCAGCGTTTCTTGTCCAGCGGCTTGCACAACAGGGGCATGGCGCACGGCTGCACCTGCAAGCCACGGTTCAGCAGTTGCAGTACGAATCTGCCTGCTGGACTGTGCACTGCGCTGAACACGGGCAGATCGGATCGGAATACTGCGCCCTGGTTTTGGCAGTGCCTGCACCGCAGGCGGCAGCCTTGCTGGAGCCGGTCTCGCCCTATGCGGCGGCACTGGCTGCCAGCGCGCGCATGCAGCCTTGCTGGGTGGCCATGCTGCGCACCGACGCCCCCCTGCCGCTGGACTGGGATGCGGCAGAAATCACGGATGGCCCGCTGTGCTGGATGGCACGCGACAGCGCCAAGCCAGGGCGGCAGGGGCCGCAAGTGCCGCAAGGACCTCAGACCTGGGTGCTGCATGCCAGTGCACGGTGGAGCCAGGATCACATCGAGTCGGACGCCGAATCCGTGGCCCGGCAACTGCTGCAGGCATTCGAGGCCCTGGCCGGGCCACTGGCCGGCTCTCTGTCCGACTCTCTGCCAGGCGGCCTGCGCGTCACAGCCCACCGCTGGCGCTATGCGCTGCCGGCACCGCACCTGGTCAACCGCTGCTGGTGGGACGCGCCTGCGGGCCTGGGCCTGTGCGGCGACTGGATGTGCGGCGCAGGCGTCGAAGGCGCCTGGCTCAGCGGACGGGCGCTGGCCCGGCGCGCCCTGGCCACGCTGACGCGCTGAACCACAGGAACGCCCGCACCATGCACAAGAAGCCCCACCTGCCCTCCAAGCTGTGTGCGTGCTGCGGTCTTGCATTCACATGGCGCAAAAAATGGGCACGTGATTGGGACGAGGTCAAATACTGCTCGCAGCGCTGCCGCACCGCGCGACTGCCGCCTGATCCCACTCCCCCATCTGCAGGCCGCCAGCCAAGGCGCTGACCTCCAAGCGGGCCATGCGCCCCGCACATCCTGGAGCCCTGGATTGCCGCCAGGCCGGCCCCATAATGCGCCACCCCATTGCATCAAGGAATTGGCACCTATGTCTTCCGGCGGCTTTCACGTCCACGGCCCACACGATCACGAACTCGAACATGCTGCCCAGGGCGAGCATGGCCAAACCGCCCACCACGGCATCGGCGGCGGCAGCCTGACCAACCAGATCGCCATGTGCACGGCAGTCATCGCCACGGTGGGCGCCATCTTCGCGTACATGGGCGGCGCCACCCAGGCCAATGCCGGGCTGTACAAGAACGACGCAGCCATCAAGAAGACCGAAGCGGCCAACCAATGGGCCTTCTTCCAGGCCAAGAGCACCAAGCAATCGCTGTCCGAGTTCGCGCGTGATCTGGCGACCACGGAGGACAGGCGGGCGGCCTACCAGGCCAAGGTGGAGCGCTACGAAAAGGAAAAGGACGACATCAAGCGCGATGCCGACCGCCTGGAAGCCGAGGCCCGGCAATGGGACGAGAAGTCAGAGATGCAGATGCACCTGCATCACCGCTGGGCGCAGGCCACCACCGCGCTGCAGGTCGCCATTGCCCTTGCAGCCATCGCGCTGCTGACCAAGAAGAAATGGCTGGAATACGCCATGCTCGGCGTGGCCGCGCTAGGCCTTGGCGTGGGCGGGCTGGCCATGCTGCACATCTAGAGCGTGTGGCAAAGCCGCAAAGCCGCATATCCGCCTTGGAAGGCAGCTGTGAAACAGCCCCCTGATTCCCCGGCCTTGCCCGCGGCTCAGTCCTCGCTGGGACGGGGGTAGCCTGCCTCTGCCCAGGCTTGCGCAGACGTCCGGGTGAGCTGATGGTCCGGCCTGACTCCCACCTTGGCCAGCTCGCTGCCGTCGGCGGCAGTGGCGGTGAGCGTGGCGCTGGGATTGTCCTCATCGGGCTCGATATCCAGAGAGACGGTCACGCGTGACCCGCCCACCACGATCTGCACATCCTTGTGCAACTGCGCTGCCAGATGCTGCTCATGCCGGCGCATCACCTCGTGCGCCGTCTTCACCAGCGTGTTGAAGGCGGAAACGTCCAGCGGCTTGGGATTTTTCTTGTCGCGGCCCATGGTCCACGGGCCGACCAGGCTTGGCTCCACCTGGCCGTCCTGGGTCATGGCAACGGCCCAGCCATCGTCGTCTTCATTCTTGATGACGCGGGCCTCCCAGCCGTTGTGATGCCAAAGGCGGTCTTCGAAGATGGAGACGACTTCTTGTTCGAGTTCTGCGGACATGTCCAGACCCTTCCCTTGTGGAAACTATCGAGCCCGAAATTCTACTGTCCATCCATACAGTTCGCGCGCAGGGGTCTATTCCCAAACCGTGGACTCCCAAGAGACGAAAATGCTTCCCGATGGCACCGGAGACGGCATGAACAACGACCTTGCACACCAGGATCCTGAACTGTTGCGCCGGCTGCTGCGCGCGAAGGACAGCATTGACGCCGCATCGCACGAGGCCTGGCCTGTCGGCCGACTGGCGCAGGTCAGTGGCGTGTCCGAAGCGCACTTCGCCCGGTCGTTCAAGCAGGCCTTCGGCAGTCCGCCGCACCGGTACTTGCTCACGCGGCGCATCGAGCGGGCAATGACGCTGCTGCGCGAAACCGATCTGGCTATTACCGACATCGCCTTTGATACAGGCTGGGCAAGCCTGGGCACCTTCGGGCGCACCTTCCGCGATATCACAGGCGACAGTCCCAGCGCAGTCCGGGTGCGCGCCCGGGCGACGATGCGCGAGCTGGGCCGCGTGCCCGCCTGCATCGTCAGCGCCGCGCATCGCCCCGACCTCACGACCGCAGTTTCGGAGAAGCGACGCCGGGCAACAAGCGATACAAACGAACCCGAACAACAGGAGATCCCATGATTCAAGGCGTTGAAGTGGTTGGTTTGTATGTGCGCGATCAAGACGAAGCACTCGCGTTCTATGTCGACAAACTCGGGTTCCGCGTCCACACGGACGTGGCAAACGGCGACTATCGCTGGCTCACGGTGCAGCACCCGGAACAGCCGTCGTTCCAGCTCGGCCTGTTCACACCCGGCCCGCCCGTGCTCGACGCAGCAACGGCGCAGGCAGTGCGCGCGATTGTGGCCAAAGGCGCCATGCCGCCCCTCGTACTGACCGTGGACGACTGCCGCGCGGCCTACGACCGAATGCTCGCAAGCGGGGTGGAATTCACGCAGGAACCCGTGGCACGGTACGGCACCGTGGACGCAGGCTTCCGCGATCCGTCGGGGAACGGGTGGAAGATGATCCAGGCGCGCCGCTAAGGGAGGCCGCCTTGAACTAGAACTACCGGATCCGGCAGATCCACCGCTGGCTGTCCGTCGCCTTCACGGTCACCGTCCTCGCCAACTTCATTGTCCGGGCGCAGGGGGAACCTCCCTCCTGGGTCAGCTACTCGCCGCTGCCCCCGCTCTTTCTCTTGCTGTTGAGCGGTCTGTACCTCTTCGTGCTGCCGTACGTCTGCATGCGACGCAGTGGAACAAGGAAGCCAGGCGATGCGAGATAGGTATCTTGGCCCTTGAATGGCCGCCAGCACGCATTCTTCGACAAGGGCACGTCGCGCTCGCCGCAAATTGCCGCTGGAGCGAAGGGCTTGCGAGTACGATAAGCTTCAAGTCTTGTTGAAGGTCAAGGACCCCTTGCCGAAGGTTGCGCATGAACATTGGTGAACTGAGCAAACGCACAGGCCTGTCCACATCACGCATTCGTTTTTATGAGCAAAGCGGCCTGCTGCAAGCGGCTGAGCGTGGCTTGAATGGCTACCGCAGCTATCCGCCTGAGATGGTGCAGATGCTGGAGCTGATTGCGATGGCGCAAGGGGTGGGCTTCAGCCTGGATGAAATTCGTGCACTCTTGCCGCCCGGCCTGCAAGGCTGGGACCATGAGGCCGTCGTGGGCGCGCTGCGCCAAAAAATTGCCGATATCAAGGCCATGGAGAAAAAGCTGCAAACCAGCAAAAAGCAGTTGCAGGCTTTGTTGTCCGATATTGAAGCGCGGCCAGACAACATGGATTGCCATGACAACGCACGCCGCGTGCTCTCCCATGTACTGGCCCAGCAATCCGAATCCCTGGCCTCTGAAGCAGCGGCTGAAGAAAAAATGGGCAAGCTCATGCGCACCGGACACAGGAAGCGGGCAAGCGTGGCATAGGCCTGCGGCAGTTTGGAACGCGGCCCTAGCGCCTTGCCAGAGCCTGCACCACCTGTTTTGCAGTCGCTTTGGCCGACCCCGGGTTTTGCCCGGTGATGAGGCGGCCATCGGCCACCACATACGAGATAAAAGGCAGCAAGGCTTTTTGATAGCGCGCACCGCGCATCTTCATTTCCTGCTCCGCGTTGTAGGGCATGGACCGGGCCACTCCGGCCAGGATTTCTTCCGTCCATGAAAAACCCGTGACCCGTTTGCCCGCGACCAGCAAAGAGCCGTCGCTGAGCTGCGTATTGAGCAGGCCGCAGTAGCCGTGGCAAACCGATGCGACGATGCCACTTCGCTCCCAGATGCTGCGTGTGATGCGCTGCAGCCCCGCACTATCGGGAAAATCCCACATCACCGCATGCCCTCCAGTGAAGTAGATGGCATCGAAATCGTTTGCATCGATATCGGCAGGTGCCGCAGTGTTCGCCAGCAGGGCCATGCGCGCGGGATCATCGAGCCAGGCTTTGGCCGAAGCATCGAAGTGCGGCCATTGGAGTGCGCGCGGCTCCAGTGGTACGGCGCCACCCAGCGGGCTCACCAGTTGCTGCGGGTACCCTTGCGCAGCAAACACATCCCAGGCATGGGTCAGCTCCGACAGCCACAGCCCTGTGGCGTGCGCAGGGTCGTCGTAATGAGCGACATTGGTGACGACATGCAAGACACGTGGCGTACTCATGAAGACTCCTGCGCGATTTGCTTGAGGCCCTGTGCGTAGCTGGTGACAGCAAAGTCGGGAAAGCGGCGCTTGAACTTGGACGAATCAAACACATTGTCGTGTGCGTAGCGTGGCAGTAGTTCACGCAGTTCGCGCACAGGCTTGGAGACCCAGCCAGCAACCACCATGGCCAGGTGGCTCAGTACCTTGTAGCGCGGCTCAACCCCAAAGGTTGCAGCCGCCAGGTTCACAAAGGCCTGATAGGTCAGCCGCTCGTCCCAGCAAGGCAGATGCCATGTCTGACCATACGCATCTTGCGCATTGCCAATGGCAGCCATGGCGCGGCTTGCATCGGGCGTCCAGATCAGGGTGCGCAGCTTGTCGTCACGGACCGGCACTTTGGCCTTCTGGCCCGCCTTGAGCGGGCCGATCACCAGGGTATTGGTGATGCTTTGGGTTTTGCCGGGGCCGTAGAACTCTGGCGCGCGGGCAATGGCGACGGGGATATCGCCGCGCTGCATCTCGGCCAGCACCATCTCGGCCATCAAGGCGCGCACGCGCCCCTTGCGGCCCACCGGGGCAAATGCGGTTTCCTCGGTCTGCCGCTGCGCGGTTTGCGGGTACATGTAGGTGTTGTCGAAATAGACAAATTTGGCCCCCGCTGCCCGCGTGGCATCAAGTGCGTTGCGCAGCATGGCAGGAAATTGCCGCTCCCATAACTCGGTGTCTGGTGGCAGGCCAGCGGTGAAGTACACGACCTCACTGCCACGCACGGCCTCCAGGGTTTGCGCGGAATTCATCAGGTCGGCAGACACCAGCTCGTCCGTATCGTTCACCTTGCGCGGCTTGCGGCTGACCAGGCGCAGGTTCTGCGTGTAGTTGCGCTGGAGCTCGCGCGCCAGCTCCACAGCGATCTGGCCATTGGCGCCCAAAATGGTTTGCATATCGATCCTTGCAGCATCTTGTGTGATGAGAGGATATGGAGCTTAAGCTTCAACTTGAGTTGAAGGTCAAGCGGCAAACTACAGATCCCTGATACCAGGTCGAAGACAAACCCGCCGGCTCGCTGGCTGTCTGCAAAACCCAGGCATCTCCATCATGCCGGGGAGCCTGGGGCCTGGACACTGCGACCTGCTTTGGTGCACCTGGTGAAGGCCCGGTTCGGGCCGGCAGCACCCATCCATGAGCCGCGATGGCGGCCCTCCAGCAGTCGCCAGGCTGCATTGGCGTTCACTCTCATTGGACTCAGCCGCCTTCACACGCCCGTGTTGCATCGGAGTGTTTCACCCCGCCCTGTCACATGCTCTTCCCGTAGAACGGGACCAGCTTGGCCACCACGGCCTCAACGTATTCAGGGACCCAATAGGTTTCAATGTGGGTTGCGCCCTGGATCTTGAACAGCTCCTT
The DNA here is from genome assembly GCF_002754395.1 of Delftia sp. 60. Classification (NCBI taxonomy): domain Bacteria; kingdom Pseudomonadati; phylum Pseudomonadota; class Betaproteobacteria; order Burkholderiales; family Comamonadaceae; genus Delftia; species Delftia sp. 60. The sequence goes on from NZ_PEFD01000001.1 coordinate 4,417,755, forward strand.
GTCCTTGGCACCGCTGGCCTTGGCGAACGCCTCCTCGGTCATGTAGAGGCTGTCCGCCTTGCTGCCGGCAATCATCAACAAGGGTTGCTCGATCAGTTCGATCTGGTCAGTGGCGTCCCAGCGCATCAGGTCCAGCAGGCTGCTCGTCGTGTACTTGAAGGTCGAGCCGGGATGGGCATGCGTGCGCCAGTAGTACTCATAGCCCTGTCGGTACATCTCGAACGGCAGCGCTGCGATCTGCTCGTCCGTCATGTCCGCATCGCCCGAGTAGAGGATCTTGCCACCTGCCACCTGCTGAGCACGGGCATCCGAGGCCTGCTTCAGGCGCTGCTGGACCGTGGATAGCTGCGAGTCTGCGAAACCGTTGCGGCGGACCCTGCCGGAATTGAACATGCTCAGCGTTGCGACGGACTTGAAGCGCTTGTCCGTCTTCGCCGCTGCCAGCGAATAGCCGCCGCCACCGCAGATGCCGAGGAGGCCGAGACGATCCGCATCGACGCCCGCGTAGGTGGTGATGAAGTCCGCCATGCCATGAATGTCCTCGATGCGGTTCATCGGCGTGTCCACTGAACGCGGCAGGCCACCGCTGCCGCCTTGATAGGCTGCATCGGCCGTGATCGCCACGTAGCCATGCTCGGCCAAGCGTTGGGCATACAGACCGGCGGTCTGTTCTTTCACACCACCGTTGGGGTGTGCAACGACGACAGCGGGGTACTTCCTTGCCGGGTCGAAGTTCGCCGGCGTATAGACATTGGCCACGATGTCCAAGCCGCCAAGTTTGTACTTCACCGGGTGGATGTTCACCTTGCCAGGCAGGTTCTGCGTGATGGCGTCGCCATAGACGAGCGTGAAGGGGTTCTTCTTGTAATCGGCCGCTGTTGACGGCGAGGGAAGGGCCATGGCTGTAACTCCGAGGGCTGCTGCAGAAATTGCGATGGCCGAAGTGCCCAGGAACTCGCGGCGCTTCGTGTCAATGGATACGTGGGTCATGGGTCGTCCGATCTACTGAGACATCTGTGCGGTTCTTGCGAACCAGGCGAAAGGGTCAATCGAGCCTCTTCCGGGTGAGGAAGGAAGACACCAGGTCCGCGATCTGGACGTTGTTCAGGTCGGACATGATGAAGTGGGTGTTCCCGCGTATGCCCATCTCCGGCAGATGCACGAGCTGCGCATCTCCGCCGTGCCTGTTGACGGCGTCCACCCAAAGGCGAGCCATGGCGAGCCGGACGCGCCAGTTGTCCTGGCCGCGCTCGGTGGTGGGCTCAGTCGGGAAGTTGTCGCCGTAGTAAATGACGATGGGGATGCGGGTGAGCTTTTGGAAGTCTTGTGCCGAGACAGCCTCCGGCGCCAGGGTTCCCGCAGCGCTGGGCATGGCGGCCGGCAGCTCCCCCGGCGGGAAGATGAAGCCGCTGCCCGGCTCAAACGCCACGACGCCCTTGACGTTGGCGCTCTTGATGGCTGTCAGCCAGCCAGGTCCGCCGCCCTGCGAGTGCGTGAAGAGGATGGCCGGGCCTGTCTTGGTGAAGAGCGCAGCCATCGCCTCGGCGATCACGTTGGCGTCATAGGCGCCGGTGTTCGGCGTCACCGAGCGCAGGAACTGGTTCAGTGTCTCCGGCTGGCGGTCGAACTGCACGTTGTCGAAATAGCTCGGCCACTTGCCAAAACGGAACTGGTCGAAGAACAGCTGGTCGTAGGGCGTCGGCTCGGTCGTCGTGGCGACGGTGCTGTTGCCGGCCCTGCCTCGGCGCGGCTGATCGACAAGGTAGACCGGGAAGCCGCGGCGCAGGAACAGGTTCTGGAAGCCCTCGCGGCCATCCGACGTCGTTTCCCAGCTCCGAGCCGACTGGAAGGCGCCGTGCAGCATCACGATGGGCAAAGGCCTCGGATTCTGCGGGACCTGATAGAAGGCGTAGAGGTGATCGCCGTGGAAGCTTTGCCCTGCGCTTGTCGGCTTGTCGTTGTCGTAGACGCCGGGCACCGTCTTCACAACGCCACCGACCGCGAAGCTGCCCTGGCGCTGAATGACCAGGGGCCTCGGCGAACTGTCCGAATGAGAGGCGCAACCTGCCAGCGATACAGCCAAGACAAGTGCTCCTGCGCGGAAGAGGCGGGTGATGCTCATCATCAGCCTTTTGATGCAGCGTCGAGGACCTGCACGAGTGCGTCATTGGCGCGGGCTGCCACCTCGGGGCCGACCTCTTGCGCAAGCGCTTGGCTCAGCTGCCGCAGTTGCGATGCGGTCAGACCCACGCGCAGGCTGGCTCGCATGTGGGACCGCAGCTGGTTTTCTGCACCCGGTGTCGCAGCCAGCGCTCCGACCGTGGCCAGCTCGCGGCTGCGCCAATCGAGGTTGTCGCGCTCGAAAATGTCGCCAAACAGGTGCGCCTGCAAAAACTGATTGATGATCGGCGCAAACTCGAACACCGGGCCCTGGACCGGTCCACCTGAAATCTCGGTCTGATTGGCCTGGCCGGCCAGCACCAACTCACGGCCGGTGGACACGGCTCGGCTGGGGTCGTGACCCGGAGCGTCCTGCAGGCCGCGCTGCTTGCGCAGCTCGACGACCTTGAGCAGTTCGCCGAGCGCATTGAGACTTCTGGGGAAGCCCGCGTAGGCATAGAGCTGCACCAGGACTTCCTTGGCCTCGCTGACTGTCATGCCCGCGTCCAGCCCCTGGTTCAGTGCCATGCCCAGCCGGGGCATGTCGCTGATTGCCGTGAAGGCGGCGATGAGCGGAATGGCGCGTTGCCTGGGGCTCAGCGAATCGGACGCAGGCTGCACGACCTTCTGTGGCTTCTGTGGCTTCTGTGGCTGCTGAGCCCTCTGGCCGGTCATTGCGGAAAGGCCTGCGCTCACCACGGCGGCCTGGTAGTCCTGCTCGCAGAGTTTGTCCTGCCAGGCCACGGAGCTGCCGTTTTCTTTCTCGGCAATGGCGATGTGGGTCATGGAGCCTTGAGGCCCGGCGCCATGCCAGTGGCGCACGTTGGGCGGGATGGTCACGACATCGCCCGGGCGAATGATGAGCGCCGGCTGGCCTTGTTGTTGCACAAGGCCCTGTCCCTCGGTGACGATCAGCGTCTGACCGAGCGGATGGGTATGCCAGGCCGTCCGCGCACGGGCCGTGAACGTGACGGTCGCTCCACCGGCCGTTCCGGGGAGCAGCGCCTGAAAGGGTGAGCTGATGCGGACGTCGCCGGTGAACGTCTCGGCCGATCCAACGCTGACCTGCTGCGCAGACGCGGAGCGAACTTCGACGACGGGCGGCATTGCGCCAGGACCGGCAGACTGCGCCGCAGCGGCGGTCACCGCACCGCTCAGGGCCATTGAAAGCAGTGATTTCACGAGAGCGCCTCCTGTTGTGTCGCCTGATGGCCGCGGTGCGGCTTGACGATAAAGAACCACGAGACGATCAGCGCCAGGCCGAGCAGCAGAGCGGCCACGTCCATGACGGCAGCAATGCGATGCGCGAGGGCAGCACTGTCTTGTTGCTCGATGGACGAACCAGCGCTGGCGAAGACAAGAACCAGCAGCCCAAGCCCCAGTGCTCCCCCCAACTGGTGAGCCACGTTGACCAGGCCGGAGGCAGCACCCGCGTCCTCACGCGCCACTCCCGCCACACCGGCCGCGGTCAGCGGCGCCAGCAACAAGCCCTGGCCCAGTCCGATCAGGACCATGGGCGGGGCGATGCCCGTCCAATAGCTCGATAGCGCATGCGCTTGACCCAACCAGGCGAGGCCCACCACTCCGAGCAGCAGGCCGGCGAGAAGCAGCGTCTCGTTGCCGAAGCGGCGGGCCAGCCGGGGCACGGCCATGGCCGAGGCAAAGTTGGGCAGCGTCACGGGCAGGAAGGCAATGCCGGCTTGCATGGGCCGCAGATGCAGCACGCCCTGCAGGAACTGCGTACAGAAGAACCAGAAGCCAACGGCGCCGCCCAGGAAGAGCATGCGCGTGATGTACGCACCGGCTCGCTGCGGGCTGGTGAACAGGCGCAGCGGCAGGATGGGTTGCCGGACCCGGCGCTCAATGCCGATGAAGAGCAGGATCATCAGCATGCCGCCGACCAGGGCCCCCTGTGCGAGGCCATCGTGCCAGCCAGCTTCGGCTGCTCTAACCAGGCCGTAGACCAGCGCCGTCATCCCTATGGTCGAGCTGATGGCGCCGCCTACGTCGAACTGGCCTTCATGCTTCTGGGTCTCGGCAATGTGGCCACGCGCAGCGACGATCAACAGCAACCCTATCGGCAGGTTGATGAAAAAGCCTGCGCGCCAGGACACCAAATCAGCGAACAGGCCGCCCAATACCAGGCCCAGGGTTGCGCCGACACCGGCAGCCGCCGCGTACAGCGAGAGCGCCCGGGTGCGGCCCGGCCCCTCCGCGAAATGCGTGGACAGCAGTGCGAGCGTGGACGGTGCAAGGACGGCGGCGCCTACACCTTGAATTGCGCGGGAGACCAGCAACCAGCTTGCGCCAGGCGCCAGGCCGATGGAGACGGAGGCGAGTGTGAACAGCGCCAGCCCCAGGATGAACATCCGCCGGCGGCCCAGGATGTCGCCAGCGCGGGCACCCAGGAGCAGCAAGCCACCGAAAGCCAGCGTGTAGGCATTGGTCACCCAGGACAGTTGCGCCGAAGTGAAGCCCAGGCTTGCCTGGATGCGGGGCAGACCCGTGATGACGATGGAAATGTCCACGACGATCATCAGGTAGCTGGCAACGATGATGGCCAGGACCTTGTTCTCGTTGCGGATGGGGCAGGATTGCGCGGCGTTCATCGCGGTCACTCAGATGTCCAGCCTGCGCTCGGACATCCACTTGACGATGGCCGGGTCGCGGTGAGAGAAGAAGCTGCTCGTGTTGGTGTCGAGCGTGGCGATGCTTGCCATGTGGGCGTCGCTGAGTGCGAAGTCGAAGATGGCGATGTTCTCTGCCATGCGCTCCTTGCGGACCGACTTGGCGAGCGCGACGATCCCGCGCTGTACCAGCCAGCGCAGCACCACCTGGCCGACCGACTTGCCGTAGTGCCGGGCGATGCCGAGCAGCACTTCGTTCTGGAAGAGGCCGTTGCGGCCTTCGGCAAACGGAGCCCAGGCCTCGGCCTGCACACCCATCTCTCTCATGAACGGCACGGCTTCCAACTGCTGCTGGAAGGGATTCACTTCGACTTGGTTGACCGCCGGTGCGATCTCGTTGAACGCCTTGATGTCCATCAGGCGGTCCGGTTGGAAGTTGCTGACGCCGATGGCGCGCAGCTTGCCCGCGCGGTAGGCGTCCTCCATCGCGCGCCACGAACCGTGGACGTCGCCGAAGGGCTGGTGAATCAGGTACAGGTCGAGATAGCTGAGCTGCAGCCGACGCAGGGACTTGTCGATGGCTTGCTGCGTACGCTCGTAGCCGGCCTCCTGCACCCAGAGCTTGCTGGTGACGAAGAGCTGGTCACGCGGCACGCCACTGGAGCGCAATCCCTTGCCGACCGCTTCTTCGTTCATGTAGGAGGCTGCGGTGTCGATCAGCCGGTAGCCGGTTTCGATGGCGTCGACGACGCTGCGCTGGCACTCATTGGCATCGGCGATCTGGAAGACGCCATACCCGACCATGGGCATGTGAAGACCGTTGTTCAGAACGACGTGTTGCATGAGCTTTGCCTTGTAGAAGTTCGATGGCACGAACTTTAGGCAACGGACTGGCATCTGAATAGATGCATTTGAGTTGTTGAATTAGCATCAATTCAATGACAATGAAAGCCGCGAGGAGGCCACTCATGGCGATCAACGAGCTTCGATCCATCACGACCTTTATCAAGGCAGCGGAACTTGGCAGCCTGCGCAAAGCCGCAGCAGACCTTGGCATCAGCCCCCAGGCGGCGAGCAAGGCATTGGCCCAGCTGGAAGCCCATCTGGACGTGCGCCTGTTCCATCGGACAACGCGTGTGATGTCGCTGACCGATGCAGGACAGCGGCTGTTCGAAGACGTGCGGCCGGCCGTGACGGGAATGCACAGAGCGCTGCAGTCCGCCAAGTCGGCACGGGATGAATTTGCGGGCCCGCTGCGCATCACGGGCCCTCGCACCACGTTCCAGCCGATTCTCTGGCGCCTGGTCGACGAGTTTTGCGATATGCATCCAGGGATCCAGCCCGACGTCCTGCTGGACGACCGTATCGGCAACTGGGTGGAGGATCGCGTGGACGTGGGCTTTCGCCTCGGCCCGTCGCCCCATGAGGGCGTGATTGCACGGCGGCTGTTCCCGGTTCAGTTGCCCATCTGCGGTGCACCTTCTTACTTCGCGAAACACGGTGTGCCCGAGTCGTTGGCTGACCTGGCCACACACCGCTGCAGCGCCTATCGGCATCCGAGCACGGGGAAAGTGCTGCCGTGGCGGGTGAAGATCGACGGCCAGGCCGCCGACCAGCCAGTCGTCCCGACGATCTGCAGCAACGACGAGCTGTTTGAGCTGCAAGCCGTCCTGGCCGGCAAGGCGCTGGCCCAGCTCGCGGGCGTCACCGCGGCACCGTTTATCCGCTCCGGCAAGCTGATCCCGATCCTCGTGGACCACATGCCGGACTACGCCAGCTACTTCGTCTACTTCGGAAGCAGGTCGTCCCAGCCAGTACGAGCCCGTGCATTCATCGATTTGGCCGTTCAACGTCTGGCGGACAACCCGGAGTACGTACTCAACCCGAGCGAGCTCCTGGGCAAAGTCGGGCGACCAGGCCGCGCTTGATGCGGCGCAAGCAACATCAGCCATGGCCCTGAACGCACGGCGCCCCCTCCCCCTTCAACGCCCCCGCATCCCCATCAAAACCTCAATCGTCACCGACGTCGCGTCGTCATCCGGCCGTTTGCGATGCGCGATGCCCAACGCCCTTGACAGTGCCGGCCGCAGGGGCCGCGTGGTGATGCGGGGGTCAGGCTGCGGTGCGCCGGCCTCATGGGGCAGCAGCGCGGCGCCGTAGCCCGCCGCCACCAGGCTCTTCATTGCGTCGTTGTAGTTCAGCTCGATCCGTGCCTGCGGCCGGGCGCCGCCTGCGGCAAACCATTCGGCGGTCTGGCGCGACAGCCGGGTGCCACGGTCGTTGGCGATCAGGGGGCGGGCCGCAAGCCACGCGGGCGTGATGTGCCGCGGAGGCTTCCAGGCGGCCGGGATGAAGGCGAGCACGGGGTCCTGGCGCCAGGCCTGCACCTGCAGCCCGCGCAGCACGGGCTGTGGCAGCGCGACGATGCCGATGTCCAGGCTGCCGGCAGCCAGGCGCGCCAGGGCCTCCTCGCTGGTCATCACCGCCACTTGCACGTCGATCTCGGGATGCCGGGCGGCCAGGGTTTCAAGCGCCTGGGGCAACAGGTGCGCGAGTGCGCCGGTGGAGGCGCCCAGGCGCACGCGGCCCCCGCGCGTGGCGATCTGGCGCTGCACGGTCTGCAGGAGATCGTCGGCCTCGGCCAGGAGCTGGCGCGCCTTGTCTATCAGCAGGCTGCCCGCCGATGTGGCGGTGACGCCGGCCGGTGCGCGGTGCAATAGACGAGTTCCCAGACGCTCTTCGAGCTGCGCCACATGCAGCGTCACCGTGGGCGGCGCCAGGTGCAGCACCTTGGCGGCGGCAGCGAACGAGCCCAGGTCGGCCACCGTCAGCAGGGTGCGCAGACGGTCCAGATTGATTTCGCGCATGGTGCGGTGTCCCAGGTTGCAAGCAATTCAGAAACCATGAATCCGTAGTTTGTCAGATTCAACTGGCCTGCATGCGGCAGGCGCTGCACCATGCGCTCCACACCCAATCGGAGCAACCCATGACCTCTCTTGTTTTCATCGATGGCGACCAAGGCACCACCGGCCTGCAGGTGCGCGAATGGCTGGCGGATCGGACCGACCTGCGCCTGCTGCAGCTGCCGGCCGACCAGCGCAAAAGCACGGCGCACCGCGCCGAGGCGCTCAACGACTGCGACATCGCCTTGCTGTGCCTGCCGGACGAGGCTGCGCGCGAGGCCGTGGCGCTGGTGCGCCGGCCCGGCGTGCGCGTGATCGATGCGAGTTCTGCGCATCGCACCGCGCCGGGCTGGGTCTATGGCCTGCCGGAACTGGAGGCAGGCCAGGCCGAACGCATCGCCCATGCCCGGCGCGTCAGCAATCCCGGCTGCTATCCGACAGGTGCGCTGGCACTGCTCAGGCCCTTGATCGACGCGGGCCTGCTGCCGCCCGACTACCCGCTGGCCATTCACGCGGTATCGGGCTACTCGGGACGGGGCCGCGCAGGACTGCTGGACCATGAGGGCGCTGCCGCCGCGACTGCCGTGCCCCTGCAGGTCTATGGCCTGGGACTGCATCACAAGCACGTGCCCGAGATCCAGCAGCATGCCGGCCTGGCCCATGCGCCGGTGTTCGTGCCGGCCTATGGCCACTACCGGCAAGGCATCGTGCTGAACATCGCCCTGCATCTGCGGCTGCTGCCCGCTGGTGTGACCGCCCGCAGCCTGCACGCTGCCCTGCAGGCGCGGTACCAGGGCCAGCCCTGCATCGAGTTGCAACCCCTGGAGGAGGATGCCGATGCGCAGCGGCTCGATCCGCGCGCGCTCAATGGCAGCAACCGGATGCGGCTCGCGGTGTTCGGACAGCCGCAGGAGCAGCAGGTACTGCTGACCGCCGTGTTCGACAACCTGGGCAAGGGCGCTGCCGGTGCGGCGGTGCAGAACCTTGATCTGATGCTCGGGCTGCAGCCACTGCTGCAGCCACTGCTCCAAGGCTCAACGAATCCGTCGCGAATTCCCCTCCCCCTCTGAGCAAAGGGGCATGCGCGCCCTGCCGAGCGCGGCGAGCTGGCCGCCGCCTTGCTGCTGGCGCGCATGGCTCATCCAGGCTGCCCCGCCAGCAATTGCTGGCCAGACCGAAGCTGGTGCTGCGCAAGTCGGCCTGAATCCGGGCGGGCGCTCAGCCGGGACTGGTGCCTGCGCCCACCATCTCCCGCACCCAGCCCGGCAGCTCGACGGCCTTCTGCCTGGGAAAGTCCACCCAGATCACGGTGCCGCCGCCGGCCGCGCAGATGACGCCGGGCTCGGAGATGCGTTCCATGGTTCCCCAGGTCTCGAAGGTGGTGCGGCCGGGGTCGCTGACGTACATCTTGAGCAGCACCTCGTCGGGATAGGCCAGCTGCTGGTGGAAGTTGCAGAACGCATTGACGATGACCGGCCCCTGCCCGCCCGGCGTAGGCGCCATGCCCGCTTCAACCATCCAGTCGATGCGGGCAGTCTCCAGATAGCGGAAGTACATGGCGTTGTTGACATGGCCCATGGCGTCCATGTCGCCCCAGCGCACTTTGAATCGCATCTCGTGAACGCATTTTTTATATTCTGGAATCTCTATGCGCATGCCTGCAGTCTCCTTGTTGTAGCGCCACCGCAAGGCACCATGCCCCGCAGCCCCCGGTCACTGTGCAGCAGGGCGGATTCCCGCGCTGTCACCTATCAGCAACGACGGGGTCCACGCACGTCATAGAATCCACCGCATTGCGGCATTTGCGCTGCAGCCGAACGAACGTTCGGTCTGCCGAACATCCTGTTTTTTCAATATCCAAGCGAGACACCCCGATGACGAACGAAGAAATCCTGGCCCAGTACGGGCCGCGCGAAGCCATGGAATACGACGTGGTGGTGGTTGGCGGCGGCCCCGGCGGCCTGGCCACGGCCATCCGCCTCAAGCAGCTGGCGGCCGAAAAAGGCCAGGATGTCTCCGTCGTCGTGCTGGAAAAGGGCTCGGAGCCCGGTGCCCACATCCTGTCGGGCGCCATCATGGACCCGCGTGCGCTGACCGAGCTGATCCCTGACTGGAAGGAAAAGGGCGCGCCCCTGACCCAGCCCGTCACCGATGACGCCATGGTCTTCCTGGGCGAGAAATCCGCCCTGCGCACGCCCAATTTCCTGCTGCCGGCCTGCTTCCAGAACCATGGCAACTACATCGTTCGCCTGGGCTACGTGGTCAAGTGGCTGGGCGAGCAGGCCGAGGCACTGGGCGTTGAAATCTTCCCGGGCTTTGCTGCCGCCGAAGTGCTCTACAACGAGGACGGCTCGGTCAAGGGCGTGGCCACCGGCAACATGGGCATCGGCAAGGACGGCGAACCCACGGGCGACTTCCAGCTGGGCATGGAGCTGCACGCCAAGTACACGATCTTTGCCGAAGGCTCCCGCGGCCACCTGGGCAAGCAGATCATTGCCAAGTACCAGTTGGACGCCGGCAAGGACCCGCAAAGCTACGGCCTGGGCATCAAGGAGCTGTGGGAAATCGACCCGGCACGCCACAAGCCCGGCTTCGTGATGCACACGGCCGGCTGGCCCATGGACAGCAAGACCTACGGCGGCGCCTTCCTCTACCACCTGGACGACAACAAGGTCACGCTGGGCTTCATCACGGGCCTGGACTATGCCAACCCCTACCTGAGCCCCTTCGAGGAATTCCAGCGCTGGAAGACCCATCCCAACATCCGCTACTACCTGGAAGGCGACGAGTCCAAGGGCATCAAGCCGGCCAAGCGCCTGGGCTACGGCGCGCGCGCCATCACGGCCGGCGGCCTGCTGTCCCTGCCCAAGTTCGTGTTCCCGGGCGGCGCGCTCGTGGGCTGCGACGCAGGTTTCCTGAACGTCAGCCGCATCAAGGGCAGCCATGCCGCCATCAAGACCGGCATGCTGGCCGCCGAGGCCGCCTATGACGCCATCGTCGCGGGCCGCCAGGGCGACGAGCTGGGCGCCTATGTAGAGGCCTTCGAGAACAGCTGGCTGTACGAAGAGCTGAACAAGTCGCGCAACTTCAAGGCCTGGTTCAAGAAGGGCCTGACCACGGCCACGCTGATGAACGGCATCGAGCAGTTCGTGCTCAAGGGCAACATCCCCTGGACGCTGCACCGCGACAAGCCCGACCACGCCTACCTGAAGCCTGCGGCCGAGTGCAAGCCCATCGACTACCCCAAGCCCGATGGCAAGCTGACCTTCGACCGCCTGTCCAGCGTCTTCATCAGCAACACCAACCACGCCGAAGACCAGCCCGCCCACCTGACGCTCAAGGACGCCTCGGTGCCCGTGGCCATCAACCTGGCCAAGTACGCTGGCCCGAGCAGCGCTACTGCCCGGCCGGCGTCTACGAGTTCGTGGACGACACGGCCCAGGGCGGCAAGCGCCTGCAGATCAACGCCCAGAACTGCGTGCACTGCAAGACCTGCGATATCAAGGACCCCACGCAGAACATCGTCTGGGTCACGCCCGAAGGCGGCGGCGGGCCGAACTACGCGGGCATGTGATCCGCACGCCACACCGGCCTTCCTCTGAAGCCTGCCCAAGCCTGCTTGTGCAGGCTTTTTCTTTGAGCGCCGTCAAAGCCATGCAGGCCCAGAAAGCATAGAAGGCCATCCGAAAGGCGCTTGCACGCAATAAAAATGCACGACAAAGCCCAAAACAAGCCCCTGAAGACGCAAACCTGCACCGCCAAACCTGTCCAACACGCATGAAAAAGTTGCACCTAGGGCATTCCCCGCAGATTTCATGCCAATTTTTAGATACAAACCTATAGGTGAAAACCGGGTCGTCCAAACGCCAAGGCGTACAGGGCGGCTGCAGTAGACTTTGCCGCGAAGCGCCGCGACCGTCCTGTGCGGCCTTCTGCTGAGCAAACAGGAACAAACACAAGCACGTTGGAGATACACGTATGAAGCACTTGTCTTGGGCGCCCCTGGGCGCGCTGGCCCTGGCAATTTCCGCCATCGCGGGCGGCGCCCACGCCGCTGACGAGAAGTCGGTCGCAGTGACCGCCATCGTCGAGCACCCTGCACTCGACGCCGTGCGCGACGGCGTGCAGGCCGCGCTCAAGGAAGCAGGCTACGAAGCCGGCAAGAACCTCAAGTGGCAGTACCAGAGTGCCCAGGGCAACACCGGCACGGCCGCGCAGATCGCACGCAAGTTCGTGGGCGACAAGCCTGACGCCATCGTGGCCATCGCCACGCCCTCGGCCCAGGCCGTGGTCGCATCGACCAAGACCGTGCCCGTGGTGTTCTCCGCCGTGACCGACCCCGTGGCCGCCAAGCTGGTGCCCAGCTGGGAGCCGTCCAAGAACAACGTGACCGGCGTGTCCGACCTGCTGGCCCTGGACAAGCAGATGGATCTGGTCAAGCAGGTCGTGCCCAACGCCAAGCGCGTGGGCATGGTCTACAACCCCGGCGAGGCCAACTCCGCCGTGGTGGTCAAGGAACTCAAGGCTCTGCTGCCCAAGCTGGGCATGACCCTGGTGGAAGCCGCGGCACCCCGCTCCGTGGACGTCAGCAGCGCCGCGCGCAGCCTGGTCGGCAAGGTCGATGTGATCTATACCAACACCGACAACAACGTGGTCTCGGCCTACGAGTCGCTGGTCAAGGTCGGCCAGGACGCCAAGATCCCGCTGGTGGCCTCGGACACCGACTCCGTCAAGCGCGGCGCCGTGGCTGCCCTGGGCATCAACTACCGCGATCTGGGCGAGCAGACCGGCCGCATGGTCGTGCGCATCCTCAAGGGCGAAAAGCCCGGCGACATGAAGACCGAAGTCAGCACCAAGATGGAGCTGTTCGTGAATCCGGGCGCCGCCGAGAAGCAAGGCGTCAAGCTGTCCGACGCGCTGGTCAAGTCGGCCGCCCAGGTGATCAAGTAATACCCGGGGTTTGCCTGCCCGGGACCAACCCGGGCAGTGCGCCCACGGTGGCAGGCGCCATGGCAACATGGCCCTGCCCTTTTTTTAAGTCGTTTTCTGTCCCACGCGCCTGTCGCTCCTCCTATGTCTCTTTTCTCATTGCTCGGTGCCGTCGAGATCGGCCTGATCTTCAGCCTGGTGGCGCTGGGCGTCTTCATCTCGTTCAGATTGCTGCGCTTTCCCGACCTCACGGTGGACGGCAGCTTCCCGCTGGGCGGCGCCGTCTGCGCCATCCTGATTTCCACGGGCACCAATCCCTGGCTGGCCACGCTGGCCGGCACGGCCGCAGGCGCCGTCGCGGGCCTGATCACGGGCTGGCTCAATGTGCGCCTGAAGATCATGGATCTGCTGGCCTCCATCCTGATGATGATCGGCCTGTATTCGGTCAACCTGCGCATCATGGGCGGCCCCAACGTGCCGCTGATCAACGAGACCACGCTGTTCACCCTGCTGCAGCCAGACAGCGTGGCTGACTATGTGATGCGCCCGGTCATCCTGTTCGTGATCGTCGTGATCGCCAAGCTGGGCCTGGACTGGTTCTTCGCCACCGAGCGAGGCCTGGCCATCCGCGCCACGGGCTCCAACGCCCGCATGGCACGCTCGCAGGGCGTGAACACCGGCGCCATGATCCTGCTGGGCATGGCGATCTCCAACGGCCTGGTCGGCCTGGCCGGCGCGCTGTTCGTGCAGACCCAGGGCGGCTCGGACATTTCCATGGGTATCGGCACCATCGTCATCGGCCTGGCTGCCGTGATCGTGGGCGAGTCCATCCTGCCTTCGCGCCGCATCGTCTGGGCCACGCTGGCCGTGGTGGTGGGCGCCATCGTCTACCGCTTCTTCATTGCAGCGGCCCTCAACAGCGATTTCATCGGCCTCAAGGCCCAGGATCTGAACCTCGTCACCGCCCTGCTGGTGACCGTCGCCCTGGTGATCCCCCAACTGAAGCGCAAGTTTGCGCAAAGGAAATGACACCCCCTGAGCGGCTATGCCGCTTCCCCCTCTCTACTCGCTCCGCGAGGGAGGGGAACGACGCCATCGCTGCGGGGCGGCCCTTGCTAGGCGTCCCTGAGTTTGGACCGCGTCAGTTCAAGCACCACGCCTTGAGCGACTGAACGAAGAAATACCGGAGATTGCACTCATGCTGAGCGCACAACAACTCGAAATCACCTTCAACCCCGGCACGCCCATCGAAACGCGGGCGCTGCGCGGCATGTCGCTGGACATTCCCGACGGCCAGTTCGTCACCGTCATCGGCTCCAACGGCGCCGGCAAGTCCACCTTCCTGAACGCCGTCTCGGGCGACCTGTCCGTGGACAAGGGCCGCATCGAGATCGCCGGCCAGGACATGACGCGCCTGCCCGTGTGGGCCCGCTCCGAGCGCGTGGCCCGCGTCTTCCAGGACCCCATGGCGGGCACCTGCGAGGACCTGACCATCGAGGAAAACATGGCCCTGGCCCAACGCCGCGGCACCTTCCGCCGCCTGAGCCGCGCCGTCAAGGCCGAGATGCGCGACAACTTCCGTGAGCGCCTGTCCATCCTGGGCCTGGGCCTGGAAAACCGCCTTACCGACCGCATCGGCCTGCTCTCTGGCGGCCAGCGCCAGGCCGTGAGCCTGCTGATGGCGGCGCTGCAGCCTTCGCGCATCCTGCTGCTGGACGAGCACACCGCCGCGCTCGACCCGCGCACGGCCGACTTCGTGCTGCAGCTGACGGCGCGCATCGTCTCCGAGGCCAAGCTCACCACCATGATGGTCACCCACAGCATGCGCCAGGCGCTGGACGTGGGCGAGCGCACGGTGATGCTGCACCAGGGCCAGGTCGTGCTCGACGTCAGCGGCGAGGAACGCGCCCGCATGGACGTGCCCGACCTGCTGCACATGTTCGAGAAGGTGCGCGGCGAAAAGCTCGCCGACGACGCGCTGCTGCTGGGCTGAGCTGGGCTGGGCTGAAACAGCCCGCCTAAGATGAAAGGGCGCTGCGGCGCCCTTTTTCACGGCCCCTGCCCTGGCCTTTTGACTTCAGAAAGCCGATCCCCCATGTCCCATCTCCTTTTCAAGGCCGCAAGTGCCGGTGATGTCGCTGCAATCGAGGCCCAGCTGGCCCGCGGTGCAGACATAGATTGGCGCCACAAGGGAACCGGCAGGACGGCACTGATCGAGGCGAGCATCCAGCGGCAGCCGCAGGCCGTGGCCGCCCTGCTGCGCCATGGAGCATCGCTCAACCTGCAATGCAAGGCGCTTGGAAGCACGGCACTGGCCTGGGCGGCGAGCCTGGGCGATGCGGCCATCGCCGCAATGCTGCTCTCGCACAAGGCTGACATCGAAATCGCCTCGCCCGAGCTGGGCCGCACGGCACTGATGAGCGCAGCGCAGGCCGGCCACGCGGAACTGGTGGCCTTGCTTCTGGAGGCAGGTGCCGATCCCGCACCGCTGGATTTCCGTCAGGAAAACGCCTGGGCGCTGGCCCGGGCCAAGGGACATACGCAGGTCATGGCACTGCTGGAGAGGTCTGGCAGTGCCAGCCCGCCGCCGCCTGTAGCACCGCAGGCTCAGGATTGGCCAGACACATCACCGGGCACCGAAACGCAGACGCCTGAACGAGTGGTTCGCGCCTACATCCTGGCCATGGAAGCCTGGGAACGCAAAGGCGTCGCCAGGCACGCCGCATCCGCATCCGCACCTGAGTTTTGGGCAGAGCAACTGGACATCGTGGCCAAGTACTGCACCTCCAAGCCGCGCGCCTACGCCCACAGCTCTTTTGGCACACCCACCCACCACTCCGCGCAAGACCTGCTGCTGTCGGTGACCCAGCAATCCGCATCGAGGATGGAACTCATCGTTCTTCGCGCCAACGAGTCCATGGCATACGAACACCGCTTCTCCGTACATCGCAAGGCGGGACAGTGGCGCATCGACAGCCTGGCGCGCCGCCTGCACGGAACGCAGAAGTGGGAGCGCGACATTCTCTAGCTGGCCGGCCATCCCGGCGACAGCCAGCCGCCGTCCCGCTAAACCCACACATCGTTGAGCGCCGTCCTCTCGCCGCCTTCCTCCCCGGTGTTCAGCACCCCGCGCGGCTCGATCAGCATGAGGCGGGCTTCCCGCTCGGCGCTGGGCTTGTGCTCCGTGCCTTTGGGGACCACGTACAGCTCGCCCTGGCGCAGCAGCACATGGCCATCACGGAAGTCGATGCGCAGCTCGCCATCCAGCACCAGGAAGGCTTCATCCGTTTCGGCATGCGAATGCCAGATGAACTCGCCCTGCACGCGCACGATCTTGAACTGGTAGTCGTTCATCTCGGCGACGACGCGGGGGCTCCACTGGCCGGTGAAGCGGCTGAATTTCTCGGGGAAGTTGATGGCCTCGTAGGGGCGGTTTCCAACGGGGAACGTCATGGGCAGACCTGATGAAAGCGTGTGAAGCCTCCATGCTAGGAAGCGCCATCCCTCCGGTCTTGCACGATCGTGCAGCTCAGGCCGCGCCCAGGCGCCTGAGCCAGCGCGCCGGCGGCACGCCATAGGCCATGGCGAACTGGCGCGCCATGTGGCTCTGGTCGAAGAAGCCGGCCTGCAGTGCGGCATCGGCTACGCCCTGCCCCGCCAGCAGCAGGCGCCGCACGGTGTCCAGCCGGCGCATGGTCAGGTAGCGGTAGGGGCTGGTGCCGTAGAGCGCGCGGAAGTCACGGCACAGCCGCCAGCGGTCCAGGCCACTGGCCTGTGCCAGAGCATCCAGGGTCACGCCCTGCACCAGCGCGTCGTGGATGCAGGCGCGGGCGCGCTCCACAGCCCCCAGGTCGGGCAGGCGCCGGATGTTGCGCCGGCCCGCCACGGCGTCCAGCGCCCATGCCAGGTCGTAGATGGCGTCGTCGCGCGCCAGCGGCTCCAGGTCTTCATCCAGGCCCTGCAGCAGCGGCAGCAGCGCGGCCTTGAGCCGCGGATCGGCAGACAGCCCGCCCTCGACAAAGGGCAAGGGCCTGCCGCCCAGCACCTGCTGGATCAGGGCCGGCTCCACATAGACCATGCGGTAGCGAAAGCCTGCGTCGGTGCCCGCGTGGCCGTCATGCAATTCATCGGGATGCAGCACCATGGCACCGCCCGGCAGGCTGTGCCGCTGGCTGCGGCGGTAGGCAAAGCTTTGCACGCCGGACAGCGTCAGGCCCAGTGCATAGGTGTCGTGCCTGTGGGGCGCATAGCCGTGCCCGCCGAATAGGCCTCGATGCGCTCCAGGCCTGCGCCCAGCTGCGAATGCCGGACCCAGTCGCTGGAGATGCTCGTTTCTGCCATGTGGGTTGGTGGTGAGGGGTGTGCAAAGCAGCCGCAGATGGTAACTGCGGGCCAGTGACCTCAAGGCGAGCAGGCCGGCTGCTCCGCGCCCGGCACGGCCTGGCTTGCCGGTGCGCGGCGCATGCCCGCAGACACCACCCACCCCAGCAGCGCGATCAGCGCAGCACCCCATTCGGCCTGCTGCAGCCCCCGTGCCGTGGCCTCGCGCAGCGCATCGGGCGCAGTGATGCCGGCCAGCGGCGCCGTGGCCACCATGACCAGCAGGGCCAACCCCAGCGCCGCGCCCACTTGCTGGGCCGTGGCCGCAATGCCCGAGGCCACGCCCTGCTGCGCAGCCGCCACGCCCTGGCCGGCCACCACCCACATGGCGGTCCAGCACGCGCCCTGGCCCAGGCTGAGCACCACGAAGCCCGGCACCAGCCAGACATAGCTGCCGCCCAGCGGCAGCGCCCAGGCCATGTAGGCCAGGCCGATGGTGCCTGCGGCCCAGCCCCCATCAGCACGGCGCGCGGCGTGGAGCGGTGCAGCCAGTGTTCGGCCCAGCGGATGCCCAGCGTGCAGACCGCCGTGGGCAGCAAAAAGGCCATGCCGGCCTGCAGCGGGCTCCAGCCGAAGATCTGCTGGAAATACAGCGCCAGGAAGTAGTACTGCACGCCAAAGCTGCTCATGAAGATCATGGTCAGCAGCATGGCCGCGCGCAGGCTGGGCACGCGCAGCAGGGACAGCGGCATCAGTGGCGAGGCAATGCGCGCCTCGATGCGCCAGAAAAGGGCCAGCGCCGCCATGGCCACGGCCAGCGTCCCCAGCGTGGCGGCGCTGGCAAAGCCCCATTCAGGGCCTTGCACCAGGGCCGTCACCAGCAGGCTGCTGCCCACGGTCACGCTCAGGCAGCCGGCCAGATCGAAGCCCTGGCCCGGCGCGGCGCGCCCGGTCTGGGTCGAGGGCGGCAGAAAGCGCAGCGCTGCCATGGCACACGGCCAGGCCACGGGCACCAGCACCCACAGCACCCAGTTCCAGCCCAGCGTCTGCGTGAGCACGCCGCCCAGCAGCGCGCCGGCCGCCAGCCCGCCGGCCGACGCCATGCTCCACACGGCCAGGGCGCGGTTGCGCTCGGGCCCGGCCGCATACAAGGTGTTGATCAGCGACAGCGTGGCCGGAAACAGCAGCGCCCCGGCCACGCCCTGCCCTGCGCGGCCCAGCACCAGTTGCCAGGGCTGCGAGGCAAAGCCGCCGACCAGGGAGGCCAGGCCGAACAGCGCCATGCCCGCCACATACATGCGCCGCTTGCCCAGCAGGTCCGCGCAGCGCCCGCCCAGCAGCAGGCAGCCACCAAAGGCCACGCTGTAGGCACTGACCACCCATTGCAGATGGTGCGCGTCCATCTGCAACTGCTGGCCCATGGCGTCGAGCGCGACGAAGACGATGGTGGCATCCAGCGCAATCAGCAGCTGGGACAGGGACAGCAGCGCCAGCGCGGCGCGCGGGTGGCGCAGGGCGCCGGGGGAATCGGTCATTGGCATGGCGCCGATCCTAATTAATGCACTTGTGAAGATAAACAGCAGATTTTCATTTTTCTTATGCAAAACTGCATTAATCGAATCTGGAGACATGCCATGGATCTCAACGCCGTGCACCTGCTCATCAAGGTGGCCGAAAGCCGCAGCTTCACCCAGGCCGCCACGCTGCTGGGCACCAGCCAGCCACGCATCTCGCGCGCCGTGGCGCAGCTGGAAAAGGACCTGGGCACGCGGCTGCTGCACCGCAATACGCGCAGCGTCTCGCTCACGCCTGATGGCTGCGCGCTGGTGGACCGCTGCGCCCCGCTGATCGCCGGGCTGGAAGAGGCGCGCCAGCTGGTCAGCGACCGGCGCTGTGCGCCCAGCGGCGTGCTGCGCATGACGGCGCCGTCCATGCTGGGCCGCATCGTGCTGGTGCCGCTGCTGGGGCAGTTGCTGCGCGAGCATCCGCAGCTGCAGATCGACACCAGCTTCACCGACCGCATGGTGGACATGGTGGAAGAAGGCTTTGACGCAGCCGTGCGCATAGGCCCGCTGGCAGACAGCCGCATGATTGCCCGCGCCCTGCCGCCGCTGCGCTGGGTGACCGTGGCCTCGCCCGCCTATCTGGCGGCGCGCGGCACGCCGCAGACGCTGCAGGAGCTGACGCAGCACAGCTGCATGGCCGTCTACAACCACTACCTGGGCCGGCGCGTGCCCTGGCAGTTCCTGGCCGGCAATGGCGAGATGCTGGACTGGCCTGCGCCGCAGACCGTGACCTTCGACAGCGGCGACCCGCTGGTGGAAGGCTCGCTGGGCGGCCTGGGCGTGGCCCAGGTCATGGAGTTCGCGGTGCGCGAGCACCTGCAGGCGGGCCGGCTGGTGCGGCTGCTGCCCCAGCACGAGGGCCGCGCCCGCGAACTGTCCCTGGTCTACCCGCGCACGCGCCAGGCCTCGCCGCGCATCAAGGCACTGGCCCAGCTGCTGCTGGCGCAGACACAGTGGTAGGTAGGCAGGCGGGCCGCAGACGGCGTGGCGCCATGCACACAGTGGGTTCGGATTCAGTTCCGCTTATGTGGGTGAAGGGGGATTAAACTCCTGCCTTTCCACGATGGCAGCGTTCTCGGACAATCACGCCTTTTCGTGGTGCATGCACCTTGATGGGGCCGCGACACAGCGGCTCTTTTGTTTTTCCTGTTTTGCATTCCTGCCCCCGCGCCGGCCAGCGGCCGCGCGGGATCTGATCCACCAATCGACACATCCATGGCAGCAGACAACTCCAAGAATGCCGCTCCCACCGCGCTCAGGCGCGAACTCAAGGCGCGGCATCTGTCCATGATCGCCATCGGCGGCTCCATCGGCACCGGCCTCTTCGTTGCCTCGGGCGCCACCATCTCGCAGGCCGGCCCCGGCGGCGCCCTGCTGGCCTACATGATCGTGGGCCTGATGGTCTACTTCCTCATGACCAGCCTCGGCGAAATGGCCGCCAACCTGCCCGTCTCGGGCTCGTTCGCCACCTACGGCGCGCGCTATGTGGACGAAGGCTTCGGCTTCGCGCTGGGCTGGAACTACTGGTACAACTGGGCCGTCACCATTGCCGTGGACCTGGTGGCCGCCCAGCTGGTCATGGCCTACTGGTTCCCCGACGGCAACGGCATGCTGTGGAGCGCCCTGTTCCTGGCCATCATGTTCGGCCTCAACGCCATCTCGGTCAAAGGCTTCGGCGAGGCCGAGTACTGGTTCGCCGCCATCAAGGTGACCACCGTCATCCTCTTCATCGGCGTGGGCGTGCTCATGATCCTGGGCATCGTGCGGGGCGGCGCGCCTGAAGGCGTCTGGGGCAACTTTGCCCTGTGGAGCCAGGGCGACGCGCCCTTTGCGGGCGGTTTCTCGGCGCTTATCGGCGTGGCCATGATCGTGGGATTTTCCTTCCAGGGCACGGAACTGATCGGCATTGCTGCCGGCGAATCCGAGAACCCCGCCAAGAACGTGCCCCGCGCTGTGCGCCAGGTGTTCTGGCGCATTTTGCTGTTCTACGTCTTCGCCATTCTGGTCATCAGCCTGCTGATCCCCTACACCGATCCGCACCTGCTCAAGAATGATCTGGGCGACATCAGCGTGAGCCCCTTCACCCTGGTCTTCGAGCGCGCTGGCCTGCTGTCGGCCGCCGCCGTGATGAACGCCGTGGTGCTGACCTCGGTGCTGTCGGCCGGCAATTCGGGCATGTACGCCTCCACGCGCATGCTCTACACGCTGGCCTGCCAGCGCATGGCGCCGCGCATGTTCTCGTATGTCAACAAGCGCGGCGTGCCCACGCTGGCCCTGCTGGCCACCACCGTGGTGGCGGCGCTGTGCTTCCTGACCAACATCTTCAGCCCGCAGCTGGTCTACATCTGGCTGCTGAATCTGTCGGGCATGACGGGCTTCATCGCCTGGCTGGGCATTGCCATCAGCCACTACCGCTTTCGCAAGGGCTTCGAGGCCCAGGGCCTGGACCTGAACCAGCTGCCCTACCGCGCATCCTGGTTCCCGTTCGGCCCCATCTTCGCCTTCGTGCTGTGCATGGTGATCACGCTGGGCCAGAACTACGAGGCCTTCATGGCCGACCGCATCGACTGGACCGGCGTGGTCGCCACCTACATCGGCCTGCCGCTGTTCCTGCTGATCTGGGGCGGCTACCGCCTGGTCAAGGGCACGCACATCGTGAAGTACAAGGACATGCAGCTGGGCTCCAACGTCGACTGACGCCCGGCCCAGTCCCCATGAAAAACAGCCCGCAGATGCGGGCTGTTGGCTTTCAGGCATCGGCCGACCACACGGCCAGCTCGTAGCCATCCGGATCGGTGAAGTGGAACCTGCGGCCACCCGGGAACGCGAACACCGCGCGGCTGATCACGGCCCCGGCCCCGGCCGCTTCCACGCGGCGCTGTGCCTCGGCCAGATCGTCGGCGTAGAGGATGACCAGCGGGCCGCCGGGCCGCACCTCCTCGCCGGTGGTGAAGCCGCCGGTCAGCCGGCCGTCGCTGAACTCGGTGTAGCTCGGGCCGTAGTCGGTGAAGGTCCAGCCGAAGGCCTCGCCGTAGAACGCCTTGCTGCGCGCAATATCGGCCACGTTGAACTCGATGTTGTCGATCTGGTGGTTCTTGCCCCTGATGCCCATGTGATGCTCCGTTGAATGCTGGTAAGCCTCCATCATCGGCCACGCCGTGGCAGCGGTCTTGAACAAAACGGCCAGCCGGACTGCTCAATCCAGCAGCTGCGCCATGGCGGCCTGCGCCGTGATGCCGCACAGCGCCCTCACTTCGCGCGACAGATGCGCCTGGTCCGCATACCCGGCGTCCGCCGCCAGCGCCGCAAGACCTGCCTGCCGATCAGACCGTGCCAGGGCCAGCAGGCGCTGAAAGCGCAGCACGCGCTCCAGGGTCTTGGGGCCGTAGCCAAACTGCGCGTGGCACAGGCGGCGCAGGCTGCGCTCGGACATGTCCAGCTGCGCGCGCATGGCGGCAAGCACACCGGATTCATCCCGCCCGGCTGCAGCCGCCACATTGAACAGCTCCATGGCCTGCCGGTCCGGCGCCGGGGCGTCGCGGCCCATTTGCACCAGTCCATGGATGAACACGGCCTGCCCTGCGCCCGGCTGCGCATCGTTGATGCGTTGCACCCACTTCCGCGCGCGCGGCCCCAGCAGATCGCCCAGTTCCACCGCCTGCCCCACGATCTCGTCCATGGGCAGGCCCAGCCAGGCGCTGGCCGCACCGGGGCCGAAGCGCGCCCCCCATACCTCGGACCCCGGCACCAGCGCGGGCCGCGCAGCCACCCTGTCAGGCCCCACGGCCAGCAGCCGCCCGCCCTTGCAGACGATGTCCACGCAGCCATCGGGCACCACGAGAAAGCCGCCGGCATAGTCCGGGGCCACGGTGCTGCTCCACAGGCACTGGAAGTGCGGCTGCAGGGCGGGCGGCGGGGAGTGTTCGCGGTAGGGGGCGGGCGGCGGCGCCTGGCCAGAGGGCATGGATTTCAGACCCCCAGCGGCAGGTCGGCCTTCTTCAGCGTGCGCAGCACAAAGCTGGACTGGCTGTGGCGTATGCCCTTGATCTTGTACAGCTTCTCGCGCAGCAGGCGCTCGTAGTCGCGCGTGTCCTTGACGACGACGCGCAGCAGGTAGTCGTACTCGCCCGAGACCAGATGCGCCTCCACCACCTCGGGAATGGTCGCCAGCATCTCGCCGAATTTCTCCAGCGTGTTGTCCGAATGGCTGTCCAGAGTGACCTGCACCAGCACCGTATCGCCCAGGCCCAGCGCCAGCGGGTTCAGGCGCACGGTATAGCCCTCGATCACCCCCGCCTCTTCCAGCTTCTTGATGCGTGCCCAGCAGGGCGAGGCGCTCAGGCCCACGGCCGCGCCGATTTCCTGCAGGCTGACGCGCGCGTTGGCCTGCAGAGCGGAAAGAATCTTTCTGTCGAGGATGTCCATGGCCGGCAATCTACTGCAAAACAGGCAGGCGCAGAATAATTTTCTGTAGCAACGCCTGTTTTGAAGAAATAAAGCAGCATTTTCTGAGACCAAACGCGCACACTTGTCTGCATGGGAGCACGCTTACCGGCGCAGCAAAACCATTCACCCAGCCCCGCCGACTACCGCCAGCGCCCGGATGCGTGATCCAGACCAGGAGCCCGTTACAGGCCGCCCCGCTTATCCGCAGCGGGGCGGCCTGTTGCATTGGGGCACCTGGCAGACGGCAGACAGCGCTTTCCCGCAATGGCCGCCGGTGCACAATGGCCCCCCCGCAAGCCTGCACGGCGGACATATACGGGCGCACGCCACTTCAACCCATCGGACCCTTGATCCACACCCAAGACAATCCCACTGAAGGCCGCCGGAGGCACTGGCCAACGGGTGCTGCAGCGCAATGGCTGATGCAGGTCCTGGTGCAGGCCCTGGCAGCTGCAGCGCTTCTGGCGCTGCTCGCCCGCTTGCTGCCCAACCCCCAGGCAGACCAGGGCATTGCGGTCTTTCCCGGCAGAAGCATGGCGCCGGCCGCCATGCTGCTTTACGCGTACATGGGCTCGGCCCTGGCCATCACGCTGATGAGCCTGATCCTGTGGTGCTGGCTCAGGGAAAGGCTCTACATTCTTTGCGCCGCGCTCCTGGCAGCCGGCTTTGCCTACGCCGCCTTCCGTTACCGGCCCGAAGGCCTGTGGCTGCCCGGCGCCGACCAGCCCCAGCATGCGCTGTCCATCGCCTACTGCAGCTTCTGTGTGGTGGCGACGGTGTTTTTCAGCCAATTGTTCGAGTTCCGCCGCCATTGGATCTGGGCTGCGCACCTCTTCAGCGTGGTGGCCTGGCTGAATGCCATCGCACTGGGCCTGGCACTGTTGGGTGGCTATCCGCAGATCTCGCGTGCCGTGGTGTTCACGGCCCTGGTGTCCACATCGTTCGGTGCGGTCTTCGTGCTGTACCTGCTGGTGGTCCGAAGGCAGTGGCAATACCTGCCGGGCGCGCTGGCGTTTGCGGTGCCTTCCGCCCTGGGCATCCTGAACCTGCTGAGAACCCAGGGCCTGCTGCCGGATCTTGCGCTGCCATCGGCCCAGATGCTCTGGTTTGCCGGGCGTGTGTCCGAGGCCATCCTGCTGGGAATGGCGGTGACCAACCGCACGCGGGTGGCGGAGCGCGCCCTGCGCAGTGAGCGGATGCAGGCCCTGTCACGCGCCCAGGCGGCCGAGCGCGAGCTGGAATCCAAGGTCCTGCAGCGCACCGCACAACTGCAAACGGCCCAGCAGGCCTTGCAGACCGCCTTGCACAGCGAGCGCGAGATGCGGCTGGAGCAGCGCCAGTTCTTCAACATGATCAACCACGAGTTCCGCACCCCGCTCACCATCGTGGACGGCGCCGCGACCGAGCTGCAGACGTTCCCGACGACAGACGCGGATTCCCTCATCGAGCAGGCGTCGCAGATACGCAGGGCTTCGCGCCGGCTGATGACCCTGGTGGACACCTGCCTGATCAACGACCGGCTGGACGCGGGCGCGTTCCGGCTGCAACTGGAGCAGACGCCATTGGATGAACTCCTGGAGGAGTCTGCAGAGCTCGTCGGCTGGTCCCGGCGGCATCGCCTGAAACTGGATCTGGAACACGGCCCGCAGCAATGGCAATGCGACCCTGTCCTGGTGCGCATCGCCATCTCCAACCTTGTCGGCAACGCCATCAAATATGCCAAGGCGGGCGACATCACACTGGCCGCCCGCTGCGATGCGTCCGGTGACCTGCTGATTTCCGTCAGCGACCAGGGACCGGGCCTTGCGCCCGAAGCGGCAGGACAGGTTTTCGAGCCCTATGAACGCGCAAGCGCCACCCGGCACGTCAACGGGCATGGCCTGGGCCTGTCCGTGGTCAGGCGCATTGCCAGGCTGCACGCAGGCGACGCGTTCTTCCAGCCGGCTGCCGGAGGCGGGGCCTGCTTTGTCATCCGGCTGGGCCGGCTCCTGCCCGGCACGGCAGATGCCCGCCAGGAACGTCCGCCAGCGGCAAGGCCGGCCGCCGTGCCGCCGGGCATGCCCGCCTGACGCGGGCAAGGCCGGGGCCTTCACCGCTGAAGCAGGGCGTGCTCGCGGCGCTCATGGGGCCGCCGCTGCACGGGCCGTCCCGCCCTGCACCACCAGCAGCACGCCACCCAGGATCAAGGCCACGCCGGCCAGGCGCGTCGCATTGACCGGCCGTGCGCCCAGGCCCATCAGGCCGAAGTGGTCCACCAGCACCGAGACCACGATCTGCCCCGCCACCACGCAAACGAGGAAGCCGCCTGCACCCAGCCTGGGCGTGACGGCGGCCGCGCTGGCCACATAGATGGCCCCCAGCACACCGCCTATCCATAGCCACCATGGCCCCGCTGCCGCCTGGGCCATGGCCGGAGCGGGCGCGCGCAGCACCCACAGTGCAGGCACCACGACCATGACGCTCACGGCCAGCGAGACCAGCGCGCCCCACAGCGGGTGGCCCAGCAGGCGGCCCACCAGGGCATTGCTGGCGGCCTGGAATGGCAGGATGGCCCCCGCCAGCAGCGCCAGGGCCACGGGAGCAAGGGCGGTGAATGTGCTTTTACCTGTCATGCAGCAAGACCTTTCTTCTTCTGTCAATCGATGCCTGCATGCTCTCGCATCCAGCTTGTTGATGGAAATCGTTTGTGTGCACGGTCTATATTCATGGCATGGATGAACTGCGCCGGATCGACCTCAACCTGCTGCTGGCCCTGCACGCCCTGCTGGCCGAAAAACATGTGACGCGCGCGGCCCTGCGCCTGCACAAGAGCCAGCCGGCCATGAGCCATTCGCTGGCGCAGCTGCGCGAGCATCTGGGCGACCCGTTGCTGGTGCGGCGCGGTGGCCGCATGGCGCTGACGGCACGCGCGCAAGGCCTGGTGCAACCGCTGGCGGATGCGCTGGGCAGCCTCAACGGCTTGCTGGCACAGGCGGAGTTCGACCCGGCCCACGCACGCGGACGGCTGCGGCTGGCGCTGTCGGACTACGCATCGCGCATCGTGCTGCCGCCGCTGATGCGGCATCTGCGCCAGCACGCACCCGGGCTGGACCTGGCCATCAGCCAGTCCACGCGCGAGGTGATGCTGGCCCAGCTGGCCGATGGCGAACTGGACCTGGCCCTGGGGCCCTTCCCCGACGCACCCGACCTGCCCGAAGGCATCGAGGTGCAGGATCTGTTCCAGGAACAGTTCGTGAGCGTGGCCGACCAGGCCGTGCTGCCTGCACGCGGCGGGCTGTCACTGCAGGACTGGCTGCAGCGCCCGCACGTCATGCTGGCCATGCGGCCCGACGCCAGCGAAGAAATCGAGAAGGCGCTGGCCGCCCAAGGCCTGAGCCGCCGCGTGGTGCTGGCCCTGCCCCACTGGAGCGCGGCGCTGGAGGTGCTGGCAGGCACCGACCTCGTGCTGACCGTGGGCAGCCGCGCCATTGGCGACCTGCGCCGCCACAAAACGCTGCGCCGTTTCGCTCCTCCGCTGGAACTGCCCGAGTTCGCCTACCAGCAGGCCTGGCATGTGCGCAAGCAGGGGGATGCCATGCATCGGTGGCTGCGGCAGGCGGTAGCCAGGAGTTGTCGTACCGTACAGTAGTCGCTGATGTCTGAGCCGACTTCTACCGGCACCGAACCGGCCATGAAAAATGCCAGCCTGCATGTGGACAGGCTGGCATTGGAGCGAAAGCTTGAAGGCAGCCCCGTGGCCTCGAACAGCCGCGGCCGCCTTAACGCAGCTTTTCGTTCTTGCGAATTTCACTGCTCAACTGCTGAGCTACTTGCGTGGCTGCACGCTTGGCGGCCAAGCCGAAGTCATCCAGAAACTCGCTGAACTCCGCTTCGCCCCGCGCAGAAGCCTTCACTCTTCCAATTTCGTTGCCGTTGGCATCAGTGACCACACACGCGATCTCTGTAACGAAGTAGGTCGGGGGCCACGTAAGCGCCGATGGCGATCCCGAATCGGTTTTGATCTCGGGGATGAAAATCAAGGCCGCACGGGCCGCCTCTACGGCCTGCGTATCGCTTGGCGCTGCAATCAGCGTCACATCCTGGTAAACAGAGCGCAATGCGTCCCGAATTGTTTTTTCGAGGTCGCGATAAGGGAAGTATCTAACACTGTCCCCCCTCCCGCAGGTGAAACGAAGGCGGTATTTCGCTGAGTCTCGCTGATGGCGTAGGCAACCTTCTTCTGGATCAACTCCGACTCGATACGCTCAGGTCGTGTATCGCCACCGATGTTGATGGGATGGGCACATCCCACCAACGTTGCCAAAGTGACGGATGCCAGAACCGCTCGAATGATTGCGGAAAAAAAGCGCATGGTTTTATCCTCGGCGACTCACTGTGAAGCCGTCAGGGAGCCAACGCGGCAAGGAATTGAGGATCGGCGTACACCTTGCGCAGCAATTCCCGAACAAGCTGAGGATAGGCAGCCTGTCCTGCAGGAATGGCTACAGCGCCCATGAAGCTGGACTCGAAGCTAGTCTCTGCCTTGTAGGTCTTCTTGAGCCGCTGCTCTCCGCTGCGCAAGACCCGAAGCTCAATCTCCATCACACCCGAGCCCGTGCTGAAACCGCGAATATCGATATCGTTGGCAAGAATCTTCGCGTCAATCTGGGTGTGCGACTGGGGATCGTAGGCGGAGATCTCCTTCAAGTCCTGAACCAGCGCCTCTTCCAGATACTTGGAAAAGGTGCCGCTCGCCGAATTAAGAGGCGTTCCACGCAAGGAGAGGTTGTTGACCGGAGCAGCAGGATCTGTCGGCTCCACCTTCAGAACATTGGCGGATCCCGGCTTGGCCGCCTTCAATTGCTCCAGCGCTGCGTAGTCTGCCCCGTAAGGCGGAGCTTTCAGTTGGGCACATCCCGTAGCCAGAACCGTCACCGCGCAGATTGCCAAGGCGCGAACGTAAGACGCGATCATTTCTCTCTCTCCCCGAAGATTATTTGAAGGAAGCAAATGTAATGCAAAGTAACCGCTTCAATTCAAAATTTCCTAAGGAAAGGCTGCTTTCGGATGAGTCCGATGAAGGGGTAGGGCCGGACCGCGCATCGTCATGCAGTCAGCATGCTGGATCGAAGCCTTCTCAGTCCACCACCCGCAGCAACTGCTTCTGTATCTTCCCGCTGGCCGTCTTGGGCAGGGCCTGGCGGAAGTGGTAGCGGCGCGGGCGCTTGTAGGCAGCCAGGCGGTCGCCGTGGACCAGGAAGGCGTCCAGCGCCTCGGCCGTGGGCGTGGCACCAGGCTTGGCGACCACGTGGGCGGCGACGATCTGGCCCCAGCGCTCGTCGGCCTCGCCGATGACGGCGACTTCGAGCACGTCGGCATGCTCGACCAGCGCGTCTTCCACTTCGCGCGGATAGACGTTCTCGGCACCCGAATTGATCATGTAGTCGATGCGGTCGCGGATCCAGAGGTAGCCGTCGTCGTCGATGTGGCCCAGGTCGCCCGTGTGGTACCAGCCGTGCGCCAGGGCGCGGGTGTTGGCGTCGGAGCGGTTGAGGTAGCCGGCCATCATGCAGGGGCCGCGCACCAGGATTTCGCCCACCTCGCCTGGCAGGCAGGCCTCGGCCGGATCGGTGGGGGCGTTGTCTTCGCGCAGGCGGGCCACGATGAGGTCATGGCCCATGGAGGGCAGTCCCGCCGAGCCCGCGTGCGAGAGTTGCTCGCGCGGCAGGAGGATGGACATGCAGGGCCCCATCTCGGTGGTGCCGTAGACCTGGACCAGGTCGCTGCCGACCTTGCGCGTCCATTCGCGGATCAGGTGCGGCGCCATGGAGGCGCCGCCGTACTCCACCAGCCGCAGCGCGGGCGCCTGCTCAGGCGAGGCAATGGGGTCGGCCAGCAGCATGGTGACCATGGTGGGCGCCGCGAAGAAGAAGCTCACGCGCTCTTCGCGGATCAGGCGCCAGGCCTCGGTCACGTCAAAGCGGCGCAGCAGCACCTGGGTGGCACCGGCCTGCAGGCGCGGCAAAAAGCTGGTGTGCAGCTCGGCCGTGTGGTTGAGCGGCGCCATGGCCAGGCCCACGTCGTCGCGCGTGAACTGCATGGTCTGGTGCATGAGGGCGTTGTGCGCCAGCTTGCTGCGGTGCGTATGCAGCACGCCCTTGGGCCGGCCCGTGGTGCCGCTGGTGTACATGAGGATGCAGGGGTCGCTCTCGCGCACATGGGCATGGGGCGGCGCGCTGCTGCGGCCCCTGGCCAGGGCGGACAGGCGCTGCGTGGCCCAGATCGGCAGCGGGTCGGCCGGGGCATCGTCGGCAAAGATCCAGTGCTCGGTGCCTGCGCCAGTGCCACCCCCGCCTTCGGCCTTGAGCAGGGCCTGGGCGCGTGCGGCCACCTCGCCGCCCTCGTGCTCGAACACCAGGGCGCGCGCTGCGCCGTCCTTGAGGATGAAGGCCAGCTCCTGCGCCGCCAGCCGGTAGTTGATGGGGTTGAAGATGGCGCCCAGGCGCGCGGCCGCCAGCATGGTGAAGACAAAGGCCGGCGTGTTGTAGAGAAAGGCCGCGACCACGTCGCCATGGCCTATGCCCAGCTCGGCCAGGCCGTGGGCGTGGCGGTTGACTTCGGCATCGAGCTGGGCGTAGGTCCAGGCGCGGCGCTCGCCGCCCTCCCAAGCGACCAGGGCTTCCTTGTTCGGCAGGTAACGTGCCGGCCAGGCCAATGTGTCTCCCAGCGTCTGCTGCATGTGCGCTTCTTCCTTCTCGCTCACGAGATTTCATATATCGATGCATCTCAATGTAGGAGATTTTTTAGACAGTTATGCGATTTGCAAATGCATCCATGCAGGCAAGCGCATGGAGTTGCGGCCGGCCCGCGGAAATCCCGAAGCCGCGCGGACGCTGGCCGCAGCTAGAATGCGCCGGTCAGGAGAGAGTGCCCGCCCGGCCGCAATGGTCACAGGCAGCGGCACCGCCGAAGGCGCAGGGTTCGTCCCGAACGCTCAGGCAAAAGGACTGGCACCGCCTGCCGCCACGGCCGCAGGCGTTCCTAGCTGGAGAGAGATGCAGGGCACGGCGGTGTGCCCCATCCACCGAAGGAGCAAGCCCCACGCATGGAAGGTGCGGGTGAATCTCTCAGGTAAAGCGGACAGCAGGGCAGGACATCCCGGGATTCCGGGATGGCGTTGTGCCTTGCCCCTTGCCGAAAAGAGAGTCCCTCCTTGACCGCTGCCTCCACCACCGATCTGCTCAAGACCCCGCTGTTCGACCTGCACCAGGAACTGGGCGCGCGCATGGTGCCGTTTGCCGGCTACTCCATGCCCGTGCAATACCCGCAGGGGCTGATGGCCGAGCACCTGCACACCCGCGAGGCGGCAGGCCTGTTCGATGTCTCGCACATGGGCCAGATCAGCCTGCGCGGCCCGGATGCCGGCGCGGCGCTGGAATCGCTGCTGCCCATGGACGTGCTGGGCCTGGGCGAACACCGCCAGCGCTACGGCCTGCTGCTCAACGACGCGGGCGGCATTCTGGACGACCTGATGTTCGTTCGCCGCGAGGAAGACCTGTTCCTGATCGTCAACGGCGCCTGCAAGCACGAAGACCTGGCGCACATAGAAGCCCGCATCGGCCAGCGCTGTGAAATCGAGCCCCAGTTCGACCGGGGCCTGCTGGCGCTGCAGGGCCCGCAGGCAGCAGCCGCCATGGAGCGCCTGCTGCCCGACACGGCCGGGCTGGTGTTCATGACGGGCGGCTACTTCGACTGGGAAGGCGCCGAGCTGTACATCACGCGCAGCGGCTATACCGGCGAGGACGGCTTCGAGATCTCCTTGCCCGCCAGCCACGCCGAAGCCTTTGCCCGTGCCCTGCTGGCCCAGCCCGAAGTCAGGCCCGTGGGCCTGGGCGCGCGCAATTCGCTGCGCCTGGAAGCCGGCCTGTGCCTGTACGGCAACGATCTGGACACGACCACCACCCCGGCCGAGGCCGCCCTGAACTGGGCCGTGCAGAAGGTCCGCCGCATTGGTGGCGAGCGCGAAGGCGGCTTTCCCGGCGCGGCCACCGTGCTGGCCCAGCTGCAGTCGCCCGAGCTGCTCACGCGCAAGCGCGTGGGCCTGGTGGCCCTGGAGCGCGTACCCGTGCGCGAAGGCACGGAGCTGCTGGATGCCAGCGGCCGCAAGGTCGGCCAGGTCACCAGCGGCCTGCTGTCGCCCACGCTGAACCAGCCCGTGGCACTGGCCTATGTGGAGCCGGGCAGCGCCGCCATCGGCACCACGCTGCAGGCCATGGTGCGCGGCAAGGCCGTGCCCATGCAGGTGCAGGCCACGCCCTTCTTGGCGCCCCGCTATCACCGCGGTTGAGGACAGCCTGCGCGCTTGGCGTGGATCGAGTTCGGCGGATTCGTTTTTCCTGCCATCGCATGCCGCTACAGTGCGCACTGACCTTTCTCAAACCGCCTTTCACAGGTTTCTTTTTCAGTTTCTATCGGAGCAAGCCATGAGCATCCAGTATTCCAAGGACCACGAATGGATCAACGCCGCCAACCCTGACGCGGCCATCGTCGGCATCACCCTCCACGCGCAGGATGCGCTGGGCGACGTGGTGTTCGTCGATCTGCCCGCCGTGGGCACCAGCTTCAACCAGGGCGATGTGGCCGGCGTGGTCGAGTCCGTCAAGGCCGCCGCCGATGTCTACATGCCCGTCAGCGGCGAGATCGTCGAAGTCAACGAAGCCCTGCGCGACGACCCCTCCCTGGCCAACAGCGACCCGCTGGGCGAAGGCTGGTTCTTCAAGGTCAAGCTCAGCGACGCAGGCCAGCTGGCCGCGCTGCTCGACGAAGCCGCCTACACGGCCTTCGCACAGAGCAACTGACGCCACTTTCCGGCCAGGACGGGCGCCAGGGCCCGCCCTGGCGCTTTTCAGCTTTTGAGACAGGTCCCTCCATGCTGATGTCCTCCACCCAGCCCCTTGCCGCCCTCGAGAACGCCACCGAATTCGTGGCCCGCCATATCGGCATTGCGCCCGAAGACGAGGCCCACATGCTCAGCGCCATTGGCGCGGCATCGCGCGATGCGCTGATCGACGCCATCGTCCCGCCCTCCATCCGGCGCCACCAGCCCATGGCGCTGCCGCCAGCGGCCACCGAGGCACAGGCGCTGGCCGAGCTCAAGGCGCTGGCAGGCCGCAACCAGCTGCTCAAAAGCTTCATCGGCCAGGGCTACTACGGCACGCACACGCCCGGCGTCATCCTGCGCAACATTCTGGAGAACCCCGCCTGGTACACGGCCTACACGCCCTACCAGGCCGAGATCTCGCAAGGCCGCATGGAGGCCCTGGTCAACTTCCAGACCATGGTCTGCGACCTGACGGCCATGCCGATTGCCAACGCCTCCATGCTGGACGAGGCCACGGCGGCCGCCGAGGCCATGACGCTGGCCAAGCGCTCCGTCAAGAACAAGAGCAACCGTTTCGTGGTGGCCGGCGATGCCCACCCGCAGACCATCGAAGTCATCCAGACGCGCGCCGCGCCGCTGGGCATCGAGGTGCTGCTGGCCAACTCGCTGGAAGAATGGAACCAGCTGATGGAGGGCGACTACTTCGCCGTGCTGGCCCAGTACCCCGCCACAAGCGGCCGCATCGACGATCTGCGCGCCGACGTGGACAAGGCCCATTGCAAGCAGGCCGCCTTCATCGTGGCCACCGACCTGCTGGCGCTGACCCTGATCACGCCGCCCGGCGAATGGGGTGCCGACATCGTGGTGGGCACCACCCAGCGCTTTGGCATGCCCATGGGCGCGGGCGGCCCGCACGCTGCCTTCATGGCCTGCCGCGACGAGTTCAAGCGCTCCCTGCCCGGCCGCCTGGTCGGCGTGAGCGTGGACGTGCATGGCAAGCCCGCCTACCGCCTGGCACTGCAGACGCGCGAGCAACACATCCGCCGCGAAAAGGCCACCTCCAACATCTGCACGGCCCAGGTGCTGCCCGCCGTCGTGGCCAGCATGTACGCCGTTTACCACGGTCCCGAGGGCCTGGAGCGCATCGCCCGCCGCGTGGCCTCGTACACGGCCATCCTGGCGCGCGGCCTGGCCGAGCTGGGCGCGCCGCTGCGCGAGGTGCCCAGCTTCGACACGCTGAGCCTGCACACGGGTGCGGCCACCCAGGCCATCGTGGAGCGTGCCGTGTCCCTGGGCGCCAACCTGCGCGTGTATTTCAAGGAATACCTGTGCATCTCGCTGGACGAGACCACCACGCGCGCCGATGTCGAGCTGCTGTGGAAGATCTTCGCCCGGGACGGCCAGGCCCTGCCCAGCTTCGCCGCCTTCGAAAAGGGCGTGGAGCCGCTGATCCCTGACGGCCTGCGCCGCAGCAGCGATTTCCTCACGCACCCGGTGTTCAACACCCACCGCTCCGAGACCGCCATGCTGCGCTACATCCGCCAGCTGTCGGACAAGGACCTGGCGCTGGACCGCAGCATGATCCCGCTGGGCTCCTGCACCATGAAGCTCAACGCCACCAGCGAGATGATTCCCATCACCTGGCCCGAGTTCGCCCAGGTGCACCCCTTTGCCCCGGCCGACCAGCAGCAAGGCTATGCGGAACTGGACAAGCAGCTGCGCGACTGGCTGTGCCAGGCCACGGGCTACGCCGGCATCAGCCTGCAGCCCAATGCCGGCAGCCAGGGCGAGTACGCGGGCCTGCTGGCCATCAAGGGCTGGCATGCGAGCCGGGGCCAGTCGCACCGCAACGTCTGCCTGATTCCCAGCAGCGCCCACGGCACCAACCCCGCCAGCGCGCAGATGGTGGGCATGCAGGTGGTGGTCACCGCCTGCGATGCCAACGGCAACGTCGACATGGCGGACCTGGCGGCCAAGTGCGAGCAGCACAGTGCCAACCTGGCCTGCATCATGATCACCTACCCCAGCACGCACGGCGTGTTCGAGACCCAGGTCAAGGAGCTGTGCAAGCTGGTGCATGACCACGGCGGGCGCGTCTACGTGGACGGCGCCAACATGAACGCCCTGGTGGGCCTGGCCGCGCCGGGCAGCTTCGGCGGCGATGTCAGCCATCTGAACCTGCACAAGACCTTCTGCATTCCGCACGGCGGCGGCGGCCCAGGCGTGGGCCCCGTCTGCGTGGTCGAGGACCTCGTTCCGTTCCTGCCCGGCCATGCCACGGCGGGCCTTGCGGGCGGCACGGGTGCGATCAGTGCCGCACCGCTGGGCAATGCGGCCGTGCTGCCCATCAGCTGGATGTACATCCGCATGATGGGCGCCCAGGGCCTGACCCTGGCCACCGAGACCGCCATCCTCAGCGCCAACTACATCAGCGCCCGGCTGCGCGACCACTACCCGACGCTGTACGCGGGCGAGCACGGCCATGTGGCGCACGAGTGCATCCTGGACCTGCGCCAGTTCAAGGAAAGCACGGGCGTCATGGCCGAGGACGTGGCCAAGCGCCTGATCGACTACGGCTTCCATGCGCCCACGCTGTCCTTCCCCGTGCCCAACACGCTGATGGTGGAGCCCACCGAAAGCGAAAGCCTGTACGAGCTGGACCGCTTCGTGGACGCGATGATCGCCATCCGCGAGGAAATCCGCGCCATCGAGCAGGGCCGCCTGCCCCAGGACGACAACCCGCTCAAGAACGCGCCGCACACGGCCGAGACGCTGCTGGCCTCGGAATGGGCCCACCCCTACAGCCGCGAGGCCGCTGCCTACCCGGTGGCCGCCCTGCGCCAGTCCAAGTACTGGTGCCCGGTGGGCCGCGTGGACAACGTCTACGGCGACCGCAACCTGTACTGCAGCTGCATCCCCGTGGACGCTTACCTGAGCTGAAGCACCTGCCACCGAAAGGGGCGCTTGTGGCGCCCCGCCTGGCGCGCGTACACTGCGGCCCTGCCCGCGCCGGGCTCCGGTAATCTGCCGGACGCCGGGCGCGGGCCACCAGGATTTGTGCGGCATGTGCCGCTTTCCCCAGCGCCAGCCCGCGATGAGCAGCCCAGACCATTCCGATCCGCCTCGCGACGACGAGCACCTGCCCCTGCATGCGCTGCTGGCGCCCGGCGCCGACCTGCCCCCCGTCGAACGCTTCCCCCTCTTCCAGCCCGAAGACGACCCGCTGCAGGCCCTGGTGGCCGAGCTGCGCAACTACCAGCGCGAACTGGAAATCCAGAACCGCGTGCTGGACTACAGCCAGGCCGTGGCCGAAAGCGCCTCCGAGCGCTTCGAGGCCCTGTTCGCCAGCATTCCCCTGCCCCTGCTGGTGGTGGACGAGCACGACATGGTGGTGCAGGCCAACGCCATGGCGCACAGCGCCTTCCAGCCCTCCGAGCATGACCGGCTGCTGGTCAATTTCGCGCCCTTCGTGCACCCGGACGACGCCGAGCGCGTGCGCGAGACCTTCTCCGCCGCACGCGAGCTGGGCCGCACCGAGGCCCACGAGGTCTGCTTCGAGATCACCGAGCAGCACCAGCTGCGCGCCGACCTGCACGTGGCCTGCATCGCCATCCCCCAGCAAAGCGGCCCGCCCATTGCCCAGTACCTGTGCGCCGTGGTGGACCAGGGCCCGCTGCTGGCCGAGCGCCTGGCGCTGCAGCAGCGCAACCACCAGCTGTTCCTGAGCGAGCGGCGGCTGGAATCGGTCATCAACTCGGCGCTGGACGCCATCATCTGCCTGGACTCGGACCAGCGCATCACCGTCTTCAATCCCACGGCAGCCGCCCTGTTCCTGTGCCCGCCGCACGACGCGCTGGGCAGCCCGCTGGAGCGTTTCCTGCCCGATGCGGCACAGGCCCTGTCCTTTGCACCGCTGACCACGCAGGCCGTGCTGGGCGAGATGACGGCGCGCACGGCCAGCGGCCGCGAGATTCCGGTCGAGGTCAGTGTCTCCTTCGAGCACCACAGCGGCGGCGAGACCACCACCGTGTTCGCGCGCGACCTCACCAGCCGCAAGAAGGCCGAGGCCCAGCGCAACGAACTGGAAGACCAGCTGCGCGAATCGCACAAGATGCAGGCCCTGGGCACCATGGCCGGAGGCATTGCGCACGACTTCAACAACATCGTGGGCGCCATCCTGGGCAACGTGGAGCTGGCCAAGGCCGACTGCGGCGGCAATGCCGCGGCCATCGAAAGCCTGCAGGAGATCGAAAAGGCCGGCCGCCGCGCGCGCGACCTGGTGCGCCAGATCCTGACCTTCAGCCGCAACGAGCCGCCACAGCGCAAGCCCGTGCAGGCGCGCGAAGTCATGGGCGACACGGCGCGGCTGCTGCGCGTGACCCTGCCGCCCGCCGTGGAGCTGCAGGTGCATGTGCCGCCGCAGCTGCCCCCCATGCTGGCCGACGCCATGCAGGTGGAGCAGGCCCTGTTCAACCTGTGCACCAACGCCATGCACGCCCTGGGTGAGCGGCGCGGCCTGATCCAGATGGACGCCGACCTGGTGCGCCCCGACCAGCGCCTGTGCGAGCGCCTGGGCCTGCCGCCCGTCAGCTACGTGGCGCTGTCGGTGCAGGACAACGGCCCCGGCATGGATGCGCGCACGCTGCAGCGCATCTTCGAGCCCTTCTTCACCACCAAGCCCGTGGGCCAGGGAACGGGCCTGGGCCTGCCCGTGGTGCACGGCGTCATGCGCAACCACGGCGGCGCCGTGGACGTGTACAGCATTCCAGGGCAAGGCAGCCGCTTCACGCTGTACTTTCCCCCGGCCGACGCCCTGGCGCCCGCCGAGCACGCACCACCCCAGGCGCCCGCAGCCGAAACGCCGCCCAGCCTGCCGGAGCCGCTGGCAGCCGCAGAAACCCCGACCGGCCCGCAGTTCGCCCTGCTGCCCGACCCGCAGGCCGCACAGCAGCATGTGATGTACGTGGACGACGACCAGGCCCTGGTCTTCCTCGTGCAGCGCCTGCTGCGCCGTCGTGGCTACCAGGTCAGCGGCTTCACCGATCCGCACGAGGCCACCGAGGCGCTGCGCGCCGCCCCCCAGGACTACGACCTGCTGGTCACCGACTACAACATGCCCGGCTACAGCGGCATCGACCTGGTGTACGAGGCGCTGTCCATCCAGCCCCTGCTGCCCATCGCCCTGGCCTCGGGCTACATCACCGCCGAGATCGAGCAGGCCGCCATGGCCGCTGGCGCCAGGGCCCTGGTGCACAAGCCCAATGACGTGGAGGAGCTGTGCGCCACCGTGCACAGGCTCCTCAATGAACGGTGAGCGGCTTGAACACTGAAACGCCGCAGGAGTGCATCGGTGCTGGTACTGCTGCCGATGCCGATGCAGATGCAGATACCAATGCAGGTGTCTCCTGCCTGTACGAGGACGCCGAGCTGCTGGTGCTGGACAAGCCCTCCGGCCTGCTGTGCGTGCCCGGGCGCGGTCCCGACAAGCAGGACTGCCTGAGCGGCCGCGCCTTGCAGCGCTGGCCCGATGCGCTGGTCGTGCACCGGCTGGACCAGGCCACCTCGGGCCTGGTGGTCATGGCGCGCAGCCTGGCCAGCCAGCGCCTCCTGAGCGAAGCCTTTGCGCAGCGCCGCGTGCACAAGCGCTATGTGGCCGTGGTCGCCGGCCGCCCTGCCGCGCAGCAGGCCGACGCCTGGCAAAGCATCGACCTGCCGATAGCCGCCGACTGGGAGCGGCGCCCCCTGCGCATCATCGACGCCCTGCAGGGCAAGCCCAGCCAGACTCTGTGGCGCGCCATGCCCGCAGCCACCGAAGGCCAGGGCACACCCACCACGCGGGTGCAGTTGCAGCCCGTGACGGGCCGCACCCACCAGTTGCGCGTGCACATGGCGGCGCTGGGCCATCCCATCCTGGGCGATGCGCTCTACGCCGATGCCGCCGTGCAGGCCCTGTCGCCGCGCCTGCTGCTGCATGCGCACCAGCTGGAGCTGGCCCATCCCCTGTCGGGCCAAACGCTGCGTTTCGAATCCGCCGTGCCGTTTTGATCCACCGCAGAAACACGCAAACCGGCGCCCTCTGGTGCGTTGCTGCAATGCAACATTCCGTGTACGTGTTTCCCCTTCTTGCAGTCGGTCATATTGGTTTCATGCAGCACCGTCCGGGTGCACCGTCGGCATCAGGCGTTTTCGTCGCCCAAAACCGGCGTTGACAAGCGGCCTGCGATGGCATCCAGCCCTTAGCGAAAAGCCTGCATGCGCGCCAGCCCCGGGATACCCTGTTGCCATTGGTAACCAGGAGATTAATCTGTGCTTCTTTGCGCGGATCGCCCCTACAGGAGCCACCGCGTTTTTCAGAACGCTTTACCCAAAGTTGAAGGAAGTACTCATGAGCATTCCGTTCCGCATGCACACCGTCGTCGCCGCCCTGGGTTTGGCTGGTGCCGCCTTGTTCTCCACAGCGCATGCGCAAATCAAGATCGCCATGGTGGTTCCCACCACCGGCCCGCTGACGCAGTACGGCGACATGGTCAAGGAAGGCGTGAACACCGCCGTGGAAATGGCCAATGCGGCTGGCGGCGTCAATGGCAAGAAGATCGAGCTGGTGTCCGTCGATGACGCCTGCGAACCCAAGCAAGGCCCCGTGGCCGCCAACCGCGTGGTCAACGCCAAGATCGGCTACGTGATCGGCCCCGTCTGCTCGGGCGCATCGATTGCCGCCGCCCCGATCTACAACAACGAAGGCGTGGTCGTCGTGACCCCCTCGGCCACTTCCCCGGCGCTGACCGACGGCAAGAACTACCACTTCATCTTCCGCACCATCGGCCGCGATGACCAGCAGGGCCCGGCCGCCGCCAAGTTCATCCTGGACAAGGCCAAGCCCAAGAAGGTTGCCGTGCTGCACGACAAGCAGTCGTATGGCCAGGGCATTGCCTCCTCCGTGCGTGACGACCTGAAGAAGGCCGGCGTGGAAGTGGCCCTGTTCGAAGGCATCAACGCCGGCGACAGCGACTACTCCGCCGTCATCACCAAGCTCAAGAGCGCCGGTGTGGACTTCGTCTACTACGGTGGCTACCACCCTGAAATGGGCCTGCTGCTGCGCCAGGCTTCCGAGCAGGGCCTGAAGGTCCGCATGATGGGCCCCGAAGGCGTGGGCAACCCCGAAGTCAATGCCATCGCCGGCAACGCCGTCGAAGGCATGCTGGTGACCCTGCCCGCAGACTTCTCGGCCAACCCCAAGAACGCCGCCGTGGTCAAGGCCTTCAAGGACAAGAAGCGCAATCCCTCGGGCGCCTTCCAGCTGACCGCATTTGCCGCCACGCAAGTGCTGCTGGACAGCATCAAGGCCGTGGGCGACAGCCCCGCCAAGGTGGCTGACCACCTGCACAAGTCCAACTTCGAGACCGTTCTGGGCTCGGTGGGCTGGAACAAGCAGGGCGACCTGAAGTCCTTCGACTTCCAGGTGTTCGAATGGCACAAGGACGGCAGCAAGTCGGTCGCTGCCAAGTAATCCCCCTCGTTGACTGGCCGGGGCACGCTTGCGCGTGTCCCGGTTGTCTGCATCCTGGCCTTTTAGGCCTTTTCCTGTTTTGGGGCGGCATTACACCATGTCAGAACTCTTACCTCAGCTGATACAGCAGCTGTTCAACGGACTGTCCCTGGGCGCCATCTATGCCCTGATCGCCATCGGCTACACAATGGTCTACGGCATCATCGGGATGATCAACTTCGCCCACGGCGACATCTACATGATCGGCGCCTACATCGGCCTGGTCACGCTGTCGGCCATCGGCACGACAAGCGGCCTGCCCGTGTGGGCCATCATCGGCCTGATGCTAGTGGTGTCGGTCTTCGTCACCGGCGTCTACGGCCTGGTGGTGGAACAGGTGGCCTACAAGCCGCTGCGCCGCAGCCCGCGCCTGGTGGCCCTGATCTCGGCCATCGGCATGTCCATCTTCCTGCAGAACTGGGTGGCCCTGGGCCAGGGCGCGCGCGACATGGCCGTGCCCTCGCTGCTGCCGGGCGCGCTGCGTTTCGGCGCCGAAGGTGGCTTCGAGATCTATGTGCCCTACTCGCGCATCCTGATCATCGTGGTCGCCATCGTGCTCATGGTGCTGCTGACGCTGTACATCCGCCATTCCCGCATGGGCCGCGCCTCGCGCGCCTGCGCCCAGGACATGCACATGGCCAGCCTGCTGGGCATCGACACCAACCGCGTGATCTCGTTCACCTTCGTGCTGGGCGCCATGCTGGCGGCCGTGGGCGGCGTGCTGATCGCGCTGGCCGTGGGCAAGCTCAACCCGTTCATCGGCTTTCTGGCCGGCATCAAGGCCTTCACGGCGGCGGTGCTGGGCGGCATCGGCTCCATTCCCGGCGCCATGCTGGGCGGCGTGCTGCTGGGCGTGGCCGAGACCTTTGCGGCAGCCTACATCTCGTCCGAGTACAAGGACATCGTGGCCTTCGGCCTGCTGGTGCTGATCCTGCTGTTCCGCCCCACGGGCCTGCTGGGCAAGCCTGAAGTGGAGAAGGTCTGATGAAAGCCAAACCCACCTTGAACCTGCGCGACGCCCTGATCGCCACGGTGATGACGGCCGTGGTCGTCACGCCCATCTTCGGCCTGCACCTGGAGCGCGCCGGCACCCGCACCATCATCAACCCCGACTGGACGGTGGTGGCCTGGGCCTGCGCCCTGGTCTTCCTGGTGCAGCTGCTGCGCCCGCTGATCGCGGCGAAGATGCCCAAGGTCTCGCTGCCCTCGCTGCCACACGCACGCCCCAGCCACCGCAACGGCCTGATCCTGGCCGCCCTGCTGATCGCCGTGTCCTGGCCCTTCTTCGCGGGCCGCAACGCGGTGGACATCGCCACGCTGGCCATGATCTACGTGATGCTGGGTCTGGGCCTGAACATCGTCGTGGGCTTTGCCGGCCTGCTGGACCTGGGCTTCGTGGGCTTCTACGCCGTGGGCGCCTACACCTATGCGCTGCTGTTCCACTGGGCCGGCTGGTCCTTCTGGGAAGCGCTGCCGCTGGCCGGCGCCGCTGCCGCGATGTTCGGCTTCGTGCTCGGCTTTCCGGTGCTGCGGCTGCGCGGTGACTACCTGGCCATCGTGACGCTGGGCTTCGGCGAAATCATCCGCCTGATGCTGGTCAACCTGACCAGCATCACGGGCGGGCCGGACGGCATCTCCAGCATCCCCAAGCCCACGGTGCTGGGCCTGGAGATGACGCGCAATCCCTCCACCGAGGGCGGCACGACCTTCCACCAGTTCCTGGGGCTGGAGTTCAGCTCGCTGCACATGGTGATCTTCCTGTACCTGATGGCGCTGCTGCTGGCCGTGATCACGCTGTGCATCTCCAACCGCCTGGTGCGCATGCCCATAGGTCGCGCCTGGGAGGCGCTGCGCGAGGACGAGATCGCCTGCCGCTCCCTGGGCCTGAACCCCATGAAGATCAAGCTGTCCGCCTTCACGCTGGGCGCCATGTTCGCCGGCCTGGGCGGCGCCTTCTTCGCGGCGCGCCAGGGCAT
The DNA here is from genome assembly GCF_002754395.1 of Delftia sp. 60. Classification (NCBI taxonomy): domain Bacteria; kingdom Pseudomonadati; phylum Pseudomonadota; class Betaproteobacteria; order Burkholderiales; family Comamonadaceae; genus Delftia; species Delftia sp. 60. The sequence goes on from NZ_PEFD01000001.1 coordinate 4,459,087, forward strand.
CGTCAACCCCGAATCGTTCACCTTCATCGAATCGGCGCTGATCCTGTCCATCGTGGTGCTGGGCGGCATGGGCTCGCAGCTGGGCGTGATCATCGCGGCCATCTTGCTGACGGTGCTGCCCGAGCTGGCGCGCGAGTTCTCCGAGTACCGCATGCTGATCTTCGGCCTGGTGATGGTGCTGATGATGATCTGGCGCCCGCAGGGCCTGCTGCCCATGCGCCGCCACCATGTGGAGGTGCGCTCATGAGGCATGCCGACACCATGATTTTTGGGACAACAGATAGCAGCAAGGGCCGGCAATGAGCGAGTATTTGCTAGAAGTCAAAGACCTGTGCATGCGCTTCGGCGGCCTGCTGGCCGTGGACCATGTGGGCTTCAACGTGCGCCCGCAGGAAGTGTTTGCCATCATCGGCCCCAACGGCGCCGGCAAGACCACGGTGTTCAACTGCATCAGCGGTTTCTACCAGCCCAGCAGCGGCTCCGTCACGCTGGACGGCAGCGCCATCGAGGGCCGCAGCAGCCACCACGTGGCCAACCACGGCGTGGTGCGCACCTTCCAGAACGTGCGGCTGTTCAAGTCCATGACGGTGCTGGAAAACCTGCTGGTGGCACAGCACCGCCGCTCGGGCGTCAACCTGCTGTCGGGCCTGTTCAACACGGCAAGCTACCGCCGCAGCGAAGAGGAAAAGATCGAGAGCGCCCTGCACTGGCTGGACGTCATGGGCCTGCGCGAGTTCGTCAACCGCGAGGCCGGCAACCTGGCCTACGGCCACCAGCGCCGCCTGGAGATCGCGCGCTGCATGATCACCAAGCCGCGCGTGCTCATGCTCGACGAACCCGCCGCCGGCCTGAACCCGCAGGAGAAGAAGGACCTGCAGGGCCTGATCGACCAGCTGCGGCGCCAGTACGGCATTGCCGTGCTGCTGATCGAGCACGACATGGGCCTGGTCATGGGCGTGTCCGAGCGCATCCTCGTCATGGAGTACGGCAAGCCCATCGCCATGGGCCTGCCGGACGCCATCCGCAACGATGAACGGGTCATCAAGGCCTACCTGGGAGAAGCCTGATGCCTGCCATGCTGCAACTGGAGAACATCTCCACCCACTACGGCGCCATCTGCGCGGTCGACAGCGTGAGCCTGCACGTCAACCAGGGCGAGATCGTCTCGCTGATCGGCTCCAACGGCGCCGGCAAGACCTCGCTGCTGATGACGGTGTGCGGCAACCCGCGCGCCAGCTCGGGCCGCATCTCGTTCGAGGGCGAGGACATCACCCAGCTGCCCTCGCACCACATCATGCGCAAGGGCATCGCGGTCTCGCCCGAGGGACGGCGCATCTTCTCGGACCTCACGGTCACGGACAACCTGAAGATGGGCGGATTCTTCCTGGACAAGCCGCAGATCGAGGCCGGCATCGAACATGTGTTCGGCCTCTTCCCGCGCCTGCGTGAGCGCGCCCACCAGCGCGCCGGCACCATGTCGGGCGGCGAGCAGCAGATGCTGGCCATCGGCCGCGCGCTGATGAGCAAGCCCCGCCTGCTGCTGCTGGACGAGCCCACGCTGGGCCTGGCGCCGCTGATCATTGCGCAGATCTTCGAGATCATCCAGACCATCCGCACGGCCGGCGTCACGGTCTTCCTGGTCGAGCAGAACGCCAACCGCGCCCTGCAGATCGCCGACCGCGGCTATGTGCTGGAAACCGGCAAGGTGGTGCTGGAAGACACCGGCGCCAACCTGCTGACCAACGACGCCGTGCGCCGCGCCTACCTGGGCGCCTGACAACGCACAGGCGCCTGGCGCCCCACGGGCCCGCCCTTCGGCGGGCCTTTTTCTTTTCACGCGCAGATCGCACAGTGGTCTGGTCATGCGCGGCCGATTGTGGGGTCTGCGGCCTGGGCGCAGGCGTTATAAAACACGTCCCTGCCTCTCATTGCTTCCCCACGCCCATGAACGCCTGCGCCCCCCAAGACATGCTGCAACCCCTGGCCATCGACGTGGTGTCCGTGCAGTCCCAGGTCGTCTACGGCCGCGTTGGCAACAACGTGGCCATGCCCACGCTGCAGGCGCTGGGGCTGGCGGCGGCGGCCGTGCCCACGGTGGTGTTCAGCAACACGCCGCACTATCCCAGCATCCACGGCGGGGCGATTGCCGCCGAGTGGTTTGCTGGCTATCTGCAGGACCTGGGCGCGCGCGGCGGGCTGCGGCAGTTGCAGGCCGTGCTGGCCGGCTACCTGGGCGGGCCGGCCCAGGCCACGCTGCTGGCGGACTGGGTTGCCGGCCTGCTGGCGCAGCGGCCCGGCCTGCGCGTGGTGGTGGACCCGGTGATCGGCGACCACGACAGCGGCATCTATGTGGACCCCGCCATGGTCGAGGCCTACCAGCGCCACCTGCTGCCGCTGGCCGACGGGCTGACGCCCAACCATTTCGAGCTGGAGCGGCTGACCGCGCGCCCTGTGCGCGGCATGGACGATGTGGTCCAGGCCGCGCGCAGCCTGCTGACCGGCCGCACGCAGTGGGTGGCCGTGACCAGCGCATCGCCCGAGCTGGACGGCGACCCTGCCCAGCGCATGCGCGTGGCCCTGGTCACGCGCGATGACGTGCATGTGATCACCCACGCGCGGGTGGATGCGGTGCCCAAGGGAACGGGCGATCTGTTCAGTGCCGCGCTCACCGGCCACTGGCTGCAGGGCGCCAGCCTTCACGAGGCGGCCGAGCGTGCCTGCGAACGCATCGTGCAGGCGCTGGAGCGCACCCGGCAGGCGCACAGCGCCGAGCTGCTGCTGCCATCGGACCCTGTCGCCGCCCAGGCAGCGGCCGGGCCGGCAGCACGGGCACAAGCGATACCATCGCCCGCATGAACAATGCATCGCCTCTTCTTTCCCTGACGATTCTTACCGGCGCCTCGCGCGGCATGGGCCTGGCCATGGCCCGGCAACTGCTGGATGCCGGCCATGAACTGGTCACGCTGTCGCGCTCCACCAGCGAAGACCTGGCCCAGGCGGCCGCCACGGCGGGCGCGCCGCTGCAGCAGTGGAGCGTGGACCTGGGCGAGCCCGAGGCCGCGGCCCGCAGGCTGGGCGACTGGCTGGCCGGCCTGGACGCCGCGCGCTACGCCAGCGTCACCCTGATCAACAACGCGGGCGTGATTCCGCAGATTGCGCCGCTGTCGCAGCTGCAGCCCGCCGACATTGCCCAGGCCATGCGCGTGGGGCTGGAGGCGCCCATGCTGCTGACGGCCGCCTTCCTGGCCGCCACCGAGGGCTGGACGGCCGTGCCGCGCAAGGTGCTCAACATTTCTTCGGGCCTGGGCCGGCGCGCCATTGCCTCGCAGGCCTCCTACTGCGCGGCCAAGGCCGGCATGGACCATTTCAGCCGCAGCGTGGCGCTGGACGAGGCGCTCAAGCCCCACGGCGCGCGCATCTGCTCGCTGGCGCCCGGCGTCATCGACACCGACATGCAGGTGCAGCTGCGCAGCGCGGATACCGCCGCCTTCCCCGATGCAGGCAACTTCGCCCAGCTCAAGGAGGGCGGCAAGCTGTCCACGCCCGAGCAGGCGGCAGCCCAGGTGCTGGGCTGGCTGCAGCGTGCCGATTTTGGCGAGCAGGTGGTGGCCGACGTGCGCCAGCCCTGAGCATTTTCCGGAGGGCAGCTTCAATGCGGCGATGAATATCCGGCAATGGAAAAAGGCATCGCCGCACTGACCTGAATAATCCGAATATCCGCCCTGGAAAATGTTCTGCAAGAATTACCGATTGCAGGCAGCATTTTCCATATCCATCCTGCGCATTCGCTCGAAAATCGTCATCTGGCAAAGGATGACGTTTTTCATCTGCGTTTGCCAGTCCTGCATTTCCAATCCTCCTACAGCGGCGTCTATTGCGACTGGCAAGAATGGGGCACTCAACTCCAAGAAAGTCGGCCATGTCCATTGCCTATTCCGAATCCGCGCCCCTGGCTGAAGCGCCAGTGGTCAACACGGTCGCCACCGTAGATACCTCACGCAGCGGCGTTTCATGGGCCGCGATATTTGCCGGCGCCATGGCGGCGGCATCGCTGTCGCTGCTGCTGTTCATTCTGGGCACCGGCCTGGGCCTGTCGTCGGTGTCGGTATGGTCCGGTGAAGGCCTGGATGCCGGCGCCCTGGGCCTGACGGCCGTGGCCTGGATCGCCTTCACCCAGCTGGCCTCGGCCGGCGTGGGCGGCTATCTGGCCGGGCGGCTGCGCACACGCTGGCAAGGCGTGCACACGGACGAGGTCTACTTCCGCGACACGGCCCATGGCTTTCTGTCCTGGGCACTGGCCACGCTGGCCATGGTGGCCCTGATGGGCGCCGCTGCAGGCGGTGCCGTCTCCGGCGCCTTCAAGGCCGCGCAGACCGTGGCCACCAGCGCCTCCAGCGTGGTGGGCGGCGCGATCGGCGCCGCGGGCGGTGCGGCTGCTGGCGGTGCCGCAGCCATGGCCGGTGCCTCGGGCGCCGACGCCTCGCCCCAGGGCCTGGCCTACTGGACCGGCAGCCTGTTCCGCAACTCCGGCGCCGCTACCTCCACCAGCAATGCCACCCCCGCCGACCTGGCCAGCGCCACCCGCGAGGCCGGCGTGATCTTTGCCCAGTCGCTGCGCACCGGCCAGCTGTCTCCCGCCGACGAGCAATACCTGGCCCAGCTGATTGCGCGCAACTCCGATATGTCCGTGGAAGATGCGCAAAAGAAAGTGCGTAGCACCTTTGATTCCGTGCAAATGCAGATAAAGCAGGCCGAGCAAAAGGCTGAAGAAGCCAAGCAAAAGGCCAAGCAGGCTGCCGAAGAGGCACGCAAGGCCACGGCCCATTCCATGCTCTGGCTGTTTGTTTCGCTGATGCTGGGCGCTTTTGTGGGCAGCCTGTGCGCCACCTGGGGTGGTCGTCAACGCGATGCCTTTTGATAATCCCCGGCACTGAAACCCAATCAATCCAATTCAATCCATTCAACGGAGGCTTGCCATGCGATCCATACTGCTTTTTCTCCTGGGCGTTCCCATTCCCATCATCATCCTGATTGCGCTCATCCACTGACGGATGCCGCCATGCCGGCCACGCGCAGCAAGTCCCAGGCATCCCGCCCGGCCCGCCCCACCAAAGGGGCGGCCAAGGCGGCGACACCCCAGGCCTCGCTCGCGCTGTACCGGCAAAAGCGCGACTTCACGCGCACACCGGAACCTTCGGCAGAACCTTCCAGTGAGACGATTGCAGGGCAGCCCGGCGCGGGCGCCCTGCAATTCGTCATTCAAAAGCACTGGGCCAGCCACCTGCACTACGACTTTCGGCTGGAGCTGGACGGCAGCATGAAAAGCTGGGCCGTGCCCAAGGGTCCCAGCTACGACCCGGCCGACAAGCGCATGGCCGTCCAGGTGGAAGACCACCCCATGGCCTACAACCGCTTCGAGGGCCAGATTCCACCGGGACAGTACGGCGCGGGCAAGGTCATCATCTGGGACCGTGGCATCTGGCTGCCCGAGGGCGATGCGGCCGAAGGCTATCGCAAGGGCAAGCTCAAGTTCGAACTGCGCGGCCACAAGCTGCAGGGCCGCTGGACCCTGGTGCGCATGCGCGGCAAGGACGACGCCAAAAAGCCCGCCTGGCTGCTGATCAAGGAGCACGACGGCCTGGAACGTGCTGCCAGCGAATTCAACGTGGTCGAGGACATGCCCGACAGCGTGGCCGGCCTTCCCCTGCCCACCGCCACAGCGCCCATCACCACACCCGTCACCACGCCCGTCGCTACGCACGTCACCGCGCCCATGCCGCAGAGCATCGCCCCGCAGCTGGCAACCTTGGTGGACCATGCACCTGCAGATGCCGAGCAATGGATCTTCGAGAGCAAGTTCGACGGCTACCGGCTGCTGGCGCGCATCGAGGACGGCGCCGTTCGCCTTTTCACGCGCAACGGCAAGGACTGGACCACCAAAATGCCCGCCCTGGCCCGCGCCTTTGCCGCGCTGCCCCTGCAATCGGGCTGGGTGGATGGCGAGGTGCTGATGCTGGACAGCGACAGCCGCCCTGACTTCCAGGCCCTGCAAAACGCCTTTGACGGCGAGCGCACCGACCACCTGGTGTTCTTCGCGTTCGACCTGCTGTGGCAGGACGGCCAGGACCTGCGGCCCCAGCCCGTGGAGCAGCGACGCCAGCAGTTGCAGGCCCTGCTGCACAAGGCGCCTTCGGACCGCCTTCGCTTCAGCGAGGCCTTTGACGCCCCGCCCGCCGACCTGGTGGCCGCCGCCTGCCAGCTGGGCCTGGAGGGCGTGATCGGCAAGCGGCGCGGCAGCGCCTATGCCTCGCGGCGCAGCGCGGACTGGATCAAGCTCAAGTGCGGCCTGCGCCAGGAATTCGTGATCGCGGGCTACACCGATCCCCAGGGCACGCGCACGGGCCTGGGCGCCCTGGTCCTGGCCGTGCATGGCGAGGACGGCCAGCTGCGCGCGGCAGGCAAGGTGGGCACGGGGTTCAACAGGCGCACCCTGGCCGATCTGCGCCAGCGCCTGGGGCGCCTTGCCACCGGCACCTCGCCGCTGGCGGACAGCCGGGGCCTTGGCAGCGGGGTGCACTGGGTGCGCCCCACGCTGCTGGCCGAGGTCTCGTTCGCGCAGTGGACCGAGGACGGCCAGGTCCGCCATGCCGTATTCCAGGGCCTGCGTGCGGACAAGCCTGCACGCAGCATTGTCAAAGAGGAGCCACAGCACGTGCCATCGACCGCATCTTCCGCCAGCGCTGCAGCCACGCCTGGCGCCGCACGAACGCAAACCCGCAACGCCAGGGCGGCGCGACTGCCCGCCTCGATGACCATCACCCATCCCGAGCGGGTCATCGATCCCTCCACCGGCATCACCAAGATGGATCTGGCGCGCTACTACGCCACGGTGGCGCCCTTCATGATCACCCACCTCAAGTCCCGGCCCGTGGCCATGGTGCGGGCGCCGGACGGCATCGAGGGCGAGCTGTTCTTCCAGAAGCACCTCGACCAGGCGCCGCTGCAGGGCATCGCCGCCCTGACGCCGCAACTGGACCCCGGCCATGCCCCGCTGATGGAGGTGTCCCGGCGCGAAGGCCTGGTGGCGGCGGCGCAGATGAACACCATCGAATGGCACACCTGGAACGCGCGCAAGGACCGCATCGACCGGCCCGACCGCATGACCTTCGACCTGGACCCGGGCGAAGGCGTGCCCTGGCCGCAGGTGCAGGAGGCCGCCAGCCTGCTGCATGTGCTGCTGCAGGAGCTGGAGCTGCCGGCCTTCCTCAAGACCAGCGGCGGCAAGGGCCTGCATGTGGTCGTGCCCATCAAGCGGCTGCTGGACTGGGACACCGTCAAGGCCTTCTCGCAGGCCGTGGTCCAGCACCTGGCCCATGCCGTGCCCCAGCGCTTCGTGGCCAAAAGCGGGCCGCGTAACCGCGTGGGAAAGATTTTTGTGGACTACCTGCGCAATGGCTTCGGCGCCACCACGGCCTGCGCGTGGACGGCCCGGGCGCGGCCGGGCATGGGCATCTCCGTGCCCGTGGCCTGGAACGAGCTGGACAGGCTCACGGGCGGCGCGCACTGGACCATTCGCTCGGTAGACCAGCGCCTGCGCCTGGGCAACTCCCCCTGGGAGCATTACGGCACGGCCGCCGTGGGCCTGGGCCGCGCCATGAAGGCGCTGGGCTTTGAGGCGCAGCGTTGAGCACCGTCCTGCAGGGATCGAAGAAAGCACCGCCATGAAGAAAGCCGCCTCCCCAAAATCCAGCCCGTCCACCTCCGCGCGCAGCATGTGGAAGGGCGCCATCAGCTTTGGCCTGGTGCACATTCCCATCGGCCTGTACGCGGCCACGGCCAGCTCGGACATCGACTTCGACTGGCTGGACAAGCGCAACATGCAGCCCGTGGGCTACAAGCGCATCAACAAGGTCACGGGCAAGGAAGTGGCCACGGCCGACATCGTCAAGGGCGTGGAATTCGAGGAGGGCCGCTACGTGGTGCTGAGCGCTGAAGAGATTGCCGCCGCCTTTCCCAAGACCACGCAGACCATCGAGATCGAGGCCTTTGTTGATGCCCAGGACATCCCCTTCATCTACCTGGAACGCCCCTACTACACCGCCCCCCTGCACCGTGGCGAGAAGGTCTACGCCCTGCTGCGCGAGGCCCTGCGCAAGAGCAACAAGGTGGGCGTGGCCAAGGTGGTCATCCAGACCAAGCAGCACCTGGCCATTCTGATCCCCTGCGGCCGGGCGCTGGTGCTGAACCTGCTGCGCTGGGGCGGCGAGATCCGCTCCTTCGAGCAGCTGGACCTGCCACCGCTGGACGCCAAGGCCGCCGGCATCAAGAGCGCCGAGATGACCATGGCCATGGCCCTCATCAAGGACATGAGCCAGGCCTGGGACGCCAACCAGTTCCGCAACTCCTTCAGCGAGGAAATCCACCAGCTCGTGCAGGCCAAGGCGCATGCGGGCGATGTCCAAAACGTTGAAAAACAGGAGACCACACCTGCCGCGCCGGCCAACGCGGCCGTGCTGGACCTGACGGCCCTGCTCAAGAACAGCCTGGGCAAGGGCGCAGGCGGACCATCCGCCACCGCAGCCAAGGAAAAAAATACCGCGTCAACGGTAAAAAATGCAAAGACCCCAGCGTCCAGAAAATCGACAAAATCCACAAAAACCCCGGCCAGACCCCCTGCAAAACGCCCCGCCGCCAAATAACCCCATATTTGGCCTGGCTGCATTTTTTACAAAAAGCAATTTCATTATAAGAAACACATCCATTTGTACCGACAAAATGAAACAAAGCTACTCCATAGCAAATTCCAATGCTTTACCAAAAGTAATCTTCCAAATATCCTACAAGCCGGCCATTTTCACGGTCGCACAATGAAATTGCAGTGATGACGGCATCGCTGTTTACTTAAGGAGTACGGAAATGACGCAACAGACCAACAACCCTCAAGGCAACACGGCCAGCAACCAGCAAAACGACAAGAACAAGCAGCAGCAGCAACAGAACAATCCGGGGCAGCAGCAGCAAAGCAATCCCAACAACCCGAACAATCCCAACCAACAGCAGCAACAGAGCAATCCCCAGCGCAACCAACCAGGGGAACAGCAAAAGCAGGGCAGCCATCAGCAGCGTTAAGCTGCCGATAGCGTGAACTGGCAAAGGGCCCCCTGGGCCCTTTTTTTATCTCCAGAGCTTTGCTGACGATGCCCTTTGGTTCAGCCAATCGCCTCTTCCAATAATTATTGCCTCATACAACAGGCCATCCTCTTTCTTTCAAGGAGTAAATCGTGGCTAAGAAATCCCCTGGTGAAAAGAAATCGTCCAAGCAATCCCCCACAGGCCATGGCGGAGAATTACAGCAACAGGCCGACGGACAGCACCCCGGATTGACCACGCAGCAAGGCATTCCGGTTCCTGATAATCAGAACTCTCTCACCGCCTGGGAAAAAGGCCCTACGCTGCTGGAAGATTTCATCCTGCGCGAGAAAATCACGCATTTCGACCATGAGCGCATTCCAGAGCGAATTGTCCATGCACGCGGCACAGGCGCCCACGGTTATTTCCAGCTGACAGATTCGCTGGAGCAATACACCACCGCCAAGGTCCTGACCGAAACCGGCAAGCAAGTGCCGATCTTTGTGCGCTTCTCCACCGTGGCCGGTGGGGCAGGCTCGGTGGATACCCCGCGCGATGTGCGCGGCTTTGCCATCAAGTTCTATACCGAAGAGGGCAACTGGGATCTGGTGGGCAACAACATCCCGGTCTTCTTCATCCAGGACGCCATGAAGTTTCCCGACCTGGTCCATGCCGTGAAGATGGAACCCGACCGGGGCTTTCCGCAGGCCGCCACGGCGCACGACACGTTCTGGGACTTCATCTCCCTCATGCCCGAGTCCATGCACATGGTCATGTGGATCATGAGCGACCGCACCATCGCGCGCAGCCTGCGCATGATCGAGGGCTTTGGCGTGCACAGCTTCCGGCTGGTCAATGCCCAGGGTGAAAGCACCTTCGTGAAGTTCCACTGGCGGCCCGAGCTGGGCATCCAGTCCACGGTCTGGGACGAGGCCCTCAAGCTGCAGGCCGCAGACAACGACTACCACCGCCGCGACCTGTTCGAGGCCATCGAGGCGGGCGACTACCCGGCCTGGGAGCTGTGCGTGCAGCTGTTCTCGCAGGAGCAGGCAGACGCCCTGCCCTACGACCACCTGGACCCCACCAAGCTCATCCCCGAAGAGGAAATTCCGCTGCGCAAGATCGGCCGCTTCGTGCTGGACCGCTGGCCCGACAACTTCTTCGCCGAGACCGAGCAGGTGGCCTTCTGCCCGGCCAATATCCCGCCCGGCATCGATTTCAGCAACGACCCGCTGCTGCAGGGCCGCCTGTTCTCGTACCTGGACACCCAGCTGTCGCGCCTGGGCGGGCCCAACTTCACGCAGTTGCCCATCAACGCGCCCAAATGCCCGTTCGCCCACCACCAGCGCGACGGCCACATGCAGACCGAGGTGCCCAAGGGCCGCGTGGCCTATGAGCCCTCCAGCCTGCAGGCCGACAGCCCGCGCGCCTCGGCAGCCCGCGGCTTGCGGCACTTTGCCCAGCCCGCGCAGGAGGGTGCCAAGGGCCGCATCCGCCCCGAGAGCTTTGCCGACCACTACAGCCAGGCGCGCATGTTCTACCAAAGCCAGAGCGCGCAGGAGCAGGCCCACATCGCCAGCGCCCTGGTGTTCGAGCTGTCCAAGGTACAGACGCCGCATGTGCGCCTGGCCGTCGTCGGCCATCTGCAGGTGATTGACGCCGACCTGGCAAAGCGCGTGGCCGACGGCCTGGGCCTGCCCCAGTTGCCGCCTGCCGCCAAGCCTGCCGTGCCCCCGCAAAAGCTGCCGCCCAGCCCGGCCACGCGCATCATCGACCGCATGAAGCCCACCTTGCAGGGCCGCTGCGTTGCCATCCTGGTGGACGAAGGCTCCAGCGCCCGGCACGTTGCCGCCTTCCACAAGGCGCTGGTGGCGCAAAAGGCCAGCGTGAAGATCATTGCGCCCAAGATCGGCGGCGCCACGCTGGACGACGGCAGCCACCTGCCGGCCGACGGCCAGCTGGCCGGATCGCCATCCGCGCAGTTCGATGCCGTGGTGTCCATCATCACGCTGGAGCGCGGCCAGGCGCTGGCCCGTGAGGCAGCCGCGCAGGACTGGTTCCGCGACGCCTTCGGCCACCTCAAGGCCATTGCGGCCTGCAAGGCGACACAGCACATCATGAAGACGGCCGGCATCACGCCGGACGAGGGCGTGTTCCCCATCGACAAGCCCGAACCCTTCATCGAAGGCGCCAAGAAGCGCTTCTGGGCCCGCGAAGCGAAGCTGAGAACGCTGGCCTGACCCCCGCCCCGGCGTGCGCCACATCATTGCCACCAGATGGCACCGCGCCGGACTTCAACCAACCTTGTACCCTGGCCATTTCCCTCGGGTCAGGCATGGCGCTTGCCACGGCAACACCAAGGCCGGCCCGGCCTGCCCCCCTACAGGAGCAACTCCCATGATCACTTCGGTACCTGCACCCCCTGTCACCCCACCTGTCACCCCGCCTGTTGCGCCCCCCGTCAATCCGCCGCCCACCGAGCCGCTGGTTCCCCCCGTGGGCGACCCGCCACCGGCCCCGGCACCTTCGCCCTATTCCGACCCGCCCATTGCCCCACCGCCACCGCCGCCGCAGGGGGTGCACTGAGCTCCGCGCCAGCCAGGGGCAGGGCAGCGAACGCAGACGGCCCCTGCCCTGCCCTGACCTATGTGAACGACCGCATGCCCGGCTGGCGCCGCGTGCGGCGCGGCAAGGGCTTTTCCTACGTGGCACAGGACGGCAAGCCCGTGCGCGATGCCCAGGCGCTGGCGCGCATCCGCAAACTGGCCATTCCACCGGCCTATGTGGATGTCTGGATCTGCCCCGATCCCCAGGGCCACCTGCAGGCCACGGGCCGCGATGCCCGGGGCCGCAAGCAGTACCGCTACCACCCGCAGTGGCAGGAGCAGCGCAAGCAGGTCAAGTTCGACCGCATGCGCGCCTTTGGCCGCCACCTGCCCGCCATCCGTCGGGCGGTGGCGCGCGACCTCAAGCCTGGCCGGCCGCAGCTGGACACCGTGGTGGCCGCCATCGTCTGGCTGCTGGACTGCACGGCCCTGCGCATAGGCAATGACGAGTATTCCGAGAGCAATGGCTCCTACGGCCTCACCACGCTCAGAAACCGCCATGCCCAGGTGCACGCGGGTGAGCTGACGCTGAGCTTCAAGGGCAAGAGCGGCGTGCTGCAGCAGGCCCGCGTGTCCGACCGGGCCGTGGCCCGCATCGTCAAGCGCTGCCAGGAGCTGCCGGGCCAGCGGCTGTTCCAGTTCATCGACGATGAAGGCGAAGTCCACCATGTGCGATCCGAGCATGTGAACGACTACATCCGCAGGATTTGCGGCAAGGCTGCGGCCCATGGGGCTGATGCCGGAGATACCTCAGACGGCCCGGATTTCAGCGCCAAGGATTTCCGCACCTGGCATGCCAGCGTGTACGCGCTGGAACTGGCGCTGGAACTTGCGCTGACTGCAGGCAAGGCAGCATCGCAAGAAGGCGCAGGCACCAGTGCGGCGGCGTTGAACGCTCTGGTCACGCAGGTCGCCCGGCGCCTGGGCAATACCTGTGCGGTTTGCCGCAAGTTCTACATCCATCCCCAGGTGCTGGCCCTGTGCGAGCGACCTGGACAGGACATTCCCACCGCACCGGACAGGCGCCCGCGCGGACTGAGCGCCAAGGAATGCCTGTTCCTGGGGCTGCTGCAGCCCCGCAGCGGCCGGCGCGCCAGTCGCCAGCCGCCTCCCTGATCCCGCCTCCCGCACGCCCGGCAAACACTGTGCCTGTGGACTGACAAAGACGCCCGCATGCTCGCCCTTAAACTGGCAGATCATGAAATTTTGTCAAAACGCGTTGCGGCGAGGACCCCTGGAGGCCATGCAATGAACCACGTGCTGATCGTCGATGACGATGCGGATTCCGCAGCGACCATGCGCGAACTCGTGGGCGTGGACCGCTTCTCGGTCGCCGTGGCCCACACCCTGCGCGACGCGCGCCGGCAGATGGCCATGCAGCCGCCCAGCCTGGTGCTGCTGGACCTGCAACTGCCCGATGGCAACGGCATGGACCTTTTCGGTGACCAGCAGGTGCCGCAGGACTCGCAGATCGTGCTGGTGACCGGCCACGCCAGCCTGGACTCCTCCATCGAGGCCCTGCGCCGCGGCGCCATGGACTATCTGGTCAAGCCCGTGGGCATCGGGCGGCTGGAGGACATTCTTTCGCGCTTTCTGATCCCCACGGCCGGCCTGCCGGAGACGGGCACCAGCACCGTCACGGGCGCGGCCTTCGACCAGATCACCCCGCAAGACAGGCCCGGCGCCGGCTACTGCGCCCAGGAAGGGCGCTTTGGCCGGCTGTGGGGCGGCTCGGCCCCCATGCAGCGGCTGTACCAGCAGATGGAGCGCGTGGCCGGCACCTCGGTCACGGTCTTTCTGACGGGCGAAAGCGGCACCGGCAAGGAAGTCGTGGCACAGACCCTGCATGAGCTGAGCCAGCGGCGCAGCCGGCCCTTCCTGGCGGTCAACTGCGGTGCCATTTCTCCGCACCTGATCGAAAGCGAGATCTTTGGCCACGAAAAGGGCAGCTTCACCGGCGCCGACCGCCAGCACCAGGGATTTTTCGAGCGCGCGGCCACGGGCACGCTGTTTCTGGACGAAATCACGGAAATGTCGATGGAGCTGCAGGTCAAGCTGCTGCGCGTGCTGGAGACCGGGCGCTTCATGCGCGTGGGCTCCACCCAGACGCTGCAGACCGATGTGCGCGTGATCGCCGCCACCAACCGCTGCCCCTACGAGGCCGTGGCCAGCGGCAAGCTGCGCGAAGACCTGCTGTACCGCCTGAACGTCTTCCCCATCGAGCTGCCGCCGCTGCGCGAGCGCCTGACCGACGTTCCGCTGCTTGCGCAGCATTTCATGGAGGCCATCTCCCAGCGCGAGGGCCAGGCCAAGCAATTCACGGCATCGGCCCTCAAGCAGCTTGCGCAATACAGCTGGCCCGGCAATGTGCGCGAGTTGCGCAATGCCGTGCAGCGCGCCTATGTGATGGAGCCCGGCCCGCTGGTGAGCCAGGAATGGCTGCCCCGGCCGCCCGTGGCCATTGCCCAGCAGCCGGCCCCGGTGCATCCGGCCGCCCACGCCCTGCACCTGCCGCAAGTGCCGCAAATGCAACATATGCCGCAGGCGGGGTCCATGCCAATGAGCGCGCCATTGACCGCGCCATTGACCACGCCATCGACCACGCCCATCACCCCCACCATCACAGCGCATGCGCCCGCCGACCACGCGCATGCAGCCGCCACCTACGACCTGCCGGACACCGAGCCGGCCACCATACAGCTGCCCATCGGCATGACCATGGCGCAGGCCGAGCGGCTGCTCATCCAGGCCACGCTCAAGCAGTGCAAGTACCAGAAGGAACGCACGGCGGCCGTTCTCGGCATCAGCCTCAAGACCCTGTACAACCGGCTCAGGGACTATGCGGGCGGCAAAAAGGGCGAGACGGACGCCGAGCACGGCTGACACCCAAACTTGCAGGCACGCTGCTTGCCACCTTGCTTGCACCTTCGTGCAACCAAGGACAAGCCCATGGACTCCTCTCCTCCCCGCGCCTACGGTGTCTTCAAGCCCGTGGGCCACATGGTGGTCTCGTTTCCCACAGCTGCGCAGGCCGATGACGGCGTGGCCGCGCTGCAGGCGCTGGAGCTGCCCGCCCAGGACATCCAGCGCTATTCCGACCGGGAAATGCTGGCCCAGATCGATGAAGACCTGCGCCAGGCCAGCCCCGTTGCCGCCGTGGGCCAGGAGCTCAACCTGGTCAAGGCCCACCAGGCCCTGGCCGAACGCGGCTACCACTGGCTGGTGGTGCGCGTGGACAACGACGAGGCTGCACGCACGGCCGCCGATGCCCTGAAGGCCGCCGGCGCCGAGCGCGCCCAACTCTATGGCCGCTTCATCATCGAGGAATTGATAGAGCACGCCGCCGACCTGCCCCAGGTCAGCGAGTCGCCCGACCGGGGCCTGGATGCCCAGACGCCTTCGGGCCATGAGGCGGAGCGTGCAGAGATTCGCCCTGCCTCGGACCAAGACACCGCCCCTGACAAGCCTAGGCTCTGAACGGCCTGCAGGAGCCGGGCACGCCGATTGCCCTTGATCACCAACCGTAACTTTTTTTCAAGGGCGATGCCATGGACTTCCTCATCTGGCTGATGGTGGGTGGCCTGATCGGCTGGATTACCAGCATGGTCACGAACACCCAGGCCGAGCAAGGCATTTTGCTCAACGTGGTCATAGGCGCCATAGGCGCACTGCTGGGCGGCTGGCTGCTGGCGCCGATGCTGGGGCCTTCGGCCATGAATGCGCAGACGGAGGCGCCGGCCACCTCCATGTCCATCTTCGTCTCTCTGGCCTGCGCCGTTGCGCTGCTGGCCATCTTCAACCTGTGCAAGCGGAGCGTGCCGCGCTGAAACCCAGCCAGGCGGCCTGTCAGTCCAGCCTTTGCGCCAGGCAGTCCTGCGCCGCCATGGCCACGCGCGGCAGCACCAGTGAGACCGCCAGGCAGCGGCCATGCTCACCCTCGGCCCGCACCACGCCACCGCGCTCCAGGCACAGGCGGCGCGCCAGGCTCAGGCCGCAGGTGGCGTCCGCATCGGCATCGTTCAATGGAGTGAAGACAGGCGGCGGCTCCTGCCTTTCCACACGTTCCAGCCGTGGCGCGCCCGCCTCGCCGGTACCGGAGCCGGTGCTGGCGGCGCCCGCCCCGTGGGCCATGGCCTCGATGCGGATCTCCACCAGCGCATTCCCGCGAGAAGCTGCGGCCTGGGCCTGGGCCAGGTCCTCGGACAGGGGCCGGGCGGCCATGTGCACCTGCGCGCCATCGGTCATCGCTTCGCGGATGGCGAGAAAAATGCTGATCAGCGCCAGCTCCAGTTCATCCGGGTCCACATGCACGCCCAATCGCGGCGCCGGCTGGCCGGGCTGACTGGCCTCGGCAGGCTCCGCCACCTCCAGCGCCATGCGCTTGCCCAGCACCACGGCCAGCGTGCCCTGCAGGCCGGGCAGCCAGCGGTACAGGTCCACCACCAGCGCATGCGTGCAATGGTGCGCCCCAAAACGCAGCAGTTGCTGCGTGAGGCGGCTGGCCGTGTCCACCGAGCGCAGCATGGCCTGGGCAGGCAGGCTCAGTGCCGGGTCCTCGGAGCGCCGCTCTATCAGATAGGCGCTGTTGCTCAGAATGCCCAGCTGGTTGTTGAACTCATGGGAAAACCGGCCTGCCAGCCGCCCCACCACCTGCAGACGTTCGCTCTGGAGACGGGCAGCGGCCTCTTCGAGGCCGGCAGCGTCCACCGCAGCGCCTTCGGACAGGCCGGCACCGCCGCCGCCCTGGCCCTGGTCTTGCGCATTGCCGCCCGTTGCCGGCAACACCAGGGAAGCGCTGCCCCGCAGCGCCAGCCGCGCCAATCCCAGGCCCGCCACCGCAAACAAAACGATGGCCACCCAGATCACCCCCTTCAGGGGCCGGGAGCATGCGGGGTCCAGCGCAGAACAGGGGACCCAGCTCACCCAGGTCCAGCCCTGGGCGGACTTGCTGAAGAAGGCCCGCAGCGGCCCGCCCTGCGCATCTGGCAGATCCAGCCAGCCCTGCAAAGCGCCCTGCCCTGCGTCCCCCCCAGCGCTTTGCTCTGCGCCTTGCCCCGCACTTTTCACGCCGGGCGCAGCCTGCGCCAGGCTGGCCGCCAGCCGCTCGCTGAAATCGGCGGGCAAGGCAGGCAGGTCGGCTGCCGCGCCGGGCCCGGCCGGCAGGGCGCGGCCTGTGCTGTCCACCAGAAAGCCGGGCCAGCCGGAGTCCAGCAAGGGCCGCAAGGCCGCCAGCACCTGGTCGGCGCCGGCCGTGCGCGGCTCCTTGTCCAGCAGACGGGCCACGGCCATGCTGCTGACGCGCGCGGCCTGCTCCTGCGCCGCATGCTCGGATTGGTAGGCGCGCAACAGCAGCCAGGACGAGGCCGCCAGTACAAAGACCAGCAAGGCCAGCAGCAGCAGGACCAACCTCAGGCGTATGGACATGGGATCTTCGGGCAGGGCATCACGCGGCGCCTCCCGTGGAACGGAATTCTGGGCCCCCGGGGGCGGGACCGTGTGGAAGCTGGTGGACTGGTGCATGGCAAAGTTTGCAGAAAACCTTGCGCCCAAACGGCAATTTCTGCCGTGGACGCCATGACCGGCCCCGCTGTTCCAGAACCGATCCCCCGCAGCGGCGGCAAAACCCTGGGCCCCGTGCCGCCTGCGCAGGGAGACCACAGCAGGTTTCGTGCCCAAAGTGTATCCAGACGATTCGCCGCCCGCATGGCGGCATGGAGCTTGCGTCTTCGGGTCATCGCACCAAGGAGATGAAATGGGTTCCATGCACCTCAGGGCGGACATACGCCAGTCCCAGACGCTTTCTCCCCGCCTGCAGCTTGCAGTGCGGATGCTGCAGATGTCCTCACTGGACTTTGCCGCCGTGGTGCGCAGCAAGCTGGAGGACAACCCGTTCCTGGAAGACCCGCAGGATGCGCAGGACGGCGAGTACGAACAGGGGCTGCTCGACGGCAAGGAGCTGGGTGAAGAGGACCGGGAAGGCGGCATGGGCAGGCTGGCCCCGGAGGCAGGCCTGTCCCCGGACACGGGCATGGATGAAGGCATCGGCATGGGCATCGGTCTGGACATGGACCGCGATCTCCCCGGCACGCAGCACCCGCCCGACCCGGCCGACCACCTGCCGGGCCCCGCCACCGAACCCGCCGACGACCGCGACCTGTGGCTGGCCGACATGCATACGGGCGCGCGCCAGGGGGTGGATGGAGAAGGCACGGCCATGGATCTGGCGGCCTGCGAGACCACGCTGGCCATGCACCTGCACGGCCAGCTCAATGTGATGGCGATGACGCCGCGCGACCTGTGCATGGCCCGCGCCATCGTGGAGTCGCTGGACGACGACGGCTATCTGCGCACCGAGCTGCAGGAACTGGCCGGCCTGCTGGCCCTCAGCCCCGCACCTGACGCGCAGGAAATGCTCATTGCCCTGCGCCTGGTGCAATCGCTGGACCCGGCCGGCGTGGCCGCCCGCAGCGTGGGCGAATGCCTGTTGCTGCAATGCCCGCAGATCGGCGATGCCCACCTGCGCCAGCTGGCCCAGGCCATGGTGCAGGACCACATGGATGCGCTGGCCGCCCGCGACGTGCCCCGGCTGGCCCGGGCGCTGCAGGTGCCGCCCGCGCAGATCACGCAGGCGCTGGACTGCATACGTCGGCTGAATCCCAGGCCGGGCTGGAACTTCGGATCCTCCCACGTGGACTACATCGTTCCCGACGTGATCGTGCGCCGGGGCCAGAACGGCTGGAACGTGCACCTCAACCCCGCGGTCGTGCCGCGCGTGCGCCTGAACCGCGTCTACGAGCAGCTGTTTCAGCGCCACCGCCGCAGCGGCCAGAACCAACTGGCCGACCACCTGCAGGATGCGCGCTGGACGGTGCGCAACGTGGAGCAGCGCTTTTCCACCATCCTCGACGTGGCGCAGGCCATCGTGCGCAAGCAGCAGCTGTTCCTGGAGTTCGGCGCCATGGCCATGAAACCGCTGGTGCTGCGCGAGATTGCCGAGGAAGTGGGCGTGCACGAGTCCACCGTCTCGCGCGTGACCAACAACAAATACATGGCCACGCCCACGGGCGTGTTCGAACTCAAGCATTTCTTCTCGCGCCCCATGCTCAGCGCCAGCGGCAATGCCTGCTCGGCCACGGCCATCCGCGAGTTGATCGGCGACATCATCGCGGCCGAGTCCGATGCGCGGCCGCTGTCGGATGTCGAAATCGCACGCCAGCTGGGTGCCCAGGGCCTGGTCGTGGCGCGCCGCACCGTCACCAAATACCGCCAGCTGCTGCGCATAGAACCGGCCGACCGGCGCAGGCGCCACGCCTGAAACCTGGCTTTGTGGCAAGCGGCGTGCCTGTCCAAAAGCCTGTCCGGCCCGTCCTGCCAAGCCCCACCGCCGTGCAGCGGCTTGTCGCTCCCGCAGGGCATGCCTTGTCCGACAGTTGCAGGCCGCCGCCCGGCCTAAGGTGAAAGCTCATGGACTGAAGGAGCCCGCCATGGACAACTCACCCCGCCGAATGCATGCCCCCTCGAACGCCAGCGCAGCGAGAACAACCACATCCGCGACGGACGCTGGCCCCTGCGCATAGGCGCACTCACCGCCGCCGTCGCACTGATCCTGGTGCTGATGTTCAACTTCATGGCCCCCAAGGGCCGGCTGGATGCGCCCAGCGCCACTGGAGCGACTGGAACGCCTTCGCCCTCACCGTCTCCCGCGACACAGCCCGCGTCGCCGCCCGCGCCTTCCGCCGCGCCGCAGCAGGCTGATCCGGCCACGACGCCTGCCCCACCTCCACGCCTGCGCGCTGAGCCGGCATCCCCCCTCACCAGCCCCCCAAAGGACACGCACCATGAACCACCCTCTGCCCCACGCACCCAATATTCCCCAGGTGCCGACCACGCCCAACGACCCCGTGGCCCCCGATGATCCCAACCGCCAGCCCGGCCGCCCGCGCGGGCCCGAGCCCATCGACCCGCCCACCACGGCGCCGCCCATCGAGCTGCCACCGTCCCCGGAGCAGGAACAGACGCGCAAGGGAGAGTGACATGCCACAAGGTGACAAATCGGCCTATACCGATAAGCAAAAGCGCCAGGCTCGGCATATCGAAGACAGCTACGAGTCGCGCGGCGTGGGCCACGAAGAAGCTGAAAAGCGCGCCTGGGCCACCGTGAACAGGCAAAGCGGCGGCGGCAAGCTGTCGGGCTCGGGCCGGGGCAGGCAGGCGGGCCAGTCCAAGTCAAAATAACCGCGACTGCGGCCAGGCCCGAGACCCGAGACCCGCAATTGCCGTGGGAGAAAGTGTGAACTCAGAAGACAGTTTTCGATTCCTGCCGCAGCGCGGCGAAATGCCGGCACGCGTGCGTTCCCACGACTGGGCGGCCACGCCCCTGGGAGCGCCGGACGGCTGGCCGCAGACCCTGCGCAACGCCGTGAGCCTGGCGCTGGGCTCGCGCTTTCCCATCACCATCTGGTGGGGCGAAGACTTCCGCCTGATCTACAACGATGGCTATATCCCCTTCCTGGGAACCAGCAAGCACCCCCAGGCGCTGGGCCAGGCCGGCGCGCACTGCTGGAGCGAGATCTGGAGCGATATCGGCCCCATGCTGGAAGGCGTGATGCGTACCGGCGAGGCCACCTGGTCCACCGACGCCCGCTACTTCTTCGACCGCGACCTGCCGCAGGAAGAGGTCTTCGTGACCTTCACCTACGGCCCCATCCTGGCCGATGACGGCGTCACCGTGCAGGGCGTGTTCTGCCCCTGCACCGAGACCACGGAAAAAATCGTCAGCCGCAGGCGCCTGGAGACGCTGCACCGCCTGGGCATACGCACGCTGGACATGCACAACGCCAGGGACGCCGCCCAGAAAGTCTGCGCCGTGCTGGACGAGAACCCCTATGACGTGCCCTTCGCCATCATCTACGAATGCGTGGACACCCCTGCCGCGGGCAGCGCAGGCGCCAGCGGCCCGGCCTTCAGGATGCTGTGCGCCACGGGCATGGATCTGGACATGGAGCTGGCGGCCGACCCCTCGCGCTGGCCGCTGGACCGGGCCGTGCAATCCCATCCATCGGACCGAGCGGACCGAACGGACCAGGTGCATCAGGCGGATCAGGCGGCCCAGCCGGCCCAGCCCGCCAATGTGGAACTGGCGCCCCTGGGCCTGTCCCTGCCCGGCGGCCCCTGGCCCGAGGCCTCGCGTCTGGCGCGCATCGTGCCTGTGCGCTGGTCGGGCGACGGCCAGGTCTCGGGCGTGATGGTGCTGGGCGTCAGCCCGCGCCGCCCGCTGGATGTGGACTACTGCGCCTTCCTCGACATGGTGGCAAGCCACACCGGCAGCGTGGTCGCGCACGCCCAGGCCTACGAGCAGGAAGCACGGCGCGCCAAGGCCCTGGCCGAGGTGGACCACGCCAAAACCGTGTTCTTCTCCAACATCAGCCACGAGCTGCGCACCCCGCTGACGCTGATCCTGGGCCCGCTGGAAGATGCCCTGCGCGAGCACGGCGGCCAGGTGCCGGCCGGGCAGACGCAGATGATCCACCGCAACGCGCTGCGCCTGCAAAAACTGGTCAACGCCCTGCTGGACTTCTCGCGCATCGAAGCCGGGCGCATGCAGGCCAGCTACGAGCCCACGGACCTGGCCCGCACCACGGCCGAGCTGGCCAGCATGTTCCGCTCGGCCGTGGAGCAAGCCGGCCTGCGGCTGCGCGTGGATTGCCCGCCGCTGGACGGACCGGTCCATGTGGACCGCGACATGTACGAAAAAATCGTGCTCAACCTGCTGTCCAACGCCTTCAAGTTCACGCTGCAAGGCGAAATCGCAGTGGCGCTGCGCGACGTGCCCGATGTGTCCGATGCGCACGGCGCGGGCGGGGCTGATGGTGCGGTGGAGCTGTCCGTCACCGACACCGGATCGGGCATTGCGCCCCAGCACCTGCCCCATCTCTTCCAGCGTTTTCACCGCATTCCCGGCAAGCCGGCCCGCACGCACGAGGGCACTGGCATCGGCCTGGCCATGGTGCAAGAACTGGCGCGGCTGCATGGCGGCACCGTCACGGTCAGCAGCACGGAGGGCGAAGGCAGCCGCTTCACCGTGCGCCTGCCCAGGGGGCATGCGCATCTTCCGGCCGAGCACCGGCCCGCGCGCCCGCCTGCCGCGCACCCGCAGGTGGATGAGGCCCTGCGCTGGCTGCCCGGCGAGCCCGCCCCGGCCGCCAGCGACGAAGCCAGGCCCATGCAGCGGGACATGCAGCGGGACATGCACGGTGGTGCCCTGCCCCCACGTGCCCGCATCGTCTGCGCCGATGACAACGCCGACATGCGCAGCTACATCGGCCAGTTGCTGGAGCCGCTGTATGAAGTGGAGATCGTGGGCGATGGCCGCGCCGCGCTGGCCAGCATCCACCGCCAGCGGCCCGACCTTGTGCTGGCCGACGTGATGATGCCCGTGCTCGACGGCTTCGAGCTGCTGCATGCGCTGCGCAGTGACGAGACCACGCGCGCCATTCCCGTCATCATGCTGTCCGCGCGGGCCGGCCAGGAGGCCCAGGTCGAAGGCCTGCGCGCGGGCGCGGACGACTACCTGGTCAAGCCCTTTTCGGCGCGCGAGCTGCTGGCGCGCATCGCATCGCTGCTGCAGCTGGTCCGTGTGCGCGAACAGGCCCACGCCGCCGTGCAGGCCAACGAGAAAAAGCTGCGCGCCATCATCGACCAGATGCCTGCGGGCGTGGGCGTCTCCGACATGAGCGGCACCATGGTATTGAGCAATGCGCTCATGGACCGCTTCGTGCCGCGCGCCATTCCTTCCACCCTGGCGGACCGCATGCCGCGCTGGAAGGGATGGGATGACAAGGGCCAGCCCATTGCCCCCGAGAACTGGCCCTGCAAGCGCGCGCTGCGCGGCGAAGTGGTCATGCCGGGTCTGGAGATGCTGCACACCGACGACGATGGCCGCGAATGGTGGATGCGCGTCAGCTGCGCGCCGCTGCGCGATGACGACGGCCAGCTCATAGGCACCTGCTCCGTCATCCAGGACATCACCGAACTCAAACAGGCCGAGCACCACCTCAAGGAAGCCGACCGACGCAAGGATGAATTCCTGGCCACGCTGGCGCATGAGCTGCGCAATCCGCTGGCACCCATCAGCCACGGCCTGCAAATCCTCAAGCGCACCGCCAGCGGCGACGACAGCGTGCGCCACAGCCACGAGATGCTGGAGCGCCAAGTTAACCACATGATCCGCATGGTGGACGACTTGCTGGAGGTCTCGCGCATCACCACGGGCAAGGTCCAGTTGCGCAAGGAACTGGTGGACCTGAACGATGTGCTGCAAGGCGTGGTGGCGGCCAGCGGCGCGGTCATGGAGGCAGGCAGCCACCAGCTGCGCCTGGAACTGCCCGCTGCGCCCGTGTCGCTGCTGGCCGACCCGATGCGGCTGGCGCAGATGGTCTCCAACCTGCTCAACAATGCCGCCAAGTACTCGCACTCCGGCGGCCACATCGTTCTGTCCGCCTGGACCGATGGCGCGCAGGCCGTGGTCTCGGTACGCGACAACGGCATCGGCATCCCGCCCGCCCTGCTGGGCAAGGTGTTCGATCTGTTCATGCAGGTGGACCGCAACGGCCGCCGTGGGCAGGGCGGCCTGGGCATCGGGCTGACCCTGGTGCGCAGCCTGGTCGAGATGCACGGCGGCAGCGTGCAGGCGCTCAGCGAAGGCAAGGGCCAGGGCAGCGAATTCAGGCTGCACCTGCCCCTGCCCACGCAGGCGCAGCCCCTGGCGGGACAGGCACCGAATGCCCAGCCCGAGGATGCAACGGCCTTCGGCCGCATCCTGGTGGTCGATGACAACATCGACGCCGCCGACACCCTGGCCATGCTGCTCAGGCTGCTGGGTGCCGAAGTCGAGATTGCCCGCGACGGCCCCGGCGCCCTGGCCATGCATGCGGCGTTCAGGCCCGAAGTGGTGCTGCTGGACATCGGCCTGCCCGGCATGGACGGCCTGGAGGTCGCCCGCCGCATCCGTGCAGAGCACGGCCGCGACCAGGTCGTGCTGATCGCGCTCACGGGCTGGGGCCAGGAGGAGGACCTGAGACGATCACGGGAAGCCGGCATGGACCACCACCTGGTCAAACCCGTGAGCTTCGACACGCTCGAGCGTCTGCTGGCGGGCCTGCGCCCCCTGCCGTGAGGACTGCTTTTTTCGCGCGAGAATTCGGGCTGCCCGATCCAGCTGCCCCAGACGCCACCGAGACCGATGACCGCCCTGCCCGCTTCCTCCGCCCCCAACCTTCCCCCCATCAATGCCGAGCGCCTGTGGCGCCGCGTGGAGACCCTGTCCACCTTCACCCTGCCCGACGTGCCGTGGACCCGCCGCGCCTTCTCCCCTGAATTCGACCAGGCCCGTGCTTGGCTGCGCGGGCAGTTCGAGGCAGCGGGCATGCAGGTCCATCTGGATGAAGGCGGCAACCTGGTGGGCCGCCTGCCGGCTGCCCCAGGCCCGGTGCAACGCGCCCCCATCTCCACCGGATCGCACTGCGACACCGTGATGATGGGCGGGCGCTTCGACGGCATCATCGGCGTGCTGGCCGGCATCGAGGTCGCGCACTGCCTGCACGAAAACGGCATCGCCCTGCAGCACCCGTTCGAGGTGATCGACTTCCTGTCCGAAGAACCCAGCGACTACGGCATCTCCTGCATAGGCAGCCGCGCGCTGTCGGGCAAGCTGGACGCCGCCATGCTGGCCGCCCGCAACCCGCAAGGCGAAACCCTGGCCGAAGGCATGCGCCGCATCGGCGCGCGGCCCGAGGCGCTGGACCGCCCGCTGCGCAGCGCCGGCGGCACGGCCGCCTTTGTGGAACTGCACATAGAGCAGGGCCCGGTGCTGGAGCAGCGCGGCCTGCCGATCGGCGTGGTGACGAACATCGTGGGCATACGCCGCGTGAGCTTCACCGTGCGCGGCCAGGCCGACCACGCAGGCACCACGCCCATGGACATCCGCCAGGACGCGCTGGTGGGCGCGGCGCGCATCATCGATGCGGCCAACCGCAAGGCCGCCGCGCTCAATGGCCAACCCCACTATGTGGTGGCCACCGTGGGCCGGCTATCGCTCACGCCCAATGCCTCCAATGCCGTGCCCGGCCTGGTCGAGATGATGATGGAAGTGCGCAGCGACCACGCCGGCGTGCTGGAGCGCTTCCCCGAGGAACTGCTGGCCGAAGTCCTGCCCGGCCTGGCCGCCTTGCGCGTGCGTGCCGAGATGGCCGACGTGAGCCGCTCCCGGCCCACGGACTGCGCTGGCCTGGTCATGCAGGGCGTGGAGCAGGCCTGCGCAAACCTGGGCTACGCCCACATGCGCATGCCCAGCGGCGCCGGCCATGACGCCGTCTACATGGCGCCCACCGGACCCATGGGCATGATCTTCATCCCCTGCCTCCACGGCCGCAGCCATGCGCCCGAGGAGTGGATAGAACCCGCCCAGCTGCTGGACGGCACGCGCGTGCTGTACGAGACGGTGCGCGTGCTGGACAGGCAGTTGGCGCAGGCCTGAGCGCCTGGCCTGCGGCCAGGCACCAAGGCGGCATAAAATAGCCCGCTTCCCTCTGGAGCAGGCACAAGCTGCTCCTTGGTGGAAGCCCCTGTGGCACAGATTGCGGAAATCCGCCCAAATAGCGGGTTTCCCAATGCAAGATGGCGGAACCACCCTCCCCGATCATCGACAACCCACCGCTTGGGCGGACCGGCACTGCCGGTCCGCTGCGAGAGGGTTGCACCGCCCCATCAGACCCTGGAGTTTCTTCTTTCATGTTCCGCCAACTGATCACCTGCACCGCCGTGGCCGCCGCCATGGGCCTGAGCTTTTCCGCAGCCGCCCAAGGTGCGGCTGCCGACTACCCGAACAAGCCCGTGCGCATGATCGTGCCCTTCCCGCCCGGCGGCGGCACCGACATCCTCGCGCGCGTGGTGTCCAACAAGCTCACCGAAGTCAGCAAGTGGACCGTGGTGCCCGACAACCGCGCGGGCGCAGGCGGCACCATCGGCATCACCGAGGCCGCCAAGGCAGCGCCCACGGGCTACGACATGGTCATGGGCCAGAAGGACAACGTGGTCCTGGGCCCCTACCTCTACAAGAACCTGCCCTGGAACCCCGTCAAGGACCTGGTGCCCGTGGCCCACGTGGCCTACACGCCCATCGTGATCGCCACCAGCGTGAACTCGCCCTACAAGACCCTGGCCGACATCGTGGCCGCTGCCAAGCAGCACCCGGGCAAGGTGACCTACGGCTCGCCGGGCAATGGCACCAGCATCCACATCTCGGGCGTGCTGCTGGAGAAGGCCGCAGGCATCCAGCTGGTGCACGTGCCCTACAAGGGCTCCAACCCGGCCCTGATGGATGCGCTGGCCGGCAACGTGGACCTGCTGGTGTCCTCCGTGCCCTCGGCCATCGGCCAGATCAAGGCCGGCAAGCTGCGCGCCATCGCCGTGACCTCGGCCAAGCGCTCGTCCTCGCTGCCCGACACGCCCACGCTGGCCGAATCGGGCCTCAAGGGCTTTGACGTGAGCACCTGGTACGGCCTGTTTATGCCCAAGGGCACGCCAACGGCCGTCGTGACCAAGGTCAACGCCGAAGTGAACAAGCTGCTGGCCATGCCCGAAGTGCGCGACGCCATCCAGACCCAGGGCGCCGAGCCCCAGTCCATGAGCGTGGCCGACTTCGACAAGATGTTCCAGGCCGACTTCAAGCAGTCCAAGCAGATCGTCGAGTCCTCGGGCGCCAAGATCGAGTGACATGCCTGCGGTGCCAGGGCTGCATGCCCGGCACCGCCTGCAATGGCCAACGCCGCATTTCATTGATGCAGATCAGCCTGATCTGCATCAAGGAGCTATGTGACAGTCCCGTGAATACTTCTCCGGAAATCACCGAATTCCTGGAGAACGTCATGGCATTGCTGGTCTGGGTCCCCGAGCTGGACACCGGGATTGCAGAAATCGACCGGCAGCACCGCCGCATCGTCGATTACATCAACAAGCTCTACGAGCTGCGCTCGTCGCCCGACCGCGAGGCCCTGGGCG
Source organism: Delftia sp. 60 (assembly GCF_002754395.1). NCBI lineage: Bacteria > Pseudomonadati > Pseudomonadota > Betaproteobacteria > Burkholderiales > Comamonadaceae > Delftia > Delftia sp. 60. The sequence goes on from NZ_PEFD01000001.1 coordinate 4,485,879, forward strand.
ATGTCATCGGCGAGATGATCGACTACACCGTCTCGCACTTCGTGTTCGAGGAAAGCCTGATCGAGAGCGCCGGCTACATGTTCGCCGGCCCGCACAAGAAGGTGCACGAGCTGTTCACGCGCCGCGTGATCGAGATGCAGACCCGCTTCGATGCGGGCGAGGACGTGGCCGCCGAGCTGCACGGCATGCTCTCGCGCTGGCTGTTCAACCACATCCGCAACGAAGACACCGGCTACGTGGACTCGGCCAAGGCCTATCTGCGCATGGCGCGCGAGTCCAGTCCTGCCGCCGAGAAGGAAAGGCTCAAGAACGAAGTGCTGCAGGAGCTGGAACTGCAGCGCAAGAAAAAGGGCTGGCTGGCACGGCTGCTCAATCGCTGATCGCCCTCCCCCCTTGCAGCGCACCAACAAAAACGGCTCCCGAGGGAGCCGTTGACGTTTCACCCGGCGAAGGGCCGAGCGGCCCGGTGATTACTCGCGCACCACCAGCACCGGCACGCGCACGGCGCCCAGCACGCGCTGGGTCACGCTGCCCAGCATCAGCTTTTCCAGGCCACGGCGGCCTTGCGAGCCCATGATGATCAGGTCGGCGCCCGTGCTCTCGAGCACGCGCACGATGCCTTCGTGCACCGCATGGCCTTCGCCCACCACGGTGGTGGCGGTGATGCCGGCCTCGTCGGTGATCTTCTTGACGGCGTCCAGCGTGGTGTTGGCCTCGGCCGTGGCCGCGCTCAGGTACTGCGACTGGCCGTAGGCGAAGTCGGCGCCCACGCCCGTGAACGGATAGGGGTCCACCACGTAGACCGCCGTCAGCGTGCTGCCAAAGGCCTTGGCCAGCTCCACGCCCTTGTGAACCGCCAGCATCGAGCTGTTGGAGCCGTCCACGGGAACCAGGATGTGCTTGAACATGCGTTTTCTCCTTTGTGCTTGGCCGCCGTCAACAATCGGGGGCGGCCGGGTCGATGAACCAAAGTGTGCGCCCATCATGCGCCAGCGTCTTGAGCTGCATCAATCCTTGCGGCGACGCGTCAGCTCCGAGCCCTGGAAACCCTGGCGGCGATAGGTCAGCACCAGGGTATCGCGCACGCCGCCCGGCTGCTCTGGCTGGATGGGCGTGGTCTCGTGGATCATGCGGGCATCGTCCAGCAGCATCACCGACCAGGGCTCGGTCAGCGTGAAGCGCTGGCCGCTGGGGCCCGTGGCCTCGAAGATGCGTGTCTCGCCGCCCTTCACGCCCTCGCGCCCGACCAGGATCACGGCCACCAGGTCCACGCCGTCGCGGTGCGCGCCTTCGGGCGTGGGCCGGCCAATGCCGTCCGTGGTGTCGATGCGGAACTGGTGGGACTCGATGAACCAGCGCTCGTGCTGCACATCATTGCCCTGGGCGCAGAACACCTGGTCGGACAGGCCGGCCAGCGCCAGCAGCAGCCGGCTCCAGGTGGTGCTTTGCGCCGTGGCGTCGCGCATGGGATCGAACATGCGCAGCATGCCGCCATGCAGGGCGTTGTATTCCACCGGCTGCCAGTGCGCGCGGTGCTCCACCTGCTGCAGCCCGTCCTGCCCCGCGATGAAGCAGGAATGGCGGCGGCGCCGGTAGCGCCCGCCGTCCTTCAGAAAGGCATCGGGCGGCAGCTGGGCCCAGTCGGCATCGAGCGCATGCAGCTCGGTCAATGACACGCCTGCCCAGGCCGCGAATTCATCGGGGCGCAGCACCGCATAGCCTGCGTCGCGCAGCGACTGCGCTGCATTCTGGGGGCGATATAGGGAGGGGGAAACGTGATGTGCGCCATAACCCGACAAGCTTACTCCTCGCCCGCACCCGTCCGGGCGAGGCGGGCTGCAAATTTGCGCAATGCTGTGGCGACAGGCGCGCATCAATGCAGGCGCTGCCCCTCGCTATTGCCCTGGGCTCACACCAGCGGCAACCCCACATAGTTCTCCGCCAGCGAGGTCGAGCCTGCACGGGAGTTGACGATGTAGTCCAGCTCCGCCTCCTGCACCTTGGTGTCGAAGCCGCCCGCATCGGGGAAGCGGTGCATGAGCGAGGTCATCCACCACGAAAAACGCTCGGCCTTCCAGACGCGGCGCAGGCATTGCTCGGAGTAGCCGTCGATGCCTTCGGGCGCCTTGTCGCGGTAGTACTGCGCGAAGGCGCTGGACAGGTAGCCCACGTCCGAGGCGGCCAGGTTCAAGCCCTTGGCGCCTGTGGGCGGCACGATGTGGGCCGCGTCGCCGGCAAGGAACAGGCGGCCGAAGCGCATGGGCTCGGTCACGAAGCTGCGCAGCGGGGCAATGCTCTTTTCCAGCGAGGGGCCGGTCACCAGGCGCTCGCGTGCCTCGGGGTCCAGGCGCAGGCGCAGTTCGTTCCAGAAGGCTTCATCACTCCAGTCCTCGACCTTTTCGGTCAGCGGCACCTGCAGGTAGTAGCGGCTGCGCGTGGCGCTGCGCTGGCTGCACAGTGCGAAGCCGCGCTCGGTCTGGGCGTAGATCAGTTCGTGCGAGACGGGCGGCGTGTCCGACAGCAGGCCCAGCCAGCCGAAGGGGTAGACCTTCTCGAAGGTGCGCACCTTGTCCTGGGGCACGCTGGCGCGGCAGATGCCGTGAAAGCCGTCGCAGCCGGCGATGAAGTCGCATTGCAGCTCATGGACCTGGCCGTCCTTCTCATAGCGCACGACGGGGCTGTCGCCATCGAAGCCCACGGGCTGCACGTTGCTGGCCTCGTAGACCGTGGTCAGGCCCTCGGCGGCACGCACTTCCATCAGGTCGCGCGTGACCTCGGTCTGGCCGTAGACCATGACGCGCTTGCCGCCGGTCAGGCCATGCAGGTCGATGCGGTGGCGCTGGCCGCCGAACAGCAGTTCGATGCCGTCGTGCGGCAGGCCTTCTGCGCGCATGCGGGCGTCAGCACCGGCCTGCTCCAGCAGGTCCACCGTGACCTGTTCGAGCACGCCGGCACGGATGCGGCCCAGCACGTAGTCGGCGCTGCGCTGCTCGATGATGACGTTGTCTATGCCTGCGCGGTACAGCAGCTGGCCGAGAAGCAGGCCGGCAGGGCCTGCACCGATGATGGCGACTTGGGTGCGCATTGATTTGTCTCCGTTGCGTTGTTCGATGTCATGGCCGGTTCGTGCCATGGCCTGCGCCCAAGATTAGTTTTGAGGCAGCGCAAAGACGAGGGGCTGCAGCACGCGTTGCGCGGTGATCGCGCAATCTGCGCGACAATCGCGCACTACCTGCATGCCCGCCCTCCCCGCCCATGAACCAGCCCTTTCCCATCGACCCGGATGACTTCATCGCCGGACTGGCCAAGGGCCTGGCCGTGCTGGAGAGCTTCGACACCGAGCGCCAGCGCCTGAACGCCACCATGGCGGCCGAGCGCTCGGGCATCACGCGCACGGCCGCGCGCCGCCATCTGCTGACCTTGACGCACCTGGGCTACCTGGAGACGGACGGCAGCCATTTCTGGCTGGCGCCCAAGGTGCTGCGGCTGTCGGGCAGCTACCTGGCCTCGGCGCGGCTGCCGCGCATCGTCCAGCCCGTGCTCTACCGGCTGGCGGCGCAGACCCAGCTGTCGTTTTCCTGCGTGGTGCGCGATGGCCACGAGGTGGTCATCGTCGCGCGCAGCGCCCTGCACGAACGCGGCCAGCGCCTCATGGCCCACGGCCTGCACCTGGGCAGCCGCCTGCCCGCCCATGCCACCTCCACGGGCCGCGTGCTGCTGGCCGCGCTACCTGCGGCCGAGCTCAGGCAATGGCTGGCATCGCACGATCTGCGGCGCCTGACCGCCCACACGGTGACGGACAGCGCAGCGCTCGAAGGCGTGCTGGACGAAGTACGCCGCCAGGACTTCTGCCTGGCCCTGGAAGAGCATGAGCTGGCCGTGCAGGCCCTGGCCGTGCCGCTGCGCAACATGGAGGGCCGCACGGTGGCCGCGCTCAACATCGTGACCTCGCCCCAGCGCATGGCGCCCGCCGACATGGCGGCCGAGCTGCTGCCGCTGCTGCAGGAGGCGGCGCGGGAGCTGCGGCCGCTGCTCTGAGGCCTGCTGGCCTGCGGCCTGCCGCCGTCGCTGCAACCGCTCAGAGCGGCGCGCACACCTGCTGGCTCAGTTCGCGCAGGGCCAGCGAGGTCTTGCGGATCAGCGGCGTGGCCTTTTTCTTGGCCGACTGCGCCAGGCACAGCGTGCTCACCACATGGGGCGACTCGATGGGAATGCCCACCAGCTCGGCATCGGTCAGGTGGCTGCGCATGGCGCTGTCGGTCAGCGCGGCGTAGCCGTAGCCGCCGCGCACCAGGTCCAGGATGGCCGGCACGCTGGACACTTCCCAGACAACGTTGAGCTTGACCTGGGACAGCGTGGCCTGCGCTTCCATCAGCTTGCGGAAGATCTGGCCGTGCTGCGGCATGATCAACGGGAACTGCGACAGCTCGTCAAAGCGCACGCCGCTGCGCCCGCCCAGGGTGCGCGCCGGGCCGATCAGGCACAGGCGCTCCTCCAGCACGGGCGTGACCTCGATGTGCGGATGCGGCTCGGGCGTATAGACCAGGCCCAGGTCCATGCGGCCCGAAGTCAGCCATTCGGCAATGTTCATGGAAAAGCCCTCGACCACGGCCAGGCGGGCCTTGGGCATGTCCTTGCTGAACAGGTCGATCAGCGGCAGCGTCAGGCGCCGCGCCAGGCTGGGCGGCAGGCCCACCACGATGCGGCCCACGGGCTCGTCGCGCTGGCTGCCCAGATCCTCCTTGGCCAGCGCCACGCGCTGCATGATGGCGTGGCCGTGCTCCAGCAGGCGGCGGCCCGCGTCGGTCAGCGTCACGCCGCGGCCGGTGCGGATCAGCAGGGTTTCGCGCAGCTCGGTCTCCAGCGCCCGCACCTGGCGGCTCAGTGCGGGCTGGGCCGTCTCCAGCAGCACGGCCGCCTTGCTGAAGCTGCCGGTCTCGGCCACATGCACAAAGGTCTCTATCTGCTGCAAATTCATGTTCTATCGTCTCCTCACTTATGCCATTTTGCTATAGCTGCTAGCGGCAGCCATGGCTAGGTGCTTTGCAGCGAACTGACACAATGCGGCGACTGGATGATCCAGCCGCTCCCGCAAGAGAGCGTAGAAAACAAGAGCGGCCCGTGCATTCCCGGCATAGGGCCAAGCCACCCAGCAAGCCCAACAGCGACTCGGAGACAAACCATGAAAGACAGCGCCTTCAGCATCAATCGCCGCCAGGCGGGCCTCGCCCTTGGCGCCCTGGCCCTGGGCGCGCTGGCGCCCGCGCGTGCCCAGTCGGGTGCCGCCGCCAACTGGCCCACCAAGCAGGTGCGCATCATCAATCCGTTCCCCGTGGGCGGCGGGCCGGACGGCACTTCGCGCCTGGTGGCCGACAAGCTGGCGCGCCTGTGGAACCAGCCCGTCATCGTGGAAAACCGCCCTGGCGGCAACGGCTTCATCGCCATCGAGGCCTTCAAGCGCGGCGCCACCGACGGCACGGACATCATCCAGCTGGACAACGTCCACCTGGCCGCCTATCCCCACCTGTTCAAGAAGCTGCCCTACAACATCGACAAGGACTTCGAAGTCGTCCTGCCGCTGTTTCGCACCTTCTTCTTCGTCTGCGTGCCGGTCAACAGCCCCTACAAGACCGTGGCCGACCTGATTGCCGACGCCAAGGCGCGCCCCGGCAAGCTGAACTACGGCTCGTGGTCCGTGGGCAACCCGGTGCACCTGGGCTCGGCCCTGCTGGAGTCGCTGACGGGCACCAAGATGGAACACGTCATCTACAAGGAAACCAGCCAGCTGTACACCAGCGTGGCCACGGGCGAGCTGGCCTTTGCGCTGGGCTCCTCGGGCACGGCCGGCCCGCTGATGCGTTCGGGCAAGCTGCGCTTCCTGGCCGTGCTGGCACCCCACCGCCTCAAGGGCTATGAAGACGTGCCCACCGTGGCCGAATCGGGCGGCCCGGCCGACGCCGTGGTCACCGGCTGGAATGCCTTTGCCGTCTCCAAGTCCACGCCGCCCGCCGTGGTCGAGAAGATCCGCCAGGACACCATGAAAGTCCTGCGCGAGCCCGACATCCAGCCCAAGTTCCAGACCTTCGGCTACGAGAACTACTTCCCCACGCCCGAAGAGTTCAAGGCCTTCATCGTCGAAGAGAACAAGCGCTTTGGCGACGTGATCCGCCGCGCCAAGATCGAGCTGTAAGCCACAGGCCACAGCAGGCCGCAGACGCAAAAAAGCCGCCGCGCCGCAAGGCCGGCGGCTTCTTTCATGCCGTCTTCAGCGCGACAGCCCGCGCGCCGCAATCGGCCACAGCGCGTGCACCACGCCGTCCTGCAGCACCACCAGCTCGTCGTGCAGGTTGAAAGTCGGGTCCACGTGGGAGGGCAGCAGCTGCAGCACGCTGCCCAGCGCCGGCGCCTGGGCGCCCGGCTCCACGCGCACCACGCTGTGCTCGTCGTTGATGGCCACGCAGCGCAGGCCCGGCGTGCCGTACACGGCAGGCGGCCCGCATTCGGCCGAGGTGGACTTCAGGCCCACGTCCAGGATGACGCGGTCCGGCGCGGGCGTGCTCATCACCGTGGACAGCAGGTACAGGCTGCTGCGAAAGGCCAGCGTCCCGTCCCACTCGTTGGCGCCGTAGTCGCCATCCATGAAGGCATAGGAGCCCGGCTGCAGCTCGGTGTAGACGCCGCTGGCCGCGTCGAACTCCACGCTGCCCGTGCCGCCGCCCGTGATGGTGTGGCAGGCCATGCCGTTGTCGCGCAGCAGTTGCGCGCATGCCGCCGCCTGGCGCGCCGCCTCCCGGCAGACCTGCGCACGCTCTTCGCGGCTGCGCCGGTGCTGCACCGCGCCGTGGTAGGCCTGCAGGCCCGCGAAATTCACGCCCGGCAGGTCATGCGCCTGCCGCGCCAGGGCCAGCACGGCCTCGGGGCCCGTGACGCCGCAGCGGCCCTGGCCCACGTCCACCTCGACCAGCACGTCGATCTCCACGCCCGCCTGCGACATGGCCTCGGACAACTGCACCAGGTTGGCCGCGTTGTCCACGCACACGGCCATGCGCGCACTGCGCGCCAGCCGGGCCAGCAGCGCGTGCTTGGCGGGTCCCACCACCTCGTTGCTGATCAGGATGTCGCGTACGCCGGCCGCCACAAAGGGCACGGCCTCGCTCACCTTCTGGCAGCAGATGCCGCGCGCGCCCAGCGCCAGCTGGCGCAGCGCGATCTGCGGGCACTTGTGCGCCTTGGCATGCGGGCGCAGCGCCACGCCGTGGCGGTCGGCCCAGTCCTGCATGGTGCGCAGGTTGGCGTCGAAGACGGTCAGGTCCAGCGCCAGGCTGGGTGTATCGACCCGGTCGAGCGGATCGCCGGGCCGTGCGGCAGGCTCCATTGCCAGGCCGCTGGAGTCATCGTGCAGGGGCATGGGGCTGTGCCTCATTCCTGCGGGGGCGCGTATTGGGCGATGACCTCGGCCTCGGTCATGGTCGGCGTCTGGTTGGCGAAGTCGTAGTAGCCGGGCTTCTTGTCGATGTAGATCTGCGTGGCCAGCTCGAAGTCCTGCGACTCGAAGGCGCCGGCCGGCACGAAGTACTCGCCCGTGGCGTGCAGCCGGTAGTACAGGTGCGTGCCGCACTGCTTGCAGAAGGCGCGCTCGGCCCATTCGGAGGAGGCATAGGTGCCGATGTGCTCGCCGCCCTCGAACTTCACATCGGGCCCGCAATGCACCGCCAGCATGGGGCCACCGCCCCAGCGCCGGCAGTACCCACAGTGGCAGGCCCCGATTTCCCGGGCCTGGGGAGAGACAAAGCTGACTGCGCCGCAAAGACAATGACCGTTCATGGTGCGTGGACCTTTCCGTGGGTTGCAAGTAGCTGTGATTATTCACAGGTGCCGCGCATCATAGGCGATGGCGCAGCACCTGCAAACCGCGGCGCTCTACACTGCGCGCCAGTCCTCTCAACCATCCATCCCCCTTGTCAGCCATGCCCCGCAATGACAACCGCCTCAAGGTCCTCTTCGTCTGCAGCCGCAACCAGTGGCGCAGTCCCACGGCAGAGCAGGTCTGGCGCAGGCACCCTGCCTTGCAGGTGCGCTCGGGCGGCACCAGTGCGGGCGCCCGCCACCGCGTGTCGGCCGACGATGTGGCCTGGGCCGACGTGATTCTCGTGATGGAGGAAAGGCACCAGACCCGCCTCAAGGCCGATTTCGGCAGGCTGCTGGCGCAAAAGCGCGTGCATGTGCTCGATATTCCTGACGAGTACCGCTACATGGACCCCGAGCTGGTGGACATGCTGCAGACCGCCGTCAGCGCACTGCTGCAACTGGACTGAGCGCCGGACGCCACGGCGACGGCAACCATAGGCAAGCAGGTAGGCAAAAACAGTCAATTGCATTCGGACGTACGCTATAGTAACGAACGGTATCAAAAGCACGGTCTGCCGTATGACAAATGGACGACTGGATACCCTCCAGGAGGACCCCCAACCGAGGCTGAAATGCACGATGCCATCACCAACCCCACGCAAGCTGCGGTGACCCCGGTGGCGCCAGCCCCCCTGGAAATACCCGATTACGAACTGCTGGAAACCTTGGGATCGGGTGGCTACGGCACCGTCTACCGCGCGCGCCACCGGCGCACGGGTGCATCGGTGGCCATCAAGGTCGTCAGGCTCCAGGAAGGCGGCCGCCAGGTGGAGCGCTTCCACCGCGAGACCATGCTGTGCGCGTCCCTGCACCATCCGCACATCGTCCAGTTGCTGGACAAGGGCGAGCAAGGCGACTGCGTCTACGGCGTCTTCGAATATGTGCCCGGCGAGACCCTCAAAAGCCTGATCCGCCGCCAGGGCGTGCTGACTGCCGCCGAGGCCGGCCGCCTCATGGCCGAGGTGCTCGATGCGCTGGACTGCGCGCATGCCGCCGGTATCGTGCACCGCGACCTCAAGCCCGACAACGTGATGGTCACCTCCACGGGCGCCGTGCGGCACGCCATGGTTCTGGACTTCGGCATCGGCACCGTCATTCCGCAGTTTGCCGGCCCGCAGGTCTCGCAGCTCACCATGGGCGACGAGTGCCTGGGCACGCCGGCCTACAGCGCCCCCGAGCAGCTGCGCGGCGAGCCGCCCAGCGCACGCACCGACCTGTATGCCTGGGGGCTGATGTTCCTCGAATGCCTGACGGGCACGCCCGCCGTGCAGGGCGCCTCGGTGGCCGAGATCGTGCACCGCCAGCTCAGCCCGCAGGAAGTGCAGCTGCCGCCGGCCATCTCCACCCACCCCATCGCCACCTTGCTGCGCAAGGCGCTCAAGAAGCGGCCTGCGGAGCGCAGCGACTCGGCGGCGGCCCTGCTCAGGGACCTCATGCGCGTGCGGCTGGACGATCTGGTGGGCCAGTTGCCCGCCGCCGCCCAGGTGCAACAGGCGGACCTGACACGCACCGTGGCCACCACACGCGTGTTCTCCGAAGTGCGCCAGCTCACCGTGCTGTGCTGCAGCGTCTCCCTGTGGCCGGGCAGCGACATCCACGGCATGGACAGCGCGGCACGCACTGCAGGCCAGCCCTCGCAGGGGCTGAACATCGAAGACATCGAACTGCTGCAGCGCGAAGAGCTCACGCTGTTCTCCGACGTTGCCACCCGGCGCGGAGGCATGCTGGCGGGCACGCTGGGCGACCGCATGCTGGTGCTTTTCGGCTACCCGCACACCAGCGACACCGATGCCCGCCAGGCCGGCATGACGGCGCAGGAGCTGCTGACGCTCAGCCGCAGCCGCGCGGCCGCCATCGAGCAAGTCCACGGACTGCACCTCGGAATCCGCATGGGCCTGCACACCGGCATGGCCGTGGTGGTCGGCGGCGAAGCACCCTCGGGCCATGCCGTCAACGTGGCCATGCGGCTGGAGGCCATCGCCGATGCGGGCACCCTGCTGGCCAGCGAAAGCAGCCATCGCCTGCTGGCCCGCCATGCGCGCTTCGAGAAAGCCGGCAGCCTGCGCCTGCCCGGCCAGCCCACGGGCATGCAGACCTATCGCCTGGAGCTGGAGCAGCCAGCCGAGCCACTGCCAGGGCCTGTGTCCGATGCGGCCTTGCAGTGCATAGGCCGCGAACCCGAACTGCAGCGCCTGAACGACGCATGGGCGCGGGCCCGCGAAGCTGGGGGCAATGCGCTGTGGATTCGCGGCGAGCCGGGCATCGGCAAATCCTGCCTGGCCGACATGCTGCTCGTCCACGCCAGGACACAAGGTGCAAACACCGTGGTGCTGCAATGCCAGCCCGAGCACCGCAACACCGCGCTGACCCCTTTCCTGGGCCTGATACGGCAGCGGCTGGAGGCGGCCGATCCCCCGCAGGACCACCGCGAGCAGATGCGCGAAGCCCTGCGCGCCGCAGGCTGCGATGCCGAGGCCGCCCTGCCCATTCTGTGCGCCTGGCTCTCGCTGCCCCTGGGCGACTGCGAGCCCAGCCGCATCTCGGCCGTCATGCAAAGGGCGCTGCTGCTGCAGTCCACCGCGCAATGGCTGCTGCACATGTCCGAAGCCCAGCCCTTGCTGCTGGTCGTCGAAGACGTGCACTGGGCCGACCCCACCAGCATCGAACTGCTGGAGCAACTGGTAGCGCGCCTGCCCGGGCGGCGCGTGCTGCTGGTGCTCACGGCGCGGCCGCAGTGGCAGCCGCCCGAAGGCCTGCAAGCCGAGTGCGTGGACGTGCGGCGCCTGGAAGACGCACAGGCCACCGAGCTGGCCCGCCAGACGCTGGCGCCGCGCAGGCTCAGCCCCGCCGTGATCCGCCACGTGGTGGAGCGCACCGACGGCGTGCCGCTGTTCATCCAGGAAATGGCGCGCATGCTGCTGGACGCCCACCTGGTGGAGCAGGACGGCGTCTGGGACTTTCGCCATGCCGGGCTGCCGGCCGCCATTCCGCTGACCCTGCGCGACTCGCTGGTCAGCCGCTTTGACCGCATCGGCCCGCTCAAGCCGCTGCTGCAACTGGCCGCCACCATGGGCCGGCACTTCGACTTCGGCCTGCTGTGCGCCTGCGTGGAACGCCCGCAAGGCGAGGTCGAGCAGGAACTGGCGCAGCTGGGCCAGGCCGGCCTGGTCATTGCCGATGAACGTGCGGGCGCCGGCGCCTTCATGTTCCGCCACGCGCTGATCCGCGACACGGCCTACGAATGCATGCTGGCATCGCAGCGCCGGCTGCTGCACCGCGACGTGGCCCTGGCCCTGATGCAGCACCAGCCCCAGCGCGTTGCAGCAGAACCCGCAGGCGTGGCCCAGCACTGGGCAGACGCGGGCGACCATGCCCAGGCCGTGGCGCTTGCGGTGCGGCAGTTGCGCATCACGCAGCTGCGCTCGCTCAACGATGAAACCATTGCCTACGCGCGCCACATCGACGACTGGCTGCATCAGCTCCAGGGCGTGGCCCAGCGCGAGGCGCGGCTGGACGTCAACAGCTACGTGACCCAGGCGCTGATGAACAAGCACGGCTGGGCCCATGCCCAGGTGGTGGAAAGCATCGCGCTGTCGCAGGAGCTGCTGGCCGGCCCCGGCGCCAACGCGGTGGCCGACTACAAGCAGGTGCAGCACCTGTGGATGCTGATCACCTACCACCACGTGGCCAGCAACCGCGAGGAAGTGCGCCAGCTCAGCCACCGCCTGCTGGAGCAGGCCGTGCGCCAGCAGGACACGGGCGTGCTGGTGGCCGCGCAGACCTACCTGGGCCTGGCCCACTACTCCGACGGCCGATTCGAGCAGGCCGAAGAAGCGCTGACCGACGCCATCACCCGCTACGACCCCGTGGCACATGTCCACCATGCGGCCGAGTTCGGCTTCGACACGCGCGTCTGGGCCACCTGCGGGCGCGCCCTGGTGCGCTGGTTCGCCGGCTTCGACCAGGCCGCGCTGGCCGATGCGAACGACGCCGTGCGCCTGGCGCACGAGGTTTCGCACATCCCCTCCCTGAGCATGGCCCTGCTCTACCAGGCCCTGGTCCACCAGGCGCGTGGCGACAAGGAAAGCGCCTTGGCCACCACGGGCGAGCTGCTGGACATCACGGCCCGCTACGGCCTGCCCGCGTTCTCGGGCTATGCGGACATCATCCGCTGCTGGGCACTGGGTGACGGCGCAGGCAGCGCCAGCGCCGAGGGCATTGAGCGCGCCAGCGGCACGGCGCAGCTGCTCTGGGACATGGGCTGCCGCTACTGCCAGACCTACTACCGCTCCTTCGTCGCCGAAATGCTGGCGGCCAGCGGGCGCTGGGCCGAGGCCCTGGACAAGATCGACGAATGCCTGCGCCTGGCCGACGTACTGGACGAGCGGCTGCACAGCAGCGAGCTGCACCTGAAGAAGGCCCGCTTCCTGCTGGCCATGGGCGCCGACCACGCAGCCGTGCAGGACAGCCTGGCCCAGGCGGCAGGGACTGCGCGCACCGCCGGCAAGTACCGCACCGAAACCGAGGCGCTGGCCCTGTCGCAGGCCCTGGCACCCGCCAGGCCGGACGTGGCCGCGCGCCTGAGTGAGCTGGCCGCGCTGCGGCCTGAACTGTCCGTGCACCTGTCCGGGCCCCTGCCCGGCCAGGCGCATTTTTCTTGAACCGAGGATGAAGTCACATGACCACCCAGCTGCAGAATACTGAACCGTTGCTCGCATTCCGCCTTGCCTACCTGCGGGCCATCGCCCGCTCCTGGCAGGATGACGCCTACCGCCGTGACCTGCTGGGGCAGCGCGACATCCAGCCCATGCTGCACCGCGACTTCAGCCTGCCGACCCAGTGGCCCCAGGTCGATGTGTCGCTGCGCCTGAGCGACGACCCCACCCAGCGCGCCGAATGGAAGCCCGTGCTCACGGCCGGCTGGATCGGTCCTGACGATGAATTCGTCATCGTCCTGCCCCAGGCGCCCCAGACCCACGCCTCCGAAGCGCTGGCCGCCTACTACCAGCTGTTCCCCAACTTCATGGGCATCAGCACCTCGTTCGAGGAACCGAGCAACGGCACGCTCAGGGCCGCCCTGCCCACGGGCCTGGGCATCCCCGGCGGCGGCCCGGACTCGCTGCTGGCCTTTGGCGGCGTGGTGCTGCGCGCCATCGCCCTGGCCTGGCAGTCGCCCGAGTTCCACGCAGAGCTGACGCGTGACGACGGCAAGGACAAGGCCCCCGTGCTGAGCCAATGGCTGGGCTACAACAACCCGTTCAACTTCCAGGTCCGTTTCGAGACCGAGCAGGCCTTCACCTGGGATGCGGCACGCGGCGAATGGAACCTGCAGCGCGCAGACGGCACGGCCATCAAGAACGGCATCGTGCTGAACTACCCGGTGGCACCTGCCGAGCAGGACCTGTGGGCCATCGCCCTGACCTCCTACAACAACACCGGTGACGCCTACCCCTTCACCTGCTGATACGGCACCGGCGCAGCTGCAAGGGGCCACGGCCACCTTGCTGCTGACGCTGGCGGCACGTGCCCGGGCGGCAGGTCCGGCAGCTTCCTCGGAACTGCCGGACCTGCCGCCTTTTTCCGACCCCGAGGCGCGCCGCATTGCCGCCGCCCTGCCCCAGGCCAGCGAGGCCCATGCGGCCGACCCCGCCTTTGTACGCAGCGTGGTGCTGCGCTCGCAGCTGTTCGACCGGCTCACCACCGAATTTCTGACCGCCCATCCGTCCGGCCTGTGCATTGCGCTGGGTGCAGGCCTGTGCACGCGGCGCAACCGCCTGGCCCCCGAGGCCGGCACCGCACGCTGGCTGAACGTGGACCTGCCCGACGCCATCGCCCTGCGCGCGCAATACATTGCAGGCCCTGAAACCAACCTCGCCTGCTCCATCCTCGACACCTCCTGGCTGGACACCGCCGCCCTGCCCGGCAACCAGCCCGTTCTGGTGCTGCTGGAAGGCGTCTGCCCCTATCTTCCCCAGGCTGCGCTGGAGGCCATGCTGCAGCAGCTGGCCCAGCGCTTTGCCGCGCCCGGCAGCCCGCCGTGCACCGTCGTACTCGACCATGTGCACCCGGCCCTTGCGCGGCTGCCCATGCAGGTGGGCGGAATGCGCCTGCCCGTCGTCTCGGGCTTTGCGGACGGCGCGCAGATAGAGCGCATCCACCCCGCCATCCGCATCAGCCTGCAAGAGCACCTGTATGCCCGCTTCTCGCAGCAGCACCAGCTGTTCGAGACCGCCTTCCACGCCACCACCGGCCAGCACCCCTATGCCGTCGTCCGCCTTGAACTCGGAGCACCGTCTCTTGCCTGAGCCCACGGCCCCGGACCTGTTCGCCCACGCCTTTCGCTGGCACGAGAAATTCCTGCCGCCCGTGCAGCAGGGCGACCGCCTTTTGCTGGCCAGCGAACGCGACACCCTGGCCCTGGGCTCTGCCGCCGTGCTGGCGCTGAACGCCCCGCTGCAGGCCGGCACCAGCCTCATGCAGCACTGCGCCGCAGCGCCCGATGCGCCGCTTGCACAGATGCTGCACGCCCTGGGCGCCCTGCTGCGCCAGGGCCTGGTCCAGCCGGTGCTGCACAGCGACGTGAAAGGCCACCGTTATCTGCAACCGGATTTCTCGGCCCCGCCCGTGCGCCTGCAGGCATCGGAGCAGATCGACATCGTCATGCTGACTGCAGCGCTGGACAGCACAGACGCCTGCCACTGGGCCGCGGCCGTTGCCGCGGCGGCAGCCAGGCAGGTACCCGCCCCGCTCACCATCGTTTTCTGCGACGACTATCTGGACCCGCGCCTGGGCGCCATTGACGCCAACCAGCGTGCCGCAGGCCGGCCCTGGCTGCTGGTGCGGCCAACAGGCGAGCAGGCCATGGCGGGACCGCTTTTCAAACCCCAGGCAGCGGCCTGCTGGCATTGCCTCGCACACCGCTGGCAACGCAACCATCCCGCACGCGGCGGCAAGCACGGCCAGGCTCAGGACAGCGACCGCTGCCCGCCCGTGCGCGCCGGCGCCGACCTCATCGCCACGCGGCTGCAGGCCCTGCTGCCCACGGTGCAGCGCCTGCTGGCGCACACCGATGCGGCGCAAACCGTGTGGACGCTGGAGCCTGAGCAGCCCCACCCGGTGGCCACCCGCCCGCAATGCCCGCATTGCGGCACGCCAGGGCTGATGGCCCTGCGCCAGCGCGAACGCATTGCGCCAGTTCCCGGCACGCATGCCGCGCGCGCCGATGGCGGCTGGCGCAGCGTGCCGGCCGAGACCACGGTGCAGCGCCTGTCGCAGCACGTCAGCCCGCTGACCGGCGTGATTGCCCGGGTCACGCCGCTGACGGCCGAGACAGACGAAGCGCTCACCGTCTACTGCAGCGAAATCTTCAGGACACCGGCCCCCGGCAGCACCAGCCTGGCCGGCTCCGGAACACAGCTGTGCCTGGGCAAGGGCCTGTCGGCCGTGCAGGCCCGCGCCAGCGCCATGTGCGAAGCGGTGGAACGCTACGCCGCCTTCCACCAGGGCGACGAAGCCGTGGTCATCGCCCCCGCCGCCGAGCTGGACGCGCCCTGCATCGCGCCCACGGAACTGGCCCGCTTCAGCGAGCGGCAAACCGCCGGCTTTGCCACCGACAAGCCACCGCATGCCGTGGCCCCCAGCACCGGCCAGGGCGAGCCCCTGTGGTGGGCTCCCGCCTGGTCCCTGACCGCCGATGCGCGCCGCTACCTGCCGCTGGCCTTCTGCCTGGCCCATGCGCCCGCGCAAAGCCAGCACCACGTGGGCTGGACCTCCAACGGCTGCGCGGCCGGCAACACGCGGGAAGAGGCCATCCTCCAGGGCTTCATGGAACTGGTGGAACGCGACGCCGCCGCCATCTGGTGGTACGGCCAGATCCGCAGGCCCGCCATTGCGCTGCAAGGCATCGACCAGGCCACGCGCCAGCGCCTGGACCGCAGTTGCGGCCCGCAATGGTCGTACTGGCTGCTGGACATCACGCATGACTTCGGCATACCCGTGGTCGTCTCCGTGGGCCGCCACGCTGACACCGGCCAATGGGCCGTGGGCTTTGGCTGCAGCCTGGACCGCGCCCTGGCCTGCGAACGCGCCCTCACCGAAATCAGCCAGCTGATCGCGGCCGGCAAAAGCTTTGCCGTGCCCGAGCCACTGCAGGCCTTCCTGCACCCTGCGGACAGCGCCGATGCGCCGCCGCAACAGCCTGCGCCTCTGTCTGGGCACACGCCGGACACCACGCCGCCAGACATTGCCCAGGCCATCGCGCGCTGCGTGGACATCGCACGCGGCCTGGGCCTGGAAACCATCGTCTACGACCACTCGCGCCCCGACATCCCTCTGCAAACCGTCAAAGTCGCGATTCCCGGCCTGTGCCATATCTGGCCGGAACTGGGCAATCCACGGCTGCGCAACGTACCCGTGGCCCTGGGCTGGCGCAGCCGGCCGCTGCAGGAATCCGAACTGAATCCGCAGGCTCTGTACGTTTGACAAACTGAAAAGCGCAGCGGGCATGTACTCTCTCAGCTTGGCAACAGGCTGCCGGCTCCGGGCCAATGCGCCCCCAGCCCACCCCCTGTTCACACAAGCCCCAAGGAGAATTCGAGGCGATGGCCCTCTTTCGTAACCAACTCGACGGCCGCATCGTCGTGCTGCGGCCCCTGCATACCTTCGGCCGCCATCCTTCGGTCTGCCAGACCGTCATGAAGGCGCCCGACGTCTCCCAGGTCCACGCACTGTTCCGCTGGAACCGGCAGACCTGGGAAATCGTGGACCAGAGCCGCAACGGCACCATGCTCAACGGCGTGCGCCTGGTCGCCGGCCGCTGGACCGTTTTGGCGGTGGGCGCCAAGCTCAGCATGGGCGAAGGCGCAGAAGCGGCCTGGACCGTGGAAGACCTGGGACCTCCCATCACCTGCCTGAGCCCCGGCCCGGGACTGCCCCAGGACGGCCCCCTGGCCCTGAACCCGCGCGGCACCCTGCTGCCTGACGCGCAGGAGCCCGAAGCCAACGTCTTCTTCGAGGACGGCCGCTGGCTACAGGAGTCCGGCGACGGCACCGAGCCCCTGGTGGACGGTGCCATGATCCACACCTCCGCAGGCAGCTGGGAATTCGTGCAATGCGACGACCTGGAATCCACGCGGGAAAGCAGCTTCGACCCGCGTGCGCCCAAGCCGCCGGAAGTGTCCTTTCGCTTCACCGTCAGCCAGAACGAAGAGCACGCCAGCCTGACCGTCATGAGCGACGGCAAGCCCATTGCGCTGGGCGAACGCATACACCACTACACCCTTGTCACCCTGGCCCGCGTGCGCCAGCAGGACGCAGAAAAAGGCCTGGCCCCCGCAAGCCAGGGCTGGATAGAACTGGATGCGCTCTCACGCATGCTGGGCGTGGAGCCATCGTACGTGAACATCCAGATCTTCCGCGCCAAGCACCAGATCCTCAGCGCCCTGCCCGAATGCGCTGCCTCGCCCGCCCTGGTGGAGCGGCGGCGCGGCAGCCTGCGCTTCGGGGACTTTGCGTTCGAGATCGAAGGCGGGGCGCGCAGCGCCTGAACGGCGAACTGCAACGGAGAACGGCAGGCACACGGTGCATCGCTCGCCGCATGTAATCAGCTGTAATTTTCTTGTTGTGCACACGTGAATAAAGTGGGAACCGGTTCTTGCCGCCTGCGGTGCGAACCCTCTCACCCTCCTCCCGGACCGGGTTGCCCGAGTCCACTGGCGCACCTGGAAGACGCAAATGAGCATGGACATGCGACGTGTACTGTTGATCCCCGCCAGCGCGCGGCCTGTTGACCCTGGCCTGGCCAGCCTTTCCATGGACGCACAGGTCTGGGAAAACGGCTATCCCCTGGTCGTAGGCAAGGCCCGCCACGGCCTGCTGCAGGACTTCTGGCGGCACTACTACGGCGAATCCGCCGCCATGTTCGTGGCCTCCGACCAGTTGCTGGAACTGCACAACGACATCATGGCCGCCATCCCCGCCTGCGTGGGCGAGATGCCCGTGCTGCGCTTTCTCAACGATCTCGGAAGAATGTGCCTGCAGGCGCATGGGGACGGCAGCGGGCTGCAGGTCATCGGCGACTGACGAAACGGATGACTCCTGGGGTTGCCTCGCATCCCTGTCGCGGCATTGGGGCGCATGCACAATTGCATGCGCCTTTTTTCGTTTATGCCTCTCACCACAGATACCAAGTTTGCTGTGTGAATAAGGTGTCGGCCCAAAACAATCAAAAGAAGGAAAACAAGTGAATTCTGATGAGGCATGGAGCCGACTCAACACGGTGACCGATATGACCATGCGTCGCTGGACTGCGGTCCGGCCGGGCTACAAGAGCTTCAAGCTGGAACGCCAGGGCGACGCTGAACATGCTGTTTATCAAATCATCATCACAGACACAGGCCGTGAACCTCGATGGTTTGACAGAGCGCGGTTCAACGCATTTTGGAAGCTCTGGACTGAAGGCAGGCGCAACCCCAACGACTATCGAAACACTGGTCCGGCCGGAGGTCTGTACAAGCACGCCTACTACATGTTGCCGATCGCTGCGGCGTTGGAAACGGGTAGAGATACTCCAGAGACTGAACTTAAACGCGAGTTCAAATACGGAGAAAAACAGACATGGCAAATGGCTGTGGATGCACTGAGAGCCTTGGGCGGAACCGCAACGATTCCCGAAGTCGAGCAGTACCTCTCAATTCGACATCCCAGCTTCAACCTGAAAAATGTACGCCCTGACCTTGATCTGGTCTCTGTGAACGCCTTTTCTCGAGCAAACTGGTCTCCAAACCAGAAGGCGCGGGTAATCGACGGCGCCAACTCTTTCGACCTCTTGTTCGTCGAGACGCTAGGCATCCGCACATACACGTTCTACGAACCTGAAGTCCATGGCATTTGGGAACTGGCCGCTGTGCCTGGTGACACTAAACTGCGCCCGCAACGCCTAGATATTCAGCCGACTGAAGCAGCGCTTGATGCTCTGCGAGACGAGCTCGAAAGCGAAGATGAGTTCGATCCAGACGACGACACTGATGCACGAAAAAAAACGTTAGGAGCCATTGCCCGAAGGCAGGGCCAAATGGGCTTCAGAAAGTCGCTGCTGAAGGCATACGCTGGACGCTGCGCGTTCACCGGTTGCGATGTCGAGCAGGCACTCGAAGCTGCGCACATCAGGCCATATTTGGGGGCACACACCAACGTAGTAGTGAATGGTCTGCTACTGCGGTCGGATCTTCACACCCTGTTCGACTTGCGTTTGGTACGCATCAACCCTGGTGACCTAAAGATTGAGGTTTCAACAAAGTTGAAAGGTGACTACTATCAGGCGATTGCCGGAAAAATCTTGAGGCTTCCCCTGACCAATGCTGAGCGACCCAGCTTAGCGGCGTTGAATTGGCACTGGAATGCTTGCGCTCTGAATTTCCCTGCAGACTGCATCAAGGATCCAGT
The DNA here is from genome assembly GCF_002754395.1 of Delftia sp. 60. NCBI lineage: Bacteria > Pseudomonadati > Pseudomonadota > Betaproteobacteria > Burkholderiales > Comamonadaceae > Delftia > Delftia sp. 60. Next base: position 4,505,229 of record NZ_PEFD01000001.1, read on the forward strand.
CGCCAAAGTCATCGGTTGATGCAGCGATCTCTCTGAGACCTGTGCGGCAAACATGGCCTATACCAAATGGCAACCGTATCGTTTTTCTTTTCCGCCACGCCATGATTGACACCTGCGCCCACACAAGCCCCATTGCCCTTCCCCTGACCGGCAGCTGCCTGTGCGGCGCCATCGCCTATGAACTGCGGTCCAGCCCCAAGGCCGTCTCGCACTGCCACTGCCGCATCTGCCAGAAGGCCCACGGTGCCGCATTCGCCACCTACGGCAGCGTGCCGACAAAGGACCTTGTCTTCACCCAGGGCCAGGAGCAATTGCGCTCCTTTGCCTCATCGCCCGGCATCACGCGCTGCTTTTGCCAGCAATGCGGCTCATCGCTGACGTGGCACAGCGCGCATTACGCGGAGGGCGCCTGGATCTCTGTTGCTTTGGCCACGCTGGATTCGGAGTTGGTGGTGGGTGGGCAGCGGCATGTGAATCGGGGGGTGGGGATGGGGTGGGTGGACTGGGAATAGGTTGATTAAACGGCTGGTTTCGGTTGTGACTTCAACCGACCATTCGCGGTATAGGCAGAATCCACGCCTGCAAACTGGCATTCGAAGCGAGCATTGGACCTCGTGAAACACACCACCTATTTCCAGATTGAGCCATCGGCAGTTGCGCTGGTCACATTCCCATCAGTCCTCACGGCGGAAGAGGCGGACATGCTTCTGCAGCCGGTGCTGACAAGCAGGTGCTGGTCAGACAGGTCGGCGTGGCGCCAAGAGGCGGTTGCTATGGCGGTGAAACTGCTCTACCTTGCGCGCGTCCGTGAGTACGAATTCCTGTCCTCCTCTCTCGACGCCCATCGTGTTCTCGGCTCCGACGCCATCACCATTCAGGTGTTTGACCGCTGGTGGACTCTTCATGAGATGCCGTGGGAAGAGCCGTCCGAGCATTGGGAAGCCTACTTGGCCACGGTCTCGGACAAAGTTGGGGTGACTGGCGACGTTGCCGTTGACGATTTGCTCCGCGTCATCTCGCAGCGCCAAGCGGCCCAGCGGCGGACTTGGGGCGGCCAAGGGCCGACGGTCGATGTTTTTCCGGAGGCATAGGAATCAGGATGTTTGAGGCGACCCAAGAGATGCTTGAGGCGGCGCGTAGTGAGCTGGCAAGTCAGCCTCCCGCAACAGCCTTGCGAAAAGGTCGCGCGCCGCTTCCAACTTTCAAGGACAGACTTGGCGTGGCTCGCCGTGAACGTTTTCGAGAATGCCATGACGCCAGAGGTTCAAGCAATTTGGCATTGGAACCTAGTCGAGAACGGCCGTGGACACAACGACACGGAGCTCAACGACATGCTCTCCAGCCTAGTCTTCCGCGTCTCGTAAGTTCGGCTATCGGCCAGGAGCGGTCCTCACAGACATCCCGGTAGATGACGGCTTCAGGCTGGGTACGGTCGTTCGCCGTTCCAAAGCGAATGTCAGCGGCTGCCGGAACCGGTCATTGACCTTCCTCATGCGAAGCGATTCCCCTCGCCGCCGACAACTCTCAGTCGGCATCTGTAGCCAGCCCGATCATTGCGGCCAAAGCGGATCGAGGATGGCTGCCCACACAAAGTGCTTGTGAACCCGCTGATGCTGGCATCCCCTTGATCTTTCCGCTATTGAATGTGCGAGAAAACGGCCAGCGGGGTGTCGAAGCCATGAATGGCAGGCGGTCAGGCGAGCAAACCGGCTACCGCAACGGTATGGCAGGCGCTGCCGGCAACCACGAACAGATGCCAGATGCCGTGCGCGTGGCGCATGCTCGCCAGACGACGGTAGAACACCGTTCCTGCCGAATAGAGCAGTCCGCCGGCGAGCAGCCAGGCCAGGGTCTGCGCACCATGGCGAAAGGCCACCGGCACCGCGCCCCCCAAGCTGAGCCAGCCAAGGCTGATGTACAGGGACAGGCGCGGCGGCGAATCGAAACCCAGTGCACGTATCGCACCCTGGAATGCGAGCCCCCATACGCCGCCAAGCAGCAGCCAAGCCCACAAGCCAGGGGGCGCCATCAAGGCAAAGGGCGTGTGGCTGCCGGCAATCAGCAGGTAAATGCAGGCGTGGTCGACGCGCTGCCAGAAACGCTTGCGCACCCCGGTACAGCCATGAAAGAGGGCCGATGCGCCAAACAGCGCCGCCAGAGACAGGCCAAACACCACAGCGCCCACAATCTTGCGCGCATCGCCGCCGGACACCGTTTCGCAGATGACTCCAGGTATTGAACCGTTCGCCGGGCCGGCCCCAAACGCAAGGGCCGTGCGGCGAGCCTGCCTGCAAATCTTGCATGGAGCCTCCTGGCGCATGGCTGAGCAACGCCGGGCACGGTGGCCCGGCCCGGCCACCCTACGGCCCAGACGTGACAGGGCAATGATGGCAACGGACACGCTGGAGAGCCCGTCCACCGGACACCACACGACGTGCAGCGCCAAATTGAAACATCAGGCCTTGAAACCATCCTCAAACCATCCATATGGATGGCATAAGGATGTTCCATGGCCACTACCACCTCCACCCCTCGCGTGAGCGAATCCGAGAAGCTCACCATCAATCTGGGCTATGTCGACCTGGGCCAAATCGACCTGCTGGTCGCCGAAGGCTTCTACGCAAACCGCAGTGATTTCATCCGTACAGCGATACGCAATCACCTGCGCAGCCACGCGGACGCGTTGCAACAGGTCGTCGCCCGCAAGATGCTGGTCCTGGGTATGCAGCATTTCTCCCAGGCCGATCTCATGCGGGTGCAGGCTGCCGGGGAAAAGCTGCAGATCCGGGTGCTGGGCTTGGCCAGCATCGCGCAGGACGTGCCTGCGCAGCTGGCCGCAGAAACCATCGAATCCATCACGGTGCTGGGAGCGCTCCAGGCCAGCCCCGCCGTTCGTGCCGCTCTGGCCGGCCGCATTACCTGAGAACCACTCCATGAAACAGCTTTTTCACGACATGCTGGGCGAGGCTACACGCCTGACGCGCACTGGCAATTTGCTGGAAGCAACCGAGCTGATTCAGCGCACGTTGCGAGGCGAAAGCGCGCCCGCACCTGCGCCCGCGCCCCACGGCAAGACAGCCGCAACCAGTCACAGGGAAGAAGGCTGGATCGTCGATGCCGAAGCCCGTTTCATCGACGATGCTCCCGAACTCGCCGTGCCTGCGGGCTCATCGCAGGCAGACACCTGCAGCGACGAGCAATGGCTGCGCGGCAGCTACTCGCACGGAGGCCGGCAGCTGGCCTATCGGCTGTATGTGCCGCCAGGCAGTGCACTTGAAGCGGGGCCTCGGCCGCTCGTCCTCATGCTGCACGGTTGCACCCAAGGGCCGGAAGACTTCGCCGCCGGCACGCGCATGAATGAGCAGGCACGCAGGGCTGGTGTATTGGTGCTCTATCCCGAACAAACACAGCATGCGAACTCGCAAAAATGCTGGAACTGGTTCAAGGCCCAGCATCAGCAGCGGGGCCGGGGCGAGCCAGCACTGCTGGCGGGCCTCACACGCCAGATGGTGGCTGACCATGGCGCGGACGCATCGCGTGTCTATGTCGCCGGACTATCGGCTGGAGGTGCAATGGCGGACATATTGGGACGCACCTATCCTGAGCTGTTCGCCGCCGTGGGCGTGCATTCGGGCTTGCCCGCCGGTGCTGCGTCCAATCTGCCATCAGCCCTCGAGGCGATGCGAAGAGGCGCAGCATCAGGCTCGGCCAGCGGTCCCAGCGTGTGTCCGGTGATCGTGTTTCACGGCGATGCCGACACGACGGTGCACCACGACAACGGCGCGGCCGTGGTGAATGCTGCACGCAGCGCGCAAAGTCCCCAAGGCGCACCTCGCGTCATCCAGGGCCATGCGCCGAACCGCCAGCGATTCACCCGCTCTGCCTATGTCGCGGCCGACGGAAGTACCGCCATTGAACACTGGCAACTGCATGGCGCAGGCCACGCATGGTCCGGCGGCAGCTCAGAGGGCAGCTACACCACGCCAGGAGGAATCGACGCCAGCGCCGAGATGCTGCGCTTCTTCCTCTCGCACAAGCGTGCTCACGGCTGCTGACGCGCGGCACCGGCAGCGAGCTCGCGAGGAGGCCCTGGGCGGCAGCAACCGCTGCGGAGCAGCCGGCAGCTGCAGATTTCCGAACACTGGTCTCAGGCTGAGAGCTGGACGCAGGAGCTTCAACATCGAACATCGGCGGCGATCAACAGTTGAACTTGATGGTCGCTGGCTGCAATCTCCAAGAATCGGCGTCCACCTCGGCCCGGCCCCTTGGCGACGATTCACCGTGCCATCAGGCAAAATCCGGAACATCGGGAAAGCTTGGCGTCAGGTCTGCCGGGAAGCCCAACTTGAAGAATGGAACAGTATCAATGGCACTGACGAAGAAGGGCGAGTTCTGGTACGGAACAACTTCCGGCGACACCCAAGCCGAGCTGCGCAGCTACAGCATTGCGAATCTTCATGAGGCCGTCCGGTTTGCCTCGTCCAAATGCGATTGCGGGTGCCGGACTTTTGCGCTGCAGACAGATGAAGAAGCCGGCGTGGCCATCCGCACCTGCACCGACTGCGGGCAGGAACACCTGATGGGCGACAGCGCGGAATATGTTGAAGAGGCCACCCCCGAGGCACACGAGTGCGTGTGCGAGAACGAGACGTTCGAACTGATGTCCGGCGTCTCCGTGTACGAGGGCACACACGACGTGCGCTGGTACTACATCGCTTGCCACTGCGTGGAATGCAATCTGGTTGGAGTCTTCGCAGACTGGAAGTGTGAAGCGGGTGATGCGGCGGCCTTCCTCGCCAAGGTATGAGCGCGCGGGATCAAGACGCGCTGCTCAAATATCTGGTCAAGCGGGTTTGCCGGGTGCATGCAGGCGATAGCGCAAAAAACGAGTCCCCTCGATATCCAATGCGCCATCTGGCCGAAATCCCAGCTTGAGAATCCCTTTTATTCTGGTTCTTGAAGGTGGCAGCAAAATCGTGATGGAGTTCAGCCCCAAGCCAGTGAATGCACGTTTCACTATCTCTTGATAGATGACCTTGCCACTTCCCCAGAACTTGGGGTGAAGCACCAAAGCGAGGTCAGCATCACCTTCCTCGTACTGCAAGCCGCCCCAGCCGGCAAATTGCTGATCAATTTCAAACGCCCACGGCCCATAGCCGTATTGCTGCCACTGGGCATCTTTTTTCTGAGCCCATTCATTTGCTTTCGCCAGGTCGAAATCCGCAATTCCAAGCGGCATTTGTCGCAGCACATCTGGATTGTTGTTCAGCGAAACAATTTGAGCCGGATCAACTTCAGTGAGCCGCTTAAATTTCAAATTCATGCCTGTATCTGGTTGTCTATCCATCAAATTAAAAGCGTACAAAACGGTGGTTGCCGACCGTGTATCTGAGCATCAACCAAGGGGCAGCAGTCCACAGTAAGGGGTTGCTGCTGCAAGGCAGGCCCCATGCGAGCTGCGGCTTGGCTCCAGCTAGCCCTGGTGTCGCAGGTGAATAAGAGGATAAGGGCGTCCTTGGGAATCCACCTGCGAACGTCCAGTTTCAACGAACCCCATCCGTTGATAGAAGCCAACCGCTTGGGAGTTCTGCATGTTGACGTCTGTGCTCAATGCCCCGTGCAGCGCCAATCCATGCTGCAACAACTTGCGGCCAATGCCGGTGCCGCGGACATCCGGATCGATGAACAGCGCCTCCATGTGCGTGCCATCGATCATCATGAAGCCATGGGGCTGGTCATGTTCATCGACAGCAACAGTCACTGGTGCATGAGGCAGAAACTCGACCACTTCGGCATCAATGGCCTTTCGATCATCGGGACTGAGAAAGTGATGGGTGGCGTCTACGGAACGCCGCCAAAGGTCAACCAGAGCGGCACCATCTTCAGGACGTGATGTGCGGAGTGTGTACATGGCAACTTTGCAAATGATTCAGCTTGCGTGAAGTATGACGGTACACACCCGCTAAGTCGTCGCGGCCCCCGTTGTACACACTGAACGGCGGCGCTGTTTCGGCAGCGCCTATGCGTGGGTCGCAATAGGAAACTTTGCGGAGCCCCTGAGTCCCGCCGGCAACTCATCTGAAACCCGGCGCTGGGGCGGCTTTGCCTTGGTGACAGCTTGGCTTCACTTTCTGATCAGTGGTGCGCAAGCACCGCCCAACGCGCGGCGACGCACAGCCACCAGACCCGCCGCCAGCAGCGAAAGCAGCGCCAGCGCCCAGGAGCCGAGTGCGGGGATGGCCTGCGGGGCCAGCAGCACGGGCAGGCCGGGGTCGGTGATCTGGTTGGGCACGGAATCGCTGTCACCCACGCCGCCATCGGCCAGGGTGAAGGTCACGCTCAGGCCGTCGGGCGCAAACTGCGCACCGGGCAGCGCATACCAGTGCGGCTGCGCGCAGGCAGCGCTGGTGCAGCCCAGCCCGTCAGGGCTGGGGCCGTATTTGTAATAAACGGCCCCCTGCGGCACTGGTGCGGTGAAGTGCACGGTCACCTGTGCATCTGCATTGCCAGCGACACGCCCCAGCACCAGCCCCAGCGGCGCGTGCACTGCACGCACATGGGACGGCAAGGGCGCGGGCAAGGTGGAGGCAAAGGCGGCGCTGCTGATCTCCCAGCCGTTCGCACTGTCCACCTCCACCGCCCCCAGATTGCCGTTGCCGCCCGCACCCTGCCACGGTGCGCTGCACTGCTGCGCTGCGCCGCCATATTCACCGCTGCACTGCCATTTGTATTGGCCGCCAGCGGATAGCACGGTCCCTGGCGTGCCCGTGACGCACAGATTCGCGCTGGGCTTGAAGGCCACAGCGCCGTTGGCCGCTGAGCCGCAGGTGGCATCGACCGGATCGTGGGTGAAAGTGGCGCTCACGCTGCGCGGGCTGGTCACATTGGTGAGCTGGCATGCACCCGTGCCCGTGCAATCGCCCGCCCAACTGGTGAAGTGATAGCCCGCATCGGGCGTGGCGGTGCAGCTTGCGCCCTGCCCATGGTTAACGGGGTTGGGTGCGCAGGTGACCGTGCCGTTTGTGGTGACGGGGGCGATGCTGATGGGGTAGGTGTTCAGCGCGAAGGTGGCACTCACGCTGCGCGGGCTGGTCACATTGGTGAGCTGGCATGCACCCGTGCCCGTGCAATCGCCCGACCAACTGGTGAAGTGATAGCCCGCATCGGGCGTGGCGGTGCAGCTTGCGCCCTGCCCATGGTTAACGGGGTTGGGTGCGCAGGTGACCGTGCCGTTTGTGGTGACGGGGGCGATGCTGATGGGGTAGGTGTTCAGCGCGAAGGTGGCACTCACGCTGCGCGGGCTGGCCACGTTGGTGAGCTGGCATGTCCCCGTGCCCGCGCAATCGCCCGACCAACTGGTGAAGTGGTAACCCGCATCGGGCGTGGCGGTGCAGCTTGCGCCCTGCCCATGGTTAACGGGGTTGGGTGCGCAGGTGACCGTGCCGTTGGTTGTGGCGGGGGTGATGCTGATGGGGTAGGTGTTCAGCGCGAAGGTGGCACTCACGCTGCGCGGGCTCGTCACGTTAGTTAGCTGGCATGCACCTGTGCCCGCGCAATCGCCTGACCAACTGGTGAAGTGGTAACCCGTATCGGGCGTGGCGGTGCAGCTTGCACCCTGCCCATGGTTAACGGGGTTGGGTGCGCAGGTGACCGTGCCGTTGACGGCAGCGGGGGTGGCAATGGAGTGGGTGTTGGGCGTGAAGGTGGCCGAGATGGTGCGCGACGCGGTCACGCTGGTGAACTGGCATGCCCCCGTGCCCGTGCAATCGCCCGACCAACTGGTGAAGTGGTAGCCCGCATCGGGCGTGGCGGTGCAGCTTGCATCCTGGCCGTGGGTGACGGGGTTGGGCGTGCAGGTGACTGTGCCGTTGGCCGGGGCGGGGACGATGCCGATGGAATAGGTGTTGAGTACAAATGTGGCACCCACGCTGCGCGGGCTGGTCACGTTGTAGAGAATGCACGCGCTGGCAGTGCCCGCGCAATCGCCCGACCAATGGGTGAAGTGGTAGCCCATCGCGGGCGAGGCGACGCAGATAGTGTCTTGCCCATAGGGAACGGGGTTGGGCGTGCAGTTCACGCTGCCGCCGGTGACTGCGGGGGTTGCAATGGCGTAGGTAATGGGCGCGAAGGTGGCTCCCACGCTGTGCGCGCTGGTCACGTTGGTGAACTGGCATGCACCCGTGCCCGCGCAATCGCCCGTCCAGCCGGTGAACTGAAAGCCCGTTTGCGGCGTGGCAGTGCAGCCAGCGCCCTGGCCGTGGGGCACGGGGTTGGGCGTGCACGACATGCTCCCGCCCGTGGTGGCAGTAGTGGTGATGGCGTAGGTGATGAGCGTCGTATTGGCAGAGACGGTGGTAGCCCCGAGAACCACGGGCTGGCAAGCCCCCACGCCGCTGCATGCGCCGCCCCAGCCGCTGAAGGGGCGGGCGACAGGGTCGTGCACCGTGGCCGCGCAGGTGGCGCTGGAGCCATGGGTCACGGGGTTCGGGGTGCACTGTGCGCTGGCGATGCCCGCATCCGTGTTGACTGTCACCATGTATTGGCGCGGTGCCAAGCAAGCGGCCGTGGTGCCGCCGCTGATGCCCGCGCAATTCCAGCGGAAGGCATCGGCCGCGGCAGACTGGTTGGTGGCCGAACCGGCGCTGCACAAGAGGGTTGGCAAGGTGAGCGAAGGCGCCGTGCTGCCACACGCGCCGTTGGTGGGCGGCGGGGCGAAGGTGGCGCTGATGGTGCAATTGCCGGTAATGGTCGCAGTGGTGTAGGTGTTGCCCGCAAGCGATCCGCCGCAGCCGCTGGCCTGCACCGTATAGCCCGGTGGCGTGGTGAGCGTGAAGCTGCCCTGCTGCCCCGCCGCTACATCGCGCCCCGCCTCGATGCTGCCGCCGCCCGTGGCCTGGGAGGTAACGAGGTAGGCGCGAGGCACGGAGCATTGCGGCGAAGGGTTGCCGCCGTAGCTGCTCTGGCACACCCAGGAGAAGGAGTAGGTATCACCCATCACGCCGCTGGTCGTGCCCACGCTGCAAAGCAAGGCATCTGGCGGATAGCGGCGAGGCGTGGCGCTGCTGGCACTGCCGCACACGCCATCGAGCTGCACGGAACCGGCCTCGACCGTCATGCCGATGGAGGTCTGCGGCTCGGCCACCCAGGCCGGGTTGTGGCTCGCCCCTGAATACCAGGTCAGCCCGTCGTTGGTGGCCGTGGTGATCTGGCGGCGGATCATGGTCTGACCGATGCTGCGCACCACCACCCAGGCAAAGTCGCCCGCCGCCACAATGCGGTCGCCCGTGAACACGCGCATGCCTGGCGTGGCCGCGTCGGCGGTGAAGGGGGCGCAGGCCGTCATGTCCACGAACGGCGTGGCGGCGCTGGCGTCGGTTGCGCACACTTGCAGCTCGAACTGGTCGATCTGGGTGAGATTCATCTTCACCTGCGTGATGCGCAGCGACTGGCTGCCAATCGGGATCCGGTTGGCCACCCACAGGTTGGTGTGGTAGCTGGAGTTGTGCTGGATGAGCCACGGGTCATTGGCGGCTGCCAGGTTGTCGAATACCGTGACTGCACCAGCAGACACTGAAGCCGCCGCCGTCAGCAGCAGCATGGCAATTCGAAGGGCAAGGGTTTTCATGGCGATGTGGTGGGTGGGTGGAGCTGTGTTCCACCCAGCCGCGATCGGCCATGAAAAATGCTTTCAGCACTTGTGTATCAAGCGCTGAAAGCCATGTTTATGGAAGCGTGTGGCACGGGTGGATGCGCACTGCCGGCCATCTTGCGGGCGCGCAGCCCTGGCGGCTTGACTGTGCGTTCGTGCCGCGCTTGACTGGACGTTTCGCAAGCCTCACCCCCCAAAAAAAAGGGGCGTTCCCCTCCCCTCCCGCGCTATCATCCGCCCCGGCCCCCTGTCCCGGGGCTGATGCTTCAAAACATCCGTCGTATAGCGGCACAGCCTCTCCGAAAGCGAGGCTTGGTACAGCGAATCCATCAGTCAATGCAGATGCAATGGCCTGTGGTTTCGATCCGCAATGGAGCACGGAACAATGAACGCCGTTTCTCTCGCCTGCGCGCCGTCTTTTGGCGCAGCCCCTCCCTCATGCCAGCCCTTTGTGCCCGGCCAACTGCGGAGGGACATGGCATGAACCCCACCCAGCCCTCCCCCACCAAAGACAGCCACAGCACCCGGCAGCTGTCCAACGCCCTCACCCAGGTGGACCATCTCGTGCAGCAAGGCTGTGCAGAAATCTCCGCCATCGCCCAGCTCGCCCTGGCATGGCTGGAGACCCCCAAGGGCCACCGGCACCTGGACGTGGTGGCCCGCGCCCTGCAAAGCATCCGCGACAGCGCCGAGACGCTGGCCGACTACGCCGGCACCGAGGCCCAGGCCATGGGCTGCGGGTTCGAAGACGCGGCCGAGATGCGCCGCGCTGAAGCGGCCGAGGCGGCGGCAAAGGCCATGGCCCACCTGTTTGAACGCCGCGCCAAAGTGCCGATGCCTGCGCAGGACGGCAGCAGCTGATGCGCCAGCGCGCCGGCCGGCCGGCGTTCAGCCCATGTTCAGACCACACTCAGCCGCAGAGCAAGCGCGACCAGCGTGATGGCAAGGACCGGAAGGGTCAGGACGATGCCGACGCGCAGGTAGTAGCCCCAGGCAATCGTCATGCCCTTGCGGGCCAGCACATGGAGCCAGAGCAAGGTGGCCAGGCTGCCGATGGGCGTGATCTTGGGGCCGAGGTCACAGCCGATCACATTGGCATAGACCATGGCTTCCTTCACCAGCCCCGTGGCCCCGGAGTGCTCGATGGACAGGGCGCCCACCAGCACCGTGGGCATGTTGTTCATCACGGAAGACAGGCCCGCCGACAGAAAGCCGGTGCCTATTGCGGCGCCCCACACACCGCCGCCCGCAAACACTTCCAGCACCCTGGCCAGGGCGCCGGTCAGCCCGGCGTTGCGCAAGCCATAGACCACCAGGTACATGCCCAGTGAGAACACGACGATCTGCCATGGCGCGCCCTTCAGGACCCGGCCTGCGCTGATGACCCGGCCATGGGCGGCGACGGCCAGCAAGAGCAGCGCACAGGCCGCGGCCACGGCGCTGACGGGAACGCCCAGCGGCTCCAGCCCGAAGAAGCCCAGCATCAACAGCGCCAGCACGGCCCAGCCTGCGCGGAAGGTGGCCAGGTCCCGGATGGCGGCCGATGGCTGCTGCAGGCGCTCCAAGGGGTAGGTGCGGGGCAGATCCTTGCGGAAGAACAGGAACAGCACGCCCAGGCTGGCGGCCACGGCAACCAGGTTCACGGGCACCATGACCGACGCGTAGTCGTTGAAGCCGATGCCGAAGAAGTCCGCCGAGACGATGTTGACCAGGTTGGACACCACCAGCGGCAGGCTGGCCGTGTCCGCGATGAACCCTGCCGCCATCACGAATGCCAGGGTGCTTGCGGCAGAAAAGCCCAGGGCCACCAGCATGGCCATCACGATGGGCGTCAGGATGAGCGCGGCGCCATCGTTGGCAAAGACCGCAGACACCACGGCGCCCAGCAGCACGATGAAGGCAAACAGGCGCCTGCCGCTTGCGCGCCCCCAGCGGGCCACGTGCAGTGCAGCCCATTCGAAGAACCCGGCCTCGTCCAGCAGCAGGCTGATGATGATGACCGCCACGAAGGTGGCGGTTGCATTCCAGACGATGCCCCAGACGACGGCGACATCGGCCCAGTGCACCACCCCCAGGGCCAGCGCCACGATGGCGCCGAGCGACGCGCTCCAGCCGATGCCCAGGCCTGCGGGCTGCCAGATGACCAGGACAAGGGTGGCTGCAAAGATCAGGAGGGCCGCAAGCATGTGCTGTTTTCTTCGAGGATGTGCAGGCGGCAGCGGGGGCCGCAGCGGTTTCGGTGGCGGGTATCAGTGGCAGGCTTCAGTCACGGGCCAGGTCGCGGGCAGACTGCTGCAGCGCGTGCCTGGCCAGGGACGATGGTGGCAGGTTGACGAGCCGCTCCAGGCGCTGCCGCATGGCCAGCAGGGTCTGGCGGAATGCGGCCTGCCGGCCTTCGTCGCTGCCTTCGGCCTGCGACGGGTCCGCGTAGCCCCAGTGCGCGGTGGCGGGCTGGCCCGGCCAATAGGGGCATGCCTCGCCAGCGGCGCTGTCGCAGACAGTGATGACCAGGTCCATAGGGGGCGCATCAGGCGCGCCGAACTCGTCCCAGCTTTTGCTGCGCAGGCCTTCGGTGCACACGCCCGCCTGCTCCAGCGCCGCAATCGCCAGCGGATGGGGCTGCTGGTTGTCGCGGGGGCTGCTGCCTGCCGAGTAGGCCTTGAAGCGCCCGCCGCCGAGGTGATTCAGAAGGCCTTCCGCCAGGATGCTCCGGGCAGAGTTGTGCGTGCACAGAAACAGGACATTCAGAGGTTTGTCGGTAGCCATGGCAGGAAATGTTCGGGGCGGGGAAACCGGGGGAGCAGCGTCAGCAGGACTTGCAGGACATGTCGGCCACCTCGCATGCCGCGCCTGCACAGCAGTTCTGCGTCAGGAAGCCGAGCAGGCCGTTCATGCGCTCATAGGCGGCGCGGTACACCAGGTTGCGGCTGGCCCGCTCCTGCGTCACCAGGCCCGAGCGGGTCAGTTCCTTGAGATGGAAAGACAGCGTGGTGTTGGCGGCGCCCAGGCTTTCTGCCATGACGCCCGGCGTCAGCCCCTCGGGCCCGGCCACGACGAGCGCGCGGAAGATGCGCAGCCGCAAGGGGTGGGCAAGCGCGGCCAGGGATTCGACGACTTCAGATTCATCCATGGGCAAATCATACGATATTTCAACAAATATGGAAATAAAGGCCAAACCGGCGCTGACCGATCGTGCCAGCCCACGCCGATCCATGCGGATGGGCACCCATGGCTGGCACGGTCCGATCTCAGGCGCCCTGCGGCAGATAGCTTGGCCGGGCCGCCGTCATGCCGCGCTTGACCTGCTGGGTGAGCTCGTCGGCCAGCACTTCATCGAGCCCGGCCTCCAGTCCATCCAGCGCGCGCCTGACGATGTCCTCGGGGCTGGACTTCGGCGCGTCAAGCCCGCGCGTGAGGTCGGTATCGACATAGGCCATGTGCAGGCCCAGCACCTGTGTCTTCTGCCCTGCAAGCTCGCTGCGCAGGGCGTTGGTGAGCGACCAGGCGGCCGACTTGCTGGCCGAATAGGCGGCCAGCTCGCCGCCGTTCACCCAGGAGGCCACCGACAGCACATTGAGCAAGGCCCCGCCGCCGTTGGCCTTGAGAACCGGCGCGAAGGCCTGGCTCATGCGCAGCACGGCGAAGAAGTTGGTCTCGAAGATGCGCCTGGCGACCTCTTCGCTGTCGGGCGCCATGAAGCCACCGGGCTGTGCAATGCCGGCGTTGTTGATCACCAGCGTGACGTCCGACGCCTGCGCGGCGGCGGCGGCCACGTCCTGCGGGCGGTTCACGTCCAGCTGCAGGGCATGCACGCCGGGCTGGGTGACGGTGGCGGGGTCGCGCGCGCCGGCGTAGACCTTGCGGGCGCCACGGGCGAGCAGCTCGCGCGCGAAAGCCAGGCCGATGCCGCGATTGGCACCGGTGACGAGAACAACAGCGTTTTCAATTTTCATGGAGCACTCCAGGGGTGGGGAAAAACAGATTCAACGAATCTTGATGACGACCTTGCCCTTGGCATGGCCGGCTTCGGAATAGGCAAGGGCCTCGTTGGTGGACTCGAATGCGAAGACCTTGTCCACGACCGGGCGGATGGCGCCCGCTTCGATGAGGCGGGTGATCTCGCGCAGCTGGCCGCCGTTGGCCCGCATGAAGAGGAAGGAGTAGTCAATGCCACGGCCTCGCGCCCGGCGCCTGACGCCGGAGCTGAGCAGCCGCATCACCAGCCGCACGAATGCGGGCGCAGCGATGTTTCTGCCAAATGCGGGATCGGGCGGGCCGGAGATGGAGATCAGCTTCGCGCCGCCCTTGAGCACGCGCAGGGATTTGCCAAGCGTCTTGCCGTCCTGGCTGTTCAGCACCACGTCGTAGTCGTGCAGGACGTCCTCGAAGTCCTGCGTGCGGTAGTCGATGACGACATCCGCGCCCAGGCTCCTGACCAGCTCGAAGTTGGCCGCGCTCGTGGTGGTGGCAACGGTGGCACCCAGGTGCCTGGCCAGCTGGATGGCGAACGTGCCCACGCCCCCGGAGCCGGCCTGGATGAAGACCCTTTGCCCCTTCGTCAGCTTCGCTGTCTCCACCAGTGCCTGCCAGGCCGTCAGGCCCACCAGGGGGATGGAGGCGGCCTCTTCCATCGTGAGCCCCTTGGGTTTTGGCGCCAGCGACGACTCCTTGACCGGCACGAACTCCGCGAACGTACCGATCCGGAAATCGTCCGTGCGTGCATAGACCTCGTCGCCCGGCTTGAACTGCCGCACGCTCGGGCCGGCCTTGACCACCACGCCGGCCACGTCGTGGCCCAGGATCAGGGGAAGGCGATAGGGCAGGATGAGCTTGAATTGCCCGTCCCTGATCTTGGAGTCCAGCTGGTTCACGCCTGCGGCATGGACCTGGACCAGGACTTCGTCGTCACGCAGCTGCGGCTCGGGTACGTCTGCCAGCTGCAAGGCGCGGTTCGCTCCATGGCTTTCCAGAATGAATGCCTTCATGGCTTTCCTTTATATGATGGTCATCATATGTAATGGCGAAAAAAATCCAGGCACATGCACAGGGCATGCGCCATCAATGGCTGGCCGGCGTCAGGTGCTTGAGTGCTGCCTCGCGCAGGCTGTCGGACAGGCCAGGGTCATCCACCGCCCGTGCCAGTAACAGGCTGCCGACCATGGTGGACAAGGTGACGAGCGCGCGCTCATGGGCACCGGGCTGTCCCCAGTCCGGCGATTGGCGGGCGATGAGATCGACCATTTCCTTGATGTGGCCCGTGGCCACGCGGCGCACCTCCGGCGCCTGGCGCGAGGTCTCGGAGCCCAGGGCCGCCAGGGGGCAGCCCACCTCGGCGCGCTGGACATGTTCCTTGGAAAGGTAGGCGGCCAGCATGGCCTGCAGCACCATGCCGGGCGGCGCCTTGGCCACCACGTCGGCGACGGCGGCGCAGGACTCGGCGCAGGCCTTGCCCGCCGCTTCGGCCAGCATGGCATCGCGCGAGGCGAAATGGGCGTAGAAGGCGCCGTGCGTCAGGCCCGCCTCCTTCATGATGTCCGCCACCCCGGTGCCGCCATAGCCGCTGCGGCGGATGGCACGCGCCGCCACGGACACGATGCGCTCATGCGTGGCCTCCTTGGCGGAAGCCCGGGCGCTGGAATTTGTGTTTCGCATGATGGTCATCATACATTGTTTGCGCCATGCACGCGCCGCAGATGGGACATCCGCCCGCAGCCATTGCATGGACAATCCCGGCATGTCTGCTGCTGCTTCACACAACAATCCATCCCGCCCCGTGCTCATTGCCGGCGGCGGCATCGGTGGCATGGCCACTGCCCTCACGCTGCACCAGATCGGCGTGCCCTGCATCGTGTTCGAGTCGGTGGCGCAGCTGCAGCCGCTGGGCGTGGGCATCAACCTGCAGCCGAACGCGGTGCGGGAACTGCATGACCTGGGCTTCGGCAACGATGTGCTGGACACCATCGGCCTGCAGGCGCGGGAATGGGCGCTGGTGGGCCGCAACGGCAACGAGGTATATGCCGAGCCGCGCGGGCTGCAGGCGGGCTACCGCTGGCCGCAGTACGCGGTGCACCGCGGGCAGTTGCAGATGATGCTGTTCAACGCCGTGCGGGAGCGCCTGGGCGACGACGCCGTGCAGCTGGGCCGGCGCGTGGTGGGCTACCGGCAGGATGCCGAGGGCGTGACCGCCCTCATCGACACCCGCGATGGCCAGCGGCTGGAGGTGCAGGGCTCGCTGCTGGTGGCGGCCGATGGCCTGCACTCGGCCGTGCGCGCGCAGATGCACCCCGCTCAGCCGCCCATCCAGTGGGGTGGCGCCATCATGTGGCGCGGCACCACGCCGGGCGTGCCTGTGCGCACCGGTGCGTCCTTCGTGGGCGTGGGCTCGCTGCGCCATCGCGTGGTGCTGTACCCCATCACGCCGCCGGACCCCGTCACGGGCCTGGCCACCATCAACTGGATCGCCGAGATCACGGTGGACAACGACGGCGGCTGGCAGCAAGGCGACTGGAACCGGCGCGTGGCGCTGGAGGAATTCATCCACCACTTCGACGGCTGGGACTACGGCTGGCTGGACGTGCCGGCCATGCTGCGCGGCGCCACGGATGTCTTCGAGTACCCCATGATCGACCGCGACCCCGTGCCCACCTGGGTGGACGGCCGCGTGGCCTTGCTGGGCGATGCGGCGCATGTGATGTACCCGGTGGGCTCCAACGGCGCCAGCCAGGCCATCGTGGACGCGCGCGTGCTGGGCGCGCAGCTGCTGGACCACGGCGTGGGCCCGCAGGCGCTGCGCGCCTATGACGACAGGCTGTGCAAGGACATCTCGGCCCTGGTGCTGCGCAACCGCGGGGCCGGCCCCTTCGGCCTGCTGGGACTGGTGGACGAGCGCTGCGGCGGCGTCTTCGACCATATCGACGAGGTGCTGCCGCGCGAGGAGCGCGAGGGCTTCATGGCCCGCTACAAGGCAGCGGCCGGCTATGCGATCGAGACGCTCAATGCCGCAGCCCCCACCATCGCACCCGGTCGGCGCATGGCCAGCACGTGACCGGCGCATGACCGGCGCACGACCGGCGCATGACCAGGGACTGAACCCTTGTGCGGCAGCAAGGGCCGCGAGTCGCCATAATCGGCCCTTGCCCCTGGCAGCCATCCCCAGATTTACATCACAGACCAAGCAGGAAGACCACATGCCCATCAAATCCATTCTGAAATCCACCGTGGTGACGCTGGCGATCGTGGGCAGTGGATCGCTTTTTGCGCAGGGCGCGCCCCTGAACACAGCGGCGTTTGACGCCCTGGTGGCGCAAGGCCCCGTCGCCGACGCCGCGACCATTGCATCGAGCACCTGGGCCAGCAAGATCAAGCAGACCGGCACGCTGCGCCTGGGCAGCACCCAGACCTCGAATCTGTTCTCCCTGCTCAACGAGAAGGACGGCAAGATCCGCGGCTTCGACGCAGGCCTGGCCCAGCTGCTCACGCGCTACATCCTGGGCGATGCGTCCAAGTACCAGTTCGCACAGGTGACCTCGTCCACGCGCGAGCAGGTGCTCATCAACAACCAGGCGGACATGGTGATCGCCACCTACTCCATCACCCCCGCACGCGCCGAGAAGATCTCGTTTGCCGGCCCCTACTACACCTCGCAGGCCGGGGTGCTTGTCAAGGCAAGCAACAAGACCGTGCAGTCGTACAGCGATCTGGCAGGCAAGAAGGTGGCCACGCAGGCCGGCTCCACGGGGCCCGCCATCCTGGCGCAGCACGCGCCCAAGGCGGTCGTGCAGGAGTTCCAGACCCACCAGGAAGCGCTGGACTCCCTGCGCCAGGGCCGTGTGGATGCCTATGTGACCGACTACACCCTGCTGCTCAACACCCTGAGCCTGGGCACTGGCGACGCGCGGCTGGCAGGCGCGCCCTTTGGCGCCCAGGATTCCTACGGCATCGGCCTGCCCAAGGGCTCGGACGGCGTGGCCTTCATCAACGCCTTCCTGAAGAAAATCGAAGCCGATGGCACCTGGGCCAAGCTGTGGACCGTCTCCATCGGACAGCGCACCGGCAGCACGGCCGTTCCCACGCCGCCCGCCCTGCCCTGAACGATGGGTGACATCTCCCGGCTCCTCGCCGACCACGGGCCTGCCTTCTGGCAGGCCCTCTTGCTGACCTGGAAGCTCACCGCCTTCTCGTTCCTGCCCGGCTTCCTGCTGGGCGTGGTCGTGACGGTGCTCAGGCTGCTTCCGCTGCCGCCGCTGCGCTTCGTGCTGACCGCCTACGTCGAGATCTTCCGCAACATTCCCAGCGTGGCGCTGCTGATCTTCATCGTGTTCGCGCTGCCCGATCTCAATGTCGTGATCGACTATGAGCCCAGCGTGATCCTGGCCCTGACCCTGGTCTGCTCCGCGTTCACGGCAGACTATCTGCGCGCGGGCATCAACACCATTGCCGGCAGCCAGATCGAGGCCGCGCTCAGCCTGGGCATGCGGCCCATGCAGATCATCTCGGCCGTGGTGCTGCCTCAGGCGCTGCGCTCGGTCGTGCAGCCGATGACGTCGCTGCTCATTGCGCTGATGCTGTCTACCTCGCTGGCGTCCCAGGTGCCGCTGGCGGGCCGGGAGCTCACTGCGCTCGTGTCCAAGATAGCCAACGACTCCGCCGCCGGCATGGCCGCGTTCGCGGTGGCCGCCGCCCTGTACGTGGCCACCGGATTGCTCATTGCCTGGGTGGGCGCCATCCTGGAAAAGAAGCTGCGGATACTGCGATGAGCCGTTCTCTGGAAGACATTCTGTTTGGCGCGCCCAGCCCGCAGGCCAGGAAGATCACGCAGGTGGTCAGCCTGATCGCCGCGGCCGGGCTGATTGCGCTGGCTGCGGGCGTCGTGTGGCGTTTTCATTCCGCAGGCCAGCTCGAGGCCCGGTTCTGGGAATTCTTCGCCTGGCCCACCACCTGGGCCTTTCTGGCCAAGGGCCTGCTCGGCACGCTGGCATCCTCGGCCATGGCCGCCGTCATTGCGCTGAGCCTTGGGCTGGTGCTGCTGGCGGGGCGCCTGGCGCGGCCCCGCATCGTGCGCTGGCCCAGCATCGCCGTCATCGAATTCCTGCGCGGCACGCCCACGCTGCTGCTCATCTACGTGTGCTTTCTGGTGCTTCCCGCAGCCGGCATCAAGCTCGGCACGTACTGGATGCTGACCCTGCCCATAGGCCTGAGCACCGCCGCCGTGGTGGCCGAGGTCTACCGCGCAGGCGTGCTGGCAGTCCCTCGCGGCCAGACCGATGCCGCGCGAAGCCTGGGGCTGACCGAGGTCCAGGTCTTCCGGTTCGTCGTCTTCCCGCAGGCCCTGCGCTACATCGTCCCGGCCCTGGTCGCGCAGCTGGTCATCGTGGTCAAGGACACCACCTTCGGCTACATCGTCACCTATGGCGAGCTCATGCAGAACGCCAAGGTGCTCATCGCCAACTACCACGCGCTGGTGCCCGTGTACCTGGTGGTGGCGGTGCTGTACTGCCTGGTGAACTACGCGATATCGAGGGCGAGCAGGCGGCTGAGCCGGCCGGTGCACTGAGCCTCGTCACGAACGGCTTGTCGCGAGAGCACGGCTTGCAACTGCCATTGCCATGGCCAGGGCAACGACGATCAGAACGGCCGAGACTGCGAACGTGATCCGCATCGCGTTGGCAACGGCCTCGGGATGCGCCGTTGCGATGTCGGGCGTCTTTGAAGCGAGCGCGAAAACCGTCCCCATCATGGATGCCCCGGTGATGAGCCCGAGGTTGCGCGACAGGCTGAGCATGCCCGAGATGACGCCGCGCTGGTCTGGACGGACATTCGCCATGACGGCGGTGTTGTTGGCCGCCTGGAAGAGCTGATATCCAGGGGTCAGGACGACGATGGCAGCAACGTATCCCGCCACGCCGAACATCGACGCAAGCACGGACAGTGCAAATGCCCCCGCCGCCATGGCGATGAGCCCGACGATGGCCATGGATGGCGCGCCCCAACGATCGACGGCACGGCCAGAGGGGACACCGCTCAATATGGCAATCAACGGGCCCACCGCCATCACGATGCCAACAATGGCTTCGTTGAGCCCGAGCGCACGGGCGAGGTAGAACGGCCCCACCACCAGCGTCGACATCATCACCGTCGAGACGAGCGCATTCATGGCAAGGCTTGCGCTGAAGCCTGGATCACGGAACATCGCCAATCGAATCAAGGGCGATGCGGCTTTCGCCTCGGCAAGCACGAAGAGCACGGCACCCAAGGCAGTGGCCAACACAAGAGCCCCGTTGAGCGGACCGAAACTTCCGCGCCCCAGCGTCATGGCCAGTGCGTACGCCACAAGCGTCACAGCCAGCAGCAAGGTGCCCAGATTGTCGAAGCGGGCCCGCCCCGTCTTCTCCCCCCGGCAATCGGCGGGCAGGTAACGGTGCGCGAGAACCCATGCCACGATACCCAGCGGTACGTTGACGAGAAAGATCGCCTGCCAACCGAGTCCGGCGATCAGAACGCCGCCCAGCGATGGGCCGAGAGCGGTGCCCATTGCGGACATCGTTCCGAGCAGTCCCATGGCGCTGCCGGTCCTTTCCTTCGGCACCGTCCCGGCGACAAACGCCATGGTGAGGGCCATCATGATGGCCGCGCCAAGACCCTGCACCGCCCGGGCGGCAATCAGCAGCCGGAGCGTGGGCGCCAGGCCGCAAAGGACCGAGGCCAGCGTGAACAGGAAGATGCCGACCAGCAGCAGCCGTCGGCGGCCCATGACGTCACCGAGCCGCCCGACGCTGACGATCAGGGCGGTGATGGCCAGCAGATAGGCAAGGACGACCCACTGGACCTGCTGGAAAGAGGCGCCGAACGCCTGAGCCAAGGTAGGCAACCCCACATTGGCGATGCTGGTGCCCAGCGATGACAGCAACATCGATAGCGAAAGGCTGGCAAGCACCCACCGAATCGACGGCGTCTGCTCTGCCCTGTCAGCGGCTATCCCATCTCTTGCTGTCGTGGCTGATTCTGGTGTGATTTTCATCGTTGGTGACTCCCGAAATTGAGCTATCGGAAGCGTAGTTCCCTGCCCGGCATGGCGGAAGGCGCACCACTTTCACTTTATTCGTGCGTCTGGCGCCATGTCACCACACGCCGTGCTACGGTCGATCCATGTCAAGACCCGATCTCAACCTGCTTGTCACCCTGGATGTGCTGCTTGCGGAAGGCAACGTGGCGCGCGCCGCCCAACGGTTGCGGCTGAGCCCGTCAGCGATGAGCCGGGCGTTGGCGCGTTTGCGGGAGACGACGGGCGATCCGCTGCTGGTCCGGGCCGGTCGCGGCCTCGTTCCCACACCTCGGGCGCTCGAACTCCGCGAGCGGGTCAGCCAGCTCGTGCAGGACACGGAAGCGGTTCTGCGCCCTGCCGAGCAGCCCAACCTCCAGCAGCTGGTCCGGACGTTCACACTGCGGACCAGCGAAGGCTTTGTGGAGAATTTCGGACCGGACCTGATTGCCCGCGTCGGCGAGCAAGCGCCTGGCGTTCGCCTTTGCTTTGTGCAGAAGTCAAACAAAGGGAGCGGCCCGCTTCGCGACGGCACGGTCGATCTGGAGACCGGCGTTGTCGGGAGCACGATAGGACCGGAGGTGCGTGCGCAGGCGTTGTTCCGAGACCGTTTCATTGGCGTCGTGCGAATGGGGCACCCGCTGAGCCAGGGCGAGATCACGCCCGCGCGCTATGCGGCCGGCAGGCATATCCTCGTGTCCCGGCGAGGGCAGGACAAGGGCCCCATCGATGAAGCCTTGAGTTCTCTCGACCTGCAAAGGCAGATCGTTGCGATCGTTGGCGGCTTTTCAGCGGCGCTGGCCTTGGCCCGGGCCTCCGACCTGATCGCCAGTGTTCCCGAACGGCACACGGGGAGCCTGCGTGCCGGAATGCACAGCTTCCCCCTTCCGGTCCCTGTGCCGGAGATCACGGTTTCACTCCTGTGGCACCCGAGGCTGCATGCCGATCCGGCGCACCGGTGGCTGCGCGGGTGCGTACGGGAGATCTGCGCGGAACAGCACAGCGATTCCTGGCCATGCGAAAAAGCGGCCGAGAGCCCGGCGTGAGAGCGAGCGCGTGAAACCGATGGCTATCCGAAGTGCGGCAGCGTGACTACAGCGTGGCCACACGCGTGAAATGAACATGGCGCAGCACACCGTCCCCGGCTATGCTCGGTGCCTTTGCCGTTGCGCAGTCGGTGCCCGCCGGCTCTCCAACGGACCTTGCCTGTTCAGGACCTCCCATGCACATCGAACCCGGCGTCGTCAGCCCCGAGAAAATCGCCCTCAGTTACGTCACTGCCGCAGCGGCCTTCGGCCTGACCGCCGCCCTGGCACGGCAAAGCCTGCGCGACAACGGCGGCGCGCTCGCGCTGCTGGTGCGCAGCGTGATCACCACCGCGCTGGTGTTCAGCTTCTTCGAGGTGTTTCCGCATGAGCCGGTCGGCGTATCCGAGGTCCATCTGATTCTGGGCTCGACCTTGCTGCTGATGTTCGGCGCGGGTGCTGCGGCCATTGGCCTGGCGTGCGGCCTGCTGGTCCAGGGCCTGTTCTTTGCACCCTTCGACCTGCCGCAGTACGGCATGAACGTCACCACCTTGCTGGTGCCGCTGTATGCGGTGAGCCAGCTGGCGCGCCGGCTGATTCCGGCCGGCACGGCCTATGTGGACATCAGCTACCGGCAGGCCCTGGCCCTGTCCACCACCTACCAGGGCGGCATCGTGCTGTGGGTCGCCTTCTGGGCCATCTACGGCCATGGCGCCAGCCTGGCCACCATGACCGAGGTCGCAAGCTTTGGTGCCGCCTACATGTGCGTGGTGCTGGTGGAGCCGCTGGTGGACCTGGCCGTGCTGTGGCTGGCCAAGCGTCTGGCCGCCTTCACGCAAGGGCCACTTTTCAATACCCGCCTGCACGCAGCGGCTATCTGACAGCCGGCTTCCCGGTCACCGCACCCTCGGTGCTCCGCTGTGGCGGGCTGTTCAAGACTCCAGCCGCATCCGCGCTGACCAGCGCCACGGCGGCTGCATCACGGAAATCAGGCCGGAAATCAGGCAACGGGCTCCCGTTCACGGGCCGCCCGATCCGTGACTTCCACCCAACGGACTGCCGCGCAGCAAGGGCCTGAAGGCCCGCATCCTGCGACAATTCGGCCCGCGCGCTCCGCTCCATTTCAATGCGACGGCCCCGACCTGCGCCGCATTGCGCCTTGCCTGGCAGCTATTGCACGGGGCCTGCCTGCGCCGATATCTTCATCGTCCATGGTTCTCGATCCCTTCACCCTGCTCGTTCTCACCACGGCCATGGCCGCCGCCTCGGCGCTGTATCTGGCTGCGGAATGGGGCAGCGTGCGCGAACGCTCGCTGCTGCTGTGGAGCGGGGGGTTTGCCATCATCGCCGTGGGCTGTGTGCTGGCCCTGCTGCGCTCCAGCGGCCATGTGCTGCTGGGCATCTGGTTTCCCAACGGCTTGCTGATCTGCGCGCACTGGCTGTTCCTGGCCGGCGTTGCCGCGTTCACGCACACCCGGCTGCCGCGCCTGTGGTGGCTGGTGGCCGTCGTCTGGCTGGCAATGCTGTTCATGCCCAGCGGACCGTGGTGGTCCAGGGCAATGCTGGGCATCCAGTCGCTGCTGATCGCCGTCATCAGCCTGCGCGCCGGCCTGCTGCTGCGCCCGCACGGCGGCACGCTGGGCGTGGGCGCGGCGCAGCTGCGCTTCGTTCTGCTGGCCCACGGCCTGTTCTATTTCGCCAAGGCCGCCTCGGCCGTGGCGCTGGACACCTTCATCAACCTGGCCAATTTCCACGGCACGGTGATCCTGGTCTCGCTGGTGGAAGGCGTGATGGCGATCATGCTGCTCGCCATGTCCATGACCGGCACGGAGCGCCATCGCCGCGAGGAACGCATCGCGCAGATCGCCGCCCGCGACCCGCTCACCGCCCTGGACAACCGCCGCGCGCTCTATCTGCGCGCACCCCAGCTGCTGGAGCAGGCCTCAGCGGCCAGCCCCTGCGCCCTGCTGCTGATCGATATCGACCACTTCAAGCAGGTCAACGACCTGCACGGCCACGATGCCGGCGACCGCCTGCTGCTGACCCTGAGCGATCTCATCCGCAGCGCGCTGCCGCGCGGCGCACTGGCCGCACGGCTGGGCGGGGACGAGTTCGTGATCGTGCTGCGCAGCGTCGACCACGCCGCAGCACAGGCGCTGGGCCAGGACTTGCGCGAGGCCTTCGCGCAGCAGGCGCGCACCATGTTCGAGACGCCGGAACCGGTGTCGCTGAGCATCGGTGCCACCTTGTTCGACCAGCCCGGGGTGGAGCTGTCCCACTGGCTCAAGCAGGCCGACGAAGCCCTCTACACCTCCAAGCGCAAGGGACGGGACCGGATGGAACTGGTCCCGCTTGCGCCCGGGCGGCCGCACTGAGGGCGCCGAGGGTGCCGAGGGTGCCCTGGCCCTGGACATGCCTCACGCCAGCTCTTCATCCGCCAGCGCCAGCGCTGCCTGCGCCAGCAGTTCGGCGGCATGCGCATCGCTGCCGGGGGTGAAGACCCGGTGGCGCTGCGGGTCCAGCGGCGGGCCCCGGTCCACTTCGCCGGCTTGCGAGGCGACCACGCTGCGCGTGCCCAGGGCAGCAGCCATCATGGAGACGGTGGTGTTGTTGCACACGGCCACGCTGGCCGATGCCAGCGCCGCGCCGAGCATCCAGATGTCGGTGCGGCCGCTCAGGTCCAGCGCGGGGTGGCGCATTTGCGCGGCCACCGATGCGACCAGGGTGCGCTCGTCCTCGCTGCCGGTGAGCACCACTTCCAGCCCCGCCTGCGCCAGCCGGTCGGCCACGGCCGCGAAGCCGCTGGCGGACCAGCGGCGCACAGCCAGCCGCGCGCCCGGGTGCACGATGGCGTAGCGGCGGCTTGCGGGCAGCAGCGGGCGGACGCGGGCGCGGTCATCGGCATTCAACGGCAGGTCCAGCTTGAGACCGCGGCGCGGCAGGCCCATGTAGTCGGTCAGGGCCAGCAGGCCCAGCACTTCGCTGCCCTGCCCCGGCCAGGGCACAAAGCGCAGCGCATCCGCCTCGGGCACCCAGTCATCGGGGTCCGCAAAGCCCGCGTTGCGGCGCGCGCCAAAGTTGGCGACCAGGGCATTGGTGTTGCGGCCCGAGTCGTGCAGCTGCACCACCAGGTCAAAGCGGCGCGAACGCATGCGGCGCTGGAAGAAGCTGTATTCATCGGCCTTGGCCGAGGGCACGCCGGGCAGACCGGGCCAGCCGGGAAACAGCTCGAAGTCATCGACCGAAGACAGCCTTTGCGCCAGGCCTTCGGCCTCGGGCAGCCCCACCAGGGTGATGCGTGCCTTGGGCCAGGCCGCAGCCAATGCACGCAGAACGGGCGTTGCGCACAGCAGATCCCCAAAGCGGCGCGCGCGGAACACGCCGATTCTGCGCAGCTGCGGCAAGACGGCCGACCTGCGGTAATCCGTGTATTTGCCGGACCTGAGGGCCGGGGTTGAATCGGCCAGCCTCAGCAAGGGGTGATTCATGGAATTCATGGGCACTCTCCGCCTGTGGTTGCAGGCCATGGAGACGTAGCAATCGGCGTGCCCGCTGCGCGCCCTCCCCCTGCAAAAGTCGGACGCCGTCTAACACGCCTGGCTGGGTTGCCCTGTCACACCCATGAAACATGGGCTGCAGACAATGCCGGACTTTGTCAATCAGAGCGCCCCGCGCAACACGAAGAATGCAAGTCTGGAAATTGGGAATGGTGGCCGGTGCCGCAGCGCTGGCCCTGGCGGGTTGTGGTGGAAGCGATGGCGATAGGGCAGATGGGGGAACGAACAGCCAGGCCGTGGCCTTCATGGCCGATGTGCATTTCCAGGACGTGTACGGCGACCTCAAGAACAGCAGCTTCAAGGGCGTGCCCACGGCCAATGGCATGTTCGCCACCATCCGCACCATGTATGCGCAGCTGACTTCCACGCGGCTGTTCAACGAGAACTACTTCGCCTTCCGCGCCGCGCTGGACGATTCGCTGGCCAAGGGCGTGAAGCTGGTGGCCTTTCCCGGCGACTTCTCCGACGACGGCCAGCCGCTGAACGTGAACGGCTTTCGCGCCGTGCTGGCCGAGTACGAGAAAAAGGGCATGCGCTTTTTCATCGCGCCCGGCAACCATGACCCTGTCGCCCCCTACGACGATGACGAAAAGGGCAAGGACGACTTCATGGCCGCCAACGGCAGCACGGTCAAGGTCTACGCCAAGAACTACCAGGGCTGCCTGAACGCCGAAGCCAACGTGGTCTGTACCGACCAGTTGATGGAGCAAGGCTATGCCTCGCTGCTGCGCGACCTGGCCCCCTACGGCCTGATGCCCAATGAGAAGGACGTGTACTGGGAGACCCCCTACAGCACCTACGCGCAGGACAAGTACAGCTATGCCGAGGCGGCCAGACAGGCCCAGCTGGGCCAGCGCAGCTACGAGATCTGCAAGGAAGGCGAAGGCGGCAGGTTCAAGCAGGCCGGCTACACCAATTGCACCAGCATTGCCGATGTGAGCTACCTGGTCGAGCCCGTCAAGGGCCTGTGGCTGCTGTCGGTGGACGCCAACGTCTTCGTGCCGGACAAGCTGGACCCCGCCAAGCCCAACTCGCCCAAGGGCTTCACCGGCGCCGGCAATGCAGGCTGGAACAAGATGACCACGCACAAGAAGAGCGTGATGGCGTGGATCGAATCGGTGAGCGCGCGCGCCAAGGCCCAGGGCAAGCAGCTGGTGGCCTTCTCGCACTACCCGACCATGGACTTCTACGCCAACCAGACCGATGCCATCAAGGCCGCCTTCAAGCCCGGCGCCTTCCAGACGGCGCGCGTGCCCGAGCAGGCCACGGCCGAGGCGGTGGCCGCCACGGGCCTGCCGCTGCACATCGGCGGCCATATGCACTTCAACGGCACCAACGACTACCTGAGCAAGAGCGGCAAGTACCTGGTGAACGTGCAGTCGCCGTCGCTGGCCGTCTACGGCGCGGCCTACAAGATCGTGCGCTTCGACACGCCGCGCAAGGTGGACGTGCAGACCGTGGCGCTGAACAACGTGCCGCGCTTCAACGAGCTCTTTCCGCTGTACGAGATGGAATGGAAGTACGTGGAAGGCAGCAGCAAGCCCGAGGACGCCAAGCGCCGCTGGGACAAGGCCATTCTGTCCAGCACCAGCTATGGCGACTTCACCAGCCGCTACTTCGGCGAGCTGTCGCGCCTGCGCTTCCTGGACGAGTACTGGGCCTGCGACATGAAGGACCTGGTCAGCCAGCTCAACCTGCAGCAGATGCTGACCATGGCCCAGCTGGACACCAAGGTCACCTACGCCCAGCTCGCCGGCCTGGCCGCGCAAGGCGTTGCCGTGCCCTTCAAGCCCAGCGCCGGCTGCCTGCAAGGCAGCCCCGTGGCCGGCAATGCCGCGCAGTGGGCATCCGACTGGAGCGTGGCCGAGAACGCCGCCCGCGCCAAGGCCCAGGCCGCGGGCGTGGACTTCAACGCGCTGGCCAATGTGTCGGCCTATACCTTCTACGGCGACTTCCACCGCACCGTCTACGCGGGCGGCCTGTCGCTGAACGACATGGGCAAGCAGCGCGTGGAGCAGTACCGCCTGCTGATGAGCGCCTTCCCTGCCCTGACCTCGGCGCCCCAGAAAACGGGCGACAAGCTGGCCGACAGCACGCCCGTGGGCCAGCCCTTCCAGTACAGCTTCAAGCAGGTGTTCTCCATCCTCAAGGGCCTGGGTTCGGGCAAGCCCAGCGACCATTTCTCGGTGGACTTCGACGCCAGGACGCTGCGCGCGGAAGGCAGTGACAGCCTGAAGTTCTGACAAACAAGGCGCGGCCTGTACAGCGCTGATCTGTGCCAAGGGGTGCCCTGCCCCTTCGTGCAGGTCAGCGCTTTCTTGCATTTGCGCAGGCATGACTACACGGCTTCCGATCTTTCCTACACCCGGATTTCACGGCGCGCCACACACTTGCTGCATTCGTCCCGCAACCCCTAAAGACCGGCGACATCGGCCTCCAGCCGCCACCCGCCGGATCAGGAGTTCTCTCCATGAAGCAGCTCATTCCCATGGCAGGGTCCCATCACCGTTCGTATGTCCCCATGCAGATGGGCCAGCCCATCAGCGACGGCAACTACACCCAGCAGCAGACCAAGGCCAACCAGCGACAGATAGGCCAGCCCTTGCCGCAAAAGCAGCAGCAATGAGGGCGATGCCGCGCCTGTGAGGCCGGCCACGTCAATCCAGGCCAGGAACACCCTCCGCCTCTTGCACAAGCCCCCGCAAGCCCTGCCCGCCAGCGTCTGTGGGGGCTTGTTGTCCTTGGGCCCCGCAGCCGCCCAGGCCCAGGGTGCAAGCAGTATGGTTACATATGCAACAACGGGTTGCGCACCTACGTGACCCCCCTCGCGCAACGCATACCATCGCCGCCCAACAACTCAGAAAGGCGGAGGGTATGCAAGAAAATTCTCTCGAATGTTTCCTTTATCACAGCCAGCTGGCCCCAGGGGCTGACACCACATGCATCGCGGCGATCATCAAGGCGGCGCGCACCTTCAACTGGTCGGCCGGGATCACGGGCATGCTGGTTTTCGACGGTGAACGCTTCTTCCAGTATGTCGAAGGGCCGCCAGAGCAACTGGCGCTGCTGGTGGAGTCCATCTCGCGCGACGAAAGACACATCAACTTCACGCCCCTGTTTCCGCAGGCACGCCTTGATCAAAGGCGTTTTGCCAAGTGGTCCATGGCCTATGTGATCGTGGAAGACTCGGAGCCGCTGGGCACCATCTCCGAGCTTCAAGGCCCAGGCGCACTGGAAAAACTGCAGGAGCTTTTACCGCTGCTGGACGCCCAGTAATCCCTTTGCCCCCCAAAGGCGCGGCAGTTTTATAGTATGGGTTCACTGAGGCAGGAAATCGATGCTTACCCGTTGGACTACCGAATCCGAGAAAGAGCAACTGCTCGGACTGCAGACCGCTGAAATCCTGGACCTGAATGCCAGAAAGGAATTTCAGCGCATCACCGAGCTCACCAGCCGCATGTTCATGGCACCGATTGCCATCATCACGGTTCTGGACGAGCACAGGCAATGGTTCAAGGCACCGGTGGGTGTGGATATGGATGGCAGCCTTCGCACGGATGCCTTCTGTGACCACACCATCAGAAACGAAGGAATCATGGTGATTCCCGATACGCACCTGGACAGCAGATTTTCAGAAAATCCCCTGGTCACCCACAAGCCCAATATCAGGTTCTATGCAGGTGTGCCATTGATAATGGAATCCGGCCACGCCATCGGCAGCCTGTGCATCATCGATACCCAGCCCAGGACATTCTCCGAAGAGCAAGGCCAGCAACTGCAAGCCATGGCCGCCATCGTTCAGGCTCAACTTCACTACCATCACAGAATTGGAAAAATAAACGAAGTCACGGGCCTGCCAAATCGCACGCAACTCAAGCTGGACCTGAAGAGCCTTTGCATTCTGGCCCCGGGATCGGCACGCGGTCTGGTATTGATGGAGGTGCTCAACCACGCCAGCCTGCTGGAAATGAGCAATGCGCTGGGCTTGAACTATGTCGAGCAGCTGATGCGTGACATTGCCAAGGCAGTCACGGACATGACGGGGCCGCACGCAACCGTCTACCACGTGGGCCTGGCCAGGTTTGCCTGGGTGATCAGCGCCGGCAGGCAAGAAGATGAGGAGGCATTGGTCAACCAATTGCTGGAGTACCTGCAAAAACCCATCACCAGCGCCGATCTGCGGTTCGAACTTCAACCCAGGGCAGGCGTGGTGCGGTTCTACCTGAACCAGGACGAGGTGGACGATGTCATCCGCAAGGCGATGGTGTGCGTGCAGCAGGCCGGATACAACGCACGATCATTTCACCGCTATGAGGAGAATGAGGACAGTCTCCAGCAAAGGTCCTATCGGCTCCTGCGGGACTTCGGGCGTGCGCTGGGCAATGGGCAGCTGCGGCTGGTGTACCAGCCCAAATTCGACAACCACAGTTTCAGCTGCAAGGGGCTGGAGGCGCTCATACGCTGGAAGCATCCACAAATGGGAGAAATCCCGCCCAGCGAATTCATCCCTCTGGTTGAAGCCACGCCGTTGATCCACAGCCTGACACGGTTCGTGATCAAAACGGCGCTGGCGCAGGTGGCGGCCTGGAAAGCCGAGAAACTCGATCTTCAGGTCTCCATCAACATCTCCCCGCGCAATCTGGATGAGGTCGATTTTCCGGACTACCTGAACGCCATGTGCAACCAGCACGGCGTTCCGCTGGAAAACATCGTGATCGAGTGCACAGAAAGCGATGTGCTGACAGGCCATGGCACGGTTCAGGCGCTTCAACAGATCAGGAAACTCGGCATCAAGGTTGCACTGGATGATTTTGGCGCCGCATATTCCAATCTTGCATCGCTCAAGAATCTGCCTGCCGAGATATTGAAGATAGACCGGTCCATGGTCTGCGACATCGATACCAATGACCGGGCCCTGTCCGTATTGAAATCCATCATGACCATGGCCTCGGATCTTGGCTATCGCTTGGTGGCAGAGGGCGTTGACAGCGCCGAAGTCTTTGATTTACTGGTTTCCCTGGGTTTCGATGAAATACAGGGCTACTATTTCAGCAGGCCCATTGAAGCGTCGGAAATCAGGAAATTCGTTGAAGAGCGCAATCGGTACGCCAACGGAAAATAGCGGCAGCCACGAAGATACGAATCATTTCCAGAGAGCCGCATGCCGATGGGGGCATAGGCCCCGATCACGCCCTGCGCTCCTAGAATCACGCATCCCTTGGGGAGTAGCCTGCTTGCAACCTGCAAGCGCCTGCGTCAACACACTCGGCATCCTGCATGCTGTGGCGCAGGCATCCGTTCTTCGGTTGGCGAGACCATCGGCATTTCACCGCGACACAGGTCACAAGGTCGGGCAGCGGTGAAGTGCCGTTGTGCGCTTGCCCGGCCGTGAAGAACCCCTCCCAGATGAACGCCGCATCCATCCTGCTCCTGGCCTTTGCCATGTCCACCGACGCCTTTGCCGCTGCCGTGGGCAAGGGCTCCGCCCTGCTCAAACCCCGCTGGTCCGAAGCCCTGCGCACAGGCGCCATCTTCGGCGTCATCGAAGCCCTGACGCCGCTGGCCGGCTGGGCGCTGGGCTATGCGGCTTCCGACTACGTCAAGGCATGGGACCACTGGATTGCCTTCGTGCTGCTGCTGGTGCTGGGCGGCCGCATGCTGCTGGGCGCCCTCAAGGCCGCTGACGGCGAAGAAGAGGCCAAGCCCGCCCGGCACGGCTTCTGGCTGCTGGTGGCCACCGGATTCGCCACCAGCATCGACGCCATGGCCGTGGGCGTGGGCCTGGCCTTCCTGGATGTGAGCATCACCACCGTTGCCCTGGCCATCGGCTTCGCCACCTTCGCCATGGTGACCCTGGGCGTCATGGTCGGCCGCCTGCTGGGCAGCATTGCGGGCCGCTGGGCGGAGGCCGTTGGCGGTGTGCTGCTGATCGGCATCGGCTCGGTGATTCTGTATGAGCATCTGAGCGCCATCTGATTGGGGGCCTGCACCCCGCCAGCGCACGGTTGCGGGAGCTTGTAGGCAAGCTCCTCGCCGCGCCGCTCGATTGGCTGACAGGCCTTTGCTTGCTTTTCCGATCTCCGTGCGCTTGGGCAGCGCTCCTAATGAGGGCTTCAAATTTTGTTTTCCAGGAGTTCTCTATGACAGGTCACAAGACGCTGAAGATGGGTTTGATCGCTGCCGCACTGATCGCAGGTGCAGCCTCCACCAGCTGGGCCCAGCCCGTGGCGGGCACCACCACGCTGGGCGTGGCGGCCACTGAAGTCCAGGCCGTGGCCACCGGCTGGAGCCTGAAGAAGTCCGTGCTGGGCAAGAGCGTCTACAACGAGGAAGGCAAGGCCGTGGGCAAGATCGACGATGTGATCGTCGCACCCGACAAGGCCGTGTCGTACGCCATCATCGGCGCAGGCGGCTTCCTGGGCATGGGCAAGCATGACGTGGCCATTCCCGTGAACCAGTTCCGCGTGGAAAACAACAAGATCACCCTGCCCGGCGCCACCAAGGACGCGCTGAAGGCACTGCCCAAGTTCGAATACGCGAAGAAGTAAGCCAGGCGCGCCCTCTCGCCTCACTCACAAGCTTCACAAGCCCTGCACTGCAGGGCTTTTTCGTGGGCGCGTGGCTGGCAGGGCAAGCTTCCAGCGTGGCCGTGGAAGGCAATATGATCGCGGCGGATCAGATTCATACAAAAAATCCACGAGCAAATGAAAATACTCCTCGCCGCGTCATTGGGAATATCGTTGGCCATTCAGGCATCGACCTGCTTTGCGGACAACAGCAATGGGAAGCAGCTCTATTCATCGAGATGCGCCATGTGCCACGGGGCAGACGCCAGGGGCACGGGCCCGCTGGCTAACAAGAGCAACCCTCCCACGCCCGACCTGACGACCGCCGCCTTCAGAAAAAGGCTGCATGATTATCCGGGCGTGATTGTCTCGTCCGTCATTCTTCGCCCGAATGGAGATTTGATTCCCAGGACCTTGCGGGAAAACGGCGTGAAAGTACCGCCCCATGCCTGGACGGTGAAGGATTTTCGTGACCTGAATGAATATTTCAGTGGCCTGATCACGAAGAAATAAATTCAAATTGCGATTTCCTGCCTGCCCACATGCTCGCGCACGGCATCGACCAGGATGCGCGCAAGGCGGTCCACGGGCTCCGGGGCATCCAGCGCGGCGCGGCCCAGGATCAGGTCCATGGACGGCAGGGCCGGCAGGCCAAGGGCCTGCGCATCCAGCGGCCTGACGTGGGCGGGCAGGCCGAACGGCGTGCGCACGGACAGGCCCAGGCCGGCCGCCGTGGCGGCCCAGACGGCGGTCAGGCTGGCGCTGTTGAAGGCGTGCCGCCAGGCCAGGCCCTTTTTGTCCAGGGCGGCCGTCACGATGTCCCGCAGGGGGCAAGGCGCCTCAAGCATGGCCAGGGGCAGCGCCTCATCGCCCTGCGCCCCGCCGTTGAGGCCGCGCGCCCAGCCGGCCTCGGCCGCATCCAGCGATGCCGGGCCAATCCACTGAAGCGGCAGCCGCATGATGTGCTCGCCATGCACGCAGGCATGGTTCATGCCCACATCCCAGAGCAGCGCCAGGTCGAACTGGCCCAGGGCCATGCGTTCGCGCAGTTCATCGCTGCGGGCCACGCTGGCCTCGATGCGCACGTGCGGGTGGGCACGTGCGAACTGCCCCAGCACATGGGGCAGCACGCTTTCGCCCAGGTCTTCCTGCAGGCCCAGGCGCACAAGGCCGCGCAGCTCGCTGCCGCGCACGGCCGCCACGGCGCGGTCGTTGAGCTCCAGCAGGCGCAGCGCGTAGCCGCGCAAGGTTTCCCCCGCCTCCGTCAGCACCAGCCCCCGGCCGGACTTGCGCAGCAAGGGCGTGCCGCATTGGGACTCCAGCTTCTTGAGCTGGGCACTGACGGCGGATGTGGAGCGGCCCAGCCGGTCTGCCGCCCGGGCAAAGCTGCCTAGTTCGACGCCGGTGCAAAAGGTGCGCAGCACATCCAGGTCATAGAGAACGCGTGTCATTGCCAAGCCCCAATCGTGCTGAAAAAATGGATTGTAGATACGAAATTATGTGATTTTCAGGATGGTTAAGGCCCAACATACTGCCGCCCATGACCTCCTCTTCTCCTGCACCCGGCGCCAATCCGGGCCCCCTCCTGCCCTTGCCCTCCCCGCTCCGCCACCGATGGAAGGTGCTGGCGGCAGGCGTCATCGCCAATGCCGCGTTTTCCGTGGCTTTCAGCGGGATTCCCATGACGGCCATCCTCATGCGTTCGGGCTACCAGCTGGACACCCGGACGCTGGGCCTGGCGCTGGGGCTGATGGGCCTGGGCATTGCGCTCAGTGAATTGCCCTGGGGATTGCTGACGGACCGCTGGGGTGACCGGCCGGTGCTGCTGCTCGGCCTGTGCGGCACGGCCATGGCCCTGGCGGCCATGGCGCTATGGGCTTCGCCATCGCCGGCCCATATCCCGCCGTTTGGCTTGCTGGCTGGCGGCCTGGTGCTGGTGGGGCTGCTGGGCGGCAGCGTGAACGGCGCCAGCGGCCGGGCAGTCATGGGCTGGTTTGCCGAAGGCGAGCGCGGCCTGGCCATGAGCATCCGCCAGACCGCCGTGCCGCTGGGTGGCGCCATCGGCGCGCCCTTGCTGACCAGCCTGGCCACGCATGCAGGCTTTGCCGCCGTCTATGGCGTGCTGGCTGCGCTGTGCCTTGGGGCTGCCGCATTCGCCGCGCTGTGGATTCAGGAGCCGCCGCAGTCACCGCTTCAAAGCAAGGCCGCCGCGCCGCACCACGCCGGAGCCACCACGCCCGGACCATTGCGCGATCGGCAGGCCTGGCGCATGGCCGCCGGCATCGGCATCCTGTGCGCCCCGCAGTTCGCCGTGCTGTCCTTCGGTACGGTATTCCTGCATGACCATGCCCAGTTGGGTCTGGGGGCGGCGGCGGCCCTCATGTCGGTCGTGCAACTGGCTTCCATGGCCTTGCGGATCTGGAGCGGCCGCTGGACCGACAGGCACCGGAACAGGCCCGCCTTTCTGCGCGCCTGCTGCCAGCTCACCCTGGCGCTGTTCGCGGGCCTTGCGGTCCTGAGCTGGGCCGGCCACCCGGCCGGGTCTGCTGCGATGGGCGGGGCTCTCATGGTGATGCTGGGCATCTGCGGCATCTGCGTGTCCGCCTGGCATGGCGTGGCCTACACGCAGCTGGCCGGGCTGGCCGGTGCGGCCCGCGCGGGCACGGCGCTGGGCATGGCCAATACCTCCGTGTTCGCGGTCTGTTTTCTGGTGCCCCTGGCCATACCGCATCTGCTGTCGGCCCAGGGCTGGGGGCTGGTCTGGGCCTGTGCGGCGGCCTGCGCGGGCTGGGCCATGCAGCTGTTTGCACGGGCCGGTGCCATTCGCAACGCCAAGGCCGCGAAGACCCCCCAATTGCACGAGAATGTTGGCTGTCTTCCCCCACCGACCTCCCCCCGATCATGACCATCGCCCACTGGCTTGTTTTCTGCGGCGTCTCGCTGTTGATGTGCTTCACCCCCGGCCCCGCCGTGTTGCTGGCCATCTCCAACTCGGTGGACGTGGGCGCAAGGCGAACGGCACTGAGCTCGCTGGGCAGCTCGGTCGGCATCTTTGTGGTGTCCGGGCTGGCGATGATCGGCATGGGGACCATCCTCGCCATGTCGGCCCATGCATTTCTGGCCATGAAGGTGGCGGGCGCCATGTACCTGATCTGGCTGGGCGTCAAGCGCTGGCGCAGCAAGGACGGCTTGCTGGGCAGCGATGCGGGCCTGGCCCCCACCCAGCGGCGCGAGCGCAAGAACTGGCAACTGGTGGCCCAGGGCATGGGCGTGTCGCTGACCAATCCCAAGGCCATCCTGTTCTTCTCGGCGCTGTTTCCCCAGTTTGTCGTCCCGGGCGAGCCGCTGCTCACGCAGTACCTGGTGCTGACCACCACCTTCGCGGTCTGCGCCCTGATCTCGCACGCCTGCTACGTGCTGCTCACCTCCCTGATCAAGGGCCACCTGGTGGCACACGCCAAGCTGTTCAACCGCATCGTGGGCGGCACCTTCATCGCGCTGGGTGTGGGACTGCTCAGGACACGGCACAAGCTGGGCTGAGTGCGTGCGCAGCCCTTGCTCGCACGGGCTGGCCCGCTACTGCTACTACTACTCACCCTCTTCGAACAAAACAGCGGCGTAGTCCATTGCGCCGTGCAGGATGTGAAGAATGACGGTCCGCTCTTCTTGCTCGGCCACGCGGTAGAAGATCAGATAGTTGCCATGCACGCGCCGACGAATGCCGTGGCCTTCATACCGGGGTACCAGCGGAGAAGCGAATGGCCTGCGTGCCAGGGCTTCGCACTTGTCACGCAACTCCTGCACGAATGACAGTGCGCGGCGCGGATTGTCCTGAGCTATGTAGTCAGCGATGTGCTCCAGGTCGCATTCCGCATTGCCCGTGAATTCAACAATCATGCGGACTGGTTGTTCTTGTCGGCCTGTTCGGCCATTGCGCGGTATTTGGCTTCCAGTCTGTCGAACACAACACCAGCTGGCTTTGTGCGCCCCGCGTCCGCATCAGCCAATCCGCGCCTGATGGACGCGTCGAGCGCAGTCAGCCTGGTTTCCCTGTCCTGCACCAGCCGAACCCCCTCACGCAACACTTCGCTCTTGGATCCGTACCGCCCGGTGTCGACAAGCTGCTGGACATAGCCTTCGAGTTGCTTGCCCAAATCTGCAGAAATCATGCTGCGCCCTCCTCGTGGGGTTTGAAACTGCAACACAGCCTAGCGCATTTATCAACAGTTATCAAATCAATGCATTGCTGCCGATGTGCCATACCAGCCCTGAAACGCTGCGTATGCAAGCCCGCCCCCAGCGCCGGCCCGCCCGCCCGCCCCGCCCACGAAGGGCGGGCGGCGCGGCCGCAGATGCCAGGCTCAGTTCGCCCGCGCATCCCTCACCACGAAATGCTCCACATGCGGTGCCTGCGCAAAGTACGGGCCGATGATGGCGCGCCATTGCGCGAAGGCGGGTGACTCGCGAAAGCCCACGGTGTGGTCTTCCAGGGTCTCCCAGTTCACCTGCAGCACGTAGCGGCCGGGCGTTTCCATGCAGGCAAGAATGCTGTGCCCACGGTATCCACCGGCCTTGGACAGCACGTCGGCCACAGCCTGGGTCAGGGCCTGGCCGAATTCCTCGTGCTTGGCGGGGTCGACCCTCAGCTCGGCAATTTCAACAATCATGGATATCTCCTGGAGAGGCGGCTCGATGTCGGCGCGGGAGGGCGGCCGGGGTCATCGCTCCTGGTTGAGAGACTGGATGCGCGCGGGGCTGCGCGCATCCGGAGACTTGGAATATTGCAGAACTTGAGGATTCCTGCCCAGG
This sequence comes from Delftia sp. 60, assembly GCF_002754395.1. Taxonomy (NCBI): domain Bacteria; kingdom Pseudomonadati; phylum Pseudomonadota; class Betaproteobacteria; order Burkholderiales; family Comamonadaceae; genus Delftia; species Delftia sp. 60. The sequence continues at coordinate 4,541,873 of NZ_PEFD01000001.1, forward strand.
GGATGCGCGCCCCGGGCAGGCGCCTTACTGCCCTGCCTGCTCAGGGATCAGCAGCAGCTTGCCCACGCTCTGGCCCGATTCCATGCGCCGGTGCGCCTGCGCGGCCTCGGCCAGCGGGTAGGTGCTGTCGATCACCGGGCGGATGGTGCCGGCCGCCAGCGCGGGCAGCCAGCGCTGGGCGAAGCGCTGGACCATGGCCTGCTTGACTTCGGGCGGGCGCGACTTCATCACCGTCCCGAAGATCCGCAGGTGCTTGTACAGCAGCACATCCATGGGCACGGCCGCCGCCAGCGCGCCGCCCAGCAGGCCCACGCAGACCATGCGCCCGCCCATGCCCAGCGAGCGCATATTGCGCTCCAGGTAGGGGGCGCCAATGAAATCGACCACCACGTCCACGCCCTTGCCGCCCGTCCTGTCGGCCACCACGGCCTGGAAGTCTTCGCTGCGGTAGTCGATGAACACGTCGGCGCCAAGGCCCGTGACGGCGTCCCGCTTGTCGCCGCTGGCCGTGGCAAACACGCGCGCGCCGGCCGCATGCGCCAGTTGCACGGCCGCCGAGCCCACGCCGCTGCCCGCCGCGTGGATCAGCACCGATTCGCCAGGCTGCAGGCTGGCCAGGTGGAACAGCGCCTCATGCGCGGTGACGAAGACTTCGGCCACCGCGCCGGCGTCGGTCAGCGACAGGCTCTCGGGCACATGCATGGCCATGCGGTGGTCGATGCGCGACAGCTCGGCATAGGCGCCGCCGCCCACGATGCCCATGACGCGGTCGCCCACGGCAAAGCCCTGCACCTGCGCGCCCACCTCCACCACGGTGCCGGCGATCTCCAGGCCCATGAGGTCGGATTCGCCAAAGTGGGCGCGGCCATAGGCGCCCTTGCGGTGGGATACATCGGCACGGTTCACGCCAATCGCGGCGTTGCGCACCAGAAGGTCATGGGGCCGGAATTCGGGCCGGGCCACGTCGCGGGCCACGAGCACTTCGGGGCCGCCGAAGTCGTCGAAAACAATGGCTTGCATGCTTGTGCTGTCTTTCATTGCGCAATGAGTATTCAAAAAAGGGTTGAAGGTCCGATACCCAAAGCTTACGACTGCTCCAAGCCGCTCAAACGCAGCGATTTCGCTCTACAGTGCTGCAAATCTGCATCACCAAAACCGCCATGAACTGGGATGACACCCGCATCTTCCTCGCGCTGACGCGCACGCCCTCCCTGCGCGCCGCCGCGCGCAGCCTGGGCGTGGACCAGGCCACCGTGGGCCGGCGCCTGAACGCGCTGGAGGCCGAGCTGGGCAGCAAGCTGTTTTTGCGCGCCAGGGATGGCTACCTGCTCACCGCCGCCGGCGAGGCCGCGCTGGGCGCCGCGCGGCGCATGGAAGGCGCGGCGCTGGACCTGCGCACGCGCATCGAGGGGCTGGACGACAGCCCGGCCGGCCTGGTGCGCGTGACCAGCACCGACTCGATCGCCACCGAATTCCTGCTGCCCGCCATAGAGCGCCTGCAGCAGCGCTGGCCCGGCATCCGCGTGGATCTGGAGGTGTCCACGCACATGCTGAACCTGGGCCGCCGCCAGGCCGATATCGCGTTTCGCAACGTTCGCCCCGAGGCACCCGAGCTGGTGGTGCGCCGCGTGGTCGCCTGGCCCGTGGGACTGTTTGCGAGCGCCGCCTACGTGGCGCGCTTTGGCCAGCCGTCGGCAGAGGACGAATTGCGCGGCCACCACCTCGTGGTCTATGGCCCCTTTCTGGAACAGCGGCCCGTTCCCACCATGGTCGATGTGCCCGCGCGCCAGGCCCGGATCGCCATGGCCGCCAACTCCAGCCTGCTGGTGCGCAAGGCCGTGGCGGCCGGCATCGGCCTGGGCGAAATGCCCGTGAGCATGGGCGAGCGCGAAGGCCTGCTGCGCATCTGGCCCCAGCGCCAGCGCTCGGACGACTACGAGGTCTGGCAGGTCATGCACCCCGACCTGCAGCGCACGACCCGGGTGCGCGTCACGGCCGAGTTCCTGGCCCAGGCGCTGGGCCAGACGATCAGCCCTGCTCCAGCAGCACCCGGATGAGGAGGTGCGGCTGCAGCGGCTTTTCCAGATAGTGGTCAAAGCCTGCCTGCAGCGCCTGGGTGCGGTCCTGCTCCCGGGCAAAGGCGCTGAGCGCCACGATCTTCACCTGTCTTGTTCCGCCAAAGTGCGCGGCCTCCGCTTCGCGCAGGGCCTTGACCAGCTGGAACCCGTCCTTTCCCGGCAGCCCTATGTCGCTGACGATGAGGCTGGGCCACTGCGCCTGGACCAGGGCCATGGCCTGGTCGAAGTTCTCGGCACTCCTGACGGTGGCGCCCTGGTCGGTCAGCACCACTTTCAGCATTTCGCTGGTGTCCGCATTGTCTTCAACGATGACGATGTCCTTGCCTTTCAGGGATTCGCCATTTTCAAGATGCACATTCATCGGGTCGGCCTGGGAGGCGCTTGCCTCGTGCAGCGGAATCTCCACCCGCATGGTGACGCCACGGCCCACGCCTTCGCTGTGGGCGCGCACGGTGCCCCCATGCAACTCCACCAGGTGCTTGACGATGGACAGCCCCAATCCCAGGCCGGAATGCCCACGGGTGGCGGGGGCGGAGGCCTGCGAGAAGCGCTCGAAGACATGCGGAAGGAATTCAGGCGCGATGCCCACGCCCTCGTCCGCCACGCTCATCACCAGGCTTTCGTCACTGATTTCAAGGCCCACCTTCACCACGCTGCGCGCATTGGAGAACTTGATGGCGTTGGAGACCAGGTTCCACAGGATTTGCTGGAATCGCGTGACATCGATCCACGCCATGATTTCATCGGACGGCGCCTCGAACTGCAGGGTGATGTTCTTGTCGGCGGCGTTGTCGCGCAAGGGCTCCAGGCTTTGCACGGCCAATGAGCAGACATTGACCTCCTCGCGGTGCAGATTGAGTTTTCCCGTCGTCAGGCGCGAGATATCCAGAATGTCCGCAATGATGCGGCTTTGTGCCTTCACGCCTTTCTCGATGGCATCTATGCCCTTCTTGAGCATGGCCTCGCTGAGGTTGGCGCGCTTGAGCAAATGCGTGCCCCCGTTGAGCAGGGACAGCGGGGTGCGCAGTTCATGCGAGAGCACGGCGACAAAATCATCCTTGGTGCGGCTGATGCGCTCTGCGGCCACGCGCGCCGCCTGCTCCTGCTCCAGCATCTGCTGGCGCTGCCTCTCGAACTCCAGGGACTCCGTCAGGTCCTGGGCCACGGCCAGGCGGATGCCGGGCTCGATGGGATCGGAGAACTTCCAGGAGATCAGGCGCTCCTGCCCGTCTGCCGGGAGGATGGGGAACTCGCCGCGCCAGGACTTTTCGGGGTCTTCGGCCAATTGCTGCGCAGCTTTTTCCCGAACGGCCTGCGGAACAAAGCCGATCAGCGGCTTGCCCGCCAGGTCGTCAATGCCGCGCTGCAGCAGTGCCTGCGCCTGGGAGTTGGCATCGCTGATCAGGCCGCCGGCGCTGACCAGCATCATGGCCGCCGGCGCCTGGTCATAGATGGCGCGAAAGCGTGACTCGCTGCGGCGCAGCCCGTCTTCCGCCAGGCGTGCGCGGATCAGGGCATGCAGCGTGGCAATCAGCAGCTGCGGCTCCACGGGGTGCACCATGTAGGCGTCGGCCCCGGCGTTGAGGCCCGCCACCTGGTGGTTGCTTTTCACATACTCGGCCGACAGGTGCACCACGGGAATCAGGCTGGTATGCCGCGCACCGCGGATGGTGCGGCATACGTCAAAGCCCGAGATATCGGGCAAGTGCACATCCAGCACCACGGCTGCCACGCCGGTCTCCGACAGGGCAATGGCCTTTTCCCCGGTTTCCGCCTCGACCGTCTGGAATCCCGCCGCCCTGATGACCCGTGCCGTGGAGTAGCGCGTGGCAGGGTTGTCGTCAACGACAAGAATGGTGTGCAGGCTTCGGTCGAATGAGGGAAGAATCATTCCAGTCGTGTTCTTGGGCATGATGTTCCTGTTGTTTTTTGATGGGATGAAGACCGGCTTGGCCGTATCAGGCCTTCAGATCCTTGGTATCGACCGGAAGATGCGCGGGAACGATCACGGAAAAGGTCGAGCCTTCGCCCAGGGCGCTTTGCACTTCCACCCAGCCCCCCAGAAGCTGCGCCAGCTGCTTGGACAGGGCCAGGCCCAGGCCCGTGCCCCGCAGGCGCTTCTGGATGGGTGAATCGACCTGGGTGAAGTCATTGAAAATCGCATCGTGGAATTCCGAGGCGATGCCTATGCCGGTATCCGCCACCGAGAATTTCACCAGCATGTCCCCCACCAGTTCGGCCGACACCTTTATCTCACCCTGCGGCGTGAATTTCAGTGCATTGGAGATGAAGTTTCTGAGGATCTGCGAGAGCTTGCGGTTGTCGGTGTAGAAGCGCGGCAGATCACCGGGCTCTTCGAACACCAGGCTCAACTCCACGTTGTCCGCCATGGCCTTGAACATGCCGCGCAAGGCGGCAAACAAATCCATCATCTCGAACCAGCCCGGCGAGATTTCCAGGCGGCCCGCCTCGATCTTGGCCAGGTCGAGCAGGTCGTTGACCATCTCGGAAAACTCGGCGGCGGTTTCCTGGATGAAGCCGACCTGCCGGGTCTGCTCGGTGGTGAGCGGTCCATCCACATGGTCCAGCAGCAGCCGCGCGTTGCTGCGGATGGCGCCTATGGGCGTGCGGAACTCATGGCTCATGTAGGAAAGGAAATGGCTCTTGAGCTCAGTGGCCTTGCGCAGCTTCTCGGCCTGCACATCCAGCTCGCCGTAGAGCGCGACCACGCCGCGATTGGTCTCGTCCAGCTCCTCGCGCAAGGACCTGATCTCGGCGCGGCACAGTTCCAGTTCAGCTTTGAGATCGTCTTCGTTCATTGCTTTTCCTCGGCCTTGAGGACGACCACGGTGGCGTCATCCCTGCTGCGGGTGTTGTGCCAGAGAAGGCAGGCGGCCAGCAGGCCGGGGTCCCTGCCCAGCAGGCCCGCATAGTCCTCATGCTTCCAGCGGGCAGACACGCCGTCGGAGTGCAGCACCAGAACGCCATGGTCAAGGCTGGAGCAGTCGGCCACCCTGGGCCGCGAGATCTGTACACCTGCCGTGCCGTGCTGGCTGCTCAGGGAAAGGCTGGCCACGCCATTGAAAAGCCTGCCACTGATGTTTCCCGCACCGCAGCTGTGCACGGCCTGTGCGCCAAAGCGCACCGCCAACAGGGCCGCCCCGCGCGTGCCGCGCAGCGCTGCATGGGACTGGGCCACGAACTCGTCCAGCGGCACGGCGGCATCGGCACCGCCGTTCCCTTTCCCATTCCAGTTCTGCGACGCAAAGACATCGACCGCCGCACGGGCCGCCTCGCCCGCCAGCGGTCCATGGCCCAGGCCATCGGCCACCAGCACCTCGGCCAGCCCCGCGCCCGACCTGACCGCCCAGGCGTCGCCGCTGATGGTCTCGGGCGCAACCGCCAGGCAAACGGCGCCCATGCGCAGCGACAGTGCCGACGGCGCCCTGCGGCCTTCGCGCAGCCGCGCCAGGCTTACCGTGCCGGTGGCTTCGGAGACGACAAAGAAGTCGTCGGCCACCCTGGAGATGGCCCCCAGGCCCGTGCCCGGCGAGCCCGAGCCGGTGCTCACCCCGTCCTGCATGGCGGTGGCGATGTCCTCGATGCCCGGGCCGCGATCGACACAGATGATTTCGATGTCATGCAGGGGCGGCCGCGCGGCTATCCAGATTTCAGCATCCCGGGCATGCCGCACCAGGTTGGTGGCCAGCTCGGTCGCCACCAGCCCCGAACGGCCCATGTCCTCGTCGCCCCAGCCCATGTCGGAGGCCAGTGCAACCACATGGCGCCTGACCTCACCCACACGGCTCGCATCGCCTATTGGAAATGAACGATGGGTCCAGCCCCGGATTACTTCCACTTGGTGATACTCACTCGTGTGCCCTGGCCCAGCTCGGTTTCTATCTTGAAATCATTCACCAGCCGCTTGCTTCCCGGCAGGCCCAGGCCCATTCCCATGCCGGTGGTGAAACCATCGGTCATGGCCATTTTCAGATCCTTGATTCCAGGCCCTGTGTCTTCAAAAATCAATTGCAAGGCCTGTTTTCCATTGACTTCGATGATGGCCCAGTTCATGTGGCCACCTTTTCCATGAATCAGCGTATTGCGGGACAGCTCGCTTGCAGCGGTAATCATCTTTGTCTGATCGACCAGCGAGAACTTCAGCATCTGGCAAAGCGAGCGCACCGTTTGGCGCGTGGCAACAATCTGCTGCTCGTTTTGTAACGGCATTTGGCCGCTGCGATCATGTTCCAAGGGTGGCTCCCGACTGCTGGGCCCGCAAAAGGGCCATTCCCCTCTCGACGGTCATCGCCGTCCTGACCCCGCCAAGGGACAGGCCCAACTCCACCAGGGTGATTGCAACGGCAGGCTGCATGCCCACCACGACGGTGGCGGCAGACAGGATGCGGGCAATGCCCGAGATGGTCACCAGCATGCGCCCGACGAAGGAGTCCACCACCTCCAGCGCCGAGATATCGATCATGACGCCGCTGGCGCCCGTGCTCGCGATGCGCTCGGCCAGGTCGTCCTGGAGCGCCAGCGCCGTCTGGTCCTGCATGTCGATCTGGATGGAAACCAGCAGCACATCGCCCATGCGCAGGATTGGAATGCGGTCCATGGATGGCTCACTCCTGTGTCTGGCGGGTGATACGCCAGCCGGTCTTGCCCATGGCCAGCTTGAGCGCCTCGGCCAGCGTGGCCTTGGTGGTGATGTCGCGCATGTCGATGCCCAGGTGCACGATGGTCTGGGCAATCTGGGGCCGGATGCCGCTGATGATGCAGTCCGCGCCCATCAGGCGAATGGCCGTCACGGTGCGCAGCAGGTGCTGGGCCACCAGCGTGTCCACCGTGGGCACGCCGGTGATGTCGATGATGGCCAGCTCCGACTCGGTCGACACCAGGCTTTGCAGCAAGGACTCCATCACCACCTGGGTGCGGTTGCTGTCCAGCGTGCCGATCAGCGGAATGGCCAGCACCCCCTCCCACAGCTTGACGACGGGGGTGGACAGCTCCAGCAGCTCTTCCTGCTGGCGGATGATGATCTCCTCGCGTGCCTGCTGGAAGCTGCTGACCGTGTGCTGGGCCATGTTGTCCACCAGCACGGTGGCACTCCAGATTTCCTGGATGGCCGCAGCAGGATCGCCCGACAGCCCGCGCTGGATGTGTGCGAACAGCGGCTTTTTCAGCGACAGAATGAACTGGCTGGTTTCACCGGCACGCTGGCCCTGGGCGGCGCGGGTGCGGGACAGCTCGGCCAGCAGGCGCCGCGCGGGATTCCAGCCCTCGTCCGAAAACCTTTGCGGATCGGCGCCGGAAGCGAAGGCGCCCACAATGGCGTTGATAATCCCGCGCGCATCTTTTTCAGCATTCTTCCCGAGCGTGGAATCACCCACGCTGGCCTGGGCCATCCAATCATGGATCAAGGCATCAATATCATTTTGGAGTGTTTGCTGGATAATTCCGGTCATAGATATTTGCTGGATTTCAAATAAATTATTCGTTGAGGCTGCCAGAGAACTGCATTGGTAAAAATACAGCTGGCGTGCCAACCATATTTTCTGCAGATTATTTACTGACACCCTCGCCACGAGAGACACATTTTGTAATATCAAATAGCATCTTCCTGTAAGGGTTTTTCGACAGATGCATGTCCGCCAAGCCGCGACCTGGTCAGCAAGCCCCCGGCCAGCAAGCTCCCGGTACGCAGCCACGGGGGACGCGGGCACGCCGGCTCCGCCCATCCTGGAGGGCGGAACCGGCGCCGGAAGCAGCCCGCAACCCGTGTGCTCACAGGTTTTCTCATCCGTCAAACTGCGCAATGCATGCCCTTGGAAAATCCCAAGGACATTTCACACCTGGGCGCGGCAAGGCCATACACTGCCCAGCCTTTCTGAAATACGCCATGCCTGATATTGACCATGCAAACAACGCCTTCCACAAAAACCATCGTCAATCAGATTTTTGATGAGGACCGTTTGTCGGAGCTATTGAAACAAGAAGCCTCTCATGGCCTGGGTTTCGAGCAATGCGAATTCGATGGATTGAATCTCTATCAACTCGATTTGCAGGGCGCGCAATTTGTGGAGTGCAGTTTTGCCGACACCTGCTTTGAAAGCTGCCAACTGGCCGGCACCCGCTGGCTGCATTGCAAGGCGGGCCGCGCCGATTTTCGGCTGGCCAACCTGACGGATGCCCTGTTTTGCCAGAGCGACCTGAACAACACCAACTGGGAATTGGCCAAGCTGGCCTCAGCGCGCTTTCTTGAAGTCAAGCTGACCGGCGCCAGGTTTGGCGGTGCGCAAACCCTGGGCATTGATTTTCATGAGTCCCTGCTGATTGGTGCCGATCTGCGCGGCATGTCCTTCCGCAAGAAAACGCTGGAAGGCCTGAACTTCAGCGATGCCGATCTGGCCGGCTGCGACTTCCGCGATGCCGTTTTCCACAAGGCAAGCCTGCGCGATGCCCATCTCAAGAATGCCCGGTTCGATGGCGCGGACCTGCGCTCGGCGGACTTGCGCGGCTTGACGATTGCCTCGCTCAGCCAGCATTTCAAGGGCAGCCTGATCTCGCATGAGCAGGCTGCCGAACTGGTGGGCGGGCTGGGCGTGCGCGTGATGTGAAGTCGAGGCGGGTGCGCCGCCACCGCCATCCGCACTCAGTAAACGATGTCGTGCTCGTACAGCAGCCTGGAGATGTCCTTGGGCACAAAGCCTGTCAGCAGCGAGTTCTCGTCGAGCAGATTGATGAACTCCCCCGCCGTGCAGGACTTGGAGTGGTCAATGATGAAGTCCAGGAACTCCTCGCTGACGCGGTCACCGTCCTGCTCGAAGGACCAGCTGTGTTCCTGGCCGCCCGATTGGAAGCGCAGCGTGACGGTGTCGCCCTCCATGCCGGATTCGATGCCCTCATAGCCGATGGCGCCACCGCAAGCCTTGGCGAAGCGCTTGAGCAGGGCCACGTAGTCTTCGTCGGCCTCGTTGTCTTCCCCAATGCCGCCATCGAACAATTTGACCTGGGCGGCCTTGGTGTGCTGGCGCAGTGCCGCCATCAAGGCGTACTCGTCCTCGATGGAGGCGATGTCGAAATCCGCAGGCACGATGCCGTGCGTCTTCATGGCGGAGGCAATCACGGCGACAGGGTTCTGGCTCTGGGTCATGGTGGTGTCTGAAAGGGTTGCGGGATCGGAGACGGTGCCGATGATAGGCACAGCCTGTGCCTGCGCACTGGACATCTTGTCCGGTGGCATCCGGCTCGCGCCTTCAGTCTGTGGAAGCGGGGCTGCGCCTGTCCTTGCGCAGCATGTCCAGATAGAGCGCTTCCACCTTCTCGCGCGCCCAGGGCGTCTTGCGCAGGAATTTGAGGCTGGAGCTGACGCTGGGGTCCAGCGTGAAGCAGCGCACCGGAACCTGCCGTGCCAGGGCGGGCCAGCCATAGCGGGCCTCCAGGGCACGGACGATGGCTTCGAGCGTGACGCCGTGCAGCGGATTGCGGGGCTGGGCAGCGGGGGGCGGAGTTTCTTGCATGGGGTGATTCTCCCTTGTGATGGACCGCAAGCCTGGCAGTGCGGTGCACGCGCTGGTGCCGAGGTTGGCAGCGGCAGGACAGGTTCCGCAGAAACGGGGCCGCGCCGGCACTGTGCGAGCGCGGAAAAATTTGTAAACACATGAAACCAAAGAAGAAGTTTCTGTAGCATTCACGGCGTCCCTGCCTCTTCTTCGAACCCGCTTCCATGCCTGCCCTGTCCCTTCGCCAGAAACTGCTGGCTCCGCTGGTTTTCTGCCTGCTGGCGCTGCTTGCGCTGACCCTGTTCAACGCCTACCAGGCACGCAGCAAGGCCTATGAGGCCCGGCAGCAGGCGCTGCGGGACTTTGTCGATTCGGCAGACAGCCTGATTGCCGCCATTGCGGCAGAGGCCAAGGCCGGCAAGCTGCCTGAAGAAGACGCCAAGGCCACGGCCATTGCCCGCGTGGGGCAGCTGCGCTATGCCGGTGGTGCGGGCTACATCACCAGCATCACGACGGATTCCGTGGTGCTGAACAACCCCGCAAGCCCGGGCATCAACGGCAAGAACATGGCCGGCTTCCAGGACGCCAAGGGCAGCTACCTCTACCGCAGCATTGCCGCCGTGGGCGCTTCTGCCCAGGGCAACGGCTACCTCACCTACTGGTGGCCCCGTCCCGGCGCGAAGGAGCCCAGCGAGAAGCTGGCCTATGCCAAGCGATCCACCTCCTGGAACTGGGACCTGATCGCGGGTGACTATGTGGACGACATCCAGCAGGCCTTCATCGCCACCATCATCAAGTCGGTGGCGGCGCTGGCGGTGCTGGGCGCACTGCTGTCGTTGATCGCCTGGATGGTCACGCGCAGCGTGCTCCAGGCCATCGGCGGAGAGCCGGCCGTGGCGGCAGCGATCGCCAACCGCATCGCCGCCGGGGATCTGTCGCAAACCGGGCTGGAGGGGGCATCGCACGCACCGGAAGGCAGCGTGATCGCGGCGGTGCAGCGCATGAGCGAGCAGCTGCGCCAACTGGTGACGCGCATCCATGACACGGCGGGCATCATCCACCGCTCGGCCGGCGAGATTGCCACGGGCAGCCTGGACCTGTCGCAGCGCACGGAGCAGCAGGCCAGTTCGCTGGAGGAAACGGCGGCGTCCATGGAGCAGTTGACCGCCACCGTGCACCAGAACGCGGAAAACGCGCAGCAGGCAAGCCAGATCGCCTCGGGCGCCTGCGCGGTGGCCGAGCGCGGCGGCACCGTGGTGGACCAGGTGGTGAGCACGATGGGCGAGATCAATACCTCGTCGCGCCGCGTGGTGGACATCATCGGCGTGATCGACGGCATCGCCTTCCAGACCAACATCCTCGCGCTGAACGCGGCCGTGGAGGCTGCGCGCGCTGGCGACCAGGGGCGCGGCTTCGCGGTCGTGGCGGGCGAGGTGCGCACCCTGGCGCAGCGCAGCGCCTCGGCCGCGCGCGAGATCAAGACGCTGATCCAGGCCTCGGTGGAGCGTGTGGATGCCGGCGCCACCCTGGTGGACCAGGCCGGGCAGACCATGCGCGAAGTGGTCACCACGGTGCGCAACATCACAGGCATCGTGACCGAGATCGCCTCGGCCAGCCGCGAGCAAAGCACCGGCATCGAGCAGGTGGGCCATGCCGTGACCGACATGGACCGCGTGACCCAGCAGAACGCCGCACTGGTGGAGCAGTCCTCGGCCGCCACGCAGGTGCTGCAGCAGGAGTCGGAGAAGCTCTCCCGCCTGACGGCATCGTTCAAACTCTAGGCTTCGCTTCCCTTCTCTTTTCAGACATGATCACCTGCTACCTGCGCTACATCATCGACCCGTTCAAGGCCAAGGAATTCGAGGAGTACGGCAAGACCTGGATTCCGCTGGTCGAGAAATTCGGCGGCAAGCACCACGGCTACTTCCTGCCGTCCGAAGGCGCCAACAATGTGGCGCTGGCCATGTTCAGCTTCCCCAGCATGGCGCTGTACGAGGAGTACCGCATCAAGTCCATGCAGGACCCCGAGTGCCAGGCCGCCTTCCGCTACGCGGAGGACACGCGCTGCATCCTGAGCTACGAGCGCAGCTTCATGCGCCCGGTGTTCGGCTGAACCTCCCCCCGCGCCACGCCCATGTGCGTGGCGCGCGTTTGCAAATACGGAATCGGTATTTTCACAACTGAAGCACGCTAACTAGCATCCATCCCATTGCAATCTTTTGAGGATGGAGCGCGTGAACAAGCGTCGTTTCCTGCTGGCCGGCCCTTCTCTGCTGGCCGCTGCCGCCCTGGCTTCCACCACCGCCGCACGGGCTGCGGCCGACCCCAGGACCCGATTGGTCGTTGCCGACCAGAGCGAGCTGCTGCGCCACCTGATGGATGCCAGCGGCGAGCGCAAGCGCCTGGGCTTTCAGCTGGAGCTGCCCAACTTCGCGGGCGGCCCGGCCATCTTCGAGGCCATACGCGCAGGCGCGCTGGACATTGCCTATGTGGGCGACACGCCGCCCATCCAGGCGCGCGCCGCCGGCGTGCAGCTGCCCATCATCGCAACCTTCACGCGCGAGCGCGCCCAGTACCGGCTGGTGCAGCGCGCCGATGCAGGCATAGAGCGCCTGGCCGACCTGCGCGGCAAGCGCCTGAGCTATGTGGAAGGCTCGGGCCGCCAGGTCTTCCTGATCGAGGCATTGACACGCGCGGGCCTGACGCTGGCCGACGTGAAGCTTGTCAACCTGCGCGTGGCCGAACTCAACGACGCGCTGCGCGCCAAGGCCGTGGACGTGGCCGTGCTCATGGAGCCCCATGTCACGCGCCTGGGCAAGCAGATCGGCGCGCGGCCCGTGCCCGATCCGCAGGAGCGCACGCTGCTGCCCGCCACCTCGTACATCTACGCACGGCCCGACGTGCTGGCCGACCCGGCCAAGTCCCAGGCCATCGTCGATTTCCTGGGCGCCTTCGTGCGCGCAGGCAAGTGGAGCAATGGCCACGAGCAGGAATGGGGCCGCCACTACTACACGCAGTTCCAGCGCATCGATGCGGAGAGCACGGCGGCCATCCTGGCATCGCAGTCCGACCTGCTGTTCCAGACGGCCGCCGAGGCGCAGCCCCACCACCAGAAACTGATCGACATCCTGCACGCCGCCGGCAGCCTGCCGCAGCGGCTGGATGCGGCCGGCTCCTTCGTGTCCACCTACGACCGCGTGATCGTGGCCAACCGATGAACCGGCCAGAAAACACACGATGACGCAAGCGCAACTGGACATCAACGCGGCCGGTCTGGCACCGGCCACCGCAGCCACCGCTCAATCCGCGCCCGCCACCCGGGCCGCTGTGCAACTGGTGCCCGCGCGCCTGTCGCAGGGCGCGCTGCTGGTGGGCCCCGGCCTGCTGCTGGTGCTGTGGGAGGCGGCCTCGCGCCTGGGCTGGCTCTCACCCGAGACGCTGACCGCGCCCTCGCAGGCCCTGGTCGCCGGCTACGGCATGGTGGCCGACGGCAGCCTGCTGCCCCACTTGCTGGCATCGGCAGGCCGTGCCTACAGCGGGTTGCTGCTGGGCGTGGTGGCTGGCGTGCTGCTGGCCCTGGCCTCGGGCCTGACGCGCACGGGCGAGGCCCTGCTCGACGGCCTGGTGCAGATCAAGCGCGCCGTGCCCACGCTGGCGCTGATTCCCCTGGCCATCATCTGGCTGGGCATTGGCGAATCCATGAAGATCTTCCTGATCTTCACGGCCGTGCTGGTGCCCGTCTACATCAACACCCACGCGGCCCTGCGCGGCATCGATATCGGCCATGTGGAGCTGGCCCAGACCCTGGGCCTGTCACGCGCCGAATTCATCCGCAAGGTGGCGCTGCCAGGGGCGCTGCCGGGCTTCTTCGTGGGCCTGCGCATTGCCGTGTCGCTGTGCTGGACGGCGCTGGTGGTGCTGGAGCTGATCAACACGCAGACCGGCATCGGCTACCTCATGAACCGCGCCCGCGACTGGGGGCAGACCGATGTGATCGTGGTAGGCATCCTCATCTACGCCCTGCTGGGCCTGCTGTCTGACGCCGTGGTGCGCCGCATCGAGGCGCACGTGCTGTCCTACCGGAGGTCGCTGGGATCATGAGCCATCACCCCACCCCGGGCGCCGTGCGGCTGCAGCGCTTCACGCGCAGCTTTGGCGGCAGGAACGTGCTGGACGCCATCGACCTGGACATTGCCCCGGGCCAGTTCGTGGCCCTGCTGGGCGAGTCCGGCTCGGGCAAGACCACCTTGCTGCGCGCGCTCGCCGGGCTGGACGGCCATGCGCAGTCCAGCGGCGCGGCCAGTACGCAGGGCAATGTCTCCGTGCTGTTCCAGGACGCGCGTCTGCTGCCCTGGCTGTCGGTGCTGGACAACCTCACGCTGGGTCTGGACGCGCGTGCCGTGCTGCCCGCAGCACGGCAAATCCTGCACGACGTGGGCCTGCAGGACAAGGCCGGCGCCTGGCCCGCCACGCTGTCGGGCGGCCAGAAGCAGCGTGCATCGCTGGCCCGCAGCCTGCTGCGCGACCCGCACGTGCTGCTGGCCGACGAGCCCTTCGGCGCGCTGGACGCGCTCACGCGCATGCGCATGCACGGCCTGCTGCTGCGCCTGGTCGAGCGCATACGGCCCACGGTCATCCTCGTCACGCACGACGTGGACGAATCCCTGCTGCTGGCCGACCGCATCCTGGTGCTCAGGGACGGCCGCATCGCCGAAGACCACGCCGTGGACCTGCCCCATCCCCGCCGCCCCGACCATCCTGCCTTCATGCAGCTGCGCGCCACCTTGCTGCGCAGCCTGGGCGTCGAGACAGAGATCGCCTGACGCCGGCCCCGCCCGCGAAACAACCCACACAACAAAGGACTGCTCCCATGTCTCGGCAACTGCACCTGAACCTGTTCCTCATGACGCGCGGCCACCATGAAGGCGCCTGGCGCCATCCCGGTGCCAACCGCAAGGCGCTCACCGACCTGGAGCTGTACGTCGATGCCGCACGCATCGCCGAGGCCGCCAAATTCGACGCCGTCTTCCTGGCAGACAGCCTGGTCGGGCCCGAGAACGGCCAGCAGATCACCTCGGGCCTGCTGGACCCGCTGGTGCTGCTGACGGCACTGGCGCTGCGCACCGAGCGCATCGGCCTGATCGGCACCGCCTCCACCACCTACAGCCATGCCTACACGCTGGCGCGCCAGTTCGCCTCGCTGGACCATCTGTCCAAGGGCGGGCGGGCTGGAACATCGTCACTTCCTGGGCGCCCAACGCGGGCCTGAACTTCGGACTGGCCGACAACGTGGACCACGGCGACCGCTACCGCATCGCCGAGGAATTCGTGTCCGCCATCGATGCGCTGTGGCGCAGCTTTCCAGCCAGCGCCCTGCTGGACGACACGGCGGCCGGCCAGTTCCTCGACGCATCGCAGATCCAGCCCGTCCACTTCGAGGGCAAGTACATCCGCACGCGCGGCCCGCTCAACGTGCCCGGCAGCCCGCAGGGCCGGCCCGTCTTCGTGCAGGCCGGCCAGTCCGAATCGGGCCGTGCCTTTGCCGCGCAATGGGCCGAGGCCATCTTCACGGCCCACGGCTCGCGGGAATCGGCCCAGGCCTTCTATGCCGACATCAAGGGACAGGCGCAGCAGCTGGGCCGCCGCCCGCAGGACATCGTGATCCTGCCCGGCATCAGCGCCGCCATAGGCTCTACCGAATACGAGGCGCGCCAGGTCTGGGAAGAGCTCGACAGCCTGACCAGCATCGAGGTCGGCCTGGCCCGCCTGTCCGCACGCTTTGGCGGCCACGACTTCTCGGCCGTGCCGCTGGACCGCCTGCTCACGCGCGACGACTTCCCCGATCCCGACAAGGTCGAAGCCTCGCGCAGCCGCGCCGTGGGCTACGTGGAAACCAGCCTGCGCGACGGCCTCACCCTGCGCGGCCTGCTCAAGCGCCTGGCCGGCGCCCGCGGCCACCTGGCCGTGGCCGGCACGCCCGAACAGGTGGCCGACATCATCGAAGACTGGTTCAGGCACAGCGCAGCCGACGGCTTCAACGTCATGCCGCCCATACTCAACCAGCAGTTCGAGCTGTTCACCAGCGAAGTCGTGCCGATCCTGCGCAAGCGCGGCCTGTTCCGCGAGGAATACGAAAGCCGCACGCTGCGCGGGCATTTCGGGCTGGGGGAGCTGGCGGGGAGGGGGGCAGGTGATGCCCCAGCCGCGCGCCCAAGGGAGCAAGCGCTGGCGGCTTGACCGATGCGGCGCTGCGGCTGCACAGACAGGCCTACAGCAGAATGTCCGCCGTGGGGTACTTCCAGAAGTCGCGCAGCAGGTAGCTGATCGGCAGGTTCAGATTCGTGGAGCTGGGTGGAATCGGCTGCAGGAACCACTTCTCGTAGATGGGATGGATTTCGCGGCTGGTGATGATCCGCTTCATCTCTTCATCGACCAGTTTCTTGAACGCGGTATCGGCCTTCGGCAGCATGATGGCCAGGGGTTCGGTGGACAGGAACTTGCCCACCACCTTCAGGGCGCGTGGATCGGGCCGTGCAGCGGCCAGCCCGTTGAGAAGCACGTCATCCATCACGAACGCGTCGGCTTCGCCCTTCTCCACCATCTCCAGGGCCCTCGCGTGATCGGGGGCCTGCACAATGGTGATGCCCATGAGGCGCTGCCTGTTGGCCTGCGTCACCAGGGCCATCGGACTGGTGCCCTTGGTGGAAACCAGCTTTTTGCCCTTGAGATCCTCCATCGCGTTGATGGTGCTTTCGGCCTTCACGAGCATCCGGGCGCCGGTGATGAAATGGGGGACCGTGAACGCCACGGTCTGGCGCCGCTGCGCGTTGTTCGTGGTCGAGCCGCACTCCATGTCGGCCTTGCCCTGCTCGATCACGGCCATGCGATTGGCGGGCGTGACCATCAGGAACTCCACCTTCATGTCCTTCCTGCCTGTCTGCTTGCGCACCGCCTCGGCCAGGCGAAGGCACAGATCCAGCGCGTAACCGACGGGCTTGCCGCTGCGCGTGTCGATGTAGGAGAAGGGGACCGACGATTCCCGGTGCGCGATCACCAGCGCGCCACCGGCATTGATCTTGTCCAGCACACCGGCTGTCGATACGCCGCTCAAGGCCAACAGGCCCAACGCACCCAACGCAATTCCCCACTGGCGAAAGATCATCGAAGTCCTTGGATCGCAGGCGCTGGGCGGCGCCCAGCAGTGTCGTGACAGGTTATACACGTATTGTTACCAGATGTGCAAATCTGGGCTTACGCGCCCCCATCCTCATCCAGCAGTTCGAATCGTTCGCCAGCGAAGTCCTCCCCATGCTGCAAAAGCGCGGCCTGTTCCGCAAGGAAGACGACAGCCGCATGCTGCGCGGGCATTGCGGGCTCGGGGAGCTGGCAGGGGCGGCGAGTGGGAGAAGGCGTTGGCTGTCTGATGCAAAGCCGACCTATCGTGGCGCGGCCATGGCAACACAGGCCTCATGAAACGCCACGATGGCCTTCGTGCAAGCCTGGGGCTCCGCCTGAAAAATGAAATGCGGCCCGGCAATGCTTTCAACGCGCGCATTGCCGGATATGGATGCCACAAGGCCCGCCGCATTGGCTGGCATCAGCCTGTCGTGGCTGGCTCGCAGATAAAGCAAGGGCTGCCGCACACGAACGCCCTGCGCCAGCAGATCAACCTCCAGAGCCTGCCGGACGCGGCCCGCCCAAACCACCGGAGCAACCGTCTGCAGGGCCTGCTTGAGCAAGGCGCGCCCGGACGCTGTCGCATGGCCATTGCTCAGCACTCCATCGAGCAGCCACATCGGAGCGCATGCCGCCGGGACCCATGCCAACAGCCCAGACAGGCTAGAAAGGACTGACTTCAAGGGCAAATCCAGGCGTGCGAACGAGGCTCCCAGAATGACGCCCCGAACCCGCGTGAGGTGCTCCGCCGCCAGGCGCAACGCCAACGGTCCCGAGAACGATTCGCCGATCAGCAAAAACGGCCCGGCGGGCAGACGGGCTCGCACATGGCCCAGCAGTTCGTCATAGGAAAGCGGCTCATCCGTCGGATAGGTGATGACCTGCACCTGAAAGAACGTGGACAGAACCTGCGCGAACTCCGCCAGCAGCAAGCCTGTGCCGTCCAGACCAGGCAGGATCACCAGTCTGGGCAAATCCTGGCCCTGGCCATGGCTCTGCCCCTTGTTCTCACCCGCTCCACCACTCACTCCCCTCATCGGACATCGCTCCCTCAAAGGCCCAACCATAGCCGAAGCACGCCCTTGATTGGCGCCCGCATGTGCGGCAGCCCCGGACCTGCTCCAGGCTATCCGCCCTCCCCCGTTGTGGCAGGATCACCAGCACCAGAATTACCGAGGGATATCCCATGCTGATCAACTGCGTCGCCTACGAAAACGGGGCCAAGCTGGCGGACATTCCCGTCGCCGACATCAGCAACTACATAGAACGGCCCGGCTGCTTCGTCTGGGTGGCGCTGGCGGACGCCACGCCGGCCGAGCTGGAGGAGATGCGCCAGGAGTTCGGCCTGCATGCCCTGGCCGTGGAGGATGCGCTGCACGGCCACCAGCGGCCCAAGCTGGAGGAGTACGGCAGTTCGCTGTTTGCCGTGATGCACCTGCTGGAGCCCGAGCCCGAGCGGCCCGGCCACTTCAACCATGGCGAGGTCGATGTCTTCGTGGGCTCCAACTATGTGCTGTCGGTGCGCAACCGCAGCAAGCGCGGTTTCCTGGGCGTGCGCGAGCGCTGCGAGAGCGAGCCGGAGCTGCTGCGCCACGGCTCGGGCTTTGTGCTGTATGCGCTGATGGATGCGGTGGTGGACCGCTACTTTCCCATCATCGATGCGCTGGAAGTGGAGCTGGAGCAGATCGAGCAGCAGATCTTCACCAAGGGCGCGGCGCGCGACAACATCAAGCAGCTGTATGAACTCAAGGGCCGCGCCATGGACCTCAAGCACGCCGTGGCTCCCCTGCTGGAAGCCGTGGGCAAGCTCAACGGCGGGCGCGTCCCCCAGATCTGCGTGGGCTCCAGGGACTACTTCCGCGATGTGATGGATCACCTGGGCCGCATCAACGCCCAGATCGACACCATGCGCGACACCGTGGGCACGGCCATCCAGGTGAACCTGTCCATGGTGTCCATCGAGGAAAACGAAGTCACCAAGCGGCTGGCAGCCTGGGCCAGTATCTTCGCCATCTGCACGGCCTTCTTCGGCGTCTGGGGCATGAACTTCGAGAACATGCCCGAACTGAAGTGGCAATACGGCTATCCGGCCGCACTGCTGTTCGTGCTGGGTGTTTGCGGCCTGCTTTACTACAAGTTCCGCAAGGCGGGGTGGCTGTAGGCGGCGGGAAGGCGAGCGGTGCCAGGGTATTCACCCAGCAGCACCGTCACAGCCGCGTCACACATCCACGCCACCATCCCAGGCGCCAACTCCTGGACGCCCGGATTCCCCACCATGTACGACGAACTTCTGCCCGACCACCATGATTCGCTGATGCAGCGCATCGAACGCGATCTGCTCGACAGCTACGACGAAGAACTGGAGATGGAGATAGACGACGCCCGCCTGAGCAGCGGTGGCGACGATCTGGACGGTGCCGACTCCGTGAGCCGCCAGACCTACTTTCGCGAACTGCTGCGCCTGCAGGGCGAGCTGGTCAAGCTGCAGGACTGGGTGCAGCACCACAGGAAAAAGGTGGTCATTCTCTTCGAGGGCCGCGATGCGGCCGGCAAGGGCGGCGTGATCAAGCGCATCACCCAGCGCCTGAACCCTCGCGTGTGCCGCGTGGCCGCCCTGCCCGCGCCCAATGACCGCGAGCGCACGCAGTGGTATTTCCAGCGCTATGTCTCCCACCTGCCTGCGGGCGGCGAGATCGTTCTCTTTGACCGCAGCTGGTACAACCGCGCGGGCGTGGAACGCGTGATGGGCTTTTGCTCCGACGAGGAGTACGAGGAGTTCTTCCGCTCCGTGCCCGAGTTCGAGAAGATGCTGGTGCGCTCGGGCATCACGCTGGTGAAGTACTGGTTCTCCATCACCGACGACGAGCAGCACCTGCGCTTTCTCGGCCGCGTGCACGACCCGCTCAAGCAGTGGAAGCTCAGTCCCATGGACTTCGAGAGCCGCCGCCGCTGGGAGGACTACACCAAGGCCAAGGAAGCCATGCTGGAGCGCACCCACATCGCCGAGGCGCCCTGGTGGCTGGTGCAGGCCGTGGACAAGAAGAAGGCCCGGCTCAACTGCATCTCCCACCTGCTGACCCAGCTGCCCTACGAAGAGATAGAGCACCCGGCCATCGTGCTGCCCGAGCGCACGCGCAATCCCGAATACACACGCAACCCCGTTCCCCAGCACATGTACGTTCCGGACAAGTACTGACACCCCCTGAGGCGCTTCGCGCCTTCCCCCTCTCTACCCGCTTTGCGGGGGAGGGGGACGACACCCTCGGTGCGGGGGCGGCCCTTCCTTGGTGTCTCTGGCTTCAGCAAGTGTCCATTTCATGCGCACGGCCGACTTTCAGACCTTATGCGCCTCGCCGTCCTCCACGGATGCCTCGGACGCCTCAGGCGTCTCTGGCGTCTCTGGCGCTGGCTCTGCCTCGGCGACTGCAGCCGCCTGCGGCGCCTCGACAACCTCGGCCGCACGCTTGCGCCGGTCCTGCTCCAGCAGCGCGGTCAGCGCCGCGTGGATGCGTTCCAGCGTGCCGCCGGGGTTGACCCACCAGTCCGTGGACCAGATGCGCAGTATCTGCCAGCCCAGGCCGCGCAGCACCTGCTCGCGCAGCTTGTCGCGGTCGCGCGCCGTGGCCGAGCGGTGGTAGGTGGCGCCGTCGCACTCCACGCCCGCCAGGTAGCTGCCCGCATGGTCCGGGTGCACCACGCCCAGGTCCACGCGGAATGAGGATGCGCCGATCTGCGTGTGCACGCGCCAGCCCTTGCGCTCCAGCGCCTGGGCCACGCTGGCCTCGAACGGGCTGTCGAAATCGCCCTGGCTGCCATGGTGCGACTCGGCCAGCGCGCGCGGGCCGCGCTCGGCAAATTCCAGGAAGTGCTTGAGATCGCGCACGCCCGCCGCCTGGGTGCGCGACAGGTCCATCTGCTCGCCGCGCAGGCTGGAGAAGATGCGCAGCTCCTGCCGCGCGCGCGTCACCGCCACGTTCAGCCGCCGCTCGCCGCCATCGCGGTTGAGCGGGCCGAAATTCATGGACACGGCGCCCGAGATATCGGGCCCGTAGGTGATGGAAAAGTACATGATGTCCCGCTCGTCGCCCTGCACGCTTTCCAGGTTCTTGACGAAGACGGGCTCCAGCAGCGCATCGGAGAAAAACGGCTCCAGCCCCGGGTCCTTGCGGCGCTCCTCGTCCAGCAAATCCTCGATCAGGCTTTGCTGCTCGGAGTTGAAGGTGACCACGCCGATGGTGGCACCCGACTGCGCAAACCCCGGCGACTGCAGCCGCGCCACCAGGTCGGCCACCAGGGCCTTGGCCTCGGGCTGGTTGATGCGGGCGCCACCCTTTTCATAGCGGCCCTGCACGGCGTGGAAGCTGACGGCGCGGTCATCGGTGACGGGCGAGGGAAAGGTCACCAGCCCGCCGCCGTAGTAGCGGTGGTTGCTGAAGGCGATCAGGCTTTCATGGCGCGAGCGGTAGTGCCACGACAGGTTGCGCGTGGGCAGGCTGGCGCCCAGGCATTCGTCCAGGATGCTTTCCATGTCGCCTTCCACGCCCTGCGTGTCGTCGTCGAAGGTGTCGGAGGTGTCGGCGCGGCCGAAGAAGCTGGTGGGCGGCAGCTGCTTGGGGTCGCCCACCATGACCACCTGCTTCGCACGCGCCATGGCGCCGATGGCGTCCCAGACGGGGATCTGCGAGGCCTCGTCGAAGATGACGATGTCGAAGTTGCTGGTCTCGGCGCTCAGGTACTGGGCAATGGACAGCGGGCTCATCAGCAGGCAGGGCGTCAGGCGCAGCACGGCCGAGGGGATCTGCTCCAGCAGCTGGCGCAGCGGCAGGTGCTGGCGCTTCTTGGTGATCTCGCGCCGCAGGATGCCCCACTCGCTGTTGCGCTGGATGCTGTCGGCCGACGGCAGGCCCGCGCACAGCCGCGCACGTATCCACTGGCGCGTGACCGAGGTGAATTCATCGTCCAGCGCGCGGAAGTCGGCAATGCGCCGCTCATGCTCGGCAGAGACGAAGCGCTTGAGCACCTCGTCCTCGTCCACGGCCAGCGCCAGCCACCAGCGCGCGTAGTTGACCTCGAAGGCCTGGGGCGCCTGGGCCGGCGCCAGGCTGCCGGACTCGATGGCGTCGGCCAGCGCACCCAGCCCGCCCGCGCGGGCCGTGGCCTGGGCATTGCGCCAGGCGCACCAGGCATGCAGGCCGCCCTGCCCGGCCAGCACGCCGCCCGCCGTGGCCGCCAGCTGCTCGGCCGTGCGCTGGGCCAGGGCACGCTGCTGCGGCTCGCCATGGGCTGCCGCCGCGCTGAAGGGGTCTATGGCCGCGTGCAGGCCGGCCAGGCTGTCCAGCAACTGCTGGCAGGCCATGCCGACCGCGGCGCCCTCGCCCAGCTCGGCGCTGCGCAAGGCCAGCACCTGGTGCAGGGCCTGGCGTGCCTGGGCCAGCTCGGCCTCCTGCCAGCCCAGCCCGGTCAGCCCTGCCTGCAGCGATCCCTGCAGGCGCAGCGCATGCTCCACGGCTTGCGGGCGCGTGTCCAGGCCGTCCCAGACGCCGGGGCAGCGCAAGCGCAGCTCGTCCAGCGCCAGCAGCTGTTCCTCGATGGCGCTGCGGGCCGCCAGCTGCGCATGGGCCTGCTGCAGCGCCGCGCCACAGCGGCCCTGGGCCACGGCGGCGTGCGATGCCATCAGGCTGCCGCTCCGCGTCAGTTGCAGGCGCTCGCGCTCGAAGGCCAGCGCGTCCTGCAAGGCCTGGGCATCGGTTTCCAGGCTGCGCCACAGGCCGTGGCTGGCATCGGTCAGCGGCAGGTAGCCATCGAGCTGGCGGTCGATCTGGTACAGGGCCTGCAGGCGCTGCACTTCGGCAGCCCAGCGCTCGCCGCCATGGCCTTCGGCCACGGCCTCCAGGCCGTCGAGCGAGAAGGATTTCTGCGCACGCGCGGCCAGCAGGGCCGCATTGGCCTTCAGGGCGCTGCGCGCATGGTCGGTGCGCGTGCGGTGTCCGGCCCACAGGCCGTCGGCTGCGGCGCCGGGCTGGATCTGGTCCAGTTCCTCGCGCAGGCCCCGGATGCGCACCAGGGCGGCCAGGTCATCGGCCACGCGCGGCTCGCCCGCGCCTTCGATGGTGGCCTCCAGCGCCGCGCGCACCTTGCGCCTGCCCAGCCAGGACAGCGGCCACAAGGACTTGCCGGCCCTGGCCCATTCGCGCTGCAGCTGCGAGACATTGAGCTGGCCCACGCCCGCGCCGTACTTGACGGACAGGCCCTGGCGCAGCGCCGCGATCTCGTCGATGCACTGCAGGCCGCGCTCCAGCTCATCGCCCAGGGCCACGGGCCAGGGCGTGCCCAGCCCGGCCTGCAGGCGCCGGCGCTGCGCCAGCAGGTCCAGTGCCTGGGCCAGGCGCGCCTGCAGCTCGGCCGGCCAGGGCGCCGGAATCTGTGCGGACAGATCACCGTGCTGCGCCAGCAGCTGCAGCCCCGATTGCAGGGATTCGCCAATGCGCGCGCCGTCAGGCAGCACGCAGAAAGCCAGGTTGCGGCCTGCGGCCGCAGGCAGCGCCCGCGCGATCACGCCCAGCGCCGAGCGCGCCTGGCGTCCCAGCGCCGGCCACTCGATGCGCAGCAGCCGGCCCAGCTGCTGCGCCGCCTCGGCAAAGCCCTGGCCTGCATCGTGCAGCGCCTGGGCGGCATCCACCATCTGCTGCTGCCAGCGCACGGACCAGTCGCTGGCCTGCACCGTGGCCAGCGGCCCGTCCTTCAGATGCTGCGCGCCCACGGCCTGGGCATTGGCCTGCAGGCGGCCCGCAGTCTCGCGCAAAAGGGCCAGGCCCGCTTCGTCATGGGCCTGGGGCGTGGGCCAGTGAAATCCCAAGCGCGGCAGCGCCTCGCCACCGGCCACGGCGCCAATGGCGCGGTAGATGGTCCAGCCGTTGGCGTGGCGCCGGTGCAGGCGCTCCACATAGGCCGACAGCTGCTCGCGCAGGCGGCCGAGCTGGCTGGCCTTGGCGGCCCAGGCCTCGGCATCCACCTGGCCATGCGAGTCCCAGGATTTCTGCAGCTGGCCCAGCACGTCGAGCTTGCGGCTCTTGTTGGAGTGCAGCTCCAGGCAGAACTCGCCCAGGCCCACTTCGCGCAGGCGGCGGTAGACCACGTCCAGCGCGGCGATTTTCTCGGCCACGAAGAGCACGCGCTTGTCCTCGGCCAGGCATTGCGCGATCAGGTTGGCAATGGTCTGGCTCTTGCCCGTGCCCGGCGGGCCGATGAGCACGAAGTCCTTGCCGCGCGCAGCGGCCATCACGGCCGACAGCTGCGATGAATCGGCCGGCAGCGGGCTGAAGACCTGCTGCGGCGCGAACTCCTGATCCAGCCGCCGCGTGTCGGGAAAGGCGATCTCCGAGCGATAGGGCTCGCGCGGCGTGTCGATCAGGTGGGCGACCACGGGCGAGCTGCGCAGCTGGTCGGCGCGCTCGGCCAGGTCCTTCCACATCAGGTACTTGGCGAAGGAGAACATGGACAGCACCACGTCCTCGCTGACCTCCCAGCCGCGCACGTCCTTGATCGCCTCGCGCACGCGGGCCCAGATGCCGGTGATGTCCAGCCCGGCCTCGTCGCGCGGCAGGTCGCCTGCGGGCACGCCCAGCTCCAGCTGGAAGTCCTGGCGCAGCATCTCGACCAGGGTGGGGTTGAAGCGCGGCTCGTCCTCATGCGCCTGCAGCGTGAAGCCCGAGCGCGCGCTCTTGCGCTCCAGCGTGACGGGCAGCAGGATCAGCGGCGCGCGCACGCGCACATCGGGCTTGTCGGGCCGGCTCCAGACCAGAAAGCCCAGGGCCACGAACAAGGTGTTGGCGCCGCCTTCCTGCAGCGCGTTGCGCGCGCCGCGGAACAGCTCCACAAAGCGGCTGTCCAGCTCCAGCGGCTCCAGGTCGATGAAGACCTCGCGCCGCTGCAGCGCCTCTTCGGCGTGCGCGCCGCGCAGGTCTTCCAGGCTGCGCGCCTCGTGCAATGGCTGGCTGCGCGGGTCCTTGCCCTGCATGAGCTCGGGGCTGGGCAGCAGCTTGAGCACCTGGCCCCGGGCCAGCGTGTCCTCCAGCGCGGGCGCGGCCACCTGCAGCAGCAGCGATTTCTTGCCGGGCTTGAAGTTGAGCAGGGCATTGCGCAGCGACAGGTCCAGCAGCCGGCGCTGCCAGCGCGCCAGCCTGTCCTTGGGATCGAGCTGGGAGGTGGGCACTTCGCGTGTCTGCGCCTGCGGCAGGAGTTCGGGCGGCGGCTCCACGGTGAGTCGGGGCTCGACCTGGCCTTCGCCGGCCTCGGGCGCGGCGTCCTGCGGCTGGGCCAGCGCCAGCGGGCGGATGCGCTGCATGCGCGCGCGCCGCACATCCACCAGCAGCTCGAACTGGTCCTCATGCTCTTCGGCCAGTTGGCGCGCGCCCTGGGCAATGGCCTGGCTGAAGGCCACGGCCTGGCCCTGCGCGGCCAGCGTGGTCTCGAAGACCACCAGCTCCTGCAGCTTGAGCCGCTTGCGCACGGCCGTGATGTCATCGACCACGGCGGTCGAGAATTCCTGCCTGCCCAGCCACAGGCCCACGAAGGCATGGCCGCGCGTGAAGACCAGCAGCGGGTTCAGGTGCGCCTGCTCCAGGCAGGAGGCGAACAGCAGCGTCAGGTCCAGGCAGGTGGCCAGGCCCGCATCCAGCACCTGGGTCGCGCCGCGTATCTTCTGGCCCGCATGCTCGAAGCTGGCCGGCGGCAGCGCGTAGTTGAGTTTCTTCTGGAGCACGGAGGTCCAGATGGCCGAGGCCAGTTCCCAGGCCCGCTGCGGCCCCTGTTCATAGCCGTTGATGGCGCCGGACTTGCCCGCCGCCTCCAGCGCCTGCGCCGCGCCCTTGAGGATGCGGTCCACGGCCGGATCGTTGGGTTGCACGAAGGCCGCCACCATCTCGGGCAAATGCCCCAGGCCGCCCCACTGGTTGCGTGCCAGCAGTTCCAGCGGGTGTTCGTGCCGGGCCAGCACCGTCTCTGCCGGCTGGCCGCTGCGCAGCTCCAGCCGCAGCACGGCGGGCTCGGCCTCGGTCAGGCGCGAGAGCAAGGCGCCGTCCAGCGCCACATCCAGGTCGGTCAGCGCATAGGTGCTGTGCGCGGCCACCGACTCCAGGCGCCAGGTGCGCGGCTTGATGAAGGCAGGCTCCGAGGCCAGGTGCAGGCTCAGCGCCTGCAGCGGCAGCTCGCCCTCGTTGACGATGGCCAGCTCCAGCAGCGCGGGCACGGCGTTCTGGAAGTCGGCGAGATTGAGCTTGGCGACGGTGCCGATGCGCAGCTGCGTGGCCGTCTGCGGCGCCTGGGCGGCGGCGGGGGCGGCATCTGCGGGGGAATCTCGGCGGGGGTCTTCTGTCATGCGCGGTAGTCCTTGGCTGGCCAGCAGGCGGCGGGAACTGTCGAAATCCCGTCATATTCCTGGCCTGACGATTGTCCGCTGCGAATGGGGCGCCGTGTCCGAGATGGGCGGTTTTCAGGGGTCACTGTTTGCAAAAAATGAGAGCACGGATGAAGGCGCCGGCCACCGGCGCGCCCGGCTCCAGTACGATGCCGGCCAGCCATGCGCAACATCCCGCCCCTTCACCTCATCGCCGCCTTCGATGCCGTGGCGCGAAGCCAGAGCTTCAAGCAGGCGGCCGAAGAACTGAACCTTTCGGACAGCGCCGTCAGCCACCGCATCCGCGAACTGGAAAAGCTGCTGGGCACCCCGCTGTTCCACCGCACCACGCGCGTGGTCACGCTCAGCGCCGAGGGAGCCTGGCTGCACCAGCAGACCCGCGCCCCGCTGCAGGCGCTGGAGACCACCTTCGGCAGCCTGGTGCAGGGGCGCGACGTGGTGCGCATCAGCGCCCTGCCCTCGTTCGCACGGCTGCGGCTGGTGCCGTCGCTCACGGCCTTTCAGCGCAGCCACCCGGACGTTTCCATCGCCATCGATCCGACCACGCGCACCGTCAACCTCCAGCAGGGCGAGGCGGACATCGCCATCCGCTTTGCACACCAGGCGCCTCAGGCACCTCTGGCATTCCACTGCGAGCGCCTGCTGGAGGACGAATGGTTTGCCGTGGCCGCGCCACGCTACCTGGAGCAGTTCGAGGGCCTGGATCTGGCCGGGCTGTTCCGGCGGGCCAACCTGCTCTCGCACAGCCGCCAACCCTGGGAGCCCTGGCTGCAGGCCGCGGGCCTGCGCATCTCGGCAGCCCAGCGCCAGCTCAGCTATTCGGACACGGGCTTCATGCTGGACGCGGCGCTGAACCTGCAAGGCATTGCGCTGGGCCGCCGCTCCCTGGTCCAGCGCCTGCTGGCCGAGCGCAGCCTGGTGCGCGTCTCGGACACGGCCATCCCCTGCAGCCAGAGCTATTTCCTGCTGGCTTCCGAGCGCGCCATGGTCTCGCGCCATGGCGCGGCCGTCATGGACTGGATTCGTGCGGTGGCGGCCGAGGCCGGATAGCCGGGCGCCGCCGCCCGCCACCCGCGTTCACGCTTCACACGTTCACACGTTCACGCCCTCACATCCTCAGCGCGCCATGGTCAGCGCAATGCCCAGCAGCACGCCCGCCATGGCCGCCGCCTTGGGCCGCAGATGGCGTTCGGCAAAGTACCGTGCCGACAGCGCAAACACCATGACCAGATTGGCGCGGCGCAGCACCGAGATCACGGCAATCTGCGCGCCCTCCATCTGCACGGCGGCCAGGTAGATGGACTCGGCCAGCACATAGGCCAGCGCAATGGCGGGCACGGCCCAGTTGCGTCCCAGCAGGCTGCGCAGCTCCAGCCCGCGCCAGATCCAGGGCAACAGCAGCAAGGCCAGGGCGCCGCGCTGCAGCGCAGACCAGGCCTGGACGGCAACCAGGTCCATGCGCAGCGTGGCCAGAATGTGCTTGTCGTACAGGGCATTGGCCGAGGACAGCAGCGTGGCCGCCAGCATGCACAGCACCCAGAGATTGCGGCCAAAGCCTATGCCCTCCTTCCGGCCGACCAGGGAGAACAGGTAGTACGAGGCCATGGACACCGCCAGCCCCAGCCATTGCCACCAGCCCAGTTGCTCGGACAGCAGGAGCACCGCGCCCAGCGCCGTCCACAGCGGCCCGCTGGCACGCACGCCCGCAGAGATGGACAGCGGCAAGGCCTTCACCGAGTAGTACGACAGCACCCAGGTGGCCACCATCATCAGCGACTTGGGCAGCAGCAGCATCTGCTGGCGCAGGTCCAGCGCGGCGGACGAGGAATCGCCCATCGCCACGAAAGGCAGCCACAGCAGCGCGCCCAGCGCCGAGCACCAGAACACCACCTCCAGCACGGACTTTTCCCCCAGCGCCAGCTTGGTCAGAAAGTCATATGCCCCCAACACCAGGCCGGCCAGCAGCCCCAACACCATCCAGTCCATATCCGCCTGCACTCCTGCATTGACAAGGGTGCAAGCGTAGGAGCGATGGCCGCAGGCATTGCTGAGACCTGTGCGGCGATTGCGCAATCGCGCTCATGAATGCGCGGGCATCACTGCGCGCCAGCCACCGCAGCCTGGCGCGCACCGGGCTGCTTGAACAGCTTGAAGTAAGGCGTGTTCGACGGATTCACCGGGATGTCGAACTTGCGCACCATGGCATAGGTCTGGATCTGGTCGTGCAGCGGCAGGTAGATCAGCTCCTTTTGCACCGTGCTCCAGATGGAGTGGATGGTGGCATCGCGCTTGCGCGCATCGCCCTCGGAGGCCAGGGAGACGATCTGGCTGTCCAGCTCGGCATTGCTGTAGCGCGTGGCATTGGTGTTGCCCCGGCCATTCTTGCCGCGCGTGTGCACCAGGTAGTCGAAGACATAGGCCGAGTCATAGGTGGGCACGCCCCAGCCGTAGAGGTAGAAATCCGTCTCCTGGTTGTTGATGGCCGCCGTCTGGATGGCCAGCGGCCGGGACGACACGGCGGTCTTCACGCCGATGCGGCCCAGAAAACCGGCGATGGCCTGGCAGATGGCCTCGTCGTTCAGGTAGCGGTCGTTCGTGCAATGCAGGGTGATGCCGAAGCCGTTGGGGTAGCCGGCGTCGGCCAGCAGCTTCCTGGCCTGGACAAGGTCGGCCTTGCCCACGGCGCCAAAGGATTTCTCGTAGCCGTGCACAAAGGGCGGCGCAATGATGTTGGTGGGCACGGACAGGCCGCGCATCACGGCGCGCTGTATGGCCTGCCGGTCGATGGCCAGCTGGAAGGCCTGGCGCACGCGCAGGTCGGCCAGCGGGTTCTTGTCCTTCACATCGGAATGCGCCAGCGGGGCGGTGCCCACGTTCAGGCCCAGGAAGATGGTGCGGTTCTCGGCGGCCTGGTTGATGCGAAAGCGCGGGTCGGCGCTCAGGCGCGCAATGTCCTGAATGGGCAGGTCCTGCACGAAGTCCACCTCGCCCGACAGCAGCGCCGCCACGCGCGTGGCCTGGGACTTGATGGGCAGGTAGACCAGTTCGTCGATCTCCAGCGGGAACAGCCCCTTGCCCCAGTAGCCGGGAAACTGCCGCAGCACGGTGCGCGTGTCCTGCTCGCGCGAGGCGATGACATAGGGCCCCGTGCCGTTGGCGTTGCGCGTGGCGTAGTTCTCTTCCTTGGCCAGCGCGTTCTGCGGCTGCTCGGCACCATGGGCCTTGGCCCAGGCGGCGCTCAGGATCTGGATGTTGATGAGGCTGGCCGGCAGCAGCGGGTTGGGCCCGTTGGTCCTGATGTGCACGGTGAAGGCATCGACCTTGGTCACGTCGGTGATCGAGGTCAGCAGCGAGCGCATGTCCGAGGTGGCCGAGCGCGCGCGGCGCAGCGAAAACAGCACGTCGTCGGCCGTGAACAGGCTCCCGTCATGGAACTTCACGCCCTTGCGCAGCTTGAACTCCCAGACCGAGGGGTCGGCAGTCAGCGCCCAGGACGTGGCCAGGGTGGGCAGCAGCTTGCCATCGGCCGTGCGGATGATCAGCGGCTCGTAGATCTGGTGCAGCAGGTTGTGGTTGGGGCCGTTGTTCAGCGCATGCGGGTCCAGCGTGGATGCGTCGGTGGAGCGCGCCCAGCGCAGGGTTTCGGCCTGGGCGGGCGGTGCGCACAGCAAGGCTGCGGCCAGGGCGGGAAGCAGTGCGGAAGTTCGCAGGGTGCGCAAGTGGGTGCGCAGCAGGGAAAGGCGAGGCAGGAAGCGTCTTTGGGTCATGAAGTGTCCTGGCAGCCGGAACAAGATCGCAGAAAGGCGGCGGCGGGTGCCGCGCCGGCTGCACCAGACGGCCGATTGTGTGGAGCCACCAGCCCGCCGCAAAGCCCGATTGCGCCTATGCAAATGCGCTGCGCGCAGATGCAAAGTGCTGCGACAGCAGGGCGTACAGCGCGCGCAGGCCCTGGGCCTCGCCGCCCCTGGGACGGCCGGGGCGCTCCTCCAGATTCCAGGCGAACAGGTCCAGGTGCAGCCAGGGCAGCTCGGGCGGCACAAAGCTCTCCAGGAACAGCGCAGCCGTGATGGCGCCGCCCTGCGGCGTGCTGGCGGCGTTGAGCAGGTCGGCCTGGTCGGAGCGGAGCAGGCGGCGGTACGGCGCCCACAGGGGCAGGCGCCACAGCGGGTCGGCCTGCGCGCGGCCCTGGGCCAGCAGGGCCTCGGCCCAGCCGTCATGGTTGCTGAACAGCGCGGGCAGGTCCGGCCCCAGCGCCGTGCGCGCAGCGCCCGTGAGCGTGGCCAGGTCGATCAGCAGCGCGGGCGGCGTGGGCGCGCTGCGAATGGCGTGGTGCAGCGCATCGGCCAGCAGGAGCCGGCCTTCGGCATCGGTGTTCTCGATCTCCACGCGCCGGCCGTCACCGGCCTCGATGATGTCGCCGGGCCGCAGCGCACCGGCGCCCACGGCGTTCTCCACCGCAGGCACCAGCAGCTTCAGGTGGATGGGCAGGCCCGCCTGCATCAGCAGATCGGCCAGGGCCAGGGCGTGCGCAGCGCCGCCCATGTCCTTCTTCATCCAGCGCATGCCTGCGGCGGGCTTGAGGTCCAGCCCGCCGGAGTCAAAGCACACGCCCTTGCCGATGAGCACCACATGGGGCAGCGCGGCATCGCCCCAGGTCAGCTCGGCCACGCGCGGCGCCTGGGCCGCCGTCTGGGCCGCCCGGCCCACGGCGTGCACCAGCGCAAAGCCTGCGGCAGGCAGCTCGTCGCCCACCCATTGCCGGTAGCGCGCGCCATGGCGCGCGGCCAGGTCGGCCACGGCCTGGGCCAGCTGTTCGGGACCCAGCTGGTTGGCAGGCAGGTTGACCAGCCGCCGCACCTCGCCAATGGCGGCGGCCATTGGCGCGACGGCGGCCTGCTCATCGGGGCTTGCCACCAACCGAGCGAGTGATAGAGCGAGTGATGGAGCGGTTGCCGCATCCGACTGCCGCGCCTGGCGGGTCGATGGCAGCGCGCCCAGTGCCCAGCCCAGGAGCAGATGCGGCCTCTGAGCCTCATCCGCATCGGTGAGCGTGTAGGTGCCGGGCGGCAGCGCAGCCGGCAGGCCGGCCAGCTGCCACAGCGGCTGGTCCGGGTCCACGCCGACCAGCACGCCAGCGAGGGCAGCGCCCTCGCTCTGCCCTTCCCTCTGCACTTCAGCCTGCATGCCGGGCAACAGCAGGATGCGGCCCGGCTGCGCATCAAAGCCTGCGGCGCGCGCCCATCGGGCCTGGGCCGAGGGCAGTTGCTCCAGCACGGCCGCCAGCGTGGCGGGCGTGGCACGGTGCAAGGCCGTGGCGGGTTGGGATGAAATGGCAAAGGCGCCGGGGCGGGAATCGGATTGGACGGTTGTGACGGGGATGGACATGGCGTGGCCAAAGCGCGCCAGCCTAAAGGACCGCCCGGCTCTCGCAAACAAGCCTGCCGCATATGGATATGCGCAAACCCCTGATGGAAGACAGCGCCAGAGCACAGCCATGGACGGCACAGGCCGCATGCCATGATGCCAACATATAATTAGTCACCATACAATATGCCAACACCACAACCGACGCACAGCGCCTCAACCCCAGGAAACACCATGTCCCACTATCTGGTCGAGCTCTATTCCCCCAACCCCGCCTGGCTGGCCCTGCCCGCCGCGCAGCGCCAGCAGTTTCTGGACGCGGTTGCCAGCGCCATGGGCAGCCTGGCTGTCATGGGCGTGCAGGTGCTGGCCCTGGCCGAGACCGAGCGCGGCTTGGACCAGGCCAGCCCGCACCGCTTCCTGGGCATCTGGCGCTTTCCCGATACCGCCGCGCGCGATGCCCTGCTGGCGGGCATCAAGGCCAGCGGCTGGTACGGCTACTTCGACCATGTGAACGCGGCCAGCGGCACGGGCGGCCTGGAAAGCCATCTGAAGGCGCTGGCCGAGGCCTGAGGCGGACGGGTGATGGGTGCTGGATGAGTGCTGTATGGATGATGTAGCGCCGGCCCTACGGCTGAATCGGACACCCCAGACGCTTGAGCGTCTCGTCGATCCATGGCGCGCTGTAGGTGCCGGCAGCGATGTCGGCCACCATCCTGGCCTCAACGACCTGCTTTCCGTGTGCTGCATCCAGCAGGGCCTGCGCCTGCGCATGCGGTACGCACAGCAAGCCATCGTCATCGCCAATCATGAGGTCACCGGGCTCGATCACCATGCCATCGATGGCGATGGGCACATTGATTTCGCCAGGGCCGTCCTTGTAGGGTCCGCGGTGCGTGACGCCCGCGGCGAATACCGGGAAGCTGCCTGCACGAATCCATGCCGCGTCCCGGATCGCGCCATTGATCACGATGCCGCCCAGCTGACGACGCATGGCGTCTCCGACCATGATTTCTCCGATGAGTGCGTTGGTGAGGTCGCCCCCCGCATCCACCACGATCACGTCACCTGGGCTGGCCAGTTGAAGTGCCTTGTGGAGCATGAGGTTGTCGCCCGGGCGTGTCTTGATGGTCAACGCGGGGCCGGCCATGCGCCCGCCGCCGTGCATGGGGCGCAACCGCGCGCCGCCAGCCGTCATGCGGGCCATGCAGTCGCTGACGTTGGCAACAGGCACGTCGAGATAGCGCCTGGCAATATCAAGGCTGACAGCGCGTTGCCGCTTCAGAATTTGAAGACCGATCATGGTGTGGTTCTCAGAGTGGATGGAATGAAAGCCGTGCCGCTCAATCGAGCGTGGTGCCAGAGCTCTTGACGATGGGTGCCAGGCGTGCGCGGTCGCTGGCGTAGAGCCTGGCCATGTCCTGCGGTGTGCCGGTGATGAGTTCGGCACCGGAGTCGGCGATCTTCCTGGCCGTGTCGGGTGCGTTCACCACCTTGTTGATGGCTTCGTTGAGCTGCTTGACGATGGCGTCGGAAGTGCCGGCCGGGGCCATCACGCCCCAGACGCTGGCCAGCTCCACGCCCTTGATGCCGGATTCGGTGTAGGTCGGCACGTTGGGCAGCAGCTTGGAGCGGCTCGCGGTGGTCACGCCGATGGCGCGCACCTTGCCCGACTGGATGTGCGACAGCAGCGTGGGGACGGAGCCCATGTACATGTCGATGCGCCCGCCCAGCAGGTCGGGCATGGCCTGCGCCATGCCGCGAAACGGCACGTGGGTGAACTTCACATTCGAGCTTTTCTGCCAGGCCTCGCTGATGAGGTGCGAAATGGTGCCGGTGCCCGGCGTGGCAAAGCTCAGGCGCCCGGGGTCCTTCTTCGCCGCCTGGACGATGTCGTCCAGGGACTTGTACGGCGAATCGGCATTCACCACGAGCACGGCCGGGCCGGCTGCGACCAGGGCCACGGCGCGCAGGTCCTTGTCGGGGTTGTAGGTGAGCTTGGAGTACAGCAGCGGGTTGAGCAC
The DNA here is from genome assembly GCF_002754395.1 of Delftia sp. 60. Classification (NCBI taxonomy): domain Bacteria; kingdom Pseudomonadati; phylum Pseudomonadota; class Betaproteobacteria; order Burkholderiales; family Comamonadaceae; genus Delftia; species Delftia sp. 60. The sequence goes on from NZ_PEFD01000001.1 coordinate 4,575,435, forward strand.
CACGTTGTCGGTCTGCGCCATCACCAGGGTCAGGCCGTCGGCGGGGGCCTTGGCCACCTGGTCCAGAGCCAGGTTGCCACCGGCACCGGGCTTGTTCTCCACCACGATGGCCCACCCATGGGCCTCGGTGAGCTTGGTGCCGACCAGCCGCGTGAGGTTGTCGGTGCCGCCACCGGCCGGAAAGGGCACGATGAACCTGATAGGCCGCTGCGGATAGGTGCCCTGGGCATGGGCCGGGGCCATGGCGGCAGCGGTCAGTGCCAGCAGGCCGGCGAGGGCCAGGCGGCGTCGGGTCGGGGTCGTCATTGCGGATGTCTCCTTTGGTGGTGTCGGTTGGCGCAGGGGTACGTTGATCAGGCTTGGCTGGCGAGCACGTGGCTGCCCAGCCAATCGATGGCCTCGTCGGTGGAGGTGCCGGTGAACGGCTGCGCCGCATGCGCCCGGGCCGTGGCGGCGAACAGCGCCTCGACGGCGGGCGAGGCGATGGGCGCCAGGCCGTTGCGGGCCATCTGCTGCCGGGCCTCGGCCACCTCGTTGCGGCGGCGTGCGGAGTGCGGGATGTGCGTGCGCACCATGGACTCCATCAGCGTGCGCAGCGGTGTCTCGTCGATGTCCTGCAGCACGGCATGCAGCTGCTCGCGCAGGCCCATCTGCTGGGCCGTCACCAGGCACTCCACGGCCAGCGCCTCGGTCCCCTTGGTGTAGATGCTGCGCAGGAGCTTGAGCGCGGCGGCATCGCCCGGCTGCCCGCCCACCACGCGAACCGAGCCGCCAAGGGGCAAGAACAATTCCTGTACAAAACCGGCCTTGCCACCGGCCACGAGCAGCGGCGTCTTTCTGCCGCCCAGGTTGACCGCGCCGGTGATGGCCACGTCCACGAAGTGCACCGCCCTGCCCTGGGCGACGCGCCGGGCCAGCTCGCCGCATTCGCGCATCTCCTGCGGGTCGGCCGTGGTCATGTCCACATAGACCACGCCATCGCGCAGATGGGGCAGGCAGGCCTCGAACAGGCTGCGCGCCACGGTGCCGAACACGGCGCTCACCACCACGTCGGCCTCGGCCAGCCAGGCACCGGGCGCGGTATGCACCTGCGCACCAGCGGCCTGCACGGCGTCGGCCACCGCAGCGTTGGGCTGCAGGTCGCACAGGCCCACCAGGCTGTGCCCCTGCTCCACAAAGGCCTGCATGTAGCAGGCGCCGACCATTCCACCACCCAGTATTGCGAACTTCATAAAAGTACAAATTTAAAACATTTCGCGCAGTCTATGGAGTGCACCTGCGATCCACTCATAGAGATTTCCCGTAGAACTGCGGATATTTGTACTTGTTTTGTATTTTTCCGAATGGAGCGCAGCGCAGCGAGCCCCTCCGTCGTCACCTAGAATCGGCGCACCATCCCCACCCACTTGGTGCAAACACAGTGCAAAACGTGAAAGACAAGGCGTACGAGGTTCTGCGGCAGCGGCTCATCGGCGGCCACTACCGACCCGGCGAACAGCTCAAGGAGGAGCCCATTGCCCGCGACCTGGGACTGAGCCGCACGCCGGTGCGCAATGCGCTGCACCGCCTGGTGGAAGATGGCCTGGCCACCGATGGCGCGGGCCAGGGCATCCGCGTGTCGGAGTGGAGCGACTGGGATGTGGAGGAGACCTTCCAGCTGCGCATGCTGCTGGAGCCGTACGCCTCATTCCTCGCGGCCACGCGCGGCGGCGAGGGGCTGGCCGATGAGCTGGAGGCCAGCAACCAGCGCATGGAGGCCGGCATTGCCGCTGGCCACGACGGCATTGGCGAGGTGCAGTCAGCCAACCGGGATTTTCACCACGCGCTGATCGAGGCATCGGGCTCGCCGCGCCTCAAGACCATGCTGGCGACGATGATCGACATGCCGATCATCAAGCGGTCGTTCTACATCTACACGCCCGAAGAGCTGGTGCAAAGCCTGCACCACCACTGCGACCTGGTGATCGCCATACGTGCCAGGGATGGGGAGCTGGCACGCCAGGTGATGCAGCTGCACCTGCGCATGTCCTACCACCGGTTCATGAAGCATCGGGGGGAATACCGCGCGGATGCATGAACAGTGTCATGACCGGGGCTGAACCCTCTGCGCTGACCGCACCCGGTACAGCCACGGCAGCCAGACAAAGGCGATGAGGACCAGCACAACGCCTGCCAGCGCCATGGGCAACACCATCGGCCAGGCACCGTGGCGCATGGTCGGATCGACAAATTGCGCCGCCAGCTGGCCGGCGCAGAAGGCCACGCACATGATCGCGAAGCCCGAACACGACACGGCCCGCCCGGCCAGCTGCGGCGGCAGGCCACCCACCGCGCCCGCCTGGCCGCAAGGCTGGTGCAGGCCATGGCCCAGCGCATACACCGCGTGCCCCAGCAGCAGTGGAAAGGGCGAGGCCGGCGCCAGCACGCAGCCGGCGATCTGGATGCACGGCCCCAGCAGACTGAGCGAAGCGCCCAGCTGCACCGTGCGCACCGGCCCGTGGCGCGACAGCAGGCGCCGGCACCATGTGATGCCGAGGATGTAGACCAGCGAGCCGCCCGCTGGAATCCAGCCATAGAGCACGGGCGACAGGCCGAACAGGTCGACGTACACCATCGGCGACAGCAGCAAAAAGCAGAAGATGCCGCCGTAGGTGGCTGCGGCCAGTGCCGTCCAGGCGCAAAAGCCGGGGTCGGCGATCACCTGGCGCACGCCGCCAGCGGATACGGATACGGGTAAGGATGCGAGGACCGGAGAAGACTCCGCCGGCGCTTGCCGCGTCTCGCTGAAAGTGCGCCAGCACAGTGCCAGCAAAGCCAGCGAGTAGACGCCCATCGCCACCAGCACCCAGCGCCAGCCAGTGGCCTGGACTCCCCATGCACCGGCAATCGGCGCCACCAGAGCCACCAGCCCCAGGCCTGTGAGGCCGCGGGCCATGATGCGCGGCCCTTCATGGGCCGGATACAGATCGCGCACCGCAGCCCGGGCGCACACCAGGATGGCAGCCATGGCCGCGCCCTGCACGGCGCGCCAGGCCACCAGTGCGTCCGCGCTGCCCGCCAGCGCACAGCCGGCCGCCGCTGCCGTGTAGCAGGCCAAACCCGTCAGCAGCACGGGCCGGCGCCCGAAGCGGTCGGCCAGTGGCCCGCACACCAGTTGGGCGACACCGAAGGCCAGCATGAACACGGTCAGGCTGCTGCTGGCCGAGCCCAGGTCGCGCGCGATCTCGGGCAACGCCGGCAGATAGCCATCGGTGGCGACCTGCTGCGCGGCCAGCAGCAGCGGCAGCAGCAGGAGGAAGGAAACGGAGCGGCGCGGGCCGGAATCGGCGAAGTTCATCTCAATGAAGCCTGGTCACGGCATGCAGCGCGTCGAGCGAGGGAGTTCGAAGGACGATACATGGCCAGTTGCGCGCCATGCATCCTATGCGACGGCGGACAGCACGGCCCGCAGGCCCAGCAGATAGCTTTCCGCGCCGAAGCCGCAGATCTGGCCCCGGGCGATGTCGGCAAACACCGAGTGGTGGCGAAAGGGCTCGCGCGCATGGATGTTGCTCATGTGGATCTCCACCACGGGCACGGCGAGCATGGCCAGCGCGTCGCGGATGCCGTAGCTGTAGTGCGTCCAGGCGCCGGCGTTGATGAGCACGCCATCGACGCCGTCCCGAAAGCCCTGGTGGATGCGATCGCACATGGCGCCTTCGCAATTGGTCTGGAAGCTGTCCACCTCGCAGCCCAGCTGGCTGCCCAGGCTGCGCAGCGAGGCGTCGATCTCGGCCAGCGTGACCGTGCCGTATTGGGCGGGGTCGCGCTGGCCGAACATGTTGTGGTTGATGCCGTGCAGCATCAGGATCTTTTTCATGGAGGCTCCGTGGCTCGATGTCATGGATGGAGGATGCGCGCCGGTGGCGTCCGGGTCACGCCGTGGTGTCGATGGCGGCGCCCATGCGGGCAGCCTCTGCAATGGCCTCGGTGATCTGCAGGTTGCGCAGGCCGTCGTGCACGCTGACCAGGGGCTGCGCCAGGCCGCGCGCCACCTGCGCGAAATGCGCCATCTGGCGCACCAGCGGGTCTTCGCGCTCCACGGCGGCCACATCCAGGTCGAAGGGCTCATTCCAGGAGCGCTGGCCGGCCGATGCATAGGTCTTCAGCTGCATGCTCGGTATGGCCAGCGAGCCGAAGGTGCCCGCCACCAGGTAGCAGTCTTCGTCCTCATAGCTGGCATAGGCCTTGTTCTCCTGCGAGGTCTGCTCCCAGCTGCGCGCGCTGGCGGCCGTGTCCGAAAGCACAAAGCTGCCCAGCGCACCGCTGGCAAAGCGCAGGTTGATGGCCACCGTGTCTTCCACGGCAAAACCGCGCGTGGCATGCGAGGCGAAGGCCTGCACGGCCACGATGTCGCCGCACAGCATGCGCAGGTTGTGGACCTCGTGGATCATGTTGAGCAGGATGGGGCCACCCCCGGCCTCGCGGCGCCAGGGGCCTTCCTCGAAATAGGCGTCCGGCTTGTAGAACAGGGCCGCGCCGGTCACGGCCACCAGGCGGCCCAGCCGCCCCTGGGCAATGAGGGCTGCGGCCCGCGCCATGATCGGGCTGTGGGCGCGGTGGTGGCCCACCAGCACGCGGGCGCCGCTGCGCTCGGCCAGCGCGGCCAGGCGCTGTGCCTCGGCCACGGTGGCGGTGACGGGCTTTTCCAGCAGGATGGGCAGGCGCGCATGCATGCACTGCGCCGCCTGCGGGGCGTGCAGGCGGTTGGGCGTGGCCAGCACCACGGCGTCGGGCCGGTCATGGGCGATCAGCTCGCCCAGGTCGCGCCACAGCGGCACCCCGGCCCTTTGGGCAAGCTCCCGGGCTGCGGGCGCCGGGTCCACGATGGCGGACAGGCGGCAATCCGCCTGGGCCCCGATGGCGGCGATATGGGCCTGGCCGATCGCGCCGGCGCCGGCCACGGCAATGCGAAGCGGGTGCAGCTGTGCCATGGCATGCCCCCTCAGAAGCGGTGCAGCACGCCCAGCTGCACGCCCTTGATGGTGCGGCCGTTGACGTCGTCGGCCGATGTGAAGTTGGGCTTCATGCCGCCCGAGGCCGCCAGCCGGAAGCCCGCATTGCGGTCGTTCTTCAACTGCTCGGCCACCGCGTAGAGCATGGTGCGCTTGGACAGGTCGTAGTAGGCCGCGACCGCGCCGCCCGATGCGCCGCGCCCGCTGTCCGAGCCATCCTGTATGCGGCCCCACAGTGCGCCCACGCGCAGCTGCGGCGTCACGCGGTAGTCGGCCGACAGCTGCCAGACGCGGTAGAAGCGGCGCACATCGGCATTCGTGCCCGCCACCAGCCCGCCCACATTGCCCAGCACCGTGCCCGTGTTGTTGCCCGCCGAGCCTGCCGTGCTGTTGTTGGACCGCACAAAGGCCAGCTGGACCTTGCCCTTGCCGTAGTCGTAGTTGGCGTAGAGGTTGTCGTAGCGGACCGCGTCGGTATAGGCCGCGTTCTGCGGCGCACGCGCATACAGGCCTGCATAGCCGACGCGGTAGGGGCCGTTCAGGTAGTCCAGGCCCAGCTGGTAGATGGCCTGGCGCGCTGGAGCACCGGTCTCGGCCATGGCGTAGTGGGCCTCGAACAGGAAGCCGGCCACGCGCGGCGAGGTGTAGGAGATGTCGTTGTCGAAGCGCGAGGGCACGCCGAAGTTGTTGACCATCGATCCCAACGTGCGCGAGGTGAAGTCGATGTAGTCGCCGCGCCCGAAGATCACGGTGTTCTGCCGGCCCAGCCGCACCTCGCCCCAGCCGCCGCCCAGGCCCACCCAGCTTTGGCGGTCGAAGCCGCGCGTGCTGTCGGCCTGCGTGCCGTTGTCGGCGTTGATGCCCATCTCCAGCTGGAACTTCGCGTACAGGCCACCACCCAGGTCTTCCTGACCGCGAAAGCCCAGGCGGCTGCGCAGCAGGGCGCCGTCCTCCAGCGTGGTCATGGATGCGCCCGAGCTGCTGCGCATGTGGTTGATGTACTGGTCCACGCTGCCGTAGATGGTGACCGAGGACTGGGCGTGGGCGCCCGCGCCCCAGGCGCCCAGCACGGTGGCGAGGGCCAGGATGCGAAGGGCCCCGCGCTGCGGCACTCGCGGTGTCTGGTGCATTTGCTGTTGCATGGTCTTGTCTCCTTCTCTGTGAAAAATGCTTTTTCGGGCGTGGCTGCGCCCTGCCCTGGACGCATTCAGGGCCGGTTGTCTGTCGGCTGGATCAGTAGGAGATGTGGGCGGTGGCGCGCAGCTCGTCGGGCGTGGCGCTGCCGAAGCCGAAGAATTCGAGGTAGGCAGGAATCATCTCGAACAGCATGTCCGTGCCCACCTGGAAGTCGCAGCCCTTGTCGCGCACGGCGCGCAGCAGGGGCGTGAACTCGGACTTCATCACCACCTCGCCCACAAAGGTGGTGGGCGCGATGCGCTGCACATCGAAAGGCAGCGGGTCATCGGCCTTCATGCCCAGCGGCGTGGCGTTGACGACCACGTCAAAGCCCTGCGGGTCCCTGGAGCCCGTGCCCACCTTCATCCTCGGGTAGTAGGCAGCGAGCCGCCCGGCCAGGGCCTGCGCGCTCTCGTCCCGCGTGTCGAACAGCATCAGCTCGCCCACGCCGGCCGCCGCCAGCGAGGCGGCAATCGCCGAGCCCACGCCACCCGCCCCGGAAATCAGCACCCGCGCGCCCTGCAACTGCCGCCCCTTGCGCAGCACGCCGCGCACAAAGCCCGCGCCGTCGAACTGGTCGCCCAGCAGCGTGCCGTCCTCGCGCCGCAGCACGGCATTGCAGGCGCCTGCAATGTGCACGGCCGGCGTGACCTCGTGCACCAGGTCCACCACGGACACCTTGTGCGGCATGGTGATCAGCGCGCCGCGCAGGTTGGTGAAACGCATGATGGCGGCAAAGTCGCCGGCGAAATGCGCCGCCTTCACGCCCATGGGCACGACGCAGGCGTCTATGCCCCGGCCGTCGAACCATGGGTTGTAGATCATGGGCGACTTGAAGGTCTCGGTCGGGTCGCCGATGTGCGCGATGAGGGTGGTTTTTCCGGAAATCATTCCCTGGGCTTTCGGATGCTTGGGTTGGCGGAATGTGGCGTGTGAAATTCAGCGGCCGGACTGGGACAGTGCCTGGGTGCGCAGGCGCTCGTACTCGGCGGCGTCCACAGGCTGCGCACCGGCCTCGCCCAGATCCTCCATGCGCACGCGGTAGGTCTCGCGGGCGCTCCAGGCGGCCAGCGCTGCGACCACGGTGATGCCGAAGGCGATCAGCCCCACCGTCAGCCAGATGTTCTGGGATCCCGGAGGCGCCACGGCCGTGAACAGCGCGGGCAGCATGGCGGTGATGGCCGTGCCCACGTTCTGCGAGATGGCCATGGCCGAGACGCGTGTGCGGGTCGGGAACAGCTCGGGGTAGAAGCTGGGGAACACCGCGTTGTAGCCCTGGTAGACCACGCCCCACATCAGGATGGACATGGCGAAGGCCAGCGGCATGTTGCGCGTGCTGATGGCGTAGAGGTAGCCGATGGCCAGCAGCCCCGACAGCAGCGCGCCGAAAATGATGGGCGGGCGCCGGCCGATGCGGTCGGACAGGTTGCCCACCAGGGGGATCACCAGCACCGCGACGATGTTGCCCACCACGGGAATCCACAGGTACATGTCCTTGGCGAAGCCGATGCCGTAGGCGGGCTGCACCGCGTAGGCGGCACCGAAGATGGTGGCCACCACGGGGATCACGTTCATCAGCGCCATGCAGACCACGCGCAGCATGTCGGGCGAATGGTGGCGGAAAGCCTCGACCACGGGCGAACGCGGACGCGCCTCGCTGCGGCCTGCGGCGGTGAAGGCCGGGGTCTCGTTGACCTCGCGGCGGATGATCCAGCCCGCGATGATGACCACGAAGCTCAGGATGAAGGGAATGCGCCAGCCCCAGCTGTTGAACTGCTCGGTGGGCATGTAGTGCGCCAGCGGCAGGAACACGGCCGCTGCCAGGATCTGGCCGGCCTGCACGCCCTGCAGCGTGAAGCTGGCGAAGAAGCCGCGCCGCCCGAACGGGGCATGCTCCAGGATCATCGAGCTGGCGCCCGAGATCTCGCCGGCCACCGCAAAGCCCTGGATCAGCCGCATCAGCACCAGCAGCGCGGGCGCCCACAGGCCGACCTGGTCATAGGTGGGCAGCAGCCCCACGGCGATGGTGGAAAAGCCCATCAGGAACATGCACCACACCAGCACCTGCTTGCGCCCGTGCGTATCGCCCAGGTGTCCCAGCACGAAGGCGCCGATGGGCCGCGCCACATAGCCCACGCCATAGGTGGCCAGCGAGGCGATGATGGCAATCGCCGGATCACCCTGCGGAAAGAAGATCTGCGGAAAGATCAGCGCCGCAGCCGTGGCGTAGATGAAGAAATCGTAGTACTCCAGGGCCGAGCCTATCCAGCCGCTGGTGGCGGCCTTCCTGGGTTGGTGCTGCGTTGACTGCGTATGTACCGGTGTTGCGCTCATGTGTTGTCTCCTCCAGGCAAAAGATCCCCGCTGCGGCAAGTGATGGATGCTTGCGGCCAGGCCAGCGGGATGTAAAAAATGTAGTTCCCGCCTATGAATCTGCCCAAGCCAATTTCCAGGGGCATGTGCGCTGATCGCACCGCGCGGTTCGATAATCGCACGCACCCAGGGTTAATACGGAAAACTCAAGCTCGCCATGACAACACCTTCCACCCTCGCCCAGCGCGACTGGATTGCCGGACTGGAACGCGGCGTATCGATCATCGAAGCCTTTGACGACGCCCACCCGCGCATGACGGCCGCCGAGGCAGGCCAGCGCACGGGCATGACGCGCACCGCCGCGCGGCGCTACCTGCTGACGCTGCAGCACATGGGCTACGTGGCGGGGGACGGCAAGCTGTTCTGGCTCACGCCGCGCGTGCTGCGGCTGGGGCAGTCGTACCTGGAGTCGGCGCGGCTGCCGCGCATCGTCCAGCCGTTTCTGCAGCGCGTGGCGGCCGGCACCCATGAAACCGCCTACCTGGCGGTGCTGGACGACGACGAGGTGGTCTACATCGCGCGCAACGGACCCAACCGCAACATGAACACCGGCTACGTGCTGGGCGCGCGCGTGCCGGCCCAGGTCACGGCGGCCGGCATGCTGATGCTGTCCATGCGCAGCGACGCCGAGCTGGAGCACTGGCTGGACAACCGCGCGCTGACGGTCTTCACCTCGCACACCATCACCTGCCCCGCCGAAATGCGCCGCGAGCTGGCCCTGATCCGCACCCAGGACTGGGCGCTGTGCGAGCAGCAGCTCAACCTGGACTCGCGCGGCATTGCCGTGCCGCTGCGCGACCGCCACGGCGCGCTGGCCGGCGCCCTCAACATCACCATGCCCATGGGCCGCGAGACCGGCAAGGACGCCGTGGCGCGCGTGCTGCCCATGCTGCGCGAGACGGCGCAGGCCATGCGGGATCTGATCTGATGCAGGAGCAGACCCTGCAGGCAGGCGACTGCGACCTCGCGCTGTTGCAGCATCGTCAGGCGATGGGACAGCGATTGCACAACCTGATGCTGCGCTGCGACGCCTCCGGGCTGCTGGCGCTCTTCTTGGAGCTCGGCAGCTCGAGCTGACCTGCCCCTTCATAGCCGTACCAGTTGAATGCAAGTAAGGTCCGCCAACTGCGCGAATGACGGACGTGAAGAAGAGTCGATTTACCGAGCAGTAGATCATTGGGTTCTTGAAGCAGGCCGAGCATGGCCTGGCAGTCAAGGAGGTCTGCCGCCAAGGTGGGGGCAGCGAGCCCCCGTACTACAAATGGCGCGCCAAGTAAGGCAGCATGGAAGTCGACGAGGCCCGACGCCTGAAGAACCTTGAAGTCGAGAACGCCCGGCTGCCGGCCGACGCGCACCTGGACCTGGAGGCTCTCAAGGTCGGGCTCTGGGTAAAGCGCTAGTCCCACAAGACAAATGCAAGGCCATCGCCAAGATGCTGGAACACACCCAGATCTCTGAGCAGCGGGCTTATCCTCTTGTGAGGCTGCCCCGAGATGCCTGGCGGCATCCACCGCAATTGCCCGGGCCCTCCGGGTCACGGCGCAGCACAGCAGTCAGAGCTCAAAGACGGCCACAGGCCGCAAGCGCAGTGCGCGCAGACCTTGACGGCCAGAACGCCTTGGCACGCTGGGCTCACCAGCAAGCCAGCCCAACACCCACACCGAGAATTTCTCTCAGATCTGGACGAAGCTCTCAGCGCAGCTCTCGTAATGCTGGCGTATCGCGCACACATCCGGCCACAGCTGAAGGTTTGCAGGCAGGTGGAGAGCTTGGCGGTGGAAGCGTCCGTAGGATGGACGTGCCTACGCAGAAACGTCCACGGTCCACGTGGTCGGGTCCACCCTCAGCAATCGAAGATCGAACAGTGTGTGGATGTCCGCGCGCAGAAGCAAGCCGTTGGTCACGTGGTTGGTGTGATCACCTCGATACGGCTTGATGTGCGCCCCTTCCAAGATGGCTTGCAGCGCGCATCCAGTCACGGCACAACGTCCGTCGTAGGCTGCTAGCAGCTCCTGCCTGAATTTCGGTTGCCCTTGTCGTCGTGCGATGCTGACCAGCACGCGCTTGCGGCCATCGTCTTCGTTGCTGGCATCAAACTCCCCAGCCGGCGACGCCTCTAACTCACGCTGGACGTGCACCATCTCAGGCGAGTCGGTAACAAGACGGGGGCGCATGACGCCCTCCTCATCGGCCGTCTGCTCCCAGACCCCATGGACAGCAGGGTCCGGGTCATAGGTCTCGTAGGTTGCGACGCCTCTCCCTCCGCGACGGAACAGTGCGTCAATAGGATTCCACCCATCGGTGCTGCGCGCCACCTGATTGGCCTGCCAGGCACTGCGACTGTATTCATTCACCGAAATCAACCGAAGGTCTGGACCAATATTTGAGAGCTCGAAATCAGGGACCTTCGATGCGACGTAGCTCTCGATTTCGCTTGCGGTGGCTTTACCACCGAGCTGCTGGACAGCCTCCAAAGCCACACGCCACGTCTGCTTACCGTAGTTGAATTGCCGACCCGTGTCGCGCGTCAATACGAAGGATGTCGGGCGGCTTCCAAACGAGCGGATGTAGTGGAATGGCCCTAGGTACTTGAAGCCGGCCCCGGGATGCTCGTACTTCTTCATTCGATGAAAGACCAGAAGTTCAAGTCCATTCACGGCCTGATCGATCAGGAAATGGTCGGTGCGCCCTTCCATCTGGCCTTGCATCAACAACACGTCCCCGTCCAGATGATCCGTGTACTGAACGCGGTCGGGCGTCTTCTCCTCCGTCACAAACAGCCAGACGGACCGCGTGCTCTTGGAGTGGAAGATTCCGTTGTTGATCGTGGCATCTGTGATGCCGAACAGTTCCCGCAGACCATGGCGGGTGTATATCTCGCCGACTACCAGCTGGGTCGATGTCATTTCTGCCATTTATCCTCCTGTCTCTGCTGGAGATCGTAACCGTCGACATTTGGATCTCTGCACCGCCACAACGGCCAGCGACCGGCTCACTGCCCACAAGCGAAGCGCGCAGGCGTCAGCGATCGGCGCCCGGATGGGTCGATACGACGGGACACCTGTGGCCCGGTGGCTCGATGCGAAGCACAAGAGCGCGACCGGCTAAGTCCTGCGCTGGCACGACAGTGACTGGGGTGCCGTGGTCTAGCTGGCCTCGTTCATCGCCATGTTCTCGATCCGCACGCCGCACACCATCTGCATCAATGCCAATGTCATCGTCGGTGGCCGCAAAGGCCTGGCCGAGCGCCTGCTGCTGCTCGGCATGATGGCATTGCCGCTGTTACACCTGGCCACCGGCATCTTGGCCTTCGCGGACCACGAGCCTCCCGCCTGGGCAACCTGGACCGGAGCCCGGCTCCAGATCCCCTTCGCCTGGCTCTTCTGGCGAAGCCACGCCGACCTGGGCCGCAACTGGAGCCCCGGCCTGGAATTACGCAAGGAACACCAGCTCATCACCGCAGGCGTCTACCACGCGTATCCGCCATCTCATGTACGCAGCGATCCGGATTGCGGCGCTGACCCAGCCGCTGCTGGTCCACAAATGGATCGCCGCTGCGCCGGTCATCCCCGCCTTCGCGGCCATGTGGTTCATCCGGTTCCAGGCGGGGAAGCCATGATGCGCGCCGGAGTCCGGCACCGCCTACGACGACTACTGCCAGCGCACCGGAAAGCTGTTGCCGCGATAGACAGTTCATGCCCCAAAAGGAATAGCCGATTCTTTTTTAGAGCACGGACAGGCACTAGGTGGCTCGGCAACATAAAGCTGCACTACAACAAGCGGTGCACACCAGTGTTGGCCCAGCAGGCTAGCCTCGTAAAATTATCGGCGGCTATGCAACGGTAGTAAGCAGCGATCCTTTTCATCCTGCGCGGACCCTGGGGCCAAGAGGCGGCGTTCGCTGAGACCTGCTGTCGGTAAATTCCGGGCGTTAGCTGGGCTTGAGTTTCCGGCGTTGGCGTGCCACTTGGATTGCTACTGTTCTCGCCCTGAGATTGAACCCGACGGCACATGGACTCTCCGGAGCTAGCGACAAATTCGGCACGCTGAACCGAAGCAGCCTTCAATCCATTTGCTGTATGTTTCGGGCAACATGAATATCGGAAGGAGCCTTGTTTGAGCAGTGTCGGATGGATCGACTTTTCTTCGACGGACCGCAAGCGCGTGCACGAAGTCCTAGCGCTGATAAAGGAACCGGGCACTCTGGATGAAATGGGCTTTGGACAACTGCGCGATGCATACGCTGATACGCTTTTCCCCGGCTTCTCCACGATTCAGACTCGCGCACGGTATTTCCTTGCCTTACCAAAGATGATGTTGGGTTGGGCGGATTGGCCGGAGGCAAAGCGCCGCCGCCAACCACTCGCCGAGTATCTGAAAACCGCAGAGAACGAGTTCGCCAGGATGCTCAAGGCCAACTACGATGCGAAAGGCTTGGCTCCTGAAGGCGTGATCGGCCACACCGTGGTTGAGCAAGGAGGCGTCGCGCGGCGTCCGTCCTCGACCTACTGGAACGGTCTGCGTGTGTTCGAGATCGTACGCACAGAAGGCTCGCTCGCGGAGTTCTGTCGTTATTGGCGTCGTGGCGGCGAGCCTCATCAAGTCGTAAGCTCTGAAGAAGGCAACGATGACACCAGGGAGCGCTTCGAGGCCACCGTGCGTCGGCCACCCGGCGCACAAGGCGACTGGCCTATCGGTCTCACTTTAAAGCTGGAGGTGGCCGAAGCGCGTTTCCTACGCGAACGCTTCACTACTGCGCGTGACCTTGACAACACGGTTTGCGCCCAGTTGCTTTCCAATGATCTGGCGGCTAGCGCACTGGACGATAGCCACACCAGCTTTGCCGCTTTCAGCGCATGGGCTGCCGGCCAACCGACGCTCAGTAAGCCCTGCCGGGAGAACATAGCGGCGGCTCAGCGCTTCAGCCTCGCAGTCGAGGGAGCTCATATCGTCTTCAACCGACTGATTGCTGAAGCCATCGACGATGGCGATTTGCGTGCGTCCTGCGATGAGCGCTATGCCGATTGGCACGCAACATCCAGACTCGCTGGCATCTTCCATCCGGGTGCGGACATCGAATGGCTGCGTGTTGCCGACGCGGATGGCACACGAGTGAAGCAGCGGACCATCGATTTCCTCCGCCAATGGAACGCGCTGAATCAGGCTCAAGTGCCGAAACAGTCCAGTCTCGATGCACTTGTGCGTACTCAGGCCGTCGAGAACAAGCCCGCTCGTTCCTTGTTGATCAAACTGCCACGAGAGCGTGCCGACTGGTATGGCATGGGTGCGCTCGACTATCGCTGGCAGACGGTACGGCGCATGTTGAACGATATCGTCGAGGTGCTGCCGTGCTAAAGCTGGAGAATGACCGCCTCGACTACGGCGCTCAATTGCGCGCGCCAGCGGGCTATTCCTTGCACTCGGCCCTGGCGACCACCTTCTCGCTCGATCTCGAAACGCTCACTGCTGCTTCGATCGCGCTCACGCTGGATCAGACGCTGGAACAAGAGGACGAGGGCGAACTTTCGGGCGAGCGTGTGGCGTTGCTCGAATCCATCGATCAGCTTCAAAAGCGCCTGCTGGTGTTTTACCAGCGCGGCAACATCAAGGTACCGAAAAAGTTCAATCGGCTTTTCGCCTTGCTTGAGCCGCTGCTCGTGCCAGTCGTGGCGCTAGAAGGTGCAGACGGTGCTTTCGCGTCGTTCCATCCCAAGGTCTGGCTGCTGCGCTTCTCCGCGCTGGATCAGGCTGGTACAGATCGCTGGCGCTTGCTGGTTCTGTCGCGCAACCTTACATTCGATCGCAGTTGGGATCTTGCCGTGTCCATCGACGGCGAAACGGTGCGTTGCGGCAACGGCGATCCGCGCCTCCTCGCATTCCTCCGATCACTGGTGCAGGACCGGCGCCATGCTGCCGGGATCAAAGCCTGGTGCGATGCACTCAGACATGTTGTCTGGACGGCGCCCGACCAGTTCGACCCGGCGTTCGAGGTGCTTCCAGGCTTTCAGGGCCATGAGAGGAACGTTGGAGTGCCTCTGGAGTTGCCGTCCAAGTTGGACGATCTGCTGGTCATGTCCCCGTTCCTCGATGCCGATGGGAAAAGCATGCTCGCTGACTTAGCCAGCCGCACGCGCTCTATCACCAGGCGCACGCTTATCAGCCGAGGGGACACGCTCGACAGGATTGGCCACGACGCGCTGAGCAACTGGACTTGCCTGTCGCTTTCGGAGCGCGTGGTCGACGGCGAGGAGCGGCACGAAAGCCGCGCGCCAGAACAACAGAATCTTCACGCCAAGCTCATCGTCGCGAAGCACGGCGCGCAGGCCATCTGGCATATCGGTTCGGCCAATATGACGAACGCAGCGTTCGGGCAACCTGGCAAGCTGGCGCTACCCCGCAATCGCGAACTGATGCTGCGGCTCACCGGCAGGAATAGCAAGCTCGGTCCCGGTGCCTTGCTGGAAACATGGGCGACGTCTAATGTTTTCCATACCCACGTGTTTCGCGATGCCGGGCCGGCCAGCCCAGAGGAAGACAGCACAATGCGTCGAGCCGTGCATGCACTCAGTTCCGCCAGGTGGCTTCTCCATGTGAAGGAGGATCCGGCCGTGCCGGGCCGGTTCGACCTGCGACTCGACACAACGCTGGACGGCGCGGCCCTATTGCCTACGGGCTATGAGGCCACTGTGCGCCTACTCAGCCGCGACGATCCGCGCGCGCTGGGCGCCCCGATGGTGTGGATCGGCATCAGCCTGACGGACATCAGCGCATTCCTCTCGATCGAGATCGTCTCGCCGAAAGAGGTGCGCAAGCGATTCGTCATGCAGGCGGTGTTGTCCGTCGACTTGCTCGAACGGCGCAAGGGCGCGTTATTCCGGGAGATCGTCGGTGACGGCAGAAAGCTCCTGCGTTACCTTGCATTGATTCTGGACCTGGATCCGTCGCGCACCGATTGGTCGCGCGCCGACGGCAACGGGCAGCGTGCAGACGTATTCGATCTCGACGACAAGGGTGCGCTCTACGAGCAACTGCTGCGAGCGGCATCACGAGCGCCACACCGGATGAGCCGTGCCATCGATATCTACCGGCGCATTCGCGCCGAGGTCGAAACTTTGCCGGAAGGGCTGGACCTGCTCTTTGAAAGTTTTGCCCGCTACCACCTGGAACGAAACGCATGAAGCATGAAGCGCAACAGCGCCTCCAAGACGCGCTTGATGACTTAAGGGATTTTCAGCGTGCAACCGTCACGGAAGCATGCATGCGTCTCGATGGTCCGAACGGACTGCACGGCCGGCTGCTGGTCGGCGATGAGGTCGGGCTAGGCAAGACGCTGGTGGCGCGCGGGATCGTGGCATCTCTCCTGAGTCGCCGCCTGGAAAACGGTCGCGCAGCGCAGCCGCTCAGAGTGGTCTATATCTGCTCGAACCAGGCGCTCGCACAAGAGAACGCGGGCAAGCTTGCCGTTTTCAGCGGCAGCGAACAGCAGCAATGGGTCAGTTCTCTGCAATTCAGCCGCCTCGCGGAACTCGGCCTGCAGCAGGACGCCCCCAAGCCCGGCGTTCTGATGGAATCGTGCTCGCTCACTCCCGCGACATCTTTTTCGCTGACCCGGGGCGGCGGGAATGCGCTGGAGCGCCATATCCTCTGGCGTGCCGTGAAGGAGGCTCGCCAGATCCAAGACACCCAGCAACTGGAAGAATTCTTTTGCAACGGCGTGAAGGGTGCATGGGAGAGCGCCAAGCGGTCATGCGAGGACCGGGAGCTCGAGCCCATGGCCCGTGCGGAGTTCATCGGACGTCTTAAGGAGCGACCGAGGCTTGACGAGTCCGCGCGAAGCGCAGCTAAAGCGTTGCAACTGAATCTGCACTCATATGCTACTTTGATCCAGAGCCTCTCCGAAGCGGGCGCGCAAGATATTAAGGCGACCAAAAACGGCACGCATCTGGCGACTTGTGTGCGCGGAGGCATCCGCCAGATGTTCGTGGAAGCATGCGCGCGCAATCTGAAGGCGGACATCTTCATCCTCGATGAATTCCAGCGGTTTTCTGCATTGCTGCATGCCGGCTCCGCTTCGCCGGACACCGCTGGCGGCGACGACACCGTCTCGGATGAGCAGATCATCGCGCGGCGGGTACTGCATGAAGGTACCGGCTATGCAACGCTGCTGCTGTCAGCAACTCCGTTCAAGGCGCTGACGCATCTCGACGACGATGGTGAAGGTCAGGCGCACGAGAAGCAGCTCAACGAGCTGCTCGGCTATCTGTGCCGGGACGACAAAGTCGTGCTCGATCATTACGTAAAGGCGCGCGATGCGCTGCTGCGGCAATTGCTGACGCTGCCGGCAGCACCGCTCGTGCCGGGCACGCTCAGCACGACCGAGCGCGACCGCGTCGAAAATGCCCTGAGTCCCTACATCTGCCGCTCTGAACGAGGCGCAATCGAGCCGGACATTGAGAAGATCTTTGTGACCCCGCAGGCGGACGTGCGGGACGCAAGCCCGAAAACGGCGGAGATCGATGGATTCGTCGCGCTCGACCGACTTGCCCAGGCACTCAAGTCGTTTAGCCATGGTCACGCCGTGAGCGATGTCATGCAGTTCCACAAGGCCGCGCCGTGGAGCTTGTCTTTCCTGAGCGGCTACCAGTTTCGCGAGACGCTGCGGCTGCATGCCAAGCAGGCCTCAATCAAGAAGGCACTGAAGGAAGCCGGAGCGGGCTGGATTCCGCACCAGCGCTTCAGGAACTACAGTCTGAATCTGACGCACGAGGCGCCGAGCGGGCGCTTCGCGCAAGTGTTGCTTGCGGCTGCGCCCGAGGGCTCCGAACGACTGCTTTGGGTGCCACCGAGCCTGCCCAACTATGCGGGCTGCGGCCCCTTCAAGGACAAAGAAGGCTTCAGCAAGACATTGCTGTTTTCATCGCTCGTACTAGCTCCGCGTGCGCTGAGCAGTTATGTTTCGTACGAGTGCGAACGGCGTCTGCTGGGCAAGAGCCGCAAGCATCAGGACTACCTGGACAAGCGCGAAGCGTACAAGGGAACCTTGCTATTCGATGGGGTCAGGATCGGGCCGGCTTGGGGGCTGATTTATCCGTCGACGCGCCTGGCTGCCACGCTGGTAGGTCATCCAGGCACCTCGCTCGAGGGTGTCAGGCAGCATGTGCGCGACGAACTAGCGACGGATTTCCGCCTGCTGTGCCAGCACTACGGGCATGGCACGCAGCACTACAGCGCGCGCTGGTACGCGCTCGCCCCGTTCCTGCTTGACACGATTACCGATGGCGAAAACGCGCAGCCAAGCGTGACGCGTTGGGCGCTCGCATTCAAGCAATTCTCACGGGCCAGCCAGGCGCGAAAGGAATACGCGCTTCCTGTTCTGGACGCACTTGCCAGCGCTGATCGCGGGCTCGGCGAGCCGCCAGCGGACCTGCTTGACTGGCTCGTGGATCTTGCGATCGCCGGGCCTGCGGTATGCATGTGGCGTACGCTCGCTGCGGTCTGGGACACTGGCGTGGTCAAAAACTGCTATGACAAACGGCTGGCGCACGCGACGGACTGCGCATCATCCTTCATCGACAAGATGAACCGCATGGAATCGCAGCGTGTGCTGCGAGCCGTGCTGCCCAGGGCCAAGCCCTGGCTTGCTGTCTCATCGTATGCCGCGATGGGCAATTTGCAGGCTATGTTCGACGAGTTCATGCATTTGCTCAGATCGGTTCATCGCGGCATGGACGAGTCGGTCGAGGCGTTTCATGCGGCCATTACACCGGGGGCGGTTTCACTTACAGCGCAGACTGCCCTTCCACCGCTAAAAGGCCAGGTGAAACGGCATGACTTCACGTTCCACTGCCACTACGCCGTGCCCTTCGGCAATCAGAGCAGCACTGAGGAGGAAGGGATCAAGCGAATCGCCAACGTGCGCGCATCCTTCAATTCGCCTTTCTGGCCGTTCATGCTTAATTCAACCTCCATTGGTCAGGAGGGTCTCGATTTCCACTGGTATTGCCGGCGCGTCGTGCACTGGAGCCTGCCTGCCAATCCGATCGATCTTGAGCAGCGCGAAGGGCGCATCAACCGCTACAAATCTCTCGTGGTGCGCCAGCGCATCGCGCAGGCGTATGGCAACGCCTCGACTTCGCCCGCACCTTCCCAGTCTGGCGATGTGTGGACGCGTCTTTTCGATCTGGCAGGTAACGACGAGCGCCGCACGGATCTCGTGCCGTATTGGTACGTCCCGCGTGGCTATGCTTGTCTCGAGCGGATCGTGCCGGTGGCGCCATTCAGCAGCGAAATCGACCGGCTTGACGAAATTCTGCGGATCCTCTCCCTATATCGGCTGTCTTTCGGACAGCCGAGACAACAGGAACTGATCGAGAACTTGCTTCGACGGGATTACAAAGACGCCGACCTGCGATTGATCCGTAATGCGCTTCTAGTCGATCTCGCGCCGATTAACCGTGCTCTCAAAGCTGCTCGCGACCACAGCATAGACGCGGCTTGAGGAATTTCGCTAGAAGTTTCCAGAAGCGGCGGTTAAGACAATGCTGAGCCGAGCGGCAGCCATGGATCAATAGAAATCGGCTGTTCAGGGCAGGTTGCATCCAATGTGAGATAGCCCCCCTGATTCCCAGGCCCCGTCCTATCGCTTATCTTTGAAGATAGGTATAGGACTATGCATATGACTAGGCATACGGAGTCAACAGAGGTGGTCCCTCGGAGAGAAGGCGGCGCTGGTGCGCCGAATCTACGAACCAGGCATGAGCGTATCGCTCGTCGCTCGCAAGGAAGGGGTCTCGGCTGCGCACGGCCCGGGGCTGGCAGATGCGCTTCCACCAGGGCACGCCCACGGCGCCATTCGACCTGGCCGCATCCATGCCATGAGCGGCCTGCGGCGTGTTCAGACGGTTTCGAACGCGTACTTTTCCGTATCCACCTCGCGTTGCGAGGCCACGGCATAGCGGTCGCCCTGGATGCGCTCGGGCTTGAAGAGGTCGTCCAGTTCGGCCAGCAGGGCCGCATCCAGGCGCACGGCGCCGCCGCGCAGGTCTTCGTGCAGGTGGTCCACGCTGGTCGTGCCCGGCAGGGCAATCACATGCTCGCCCTGGTGCAGCACCCAGGCGATGGCCAGCTCGGCCAGCGTGCAGTCGGCGCGCTCGGCAATGGACTGCATGGGCGCGAGCAGCTGCAGGTTCTTCGCATAGGCCTCGGGCGCGAAGCGCGGCATGGCGGCGCGGATATCGCCCTTGACCAGGCCCTCGACCTCCTGGAGCTTGCCGGTGAGGAAGGCGCGGCCCAGCGGGCTGAAGGCCACGTAGGCAATGCCCAGTTCCTTGCAGGCCTGCAGCGTGCCCAGCTCGGCATTGCGCGACCACAGCGAATACTCGCTTTGCAGCGCGGCGATGGGGAAGGTGGCATGGGCGCGGCGCAGCGTGTCGGCGCCGATCTCGGACAGGCCCAGGGCGCGCACCTTGCCCTCTTCCACCAGGCGCGACATCTCGCCCACCGATTCCTCGATGGGCACGCGGCGGTCCCAGCGGTGCAGGTAGTAGAGGTCGATGACATCGGTGCCCAGGCGCTGCAGGCTGTCTTCGCAATTGCGGCGCAGGGTCTTGGGGTGGCCGTCGATCACGCGGCGCACCACGCCGTCTTCGCCGCGCACGCCGGCCATGCCGCATTTGCTGGCCAGGGTGATGTGGTTGCGGTGGGACTTGAGCACGGGGCCGACCAGGGATTCGTTGGCGCCGAAGCCATACAGCGCCGCCGTGTCGAACAGGGTGACACCGGCATCCAGCGCCGCATGCAGCACGGCCTTGCCCTGCTCGGGCGACGGCGGATGGCCATAGGCGTGGCTGAGGTTCATGCAGCCCAGGCCGACGGCGCTGACGGAGAAGGGACCCAGGTGGCGTGTGGACAGGTTGGTCATGGTTTTCTCACAGGGAAAAGAAGCAAGGGAGCGGCCAGCGCTCCCTTGCAATGTCGAAGGCCCATTTTGCCGTCAAACCGACGTGCCCCTCACGCCCGTGCGCGCCCAGGCCGGCAGCGGCACGGGCCGGTGCAGCACGTCGTCGTTGAGCCACAGGGCGCTGCGGCGCGCACGCTCGGCCACGGTGTCCAGCGGCAGTTGCTGGTAGTCGTCGTTGAAGACCTCGAAGCTGTAGTCGCCCCGGTAGCCCAGGCGGTCCAGGCGCAGCACCAGGTCGGCCAGGCGCTCGCTGTGCACGCCCTCGCCCGGGAACACGCGGAAGGTGCGCGCCGTGGCCATGCGCTCTTCGAAGGTGGGGGCGTCGTGCCACATGAAGTCGGACAGCTGCACCAGGAAGATCTTGTCGCGGTCGATCAGCTCCAGCGCGTCCAGCGGCGTCTTGGCGGCCAGGATGTGGAAGGAGTCCAGCCCGATGCCCAGATTGGACGTGTCGGCACGGCAGACCACGTCCCAGCTGGTGGTGAACTCATTGACGGAGCGGCCCCAGGACAGCCCCTCGTAGGCGATCTTCACGCCCAGCGGAATGCCCAGCATGGCCAGCTTGCGCAGGTCGCGCGCAATCACGTCGAGATCGCCCGTGGCATGGCGCGAAGTGGACGAGCAGGCCAGCAGCACGGGGCTGCCGATCTCGGCGCACATCTCCAGCATGGACTTGGCGATGTCCACCTTGTAGTGGTGCAGGTGGTCGGACAGGCCCTCGAAGTCGCGCAGCACCTGAAAGCCCGTGGGCCGCAGGCCGCTGGCGCGCACGGCCGCCGCTGCCGCCTTGACGCCGCCCGGGTGGCCGGCCAGGTCACGCGCACTGAGCATGACCTGGGTGAAGCCCGCGCGCCGGATGGCGTCGAGCTTGGCCTCCAGAGAGCCATTCAGAGTGATGGTGTCCATGCCATAGCTGTCCAGCAAGCCCATGTTGCCCTCCAGGATCGTTGTGTGTATCGGCGGTTGAATCGGACGGCGGCGCGCCAGGCTTTGCACTAGGCGTCGCGGTGCACCAGCTCGAACACCACGGTGCCCATGGCGTTGCGCGTGAGCGCGCCGCGGTCATCGGGGTGCAGGCGGCTCGATTCCACGAACTCCACGCCGCGCTGGCGCAGCGCCTGCACGGCGCCAGGCACGTCGGTGGTGCCCAGGCCGATGCGCTGCAGGCGCTCGGGCATGTCGTCCCACTCCAGGCCCGGGTCGGGCTCGATGAGCTGCCACAGGAAGCGCTTGCAGGGGCTGCGCATGAGCTTGCCCTTGGGCAGGATGCCGAAGCGCTGCGCGTCGGGCAGCAGGTGGAAGTCGAACATGCGTTCGAAGTAGGTGATCCAGTCGGCGCTGCGGCCACGCCCTATGTACTGGACCACGCCGAAATAGCCCAGGCCGGCCAGCGCCGGTGGATGGGGATCAGCCCCGGCGATGGGCTTGAAATCGATGTCATAGATGGAGAACTCCTGCCATCGATCGACAAAGTAGAAGCGGCTGCCACCCGGGCCGTGGATGGCCGGGATGTGCAGCTCCATCGCCTGGGCCTGGCTGGGCGCCGCCCAGGCTCCCAGCTCGATGCAGCGCGTATGCGCCTGCAGGGCATCCTGCACGCGCAGCGCCACGGCCGAGATGACGGGCTGCCCGTCCGAGGCGGCATTGGCCAGCGCATCGGCAGCGCCCGCATTGACCACCAGGTTCATGTCCCCCTGCCGGTACAGCGTCACCTCGCGCGAGCGGTGCCGCGCCACGGGGCGAAAACCCAGCCCCTCCAGCACCTGGCCCAGGGCCTGGGGCTGGCTGGTCGTGTACTCGATGAACTCTATGCCGTCGATCCCGAGGCGATTGGACGCCTCGGGCACGTCTTCCCGGCTGCTGGAGGAGGAATCGGTCATTGCGGTACTCCGGATGGAAACATGGTGCGCTGCGACGGCTCGCCGGGCGGGTCAGGCCTGCAGTTGCTGCTCGAGGTCGTGCAGGACCTGATAGCAGGGCAGCACCTGGGCCACGCTGGAATTGGGCTCGCGGCCTTCGCGGATGGCGGCGAAGAACTCGCGGTCCTGCAGCTCGATGCCATTCATGGAGACATCAACCTTGGAAACGTCGATCTTCTCTTCCTTGCCGTTGACCAGATCGTCATAGCGCGCGATGTAGGTGCCGGTATCACCGATGTAGCGGAAGAAGGTGCCCAGCGGGCCGTCGTTGTTGAACGACAGGCTCAGCGTGCAGATCGCGCCATTGGCGGCCTTGAGCTGGATGCTCATGTCCATGGCAATGCCCAGCTCCGGGTGGATGGGGCCTTGCACGGCGTTGGCCTTCACGATGGGGCTGCCGGCCTGGTAGGCGAACAGGTCCACGGTGTGGGCGGCGTGGTGCCACAGCAGGTGATCGGTCCAGCTGCGGGCCTGGCCCAGCGCGTTCATGTTGGTGCGGCGGAAGAAATAGGTCTGCACATCCATCTGCTGGATGTTGAACTCGCCGGCCGCGATCTTCTTGTGCACCCACTGGTGGCTGGGGTTGAAGCGGCGCGTGTGGCCGCACATGGCCACCAGGCCGGTCTGCTTTTGCAGATCGGCCACGGCCTGGGCGTCCTTGAGGCTGTCGGCCAGCGGGATCTCCACCTGCACATGCTTGCCGGCCTTCAGGCATTCGATGGCCTGGGCGGCATGCATCTGCGTGGGCGTGCACAGGATGACGGCGTCCACCTCGGGCAGAGCCAGGCTGTCGGCCAGTTCGGTGGTCACATGCTTGATGCCGTACTTGTCGGCCACTTCCTGGGTCTTGGCCAGCTCGCGGCCCACCAGGGAGACGACTTCAACGCCGTCGATGTTCTTGATGCCGTCCAGGTGCTTGATGCCGAAGGCACCGGCGCCCGCCAGGGCGACTTTGATGGTCTTGTTGCTCATATGAGTCTCCGTAGAGCCGCCTCAAGGAGGCGAAGGCCCCCTCGGGGGGCAGTGAATACACGCAGTGATGAACGTGGGGGCCTCAGCCGTTCTCCAGGATGAGGTGTCCCACGGCCGTATTGGACGCGGGCACATGGTAGAAGCGGTGGTTGACCTTGGGCAGCGGCGCGGGGCCATCCACATCGGCCATGGCGCCGCGCGCGATCAGCCACATCACCAGCTCGATGCCTTCGGAGCCGGCCTCGCGCACGTAGTCGATATGCGGCATCTTGGCCAGGCCGGCCGGGTTCTCGATCAGCAGGTCCAGGAAGCGGTTGTCCCACTCCTTGTTGATCAGGCCGGCGCGCGCGCCCTGCAGCTGGTGGCTCATGCCGCCCGTGCCCCAGATCTGCACGTTCAGGTCTTCGTCGAAGCTTTCCACGGCTCGGCGGATGGCCCGGCCCAGGTTGAAGCAGCGCTGGCCCGACGGCACGGGGTACTGCACCACGTTGACGGCAAACGGAATCACCGGGCAGGGCCAGGCGCCCGTGCGCGCGTCCTGCTGGCCGCACATCAGCGACAGCGGCACGGTCAGGCCGTGGTCCACGTCCATCTTGTTGACGATGGTCAGGTCGAAGTCCTGCTGGATCACCGACTGCGCGATGTGGCTGGCCAGCTCGGGATGACCGACGACCTTGGGCACGGGGCGCGGGCCCCAGCCTTCGTCGGCGGGCTGGTATTCAGCGGCCGTGCCGATGGCAAACGTCGGGATGAAGTCCAGGCTGAACGCGGTCGCGTGGTCGTTGTAGACCAGGAAGATCACGTCGGGCTTGTTGTCCTTGAGCCATTGGCGCGAGTGCTCGAAGCCCTTGAACAAAGGCTGCCAATAGGGCTCGTCTGCCTTGCCCAGGTCCATGGCCGCGCCGATGGCGGGCACATGCGAGGTGTAGACGGATGCGGTGATGCGCGCCATGTCAGTTGCCTTCCTTGTTGTTCTTGTCCACGCTGCCGGCCTTGCCCTGCGGCTGGCGGTGGGCCTGGGCATCGCCCTCCTCGCCCACGCGGCGATTGCCTTCGGCCGAACGGCCTCCGCCCACCATCATGTTGCGGTATTCCTCTTCGGACATGCCGGTCATGGAGCCTGCCATCTGCTGGAAGCTCTTGCCGTCCGTGGCGCCGATCTTGGCCAGAAAGTAGATGTTGCCGCCCGTGCGCATGCACCAGTTGAGGTCGCGGGCCAGCACGGCCTGCTTCTGTTCCTCGCTCATGGCCCATTCGTCCAGGTAGGCACGCTCGTCGGCCTTGAAGCGCTCGCGGTTCTCGGCCTTCATCAGCGACATGCAGAACTGGTTGAGCCAGTAGCCTTTGCGGGACTGCTCGGCATCAAAAATGATGGTGCCGGGCACGTCCAGATAGGGTTTGTCCAATGCCATGGATATCTCCTTGAATATGTCCGGCACCCTGGCCGGACATGGTCGCCTTCAGGCCTCTTCGGGCCAGTAAAGGCGCATGGGGTTGTCCACCAGCAGCTTGCGCTGCAGTTCGGCCGTGGGGGCGATGTGCGGGATGAAATCGACCAGCAGGCCGTCATCGGGCATGTGGTCCTTGAGGTTGGGGTGGGGCCAGTCGGTTCCCCACAGCACGCGGTCGGGGAACTCCTCGACCACGCGGCGGGCGAAGGGCACCACGTCGCGGTAGGCATTTTGCTCGCCGTCCAGCGCCTTGGGGCCGGTGACGGACAGGCGCTCTGGGCAGCTGACCTTGCTCCAGACGTTCTGGTGCTCGCGCATGAACCTGAGGAACAGCTCGAACTCGGGGCCGTCCACGGGCTTGTTCACATCGGGGCGGCCCATGTGGTCCACGACCACGGTGGTGGGCAGGCTGGTGAAGAAATCCCACAGCTCGGGCAGGTCCACGGCCTCGAAGTAGATGACCACATGCCAGCCGAGCTTGGCGATGCGGCCCGCGATCTCCATCAGCTCGTCCTTGGGCGTGAAGTCCACCAGGCGCTTGACGAAGTTGAAGCGCACGCCGCGCACGCCGGCGGCGTGCAGCTCCTGCAGCTCCTCATCGGTCACGCTGCGGCGCACCGTGGCCACGCCGCGCGCCTTGCCGTTGGCGGCCTTGCAGGCATCGACCATGGCGCGGTTGTCGGCGCCGTGGCAGGTGGCCTGCACGATGACGTTGCGCGCAAAGCCCAGGTGGTCGCGCAGCGCGAACAGCTGCTGCTTGCTGGCGTCGCAGGGCGTGTACTTGCGCTCGGGCGCAAACGGGAACTCATCGCCGGGGCCGAAGACGTGGCAGTGGGCATCCACAGCGCCTGCGGGCACCTGGAACTTGGGCTTGGAGGGGCCGGCGTACCAGTCCAGCCAGCCGGGGGTCTTCTCGAAATTGCTCATGCGCTTCTCCTCCTCAATCGATATAGCGCAAGCCGGCCTTCTCGAGCGGCTCGCGCATCTTGTACATGTCCAGGCCCAGCACGCCGGAAGCCAGCTTGGCGCGCTTCTCGCCCTCGAAGCTTTCGCGCTTTTGCGCGGCTTGCAGCGTGGCGGCGGCCTTGGCGGCGGGCACGCAGACCACGCCGTCATCGTCGGCCACGATCACGTCGCCGGGCGTGACCCACATGCCTGCGCAGACCACGGGGATGTTGACCGAGCCCAGCGTGGCCTTGATCGTGCCCTTGGAGGAGATGGCGCGGCTCCACACGGGGAAGTTCATTTCCTGCAGCGTCTTCACGTCGCGCACGCCGGCATCGATGATCAGCGCCCGCGCGCCACGCGCTTGGAAGCTCGTGGCCAGCAGGTCGCCGAAGTAGCCGTCCGTGCATTCCGAGGTCACGGCCGCGACCACGATGTCGCCGGGCTGTATCTGCTCTGCGGCCACATGCATCATCCAGTTGTCGCCGGGCTGCAGCAGCACGGTGACGGCCGTGCCCGAGACCTGCTGGCCCGCATAGATGGGACGCATATAGGGCTTGAGCAGGCCCACGCGGCCCATGGCCTCGTGGACGGTGGCCGAGCCCAGGGCGGCCAGGCCGTCGGCGGTCGCGCGGTCGGCGCGCTGGATGTTGCGGTAAACCACACCGAGTTCGTACATGGTGTTCTCCTTGGATCTGTGGTGGCGGCCTGCTTACAGGCCCTTTTGCTTGAGGGCGGCGTCCATGCGCGGGAACACGCGGCGCGCGTTGCCTTCGTAGACCTGGTAGCGCTCCTCTTCGGTGAGGTTGGCCGTGGCCTCGATGTAGCGCTTGGTGTCGTCGTAGTAGTGGCCCGTGGTCGGGTCGATGCCGCGCACGGCACCGATCATCTCGCTGGCGAACAGGATGTTCTTGACGGGGATCACCTTGGTCAGCAGGTCGATGCCGGGCTGGTGGTAGACGCAGGTGTCGAAGAAGATGTTGTTGAGCAGGTGCTCGTCCAGCAGCGGCTTCTTGAGCTCCTGCGCCAGGCCGCGGAAACGGCCCCAGTGGTAGGGCACGGCGCCGCCGCCATGGGGGATCAGGAACTTGAGCGTGGGGAAGTCCTTGAACAGGTCGCTGGTCAGGCACTGCATGAAGGCCGTGGTGTCGGCATTCAGGTAGTGGGCGCCCGTGGTGTGGAAGCACGCGTTGCAGCTGGTGGAGACGTGGACCATCGCGGGGATGTCGTACTCCACCATCTTTTCGTAGATGGGATACCAGGAGCGGTCCGACAGCGGGGGCGAGGTCCAGTGGCCGCCTGAAGGATCGGGGTTCAGGTTGATGCCCACGTTGCCGTACTGCTCCACGCACTTGACCAGTTCGGGAATGCAGGTGGCGGGGTCCACGCCCGGCGACTGCGGCAGCATGGCGGCCGGGATGAAATGCTCGGGGAACAGTTCGCTGACGCGGAAGCACAGCTCGTTGCAGATGGCGGCCCAGGTGCTCGATGTCTGGAAGTCGCCGATGTGGTGGGCCATGAAGCTGGCGCGCGGGCTGAAGATGGTGAGATCGGAGCCGCGCTGCTTCATCAGCTTGAGCTGGTTGGTCTCGATGGTCTCGCGGATCTCGTCGTCGCTGATCTTCAGGTCGCTGGCCCTGGGGGCCTTGGACGGGTCCTTGAGGCCTGCGATCTGCAGGTCGCGCCAGGCGCCCAGGGCCGCGGGCGCGGTGGTGTAGTGGCCGTGTACGTCGATGATCATCGGATGGTCTCCTGCGTCTTTATGGGGTGGGAATGTGTCAGTGGAGGGGTGCGGCAGGCGCCGCGCCGCCTTGCGGCTCGGGACTGCTGTACTGCTTGATGATGAGGGCGGCCATGGCGATCACGCCCGGAATGGCCACCACCGCAAAGATCTCGCTGAAACCCAGCTGGCGCGCCGACAGCTCGGCCACCAGGAAGGAGCCCGCAATGCCGCCGAAGCGGCCAATGCCCAGCATCCAGGCCACGCCCGTGGCACGGCCCCGCGTGGGGTAGTAGGCGGCGGCCAGCGCCGGCATGGACGATTGCGCGGTGTTCATGATGGTGCCGGCCAGGAAGACGGCCACCACCAGCCAGCCCAGGTGGCCGGCCGTCTGGCCGATCCACCAGATGGAGGCCGCCGTCAGCGCATAGCCGATGGCGATGATGCGGTTGGCATTGAAGCGATCCATGAGCCAGCCGAACAGCACGGCGCCCACGCCGCCCAGCGGGAACAGCGCGGCCACCAGGGTGCCGGTCTTGGGGTCCAGGCCCGCTTCCTTGAACAGCACGGGCATCCAGTTCATCAGCGCGTAGAAGATGACCAGTCCCATGAAGTAGGCGATCCACAGCATGATCGAGCCCACCCGGTACTCGCGCGACAGCACCACGCCCATGCCGCTGCTGGCCTGGGATTCGGGCTGGGGCTTGGACTCGGTCATCACGAAGCGCTGCACGCCCTGCACGGCATCACCGGCAATGCGCGCCAGCACCTTGCGGATGCGCTCGGCCGGGTAGTTGTTGGCCACCATGTGGCGCACCGACTCGGGCAGCAGCACGACCAGGGCCACCAGCAGCAGCAGCGGCGCGGCACCGCCCAGGATGAGCACGCTGCGCCAGCCGAAATGCGGGATCATCCAGGCCGCCAGGAAGCCGCCGAAGGCCGCGCCCAGCGGAAAGCCGCAGAACATGGCGTTGGTCAGCGTGGCGCGGCGCGAATCAGGGCAGTACTCGCTCATCAGCGTGACGGCATTGGGCATGGCGGCGCCCAGGCCCAGGCCGGTGACGAAGCGCAGCACGGCCAGCGTCCAGATGTCGGGCGAAAAGCCCGAAGCCAGGCAGGACACGGCAAACACCGCCACCGAACCCACCAGCACGGTCTTGCGGCCCAGCCGGTCAGCCAGCGGACCAGAGAACAGGGCGCCTGCGGCCAGGCCGAACAGCGCCGCGCTGAGCACGGGCGCCAGCGCAGGCTTGCTCACGCCCCACTCGCCGATCAGCGAGGGCGCGATGTAGCCGATGGCCGCCGTGTCAAAGCCATCGAGCAGAACGATCAGGAAACACAGCGCAAAGATCACCCACTGGAATCCCGAAAACGGGTGCTCGTTGAGCAGGGTCTGCACATTGACGCCGGTTGCTGCGGCGTCCTTCTGGACGGATGTCATGACTTGTCTCTTCCACTGTCTCTCGGCCTGGCGGATACCGCATCTGCGCGCGCGACCCGCCCCTTGCACTGCAGGGGCCGGCAAGCCCCTGCGCTGTTTCTTCAGTCCTGCCTGCGGCCGTCCCAGACCGAGCGCGGCACCATCACTTCGCCGCGCATCAGCAGGCGCGCCGTGCGCAGCAAGGCGGCCTTGGTCACCACCTCGGGGTGGGCCGGATCGCTGTCCAGCGTCACGCTGAATTCGCCCGTGGGATGCTCCACCGACACCGTGAGCGGGCCCGCGCCCTGCGTGAGCTGCGCCACGCCATCGCACACGGTGCCCGGCATCTTCACGGCCGTGCCCACGGTGACGGCTGCCAGCACGCCGATGGCGTCATGGCAGACGTGGGGGATGAAGCTGCGCGTGGTCAGCGCGCCGCCATGCTGGGGCGGCGCGATCAGCGTCATCTTGGGGTAGTTCTTGGCCGAGACATCGCCCAGGCCCATGGTCCGGGAGATCTGCAGGCGCAGCGCCTCGATGCGGCGCTTGAGATCGGTGTCGGCGTTGAGCTCGGCCACGGTCTCCAGGCCGGAGGCGCCCACGTCGGCAGCCTTGAAGATCACCAGCGGCATGCCGTTGTCTATGCAGGTGACGTCAAGCGTGAAGTCTTCGAAACCCTCGCCCGTCACCGTGACCGTGTCCCGGGGCTTGCCCGTGGGCAGCAGGCCCGAGCAGACCGAGCCGGCCGTGTCCAGGAAACTGATTTCGATGGGTGCCGAGCTGCCGGGCGCGCCGTCGATGCGGGCCGAGCCTTCGTACTCCACCTGGCCGCCCGGCGTCTGCACGGTGATGTCGGCCGCCATGCCGGTGTTCAGCGTCAGCACGCGGAAGGTGCTGGTCTCGCCGCGCGAGGAGACCATGCCGGTCTCCAGCGCAAAGGGAACCACGCCGGCCAGCATGTTGCCGCAGTTGGGCGTGGTGTCCACCGTGTCCTTGTCGGGCTGCAACTGGGCGAAGAGGAATTCGAGGTCGATGCCCTCCTTGTCGGAGAGGCTGACGATGCCGACCTTGCTAGTCAGCGGATGCGCGCCACCCACGCCGTCGATCTGCCGCTTGTCGGGCGAGCCCATGGCCGCGAGCAGCACGCGGTCGCGCGTGGGCAGGTCGGAGGGAAGATCGGTGGCCCGGAAGAAGGGGCCCTTGGAAGTACCGCCCCGCATCAGCAGGCAGGGAATGGCCGTTTGCATGGCTGTCTCTATCAGTATGGGTATGACAGCTATTGTGAGCATGGCGCGGGCCAGACACCACTGAGCAAGCCCGCTAGCAGCTATAGCAAACCGGCATAGCTCAGTGCCAGGCTTGCGCTGCGGGTTGCGGCGCCCGTGCGCCGCAACTGCTTGATACAACTTATTTTTGTGCGGTGCCGCTCAATCGCGGCCATGGCCTCGGCCGCGATCATGGCCATGCCCGGGGCCACGGTGATCATCACCACGCCCGCCATGGCGATCGTGGCGGTCGTCACGGTCCCAGCGGCGGTCATCGCGGCGGTGTTCCCATTCGCGGTGGCGGCGCTCCTCGCGCCAGCGCGGATCGGGACGCGGCGGCCCGGCATGCCAGTGCGGCGGCGGGTTGCGCAGGAAGTACACCGGGCGGCCGCAGGCGCCGTAGCGGGCGCAGTGCTTGCCCCAGTGCTTGGCGTGGCCCGGGGGCACCCACATGTAGACAGGCGGCGGAGCCATGGGGGCCGGCGCAATGATCACGGGGCGCTGGTACAGCAGCGCTGGCGGCGGCGCGTTGCCGATGTCCACGGTGCCGTAGACGCCCGGTGCCAGCTGGCCCGAGACCGAGCCGCTGATGTAGGTCTGCGCCTGGGCCGCAAGGGCCGAGCAGGCCAGCGCAAAGGCGGCCGCGGCGCGCAAGGTGGTTCGCAAGGTGAGCAGGGCCATGTTCTTTTGAAGTGGGTGAAACAGGAAAGGCCCCGTTTCTACCAAGCGCGCGGGGCCGCGTGGGCCGCTGCGCCTGAAAAGGTGTAAGAACCCGTTCAAGCCAGCGCCCGTACCTGTTCAACGCGCCAGGGCTGCCTGCGGTGCACAGCAGACCGCAATGGTCCGCTTTCTGGCCTGCACGCGCTCAGTCCAGCTTGAGCCGGGAATCCTTCACCACCTTCTGCCATTTGGCGATCTCGGCGCGGCGGAAGGTCTCCAGCTCGGCCGGCGTGGAGCCTATGGGCTCGGCGCCTATGCCAGCGAGCCGTTCCACGATGGCGGGTTCGCGCAGCACCTTGGCCAGCACCGTGGACAGCCGGTTCACGATGGCCTGCGGCGTGCCGGCCGGCGCAAAGATGGCGTTCCATTCATAGGTCTCGTAGCCGGGCACGCCCGACTCGGCAATGGTCGGCAGCTCGGGCGCGGCCTTGGAGCGCTCCAGCCCGCCCACGGCCACCGCGCGCAGCTTGCCGGTCTTCACGTGCTGCCAGGCCGAGCCCATGCTGGCAAACATCAGCGGCACCTGGCCCGACATCACATCCATCATGGCCGGGCCGCCGCCCTTGTAGGCCACATGGTGCAGCTGCGTCCTGGCCAGCAGGTTGAACAGCTCGCCCGCCAGGTGCTGGGCCGAGCCCGGACCTGCGGACGCAAAGTACAGATGCCCGCCCCCTCGGAGCGGCCGGCCTGGATCAGGTCCTGCACGCTCTTGATGGGCGACGAAGGCGCAACCACCAGCACATTGGGCACGCGCAGCAGCAGCGAGACCGGCGCGAAGGCCTTGAGCGTGTCGAACTGCATGCGCGCGTGGATGGCGGGGTTCTGCGCGTGGTTGGAGGCATCGAGCATCAGCGTGTAGCCGTCGGGCTGGGCCTTGGCCACCTGGGCGCCGCCGATCATGCCGCCTGCCCCACCCCGGTTCTCGATCACCACGGGCTGGCCCAGCTCGGCAGACA
This sequence comes from Delftia sp. 60, assembly GCF_002754395.1. Classification (NCBI taxonomy): domain Bacteria; kingdom Pseudomonadati; phylum Pseudomonadota; class Betaproteobacteria; order Burkholderiales; family Comamonadaceae; genus Delftia; species Delftia sp. 60. Next base: position 4,607,305 of record NZ_PEFD01000001.1, read on the forward strand.
GCCTGGGGCCGATAAGGCGCGCCACCACATCGACGGTGCCGCCCGGCGGATAGGTCACGACCAGGGTGACGGGGCGCTCGGGGTAGTTGGGCGCTGCAGCCGCTGCAGCCGCTGCGGCCGGCGCGGCCATGCCGGCAACGGCCGAAAGCAGGCCTGCGGCCGCCCACAGGCTGGCGGTGCGTCTGGACAGGGAATTCATGGTGTGTCTCCTTGGTTTGGCATGTCGTTTTGGAATCGGAACAGCTCGAAGGCGGTGCGGCCCAGCACGGCCTGCAGGGGGCCGGCATCGTCCAGCCAGTCCTGCAGCCAGCGCACGGCCGCCGGATAGCTGGCCTGGCCGGCGTGCTGCGTGTGCGGCCAGTCGCTGCCCCAGAGCAACCGCCCGGCCGTGAAGGCCTGCAGCAATTGCGCGGTGGCCTGCCGGCCCGAGGCGGCGCAGTCGGCGGCCTGCCAGATGCGGTAGGGCGCGGACAGCTTGACCCACACACGGCCGCTGTCGGCCTGCTGCAGCAGATAGCCAAAGCCCGGGTCGCGCACGCCCAGGGCCGGGTCAGGACGCCCGAAGTGGTCAACCACCACGCGGCAGCCGGCCGCCAGCAAGGCGGGCAGCAGGTCCGGCAGGCGCTCGGCCTGCAGGTGCAGCTCCACATGCCAGCCCAGGGTGTTGGCCAGCTCCAGCACGCGGCGCCAGCCGGGCGCATTCAGATCGGGCAAAGGCAGGCCGATCAGGTTCAGGCGCATGCCCACCACGCCGGCATCGGCCAGGGCCTGCAGTTGTTCATCGCCCGTGCTCTCATCCACCACGGCCACGCCGCGCAGGCGCTGCGGCTGGGCGCGCAGCGCCTGGAGCAGGTAGCTGTTGTCCGTGCCCAGAAAGCTGGGCTGCACCAGCACGCCATGGGCCAGGCCGTGCGTGTCCAGGTGGTGCAGATAGGTGCCCAGGAGCGCATCCTCGTCGGGCGCATAGCGGCGCGCATCCGGCATGGGCAGGCCACGCTCGAAGACATGGGCATGGGTATCGACGCTGGACGCAATGGCGAACCGGGGCACGGCAGACACGGGAAGAACTCCTTGTGGGTTGCGCCACGCAAGGCGCGGCGCTGGGGGCATGGGGCCGGATTCTAGGAACGGGGGGTATATATTTCCATTCTTCAAAATGGATTTATTCATACCGGATCAATATGGAAACCCGGCATCTGCGCTACTTTCTCGCGGTGGTGGACCAGGGCAGCGTCAGCCGCGCAGCCGACTGGCTGGGCATTGCACAGCCGGCCCTGAGCCAGACCCTGGCCCGCATGGAAAAAGACCTGGGCGTGCAGTTGTTCCAGCGCTCACGCCAGGGCGCCCTGCCCACCCCGGCCGCCCTGGCCATGCTGGACGATGTGCGCACCAGCGTGGCCCGCATAGATGCCGCCGCCAGCCGCGCGCGCGAGATCGCCAGGGGCAGTGCGGGCCAGTTGACCGTGGGCCTGGTGTCCTCGGCGCTTTTCGGCACCCTGCCCCGCGCCCTGCGCGCGTTGCGGCAGCAGGCGCCCGGCGTGCGGGTCATCCTGCGCGAGATGAGCAATGCCGAGCAGGCCGAGGCCCTGCAGACCGGCGCCATCGACATCGGCCTCATGCACACGCCCGTGGCCGTGGGCGGGCGCATGCGCGAGCGCCAGTTGCTGCGCGAGCGCCTGGTGGCCGCCGTGCCCGATGAATTCCAGATCGGCGAGGACGGCCAGGTCAGCCTGGCCCAGATCGCCGAGGCCGGGCTGGTGATGTACCCGCAGGCGCAATTGCCCGTGCTGCATGCCGGCATCCTCGACGCGCTGCGCAAGGCCGGGCACGAGGCCCATGTGGCGCAGGAAGCCAACCGCACCCTCACCGTGCTGGCCTGCGTGGCCGGCGGCTGCGGCGTGGCCCTGCTGCCCAGCTGGATACGCTCCATGGACTTTCGCGGCGTGCGCTTTTGCGAGGTGCGTGACGGCCAGGCCCTGCCCAGCCTGGACCTCAGCGCCATCTGGCCCGCACGCTCCACGCCCACGCTGGCCGACCTGTTCGCGCACCTGGAGCTGGGCGAAGACTGAGCTCTCCCTAGCCCGCTGCAACCATGTGCAGCGCGGCACGGCACCACCGAGCGCGGCCCGGCGCCCGTGCAAGAAGCGGGATGCGCGCCCGCCTGCGCGGCACTACAAACCGCTTTCCCTCATTCACGGAAAGAAAAGGTGCGAGATGCAGCCATCGCCACAGCAACTCCACGGAAAAGTCGCCCTCATCACGGGCGCCAGCTCAGGCATAGGCCGCGAAGCCGTCAGGCTGTTTGCCCGCCACGGCGCCAGGCTGGTCCTCACGGCCCGCCGCCAGCCGGAACTGCAGGCCCTGGTGGAGGAGATAGAGCAGGACGGCGGCCAGGCCATCGCGCTGGCCGGCGATGTGCGGGACGAGCCGCTGGCACAGGCCCTGGTCGAGACCGCCACGGAGCGCTTTGGCGGCCTGGACATCGCCTTCAACAATGCAGGCATGACCGGCGATCCCTGCGCCCTCCCCGATCTCTCGCTGCAGGCCTGGCAGGACGCCATCGCCACCAACCTCACCAGTGCCTTTCTGGGCGCCAGGCACCAGATACCGGCCCTGCTGGCACGCGGCGGCGGCTCGCTGATCTTCACCTCCACCTTCGTGGGCCATACGGCGGGCCTGCCCGGCATGGGCGCCTATGCCGCCAGCAAGGCCGGCCTCGTCGGCCTCACCCAGGTCATCGCCGCCGAATACGGCCCCCGCGGCCTGCGCGCCAACGCCCTGCTGCCCGGGGGCACCGACACTCCCATGGGCCGCGCCAGCACCCCCACGCCCGAGGCGCGCGCCTTCGTCGAAAACCTGCACGCGCTCAAGCGCCTCGCCACGCCCGCAGAAATCGCGGCGGCGGCGCTGTTTCTGGCGTCGGACGCATCCAGCTTCATCACGGGGACGACCATGGTGGTCGATGGTGGCGTGTCCATCAACCGGACTTGAACGAGACCCCTGGCCGGCATGCCCAGGCCAGGGGCCGCAGCGCCTGGACCGCATCTGTCCCCGTCCTGGCCCTGCCTGCCCGTGCAACTTCAGGGCCGTCGCTGCAATGGCGGCCCGGTTTGATTTACTGCTCCAGCTGCCGGGCGTGGATGTTTTGCGGATCGCCTGCGCCGGCCTTTTCAGGAGGATAGAAAGGAATGGATTCATCCCCAGGCAATGCGCTGTGCGAGGCATGCTCGAAGAAGAAGTAGATGCCTTCGTGCTGCATCCACCGCGGGACAAGGTCGCAATCGCTTTCGTTGTATTGAACGCAGCAGTACCCGCTGCGATTGCCGCGCGTGAGTTTCTTTCGCAGCGGATGGCCATAGACGCCCAATACCTGCTCGATGATGTCGGGCACGGTCTGGTTCTGGAGGATGCGAAAGTCGCTCCTGCGCTTGGCCAGCCACAGCCAGGGGCTCAGGCGGGCCTTGCAGGCGTAGCCGCGGTGGACCTGGCCCTGCATGCCCAGGCGGGCGACAATTCCGTAGATGTAGCGCATTGCGCCGCCCTGGATTTGTATTTCTAGGGTGGTGCTTTATCCAACAGGGCCTTGGCGAAGATGCTTTCGCTGAGCATTTCCCAATCGAGGCTGAAAGGCTGGCTGATTTTTTTCCGGCCGCGCAATTCGCAAAAATGCACTTCATGGCCCAATCGCCTGTGGATCGCGACTCGGCATGTCATTGCGCAAACCACCCTGGGCGTCAGTTCCGGGGCGGCCTCCTTTCCCCTTTCAAGGGAACGGATCATGGACAAACGAAGCGCATTGAGGCAATCTACCCGTATTGGCAATACACTGTCCATGTAAGTAATTGCATCTCACCTTGGGCCAGCGCCACCTCCTGCAGCCCTGACGGCAAGCACCCCACACACTCTCATTTCAAGCACTCTTCAATCAATAGATCAATTACATCCCATTACAGCATTGTTGACGGCTATGGCATTTAACCAGCGCATAAGGTCCATCGAATGCTCACCACATATACTCGCGAAAACTGGCAGGAATGGAGCATCTGGTGTCTGTCAAATGGAATTTCTTCTCCTTGGGGCAGAGATCCATTGCACACACTGCATCTCCATGCTTGTCGGACCCGCAGGTAAACACAGTGTAAATTTCAGCTGTGAGCGCTCGTGAGCACTGATTAATCGCGTCGAGATTGTTATAGTAAATAACGGAACCACCATGACTAGACACACTCAGCCCATCGTGGAGCGCTTGTTCAGGCCTATGGAACGCTCGACCCGTCAACGCAGCTCGATACGCACGGTCATGGAAGAGGCTGGACGCCCCTTGCTTCCGGCCGAGATCCTCGGCGCAGCGCAGCGCGAGGTGCCAGCCATCGGGCTGGCCACGGTGTACCGCAACATCAAGCAGCTGATGGAAGCGGGCGAAGTGCAGGCCGTGGACCTGCCCGGCGAGGCCACGCGCTACGAACTCAGCGGCCGCGCCCACCACCACCATTTCCGCTGCATGAGCTGCAACCGCGTGTTCAACGTGCCCGGCTGTCCGGGCGACATGCAGCGCATCGCCCCCGAAGGCTTTGTGGTGGAGCGCCATGAGATGACGCTGTACGGCGTCTGCAGCGACTGCCACCAGAACGTGCAATAACAGGGAGCCACCGCCTCAGGCTCAGCCTCGGGCCCACGGATCCAAGAAGATGACAGCCATGGTGCAGGCCCTGCCTGAACCATGGCTGTTTCCTTTTTCACCCGCCCTTGGCCTCAGCGCCTGCCCGGCCGCACGCGGCCTGCGGCAGCACCACCGGCCAGCAAGGCCAGCGCAGCCACCGCCCACAGCATTGCCGTCTGCCCCCAGGCCTGCCGCGCGGGCCGCGGGCTGGCCGTGAAGACGGGCTGGGCTGCAAAATCCTGCGCACCGAATGTGCGGTCCTCAAACAGGTAGGGATAGAGGAAGGCGCGCAGGCGCGCGTGAAAGGCGGCGATGTCGTCCTGATAGGCCACTTGCGCCAGCAGGTCGGTGCCGGCCTGGCGATGCAGCGCGGCCTGCACGCCCACGCCGGGCAGCAGCCAGCCCAGGCGCCCGGTCCAGGCCTGGCGTGCCTGCAGGCCGGCGCGGTAGGCGGCGAACTGGGATGCGACACTTTCGTCGCCGAGCTGCTGGAAGGCGTAGTACCACTTCCAGTGAAAGCCTGCCGGCAGCGGCGCGGTGTCGCGCCATTCGGGGTGGTTGCGGAAAAAGCGCTCCATGGTCTGCTCGCGCGGCAGGTCCCAGGCGCCATGCACGGTCTGGCGCTGGGCCAGCATCAGCTCCACGCCCTGGCTCACGGGGATGGCGCGCGAGAGTGCGGCATTGGCCAGCGTGGGCAGCACCAGGGTCAGCACGGCCCAGCAGCCCATGAGGGCCATGGCATTGGCGACCGAGCTGCCGCCCAGCGCGGCAATCACCAGGCACAGGCCGCTCCAGAAAACCACATAGGCCGTGGCGGACAGCAGCACCGTGGCAAGGGCGCCCGCCGCTGCCCCGCCGGCCAGTGCGCCTGCCAGGGCAGGCAGCGCCACGCAGGCCAGCACCAGCACGGAACGCAGTCCCGCGCGGCGCAGCCACAGCCGCCGCCCGGTGCCAGGCATGGCCTGCAGCATGCCCAGGCGGCCCGATTCGCGCTCGCCCGACACCAGGTCGTAGAGCAGCGCGATCAGGAACAGCGGCACCAGGTAGACCAGCACAAAGGCGAAGTCGAAGCGGCCCGCCAGCGCCAGTTCCGGGTTGAAGCTTTCGCCTTCATGCAGCTGTGCCTGCAGCGCCAGCGCGCGCACGCGCAGCACATAGGGCGCGACATCGCGCAGGCCCAGGGCAAGAAAGGCCGTGGACGATGGCGCATCCCAGGTGGAGTGAAAGCCGTAATAGGCCACCGAGCCTGCGTCGCCGGACTGCGCATGCCGGCTTGCCTGTGCCGCCATGTCCTGCTGCTGCAGTTGCGCAAGGCGGTCCAGGGTCAGGCGTTGCGAGGCGATCTCGCGCAGGCCCGACAGCACGGCCAGCGTGGACAGCAGCAACAGCAAGGCCAGGGCGCACAGCGCCAGGCGCGAGCGCGTCAGAAGACGCCATTCATGCAGGAGCCAGCTCATCGCGCCACCCTCCCCAGCCGTTGCGTGGCCAGCAGCAAGGCCACCGTCAATACAGCCAGCCATGCCAGCAGCACATAGGCGGCAGGCGCCGCGCGACGCAGGGCCGCCAGCGGTGGATCGGGCTCGTGGTGGAAATCGGAGACGCCGCGCCAGTGCTCGTGGCCGATGCGGTTGTCGCGGCTCGATCGGTCTCCAGCATAGCTGAGCTTGTCCACCTGCAGGCGGTTGAGGGCCTGCACCATGCGGTAGCGATGCTGCTCGGCCTGCTCCAGAAAGCGCCGGTAGCCTTGCAGGTCGGTCCCGGCCACGGCCATGGACAGGCGGCGCAGCGCGATCACGGGGCTGATCAGGGCAAATGCGTCAGCCCGGCGCAGTTGCTCGGCCTGCAGATCGAAGCTGGCCTCGGCATGGCGCCTGAAGAGTTCGCTCGTCAACCGCTCGCCTTCCATGCCGACCAGGCCCTTGTAGTTGACGGGCAGGTCCTCGACGCGCGAGACACCGTACTGCGCCAGCACCCTGGCGCGGAAAGCGGCGAAATAGGGATCGTCGGGATTGTGGCTGTCGCCCAGCGCCGCCAGCTCGCGCGCGGTGGCGATGTCGGTCTCGAAGCGCGTAGGCAGCGCCAGGGCAGATCCCACCAGCTCAGGCACCAGACGGGGCACCAGCACCACGGCGACGGCCCAGGCCGCCAGCAGGGCCAGCAAGGCATCGCGCCCGCGCCGCATGAAGGCCGAGACAGCGACGATGCCCACCGCCCAGAGCATCAGCCACAGCACATGGCCTGCCGCCAGCGTGGCCACCAGGCTGATGGGCACCGGCGTGGCCACGGCCATCCAGGCCAGGGCCAGCAGGGCCGGCAGCAGCACCAGGGCCGCCACGCCCGCCAGCGCCAGCAGCTTGCCGGCCACGAACTGCCGCGTGCCCACGCCCTGGGCCAGCAGCACGCGCAGGGTGCCGGCCTCGCGCTCGCGTGCAATGCAGGCATGGCCCATGAAGATCAGCAGCAGCGGCGCCAGCACCTGCAGCACAAAGGCCGGCGTGAGCTGGCCGAACCGCAGCAGCAGCGAGGACTGGCGCACATCGCCGAAGTTGGCGCTGTTCTGGCGGTGGCCCTCCAGAAACAGCGTGTGGCCGGTGTAGGCGTCGATGCCCGCATCGAAGGCCGCCAGCGGATTGAGCGGGCGGAATACGAAGTGGCCGTAATGCACCATGCGGTGCGGATGGCGGTCGGGCTGGGCTTCGAACTCGCTGTCCACCTGGGACTGGTGGCGCTCGCGCTGGGCCTGGGCCGCGCTGCGCTGGTCCCAGGCGGTGAAGGCGGCAGCGGCGCTGAGCAGCAGCCACAGCGCCATCCCCAGCACGGCCACGCGGTCGCGCAGCAGCAGGCGCCATTCCTCGCGCGCAATGGTCCAGGCCGCGCTCATGCCGCCGCTCCCTGCGTGTCGGCTTCAATGTGCGTGTGCGTGTGCGTGCCCGTGTCCGTGCCCACCCCTGCATAGTGGCGGTGCAGTGCGCGCACATCGAAGCGCTCCTCTCCGCTGGCCGCCACTTCCTCGACCAGGCGCCCGCCTGCGATGAAGCCCATGCGGTCGGCCACGTCGGCGGCCCCCAGCAGGTCGTGCGTGACCATGAGAATGGCCACGCCCTGGCCGCGCAACTGCATGAGCAGCCGGCTGAACTCGGCCGTGGCCTGCGGGTCCAGGCCCGAGGTGGGTTCGTCCAGCAGCAGCGCCGGCACCCTGCGCGCCAGCGCCAGCGCAATCGCCACTTTCTGGCGCATGCCCTTGGAAAAGCCGGAGACGCGCCGGTCGTGCGCAGCGGCGTCCAGCCCTGCGGCAGACAGCGCCTGGCCGATGGCGCCGGCCGCAGCCGGCTGACCCGCCAGCTCCAGCAGGTAGGCCACGTTCTCGCGCGCACTCAGGTGCTCGTACAGCGCCACGTTCTCGGGGATATAGGCGATCAGGGCACGCGCCTGCGCAGGCGCCGTCACCGGGTCCACGCCCTGCACGCGCACCTGTCCGCTGCGCGGCCGCACAAAGCCCAGCAGCAGGCTCAGCGTGGTGGTCTTGCCCGCGCCGTTGGCGCCCAGCAGCGCATAGATCTCGCCCGCATGCACGGCCAGGTCCAGGCCCTGGAGGATGGTGCGCTCGCCATAGTCCACCACGGCGCCCAGCGCTTGGAGCACGGGCGTGGAGGCAGAAGTGGGGTTGGAAGAAACAGGAAGGGATGGATGCATGGCGGGGCTCAGAACTTTGCTTGAAGGCCCACGGTGACGGTGCGGGCCGTGCCCGGCGTCACCCACAGCCGGCTGTACGAGCTGGTGTAGTAGGTCTTGTCGAAAAGGTTGTCCACGTCCAGCGTCAGGCGCAGCGTAGGGCTGATGCGCCAGTAGGCAACCAGCTTGGCCGTGGTGTAGCTGGGCAGCTCGAAGGCGGCCTTGCCGGCATCGGCCTCGGCCTGCGTGCGGGCCTGGCCCAGGCGCTTGCCCATGTGGGTGATGCCGCCGCCGATGCCGTAGCGCTGGCCGTTGGAGAAGGCGTTCTCGTAGACCGCCAGCACGCTGCCGTTGGCCTTGGGCACGTTGAGCAGGCGCCCGCCCACCTCCAGCGTGTTGTCGCGGGAGATCTCCACATCGTTGAGCACCAGGCTCGCATTCAGGCGCCAGCGCTGCGTGACCTGGCCGGCGAAGTCGAACTCCAGGCCCCGGCTGCGGATCTCGCCGGCCGAGACCGAGTAGCCGGCGTTGCCCGGGTCGGCCGTCAGCACATTGCGCTTGCGGATATCGAACAGCGCGGCCGTGGCACCCATGCGCTGGTCGGCGCTTTCCCACTTGGCGCCCAGCTCCATCGAACGGCCGGATTCGGGGCTGAAGCCCGCACCGGCCACATCGATGCCCACGTTGGGCCGGAACGAGCGGCCCGCGTTGGCATAGAAGGTCCATTGCGGCAGCGGCAGCCAGCTCAGGCCCAGGCGCGGCGAGGTCGAGGTCGGGTCCTGCTGGGTGGTCGCGCCCGTGCGGCGGTTGTGCAGCGACTGGTCGTAGCGGTCCATGCGCAGGCCGGCCACCACGCGCCATTGGGGCGAGAGCTTGATGGCGTCCTGCAGGTAGAACGCCGTGTTGCGCTGCCGCTCGAAGGTGTCGGTATTGGCCGTGGGCACGGGGCGCGCGCCGCCGTAGATGGGGTTGTAGATGTTGATGGCGTAGGGATTGGCCGCCGTCGGGTTGGCGCGCAGCATCAGCGTGTCCATCTCGAAGCGGAAGCTCTCCAGGCCCAGCAGCAGCTCGTGCTCGACGGCGCCCGTTTTCACCGTGCCCTGCAGCTCGGCCTGCACGGCGATATCGTCGGATTGGTAGTCGCGGAAACGCCGCTGGCGCGTGAGGTCGCCATTGGCCAGCAGCGCGTGGGGTTCGGTGGAAAAGCCGTTGATCGACGTTTCGCGATAGGACAGGCCCAGGCGGCTGCGCCACTGCGCGTTCCACTCGTGCGAGAGGATGAACTGGTGGGTGCGGTTTTCCACCGTCACATCGCCGTCGCCCGGCTCGCCCAGGAAGCGGCTGCGCGAGATGGCGCCCAGCCGGTCGCCCACGGCCACCACGCCGCGGTCCAGCGGCGTCTTGTGGCGCAGCAGCTCGCCCGAGTATTCCAGCACCGTATCGCGCCCCAGCTTCCAGGTGAAGGCCGGTGCGATCACCTGGCGGCTGGCGCCCACGAAATCGCGGAAGCTGTCGCGGTCCTCCACGGCGATGTTGAGCCGGTAGGCAAAGTTCTCGCCCACCGGTCCCGTGGTGTCCAGCGCGCCACGCCGCAGGCCGTAGCTGCCCGCATAGGCTTCCACGGAATGCGAAGGCGTCCACAGCGGGCGCTTGGAGACCACGTTCAGCGTGCCGCCCGGCTCGCTGCTGCCGTAGAGCGCAGCAGCCGTGCCCTTGAGGAACTCGATGCGCTCCACGCCGGCCAGGTCACGTGGCGCATTGAAGCCGCGCCCCGAGGAAAAACCGTTGAACAGGGTGGCCATGCCCACGTTCTGGTCGCCGGGCAGGCCGCGGATGACGATGTTGTCCCACAGCCCGCCAAAGTTGTTCTGGCGCGAGACGCCGCCCACGTAGTCCAGCACGTCGTCAAGCTTGGTGGCGCCCAGGTCGTCCATGGCCTGGCGCGTGATCACGCGCACCGACTGCGGCAGCTCGCGCAGCGGCAGGTCGGTCTTGGCGCCTGCCGCCTCGTCGGTGTGATAGGCGCCCGAGGCCGTTCGGCCCACGACTTCCACGGCAGGCAGCAGGGTCTGCTCCTGCGTAGAAGCGGAATCGGAAGCGGCGGCGGGGCCGGGGCCGGAGGACGGATCCTGGCCTTGGGCCAGCGCAGGCATGGACAGGAAGGCGGCAGCGCTCAGGGCAAGCGGCAGCGGGCGAAGGCGGGGAAGCGGCTTCGCGGGGAAGAAGAAGGCAGTCATGTTGAAAACGGGCACAGGCGCATGCCGCCGGCATCCACAGCCGGCGCGCGCAAACACGGACATGCCGCCAGCACCAATGGGCGCTGGCGGCAGAGAAGGAGAAAAGTGCTTGCGGGTTCAGCGCGGCGGGTCGCGCGATGCAAAGGCCCAGCGGTTCTGCGAGGGGATGGCGCCGCCCACGGTGCGCGGCGGCACCCTCTCGGGCGGCGCGGCCACGGCCAGCGGCAGGCCGAAGTGCGGCAGCCAGGCCGCCGCATGCGGTGCATGGCCCATGCACCATGCGCAGACGGCCTCGGCGGCTTCGACGACTTCAGCCTTTTCGCCAGCCTGGCCGCGTTGGCCGGCCTGGCCGGCCAGCGCATCATCTTCGCAGCCGTTGAGGCCTACAAAGGCCTGTGCAGGCCCGGCCACCGCCTGCCGGATATGCGTTGCGCCGTGCAGGGGCATGCCAATGGCCGTGTTGAAGAACACGGCCAGCAATAGCAGGCGCAAAACAAGCAGACGCATAGGACGGCGATCTTACTATTGACAGTTAAATATCATTAACAACCCGCCGCCATTTTCTGCACAGGGCCAAGACAGCAGCGCGGGAATATGCCACCGGCATGTGACAGGCCGATTGGCGATTTTCAGCCTTGCGCCTATTTATCTGCCGGTCCCACGCCCCGGAAGAACATGTCGCAGATCTGGTCCGCCACCTTCTCCAGCGAGCCCTTGCGGGGGTTGAACCAGGACTGTATGGAGTTGATGCTGCCCAGGATCATGATGCGCGCCAGGTGGATGTCGGCGTCGGCCCGCAGGCGGCCTTCGGCACGCAGGTCTTCCAGCAGGCCGCTCCAGAATTTCTGGTGGCGCTCGCGGCGCTTGATCTGGCGCTCGCGCACCTTGTCGGGCAGCTGGCCCAGCAGCCGGCCGTGGGCCAGGGCGAAGTCGCCATGCTTTACCAGCCCCGCCATCTGGCCCAGCACGGCTGCGCGAAAGCGCTGCTCGGCCGTGGCGTCGGCGCCCAGGGCGGCAAGGCGCTCCTGCTGTTGGCTGATGATGCGGTTGCCGCCCTGCTCCATGACCTCGTCCACCAGTTCCTCCTTGGAGGCGAAGTGGTAGTAGATGCTGGCCGCCTCAATCCCGGACTGCTCGGCAATGTTGCGCATGGTGGTGGCAGAGTAGCCCTGCTCACCGAAGGTACGGGCGGCCAGCTTGAGAAGGGTCTCGCGGGTCTCGTTGCCGTCGTGGGCGCTGGTCTGCCTTCTTGCCATGTCTGCCAGGTGGTGGATCGTTGTAGTGCGGCGATCCTAACAGGCTGTTGGTAGCGCGCCAATCAAGCGTTCGGTGCCTGCCGCCCGCCGACTGCCGCATGGCCGGGCCGCGAAATCCGATTCAGGAATCACCCTTGAAACAACTGCAGGCTGCAATGGCTCCGGCAATCGGGAAGCCGATGCGCTTGTCCTGTATAGACAGAAGGCGCCGCCATTCACCATTCGAACAAGCGGTCTTTGACAATAAAAAAACCTATCCCGCAAATCGATTATTCAAATGAAACCGCAGGTATCAATCAATGCATTGAATAACTCGATCAAATCACATGTAATATATTTTATAAATCGCTTTTATGGTTTGATTGATAAAATGCAAATGTTGATTGTTTTCCATAACCAAGGCGGAACTTTCGCGGCCAACGTTGCGCAGTCCCCTGAAAAAGCCATGACAGCACGTCGTCTCCAGAGGAGGAAGCGCCAACCACAGTGCTCTGCAAATGTAACAACGGCACAACAGCTTTTGTAAAGTGCCGGTTATCCAGATTGCCCTGGATATAATGCGGATCGCCTTGGAATATGCCCAGGCATGAGAAGAAGCGCCCTAACCTCCATAGAGCGCCAACATCATCAGTATTTGTACTTACGGTGAGTTCTTCATCCCCACTGCACATGCACCAGAATTGACCATTCTGCAAAGAGTCCTGGGTCCAGGCTCTTGCTGCGCAGTTTTCACACAAATAGCCGCACTTAGAAATTCTTCCATCAAGATGACTACATACCAAGAGCTGATTGCCCAGAAAAAATTGCTCGACCAGCAAATCGACGATGCCCGCAAGCTGGAGTCCAAAGCGGCCCTGGCATCGGTGCAGGAGCTGGTCCGTGAGTTCGGCTTCACGGCACAACAGGTCTTCCCCTGGAAGCCCGATGGCAAAAAGAGCGCTCCCGCCAAATACCAGGACCCCGAGTCCGGCAAGACCTGGACCGGCCGCGGCAAGCCGCCGAACTGGATCCTGGGCAAGGACCGCACCCTGTTCGAAATCAAGTGAGTCCCTGCCGCGCATGTGCCCGCCCGCTCGGCGGCTCACATGCGCGGGCATTGCCCGGTTGGCGCGCAAATGGCGCGCGGATGGACATCAGGCCGGCACCACCGCCGTGACCTCGATCTCCACCTTGGCCCGGTCTTCCACCAGATCCGCCACTTCCACCGCCGTCATGGCCGGGAAATGCCGCCCGATCAGTTCGCGGTAGTGCTTTCCAATGGCGGGATAGGCCGCCACGTATTCCTGCTTGTCGGTCACATACCAGGTCATGCGCACGATGTGCTCGGGCCTGGCGCCGCCTTCGGCGAGGATGGCGACGATATTGGCCAGCGCCTGCCGCACCTGTTCCGCAAAGTCGTCCGACTCGAATTGCTGCTGGCCGTTCCAGCCAATCTGGCCGCCGACGAACACCAGCCGGGAGCCGACCGTCATCTCGGTCAGGATGCCATTGGCATAGCCTCGGGGCGCCAGCCAGTCCGGGGGTTGCAGAGTCTTCATTGCTTCATCCTGTTCTCGTTGAATCCATAAAACCGTCCTGCGGCACCAGATAGGCCTGCAGGCGCTCGCGCAGATCGGCCGGCAGTGGCGTGGCCTTCATGCTGCGCAAATCCATGGTGACGATGGTCATGCGCGCAGACAGCCGGCGTTGGCCGTCCGGCCCCTCGAAACGCACATCGAACTGGAACGATGCCCCGCCGATGCGGCGCACCTCCAATACCTGGCGCAGCGTGTCGTGCCAGCGGCTGGGCGCCGTGAAATCGCATTGCACCGACACCGTGGGCGTGCCCACCTGGCGCTGTACATGCAGGGTGTGGAATGGCAGGCCCATTCCCCTGTCGAACCATTCCTCGACCAGGTCGTTGACCATCTCGAAATAGCGCGGGTAAAAGACGATGCCGGCCGGATCGCAATGGCGAAACAGCACCTGCACCTGGCTGACGAAGGCGGAGGCCATGGCGCGCGCTCACGGCATCTTGCGCAGCACGAATCGCTGCAGCTTGCCGGTCTCGGTGCGCGGCAGGGCCGGCACGAAGACAATGGCGCGCGGGTACTTGTAGGGCGCAATGCTGGCCTTGACGAAGGCCTGCAGCGTGGCGGCCATGTCGTCGCCGGCCGCAAAGCCGGGCTTGAGCACCACAAAGGCCTTGACCACCTGGCCGCGCTCGTCGTCTGCCGCGCCGATCACGCCGCATTCGGCCACGGCCTCGTGGCGCAGCAGCGCATCCTCCACCTCGGGGCCGGCGATGTTGTAGCCGGCCGAGATGATCATGTCGTCATTGCGCGCCTGATAGAACAGATAGCCGTCGGCGTCGCGCACAAAGGTGTCGCCGGGCAGGTTCCAGCCGTTTTGCACAAAGCGCTTCTGGCGCTCGTCGGCAAGATACCGGCAGCCGGTCGGCCCCTTGATGGCCAGGCGGCCGGGCGTGCCGTCGGGCACGGGCTGCATGTCGTCGTCCACCACCTGGGCCACGTAGCCGGGCACGACCTTGCCGATGGCGCCCTCGCGCACCTCCTCGGGCGGGCTGGAGACAAAGACGTGGATGAGCTCGGTGCCGCCGATGCCGTCGATCATCTCGATGCCCGTGGCCTGCTTCCACAGCTGGCGCGTGGCGTCGGGCAGGGCCTCGCCGGCCGACACGCTTTTCCTGAGCGACGACAGGTCGAAGCGCGCTGCCTGCGCCGCCATCTGCCGGTAGAAGGTGGGCGCGGTGAAGACGATGGTGGCGCGGAAATCCTGCACCAGCTGCAGCAGCCCTTCGGGCGTGAGCTTCTCGGCCAGCACGGTGCTGGCGCCCACGCGCAGCGGAAAGCACAGCAGCCCGCCCAGGCCAAAGGTGAAGGCCAGCGGCGGCGTGCCGCAGAAGATGTCGTCCGGGCCCGGCCGGATCACATGGCGCGGGAACAGGTCGCACATGGCCAGCACGTCGCGGTGGAAATGCATGCAGCCCTTGGGCGCGCCCGTGGTGCCGCTGGTGAAGGCGATCAGGCAGACATCGTCTGCCGCCGTGTCGCAGCAGGCGAAGGTGTCGGGCTTGGCTGCGGCCAGGGCGTCCAGCGCATCGGCTGCGCCGTCGTTGAAATACAGCACGCGCGAGAGGTCAGGGCAATGGTGTTCATGGCCGGGCTGCAGGCACAGCTGCACCTCGTCCTTGAGGCGCACATCGCACAGCACGGCCTGCACCTGGGCCTTGGCGATGATCTGCTGCAGCTCCTTGGCGCGCAGCAGCGGCATGGTGGGCACCGTCACCAGCCCGGCCTTGATGGCGGCCAGCCAGGACGCGGCCATCATGGCGTTGTTGGGGCCGCGCAGCAGCAGCCGGTTGCCGGGCACCAGCTGCAGGTCTTCCACCAGCACATGGGCGATGCGGTTGGTCAGCGCCTGCAGTTCGGCATAGGTCATGGCGGCCTGGTCCGCGCCCTGCCTCCAGCGCAGGGCCACGCGGCCGCCATGGCCGCGCGCCACCATGGCATCGACCAGTTCGGCCGCGCAGTTCAGGCGTTCGGGATAGGCCACGTCCGGCCCGTCGAGCAGGAACTCGGGCCATTGGTCGGGTGGCGGCAGATTGTCCCGGGCGAAAGTATCGATGTGGGCGGAGGCTTGCATGCGATGTTCCCTGGCTTTGCGTTGAATGGGCAGCCTGCCGCTCAGGCCTTGAGCAGCTCGCGCGCGATGATGAGTTTTTGCACCTCGGTCGCGCCCTCGTAGATGCGCAGCGCGCGGATCTCGCGGTACAGCGTCTCCACCGGCATGCCCGAGACCACGCCCGCCCCGCCGAACATCTGCAGCGCGCGGTCGATCACGGCCTGGGCCGATTCGGTGGCCGTCATCTTGGCCATGGCCGCCTCGCGCGTGGTGCGCGTCTTCTTCACATCGCGCATCCAGGCGGCGCGGTAGGTCAGCAGGGCCGATGCGTCGATGGCCGTGTCCATGTCGCCCAGCGCGGCCTGGGTCAGCTGCAGGTCGCCCAGGGTCTGGCCGAACATGCGGCGCGACTTGGCGCGTGCCAGGCCTTCGTCCAGCGCGCGGCGCGCAAAGCCCAGTGCGGCGGCGGCCACCGAGGCGCGGAAGATGTCCAGCGTCATCATGGCCAGCTTGAAGCCCTGCCCCGGCTCGCCCAGGCGCTGCGACACGGGTATGCGGCAGTTGTCGAAGCGGATGGTGGCCAGCGGGTGCGGCGCGATCAGCTCGATGCGCTCGCCGATCGAAAAGCCCGGCGTGTCCGCATCGACCACGAAGGCGCTGATGCCTCGCGCGCCCGGTGCCTCGCCCGTGCGGGCGAACACGCAGTAGAAGTCGGCAATGCCGCCGTTGGAGATCCAGGTCTTGGCGCCGTTGAGCACATAGTGGTCGCCTTCGAGCCGCGCCTCGCAGGCCATGGCGGCCACGTCGGAGCCCGCATCGGGCTCGGACAGCGCAAAGGCCGCAATGGCCTCGCCGCGCGCCACGCGCGGCAGGTAGCGCTGGCGCAGCGCATCCGACCCCATGAGCGATATCGCGCCGCTGCCCAGGCCCTGCATGGCAAAGGCGAAGTCGGCCAGGCCTTCATGGCGGGCCAGGGTCTCGCGCAGGATGCAGACCGCGCGCGAGTCCACCTCGGGCAAGGCCCCGCCCCAGGCGCCGCCGGGGCCGGACGGCACGGCATAGCGCAGCCAGCCGGCCTGGCCCAGGGCCTTCACCAGTTGGCGGCAGGCCGCATCGGCATCGTGGTGGTCCACATCGCCCAGGGATTGGGCGCACCAGGCGTCGGCCTCATGCGCCAGCGTGCGGTGGGCGTCGTCGAAGAAGGGCCAGTCCAGCCAGGAGGAATCACGCATTTTCAGTTTCCTTCAAAGACAGGCTTTTGCTTGGCCACGAAGGCCTCGTAGGCGCGGTGGAAGTCGCGCGTCTGCATGCAGATGGCCTGGGCCTCGGCTTCGGCCTCGATGGCCTCGTCCACGCCCATGTTCCATTCCTGGTGCAGCAGCTTCTTGGTCACGCCATGGGCAAAGGTGGGGCCTGCGGCCAGCTGGGCGGCCAGCGCGTGGGCGGCTTCGCCGATCTGTTCGGCGTCGTGCAAGGCATTGAAGAAGCCCCAGGCAGCGCCCTCCTCGGCCGTCATGGCGCGGCCCGTGTACAGCAGCTCGGAGGCGCGGCCCTGGCCGATCATGCGCGGCAGCAGCGTGCAGGCGCCCATGTCGGCACCGGCCAGGCCCACGCGGGTGAAGAGAAACGCCGTGCGCGCGGCCGGCGTGCCCAGGCGCATGTCGGCGGCCAGTGCCACCATGGCACCCGCGCCGGCGCAGATGCCGTCCACCGCCGCCACGATGGGCTGCGGGCAGGCGCGCATGGCCTTGATCAGGTCGCCCGTCATGCGCGTGAAGTCCAGCAGCTCGGGCATGCTCATCTTGGTGAGCGGGCCGATGATCTCGTGCACATCGCCGCCCGAGCAGAAATTGCCGCCCGCGCCCGTGACCACCACGGCCTTGATGTCGGTGGCATAGACCAGGGCACGGAACAGGTCGCGCAGCTCGGCATAGGAGCCGAAGGTCAGCGGGTTCTTGCGCTCGGGCCGGTTCAGGGTGATGGTGCCGATCTTGCCGTCGGCCGATACCTGCCACACAAAGGTCCTGGCCTCGTAGCCGGCCAGGGGGCGCTTGTGGTGCTTCATGCTGTGTTCTTCGGGCTGGGTGCTCATGGTGTCTCCATCAAGAATTCAGAAAACGGGGGGAGTGGACCGGGTTCAGCCGGTCATCACCTCGCCGCCGTCGACGGCAATGGACTGGCCGTTGACCGAGGCGGACGCCGGCAGGGCCAGCCAGGCCACGGTCTCGGCCACTTCCTCGGGCTGGACCAGGCGGCCCTGCGGGTTGCGTTCGGCCAGCCTGGCGCGGGCCTCATCCGCCGTCATGCCGGTCTTGTCCACGATGTTGGCCACGGCGCCGCGCACGATGTCGGTCTCGGTATAGCCGGGGCAGACCGCGTTCACCGTCACGCCCTTGCCCGCCGTCTCCAGCGCCAGCGAGCGCGTGAGGCCGATCACGCCATGCTTGGCCGCGCAATAGGCGCTGACATAGGCATAGCCGATCAGCCCTGCCGTGCTGGCCACATTGATGATGCGGCCCCAGCGCGCAGCCAGCATGCCCGGCAGCGCGGCCTGCATGCAGTGGAAGGTGCCCGTGAGGTTGACGGCCAGCATCGCCTGCCACAGTGCGGCATCGGTGCGCTCGAACTTCTGGCTGCTGGCCTGGCCTGCGTTGTTGACCAGCACCTGCACGGGGCCGAAGGCCGCCTCGGCCTGCGCGAAGGCCTGGCGCACCGAGTCCTCGTCGGCAATATCCGCCTGCACGGACTGCACCATCTGTGCTGCCGGTGCCGTGCCGCCCAGCTCGCGCACGGCAGCCTCCAGCGCCGCACCATCGCGTCCCAGCAGCGTGACCCGCGCGCCGCGCGCCAGCAGCGCCCGCGCACAGGCCAGGCCTATGCCGCGCGCCCCGCCCGTCACCAGGGCATGGCGCCCTTCAAGAAGATTCAAAGATATGGTCATTTCAATCACCCGTGGCGATGCGAGCCACCCGCAACCTATGAAACCGGCGCGCCACACAGCGAGGGACGCCGAGGAAGGGCCTGGGCCGGCCGCGCCGCCCCGCACCGACGGTGTCGCCGGTGGCCCGTATGCCCCCCTCCCGCGAAGCGAGAGAGGGCGCCGTGCACACGGGGGAAGGCGCGAAGCGACTCAGGGGGTGTAGTTTCATTTCGCGTCCAACTGCGCCATGGCGGCGGCGCGTTCGAAGTTGGTTTCCAACTGGCGCTTGCCGGGCTGGTACTGGTTCGGCCAATCCACATCCTGCGCACCGAGGCGCGCAGCCTCGCGCAGCGTCCAGGCCGCATCGGCCAGGTGCGGACGCGCCAGCGCGCACAGGTCGGCGCGGCCCGAGGCGATGATGGCGTTGGCATGGTCGGCCTCGAAGATGGCGCCCACGGCAATGGTCGGTACGCCGGCTTCGTTGCGGACACGGTCGGCAAACGGCGTCTGGTACATGCGGCCGTACACCGGCTTCTGGTCGGGGCTGACCTGGCCCGAGGAGCAGTCGATCATGTCGGCGCCCGCCGCCTTGAAGCGGCGTGCGATCTCCACCGCATCGTCGGGCGTGATGCCGCCTTCCACCCAGTCATGGGCCGAGATGCGCACCGACATGGGCTTGTCTTGCGGCCAGGCTGCGCGCACCGCCTCGAACACCTCCAGCGGAAAGCGCAGGCGGTTGTCCAGGCTGCCGCCATATTCGTCATCGCGCTGGTTGGTCAGCGGCGAGATGAAGCTGGACAGCAGGTAGCCGTGGGCGCAGTGCAGCTCCAGCCAGTCAAAGCCCGCTGCCGCGGCGCGCCGCGTGGCGGCCACGAAGTCCTCGCGCACGCGGTCCATGTCGGCGCGGGTCATGGCGGCGGGCACTTGCGAGAGGCCCTCGATATAGGGCAGGGCCGATGCCGACAGCAGCGGCCAGTTGCCCTGCTCCAGCGGATGGTCGATCTTTTGCCAGCCCAGCTGGGTGGACCCCTTGCGCCCCGCATGCCCCAGCTGCACGCCAATGTGCGCCCCGCCCTGCGCGTGCACGAAATCGACAATGCGCCCAAAGGCCTGCGCCTGCTCGTCGTTCCACAGCCCGGGGCAGCCGGGCGTGATGCGCGCGTCTGGCGAGGTGCAGGTCATCTCCACCATCACCAGGCCCGCGCCGCCCATGGCGCGCGCGCCCAGGTGCACCAGGTGGAAGTCGCCAGGCACGCCGTCGGTGCAGGAATACATGGCCATGGGCGAGACCACGATGCGGTTCTTCAGCCGCAGGCCGCGCGCCTGGTAGGGCGTGAGCATGGGCATGGGCGGGCGGCGGCCTTCGGGCACCGTCTCGCCCGCATGCTCGGCAATCCAGCGCTCGAAGCCCTGCAGCCAGGCGGCATCGCGCAGGCGCAGGTTCTCGTGCGAGATGCGCTGCGAGCGCGTCAGCAGCGAATAGGCGAACTGCTCCGGCTCCAGGCCCGCATAGCGCTCCACGTTCTCGAACCATTCCGTGGAATTGCGCGCCGCGTTCTGGATCTTGAGCACCTCCACGCTGCGCACCTCCTCGTAGTGGCGCAGGCCGGCCTCGATGCCCCCCGCAGACCGCAGGCTGCGCGCCAGCTCGATCGCATCCTCCAGCGCCAGCTTGGTGCCCGAGCCAATCGAGAAATGCGCCGTGTGCGCCGCATCGCCCATCAGCACCACGGGCACGCTGCGCGGGCCGCGCGGCGTGTCCAGCGCGTTCCAGTGCACCCAGGTATTGCAGATCACGCGCGGAAAGCGGATCCAGATGGCCGAGCCGCGCAGGTGCGTGGCATTGCTGACCAGGGCATGGCCGTCCAGCCAGGGGGCGAACAGCTTCTCGCAATAGGCAATGCCCTCTTCCTGGCTCATCTGCTCTATGCCGGCGGCCTGCCAGGTCTCCTCGGGCGTCTCCACGATGAAGGTGGACATGCCGTCTTCGTAGCGGTAGGCATGGGCCTGGAACCAGCCGTGCTCGGTCTGCACGAAGGCGAAGGTGAAGGCATCGAACACCTTGGTCGTGCCCAGCCACACGAAGCGGCAGCGGCGCTGGTCGATATCGGGCCGAAATGTATCGGCATAGCGCGTGCGCACCTGGCTGTTGATGCCGTCCGAGGCGATGACCAGGTCGGCGTCGTACTCGCGCGCAATCGCCTGGTCGTCCTGCACGAAGTTCTCGAACACCAGCTTCACGCCCACGTCCTCGCAGCGCGCCTGCAGGATGTTGAGCAGCTTCTTGCGGCCTATGCCGATGAAGCCGTGGCCGCTGCTGCGCAGGCTGCGGCCCTTGAAGTGGATGTTGATATCGTCCCAGTGGTTGAAGGCGTCACCAATGGTGCGGGCCGACACGGGATCGGCCTCGCGCAGGTTGTCCATGGTGGCGTCCGAGAACACCACGCCCCAGCCAAAGGTGTCGTAGGGCCGGTTGCGCTCCACCACCGTGACCTCGTTGGCGGGGTCCTGCAGCTTCATCAGCAGGCCGAAGTACAGGCCGGCGGGACCACCGCCGATGCAAACGATCTTCATACCGCAAACCCTTTTCTCGCAGGGCGACGGCACAGGACGCCCCAGGTTCAGGATCCAGGCCCAAGAACTTTAAGCCTGAATAGTTTAGGTTTGAAATATATAGACGAAACGCCGGCACGAACCTAGGGAGAACACGCATGAGCCCCCCGGCAGCCGCTACGATGCCGGATCGCCAGGAGGATCTCCCTTGGAAAAATACCGGTTCAATGTCTTCGGCCGCATCATCGCCATCGAACGCGCGCCGGCCCAGTGGCGCTGCTTCAACGTCGGCGCCGACGGCAAGCGTGCTCCCGCCCTGCTGGCCATTCCCTGCGATGTCACCCACGCCGAACTGGCGCAGTACCTCTACGACATCTACCACGAGAGCGCGGCCGCATCGGACCAGGACATCTTCGAGATCACCCCCGGCACCACCATCCCCTCACCCAGGAGTTCCTCTTGACCCAGCAAACCGAAGTCCGCGAACTGAAGCCGGGCCTCAGCCCCTTTCCCGCCGCCGTCGACATCTTCGTGGCCGACCAGCCCTGGCTGGCCGAGCACCTGCTGCCGCTGATCTCCATCGACCTGGGCCTGGTGCGGCCCGAACTGGCCGGCACCGTGGTCCACATGCTGTGCCCCGTCGAGCCCTTCGAGGGCTGCATCGGCGATGAGACCGAAGCCCACCACAACGCCTTCACCGCCCCCAACTGGTTTGCGCTGGAGCTGACGCCCGACAACCGCTACCGCTTCCTGGGCAACGAAGGCTTCTTCCAGCGCGCGCCGCAGCATGGCGGCCAGTTCACCAAGGATGCCTTCGCCTGCGAGCACACCGACGAAATGCTGGCCAGCCACGCCAAGGCCAGTGCCTACTACGCCGAGCACGGCCGCCTGGTCAGCTACTCGCGCTACGGCAACGGCGAGCCCATGGAACATGACTACCTGGACAGCCTGGGCGGCGGAATCTGGTACGGCAACTGGACCGGCCACCCGCCCATTCCCCCGGCCTTCCAGCTGGACGAAGCGGAAAACGCCGGCATGGGCGATGAACTGGAAGACGACGGCATCCGCATCACCCGCGACGGCAAGCCCTTCTTCCACGTGGCCAACGTGGCCGGCTACAACTGGTGCGCCACGGGCGCGGACAGCATCCTGCTGTTCTACGAGCCGGAAAGCCGTACGGTGCTGTTCACCTTCGACTGGACCTGAGCCGGCCGAGCAGCGCCGCTCAGACGCGGCCCTGCTCGGGCGTGACGATCAGATGCGCCAGCAGCGGCCGGATGCGATCGTCCTGGTAGTAGCCGCCGTATTCCGTGTAGCGCAGAAAGGCGGCATTGCAATGGTGGCAGCGCCAGAGCGTGCAGCGGTTGTACGGGTGCCAGCCCAGGGCGATGGGGGCATCCGGTGACCACTGGTTCGTGCCCTGGGGGTGGTATTCATCGAGCAATTCCCGTGTCTCCGGCGTGCCCAGGGCACCAACCTGCTGCAGATGCGAAGTCTTGTCCGCCCCCGACAAGGACTCCCAGCCCGGCCTCCACAGCACAGCGCAGTCTGCGCATCGCTGCTGCTCGGCCGCCGCCGCGGCGAAGGCTCTCAATTCGGGTTCGGGAAGGGGGGTTGAAGTTGTCATGGAACGGTGCCTTGGTTTTTATGGATTGTCTGGCAGGTTTGGGGGCGGGTCTGGCGGGGTTTCATATTCCGGGGCAAAGCACTGTATCGGGTGCTGCCCGTCTCAACGTCAAAGTACTGGCCCTGGAATCTCAGGTGCTGCTCAGGCCGGCTGCCCTGGTCCTGCTCCACCCAGTGCTGGGTCAAGGTATTGCCCATGCGTACCGTCTGCAGCACGGCGGGTAGTCAATGCTGGCCGTAGCGCCCCAGGCCTTGTAGCTGGCGGCCCAGACGATGTGGCCTTCCGCGTTGGTCAATTCCCTCGGAGTGCCCAGATGGTCCGTGTGCACATGCAAGGTACGGCTTTGCAGCGCCTTGGGGGGTGCTTCCTGCGGCACCACGCCCTTCAGGCGCGATTGCAGTTTGCGCTGCAGCGGAAGGACCTTGGTGTTCCACACTTGGTCGTCATTGCGCGCTTCGTGCAGGGACTGTTGCACAAAGGGGTTGCCCAGGCCTTTGTCGCGCGCCTCCTGGTCCTTGTTCCAGAGGCTTTGCACGTGGGCAAGCGGTACGAAGCTTTCGGGCTCATACAGGTAGAGCCTGTGGCTTGTCGTGTCCTTGCCGTCCTTGTGCTGCAGGGCGTGTTCGGCCAGCAGGCGGTTACCGTCCCACAGGAAGTGGGTGACTTGGAGGGCGGACTTTTTCTGTTCAGGCGTTTCCTGCCATTTGGCTATGCGCCGACCAAAGGGATCGTAGGCATAGCGCCAGTGCGCCTTCTCACCTTGGCGCTGGTTCTGGTTTTCCGTGTGGACGGCAATGAGCTGGTGCTCCGCATCCCAGGTGTAGTGCTGTATCTGGTGCTTGCCGCTGCGTTTGTCGGTGCAGTTGCCCCAGGTGTCGTACTCGTAGCGGTGCTCCTGCCAGACCTTGAGCCGGTTGCCCGCCACGCGATCCCATTGCGCAGGGTCGGCGCTGGCGATGAGCGCGTCGTCCCTCGCCTGGAGCAGGTTGAAGTTGGGGTCTGAGAGGTGCTCCCTGACGTAGCGCGCCCATTGTTCGTCCGGAGTCTCCGTGCCTGGCGAGCGCGGGCTGGCAGGGCTGGCTTGTTGTGGCGGCGGCTGATCGGGGTCGATGAGATTGTGCGCCGGGTCGAAGGCGAAGCGCTCCGCCGCGTGGCCAGCCAGGGC
This sequence comes from Delftia sp. 60, assembly GCF_002754395.1. Classification (NCBI taxonomy): domain Bacteria; kingdom Pseudomonadati; phylum Pseudomonadota; class Betaproteobacteria; order Burkholderiales; family Comamonadaceae; genus Delftia; species Delftia sp. 60. The sequence continues at coordinate 4,631,019 of NZ_PEFD01000001.1, forward strand.
CTGGGTCAGGCGGCCGATGGCGTCGTACTGGTAGAGCGTTCGGCCCGTGCGGCTGTCGTCGATGCTTTGCAACTGGCCTGCGGCGTCGTAGCTGTAGCGCCTTGCGATGCTTTGGCCATTGGTGGTGTTGTGCGTGCCAGAAGCAGGCGCTGTGCTAGCCCAGGCGGTGTGCAGAAATAAATGGTCAGCCTGCGCGCGCATGCCGCTTGCGACCTGCATCCCATCGAGTATCTTCTAACATGCTGCAAATGGCCAAGTTCTTCAAAAAGTGGATTTTAATAAAACCCATTTCTTATATAGAATTTTCCACAGAAGCTGAGATCAGCTTGATCTGTGTATTTCCCCCAACGTCAAATTTGGATATTTCTCATAGCTCGTAGCAAGCGCTAATCGAATATCTTCATATCATTAATAATCGGATCACCGAGATTATCCTCACCACACTGGACATCCAATAGCTTGCACCTAGAGAAATCCGCCATGAAAATATCATTTCCATAAAAAGAACAGTCTTTCATGAAGGATTCACCAAAAATAACATGCCTCATATTCGAATCTTTGAAAGTACAGTTAATAAACGTCGATTTAAAAAATACTGCGGTTATCAAAGAGCAGGCAATAAATTCACAGTTGATAAAAATAGACTCCGAAAAATAAGTTCCTCGAAAATCACAATCTATGAATTTTGCAGAATAAATCAATCTAGCAGATAAGTCAGCCTTATGAAGAACCGTAGATTTTAATTGCACCTCTTTATCTCCAGATATTTTTCGAAAAACCGATTCAATATTTTCACTCATCTATTACCCCAATCTACTATATCCGGATAAATATCTTTGAATGGATATTTTGGTGTTGACAATGGTGCAGTTCCTGGCTCCACTGGAGGATTAACATCGCATAGCATAGCAGCAACCATTCTATGGTTTCCATCAACAATTGTTACTCCATCCATTTTCACAGGGGGAGGCGTGCTTCCAGCCTCTATCATTTTTGTATACGCAGCTACAGCCGGAACAGAGACAGCCTTCTGAGTTGTTAATAGTGATGATTTCGATACTGTATTTCTAATATTATCAGGCGTTGCATCTTTGCACTTCTTTTTATCTTCGGATTTCTGCGAGCATTTTGTCAGGTCGTAGACTGCAGCGCCTGTCAACAAAATGACCGCCAATATATCTCCTATAGGTAGTGGCCCATCAGCTGCAGCAAGCCCTCCGGCAACAGGCAAAGATCCGGCCAAGGCACTTAACCCCATTGGATCAATAAATGCCACTGGATTATCAGGATATGTGCTTATATTTATCCCTCCACTCAACCCAATCGGATCCTGATTCACATAACTCCCCACCATCGGATCGTAATACCGATGCCGGTTGTAATACAGCCCCGTTTCCCGGTCATGGTGCTGCCCCGGCAGCCGGATCGCCTGGTGGATACCTTGCGGGTTGTATTCCTGCAGCACATTGCCCCAGGGGTCCAGCTTGGCGGCCCAGGCCACCTGGCCGGTCTGGTCCGTCAGGGCCATGGGCGTGCCCAGGTGGTCACAGTGGTAGTGGTGGATGGCGATGCGGGCGTGCTGTGCTTTTTCCTGTTTCTGCAGCTTTGCCTGCATGCCGCTGAGCAGGCGGGTGGTGCTTTCGGCCTGTTCGCCCAGGATCGCCTGGGCACTGGGCGGCAGACCGTGCTCCAGGGTGTGGCGCAGGTGGCGGGCAGCGTCTTGCTGCATGTCGCGCGGCATGGCGCTGAGCATGGTTTGCATCATGGCCAGGGCCGGCGTGTGGCTGGGGTCGTCCTGGTCGGGCAGGCCTGCGGTGATGGCTTGTACCAGCAGGTGAGGCTCGTCCTGGGGGTCACCGCTGGCCGTGGTGCTCAGGCGCACCAGGGGCGTGAAGCTGCCCGGTTCGTAGATGGTGTGTTCTATGTGGCGGGTGTCGTCGCCGCCCTGCAGGCGTTCGGTGTGGATGAGGCGGTCGCCGTCCCAGCCGTAGTAGTGGGTGCGTGTGGATTCTGTGGAGTCCGCGCTTTCGACCTGCTGCTTCAGGCGCCTGCCCAGGGCGTCGTAGGTGTAGCGGCTGTGGTGGCGCAGTTGCTCTGCGTTGCCCTGGATCTGGCTGCTGCGCACCGCTATGAGCTGGTGGGCTCCGTCGTAGTGCAGTTGCTGCTGGCTGTGGTCCGCCTGCATTTGCGCGATGCGGTTGCCGCTGGGGTCGTAGCGCCAGACGCGGTCTTCGGTGAAGCCTATGCGGTTGTCTTCCCAGCGCTGCACGGGGCCTTGCCGCTGGCCTGCGAGGTGGCCCAGGCCCATGAGGTTGAAGTCGGTGTGCCGCCAGTGCGCGTGGACCTGGGCGGCCCAGTTGTCTTGTGAGTCTGTCTGACCCGTTGCACCGGGTGCTGGCAGGCGGTTACCGGCAGGGTCGATCTGCCAGCGGGTGGTGGTCTGGGGGTCCTGGCTGTCGGTGGCCGCTCTCAGGCGCCCGGCGCTGTCGTAGCCGTAGCGCAGCAGTTGTGCGGCCTGGCCTGGGGCGCCGGCCTGTTCGATGGCAACGAGCTGGCCCAGGCTGTCGTAGTGGTAGCGGCGGCCGAGGATCTGGCCGATGAGGGCGTGGGCCTGGGCGTCGGTGGGCTGCAGCGCTTGCATGCCCGTGGTGCCCAGGGCCGTGAGGCGGCCCAGGCTGTCCCATTGGCGTTGCACCTGCAGGGGGTTGTCTGCGTCTGCTGCAGAGGCGGGTGGGTGCAGGCTGCGGCGGACTTCGCGGTGCAGGCTGTCGCGCTCGAAGTCGATGAGGCTGGCTCCGTTGAGCTGCAGCCCGTGCACATGGCCTGAGCCGTAGGTGAGCCAGGCGATCTCTCCCAGGCCTTGCAGCTGGCTGTGCTGGCGTCCGCCCAGGGGTCCAGGGTGTGGGCGATGCGGTGTTCGTATTCGATCTGGTCCGTACCTCCGTCCTTGCCGGGCCGGTACAGCTGCTGCACTTCTGCGGTGATGCGACCCAGGGCGTCGCGCTCCAGTGCTATGCGGCTTTGCAGTTGGATGATGTTTTCTGCGGTGTGTTGCCATACGCTGGCCGCCGTGAGGCGCCCGGCCGCATCCCATTCGTAGCGGTGGGTTTGTGCGGGCGCATGGGGCGTGGCAGGCAACTGCCGTTCGGCGAGGCGCCCGCCTTCGTCCCAGCGGTAGTGGCTGCTGCTTTGCTGTGCGGCGTTGCCGTCCGTGGCTTCCATGAGCTGGCCTGCCGCGTCCCAGCGGTAGCGCTGCAGCCGTTGGTCAAACCCTTCTTCCTGCACGAGCCGGTCCAGCGCGTCCCAGGCAAAGCGGCTTTGCGCTCCGTTCTCGTTGACGAGGCGCAGGAGGCGGCCGGCGCTGTCGTATTCGAAGGCCAGGGTGAGGCCGCCATGTGTTCGCTGGACCAGCCTGCCCCAGAGGTCGTAGCGCAGGTGGATGCTGGGGTCGGCGGCCTGGGTTTCGCTGGAGGTGCCCGCAGGCTGGGCCGGATCGATGCGCGTGAGGTGGCCTGCGCTGTCGTAGTGGTAGCGCTCGATCTGGCCGTTGGGCAGTTCGCTGGCCACGATGCGGCCCTGGCCGTCGCGCTGGTGGCGTTGGCGCTGGCCCAGGGCGTTGTCCACTTCGATGAGCGCTCCCCAGCGGTCGTAGTGGTAGTGCGTGCTGTGGCCCGAGCAGTCGGTGTAGCTGAGCAGTTGGCCCGCGTCGCTCCAGGCCAACTGTTTGCTGCCGCCCTGGGCGTCTTCGATGCGCCGGGGGCTGTCGCAGGTGAGCGGCGCTTCCTGGGGTCGGGGTAGTGGTAGCTCTCGGTGCTGCCGTCGGCCTGGGTGATCTGGGTGAGGCGGCCCCAGGCGTCGTATTGGTAGCCGGTGGTGGCCCCTGCGGTGTCAGTGCTTTGCAGCAGGCGGCCGGTGGCTTCGTCGTGTTCCTGCTGGGTGCTGCGCCCGTCGGGCAGTTGCACGCCGATGAGCCGGCCCTGGCCATCACGCCTGAGGTGCACGCTGCGCCCCAGCGGGTCGGTGCGCGAGGCCAGGCGGCCGAAGCTGTCGTAGCTTTGCAGCCAGCGGCTGCCATCGGCCTTGTGGTGGGCGATGAGGCGTGACAGGCCCGCTGCGCCTTCGAAGTAGTAGGTCTCGATGCGATCCAGGCTGTCGCTGACGCGGGTGGCGGCACGCGGCTGGCCGTCCGGGCCCGGGGGCTGGGCCAGGTAGTCGAAGCGGTAGCTGAGGCCTTCCTGGTTGCTGTGCTCGATGACGCGGGCACCGGGCTGGGCGCTCTCGTAGCGGTAGCGGTGCCAGGGTCCGCTGGCATGGCGGTGGGCGCTGATGCGGTGGTGGTCCCATTCGAATTCGCGCACGAGCTGGCCTGCGCGGTCGTGGACGGTGATGAGGTCGCCTGCGCTGCTGTAGCCGTAGCGCACGAGGGCGATGGGCGCGGACAGGGGGTGCAACGGGTCCTGTGTGAGGTCCACGCCTGTGACCCGCCAGCCGTCGTCGGCGCCCCACAAACCCAGCGCATCCCTGCCGCCATGGATGCGCTGGTGCAGCAGGCGGTAGCGCCGGCCTGTGCCGTCGCTCAGCGAGACCAGGCGGCCTGCGGGTACAGCCTCTTTGCTGGCACTGTGGCCGGCCTCGGGTGTGGTGCCGTCGCTGTAGTGGTAGAGCTGGCGGCGCCCGAAGCGGTCGATCTGGGCCATGAGGCGCCAAGGGCTCTGTGCGCAATCCCGGACAGGTTCACCGGGCGCAGGACCAAAGCCCCAGAGCGTGTCGCCATCACCGCTGACCGCAAGGATGGCTTGCGGGTTGCGCACCAGTGCCTGTTCCACATGCGACCACCGAGGATTGGCGGCCCAGGGCGCTGTGCCGCCGTCCGGCTCCGTGCTGCCGCCGCGCAGCAGCCAGATGTCTTCGCTGGCACTGTGCAGCTGGCCGCCCGGCACCAGAGGCTGGTCGAAGGTGATGACGCGGCCGCTGGCGTCCAGCAGCAAGGTGGCCTCTTCCTGCAGGCGGATGCTGAGCTCCTGCAGCAGGTGCCAGCCATGGCCCAGCAGGCCGCAGGCAGCGCCGTGCTCGGGGTTGACGTAGCTGCTGTATTGACGCTGCCAGGCCACAGGCAGCGCAGCCGATGGCAGGGCGAAGTCCAGGTCTTGTGCGCCCAGCAGGACCTTGGCGCCCAGCTGGGGGTTCACAGGGGATCCGACGGTGATGCCGTCCGGGCAGACGGAGCAGGCCAGGCCGCCCTGGCTGCCGATGAGCACGGTGCGCGAGCCGGTGACGATCTTGCCCTTGACGACGCTGTCGGTGATGCGGGCTGCGGGTTTGCCACTCATGCGAGGCTGCTCCTGGAGAGATGGGGGAGAACGGGAATGCGGATACGGGGAACGCGGTACGGGCTGTCTGCCTTCAGCAGTTGAGCCGGTCCGTGGGCGAGAGAATCTGGATGTCGCCGGGCGTGATGCGGATGGTGCTTTCGCCGCAGGTCAGCAGGATTTCCTGCTGGGCTTCGAGCCGGATCTTGGCGGCGTTGAGCTCAATGCTTTGCCCATCCATGGTGAGCTGGGAGGCCTTGCCACCTCCGCCTCCGCCTCCACCGCTGCCGCCGCCACCACCGGGCGCCGTGATGTTCATGGCCATGCCGCCACCGGCTCCCGCGCCACCGCCACCGCCACCACCGCCCACGGTCAGCGAGTACTGCGAGCCCACTTCCGTGCTTTGCTTGCTGCCGACCTTGACTTGGCGCTCCTGCCCCACGGTGAGGTTCTGGCTCATGCCGACCGTGGTCTGCATGGCCACACCGATGTTCTCCATGTAGTTGACGCCGATGTTCATCATCTTCATCACACCCACGTTCTGCATGTAGGCCATGCCTATGGTCTGTGTCTTGAGCAGGCCGACCGTGACGTGCCAGTTCTGGCCTATCTTGTCGGTCTCGGTCTTGCCGATGGTCTTGCTGCGGTTCTTGCCGATGGAGATGTTCTCGTCGATGCCGACATCCTCGTTGCGGTTGTCGCCGATGCTGATCTTCTCGTTGTGGTCCACCCGCTCCGTGCGGTTGTTGTGCACGGTGATGGTCTCGTCGCGGTCCACGGTCTCGGTGCGGTCGCGGTGGATGACGTTGGTCTCGTCCCGGTCCACCGTCTTGCGCCGGTCGTTGCCCACCCATTTGTCCTCGTCGTTCTCGACTTCGGTGAGCTGGTCCTTTTGCGCGTGCAGCCAAAGCTGCTCTTGCCCGGCCTTGTCCTCGAAGCGGATGGCGTTGGCATCGCCCGGGCCGTTCTTCATGCCCGCGCCTGCGGCGCCGCCCTTGCTCGATCTTGTCTTGATGCCCGATTGCGTGGCGTTGGCCGGCAGCGCCCAGGGCGGCATGTTGGCCGCGTTGTAGACGCAGCCCGTGACCAGCGGGTAGTCCGGGTCGCCGTTGAGGAAGTCGACGACGACTTCATGCCCTATGCGGGGAATGGAGATGGCCCCGAACCCCGGGCCTGCCCAGTTCGTGGCCACGCGGATCCAGCAGCTGGAGTTCTCGTTCATGCCGCCCAGCCGGTCCCAGTGGAACTGCACCTTGATGCGGCCGTATTCGTCGGTCCAGATTTCTTCTCCGGCCGGGCCCACGACGACGGCGGTCTGCGGGCCCGTGGTGCGCGGCTTGGGCGTGGTGCGCGCGGGCGTGTAGGCAAGACTCGTGGGCTGGGCCTGCAACTCGTAGCGCTGGAAGGAGCCGTCTTCCGCGGCGCTGCCCTTGGCGCCCGGGGCCACGGCACTGACGCGGGGATTCTCCTTCAAGTGGTAGCTCAGGCCCGTGATCAGGTACTGCTGGTTCTGGTCGCCGCGCGGGTAGTTGTAGAGGCTGAAGGTGTAGCCCGTGGCCAGCGCCCGGTGGCAGGACTGGCCCCGCACCCGGCTTTGGCCCGTGAGGCTTTCCTTCAGGCGCACGCGGATGTAGTCCTCGCCGTCGCTCAGCTGGGTGTAGCCGCCTGGCCATTCGTAGATTTCGTGGCCGTCATGGGCGTGGCCCGGTGGGTCGCGCCGCAGGTGGGTGAGGTCGGCCCGGGGTTTCTTGAAGTCGTAGTCGTCGCTGTAATGGCGACCCGATTTGATTTCCTGCTCCAGCTGCCAGGCGTGGATGTTTTCCTGATCGCCTGCAGCGGCTTTTTCCGGGGGATAAAAGGGAATGGAGGCGCCCCCGGGCAATACGCTGTGCGAGGCAATGATGTCGTCGCACAGCACCAGGGTGTGCTGGCCCGAGGCATGCTCGAAGAAGTAGTAAATGCCTTCGTGCTCCATCAATCGCGAGACAAAGTCGCAATCGCTTTCGTTGTATTGAACGCAGTAGTCCCAGCTGCGATAGGCACGCGTGAGTTTCTTTTGCAGCGGATGGCCATAGACGCCCAATACCTGCTCGATGATGTCGGGCACGGTCTGGTTCTGGAAGATGCGAAAGTCGCTCTTGCGCGTGGCCAGCCACAGCCAGGGGCTCAGGCGGGCCTTGTAGGCGTAGTGGCGATGGTCCTGGCCCTGCATGCCAAAGCGGGTGACGATGCCGTCGATGAAGCGCCTGCCACCGCCCTGGGTTTCTATTTGGATGGTGGCGTTTTTGCCCAATAGGGCCTTGGGATCGATGCTTTCGCTTTCGCTGAGCATTTCCACATCGAGGCTGAAGAGCTGGCTGATGTTTTCCTGGCCGCGCAATTCACGGAAATGCAGCTGCTCGCCCAATGGCGTGTGTATGGTGACTCTGCGTGTCATAGTGCGCGCCGCCCTGTAGGCGGCCTCCCTGCTCTTGGTGAGCGGGGATCATAGACAAGCCGATGGCCATAGGGCAATCAAATGCAGGGCCAGATACATCCTGTAAATGTAAGCAATTGCCCATCTTGGATACAGGCATGTATTTGAATGGCATGCCACCCATTGATCTTCAATGCCATTCAACCCTCCATCGCGCCTTGAATTTCGCCTTGAACTGCGAATGCATTGCGCGTGCTCACACTCCCAAATACCGTTCCCACAGCGCTCTGTCCCATCCAGCGCGGCCGAGTCTCCGCTCCACACGACCTTGCCGCGCTCCAGGATGAGGTGGCGGTCGGCCAGGCCCAGCAGGCGCTCCACGTATTTGTCGATGACCAGGATGGTCTGGCCGGCGGCGCGCAGCTGAGCCAGGCAGGCCCAGATCTCTTCGCGGATGCGGGGGGCCAGGCCCTCGGTGGCTTCGTCCAGGATGAGCAGGCGCGGGTTGGTGACCAGAGCGCGGCCTATGGCCAGCATTTGCTGCTCGCCGCCTGACAGCTGGTTGCCCATGTTGGAGGCGCGCTCGCGCAGGCGGGGGAACAGCGCGAACACGCGCTCGGGCGTCCAGGGCTCTGCCGCGCCGGGGCTGCCCGAATTGCGCTGGGCCACAAAGGCCGTCAGGTGCTCACGCACCGTGAGATTGGGAAAGCATTGGCGGCCTTCGGGCACGATGGCCACGCCGGCGCGGGCGATGCGGTCGGTGGCCCAGCCGGCGATGTCCTGCCCGGCAAACACCATCCGGCCGGCGCGCAGGGGCAGCTGGCCCAGCAGCGTGCGAAGCAGCGTGGTCTTGCCCATGCCGTTGCGGCCCAGCAGGGTGACGACCTGGCCTGCCTCGATGCGCAGGTCCACGCCGAACAGCACCTGGCTGGGTCCGTAGCCGCTTTGCACGGCCTGCATTTCGAGCATCACGCGCCCTCCTTCACTTCTTCGTCTCCCAGGTAGGCCTGGCGCACGTCGGCGTTGCCACGTATCTCGTCGGGCGTGCCGGTGGCGATGATGCGCCCGTAGACCAGCACGGAGATGCGGTCGGCCAGGCGGAACACGGCCTGCATGTCGTGCTCCACCAGCAGCATGGCGGCACGGCCGCGCAGGGACTCGATCAGCTCGGTCAGGCGCAGTGTTTCATCAGGGCCCATGCCGGCCATGGGCTCGTCCAGCAGCAGCACGCCGGGGCGCGCGGCCAGGGCCAGCGCGAATTCCAGCTTGCGCTGCTCGCCATGCGGCAGCGTGCCTGCGGGGCGTTGCAGCAGGCTGGCGTCAATGGCGCATTCGCGCGCCAGCTCGCGGGCCTGCTCGTAGAGCGCGGTCTCGGCCGCGCGCGGGCGCCAGAAGCTGAAGCTGCTGCCCGCATGCGCCTGCACGGCCAGCACCAGGTTGTCCAGCACGCTGGACTGCTTGAAGATGTTGGTGATCTGGAACGACCGCGACAGCCCCGCCGCCACGCGCTGGTGGGCGTTGAGTGCGCTCACGTCGCGCCCCGCCAGCACCAGCGTGCCCGCATCGGCCGCCAGCGTGCCGGACAGCAGATGGATGAGCGTGGACTTGCCCGCGCCATTGGGGCCGATCAGCGCATGGATCTCGCCAGGCGCCAGCGACAGCGAGACATGGTCGGTGGCCAGCAGCGCGCCAAAGCGGCGCACCAGGCCCTTGGCCTCCAGGGCTGGAGTGGGAATGGAGATAGGTGTGGCCGCGCCGCTCATGCCTGCCTCCCGCGTGCCGGCCACAGGCCCATCAGGCCGCGCGGCGCACCGAACACCACGCACAGCAGCAGCAGGCCCAGCGGCAGGTGCCAGTACTCGGTCCACATGCGAAGCACTTCCTCCAGCGTCAGCATGACGACGGCGCCGGCCACGCCGCCCCAGCGCAGGCCCACGCCCCCTACCAGCACCATGATCAGCAGGTTGGCCGACTGGGTCCAGTGCATGAGGCTGGGGGAGATGAACAGGTTGTGGTTGGCCAGCAGCGCGCCCGCCAGCCCGGCCACGGCGCCGCTGAGCACAAAGGCTGCCAGCTTGATGCGGTAGACCGGGTAGCCCAGCGACTCCATGCGCGACTCGTTCTCGCGCACGCCCTGCAGCGCCTTGCCGAAGCGCGAATCCACCAGCCGCCCGAACACGGCCATCAGCACCGCGAACAGCGCCAGCACCACGTAGTAGAAGGACACATCGTGGCCCAGGTCCAGCCCGGGCAGCACGGAATGGCCGGGCAGGTTGAGCCCGTCCTCGCCGCCGTACTGGCGCAGCGAGATGAAGATGTAGAACAGCATTTGCGCAAAGGCCAGCGTGATCATGATGAAGTACACGCCGCGCGTGCGCAGCGACACGGCGCCCGTGGCGGCGGCCAGCAGCCCGGCCAGCAGCGCGGCGGCCGGCCAGGCCACCAGGGCCGAGGTGACGCCGTTCATCGCCAGGATGCCCACCGCATAGGCCCCCGCACCGAAGAAGGCCGCATGCCCCAGCGCCACCATGCCGCCATAGCCCAGGATGAGGTTCAGGCTGGTGGCGGCCAGCGCGTAGATCAGCACGCGGCGCACGAAGGAGATGTAGAAGTCCAGCCCCAGCGCCGGAGCCACCAGCGGGAACACCGCCAGCGCCAGCAGCGCGAGCACGGTCCAGAATAACCGGGCCTGGAACCTGCCTTGCAATGTGCTGTGTTCCATGCTCAGCCTCGCGCGGGGAAAAGGCCGGAAGGACGGTACACCAGCACCACCGCCATCAGCACGTAGATGGAAATCGCCGCCAGCGTGGGCCCCACGCTGGACGCCACGGCCGGGGAGAACACCTGGCGCAGCAGCATGGGCAGAAAGGCCCGCCCCGCCGTATCCACCATGCCCACCAGCAGGGCGCCCACCAGGGCGCCGCGTATGGAGCCTATGCCGCCGATGACGATGCACACCAGCACCAGGATGAGGATCTCTTCCCCCATGCCGACCTGCACCGAAGTGATGGGCCCCAGCAGCGCGCCCGCCACCGCCGCCAGCATGGCGCCCAGCGTGAACACGCCCAGGAACAGCAGCGGCACGCGCACGCCCATCAGCGTGGCCATCTGGCGGTTGGAGGCCCCTGCCCGCACCAGCACGCCGGCGCGCGTGCGCGTCACGAACCAGTACAGGCCCAACGCGGCGGCCAGGCCGAAGACGATGATCATCAGCCGGTAGGCCGGGTACATGAGATCGGGCAGCAACTGCACGGGCCCGGACAGCGCGGCCGGCATGTTGAGCATCACCGGCGCCGGGCCCCAGACCATCTTGACCAGGTCATTGGCAATGAGGATGACGGCATAGCTGCCCAGCACCTGGGCCAGATGGTCGCGCACGGCAAGGCGGCGTATCAGCACCAGCTCCAGCACCACACCCGCCACGCCCGTGGCCACGGCTGCCACCAGCACGGCCGCGGTGAACGAGCCCGTGCGCTGCATGGTCTCGGCCGCCACATAGGCGCCCGCCATGTACAGCGAGCCATGGGCCAGGTTCATGATGTCCATGATGCCGAACACCAGGGTCAGCCCGGCCGCGATCAGAAACAGCATCAGCCCGAACTGCAGGCCATTCAGCAATTGCTCCAAGAGCAGCGTCCACGTCATCCACACGCCCCCTGCCGCAGGCGCAGTGGCCCGCGCGCGGTCAACAAATCATCCGGCTTTGAAAATCAAGATCAAGGCACGCCGCGCCCGACGGGGGCGCGGCGGCGGGGTCACATCTTGCAGTCGTTGACGTAGACGTCCTGGTACTTGTCGAACACCTTGCCCACCAGCTTGTTGGTGATGCGGCCGCTGCCGTCCTTCTCGATCACGCGCTGGTAGTAGGCCTGGATGGGATAGTGGTTCTTGCCGTACGTGAAGGGGCCGCGCACCGAGGCGTAGTCGGCCTTCTCCAGCGCCTTGACAATGGCCTGGCGGTCCGAGGCCTTGCCGCCGGCCTGCTTGACCGCCGCATCCATGGCCATGATCACGTCATACGCCTGGGCCGCGTAGACCGAGGGGTTGCGGCCCTTGTACTCCTTGCGGAAGGCCTCGACGAAGGCCTTGTTCTGCGGCACGTCCAGGTCATGCGCCCACTGCGCGGTGTTGACCATGCCCAGCATGGGCTCGCCCACGGCCTGGATCACGTCCTCGTCGGCCGAGAAGCCCGGGCCGATCAGCTTGACGCTTTGCGACAGCCCCGTGGACACGAACTGCTTGACGAAGTTGATGCCCATGCCGCCCGGCAGGAAGATGTAGACCGCATCGGGCTTGGCCGCGCGGATCTGGGCCAGCTCGGCCGCGTAGTCGATCTGGCCCAGCTTGGTGTAGACCTCCTCGCCGGGCGCGGTCTTGTAGCCGCGCTTGAAGCCGACCAGCGCATCCTTGCCGGCCGGATAGTCGGGCGCCATGATGAACATCTTCTTGAAGCCACGGTCGGCGGCCAGCTTGCCGGCTGCCTCGTGGAAGGCATCGTTCTGGTAGGACGTGCCGAACCAGAACGCATTGCACTGCGCGCCCGCGAACTGGCTGGGGCCGGGGTTGTTGGACAGGTAGGGCACCTTGGCGCCGAACAGCGCCGGGCCCACGGCCAGGGCCACGTTGGAGCCGATGGGGCCGGTGAAGAAATCCACCTTGTCGCGCTGTATGTAGCGCGTGACCAGCTGGCGCGCCTGATCGGGGTTGCCGCCCATGTCGGTCTGCAGGAACTCGGCCGGCTGGCCGCCCAGCTTGCTGCCCAGTTGCTTGATGGCGAGGTTGAAGCCGTCACGCGCCTCGGCGCCCAGCGCGGCAAACGGCCCGGAAATATCGTTGGCGATACCGACCTTGATGGTGTCCGCCTGCGCGAGCGCGGGAACAAAGGCAGGGGCCAGGGCCGCTGCGGCCAGGAAGGGGGTGAGGAAACGCATGCTGCTGTGCTCCTTGCGCGGGCCGCGCGGATGGCAATCGGTGGTGAGGCAGTCTTCCGTCACGCTGGACGGGAAACTCTGTAAGGGCTGGAACGGTTGGCGCGGGTCTTAGTTTAGGTTTAAAGTATTTTGCAGAACAAGTCTGGGACTTGTACCAATACCTGCCATACAAACCATTTCGCGCCATCTCCGTTCCAATGCCCGCACTCTACCGTCACTACGACCGCGCCGGACTCGATGTCCAGTACAACGCCCGCGCGACGGTACCCGACATCACCCCCATCATCAAGGCCTATGCCGACGACAGCCGGGCCGCGCGCCAGAGCCTGCCCTGCGCGTTGAACGTGGCCTATGGCGAGCATGCCGACGAGCTGCTGGACATTTTTCCGGCAGCAACCGGGGCGGCAGGCGCCCCTGTTCTCTTCTTCATCCACGGAGGCTACTGGCGGCTGCTGTCCAAGGACGACTCCAGCAGCATGGCGCCCACCTTCACGCGCGCCGGCGCCGTGGTGGTGGCCCTGAACTACTCGCTGGCGCCCGCCGTCACGCTGGACCGCATCGTGGACCAGACACGCCGCGCACTGGCCTGGGTGCATGCCCACATCGCCCGCTACGGCGGCGACCCGGGCCGCATCCATGTCTGCGGCAGCTCGGCCGGCGGCCACCTGGCGGGCATGCTGCTGGCCGGTGGCTGGCATGCGGACTACGGCGTGCCCGAGGACGTGGTGCGCGGCGCCGCACCGCTGTCGGGCCTGTTCGACCTGCGCCCGCTGGTGCACACCCACATCAACGAATGGATGCGCCTGAGCGAGCAGGACGCCATTCGCAACAGCCCCGCCCTCCTGCCGCACGGCGCGGCCTGCCCGCTCATCGTCAGCTACGGTGAGAGCGAGACCGATGAATTCAAGCGCCAGAGCGACGACTACCTGGCCGCCTGGAACCAGCGCCGTGGCCCCGGTCCATCGTCAGGCCAGTACGTGGCCATGCCCGGCACCAACCATTTCGACATCGTGCTCACCCTGAACGACCCGGCCAGCCCGCTGACGCGCGCCATCCTCGCGCAGATGGGCTTGAGCGCCCCCACACCGCAGAACCAGCCATGACCCATGCCCCCGACCTGGAGTCGCGCGCCGCGCCCGACGACCACCATGCGCTGCGCCTGTGGCTGCGCATGCTCACCTGCTGCAACCTCATCGAAGGCGAGATCCGCAACCGCCTGCGCAGCGAATTCGACACCACCCTGCCCCGCTTCGACCTCATGGCCCAGCTGCAGCGCGCGCCCGAGGGCATGAAGATGGGCGAGCTGTCGCGCCACATGATGGTGACCAACGGCAACATCACCGGAATCACCGACCAGCTGGAGAAAGAGGGCCTGGTGGTGCGCACCAAGGTGGAGTCCGACCGGCGCAGCTCCGTGCTGCACCTCACCCCGCTGGGCCGCAAGACCTTTGCGCGCATGGCCAAGGCGCATGAATCCTGGGTCATGGGCATGTTCGGCGACATGCCGCAGGCCAGCCGCAACGACCTGTACCAGGCGCTGGGCGACCTCAAGCAGCAGGTGGTCGCCCACCGCTCGCCTACGGACTGAGCGCGCGCAGACCCAAGCCCGTTCAGCCCTGCACGCAGTTGCGCCCTGCGGCCTTTGCGCGGTACAGCGCACGGTCGGCCGCTTCCACCAGCGCCACGGCGGCACCTTGGGTGGAGCCGGGGGTAGTGCCTTGGGTCGCGCTTTGTGTAGCGCCTTGGGTCGCGCCAGCCTCATCGCCCTGTGTCGTGGCCACGCCAATGCTGGCCGTCACATGGCCAAAGCGGCTGATGCGGTGCTCCAGGGCCAGGCCCTCGATGCGCGCGCGCAGCCGCTCGGCCACCTGCTGCGCGCCGGCCTTGTCGGTATTGGGCAGCACCACGGCCAGCTCTTCCCCGCCATAGCGCGCCGCCATGTCGCCGGGCCGCTGCACCGCCTGGGCCAGCGCGCTGCACACAGCCTGCAGGCAGGCATCGCCCGCCACATGGCCGTAGGCATCGTTGTAGCCCTTGAAGTAGTCCAGGTCGATCAGCAGCAGCGACAGCGGCGTGCCCTCGCGCGCAGCGCGACGGGCCTCGCGCTCCAGCACCTCGTCAAAGCGGCGGCGGTTGGCCAGGCCCGTCAACTGGTCCTGGGCGGCCAGCACCTCCAGCCGGCGATTGGCATCCAGCAATTCCTCGCGCGCGCTGACCAGGGAGCATTCGGCGCGCGAACGCAGCCGCATCGCGGCCGTCAGGCGCCAGCCGATCAACGCAATCGCCAGAAACAGCCCCAGCACCACGGCCAGCGTCAGCAGCGCCTGGCGCCGCCAGGAGCTCAACGCCTCATCGCGGCCCAGGGCCACCGTGGTCACCAGCGGATAGCGCTCGCTGCGCAGGAAGGCATAGATTCTTTCCGTGCCGTCCAGGGCCGAGCGGAACGACGCCGTGCCCGACATCGCCCCCACATAGTGGCGCAGGAAATTGGGCGACTGCGAGAAGTCCCGCCCCAGGTCCTGCTCGCGGAACGGGTGGCGCACCAGCAACTGCCCGCCCGGCGTGCTCAGCGCAATGGCCCCTTTCTCGCCGATATCGATCTTGCCGAACAGCCGCAGGAAATTCTCCACACCCAGCGCCACCACCACCGCGCCTGCAAACTGGCCCTCGGCGTCCGTATAGCGCCGGCTGATGGTGATCACCCATTCGCCCGTGGAGCGGCTGCGGATCGGCGGCCCGATGTAGATGCCTGACGATGCGTCGTCACGGTGGTGCGTGAAGTAGTCCCGGTCGGAGCTTTCCGATCCTTCGGGGAACGCCCCCTTGGACGACATCAGCCAATGGCCCTGCGCATCCACGATCAGCAGCTCGTTGAGCTGGTTCAGCAGATGCTCCTGCCGGTTGACCAGATACAGCACCCGCTCCAGGAGCACGGGGCTGGTGCCATCCACCTCCAGCCGCTCGGCAATGCCCAGCAGCAGCATGGAGCTTTGGGTGATCACGCCCTCGGCATAGGTGTTCAGTGTCTGGGCCAGGTTGCGGTTGCTGGTATCGACCTCGGCCAGCGTGCGCTGGCGCGCCGCCACCAATTGCCAGACCGTGGCCGCAGAAACCGACACGAACACCACCGCCAGCAACCAGGCCACCAGGCGGGCATCACGCTTCACGGGCCGGCCTCTGCCCCCGCACCAGGCCTTTGTCCACCAATCCCTCTCCATCACATGCACCTGCGCCATCTCGGCAGTCCTGCTGCCGTCCGATCTTGGGTTTTCTGCATCCGGCTCAGCACCTGGGCAGCGTCTTTGCGCGGGCGTTTCGGACCTTGACCCAAGTCAAGCCGGAAAAACCCGCGAACCCGGTATTGTCCCCGGCTTCGGAAAAATCGGCCGGACGGGCAGGAATTGGAGGGGGGTGGCTGGGTAGGCGCCCAGGTTTCGGATAGTACTTCGCCGTTCCCCCGGGGACACGGGTTTGGCGGCCCATACACAGGCGCAGCGGGAGGCGCTGAAGGGGGCTGTGGAGGCGGTGCAGGCCAGGGAGGTTATGAGGGGCCTGGGGGTTAGGCAGGGCTGCTTGAAGGACCTGAGCGCGTTCAGCCAAGTGCAGACATGCATACCGACTGATGCGCCTGAAACCCCTCAATCCTTGAGCAAGCGCGCCTTCACCGTTCGCCCCTTGATCTTCCCGCTATTGAGCCGGGCAACCACGTCATGCGCAATCTTGCGGTCCACGGCCACATAGGTTGCGAACTCGTTGATGTCGATCTTGCCCACTTGTTCGCGGGTGTAGCCCAGGTCTGCGGTGAGCGCGCCCAGCACGTCGCCCGGGCGGATCTTGTCCTTGCGGCTGGCATTGATGTGGATGGTGGCCTTGGATGGCAGGAGCCGGCCGCCGGGAGCCGGTGTCAGTTCGTCCAGCGGGTACCAGACGGAGGGGCTGCCCTGCATCTGTTCGATGTTTCCGACCGCGCCCATTTCGTCCATCGTCGCAAGACTCAGGGCCAAACCTTTCTGGCCGGCGCGGCCTGTGCGGCCGATGCGGTGCACATGCACTTCAGGGTCGGGCGTGATGTCCACGTTGATGACGGCGCCCAGATTGGTCACATCGAGCCCGCGAGCCGCCACATCGGTGGCGACCAGCACGGAGCAACTGCCGTTCACGAAGCGCACCAGCACCTGGTCACGGTCACGCTGCTCCAGATCGCCGTGCAGCTCCAGCGCGCTGTAGCCCTGGGCCTGCAGCAGCTCGGCAAGGGCCCGGCAGCGCGCCTTGGTATTGCAGAAGGCCAGCGTGCTCTCGGGCCGGAAATGCTCCAGCAGGCGCGCCACCGAAGGCAAGCGTTCTTCCTTGTCCACCTCGTACCAGCGCTGCTCGATCTGCTCGCCGCTGTGCTGTGCGGCAACCTTGACCGTGACCGGGTCACGCATGAATCGCGCGGCCAGCTTGGCAATGCCTTCAGGGTAGGTGGCGGAGAACAGCAAGGTCTGGCGCTGCGGGGGGCACTGCTTGGCGACTTTGGCGATGTCATCGACGAAACCCATGTCGAGCATGCGATCCGCTTCGTCAAGCACCAAGGTGTTCAGCGAATCAAGGTTCAGATTGCCCCGGTCCAGGTGATCGATCACACGGCCGGGCGTGCCGACGATCACGTGCGCGCCGTTCTCAAGGCTCGCGTTCTGGCCGCGCAGCGGAACGCCGCCGGACAGGGTCACCACCTTGACGTTGTCTTCCGCACGCGCCAGGCGGCGAATCTCGGTCGTCACCTGATCGGCCAGCTCGCGGGTGGGGCAGAGCACCAGGCCTTGCACCGAGAAATTGCGCGTATCCAGCTTGGCCAGCAGCGCCAGGGCAAAGGCTGCGGTCTTGCCGCTGCCGGTCTTGGCCTGAGCGATCACATCCTTGCCTTCAAGCGCAGGGGGCAGGCTGGCGAGCTGGATCGCCGTCATTTCAAGGTAGCCGAGCCGCTCAAGATTGGCGAGCGTTGCCGGCGAAAGCGCAAGTTTGTCGAAGGAATTGGGGGAAGCCGAGGGAGGAGTCATGGGGGCATTTTAAAGTTGGCGATTTCAAGACCGCAGCGCACACGTTGGTCACTGAAAAAGAACTGGAGGCATGCTGGGCAATTGCCAGCATGTGCGAGAGGACGGCCAGCGGGGGGGGGGTGAAGCCATGGATGGCAAAAGACGCGTCAACCGGCGACGGCCCCGGGCCAGACCCATGCGTCTTGGCCCAACGCTGTGTTTCTGCATGCCGTCCCTGCAACGCATAACATCTTGACACGCTTTAGGGCTGCAAAGTGTCCGCTCACATCCGAAAACCTTGGAACACTCTGCGCCACGCGCCGAGGAGCGGGGCAGTCCGTCACCCCGCCCCGGCCGCCGCCTGAAAGCCCGCAATGCACCCCACACCACAGGCTGCAGCCTCCACGCTGCAGCCGCCCGACCGCGCGCCCGCGAACTCCTTGCCTGCCTGCGCAGAGCCCGGCCACCTCGGCCATGAAGCCAGGAGTTCCTTGATGCCCCCGCCATGGCCGCCTCCCTGGCGGCCGCGCTGCTGGTGGCCTGCGGAGGCGGTGGGGGCGATACGGCACCCGGTACCGGAAATGGAGGCAACGGCGGCACGGGCACCGGCCCTGGTGGCGGAACCGGTCCCGGTACAGGCACCACGGCCACCCCCGCCAGCGACGAGGAAGCCGCGCGTTTCCTGCTGCAGGCGCAGTTCTCGGCCACCGATGAGGAGATCGCAGCGCTGCGCGCCAAGGGCTACGGCCCCTGGCTGGCCGAGCAGTTCGCGCTGCCCGTGGACACCACGGGCACGGCCTGGCTGATGCAGCGCGGCTACGGCGTGGCAGAGGCCGGCACGCGCTACGACAACGTCTCGTACCCCTCCGACTTCATGCTCTGGAGCCAGCTTTTCACGGAGCGCGACGCCGTGCGCAAGCGTGTGGCATTGGCCCTGTCGGAGATCATGGTGGTCTCCACCACCGGGCTGGAGCAGCCGTGGAGCATCTTCCTGGCCTCCGGCTACTGGGATCTGCTGAACCAGCACGCCTTCGGCAATTTCCGCACGCTGCTGGAGGCCGTCACGCTCAGCCCGGCCATGGGCATCTACCTGAGCACGCGCGGCAACCAGAAGGAAGACGCCCGCAGCGGCCGCCAGCCCGACGAGAACTACGCCCGCGAGGTGATGCAGCTGTTCACCATCGGCCTCTACCGCCTCAACCCCGACGGCACCGAGCAGCGCGACGGCAGCGGCAACCGCATCGACACCTATTCGGCAGCCGATGTGAGCAATCTGGCGCGCGTCTTCACCGGCTACGACTACGACACCAGCAAGAACCAGCCCACCAACCTGAGCGGCAGCACGGTGACGGGGCTGCAGCAGGCGCTGCTGCCCATGGCCTTCAACGCAGCGCGCCATTCCACGCTGGCCGCCACTTTCCTGGGCACCACCGTGGCTGCGGGCACGTCAGGGCCAGCAGCGCTGAAGGCGGCGCTGGACACGCTGTTCAACCACCCCAACGTCGGGCCCTTCATCGGGCGCCAGCTGATCCAGCGCCTGGTCACCAGCAACCCCAGCCCCGCCTATGTGGGGCGCGTGGCCGCCGCCTTCGCCGACAACGGCAGCGGCACGCGGGGCGACCTGCGCGCCGTGATCGCCACCGTGCTGCTGGACCCGGAGGCGCGCGGCGCGGCAGGGCTTGCCAGCCCCCAGTACGGCCGCCTGCGCGAGCCCATGGTGCGCTTCGTGCAGTGGGGCCGCACCTTCGGGCTGCGGTCGGCACGCGGCACCTGGAAGATCGACAACCTGAGCGACCCGGCCACCCGCCTGGGCCAGAGCCCGCTGCGCTCGGGCTCGGTGTTCAACTTCTTCCGCCCGGGCTACGTGCCGCCCTCCACCCCCCTGGCCACGACGGGCCAGGTGGCGCCGGAGTTCCAGATCGTCACCGAAACCAGCGTGAGCGGCTACCTGAACTTCATGCAAAACGTGATCCGCTTCGGCTACTACGTGAACGCGCCTGACCTGCCCCAGGGCGGCAGCAGCGCGGCCAACGGCTTCGACATCACCTGCAGCTACGCCAACCTGCTGCCCCTGGTGGCCGACGCCGCCGCGCTGGTGCGCAAGGTGGCGCTGCTGCTGTCGGCAGGGCAGGTATCGGCCGCCACACAGGCGCGCATCGTGGCAGCGCTCAATGCCACGCCGGTGACGGCCACCAGCAACGCCGCCACCCAGCTCAACCGCGTGGCAGCCGCCGTGCTGCTGGTGATGGCCAGCCCCGAATATCTGGTGCAGAAGTGACCGAACGTCTGCAAAGCAAAGCGATATCGCCATGAATTTCATCGACCCCGCCCGCCACACGCGCCGCGCATTCCTGCGCCGCAGCACGCAACTGGCCGCCGCCGGCACCGCCCTGCCCTTCGCCCTGAATCTTGCCGCGCTGGGCGAGGCCGCCGCCTTCGAGGCGAACGACTACAAGGCGCTGGTCTGCGTCTTCCTCTACGGCGGCTGCGATTACGCCAACACCGTCGTGCCCTACGACAGCACCCGCTACGGGCAGTACTCCGCCATCCGCGGCGGCAACAGCGATGGCACGGCCGGTGGCATTGCCCTGGCCCGCGCCGCGCTGGGCAATACGCTGCTGCAACCCCGCACGGCGCTGGCCGGTGGCATGCAGTACGCGCTGCACCCGTCCATGACGGGCCTGGCCGGCCTCTTCAACGCGGGCCGCGCGGCGGTGCAGCTGAACGTCGGCCCGCTGCTGGTGCCGCTCACGCGGGCCCAATATGCCACCGGCGACCGGCGCAGCTACCCGCTGCCGCCCAAGCTTTTCTCGCACAACGACCAGCAGTCGGTCTGGCAGTCGCAGGGCGCCGAAGGCTCCACCGTGGGCTGGGGCGGCAACCTGGGCGACCTGGCGCTGTCGTCCAACGCCACGTCGCTCTTCACCTGCATCTCGGCCACGGGCAACGCCGTGTTTCTCTCGGGCGACCAGGCGCTGCAGTACCAGATCAGCCCGGGCGGCGCCGTGCCCATCAACGCCGTCAAGGGCGCCAACGTCTATGGATCGACCGCCGTGCGCGGCCTGCTGAGCGAGCTGGTGCAGACGGCCGGCAGCCACGCGATGGAGGCCGAGTACGCCCGCGTCACGCAGCGCTCCATCAGTGCCGAGGGGCAGATTTCTTCAGCCCTCTCCAGCGGCAGCCTGTCCACCGCCTTCCCTGCCAACAACCCGCTGGCCGACCAGCTCAAGGTGGTGGCCCGGCTCATCGCCGGACGCAACGCGCTGGGCACGCGCCGGCAGGTGTTCTTCGTCTCGCTGGGCGGGTTCGACCTGCACGACAACCTGATCGCCAACCAGCCGCAACTGCTCGACAAGGTGAGCAGTGCCATGACGGCCTTCTACAACGCCACGGCCGAACTCGGCGTGGCCGACAAGGTCACGGCCTTCACCGCGTCGGACTTCGGCCGCACGCTGACTTCCAACGGCGACGGCTCGGACCATGGCTGGGGCAGCCACCACTTCGTCGTGGGCGGCGCGGTGCGTGGCGCGTCCTTCTACGGCGCGCCACCGCCCATCAGCGTGGGCAACGGCAGCGGCAGCGAAGACCAGTGGCATGTCGGCCAGGGCCGCCTGTTGCCCAGCACCGCCGTGGACCAGTACGCCGCCACCCTGGCGCGCTGGTTCGGCGTGGCGAATACCGAGCTGGCGGGGGTGCTGCCGCACATCGGCAACTTCGGCGGCTCGGCATATCCCATCGATCTGGGGTTCATGGGCTGAAGTCTTGCTTTGGCGATCGCGGGCTTTGTGGTCAAGGCACCAATGATCAGCCGGGGCCGTCGCTCGCTGCAGCGAGAAGCGGCACCAGGACATCACCAATCGGTGTCGGAACTCCGCGCGCCCGGCCGCGGCGCGCGATGACACCGTTGCGGATATCCCATTCGAGCGGCCGGCCTGCTTCACGATCCGCCAGTATGGACGTGCCCAGGTCGGCCGGAAATGCCTGGAACTTGTCGAGGATCGCCTGGGGGACCTCATCGCCCAGTTCAGCACCTTCGGCGCGTGCGACGGACAGGCACTCCCTCAAATAGTCCAGAGTGAGTGTCGAAATGTCGTGTCGGCCGAACATGCCTGAGCGGCGATGCGTGAGTGCCATGAGCCCGGCCGCTGCGTTCTGCAGCAGCTTTTGCCATGCCAGGGACTTGAAATTCGAAACCAGGTCTACCGAGCATCGGGTGCCTTGCAGTGCCTGCGCAACCACGAGGGCAGCGGCCTCGTCAGGCAGGCTGATCCGGGCGTCGCTGCGCAGGAGCACCGACCCGTCGGGTTGCGCCTGTGCAGGGAACCACACGACTGCGGGAACGATTCGCCCCTGTGGGCACAGCGGAGTGACACTCTCCACCTGCTCAACCCCGTTTTGCAGAACACACACGACGGTTTGCGGACCGCTCAACGCCGCCAGCCAATGCGCAACCGCAGCAGTTTGAGTCGCCTTGACCGCGAGAAAAACGAGGTCCGCCGGACCTTCGACCTGGGCCGGATCCGTTCTGACCGGGCCGGGAACCACGATGCGAAGACCGTTGCCGTGCAGCATCAGACTGTCGCGCGGCGTACGACCGCACAGCAACGGCGTGCGACCGACTTCATGCAGCGCAGCAGCAACCGTTGTCCCGATTGCCCCGGGCCCCAGCACCGCGATGCGTGGATGGGTTGGTTGATTCACTGAAACGAGCTCCTTGATATTGGTGCGCAGCGGCAACTCGGACACCATTGAAAGCGGTAATTATGATGTTCTGCGCAGCGGAGGGGCAAGTCGGCGGGCCTTGCCTTTTGGAATGCAATATGAGTTGACATATATTGCAGTATTCCTCAACGACTGGCGCATATCCGGCTTTGTGATTCCGTGCCTTTGGGCAAATTGCTCCACTTCCGTCGTGTCAAAACGGGTTGTCTGGATAAAATCCAGGGCCTCGGCGCTGGTATTCAAAAATCTCGCAATGGGACGAATACCCAGAAGCCATTTCAGCAATCGCAGCGGAATATGATGCGCGGGCGCCTTCAGCCCAAGAGGTTGTGCCACCTGCGTGAGGAGTTCCTGCAAGCCGGGGCTCTGGGCATCGAGGGCCAGCAGTTCCTGGCCCACCATGGAAGGATCAAAGGCGCATGCCGCCACCAACTCGACCAGATAATCCACAGTGACCAGTGGCAACCAGTGCGCGGCAGTACCGGGTACTGCAGCCAGCTTTCCCTGCACCAGATTGCGTATCAGATCCACCAGCGGCTGGCCATCCGCTATATGCCCCGTGCGGCTATGACCGCAAACCGTGGCGGGGTGTACAACGGTTATCTCTCCACCCTTGGCATTCATGAAGCCGAGGGTCGCGAAATGCGCCTCCAGTTTGCTCGCCTCGTAAGCACCGACTTGGCGATAGATGGCAGGCCAATCCGTCAGCTCCGGATGGCCGGGATCAATCCCTATGCGTTGCAGATGCTCATTGTTTTTCAGCATGTAGCCGCCAATCATCACCAACCGGCTCTCTTGCTCGGCCGCCAACTGCGCCACACGCCTTGCCCCTTCCACATTCACTGCACGTGCCTGCTCCATCGAAAGGCGCCAGGCGAAGTGGGCTCCCAGATGGAATACGACCTTGGCCTGCCGCAGGACCTCTCTATCCGCAAGGCTCAGACCAAGGTTTTCTTGCTCCAGATCGCCGGCTACGGCAAAGACGCGGGCTGCGACGCCACCCAAACCATCGACCTGCTGGCGCAGTTCAGCGAGGCGCTCCGGGCGACGCATCAGCACCCGAATGGTGTGACCTTTCGCGCTCAGGTACGACAGCAAATGCTGGCCGATGAAGCCCGTCCCTCCCGTAACAAAGCACTCCACGCTCATTTTCCTGCTCCTTGGCACGATGAAAAAACCAAGTGTAGACTGTCGACTCAACTCTACAGTCAAGCGATTTTTCCATGAATATCGGAGAACTTGAGGTCCGCAGCGGCGCCACGCGCCATACCTTGCGCTATTACGAGAAAATCGGCCTTATTTCACCCTTGCGGCGAACCAACAATTATCGCGTTTACACACCGCAAACCCTGCAAGACCTGGACTTTATCCAGCGGGCACAAAGCATGGGTTTTTCTCTTGGGGAAATAGGCGAAATTCTGAATGCTCAGAGAAACAAGTCAATAGATTGCGCCGGGGGTGCAAGACTGATTGAAAAGAAGATGGCGGAAATCAAAAAGAAAATCACTGACCTCAAAAGCATTTATCGGTATTTGGACGCGGAGCGCGCAAACCTTGAAGCCAGTGCGGCCAGGCAACTTGAGCTTCAGCAACTCAATGGCTCTTCCAGTTAACGGGGCAGCATCCGGAGTGCAAGTGCTGCATGATGGATGTTCTGACCGAGCAGTCCTGCACCCACCAGGACTGCAGCCCACCCCACGGAGCCAAGCATGACCAAGTCCCTCTTCATCAGTCTCCCCGTGACCGACCTCGGCGTCTCCACCGCCTTCTACAAGGCGCTGGGCTTCAGCCAGAACCCGCAGTTCAGCAGTGAGGATGGTTCCGCCATGGTCTGGAGCGAGGCGATCCAGGTCATGCTGGTCACGCATGCCAAGTGGCGCACCTTCACCCAGCGCCCGTTGCCGCCGGCCGGCTCCTGCGGGTTGATGCTGTCCCTGGCCCTTGAGAGCCGCGCCGCCGTGGATGCGATGAACGAGGCCGCCGCGGCCCATGGCGGGCAGGCCGACGTGAATCCGATGGAGGACCACGGCTTCATGTACACGCGCGATCTGGCCGATCCTGATGGACACATGTGGGCGGCACTGTGGATGGACCCGGCGGCCATGCCTGCATCCGCTGGTTGAGCGAGGCTGAACGCGGCTGGACGCAACTTCAGGCCTGCCGCGCAGATAGTCCGGAATTCGGCGGTGCATTCTGCGGTGCGGCGGTGATGCGCGGATACTGTCCCGTCCCCCACTGCGGAGCAAAGCATGCGATTGCCGAAGTCTGGACTCATTCCCTGGTTGCTCATGGCTGCAACCCCTGTGTTGGCGCAGATCAATGCGGGAACCCTGCCTGCCACTGCATCGCCTCCGTTCAAGGTCAGCAAGGTCGCGCAATTCGATCTGCCCTGGCGCATCGCCTTCCTGCCGGACGGGCGCATGCTGGTCACCGAGAAGGTTGGCAAGCTATTTCTCGCGGCCCAGGACGGGCAAAAGCTCGAAGTCACCGGCGTGCCGCCCGTGCTGCATGAAAACCAGAACGGCCTGCTCGGTGTCTACCTGGCTCCTTCGTATGCGAGCGACGGGGCCATCTACCTGACCTATTCGGAGCCCGGAGAGATCCGCGGCACGTCGAGCCTGGCGCTCGCGCGCGCTACGCTCAGGATCGGTGCCGGCACCGCTGCGCTGGAAGACCTCAAGGTCATCTGGCGCGACCCGGTCAAGGGCAAGGGCGGGCAGGTGGGCGCCGCCGTGGCTTTTTCGCCGGACCAGAAGTTTCTGTTCCTCACGGCCGGGGACCGGCAGCGCTTCACGCCTGCCCAGGACCCGAATCAGCCGGCCGGCAAGATCCTGCGGCTGACCTTGGACGGCAAGCCCGCGCCCGGCAATCCGATGCAGGGGCAGACCGGCGCAACGTCGGTTCCTGTGATCGATCCGCCCAAGGACACAGAGGCCGCCAAGACTGCGCCGGTGTTGCGCACGTTTGTCTTTGACGGTCCGAATCTGACGCCGTCCGAGACCTGGTCCACGGGGCATCGCACGCCCTACGGCCTGGCGTTCGCGCCGGATGGGCGTCTTTGGGAGCTTGAGCATGGGCCGCGCGGCGGCGATGAGCTCAACCTGATCGAGCCGGGCAAGAACTATGGCTGGCCGCTGGTTTCCTATGCGGTGAACTACAACGGCGTGCCCATTGCCAGCCCGGATACGCGAACGGACCTCACCAAGCCCGTGATCTACTGGACGCCTGTCTTCGCGCCGGGCAGCCTGATGTTCTACAGCGGCGAGATGTTTCCGCAGTGGAAGGGCTCAGCGTTTGCGTCCGGCCTGCTGACCCGCGCCCTGCACCGGATCGAGGTGAACGGCGCGAGCGCCACGCCTGCCGAGCATTGGACGGTAGGCTTTCGCGTCCGCGACGTGGCGCAGGCGCCGGATGGTGCGCTGTGGCTGATCGAGGACGACCGCAAGGGCGGTCTGTATCGGCTCACACCGAAGTAGGCAGCTGGAGGATGGTTGCCGCGCTGGGCACGGCCTGCGGGCACAGGCCCGGCGCTGGCAGCGCCACCTGCCATCAAAGGCTCAGGTCCATGCCCAGCATGGTGGCCAGGCCGAAGGTGAAGAGCAGCACGCACAGCAGCAGCAGCGTGAAGACGGCAACGATCTTGCCGCTGGCAATGAGCAGCTCGCGCCGGCTCGCCCCCTTCTTCTTGCCCTGGTCGTAGTGCCACTTGATGGCGAAGAACATGGCCGTGCCGAACACGAGCACCTTGAAGGTGACGAAGACTATGGGGACCCAATCGATCATTTTGAGAGCTTCCAGCCAATGACTTGGCACTGTCCATGGTGAGGAGCCTCCCTCCCGGACATGGGAGGCGAGAGCGTCAGCGACGGCCATGCAAGCACGGTGCTGCCACACCTTGTGGCGCATACTACCCAAAAGCAATTTCCATACATGAGCCCATACGTCGCCGCTTAAATCCATGCAAGATGAGCCTTTGCCCCTCTGGTTGCCGCAGCTGGCCGTGCAGGGCGGCCCCCGATTCCTGCAGATCGCCGATGCCTTGCAGGCAGCCTTGGCAGACGGATCGCTGAAGCCCGGTGACCGCCTGCCCCCGCAACGCCGGCTGGCGGCCCAGCTGGATGTGGACCTGACGACGGTCACGCGCGCCTACGACGAAGCCAGGCGCCGCCAGCTGCTGGAGGGACGCGGCGCCAGAGGCACCTATGTCGCGGCGCCCAAGGTGGAGCTGAACGCCGTGCTGGACCTGAGCATGAACACCCCGCCACCGCCGGCTGGCGTGGACCTGGACGACATGTTGAAGCAGGGCCTGTCGCAAGTGCTGATGGGTGCGGATGCCCAGTTGCTGATGACCTACCACCTGGGCGGGGGAAGCGACTCCG
Source organism: Delftia sp. 60 (assembly GCF_002754395.1). NCBI lineage: Bacteria > Pseudomonadati > Pseudomonadota > Betaproteobacteria > Burkholderiales > Comamonadaceae > Delftia > Delftia sp. 60. Next base: position 4,657,794 of record NZ_PEFD01000001.1, read on the forward strand.
ACCGCAAGGCGGGCGCCAGGTGGCTGCAGCCCATGTTCGGAGATGTGGATGCCCGGCAGCTGGTGGTCTGCCCGGGCGCGCAGGCGGCGATTGCCGCCCTGGTGCTTGCGCTGACGGAGCCTGGCGATGTGATCCTGACCGAGCCCACCAGCTATCCCGGTCTGCGTGCCGCAGCGGCCCAGTTCGGCCGGCGCATCATTGCGGTGCAAGCGGACAGCCAGGGGATCATGCCCGAGCGGCTTGAGCAGGCATGCCGCCAGCACAGGCCCGGGCTGGTCTACCTGAACCCCACGCTGCAGAACCCGACCGCCATCACGCTTGCCGAGGACCGGCGCCAAGAGATCGCCAGCATCGCAAAGCGCTGCCATGTGCGCATCGTCGAGGACGATCCCTACTGGCTGCTGGCCGATGCCCCGCCGCCACCGATCGCCAGGTTTGCCCCGGAGCAGGTGTACTACATCTCCACCCTCTCCAAATGCCTGACGCCCGGTTTGCGGGTGGCCTTCGTGCTCCTGCCTGACCCGCACGAGCGCCAGCGTTTCCTGGTCGCGCTGAGATCGTTTGCGCTGATGGCCACGCCGCTGACGGCCGCCCTGGCCACGCAGTGGATCCTCGACGGCTCGGCCGGAAAATTGATGGAAGGCGTGCGCAAGGAGGCGCGCCTGCGCCACCGGATGGCCAGGGATGTGCTGGCCGGCCGGTACAGCGGCGCGGGAGACGGCCTGCATGTATGGCTGGAGCTGCCGAGTTACTGGAGCCCCTCGCAGCTTGCGCGTGCCGCCGACAGCGAGGGCATCGCCGTCACACCGGCGCAGGCCTTTGCCACCGGCAGCGAATCCGTGAATGCCATCCGCATCTCCCTGGGCAGCATCAAGGACCGTGGGCGCCTGCAGGCGGGCCTTCAACGGCTGTCGCATCTGCTTGCGCGCCTGCCCGAGTCGTTCAGCGCCGCCGTGGTTTAGCGGTTCAGCGCGCATCGAGGCGTGAGGCGTGAGGCGTGAGGCGTTGCGCCGATGCGTTGCCACAACGGCTCAAGGCGCCCCGGCAACCCCGGGGGGTGCACGCCCTTGAAAGCAGGCCTGGGCATGGCCCGCTGGCCGTTCAAGGCTCCAGAGCAAAGTCCACCGCCGCCTGCGCATGCAGGGCGGTGGTATCCAGCACGGGCACAGGGCAATGCTCCTGCCGCACCAGCAGGCTGATTTCCGTGCAGCCCAGCACCATGGCCTGCGCACCCTGCCCGGCCAGCTGCGCCATGATGCGCTGATACGTGCGCCGCGACTCTTCAAGAATCCGGCCCGTGCACAGTTCCTCGTAGATGATGCGGTGCACCTCGGCGCGGTCTGCCTCCTGCGGCACCAGCACCTCCAGACCCTGCTGCTGCAGCCGCTCGCGCATGAAGGGCTGCTCCATGGTGAAGCGTGTGCCCAGCAGCCCCAGCTTCCGGTAGCCGCGTGTGCGGGCTGCGTCGGCTACCGGGTCGGCAATGTGAAGAAAAGGGATGCGCACCGCTGCCGCAATGCGGTCTGCCAGCTTGTGCATGGTGTTGGTGCACAGCAGCACGCCGTCCGCCCCGCCCTGCTGCAGCCGCCGCGCGGCATCCTCCAGCAAGGCGGCGGCGTCGTCCCATCGGCCTTCATGCTGGGCCTGCTCGATGGGGCCAAAATCCACGCTGTACATGAGCAGTTTTGCGGAGCGCAGCGGGCCCAGCCTGTCACGCACACCCTGATTGATGAGCCGGTAGTACTCGGCGCTGGACTCCCAGCTCATGCCACCGATGAGACCGATGACGCGGTGAATTTCCGTGTGGTTTGAGTTCATGCCCGCAGTGTGGGCAGCGGCCGATTTCGCGTCTATCAGGAAATTTCAGTTCAGGAACGCAAGGCAAGGCAAGGCAAGGGCCATACAAGGCAATACAGCGATGACAGATCACGAACCACCGGGCTTCGAGGTGCAGTTGCTGGGCCGCACGCCCTACAGCAGCCATGACCCGACCCGCCTGCATTCGCTGGGCATCGCGCTGGAGCGACAGCAAGGCGTGCATGCGATTGCCAGCGATCGCCGCGTCGACTTCGATACCTGGCCCGGGACGGTGGCATGCACGCCGCCGGGCGTCGACGTGTTTTCCGAATCGGCCACGGGCGGCGAGTACCTGGTGGTTCGCTGCACCCAGGCGCATTGGGAACAATGGCTCAGCGACGGCGCGTCTGCAACCCAGGCCCGGCGCGTTGTGACGCCCGGGCAGCGCAGCGCCTTGCAGATGGCGCACCAACTGCGCCAGCTGCTGCTGAGCACCGAACCGGACACGCTGGCCATTGAGCAGGCCGCGCTGTGCTTCATGGCCGGGCAATGCCATGCACCCACCGCCCGCGTCGAGGCCTTGCGCCCGGTGTACCGACCTGTCCTGGAGCGCATGGCGGCCGAGTTTGCGCAGCCGTTGAGCATTGCCCAGCTGGCCCGGATGGTCCAGCGCACGCCGCTGCAGTTTCTGCGCGAGTTTTCCCAGCTGCTGGGCATGACGCCGCATGCCTTTCTTGTGGAAATCCGCGTGCAGGCGGCCCGCTCCATGATGCGGGCAGACACCCATTCCCTGGCGGGTATCGCCCACGATTGCGGCTTCAGCCATCAGTCGCACATGGGCGCCGCTTTCCGCAAGACTCTGGGGTTGACGCCCAGCCAGTACCTGGCCCGCATTCGTCACACGGGCAAGCAATGACCGATGGAGCACCTGAGACAGCCACAGCCAGGACATAGGGCTTGACGGGCTTTCCAGGGAGTGCCGGGCCCTTTCAGCTGCCCGTGTTGGATTTTCATAACTATTGTCAATCCGAACAGACGGACTCGACCTGCGCACTTCAACCGCGCATACTTAAGTCTGTTCTTCTCACTACTGCTTTGGGTTGCAAACGGGGTTGCCACTGAGCTTGCAACCGGAGGTGCGATTGGGATTTTCTATCGCACGGCAACCACGATTTGCCGCGCATCGGTCAATGGAGCGGCTTAATGATAATTCATTCCTTTTATCAATTCATATCGCACCGCTTGGCCATCGCACTCGGAGCCGAGGATAGCCAGCCCGCAGGCAGCGTGTGAATTTAGTGTGCGTACACATCTGATAGAGCAGATCAACGAAATGACCCTTCGTAAATCCACATTCGCACCTTTGAGCAGAATTTTCGCTTTTGCCATTGAACTGGATGGAGTCGACCGTGTTCTGTCTGTCGTTCGTCGGCATCTCGGCATGGATGTCGCCTTTGTAGCCCGATTCCGGGAAGAGGATCGGGTGCTGGAGCATGTGGACGAGAGCACTGCCGGGGTGATTTTCCAGCATCAGAAGATTCCATTGAGCGAGGGCTATTGCCAGAAAGTGGTCAATGGCGAGTTGCCGGAGTTGATTCCCGACACCTCCCTGTTGGCCGCGGCCCAGGAGATACCGGAAACGCACACCATTCCTATCGGCTCGCACCTGAGCGTTCCCATCCGCCTGGATGACAACCAATTGTTCGGCACCTTGTGCTGCTTCAGCCACCAGCCCAATCCTGCGCTGAATGCGCACGATATGTCACTGCTGCGGGCATTCTCCGATTTATTGGGACTTCATTTCAGTGCGACTTCTGCCGTCCGGCATGCAAGAGACAAAGTGACGCACGAAATTCGGCTTGCAATGCAAGGCAATGCGCTGCGCCCCGTATTTCAGCCCGTATACACCATCGCGACCGGCAAGCTGCACGGTTTCGAATGTCTGTCACGCTTTGACCTGGAGCCACGTCGCCCGCCCGACCAGTGGTTCAAGGCAGCGCATGAGGTGGGGCTGGGGCTGGAGCTGGAGCGCCATGCGATCGACACAGCGCTTGGCGCACTTGGCAGCCTGCCCACCGACTGGCTGCTCGCCGTCAACTGTTCGCCGCAGCTGATCCAGTCGGGACAGTTGCCCAGGCTTCTGGGTTCAGACCGGGATCTCTCGCGCGTGACGCTGGAAATCACGGAGCATGCCGCCGTGGATGACTACAGGGCTTTGGCCGATGCACTGGCGCCGCTGCGGCGCCGGGGCGCGACCTTGGCAGTCGACGATGCGGGGGCCGGCTACTCCAGCATGCGGCACATCCTGCATCTGCAACCAGACATGATCAAGCTGGACATGAGCATCACGCACGATGTCGATACCGACCGCAGCCGCCGTGCGCTGGCCAAGGGCCTCACGAGCTTCGCGCACGAGATAGGAAGCGTGGTGGTTGCCGAGGGTGTGGAGACAGCCGAGGAATTCAACACTCTGGCGAGCCTGGGCGTGGATTTGGCCCAGGGCTACTTTTTTGCCAAGCCGATAGGGCCGCAAGAGGCGCTGGCAATGGGCGCTGCAATATAGGCCACGATCTTCCAGCAGGCATCCTCGTCTGGCTGCCGGCCGCCTGTTGGCCGCCTGTTGGCCAAAACCGCCGAAGGCAGTACCCAGCCACCAATTGACCGAAATCAAGCGCCACCGGCAATTGCGCCCGGCCGCCGCGCACCCGGCGCATAATCTTTCGCATTCTTTCCCCCAGCCCATCCGCCATTGCAGGTCTGCATGCGGCAGGCGCGCCCAGCGGCCATCGCGGCGCTCCAGCATTTCCCCAGACTTCCAGCAAGCGCCTCTCGGCAGGCGGCCATGGGCATGCCTACGGTGAACCCAGATGGAAGTTTTGCAGCAACTCGAACCCCTCATGCGCGAGATCATCGCGCCCCAGGCCGCGCAGATTGACGAGCAGGCGCGCTACCCGCGCGCTGCGCTGGATGCGCTGGCCGCAGCCGGCCTGCTGGGCCTGATCAGCGCCAGCGAGGTGGGCGGCCTGGGCAAGGGCCTGGCCGAGGCGGTGCAGGTGATCGAGCGCATTGCCCAGGACTGCCCCTGCACGGCCATGGTGCTGACCATGCACTACTGCGGCGTGGCACTGATCGAGCCCTTTGCCGATGACGCGGTGCGCCGCGACATTGCCGCCGGCCGCCACATCACCACGCTGGCCGTGTCCGAGGCCGGCTCGCGCAGCCATATCTGGGCGCCCACGGGCACGGCCACCGCCGCTGAAGATGTCATCCACCTGAATGCGCTCAAGAGCATGATCACCTCGGCCGGCGAGGCCGATTCCTATGTCTGGATCTCGCGCGCCACGCAGGGCGAGGGCAATACGCTGTGGCTGGTGGACAGCCGCCTGCCGGGGCTGTCCATTCCCGGGCGCTTCAACGGCATGGGGTTGCGCGGCAATGCGTCGTCGCCCATCGAGGCGCGCGATGTGGGCGTGCCGCGCGCCCGCATGCTGGGCGCCGATGGCGAGGGCGAGGCCGTGAAGGGCCGCCACCTGATGCCGTTTTTCCCCACGCTGATCGCCACCACCTCCATCGGCCTGATGCAGGGCGCACTGCGCCGCGCCGTCGCCCATGTGGCGGGCACGCGCTTTGCGGAAAGCGGCAGCTCGCTGGCCGACCTGCCCACCATCCGTGCCTACCTGGCCCGCGCCCAGCTGCGCCTGGAACAGGCGCGCCTGCTGCGCGACGACACCGTGGCCGCCGTGCAGGCCGCCCGCCCCGACACGCGCACGCGCCTGCTGCAGACCAAGGCCGCCGCCGCCGAAGCCGCGCTGGAGGTGACCGACATTGCCATGCGCGTGTGCGGCGGCGCCGCCTTCCGCAAGGAGCTGGGCATAGAGCGCTTGTTCCGCGATGCGCGTGCCGCCTCGGTCATGGCGCCCACCACCGACGTGATCTACGACATGCTCGGCAAGGCCATGTGCGACGCCGCTGCCTGAACCTGCGCCGCAGATCCTGCCGATAGCCTCAACCCCCTTCCCCATCCAGCAAAGGACTTCCGCATGACGACAACCGCCCCCGTGATCAAGCTCGGCGCCGTGGCCTACGCCCCCAAGGTGATCACCATCTGGGAAGGCTTCAAGGCGTATTTCATCGAGCGCGGCTACTACTTCGACTACGTGCTCTATTCCAACTACGAGTCGCTGACCGAGGCGCTGATCGCAGGCGATGTGCACCTGGCCTGGAACTCGCCGCTGGCCTTTGTGCGCGCCGACCGCATGGCCCGCGCGCGCGGCCTGCGCGTGGAGTCCATCGCCATGCGCGATACCGACCTGGACCTGCATTCGCTGCTGGTCGTGCCCGCCGACAGCCCCATCCAGAGCGTGCAGGACCTGCGCGGCAAGACCGTGGGCTTCGGTGCGGTGGACTCGCCCCAGGCCACGCTGATCCCGCTGGACCATCTGCGCCAGGAAGGGCTGCTGGCCGGGCGCGACTACACGGCACGCCGCTTTGACGTGCTGGGCGGCAAGCACGGCGACCACATCGGCGGCGAGCGCCTGGCCGCCGCCGCCATGGTGGCCGGCGAGATACAGGCTTCCTGGATGGTGGGCAAGAACTACCAGGCCTTTGCGCGCGAAGGCACGCTGCCGGCCGGGGGCACGCGCGTGCTGGCCACCTCAGGCGCCTTCGACCACTGCAACATGACGGCCGGCCCGCACATCGATGCCGAACGCGCCGCCGCCTTCCGCGACATCCTGCTGGCCATGTCCTGGGACGACGCGGCCGTGCGCCCGCTGCTGGAACTGGAAGGCCTGAAGGTCTGGCACCCGGGCCGCGGCACGGGCTACGGCCTGCTGGAGCGCGCGGTGACGGACGAGGCCTTCTACGACGCCGAAGGCCGCATCACCGTGCAGGACTACCGTTACTGATACGCGCCATGGCCATGCCTGATTCCGACAGCGGCGCCCTGCACGCCCGCACCCTGCCCGCCTCCACCCTGCCTGTCATCGACCTGCAGGGTCTGGGCTTCGATGCCGGTGCCCATCTTCTGGTCAAGCACGCGCTGGCCGCCCTGCCCGTGGGCGGGCAGCTGCGCGTGACCGGCAGCGCGCCGGGCTGGCAGGCCCAGCTGTCGGGCTGGTGCAGCGACCAGGGCCACGGCCTGCGCTGGGAGGACGGCGCGGGTGCTGCACAGGCCATGGCCATCGTGGCGCGCGGCGGCGCCCAGGCCGGGCGCTGGCGCGGCGCGGCGCAGACGGGCCGCGCCAGCGCCCGGCCTGGGCGCCGCCGCGCGGCGCAGACGGGCCGCAGCGATGCGCGCACGGGCGGCGATGCCGTGGCCGCGCAGGCCCAGCCTTTCTGGGGCCTGGCGGCGCGTGGCGCGCAGGTGGAAGCCGGGGCGCCGGCCTTCCATTTCCGGCTCAGCGACAAGCTGCAGGTCTGGACCGACAGCGCCGCCGACCTCTACGCTCAGGCCGTGGCCGCGCAGTGGAATGCCGACACCGACATCGACTGGTGCGATGCGCCCGAGCTGCCCGCGCCCGTGGAGGACGCCATCGTCCAGCTCATGACCTACATGGTGGAGAACGAGAACGCGGCCCTGCTGGTGCCTGCGCGCTTTCTGGGCCAGCTGCACCCGCACTACCGCGAGCTGCAGGCGGCGCTGGCCATCCAGGTGGCCGACGAGGCGCGGCACATCGATGTCTTCACGCGCCGCATCCGCCGCCACGGCCGCGAGCCCGCCCTGTCCACGGCGGGTGGACAGGCCTCGCTCAAGAGCCTGCTGGACGAGACGGATTTTTCCGTGGCGGGCTTTTTGCTGTCGGTGCTGGGCGAAGGCACCTTCGTGCACCTGCTGCAGTTCCTGCAGACCGAGGCGCCCGACCCCCTCACACGCCAGATCTGCCGCCTGGCCGCACGCGACGAGGCGCGCCATGTGGCGCTGGGCATGTCCCACCTGCTGTACCGCCTGCAGCACGAGCCCGGCTTCCAGCATCAGCTGGCCCAGGCCGTGGAGCAGCGCTTCGACAACCTGGCCGGCACCTCGGGCCTGAACGAGGAAGTCTTCGACGCCCTGATCCTCATCGCCGCCGGCAACCTCACCCCCGAAGCCCTGGCCCGCGGCGCCGCCCGCGTGCAGCAGCTCATGCGCGACATGGCCGACGGCCGGTTTTCCAAGCTGCTGCGGCTGGGGTTCGAGCGTGGGCATGCCGAGCGGCTGGCTTCATTGCATACGAGGAATTTCATGTAGACGGGGAACAGCCCACTTGAAGGCTGCGCAAGCACCCTCAATTCCGGCGAATGAAGCTCAAGCGCGTGCTCTTCTACTGCCTGCTGCCTTTCGCAGTGGCGCTTGCGCTTGTCGGGTTTCCCATGCCGGTGGCGCCGCCCCGCGCGACCAAGGCGGGCCAGGAGCAGTCTGCGCCTGTGCAAGAGCGGCGTTGAGCTGCGGGAGCATTTCTCGCAGGCGAGGTCCGAACGGCAGCCTCAATCCACGATCAATTTATTGCTGTTCAGCAGCTGCGTGATGATCTGCTGATCCGTGGCGGCACCGGAATACAGCGTCTGCAGATTCACGCCTTCCAAGATGATCTGCTGTGTCTCGGCCGATGCCGAATAGCCTGCACCCACCGCATGGGAGTCTGCACCGAAGCCGCCCGTGTGGCTGACATGGACCCAGGTATCGCCTCCCGTGATCTCGAAGTGCAGGTAGTTGGCCAGGTTGCCTGCGGCATTACTGGGGGGGCCTGCGGATTCACCCTGCAGCAGGTCGCGCAGGTCCAGTACATCACCGCCTGCGCCGTTGGTTCCCGCTGCCGCCGTGGAGAAGTTCTGGATTCGGTCCAAGGCCGGCGTTCCCGCCGCCCCCTGATCTCCCAGCAACCAGACAAAGACATCCACAAAGTTCTCGCCCGCATCGCCGCCTATCAACAGGTCGTCGCCGGAGCCTCCGATCAGCCGGTCCGTGCCCGATCCCGCGTTGAGGGTGTCGTTGCCGCTGCCGCCGATCAGCACATCGGAGCCCGAGCCCGCCGACAGGTTGTCGTCGCCACCGCCCCCGAAAACGATGTTGTTTCCGCTGCCGGCGTTGATGGTGTTGGCGCCGTTGCCACCGGTGATGTATTCGTTGGCCGAGTTGCCCGTATGGTTGCCGCTCTCGGTCGTGGTGATATCCACGGTCGTATATGAGGCCTTGAGCGTGACCACGGTGGATGTCGATGCCGTGAAGCCGCCGCTGACCTCCGTCGCCGTGACCTGGACCGTGAGATACGTGGCGTTCGTGGTGTAGCTGCCAGGCAGATTCAGGATGAGATTGGGCAGGTCAGCCTCGGTGAATTGCCAGACACCACCACCCAGGTTCATACCCGCATTGAAGGACAGATTGGTGGGCAGTCCACTGATCCTGATCGACAGGGTTTCCGAGCCATCCGTATCCACCAGCTTCGTGGTTATCGGAAACCTGACGCTGGTCCCGCCTGTGCCGTGTGCGATGGCCAGCAGGGACTTCAGGACAACGACCGAAGGAGCGCTGGCCGTTCCAACCGACAGATTGACCGTGCCGATACTGGTGCCGCCGCGCCCATCGCTGACGTCGTAGAGAAAGCTGGCCGGTCCTTCGTAGCCTGCAGCGGGCGTGAACAGCACCCCGCCCGCCTGCAATGCGAGGCTGCCATTGACCGGCGAATGAGCCAAGGTGATGGTCAGGCTGTCGCCGTCGGCATCCGTGTCATTGGCCAGCAGCGTGGCAAAGCTGATGCTCAGCGGGATGTCCGTGGCAACCATCAATTGATCTGCCACGGCAACCGGTGCATCGTTCACGGGAGTGACCGTGATGGAAACGGTGACGATGTTTCCCATGGCCTGCCCGTCGCTGGCACGGTAGGTGAAGCTATCGGAAGTCGTCTCGCTGCCGTTGTGGGTGTAGCTGAAGGTGCCATTCGCATTCAGGGTCAAGGTTCCATGCGCAGGACCCGTCACCAGCACCGCGACGAGCGGATTGCCGTCAGGGTCCGTGTCGTTGGCCAGCACGCTGGTTGCACCGCTGGCAAGGACCGTGGCCACAGCGCCCTCGGCCACCACTATCGCATCGGAGACAGACACTGGCGGTTGATTGCCGGAGGGCGCAGCAGCAACCGTCACCGACACACTGGCCGTGGCAGAACCGCCCCTGCCGTCGCCAATGGTGTAGGTGAAGCTGTCGCTGCCGGTGAAGTTGGCGTTCGGCGTGTAGACCGGATTGCCCGTGACGGCATCCACGACCACGGAACCGTGGGTGCCCTGGGTGATGCCGGAAACGGTCAGGCTGTCCCCATCCGCATCGCTGTCGTTCCCGCGCACGGCGATGGTGACGGATGTATCGGCATCGGTGGTGGCCGTGTCGTTGCCGGCCACGGGCACCCGGTTCACGAAAACACTCAGCGTGCTGGACGCGCCGGTCTGCACGGTGTATCCGATGGCCAGCGGATGGCCGCCGCTGTAGTTCGCATCCGCCTGGAAAGTGAAGCTGCCGTCTGCCTGCAGCGCGAAGGTCCCGCGCCCCGCCACGTTCCGGGAGCTGCCGGCCGCCACGGTCTGGCCTTCATAGGTGAAGCTGGCGACCACGAGCGCCCCATCGGCATCGGAATCGTTGGACAGCACATTGCCCGTGCGCTGCCCGGCCGTGTCCACCTGCACGCTGTCGGGCGCAAGCACGCTGGGATGGCTGCCGCGCACGGTGTCCGCCGCCTCGGCGCACAGTTGCGCCACGTCCACCCAGCAGGAATCGCCCGCCTCCAGCGCGGCGCCGACTGCGCAGGCGCTGCCGGGACGTGGGGCCGTCGAGGGAATCGCGCCCGGCACGCCCAGCGGAAAGCAGGTGTTCCACACAGGGTCCGTGATGCCGGTGATTTTCAGCCGCACCGACGTCTGGTTGCGATAGACCACGGGCAGGAATCCCTGTGGTGCGCCATCGGCACCCACCGCTGTCGTCTGCACGGGAACGGTGAGCGTCTCGCCTGCGGCCTGGTTGAAGGCTTCCTGCAATTCCTGAATCTGGGCCTGCACCCGCTCGCCCCAGACCGCCGTGGCCGCGGTCACGACAACAGCACCGCCCATGGCCCATGCACGCAGGCCGACCAGGGAGATCCGCCCTTTTCGCACACCCCGCACAAGGCAGGCCCCCAAGGCCAACGCCAGCAGCGCAAGAGCGCCAGGGTGGTCCACAGGAATCGCCGCCGGCGCCACGGCTGCCAGCGGTGCCACCGTGATGCTCTGGGCCTGGGCGGCCGGTAAGGCAACGGCAGCAGCAAGAGCGCTGCACGCCTGTACGAAGCCGACGCCACGAGCGGGGAAATGGAAACGTTGCAGCATGGGCCTTGCCTGGAGAATGCGAACCAAACAGGCGAGGGAACAGCCCTCGCCGCTGCCTTCAGGCACATCACAAACGACTGCGCTGCTGACAAATTCTTACTCTAGGCGATCGCTTTCGCCGCGCATATCCCTGAAAACAGGTAATTGGCAGCTGAGAAGCCCTCCTGGCACACGCCACTTGAAGGCCGTTGGCGTATTGCGTGCGGTTGAAAAGCCAAAGAGCCGTGTTGCCGGCCAGCACGGCTGCGTCGGTGTCGCTGTGCAGGGTCTGCCGGTTGTCGGCGCCGCTGATCTCGAAGCTGCGGCGGGCGTGCAGGCCATCCCACTGGATGCGTTCGTAGGCCAGCGGGCTGTAGGTGGCCGCACGGCCTTGCGTGGCCTTGTTCAGGCCCGCGTTGCTGAGGAATTTTTCTGCACGCAGGTTGCCTGCGTTGTAGCGGTAGCTGTCAGTGACAGCGCGTCATATCAAGCAACTTGCTTCGACGAAAACGCTCACTTGAAGCAACATTCTTTTAGAAATCTTCGCCCACCTTCTGTCAGTCTATACCAAGGAAGAGCTTCTATATCACTAGCAGAAACACTCAACATATCCTCAGAAACCAACTGCGTCATTAATTCAAGTGCATTTACTTCACCTCCAAAGCCTGCTCTAGACAATGCCACTTCCAAGTTATACCAAGTTACACCTTTTGGCCGTTTTTCGACAAAACCAAGTATAAAAATTTTTATATCTCGAGAGATCATGGCGCATCCTTATGATATATCGGATTTGGTATCATCTTTCGTTAAGCCCATAGTCTTTAAGCGTTGCCGTGCGGGTATTATTCCATAGTCGATATGCCTCATCCGAAGAGGATGGAACTCCCTTTTCCCAACCCAACCTTCTGTATCGAACATACTCCCTCAATTCATGAGTATAGAAATTTAAATCAACTTGTTCAGCAGGCATTTTGCCATTAGAAATACTTTTTAGTCTGGAAATCATAAAATCATTGGAATCATCTTGACCAAACCTCGCAAGATGCTTCTCAACCATACCAATTCCGCGCTCTGTTACCTTTACTCGATTTGTATTCAGCTCACGAACAACACCGCCGGCATTTTCCGGTTCAAAATTTCTACCACTATTTTGGCCCTTCGCACCAAGAATTCTGACGGTATTATTTTCCACCAATGAAGTGCTGCCATTTACTTCACCCCTCCTAGCCTGCACAGTCTTAACGGCTGGCTGCGTCTGTGGTGAAGCTACAAGCGCGTCCTTTTCTGCTACCAGCTTGGGCGTCGCATCGTTTAATTTAGGCAGTACCGCCTCGACATCGGCACTCGGCGTCTTCGCCGCCAGCACAGGCTCTGTGGTTTGGAGTTCCTTTGCCAGTGCTCTTGCTACGGTCCTCCGATCCAGGCTGCTTTTGATGGCATTTGCCAGAGGTACCGATCTGGCCCCCAACGCACCACCCACGGCCGCCGACGTTGCCGTTTGCTGCAGGTCATAGCCACTCTGGATGCCACCACCCATGTGCGCCGCCTGCGTGGCAGCATCGCCTGCCGCGCCGCTGCTGGCTCCTACAACAGCAGCCACTGCTACTCGTCCTGCGGTGCTGCTGGCTGCGCCCACCAAGGCACCTCCAGCAGCTCCAGTAGCCACGTTCAGTCCAGCCACGGCCAGGCCGCCGCCCACGCCTGCACCCCAATACTGACCTTGGCTGATCTTGCCCTCGTCGTAGGCATCTCGCATGGGGTCGTGCACGCTGGCAAAGCCCAGCGTGGAGGCCACGTATAGGCCTTTGCCCAGGGCGTAGAGGGCGCAGGTGAAGCGGCCACATCCTTCTGCAGCGTTGTCGATCATGGTGGAGGTCGACTGCTCCCCATTCGGATCCACATACCGATACGGGTTGTACCTGCCGTACTGGTACGCACCCCAGGTGATCGGAAGCCTCGCCTCACCCTCTACCGGGTCCCTGCTGATGAACTGCCCGCTGGCCGGGTCGTAGTAGCGTGCCCTGGCGTACAGCAGGCCAGTTTCCGGGTCCGCGTAGTAGCTGCCGAAGCTGTTGCCGTTGCTCTTGAGGCCTACGCCCGCGTTGCCGCTGGCTTTGCTGTCCACGCTGCCGTAGGCGCCGTACAGCAGCAGGCTGTCGGCCTTGGCCGTGCCGCCTTCGCTGGCAACGGTAGCCACCAGGTTGCCGCTGCTGTCCGCATGCAGTTGCGTGGTGCTGCTGGTGCTGCCCAGGCCGTTGGCGTATTGCGTGCGGTTGAACAGCCAGGGGGCGGTGTTGCCAGCCAGCACGGCTGCGTCGGTGTCGCTGTGCAGGGTCTGCCGGTTGTCGGCGCCGCTGATCTCGAAGCTGCGCCGGGCGTGCAGGCCATCCCACTGGATACGCTCATAGGCCAGCGGGCTGTAGGTGGCCGCGCTGCCCTGCGTGGCCTTGTTCAGGCCCGCGTTGCTGAGGAATTTTCTGCACGCAGGTTGCCTGCGTTGTAGCGGTATTGCCGTGATCCTTATCTACGCTGACTAGCTGGTCAGGGCCGCTGTCGCGATAGTTCAGCGTAGTTGCAGCACCAGTGTCCAGATTCTGTGGCTTTTGCCAGCACTCGATTTACCCCTCTACTTCCTCAAAGGTAGCAAATCTCGACCATCAATTTCATAAATATCGGTACTGAAAACAACTGAGAAATTTTCAGAATTTATGTCAACAACAGCCTTAAAAATAACAAAAACCTCATTTGACGCATTAGATATAATATAACGCTTCGCACCAGTATCAGGATCGGTTTTGACGAGAATATATCCACCATTCCACTCTTCCCAAGAGTCTCCCGCGCCTAGTACTGACGAAGGAATTCCTGTAAAACAAAATTCCCAAACTCCTTCACTTTTTTTGCAACCTCCATAGTTAGTAGAAGTTCTAAACCAAGAAGGCCAAGTCTCTTTTGGATAAATTCTCAGAAAACCTTCAAAGAACAGTTGAAAAGCCTTATCAAATTCACTGGTCAAATTATCTTTCTTCACTCTAATTTCCCCCATAGATTCTTGACCATTGCTTACGCATAATTTCAGACTGAATGATTGCGTCGTCTGATGGAAGCTGACCGAACGTATGATGCCCGCCATCACCCCATATAGCGCTACGCTGCTGCCCCATCTGTTGAAGGTCAGCACAGCGAACCCTATGGCATAACCAGCAATCTTGGTCCCGCAGTCACGCCAGCGGTCGCACTCTCCATTGGGGTCGGTATACCGATACGGGTTGTACCTGCCGTACTGGTACGCACCCCAGGTGATCGGAAGCCTCGCCTCTCCCTCCACCGGGTCACGGCTGATGAACTGGCCGCGGCCAAGCCACCGGTGCATTACGTGCAATTGACCCGCCAGTGAGATAGCCCCCTTATTCCCCGGCCCCGTCCTATCGCTTATCTTTGAAGATAGGTACAGGGCTGTGCATATGACTAGGCATACGGAGCCAGTAGAAGTAGTCGTGAAGGACTATTTTTGGAGGTTGTCGGCAACCATGAATATTCAGTAACTCTATGAGCTCACAGTTATTTCGACCAGCAAAATATATTATTAAATTTATAGTCTAATATTAAAATTCACATCAATTATCGATCTAGTTTATCTATGAAAATTCAAAGGAAATATTACATTCAAAGGCTCTAATGGCAGAGAAATTTCTCTTAAAGATTTTTCAATTTTAATTATTTCTGAATCATATTGAATTTCATCAAATAAATAACTATAGACGTTAACTCCAACAGAAATACTCCATTCAACGATTCTATTGAATCTATTCACAACAACCCCCTCCCAACCACCATCTTCTGCAATACCACAAGCACAAGTAAATATTAAATAATTACCAGAACCGTTTCTACTATTTTTCATTTCTTCAAAATATATTAATGAGTTAGAAAAGTCATCAATTTCATCAATATATTCCCCATCTATCATGATTCTTACAATGGAAACATTACTGAATATAATTCCATCTTTCTCCGAAGATAGACTTCCATCAAATTTTTCTATATATAAATTCATTATATTCATTTTAATTCACCGTGTCTCGATGCCAAGGGAAATTGAGTAGATCTTGTTGGATCCGGACTTATGAATACTTTATGAATTCTCGAAGATTGACTAGATACCGGCGTCATTGAAGGATCCATCATGTTATTTGGAGAAATATCGAAAGGATAGGCTTTTTGATAGACCGTAGCTCTTGTATTCAAGTCACTATAGAAGATATCTGGATACCTCATGGTATCAGCCCTTAATTTTGCTACATCGATATTTTCCGAAAATTGCGTTCTATTTTGATTAGGTATCTTATCGGCAGCAAATTAATGACGCTGAAATGCATGGGAGTTTATAAAATAATTCTCCAACCGCCCACCACCTTCTTTATAAAAATCTCCTAATTCCTGCATACGTAGAGATTCCTTTAGTTTTGCATATTGTGCAGAACTTGCTTCTCCATTTGCAAGGCGATTATTTAAGATCGTACTATCTACATCACTAGTCGTCGGAGGCGCAGTCTTACTATCCATCTGCGTCTTACCTGCAATTTCAAGCTTACCTCCCTCATCCAGTAGTTTGCGCGTTGTGTCTTTCGGCACATCAACGGTGCGAACTTGCGGCGCCCCTGGCGCCTTCGCCGCCAGCACAGGTTCCGCCACCTACAACTCCCTCGCCAGCGCCCTGGCAACCACTCGCTCCTTCGCCGCAGCATTGCCCGCACCCGCCAAACCCTTGTCTGCAAGGCTCGCCGCACTCCGGGCCGCTTGGGGCAGGCCTGCAATGGCCAGACCGATTTCACCGGCATAGTTGCCGCGCAGCATCGCTGCCGTGAAGGTGTTGCCGTTGGCGTCTTCCGCTTGCGCCTTTTCATCAATGTTGGCGATGGCTTGCCTGACTGCAGACGGCAGTTGGCCTGCGTTGTCTATGACACCATTGATCAGGTCCAGCCGCTCACTGTTTCTTCTCTGCGCTGCTTCACTGCCAAACAGGCCCAGGTAGCCGTCACCGATGAACCAGGCAGTGTCCAGCGTGCCTTCCACCGCCTTGACGGCGGTGAGCCCGATACCGCCAACCAGGCCACCGGCAATCTTGGTCCCGCAGTCACGCCAGCTGTCGCACTCCCCATTCGGATCGGTGTACCGATACGGGTTGTACCTGCCGTACTGGTACGCACCCCAGGTGATCGGAAGCCTCGCCTCCCCCTCTACCGGGTCCCGGCTGATGAACTGGCCGCTGGCCGGGTCGTAGTAGCGAGCCCTGGCGTACAGCAGGCCCGTCTCCGGGTCTGCGTAGTAGCTTCCGAAGCTGTGGCCGTTGCTGCGGATTCCAGTACCCGCGTTGCCGCTGGCTTCGCTGTCCACGCTGCCGTAGGCGCTGTCGGCCTTGGCCGTGCCGCCTTCGCTGGCAACGGTGGCCACCAGGTTGCCGTTGCTGTCGGCATGCAGTTGCGTAGTGCTGCTGGTGCTGCCCAGGCCGTTGGCGTATGGTTGAACAGTCAGGGGGCCGTATTGCCAGCCAGCACGGCCGCGTCGGTGTCGCTGTGCAGGGTCTGCCGGTTGTCGGCGCCGCTGATCTCGAAGCTGCGGCGGGCGTGCAGGCCATCCCACTGGATGCGTTCGTAGGCCAGTGGGCTGTAGGTGGCCGCACTGCCTTGCGTGGCCTTGTTCAGGCCCGCGTTGCTGAGGAATTTTTCTGCGCGCAGGTTGCCTGCGTTGTAGCGGCACTGGGCCAGGGTCTGCGCGCCGCTGCCGTGGTCCTGGTCCACGCGGATGAGCTGGTCCTGGGCGTTCCAGTGGTAGCTGGTGCTGGAGGTGACGGCACCCTTTGTCTGCGCCTGCGTGAGGCGGTTGCCGTTGGCGTCGTAGGTGTAGCTGGTGCTGGCCGCGCCGCTGATCTGCACGAGCTGGTCACGGCCGTTGTAGCGGTAGTCCAGCGTGCCTTCAGGTGCGGAGGCACCGGTTTCCAGGCCGTTGGGGCTGCCGACAGGCGGACCCGTGGCACCGACGGTGGCGACCACGTTCTGCTGAATGCGCAGGCCTCCCGCATCCAGTTGCCAGGTGGTGCGGCGCTCGGGCGTGGTGTGGCTGGTCAGGCGGTCCTGGGCGTCGTAGGTCCAGCTTTCCACGCGGGTGCGGTTGTGGCTGGCGCTGTTGCTGCCTCCGGGCAGATGGGCGCTTAGGGCCGCGCTGCGATTGGCGGCAGACAGGGATTCCGTTCTGCTGCTGCCGACGCGGTTGCCGTTGACGTCGTAGGTGTAGGCGGTGTCCAGGATGGTGTTGCCTGCGCCTGCCGTGGCCTGGGTGCTGCTGGTTTCGCCAGCCACGCGACCGGCCTTGTCGTAGCGGGTGCTGGTGCTGCTGCCATCGGGGTGCAGCAACTGGGTGACACGGCTGGATTTGTCGTAGCTGATGCGGGTGGTGCCGCCTGCCCCGCTCTGGCTGGTGCGGCGGTTCAGGGCGTCGTACTCGATGGTGGTGACGCTGCAGCCCGGGGCGGATGCCGTGGCGGCCGTGGTGCCGATGCGGTTGCCCTGGGGGTCGTAGCTGTGCGTGAGGCTGTTGCCCCAGGCGTCGGTGGCCTTGACGGGCCGGTTGAAGGCGTCGTAAGTGGTGGTTTCGGTACGCGTGCCCTGGCTGTCTGCCTGTGCCTGTGCCTGGGCGGCGGCTGGGGCCAGCTCACGGCCGGGCGCCACTACACCACGCTGCACACTTCGCTGGCCAGCTATGCGCTCACCGGCCTGATCTGGGGCAACGCGGCCAACTATTTCCGCGACGGCACGGTGCTGCGCGCCAGCAATTCGCTGCGCTACCAGTCGCCGAACATGGGCGGCTTCACGGTGCGCGGCATGTATTCGTTCGGCGAGGCGGCGGGCTCCAGCGTGGCCAGCCTGTACGGCGGCTCCGTGGACTATGCGGCCGGGCCCTGGGCACTGGGTGCATCGTGGATGCAGCGGCGTACCACGGCCGCGAATACCGACCGCTATGCGCTGCTGGGCGCGGCCTATGACTTCGGCGTGGCGCGCGCCGCGCTGCTGCTGTCCACGCGGCGCGACGACCTGCCTGCCGCCACCAGCGGCCAGGGCCGTTTCTACGAGGCCAGCGTGACCGTGCCCATGGGCATGGCGGGGCAATGGCTGCTGTCCTATGGCGCCTACCACGGACAGGCTCGCGCCCAGAGCGATGCGCGTGCGCTGAGCGTGCGCTACGACCACTCGCTGTCCAAGCGCACCAAGCTCTATGCGGGCGTGGGCCGCATCCACAACGAGGCGGGTGCCGCCTTCACCATCAACACCGCCAGCAATGCGGGGCCGGAGGTCCAGGCAGGCAGCCGGCCCAGCTCGGTGGTGCTTGGCATATCGCATGCCTTCTGATTGCCGGGGCAGGCGCGGCCAGCGCCTGCCATGCCGACAGGGCGGCCCGGCTGGAGTCTGGCCGTTGTAACAACCCCATGAAATCCAGGGAATATTCGACTATTTGAATGGATTTTTCCAATCAGAAAAAGTCTGTCCAATCAGCGAATTAGGCGATTTGCAAGAGAGAAAGTTTCGCAAAAAGACAAGTGCCTGCGTGATCCGGCAAGAAAAATAAAATCCAAATGTAAACAATTGTTTATCTGGCCTGTAAGATTCTTCCAGTCAATCAGTGTTTCCCCAGGAGGGTGTTGTGAAGCACCTCGCCGATGCATTCATCGGGAAAATGCATCGCACCCGCCTGGCCATTGATTTTTTCATATAAGAATTCTTACTCATTCAATCTTTTGACGCACCACATCCACGGCCACCAAGATGAGAGCGCATCCAGATTATGGAGAATAATATCCGCCCATCACCAGCAAGCCGATACTGGATATAACAAAATCAGCCGGGCCGAGGAATTGCTACAGGCCTGCAAATGGCCAGAGCCTTCCATATATCCCCTGCTGGTGCTCAGATATGTGCAGGAAGCACAGGCCATTTTCGAGCTGCACCGCATGCCCGACCGCGTGGTTTCATGCCGCATTGCAGCCGCCTTCATCCATTGCCAGCTGGGTGAAGAGCGCAATGCGATTGCATTGGCCACGGCGGCAATGGCCAATCCCGCGCTGCTGCAGCCGGAATCCATGGCCTGCGCCACCTATGTGAGGGCGCTGGCGCATAGCCGGCTGGGCGAGCTCGATACCGCCTTGCAATTGATCGAAGGCAAGGACCATGATTTCGCATTGATGGCGCCGGGCGTCACGCCCTGGCTGTCCGCCCTGATCAATTGGGCCAGGGCGCAGATCCTGTGGAAGATCTATCTCTACAAGAACCACCAGAGTCTGTGGTGCGGTCCGCCCCCGGATTCAGGCCTGGTCCAGCTCGGCGCCGCGGCACCCGACAGCGCCGACCTGCAGGCGCTGCTGGAGCGGGTCGGCCGCCAGCTGCCAACGGGCCTGGCCTGGCCCTACAGCGATTTGCTGCAGCTCTCGGTCAAAGGGCTGGATGCGGGCCGCCGCGAAGCCGCTGGCGTGGTCCGTGCCATTGAACGCATCGGCGTCCGCCACCAGATCAAGAACCCGCCGATTGCCGGCTGGGCCTGGCTGAGCAGCGCACTGGTGCACTGCAGCAAGCGCCAATATGCCCAGGCCCTGCAGGCGGTGATGCTGGCAAAGTCCACGGCCCAGACCTACCAGCTCGAAGGCCTGTGCCGCAATGCCCTGGTCTACGAGTACCACATACAGGAAACGCAGGGCGATTTTGCAGGCGCGCTGTCCACGCTGAAGGCGCTGAACATCATGCGGCTCAAGAGCATGGCCATCAGCCCCTATCTGGAGAAATCCAGATTCACGGCCATGGACGAGGCACGGCTGCACGATCTGGAACCCGCCTATGTCAAGCGCGCCCTCCAATACATACAAGAAAACCTGGACAAGAAACTACCGATCCAGACCATTGCCGACCATTGCCGCGTCAGCCGGCGCACATTGGAGGTTTCCTTTCGCAACAGCCGGTCGTGCAGCATCGGTGAATATATAAGGCAAAGCCGTATCCATCTTGCGGCCGAATCGCTGCTGACCACCGACCAGAGCATAGGACAGATTTCCTCGCAGCTTGGTTATTCCTCGCTCTCATCATTTTCCAGAGATTTCTCCGGACATTATGGAATACCGCCGTCTGTCTGGGTACGCCATCATCGATTGGCGTGATCCGGATTTTTATGCGATGCGGCCCGATTGCGTGGCATGCAGCCATATTGAATACTGAAAGGAATACGCATGAAATACCTGAAAAACATGAAGACGGGCTCCATGTTGGGTCTGGGATTTTCGATTCTGATTGCCATCGCGCTGTCGATTGCGCTGTATGGCCGCGCCCAGCTGGTACAGGCCTCCGATGATGTGGCCTACCTGGCCGACAAGCGGATCACAAGCCTGCTCCGGCTGGTGGAGATCAAGGGCTCGGTGGAGTTCATCTTTCGCGGCGTGCGCAGCATGGCGCTGATGGAGGACGCCGGGGAAAAGAAGCTGGCCAAGGCCGCACTGGATGCACAGCGCCAGAAGATCAGCCAGCTGATGGAGAAATTCCGCGAAGGCCTGAGCACACCGCAGGGCGTTGCGCTGTACGACAACATGAAGAACGCGCGCATTGCCTATCTGCCGCTGCTCGACCAATTCATGGAGGCGGCCACGCGCCACGACCTGCAGGCCGTCTCGGCCATGCTTGGCGAAAGCGGGGAGTTCCGCAAGCGCCAGGACGCGTTCTTCAACTCCATCAATGACATCCTGGCCCACCAGCAGGTGCGCGCCACGGAAACGGCGCAGGCCTCCGAGGACAAATCCCTGGCTGCCGGGCGGCTGATGCTGTCCCTGGCGCTGGCCGCACTGGCCATAGGCGCGCTGGTGGGCTGGGCCATCACGCGGCGCATCACGGGCCTGCTGGGCGGGGAGCCCGCCTACGCGGCGCAGATCACGCAGGAAGTCGCCAGGGGCAACCTGGCGGTGGCCGTGGCGCTGCGGCCCGGTGACACCACCAGCCTGCTGGCTGCGCTGAACTCCATGCGCGCCAGCCTGGCAGACATCGTCAGCCAGGTGCGCCACAGCAGCGAATCGATTGCCACGGGCGCCAGCCAGATCGCCTCGGGCAACGCCGACCTGAGCGCTCGCACGGAAGAGCAGGCCGCCAACCTGGAGGAAACGGCCGCCTCCATGGAGCAGATGACCGCCACCATTCAGCAGAACGTGGACACGGTGCGCAGTGCCTCGGGCCTGGCCCAGTCGGCCAGCGCCACGGCCGTGCACGGCGGCGAGGTGGTGCATGGCGTGGTCAGCACCATGGAGGACATCACGCACAGCTCGCGCAAGATCGAGGAAATCATCGGCGTGATCGACGCCATTGCGTTCCAGACCAACATCCTCGCGCTCAATGCCGCCGTGGAGGCCGCGCGTGCCGGGGAACAGGGCAAGGGCTTTGCGGTGGTCGCCTCGGAGGTGCGCTCCCTGGCCCAGCGCTGCGCCAATGCGGCCAAGGAGATCAAGGGCCTGATCAGCGAGAGCGTGGGCAAGGTCGCCGCCGGCTCCCGCCAGGTGGCCGAGGCCGGCAACACCATGAACGACATCGTCACCCAGACGCACCGCGTGGCCGAACTGATCTCCGACATCGGTGCCGCCACGCAGGAGCAGTCCCAGGGCGTGACCCAGGTCAGCGACGCCGTGCAGCAGCTCGACCAGGTGACGCAGCAAAACGCCTCCCTGGTGGAAGAGTCTGCCGCCGCTGCCGACAGCCTGAACAAGCAGGCGGCGCAGTTGGTGCAGCTGGTCAGCGTGTTCCGCCTGGATGAGAACACGACCCGCCCCCAGGCCGCCCTGTCCAAGTCCGCGCCGGTTGCAGCGGCCGTGTCGGCGCGCGCACAGACCGCCAGGCCGTCTCCAGCGCTGGCCCCCGCCGCGCCCCGTACCAAGCCCCTGCGTGCGGCAGCGGCGGCGGCCTCCAGCGCGCCTGTGGCGCTGCCTGCCAAGGCGGCAACACCCCGCCGCGCCACGGCGGCCGGAATGGCCGAAGTGGCCGAGGCCGATGAGTGGGAGCAGTTCTAGAACAGGCTCAGCGCATCACCAGGCCGCCATCGACGAACAGTACCTGTCCCGTCATGAAGCCGCTCAGTTCCGAGGCCAGGAACAGCACGGGCCCTGCCACGTCTTCGGGGCTTGCCAGGCGGCGCAGCGGCGTGGCGGCCATCAGCGATTCTCGGAAGGACTCGCGCGTGTCCTGCGTGCCCTGCGTGGGATAGACCAGGCCCGGCGCCACGCAGTTGACACGTATGCCCACGGGCCCCAGCTCGCTGGCCAGGTTGCGGCTGAAGGCCACCAGCGAGGCCTTGGCCGTGGTGTAGTCGTGGTAGGGCACGACGGGGTGCTCCACCAGGTTGCTGGCAATGTTGACGATGCTGCCCCGCGCGCGCTGGCGCATCTGCGGCAGCACGGCGCGGCAGACGTTGAAGGCCGCGCCCACGGCACCGTCGTACTGGGCCTGGTAGTCGCTCCATTGCAGGTCGTCGAAGAGGCGGCGGCGCTCGGGGTCGAAGGCGTAGGGTTTGAAGGCGTTGTTGACCACGATGTCGATGGCGCCCGCCTCGCGCGCAATGGCCTCGGTCATGGCCTGGACGGCGGGCTGCGAGCCCACATCGGCCTTGATGGCCCAGGCATCGCCTCCGGCCTGCTTGCCCGCAGCCTGGCAGGCCGCCACGGTCTGCGCGGCGGCAGCATCGTTGGACAGGTGGTTGACCGCCACGAGGGCACCCTCGCGCGCAAAGGCGGTGGCAATGGCCGCGCCTATGCCGCGGCCGGCGCCGGTGACCAGCACCACCTTGCCTTGCAGTCCCAGGGAAGACGGCTGTGCCATCTCAGGCCCCCGGCAGCAGGCTGGTGTCCACCACGTCGGACACCTTGATCTGCCTTTGCACCATGCCCAGCGCGCGGTAGGCGTCGGCGCCCTTTTGCAGGGCGGCCAGGTCGAAGCTGCCCAGCGGCTTGCCGGCCTGCAGCGGCTGCGAAGACGCATTGCGCAGGCGGATCACGTCCAGATTGATATCGCGCTGCGTGCCGTCGATGGCGTGCTTGCCGGCCAGCGTGGCGGCTTCCTCGGGGTTGGCCATCATCCAGGCGGCGCTGTCGCGGTAGCCCTTGAGGAAGGCGCGCAGCAGGTCCTTCTTGTCGCGCAGCGTGTCCTCGCGCACCACGAACATGTCGCTGGAGATGTTGAGGTTATCGCGCACCTGCATCACATCGACCTCGCCAATGCCTTTGCGCAGGCCCACGGCCAGGCCGGTGTCGGTGGCGGCCGTGGCATCGACCTGGCCCTGCATCAGCGGCGCGAAGTTGAGCAGGCCGGTGACGACGATGGTCACGTCCGACTCCTTGAGACCGGCCTGGTGCAGCATCACCAGCAGGTTCTGGCGCGTGCCGCTGGACAGGCTGTAGACGCCGATCTTCTTGCCCTTGAGGTCCGCCGGCTTGCGGATGCCGGCCGACTTGAGCGAGACCACGTTGAACACGTTCTGCGGGTAGATGTCGTAGATGGCGACCAGCTTCTCGCCCTTGTCAAGCGCCATGAAGAAGGAGCCGGGGTCGGTGAAGGCCACATCGGCCTGGCCGCTGAGCATGTTGCGGATGGCGTCGCCGCCGCCCGCGCCGGGCAGGTAGGCCAGCTCCACGCCCTGGGCCTTGAAGAAGCCCTTGTCGGGCTCGGCCAGGATGTTGGTGATCTCGCTGATGGGCTTGCTCCAGCCCGCCAGGCGGATCTTGCCTTGCACAGGAGCGGCCAGGCAATTGCCGGCCAGCGCCAGGCCGGCAAAACCGGCAGAGGCGCCCAGCAGGCTGCGGCGGGTGAGGAAGGGGGATTGCGGTGTGTGCATGGCGCTTGGAGAAAAGGTTTCGGAAGTATTCAGGGTGGTCAGGCGGCGCGCGAGCGCAGCAGCCGGCGCTCCAGCACCAGGCAGGCCTGGTACAGCAGCAGGCCCATGGCGGCGATCAGCACCAGGGCCGCAAACATGAGGGTGGTGTCCATCATTCCCTGGGCGGCAATGACCACGGCGCCCAGGCCCCGGCTTGCGCCCATGAATTCGGCCACCACGGCGCCGACCAGTGCCAGCACCACGGCCACGCGCAGGCCCGCAAGAATGGCGGGCAGGCCCGTGGGCAGCTTCAGGCGCAGCAGCGTCTGCAGCCGCGTGGCGCCCAGCATGCGAAACAGCTGCAGCCGCTGGGCATCGACCTGGCGCAGGCCGGTCAAGGTGTTTTCCATCAGCGGGAAAAAGCAGATCAGCGCCGTGATCAGCACCGTGGGCAGCATGCCGAAGCCGAACCACAGCACGAACAGCGGCGCCAGCGCCAGCTTGGGCACGACCTGGCTGACCACCACATAGGGCTTGAGCACACGCTCGAGCAGCTCGGATTCAGCCAGGGCCATGCCCGCCAGCAGGCCGATCGCGCTGCCGGCCGCCAGCCCCAGCAGCAGGGCCTGGAGCGTCGCCCAGATGTGCGGCCAGAAATAGCCCGTGGCCAGCCCCGTCCACAGCGATGCCGCAATGGCCGAGGGCGCCGGCAGCACCAGGGCGGACAGGCCCCATTGCCGCACCAGCAGCTCCCACAGGCCCAGCAGGACCAGCGCCAGCGCAGCGGCCAGCAGGCGGGCATGGAACAAGGACACCGTCATGCCGCCGTCCTGTCCATGGCTGCGCGCACGCGGGCGCAGTGCTCGTTGAACGCCGGCCCGTGGCGCATGGCCTGGGTGCGCGGCGCGGGAAGATCGACCGCCATATCGGCCACGATGCGCCCGCCGTGCATGAGGGCGATGCGGTCGCCCAGGTAGACGGCCTCGTTGATGTCGTGGGTGACGAAGAGCACCGTGGTGCCGCGCTCGCGGCAGGTGCGCAGCAGGTCGTCCTGCAGCTCGGCGCGCGTGATGGCGTCCAGCGCGGCAAAGGGCTCGTCCAGCAGCAGCAGGGGCGGGTCCAGCACCAGCGCCCGTGCCAGCGCCACGCGGCTTTGCTGCCCGCCCGAGAGATGGCGCGGATGGCGCTGCGCGTGGCTGGCCAGGCCCAGCTGCTCCAGCAGCGCCAGGGCGCGTTGCTCGTCCTGCGGCGCGGGGCGCCTTTGCAGCGACACGGGCAGCAGCACATTGCCCAGCGCCGTATGCCACTCCAGCAGCGTGGGCGCCTGGAACATGAAGCCCAGTTGCGGGCCGGGCTCGGCCAGCTCGGCGCCACGCAGCAGGATTCGGCCCGACTGCGGCCTGAGCAGCCCCGCCGCCAGCTTGAGCAAGGTGGTCTTGCCGCAGCCGCTGCGGCCCAGCAGGCAGTGGATCTCACCGGCCTGCACGCGCCAGTCCACGCCGTCCACCACGGGCGGGCGGCCCGGGTAGCTGAACACCACCTGTTCGATATCTAGAAACGCCATGCCGTCAGCCCCGTCTGTGATGCCCGTCATGCCCGTCGTGCCGGTGTGCATGGATGTCAATCCGCATACGGGGCGAACGGCTGCGCCGCCGCCTCGGCAGATTGCTCGATCTCGGTCATGCGCACCAGGTCCAGCAGGTTGAAGCGGCCGTCATGGTGCCAGCCGGCCTCGGGCATGCTCATGGAGCCGATGGCGCTGATGCGCGTGACGCCGGCCGCGCCCAGCAGGCCGGCCAGCCGGTACAGCTGCTCGGGCGAGGCGGCAATGCCGGCCGTCTGCAGGTAGTCGCGCTGCGCGGCCACCACGGGCACGGCGTCATCCAGGCGGTCCACGCCCACCACGGCAATCGTGCGGTACAGGGCCGTGGGCGCCAGCGGCTGCAGGCTGTCGCTGTACGCCACGCTCCAGGGTGCGTCAACGGGGCCCAGCAGTTGCTGTTCGTCACCCGACCATTCCACGGACTGCTGCCAGCGGGCCACGGCGGCGCCCTCCTCCAGCTCCAACGGCCGGCGCGCAAAGCGCCGCTGCAGGTTGGCCAGCTCGGCCGCCAGATAGTCGGCAAAGGCACGCGCAGAGACGGGGGCGCCGCGCTCCACGTAGAAGACATGGGGCGAGTAGCAGCCCTGCTGGTCGTAGCGCATCACGTCCCAGGCCGCCAGCCGCGCCACGGCGGGCGCCTTGAGCGTGTCCAGCGCCTGGGCGCCCACCATGCCAAAGCCCAGCTTGTGGCCGTGTGGCAGAAAGCGCGTGGTCACGGGCAGGCGCTGGCGCAGTGCCTGCAGCGTCTGGTTGCCGCCGTAGGCGAGCACGGTGTCGGCCTCGGCGTGGAGCGCGGCGGCTCCACCGGCATCCACGCCATCGGCGCCATCCGCCCCATCCACACCCCCCGCACCGCTCCACCACACCACGGCCAGGCAATCGGCCAGCGGCGGGTGCACCTCGGCCAGCAGCCGTGCGAACCAGCCCGCGAACAGCGGCTCGGCGCTGGCCAGCTTGCCAATGGCGGGCGCCTTGACCAGCAGGCCGCAGACCAGGCTCCACAGGGACAGCGCAGGCACGTTGCCGGCCCAGCTGTGCATCAGCAGGTCGGGGCCGAAGGCACGCACCGCGCCGCCCTTGGGCGCGGGCTGGAAGCCGTCCAGCACGGCCGGGTTGGCAAAGTCCTCGGCCACGAAGCGCCGCAGCTGCGCGGCGCGAAAGGTCTTGAAGAAGCCCGTCAGCCCCAGGCGCACCATGTCGGCGTCATAGCCGCTGACCACGGGCAGCCAGGCCTCGGCCTGGCGCCGATAGGGATCGCTGCGGTCCAGCAGGCGGGCGATGGCGCGGTCGATGGCGTCGATGATCTCGGCCACGGGCATGGCCCTGAGGTGGCGGTCGGCGGCACGCCGCACGTGGGCCGCCAGCGCATGCATCTGCGGGCCGGTCAGCAGGGGCACGGAGACTTCCAGCCGCACGCCGCCGCGTTCGAAGGGCAGCACATGCCACTGCACCTCGGCCTCGCGCAAACCAGGCAGTTCGGGCAGGTAGCCGGCCGTGATCCGCTCGATGTTCATGCAGCAGCGGCCTTCACGAATTCATCGACCGCCAGCGAGCAGCCCTTGGCCGCTGCGCCCTCGGCACGCCCCAGCAACAGGAAACCGCTGTTCTCGCCATGGCCGGCCCACAGGCCCACGTCCTCGGTGAGGATGGTGGTGACCGCGTTGTAGTTGGCCAGGTCGCAGTGCACGAGAATGCCGCGCTCGCCGGGCGCCACGCTGCGGCCGGTGACGGGCTCGACCAGGCGCGAGCGTATCCAGTGCGGCCCCGACTTGACCGAGGGCAGCGTGGCATTGCCGTCGTCGTAGAACTGTGTGCTCAACTCGGTCATGCCGTACATGTTGATGCAGTGGCTGCGCGGCACGCCCAGCAGCCGGGACAGGTCGGCGTAGAAATCCTCCAGCGGCAGCTCGCGCGACTGGCCCTTGTAGCCGCCCGTGTCCAGGATGCGGCTGCCCGACGGCAGGCAAAAGCTGCGGCCCTGCTCGCGCAGCGCATCCATCACGTGCACCAGGCTGAAGCTGGCGCCCAGCAACGCATAGGGGCGGCCGCTGCGCTCGGACTCCTCCAGCACGGCGCACAGGCCGGGCATGTCCAGGCCGCCGGGGGTGAGGAAGTAGCGGCTGTCGGGAGTGCCGAATTCCGTCTTGGCCAGCGCCAGGTAGTGGGCCAGCGAAGAGTTGGGCATGGCCTGTTCGTCGGGAAAGAGGATGCCCATGGGCAGGCGCTCGTGCCCGGCCATGAAGCGCTGCGCGAAGTTGCGCGTCATCGACGCGTCGTAGACATCGAGCGCGGGATGGAAGTGGCGCCCGCGGGAAGACAGCCCCTTGGCCTGGCCCGTGGTGCCGCTGGTCATGAACACGCGCTCCGTCGCCGAGGCCGGCTCGCTGCGCAGCTCCAAGGCCTTGAACGCGTCAATGGGCACGGCGGGAATGTCGCTCCAGGTCTTCACATTGCGCAGCGTGGCGCCGCGCCGCTGGCAGAAGCTGCGAAACGGCGCATTCGATTCGTATTGGTAGGCGAACAGCCGCAGGGCCAGTGCGTCGAACTGCTCGTCGGTGCAGCCGTCCATGGCAATGAATGCAAGCAGGTCTGCGACCAGAGAAGCCGCCTGGGGCCGGGCCTTGTCCATGGAATTCCTTCGAGAGCTGGGACGTGATGCTCCGAAGGCTCCCCCGCCCGTGGCGCATGGGCGGCCACGCAGGGGTGCAAGCTCTTCTTCCGCCGGAATGACCCGGTTCAAGTTCTCGGGTGTGGATCTCAGCACTGGCGTGCACCCCGGAGCGGAGGGCTATCTTACAGCAGGGTCGCCAACCCCGTCAGGCCAGCAGGCGAACCCCAAAACCCAGCAAGGTCGCGACATACAGCAGCACCAAGGCCTTGCCCAGCACACCACTGTTGGACCAGAAGTGGCGTGCCACGGCGAAGTCCCAGGCGCCATCGCGCACCTGCAGCTGCGGCAACCGCGCCAGGATCTCGCGCCTGAACGCGGCCTCGTCGAACAGGGGACTGCCATTGAGTCGCAGGGGAATGGCGCGAAGGCCCATCCACAGATGCTGGCGTGTGCAGGTGACGCGACTGGCATCGAATTTGCGGGTCCTGCGTGCAATGCGTACTGCGATCCGATACCCGTCCGTGGCTATGCGCATGGTCTCCAGCTGCTTGAGCTTGCGCCAAAGCCATGCATACAGACACAGCGGCAACACGGCCAAAAGCACCAGCAGGACACCGAGCATGCCCGTTGGATCGCACGATTTGTCCGGACCGCAGTCGCGCTGGTGCAAAAGCGGCAAGAACCAGTAGACCATCCCCCTGCAACCAGGCAATGCAGAACGCCAACCATGGCAAGCGCACGCCTGCGCTTCACGGTGCTGCCCGCAAGCGCCGTGACCGAAGTGACCAGCGGCTTTCCTTCCGAGGTTTGAGAAGCCTGCGCGGCGTGCTGGGACGGTGAGGGAACCACGACCGCGCTGGAGGCTTCGGTGTCGCCCACTTCCTGCCAGCGCTTGCCGCCCAATTGGCGCAATTCCCCCGCCTTCCAGGCAAGCCACAGTCCCAGAGCCATCAATACCCCGATGCTGCCCAGCAGGAACGAAGGCAACCGCCTGCCCCATTCATAGGACGAGCGGGCAGACGCCAGTTCGCCGCGGAATGGAGCATCCCCGAAAGGCTCCAGCACGCGGCCGTCCAGATCCACGCGATGGACGGTGAATTGGGTCATGTCCGGCAGCAACAACTCCTGACCCACCATGGCGATGGCGTTCGGGTCCTGGTCGGGCGAAAGCGGCATCACCCGTTCAGGCCTCAACTGGGAATCCATCAACAGCAGATCTGCTCCCCGCATGCTCGAGTCTGCCACCAGCACCCATAGACGCTGCTGGCCATCCAGCTGCATGGCGAACGGGAAGCGGCGCCCGGAACGCAGGCCCGCATATTCCACGGGAAATACGGCAGGCGCGGCCTGGGTGCTCTGTGCCGTATCGATTTGCGCAATCTGATGGCGGTTGGTATTGGCCACCCACATGCGCTCGCCTACCTGCAGCGTCTGATTCGGAAAGCGCAGGCCTTCGCTGTAGGTCTTGAGCAGCACATAGGCTTGCGCTGCACTGGAAGCGGCGTCGCGCTGGTAAACGAGAACGCGGTGATGGGATGCGTCGGAGACCACAATCTGCGCTTCATCGGCCGTTACCCGCATCCAGCGATAGCCACCGCGTGTGGACAAATCGGGCAGATCCAGCGCCACGCAGCGCTGCATTGCCAGATCGCAGCGATGCACACGTCCCTGGTCATGCGCCCAAAGCGTCTTCTCGCCAATGAACTGAAGGCTGCTGACCGATGGGGTCAAACCCAATTGCGCCAACTCCAGACGCTGCAGGCGTGTGCCCTGCCGATCAAACTGATGCAAAGCGCCATGGCTTTGAATCCACACTGTATTGCCTTGGATTGAGGGAAGCCTGGGGCCCAATGGGTCGGGCAACAGCCAACCCCGAAAGACAAAGGCCAGGATCAACAGGCATTGCAGCCCGATCACAGCCCTGAGCCATTTCTTGTAGACCGCCTCAGCCATTGAATCTCCCCCATTTTTGAATGGGGGCAAGTGTAGACAAACAAGGCATTGCAGCCATCAAAACGATGACTTCATTCGAGCGCAATTTCCAGACTGTGGATCAATCCAGTGCCGTCAGCCGACGCATCACCCACTCCACGGGCCCCTGCGCCGCCTTCTTGCTCCAGGCCCAGGCGGCCAGGCTGGCGATGATCACGTACAGCGCGGCGGCCACGGCCACTTCGCGCAGGCTGCGTGATCCGTCCAGCGCGCCCATGGCCTCCAGCAGGCCCATGCCGATGAGGATGTGTGCCAGGTACAGGGTCAGCGTCATGCGCCCGGCCGGCAGCAGGCCGCGCCACGGTCCGGCGGGCCAGCGGTCGGCCAGCCGCAGGCAGGCGCCGATGGCAATGCTGGCGCAGCCCAGGCCCATCAGCAGGTAGGCTGGGCCGGGCGGCATGGGGCCGGTGGCCAGCCAGGGAGCCCATTCGCTGCGGGCCGCAAGCGCCGAGACGGCGCAGGCCAATCCCACCATCACGCCACCCGCAGACACCAAGGTCCATTGCACGCGCGGCTCGGCCAGCGGCAGGCGCGCCAGCAGCATGCCGCAGAGGAAGAACGCAAACCAGGGCAGCACCGGATGGAAGCCGTTGAACAGCAGGTTGCGCGCAAAGCCGGCCGGCTCCCACAGGCCCTGGTAGGAAAGGCTCGCCCAGTCCCAGCCCTGGCTGTAGTCCAGCTGCAGCAAGGCCCAGGCGGAGAGCACGGCCACGGCCGCCATGCCGGCCAGCAGCGCCCGTGCGCCGGCCTGCAGCCAGGCGATGGCCAACACGAAATACACCGCGTAGTAGTGAATGATGTCGGCCGGAAAGATCAGCAGGTTCATGCCACCGGCCACCAGCAGGAACAGCGCGCGGCGCAGCGTCCAGAGGCGCGCCGTGGCCGGCTCCAGCGAGCGCGTGGCCAGCACCAGGCCCAGTCCCGCCAGCACCACGAAGGTGGCCGAGGCCTTGCCCTCCAGGAAATGGAAGAACGACAGCAGCCAGCCAGGCTCCTGCAGCGCGGGATGCATGGCCTGCTTGAAGTTGACGAACACCATGCCTGCCAGCGCCAGGTAGCGCGCCAGGTCCAGCCCCGCCAGGCGGGCGCCCCTGCCGGTGGCGTGCCTCATGTCGCGCCCCCCCGTGCCTCGCCTCCAAGAAGGCAGGCCAGCAAGGCGGGATGCAGCACATCGACCCCTTCATCCGCCCCCGCGTCTTCTTGCGGCGTCACCGCCAGCGCAAAGCGCAGCGCATCGCTTTCCACGGCATCCAGCAGCAGTTGCGCGGCCAGGCGCACGGGCACGGCGGGCCGCAAGAGGCCCTGCTGCGCCCCGCGCTCCATGAAGCCTGCCAGGCCGTCGAGCATGCGCCTGCGGTTGGCCTCGAAGGCCGGCGCCAGCCCGGGCGAACGCGCGATCTCGGACAGGCATTCGGCGCTGAGCACGGCCCATTCCCGCTGGCGGCACAGCGCCTGGTAGGCGGCCAGGAATTGCGCCACCACAGGCAGCGAAGGGGCTGCGGCCCGCTCCAGCGCCTGCAGCAAGGGCAGCAGCTCGGTCTGCTCCTGCGTGGCGACCTCGGCAATCAAGGCCTGCTTGCTGTCGAAGTGGTTGTACAGGTTGCCCAGGCTCACCGAGGCAGCCTGCGCGATGTCGCGCATGCTGGTGCAGTGAAAGCCGCGCTCCACGAAGCACTGCAGGGCGGCCTCCACGATGACAGCCCGGCGCTCGCTGATGTCTTCTTTCTTTTTCATGCCCCGAATGATGAACGAACGTTCATTCATAGTCAACACCGGGGCATGGAATCACAGCGGCGGCAGTGGGCCCACGCCCGAAGGAACGGCCTCCTCGTTGGGCCTGCAAGGCTGGCGCAGCATGCGCCGGCAGTCCGGCAGCTGCCGCTCATGGGCATAGGCGATGTAGCCCAGCACGATCTTCGACGGCCGGCTGCGGTCCAGCCAGACGGTGTTGGTCGAAGGCGTGGACAGATGGTCGAAGGCCCAGTACCCGGTCTGCGAAGGCGTGTCCAGGGTCACGCGCAGGCTGGAGCCCGCGCGGAACACATGGGCGAATTTCTGGATTTCCACGCGCATCAGCGTGGGCTCGCCGGGGCGCAGCGGGCGCACGGCGGCCTCGGTGAAATCGCCCCAGGGCCGCAAGGCGGTGGAGCGCTGGCCGTCCAGCGCACGCATGGAGGCACGCAGCCAGCCGCGCTGCACGAACATCTCCTGGCCGTCGGGACGCACCTCTGAGACGGTGACCTGCACATCGGTGTCGCCAGCCGTGGCGCTGAGCCACAAGTCCAGCGAGGCCTCGCCATAAAAGCTCAGCGCGCGCGGCAGCGGGGCCGTGGTGAAGCGCAGCAGGCCCTGCCCCGCAGGGCTGGCCGTCCATTGGCCCGCGCCGGACTCGGTGTCCGCGTCGGGATGGTTGGCCTCGGCGCCCGGCAGCGGGTAGCGGTAGCTGGCCGACTGGCGCTCGGCCTGCGGGGGCGCATCGCCCAGCCCGCCGCCCGGCTGCAGCCACAGCGTCATGGGCGTGACGCGCACGGGCAGCCGGTCAAAGCTGGCCACGGCCGAGGGGCGCAGCTGCCCATAGTCGCCCCCACCGTTCATCCACTGCATTTCCTGCGCCAGCAGCACGCGCGGCGTGTGCTCGAAGCCGTTGCTCTCGCCCTTGAGAAAGCGCGCGTAAAAGCGCTTCATGGTCTCGCGCAGAAAGGGGGCGTTGTCGGTGTGGTGGTCGCCGTTGGAGCTGATCAGCCACATCTTGTCCGGGGCGATGCTGTCCTCGTAGTAGCCCATGCGGGTGCCCACCTGCTCGTCCTGCCAGGACTGGGTGCCCAGCGTGGGGATGTCGATGCGGTGCGTGGAGTTCATGGCGCTCTTGAGCGCGTAGCGGGCGCCGAAGAAGCGGTCCTCGTCCAGCCAGCGCGCCATGTCCAGGTCGGGGCGCTGGATCTTGCGGATGTTGTCCTCCACCACCTGTGCGCATCCGGTATCGCCATCCAGCGCCCTGGCATCTTCGGCGGCCTTGCGCCATATCGCGGGGAACTGCCGCCACCAGTTGGCGGGAAAGCCGATGTTCTGGATGCCGCCCGGATAGGCCACGTCGCGGTAGGGATCGGCCACGTTCTTGCCCGGCGCGATCGCCTTGAGGCTGGGCGGACGCTGTGCCGCCACCCACAGCTGGTCGTAGCCCGAGTACGAATAGCCCACCATGCCCACCTTGCCCGTGGACCACGCCTGGCGCGCCGCCCACTCCACCGCATGCGCCCCGGCCGCGCCCACGGAGGCGTCGGCCCACTGGTTCTCGCCCGTGGAGCAACCCGTGCCGGGCACGTTCAGGCCCATCACGGCATAGCCTTCCTGGGTCCATTCCTGGGTGGTCTGGTCCGTGACCGAGCCCGATCCGTAGCCGTCGTACTCCATCAGCACGGGAAACGGCCCCGGCCCCTTGGGAAAGACCACCGAATAGCGCATCTTGTTGCCGTCAGGCAGCTGGATGTAGCCCCAGATGCGCTGCCCGGGGTTGGTGCTGCCCGACGAGCCCCCGCCGCAGGCCGCAAGGCCCAGGGCAAGGGTGGCGATGCCGGCCGCGCCGAGCCACGCGCGGGAATGGCGAAAAGTGATCATGGATGGTCCTCCTGGTTGCTGATGCAGTCATGCCCGCAAGGGGGCAGGCCGCAATGTAGGACCGTCCGGGCGCATGGCGCACGCACAGGCTGAAGGGGGCTAAAGGGGGGATGAAGGGGCGCTGAAGCGCGCCTGAAGACAGGCTGAAGGCAAACGCGGCCAGTCGCCACGGCCCTCGGCCCCGGGCCACGGCGGCATGGACTGGCACGAGATGGACTGGCACGAGATGGTGATGGCGCTTGGAGCGACGGAACTATCCATCGCCCCCGCAGTCGAACGGCCTTCGCTGGAGACCTCAACGCATAACAGCCCGGCCCACACTCCATCGTTGCCGATGGAGCCACTGCCTGAACAGGCAAAGGTGAAACTGTCATGCAATGTCCCGCCTGCCGAGATGCCACGCTCATCATCTCCGAGCGCCAGAACATAGAGATCGATTACTGCCCCCAATGCCGCGGAGTCTGGCTGGACCGCGGAGAGCTGGACAAGCTCATCGAGCGCTCCGCCGCCCAGGCACCCACAGCGCCAACAGCCTATGAACGCCCGCAGGAACGGCGCGCGGGCCCTGACGGATCCCATGACCGGCGCGAGCACTCCAGCCACGATGGCTACCGCCGCAAGAAGCGCGAAGGCTTTCTCTCCGATCTTTTCGACTTCTAGCACCAGGGCAAGTCCGCTGCGCCGGCATCGGGACATGGCAGCCGCGCCCCACTATGATTCGGCTTTCA
Organism: Delftia sp. 60; assembly: GCF_002754395.1. Lineage (NCBI taxonomy): Bacteria > Pseudomonadati > Pseudomonadota > Betaproteobacteria > Burkholderiales > Comamonadaceae > Delftia > Delftia sp. 60. The sequence goes on from NZ_PEFD01000001.1 coordinate 4,692,325, forward strand.
GTTCCTTGTCCCCATGCCCCGCGCCCGCACACCCAAGCCCGCTCCTGCCGAAGAGAACACGGCCCCGTCCAGCACTGCAGCGCCGGGGCCGTCCATCGACGCCTCCTTCCTGCACACCCTCGTGGGCTACAACGCCCGGCGTGCCTCGCTGTCCATCATCGAAGTGTTCGTGGAGCGCATGGCCACCCACGATCTCAAGATGGTGGAGTTCTCCGTGCTGTCCCTGGTGTCCCATAACCCCGGCATCACCTCGCGCCAGCTGTGCGCGGCGCTGGATGTGATGCCGCCCAACCTGGTGGGCCTGATCGCAGCGCTGGAGCGCCGCAAGCTGATCGAGCGGCGCACCCACCCCACCGACCGCCGCGCCGTGGGCGTGCACCTGACGCCGGCCGGCGCCGAGCTCACGGCCCGGGCGGAAAGAACGGCGTCGGAATTGGAAATGGATGCCACCTACCGCCTGACCGACGCCGAGCGCAGGACGCTGATCCAGCTGCTGCAGAAGATCTACAACTGAGCGCGCTCAGTCCGCCTTCTCCGCTGCCGGCTGCTCCAGCCCCAGCAGCCGCACCGCGTTGCCCTTGAGGATGCCGGGCATCACCTCGGGCTTGAAGCCGGCTTCCTGGAAATCCTTCATCCAGCGCTCGGGCGTGATCAGCGGATAGTCGCTGCCGAAGAGCACGCGGTCCTTGAGCAGGGTGTTGGCGTACTGCACCAGCTGCCGGGGAAAGTACTTGGGGCTCCAGCCCGACAGATCGATCCAGACATTGGGCTTGTGCAGGGCCACGGACAGGGCCTCGTCCTGCCAGGGAAAGCTGGGGTGGGCCATCACGATCTGCATGTCGGGAAAGTCGATGGCCACATCGTCCAGGTGCATGGGATTGCTGTAGGCCAGGCGCAGGCCGCCGCCGCAGCGCATGCCGCTGCCAATGCCGCTGTGGCCCGTGTGGAAGATGGCCGGCAGTTGGTACTCGGCCACCACCTCGTAGATCGGCCAGGCCATGCGGTCGTAGGGATGGAAGCCCTGCACCGTGGGGTGGAACTTGAAGCCCCTGACGCCCTCTTCCTCGATCAGCCGCCGCGCCTCGCGCGCACCCATGCGGCCCTTGTGCGGATCGATGCTGGCGAAGGCCACCATCATGTCGCTGTTGGCCCGCGCGGCCTCGGCGATCTCCTCGTTGGGAATGCGGCGCCGGCCCAGCTGCGATTCGCTGTCCACCGTGAACATCACCAGGCCCAGGTTGCGCTCGCGGTAATAGGCCACGGTCTCGGCGATGGTCGGGCGCCGGCCGTTGCCAAAGTACTTGTCGGCGGCGCGGTCGTACTCCTCGCCATAGTTGTCGAACGGGTTCCAGCAGCTCACCTCGGCATGCGTGTGGATGTCGATGGCAATGAGTTTTTCGTGGTCCATGTCTGTCTCCTGTGCGGCCTGCTGCCTGCCCCGGCATCAAGGGGAAGTCCCAATAAGAAATTCGCAAAGGCCGCTTGAATTGGTTATTAAATATAACCAAAATCGCGGCCATCAGAAAGCGATGCGGATGCGGGCAACGGCTGCCACGCAACGGTTTCGCGCTGAGGCTTCACACCACCTTCCGAGGAGACAGACATGGACAGAAAGATCCACAAGACCCGTTCCCGCGCCTTGCCGGCCACGCTGGCCGCCGCCCTTCCCGCCCTGCTGCTGTCGGCCTGCGGCGGCTCGAGCGACGGCATCGCGCAGCTGGCCGAGGCCCGCCCCGCCACGCTGCTGTCGTGCACGGACCTGGCCGCGAAAATATCCTTCCCCAACACCCGCATCACCGCCGCCGAGACCGTGGCCGCCGGCACGCTGACGGTGGCAGGCAAGCCCATTGCCGAGCACTGCCGCGTGACCGGCCGCATGCACGAGCGCGTCAGCACCGTCGATGGCCAGAACTACGCCGTGGGATTCGAGATGCGCCTGCCGCGCGACTGGAACGGGCGCTTTTTCTACCAGGCCAACGGCGGCCTGGACGGCAGCGTGAGCACGGCCGTGGGCGCACTGGGCGGCGGGCCGCTGGGCAATGCGCTGCAGATGGGCTTTGCCGTGCTCAGCTCCGACGCCGGGCATGCAGGCAGCCTGGGCCCCTTCTTCGGCCTGGACCCGCAGGCGCGGCTGGACTACGGCTACCAGGCCGTGGGCAAGCTCACGCCCATGGCGCGCAGCGCGCTGCAGACGGCCTATGGCAAGGGCCCGGACCGCTCCTACCTGGGCGGCTGCTCCAACGGCGGGCGCCACGCCATGGTGGCGGCCTCGCGCTATGCCGACCAGTACGACGGCATCATTGCCGGCAACCCCGGCACGCGCCTGCCGCTGGCGGCCATTGCCAACATTGCCGGCGCCCAGGGCTATGCGAAGCTGGCCACCACGCCCGCCGACCTGGGCACGGGCTTTACCCAGGCAGAGCGCCGCCTGGTCAGCCAGGCCGTTCTGGCCCGGTGCGATGCGCTGGACGGCGCCACTGACGGCATGGTGCAGGCCGGCGCAGCCTGCCAGGCGAGCTTCGACCTGGCGCGCGACGTGCCCACCTGCGGCGGCGCGCGCGACGGCAGCTGCCTCAGCGCCGAGCAAAAGAGCACCATTGCCGGCCTGTTCAAGGGCGCCACCACCAGCGGCGGCAGCCGCATCTACAGCAGCTTCCCGTATGACGCGGGCCTGGATACGGCCGGCTGGGCCGGCTGGAAATTCTCCAACTCGCTGAACCTGGACACCGGCGCCGTGGGCCTGGTCTGGCAGGCGCCACCGGAGAGCCCGGCCAGCTTCAACGGCCCGCAGTTCGCGCTGACAGGCAGCGTGGACAGCATGCTGGCCAAGGTCCAGGCCACGACGGCGCTGTACACCGAAAGCGCGCTGTCCTTCATGCTCCCGCCCGACTACGGCAAGCTGCCCGTGCTGCGCAACCGGGGCGCCAAACTCATGGTCTACCACGGCACGGCCGATCCCATCTTCTCCAGCGACGACACCGTGCAGTGGTACGACACGCTGCGCCGCAACCATGGCGATGCCGCCGACTTCGCCCGCCTGTACCTGGTGCCCGGCATGAACCACTGCAGCGGCGGCCCGGCCACCGAGCAGTTCGACATGCTCAGCTCCCTCGTGGCCTGGGTGGAGAAAGGCCAGGCGCCAGACCGCGTGATCGCCAGTGCGCGCGGCGCAGGCAATGCGGGCGGCGCCAACGCCGACCTGCCCGCCACCTGGTCGCCCACCCGCACCCGGCCGCTGTGCCCCCATCCGCTGGCCGCCCACTACAACGGAAGCGGCGACATGGAAAGCGCTGCCAGCTTCAGCTGCCGCTGACCGTGCCGTGACGGCGGGCGGCGCCTGAACGGTCTCCTGAACGGCCCGCCCCTTCCGCCCTCATCCACCCCTTGTCCGCAGTCCCGCCGCCCCGGCGGGCCGGGCCCCGCTGCGCCCGAGAAAAGGCGTGCGGACACCCACGCCAAGACGGCAACGATTTTTCAAACCAGAGGAGACATCACCATGCAAAAAACCCCTTCCCCGCTGACCCTGGCGGCCGCCGCCGTGCTGGCCCTGGCCGGCTCCAGCACCAGTTTCGGCGCCTTCGCGCAAGGCACCTCCAGCGTCACGCTCTACGGCATCGTCGATGTGGGCGTGGAGCACCTGAACAATGTGGCGGCAGGCGGCGGTCTCAGCCGCATGCCATCGACCACCAGCCTGGTGCCCTCGCGCTGGGGCCTGCGCGGCAGCGAGGACCTGGGCGGCGGTCTCAAGGCCATCTACACGCTGGAGTCGGGCTTTGCGCCCGACCAGGGCACCTTCAACCAGGGCGGGCGCGGCTTTGGGCGCCAAAGCTGGGTGGGACTGGGCGGCAACTGGGGCAGCCTGACCATGGGCCGCCAGAACTCCATGCTGTTCTGGTCGCTGCTCGATTCGGACATCATCGGCCCGGCCGTCTTCGCCATGGGCTCGCTGGACGCCTACATCCCCAACTCGCGCGCCGACAACATGCTGGCCTGGCGCGGCAACTTCGGCGGGCTGGCGCTGGGCGCGGGCTACAGCTTCGGGCGCGATGCCGTCAACGCAGGCCCCAGCCCCGCGGGCACCAACTGCCCGGGCGAGAGCGGATCGGACACGCAGGCCTGCCGCCAGTGGTCGCTGTATGCCAAGTACGACACGCCCGTCTGGGGCCTGGCGCTGGGCTACGAACAGCAAAACGGCCGCACGCCGGCCTCGTCCACCGACCCGGTGTTCGGCGGCATGACCTCCAGCGCCAAGCATGACGAGCGCCTGCACCTGGGCGGCTACTTCAAGCTGGCCGGCGTGAAGGTCGGCGGCGGCCTGCTGCGCCGCGACAACGATGGCGACGCCGTCAAGCCGCGCAGCAACCTCTGGTACGTGGGCGCCTCGTACCCGGTCACCGAGGCGCTGGTGCTCGAAACCCAGTGGCTGACGCTTCGCTACCGCGGCGTCTCGGGCTACGACTCCGACCTGCTGGTGGCACGCGCCATCTACAACCTGTCCAAGCGCACGGCGGTCTACACCCAGCTCGGCCACATCCGCAACGACCGCCTGGCCACCGTCTCGGTCAGCGGCGGCGCCCCGGGCAGCAACACCGCGCCGGGCCGCTCGCAGACCGGCATCAACGTCGGCATCCGCCACATGTTCTGAGCCTGTTCTTTCCAGCTTTTCCTTTTTTTCGATTTCACCAGGAGACATCCATGCAGATGCATCGCCGTCATTTCGTCCAGGCCCTGGGCAGCGCCGCCGCCCTGGGGTCGCTGTCGCCACTGCAGGCCCTGGCCCAGGCACTGGACCAGGTCAAGATCATGTACGGCTTTCCGGCAGGCAGCTCGGGCGACAGCGTGGCCCGCCGCGTGGCCGAGCGGCTGGGCGGCACGCCCTACAGCAAAGGGCCGGGCTTTGTGGAAAACAAGCCCGGCGCCGGTGGCCGCATCGCGGTGGAGGCCCTGAAGAACGCCCCGCCCAACGGCTCGGTGCTGGCGCTGGCGCCCGTGTCGGCCTTCTCGGTCTACCCGCACATCTACCCCAAGCTGACCTACAAGCCCGAGGACGCGATCCCCGTCTCCATCGGCGCCGTCATCTACCACGGCCTGGCCGTGGGGCCTGCCGTGCCGGCCGAGGTCAAGACCCTCAAGGACTTCCTGGCCTGGGCCAAGGCCCACCCCGACCGGGCCAACTTCGGCTCGCCGGGCGCGGGCTCCATGCCGCACCTGCTGGGCGCGCTGCTGAGCCTGCGCTCGGGGGTGGAACTCAAGCACGCGCCCTATCGCGGCACCGTGCCCAGCATCACCGACCTGGTGGGCGGCCAGGTCGCGGCCACCATGAACCCCAGCGGCGACTACCTGCAGTACCTGAAGGCGGGCCGCCTGCGCGTGCTGGCCACCTCGGGCAAGCAGCGCTCGCCCTTCCTGCCCGACGTGCCCACCTTCACCGAACTGGGCTTCCCCGATGTCACGGTGGAGGAATGGTTCGGCTTCTACGCTCCCGCCAAGACCCCGGCCACCACCATTGCCAACGCCAACGCGGCCATCACGGCCGCGCTCAAGGACAAGGCCGTGATCGACGGGCTGGCCGCCCTGGGCCTGCTGGCGCGCGGCAGCACGCAGCAGGAAATGGCGGCCGACCAGCAGGCCGAGTTCGAGCGCTGGAGTTCGCTGGTCAAGCAGATCGGGTTCACGGGCGAGTCCTGATCAGTCGGCGGCAGGCCCATTCCCCTTCACGGGACAAGGCCACACTCATGCAACAAATAATGTTGCATGAAACAGAACAGCCAATTCTCGGACGTCCTCCATGTGCTTCTGCACATGGCCGAGGGCGATGGACCTGCCACCTCCGACATGCTCGCCGCCGCGCTGCAGACCAACCCGGTCGTGCTGCGCCGGTTGATGTCGGGCCTGCGCGATGCAGGCCTTGTCACCTCCGCCAAGGGCCATGGCGGCGGCTGGGTGCTTTCTTGCGAACTGGACCGCACCACGCTGCGCGACGTGCATGAGGCCCTGGGCGCGCCCGGCCTGGTGGCGCTGGGCTTCAGGGAGGACCGGCCCGAATGCCTGGTCGCCCAGGCCGTGAACGAAGCCCTGAGCAACGCGGTGCAGCAGGCCGAGGCCGCCCTGCTTGCACGCCTGGGCACGGTGACGCTGGCTGCCCTGTCCCATGACTTCCACGCCCGCCTGGCCCGCCATCGCGCAGCAGGCGGCCAGGGTTGGCACCAACTGCAGGAGCACACACATGAAACACGTTGATTTCGCCGTCATCGGCGGCAGCTATGCCGGCCTGTCCGCCGCGCTGCAACTGGCGCGTGCGCGCCGCCAGGTGCTGGTGGTCGATGCCGGACTGCGGCGCAACCGCTTCGTGGACCAGGCCGGCGAGACATCGCACGGCTTTCTCACCCAGGATGGCGTGGCCCCCGCCCAGATCGCCGCCCAGGCCCGGCAGCAGCTGATGGCCTATCCCACCGTGCAGTGGCTGGACGGCACGGCCGAGGACGCCCGCGTGGCGCCCGATGGCCGGCTGGAGTTCCGTGCAGCGGGCACGGCCATCAGCGCCGCCCGCCTCGTCCTGGCGCTGGGCGTGCATGACAGCCTGCCGCCCGTGCCGGGACTGGCCGAGCGCTGGGGCCGCAGCGTCTTTCACTGCCCGTACTGCCACGGCTACGAGATGAATGCGGGCCGCATCGGCATCATCGCCAGCTCGGCCCTGGCCCACCACCACGCCGTCATGCTGCCGGACTGGGGCCAGACCACGCTGCTGCTCAACGGCGCCTACACGCCCGGCGCCGAAGAACTTTCCACCCTTGCGCGCCGGGGCACCCAGGTGGAGACCACGCCCATCGCCCGCCTGGAAGGCCGGGCCGACGTGGTGCTGCAGGATGGCCGCCGCCTGGTGATGGACGGCCTGTTCACCCAGCCGCGCACCCGCATCGCCAGCCCCGTGGCCGAACAGCTGGGCTGCGCCCTGGAAGAAGGCCCCATGGGCACCTTCATCAAGGTGGCGGAAGGCCAGGCCACCAGCGTCCCCAACGTGTTCGCCTGTGGCGACGCGGCCCGCGCCGCCGGCAACGTGGCCATGGCGGTGAGCGATGGCGCCATGGCGGGCATTGGCGCGCACCGGTCGATGATGGGGTGGTGATGAGGTGGTGATGGGGGGCGGGCCTTGGGCCCGTGCATGGACGCAGATCAACTGCCCGCCGGACGATGCGTGGATACAACAACTTCCCATGCTAACTAAATCCGTAAATATAATTAAGACTGATTCTCATTGACATCTACAACATCAAGAGTCCAGTCCATGCACACCACCAACGGCCGCACGCTGCGGTTCAACTCCATTGTTCTGGCCATGCTGGCCGCCGGCGCCGGGTCCACGGCGATCGCACAGGATGCAGCGCAGGCGCCGACCGCAACGACGCCGACGCTGTCGCAGATCGACGTGCGCGACAAGTACGAGCGCGAGGACCTGCCCACGCTGGCACCGGGGCGCAAGGCCGCCAAGGGTGCACGCCTGGGCATTCTGGGCGCCACCTCCATCGTGGACGCGCCGGTGCATGTCAACGCCTACACCCGCGAGCTGGCCGAGGACTGGTCCGCCCTGTCGCTGCAGGATGTGCTGGAAAACGATGCGGCCGTGGTCTTCACCACCAACAAGGGACACCTGCTGCAGAACTTCAACCTGCGCGGCCTGGATGTGACGGCCATGGACATCGCCACCAACGGCCTGTACGGCGTGGCGCCAGCCAATTCGGTGCCCATCGAGATGTTCGAGCGCGTGGAGGTGATGCGCGGCCCCAACGTGCTGCTGTCCGGCATGCCGCCGCTGGCCAGCGTGGCCGGCTCCGTCAACATGGTCACCAAGCGCGCGCTGGCCCAGCCCATGGCGGACCTGACCGCCACCTACGTCTCGGACTCCTACCTGCAGATGCATGCCGACGTGGGCAGGCGCTTCGGCCCCGAGCAGCGGCTGGGCCTGCGCTTCAACGGCGTCTACGGCTCGGGCGACATGGGCGCCAAGGATGAGAGCCAGAAGCGCCGCGTGGGCGCCCTGGGCCTGGACTACCTGGGCGACAGGGCCCGCTTCTCGCTGGACCTGTACAACAGCATCACCAAGATCGACGGCGGCAGCCCGGGCATGTTCAGCTTCCTGGGCAGCGCGGCCATCCCCGGCGTGGGCCGGCTGCTGGCACCGCCCAGCGGCGACGTGAACATGTTCCGCGGCACCCACGGCCAGTACGACAACAGCGGCCTGCTGGCGCGTGCCGAGGTGGACTTCACGCAGAACTGGCAGGGCTATTTCGCCTTCGGCGCCTCCGAGGCGCAGGGCAAGGGCCTGCTGTTCGGCACCCGCGCCATCGTCACGGGCCTGGACGGCACCACGCGCGGCGCCATCTACAACGTGCACACCGAGTCCGAGCGCCGCACGGCCGAGGCCGGCGTCATCGGCAAGCTGAGCACGGGCAGCGTGCAGCACCGTCTGCAACTGTCGTTCAACATCCTCAAGCACAAGGAAGGCACCTACAACACGGCCTGCAACTACTGCTACACCACCAACATGTACGAGCCGACGACGCCCACCTTCCCGGGCGCGCCGCAGTGGAAGGGCTACACCACCGAGAACGAATTCCGCTCGCTGGCCCTGGCCGACGTGATGAGCTTCGCCAACGACAAGGTGCTGCTGACGCTGGGCGCACGCCACCAGACGGTGAAGACGCCGCTGGTCAACGGCGTGTCGTCCAACTACAGCAAGAGCCGCGTCTCGCCCATGGCCGGCCTGGTCGTGCGGCCCTGGGGCGACAACGTCTCGCTGTACGCCAACTACACCGAAGGCCTGGAGCCCGGCCGCACCGTGGGCGCGGGCTTTGCCAACACCGGCGAGACCCTGGCGCCCATGCAGACCAAGCAGGGCGAGGTGGGCGTGAAGCTGCAGGCGGGCCAGACCACGCACACGCTGAGCGCCTTCCGCATCGAAAAGCCGTCCATCATCACCAACAGCGGCAATGCCCAGGTGCTCGATGGCGAGCAGCGCCTCAAGGGCCTGGAGTGGAGCGCCTTCGGCAAGCTCACGCAGACGCTGTCGCTGCTGGGCGGGGTGGAGTACATCAAGTCGCGCCAGATCAACTCCGGCCGTGAAAACTACGGCGTGCCCAAGCTGCGCGCGCGCATCGGCATCGACTGGGAAACGCCCGTGCAGGGCCTGTCGGTCGGCGGCCGCGTGCTGTACACCGGCTCGCAGTGGGTGGACTCCGGCAACAAGCTGCGCGCCCCGGCCTGGAACCGCTTCGACCTGATGGCCAAGTACGAGACCAGGTTCGGCGCCACGCCCGTGCGCTTCAATGCCAGCGTGGAGAACGTGACGGACAAGAACTACTGGATCGGCATGTTCACCGACGGCTTCGTCATGCCCGGCGCACCGCGCACCTTCAGGCTGTCGGCCACCGTGTCGTTCTGACCGCCTGACGCACTGCGCGGGCCACCCGGTGGGGCGCATGTTGTGTCCCGCCGGGTCTTTTGCTTCCCACGATCGAATTTCCATGCCGTTCTTCACCGTCGCCGGCCTGCTTGCCACCTCGCTGGCCTGCCTGTGCATCTACGCCGCCTCGCCCAACCAGCGGCTATGGGCGGCCGCCTGGCCGCGCCGGCCTGCCCTCCTGGCCGGTGGCGGCCTGCTCGCAGCGGGCTGGCTGGCATTCGCCCAGGACATGCGGACGCTGGCCGCCACGTTCACCTGGCTCACCCTGCTGATGCTGGCCTTCGCCCTGCTGCCCTATATCGGAGCGCTGTTCCATGGCCGACGCACACCCTGAGGCCCGCCCGCGCAAGCCGGCCCCCATCCGGCCGGACTGGATCTCCAAGACCCTGGCCGGCCTGCTGCTGGGCCTGGGCCTGGCGATCAGCGCCAGTGGCCTGCTGGCCGCCCTGCTGCACGGCATGCCGCTGGCGGTGAGCGGGCAGCTGGTCATGTGGCTGGTGCCGCCGGTCTGGCTGCTGGTGCAGTCCCTGGTGTATTTCTTTTCCAGCGGCCTGCGCGCCTGGGCCTGGCTGGGCGGGGCCAACGCGCTGGCCCTGGCCGCCTGGTGGCTGGTGCGCGCGGCAATGCACAGCAGCGCAGGAGGCCTGTCATGAGAGCCGACCACATCCGCATCTACAAATCCGTACACACCTGGACGGGCATCCTCAGCGGCATGGCCTTGTTCATCGCCTTCTACGCGGGTGCGCTGACGGTGTTCAAGGAACCCATCCGGCGATGGTCCACGCCGCCGGCCGCCGTGGTGCAGGCCGTGCCCATGGACGAGGTGCAGCCGCTGATCGCCCGGACCCTGGCCAGCACGCCGGCGGCCGCGCGCGGCGCCATCGTGCAGCTGCAGGGCGACAACGCCATACCGCGCCTGCAATGGCAGGTGCGCGATCCCAAGGCCGACGACCATGACGAAAGCGCCGTACGCCACTACACGGCCCAGCTGTCGGCCGACGGCAGCGTGCAGATCAGCGAGCAGCGCCCGTCCCGCCTGGTGGAGTTCATCGACGTGCTGCACCGCGTGGTCGGCCTGCCCGTGGACTCGGACCCCAACCGCTGGATCATGGGCGCGATCTCGGCCCTGTACTTCCTGGCCCTGGTGTCGGGCGTGGTGATCCTGCTGCCCTCGCTGGTCAAGGACTTCTTCGCCCTGCGCGTGGGCAGGAACCTCAAGCGCATGTGGCTGGACGCGCACAACGTGGTGGGCATCGTCAGCCTGCCCTTTCACATCGTCATGGCCCTGAGCGCCGTGGTCTTCGCCTACCACGACCAGATCTTCGACGTGCAGGACAGGCTGATCCACGAAGGCCAATGGGCCCAGACCTTTGCGCGCCCCTCGGGCAAGGCCCCGGACGCGCCGCCACGCAATCCCGCCGACATGCTCAAACCCTCGCAGCTGGTGGAGATCGTCAGGGCGGCCGCGCCCGGCTTCGAGCCCGAAAGACTGCAGTACGCCCAGGTCACCGGCCCTAAGCCCACCGTGCGCGTCTGGGGCAGGAATCCCCAGGCCGTATCGCCGCGCGCCGTGGGCGGCTTTGCCATGCTTGATCCGTACAGCGGAAAGCTGCTCTCGGCCGACTACCTGTCAGGCGGACAGAGCACGCCCAACCTGTTCATCAGCAGCTTCTTCGCGCTGCACATGGCCTCCTTCGGCGGACTCGCGGTCTGGTGGCTGTACTTCCTGCTGGGCCTGGCGGGCGCGTGGCTGTTCTACGGCGGCAATCTGCTGTGGGTGGAGACGCGGCGCAAGGCCCAGCGCAAGGGCGCAGACTTGCCCGTGCAGCGGCGCGACACAGCCCTCATGGCCTCGGCCACCGTCGGCGTCTGCCTGGGCTGCGTGGCCGGCATTTCCGCCACCATTGCCGCCGCCAAGTGGCTGCCGGGCCGCGTCGATGACCTGGCCGCATGGCACATGGGCATCTACTACGCCGTGTTCTTCACCAGCATGGCCTGGGCCTTCGTGCGCGGCGCGGCACGCGCGGCCCCGGCCTTGCTGTGGCTGGCCGCTGCCTGCACGGCCGCGATCGCGCTGTCATCGCTGGTGGGCTGGCTGGCGCCAGGCACCGGCGCGTGGGTGGACACCTCGCTGATCGGCCTGGACCTGACGGCCGTGGCCGGCGTGCTGGCCCTGGCCTGGATGGCGCGTGCCACGGCACGGCGCACGCGCAGCGGCCCGCAGGACAGTGTGTGGTCCGCGCCGCGCGACAAGCCGGCGCATCAGGACACCAAGGACTCACCGGCACCGGCCAGCTGACCTGGCCGGCACGCCATGGGAGTGCGCAGGTGGGCCGGTTGCCTGGTGGGCCGGCCCATCCCCGCTGCAGGGTCTATCCGAAAATGGCGCCGCCCGCATCCAGCGAGGGCGGCCGCAGAAGATCGGCATTGACGCCCATGGCTTCGCTGGCCCGCTCCACGGCCTGCCACAGCGGGGCCGGCATCTGCAGTATTTCCTCGGGGGAGTTAGCGCGGGCAATCCAGTCGCTGATCTCAACGTGCTGCTCGGGGGTGAGCAGGTCCAGGTTCAGCATTTCGTCAATGGTCTTCATCGGGTGTCGGTCTGTCGCTCTTGTGCGGGAGATGTGTGGGCGAGGTGCGGAAAGGAAAACGCCCGTGCATTGTCAGCGGTCCGCGGCAGGCAGTCGCTGCAGCAGGGCATCGCGTGCGCGCAGGCCGGCATTGGGCTTTTGGGCCTGCTCATCCTGGATCAGCGTGGCGAACACCAGCCTGCGCTGGTCCTTGGTGGCCCAGCCCACATACCAGCCGTAGGCCCGGCTGGCATCGTAGCGGTTGTCGCTGCCGGGCGACCCGGTGCCGGTCTTGCCATGCACGGTCCAGCCGTCCACAGGCACGGGGTGCCGGGTGATGCGCGCAGTCATGTCGATGGCCTGACTGCTCACAGACAGTTCCCGGCGCACGATCTTGCGCATGAAGGCCACCTGCTCGGCCGCCGAGATGCGCAGCGAGGACACCACCCAAGCGCCGTCGTGGCCGGGATGGGCCACGGCAACGGCGGAGACATCCTCGTTGCCGTACTGGAAGGCCCTCACGTAGGCGCCAAACCGCTGCTGGCCCAGCTCCCGCGCCACCTGCTGCGAGTACCAGAACACCGAGTCCTTCATCCAAGCCTGGGGCGTGATCTCGCGCCGCCAGGCATCGCCGCCCCAGTCCGGATACTCCGGTTGGTACGGCCACGCGGGCCGGGATTCGTCCTGCAGGATGCCGGCGTCATAGCCCATCAGGCTGATGGCGATCTTGAAGGTGGAGGCCGGCGTGACCCGCTCGGCGCAGGCCGGGCCGCTGTGCACCAGGGACTGGCCCGTGTCGGCGTCGGCGACGAGGGTGCACAGTTCGTGCGCGCAAGCGGGAAGGCAAAAAAATGCTGCCACGACCGTGGCAGCGGACCCAGGAAATCCAAGCATGTGCTGTGTACTGTGTGCTGTCTGATGCAGTGTTAGTGTCTGGCGCGCGATCATAGATGCGCGCGCAGCCTTCGCAACGCCCATGCAGCAACATCCCCACAGCGTCCTCGGCGGCCGCGTCAGGAACGCGCCGAGGGCAAGGGCTTCAGGCTTTGAGGCCCTGAGGGCCGGTCAGCCGGCCTCCGCCTCCTGCAGCTGCCGCCACATCACCTTGCCGCTGCCGCTCTTGGGCAGGGCCTTGACGAACTGCACGATCTTGGGCGCCTTGTAGACGGCCATGTTCTCGCGGCACCACTGGATGATGTCCTCGGCCGTGGTGTCTTCCTTGCCGGCACGCAGCACGACGACCGCCTTCACCGACTCGCCGCGGTAGGCGTCGCGCGTGGAGATCACGCAGGCTTCCTGGATGGCGGGGTGGCGGAACATCAGCGATTCGACCTCGGCCGGCCAGACCTTGAAGCCGCTGGCGTTGATCATGCGCTTGAGGCGGTCGGTGATGAAGTAGTAGCCGTCCTCGTCCACGTGGCCCAGGTCGCCGGTGCGAAAGAACCGCTTGCCATCGATCTCCATGAAGACCTGGGCCGTGGCGTCGGGCCGCTTCCAGTAGCCGTCGAAGACCTCGGGGCCGTGGACGACGATTTCGCCCTGCTCGCCCTGTGGGACATCGGCGCCGGTTTCGGGGTCGATGACACGCGCCTCGGTGCTCATGAAGGGAATGCCCAGGCATTGCTGCTTGGGATGCTCGAACGGGTTGCTGTGCGTGGGCGCGGCCGTCTCGGTCAGGCCATAGCCCTCGCTGAAGCGCAGGCCGTATTGCTCCAGCAGGCGCTGGGCCACGGCCTGTGGCATGGCCGCACCGCCGCCGCCGATGTACTTGAGGCTGGTGAGGTCGAACTGCGCAAAGTTGGGGCTGCCCAGCAGGTCGATGACCATGGTGGGGATGTTGGTCCAGCTGGTGACCTGGTAGCGAGAGATCAGCCGCCCCGCCAGCTCGCGGTCCCAGCGCGGCATGACGACCAGGGTGGCGCCCACGAAGATGGCCGTGTGCAGCACCGAGACCATGCCCGTGATGTGGAACATGGGCACGACGGCCAGGACCACGGTCTCGCTGGTGCCGCTGCCCCAGTAGCTGCCCGCCACGGCGTTGTGGTTGATGGAGCGGTGCGGGTGCATGCAGCCCTTGGGGTGGCCCGTGGTGCCGCTGGTGTAGGGCAGCACGGCCATGTCGTCGCGGCCCACCACATGGGGCGGCGCGGCGTCGGTACAGGCCAGGGCCTGCTGCCAGGTGTGGACGCTGCCGCCATCGAGCACGGCCGGCTCACGCCGGGTGAGCAGCCAGTCGTGCCACTGCACGGGCGGGGCGTCGTCGCCCTGCACCCCGGCATCGAAGGCGTCCGTGAACTGGGTGACGACCAGGTGCTCCAGCCGCTGGCCAGGAGCCAGCGCATTGCTGGCCTTGGCCAGTTCGGGGGCCAGGTCGGCCGTGGTGATGGCGACCTTGGCGTCGGCGTCGGTGATGTAGTGCCTGAGCTCCTCGGCCATGTTCATGGGATTGACCGGCACCACCACCGCATTGGCGCGGAAGATGGCGTAGTGCGCCAGGATGAGCTGCGGCGTGTTCTGCATCAGCAGGATCACGCGGTCGCCGCGCTGCACGCCCAGGCTGTGCAGGTAGGCCGCCATGCGCTCCGTGCCCTCGCACAGCTCGCGGTAGCTGATGGAGCTGCCGAAGTAGCGGATGGCTGCCTTGTCCGGGTAGCGTCGCGCATTGACGGCCAGGTTGTCCCAGACGCTGGTGGCGGGCACGGTGATGGAATGGGGCAGGCGGCTGGGCCAGAAAGCGTGGTGCGCGGGCTGGGAGGGCATGGGTGGATGGGCTTTGAAGTGTCGGTGAGTGGAAGGGACGGCGGCAATCCGCCTTGCCAGCGAGGCTAGGCCCACACCCGCTTCCCGGCATTGGGGAAGGCCCCAGGAGATCGTCGCCAAAGTGACGCTTGAGCGCCCATGGCATACCGATGCCACCGCAACTCGCCTTGTGCTTTCGCAAGCCGGCCACGGGCACGCCACGGGCACGCCACAGGTACGCCACAGGTACGATGGCGCCATGCCCTCCACGCCCGACATGCCCCACCTGTCCCGCCTGCAGCTGTCGCTGCGCGATCTGCTGGCCCGCCACCGCAGCGCGGCCCTGGCCACCCAGCCCGCCGGCTCCCCTGCCCCCGGGGCTGGCGATGCACTGCCCGCTCCCCGGCTGTCCATGGTGCCCTGGGCCTGGAATGCGCAGTTTGGCTGCTTTGTGCTGCACGTCAGCGCACTGGCAGCGCACACGCGGGCCATGGAGTTGCACCCGGCCGTCAGCCTGCTGGTGTGCGCGGCCGAAGTGGACGGCGAGGGCGTGCATGCACTGGAGCGCGTGGCCATTGAAGGCGTGGCCAGCACACCGCCGCCCGGCAGCGTGCTGGCCGATGGCGCGCGCGACAGCTATGTGCTGCGCTTCCCCGAAGCCGCGTTCATGACTGATCTGGGCGACTTCCGCTTTGTCTGCATCACGCCATCCATCGCCCGGCACGTGGCGGGCTTTGGCGCGGCGCGCGATGTGTCGGCCCATGACCTGATCGAAGCACTGAGCATCCAGGCCAGCTGACTCACGCGCCCCGCACGTGGGCCGCGATCAGGGCGCCCGCCGCATCGCCCTGCCCCGCCACGCAGGCGCGCACATGGTCCTCCCACATCTGGCCTTGCTGCTCCACCTGGGCATGGACAAAGCGCTGCAGCATGCGCCGGGGATCATCGCAGCTCTCATAGGCATACGGATCGCTGCGCGTGCACAGCGCCTTGAACTGCAGCCAGGCGGCCTGCCGCGTGACAGGCATGCCCTGCAGGCGCTGCCACTGGTGCAGCAGCTCATGGGCAAAGATGCCTGCGATCTGCGGATGCGACAGGCGCAGCGGCTGGCGCGGATCGGACTGCGTGAAGAAGGCGCGCGGCATGAAGATGCGCCCGCCATTCATGGACAACGCCCTGCGCGTATCGCCCAGGCGCCGCTGGTACAGGCGCAGGCGCGGCAGCAGCGCATCGAGCGAGGCGCCGAAATGCGTGCGCACAAAGGCCTGCTCCTGCGCATCCAGTGGCCGGCTCCAGAAGACCATGCTCAGCCGCCTGGCCCTTGCCGATAGCGCCGCGCCATGAAATCCACAAACGCGCGCACGGCCGGGCGCAGATGCCGCGTGCGCGGATACAGCGCGTGGTAGCTGTACTGCCCCAGATGAAAACAGGGCAGCACCCGCACCAGCTGGCCGCGCTCCACGGCCGAGCGCACGGTATGCCAGGTCAGCGCCGCAATGCCCCGGCCTGCGCGTGCAGCCTCGAAGATGGTGGCCACCGAATCGGTGCGCAGCGCCGTGTGCGGCTGCACCTCGGTCACGGCGCCCTGCCCGGACACCACGCTCCAGCGCAATGGGGCCGGGCCCGCCGCAAAGGCCAGGGCGCGGTGCTCGGCCAATTGCTCGGGCGCCTGCACCACGCCCTGGCGCATCAGGTAGGCGGGCGACGCCACCAGCACCAGCGGCGAATGCGTGAGCAGCCGCGCCTGCAGCCCGCTGTCCGGCAATTGCCGGCTGATGCGCACGGCCGCATCCACGCCCTCGGCCACCAGGTCCACCAGCCGGTCGGTGCACAGCAGCTGCAGCTCCAGCTCGGGGAATTGCTGCTCGAAATCGGGCAGCCAGTCGCCCAGCTCGATGGCGCCCACGGCCAGCGGCAGCGTGATGCGCAACACACCCGCCACGCGCGCACGACGCTGCGCCAGCGCGGCCTCGGCCGCATCGAGCTGCTCCAGCAACTGCACACAGCTCTGGTAGTAGCTGCGCCCCGCATCGGTCAGGCTCAGCCCGCGCGAATTGCGCTGCAGCAGTTGCGTGCCCAGCTCCGACTCCAGCCATTTGACATGGCGCGACGCCGTGGAATGCGTCATGCCCAGCCGATCCTGGGCCGCCGTGAAACCCTGCGCGTCCACCACGCCGCAGAACACCCGCATGGCTTGCCATCTGTCCATTGCTCATGCACTCCTTTGGCGGGGATTGTGGAGCATGGACCGCTGATGCCGCCCAGCCCGCTCAGCGCAGCGCCAGCTCCAGGATGCCGTCCGTGGACAGCACATCGCCGAACACATCCTCGATCTCGGCCAGCGCGGCACGGTGCAGGCTGTCGGCGTCCACGGATTCGCCGTTGCTGCGCGTGATGGCACGTGTGGCCACGGCATCGCTGGCCACGACGACCTCGAAGCCCAGCGGCGCGGCATCGCGTGCGGCGCCGGCCACGCAGGCGTGGGTCATGAGGCCGCAGATGACCACGGTGGTGATGCCACGCGAACGCAGCTGGTCGGCCAGGTCGGTGCCGACGAAGGCGCTGACGCTGCGCTTTTGCACCACGGTGTCGCCCGCGCGCGGCTGCAGGCCGGGGTGGAACTGGACGGCGCTGCCATTGATGGCGAACACGGGCGCACCTTCAGGGGCAATGTGCTGGATGTGGAACACGGCAACCTGCCCGGCATCGGCCCATTGCAGCAGGCGCCGGGCCTGCTCCAGGACCTGCGGGCCGCGCGGGATGGGCAGGCGGCCGCTGAAGTACTCGTTCTGGAAGTCGATGACCAGCAGCGCCGTGGCACCCCGTGGCAACTGGCTGCGTCCCGGCGCGCCTGACAGGGCGCGGAGGGTGGGATGGCTGGTGGATTGGGTGGCCTGGCTGGCCTGTTCTGCGAGGGACATGCAGTGCTCCTGAAAACGGGAAGTGGTTGATGCCTGCAGTCTAGAAACGCACAGGGTCCGCAGCAACGCCATGGAGCGGCCAGCATCTGTGCAGGTTCTGCACAGATCACCCATGCTTTGAAAAATGCCCCATCTCTGTGATGGCGCATACGGCCTTGGGCCTTGCATCGCTCCAACCCGCCGCGTGCCGGGAAGGTGGCGATGCCGCATTGAAACATGGCCTGCGGCCCTCCCGCTCAAGAAAGGGCCGCAGGCCGGCACGGCGCTAGTTCTGCAGCTGCTGCCAGACCTTGTCCAGCCGCTTGATGCTGACCGGGTACGGCGTGCGCAGCTCCTGGGCGAAGAAGCTCACGCGCAGCTCCTCCAGCATCCAGCGGTACTCCTGCATGCGCGCATCGATGTGGCCCTTGCGCTCGGCCACCAAGCGCCAGTAGCGCTGCTCCAGCGGGCGCAGCTCGGTCAGGCGGCTGGCGTCGCGCGCAGGGTCGGCGCGGTACTTGTCCAGCCGGCTGGTGATGGCCTTGAGGTAGCGCGCATAGTGCTGCAACTGGGTCCAGGGCGCGGCCGCGATGAAGTTCTTGGGCACCAGGCGCTGCAGTTGCTGGGCGGCGTCCGCCGTGGCGTCAGGCGCGTTCTTGGTGTCCTTGATCTTGCGTTGCGCCGCCGCGTACTCGACCAGGATGGTGGAGGCCATGCGCGCCACCTCGTTGGCGATCAGCGTCAGCCGGCCGCGTCCGTCCTGCACGCGCTGCTTGAACTGCGCGTCGTTGGTGGGCAGCGGCTCCTGCAGGAAGGCGCGGTCTATGGCCACGTCGATGATCTGCTCGCGCAGTTCCTCCTGCGTGCCCAGCGGCATGTAGGCAACGGCCATCTTCTGCAGGTCTGGAATGTTCTTTTCCAGGTACTTGAGCGCGTCGCGGATCTGCAGCGCGAACAGGCGGCGCAGGCCCACGCGGTGGCGTGCGGCCGCAACCTCGGGCTCGTCGAAGACCTCGATGCCGACGGCATCGCCATGGTCGATGAGCGCAGGGAAGCCGATCAGCGTCTGCCCGCCCCGGCCGATCTCCATCAGCTCGGGCAGCTCGCCAAAGCTCCATTCCTTGTAGCGGCTGTCGGCGGGCTGGCTGGGCTTGGCATTCCTGGCAGGCGTGGCCTGGTCGGGCTTTTCCGCCTTGGCAGCGGGCGCAGGCTTCCTGCCGGCTTCGGGCGCGGTGGCAGCGGGTGCAGCAGGGGCCTCGGTGACCGAAGCCACCTTCAACGCGGCCAGCGCCTGGAAGGCGCCGCGCGCCTTGGCGCCGAGTTCGGCCTTGAGCGCGCCCAGGTTGCGGCCCTGGCCCAGCTGGCGTCCATGCTCGTCCGTGATGCGGAAGTTCATGAACAGGTGCGGGCTGAGCATGTCCAGCTTGAAGTCGGCGCGCTTGACGTCCAGCGAGGTCTCGTCGCGCACCTGCTTGAGCAGGGCATCGATGAGCGATCCCTGGCCCCAACGCTCGGGCGTGGTGAAGAGTTCGGCCAGGCGCTGGGCGCTTTCGGGCAGGGGCACGAAGCGGCTGCGCGGGCGCTGCGGCAGGCTCTTGAGCAGGGCCTGGAGCTTGTCCTTGAGCATGCCGGGCACCAGCCATTCCACGCGCTCGTCGCTGACCTGGTTGAGCACGAACAGCGGCACGGTGACGGTGATGCCGTCGCGCGCGTCGCCGGGGCTGTGCAGGTAGCTGGCCGTGCAGTCCACGCCGCCGAGCTTGACGACCTTGGGAAAGGCCTGGGTGGTGATGCCGGCCGCCTCGTGACGCATCAGCTCGTCGCGCGACAGGCGCAGCAGGTCGGCGTTTTCCTTGGCCGCCTCGCGGAACCAATGGTCGAAGGTGGCGCCGCTGAACACGTCCTTGGGGATCTGCTGGTCGTAGAAGGCGTAGATCAGCTCGTCATCGACCAGCACGTCCTGGCGGCGGCTCTTGTGCTCCAGCTCCTCGACCTTGCGCACCAGCTTGAGGTTGGCGGGCAGGAAGTGCCAGCGCGTATCCCACTGCCCCTCCACCAGGGCCTGGCGGATGAAGATCTCGCGCGCGGACTGCGGATCGATGCGGCCATAGCTCATGCGCCGGCCGTTGTAGACCACCAGGCCGTAGAGCGTGGCGCGCTCCAGCGCCACCACGTCGGCCTGGTTCTTGGACCAGTGCGGATCGAGCAGCTGCTTCTTGAGCAGGTGGGCGCCGACTTCCTCCAGCCACTGCGGATCGATGGCGGCGATGCCCCGGCCGTACAGGCGCGAGGTTTCCACCAGCTCGGCCGCAACGATCCAGCGCCCGGGTTTCTTGGACAGGTGGGCGCCCGGGTGCGGGTAGAAGCGGATGCCGCGCGCGCCCAGGTAGGCGTCGCTTTCATCGCCCTTGTAGCCCAGGTTGCCCAGCAGGCCGGACAGCATGGACAGGTGCACGGCGTCGTAACCCGCAGGCTCGGTGTTGATCTTCCACTTGTGCTCGTTGACCACGGTCAGCAGCTGCGAGTGGATGTCGCGCCATTCGCGCACGCGGCGGATGTTGATGAAGTTCTGGCGCAGCAGTTGCTCCCACTGGCGGTTGCTGAGCTTGTGCGAGGGCTCGTCATCCGTGCCGGGACCGGTGTCCTGCGGATGGAAGGCCGCCAGCGCCTCGGCCGCCGGGGCGGCCACGCTCTGCCCGCCGCTGCGCTGGGCCACGGGCAGGAAGGCGGCATTGCGCGCCGATGGCTTGGCGGCCGGTGCCTGGGCGCCGGCCATTTCCTTGCGGCTCTTGGCCACCACCTTGCCGCCGCGCGCATCCTGCAGCCATTTCCACAGGCGCAGGTAGCCGCTGAATTCGCTTTTCTCGTCGTCGAACTTGGCGTGCTGCTGGTCGGCCTGCTGCTGGGCCTCCAGCGGCCGGTCGCGCACGTCCTGCACGGACAGGGCGGAGGCGATGACCAGCACCTCGGCCACGGCGCCGCGCGTGCGCGCCTCCAAAATCATGCGGCCCACGCGCGGGTCCAGCGGCAGGCGCGACAGCTCGCGGCCCATGGGCAGCAGCTCGCCGCGCTCGTCCACGGCGCCCAGCTCGCCCAGCAGCTGGTAGCCGTCGGCAATGGCCCGGCCCGAGGGCGATTCAAGGAAGGGGAAATTCACCACGTCGCCCAGGCCCAGCGACTTCATGCGCAGGATGACGCCGGCCAGCGAGGAGCGCAGGATTTCAGGGTCGGTGAAGCGCGCGCGCGTGCCGAAGTCGGCCTCGTCGTACAGGCGGATGCAGATGCCGTTGGCCACGCGGCCGCAACGGCCCGCGCGCTGGTTGGCCGCTGCCTGGCTGATGGGCTCGACCAGCAACTGCTCGACCTTGCTGCGGAAGGAATAGCGCTTGACGCGCGCCGTGCCCGCATCGATCACATAGCGGATGCCGGGCACGGTCAGCGAGGTCTCGGCCACGTTGGTGGCCAGCACGATGCGCCGGCCCGTGTGGCTGTCGAAGATGCGGTCCTGCTCGGCCTGCGACAGGCGCGAGAACAGCGGCAGCACCTCGGCATGGCGCAGCACGGGCTGCTGTGCCAGGTGCTTGCGCAGGTGGTCGGCGGCCTCGCGGATCTCGCGCTCGCCGGGCAGGAACACCAGGATGTCGCCGCTGACACCGCCGGACCACAGCTCGTCCACGCCTTCGGCGATGGCGTCGTTGAGGTCGTGGTCGCGCTTTTCCTCGAAGGGGCGCCAGCGCATTTCCACGGGGTAGGTGCGGCCCGAGACCATGATCACCGGCGCAGGCCCCTTGGGGCCTTCGAAATGCCTGGAGAACCGGTCGGCATCGATGGTGGCCGATGTCACCACCACCTTGAGGTCGGGGCGCCGGGGCAGGATCTGCTTGATGTAGCCCAGCAGGAAGTCGATGTTGAGGCTGCGCTCGTGGGCCTCGTCGATGATGAGGGTGTCGTAGGCCTTGAGCAGCGGGTCGGTCTGCGTCTCGGCCAGCAGGATGCCGTCCGTCATCAGCTTGACCGAGGCGTCCTTGGACAGCCGGTCCTGGAAACGCACCTTGTAGCCCACCACATCGCCCAGCGGCGTGTTCAGCTCCTCGGCAATGCGCTTGGCCACCGAGCTGGCGGCAATGCGGCGCGGCTGCGTGTGGCCGATCAGGTGGCCGCGCACCTGGCCCTTGTCGTCGGGCGTGGCGTTGACCTTGCCCCGGCCCAGCGCCAGCGCGATCTTGGGCAGCTGCGTGGTCTTGCCCGAGCCCGTCTCGCCGCACACGATGATGACCTGGTGCCGGTCCATGGCCTCCATGATTTCCTCACGGCGGGCGGATACGGGCAGGGATTCAGGGAAGCTGATCTTCAAAGGCATAAGGGGCTGGATTATCCCCGCGCCATGCCGGCGGCGCCACGCGGCTGCAGATTTCCATACGCCTGCCCTGTGCCGCCCGCATGAAAACCCCCGCATGCCAGGGCCTTCGCCAAGTCAGGCCAGCGGCATGCAAGGCATTGCGCACAATCGGCGCTCGCCTTGCCGCCCGCTCCCGGCGCTGGCCGCCTCACCCGCCTTCTTCGATCTGCTCCCCATGGTTTCTCTTGCCGCCCTCGTCATCCCGCTATTGGCCCTGTGGCTGTGGTGGCCCGTCCGCCTGATGCCGCGCCGCGCACGCCTGATGGCGGCCGTCGCCACGGCGGCCCTGGGCTGCACGCCCGCCCTGCTGCTGGTGCTGCTGCGCGAGGGCACGGTCGAGTACCGCACGCTGGCCTATCTGCAGGTGCCGGGCGGCTGGGTGCTGGCCATGCTGCTGATGCTGGCCGTCTTCATCGTGCTCCGCGACGGCCTCTGGGCGCTGGCCGCCGTGGCCCGGCGCGAGGACTGGAAGCAGCGCCTGCACGCGCCGCTGCTCACGGCCGGCGCACTGGCCCTGGCGGGCCTGCTGTCGGCCTGGGGCGTGGCCAATGCGCTGCGCCCGCCCGAGGTGCACGAACGCACACTGCGCCTGCCCGGCCTGCCCACCGGCCTGGAAGGCCTGCGCGTGGCCGTGCTGGCCGACATCCACGCCAGCCCCATCAACGACGCGCGCTATGTGCAGACCATCGTGGACCGCACGCTGGAGGCGCGGCCCGACCTCATCGTGCTGCCCGGCGACATGGTGGACGGCGACGTGGACAGCGGCCGCGCCAACGTCGCGCCGCTGGCGCAGCTCAAGGCACGCTACGGCGTGTGGGCGGCGCCCGGCAACCATGAGTACTACAGCGGCTACGACGCCTGGATGGCCGAATTCCGCCGCCTGGGCCTGAACCTGCTGGAAAACCGCATGCAGCTGATCGATGTGCAGGGCGCGCGCCTGGCGCTGTCGGGCATCGGCGATCCGGCCTATGGCCGCCTGTCGCGCCAGAACACCGACCCCTCCGTGGCCGAAGGCGTGCCGCCCGACATCGACACCGTGGCCCGCCAGGCCAAAGAGGCCGGTGCGCAATACCACCTGCTGCTGGCCCACCAGCCCAAGACCGCCCGTGACAATGCGGCCCACGGCGTGGGCCTGCAGCTGTCGGGCCATACGCACGGCGGCCTGATCCTGGGCATGGACCAATGGCTGGTGGCGCCCGCCAATGACGGCTTCGTGCGCGGCGAGTACGAGGTCGGCGCCATGAAGCTCTTCGTCAGCGCCGGCGCAGGCCTGTGGGCCGGCTTTGCCGTGCGCCTGGGCGTGCCGGCCAGCATCGACCTGCTGGTGCTGCGCGGCGCCTGATCCTGCCCCGGAGGGCAGCGTGGACGGCTACCGCGCGAACACCATGCACACCGGGCTGGCGCAGTGGGTGCTGGCCAGCGGGCGCCAGGCGTCATCCCGGGCATGGCAGACGATGCTGTCGCTGTCCTCGTTGAGCACATAGAGCAGGCGCCCATCGGGCGAGGACGTGAAAAAGCGCGGCGTGCGCCCGCCCGAGGCGAAGCCGCCACTGGCGTGCAGCAGCCCCGTCAAAGGATCGACATCGAAGACCGCAATGCCGTCAGCGCCGCGATTGGACACCAGCACCTGCCGGCCGTCGCGCAAGACCTCGATGCCTGCCGCCCGGCTGTTGCCCACAAAGCCCTCCGGCAGGGTGGACAGGATCTGCAAGCCCTGCAGCGCCCCCGTGGCCGCATCGAAGCGGCAGGTGAGCACAGTGTTGTCCAGTTCGTTGACCACATAGGCGCAGGCCAGCGCAGGATGGAAGGCGATATGCCGCGGGCCCGAGCCTTCGCGGCAGTCCAGCCAGGGCTGGGGCGCAGGCACCAGCCGCCCGTGCTCGAAGGCGAAGATGAAGATCCGGTCCTGCCCCTTGTCAGGCACCAGCACGAAGCGCCCGTCCGGCGAGAAGGGGTTGAAGTGCGGCTTGGCAAACGGCTGCTCCTTGCGATGCGGCCCGGGTTGGCCCGGTAGCGCAAGCCGCTGCTGCACGGAGCCCAGGCGCCCGTCCGGTGCGATCGACATCACGGCCAGCGTACCGCCTGGCCCGCCATACCCCCGGTGGCCGTCGCTGGCAGCCGGCTCGCCCAGATGGTCGGAGACCACCAGCTGCCGTCCGCCCGGGGCGATGGCCAGGTGCACCGGGTTGCGCCCGCCGCAGTCCCGGGTCTGCAGCAACGCCAGGCGGCCCGTTGCGGTATCGCGTGCGAAGACGCTGACCTCATGGCCATCGCCATGCACGGTGTAGAGCCGGGTGCCGGCTGCATCGAGCGCCAGAAACGAGGGGTTGGCAAGCCCGTCCACGGTCTGCAGATGCTGCAGGCCGCCCGTGGCTTCGTCCACGCGATAGACGGTGATGCCCTCGCCACGTGCGTCGCGCTCGCGCGTGGTGCGCGAACCCACGTAGGCGTACAGGGGGCGCGACGCACAGGTGCTCATGCCGATGCACCCGCCAGCGGTGCGACGGCCGCGCCCTGAATGCCATGGCGCTGCAGCGCCTCGGCCACAAAGCCGCAAGCCTTGGCCTCCTCCACAAAGGCCGCCAGCACGCGCAGGGCCTCATCGCCCCGCCCCTTGGGCAGGCCCATGGCCTGCTGGATCACCATGAAGCGGCCCGGCAGCAGGCGCAGGCCGGGCAGGCGTGCGGCATCGGCCTCCAATTGCTGCTTGACGCCTGCGGCCACGTCGGCCGTCGATTCCACAAAGGTCTGCACCACGGCGGGCGAGGACACGGCGCGCTCTATCTGCGCATGCTGCAGCTCGCGGCTCAGGTACAGGTCATAGGCGCTGCCCTTGCCGACCACCACGGTGTGCCCGGCCCGGTCCACCTGGGCGTTGTCGGTCAGCGGCGAATCCTGGCGCACCAGGTAGCTGCCCTCGATCAGCACATAGGGCGCGGTAAAGCCGATGCCCGCGCCACGCACGGGGTCCACGGCAAAGAAGCCGAAGTCGGCCTCCTCGCGCGTGACGGCATCCACCGACTTGGCGGCCGTATCGAAGACCACCAGTTCCAGCTCCAGCCCCAGCTGCTGCGCAAGGCGCCGGGCCAGGTCGATGGACACGCCTGCGGGCTGGCCATCGGCCTGCAGCCGCGCAAGGATGGGATTGCCGGTGTTGATGGAGGCGCGGATGCGGCCAAGCGGCGCGAGGGTGGACAGCAGCTGGGAGGAAAGGTTCATGGATGGCTCGCTTCAAGGGTCAACGGGATGCCCGCCGGGGCGTGGAAGAGGTACGCGAAGGGGTACGCGAAGGTTCCGGGGACGCTGCGCCGGGACCGAGGAGATCGCTGATGCTGGCCAGGTTGCGCAAGGTGCTCGCAAGGTGCTCGCGCATGGCGAGGGAGGCTTCTTCGTTGCGCTCGCGCCCCAGCAGTTCCAGGATGTTCAGATGCTGCTCGCAGTGCTCGCGGTAGCGCGCCCGGTCCTGCATGGAGCGGTAGGACAGCAGGCGCCGCACGCGGTTGACGCGGCGGATGGTGTCGATGAAGAACACGTTGCCCGAGGCCTCGACCAGGGACTCGTGGAAGTTCACCCCCCGGTCGTGGATGCGGTCGGCCGGGTCGGTGGCGATGCCGCCTTCGAGCAAGTGGATTTCGGCCGCGCGGCAGCGTTGCAGCACGGCGCGGTCCAGCCGGTAGCCGGGCTCCAGCAGCGCGGCCGGCTCCAGCGCCATACGCAGACGGTAGGACTGCAGCAGGCTGTCGGGCGTGGTCAGCATGGCCGCAAAGGTCCAGCCGTAGCCGGGCTTGCGCTCGATCCAGCCCTCCTGCGAGATGCGGTTGAGCACGGCCGCCAGCTGGGCCTTGCTCAGGCCGTAGCGCGTGCGCAGCGCGGCCTCGGTGACGGATTCGGGCAGGCTGGCGCGCAGCCGGTCCTCGGCGATGCGAAAGTAGATGGCTTCGGTCAGGTCCTGGTCGCCGGCCGCCGCCTCGGCCAGCAGTTCGTCCGGAATCCCGTCATGCGGCAGGGCCAGGAAAAACCCCCGGTTGCGCTCGCGCCGCACCACGCCCTGCTCTTCCAGCTGCTGCAAGGCCTCGTTGACGGGCTGGCGGGAGACGCGCAGCCGGTCGGCCAGGCCCTGGGCGGCCAGGTGGGTTCCGCTGTCCCATTGTTCGGAACGGGCCAGTGCCAGGATTTGCGAGCACAGCTGGGTGGAGGTCTTCATGCCCCCATTGTCATGCCATGCCACATCAGCGCCCGGCCGCCTGCCGCAGGATGGAAGGAATCACGCCGCCGCTGCGCAGCAGCCCGGCCTCCAGCTGCGTCTCCACGGCGGCCGTGGCCTGCAGCGCCTGCACGCTGCCATCGCCGCGCAGTATGCGCACGGGCACGGCGCAGCGCGGCGCCAGGGCGTCGGACGGTGCATCGATCTCGATACGGTCGCCCGGCTGCAGCGCCAGTTCCTGCGGCCCCATGCCCGCAGGCAAGCGCAGCGGCACGATGCCCATGCCGATGAGGTTGGAGCGGTGGATGCGCTCGAAGCTCAGGGCCAGCACGGCACGTATGCCCAGCAGGCGCTGGCCCTTGGCGGCCCAGTCGCGCGAGGAGCCCGTGCCGTAGCGCTCGCCGGCCACCAGCACCACGGACTGGCCCGCCTTGCGGTAGCACTGCGCGATGTCCCACAGCGGCGCGATCTCGCCCGATGGCGCATGCAGGCCATGGGCCACGGGGGCACCGGGCGCCAGCAGGTTCTTCAGCGTCTTGCTGTGAAAGGCCGCCCGCACCATCACCTCCCAGTTGCCGCGCCGCGACGCGAAGACGTTGAGATCACCCCGGTCGTCGCCGCGCTCCACCAGGAAATCGGCCACTAGGCTGTCGGGCGGGATGGCGCTGGCCGGCGAGATATGGTCCGTGGTGATGTCGTCGCCCACCACCAGCAGCGGGTGGGCCTGGTAGCGGCCCAGCTGGCTGCCCTCGGACAGCGCGGCAAAGGGCGGGCGGCGCAGCGCGGTGGACCGCGCGTCCCAGGGAAACAACGGCCCCTCGGGCGCCTTCAGCGCATGCCAGGCCGGGTTGAGCGTGGCCCGCGCGAAGTCGCGGCCGAAGTCCTGCGGGTGCAGGCCCAGCGCCAGCGCCGCCTGGACTTCCTCGCGGGTGGGCATGAGGTCGGCCAGGAACACGGGCCGGCCATCGGCCAGTTGCTGCACGGGCTCGAGGCGCAGGTTGCGGGCCGCGTCGCCGGCCAGGCCGAAGGCGATGACCAGGGACGGCGACATGATGAAGCTCAGCTCGATGTCCGGATGCACGCGGCCCGGAAAATTCCGGTTGCCCGACAAAATGGCCACGGCCTTGGCCTGGCCGGCGCGCTGGGCCTGGCGCACCGGCTCCGTCAGCGGGCCGGGGTTGCCGATGCAGGTGGTGCAGCCGTAGCCCACGATGCCGAAGCCCACGGCCTCCAGGTCCTGCAGCAGCCCGGCGCGCGCCAGATAGGAGGCAGCCGCCGGCGAGCCCGGTGCCATTGAGGTTTTGACCCATGCGGGGACCTTCAGCCCCAGCGCCCGCGCCTTGCGCGCCACCAGCCCGGCGGCGACCAGCAGCGCGGGATCCGAGGTATTGGTGCAGCTGGTGATGGCGGCCAGCGCCACGGCATGGCGCGGCAGCCCGGTCTGCGCGCCGGACGCAACAAAGCCCACGGCCTGCAGCGCGCGGGCGCTGTCGCCATAGTCGAGCAGGTCCTGCGGGCGGCGCGGACCGGCAATGTGCCAGCCCACGGTGTCCAGGTCGATCTCGATCTGGCGTGTGTAGCGCGGCCGGGCCTGCGGATCGAACCACAGGCCCTGGGCACGCATATAGGCCTCGACCAGGGCGACGCGCTGTGGGCTGCGGCCCGTGGCGCGCAGGTAGTCAAGCGTCTGGCCATCGACCGCGAAGTAGCCCGTGGTGGCGCCGTACTCGGGCGCCATGTTGGCCACCACGCTGCGCTGGCCCGCCGTCAGCGTGGACACGCCGGGGCCGAAGTACTCGACGAACTCGCCGGCCACGCCCAGGGCGCGCAGCCGCTGGGTGGCGACCAGGGCCAGGTCGCTGGCCTGCACGCCGGGGCGCAGCGCGCCGGTCAGCCGCACGCCGATGACGTCGGGGATGCGCAGCATGGTGGGCATGCCGAACATCACGGTCTGCGCCTCCAGCCCGCCAACGCCCCAGCCCAGCACGCCGATGCCGTTGACCATGGGTGTGTGGCTGTCCGTGCCCAGCATCATGTCGGGCACGGCCCAGAGCCTGCCGCCCCGCTCCTCGGTAGCCACCACGGTGGCCAGCTGCTCCAGGTTGATGGTGTGCATGATCCCCGTGCCGGGCGGGTGGATGGTCACATGGGCCAGGGCCCTGGAAGCCCAGCGCAGGAAGCGGTAGCGCTCGGCATTGCGCCGTATCTCGTGCTCCAGGTTGGCCTGGGCGGCGCCCGGCACTGCATAGGCCTCCACGGCCAGCGAGTGGTCCACCGACACATCGACGGGCAGCACCGGATTGAGCACGGCCGGATCCACGCCCTCTTCGTGCAGCGCGTCGCGCATGGCCGCGATGTCGACCAGCGCCGGCGTGCTGGTGGTGTCGTGCATGAGCACGCGGCCCGGCTGGAAGGCGATCTCGGCCTCGCTGCTGCCATGTTCCAGCCAGGCCCGCAGGGCAGCCACGGCAGCGTCCCTTTCCTGCCCCTCCATGTGGCGCAGCACGTTCTCCAGCAACAACCTGAGCACCACGGGCAGGCGCGGCAGGCACTCGCCCAGCACGCCCGGCACATCGGCGGCGTGGTAGCGGACTCCGTCCAGTTCAAGGACGCGGGAAAAGGGGTTCTCGGTGTTTTCCATAGCTGATATTTTGCATATTGAATTTCTAAAATGCAATCAAACGCCTCATCTCGCTTTCCCTGAAACCCCGGCCAAAAGGCCGCCAAGGAGTTTTGACATGTACGCTCCCTCCCGCCGCAGCTTGCTGCGCAGCCTGGGCACCGCGCTGCTCGCCGGCCTCATCGGCCTCATCGGC
The DNA here is from genome assembly GCF_002754395.1 of Delftia sp. 60. Classification (NCBI taxonomy): domain Bacteria; kingdom Pseudomonadati; phylum Pseudomonadota; class Betaproteobacteria; order Burkholderiales; family Comamonadaceae; genus Delftia; species Delftia sp. 60. The sequence continues at coordinate 4,721,413 of NZ_PEFD01000001.1, forward strand.
AGCCTGCCCGCTGCGGCCCAGGACGCGCCGCAGCGCAGCATCACTCTCGTGGTTCCCTTCACGGCAGGCGGCGGCGTCGACGCCATGGCCCGGCTGCTGGCCGAGCGGCTGCGCGTGACGCTCAAGCAGCCGGTGGTGGTGGACAACAGGCCCGGCGCCAGCGGCATGCTGGGCGCAGGCGCCGTGGCACGCGCGGCGGGCGACGGCCACACGCTGCTGCTGGGCTCGGCCGGCGAAACCGCCATCGCCCCGCTGGTGCACCAGGGCCGCATGCCCTATCAGTCGTCCCGCGACCTGGCCCCCCTGACCCTGGTCACGCGCGTGCCCAACGTGCTGGTGGCCTCGCCCGGCCTGCCGGCCAGCAACATCGATGAACTGGTGCGCCTGGCCAAGGCCAGCCCCGGCAAGCTCGGCTACGCCACCAGCGGCGTGGGCAATCCCCAGCACCTCAATGGCGAGCTGCTGCAGTCGCTGGCCGGCATCCGGCTGAACCACGTGCCCTACCGGGGCGCGGCCAACCAGCTGGTGGACGTGTCCTCGGGCGTGGTCGAACTGGCCTTCGTCAGCTACGCGGGGGCCGCGCCCTTCATCAGGAGCGGCCGTGTCAAGGCGCTGGCGGTGACTTCAGCGCAGCGCGCCAGCTTCGCCCCCGGCATTGCCGCCATTGCCGAGTCCACGGGCCTGGCCTCCTACGACCTGGACAACTGGTTCGGCCTCTTCGCGCCCGCCTCCACACCGCCGGCCGTCCAGGCGCGGCTGCATGCGGCGGTGGTCAATGCGCTCAAGGATCCCGAGCTGGCGCAGCGCCTACGCGAACTGGGCGGCGAGCCCGCTCCCATGTCGCAGCAGCAGTTCAGGGACTTCATCGCCGCCGAGACCGCCAGGTACGCCGCCATCGTGACCTCGGCCCGCATCGTGGCCGAGTGAGGGCGCGTGCCCTTTCCCGGCATTTGCCTTTCCCTTCAGAAAACCACAGGAGACGACATGCAGCTTCATCCCGCTCTGGCCGCCACGGCCGCCGCCATCCTGGTCCTGGTTTCGGCCACGGCCCGGTCCCAGACCGCCCCCGACGGCTACCCGGTCCGCGCCGTCACCATCGTCGTGCCCTTCGCGGCCGGCGGAAACACCGACGTCAAGACCCGGCTCGTGGCCAGGCAGCTGGCGCAGATACTGGGCCAGCCCGTGATCGTGGACAACAAGCCCGGCGCCAGCGGCAACATCGGAATGGAGTTCGTGGGCCGCGCCGCAGCCGACGGCTACACCATCGCCATGGGCAGCTTCGGGCCGCTGGCCGTCAATCCCTGGATCTATCCCAAGCTCAACTTCGATCCCAAGACCTTTGTCCCTATCATCCTGCTGGAGAAAAGCCCGCTGGTGCTGGTCACGCCCGCCGACAAGCCCTATCGCAGCGTGGCCGATGTGGTGACGGCCGCCAAGGACAGGCCGGGGCAGCTGAACATCGCCAATGCAGGGCCGGGTGGTGCGCACCATCTCTCGGCCGAGCTTTTCGAGGCGGCGGCAGGCCTGGACATGGTCGGCGTGCCCTTCAAGGGCGGTGGCCCCGCCGCCACCGCCCTGCTGTCGGGACAGGTGGACCTGATGTTCGAGCAGACCGGTGCGGCCGCGCCCTCCATACAGGCGCGCAAGATCCGCGCGCTGGGTGTGACCTCGGCACAGCGCCTGGCCATGCTCCCTGACGTGCCCACCTTCGCCGAGTCCGGCTTCCCCCAGGTCACCGTCTCCAACTGGATGGGCTATGTGGCGCCCAAAGGCACGCCGCCCGAGATCGTGGCCCGGCTCAACAAGGCGTTCGCCAAGGCCATGGACCATCCGGAAGTCCGGGAACGCATCGTCTCCCAGGGCAACGAGTTCGGCGGCGGCAGCAGCCAGGAGTTCGCCGCCTTCATCGACAGCGAAGCCGCCAAGTGGGGCCGGCTGGTGAAGGAGCGCGGAATCCGAAGGGATTGAGCGAAAGGCGGGGCCTACCCCCACCCCCGACCTACCCCTCATTGACCACCAACGACAGCGCATGCGCCTCGGTAGGCAAAGGCACATCCCAGCGCTGCAGCAGGCTGAGCAGGGCCGCGTTGGTCAGCGTGGTGTCGCGCGCGCGGTTGCGGGCCAGCAGGGTTGGGCGGCTGGCTTCCAGGTGCACGAGCTCCACGCGGGCGCCGTAGGCCAGGCACAGGTCCACGGTCTTGCCGCGCATCTGGCGCGACAGGTGGGTGGCATTCCAGACGAAGGGCTGGCCCGCGCGCAGCAGGGCCTTGGCCTTGTCCACGGCGTGGTGGGCAGCGGCGCCCTCGTTCTGGCCGTGGCGCAGGCCCAACTCCGTACGCGCATCGTCGAAAGAGACCACGGGCAGGTCGCCATGGTGGGCGGCCACCCAGGTGTTCTTGCCGCTGGCCGGCAGGCCGCACATGACGATGGCGCGCGAGCCGGTCTGCTCGTGCAGCGCATAGTCGGGATGCAGCTGCGCGCCCCGGAAGTAGCGCACCGCCGTCTCGGCCGAGGCAAAGCGGCGTGGCGTGCGCAGGCAGCCCTCCTCCAGCGCGAACTCGCGCACCAGTTCGATGTTGACCAGCACGGACGCAATGTCCGGGCAGATGCGCCCGCGCATGTCGGCGCGCGCCAGCAGGGTGAGCAGGTGCAGGTCCACCTGCCAGGACAGCTCGCGCACGATGAACTCGGGCGAGAGGCCGCGGCGCGAGTCGGCAAAGGCGAAGAACGGCACCTGGTGCACGGCAATGAGGCGGCAGATGGCCTCGCGCTGGTCCACGGGCGCGCCGGCTTCCCAGAGCATGAGCCGCGCATCCAGCGCACCCCGGCGCGAGTGGCCGGGCTGGCCGATGCGGCCGTCCTCGCCCACCACGGTGGTCGAGCACTTGGCCACGTCGTGCAGCAGCGCGGCCAGGAAGACCGTCTCGCGCTCGGTGGCGGTGAGCGCCGCATGGCCGGGGTCGGCCAGCAGTTCGCGCACCACCATCTGCGTGTGTGTCCAGACATCGCCTTCGGCGTGATAGACGGGGTCCTGCGGCGTGGTTTTGGCCTGCTCCAGCTGGGGGAAGGCGGCCAGGCAGGCCACGAAGTCGGGGTCGGCGCCGGGCTGCGGCACCAGGGACTGGATCTGTTTCCAGTTCGTCATGGAAATCTCCTTGCGATGGGTCTGCGCTGCAGGCCTCACCAGCTTTTTGAAATATCGGCCGCAAAGATGTCTGCGCCTTCGCGCAGCCCGTTGGGGACGATGGGCCGTTCGCTGTGGTGCGAACCCGAGTCGAGGATGACCTGCACGAAGTCCGGCCGCACGAACTTGTAGCGCGCCACGGTCTGGCCGCCCTCCTCCACCTTGAGGTAGAGGCCTTCGGCCAGCTCGGAGCCGTCGGTCTGCCGCCAGCACAGCGGCAGGTCCAGCTTCTGGCGGGCCACCACCTGCTCGAAGGCCTGGCGCCAGCGCGCGCTGCGGCCCAGCGAGGGGGCCAGCAGCGCCAGCAGGTCCTGCATGCGCCGGGGCGCCGCCCCGCTGTAGAGCACGGGCACCGAGACCACGGGCACGCCGGCCAGCAGGGCATGGCGGCGCGGTGTGTCCAGGAAGCACTGCGCCGAGCGGTCCCAGATGTCGAACTCGCAGAACCAGTGCGGCAGCGCGTCGTAGAACAGCGAGTGCTTGGCGTACATCCACTCGCCAAACACCTGGTAGCGGTCGTCCAGCAGGGACAGCAGCGCGCCCTCATGGGCCTGGGCCCATTGCTTGAAGAGGTTGAACTGGCGCTCGCGCCCGCCGGGCCGCTCGCTGTCCAGGTAGTGGCCGCGCGACTGCAGCAGCAACTGGCCGTCGCCGGCAAAGCTCAGCGCGGCGTTGGCGCCGTCGAGTTTTTCCTCGACGACGATGTGCCGGCCGGCCAGCCGCTCATAGGGCACGGCGTCGTCCTGGTCACCGGACTGCAGGCGCGAGCCGCGCAGGTGCGGCGTGCGGGGGTATTTGAGGATCTCGACGCTCGAAAGAAAGTGAGCGCCTTGGGCAATGGATGGGGTCATGTCGTGCTTTCCGAAAACGATGCAGCACCCCACGGCGACATGCCGTGGAGCGGGAAAAGCCGACGACGACGCCAGGCGCCGCAATGCAGGGGATGCAGCGACAGCGCGGCCTGGCCCGTGGTGGCCGGGCCGGCAGGCTGTCGAAGGGGAAGATGGCAGGACTGTCGGCGCCGTCCGCAAACCGGACGGTCAGCCGCAAGCCCTCAAAAGGCCACGCACCGCAGCGCACACGCAAAAGACATCCGTGGCAAGGCCAGGATCAGCGTGTGACGAAGTCGTTCAGCAGGAAGCTGTGCGGCGGGGCATGGTGCACCTCGAAAGGGTGAGGGTGGATGGGAGGGGTGCGAGTCTATCGCCCGTTGCCCCGCAGGCACAAGCGGCTGCGCGCCATGCCGGGCCGATTGTTGGCTGCTAGCCACGCACGGCGGACTTGAAGGCGGCGCCCAGCGCATCCAGCGCCGCGCGCGGCCGGCCTTCGCGCACGCGGGTGTGCAGCAGCACGGGCAGGCGCGGCAGCGTGGGCAGGCCCAGGCGCGGGCCCACGTCCACGGCGCCCAGGGCCAGCATGCGCGGCGCCAGCGCGGCCACGCCCAGCCCCGCCATGACGGCGGCCGAGACAGCGGCCACGCCGCCGCCCACGAACACCTCGGTCCACGGCATGCGCGCCGAATCCAGCAGTTGCCCGGCCATGGCGCGCACGCCGCAGGGTTCGGCCAGCGTGGCCAGCGGCAGGGGCTCGCCCGCGCGGTGCTGCCAGCCGGGCGCAGCAAACCAGCCGAAGGGCTCCTCGGCCAGCAGCTCGCCGTCGTCACGCCCGGCATGCGTGCGAACGATCACCGTGTCGTACTCGCGCCGGTCAAACCCCTGCAGCAGCGGGCCGGACGATACGATGCGGATGTCGATCAGCAGCTGCGGGTCCTGCGCATTCATGCGGGCAATCAGGGCCGGCAGCTCCGGCCCGGCCACATGGTCGCTGATACCGATGGTCAGCCGCTGGCGCGTGCTGACGGCCAGCGCCAGTGCGCGCTCATGGGCCTGCAGCAGTTCGCGCGCATGGGGCAGGAAGTCGGCACCCAGCGCCGACAGCTGCACGTGGCGCGGCGTGCGCTCGACCAGCCGGCAGCCCAGCCGCTGCTCCAGCCGCTTGAGCTTGAGGCTGACGGCGGCCTGCGTGGTCTGCATGGCTTCGGCCGCGCGCGTGAAGCTGCCCAGCTCCGCGATGTGCACGAAGCTCTGCACGGCATCCAGGTCAAGGGGTCGTTGAATCATTGCAATCCATTATTACTGATATCAGCAATCATGGCTTTTCAAAATAGCTGGCACCGCCTACCTTCGAGGCTCCCACAACGCAAAGCAACGGAGCCACACCATGCCCATGACCCGGATCAACATGCGCGCCGGCAAGTCCCCCGCCTACCGCCAGGCCATCTGCGACAGCCTCTACCGCGCCATGCGCGAGACCTTCAACGTGCCGGAGGACGACCAGTTCATGACCATCACCGAGCATGACGGCGACAACTTCCGCTACGGCGCCTCCTATCTGGGCGTGGCGCGCAGCGACGATCTGGTGCTGGTGCAGCTCACGGTCAGCAACACCCGCAGCCTGGAGCAGAAGAAGGCGCTGTTTAGCCGCATCGCCGAGCTGCTGGTCGAGAGCCCCGGCCTGCGGCCCGAGGACGTGTTCGTCAACCTGGTCGAGGTGGACAAGGAGAACTGGTCCATGGGCCACGGGCTCGCGCAATACGCAACTTAAGACACGCGGATCGGCGCAACACCCACAGCGCCGCGCTCAGGCCGGCACCGCCAGCGCCGCCACGAACTGCTGGCCCACGGCGGTGATGATCTCGGCGCGCGCCGCCGTGCGCAGCTGCACCAGGGCGATCTGCCGGCTCTCGGCGGTCTGGGCAATGGGCAGCACGCGCAAGCGCGGGTCGCCCTCCCAGCCATGCCGCGCCAGATTGGGCAGCATGGCCACGCCCATGCCGTCGCGCACCAGCTCCACGATGGTCTCGATGGAGTTGAGCTCCAGGAACTCCTGGGGCTTGGCGCGCAGGCGGCGCAGCGTGCGTTCCACCAGCTCGCCCGTGTGCTCGGTGCGGTCGAAGCGGATGAAGGGATAGCGCTCCACCATGTCGGCGGGCGCCGCGGGCCGGGCGGCGCGCGGCGCCAGCAGCACCATGGGCTCGGCGTACAGCGGTGTCCAGACCAGCGAGGGGCGCTTGATGGCCGGGTTGTAGACCACCACGGCCGCATCCAGCTCATGGTTCTCCACCTGGGCGATCAGCCGGTTGGACTTGCCCGAGACCACATGCAGGTCCACCGCCGGATGGTGGCGCTTGAGCTCCAGCGTGGCGCGCACCAGCTGGCTCAGCGCCGAGACGATGGAGCCGAACTGCACGGTGCCGGCCAGCGGTGCGTCGGCCCGCGTGCCGTGCTTGGCCTGCTCGTACAGCGCCACCAGCTGGGTGGCTATGGGCACCAGCGCCCGGCCCTGCTCATTGAGCGTGACCAGCTTGCCCTGGCGCGCGAAGAGCTTGCGCTTGAGGTCGTTTTCCAGCGTGCGCATCTGCAGCCCCACGGCCACCTGGGTCAGCGCCACGCGCTGTCCGGCGGCGGTGAAGGAGCCCTCGGCCGCCACGGCCAGAAAAGTGCGAAGAATGCGCAGGCTTGGCATAAAAGTTTTACTTTCAAGATTCGTAAGAAATTCCAGCTTTCACCAAACAGTTTCTATCATCAAAATCGCTGGCAACCGATAGCCGATCGTCCTGATCGCACCCTCCCACTTCCCGGATTTCTGGAGATCTCCATGCCTGCACCCGTGTCCCGCCGCCTGCTCGTCTGCTGCGCCGCCCTGTTGACCTGCGCCACGCCCGGCTGGGCCGCGCCCGCCGCCGATGCCTGGCCCTCGCAGCCGCTGAAGATCATGGTGGGCTTTGCCGCCGGCGGCGCCAACGACATCGTGGCCCGCATCCTGGCCAAGGAGCTGCAGCAGCGCCTGGGCCAGAGCGTGGTGGTGGAGAACCGCGGCGGCGCAGGCGGCCTGATCGCCAGCGAAGTGGTGGCCAAGGCGCCCAAGAACGGCTACACGCTGCTGCTGGGCTCCATCGGCAGCAACACCGTGGCGCCCGTGCTGGCCAAGAAGCTGTCGTTCGACCCGCGCAAGGACCTGGAGCCCATCACCCTGGTGGCCGAGTCCGGCAACGCGCTGCTGGTGAACGCCGCCCTGCCCTACAAGACGGTGCAGGAAATGATCGAGGCAGCGCGCAAGGCACCGGGCAGCATCAACTACGCATCGTCGGGCAACGGCTCCACGCTGCACCTGGCCGGCGCGCTGTTCGCGCAGCAGGCCGGCGTGAACCTGGTTCACGTGCCCTACCGCGGCAACGGCCCGGCCATCACCGATGTGTCGGGCGGCCAGGTGCAGGCCATTTTCTCGGGTATTCCGCCCGCCATCACCTCGGCCAAGACCGGCCAGACCCGCATCCTGGCCGTGACCACGAAGCAGCGCGTCAAGAACCTGCCCAACGTGCCCACCGTCGCCGAGGCCGGTCTGCCCGGCTATGCCTTCACGTCCTGGTACGGCCTGTTCACCACGGGCGGCACGGACCCGGCCATCGTCGAGCGGCTGGCCCAGGAAGTGCGCAAGATCATGGAGCGCCCCGAAGTGCAGGCCCAGTTCGAGGCCCAGGGCCTGGACCCCGAGACCAGCGACCCCAAGTCCTTCAAGCAGCAGATCGACCGCGAGCTGACACGCTGGAGCCGCGACGTGAAGACCATGGGCATCACCGCCGACTGAGGCAGGTTCTTTCATGCACGCCTCTTCCTCTCCCTTCACTCCCGGCAATCCCTACGACTCCAGGCGGGTGCCCGTGTTCGCGCGCAATGCCGTGTCCACCTCCCATCCGCTGGCGGCGCAGGCCGGCCTGCGCATGCTGTGGGCAGGCGGCAATGCGGTGGACGCGGCCATTGCGGCGGCGGCGGCCATGACCATCGTCGAGCCGGTGAGCAACGGCCTGGGCTCGGACGCCTTCTGCATCCTCTGGGATGGCAAGGAACTGCACGGACTCAACGCCAGCGGCCGCGCACCGCAGGGCTGGGCGCCCGAATACTTCCACCAGCGCTATGGCCGCCAGGACAAGCCGCCGCGCCGGGGCGTGGACTCCATCACCGTGCCGGGCGCCGTCAGCGCCTGGGTGGCCCTGCACGAGCGCTTCGGCAAGCTGCCCTTTGACGCACTGATGGAGCCGGCCGCCGAGATCGCCGAGCGCGGCTACCTGGTGCCGCCCGTGGTCCAGCAGAAATGGGCCGCAGGCGCGCCCGAGCTGCAATCGCAGCCGGGGTTCAGGGAAAGCTTCCTGCCCCGGGGCCGCGCGCCGGAAGTGGGCGAGCTGTTCCGCTTTCCCGCCGCAGCGCGCGCCCTGCGCGCCATTGGTGCCACGCGCGGCAAGGCCTTCTATGAAGGCGAGATTGCCCGGGCCGTGACCTCGTTCGTGCAGCAGCACGGCGGCTGCCTGGGCATGGCCGACATGGCCGCGCACGAGGTGCAATGGGTGCAGCCGCTGGCCAAGGACTACCGCGGCCACACGCTGCACGAGATCCCGCCGGGCGGGCAAGGCATTGCCGCGCAGATCGCGCTGGGCATTCTGTCCAACTTCGACCTGGCCAGCCTGCCCGTGGATGGCGTGGCCTCCCAGCATCTGCAGATCGAGGCCATGAAGCTGGCCTTTGCCGACATCTACCGCTACGTGGCTGACGCGGACATGGAGGTGACGCCCGCACAGATGCTCGACGACGCCTACCTGGCCTCGCGCGCCAGGCTCATCGATCCGCGCCGTGCGCAGGACTTCAAGGCCGGCAACCCCGTGCGCGGCGGCACCATCTACCTGACGGCAGCCGACGAGAACGGCATGATGGTCAGCTTCATCCAGAGCAACTTCTCGGGCTTTGGCTCGGGCGTGGTGGAGCCGACCTTCGGCATCAGCCTGCAAAACCGCGGCCACGGCTTCGGCACCGACCCCCAGCACCCCAACCGCGCCAACCTGGTGGGCCCGGGCAAGCGCCCCTTCCACACCATCATTCCGGCCTTCCTGACCCGCGACGGCCAGCCCGTGATGAGCTTCGGCGTCATGGGCGGCAACATGCAGCCCCAGGGCCACATGCAGACTGTGGTGCGCATGCTGGACTACCGCCAGTCGCCCCAGGCGGCCTGCGATGCGCCGCGCTGGCGCGTCAACGAAGGCCTGGCCATCAACGTGGAAGGCGGCATGGAGCCGGCCACCATCGCCGGTCTGCAGGCGCTGGGCCACCAGGTGGAGGTCATCCACGACCCCTACCAGGACTTCGGCGCCGGCCAGTTCATCTGGCGCATGGGCGATCCCGCCGTGGAGGGCTACCAGATCGCCAGCGACCCGCGCCGCGACGGGCTGGCGGCCGGGTACTAGAAGTGCGCGCGGCGGCTACTCCGCGCGCAGACGCCCCTGCCGGGTCAGCCGCGCCGCCAGCGCGGCCTCTTCGCTGACCAGGCGCTGCAGCACGGCCGCGCTGGCCGGGAAGGGCTCGCTGCCCAGCTCGCGGATCAGGCGGCTGAACTCCGGGTCGGCCACAGACTGGGAGATCCAGCCATACAGGCTGTCCACGCTGGCCGTGGGCGCACCCTTGGGCGCGAACACGCCCACGAAGGTAGTGGCATCGAACACCGGCAGGCCCAGCTGGGCCAGGTCGGGCACATCGGCCAGCCCGCCCCCGGCGCGCGGCCCCAGCACGAACAGCGCGCGCAGGGCGCCGCTCTTGATATGCGGCGTGGAGCTGGTGATCTGGTCCACCACGGCATCGATCTGCCCGCCGATCAAATCGACCAGGGCCGGCCCCGATCCCTTGTAGGGCACGGGATTGACGCGCACCTTCACGGCATCTTCCAGCTGCAGCACGGCCAGGTGATTGGGCGAGCCCGGACCGGCATGGCCCACGGTCACGCTGCCATCCTTGGCCTTCATCGCCTTGATGAAATCGGCAGCGGTCTTGAAGCGCGCGTCGTTGGCGCGCACCACCACGACCACGGGCGTGCGGCTGACCACCGCAATGGGCGCAAAGCTGTCGGCGCGGTAGGGCAGCTTGATCATCTCGGGCAAGGTGCCCAACTGGCCCGGCGTGGCCACCAGCAGCGTATGCCCGTCCGGCTCGGCGCGCGCCACCCAGCCCGAACCCACGGCACCACCGCCGCCCGCACGGTTGTCCACGATCACGGACTGCCCCGCATGCCGGGCCAGCGGAATGCCCAGCGTGCGGGCCACGATGTCCACATTGCCGCCCGGCGCAAAGGGCACGACCAGCGTGAGCGGCTTGGCGGGAAATGCGCGCGCCTGCACTGCCGATGCAGCCGATGCCGCAGCCAGCGCCGCGAAAGATACCGCCGTGCGGATAAAGCCTCTGCGGCCCGATGTGATTCGATTCATTTTCTCTGTCTCCTGCTATTTGAAAATCAATGACCCCAATACAGGCGCGCGGGGTTATCGACCAATACCGTGTGCCTGTATTCCTCTGGAACCCAATCCATCAATGCCTGCGCCAATTCGCCAACAGAATTCGAACGGGCCTTTATTCCGGGATGCGGCCAGTCCGACCCCCATACGATCCGGTGCGGATTGGCCTGCACCAAGGCATGTGCAATGGGAACCACGGCCGGGTCCACGGCCGATGCCGTTGCCGATATCCGGTAGGCGCCCGAGAACTTCACCCAGGCCCGGCCTTCCTTCATCAGCGCCTGCAGGTTGCGGCTGCCCGGCCCGCCGGCGCCCAGCTGGCGCGACGGGTGGCCGAAGTGATCCACCACCACGGCCACGCCCATGTCGGCCACGCGCTGCGCCAGGCCAGGGTCTTCATCCACGTTCACCAGCAATTGCACATGCCAGCCCAGGCCCCGGATGCGGTCGGCCACGGCCCGCAGGCTGGAGACGGAGACCCCGCCCGAAAACAGCGCATTGCACCGTGCGCCGCGCACGCCCAGGGCGTGCAGCGCTTCGATCTCTGTATCCGGCGTGTCCTCGTAGATCACGGCCACGCCACGCATGCGGCCCGCCTCGGCATGGCGCAGCGTCTGCGTGAGAAGGCCGTGATCGCGGCCATACACGCTGGGCTGGACCAGAACGCAACGGTCCACGCCCAATGGGCGAAAGGCTTTCCAATAATCGTCCATGGACGCGGCAGCCGGTGTATAGGCGCGTTCCGCAATCAACGGAAAATCATCGGAACGACCAAATACATGGAAATGGGTATCGCAGGAATTTTCTGGAAACAGATATTGTTCCGCTGGATTTTCGACTGCGTCGCAATCACCGGCACAGCGGTTGAAACTGGGTGAATTCATGGGCATTCATTTCAAAGCTGGTGCATTGTCGTGACGCACGTAAAATTCAGTCAAGCTCATCTTTGTCATCATCAAAATGAACAGCATTCAACATGCAGACGGCGCGCCCCGGGCTCCGGTCAACCTGCGCAGCATCGACCTCAACCTGCTGGTGATCTTCGAGGCCCTGGTGGAAGAACGCAGCGTGGGCAAGGCCGCCGCGCGGCTGGGCATCACCTCCTCGGCCGTCAGCCATGCGCTGCGCCGGCTGCGCACCCAGTTCAACGACCCGCTGCTGCTGCGCACGGCCGAAGGCATGTCGCCCACGCCCGAGGCCGTGCGCCTGGCGCGCAGCTTCCGCAAGGCCTTCAGCGAGATCGAAAGCGCCATCGAGGTCAGCAAGGGCTTCGATCCGGCCACGGCGCGGCGCAATTTCCACCTGCGCCTGTCCGACTACGTGGGCGTGCTGCTGCTCCCGCAGCTGTGCATCCATCTGCGTGCGGTGGCGCCGGGCATCAGCCTGTCGGTGCAGTCCTTCGACGGCCGCCAGCCCTCGGACCGCGTCGAGTACGAAGGCGTGGAAATCCGCCTTTCCGTCTCGCGCGGGCGCTCGGTGCTGTCGGCGTCACGCCGCCTGCTGGACGACCAGTGGATGGTGCTGATGCGCAAGGACCATCCGGCCGCCGCCTCTCCGCTCACGCTGGAGAAATACCTGGAGCAGGGCCACCTGAAGGTCACGGGCGTGGGCAGCAGCATCGTGGATGAACTCCTGGCCGAGCGCGGGCTGGCGCGGCGCGTGATGTTCCAGGTGCCCACCTGGCTGGGCATGGTGCCCGTCATCGAATCCACCGACCTGGTGGCCGCCATGCCCGCGCACTGGATGCACAGCGTGCTGTCCGGCTCCAACTGCGTGGCGCGCCCCATGCCCCTTCCCGAGCTGGCCCTGTCCATCGACGCCGTCTGGCATCCGCGCAACGACCATGACGCGGGGCACAAATGGTTCAGGGAGCTGATCCACCAGATCTTCCAGGAGGCGTACAGCAAGTCCCTGCTCCAGCAGCGCCTGGACAGGGCTGGCACACGGAACAACGCTTAACCCAGCCCTCATGCTTTTCGGTGAAGATGCGGTCTTTCCGCCGCACAAGCCATGACACCAGAACAACACACTCCAGCGCTGCAGCGCCGCAACCTCGGCCTGCTCGTGGCCGCGCAATCGCTGGGGGGCGCGTCGCCGCCCATCATCATTTCGCTGGGCGGCCTGGTCGGCCAGCAGCTGTCCACCAATCCCACGGCCACCACGCTGCCGGTCAGCATCTACCAGCTGGGCCTGGCGCTGTCCACGCTGCCTGCGGCCTGGCTGATGCAGCGCATGGGGCGGCGCACGGCCTATGTGCTGGGTGCCATCCTGGGCGTGGTCTCGGGCGTGATCGCGGCCCAGGGCATTGCGCAATCGGACTTCGTGACCTTTTGCATCGGCACGGCGCTGGCGGGCTTTTACGCGGCCTGCGTGCAGAGCTACCGCTTTGCCGCCACCGACGCCATGACCGACCCCGCCGAGCAGGCGCGCGCCATCTCGCGCGTGATGATCGGCGGGCTGATCGCGGCCATCATCGGCCCGCAGGTGGTGATCTGGACGCGCGACGCCCTGCCCATGACGCCGTTCGCAGGCAGCTTCTACAGCCAGGCCGTGCTCGCCCTGCTGGCCCTGCCGCTGCTGCTGGGCCTGAAGCTGCCGCCGCCCCAGGCCCGCGCCGTGGCGGGCGAGGCCCGGCCGCTGGCCGAGATTGCGCGCACGCCGCAGTTCATCGTGGCGGCTTCGGCCGGCGTGGTCAGCTACGGCCTCATGGCCTTTCTGATGACGGCCGCGCCCATGGCCATGGTGGGCTGCGGCCACACGGTGGGCGAGGCGGCGCTGGGCATCCAGTGGCATGTGCTGGCCATGTTCGCGCCCAGCTTCTTCACGGGCCGGCTGATCGCGCGCTTTGGCAAGCGCCGCATCACGGCGCTGGGGCTGGTGATGATCGCCGCCTCGGCCCTGATGGCGTTGATGGGGCTGGAGCTGCTGCACTTCTGGGGCTCCCTGGTGCTGCTGGGCGTGGGCTGGAACTTCGGCTTCATCGGCGCCACGGCCATGGTCACCGAGTGCTACCGCCCTGCCGAGCGCGCCAAGGTGCAGGCTCTCAATGACTTCCTGGTCTTCGGCACCGTGGCCGTGGCCTCGTTCGGCTCGGGCCAGCTGCTGCACACGGCCGGCTGGGACGGCATCAACACCTGGCTGCTGCCCATCGTGGGCGTGGTGCTGCTGATGCTGGCCGTGCAGGGACGGGGTCGCGGCGCGGGCGCGCCGGCCTGAAGCCCCGACCGGTCAATCGCCAGGGTCCACGCGGCGGCTGCCCAGCCAGAGCACGGCCACCCAGCCCAGCAGCGCCAGGGCCAGCAGCACGGACAGATGCCATAGCGCCGCCTCCAGCGGGGCGCCGGCCTGGTTCAGTCGCAGCGAGGCCTGGATGGCGGCCGTGCTGGGTGACAGCCAGCGCAGCGCCTGCAGCAGTTGCGGCAGGGCCTCGGCCGGCCAGCTGAAGCCGCCGACGAAGGCCAGCGGGATGGAGGTGAACAGCACCACCTGCATGGCACGCTCGCGGTTGGCCAGCCACCAGCCCAGCAGCGCCGCCACGCCCGCCACGGCCGGGACGAAGACGGCCAGCAGCGCCAGCGCACCCCAGGGATTGCCGCCGCGCGGATAGTCGTGCCAGACGAAGATCCAGCCGAAGTAGTACAGGCCCGAGAGCCAGCCCAGCGTGCACAGCGCCAGCAGCCGCGCCAGCCAGGTGCGTGCCGGCGCCCTGTCCAATCCCTGCTCGCGCCAGGTTCCCACCAGCAGCGCGCCGCCCATGAGCAGTGTCTGCTGCAGGATGATGATGGCCACGGCGGCGACGACGAAGCTGCCGTAGCCTTCCGTCGGATTGAACAAAGCCTGCATCTGCAGGTTGACGGGCGAGCGGCTGGCCTGGGCCTGCAGTGCGCTCTGTCCGCCGGCCGTCAGGCGCCGCAGTTCCACCCCGGCCGAGACCGTGCCGAAGGCCTCGGCAAAGCCGTACTGCACCTGCTTGGCGGCCAGCGGGTAGGCACCGTTGGCATAGACGGGGACCACGGCCTCTTCGCTGCGCACCACGCGGCGCTTGAGGTCGCGCGGCAGCAGCGCGTAGCCCATGACGCGGCCATCCAGCAGGGCCTGCTGCGCCTGGGCCTCGTCGCCCGTGACCAGGGTCACCTCGATGCGCGGGCTGGCCTGGGCAAAGCGCAGCATCTGGCGTGCCAGGCCGCTGCCGTCGTGCTGCACCACGGCCACGGGCACGCGCTGCACGACCTCCTGCCCGTAGAACCAGGGATAGAAAAAGCCGTAGAGCACGGGCGCGCCCACCAGCAGCATGAGCACGCCCACATCGCCGAACACGGCACGCAGGGCGCTGATGAAGTCTTGCGCAAAGCCCCTGGCCATCTCAACGCCCTCCCCATTTGTCGGGGCGGGAAAGGCCGCGCGCCAGGCCTGCCGTGGCCAGCAGCAGCAACACCAGCGCGGCCAGCAATAGCCCGGCCACCACGGGCAGGCTCTGCACGATGGGCGCGCCCATCTGCAGCTGCTCTATCTGCAGCCGCGCATAGTGGGTATAGGGCATGGACAGGGCCCAGGCACGTGCCGAATCGGGCATGGCCAGTAGCGGAAAACCCACGCCGCTGAACGCAAAGGCCGGCGCCGACAGCAGGCCCGCGCCCGACAGCGCCGTGCGCAGCGACAGCGTGAGCGCCGCCAGCAGCGCCCCGGCCGCCAGGCTCACGGCGATCAGCAGCAGCAGGGCCAGCGCCACCCAGGCCAGGCTGGCAGCGCCCTGCCCCGGATGCCAGCCCCGTCCGGCCGTGAGCCACAGCATGGCCAGCGTACCGCCCAGGCCCAGGCTGGCCCAGGACAGCGCCAGCTTGCCCGCCAAGGCGCCCGCAATGGCGCTCCAGCCGGGCTTTCCCGGGCCCGCAGCCTCGGCCATCCACTGGCCCAGCGTGCGGTCGCGCAGCTCGCGCCCCACGGACCAGGCGCCGGCCGTCATGCCCAGGATGTGCAGCAGCGCGGGAATCAGCGCCGCCGCCAGGAACTGCTCGTAATTGGTGGAGATGTTGAACAGCGACACCAGGTTGGTGCGTATGGGCTCCATGCGCACGCGCAGCGCCTGGGCCGGGTCGCCGCGCTTGGCACGGGCCTGCATTTCCACGCCGGCCGACAGCGTTCCCACCACCTGGCGCAGGTCACGCTGGATCAGGCTGGAATGCGTGGCCAGCTGGGCGTTGTGCATGAGCACCACGTCGGCCCCCTGGCCCCGCTTGATGTCGCGCGCAAAGCCGGGCGGGATCTGCACCACGGCGTAGGCATTCATGGACTGCAGCGCCCATTGCGCCTCCGAGGCATTGAGCGCCTGCGACTGCACGGCCAGGCCCGGCGTGGCATCCAGCATGCGCACCAGCTGGCGCGACAGGGCGCTGTGGTCCTGGTCCCAGACGGCGACGGGCAGGCGCTGGACCAGTCCTGCCGAGAAGATCCAGACCATGAGCAGCAGTGCCAGCAGCGGCACCCAGCTGACCATGGCCAGGTCCCAGGGCCGCCCGCGCAGCAGACGCCATTCGCGCCGCAGGCTGGCGGCAAAGGCCGTGGGCGGGTTCGCGCTCACTGCCGCCGGCCGCTCAACGGCCGCCTTCCACGACCACGCTCATGCCGGGCCGCGCGCCCGCAATGGGCTGCTGCGGCCGCGCGCGGACCTCGAAGGTGCGCGCATCGAAGCCCTGGCCCGCACGCGTGGCGCGCCAGGTGGCGAAGTCGGGCAGCACCCCCAGGTAGTAGACCTCGAAGCCGGCCTCGCGGTTTTCCAGGCCCGGCAGGCGGCCGGTGAAGCGGCTGCCCTGGGCAAAGCGTGCAAGCTGGTCCTCGCGCACATTGAGCACCACCCACTGGTCGGCCAGGTCCACCACGGTGACCACGGCCACGCCCTGCGGGGACAGCTCGCCCTGGCGGGCCAGCACCTGGACCACCTCGCCGCCCACGGGGCTGCGCAGCTCGGTCTCGGCACGCGCGGCCTCCACCTCGGCCACCACGCCCTGCACCTGGCGTGCCTGGGCCTGGGCAGCGCTGCGATCCTCCTGGCGCGCGCCCGAAGCCGCCATTTCATACTGCGCACGCGCGGCCAGCGCCTGGTCGCGCGAGGCGCGCCAGTTGGCATCGGCTTCATCGCGCTTCTGGGCCGCAACCAGTCCCTGGTCGAACAGGCTTTGCACACGGCGCAGCGAGGTCTGGGCCAGGTCGGCGGCCGTCTGGGCGCGCTGCCAGTTCAGGCGCGCCATCTGCACTTCCTGCGGGCGTGCGCCGGCCTGCGCCTTGTCGGCCTGGGCCTGGGCGGCATCGCGCGCGGCCTCGGCCTGGGCCAGCTTGGCGCGCACCTCGGGGCTGTCCATCTCCACCAGCAAATCGCCAGGCTGGATCTTCTGGCCTTCGGTGACCCGCACCTTGGCAATGCGCGCCGTGACCTTGGGCGCGATGTCGGTCTCGCGTGCCTCCATCTGGCCCTGGAAATACAGGGGGGCGGGCTGCGCCGCACGCCAAAAGCCCCAGGCCACGAGCAGCAGCACGGCCAGCACGATGGCCAGGGCCAGCCAGGGGCGCCTGCGCCCCGGCGGCACGGGCGCGGGGCCGGGAGCTTCGGGGGCGCTGGGGGGATGGTCGGGCGTGGCTGTGCTCATGGTGCGTCGGGTGGGATCTGTATGTCGGCCTGGGCCATGAATCGGTCGAATTCCTCGCTCTGGCCCGTGCTCTCCAGCAGTGCGGCCAGGGCCTGCACATACTGGTTGGCCAGTTCGGCACGCTGGGTCTGGACCTTGGCGAGATTGAGGCTGGCATCGATCAGGTCCAGCGTGGTGCTGGTGCCTTCCCGCAGGCCGGCCTCGCGCAGCCGCAGCAGCTCGCGCGCAAGATCCTCCTGGGCCTGCTGGGCCTGGTACTGGCGGCGTGCCTGCTCCACGCCCAGCCAGTTCTTCTCGACCAGCAGCGCGATGTCGCTGAGCGCCTGGGCTTCGGTCAGCTCGGCCTGCTCGATCTTGCGCTGCGAGGAGGCGGCCAGCGCATCGCGGTCGATGCTGTCCCACAGCGTCCAGCGCACGGCCACGCCAGCCACCCAGTTGGGCTTGCCGCTGGTATTGACCTCGCGCGAACCGAAGGCCAGCAGCTGCGGCCGGCGCAGCGCCTCCTGGGCATCGTGCAGCGACTCGGCCTGGCGCTTCTTGGCCTGCACCTTGTCCAGACCCGGATGGTGCGACTGGGCCGCGGCGACAAAGCCGTCCAGCGGCGGCAGGGGCCGGCTGCTGACGAACAGCGGCGTGCTGGGCAGCACCTGCCGCTGCGCCTTGACCGTGCGCGCCAGCGCCGCTGCGGCCAGGTCTGCGTCGTCGCGCGATTTGCGCGCCTGCTGCTCGGCGTCGGCCAGCGCGGCACGGGCCTGCAGGCGTTCCAGCCGGGAGATCACGCCCGCCTTGAGCATGCTTTGCGCCGCCGTGTCATGCACGCGCACGCCTTCAAGCGCACGCTCGCGCAGCCGTGCGGCCCGCTCGGCCAGCTGGGCGCCAAAGTAGCGCTGCACCAGCAGCGAATGCAGGGCGTGGCTGCTGCTGGCGGCATCGGCCAGGGCTTCGTCGGTGGCAGCGTCCAGGCCACTGCGCACCGCATCGGACAGGCCGCCCAGGTACAGCGGCCAGACCAGGGACAGGCTGGCCGAGGCATTCGTGCTCTTGCGCTGCAAGGCATAGGAGGTGGGCAGTTGCGGCAGCGAGGGAATGGCCGGCCCCACCGAGGGCGGCAGCTGGCCGAGGACGCCGTCCAGGGTGCGCCGCGCAGGATCGAGATCGATGTCGGCATTGGCCGAGTAGCGGTAGCCCAGGCCCGTGATGGCCACGGAAGGCCCGCCCAGCCCCTGCGTACCCTGGCGTCTGAGGCGCGCGCTTTCCACGGCCTTGGCCGAGGCGGCCAGTTGGTCGGAGCCCTGCAGCAGCGCCTGGCGGGCCTGCGCGAAGCTCATCGCGGCGGCGGCCTGGGAGGCCGGAGCCTCCCCTGCAGCCTGGGCCGCCCCTGCGACCATGCCCAGCGCCGCCAGCCACGGCACAAGGCGCGCGGGCCGCGCAAGCAACGGAAAAAACATGGAAGCGCTCAATGGCATGAATGGGGGCGCCTTGCGTGGTTCACCGATGGTGGCGAAGCTTACACGGGCTTGCAGGCGGGCCCCCGTCGGACAAGGTCCTGTGCCTTGTGCCCCCGGCACTGTGCAGCAGGGCCGATTTGCGTGGCGTTCCATCCCATTTCTGTGCGCAGGTGCCGCGCCATGCCGCTACACTGGCGCCTGCCTGCGCGAGCATGTCCTGGCGGACCTGTCCGCAGGCCTTTTTTTTCTGCCCGGCATCGGCCCGATGCCCCGACTGACCACCATGTCCACCGTCTTCAACTTCACCTTCGTCCCCTGGTTCCGGTCCGTGGCTCCCTATATCCACAAGTTCCGACACCAGACCTTTGTGGTGGGACTGACGGGCGAGGCCATCGCATCGGGCAAGCTCAGCTCCATCGTCCAGGACCTGGCCATGATCCAGGCCATGGGCGTGAAGATCGTGCTGGTCCATGGCTTCCGTCCCCAGGTCAACGAGCAGCTTGCCGCCAAGGGCCATGAGGCCCAGTACTCGCGCGGCGTGCGCATCACCGACTCCGTGGCGCTGGACTGCGCCCAGGAAGCCGCTGGCCAGCTGCGCTACGAGATCGAGGCCGCCTTCAGCCAGGGCCTGCCCAATACGCCCATGGCCGGCGCGCGGGTGCGAGTGATCTCGGGCAACTTCCTCACGGCGCGGCCCGTGGGCATCGTGGACGGCGTGGATTTCAAGCATTCGGGCCTGGTGCGCAAGGTCGATGTGAGCGGCATCCGCAGCGCCCTGGACATGGATGCCATGGTGCTGATGTCGCCCTTCGGCTTCTCGCCCACCGGCGAGGCCTTCAACCTGAGCATGGAAGAGGTGGCCACGCGCGTGGCCATCGAGCTGAAGGCCGACAAGCTGATCTTCATGACCGAGGTGCCGGGCATCCGCATGGACCCCACGGGCCCGGCCGACGAGACCAACCCCATCGACACCGAGCTGCCGCTGGCCACGGCCCGCCGCATGCTGGCCGAGCTGCCCACGCCCGAGCAGCCCACGGACACGGGCTTTTACCTGCAGCACTGCGTGCATGCCTGCGAGCACGGCGTGGAGCGCAGCCACATCCTGCCCTTCGCCATCGACGGCGCGCTGCTGCTGGAGATCTATGTGCACGACGGCATCGGCACCATGATCATCGACGAGAAGCTGGAAGAACTGCGCGAGGCCACGCCCGACGACGTGGCTGGCATCATCCAGCTGATCGAGCCCTTCGAGAAGGACGGCACTCTGGTCAAGCGCAGCCGCACCGAGATCGAGCGCGACATCGCCCACTACACCATCATCGAACACGATGGCGTGATCTTCGGCTGCGCCGCGCTCTACCCCTATCCCAGCGCCAGTACGGCCGAGATGGCGGCCGTCACCGTCTCGCCCAAGAGCCAGGGCACGGGCGATGGCGAGAAGCTGCTCAAGCGCATAGAGCAGCGCGCCAAGGCCCAGGGCCTGGACAGCCTGTTCGTGCTGACCACGCGCACCATGCACTGGTTCATCAAGCGCGGCTTCCAGCCCGTGGACCCCGACTGGCTGCCCGAGGCGCGCAAGGCCAAGTACAACTGGGACCGCAAAAGTCAGGTCCTGGTCAAGAAGTTGTAACCCCCTGAGGCGCTGTGCGCCTTCCCCCTCACGAGGGGGCATACGGGCGGCCGGCGACACCCTCGGTGCGGGGGCGGCGCGGCCGGCCCAGGCCCTTCCTCGGTGTCTCTCGTCTTCAGGCCGCGCCAATTTTCTGAAATCGCCCAAATCAAGCGACATGGTGGCGCAACTTAGCCTTGCACTGCTGCCTGCCAGCGTGCGGCCGCCTTGCCGGCCGCTGCCAGCGCCGCATCGCGCTGCGGCGCGTCGGCCGGGCATTCGGTGAGGTAGCCGGTCACCAGCAGCGGTGCGCTTTGCGGCGTGGGCCAGGCGATGACGGCATCGTTGGCCGTGCCGCGATCGCCGGTGCCCGTCTTTCCACCCACGCGCCAGCCGGCCGGCATGCCCGCGCGCAGGCGCTTGTCGCCCGTGCGGCTGGCCACCAGCCATTGCTGCAGCAGGGCGCGGCCATGGCCGTCCAGCACCGATCCCAGCAGCAGGCGCTGCATGCTTTGCACCATGGCCAGGGGCGTGGTGGTGTCGCGCTCGTCGCCGGGCAGGCCTTCGTTGAGCTCGGGCTCCATGCGGTCCAGGCGCGTGGTCTCGTCGCCGCTGGCGCGCAGCCACTGCGTCAGCGCCTGCGGTCCGCCGCTGGCGTCCAGCAGCAGGTTGGCGGCCGTGTTGTCGCTGAGCACCACGGCGGCCTCGCACAGCTCGGAGATGGTCATGCCGCCGCCATCACCGGCACGCGGGCCGCTGGCCGGCGAGTAGGGAACCAGCCGGGAGCTGGCGTAGTGCACGCGGCGCGACAGGCGCTCATCGCCCTGCTGCACGCGGTCCAGCACCTGGGCGGCCAGCAGCAGCTTGAAGGTGCTGCACATGACAAAGCGCTCGTCGCCGCGGTGGTCCACGCTGGCGCCCGACTCCACCTCCAGCACGGCCACGCCGAGCCGGCCGCCCACACTTTTCTCGATGCGCGCCAGCTCGGTCCTGAAGGCCTGGTCGGCAGCCCCCTGTTTTTTTGATGGCAGGGCGCAGCCGGCCAGCCCGGCAGCCATGCAGGCGGCCGCGCCGCCCGTCATCAGAAAATCGCGTCTTTGCATTGTTTTTCCTTTTCAGTTGCAGATCGACAACCGCAACGATAGCGCCGCGCCCAAGCTGCGACCAGCGTGAATAATTGGCAGCATCCCTTAGAAAAACTATTGGCTCACCATGCAACTGCCCCTCAATGCCCTGCGCATGTTCGACGCGGCCGCGCGCCATCTCAACCTGACGCGGGCGGCCGACGAGCTGTGCGTGACCCAGGCCGCCGTCAGCCAGCACATCCGCAACCTGGAGGAGCGCCTGGGCAAGCCGCTGTTCCGGCGCCTGCCGCGCGGCCTGGCGCTGACCGACGAGGGCCATGCGCTGTGGCCTGCCGTGGCCGAGAGCTTTGCGCGCATAGAGCATTCGCTGCAGCAGGTGGCCGAACCGCGCCCGCGCGAGGTCCTCACCGTGGGCGTGGTCGGCACCTTCGCCATCGGCTGGCTGATTCCCAGGCTGGGCCAGTTCCAGCAGCAGCACCCCTACATCGACCTGCGACTGCTCACGCACAACAACCGCGTGGACCTGGCCGGCGAAGGGCTGGATGCGGCCGTGCGCTTCGGCGACGGCGCCTGGCAGGGCACGCGCGCCGAGCTGCTGCTGCGCGCGCCGCTGACGCCCATGTGCACCCCGGCCCTGGCCCAGCGCCTGCGCCAGCCGGCCGACCTGGCCGGGCAGACGCTGCTGCGCTCGTACCGCCTGCAGGAGTGGGAGAGCTGGTTTGCCACGCTGGACCAGAGCGCGCCGCTGGCGCGCGGGGCCATGTTCGACTCCTCGCTGACGCTGGCCGAGGCGGCGGCCCAGGGCGCGGGCGTGGCCCTGCTGCCGGCGCGCATGTTCCAGCACCTGCTGCAGCAGGGCCGGCTGGTGCGCCCCTTCGAGCAGGAGGTGGACACGGGCGCCTACTGGCTGACCCACCTGCGCTCGCGCGCACCCAGCGCGGCGCTCAAGACCTTCAGGCAATGGCTGCTGGCGCAGCTGCAATAGCCACGGACGCCCGCGGCAAGACCCGCAGGCCGCCTGACTTTGGCCCCGGCGCTATCATCTGCCGCTTTTGGCCCCTAGCCCCGTCCCCGCTCCATGACCCAGACCCTGCCGGTTCTCTACTCGTTTCGCCGCTGCCCCTACGCCATCCGCGCCCGCCTGGCGCTGGCCCATGCCGGCCTGGCCTGCGAGCTGCGCGAAATCAACCTGCGCAACAAACCGCAGGCGCTGCTCGACGCTTCGCCCAAGGGCACGGTGCCCGTGCTGGTGCTGGAGGACGGCCGCGTGATCGAGCAGAGCCTGGATGTCATGCTGCACGCGCTGCGCGCCAATGACCCGGACGGCTGGCTGGCACCGACCAGCGGTTCGCTGCAGGACATGCTGGCGCTGATCGAGCGCAACGACGGCTTTTTCAAGCACGCCCTGGACCGCTGCAAGTACCCCGAGCGCTATACGGCCGAAGAGGTCAACCACGCCCAGGCCGATGCCCTGACCTGGCTGGCCGAGCTGGACGACCAGCTGGAGGCCACCGGCTACCTGTTCGGCCAGAACCCCAGCCTGGCCGACATGGCGCTGCGCCCCTTCGTGCGCCAGTACGCGCGCATCGACGAGTCGCAATGGAACGAGCAGCCCTGGCCGCACCTGCAGGCCTGGCTGCAGCGCTGGATCGACTCGGCCCTGTTCGCCGAAGTGATGGAAACCTACCCGGGCTGGGTGCCCGACACGCGCGGCCCGGTCTTTGCCGCCGGCGGCGTGGGCAGCGACTGACGCCTGCCCGCCCCGCCTGCCCTGCCCCGGGTCGGCAGGGGCTGCGCACGGCAGGCAAAGCTGGCACAGTGGCAGGCTGTTGCCAACCGCATGAGCCTTCGCCGACATGACCCTCGCCACCCTGCTCGTCTTCTCCCTGGTCGCGCTGATCGCGATCATCACCCCCGGCCCCACCGTGCTGCTGGCCCTGGCCAATGGCTCGCGCCACGGCGTGCGCCGCGCCCTGCCCGGCATGCTGGGCGCCGTGCTGTCGGACTTCGTGCTGGTCGGCGCTGTCGCGCTGGGCCTGGGCGCGCTGCTGGCGGCCTCGGAGTTCTGGTTCTCGGTGGTCAAGTGGGCGGGAGCGGCCTACCTGGCCTGGCTGGGCCTGCGCATGCTGCGCAGCCAGGGCGGATCGCTGTCGGCACCCCAGGGTGACGGCAAGGCAGAGGCCGGCGCCGACGGCTACAGCGCCCGCACCGTGCTGTTCAAATCGTTCCTGGTCGCCGTGACCAATCCCAAGGGCTACCTGTTCTGCTCGGCCCTGCTGCCCCAGTTCATCGACCCGGCGGCCGCCCAGGCGCCGCAGTACATCGCCATTGCGCTGGTGTTCGCGCTCATCGATTTCCTGGTGATGCTGGCCTATGCCTTCGCCGGATCACGCGCCGCGCGGCTGCTGCGCGGGCGGGCCGTGATGTGGCTGGACCGCCTGTGCGGCGGCATGCTGCTGGCGCTGGCAGGCTCGCTGGCCTTCTACCGCCGCGCGTCGAACTAGGCGCGTCGAACTAGGCGCGCCGCCCGACAGCCGCGCCTCCCCCACTGCGTCAGCGCGTCGTCCCCATGACATCGTCCAGCTGCAGCACGGCCGCCGCGTTGGCCGTGGTGGTGGCCAGGGTGTCGATGGCGCCGGTGCGCAGGGCGCCCAGGATGGCCGTGACCTTGCTGGATTCGGCCGCCACGGCGATGACGTTGGGTATGCGCAGCAGGTCCTCGCGGCTCAGGCCGATGACGCGGTCCTGCATGGGGGTTGCGGCCGGCTGGCCGTGGATGTCGATGAAGTCGTAGCCCATCATGTCGCCCACCGTGCCCGCGCGGCGGGCGTCCGAGATCTCCTGCGCGGAAAACCAGCCCATGCGGGCCATGTTGCTGTCCACGCTGACATCGCCCACGCCGATGAGGGCGATGTCGGCGCGGCGCGCCTTGTCCAGGGTGTGCCTGACGGTGTCGTTGTCCAGCAGCGCCTTGCGCAGTTGCGGATCGCCCACCAGGGCCGGCGCATAGAGCGATTCGGACTTGCCGCCAAAGCGCGCGGCCAGGCGGCGCGCGATGTGATCGGCGTTCATCGCCTCCCCGCCACGGTAGGAGCCGCCGATGGCGCTGACGAAGTGGCATTCCCGCCGTGTGGCGGACAGGGCGTGCTCGGAGACCGAGGACACGTTGCGCCCCATGCCCACGGCCACGATGGAGCCATCGACCAGGATGCGCTCCAGCTCGCTGGCCACCAGCCCTGCCAGCAGTTCGCGCTGCCGGTCGGCATCCTTGTGGTCCACCGCGATCAGCGCGCGCTTGATGTGAAAGCGCTCGGTCAGCTGCCGCTCCAGGTCGGCGGACACCAGCGAATGCGGCCGCACGCGGATCTCGACAATGCCCTCTTCCTGCGCGCGGCGCAGCAGCCGCCCGACGGTGGCGCGCGAGATGCCGAACTCCTTGGACAGTTGGTCCTGCGTGCATCCATCGACGTAGTACAGGGTCGCCAGTCGCGTCAGGTCGCTTTCAGTCAAGGGTGCCTCCAAGGGTGCCGGGAAAGGCGCGCAGTGTAGCGCCGCTCACCGGGCCTCGCCAGCGTGGGGCAGCAGCAGGACCTTGACCGAGTCCATGGAATCGGCCACCCGGATGGCGCTCTCCCACTCCGACAGCGCATAGCGGTGGGTGACGATGCCCTCGGAGGTGACCAGCCCGCGCGCCAGCAGGTCGATGGCAATGGGGTAGCAATGGGCGCTCAGGTGGGCGCCGCGCAGGTCCAGCTCCTTTTCCTCGCCGATGATGGACCAGTCCACCGTGGTCTCGCGCCCGAAGACGCTGAACTCCACGAAGCGGCCGAGCTTGCGCACCAGGTCCAGCCCCTGCGTCACGCCCGAGGGCGCGCCCGTGGTCTCTATGTACACATCGCAGCCATAGCCGTCGGTCAGCGCACGCACGATGGCGCGGGCATCCTCGCGCGCGGGGTTGATGGTCACGTCGGCGCCGCAGCGGCGTGCCAGCGCCAGGCGCTGGTCCGACAGGTCCATGACCACCAGCCTGCGCGGCGTCTTCAGGCGCGCCACCTGGGCCATGAGCAGGCCCAGCGTGCCCGCGCCGGCGATGACCACCACATCATCGAGCTGGATGTCGCCGCGGTTGACGGCATGGATGGCGCAGGACAGTGGCTCGGTGATGGCCGCATCCTCGAAGTCCACGCTCTCGGGAATCCGGTGCACCACGGCGCGGGCGGACAGGCGCATGTACTCGGCCATGCCGCCATCGGCCACCTGGCCCTGGAAGCCGTAGACATCGTGCACCTCGCACATCCAGCGAAAGCCGGTCCTGCAATAGCGGCAGGCATGGCAGGGCACGATCTGCTCGGCGATCACCCGGTCACCCAGCTGCACGCCGTGGTGCTCCTGGGCACCCTCGCCCACCTGCACCACATGGCCCCAGAACTCGTGGCCCGCGATCACCGGCGGGCGCACATAGGCGGGGCGGCCTTTTTCCGGATCTCCCCAGAAGCGCGGCGCGCCAGCCCAGCATTTGCAGTCGCCCGCGCAAATGCCGCAGGAAGCCACGCGGATGACCAGCTCGCGCGGCCCGGCCTGCGGACGCGCGACGCGTTCGAGCCGGTAATCCCTGGGCCCGTGGCAGACCACGGCCAGCATGTTCGTATCGACGGCGTCAGGCAGGGTGTTTTGCATGGAACTCTCCCGGGTTGCAGATGGTGGACAGGACGTGGGCGCAGCGCTTCATGCCCTGCGGCGCGAACTGTCGAGCAGCACGGCGCCGACGATGATCACGCCCTTGATCAGCTGCTGGTAGTACGAGGACACGCCCAGCAGGTTCAGCCCGTTGTTGATCACGCCGATGAGCAGGGCGCCGACGACCGTGCCGCCCAGGCTGCCCGTGCCGCCCGACAGGCTGGTGCCGCCGATCACCACGGCCGCAATGGCGTCCAGCTCGTAGGACACGCCGGCCTGCGGCAGCGCCGCCGTGGTGCGCGACGCCAGCAAAATGCCGGCCAGCCCCGCGAGCAGGCCGCTGACCACATAGACCAGCAGCACGATGGCGCGGGTGTTGATGCCGCTGGTCTTGGCGCTGCGCAGGTTGCCGCCCACGGCGTAGATGTAGCGGCCATACACGGTGTAGCGCAGCACGAAGGCGAACACCGCGACGGCAACGGCAAAGATCACGATGGGCATGGGCACGGGGCCCAGCTGGCCGGCGCCGATGGCAAGAAAGCCGTCGGGCAGCTCGGACACGGGCATGCCGTCGTTGTAGATGTAGGTCAGGCCGCGCGCTGCACTGAGCATGCCCAGCGTGGCCACGAAGGGCGGCACCGCGAACCAGGCCACCAGCAGGCCGTTGACGCCGCCCAGCAGCATGCCCACGCCCAGTCCGGCGCCCACGCTCACCGCCAGCCCCTGACCATCGGCCGCCAGCCAGGCGCCGACCATGCCGGCCAGCGCCAGGATGGCGCCCACCGACAGGTCGATGCCCGCCGTCAGCACCACGCACGTCATGCCGATGGCCAGGATGCCGTTGATGGAGGTCTGGCGCAGGATGTCGGCCCAGTTGCCCCAGGTCATGAAATGGGGGTTGGCCAGCGCCAGCGCCGCGCACAGCGCAACCAGCGCGATGACCACGCCGTAGCGCTCGCGCAGGCTGCGCAGGTCCAGCGCGCGCCGCCCCAAGAGCGGCGGCGAAGATGCGGCTTGAAGATTCGTCATGGAGAACTCCCGCGTTGATGGAAGAAAGGCGTGGGGCCGGCAGGCCGCTCACTGGATGGAGTAGCCCCCGTCGATGACGATGTTCTCGCCCGTCAGCATGCCGGCGTGCGTACCGGCCAGGAACACGGCCAGCCGCGCCACCTCCTCGGGCTGCGCAAAGCGGCCCGTGGGGATGAGTGCCCGCATGGCCTCCCCCACCTGCCCGGCCCAGGCCTTGCGGCCCAGCGGCGTGTCCACCACGGTCGGCGAGATGGCGTTGACGGTGATGCCGTCCGATGCCCACTCCAGCGCCAGCACGCGCGTCAGCCCCACCAGGCCCGCCTTGCTGGCGCAATAGGCGGCATGGCGCCGGAGCGCGACCACGCTGGCCTGCGAGGCCAGGTTGATGATGCGTCCGTGGCGCTGGCGGCGCATGGCCGGGGCCACCGCCTGGGCCAGCAGCAGCGGCGCCGTGAGGTTGACGGCCAGCGTGCGCTCCCACGCGGCCTCGCTGATTTCGCCGGCCGGCTCCAGCAGCGCCACGCCGGCGCTGTTGACCAGAATGTCGATGCGGCCCGTGGCCTCCAGCACCGTGGCCACCGCCTGCTCCACGCCCGCAGGCCTGGTCACATCCACCGCCAGCGCCAGGTGGTGCCGGGGCTCCGCCAGGCTGGCAGCGGCCGCGTCCAGTGCCTGCCGCTCCAGGTCCACCAGGACGACACGCGCACCGCCTTCGGCGAGCTGCCGGGCAATCGCCAGGCCGATGCCGCCCGCGCCGCCGGTGACCAGGGCCGTGCGGCCGTCGAAGTCCCGCTCCAGGCTGTCGGCGCTCATTTGCGCACCTTCTGCAAGAAGGCGTCGGCATTGGCGGGCACGATGGCTGTCCAGGGCACCTCGTAGGATTTGGCCGTGCCATCGCCCCAGGGCATGGCCTGGGCATACTCGCTCCATACCACCGAGCGCGGCCGGTAGGACGGGCCGACAAGCTGGCGCAGCAGCACATCCAGCGCGCCCTGCGCCTGGGCCTGGGCGTCCTGGAAATTGGTGGTCATCTCGCCGCGCTTGACGGCCGTGATGGCGGCGGCCACACCGTCCACACCCACCACCGGGATGGTCTTGATATCGATGCCCTTGGTCTTGATGGCCTGCACCGCGCCCAGGGCCTCGTCGTCGTTCTGGGCGATCACGCCCTGGATCTGGCCCGGGAATGCGGTCAGCCAGTTCTCCATCAGGCCCATGGACTCGGCGCGCGACCAGTTGGCGGTCTTGCGCGCCAGCACCTTCACGTCCTTGTGGCGGGCCAGCACCTCGTCATTGCCGCGCGCCCGCTCGATCTGTGCCGACTGGCCTATGGGCCCCTCGATGACGACGATATTGCCCTTGCCGCCGATGGCCTTCATCAGCGCCTCGGCCTGCATGCGGCCGGCCACCACATCGTCATTGCCCACGTAGGAGGTCAGCACATCGCCCTGCACGCGCGTGTTGGAGCCCACCACGGGAATGCCGGCCTTCACCGCCTTGTGCACGGGCGCCGCGCCCGCCTTCAGGTCGATGGGCACGAAGAGGATGCCGTCGTACTTCTGCGTGATCATGGTGTCGAACTGGTTGCTCTGCGTCAGCGCGTCGTAGTTGCCGTCGAACACGGTGATCTGCACCGTGCCGTCCTTCACGGCCGGATGCGCCTTCAGCTCCTTGGTCCACATCTGCATGAACTCGCCCTTGAGCCCATAGACCGCCGCGCCTATGCGGTAGGGCTTGGCCGGTGCTGGTACTGGCGCTGGTGCCGACAGCGGGGCCGGAGCCTGGGCCCGGACCTGCGCTGCGGCCAGGAACAGCCCACCGGCAAGCGCGGCAGCAAGCACGGTGGTGAAGCGGAAAAACGGCATGGTCATGTCTCCTGTGTGTTGTGAAAGGCAAGGGGAAAAACGCAGCACGGGCATCGCCCGGGCTCAGGACGCGAGGTGCATCAGCGCCTCCTGCGTGATGCCGTGGCCGGCCACCACGCGGTCAAGCCGGCCTTTGCGGAAGATGGCAATGCGGTCGCTCAGCTCCAGCAGCTCCGGCGCCTCGGAGGACACCACCACCACGGCATGGCCCTGCGCGGCCAGCGAGGCCAGGAAGGCGTACACCTCGCGCTTGGCGCCTTCGTCGATGCCGCGCGTGGGCTCGTCGCACAGCAGGCAGACGGGATTGGTGGCCATGCAACGGGCCAGCACCACCTTCTGCTGGTTGCCGCCGCTCAGGCCCGAGACCGGCATGGCCGGGCTGGCCAGCTTCACGCGCAGGCGCTGCAGCAGGCCGCCCACCAGCACGCGCTCTGCCGCGCCATCCACCACCCCGGCGCGCTGCAGGCCCGGCAGTGCGGGCAAGCTGGTGTTGAAGCGCACCGAGGAGCTCATCACCAGCCCCGTGGCCTTGCGGTCCTCGGTCACCAGGGCCAGGCCCGCCTTGATCGACGCCGCCGGATTGCCGCGCGGCAGGGGCCGTCCGCCCAGGCTCGCCTGCCCCTGGTCAGCGCGCGTGAGGCCGTACAGGCAGTTGAGGAATTCGCTGCGGCCCGATCCCATCAGTCCGTAGATGCCCAGCACCTCGCCAGGGGCGACGTCCAGACTGATGTCCTCGAACTCGCCCCGGCGCGTGAGCCCCTGCACCGACAGCAGCGGCTCGCCCGGCGCCGCAGCCCTGCGCTCGCTGGCGGCAGCGCGGACCTCCCGGCCCACGATGAGCTTCACGAGCTGCCGCCGGTCGATATCGGCCAGCGCGCCGGTCTGCACGAAGCCGCCATCGCGGAACACCGTGTAGCTGTCGGCAATGGTGAAGATCTCCGTCAGGCGGTGCGACACGTAGAGGATGCCAGCGCCCTGCGCGGTCACGCGGCGTATCGCGTCGAAGAGGATGGCGGTCTCGCTTTCGCCAATGGCCGAGGTGGGCTCGTCCATGATGATCAGCTCGCTTTGCCGGCTCAGGGCCTTGGCAATCTCCACCAGCTGGGTCTGCGCCAGGCTCAGGCGGCCCATCTGCGCGCGCGGATCGATATCGAAGCCCAGCTGCCTGAGCAGCGCATCCGCCTGCTCCAGCAGCGCGGCATGGCGGACCACCACGCCGGCGCGCCGGGGCTCGCGGCCCAGGAAGATGTTCTCGGCCACGCTCATGCCCGGGATGGGGGACAGCTCCTGCGTGATGATGGACAGGCGGTGCGCCAGTGCCTCGTGCGGCGTGGCGAAATCCACCGGCCGGCCCTTGAGCAGTATCTCGCCGGCATCGCGCCGCAACAGGCCCATCACGATGTTCAGGAAGGTGGACTTACCTGCGCCATTGCCGCCGCACAGCGCGTGCACGCTGCCGGCCTGCAGCTCAAGGCAGCCGTTGCGCAGCGCAGGCACGCCGCCGAAGCTCTTGGCCACCCCGCGCGCCTGCAGCAGTGCGGTGCCGGTGCTGGTGCCGGTGTCCATGGTCACGCGCCCTGCCCGCGCCCGGCCGCGGCGGCCTGCGAGCGTTCGAAGCCGGTGATGGCATCCACCTTCAGGGCCGAGCTGCCGCCATCGAAGCGCGATGCAAGGAAGCGGTCCACGATGGCCTTGGCCAGTTCCACCCCGATCACGCGCGAGCCCAGCGTGATGATCTGCGCGTCGTTGCTGCGGCTGGCGCGCTCGGCCGAATAGGTGTCATGGGCCTGCGCGGCGCGGATGCCCACCACCTTGTTGGCGGCAATGGCCATGCCTATGCCCGTGCCGCACAGGAGAACGCCGCGCTCATGGCGGCCCTGGACGATGGCCTGCGCCACCGCGATGCCGATGTCGGGGTAGAGCACCGGCTCGCCGTCGTGCGTGCCGAAGTCGGCCACTTCGTGGCCCTGGGCCAGCAGATGCTGCTTCACGGCGTTCTTGAGGTCGCAGGCGGCTTCGTCGCAGCCGATGGCCAGCTTCATGGCATCCCCTTCATTACAAAAGACCATCACATGATCATTTGATCAATGTTTTTTGAGAGTCTTCTCAATCGAAGAGCAGTTGTCAAACAACGAAAGCTATGTGCATCAGCAATATGAAGACGTAACCTGTTGAATTTTCTACAAAATCCATCAAATCCTATCGTTTTCCCTTGGCTATTGAATAGCCAAAAGGCATTGACATGCCAATTTCAACAAATCAAAAATGACCATTCAATGATCATATGAACATTCTTCGGCACACCCGCCGGGACCGCACCTGGAGGAGACAAAGGCATGACGACCAACCGCGTGATCAACGACCCCGACCGGGTGGTGGAGGACATGCTCCAGGGATGGATCGCCGCCCATGGCGACACCCTGCGCATCGACGCCGGCAATGCCCGCGTCGTGCGCCTGCATGGCGCGCCACGCAGGGGCAAGGTGGGCATCGTGACGGGCGGCGGGTCGGGCCACGAGCCGGCCTTTCTGGGCTATGTGGGCGCAGGCCTGTGCGACGCCGCCGCCGTGGGCGAGGTCTTCTCGTCCCCCACGGCCAGAAGCTTCTACGACGCCATGCGCGCAGCCGATGGCGGCGCCGGCGTGGCCTGCCTGTATGGCAACTACGCGGGCGACAACATGAACGTGGCCATGGCCGTGCAGATGGCGACAGCCGAAGGCATGGCGGTCAGGACCGTGGTGGCCAACGACGACGTGCCTTCTGCCGCGCGGGGCGACGAGGCCAGCCGCCGCGGCGTGGCCGGCGAGATCCTGATGTGGAAGGTGGCGGGCGCCCGGGCGGCCATAGGCGCCAGCCTCGACGAAGTCATCGCCATCGCCCGGCACGCCATGGCCCGCACGCGCAGCATAGGCATCGGCCTGTCGGCATGCACCATTCCCGCCGTGGGCAAAGCCAACTTCCATATCGAGCGCGGCAGCATGGAGGTGGGCATAGGCCACCATGGCGAGCCCGGCATGTCCGTGCACCGCACGGCCACGGCGGCCGATATGGCCGAGCGCATGCTGGACGCCCTGCTGCCCGACCTGCCCTTCGCCCCGGGCGACCGCGTGGCCGTGCTGCTGTCCGGCCTGGGCGCCACGCCGCTGATGGAGCAGTACATCCTCTATGGCGAGGTGGCCCGGCGCCTGCGCGAACGCGGCATTCAGGTGGCCTTCCGGCTGGTGGGCAATCTCTTCACCTCGCTGGAGATGATGGGCATCACGCTCACGCTGATGCAGCTGGACGACGAGCTGCTGGCCTGCCTCAAGGCACCCTGCCAGTCAGTCGCCCTGACCCTGACCGGCGGGCTACCACCCCAGCCGCAGGAGGCCATTCCAACGCCGCCCTCTGCTCCGGCACGGACACCGGCACAGGCGCAGGAACAGGCACAAACCGCCCGCCCCCAGCCGCAAGGCGCACCAGCCAAGGGCCGGCCATCGCGCTCGATGGCGCGGGCAGCATCGTGCGCGAGCTGATCACGGCCATCGTCGGCCACCGGGAATTCCTCAGCGAGATCGACGGCCTGATCGGCGATGGCGATCACGGCATCAACATGGCCAAGGGCTTTTCCGGCTGCGGCGCACGGCTCGATGCCATGGACGCCAGCCAGGCGGCGCAGCTGCCTGCGGCGCTTCAGCAGCTGTCCCAGGCGTTGATGGACGATATCGGCGGCTCCATGGGCCCGCTGTACGGCAGCTTCTTCCAAGGCTTCGCCGATGTTCTTGGGCGGGAGCAGGAGATGGATGCCGCCCTGTTCGGCCAGGCGCTGGCGCGGGCCGTCGCCGATGTGCAGGAGATGGGCAAGGCCCAGGTGGGCGACAAGACCCTCATCGACACGCTGGCTCCGGCCCTGCAGGCCTACCGGCAATCGCTGCAGGCCGGCGCCGGTTTCCGCGAGGCGCTGCAGGCCATGGAGGCCGCGGCCGAGGCGGGCAAGGAATCCACGCGCCACCTGCAGGCCCGTATCGGGCGCTCGGCCCGGCTGGGGCCGCGCTCCATCGGCGTGCTGGACGCGGGCGCCACGTCCTGCTGGCTCATCCTGAGCACCATGTCTCAGTCGCTGCAGCGGCGACTGGCGCAAGCCTCAGCCTAGAGGCCTCAGCGCTTGCGGGCAGCGCCGCGCACCAGCAGCACCAAGACGGCCACGCTCATGATGGCGAAGCAGATGAAGGACCAGTTGGCGATGGAGCCGCCCAGGAAGCTCCAGTCCACGGCAACGCAGTCGCCCGAGCCACGGAAGATCATGGGCACGGCACGGCTGATGGAGTAGTTCTCGATCATTCCGTAGAAGTCGCGCCCGCAGGTGGCGAACTCGGGCGGATACCACTGCAGCCAGCTCTGGCGCGCGGCGACGAAGGCGCCAAAGCCTGCAGCCACCAGCGCCAGCACGCCCCAGCTGATCAGCCAGCCGCGCCCGCCGCGTGCGCTGCCCAGGCCCGCGAAGATGGCCACGCCGATCAGCGCGTAGCGCTGCACGATGCACATCGGGCAGGGCTCCAGCCCGACCACATGCTGCAGATACATGCCGAAGGCCAGCATGGCCACGCAGGCCAGGCTGATGAGCGCCAGGATGCGGCGCGGAGCGTTGTCAAACCATTGAAGCATTCTTGTCTTTCGTCACCCGGTTGAATGAAATCAGGGCTGCGGCGCCGGCCCGGCGCTGCAGCCCTGTTCAGCGGGTGCAGGAAACCGTTGCCGCGCCGTCAGATGCCAGCCGCCTCGTCCAGAAACACCTTGGCACGGCGCGGTGTCACCACCAGGGTTTCCCCCTCGCGCAGGGCCATGTCCCTGAACTGCTGCGCAGGAATCTGCGCCTCGATCAGGCCACCCTCTTCGGCATTGTCCGTGCTTTCGGTGCTCTCCGATGGAATAAGTTCCAGGCGCGCAATGGGCCCCACGACGATGGCGCGGGCCAGCTGCACGACGATGCCCGTGGGCCGTCCCTGGACGTCCAGGTTCTGGCCGGGCGAGTAGCGCTCCACCTCCAGATCGTGCGGGCGCACATAGGCGAAGGCCTTGCTGTCGCTGGCGCCCTTGGCGTCGTGGCTGTCCAGCTGGGTGCCGTCGTCCAGGTAGACGCGGCCATCGCTGGCACGGCCCTTGAACAGGTTGACATCACCCAGGAAGCCGTAGACGAAGGGCGTGGCCGGGTTGTCCCAGACCTGCTGGGGCGTGCCCTCCTGCTCGATGCGGCCCTGGTTGATGACGACCACGCGGTCGGCCACCTCCAGTGCCTCCTCCTGGTCGTGGGTCACG
Source organism: Delftia sp. 60 (assembly GCF_002754395.1). NCBI lineage: Bacteria > Pseudomonadati > Pseudomonadota > Betaproteobacteria > Burkholderiales > Comamonadaceae > Delftia > Delftia sp. 60. The sequence continues at coordinate 4,755,576 of NZ_PEFD01000001.1, forward strand.
AAGATGGAAGTCACGTGCAGCTCGTCATGCAGGCGGCGCAGCCAGCGGCGCAGCTCCTTGCGCACCTTGGCATCCAGCGCGCCGAAGGGCTCGTCGAGCAGCAGCACCTTGGGCTCCACCGCCAGGGCGCGGGCCAGGGCAATGCGCTGGCGCTGGCCGCCCGACAGCTGGGACGGGAAGCGTTCGGCAATCCAGTCCAGCTGCACCAGCTTGAGCAGGCTCATCACCTTCTCGCGGATCTGGGCCTCGCTGGGGCGCTGGCTGCGCGGCTTCACGCGCAGGCCGAAGGCCACGTTCTCGAACACGGTCATGTGGCGGAACAGCGCGTAGTGCTGGAACACGAAGCCCACATTGCGCTCGCGCACATGGACATCGGTGGTGTCTTCGCCGCTGAAGTGGATGCTGCCCACGTCGGGCGTCTCCAGGCCCGCGATGATGCGCAGCAGCGTGGTCTTGCCGCAGCCCGAGGGGCCGAGCAGTGCGATGAGTTCGCCGGACTGGATGTCCAGGCTCACATCGCGCAGGGCCTGGAAATCGCCGAACTGCTTGCTGACGTTGCGTATTTCAATGCTCATGGTCTTGCTCTTGCTTTTGTCTGGTCGGGGCCGAGGTTCAGGACACCTGCGGCACCTGGGATGCCTGGGAAGCCTGGGATGCCGCCGTGGGGCGCTCGGGAGGCAGGTCGGCAGCGGCCTTGGCCTGCTGCTCGGCACGCCACTCGGCCACCGACTTGATGACCAGGGTCACCAGCGCCAGCAGGGCCAGCAGCGAGGCGGCAGCGAAGGCGGCAACGGACTGGTACTCGTTGTAGAGGATCTCCACATGCAGCGGAATGGTGTTGGTCTGGCCGCGGATGTGGCCCGAGACCACCGACACCGCGCCGAACTCGCCCATGGCACGCGCATTGCACAGGATCACGCCGTACAGCAGGCCCCACTTGATGTTGGGCACGGTGACCTTCCAGAAGGTCTGCCAGCCCGTGGCACCCAGCACGATGGCGGCCTGCTCCTCGTCGCTGCCCTGCGCCTGCATCAGCGGGATCAGCTCGCGGGCGATGAAGGGGAAGGTCACGAAGATGGTGGCCAGCACGATGCCGGGCACGGCGAAGATGATCTTGATGTCATGCTCGGCCAGCCAGGGGCCGAACCAGCCATGGGCACCGAACACCAGCACGTACATCAGGCCCGCCACCACAGGCGAGATCGAGAACGGCAGGTCGATCAGGGTGATCAGAAAGGCCTTGCCCCGGAACTCGAACTTGGCGATGCACCAGGCCGCCGCCACGCCGAACACCAGGTTCACCGGCACGGCGATCAGCGCCGTGATCAGGGTCAGCTTGATGGCCGACCAGGCATCGGGCTCCTGCAGGCCGGCGACATAGGCGTCCCAGCCCTTGCGCAGCGCCTCGGTGAACACGGCCGCCAGCGGCAGCACGAGGAACAGGCCGATGAAGATCAGCGCAATGCCCGTGAGAATCCAGCGCACGGCGCGCGGCTCGGTGGTGGTGAGCTTTTCGCGCCGGCCCTTCGGGGGCGCGGTGAGCCTGTACAGCACCAGCACGGCGACCAGCACCGCGCCAATGATCTTGAGAAGCAATGCTTCCTGTGGAGACAACGCCATCTCAAGCCCCTCCCGAATGCTTGCGCTGCCATGCCTGCAGCGCGTTGATGACCAGCAGCATCACGAAGGAGAACAGCAGCATCACCACGGCCACGGCCGTGGCGCCTGCATAGTCGTATTGCTCCAGCTTGCCGATGATGATCAGCGGTGTGATCTCGGAAATCATGGGCATGTTGCCCGCGATGAAGATGACCGATCCGTACTCGCCGATGGCGCGTGCAAACGCCATGGCAAAGCCCGTGAGCAGCGCGGGCGTGATGGCCGGCAGGATCACCTTGTAGAAGATCTGCCAGCGCGAAGCGCCCAGGCTGGTGGCCGCCTCCTCCAGCTCCTTCTCGGAGTCTTCCAGCACCGGCTGCACCGTGCGCACGACAAAGGGCAGGCCGATGAAGATCAGCGCAATGACCACGCCGTTCGGGTTGAAGGCCAGCTGGATGCCGTAGGGCTCCAGGTACTGGCCCACCCAGCCGTTGCCGGCCAGCAAGGCGGTCAGCGAAATGCCGGCCACGGCCGTGGGCAGGGCAAAGGGCAGATCGACGAGCGCATCGACGATCTTCTTGCCCGGGAACTTGTAGCGCACCAGCACCCAGGCGATCAGCAGGCCGAACACCAGGTTCACGCAGGCCGCCGCAAACGAGGCGCCAAACGTCAGCCGGTACGAGGCCAGCACGCGCGGCGAGGCCACGGCCTCCCAGAACTGGGGCCAGGTGAGCGAGAAGGTCTTGAACAACAGTGCCGACAACGGGATCAGCACGATCAGGCTCAGATAAAACAGCGTATAGCCCAAGGTCAGCCCGAAGCCGGGCAAAACGCGCTTGGCGCCGCGCCCTTTGCGCGCCGCACCGGACGGTGCGGGCACAGGAGCGTCGGCGCCAGGCCTTGGGCTGGTCGGAACGGCAGACACCATGTTGGATTCCAAATCAGCCAGTGTGGGGAGGGGGCCTCAGGCGGACTGCGCCGCCTTCATGCCTGCTTGCGTGCTTACTTGCCCGGGACGTAGATCTTGTCGAACTGTCCGCCGTCGTTGAAGTGCACCTTCTGGGCTTCGGACAGCGAGCCGAAATACTTGGCCACGGTGAACTGCTTGATGGGCTTGAACACATCGGCATGCTTCTTGAGCACGGCCTCGGAGCGGGGGCGCAGCGCGTGCTGTGCGGCGATTTCCTGGGCTTCGTCGGAGTACAGCCAGGCCAGGTAGTCGTGCGCCAGCTGGCCCGTGCCCTTCTTGGCCACGGTGCGCTCGACCACGGCCACGGGGTTCTCGGCCACGATGGACACCGAGGGATGGACGGCATCGACCTTGCCCTTGCCGAATTCGCGGTCCACGGAGACCACTTCGGATTCGAAGGTGATCAGCACGTCGCCGATGTTGCGCTGCAGGAAGATGCTGGTCGCGTCGCGGCCGCCCTTGCCCAGCACGGGCACGTTCTTGTAGAGCTGCTGCACGAACTCGGCCGCCTGCGCGTCGGTGCCGCCCTTCTCGCGCACCGAACCCCAGGCCGCCAGGTAAGCGTAGCGGCCATTGCCGCCGGTCTTGGGATTGACCACCACGACCTTCACGTCGGGACGGATCAGGTCGCTCCAGTCCTTGATGTTCTTGGGATTGCCGTTGCGCACCAGGAACAGCATGGTCGATGTGGTGGGCGATGCGTCATTGGGGAATTTCTTGGCCCAGTCCTTGGCGACCACGCCGCTGTCGGCCAGGAACTGCACGTCGGTGGTGGTGTTGAAGGTCACCACGTCGGCGGCCAGGCCGTCGTTGACGGCGCGCGCCTGGGCGCTGGAGCCACCGTGCGACTGGTCCACCTTGATGTCCACGCCCTTGGTCTTCTTGTAGTGGGCGACGAAGGCGGCGTTGTAGTCCTTGTAGAACTCGCGCGCCACGTCGTAGGAAACGTTGAGCAGCTGGTTCTGCGCCGATACCGTTCCCGCGGCGGCCAGCGCCAGGGTGGCCAACAAAGTCTTGAGCTTCAAAGAATGCATGGTTCGCTGCCTTTTATTAGTGGACATCTCTGCGGTGTATTCACAGACAGTCACATTGTGCGAACGCTGACTTAAAACTCAAAAGAATATATTTTTGTTTGTTAATGGCCTGTCACCATATAAAGAACCTGCCCTGCCCGCGGTCACCCGCCGGCCCATCACAGACCGGCAGCCCATGGCGCGCCAGCGCCAGTACCCGCAGAGACGGAGGCATGCGCAGCCGCCACACGTGGCGGACGCGGCGAGCGCGGCGAACGCACGGCAGGCCGGGGCTGGGCCGGCTGCCAGCTGTCGCCCTGCATCAGCGACTGCAGCAGCGCCAGGCCCAGGGGCCAGTCGCCAAAGCCTGATTCGACATTGATGTGCCCCGCGTTCTGCAGCCGCACGAACTCGCTTCCCCAGGCCCGCGCATAGGCGCCCGCCCGGCGGATCGGACAGTAGGGGTCGTTGCTGCTGGCCACCAGCACGCTGCGGTACGGCAGTGGCGCATAGGGCACGGGCGCAAAGTCGGCCAGCTGGGCACGGCGCTCGGGATCGGCCGGCGCCACCAGCAGCGCACCGCGCACGCGCGCACTGGCCTCGGGGCCCAGGTGCGCTGCCGTGATGCAGCCCAGGCTGTGGGCGGCCAGCACCACCGGCTCGGGCCGGGACAGCACCAGTTGCTCCAGCGCGGCCACCCAGGGGTCGCGGTGGGGCACCAGCCAGTCGTCCTGCTCCACGCGCTCGGCATGCGGCAGCTGCTGCGCCCACAGGCTTTGCCAGTGGTCAGGACCGGAGTTGCGCCAGCCGGGCACGATGATGATGCGGTGGGGATTCATGGGTTCTCCTGGACTGTCCATTGCTGGACATGGGCCCCGATTGTGGAGAACACCGCCAACTATCCCAACGAACGTTTTGTTGTTTTCTTATGGCGTGGCGAGGTGCAACCCAACCCTAGCGTGCCGCCGGCTCGCGCGTGGCATGGCTGTTGCGCCCCGGCACTGTCTCGCCGAGGAAGTCCAGGAAATGCCGCACGGCCGGCGCCAGGCCGCGCCGCGAGGGGAAGACCGCGTGCACGATGCCTTGGGGCGGCTCCCAGCCCGGCAGCAGGTGCACAAGCCGGCCCTCGGCCAGCTCCTCGTGGCACATGTAGTCAGGCAGCCAGCACATGCCGCTGCCGGCCAGCGCCGCGAATTTCAGCGTCAGCAGGTCATCCACCACATAGCGTGGCTGCAGCTGCAGGCGTTGCTCGCGGCCTTCGGGGCCGACCAGCAGCAGGCTGGACTGGCCATCCACCGCCGACATGGACATGCTGTCCAGGTGCTGCAGGTCGGCCAGTGCACGCGGCGTGCCCTGGCGCTCCAGCAACTCCGGGCTGGCCACGAGGATCTGGCGCGCCACATCCAGCCGCTTGACGACCATGGAGCCGCTGTCCTCCAGGCTGGGGCGCACGCGCAGCGCCACGTCGATGCCCTCCTCCACCAGGTTCACGGGCCGGTTGGTCACCTGCATCTCCACATGCACCAGCGGGCAGCGCTGCAGGAACTGGGGCATGAGTTCGCCCAGCACGGTCTGGGCCAGGGTCACGGGGCAGCTCACGCGGATGGTGCCGCGCGGCTCGGTCTGCACCTCGGCCACGGTGTCGGCGGCGGCCAGGGCCGCATCGCGCATGGCCTGGCAATGGCGCAGATAGGCCTCACCCACCTGGGTCAGCGAAAGCTTGCGCGTGGTGCGCTGCAGCAGGCGCACCCCCAGCCGGGCCTCCAGCTCCGCCACCCGCCGCGACAGCCGCGACTTGGGTATGCCCAGCGCCCGCCCGGCAGAGGCAAAGCCGCCGCGCTCCACCACCTCGGCGAAGTACAGCATGTCGTTGAGATCCATCATGTCGCGCGCCCCTCCCCTGTGCTCATTGACTGCAAATTCAGGACAATCTATCGCAATTTCGGCGGCTTATCAAAGACTCTGTCCAAATTCACAATTGATCCCATCGTCGGCCCTACAAGCTTTCCCGAGTGGCCGATCCCAACCGCGATCCCAACCGACATCTCAGGAGCTTTTTCATGCAAGTGCTGCACATCGACTCTTCCATCACCGGCGCCGCTTCGGTGTCCCGCCAGCTGACCGCCCAGACCGTAGCTGCCCTGGTGGCCGCCAACCCCGGCGCCAAGGTCGAATACCTGGATCTGGCCGTGAACGCCCCCGACCACCTGAACGCGGTGTCCATGGGCTTTCGCACCGGCCAGGCCGCCACGACGGAAGCCGAGCGCGCACAGAACGCCATCTCCGAAGCCCTGGTGAGCCAGTTCCTGGCGGCCGATGTGGTCGTGGTCGGCGCTCCGTTCTACAACTTCACCATCTCCAGCCAGCTCAAGGCCTGGATCGACCGCATCGCCCAGGGCGGCCGCACCTTCCGCTACACCGCAGCCGGCCCCGAAGGCTTGGCCAAGGGCAAGAAGGTCATCGTGGCCTCCACGCGCGGCGGCGTGTACTCCACCAGCGAAATGGGCCAGGCCCTGGAGCACCAGGAAAGCTATCTGAAGACGGTGTTCGGCTTCCTGGGCATCACCGATGTGAGCATCGTGCGCGCAGAAGGCGTGGCCATGGGCGATGAGTCCAAGGCCAAGGCCCTGGAATCGGCCCGCAGCGACATCGTGCGCGCAGCGGCTGCCGCCAATCAGGAAGCGGCCATCGCCGCCTGAGGGCCATTGCAGCCCGCAGGGGCTGCCTGCTCAATGAATGGACAAGCGCCTGGGTTTCGGCCCAGGCGCTTTTGCTTTTGGAGAGGCACGACCGCGGCCGTGCCGACCCGTCCGGAATGCTCCCAATGGACTGTGGCGAATAAAAGAGGTATCCGCCTCTGCACCTCCTTTGAAAAAAGCAATGCGCGATGGGCTTTCGCAGACACACGAAGCTGGTAGGCTGAACCATCACCGCCATATTCGCGGCTTTGTCCGACACGAACCGTCTGTATTTCAGAAGGACGGCGGACCTGCCGATATCCAGGCAGCCTTATTGCATTCACTGCCTTCCATCCATGCCAGCCACAAGCCACCGTCCCCATGCCCGGCCCCGCGGCCCTGTCCATGTCCATGTCCGCCCGCCGTCCGATGAAAACTTGGTGATCACGGTGATTGCCGTGTCCCTCCTGGCCATTACCGTGCTGGGCATCGGCGTCTACCAGTTCATGCAGTACCAGCGCGAGCAGGATCAGGAGCAGCTCAATTCGCGCGTGTACCGCAGCTATGTGCGCAACACCGACGAGGCACCTGCGCCCGAGGAGCCCGAGCAGCCCGCCGCAGCGCCCACCCCCGCCAAGCCCAGCCAGCAGCAGCTGAACCAGGAAATGACGCGCAAGCTGCTGGCCCATCCCGGCGTGACGCCCGGTGCCGGCTTTTCGGCGCCCGGCGTCAAGTCGACGGGCGTGGTGATCATCGACGCCATCGACCAGGCCCAGGCGCGCGAGAAGGCATCGTCCGCCGCACGCCCTGCTGCGGCGATTGCCAACCCGTCTCCCGCTTCCTGACGCTTCTGACGCTTCCTGACCTCTGCGCTCACAGGAGCCGCAACGCAAAAGCCCGGCATTGCCGGGCTTTTTTGTGTCTTGAGCGGCCTTGCCGCACCGCTCACTGGTGCTTGCGCGCCCAGGCCGCGAACTTCTGCACAAAGCCGCTCACGAAGTCGCGGCTGCCGGCGCCGATGGAGCCGTCTTCGGCAAACAGGCCGTCCTTGGCCTGGATGAAGATTTCGGGCTGGGCCAGCGTGGGCATGTCCAGGTAGGCCAGCACATTGCGCAGATGCTGCTGCGCCAGCGCCGTGCCGATGGCACCCACGGAGACGCCGGCCACGGCAGCGGGCTTGCCGGCCCAGACGCTCTTGCCGTAGGGGCGCGAGCCCTGGTCCAGCGCATTCTTGAGCACACCGGGAATCGAGCGGTTGTACTCGGGCGTCAGGAACAGCACGGCCTGGGCCGACTGGATCTGGGCGCGGAACTGCTTGACCACGTCCACCTCATTGCCGTCATGGTCCTGGTTGTACAGGGGCAGGTTGTCGATGGCGACCTGCTCGAAGACCAGGCCTTCGGGCGCCAGGCGCGCAATGGCGTCGGCGAATTTGCGGTTGAAGGAATCCTTGCGCAGGCTGCCCACGATGACAGCGACCTTGATCTGGCTCATGCATTGCTCCTGGAGGAAATGGCGGGAAACGGGCGGGAAAGAGGCGGGAGGGGCACCTCCCGCAAGCAGCCATTATGTGGCCGCCTTCAGCAGGCTCACTGTAGGAAGGAGGGCTTGGCGTAGCCCTGGAACTTGCTGTCCACCACGGCCTTGAATTCGGCGGAGCGGTAGACCTCGGCCAGGTCCTTGGCCCATGCCGTGCCCTGGTCCTTCTTCTTGATGGCCACCACGTTCAGATAGTGGTCGGGGGTCTTTTCCAGCGAGACGGCCTCGGTCAGCTTCAGGCCCGAGGAGATGGCGAAGTTGCCGTTGATGATGGCGTACTCGGTGTCGCCCAGCGAACGCGGCAGTTGTGCGGCTTCCAGCGGGATGAACTTGAGCTTGCGCGGATTCTCGGCCAGGTCCTTTTCGGACACGCGCAGCGGATCGATGCCGGGCTTGGCCTTGATCAGCCCGGCCTGCTCCAGCAGCACCAGCGCACGCGCCAGGTTGCTGGGGTCGTTGGGCAGGGTCACGCGGTCGCCTTCCTTGGCCTCGGCCAGGGTCTTGCGGGTCTTGGAATACACGCCCAGGGGGGCGATGGGGCCTTGCACCAGCTCCACCAGATCCAGCTTCTGGTCGGCCGCGAACTTCTGCAGGTAGACGCGGTGCTGGAAGAAGTTGGCGTCCAGCGAGCCCTGGGCCAGCGCCAGGTTGGGCTGCACGTAGTCGTTGAACTCCACCAGCTTGACCTGGTAGCCCTTCTTTTGCAGCAGCGGCACGATGCCCTGCTTGAGCTGGTCGATGTTGGAGCCTGCCGTGCCGCCGATCACCAGCTGCTTCTTGTCGGCCTGGGCGTAGGCGGGCAGCGCCAGCACGCTGGCAGCGGCAAGGGCGGCGGCCGAGGCCAGCAGATGGCGGCGCACGAAGGAAAGGGATGCGGTCATGTCGGAATCCTTTTTTTGGGAAAGAGCGGGAAGAAAGAAGAAAGCGGGTCTGGACAGCGCGCTCAGCCGCGCTTGTCCAGGCGGCGGGCCGCCGTGTTGCCCACGAACTGGATGACCTGGACCATGGCCACGAGGATGGTCACGGTGAGCACCATCACATCGGTCTGGAAGCGGTAGTAGCCGTAGCGGATGGCCAGATCGCCAATGCCGCCGCCGCCCACTACGCCGGCAATGGCCGAGTACGACAGAAAGCTCACGGCCAGCACGGTCAGCGCCAGCACCAGGCCCGAACGCGCCTCGACGATGAGCACGCGCCAGACGATCTGCAGCTCCGATGCGCCCATGGCGTGCGCGGCCTCGATCACGCCGCGCGGCACATCGCGCAGGCACTGGTCCACCAGGCGTGCCAGGTAGGGAATGGCCGCCACGGACAGCGGCACGGCCGCAGCCAGCGGGCCGATGGAGGTGCCGGCCAGCCAGCGCGTGAAGGGCACCAGCGCGACCAGCAAGATGATGAAGGGGAAGGACCGCACGGTGTTGACCGTCCAGTTCAGCACGGCGAAGGCCGGGCGGTTGTCCAGCGACTGGCCGGGGCCCAGCAGGAACAGCAGCACGCCCAACGGGCCGCCAATGAGCACGGCGGCCGACAGGCCGATGCCCAGCATCAAAAGGGTCTGGCCCATGGCCAGCCACAGCTCGGGCAGGATTTCGACGATGTTTTCAGACATGGGAATGCGGAATCGAAAAGAAGGGGAAAACGGGAAGGGGTGAAGACCCCATCAGTGCTCGGAGCCACCCACGGCGCGCAGCACTACGGGGCGGGTGGCGCCGCGCTCGCGCAGGGCCTTGTCGGCGCGCTCCACGCGCAGGGCCTCGAGTTCGCTGCCCAGCAGCGTGGCGCGCTGCGGCGCCTCGTAGGCACGACCCTGCGGCAGGGCGGGCAGCGTGAAGCGTTCGGCCACCTGGCCCTGTTCGATGATGGCCACCTCGCTGCACAGCGCATCGACCACGGCCAGCTCGTGCGTGACGATGACGATGGTCACGCCCAGGCGGCTGTTGATGTCGGCCAGCGTGGCCAGGATGGAGCGCGTGGTCTCGCTGTCCAGCGCCGAGGTGGGCTCGTCGCACAGCAGCACCTGCGGGCGCGGCGCCAGGGCGCGCGCAATCGCCACGCGCTGCTTCTGGCCGCCCGACAGCTGGGCAGGATGGCTGGCCGCCTTGTCGGTCAGGCCGACGATGTCCAGGCACTCGCGCACGCGCTGCTCGATCTGGGCACGCGAATGGCCACCGTGGATGCGCAGCGGAAAGGCCACGTTCTCGAACACGGTGGCGTTCTGCAGCAGGTTGAACTGCTGAAAGATCATGCCGATGTTCTGGCGCGCCTCGCGCAACGCGCGGCGGCCCAGGTCGGTCAGGCGCTGGCCTGCCACCACCACCTCGCCGCTGTCGGGACGCTCGAGCAGGTTGATCAGGCGCAGCAGCGTGGACTTGCCCGCACCACTCTTGCCGATCAGGCCGAAGACCGTGCCCTGGCCGATGTCCAGTGATACCGAACGCACGGCATCGAAGTGCTTGCCATCGGCTGTTACAAATTTCTTTTGCAGGTCGCGCAGGCGGATCAGCGCGTTTTCCGGGGCCAAATGGGCGGTCTGGACGGTCATGGAGTCTCGGTTCGGCAGTGAAAACGGTCCTGGGATCGGCAACGGCAGCCTTTGCACCGCCATCTCCAGGCAATGGCGCGCAATTTCCGGGCCCTGTGCTGCGCAGTTGGACGCAGTTGCAAGCCGATGGGCATGCGTTGTCTTGCGTCGTCGCCAAGCACAGGCGAATCCCCAGGATCTGCCGTCATTAGTGTTCTAACGAGTGTGTTGCAAAACGTTGTTCAAACAAAAGAATAAAAAATACGGTGCTTATATCGATTGCCGTCTTTCAGGCCTTGATGTACGGCCTGGACGGCATTGCTAGAATCCGCCCCCGACAGGCCTGTACAACGGCAAGATCCCTTGCGGTTGCGTGCATTACAGGTAAGTGCCCGCTTTCCTTTGCCATGCCCGAATCCTCCCGAACTGCCGACCGTCCTGCCAGCACCGCCAGCCTGCGCGTGGAAGCCGTGCGCCTGCGGCGCGGCATCACAACAGTCTTTGACGGCCTCGACCTGCGGCTGGACGAGCCGCGCGTGGGCCTCATCGGCGACAACGGCGCCGGCAAGACCAGCCTGTTCCGCCTGCTGTGCGGCCTGGATGCGCCTGAGGCCGGGCGCGTGCTGCTGGACGGCACCGAACTGCACGAGGCCCGTGCACAGCGCCCGGGCCAGGTCGGGCTGATGTTCCAGAACCCCGACGACCAGATCATCTTCCCCACCGTGGAGGAAGAGCTGGCCCTGGGTCTGCGCCCTTCGGGCATCTCGCGGCGCGAGGCCACGGAGCGCGCCCGTGCCCTGCTGGCCAGCCGCGGCCTGGCCGACTGGGCACCGCGCGCCGTGGCCGGGCTCAGCCAGGGCCAGCGCCAGCAGGTGTGCTGGCTGGCCCTGCTCATTGCCGCGCCGCGCGTGCTGCTGCTGGACGAGCCCTTCGCCAGCCTGGACCTGCCGGGCCAGGCGCGGCTGGCCCGGGACATCGCGGCCGCCGAGCAGCAGGTGCTGGTCTCCACCCATGTGCTGGACCACGTGCGCAGCTTTGGCCGCGTGCTCTGGCTGGAGCGCGGCAAAGTGCGCGCAGACGGCCCCGGCCACGCGGTCTGCGCGGCCTATGAAGCCGACGTGGCCCGGCGGCTGCAAGCGCAGGACTGACGCAGGAGCCGGCCGCCATGGGAAGCCTCTACAGCGAATACACCAGCTGGCTCCATGCCTGGAGCGCGGGCCGCAAGCTGCTGCTCATGGCGCTGCTGGGAACGGGCCTGTTCCTCATCGATTCACCGTGGCTGCTGGCCCTGGCCGGCGCCGCCTGCGGCCTGCTGTGGCTGTCGCTGGGCCGTGCCACCGAGGGCGCACGGCGGCTCATGCTGTCGGTCACCGTGGCCGCCTTGCTGGTTGCTGCCTTCCATGCGTGGATGCAGCACTACGCCCTGGCCGCCGCCAGCGCGCTGCGCCTGGTCTGCGCCTCCACGCTGGGCATGGCGCTGACCGTGAGCACGCGCCCCAGCGATCTGGTCGATGTGCTGGAGCGGCTGCTGGCGCCGCTGGAGCGCATCGGCATCTCCCCCGAACAGGTGGCCCTGCAGCTGGCATTGATGCTGCGTTTCACCGAGCATTTCTTTGTGCAGTGGAAGCGCATGGACGATGCCCACCGGCTGCGCACGGGCCGCGCCGGCGGCCTGCGCCTGATTGCGCCGCTGACCATCCACATGCTGCAGGCCACGCGCCGCGTGTCCGACGCGCTGTGGGCGCGCCTGGGCCGCTGAGGCCTGCCCTGCCCCATTTCCCGACCGATCCATACGCAAGAGCCTTGCGAGAACCTTCCGAGAAACGTCCATGACCGCCCCCTCCACCGTCTCACGCGCCTCCGCGCGCTCCATGGCCCAGGTCTCGCTGTTTGCGGCGCTGATGGCGGTCATGGGCCTGATTCCCAAGATCGACCTGCCGCTGGGCGTGCCCATCACCATCCAGTCGCTGGGCGTGATGCTGGCCGGCGTGATGCTCGGCCCCTGGCGCGGCATGCAGTCCATGCTGCTGTTCCTCGCGGCCGTGGCCGTGGGCCTGCCCCTGCTGTCGGGCGGGCGCGGCGGCATTGCCGTCTTCATGGCGCCCTCGGCCGGCTACCTGCTGGGCTACCCGCTGGCGGCCTGCATTGCCGGCCTGGTCATGCGTGCCCTGCCCCAGAGCTCGCCCCGGCGCGCGGCGTTCAGCGCCTTTGCAGCCTCGGCGCTGGGCGGGCTGGTGGCCCTGCATGCCTTTGGCGTGCTGGGCCTCATGCTGATGGCCAAGCTCTGCCTGTCGCAGGCCTTCATGGCCACCTTGCTGTTCGTGCCCGGCGATCTGATCAAGTGCGTGCTGTGCGCCCTGGTGGTGCACACGGTGGCGCGCGGCATGCCGGATTGGCCGTTCGGAGGCCGCCAGCATGGTTGAGCCGCTCGCGCCCCACCCGCTGGCCGCGCCGCTGCAGCACCCGTGGACCCTGGTCCATGGCCCGCTGGAGCATTGGGCACGGCAGCGCCCCGATGCGATGGCGCTGCAAAGCGAGGCGGGCCAATGGAGCTTTGCCGCGCTGCATGCCGCCGTGCTGCAGCGCTCGGCCGCGCTGGTGGCCGGCCAGGCGCCAGAGATGCTGCTGCTGGACACGGGTGGCAGCGCCAGCACCGTGGATGCCATCGTCGATTTCCTCGCCATCCTGCACAGCGGCCGCTGCGCCGCCGTGGCCGACCCCGATTGGCCCGAGGCCGTGCGCCAGCGCATCGAAGGCTGGCTTCCCACCGCGCCCAGCCCGCTGGCCGAGGCCACCGCCACTGGCGCCTTCTACACCGGCTTCACCTCGGGCAGCACCGGGCTGCCCAAGGGCTTCATGCGCCACCACCGTTCGTGGACAGAGAGCTTTCGCGTCTGCCTCGAGGACTTCGGCGCCGTGGCCGCGCAGCGCACCATGGCGCCCGGGCGCATCTCGCATTCGCTGTTCCTGTTCGGCGTGATGCAGGGCCTGTGGTGCGGCGAAGGCGCCGTGGTGCAGGAGCGGTTCTCGGCAGCGCGCTGCCTGGCCTCGCTGGCGCGCGGCGAAGCCCCCTGCCTGGTCGCCGTGCCCAGCCAGTTGCTGCTGATGCTGCAATGGGCCGCACACCGCGCGCTGGCGCCCATCCCCGAGGTGGAGCTGATCATGATCAGCGGCGCGCGCTGGATGCGCGCCCAGACCCCGGCCCTGCGCGCGCTGTTTCCGCGCGCACGCATCATCGAGTTCTACGGTGCCTCGGAGGCCAGCTTCATCGCCTGGATGGAGGCCGACGAACAGGCCCCGCCCCAGGCCGTGGGCCGGCCCTTCAGCAATGTGCAGTTGCAGATCCGCCCGGCCACGCAGCAGCCCGGCGACCAGCCCCTGCAGCCGGGCGAGGACGGCCTGATCTACATGCGCAGCCCCATGCTGTTCATGGACTATGTGGGCGAGGCGCGCGATGGCACGGCCGCGCTGCGCGATGGCGAATGGCTGTCCGTGCGTGACATGGGCCATATCGATGCCGGCGGCCAGCTGTGCCTGGCCGGGCGCCAGAGCCGCATGCTCGTCACCCAGGGCAAGAACCTGTTCCCCGAGGAAGTCGAGACCCTGCTGGCCGCGCATCCGGGCGTGGCCCAGGTCTCCATCCAAGGCCTGCCCGACGCCCTGCGCGGCATGCAGGTGCACGCCGTCGTGCAATGGCACGGCGCCGCGCCCGCAGGCTCCACGCAGGCGCTGGCGGCCTGGCTGCGCGACCGGCTGGAAAGCTACAAGCTGCCGCGCCAATGGTGGAGCTGCACCGACTGGCCGCAGACCGCCAGCGGCAAGACCGACCATGGCCGGCTGGCGCGCGCGCTGGCGGCCACTGCCACCGCCACCGCCACCGCCACGGAAACGGACACTGGCCGGGCACTGCCCGGCGAACCCGCGCTGCTGCCCCTGCCATGAACCCGCAAGACGCCCCCGTCATCCTGGCCTGGGCGCGCAGCCCCGTCGCCCCCGTGGGCGGTGCGCTGCGCGAGCTTGCGGCGCACGAACTGGGCGCGCCCGTGCTCCAGGCCCTGCTGGCCCGGGCCGGCCTGCCTGCCCAGGCCGTGGATGCCGTGGTCTTAGGCAACGCCCTGGGCGCAGGCGGCAACCCGGCCCGCATGCTGGCCCTGGCTGCGGGCCTGCCGGAGCGCTGCGCGGCCCACAGCGTGGACACTCAATGCTGCTCTGGCCTGGACAGCGTGGCCCTGGCTGCGGGCCTGCTGCTGTCGGGCCAGGCCGATATCGTGGTGGCCGGTGGTGCCGAGGCCTGGAGCCGTGCCCCCATCCGCCAGACACGCCCGCGCCATGCAGACGAGTTGCCCGTCACCTATGACCGCCCCGCGTTCGCCCCCGATCCCGCACGCGACCCGGACCTGCTGCAATCGGCCGCAGACCACGCGCTGGCCCATGGCATCACCCGCGCCGTTCAGGAGGCCCATGCCATCCACAGCCACGCGCAGGCGCTCGCGCACCGCGACCGGCTGGCCCAAGAGATCGTGCCCATGGCGGGGCTGGACCATGACGCCTATCCACGCGCCCTGAATCCGGCCCGCGTTGCGCGCATGCCCGTGGTGGCCGAAGCGGGTGGCGCCGTGGACGCCCATGCACGCCAGCGCCATGCGCTGAGCACGTCCACCATCTCGCCCAAGGCCGATGGCGCAGCCCTGGTGCTGCTGGCCACGCCGCAGGCCTGTGCACGCCTGGGCCTGCAGCCACGCGCCCGCTGGGTGGCCAGTGCCTCGCTGGGCCATGCGCCCGAAACACCGCTGGTCGCCGCCGCACTGGCGGCCCAGCAGGTGCTGGAGCGTGCAGCCGCAGCGCTGCAGCTGCCTTGCCTGACTGCGGCAGAGCTCCAGGCTGTGGAGCTGCACGATGCCTTCGCCGTGCAGGCCCTGGCCTTTGCCGAAACCCTGGGCCTGCCGCTGCAGCAGCTCAACACCGGCGGCGGTGGCCTGGCGCGCGGCCATCCCATAGGCGCATCGGGCGCGGTTGCGCTGGTGCGCATGCTCTGCGACCTGCACCGCACGCCAGCAGCCCACAGACCGGCCCTGGGCCTGGCCGCCATTGCAGGGGCTGGCGGCATAGGCGCGGCCTGCCTGGTGCAGGCACTTTGAATCCATGGACTCCGCATTTCCCATGTCCCCCAACCCACCGTCCGACACCCTTCCCTTTGGCGATGCGCATGAAGCCCTGGTGCACGCGCGCCGCTCCGTGCGCGCCTACCGGCCCGATCCCGTGCCGGATGCGCTGCTGCACCAGTTGCTGCAATCGGCCCGCCGGGCGCCCAGCGGCGGCAACCTGCAGCCCGGACAGTTCATCCAGGTGCGTGGCAGCCTGCGCGGCGCACTCACACAGGCACTGCTGGCCGACTGGCAAGGCGGAGCACCTGAGCGCGAGGACTACGGCTACTTCCCCCGCCCCATGCCCATGGCGCTGCGCAAGCGCCAGGTGGCGTCGGCCCAGGCCCTGTACAGCGCCCTGGGCGTGGCCCGCGAGGACCGCGCAGGGCGCGACGCGCAGTTCGGCCGCAACTACCGTTTCTTCGACGCGCCCGTGGCCCTGGTCGTGAGCATCGACGCCCGCTTCGGCGCAGGCGGCTACATGGATCTGGGCATGACCCTGTACGGCCTGCAAATGGCCGCAGCCGCCCAGGGCCTGGGCAGCTGCGCCATCGGCGCCCTGGCCTCCTACCCCGACACCGTGCGCCGCGTGCTCGACCTTGCGCCCGGCGAGCACATCGTCTGCGGCCTGGCCCTGGGCTGGCCCGACGAGGCCGCCCCCGTCAACCGCACCCAGACCACCCGCGCACCGCTGACCGAATACTTCAGAGTGCTGGGAGAATAAAAAAAGCTGCCGAAATCGGCAGCTTTGCGAGCTCGCGCCCACTAGTACGGGTCATGGCGATGGCACCACCAAGGCCCAACTCGGGGACACCGAGGAAGGGCAGCCCCGCACCGAGGGTGTCGTCTCCCTCCCCGCGAAGCTGGTAGAGAGGGGGAAGGCGCGTCAGCGCCTCAGGGGGTGCGTTCTTCAGAACGCAGGAATCACCGATCCCTTGAACTGCACATCGATGAACTGGCGCACTTCATCGGAGTGGTAGGCCTTGATCAGCTGCGCCACCCAGGGCTTGCCCTTGTCGGCATCGCGCGCGACCAGGATGTTCACATAGGGGTTCTTGGCGTTTTCCTGCGCAATGGCATCGGTCTTGGGGTTCAGGCCCGCCGAGATCGCGAAGTTGGTGTTGATGGCCGAGGCGTCCAGGTCATCCAGCGAGCGTGGCAGCTGGGCTGCGTCCAGCTCCACGAAGCGCAGCTTCTTGGGGTTGGAGACCACGTCCAGCGGCGTGGCCTTCAGGCCCGCGCTTTCCTTGAGCTTGATCAGGCCCTGGGCCTGCAGCAGCAGCAGCACGCGGCCACCGTTGGTGGGGTCGTTGGGGATGCCGAACTTGGCGCCCTGGGGCAGGTCGGCCAGCTGCTTGATCTTCTTGGAATAGATGCCGATGGGGAAATTCACCGTGTCGGCCACCCAGCCGATCTTGTAGCCGCGGTCGCGCACCTGGGCGTCGAGGTAGGGGCGGTGCTGGTAGCTGTTGGCATCCAGGTCACCGGCAGACAGCGCGGCATTGGGCTGCACGTAGTCACCGAATTCAACAATCTGGATCTTCAGGCCGTTCTTCTCGGCGACCTTCTTGACCTGCTCCATGATCTGGGCGTGCGGGCCGGCCGTGACGCCGACCTTGATGGGCTTGTCCTGCGCCTGCGCGGGCATGGCCAGCAGGGTCATGGCTGCGGTGCCGGCAATCGCAGCGGCCGTGAACGTGCGGCGGAGGAAATGGCGCTTGGTGGGCATGGATGAGGTTCCTTGTAACCTGTCAAAAACACAGGCGCACACTGTAGCGCCAACACAGCGCGCGGCGGCCGTACCGGCACACTGCGGCTAGACAGTTTTTTCAGTAGCTCACAACCGGCGCCGCAGCGCGGGCGTCAGCGGTCCTGGAACTCGGGCGTTGCCATCACCTGGTGGGCCACGACATCCAGTACGGGATGGGGTTGCTCCTGGCGGTCTATCCAGACCTTGGGCGTGAAGCTGCCACGCAGCGCCACGGCATCGCCTTCGATCAGATTGCGCAGCACCTCGCAGGCCTGGGCATCGAATGCAACCACGTTGACCGGGATGGAGGTGCCATCGGATGCCTCGGAGCGCACGCGGGCCACCATGAAGGGGCGCCGATTGCGGTCGCTGCGGTGTTCGGGCGTACCGGTGAGTCTGCCGGTAATCAGTCCATCCATCATGTGCGAGACCAGGAAGAAATCGTCAGTTACAAAAGACGCCATTGTAGGTGCAGGTTTTACGTGCCCAGACCGGGACGCGCATCTTCGCGGTGCATGGACTTTTCATGCGCTGGCTGCCCTCGCCATCCGTGATGGACCTGCCTGGCGAAGCTGTACTTGCACTTGCCCTTGCCCTTGCCCTTGCCCTTGCTCTTCGCGGCAAGGCGCCATCGCGCGCAAAATCGAACGCGCAAAAAAACGAACGTACAAAGCAAAAAGCTCCTGACGTTTCCGTCAGGAGCTTTGCGTTTTGGTCGGCGTGGCGGGATTCGAACTCGCGACCCCTTGCACCCCATGCAAGTGCGCTACCAGGCTGCGCTACACGCCGAAGCATTGAATTATAGGGACTAAAAACAGGCCTTCAGGGAAAACGCAGAGATTTTTCAAAAATGTCTGCAAATTCCTGAAATGGCGACGATCAGCCCCCGCATCTTCTCACCCCTGATGCGTGGCGCGCACGTGGTCCAGCAAGGCCTCCAACGGATGGCGCAGCTGGCGTGCAGACAGTCGCTTGACCTGGCTGCGGCAGGAGTAGCCAGTGGCCAGCGGCTCGCCCAGGTTCTGCTTGCTCTCGATCTGTTTCTCCCATGACTGGGCATAGATGGTCTTGGAGGTTTCGAGGTTGCGCGCCTCATGCCCGTAGGTGCCCGACATGCCGCAGCAGCCCGTGGCCTCCACACTCAGGCGCAGCCCCCGTCGCTCGAAAAGCTGCGTCCACTGCTTGCCGCTGTCGGGCGCATTGGTCTTTTCAGTGCAGTGCGGCAGCAGCCGGTAGGCCACGCTGGCCACACTGGTCACCGCCTCGGGCAGCACCTGCAGCAGCCACTCCTGGGGCAGCGCGACCTTCGGCACCTCGCCCATGCCCGGCACCTTGAGGTATTCCTGCCGATAGGCCAGCGTCATGGCCGGATCCAGCCCCACCAGCGCAACCCCGGACTGCGCCAGTTGCGCCAGCTGCGCGGCATTGCGGATGGCCGCCTTGGCAAAGGCGCCCATGAATCCCTGCACATGCAGCGGCTTGCCATTGGGCAGCAGCGGCGCCAGCCAGACCTGGAATCCCAGGCGCGCCGCCAGCTCGATCAGCACCTGCAGCTGGCCGGTCTCGAAGTAGCGGGTAAAGCTGTCCTGCACGATGACCACGCTGCGTGCGCGCTGCTCGGGCGTGAGCGCGGCCAGCGCCTGCGCACCGGCCGCGCGCACCTTCCATTGCCGCAAGGTGGCTGCCAGGTCCAGCCGGCTCAGCAGCGGGCCATCGACCATGCCGATGCGACGGCTCAGCACATCGCGCATCCATGGCGAGCCCATCACCCCGTTGTAGAGCGCGGGCATGCGCGCCAGCCACGGCATGGTGAACTCCAGCGAGCCGATCAGGTAGTCACGCACGGGCCGCAGGTAGCGGCGGTGGTAGAGCTCCAGAAAGCGCGAGCGGAATTCGGGCACGTTGACCTTGACGGGACATTGCCCGGCGCAGGACTTGCAGGCCAGGCAGCCGGCCATGGCGTCATAGACCTCGTGAGAGAAATCGGCCTCGCCGCGGCGCGCCGCACGGCTGTTGCGCCAGCGCGCGGCCAGGCTGGACAGGAAGGGCTGGGGCCGCTGCGCGACCTCCAGCACGTTCACGCCAGCCTGCCCCTGCAGGCGCAGCCATTCGCGCATCAGCGAGGCCCGGCCCTTGGGCGAATGCACGCGCTGGCGCGTGGCCTTCCAGGAAGGGCACATGGCGTCGTCCGGGTCGAAGTTGTAGCAGGCGCCGTTGCCGTTGCAGTGCATGGCTGCGCCATAGCTTTGCCATACGCGCTCGTCGATCTGCCGGTCCAGCTCGCCGCGCGTGGTGACGCCGTCCACCTTGAGCAGCAAGGTCTTGCTGGCCGGCGGCGTGGCGATCTTGCCGGGGTTGAGCTGGTTGTGCGGGTCGAAGGCGGCCTTGAGCTGCTGCAGCGAGGGATACAGCTCGCCGAAGAAGGCCGGCACATATTCGGAGCGCAGGCCCTTGCCGTGCTCGCCCCACAGCAGGCCGCCATGGCGCTGCGTGAGTTCGGCCACCGCGTCGGAGATGGGGCGTACCAGGGCGGCGTCCACGGGGTTCTTCATGTCCAGGATGGGGCGCACATGCAGCACGCCGGCATCGACGTGGCCGAACATGCCGTACTGCAGGCCGTGGCTGTCCAGCAGCGCGCGGAACTCGGCAATGAACTCGGGCAGGTTCTCGGGCGGCACGGCCGTGTCTTCGACAAAGGGCTGGGGCCGCGCCTCGCCCGCCACGTTGCCCAGCAGGCCCACGGCGCGCTTGCGCATGGCATAGACGCGGTGCACCGCTGCATTGCCCGCCGCCAGCGTGTGGCCCAGCCGCTCCACCGAGGCGTCGGCGCCCAGGTGGCCGAGGAAGGCCTGCACGCGGCCATCGACCTCCTTCGGATCGTCGCCGCTGAATTCCACCAGGTTGATGCCCAGCGTGGGGCGCTGGCCGTCCTGCGGAAAGTACTCGGCCACGCTGCTCCAGACGAAGTCCTTCATGGCCAGCAACAGCACCTTGGAATCCACCGTCTCAATGGACAGCGGCCGGTGCGCCATCAGAGCGCGCGCATCGCGCAGCGCATCCATGAAGCCCGCATAGCGCACGTTGACCAGGACCGAGTACCGGGGAATGGGCAGCACGTTGAGCCGCGCCTCCACTACGAAGCCCAGCGAGCCTTCGGCGCCGCACAGCACGCTGTTGAGGTTGAAGCGCCCGTCGCCTTCGCGCAGATGGGCCAGGTCATAGCCGGTGAGGCAGCGGTTGAGCTTGGGGAATCTGGCCTCGATCAACTCCGCCTGATCCTCGCTGATGCGCCGCGCCGTGCGGTGCACCTTGCCGATGCGGCCCGAATCGGCGCACATGCGCTCCAGCGCCTCGGCATCCAGCGGCGCGCTGTGCAGGCGCTCGCCGCCGAGCAGCACGAAGTCCAGCGCCAGCACGTGGTCGCGCGTCTTGCCATAGGTGCAGCTGCCCTGCCCGCTGGCATCGGTGTTGATCATGCCGCCGATGGTGGCGCGGTTGGAGGTGGACAGCTCGGGGGCAAAGAACAGTCCGTATGGCTTGAGCGCGGCGTTGAGCTGGTCCTTGACCACGCCTGCCTGCACGCGCACCCAGCGCTGCTCGGCATTGATTTCGAGGATGCCGTTCATGTGCCGCGACAAGTCCATGGTCACGCCATGCGTGAGCGACTGCCCGTTCGTGCCCGTGCCGCCGCCGCGCGGTGTCAGCACCACATCGCGGAACTCAGGCCGCGCCAGCACCTGCGCCGCCCTGGCCACATCCTCGGCGTGACGCGGGTAGATGGCCGCCTGCGGCATGCGCTGGTAGATGGAGTTGTCCGTGGCCAGCACGGTGCGGCTGGCATGGTCCGTGTCCACGTCGCCCTCGAAGCCGGCGGCCTTCAACGCGTCAAGAAACTCAAGGTATTGGGCAGGCACGGGGGCGCTGGCGTGGGGCAGTGGGGCAATCGACATGGAAGGCAAGGTGGGGAGATTTGTTGCAGGCGATCAGCCCAGAAAACCCATGCATGCAATACACGATTTCAGGCCGACCATGGCCGCAAGTATCCCTACACTCTTCCTCTGGAACAAACGAAAATTGCTGCCGCAAACACTGCATAAAACTCATGAATTACCGACGCCTGACGCCCTCCATGTCCCTGCTGCTGGTCTTCGAGGCGGCCGCGCGCCACGAAAGCTATGCGCGTGCGGCCGAGGAGCTGTCGCTCAGCCAGAGCGCCATCAGCCGGCAGGTGCAGACACTGGAGGCGCAGCTGGGCATCAGCCTGTTCCGCCGCGAGGGCCGCACGGTGCGCCTGACCGACGTGGGGCGCCGCTACTTCATCGACCTGGGCGCCGCGCTGGGCCGCATACGCAGCGCCACCCTGCAGGCCATGTCACGCCAGTCCGGCGGCGGCACGCTCAACCTGGCCACCCTGCCCACCTTCGGCTCCAAATGGCTGCTGCCGCACCTGCATGGCTTCTACCAGGCGCAGCCCGGGGTGACGATGCACATCCACTCGCGCATCGGCGATATCGACTTCGACAGCGCAGAGATAGACGCCGCCATCACCGTGGGCACGGGAGACTGGCCCGGGCTGACCGCGCATCGCCTGTACCACGAGTTTCTGGTGGCGGTGGCCAGCCCGCAGGCGCTGCAGCAGGCCGGGCAGGCAGCAGCCTCGCCGGACTGGGCGGGCCAGCAGGTGCTGCTCACGGTGGCCAGCAACCGGCAGGCCTGGAGCGAGTGGTTCACGCACTATCGGCTCGATCACCGGCAGATGCGGATAGGGCCGAGCTTCGAGCTGACCTCACACCTGATACAGGCCGTGCTGGCAGGCATGGGCGTGGGCCTGGTGCCACGGGTGCTGGTGGAAGAGGAGATAGCGCGCGGTGAGCTGCACGTGGTGGGAGACGTCATCCCCAGCCAGCGCAGCTACTACCTGGTCTATCCCGAGAGGAACGCGACACTGCCGGCGCTGGCAGCCTTCCGGCAATGGCTGCTTGCAACCTGCGCTCAGGGTTGATTCCTGCGCAACGGCCGCTCCCCTTCAGGGGTTGGCGGCACACGGAAGCACCTGTTAGCGGTTGGTAGCGGTTGGCGACGGCACAAAGAAAAACGGACCACAGCCAGAAGCTGTGGTCCGTATTCATTTATGGTCGGCGTGGCGGGATTCGAACTCGCGACCCCTTGCACCCCATGCAAGTGCGCTACCAGGCTGCGCTACACGCCGAAGAATTCAATTATATACAGCTTTTTGCTCTCAAATAGAAAGCAGCGCACGAATCTGCAAAAGCTCCTCGCGCACGGCCTCCGGCTCCAGCGGAACGCTGGCCGCGGCATCGCCACCGAGCAGCGGCGCCGCAGCCGGCGCCGACACCACGACACCGGCCTGCAGCGCGGGAACCACGGCAGACCCCGCGGCTTCGCGCAGGCGGTTGCGCGCGCCGTTGATGGTGAAGCCCTGTTCGTACAGCAGCTCACGGATGCGCCGGATCATCAGCACTTCGTGGTGCTGGTAGTAGCGGCGGTTGCCGCGCCGCTTCATGGGACGCAGCTGCGTGAACTCCTGCTCCCAATAGCGCAGCACATGCGGCTTGACGTCGCACAGATCCGCGACCTCACCGATGGTGAAGTAGCGCTTGGCGGGAATCTGGGGCAGAAGTGAAGCCATGGCAAATGTGGATGAGGTCAGGATGTGCAATGCCGCTGGTGCGCGGACGCCGATCCGGGAAGAAGGCCGAGCCTACTGCACAGCTCGCTTGCAGGCCAGCACCCTGTCGTAAAAACAGCCCATCCACCGCAAGGCAGACAGGCTGACGACAGCTGGGCCACGGCAAGCCGGGCCCCGGGGGCGACCCTTCAGGACGCGGAGCCCGTCGTGCCTTCCTGGATCTGCTCCTTGAGCTTGCTGCTCGCATGGAAGGTCACGACGCGGCGTGCCTCGATCGGAATGGCCTCGCCAGTGCGCGGGTTGCGCCCCGGACGCGGCGCCTTGGTGCGGATCTGGAAGTTGCCGAAGCCCGACAGCTTCACATCCTCGCCCGTCACCAGGCTTTGCGAGATCAGCTCGAAGAACGCATCCACCATTTCCTTGGATTCGCGCTTGTTCAGGCCGATCTCGTCGAACAGCAGGTCCGCCAGCTGCGCCTTGGTCAGCGCGGGCGAATCAAGACTTTCCACCGTCAGTTCCATCACGGGATCTCCTTTCACGGCATGGGCCTTCCATCAGGCGCGCAGGCGCGCGCCCAGGCGTTGCTGCAGCTGCTCGAGCACGGCCTGCACGGCCTGTTCGATCTGCACATCGGTCAGCGAGCTGTCGTCATTGCCCAGCGTCAGGCGCACGGCCAGGCTCTTTTCGTCCTGCGCCAGCGCGCCCGGTGCCGCTGTCTCGCCGGCCTTGAGCGCCTTGGGGCGGAACACATCGAACAGCACGGCGGAGCGCAGCAGGCCTCCGGTCTGGGCAGCTTCCACCGCCTGCATCAGCTGGGCATGCGTGGCCTTTTCGTTCACGACCACGGCAATGTCGCGCTCCACGGCCTGGTGCTTGGCCACGGGCTTGAACACCGGCACCTCGCGCGCCAGCACGGCATCGAGCTCCAGCTCGAACAGCACGGGCGCCTGTGCCAGATCCCATTGCTGGCGCCACTGGGGATGCAGCTCGCCGATGAAGCCGATGGACTGGCCATCGAGCAGCACGCGCGCGCAGCGGCCCGGGTGCATGGCCGGATGCTCGGCCGGCTCGAACACGGGCTTGCGCGGCGCCAGCAGCGCCTCGACATCGCCCTTGACGTCGTAGAAGTCCACCTTGGCTTCGGCGCGGCCCCATTGCAGCTGCTCTCCAGCACCCCAGGCCAGGCCCGCCACGCGCATGGGCTGGTAGAAGCCCTTGACCGTGGTGTCGCTGTCAACAACGCTGTCATCCTTGAGGAAGACACGGCCCAGCTCGAACACGCGCACGCGCTCGGCCTTGCGGTCGGCATTGAACTTGAGCACCTGCATGAGCGAGCCGATGAGGCTGGAGCGCATCACGCTGAGCTGGCTTGCGATGGGGTTGAGCAGCTGGATGGGATTGGCGTTGCCAGCCAGATCCTTCTCCCACGCGGCTTCCACAAAGCTGAAGTTGATGGTTTCCTGGTAGCCCAGATCGGCCAGCGCGCGGCGCACGGCGAACTGGCTGCGGCGGTTTTCGGCGCGCAGCTTGGGCGCAATGGGCGCCAGCGGCTTGGTCGTGGGCAGGTTCTCGTAACCCACCATGCGCGCCACTTCCTCGATCAGGTCTTCCTCGATGTTGATGTCGAAGCGGAAGCTGGGCGGCGTGACGGTGAGCACGCCATCGCCCTGCTCCACCGGCAGGCCCAGGCCGGCCAGCGCATCGTGGCACTGCTGCTGCGTGAGCGGCATGCCGATGACCTTGGCCGCACGCGCCACGCGCAGCGTGACGGGCTTGGGCTGGGGCATGTTGGCCTGCTGATCGTCGATGGGGCCGCAGACGGTCTCGGGCGTGCCGCAGATCTGCAGCACCAGCTCAGTGATGCGCTCGATGTGCTCGACCGTCAGTTCGGGATCGACACCCCGCTCGAAGCGGTGGCCCGCATCGGTGGAGAAGTTGTAGCGGCGCGAACGGCCGGCAATCGACTTGGGCCACCAGAATGCGGCCTCGATGTAGATGTGACGCGTGTCGTCGGACACGGCCGTGGCGTCGCCGCCCATGATGCCGGCCAGCGACTCGACTTCGCGGTCATCGGCGATCACGCCCACCTGTCCATCCACGGTGACGGTGTTGCCGTTGAGCAGCTTGAGCTGCTCGCCTTCCTTGCCCCAGCGCACCTGCAGGCCGCCGTGGATCTTGTCCAGGTCGAAGATGTGCGAAGGACGGCCCAGCTCGAACATCACATAGTTGGAGATGTCCACCAGCGGCGCCACGCTGCGCTGGCCGCAGCGCGCCAGGCGATCGACCATCCACTGCGGCGTCTTCGCCTGGGTGTTGACATTGCGCACCACGCGGCCCGAGAAGCGGCCGCACAGGTCGGGCGCCTCGATCTTCACGGCCAGCCTGTCCTGCACGCCCACGGCGGCAGGCGTGAACGACCGAGGCTTGAGCGGCGCGCCGGTCAGCGCAGCCACTTCGCGCGCCACGCCATAGACGCTCAGGCAATGCGCCAGATTGGGCGTGAGCTTGAGCGTGAGCAGCGTGTCATCCAGATTCAGGTACTCACGGATGTTCTGGCCCAGGGGCGCGTCCAGCGGCAGCTCCATCAGGCCGCCATGGTCCTCGGACAGCTTGAGCTCGCGTGCCGAGCACAGCATGCCGAAGCTCTCCACACCGCGCAGCTTGCCGATCTTGATCAGGAAAGGCTTGCCATCTTCACCGGGCGGCAGCTCGGCGCCCACCGTGGCGCAGGGCACTCGGATGCCCACGCGCGCGTTGGGTGCGCCGCAGACGATGGTCAGCAGCTCGGGTCCGCCCACATCGACCTGGCACACGCGCAGGCGATCGGCATTGGGATGCTGCTCGGCAGCCTTGATCTCACCGACGACGATCTTGGTGAACGGCGGCGCCACGGGCTCCAGCTCCTCCACCTCCAGGCCGGCCATGGTCAGGGTGTCGGCCAGTTCTTGGGTGGTCAGCGGCGGATTGCAGAACTCGCGCAGCCAGGATTCGGGAAATTGCATATCAGACTCTTTGGCGTTGGTTCAGTCCGCGCGCCGTGGCGCTGGCGGACTCTTTGGCGAAGGCTTGCAGCCGGATCAACGGAATTGCGACAGGAAGCGGATATCGCCGTCAAAAAACAGTCGCAGATCGTTGACGCCATAGCGCAGCATGGTCAGGCGGTCAGGCCCCATGCCAAAGGCAAAGCCGATGTACTTTTCGGGGTCCAGTCCCATGTTGCGCACCACGTTGGGGTGCACCTGGCCGGAGCCGGCCACTTCCAGCCAGCGGCCGGCCAGCGGGCCGCTCTGGAACTGGATGTCGATCTCGGCGCTGGGCTCGGTGAAGGGGAAGAAGCTGGGGCGGAAGCGCAGCACCAGGTCGTCGCTCTCGAAGAAGGTCTTGCAGAAGTCGGTGAAGACCACCTTCAGGTCCTTGAAGCTGACGTTCTCACCGATCCACAGGCCTTCGCACTGGTGGAACATGGGCGAGTGCGTGGCATCGCTGTCCACGCGGTAGGTGCGGCCCGGCGCGATCACGCGGATCTCGGGCATGCCCTGGCCGGCGTCCAGCCGCTCACGGTATTTCTTGACGTGCTGCACAGCGTGGCGCACCTGCATCGGGCTGGTGTGCGTGCGCAGCAGATTGGGAGCCTGCTCCGTGCCGCCTTCCACGTAGAAGGTGTCGTGCATGGAACGGGCGGGATGGTCTTCCGGCGTGTTCAGCGCCGTGAAGTTGAACCAGTCGGACTCGATCTCGGGGCCCTCAGCCACATCGAAACCCATGGAGCCGAAGATGCCCTCGATGCGCTCCAGCGTCAGCGACACGGGGTGCAGGCCACCCTGGCCACGGCGGCGGCCCGGCAAAGTCACATCCAGCACCTCGGCCTTCAGGTGGGCCTGCAGTTCGGCATCGGCCAGGGCCTTGCGGCGCGCGGTCAGCGCGGCCTCGATGCCTTGCTTGGCCACGTTGATGGCGGCTCCGCGCGACTTCTTCTCTTCGACGGAAAGCTGCGCCATGCCCTTCATGAGCTCGGTCACCTTGCCCGACTTGCCCAGAAACTGCGCCTTGGCGTTTTCCAGATCAGCGGGGGTTTGTGCCTGCGCGAACAGCTGCTGCGCGCTCTCGACCAGAGAATCCAACTCGTTCATATCGACTCTTTATCGACTGTGAAAAGAAACAAGGGCTAGCAGCCTTTTCAAGCCCTAGCCCTTGCTGTTTGCGCTGCAGACCATCACGAGGATGGCCGCAGACCGTTATCTCAAGCAGCCAGCTTGGCCTTGACTTGATCAACGATGCTGCTAAACGCAGCCTTGTCGTGCACCGCGATATCGGCCAGCATCTTGCGGTCGATCTCGATGGCTGCCTTCTTCAGGCCGTTGGCGAACTGGCTGTAGGTCAGGCCCAGTTCACGTGCAGCGGCGTTGATACGGGCGATCCACAGACGGCGGAACACGCGCTTCTTGGCACGGCGGTCACGGTAGGCATATTGCCCAGCCTTCATCACCGCCTGCTTGGCGATGCGGAAGACATTGCCGCGGCGGCCGCGGAAACCCTTGGAAAGGGCCAGAACTTTTTTGTGACGGGCGCGGGCCGTTACACCACGTTTGACGCGAGGCATGTGTTTTCTCCTTGTTCGTCAGTGAATTACAGGCCAGCCATCGGCAGCATTTGTGCGATAGAGCCCATGTTGGTCTCATGCACAGACACTGCACCACGCAGGTGACGCTTGTTCTTGGTGGTCTTCTTGGTCAAGATGTGACGCTTGAAGGCTTGACCGCGCTTGACGGTGCCACCGGGACGAACGCGAAAACGCTTCTTCGCGCTGCTCTTGGTCTTCATTTTGGGCATTTGAATGCTCCTGTTGTTTGTGCTCGTGAGGCGGCTCGCAACACTGCGCGCACTTGCTGGCCCCGAGACACTTCTGTGCCAGCCCGGAGGCCGGCAAGAACAAGGGACATGGAAACCATGTCCCTTGCATCGCACGCCCCGCGCAATCAACTCGCGCACGGCCTGCAAATTCTGTCGCCCCTCAACGAAGGGCGAAACCGCGATTATGCCTTATCAGCCACCGCAGGTGCAGCAGAAACTTCTGCCGGCTTGCCGCCAGCTGTGGGCTTCTTGCGCGCAGGGGCGATCATCATCACCATCTGGCGGCCTTCCAGCTTGGGGAACTGCTCCACCTGGATGGAATCCGCCAGATCGTCACGCAGACGGTTCAGCAGGTCCAGACCAATCTGCTGGTGCGTGATTTCACGGCCGCGGAACCGCAGCGTGATCTTGCACTTGTCACCATCGGCCAGGAAACGGCGGATGTTGCGCAGCTTGATGTTGTAGTCGCCGTCGTCGGTACCAGGGCGGAATTTCAC
Source organism: Delftia sp. 60 (assembly GCF_002754395.1). NCBI lineage: Bacteria > Pseudomonadati > Pseudomonadota > Betaproteobacteria > Burkholderiales > Comamonadaceae > Delftia > Delftia sp. 60. The sequence continues at coordinate 4,783,788 of NZ_PEFD01000001.1, forward strand.
TTCCTTGATTTCGATGACGGTCTGCTTGGCCTTGGCTTCGGCAGCCTTCTTCTGTTCAAGGTACTTGAACTTGCCATAGTCCATCAACCGGCAGACAGGCGGAGTGGCAGTGGCGGCGATTTCCACCAGGTCCACGTCCAGTTCGCCCGCCATGCGCAGCGCTTCCTGCAGAGGCACGATGCCCAGCGGCTCGTTCTCCGGGCCGGACAGACGCACTTCAGGCGCCATGATTTCACGGTTGAGACGATGCTTGCGCTCTTCACGGTGGCGCCGATCACGAAATTCAGTAGCTATGGTTCTCACCCTTGGATTTAAGTTGCTACAACAGCGTAGCCGCTTGTGTGCAGTACACGCAAGCGGCTACCGCCTTTGGAGATGCTCCATCAGGCCTTCGCCGCGATGTCCTTGGCCACGAGTTCAATGAACGCATCGACCGACATCACACCGAGGTCCTTGTTGCCCCGTGCGCGCACTGCCACTGCACCAGCAGCCTTCTCCTTGTCGCCAGCAACAAGGATGTAAGGCAGCTTTTGCAACGAATGCTCCCGTATTTTATACGTAATCTTTTCGTTGCGCAGATCTGTCGCCACCCTAAGGCCTTGATTCGGAAATGCTTTTTGCAGCTTTTGTGCGACTTCCCGCACATAGTCCGCCTGCGCATCGGTGATATTGAGCACGGCGGCCTGCACGGGAGCCAGCCACGTCGGCATGGCGCCAGCGTGCTGCTCGATGAGAATGCCGATGAAACGCTCCAGGCTGCCAACGATGGCACGGTGCAGCATCACGGGGCGATGGCGGTCGCCATCCTCGCCCACGTACTCCGCATCCAGGCGCTCGGGCATGGAGAAATCCACCTGGATGGTTCCGCACTGCCACTGGCGGCCGATGGCGTCCTTGAGCGTGTACTCGATCTTGGGGCCGTAGAACGCGCCATCGCCGGGCGAGATCACGTACTCGCAGCCCGAAGCCTCCAGGCTGTTGATCAGCGCAGCTTCTGCCTTGTCCCAGCTCTCATCGGAGCCGATGCGCGCCTCGGGGCGCGTGGCGACCTTGTAGATGATGTCGCTGAAACCGAAGTCCGCGTAGACCTTTTGCAGCAGCGTGGTGAAGGCCAGCACTTCGGGCTGGATCTGGTCTTCGGTACAGAAGACGTGGCCGTCATCCTGCGTGAAGCCGCGCACGCGCATGATGCCGTGCAGGCCGCCCGTGGGCTCGTTGCGGTGGCACTGGCCGAATTCGCCGTAGCGCAGCGGCAGGTCGCGGTAGCTCTTGATGCCCTGCTTGAAGATCAGGATGTGGCCGGGGCAGTTCATCGGCTTGAGCGCGTAGTCGCGCTTTTCCGACTCGGTCGTGAACATGTTCTCGCGGTACTTGTCCCAGTGGCCGGTCTTCTCCCACAGGGTCTTGTCCAGGATCTGCGGACCCTTGACCTCCTGGTAGCCGTTGTCGCGGTACACGCGGCGCATGTACTGCTCGACCTCTTGCCACAGGGACCAGCCCTTCGGGTGCCAGAACACGGTGCCCGGCGAATGCTCGTCAATGTGGAACAGGTCCAGTTCGCGGCCCAGCTTGCGGTGGTCGCGCTTTTCAGCCTCCTCCAGCATGTGCAGGTACTGCTGCAGGTCGTCCTTCGATGCCCAGGCCGTGCCGTACACGCGCTGCAGCATCTCGTTGCGATGGTCGCCACGCCAGTAGGCGCCAGCCACCTTCATCAGCTTGAAGAACTTGAGCTTGCCGGTGCTGGGCACGTGCGGGCCGCGGCACAGATCCTCGAAGCTGCCTTCGCGGTACAGGCTCACATCCTCATTGGAGGGGATGCTGGCGATGATCTCGGCCTTGTAGTTCTCGCCGATGCCCTTGAAATACGCAACGGCCTCGTCGCGCGGCAGCACGCGGCGCACCACGGGCTCGTCCTTGGCGGCCAGTTCGGCCATGCGCTTTTCGATGGCGACCAGGTCCTCGGGCGTGAAGGGGCGCTTGTACGAGAAGTCGTAGTAGAAGCCGTTCTCGATCACGGGACCGATGGTGACCTGGGCCTCCGGGAACAGTTCCTTGACGGCATAGGCCAGCAAGTGGGCCGTGGAATGGCGGATCACCTCCAGGCCATCGGGGTCCTTGGCCGTCACGATGGACAAGGGCATGTCCTTGTCGATGACGAAGCTGGTGTCCACCACCTTGGCGTCATCGCCAGCCCCCACCTTGCCGGCCAGTGCCGCTTTGGCAAGGCCCGTGCCTATGGATGCGGCCACTTCGGCCACGGTGACCGGGCCGGGGTACTCACGTTGCGAACCATCGGGAAGCGTAATGTGGATCATGGGATTCCTAAAATATTTCTCAGGGGGCGCGCATCCCCCAAAAGCAAAAAGCGCGGAGCCAGGTCCGCGCTTTCTTGGGGTCGAGTGAATCTCGTGCAGGCGCGAACCGCCAGCCGCTAGCGGCCGGTGTACATCTCCGATGTAGTTCGCGGTGTCATAACCATGATGCCTTTCTCGCCCTTGTCAGTTGTTGTCAATTGAAAACTTCCGCCATTTTAACCCCAGCAAAGAAAAAGCGCCCGAAGCACAAGGCTCCGGACGCTTTCTCACCCCTATCTACCTGAAGTTGCACTCACCGAAGCCGCGCTTCAGTGGAATTGCTCCTCTTCCGTGGAGCCGGTCAGTGCCTTCACGCTGGACGAGCCACCCTGGATCACCGTGGTCACGTCGTCGAAGTAGCCTGCACCCACTTCCTGCTGGTGCGACACGAAGGTGTAGCCTTGTTCGCGGGCTGCGAATTCGGGCTCCTGAACCATGTTCACGTAGTGCTTCATGCCTTCGCCGTTGGCGTAGGCGTGGGCAAACTTGAACGTGTTGAACCAGTTGATGTGAATGCCGGCCAGCGTGATGAACTGGAACTTGTAGCCCAGAGCAGACAGGTCTTCCTGGAAGGAGGCGATCTGGCTGTCGTTGAGGTTCTTCTTCCAGTTGAACGAAGGCGAGCAGTTGTAGCTCAGCAGCTTGCCTGGGCAGGCGGCATGCACGGCCTGGGCGAACTCGCGGGCAAAGCCGATGTCGGGCACGCCGGTTTCGCACCACACCAGGTCGGCATAGGGCGCATAGGCCACACCGCGGCTGATGGACTGCTCCATGCCATTGCGGACACGGTAGAAGCCTTCCTGTGTGCGCTCGCCGGTCAGGAACGGCTTGTCGTTGGCGTCGTGATCTGAGGTGATCAGGTTGGCGGCTTCAGCATCGGTGCGGGCCAGCACGATGGTAGGCACGCCCATAACGTCAGCGGCAAAGCGGGCGGAGATCAGCTTCTCGACGGCTTCCTGGGTGGGCACCAGAACCTTGCCACCCATGTGGCCGCACTTCTTCACGGCAGCCAGTTGGTCCTCGAAGTGCACGCCGGCTGCGCCAGCGGCAATCATGTTCTTCATCAGTTCGAAAGCGTTGAGCACGCCGCCAAAACCGGCTTCCGCATCGGCGACGATAGGCAGGAAGTAGTCGATGAATTCCTTGTCGCCGGGGTTGATGCCACGGCCCCACTGGATTTCGTCGGCACGCTTGAAGGTGTTGTTGATGCGGCGCACCATGGTGGGCACCGAGTCATAGGCGTACAGCGACTGGTCGGGGTACATGGTTTCGCTGGTGTTGCCATCGGCAGCCACCTGCCAGCCCGACAGGTACACCGCTTCCAGGCCAGCCTTGGCCTGTTGCATGGCCTGGCCTGCGGAGATGGCGCCAAAGGCATTCACGTAGCCCTTCTTGGCACCGCCGTTGATCCTGTCCCAGAGCAGTTCCGCGCCACGCTGGGCCAGTGTGTATTCGGGCTGCAGGCTGCCGCGCAGGCGCACCACGTCGGCGGCGCTGTAGCCGCGCTTGACGCCCTTCCAACGGGGGTTCTGCGCCCAGTCTTTCTCAAGGGCGGAAATCTGCTGTTCACGGCTCAGTTGCTGGGTCAGGGATTGGGGCATGTTGCTCTCCTGGGAGGTGGTTGAAACAAGCGGCTTTCTTGCGTCGGCCTTGGGATCAAATTTAAGTCTTATAGAAGACCTCATCAACATCTTGTGTCTTATACAAGACTAAATTTTTTATCATATAAATCAACGAGTTATTTTCATATTTTTCAATATGAAATCACATTTCTCGTATTGAGAAAAATTGGCGCAATGCAGCATTTCAATATTTCACAATGCAAAACATGAATTCCATGCCATGAAAAGTCACCACAGCATGGCAAGCGTCCGCGACAGGCACATGTCACGCACACCGGACGCGCTCACAGGTACCATCGCGCGTTCAGGCGGCGCTCCCGCCTCTCAAACCAGCACTTGCCGTGAACACCTCCCATCGCAGATCTGCCTATGCCTGCCTGGCGCTGAGCATGTCCCTGGTCGGCAGCTATGTCGCCCTCTCCAAGCCTCTGGCGGCCATTTTTCCGGTGCTGCTGCTGGCCTGGCTGCGCTTTGGCATCGGGGCCATCGCCATGCTGCGCTGGCTGCGCAAGCCGGCTGACGAGGCCCCCCTGTCTCGACGCACGCAGGGCCTGCTGTTTCTTGAGTCGCTGTTCGGCAACTTTCTCTTCACCATCTGCATGGTGACTGGCGTGAGCCTGACAAGCGCCGTCACGGCCGGCGTCACCATGGCTGCCATCCCTGCTGCCGTGGCCTTGATGAGCTGGCTGTTTCTGCGCGAGCGCGTGGCTGCGCGCACCTGGCTGGCCATTGCGCTGGCCGTGGCGGGCATCGGCCTGTATGCACTGTCCCGTCCGGACGCTGGCGCCGCCTCGGCAGCATCAGCCTCACCGCAGGCGTGGCTGGGGCAGATGCTGCTGGTCGGCGCCGTGCTTTGCGAGGCGTTCTACGCCGTCATCGGCAAGCGCCTGACCACGTCCCTGGGGCCCAAGCGCATCACATCCATCGTCAATCTCTGGGGATTTGCGCTGTCTACACCCTTCGGGCTGTACCTGGCGTGGCGCTTCGACTTCGGCAGCGTGGCATGGAGCATCTGGGGTCTGTTGCTGTTCTACGCCCTTGCCGCCTGCGTGTGGACCGTGTGGTTGTGGATGACAGGCTTGCGCAACGTGCCAGCCTCCCAGGCCGGCACCTTTACGGTACTGCTGCCGATCAGCGCTGCCGTGGTCGGCATGTGCGTGCTGGGCGAACGGGTCACATCCATGCAGGCGCTGGCCTTTGCGATCGCCCTGCTGGGCATTCTCGTGGCCACCTGGCCGGGCAGAAAACGCCTTGCACAACACCCTTCCGCGAGCGGTGCCAGCCCCTTCTGAAAACGCTGCCGCCGACGGCCAACCTGCCAGTGCGGCCCTCGAAAGCGAGCCAGAATGCAAAAACTCCTCAAAAAACAGCGCCACAGCAACAAATCGAGGCAAAAATTTGACGGGTAAGCTTGGAAGAGCGTTTTTTTCCCATTAGCATCAGCCTGCCAGTGGATAGCGACGGTTTTTCGCTGGTAAAGAATCCACTCCATACTAGGAACAAGCAACATGGCAACTGCAAAGAAGGCAACGGCTGCTCCGGCAGCTCCCGCAAAGAAGCGCACTCCCAACGCCGCCTTCATGAAACCCCTCACCCCCAGCCCCGCTCTGGCTGCCGTGGTGGGTTCCACTCCCCTGCCCCGCACCGAGATCATCAGCAAGCTGTGGGTCTACATCAAGGCCAACAAGCTGCAAGACGCTGCCAACAAGCGCATGATCAACGCCGACGCGAAGCTCAAGGAAGTGTTCGGCAAGCCCCAAGTCTCGATGTTCGAGATGGCTGGCCTGATCGGCAAGCACGTCAAGTAATCCTCGGGCCTGCGCCACGACGGATGAAAGCCGGCCCCTGGGCCGGCTTTTCTTTTTTCCGGGATGCCATCTCCTCTTCTTGCCGGAGATGCTGCACACCGACAACATTCCAATGCCATGAGTCAAGTGCCCGCGCTGCAAGCCGTTCCCGACGGCATCATCAATCTGGCCGACCACGAGGCGCATGCGCGGCAGCGGATGGACGACAACGCCTGGGCCTATTTCTCGGGCGGCGCGGCCGATGAGTGCAGTCTTGCGGCCAACCGCAGCGCCTGGGACGCGCTGACACTGTGGCCGCGCGTGCTCCGCCCCCTTGCAGGCGGCCATACCCGGCTGCAGTTGCTGGGCAGGGAGCTGGCCTGCCCGCTGCTGGTGGCCCCCATGGCCTTCCAGCGCATGGCCCATGCGGACGCAGAGCTTGCAACGGCCTATGCCGCAGCGGCGCTGGGGGCGGGCATGGTGCTCAGCACACAGGCCAGCCTGCCGCTGGAGACAGTGGCACAGGCAGCACGGCTCACGCCTGGCCATGGCCCTTTGTGGTTCCAACTCTATCTGCAGCATGACCGCGGCTTCACCACGCAACTGATCAAGCGCGCAGAGGCCGCAGGCTACGAAGCGCTGGTGCTGACCGTGGACGCGCCCACCAGCGGTGTGCGGGACCGTGAACGCCGCGCGCGCTTTTGTCTTCCGCCGGGAGTGTCTGCCGTCAATCTGCAGGGGATGGCGCCACTTGCAGCCATGCAACTCGCACCAGGCCAGAGCCCCCTGTTCGACGGCCTTTTGCACCATGCACCCACCTGGGATGACGTCGCGTGGCTGCAGCAGCAGACACGGCTGCCGCTGCTGCTCAAGGGCGTGCTCCACCCGGCCGATGCGCTGCAGGCCGCGAGACTGGGAGTAGCGGGCATCATCGTCTCCAACCATGGAGGGCGCACGCTGGACACCGCACCGGCCACGGCAACAGCCCTAGCCCGTGTGGCCAGGGCCGTGCGCGGCGCGGGCCACGAGCTCCCCTTGCTGGCCGACGGGGGCATACGGCGCGGCACAGACGTGCTCAAGGCGATCGCCCTCGGTGCGACGGCGGTTCTGATAGGCCGCCCCGTACTCTGGGGGCTGGCCAATGCGGGCGCCGCCGGCGTGGCCCATGTGCTCAGGTTGCTGCGCGATGAACTGGAGATCGCCATGGCGCTGACAGGGTGTGCCACCCTTGCCCAGGCCACTGTGGAACTACTGGATACCGAGTAAAGCCGAGCGCCATACAGCCCTACAGACAACCAAGAATTGCAAATGCGATGAATTCTCATTTATAATTTTTCATCCTATCAATAGCCAGCCACTACTGCCTGTAGCCATGATCGTCTGTGTATGCCGCCGGGTTTCCGACCGTGAGATCGCACGCCACGCTCATGCGGGCATGAGCTTTGACGAGATCCAATTCGAATTGGGTATCGCCATGCAGTGCGGCCGCTGCGAGAGCTGCGCCCGGGATGTGGTGGCGCAATGCTGCGCCAGCCAGCCCGTGGCGGCCATCCACAACGAGGTCGCGGCCCAGACCGTCCAGCTTGCCAACAACATTCTGGAGAGCAAAGCATGGTCCTCCTCTCAGCACTTGTCGGCAGCCTGATCCTCGTCGTTACATGCACCTGGTGGATTCTGCGCAGCTGATACTCCGTCTTCCGAGCGACAGCACCCGGCTCCCATACGCTGACCGCTCCTTCTGTCTCTATGTCCCAGTCTGATCGTTTTGGCCCCCCGGGGGCCTTGGCCGTAACGTGGCCATCGCGGGTTCGGTCGTGGTCTTGCATGCAGCAACCCTTTGGGCGATGCAGCATGGACTGCTCCAGCGCGCACCCGAAGAGGTCATCGTGCCAGCCCAGGTGATTGCGGAATTCATTTCGCCACCCGCTCCCGAGCCCGAGGCACCCAAACCCCCTCCTCCGCCACCACCTCCCAAACCCCAGCCGGTCGTGAAGAAGGCACCGCCGCTGCCCAAGGCCATTGCTGACCCCAAGCCTGCACCTGCGGCGCCGCGCGGCACGCTGGACGACGAGCCCAAGCCCGTGGTGGAAGCACCGCCGGCACCGCCCGCCCCTCCTGCACCGCCAGCGCCTCCCGCGCCCCCGGCACCACCGGCTCCGCCCAAGATCGAATTGCCGTCCAACAACGCGGCCTACCTCAACAACCCGGCCCCCAACTACCCCGCCATCAGCAGACGCATGGGGGAACAGGGAACGGTCACGCTGCGCATCTTCGTGGACGCGCAAGGCCTGCCTCAAAAGATCGAGGTCAGCAAATCCAGCGGCTACGACCGTCTGGACCAGCAGGCCGTGGACGGCGTCAAGAACTGGAAATTCGTCCCCGGCAAGAGCAACGGCACGCCAACCCCCATGTGGGTCACCGTCCCGGTCAAATTCACCCTCAATTGATTCTCAGGAGTATCCATGGATTCCCAATTCGGCATTGCCCACGTCTGGACGCAGGGAGACTTCGTCACCCGTGCCGTCGCCATCATCCTGCTGGCCATGTCGGTGGCCTCTTGGCTCGTGATGATCATCAAGGCCCTGGACATCGTGAAGTTCAAGAAGCTGGCGCGCAACGCCCAGGACTTCTGGCACAGCCCCGACCTGGCCAGCGGCCTGGAAAAGCTGGGCGATGACCGCTCCAACCCCTTCCGCTACCTGGTGCTCGAAGGCCGCGAAGCCACTGCCCACCACCGCAAGACCAGCGCCCACCTGCATGACACGCTGGACATCAGCGACTGGGTGACCCGCTGCATGCGCAACGGCATCAGCGAGTTCACCGCCCGCCTGCAATCGGGCCTGGCCATTCTGGCTTCCGTGGGCTCGACCGCTCCCTTCATCGGCCTGTTCGGCACCGTCTGGGGCATCTACCACGCGCTGGTCGCCATCGGCCTGTCCGGCCAGTCCTCGATCGACAAGGTCGCGGGCCCCATCGGTGAAGCGCTGATCATGACCGCCCTGGGCCTGGCCGTGGCGATCCCCGCCGTGCTCGGCTACAACGCCGTGGTGCGTGGCAACAAGTCCATCCTCAACGCCCTCAACAGCTTTGCCCACGACATGCACGCCTACTTCGTGACCGGCGCCCGCGTGTCCATCGACGGCAAGGAAGCCGGCAACGTGCTGCCGCTGAAGAAAGGCGCGTAAGCCATGGCATTCGGAACAATGGACGATGACGGCGAAGAGGTGATGAACGAGATCAACATGACGCCGCTGGTCGACGTCATGCTGGTGCTCCTGATCATCTTCATCATCACCGTGCCGGTGATGAAGCATTCGGTGAACGTGGACCTGCCCCGCGCCACCAACCAGCCCGAGGACGTCAAGCCCGCCACCGTGCGCCTGGCCGTCTCCGCCGATGGCCAGTACCACTGGAATGGCGTTGCCGTCAGCGATACGCAGTTCGAGGAGAACCTCAAGGCCGAGGCGGCCAAGGAGCCGCAACCTGACCTGCATATCCAGGGTGACAAGGAAGTCCGCTACGAGCGCGTGGCCCAGGCCATGGCCGCCGCACAGCGTGCAGGCGTGCGCAAGATCGGCTTCGTGACGGACCCGGCCAAGTAGGCCGTGGCAGGCATTCCTTGCATGGCGATCAACGACAACGGCCCTTCGGGGCCGTTTTTCATTCTCTTCGCGTTGGCAGTGCATCGGGTCGCAGGGATAGGACTGGTCCCAGAAACCACAATGCGAGTAAGTCTCACTTGATTTTCAATTGAGAATTGTTATCATTCACAAAACTTTCCAATTTTTGAGGAATTCCCTGCATGTCTGCCACTTCCGCCGCCACCTCGCATCTGTCCGGCAACTCCAACGCCCAGGCCTTTGCAGCGCTGCAGGCCGCAGCATCTGCAGCCCTGACCGGGGCCGCCAGCGGACTCGACAGCACCTTGCTGCTCAATGGACAAAAGGCTGTGACCATCGTGCACAACGGCACGCCCTACCGCCTGCAGGCCACCAAGCTGGGCAAGCTCATCCTGACTAAATAAGCAAGATTCCAGCCGTCGTCGGATGCCCGACCGGCGGCTTCTTCGTTTCATCGTGGGGCGACCTTGGGGCTTCCAGTCTCAGAGGTCGATTAGCCAGCCAACAAAATCTCCGGATTTTGCGTAGCCAAGCATTTTTTCCCCGCGCTGCAGCGCAGATTGACCAAAGAAAAAGCCCCTGTCCATCGGCACAGGGGCTTTTTCTTGGTTGCATGGATCAGTCCCCAGGGACCGATTCATGCAGCATGGGTGCACCAGGGGCTATTACAGGCCCAGAGCAGCAATGCCGGCGCTGGCAACCTGCGCATCCTCGCTGGCCTTGACGCCGCTGACGCCCACGGCGCCCAGGCATTGGCCGTCCTTCATGATGGCCACGCCACCTTCGAGCAAGCCGTCCAGCGTGGGCGCGCTAAGGAAGGCCGTGCGGCCGTTGTTGATCATGTCTTCATAGCCCTTGGTATCGCGGCGGCCCAGGGCCGCCGAGCGGGCCTTGGACGGAGCGATGTGGGCCGACACGGCGGCGGCGCCATCCAGGCGCTGCAGCCACAGCAGGTGGCCGCCGTCATCGACGATGGCAATGGTCACGGCCCACTTGTTCTTCAGCGCCTCGGCTTCTGCGGCGGCGGCAATGGCCTTCACGTCGGCCAGTTCGAGTTCATGCTTGGTCTTCATAAGATTCCAATTATCCATTCCATCACAAATGTCCTATAAGCATAGCAATCGTATGAGGACTGACAATGCATGCGCAGAACAAAACATTCGAAACCAAACCATGGCGGCGGCTCGGGGTATTGCAAGTCGCGCGCAAGCCGCCACCTAGAATGGGCAAGTCGCAACAACACTCCTTCGGAGGACTGGCCACATGAATGATCAAGTCACCACACTGGGCTCTGCGGGCTACGGTGTCTCGCAGCAAGAGCGCAATCGCGTATTGCGCAACACCTACTGGCTGCTGGCCCTGAGTCTTCTCCCCACCGTGCTGGGCGCTTGGCTGGGCGTGGCCACGGGCATCACGCGCTCGCTGAGCGGCGGTCTGGGGCTCATCGTCTTCCTGGGCGGAGCCTTCGGCTTCATGTTCGCCATCGAGAAGACAAAGCACTCGGCAGCCGGCATTCCCGTGCTTCTGGGCTTCACGTTCTTCATGGGCCTGATGCTGTCGCGCATGATCGGCATGATCCTGGGCTTCAAGAACGGCTCCGAGCTGATCATGACCGCCTTTGCAGGCACGGCCGGCGTGTTCCTGGTCATGGCCTCGCTGGCCACGGTGATCAAGCGCGACCTGTCGGGCATGGGCAAGTTCCTGTTCGTCGGCGTGCTGGTGCTGTTCGTGGGCTCCATCATCAACGTCTTCATCGGCTCCACGGCCGGCATGATGGCGATCTCGGTGGCGGCCATCGGCATCTTCAGCGCCTACATGCTCTATGACCTCAAGCAGATCATGGACGGCGGCGAGACCAACTACATCAGCGCCACGCTGGCTCTGTACCTGGACCTGTTCAACGTGTTCCAGAGCCTGCTGGCCCTGCTGGGCATCATGGGCGGCGAACGCGACTGATGCCGCGCGCGGAAGGCTTCACCTTCCCTGCTGCACACCAAAGGCCTCCTTCGGGAGGCCTTTTGCATGTCCGGGATCATCATTTGTGCAAAGCGGACTCAACTTCTTCCAGGGCCTGCCGATAATCTCCTCAAGATGACCATGCCTAATCTTCCCCGCACCTTCGCCATCCTGCTGCTGCCCACGCTGCTCGCCGGCTGCAAGCTGGATGATATTCCGGGCCTGGGACCGGATCCCCGCACCGTCGCCAAGGAGGCCGAGGCCAAGGCCATCGGCGGGGCGTGCCGCCATGCCCTGCGCGGGCTGGAGGATTGCTACACGCTCAACCCCAAATCGTCCAAGGCCCTGGTGTTTGCAGGCTGGAAGGATATGGACGAATACATGCGCGCCAACAAGATGGAGGGCACGCCTTCGGTCCTGGGCCAGAGCGACCGCCGCCGCAGCGAAAAGGATGAGGCGCCTGCCGAGCCGACCTCAGGCCGCAATCGCAGCTGACCCCTTTTGAGATCCGGATTTGAGATCTGGATTCGCACATTAAAAAGCCGTGGCCGCCCGAGGGCTCCACGGCTTTTTCCATGGCACGGGCAGCCAGGCCGTCAGTCTGCGCAGCGCTCGAACACCGCCATGCTCTCCACGTGGGCCGTGTGGGGGAACATGTTGACCACGCCTGCCGACACACAGCGATAGCCGGCCAGATGCACCAGAAGGCCGGCATCGCGCGCCAGCGTTGCGGGATTGCAGCTGACATAGACGATGCGCTCGGGAAAGCGCCAGGCCTCATGCCCTGCCGGCAGGGGCTCGGCGCCTTCGGCACCGATGCGCGCCTGGTGGATGTCGGCCAGGGCCTTGGACAGCGCAAACGCGCCTTCGCGCGGCGGATCAACCAGCCACTTGCCGGCTACGCCGTCGGCGAACAGCATCTCGGGCGTCATCTCGAACAGGTTGCGCGCCACAAAGCGCGTGGGCGCGAGCTTGTCGCCCTCTGCGCGCTGTGCGTTGTTGGCGGCGTAGTTTTCATGGGAGCGCTTGACCAGGGTATCGCTGCCCTCGATGCCCAGCACCTCGCGCGCCTGCGTGGCCAGGGGAAGGGTGAAGTTGCCCAGACCGCAGAACCAGTCGATCACGCGCTCATCCTTCTTGACATCCAGCAGGCGCAGCGCGCGCGTGACCAGCACGCGGTTGATGTGCGGATTGACCTGGGTGAAGTCCGTGGGCTTGAACGGCATGGTGATGCCGAAATCGGGCAGGCCATAGTCGAGCTGGGCGCCTCCCTGCTCCATGAGGTGCACGGTGTCCGGGCCCTTGGGCTGCAGCCACCACTGCACGTTGTGCTCGGCTGCGAAAGCGCGCAGCCGGGCCTGGTCGTCCTCGGACAGCGGCTCCAGATGGCGCAGCACCAGGGCCGTGACGGAGTCACCGCAGGCAACCTCGATCTGCGGGCAGGTTTCGCGCGCATCCATGGAGGCGATCAGCGCGCGCATGGGCAGCAGCATGGCGTCCACATGGGGCGGCAGGATCTTGCAGGTCTCCATGTCGGCGATGTAGCGGCTCTTGCGCTCGTGAAAGCCCACCAGCACCTTGCCCTTCTTGGCCACATAGCGCACCGACAGGCGCGAGCGGAAACGGTAGGCCCAGGACGGACCTTCGATGGGGCGCAGCAGCGTCTCGGGCTTGACCTTGGCCAGATGCCAGAGATTGTCTTCCAGCACGCGCTGCTTGATGGCCACCTGGGCGCCCACGTGCAGATGCTGCATCTTGCAGCCGCCGCAGGCACCGGCATGCAGACCGAAATTCGGGCAGCCGGGGCGCACGCGCTGGGAAGATTCGCGGTGGATGGCCGTCAGGCTGGCGGCTTCCCAGTTGTTTTTCTTGCGATGGGTGTTGGCGCTGACCAGTTCGGTCGGCAGGGCGCCGTCGATGAATACCACCTTGCCATCGCTCTTGCGGGCCACGCCCTGGGCGTCCATATCCATGGACAGCACCTGCAGCCAGCCTTCGGGCAGTGCAGGGGCGTCGATGTCGGCTTCGGGCAGGTTGTCGGGGATCTTGTTGTCGCGGGGTTCACTCATGGGGCACGATTGTCTCAGGCTCTCCCCTTGCCCTGTTGGCGGCTCCCCAAAAAAGCCCCCAACTCGCTTTTGCCTCTCAGGACCGCGGAGTGCTGCTGCGGCCCAGGTCCCGCTGCCGCTCCTGGCGCGCCCGGGCCAGTTGCTCGCGTTCGGCCAGCAGGTTGATTTCGGTGATGCAGTTGAATTCGTCCAGCGTGAACACCATGGTGGCACCGCGCTCGATCTTGTCCACGGTCTGGTGCAGCGGCAAGGTCAGGTCCACCGGCGGGCGGTTGGAGCGGTAGATCAGTTCCTGCTCGGGCGTGTAGACGGAATAGCAGGCGGCAGACGCGGCCTGCGCCAGCGCGCAGGCGGCCAGCACGGTGATGGCACGCAGGTTTTGCACAGCAGTCATGGTGTTCCCCTCAAAACGGCGGCCCGCCTGTGTATGTACTGGGTGGCAGGCCAGGCTGCCCAGCATTATGGAGCAGCACATGCCGCGCCCCGCCAGGCGCCGCCTCCGCGCTGCAGCCGGTTTTGATTTTTCAGCTTTCTCAAATTTCTCTCTTGACAGAAATTTCAGGCCTGCAGACACTGAGGCCATGCAACTGAGTCCCATCGCACACCGTTTCATCCACCATTGGGGCGACATGGGCAGCTCCTGGGGGGTGAACCGCACGGTCGCCCAGATCCACGCCCTGCTGTTTTTCCATGGCCGCCCGCTCAACGCGGAAGAGATTGCCGACACGCTGGGCGCCGCTCGCTCCAACGTGAGCAACAGCCTCAAGGAACTGCAAGGCTGGGAGCTGATCCGCACCAGCCGCAGGCCTGGCGACCGCCGCGACTACTTCGAGACCTCGTCCGATGTCTGGGAGCTGCTGCGCACCATCGTGCGAGAGCGCAAGCAGCGCGAGTTCGACCCGACCTCGGAGATGCTGCGAGAACTGATCGCCGAGCCCGGTTTCGATGCCGAATCCCCCGACACCCAGGACCGCGTGCACGAGACGCTGCGCCTCATGGAGTCACTGGGCATCTGGACCGATGAAATGCTGCGGCTGTCGCCCTCCACGCTGGACAAGCTGCTGCGCCTGGGCGCCAGCGTGCAGCGCTTCGTGCGCTCCGAGGCCGCTGACACCCGCGTCAAGCGCGGACGCCGAGCCTGAAATTTCCGTCACAAGAGAAACTGGAGGTCACCATGCGCATTCTGGTCTGCGGCGGCAACGGCTTCATCGGCCGCCATATCGTCAACCGGCTGGCACTGGCCGGCCACGATCCCGTGGCGCGCAGCCGCCATTCCCTGCCTGCGCTCGACTACGCCAAGGCCACCACGCCCGAGGCCTGGCTGCCGCACCTGGCGGGCGTGGATGCCGTGGTCAATGCCGTGGGCGTGCTGCGCGACAGCGCCTCCCGGCCCATCGATGCCATGCACGCCCAGGCCCCCATCGCCCTGTTCGATGCCTGCGCGGCGGCTGGCGTGCGGCGCGTGGTGCAGATCTCTGCCCTGGGCATAGAAGGCAGTGCCACGCGCTACGCCACCACCAAGCGCACCGCTGACGAGCATCTGCTGGCACTCACGGCAGCCGGCCATCTGCAAGGCTGCGTGGTCCGCCCCAGCGTGGTGTTCGGCGCTGGCGGCGCCAGCAGCGAGATGTTCCTGTCCATGGCGCGCCTGCCGGCGCTGCTGCTGCCGCGCCCCGTGCTGCAGGCCCGCGTGCAGCCCGTGGCCGTGCGCGACCTGGCCGAGGTCGTGGCCGGCCTGGTGACGCGCCCCGAGCCCGTGGGCATGATCGAGATCGGCGGCCCCCTGCCCTTGCCGCTGGCCGCGCTGATTGCCAGCCTGCGCGCGCAAATGGGCCGCGCTCCCGCCCGCGTGGGCACGCTGCCCGGCTGGCTCACCCGCGCCAGCGCACGCGCTGGCGACTGGGTCAGCGCCTCACCCTGGTGCAGCGAGACATTGGCACTGCTGGCCAGCGACAACGTCACCGATCCGGCCGGATTGCAAGCCCTGCTGGGCCGGCCCGGCATTGCGCCCTCCCAACTGCTGTCCACCTTGCGCCATGGATGAGCGCCGCTCCCGCCCTGTTCCAGCGCCGCTGCGCACCATGCACTTGAGCCTGATCGCCGTCTGGCTGGGCACGGCCCTGGTCAGCGCCATCGAGCACCGCGGCCTGAGCGTGCAGGTGCTGGCCGATGCCGGCATCCACGATGCGCGCTGGCAGACATTCCTGATCTGGAGCGGCCTGCTCGCCGACCTGGCCGTGGGCCTGGCGCTGTGGCTGCGGCCGGGCCGGGAGAGCTATCTGGCGGCTTTGCTGCTGATGGCTGCAATGACGGTGCTGGCCACGGTGCTGCAGCCCACGCTGTGGCTGCATCCGCTGGGGCCGCTGCTCAAGAACCTGCCGATCGCAGCCATGCTGCTGCACCTGATGTCGGCACCTGTCACCCCGAAGGAGTCCGCATGAATCTCTACCTGTTGCTCAAGACGCTGCATATCGCGTCCAGCGTGCTGCTGGTCGGCACCGGCCTGGGCTCGGCCTTCTACATGTTCTTCGCCAACCGCAGCGGCAGCGTCGCTGCCCAGGCCGTGGTCAGCCGCCTGGTGGTGCGTGCGGACTGGTGGTTCACCACGCCCTGCGTGGTCATACAGCCCTTGAGCGGCATTGCCCTGGCCCACATGGCGGGCTGGCCGTTGACCACGCCGTGGCTGGCACTGTCGCTGGGCCTGTACCTGCTGGCCGGCGCCTGCTGGCTGCCCGTGGTCTGGCTGCAGGTGCGCATGGCCGCCATGGCGCGCGGCGCGCACGCAGCGCAGGCCGCCCTGCCCGCGCTGTATGCCGTCTACGCCCGGCGCTGGGAAGCGCTGGGCTACCCGGCCTTCATCGCCATGGCCGTGACCTACTACCTCATGGTCAACAAGCCGATGCTCTGGGGCGGTTGAGCATCGGCAGTGCCTTCAGTGCCTGGCCTCAGAGCTTGGCCTCAGAGCTTGGCAATGGACACTTCGGTGGACTTGACCAGGGCCACCACGTCGGAGCCCACGACCAGGCCCAACTCGTCCACCGAGCGCGTGGTGATCACCGAGGTGACCACGCCCCAGGGCGTCTGCACATCGACTTCGGAGACAACGTCGCCTCGGATGATTTCGCGCACCTGGCCCTTGAACTGGTTGCGCACGTTGATGGCTTGAATGGGCATGTTTTTCTCCTGGGGATCAAAAGGAATCAAAGGAAGGTTGGGGGAAACGGAAAGTCAGACCGCCCAGCGCAGGCCATGGGCCGGTACGCCGGGCCAGGCCGTGGTGTCGGTCAGCGGATTGGCTTCGGGCTCGGCGGCGGGCTTTTGCAGCACGCGGTCGAGAATGCGTTGCTCGATGGCCGCCAGCGCCACGCTGCCGTGCACGCGCGGCCGTGGCAGGGCGATGCGTTCGTCCAGCGCGATGCGGCCGCCCTCGATCAGCACCACGCGGTCGGCCAGGGCCACGGCCTCCTGCACGTCATGCGTGACCAGCAGCGCCGTGAAGCCGTGGCGCTGCCACAGGCCTTCGATCAGGCGGTGCATCTCTATGCGGGTGAGCGCATCGAGCGCGCCCAGCGGCTCGTCCAGCAGCAGCAGCAGCTGCGGGCGATGCACCAGGGCGCGTGCCAGGGCCACGCGCTGG
Organism: Delftia sp. 60; assembly: GCF_002754395.1. NCBI lineage: Bacteria > Pseudomonadati > Pseudomonadota > Betaproteobacteria > Burkholderiales > Comamonadaceae > Delftia > Delftia sp. 60. Next base: position 4,800,833 of record NZ_PEFD01000001.1, read on the forward strand.
CGCTGGCCCCCGGACAGGCGCGCCGGCCATTCGCCCTCGCGGTCGGCCAGGCCGACCTGGGCCAGCACTTCGCGGCCACGTTCCTGGGCCGAGGCGGGCAGGCCCAGCGTCACGTTGGCCAGCACGCGCCGCCAGGGCAGCAGGCGCGCGTCCTGGAACATGATGCGCGTGCCGCCCTGCGCGCCCTGCACGGCGCGGGCGGGCTCGCCGTCCAGCAGCAAGGTGCCGGCCGTGGCCTGCTCCAGGCCTGCGACCAGGCGCAGCAAGGTGCTCTTGCCGCAGCCGCTGCGGCCCACGATGGCGACGAATTCGCCAGGCTCCACCTGCAGCTGCACTTCGTGCAGCACCTCGCGCTGGCCGTAGCGCTTGGTCAACCCGCCGGCCTGCAGGCGCACGCCACGGCGTGGTGCGGATTGGGGGGATGCGGACTGCGGCGCATCGTCGTTCTGGGCCAGGCGGTCGCTGACGTCCAGGCCATCGGCATCGAACGAGGCCTCCCAGGCCATCGCCGGCGCGGTGGTGTTCAGCTCCACGGCCTGTGCCAGCGTGGTCTTCATACGGTTCCATCGGCTCATGTCGTGCTCCTTGTGTCACTTGGGCTGGTAGCCCGGATGCCAGCGCAGCCACCAGTGCTCCAGCGCACGCGCAAACCAGTCGGCCAGCTTGCCCAGCAGGGCGTACAGCAGGATGCCGACCAGCACCACGTCGGTCTGCAGGAACTCGCGGGCGTTCATGGTCAGGTAGCCGATGCCCGACTGCGCCGAGATGGTCTCGGCCACGATGAGGATCACCCACATCAGGCCCAGCGAAAAACGCAGGCCGACGAGGATGGAGGACAGCGCACCCGGCAGGATGACCTCACGGTACAGCTGCCAGCGCGTGAGGCCGTAGCTGCGCCCCATCTCGATCAGCGCGGGGTCCACATTGCGTATGCCGTGGAAGGTGTTCAGGTAGATGGGAAAGAACACCGACACGCTGATCAGGAACAGCTTGGCGCTCTCGTCGATGCCGAACCACAGGATGACCAGCGGAATCAGCGCCAGCGCGGGAATGTTGCGCACCATCTGGATGGTGGAGTCCAGCAGCGTCTCCGCCCAGCGCAGCGAGCCCGTGAGCAGGCCCAGCGCCAGGCCCAGCCCGCCGCCGATGGCCAAGCCACCCAGCGCGCGGCCCGCGCTCACCTGCACATGCTTGAGCAGCTCTCCCGACTCGGCCAGCGCCTGCGCGGCGCGCAGCACATCCAGCGGAGCGGGCAGCACCCGCGTGGACAGCCAGCCGAAGGCCGAGGCGGCCTGCCAGACGGCGATCAGCGCCAGCGGCACCAGCCAGGGCACCAGGCGGCGGCCCACGCCGGCCGCAAAGCGCAGCAGCGGCGACCAGGAATCGCCGGCCGGGGGGCCGAGGAGGCCGGCAGCGCAGTAACGGTACGTGCATCGGACATGCGTGACTCCTTCAGCTTTGCGACGCGCGCGGCGAGTACAGGTTGGCAACGGTCTCGCCCAGCGGCCCGCCCACGCCGCCAGCCAGCCTGTCGCGCACGGACAGCGGCAGCAGCGGGAAGACCAGCTCGGCAAAGCGGTAGGCCTCCTCCAGGTGCGGATAGCCGGACAGCACGAAGGTGTCTATGCCCAGGTCCGCGTACTCCTTGATGCGGTCGGCCACGGTCTGCGCATCGCCCACCAGGGCCGTGCCCGCGCCGCCGCGCACCAGGCCCACGCCGGCCCAGAGGTTGGGGCTGATCTCCAGCTCGGCCCGCGTGCGGCGGCTGCCGCCGGCATGCAGGGCGGCCATGCGGCGCTGGCCTTCCGAGTCCATGCGCGCGAAGGCGGCCTGGGCCTGGACCACAGTCTCGTCCTTGAGGCGGCTGATCAGGCGATCGGCATCGGCCCAGGCCTCGTCCTCGGTCTCGCGCACGATGACGTGCAGGCGGATGCCGAACCTCACGCTGCGGCCATGGCGCGCCGCCTTCTCGCGCACATCGGCAATCTTTTTGGCCACCTCGACCGGGGGCTCGCCCCAGGTCAGGTAGGCATCGACCTGCTCGGCGGCCAGGTCGTGCGCGGCCTCGGATGAACCGCCGAAGTACACGGGCGGATACGGCTTTTGCAGCGGCGGGAACAGCAGCTTGGCGCCCTTGACCGAGAGGTGTTCACCTTCGTAGTCGAGCGTGCCGCCCTCATGGCTGCGCTCAAGGATCTCGCGCCAGATGCGGATGAACTCGGCCGATTGCTCGTAGCGCTGCGCATGGTCGAGGAAGACGCCGTCGCCCTCCAGCTCGGCGCGGTCGCCGCCCGTGACCAGATTGATCAGCAGCCGCCCGCCCGACAGGCGGTCGAACGAGGCCGCCATGCGCGCCGCCAGGCTGGGCTGGTGCAGGCCGGGCCGCACGGCGACCAGGAACTTCAGGCGCTTGGTGACCGGAATCAGGCTGGAGGCGACGACCCAGGGGTCCTCGCAGGAGCGGCCCGTGGGAATCAGCACGCCCTCGTAGCCCAGGCTGTCGGCCGCGATGGCGACCTGCTTGACATAGTCGTGGCTGAGCGGGCGGGCGCCCTCGGCCGTGCCGAGGTAGCGGCTGTCGCCGTGGGTGGGAATGAACCAGAAAACCTGCATGCGCTGCTCCAGTCAGGGGACGGAATCGAGGAAGGAAATCAAAGGGCGGAAGAAGGCCGTGCCGCCGCAGGCTCGGCCAGCCGCGCGTACTCGGCCGCCGAGGGCCGCCAGACGATGTCGGCCACCTGCACCTGGCGCGGAATCAGGCCCAGCCGAAAAAATGCATCGGCCACGCGCTGCTGGTCCACCACGGTCTGCGCAGCCAGCAGGCCCACGGGGGAGCTGGGCCGGCGCGCAATGAAGCGGCTGACCACCGCCGCATCCAGGCCGCTGAAGCCGGCCACCAGGGCCACGGCCTCCTGGCGTGCGCTCTGGGCCAGGCGATCGGCGCGCGTGAGCTCGTCGAACAGCGCGCGCAGCACCTGCGGATGACGCTCCACCAGTCCGCGCGCGGCCAGGTAGAACGAGGCGTTGCCCGACAGGCCTTCGCCATTGGCCAGCACGCGCGGGCGAATCGCCAGCTCGGTGGCCGCGTAGAACGGGTCCCAGATGGTCCAGGCGTCCACGCTCTTGCGCTCGAAAGCGGCGCGCGCATCGGCCGGGGCCAAGTACACGGGCTGGATCTCGTTCCAGGCCAGGCCCGCCTTGTCCAGCGCACGCACCAGCAGGTAATGGGCGCTGGAGCCTTTTTGCAGAGCCACGCGCCGGCCTTTGAGATCGGCCAGGGCGCGCAGCGGCGAGTCCGACGGCACGAGGATGGCCGAGCTCTCGGGCTTGGGCGGCTCGGCGCCCACGTACAGCAGGTCGCGGCCCGCGGCTTGGGCAAAGACCGGGGGTGAATCGCCGGTCAGGCCGAAATCCAGGCTGCCTGCGGCCAGGGCCTCCAGCAGCTGGGGGCCGGCCGGGAACTCCAGCCAGCTGACCTTGGTGCCCGCAAAGCGCTTTTCCAGCACGCCTTGCTGCTTGAGGATGACCAGGTTGACGGCCGACTTCTGGTAGCCGATGCGCAACTGCTCGGGCCCGGCCACGGCGGCCGGCGTCTCGGCGCGTGCGTACTGGCCAGCCAGGCTCCAGCTGAAAGCGGTGGTGCCCAGCAGTTGCAGGGCCTGGCGGCGCACGCGGTCCAGGCGGGGCTTCTTGGGGATGGCGTTCATGGTGCGGACTCCTTGCAGTGGGCTCAGGGGCGCGACGCGATCAGGTCCACGGGCGCGGCATGCAGCAGGTTGAGCTTGCGGGGGATGAGCTTGAGCTCGAAGAACGTGTCGGCGATCTGCTGCTGCTCGGCCAGGATCTCGCGCGTCACGGACGAGGTGCCGAAGCGGGCACGGCTCAGGTACAGCTCGGTAATGGACTTGTCCAGCCCCAGGATGCTGGACAGCTCGGCGGCCGCCGCCGTCTGGTTCTTCGAGGCCCAGCGGTCAATCCCATCGACCTCTTCGATGGCAATGCGCAGCACATCGGCATTGCGCGTGGCGAAATCGCGCGAGGTGAAGTAGTAGGCGCGGTTGTTGACCACGCCCGTGGCATCGGCCAGCAGGCGGGCGTCCAGCGTCTTTTGCGCGGCAGCCAGGAAGGGGTCCCAGATCAGCCAGGCATCGACGGAGCCGCGCTCGAAGGCGGCACGCGCATCGGCCGGCGCCAGGAAGACGGACTGCACATCGCCGTACTTCAAGCCATGCTTTTCCAGCAGCTTGACCAGGAAGTACTGCACGTTCGAGCCCTTGTTGTAGGCCACGCGCTTGCCCTTGAGGTCCTGCACGCTGCGGATGGGCGAATCCTTGGGCACGATCACCGCCTCCAGCCCGGGGCGCGGCACGGTGGCGCCCGCATAGACCAAAGGCGCGCCTGCGGCCTGCGCAAAGATAGGCGGGGCCTCGCCCACATCGCCGAAGTCGATGGAGCCCACGTTCAGCGCCTCCAGCTGCACGGGGCCGGCGTTGAACTCGATCCAGCGCACCGACACGCCCAGCGGCGCCAGCCGCTTTTCCAGCGTACCCCGGCTCTTCAGGATGGACAGCCAGCCCTTCTGGTGGCCGACGCGCAGCACGCGGTCACCCGCCTTGTCCTGGGCCAGGGCCGGGCCGCCCACCGTGGCGACTGCTGCGGCAAGGCCCGCGCCCAGCAGTTGGCGTCGGCGCCAGTTGGCTGTGTGTCGGGGGAAAGAATCGAACGAGACCATGACGGACATCCTTGGAAGAGTGGTGCGTGGTGCGTGGCGCAGGCAAAGCGCTGCCCATGCATGCGCGCGGCATGCAGCCAGAAAACAAAAAAGGGAAGGCGGAGCAAGGGGCGGCCGCCTGCAGGACCAGACCTGCAGACGCGCCGCACGAAGTCGTCAGGTGCTACATCGCCGGCTGGCGAAGGCCATGGCCTCGAAGCGAAGAAAAGAGCTGGATGCCACCACGCCTGCCTTGCCTGCCACTCCTGCCTTGTGCATCCGCACGCCTGCCTGCGCCGTGCGGCGCGCGGCCGGCAAAGAGTGGCGGGAGGTCAGGAAGATGGACATGGCGGATCGTGGGGGTTGGCAGGGGTCTGGGAAAGCGGGTGAATTCAGTGGGTGGGCGCCGGCCGGGCCGGCGCGCCGCACTCACTTCTTGGTGTAGATCTGGTCGAAGCTGCCACCATCGGCAAAGTGGTCCTTGTCGGCCTTGGCCCAGCCGCCAAAGGCCTGGTCGATGGTGACCAGCTCCAGCTTGGGGAACTTGTCCGCAAACTCGGCCTTGACCTTGGCATCCGTGGGACGGTAGTAGTTGCGGCCGGCGATGCGCTGGCCTTCCTCGGAGTACAGGTACTTCAGGTACTCCTCGGCCACGGCGCGTGTGCCCTTCTTGTCCACGACCTTGTCGACCACGGCCACCGAAGGCTCGGCCAGGATGGACAGCGAAGGCACGACGATCTGGAACTTCTCGGGACCGAACTCCTTGAGCGCCAGGAAGGCCTCGTTCTCCCAGGCCAGCAGCACATCGCCCACGCCGCGCTGCACGAAGGTGATGGTGGCGCCGCGTGCGCCCGTGTCCAGCACGGGCACGTTCTTGAACAGCTTGCCGATGAAGTCCTTGGCCTGTGCGTCGCCTCCGTACTTGCGCTTGGCGAATTCCCAGGCGGCCAGGTAGTTCCAGCGCGCACCGCCGCTGGTCTTGGGGTTGGGCGTGATCACCTGCACGCCGGGCTTGACCAGGTCGTCCCAGTCCTTGAGGTTCTTGGGATTGCCCTTCTTCACCAGGAAGACGATGGTGGAGCTGTAGGGCGCCGAGTTGTGCGGCAGGCGCTTTTGCCAGTCGGCCTTGAGCAGGTTGCCGTTCTTGACCAGGGCGTCGATGTCGCCGGCCAGCGCCAGCGTGGCCACGTCGGCGTCGATGCCGTCGATGATGGAACGCGCCTGCTTGCCCGAGCCGCCATGCGACTGCTTGACGCTCACGTCCTGCCCGCTCTTGGCCTTCCAGTGCTTGGCGAAGGCCTGGTTGTATTCCACGTACAGCTCGCGCGTCGGATCGTAGGAGACATTGAGCAATTGCACCGACTGGGCCAACGCCGGCAGAGCCGACAGGGTCAAGCCCGCGATCAGGCCGGCGGCGACAGGAAACTTGATAAAGTGGCGGCGAATTTTCATTGGAGTGTCGGTAGAGAGTGGAGACGACGGTCTGGTGCCGTGGAAAGCATTCTCAAAGCCAACTCTTAAAACTCAAACCAATAAGATTTCAGTTTGTTATTCCCAAAACATCTGAATCTCCACAAGACAAGGACTCAATTCCCCATGGCACGTACCGTTCACTGCATCAAGCTTGGCGTTGACGCTGAAGGCCTGGACTTCCCGCCCTACCCCGGCGAGCTGGGCAAGCGCATTTTTGAAGGCGTGAGCAAGCAGGCCTGGGCCGACTGGCTCAAGCACCAGACGATGCTGGTCAACGAAAACCGCCTGAACCTGGCCGACGCACGCGCCCGCCAGTACCTGGCCCGCCAGATGGAAAACCACTTTTTCGGCGGCGGCGCCGATGCTGCGGCCGGCTACGTGCCTCCTTCGGCCTGAGCCGCTTCGCGCCCTTTCACCGCCCCCGTCGCACCGCGCCGGGGGCGGTTTCATTTGCGGTGCCGCAAACGGCCGCCGCCCAGAGACCGCCTACAATGCCCGCCTTCTTGCGCTGGACGGCGCAGTGGCCGCACACCCTGCGGCGCGGGCCGGTCTTCACCCGAGGTTTTCCGTGCTTCCATCCGTCTCCCTGCTGGAATCGTTCCAGGCATCGCAGTTCACCGTCATGCTGGTGATCTACCTCGTGGCCATCACGGCCGAAGCCATGTCGGGCGCGCTGGCGGCGGGCCGGCGCAACATGGACATCTTCGGCGTGGCCGTGATCGCCTTCGTCACCGCGCTGGGCGGCGGCACCATCCGCGACATGGTGCTGGGCCACTACCCCATCGGCTGGACGCAGCACCCTGAATATGTCTACCTGGTCATCTCGGCCGGGCTGCTGACCATCGTCTTGGCGCGCCACATGCACCATCTCAAGCAGGTCTTTCTGTTGCTGGACGCCATGGGGCTGATCGCCTTCTCGCTGATCGGCTGCAACGTGGCGCTGGAGCTGGGCTACCCGCCCGTGGTGGTGGTGATGTCGGGCATGCTGACCGGCATCAGCGGCGGCATTCTGCGCGACGTGCTGTGCAACCAGGTGCCGGTCGTCTTCCGGCGCGAGCTGTACGCCAGCGTGTCCCTGGCCGTGTGCCTGCTGTTCCTGGGGCTGCGCACGCTGGAAGTGGGCTCCAACCTCAGCACCGTCGTCTGCTTTGCGGGCGGACTCACGCTGCGCCTGGCCGCCATCCGCTTCAAGTGGCGGCTGCCCGTGTTCTCCTACCAGCAGCGCTGGGAGGAGTAGTTCTGCCCCTTGCCCATGTCCGAACCCATTGACTGGCTGCCCGATGGCACGCCCTACAGCCCGCGCTTCGGCGACCGCTACCACAGCGAACTCGGCGGCCTGGACCAGGCCCGCCACGTCTTTCTGGGCGGCTGCGGCCTGCCGGCGGCCTGGGCAGATGCGCCGCAATGGCGCATCCTGGAGACCGGTTTCGGGTTCGGGCTGAATTTCCTCGTGGCCTGGGAAGCCTGGAAGGCCGATCCCCGGCGCCCGAGGCTGCTGCATTTCGTCTCGGCCGAGGCCTTTCCCGTCAGTGCCGACGCCATGCGCCAGGCCATCCCGCGCGAACCAGGATTGCGCCTGCTGGCCGAAGAGCTGGCTACCCGGTTCCAGGGCCTGCTGCCCGGCGTGCACCGCCTCGCCTTCGAGCAGGGCCGCGTGCTGCTGACGCTGTACATCGGCGATGCCCAGGCCATGCTGCGGCGCCAGCAGCTGACGGCCGACAGCATCTACCTGGACGGCTTCACGCCGGAACTCAACCCCGACCTCTGGAGCGCCGACACCCTGCGCGCGCTGGTGCGCCATTGCCGACGGGGCACACAGCTGTCCACCTGGTGCGTGGCGCGCACGGTGCGCGATGGCCTGGCCCAGCACGGCTTTCAGGTGCGCAAGGTGGATGGCGTGCGCCCCAAGCGCCACAACCTGCATGCCGTCTTCGACCCGGCCTGGCAACCGCGCGGGCCGCGTGCGCAGCCGCAGGAAGCCATCACCGCACGGCGCTGCATGGTGCTGGGTGCAGGCATCGCCGGCGCGGCCGCTGCCGCCAGCCTGTCGCGCCGTGGCTGGCAGGTCACCGTGCTGGATGCTGCCGACGCGCCTGCAGCGGGCGCCTCCGCCCTGCCCGCGGGCCTGTTTTGCCCCCATGTCTCTCCCGATGACAGCCTGCTGTCCCGCCTGAGCCGCGACGGCGCACGCCTGACCCTGGCGCAGTTGCAAATGCTCTCCGGCCAGGGCCTGCTGCAACCGGGCACGGACTGGTGCGATACCGGCGTGCTGGAGCACGGCGTGGAAGCCGCCCCGCGGCTGCCGCGCGACTGGCAATCCCCCGGCCCGGGCGACCACTGGAGCCGGCCCGCAAGCGCCGATCAACTCTCGGCGGCCGGCCTGCCCGCCGACGCCCCGGCCTGCTGGCATGTGCAGGCCGGCTGGGTGCGCCCGGCGCGGCTGGTGCAGGCGCAGCTGGCGCTGCCCGGCGTGCGCTGGCAGGGCCGCGCCTGCGTGGCGCGTCTTGCATGCATCGACACAGCCGGTGGCGCGCCCGTCTGGCAGGCCCTGGATGCACAGGGCAATCTGCTGGCCGAGGCTGAACTGGTCGTTCTCGCCCTGGGCCCCGCAACCAATGCGCTGCTGGAGCACAGCCTGGATGCGCAGGCCACCTGGCCGCTGCAGCCCATTCGCGGCCAGGTCAGCTGGGATGTGCACACCCCGGCCAGCGCGCAGGCCATGCCGCCCTTTCCCGTCAACGGCCATGGCAACCTGGTGCCTGCCATGCCGCTGCCCGGCGATGCAGCCAGGCCAGGCTGGGTCATGGGATCGACCTTCGAGCGCGACCAGACCGCGCTGCCGCCCAGCCCCGAAGACCAGGCCGCCGCCCATGCAGCCAATGGCGCCAAGCTGGCGCAGCTGCTGCCACGTGCCTACCAGGGCCTGCAAGGCTTCTTCGACGCGCCACCGCGCGCCACCTGGGGCGCCGTGCGCGTGGCCTCGCCAGACCGGCTGCCCGTGGTCGGACCGGTGTCCGATCAGGCTCCCGGCCTGTGGGCGCTGACGGCCATGGGCTCGCGCGGGCTCACCCTGTCGCTGCTGTGCGGCGAGCTGCTGGCAGCACGCCTGCACGACGAACCGCTGCCCCTGGACGCCAGGCTGGCGGCTGCCCTGGCCAGCGAGCGCCTGGGCCGCAGGCGCTGAGCCGTTGAACCGCCCGGCCGCTGAACGGCCCGGCATTCACACAACGGCCTGAAAGAAAACCCGAGTCTTCCCGCAGACGGTTTTTTGTCACTCGTTATGTTTTTCAGTGCATATCGCTAGAATCCGGAACCTGTTTTCAAAAGGAAACAACCAGCCGCTCCCCGCGTTCAACCACACAAGAACCTGAAACCGTGACCCGCCAGCCCCGCTCCTGCGCTCCCGCATCTTCACCCGCCCTCTGCTCACCCTCGCTCCGCCTTCGTTCCACGCTGACACACGCCCTGCTGCTCGCAGGCCTGGCCGCCAGCACGCAGGCGCAAGCCCAGGTCGAGGCCCAATCGGGTGCACCTGCAGCACCGGCTTCGCAGACCTTCCAGTTGGGCACGGTCGATGTGCACGGTGCGCGTGATGAAGCAGAGGCCATATCCGGCGATGAACAGCGACTGGGCGCCGCCGAGATGCGCCAGCGCAATGCCGACACCGTGGCCGACGCCGTGCGCCTGCTGCCGGGCGCCACGCTGTCGCGCAACAATCGCAACGAGGAAATGATCTACCTGCGCGGCTTCGATCCGCGCCAGGTGCCGGTCTTCGTGGACGGCGTGCCGTTGTACGTGCCCTATGACGGCTATGTGGACTTCGGCCGCTTCACCACCTTCGACCTGTCCGAGATCCGCGTGGCCAAGGCCGGCGCCTCGCTGATGTATGGCCCCAATACGCTGGGCGGCGCCATCAACCTGGTCACGCGCAAGCCGGTCAAATCCTTCGAGGGCGATGCGCGCATCGGCGCAGGCGCAGGCGGCGAACGCAAGGCCGCCGTGAACCTGGGCGGCAACCTGGGCACCTGGTACTACCAGCTGGGCGCCTCCTACCTGGACGCGGACAGTTTTCCGCTGCCCAAGGGCTTCAAGGACTTCAAGAAGCAGCCCACCGACACGGGCAACTACCGCGACAACGCCTACCGCACGGACAAGCGGCTGTCGTTCAAGCTGGGCCTCACGCCCAATGCCACGGACGAATACGCGCTGGGCTATGTGCGCCAGGAAGGCGAGAAGGGCAACCCCGTGTATACCGGCAGCGCCACGGGCAAGAACGTCATCCGCTACTGGCGCTGGCCCTATTGGGACAAGGACAGCGTGTACTTTCTGAGCACCACGCGCATCAATGCCGACAACCTGCTCAAGACCCGCATCTACCACGACACCTACCAAAACGGCCTGGACATGTACACGGACGCGAGCTACACGCGCCATGACCCCACCAGCAGCTACAAGGACGTGAGCCAAGGCGCCAGCGTCGAGTGGGCCAACTACAGTTTCAAGGGCCATGCGCTGCGCCTGGGTGCGCACTACAAGATCGACGAGCACACCGATGCCGCCTCGGCCAAGGACCCCAGCAAGCACTACCGCGACGTAACGCGCTCGCTGGTGGTCGAGGACACGATCTCCCTGGCCGAACGCTGGAGCCTGAACCTGGCGCTCAGCCACGACCAGCGCGATGCGCGCGAGGTCTACCAGTGGCCCACGGGCTCCGCCAGCGCCACCAATGGCGTGGCCAAGCTCGGCTATGCGCTGGGCGGTGGCAGCGAGGCGTATTTCATCGCCTCGCACAAGACGCGCTTTCCCACCATCAAGGACCGCTACTCGGCACGCATGGGCACGGCCCTGGCCAACCCCGACCTGCAGCCCGAGACGGCCAACCACCTGGAGCTGGGCGTCAGCGGCTCGCCCTGGCAGGGCGGCCAGGGCCAGGCCGCGCTGTTCTACAGCCGCGTGCGCAACCAGATCCAGACCGTGGTCGTGGCCTCGGCCGAATGCGGCGGCACCACCTGCAACCAGGCGCAGAACGTGGGGCGCACGCGCAACATCGGCATGGAGCTGTCCCTGGCCCAGCAGCTGTCGGCACAGTGGAGCATGAACGCCGGCTACACCTACCTGAACCGCCGCAACACCAGCGACTCCAGCATCACGCTGACCAACACGCCGCGCCACCGCCTGCTGGCCGGCGTTCAGTGGCGTCCGCTGGCGCAGTGGGAATTCAATGCCGAGGTCGAGACCGAGAAGGGCCGCTACGTGCCGCTGTCGGGCAGCGGTCAGCTGCAGACGCTCAAGCTGTCGGGCTACGGCATTGCCAACCTGCGTGCACGCTACAAGCCGCGCAGCGACATCACCGTGGACTTCGGCGTGGCCAATATCGGCGACAAGTGGTACCAGTTCGATGACGGCCTGCCCATGCCGGGCCGCAGCTGGTATGTCAACCTGGGCTATCGCTTCTGAAGCACGGACTGCCCCCTGAATCCATGGAACCGCTCTGCCCCGATCGCCGCCGCCTGCTGGGCGCCCTGCCCGCGCTGGCAGCCCTGAGCGGCTGCGCCAGCCTGCCGGCAGAAGCTGTCAGCGTCGACGTGGCCGTGGTTGGTGGCCTGTCGCTATGCGGCGTCTGGCCGCGCCTGGCCGACATGGCGGGCCGCAGCCTGGGCCTGTCCGTGCGCACCGCCGTTGCCGCGCCCAAGGAGGGCGTGATCCCCGCCATGGCCCAGGGCCGCGCCCAGCTGCTGCTCATCCACGCCAGCGACGAAGCCATGTCGCTGGAGGCTGCCGGCCTGGCATCGGCCGCGCGGGTCTGGGGCTGGAACGAGCATGTGTTCGCCGGCCCTTCGCACGACCCGGCCCGCGTGCGCGGCGCGGCCGATGGCGTGGAGGCCATGCGTCGCATCGTTGCCAGCGGCTCGCCCTTCATCGCGCTGCGCGACCCCGGCAGCTATACCGTGGTCCAGCGGCTGTGGCGCCGCGCCGGCATACGGCCGGACGTCCGCTGGCTGCGCGCCGACACCGGGCCGCGCCCCCAGGCCGTGCTGCAGTTGGCGGCCGAGCTCCAGGCCTATGCCGTGGTCGGCCATATCCCGCTGCATTTCGGCAAGATGGGCGCACCCGGCATCGAGCTGCTGCTGCACGGCGACCCGCTGATGCGCCGGCCCTATGTGCTGCTCACGCCCGGGCCGCGCCATCCGGCCGACGCTGGCCAGCGCCGCAGCGCGCAACGGCTGGCAGAGCATCTGCTGTCCGCACCGGGCCAGCAGGAACTGGCGCTGGCCAATGTGGCAGCCGGAGGTCCCTGGATCTTCGGGCGCGACAGCATGCCCCTGGTCAACGACACCGGCGGCGGCCAGGAGTAAAAACCTGCCTGGATTCCACAAGCACCGCATGCCATGAACTCACCTGCCACCCTGCCCTGGCCGCCCTGGTCCATCCCGACGACGAACATGCAATGGAGCTGCTGCTCGAACGCGTGGCACGCCGCCTGCAAGGCGCGGGCTGGCGGGTGGGCGGGCTGGTGCATCGCCAGGACCGCTATGCCAACGGCAACAAGCGCATGCAGCTGTTCGACCTGCGCAGTGACCGCCAATTCGAGCTGTCCCAGGACCTGGGCTGCGCCTCGCGCGCCTGCAGTCTCAACCCCCAGGCCCTGGCCCAGGCCAGCGCCGTGCTGCGCCAGGCGCTGGACGATGGCGTGGATCTGGTGGTGATCAACCGCTTCGGCATCGTCGAGGCCTCGGGCCAGGGCTTTGCCGCCGAATTCGCGGCCTTTGTCGAGGCCGGCACGCCCGTGCTCACGGCCGTCGCGGCCCGCCATCTTGAAGACTGGCGCAGGTACACCGGCAGCCTGCATGCCGAGCTGGCAGCCGATGAGGTGCAGATAGAGCAATGGTGCCAGGCACAGCTTGAGCGCCGTGGCCGCGCCAGCCCATCCCCTGACTTTCATGACCGATCTTCTGTTCACCCGCCGCCGCTGGCTGGGCCAGGCCATGGCGGCACTGGCCTCATCGGCTCTTGTTCCCGGCCATGCCCAGACCACAACCATTGCCGCGCGCATAGGCCAGATACCGGACGCGACCAAACTGCGCCGGGTGTTTGCTGCCGGCCCGCCCGCAGGCGTGCTGGTGGCCACGCTGGCACCGCACAAGCTGCTGGGCTGGCCCCAGCAGCTGGACGATGTCTCGCGCGCCTATCTGGGGCCCACACTGCAGGCGCTGCCGCATCTGGGCCGCCTGTCCGGGCGCGGCAGCACCATGCCGCTGGAGTCGCTGCTGAAGCTGCAGCCCGACCTGGTGCTGGACGCCGGCACGGCCGATGCCACCTATATCTCGGCCACCGAGCGGCTGGCGCGCCAGACCGGCCTGCCCTGCGTGCTGATCCAGGGCTCGCTGGCCGACCAGCCACGCCAGTTGCGCGAGGTCGGCGCCCTGCTGGGCGAGGCCGCACGCGGCGAAACCCTGGCCCGCCATGCCGATGCCGTGGCGGCGCTGGCGCAGCGTGCCACCAAGGGCATGGCACCGGCCGAGCGCCCGCGCGTGTACTTCGCACGCAGCGCCAATGGGCTGGAAACAGGGCTGGCGGGCTCCATCAATGTGGAAGCCGTCGAGTACGCGGGCGGGCGCAATGTGGCCGCCGATGCAGGGCATGGCGGGCTCACGCGCGTGTCCATGGAGCAGATCCTGGCCTGGGACCCGCAGGTCATCGTCACGCAGGAACCCGGCCTTGCCGAGCGCATGCGCCAGGACCCGCTGTGGCGCGGCGTGGCCGCCGTGCGCTCGGGCCGCGTGCACGGCGCGCCGGTCTGGCCCTTCGGCTGGCTGGATGGTCCGCCTGGCGTCAACCGGCTGATCGGTGTGCGCTGGCTGCTGGAAAAACTCCACCCGCAGGCGCCGGACCTGCAGGGACTGCCGCCGTTGGAACGCGAGGTGCGCGACTTCTACCGCCTGTTCTACGGCGCCGACCTGTCGCCCGCAGCGCTGGGCAGGCTGATGGAGACTGCGCGTTGATGCCTGCCACAGGCCGCCGCCTGGGTTGGGTGCTCGCGCTGGCCTTGCTGGCCGCCGTGCTGCTGTGGGCGCTGGCGGTGGGTCAGTTCTCCATCGCGCCGCAGCAGCTGTGGCAGTCGCTGCTGGCGCGCGCCACGGGCACGGCGTCCCCTTGTCCGCCAGCGCCGAGACCGTGCTCTGGAACATCCGCCTGCCGCGCATCGCCGCAGGCCTGGCCGTGGGCGCCACGCTGGCGGCGGCAGGCGCAGCCTACCAGGGCATGTTCCGCAACCCGCTGGTCTCGCCCGACATCCTGGGCGTCTCGGCCGGTGCCGGCCTGGGCGCGGTGCTGGGCATCTTCCTGGGCTGGTCCATGGCGGCCGTTCAGGCCCTGGCCTTTGGTGGCGGGCTGGCCGCAGTGGCCGTGGTGGTGACCATCAGCGCCAGCGTGCGCCGGCATGACCCGGTGCTGGTTCTGGTGCTGGCCGGCATTGCGCTGGGCGCGCTGCTGGGCGCGGGCATCGCACTGGTCAAGACGCTGGCCGACCCCAATACGCAGCTGCCATCCATCACCTTCTGGCTCATGGGCGGCCTGAGCGCCGTGACCCTGCCCGAGCTGGGTGCCACGGCACCCGTGATGCTGTGCGCCCTGCTGCCCCTGATGCTGCTGCGCTGGCGCATCAACCTGCTGGGCCTGCCCGACGAGGAGGCACTGGCCCTGGGCGTGCCCGTGGCACGCCTGCGCCTGCTGCTGGTGGCCTGTGCCACGCTGGGCACGGCGGCGGCCGTGTCGCTGGCCGGCATCGTCGGCTGGGTGGGGCTGGTGGTGCCGCATGTGGCGCGCCTGCTGGTCGGCCCCAATTTCGTGCGCCTGCTGCCGGCCTCGGCGCTGCTGGGCGCGGGCTTCGTGGTGGCGGCCGACACCCTGGCGCGCAGCGCGGCGCGCATCGAGCTGCCGCTGGGCATTCTCACGGCCCTGGTCGGCGCGCCCTTCTTTCTCTACCTGCTGTCGCGCACGGGGCGCAATGACTGAAGTGCAGGCCCCACCCGTGCTGCAGACGCTGGCCCTGGCCACGGGCCATGGGCGCCGGCGCGTCAGCCAGGGGCTGGACCTGGCCATCACCGCAGGCGAGGTGCTGTGCCTGCTGGGCCCCAACGGCTGCGGCAAGACCACGCTGTTCCGCACCGTGCTGGGCCTGCTGGCGCCGCTGGCCGGAGAGGTGCGCGTGCAGGGCCAGCCCGTGCACAGCTGGCCGCGTGCCGAGTTTGCGCGGCGCGTGGGCTATGTGCCCCAGGCGCAGGCCGGCGTCTTCGGCTTCGAAGTGCTGGACATGGTGCTCATGGGCCGTGCCGCGCGCCTGCCTGCGCTGGCCCGGCCTTCAAGTGCCGACCGTGCCCTGGCGCTGGGCTGCCTTGAGCAGTTGGGCATCGCCCATCTGGCGCTGCGCCCCTATACCGAGCTGAGCGGCGGCGAGCGCCAGCTGGTGCTGATCGCACGCGCCCTGGCCCAGGAGCCCGCGCTGCTGGTCATGGACGAGCCCACGGCCAGCCTGGACTTCGGCAACCAGATCCGCGTGCTGGACCAGATTGCCGCGCTGCGTGCACGCGGCATGGCCGTGCTGCTGTCCACCCACCAGCCCGAGCATGCGCTGCAGGTGGCCGACCGCATCGCCCTGCTGGGCCGCGGCGGCCTGCAGGCCTGCGGTGCGGCGGCGCAGGTGGCGACACCGGCCGCGCTGGCTGCGCTCTATGGGGTGAGCGAGGCGGCGGTGGCGGCGCGGCTGCCCGCAGACCTGGACAGGCGCAGCGTTGGCATCTAGTGCTTGGGAACGGGCAGCTTCCAGCCAGGCGGGGGCTGCAGCGGGCGACCTGCGTCCTTGAGCATGCGCTCCAGCAGTTGCTGTTCGCTGTGGATGGAGGAATCGGACAACAGCCGGACAAACGGATCGCCACCCGCCTGCATGCTCAGTGGGTTGGACTTGTGCATCAGCCAGTCCAGCTGGCGCCGCCGGGATTGCACTGCAGCGCGCTCGGCAGGGGTGCTGGCAAGCCAGCGCCGTATCGCCAGTCCAAAGGCCTCATCCAGCACGGTGGATGAGCGTTCCGTCATCAGATGCGCCACATGCAGGCAGTCGGCATCTCGCGCCGGGGCATCGCCCCGCTTTTCGGGTTTGCAGGCATCGATCAAGGTCCGGTAGCCCGGCAGTTCAAAGGCCGCCCAGATGCCCATGGCCGTGATGGCAGCGCCTTCCTCGGGGCGGTAGGGCTGCCCACCTCCAAACGCCTGCAACTCCTCGGCCGTGGGCGGGTGTTTCAGCAGCACCGACTGCATCCAGCGCACGCCCTCATACATGTGCAGGTCCGCATAGCGGCTGTCGCGCGCGGCAGTCAGCAACTCCTGCGGCCCCAGCGCCTGCCACATCAGCGCAGTGAGATTACTGGGTTCCAGCGCCAGCCAGCGGCGCGCAGCCTGCGACCGCAACTCGCCTTCACGTTCAGGCGCCCTGGCAGCCAGCAGTTGGTAGGCCAGCACGTCCTGCCCGGCCCGCTCCAAGGCGGCCTGGCGCCATTGCGGGGCTCGGCTGTCGGCATCCTCTTGCAGGAAGGGTGGGACCGACAGATTGATCAGGATGGCCGCAAAGGCCAGATCGCGCCCGCTGCCGGAACCGGCCAACTGCGCCGCCACGCGATGCAGATACGCATCCCAGGCCGATTCCCGTGCGGATTCGTCGGGTTCAGGCGTGTCAGCTGTGTGCGCTGCTGACAACGGAGACGGCGGCGGTGCCGGCTTCTGGGCCTGCGCCTGAGCAGCAGTTGCCAATGCCAAGGCCAGCCCGATGGCGGCACAACGGTTTCGCATTCTGAAATCCTCCCTCTGGCCGGAAAGCATATCGGCCGCTCATGCGTTTGACATACCCAGCCCCACAAAGCCTGCTGCCATTCACTTATATCCATATCCACATACTTGCAGGACAAAACAATCGTTTGCTTCTATAAGGCCATTGCTTACATTTCCGTCCATGCAGGGTTCTGCGCGCGTTTCCCGCAAGTGCCTCGGTGCCACGCAATGAACCCCTGCACCGCCGCCACTGGCGGCAGTCGAAGACCCCACATCCGAAGCGCCATGTACCAATACACCGAATTCGACAAACAGTTCATCCGCCTGCGCGCCGAGCAGTTCCGTGACCAGCTCGAACGCTGGCAGGCCGGCAAGCTCTCGGAGGATGAGTTCAAGCCCCTGCGCCTGCAAAACGGCTGGTATGTGCAGCGCTACGCGCCCATGCTGCGCGTGGCCGTGCCCTACGGCGAACTGTCCAGCGCCCAGTTGCGCGTGCTGGCCCGCGTGGCCCGCGAGTACGACCAGCCCGACGCCGCCCTGCTGGCCGAGGCCCGCGCCACACAGGACAGGCTGGGCGACATCCCGCTGCACGACGGCCGCCGCATCGGCTCCGACCTGAAGTTCGGCTACGGCCACTTCACCACGCGCACCAACGTCCAATACAACTGGATTCCGCTGTCCAAGGCCGCCGACGTGATGGACCTGCTGGCCAGCGTGAACCTGCACGGCATCCAGACCAGCGGCAACTGCATCCGCAACATCAACAGCGACGCGCTGGCGGGCATTGCCATCGACGAGATCGCCGACCCCCGCCCCTTCACCGAAATCCTGCGCCAGTGGAGCACGCTGCACCCCGAGTTCAGCTTCCTGCCGCGCAAGTTCAAGGTCTCCATCAGCGGCGCCGAGGAAGACCGCGCCGCGCTGGGCTGGTACGACGTGGGCCTGCAGTTGCTCAAGAACGAGGCTGGCGAGCTGGGCTTCAAGGTGCGCGTGGGCGGCGGCATGGGCCGCACGCCCACCATCAGCCCGGTGCTGCGCGAGTTCCTGCCCTGGAACCAGCTGATGAACTACCTGGAAGCCGTGATCCGCGTCTACAACCGCTACGGCCGCCGCGACAACGCCTGGAAGGCGCGCATCAAGATCCTCGTGAAGTCCGAGGGCCAGAACTTCATCGACCAGGTCGATGAGGAATTCCGCCAGATCGTCGAGGTCGAGGGTGGCCCCCACACCATCACGCAAGCCGAGTACGACCGCGTGGCCGCCAATTTCCGCGAGCCCGAGCTGGACCTGTCGCCCGCCAATGCCGAGGCCGAGACCCTGGCCCTGCTGCGCACGGCCGCCGAGGAAGACAAGGACTTCGGCCGCTGGCTGATCAGCAACGTGCGCCCGCACCGCCACCCGCAACTGCGCGCCGTGCTGCTGTCGTTCAAGCGCCTGGGCTACGCGCCCGGCGACGCCACGGCCGACCAGATGGATGCCGCCGCCGCGCTGGCCGACCAGTTCTCGGCCGGCGAGATGCGCGTCACCCATGAGCAGAACCTGCTGCTGCCCTGGGTGCGCCGCGACCAGTTGCCCCAGCTGTACAAGGCGGCCAAGGCCCTGGGCCTGGCCAAGCCCAACATCGGCCTGCTGACCGACATGATCGCCTGCCCCGGCGGCGACTTCTGCTCGCTGGCCAATGCACGCTCCCTGCCCATTGCCGAGGCCATCACCGAGCGCTACCAGGACCTGGACGAGCTGTGGGACCTGGGCGAGATCGACCTGCACATCAGCGGCTGCATCAACAGCTGCGGCCACCACCACAGCGGCCACATCGGCATCCTGGGCGTGGACAAGGACGGCAAGGAGTGGTACCAGATCACGCTGGGCGGCGCCGACGGCTCCCACCTGTCGGGCCCGGCCACGCCCGGCAAGATCATCGGCCCCTCGTTCAGCGCCGCCGAAGTGCCCGGCGTGATCGAAGCCCTGCTGGCCACCTACCGCGAGCAGCGCCAAAGCGAAGGCGGCCGTTTCGAGACCTTCATCGCCACCGTGCGCCGCGTGGGCATCGACCCGTTCAAGGCCGCCGGCAATGGCGCCCGCCACCCCGCCAAGCACACCGAGGAAGCGGCCGCCTGACCCCAGGTGAGAGCCGCAGGAGATCCCCATGAAAATCATCGCCGCCCAAGAGCACCAAAGCCCGGCCGAAGGCCAGCAGACCATCATCGCCCCGGCCAATGACGCCGATCCCTTCACGCTGGATCTGACCGGCGTGCAGCGCATCGACCTCAACTTTCCCAAGTTCACCGATGGCCGCGCCTTCAGCCAGGCCCGCCTACTGCGCAAGCGCCTGGGCTTCCAGGGCGAGATCCGCGCCACGGGCGACGTGCTGATCGACCAGCTGGTGCAGATGCAGCGCTGCGGCTTCGACGTGGCCGTGCTGCGCGAAGGCGTGGACATCGCCGACGCCCAGCGCCAGCTGGACCGCTTCCACGGCTTCTACCAGGGTGATGCCGTCCATCCCGAGCCCCACTTCGTCAAGGCGGCCTGACATGGGTGCGCAAAGCTTTCTGTCGCGACAGGCATCGGCCAAGGCCACCGAGGTCAACGGCCGTGCCAGCAGCGGCTTTGCCGACAAGCTGGCCGCCACCGAGGCCCTGCTGCGCGAGGCTGCGGCGCTGGGCGCCGAGGCCGTGACGCAGGCCTCCAGCCTGGGCGCCGAGGATGTGGTGATCACCGACATCATCCACCGCCTGGGCCTGGACATCCCCGTCTTCGTGCTGGACACCGGCGCGCTGCACACCGAGACCCTGGCCCTGCTGGAGCGCACCCAGTCGCTGCCCGGCCTGAGCGTCAAGGTCTACCGGCCGCAGCTCGAATCGGTGATCCACTTCATCCGCGACAACGGCCAGGACGCCATGTACCGCAGCATCGAGCTGCGCAAGGCCTGCTGCGGTGTGCGCAAGATGGAGCCGCTGGCGCGTGCGCTGGCCGGCAAGACCGCCTGGATCACGGGCCTGCGCCGCGAGCAGTCCAATGCCCGCGCCGACGTGCCCGCCGTGGACCGCAGCGAGGTCGAGACCAAGGGCCTGACCAAGTTCAACCCGCTGACCGACTGGACCCAGGGCGATGTCTGGCACTACATCGCCAGCCATGGTGTGGACTACAACCCGCTGCACGACCAGTTCTATCCCAGCATCGGCTGCGCACCCTGCACGCGCGCGGTCAGCCTTGGCGAGGACTTCCGCGCCGGCCGCTGGTGGTGGGAGGACGAAGCAGCCAAGGAATGCGGCCTGCACGCCAAGAAGTGAAGCCTGCAGGGTTTGACACCGATCTGATTGGAAACCAAGAAATGAATGCCCGTGTGGACACCTCCGTGCTGAGCCATCTCAGCAACCGCCACCTCGACGCCCTCGAAGAGGAAACCATCTTCGTGCTGCGCGAAGTGGCCGCCGCCTTCGAGCGCCCCACCCTGCTGTTTTCGGGCGGCAAGGACTCGCTGGTCATGCTGCGCTGCGCCGAAAAAGCCTTCGGCAAGGGCCGCATCCCCTATCCGCTGCTGATGATCGACACCGGCCACAACTTCCCGGAAGTGACCGATTTCCGCGACCTGCGCGCCAAGGAGCTCGGCGCCGAACTCATCGTGCGCAGCGTCGAGGACTCCATGGCACGCGGCACCGTGCGCCTGGCCCATCCGGGCGAAAGCCGCAACGTCCACCAGTCGGTAACGCTGCTGGAGGCCATCGATGAATTCCGCTTCGACGCCCTGATCGGCGGCGCCCGCCGCGACGAGGAAAAGGCCCGCGCCAAGGAACGCATCTTCAGCCACCGCGACAGCTTCGGCCAATGGCAGCCCAAGGCCCAGCGCCCCGAGCTGTGGACGCTGTTCAACACGCGTCTGGCCCCCGGCGAGCACTTCCGCGTGTTCCCCATCAGCAACTGGACTGAACTCGACGTGTGGCAATACATCGAGCGCGAGCAGATCGCCCTGCCCAGCATCTACTACACGCACAAGCGCGAGGTGGTGGAGCGCCGCGGCCTGCTGGTGCCCGTGACCGAACTCACGCCCCCGCGCGACGGCGAGGAAGTCGTGGTGCGCGACGTGCGCTTTCGCACCGTGGGCGACATCACCTGCACCTGCCCCGTGGAAAGCGAAGCCGCCACGGCAGCCGACATCGTGCTCGAAACCCTGGCCGCCGAAGTCAGCGAACGCGGCGCCACGCGCATGGACGACAAGACCAGCGACGCCTCCATGGAAAAGCGCAAGAAGGACGGATATTTCTGATGACCACCGCAAGCATTGCCGCCGACGCAGCCGTCGCGGATTCCACGGCCACCCAGGCCAGCCAGGCCACACAGCAGACCGCCGCCAACGCCTCGGCCTTGCGCTTCATCACCTGCGGCTCCGTCGATGACGGCAAGAGCACGCTGATCGGCCGCCTGCTGGTGGACACGCGCGCCGTGCTGCAGGACCAGCTGGCCGGCGTCACCAAGAGCGGCGAGACCGACCTGGCGCTGCTGACCGACGGCCTGTCGGCCGAGCGCGAGCAGGGCATCACCATCGACGTGGCCTACCGCTACTTCGCCACCGAAAGCCGCAAGTTCATCATCGGCGACGCGCCGGGCCATGAGCAGTACACGCGCAACATGGTCACCGCCGCCAGCAGCGCCGACGCCGCCGTGGTGCTGGTCGATGCCACCAAGCTCGACTGGAAGAACCCGCAGCTCACCCTGCTGCCACAGACGCGCCGCCACAGCCTGCTGGCCCACCTGCTGCGCGTGCACTCGCTGGTGTTTGCCGTCAACAAGCTCGACGCCGTCGAAGACCCGCAACAGGCCTTCGTCCACATCCGCGGCGCGCTGGAGCGCTTCACGGCCGAGGCCGGCATTGCCTCCGCAGCCACCGTGCCCGTCTCGGCCCTCAAGGGCTTCAACGTGGTCAACGCCGAGCCCGGCTGGGCCGGCTACGACGGCCCCAGCCTGCTGCAACTGCTGGAGCAGTTGCCCAACACGCCGACCGACACCGGCCTGGCGCTGGCCTTTCCCGTGCAATGGGTGGAGAAATTCTCGTCCTCGGCCGATACCAGCCAGGGCCGCCGCGTGTTCTGGGGCCGCGTGGCCGCAGGCCGCGCACGCGTGGGCGACGCCGTGCAGATCCTGCCCAGCGGCCAGCAGGCCGTGATTGCCCAGGTGCTGGACCATGCCCGCGTTCCCGGCTCCATCGACGCAGGCCTGTCGGCCGGCATCACGCTGGACCGCGAGGTCGATGTCTCGCGCGGCGACTGGCTCGTCGCAGCCCCTGCGGCTGCAGCGGCCGCTGCCGATGACGACTTCGACGCCCCGCAAGCGCAGCCCGCATGGCCCAGCAAGCGCGAGCTGACCGCCACCGTGGCCTGGATGGACGAGCAGCCGCTGGTCCCCGGCCGCACCTACCTGGCGCTGCACGGCCACCGCTGGATCAAGGCCAAGGCCCGCCGCGTGGTGCACCGCCTGAACATCCACACGCTGGCCCAGGAAGAGGCCACCCAGCTGGAGCCCAACGCCATCGGCCGCGTGGAGCTGCTGCTGCAGGAAAGCATTCCCGCAGCGTCCTTCGCCCAGGCCCGCCAGCTGGGTGCGCTGATCCTTGTGGACACGGCCAGCCACGCTACCGCAGGCGCTGCACTGCTGGATTGAGCAACTGGACAGTCCCGCTTCGCGAGCCGGCACATGCCGGCTCGTGGGCTTTCGGAAAACCGCAGCAGTCCGCGCCAGAATCCTTGCCATGTGCGGGACTGGCTCCTGAAAAATTTTAGAATCCCGGGTTGATACCGACATTCACACTGCCATAAAAGACTCCCATGACTCACGTCGTCACCGAAAACTGCATCAAGTGCAAATACACAGATTGTGTGGATGTCTGCCCCGTGGACTGCTTCCGCGAAGGCCCCAACTTCCTCGTGATCGATCCTGACGAGTGCATCGACTGCGCCGTGTGCATTCCCGAATGCCCGGCCAATGCCATCTTTGCCGAGGAAGACGTCCCCGCCGACCAACTGGCCTTCATCAAGCTCAATGCCGAGCTGTCGCTGGAAAAGGGCTGGAAGAGCATCACCAAGCGCAAGGCCTCGCTGCCCGACGCCGACGACTGGAACGGCAAGCCCGGCAAGCTAGACCAGCTCGAACGCTGAAGCCGCGCAGCCCATGCAAGACACCTCCGGCACGCAACCGATCCAGACCGATGCACTCGTCATAGGCGCGGGCCCGGCGGGCCTGTTCCAGGTGTTCCAGCTGGGCCTGCAAGGCATTCGCTGCCATGTCGTCGATGCCCTGCCCCATGTGGGCGGGCAGTGCGCGCAGCTGTACGGCGACAAGCCCATCTACGACATCCCGGGCATTCCGGTATGCACGGGCCATGAACTGGTCCAGCTGCTGCAGCGGCAGGTCGCGCCCATGGACGCGCAACTGCACCTTTCCCAGCAGGTCGCCCAGCTGCAGCGCATGGACGATGGCCGCTGGCTGGCGCAGACCTCGCAAGGCCTTGAACTGCACGCGCGCAGCGTCTTCATTGCGGCTGGCGTGGGGGCCTTTGTGCCCAAGGCGCTGAAGGTGCCCGGCGTGGAGCTGCTGGCTGCTGGCCAGCTTCACTACCATCCTGCCGATCTGGAAATGGTGCGCGGCCAGACCGCCATCGTCCACGGTGGCGACGAAGAGGCCGTGGCCGCAGCCATTGCCTGCGCCGACAGGGCCCAGGCCACCTACCTGCTCTACCGCCGCGACGCCTTCCAGGCTTCGGCCGCACTGCTGGAGCGCCTGCAGGAGCTGCGCGACAGCGGCGCCATCCGCGTGGTGATCGGCCAGATCACGCAACTGCATGCCGATGCAGGCCAACTGCGCGCCGTTCAATGGATGGATGGCGAAGGCCAGGAGCACGAACTGGCGGCGCAGCAACTGGTCGTCTGCCTGGGCATCTCCCCCCGCCTGGGCCCGGTCGCCGAATGGGGCCTGGCCATGGAACGCAAGCAGCTGCTGGTGAACCCTGCAACCCAGGCCACCGATGCGCCAGGCATCTATGCGATTGGCGACATCGTCAGCTACCCGGGCAAGCACAAGCTGATCCTGTGCGGCTTCCATGAAGCCACCATGGCGGCCTTTGCCGCCGCCGAGTATCTGCAGGGCGAAAAACCGCTGCTGCAGTACACGACGACCAGCGCACGGCTGCACGCCATCCTTGGCGTTTCCCACCCGCAGGCATGATTGCTCGTGGCCGCACCCCGGCGGCCCTACAGTTTGGCGCGGCAGTGTCGATAGAGTTGGCAGCGTCCACTCATGCACATCAAGCCTATGGTTGCCACACTCGAAGCCCCTCCCAGCACCGCGATCGCGCCACCGGCCGATCCGCGCAGCTTCACCTTCCAGATGCCGCTGTTTCGCCCCGGCACGCATGTCACGCAAAACGGCAAGGCCGAGAAGGTCAGCCACGTGATACTGCGCCGTCGCGAACTGATGGTCTACCTGGTCGGCCATGAAGACCCCGTCAGGCCTGAACGGCTGAGCATCACGCCTTCGATGTTCACCACACAGAGGCGCCCTGAAGCCCTGAGCTGGATCCTTTGAAAGAAACCGGGCCTGGGCCCGGTTTCATCGATCATCCATCCAGGCTCAGGCCTCGTTGCGCCCTGCCATCTTCTGGCCCAGGCGCACGGGCGCAGCATGCGTCCACTGCCCGTTGAAGCGAAGCCCTGCCGATGCGGGAAACAGCATGACGACGGTGGAGCCCAGCTGGAAGCGCCCCATTTCCTCGCCCTGGCCCAGGACGATGGACTGGTCGTCATAGCGCCAGTCCTGGATGCGTCCAGGACGGGGCGGATTGACGATGCCGTGCCACACCGTTCCCATGCTGCCCACGATGGTGGCCCCCACCAGCACCAGCACCATGGGACCGTGGTCGGTATCGAAAACGCAGACCACGCGCTCGTTGCGCGCAAACAGGCCCGGCACGCCGCGCGCCGTGACCGGGTTGACCGAGAACAGTTCGCCCGGCACATAGATCATGCGCCGCAGCCGGCCTGCACAGGGCATGTGGATGCGGTGGTAGTCGCGCGGGCTCAGGTAAATGGTGGCGAAATGCCCGTTGTCGAACTGCCGCGCCAACTGCGCATCGCCGCCAACCAGCGCCGTGGCGCTGTAGCTGTGCCCCTTGGCCTGGAAGATCTGCTCGCCCTCGATGGCGCCGATCTGGCTGATGGCGCCATCCACCGGACAGACCCAGTCGGCCGAAGCCAGCGGCCGCACACCGGGCTTGAGCGCCCGCGTGAAGAACTCGTTGAAGCTGGCATAGGCCGCAGGATCGGAATCGGCCGCCTCCGACATGTCCACGCCATAGCGTGCAATGAAGCGCCGGATGACTGCCGTGGTCAGGTCGCCAGCACGCGCCTGGGCCAGGCGCCCCATGACGGCAGTCAGCGCCTGCTTGGGCAAAAGATACTGGGAGAGAACGGCAAGTCGATCAGACATCGAGGTTTTGCTATGAAAGTAATAGAAGTTGTGGGCGGATTCTAGCCAACCCACACCCCTCGCCCTCAACTCCTCCCGCCGCTTTCAGCACTTGTCATACCCGCCTCGAAGCCAAGCGCACGATTTCCGGAGGCCGCGGATGAAACGCAGATGACAAAGGCAGCACCGTTCCAGCAAAAATCCAACCTGTGTTTTGCGTGCGACGGCCGCATTGGGCCGCGCACGCGCGGGAATGCAACGCTGTAGAATTGGGAGGTTTAGCTGTTGCCGGGCTTTGCCTTTGCGACACCATTGTGACCTGGCCTTCCGTTCGGTCTGCGCCTCTTGCGCAGAACATCCACTGCTTTTTCAGCCTCGGCCCACGTACCCCATGTTCTGTGGGCCAGGCAAGGCCTTCGTGGTTCCGACAAGTGAGTGCCGCAACCGACCCAGACCTGAGAGATTGAACACATGGCCAAAGAAGAACTGATTGAAATGCAGGGTTCCGTCACGGAAGTCCTGCCTGACTCTCGCTTTCGTGTGACGCTGGAAAACGGACACCAGCTGATCGCCTACACCGGCGGCAAGATGCGCAAGCACCACATCCGCATCCTGGCTGGCGACAAGGTGTCGCTGGAGATGTCGCCCTACGACCTGACCAAGGGCCGCATCACCTTCCGCCATCTGGCCAACCGCGGCCCGGGACCTGGCTCGCGTTAAGCAAAAAATTCGCCCATTCCGAAAATACCCATTTTTTTGACGCTACAATAGCGTTTTAGTCGGAGCGTAGCGCAGCCTGGTAGCGCATCTGCTTTGGGAGCAGAGGGTCGCGAGTTCGAATCCCGCCGCTCCGACCAAATGATTCAAGCCCCTGGTTCGAAAGAACCAGGGGCTTTTGTCTGCCCAGATCGCAAGTGTCCAACCGAGCGTCGCCAGCGCAGCGCCCGCAGCACGGGCACAAACCTTTCACACCCTTGCCGCCAAGACTGGCAACCAGCCAGCAGATCGGCCCATGCGACTTTGGGAAATGGCAGCAGCTTGCGTTGAGCCTGCTCCTACAGCCCCTCAAGCCGCGTCAGGCCAGACTGGGACTCCCAAATCAAGAAGGAGCTCCAATGAATTCCAACAGCCTTCAGCGCCGCACCGCCCTGGCCCTCGTGATGTCCGCAGCACTGCTGGGTGCATGCGCCCAGACCCAGCCGGCGCCCAATGCGCCCGTCACTGCGGTCATGGGAACGGTTGACCTGAGGGAGCCCGCTCCGCTTGCGCCCGATGCCGTGCTGGTCGTCGAATTGCAGGACACCTCGCGCGCCGATGCTCCCGCCCCGGTGATATCCCAGCAGTCCATGCGGCTCGAAGGCCTCAAGCCGCCCTACAGCTTCAAGCTGCCCGTCGAACCCAGCCGCCTGAATCCTGCCTCGCAGTACACGGTCACCTCACGCATTACCCAGGGTAACCAACTCATCTTCATCAATGACACCGTCCACCCGGTCCTGACCCGTGGTGCAGGCTCGAAGGCCGACATGATGCTGGTGCGCGTCACCCCCTGACCCCACGCTTTCAACAACCAAAGCCCGCAGGAAACCTGGCGGGCTTTGTCACGCAGGGCGCCAGACCACCATCAAGGCATGCCGTTGGCGCCGTGCAGGCGAAAGCCCGGCCGCTCGCAAAGCCGTTCGTAGTAGGCGCGGACTGCAGGCAATTCAGGGCGCTCCATGGGCGCCGACATCCAGCGGTGCGTGGACAGACCCAGCACGATATCGGCCAGGCTCAATTGCGTGCCAGCAGCAAAGGCGCCGGTGCGCGACAACTGGTCCTCCAGAATGCGCATGTGGCGATGCCAGTTCGCCATGCTGCCAGCCAGTTGCGCGGGGTCCTGGTGCTCAGGGCTGTTTCTCACCAATCCCATGAAGGCATAGCGCCAGGCATTGTTCAGCTCGGTGGCCTGCCAATCCATCCACTGCTCGACAAGCGCGCGCTCGGCGGGCGCTGCCGGCAGCAGGTCCTGCCGGTCATGGCGGGCCGCTAGGTAGCGGCAGATGGTATTGGACTCCCACAGCACCAGCGGTCCATCAAGCAGCACGGGAACCATCGCATTCGGATTGAGCGCCAGAAATCCCGGCTCTTGCGTCGATCGATGGCCTGAACCCCATTCCTCCTGGTCGAAAGAAATTCCCAACTCCACGCAAAGCCACAGCACCTTGCGCACATTGATGGACGATGACTTGCCCAGAATCCTGATCATTCGCTGCCTTCTTCGGTTTCGGTGATTTTGCAGACCTGCATTGTCCCGCGCCATCCGACAAGAAATGCGACCGAACCTCCACCGCTGCCGCATGATGCGGGCATGCCCCTGGAAAAGCCCTCATCACGCCCAAGCGCCTGCGGCCCCGCGCCCTCAGATGCCGACCTCTGGACTACCTACATCGATGCAAGCGCCGTACCCAACCCCGGACGCATGGCCATGGGCGCCGTCATCACCGCACCCGACGGACGCCGCCACCTTCTGTCCGAGCCCTGCCCCGAGCGAGGCTGCAACAACGAAGCCGAACTGCGCGCCCTGATGGCCGCGCTGCAGGCCCTGCAAGCCCTGCAGGCGCGCCGCCTGAGCATCTTCACGGACAGCAGCATCCTGGTGGAGCAGTTGACTCCATCGCCACGCCCCATCAAGCCCATCGCGCGCCTGGCAGACCTCTTTGACGAGGCCCGCACCATGCTGACCGGGTTCGAGCACGTGCAACTGCGCTGGATACCCCGCCACCGCAACACCGAGGCAGACGCC
The DNA here is from genome assembly GCF_002754395.1 of Delftia sp. 60. Classification (NCBI taxonomy): domain Bacteria; kingdom Pseudomonadati; phylum Pseudomonadota; class Betaproteobacteria; order Burkholderiales; family Comamonadaceae; genus Delftia; species Delftia sp. 60. The sequence continues at coordinate 4,829,074 of NZ_PEFD01000001.1, forward strand.
TTGGCCAGGGAAGCTCTTTTGCAGGCATGAATCCCGCTCCGCACCCACACCCACCCTTGCACAGGGTCTCGACTCAGGCCACCTGCTGCCTGTCCAGGCGCTTGAGGAACACACCAATCTCCTTTACGACCTGGGCGTCCCCCTTCTGCTGCGCGCAGGCCAATCCCGTACACCACGCCCGCCGCGCTCCAGCAGCGTCGCCCAGCGCCAGCAATGCCCGGCCCAGCAGCTTCCACGCCACCGAATAGCCGGGGTCGAGTTCAATGGCCCGCTCCAGATGTGAATGAGCCACCTCAGGCGCCTCGTTTTCAAGATAGGTCTTGCCCAAGGTACAGCGCAGCAGGGCCGAGTCCTTGCCGGATGCGAGCAGGCCCTCAAGCCTTTGCGTCATTTCATTCATCTTCAAACCCCTTCTGCGGCAACACAGGCCCATGGCTCCAGCGGCAAATTCTGCCTCTGCTATAATCCCGTGGTTGTCTGCGCAGGCAATGCTGTATCTCACGCCGGCGCGTCGTGCACTACGACGAAAAAAACAACGGTGACAGCCGCAGAGACGTTCTGCCGTAAAACGATGGTCGCGTAAGAGCCATCGTCCACATTCCCAGAAAAAAGCCCGCTCTACAGCGGGCTTTTTGCATTGCATGGCGCATTTGGTTTGAGGCGGTTGCATCGGAGTACAAAAAAACAGCTTTACGGCTCAGATGCATGCAACTTCGGCTGCTTTGACCCCATCAAGCACCTTGTTTCAATTTACACTTGACAACCAGGAAGGACCGGAGACGCAGACGCAAGCGCTCTCATTCAAAACCCCTAGCATGTGTCCTTCCTGGATTGATCGCATGGAACGCTCCATTCAGCGCCCCGGCCGCCTCCGCAGCCGGGGCGTTTTTTCTGGAGCGGCACCACGCCAGATACCAGCCCAGCAGGCGAAAACCGCAAAACACAAGCTTTTTCTAATTCCAGAGAAAGTTCTGGGTTTATTTGAGAATGATTCTTGTTTGCGTATATCATTCAACCCATGCTGCAGCATTCATGGTGTTGCAGCAGTTCAGTTTCATCGTGGGGCGACTCGTCAGGCCAGTTCAGCCTGCAGTCGTTTTTGCCAGCCAGCGGTATGCCGGTTAGCCAGGCTCTTTTTCAAGCACGATCGTTTCTGGGTATCTCTCTCATTCCTTGCACCGAGACGGCGCCCGCAGCAGCAGACGCGCCACTTTCGCACCCAGCCCGGCCATCATCAAGCATCGGCTTGCGGTTGCACACCAAGATCCTCTCCCACCCATCCCTCTTGCACGCAGTCGGGCAAATGCCTGTCCGCAGTTTCCCCTGCCCCAAAGCAAAAAGCCCGGCCTGCACGTGGTGCAGACCGGGCTTTCACGGCAGCATCAAGGTTTGCGGCGGCGCAGACGGATGGCCAGCCCACCCATCATCAGGCTCAGCAGCGCGACCGCCCACTCGCTCAGTGACGGAATCGCCGCCGGCGTACCGCCACCGACCGCTGCAGGCAGCACCAGGGCCGAAGGATCTTCCACACGGCCATTGGCCAGAAGATCGTCATCGCCCAGGCCGCCATCGCGCAGCACGAAGGAGACGACGCGCCCCTGCAGCGTTGCAGGTATGCGGTACCAGTGCTGCGTGGTGTTATCTGCCGTGCGGCCCCACTTCCAGTATTCAGCACCACTGGGCAGATCGTTCGGATAGGTCAGCCTGACCGTCACGAGCGCACCCGCATCACAGCCATCGGTATTGAGCTTCAACAGCCCGTGTGGCACCACGGCCCCAGGACGTGGAGTACCCGGTGCCGCCACGACCTGCGGCGGCTCGGCCAGGCGGCAGTTGGCACCACCGCCCACGACCTCGCCCGCAACCGCAATCTGGCTTGTTCCGGTGATGTTGAATCGATTGGCCGGGTCCACCGCGCCCGCTGCGGTCGCCAGCAGCGGATAGCTGGCCGTCACAGCCGCATGGACACCATCGCTCACGCTCAGTTGCAGGCTGGCCGGGCCGGCTACCGAAGCCATGTACATGGCGGCGCGCAATTGCTGCGACACCTGTTCGGGGCTGCCGCGCAGTTGTATGCCGGGCTGTGCAGCATCTGCATCCTCCAGGCCCAGCACCTGTCCGCCGCTGGCGACGATGGACAGTGTGACGACGGGGCTGTCGGCATCGGCCACCACCACGTCCGCCAGATCGGCCGCCTGCCCCACCACCACCGCCTGCGCATTGGCAGGCACGCCACTGAACGAGGGCGCCCGGCCACCGAAATTCAGGCCCAGGAGGATGGGGTTGTGATCACTTGAACGATAGGCGGTGGGCGCATAGAAGCTGGCCTGCTGATCCAGCGACTTGAACTCGACGTTGTAGTCGAGCACCTCGGGCTCCTCGGCATTGATGGCCCACTTGACCGCACGCCCCACGCTGGGCTGCAGACTGGTGCTTACCAGCACATGGTCCAGCGAACCCCACATTCCGTCGAATGCATAGGACAGCCCTTGGGAGACCTTGACATAGCCGCCGGTCTCCAACGTGGTGATGGGGTCTTCCTTTGCATAGGCGTTGAAATCGCCCACCAGCACCACGTGGGGGCTGGTCGCGCCTGTGGGCCGGGTTGCCAGCCAACTGCTCAGTTGCTGGGCCGTCTTCACGCGCGCCGCGTTGTTGGCGCCCTGGCCGTCGAGCACGTCCGCATTGCCTGCGCCACCGAGCACGCTGCCCTTGGATTTGAGATGGTTCACCACCAGCGTGAACTGCTCCGTGCTGCCGCCCACGGCAAAGGTCTGCGCAATCGGCACCCGGGCTCCACCGATGCTTCCGTTGAAGGCATCGTAGGTAGAGACATTGGGTGCCGCTGCGCTGCCCATCGGCGTGACGCGGTCGCTGCGATAGACGATGGCCACGGTAATCGCATCCGTGCCCGCGCCTGGCACCGTGCCTGCAGCCTCACTGAAGGGCGCCTTGACCACCGAATACACGGCGCCGGCAGGCTTGTCCGCACTCGCGTTCAAGGCGTCGGCCAGATCCTGGATGGCGCTGCCCGGGCCAAAGCCATTGTTCTGCACCTCCATCAGGCCGTATACATCGGCGCCCAGCCCCAGCAGATTGGCCACGATCTTGGCGCGCTGCCTGTCCAGTTCGGCAATGCTGTTGGCACCGCGAATGCCCTGCTGGTTGCCCAGCGGCGTGTTGAACATCACCTGGGAAGAGCCGCTTGTGGCACCGGTCAGGTTGAAGAAATTGAGAACGTTGGCCGATGCGATCTTGAGCGTGGCCGCTCCCACGGCCTGCTGCAATTCAGCAGCTGAAGGTCGCGCGGCCCCCGTGAACTGCGGCGTCTGCGTGGGCTGCACGCGGTAGCTGGTCAGATAGGGCTCGCTGGCGGCGGCATCAAAGAACTGGTCGAGCACGCCGATGACGAGATCCACGCCATCGCCAGCGCGCAGCGTGTTGGACGCCGACAGCGGCAAGCCGCCACGACCCGGCACGAACTCGGGATTCTGGGCCCCGGAGCGATCATCGAGAATGATCTGGCTGCGCTGCAGCGTCTGCACGTAGGCTGCATAGCCCGCCACGCTGGGAGCGTTGACTTCGGTGTACTGCGCCAACGGCGTATCGGCAGACAGCGTGACATTGCCGTAGCGGCCCAGCGTGCGGTTGTCGCTCACCACCAGCTTGCCGCCTGCGGTGGCGGATGCCACCTCCACACGCATGCCTTCCAGACGTTCCCATTGCCCCATGTCGCTGACAGGCAGTGCGATACGCACCGGCTCCGGCAAGGCCGCCGCGCCGCGGACCACGAAGTCCGTGATGGCGCTGAGCTGGGTCTGATTGCGGAACTCGCTCACCGAGGCGGAAATCTGCACCAGCTTGCCCACCGTGCTCTCATCCACGCCAGGATTGGCGTTGCCGTAGTAGACAAAGACGCCCTCCGAGGTAGCAGCGTCGCCATCGGAGTCTGCCGCCTCTTCCTGCACGAAGAAGCCGCTCAGTCCAGGCATATAGGCCGTCACCACGGCACTCACCGTCACCTTCTGCCCCACCAGCGGAGACTGATCGCCAGAGCCCTGGACCGCAGAAATCCTGGTGACCGGCGGCTCGTCTCCCGTCGTGAAGCCCAGCGTCGTGCCGGTCCACGCATTGCCCGAGGTATCCAGCACCGGCTCGCCCACGGAAACCAGGCTGTAGGGCGTATTGACCGCCAGCCGCACACCCGCGTTGAGCGTGATGGTCGAGCCACTGAATTTCACCTGTGCCGCATCGCCAGCCTGCAGCGTTGCCACCACCGTGCCGCCCTGGCGCAGTTCGAAGCTGCCGCTACCGGGCTTCACCGCCTCATCGAAACTCAGCTTGATTTCGGGATTCAGCGCCACCCCGGTTGCCGCCGCCGCGGGAATGCTTGCCTGCAGCGTGGGCGCTGTGGTGTCGGGCAGCGCCAGGGTGATGGAGACGTCATCAATGGCCAGGCCGTGGTCGTTGCCCACATCATTGAGCTCCACCCAACGCAGCCACAGCGTGGCACCTGGCGCCCAGCCCAGGCCGCGCAGATCCCCGCCCACATTGCTCACCCGCCCGGCCACATTGCCGTCCACGGCGGCAGCAGTGCCAGTGGCAACAGGCGATTGCCAATTGAAGTTCGCGCCGGCAGGCAGCCATTCAGGCACGTCGGCAAAGGTGGCTCCCATGCCGTACTCCAGCACCATGGGCTGCGATTCCGTATTGCCGCCATTGCGCCATTGCTCGCCGTTGAATCGCAAGGTGATGCCGTCGACCGAGCCACCCGTGTCATTGCGCACCGCCAGCGCAATCCAACCCGCTACAGCGCCCTGGGCCGGGCTGCCAAAGTAGGCACCGCCTGATGCCACGCCCCCCAAGGCACGGTCCGCGCTCAGCCCCAGGCTGTAGAAGCTGCCGGTGTTGGAGGCACCATTGCCAGCCACATAAGAGGTGATGGATGCCAGGCTCTTGTTGAAGAGAAACCAGCCCGGCAAGGTGCTGTTATTGGCCCAGGCCAGCCCCGCCCCGGACGCGGCCAGGGTGTCGAAATCCTGCGTGTAGGTGCCGTTGAAGGGAACCTGCGCCCATACCCCGGCAGATGCCGAAAGAAGCAGGCCCGCACCATACAGGCGCCAACGATGGCGCTGCAATGGCGCACTCATCGGATTGGCCGGGTTGAAAACAAATGGAATCAGCGTGGCAGCAATGGACATGGATGCGCAATAAAAAAACAATGCGCTCCCCCCATGGTTGCGCAACTCCCGGTTTATCGCGCATGGAGATGACCAGCCTGTGACTCGGCAGATGCTCCCCCGTCCTACGTGCAGACTCGCCTCTCACCCATCGGCCGGCCTGCGCACGGCAGGCATCATCGCCATCAGTTTCTGCACCGTTTCATTGCCGGGTCTGGGGCATTTCCTCCTCCCTCCCTCTCATTCCCCCAGGAAGCTTTCAAAAAGCACCGGCTCTTTCTTCCCAGGCCAGCGCAAGCCGCTGGCCTTTTTCTTGGGCGCACCTCGTCGCCCCAACCATCCCCATCACCTGTTCTGAACGCGCTACGTCGCTGGTGACCGTTCCTGCATTCGCACACTCTTTTTCTTACTCATAACTTACAAAATATTCATGCCCGTGATATACACGCGCATCTCCCACTGAAAATCATCATTGCCATGACATCCGACTACAAGGCCCTGCTGCAACAAAAAGCCGAGCTTGAGAAAAAAATCGACGCACTCATCCAGCACGCGAAAACCGATGCGATCGCTGAAGCAAAGGCGATGGTGCAGCAATATGGTTTGACGAAGGAGGATGTCTTCCCCTCCGCCAAGAGCAAATCCGGCAAGCCCGGCAAGCACAGCGTGGGAGAGCCCAAATTCCGCAACCCAGAAACCGGTGCCACCTGGACAGGCCGCGGCAAGCCGCCCAAGTGGATAGAAGGCAAGGACCGCGCAAGCCTCGCCATCTGAGAATCGACACCGGGCGCCGGCCATGCCTCCAGTCGGCACCCCCTATTCCGCCGCGATGCCATACCATGCGATTTCCAACACAAGGAGGAAACGCACATGAGCAAACAGAGCACAGAAACCCTGTTGGCAGCAGAACTGGCTGACCACTTCATAGAAGTCATCCTGTCCAACAAACCGGAGCTGCTGGTCTCGGGCATCGGCGGGGTGGCAGACCTGCACCACATACAGCATGGCGCCAAGGCCCTGGCGCATTTCCGCCTCACGCTGATCCAGGAACTGTCGCAACAGCCCATGCCAGACATGGGCAGCAGCTGAATCAACCCTGGGCCAGCCTCCTTGTCGAGCCCGCCCCCGCAGCCCGCGCGAAATCCGTGCGATTCTGACGACACCGCAGGACACTTGAGGGCAAAAAAAACCGCCACACGCTGAGGTCATCAGTGTGTGGCGGTGTCTTGGATGGTGGAGCTGGCGGGAATTGAACCCGCGTCCGCAAGCCTTCGCCGGGCAGATCTACATGTTTAGCGTTCTGTTTTGAGTCTCGCCTCCCAAGTCGCGCAGGCGCACGCTACCCGGGATGCCAGCTTCCTTGGATCTTGCCACGTACTAAGAAGCCCAGCACGCAGCCAGCTGATGTAAATTCCCTTGCAGCCGGGAGGTATTGCTACCCCCTTGCCCAGCCCATCAGCGTGCTGTTGCAAGGCTCACCGGATTTAAGCGGCGAGTGCGAAACGTTCGTCGTTTGCAGTTAGTTTTTTGAATGGAGATTTACGAGCGTCACTCAAGCTCGACATGCACCACACCGGTCCCGAACCCACGTCGAAACCAGGACAGCCCCAAGCCTCCTATCTTAGCCTCTTTCCAGCAGTTTCAAGAGCTCCAGCGGAGAATAGATTTGCGCATCCGCCTGCCACTGCAGCGTATCGCCGGCTGCGCCGAGGTAGCCGTAGCAGGCCGCCACGGTCTTCATGCCTGCGGCCTTGCCTGCAACGATGTCGCGCTCATCATCACCCACATAGACAAAGCACTGCGGAGGCAGGCCGATACGCGCGGCAGCTTCCAGCAACGGCGCTGGATGGGGCTTTGCGTGGGGCGTGGTATCACCGCTGACGATGGCACCCGCGCTCGCGAAAAGCGGCATCTGCTGCGTCAGCGGATCGGTGAAACGCATGGATTTGTTGGTGACCACACCCCAGGGCATGGATGCCGCCTGGAGCTGTGCAATGAGCTCCGGGACACCATCGAACGCATAGGTGCGCTCGGTCATGCACTGCTCGTAGTTGCGGAAAAACTCCTCGCGCATCTCCGGAAACTCCGGCGAGTCAGGCGTGAGCCCGAAGCCCACTCCCAGCATCCCCCGTGCCCCGGCGCCCGCCATGGGCCGATACTGCTCATAGGGAAGCGACTGCAGGCCACGGTCAATGCGCATCCTGTCTGCGGCCGCACCCAGGTCGGGTGCACTGTCGATCAAGGTGCCGTCCAGGTCGAACAGAACTGCTCGGACTTCTTGCCACATGCGGCTCACCCTTCTGCCCGGCGCGTTGCCAGCATGTAGTTCACCGACGTGTCCGCGCTGAGCCAGTAGCGCCCGGTGATGGGGTTGTGCTGCAGGCCCTTGCTCGCCTGCAGGTCAAGGCCAGCCTGACGGGCAAACATGGCGAGTTCGCTGGGCTGGATCAGCTTGGCGTACTCATGCGTCCCCTTGGGAATCATCTTGAGCAGGTACTCCGCCGCCACAATGGCCAGACCAAAGGCCTTGGCACTGCGGTTGATCGTGGAGAAGAACACCCAGCCCCCAGGCTTGACCAGCTCGGCGCAGGCCGCGACCACGGAAGCGGGATCGGGCACATGCTCGAGCATCTCCATGCAGGTCACCACGTCAAAGGAGCCCGGCTGCTCCTCGGCCAGACGTTCCACGCTGACTTCGTGGTAGTGGATGTTCGGAGTACCCGTTTCCAGCGCATGCAACTGGGCCACACGCAATGCCTTGGTGGCCAGGTCAATGCCCACCACCTCTCTGGCCCCCTTGCGGGCCATGGAATCGGCGAGGATGCCGCCACCGCAGCCGACATCAAGGACCCTGCGGCCCTTCAAGGGAGCTTGCGCATCAATCCAGTCCAGGCGCAACGGATTGATCTGATGCAAAGGTTTGAACTCACTTTCCGGGTCCCACCAGCGATGGGCCAGGCTGGAGAATTTCTCCAGCTCCGCCGGGTCGGCATTGACGTTGATTGCGTTGCTCATGGCTCGATTGTCGGTGATTGCGACGACCGTTCGGCCATAAAAAAAGCCCCGTTGCCGGGGCTTTTGCGGGAAGCAATCGAAAGATTACTGAGCGGCGCGGGTGCCGACCACTTCGATTTCCACGCGACGGTTCTTTGCGCGGCCTTCCTTGGTCTTGTTGTCGGCGATGGGCTGCTTTTCGCCCTTGCCTTCAGTGTAGACGCGGTTCTTTTCGATGCCCTTGGACACCAGGTAAGCCTTCACAGCTTCAGCGCGGCGAACCGACAGCTTCTGGTTGTAGGCGTCAGAGCCAACGGAGTCGGTGTGACCGACGGCGATGACCACTTCCAGGTTGATGCCCTTGACCTTGGAGGCCAGGTCATCCAGCTTGGCCTTGCCTTCGGGCTTCAGAACCGACTTGTCGAAGTCGAAGAAAGCGTCAGCAGAGAAGGTCACCTTGGAAGCCACGGCCGGAGCGGGAGCCGGTGCCGGAGCGGGAGCTGCCGGGGTGGGCGTTGCGGCAGGAGCCACAGCGGCTGCCACAGGCTTCAGAGCACCGTCGCAGTCAGCTGCTGCAGTGGCGGGCGTCCAGTTGGCATCGCGCCAGCACAGTTCGTTCGTGCCGTTCTTCCACACCAGTTCGCTGGTGCCGTTTTGCCAGTTGTCGATGGTCTTGCCACCGTCAGCAGCCTTCACTTGTGCGCCAGCAGCCGTTGCGAGGGCGGCAGAGGCAAACAACATCGCCACTTTGTTCAGTTTCTTCATGGTTCTCCTCTTGGGGAAAAAGCCGCAGCAGGGCTGCGAATCTGTGGACGTTATCAGTGACCATCACCAAAAACGTTGAATTGATTGTGCCATACGTCACAAGCAGACGGACCGCCAAGCGGGCGCCAACAAGTAGGACAGCGGCGGAATTCCAGGGTTATGTTGCTCGGCTGCTACACGTCATTCGACCTAAAATGGGCCTTTTCCCGCCGTCAGAGTATCGCCACACATGACCCAGTTTGCTAAAGAAACCCTGCCCATCAGCCTCGAAGAGGAGATGCGTCGCAGCTATCTCGATTACGCAATGAGCGTGATCGTGGGCCGGGCGCTGCCCGATGCGCGAGATGGTCTCAAGCCTGTGCATCGGCGCGTGCTGTTCGCCATGCACGAGCTCAACAACGACTGGAACCGGCCGTACAAGAAGTCGGCGCGTATCGTCGGCGACGTGATCGGTAAGTACCACCCGCACGGAGACAGCGCGGTGTACGACACCATCGTGCGCATGGCACAGGATTTCTCGCTGCGCCACATGCTGGTCGACGGGCAGGGCAACTTCGGTTCGGTGGACGGGGACAGCGCGGCGGCGATGCGTTACACCGAAATCCGCCTGTCCAAGATCTCCCACGAGATGCTCGGCGACATCGACAAGGAGACGGTGGACTACGGCCCGAACTACGACGGCAGCGAGCGCGAGCCGCTGGTGCTGCCTGCGCGGCTGCCCAACCTGCTGGTCAATGGTTCCTCGGGCATTGCCGTGGGCATGGCCACCAACATTCCTCCGCACAACCTCAACGAGGTGGTGGATGCCTGCCTGCACCTGCTGCAGACGCCTCAGGCCACCATCGACGAGCTGATGGAGATAATTCCCGCGCCTGACTTCCCCACGGCCGGCATCATCTATGGCATCAACGGTGTCAAGGAAGGCTACCGCACGGGTCGCGGACGCGTGGTGATGCGCGCCAAGTGCCACTTCGAGGACATCGATCGTGGCCAGCGCCAGGCCATCATCGTTGACGAGCTGCCCTACCAGGTCAACAAGAAGACGCTGCAGGAGCGCATGGCCGAGCTGGTGCACGAGAAGAAGATCGAAGGCATCAGCCACATCCAGGACGAGTCCGACAAGTCGGGCATGCGCCTGGTGATCGAGCTCAAGCGCGGCGAAGTGCCCGAGGTCGTGCTCAACAACCTGTACAAGCTGACCCAGCTGCAAGACACCTTCGGCATGAACATGGTGGCGCTGGTCGATGGCCAGCCCAAGCTGTGCAACCTGAAGGATCTGGTCGAGGTCTTCCTGCAGCACCGCCGCGAAGTGGTCACGCGCCGCACGGTGTATGAGCTGCGCAAGGCGCGCGAGCGCGGCCATGTGCTGGAAGGCCTGGCGGTCGCACTGGCCAATATCGACGACTTCATCGCCATCATCCGCAACGCACCGACGCCGCCTGTGGCCAAGGCCGAACTGATGACGCGCAACTGGGACAGCAAGCTGGTGCGCGAGATGCTCACGCGCACCCGCACCGATGGCGGCGTGGTCAACGCCGACGACTACCGCCCCGACGGGCTGGAGCGCGAATTCGGCATGCAGGCCGATGGCCTGTACCGCCTGTCCGAAACCCAGGCCCAGGAAATCCTGCAGATGCGCCTGCAGCGCCTGACCGGCCTGGAGCAGGACAAGATCGTCGCCGAGTACAAGGACGTGATGTCCGTCATCGAGGACCTGCTGGACATCCTGTCCAAGCCCGAGCGCGTGTCGGCCATCATTGGCGACGAGCTCAAGCAGATCAAGGCCGAGTTCGGACAGAGCAAGGTCGGCGCCCGCCGCAGCACGGTCGAGTACAGCGCGCAGGACCTGTCCACCGAGGACCTGATCACGCCCACCGACATGGTGGTCACGCTCAGCCACACGGGCTACATCAAGAGCCAGCCGCTGTCCGAGTACCGCTCGCAAAAGCGCGGCGGACGCGGCAAGCAGGCCACGGCCACCAAGGAAGACGACTGGATCGACCAGCTATTCATCGCCAACACGCACGACTACCTGCTGTGCTTCTCCAACCGCGGTCGCCTGTACTGGCTCAAGGTCTGGGAAGTGCCCGCAGGTTCGCGCGGCTCGCGCGGACGCCCCATCGTCAACATGTTCCCGCTGCAGGATGGCGAGAAGATCAACGTGGTGCTGCCGCTGACGGGCGAGTACCGCAGCTTCCCGGCCGACCACTATGTGTTCATGTCCACCAGCATGGGCACCGTGAAGAAGACGGCGCTGGACGAGTTCTCCAACCCGCGCAAGGCCGGCATCATCGCCGTGGGCCTGGACGAGGGCGACTTCCTGATCGGCGCAGCCCTGACCGACGGCAAGCATGACGTGATGCTGTTCAGCGACGGCGGCAAGGCCGTGCGCTTCGACGAAAACGACGTGCGCCCCATGGGCCGCAACGCGCGTGGCGTCAAGGGCATGAACCTGGAAGAAGGCCAGAGCGTGATCGCCATGCTGGTGGCCGAGGACGAGTCGCAAAGCGTGCTCACGGCCACCGAGAACGGCTACGGCAAGCGCACCTCCATCGTGGAGTACACGCGCCATGGCCGCGGCACCAAGGGCATGATTGCCATCCAGCAGTCCGAGCGCAACGGCAAGGTCGTCGCCGCCACCCTGGTGCATGCCGATGACGAAATCATGCTGATCACCGACACTGGCGTGCTGGTGCGCACCCGGGTCTCGGAAATCCGCGAACTGGGCCGCGCCACCCAGGGCGTGACGCTGATCTCCCTGGACGAAGGCGCCAAGCTCGGCGGCCTGCAGCGCATCGTTGAAAACGATGCCAACGAAGTCGAGGACGAGGCCACGGGCGAGGAGGCCACGGGCGGCGACGAAGCCGCTGCCGAAGGCACGGGCGAGCCCGCCTGATGACCCAGCCGCCGCAGGGGCTGCCTCCCGCACCGGGAGCGCAGCCCCTGCGGCGGCCCAGATTTTTGACAGTTGCAGGCACCGCCCGAACTGGCGCCTGCGCGTGACTTGACAGTGAACTCCATGAACCGCCCTTACAACTTCTCCGCCGGCCCCGCCGCCATTCCCGCCGAAGTGCTGCAGCAGGCAGCCGCCGAAATGCTCGACTGGCACGGGTCCGGCATGAGCGTGATGGAGATGAGCCACCGCGGCAAGGAGTTCATCTCCATCTATGAACAGGCCGAGGCCGACCTGCGCGAGCTGCTGGCCGTACCGCCCGAGTTCAAGATCCTGTTCATGCAGGGCGGCGGCCTGGCCGAGAACGCCATCGTTCCCCTGAACCTCTCGCGCGCAGGCACGGTGGACTTCGTGCTCAGCGGCAGCTGGAGCCAGAAGTCGGCCAAGGAAGCACGCAAGTACGTGGCCGACGCGCACATCGCGGCCAGCGGCGAGGACGGCAAGTTCACCGCCCTGCCCGCCCCCGAGAGCTGGCAACTGAGCCGCGGTGCCAGCTACGTGCACATCTGCAGCAACGAAACCATCCATGGCGTGGAGTTCCAGGAGCTGCCCGACCTGAAGGCGCTGGGCTGCGATGCTCCGCTGGTGGTTGACTTCTCCTCGCACGTGGCCTCGCGCCCCGTCGATTGGAGCCGCGTGGGCCTGGCGTTCGGCGGCGCGCAGAAGAACCTGGGCCCGGCCGGCCTGACCCTGGTCATCGTGCGCGAGGATCTGCTGGGCCACGCCCTGCCGGCCTGCCCTTCGGCCTTCGACTACAAGACCGTGGCCGACAACCAGTCGATGTACAACACGCCGCCGACCTGGGGCATCTACATCGCGGGCCTCACGTTCCAATGGATCAAGCGCCAGACCGAAGGCGGCCTGACCGGCGTGGCCGCCCTGGAAGCGCGCAACATCGCCAAGGCCGACCTGTTCTACCAGTACGTGGACCAGTCCTCGTTCTACGTGAACAAGGTCGCTGCCAATTGCCGCTCGCGCATGAACATCCCCTTCTTCCTGCGCGACGAATCGCGCAATGACGCCTTCCTGGCCGGAGCCCGGGAACGCGGCCTGCTGCAGCTCAAGGGCCACAAGTCCGTCGGCGGCATGCGTGCCAGCATCTACAACGCCATGCCCATCGCTGGCGTGCAGGCGCTGGTGGAGTACATGCGCGAATTCGAACAGCGCAACGCCTGACCGACCCACACTCCCGCCCATGAGCACCACACCCCAAGCCTCTCCCGATCTGGCGCATCTGCGCGTGCAGATCGACGATATCGACCAGCAACTGCTGGACCTGCTGAACCGACGCGCCCGCGTGGCAGAGCAGGTCGGCGAGGTCAAGAAGCGTGAAGGCACGCCCTTCTTCCGCCCGGACCGCGTGGCCCAGGTCATCCAGAAGATCGAGTCCGCCAATCCCGGCCCGCTCAAGAACGGCCATGTCTCGGCGATCTGGCGCGAGATCATGTCGGCCTGCCTGGCGCTGGAGTCGCCCCAGCGCGTGGCCGTGCTGGGCCCGGCGGGCACGTTCTGCGAGGAAGCCGCCATCCAGTACTTCGGCGGCGCGGCCGATCTGATGTACTGCAACAGCTTCGACGAGGTGTTCCACGCCACGGCCGCAGGCAGCGCGCAGTACGGCGTGGTGGGCGTGGAGAACTCCAACGAAGGCGTGGTCACGCGCTCGCTGGACATGTTCCTGCACACGCCCTGCCACGTGGTGGGCGAGGTCAGCCTGCTGGTGCGCCACAACCTGCTTCGCAGCAGCAACACGACCGAAGGCATCGAGGTCGTGGCAGCCCATCCCCAGGCCCTGGCCCAGTGCCAGGGCTGGCTGGCCAAGCACCTGCCGCATGCCGAGCGCCGCCCGGTGTCCAGCAATGCCGAAGGCGCCCGCCTGGCGGCGCTGCACCCCAACATCGCCGGCCTGGCCAGCGAACGCGCGGCCCAGCAATTCGGCCTGCATGTGGTGGCGCATGCCATCCAGGACGATGCCTACAACCGCACGCGCTTCGCCGTCATCTGCCTGCCGCACACGCTGGCCACGCCCTCGCCCAGCGGCCAGGATTGCACCAGCATCATCATCTCCGTGCCCAACCGCCCCGGTGCCGTGCATGACCTGCTGGTGCCGCTCAAGAGGCACGGCGTGTCGATGACGCGCTTCGAGTCGCGCCCCGCGCGCACCGGCCAGTGGGAGTACTACTTCTACATCGACCTCGAAGGCCACCCGGCACAGCCCAACGTGGCCAGCGCGCTGGAAGAGTTGCGCGGCCTGTGCGCCTTCTACAAGGTGCTGGGCACCTACCCGGTATCCAAGTGATGCAGCCCTTTGAACAACTGGGCCTGATCGGCTGCGGCCTCATGGGCGGCTCGTTCGCCCTGGCGCTCAAGCAGGCAGGGCTGGTCAAGCGCGTCGTGGGCTACAGCAAGTCGCCTTCGACGACCGAACGCGCTCGCCAGATGGGCGTCATCGATGTGGAGGCCCCCTCCGCCCTGCTGGCCGCCGCCGGTGCCGACTTGGTGCTGCTGGCCGTGCCCGTGGCGGCGACCGAGGCCACGCTCAAGTCCATCAAGCACCTGGTCACGCCCGAGATGATGATCATGGACGTGGGCTCCACCAAGGTCGATGTGGTGCACGCCGCGCGCTCGGCCCTGCGCGACCAGCTCGGCTCCTTCGTGCCGGCCCACCCCATTGCAGGCAAGGAAGTCTCGGGCGTCGAGCACTCCGACCCCCAGCTGTACAAGGGCGCACAGGTCATCCTGACGCCCACCGAACGCACGCTGACCGACCACCTGCAAAAGGCCCGCTCCCTGTGGGAACTGCTGGGCTGCCGCGTGCGCGCCATGTCGCCCGAAGCCCACGACAGCGCCTTTGCCACGGTCAGCCACCTGCCGCATCTGCTGGCCTTCGCCATGATGCAAAGCGTGATCACCCAGCCCGACTCCGACGACGTGCTGTCCCTGGCCGGCCCCGGCTTCCGCGACTTCACGCGCATTGCCGCAGGCGATCCCAAGATGTGGCGTGATGTGCTGCTGGCCAACAGCGAGCAGGTTCTGGCACAGTCGCGCCAGTTCCAGCAGGCGCTGCAGCAACTCGAATCCCTGATCCAGGCCGGTGACGGACAAGGTCTTGAAGACCGCCTGACCCTGGCCAGCGCCGCGCGCGCCCATTGGCGCATGGGCGCTCCGCGCCGCTGACGCGCAACGCAGGGCAAGCGCCAGACGCAAGCCCGGCGCACCCAAAGCGCTCCTGTGCATTGCGGCCGGCGCGGCCGCAATGCCTCCCGACAGCCTGTTTGCCTTCGAATTGCCATGTTCAGTACCGCCTTCCTCGATATCCCCCCTCTTTCCCGCGCGCAGGGCACGGTGAGCCTGCCGGGCTCCAAGAGCATCTCGAACCGCGTGCTGCTGCTCGCGGCACTGAGCCAGGGCACGACCGTGGTCCACGACCTGCTCGACTCGGACGACACGCGCGTCATGCTCCGGGCCCTGCAGCAACTGGGCTGCACGGTGGAGCCCGCCACCATCACCCTCGGCCAGCCCGTGCGCATCACCGGCCTGGGCGGCGTCCTGCCCTCTGGCGCCAGTGCCGAACTGTTCATGGGCAACGCCGGTACGGCCATGCGACCGCTGACGGCAGCCCTGTCCGTGCTGGGCGGCGACTTCAAGCTCAGCGGCGTGCCGCGCATGCATGAGCGCCCCATCGGCGATCTGGTCGATGCGCTGCGCCAGCTCGGCTGCCGCATCGACTATCTGGGCAACGAGGGCTTTCCTCCGCTGCACATCCGCCAGCCCGATTTCTCGCAGCTGCCGCACAGCCCCATCCAGGTGCGTGGCGATGTCTCCAGCCAGTTCCTGACCTCGCTGCTGATGGCACTGCCGCTGCTGGCCAACACGCGCGACATCACCATCGAAGTCGTGGGCGAGCTGATCTCCAAGCCCTACATCCACATCACGCTGGAATTGCTGGCCCGCTTCGGCATTGCCGTGCACAACGAGAACTGGCAGCGCTTCACTATCCCGGCCGGCAGCCGCTACAGCTCGCCGGGCGAGATCCATGTCGAGGCAGACGCCTCGTCGGCCAGCTACTTCATCGCACTGGGCGCCATCGCCTCGGACAGCGCCGAAGGCATCCGCATCCTCGGCGTGGGACTGGACTCCATCCAGGGCGATATCCGCTTTGTCGAGGCCGCGCGCGTCATGGGCGCCGAGGTGGAAGGCGGCCCCAACTGGCTGCGCATCCGCCGTGGCGCATGGCCGCTCAAGGCCATCGACCTGGACTGCAACCACATCCCCGATGCCGCCATGACGCTGGCCGTCATGGCCCTGTATGCCGATGGCACGACCACGCTGCGCAATATCGCAAGCTGGCGTGTCAAGGAAACCGACCGCATCGCGGCCATGACCAAGGAACTGCGCAAGCTGGGCGCCGACGTCGAGGAGGGCGCGGACTACATCCGCATCACGCCGCCCGCGTCCAACGCCGCATGGCGTGCGGCCAGCATCCACACCTATGACGACCACCGCGTGGCCATGTGCTTCTCGCTGGCGGCCTTCAACCCGGCCGCCCTGCCCGTGCGCATCGAAGACCCCAAGTGCGTCGCCAAGACCTTCCCCGACTACTTCGAGGCCCTGTTCTCGGTCTGCGAGACGGCCCGCGCGCGCATTCCCGTGATCTGCATCGATGGCCCCACGGCCTCGGGCAAGGGCACGATTGCCGCCGAGGTCGCCCAGGCTCTTGGCTACCACCTGCTGGACTCGGGCGCGCTGTACCGGCTCACGGGGCTGGCCGCATCGCGCGCCGGCCTGGTGCTGGACGAACCGCACGCCCAGCAGATCGCCGTGCTGGCGCGCGAGCTGCCCGTGCGCTTTGACGCCGAGCAGCGCATCTGGCTGGGTGACGAGGATGTCACCCTCCTGCTGCGCAGCGAGGAGTCGGGCATGAACGCCTCGCGCGTCTCGGCCCTGCCTGCCGTGCGCGACGCGCTGGTGGACCTGCAGCTGTCCTTCCAGCAGCTTCCGGGGCTGGTTGCCGACGGCCGCGACATGGGCACGGTGATCTTTCCCCATGCTCCCCTCAAGGTCTATTTGTCGGCCTCCGCCGCCTGTCGCGCCGAGCGCCGGCATAAGCAGTTGATTTCCAAAGGAATTGCCGCTAACATAAGCGCCCTTCGGGCTGACCTTGAAGCACGCGATGCGCGGGACATGAACCGCAGCGTCGCACCGCTCAAGCCCGCCCAGGATTCCATGCTGCTTGACAGCTCCGAGCTCTCCATCGAAGAGGTGGCAGAACAGGTGCTTTCGTGGTGGCAGGAACGCCAGCCGTTCGGCCGCGACTGATTGCCAGTTGCGCCGCACGGTCGGCAAACCCGCCCTCCGGGCCCAGACATGGCGGCACCGCCCCATGTACGGCCCGAGGTCCATAGACTCCAACACCGTGGTTGAACCCACAACACCTCCGCAAACAGTCCTAGAAACGCCTGGCAATAGTGCCGGCGGAAACCTGTTTGCGGGCAAGGAAATACATGTCTGAATCTTTTGCCTCCCTGTTTGAAGAATCGCTGCAACGCACGGAAATGCGTCCTGGCGAGGTCATCACCGCTGAAGTCGTGCGCGTCGAGCACAACTTCGTCGTCGTGAACGCTGGCCTGAAGTCGGAAGCCTACGTGCCAATCGACGAATTCAAGAACGACCAGGGAGAAATCGAAGTCCAGGTGGGCGACTTCGTGTCGGTCGCCATCGGCTCGATCGAAAACGGCTACGGCGACACCATTCTGTCGCGCGACACCGCCAAGCGCCTGGCCTCGTGGCTGGCTCTGGAAAAGGCCCTGGAATCGGGCGAATTCGTGACCGGCACGACCTCCGGCAAGGTCAAGGGCGGCCTGACGGTGCTGGTCAACGGCATCCGCGCCTTCCTGCCCGGTTCGCTGATCGACACCCGTCCGATCAAGGACCTGACTCCGTACGAAAACAAGACGATGGAGTTCAAGGTCATCAAGCTGGACCGCAAGCGCAACAACGTGGTGCTGAGCCGCCGCGCCGTGGTCGAAGCCTCGATGGGCGAAGAGCGCGCCAAGCTGATGGAAACGCTGAAGGAAGGCGCCATCGTTCAAGGCGTGGTCAAGAACATCACCGAATACGGTGCGTTCGTGGACCTGGGCGGCATCGACGGCCTGCTGCACATCACCGACATGGCATGGCGCCGCGTGCGTCATCCCTCGGAAGTCGTGCAGGCTGGCCAGGAAATCACCGCCAAGATCCTCAAGTTCGACACCGAGAAGAACCGTGTCTCGCTGGGTCTGAAGCAAATGGGCGACGACCCGTGGATGGGCGTTTCGCGCCGCTACCCCTCGAGCACCCGCCTGTTCGGCAAGGTCACGAACATTGCCGACTACGGCGCGTTCGTCGAGCTGGAACCCGGCATCGAAGGCTTGGTGCACGTCTCCGAAATGGACTGGACCAACAAGAACATTGCTCCGACCAAGCTCGTTACCCTGGGTGACGAAGTCGAAGTCATGGTGCTGGAGATCGACGAAGACAAGCGTCGCATCTCGCTGGGCATGAAGCAGTGCAAGGCCAACCCCTGGCAAGAGTTCGCGCAGAACACCAAGCGCGGCGACCGCGTCAAGGGCCCGATCAAGTCGATCACCGACTTCGGCGTGTTCGTGGGTCTGGCTGCCGGTATCGACGGCCTGGTGCACCTGTCCGACCTGTCCTGGAACGAGCCCGGCGAAGCTGCCGTGCGCAACTACAAGAAGGGCCAGGAAGTCGAAGCCATCGTGCTGGCCGTGGACGTCGAGCGCGAGCGCATCTCCCTGGGCATCAAGCAGCTGGACAGCGATCCCTTCACGACCTTCGTGACCGTGAACGACAAGGGCCAGATCGTGTCGGGCAAGGTCAAGACGGTGGACGCACGTGGTGCTGAAATCGACCTGGGCGAAGACATCATCGGTTACCTGCGTGCTTCGGAAATCGCCGTGGACCGCGTGGAAGATGCCCGCTCGGTGCTGAAGGAAGGCGACGAGATCACCGCCGTGGTGGTCAATGTGGATCGCAAGACCCGCAACATCCAGCTGTCGATCAAGGCCAAGGACCAGGTCGACCAGCAAGAAGCCATGGCTTCCCTGTCCGCTCAGTCGGCCAAGGAAAACGCCGGCACGACCAGCCTGGGCGCCCTGCTGCGCGCCAAGCTGGACAACTCCGACAAGTAATCAGCAGCCAGTCTGCTGACCGCTGAAGGTCGGATGCGACGGGCGCCTCCGGGCGCCCGTCGCCATTTCAACCCCTGATTCCTATCCTTGATGACCCGATCCGATCTCGTCGAAGAACTCGCCGCCCGCTTTGGCCAACTGAGCCAGCGCGATGCCGAGCAGGCCGTCAAGACGATTCTTGACGCCGTCAGCGATGCCCTGGTGCGAGGCCATCGCATCGAAATCCGCGGCTTTGGCAGTTTCTCGGTCAACCATCGCCCGCCCCGCATGGGCCGCAATCCCCGCAGTGGCGAGGCCGTCCACATTCCGTCCAAGCGCGTGCCGCACTTCAAGCCCGGCAAGGCCCTGCGTGAAGCCGTGGACCTGCGCCCCGGTGCGGCCATCGATACAGACAACACAGGCTCCGGCACAGGCACCGGCCCTGCCGCCTGAAAGCGGGCTGACCGGCTGCGCGCGCCGCAGCCGCCCTCTCCGCCAGGCTCTAGAATCGTTCCCGTCACACAAGGGAACACATGAAGTACTTCCTGTGGCTGCTCAAGGCGGCCATTTTTTTTACGCTGTTCGCTTTCGCCCTGAACAACCAGCAGGACGCGACGGTGCACTTCTTCTTCGGCACCTCCTGGACTGCGCCGCTGGTACTGGTGGTGCTGGCCGCCTTCGCCCTGGGCCTGATCGTGGGCGTTCTGGGCATGGTGCCGCGCTGGCTCAAGCACCGCAACGCCGCGCGCTCGACCCAGGCCACGGTGCCTGCCGCAGCCGAGGCACCGGCAGCGGCCACGGCGCCCAAGCCCGCCCCATCCCCCATCCTGCCAGGCGACGTGCATGGAATTTGATCTGAGCTGGATACTGCTGGGCCTGCCCGTCGCCTTCGTGCTGGGCTGGCTGGCCTCGCGCTGGGACCTGAGGCAGATTCGCGCCGAAAACCGCCAGGCGCCAAAAGCATATTTCAAGGGCCTGAACTTCCTGCTCAACGAGCAGCAGGACAAGGCCATAGACGCCTTCATCGAAGCCGTGCAGAACGACCCCGACACTTCGGAGCTGCACTTCGCGCTGGGCAACCTCTTTCGCCGCCGTGGCGA
Organism: Delftia sp. 60; assembly: GCF_002754395.1. Classification (NCBI taxonomy): domain Bacteria; kingdom Pseudomonadati; phylum Pseudomonadota; class Betaproteobacteria; order Burkholderiales; family Comamonadaceae; genus Delftia; species Delftia sp. 60. Next base: position 4,849,232 of record NZ_PEFD01000001.1, read on the forward strand.
ATACAACCGCGCCGTGCGCGTGCACGAACACCTGCTGTCGCGCGGCGACCTCAGCCGCGTGGACCGCGACCGCGCCCAGCACGCGCTGGCCCAGGACTTTCTGAAGGCAGGCCTGCTCGATCGTGCCGAGGACGCGCTGCGCCGCCTGGAAGGCACGGCCTTCGAGGCCGAAGCCCGTCTGGCCCTGCTGGCCATCTACGAACGCTCGCGCGACTGGACACAGGCCGCCGCCATTGCGCGCCGCATGCAGGAAGCCAACCAGGGCGACTTCAGCGGCCGCCTGGCCCACTACCTCTGCGAAGACGCCCAGGCCCTGTTGACCCAGGGCCAGCAGGCCGAGGCACTGCAGCGGCTGCAGCAGGCCATCACCACCGCCCCCCAGGCCGCACGCCCGCGCCTTGAGCACGCGCAGCTGCAGCACCGCATGGGGCAATCGGCCCAGGCCTTGCACACGTTGGAAAGCCTGGCCGAGCAGTCCCCGGCTTCGCTGCCGCTGGCGGCTCAGCTGCTGGTGGACATTGCCGCCGCCACGGGCCAGCGCCAGCACATCCACCAACTGCTCAGCCAGCAGTACGAGCAGGCACCCTCGCTGGATCTGCTGCAGGCGCTGGTCGCGCTGGACGCTCAGATTGAAGAACAGAGCAACGATGGTGAAACCAGGGCACCGGGACGCGCACGCCTGGTACAGCATCTGGACAGGGAGCCCTCCCTGGTGGCTGCCGCGCAGTGGCTGGCAGGCGAGAAGCTGGCCGAGGAGCAATACCACCCGGCCGTGCAACGCGCGCTGGACCACGCGGCCAAGCCGCTGACCCGCTACCGCTGCGCGGCCTGCGGCTTCGAGGCACGCCAGCATTTCTGGCATTGCCCCGGCTGCCAGAGCTGGGACAGCTATCCGGCCCGGCGCGTCGAGGAGCTGTGATGCGGGGCAGGCGCGAGAAGCAGCTCCACCCCCTGCATCGCGTCACCCCCATTGGCAAACACGGCATGGACGGTGTATTTTCAGAGTATTCCTAGAAACCGCCTTGGCAGGCGCATGGCCATTGACTTTGCACACGTTCGGCCATGCCTGCACGGGCCTGCTGGCCCCCTTCACCGCCTAGCCGCACGCCAAGGCCCTGCATAAGATGCCTCTGGGTCGCAATGTTGCGGCCCTCAACATTTTGGGATCAGGAGGTTTGTATGTTCAGAAAACTGATGGCTGGCTTCATTGCACTGCTGTGGTCCGTGATGGCCCTGGCTGCCGTGGAAGTCAACAAGGCGAATGAAGCCGAACTGACATCCATCAAGGGCATTGGCCCGGCCATGTCGGCACGCATTCTCGAGGAGCGCAAATCCTCCGCCTTCAAGGACTGGCCCGATTTCATTGCACGCGTCAAAGGCGTGGGCGAACCGACCGCCGCCAAGTTCTCGGGTGACGGCCTGACGGTCAATGGCGCCAGCTACAAGGGCCAGGGAGCCAAGCCCGATGCAAAGGACACGGCGGCCAAGGACACCAAGGACACGGCAGCCAAAGGCGCCAAGCCGACCAAGGACCAGGCCGCCAAACCGGCCACGCCGGCCAAGGCCGGCGCGGCCTCCTGAGTACGCCAACTGTCTCTATCCAACCCGCTTCGGCGGGTTTTTCATGCGTACTACCCTCGGGGTATGCGCGGCCATAGCCTGAAACATGCTCAGGTTTTCATAGCGAAGCAAAAAACCTTGCCCGTAAAATGAACCGCCCATGCCCCTGATCACCCTCATCCTCCTACCCTTCATCGGCAGCCTGATTGCCGCAATGCTGCCCGCCAATGCGCGCAATACGGAGTCAACGCTGGCCGGCGTCATTGCCCTCGGCTGCGCCATCCAGACGGCATTGCTGTTCCCCCAGATCGCCGATGGAGAGGTGCTGCGCCAGGAGATCGAGTGGCTGCCGGCACTGGGGCTGAATCTGGTGATCCGCATGGACGGCTTTGCCTGGATGTTCTGCATGCTGGTGCTGGGCATCGGTTCGCTGGTGGTGCTTTATGCGCGCTACTACATGTCGCCGGCCGATCCCGTGCCGCGCTTTTTCTCGTTCTTTCTGGCCTTCATGGGCGCGATGGCGGGCGTGGTGCTGTCGGGCAACATCATCCAGATTGCCTTCTTCTGGGAGCTGACCAGCCTCTTCTCCTTTCTTCTGATCGGATACTGGCACCACCGCAAGGATGCACGCCGGGGCGCGCGCATGGCGCTGACGGTGACGGGAACGGGCGGCCTGGCCATGCTGGCCGGCATGCTGGTGCTGGGCCACATCGTGGGCAGCTATGACCTGGACAACGTGCTCATCGCCGGCCAGCAGGTGCGCGACCACCAGCTGTACCTGGTCGCCCTGGTGCTGATCCTGCTGGGCGCACTGACCAAGAGCGCGCAGTTCCCCTTCCACTTCTGGCTGCCGCACGCCATGGCCGCGCCCACGCCGGTGTCGGCCTACCTACACTCCGCCACCATGGTCAAGGCCGGCGTCTTCCTGCTGGCGCGCATGTGGCCCGTGCTGGGAGACACCGATGCCTGGTTCTGGCTGGTGGGCGGAGCCGGCGCTGCAACGCTGCTCATCGGTGGCTATCTGGCCATGTTCCAGCACGATCTCAAGGGATTGCTGGCCTATTCGACGATTTCCCACCTGGGCCTGATCACGCTGCTGCTGGGCCTCAACAGCAAGCTGGCCGCCGTGGCTGCGGTGTTCCACATCATGAACCACGCGACCTTCAAGGCCTCGCTGTTCATGGCCGCAGGCATCGTTGACCATGAGAGCGGCACGCGCGACATCCGCCGCCTCTCGGGCCTGCGGCACATGATGCCCATCACGGCCACGCTGGCCTGCGTGGCCAGCGCGGCCATGGCGGGCGTACCGCTGCTCAACGGTTTCCTGTCCAAGGAAATGTTCTTCGCCGAGACCGTCTACCTGGACGCTGCCCCCTGGGTGCGCACAGCATTGCCCGTGGCCGCCACGGTGGCAGGCATGTTCAGCGTGGCCTATTCGCTGCGCTTCACCATCGACGTCTTCTTCGGCCCCAAGGCCACCGACCTGCCGCACGAGCCGCACGAGCCGCCGCACTGGATGCGCGTGCCCGTCGAGCTGCTGGTGCTGGCCTGCCTGGTGGTCGGCATGCTGCCGGCGTGGGCGGTGGGCAGCTTCCTTGCAGCGGCCGCCACGCCCGTGGTCGGCGGCGATCTGCCCGAGTACAGCCTGGCCATCTGGCACGGCTGGAACATGCCCTTGATCATGAGCTTGGTCGCCCTGATTGGCGGCATCCTGCTGTACATGCTGCTGCGCTGGCAGCGCCAGGCCGGCCATATCGATAACGCACCGCTGGTGGGCACGCTCAGCGGCCAGCGCATCTTCGAGAACCTGCTCGCCCGCCTGTCCCTGCTGGGCCGCTGGTCGCGCCGGCGCCTGTCCACCATGCGCCTGCAGTGGCAGATGCTGTGGCTGGTCTGCACGGCCGTGCTGGCGGGCGTTCTACCGCTGTGGCTGCAGGGCATCAAGCTGGGCGATCGGGGCATGCTGCCGCTGTCGCCCGCCTTCGTGCTGCTGTGGGCCGTGGGCATTCTCTGCGCCCTGGGCACGGCCTGGAAGGCCAAGTACCACCGGCTGACCGCGTTGATCATGCTGGGCGGCGCCGGCCTGTGCACCTGCCTGACCTTCCTGTGGTTCTCGGCGCCCGATCTGGCGCTGACCCAGCTGGTGGTCGAGGTCGCCACCACGGTGCTGATGCTGCTGGGCCTGCGCTGGATGCCCAAGCGCGACAAGAGCCTGCACATTCCCGTGCTGTCCGCCGAGCTGCGTGCGCGCTCGCGCCGCATGCGCGACCTGCTGCTGTCGCTGGTGGCCGGGGGCGGCATGGCCTGGCTGGCCTTCGCCATGATGAGCCGCCCCTTCTATGACGGCGCCTCCACCTTCTTCCTCGAACATGCGCTCAGCGACGGCGGCGGCACCAACGTGGTCAACGTCATGCTGGTGGACTTCCGTGGCTTCGACACCTTCGGCGAAATCGTGGTGCTGGGCATCGTGGCCCTGGTGGTCTATGCCCTGCTGCGGCGCTTCCGCCCGGCCCGCGAGACGCTGGACCTGCCCGAACAGCAGCGCTACGTGCCAGGCGACCTGCAGACCGATCTGTTCAATCCGCGCAATGCCGGCGATACGGCCGTGGGCTACCTGATGGTGCCCGCCGTGCTGGTCCGCCTGCTGCTGCCTTTCGCGGCCCTGGTCTCGGTCTACATCTTCATGCGCGGCCACAACGAACCCGGAGGCGGCTTCGTCGCCGGCCTGGTGTTCTCGGTCGCCTTGCTGATGCAGTACATCATCTCCGGCACGCAGTGGGTCGAGGCCCACTTGCCGATCTTCCCGCGCCGATGGATCGGTGTCGGCCTGCTGTTCGCACTGGGTACCGGCATGGGCTCCATCGTGGCCGGCTATCCCTTCCTCACCAGCCACACCTTCCATATGACCCTGCCAGTCGTCGGCGACGTGCATCTCGCCAGCGCCCTGTTCTTCGACATCGGTGTGTTCTCGCTGGTGGTGGGCGCGACTATGCTCATTCTGACGGCCATCGCCCACCAATCGGTGCGCAGCCACCGCTACCACGCCCGCCTGCTGGAGGAGCAGCAACAACAGGCCGAGGAGGCCGAAGCCGCCGTGCAGCAGGCCACCGCTGCAGCGCTTGCACGAGGAGGTTTCTGATGGAAGTCGTGCTTGCCATTGCCATCGGCGTACTGACCGGCTCGGGCGTGTGGCTGCTGCTGCGCCCACGCACCTACCAGGTCATCATGGGCCTGGCCCTGCTGTCTTACGCAGTCAACCTGTTCATCTTCAGCATGGGCCGCCAGGGCCTGGCCATTGACAAGGAGCCCGTGCTGCGGGCCGGCGTACCGCAGGATCTCGCGCACTATGCCGATCCCATGCCCCAGGCGCTGGTGCTCACGGCCATCGTGATCGGCTTTGCCATGACGGCGCTGTTCCTCGTGGTGCTGCTGGCCTCGCGCGGCACCACCGCCACCGACCATGTGGACGGAGCCCATTCCCGCACCGAGCAGGAGATGCCATGAACGAGCTGACCGCCCGTCTCATGCCGCACCTGATGCTGGCGCCCATCGTGCTGCCCATGCTCTCGGCAGCGCTGATGCTGCTGCTGCGCGAGGAGCGCCAGCGCGTGAAGTTCGCCCTCGGCCTGGTGTCCACCGTGCTGGGCCTGGGCGTGGCCGTGCTGCTGATGCTGTGGACCGACCAGGCCGGCGCACCCGTCAACCTGGGCGTCTACATGCCGGGCAACTGGCCCATGCCCTTCGGCATCTCGCTGGCGCTGGACCGCCTGACCGGCATGATGCTGGTGCTGACCTACACGGTGGCCCTGGCCTCGCTGATCTTCTCCAGCGCCCGCTGGCACCGCGCGGGGATGCACTTTCACTCGCTGTTCCAGTTCCAGCTGATGGGCCTGAGCGGCGCCTTCCTCACGGCGGACCTGTTCAACCTGTTCGTGTTCTTCGAGATCATGCTCGCGGCCTCCTACGGCCTGCTGCTGCATGGCTCGGGCCGGGCGCGCATCCAGGCGGGCCTGCACTACATCGCCATCAACCTGGCCGCCTCGTCGCTGTTCCTCATCGGCGTGTCCATGCTCTACGGCCTGACCGGCACGCTGAACATGGCAGACTTGGCGCGCGCCATTCCCCAGATCAGCAGTGCCGACCGCGGGCTGCTGCATTCGGCAGCGGCCATCCTGGGCATCGCCTTCCTGACCAAGGCGGCCATGTGGCCGCTGAACTTCTGGCTGGTGCCGGCCTACAGCGCGGCCACCGCGCCCGTCGGTGCCGTGTTCGCGCTCATGACCAAGGTGGGCGTCTACGTGGTGCTGCGGCTGTGGACGCTGCTGTTCAGCTCCGAGGCCGGGTCCTCCGCCCTGTTCGGCAGCACCTGGCTGATCGTCGGCGGCATGCTGACCATGGCCTTCGGCGGCCTGGGCATGCTGGGCTCGCAGCGCCTGACGCATATCGCGGGCTTTGCGGCCATCCTGTCGTCAGGCACCCTGCTGGCTGCCACGGGCTTTGGCCAGAACGCGCTGACGGCGGGGCTGCTGTACTACCTGCCCAGCTCCACCCTGGCCGTGAGCGCGCTCTTCCTGATTGCCGACGTGGTGGACCGCTGGCGCGTGGACGACGACGCGGGCGAGCCCTATGAAGACGATGAGGCGCCCTTCCTCAACGCCGAGCTGCTTCCCACCGAGGGATTCAACCTTGACGAATCCGAAGAGGTGCTGATCGGCCGCGCCATTCCCGCCGCAGCCGCCTTCATCGGCCTGAGCTTCATGCTGGCCACCCTGGTGGTTACCGGCCTGCCCCCGCTGTCGGGCTTCGTGGGCAAGTTCGCCATGCTGTCTGCCCTGCTCAACCCGCTGGGCCTGGGCAACTCCAGCGGCTTCCAGGCCGGCTGGGCCGGCTGGGTGCTGGTGGCGCTGATGATCATCACCGGGCTGCTGGCCCTGCTGTCGCTGGTGCGCGCCGGCATACGCCACTTCTGGGCGACCGAGGAGCAGAACTCCCCCTCGCTGCGCGTGGTCGAAGGGCTGCCCATCGCCTTGCTGCTGGCCTGCTGCGTGGCACTGACGATGCGCGGCGGCGAACTGATGGGCTACACACAGCGCGCAGCGGATGCGCTGCTGGCGCCCGATGTCTATGTGCGCTCCGTCATGGGCACGCAGCCCGAGCCCAGCCCGGCAGAAAAGAAGGCCCGCCTGGAAGCCGGCCCTGAAGGCGCGGCACGCGCCGCGGCCCAGGCCAGTGGCGCGCCCATACCCGCAGGCATAGGCGATGCAGGCACGACGGCGGGCAAGGAGGATTCCCGATGATGAAAACCTTGCTGCCCGCGCCGCTGCTGTCGGTGGCGCTGTTCCTGCTGTGGCTGCTGCTCAACCGTTCGTTCAGCAGTGGACAGATCCTGCTCGGCGCATTGCTGGGCCTGCTGCTGCCGCTGCTGCTGCGCGGCCTGCGCCCCTTGCCCGTGCGGGTGCGCCATCCGCTGACCATCCTGCGCCTGGCGCTGCGCGTGGTCTGGGACACCTCGTTGTCCAACTTCAACGTCGTGCGCTTCATGCTGTTTCCGGGCATGCGCAAGCACCCGGCCAACTTCGTGCGCATCCCGCTGGAACTGCGCGACCCCAACGGCCTGGCCGTGCTCGCCATGATCGTGTGCATCACGCCCGGCACGGCCTGGGCCGAGATCTCGCGCGACCGCTCGCAGCTCATGCTGCATGTGCTGGAGGTCGATGATCCCGAGGAGATCGTCCAGCACGTCAAGCGTTGCTACGAGCGCCCCCTGATGGAGATTTTCGAATGATGCCCTGGTTCCACTGGACTTTGATGTTCGCGCTGGGCCTGCTGGTCGCTGCCATGGGCTGCGCCGTGCTGCGCCTGCTCAAGGGCCCGCATGCCCAGGACCGCGTGCTGGCGCTGGACTGCATGTACCTCAACGGCATGCTGGCCATGCTGCTCATGGGCATCATCTACGACAGCACAAGCTACTTCGAGGCGGCCTTGCTGGTCGCACTGTTCGGCTGCGTGGGCTCCACCGCCATGGCCAAGTTCCTGCTGCGCGGCGAGGTGATCGAATGACGCCGGAGACCACACTGCCGCTGTGGTGCCAGATCCTGGTTGCCGCGCTGGCGCTGGGCGGCGCCATCATCGCCTTCCTGGGCTCCATGGGACTGTGGCGGCTGGGCAGCTATTTCGAGCGCGTGCATGCGCCCTCCATCATCGCCACCATGGGCTGCTGGCTGATCATGCATGCCACCTGGATCTACTTTTCCGTCAGCGGCCAGAGCCTGGCCGTGCATGCGCTGCTGATTGCGGTCTTCATTTCCGTGACCGTGCCCATCACCACCATCTTCCTGATGCGCGCAGCCCTGTTCCGCGCACGCCGTGCGGGCCAGGACGTGCCGCCGCCGCTGAGCACCGTCGTGCGCAACGAACCGGCCGAGCACCCGGACGTCTGAAATCGCTTGCGGCGCCTGAAAATGCCCGCCCATTGCTGGTGGCGGGCCCAGGCCAAAGCCCTGCCCAACTGCTCAGCATACGAATCTGCCACCGGCCCCGTCAATGCGCAAAGCAACGGATACGCGAGCCCCGCGGCTATGAGTTTGTGAGCGTATAGTGCAGTCATCATCTGCGCTGGCAACGCATTTGATGGAACGGCCACAGGCGTGGCCGCCCTGGGTTTTTCTGTGTACGAGGGTTCATGCAAATCTCTTCCCCCCTGACCGATACCGATCTGGCCAACGGCTGGTCGGCCCTTCACAACCAGGCGCACAACGGCATGGCATTGCAGCAGAATTCCAATCGCCTCGCCTTCGCGGACCCGGAATTCATGTTCCGCCGCGAGACCCGCGGCATCCGCATGCAGCTGGAGCTGCTCAAGCCCGACCTGGCGCAGATCGAACGCGGCATAGAAAACACCGTCGTGGTCTATGGCAGCGCGCGCTTCGTGGACCTGGAGCAGGCCGAGCAGCAACTGGCCGACGCGCAGGCCAGCGGCGATGCACAGCGCATTGCAGTGGCCGAGCGCGCCGTGCGCAACGCCCACCGCTACGAGCAGGCCCGCGCCTTCACGCGCATCGTGGCCGCCGACAGCCTGAACCAGCCGCCCGAGGAGCGCCTCTATATCTGTACCGGCGGCGGCCCCGGCATCATGGAGGCGGCCAACCGTGGCGCCCATGATGTGGGCGCACCCAGCATCGGCCTGAACATCGAGCTGCCGCACGAGCAAAACGGCAACCGCTTCATCTCGCCGGACCTGAGCTTCAAGTTCCACTACTTCGCCTTGCGCAAGATGCATTTCATGATGCGCGCCAAGGCCCTGGTGGCCTTCCCCGGCGGCTTCGGCACACTGGACGAGCTGTTCGAGGTGCTGACCCTGATGCAGACCGGCAAGACGCATTCCGTGCCCGTGATCCTGTTCGGCACCGAGTTCTGGAAGCGGCTGCTCAACATCGACCTGATGATCGAGGAAGGCACGATCTCGCCCAAGGACCTGCAGCTGTTCCGCTATACCGATGATCCGGTGGAGGCCTGGGCGCTGATCAAGCAGTTCCACGCTGGCGGCTGGTAAGCCGCAGCGGCCGGCAGGCCGCCACCGCATCGCAAGGCGATCTGCGCACCAAGGCGCAGGTCGCCTTTTTCATTCCGGCTTGCGCGGCGGCAGCCCCATGAACCAGGCCGTGCGGATGCCCGAGGCCACGGCCGCGCCCACCACCCAGAACAGCGCAGACACGCCGATCAGCGCCCCCGCCGAGCCGAACAGCACGGGCATGGCCACGCTGGAGGCATTGATGGCCATGAGCCGCAGGCCCAGCGCCTCGCCATGGCGGTGCTCGGGCGTGATCTGGTGCAGCATGCTCATGACCATGGGCTGCACCGAGCCCAGTGAAAAGCCCAGCAGCACCGAGCACACGCCCATGGTCAGTGCCGAGTCCATGAAGGGGTACAGCGCAAAGACGAAGGCGGTGATGGCCATGGCGCCGGAGATCACGGCGCCTTCGCGCAGGCGCTCGGCCACCAGCGGCATGGCCAGGCGGATGGCGGCGGCCGCCACGGCAAAAATGCCCAGCAGCGTGCCGATGACCGAGGCGCTCAACCCCTTCTCATGGCCCAGCAGCGGCAGCACGAAGGTGTGCACATCCCAGCACGCCGACTGCAGCCAGTTGACCAGCAGCAGGTTGCGGAAGTTGCGGTCGCGCAGCAGGTCCCAGGCATGCTGCTTGGGGCCGCCGATGGGCGCACGCACGGGCGGCAGCTCCTGCGTGTGGCGCACCCAGCTCCAGGCCAGCACGGGCACCAGGGCCAGCAGGCCGAAGGCGACGCGGTAGCCCATGGTGCTGCCCTCGCCTCCAAAATTCGCGTGATCGATCAGCAGCCCGGTGCTGAAAGGCCCGATGAAGTTGGAGATGGCCGGCCCTATGGCCAGCCAGCTGAACACCTTCTTGAGCGCCAACGCATCGTGGGTGACCCGCCCCGCATGGCGCTGCACGGCAATCACCACCGCGCCGCTGGCACCGCCCGTCAGCAGCGCCACCAGGCACAGCACGGGATAGACCGGAAACGCCAGCGCCAGCGCACAGCCGCCGCTGGCCGCCAGCATGGACAAGAAAAACGGCTTGCGAAAACCATGCTTGTCCGCAAAGCGCCCGGCCGGCAGCGCCAGGAACACCTGGGTCAGCGCAAACAGCGCCAGCAAGATCCCCACGGCCGCCGCGCTGTAGCCCTGCTGCAGCGCCAGCAAAGGCGCGGCCAGCCGCATGCCGGCCATGGTGGCGTGCACGCTGACCTGGGCCATGATGACTTTGAACAGCGCCAGATTCATCTCAGTCCTGCTCCGACCCTGGCTCCATGCCTGCCGCCGTGTCCTTGTCGTCCGGCAGACCGGGCAGCCCTGCGCTCGAGGCCGGCGCGGGCAGCTCCTGCACATCGCGCAATTGCCGCTGGATGGCGCGCGTGCGAACACCCACCTGCTCGAAGCGCTTGGCGGCGGCATCGATGGATTTGCGCGTGGCATCCACCACCTCGCCGAACTTGGCGAACTCGGTCTTGACCTGGCCCAGCACGGCCCAGACCTCGGACGATCGCTTTTCGATGGCCAGCGTCTTGAAGCCCATCTGCAGGCTGCTGAGCATGGCAGCCAGGTTGGCCGGGCCGGTGACCATCACGCGGCAGCCGTTCTGTACGGCCTCGACCAGGCCGGGGCGGCGCATGACCTCGGCAAACAGGCCTTCCGTGGGCAGGTAGAGCACGGCAAAGTCCGTGGTGTGGGGCGGGCTCACATACTTGCCATGGATCTTGCGGGCCTCGAACTTGATCGATGCCTCGAAGGCATTGCCGGCCGAGGCAATGGCGGCCTTGTCCGCCGCATCCTGGGCATCCAGCAGGCGCTGGTATTGCTCGACCGGGTACTTGGCATCGATGGGCAGCCAGACCGGCGTCTCGTCGCTGCGCCCGGGCAGGCGGATGGCGAACTCCACCATGTCGTCACTGCCGGGTACGGTCTTGACGTTGCGCGCGTACTGCTCGGGTGTGAGCACGTTCTCGATGATGGCGCCCAACTGCAGCTCGCCCCAGGTGCCGCGCGTCTTCACATTGGTCATCACGCGCTTGAGGTCGCCCACACTGCCGGCCAGCGTCTGCATCTCCCCCAGGCCCTTGTGCACCTGCTCCAGCCGGTCGCTGACCAGCTTGAACGATTCGCCCAGGCGCTGCTCCAGCGTGGCATGCAGCTTCTCGTCCACCGTGCGCCGCATCTCCTCCAGCCGCGCCGCGTTGTCCGACTGGATGGTGGCCAGGCGCTCGTTGAGCGTGCCGCGCAGCTGTTCGGCATGGACCTGGCTGGACTGCGCCAGCCCGCCCAGCTGCTGCTGGATGTCGTTCTTGAGGGAGTCAAGCGTGCTGCGCGTGGTCTGCGCCAGCGCCTCGAAACGCTCCTGCACATGGGCGTTGAAGCGCTGCGTGCTTTCGCCCTGGACCTCGCGGGCCTGGGCGCTGTCGGCGGCCAGGCGCACAGTGAGCCGGCCCAGTTCCATGCGAAAGGCTGCCAGCGCCTCGCCCTGCTCGCGCCGCGCCGCCTGTGCATCGAGCTGGGCCTGGGCCAGATGGGCCTGCAGCTGCTGCGACACGCGGTCCAGCCCGCCGTCGCTCTTGGCCACGGCCATCTGCGTGGCCTGGGCGTCGCGCTCGAGCTGCTGCAGCCGCACATCCAGCATCTGCAGCGCCTGCAGCAACTGCTGCGGCGCCACCCCGCCATCGCGCTGCGCCGAGCGCCTGCACAGCAGCCAGATCACGGCCGCCTGCCCCAACAGCAGCACGGCCCATGCCGCCCACCACACTCCGGATATCTGGGTCAAGATCTTGCTTCAGCTCCATGCAGCGGGAAGCGGCCAGGGCCTGCCTTCCCGCGATTGTCGGAATACGGCACTCAGGCCTTGGCGCGCGCGCCTGCGGCCACCGCCTCGGGCTGGTTGACGGGCGTGCGCGGGCCCTTGCCACTCAGAAAGTCGATCAGGTTGTCGGCTGCCAGCTCGGCCATGGCGCTGCGCGTGCCCATGGTGGCGCTGGCGATGTGCGGGGTCAGCACGACATTGGGCACGGTCAGCAGGTCGGGATGGACCGAGGGCTCGCCCTCGAACACGTCCAGGCCGGCGGCGGCAATGGTCCTGTCGCGCAGCGCCCTGGCCAGCGCCGCGTCATCGACGATGCCGCCACGGGCGATGTTGATCAGCGTGGCCGTGGGCTTCATCCTGGCGATCTCGGCCGCGCCTATGGTGTGGTGGTTTTCCTTGGTGTAGGGCAGCACCAGCACCACATGGTCGGCCATGGCCAGCAGTTCGTCCTTGCCCACGTAGCCGGCCTTGCATTCGGCTTCCAGCTCGGGCGACAGTCGCGAGCGGTTGTGATAGACCACCTTCATGCCGAAGCCATGCGCCCCGCGTTTGGCGATGCCCTGGCCGATGCGGCCCATGCCGATGATGCCCAGCGTGCTGCCGTGCACTTCCGAGCCGGCGAACAGGTCGTAGCGCCAGGAGTTCCACTTTCCGGCGCGCAGGTAGTGCTCGCTCTCGGTCACGCGGCGGGCCGTGGCCATGAGCAGGGCAAAGCCGAAGTCGGCCGTGGTCTCGGTCAGCACGTCGGGCGCGTTCGTGCCCTGCACGCCCGCAGCCGTCATCGCAGGCACATCGAAGTTGTTGTAGCCCACGGCCATGTTGGCCACGACCTTCAGCCGCGGGCAGGCCGCCAGCAGTGCCGCATCGATGGTCTGCGAGCCTGTGGTCAGCACGCCGTCCTTGTCCTGCAGATGCGCGGCCAGCTCCTGCGGACTCCAGACCACGTCGTCCTGGTTGGACTCGACCTCGAAGTGCTGCTCCAGCTTGCGCACCACCTCGGGCGGGATGGCGCGGGCGATCAGGATGCGGGGTTTGCTTGCCATGTCTGTCTCTTTCCTTGTCTTGGCGGGAGGCGGTTCTTCAGCGGAACCAGATGAAGCTCATCAATACGAACAGCGGCACCAGAATGCCCAGCGACCAGGCCATGTAGCCGAAGAAGCTGGGCATCTTCACGCCGCGCTCCTCGGCAATGGCCTTGACCATCAGGTTGGGCGCGTTGCCGATATAGGTGTTGGCACCCATGAACACCGCGCCCGCGGAGATGGCCGCCAGCGTGGAGGCCATCGTGGTCATCAGCTGCGCGGCGTCGCCCCCTGCGGTGTTGAAGAACACCAGGTAGGTCGGCGCGTTGTCGAGGAAGGAGGACAGCAGGCCCGTGGCCCAGAAGTACATCAGCGGATCGGGCGTGCCGTCGGCGCGCGTGACGGCGCCCACGATGGCGCCGAACGGCCCGCCCGTGCCCGCCTTGAGCATGGCGATCACGGGGATGATGGTCAGGAAGATGCCCGCGAACAGCTTGGCCACTTCCTGCATCGGCCCCCAGCCGAATTCGTTGGCCTGGTGCACGCTGCGCGGCGTGAGCCGCAGGGACAGCAGCGCCACCACGATCAGGCCCGCATCGCGCACCAGCCCCGGCAGGCCCACATGCGTGCCGGCCAGCACCAGCCCTGCATCGGTGCGCCACAGGCCGCTCATCAGCACCAGGGCCACCACGGCCAGCAGCAGCGCGAAGTTCACGCTGCCATCGAAGCCCAGGCGGCTGGCGCGGCCCGAGGCGTCGATGCTGGGCGTGGGATCGGGCAGGTCCGCCTCGCCGGCCTTGCGCAGCAGCCAGGTGTCGATCGCGTAGAACAGCGCCAGCAGCACGCCGACCAGGAACAGGGTCTCGGTGAAGATGTGGCGCACCGTCCAGAAGAAGTCCACGCCCTTGAGAAAGCCCAGGAACAGCGGCGGGTCGCCCAGCGGCGTCAGCGAGCCTCCGGCATTGGAGACGATGAAGATGAAGAACACCACCACATGCACCTGGTGCCTGCGGTTGTCGTTGGCGCGCAGCAGCGGCCGGATCAGCAGCATCGATGCGCCCGTGGTTCCCATGAAACTGGCCAGCACGGCGCCGATGGCCAGGATGGCCGTGTTCAGCCCCGGCGAGCCCTTGAGATTGCCGCGCACATAGATGCCGCCAGACACCGTGTACAGCGCCGTCAGCAGGATCACGAAGGGCAGGTACTCGGCCAGCAGCGCATGCACCAGGTTGGCCAGTGCCGCACCCGCACCGAACACCGCTGCAAAGGGCAGCAGGAAGGCCAGCGCCCAGGCCGCCGTCAACTTGCCGAAATGCCGGTGCCAGAAATGGGGCGCCGCCAGCGGCACCAGGGCAATCGACAGCAGCATGCCCGCAAAGGGCACGCCCCAGAGCACCGACAGCTGGCCGCCATCGATCTCGGCCGCCAGGGCCCAGGAGGGCACGCAGGCGACAAGCAGCACCAACAATCCACGCAAGGCCTTCATGGTCCCGTCTCCTCTTTGTTCTGTATTCACTGTCCCCTCCTGGCAGCGGGCCGCGCAGCGATCAAGTCTGTGCCGCGGGCGCCGCGATCTCGAACACCTGGCGCAGGTAGGCCAGGTATTTCTCGTCGTCGCACATGCTCTTGCCCGGCGTGTCCGAGAGCTTGGCCACGGGCTGGCCGTTGCAGCGCGTCATCTTGATGACGATCTGCAGCGGCACATGGTCGGGCGCGTCGCCCAGGTCATTGGTCAGGTTGGTGCCGATGCCAAAGGCCAGCTGGCAGCGCCCGTGGAAGCGCTGGAACAGCTCGATGGTGCGCGGCACCGTCAGGCCGTCGCTGAAGATCAGCGTCTTGGTCAGCGGATCGATGCGGTTGGCGCGGTAGTGGGCCAGCAGCCGCTCACCCCACTCGAACGGATCCCCGCTGTCATGGCGCGCGCCATCGAAGAGCTTGCAAAAGTACAGGTCGAAATCGCGCAGGAAGGCCGACATGCCGTAGACGTCCGACAGCGCAATGCCGAGGTCGCCCCGGTACTCCCGCGCCCAGGACTCGAAGCCGAAGATCTGGCTGTCGCGCAGGCGCGGGCCCAGGGACTGGCAGGCCTGCAGGTATTCATGGGCCAGCGTGCCCAGGGGCCGCACGCCCAGCTTCATGGCATACAGCACGTTGCTGGTGCCCGCGAACTGCCCCTCGGACTCCGCGGATGCGCCGGGCCGGCCCAGGCGTGCGCACAGCACGCGCAGCACCTCTTCATGCCAGGCCCGCGAAAAGCGGCGGCGCGTGCCGTAGTCGGCAATCTTGAGCTGCTCCAGGCCCGGCTGCTGCAGCAGCGCGATCTTGGCATCCAGCCGGCGCCGGCCCTCGGGAAAATCGGGCACCGGCTGGGTGTTGCGGAAGTACACCTCGTTGACGATGGCCAGCACGGGAATCTCGAACAAGATGGTGTGCAGCCAGGGCCCGCGGATGGTGATGTCGATCTCGCCATTGGGCAGCGCCTGCACCGTGACGCACTTCTCGTTGAGGTGGAACAGGCTCAGGAAATCGACGAAATCGCTCTTGATGAAGCGCAGCGAGCTCAGGTAGGCCAGCTCCGCATCCTGGAACCGCAGGCTGCACAGCGAGCGGATCTCGGCCCGGATCTCGTTCACATAGGGCGCAAGCTGCACGCCGGGATTGCGGCACTTGAAACGGTACTCGACCTGTGCCCCGGGGAACTGGTGCAGCACCACCTGCATCATCGTGAATTTGTACAGGTCGGTATCGAGCAGGCTGGTGATGATCATGGACAGAGCCGGGCGGTAAGCGCCCAAGCGGTCAGATGGCAGACAGCTTTCGAGTGTAGGCCATCCACACGCCGCCGCGCTGCGAGCGGGCGCCTTGCATGCGCCCCGAACGCCATCAACCGCGCAGCAACGGCTCCAGCACCCGGCGCAGCGTCTGCGGAATCTGGGCAGGCCGGCGCGTCTGCCGGTCCACATAGACATGGACGAAATGCCCGGCTGCGGCCGACAGCGGCTCACCCTGCGCAAACAGCCCCACCTCGTAGCGCACGCTGGAGCCGCCGATGCGTGCCACGCGGATGCCGGCCTCCACCTCCTGCGGAAAGGCCAGCGGGGCGAAGTAGTTGCATTGGGTCTCTATGACCAGTCCTATCGTCTCGCCCGCATGAATGTCCAGCGCGCCCTGCTCTATCAGATGGGCATTCACCGCCGTATCGAACCAGCTGTAATAGACGACGTTGTTGACGTGCCCGTAGACATCGTTGTCCGACCAGCGCGTGCTGATGCGTCGGAATGCCGCATAGGCCGAACGGGGCTGCGGCGCGGGGCGGCTCGGGGGCGATTCATTCATGGCGGCCATTGTGCCGCCGGCCGAATGCGCCCTGTCCCCGGCCACTGTCGCCATCACGACGCGCACTGCTGCCGATCACTCGCCAAGCGAGTAAGCATGCCAACTGAAAAATGTCGTCAAACCGACATAAAACCAATTCAAAATCAAAGACTTACAAAAAACCCACAGCTTTCCGAATTTTTTTGCTGCACCGCAGCATCAGGTACTTGATTCCTTTTTTGCAATCCCTACAATAAGACCCATGCTGCACTGCAACATGACACTCGGTCAGGTCAGCGCAGGCAATTCCCCGTAACCCGAGACCCCCGTGGTCCGTTTTTCTGGAGACTGACATGAGCTTGACCCCTGACCAAATCCTGAGCGCCCAAAAGGCCAACCTGGAAACCCTGTTCGGCCTGACGAGCAAGGCCTTCGAAGGCGTTGAAAAGCTGGTGGAACTGAATGTGACCGCCTCGCGCGCCGCACTGACCGAAGCTGCCCAGCACACCCAGGCTGTCCTGAGCGTCAAGGACGCACAGGAACTGCTGTCGCTGCAGGCCAACCTGTTCCAGCCCCTGGCTGAAAAGACCGCTGCCTACAGCCGTCACCTGTACGACATCGCCAGCGGCACCGGCGCCGAACTGGCCAAGACCTTCGAAAGCCAGGCTTCCGACCTGCAAAAGAACTTCAGCGCCCTGGTGGACACCACGGCCAAGAACGCACCCGCCGGTTCCGAAACCGCCGTTGCCGTGATGAAGAGCGCCGTGTCGGCTGCCAACAATGCCTTCGAGTCGGTGCAAAAGGCCGTCAAGCAGGCTTCGGACCTGGCGGAAGCCAACTTCACGGCCGTGACCAACACCGCCAACGAAGCCGTCCAGTCGGCCCAGACCCGCAAGCGTTGATCACGCTGTCTTACAACAGGGCTGCGTGCAAGAATCAGTGATTACCCGCATAATTGCACGCATCCCGGGTCGAAAGACCTGACCAGTTGTCTCCTTGGATCCTCTTGAAACCCCCGTTTCTGGATCCTTTCAAACCCAGTCTTTGGACTGGGTTTTTTTTCGTGCGCTTTTTCGCGCGCCATGGCTCGCGGCCCACCAGGGACCACCGCGCACAAGCCCTTAGACGGGCCCCTCCCTTTATTAAGAACAATTCGCGTTTGACCTATCATCGCGCTTTGCCAACAAAGAGAGGCCTGTCTTCATGTCGAAATCCCTGAAAGCCCTGTTTGCCGCTTGCGCCCTGGTGGCTGCCGGCACAGCCATTGCCGACTCCCAGGTCGTCAACCTCTACTCCGCGCGCCACTACTCCACGGACGAGGAGCTGTACAACGGCTTCACCAAGGCCACCGGCATCAAGATCAATCGCGTGGACGGCGACGACGCCGGCATCATTGCGCGCCTGAAGGCCGAGGGTCAGGCCTCGCCGGCCGACGTGATCCTGCTGGTCGATGCCGCACGCCTGTACCGCGGCGAGGTCGATGGCCTGTTCCAGCCCATC
Source organism: Delftia sp. 60 (assembly GCF_002754395.1). Lineage (NCBI taxonomy): Bacteria > Pseudomonadati > Pseudomonadota > Betaproteobacteria > Burkholderiales > Comamonadaceae > Delftia > Delftia sp. 60. Next base: position 4,866,999 of record NZ_PEFD01000001.1, read on the forward strand.
CACTCCAAGCTGCTGGAAGACGCCATCCCCTCCAACCTGCGCGCCCAGCCCACGGCCGATGGCATCAGCTGGTTCGGCCTGTCCACACGCGCCCGCGTCATCGTCTACAACAAGGCCAAGGTCCAGCCCGCCGACGTGCAGAACTACGAATCGCTGGCCGACCCCAAGTTCAAGGGCCAGCTGTGCATCCGCTCGGGCTCGCATCCCTACAACCTGAGCCTGTTCGGCACCGTGGTCGAGCACATGGGCGACCAGAAGGCCGAAGGCTGGATCCAGGGCATGAAGGCCAACCTGGCCCGCCCGCCCAAGGGTGGCGACACCGACCAGATCAAGGCCGTGGCCTCGGGCGAATGCACCATCGGCGTGACCAACAGCTACTACCTGGCGCGCATGATGCGCTCGGGCAAGCCTGAGGACCAGGCCGTGGTCGGCAAGATCGGCGTGGTCTTCCCCAACCAGTCCAGCTGGGGCACGCACCTGAACATCGCGGGCGGCGCCGTGGCACGCCATGCCAAGAACAAGGACAACGCCGTCAAATTCCTGGAGTACTTGGCCAGCCCCGCCGCCCAGAACTACTTTGCCAACGGCAACAACGAGTGGCCCGCAGCCAAGGGCGTGGAACTGGACAACCCCGCACTCAAGGAAATGACCGGCGGCAAGCCCTTCAAGAGCGAGACCATCCCGATCACGGCCGTGGGCAAGAACATGACCAAGGTCCAGCAAATGCTGGACCGTGCCGGGTTCCAGTAACCCCCATCGCGCCCATCACCAGCCCGGCACTGCCGGGCTTTTTCTTGGGCACGGCATGGCTACGGTCGGGGCTGCATGCATAATTTGAGAGTTACGTTTACGTCAACGTCAGATAACCAAGGAGACATTCCATGCAGATCAAGGACCGGGTATTCATCGTCACGGGCGGCGCCTCCGGACTGGGCGAAGGCACGGCGCGCATGCTGGCGGCCGAGGGCGGCAAGGTGGTGATTGCCGACATGCAGGCGGACAAGGGCGAGGCCGTGGCGCGCGAGATCGGCGGCGTCTTCGTCAAATGTGACGTGAGCCAGGAAGCCGATGGCCAGGCCGTGGTGGACAAGGCCGTGAGCCTGGGCAAGCTGGCAGGCCTGGTCAACTGCGCAGGCATTGCGCCGGCCGAGAAGACCGTGGGCAAGAACGGCGCACACAACCTGGCGCTGTTTTCCAAGACCATCACGGTCAACCTGATCGGCAGCTTCAACATGATCCGCCTGGCCGCCACCGCCATGTCGGCCAACGAGCCCGAGAGCACGGGCGAGCGCGGCGTGCTGATCTCCACGGCCAGCGTGGCGGCCTACGACGGCCAGATCGGCCAGGCGGCCTATGCGGCGTCCAAGGGCGGCGTGGTCGGCATGACGCTGCCCATTGCGCGCGACCTGGCGCGCAATGGCATCCGCAACATGACGATTGCCCCCGGCATCTTCGGCACGCCCATGCTGTTCGGCATGCCGCAGGAAGTGCAGGACGCGCTGGCCGCCGGCGTGCCCTTCCCCAGCCGCCTGGGCACGCCCCAGGACTATGCCAAGCTGGTGCGCCACATCCTGGAAAACGACATGCTCAATGGCGAGGTGATCCGGCTGGATGGGGCCATTCGTCTGGCGCCGAGGTGAAGCACCCCCTGAGCGGCTGCGCCGCTTCCCCCTCTCTACGCGCTTCGCGCGGGAGGGGGACGACACCCTAGCGGCGGGGCAGCGCGGCCGGCATAGGCCCTTGCTCGGTGTCCCTCGCGTTGGGCCGCGCCGTTCTTGGAGATACGCGCGTTGTCAGGCCATGGTGCGTGCAGGCTCTTTGGCCATCATCTCCAGCCCCTTGCGCAATGCAGGGAACAGGCTGTGCTGGAAGTTGTTCCAGCGCAGCTCAAGAATCGTGTCTTGGGGGTCGATGTCGGTGCCCAGCACGTCGGCGATGACTTCGCCGGAGTCGATGCCGTTGTCCACGTAGTGAAAGGATGCGCCGGTCTTGAACAGGGGCGGGACCGGGCGCTGTTCCATGGTCTTCCAGTCCACGATCTTGTAGCCCTGCGCGCCATGCAGCGCGTCCAGCGTGGCGCAGGCGCCCCGGCGTTCATAGGGTGACTCCAGCCGCGTGATGCCGGGATGGATGTTGGCAATCCTGCGGTGGAACAGGGCCCCGGGCCGCACAAGCTGGTCCAGGATGACGAGCAGGCCGTCCAGCACCACCCGCTCGGCACCCAGCTGCACCAGCCTGTCCTGCAGTTGCGCCTCGAACATCTGTTTGCCCGCGGCGCGCTGCGGATCGTTCAGCGGCAGGCGCCGGTAGGAAGACGGCACGGCCATGAGCAGGTCATTGACCCTGCGCCCCTGGATGCGCAGGTCCGGCGGATAGAACCAGCGACCGCCCGGCTGGTAGCTGAAGCCATAGTCGCCGATTTTTTCGCGGTCGCGCGGCGAGGCCTCGTCGTCGTCGTGGATCACGGCCTCCAGGCTGTAGATATCGCCCAGCGGGCTGGTGTCCAGCAACTCGCCCAGGTATTCGAGCGGCGATTTCATGTAGCGCGTTGCGCCCTTGTAGGCGATGTGCTGGCCGGCCTGGTCGGCGGCGGCGTTTCTCAGGGACCAGATGTAGACGAGTTTTGTCTTTGCCATGTTCGTGGATTCAGCAGGAATTCAGATGCCGGCCAGCGCGCCTTGACTGGCGGGACTGGCCGATGCAGCCGCCACCGGCTGCGCCTCGTCGTGCGGCTGGACCATGCGGCCGGCCTCCATGCGCACGATGCGGTCGGCCAGGTGGAAGTAGCGATCGTCATGGGAGATGACCACCAGCAGGTGGCCCCTGGCGCGCAGCTCGGGCAGCAGCTCGGTGTAGAACAGGTGGCGGAAGCTCGGGTCCTGGTCGGCCGCCCATTCGTCGAAGACCAGCACGGGCCGGCCCTCCAGATAGGCGTGGACCAGGGCCAGGCGCTTGCGCTGGCCGGTGGACAGGTCGATGGTGCTGAAGCTGCCGTTGCGCACGCTGACCTTGTGTGCGATCTCCAGCCGCTGCAGGTAGGGCAGCGCGGTCTCGGGCAGCGCGGCGGCCTGGCCCTCTTCGCCGCCGGCCACCAGGTCCTCGAACAGGTAGAAGTCCGAGAACACCGTGGTGAACAGTTGGCGGTAGTCGTCGCGCGCCAGGGCCGTGACCGGCTGGCCGTCATGCAAGATCTCGCCCTGCTGGGGCGCGTACAGGCCCAGCAGCAGCTTGATCAGCGTGGTCTTGCCCGAGCCGTTGTCACCCACCACAAACACCAGTTCGCCCTTGCCCAGCTTCAGGTCGATGGGGCCGATCTCGAAGGCCTTCCCGCCTTCGGGCGCATCGAAGGCATAGCGCACGCCCCGCAGCTCCAGGCCGTGGTCCAGGCGGACCTCGTCGGGCGGGCTGTCCAGGTGCAGGTGCGGCTCGGGGCTGGCAAAGCGCGCCGACAGGTCGGCAATGCGCTGCAGCGCCACCTTGGCACGGCCCAGGTTGGGCAGCGCGCCCGCGATCTGGTCCATGGGGCCCTTGAGGAACAGCAGCACCAGCACGAAGCCGCTGAGCACCACGGGCTCGGTGGTGCGCAGCGCGGCCCAGCCCAGGATGAGGGCGATCAACAGAAAGAACAGCGCCGAACCGAAGGCCGAGGCCAGTACATAGGTGTTGATGGCGCGGCTGTTGATGCGGCGGATGGCATCCACGGTAGAGCCAATCTGCCCGTCGAAGATGCGGCCCCGGCGCGCGCGGTGCATGCGCAGCTCCTTGGCGCCTTCGCTGATGGCGCGGTAGGCCTTGTGCAGCACTTCCTCGTGATCGCGCGCCTTCCAGAACCCCGCCACGCCGCGTGACTGCGCCAGCGCCTGCAGGCTCACGCCCAGCACCAGCGCCACCACCAGCATGGCAAACAGCGGCGGCGACAGCAGGGCCAGGTAGGCCAGGCAGCCCAGCGCAATGGCCAGGGCGATCACGTTGGAGGCCAGCACAAAGGCCACGTCGCTGATCATGTCCACGTCCTGCGTGAGCACGGGCATGAGGCGGTGCGTGCGGTAGCGCTCCAGCGCATCGATGGGCGCGGCCAGGATCTTGCTGGCCAGTTCCTTGCGCAGCTGCGCCACCAGGCGCTGCCCCACGAAATTGCCCGACATGTCGGACGTGGCCCGGCACACCAGCACGGTGGCACACAGGGCGATGAAGGTCAGCAGCAGCCCGCCCGCCAATCCCCCGGGGCGGTTGAGCACCTGGTTGATGGTCGCCAGCAGCGCCACCGTGGCCCCACCCGCGCAAATGCCCGTGACCACGGACAGCGCCATCCACGGCAGGAAAGGCCTGAGCAGGCGCAGTACCTCGGAGGGCGGTCGGCTGGCGTTTTCCATAAGGGATTCCTCTGGCGCCCGTGGGCGCATGACCTTGCAATGCCGGCGCGGCCCGGCGTTTCCTGGAGCGCGGCGCACGGCGAGCACTCCCTACTCCCTGCAAGACGTGCGTGCGCCAAAAATGTTCACCGCCCAGGCGATGAACAAATTCCGCCGCCCTGCGTCATCACGAAGAAGGGGCAGCGCGGGCGCCCTGCCCTGCACCGGCCCGCTTTGCCTTGTCTCCCGCACACCCGAAGGACGCCATGGCTCTCCACCCCGACCTGCAAGCATTTCTTGAACTCGCCAACGCCCAGGCATCCAGCCGCCCGCGCATGAGCCAGATGACGGCAGCGCAGGCGCGCGCCGCCTACGACAACGCCACGCTGGCGCTGGACCTGCCGGGCGACGATCTGCCCACCGAGGACCTGGATCTGCCCACGCGCGACGGCGCGCGCATCCGTGCCCGGCTCTACCGCGCAGCCCCTGAACACACAGCCGCGCCCTGCCTGCTGTTCTTTCACGGCGGCGGCTATGTGCTGGGCGGGCTCGAGTCGCATGACAGCCTGTGCCGCAGCCTGGCGCTGGGCACGCCCTGCAATGTGCTGGCCATCGACTACCGGCTGGCGCCAGAGCACCGCTTTCCCACCGCCTTCCTCGACGCACAGGACGCCCTGGCCTGGCTGCTGGCGCACGGCGGCCGCCATGGCCTGGACGCGCAGCGCCTGGCCATTGGCGGCGACAGCGTCGGGGGCACGCTGGCCACGGCCCTGTGCATCGCCGCGCGCGACGCGGGCATGCCCCAGCCCTTGCTGCAGCTGCTGCTCTACCCCTGCACGGCAGCGCAGCAGGACAGTGACTCGCATGCGCGTCTGGCCACCGGCCATCTGCTGGAAGGTGACACCCTGGCCTGGATGTTCGGCCAATACCTGCGCAGCGATGCGGACCGGCAGGACTGGCGCTTTGCCCCCCTGCAGGCATCCGACCTGGGCCGGCTGGCCCCCACGCTGATGGTGCTGGCCGAGTACGACCCGCTGATCGACGAAGGAAAGCGCTATGCCGAGCGGCTGCAGGCCGCTGGCGTGGCCGTGGACCTGCAGATCTACGCCGGCATGGTCCATGACTTTGCGCGGCTGGGCGCCCTCACCGAAGAGACCGAGGTGCTGCGCGACCGGCTCTGCAAGGCACTGGCCCATGCCTTCCAGGCGGCCCGCAGCCCGGCCCTGGCATGAACGGCCCTGGCATGAACATTTGCCGCGCCTGCGCGTCATCCCGGTCATGAGGCTGCCTTGTGTCCCTTGTGTCCCTTGTGTCCCTTGCGCCCCTTGTGCCTTTGCCCGAGCCCCGACCCGTGTCCCGCACGCGGGGCACTCCATCTGAAAGAGTCCACGTGCGTCCAGTCGAAGCCACCGCTACACCGTCACCAGACGCCTCCGGCGCCAGCTACCTTGCCCATGCAGGCGCCGAGACGATCAGCGTCTTCGGCGATGGACAGCGGCTGCGCCTGGAGCGTTCGGGGTCCGTGGATGCCGGCAGGCCCGGCAAGCACAGTCTCTGGAACCTGTCGCCCACGGCCGCGCCAGGCCTGATGCAGCTGCAATGGCTGGGCCCCTGCTCGGGCATGCCCGAAGCGGATGAACTGCTGGCCGCGCTGCAGGCTGGCTTTGGCCTGCATCCCGATGCGCAAGCCATCGAGCTGTCCCTGCCCCGGCTGCCGCCCGGCCTGCGCGACAGCATTGCCACAGTGCAGCCGGGCCAGGCCCCGTGCGTGGCAAGAAGCGTGCTGTGGCAGCAGCCCCTGTGGCTGCCCCGCCCGCGCCCACCCTATGCGCTGCACTACACGATCAGCGAAGGCCGGCGCCACCCCGTGCGCCTGCACAAGCCGCGCGGCGAGGTCTACCGCCGCTTCATCCCCTGGCTGGGCCGCACGCTGAGCTTTCGCACTGTGGAGCCCGAGGCCGACCTGCCCCTCATCCACCGCTGGATGAACGACCCGGTCGTCGCGCATTTCTGGGAGGAAAGCGGCGACCTCGCCCACCACCGCGCCTACCTGCAGCGCATGGCCGGCGACCCGCATGCGCTTGGCCTCATCGGCTGCTTCGACGGCGAGCCCTTCGGCTACTTCGAGGCCTACTGGGCCAAGGAAGACCGCATCGCCCCCTTCTATGACGCGGGCGACCATGACCGGGGCTGGCATGCGCTGGTGGGTGAGGCGCGGTTTCGCGGCCAGCCCTACCTGACGGCCTGGCTGCCCTCGCTGTCGCACTACCTCTTTCTGGACGACTGCCGCACGCAGCGCATCGTCGTGGAGCCGCGCGCCAACAACCGCAAGATGCGCAAAAGCCTGCCGCGCTGCGGCTATGCGCTGGTCAAGGAATTCGACTTCCCGCACAAGCGCGCCGTGCTGGGAGTCCTGCTCAGGGAACGCTTTTTCGCAGACGCCTTGTGGATACCGCAGACCGACGCAGCCGCGCCGGACGCACTGGACGCATCGACCCAATGAAAGGACCTTCCATGCAAACCCACCCGCTGATCGGCATCGGCTTCGGCCCCTCCAACATTGCCCTGGCCATCGCCCTCAAGGAGCGCGAAACCGCCGCGCGGGCCATGCACCCCGTCTTCATCGAAAAGCAGCCGCGCTTCGCCTGGCATAAGGACATGCTGCTGGAGCAGGCCCACATGCAGGTGTCCTTCCTCAAGGACCTGGCCACGCTGCGCAACCCCACCAGCCGCTTCACCTTCATCAACTACCTGCACGAGAAGGGCCGGCTGCAGGACTTCATCAACCTCAAGACCTTCTTTCCCAGCCGCCACGAGTTCAACGACTACCTGGCCTGGGCCGCCTCCAAGTTCGAGGACCGCTGCGTCTACGGCCAGGAAGTCATCGAGGTGCTGCCTGAAAAACGCGACGGCAAGGTGGAACTGCTGCGCGTGCGCTCGCGCGATGCGGCCGGCAACGTGCATGAGCGCCTGGGCCAGAACCTGGTCATGAGCATCGGCGGCACGCCCAGCATTCCCGAGCAGTTCAAGCCCCTGCGCGGCGATGCGCGCGTCTTCCACTCCAGCGCCTACCTGCGCAGCATTGCCGAGCATGCCAGGCCGCTGCGCATCGCCGTGGTCGGTGCGGGCCAAAGCGCCGCCGAAATCTTCATGGACCTGCACGGCCGCTACGCCACGGCCGAGATCGACCTGGTCATGCGCGCCCGCTCCATCCGCCCCTCGGACGACAGCCCCTTCGTCAACGAAATCTTCAACGCCGACTTCGTGGACCATGTCTACAGCCGCCCGCACGACGAGCGCGGCGCCCTGCTGCGCGAGTTCTGGCACACCAACTACGCCTGTCCCGACCTGGAACTGATCGAGAGCATCTTCAAGGTGTTCTATGAACAGAAGGTCGTCGGCGACACGCGCCACCGCTTCCTGCGCCGCCACGAGGTGCAGGACGTGCGGGCGGCCGGCGACGGCATCCACCTGGGCCTGCGCGATCTCAACAGCGGCATCGACCATGCATCGCGCTACGACGTGGTGGTGCTGGCCACCGGCTATGCGCGCGAGCACCACAAGACCCTGCTGGACCCGCTGGCCCCCTACCTGGGCGACTTCTCCGTGAGCCGCGACTACCAGGTGCACACCACGCCGGACTTTCGCCCCGCCATCTTCCTGCAGGGCGCCTGCGAGGGCTCCCACGGCCTCAGCGACACCCTGCTGTCCGTCACTTCGGTGCGCACCGGCGAAATCGGTGAAGCCCTGCTGGCAGCGCAAGCCCAAAGACCCGATGTTGCGCGCACAGAACAGCTGGCGCTGCAGGATTGAAAGATCGCACAGGGCATGATGGCGCAGGGATCTCCCATGCCATAATTTGAATGCAAACCATTTGCATTTGAATTCGAATCACCTGCGCCGCTGAATCCCATACCCGCTGCTGCACCGCCCCGGCCCTGGCCGGGGTTGCAGCATCTGGTAGGCCCTTCTCTGTACGGACCCAGGGGTTCCAACCCATCGCCCTTGCGGAAAGGCAGGTATCCGGATGCGTGACCTGATCCAGGAACTCGTGGCTCACTATGGCGATCTGCGCCGCCAGCTCACGCGCGATCTCCGAGATCCGCACTATGCGGCCGACATCGCGCAATCGAGCTTCGAGCGGGTCTATGTGCACGCCCTGGGCCTGCGCAGCGGCAAGAAGGCCGAAACCCTGCCTGACGCCGGCATCGAATCCCCACGCGCCCTGCTGTTTCGCGTGGCACGCAATCTGTGCATCGACGATGCGCGCAAGCGCAAGACCGCCCAGGAATGGACGCGCCAGCAACTGGTGGTGCAGCACAGTGCGCCCTCCAGCGAAACCCTGGCCGCCCAGCGCCAGATCCTGAACCGCGTCGTCCAGGCGCTGGAAGGCCTGCCGCCTCGCCGGCGCGAAGTCTTCATCCTCTTTCGCGCCCACGGCTACACGCGTGCAGAAATCTCCGAGCAGCTCAACATCACCGAAATGGCCGTCGCCAAGCACATGGTGCGCGCCACGCTGGACTGCTCGCGCGTGCTGGCCCAGCTGCGCTCCGAACTGATCGAGGACCATGCGCTGGGCAGCGCCATGGATTTCGACAACAGTACACTGACCGACGACGCATCCTGACTCCCCCTTTCCATGGCAAGTGCACCTAGCGAGCGCATGGTCGAGCATGCGCTGACGCTGATCGTTCAAAGCGAAATCGCTCCCGACCCGGTGGCCGACCAGGCCCGCCTGACCCTGGGCGAATGGCGCGGGAAATCAGCCCGGCACGATGCCGCCGCACGCGAGGCGCACCTGCGCTGGAACCTGCTGGGCGGCATGTCCGGCGGCCTGCGCGAGCAGTTCCAGGAAACCGCCCTGCTGGCCGACCGGGCCTCGCGCTCCACCCAGACCGTCCGGCGCCGCAAGCTGCTGCTGTCCTTCGCCGGGCTGCTGGGCACAGGCGCGCTGGCGGGCCGGGGCGCCTACTGGTACTGGCAGCAGCCCATACACACCTCGGCCTACGCCACGCGCAACTCGCAAATCCTCAAGATCACTCTGGCCGACGGCAAGCTGCCGCTGCAGGCCAGCCTGGTGGAACTGGCGCCCCAAAGCGCCATTGCCGTGACGCTCTACCGCCAGCGCCGCAGCGTGTCCATGGCCCGGGGCGAAGTGCGATTCGACGTGGCCCCCGATCCCGACCGGCCCTTCGAGGTCATCACGCGCGAGGCGCGCATCGAGGTCGTGGGCACGGTCTTCACCGTGCGCGACCGCGGCGGCCCCGTCACCGTGGGCGTGGAGCATGGCCATGTCAGGGTCCGGGTGCTGGGCAGGGATGCGCAGGATGCGACGGGCCCGGCGGCGGCAACGCTGGACCTGCTGCCCGGCCAGATCGTGGACATCCGCAACGGTCAGGCCGAGGCCGTGCGCCAGGCCGATGCCGCCACGCTGTCCGCCTGGCGCGAGGGCTGGCTGGTCTTCGAGAACACCCCACTGGCAGAGGCCCTGGCCACGGTCAACGCCTACCGCACCCAGCCCATCGAAGCCGCCGATGCGCGCGTGGCCGCGCTGCGCCTGACCGGGCGCTTTCGCGCCAATGACTCGGCCGGCCTGCTGGCCGTGCTGCCATCCATCCTGCCGCTGAGGGTGCGCCCGCAGGCCGGTGGCGGCGTGCAGCTGCAGGCGCTCTGAAAGCATTCCAGGCAGGCATTCGGGCGCCTGCCAGTGCAAAAAAATTGCAACAGACTGTCTTCGTTTCGGCGGCCCATACGTCTTCGCAGTGCGGCATGTGGCAACCGGGAAAGAACGGGAGCCCGCGCCTCTTCAGGAATAGCTCTCATTCAATGCACCCGGAACACCATCAACCATGCGTTCTCTGCCCAGACAGCATCTGCTGAGCGCCGCGCTCGCCGCGGCCTTCGGCACCACCACCCTCTGCGCTCTTCCCGCTGCCGCGCAACCCGCCGCCCAGGCTCCTTCACAGGCCTTCGACATCCATGTGCCCGCACAGCCGCTGGCAACGGCACTCAACGAGCTTTCCCGGCAGACCCAGACCCAGGTGTTTGCAGCCGGGAACCTGGTGTCCGGGCTGAATTCCCGCGCCGTTTCCGGCAAGCTCAGCGTGGAGCAGGCCTTGAGGGACATGCTGGCAGGCTCATCCCTGGAAGCATCCAGGACGGCCAATGGAGGCTTCGCCATCCGGCGCTTGGTGAGCGGCAGCACCACGCTGCCTGTGGTCAATGTGCTGGCTGCGCACGAGGGCGAAAGCCCGACGGGCCCCTTGCAAGGCTATGTGGCCAAACGCAGCGCCACGGGCACCAAGACGGATACGCCCCTGATCGAAACGCCGCAGTCCATCTCCATCGTCGGCGCCGAGGAAATCGAGGTGCTCAAGTCGCAGAACCTGCAGGACGCGCTCGGTTACGTGGCCGGCGTCAGCCGCTCCGAAGGCCTGGACAGGACTTCGGACACGCTGATCGTGCGGGGCTTCCAGCTCGACGGCAACGGCAACCAGTACCGCGACGGCACCAAGTACACCGTCAACATCTTCAACGGCCAGCAGGAGCCCTACGGCCTGGAGCGCATCGAGCTGCTCAAGGGCGCCGCATCGGTGCTCTACGGTTCTGCCGCGCCCGGCGGCATCATCAACACGGTGAGCAAGCGCCCGACGTCCACCCCCCTGCACGAGCTCAATGTCGAAGTCGGCAGCTTCAGCCGCAAGCAGGTTTCCGGCGACTTCGGCGGCCCGCTGGACAAGGACGGTGAATGGTCCTATCGGCTGACCTTCCTCAAGCGCGACAGCAATTCCTTCGTGGACTACACGCCCGACGACCGGCTCTTCATCGCGCCGGCGCTCAAGTGGCAGCCCAATGCAGCGACCTCGCTGACCATCCTGGCCGATTACCAGAAGGACAGTTCGGCCTATGTTTACGGCCTGCCCGAGGAAGGGACCATCCTGCCCAACATCAACGGGCGGTTACCCCGTAACCTGTTCGTTGGAGAGCCAGGCTACGACAAGTTCGAACTGAACCGCTTCTCCATCGGCTATCTGTTCGAGCACGCCTTCAACGACAGAGTCAAGCTGAGGAACAGCCTGCGCTACATGAAGGCAGACAACGAATACGCGTCCATCTGGATCTCCGGCCTGGCAGCCGACCAGCGCACCACGGCATACAGGGGGGTGGCACCGCGGTGGGACCGCTCCTCCGCCGTGGTCTCCGATACCTCGCTCGAATACCAGGCCGAGACTGGCAGCGTGCGGCACACCATGCTGGTGGGCTTCGATTATTCGGCACCCCGCCACGAAAGCGAGCGCTACACGCGCACCATCGACAACATCGATCTCTACAACCCTGTCTATGGAAGCCCCATGGGCACCGAGATCACACAGAACCCGTATTCCTGGAAGAGCACGGCCAAACGCATGGGCCTCTATGCCCAGGATCAGATGAAGATCAACGACAAGTGGGTGGTCCTAGTGGGCGGACGCTATGACTCCGTCCGCTACGACGAGAGCAGCTTCTTCACCGGCGCGAAATCCGTGGACAACGAGAAGGACCACGCCTTCACGGGCCGTGCCGGCCTGGTCTACCTGGCCGATAACGGCTGGGCTCCTTTCCTGAGCTATAGCGAATCCTTCGAACCGACCTCGGGCCGGGACCGCCTGGGCTCGCGCTTCAAGCCGACCACGGGCCAGCAGTATGAGGCCGGCGTGCGCTACCAGCCCAAGGGCTCCAATACGATGATCTCGGCCGCCGTCTACCAGCTGACGCGCCAGAACGTGCTCGTCGCCGATCCGCAAGATCCCACCCTGACCTACAGCATCCAGCAGGGAGAGGTCCGCTCGCGCGGCTTCGAGCTGGAGGCCCGCACCGCCGTGGGCCGCAATGCCAACCTCATCCTGGCCTATGCCTACACGGAGGCAGCCACCATCAAGGCAAGTCCCCTGCAGCCCGAACAGGAAGGCCTGCGCTCCCCGGGCGTGCCCTACAACCAGCTTTCGATCTGGGGCGACTACAACTTCGGCAGCCTCGGCCTGCCGGGCCTGAAGATAGGCGCAGGCATGCGCTACGTGGGCAGCACGCGCAGCCAGACCAACAACCCCGTGCCCGCCTTCACGCTGTTCGACGCCATGGTCAGCTACACCACGGGCCCCTGGAGGCTTGCGCTGAACGTCAACAACCTCACCGACAAGACCTACATAGGCAACTGCACCTACGGCTGCTTCTACGGCGAACCGCGCAGGGTCATCGGTACGGCAACCTATCGCTGGTAGAACGGACTGCCGCGAGGCCGGCCCTGCAGGATGCGCCCGCAGGCCGGCGGTGCCGTGCAGCTGCAGACTCCCTGAACGGCGCCTTCGGCGCCTGCAAAAACCAAAAGACCACGGCCGGATCGCTGCGGCCGTGGCCCATGCCTGGTGGCGGACTGCCACCGGGAGGTGGCCGTACCCATGACCCTGCGCGGCTCGCCGCAGAAGCAGTCGTGCGTGCAGCCGCAAGCATAGGTCTTGTCCGCCAGATTGGTCGGATTCAAGGCCAGGCGCCACGGGGATTCAAAGACCTGGCCAACGCTCTGCCCGGACGATTGAGCGGCAGCCAGGGGAGGCCACAGCGAGCCCGGCGGCCCCGCAGCAGCCCCTTGGCGCAGCGACCCACGCCAAGGGGCTGCGCCGGATCATCCGGGCTCGAACTCGCAGGCCAGCAGTTCGAGCAACTGCGCAAGCAGGCCGGCATCCCGCAGCATGGAGAAATGGTCTGCCTCGATCTCCGTGCCCGGGACATCGTCCTGCCGCAGTTGCTGCTGCAACCTGGTGCGGTCGCTGGCATTGCGGCCCTCGCTCCACCACAGCTGCGCCGCGCCAGCCACCGGCCTGAGCCTCTCGGTCTGCAATGACAGGCGCTTCAGATGTAGCGCCGTCATGAAGGTCTGGGCCAGATCGGCCCCCTCCATGGGTACGCTGCCTTCGGCCAGCTGTGCGCCTGCTCGGGCCGCAGCGCGTCCCAGAGGACCCGCCAGAAGGTCGGCGCTGGGCTGGGAGATGGTGTGGACCTCGGCCACATCATCGATATCTGCATGGGGAAGCAGATGGCCCACAAAGGCCAGGAAATCCGGCCACCAGTCATCGGACGAGGTCTGCCCGGCCTCGGGAACGAAGGGATCGACCAGTCCCAGCAGTCCCAGCGTCTGGGCCTGGGCCTCCAGCCGGGATGCCATCAAGGCCACAAGGCTGCCGCCCAATGACCATCCCAGCAGGTGGTAGGGCCCGCTGGGCTGAACGGCGCGGACCATGCGGCAGTAGTCATCGGCCATCTGTTCCAGCGAATGGTCCAGGTGGTCTGGCGCAGACAGACTGCGGCAGGCGATCGCATACACGGTCCGCACGCCGTTGAGCGCCCTGGCCAGCGGCTGGTAGTCGAAGATGGTTCCAAAGCCCGCATGGATGCAGAAAAGCGGTGGCACCCCCTCGCATACGGCATTGAGAGCGATCAGGCCTGCAGCGCGTGTCTTCCGGTCGGTGCCCAGATCCAGCAGGCCGGCGATCGTGGGCCGTTGCAACAGATCGCGCAGCTTGAAATCCAGCCGCCGGTTGCCGAGCTTGCGCACCTTGGCGTGCATCTTCAGGCTGAGCAGCGAATCACCGCCCAGTTCGAAGAAGTTGTCGGTCTCGCCCACCCGGTCCACGCCCAGCACCTCCTGCCATACCTTGGCCAACGCACGGGCCTCGTCCGTCGAGGGCGGCACGAAAGCTCTCGCACCATCGGCCGCGGGCAAGGGCAGCGCATGGCGGTCCAGCTTGCCGCTGACAAGACGAGGCAGGGCGGGCAGCGGCACGCAATGCGCCGGCACCATGTAGTCCGGCAGGCGCTCGGAAAGCTGCTGGCGTATGCGCTGACCTGCACGGTTGTCCGCTGCCAGGCCGTCCAGCACCAGATAGGCCACCAGTTGACGGCCCGAGGCAGCCTCCTGCACAACCACGGCGGCATCGGCAACGCCGGCCAGCGCGCGCACGGCCTTCTCCACCTCGCCGAGTTCGATGCGGAAGCCCCGGATCTTGACCTGATGGTCGGCACGGCCTATGTACTCGATATTGCCGTCATCCATCCAGCGCACCAGGTCGCCGGTCCGGTACAGGCGCCCGCCCTGCGCATCGAACGGATTGGCGATGAACCGCTCGGCGGTCAGTGCACTGCGCCCGAGATAGCCGCGCGCCAGACCGTAGCCTCCGATATACAGCTCGCCCACCCTGCCGGCCGGCAACAACTGCATGTCCTCGTCCAGCACGTAGACGGAACGTTCGCCCACGGGCCTGCCTATGGGTGCATAGGCGCACTCGAAGCGTTGATCGCCGCCAGTGCGCCAGATCAACGGCGTCACCACCGTTTCCGTAGGTCCATAGCCGTTGATCAGCCAGCGCGGCCGCAGATGGGTGGACACCTTGTCGTAGGCTGCCTTGGGCATGGCCTCTCCGCCAAAGACATAGAGTTCTACCTCGGGAACATCGTCGCGCGGCGCGGCCCAATCGGCGATCTCGCCAAGGTAGGCAGGCGGGAAGGCCGCCGTGGTCACGCCATGGCGTTGCAGCGCCTGATAGGACTGCTCGGCCGTCCAGAGTTCGCCGTCCCTCAGCACCAGGCTGGCTCCCACGCACAGGGGCGTCAGCCAGCGCTCATGGGCACCGTCGAACGAGAAGGACATGAAGTGCAGCTCGCAGGATGCAGGCGTCATTCCATAGATTTGCGCCGTGGCCAGGCAGTGCATGGCCAGCGGGCCGTGGGATACCGCCACGCCCTTGGGAAGCCCGGTGGAGCCCGACGTATAGATCACATAGGCAAGATGGTCGGCGCCACAGCGCGGCGCGAGGCCGCCCGCCTCCAGCCGGCCGTAGGGCACGTCTTCCATGCGCAGCGTCGGAACTTGTAGCGCGGCCAGCCGGGGCAGCACGCTGCTCTGGCTGATCAGAAGCATGGCCTCACTGTCCTGGAGCATGAAGGCCAGCCGGTCGGAGGGATAGGCGATATCGAGCGGCACATAGGCACCACCGGCCTTGAGCACGGCCAGCAAGGCAACCACCATGTCCATGGAGCGCTCCAGCGCCACCCCGACCACCTTGTCGGGCCCCACCCCCAGCTCCACCAGATGGCGTGCCAGGCGATTGGCCTGGGCGTCGAGCTGTGCATAGCTCATGTGCGCATCGCCCATCCTCAAGGCGATGGCCTCGGGCCGCGCGCTCGCCTGCTGCGCGATCAGCGCATGCACCGTGCTGCGCGGCCCCGGGGGAGCCTGCGACTCGGAGCGGCCCAATGCCAGCATGCCGGCCTGCTGCGAAGCGCCCAGCCACCCCAGCTGCCCCAGGGGCTGGTCCGCATCCAGAACCAACAATTGGTGCAGCAAATGCTCGACCAGCTGCCGCATGTCCGCCACACGGGCCTCGTCGAAGGACTGGCGCGCGTAGCAGTACTCGATTTCCAGCACCTCACCCACGGTGACCTGCAAATCCATGGCGTAGCCGGTCAGGCCGCTGCCGGCCACGGCACCGAATTCCAGCCCGAACTGGTCCAGGCGCTTCATGGTCTGGTCCATCGGATGATTCTCGAAAACGATGATGCTGTCGAACAGGGGCCTGCCCGCAGATCCTGCCCAGCGCTGTATGTCGGCCAATGCCGAGTGCTCGAATTCCCGCGCCCTGAGATTGCCGGACTGCACCGCGCGCAGGTACTCGCCGATGGACAGCCCAGCGCGCACCGATACGGCGATCGGAATGGTGTTGATGAACAGGCCCAGCATCTGCTCGGCGCCCTCCAGGCTTGCAGGCCTGCCGGCCACCGTGGCGCCGAAGACGACCTGCCGGCTGCCGGCCTGCCGCTGCAACACCAGCGACCAGACGGCCTGCACCAGGGTGTTCATGGTCACGCGCTCGCGCTGGGCCAGGCCAACGAGGGCGGCTGTCCGCTGCGCATCCAGCCGCGTGAAAAGCTTGGCATAGCCGTCGGTGCCGGTGCGCTGCTGGGGGTCGGCCAGCAGAACCGGCCCCTCAAGCCCGGCCAGCTCCCCTTGCCAGAAGGCCTTGGCAGCCTCGGCATCCTGCCGCTGCAGCCAGCGCAGGAAGTCCCCGTAGGCGGGAGGCTGGGCGGGCAGTTGCTCGCCCGCATAGCTCTGCAGCCATTCCCCCCAGAGCCGGGAATCGCTCCAGCCGTCCGTGAGGATGTGGTGCTGTGTCCACAGCAGCCGGAAGCCCGTGTCCGAGATGCGGATCAGGTGGATGCGGACCAGCGGCGGAGCCATCCAGTCGGTCTCCCTGCGCAACTCCTCCCTGCCCAGGCGGTCCGCGCGCTCGACCGCATCATCAAGCCCACGCCAGTCATGCTGCACGAACTTTGCCGTTGCCTGGCGCAGCACCACCTGCAGCGGTCGCTGCATGCCAGCCTGCCAGACAAAGGCCGTGCGCAGCATGGCGTGGCGCTGCACCATGGCCGACCAGGCGCGGGCCAGGCGCTCGGCATCGACCCCGGACAGGTCCACCCCGAGCTGATTGACATACAGACCGGTTCCCGGCGCCTCCATGGCATGGAAGAACATGCCTTCCTGCGTCGGAGTGAGCGGATACACATCCTCCACGTCTTCCTGGGCGAACGGCAGGCCCGCCAGGGCCTGGGCATCGAAAAAGTCCACCAGGCGGCCACGCTGCCCGTCCGACGGGGTCCCCGCCACCGCCGCGCGCTGGTCCGCAGGTTCTGCCACCGCCGCGAGTTCGGCCACCGTCTGCCGCTCGAACAATTGCCGGGGCGTGATGCGCCAGCCGGCACGGTACGTCCGACTCACGATCTGCAGGCTCAGGATGGAATCGCCACCCAGCATGAAGAAGTTGTCGCTGCGCCCCACACGATCCAGCTCCAGCACCTCTTCCCAGATGCCTGCCAGCATCGCCTCCACATCGCCCTGCGGCGCCTCGTAGGCCTGCGCACCCGCCAGCTCGGGCTCGGGCAAGGTCTTGCGGTCCACCTTGCCATTGGCCGTCAACGGCAGGGCTTCGAGCACGACGATGGCCGAAGGCACCATGTAGTCGGGCAGCGCCTGGCCCAGCCGGTCCTTGAGCCAACCGTCTTCGGCTGGCGAATTCAGCGAAACATAGGCCACCAGCCGCGCCCCGCCCGGCCCCTGGCTGGCCAGCACGACGGCCTCACGCACCTCCGGCTGCGCCAGCAGCTGGGCCTGCACTTCGCCCAGCTCGATGCGGAAGCCTCGGATCTTGACCTGCTGGTCGGCCCGGCCCAGGTATTCGAGCTCGCCCTGCGAGTTCCAGCGCACCAGGTCACCTGTGCGGTACAGCCTGCTGCCATCGTCCGTGAAGGGGTTGGCGATGAAGCGCTCCGCGCTCAGCCCGGCACGGTTCAGGTAGCCGCGTGCCAGCCCTTCGCCCGCCACGAACAGCTCTCCGGCCACGCCCTGCGGCAGCAGGTCCAGGCCGCCATCGAGCACATACAGGCCCAGGTCGGGAATCGCCACTCCGACGGGGCTGCGTCCTCCTTGAAGGTCAGTCTTGGTGATCTCCCGGTACGTCACATGCACCGTGGTCTCGGTGATGCCGTACATGTTGATGAGTCGGGGGCTTTCGTCCCCGAAGCGATCGAACCACGGCCTCAGGCTCTCGGGCTCCAGCGCCTCGCCGCCGAAGATCACCTTGCGCAGCGCCAAGCCGGAGCCGCCCTCCTCATCCTGCTCCACCGCATGGACCAGTTGGCCAAACGCCGAAGGCGTCTGGTTGAGCACCGTGACGCGCTCGGCACGCAACAGCGCCAGGAAGTCCTGGGGCGAGCGGCTGACCCAGTACGGCACCACCACCAGGCGCCCGCCCGTGCACAGCGCGCCAAAGATCTCCCAGACCGAGAAGTCGAAGGCGTAGGAGTGGAACAGCGTCCAGACATCGTCAGGCCCAAAGCCGAACCAGGCATCGGTGGCGTCCAGCAACCGTGCCACGTTGCGGTGGCTCAGTTGCGCGCCCTTGGGGCGGCCCGTGGAGCCCGAGGTGTAGATCACATAGGCCAGGCTGTCGACCGACACCTGCACCTGCGGATCGGCATCCGATTCGGCCGACAGGTCCAGCGTGTCGACCTCCAGAATCTGCAAGCGGTCTGCGCTCGGAATGCGCGTACGCACAGCAGCCTGCGTCAGCACCAGGGCAATGCCGCTGTCCTCCACCATGTGCGCCAGACGGTCGGCCGGGTAGTCCGGGTCCAGCGGCACATAGGCGCCACCGGCCTTGAGGATGGCCAGCAGGCCCACGACCATCTCCACCGAGCGCTGCATGGCAATGCCCACACGCGACTCGGGCCGTACGCCCAGGGCGATCAGGCGGTGGGCCAGGCGGTTGGCCTGGGCGTTGAGTTCGCCATAGCTGAGGCTTTGTGCTTCGAATACCAGGGCCTTCGCCCCAGGCCGCAGACGCGCCTGTTCTTCGATCGCGTGCTGCAGCGGCACGGCATGCGCAAGGCATGGCTGCCTGCTGCCGCAGCGCTCAAGCGCCGTCCGCTCCGTCTCACCCAGAATCTGCAGCGCCCCTGCATTGCTGTGTGGAGCCCGCTCCAGCGCCCCGACGACCGCCTGTATGGCGGCCCCCATGTAGCTGCACAGCCGCTGGGCACCAATGGACTCGCTGGCCTGCATCACGATGCCGAAGCCCTCGCCCAGATCATCGATCGATACCGTTACCGGGTAGTTGGTGCGTTCCTCACCACCCAGGACCGTGAGGCCTTCCCAGGTTCTGGCGGCAGTGTCCACGTCCTGCGCCGCGCTGTAGCGATAGTTGAGCAGGGTGGAGAACAGCGGCGTACCACCCTCCAGCGCACTGCAGCGCTGCGCCAGCGACAGCGTCGCGTGCTCATGGTGCATCAGCCCCGACAAACCCTCATGCGTCTGGCGCAGGCACTCCTGCACACTGCTCTCTCCCAGCCGTACGCGCAGCGGCAAGGTGTTGATGAACATGCCCAGCGCACGCTCCACCCCCTCGCCCCCCTGCATGCGCCCGAACAGCACCGTGCCGAACACCACATCGTCCCTGCCCGTGGTCCGGCCCAGCACCAGCGACCAGGCCAGATGGAACAGGCTGGCCGCGCTCACGCCCTGGCGCTGCGCTGCAAGGCGCACGGCGCGTGCCAGCCCCGCATCCAGCACATGGCGCGCCTCCTGCACCCCGCTGCCGTCGCCCTGCACGTCCAGCAGGCCGAAAGGCGCCGTGGGCTCATCCACATCGCCCAGCATGGCGCGAAAGAACTCTTCGTGCTCCCTGGCGCTCACCCCCAGCCGTGCCTGCGCCACGAAGCGCCTGAACGGCAGCGGCTGGGGCAGCGCATGCGCGCGCCCCTGGCGGATCAGACCAATCTCCTCGACGATGCGCTCCAGCGTCGTGTGGTCCAGCACCAGATGGTGGGTCAGCAGCTGCAGCAGCCAGCGGCCCTGCGGCGCATCCTGCGCCGCCACGGCGCGGATCATCGGTGCCTTGCGCACTTCGATGCGCTGCACGCGCGGGTCCAGCCGCTCGTGCAACTGCGCCGCTGCATCGGCGCCAGCCTGCACCTCCACCCATTCAGCAACCACCTGCGCCTTGCGCCAGACCACCTGCACAGGCTCGGCCAGCCCTTCCCACAGCACGGCCGTGCGCAGGATGTCGTGCCTTGCGATCACCTGGTTGAGGCTGTCCACAAAGCCTTGCAGCCGCTCGCGCGTATCGAAGCTCAGCAGGTTGGGCGTGGCGTAGGCATCGCCCTGCTGGTGCAGCATGTGGTGGAAAAGAATGCCTTCCTGCAGCGGTGCCAGCGGGTAGATGTCCTGGATGTTGGCTGCACCACCGGGCACGGCTGCGGCGATCCGTGCAATCTCCTGGGCGTCCAGCGCCACCAGGGTCAGCATGGCCGGGGTGATGGCCGTGCAGTCTTCGGGAATGCCGTTGGGCGGCACCTGCACCTCGGGTCGAGCATCGGCCTGTTCGCCACCAAGGGCCTGCGCAAAGTCGGCCAGCCTGGGCTGAAGGAACAGGCTGCGCACCTGGGCCGCCAGCCCCCTGGCGCGCATGCGTTCGAGCAGCTTCAGGGCCAGCAACGAATGACCACCCAGCTCGAAGAAACTGTCATGGCGTCCCACGCGCTCCACGCCCAGCACCTCGGCCCAGATGCGCGCCAGCGCCTCTTCCAGTTCGCCCTGCGGCGCCTCGTATTCCTGTGCCCCTGCCAGCTCGGGCTCGGGCAAGGCCTTGCGGTCCACCTTGCCATTGGCCGTCAACGGCAGGGCATCGAGCACCACGATGGCCGAAGGCACCATGTAATCAGGCAGCCCCTGACCCAGCCGCTCCTTGAGCAGCCCGTCTTCGACTTCCTCGTTCAACGAGACATAGGCCACCAGCCGCGCCCCGCCCGGCCCCTGGCTGGCCAGCACGACGGCCTCACGCACCTCCGGCTGCGCCAGCAGCTGGGCCTGCACTTCGCCCAGCTCGATGCGGAAACCCCGGATCTTGACCTGCTGATCGACCCGGCCCAGGTATTCCAGCTCGCCCTGCACATTCCAGCGCACCAGGTCGCCTGTGCGGTACAGGCGCTCGCCGTACTCCGTGAAGGGATTGGCGATGAAGCGCTCGGCGCTCAGGCCTGCACGGTTCAGATAACCGCGCGCCAGCCCCTCACCCGCCACGAACAGCTCCCCGGCCACGCCCTGCGGCAGCAGGTTCAGGCTGCCATCGAGCACATACAGGCCCAGGTCCGGAATCGCCACTCCGACGGGGCTGCGTCCTCCTTGAAGGTCAGTCTTGGTGATCTCCCGGTACGTCACATGCACCGTGGTCTCGGTGATGCCGTACATGTTGATGAGTCGGGGGCTTTCGTCCCCGAAGCGATCGAACCACGGCCTCAGGCTTTCGGGCTCCAGCGCCTCGCCGCCGAAGATCACATTGCGCAGCGCCAAGCCGGAGCCGCCCTCCTCATCCTGCTCCACCGCATGGACCAGTTGGCCAAACGCCGAAGGCGTCTGGTTGAGCACCGTGACGCGCTCGGCACGCAGCAAGGCCAGGAAGTCCTGGGGCGAGCGGCTGACCCAGTACGGCACCACCACGAGCCGGCCACCCGTGCACAGCGCGCCAAAGATCTCCCAGACCGAGAAGTCGAAGGCGTAGGAATGGAACAGCGTCCAGACATCGTCCGGGCCGAAGCCGAACCAGGCCTCGGTGGCGTCCAGCAGCCGCGCCACGTTGCGGTGGCTCAGCTGCGCGCCCTTGGGGCGGCCCGTGGAGCCCGAGGTGTAGATCACGTAGGCCAGGCTGTCGACCGACACCTGCACCTGCGGATCGGCATCCGATTCGGCCGACAGGTCCAGCGTGTCGACCTCCAGAATCTGCAAGCGGTCTGCGCTCGGAATGCGCGTACGCACTGCAGCCTGCGTCAGCACCAGGGCAATGCCGCTGTCCTCCACCATGTGCGCCAGACGGTCGGCCGGGTAGTCCGGGTCCAGCGGCACATAGGCGCCGCCGGCCTTGAGGATGGCCAGCAGGCCGACCACCATCTCCACCGAGCGCGACATGGCAATGCCCACGCGCGACTCGGGCAGTACGCCCAGGGTGATCAGACGGTGGGCCAGGCGGTTGGCCTGGGCGTTGAGTTCGCCATAGCTGAGGCTTTGTGCTCCGCAACCCAGAGCGGGCGCATGGGCCTGCCGGCGCGCATGCTGCTCGATGCGGCAGTGCAGGGGATGGCTGGCGGGGAAATGCCCTGATGCCTGGCCGCTGCCCAGCAACTGCTGCGTTTGCGCGACGCCCAGTACGTCCAGCCGGCCCAGAACGGCCTGCGCATTCTGCTCCAGCGCCCCAACGATGCTTTCGATGGCCGCGCCCATATAGCCGCACAGCCGCTGGGCACCAATGGACTCGCTGGCCTGCATCACGATACCGAAGCCCTCGCCCAGATCATCGATCGATACTGTTACCGGGTAGTTGGTGCGTTCCTCACCACCCAGGACCGTGAGGCCTTCCCAGGTTCTGGCGGCAGTGTCCACGTCCTGCGCCGCGCTGTAGCGATAGTTGAGCAGGGTGGAGAACAGCGGCGTGCCTCCCTCCAGCGCACTGCAGCGCTGCGCCAGCGACAGCGTCGCGTGCTCATGGTGCATCAGCCCCGACAAACCCTCATGCGTCTGGCGCAGGCACTCCTGCACGCTGCGCTCTCCCAGCCGTACGCGCAGCGGCAAGGTGTTGATGAACATGCCCAGCGCACGCTCCACCCCTTCACCGCCCTGCATGCGCCCGAACAGCACCGTGCCGAACACCACGTCGTCCCTGCCCGTGGTCCGGCCCAGCACCAGCGACCAGGCCAGATGGAACAGGCTGGCCGCGCTCACGCCCTGGCGCTGCGCTGCAAGGCGCACGGCGCGTGCCAGCCCCGCATCCAGCACATGGCGCGCCTCCTGCACCCCGCTGCCGTCACCCTGCACGTCCAGCAGGCCGAAAGGCGCCGTGGGCTCATCCACATCGCCCAGCATGGCGCGAAAGAACTCTTCGTGCTCCCTGGCGCTCACCCCCAGCCGTGCCTGCGCCACGAAGCGCCTGAACGGCAGCGGCCGGGGCAGCGCGTGCGCGCGCCCCTGGCGGATCAGACCAATCTCCTCGACGATGCGCTCCAGCGTCGTGTGGTCCAGCACCAGATGGTGGGTCAGCAGCTGCAACAGCCAGCGGCCCTGCGGCGCATCCTGCGCCGCCACGGCGCGGATCATCGGTGCCTTGCGCACTTCGATGCGCTGCACGCGCGGGTCCAGCCGCTCGTGCAACTGCGCCGCTGCATCGGCGCCAGCCACCACATCCACCCATTCGGTCTGGACCTGCGCATGGCGCCAGACCACCTGCACAGGCTCGGCCAATCCCTCCCACAGCACGGCCGTGCGCAGGATGTCGTGCCTTGCGATCACCTGGTTGAGGCTGTCCACGAAGCCTTGCAGCCGCTCGCGCGTATCGAAGCTCAGCAGGTTGGGCGTGGCATAGGCATCGCCCTGCTGGTGCAGCATGTGGTGGAAAAGAATGCCTTCCTGCAGCGGTGCCAGCGGGTAGATGTCCTGGATGTTGGCTGCACCACCGGGCACGGCTGCGGCGATCCGTGCAATCTCCTGGGCGTCCAGCGCCACCAGGGTCAGCATGGCCGGGGTGATGGCCGTGCAGTCTTCGGGAATGCCGTTGGGCGGCACCTGCACCTCGGGTCGAGCATCGGCCTGTTCGCCACCAAGGGCCTGCGCAAAGTCGGCCAGCCTGGGCTGAAGGAACAGGCTGCGCACCTGGGCCGCCAGCCCCCTGGCGCGCATGCGTTCGAGCAGCTTCAGGGCCAGCAACGAATGACCACCCAGCTCGAAGAAACTGTCATGGCGTCCCACGCGCTCCACGCCCAGCACCTCGGCCCAGATGCAGGCCAGCATCTCTTCCAGCTCACCTTGCGGCGCCTCGTATTGCTGGGTACTTGCCATTTCCGGTTCAGGCAAGGCCTTGCGGTCCACCTTGCCGTTGGGTGTCAGCGGAAACGCATCCAGCACCACGATGGCGGAAGGCAGCATGTAGTCGGGCAGCACGGCGGCCAGAGCCTGGCGCAGCTCGGCCGCCAGGCCTTCCCCAGCCTGCGGCGCGGCCACGTAGGCCAGCAGCCGCGTGCCGCCCGCGCCCTGGGCGGCGACCACGACGGCCTCGCGCACTCCGGGCCGGGCCAGCAGTTGGGCCTCGACTTCGCCCAGCTCGATGCGCAGGCCGCGCACCTTGATCTGGTGGTCCAGCCGGCCCAGGTATTCGATCTGGCCCTGCGCATTCCAGCGCACCAGATCCCCCGTGCGGTACAGCCGACCCTTGCCGCTGCCATCGAAGGGATGGGCCACGAAGCGCTCGGCCGTCAGCCCCGGCCGGTTCAGGTAGCCGCGCGCGAGCGCCATGCCACCCAGGTACAGTTCGCCCGCCACGCCCTGGGGCACGGGCGCCATGTCGGCATCCAGCACCCAGGCTTCGGTGGCGCTGATGGGCCGGCCAATGGGCACCAGGCTGAGGCCGTCGTCACGGCAGGTCCACTGCGTCACGTGGATGGCGGCCTCCGTGGGCCCATAGAGGTTTTGCAGGCTCACGCCGCGCAGGCGCCGCAAGGCCTCGCTCTGGGTGGCCGCGGGCATGGCCTCGCCACCGCAGATGACGTAGCGCAGCCGTGTCTGCTCCTCTATGCCCTCGTATGCCAGAAAGGCCTGCAGCATCGAGGGCACGAAGTTCAGCGTCGTGATCTGGTGACGGCGGATCAGCGCGATGATGCGTGCAGGCTCGCGCTGGTCGCCGGGTCCTGCCAGCACCAGCTTCACGCCTACGGTCAGGGGCCAGAAGATTTCCCAGACCGAGACATCGAAGCCGAACGGCGCCTTGTGCAGCACGGCATCCCCGGCGCCTATCGCATAGCGCTGCTGCATCCAGGCCATGCAATTGCTCAGTGCGGCATGCCGGTTCGCGGCACCCTTGGGCCGCCCCGTCGAGCCCGAGGTGTAGATCAAGTAAGCCAGGTTTTCGCCATCGACCGGCACCTGGGGATCGTGCTCGGGCCCGGCTGCGGCCGTCTCGGGCTCGATGTCCAGCAGTTGCAGGCCCGCATCCTCGGGCAGCAGCCCGCGCCCCGGCCCCTGGCAGAGCACCAGGCGTGCGCCGCTGTCGGCAAGCATGTAGGCCAGCCGGTCTCGCGGATAGTCGGTATCCAGGGGCACATAGGTGCCGCCGGCCTTGAGCACGGCCAGCAGGGCCACGATCATGGCCACCGAGCGTTCGGCCGCGATGGCGACACGGGTCTCGGGGTGCACGCCCAGCGCGATCAGGCGGTGGGCGAGACGGTTGGCACGCCGGTTGAGTTCGGCATAGCCCAAAACCTCATCGCCGAAAGCCAGGGCCGGCGCCTCAGGCCGGCGCCGAGCGCAGGCCTCGAAACGGCGGTGCACGGGCTGTCCGTCCCCGGCCACCTCGGCATCGCGCCCCCAGGCTTCAAGTTCCCGGCGCTCCGGCTCGCCCGGCAGGACGATATCGCCCAACACCTGGTCGGGATGATCGGCCAGGGCCTGCAAAATGGCCTGCAAATGCCCGGCCATGCGCGCAATGGTCGCCGCCTCGAACAGGCCCGCAGCGTAGCTGATCTCCAGCAGCACGCCGCCGTCGGCATCTTCCGTGCTGTTGAGCGTGAGTTCGAATTGCGCGCTGCGCCCCTCCTGGGCACAGGGCTCCAGCGTGAGGCCGCCCAGCCGTCCTCCCCGCCGAGGGCTGATCGCTGGTGGTTGTGCATCACCTGGAACAGGGCATGGACGCCGAGATTGCGCTCTGGCTGCAAGGCCTCGACGAGCTGGTCGAAGGGCAGGTCCTGATGCGCCTGCGCGGCCAGCGCAGCCTCGCGGGCCTGGCGCAGCACCTCGACGACGGGGCGGCGAGCGTCCATGCGGTTGCGCAGCACCTGGGTATTGACGAAGAGGCCGACCAGCCCTTCGGTCTCGGCGCGGTGCCGGTTGGCGATGGGCACGCCCACACGGATGTCCTGTTGCCCGCTGTAGCGGGCCAGCAACGCCTGCCATCCCGCCAGCAGCGCCATGAAAAGGGTCGCGCCCTCGGCACGGGCACGGGCCTGCAGTGAATGCGCCAGCGCCGCAGGCAGCTGCAGCCTGTGCTCGGCCGCGCGGTGGACGGCGTCGGCGCGCCGTGCATGGTCGGCCTGCAGTTGCAGCACGGGCTGCTCACCGCCCAGTTGCTGCATCCAGTAGCGCAGTTGGCGCTCGCGCTCGCCCGCCTCCATCCAATTGCGCTGCCAGGCCGCATAGTCGCTGTACTGCACGGGCAGGAGGCGCAGTCCGGGGGCCCGGGACTGCAGATGGGCACCGTACAGGGCGGCGAATTCCTCGATCAGAATCTGCATGGAGCGCCCGTCGGACACGATGTGGTGCATGGCGACCACCAGCAGATGCCGGTCCTGCCCCTCGCGCACCAGGGCCACGCGCACCAGCGGCCCCGCCTCCAGGTCGAACGGCTGCTCGCAGACCTGCCGCACCCATGCCCGGGCCTGCGCATCGCCGGCCGCTTCACCATCCCATAGGGGAATGTCGACCTGCTGGGAATCGCACACCTGCTGCAGGGGCTGGCCGTCGGGGCCGGCCCTGAACACGGTGCGCAGCGCGGCATGCCGGGCGACCAGATCCGCAAAACCCGCCCTCAGGGCCTGTGCGTCCAGCGCACCCTGCAGGCGCCAGACTGCGCTGATATGGTAGGCCGCGCTGTCGGGCTCCAGCTTCCAGAGAAACCACATCCGTGCCTGCGCATAGGACGCAGGCACGGCCGTCCCGTCATCCTGCCCCGCGACGATGGGCAGACTGGAAAAGTTGATGCCCTGGGCCGCCAGTGCTTCGAGAAACAGGCGCCGCTTGCCCGGAGCGAGGCGATTGAAGCGCTGTGCGATGTCGAATTCCGTGTTTTTCATTCCAGGTCCAACTCTTCCAGAAGGGATGCCATTTTTTGAAGATCGGCGGCCTTGCCGGCATCGGCGGCGCCCAAGGTCTGTTCCACCAGCAGGGCCATGTCGGCCAGGCAGCGGCTCTCGAAGCAGGCCCTCAGGGGCAGTTGCACCGAGAACTGCCTGCCCACCCGGGCCTGCACATCGAGCACGGCCATGGAGTGGCCGCCAAGCTCGAAGAAGTTGTCGCCACGCCCCACCTGCGCCACGCCCAGCACGGCCGACCAGATCGCTGCCAGGCGCCGCTCGGTCTCGCCGCGGGGCACGTCATGGCTGGGTCCGCCGCCCAGGTCCGGCTCGGGCAGGGCCCGGCGGTCCAGCTTGCCGTTGGCGTTGAGAGGCAAGGCGTCCAGCCCGACGATGGCGTTGGGCACCATGTAGTCGGGCAGCAGCGCGGACAGCTGCAGTCGCAGTCCCTCGGGATCGGCCACGTGGCCGGCCTGGGCAACCACGTAGGCCAGCAGCCGTGTGCCGCCGGCCCCGGGCCGGGACACCACGGCGGCCTCTCGCACGCCGGGCTGGGCCAGCAGGCCGGCCTCGATCTCGCCGGCCTCGATGCGGTAGCCCCGCACCTTCATCTGGAGGTCCGCGCGGCCCAGGTACTCGATGCGGCCGTCGGCACGCCAGCGCGCCAGGTCGCCGGTGCGGTACAGCCTGCGGCCCTCCTTCGACAGCGGATCTGCCACGAAGCGCTCGGCCGTCAGGCCCGCACAGCC
Organism: Delftia sp. 60; assembly: GCF_002754395.1. Lineage (NCBI taxonomy): Bacteria > Pseudomonadati > Pseudomonadota > Betaproteobacteria > Burkholderiales > Comamonadaceae > Delftia > Delftia sp. 60. Next base: position 4,894,567 of record NZ_PEFD01000001.1, read on the forward strand.
CAGGTATCCGCGCGCCAGTCCCGCGCCCCCCAGATAGAGTTCACCGACCACGCCGGCCGGCACGGGCTGCATGGCGGCATCCAGCACCCGGACCAGGGTTTGCCGCACCGGCCGGCCCAGCGGGACGCAAGCGCCCTGCACATCGCCGACCTCCACGCGGCCGCAGACCGCGAAGGTCGTGCACTCGGTGGGGCCGTAGCCATTGATCAGAGCCGTTGTGCCCAGGATCTCCAGCGCCTGGCGCGCATGGTGCACCGACATGGCCTCGCCCCCGCTGAGCAGCTGGTCCAGTCGCGCCAGGGCTTCGGGGTGTGACTCCAGCATCCGGTTGAAGAGCGCCGCCGTGAGCCAGGCGCAGCGCACGTCATGGCGCTCCATGAATGCCGCCAGGTCCTGGAAGGACACCCTGCCCGGCGGCGCCTGCACCAGGGTGCCGCCATTGCACAGCGCCCCCCAGATCTCGAAGGTCGAGGCATCGAAGGCCAGCGGCGCGAACTGCAGCATGCGCAGCCCGGTCCCCAGCCGCGCGCAGTCCGCGTCACGCACCAGGCGGCAGATGCTCTGGTGGGCTATCTCCGTGCCCTTGGGACGCCCCGTGGAGCCCGAGGTGTACATCAGGTAGGCCAGGCCCTGCCCGTGCAGCGCCCGGGCCGGGTCGTGATCGGGCCACACGCAGGGGTCCGGTGCATCCAGCGCAAGCCATCGCAATCCGGCATCTCCCACGGGCCGCTCCAGCCAGCATTCGTGGGTCAGCACCAGCCGCAGCCGCGCGTCCTCGCACATGGCACCGGTGCGCCCATCCGGCCATTGGGGGTCCAGCGGCACATAGGCACCACCGGCCTTGAGCACGGCCAGCAGGGCCACGACCATGTCGGCGCAGCGCTCGAACAGGATGCCCACACGGACCTCGGGGCCGACCCCCAAAGCCATCAGCCGATGGGCCAGGCGGTTGGCATGCCGGTTGAGTTCGCCGTAGGTCCATGGCCGCCCGTCGCCAGCCAGCGCCAGTGCATCGGGCTGGCGGCGCGCCTGCGCCTCGAACAGACCATGGACCGTCGCGTCATGGACCTCGCCTGCCCGGTTGTCGCCCCAGTCCAGCAGTCGGCGGTGCTCGGCCTCGCGACCCAGCGCCAGTTCGCAGACCGGCGTCTGCGGCGCCTGCTGCAGCGCCTGCACCAGTTGTTCCAGCGCATCGCGCAGGTCCTCGCAGACGCGCAGGGCGTCGGCGGGCTGCGCCACCTGCGCGGCCAGCGTAAATGCGCTTCCCTGTTCGTCCACCGACATGCCGAACGGATAGTTGCTGCGCTCCCGGCTCTCCAACATGTCCATGCCTTCCCAGGCCGGCGCCGTGTCCTGGCTGCCCTGAGCGCCGTAGCGGTAGTTGAACAGGGCGCTGAACAGGGGCAGTCCGCCCGCCAGGCCGCTGCAGCGCTGGATCAGCGAAAGGCTGGCATGTTCGTGGTGCAGCAGCTGGGCCAGTAGCGCATGCGTGTCATCCAGGCATTGGCGCACGCTGCGCGCGCCCAGCTGCAGCCGTACGGGCAGCGTGTTGATGAACAGGCCGACCGCGCGTTCCGCGCCGCGCCCGCCCTGCATGCGCCCGAACAGCACGGTGCCGAACACCACGTCGTCACGCCCCGTGGCCCGGCCCAGCACCAGCGCCCAGGCCAGGTGGAACAGCGCCGCGGAACTCACGCCGCTGCGGCGGGCCTGTTGCCGTATGCGCCCGGCCAGGCCGTCATCCAGGCGCAGGCGCGCCTCCTGAACGGCACCGCCGTCGCCTTGCACATCGAGCAGGCCGTAGGGTGCCGTGGGTTCGGTGACATCGCCCAGCAGCGCCGTGAAGAACGCCCTGTGCTCAGCCTCGCCCACGCCCCTGCGCGCATGTGCCACAAAGCGCCGGAATGGCAGGGGCGCGGACAGAAGCTCCCGGCGCCCCTGCTGGATCAGCGCGATCTCGTGGACCAGCAGCTCCAGCGTCTGGTGGTCTATCACCAGGTGATGGCACAGCAGGCGCAGCAGCCAGCGCCCGTCCTGCGCGCGCGACCCGGCCAGCGCGCGCGCCATGGGTGCCTGCCGCACATCGATGCGCGGATGGGGCTGCTGCGCATCGGCCGCCGACCATTCGGGCTGTAGCTGCGCGTGGCGGTACACCACCTGCACGGGCTCGCCCAGGCCCTCCCACAGCACAGCCGTGCGCAGGATGTCGTGGCGTGCAATCACCTCGTTGAAGCTCGCCACAAAGCGCTCCAGGCGCTGCCGGCTGTCGAAGGCCAGCACATGCGAGGTGACATAGGCATCGCTGTCCGCATTCAGCATGTGGTGGAACAGGATGCCTTCCTGCAGCGGCGCGAGCGGATAGATGTCCTGGATGTTCGCGGCGCCGCCCGGCACCGCGGCCTCGATGCCGGCGATCTCCGCGGCGTCGATGTCCACCAGCGTCAGCATCTGCGGCGTGATGGCCGTGCAATCCTCGGGGATCAGGTTGGCGGGCACCTCGATCTGCACCTGGCCCTGCAACTGGCCCTGCTCACGGCCCAGCGCCTGGGCGAAGTCCGCCAGCCTCGGGTGCTGGAACAGCGTGCGCACCTGCACGCCCAGGCCCAGGGCGCGCACCCGCTCCAGCAACCCCAGCGCCAGCAGCGAATGCCCGCCCAGCTCGAAGAAGCCGTCGTGCCTACCCACGCGCTGCACGCCCAGCACCTCGGCCCAGATGCGCGCCAGCGCCTCTTCCAGTTCGCCCTGCGGCGCCTCGTATTGCTGGGTACTTGCCATTTCCGATTCAGGCAGCGCCTTGCGGTCCACCTTGCCATTGGCCGTCAACGGCAGGGCATCGAGCACCACGATGGCCGAAGGCACCATGTAATCAGGCAGCCCCTGACCCAGCCGGTCCTTGAGCAGCCCGTCTTCGACTTCCTCGTTCAGCGAGACATAGGCCACCAGCCGCGCCCCGCCCGGCCCCTCCTTGGCCAGCACGACGGCTTCACGTACTCCCGGCTGGGCCAGCAGCTGGGCCTGCACTTCGCCCAGCTCGATGCGGAAACCCCGGATCTTGACCTGCTGGTCGGCCCGGCCCAGGTATTCGAGCTCGCCCTGCGCGTTCCAGCGCACCAGGTCGCCCGTGCGGTACAGGCGCTCGCCGTACTCCGTGAAGGGATTGGCGATGAAGCGCTCGGCGCTCAGCCCGGCACGGTTCAGGTAGCCGCGTGCCAGCCCTTCGCCCGCCACGAACAGCTCGCCCGCCACGCCTTGCGGCAGCAGGTTCAGACTGCCGTCCAGCACGTACAGGCCCAGGTCGGGAATCGCCACTCCGACGGGGCTGCGTCCTCCTTGAAGGTCAGTCTTGGTGATCTCCCGGTACGTCACATGCACCGTGGTCTCGGTGATGCCGTACATGTTGATGAGTCGGGGGCTTTCGTCCCCGAAGCGATCGAACCACGGCCTCAGGCTCTCGGGCTCCAGCGCCTCGCCGCCGAAGATCACATTGCGCAGCGCCAAGCCGGAGCCGCCCTCCTCATCCTGCTCCACCGCATGGACCAGTTGGCCAAACGCCGAAGGCGTCTGGTTGAGCACCGTGACGCGCTCGGCACGCAGCAAGGCCAGGAAGTCCTGGGGCGAGCGGCTGACCCAGTACGGCACCACCACGAGCCGGCCACCCGTGCACAGCGCGCCAAAGATCTCCCAGACCGAGAAGTCGAAGGCGTAGGAATGGAACAGCGTCCAGACATCGTCGGGGCCGAAGCCGAACCAGGCCTCGGTGGCGTCCAGCAGCCGCGCCACGTTGCGGTGGCTCAGCTGCGCGCCCTTGGGGCGGCCCGTGGAGCCCGAGGTGTAGATCACGTAGGCCAGGCTGTCGGCCGAGACCTGCACCTGCGGATCGGCATCCGATTCGGCCGACAGGTCCAGCGTGTCGATCTCCAGCAGTTGCAGGGACTCGGTGCCGGGGATGCGATCACGGACAGCCGCCTGCGTCAGCACCAGGCCGATGCCGCTGTCGGTGACCATATGCGACAGACGGCCGACAGGATAGTCCGGGTCCAGCGGCACATAGGCGCCGCCGGCCTTGAGGATGGCCAGCAGGCCCACGACCATCTCCACCGAGCGCTGCATGGCAATGCCCACACGCGACTCGGGCCGTACGCCCAGGGCGATCAGGCGATGGGCCAGGCGGTTGGCCTCAGCATTGAGCTGTGCATAGGACAGCGTGTGGCCTTCGCTGCGAAGGGCCGGCGCCTGGGGCTGGCATCGGGCCTGCGATTCCACGCGCCCGTGCAGGCAACCGGCTGCGCGGAGCGCAATGGCTGCGGGAGCCTGTCGCAGCAGCGCCTGGCGCTCGTCCTCGCCCAGCAAGGGCAAGCTGCCCACCTCTTGGGCGCCATCGTCCGCCAGGGCTTGCAGCACCCGCACATAGTGCCCCGCCATGCGCTCCATGCTGGCGCGGTCGAACAACTCCACCGCATGGACCAGGCTCAGGTGGATGCTGCCGTCCACCAGCTCCGTGCTGTCCAGTGCCAGTTCGAACTGCGCCGCCCGCGTACCGCTTGCGGCGCCCTCCACCACCAGGCCGGGCAGAGAGCGGGCCTCCTCCATCGCCTGCGCACGCTGATGGTTGTGCACGACCTGGAACAGCGCATGCGTGCCCAATTGCCGCTGCGGCTGAAGCACCTCCACCAGTTGCTCGAAAGGCAGGTCCTGGTTGGCCAGCGCCCCGCGGACGGTCTCGCCGGCCCGGGCCAGCGCCTCGTCCAGCGTCAGGCCGTCATGCACCTGGCCGCGCAGCACCTGAGTGTTGACCAGCAGGCCGACGATGCCCTCCGCACCGGGCCGATGGCGGTTGGCGATCGGCACGCCCACGCGGATGTCCTGCTGTCCGCTGTAGCGATACAGCAGGATCTGCAGGCCCGTGAGCAGCACCGTGAACAGGGTCGTGCCTTGGGCACGCGCGACGGCATGCAGCTGCCGCGCGAGGGTGTCGGGCAGCTCGAATTGCCACTCCCCGGCCTCGTAGCGGCCGTCGGCGCGCCGCGGATGGTCCACGGGCAGTTGCAGCAGGGGGTGTTCGCCGCCCAGCTGGTCCTGCCAGTAGCGCAGCTGCCGCGCATGCTCGGCACTGCCCATCCACCCGCGCTGCCACGCGGCATAGTCTGCGTAGCAAAGAGGGGGGCCAGGGGCGGGGCTCCAGCGCCCTCGGCAGGCGGGGCCGCCTGCACGCCCGCCAGGTACAGCGCAAGCAGCTCCTGGACCAGAATCTGCATGGACTGCCCATCGGAAATGATGTGGTGCATGACCACGGCAAGCCGGTGCTCATCCGGCCCCAGGGCCAGCAGGCTCACGCGCCAGGGCGGATCTGCGGCCAGGTCAAATGTCGTCCCGGCCAGCCGCTGGAGTTCAGCGGCCGCATCGGCCCGGCGCTGCGGTTGCGGGACGACGGTCAGGTCGATCACGCGCAAGTCCGGTTGGGCTCCCTCCAGCACCACGGCCTGCGGCTGTCCTGACGGTCCCTGCGGGAACACGGTCCGCAGCGCCTCATGGCGCAGGGCAAGCGCCGCGAAGCTGCGGCGAAGGGCCTCCCGGTCCAGCGCGCCGCGCAGCGTCCAGGTGGCCGCGATGTGGTAGGCCGAGCTGTCGGGCTCCAGGCGCCAGAGGAACCATTGCCGCGCTTCAGCCGATGAGGGTGCCCGCACCGGCTGCGCGGCATGGCGTGCGATGCCTTCCAGCGACGGCAGCCGCCCATCGCCCAGGGCCTGCGCAACCGCCGCCAGGCTCTGGTTCTCGAAGATCTGGGCGGGCGACACCTGCAAGCCGCGCTGGCGCGCCAGCGCGGCCACGCGCAGGCTGAGGATGGAGTCCCCGCCCAGCGCGAAGAAATTGTCCTGGCGCCCCACGCGCTCGATGCCCAGCACCTGCGCCCAGACCCGGGCCAGGGTCTGCTCCACGGGGCCCTGCGGCGCCTCGTGGCCGGCATCGGCCTGTGCGTCCGGCTCGGGCAGCGCCTTGCGGTCGAGCTTGCCGTTGGCATTGAGCGGCATCGCGTCCAGTTGCACGATCAAGGCAGGCACCATGTACTCGGGCAGGGTGCGCGCCAGCGCCGCGCGCAGTGCCTGGACATCGATGGCCTGCCCGGGCCGCGCACTGACATAGCCGACCAGCCGCATGCCGCCGGGCCCCTGGCGCGCCACCGCCACAGCCTCCTGCACCTGCGGCTGGGCCAGCAGTTGCGCCTCGACTTCGCCCAGTTCGATGCGCAGGCCGCGTATCTTCACCTGCAGGTCGATGCGGCCCAGGTATTCCAGTTCCCCGTCGACCCGCCAGCGAACCAGATCGCCCGTCCGGTACAGGCGCTCGCCGTCGCCGAACGGACTGGCCACGAAGCGCTCTGCGCTGAGAGCCGGCCTGTGCAGATAGCCGCGCGCCAGGTTCGCACCCGACAGGTACAGCTCGCCGGCCACGCCCACGGGCGCCGGGCCCAGATCTGCGTCCAGCACATGGGCGCCGGTCTGGCTGATGGGACGGCCTATGGGCACCTGGCTGCGCCCGTCGTCGCGGCAGCTCCAGTGCGTCACGTCGATGGCCGCTTCGGTGGGCCCGTAGAGGTTGAACAGGCCCGCCTGCGGCAAGCCCGCGAACACCCCGGCCTGCGCTTCGGCGGGCAAGGCCTCTCCACTGCAGAAAATGCGCTGCAGGCTGGCGCAGCGCGCCAGATCCGCATGCTGCAAAAAGGCCTGCAGCATGGACGGCACAAAGTGCAGCGTGGTTACCCCGTGTCGCTCGATCAGCTCGGCAAGCCGCTCGGGGTCGCGGTGCTCCCCGGGACCGGCCAGCACCAGCCTGGCGCCATGCATCAGGGGCCAGAAGAACTCCCACACCGAGACATCGAAGCCGAAGGGTGTCTTTTGCAGCACCACGTCAGATGGCTGCAGCCCATAGGCCTGCTGCATCCACAGCAGCCGGTTGCGCAGCGAGCCATGGCGGTTGGCCGCGCCCTTGGGCCGCCCGGTGGAGCCGGAGGTGTAGATCACATAGACCAGGTTCTCCGCGCTGAGCGCTGGATCGGGGTTGGCACTTCCAGCCTCTTCGGGCGCCGGCTCATCCAGCTCCATCACCTGCACGGCTTCAGGCCATTGCGGCATGCGCGCGCCCAGGTGGCCGTGGGTGAGCAGCAAGGCGATGCCGCTGTCGTCCACCATGTAGCGCAGGCGCTCGGCGGGGTAGTCGGGGTCCAGAGGCACATAGGCAGCACCGGCCTTGAGAACGGCCAGCAGTGCCACCACCATGCCGATGGAGCGCTCCATGGCAATGCCCACGCGCGACTCGGGTCCTACACCCCGGGCCATGAGTGCGTGGGCCAGCCGGTTGGCCCGGTGGTTGAGTTCGCCGTAGCACAGGACCTGGTCCGCGCAGACCAGGGCGATGGCCTCGGGCGCCTGGGCGGCCCTGGCCTCGAACATGCGGTGGACCGGCGGTCCCTCGTCGAAGCGCCGTGTGTTGGTGCTCCACCGCTGCAGCTGCAGCAGCTCCTGCGGCGGCAGCAGGTCCAGGCCGCAGGCGCGGGTGCGCCCTCCTTCGGCCAGGGCCTGCACCATGGCCTGCAGCGCCTGCTCCAGGTACAGGCACAGCCGCCGCGCATGGTCGGCGTCGGCGGCCTGCGCGGCCAGCGTGAAGCCTCCACCCTGGTCGTTCACCGACATGGCCACGGGATAGGTCGTGCGCTCGCGGGCCGAAAGCACGCTGATGCCTTCCCAGCCGGCCGGCGCCCCATCCCCGCCCTGGCCGTACCGGTAGTTCAGCAGGCTGCTGAACAGCGGCGTGGTGCCGGGCAGGCCGCTGCATTTGAGGGCCAGCGACAGGGGGCATGCTCATGCGCCAGCAGTCCGGCCAGGCAGTCGCGGGTCTGGCGCAGCAATCCGTCAAGGCCTGCGCCACCGAGCCGCAGGCGCACCGGCAGCGTGTTGATGAACATGCCGACAGCGCGGCCCATGTCCTGCGCGGCCTGCATGCGGCCGAACAGTACGGTGCCGAACACCACGTCCTGCGTGCCGCTGACCCGGGCCAACACCAGGGCCCACGCCAGATGGAACAGCGTGGCCGGATTGACCTGCCGACCTCGGGCGCAGCCGTGCAGCGCGCGCGCCAGCCCGGCATCCAGTGCCAGCCGGTGCTCGGCCACCGGCTCCTGCAGCGTCAGCAGGCCGAAGGGCGCCGTGGGCTGGTCCACATCGCCCAGCAGTTCCGAGAAGAAGGCCTGATGGCCCTGGAGCGCGGCCTCGTCGCGCGCCAGCTGCACGAACCGGCGAAAGGGAACGGGCGCGGGCAGCAGATCGGTCCGGCCCTGATGGATCAGCCCCACCTCGCCCACCAGCAGCTCCAGCGCCGTATGGTCCATTACCAGGTGGTGGCTGGGCAGTTGCAGCAGCCAGCGCTGATGCGCGGGATCGAAGGCGGCAATGGCCCGAACCATGGGAGCCTGCCGCACATCGAGGCGGAACTCAGCCGGGTCCACAAGCGCGGCAAGCCGCTGTTCAGCGGTGACGGGTCCATCGCCTTCGGGCAGCCATTCCAGGCGCAGCGGAGCCTGCCGACAGACCACCTGCACCGGCTGCGGCAGCCCCTCCCAGAGCACCGCCGTGCGCAGGATGTCGTGGCGCGCGATGCACTGGTTCAGCCCCTCCACGAAAGCCAACAGCCGGGCCTTCGAATCAAAGCCCAGCAGGCAGTGGGTCACATAGCTGTCGCCATGCGACTGCACCAGGTGATGGAACAGAATGCCTTCCTGCAAGGGCGTCAGCGGATAGGCATCCTGGATATTGGCCGCGCCGCCCGGGATGGCGGCCTCCATGGCGCGCAGATGACCGGGCTGCAGAGCCACCAGCGGCAGCATGTAGGGCTCCAGCCGCTCGCACCCCTCGGGCACCCCTGAAGCCGCCGCGGCGCCGTCTTCCTGTGCCTTTTGCGCAGGCCGCAGCGTCAGAGCGAAATCCTGCAGTCTCGGCTGCCGGAACAGGTCGCGCGCCTCGGCCTGCCAGCCGGCGCGCTGCAGGCGCTCGACCACCTGGATGGCCAGCAGCGAATGCCCGCCCAGTTCGAAGAAATGGTCCTGGCGGCCGATGCGCCCGGCCTCCAGCAGGCCAGCCCAGATGCCGGCGAGCATCTCCTCCTGCGCCCCCTGGGGAGCCTCCCAGGTCACCGATGCCTGGACGGGGGCCGGCAGGGCCTTCTGGTCGATCTTTCCATTGACCGTCAGGGGCAGCCTGTCCAGCACCACCACAGCGCCGGGCACCATGTAGTCGGGCAGCACATGCACCAGCTGCGCGCGCAGAGATTCTGCCTGCACGGTCTGCCCTGCAAGCGCCGACACGTAGGCCACGAGCCGCGCGCCAACGGCGTCAGCCATGACAACGGCCTCGCGCACGCCAGGCTGCGCCAGCAGCACCGCCTCGATCTCGCCGGGTTCGATGCGCAGGCCGCGCAGCTTGATCTGCTGGTCCACGCGTCCCAGGAATTCGAGCTGGCCATCGGCGCGCCAGCGCGCCAGGTCGCCGCTGCGATAGAGGCGGCTGCCCGGCTCGCCCAGCGGGTGGGCGACGAAGCGCTCCGCGCTGAGCGCGGGCATGCCGAGATAGCCGCGCGCAAGCCCCTGGCCGCCCAGGTACAGCTCTCCGGCCATGCCGGGCGCCACGGGCTGCATGTCGGCATCCAGCACCCAGGCCTCGCGTTCGCCCACGGGCCGGCCTATGGGCGCATGGGCGCCCACGTCAGTGACCTCGCTGACATCCGAGATGGACGGCGTGACCACGGCCTCGGTCGGGCCATAGGCATTGAAGATACGGGCGCCGGGGAACATCCTCCGGGCCAGCGACAGCCCTTGGGTCGGCAGGGCCTCGCCGCCGATGATGCAACGCTCCAGCCGGGGCAATTCCAGAGGACAGCCCAGCTCGTCGGCAAGCAGCCGCAGATAGCCCAGCGGAAGGTCCAGCGCGCTGACGCCAGCCTCGGCCGTTCTTGCCACGAATTCGCGCGCCGTCCACGCCCGCGCATCCCCCGTCAGCACGGCCGCCCCGCTGACCAGCGGCACCATGCATTGCTCGCAGGCGGCGTCAAAGCCCACGGAGGCGAACAGCAGGCCGCAGTCCTGGCGCTGCATGCCATGGAATTCGCGCATGGCCTGGATATGCATGGCCAGGGCTCCATGGGACACGGCCACCCCCTTGGGACGCCCCGACGAGCCCGAGGTATAGATCACATAGGCCAGGCTGTCCGCATGCACGGCCGGCAGCGGCTGCGCAGGCCGGGCGCCTGCAGGCATCGGTGCGTCCAATGTCAGCACCAGGGACACGGTATCCAGCTCCGGCGACTGTCCGGGCTGGGTGAGAAGACAGGTCGCGCCGCTGTCCATGAGCATATGGGCCAGGCGCTGCGGCGGATGCCGCAGGTCCAGCGGCACGAAGGCGGCGCCGGCCTTCATGATGGCCAGCAGGCCCACGATCATGTCGGCCGAGGGCGGCAGAGCCAGTCCCACCCGGCAATCGGGGCCGATGCCATGCGCCACCAGCAGGCGCGCGGCGCGATCGACACGGTGCTGCAGCTGACCATGGCTGAGCGTTGCGCCACCATCAATCACCGCAGGCGCATCGGGATGGGCCTGCGCCTGCCGGGCGATCAGTTCGTGGACCAGGCCGTCGGCCAACCGGGAGCCCTCTCCCCTTGCCCACCCCTGCAGACGGCTCAGAGGCTCGGCGTCGACCAAACACAGATTGCCCAGCGCCTGGTCGGGCGAATGCAGTAGGGCCTGGAGCAAGGACAGATAGTGCGCCTGCCAGCGCGCCACCGAATCCGGTTCGAACAGCTCTCTGGCGTAGCTGAAACGCATTTGCAGCCGGCCATCGGCACCTTCCAGAATGTCCAGCGCCAGTTCGACTTGGGCCGACTGGCCGCCCCACTCCATGGGGGTGACGCTCAGTCCGGGCAGCCGGGCCAGCGCCGCATCGTCATGGTGCACATGGTTGAACATCACCTGGAACAACGTACCCTGCCCGGGACGCAGCGCCTGGACAAGTTGCTCGTAAGGCAGGTCCTGGTGCGACTGCGCGCCCGTCACGGCCGAGCGCACCTGTTCCACCAGATGGCGCAGGCTGCTGCCACCGCCCACCTGCGTGCCGATGACCACGGTGTTGACGAACATGCCCACCATTGCTTGGGTCTGCGCATGGTCGCGCCCGGCCATGGGCACGCCCACCCGTATGTGTTGCAGCCCCGTATGGCGGTACAGCAGCGCCTGGAAGGCGGCCAGCAGGAGTGTGAAGACGGTGCACCCCTCCTCGCAGGCCCTTTCGCGCAGGCCCCGGGCCAGGTTATCGGGCACGCAAGCAAGATGGCGGGCCGCCTCATAGGATGGCCGGGCCTGCCGGGGATGGTCCGCAGGCAGTTCGACCAGGGGTGAATCGTTCCCCAGCGTGTCACGCCAATAGGCCAGTTGGCGCTCCGACTCTCCAGCGTCCAGCCAGGACTTCTGCCACAGCGCATGGTCCGCATACTGAAGGGCGGCGCTCTCCAGCGCCTGCACGGCGCCTGTGGCACGGGCCCGGTACTGGTCCACCAGGGCATTGACGATCAATTGCAACGACCAGGCATCGGAGACGATGTGGTGCATGACGATGGCCAGCACATGCACATCGTCGGCCAGCCTGAACAGGCGCACGCGCAGCAGCGGCCCGGTGCCGAGATCGAAGGGCTGGCGGGCCAGCTGCGCGCAGCGCGCCTCCAGCAAGGCCTGCTGGCGGGCGGGTGCCGCCTCGCCAAGGTTCTCCTGCACGAAGTCCGGCTCGGCCTGTGCCAGCACGCGCTGGTAGGGAAGGCCCTGCCCGTCCACGTCGAACACCGTGCGCAGCGACTCGTGCGCGCCGATCAGTGCCTGGAAACTCTCGCGCAGCGCAGCGGCGTCGAGCGCACCGCACAGCTTCAGCGCCGTGCCGATGTGGTAGGCCGAACTGGCCGGCTCCATGCGCCAGAGCAGCCACTGGCCCAGTTGCGCATAGGACAGGGGAAGGCCGTCCTGCGCCGATGCCTGGGTACGCGGCGGAATCGGCAATTGCCGCATGTCCACGCCGCTTTCTCGCATCTTGCGATAGACCAGGCGCTGCTGCTCGGGCGGCAGCAGGGCGAATTTGCGCGCAATGCTGTCGAACTGGTTCTGTGTCATGGTGCGATTTCCAAACCGTCTATGAAGGATTCCAGCGCTGCCAGCGGCAGGCTTTCGGACCGGACCTGCTGCTCCCTCAGGCCTTGGGCCATCTGGGACAGCACCGGATGGCGCAGCGCGTAGGCCAGGCCCAGGTCCGTGCCCATCTCGGTGCGCACACGCGCCAGCATCTGCACCAGCAGCAGCGAATGCCCGCCCAGCTCGAAGAAACTGTCATGGCGTCCCACGCGCTCCACGCCCAGCACTTCGGCCCAGATGCGCGCCAGCATCTGCTCCACCTCGCCCTGCGGCGCTTCGTAGACCTGCGCACCCGCCAGCTCGGGCCCGGGCAAGGCCTTGCGGTCCACCTTGCCATTGGCCGTCAACGGCAGGGCATCGAGCACAACGATGGCCGAGGGCACCATGTAGTCGGGCAGCGCATGGCCCAGCCGGTCCTTGAGCAAACCGTCTTCGGCTGGCGAATTCAGCGAGACATAGGCCACCAATCGCGCCCCGCCTGCGCTTTGCTTGGCCAGCACCAACGCCTCACGCACTTCAGGCTGGGCCAGCAGTTGCGACTGCACCTCGCCCAGCTCGATGCGGAAGCCCCGGATCTTCACCTGCTGGTCGGCACGGCCCAGGTATTCGAGTTCGCCCTGAGCGTTCCAGCGCACCAGGTCGCCCGTGCGGTACAGGCGCTCGCCGGACTCCGCGAAGGGGTTGGCAATGAAGCGCTCTGCCGTCAGTCCTTGCCTGTTGAGATAGCCGCGTGCCAAGCCCTCGCCCGCCACGTACAGCTCCCCGGCCACACCCTGAGGCAGCAGGTTCAGGCTGCCGTCGAGCACGTACAGGCCCAGGTCCGGAATCGCCACGCCCACGGGGCTGCGTCCGCCCTCCAGATCCTTCCGGGTGATCTCCCGGTACGTCACATGCACCGTGGTCTCGGTGATGCCGTACATGTTGACGAGTTGGGGGCTCTGGTCACCGAAGCGGTCGAACCAGGGCCGCAGGCTCTCGGGCTCCAGCGCCTCGCCGCCGAAGACCACATGGCGCAGCGCCAGGCCAGCGCCGCCCTGCTCGTTCACATCTTCCTGTTCAACCGCATACATCAGTTGCCCAAAGGCCGAAGGTGTTTGATTGAGAACCGTTACGCGCTCCGCACGCAGCAAAGCCAGGAAGTCCTGGGGCGAGCGGCTGACCCAGTACGGCACCACCACCAACCGGCCGCCCGTGCACAGCGCGCCAAAGATCTCCCAGACCGAGAAGTCGAAGGCGTAGGAATGGAACAGGGTCCAGACATCGTCAGGCCCAAAGCCGAACCAGGCATCGGTGGCGTCCAGCAACCGTGCCACGTTGCGGTGGCTCAGTTGCGCGCCTTTGGGGCGGCCCGTGGAGCCCGAGGTGTAGATCACATAGGCCAGGCTGTCCGGGTTCACTTCAACCTGCGGATCGGTACCAGGTTCTCCCGACAGGTCCAGCGTGTCGATCTCCAGCACCTGCAAGGCGACAGCGCCGGGAATGCGCTCGCGCACCGCAGCCTGCGTCAGCACCAGGGCAATGCCACTGTCCTCGACCATGTGCGCCAGACGATCGGCAGGGTAGTCCGGGTCCAGCGGCACATAGGCGCCACCGGCCTTGAGGATGGCCAGCAGGCCGACCACCATCTCCACCGAGCGCTGCATGGCAATGCCCACGCGCGTCTCCGGGCGCACGCCCAGGGCGATGAGGCAGTGGGCCAGGCGGTTGGCCCGGGCGTTGAGTTCAGCGTAGCTCAGGGAGTACGGGCCAAAAGCCAGTGCCGGCCTTGCGAGGTGAAGATGGGCCTGGGCCGCGAAGCGCTGGTGCAGCGGTTGGGCCGGAGCCAGGCATGGCTGCGGCCTGCCGCGTTGGGCCAGCGTTGCGGTTTCGGCCGGCTCGGCGGGCACCACTTGACCCACGCGGCGGCCAGAGGACGCGGCCAGTTGCAGCAGCAGATACAGCAGGCGGTCCCACAACTGCCGGACCTGCGCTTCGCTGAACTGCGCGCACGCATAGTCCAGCCCCAGGCGCAGGCTGTCACTTTGGTGCACGACCACGGTCATGGCGTAGTGGGTCTGCTCGCTGCTGCGCACGCTTTCCAGCACGACGCCTGCGCCACCAGCCTGTGACAGCGCCTCGCCCAGCGGATAGTTTTCGAAGACGACGATGCTGTCGAACAAGCCTTCGGCACCAGCGCCTGCCCATTGCTGTATCTCGTACAGCGGCGTGTGCTCATGCTCGCGCGCGGCCACACCGTTGGCCTGCAGGGCACGCAGCCAGTCGCCCACCTCGCGGCCCGCATCAACACAGACCACCGTTGGCAAGGTGTTGATGAACAGCCCCAGCGTCCGCTCGGCGCCATCGAGTTCGGCAGGCCGGCCCGCCACCGTCGAGCCGAAAACCACGGCTGGCTGGCCCGTGCAGGCCGACAGCAGCAGGCTCCATGCCGCCTGCACCAGCGTGGACAGCGTCACGCGCTCTTCGCGCGCAAAGCGCATCAGCGCCTGCGTGGCCGGCCGGTCCAGCGCCACGTCCAGCGTGGCATGGCCCGTTGCGATCGATGCTCCCCGCCTGTCGTGAGCTCCCATGGCCGGCGCCAGGCGCGTGGGAGCCGGTAGCGCCGCAAGCTGTTCACGCCACCAGGCCTGACCCGCCTGCGGATCGCGTCTACCCAGCCAGGCAATGAAGTCGCGGTAGCGCCGCGCAGGAGCTGCGGGCCGGTCGCCCGCGTAATGCTGCAGAACTTCGGACAGCAGTTGCGAGCTGCTCCAACCGTCGAGCAGAAGATGGTGGCGGGTCCAGATCAGCCTGTGCCTCTGAGCGGACAGTCGCACGAGCGCGAGACGCATCAGCGGCGGCTGCGCGAGGTCGAAGCCGCGCTCGCGCTCGCTCGAAGCAAGCGCCGCGGCGGCCTGCGCGGCATCGGATTGGCCGCTGCAGTCATGTTCGGTCCAGGGCAGGTCTGCTCGGCGTGCCACCCACTGCAGCAGGCCTTGCCCGTCGAGAAAGCCGGTGCGCAGTATTTCGTGCCGGTCGCTGGCCGACTGCCAGGCCTCGCGCAGGCGCGCAGGGTCTACCCGGTCCATGTCCATCTGCAGCTGGTTTACATAGACCGTCTCCTGCGTATCGGACAGGCTGTGGAACATCAGGCCGGCCTGGGTGGGTGTCAGCGGATAAAGATCCTCCAGGCTGTCCAGCGGCAAAGCCAGCGCATCCAGCCGCTGCTGCGAGACCCCGGCCAGCGGGAAATCGCTGGGCGTCACGCCGCGCCCGCCGTCCACGCAGTGCGCGATCAGCGCCTGCAGCTCGCCCAGGAAGCTATCGGCCAGCCCCTGCACCGTCGCCCCATCGTGCACGGCTGCGCTGTAGTGCCACTGCAGCACCAGCTCGCCGCGCTGTATGCAGGCCACCACTTCCAGCCAGGCGCGCCGCGACGACTGCGGTGCGCGCTGGCCGGTCACCGGCTCACGCGCCAGCCGCCAGCCCAGGCCACCGTCCAGCGCCTGGTCCAGCTGGCCCAGGTAGTTGAAGGTGAGCTGCGGCTGCAGCTTCGGCAGCTGCGTTCCTTGGGGGGCCAGATGGCGCAGCAGCCCGTAGCCCAGGCCCTTGCCGGGAACGGCGCGCAGTTGCTCCTTGATGGCCTTGAGGCCCGCGCCCGGCTCGGCGTCGGCACCCGGTCGCAGGCAGACCGGGTACAGCGTGGTGAACCAGCCCACGCTGCGGGCCAGGTCCATATCCTCGCTCCAGGGCTCGCGCCCATGGCCTTCGAGTTCGACCAGCACGCTGTCGCGCCCGTCCCAGGCGCACAGCGTGCGTGCCAGAGCCGTCAGCAGCACGTCGTTGATCTGGGTGCGGTAGGCCGGCGGCACTTCGCTGAGCAATTGTTCGGTCAGGTCCTCGCCCAGCCTGCACTCCACCGTGACCGTGTCCGCGACGGTGTTGCTGCCTGCGGCGTGGCCGGGCAGCGGCGCGCCGGCCTGCGCCAGCGTCTCGGTCCAATGGGCCAGTTCGGCCTGCGTTGCGGACTGTGCGGCGCGCGACTGCAGCGCTTGCGCCCATTCCCGCAAGGCGCTGGTGCGCGGGCCGAGATCGACAGCCTGGGCCTTGCCCAGCTGCGCATAGGCGGTCTGCAGGTCCTCGACCAGGATGCGCCAGGAGACGGCATCCACCACCAGATGGTGGGCGATCAGCAGCAGCCGGCCCGAGCGCGTGCCGCCCAGATCCAGCCACACGGCCTTGAATGGCCGCTCCAGGCTCAGCGTCGTCTGCAGCGCTGCGGCGGTGCGCGCAATGGCCGCTCCCGCGTCACGCTCGGCCGACAGGTCCTGGGTTTCGAACGGCGCCTGCGCGGGGGCGGCACCCACGCACTGCGTCCAGCGCCCGTTCTTGCAGGCGAAGCACAGGCGCAGCGCCTCATGCTGGGTGACCACGGCATCGACCGCCGTGCGCAGGCGCGCCAGGTCCGGCACCTCGCCCAAAGTCAGCAGCACAGACTGGTTCCAGTGGTGGGGCTGCGCAAAGGCCTGTTCGAAGAACCAGTGCTGCACAGGCGTCAGGCCAAATGCTGCACCGGCTTCAGCGGCCGGGGCTGCCGGGGCGGTGGGCGCAGCTGGTGCGGCCGCCACGGCACCGCCCGTGGCTGCGGCCAGCGCGGCAATGGTCTGCTGCTCCATGAGCTGCCTGGGCGTGAGCTTGAGGCCGCGCTTGCGTGCGCGCGCCACGATCTGCAGCGCCAGGATGGAGTCGCCCCCCAGGCTGAAGAAGTTGTCATGGCGGCTGGGCGCCTCGGTGCGCAGCACCTGCGCCCAGATCTCGGCCAGCAGCTGCTCGGTGGCTCCCTGGGGCGCTTGGCCCCCGTCGGTGGCAGCCGTTGCCGCCTGCGGCACAGGAGCTGGCAGCGCGCGGCGGTCAAGCTTGCCGTTGGCCGTCAACGGCATGGCAGGCAGATCGACAAAGTGCGCTGGCAGCATGTAGTCGGCCAGCCGTGCGCCCAGCGCTGCACGCAGGCCGTCATGGTCGCCCGGCTGGTCCGGTTCGCGCACCAGATAGGCGCACAGCCGCAGCTGGCCGTCTTCGCTGGCCAGAGCCAGCACCTCGGCCTCGCGCACGGAAGGCTGCTCGCGCAGCGCCTGGGCAACTTCGCCGGGCTCCACACGGAAGCCACGGATCTTGACCTGGCCGTCGAGACGGCCCAGGAATTCGAGGCTGCCGTCGGCACGCTGACGCACCTGGTCGCCCGTGCGGTACAGGCGCAGGCCGGGCTCGAAGGGGCTGGCCACAAAGCGTTCCGCGCTGAGCGCAGGCCGGCCCTGGTAGCCGCGCGCCAGACCCGCTCCGCCAATGAACAACTCGCCCGGCAGGCCCGCAGGCACGGCCTGCAGCGCCGCATCCAGCACATGGGCCACGGTGCCGCCCAGCGGCACGCCCATGGGCAGGCTGGCGGCTGCACGGTCGGCCTGGTCTGCGGACTGGGTCAGCGTGCCCACCGTGGTCTCGGTGGGGCCGTAGTGGTTGAGCACGCGGCAAGCGGGCTGCAGCGCGGTGATGCGCTCCAGCAGCGCCCAGCCCGTCGCCTCGCCCCCCAGCACCAGGCAATGGCGTGGCAGAACCTGCGCGGGCCGGGCAGCGTTCAGCAGGGCCTGCAGATGGCTGGGCACGATCTTGAGCACATCGACCTGGTGCGTGTGCATGTAGTCCGCAAAGGCATCGGGATCGAAGGCGCGCTCAGGGGCCATCAGGTGCAGCAGGCGCCCAGAGCACAGCGCGCCGAACAGCACCGTATGCCCCAGGTCGGCGGCCACGGTGGACACCATGGCCATGCTGGAGGCGCTGGCCGGCAGGTCCAGCCGGGCCAGCACGCCCTGCACATAGTTGGCCAGCGCGCCGTGGCTGATCACCACGCCCTTGGGCTGGCCCGTGGAGCCCGAGGTGTAGATGAGGTAGGCGGCCTGATCGCGGTGGAGCGTGACTGGCTCCTGCGTGGTGGCTTCAGGCTCCATGTCGTCGGAAAGTGCCAGCGGCCAGACAGGAATCGCCGGCTGCCACGCCACGGGCTGCGCCGCCAGCAGCAGGCGTGCGCCGCAGTCGTGCAGCTGGTAGGCCAGGCGCTCGGCCGGCAGCTCGGGGTCCAGCGGCACATGGACGCAGCCGGCCTTGAGCACGGCCAGCATGCCCAGCACCAGCTCGGGCGAACGTGGCGCCAGCACGCCGATGCGGGTTTCCTGTCCCAGGCCCTGCGCGCGCAGCTGCGCGGCCAGGCGGTTGGCCGCGCGGTCCAGCTGCACGAAGGATGCGGTGCGCGCTTCGGCGCGCAGCGCCATGCCCAGGCCCTGGCGTTCAACAGCAGCATTCCACAGCGCAAGCACGGTTGCGGCCTGGGGAGCCTCGCCGCCGTCAGCCACGTCAACCGGGTCGGCCAGCGCAATGGCCGCCAGCGCGGCATCGGGCGCGGCCACCACCTGCCGGGCGCAGCGGGTCAGGCTGTCCGCGAAGACGGCGATGCGCTGCGCATCGAACAGGCCCGTGTCGTGGATGAACACGCATTCGATGCCCTCGGCCCGGTCGGTGAAGTCCAGGCTCAGGTCGAAATGCGCCTGGCCTGCCGTCAGTGTCTGCATGCGCACGCGCACGCCGGCGGCACTGCGCTCGCGCTCCATGGCGTCCTGCTGCGTGCACTTGACCTGGAACAGCGGATGCACGCCCGGCAGGCGCTCGGGCGCCAGCGCCTCGACCAGCATGTCGAACGGCAGGTCGGCATGCTGCTGCGCATCCAGCACGGCCTGGCGCACCTGTTCGAGCAGTTCGCCAAAGCCCATCTGCGGTGCGGCATCGACCTGCAGCACCTGCAGGTTGAGCAGATAGCCGATCAGCCCATGCGTCTCGGCCTTGCCCCGGTTGGCAATGGGCGTGCCCACGCGGATGCGGCGCTGGCCGCTCAGGCGGTACAGCAACAGGTCCAGCAAGGCCGTCATGGTCATGAACAGCGAGGCGCCGCGCGCCCGCGCCAGCGCGCGCACCGCATCGGACAGCTCGGCGGGCCAGACAAAGCGGTGCCGGCCCTCGGCCGCGCCGGTCACGGCGCCGCGCGCATGGCTCAGGGGCAGCTCCAGCGGCGCGTGTTCCTGACCCAGACGTTCGCGCCAGTAGCGCAGTTGGCGCTCGCGCTCGCCACCGTCCAGGCGCTGGCGTTCCCAGGCCGCGTAGTCGGCGAACTGGATGGGCATGGGTGCCAGTGCGGGGGGCTGCGCGCGCAAGCGGGCCTCGTAGCAGTGCAGCAGCTCGTCGACCAGGATGCGCAGCGACCAGCCGTCCGCCGCGATATGGTGCAGCGACAGCGCCAGCACATGGCGCTGCGCGTCCAGGCGGTACAGGCAGGCGCGCAGCGGCGCTTGGCGGTCAAGGGCGAAAGGCGTCTGCGCGAAGCCGGCCAATGCGTCTTCCAGCGCAGCCTGCGTTGGCATATCGACCACAGGCATTTGCAGCGACGTGGCCCCGTCCGGTTGCATCGGCTGCACCGCCTGCAGCGCCTGGCCATCGTCGCCGGCCGTGATCCGCGTGCGCAGGATGTCGTGCCGCGCCACCAGATCGTCCAGCGCCGCAGCCATCGCCCCCGCGTCCAGCGGGCCTTCCATGTCCAGGCTGCCGGCCAGGTTGTAGGCCGGGCTGTCGGGCGCCAGCTGCCAGGTCAGCCAGAGGCTGCGCTGGGCATGGGACAGCAGGGCCGGGCTGGCCGGATCGCGGCGTGGAATGTCCTGGCCAGCGCGCACGGCCGGGCTGCCGCCGCCGCGCAGGCGGGCCTCGAGCTGGGCACGCTGCTCGGGGCTGAGCCGGGCGCGCAGGGACTGAATATCTTGCGGTGCTGTCATGGCGATCTTCACGAATAAATCGGCGATGCGGTGGTCGGGGCGGGCTCGGCTTCGGCGTCCAGCGCCTGGATTTCCTCGATCAACCGGGTTTCAACG
The DNA here is from genome assembly GCF_002754395.1 of Delftia sp. 60. Classification (NCBI taxonomy): domain Bacteria; kingdom Pseudomonadati; phylum Pseudomonadota; class Betaproteobacteria; order Burkholderiales; family Comamonadaceae; genus Delftia; species Delftia sp. 60. The sequence continues at coordinate 4,914,721 of NZ_PEFD01000001.1, forward strand.
AGTTCGGCCAGGCGCCGCACCGTGGGCGTGCGCAGCAAGGCCGCAGGATGGATTTCGACGCCATAGGCCTGGCGCACGCGCGCCAGCAGCTGTATGGCCATGAGCGAGTCGCCGCCGAGTTCGAAAAGGTTGTCCTCGGCGCCCACGGGAGCCACGCCCAGGAAGCCGCTCCAGAGCGCGGCCAGACCGGTCTCCAGGTCGCCCTCGGGCGCCACGAAGCCGGCCATGCCACCGGGCCGCACCTGGGTGGGCGCAGGCCCCGCCGTCGCTGCCGTTGTCGCTGCTGCAGGCAGGGCCTGGTCCAGCAACTCGGCGAGGTCCGCATGGCGACGCGTTTCCAGATCGGTGGTGGACACGCAGACAAGGGGCTGCAAAGGGCCGGCCAGAATGCGCTCGAACAGATGCACGCCCTGCTCCGGTGCGATGCCCACACCTTCGGGCATGGACGTGCCTGCCGCCATGCCCACGCCGCGCCACCCGTCCCAGCCCACGGAAATCAGCGGCCAGCCGGCCGTGCGGCCATGGGCCACGGCCAGCGCATCCAGGCAGGCATTGGCGGCCGCATAGTCGATGCGGCCCAGGCCGCCCGCCACGGCGGCCAGGGAAGAGCACAGCAGCATGAAGTCCAGCGGCTGCCCGGCCAGTGCGGCCAGCAAGGCCCGCGTGCCCTGGAGCTTGGGCGCGAGCACCTGCATCACCTCGTGTGCCCGCTTGTCCGCGAGCAAGCCGTCGCCGGCCAGGCCGGCGGCGTGGATGACGCCGTGGATGCCGCCATGCATTCCGCCGAACGCGCGCTGCGCCTGTTCCAACGCGGTGCGCAGCTGGGCTTCGCTGCCCACATCGGCCTGCACCAGGCACAGCTGGGCGCCCAGCCGTTCCAGCTCCAGCAACTGCTGCAGCCGGGCACGCAGCGCAGGTTCCGTCTGCGCATCCTGCGCCAGTGCCTGCCACTGACCCCGTTCAGGCAGCGCCGAGCGGCCCAGCAGCACCAGCCGGGCCTGCCAGTGCTCGGCCAGGTGCCGGGCCAGCGCCAGTCCCATGCCGCCCAGGCCGCCCGTGATCAGATAGCAGCCGCCACGGCGCAGGCGCGGCGCGGTGGCTGGCGCAGCTGGCGTGACGGCGGGTGCCGTCTGCCCCGCAATGCGCTCGTAGCGCCGGGTCCAGCGGTGCGGGCCGCGCAAGGCCACGCAGGCCGGTGCGGGCTCGCTGAACTCGGCCAGGATGCGCTGCGCCAGCGCTGCCATCCCTTGGGCATGCCCGCTCTGCACAGGCAGCACATCGACGATGCGGCAGGCCATGCCCGACAGCTCCTGGGGAATCACGAGGCAGGGGCCATGGAGCATGGCCTTGGCGGGCTGCAGGGATTCGGTCCCTGTCACGTCCTCCAGCCCATCCGTGACCAGCAGCATCTGCTGCCGGCCAGCAGCGCCCACAGCGGATGCGGCAGGCACGGCCTCCAGCGCCTGGGCCAGGGCCAGCGGGCCGAGCAGGCAGCGCTCAGCCGCCTGTGCGTCATCCAGCGTGCCCAGGCTCCACAGATCGCAGATGCAGGCCACCGGGCCGATCTCGGCCGTTATCTGCCCCAGAGCGCGCGTCCAGTCGCTGCGCTCGGTCATGCGCAGCGCATGGCGGGCAGGCCCCAGGCGTTCATGGAGCGGACCGGGTTCGATGCGGACCACGGGCGCGGGCTGGGTGTCGGACCAGGCCTGCGCCAGGGATTCGGCCAGTGTCGATCCGGCCTCGGCCAGCAGCAGCATGCAGCCGCCGGCGGGTACCGCGGCGGCCCGTACAACGGGCGCTGAGCGTTGCCAGACAGGGGCATACAGCCAGCCCCGGGGATCGGTGCCGTGCAGACCACCGGGAGCAGCAGGAGCAGCCTCAGAGGCCGGCACCGTGGCGGCAACCCAGTGCGATTCGCGCTCGAACGGATAGCCGGGCAAGGGCACGCGGCGCGCGCCCTGTGCGCTGTTCAGCAGCGGTGCCTTGGCCGCGTCAACGCCCGCCGCCCAAAGCTGGGCCAGGCAGCGCGCGGGCTGGTCGGCCTGAAGTTCTTCGCGGTTGGCGGCTGCCTGCGAGGCCAGCACGGTGCGTGCGCCAGCCTTGGGATGGCGCCGGGCCAGGCCGCTGAGGCCTTGGCCCGGGCCCACTTCCAGCAGGATGCGGTCGCTTTGGTCCAGCAGCGTGTCCAGGCCCTGCGCAAAGCGCACCGTGCCGCGCAGATGCTGCAGCCAGTAGCGGGGGTCCTGGGCCTCTTCGTCGCGGATCCAGCGGCCGCTGAGGTTGGAGATGAAGGCCATGGCAGGCCGGTTGAACCGCACGCTGGCCAGCTGGTGCGCAAAGGCGTCGAGCACGGGATCGAGCAGCGCGGAATGAAAGGCGTGCGACACCTGCAATCTGCGCAGCAGCACGCCCGTGCCGGCCAGGGCCTGCTCGGCGGCCGCAATGGCGTCGGGCCGGCCCGAGAGCACGCACAGATCGGCCGCATTGACGGCGGCCAGATCGCAGCCCCGGCACAGCCAGTCCTGCAGCGCGGCCTCAGGCAGGCCCACGGCCAGCATGGCGCCGGGCTCGGTGGCCTGCATGATGCGGCCGCGCGCGACCACCAGGTCCAGCGCATCGTCGAGCGAGAAGACCCCGGCGATGCAGGCCGCCACATACTCGCCGATGCTGTGGCCCAGCATGGCCTCGGGCTGCAGGCCCCAGGACATCCACAGCCGTGCCATGGCGTACTCGACGATGAACAGCGCAGGCTGCGTGGCCTCGGTGCGCGCCAGAGCCTGCGCGGCCCGGGCATCGTCGGCATGGGCCAGCAGCCAGGGCCGCAGATCCATGCCGGTCTGGGACCTCACCGTCTCGCAGCAGCGGTCCACGATGTCGCGGAACACCGGCTCCTGCGCATGCAGGCTGCGTGCCATGCCCGCGTGCTGGGCGCCCTGCCCCGGGAACAGAAAGGCCAGGCCGGGCTGGGGCGAGAGCACGCTGCCCGTGAAATGCACCAGAGGCGCCGGATGGTCCAGCGCCTCGATGGCCTGGGTCACTCCATGGGCCAGCACGGCCAGCCGGTGCGCATGGCGCTTGCGGCCCACACGCAGGGTGTGGGCCACATCGGCCAGGGCCAGGCCCGGGTGCTGCTCCAGATGTCTGGCCAGCTGGCTGGCCGAGGCCTGCAGCGCCTGCGGCGTGCGCGCCGACAGCAGCAGCAATTGGGGCGTCCGCCCTGCGCTTTCCGATGGATCGGCAGGGAGCGTGGCCGGAGCCTCCTCCAGCACCATGTGCGCATTGGTGCCGCCCATGCCGAAGGAGCTCACGCCGGCACGCCGGGGCAGCGGGCCGGCAGGCCAGTCCTGCGCCGTGGTCTGGACGCGGAAGGGGCTGCCAGCGAAGTCCACGCGCGGGTTGGGCGTGGAGAAGTTCAGGCTGGGCGGCAGGGTGCGGTGGCGCAGCGCCATCACGGCCTTGATCAGGCCGGTCACTCCGGCAGCGGCGTCCAGGTGGCCCACATTGGTCTTGACCGATCCCAGGGCGCAGTGACCGGGCGCACGCCCCGTCAGTCCCCCAGCCCCGCCAAAGGCCTGGGTCAGCGCCGCGATCTCGATGGGATCGCCCAGCGTGGTGCCCGTGCCATGGGCCTCGACATATCCCACTGAGGCGGGATCGACGCCGGCCATGGCCTGGGCGGCGCGTATGGCCTCGGCCTGGCCGTCCACGCTGGGCGCGTTGTAGCCGATCTTGCGCGCGCCATCGTTGTTCACGGCGCTGCCCCGGATCACGGCATGGACGGTGTCGCCGTCCCGCAGTGCCTCGTCCAGGCGCTTGAGCACGACTACGCCCGCGCCGCTGCCCAGCATGGTGCCGTCGGCGCGCGCATCGAAGGCGCGGCAATGGCCGTCCGAGGACAGGATGGCGCCCGGCTGGTGCAGGTAGCCCGCGCCTTGCAGCAGGTTGAGCCACACCCCGCCGGCCAGGGCCATGTCGCACTCCATGCCCAGCAAGGACTGGCAGGCCATGTGAACGGCCACCAGCGAGGTGGAGCAGGCCGTCTGCACGGTCACGGCCGGGCCGCGCAGGTTGAGCTTGTAGGCCACGCGCGTGCACAAGGCGTCGGCCGCGTTGCCGTTGAGCAGGGCGATCAGCTCGGCGATGCCGCCGCTCCACCGGGCCCGTCCCAGCAGATGGCGCATGAGGTAGAGATTGGCGCCCGCACCCGCGAACACGCCGGCCGCCACGTCCAGCCGCTCGGCGTCATAGCCCGCATGCTCCAGCGCCTGCCAGGCGCATTCGAGGAAGACGCGCTGCTGGGGATCGATCTGGCCGGCCTCGCGCGGCGTGTAGCCGAAAAAGCCGGCATCGAACCAGTCCAGGCCTTCCAGCACCACGCCGGACTTCACGCAGGCGGCATCGTCCAGCAGGGCCTGTTCCGTGCCCCGGGCTCGCAGGGCCTCGTCGCTGAAGACCGTCACGGATTCGCGGCCTTCGCGGATGTTGCGCCACAGCGCGTCCACGCTGTCCGCGCCCGGGAAGCGCCCTCCCATGCCGATGATGGCGATCTCCACGCCGCTGTAGCCCGCATCCTGAGCACGCATCAGTTCACCTCCTCGGTCAGACCACGGCGGCCCAGCAGCGCGGCGCGGCGGCGCTGGGCGCGTGCGTCGGCCTGCTGGTCCTGCAGTCCTTCCTGGGCCGCCCCCGCGCCGCGCTGCGCCTCGATGCGGCGGGCCAGCGTGGCCACGGTCGGGTGCTGGAACATGTCGATCACAGAAAGCCCGCTGCCCAGCGCATCCTCGATCCGCCGGTGCGCGCGTATCAGCAGCAGCGAATGCCCGCCCAGGTCGAAGAAGCTTTCGTTGGCGCCTATGCGTTCGAGCTGCAGCAGCTCGCGCCAGATGGTGGCAATGGTCTCGGCCACACCGCCTTCGGGCGCCTCGAACGGCTGCGCACCATCGCCCGATGCAGGCAGGGGCGCGGGCGCCGGCAGCGCCTTGCGGTCCACCTTGCCGTTGCTGTTGAGCGGCAGCGCGTCCAGGCGCACAAAGAGGGAGGGCACCATGTAGTCGGGCAGGCTGCGGCCCAGCTGCGCCTTGAGTGCAGCCAGGTCCTGCAGCGCGGCACCTTCACCGGCCAGGTAGGCCACCAGCCGGCTGCCGCCTTCGGCAGAGTCTGCGACCACCACCGCCTCGCGCAGGCCTGGCACGGCCAGCAGGGCGGCTTCGATCTCGCCCAGTTCCACGCGGAAGCCACGGATCTTGACCTGGTGGTCCAGCCGGCCCAGGTACTCGATCTCGCCGTGCTCGTTCCAGCGCACCAGGTCGCCCGTGCGGTAGGCACGCTCGCCGGCCTGCGCCGAGGGGCTGGCCACAAAGCGCTCGGCCGTGAGCGCGGGCCGGCCCCAGTAGCCGCGCGCCAGCGCCAGGCCGCCCAGCAGCAGCTCGCCGGCCACGCCGCGCGGCACGGGCTGCAGGCCAGCGTCGACGATATGCACCTGCACGTTGCCCAGCGGCCGCCCGATGGGCACGGCCTGCGGGCCAGGCTCGCGGCAGTCGTGGTAGGTGACCTCGATGGCGGCTTCGGTCGGCCCGTAGAGGTTGAGCAGGCGCGCGCCCGGCAGCAGGGCCAGTGCGCGGTCGCGCAGCTCGGCCGGCAGGGCCTCGCCGCTGCAGACGATGTGCTTCAGTCCTGTGCAGGACGGGGCATGGCCGCTGGACAGAAAGGCCTGCAGCATGGACGGCACGAAGTGGATGCAGGTGACGGCATGGCGCTCGACCAAGGCCGCGATACGCGCAGGATCGCGATGCTCCCCGGGCCCAGCCAGCGCCAGCCGGGCGCCTGTGGACAGCGGCCAGAAAAACTCCCAGAACGAGATATCGAAGCTGAACGGCGTCTTCTGCAGCACGGTGTCCTGCGCGGCCAGCGGCTGGTGCTGCTGGCCCCAGGCCAGGCGGTTGCACAGCGCGCGGTGGCGATTGCCCGCGCCCTTGGGCCGGCCGGTGGAGCCCGAGGTGTAGATGACGTAGACCAGGTTCTCGCCGTGCAGCGCGACGCCCGGGTCATGGGCCGGACGGGAGGACAGATCGATGGCGTCCACCGCCAGGCACAGCGGCTGCAGCGCTGGCGGCAGCCGTGCGACCAGGCCCGACTGGGTCAGCAGCAGGCCGATACCGCTGTCGTCGGCCATATAGCGCAGGCGCTCGGCCGGGTGCTCGGGGTCCATGGGCACATAGGCGCCACCAGCCTTCATGATGGCCAGCAGGCCGACCACCATGTCCAGCGAACGCTCCATGGCAATGCCGACCTGCACTTCGGGCCGCACACCAAGTGCGATCAGATGATGGGCCAGGCGGTTGGCACGCGCATTGAGTTCCCCATAGCTCCAAGCGCCTTCCCCGAAGACCAGGGCCGTGGCCTGCGGGTTGCGACGCGCCTGCTGCTCGAATGCGGCATGGACCAGCTCGGGCACGGCATAGCCGCCCTGCCCGCCCTGGCCGGTCTGCCAGGACGCCAGCTGTGCGCGCTCTTCATCGGACAGCAGATCCACCTCGCCCACGGTGGCCTCGGGGTGATGGGCCAGGGCCTCGAGCATGCGCAGATAGTGCTGGCCCAGGCGCTCCATGGTGGCGGGCAGGAAAAGCTCGGCCGCATAGTCCATGCCCACGCGCACGGCACCGCCTGCGCGTTCACGCACTTCCAGCGACAGCTCGAACTGCGCCGTGCCTCCGGGCATTGAAGCCGCTTCGGCTATGCAGCCCGTCATGCGCTCGAAGCCGCGCAAGTCCTCATGCACATGGTTGAACATCAGCTGGAACAGCGGTGGATGCGCCAGGCTGCGCTGGGGCTGCAGGTCTTCCACCAGTTGCTCGAAAGGCAGGTCCTGGTGCTCCTGGGCCTGCAGCGTGGCGCGCCTGGCCGCATTGAGCACCTGGGCCAGCGGGGTGCGGCCATCGACCTCGGCCTGCAGCACCAGGGTGTTGACGAAGAACCCGATCAGGCCCTGCGTGCCCGCATGCTGGCGGCCCGCCACGGGCACGCCCAGGCGCAGCACCTGCTGGCCCGTATGGCGGTGCAGCACGGCCTGCCAGCCTGCCAGCAGCACCATGAACAGGCTGGCGCCGGCTTCGGCGGCACGCGCGCGCAACGCGTCCACCAGCGGCGCAGGCAGCGCGAAGCCATGCCGGGCAGCCGAGTAGCGGGCCACGGCTGCGCGCGGCCGGTCGCTGGGCAAGGCCAGCACGGGATGCTCGCTGCCCAGTTGCCAGCGCCAGTAGGCCAGTTGCCGCTCGCGCACGCCGCCATCCAGCCAGGCCGCATGCCAGGCTGCGTAGTCGGCGTATTGCAATGCGGGGGCAGCGGGCTCGGCGGCCGCCGCCGCATCACCCAGATGGAGGTATTGCTGCGCAAGCTCGTCCAGCAGGTTCTGCAGGGATACGCCGTCGCACACGATGTGGTGCATGACCAGCACCAGACGGTGGTCATCCGGCCCAAGCCGCATCAGCAGCGCACGCAGCAGCGGGCCCTTGCCCAGGTCGAAGGGCCTGGCGTGCAGGCGGCGTGCCTCTTCAGGGGCACGCTGCGGCTCGTGGTCCAGGTCCAGCCATTGGAACTCCAGGCCGCCGCTATCCAGCACATGCTGCCGGGCCGACCCGTCGGCGGCAGGCAGAAACACGGTGCGCAGCGCATCGTGGCGTGCCACCAGGCGCTCCAGGGCCGTGTGCAGCCGTTGCGCATCCAGCGTGCCGCCCAGCTGCAGCTCCACCGCCACGTGGTAGGCCGTGCCCGCAGGATCCAGGTGCCAGAGAAACCACTGCCGCTGCTGGGCGTGGGACAGGGGCTGGCTTGCACCGGGGCCGCGCGCCACAGGGCCAGGACGAGGGATGCCAGTTCCGGGTCCTGCCGCCTGCAGTTCGCGCAATGCAGCCGCGCACGCCGAAAGCCGGGGCCGGTCAAAGAGCAGGCCTGGCGCAAAGTCCACGCCCCACTGCTGCGACACGCGTGCAGCCAGTTGCACGGCCGAGAGGGAGTTGCCGCCCAGCAGGAAGAACTGCGGATCGCCCGCAGGCAGCTCGGCACGGCGCAGCACTTCGCACCAGAGCATGGCCAGCGCAGTCTCGGTGGCATCGAGCGGCGGGGGGGCGGACTGATCTGCACCGTCATTCGCTGCAGATTCCGTTGCGTCCACGAAGGCACCATGCTCCCAGACCGCATAGGCATCCAGGCTGCGCTGCGCCCAGCCCTTCTTGCAGGCCTGGCGCTGGAGCTTGCCGCTCGATGTGCGCGGCAGCGCGCCGGGCTCCAGCAGGATCACGACGGCAGGCGCCTCGCCAAAGACCGTGGCCACGGCGGCAGCCAGTGCGTCGACCAGCGTCTCCCTCGGCACCAGCTTTTGCAAACCGCGCGAAATCTCGGCGGCCACACCTATGCCCTCGCCCGACGGCCCTTCCACCGCAAACGCGGCCACGCGTCCCTTGCGCACGGCTTCGACCTCGGCCTCGACCACGCGCTCGATGTCCTGCGGGTAGAGGTTGTGCCCGCGCACGATGATCAGGTCCTTGATGCGGCCCGCCACATGGACCTGCCCGCCGTGCACGAAGCCCAGGTCGCCCGTGCGCAGCCAGCGCCGGCCTGCATGCTCGACAAAGGCCTGCTGCGTTTGCTGCGGCTTGCCCCAGTAGCCCTGGCTGATGCTGGGGCCGTGCGCCCAGATCTCGCCCACGCGCCCGGGCTCCAGCACCTGCAGGCTCTGCGGATCGACGATGGCCACGGCATGGCCGGGAACGGCGGGGCCGCAGCCCACCAGCGCGGTGGTCTGCGAGGCGCCGGAGCTTTCCTCGGCCCGGCCCTGCGCCAGGGCCTCGGTATCGAAGGACGTGATCGTGGCGCCCGCGCCGCAACTGCCGCCGGTGATGAACAGGGTGGCCTCGGCCAGGCCGTAGCAGGCATAGGCCGCGTCGGGCCGCAGGCCGCAGGCGGCAAAGCGCTGCGCGAAGGCCGTGACGGTGTCGGCACGCACGGGTTCGGCGCCCGTGTAGGCCAGCCGCCAGCTCGACAGGTCCAGCTGCGCCAGCTGCGACGGCTTGATGCGCTCCAGGCACATGCGGTAGGCGAAGTCGGGGCCGCCGCTGATGGTGGCGCGGTGGCGCGATATCAGCTCCAGCCAGCGCACGGGGCTTTCCAGAAAGAGGCGCGGCGAGGTCAGCACCAGCGGCAGCCCGCTGTACAGCGGCTGCAGCAGTCCGCCGATCAGGCCCATGTCGTGGTACAGCGGTGCCCAGGACATGAAGCGGTCGCCCGCGCCGATGTCCATGCGCTGCTGGATGGCGGCCTCGTTGGCGATGAGGTTGCCGTGGCTGACCATCACGCCCTTGGGCGCCGAGGTGGAGCCCGAGGTGTATTGCAGGAAGGCGATGTCGTCGGCAGCCGGCGCATGGGGCCGCCAGGCGTCGGCATCGGCCAGGTCCACCTGGTCGGCGGCCACGGCGGCAATGCCGGCAAAGCGCGCATCGGCGCCGGGCAAAGCCTGCATCACTTCGGCCGTGCTGATCACGCAGGCCGCGTCCGCGTCGCCCACGATGCCCAGCAGCCGCTCCAGGTGCTGCACGCGCAGCGATTCCAACGGCGGCACCGGCACGGCGATCACGCCCGCGTAGAAGCAGGCCAGCATGCTGGCGGCGTAGTGCTCGTCGTTGTCCATCATCACCAGGGCGCGCGCGCCCACGGGGCACAGCTGCTGCAGCCGGGCGGCCAGCGCGCGCACGCGCCGCTCGAAGCCGCCATAGCTGTGGCTGCGCTCGACCACGCGGCCGTCCTGCACGGCGGCCACGGTGAGCCAGATGTCGCCAGGCCGCTGCTGCGCCAGGCCCCTCAGATGCTCGACCAGGCTGGCCGGCGCCTGGCCTGCTGCCGCGATTGCACTTTGTCCACTCAGCATGTCAGCTGCCTCCCGGGTTCTCAGAAACGGTCCAGATTGCTGCGCGGCTCGGCCATGGCGACGATGACCTTGCGCGGCCCCTTGAAGGGCGAGCGGGCATGGGCCACGAGCATGTTGTCCAGCATCAGCACGTCGCCCTGCTCCCAGGGGAAGCTGACGGTCTCGGCGTCCAGCGCGGCGCGCACCTCGGCGAAGATGTCGTCGCCGATGGTGGAGCCGTCGGCGAAGAAGGTGTTGCGCGGCAGGTTCTCGATGCCGTAGACCTCCTCCAGCACCTCGCGCTCCTCGGGCTCGCGCGCCGAGATGTGGAACAGGTGGGCCTGGTTGAACCAGACCATCTCGCCCGTGACGGGGTGGCTTTCCATGGCCTGGCAGAGCTGGCGCGTGCGCAGGCCGTCGTCTTCCTTCCACTCCCAGTCCATGCGCGCATGGCGGCAGAAGGCCTCGACCTCGGCGCGGCTTTCGGTGTTGAAGACCTTCTGCCAGGGCACGTCCATCTCGCCGAAGTTGCGCACGTACAGAATCCCGGGCTCGAACAGCTCGCGGATGCGCGCCGGAATGCGGCGGTAGACCGCACGGCTGTCGGCAATCGGCGTCTCGCCGCCCTCGGGCGATGCGGTGACGCAGTGGAACCAGATCTTCATGGGCCATTCGCGCGTGTAGGCCTGCTCGTTGTGCAGCGGAATGCTCTGGTGGGCCGGGTATTCGGTGGAGGTGTAGACGCCCGCGCCGCTGGAGGCCTCGACCGCGCTGCGCGGCGTGGAGGCGAATTCGTACTTGAGCAGCGGGTGGCCGAAGGCCGAGGCAAAGCGCTGGAAGGTCTCCACATCGGGCACGCCAAAGCCGCGCAGCAGCACGCCGCCCGTGGTCAGCAGCGCCTCGTCGATGTCGCGGCGCAGCGGCGGCAGCGCGGCCAGCAGGTCCTGGCCCGGCTGGGCGGGCGTGATGAGCAGGGGAAGCAGCGAGCCCGCGGGGGCCTTGCGCTCGAAGCGCTGGAGGGTTTCGTTCATGTCGATTCCTTGGTGCGCCACGCAAGAGCTGCCGCGTAGCCCGGCGGCGCTGGCAGCGCCATCGCTTGAAAACCATTCCAGTCGGGGACCGCGCAGGCGATGGCCAGCCGTCCGTCCCCTCCCGGGCTGATGCCTATGGAGCGCAGGTGGTCGGCCACGCCAATGCCGATGGCCTTTAGCACGGCTTCCTTGCCCACCCAGCGCTGGTAGAAGGCCGCCAGCCGATCAGGCGCACGGCGCACGCTGGCGCGTTCCTGGTCGGTGCAGACGGCGTCGAGCATGACCTCGGCATCGAGGTCGGGCTTGTGCTGCTCGATGTCCACGCCCAGGTGCAGCACGCCACCGGGATCGGCCATCGCGATCAGCGCATGGCCGCCCGAATGCGAGACATTGAAGAGCGGTGCCCGCAGCGGGTCCTCGTCGACAAAGGGCTTGCCGTGGACGCCGACCGCCAGCGGCACATCGGCCGGGCAGCAGCCCAGCCTGCGCCCCAGCAGGCGCCGCGTGGCAGCGCGCGTCTGTGCGAAGCGCAGCCGGTCGGCGGCCCGCACGAAGCGCGCGGCGCGACCGCGCTCCTCGGGGGTCAGGTGCGGCAGGCTGTCGCTCAGTTCGGCCGACAGGTCCAGGTCCAGCCTGAAGACCTCGATGCCCTGGCTCATGGCCTCACGCACGGACACGAGCTGCATGGATTTCCCCCTGGAGTGACTGGGACCCGGCCAGGCGTTGCGCCAGCACGGCCAGCACATCGCCTTCGCGCTGCTTGATGAAGAAATGCCCGCCCTCGAACCAGTCCAGCGTGAAGGCCCCGGCGGCCTCCTGCGACCAGGCCTGGACGCGGGGCGCCTCGATGTCGTCCTGCCGCCCCGCAAAGACGTGCACCGGCAGCGGCAGGCCCGCAGCGGGCACATGGCCGAAGCTCTCGCAGACGCGGTAGTCGGACCCCAGCACATCCAGCGTGATGCGCATGAGCTCGGGGCTGCCAAACACCTCTTCGGGCGTGCCGCCCTGCCTGCGCAGATCGGCAATCAGCGCCGCATCGTCGCCCTTGCCCGCAAAGCGCTCGGGATCGCGGCAGGCCGGTGCCGGGCTGCCCGAGGCAATCAGGGCCAGCGGCAGCTCCCTGCCCTCCTCGCGCAACTGCCGCGCCATGCCGAAGGCCAGCAGCGCGCCCATGCTGTGGCCCAGCAGCGCAAAGCGGCCGCGCATGGCCTGGCGCTGCTCTGCGCACAGCAGCGAGACCAGTTGCCCGAAGTCCTCGACCGCAGGCTCGCCCAGCCGGCTGCCCCGCCCCGGCAGCTCCACCGGCGCAATGCGGATCCAGTGGGGCAGCAGCCTGCGCCAGCGCAGGTACATGGTGGCGCTGGCGCCTGCGCACGGCAGGCACAGCAGGGTCAGCGGCGCGTGCATGCGCGTCAGCCCGCTGCGGTTTCGATCACGGTATCGGTATCGCTTTGCAGCGCGGCGCCGGCACCCGCCTGCTCCTGCTGCTGCATCCACACGCGCAGCGACTTGGGCCGCATGTCGGTCCAGGTGGCGTCCACGTAGTCGAGCACGGTTTTCTTGTCGCCCTTCACGCCCTCGACGGCAGTCCAGCCGCCGGGCACGGCCTTCCAGTGCGGCCAGATGGAATACTGTTCCTCGTGGTTGACCAGAACGATGAAGGTTTCGTCTTCGCGGTCGAAGCAGCTTGTAGACATGCAGGCGTCCTTTATGCGGTTGAACATCGGTGAGGCCAGTACCGGATCGCGGCGACCCGGTACTGCGCCTCTGTTGAACATGACGTTCCGAATCCGAAACTGTTCACGCCGCGTGCGCGCCGGTTCCGGGTCGTGCGCCGGGCTGCACCGTTCAATGGTGGTCCAGCAGCGAGCGGTGGACATGGATGGCCTTGCAGGCATCGGCAATCCTGGCGTTCACCAGGCCCAGCGCGCACTCCATGTGCTCGGCGATCTGGCGCTGGGTGAGGCCCTTGATGCGGTACAGCTCGAAGGTCTCGCGGGTCTTGGGCGGCACCTCGTCCAGGGCCTGGTCGATCAGGCGTATGGCCTGGGACTCGAACAAAAGGCGCTCGGGCGAGCGGCTGTCCGGTATCTCCAGCGTCTCCACATCCACGCCGTGGGTGCGGTAGCTGTTCTCGCGCTCCTGGCGGCGCAGGTAGTCCAGCGCCATGTTGCAGACGGCGCGCGTCCAGTAGGCGGCGGGCTTGGCGATCTCGGCATCGCTGCGCATCTCGGCAACGCGCAGATAGGTGTCCTGCACGGCGTCGTCGGCCAGTTCGGGATTCCTGAGAATTCTTCGCGCGACCCTCACCAACTGTCCACGCGAAGCAATGAAAACCTCTTCCAGCGAAGAATGTGTGTGATTCAAGGACACGATGCAGTTCCTCTCGCAAGCTAGGCAAGAACGTCAAGGGGAAATGTCGACCGCAGGTCGATGGACTGCCGGCGCGCCGCCCGTGCAAAAAGACGGGAACGGGACTCGGCACAGGCGGAAAGCGGCGGCACGACCGCTGACCGCAGGGCATCAGTGCACGCCGATGCGCATCGGCGTGACTTGGGGAGTCGGGCCTTAGATCGGCCTCATACCGGCTTCATGGCGGCGGCCGACCTCGCCGGGCCCATGCGTCCTGGAACAGGATCGGCAAGGGCTGTGCGGCCTTGCAGACGTGCTGAAACTTGAACCGGGACCAAGGCATGCAGTGGTGCTCCTTTAACGTTTTCCAGAACATGAAATGAGAAGCATTAACAGCTCCGGCGACAAAACCGGGTCTGGATCGGCATCTCGTACCTGTCTGGAAGACGTCCCGCCAAGGCAAACGAAGACACGGCTATCGGCATTGGAAAATCGGCAGCCGGTGCCTATGGATTTCCGTCCCCATGGCTTTCCCTCGCCATGGATGATGGGCCTGGTTCATGACGGACTGGTGATGCCCCAAGCGCAGCGCGTGGGCACAGAAGGGCTGGGTGCGCAGGCAGGAAAAGCGAACGGAGCGCGGCCTGCTGCTGCAACCTGCAGACGAAAAAAAGCCACCTTGCGGTGGCTTCTTGTCTGTGCAGACGCTGGGTTTGCACAAGGAATCTGGCGGAGTGGACGGGACTCGAACCCGCGACCCCCGGCGTGACAGGCCGGTATTCTAACCAACTGAACTACCACTCCTGGCAGACAGCTTTTGCGCTCTTTCGAGCCAAGTGCTGCAAACTTGGCGACCCTACGGGGATTCGAACCCCGGTACTCACCGTGAAAGGGTGATGTCCTAGGCCTCTAGACGATAGGGTCAATCCTAGAACTTGCGTAAATACTCAAGTCTCAATTTTTGGTGGAGGTAAACGGGATCGAACCGATGACCTCTTGCATGCCATGCAAGCGCTCTCCCAGCTGAGCTATACCCCCTTGCTGCAACGTTGCACTGCTTCGTTGCTGCGATTCAAAAATTGTAGCACAGCGTTTTTGGGGCAATTCCGGAATGCATGACTTTTTTATGTCGCCCTGCATTCCGGCGCCCTGCTCAAGCCCGGGTCAGGCCAGGCTTTGCCCATCGCGTATGCGGTGGATCTCGGCAATGTCCACCACCCAGACCAGGCCGTCGCCGACCTGGCCCGAGTGACAGGCCGAGGTGATGGCCGCGCGGATGGGCTCGACCATGGAGGCCTCGGCCAGCACGCAGACCATGATCTTGTCGGAGAAGTCGGTCAACTCCTCCTTCACGCTGCGCTTGTCGATGGCGGCCGGGGCCGTGAAGCCCTCGGCACGGAACAGCGTCACGCCGGGGAAGTTGGGAATGGCACGCAGCGCGTCGCGCAGGCGCTCCAGGCGGCTGGGGCGCACGATGGCCCGGATTTCCTTCATGGTCATTGCAGTGTCTCCTTCATCAGGCTTCCAGCGGTTTTTCGTCAAACCAGCGGTACAGGGTCGGCAACACCACCAGCGTAAGCAGGGTGGACGAGATCAGGCCACCGATCACGACGATGGCCAGCGGGCGTTGCACCTCCGAGCCGGGGCCGGTGGCGAACAGGAAGGGCACCAGGCCCAGCAGCGCGACGGTGGCCGTCATCATCACGGGGCGGAAGCGCTGCACGCAGCCTTCGCGCACGGCCTCGGCCACGTCCATTCCATCCTCGCGCAGCTTGCGGATGCAGCTGACCAGCACCACGCCGTTGAGCACCGCAATGCCCCACAGCGCAATGAAGCCCACCGATGCCGGCACGCTCACGTATTCGCCCGTGACGAACAGGCCTATCAGTCCCCCGATGGAGGCGAAGGGCAGCACCAGGATGATCAGCCCGGCCAGCTTGACCGAGTTGAACAGCACGAACAGCAGGAAGAAGATGGCCACGATGGTCAGCGGCACGATCACCTGCAGCGTGCCCATGGCGCGCTCCATGTTCTCGAACTGGCCGCCGTACTTGAAGTAGTAGCCGTCGGGCAGTTGCACTTCCTTGTCGATGCGCTGCTGCACTTCGGTCACGAAGCCGCCCAGGTCGCGCCCTTCCACGTTGGCGCCCACAACCACGCGGCGCTTGCCGCCTTCGCGGCTGATCTGCGCGGGTCCGTCCACCAGTTCGATGCGGGCCACGCTGTTGAGCGGAACCTGCGCGCCGGTGCTGGTGGTCAGCAAGGTGGCGCCGACAGCCTGGGGCGAGCCACGGAAGGGCTCGGGGAAGCGCACGACCACGTTGTAGCGGCGCTCGCCCTCGTAGACCGTGGTCACGTCCTTGCCGCCGATGGCCGACTCGATCACGCCCTGCACGTCCGTGACGTTCAGGCCGTGGCGGGCAATGGCCTTGCGGTCGATATCCACCGTGAGCGCCTGCTGGCCCGACAGCCGCTCGACACGGATGTCGGTGCTGCCAGGCACGCTCTTGAGGATGCGGGCCACCTGTTCGGAGACATCGCGCAGATCGTCCAGCTCGTCGCCGAAGACCTTGATGGCCAGTTGCGAGCGCACGCCCGTGACCATTTCATCCACGCGCTCGGAGATCGGCTGGGACAGCACGATCTGCACGCCCGGGATCGAGGACAGGCGCTGGCGGATGTCTTCGTCGATCTCGTCCTGGGTGCGGTCGGACTCGGGGTCCAGCAGCACGATGGGGTCGGACTCGTTGGGGCCTGCGGGATCGGCCGGCGATTCACCGCGTCCGAGCTTGGAGACCACGCTGAGCACGCCGGGCACCTCGGCCACGGCCTTCATCGCCGCCATTTCCATGCGGATGGACTCGTCCAGCGAGATGCTGGGCACGCGGTTGATCTGCGGCGTCAGCGCGCCCTCCTTCATGGTGGGCATGAAGGACTTGCCCAGCAGCGGGAACAGTCCCAGCGAGCCCAGCAGCAGCGCCACGGCCACGGCCAGCGTGGCGCGGTTGCGCGCGGTGGCCAGGTCCAGCAGGCGCAGGTAGTGGCGCTTGAGGAAGGCGATCAGGCGCGTGTCATGGTCTGCGCCGCCCTTGAGGAAGTACGAACACAGCACGGGCGACAGGAACAGCGACACGGCCAGCGAGACCGCCAGCGAGATCGCGATGGTCAGCGCCAGCGGGCCGAACATCTTGCCTTCGATGCCCTGCAGCGTCATCAGCGGCAGGAACACCAGGATGATGATGGCGATGCCGAAGATGGTGGGCGTGGCCACCTCGGTGGTGGCCGAGAGCACGGTGCGCACGCGTGCGCCCATGCTGTCGCCGGCCTGGCCGAGCTTGTGGAACACGTTCTCCACCACCACCACGGTGGCATCGACCATGAGGCCGATGGCGATCGCCAGCCCTCCCAGCGACATGAGGTTGGCCGAGATGCCCCAGCGGTTCATCATGATGAAGGTGGTCAGCGGCGTGATGATCAGCGTGGCCACCACGATCAGGCTGGAGCGCACGTCACCCAGGAAGACGAAGAGCACCACGACCACGAGCAGGATGCCCTCGATCAGCACCTTGCCCACGGTCCACAGCGCCGAGTCGACCAGGTCGGTACGGTCGTAGTAGGGAACGATCTGCAGGCCGCCGGGGAGCATGCCCTTGGAGTTGATCTCCTGCACGCGCTCCTTCACGCGGGTGACCACTTCCTTGGCATTGCCGCCGCGCATCATCAGCACGATGCCGGAGACGCCTTCGGTATAGCCGCCCTTGATGATGGCGCCCTGGCGCACTTCCTGGCCCAGCTGGACCTCAGCCACATCGCGCACGAAGACCGGCACGCCGCCATCCTGCTTGAGAACGATGTTGCCGATGTCCTCCAGCGACTGGATCAGGCCCACGGCGCGGATCAGGTACTGCTCGGTGACCTGGGGCAGGATGCCGCCGCTGGCGTTGGCGTTGTTGTCGGCGATGGCCTGGACCACATGGCGCACGGACAGGCCGTAGTGGCGCAGCCGGCCGGGATCGACCTCCACCTGGTACTGCTTGACGTAGCCGCCCTGCGAATTGATTTCGGCCACGCCGGGAATGGAGCGCAGCAGCGGGCGCGCCACCCAGTCCTGGATGGTGCGGCGCTCGGTCAGCTCCTCGGGCGTGAGGGCCCGCTTGCCGTCGTCGGGATGGTCCAGCGTGTACTGGTAGACCTCGCCCAGGCCCGTGGACACCGGCCCCAGCACGGGGATGATGCCTTCGGGCATGCGCGGCGTGACCTCCATCAGCCGCTCGGTGACGAGCTGGCGCGCAAAGTACACGTCGGTGGTATCGGTGAAGACCAGGGTGATGATGGACAGGCCGCTCTTGTTGAGCGAGCGCATCTCCACCAGGCCCGGCATGCCGGTCATGGCGATTTCCAGCGGCACGGTCACGAAGCGCTCGATTTCCTCGGGCGAGCGGCCTGGCGCCTCGGTAGCGACCTGGACCTGGACGTTGGTCACGTCAGGAAAGGCATCCACCGACAGATTCATGGCGGCGCGCAGGCCAAAGCCGCACAGCACCAGCGAGAGCACGATCACGATGAGTCGCTGGCTCAAAGCGGCCCGGATCATGGAAGCGATCATGGGCTTACTCCAGCTCTGCGCGCTTGCGCTCGTTGTTCAGGTGGAAGGCGCCCGTGGTGACGATGACCGTGCCATCGGCCACGCCCTTGTTCACGGGGCGCATGCCGCCGCTGGCGGTGCCCAGCTCGACGGGCGTGAGGCGGTAGTGGTTCTCGCCCTTCCTGACGAAGACATGGTCGCGGTCGTTCTCGCGCACCACGGCCTCGGCCGGCACGGCCAGCAGCTGGCGCACCTCGCCCTGGATGCGCATGGTGGCCAGCATCTGGGGCTTGAGGTCGCGCTCGGTGTTGTCCACCTGGGTGCGGATGGTGACGGTGCGGGTCTCGGGCGTCACGGTGTCGCCCACATGCACGATCTGGCCGGACAGCACGCGCTCGCCCAGGGCGGGCACGGCGATCTCCACGGCCTGGCCGGCACGCACGCCGCTGGCCATCTGCTCGGGAATCGCGCCCACCACCCAGACGCTGCTCAGGTCGGCCACGGTGAACAGCGGATCACCGGGCTGGGTCACCTGGCCGGAGCTGACCTTGCGCTCGATCACCACGCCGGCCCCTGTGGACAGCACGGCCGCATGCGACTGCAGCGTGCCCTTGTCGCGCAGCTGGGCGATGGCGCTGTCGGGAATGCCGATCAGGCGCAACTGGTC
Source organism: Delftia sp. 60 (assembly GCF_002754395.1). NCBI lineage: Bacteria > Pseudomonadati > Pseudomonadota > Betaproteobacteria > Burkholderiales > Comamonadaceae > Delftia > Delftia sp. 60. Next base: position 4,933,254 of record NZ_PEFD01000001.1, read on the forward strand.
GCCGGCAGCGCGCTGCTCGGCGCGGGCAATCGACAGCTCGGACTCGCGGCGCTGCAGCTCGGCCGAGCCGATGACGTCAGCGGCGATCAGCTGGCGTGCGCGCTCCACGCCGCGCTCGGCCAGCGTGGCGGCGGAGTGTGCACGCAGATAGGCCAGCTGGGCGGTGGTCAGCTCGGGGCTGGCCACGCGGGCCAGCACCTGTCCCGCGCGCACGCGGTCGCCCACTTCGACCAGCACCTCGGTCACGCGCCCCGTGGCGGCCGCGCCAATGCGGGTGACCTGGCGCTCATTGGCCTCGATGCGGCCGGACACCTCCTGCAGCAGCGCGATCTGCGCCTGCGCCACGGGCTTGACGGCGAAGTTGGGAGCCATCTCGGCGGTCACACGGACCTCCATCGGGTCCTGCTCCTGGGCAGCGGCCGCCGCGGGCGCCGCCTTGGCTTCGGCCTCTTCGTTCTTGCCGCAGGCGCTCAGCGCCAGCGTTGCGGCCAGCAGGCCGGCCAGGGCCAGGGAATTCACCAAGGTGCTGCTGCCTGCGCGGGCGGCGATGGGTTTCGGATGCATATTCAAGGACATGTTCGTTTCTGATTTCGGGTGTGAGGCAGGGACGGCGCGCTTCACAGCGCGGACGGATCGTCGTAGCGGCCCGCGAGGTATTCGAGCTGTATGCGCGCTGCCTGCAGCTGGTAGCGCGCATCGAGTAGGTCTGCACGGATGGAGCGCAGCACGCGCTGCGCATCGAGCACATCGAGAATGCCGCGCTCGCCGAAGCGGTAGGCGGCCTCGGCCACGCGCAGGGCCGACTCGGCCTCGCGCACCGAACCCTGGCTCAGTGCCTGGGTGCGCAGTCGTGCCATCTCCAGCTCCTTCCAGGCCTGCAGCGTCTGCTGGCGCAGCTCTATCTGCCGGCCTTCCAGCTGCAGACGCGCGCGCTCCAGCTCGGAGGCCGCCTCGTCGATGGGGCCGCGGTGCTGGTCGAGCAAGGGGATCTGGATGCTCACGCCCACCGTGTTCAGGCGCACGTCGGGCTCGCGCGTCTGGCCGTAGCGCAGCTCCACGCCCGGCCAGCGCGAGGCCTTGGCCCCGTCAAGCCGCGCCTGGGCACGCTCGACCTCCGCCTTGAGCTGGCGCAGTTCGGGATGCTCCATGGGATCGATCTCCCCCATGTCCTCGATGCGCAGCGGATCCTCCAGCGACACATCCAGGCGAAAGCGCACGGGCAGCTGGCCTGCGGCCAGGCGGCCCAGCGACAGCTGCGCCTGCTCGGCGCGCAGCCTTGCGGTCTGCTCCTGCTGGCGCGCCTGGATGATTTCGGCATCGGCCTTGATGATTTCGTAGCGGGCCGCCTCGCCGCTGTCCACGCGGACGCGCACGCGCTCATGGGCCTGCTCCAGAAGGCGCACCGCCTCCTTGGCGGCCTCGACCTCCGCCTCGCGCAGCACCATTTCGTAGGCGCGCAGCCGCACCTGGGCCACCAGCGCATTGCGCGTGGTCGCCACGAAGTGCACCGAGCCCTGCTCGCCTGCCCTGGCGGCCTCCACGCGCGCACCGCGCACGGCGGGGTTCTCGATGGGCAACGCCACGGCCCAGCCCTGCACCGTGCCGGCCGCCGCGCCGGGCACGCGGGCGCTGTTGCGGCCCTGGTTCCATTCGAGCTTGGGATTGGGCAGCGCCGAGGCGCTGACCACGCCTGCGCGCGCCGTGGTCCGCGACTGCTCGACAGCGCGCAGATCGGGGTTGTGGTCCAGCACGGCGCGAACGACCTCGTTCAGGCTCAGCTGGGGCAGGCGCTGTGCGGCGGCCGAAGCCGCCGAAGCCGTTGAAGCCGTCGATGCGGCCTTAGGCGTGACCGGGGCGCGGGCCGCTGCGGCCTCGGCGGCTGCAGCCGCGGCGGGTGCCGCCTGCGTCATGGGAGGCTGGGATGCCTGTGCCGAGGCACCGGCACTCCAGCCCACCAGCAGGCTGCAGATCGCGCCTTGCAAGGCCTTGCGCGAAAAGGATGGAAAACGAGCGGGGGCCATTCCCGCCAATACCGTTGGATTCACCATGGCATGCATCTGCCGCGAAACGACAGTCGAGGGGTTGAGTAAGAGATGGGCCCTCCCATGCGGACAACGCGGGAACGGGCATGGCCGGGCCGTGCGCAGTCAGCGCGCGGACGACGGCATGGCATGCGCGCCAGCAAGGCGCGCACGAGCAGTGATCAGGCAGTGGGATGCGTCAGCCGACAAGGGGCGCAGGGCATGCCTGCGCCGCAATATGCGGTCAGCCGAGCAGGGAAGGTCTTGGAGGGCGCAGCAGCTGGCCCGGAGCGGGCGACAGGTGCGCCTGGGAATAGGTCGAAGGCGGGGCCCACAGCGACACCACCTGCACGGCGATGGGCTCGGGCGGCCAGTACATCTCGGCGGAGCGGTCCTCGCCACAGGCCAGCAGGGCCAGCAGTTGGCGGGTATTGCCGCCGTGTGCCGTCAGCTCGGCAAACTCCGTCTCGTCGTCTTCCTCGACTTCCGCGAGTTCTTCGAGGAATTCCTCATCGATGGTCACGATGGGGTGGTGCGCCAGCAAGCCATCGCTTTCCAGTCCATCGGACGATGCCGACGCCGCCACCTGTCCACAGAAGATGGACAACAGCATCAGCAAGGAAAACAGGAACGATGGCGCAAGGCGCATGGGGCGAGACGAAGGCGGGAGCAGTGAAAGTGAATGTCCCGTGATCGGGACACCATCTATTGTTACGAATGTTGAGGCAAAGTTCCGGGTTTGCCCTTAAAAAATCTGTGGCAAAGTCCGCTTTTCGCACATGCTTGCCTGCCGCCAAGCGGTGGCAGCCATGCAGGCGAGCTGCGCGCGGCAGAAACAAAAAAGCCACCTTGCGGTGGCTTCTTGTCTGCGCAGGCCAGAGGCTTGCACAAGGAATCTGGCGGAGTGGACGGGACTCGAACCCGCGACCCCCGGCGTGACAGGCCGGTATTCTAACCAACTGAACTACCACTCCTGGCAGACAGCTTTTGCGCTCTTTCGAGCCAAGTGCTGCAAACTTGGCGACCCTACGGGGATTCGAACCCCGGTACTCACCGTGAAAGGGTGATGTCCTAGGCCTCTAGACGATAGGGTCAATCCTAGAACTTGCGTAAATACTCAAGTCTCAATTTTGGTGGAGGTAAACGGGATCGAACCGATGACCTCTTGCATGCCATGCAAGCGCTCTCCCAGCTGAGCTATACCCCCAAAAATCCGATACTGGCGGAGTGGACGGGACTCGAACCCGCGACCCCCGGCGTGACAGGCCGGTATTCTAACCAACTGAACTACCACTCCTGGCAGGCTGCTTTTGTGCTCTTGCGAGCCAAGTGCTGCAAACTTGGCGACCCTACGGGGATTCGAACCCCGGTACTCACCGTGAAAGGGTGATGTCCTAGGCCTCTAGACGATAGGGTCACAGCCTATGATCCGCCGATAAAAAAGCGCCTTCGTTTTTCAAAGGCGCTTACATACCAAGCGGCAAATTTTGGCGGAGTGGACGGGACTCGAACCCGCGACCCCCGGCGTGACAGGCCGGTATTCTAACCAACTGAACTACCACTCCTGGCAGACAGCTTTTGCGCTCTTTCGAGCCAAGTGCTGCAAACTTGGCGACCCTACGGGGATTCGAACCCCGGTACTCACCGTGAAAGGGTGATGTCCTAGGCCTCTAGACGATAGGGTCAATCCTAGAACTTGTGTAAATACTCAAGTCTCAATTTTTGGTGGAGGTAAACGGGATCGAACCGATGACCTCTTGCATGCCATGCAAGCGCTCTCCCAGCTGAGCTATACCCCCTTCATGCTGCAATCGCTGCTTCTTGTTAGTTGCTGCGTTTGCATCAGAGACTCGAATTATAGACAGGTTTTTAGCGGTTTTTCAAACGGGCCAGAATTTTTTCACGACCCAGCAGCTCCAGCACCGCGTCCACCGAAGGCGTGTGCGCCGTGCCCAGCGTCAGCACGCGCACCGGCATGGCCAGTTGCGGCATCTTCAGGCCCTGGGCCTTGAGCACTTCCTTGATCAAAGCGGCAATGGCTTCCTTGCTCCACTCCACCGAGGCGATGCCTTCGGCGAAGGCGTTCAGGGCGGGCGCCACGGCGTCGGTCACATGCTTGGCCAGGTCTTCGGCGTTGCGGTCGAAGGCGTCCACATAGAACAGGCGCACCCAGCCGGCCAGATCGACCAGGGTTTCGCAGCGGTCCTTGAACAGGGCGCAGATGCGCGGCAGGCGGCCGTCGGCATCGAGCAGGGCCTGGTCCAGGCCGGTCTTGAGCACGAAGGGGCGCACCAGCTCTGCCAGGGCCGCGTCGTCCAGGGCCTTCAGGTGCTGGGCGTTGACCCAGCGCAGCTTGGCCTCGTCGAACTGGCCTGCGCTGCGGCCCAGATGGTCGAGGTTGAACCACTCCAGGAACTGGGCGCGGCTGAAGATTTCGTCGTCGCCGTGGCTCCAGCCCAGGCGGGCCAGGTAGTTGACCATGGCGTCGGGCAGGTAGCCTTCGTCGCGGTACTGGGTGACGGCCTTGGCGCCGTTGCGCTTGCTCATCTTCTCGCCCTGCTCGTTGAGCACGGTGGGCAGGTGGGCGAACACGGGCACGCTGGCGCCCAGCGCCTCGAAGATGTGGATCTGGCGCGGCGTGTTGTTGACGTGGTCGTCGCCACGGATGACATGGGTGATGGCCATGTCCATATCGTCCACGCAGACGCAGAAGTTGTAGGTGGGCGTGCCATCGGGGCGCGCGATCACCAGGTCATCGAGTTCGCTGTTCTGGAACTCGATGCGGCCCTTGCACTTGTCTTCCCAGGCCACGACGCCGCCCTGCGGCGTCTTGAAGCGCAGCACGGGGCGCACGCCTTCGGGCACGGGCGGCAGCACCTTGCCTTCTTCAGGGCGCCAGGTGCCGTCGTAGCGCGGCTTTTCCTTGTTGGCCATCTGGCGCTCGCGCAGGGCGTCGAGTTCTTCCACGCTCATGTAGCAGGGGTAGACATGGCCCGAAGCCTGCAGGCCGGCCAGCACCTCCTTGTAGCGGTCCATGCGCTGCATTTGATAGAACGGACCTTCGTCATGGTCCAGCTGCAGCCAGGCCATGCCTTCGATGATCACGTCCACCGAGGCCTGGGTGGAACGCTCCACGTCGGTGTCCTCGATGCGCAGGATGAAATCACCACCCGTGGCGCGCGCGAAGGCCCAGGGATACAGGGCCGAGCGGATGTTGCCCAGGTGGATGAAGCCCGTGGGAGACGGGGCAAAACGGGTTCGTACTTTTTGTGTCATTGCAGGGTATCCAGTCCGCGGGACAGATCGTTCTTGATGTCGCCCAGATATTCCAGTCCGACGGAGATGCGCAGCAGGCCCTGGCCGATGCCGGCGACGCGGCGCTGCTCTTCGCTCAGGCGGCCATGCGAGGTGCTGGCCGGGTGGGTGATGGTGGTCTTGACGTCGCCCAGGTTGGCCGTGATCGAGCACACCAGGGTGCTGTCGGCCACATGGAAGGCATTGGCGCGCAGTTGCTCGGCGCCCTCGCCCACCACGTCGAAGGACAGCACGCCGCCGCCCATGCCGTTTTGCTGGCGCATGGCCAGCTCGTGCTGCGGGTGGCTGGCCAGGCCCGGGTAGTAGACACGGGCGACCTTGGGATGGGCCTCCAGCCAGGTGGCCAGCTCCAGCGCGGAGGCGCTTTGCGCCTTGACGCGCAGGGACAGCGTCTCCAGGCCCTTGAGCACCACCCAGGCGTTGAACGGCGCCAGGTTCAGGCCGCCGCTGCGCAGGAAGGTGCCCATGACCTTGTCCACCAGCGCCGTCGTGCCGCAGACCGCGCCCGACATGACGCGGCCCTGGCCGTCCAGCAGCTTGGTGCCGGAGTGCACGACCAGGTCGGCACCGAACTGCGCGGGCCGCTGCAGCGCGGGCGAGGCAAAGCTGTTGTCCACCGCCAGCAGCGCGCCATGGGCGTGCGCCAGTTCGGCCAGCGCGGCGATGTCGCACAGGTCGGTCAGCGGGTTGGTCGGCGTCTCGGCGAACAGCAATCGCGTGTTGGGACGGATGGCGGCCTTCCAGGCCTGCACATCGGTCTGCGAGACAAAGCTGGTCTCGATGCCGAAGCGCGCCATCTCGCCGCCCAGCAGCTTGATGGTGGAGCCGAACATGGACTGCGAGCAGATCACATGGTCGCCCGCCTTGAGCGTGGTCAGCGCCACCAGCAAGATGGCCGACATGCCGGTGGACGTGGCCACGGCGCATTCCGTGCCTTCCATGGCGGCCAGGCGCTGCTCGAAGCTGGTCACCGTGGGATTGGAGGTGCGGCTGTAGGTGTAGCCGGGCTCTTCGTTGGCGAAGCGGCGCGCTGCCGTTGCGCAGTCAGGCTGCACGAAGCTGCTGGTCATGTACAGGGCTTCGCTATGCTCGCCCCACTGGCTTCGTTCCACGGCCACGCGCAGGGCCAGCGTATCGGGATGCAGGCCTTCGGGAAGTGTCTTGTTCGTCACGTTGATGGTCCTTGGGGTCGGGCGCGGCCCGCCGATGGCGGCGGTGCCCGGAAAAAAGGAGCTAGAAACACTTGTCACCTGGGGACTTGCTGGGCGTTGCAGCCTGCAGTCCTCCAGCACCAGCGCTTTTAGCTCATTTGTCAAAAAAGGGCGGGCCTCAGGCCCGCCCCCGTATTGTCACTGAAGCCCGATCGCTCTGACTCAGGCTCGGGCTCAGGCTTCCTGGGCATTGGGCAGGGACAGGCGCGAGGCGTCGCTGGACTCTTCCTCGCCGCCGCGGTTGCGGCCTTCATTGAGTGCCGTGACTTCGTCCTCGGAGATGTCGCCCGTGATGTAGACGCCGTCGAAGCACGAAGCCTCGAAGCCCTGCACCTGCGGGTTGATCTTGCCCACGGTCTGCTTCATGGCGGCCACGTCCTGGTAGATCAGCGCGTCGGCACCGATGACCTGGCGGATTTCCTCGACCGTGCGGCCATGCGCCACCAGTTCGGCGCGCGTGGGCATGTCGATGCCGTAGACGTTGGGATGGCGCACCGGAGGCGCTGCCGAGGCCAGGTAGACCTTGACGGCACCGGCATCACGCGCCATCTGCACGATTTCCTTGGAGGTGGTGCCGCGCACGATGGAGTCATCCACCAGCAGCACCTTGCGGCCCTTGAACTCGCTGCCGATGGCGTTGAGCTTCTGGCGCACCGATTTCTTGCGCGAGGACTGGCCCGGCATGATGAAGGTCCGGCCCACGTAGCGGTTCTTGACGAAGCCTTCGCGGTACGGAATGCCCAGCAGCTGGGCCAGCTGCATGGCGCTGGGGCGGCTGGATTCGGGAATCGGGATGATGGCGTCGATCTCGTTGGGGGGCACGGTGGAGACCACGCGCTTGGCCAGCGTCTCGCCCATGTTCAGGCGGGCCTGGTAGACGGAGATGCCATCCAGCACGGAGTCCGGGCGGGCCAGGTACACGTACTCGAACACGCAGGGGTGCAGCTCGCTCTTTTCAGAGCACTGGCGGGTTTCGACCTGGCCGTCGCTGTGCACGAACACCGCCTCGCCCGGGGCGACATCGCGCTCGAGCTGGTGCAGCGTGCCTTCCAGGGCCACGGACTCGCTGGCCAGCATCACCGAGCCGTCGGCACCGCGGCCCATGCACAGGGGGCGGATGCCGAACGGGTCGCGGAAGGCCAGCAGGCCGTAGCCGGCGATCAGCGCGATCACCGCATACGAGCCCTTGATGCGCTTGTGCACGGCGCTGACGGCCTGGAACACGTCTTCGCTCTTGAGCGGCGCGCCACTGCTGGCGCGGGCCAGCTCGTGGGCCAGCACGTTGAGCAGGACTTCGGAGTCGCTCTCGGTGTTGGTGTGGCGGTGGTCGGTGTCCGACAGCTCCTCGCGCAGCTGCTTGGCATTGGTGAGGTTGCCGTTGTGCACCATGACGATGCCGAAGGGCGCGTTCACGTAGAAGGGCTGGGCCTCTTCCTCGCTGGTCGCGTTGCCGGCCGTCGGGTAGCGCACCTGACCCAGGCCCACCGTGCCCGGCAGGGCACGCATGTTGCGGGTGCGGAACACGTCGCGCACCATGCCCTTGGCCTTGTGCATGAAGAACTTGCGCTCCTGCTGGGTCACGATGCCTGCGGCATCCTGGCCACGGTGCTGCAGCAGCAGCAGGGCGTCATAGATCAGTTGATTCACGGGCGCGGTGCTGACTACACCAACGATTCCACACATAGTTGCGTTCCATCCGTTTGCGAAGGTCGCCCTTCGCTGTCTGGGCCGTAGCAGCCACCCATTGGCCACGCCTGCGCCCGATTTCTCTATCCAAACTGTTTCTGCCAGCCGACTCCTGCGCTGCAGCGCCTTGTCATGCAGCCGGCAGATAGCGTCCCCATTCCTGCGGCAGCTGTGGCAAAACCACAGCCAGCGCCTTCATCAGCCATGGCGCCAGGGCTGAATCCTGCCACCACTGCCCCTGGTGCAGCGGCGTGTAGCTGATCACCATCGTTGCCACCAGGGCCAGCAGCGCCCCGCGCAGCACGCCGAACAGCGCGCCCAGCGTGCGGTCCACGGGCCTCAGCCCCACCGCCTCGATCAGCCGGCGCGACAGCCAGGACACCAGGCCCCAGCCGAACAGCGCCAGCACGAACAACAGCACAAAGCCTGCGGCGTAGCGCAGCTGCATGTCCCAGTCCTGCATGGGCAGCCACAGCGCCACGTCGGCCGCCCAGATGCGGGCCACGACAAAGGCCACCAGCCAGCCCAGCAGAGACAGCACCTCGTACACCAGCCCACGCCAGGCGCCAAGCAGCATCGAGGCCAGCACGCAGGCCAGCAAAACCCAGTCCACCGTGGACATACGCTATTTCTGTGCGCCCGTGCTGCTTTGCAAGATGTACGTCACCGCGTCAGAGCTTGATCACCGACGCAGGCAGGCCCTGGCCCTTGACGCGCGCCGCCGCCTTGTCGGCTTCGGCCCGGCCATTGAACGGGCCCACACGCACCCGCGTGCGCTTGCCGTCCTTGGTGTCCACCACCTGCGTGAAAGTCTTCAGGCCCGCCAGCTCCAGCTTGGCGCGGATTTCCTGGGCCTTGCCGGCGTCGGAGAAGGCACCGACCTGCACGATGAAGCGTTCGTCCGTCGCTGCGGCCGCCGTTGAAGCGGCGGGCGCGCTGCGTCCTTCCAGCAGGGCACGGGCACGCGCGGCGTCGTCGCTCCTGGACGGCTCGGGCTTGGGTTCGGGCTTTGGCTTGGGCTCGGGTTTCGGCTCGGGCTTGGGCTCCGGCTTGTGCTCGGGTTTGGCCGGCTCAGGCTTGGGCTTGGGTTCCGGCTTGGGCTCGGGTTTGGTCTCAGGCTTGGCGGCGGGTTTGGGCTCCGGCTTTGCCTCGGGCTTCGCTTCAGGCTTGACCGGAGCCACCTGGGAAACGGGAGGGGCCACAGGCACGGACGGCGCCGAAGGCCTGCCCATGGGAACCTCTTCCTCATCGGCACCCAGCGAGGCCTGGGCCGACACGCGGCCCGTCGGCGCAGCCGCGCCATGCGAATGGGCGTCCACGGCATTGGCGCCGGGCACGACCAGGGGCGCAACCTTGTCGCGGTCAGGAATCTCGATGGGGATGTCTACGGGAATCGGACGCGGCTGGGTGTCGAACAGCAGGGGGAAACCCACCACGCCCGCCAGGACCAGCACGGCAGCGCCGATGAGGCGGTGGCGCGCCCGACGGCGCATGACATCGACGCTTTCCGCCTGTCCCAGCCGTGTGGGCCGCCTCGATGCGGACGACGAATCACCGTCGTCTTTTTTGCCGGGCCAACGAAAATTGAAAAATGCCATGGAGTGCGGACTCGTTCATATCGGCCACCACAGCGGCCACGATGGCCGCCTGCGGTGCGGATCACTGGATTCAGGTGCCCAGATGCTTGGCGTTCAGCCGGGGCGGGCCGTCCTGCAGCACGCCGCCCACCGTGAAGAACGAGCCAAAGACCACGATTCTATCAGTGGGACCTGCGGCCAGAACCGCTGCATCCAGCGCCAGCTGCGGGTTTGCGAAGGTGGCCACCGACAGCTCGCGGGGCACGCCGGGCGCGGGCGGCAGGGCTTCGATCTTCTGGCGCAGCACTTCGGCGCTTTCGGCACGCGGCGTGGGCAGGTCGGTCAGGTACCAGCGGTCGATCAGCGGTGCGATTCTGCCCAGCATGGGCGCCAGGTCCTTGTCGTGCATGGCGCCGAACACCGCATGCGTGCAGGGGAAGTAACCCATGGCGTCGAGGTTGGCCGTCAGCGCCGCCACCGAATGCGGGTTGTGCGCAACATCCAGCACCAGCGTGGGCTGGCCCGGAATGATCTGGAAACGCCCCGGCAGCTCGACCATGGCCAGCCCCGTGCGCACGGCCTGGGCCGTGACCGGAAGGCGGCTGCGAATGGCTTCGAGCGCGGCCAGCGCACCCGATGCATTGACCAGCTGGTTGGCGCCGCGCAGCGCCGGATAGGCCAGGCCCGCATAGCGCCGCCCGCGTCCGGCCCAGCCCCACTGCTGCTTGTCGCCCGAGAAGTTGAAGTCCTGGCCCAGGCGCCAGAGATCGGCGCCAATGGCCTGTGCATGGTCCAGCACGCTTTGCGGCGGCATGGGATCGCTGACCACCACCGGCCGACCGGCGCGCATGATGCCGGCCTTCTCGCGGCCGATGCTCTCGCGGTCCGGGCCCAGGAATTCCACATGGTCGATGTCGATGCTGGTGATGACGGCGCAATCGGCGTCGATCACATTGGTCGCATCCAGCCGTCCGCCCAGCCCCACTTCGAGAATCGCCACATCCAGCCTGGACTGGCTCATCAGCCGCAGGATGGCCAGCGTGGTGAATTCGAAATAGGTGAGCGCCACTTCCGTGCCCTGCACGCGCGCCTGCTCCACGGCCTCGAACTGCGGCAGCAGCTCGGCGGCCTTCACGATCTCGCCGCCCACGCGGCAGCGCTCCTCGAAGTGCACCAGATGCGGCGATGTGTAGACGCCGGGACGAAAGCCCGACTGCAGCGCCACGGCCTCCAGCATGGCGCAGGTCGAGCCCTTGCCATTGGTGCCTGCCACCGTGATCACGGGGCAGTCGAAACGCAGGTCCAGGCGCTGGGCGACTTCGCGCACGCGATCCAGGCCCAGCGCGATATTCTTGGGGTGCAGGCGCTCGCAATATGCGAGCCATGCATCCAATGTGGGAAATGAGGTGTGCATACTGCGCGCTATTGTTACCCAGGGACAGTGTCCTTATGGGGTCCTCGCCATCCGCGGACTGCGGCAACTGCAACCAATCATGACCACTTCAAACACTGTGACGCTCTACGGCATTCCCAACTGCGACACCGTCAAGAAGGCCCGCGCCTGGCTTGCCGACCAGGGCATCGCCTACGAATTCCACGACTTCAAGAAACAGGGCGTCCCTGCCGCTCAACTGCCAGCCTGGATGCAGGCCGTGGGCTGGGAAAAGCTGCTCAACCGCCAGGGCACGACCTGGCGCAAGCTCGATGCCGACACCCAGGCCGGAGCCCAGGATGCGGCCGGTGCCGCAGCCCTCATGCAGCAGCAGCCCAGCGTCATCAAGCGCCCGGTCGTCCAATGGCCGCAGGGACGCGTCACCGTGGGTTTTGCGCCCGACGCCTGGGCAGAGTTGGCCCACGAGGGCAAGCGCTAACACTGCCGTCAGGCCTGGAACAGCTTATTACGTGGATTTACGCGGCCGCAAACTGCTTTTCGGGCCCGAGGAATACACTTGCATGGAGCCTGGCAGGAAGTACCGCCAGCGCAACAGGAGTGCAATCATGAAATCCCTGGTTCTTTTGACGCTGGCGGCCACGACCGCCACCGTAGCCCTGGCCCAGGAGCAAGGCCGGGTGCTTTCCGTGACCCCGGTGACGCAACAGGTGGCCGTACCCCAGCAGGTCTGCCGCGATGAGAACGTCTACTCGGGCCAGCGCAGCACCTCGGGCGCGGGCGCCGTGCTGGGTGCGCTGGCGGGCGGCGTGGTGGGCAACGCCATTGGCCACGGCGGCGGACGCGCTGCGGCCACGGCAGCCGGCGTGATTGGCGGCGCCATGCTGGGCAACCAGGCTGAAGCCTCGGGACAGCAGCCCCAATACCAGACGGTGCGCAACTGCACCACCCAGACCTACTACCAGAACCGCGCCGTGGCCTACGACGTGGTCTATGAATACGCGGGCCGCAACTACACGACGCGGACCGCCACCCCGCCTGGCGACTGGATTGCACTGAGCGTGCAGCCCGCAGCCAACAGCGGCGCCTACGGCAGCAATGGCTACTACAGCACCAACCAGCCGCCCCAGGCCGCGTACTCCACCACGCCCGTGCCGCCGCCCGTGGTCTATGAAAACAATTACTACGACGGTGGTTACTACCCGGCCCAGCCGGTGCAACCGGTGTATTCGGCCGGTGACTATGTGGCGCCCGTGGTGATTGGTGCAGCCCTTGCTGCCGGCGTGTACTACGCCTCGCGCCCCAGCTATCACGGCTGGCGCGGCGGCTACCGCCATGGCTGGCGCCGCTGAGGCCACCATGCGCTCGCCCCGCAAGCCCCGACAAGGGGCTTTTTGCATGGCGGCGGCCAGCACGTACGGGCAGCGGCCGGGTGCTGGCCTAAAATGGGCGGTTTAGTCCACCCTCTGCCCAGCTTCCATGACCACCGAAACCATCTCTGGCATCACCCTGACCACCAAGGCCAATGTCTATTTCGACGGCAAATGCATCAGCCACGGCTTCACGCTGGCCGATGGCACGAAGAAGTCTGCCGGCGTGGTGCTGCCCAGCCAGCTGACCTTCGGTACGGCCGCTGCCGAGATCATGGAATGCGTGGCCGGCTCCTGCGAGTACAAGCTCGACGGTTCGGACCAGTGGCTGACCTCCAAGGCCGGCGAGTCCTTCCAGGTGCCTGCGAACTCCAAGTTCGACATCCGCGTGACCGAGGCCTACCACTACATCTGCCACTACGCCTGAGCGCCTGAGCAGACCGACGCATTCGACCTGACGGCGCCCAGGCGCCTTCCGTGTTTTCCGGCAGCCGCGTCCCGCACGCCAGCCGCCATCGTTATTGAGAGAAGCATCGTATGGAAACCATCCTGCAAAACGTTCCCGTCGGCCAGAAGGTCGGCATCGCCTTCTCGGGCGGCCTGGACACCAGCGCTGCCCTGCGCTGGATGAAGAACAAGGGCGCCCTGCCCTACGCCTACACGGCCAACCTGGGCCAGCCCGACGAGGCCGACTACGACGAAATCCCCCGCAAGGCCATGGAGTACGGCGCCGAGCAGGCCCGCCTGATCGACTGCCGCTCGCAGCTGGCCGGCGAAGGCATTGCCGCCATCCAGGCCGGCGCCTTCCACATCTCCACGGGCGGCATCACCTACTTCAACACCACGCCCCTGGGCCGTGCCGTGACCGGCACCATGCTGGTGGCCGCCATGAAGGAAGACGACGTCAACATCTGGGGTGACGGCTCGACCTTCAAGGGCAACGACATCGAGCGCTTCTACCGCTACGGCCTGCTGACCAACCCCGCGCTGAAGATCTACAAGCCCTGGCTGGACCAGACCTTCATCGACGAGCTCGGCGGTCGCGCCGAGATGTCGGCCTTCATGACCAAGGAAGGCTTCGGCTACAAGATGAGCGCCGAGAAGGCCTACTCGACCGACAGCAACATGCTGGGCGCCACGCACGAGGCCAAGGACCTGGAGTTCCTGAACAGCGGCATCCGCATCGTCAACCCCATCATGGGCGTGGCGTTCTGGAAGCCCGAAGTCGAGGTCAAGGCCGAGGAAGTGTCGGTGACCTTTGACGAAGGCCGCCCCGTGGCCATCAACGGCAAGGAAATCGCCGACCCCGTGGAGCTGTTCCTGGAAGCCAACCGCATCGGTGGCCGCCACGGCCTGGGCATGAGCGACCAGATCGAGAACCGCATCATCGAAGCCAAGAGCCGCGGCATCTACGAAGCCCCCGGCATGGCCCTGCTGCACATCGCCTACGAGCGCCTGGTGACCGGCATCCACAACGAGGACACCATCGAGCAGTACCGCATCAACGGCCTGCGCCTGGGCCGCCTGCTGTACCAGGGCCGCTGGTTCGACCCGCAGGCCATCATGCTGCGCGAAACCGCCCAGCGCTGGGTGGCCCGCGCCGTGACCGGCACCGTGACGCTGGAACTGCGCCGCGGCAACGACTACTCCATCCTGAACACCGAATCGCCCAACCTGACCTACGCTCCCGAGCGCCTGTCGATGGAAAAGGTCGAGGACGCGCCCTTCAGCCCCGCCGACCGCATTGGCCAGCTGACCATGCGCAACCTGGACCTGATGGACACGCGCGACAAGCTGGCCATCTACTCCAAGGCCGGCCTGCTGTCGCTGGGCACCAGCACCGCCCTGCCCCAATTGGGCGGCAAGGAATGACCTACACCCCCTGAGCGGCTGACGCCGCTTCCCCCTCTCTACTCGCTTCGCGAGGGAGGGGGACGACGCCCTCGCTGCGGGGCGGCCCTTGCTCGGCGTCCCTGGCATGGGACGCGCCCGCCAAGCACGCGACGCCATGGGCCAGAAAATCGCACACTTGCATCCCACAAGCCGCCGCAAGGCGGCTTTTTTACGCCCCTGCTACCAGCGCGCGCCCTCGAAGCGCTGCACGAGAAAATCCAGCAGCGCGCGCACGGCCACCGGCAGGTGGCGGCGGGAGCTGTACAGCGCATGCACGGTCAGCGGCTGCGGGCGCCAGTCCGGCAGCACCAGCTCCAGCTGGCCGGCCTGCAGCATGGGCTGGACCAGGTAGGTGGGCTGGAAGGCGATGCCCGCACCCTCGACGGCAGCGGCGGCCAGCACGGTGGCTTCGTTGGCGTTGAACCAGGTGGTGACGGCGATCTGCTGCTCATCGCTTTCGTCGTCACGCCGCGCCAATTGCCAGACATTGCGGCCCACGCGCATATGGCCCAGGCAGCGGTGGGCCTGCAACTGGGCCGGTGTCTGCGGCCGCCCTGCCGCGTCCAGGTAGGCAGGCGAAGCCACCAGCACCGATTCGCACACGGCCAGCGGCCGGCCGATGAGTGCGGCGCCCGGATCGGCGCTGATGCGTATGGCCAGGTCGATGCGCTGCTGCACCAGGTCCAGCGCGCCGTCGTCCACCAGCAGGTCGATCTTGAGGTGCGGGTGCAGCCGCATGAACTGCGCAATGGCCGGCGCCATCTGCGCATGGCCGAAGGACATGCTGCAGGTCACGCGCAGCAGGCCGCGCAACTGGCTGTCGCCGGCGCGCATCTCGCCTTGCACCTCATCGGCCAGGGCCAGCATCTGCTGGCTGTAGCGCAGGCACTGTGCACCGGCATCGGTGAGCGAGACGCGGCGCGTGGTGCGGTGCAGCAGGCGCGCGCCCAGCCACTGCTCCAGCGACTCCACATGCCGCGTGGCCATGGCACGCGACAGGTCCAGCCGCTCGGCCGCCGCCGTGAAGCTGCCGCATTCGGCCACCGTGGCAAACACCTGCATCGCCAGCAATCGGTCCATGGATCTGCTCGATTTCTGCAACAAACAAGCGCATATTCTGCGGTTTATCTGCTCGATTTCAAAAACTAAAGTACCACCCATGGCAGCACGGCGCTGCCACCCGTTTTCTGTCTTGTGCTTTTTTCAAAGGAAATCGACATGCTTCGCACCACCGTGCTTTCGCTCACCCTGGCCCTGTCGGCCGGCCTGTCCCATGCCCAGGCGCCCGCCCCGCTGCAGATGAAGGTCTACCAGGCCGACGAACACAGCTTTGCCGTGACCTCCACCCTGATCACCGGCGCCAAGGAGGCCGTGGTCGTGGACAGCGGCTTCACCCGCGCCGACGGCCTGCGCATTGCCGCCAATGTGCTCGACAGCGGCAAGCAGTTGACCACCATCCTCATCAGCAATGCCGACCCCGACTACTACTTCGGCGCCGAGGTGCTCAAGAACCTGTTCCCGCAGGCCAAGGTCGTGGCCACGCCCGCCGTGCGCGAGAAGATCGAGTCCAAGCTGCAGGGCAAGCTGGCCTTCTGGGGCCCCAAGATGGGCGCCAACGCCCCCAGCCATCACGTGCTGCCCGAGGCCCTGCAGGGCAATACGGTGACCGTGGACGGCCAGACGCTGGAGCTGCGCGGCACCACCGGCCCGCTGGCCCACCGCCCCTATGTCTGGGTGCCTGCGCTGCAGGCCGTCGTCGGCAACGTGGGCGTGTTCGGCAACCTGCATGTCTGGACGGCGGACACGCAAAAGAGCGCCGAGCGCAAGGCCTGGCTGGCGCAGCTGGACGAGATGCAGGCCCTCAAGCCCGCCGTCGTCGTGCCCGGCCACATGCAGGCCGGCACCGCCATGGACGCCAGCGCCATCGCCTATACACGCGACTATCTCCAGCGTTTCGAGGCCGCCGCAGCCAAGGCCGCAAACAGTGCCGAGCTGATCGGCGCCATGAAGCAGGCCTACCCGCAGGCCGGCATGGCGCTGTCGCTGGACATTGGTGCCAAGGTGAACAAGGGCGAGATGCCCTGGTAAGCAGGCACTTTCACAAAAATCCTCATGGAACCTGCATGCTGCGGCCTTGATCCAACGAGTTGCCGCCCTCATTCGTCGTGGCGGCAGGAGGTGCAGCCATGAAATACATGAAGCATTGGCAGGACCCGATCAATGTCCTGCTGGGAGCCTGGTTGGCGGTCTCGCCCTGGGTGCTCGGGTTCCAGGACCAGATGGCGCCCACGGCCAATGGCGTGGTCATCGGCCTGGCGCTGATTGCCGCTGCGCTGGGGGCCATCTTCATGCCCCGCGCGTGGGAGGAATGGACCGAAGGCCTGCTGGGACTGTGGATGGTGATCTCGCCCTGGGTGCTGGGCTATGCGGGCCAGATGGATGCCATGCGCAATGCCGTGGTGTCTGGCGTGGTGGTCATGGTGCTGGCGCTGTGGGTGCTGATGACCGACAAGGACTACATGAGCTGGCGCAGCAGCCACTCCGCCCACTGATGCGCTGAAGCACTGAAGCGCTGATACAAAGCAAGCAAAGCGGCCCGCAGGCCTCCATGGTCTGCGGGCCGCTGTTTTCTTGAGGCCGTCGATCGATCAGACCACGACGGGCTCGGGCTCCAGGCGGATGCCGAATCGCTCGTAGACGCTGGTCTGTATCGCGCCGGCCAGCGTCATGACCTCGCCGCCGGTGACGCTGCGGTCCACGCTGTGCCGGTCGCCCCGATTGACCAGCACCAGGGCCTGCTTGTCATACACCCCGGCGCGGCCCATGGATTTGCCCTTCCAGCCGCAGGCATCGATCAGCCAGCCGGCGGCCAGCTTGATGGAGCCGTCGTCCATGGGGTAGTGCACGATCTTGGGCTCGCGCGCAATGATGTCGGCGCACTGCTCGGGCGTCACCGTCGGGTTCTTGAAGAAGCTGCCGGCGTTGCCGATCTGATCCGGGTCCGGCAGCTTGGCGCGGCGGATCTCGCAGACCCAGTCGAAGATCTGGCGGGCCGTGGGCTCGGCCACGCCGACCTCGGCCTGGCGGCGCTGCAGGTCCAGGTAGCCCAGGCCGGGCTTCCAGTCCTTGGGCAGGGCCAGGCGCACGCGCGTGATCACGGCGCGGCCCTTGAGACCCATGCCGCGCGGCGGCACGCCGCTCATGCGCGCCCGCGCCACGGGCGTGGGCTCGGCCGGGGCGTGCTTGAACACCGAGTCGCGGTAGCCGAAGGCGCATTGCGCGGCATCCAGCGTGAAGGATTCACCCGTGGCCAGGTCGATGGCATCCAGCGACTCGAAGCGGTCCTGCAGCTCCAGCCCGTAGGCGCCGATGTTCTGCACCGGCGATGCGCCCACGGTGCCGGGAATCAGCGCCATGTTCTCCAGGCCGCCATAGCCCTGCGACAGGGTCCAGGCCACCAGGTCGTGCCAGCGCTCGCCGGCACCGGCCTCGACGATCCAGTGGCGATCGGTCTCGCGCAGCAGGCGCATGCCCGCTATCTCCATCTTGAGGACCACGGGATCGACATCGCCCGTGATCACCACGTTGCTGCCGCCGCCCAGCACGAACACGGGCTGGCGGCCCCACAGCGGATCGGCCAGGAAATGGCGAATATCCTCATCGCTGCGCACACGCACCAGGGTGTGGGCACGGGCGGCGATGCCGAAGCTGTTGCAATGCTGCAGCGGAACATTTTTCTCGACTAACATCAGCCGGATTGTCGCACCGCGTCCCCACGCCTCCGGCACCGCGCCCGCATCGCCCGGTCCCGCGCTGCGATACTTTTTCAGAACATTTACAGGAAATATTTGCCATGCCTTCTTTTGACACCGTGTGCGAAGCCGACTTCGTCGAAGTGAAGAACGCCGTGGAGAACACCGCCAAGGAAATCGGCACGCGCTTCGACTTCAAGGGCACCTCGGCCGCCATCGAACTCAAGGACAAGGAAATCACGCTGTTCGGCGATGCCGACTTCCAGCTGCAGCAGGTCGAGGACATCCTGCGCAACAAGCTGACCAAGCGCAGCGTGGACGTGCGCTTCCTGGACATCCAGAAGGCCCAGAAGATCGGCGGCGACAAGCTCAAGCAGACCATCAAGGTCAAGAACGGCATCGAGGCCGAGCTGGGCAAGAAGCTGCAAAAGCTGATCAAGGACAGCAAGCTCAAGGTGCAGGCCGCCATCCAGGGCGACGCCGTGCGCGTCACCGGCGCCAAGCGCGACGACCTGCAGGCCGCCATGGCCCTGATCCGCAAGGACCTGGCCGACCATCCCCTGTCCTTCAACAACTTCCGCGACTGATCGCCCGGCATCCGCCCCTGCACCACAAGCCCCATGCGCCACCTGCGTGCCGTACTTCTGAGCCTGGCCGGCGTGGCCGTGCTGGCTCCGCCACCGGCGACAGCGCAGTCCGTGGCACTTCGCGGCGTGCTGGGCAGCAAGGCCCTGCTGGTCATCGACGGCGGCACGCCACGCGCTCTGGCGGCCGGCGACAGCCTGCAGGACGTGCGCGTGCTGCAGGTATCGGGCGACACGGCCGAGGTGGAAATCAAGGGCCGCCGCCAGACATTGCGCCTGGGCGAAGCGCCCATCAGCCTGGGCGGCCGGGGCGCGGCAGCGGGCGATCCCGCGCTTGGCCGGCGCGTGGTGCTCAAGGCCGACAACCGGGGCCATTTCATCGAACGCGGCCAGATCAATGGCAAGACCATGGTCTACATGGTGGACACGGGCGCCAGCTCGGTCGCCATAGGCCGGTCCGACGCCGAACGCATGGGCCTTCCCTTTCTCAAGGGCCAGCCCGTGATGATGCGCACCGCCAACGGCGACGCCCAGGGCTGGAGCCTGCGGCTGGACTCGGTGCGCGTGGGCGATGTCGAGGTCTTTGGCGTGGACGCCGTGGTCGCCCCTCTTGCCATGCCCTATGTGCTGCTGGGGAACAGCTTTCTGGCCCACGTCCAGATGACCCGCCAGGGCAGCGAGATGGTGCTGGAGCGGCGCTGATGCGGCCTGCACGCGCCCCGCTTTCCGCACCCCGCCACCGATGAGCCGACGCCCCGACGATTCCTACGAAGACCTGCTGGGCCTGTGGTCCGACCTGGAGGCCGCGCTGTCCGTGCTGCTGTCCGCGCCGCTGCAGGTGCAGGGCTTCCTGGTCAAGCTGCAGCAGATCGACCTGTGGCTGCAGGAGTTGATCGCGCACGACAGCGATGCCGCGCTGTACCTGATGTTCCAGCGCGCCTGCTCCTCCACCGTGGGCTACAGCGCCTCCCATGCCCTGGTCTGCGCCTGCCTGTGCCATGTGCTGGCGCGCGAGCTGCGCCTGAACGAGACCGAGCACCGCACCCTGGTACGCGGCGCGCTGACCATGAACATCGGCATGAACGCGCTGCAGGATGAACTGGCGCTGCAGCGCGAGCCGCTGACCCCCGCCCAGCAGCAGGCCGTGCAGCGCCATCCGCTGCAAAGCCAGGCCCTGCTGGCGCGTCTGTTCGTCAACGACGCGCTGTGGCTGGAACTGGTGGCCCGCCACCATGAAGCCGTACCCCAGCAGCCCTTGACCACACTGCCCCCGGTGCAGCGCCTGGTGCGCATCCTGGGCACGGTGGACCGCTACGCGGCCCTGATCAGCCCGCGCAAGTCACGCGAAGGCCGCAGCGCCGCCGAGTCGCTGCGCGCACTCACCCAGCAGCAGCGCTACTCCGACGAGGTGGGCTTTGCGCTGGTGCGCGCCGTGGGCCTGTGCCCGCCCGGCACCTATGTGCGGCTGGACAACGGCGACATCGCCGTGGTGCTGCGCCGTGGCGAGCCGCCGCAGCCGCCGCTGGTGGCCAGCGTGATCGGCGCCGATGGCGCCAGCCTCTACCCGCCCGTCATCCACGAAGGCGAGGACGGCCCCCGCATCCGCTCGGCACTGGCGCGCGCCGCCATCACGCTGGAGCTGGACCCGCGCACGCTGGCGCAGCTGGGCGTGCTGGCCGCACGCGGCAGCCAGTCGCTGTACCGCATGGTGCAGGTGCCGGGCAACATCTGAAGCGCCTGCCACGCGCATGTGGCCACCGCGAACAGCCTCAGGTCCGCGCGCCGGCCCACAAGCCCGCATGGTGGCCGCGCGTGAAGGCCTCTTCCAGCACCGAGTAGCCGGCCCAGTCGGAATGCGCGAACCACAGGCGTCTCGTGCCCGGCGTGGGCAGCAGGGCCACGCGCTCGCCGGCGCACTGCGCGCTGCGGCCCCGGTGGAGCGACTGCAGCGCCACCTGGCTGAGCAGTTGCTGGTCGCCAGGCCGGGGAATGGCCATGGCGTGGCCGTAGCGCGTGATCTCCATGCGCGTGGCCTTGTGCAGCAGGTCGGGATGGGGGACGAGCAGGCTGCCGACGATGCGGTCTCGCCAGAAGCCGAAGGGCTGGCCCAGCAGTTGCGCGCGCCCTTCAGGCCAGTCGCCGAGCGCCTGGTAGTAACTGAGCACCGTGGGCCGGGGCGTGAGCCGGTCCAGGCCCTGGTGGCCCGCGTCCACGTAGCCCAGACCGCCCGCATTCGGATCGGCAAACAGCACGTTGTCCCAGGCCGGATCGGCGCCGGGCCGGTCGGCCAGCGGCCGCTGCAGATGGATGTTGGCCACCAGCCAGGGCGCCCAGTCCAGCCGGCCGGCCACCGCGCGCAGGAAGTCCGGCGCATCGCGCACCACGCGTGCCGCGATGAAGCTGGGCAGGGCCACGACGCAGCGCGCGGCCAGCCAGCGCTCGTGCTGCTGGCGGCCATGGTGGTAGACGTCGATCTCCACACCGTCGGCACCTTCGACGATGGATAGCACGCTGCAATCCGTCTGCAGGTCGGTAGAGCCCAGCCCGGCCACCAGTTGCTGCGACAGCCAGCCGTTGCCCTGGGGCCAGGTCAGCACGGCGTCGCCGGCCTCTTCTGCCGTTCGCTCGTCCTGGCGGCGCGGGGCCGAGAAGCCATGGCGGCTGGCGAAATAGTGAATGCCTGCCCAGGCCGATACGCGCGCCAGGCCCGCGCCAAAGTCGTCGCGGCAGCAGTACTCCAGATACCAGATCAGCTGCGCATCATCGATGCCCTGGCTGGTCAGCCAGGCCTGCATGGTCTGGCCGTCCAGCGCGGCATGGGCGGCGGGCAGCCGGCCCTCGCGCTGCCAGACACGGATGGACGGCATGGCAAAGGCCGCCCTGTCCATCTCCTGGGCCACGCTACGCGCAAAGAGTTCGTACTGCTCCAGCGTGCGCGGCGCCACGCCATCGACGGGCAGCAGGCCCTCATGCCAGGCGCCCTGCCAGAACAGGCGCTCCTGCGGGCTGTGGCACAGATGGCGCTCGTCGTACTGCCAGCGGCCTGCGCGGCGCTGGCGCAGGCCCAGGGCCTCCAGCCAGTCCTGCACCTCGGCCGCATCGTCGCCGGGCAGGGGCAGATAGTGGGCACCCAGCGGACAGGGCAGGCCCGCAATGCTGCCGCCCTGGCTGTTGCCGCCCATGGCCTGCTGCGTGTCCAGCAGGGCCACGCCCTGCACACCCGCCAGCTCCAGTGCGCGCGCGGCGGCCAGTCCTGCCATGCCGCCGCCGGCAATCACCACCTTGGCACGGTGCACCACGGCCGGCGCCGGCAGCGCCAGGCCCTGGGCCAGCCGCTGCCAGAACGCGCGCAAGGCATGGCCGCGCTCCAGCGCCACGCCGCTGAATCCGCCGGGCAGGTCTTCAAGCCGCGGTGGCGTTGGCGTGCAGCCGGACAGGCCCAGGCCCAGGGCTGCACCGCCGGCCAGGCCCTGCAGCCATTGGCGCCGGCTCCACAGGGGCAAGAGGCCGGTGCTCAACGCTCCACCCTGCCCCATTCGCGCTCGTAGGTGTTGACCAGCACCTGGTTGGACAGGCGGTTGACCTCGGCCGGCACACGCGCCATGTCCAGCGGGAAGTCGAACATCAGCGCCATGGTCTGCGCGCTCAGAAAGCGCAGGCCCGCAGGCAGGGCATCGGGCTCGCGCCAAGGGCGGTGGCTGGCGATGACGAAGCCCCATTCGCCAAAGCTGGGCACATGGGCGTGGTAGGGCGTGGCCTGCAGGCCGATGGATTCGATGGTCTGCACCACGGTCCAGTAGCTCTTGCGTGCGATCAGGGGCGAGGTGGTCTGCACCACGGCGTAGCCGCTGGCCGCCAGGCGCTTGTCCAGCAAGGCATAGAAGCTGTTGGTGAACAGCTTGCCGATGGCGAAATTGGTCGGGTCGGGGAAATCGACGATGACCACGTCGAAGGTATCGCCGCCCTGCTGCAGCCAGTGGAAGGCATCGGTATTGAGGATGTGCACGCGCGCATCGCTGAGCGCTTCGCCGTTGAGCCGGCGCAGCATGGCGTTGTCCTTGAACAGGTCGGTCATGGCCGGGTCCAGCTCCACCAGGGTGACCGACTCCACCGAGGGGTACTTGAGCACCTCGCGCACGGCCATGCCGTCGCCGCCGCCCAGCACGGCCACGCGCTTGGGCGCGCCATGCGCGGCCATCACGGGGTGGACCAGGGCCTCGTGGTAGCGGTACTCGTCGCTTTGGGCGAACTGCAGGTTGCCGTTGAGGTACAGCCGCGCGCCCTGGCGCCCCTGCGTCACCACGATGCGCTGGTAGGGCGAGCTGCTGGAGAGCACGATGCGGTCCTGGTAGAAATGGTCGTCGGCCAGGCGCGTCAGATGGTCGGCGCCCCAGATGCCCGTGCCCAGCAGGGCCAGCACGGCCGCGCAGGCCAGGGCATGGGCGCGCGGTCGCCGCAGTTCATGGCGAAACAGCAGCAGTGCCCAGACCGCCACCGCCGCATTCATGAAGCCGAACAGCAGCCCCGTGCGCACCAGGCCCAGCTTGGGCACCAGCAGCAGCGGAAATGCCAGCGACACGGCCAGCGCGCCCAGGTAGTCGAAGGTCAGCACCTGGGACACCAGGTCCTTGAGCGTCACATTGCGCTTGAGGATGCGCATCACCAGCGGAATCTCCAGCCCCACCAGGGTGCCCACCACCAGCACCATGCCGTACAGCAGGAACCGGAACGCGCCGGGCGCGTAGGCATTGGCAATGAACAGCGTGGCCGGCAGCGCGCCGCCGACCAGGGCCACCATCAGCTCGATGCGCAGAAAGTGCGCGGGCAGATGGTCCTCGAAATAGCGCGACAGCCATGAGCCGATGCCCATGGCGAACAGGTAGCTGCCGATGATGGTGGAGAACTGCAGGACCGAGTCGCCCAGCAGATAGGAAGCCAGCGCACCCGCAGCCAGTTCGTAAAGCAGGCCGCAGGCCGCGATCACGAAGACGCTGACCAGCAGGGCGATGTCGATGGGACGCGCCGGCTGCGCGCCGGCAAGAGGGGCTGAGGTTTGCACGGCCGGTATTGTGCGCGATGCGCCCCTTCCCGCGTGCAACGGACACCGTGCAAAGCGGGAAGGAGCGCAGCGCCTCGGGCGCCGCCGTCAGAACTGGTAGTTGGCGCTGACCAGAACGCTGCGCGGTGCGCCTGGCATGGAGCTGGAGCGCCAGTACTGCTTGTCGAACAGGTTGGACAGCGCCACGGTCACGGTCCAGGCGTCCTGGCGCCAGCCCACCAGCGCATCCCAGCGCGAGTAGCCGGGCAGGATGGCCGTGTTGGCGGCGTTGGTGAAGCGGCTGCCCGTGTAGGTCACGCCGACTTCGCCGTACCAGGGTCCCTTGGGCGCATAGCGCAGGAACAGGTTGCCGTTGCGCTTGGCCGTGTCACGCAGGTACAGGCCCACGTTGGCGGGGTTTTGCGCGTCTTCAGCCACCTTGGCCTCCATGAAGGCCACGCCGCCGCGCACATACCAGGAACTGGCCACGCGGCCGGCCGCGCTGAACTCGATGCCGCGCGAACGGTCCTTGCCCCGGATGGCCCAGGTGTAGGGATCGTTCTCGGGATCGGGGCGGTAGCGGATGTTGTACTTCTCCAGCTGGTAGACGGAGACCTGGGTGGACAGCGCGCCGCCCAGCCAGTCGCTCTTGACGCCGACCTCGGACTGGCGCGAGTACTGGGGCTCGTCGTCCGGCACCGCGCCCACGGCGGTTTCCACGGTCAGGATGCCGCGCCCGCCATAGGGCGAGTAGCTCTTGTTCCAGGACGCATAGAAGCTGTGCTCACGCACCGGCTGCCACACCACGCCCACGCGCGGGCTGAAGCCGTTGCCGTCGGTCTTGCGCGTGAGGTTGGCGATCTTGTTGGTGCTCTGGAAGTCGTAGCTGTCGTAGCGCAGGCCCAGCAGCAACTTCCACTGCTCGGTCAGGCTGACCAGGTCCTGCATGTACAGCGCCTGGCCCTTGCCCTTGTGATAGTTGTCCTGGGTCGGATTGCCCTGCACCGGACGGCTGGGCCAGACGATGGGCTGGAACGGATCGTAGGAGAAGGTGCTGCCGGGCTGGCCGACGCGCGGCGCGCGCTCTTCCTCACTGGCCTCCAGGCCCACCAGCAGGTCGTGCTTGATGCTGCCCGTGCTGAACTTGCCCGTCAGGTCCAGCGTGTTGGACAGCGTGGTGTTGCGGGTCTGCTGCCAAGCGTAGTTGGGCGTGATCTTGCCGGTCGCGGCGCGGTAGGTACCGGCGAAATAGTGGTCGAAGTCCTGGCTGGCCTCGCGCTTGCTGGCCACCCAGCGCAGACTCCAGCGGTTGTTGAAGTCGTAGGACAGGTCGGAGCGCAGCACGCGCAGGCGATCTTCCACGTAGTCGCCCGGCGCCGCGAAGCCCTTGCGGATGGAAACGCCGGCTGGCAACTGGTCATAGACCGGGCCGCGATCGGGCACGCGCCAGACGTTGTCATAGGTGTACTGGCCGGTCCAGCGCCATCCCGTGCGGGTGTCCACCAGGATGCTGGGCGAGACCATCTCGTTGCGGTTGCGTATGCCTTCGCGGAAGCTGTGGGCCTGCTCGCGGTCGGCCGTCAGGCGCACGGCCACGTTCTCGTTGAGCACGCGGTTGATGTCGATGGTGCCGCCCACGTTGTCCCAGGAGCCGCCGCGCAGCGTGATGCTGCTCTTGGCGTCGAAGCGCGCCTGCTTGCTCACCATGTTGACCACGCCGCCGCCCGCGCTGCGGCCGTAGAGCACCGAGGCCGGGCCCTTGAGGATCTCGATGCGCTCCACATTGGCCGTGCTGCGGCGCACCTGGCCGCTTTCGCGCACGCCGTCGCGGTAGATGTCGCTCTCGTCGGCCTTGAAGCCGCGGATGTACACGCCCTCGCCACGCATGTCGTAGCTGGTGTTCACGCCCGGCACGCCGTCCAGCATGGTGGCCAGGTCGTTGATGCCGTAGCTCTTGTACTTGTTGACCTCCAGCGTATCGATGGTCTGCGGGATGTCCTTGGGCGCCAGATAGGTCTTGGTCGCCGTGGTCACGCCTTCAGGGCGCACGTCGTCAGGGTCGTACTGGGAGGCGTTGACCTGCAGCGTGGGCAGGGTGTGGGCCTGTTGAGGCCGCGTCTGCGTCTGTGCCTGGGCCGGATCGGTTGGAACGGCTGGAGCGGCCTCCTGGGCATGGACCGCGCCCGCCAGCGCGGTGGTGATGATGCCAGCGGTCACACCCGCTGAAAGCCTTGCCCTGCGGGCGGCTTGATGGTCTGTCATGGAAACCCTCTCTTCGAATGAAGGGGGCGATTCTATTTAGAATGCAAACGAATATCATTTGCAAACTCACTATCAACAAGGAATTTGTTGCCACGCAACAACGCCGCCATGCGCAGCGCAGCCGCACCTTTTCAGGCGGGCTGCGTGTCGGCGGGAGATGGGGAGTGCGGGGGGCCAGGCGGCCCCGTTCAGTGGATGGCGGCAGCGACGATGATGCTGATGCCCAGGCACATGGCGGCCACCACCATGGCCAGCGCCTTGTTGTGCTTCTCGACGATCTCGGCCCACATGTCCACGGGCGTGATCTTGTCGATGATGATGAAGCACAGCCAGAACACCACCACGCCCACCAGCGCATAGAGGATCGAGCCGAAGAAGGCGGCGGGGTTGAACCAGTCGAAGTTCATGATCAGTTTCTCCGTTGTTTACTTGTGGCTGCCGCCCGAGGTGTAGCCACCCCAGGAGCCGCCGCTGCTGCGGGTGTAGCTGTTGCAGTTGGGATCGGTGTTCGGGTTGCAGTTCGGGCGCGACATGCAGCCGCGCAGCATGACGAACACCAGCCACAGGATGACCACGCCGATGACGATGGTCCACAGGCCGAAGCGGCTGCCCGACATCACGCCGACCTGCGAGCGGTCCCGCAGCTGCTTGAGGCCGAAGGCCGTGGCCAGCGTGGTGGCCGAGACGGCGCTGCCATGCGACCAGGTGGTCTCGCCGTTCTCGGTCTCGCTGGCCAGAAAGGCCTTGTTCTGCGCGCCTGCGCTCACATAGTCCACATTGCGCGTGGTCTGGCCGCGCTGCACGGGCCAGTAGAACTCGCCCAGCGCATAGGTGGTCTCGGCCGTGTAGCGCGATTCAAGCTGGTACTGCCGGCCCATGTACTTGGCCGTGCTGCGGTTCTTGGAGAGCTTGGGCACGCCCGTGGTCACGCGGGCCATGCTCCAGCCATCGGAGGAATCGACCAGGAAGGCGAAGCCGGCCTTCTGGCTGAACAGCAGGTATTCCTCCCAGCCAAAGCTCTCGTCGTCGCCGGCCTCCTCGCCCATGCGGTGCTGAAAGCCCACCACCTGCCACTGCAGGCCTTCCAATGCGCCCTTGCTGCCCAGGGGGATGGCGGGGCGCACGGGCTCGTTCTGTTCGGCATAGGACAGTTCCTTGCCAATGCCCTGGCTCAGGTCCACCAGCGATCCGCAACTGGGGCAGCTCAGGCTCTTGGTGGTGGAAAAGCGCACAGGCACCACGGCGCCGCACTTGGGGCAGTTGAAGTGCCTGCCCTGCTCGCCCTTGAGCGAGGCGCCGTCGCGCAGGCCCTGCAGCCTGAGGTCGTCCAGCACCACGCGTTCGCCCAGGCTCAGCGCAGGCGGCTGGGACGAGAAGTCCACGGACAGGACCTGGCCCTGCTCGCTGCGCAGCTCCACCAGCCGGTACGGCGTGCCGGGCTCGGGCAGCTGCGCCAGTTCGCCCTGGGCAGATACCAGCCGCGCGTTCTGCACGCTGCTGACCGTGAAGCTCTTGCCGCCCAGCACGCGGTGCGAGCCCAGCAGCCAGTCGGAGGCCTTGAACGGCCCGTTGCGCAGGGCCTCGGCCTCCCAGGGCCAGGACCAGACGAACTGGCCGTTGTCCTCGCTCAGAAAGCCCAGCGCACCATCGCTGAACGCGGCCACCCATTCGCTCCAGGCGCCCGCCTCGCTCTTGAGCTGCAGCCGCCCGACCAGGGTGAAGTGCTCGGGCTTGCCGTTGCGCAGCATCTGGCCCGTGGCGCCGATGCGCAGGGGGCTGTAGTCCTCGAAGACCTCGGCCATGGAGCCGCGGCGCTGCAGCACATCGCCCTGGCGCACCACGGTGCTGCGGCAGAACTCGCAGACGGCGTAGCTGGCCTGGGCGCTGGAAAATTCCACGGGCGCGCCGCAGCCGGGGCAAGGTGCGCGATAGACGCGCTGCGATGGACTCGATGCCATGTGGGAAGGTCGTCAGTGGTGAGAGGGCCTGGAGCGCGGCTGGCCGGCCACGCCATTCACGCAAGCTGCGCCCGTGGAGCGCAGCGCGGTGGCGGCGGTCAATGCGGCTTGCCTTTGGCCGTGCCGGGCTTGGCCGCGGCGGCTGCCGGGTCGGCCTTCTTGCTGCCCAGCCTGGATTCCTTGCCGGCCATCAGGCGCTGGATGTTCTCGCGGTGGCGCCAGATCAGCAGGGCCGCCATGGCGACGATGGCGGCGGCAATCGGCGTCTCGGCATACCAGACCACGCCACTGCACAGCAGGTAGTAGACGGGGGCGAACACGGAGGCCACCAGGGCCGCCAGCGAGGAATAGCGGAAGAACACGGCAATGATCAGCCAGGTCAGCGCCACCGCCAGGCCCAGCCAGACGCTGATGCCCAGCAGCACGCCCAGGGCCGTGGCCACGCCCTTGCCGCCCTTGAAGCGGAAGAACACCGGGTACAGGTGGCCCAGGAAGGCGGCCAGCGCCACCATGGCCACCGTGCCGTCGCCCAGGCCGAAGCGGCTGCCGAACCATTGCACCAGGGCCACGGGCAGCCAGCCCTTGGCGGCGTCCAGCAGCAGGGTCACGGCTGCGGCCGCCTTGCTGCCGGAACGCAGCACATTGGTGGCGCCGGGGTTGCCGCTGCCATAGGTGCGCGGATCATTCAGGCCCATGGCCCGGCTGACGATGACGGCGAACGACAGCGAGCCGATCAGGTAGGCCGCCACGGTGGCGAGAAGGGGGTAGAGCGCGTTCAATTGAAGTCCTTGGCCGGTCTGTGGAGCGCCGGCGCGCGATCCGGCCGGCCATGATGGCCCGCCCTCCCTGATCGCCGACACATGTTTTTCATCAGGACCTGCGCGACCCGATGGAGGCGGTGGCCGCCTTCCCGTGTGCGCAAGTCATGTTCATTTCTTCAGGGCATCTATTCTGCCAGCGCGCAGTGCACGGGCCGTGCATCCAGCAGCTGCACGCAGACCTGCGGGTCCAGCTGCACCAGAAAGCCCCGGCGCCCGCCGTTGATGGCGATGCGCGGCAGCGCCAGGATGCTCTCTTCGATATAGACCGGCATGTCGCGGCGCGTGCCGAAGGGCGAGGTGCCGCCGACCAGGTAGCCGCTGTGGCGGTTGGCGACTTCGGGCTTGCAGGGCTCCACGCTCTTGGCGCCGATCTGCCGTGCCAGGTTCTTGGTGGAGACCTTGCAGTCGCCGTGCATGAGCACGATCAGCGGCCTGGCGTCCTGGTCCTGCATCACCAGGGTCTTGACCACCATGTGCTCGTCCAGGCCCAGGCTGGCCGCGCTGTGCTCGGTGCCGCCGTGTTCCAGGTACTCATAGGGGTGCTCGGTGAACTCCACCTTGTGGGCGCGCAGCAGCTGCGTGGCCGGTGTCTCGCTGACATGAGAGTTTTTCTTGGACATGAATTTTTTATCGTTTTACAATAATTTTTATCGATTCATCAATACAAGGCTGTGCCATGAACTATACGCCCCACGCCGCGGGCAACGCCCTGAGGCGCCACTCCCAGGCGGCGCGCATCCTGATTGCGCTCGGTGCCGTCGCGCTGCTGGCCCTGCCGGCAGCCGCCCTGCTGTCGCCGCAAGATCTTTCGGGCCAGGCGGAAGGCCTGCTGGGCATGCCGCCCGGCCAGCCGCTGGACATGGCTGCGCGCTGGCGCACCGCACTGGTCAGCCTGCTGCCCGTGGGCTGCGGCCTGTATGCGCTGCGCCAGTTGTGGACACTGTTCGGCGAGTATCTGCAGGGCCGTGTCTTCGGCCAGCAGGCGCAGCACGCCCTGATGCGCTTTGCCTGGACGGTGCTGGCGGGCGCGCTGGCCCTGCCCTTCACGCGCGCGCTGATGTCGGTGGCGGCCAGCATGGGCAATCCGCCAGGGCAGCGCTTCGTCACGCTGGGCCTGTACTGGCACGATGGCCTGCTGGTTCTGCTCGGCGTGGTGCTGGTCTCCATCGCCCATGTGATGCTGCAGGCGCGGCGCATCGCCGACGAGAACGCGGGATTCGTCTGAGCATGCCCATCATCGTCCACCTCGATGTGATGCTGGCGCGCCGCAAGATGCGTTCGCGCGAACTGGCCGAGATGGTCGGCATCACCGAACAGAATATTTCCCTGCTCAAGAGCGGCAAGGTGCGCGGCGTGCGATTCGACACGCTGGAGCGCATCTGCGAGGCGCTCCAGTGCCAGCCCGGTGACCTGCTGGAATGGGTGGCAGGGCCCGAGGCTTGAGCAGCGGACGGCTGCGGCTGATCGCGGGCCTGCTGCTGTCGCTGCTGCTGCACGGGGCGCTGCTGTGGCAGGGTCTGGCCCCGGACAATGCGCGGCCCGGCACCGGGCAGGCCGAGGCGCACCGCCTTCAGGTGGTCTGGGTCGAGACGCCGATGCCGACGCCGGCCCCCTCTCCTGCTCCTGCTCCAGCGGCTGCCCGGCCCGGACCGGCGCCCGCGCCCAGTCCCGCGCCCAGGCCCAGTCCCGCGCCCAGGCCCAAGCCTGCGCGGCGGCCGGACACCGCCGCCGTCGCACCGCCTTCAAGGCAAAGCGCAGGGGCTGCAAAGGCCACGGAGCAGGCCGCAACAGCCGCCGCGCCGCAAGCGCCTGTGCCCGTCGACACCGAGGCCGTCCCGGACACCGCGCGCAGCGCCAGGGCCATGGGCCGCCTGCTGGACTCGGCCGCAGGCCGCGAGGCCGTGCAGTCGGCGGCCCGGCAGGGCCTGGTCAGGCCCCAGATCCATGCGCAGCGCGAGGACCCGCTGGCCAGCGGCATGCGCGAGGCCGCCCAGGGCGATTGCATGAAGGGCGAGTTCAAGGGCGGCGGCATGGGCCTGCTGAGCCTGCCCATGCTGGCGGCCGCTGCGCTCAAGGGCGAGTGCAGCCGCTGAAGGCGCGGAGCCTAGGCCTATTGCGCAGGGTCGCGCACTTCCCAGCGGATGGCGTCGATGGCCGACAGCAGTTCAGGCGACAGTTGCGTGCCCCAGGCGTTCAGGTCCTCATCGAGCTGGGCCACCGAGGTCACGCCGATGATGGTGCTGGCCACCTGCCACTTGGTGTAGCAAAACGCCAGCGCCAGCTGCGTGGGCGTCATGCCGTGCTCGCGCGCCAGCGCGTTGTAGCGGCGCGCGGCGGCCAGGGCTTCGGGCCGGCCCCAGCGCTGCTTGCGCACCGATTCGTAGCGCGCAATGCGTGCGGCCTGCGGCGCAGCGGGATCGGTGGGCGCATGCACGTCGAACTTGCCCGTGAGCAGGCCGAAGGCCAGCGGCGAATAGGCCAGCAGCGAGACACCCAGGCGGTGGCAGCTTTCGTCCATGCCGTTTTCCCAGCTGCGGTTGAGCAGGCAATAGGCGTTCTGCACCGAGGCCACGCGCGGCAGGCCGTGCTGCTCGGCCAGGCGCACGAATTCGTGCACGCCCCAGGGCGTTTCGTTGGACAGGCCGATGTGGCGCACCTTGCCTTCACGGACCAGGCGGCCCAGCGCCTCGAGCTGCTCGTGGATGCCGGTCTGCGAGCTTTCCTTGGACGGGTCGTAGTACAGCTGGCCGAAAGCCGGCACATTGCGCTCGGGCCAGTGGATCTGGTAGAGGTCGATCACGTCCGTGCCCAGGCGGCGCAGGCTGCCTTCGCAGGAGGCAGCGATGTCGGCCGCCGTCATGCCCTTGCCCTCGCGCACCCAGGGCATGCCCCGCGAAGGACCGGCCACCTTGGTGGCCAGCACGACCTTGGCGCGCGCGCCGGGGCGCTGGGCGAACCAGCGGCCGATGATGGTCTCGGTGGCGCCGCAGGTTTCGGCGCGTGCGGGCACGGCATACATCTCGGCCGTGTCGAAGAAGTCCACGCCGCGCTCCAGCGCGCGGTCCATGATGGCAAAGGCCTCGGCCTCGCCGACCTGCTCGCCGAACGTCATGGTGCCCAGGCAGATGGGGCTGACTTGCAATGCGCTTTGACCGAGCGCCACCGGTTGCATGGAGGGGGAATTCATGGGCACCGAGTGTAGGGCCGCCCGTGTTTACCCTGACGGCAGCGCGCCCACCCGGCCAGGGCCGGGCGGGCGCGCTGCGTCCGTCGGGATCAGGCGCCCTGCGGTGCCTCGGCCTGCAGCACGCCGCGGTTGATCTGGTCGCGCTCCATGGACTCGAACAGGGCCTTGAAATTGCCTTCGCCGAAGCCCTCGCGGTAGTTGCCCTTGCGCTCGATGAACTCGAAGAACACGGGGCCCAGCATGGGCTGGGAGAAGATCTGCAGCAGCAGGCGCGGCTGGCCGCCCTCGGTTGTGCCGTCCAGCAGGATGCCGCGTGCCTGCAGCTCGCCCACGGGCTGGCCGTGGCCGGGCAGGCGGCCTTCCAGGTTCTGGTAGTAGATGTCGTTGGGCGCGGTCAGCAGCGGAATGCCGGCCATCTGCAGCTGGTCGATGGAGTCCAGCAGGTTGTCCGTCAGCAGCGCGATGTGCTGGATTCCCTCGCCGTTGAACTGCATGAGGAACTCCTCGATCTGGCCGCCGCCCTGGCGCGATTCCTCGTTCAGCGGAATGCGGATCAGGCCGTCGGGCGCGGTCATGGCCTTGGAGGCCAGGCCGGTGTACTCGCCCGAGATGTCGAAGTAGCGGATCTCGCGGAAATTGAACAGCTTGCTGTAGAAGTCCGCCCAGTAGGTCATGCGGCCGCGGTAGACGTTGTGCGTCAGATGGTCCACCACATGGAAGCCGTGGCCCTTGGGGTTGCGGTCCACTCCGGGCAGGAACTCGAAGTCGATGTCGTAGATGGACTTGCCTTCGTCGAAGCGGTCGATCAGGTACAGCGGCGCGCCGCCGATGCCCTTGATGGCCGGCAGGCGCAGCTCCATGGGACCCGTGGGGATCTCCACCGGCTGCGCGCCCAGCTCCAGCGCACGCTTGTAGGCCTGGTGCGCATCCTTGACGCGGAAGGCCAGGCCGCAGGCCGAGGCGCCATGCTCGGCCGCGAAATAGGCGGCCTGCCCCGGCTCATTGTTGATGATGAAGTTGATGCCTCCCTGGCGGTACAGCAGCACGTTCTTGGAACGGTGCTTGGCCACCAGGGTGAAGCCCAGCTTCTCGAACAGCGGCTCCAGCACGCCGGGCGCGGGCGACGCGAATTCCACGAATTCGAAGCCCATCAGGCCCATCGGGTTGTCGAACAGGTCTGCCATGGTTGGTTCTCCTTGAAGGTTTCAACGGGGGATGTGCGCGGGTTCCAGTACGGATTCCAGCACAGGCGTGGGACGTTGGCGGAACACGAGGCGATAGGCCCCGTAGACCACCAGGACCCAGATCGGAATGGCCAGCGCGGAGGACCGCACCGACGGTGTCAGCAGCATCACGCCCACCACCAGGGCCATGGCGGCCAGGCAGATGGCGTTGGTCATCGGCGCAGCCGGTGCGGGAAAGCCCAGCACGGTCTTGCGCGCCACATGCGCCCGGCGAAAGCGCCAGTGCGCCACGATGATGATGGTCCAGGTGATCACCAGGGCCGCCACGATCAGCGACATCAGCAACTCGAGCACGCCGGCCGGCGCCACATAGTTCAGCACGATGGCCAGCGCCGTGAAGATGGCCGGATAGACGATGGCCCGCACCGGCACGCCGCGGCGGTTGACCTGCATCAGCGAGCGCGGCGCATTGCCTTCGCTGGCCATGCCGTACAGCAGGCGGCTGTTGCTGTAGACCATGCTGTTGTAGACCGACAGCGTGGCCGTGAGGATCACGAAGTTCAGCAGATGGGCGGCCGTGTTCTCGCCCAGGCCCGAGAACACCAGCACGAAGGGGCTGCTGCTGTAGGTGTCGCCGCCGGCCTTGAGCTGGCCCAGCAGGTCGGTCCAGGGCATCAGCGACATCAGCACGGCCATGGAGCCGATGTAGAACACCAGCACGCGGTAGATGAGCTGGTTCACGGCCTTGGGGATGACAGTGCGCGGCTGGTCGGTCTCGGCCGCCGCGAAGCCCAGCATCTCCACGCCGCCGAAGGCGAACATGATGAAGGCGAAGGCCATCACCAGGCCTGAGAAGCCGTTGGGGAAGAAGCCGCCGTGCGTCCACAGGTTGCGCACGGTCTGCTCGGGCCGGTCGGCGTTGGCCAGCAGATACACGCCCGCAGCGATCATGGCCAGCACGGCCGCGATCTTGATCAGCGCGAACCAGAACTCGAACTCGCCATAGGCCTTGACGTTGATGAAGTTCACGCCGTTGATCAGCACGAAGAACACCGCCGCCGTCACCCAGGTGGGTATGCCGGGCCACCAGAACTGGATGAACTTGCCTGCGGCCGTCAGCTCCAGCATGCCCACGAGCACATACAGCGCCACACAGTTCCAGCCCGCCAGAAAGCCCGCGAAGCGGCCCAGGTAGCGGTTGGCGAAATAGCTGAACGAGCCCGCGTTGGGCTCCTCGACCAGCATCTCGCCCAGAAAACGCATGATGAAAAAGATGATCAGCCCGCCAATGGCGTAGCCGAGCAGCACGGACGGGCCGGCCAGCTCGATGATGCCGGCCGAGCCCAGGAACAGGCCCGTGCCGATGGTGCCGCCCAGCGCGATGAGCTGGATATGGCGGTTCTTGAGCCTGCGCTCCAGATGGCCCTGCGAAGAAGAACTGTGCATCAAGGGGGTGCTCCGGCTCTCAGCAAGGCGCGCGGCGGCGCAGGGGTTGGAACACTTCGGTGGTCTTCACGGCAATGTCTCCTCGTGGGGTGCCTGTTGGAATGCGGGGCGTTGTGCGCCCCTTGTTGATGGGTATCAACTATAAAAAACAATAAATTATTATTTCTTGTAATTTATCCCTATGGACAAGCCCAAGAAGAAGGAGTAGCGAAGGCGATCGACACATTGCCGCCCGCCATGCCGCACTCCGGCAACGGTTGAACGCCCGCAACAAACAAAAACAATCTACTATTATTTTTTTGCCCTCTGGAGCCCAGAACATGACGACGTCCGCCACGCAGCGGCGCGCACGCACGCCGCAGACCGAGCGTGTGGAGACAACGCAACGCAAGATCATCGACTCCGCCCTGGCGCTGCTGCGCGAGGGCGGCTTCAAGAGCGCCACGCTGCAGGCCATCGCGCGCGGCGCCGATGTGTCGCTGGGCGCGCTGCAGCACCACTTCGAGAGCCGCGACGCGCTGATGGAGCGGCTGGTCATCGAGGTCATGGAGCCGCTGAGCGACCAGGGCACGGTCTGGCCCGACAAGGCCCTGCCCCTGCGCGAGCGTGCACAGACCTTCGTCACCCTGGCCTGGGACAACATCTTCGGCGCGGCCAACTACCAGGCGGCCTGGAGCATGTTCTTCGGCTGCAAGGCCTCCCCCTCGCTGTTCGACCGCGTGGACGCGCGCCGGGTACATGTGGACAGCGTGTTCTACACCCGCTTCCTGGACGTCTTCCCCGAGATCGCGGCCCACCATCCCCGCCCCCAGGGCTTTGCGGCCATGGCCTTCGCCATCCTGCGCGGCACCGGCGTGCTGGAGCTGTTCGAGGTGGGCGAGCAGGAACGCCAGGGCAGCCTTGATGCGCTGGTCGAGGCCATCGTCCAGGCAGGCACCCCTCAGGCCGGCGGCGGCGCCGCCGCCGCCTGAACCTCGGTCAGCCCCCAGACCCTGCGCAGCTGCGACAGCGTGGCCACCAGGGCCGGGTCGTGCTCGGCCTCGCGCGGGTGGATGAAGCCCAGCTGCGCCGACACGCGCGCATGCGGCCAGATGGCCACGGAGCCATGCTCGGCCGCGGCCAGGGCGCGGTCTTCGCGCAGCAGCGCCAGGCCCAGGCCGGCGCGCACCAGGCTCTCGGGCGCGGCGGCGGCATCGCTTTCCACGATCTGATTGGGGCTCAGCCCCTGGCGAGCGAACAGCGCCAGCAGCAGGGCCTGCTCATGGTGCTGCGCGGGCGCGCCGATCCAGGGCAGTTGCGCCAGGTCCTTCCAGCCCGATTGCAGGACGCGCTCGCGCAGCGCGGGCGGCGCCGCCACGCGGTAGTGCAGTGTCTGCAGCACCAGGGCGCCCAGGTCGCGCGGCATGTGGGCGCCGATGTAGAACGCGCCCTGCAGGCCGCCGGCCGCGACCTGCGCGCGCAACTCCTCGGCCCAGCCCTGGCGTGTCTTGATGTCCAGCAGCGGCAGCGCCTCCACCAGGCCGTGCAGCAGCGAGCCCAGGCGCAGCGCCTCGGGGTCGGCCACCGTGCCCAGCAGCAGCTGGCCGGTGATCTCGCCCTGCAGCTCGCGGGCCTGGCCCTGCAGGCGTCCTGCCGCATCCAGCACCTGCCGGGCGGGCTCCATCAGGGCCTCGCCGGCCCGCGTGAGGCTGATGCGGCCCGGGCGCCGGTCGAACAGCGCCACGCCCAGCTCTTCTTCCAGCGCCTTGATCTGGGCCGTGATGGCGGGCTGCGTCAGGTGCAGGGCCTCGGCCGTGCGCGTGACGCTGCCCAACGTGGCCGCCGTGACGTAGGCGCGCAGCTGATACATCTCCATGGGCGGCCAGCCTAGCGCAGGCGCCAGGGCCTGCGGCCCGGGCAGGCCCGGGTGTCAGGGAACATCCCTAGCCGTCTCATCGTTCACTCATCGAGGTAGCGCAGCTGCGTGGGCTCGATGCCCAGGCGCACCGGCATGCCCATGGGGAACATGGCAATGCCCGCGTAGTGCGCCTGGTCGGCGACCACGGCCACCTCGCCCACGCGCACGCGGTAGCGCGAGAACTCGCCCAGGAACTCGGCGCTTTCGATCTGCCCTTCCACCCAGACGCGCGAGGCATCGCCCGCATCGTCGCGCACCGCAATCTGCACCTGGTGCGGCCGGAAGGCCAGCGCTGCGCGCCCCGGCACGGGCGGCTGGGCCGGGCGCGGCAGGGTCAGCGTGCCCAGGCCCGGCACCTTGAAGACCAGCGACTCACCTATCGTCGGCAGCACCTCGCCCTCCAGCACATTGGCCGTGCCGACAAAGCCCGCCACGAAGCGGTTGGCCGGATAGTCGTACAGCCCCGCCGCCGAGCCCACCTGCTGCAGCACTCCCTTGTCCAGCACGGCCATGCGGTCGGCCGTGGTCATGGCCTCTTCCTGGTCGTGGGTGACGAAGATGGTGGTCAGGCCCAGCTTGCGCTGCAGGCTGCGCAGTTCCTCGCGCATCTGCACGCGCAGCTGCTTGTCGAGGTTGGACAGCGGCTCGTCCAGCAGCAGCAGCTTGGGCGCGATCACCACGGTGCGCGCCAGCGCCACGCGCTGCTGCTGCCCGCCCGACAACTGGCCCGGGCGGCGCTGCGCGTACTGCGACAGGCCCACCAGCTCCAGCACCTCGCCCACCTTGCGGCGGATGGTGTCGCGGCTTTCGCGGCGCTCGACCAGGCCGAAGGCCACGTTGTCGTACACCGTCATGTGCGGCCACAGCGCATAGTTCTGGAACACCATGCCGATGTTGCGCGCATGCGGCGGCACGCCCGTGATGTCCTGCCCGCCCACCAGCAGCTCGCCGCGCTGGTGCCGGTTGAAGCCCGCGATCAGCCGCAGCAGCGTGGACTTGCCCGAGCCCGAAGGCCCCAGCAGCGCGAAGAACTCGCCGGGCTCGATCTTGAGGTTGACGTCGCGCAGCACTTCGTTGCTGCCGTAGCTCAGGCTGATGTGCCTGCATTCGAGGGAGACAGGGTCCAGGTGCATGGCGGTTCACTCCGAAGTCGATTGCACGGTGGCGCGCGAGCGCTCCACGAAGCGGTGCGAGAAATACGTGCCCAGGCCGACCACGACCACGGCTAGCACGCCCAATGCCGCACCGGGTCCGCGCCCCGAAATGCTTTGCATGTACAGGTAGATGCCGTAGCTCATGGGCGCCTGGCTCTGGGCCGAGGCCAGCATGATGGTGGCCGACAGCTCCACCGCCGCCGTGATGAAGCTGGTGACGAAGCCGGCCAGGATGCCGCCGGCCATCAGCGGCACCATCACGCGCCGTATCACGCTGGTGCGACCCGCGCCCAGGCTTTGCGCGGCCTCCTCCAGCGAGATGTGCACCTGCTGCAGCGCCGCCATGCACGAGCGCAGCGCATACGGCAGCCGCCGCACCGCATAGGCCAGCATGATCAGCACCCAGGTCGTGACGATGGGCGTATCGGTGAAGGGCAGGTTCACGCCCTTGAACAGCCGCAGGTAGCCGATGGCCAGCACCAGCCCCGGAATCGCCAGCGCCACCGAGGCCAGGTAGTCCAGCCACTGCCGGGCAGGCAACCGGGTGCGCAGGATCAGGTAGGCGATGGCGGTGCCGATCACCACGTCGATGCCCGCCGCCATCAGGCAGTACAGCAGCGTGTTGCCGATCATGTAGCCCGAGTCGGTGAACACCGTGGCGTAGTGCTCCAGCGTGTAGCTGTCGGGCAGCACCGAGAAGCTCCAGACCTTGGAGAACGACATCAGCAAGATGCCGATGTGCGGCGCCAGCACCACCAGCAGCACCAGGGCGATCCAGCCATAGGCCAGCAGCGCCTCCCAGGCCGACAGCCGGCGCTTTTGCAGCGCGCTGCCGCCCTTTTGCAAGGTGGCGTAGTCCTTGCCCTTCATCACCCGCGCGGCCAGCCACAGGGCGACGATGGAGAACGCGATCATGATCACGCTGATCACATAGCCCAGCGGATCATCGAGCCCCACCGAGGTGATGCGCAGATAGGCCTGGGGCGCCAGCATATTGGTCACGCCCATCACCAGCGGCGTGCCCAGGTCGTCGAACACCTTGACGAACACCAAGGCCGCGCCCGCCAGGTAGCCGGGCATGGCCAGCGGAAAGATCACGCGCCGGAACAGCCGGAAACCACGCGAGCCCAGGTTCAGCGCCGACTCCTCCATGGCCCCGTCGATATTGCGCATGGCCGCCACGAGGTTGAGCAAGATGAACGGGAAGTAGTGGATGCTCTCCACGAAGATCACGCCCGTCAGCCCCTCCATGATGGGCACGGTGAAGCCGAACCAGTCGTCCAGCAGCAGGTTGACCGAGCCGCTGCGCCCGAAGATCAGCTGCAGCGCCACCGCCCCCACGAAGGGCGGCATGATCAGCGGCAGCACGCCCAGCGTCTGTATCAGCAGCGCGCCCCGGAACTCGAAGCGCACCGTCAGGTAGGCCAGCGGCACGGCGATCAGGCTGGCGAAGAACACGCTGGCCAGGGACACGCCCAGGCTGTTGAAGAACGACTCGCGGAAGACGGTCTGGCCGAAGAAATTGCCGAAGTGCCCCAGCGTGAGCCCGCCGCCTTCATTGACGAAGGCGGTGTAGACCACCATGCCCACGGGCACGATGAGAAAGGCCAGCAAAAAGGCCAGGATCAGCGCGAAGGCCAGCCACGGCCCCCAGCCCGACGGAATGCGCCGTGCGCGCGCAGCAAGGGGGGCGGCGGCGGGCGCCGCCATGGAATCGATGCTCATGCGAATGCTCCGCAGCGAAAGAGACTGTCAAGGGGAGTGCATGCAGGCGCCCGGTGCCGGGCCCCTGCGCCCGCCACTTACCGGGCCAAGCCGCGCGCCTCGGCGGCCAGCTTGCCTGCGCGCTCGTAGTTGGCACGCGCCTTGTCGGCCCACATCTGCTCCAGGCCCGTCAGCTCCTTGGACACGGCCACGTCGCGCCGGCTCTTGCGGAACAGCTCCAGGAACTGCTCGTCCTTCACATTGGCTTCGCCCACCAGCGGCGAGTAGGCGATGTCGCGCGCCTGCGCCAGCAGCTCCTGCCCCTTCGCATTGGGCTTGGCCTGCAGGGCCTTGTGCGCCTCCTGGATGGCGCGCGTGGCGGCCTGCAGCTCCTTGAGGCGGAAGGTCACCATCTGGTCGAACAGGCTGATCACCACGGCATAGCGCGACTCGGACAGGTTGGCGTCGAACTGCACCTTGGCGCGCTGCGCCACCTCCTGCGGCACGGGGTAGCCGGCCGGCGCCTTGAGCTGGCTGTAGGGCAGGATGGGCAGGCGGCTGATCTTGGGGTCGAACAGCAGCTGCTGGCCCGGCACCGACATGGTGAAGGCCATGAACTTGCGCGCCTCATCGGCATTCTTGGCGCCCGCGATCAACGCGATGTTGGCCGGCACCACGGCCGTCATCGCCGGGTAGGCGAAGTCCACCGGAAAGCCCGAGTACTTGCCCGCCAGCCCGAAGAAATCGATCACGATGCCTATGCCGTACTGGCCGTTGTTCACGCCATCGGGCACGGCAAAGCTGCGGTCGGTCACGGCGGCGGCATTGCCCATCATGGACAGCAGCTGGCGCCAGCCCTTGTCCCAGCCCTCGCCCTGCAGGATGGTCTCCACCGTCAGCTGCGTGGTGCCTGAGCGCGAGGGCGAGGAGATGGCGATGTGGCCGAAGTACTCGGGCCGCGTCAGATCGCTCCACTCCTTGGGCGCCGCCAGCTTGTGCGCCTTCAGGTAGCGCGTGTTCCACATGATTCCGTAGCCGGCCAGCGCCTGGCCGTAGTACAGGCCCTGCGGGTCGTTGAGCGGGTAGTTGCCGATCTTGGCGGGCGCGGCCGGATTGCGCGTCTCGGGCGCGGCGGTCAGCAGCTTGTTGCGCGCCAGCACCTCGAAGGCATCGGGGGCGCTGGCCCACATGATGTCGGGCCGCTGGCCCTCGGGCAGCTCGCGCACATAGGCCACGGCGGCCGTGGTGTTCTTGTTCAGGATCTCGATCTTGATCCCCGGATTGGCCGCCTCGAAGGCCTTCTGGTAGGCCGTGGTCAGCTCCTTGGGAAACGAGGTCAGCACCGTCACCGTGCCGGCCTGGGCCGCCATGGCGGCGCCCCACAATCCTGCGGCCATGGCGGCCGTCAGCCATCTGCGTTGCTGCATTGCTGTCTCCTTCGGGTTGTTGTGCGGTCAATCTGCAACCCACTGTAGGCAGCGCCGGCCCTGCCGGCCAATCATTGTTTCTGATGCCGTGCATCAGCGGCGGCGGCGCTCGGGTTACTACCTGCGGGTCTGCCGCCACAGGGGAAATCCCCAGCCACCGCTGTCCCGCCCCTGACTGCTGCACAGCAGCAAACCGGAATAATCGGCGGGATGCTGCAAGCCCCCTCTTCCCTCCCCGCCACGGCCGCTGAAGAAGCGCCCATCTACGCTCCCACACGCCCCTGGCGCTCGCGCATGGTGCCGGTGCGCACCATGGAGTACCACGTGCGCGAGTGGGGACCCGTGGATGGAGATCCCGCCCTGGCGCCGCTGGTGCTGGTGCACGGCTGGATGGATGTGGCGGCCTCCTACCAGTTCGTGGTCGATGCCTTTGGCGAGGCCTTCATGGCGGG
This sequence comes from Delftia sp. 60, assembly GCF_002754395.1. Lineage (NCBI taxonomy): Bacteria > Pseudomonadati > Pseudomonadota > Betaproteobacteria > Burkholderiales > Comamonadaceae > Delftia > Delftia sp. 60. Next base: position 4,974,583 of record NZ_PEFD01000001.1, read on the forward strand.
GCGCCGCATCATTGCGCCGGACTGGCGCGGCTTCGGCCTGAGCCGGCCGGCCTGGCCTGCCGACCGGCATGACTTTGCCGACTACCTGGGCGACCTGGACCATCTGCTGGACACCCTGGTGGGCGATGCACCCGTGGACCTGGTCGGCCACAGCATGGGCGGCAACGTGTCCATGATGTACGCGGGCGCGCGGCCTGCGCGCATACGCCGGCTGGTCAATCTGGAGGGCTTCGGCATGCCGGCCACCCGGCCCGATCAGGCACCCGCACGCTACGCGCAGTGGATGGACGAGCTGCGCCAGCTGCGCAGCGGCGGCATGGAGCTCAAGAGCTATGACAGCGTGCAGGACGTGGCGCGCAGGCTGATGAAGACCAACCGCCGCCTGCCCGGGGACAAGGCGCTGTGGCTGGCCCACCACTGGGCGGCGCCCGATGCGCAGGGCCGCTGGGAAATCCTGGGCGACACGGCGCACAAGCTCATCAGCGCCCAGCTGTTCCGCGTGGAAGAAATCCTGGCCCTGTACCGTGCCATCACGGCGCCGGTACTGGCCGTCGAGGCCAGCGACGACAGCCTGGGCATGTGGTGGAAGGACCGCTACACGCTGGCCGAGTACCACGAGCGCATCGGGCAGATTGCCGACTGCCGCACGGCCGTGGTCCAGGACGCGGGCCATATGCTGCACCACGACCAGCCGGCGGCCGTGGCCGGGCTGATCGAGCAATTCCTCAGCACCTGAGGCCTGCGCGCGCCGTTGCTGCAGCCAAATGCAACCTACTGCAACCTACTGCGGCCGCAGCATCATCGAATGGCGCCAGCGCGCAGGCGCCATCTGCAGCGGCCGGTAGCGGCCGTCGGCCCATTCGGCAGACATGTCCGCATAGCGGCTGGACAGGGCCACGCCGCTTTGGCCGGTCTGGTAGATGAACAGCGAACGCTCAGGCTCGGCCAGGTCGTAGATGGCGCGCAGCGATGCCGCATGGCGGTTGGCGAACGGCGCCCTGGCATCGCCGGGCAGGTACTGTCCCACGTTGACGGTGTAGCTGTCGCCACCCGAAGGCACGCTGACATTGAAGATGCCCGCCAGCAACCCCACGCTGCCCAGCGGCCGGTGGCTGCTCAGGGCCGCATGCGCCGTGCCCCAGCGCCAGCGGCCCAGATCGCTGCCCTGCATGGACTGCAGGCGCACCAGCGCCCGGTCCAGCGCCTGGCTGACCTGGGCACTGCAGCCTGCAGCCGCGCACCACCAGCCGTCGCGGCGTTCCAGCATGCCTTCGATGCCTGCGCGGTAGTCGCGCTTGCCATAGGTGGCCGCAAAGGTCTGGGCGCCAATGCGCGGGATCACCAGGCCGCGCGTCAGCTCGTCCACCCAGGCGGCAAAGATCAGGGGCGCGGCCTGCGCGGCATCCATGCGGCCGTCGAACTGCGCCATCACCCGGCGCGCCTGCGGGGCCAGCGGATGTGTGGCCGGCGCTTCGTCCAGGGCCTTGAGCATTTGCGGCAACAGGGCGCGGGCGGCCAGCGAGGTCTGGTCGTTCTGGATGGAGGCCATGCTGACCACGTCGTGCCTGTCCTTCGCCTCGATGAGCTCGGAGATGCGGCGGTGCCGGTACGGCAGGCTCCAGTCCTGGGTGAGGAAGTGGGCATAGCCCTCGCGCGTGATGCGCTGGTTGGCGGTGGCCAGATAGCCCAGCGCCGTTCCATCGTCCTGTGGAGCCTGGTCGTAGGGCAGCCAGCCCTGCCAGTCGTAGCGTGCCTCCCAGCCCGGTGCGGGCGCCACGCCGCGCAGGTCGTTGTCGGCCGCACGCAGCGGCACCCGGCCTGCGGCCTTGAAGCCGATGGCGCCATGCACATCGGCCGCGACGATGCTCTGCATGGGCGAGTGGTAGTCGGCAAAGGCCTCGAACAGCTGGGCCACGCTGCGCGCCTCGTTGGCCCGCAGGCCCGCCTGCACGGTGAGGTTGTCGGTGTCCAGCGCGGCCCAGCGCAGGGCCACGGCGTAGCGGCGCTTGTCGAGCACGGCCTCGTACTGGGGCTGCACATCGCTGATCACAGGGCCGTGGCGCGTGCTGCGCAGCGTGAGCTGCACATCGGCCCGGCCCTTGACCCTGATGCGCTCGCTGCGCTCGGTGAAAGGCGCCCAGCCGTCCGGCGTGCGGTAGCGGCCCGGGTTGCCTGGATCGATCTGCTCCAGGTACAGATCCTGCACATCGGGATTCGTGTTGGTGAAGCCCCAGGCCACCTCGCGCGTGCGCCCCAGCACCACGAAGGGCAGGCCCGGCAGGGTGGCCCCCACCACGTCGATGGGCGACAGCGGCGTGCCGTCCTGCGCCTGGCCGGCAGGCGACTGCAGGCGCGCGTAGTACCAGATGGCGGGCGCGCTCAGGCCCAGATGCGGATCGTTGGCCAGCAGCGGTTTGCCGCTGGCCGTGCGGCTGCCCGACAGCACCCAGTTGTTGCTGCCCTTGCCGTCGTTGGTGCCCGCATCGCGCACCATGTCGCGGGACCAGCGTGCCCAGGCATCGCTCGCCTCGCTGGCGGCAGCCACCTTGGACGCAGACGCAGCCTGTGCCTCCTGGCGGTACACGCCCAGGCCCCGGTAGAGGGCCGCAAGGTCGGTGGAGGTGGCCGGCGACTCGCCGGGATAAGGCGGCATCAGCTGCCACAGCTGCTGTGTGTCCAGTTGCGAGAGCGCGGCCAGCCGCGCGAATTCGTTGCCCCAGTTGCCGCCCAGGTCCAGCGCCATCATCAGCGCCCAGCCCACGCTGTCCTCGGGCGCCCAGGCCGAGTTGTCGCCGCCGCCCGGCGACGTGTCCAGCAGCATGAACTCGGGCACCTGCGGGTGCTGGCGCATGGGCAGCGCCGCATAGAAGGCCGCGATGCCTTCGCTGTAGGCCTGCAGCGCCTCGCGCGCGTTGGCGGGCAGGGATGCGTACTGGCGCCGCGCCGCGCCGCGTATGTCCAGCGCGCGCATGAGCTTGTCGGTGTCCAGCGTGGCCGGGCCGAGGATCTCGGACAGCGTGCCATGCATCAGGCGGCGGTTGAACTCCAGCTGCCAGCCGCGCTCCTGCGCATGCACATGGCCCAGCGCGCGCCACAGGTCCTGCGGCGAGAAGGCGCTGATGTGGGTGATGTCGGCATCATCGCGCCGCACGCGCACGGGCTGCTCCAGCCCGGCCAGCGTGAGCTGTCCGTCAAGCACCGGCTGCACGCGCACGGCATAGATGGCCAGCGCGCTGCCGGCCAGCAGGGCCGAGCCGACCACCGCCACGGCGCCCACACCCCACCACCGCGAGTTCAGGATTCGCATGATTCCCATTCTTTTCCCCACCCTCTGCTTTTTTCGTATCGTAGTGTTGCAGTTTGTAGCATATGCGCGCGCGACATGCTCACATTGCTCACGACAGAAAGCCGCGCCTGCAGGGCGCAGGCTTCAGGCGACAATCACTGCCGGCCCTGCGCGCATGGATGCAGGGCAACCGACAGAAACAGGAAGTACGTGGAATGTGGCCTTTCAGCCTCTTGAAGAAGCTCACCCAGGACCCGCCCGTGGGCCAGCCCCGTGGTGACTACATCGGCTGCTACCTGCTGGGCACCGAGGCGCCGGGCCAGGCCGGCGTCAGCTACGTCTCGCTGGCCACCACGCGCGAGCAGCTGGAGGCCGACGCCCGCGCCTATCTTGAAGGCTTCGTGCGCGACCACCCCGAGGCCGCCGACACCGACCTGTCCGCCATCCACTCCCTGCTGGAGAACCTGCCCCAGCGCCTGGACGCCCACCTGTCCAGCGACACGCGCGTGCCGCTGGCCGAGCAAGGCGGCACCGTGCTCTTCCTGCGCACCGGCATGCGCGCCCGCCGCAAGGAAAACGGCCGCTACCTCGAATAGCAGTCAGCCCCCTCCGCCACCGTACAGAGCCTCAAAAACTGGCGCGGCCAAGAACAAGGGACAGCGAGCAAGGGCCTACGCCGGCCGCGCCGCCCCGCAGCGAGGCTGTCGTCCCCCCGCGAAGCGAGAGGGGGAAGGCGCGCAGCGCCTCAGGGGGCGTTCTGCTTGTGCACGTCTTGCCAGCGCAGCATATCGGTCACGCGCTCGGCCTTGTCGGCATCGAAGCCCAGGCGCTCCACCCGCTCGGCCGGATTGGCCCAGGTGCCGAACAGCAGGTCCCAGACGGGCAGGCCGTAGTTCTGCGCATGGTGGCCGTACTGGTGGTGCACGGTGTGCATCTCGGGCCGCTGCACGATGTATCCCAGCCAGCGCGGCGTGCGGATGTCGGCATGCAGGAACAGATCGAACGCCCCCGTGAGGCCGATGGCGAAGGCGGCAGCCAGCGGGCTGGCCCCCAGCACCCAGTAGCTGGACAGCGCGCTCAGCAGCACGGCGGCCGCCGTGTCCATGGGATGGGCGAAAAACGCCGTGAGCGCCTCCACGCGCGGCGCGCTGTGGTGCAGCTGGTGGAACAGGCGCCACAGCGTGTCCGACCGGTGCGTGGCGCGGTGCCACCAGTAAAAGACAAAGCTGGTCAGCACAAAGCTCAGCGCGCCCACGGCCCAGGCCGGCCATTGCCGGCCCACGTCCAGCAGCGCATGGCGGCGGATGCCGTCCGAGAACAGATGGCCTACCGCCAAGGTGGTGGCCAGCGTGCCCAGGCCCAGCAGCGTGGACAGGATCAGCCAGCGCCGGTCGCAATGGTTGCGCGAGGCCGGCGCGATCACCTCGCGCGTGAAGATGCCGACGAACATCAGCGCCAGCAGCGGGTAGGCCGCGAACTCCCACATCTGCAGCATGCCGTCCGCTCCTTGCCGCTCAGTGCACGTGGCCCCAGTAGATCAGCGCATCGCGCCCTTCGACCGACAGCGACACGGGCGCGCCCACGGGCAGCATCACCTTGGTCGGCACATGGCCGTAGGGCAGGCCCTGCAGCACGGGGCACTTGACCTGGCTACGCAGCCAGTCGATCACGGTCTGCAGCTTGAAGCCCTTGTCGTGCGAGCTGAGCTTGAACTCGCTGAACTGGCCGAACACGATGGCCTTTTGCTGGGCCAGCACGCCCGCATGCAGCAGCTGGGTCAGCATGCGTTCCACGCGGTAGGGATGCTCGCCCACATCTTCCAGGAACAGGATGCCGCCCTTGATCTGCGGGAAGTAAGGCGTGCCCAGCAGGGAGACCAGCACGGCCAGGTTGCCGCCCCACAGCGTGGCGCCGCCGCTGATGTAGAAGTCCTTGACGGCAGGCTTGCCGTCTTCGCGCAGGCCGATCTTCGGCATCTGCCAGCCCGCGCCCTCGCCCTGGCCGCTGAGCAGGTCGTTGAAGCAGTCCAGCATGATGTCGTCCACGCCGCCCTCGTCGTCGGGGCGGCCGAAGTCGTGCACCAGCAGCGGGCCGGCCCAGGTGGTGGCGCCGGTCTTGGCCAGCAGGGCCAGCGACAGCGCCGTGAAGTCGCTCAGGCCCACGAAGCGCGTGCCGCCTGCGATGGCCTTGGCCACGGCCTTGTACTTGATGCCCGGCAGGATGCGCGTGAGGCCGTAGCCGCCGCGCGTGGGCAGCGCCAGGTCGGCACCGCTGGCCGCTGCGCGCTCGATGGCCGCCAGGCGCGTGGCGTCGTCGCCTGCAAAGCGCTGGTGGCTGCTCAACGCGTCGGCATCGATCTCCACCTGATGGCCCATGGCCTCCAGGCGGCGCACGCCGCGCTTGAAGCCGGCCTTGTCGCGCACGGCACCGGCGGGCGAGTAGATATAGATGTGGCGCGGACCCTGGTCATGCGCATGGCCGCAGCAGCTGCCGTCGGCGGCATGCACATGGCCGTGATCGTGATCGTGGCTGTGGGCAGCGCCATGATCATGTGGATGTTCGTGCCCGTGGGCACAGCAAGTGCCGTCGGCGGAATGCACATGTTCGTGCGCATGATCAACGGGTGCAGGCGCGGCAGCGGCTGCCTTTTTGCGGGGCGTGCCGGATGTGCTGGGTGTGCCGGGCGTGCTGGAAGAGCGGGAACTGCGCGAAGTGGCCAAGGTGGTTCCATGCCGGCCCTGGCCGGCATGCTCCATATTGCAAGGGGAGTGAAGACGGGGACCTGCCGCTGCGCAGCCCCGGCAAGGGGCCGGCGGCGCAGGCCTACGGGCGGAAGTATTCCACAGCGTCGGCCACCATGCCGGCAGCGCACAGGGGAACCCAATGGCCGCACGGGGATAGGCGCAGTTGCGCTGGCGGCAGCTGTGGCAGCGCCTGCAGCCAGGCCTGGCGCCATGCGGGCGCGGGCATCAGCGCATCGTGCTCGCCGCCCTGCACCCACAGGCGCTGCTGTTGGCTCCACTGCGCCAGCAACGCCATCGGCAGCGGCGGCATTTCGGCCTGCACGCGGGGCCAGGCCTGCAGCGCGGCGCGGTGGCCGGGTTGGGAAAACGGCAGGTTCCAGGCCTGCGGCTGTGCGCCGGCCTCCTCACCCACCTCGTGCATGGCGCGGCCCACGGGCCATGACGGCTTGCGCGCCGCCTGCGCAAACCATTGCACGCAGGCATCGGGCGCCGGGCCTGCAGGCCAGGCATTCATGAGCCAGGCGCCGCAAAAACGGGCGGGCTCGGCCTGCGCCACGGCCAGGCCCAGGCGCGCGCCATCGTCATGGCCGACCAGCACGATGCTTCGCAGGTCCAGCGCCAGCACCAGCTCGCGCAGCACCTGCACATGCCAGGCCGCGCTGTGCGCCTTCTCCTTCTTGGGCTGGTCGCTGCGGCCAAAGCCCGGCAGGTCGGGGACCATCACGCGATGGCCGGCCTGGAGCCAGCCGGGCAGCATGGGCTGGAACAGCTGGCCCCATGAGGGGCTGCCGTGCAGGCACAGCCAGGTCAGCGGTGCATCGTGCGGTCCTTCATCGACCACGGCCAGGCGCAGGCCTGCCAGCGCCGGCAGGTCGCTGCGCCACTGCGGCTGGGCAAAGCCGCCAAAGGTGGAATCCGCATGGCGCAGCGCCGTGTCCTTGAGCGGATGCGGCTGGGCCGCGCGCTGCTCGGCGCGGCGCGTGCGAAAGAAGTCCGACATCAAGGCCGCGCATTCCCCAGCCAGCACGCCGCGCGTCACCTGCGTGTGGTGGTTGATCTGAGGCAGCGCAAACACGTCCAGCACCGATCCGGCCGCGCCCGTGCGCGGCTCGGCCGCACCATAGACCACGCGGCCCAGGCGCGCATGCAGCATGGCGCCGCTGCACATGGTGCAGGGCTCCAGGGTCACGTAGAGCGTGCAATCGTCCAGCCGGTAGTTGCCCAGGCGCGCGGCCGCGTCGCGCAGCGCCAGCACCTCGGCATGGGCCGTGGGGTCGCCCTGGGCCACGGGCGCGTTGCGGCCCTGGCCGACGATGGCGCCGTCCTTGACGATGATGGCGCCCACGGGCACCTCGCCCGCCTGGGCGGCGGCGCGCGCCAGCTCCAGGGCGGCGCGCATCCAGGCCTCGTCGTCGGCCTGCGGCAGTGGACGATGCTCGGCAGTCAAGGTGTCACAGTGTCCGGGCGACAGGGGGTCAGGGTAGCGGCTTGCGCACGCCCTGCGCATAGTGGTAGAGCGTGACGACCGGCGCCTGCAGCTCGCCCTGGGGCGTGAAGGCAATCGGTGCCGTCACGCCGTCATGCCGGGTCTGGCGCAGATAGGGGATATAGGCATCGGGCCGGATGGAGTCGGCCCGCAGCATGGCCTGGGCCAGCACCATGGTGGCGTCGTAGGCGTAGGGGCTGAAGACCTGGTACTGGTCGGGAAAGCGCTGGTCGTAGCGCTGCTTCCAGGCAGCGCCGCCCGGCATGCGCTCCAGCGGGCTGCCGCCCATGGCGCAGGTCACATTGCGCAGCGGGGACGTGTTGCCCGCCAGCTCGGGCAGGCGCAGCGTGCACAGGCCGTCGCCGCCCAGCAGGCGCACCTTGTCCATGGCCAGCTGGGCCATCTGCCTGAGCATGGGGCCGGCCTGGGCGTCCAGGCCGCCAAAGAAGATGGCATCGGGCTTCTTGCCCTTGATGGCCGTGAGGATGGACACAAAGTCGGTGGCCTTGTCGCCGGTGAACTGCTTGTCCACGATCTCGATGCCCTGCTCGCGCGCCTCGGCCTCGAACAGCGCCACGATGCCCTGGCCGTAGGCCGAGCGGTCATCGATGATGGCCGCGCGCTTGACGCCCAGCTTGCCCACGGCGTGCGCGACCAGCGCATCGACCATGGCGCGGTCGTCGGCGATCACGCGGTAGGTGGTGTCGTAGCCCGCCTGGGTGATGGCCGGATTGCTGGCTGCGGGCGTGACCATGACGATGCCGCAGTCGTGGTAGATGGATGTGGCCGGCAGCGTGGTGCCCGACTGCAGGTGGCCGACCACGGCCGCCACCTTCTTGTCGCACAGGCGCCGGGCCAGGGCCACGGCCTGGCCGGGGTCGCCGCCATCGTCGCCGGCCTCCAGCTTCCAGCGCAGCTTGCGCCCGCCGATCTCCAGCCCCTTGGCATTGAGATCGTCCAGGGCCATGCGCACGCCGTTTTCCTCATCCTTGCCCAGGCTGGCAATAGGGCCGGACACCGGCCCCGCATGGGCAATGCGCACCACCAGGGGCGCATCGGCTGAACTGGGTGCAGCGGGTGCAGCAGTTGCAGCGGGTGCAGCGGCCGCACCGGGTGCAGCCGCCGAAGCGGAAGCCCCTGCCGACTGCCCGTTGGCCGGGCCGCTTCCCGGCAGCGCCCAGGCCAGGCCGCCGCTGCCCAGCATGGTGCACAGCAGGGCCGGGCCGGCCCACGGGAAATGGCGAATCGAGGCGTGCATGGCAACTCCTGGAAAAAACGGTCAATCTGTGAAACAGGCGCCCTGGCAAACGAAATCCGCTGCGGCGTGGCCCACTCGGGCGCTGCCCGGCCGGGCAAGGCCTGGCGCAGAAAGCGCGCATCAGGCCCGGGGCGGGGCAGGCACGGGCCGGGGTATCCGGCATGGCGGCCCGGCCCGTGCAGTGCGCATCCTAAAGGATAGGCAAAAACCGGCGCCGCCCGCCAGGGCATCGGGCGCATACCCCCTGGCGCGCGTTTTTTCGGGGCTGCGGCGATAATGCTGCGCCTCACCGCAAGCGGGCTGCGAGGTTTTCGTCGCCGGACCGCCCCAAGAGTGGGGGCCTTTTTTTGTCGCCGGGCCGCCCCAAGACAAAAAGCGGCCCCCTTGGGGGGCAGCGGACCTTGCGCAGCAAGGGTAGCGTGGGGGCCAGTTTCCCCCGCATTGCGCCCGACGCCCGGCCCCCACGCCGGTGCGGGTACGAACACAGAACACCACAAAGCCCCATGTCCCTCCTGCCCCACCAGCTCGAACTCCTGTCTCCCGCGCGCGATGCCGACATCGGCATCGAGGCCGTGAACCATGGCGCCGACGCCGTCTACATCGGCGGCCCGGCCTTCGGCGCACGCGCCACGGCAGGCAACGACATCCGCGACCTGCAGCGGCTGATCAACCACGCGCACCGCTTCGGCAGCCGCATCTTCATCACGCTCAACACCATCCTGCGCGACGATGAACTGGAGGCCGCGCGCAAGATGGCCTGGCAGATCTACGAGGCCGGTGCCGACGCGCTGATCATCCAGGACATGGGCCTGCTGGAGCTGGACCTGCCGCCCATCCAGCTGCACGCCAGCACCCAGACCGACATCCGCACCCCCGAGAAGGCGCGCTTCCTGCAGGACGCCGGCCTGTCGCAGATCGTCGTTGCGCGCGAGCTGGACCTGCAGCAGATCGCCGCCGTGCGCGCGGCCACCGACCCGGCGCGCACCACCATCGAATTCTTCGTGCACGGCGCGCTGTGCGTGGCCTACTCGGGCCAGTGCTACATCACCCACGCCCACACGGGCCGCAGCGCCAACCGCGGCGACTGCAACCAGGCCTGCCGCCTGCCCTACGAGGTGCTGGACGCGAGCGGCCGCATCATCGCCCACGAAAAGCACGTGCTGTCCATGAAGGACAACAACCAGAGCGACAACCTGCGCGCACTGATCGACGCCGGCGTGCGCAGCTTCAAGATCGAGGGCCGCTACAAGGACATGGGCTACGTGAAGAACATCACGGCCCACTACCGCAAGCTGCTGGACGAAATCATCGAGGAGCGCGAGTTCTCCGACACGCCCCTGGCGCGCTCATCCTCGGGCAGCACCACGTTCAGCTTCACGCCCGACCCCGACCAGAACTTCAACCGCGAGTTCACCGACTACTTCGTCAACGGCCGCAAGGACGACATCGGCGCCTTCGACACGCCCAAGACACCGGGCCGCGCCATCGGCTGGGTCACCAAGGTGGGCGAGAACTTCGTGGAGATCGAGACATCGAGCCGCGACACCGAACTGCACAACGGCGACGGCCTGTGCTACTACGACCTGCAAAAGGAACTGGTGGGCCTGCAGATCAACCGCGCCGAGTCGGTGGATGCGAAGAAGTCGCTGTGGCGCCTGTTCCCCAAGGACCCCATCGCCGGCTTCAAGGATCTGCGCAAGGGCCTGGAGGTCAACCGAAACCGCGACATGGCCTGGGTGCGCACGCTGGACAAGAAGTCCAGCGACCGCCGCATCGGCCTGTGGGCCGAACTCAAGGAAACGCCCGACGGCTTTGCGCTCACGCTGACCGACGAGGACGGCTTCACCGCCACTGCCGCCATCGCGCAGGAACACCAGGCCGCCACCGACGCAGCCCGTGCCGAGGCCACGCTGCGCGAGCAGCTGGGCCGCTTCGGCGCCACCATCTTCTCCGTGCATGACATCGGCCTGCAGCTGAGCCAGCCCTGGTTCGTGCCGGCCTCGGCCCTGAACCAGCTGCGCCGCGACGCCGTCGCCGCGCTGGAGGCCGCGCGCCAGGCCGGCTTCGTGCGCCTGCCGCGCGCCCTGCCCGTGGAGCCGCCCGTGCCCTTCCCCGAGGACACGCTGACCTATCTGGCCAACGTCTACAACCAGAAGGCGCACGACTTCTACATCAAGCACGGCGTCAAGGTCATGGACGCGGCCTACGAGAGCAAGGAAGAAGAAGGCGAAGTCAGCCTGATGATCACCAAGCATTGCGTGCGCTTTTCCATGAGCCTGTGCCCCAAGCAGGCCAAGGGCGTCATCGGCGTCAAGGGCACCATCAAGGCCGAGCCGCTGCAGCTGATCAACGGCAAGGAAAAACTCACGCTGCGCTTCGACTGCAAGCCCTGCGAGATGCATGTGGTCGGCAAGATGAAGCGCGCGGTGATCAACCAGCACGCCAAGGAAATGCAGGAGTTTCCGATGCAGTTCTACCGCACGCGTCCCGTGCCTTCGGCCAGCGCCTGACAGGCCTCGGCCTCCACCCACAAGCGCCCGCGCTCCGTCAGGGCCGCCAGCCACCGCCCCTCTTCCTGCTCCAGCCTGACCCAGCCCGGCCCCGGTGTGCCGGCAATGGGCGCATCGCCCATCAGCGCCAGGCAGCGCATGAGCACGCTGGCGCCCTGCCCCAGTCGCTTGCCCAGCCTGGGCAGGGACATGGGTGCGGGCTCGGTGGCCAATTCGCGCAGGATGGCGGCGGCCAGTTCTTCCATGCCTTGCACTTCAGGCCGCCATTTCTTCCAGCGCGGGAGACGGCACGGCAGGCAGCCTGTGCGCCACCAGCTGCACGGGAATGGACTTGGAGCTGGGCGTGCCCGCCACGATGGCCGTGGCCGACAGCGGCACCAGCGGATTGGTCTCTGGATAGTAGGCAGCGATGCAGCCGCGCGGAATGTCGTAGGCCACGAGCCTGAAGCGCTCGGCGCTGCGCTGCTGGCCGTCATCCCACACCGTCTGCAGGTCCACCCAGTCGCCATTCTTCATGCCCAGGGCGCGGATGTCCTCGGCATGGATGAAGACCACGCGGCGCTGTCCGAAGACGCCGCGGTAGCGGTCGTCCATGCCGTAGATGGTGGTGTTGTACTGGTCGTGCGAGCGCGTGGTGAACAGCGTGAACACCGGCGATGCGCCGGGGCTGCGCGCGGCGCGCGCGCGGTGCACGGGCGTGTCGCGCGGCACGGCGTGCACGAAGAAGCCGGCCTTGCCCCGGGGCGTCTCCCAGATACGCTCGCTCGCCGCATTGCGCAGCTTGAAGCCGCCCGGCACGGCCACGCGCGCGTTGAAGTCGTGGAAGTCGTCGAAGACCTGCTCGATCAGCTCGCGTATGCGTGCATAGTCGCCAGCCAGCTCCAGCCAGGGCACGGGCCGCTGCGCGCCCAGCGTGGCAGCGGCCAGGCGCGCGACGATGGCGATCTCGCTGAGCAGGTGCTCCGACGCAGGCGGGTTGATGCCGCTGGAGATATGGACCATGCCCATGGAGTCCTCCACCGTCACGCCCTGCGGGCCGCCGGCCTGCATGTCGATCTCGGTGCGGCCCAGGCAGGGCAGGATCAGCGCCTCACGGCCGTGCACCAGGTGGCTGCGGTTGAGCTTGGTGGTCACATGCACGGTCAGGTCGCAGCGGCGCAGCGCCTGCCAGGTGGCATGCGTGTCGGGCGTGGCCGCCGCGAAGTTGCCGCCCAGCGCGAAAAAGACCTTGCCCCTGCCTTCGAGCATGAGGCGGATGGACTCGACCACGTCCACGCCGTGGGCGCGCGGCGGCTCGAAGCCGAAGACCTGCTGCAGCCGGTCCAGCAGCGCGGCCGGCGGCTTTTCCCAGATGCCCATGCTGCGGTCGCCCTGCACATTGCTGTGGCCGCGCACCGGGCAGGCACCTGCGCCGGGGCGGCCTATGTTGCCGCGCAGCAGCAGCAGGTTGACCAGCATCTGCACGGCGGCCACCGAATGCATGTGCTGCGTGATGCCCATGCCCCAGCAGACGATGGTGCTGCGGGCGGCGATGTAGACCTCGGCCGCCGTCTGCATCTGCGCGCGGCTCAGGCCGGACTCGGCCTCCAGCAGGCCCCAGTCCTCGGCACGCAGGTCCTCGGCCAGGGCCTCGAAGCCGGTGGTGTGTTCGGCGATGAAGGCATGGTCCAGCACGCCGCCGCACCCATGCCCCAGTGCATCGTCCTGCGCGATCACATGCTTCATGATGCCCTTGACGGCCGCGATGTCGCCGCCCACGCGCAGCTGGAAGTAGTGCGTGCTGATGGGCGTGGCGCCCAGGGTGGCCATCTCCAGCTTGCTTTGCGGGTCCTGGAAGCGCTCCAGCCCGCGCTCGCGCAGCGGGTTGAAGCTCAGGATGCGCGCGCCGCGCTTGTGGGCTGCGCGCAGCTCGCCCAGCATGCGCGGGTGGTTGGTGCCGGGGTTCTGGCCGAAGATGAAGATGGCATCGGCCTGCTCGAAATCGGCCAGCTGCACCGTGCCCTTGCCCACGCCGATCTGCGGCTTCATGCCGCTGCCGCTGGGCTCGTGGCACATGTTGGAGCAGTCGGGAAAATTGTTCGTGCCGTAGGCGCGCACGAACAGCTGGTACAGAAAGGCCGCCTCGTTGCTGGCGCGGCCCGAGGTGTAGAAGATGGCCTGGTCAGGGTCGGGCAGCGCGTTCAGGTGGCGGGCGATCAGCGCAAAGGCGCTGTCCCAGTCGATCGGCCGGTAGCGGTCGCTGGCCGCGTCGTACACCATGGGTTCGGTGAGCCGGCCCTGGTCTTCCAGCCAGAAATCGCTTTGCGCCATGAGCTCGGCCACCGTGTGCCGGGCAAAGAATTCGGGCGTCACGCGGCGCGCCGTGGCCTCGGCCGCCACGGCCTTGGCGCCGTTCTCGCAGAACTCGAAGGTGGAATGGTGGTTGCGGTCGGGCCAGGCGCAGCCCGGGCAGTCGAAGCCGTCGGGCTGGTTGGCCGACAGCAGGGTCTTGGCGCCCTTGACGGCGATATCCTGGCGCATCAGGGCCTGGCTCACGCTGCGCAGTGCGCCCCAGCCGCCAGCGGCCCCCTTGTAGAACTCGATCTTTTGTTCGGACATGGGGCGGAAGTGTTCCGCCTGTCCATGATCCAGGTCAAATCACATCTCCAAATGGAGAGATTCAGCAAAGATATGAGCACGGCATCCTTGCCCTGCGCCATGCTGGCAACCTCAGCCCCGGACCACCGATGAACTCCACAGCCATACACACCGCCATCCCCGAAGACGCCGCGCTGATCGCGCCGCTGTTCGATGCCTACCGCCAGTTCTACGAGCAACCTGCGGATGCCGACGCGGCGCTGGCCTTCATCACGGCACGGCTGGAGCGCGGCGAATCCGTCATCCTGCTGGCCCGCCGACCGGACGGCAGTGCCCTGGGCTTTTGCCAGCTCTATCCCTCGTTTTGCTCGGTGCTGGCCGCGCCCATCTACGTGCTCTACGACCTCTTCGTGGCGCCCGATGCGCGCCGCCTGGGCGTGGGCCGCGCCCTGCTGCTGGCGGCCGAAGCCCATGCCCGCGCCACGGGCCATGCACGCATGGACCTGACCACGGCCCGCAACAACCTGCGCGCCCAGGCGCTGTACGAGTCGCTGGGCTGGGTGCGTGATGAAGTATTCCTGACCTATGCGCGCCATCTGCAGGCTTGAGCCGCCAGCGGCCTAGCGCAAAACCCGCAGCTCCCGCGCCAGCGCCACGGCCTGGGTGCGGCTGCGCGCGCCCAGCTTGAGGTTGATGCTGCGCAGGTGGGTGCGCACCGTGCTGTCGGAGACGAAGAGCTTCTCGGCCATGGCCGCATTGGAGTAGCCCGAGGCCAGCAGCTCCAGCACGCGCAGCTCCTTGCGGGTCAGGGGCTCGGCAAGCGCCGTGGCGGGCGCCGGGCCCTGGGGCGCATCCGCTGCCTGCAGCTCGGGTGTATCGGCGGGCTCGGCAGGCTCGCCCAGGGCAGACAGCAGCCGCTGCGCATGGGCGGCCGCCTCCGGCTCCGCCGGTTCGGTGCGGCGCGACAGTGAAAGCGTCTGTGAAGGCGACAGTGAGGGCGACAGCACACGCTGCAGCACGGGCGCGAGCAGCGGCCCCTCATCGAGCATCAGGCGCACAAAGCCTTCGCTGGCACCGTGGCGCAGCGGCTGGGCCAGCATGGCGGCTGCGGCGTCCAAGTCGCCGCAGCCCGCCTCGGCCAGCGCGCACAGCACCTGCAGCTTGAGGCTGCGGTGGCGGCGCCCGCGCAGTTGCGCATCGGCCAGCAAGGGGGCGATGGCATCGCGCACGGCACGGCAGTCGCCAAAGTGCAGACCCCAGCGCAGCCGGGCGATGGCGATGTCCTCCACCTCGTGCGGGGGCAGGCGCAGGCGTTCCACGCGCGGCCATACGCCGGGATCGTCGGCACGCTCCAGCGCCTCGGACGCGGCGGCCCGGTTGCCCTGCAGCACGAAGATGCGCGCATGCTCCAGCCGCGCGCTGGCCGTCACGCGGGGCAGCTGGCGTTCATGCCCCAGGTACTCCAGTTCGGTCAGCAGGCCGAAGGCCGCATCCACATCGCCACGTACGAAGGCAATGCGCGCGCGCATGCGGTAGCTGGAGATCACATGGTCGGGCAGGCCCACGTCGCGGGCCAGCGGCAGGTAGACGTTGAGCAGGTGGTCGGCGCCATCGAGGTCGTTGGTCTCGTAGAGCACGCCGGCATGCAGCACGCCGGCCCAGGCATTGCCGTTGGTGGGGTTGTAGGAGGCGCTGCGCGGCGTGGCGGCCAGCGCCACGCGAAAGCGCGATGCCGCCTGCCGCAGCCGCCCGCCCGACAGGTCCAGCACGCCCTCCATGGCCTCGGTGTACATGCGGCTGAACAGGCTGCCGGCCTGGGTGCTGCGCGCTGCGTCCAGCAGGCGGTGGGCCTCCTCGGCATCGCCCAGCACCGACACCACGTAGGCCATGGCATTGGTCAGCGAGCTGTCCGCAAACGGCCGGCAGCTGGGCAGGCAGGCCAGCGCCTGGCGGCCCAGGGGCGCCGCCTCTTCCACGCGGTCCATCATGGCCAGCAGCAGCGGCTGCAGGGCCATGACCAGCGCCTGCGCGGCGGGGTCTGCGGCCATGCGGGGCCGCAAGGCGTCCAGCCGCTGCTGCGCCTGCCAGGGGCCGCGCGTGAAGCAGTCGGCATAGGCGGCCACGGCCTGCAGCAGCGGCTCGCGCGCCATCAGCAGCGCCGGCATGGCCGAGAACCAGCGCGACAGCAGGCGCATGCGGCCCTGCTCCATCAGCGCCTCGGCGTGGCGCGCCAGCAGGGACAGGGCATGCGGCAGGTCGCCGCCTTCCAGCGCATGCTCGATGGCGGGCACGGGCCGGCCGCAGGATTCGTACCAGCCGCTGGCCGCCAGGTGAAGGCGCGTCAATTCACCGGGCTGCTCGCGCAGCAGCTGCGCGCGCAGGAAGTCGGCAAACATGCTGTGGTAGCGCCAGCTGTGCCCGCCCTGGCCACCCTGAGCCTCGTCGGCCAGCGGCACCAGGAACAGGTGGGCCTGCTCCAGCGCCTGCAGCATGGCGGCGCCGTCGGCACGCGGCACCAGGGCCTGGCAGACCTGGGCATCCAGCGTGCGCAGGATGCTGGTGCGCAGCAGGAAGTCGCGCACGGACGCGGGCTGCTGGGCCAGCACATCCTCGGCCAGGTAGTCGGCCACGGCGCGCTCCGAGCCCGAGAAGCGCTCGATGAAATCGCTGTGCGGGCCATGGCGCTCCAGCGCCAGCGAGGCCAGCCACAGCGCGCCTATCCAGCCTTCGGTCTTGTCCAGCAGCCGCGCCAGGGCCTCGCGCGGCAGCGGGCAGCCGCGCAGGCGAAAGAACTCCTCGGCCTCGCCCACGGAAAAGCGCAGCAGCGCCGCATCGATCTCCAGCAACTGGCCGCTGGTGCGCAGCCGCCCCAGTCCCAGGGCCGGCAGCGCGCGCGAGCCTATGACCAGGCGCCCGCGCTCGGGCAGCTGCTCCATGAGCTGGCGCACCAGGCCGAGCACGGCATCGTTGTGCAGCACCTCGAAATCATCGATGAACAGCGCAAAGGAGCGGCCCTCGCCGGCCAGCGCATGCAGGGCCTGGGACAACTCGCCGGCGCCTTGCGACGGCCCCACCCCCAGGGTGCGCACGGCCGCGCCCAGGCACTGCAGAAAGCGCGAGACATCGTTGTCGGCGGCATCCAGCGTCAGCCAGGCCGTGGCCTGGCCCTCGGCCTGCAGGCGCTCGCGCATCTGGCGCATGGCCGTGGTCTTGCCGAAGCCGGCAGGCGCGCGCACCAGCACCACGCGGGCGCGCAAGGCCTCCGGCCAGCGCGCGGCAACGGCCAGCCGGGCCACCTGGGCGGCAGCGGCGCGCGGCGGGCTCAGCTTGGCCTGCGGCACGTAGCCGGAACCCGGACCGGGGCCGGAGGAAGGGGTGGGCGCTGGGGGCTGCATGCAGGCAGGGGGCACTGTGAAGGGGTGAGGCACCGGGCACTTTCGTCGGTTTCGACGATGGCGGCAAGACGGGGCGATTCCTAGACTTGGAGGCAGATCATAGGTGGCGGACTGCCGCCTGTCCCGATCCAAGGCGACAGGCAACGGCGTGCCGCCAACGCACCAACCAAGGAGACCTTCACATGCAGCTTGACGCAAGCATCAGCGCCGTCGTCACGGGCGGGGCATCGGGCCTGGGCGCGGCCACCGCGCGCCGCCTGGCCGCAAAAGGCGTGCGCGTCGCCCTGTTCGACCTCAACGAGACGGCCGGGCAGGCGCTGGCGCGCGAGACAGGCGGCCTGTTCTGCCGCGTGGACGTGACCGACGAGGCCAGCGTGGACGCAGGCTTTGCCCGGGCGCGCGCGGCCCACGGGCAGGAGCGCATCCTGGTCAACTGCGCAGGCACGGGCAATGCCGTCAAGACGGCCAGCCGCGACAAGGCCACGGGCGAGATCCGGCACCTGCCCGTGGCCAATTTCGACCGCATCATCCAGATCAACCTGGTGGGCACCTTCCGCTGCATCGCCAAGTCGGCGGCGGGCATGCTCACGCTGGAGCCGCTGGCCGACGGCGAGCGCGGCGCCATCGTCAACACCGCCTCGGTGGCGGCGCAGGACGGGCAGATGGGCCAGGCCAGCTACTCGGCCAGCAAGGCCGGCATCACGGGCATGACCCTGCCCATCGCGCGCGACCTCATGGGCGAGGGCATCCGCGTGAACACCATCCTGCCCGGCATCTTCGACACGCCGCTGCTGCAGGGCGCGCCCGACAACGTGAAGGCCGCGCTGGCCGCCTCCGTGCCCTTCCCCAAGCGGCTGGGCCAGCCCGACGAATACGCCCACCTGGCCGAGACCATGATCACCAACGGCTACTTCAACGGCGAGTGCGTGCGCCTGGACGGCGCCATCCGCATGGCACCGCGCTAGGCGTACCGCCCAGTCACCACGGCAGGCACCGTCCCCGCGTTTTCCCTGGCCGGAATCGTCGCTTGCGACGATGCCCGGCCCGCGCAGGCCGGGCCACCATCCCCCCAGGAATACAGGAACAGGAGACATATCCATGGCACAGGCATACATCGTCGCCGCCACGCGCACGGCGGGCGGCAAGCGCGGCGGAAAGCTCTCGGGCTGGCATCCGGCCGATCTCGCGGCCCAGGTGCTGGACGAGCTGGTGCGCCGCAGCCAGGCCGACCCGGCCCAGGTCGAGGACGTGATCATGGGCTGCGTCAGCCAGGTCGGCCAGCAGGCGACGAACGTGGCGCGCAACGCGGTGCTGGCCTCGTCCCTGCCCGAGTCCGTGCCGGGCACCACGGTGGACCGGCAGTGCGGGTCGTCCCAGCAGGCACTGCATTTCGCGGCCCAGGCCGTGATGTCGGGCAACATGGACATGGTGATCGCCGCAGGCGTGGAGAGCATGTCGCGCGTGCCCATGGGCACGCCCAACGCCCTGCCCGCCAAGGCCGGCCTGGGCGTGTACATGAGCCCGGCCATGCAGAGGCGCTATCCGGGCGTGGAGTTCAGCCAGTTCATGGGCGCCGAGATGATGGCCGGCAAGTACGGCCTGGCCAAGGACCAGCTGGACGCCTATGCGCTGCAAAGCCATGAGCGCGCCGTGCAGGCCGCGCGCGAGGGCCGCTTCGACCGCGAGATCCTGGCCGTGCAGGCGCGCAGCGCCGAAGGCGGTGCCGAGGGCGAAGGCCAGCCGCACACGGTGGATGAAGGCATACGCTTCAACGCCACGCTGGAGGGCATTGCCGGCGTCAAGACCATCCGCGAGGGCGGCTGCGTGACGGCGGCCACGGCCAGCCAGATCTGCGATGGCGCCAGCGGCGTCATGGTGGTCAGCGAGCGCGGCCTCAAGGCCCTGGGCGTGCAGCCGCTGGCGCGCATCCACCACATGAGCCTGCTCGGGCATGACCCGGTGATCATGCTGGAGGCCCCCATCCCCGCCACCCAGGCCGCGCTGAAAAAGGCCGGCATGCGCATCTCCGACATCGACCTGTATGAAGTCAACGAGGCCTTTGCCCCCGTGCCGCTGGCCTGGCTGCAGGCCACGGGCGCCGATCCGGCGCGGCTCAACGTCAACGGCGGCGCCATTGCGCTGGGCCATCCGCTGGGCGCCTCGGGCACCAAGCTCATGGCTACGCTGGTCCACGCCCTGCACGCACGCGGCGGGCGCTACGGCCTGCAGACCATGTGCGAGGGCGGCGGCATGGCCAACGTCACCATCATCGAGCGTCTTTAGGCGCCGCCATGCCACCGTGCGGCCGGCGCCGCCCGCGCCGGTCGCCCACCATCGGGGGAGGGAAAGCCATGAGCCAGGACTCGCAGCCCCTGCTGCGCATCGAAGGCGTTTCGCTGCGCTTTGGCGGCATCGTCGCGCTGGACGGCGTGAGTTTCGATGTTGCGGCAGGCCAGATCTGCGGCCTCATCGGCCCCAACGGTGCGGGAAAGAGCAGCCTGTTCAACTGCCTGTCGCGGCTGTATGCCTGGCAGGCCGGCCACATCCGCTTTCGCGGCCAGCCGCTGGCCACGCTGGCGCGCCACCGCATGGCCGCGCTGGGCATGGGCCGCACCTTCCAGAACCTGGCCCTGTTTTCCAGCATGACGGTGGCCGACAACGTGCGCCTGGGCACGCACAGCCACCAGCACGCCGGCTTTGTGCGCGACGCCCTGCGCCTGCCCGGCGTGCGCCGGCGCGAGGAAGAAGCCCGCGCCCAGGCGCAATCGCTGATGGCCCTGCTGGAGCTGACGGGCGTGGCACAGCGCCGCGTGGCCGACCTGCCCTTCGGCACGCAAAAGCGCGTGGAGCTGGCGCGCGCCCTGGCCTGCCGCCCGCAGTTGCTGCTGCTGGATGAGCCGGCCTGCGGCCTCAACCATGAGGAGCTGGCCGGCCTGGGCGACCTGATCCTGTCGCTGCGCGACCGGCTGGGGCTGACCGTGCTGCTGGTGGAGCACCACATGGGCCTGGTCATGCGCGTGAGCGACAAGGTCGTGGCGCTGAACTTCGGCCGCAAGATCGCCGAAGGCACGCCGGGCGAGGTTCGCGCCCATGCCGAAGTCATCCGCGCCTACCTGGGTTCGGACATGCAGCCGCAGGATCGGGACAGGGAGGTGGCGCATGCCGGCACTGCTTGAAATCCGCGGACTGCATGCGGCCTACGGGTCGGTGCGCGTGCTGGACGGCATCGACATGGACCTGGCCGAAGGCCGCGTCACGGCCCTGCTGGGCGCCAATGGCGCGGGCAAGACCACCACGCTGCGCGCCATCTGCCGCCACCTGGTGGACACACGCGGCGAGGTGCGCCTGGCGGGCGAACGCATAGACCGGCACAGCACCGAGCGCATCGCGCGCCAGGGCGTGGGCCATGTGCCCGACGGGCGCGGCACCTTCGCCCAGCTCAGCGCCGAGGACAACCTGCGCCTGGGCGCGCAGGCCCGGCCCACGCGCGCTGCCCGTGCCGACGTGGGCGGCGACATGGAGCGCATGTTCGGCTACTTCCCCCGCCTGCGCGAGCGCCGCACCCAGCAGGCCGGCACGCTGTCGGGCGGCGAGCAGCAGATGCTGGCCATTGCCCGCGCCCTCATGGGCCGCCCGCGCCTGCTGCTGCTGGACGAGCCCTCCTTCGGCCTGGCGCCGCTGGTGGTGCGCGACATCTTCGGCATCCTGCGGCGCATCAACGCCGAGCAGGGCACGACCATCCTGCTGGTGGAGCAGAACGCGCGCCTGGCCCTGGAGCTGGCGCACAGCGCCTACCTGCTGGAGACAGGCCGCATCGTGCTGCACGGCCCCAGCGAAGCCATGCGCCGCAACGATGCGGTGCGCCAGGCCTATCTCGGGGAGTAGCGGCCATGGACGCCTTCATCCACCAGTTGCTGGCCGGCTTGGCCACTGGCGGCATCTACGCCACCGTGGCCCTGGCCCTGGTCATGATCTACCAGGCCACGCACCACATCAATTTCGCGCAGGGCGAGATGGCCATGTTCTCCACCTTCATCGCCTGGGCGCTGCTGCAGGCGGGGCTGCCGTACTGGTGGGCCTTCCTGGCCACGGTGGCGCTGTCCTTCGTGCTGGGCGCGGCGGTGGAGTTCGCCATCATCCGCCCCATGCACAAGGCGGCGGACCTGGCCCAGGTGGTGGTCTTCATCGGCCTGCTGATCGTCTTCCACAGCCTGGCCGGCTGGATCTTCGGCTACACCATCAAGGAGTTTCCCAGCCCGTTCCCGGCCGACGCCTGGTATGGCAGCGCCCTGATGTCGGCCCATGAGGTGGGCACCATCTTCGTGGCCCTGGCCATCGTGGCCCTGCTGTTTGCCTTCTTCCGGCTCACGCCGCTGGGGCTGGCCATGCGCGCGGCCGCGCAGAACCCGGCCTCCTCGCGCCTGGTGGGCATCTCCGTGGGGCGCATGCTGATGCTGGGCTGGGGCCTGGCCGGCGCCATCGGCGCGGTGGCCGGGATGATGGTGGCGCCCGTGGTCTTCCTCGATCCGCACATGATGAGCGGCGTGCTGCTGTATGCCTTTGCGGGCGCGCTGCTGGGCGGCATCGACAGCCCCGCGGGCGCCGTGCTGGGCGGCTTCATCGTGGGCGTGCTTGAAAACCTGGTGGGCAGCTACGTCGTCGGCACCGAACTCAAGCTTTCTGTGGCCCTGGTGCTGATCGTGGGCGTGCTCATCGTGCGGCCGGCCGGGCTGATGGGCCGCAAAGTCGTCAGGAGGGTTTGAACAATGCCCCCCCTGAGCGGCTACGCCGCTTCCCGTTGCACGGCGCCCCCTCTCTCGCTACGCGGGAGGGGGACGACACCCTCGCGGCGGGGCGGCGCGGCCGGCGTAGGCCCTTGCTCGGTGTCCCTCGCTTTTGGGCCACGCCAGTTTTGTGCCAAACGCCCTGGAGAACAATGATGTCCACACGATCCGCCTCCTCGTCTGACGCACTGGCCGCCGCCACCAGCGCGCGCCGCCCCCTGCCCCTGGGCGCGGTACTGATCGCGGCGCTGGCGCTGGCGGCCTGCTCGCTGGTCTTCGTGGCCAAGGGCTACCAGCTGTTTCAGGCCACCATGGTGCTGGCCTATGCCGTGGCCCTGGTGGGGCTGAACATCCTCACGGGCTACAGCGGCCAGATCTCGCTGGGCCATGGCGCCTTCTTCGCCATAGGCGCCTATGCGGCCGGCATCCTGATGGACCGCGCGGGCCTGGCCTACTGGCTGGCCGTGCCTGCAGCGGGTCTGGTGAGCCTGGCGGCGGGCTACCTGTTCGGGCGGCCCGCGCTCAGGCTGGAAGGGCTGTACCTGGCGCTGGCCACCTTTGCGCTGGGCGTGGTCATGCCCCAGCTGCTCAAGTACCGTCACTTGGAGGCCTGGACCGGCGGCGTGGGCGGCATCGTGCTGACCAAGCCCGAGGCGCCCTGGGGCCTGCCGCTGGATGCCGACCAGTGGTTCTACCTCTATGCATTGGCCGTGGCGGCGCTGCTGTTCTGGATGGCGCGCAACCTCATAGACAGCGGCAGCGGCCTGGCGCTGCGCGCCATCCGCGACCATGCCATGGCGGCCGAGGCCATGGGCGTGGACAACGCGCACTGCAAGTCCATGGCCTTTGCGATTTCGGCCGGCTACACGGGCGTGGGCGGCGCGCTGTCGGCCATTGCCGTGCAGTTCGTGGCGCCCGACTCCTTCACCATGTTCCTGTCGATCTCGCTGCTGGTGGGCGTGGTGGTGGGTGGTGTGGGAACGCTGTGGGGCGCGCTGTTCGGCGCCCTGTTCATCATGTTCATCCCGGGGCTGGCCGAGCAGGTGTCCAAGGCCGCGCCCTGGGCCGTCTACGGCACCGTGCTCATCGTCTTCATGTTCGCCATGCCCGGCGGCGTGATGGGCCTGCTGCACCGGCTGGGCCGGCCGGGCCGGCGCCTGCCCCGGCAGCGGCCGCGTGCCTGACTTTCCATCCCCACCCACAGGAGTCCCCCATGAATTCCAGTCCGGCCGTCCGCATGGAACGCCACGGCGAGAACGGCGACAGCGGCGAGATCGCCCTCATCGTCCTACAGGACAGCGCCCGCATGAATCCGCTGGGCAGGCCCTTGCAGCTGCGGCTGCGCGAACTGCTGGCCGAGGTGTGCGAGGACACCTCCCTCCGCGCCCTGGTACTCACCGCCGAGGGCCGGGGGTTCTGCGTGGGCGCGGACCTATCGTCCATGGGCGGGGCACAAGGCGGGGCCCAGGCCGATGGCCGCACGCTGGGCGCGCAGACGGCCGACAACATGCAGCAGTTGTCCAACCGCCTCATCCTGGACCTGCAGCAGTTGCCCGTGCCCGTGGTCTGCGCCATCAACGGCGCGGCAGCCGGGGCCGGCGTGGGCCTGGCCCTGGCCGGCGACGTGGCGCTGGCGGCGCGCTCGGCCTACTTCTACCTGCCTTTCCTGCCGCGCCTGGGCATCGTGCCGGACCTGGGCACCACCTGGTTCATCGAGCGCCGGCTGGGCCGTGCGCGCGCCCTGGGCCTGTCCCTGCTGGGCGACAGGCTGGGCGCGCAGCAGGCTGCCGACTGGGGCCTGGTCTGGGCCTGCGTGGACGACGAGGCCCTGCGCGAACAGGCCCTGGCCACGGCCGCCCGCCTGGCGCGGCTGCCGGCCGGTGCCGTGCTGGAAGCCCGCCGCGCGCTGGACCACGCAGCCGCTTCCACGCTGGAGCAGCAGCTTCACTACGAGGCCGAACGCCAGCGCGATCTGGTGGGCGCGCCGGCCTTCATGGAGGGCGTGCAGGCCTTCATGCAAAAGCGCGAGCCCGTGTTCGCGCCCCGCCAGCCGGGCTGACCGCCGCGCCTTCCCGCCACACCTTCCCGACTCACCTTGCTGCGCCCGCACATGCATTCGTCGGAATCGACGATGGGCGCGCGCCGGG
This sequence comes from Delftia sp. 60, assembly GCF_002754395.1. Taxonomy (NCBI): domain Bacteria; kingdom Pseudomonadati; phylum Pseudomonadota; class Betaproteobacteria; order Burkholderiales; family Comamonadaceae; genus Delftia; species Delftia sp. 60. The sequence continues at coordinate 4,998,770 of NZ_PEFD01000001.1, forward strand.
CCGGTTCCTACCATGGACCGGCCACCACAAGAAAAGCGGGCACGGCGCCCGCAAGCCAGGAGACAACCATGCGCAACACCATCGCCCGGGGCCCCTGGGCCCTGATCGCCTGCCTGGCGCTGGCCCTGCCGGCCATCACCCAGGCGCCAGCCCAGGCCCAGAAGAAGTACGACACCGGCGCCAGCGACACCGAGATCCGCATCGGCAACTTCGTGCCCTACTCGGGTCCCGTGTCGGCCTACGGCACCATAGGCAAGGCCCATGCGGCCTACTTCGCCAAGATCAACGCCGAGGGCGGCATCAACGGCCGCAAGATCACCTACCTCTCGGCCGACGACGCCTACAACCCCGCGCAGAGCGTGGAGCAGACGCGCAAGCTGGTCGAGCGCGACGGAGTGCTGCTGATGTTCGGCGCGCTGGGCACCTCGCACAACCAGGCCGTGCATCGCTACATGAACCAGCGCAAGGTGCCCCAGCTGTTCGTCTCCACGGGCGCCACGCGCTGGGGCGATCCGAAGAACTTCCCCTGGACCATGGGCTGGCAGCCCACCTACCAGCTCGAAGGCCGCACGTTCGCCCAGCACATCCTGGCCACGCGGCCCCAGGCCAAGGTGGCCGTCCTGATGCAGAACGACGACTTCGGTAAGGACTACCTCAAGGGCGTGCTCGACGGATTCGGCGAGCAGGCCAAGCAGCGCATCGTCGTGCAGCAGACCTACGAGGTCGGCGACCCCACGGTGGACAGCCAGATGGTGGCGCTCAAGGGCTCGGGGGCGGACACCTTCATCAACATCAGCACGCCCAAGTTCGCGGCCCAGTCCATACGCAAGGCCGCCGACATCGGCTGGAAGCCTGCGCACTACCTGGTCAGCGTCTCGCTGTCCATCAGCTCGGTGCTCAAGCCTGCGGGCCTGGACAACGCGCGCGGCGTGATGACGGCCAGCTACCTGCGCGAGCCCTCGGACCCCACCAACCAGGGCACGCCCGAGCTGGCCGGCTACCTGGCCTTCATGCAGAAGTACTACCCGGCCGGCGACCCCAACGATTCGCTCAACGTCATCGGCTACTCCCAGGCCCAGACCCTGGTGCAGGTGCTCAGGCAGGCCGGCGACGAACTCACGCGCGCCAACATCATGAAGCAGGCCGCCAGCCTGAAGATGGACCTGCCCATGCTCTACCCGGGCATCAGCCTGCAGACCGGTGGGGACGATTTCTTCCCCATCAAGAAGATGCAGCTCGTGCGCTTCGACGGCAGCCGCTACGCGCCCGTGCAATGACCCCGGCCTTCAGGACAACGACAGGAGACACCCCCATGCCCGCCTTGCAAGGACTGATGCAGGACCGCCCGCTCATGATCTCGTCGCTGATCGAGCATGCGGCGCGCTTTCATCCGCACACCGAGATCATCTCGCGCCTGCCGGAAACCCGGGACGGTGGCCTGCACCGCACCGACTGGGCCGGCATGCGCCGCGCCTCCTGCCAGGTGGCCAACGCCCTGCAGTCGCTGGGCGTGCAGCCCGGCGAACGCGTGGGCACGCTGGCCTGGAACAGCTGGCGCCACCTGGCGCTGTACTTCGGCGTCTCGGGCAGCGGCGCGGTGCTGCACACCATCAACCCGCGCCTGTTTCCCGAGCAGATCGAATACATCGCCAACCATGCCGAGGACCGGGTGCTGTTCTTCGACGTGACCTTCGCGCCGCTGGTGGAAAAGCTCGCACCGCATCTGAAGACCGTCACCACCTATGTCTGCATGAGTTCGCGCGAGCACATGCCCGCGCTGGACCTGCCCGGCCTGCACTGCTGGGACGAACTGGTGGGCAACCAGAGCGAGGACTTCGAGTGGCCCGAGTTCGACGAGCGCACGGCCTCCTCGCTGTGCTACACCTCGGGCACCACGGGCCACCCCAAGGGCGTGCTGTACTCGCACCGCTCCACCGTGCTGCACACGCTGATGGAGCTGGCGCCCGACACCTTCGGCCTGAACGCGAGCGAGACCGTGATGCTCATCGTGCCCATGTTCCATGCCAACGCCTGGGGCACGCCCTATGCGGCGGCCATGGCCGGCGCACGGCTGGTGCTGCCCGGCCCGCACCTGGACGGCCAGAGCGTCTACGAGCTCATGCGCGACGAGAAGGTCACCTTCTCGCAGGGCGTGCCCACCGTGTGGCTGATGCTGTTCCAGTACCTGGATGCGCATCCCGACATCGACCCGCGCGCGCTGGGCGTCAAGAGCATAGGCATCGGCGGCGCGGCCGTGCCGCGCGCCATGCTGGAGCGCTTCGAGAACCAGTTCGGCGCCCAGGTCGTGCAGGGCTGGGGTATGACCGAGACCAGCCCCATCGGCGTGGTCAGCAAGCTGCTGCCCCGGCACGACGCGCTGTCGGGCGAGGAACTGGTCAAGGTCAAGCTCAAGCAGGGGCGCGGCGTCTGGGGCGTGGACCTCAAGATCGTGGACGACGACGGCCGGCCCCAGCCCTGGGACGGCCAGGCCCGGGGACACCTGCGCGTGCGCGGCCCCTGGATCGCCAGCGGCTACTTCAAGGGCGAAGGCGGCTCGCCCGTCGATGAGGAAGGCTTCTTCACCACGGGCGACGTGGCCACCATCGATGCCGACGGCTTCCTGCAGCTGGTGGACCGCGCCAAGGACGTGATCAAGTCGGGCGGCGAGTGGATTTCCTCCATCGACGTGGAGAACGCCGCCATGGGCCATCCCGGCGTGGCCGAGGCCGCCATCATCGGCGTGGCCCATCCCAAGTGGCAGGAGCGGCCGCTGCTGCTGGTGGTGCCGCGCGCAGGCCACAGCGTCAGCCGCGAGTCCATGCTCGACTTCCTGTCCACGCGCATCGCCAAATGGTGGCTGCCCGACGACGTGCTGCAGGTGGCCGAGCTGCCGCACACGGCCACGGGAAAACTGCTAAAGACCAAGCTGCGCGAGCAGTACAAGAACCATCCACTGCCCACGGCCTGAAAGGAGACCTCCATGCCAGGACCGCTTGAAGGCGTGCGCGTTGTCGAGTTCGCGGGCCTGGGCCCGGGGCCGTTCTGCGCCATGCTGCTGGCCGACATGGGTGCCGAGGTGCTGCGCATCGCGCGGCCCGGCACGCCGGTCGATGCACAGGACATCACCACGCGCAGCCGCAGCCAGGTCGAGATCGACCTGCGCGGCGAGGAAGGCCAGGCCTCGGCCCTGGCGCTGATCGCGCGCGCCGACCTGCTGATCGAGGGCTTTCGGCCCGGCGTGATGGAGCGCCTGGGCCTGGGCCCCGAGCCCTGCCTGGCGCGCAACCCGCGCCTGGTCTACGGCCGCATGACGGGCTGGGGCCAGCACGGGCCGCTGGCGAATGCGGCGGGGCATGACATCAACTACATCGCCATCTCCGGCGCCCTGCACGCCATCGGCCGCGCGGGCGAGGCGCCCGTGCCGCCGCTCAACTACGTGGGCGACTTCGGCGGCGGCGGCATGCTGCTGGCCGTGGGCCTGCTGGCCGCCCTGCACGAGGCCGGGCGCAGCGGCCGGGGCCAGGTCATCGACGCGGCCATGACCGATGGCACGGCCCTGCTGTCGGCCTTCATGTACGGCTTCAAGGCCAAGGGCCAGTGGAGCAACCAGCGCGGAGAGAACCTGCTGGACGGCGGCGCGCACTTCTATGACACCTATGCCTGCGCCGACGGCAAATACATCGCCATAGGCGCCATCGAGCCGCAGTTCTACGCCGAGCTGCGCCAGCGCTGCGGCATACAGGACCCGCTGTTCGACGCGCAGCTGGACGCCGCGCGCTGGCCCCTGCTCAAGCTGCGCCTGGCCGACGTGTTCCGCACGCGCACGCGCCAGCAGTGGTGCGAGCTGCTGGAAGGCAGCGATGCCTGCTTCGCGCCCGTGCTCGACTGGGACGAGGCGCCGCAGCACGCCCACAACCGCGCGCGTGCCACGTTCACCGAGGCCGGTGGCGTGCTCCAGCCCGCGCCGGCGCCGCGTTTTTCGCGCAGCGTGCCCGAGCAGCCCCGCCCCCCGCGCGCCGCCAGCCTGCAGGACACGCTGGCCGCCTGGAACGCCCGCTCCTGAGGAAACCCCATGCCCATGTATCTCACCCAGGCCATCCACAAGGGCCGCCGCGAAAGGGCCGGCGCCACGGCGGCCATCTGCGGCGAAGAGCAGGCCAGCTGGTCGCAGCTTGCGCAGCGCATCGAACGCTGTGCCGGCCTGCTGCGGGCGCTGGACGTGGCGCCCGGCGACCGCGTCGGCATGATGGGCCTGAACTCCATCCGCTACCTTGAATACTTCTATGGCTGCTGGTGGGCAGGCGCCGCGGTCAACCCCGTCAACATCCGCTGGAGCGCGCACGAGGTGGCCTACTCGCTGGACGATTGCGACACGCGCGTGCTCTTCGTGGACGATGCCTTCGCGCCCCTGGTGCCCCGGCTGCGCGAGCTGTCCTCCAGCCTGCGCACCGTGGTGTTCTGCGGCACGGGCGCCGCGCCCGAAGGCGCTCTGCACTACGAGCAATTGCTGGCCGCCGCCACGCCCTGCCCCGACGCGCTGCGCAGCGGCACCGACCTGGCTGCCGTCATGTACACAGGCGGCACCACGGGCCGGCCCAAGGGGGTGATGCTCAGCCACGACAACCTGTTCATCAACGCCCTGTCCAATGCCAGCAACGTGCCGCGCCAGCATGTGAAGGTGGGCATGGTGGTCACGCCCATGTTCCATGTGGCCGGCTGCGGCCTGGCCCTGCTCATGGCCCAGCGCCTGGTGCCCCAGGTCATCGTGCCGGCATTCGACGAGCTGGCCATCCTGGACGGCATCCAGCAGCACGGCGTGAACGAGCTGTTCCTGGTGCCCACCATGATCCGCCGGCTGATCGAGCATCCGCGCCTGGCGGAGTTCGACCTGTCCAGCCTGCGCCTCATGCTCTATGGCGCGGCGCCCATAGACGCCAGCCTGCTGGAGCGCGCCATGCAGGCGCTGCCCGGCGCCGACTTCGCCCAGGCCTACGGCATGACCGAGCTGTCGCCCACCATCGTGTCCATGGGCCCGGCCGAGCACCGTCCCGGCCCGCAGCGCGAGCGCCTGCTGCGCGCGGCCGGCCGGCCCGTGACCATTGCCGAGGTGCGCATCGTCGATGGCGAGGGCCGCGAGCTGCCGCCCGGCGAGGTGGGCGAGATCACGGCGCGCGGCCCCATGGTCATGCAGGGCTACTGGAACAGGCCCGCCGAGACGGCCGCCGCGCTCAAGGACGGCTGGATGCACACGGGCGACATGGGCCGGCTGGATGCCGACGGCTACCTCTTCGTCGTGGACCGGCTCAAGGACATGATCGTCAGCGGCGGCGAGAACGTGTATTCGGCCGAGGTCGAGAACGCCATCGCCCAGCTGCCCCAGGTCGCCATGTGCGCCGTCATCGGCGTGCCCGACGAACGCTGGGGCGAGCGCGTGCACGCCGTGATCGTCGCGCGCGAGGGCCAGCCGCTGACCGAGGCCGAGGTCATCGCCCACTGCCGCGAACGCATCGCGGGCTACAAGTGCCCGCGCTCGGTGGAGTTCCGCGCCGAGCTGCCGCTGTCGGCCGCCGGCAAGCTGCAGAAATTCCAATTGCGCGAACCCTACTGGCAGGGCCGCGAACGCCGCATCAACTGACCCCCACGAACCACCAGGCCACGCCATGCCACTGCAACTGACACGCTCCTGGAGCACCCCCGAGCTGGAAAGCCTGCGCGCCACCGCCGTGCGCTTTCTGGAAACCGAAATGCAGCCGCAGGACGAGGCCGCACGCCAGCGCGGCAACGTTGGCCATGCCATCTGGCGCCGCGCCGGCGAGCTGGGCCTGCTGTGCACCGACATCCCCGAGGACTACGGCGGCGGCGGCGGCGACTTCCGCCACGAGGCCGTGATCCACGAGGAGATGGCGCGCCGCGCCCTCTCGGGCATGAGCAACTCCGTGCATTCCATCGTGGCCCACTACCTGCTCAACCACGGCACCGAGGCGCAAAAGCGCAAGTACCTGCCCGCCATGGCGCGCGGCGAACTGGTGGGTGCCATCGCCATGACCGAGCCCGGCGCGGGCTCGGACCTGCAGGGCGTGCGCACGCGCGCAGAACTCAGGGACGGCCGCTACCGCATCAACGGCAGCAAGACCTTCATCACCAACGGCCTGCTGGCCGGCCTGATCCTCGTGGTCTGTAAGACCGACCCGGCCCAGGGAGCGCGCGGCACCTCCATCCTCATCGTGGAGACCCGGGACTGCGCGGGCTTTCGCGTGGGCCGCGTGCTCGACAAGATGGGCATGAAGGCCCAGGACACCTCGGAGCTGTTCTTCGACGACGTGGCCGTGCCGCAGGACGCGCTGCTGGGCGGGCGCGAAGGCCAGGGCTTCTACCAGCTCATGGGCGACCTGCCCTACGAGCGCCTGATCATCGGCCTGGCTGCCCTGGCCTGCATGGAAGGCGCCTACGAGGCCACGCTGGCCTACGTGCGCGAGCGCCGCGCCTTCGGCCAGGCCATTGCCGACATGCAGAACACCCGGTTCAAGCTCGCCGAGGTGGCCACCACGCTGACCGTGGGCCGCGCCTTCATCGACCGCTGCGTGGAGCAACTGGTGGCCGGCACGCTGGACACGGCCACGGCCTCCATGGCCAAGCTCTGGGGCTCGGAAGCGCAGGGCCGCGTGCTTGACGAACTCGTGCAACTGCATGGCGGCTATGGCTACATGAACGAATACATGGTCACCCGCATGTACGCCGATGCGCGCGTGCAGCGCATCTACGGCGGCACCAGCGAAATCATGAAGGAAGTGATATCGCGCGCGCTCTGACGCTCCGATCCCCTGGCGGCGCCAAGCGCTGCCGCAGTCCCCCTATCCCTTCCCCGGCAGCACAGGAGACAGCAGCCATGACCCTCGACGACCTCATCTACAAGCCCGGCCTGCTCAAGGGCGAACGCATCCTCGTCACTGGCGGCGGCACCGGCCTGGGCCGTGTCATGGGCGAGGCCTTTCTCATGATGGGCGCCGACATCCACCTGTGCGGCCGGCGCGGCGCCGTGGTCGAGCAGACCGCCCAGGAGCTGATGCAGCAGCACGGCGGCCGGGCCACGGGCCATGCCTGCGACGTGCGCCAGCCCGAGGCCGTGGAGCAGATGATCGAGGCCATCTGGGCCGATGGCGGCGCGCTCACGGGCCTGGTCAACAACGCGGCCGGCAACTTCGTCAGCCGCACCGAGGACCTGTCCATGCGCGCCTTCGACGCCGTGGCCAACATCGTCATGCGCGGCAGCTTCAACCTCACGCTGGAGTGCGGCCGCCGCTGGCTGGCCGAGGGCCGCAAGGCCAGCGTGCTGTCCATCCTCACCACCTGGGTCTGGAACGGCTCGGCCTTCACCGTGCCCTCGGCCATGGCCAAGTCGGGCGTGCATGCCATGACGCAGTCGCTGGCCGTGGAATGGGGCAACCGGGGCATACGCTTCAACGCCATCGCGCCGGGCCTGTTCCCCACCGAAGGCATGAGCGCGCGGCTGAACCCGCAGGGCGGCGAGCATGTGCGTGCCGACAACCCCATGGGCCGCAACGGCCGCATGCCCGAGCTGGCCAACCTGGCCGTCTTCCTCATGAGCACCCAGGCCGAGTACCTGACGGGACAGACCATCGCCATAGACGGCGGACAATACCAGGCGACGGGCGGCAACTTCGCCGGGCTGGCCAGCTGGAGCGACCAGGACTGGGCGAATGCGCGCAGCGCCATCGAATCGCGCAACGCGGCCGACCGCCAGCAAAGAACCGCATAGACACAAGGAGACAAGCCATGAGCCAAGAACGCGTGCGCATATCGGTGGACCACGGCGTGGCCGAGGTGACCCTGGCCCGGCCCGACAAGATGAATGCGCTGGACCCCGCCATGTTCGACGCCCTGATCGACGCATTGGCGCGGCTGCGGGACACGCCCGGGTTGCGTGCCGTGGTGCTGCATGGCGAAGGGCGCGCCTTCTGCGCGGGCCTGGACATGGGCAGCATGGCCGGCATTGCCGACGGCCAGCAGACGGCGGACATGACGGACCTGGCCGCGCGCACGCACGGCATGGCCAACCGCTTCCAGCAGATCTGCTGGGGCTGGCGCGAGCTGCCCGTGCCCGTGATCGCCGCCGTGCATGGCGTGGCCTACGGCGGCGGCCTGCAGCTGGCCCTGGGCGCGGACATCCGCCTGGTGGCCGATGATGCGCGGCTGTCCATCATGGAAATCAAGTGGGGACTGGTGCCCGACATGGCCGGCTGCGCGCTGGCCGCGCCGCTGGTGCGCGGCGATGTGCTGCGCGAGCTGGTCTACACCGGCCGCATCGTGCCCGGCCCCGAGGCCGTGGCCCTGGGCCTGGCCACGCGCGTGAGCGCTGCGCCGCTGGAGGAAGCGCGCCACCTGGCCCGCCAGATCGCGGCCAGCAGCCCGCACGCCATACGCGCGTCCAAGCGGCTGATGCAGCTCAGCGAAACCGCCTCTCCCGCAGACATCCTGCTGGCCGAAGCGCAGGAGCAGCAGGCCCTGCTGGGCAGCTCCAACCAGGCCGAGGCCGTGCGCGCCGGCCTGGAAAAGCGGGTGCCGGTCTTCAACGATCAAGGCCTTTAGACACCTTTTGAAACAGCCGCCGGACCCTGCATCGGGGTCCGGCGCAGCCATCCGCAAATACCCTTATTCGACGCCCTTTCGCCACTGCGCTGATTTTTTAGGCATTCCGTGGAAAGCCTTGCAGGGCGCGGATTCGGCAAGTTACACCCGGAGTTTTCCACAACTCCGTCCACACGCACCGGGGATAAAAACCCGGTGCCTGAGGGGCATGCAAGTGCAGGCATACTTGACGGCTTGCCTCGGCTTCCCCTTCTTTTCCCATGCCCCGCCTGCACGCTCCCAGCAAGGATGACAGCCGCCTGCTGCCGCCTTTTGCCGCCCTGCCCGAGCGCTGCATCCACGTGCCCGCCACCGACGCCGAATTCGCGGCCGCACGCGCCGCGCTGATGGCGGCTCCCGTGCTCGGTTTCGATACCGAGAGCAAGCCGCTGTTCCACGCCCACCAGACCGACACCGGCCCCCATGTGGTGCAGTTGGCCACCTGCGACCAGGCCTGGCTGCTGCAGCTGCACCATGCGCAGGCACGCGCGCTTGCGGCCGACGTGCTGGCCAGCGAGTCCATCTGCAAGGCCGGTTTCGGCCTGGACCATGACCGCAGCGCGCTGCCCGCGCGCCTGGGCGTTGCGCTGCACAACGTGATCGACCTGGACCGCGTGTTCAAGCGCCACGGCTATGCCAGCTCGGTAGGCGTGCGCGCGGCCGTGGCCATGGTGCTGGGGCAGAACTTCCACAAGTCCAAGAAGATCTCCACCTCCAACTGGGCTGCACCGCAGCTGAGCCTGGCCCAGCGCCACTACGCGGCCAACGACGCCCACGGCGCCGCCATGGTGCATGCCGCCCTGCCCACCTGGGAACAGCGCCAGCCGGCCGTGGCCGAACGCCCGGCCAGGCCCGCCAGGCCTGCGCCTGAACCCCGCGGCCCCGGCAGCTCCAGCGGCCCGCGGGGACCACGCAGGGCCCACGCGCCACGCGAGCAGGAGGCACCGCGCGAGCCGCATGTGTCGCACGAGCAGCACAAGCCGCATGAGCCACATGAGCCACATGTACCGCGCGAGTCCAGCGCCCCGCGCTCATCGCCACGCCCTTCCCGCACCCCACGCCTGCTGCAGGCGCCGGTCACACCGGGCAAGCCAAGCCCTGGCTAGGCCTCTTCCTCTTGCGGCACCAGCCGCACCCGGTCGCGGCCTGCGCGCTTGGCCTCGTAGAGCATGGCGTCGGCACGCGCCAGCGCCTGCTCCAGCGTCTGGCCCTGGGCCATCCAGGCCACGCCAAAGCTGGCCGTGATGCGTATGTCGTCGGGCAGCGCGCTGAAGCCCATCAGGCGCAGCTGGGTCTGGATGCGCCGGGTGATCCATTGCGCGGCCAGCGGGTCGGCGTGCGGCAGCAGGGCCACGAACTCCTCCCCGCCAAAGCGTGCAACCAGGTCCTGCTGGCGTGTGCTGCGCAGCAGCAGGCGCGCAAAGCGCTGCAGCACCTCATCGCCCGCCGCATGGCCCCAGCCGTCGTTGACCCGCTTGAAATGGTCCAGGTCGCACACCAGTACGGCGGCCGACAGCTGCGGCTGCTCGGCCAGCCGGCGCTGCACGGCCTCCCTGAAGGCGCGCCGGTTCAGCAGCCCGGTCAGCGGATCGCGGTCGCGCTCCTCGTGCAGCTCCTGCACGGTGTCGCGCACCGCTGCGGCCAGGAAGAGCATGGCAAACAGCAGGCCGAACACCAGCAGGCTCAGCTGCAGCGCCATCCACGAGGAAGAAATGCCCAGCCATTCCCCGGCTGCGATGGCCGATACCGAAGCAGCACGCGGCGTCACCCACAGCGTGCGGACGAAAAAGCTCAGCGCAAAGACCACGAACACCCACAGCAGCAGCCGGTCCCAGCCTGTGCAGGGATGCCTGCGTGGCAGCCGCCACAGCGGCAGGGCCAGCTGCAGGCCCAGGCCGAAATTGAGCACATGCTGGCGCGCCTGGGCATCGGGCACGGCCCAGGCGTAGTAGCCCAGCACCACCAGCACCGCGCCGCCAAAGCCGGCCGCCAGCGGTGCATCCGGTCGCACGCCCTGGCGTATGGCCATGGCCTCGGTGATGAACCAGGCCGCGCACAGTTGCAGCGCGGCCGTCGTCAACGCATTGACGGGAACGGCCGCAGGCCGCTCCAGGATCTGCAACAGCAGCGCCAGGCTGAAGCCGGTGAAGGCGAAGGACATGCTGCGCAACTCGCGCCGGGCACGCAGATGCCGCCAGCAGACATAGAAACAGCCGGCCAGCAGCAAGGTGCACAGGGGCACCGCCAGCGCCAGAAGATGTCTTGCTGTCAACGTCACCATCAACTCCCTGATGGAGTCTAGCGATCAGGTCACGTTACAACACGTCGTTAACAAAAATACACATTCACTCACGGTTCTGGCGATGGCAGGCCGGGCCTATCTGCGCGTGGCAGAGGAGCAACCGGGCTGCGGCGTATATGTTCGTAACCAACGCATCGTTGGGCACCGGAGGCCGGCACGCCACAATGCCAACCGTCCTCCGCTAGTAAAACCTCAGGACTTACGCAAACAGGATGCGGGAACGCGCCGCTCCCCATGGCAAATGGCCCGCCCGTGCCCTTCTTGCGTAAGCCGTCACCAGAAAGGCAATCTTCCATGCGCATCGAAACCCTGGCCGTCCACGCCGGCTACTCGCCCGACCCCACCACCAAGTCGGCCGCCGTGCCCATCTACCAGACCGTGGCCTACGCCTTCGACAGTGCCCAGCATGGCGCCGACCTGTTCGACCTCAAGGTGGCCGGCAACATCTACACGCGCATCATGAACCCCACCACCGACGTGCTGGAAAAGCGCGTCGCGGCGCTGGAAGGCGGCATTGCCGCCGTGGCCGTGGCCTCGGGCATGGCCGCCATCACCTATGCCATCCAGGCGATTGCCGAGGCCGGCGACAACATCGTCTCGGCCAGCACGCTCTACGGCGGCACCTACAACCTGTTCGCCCACACCTTCCCGCAGCAGGGCATCACGGTGCGCTTTGCCGATCCGCGCGACCCGGCCAGCTTTGCCCAGCACATCGATGAGAAGACCAAGGCCATCTTCATCGAGTCCATCGGCAACCCGCTGGGCAATGTCACCGACATCCGCGCCCTGGCCGATGTGGCCCATGCCCATGGCGTGCCGCTGATCGTGGACAACACGGTGCCCAGCCCCTATCTGCTGCGCCCCATCGAGCACGGCGCCGACATCGTCGTGCACTCGCTGACCAAGTACCTGGGCGGCCACGGCAACAGCGTGGGAGGCGCCGTCGTGGACAGCGGCAAGTTCCCCTGGGCCGAGCACAAGACACGCTTCAAGCGCCTGAACGAGCCCGATGTCAGCTACCACGGCGTGGTCTACACCGAGGCCCTGGGCGAGGCCGCCTACATCGGCCGCGTGCGCGTGGTGCCGCTGCGCAATACGGGCGCCGCGCTGTCGCCGCACAACGCCTTCCTCATCCTGCAGGGCATCGAGACGCTGGCCCTGCGCATGGACCGCATCTGCGAGAACACCCAGAAGATCGCCGAGACGCTGCAAAAGCATCCCAAGATCGAATGGGTGCGCTACGCCGGCCTGCAGGACCACCCCGACCACGCCCTGGTGAAGAAGCAGCTGGGCGGCCGCGCCTCGGGCATCCTCTCGTTCAGCCTCAAGAACGGCAGCGGCGACAGCGACACGCGCGCCGCCGGTGCGCGCTTCCTGGATGCGCTGCAGCTGTTCACGCGCCTGGTCAACATCGGCGACGCCAAGTCCCTGGCCACGCACCCGGCATCGACCACGCACCGCCAGCTGGACGCCGAGGAGCTTGCCAAGGCCGGCGTGACCGAAGGCATGGTGCGCCTGTCCGTGGGCATCGAGCACATCAGCGACCTGCTGGCCGACCTGGAGCAGGCGCTGGCCAAGGTCTGATTCCCGCGCAAGGGCTGGCCGGACTGCGCGGCGGCCCGGCCCTTGCAGGCAGGCCCTGGCCTGTCAGCGCCGCTTGGCGCGCTCCCGCACTTGCTGCGAGGAGTAGAAGATCAGCGGATCGGGCGTGCGTTGCGGGTTGGCGCAGGGCTCGATGGCATGGCCCTTGGGCGGGGCGCAGCGGGCCAGGTCGCGCAGCTGGGCCTGGGTGCGTTCGGCGTGGCGCGCGGCGGTCTCGCCTTCGGACGGGCGGCTGCCGGGCACGATGAGGCGCAGCTCCATCTTGCGGATGGCAGGCTCCACGGCATAGGTGCCCTGGTACTGCATCACCACGCGGCGCTCGGCCAGGTCCACCGTGGCCAGCACGGCGCGCATGGGCACGGGAATCATGGCGCCCGACTGGTAGCGCACCAGCACGAAGGGCGCAAAGGGCTTGGGAATCTTCAGCTCCAGTGTCTGGCCCTTGCCGCCGCGCGCATCGGCGCGCACGCGCAGCTGCCCGCCGTCGGGCAGGTAGCGGTCCAGCCGCCAGCCCGTGGATACACGCTGCGCACCCACGCAGGGCGCGTAGTAGTACTCGGTGGCATCAGCATCCTTGCCCGTGTAGAGCATCTGGGCACCTTCATGCTCGGTGAGCGCCTTGGCGGCCACGTCCGCACCGTCGGCCCTGGCGCCAACCAGCGTGCCGCCCCGCACGAACACGCCCGTGTACGGGAACCAGGTGGTGCGCTGGTTGGCCACGGCGCCATAGGGCTTGCATTCGGTGGACATGCTCTGGTCCTGCATGTCGGCCTGGGGCGCCATGGGCTCGCCGCCGTGGCCACCTCCCTGGTCGGCCAGGCTCAGGCGGCCATCGGCCTCGATGGTGAACGTGGCCTTAGCCACCATGGAGTAGTAGCGGCCGGCAGCGTCTTCGCCGATCAGCAGCAGGCTGGGCAGGGGCGTGAGGTTGGCGACCTCGGGTTCGGCGTGCGGCGCATCGGCCGGGGCCTTGGCGGGCACCTCGGGCCGGGGCTGGTCCTGTGGCTGGCTGGGCGCCGGTGCCTGGGGCGGCGCAGTGGCACAGCCGGCAAGGACCAGGGACAGCGGCATGGCAAGAACAAGCGAACGCAACAACATGGAACTCCCTCGGATCATTGAGGCCGACGATGCTACTGCATGCGCCGGCGCGCGATGCAATGCCAGGCAACGCGGCACGGGCAGGCTCAGGCCAGATCCCTTGCCAGCCGCAGGCCGGTCATCTGCCAGCGCGCCTGGGTGGGGAAGAAATTGCGGTAGCTAGCGCGCGCATGGCCGGGCGGCGTGAGGCAGGAGCCGCCACGCAGCACGTACTGGTTGACCATGAACTTGCCGTTGTACTCACCCACCGCGCCCTCGGCCACCACAAAGCCCGGGTAGGCGGTGTAGGCCGACTGGGTCCACTCCCAGACCTCGCCCAGCACATGGCTGCCGGGCTGCATGGCGCGCGGGTGCACGGGGCCGGGCGGCTCGCCGTGCTGCGGGCGCTGCGCCATCTGCGCGGCAAGGGCCGCCTCCCATTCCGCCTCGGTGGGCAGGCGCGCGCCGGCCCAGCGCGCATAGGCATCGGCCTCGAAGTAAGAGAGGTGGCAGACGGGCCTGCGCCCGTCCAGCGCCAGCGCGCCATGCAGGCTGAATTCCTGCCACATGCCGTCCATCACGCCACCGGCCTGGCGCCGCCAGTACCACGGGTGCTCCAGCTGCTGCGCGCAGCGCCAGTCCCAGCCTTCGGCCAGCCACCACTGCGGCTGGGCATAGCCGCCATCCTTGACGAAGCGCAGGAACTCGGCATTGCTCACGGGCCGCTGCGCCATCTCGCAGCCCTGCAGGAACACCTCGTGGCGCGGGCGCTCGTTGTCGAAGGCAAAGCCCTCGCCCGCATGGCCCACGGCATGCATGCCGCGCGGCACGGTCAGCCACTGCAGCGGCGGGGGCAATCCATCGGGCTCTTGCGGCGCAGGCACGCCCTCTTCCTGCGCCCGGTACGCAGGCCACAGCGGGTGGCAGGACAGCAGGTGCTTGATGTCGGTCAGCAGCAGTTCCTGGTGCTGCTGCTCATGCTGCAGGCCCAGCTCCAGCAGCGCGGCCAGCCGTGCAGGCGGCTGCGTGCCCCAGTCCTCGAACATCTGCAGCATGCGCTGGTCCACGGCCTCGCGGTAGGCCAGCACCCGCGCCAGCGAGGGGCGCGTCAGCAGCCCGCGCTGGGCACGGGGATGCCGCTCGCCCACCTGCTGGTAGTAGGAGTTGAACAGCACGCGAAAGTCGGCATCGAAGGGCGGCACGCCGGGCGCGTGCTCGGCCAGCACAAAGGTCTCGAAGAACCAGGTGGTATGCGCCAGATGCCATTTGGCCGGGCTGGCGTCTGGCATGGACTGCACGCAGGCATCCTCGGCCGACAGGGGCGCGGCCAGCAGCACGGTGCTCTGGCGCACGGCCTCGTAGCGCTGCACCCAGCGGAAGACGGCGGGCATTTCACGCATGGGCATGGATCACGGCAAACCACTGGCGCTCATCCGTCCAGACCTGGCAGGGCCCGAAGCCCGCGCAGGCGAGCATGCCCAGGAATTCGGGCAGCGGGTACTTGTAGCTGTTTTCGGTGTGGATGGTCTCGCCGGCCGAGAAATGCCGCAGCCCCTGCGGCCAGCCCACGATCAGCGGGCGGCGCGCGCGCAGGTGCATCTCGATGCGCGAATGCTCGGCGTTGAAGAAGGCCACATGCTCCCAGTCGTCCGGGTTGAAGTCGCTGCCCAGCAGGCTGTTGACGTGGCTGAGCAGGTTCAGGTTGAAGCGCGCCGTCACGCCCTGTGCATCGTCATAGGCGGGCTCCAGCCATTGCGTGGACTTGGGCAGGTCTATGCCGATCAGCAGGCCGCCGTCGTCGTTGACCATGGCACGCATCTGGCCCAGCATGCGCTGGGCCTGTACCGGGTCGAAATTGCCGATGGACGAGCCCGGATAGAACAGCAGCCGCCCGGCCTGCGGGATATGGGGCGGCAGGGTCAGCGGCTCGGTGATGTCGGCCGTGACGGCATGGGCCTGCAGCTGCGGAAATTCCTCGGCCAGCCGCCGCACGGACTGGCGCAGGAACGCGCCCGCAATGTCCACGCCCACGAAATGCCGTGGCCGCAGGCTGCGGCACAGGCCGCGCACCTTCTCGCAATTGCCAGCGCCCAGCTCGATCAGCACCTCGCTGCCGCGCAGGGCCTCGGCCATGGCGGCGCCAGAGTCGGCCAGGATGGCGGCCTCGGTGCGCGTGGGGTAGTACTCGGGCAGCCGCGTGATCTGCTCGAACAGGTCGCAGCCGCGCGCGTCGTAGAGGTATTTGGGAGAGACCTGGGCCTGGGGCTGCATCAGCCCGTGCTGCAGTTCGGCGCGGGTCGCGCGCAGTGCGTGGTCCGCCCATTCCGGGGCCGCCTCGCGCCTGCCGCCCTGGGCGGGCGCACGCGGCGCCGAAGGCAAAGGCAGCGGCACGCGCTGGGCGCGCGATGCCAGGGCAGAGGAAGACACGGTCGAATCGTGGGCAGACAGCATGGTGGGGGCCTCGCGTTGTGCGCCGCCCGCCGCAGCATGGTGAATGCCGCATCCCGGCTTGCAGCAGGGCGCGGTCGCCACGGGGCGGACAGCCAATGGTGACTGACGCCTGCAAACGGCAAGCGAGCCTCGCAAGACTCGCACCGGCAGGCCGAGGCACCAGCCTAGGCGCCTGCCCATGGCATGCGGGTAGGACAGTTTCCCCCGCGCGTGATTTTTTCGTGACCTGTCCGGTGGTGCGCCGCAGCATGTCCGCAGCAGGCGAAAGCGCCGGTTCGGACGAAAAAAATCCGGTATGCCGCGAACGGCATACCGGACCAAGTACCCATCCTTGCCTCACTACGCGCTGCCGGATGAAGCAGCGCGTGCCTCACTCATGATCCGGAGATCAGAAGCGATAGCCCAGTCCCACACCGACCAGCACCGGGTTCACCTTGAAGGTGCCCACCTTGGTGCCGGCGGAGCTCACGTCCGTTTCAATGAAGACCTTCTTCACGTCGAAATTCAGCGACCAGTTCTTGTCCAGCGCGTAGTCGAAACCGATCTGCAGCGCGCCGCCGAAACTGTTCTTCTTGATCGAGGGGTTCAGCGCGGCCTGCACGGCAGGGTTGAAGCTCACGCTCGAAAAGCGGGTGTAGTTCACACCGGCGCCGACGTAGGGCTTGAAGGCGCCGAAATTGGTGAAGTGGTATTGCGCCAGCAACGTGGGCGGCAGGTGCTTGAGGCTGCCGATCTGGCCCAGGCCGTTGGCACGCAGGTCGTGCTTTTGCGGGTAGGTCAGCACCAGCTCGGCCGCGATGTTGGGCGTGAAGAAGTAGGACACGTCCAGTTCGGGCATCCACTTGTTGTTGATCGACAGACCCAGACCCGTGCTGTCCTTGTTGGCGCTGTCCAGATTCACGGCGCGCACGCGCACCATCCAGGGGCCTTCGGCCTGCTGCGCAAACGCGGCACCCGACGACAGGGCGCAAACGGCAGCAACGGCGAGCAGAGTTCTTTTCATGATGGAGAGTCTTGGAGTAGCCCGGGGCAAATCCCGTAGCTGTATTGCATCAGGGGCGGACGTGGCCGATCTTGTCCTAGCTCAAACCCGAAGGTGCGCAGCCCCGCATGGCCGGATCGCGTTGGATGCATGCAACGCATTGCGCATCGGGCCAGTTGCGGGCAGGCTGCAGCCATTGCTCAAATAGAATGCGAATCATTATCAAATCCGCATTCCCAGGAACCCGCCCCATGGCCGCCGCGCCTTCGCACCCCGACATCGCCCTGCTCTACAGCGACCACCACGGCTGGCTGGTGGGCTGGCTCAGGCGCAGGCTGGGCAATCCCTGCGATGCGGCCGACCTGGCCCAGGACACCTTCGTTCGCGTGCTGGGCAAGCCCCAGTCCCTGCATGGCGTGCGCGAGCCGCGCGCCTGGCTCACCACCATCGCCCACGGCCTGGTCGTGGACCACACCCGCCGCGCCGCGCTGGAGCGCGCCTGCCTGGACGCCATCGCCAGCCTGCCCGAGCCGCTGGCGCCCTCGGCCGAGGAGCGCCATCTGCTGATCGAATCCCTGGTGCGCATCGACAACCTGCTGGCCGGCCTGCCGCCCAAGGCCCGCAGCGCCTTTCTGCTCTCCCGCCTGGAAGGCCTGAGCTACCCGGAAATCGCCCTGCAGCTGGGCGTGTGCCTGAGCTCCGTCGAGAAATACATGACCACCGCCATACGCCACTGCCTTGCCCTGCGCAAGGAACTGACGGCGTGAGCACAGACCAGCCCCCCAGGCGCTGGAACAGGCCATTGCCTGGGCCGTGCGGCTGGCCTCCGGCACGGCCACCGATGCCGACCGCGCCGCCTGCCAGGCATGGCGCAGCAGCCACGCCGCGCACGAACAGGCCTGGCAACAGGTCCAGGCGGTGGAGGCCCAGTTCGCCCTGCCCGCCGGCCAGGCGGGACTGGCCCACGGCGTCCTGCGGTCCGCTGGTCCAGGTCCGGCGCGAGGCCGGCGCGCAAGCCTGCAGCGGCTGCTGTTCCTGGGCCCCGCTGCCCTGCTGCTGGGATCCATGGCATGGCGTTGGGCTGCACCGCGCGAGCAGATCGCGCTGGGCACGGCCATCGGTGAGCGCCGCAGCACCCTGCTGGCCGACGGCAGCCGCCTGCACCTGGCACCGGACACGCTGGTGCAGGTGGATTTCACCTTGCTGCGCCGCGTGGTCCGCCTGGCACGCGGCGAGATCTTCATCGACACCGGCAGCGACCCGCGCTCCCTCGCGGGCCGACGCTCCTTCTGGGTGGAAACGCCGCTGGCCCGCTTCGAGGCCCTGGGCACCAGCTTCGGCGTGCGCCACGAAAAACACCCGGACACGGCCACGCGCCTGTACGTCACCGAGGGCCGCGTGGCCATCCATGTCAGGGCGCTGGACGGCACTGCGCCAGACCCCCTGGACGCCATCGTCGCCACCTCCGGCGAAACCCATGTGCTGCACGCCGGCCAGCACCGCCCTGTTCGCCTGCCCGACGAAGGCCTGGTGCCCGACGCATGGACCGACGGCGTGCTTGTCGCCCGCCGCATGCGCCTGGACGCCTTCATGACCGAGCTGTCACGCCAGACCGGCATTCCCATGGAATGCGCCGACGACGTGGCTGCCCTGCATGTTTCAGGCGTATTCCAGCTGGACGGGCCGGATCCGGCGGGTCGTGCGCTGGCCGCCATTGCCCGCACGCTGCCTGTGCGTGTGGAGCGCGGACAAGGAGCAGCCAGCGGTTCCCACAGCGCCATGCGCCTGGTCAAAGCCTGATCCGGAATTTTTTTCAGGCAGTCATTACGGGTTTCACACCGCCCGTTCGGCATAGGAGCAAAGACATCGCTTTTTCCTTTGCCGCTTCTCAAGGACTGCCTCCATGCCCAGCCTGCCCAGTACCCGCCACGCTGCCCATCCGCCCTCCTGCACACGCCCCACGGCCCTGGCCACGCAGGCCTTGGCGCTGGGCCTGTTGATCACGCTGGGCCTGCCAGCGACCGCTATGGCCCAGAGCCCGAGCTCCGCCCCGGATGCCAGGTCCATCCGGTTCGACCTGCCGGCCGGTGATCTGGAGACCAGCCTGCACAGCCTCGCGCGCCAGGCAGGCATCACCCTCTCGTTCGATCCAGCCCTGGTCCAGGGCCGACAGTCGGCGGCGCTGAGCGGCACGCGCGGCGTGCACGAAGGGCTTGCCGCCCTGCTCGCCCCGCACCAGCTGCAGGCCACGCGCACGGCCGAAGGCGGCTGGGCCGTGCACCGTGCGCGGCCCGGGGCCGCGGCCGAGCATGCACTGCCTACCGTGAACGTGCTGGCCGATGCCGAGCATGAAAGCGCCTGGGGCGCCGTGCCCGGCTACGCGCCACGCCGCAGCGCCTCGGCCATGAAGATGGATGTGCCGCTGCTGGAGACGCCGCAGCAGGTCAGCATCATCGGCGAGGCCCAGATCCGCGACCAGGCCATCTCCAGCGTGGCCGAGGCCGTGCGCTACAGCGCGGGCGTACGTCCCATGGACTACGGCGTCACCGATGACGACGTGGCCGTGCGCGGTTTCTATCTGACCGGCACGGGCCTGTACCGCGACGGCATGCGCATGGTCCACAACGGCTTCATGACCAACCTGGAGCCATATGGGCTGGAGCGGCTGGAAGTCGTGCACGGCCCGGCCTCGGTGCTGTACGGCCAGTCCGCGCCCGGTGGCCTGATCAATGCCGTCACCAAGCGCCCGCGCGCCGGCATGCAGCGCGAAGTGGGCGTGGAATTCGGCAGCCACGACCGGCGCCAGCTCACGGCCGACATCGGTGGCGCCATCAATGAACAGGGCACGGCACTGGCCCGGCTGACCGTGCTCAAGCGCGAATCGGGCACGCAGTGGAATGGCCTGCGCGCCGATCGCAGCTACATCGCCCCCTCCTTCACGCTGCTGGGCGAGCGCACCAGCCTCACCCTGCTGGCGCAGTACCAGGAGGACGAAACCGGCTTCGTCATCCCCTACTACCGCCAGACGCCTGCGGGCTGGTCGGCCACGGACATCAACGTCAGCGGACCGGGATCTGGCCACCACAAGCGCAATGCCAGCGTGGGCTGGCTGCTGGAGCACCGCCTGAACGACCAGCTCACGCTGCGCAACAACCTGCGCTACCTGGACGGCCGCAACGACCGGCGCGAGATGCGCAACCGGGGCCTGACGGCCGACCAGCGCGGCATGGCACGCCTGGCCATGGTGCGGCCCGACGCCGAACAGACCTGGGTCATGGACACGCAGATCGAAGGGCGCCACCGGACGGGTGCCGTCTCGCACCAGTGGGCCGTGGGCTTCGACTACTACCGCTCCAGGCTCGACTGGCGCATCTACTCGCTCAACGGCGCCGTGGCGCCGCTGGACCTGGTCAACCCCATCCACATCGCGCCGAACTGGAATGACAACTACCTCAGCGACCGCGCGCTGGCCCGCACGCATCAGGTGGGTCTGTACGTGCAGGACCAGATCAAGTTCGGCGAGCGCTGGGTGCTCAGCGCCGGCCTGCGCCGCGACAGCGCACGCATAGACACCGACTACGACGCGCGCGCCGCAGCCAACGCGCCCTTCGCCATCACCACCGTGCGCCGCACCGACAGCGCCGTCACCGGGCGGCTGGGCCTGATCTACCTGGCGCCCAGCGGCCTGGCTCCCTATGTGTCCTTCAACAACTCCTTCCAGCCGCCGCTGACCACGGTCACGGCCACCGACGCCAACGGCAGGCCCTACGAGCCCGAGACCGCGCGCCAGTTCGAGGCAGGCCTGCGCTACGCGCCGCCATCGGCCGGCTACACGCTCAGCGCCGCCGTGTTCGACCTGCGCAAGCGCAATGTGCGCACGCCATCCACACTGAACCCTCGCTTCGACGTGCAGACCGGCGAAGTGCGCAACCGGGGACTGGAGCTGCAGGCCCAGGGCGAGATCGGCGGCGGCTTCTCGGCCATTGCGGCCTATACCTACCTCGACTCCAGGGTCACGCGCAGCAACAACGCCATCGAGATCGGCGCGCGCCCCGGCGCCACGCCGCGCCATGCCGCATCGCTGTGGGGCAAGTACCAGCGCGGCGCCCTGGAGCTGGGCCTGGGCCTGCGCCACATCAGCGCCACGCCTGGCGAGCTGCCCATGGACGGCGTGAAGACCCCCATGAACGACGCCTACACGCTGTGGGACGCCATGGCCGCCTACACCACCGGCCCGTGGCGCTTCTCGGTCAACCTCAGCAACCTCACCGACAGGCAGTACCGCACGCAATGCAACACCTTCCGTGGCGGCGCGCAATTCTGCGCGCTGGGCTTCGGGCGTGAGGTGCGTGTGGCTGCGGCCTATCGGTTCTGAGTGCTGACAAGGGGCGGGATCACCACATGGAAATGACAGGCAGTAAGGTGATCCAACGTGTGGTTGACGGCCCTGCAGTCCCAGACATAAGCAAAGACGCAGATGCCGCTTGCACGGCCGTGCGATACGCACTAAGTTGGAGGGCCGGCCCGGCCATCGGCGCCGGCTGCAGAATCTGCACGTATCCCATTCCTGCCCGTCTCTTTCATGACCACCCTCAAGCTCTACTACGCGCCCGGCACCTGCGCCCTGGCCACCCGCATCGCCCTGATCGAAGCCAATGCGCCGCACGAAGTCATCAAGCTCGACTTCCCCAAGGGCGAGCAGCGCAGCCCCGAATACCTGGCCATCAATCCCAAGGGCCGCGTGCCCGCCCTGGTGACCGAGCGCGGCGTGCTCACCGAGACGCCGGCCCTGCTCGCCTACGTTGCGCGCCGCTTCCCCGAGGCCCGGCTCGCCCCGCTCGACGATGCGTATGCCTTTGCCCACATGCAGGATTTCCACAGCTACCTGTCCTCCACCGTGCACGTGGCCCACGCCCACGGGCGCCGCGCAGGCCGCTGGGCCGATGACGAAGCAGCCATTGCCTCCATGCAGCGCAAGGTGGCAGCCAACATGGCCGAATGCTTTGGCGTGATCGAGCGCCATTACCTGGGCGATGCCCCCTGGGTGCTGGGCTCGGACTATTCCGTGGCCGACGCCTATCTGTTCACCATTGCCGGCTGGCTGGAAGGCGACGGCGTGGACATCGCCGGCTTCCCCAAGGTGCAGGCGCATTTCAAGCGCATGGGCGAGCGCGCTGCCGTGCGCGGGGCGCTGGGAAGCTGAGAGGGGGAGGCTGCCCGCGATACCCGCAATGAAGGTGCTTGGTCAGGTATCTATCGCAGGTTTGCGGCAGATGCCGTTCACTTGCCGATTCATCAGGAAGGAACGCTGGCGCGCAATGCCTTGCCCACATCGGCAGCGCCTCGGCCAGCATCTGGCTGCGGAAGGCCTCCGGCAAGGCACCGGGCGTCAGCCCATCGACCGACATGCCCAGCAGGCGCTGCAGTTCCTCCTGGATGGCGGCCTCATCCATCAGGGTCGCACGGTGGGACTTGACCACATGGCGAATCCCGGTACGGTTCAAAGCCAGCGCTTCGGAAAGTTTCATGCATTCCTCGCCATGCATGGCCATCGCACAGCAGATGCCGCGTCGAGTGCATCCACTCCAGGTCGCCGGGTCAAAGCGCCCTGCAACCGCCTCGGCACATCCGCCACATTCAACAGAAAACCCATCATCTCTGAAAGCCATTCGTAAATTCCCCTTGGCAGTCCACCAAGCCCCGGGCCTCTACCGCCGTCCCCAAGCCTTGCCTACAGTCGCCAGGACAGGCAGGGGCGTTGCACAAGGCGGCGCCTTTTCGCCATTCCAGAAACGACGGATTCAGACGACAGGGTGGAGCATGCAAAGACAAGCCAGGGTGATTGCCATCAACAACCAGACGGGGCTCATCGGCCTGCAGCCGGAGGGAGAGGACAGCTGCGTGCTGGCGCAGCAGCTCGATACCCGCCCCGTGAATACGGGCCAGATGCTGTCAGGGGAGATGGACAGCGTGGGTATGGAGACGTTTGTGAACGCGCAGACGCAGGACCGCATCGAGGTCTTCGTGGAGGCCTACGGGCTGTCTGCGGAAGCCGTGGAGCTCGCCCTGCGCTGAGCGGGCTGCAGGGCGGAATGTGCAGGTGCCAGCGTCAAGGCCGCGCCCACTGCGCCAGCGTGTGCCGCGCCAGGGCTTCGACATCCAGCGGAGACTGCGGGTCTAACGCAAGCTCTCCCAGCATCACCATGGCCTCTGGGATCTGGTTGCGTTCGCGCAGCACCATGGCCTTGTTCAGGAGCAGAAAGCCGCGGGTCTCGGCATCGGGGTCGGCCTTCAGGCCGCTGTCCAGCAGGGCGAGACGTTTTGCGGGGTCGTCCTCCAGATGGGCGGCCGTCTTCCAGGCGGGAGCGAAGCCGGGCGTCTCGCGGGTCATGGCCAAGGCGGCCTGGCGCGTCTTGTCGCGGTCGGTTTCCCACTCCAGGGCAAGGTAGCGCAGGTAGGTGCCTTGGGGGAGCTTGCCGTCACGCTCCATGCGCAGGCTGTGCACGGCCGTCTTGGCGGTGAAGAAGCCCCTGGGCGCCAGTGCATCCACGCGCCGGTAATGCCGATAGGCCGCGTCAAAGTCCTTTTGCAGCAGGTAGGTGAATGCAGCGTCGTAGATGGGATAGGGCCAGCGGGGCGCCAGCTTCGAGGCGGTCTCGAAATGTGCCAGGGCGGCGCGGTAATCGCCGTTCTGCCCTGCAGCGCGGCCCGAGGCATGGGCATCGCGCGCGGCCTGGCTGACGGGTGTGGCGGAGGGCAGCTCCCAGCTGAAGCGGCCATCGGCCTTGTCCAGGTCGCTGCGCCTGAGCACGCGGCCGGCGCTGTCCTTGAACACGATGTCGTCGGCCGCCAGGGCAGGCGCCGGCGCCAGCAGTTGCAATGCCACAGCCGCGGCAGCAAGCAAGGAGAACTTCATGGTGTATCGGGCCTTGTTGGGAAGCCCCGATATTAGGGCGCAGCCCCTGTGGTGCGGACGGCAGGCAGGGATTCCACTGCGCAGGCAGCCGGGGCAGGCCGGCTCCTGGCCCGGCCGCGCTTGCGGGCCAGGTGATTCATTTGCCATTCCAGCGATTCGGTGTCGAAGTCGAAGGCGTCGAGCAAGGCAATGGCCTTTCTGGCTTCCCTGAAGTCGATGTCCGTGATGGGCGGGCCATGCATCAGCGACAGGTCATGCTTGAGCAGCCACTCCTGCAGATCGGCCAGGGCGATGATGGAGACGCCCTGGTTGATGAGCTGTGACGCGCTGACCTGCGCGAGCACGGCCGGCGTCAGCTGCCTGGACGAGCGCAGGCCCAGCACCTGCTTGAGCTTGGCCACCAGCGGCGTGCGCAGCTCGAACTGGGGCAGGCTCTCGAAGTGGGCCAGGGATTCGAGGTACAGCTGCGGCTCCGCGTGGATGGCGGCCAAGTCGTTGGGCAGATGCAGCAGCTCGCAGATGCGGTTGAGCGCCGTGCGCGCGCGCTCGGTGCTGAGTTTCTCGGCCCTGCCCGCTTGCGCGAGCGTGCAGCCGGCGATGACGGACCGCAGCACGCTGGCCTTGGTGAGGTTGGAAATCATGGAGTCCCCCTGATGAACACCCAGGGACCGGTGCGGATGCGAATTCAGCCGCCCGATCCCGACAACGGCTCCGCTGCGGCAATGGGCCGTTCTCGGAGCCTCGGCGGCCGGCAGGCGCAAACGCATTGCGCCGCCGCCAAGGGACAGGAGGACGCCTGGCCTTGCGGAGTTCCAGGGGAAATGCACGTGCTTGCGCCCACAGTCAAATGCGATGCGCCGAAGCGAAAATTCCATGCAAACGGGGGCCGTCCGGCCCCCGTGGCGTGCCTTGCCGGCTGCAGGGCCGGCCGGCGATGTTTGCCGCGACTCAGCGGCGGCGCAGGCGCTTGATGCCTTCGACAGCCGCCAGCACGATGGCACCAGCCACGATGCCGGCCACCGCATTGAGCACATTCACCGCCAGCACCCGCCACAGGCCGCCCAGCGCGCCCTGGGCCACGGCCTCGCCCAGGCCTTCCACGGCGTGGTGCAGCGCAGGCACGCCGTGCACGAGGATGCCGCCACCCACCAGGAACATGGCGGCCGTGCCCGCAACGGACAGCCCCTTCATCAGCCAGGGAGCGGCGGCGACGATGCCCCGGCCCAGCGCGCGGGCCGCAGCGCTGGCACGCTGGCCCAGCCACAGTCCCAGGTCATCGAGCTTGACGATGCCGGCCACCAGGCCATAGACGCCCACGGTCATGATGAGGGCAATGCCCGCCAGCACGGCGACCTGCTGCCCGAACGGCGCCGAGGCCACGGTGCCCAGCGTGATGGCGATGATCTCGGCCGAGAGGATGAAGTCGGTGCGCACGGCGCCCTTGATCTTGTCCTTTTCCATGGCGACGAGATCGACGCCCGCATCGGCATTGGCCTGGGTCAGGCGCTCGCGCTCCACGGCATCTTCCTCGGGCGAATGCAGGAATTTGTGGGCCAGCTTCTCGCAACCCTCAAAGCACAGAAAGGCGCCGCCCACCATGAGCAGCGGCGTGACAGCCCAGGGAATGAAGGCGCTGATCAGCAGCGCCGCAGGCACCAGGATGGCCTTGTTGATCAGCGAGCCCTTGGCCACGGCCCAGACCACGGGAATCTCGCGCTCGGCGCGCACGCCCGTGACCTGCTGGGCGTTCAGGGCCAGGTCATCACCCAGCACGCCGGCCGTCTTCTGCGCGGCCACCTTGGTCATGACGGACACATCGTCGGCCATGGCCACGCTCTTGCGTGCCGCCACCTTGGTCATGAGGGCCACGTCGTCCAGGATCGCTGCAATATCGTCCAGCAGCATCAGCAAACCAGCACCAGCCATCGCATTACTCCAGTGAATTGTTCGGGGAACTTCTTTTTGCCTGGGCGCCATCATGGGGCCTGGGCATGTCCTGCCCATGTAGGAGATGCCCGGCGGCCAGCCCGGTCACGGGGCCGACCGGCCGTGCGTCACTTGCTGGTCTTGAAGCCCTGCCCTGCCGCCCAGGCAGCCACGTCGTCGCGGCGGATGGCGGCGGCCATGAGCTGCGGGAAGGCGTCCGGCGTGCAGGCGAACGAGGGCACGCCCAGCGCGGCCAGCTTGGCGGCCAGTTGCGCGTCGTAGGCAGGGGCGCCTTCGTCGCTGAGGGCCAGCAGCGTGATGAACTGCACGCCCGACTCCACCAGTTCGGAGGCGCGGCGCAGCAGGCCGCTTTCCACACCGCCTTCGTAAAGGTCGGAGATGAGCACGACGATGGCGTTGCGCGGCTCGCTGATCAGGCCCTGGCAGTAGCCCACGGCACGGTTGATGTCGGTGCCGCCGCCCAGCTGCACGCCGAACAGCACATCCACCGGGTCGGAGAGCTTGTCGGTCAGGTCCACCACCGCCGTGTCGAAGACTACCAGCTTGGTACTGACGGCCGGCAGGCTGGCCATGACGGCACCGAAGATGCTGGAGTAGACCACGGAGTTGGCCATGGAGCCGCTCTGGTCTATGCACAGGATGACTTCGCGCTGCGGGCGGCGGACCTTGCGGCCGTAGCCGACCAGGGTCTCGGGCACGATGGTGCGGTAGTCGGGCTGCCAGTGGCGCAGGTTGGCGCGGATGGTCCGGTTCCAGTCGATCTCGGAGTGGCGCGGACGGCGGTTGCGCTGGCTGCGGTCCAGCGCGCCCGAGACGGCGCTGCGCATGGGCTCCTCCAGGCGGCGCATGAGGTCGTCCACCACCTTGCGCACGACGATGCGCGCGGTCTCCTTGGTGTTCTGCGGGATGACGGAGCCCAGGGAGATGAGGTCGGCCACCATGTGCACGTCGGGCTGCACATGCTCCAGCATTTCGGGCTGGAGCATGAGTTCGCGCAGGTTCAGGCGCTCCATGGCGTCGCGCTGCATGACCTGCACGACCTGGCTGGGAAAGTACTTGCGGATGTCGCCCAGCCAGCGCGCCACGCTGGGCGAGGAGTTGCCCCGCCCGCCGCGGCGCGAAAGGCCGCCGTCCTTGTTGTCCTCTTCGTAGAGCGCGGCCAGGGCCTTGTCCATCTCGTCGATGGAGCTGCCCTTGGGGCCCAGCCAGCCGCAGCTGGCCTCGGACGGCTGGCCCAGCACCAGGCGCCAGCGTTGCAGGCGGGTGGTGGGCTGGGGGGCGGTCTCCTGCAGGTCGGCGCCGGCAAGGGATGCATCGTTCACGGTGGCAGCGGTGTTCATGGCTGGGCCTCTTGCAGGCGGGTCAGCGGTTGCGCGGGCAGGTTCAGGCCCAGCAGTTGATCGAGTACGGGAATGGCGAGCACGGCACGCGCCTCGTTCCAGGCGCCGTCGTTCCCATCGCCTGCCGCGCCTGCGGCACCCGTGGCACCTGCGGATGCAGCCGCCACGGCTGCACTGCCCTGGCCGCGCCGGGCCTTTTCGCCCAGGCTCTGGCGGTCATGGTTGGAGAAGGCCGAGAAGCTGCGGCGCACCAGGGGCAGGATCTGGGTGAACTGGGTCTCGCCCAGCTGCGCCAGCCAGGCATCGACGGCGCCCCAGATGGCGTCGTCGTGCAGCAGCACCAGGGCCTGGCGGTTGAGAAAGCCGTCCAGCCAGGCGGCAGCGTCCAGCGGCGGCACGCCCAGCGAGAGATTGCGGCCCAGTTGCGTGGCCACGGCCTCGCTGTCCAGGCGGTGGGCATCGAGCAGCAGGCGGCAGGCCGCGCCGCGCAGCAAGGCGGCGCCCGCGTCGCCCATGGCAATGCTGCGCAGGGCGCCGAACCAGGCTTCGCGCGGCTCGTCGGCATCGCGCAGGCGCAGGGCCTCGTGGGCCTGCAGCACCGTGGCCTGCATGTGTCTTGCAGCGTCTTCATCCAGCGCCATGCAGGCCAGGGGCAGGCCGATGGCGGCGCGCAGCGCCATGCTGTCGATCACCGTGGCCAGGGCCTGGGTGTCGGTCTGGCGCACGCTGCCGTAGCGCAGCACATTGGCCAGCGGCGGCAGCGCCTGCATGAGCTGGGAGACATCGCCGGTGCTGGCCGAGCGGTCGGCCAGGTCGTGCATGAGGGCATCGACCAGGTGCGGCAGGTCGGCCAGCAGGGCGTCGTCGATGGTCTTGGCCAGCTCGGGCAGCGGGGTCTCGGGCGTCAGCGCCTGGCGTACCTTGGCGGCGGCGGCCTGCACCAGGGTGCCGCCGTAGCGGCTGGCCTCGATGATGCGCACGGCCAGCTCGGGCTCCCACTGCAGCTGCCAGCTTTCGCGGAAGGTGCCGCGGTTGCGCTGCTGGTCGGTGGTGACGCTGCCCCACTCTATGCCCAGCAGGCGCAGGCGGTGCAGGAAGTGGCTGCGTTCGCGGTCCGTGTCCTTGCGCAGGTCCAGGGCCAGGACCTTGGCGGCCGCCTCGGGCTTGAGGCGCAGGCTTTTTTGCTGCTGCTCGATGTCGCGCTGCAGCGGCACCTGGGGCACGTCGGCGGGCACGCCGCCGATGCGGTCTCCCACGCTGAGTTCGCGCTCGATCAGGCGCAGCGGCGTGTGCTCGCCCATGCTGATGACGGTGACGATGGCCTCGTCCAGCTCGGGCAGGCCGGGGCTGGCATGGCCGCGCAGGGCCGCCAGGCTTTCGGCCAGGCGCGTGGCCTCGATGATGTGGGCGCTGGAGCAGTCCAGATCCTTGGAGCGCAGCAGATGGGCCACGCGCGCCAGCCAGCCGACGGTGCGCTGGGTGCTGGCGCGTGCCGGGTCGGCAGCAGGTGCGGGCTGGAGCAAGGACTCGGGCACAGGCTCGGAGCAGCGCCACAGATGTTCATACCAGCCCGGCGAATCCACGCCCGCGCCATAGCCGCTGGACGAGCACAGGTTGCGGTAGGTCCAGGGCGCCCAGGTGGCCTGGACCTTGGCCTTGGGCAGGCCCTTGAGCGTGGCGGCATCGGCCTTGGCGGTGACCTGGGCCTGCAGGGCAGGCACATGCCATGCGCCGCAGACCACGGCAATGCGCTGGTGGCCGGCCTTGACGGCCTCGCGCATGCACTGGCGCATCCAGGCTTCGCGCAGCGCCTCGCGCTGGGCGTGGCGTTCTCCACGCACTTCGTTGGGCAGCTCGGCGCGCACCACGGTCATGGCTTCGGCAATGCCCTCGAACAGGGTGGCGCCGTCGCCGCGTTCCTCGACCATGCGGTTCCACCAGCTTTCGCCGTCAGGGTAGCCAGCGGCCTCGGCCAGCAGGTCCAGCGGATCGTGCCAGTCCTGCGGGGACGGTGCCGAGGGATCGACTGCAAGGTCGGCAGCCGGCACGGACTGCGTGGTGTCGTCGCGGTCCAGGGCCTCGGCGGCATTGCTCTGGAGCTGGCTGCCGTCTGCCGCAGCGGCGACGGAATCGGAGCCGGTGTCGGAGTCGGAGCCGGTGTCGGCATCTGCATCCTGGCCTTCGTCGGCCGCATCCGCGCCTGCATCAGCTGCATCTGCTGCCGCCGCCTCGGCCCGGCGCCGCTCCTGCTCGGCCATGTCCAGCGCCATGCGGTGGGTCTGGGGCAGGTCGATGAAACGCGTGGCCACGCCCTGGCGCGCCGCCCATTGCAGGGCCTGCCATTCGGGCGAGAACTCGGCATAGGGATAGAAGGCGGCATGGGCCGGGCTGTCCTGCACATAGACCAGCATGGCCACGGGCGGCTGCAGGTCGGCATGCTGCAGCATGGGCAGCAGGGACTCGCCCTCGGGCGGTCCCTCCACCAGCAGGCAGTCGGGCTGCAGCTGCTCCAGGGCCTGCAGCAGGCTGCGCGTGCAGCCCGGGCCATGGTGGCGGATGCCGAAGAAATGAAGCGGATTGGCAGAGGTGGCCATACGGGGGATGCGCAGAGGGTGCGGTCGGTCAGCGGTGCGGGAGTGCGGGCTTCAGAGCTGCTCGCGGCAGGCGCGGTACAGGTCCTTCCAGTCGCTGCGCTCCTTGACCACGGTCTCCAGGTATTCCTTCCAGACCACGCTGTCCTGCACCGGGTCCTTGATCACGGCGCCCAGCAGGCCGGAGGCCACATCGCCCGCGCGCAGCACGCCGTCGCCGAAATGCCCGGCCAGCGCCATGCCGCTGTTGATGACCGAGATGGCCTCGGCCGTGGACAGCGTGCTGCTGGGCGACTTGACGCGCACGGTCTTGCCGTCTTCGGTCTGGCCGTTGCGCAGTTCGCGGAAGATCTGCACCACGCGGCGCACTTCCTGCAGGGCCGGCGGCTCGGCGGGCAGGGCCAGGGCGCGGCCCTGCTCGGCCACGCGCTTGGTGACGATCTGCACCTCTTCGTCCTGCGAGGCCGGCACGGGCAGGATGACGGTGTTGAAGCGGCGCTTGAGCGCGCTGGACAACTCGTTCACGCCCTTGTCGCGGTTGTTCGCCGTGGCGATGACCGAGAAGCCCTGCACGGCCTGCACTTCGCTGCCCAGCTCGGGCACGGGCAGGGTCTTTTCGGACAGCACGGTGATCAGCGTGTCCTGCACGTCGGCCGGGATGCGGGTCAGCTCTTCGATGCGGGCGATCTTGCCCAGCTTCATGGCATTGACCAGGGGGCTGGGGATCAGCGCCTTCTCGGACGGGCCGTGGGCCAGCAGCTGGGCGTAGTTCCAGCCGTAGCGCAGCTGCTCCTCGCTGGTGCCGGCCGTGCCCTGCACCAGCATGGTGGAGTCGCCGCTGACGGCGGCCGACAGGTGCTCGGACACCCAGGACTTGGCCGTGCCCGGCACGCCGTACAGCAGCAGGGCGCGGTCGGTGGCCAGGGTGGAGACGGCGATTTCCATCAGGCGCGGATTGCCGATGTACTTGGGGCTGACCTCGAAGCCGTTGCCGAGCTTGCCGCCCATCAGGTACTGGAGCACGGCCCAGGGCGAGAGCCTCCAGTTGGGCGGACGCGGACGGTCGTCCACCTTGCGCAGGGCTTCGAGTTCTTCGGCGAATTGCTGTTCGGCATGCTGGCGCAGGACTTGGCTCATGGTGTGCTTCCGGGAAGGGGTAAGGGTTGGATTCGGTTCGGGGTATGCGGCAGGACGGGCGCGGCTCAGGCCGGGCCGCGCAGGGCAACAAAGGCCTGGTGCAGGCCCAGGCGCAGATCGACGATGCGCTCCAGATGGCCGCGCATGCGCTCCTCGTCCCAGGGCCGCACGCGGCTGCGTTCGAGGCGCGCCTGCTGCTGGGGCGTGAGGGGAATGCTTGCCGGTGCGGCAACTGCAGCGGCTGTGGGGGTAGCGGTGGCCGTGACTGCTGCCGCAGCAGCAGGTTCGGTTTGCGGCTCGGGCTCAGGCTCGGGTTGCGCATCCAGCACCGAGGGCTTGCGCCACAGTTCGGCAAAGCGCTCCAGCGCGGTCACGTCCAGCATGCGCGCACAGGACAGCAGGGCCTGGTCGGCGCGGTAGCTGTGCCAGTTGCCCGTGATCTGCTTGCCGCCCACGGCCACGTGCAGTGCCTCGGTCAGCCGCGCCGACAGCGCGGACGAGAGCAGTTCGGCGCCGCCCAGCGACTGGGACATGCCTTCGATGGCATCGATGAGCTTGTGCCTGTCGCGCTCGAACTGGGCAATCCAGCGGGACTCGCGTTCCTCGCGGGACAACCGGGCCATGAGGGCGGGCAGGAGCGCGTCGTGGCGCATGTCGCGGCCCATGGTCTGGGCGGCATCGATCCATTCCACGTCCAGCTGGTATTGCAGGGCCCGCACCCAGCCCTGGCGCAGCGAGGACTTCCAGTCGCTGCGCCGGCTCCACTCCATCACTTCCAGGGGCGTCAGGCCCAGGGCGCGGGTCCAGAAGGACACGGGCGTGAGCTGCACCATCTGCTCCAGCAGCCAGGCCTTCTTGCCGCCACGGTGGTAGGCGTCGGGCTTGAGCGTGATGCCGTCGCGCTCCCATTCCTTGAGGCCTTCTTCGGGAGGCTCCACGATCCACTGGGCCTTGTCGTCCTGCTGCAGCATGGACTGCATCCAGCCCATGACGCGCTGGCTGTGCGCGCTGTCCGGCAGGCACGAGAGCATTTGCGCGGCGTTCTCGCGGATCTCCTTGCTGCGGTCGGACAGCAGTTTTTCGAGCAGCGGCTCATCGTCCATGCCCAGCCCCACGGCCAGGGCCTGGACCAGGGGCAGGCGCTCCTTGGCGCCCAGCTCCTTCAGGCTGCCTTCCAGCCGCGTGCGGGCCTTGGCGGCATCGGTTGCGCGCTCGCTGCGCAGCAGGGCCACGCGCTGCTCCACCGAGCCCTCCTGCCAGACCAGTTCGGGGTCGGCGGTCTCCTCCACGCCGCTGGCATAGCCCCATTGCGGGTTGAGCGTGCCCAGCCATCGTCCGCGCTCGCCCAGCACGGGGGCCAGCCACTGGCGCAGCTCCACGGACTGGCGGCCCTGCTCCAGCGCAGGCACCAGCAGGTCATGGGGCAGGCGCTGGCCGGCCTGGTCCAGGGTGCGCAGCATGGAGGCCTGCAGCTCGAACGGGCCGTCCTTGAGCACGTCGCCCATCAGGGTGTGCAGGCGCGCATCGGCAGGCGCGGTGCGCGACTCCGCAGGCGCGGCGGCCGGCACGGCCAGCGGTGCCGTCAGGCGCACCAGCGCGCCAGGCTGCCAGCCGGCCCGCTCGAACACGGCCGCCACGGCGCTGGCGCGCAGCAGTTGCTGGGCGGGCGAGTCACCGGCCACGTCAGCGCGGGGCTGCAGCGCGGCCTGCACGGCCTGCTGCGACCCGCTTGCGGACGGGTCCACGCCCGAAGCCAGCGCAGGCGGCACGGCCAGCCGGTCCGAGCCGACCATGGCCGATTGCTGCAGCGCAGCCCAAAGTTGTGCGTTGCTCATACCGGATCACCCTGGTTCTGCCAGATACATTGCTGGGCGGTTTCGCCTTCGCGGGCCTGCCAGGCGCTCAGCAGCCGCCAGCGGCCCACGGCCGGGCCGGGTTCCCATTCGCCAAACAGCTGCATGGGCGCACCGCCGCTGAGCGCCAGCAGGCGCCAGGCCTCGGCATCGTCAATCGCCACGGGAACGGGCTGCACTGGCGCCGCCGTGCCAAGGGTGACCGGAGATGCATCCAGCGCTTGGGGCCAGGCCGCGAACCACTGGCCCTGGGCGGGCACCAGCCGCAGCCGGTCCTGGCACAGCGGCTGCGTGGCCTGCAGCGGGTTGGCGGCAATGCGCTGGCCCAGCAGTTGCAGGACGTCTCCCCCGGCCGATGTGGCCAGCGGGCTGGCGCCATCGGCTGGCAGCGCAGGCCCGTTGCCATTGGCCGCAATGGCGCGCAGCGGCGCATGGCCCGGATAGAAATTCAGCGCGCAGCCGTAGCGATGGCCCGGCACCCAGGCCGATTCAAAGCCGCGCCCACCCTGCGCATAGTCCAGCACCAGGGCCATGCGCCCGGTGCGCTGGCCCTGCAGCCAGACGCGCCGCTCCATGAGCCGGCCTTCGCGCTCGATCATGCGCAGGCCGGCCACCAGCCATTCGTCCTCGACCAGTTGGCCCCTGGCCTGCACCTCGGCCTTGTCCATGGGCCAGCCCAGCGCGGCCATCACGTCGGCCTTGACCTCGGGGCTGAGCGATTCGCGGCGGCGCACGGCGTCGATGATCAACTGCCAGTGCCCCAGCTGCACCAGCATGTCGCGCGGCCAGTCTCGGTGGCTGTCCACCAGATCCCGGCAATCCTTGATGCGCGCCGCCATGCCCGTGGCCTGCGCATCGACCATGCGCGCGGCCATGTTGTTCCAGCGCTGGCGCATCTGCGTGTCGCTGGCCTGGTTGGCCAGGCCCGCACGCACCATGTCCTGCATCCACAGCGACAGCTCCTGCAGGCCGGCTTCGACCTTGTCCCAGCGCTTGTCTTCGCGCCTGGCCTGCTGTTTGGCCGCGACCTCGGGATCGGGTGGCGGCTCGGCCGCTGCGGCGGCAGCCTTGGCCTCTTTCTTCTCGGCCTTTTCCTGGCGGCTGTCCAGCCAGGTCTGCACCCAGGCGGGCGGATCAACGCCTTCGGGGACTTGCCCGCCGGCACGCATCAGCATCAGCGCAAGCCCGTGCTTGCAGGGGAATTTGCGGCTGGGGCAAGAGCATTTGAAGGAAGGCCCCGACAGGTCCACCTGGGTCTGGTAGGGCTTGCTGCCGCTGCCCTGGCATTCACCCCAGACCGCCACGTCATTGGCGCCCATGGCGGGCCATTTGGCGGGCGATTGCAGGCCCTTGGCGGCCTTGCTGGATGAGGCGTCCGGCGACAGCGCCAGCACTTCGCTCTCTGTTCCTAATACACGCGACACCGAAGCTCCCTCTCCAAGTGTTTGTCATCGCCGAGCGCATTGAATGAAACGGCACCGCCCGGCAAACCCGAAAGCCTATCAGCAATAGTTATCGGCAATTTGAAACAATTCACAACAACACCCAACCTCTCTCCCATGAATGGGAACCCCCCATGGCGTGCAGCCAGCTGCGCTATATCAGCTCGTGCATTGATGGCACCAAGCCATGCCAGTCTTCAGGCATTGCGAAAGACGCAGAAAACACGCATTCACCATTTCCTGCGATGCACATCGCCACCCATTGAAAGCAAGCACTCATTCCGCACCTGAAAACGGTTTCATTCCATTGCACTGGCAACCATTGCAATCCGCTGGCCATTGCGATAGCGCGACAGTGCGTTCGACCCGCAGCCAGGCAAGGCCGGACCAGACCCTGGCTGGGGATGGGCTCTCAGAAAACCGGACGTGTCAGGCAAATATACT
This sequence comes from Delftia sp. 60, assembly GCF_002754395.1. Lineage (NCBI taxonomy): Bacteria > Pseudomonadati > Pseudomonadota > Betaproteobacteria > Burkholderiales > Comamonadaceae > Delftia > Delftia sp. 60. The sequence continues at coordinate 5,033,500 of NZ_PEFD01000001.1, forward strand.
GTATATTTATACAGCCATGGAGCTGCAACGCAAACTTTTCATCCTCGCCGACGCCGCCAAGTACGACGCCAGCTGCGCCTCCAGCGGATCGCAGGGGCGCGACTCGCTGGACGGCAAGGGCATGGGCTCGGTCACCGGCATGGGCATCTGCCACAGCTATGCGCCCGACGGGCGCTGCATCTCGCTGCTCAAGATCCTGCTGACCAATGTCTGCATCTTCGACTGCCGCTACTGCATCAACCGCAAGAGCTCCAACGTGCAGCGCGCCCGCTTCACGGTGGCCGAGGTGGTGCAGCTGACGCTGGACTTCTACCGGCGCAACTGCATCGAGGGGCTGTTCCTGTCCAGCGGCATCATCCGTTCCAGCGACTACACCATGGAGCAACTGGTGGAAGTGGCGCGCCGCCTGCGCGAGGAGCATGACTTTCGCGGCTACATCCACCTCAAGACCATCCCGGATGCCGCCCCCGAATTGCTGGCCCAGGCAGGCCGCCATGCCGACCGCCTGAGCATCAATGTGGAACTGCCCACGGCCAGCGGCCTGGCGCAGTTCGCGCCTGAAAAGGATGGGCAGCGCATACGCCAGGCCATGCAGGGCGTGGACCGGCATGTGCAGGCCTGGCGCGCGGCCACGCGCGAGCAGCGCCAGGCGCAGTCCCTGCCCGGCGCGCCCGCGCAGCGCGCCGCCGTGCCACGCTTTGCGCCGGGCGGGCAGAGCACGCAGATGATCGTGGGCGCCGACCGCGCAACCGATGCCGACATCCTCGAATCCAGCCACACGCTGTATGCAGGCTACGGCCTGCGCCGCGTGTACTACTCGGCCTTCAGCCCCATTCCCGATGCCTCGCGCGATCTGCCGCCGCAGGCGCCGCCCCTCATGCGCGAGCACCGGCTCTACCAGGCCGACTGGCTGATGCGCTTTTACGGCTACGGGGCGGGCGAGATCGCGGCAGCCAGCCGCCACGGCATGCTGGACCTGGAGATCGACCCCAAGCTGGCCTGGGCACTGGCCAACCGACAGCAGTTCCCCGTGGACCTCAACCGTGCGCCGCGCAGCCTGCTGCTGCGCGTGCCGGGCCTGGGCACGCAGACGGTGGACCGCCTGCTGGCGGCGCGCCGCGTGCGCAGGCTGCGGCTGGACGATCTGCTGCGGCTGCGCGCCCCCGTGCAAAAGGCCCTGCCCTTCGTGCTGATCGACGGCCACCGGCCCCTGCTGGGCGAGACCGACTCGGCCGCGCTGCGCACCCGGCTGATCGCTCAGTCGCAGGCCAGCCAGGCCCAGGCACGGCACAGCGGCATGCGCGTGCAAAACGCGCTGCAGGCCAGCCTGTTCTAGCGCCTGGAGCACGCCATGCAAGCACAGGCTCTCACCATCGAACTCGACAGCCCCGACGACTGGCCCGGCTTTCGCGCAGCCTGCCGGGCGCTGCTGGCCCATGGCGCCGACCCCGCCCTGGTGCGCTGGCGGTGGCCCGACACGCGGGGTGCGCAGCCACTCGGCGCGAGCGTGGACCTGTTTTCCAGCGCGCCGGAGCAGGCCATGCCCGCCTCGGCACTCGCCGGGCTGGCCGGCCCCGGCGAGGCAGGGCTGTCCCTGTCGGACACCCAGATGTCCGCGCTGCGCCATGCCTGCATGCACCGCGCGGCAGGCCGCTTCGAGCTATGCCACCGATGGCTGGCGCGCATGCAGGCCCGGCCCGAACTGCGGCTGGATGCGCTGGATGCGGACTGGCGCGCCATCGAGGCCCTGGCCCGCCCCGTCTCGCGCGAGATCCACAAGATGCACGCCTTTGTGCGCTTTCGGACGACGCAGCGGCAGAACCAGCCCGATCTGCACATTGCCTGGTTCGAGCCCGAGCACCACATCGTGCGCGCGGCGGCGCCCTTCTTCTGCAAGCGCTTTGCCAACATGCACTGGGCCATCCTCACGCCGCAATGCAGCGCGCACTGGGACGGCCATGCGCTGCGCCTGGCGCCCGGCGCGCGCCGCAGCGATGCCCCGCCAGCCGACGCGGGCGAGGCCCTGTGGCTGACCTACTACGCCAGCACCTTCAACCCGGCGCGCCTGAAGGAGCAGGCCATGCTGCGCGAGATGCCGCGCCGCTACTGGCACAACCTGCCCGAGACGGTGCTGATCTCCACCCTGGTCCAGCAGGCCCGCGCGCGCACGGCGCAGATGCTGGCGCCGTAACGGCAGCCGCCAAAAAGAAACAGAAAAAGAAAAGGCCCCGAAGGGCCTTTGTCTGCTTTGCAGCGTCGCTCAGTGCATCAACCCAGCCACTTGCGGGCGTTGCGCCACACGCGCATCCAGGGGCTGAATTCCGACTTGTCGCCGTTGGTCCAGCTCATCTGCACGTTGCGGAACACGCGCTCGGGGTGGGGCATCATGGCCGTGAAGCGGCCATCGGCCGTGGTCACTGCCGTCAGGCCGCCGGCCGATCCGTTGGGATTGAACGGGTACTGCTCGGTGGCCTTGCCGTGGTTGTCCACATAGCGCATGGAGGCGATGGCCTTGTCCGCATTGCCGCGGAAGCGGAAGTTGGCAAAGCCTTCGCCGTGGGCCACGGCGATGGGCAGACGGCTGCCGGCCATGCCCTGCAGGAACAGGCTGGGCGACTCCAGCACTTCCACCATGGACAGGCGCGCCTCGAAGCGGTTGCTCTGGTTCTGCGTGAAACGCGGCCAGTCCTGGGCACCGGGAATGATGTCGGCCAGCTCGGCAAACATCTGGCAGCCGTTGCACACGCCCAGGCCGAAAGTGTCGCTGCGGCCGAAGAACTGCTGGAACTGCGCGGACAGGCTGTCGTTGAAGGTGATGGAGCGTGCCCAGCCGATGCCGGCGCCCAGCGTGTCGCCGTAGCTGAAGCCGCCGCAGGCCACCACGCCGGCGAAGTCCTGCAGCTGCGCGCGGCCGCTTTGCAGGTCGGTCATGTGCACGTCCACCGCGTCGAAGCCGGCCTCGGTGAAGGCGTAGGCCATTTCCACATGGGAGTTCACGCCCTGCTCGCGCAGCACGGCCACGCGGGGGCGCGCGCCCAGGTTCAGGAAGGGTGCGGCGGGGTTCTCGGCCGGGTCGAACGTCAGGTGCAGGTGCATGCCCGGGTCGGCAGGCTCGCCGGCTGCGGCGTGCTCGCTGTCGGCGCAGGCCGGGTTGTCGCGCTGCTGGGCAATCTTCCAGCTGACGGCATCCCAGACCTGGTGCAGGTCGCTGAGCGAGGCGCCGAAGACGGACTTGGCATCACGCCAGACCTGCAGTTCGCCCTTGCCCGCATCGACCTTGGACGAGACGGGGCGCGTCTTGCCGATGATGTGGCTGCAGGTGGACAGGCCATGCTCGCGCAGGGTCTGCAGCACGGCGGCGCGGTCGGCCGTGCGGATCTGCAGCACGGCGCCCAGCTCTTCGTTGAACAGTGCGCGCAGCGTCATGTCGTCGCGGCGGCCGCTGATCTGGGAGGCCCAGTTCTTGCCTTCGCCCGAGTCCATGCGGCTGTCGCTGATGCCGTCGCCTTCGGTGACCAGCATGTCCACGTTGATGGCCACGCCCACATGGCCGGCAAAGGCCATCTCGGCCACGGTGGCCAGCAGGCCGCCGTCGCCCTTGTCGTGGTAGGCCAGGATCTGGCCCTTGGCGCGCAGGTCATTGACGGCATCGACCAGGGCAATCAGGTCCTTGGCGTCATCGAGGTCAGGCGTTTCATTGCCGGACTGGCCCAGCACCTGGCCCAGGATGGAGCCGCCCATGCGCATCTTGCCGCGACCCAGGTCCACCAGGACCAGGGTGCTGTCGTCTTCCGAGGCGTCCAGCTGGGGCGTGAGCGTGCCGCGCACATCGTCGATGGAGGCGAAGCCCGTGATGATCAGGCTGACGGGCGAGGTCACCTTCTTGACCTGGCCGCCCTCGTTCCACTGGGTGCGCATGGACAGGCTGTCCTTGCCCACGGGGATAGAGATGTCCAGCTGCGGGCACAGCTCCATGCCCACGGCCTTGACGGTGGCGTAGAGCGCCGCGTCTTCGCCGGGCTCGCCGCAGGCCGCCATCCAGTTGGCCGACATCTTGACCTTGGACAGCTCGATGGGCGCGGCCAGCATGTTGGTGATGGCCTCGGCCACGGCCATGCGTCCCGACGCCGGGGCGTTGATGGAGGCCAGCGGCGTGCGCTCGCCCATGGCCATGGCCTCGCCCTTGAAGCCACGGTAGTCGGCCAGGGTCACGGCCACGTCGGCCACGGGCACCTGCCAGGGGCCGACCATCTGGTCGCGGTGCGTGAGACCGCCCACCGCGCGGTCGCCAATGGTGATCAGGAAGCGCTTGGAGGCCACGGTGGGGTGGGCCAGCACGTCGATCACGGCCTTTTCCAGGGGCACGCCGGTCAGGTCCATGGGCGGCAGCTCGCGCTGCACGGTGGCCACGTCGCGGAGCATCTTGGGCGGCTTGCCCAGCAGCACGTTCATGGGCATGTCCACGGGGAACTTCTGGTCGCCCGAGGCCACCGCCGTGTCCTCCAGCACCAGCTGGCGTTCTTCCGTGGCCGTGCCGATCACGGCGAACGGGCAGCGCTCGCGCTCGCAGAAGGCCGTGAACTCGGCCAGCGATTCGGGAGCGATGGCCATCACATAGCGTTCCTGGCTTTCGTTGGACCAGATTTCCTTGGGCGCCAGGCCGGATTCCTCCAGGTTGACGGCGCGCAGGTCAAAGCGCGCGCCACGGCCCGCATCGTTGGTCAGCTCGGGGAAGGCATTGGACAGACCACCGGCACCCACGTCGTGGATGGCCAGGATGGGGTTCTTGTCGCCCTGGGCCCAGCAGTGGTTGATGACTTCCTGGGCGCGGCGCTCGATCTCGGGATTGCCGCGCTGCACGGAGTCGAAGTCCAGCTCGGCCGCGTTCGTGCCGCTGGCCATGGAACTGGCAGCGCCGCCGCCCATGCCGATGCGCATGCCGGGGCCGCCCAGCTGGATCAGCAGGGTGCCGGCGGGGAACTCGATCTTCTGAGTCAGCTCGGAGTCGATCACGCCCAGGCCGCCCGCGATCATGATGGGCTTGTGGTAGCCGCGCATCACGGCATCGGCACCCACGCCGACCTGCTGCTCGTACTCGCGGAAATAGCCGGTCAGGTTGGGACGGCCGAATTCGTTGTTGAAGGCCGCGCCACCGAGCGGTCCCTCGATCATGATCTGCAGCGGGCTGGCGATGTGCTCGGGCTTGCCCACTTCGCTGCCCCACAGCTTGGAGACCGTGAAGCCCGACAGGCCGGCCTTGGGCTTGGAGCCGCGGCCCGTGGCGCCCTCGTCGCGGATCTCGCCGCCCGCGCCGGTCGATGCGCCGGGGAAGGGGGAGATGGCCGTGGGGTGGTTGTGCGTCTCCACCTTCATCAGCACGTGGTTGACGGCCTGCTTCTTCTGATAGCTGGGCGCCTTGATCTTGTCCAGGGCCGCCTCGAAGGTGGCGACGAAGCGCTCGACCTCATGGCCTTCCATGATGGAGGCGTTGTCCGAATAAGCCACCACCGTGTGCTGGGGCGAAACCTGGTGCGTGTTGCGGATCATGCCGAACAGGCTCTTGTCCTGGGCCACGCCGTCGATGGTGAACTGGGCGTTGAAGATCTTGTGGCGGCAGTGCTCGCTGTTGGCCTGCGCGAACATCATCAGCTCCACGTCCGTGGGATTGCGCTTGAGGCCCTTGAAGGCATCGACCAGGTAGTCGATCTCGTCGTCGGCCAGGGCCAGGCCCCATTGGCGGTTGGCGGTCTCCAGCGCGGCGCGGCCGCCGCCCAGCACATCGACGAACTCCATGGGAGCGGCGTCCAGGGCGGAGAACAGTTGCTCGGCCTCGGCGCGCGTGGCGAAGACCGACTCGGTCATGCGGTCGTGCAGCAAGGCGGCGATCCGTGCAGTCTGCTCGGCCGAAAGCTCAGGCGCGCTGCCCAGCACATTGCTCAACAGGCCGGTCTTGAAGGCGATGCGGTATTCGGTGATGCGCTCCACGCGGAACACGCCCAGGCCGCAGTTGCGGGCAATGTCCGTGGCCTTGGAGGCCCAGGGGGAGATCGTTCCCAGGCGCGGCGTGACCACCAGGGCGGCACCGTCGGCCGGGCCTTCATAGGGGTCTCCATAGGTCAAGAGCGCCTGGAGGCGCTCTTGCAATGCGGGCGTGGGTGCGGCGTCCGTGGCCACCAGGTGCACGAAGCGCGCGGCAATGCCGGTGATTTTGGGATGGATGGAGACCAGTTCGGTCAGGAGCTGCTGGGCGCGGAACGAGCTGAGAGCGTTTCCACCCTCCAACTGTGTCAGATGCAAGGTCACGTGGCGGCCTGTTGGGTGAGGAGGCTTGTGAAAAGCGCCCTGCGGCCCCGCCCTCCGGGGGCTGGCTGCAAGGCGCTGAATCGGTGAGGCCGCTATTTTACCGGGCTGAGCCGTCCCGATGGCGACAGCCGCCCCTTACCCCTGCACGCCCGAAGGCGCAATGGGATAATTGCGGGCATGAGCATCACCATCAAGAGCGCTGAAGACATCGCAGCCATGCGCGTGGCCTGCCGCCTGGCTTCGGAAGTGCTGGACTACATCACCCCCCACATCAAGCCCGGCATCACCACGGCCGAGATCGACCGCCTGGGCGCCGAATGCATGGCGCAGCAGGGCACGGTCTCCGCCACCATCGGCTACCAGCCGCCCGGCTACCCTCCCTATCCCGGACACCTGTGCACCTCGGTCAACCATGTGGTCTGCCACGGCATTCCCAATGACAAGCCGCTCAAGAAGGGCGACATCGTCAATGTGGACGTCACGGTCATCACCAAGGACGGCTGGTACGGCGACAACAGCCGCATGTTCATGATCGGAGAGTGCTCCATCGCGGCCAAGCGCCTGTCGGCACTGACCTTCGACGCCATGTGGCTGGGCATCCAGCAGGTCAGGCCCGGCGCCACGCTGGGCGACATCGGCAACGCCATCCAGACCTTTGCCGAAGGCCACGGCCTGTCGGTGGTGCGCGAGTTCTGCGGCCACGGCATCGGCCAGAAGTTCCACGAAGAGCCCCAGATCCTGCACTACGGCCGCCCTGGAACGGGCACCGTGCTGGAAGAAGGCATGGTCTTCACCGTCGAGCCCATGCTCAACCTGGGCAAGCGCGAGATCAAGGAGCTGGGCAAGGACGGCTGGACCATCGTGACCAAGGACCACAGCCTCTCGGCCCAGTGGGAACACACCCTGGTGGTGACCAAGACCGGCTACGAAGTCATGACCCTGTCGGCCGGCTCGCCCGCGCTGCCCCCCTTCGTTACCACTACGAGCTGCTGAGGCTCGGCATGTTTCTTGCGTGATGCGCAGGCAAAATGGCATGGCGTCCGGGGCACCCGCTCCCGGCGCCTTCCCTGCCCTCGCTGCGCATGAAACAGACCACTGACCACACTCCTTCCCACGCTGCGCCCTCTGCCCCGGACTCGCTGGAGCAGTTGCGCGTGCAGTACGCCCGGGATCGCGGGCGCTGGATAGGCTCGCTGCTGGCGCCCACCATGGGCCGGCGCGGCGTGCGCCTGGTGCTGCAGCACCTGAGCGATCTGGCCGACACGCTGCTGCGCGCGCTGTGGCATCGCGCCGGCATGCCGCCCGAGGCCTGCCTGGCCGCCGTGGGCGGCTTCGGGCGCGCCCAGCTGTTTCCCTATTCCGACATCGATGTGCTGGTGTTGCTGCCAGCCGCTGGCACGGCAGATGCCGAGCTGGCCTCGCGCATCGAGAAATTCATCGGCAGTTGCTGGGACGCGGGCCTGGAGATCGGCTCCAGCGTGCGCACGCTGGCCGAATGCCTGGAGGAATCCGAGCGCGACCTGACGGTGCAGACCGCCCTGCTGGAATCACGCCGCATCTGCGGCAGCGAGCCGCTGTTCACCGAGTTCCAGACGCGCTACCAGGCCCAGATGAATGCGCACGCCTTTCTGTCCGGCAAGCTGCTGGAAATGCGCCAGCGCCACAACAAGTACGAGAGCACGCCCTACTCGCTGGAGCCCAACTGCAAGGAATCGCCCGGCGGCCTGCGCGATCTGCACACCATGATCTGGCTGGCCCGTGCCGCAGGCCTGGGCAGCAGCTGGCAGGCCCTGGCCGGCAAGGGGCTGATCACCGATTTCGAGCGCCGGCAGCTCGAAGACAACGAAGCCCTGCTGAGCCTGATACGTGCGCGCCTGCACGCGGTGGCGGGCCGGCATGAGGACCGCCTGGTCTTCGACCAGCAGACCGCCGTGGCCGAGGCCTTTGGCTACCGCTCCACCTCGGCCGAGGGGCGCAAGCTGGCCATGCGCGCCAGCGAGACGCTGATGCGCCACTACTACTGGGCGGCCAAGGCCGTAACCCAGCTGTGCCAGATCCTGCGGCTGAACATCGAGGAGCGGCTGAACCCGCGCCCCACGCCGCGCATCCGGCTGAACTCGCGCTTCTACGAGAAGGCCGGCACCATCGAGGTGGCCAGCGACGATCTCTACGAGCGCGAGCCGCACGCCATCCTCGAAACCTTCCTGATGTACGAGACCCATGTGGGCCTCACCGACCTGTCGGCGCGCACGCTGCGCGCGCTGTACGGCGCGCGGGACCTGATGGACGCGGCCTTCCGGCGCGACCCGGTCAACCGCGCCACCTTCATGAAGATCCTGCAGCAGCCCAGCGGCATCACGCACGCCATGCGGCTGATGAACCAGACCTCGGTGCTGGGGCGCTACCTGTGGCCCTTCCGGCGCATCGTGGGCCAGATGCAGCATGACCTGTTCCACGTCTACACGGTGGACCAGCACATCCTCATGGTGCTGCGCAATGTGCGGCGCTTTTTCATGGCCGAGCATGCGCATGAGTACCCGTTCTGCTCCCAGCTGGCCAGCGGCTGGGACAAGCCCTGGCTGCTGTACGTGGCCGCGCTGTTCCACGACATCGGCAAGGGCCGCGGCGGCGACCACTCCATCATCGGCGCCGTGGAGGCCAAGCGCTTTTGCCGCGCCCACGGCATTGCGCGCGCCGACGCCGAGCTGATCGAATTCCTCGTGCGCGAGCACCTGACCATGAGCCAGGTCGCGCAAAAGCAGGACCTGTCGGACCCCGAGGTGATCCAGGCCTTTGCCGAGCGCGTGGGCAACGAGCGCAACCTCACGGCCCTGTACCTGCTGACCGTGGCCGACATCCGCGGCACCAGCCCCAAGGTCTGGAGCGCCTGGAAGGGCAAGCTGCTGGAGGACACCTATCGCCTGACCTTGCGCGTCATGGGCGGACGCGCGCCCGATGCTGCCGCCGAAATCGAGGCCCGCCGCCGCGAGGCCCTGGTGCAGCTGGCACTGACAGCCCAGCCCTTCGAATCGCACAAGAAGCTCTGGGACACGCTGGGCGTGGACTATTTCATGCGCCACGAGGCGGCCGACATCGCCTGGCACACGCGCCACCTGTCGCGCCACGTGGGCACCACCCGCCCCGTGGTGCGCGCGCGCCGCTCCCTGGCCGGCGAGGGGCTGCAGGTGCTGGTCTACGCGCCTGACCAGCCCGATCTGTTCGCGCGCATCTGCGGCTACTTCGACCGGGCGGCCTTCTCCATTCTGGATGCGCGCGTACACACGGCCCACAACAGCTATGCGCTGGACACCTTCCAGGTGGTCGCGCCCGCCATGCAGGAGCAGTACCGCGAGCTGATGCACATGGTCGAGAACGACCTGGTCGCCGCGCTGATGCAGGGCGGGCCGCTGCGCGAGCCATCCCCCCGGCGCCTGTCGCGCCGCGTCAAAAGCTTTCCCTTTGCGCCGCGCGTCACGCTGCAGCCCGACGAGAAAGCCCAGCACTGGCTGCTGTCCATCTCGGCCACGGACCGCGCCGGCCTGCTCTACACCGTGGCGCGCATCCTGGCGCAGCACCACCTGAGCGTGCAATTGGCCAAGGTCAGCACGCTGGGCGAGCGCGTGGAAGACAGCTTTCTGATCGAGGGCGCCGAACTGCAGAACAACCAGCGCCAGCTGCTCATAGAAACCGAGCTGCTGCAGGCCTTGGCGGTCTGAACTTGTGGCGAAAAAAGGCCCGCCCTGCAATACAGGGCGGGCCTTTTGCATCCAGGCGCTGGCGCGGGTGCGGCCGTCAGTGCATGGCGGCCGCAGGCGCCGACACCGTGGCCACCTCCTTGCCCTCGCGGTCATAGAGCTTGCCGTCGACCACCCGGTCGCCATCGGCCAGGGCAGACAGCACGGCCTCGCTGAGCACGCGCTCAGAACCTGCGCCGAACACCGAAGGCTCCTCGGGATTGCCCTGCTTGAAGTGGTTGAAGACCAGGTTCAGCAGCAGCACGGTCACCGCCGTGGAGCTGATGCCCGAATGGAACATGGTGGCGAACCAGTCCGGGAAGTGGTGATAGAAGTCCGGCTTGACCATGGGCAGCACGCCCATGCCGATGGACGCCGCCACGATGATCAGGTTCATGTTGTTGTGATAGTCCACCTTGGCCAGCGTGCGGATGCCGCTGGCCGCCACCGTGCCAAAGAGCACCAGGCCCGCGCCGCCCAGCACCGAGGGCGGCACGCAGGCCACGATGCGCCCCATGATGGGCAGCAGGCCGAAGGCGATCAGGATCAGGCCGCTGAAGGCCACGACATAACGGCTCTTGATGCCCGTGACCGCGACCAGGCCCACGTTCTGGGCAAAGGCGCTCTGCGTGAACGAGCCGAAGAACGGCGCCACCACGCTGGACAGCATGTCGGCGCGCAGGCCGTCGGCCAGGCGGCGCGAATCCACGCGGGTGCCCACGATGTCGCCTACAGCCAGGATGTCCGCCGAGGTTTCCACCAGGGTCACCAGGATCACGATGGACATGGAAAGCGTCGCCGCCAGGCTGAAGGTCGGCCAGCCGAAGTGCAGCGGCATGGGCACGGCGAACCAGGCGCCGCTGCCCACCTCGGAAAAGTCGGACTTGCCGATCATGGCCGCCACCGCCGTGCCGATGACGATGGCCAGCAGAATGGACAGGCGCGAGATCATGGCGTTGCCCAGCTTGCTCAGTGCCAGCACGATGACCAGCGACAGGCCCGCCAGCCCGATGTTGCCCATGCTGCCGTAGTCGGCCGCCTGGGGATTGCCGCCCATGGCCCAGTGGGCCGCCACCGGCATCAGCGACAGGCCGATGATGGTGATCACGCAGCCATTGACCAGCGGCGGGAAAAACCGGGTGAGCTTGGAAAAAATGGGCGCAATGATCAGGCCGAACACCGAGGCAAAGAGCACGGCGCCCAGCACACCCTGCATGCCGCCGCCCGTGTGCAGGATGCTGACCATGGTGGCCACGCCCGAGAAGGACACGCCCTGCACCAGCGGCAGGCGCGAGCCGAAGAACGGAATGCCCAGCGTCTGCAGCAGCGTGGCCAGCCCGCCCATGAAAAGGCAGGCCGTGATCAGCAGGCCCGTGTCGGCCGCCGACATGCCGGCCGCATTGGCCATGACCAGGGGCACGGCCACGATGCCTCCGTACATGGTCAGCACATGCTGCAAACCATAGAGGGTGTTGGCCGTGAGGCCGAGTTGCTCGTCCTCCGGGCGGATGTCTGTGCCCAGGGCCGGCGCATTGCCAGAACTTTTTTCCATCGCTGTCTCCTTGTCCTCTTGTTCACAGAACGCCGGACAAGTACGCGGCAGCCGGATGGCGGCAGGCGCGCCCCCGCGCACCCTTTGCCGCCGACCCGATAGGCCGCGCTCTCCTGCATCCTGCATCGCGAAGCCCGGTGGCTGCTTAGCAGCTCTTGGCGGGCGAACGCACACAATCCCCGCCTTGGCGGGAAGTGCCAATGTACGGCGCCAGCATGGAAAAATTGTCTACCGATTTGTATACAAAGACCTGACCGAAGATCCTTGAATACGGGCAGCGCCCGCCCGCTCAGTCGTCCTCGGCCGCGCTGATGCCGGGGAACAGCACATCGGTGAAACCGAACTGGCTGAAGTCACGCATGCGCATGGGATAGAGCTTTCCCCAAAGGTGATCGCACTCATGCTGGACCACGCGCGCATGAAAACCATCCACCGTGCGGTCGATGGCATCGCCAAACACATCGAAGCCCGTGTAGCGGATATGGTTCCAGCGCGGCACCATGCCGCGCATGCCGGGTACGGACAGGCAGCCTTCCCAGTCCAGTTGCTCGTCCTCGCCCATGGGCGTGATGACCGGGTTGATGAGCACGGTGCGCGGCACCACGGGCGCATCGGGGTAGCGCGGATTGGGCAGGCCGGAGCCGAACACCACCATCTGCAGGTCCACGCCAATCTGCGGCGCGGCCAGCCCCGCGCCGTTGGCTGCATGCATGGTGTCCAGCAAATCGCTGAGCAGCAGGTGCAGTTCGTCGGTGTCGAATTCGGTCACGGGCTGGGCGACGCGCAGCAGGCGCGGATCGCCCATCTTCAAAATGGTGCGGACAGTCATGGCAGTGCAAGGCTATGCATGTAAATGTGGGTTGCCAAGCATAGCGGCCGCCCGGCTCCCGGCCGCCCCCTGGCCACCTCTTGGCCGCCTCTTGGCCGCCATGGCCACAGCGCGCTGGCACAATCGCAGCATGCCCAGCACCGCCAGAGAGTCATCCACCGCGTCCCCAGAGGACCGTGAGGCAGGCGCGCAGCAAATACCCACGGCACAGACCCTGGAGCCCGAGGCCACTGCGCAGGCAGGCACGGCGCCAGCCTTCCATGATGACGATCCCCCTCCCCTGCACCGCATGCCGGCCGCCCCGTTGCGCTGGGCGCTGCAGCTGTTTGCCTGCCTGAGCCTGGCCACGGGCATTGCCGGCATCTTCATTCCAGGATTGCCCACCACGGTGTTCGTGCTCATGGCCGGCTGGGCCGCGGCGCGCAGCTCGCAGCGCATGCACACCTGGCTGTGGCGCCATCGCCTGTTCGGCCCCATGCTGCGCAACTGGGCACGGGGCGGCTGCGTGAGCCGGCGCGCCAAATGGAGCGCCAGCGCCATGATGAGCCTGTGCGCCGTCATACTGCTGTGGACTCGCCCGCCCGCCTGGGTGCAGGCCGTGGCGCTGACCTCCATGGGCTGCGTGCTGGTATGGCTGTGGTTCAGGCCCGAGCCGTGAGAATGAAGGCCTGCAGCCGGCCTTCCTGAAAAAATTCCTCCGAGTTTTCTGTGACGTGTTTTTTACGTCATATAATCTAGGTCTTGTTCCTCAATAGCTCAGTTGGTAGAGCGCCGGACTGTTAATCCGTAGGTCCCTGGTTCGAGCCCAGGTTGAGGAGCCAAAAGAATTTCAAGATCTTGCAACCGCACAAGATCTCTGTCGATAGACGTGTATTCCTCAATAGCTCAGTTGGTAGAGCGCCGGACTGTTAATCCGTAGGTCCCTGGTTCGAGCCCAGGTTGAGGAGCCAAATTTCAGTGGCCTTGCAATCGCACAAGACCCAACGCCAACATATTCCTCAATAGCTCAGTTGGTAGAGCGCCGGACTGTTAATCCGTAGGTCCCTGGTTCGAGCCCAGGTTGAGGAGCCAGATGAAAAGCCCGCATGCCAACGCATGCGGGCTTTTTTGTTGGGTCAGGCTGCACGCACCATGCCCACGGTGGGCGTGTTCGGTGGCGATGGAGTTGCGGCGGGCTCCACGGTGACGGGCTTGCCGTGCCTGGCATGTGCGCGGCGCGAAACATGGGCAGCACGGGATTGCTCGACGCCCTCCTCCCATGCGCGCAGCTCTTCTTCAAGCCGTGCGGCACGTTCCGCATACATGTCAGCAGAGGACTTGTAGTACTCCGCGGCAATGGTGTGCTCCAGCATCGCCATGCGGGCTTCCTGCAGGTAGGCCCGGGTGCGACGGATATAGCGCGGCTCGGCAAGGCTTGCGCCAAAGATTTTGCTGAAAAACATCGCTCATCCTCCTTCGATGCCTTCACAGCGAAAGCCAAGCATCCGCAAGAAGACGGAACCAGCATAGCCCAAGCCTGCCAAGCGGCACTGTCCCCTGGCGCGACAAGGCCACGTAGGAGGTTCACTTACCCCGGCCAGGCGATGCCCTCGCATCCACGCAGCCCTCTTGCGCATGGTTTGTGCAAGACTGCGGCTGCAGAGAATACGAATCCATTTCCTCCGTCCGCACCCGATCATGTCCCATCCCCTCCCATGGCTCATCCCCCACCAGGCCTTCCCTCCTGTGGAAACGGCATGGGGCCCCAACGACCCCATCCCGGGCCTGCTGGCAGCAGGCGGCACGCTGGATGCGGCGCACCTGCGCATCGCCTACAGCCAGGGGATTTTTCCCTGGTTCAGCGAAGGCCAGCCCACGCTGTGGTGGTCGCCCGATCCACGCATGGTGCTGCAGACATCGCAGTTCCGGCTGCACCGCAGCCTGCGCAAGACATTGCAGCGCTTTCGCGCCACGCCGGGCTGCGAGATCCGCATCGACAGCGCGTTCGAGACCGTGATGCAGCACTGCGCCCAGACGGTGCGCCACGACCAGGATGGCACCTGGATCGTGCAGGAAATTCTTGACGCCTATGCCGACCTGCACCACCAGGGTGCAGCCCACAGCGTGGAGACCTGGGTGGACGGACGCCTGGTGGGCGGCCTGTATTGCGTGGCACTGGGCCGCGCCGTGTTTGGCGAATCCATGTTCGCGCATGCCACCGACGCATCCAAGATTGCGCTGGCAGCCCTGGTTGCGCTTTGCAGACACCAAGGCGCCGCACAGATCGATTGCCAACAGGCCACGCAGCATCTGGCCTCGCTGGGGGCGCGCGAAATGCCGCGCGCCCGGTTCCTGCAAACCGTGGCCGAGCAAAGCCAGCTGCCGCCCATGCGCTGGCAGTTCGAAAACGTATACTGGGACGCGTTGCTGCCACCGTCCGGCGAGGCTGGCGACACATCACCGGCTGCCGCCAGCACACCATGACGCACCCGAACGATCTTCCGCTGCAGGCCCTGCAGTTCTATGCCACCGCCGCCTACCCCTGCAGCTATCTCGATGGCAGGCTGGCGCGTTCGCAAGTGGCCACGCCCAGCCACCTGATCCAGAACAGCGCCTATTCGGAGCTGGTTTCACTGGGTTTTCGCCGCAGCGGAATGTTCACCTACCGGCCGTATTGCGACGGATGCCGCGCCTGCGTGCCGATGCGCATCCTGGTCCACGACTTCCGCCCCGACCGCAGCCAGCGCCGCGCCGCCGCGCGCCATGCCGATCTCACGGCATCGATCCAGCGCCTGCACTACTCGAACGAGCACTACCAGCTGTACCTGCGCTACCAGCAAAGCCGCCACAGCGGCGGAGGCATGGACCATGACAGCGTGGACCAGTACACCCAGTTCCTGCTGCAAAGCCGCGTCAACTCGCGCCTTGTGGAGTTCCGCACGCCGGCGGCCGATGGCGGCATCGGCACGCTGAAGATGGTCTCCATCCTCGATGTGCTGGAAGACGGGCTGTCTGCCGTCTACACCTTCTACGAGCCCAACGACCCCGCCAGCTACGGCACCTTCAATGTGCTGTGGCAGATCGACCAGGCCCGGTCCATGAGCCTGCCCTATGTCTACCTGGGCTACTGGATCGCCGACAGCCAGAAGATGAATTACAAGGCGCGCTTCCTGCCCCATGAAGTGCGCGTTGACGAGCGCTGGCAGCGCGTGGATCAGCTGCCGCGCTGATACAGCGTCACTCCACGCCTTTTCAGCGACATTTCTTATGCGCATAGCCGCTGTTTGCTGGCGGCACATATGCCGCCATGCCATGGCCGCCGCTAGAATGACCGAATGCCGAAACTCCACTCCGCCTCATGAAAAAAAACGATAACGCGGCCTCCCCCAAGCCCAGCGTCCAGGTCCTGGAACGCATGTTCACGTTGATCGACGTGTTGGCCTCGCGCGAGGAAGCGGTATCGCTCAAGGAGATCAGCGAGCGCACCGGCCTGCACCCCTCCACCACGCACCGCATCCTCAACGATCTGGCCATTGGCCGCTTTGTCGATCGCCCCGAATCGGGCAGCTACCGCCTGGGCATGCGCTTCCTGGAGCTGGGCAATCTGGTCAAGGCCCGCCTGAGCGTGCGCGAAGCGGCCCTGATCCCCATGCGCCAGCTGCACAAGCAGATCCAGCAGCCGGTCAGCCTCAGCGTGCGCCAGGGCGATGAAATCGTCTATGTGGAACGCGCTTACAGCGAGCGCTCCGGCATGCAGGTGGTGCGCGCCATCGGCGGCCATGCGCCGCTGCACCTGACATCCAACGGCAAGCTGTTCCTGGCGGCCGACGATGCGCAACAGGTCCGCGCCTACGCCACGCGCACCGGCCTGCCCGGCAAGACGCACTTCAGCATCACGCGGCTGGCCGACATGGAAAACGAGCTGGACAAGGTACGCCACCATGGCGTGGCCCGCGACAACGAAGAGCTGGAACTGGGCGTGCGCTGCATGGCCGCCGGCATCTACGACGACCAGGGCAAGCTGGTGGCCGGCCTGTCCATCTCCGCTCCCGCCGACCGGCTGGACGAGAGCTGGATGTCCAAGCTCCAGTCCACCGCACAGGAGATCTCGAGCGCCCTGGGCTTCAACGCAACCCGCCCGGCTGCACCGCCTCCCAACCCCTACGCGCGCAGCAGCCACTGAACAGCCGTCGGCCCCATTGGCATTGGCCAGGGGCCATTAGCTACACAGACCTCTGCCCACCAGAAACAACAAAGGCGCCATCGGCGCCTTTGTCGTGAGGGGAAAGAAAACTCAGCCCTTGACCTTGTGGATCATGGGATCGCCAGCCACCTGCCCCATGGACTCCACCCAGTGGCGCACGCGCTCGGCATCGCCGAGGCGGCTGAACTTTCCGGCCGAATCCAGGAAGACCATGATGATCTTGCGACCAGCCACCTGCGCCTGCATCACCAGGCAGCGGCCTGCCTCGGAGATGTAGCCGGTCTTTTGCAGACCGATATCCCAGGTGGGGCTCATCACCAGGCGGTTGGTGTTGTTGTACTGCAGCGTGCGGCGACCCACGGCCACCTCATAGCCGGGCGAGGTGGTGTACTCGCGCACCAGCGGATCGCTGTGCGCCACATTGACGAGCACGGCCAGATCACGGGCACTGGACTGGTTGCGGCTGGACAGCCCGGTGGGCTCCACGTAGCGGGTATCGGTCATGCCCAGCAGACGGGCCTTGGCATTCATCTGCTGGACAAAGGCATCAAGGCCACCAGGGAAAGTGCGGCCCAGGGCATGGGCAGCGCGGTTTTCACTGGACATCAGGGCCAGGTGCAGCATTTCACCGCGCGTGAGCGTGGTGCCGACGGCCAGGCGCGAGCTGCTGCCCTTTTCGGTATCCACGTCGTCCTGCGTGATGGTGATGGTTTCATCCATCGGCAGATGGGCCTGGGAAATCAGCAGGCCGGTCATCAGCTTGGTCAACGAGGCGATGGGCAAGACGGCATGGTCGTTCTTGCTCAGCAGCACCTCATGGGTGTCCTGGTCCAGGACCAGGGCCACGCTGCTCTTGAGATCCAGAGGATCGGCCACCGCATGCAGACCGGCCATCTGGCCGAAGGACAGGCGTGGCTCGTAGGCAACGGCGCGAATGGGGCTGGCCACGCTGCGTGCAGCGACGCGGCTGGGCTGGCGCGCGCTCTTGGCAACGCGCTTGCCCTGGGGAGCGGCCGTGGCGCGCTCCTTCACCGCCTTCTTCTTGACAGGGGCCACGGCCACCTGTTTCTTGGCAACTTTCTTGGCGGGCGCGGCATATGCGCCCGGAGCAGCAAGAGCACAACTCAGGGCCAGAAAGGACATGACCTGAGCAAATCGACCGAGGCGGGCACGGCGTAGGGTGGGCATGAGAAATGCTCCAAGCAGCAAGAATTTGTGACTAGACCTTACATTAATCGAAAAAGTCGCACTGTGACAATAACTTGTGCGACTTTTCGATAATTTAAGTGAAATTATAAGGCGAGTGCTTACCCCTGCGCAGCCACGATCTCTGCATTGCTGTGTAATTTGTTCAACGCGCTCAGATAGGCCTTGGCAGAAGCCACGACGATGTCAGGGTCGGCGCCCACGCCGTTGACCACGCGCCCGCTGCGCTGCAGGCGAACGGTCACTTCGCCCTGGCTTTCGGTGGAGCCGCTGATGGCGTTGACCGAGTACAGCAGCATCTCGGCACCGCTCTTCACCTCGGACTCGATGGCCTTGAACGAGGCATCGACCGGGCCATTGCCGTCGGACTGGGCCTTGATCTCGCGGCCGTCGCGGCTGAACACCACCGACGCGTGTGGGCGCTCACCTGTCTCGCTTTGCTGGGCCAGCGAGATGAACTGGAAGGGGTCGGCCTGCTGATGCGCGTCCTGCTCGGTCACCAGGGCCAGGATGTCCTCGTCGAAGATCTCGCTCTTGCGGTCGGCCAGCTCCTTGAAGGCGGCAAAGGCGGTATTGATCGCGGCTTCGCTGTCCAGCTCCACGCCCAGCTCGTGCAGGCGCTGCTTGAAGGCGTTGCGGCCGCTGAGCTTGCCCAGAACGATCTTGTTGGCGCTCCAGCCCACGTCCTCGGCACGCATGATCTCGTAGGTGTCGCGCGCCTTGAGCACGCCGTCCTGGTGAATGCCGGAGGCGTGGGCGAAGGCGTTGGCTCCCACCACGGCCTTGTTGGGCTGCACCACGAAGCCAGTGGTCTGGCTGACCATGCGGCTGGCGGCCACGATGTGCAGGGCGTCGATGTTGACGTCCAGGCCAAAGTAGTCCTTGCGCGTCTTGATGGCCATCACCACCTCTTCCAGCGAGCAGTTGCCGGCGCGCTCACCCAGACCATTGATGGTGCATTCGATCTGGCGGGCGCCGCCGAGCTTGACGCCGGCCAGCGAGTTGGCCACGGCCATGCCCAGGTCGTTGTGGCAGTGCACGCTCCAGACCGCCTTATCGCTGTTGGGCACGCGCTCGCGCAGGTTCTTGATGAAGGCGCCGTAGAGCTCGGGAATGGCATAGCCCACGGTGTCAGGCACGTTGATCGTGGTTGCGCCCTCGGCAATCACGGTCTCGATGACGCGGCACAGGAAATCCGGGTCGCTGCGGTAGCCGTCCTCCGGGCTGAACTCGATGTCGGCAATCAGGTTGCGCGCAAAGCGCACGGATTGGCGCGCCTGCTCCAGCACCTGCTCGGGCGTCATGCGCAGCTTTTTCTCCATGTGCAGCGCGCTGGTCGCAATGAAGGTGTGGATGCGCGCGCGGTTGGCATCCTTCAGAGCCTCGGCCGCACGGGCGATGTCACGGTCATTGGCCCGCGCCAGCGAGCAGATGGTGGAGTCCTTGATGGCGCGCGCAATGGCCTGCACCGACTCGAAGTCACCATTGGAGCTCGCCGCAAAACCGGCCTCGATCACATCGACCTTCAGCCGTTCGAGCTGGCGCGCGATGCGCAGCTTCTCGTCGCGGGTCATGGAGGCACCGGGCGACTGCTCGCCGTCGCGCAAGGTGGTGTCGAAAATGATCAATTGGTCGGTCATGGGGAGTCTCGTCTTTCTTGTGGATGCGAAGCCCCTGCCCACGGGCAGGCGATGAAAAAAGCCGGTGCGCTTGTGGCTGCACCGGCTCGGGAACGAAATTCAGGCGGCAACCGCCTCCTGCTCCACCGCATTCTCGGCGGAGGGAACACGCTGCAAGCCCGACATGATGGCCCGGAACGAGGCAGAGACGATATTCGCATCGACCCCGACGCCGTAGCACACGTGGGACTCGTCCACGCGCAGTTCCACATAGGCGATGGCCTTGGCGTTGGCACCTTCGCCAATGGCGTGCTCGGCATAGTCCAGAACGCGTACTGCGCGGCCGCTGTGCTCGCTCAGCGCCTGCACAAAGGCGTCGATCGGGCCCGTGCCCTCGGCCTCGACCGTGCGCTTGCCGCCCTCGACGGCCAGGTCGGCCGACAGGCTGACCACACCATCGTTCTCGCTCAGCCGGTAGTGCGGCGCCTGCACGGATTGCAGGCCGTATTCGCGCTGGAACAGATTCCACAGGTCGGCCGCAGCCAATTCCTTGCCACTGGCATCCATCTCGCGCTGCACGACCTGGCTGAACTCGATCTGCAGGCGGCGCGGCAACTGGAGGCCATATTCGCTTTCGAGCAGATAGGCGATGCCGCCCTTGCCCGACTGGCTGTTGACGCGGATCACGGCTTCATAGCTGCGACCCAGGTCCTTGGGATCGATGGGCAGATAGGGCATGTCCCAGACGTCGCCTTCCTTGCGGTCGGCGAAGGCCTTCTTGATCGCATCCTGGTGCGAGCCAGAGAACGAGGTGTAGACCAGGTCGCCCACGTAGGGATGGCGCGGGTGCACGGGCAACTGGTTGCAATGCTCGACCGTGCTGCGGATGCCGTCGATATCGGAGAAATCCAGCCCGGGCGACACGCCCTGGATGTACATGTTCAGCGCCACGTTGACCACGTCGAGGTTGCCCGTGCGCTCGCCGTTGCCGAACAGGCAGCCTTCGAGGCGGTCGGCACCGGCCATCAGCGCGAGCTCG
This sequence comes from Delftia sp. 60, assembly GCF_002754395.1. Lineage (NCBI taxonomy): Bacteria > Pseudomonadati > Pseudomonadota > Betaproteobacteria > Burkholderiales > Comamonadaceae > Delftia > Delftia sp. 60. The sequence continues at coordinate 5,053,965 of NZ_PEFD01000001.1, forward strand.
GCCGTGGCCGTGCCGGTGCCGCGATCGTTGTGGGGATGGACGGACAGCACAATGGAATCACGGCGCTGGATGTGGCGGTGCGTCCACTCCACCATGTCGGCAAACAGATTGGGCGTGGAATGCTCCACCGTGGTGGGCAGGTTGATGATGCACTTGCGCTCGGGCGTGGGCTGCCATACATCGGTGACGGCATCGATGACGCGCTTGGAAAACTCCAGCTCGGTGTCCGAATACATCTCGGGCGAGTACTGGAAGGTCCATTGCGTCTGGGGGTAGCCGGCAGCGATCTCGTTGAACATGCGGGCATTGGTGGTGGCCAGCTCGACGATCTCGTCTTCACTCATGTTCAACACCACGCGGCGCATCACGGGCGCGGTGGCGTTGTAGAGATGGACGATGGCACGGGGCACGCCTTCGAGCGCTTCGAAGGTACGGCGGATGAGGTGCTCGCGCGCCTGGGTCAGCACCTGGATGGTCACGTCATCGGGAATGCGGTTTTCCTCGATGAGCTTGCGCATGAAGTCGAACTCCACCTGCGAAGCGGAGGGAAAACCGACCTCGATCTCCTTGAAGCCGATCTTCACCAGCTGCTCGAACATGCGCATCTTGCGATCGATGTCCATGGGCTCGATCAGCGCCTGGTTGCCATCGCGCAGATCCACGCTGCACCAGATCGGAGCCTTGGTAATCGTCGCGTCGGGCCAGCTGCGATTTTGCAGACGCACGGGAGCGAAAGCGAACGGACGGTACTTGGTCGAAGGGTTTTGCAACATGGCTGAAGTGCTTTCTATCGTCTAGGTAAAAACAAGACCCACCTGCTCCAGCGACCCCACAAATGCAAAACGGCCCGTCGCTGGTGCAAACGGGCCGTGAAAGTAGGTATGTACGCGCGCGCTACTGTCTCTGCCCGTTGGACATCAGTAGTAGAGCTAGCGACAGGTATTGCATTCGGACGACTTTAGCACAGGTTCACAAAGGCTGTGAAGATGCTGCGCCGCATCACTTGTGCAGGCCGCGCTCCTCGGGCTCGTCGGTCGAGGTGCTGATGACGCTGGTGCGCTGGCCCTTGGCCTTGCGCCAGGCGTAGACGCCATAGCCCGAGAAACCGTAGAGCAGGAACACGCCGAACAACACGATGGGCGGGTGGATGTTGATGATGGCAATGCCCAGCGCAATCAGCACGATGGCGGCAAACGGCACGCTCTTCTTGAAGTGCACGTCCTTGAAGCTGTAGAACGGCACATTGGTGACCATGGTCAGGCCCGCGTACAGCGTCAGGAAGAACATGATCCAGGTGATCTGCGTCCAGCTCAGCCAGGCATCCTGTCCGCGCAGCAGGCCCGCCTCGTCCAGCAGCCAGATGAAGCCCGTGACCAGCGCCGCCGCGGCAGGCGAAGGCAGGCCCTGGAACCAGCGCTTGTCCACCGTGCCGGTATTCACGTTGAAACGCGCCAGCCGCAGTGCAGCGCAGGCGCAATAGACAAAGGCGGCAATCCAGCCCCAGCGACCAATGCCCTTGAGCGCCCACTCATAGGCGATCAAGGCCGGAGCGGCGCCGAAGGACACCATGTCCGACAGCGAGTCCATCTGTTCGCCAAAGGCGCTTTGCGTATTGGTCATGCGTGCCACACGGCCGTCAAGACTGTCGAGCACCATGGCGCAGAACACGCCTGCGGCAGCCAGTTCGAAGCGGCCGTTCATGGCCATCACGATGGCGTAGAAGCCACCGAACAGCGCAGCCAGCGTGAACAGGTTGGGCAGGATGTAGATACCCTTGCGGCGCTTGCGCACCACCACGCCCTCAATCTCGTTGGACTCATTGTGGTTTTGCATCAATCCAGCCTCCAGCACAGCGCCTACGGGCGCGGGCAGCTATTAAAACGATAGTATTCTAAGGGAGCGGACCGCGCCGCCCCGAAAGGGTCAGTGTACCTGCGCGCCGCACCCCTTCCCTGCACGAAAAAGGCCACCCATCGGGGTGGCCTTGTCCTGCACCTTGCGTAGGCCGCTTGCGCGACCCAGGCAAGATGGAATGCAGCAATCTCAGTTGCGGCTCTGGTCAACCAGCTTGTTCTTGGAGATCCAGGGCATCATGGCGCGCAGTTGGCCACCGACCTTCTCGATGGCGTGGTCGGCGTTCATGCGGCGGCGGGCCGTCATGCTCGGGTAGTTGGTGCGGCCTTCCTGGATGAACATCTTGGCGTATTCGCCAGTCTGGATGCGCTTGAGGGCAGCACGCATGGCTTCGCGCGACTTGTCGTTGATGACTTCGGTACCCGTCACGTACTCGCCGTACTCGGCGTTGTTCGAGATCGAGTAGTTCATGTTGGCGATGCCGCCTTCGTACATCAGGTCCACGATGAGCTTGAGCTCATGCAGGCACTCGAAGTAGGCCATTTCGGGAGCGTAGCCGGCTTCGGTCAGGGTCTCGAAGCCCATCTTCACCAGTTCCACCGCGCCGCCGCACAGAACGGCTTGCTCGCCGAACAGGTCGGTCTCGGTTTCTTCCTTGAAGTTGGTCTCGATGATACCGCCCTTGCCGCCGCCGTTGGCCATGGCATAGGACAGGGCCAGGTCACGGGCCTTGCCGGACTTGTCCTGGTACACAGCGATCAGCGAAGGCACGCCGCCGCCCTTCAGGTACTCGGAACGCACGGTGTGGCCAGGACCCTTGGGGGCGACCATGATCACGTCCAGATCGGCGCGGGGCACGACCTGGTTGTAGTGGATGTTGAAGCCGTGGGCAAAGGCCAGCGTGGCGCCTTGCTTGATGTTGGGGGCCACGTTGTTGTTGTAGACCTCGGGGATGTTCTCATCCGGCAGCAGGATCATGACCAGATCGGCGGACTTCACGGCGTCATCGACTTCCGCGACGGTCAGGCCAGCCTTGGCGACCTTGTCCCAGGAAGCGCCGCCCTTGCGCAGGCCGACCACGACCTTCACGCCGCTTTCGTTCAGGTTTTGCGCGTGTGCGTGGCCCTGGCTGCCGTAGCCGATGATGGCAACGGTCTTGCCCTTGATCAGGCTCAGGTCACAGTCCTTGTCGTAGAAAACTTTCATGTTGGCTCCAGGCTTCGTGTGTGTAGGGGTTTAAAAGGGGAAGGGGACAGGTTTCAGGTGCGTTGCAGCGCATCAAACGCGCAGGATGCGTTCGCCGCGGCCGATGCCGCAGGAGCCGGTGCGCACGGTTTCCAGAATGGCCGTGCGGTCCAGCGCCTGCAGGAAGGCGTCGTTCTTGGATTGGTCGCCGGTCAGCTCGACCGTGTAGCTCTTTTCGGTCACGTCGATGATGCGGCCGCGGAAGATGTCCGCCATGCGCTTCATCTCCTCGCGTTCCTTGCCCACGGCGCGGACCTTGACCATCATGAGTTCGCGCTCGGTATAGGAGCCTTCGGTCAGGTCCACGACCTTGACGACCTCGATCAGGCGATTCAGGTGTTTGGTGATCTGCTCGATCACGTCTTCGGAGCCATTCGTCTGAATGGTCATGCGCGACAGCGATGCGTCTTCCGTGGGGGCCACGGTCAGCGATTCGATGTTGTAGCCGCGGGCCGAGAACAGGCCCACCACGCGCGACAAGGCTCCCGGCTCGTTTTCGAGCAGCACGGCAATGATGTGTTTCATGAAAGAAAGATTCCTCTTTTCGCTGCCCTCCCCCGGCGCCGGTAAACGTCGGGCTTGGCAGGCAATAGATTCGTCAAAGGGGCCGCCTCAAGGACGGCTCACTGGAACAGATGCGGCAGGAATGAACCCGGGCAGATCCCGCAAGGGACCATGCTCAGAGGTCGTCAGCTCCCAGCAGCATCTCGGTGATCCCACGGCCGGCCTGCACCATGGGGAACACATTCTCGGTGGGATCGGTACGGAAGTCCATGAACACCGTGCGGTCCTTGAGCTTGCGTGCCTCGCGCAGGGCGGGCTCCACGTCCTCGGGGCGCTCGATCAGCATGCCCACGTGGCCATAGGCCTCGGCCAGCTTCACGAAGTTGGGCAACGAGTCCATGTAGCTGCTGCTGTAGCGGCCCGAATACTCGATCTCTTGCCACTGGCGCACCATGCCCAGGTAGCGGTTGTTCAGCGACACCACCTTGACCGGCGTGTTGTACTGCAGGCAGGTAGCCAGCTCCTGGATGTTCATCTGGATGGAGCCTTCACCCGTGATGCAGAACACCTCGGATTCAGGCTTGGCCAGCTTGATGCCCATGGCGTAGGGCAGGCCCACGCCCATGGTGCCCAGGCCGCCGGAGTTGATCCAGCGGCGCGGCTCGTCGAAGCGGTAGTACTGCGCAGCCCACATCTGGTGCTGGCCCACGTCGGACGTGATGTAGGCATCGGCGTCGCGGGTCATGTTCCACAGCGTCTCCACCACGTACTGCGGCTTGATGACCGAGCCATCGCCACGGCTGTACTGCAGGCAGTCGCGGCTGCGCCAGCCTTCGATGGTCTCCCACCATTGGCCCAGGGCCGCTGCGTCGGGACGGGCACTTGCCTCGCGGATCATGGAGATCAGCTCGGTCAGCACCTCCTTGACGTCGCCCACGATGGGCACGTCCACCTTCACGCGCTTGGAGATGGAAGAGGGATCGATGTCGATGTGGATGATCTTGCGCTCCACCGACATGAAATGCTTGGGGTTGCCGATCACGCGGTCATCGAAGCGTGCACCCACCGCCAGCAGCACGTCGCAGTTCTGCATGGCATTGTTGGCTTCGATGGTGCCGTGCATGCCCAGCATGCCCAGGAACTTGCGGTCGCTGGCCGGATAGGCGCCCAGGCCCAGCAGCGTATGCGTGACCGGGTAGCCCAGCATGTCCACCAGCGTGCGCAGCTCATTGCAGGCATTGCCCAGCAGAACACCGCCGCCCGTGTAGATGTAGGGTCGCTTGGCGGCCAGCAGCAACTGCAGCGCCTTGCGGATCTGGCCGGCATGGCCCTTGCGCACCGGGTTGTAGGAGCGCATCTCCACCTTCTCGGGGTAGCCGGCGTAGAGCGCCTTCTTGAAGGACACGTCCTTGGGAATGTCCACCACCACGGGGCCGGGACGGCCGGTGCGCGCGATGTGGAAGGCCTTCTTCATCGTGTCCGCCAGCTCGCGCACATCCTTCACCAGGAAGTTGTGCTTGACGATGGGGCGGGTGATGCCGACGGTGTCGCATTCCTGGAACGCATCGGTGCCGATGTAGGCCGTCGAGGTCTGGCCGCTGATCACGACCAGGGGAATGGAATCGGTATAGGCGGTGGCAATGCCGGTCACGGCGTTGGTCAGGCCGGGACCCGATGTCACCAGGGCCACGCCGACTTCACCCGTTGCACGGGCAAAACCGTCTGCCGCATGCACGGCCGCCTGCTCGTGGCGCACCAGCACATGCTGAATGGAATCTTGTTTGTAGAGGGCGTCGTAGATGTACAGAACCGCACCGCCCGGATAGCCCCAAAGCTGCTTGACACCTTCGGCCTGCAGGGACTTGACGAGGATCTCGGAGCCCATCAGCTCCTGGGATGCATGGGACTGCGACGCCGCTGCTGCCGCGCTGGAGTACTCGGCTTTGGAAATTTCCATGATCAACCTTTGTGAATTTCTCTAACGAAAAACCTTGGGTGCCCCTTGCCTGAAGCCCTTGTGAGGCCGGTGCGGGACTTAGGACCAACAGACATGGGCGAGTGAGTAAACGCCGGACCGTGACCCGTTTGCCTTTTTGAATTGCAGCAGACATTATCGCACTGCAACAAGCCTGCGCACAATCCTGCGAAAAAAATTGACAGTGCGGTGCGATAATCAGGCCCCGCACCCGTTCAGCCCCTCATCAACGAGCCCCTCATCCGGGCCTGCGTTCCTTTTGGCAACCGAGCAAGAACTATCCGACTTCCTCAAAAGCGTAGAAAAGCGAGCCTTCAAGCGCAGCTTTTTTCACGTCCGGGATGAGGAGGCGGCGCTGGACATCGTGCAGGACAGCATGCTCAAACTGGCGCAGCACTATGGCGACAAGCCCATCAACGAGCTGCCCATGCTGTTCCAGCGCATCCTGTCCAACAGCACGCTGGACTGGTTTCGCAGGCAAAAAACGCAGAACGCCCTCTTCACCCGCATGAGCGATCTGGAGGCCTCGGCCGGCGACGATGCGGACTTCGACTGGCTCGAAACCTATGCCGACTCCGGCCAGAACGGCGAAACCGCCCGCAGCGCCGAAGATCTGACCGAGCGGGCCCAGATTTTGCAAAGCATTGAAAAAGAGATACAGGAGCTTCCAGCACGTCAACGCGAAGCTTTCCTGATGCGTTATTGGGAAGAGATGGACGTCGCGGAGACCGCTGCCGCGATGGGGTGTTCCGAAGGAAGTGTAAAAACACATTGTTTCCGCGCCATCCAGACATTGAGCAAGGCACTGAAGGCCAAAGGAATCGAGCTATGAAGACTGCGCCCACTCTCACTCTCCACAGCGAAATGGCGGCCGACCGCATCGCACGCCGGATCACCGCGCGCCTGGGTGACGGCGAGGCGTTGCTGCCATACGACATCACCGAGCGGCTGCGCGCTGGGCGCGAGCGCGCCCTGTCCGTTCGCCGGCGCGAACTGCGCGCTGCGCCCTTGCAGGCTGCCGGCGCAACCCAGGCCCAGGGCGGCACCCTGACGCTGGGCTCGGGCGACGAGGGCGGCACCTGGTGGCGCGCGCTGATCTCGGCCGTGCCGGTGCTGGCGTTGATCGTTGGCCTGGTGGTCGTCAATGTGCAGACGGACCAGACCGGTCTGACCGAGGTTGCCGAGGTGGATACCGCCTTGCTGACCGATGATCTGCCGCCCGCCGCCTACGCCGACCCCGGCTTCATCCAGTACCTGAAGACTTCGGCCACCAACACGGAACGCTGATCCCCGCCTTGCCTGCCTGCATGCCCACTGATTCACGCGCCGCGTTCCACCGCTCAGCCGCCGCCATCCTGGCGGCGGTGCTGTTGATGGCGCTGGCCTGGACCGGCTGGCGCGTCGTGCAGCAGGTACGGCTGGCACCCAGCACCGTCTCGCCGGCCACGATCGCAGCCTCCAAGACCCTGCACGGTGATGCAGCCACACGCCAGCGCGCCACGGACCTGGCCTCCGGCCCGCGCTGGGCAGAGCTGACAACGGCGCAGAGCAGCGTGCTTGAACCCCTGTCCGAGCGCTGGTCCATGATGGATGCGCTGCAAAAGCGCCGCTGGATGGCGCTGGCCGAGGGCTGGGACAAGCTCAGTGAAAAAGAGCAGGAAAAGCTGCGCGATCGCATGCAGACCTGGTCCAGCCTCAGCGCCCAGCAGCGCAGCCAGGCCCGCCTGAATTTCGCCCTGACCAACCGCCTGGCCACGGACAAGCGCGCCCAGTGGGAGGCCTACCAGGCGCTCAGCGACGAGGAAAAACGCCTGCTGGCCGCGCGCGCCGCGCCCAAGGCCAAGGGCGCCGCCACCGCCATAGAGCCCGTGGCCCCCAAGCGGCTGGCGCGGATTCCTGCGGCCTCGGTGGCTCCGGCCACCATTCCGAATCCGCCGAAGATTCCGCCCGCCACCATCTACAACCCGCCGCTTCCGGTACCCCCTGCCCCATCCCCTGCGGCCGTGGAAACCCATCCCGTGCGCCCGCCGGCGCTGGTGGAGACGGCGCCGGTGGAAGTGCCCTCGGCCACGCCCATGCCTTTGCCGCCCATGGAGCTGCATGACAGCCCCGATGCTGCATCCCAGCCATCGCACGGCGAAGCGCCTCTCTCGCATTGACGCACTGAAGCACCGATCTCCCCGTCCGCATGACGAACGCCACATCCCCCGCCTCCACCACGGCAGCCGCAACCGCAGCCTCCCCACAGATGGCCCCGCGACTGGCGCGGCGCATGTCCTGCTGGCTCTACGAGGGCATGCTGCTGTTCGGCGTGGTCTTCATTGCAGGCTATCTGTTCGGCACCCTGTCGCAGACACGCAATGCCATGGACAACCGCCATGCGCTGCAGGCCTTCATGTTCGTGGTGCTGGGTATCTATTTCGTCTGGTTCTGGTCCAAGGGCCAGACGCTGGCCATGAAGACCTGGCACATCCGCCTGGTGGATGCAGCTGGCCAGCCCGTCAGCCAGTTGCGCGCGCTGCGGCGCTATGTGTTCAGCTGGATCTGGCTGCTGCCGCCGCTGGCGGCTTACTCGACCGGCGTGCCTGCACTGACCACGCTGATGCTGCTGGTGCTGTGGGTGGCGCTCTGGGCGCTGCTCAGCCGCTTTCATCCGCGCCGCCAGTTCTGGCATGACGCATGGGCTGGCACCCAGTTGATCCACCAGGCACCGGCACCCAGGAAAAAGCGCTGACAGGCCCAGAGGCAGCGTCGCATCTCCTACACTCGCAAGCATGCCCGCCGCATCTCCCGACCCGACCGACAGCGCACCTGTCAATCCCCAGAAAAGCCGCACAGGCCTGACGCGTGTCTGGCACGCAGCAGGCTATTCGCTCTCAGGCCTTCGCGCCGGATGGAACGAAAAAGCCTTCCGCCAGGAAGCGCTGGCTGCCATCGTGCTGATCCCTGCCGCCTTCTGGCTGGGAAGCAGCTGGATCGAGGTCGCACTGCTGGCGGGCACGGTCTTGCTGGTGCTGATCGTGGAGCTGCTCAACAGCGGCATCGAGGCTGTGGTCGATCGCATAGGCCCCGAATGGCACCTTCTGTCCAAGCAGGCCAAGGACATGGGCAGCGCGGCCGTGATGCTGGCGCTGCTGCTGTGCGCCGGCGTCTGGCTGGCCGCCCTCTATCAACGGTTCATTGCATGACAAATCCCACGTTTTCCATTTGTGTGTATTGCGGCTCGCGCCCCGGCGACCAGCCCGGATTCATCGAGGCGGCCCGCGCCACCGGCCGCTGGATCGGTGAGCACGGCGGCCAGCTGGTCTATGGAGGCGGCCGCAGCGGCCTGATGGGCGAGGTGGCCGAGGCCACGCGGCAGGCCGGCGGCCGCGTCGTGGGCGTGATCCCGCAGGCGCTGGTGGACAAGGAACTGGCCAACCATGCCTGCGACGAGCTGCACATCGTCCAGACCATGCACGAGCGCAAGGCCATGATGGCCGAGCGCAGCGATGCCTTCGTCGCCTTGCCCGGCGGCATAGGAACCTTCGAGGAATTGTTCGAGGTCTGGACCTGGCGCCAGCTGCGCTACCACGACAAGCCCATCGGCCTGCTCAATGTGGATGGCTACTACGACAGCATGCTGCAGTTCCTGCAGACCTGCGTGGGCCATGGCTTCATGGGCGAGTGGCAGATGGGACTGATCGAAAGCGGCAGCGACATCCCCACGCTGCTGCAATCCCTGGTGCAGAACGCCGGCACGGGCCTGGAGACTGCGCCCTTGCGCGCCGTGATCTGAACAGCAGCGGAAACGGAAACGGCCACCCTTGAGAGGATGGCCGCCAGCGTCGAGATATCAGGAATGCAGGGCGCCGAATGCGCCCTGCCCTGCTCTCGGACTCAAATGGCTCCGTCGTCGAGCTCGCCGGTACGGATGCGCACCACGCGCTCAACGGCCGTGACGAAGATCTTGCCGTCACCGATCTTGCCCGTGCGCGCCACGTTGACGATGGCGTCCACGCAGCGGTCCACGTCCTCGGAGCGGACCACAACCTCGATCTTCACCTTGGGCAGGAAGTCCACCACGTACTCAGCGCCGCGGTAAAGCTCGGTATGGCCCTTCTGGCGGCCAAAGCCCTTGACCTCGGTGACGGTCAGGCCGTTGACGCCGCAGTCGGCCAGTGCCTCGCGGACCTCTTCCAGCTTGAACGGCTTGATGATGGCGGTGATCATTTTCATGGGGTGAACTCCTCAGTGCATGCAATACGGGGCAAGACGGCTGGCCGGGAAACCCCGCCGCCTCAGGTGCTTCAAGCGCGAAAGCGGTTGGTGATGGGGTAGCGCCAATCCTTGCCGAAGCTGCGGCGCGTCAGTCGCGGCCCCACGGGCGCCTGGCGGCGTTTGTACTCGTTGATCTGGATCAGGCGCGTCACTCGCTCCACATCGGCGCTGGCGTATCCGTCTGCCACGATGGAGGCGATGCTTTCGTTATTTTCCATGTAACGGCGCACGATGGCATCGAGCACCTCATAAGCGGGCAGGCTGTCCTGGTCTTTCTGGTCAGGGCGCAGTTCGGCGCTGGGCGGGCGCGTGATGATGCGATCCGGGATGGGGTCCAGCCCCGTGCCGAACGGATCGTTGGCATTGCGCCAGCGCGCCAGCGCAAAGACCTCGGTCTTGAGCACGTCCTTGATCACCGCAAAGCCGCCCGCCATGTCGCCATAGAGCGTGCAGTAGCCGGTGGACATCTCGCTCTTGTTGCCGGTGGTCAGCACCACGGAGCCGAACTTGTTGGACAGGCCCATCAGCAGGGTGCCGCGTATGCGGGCCTGCAGATTCTCTTCGGTCGTGTCCTCGGCGCGGCCCGCGAAGGCCGGGGCCAGCGCGGCCTTGAAGGCCTCGAACTGCGGTGCGATGGAGATTTCGTCATAGCGCACGCCCACGCGCTCGGCCATGTCACGCGCATCGATCCAACTGATGTCGGCCGTATAGGGCGAAGGCATCATCACCGTATGCACCTTGTCCGCTCCCAGGGCATCGACTGCAATCGCCAGCACCAGGGCCGAGTCGATACCGCCCGACAGGCCCAGCAGGGCGCCAGGGAAACGGTTCTTACCCACGTAGTCGCGCACGGCCAGCACCAGGGCGGACCACAGCGCCGGCAGGTGCCCTGGCTGCGCAATCACCTCGCCGGCCAGCACCAGCGCATGCCCGCCCGTGCGGACCTCCACCTGCGGCAAAGCCTCGGCAAAGGCCGGCGCGCGCGCGGCAATGGAGCCGTCCGCCTGCACGGCAAAGGAGCTGCCATCAAAGACGATTTCATCCTGGCCGCCAACCAGATGTGCGTAGGCCAGGGGCAGGCCGGTCTCACACGCACGCGCAGCCAGTGTGGCTTCGCGTTCAGCCTGCTTGCCCTCATGGAAGGGCGAGGCATTGATCACGGCCAGCAATTGCGCGCCGGCCTGGGCGGCGGCGCGTGCGGGTTCGGGATGCCAGGCGTCCTCGCAGATCAGCAGGCCCACGCGCACGCCCTGCACTTCGATCACGCAGGGCGATTGGCCGGCCACAAAGTAGCGCTGCTCGTCGAACACGCCGTAGTTGGGCAGGCATTGCTTGGCGTAGCTGCATTCCACGCGCCCGTCGCGCAGCACGCTGGCCGCATTGCGCAACGCGCCAACGGCGCCCTGGTCGCGCCAGGGATGGCCCAGCACCAGCGCCAGGCCCGGCCATTGCGCGGTCTCCAGCGCAAGCTGCTGCACGGCCTGGTCGCAGGCATCCAGAAAGGCGGGGCGCAGATACAGGTCTTCGGCCGCATAGCCGCACAGGGCAAGCTCGGGCGTCAGCAGCAAGCGTGCTCCCGTGGCATAAGCTTCACGGGCTGCGGCAATGATTTTCTGGACATTGCCGGGCAGGTCGCCCACGACAAAGTTGAGCTGGGCAGTGCAGATGGAGAGCGTCATGGAATGCAATGGAGCCAACAGGGCCGACAAGGCCACCCCACAGCGAAAGGCGGCAGCGCGCGTCACACCGGCCTGCAAGGAATGGCATGGCTGAAACCGCAATTATCACCCGCGTGCTGGACAGCGTGCAGCAGCTCGATGCCCAGGCCTGGAATGCGCTGCTGGCATCGCAGGCCGCGCCCACTCCCTTCATGCGCCACGAGTACCTGAGCGCGCTGGAATCCAGCGGCAGCGCCGTGCCGCAGACCGGCTGGGCCGGTCGCGTGGTCACGCTTTGGCAGGGCAGCGAGCTGGTCGCCGCCTGCCCGGTCTACGCCAAGGCGCACTCCTATGGCGAGTACGTGTTCGACTTTGCCTGGGCACGTGCCTACGCCCAGCATGGGCTGGACTACTATCCCAAGGGCGTGCTGGCCGTGCCTTTCACGCCCGTGCCGGGCAGCCGCCTGCTGGCGCGCACGCCCTTGCTGCGTGCAGCCCTGGTGCGCGCGGTGCGCGAATGGGCCCAGGCGCAGCAGCTGTCTTCGCTGCACCTGCTGTTCAGCGATGCAGAGGATCTGGCAGCCTGCGATGCCGACGGCTGGATGCAGCGCAGCACCGTGCAGTTCCACTGGAGCAACCAGGGCGCCGATGGCGCCGGGCACGGCGATTTCGACCACTTTCTGGCGACGCTGAACCAGGAAAAGCGCAAGAAGATACGCCAGGAAAGGCGCAAGGTGCATGAGGCCGGCGTGCGCTTTCGCGCCCTGCACGGGCCGGACATGGGCGCACAGGACTGGGCCTTTTTCTACCGCTGCCACGAGCGAACCTACCTGGAGCATGGCAACGCCCCGTACCTCGAACCGGCCTTCTTCGAGGCCATGGCGCGCCAGATGCCCGAGGCCTGGCTGATGTTCATCGCCGAGCGCGACGGCCAGCCCATGGCCTGCAGCCTGATCGCGCTGGATGCTGCGGCCGCAAGGCTGTCGGCCGGCCATCCGGACGGGCGCGCCCACGCGCCGCAGACCCCGCAGGGAACCGCCTACGGCCGCTACTGGGGTGCACTGGAGCGCGTGGATTGCCTGCATTTCGAGGCCTGCTACTACCAGCCCATCGCCTGGTGCATAGAACGCGGCATTGCGCATTTCGAGGGAGGCGCGCAGGGTGAGCACAAGATGGCGCGGGCACTGCTGCCCGTGGTCACCCCCAGCGCCCACTGGATTGCCCACCCGTCCTTTGCCGATGCCATCTCGCGCTTTCTGGACCGCGAGGGCGAGGGCATGGCCGGCTATCTGCAGGAGCTGCTGGCCCACAGCCCGCTGCGCCAGGGGTAGGGCTCAGAAGGTTTCCCAGTCGTCATCTCCCTGGCCGGGCTGGCGTGGTGCCGGCTTGCCGGCCTGCGTGGGTCCGGCGCGCGGCCGGATGGGGGGCGTGGCATCGCGCTCTAGCCGGCGTGCCAGCGTCTCGCCGCCTGCAGGCGCACCGCCGCCGCCCAGGGCCGCAGGCCGCGCAGGGCTGGCGGGTGGGGCGGGCCGGACAGGCGGGGCTGCGGGGCGCGCTGCGGGGCTGGCCTGTGCCGCCACCCTGTGCGGCACATGCGCATGGCTGTCCGTGGCGCCACGGGGCAACTGGAAGACGGCCACGGCCTCGACCAGGTCCTGCGCCTGCTTGCGCAGCGAGGCAGCGGCGGCCGCGCTTTCCTCGACCAGGGCCGCGTTCTGCTGCGTGGTCTGGTCCATCTGCGTGACGGCTTCGCCAACCTGGGCCACGCCGGAGCTCTGCTCGGTGCTGGCCGAGCTGATCTCGCCCATGATGTCGGTGACCCGGCCGATGGCGGCCACCACTTCGGTCATGGTCGTGCCTGCGCGATCCACCAGTTGCGAGCCCTGCTCCACACGCTCCACGCTGGCCGTGATCAGCGCCTTGATTTCCTTGGCGGCCTCGGCGCTGCGCTGCGCCAGCGATCGCACCTCGCCCGCGACCACGGCAAAGCCCCGGCCCTGCTCACCTGCGCGGGCCGCCTCCACGGCGGCATTGAGCGCGAGGATGTTGGTCTGGAAAGCAATGGAGTCGATCACGCCGATGATGTCGCCGATGCGCCGGCTGCTGTCGTTGATGCCCTTCATGGTCTCCACGGCCTCGGCCACCACGTCGCCGCCACGGCGCGCAACGCTGGATGCATTGAGCGCCAGCTGATTGGCCTGGCGTGCGTTGTCGGCGTTCTGGCGCACGGTGGAGCCCAGCTCCTCCATGGAGGCTGCCGTCTGCTCCAGGGCGCTGGCCTGCTCTTCCGTGCGGCTGGACAGGTCGGCATTGCCGGAGGCAATCTGCGCGCTGGCCGAGGCCACGCCTTCGGCGTTCTGGCGCACGCTGCGCACGGTCTGCACCAGGCTCGATTGCATGCGCTGCAGCGCTCCCAGCAGCAGGCCGGTTTCGTCATGGCGGTCGATGCGGATGGTCCCGCCCAGGTCGCCGTTGGCCACGCGGTCTGCGGCATCGACCGCATGCGCCAGCGGCGCGCGGATGGAGCGCGTCAGCCACAGGCCGGCCAGCACGGCCAGCAGCACGGCAGCCAGCGCCGCCACGCTGAGGACGACGACCGAGCGCCCGTACACGGCCTCGGCATTGCGGCTTTCCTGCAAGGCAGCATCACTGTTGAGCTTGACCAGTAGATCCAGCGTGTTCGACGAATCGTTGTAGAGCTTCAGTGACTCGCCGCCCAGCACCGCCTGGGCCTTTTCCTTCTCGCCCTGGCGCGACAGCGCCAGCACCTGCTGGCTCAGTTGCTGATAGCGCTCGCGTTCCTGGACCAGTTGCGCGTAGAGCCTGCGTTCTTCGTCCGATGACAGCAGCGGCTCATAGGCCTTCTTGCGCTCGGCCAGGCGGCGCTGCAGTTGTTCCAGCTGCTTTTCCGAATCGGTCTTGTAGGCGGCATCGTCATTGTTGACATGGCGCACTTCCAGAAGGCGCGTGCGCACGACATCGGTGCCGATCTGGTTGATCACTTCCACGCTGGGCATGGCGTTGCCCGTGATGACTTCCATGCTGGCGCGCATGGCGCGCAACTGCACCAGCGCCGCAGCCACCACGGCCAGCAGCAGCAGCACCAGCAGGCCGAAGGTGCCCAGCATGCGCGTTGAGATCTTGAGGTTTTTCACGTTCATCTTTCTTGTCGAAGTCCTGCCATCTTGTTGTGCCTAGCTTTGTGTTGCGCCATGGACAGGCGTCAGCCAGGCCCGGCGCGGACTTCGCAAAAACAGATCTGCCGCAACCGCGCAAGTCGGCTTGTTGGCAAGGATTGGAGAGGGAGAGCCACCGCGGTGGCGCGGTCCGCTGGAAGACTGATTGCCGCCAGGCGTGGCGGCCATGAGAACAAGGTGATCACGGGATACCCCTTCGTTCCTAGGGAGCGGCGCCGGAAGCCGCCATTGTTCACGCTGTAAGAATAGGACTACATCCACTTACATTCTGCCAGTATCCAGGCATTGTTCAGGACAAGTTCAGGGACTGGTAGTAGGCAGAAACCTTCACTGGCAGATTTGTGCCACAGCCTCTCGCTCCCGTCTTGCGCCAGCTCAGCGCCAGACACAAAAGAAAAGCGGCCCCATGCAAAGCATGGAGCCGCCAGAAAAGGGAGCCGAACTGCGCGTGAGGCCTCAGAACACGGCCCACTCCTCATCGTCGGCGGTGGTCGTCCTGGCGGCCTTGGTGGCCTTGGCGGGGGCGGCCGCAGCGATCTGTTGCGCCGGCCTGGCGGCCATGGGAGCCAGGGCCGGACGCGATGCCAGGGAGGCAACAACCGTTGCGCGCGATGCTGCGGCAGTCGCCACAGTGACAGCTGGCGCATCGGCAGCCGCCGTGCGAAATACCGAGACCGAGGCCACCATGGCCTGTGCCTGCTGCTGCAGCGACTGGGCGGCGGCGGCGCTTTGCTCCACCAGGGCCGCGTTCTGCTGCGTGGCCTGGTCCATTTGCGTGATGGCATCACCCACCTGGGCCACGCCCGCGCTCTGCTCGCTGCTGGCCGCGCTGATCTCGCCCATGATGTCCGTCACGCGCCGGATGGCGGTGACGATTTCCGACATGGTCTCGCCCGCCTTGTCCACCAGTTGCGTGCCCTGCTCCACGCGCTGCTCGCTGGCCTGGATCAGCGCCTTGATCTCCTTGGCCGCCTCGGCGCTGCGCTGGGCCAGCGAACGGACCTCGCCCGCCACCACGGCAAAGCCCCGGCCCTGCTCGCCTGCGCGGGCCGCCTCCACGGCGGCGTTCAGCGCCAGGATATTGGTCTGGAAGGCAATGCCGTCGATCACGCCGATGATGTCGGCGATCTGGCGGCTGCTGTCGTTGATGCCCTTCATGGTGTCCACCACCTGGGCAACGACTTCGCCGCCACGCGCGGCGATGCCCGATGCGGAGGCCGCCATCTGGTTGGCCTGGCGCGCGCTGTCGGCGTTCTGCCGCACGGTGGCGCCCAGTTGCTCCATGGAGGCTGCCGTTTCCTCCAGAGCGCTGGCCTGGCTTTCGGTGCGCGCCGACAGATCGGCATTGCCCTGGGCGATCTCACCGGCGGCCAGTGCCACGCCCTGCGCGTTGCCGCGCACCTCGCCCACCAGCTCGGCGAGCTTGCGGCGCATGTCTTCCTGTGCGTTGATGAGCTGGCCCATTTCGTCGCGGCGGCGGCTGGTGACCGGCGTCTCCAGATGGCCGGCCGCCACGTTGCGCGCCACATGGACGGCCTGGGCGACGGGGCCGGTCACGGCACGCGTGATGGCCCAGCCCACCAGGGCTGCAATGGCCACCACCACGGCCAGCGTGCCCAGCACCCAGATGCGGGCGAGGTCAAAGCCGGCCTGCGCCTGCTGGCGGGCCTGCTCGCCCGCCTCGCGCTGCAGGGTCAGCAGGCGGCCGGCGCTTTCGGCCAGCTTGCCGAACTGCGCCTCGGATTCGCCGGCAAACATCAGCCCCATCTCGTCGGCCATGAAGGCCTGCTCCTCGGTGGTCGAATAGTTGCCGGCACGCGCGCGCTCCAGCAGGCGCGCATGCATGGCCAGGAACTGCTGCTTGAAGCCGAGGTAGTCGTCAAAGGCCGCGCGCAGGGCCTGCTGGTCGATCAGCGCACGCAGAGCCGTCTCATGCTCGCCGATGGTCTGCAGCCGGTCCTGCACTTGCTTGGCAAAGCCATCGACCTCGCCCAGGCTGCGCGCCGAGGCGATGCCGGCCTCGTGGCGGCGCAGGCGGTTGTACTCGGAGCGCATGGCGCCCGCATGGAACATGCTGGGCAGGGCCACATCCGACAAATGCAATGCGTTGCGGTGCATCTGCGCCAGTTGCAACCAGGCCACCGCCCCCAGGATGGCCGAGAACAGGACCATGACGAGGAATCCCATGCCCAGCTTCGTGCCCATGCGCCAATCTGCCAACTTCATTTGCTCGCTCCCGGGCCGATGTCCCCATCAGCGCCTGATTGATCTGCCAAAACCTTGATCCACGACAAAACAAAAAACGCACCCGGCGCGTAGGCAACGGGTGCGTTTCAAATTGTATCAACTGCGAAGCGGGCATTTACCTCAGCGCAGTTGAGACTCCCTCAACGGGAGTGAAAAGGATCAGCCCTTGTAGTTGGCGATGCCGTCCACGACTTCCTTCTTGGCCTCGTCCACGCCCTTCCAGCCCAGCACCTTGACCCACTTGCCCTTTTCCAGGTCCTTGTAGTGCTCGAAGAAATGCTGGATCTGCTTGAGGGTGATCTCGTGGATGTCTTCCAGCGTGTTGATCTTGTCGTAGGCGGGCAGCAGCTTTTGCGTGGGCACGGCCAGGACCTTGCCGTCCACGCCGGACTCGTCTTCCATCAGCAGGATGCCGATGGGGCGGCAGGCCACGACCACGCCCGGGGGCAGCGGGAAGGGCGTCATCACCAGCACGTCCACCGGATCGCCGTCGCCGGACAGCGTCTGGGGCACATAGCCGTAGTTGGCCGGGTAGTGCATGGCCGTGCCCATGAAGCGGTCCACGAAGACGGCGCCGCTTTCCTTGTCCACTTCGTACTTGATGGGATCGGAGTTGGCCGAGATCTCGATGACCACGTTGAAGGTTTCAGGAGCGTTCTTGCCCGGTGTGACTTTGTCGAAAGACATGATGGATGAGGAGAGTTGAAACAAAAAAGCCCCCGCAGGGGGATAGCAGCGTGATTTTAGGCGCAGGCACACGCCCCCACGGATGGCTCCGCAGGAACGCCTGCCATGCTACGGCGCCAAGCCTGCGCCAAGCTTGCAGCGCCCGGGCCGTTTTCAGGCGTGTGCGCCGCCCGCGCGCCGTTGCACGGGCCCGCTGCGCTGCTCCACCGCATGCTGCACTTCGCGGCGCAGGCCCAGGGCAAAGCCCAGCTCGGCCAGCACGAACAGCGGCCCGATGACCAGGCCCACGATGTCATCCAGGAAAGCCGGCTTGCGGCCCTCGTAGTAATGGCCCACGAACTGGATCACCCAGCCCACGGCGAAGATGCCCAGGCCCCAGCCCAGCCAAGCCCCCATCGGCAGCATGGCGATGGGCTGGGCCAGCGCCAGCATCAGGGCAAGCACCAGGGCCATGGCGATGCCGTAGCGCAGGTCCAGCAGACAGTAGTAGATGCCTGCCGCCAGTGCCGCCAGCAGGGCCAGGCTCAATGGCAGCTCGGGCAGGCCATCGCCCAAGGGGGCAGCCCACTGCAGGCGGGCCAGCAAAATCACCACCGCCCACATGATCAGCGGCACGCCGACGAAGTGCGTGAGGATGTTGCGTGGATCACGGTGATAGTCCGCGTACTGGGACAGTTGGTCGATGAGGGTTTTCATAGGCTGCACCTGCGGTGGATGTTGCGCAACCATGGTGGTGTCATCAAGGATTGGCGTCTGTCATGGATCCGACACAAGCCTCATCGCACACCTCGGGCTTACCCGCACCCGCTCCGGCAGCTCCGGCAGCCCACGCCACCCCGCGCGGCGTACGGCGCCGTGCTGCGGCCGGCCCGCCGGGCATGGCCGATCTCTGGGCCACCATCGAGGCGGGCCGCTGGTTCCACGCCCTGCCGCCGGAGCTGGGTGCACAGCTCAAGGCACTGGCCCAGCCCCGCACGCTGGCGGCAGGCGACTGGCTGTTCCGGCGCGGCGACCCGCCCTGCGGCCTGTATGCGGTGGCGCGTGGCGCGCTCAGCATCTCGGGAACGGCTGCCTGCGGCGAGCAGGCCCGCACGGCGCTGCTGACCCTGGTGGAGCCTCCCATGTGGCTGGGGGAAATCGCGCTTTTCGATGGAGCCGAGCGCACCCACGATGCCCAGGCAGCCACGGCCTGCACCGTGCTGCACGTGCCCCAGGCCCCATTGCAGGCATGGCTGGCGGCCCATCCCGAACACTGGCAGGTGCTGGCCTTGCTGCTGACCGACAAGCTGCGCGTGTGCCTGATGGCGCTGGAGGAGCACACGCTGCTGCCTGCGCCGCAGCGTCTGGCGCGGCGCCTGGTGCGCATGGCCGAAGGCTTTGACCAGTGGCAGCCGGACGGCCAGGGCCGCCAGCGCTGGCGCCGCGAGCTGGATGTTTCCCAGGAACAGCTGGCGCGCATGCTGGGCCTGTCGCGCCAGACGACCAACCAGATCCTGCAGGAGCTGCAGCAGGCCGGTTGCCTGCAACTGCGGCGCGGCAAGATGGAGGTGCTGGACCGGCAGGGCCTGCGCGACGCGGGCTGGCCCGAGGACTGAAGCCACTGAAGCCACCAAGGCGAGCGAGGGAACGCAGCAACGCCCGGGACTGGACAAGCGGCGCGGGCACCCCACAATCGGGCTCCATGCAATACCACTACATCGGCAATGCGTCCGTGCCCACGGAGTCGGGGCGCACGATCCCCGTGCTGGACCCGTCGGACGGGCAGGCTTTCGACGAGCTGCAGCGCGGCTCGCCCCAGGACATCGACCTGGCCGTGCGTTCGGCGCGCGAGTGCCAGGACAGCGTCTGGAGCAAGCTTTCTGCCGCAGAGCGCGGTCGCCTGCTGATGCGCCTGTCGGGCAGTGTGCTCCAGCATGCCGATGAGCTCACGGCCATTGAGCAGCGCGACTGCGGCAAGCCCACGCGCCAGGCCCGTGCCGATGTGCTGGCGCTGGCGCGCTACTTCGAGTTCTACGCCGGCGCCTGCGACAAGCTGCACGGTGAGACCCTGCCCTACCAGCAGGGCTACAGCGCCCTGACCTGGCGCGAGCCCCACGGCGTGACCGGCCACATCGTGCCCTGGAACTATCCCATGCAGATCCTGGGACGCAGCGTGGGCGCGGCGCTGGCCGCCGGCAATACCTGTGTGGTCAAGCCCTCGGAAGACGCCTGCCTGTCCGTGCTGCGCGTGGCGCGGCTGGCCACCGAGGCAGGCTTTCCAGCCGGCGCCTTCAACGTGGTCACCGGCCTGGGTCACGAGGTGGGCGAGGCCCTGGCGCGCCATCACGGCGTAGACCACCTGAGCTTCACGGGCAGCCCCGGCGTGGGCACGCTGATCCAGCAGGCGGCTGCCGAGCGCCACTGCCCCGTCACGCTGGAGCTGGGCGGCAAGAGCCCGCAGATCGTGTTTGCAGACGCGGACCTCGATGCCGCCGTGCCCGCCATCGTCAACGCCATCGTGCAGAACGCGGGCCAGACCTGCTCGGCAGGTTCGCGCGTGCTGATCGACTCGCTGATCTACGAGCCGCTGCTCGAACGCCTGGGCCAGGCCTTCGAGGCGCTGCGCGTGGGCCCGGCCGCCATGGACCTGGACCTGGGGCCGCTAATCCGCGCCAGCCAGCAGCAGCGCGTCTGGGATTTCCTGTCCGACGCCCAGGTGGCCGGCATTGCCGTGGTGGCGCAGGGCCAGATCGTCGAGGATGCGCCCGACAGCGGCTTTTACCAGGCGCCCACCCTGCTGCGCGACGTGCCGCCCGAGCACCGGCTGGCGCAGGAAGAGATTTTCGGCCCCGTGCTCTGCGCCATGCCCTTCCATGACGAGGACCATGCCGTGCAACTGGCCAACGGCACGGCCTACGGCCTGGTGGCCGGCCTGTGGACGCGCGACGGCGCGCGCCAGCTGCGTCTGGCGCGGCGCCTGCGCTGCGGCCAGGTCTTCGTCAACAACTACGGGGCGGGTGGCGGCGTGGAGCTGCCCTTCGGCGGCGTCAAGTCCAGCGGCCATGGCCGCGAAAAGGGCTTCGAGGCGCTCTACGGCTTTACCACGCTGAAGACCGTCGCCATACGGCATGGCTGATCTTCGCGCATGACGGAAAATCGCGGGATGCCCGGCGCCAGCCGGCAGCCCGCGACAGAAAGAACAGCTTCCCCCATGCCCTTGTCCCCCATTCCCGACCGCACGCCCCAGCATGAACGCGACGTGCGCTACCGCAGCTACGCCCGCGCCGACGGCCTCTGGGATATCGAAGGCGAGCTGCGCGACAGCAAGACCCATGACATCGAACTGAGCGGCGGCCGCCACATGCCCGCCGGCACGGCCATACACCACATGTGGATACGCACCACGGTCGATGCCCGCCTGGCGGTGCAGGCCATCGAGGTCGTCATGGATTCCCACCCGCTGGGCCACTGCCCCGAGGCCACGCGGGCCCTGCAGAAAATGGTGGGCTGCAGCATGGCGCGCGGCTGGCGCAAGGCCATCAACGAGAACCTGGGCGGCGTGGCCAGCTGCACGCATCTGCGCGAGCTGCTGTTCAACATGGCCACGGCCGCCTTCCAGTCCGTGCCGGGCGTCTTTGGCGATGCCGACCCCAGCCAGCCGCCACGCCACCTGGGCCAGTGCCTGGGCTGGGACTTCAACGGCCCCGGCGTGGCGCGCTATTACCCGCAATTCGTGGGCTGGCAGCCCAGCACAGGCGGCGCGACCCCGATCCCGGCGACCACAGCAACCACCGAAACCCAGGGGGCCTGACCCCCCGACCGAGGAGCAAAGCCCGATGCGTGTCCAGGACAAATCCATCATCGTCACAGGCGCCGGCAGCGGCATCGGGGCCGGCATCGCAAAGCGGCTGGCCGCCGAAGGTGCCCGGGTCATCGTCAACGACATCGACCGCGAGGCCGGCACGCGCGTGGCACAGTCCATCACCGCCGAAGGCGGCCGGGCACTTTTCGTGCAGGCGGACATGACAAGCAGCGAACAGGTCAAGGCCCTGGTGCAGGCCACGCTGCAGGCGCATGGCCGGCTCGATGCCTTCGTCAACAACGCGGGCTGGACGCACCGCAACCGCCCCATGCTCGAAGTCAGCGAGGCCGAGTTCGACCGCGTCTACGCCATCAACGTCAAGAGCATCTACCTCTCTGCCGTGCACGGCGTGCCCGCCATGCGCGCCAACCCGGCGCTGGCCGATGGCCGCCCTGGCGGCGGCAGCTTCATCAACATCGCCTCCACGGCCGGCCTGCGCCCTCGGCCGGGGCTGACCTGGTACAACGGCTCCAAGGGTGCCGTCATCATCACCAGCAAGTCCATGGCGGCCGAGCTCGGGCCCGAGAACATCCGCGTCAACTGCATCAACCCCGTGTTCAACCCGGACACCGGCCTGGCCGCCGAGTTCGCCGGCGGCCCGGTGGACGAGGAGCGCCGCGCGCGCTTTCGCGCGACGATTCCGCTTGGCCGCTTTTCCACAGCGCTGGACGTGGCCAATGCCGCGCTGTATCTGGCCAGCGACGAGGCCGCCTTCATCAGCGGCACCTGCATCGAGGTGGACGGAGCGCGCTGCGTCTAGACACAGATCAAGAACTGCAGGCTTGCGCAGTGCCTGGACATAGGCATTCGGGCAAAATCGCAGGCATGGCAGAACGAGTGATCCCCCTGGTCGACGAGCGCTCCCCCACGCGCCCGGCCGCCGTGCCAAGTCTGCTGCAGACGCCCACCGGCGATCTGCAGGACAGGCTTGGCCGGTCGCTGCGCGACCTGCGCATCAGCATCACCGACCGCTGCAACTTCCGCTGCAGCTACTGCATGCCCAAGGAAGTCTTCGACAAGAACTACAGCTACCTGCCGCACGGCTCGCTGCTGAGTTTCGAGGAAATCACGCGCACGGCGCGCCTGTTCGTGCAGCACGGCGTACAGAAGATCCGGCTGACGGGCGGCGAGCCGCTGCTGCGCAAGAACGTGGAAACGCTGGTGGAGCAGCTCTCCGCCCTGCGCACGCCCGGCGGCCAGCCGCTGGACCTGACGCTGACCACCAACGGCTCCCTGCTGGCCCGCAAGGCCCGCGCGCTCAAGGACGCGGGCCTGAACCGCGTCACCGTGAGCCTGGACGGGCTGGACGACGCGGTGTTCCGCAGCATGAACGACGTGGACTTCCCGGTCTCCGACGTGCTGGCCGGCATCGAGGCGGCCCAGGCCGCGGGCCTGACCAACATCAAGGTCAACATGGTGGTCAAGCGCGGCACCAACGAAGACCAGATCCTGCCCATGGCGCGCCACTTCCAGGGCACGGGCGTGACCTTGCGCTTCATCGAATACATGGATGTGGGCGCGACCAACGGCTGGCGCATGGACGAGGTCCTGCCCTCCGACGAGGTCATCGCCCGGCTGCGCGCCGAACTGCCCCTGGTGCCGCTGCAGCCCAGCGCCACCGGCGAGACGGCGGTGCGCTGGGGCTATGCCGACGCGCGCGGCCTGCACGACCCGTCGCTGGGCGAGGTCGGCGTGATCAGCAGCGTCACCCATGCCTTTTGCGGCGACTGCAACCGCGCGCGCCTGTCCACCGAAGGCCGGCTGTACCTGTGCCTGTTCGCCTCCGAAGGCTGGGATCTGCGCAGCCTGCTGCGCAGCGGCGCCAGCGATGCCGAGGTCGCCTCCGCGCTGGCCCCCATCTGGCAGCAGCGCAGCGACCGCTACTCCGAACTGCGCGCCAGCCTGCCGGCCAGCACGGGCACGCAGCGCAGGCGCATCGAGATGAGCTACATCGGCGGCTGATCCGTGCGGCGTGCGCGGGGCGTCGGCGCCCCGCCATCGCCGCCCCGCCCCCTACTCCTTTTCCCGCTGCTCCCTCCCGCCCCACATGCCCCCTTCTTCCCATCCCGCTCCCCTGCAGGCCCCCCTGCCCCTGAACGACATCACGGGCTGCGTGCTGGCAGGCGGGCGCGGCATGCGCATGGGCGGCATCGACAAGGGGCTGCAGCCCTTTCTGGGCCAGCCGCTGGCGGCCCATGCGCTGGACCGCCTGGCGCCCCAGGTCGGGCATCTGCTGATCAACGCCAATCGCCATGCCGAGGCCTATGCGCAATTGGGCGCGGCCCACGGTGCTCCGGTCTGGCCCGATGCCGAACCCGACTATCCCGGCCCGCTGGCCGGCTTCCTGAGCGGCCTGATGCACTGCCGGACGCCCTGGCTGGTCTGCGTGCCATGCGATACGCCGCTGTTCCCGCTGGACCTTGTGGAGCGGCTTGTGCAGGCGGCGCTGTCGCAGCAGCCTGCGGCCGACATCGTCGTCGCCCATGGCTGGGAGCGCTCGCTTGACGCAGATCAATCCCTGCTGCGAGCCCAGCCCGTGTTCTGCCTGATGCGGTCATCGCTGCGTGATAGTCTGCAATCGTTCATACGTTCGGGCGGCCGCAAGATCGATGCATGGACGGGCCAGCACCGCTGCGCCACGGCCCTCTTCGACCGCGCAGGCGACAGCCCGCTGGCCTTTGCCAACGCCAACACGCAGCAGGAGCTGCAGGCGCTGGCGTGCGCCGCAGCCACCCCGTCGTAGTGCCCCACGCCGCCGGCCCGCACGCCGCCTTGCCCAACCGGATTCCGTTCTGATGACAGCATCCTTCCAGCCCGCATCTCCCACCACCGCATCCACCCAGGACCTGAGGGTCGATCAGGCCCTGACACAGCTGGCCAGCCTGCTGCAGCCCCTGGGCCCGGTGGCAGAGTTGGAGACGCTGGCGCTGGCTGATGCGCTGGACCGCGTGCTGGCCGAAGACATCGTCTCCCCCGTCGATGTGCCAGCGCATGACAACGCCGCCATGGATGGCTATGCCTTCGATGGCGGCCAGCTGCAGGCAACTCACGCCGGTTCGCCCGCTGCACCGCTGGTGCTGCGCGTGGTCGGCCAGGCCCTGGCCGGCAAACCCTGGCACGGCACCGTGCAGGCCGGCGAGTGCATCAAGATCATGACCGGCGCCGTGTTGCCGAGCGGGCTGGACACGGTGGTCGCGCATGAACGCACCGTGTCCGCAGGCACTGACCACATCGGCATTCCGGCAGGCAGCGTGCGTGCCGGGGACAACCGGCGCCTGCGCGGTGAGGACCTGAGCCTGGGCCGCGTGGCCCTGGCGGCGGGCCAGCGCCTGCATCCCGCGGCCCTGGGCCTGATCGCCAGCCTGGGCCAGCCCCAGGTGCGCGTGCGCAGGCGGCTGCACGTGGCCTATTTCTCCACGGGCGATGAAATCCTCCACCCCGGCACGGCGCCGCGCGAGGGTGCGGTCTACGACAGCAACCGCTTCAGCCTCATCGGCCTGCTGCAGCGCATGGGCGTGCAGGTGCTGGACCTGGGCGTGGTGGCCGACGAGCCCGAGGCCCTGCAGGAGCGCCTGCGCGAAGCCGCCTCTTTGGCCGACGTGGTGCTGACCAGCGGCGGCATCAGCGCAGGCGAGGCCGACCACACGCGCGCCATGCTGCAGCGCATGGGCTGCGTGCACTTCTGGCGACTGGCCATGCGGCCGGGCCGGCCGCTGGCCGTGGGCCTGCTGCAGCCCGATGCGGGCACGCCGTTTGCCGCAAGCCGCACGCCTGCACGCACCACGGTGCTGATCGGCCTTCCCGGCAATCCCGTGGCCGCCATGGTCAGCTTTCTGGTCTTTGTCCGTCCGGCGCTGCTGCAGCTCATGGGCGCTGCGCAGGCAGCTGCCGAGCCGGCCGCCCTGCCCCAGGCCGTGGCTGCCCATGCGCTGTCCAAGCGGCCAGGCCGCACCGAGTACCAGCGCGGCCTTCTGTCCACAGGCGCCGATGGCCGCTGCCTGGTCCGCACCACCGGGCCGCAGGGTTCGGGCGTGCTGCGCTCCATGGCCGAGGCGGACTGCCTCATCGTGCTCGAACATGAGCGCGGTGCCGTGCAAGCCGGCGAAACCGTGTCCATCCTGCCGCTGCAGGCCTTTCCCTGACAGGAGATTCCCATGCCCTTCCAGTCCAAGCACCTGACCGACGCCCCCGATCGCAGCACCGTCGACACGCTGCCCGGCGCTACCTTGCTGGAGTTCGGCACCGCCTGGTGCGGCCACTGCCAGGGCGCGCAACCGCTGATTGCCCAGGCGCTGGATGCCGCCCCGCAGGTGGCCCACATCAAGGTGGAAGACGGCCCCGGCCGGGCCCTGGGTCGCAGCTACCGCGTCAAGCTTTGGCCCACCCTGATCTTTCTGCGTGACGGGCAGGAGGTGCAAAGGCTGGTGCGGCCCCAGCACGCCCGCGAGATCGCGGACGCGCTGGCCCGCATTACCGCCCAGCCCTGACGCTTGCGGCGCGGCCGCTGCCTGTGTATCGCCGACAATGGCCCGCATGCCGCCTCAAAAGAAGCCAACCGAATCCGCGCCCAAGAAGCCCCGCCGCAACAGCGGCCGCCCGCTGGCCGACGATGCCGTGGGACGGGACATCATCCTGCAGACCACGGTCAACCTGCTCAAGACCCGCACGCCGGAGCAGCTGAGCATTCTGGAAATCGCGGCGGCAGCCGGTGTCACGCGTGCCCTGGTGCGCTACTACTTCAGCAGCCTCAAGGGCTTGCTGCAGGAGGTGACGGAGTCCCTGATGCGCGAGTTGCAAAACCGCATGGAAGTGGCGCTCAGGACGCAGGGCACGGTGGAAGAGCGCGTCTACCAGCGCCTGCTGCTGCGGCTGGATTTCATGCGTGAGCACCCGCAGTTCGAGCGGCTGGCGCTCTCCGAGATCTACCACTACGAAAGCGAAGAAGAGCCGCCGCCCTCGGGCACGCCGCTGCAGCGCATCACGCGGCGCGGGCTGGAGCTGACCTCGACCATGCTGATGGACGGAGCGCAGGCCAGCCACCCGGCACAGGTGGACCCGCGCTTCATCCACCTGGCCATCCTCAGCATTTCGGCCTTCCTGCCCACGGCACGGCCGCTGCTGGCCGAGCTGTTCGGTGAGGGACCCGAGGCAGACCAGCAGATCGAGCGCTACCTGCGCTTCATGTCCCATCTGCTGGCCGAGCGCATCAGGCAGGATGCGCCGGCGCAAGACCACCCTCCGTCCCCGGGCCACCACCCGGGATGACTTGCGCCGGCGCCCGCTGCTTCCTCCCTCCTTTCGTTCAGCGCCTGTTCAATCTAGTCCGGCTGTATGCCCAGCTCCTTGACCAGCCGCCCGAAGCGCTCGAAATCGCCGGCACTGGTCTTGCCCAGGCGCTGGGGCGGACCGCCCACAGGGACGGTTCCCAGCGTGGCCATGCGCGCCACCACGTCGGGCATCCTGAGGATCTCGTTGAGGTGGGTGTTCAGCAGCTTGACCACCTCGGCGGGCATGTTCCTGGGGCCGAACAGGCCATACCAGGCGGTCAGCTCCACGTCCTTGTAACCCAGCTCGGCCAGCGTGGGCACGTCGGGCGCCAGCGGTGAGCGCTGGGCGTCGGCCACGGCCAGCGCCACCAGCTTGCCGCCGGGCAGATAGGGAGCGATGGAGCCCAGCGTGCTGTAGGTGAAGGGCACATGGCCGCCCACCACATCGGTGACGGCCGGCGCCACGCCCTTGTAGGGAATGGCCTCGAAGCGGGCGCCCGTGGCGCGCCGGACCATCTCGCCGAGGAAGTGCATGGGCGAGCCATTGCCCGGCGTGGCATAGCCCAGCGAGCGGCCTTGGCTGGAGGAGATGGCCTCCTTGAAGCTGCGCACGCCCGCACCGGGCCCGGCGACGAGGAACAGCGAAGTGGAGCCGACCTCGATCACGGGCGTGAAGCCATTGAGCACGTCGTAGCCGTGGCCCGCGCCCAGCTTGAGCACCAGTTGGGCCATGGCAAAGGTATTGGGCGCCAGCAGCAGCGTGTAGCCATCGGCCGGTGCCTTGGCCACGAAACTGCTGCCTATGGTGCCGCTGGCGCCCGCGCGGTTGTCCACGAGCACGGACTGGCCGATGCGGGCCGACAGCTTCTCGCCCAGCAGCCGCGCCAGCGCGTCGGTATCGCCGCCTGCGGGGTAGGCCACGACGATGGTGACCGGCTTGTGGGGGTAGGTCTGGGCCTGCGCCGGACCGGCGAGCAGCGCCAGGGCCATGGCCGCGCCCAGGGCGAGCGTTCTGCGTTTCGCTTTCATGGAGAGGGCTTTCATCGTGGTTTTTTCATTGTCAGCAAAGTTCGTTGCCGGGCTCAAGCCTGGCGTATCGCCACACGGTGCATCCGCCGCGCTGCGGGGTGGTAGTCATTGACCGCGTAGTGCTGCGTGGCCAGGTTGTCCCAGATGGCCACCGAGCCCTTGCGCCAGCGAAAGCGCACCTGCCATTCAGGCACCTTCGCCAGCCCGCTGAGCATGGCGATCAGGGCCGCGCTCTCGTCGCTGGTGACGCCTTCTATGTGCGTGGTGTAGAGCGAGTTCACAAAGGCCACGGGCAGCCCGGTGACCGGGTGCTCCAGGACCACGGGCTGCTCCAGCGGCGGATGCTTGAGGCGGGTGGCGCGATAGGCCTCGCCAGACGGATCTCGGCGCATCAGGCTTTGCCTGAGCGCTGGCGCCTCCCAGTTGTGGGTGGCGCGCAGCTTGCGCAGATAGGCCTGCAGCTCGGGCGCCAGCGAGGCGAAGGCCGTGGTCATGCTGGCCCACATGGTGTCGCCGCCCGTGGGCGGCACGTCCACGGCGTAGAGGCAGGCACCGGCGGGCGGCTTGGTCTGCCAGGTCAGGTCGGCATGCCAGATGTCGGTGCCGGTGCGCGTGCCCTGGCTGATCAGCAGCTCGACATGGGGATCGTCCGGGTGCGAGGGAAAGGTGGAGGACACGGGCTCTACCTTGCCGAACACCTGGGCCACGCGCACCTGCTGCGCAGGGTCCAGCGTCTGGTCGCGGAAGAAGATGACCTGGCGCTCGGCCAGCAGCCGGCGCAGCGCGTCCGCATGGTCATGCACCTGCGCCGGGTCCGAGAGATCGATGCCGTAGATCTCCGATCCTATGCACGGGGTGATGTGTTCGACTTGCATGAAATTCCTTTTCTCGAAAAAAACGGGGTTGGGGTGGTGATCAGGTGGACGCGATGTCCTGCGGCAGCGGCATGGAGCGGAACCGGCGGCCGGTGGCATGGAACAGGGCCGTGGCCACGGCAGGCGCCGTGGGGCCCAGGGCCACTTCGCCGCAGCCCTGGGGCGGCCGATCGCTCTCGACCAGTACCACCTCCACGCGGGGCATTTCGGACAGTTGCAGCAGCGGGTAGTCGTGGAAATTGCTTTGCTGCACCACGCCCTTGTCAAAGCCCAGCCGGCTCTTGAAGGTGTTGGTCAGCGCAAAGCCGATGCCGCCTTCGACATTGGCCTTGACCAGTCCCGGGTTGACCACACGGCCCGCGTCGATGGCGCAGATGGCGCGCTCCAGCCGCACGCGGCCTTCCACAACACGCAATTCCATGACCAGCGCGACGAAGGTCTGGAAGCTCTCGCCCCGCCCCGTGTATACGTTGAAGGTCATGGCGCGGTGCAGCCCTGCCGGTGCGGGCTGCTCCCAGCGCGCGGCCCGCGCCGCCGCATCCAGCACGCCCAGTGCCAGCGGCTGGCCGGCCAGCAGGCGGCGCCGGTACTGGTAGTCGTCCACGCCTGCGGTGTGGGCCAGCTCGCTGATGAAGCTTTCCAGGAAGAACACGCTGGACGTGGAGCCCACGCTGCGCAGATAGCTCAGCGGTATGGGCTGCTGCACGTCCACGGCATCCACCAGCAGGTTGGGCACGCCGTAGATCAGGTCGTAGATGGACTCGACCATGGTCTCGTCCCAGCCGCCTGCATCGGCCATCTTCTTGGGGTTGATGGCCCCGTACAGCGACTGGCCCGAGATGCGCGCATGCAGCGCGGCAGGCAGGCCGTCGGCGCCCAGCACGGCACTCAGCCGCCCCGAGGCACCGGGCCGGTAGTAGGAATGCCGTATGTCGTCCTCACGCGAGCGGATGACCTTGACGGGCCGGCCCACGGCCTTGGATGCCGCTGCTGCATGCAAGGCGAAGTCGGGCATGTACTTGCGCCCGAAGCTG
The DNA here is from genome assembly GCF_002754395.1 of Delftia sp. 60. NCBI lineage: Bacteria > Pseudomonadati > Pseudomonadota > Betaproteobacteria > Burkholderiales > Comamonadaceae > Delftia > Delftia sp. 60. The sequence goes on from NZ_PEFD01000001.1 coordinate 5,083,638, forward strand.
CCGCCCAGGAAGGTGGTGTGCACGATGACCTTGTCCGCAGGCACTCCGCAGGCCTTGCCCAGTTCGCCACGCAGGAAGTCCTGGCCCTGGTAGGGCCCCCAGGTCTCGACCTCGCCGTCGCGCACATGGACAGTGGCGGCCAGCGGCTCCATGGTGGCGTGCGTGATGTAGGGCGAGTGGTAGTCGGCCGTGATCGGCTTGCCCGCCGCCAGCATTTCGCGCGGCTTGCCCAGGCTGCGGGCAACGACGGCCTTGTCGTTCGACAGGCCTGCGACGAACTGCGCATGGATGCGCTCGCTGTCCACGCCGGCCGCCGCGCCGGCGTCGAATTCGATGTCCAGCGCGTCGGCGGCCTGCTTGGCGATCCAGTACGAATCGGCCACCACGACCACGGTGCTGGGCTCGGGGTCGGGCCACTGCGTGGTGCGCACGATGGCATGCACGCCGGGGCGCGCGCGCACCTCTGCCTCGTTGCGGATGCGCACGATGCGCCCCGTCACGCTGGGCGCCATGCGCACGGCGCCGATCAGCATGCCGGGCACCTCGACATCGATGCCGAAAACCGCGCTGCCATCGACCTTGGCCGGGGTGTCCACCCGGCGCAGGTTGCGGCCGATCAGGCCCTGCTCGGAAGCCGACTTCATGCGCGGGCGCGCGGCGATGGACAGCCTGGAGGCATCGGCCACGATCTCGCCGTAGCCCACGCTGCGGCCCGTCGCGGAGTGCAGCACGCGGCCGGCGCGCGTGCTGCACTGGGATGCCCGCACGCCCAGCCGGGCCGCGCCGGCACGCAGCAGCACATCACGGGCCTGGGCACCGGCCAGGCGCATGCGCTCGTAGAAATAGTTCATCGACATCGACGCGCCCACGAACTGCTGGAACGGCATCTCGCCCGCATCGTTGCGATAGGCGTCGCGCCCCGTGACGAAGCGCACGGTCACGCTGGCCCAGTCGGCATCGAGCTCGTCGGCCAGCACCTGGGGCAGGCCCGTGTAGATGCCCTGGCCCACCTCGCACTGCGACACGCCGATCACGACCTGGCCCGAAGGCTCGATCCAGACCCAATCGCCGATGGAGGAGGCCGTTGCTGCCGCTGCACCGGCCTCCGCTGGCGCGGCCTGCGCCAGCGGAATCAGCAGGCTGCCGGCAGCAGGCGCCACCAGCAGCGCAGCAGCGCTCTGGAGCAGATGCCTGCGCCGCAGCGAGATGGCAGAGCCGGCCGTGCGGCCCCGTTCATTGCTTGGACGCTGCGGCATGGATGGCCTCCCGGATGCGGTGGTAGGTGGCGCAGCGGCACAGATTGGTCATGGCCTCGTCGATCTGCGCATCGGTGGGCTGTGGATGGGTCTTGAGCAGCGCAGCAGCGGCCATGACCATGCCGGACTGGCAGTAGCCGCACTGCGGCACGTCCTTGTCCATCCAGGCCTTCTGGATAGGGTGGGAACGGTTGCTGGACAGCCCTTCGATGGTCGTGACCGCCTTGCCGCCCACCGTCGAGACGGGCAGCACGCAGGAGCGCACCGGCTCGCCATCGACATGGACCGTGCAGGCCCCGCACATGCTGATGCCGCAGCCGAACTTGGTGCCGGGCAGCTTGAAGTGATCGCGCAACACCCACAGCAACGGGGTCTGCCCGTCGCCGTCAAAGGCCACGCTTCGGGAATTGAGGGTGAATTTCATCGTGGGGTCTCCAATGCGCCCGCATCAACCGGGCTGCATGTCTCATGCCTCTCAGAACGAGTGGTGTATGCCTGCCGCAATCACGGTCTGCGTGCGCCCGCTGGCAACGCCCACGGAATTCATCGCCGCCACGCCATCCGAGGCGCGCTGGTGCGTGACCGAGGCATGCAGCTGCGTGCGCTTGGAGAAGGCATAGCGCGCGCCCAGGTGGACCTGGTTCCACTTCGTCTGCTCGAAGCGGCTGAAGGAGTAGCCCGTGTTGATGGTCACGGACTGGCTGGTCTGCCAGGCCAGGCCCAGGTCGAGCGCGCTCATGTTGCTGGAGGCTGCGCCGTACTTGAGCGTGGAGCGCGTCAGCAGCGCGTTGAGCCGGACCGGAAGCGCATCGAGCTGGTAACCGCCGCCGATGCCCAGCACCTGGAAGGTATCGAGCACCAGGGGGCGGCCCGCCACCAGGTCCTGGCCCAGCGCGTTCGCCAGGCCCGTGCGCCCGGCGATATCGAAGGCACGGCCACGCGCATCGGTGTAGGCCACGGCCAGATTGAGCTTGGCACTGGAATAGCTGCCCATGACGCTGTAGGTACGGTTGGCCTGCGAGCGGCCCGGCACCTCGCCAAAGCCGTACTGCGCGCCGAACTGCATGCCGCCCATCCTGGGCGTCAGGTAGACCACGGAGTTGTCCACGGGGAACTGGCTGGACAGGCCGTCCAGGTTGCCGGGGTGGTAGAGATAAAAGTTGTAGAGCTGATAGCCGTTGCCCCACTGGCTCAGCGTGCCGGCCGTGAAATCGACCTGGCGACCCAGCCGCACCGAGCCCATCGACGCGCTGTCCAGACCCACCCAGGAAGCCCGGTTGAAGTAGCTGGTCGGCGAGATCGGCGAGCCGATGTCCGTGAGGAATCCGTTCTCCAGCTGGAACGAGGCCTTCATGCCACCGCCGAGGTCCTCCGAGCCGCGCAGGCCCCAGAGGTCAGGCTGGGAAATGGCCGAATCCATGCGCGTCAGCCGGCTCCCGCGCACATCGCTGATCCAGGGCATGGTCAGGTCCATGCTGCCGTACAGCGTCACCGAACTCTGGGCCAGCGCCGCTCCCGCGCCGCCCAGCATCGCCAATGCGGCAATTGCTTTGTATTTCATCGCAAGGCTCTTTCATCGTGAGATGGTTAAAAATTCCACAAGTGGCAATTTTGGACACCACGCCACGGAAGATGCCTGGCAAGGCGCGAACTAATTTCCACTTATGGAAATATTAGCTGCGCGGGCCGAATTCTGGTTCTGGGGTTTTCATCTACCGCGTTGTAGGTAGGTCTCGGGAGGTGGAAGCAAGGGACGGGCATTGCACCCGCCCCCGCACCAGGCGCTCAGCGCCCCAGTGCCTGGTCCACGCCCTTGTTGGCCAGGGCGTCTGCCCGCTCGTTGCCAGGGTCGCCTGCGTGGCCCTTGACCCAGCGCCAGTCGATGCGGTGGCCGCCGCCCTGGACCAGGGCGTCCAGCCGCTGCCACAGCTCGACGTTCTTGACCGGCTCCTTGGAGGCCGTCTTCCAGCCCTTGGCCTTCCAGCCATGGATCCATTCGGTGATGCCCTTGAGCACGTACTGGCTGTCGATGTAGAGCACCACATCGCAGGGCCGCCTGAGCGCGGACAGCGCCTCGATCACGGCCATCATCTCCATGCGGTTGTTGGTCGTGTTCAGCTCGCCGCCGAACAGCTCTTTCCTGGCGCTGCCGGCCTCCAGCACCACGCCCCAGCCGCCGGGACCCGGATTGCCCTTGCAGGCGCCGTCCGTGTAGATAACAACTTGATTCAAAAAATTTCCTTGGGTTGAATGACCCGGCCTTCAGGCCGGTTGGAATGCGGATCGCTGCCCTGCACCGCCTGCGCCGGCATGCGGTGGGCCACAGGCACGGAGGCGCCCGACACGGCTGCGCGGCCACGCCAGGCAGGCTCCAGCATGCGTGCGCCTGGCACGCGCTTGACGGCCACCACGCAGTACACACCGCCCAGCATGGGCCAGCCCAGCCGCCCCACGCGGTCCATGAACTGCCAGCGCCGCAGCCAGCGATCCGTCTGCACGGCAGGACGATAGCAGCCGAACTGCACGGCCTCGATCTCGAAGGCCAGCAATCGCAGCCAGTCGCGCAGCCGCCAGTAGCCCACGCCCCAGCCCACATCGGGCAGATACACGCCGCGCTCGGCACGGCGCTGCACGCCCAGCAGACTGGCGGGGTTGAGCCCGCACACGACGATACGGCCCTCGGGCATCAGCACCCTGGCCGCCTCGCGCAACACGGCATGCGGGTCCGGCGAGGTCTCCAGCGTGTGCGGCATGACGACGAGGTCGAGGCTGGCCTCGGAAAACGGCAGCGCGGCCGGATCGGCCAACAGCGCCACGGGCACCTCCAGCGGCGGCACGCCCTCGGCTGGCACCGCATCCTGCATGGAATCCAGGGCCAGCCAGCGATGCGGCATGCGATTGGCGCGCAGCCCCTGGAGCATGGGCATGCCCAACTGCAGGCTGTGATAGCCGAAAATATCGGCCACCGCCTCGTCGCAGCGCTGCTGCTCCCATTCCAGCAGGTAGTGGCCGAGGGCAGATTGCGTCCAGTGATGCGTCCCTATAATTTTGCTGCTCATGAACCTGTTGCCCATCCCCGCTTTTTCCGACAACTACATCTGGCTGCTGTACGACGCAGGGCAGGCCCTGGTCGTCGATCCCGGCGATGCAGCGCCCGTGCTGGCCAGCCTGCGCCAGCTGGACTTGCAGTTGCAGGGCATTTTAGTCACCCACCACCATGCCGATCATGTCGGCGGCGTGGCGCAGCTGCGCCAGGCCACGGGCGCCCAGGTCTGGGGCCCCGCCTACGAGCAGTTGCCCGAGCCCGTGCAGCGCGTGCAGGGTGGCGATACAGTGCAGGCCCTGGGCGGCCCCTGGCAGGTCATTGACGTGCCCGGCCACACCAGCGGCCACATCGCCTTCTACAGCACGGCGGCGCAGGCGCAGCCCGTGCTGTTCTGCGGCGATACGCTGTTTTCAGGGGGGTGCGGGCGCCTGTTCGAAGGCACGCCGCAGCAGATGCAGCAATCGCTGGACGATCTGGCCGCGCTGCCGGACAACACCCTGGTCTGCTGCGCACATGAGTACACAATGTCCAACCTGCGCTTTGCGCAGGCCGTGGAACCAAACAACCAGGCCCTGGCTCACTACCAGAGGCATTGTCAGGCGTTGCGCGAGGCCGGCCGGCCCACGCTGCCTTCCCTGATGGAGACCGAGCGCTCCATCAATCCCTTTCTTAGAACGCGCGAATCCGCAGTGGCCGCCGCCGCCGCAGGCTTCGACGCACAGGTGAGACAGCAGGACCCCGCCAGCGTGCTGGCCGGCCTGCGTCAATGGAAAAACGTCTTCTGATGAAACTGCTACACACCCTGCTGCTGGGCAGCCTGCTGGCTCTTGCGGGCTGCGCCACCACCAGCAGCCCGGACCTGGCCAGCACGGCCCCCGCCCCCAGCACCGCACCGCACTCCCCGATGTACCCCAACGGACCGCTGAGCCCGCTGGGCACAGGCAGCGCCGGCAACGGCGGCGTGGCCTCGCTGGAGACCACGGGCGATCTGTGGGTACGCATTCGCCAGGGCTTCGCCATGCCCGACCTGGACCAGGATCTGGTAAAGGACCGCGAGCAGTGGTATGCCAGCCGGCCCGACTACATACAGCGCATGACCGAGCGCTCCAGCAAGTACCTGTTCCACATCGTCGAGGAACTGGAGCGGCGCAACATGCCCACCGAGCTGGCGCTGCTGCCCTACATCGAGAGCGCCTTCAACCCGCAGGCCGTCTCCACCGCCAAGGCGGCCGGCATGTGGCAGTTCATGCCGGCCACCGGCACCTATTTCGACCTCAAGCAAAACGCCTTCCGCGACGACCGCCGCGACGTGCTGGCCTCCACGCGCGCCGCGCTGGACTACCTGCAAAAGCTCTACGACATGTTCGGCGACTGGCACCTGGCCCTGGCCGCCTACAACTGGGGCGAAGGCAGCGTGGGCCGCGCCATCAAGCGCAACGAGAAGCTGGGCCTGCCCACGGGCTACACCGACCTGCAGATGCCGGCCGAGACCCGCATGTACGTGCCCAAGCTGCAGGCCGTCAAGAACATCGTGGCCAACCCCGATGCGTTCAACACCGAGCTGCCGCTGATCGAGAACCACCCCTACTTCCAGACCGTCACCATCACCCGTGACATCGACGTGGAACTGGTGGCCAAGCTGGCCGACGTGTCGACCGATGACTTCAAGGCGCTGAATCCCAGCTTCCGCAAGCCGGTGATCTTTGCGGCCGGCACGCCGGAGATCCTGCTGCCCTGGGACAACGCCAAGGTGTTCCGCCGCAACATGCAGGCCTTCGACGAAGGCCAGTACGCGAGCTGGACCGTGTGGACCGTGCCTTCCACCATCAGCGTGGCCGAGGCGGCCCAGCGCGTGGGCCTGGGCGAGTCCGACCTGCGCGCCCTCAACAACATCCCGCCCCGCATGCTGATCAAGGCCGGCTCCGCGCTCATGGTGCCGCGCGGCGCCAACGTGCGTGCCGACGTGGCCGGCCACGTGGCCGACAACGGCCAGATCAGCTTTGCCCCCGAGATCGTCACGCGCCGCACCACCATCAAGGCCCGCAAGCGCGACACGCTGATCAGCGTGGCCAACCGCTACGGCGTCAGCGCATCCAATCTGGCGGACTGGAATGACCTGAAGTCCTCCGCCACCCTGCATGCCGGCCAATCGCTGGTGGCCTACCTGCCGGTGCGCGCCAGCAGCGGCGGCAATGCCCGGGCGGCCAAGTCCACCGGAACCGCACGCAAGGTGGCCGTGCAGCCGCAAAACCGCAACGCCAAGGTGTCGGTCACCACGGCGCCGCGTGGCGGCAAGCCATCCAAGGTGAAAAAGCGCTGAAGGCGCTGAAGGCACCGCCATTGCCCCACTCCAAAGAGCCCGCTTTCGCGGGCTCTTTTGCGTGCGGCCCGGGGGCTCAGGTGTGGAAACGCTGGCGGGACTGCCGCACGAATTCGTTGGTGAACGAGCGCTCCAGGTCGATACCGCTGCGCGCCAGCGCAGGGTTGAGCCGGACCAGGGCGCGCAGGGCCGTGGCAGGCCCGTCATCGGGCATCAGGCCATCCGGGGAGATCGTGGTGCGCATGTGCTCGAAGGCCGACAGATAGGCGCGCCGCGAGCCCAGCAGATAGGGTGCAGGCACGGCCCTGAGCACATCCATGGGCGCGGCGGTTTGCAGCCACTTGAGCGATCGGACCATGGCATTGCTCAGCGCCTGGGCCTTGGCCGGGTTCTTGCGCAAAAAGGCCTGGGTCGCGTACAGCGTGCCCGAGGGCATGGAGCCGCCGTACAGCTGCGCGCTGCTGCGCAGATCACGCAGGTCTCTGACGATGCGCACGGCACCCTTGTCCTCCAGCACGCTCATCAGCGGGTCCGCATGGCACAGCGCATGCACGCGCCCGGTGCGCAGCGCCTCCATGGCGTCAGGCCCCGAGCCCACACCCACCAGTTGCACCAGATCGGCCTCCAGACCATCGCCCAGCAGCATCAGTTGCACGGCCCGGGCCGTGGATGCGCCCAGCGAGGACACGCCCACGCGCCGCCCGCGCAGGTCGGCCAGCGTCTGGTAGCGCGGCATCCAGCGCGAGGACACGCCCAGCGCAATCTGCGGCGCACGCCCCTGCACGACGAAGGCACGCAGCACACTGCCGCGCTGCTGCGCGACAAGCGTGTGTTCATAGGCACCCGCGCACACATCGGCGGCGCCCGATTCCAGCGCCTGCAGCGACTGCGACCCGCCCGGATAGTCATCGATGCGCACGGTCAGGCCCTCGGCCTCGAAGTACCCCAGTTGCTGGGCAATCACCAGCGGCAGGTAATACAGCAGGCCCTGACCGCCCACGGAAATCGTCACCAGCTCGGCCGAACCGAGGGAAGGAAACGACCAAAGGGAACCCAGCCCCATGAGGCTCAACAAGGTTCGGCGATCAAGCACGTGGGAAGACATGGTGGTTATTTTGCTGCAGTGCAACACGATCATGCCCAGAGCCCGCATGCACAGCATCGGTGCTTGCCCGTATGTGAAACACCGTAGGCTTCAGGGCCAGCACGGCGCGCGGTGAACACGCGCCCGGCCCTCACCCAGGTCTCACCCAGGCCTCAGCGGTAGCCCGCGAAAAACAGCAGCAGATTCACCACCAGCGCCAGCGCCCAGGCCAGACTGCGCAGCGTGGCGCGGTCCGTCACATAGAAGGCGATGTAGGCAATGCGCAACACAACAAAGGCCACGGCCAGGCCATCGACACGCGCGGACGGTGCACCCAATTGCCAGGCAACCAGCAAGGCGCCAATGAAGAAAGGCAGGCACTCGAAGCTATTGGCCTGCGCCGCGTTGGCACGTGCCTGGTAGCCCGTCTGCTGCGCCAGCCAGGCCCGGGGTTCGTGGTTGTCGAAACCGCGCTGCCCCGGCCGGTGCTTCATGCCGGGCGCCTTGGCGATGTAGGCGCAGGCCAGCGGCAGCAGGGCCGCCACCAGCAGGCACCAATGCGCTATGGAGAAGCCGCCAGGCGGCAGGATGACAGAGGTCGGCATACAGGCTCCTGATGAATAGACAAGAAACGCCAGCCGCCTCGGCCACTACCGGCGGTCCACCAGCGCATGGGCGATCGTACCGAGGTCCACGTACTCGAGTTCGCTACCTATGGGCACGCCGCGCGCCAGGCGCGTCACATGGATGCCGCGCGCCTTCAGGGCCTCGCTGATCGCATGGGCCGTGGCCTCGCCTTCCGCCGTGAAGCTGGTGGCCAGGATCACCTCCTGAACCTTGCCGTCGCCGGCACGCTCCAGCAGGGATGACAGGTTCAGATCGCGCGGACCTATGCCGTCGAGTGGCGACAGCCGCCCCATCAGCACGTAGTAATAGCCCTGGTAGGCACCCGTGCGCTCCATGGCCGCCATATCGGCGGGCGCCTCCACCACGCACAGCCGGGCCGCGTCACGCCCTTCATCCTGGCAGATGGAGCAGATGCGGCCTTCGGTGAAGGTATGGCAGCGCTCGCAGTGGGTGACCGACTCCACGGCCGTGGTCAGGGCACGGGCCAGCTGCCGCGCGCCGTCCTGGTCGCGCTGCAGCAGGTGGAAGGCCATGCGCTGCGCCGACTTGATGCCCACACCCGGGAGCCTGCGCAAGGCCTCGATCAGGCCATCGAGCGATTGCACGTCCGACATGGCAGCTTCCTTTCAATGGAGAAGGTTCTCAGAAAAAAAGCGATCTGCAGGGGCAGATCGCTCGATGGCCACTCCACACGAGTGGGCAGCTGGAGAAGCCGGCATGGCCTCTCCAGGCTGTTCGGCACAACCGCTAGGGCCTGCCTCAGAACGGGAACTTCATGCCGCCCGGCAGGCCGGGCATGCCGGCCGTGAGCTTGCCCATCTTCTCGTTGGAAGTCTCTTCGGCCTTGCGCACGGCGGCGTTGAAGGCGGCAGCCACCAGGTCTTCCAGCATGTCCTTGTCTTCGGCCAGCAGGCTGGGGTCGATGGTGATGCGCTTGACGTCGTGCTTGCAGGTCATGACCACCTTCACCAGGCCCGCGCCAGACTCGCCTTCCACCTCAATGTTGCCCAGTTCATCCTGGGCCTTCTTGAGGTTGTCCTGCATGGCCTGGGCTTGCTTCATCAGGCCGGCCAGTTGTCCTTTGTTGAACATGTGAGTTCCTTCTTCTGTAGGGTAAAAACGAAACGCTCTAGAGCGTGTCAGGGCTGAATGGATACGGGCTTGATACTGCCGGGCACGATTTTCGCGCCATGGCTGCGGATCAGGGTCTGCACCAGAGAATGATTCATCACGATGTCTTCTGCAATGCGCTGGCGCTCATGGCTGGCCACCGCATTGCGCCGCGCGGGGCTGTCTGCCACGGCGCCTTGCTCGACATGCAGTTGCCGCGCCAGGCCAGCGGCCTCCAGCGCCGCACGCAGGCGCTCGCGCGTGGCGGGCTGGGCCAGCGAGCTGCTTTCCACGCGCAGCGTCCATGCATCGCCATCGCGCGCCACCAGTTGCGACTGCAGCGCCAGCTGCCGCGCCAGCGCCGTGACGGCCTCGGCCTGCACCAGTTGCTGGACGGCAGCGTGCCAGACATCGCCGTCGGGCGTGCGCTCCACGGTCGGCGCGGGAGGCGCACCGGGGGACTGGCGGCCACGTTCGGGAGCGAAGTCCTGCACATCGATCTGAGTGTCGATCTGCGGTTCGGACTGCCGTGCCACGGCAGCGGCAGGCGGCTCCAGGGCCAGATCTCCGTCATCGCTCCAGCGGCCTTCGTCGGCCCAGCCTTCATCGGGCATCCCGGCCCAGGCACCCTCGTCCGGTGCATCGGCATCCTGCGCCTGCGGCGCCTCATCGGCAGAAGAGTCTTCGTCTTCCTGCACATCGTCCACGGGCTCATCCACAGGCTCGTCCAGGGGCTCCTGGGCGACACCGGCGGCCGGCTTAACCTCTGGAGCAGCGGAAGGCCTGGCCTCCCGGACAGGCGCAAGCACGGGTTCCGGCCTGGCAACTGGGGCCACGGCCACGGGCGCCTGAACAGGTGCTGCAGCCGCAACGGCTTGCACCACGGGAGTGACCACGGCGGGCGCAGCGGTCACGGGAGATGCGACAGGCGCGACAGGAGCAGGAGGCGCGACCGGGACGGGCATGGCCGCCTTGGCCGGCACAGCGGGAGCCTCAGGCACAGCGGGCTGTGCGGGCCGCGCCTGCGCCACGGGCGCGGGAGATTCAGGCTTCGCCGTGGAGGGGGTCAGCGCTGGAGTTTTTTTTTCAGCCGCGCCCGGGGCGGGCTCTGCAGATTGCGGCTTGAACGCCAGCAGCCGCAGCAGCGCCATGGTCAGCGCCGCGTACTCGTCGGGGGCCAGGCCCAGTTCGGCCCGACCATGCAGGCAGATGCTGTAGAGCAGCTGGGTTTCGTCGCGCGGCATCAGCACCGCAAGGCGGGCGATCTCTGCGGCTTCTGGATCGCTGGCGTCGGCGGCCATCTGCGGCACGGCCTGTGCCACGGCCATGCGCTGCAGCACGGCGCACATTTCCTCCAGCGTGGAGGCGGCAGACAGGCCATTGCGGCGCAGCGCGTCGGAGGTTTCCACAACCACTTGGCCATCAGCCTGGGCGAGTGCCTCTATCAGGCGGAACACATGGCTGCGGTCCACGCTGCCCAGCATCTGGCGCACCGTGGCCTCCTGCAGCTGTCCGCTGCCAAAGGCAATGGCCTGGTCCGTCAGCGACAGCGCATCGCGCATGGAGCCACGCGCGGCGCGCGACAGCAGGCGCAGGGCCTGGGGCTCGGAGGCCACGCCTTCCTGCCCCAGCACCTGGCCCAGATGCTCCAGCACGGTCTCGGGCGCCATGGGCCGCAGGTTGAACTGCAGGCAGCGGCTGAGCACGGTCACGGGCACCTTCTGCGGATCGGTGGTGGCCAGCACGAACTTCAGGTATTCGGGCGGCTCCTCCAGCGTCTTGAGCATGGCGTTGAAGGCCGTGTTCGTGAGCATGTGCACTTCGTCGATCATGAAGACCTTGAAGCGTCCCTGCACCGGCTTGTAGACAGCCTGCTCCAGCAGGCTCTGCACCTCGTCCACGCCACGGTTGGAGGCAGCGTCCAGCTCCGTGTAGTCGGGAAAGCGCCCGCTGTCGATTTCGGTACAGGCCGCACAGACGCCGCAGGGCGTTGCCGTGATGCCGCCCTGGCCATCAGCGCCCTGGCAGTTGAGCGACTTGGCCAGAATGCGCGAGACCGTGGTCTTGCCCACGCCGCGCGTGCCGGTGAACAGATAGGCATGGTGCAGGCGCTGCTGCGTCAGGGCATTGGTGAGCGCCTGAACGACATGCTCCTGCCCCACCATTTCAGAGAAATTGCGGGGGCGGTATTTGCGGGCCAGCACAAGATAAGACATCCCGCGATTCTACGGGGCTGGGCGCCCTTGCCCGAGGCGACCCGGGTTTGGCCGGCCATGTCGTCCGGGCGGCCCGGTGTTTGCCCCTATAATCGAGAGTGACGGGCCTCCTCGCATGGGGAAGCGGCCAACCGGGTCAGGTGGGGAACCAAGCAGCCCTAACCGTGAAACCAGTGCCGAGGGCAAGGCTCGTCACCTTCATTGAACAGCAGGCCCTGCGGGCGCCTGCCCCGTCCAGGCCCGCTGCGGCACCCTCTCCTCCTTAACGCTCTGCGCCATCCACCTTGAGATAGCGCGCAACGCCTTGCGCCGCCTGCAGGCCGCTGGCCATGCACGCCGTCAGCAGGTAGCCGCCCGTGGGAGCCTCCCAGTCCAGCATCTCGCCGGCACAGAAAACGCCAGGAGCGGCTGCGCACATGCCGTTGGCGTCCAGAGCTTCCAGCCGCACGCCACCTGCCGTGCTGATGGCCTCGTCAATGGGTCGGGCCGCCACCACGGTGATGGGCAGGGCCTTGATGGCATGGGCCAGCCGCACAGGGTCGGCCACACCTTCCTTGCCCAGCACCTCATGCAGCACGGCGGCCTTGATGCCGTCCAGGCCCAGGCGCCCCTTCAGATGGCTGGCCAGGCTGCGCGAGCCGCGCGGATGGCGCACTTCCACCAGCACGCGCTCGGGCGTCAACTGGGGCAGCAGGTCGAGATGTACGGTGGCCTGCCCGTCGCGCGCAATGGCTTCGCGCAGCGCCGCAGAGACGGCATAGATCAGGCTGCCTTCCACGCCCGTGGTCGTGGCAATGAATTCGCCCTTGCGCGAGAAAACATGGCCATTGCCATCATCAAAGGACAGCGCCACAGACTTGAACGGCTGGCCCGCAAAGCGCTCGGTGAAATAAGGACTCCAGCCGCGCGCAGGCTGGGGGCTGGCGCCCAGCAGCTCGGCCATGAACTCCCGGCGATCGATCTGTCCGCCCGAAGCCGCGCCATCCAGACCCACATCGAACCCGCAGTTGGAAGGCTTCAACAAAGCGACTTCAACACCGCGCTGCTCCAGCAAGGGCAGCCAGGCGCCATCCGAACCCAGGCGCGCCCAGCTGCCACCGCCCAATGCCAGCACCACGGCCCTTGCCCGCACCTGCAGCCGCCCTTCGGGTGCATCAAAGCCCAGCGCATCGCCGTCTTGCCAGCCCACCCAGCGGTGGCGCGTGTGCAGCACCACGCCCCGGGTCTGCAGACGCATCAGCCAGGCACGCAGCAAGGGCGCAGCCTTCATGTCCTTGGGGAATACGCGGCCCGAGCTGCCCACAAAGGTTTCCACGCCCAGTTCACCGGCCCAGGCACGCAGTTGATCCGGCGACAGCAGTTCCAGCCAGCGCGACACCTCGGCACTGCGCTCGCCGTAGCGGGAGACAAAGGCGGGCAGGTTTTCGGAATGGGTCAGGTTGAGCCCGCCCTTGCCTGCCATGAGGAACTTGCGCCCAGCGGAGGACTTGGCCTCGAACACATGGACATCCAGCCCCTTGCCGGCCAGCCCTTCGGCCGCCATCAGGCCCGCAGGCCCCGCACCGATCACCGCCACATCGCAGTCCATCGTGCGCGCTGCCGCACCGGGTTCAAAAGCATCCATCACATCAGTTTCCATTCCATGCTCGCATTCAACTTGGCGCTGCCGGCCGGCACATATGCCTGCAGCGCGGGCGCGCAGAATACCCTGCCGCAGGCCGGTCTGCGCGCAGGCGCCACTAATTCCCGGAGTCCCGGCAACCCTGTCGCCACCCCATAAACAGCTATGACAGTCATAGCATTGAGCTACCGCCCATACGGTGCAGCAGGTGATAGGTTTCTGTCACAATCTTTTTGCGGTGCGGATTTTCCTGCGCCTTCCTCATTGCGAAAAATCAAGGACTCCACCCATGGCCAGCGAACTGATCAAACACATCTCCGACGCAAGCTTTGAAGCCGACGTCTTGCAGCCTGGCACCACGGTGCTGGTCGATTACTGGGCCGAATGGTGCGGCCCCTGCAAGATGATCGCCCCCATCCTCGACGAAGCAGCGCAGACCTACAAGGAAAAGCTGTCCATCGCCAAGATGAATGTGGACGAGAACCGCGAGATCCCCGCCAAGTTCGGCATCCGCGGCATTCCCACGCTGATGCTGTTCAAGGATGGCCAGCTGGCCGCTACCAAGGTGGGCGCCCTCAACAAGGCACAGCTGTCCGCTTTCCTGGAACAGCACCTGGCCTGATTCCCCCGACGGCCCCGCACACGGGGCCGTCACAGATGCGGGCCGGCGTTGACCGCGGCACCGCATCGCACTGGCGCATAAACGAGGCGCCAGCGCAAATTTCCCTGTGACCTTCGGATTTTTTCCTGTCATAATGCCCTTCATCACCGGCCTTATGCATTGAAGGCCGCGCTGAGACCCTCAGGCAAGCCAGCCCACTTCCACAGTGTTTCGCTTGGCTCAACGCCTTCCCCTGGTTTCTTTCCACTCCGTTCTGGAGTCACTCCATGCACCTTAATGAACTCAAGGCACTGCACGTGTCTGAAGTCCTGAAGCAGGCCGAAGCGCTTGAGATCGAAAACGTCGGTCGCATGCGCAAGCAAGAGTTGATGTTCGCCATCATCAAAAAGCGAGCCAAGGCAGGCGAACAAGTGTTCGCCGACGGCGTGCTGGAAATCCTGCCGGACGGTTTCGGCTTTCTGCGCAGCCCCGACACCAGCTATACGGCCAGCACCGACGACATCTACATCTCGCCCAGCCAGGTCCGCCGCTTCAACCTGCACACCGGCGACATGATCGAAGGTGAAGTGCGCACGCCCAAGGATGGCGAGCGCTACTTCGCACTGACCAAGCTCGACTCCGTCAACGGCGGCTCGCCCGAGCAGAACAAGCACAAGGTGCTGTTCGAGAATCTGACCCCCTGTTCCCCACCCAGCAACTGCGCCTGGAGCGCGAGATCAAGGGTGAGGAGAACATCACCGGCCGCATCATCGACATCATCGCCCCCATCGGCCGCGGCCAGCGCGCGCTGATCGTCGCACCGCCCAAGAGCGGCAAGACCATGATGATGCAGAGCATCGCCCATTCCATCACGGCCAATCATCCCGACGTGCACCTGATGGTGCTGCTGGTCGATGAGCGCCCCGAAGAAGTGACCGAGATGCAGCGCTCGGTCAAGGGCGAAATCATCGCCTCCACCTTCGACGAGCCCGCCACGCGCCACGTGCACGTGGCCGAGATGGTGATCGAGCGCGCCAAGCGCCTGGTCGAGCTCAAGAAGGACGTGGTCATCCTGCTGGACTCCATCACCCGCCTGGCCCGCGCCTACAACAACGTCGTGCCCTCGTCGGGCAAGGTGCTGTCGGGCGGCGTGGACTCCAACGCCCTGCAGCGCCCCAAGCGCTTCTTCGGCGCGGCACGCAATGTGGAAGAAGGCGGCTCGCTGACCATCATCGCCACGGCCCTGGTCGATACCGGCAGCCGCATGGACGAAGTGATCTTCGAAGAGTTCAAGGGCACGGGCAACAGCGAACTGGCCCTGAACCGCCGCCTCTACGAAAAGCGCGTGTTCCCCGCCATCGAACTCAACAAGAGCGGCACACGCCGCGAAGAACTGCTGCTGGCTCCCGAGATCCTGCAAAAGACCCGCATCCTGCGCCAGTTCATGTACAACATGGACGAGATCGAGGCCATGGAGCTGATGATCAAGAACATGCGGGCCACGAAGACCAACGTGGACTTCTTCGACATGATGCGCCGCGGCGGCTGATCGCACAGATCCAGCCCACGGCCCCCACAGACGCCTCGCTCACGCGGGGCGTTTTGCATTCCAGCCGCCCGTCTCACCACGCTGCGACAGACGTGCCCAGCGCACAGGCCGCGCGCTCCCAATGCATGGGCGCACCCGCCACCTCCACCGGCGCCCGCAGGCGCCGCGCCGCGCCCCAGGAGGTCGCCTCGATCGCCGCGCTGAAATCCTCGGCACCGTTCACCGGCGCCAGCGGGCAGGCATCCGGGTCGCTCACGCCATGCCCCGCCAGAAGATGGGCCGTGCGCGCCAACGAGGCGCGCACCGTGCTGCCGCCCTGCCCCTGCATGCGCCGCACCAGCGCCATCACCACGGCGGCAGCCATCAGATAGCCGGTGGCGTGGTCCAGCGCCTGCAGCGGCAGCGGCGTGGGTCGGTCACGGCCCAGCCGGTGCATGCCTGCATCGGCAATGCCGGCGCTCATCTGCACCAGGCTGTCGAAGCCGCGCCGCCGCTGCCAGGGCCCGCTCCATCCATAGGCGTTGAGCGACACATCGATGAGCGAGGGATTCAGTCGACGGCGCCACGCGGCCCCGAATCCCAGCCCCTCCAGCGCACCGTCCCGGTAACCGTGGACCAGCACGTCGGCGCCGGCCAGAAGTTGCTCGAACACGGCACGATCCTGGGACGCCCGCAGGTCCAGCCGGGCACAGCGCTTGCCCAGCGTGACTTCAGGCACCGTACCCGGCTCCTCCCAACCGGGCGGATCGATGCGCAGCACCTCGGCACCATGGCCCGCCAGCCAGCGCGTGGCGGCGGGACCGGCCAGGATGCGCGTCAGATCCAGCACGCGCAGCCCCTGCAGCGGCCGCTGCGCCGATGGCTGCCACGCACCAGCACTGAAACTGAAGGGCTGGCCCGGCTGCGGATGCACCTGCCACGCCAGCAAAGGCTCCTGCTGCATGGCCTGCCCCTGCGGATGCGCAGCCCAGGCAGCCAGCCCGCGCATGGCGGCGGCACAGCCACCCTGCGCGACAACGGCCGACTCCAACTCATGCGCCGTCCAGCACCTGACCGCCGCAGCCACAGCCTCCCGATCGGCCGGCGCATCGAGCACAGCCAGCGCCGCTGCGCGGTGGTGGGGCGCATTGGTATGCAGGCGGATCCAGCCATCGGCCGTGCGGTAGTCACCGGCCACGGCGTCCCACAGCGCGGGCATCTCCCAGCCCAGCGGATGCAGGCTGCTGCCGAACCACAGGGACGCGAGCCTGCGGTCCACCACCACCTGCGGCGCGGCAGCGCCGCATTGGGCCACCAACTCGGAGATGGCAAGGCCTGCCACACCCAGGCTGGCTGCCGCCAGATCGGAGACCGGGAACACCGAGGCCAAGGCGCCTTGCCCGCGCATCTCCAGACGGTGCAGCGCGCCGTGGGCACCTCCCAGTGCCGCCCAGATCTGGGCGGCGCAGTGATCAAAAGCGCAAGGGGATGGAAGACTGGACATGGAGCACTCCTGGCAACGGAAACAAGGGTTGGAACCCGCACCATAGATTTCCAGAAAATATTGTCAATATTGATTAAATAAATCAACATATCATCACACCCATGCCCGACTACCTGAACTCGACCGAAGCCACCGCACTGCTGGGCGTGAGCCGCGCCACGCTGTATGCCTATGTCAGCCGGGGTCTGCTCCATGCCCATGCGGCAGACACGCCGCGCGAAAGCCGCTACCTGCGCGAAGAGGTCGAGCAGCTCGCGCGCCAGCGCGGCCAGGGCCGCAAACCCCGCGAAGTCGCCCAGGCCGCGCTCAACTGGGGCCTGCCGGTGCTGGAGTCATCGATCACGCTGATAGAACAGGGCCGCCTCTACTACCGTGGCGAGGACGCCGTGGACTGGGCACGCTCGCACACGCTGGAAGAGACCGCCGCCCTGCTCTGGCAATACCCGGCCGATGCCGCCTTCGCCGCACACGCCGTGGAGGCTGCCCCTGTGTTGCCCGACCTGCAGCAGCGCATGGCCGGCCAGCCTTGCGAAAACACATTGCTGGCCCTGTTCACCGTCGCCAGCGATGACGCGGCCACCGCCGCATGGCAGCAATCGCCAGAACGGCTGGCGGCAGGCTGCGGAGCGCTCCTGCGCCTGCTGGCGGCCTGCCTGCTGGGCACGGCGCCGGACAAGACCCCCATCCACCTGCAATGCGCCCAGGCCTGGGCGCTGGACGCACAAGGCGCCGACCTGGTGCGCATGGCCCTGGTGCTGTGCGCCGACCATGAACTCAACGCCTCCGGCTTCACGGCGCGCTGCGTGGCATCCACGGGCGCCAGCCTGCGGGCGGCCGTGGTGGGAGGCCTTGCCGCCCTGACGGGCGGGCGCCACGGCGGCACGACCGCGCGCGTCGAGGCGCTCTGGGACGAGCTGGGCGAGGCGCAGGCCCCGGCACGCCTGCGCCAGCGCCTGGCGCGCGGCGAGACCCTACCCGGCTTCGGCCACCACCTCTACCCCGAAGGCGATGTGCGCGCCGCCCTGTTGCTGGAAATGCTGCCCAGGCAGGGACCGGCGGCGGCCCTGGCGGCCGAAGTGATGGCACTCACTGGCCTGGCCCCTTCGGTCGATTTCGCATTGGTGGCCCTGCGGCGGCACCTGCAGTTGCCGGCGGGCAGCGCCTTCGGGCTGTTCGCGCTGGGCCGCTGCGCAGGCTGGCTGGCACAGGCGCTGGAGCAGCGCGCCACACGGCAGATCATCCGGCCACGCGCGGCGTACACGGGGCTCAGGCCCGCCGGCTTGGCACGCAATTGAGCACTATGCGATAATGCAGGGCTTTTTCTTGCGGAAAGTACGCTTGATTTGAACCGCTACAAAGGTTGCAGCGGGTCAGGCACGGCTACCGCACTTGCATCAGAAGGAAAGATCATGAAAGAAGGCATCCACCCCAACTACCGCGAAGTTCTGTTCGTGGACCTGTCCAACGGCTTCAAGTTCGTGACCCGCTCCTGCGTGAACACGAAGGAAACCGACACCTTCGAAGGCAAGGACTACCCCCTGTTCAAGCTGGACACCTCGTCCGAGTCGCACCCGTTCTACACCGGCACGCAAAAGTCGGTGGACAACATGGGCGGCCGTGTGGAGCGCTTCCGCAACCGTTTCGGCAAGAAGTAAATCCTGCTTCTCCGGCCAGAAGGGCAGCACGGGCAACCGCGCTGCCCTTTTGTTTTTCGCAGTCCGGCCAATCCCTGCCGGCCAGGCATGTTCCACGCTTTTCGAGGCCCTTGCTTCGCGTATTCTTGCGCCCTCCGTTGCAGAAAGTCCTGTGAGTGAACCAGCCCACCCCTGCCATCGTTGCCCAAAGCGCCGTGCGCCGCCTGCCCCGCTGGTCGCTGCTGCTGCTGTGCCTGGCCTATGTCGTGCCCGGATATGTGGGGCGCAGCCCCTGGCGCATGGCCGACATGGAGGCCTTCGGCTACATGCGGGAGCTGGCCCTGGGCCATACCTCGTGGCTGGCACCGCGCATGGCGGGCCTGCTGCCCGAATCCGAGGGCCTGCTGTCGTACTGGCTTGGCGCACTGGCCATGCAGGGAGCGCCTTCCTGGCTGCATCTGGAGATGGCGGCACGCCTGCCCTTCATCGCCATGCTGGTGCTCACGCTGACGGCCACCTGGTGGGGCGTGTACTACCTGGCGCGCACGCCGGGCGCGCGCCCCGTGGCCTTTGCCTTTGGCGGCGAGGCACAGCCCACCGACTATGCGCGCGCCATGGCCGATGGCGGCCTGCTGGCCCTGGTGGCCTGCCTGGGCCTGGCCCAGCTTTCCCATGAAACCACCAGCTACATGACCCAGCTCGGCTGCGCGGCCCTGCTGTTCTTTGCCGCCGCAGCCATGCCCTACCACGGCCGCACCGCCATGCTGGCGCTGCTGCTGGGCCTGCCGGGCCTGGCGCTGAGCGGCGCGCCGACCGTGGCCTCGCTGTTCGGCCTGGGCGGTGCGACCATGGCGTTCTTCTCGCGCACCTGGGGTGACGAGCCCTCGCCCGCACCGCGCGAGGCGCGCATCTGGACCGCGCTGTGGCTGGGCGTCACGCTGCTGGCGGCTGCACTGTCCTGGTGGCTGGACCAATGGGCCTGGCGCCTGGTGGACAGCGGCACCGCCAAGGAATGGCAAAGCCTGGTCAGGCTGCTGCTGTGGTTCAGCTGGCCGGCCTGGCCGCTGGCCATGTGGACCCTGTGGGTGTGGCGCCGCCAGATCGCCGCGCCTCGCCGCTATCCCCATCTGGCGCTGCCGCTGTGGTTCGCCGTCATTCCGGTGATCGCTTCGCTGAGCACGCTGCCTGCGGACCGCGCCCTGCTGCTGGGCCTGCCCGCCATCGCCACGCTGGCAGCCTTTGCCCTGCCGACGCTGCGCCGCAGCATCAGTGCCTTGATCGACTGGTTCACCCTGCTGTTCTTCAGCGCCGCCGCCATTGCCATCTGGGTGATCTGGCTTTCGCTGCAGACGGGCGTTCCCGCCAAGCCGGCTGCCAATGTGGCCAGGCTGGCTCCGCAGTTCACGCCGGAATTCTCGGTGTTCTCCTTCGCCGTGGCGGTTGCCGCCACCTTGGCCTGGTGCGTGCTCGTCGCCTGGCGCACATCGCGCAACCGCGCCGCCATCTGGAAGAGCCTGGTGCTGCCGGCCAGCGGCGCCACGCTGGGCTGGCTGCTGCTGATGACGCTGTGGCTGCCGCTGCTGGACCACGCGCGCAGCTTCGAGCCGCAGATGCGCCAGGTGCTGGCCGAACTGCCCAAGGACGGCAGCTGCGTGCAAACCTATGGCCTGCCCCGCGCCCACATTGCGGCGCTGCGCTACTACGGCGACATCGACACCCAACGCCTGAGCATGGCCGGCGCCGCACGCTGCGACTGGATGGTGGCCGAGGAAGAAACCTGGCTGGACCCGCACAGCGCGCGCCTGCAGGGCACCTGGGAAACCGTGGCCCGCGTGGTGCGTCCCACCGATCGCAAGGACTTCCTGCTGGTCTTGAAGCGCAGGCCCGAGGCGAGCCGCGCCCAGGCCAGGCCATGAGCCAGCCCGCGCGCGCGCCACTGGGCACCGAACGGCGCACCATCGCCCAGCACGCGCTGACCGTGCTGGCCGGGCAGTTGGCGGTGATGGCCTTCGGCGTGACCGACACCATCGTGGCGGGCCGCTACGCCGAAGAAGCGCTGGCAGCGCTGTCCGTGGGCTCGGCCATCTTCGTGAGTGTCTATGTCTCGCTGATGGGCATCTTCCAGGCCCTGCTGCCGCTGTGGGCCGAGCATCGCGGCGCCGGACAGCCCGAGGCCATAGGCCGCACGCTGCGCCAGGCCATGTACATGCTGCTGGCCGCCTGCGCCCTTGGCATGGGCGTGCTGCTGTTTCCCGATGCTCTGCTGCGCTGGGCCGATGTGCCGCCACCGCTGCAGGTGGAGGTTAGGGCCTATCTTTCGGTGCTGGCCTGGAGCCTTCCGGCCGCGCTGCTGTTTCGCATCTACAGCACACTGAACCAGGCGCTGGGCCATCCCCTGCTGGTGACCTGGCTGCAGCTGCTGTCGCTGCTGCTGAAAATCCCCCTGTCGATCTGGCTGGCCTTTGGCGGCGCCGGCCTGCCTGCGCTGGGCGCCGAGGGCTGTGCCTGGGCCACGCTGGTGGTGAACTACGCCATGGTTGCCCTCGCATTCGTGCTGATGCGCAGCCAGAGCCTGTATGCGCCCCTGGCGCTGTGGCAGCGCATGGAGCCCCCGGACTGGCCGCAACTGGCGCAGTTCGCTCGACTGGGCGTTCCTGCAGGGCTGGCAATTTTGGTGGAGGTGACCTCGTTCACGCTGATGGCCTTGTTCGTGGCGCGCCAGGGCACGCTGTCCTCGGCCAGCCACCAGATTGCTGCCAATCTTGCGGCGCTGTGCTACATGGTGCCCCTGTCGCTGGCGATTGCCACCAGCGCGCGGATCAGCTACTGGCGCGGCGCGGGGGACGAGGCCATGGCGCGCCGCCTTGTCACCATGGGCTGGCGGCTTGCGGCAACGGGTGGACTGGTGCTGGCCTCGGCACTGTTCCTGTCCCGCGAGGGCCTGGCCCGCATCTACAGCAGCAACCCCGAGGTGGTGGCCACTACCGCCAGCCTGCTGGCCTGGGTGGCTGCCTACCATGTGGCCGACGCCGTGCAGACCTTCTGCCTCTTCGTGCTGCGCTGCTACCGCATCACCGTGGCGCCGCTGGCCATCTACTGCCTGCTGCTGTGGGGCGGCGGACTGGCCGGCGGATACTGGCTGGCCTACGGCACGGACAGCGCCCTGCCCGCCTGGCTGCACCATGGCACGCCCGCCCCGTTCTGGGCCAGCAGTGCCTGTGCGCTGCTGGTGACGGCCCTGGTGTTCAGCGCCATCGTGCGCAAAGCCACAAGCCGCTGAACGGCAGCGGCCGTTCACACGGGGCCACGCCCACGCCTATGCCTATGCGGCGCGGCTTTCGCGGGCCTCGCCGACTTCGCGTGTGCCTGGGGCCGCGATGCGGACACGGCTGGCCGGAAAGGTCACGGAAAACTCCGACCCCTGGCCCGGCGCGCTGGTGATGCCCAGCTTGGCGCCATGGCGCTGCAGCACATGCTTGACGATGGCCAGGCCCAGGCCCGTGCCGCCGGTGTCGCGTGAACGGCTGCGGTCCACACGGTAAAAGCGTTCTGTCAGACGCGCCAGGTGCTTGGGTTCGATGCCTGGCCCGGAGTCCTGCACGGCAAAGCGTGCCGATCCATCAGGCAGGCTCTCCCAGGTCACCTCGATGCGCCCGCCTGCCGGCGTATAGCGCATGGCGTTGGCCAGCAGGTTGGAGAAAGCGCTTTGCAGCTCGGCGCTGGCGCCGGCCACCTCACCGGCCTGCGCCAGCATCTCGGCCGACGGAAAGCTCAGCGCATGCGGCAGGGATTGCTTGCGCGTGAGCATGGAAGATAGGCCGCGCGCCTCGTTCTCGCAGCGCTGCATCAGCTGGGCCACGGGCACCCATTCGTTGCTGCTGGGCAAGGGGCTGCCCTCCAGGCGCGACAGCGCCAGCAGGTCTTCCACCAGATGCTGCATGCGCTCGGCCTGCTGGGCCATCAGTCCCAGGTAGCGGTTGCGCTCCTCGGGCTCCAGCGGCAGGTTCTGCAGCGTCTCCACAAAGCCCACGAGCACGGTCAGCGGCGTGCGGATTTCATGCGAGACATTGGCCACGAAGTCGCGGCGCATGGCCTCTGCCTGCTCCACCGCGGTGACATCGCGCGCCAGCAGCAGCTTGCGCCCTTCGCCATAGCCATACAGCTGCACCGACAGTTTGACGGGCCGCGAGGCCGTGCTCTCGCGGCCCTGCATGACCAGGTCGCGTGAGAAATCCTGGGTGGCGAAATAGGCGCTGAACTCGGGGTCGCGCACCAGGTTGCCAATGCTTTGCAGCAGGTCGCGTTCGGCATCGAAGCCGAACTGCCGCGCCGCAATCTGGTTGCACCATTCGATGCGCCCATCGGCGTCCAGCAGGACCACGCCATTGGGGCTGGCCTGCAGGGCGGAAAGAATGTCGTTGAGGCGCTGATCGCCCTGCTGCACCTGCTGCACGCTTTGGCGCAGCCACCGGCGCATGCGCACGCTGGCCTCACCCCAGATGCCGCTGAGCTCGGGCGCCTCCCGCAGCTCCGACTGGCGCAGCCAGGACAGCAGGCGCATGGCGTTCCAGCTGTCCACCAGCCACCAGATCCAGCCCGCGCACAACGCCCCCGTCAGGGCCGCCACGGCCTGGGCAGCCATGCCGGGGCTGGAGGCGGACATGACGCCCCAGAGCCACCAGCCCAGCAATGCGCCCGCGATCTGGGACGCCAACAAGCGGAAACCTCGCCAACCCATACTTGCGCCTTCTTTGCGTTGTATTCGCTGCCCTGGGCAGCGGCGCCCTGGCATGACCCGTGAAGGCCATGCGTGGATTCATGCGGAAAAAACGGCCTCAGGCCAGCGCCTGCGCGCTGAGCCGGTAGCCGGCGCCGCGTACCGTCTCGATCAATGCACCAGCCATGCCCAGCGCCTCGCGCAGCCGCTTGACGTGCACGTCCACCGTGCGCTCCTCGATGAAGACGTGATCGCCCCAGACCTTGTCCAGCAACTGGGCACGGCTGTGCACGCGCTCGGGGTGCTTCATCAGGTAGTGCAGCAGCTTGAACTCGGTGGGCCCCACCTTGATCATGTCGCCCTGCCAGCTCACGCGGTGCGCGGCGGCATCGAGCACCAGCTCGCCGATATTGACCTTGTCCTGAATCTGCTCGGGCGCACGGCGCCGCAGCACGGCACGGATGCGCGCGAGCAGTTCCTGGGTCGAGAAGGGCTTGGTGATGTAGTCATCGGCGCCCGCATCGAGCCCCGCCACCTTGTCGGGTTCATCGCCGCGCGCCGTGAGCATCAGAATGGGCACGGCCTTGGTGCGGCTGTCCGCGCGCCATTTGCGCGCCAGGGACAGGCCGCTGGCGCCGGGCAGCATCCAGTCAAGCAGGATCACGTCGGGCAGCACGGCATCCAGCTCGCGCTGAGCCGTCACGCCATCCTCGGCCCAGACCGGCTGGAAGCCGTTGTGCCGCAGGTTGACAGCGATCAGCTCCGCGATGGCGGGCTCGTCCTCGACGATGAGGACCATGGGCATCTTCTTCATCCGTTGTTCGCCTCCGGCACTTACAGCACTGCCGACTCAATGGCATCCATGGTCTGGTGACGGACATCCTTGCCCTCCACCAGATAGATGATCAGCTCGGCCACATTCTTGGAATGGTCGCCGATGCGCTCGATGGCCTTGGCCAGGAACAACAGGTCCAGGCTGGCCGAGATGGTGCGCGGGTCTTCCATCATGTAGGTGATGAGCTTGCGCACGAAGCCGTCGAATTCCTGGTCGATCAGATCATCTTCCTTGAGGATGGCCACGGCAGCCTTGGTGTCCAGGCGTGCAAAGGCGTCCAGCGTCTTGCGCAGCAGGCCCGAGGCCATCTCGGCCGCCGTGCGCAGGTCGCCCGTGGGCAGGGAGCGCGCAGCACCGCTTTCGATGATGGACTTGACCATGCGCGCCATCTTGTGCGCTTCATCACCCATGCGCTCCAGATTGGCCGTGGCCTTGGAGAAGGCGATCAGCAGGCGCAGGTCGCGCGCCGTGGGCTGGCGCCGGGCGATGATGGACGAGAGCTCGTGGTCGATCTCCACTTCCATGGCGTTGACGCGCTTTTCCGCGGCATCGACCTGCTCCACGGCCTCGATGCTGAAGCGCGACAGCGCATAGACCGCCTGGCGGATCTGGGACTCGACCAGGCCGCCGAGCTCCATGACGCGCGCAGAGACGCGGTTGAGTTCGCTGTCGAACTGGCTGGAAAGGTGTTTTTCGTTCATCGATTGCTCCTGCTCAGCCGAAGCGGCCTGTGATGTAGTCTTCCGTTTCCTTGCGCTGGGGCTTGAAGAACATCTGCTCGGTGTCTCCGAATTCCACCAGATCGCCCAGGTACATGTAGGCCGTGTAGTCGCTGCAGCGCGCTGCCTGCTGCATGTTGTGCGTCACGATGACGACGGTGTAGTCGTTCTTCAGCTCAGCAATCAGCTCCTCGATCTTGGCCGTGGAGATCGGGTCCAGGGCCGAGCAGGGCTCGTCGAGCAGCAGCACTTCGGGCTTGATGGCAATGCCGCGCGCGATGCACAGGCGCTGCTGCTGGCCGCCGGACAGTCCCGAGCCGCTTTGCTGCAGCTTGTCCTTGACCTCGCCCCACAGGGCTGCCTTGCGCAGTGCCCATTCCACACGGTCGTCCATATCGGAGGAGCTGAGGTTTTCAAACAGCTTCACGCCGAAGGCGATGTTGTCGTAGATGGACATGGGAAACGGCGTGGGCTTCTGGAAGACCATGCCCACCTTGGCGCGGATCAGCGCCACGTCCTGCTTGCTGGTCAGCAGGTTCTCGCCGTCCAGCATGATCTGGCCTTCGGCGCGCTGCTCGGGGTACAGCTCGAACATGCGGTTGAAGGTGCGCAGCAGCGTGGACTTGCCGCAGCCCGACGGGCCGATGAAGGCCGTGACCTTCTTTTCGGGGATGTCCAGGTTGATGCCCTTGAGGGCGTGGAACTTGCCGTAGTAGAAGTTCAGGTCGCGAACCGTCAGCTTGGAGGAGTTCAGCGCGGTGGAAGAGGTCGCAGTCATTGCGTGATCCTTGTCCTTGTTGATTGCTTATTGCTGCATTACTTCTGGCGGGTCAGGAACCGCGCCAGGATATTGAGACCGAGCACCGCCACGGTGATCAGGAACACGCCGGCCCAGGCCAGTTGTTGCCAATTCTCGTAAGGGCTCATCGCGAACTTGAAGATCGTCACCGGCAGGCTGGCCATGGGCTTGGACAGGTCGGCATTCCAGAACTGGTTGTTCAGCGCCGTGAACAGCAGCGGAGCGGTTTCCCCGGCAATGCGGGCCACGGCCAGCAGCACGCCGGTGATCACGCCGGCACGCGCTGCACGCAGCGTCACCATGATGATGACCTTCCACTTGGGCGTGCCCAGTGCATAGGCCGCTTCGCGCAGACTGGCAGGCACCAGCACCAGCATGTTCTCGGTGGTGCGGATGACCACGGGAATCACGATCAGCGCCAGCGCCACCACGCCCGCATAGCCGGAAAAGCTCTTGAAGCGCGCCACGACCACGGTGTAGACGAACAGGCCGATCACGATGGAAGGTGCCGACAGCAGGATGTCGTTGACGAAGCGCGTGGTATTGGCCAGCCAGCCGCGCGCATCGTATTCGGCCAGGTAGACACCAGCCATCACGCCGATGGGCGTGCCGACGAAGGTGGCCAGCGCCACCATGATCAGCGAGCCGAAGATGGCGTTGGCAATGCCGCCCGCCTCATTGGGCGGAGGCGTCATTTCGCTGAACAGCGCCAGGCTCAGGCCGCCGATACCCAGCGTGATGGTTTCCCACAGGATCCAGACCAGCCAGAACACGCCGAAGGCCATGGCAGCCAGCGACAGGGTCAGCGCCACCTGGTTCACGCGCTTGCGCTTGGCGTACTTGGCCTGGCGCACACGCGTCAGTTCAGCGGCATTGATCATCTTGGTGGAGGTGCTGCTCACGAGCGGGCTCCTTCATTCTTCTGCAGACGGTTGAGCAGCACCTTGGAGCAGGCCAGCACCACGAAGGTGATGAAGAACAGCACCAGGCCCAGATAGATCAGCGAAGCCTGGTGCAGGCCTTCGCCCGCTTCGGCAAACTCGTTGGCCAGCGCCGAGGTGATGCTGTTGGCAGCCTCGAAGACCGACAGCGAGTTGAGCTGGTTCATGTTGCCGATCACGAAGGTGACGGCCATGGTCTCGCCCAGCGCACGGCCCAGACCCAGCATCACGCCACCGAGCACGCCGGTCTTGGTGTAGGGCAGCACGACCTTCCAGACCACTTCCCAGGTCGTGGAACCCAGGCCGTAGGCCGACTCCTTGAGCAGGGCCGGCGTGACTTCGAACACGTCGCGCATCACCGAGGCGATGAAGGGGATGATCATGATGGCCAGGATGATGCCGGCCGACAGGATGCCGATGCCCACGGGCGGGCCGGACACGAAGGCTTCCAGATAAGGAACGCCCTGAAACAGCTTTTGCAGCGGCTGCTGCACATAGGTGGAGAGCACGGGACCGAAGACCATCAGGCCCCACATGCCGTAGACGATGGAGGGCACGGCAGCCAGCAGCTCGACGGCGGTGCCCAGCGGGCGCTTGAGCCAGGCGGGCGATAGCTCGGTGAGGAACAGGGCGATGCCAAAGCTCACGGGCACCGCAATCAGCAACGCGATGGCCGAAGTGGCCAGCGTGCCGTAAATCATGACCAGGCCGCCATATTCGTTGCGAACGGGGTCCCAGACGCTGCGGCCCAGAAAGCTCAGACCGTATTCATAGATGGCGGGCCAGGCGCCGACCAGCAGCGAAGCCAGGATGGCCAGCAGCAGGCCCAGCGTCAGCAGCGCGGCCAGACGCGCGAGAGCGCCAAACAAGCGATCCGCCACGCGCCCCGAGAGCATCGGGGGGCGTAGCGGAGAAGGTGTGCGTCGCTGGGAAGCCTGTGCAGAGGCGGCCAGCGAGTTCGAGGGCGACGTTGTGGACACGTGAGGCGCCTTTATTCGCGGTTTGTGGGGAGATCAGGGGGGCCATGATGCACCTGCCGGCGGTGCGCCACGGCCCCTTTTCAGGGTTTACTTCAGGGAAATCGCGGTACCCGAGGCGTCCTTGACTTGACCCCAGGATTGGAAGATCACGTTCTTGACGGCGTCAGGCATGGGCACGTAGTCCAGGTCGGTGGCGGTCTTGTCGCCGGACTTGTAGGCCCACTCGAAGAACTTCAGCGAGGCAGCGGCCTGTGCGGGCTTGTCCTGGGCCTTGTGCATGATGATGAACGTGGCCGAGGTGATGGGCCATGCATCCTTGCCGGGCTGGTTGGTCAGGATCTGGTAGAAGCTCTTGGCCCAGTCGGCACCGGCGGCAGCGGCCTTGAAGGTGGCGTCGTCGGGCGACACGAAGACGCCGCCAGCGGTCTGCAGCTGCGTGTAGGTCAGCTTGTTTTGCTTGACATAGGCGTACTCGACGTAGCCGATGGAGTTGGGCAGGCGGCCCACGAAGGCGGCCACGCCTTCATTGCCCTTGCCGCCGGCACCCGTGGGCCAGTTCACGGCCTTGCCTTCGCCAACCTTTTCCTTCCACTCGGCATTGACCTTGGACAGGTAGTTCGTGAAGCCGAAGGTGGTGCCCGAGCCGTCAGCACGGCGCACGGGAGCGATGGTGGCGTCAGGCAGGGTCACGCCGGGGTTCAGGGCCTTGATGGCCTCGTCGTTCCACTTGGTGATCTTGCCCAGGTAGATGTCGCCCAGCACCTGGCCGGTCAGCTTGAGCTGGCCGGGCTGGATGCCCTTGATATTGACCACGGGCACGATGCCGCCGATCACGGTGGGGAATTGCACCAGGCCCTTCTTGGCCAGTTCGTCGTCCTTGAGCGGCTCGTCCGAAGCACCGAAGTCCACGGTCTTGGCTTCGATCTGCTTGATGCCGGCGCTGGAGCCCACGGACTGGTAGTTGATCTTCACGCCGGTGGCCTTGTGGTAATCGGCGGCCCACTTCGAGTACAGCGGCGCAGGGAAGCTGGCGCCGGCGCCGGTGGCTTCCTGCTGGGCCAGGGCCTGGCCCATACCGCCCGCAGACAGAGCACCAGCCACCAGAATGTGAATCACAGACAACTTCATGTACAGACCTCTTAGGGGTTGAAAGATGCGATGGCTGGACTGTAAGAAGGCTTTGTGACATTGATATGACACGGAAAAAAGGCGTCACAAATGCTGGGCCATAGTCTGTAAGACCCGGGTCATCGCGGTGTCACAATTCCGTCTTAGTCTTGTGCCTCGCACGAGCCGGCACCAGACAAGCGCAGCCCTGCCACCCGGCACCGCTGCGCACTCCTGCTCGACGAATCTTGATTGGCGTTTCTTTCATGGCACCAGAATCCCTGCTCGCCGCCGTTGACCTCGGATCCAACAGCTTTCGCCTAGAAATAGGCCGCGTCGGCAGCCACCAGCGCATAGAGCGCGTGGAATATCTCAAGGAGACCGTGCGCCAGGGCAATGGGCTCAACGAGCACCATGAGCTGACCGACGAGGCCATGCAACGCGGCTGGGACTGCCTGGCACGCTTTGGCGAGCGACTGGCCGGCTTTCCTGCCGACCAGGTCCGCGCCGTGGCCACGCAAACCCTGCGGGAGGCCCGCAACCGCGATGTCTTCATCGCACGCGGCAGCGCCCTGCTGGGCTTTCCCATCGAGGTCATCTCGGGCGAGGAAGAGGCCCGGCTGATCTATCGCGGCGTCTCCAGCCTGTTGCCGCCCTCGCAGCAGCGGCGCCTGGTGGTGGACATTGGCGGCCGCTCGACCGAAGTCATCATCGGCCAGCATGGCGAAGCGCGTCAGGTGGCCTCCTACCCCATAGGCAGCGTCGCCTGGAGCACGCAGTTCTTTGGCGAAGGCACGCTGTCGCGCGCACATTTCTCGGCCGCCATCAAGGCCGCGCAGGCGGCCCTCACCCAGACCGTCTCGGCCTACCCGGCCACTGCATGGGACTGCGCCTATGCCTCGTCGGGCACGGCCAACGCCGTGGGCGACATCCTGGCTGCCAACGGATATTCCGGCGGGCTGATCACGCCCGACAGCCTGCGCTGGCTGCATGAGCAGCTGATGGAGGCCGGCCATGTGGACCGCATCCGGCTGGCCGGACTCAAGGAAGACCGCCGCGCCGTCATCGCCGGAGGTCTGAGCATCCTGATTGCGGCCCTGGGCCTGCTGGGCATCAATGAACTGGAAGTCGCCCAGGGCGCGTTGCGCCAGGGCGTTTTGCACGACCTGCTGGAGCACGAGCCCCCCGCCGACCGCGAGGCAGCCGAAATTGCCGCGCTGCAGCAGGACTTCGGCATTGACGCCCCGCATGCGCTGCGCGTGCGCAAGGTGGCACGCTGGGCCTGGCAATCGCTGCACGCACAACAACCGCCCGATGCCCTGTCCACGCATGCACTGGACACGGCCGCCAGCCTGCACGAGATCGGCATGCGCATCTCCCTGAGCGCCTACCACCGGCACGGCGCCTACATCACCGAGCACTGCGGTGCCGCGACATGGCCTGTGGAGCTGCGCGCGCGCATCACCCAGCTCGTGCTCGGCCACCAGGGCAAGCTGCGCAAGCTGGAAGCCGCCATCGAGGACCAGGCCGTGGCCTGGCCCCTGCTCGCACTGCGGCTGGCCGTGCAGCTGTGCCATGCCCGGCGTGACCCCGATCTGCAGGGCATGCACCTGCATCGCTCGGACAGCGTCTTTCACCTGACCGTGCCGGAAGGCTGGGCCAAAAGCTATCCCCAGTCCGCCCAGCTGCTGCGCACCGAGGCCGTGGCCTGGCAGAAGACGCCCTGGACCTTGCAGCTGCATCTGCACTGAGCACGGCCACCCGCTTCGGCTTGCGCCGGGGGATGGCGCGGGGCGGCCGGCCGGCCGTGACGCAACTCAGACCTGGGGCCCGTAGCGCTCCATCAAGGCGCGCTGCGCACCCAGGCCCGTGGTCGGATAGGGCGCACGCTGGTAGGCACCATTGGCCTCCAGGGTCCAGGCATCGCGGTTGTCATACAGGCCAGCGACCAGGCATTCGTCTATCACCTGCTGGCGCAGCACGGGGTCGCGCACGGGCCAGGCCAGTTCCACCCGGCGCATCATGTTGCGGTTCATCCAGTCGGCGCTAGACAGCAGCAGCTCCTGCTGCTTGCCCCAGGCAAAGTAGAAGACGCGCGAGTGCTCCAGGAAACGGCCGATGATGGAGCGCACGCGGATGTTGTCGGTCCAGCCCTTGCGCTGCGGCGGCAGCATGCAGGCACTGCGCACGATGAGATCGATGCGCGCGCCCTGCTGGCCGGCACGCACCAGGGCCTGCATGAGCAGCTCGTCGGTCAGCGCATTCATCTTGAGCACGATGCGCGCCTCTTCGCCGCGCTGCGCCGCCTCGCCCACCTGGTTGATCAGCGCCAGCATGCGGTCGTGCAGCTGGAACGGCGCAATCACCAGCTGGTGCAGCTTGGGCAGGCGATTGTGGCTGGACAGGTGGCTGAACACGGCATCCATGTCGGCCGTGATCTGCGCATCGCAGGTCAGCTGGCTGATGTCCGTGTACAGGCGCGCCGTGCGCACGTTGTAATTGCCGGTGGACAGGTGTCCATAGCGCTTGAGCTGCCCGCTGCGCTTTTCGCGGCGCGTGATCAGCAGCATCTTGGCGTGCGTCTTCAGCCCCAGCACGCCGTAGACCACCTGGGCGCCCAGGGCCTCCAGCTTCTCGGCGGAGTTGATGTTGGCCTCTTCGTCAAAGCGGGCCTTGAGCTCCAGCACGGCCAGCACCTCCTTGCCGCGGCGCACGGCCTCGGCCAGCAACTGCATGATTTCGGAGTCGGAGCCGGTGCGGTAGATGGTCTGCTTGATGGCCAGCACCTCGGGGTCGTTGACGGCCTCGCGCAGCAGCTCCAGCACGCCGTCGAAGCTCTCGAAAGGCTGGTGTATCAGCACGTCACGCTTGCGGATCTGGGCCATCACCGAGCGGCCCGGCTGCAGCTGGCGCGGCCATGCCGGCCGCCACGGCGGGAACAGCAGCGCGGGGTCATCGACCAGATCAACCAGCTGCGACTGGCGCACCAGGTTCACGGGCCCCTTGACGCGGAACAGTGCCTCGGTCGGCAGGCCGAACTGGCCCAGCAGCAGGTCGGACAACATGGGCGAGCAGGCAAAGGACACCTCCAGCCGCACGGCCTGGCCGTAGTGGCGGTGGTGCAGACCCTGGCGCAGCGCCATGCGCAGGTCGCTGACATCGTCCTCATCCACCGCCAGGTCCGAATGGCGGGTGACACGGAATTGCGCGAACTCCGCCACCTCACGCCCCGGGAACAGCTCGACCAGATGGGCGCGCACGATGCTGGAGATGCTCACGAACAGGCGCTGCTTGCCCGCGATCTTCTCCGGCAGGCGCACCAGGCGAGGCAAGGCGCGCGGGACCTTGACGATGGCCACCTCGTTGGCGCGGCCAAAGGCATCTACACCCTTGAGGCGCACGATGAAGTTCAGCGCCTTGTTGGCCACCTGGGGAAATGGATGGGATGGGTCCAGGCCCACCGGCATGAGCAGGGGCTGGACTTCGCGCAGAAAGTATTCGCGCACCCATTTGCGCTGGGCGCTGCTGCGCTCGCCATGGGAGACCACGCGTATGCCCTGCCCCGCAAAGGCAGGAATCAGCGATTGGTTGTACAGCGTGTACTGGCGCAATACCAGCTCATGCGCCTTGTCCATGAGCGAGCGAAAGCTCTGCAGCGTGTACAGGCCCTTGGCGTCGCCGGCCTTGGCCGCCGTCACATGGGGGGCGCAGCGCACCTCGAACCATTCGTCGAGATTGGAAGAGACGATGCACAGGTAGCGCAGCCGCTCCAGCAGCGGCACATCCTCGCGCACAGCCCAGTCCAGCACGCGTTCGTTGAACGCCAGGATGCAATGGTCGCGGTCCAGAAACTGTTGTTGCTGCTGCTGTTGCTCTTGCACTTCACCGCTTTCGGCTGTGGCGTACAGGCCAGTGTATGCCGCGGCGGCCAGCCCCGCAGCAGAGACCGGGGCAGACGCTGGCATCGCCTGGCCCTGCAATTCCAGCAGGGCGGTGGAAAGGCTTTTGGCCAGGGGCATCATCGGGACATTCAAGGGTGCAGAGACGGGTATGGGCGCTGTCTCGCGGGCCATGCCCAGCGAGGCCGGCCCTGCGGGCATGGTGCGCAGCCCCTGTTCATGTTCTGGTTCGGCAGGCGCGGCAGAGGCGCTGGCGGGAATCGGCGTGAATGTCTGGGGCATGGATGCAGGGGCCCGGCCTGTGCAGGACCCGGTAGTCACCCCGTGGACCGGGGATTCGGGCAGTCTGCCCCGGGTTTGTGACATGTTCATGACATAAATCCCGCCCACGCATTACACCTGTCATACAAGCGACTTCCGGCAAGGAATGGCTGCGCTGGCGCTGTCATGCAAAGGTCATGACCAGGTCACGCAGCCACGAGGGCCACGCCGTATCGCCAGGGTGCTAAGCTCACTGCCATCCCCCTGGATGGCGTTGGCTGCTGCAAACCTGCCGCAGCCGTGTCGTCGTCCGCCTTTCGCGCATGCCCTCTTCCAATCCCCCCGAAAGCCGCCTGGCCGCCATCGACATTGGCTCCAACAGCTGCCTGCTGGCCATGGCCCGCAGCGACGGCGCAAAGGTACAGCTGTTCAGCCACCGCAAGGAAGCCATACGCCTGGGCAGCGCCCTGGACGCACAGGGAGCCCTGAGCCTGGAGGCCATGCAGCGTGGCTGGGCCTGCCTGGAGCGCTATGCCCAGGTGCTGGGCGACCTGCCCCGCCACCGCGTTCGTGCCGTGGCCACGCAGACGCTGAGAGAGGCATCGAACCGCCAAGTCTTCCTGGACGAAGGCCAGCGCATCCTGGGCTGCGCCATCGAAGTCATCGACGGCGAGGAAGAAGCGCGCCTGATCTATCGCGGCGTCGCCCAGTTGCTGCCGCCTGGTCCCCAGCGGCGGCTGGTGGTGGACATCGGTGGCCGATCGACCGAGCTGTGCCTTGGCCAGCAGCGGCAGGTGCTGCAGGCACGCTCCTTCGCCTTCGGCAGCGTGACCTGGGCATTGCGCCACTTTCCCGATGGAGAGCTGTCGGCCCAGGCACTGTCCCAGGCCGAAGCGGCGGTGGCCGACATCATTGCGCCCGAAGCCGCGCGGTTTGCCGCCGGGCAGTGGAGCCATGCCTATGGGTCCTCGGGCACGGCCGGCGCCATCGTCAAGGTGCTGGCCCATGCACCCGATGGCACGGCCGGCTGGATCACGCGGCAGGGACTGGACTGGCTGCAGGCGCAGTTGCTGCGTGCAGGGCATGTCAGCCGCGTGAACATGGACGGGCTCAAGGAAGAACTGCGTCCCATGATCGGCGGCGGCATGAGCGTGATGCGGGCGATCTTCTCCAGCCTGGGCATCGAGCGCATGCGCGTGACACATGGCGCACTGCGGCATGGCGTGCTGTATGAGCTGGCCGATCGGCTGGATGCCGAAGCCTCCGGAAAACACAGGCGCAGGCAAGTTGCACCCGGCCCGTGACGGCCCATGATGGCCCAGGCCCTGCTTGCGTCAGGGAAGGCCGATAGAGTGTTTTTCGCACAAGTGCTACACTTTGTAAGCTTCCCACCCTCCCTCCATTACCGCCCCACCGCTTCGCCATGCCCGCGCCGACGATTGCGTACGACCCTGTACTCGAACGTCCGTCTTCGATGATGGCGGCGTCCCTGCAACGCAGCCTGCGCGAGCAGCAGGCCCTGCTCGACAATGCCGGCGTCGGCATCGTCTTCATTCGCCAACGCGTCATCGTCCGCTGCAACCAGTGCTACGCAGACATCTTCGGCTACGCGGGCGAGCATGCACTGGTGGGCATCAACAGCGAACATCTGCATCCCAGCCGCGATGAGCTGCGCAGCCTGGGACGCGAGGCCTACCGCACGCTGAGCGCCGGCCTGTCCTTTCGCACGCAGCGCCGCCTGCGCCGCAAGGACGGCAGCCTGTTCTGGGGAGAGCTCACGGGGCGGCTCATCAATCCGGGCGATGCGCGCGAGGGATCGATCTGGATCGTGAGCGATATCGACGACCGCCTGCGCGCCCAGCAGGCCCTAAGCCAGGCCCACGAACTGCTGGAGCAGCAGGTGCGCGACCGCACACGCGAACTCAGCGCCACGGTGGAGAACCTGCACCGGGAGATTGCCGACCGCAAGCTGGACCAGGAACGCATCTACTGGATGGCGCACTACGACGCGCTCACCGGCCTGCCCAACCGCACGCTGCTGGCCGAGCGCAGTGCCCGCGCCATCGAGCTGGCCAAGGCCAACGACACGCCGCTGGCCGTGATGTTCCTGGACCTGGACCACTTCAAGCATGTCAATGATTCGCTGGGCCATCGCGTGGGCGATGCCCTGCTGGTGGAGATTGCCCGACGCCTGCGTGCCGTCGTGCGCGACCGCGATACGGTGGCCCGCATCGGCGGTGACGAATTCGTGCTGCTGCTGCCCGGCGCCAATGCCCAGGGCGCGGCCCGCGTGGCCGGCAAGCTGCAGGAGGCGTCGCGCCAGGCCTACCAGATCGACCGCCATGAGCTGACCATTGCGCCGTCCATGGGCATTGCGCTGTACCCGCGCGACGGCCACGACATCGACTCGCTGACCCAGGCCGCCGATGCGGCCATGTACCACGCCAAGCAGGCCGGTCGCAACACCTACCGCTTCTTCACTCCGCAGATGCAGGCCCAGTCCCTGCGCGCCCTGCAGCTGGAGAACGCGCTGCGCCGGGCGCTGGAGCGCAATCAGCTGTATCTGCACTATCAGCCGCAGATCACGCTGAGCACCGGCCGCGTGCGCAGCGTGGAGGCGCTGCTGCGCTGGGAGCACCCGGAACTGGGCTCGGTCTCACCGGCCGAGTTCATTCCCGTGGCCGAGGACAGCGGCCAGATCCTGCAGATCGGCGAATGGGTGCTGCGCAGCGCCATGCAGCAGTTGCAGGTCTGGCGCAATGCGGGCCTTTGCGACCTGAAGGTGGCCGTGAATCTTTCGGCCATCCAGTTCCATCAGCAGCAACTGCCCGAGATCATCAACCGCATCCTGCTCGACAGCGACCTGCCGGCCGATTCTCTGGAGCTGGAGCTGACCGAGGGCGTGGCCATTCATGATCCGCGCCAGGCGACGGCCACCATGGACCGGCTGCGCGAGCACGGCGTGCGCCTGGCCATGGATGACTTCGGCACCGGCTATTCATCCCTGAGCCAGCTCAAGCGCTTTCAGATCTACAAGCTCAAGATCGACCAGTCCTTCATCCAGGATCTGGACCACGACAGCAACGACCGCGCCATTGTCAGCGCCATCATTCGCATGGCCCAGGCCCTGGGCATGCAGACCACGGCCGAGGGCGTGGAGACCGAGGCACAGCTGGAGTTCCTGCGCGAGCAAGGCTGCGATGAGGCCCAGGGCTATCATTTCAGCCGCCCGCTGGCACCAGAGGCGCTGGAGTCCTTCTTGCGCAGCCAGGGCTGACCGGGCCGCATCACCGCGCGCATCGCATCACCTCGCGCACCGGAATCCAGACGAAAAAAAGCCGGGGCATGAAGCCTCGGCCTTCCATGCACAGGAGCGCGCAACCGCTCAGGCAACCGGCGAATTCTTGGCCACGCTGGCCAGGCGCTCGGCACAGCGGCTGGCCTGATCGCCATCGCGCGCCTCCACCATCACGCGCAGCAAAGGCTCGGTGCCGCTGGCGCGGATGAGCACACGCCCCGTATCTCCCAGTTCGGCCTTGACGGCCTCGGTGGCCTCTTCCAATTGGGTGTTGCGCTTCCAGTCCTGGCCCGGCTGCAGCCGCACGTTGAGCAGCACCTGGGGAAACAGCTGCACGGACGACAGCCACTGCGACAGGCTCTTGCCCGAGCGCACGCAGGCCTGCAGCACCTGCAGCGCGCTGACCAGGCCGTCGCCCGTGGTGTGCTTGTCCAGCGCCAGCAAGTGGCCCGAGCCCTCACCACCCAGGGTCCAGCCCTGGCGGTGCAGCTCTTCCAGCACATAGCGGTCGCCCACCTTGGCACGCACAAAGCCCACGCCCTGGGACTTCAGCGCCACCTCCACGGCCATATTGGTCATCAGCGTGCCCACGGCGCCCGGCACGGCCTCGCCGCGCGCCAGCCGGTCGGCTGCCAGCAGATACAGCAGTTCGTCGCCGTTGTAGAGCCGCCCTGCCGCATCGACCAGCAGCAGCCGGTCAGCATCGCCATCCAGCGCCACGCCGAAATCGGCCTTGTTGGCGCGCACGGCCAGCACCAGAGCCTCGGGGTGCGTGGCACCCACGTCTTCGTTGATGTTGAGTCCATCGGGCGCACAGCCTATGGCCACCACATCGGCCCCCAGTTCATGGAAGACCTTGGGTGCGATCTGATAGGCCGCGCCATGGGCCGCATCGACGACGATCTTCACGCCCTTGAGCGTGAGTGCGTGGTCAAAGGTGCTCTTGCAGAACTCGATGTAGCGCCCTGCCGCGTCTTCAAGGCGCCGGGCCTTTCCCAGAGCGGCAGAGTCGGCCCACACGGGATCTTCGGTCAAGGCCTGCTCGACCTCTTCCTCCCAGGCATCGGGCAGCTTGGTGCCCTGTGCGCTGAAGAACTTGATGCCGTTGTCGTAGTAAGGGTTGTGGCTGGCGCTGATGACCAC
This sequence comes from Delftia sp. 60, assembly GCF_002754395.1. Taxonomy (NCBI): domain Bacteria; kingdom Pseudomonadati; phylum Pseudomonadota; class Betaproteobacteria; order Burkholderiales; family Comamonadaceae; genus Delftia; species Delftia sp. 60. The sequence continues at coordinate 5,120,884 of NZ_PEFD01000001.1, forward strand.
GCCCAGGCTGGCTCGCTGGGCGCGCGTCAGATAGGCCACGCCCGGGGTGGGCAGAGGACCGAGCAGCATCACGTCCACGCCGGCCGAGTTGAAGCCGGACTCCAAGGCACTTTCCAGCATGTAGCCCGAGATCCGGGTGTCCTTGCCGATCAGCACCATCGGGCGGGCTTCCTTGAGCCGCAGCACACGGCCCACGGCGTGCGCCAGGCGTAGCGCGAAGTCGGGGGTGATGGGCGAGCGGCCCACCAGGCCGCGAATTCCATCGGTACCAAAATATGTGCGTGCCATAGTGCTCCTTTGTTGTTCAGTTGTTGTCGTGCATGGTCTGCCAGACCGTCAATGCCGCCACCGTATCGGCCACGTCGTGCACGCGCACCACGCGCGCGCCCCGCTCCACCGCCAGCAGCGCCGCCGCCACACTGGGCACCATGCGCTGGCCCTGCGCAAGGCCACTGACCTGCCCGAGCGAGCCCTTGCGCGACCAGCCCGCCAGCAGCGGGAAGTCTAGGCCCAGCAATTCCTGCTGGCGCGCAAGCAGCGAAAAATTCTGTGCCACGCTTTTGCCGAAGCCGATGCCGTAGTCCCAGACAATGCGCTCGCGCGCCACACCCCGAGCCAGCAGGGCATCGCTGTGCAACTGCAGGAAATCGCGCACGGCGGGCACGGCATCGCCTTGCATGGGCGTGGTCTGCATGTCCTGCGGCGTGCCATGCATGTGCATGAGACAGATGCCGCAGCGCGGGTGCGCGGCCACCACCTGCTGCGCGCCCGGCTGGCGCAGCGCCCAGATGTCGTTGACGATGTCGGCCCCCAGATCCAGCACGGCCTGCATGACCTCCGGCTTGTAGGTATCGACGGAGACAGGCACGCCCAGTTTCACCGCGCCCTGCACCACGGGCAGCACGCGCCGCAATTCCTCGTCCAGCGGCACGGCCGGTGATCCGGGCCTGGTGGACTCGCCGCCGATGTCGAGGATGTGCGCGCCTTCACCGACCAGCTGCTCTGCATGCCGCAAGGCCTGCTCCACCGTGTTGTGCCGCCCGCCGTCGGAAAACGAGTCGGGCGTCACATTGACGATGCCCATGACCAGTGGACGCTGAAGGTCTAGAACAAAGCGCGATGTCTGCCATTGATGCGGCATGGGATTTCCTGAAGGTAGGCGCCTGCCGGACCGGGTCCCTCGCTCGGCCGTTGCGGGCGATTGAGCACATCCTGCAAGCAAAGCAAAAGGGCCCCTCGGGGCCCTTTGCATGGGATTGGCAGATTCTGCAGCAAGCAGATCAGGCCGTGGTGGGCGCAGGGTCGGCATCCACTGCCGGCGTGCCGCCGGACGAGTTGCCACCGTCGGACGATGGCGGGTTGCGCGGCACCCAGTCCTTGGGAGGACGCGGCTCGCGGCCGGCCATGATGTCATCGAGTTGCTCGGCGTCGATGGTTTCCCAGTCGAGCATGGCCTTGGCCATGGCATGCATCTTGTCGGAGTTGTCCTCGATCAGCTTGCGCGCCAGTCCGTACTGCTCGTCGATGATGCGGCGAACCTCCTGGTCCACCTTCTGCATCGTCTGCTCGCTCATGCTGTTGGTCTTGCTCATCGAGCGGCCCAGGAAAGGCTCGCCTTCCTGCTCCGCATAGACCATGGGACCCAGCGCGTCGGTCATGCCGTAGCGCGTGACCATGTCGCGTGCAATCTGCGTGGCACGCTCGAAGTCGTTGCTCGCGCCCGTGGTCATCTGGTTCATGAACACTTCTTCGGCAATGCGTCCACCGAACAGCATGGCGATCTGGTTGAGCATGAACTCCTTGTCGTAGGAGTAGCGGTCCTTCTCGGGCAGGCTCATCGTCACGCCCAGCGCACGGCCGCGCGGGATGATGGTGACCTTGTGCACGGGATCGCACTTGGGCAGCAGCTTGCCGATCAGCGCGTGGCCTGCCTCGTGGTAGGCCGTGTTGCGGCGCTCTTCCTCGGGCATGACCATGCTCTTGCGCTCGGGGCCCATGATGATCTTGTCCTTGGCCTTCTCGAAATCCTGCATCTCGACGGTACGCGCATTGCGGCGCGCGGCCATCAGGGCTGCTTCGTTGCAGAGGTTGGCCAGATCGGCACCCGACATGCCGGGCGTGCCGCGGGCGATCACGCCCGGATTCACGTCCTGGCCGACAGGGATCTTGCGCATGTGCACATTGAGGATCTGCTCGCGGCCACGGATGTCGGGCAGCGTCACATACACCTGGCGGTCGAAACGGCCGGGACGCAGCAGGGCGGCATCCAGGATGTCGGGACGGTTGGTCGCAGCCACGACGATCACGCCGAGGTTGGTCTCGAAGCCGTCCATCTCGACCAGCATCTGGTTCAGGGTCTGTTCACGCTCATCGTTGCCACCGCCCAGGCCTGCGCCGCGCTGGCGGCCCACGGCGTCGATTTCATCAATGAAGATGATGCAGGGTGCGTTCTTCTTGGCATTCTCGAACATGTCGCGCACACGGGCAGCGCCCACGCCCACGAACATTTCCACGAAGTCGGAACCCGAGATGCTGAAGAACGGAACCTTGGCTTCACCAGCGATGGACTTGGCCAGCAGCGTCTTGCCGGTACCCGGAGGCCCGACCAGCAGCAGGCCGCGCGGAATGCGGCCGCCGAGCTTCTGGAACTTGTTGGGGTCCTTGAGGAAGTCCACGACTTCCTTGACCTCTTCCTTGGCTTCGTCGCAGCCTGCAACGTCGGCAAAGGTCACGGTGTTGTTGTTCTCGTCCAGCATGCGCGCCTTGCTCTTGCCGAAGCTGAAAGCACCGCCCTTGCCGCCGCCTTGCATCTGGCGCATGAAGTACACCCACACGCCGATCAACAGCAGCATGGGGCCCCAGCTGACGAGCAGGGTCATCAGGACCGAGCCTTCTTCGCGGGGCTTGACGTCGAACTTGACGTTGTTGTTGATCAGATCGCCCACGAGCCCGCGATCCAGGTAGGTGGCCGTGGTGCGCACCTTGCGGTCATCGTTGGTCGTGGCCACGATCTCGGTGCCGCCGGGGCTTTCCTGGATGGTGGCGCTCTTGATGCGGTTGCTGCGCACCTCTTCCAGGAACTCGGAGTAACCGACATGGGACGCGCCGGCGCCGCCACGGGTGTCAAATTGTTTGAACACCGTAAACAGCACCATGGCGATGACCAGCCAGACGGCAATTTTTGAAAACCACTGATTGTTCAAGCGGGGCTCCAATGGGGATACAGATAAAACGACTTCCAGCGTGCTCGAAGCGTATTTGCGGTTCATTTTAGGTGTTTCAAGCTGGCTGGTCGCCTATATCCCTCTATAGCAGCCATAGCTTGAATGCGGTCTTGACCCGCGTCAGGGCCGCGCCGGGCGGCTGTGCAGGGCTACTTGAGCCCCATGCCCACCAGAAACGTCTCCGAAGACTTGTCGCGCGAGGACTTGGGCTTGATCGGCTTGACCACCTTGAAGGTCTGCCGGAACAGCGCTACCAGGTCGTCGTAGGCCCCGCCGTGAAAGAGCTTCACGACCAAGGCCCCTTCAGGTTTCATATGGTGGATGGAGAAATCAACCGCCAGCTCCACCAGCAGCGCAATGCGCGCCGCATCCGTCGTCCCGTTGCCCGACAGGTTGGGAGCCATGTCGGAGACCACCACATCGGCCTTGCCGCCGCCCAGCGCCTCCTGCAGCTGCGCCAGCACCGGCTCCTCGCGAAAATCGCCCAGAATGAACTGCACGCCCTCGATGGGCTCCATGGGCAGCAGATCCAGCGAGATGATCCGGCCATTGAGCGCGCCCACCGCCGCGCCTTCTGGCGACAGACAGCGGCGCACATACTGGCTCCATGCCCCTGGTGTAGAGCCCAGATCCACCACCGTGGCACCCGGCCGGATGAGCTTGAGCTGCTCGTCTATCTCCTTGAGTTTGTAGGCCGCGCGAGCGCGGTAGCCGTCCTTCTGGGCGGCTTTGACGTAAGGATCGTTGACGTGGCTGTTGAGCCAAGCCTTGTTGACCTTCTTGCTTTTTGTGTTGACTTTCATGCTGGATTCTTTCAGCCTCGATAATACGGCCATGCCCCAAATTCAATTGACTCCCGCCGAGCGCCGGGAACACCGCGCCAACGCACACCACCTGGACCCCGTGGTCCTCATCGGAGGTGACGGCCTGACGGCTGCCGTGCAAAAGGAGGTCCACGCCGGCCTTAACGCACATGGCCTGATCAAGGTCCGTGTCTTCAACGACGACCGCGCTGCACGCGAGCAGATGTATCTGCAGCTGTGCGACGAACTTGGCGCTGCACCCATTCAACACATCGGCAAGCTGCTGGTGCTCTGGCGCCCCATGCCAGAAAAGGAAAAAGCCATCGACGAGAACCGCATGCCCGGTCCTCGCGATGTCAAGCTGCTCAAGTTCAGCAAGCGCTCCGGCCAGAAACCCGAGGTCAAGCAGATCCGCGTGCTGGGCAACCAGCGCCTGACGGCAGGTGGCCAGGTCAAGCGCGCCAAGCCCAAGCAAAAGTCGGTCAAGAAGCGCCAGGCAGACTGAGTCCGCCGCATCCATGACCGTAGCATCCCATGCCGCCAGCGTGGCCCAGGCCGCGCAACCGCCCTCCGCCTCCCCCTCTGCGCAGCAGCGCTTCGTGATCTGCATGAAGTGGGGCAAGAAGTACGGTCCGGAGTATGTCAACAGGCTCTACGCCATGGTGCGTCGGCATCTGAAGGGCGATTTTCGCCTTGTCTGCCTGACCGATGACGGCGTGGGGATTCGTGACGAAGTCGAATGCCTGCCCATTCCGCCGCTGAACCTGCCCGCCGGCATTCCCGAGCGTGGCTGGAACAAGCTGGCCACCTTCAGCGCCGACCTGCATGGCCTGCGCGGCACGGCGCTGTTTCTTGACGTGGACGTGGTCATCACCGGGCCGCTGGACGATTTTTTCACCGAGCCCGGCGAATTCCTGATCATCCACGACTACAAGCGTCCCTGGCGCATCACGGGCAACTCCTCGGTGTACCGCTTCGAGCTGGGTGCCCACCCCGAGGTACTGGACTACTTCCGCACGCATTTCGAAGAGATCCGCAGCAGCTTCCGCAACGAGCAGGCCTACCTGTCCGACATGCTGCACAAGCAGGGCAAGCTCAAGTACTGGCCGCAGGCCTGGTGCCCCAGCTTCAAGTACCACTGCATTCCCGCATGGCCGACGAACTACTGGAAGCCGCCCTTCGTGCCGGATGGTGCACGCGTGGTCATCTTCCACGGAGAATGCAACCCGCCCGACGCGTTGGCCGGCCGGCGCAATCGGCGCTTTCGCTATATCCGGCCTGCCACCTGGGTGGCCGAGCACTGGCACGAGTGAGCAGCTCGGCCCACAAAAAAACGCCCGCGCTTGCGGGCGTTTTCGTTTGGCATGGTGCCGGACCGGCAGGACCGGGATCAGGCCGTGGCCTCGGCTTTCGCTTGAGACGGAGGACTGCCTATGCGCCACAGCACGACGAGCGCACACAGCCACTGCAGCGCATACATCACCGTGCCCACGCTGTGCCACAGCTTGAGGTTGTCGCGTGTAACGATGCGCGGCGACACGCCGTACTGGACCAGAAATGCCAGCAGCATGCCTGCGATCACAAAGCCCAGACAGGCCTTGGCCCAGGGCTGCAGGACCTGCTCCTTGTTGCGCCGGGACAGGACCAGCAGCAGGGCCGCGCAGGCGATGGACACCCAGGTCTGCGCGGCAAACAGTTTGGCTGCCATGAAGCCCGCGACAGCCGGCGTGGGCAATTGGGCGAACAGCAGGGGTACGGCCATGAAGCCGATGGCCGACAGGCTGCCCCACCACAGGGCAGCAGCCAGCAGGGGAATGCGCTCGTACAGGTTGCTCATGGGCTTAGGCCTTCCTCAATGATCGAGGCACAGGCGCTGACGCATCAGAGGTAGCGCACCGACACCACTTCATAGCGGCGCTCGCCGCCCGGTGCCTGCACGACGGCGGTATCGCCCTCTTCCTTGCCGATCAGCGCGCGCGCGATGGGGCTGGAGACGTTGATCAGGCCCAGCTTGAGGTCGGCCTCGTCCTCGCCGACGATCTGGTACTTGACCGTGTCGCCGCTGTCTTCATCCTCGAGCTCCACCGTTGCACCGAAGACCACGCGGCCACCGGCATCCACGGAAGAGGGATCGATGATCTGGGCAGCCGACAGCTTGCTCTCGACCTCGGCAATGCGGCCTTCGATGAAGCCTTGGCGGTCCTTGGCGGCCTCGTATTCGGCGTTTTCGCTCAGGTCGCCCTGGGCACGTGCCTCGGCGATGGCCTGGATGATGGAGGGACGCTCCACGGTTTTCAGGCGGTGCAGTTCGTCCTTGAGCTTCTCGGCTCCGCGCTTGGTGATGGGAATGGTGGCCATTGAAAAGTCTCCATGTTCAGCGAACACCGCGCGCTGCGCGGTTTCTTTGGTACAGGCGGGCCGGCGACTTTGCGGCTGGACCTGCACCCCAAAAGCAAACCGCCGCACGTTGCCGCGCGGCGGTTTCATCGAATGATTCGTTCCATTATGCCGTGTTTACCCACCCGAAATGGTGGGATAACCCGGCGGCACTGTCGGACAGTGCCGCTCGCTGCGCGCCATCAAAAAACAGGCGCAGCGGCAATGGAAGGATCTCAGGCAGCCTGCAGTTGGGCGTGCAATTCCTGGACCGAGTGCACGTCCATATTGCCCATGGACTTCATGCCTTCGACGGCAGCTTCTGCGCCGAAGATGGTCGTGAAGGTGGTCACACGCGCCAGCAGGGCGCTGGTGCGGATGGCACGCGAGTCGGCGATGGCGTTGCGGCGCTCCTCCACCGTGTTGATGACCATGGCGATCTCGCCGTTCTTGATCATGTCCACGATGTGGGGGCGGCCTTCGGTCACCTTGTTGACGAGCTGCACCTCGATGCCGGCCTCTGAGATGGCCGCTGCCGTACCGCGCGTGGCGCACAGCACGAAGCCCATCGCTGCCAGCTCCTTGGCCACGGCCACGGCACGCGGCTTGTCGGCGTTCTTCACGGTCAGGAAGACCTTGCCCTGGGTCGGCAGCGTGACGCCGGCGCCCAGTTGGCTCTTGACGAAGGCTTCGCCAAAGGTCTTGCCCACGCCCATGACTTCGCCGGTGGACTTCATCTCGGGGCCGAGGATGGTGTCCACGCCAGGGAACTTCACGAACGGGAAGACGGCTTCCTTGACGCTGAAGTACGGCGGCGTGACTTCCTTGGTGATGCCCTGCTGGGCCAGCGTGTCGCCGGCCATGCAGCGTGCAGCCACCTTGGCCAGCTGGATGCCGGTGGCCTTGGAGACGAAGGGCACGGTGCGCGAGGCGCGCGGGTTGACTTCCAGCACGTAGATCACGTCGCCTTCGGCCGTTTCCTTGATGGCGAACTGCACGTTCATCAGGCCGACCACGCTCAGCGCGTTGGCCATGGCGGCAGTCTGGCGCTTGATCTCGGCCACGGTCTCGGGCTTGAGGTAGTAAGGCGGCAGCGAGCAGGCGGAATCGCCCGAATGCACGCCAGCCTGCTCGATGTGCTCCATCACGCCGCCGATGAAGACGGCGCCTTCGCGGTCGCGCACGCAGTCCACATCGCACTCGATGGCGTTGGACAGGAAGTGGTCCAGCAGCACGGGCGAGTCGTTGCTGACCTTGACGGCTTCGCGCATGTAGCGCTCCAGGTCGCGCTGCTCGTGCACGATTTCCATGGCACGGCCACCCAGCACATAGCTGGGACGCACGACCAGGGGGTAGCCCAGGCCGGCCGCCTTTTCCAGCGCTTCGGGCTCGGTACGGGCCGTGGCATTGGGCGGCTGGCGCAGGCCCAGCTCATGCAGCAGCTTCTGGAAGCGCTCGCGGTCTTCGGCCGCGTCGATCATGTCGGGCGTGGTGCCGATGATGGGCACGCCTTCCTTTTCAAGACCCAGCGCAAGCTTCAGGGGCGTCTGGCCGCCGTACTGCACGATGACGCCAACAGGCTTCTCGACAGCCACGACTTCGAGCACGTCTTCCAGCGTCAGCGGCTCGAAGTACAGGCGGTCCGACGTGTCGTAGTCGGTGGACACGGTCTCGGGGTTGCAGTTGACCATGATGGTTTCATAGCCGTCCTCGCGCATGGCGAGCGCAGCATGCACGCAGCAGTAGTCGAACTCGATGCCCTGGCCGATGCGGTTCGGGCCACCGCCCAGCACCATGATCTTTTTCTTGTTCGTCGGCTCGGCTTCGCACTCCTCGTCATATGTGGAGTACATGTAGGCCGTGTCGGTGGCGAACTCGGCAGCGCACGTGTCCACACGCTTGAACACAGGGCGCACGCCCAGTGTCTTGCGTGCCTCGCGCACGGCCTTTTCATTGCTGTGCAGCAGCTTGGCCAGGCGACGGTCGGAGAAGCCCTTTTGCTTGAGCGTGCGCAGCGTGGTGGCGTCCAGTGCGGCCAGCGCGGCATCGCCCTTTTCCTCGTAGACCTGGTCCAGCTCGAGTTCGATCTTCACGATCTCTTCGATCTGCACGAGGAACCACTTGTCGATCTTGGTGATGTTGTGCACCTCGTCCAGCGTCCAGCCGGCAGCGAAGGCATCGCCCACATACCAGATGCGGTCCGGACCTGGCTCGCCGAGTTCCTTTTCGAGGATTTCGCGGTCCTGGGTCTTTTCGTTCATGCCGTCCACGCCGACTTCCAGGCCGCGCAGCGCCTTCTGGAAGGACTCCTGGAAGGTACGGCCAATGGCCATGACCTCGCCCACGGACTTCATCTGCGTGGTCAGGCGGTTGTCGGCAGCGGGGAACTTCTCGAACGCGAAACGAGGGATCTTGGTGACCACGTAGTCGATCGAGGGCTCGAACGAAGCGGGCGTCTTGCCGCCCGTGATGTCGTTCTTGAGCTCATCCAGCGTGTAGCCCACGGCCAGCTTGGCAGCGACCTTGGCGATGGGGAAGCCCGTGGCCTTGGAGGCCAGCGCCGAGGAACGCGACACGCGCGGGTTCATCTCGATGACGATCATGCGGCCGTCCTTCGGATTCACCGAGAACTGCACGTTGGAGCCGCCCGTGTCCACACCGATCTCGCGCAGCACCGCCAGCGAGGCGTTGCGCATGATCTGGTATTCCTTGTCGGTAAGCGTCTGCGCGGGTGCCACGGTGATCGAGTCGCCGGTATGCACGCCCATGGGGTCCAGGTTCTCGATGGAGCAGATGATGATGCAGTTGTCCGCCTTGTCGCGGACAACTTCCATCTCGTACTCCTTCCAGCCGAGCAGCGATTCCTCGATCAGCAGCTCATTGGTCGGGGACGCTTCCAGGCCGCGCTTGCAGATGGTCTCGAACTCTTCGGGGTTGTAGGCAATGCCGCCGCCCGTGCCGCCCAGCGTGAAGCTGGGGCGGATGACGGTGGGAAAGCCCATTTCCTTTTGCACGGCCCAGGCTTCGTCCATCGAATGGGCGATGCCCGAGCGTGCCGAACCAAGGCCGATGCGCGTCATCGCATCCTTGAACTTGAGGCGGTCCTCGGCCTTGTCGATGGCCTCGGGAGTTGCGCCGATCAGCTCGACCTTGTACTTGTGCAGCACGCCGTTGCGCCACAGGTCCAACGCGCAGTTCAGCGCCGTCTGGCCGCCCATGGTCGGCAGGATGGCGTCGGGACGCTCCTTGGCGATGATCTTCTCGACCGTCTGCCAGGTGATGGGCTCGATGTAGGTGACGTCGGCCGTGGCCGGGTCGGTCATGATCGTGGCAGGGTTGCTGTTGATCAGAATGACCTTGTAGCCCTCTTCGCGCAACGCCTTGCAGGCCTGCACGCCGGAGTAGTCAAACTCGCAGGCCTGGCCGATGACGATGGGACCGGCGCCAATGATCAGAATGCTTTTGAGGTCGGTGCGCTTAGGCATTTTTGTGTTTCTCCATCAGCGCCGTGAAGCGGTCAAACAGGTAGGCGATATCGTGCGGGCCGGGCGAAGCCTCGGGGTGGCCCTGGAAGCAGAACGCAGGCTTGTCCTTGTGCTCAAGGCCTTGCAGCGTGCCGTCGAACAGGCTGATGTGCGTGGCGCGCAGCGTGTCGGGCAGGGACTCCATCTCCACGGCAAAACCGTGGTTCTGGCTGGTGATGCTGACCCGGCCGTTGTCCAGGTCCTTGACGGGGTGGTTGGCGCCGTGGTGGCTGTTGGCCATCTTGAAGGTCTTGGCGCCAGCGGCCAGGGCCATGATCTGGTGACCCAGGCAGATGCCGAAGACGGGCTTGCCGGACTCCACCAGTTCCTTGGTGGCGGCAATGGCGTAGTCGCAGGGCTCCGGGTCGCCAGGGCCGTTGGACAGGAAAACGCCGTCGGGGTTGAGTGCCAGCACATCCTTGGCGGGCGTCTTGGCGGGCACCACGGTCAGCTTGCAGCCGCGCTCGGCCAGCATGCGCAGGATGTTGAACTTCACGCCGAAGTCATAGGCCACCACATGGAAACGCGGGGCCTGCTGCTGGCCGTAGCCTTCGCCCAGCTTCCACTCGGTTTCCGTCCATTCATACTGCTGGGCTGCACTCACCACCTGGGCCAGATCCAGGCCCTTCATGCTGGGGGCCGCCTTGGCCGCAGCCAGTGCCTCGTCGATGCGCGCCTGGGTCACTTCTTCGCCAGCGGCCAAACCGACGATGGCGCCGTTTTGTGCGCCCTTGTCGCGCAGCAGCCGTGTGAGCTTGCGCGTGTCGATGTTGGCAATCGCCACCGTGCCGCTGCGCGTGAGGTAGTCGGGCAGGGTCTCGGACTTGCGGAAGTTGCTGGCCAGCAGCGGAAGGTTCTTGATGATCAGGCCCGCCGCATGGACCTTGCCAGCCTCGACATCCTCTGCGTTGACGCCGTAGTTGCCGATGTGCGGATACGTGAGCGTCACGATCTGCTGGCAGTAGCTGGGGTCGGTGAGGATTTCCTGGTAGCCGGTGATTGCCGTGTTGAAAACGACTTCACCAACCGTGGTGCCTTGCGCACCGATCGAGTTGCCAACAAAGACCGTGCCGTCTGCGAGCGCCAGGATGGCGGATGGGAATGCTCCCTTGAGAGACAAAAGCACTGGGTTCTCCGGTTCTAATTACGGTTACGCCCAGCGTGCCGCACGGACGGATCCGGGCGGGTTATAGCTTGTCTGCAGGGGGTGGCGAGGAAGCGTCGCTAGGCGTAGTGTGGAATGCTTGAAAGCCGCCCATTATAGGCTGGTCGTGCTTCAGCCTCCTGACAGGAGGCGGGATTACCCTTGACGTGAGCCGGCACTCACGCTGCTTGCGTGCAGGCATATCGCCGCTGCAGCAGCCACGTTCAGCGACTCCTCACCGCCTGGCTGGCCGATGCGCACATGCTGCGCTGCCCGCTGCATCAGCGCCTCGCCAACACCCTGCCCTTCATGACCCATGGCCCAGGCACAAGGCCAGGGCAGCGCGGCATTTTGGATCAGCTCGCCCTGGTGAGAGCTGGTCACGATCAGGGGCAAGCCAAGCGCATCCAGGTCTTCGGGCGAGGCCGACTCGACCAGTTGCAGACCGAAATGCGCTCCCATGCCGGCGCGCAGCACCTTCTGGCTCCACAGCGCAGCCGTGCCCTTCAGGGCCACGACCTGGCTGAAACCGAAGGCAGCGGCACTGCGCAGGATGGAGCCCACGTTGCCTGCGTCCTGCACGCGGTCCAACACCACCGTGGCCACGCCGGCACGGATGACCGCCGATGCCTGCCAGTCCATCAGAAAACCGATGCGCGCCGGGGACTCCAGGCCGCTGACTTCGGCAAACAGGGCATCTGCCAGCACCACGCACTTACCCGCACCCTGCACCCATTCCAGCGGCACCAGCGGCCAGAAGGATTCAGCCACCACGGCCACGGAGGGCTGCATGCCACGCGCCAGCGCGGCACGGCACAGATGGTCCCCCTCCAGCCAGACGCGCCCTTGCTTGCGGTAGCCCCCACTGTCCTGGACAAGCCTGCGCAAATCCTTGACCAGGACGTTGTCACGGGACTGGATCAATGTGGCGGCGGGTTGTCGGCTCATGGCGAGGCTTTCGGGCAAAGGGAACAGCGCGCCACCGGCGCAGAAAGAAACGGCAAAGGCAATCAGGCAGACAGCAGCAAGGCTTGCGCGCCCTGCGCCGCAGCTGCCACGCGGGCAGCGGCCAGGGGCTCGGCCATGCGAGCAATGCTCACGACATGGGCCACCGGCGCGAAGGTTCGCCGGTGCTCCTCGCAGGCACCGTGCAGGCGCAGCGCCGCAAGGTGGGCCGCCGTTCCGTAGCCCTTGTGGCCGTCGAAGCCGTATTCCGGATATTGCTCATGCAGCCGTTCGCACCAGCGGTCGCGCGTGACCTTGGCCAAAATGGAGGCGGCCGAGATGGCCTGCACCAGGGAGTCCCCCTTGACGATGGCCTCGGCCTGCACATCCAGCACAGGCAGCTGGTTGCCATCCACCAGCACGAGCACCGGCTTCAGGCGCAGGCCCAGCACCGCGCGGCGCATGGCCAGCAGCGTGGCCTGCAGGATGTTCAGGCGATCAATCTCCTCGACCGAGGCCTCGGCAATGCTGCAGCATAGTGCCTTGGCACGGATCTCGTCATAGAGTGCCTCGCGGCGCGCAGCCGTGAGCTTCTTGGAATCGTTCAGGCCCTCGATGGGATTGAGATCGTCAAGAATGACAGCAGCGGCCACGACAGGGCCGGCCAACGGGCCGCGGCCCGCTTCGTCCACGCCCGCAACCAACCCCGGCGGATGCCAGGGCAGGCACGCCTGTTCAGGCGGCAGTGGGGGCAATGATTTTCTCGATCGCATGGGCGGCCAGTTCGGCAGTATCGCGCCGCAATTCATGGTGCAGCGCTGTGAAGCGCTGTACCAGCGCCTCGACGGTTGAAGGGGAATGTTCGCACGCCTGCAGCCATTGCAGCACAGCCGCGCTCAGCGCCTGGGGCGTTGCCGCATCCTGGATCAGCTCGGGCACGACGAAATCGCCGCACAGGATGTTGGGCAGGCCCACCCAGGGCTGCAACTGCTTGCCACGCATCAGGCGCCAGCTCCAGGGGTGCATGTTGTAGCCGATGACCATGGGGCGCTTGTACAACGCGGCTTCCAGCGTGGCCGTGCCGCTGGCGATCAACGTCACGTCGCAGGCTGCCAATGCATCATGGGACTGGCCGCGCACGATGTGCAGCGACGAGGCCATGCCGGACTCCTGGGCAATGCGCCGCAACTCGTCCAGTTGCGAAGGCACGGCAGGCACTACTATTTTAATAGCTGGCAGCGCCTTCCGGACCAAAGCTGCAGCCTGAAAGAAACGGGCTGCAAGATAGCGGATTTCGGAGCGTCGGCTGCCGGGCAGCACGGCCAGCACCAGACAATCTTCCGGCAGACCCAGCCGACGGCGCGCGGCGGCACGGTCGGGCTGCAGCGGAATCACGCTGGCCAGGGGATGACCCACGTAGGTGGCATCTATGCCGTGACGGGCCAGCAACTCGGGCTCGAAGGGAAAGATGCACAGCACATGGTCGGCCGCACGCCGGATTTTCTCGACGCGATCGGCACGCCAGGCCCAGATCGAGGGGCAGACGAAATGCACGGTCTTGATGCCCGCAGCCCGCAGATCGGTCTCCAGGCCCAGGTTGAAGTCGGGCGCATCGATGCCGACAAAAACGGCTGGCGGCTGCTTGAGCAGGCGCTGGCGCAACTGCCGGCGGATGTTCAGAATCTCGGCCAGCCGGCGAAACACTTCCCAGCTGTAGCCATGCACGGCCAGCCGCTCGCAGGACCACCATGCCTCAAAACCGCGCTGCTGCATTTGGGGCCCGCCGATGCCAAAGGCCGAAGCCTCGGGCCAGCGGGCCTGCAGCCCACCCAGGAGCAAGGACGCCAGCAGGTCGCCTGAGGTTTCCCCGGCGACCATGGCAATCGATGGACTCAGGCGCGCCAATGGCGCCGCGTTCTCTGTCATGCCGTCCTTTCGCGCGCCGGATCAGCGCGCAATGCCCCGGGTCGAAGCGGCCAGAAAATCCAGCATCAGCGATACATCGGCAGCGGCCTCGGGCTGCTCGCCAGCCAGCGCTCCGATGGCGTCGCGCGCGGCCTCCAGGGTCAGCCCCTGGCGATACAGCAGACGGTGCATCTGCTTGATGGCCTGGATACGCTGCGGCCCGAATCCGCGCCGGCGCAGGCCTTCGATATTGAAGCCACGCACGGACAGGGGATTGCCATCCACCAGCATGAAGGGCGGCACATCCTGCGAGATATGGCTGGCAAAGCCCGCCATGGCATGGGCCCCCACCTTGGTGAACTGGTGCACGCCCGTCAGGCCGCCCAGGATCACATGGTCGCCCACATGCACGTGGCCGGCCAGGGTGGCATTGTTGGCCAGGATGGTGTGGCTGCCCACGACGCAGTCGTGGGCCACATGCACATAGGCCATGATCCAGTTGTCATGGCCGATGACCGTGACACCCTGGTCCTGCACGGTGCCCGCATTGAAGGTGCAGAACTCGCGCACCGTGTTGCGGTCACCGATGACAAGCCGCGTGGGCTCGCCTGCGTACTTCTTGTCCTGGGGCTGCGCGCCCAGGGACGCGAACTGGAAAATCCGGTTGTCGCAACCAATGCGGGTATGGCCTTCGACAACGCAATGCGCGCCAATCGTGGTGCCGGCGCCGATTTCCACATGCGGCCCGATGACGGCATAGGGGCCAACCGACACCGATGAATCCAGCTGTGCAGCGGAATCTATCAGTGCCGTGGGATGGATGCGTTCAATGCCAGCCATGCGCCCGTCAGCCCACGTTGCGCATGGTGCACATCAGCTCGGCTTCGCAGGCCACTTCGTCCTCGACGCGGGCCACGCCCTTGAACTTCCAGATGCCGCCGCGAACGCGATCGATGGTGATCTCCAGCACCAGCTGGTCGCCCGGCTCCACGGGGCGCTTGAAGCGCGCACCGTCGATGCCCACGAAGTAGTAGATGTTGTTTTCGTCGGGAACCTGGCCCATGGCATCGAAGGCCAGCAGGCCGGCAGCCTGCGCCAGCGCCTCCAGGATGAGCACGCCCGGCATGACGGGACGGCCTGGGAAATGGCCCATGAAATAGGGCTCGTTGAACGTGACGTTCTTGATCGCCTTGATGCGTGTATTGCGCTCAAGCTCCGTGACCTTGTCCACCAGCAGGAAGGGGTAGCGGTGGGGCAGTTGCTTGAGAATTGCGTGAATATCCATCATTGCGTTCCGTTATGGCCTTGATCCGCCGATTGCTGCAGTTGCCGCTCCAGGGCCTTGATGCGATCGCGCATGGAGTGCAGCTGCTTCAGCGTCGCAGCATTTTTTTCCCATTTGGCGTTTTCATCCACGGGAAACATGCCCGTGTAAACACCTGATTGTGTCAGCGAACGGGTCACTACCGTCGCTGCCGAAATATGCACCCTGTCGGCCAGCTGCAGATGGCCCAGCACGATGGCGCCGCCTCCCACGGTGCAATGCGCGCCAATGCGCGCGCTGCCGGCCACCCCCACGCAACCGGCCATGGCCGTATGCTTGCCGACGTGCACGTTGTGACCGATCTGGATCAGATTGTCGAGCTTGACCCCGTCCTCGATCACCGTGTCGTCCAGCGCTCCGCGGTCTATGCAGGTATTGGCGCCGATTTCCACATCGTCGCCGATCCGCACGCCACCGAGCTGCTCGATCTTCACCCATGCTCCGTTCTCAGGCGCAAACCCGAAGCCGTCCGCTCCCAGCACCACGCCGGAATGCAGCAGACAGCGCGCCCCCACATGGCAGTTCTCGCCAATGGTGACGCGCGACTTGAGCACGGTGTGGGCACCGATGGTGGCACCCTCTTCAACCACGCAGAGCGGGCCGATCGTGGCAGAGGCATCAACGATGGCACTCTCGTGCACCACCGCGCTTGGATGAATACCGGCCGGCGCCACAGACCTGCAGTTCCGCTTCCACCACTGCGTGGCCCTGGCGAAGTAGGCATACGGGTCAGGGACCACGATGCAGGCACCCCGCTGCTGCGCCAGTTCACGCATGGCGGGCGCCACAATAACGCAGGCCGCCTCGGAGGCGGCCAGTTGCTGGCGGTAGCGGGGGTTGCTCAGAAAACTGAGATCCCCGGCCCCGGCGGAATCCAGCGGTGCGATGCGGGAGATGGACATCTCCCTTTCGCCACCGACCAGTTCGCCACCGAGTGCATCGAGGATCTGACCCAACAATACGCTCACGGCATGCAGCCCTGGACGCTGGCTTACTTGCCGCCGCCGTTCAGCGCCTTGATCACTTTGTCAGTGATGTCGTACTTGGGGTTGATGTAGACGGCTTCCTGGAGGATGACGTCGTACTTCTCGGATTCGGCCACTTGCTTGACCACCTTGTTGGCGCGCTCCAGCACTTGTGCCAGTTCCTCGTTCTTGCGGGAGTTCAGGTCTTCCTGGAACTCACGGCGCTTGCGCTGGAACTCGCGGTCCTGGTCCACCAGCTGACGCTGACGGGAGACGCGCTGGCTTTCGGCCATGGTGGGCGCTTCACGCTCGAACTTCTCCGAAGCGCTCTTGAGCGTATTGCCCTGGTCGACCAGTTCCTTCTCACGCTTGGAGAATTCCTGCTCCAGCTTGGACTGCGCAGCCTTGGCCGTCGACGCTTCACGGAAGATGCGGTCCGTGTTCACAAAGCCGGCCTTGAACTCTTGAGCATGCGCAGAAACAGCCATGGCGCCAAGCAGCACAGCCAGGGAAAAATGGCTAGATAGAGATTTCATTAGAAAGAGGTTCCGATTTGGAATTGCAGTCGCTGGATTTTATCCCCGGTCTGCTTGCGGATGGGTTGAGCAAAGGCGAGACGCAGGGGGCCCAGCGGGGAAATCCAGCTGATGCCCAGGCCCGTGGAAGCCCGCAGCTCCCCGAGATCGAAGTTCTCGTTGGCCCCGTAGACATTGCCCACATCGAGGAATGTAAAAAGACGCAAAGTCCTGTCATTGCCGGCACCGGGGAAGGGAATCATGAACTCTGCGTTCAAGGTCACCTTCTTGGAGCCGCCAAGCGCCAGGTTTTCCTTGGTGTCGCGCGGACCCAGCGAGCCCTGCTCGAAGCCACGCACCGAACCCAGGCCACCCGAGAAGAAGTTCTTGAACAGCGGGAACGGACGGCCATTGAGGCCCTTGCCGTAGCCCAGTTCACCGTTCAGTGCCAGCGTGTACTTCTTGCTCAGCGGGATGTACTGCTGGATCTGGTAGTTGGCGCGCACATAGCGGGCCTCGCCACCCACCGACCACTCGGTGTTCAGGCGCTGGTAGAGACCCGAGTTGGGCGCCAGCGCGCTGTCACGGCTATCACGTGACCAGCCCAGAGTCAGCGGAATGCCGGTGTTGGAGTAGCCGTACTTGTCGGCATAGTCCTTGTACGCCTGGGGCAGGTAGGTGCCGGGCTTGATTTCGGAGCGCTCCACGCCGCCGCCGAAATACACCGTGTCGATCTCGCTGAAGGGCACGCCAAAGCGCACGCTGCCGCCCGAGGTGACGATCTTGTAGGCCGCATCGTCGTAGTAGGGGCGGTCAGTGCGGTAGTACAGGTCGTAGGTGCGCGAGATGCCGGTGTCCGTGAAGTACGGATCCGTGGTGGACAGCACCATGGTGCGGCGGTACTTGCTGGTATTCACGTCCACGCCCAGGTAGTTGCCCGAGCCGAACACGTTTTCCTGCTTGATGCCGAACGACAGCGAAACCTTTTCAGCGCTGGAAAAACCAGCGCCCAGCTGCAGCGAGCCGGTGGGCTTTTCAGCCACCGAGATGACCAGATCCACCTGGTCGGGCGAACCCGCCACCTCCTGGGTCTCGACATTGACCTCGGTGAAGAAGCCCAGGCGGTCCACACGGTCGCGCGACAGGCGAATCTTGTCGCCGTCATACCAGGAAGCTTCGTACTGGCGGAATTCGCGGCGGATCACTTCGTCGCGCGTGCGGTTGTTGCCACTGAGATTGATGCGTCGCACATAGGCGCGGCGAGAAGGCTCTGCGTGCAGCACCAGGGCCACGCGGTTGGTTGCACGGTCGATGTCCGGCACGGCCTCGACGCGTGCAAAGGCAAAGCCGAAGTTGCCGAAGTGCTCGGTGAAGGCCTTGGTCGTCGCCGTGACCTGGTCGGCGTTGTAGGGCTCGCCGGGCTTGATCTTGACCAGGGACTTGAATTCGTCGTCGCGGTCAAGGTAGTTGCCTTCCAGCTTGACGCCGGAGACCACGAAACGCTCGCCTTCATGGATGTTCAGGGTCAGCGAGATGGTCTGCTTGTCGGGCGAGATGGCCACCTGGGTGGAGTCCACGCGGAACTCCAGGTAGCCACGCTGCAGGTAGTACGAGCGCAGCGTTTCCAGGTCGGCGTTGAGCTTGTTGCGCGCATAGCGGTCCGACTTGGTGTACCAGCTCATCCAGTTGCCGGTATCCTGATCGAACAGATCCTTGAGCGTGGATTCGCTGAAGGCCTTGTTGCCGACGATGTGGATCTCGTTGATGCGGGCCGGATCGCCCTCGGTCACCGTGAAGGTCAGGTTGACGCGGTTGCGCTCGATGGGCGTGACCGTGGTGACGACCTCCGCGCCATAAAGGCTGCGGTTGATGTACTGGCGCTTGAGTTCCTGCTCGGCACGGTCGGCCAGGGCCTTGTCGAAGGGACGACCTTCTGCCAGGCCCACATCGCGCATGGCCTTTTGCAGGGTTTCCTTGTCGAACTCCTTGGTGCCGGCGAAGTTCACCTCAGCGATGGTCGGGCGTTCTTCGACGACGACAACGAGCACGTTGCCATTGGCTTCGAGGCGGATGTCCTTGAACAATCCCAGCGCGAACAGCGATCGGATCGCAGCTGCGCCCTTGTCATCGTCATACTGGTCGCCCACGCGCAGCGGGATGGATGCGAAGACCGTGCCCGGCTCCACGCGCTGCAGGCCTTCGATGCGGATGTCCTGTACCCGGAAGGGCTCCAGCGCCCAGGCTGCATTGGCAGCCAAAACCATGGCAGCCAGGGTCGATGCAGCGCGCACGCCCAGGCGATTGATACGTTTAGTCATGAATGGATTTGCCGCCGCTGCGGCTTGCCGAAAACGGCTGAAAAGTTAGCCCCAAAGCCGGTTGATATCGTTGAAAAAGGCGACGGACATCATCATCATCAAAACCGCCACGCCTGCACGCTGCAAGCGCCCGGCCCAGACTTCCGACACGCTTCGGCCAGTCACGCCCTCCCAAAGATAATACATCAGGTGCCCGCCATCGAGCACCGGCAGGGGGAGCAAGTTGAGAACCCCCAGGCTGATGCTTATCAGCGCCAGGAACGAGAGGTATTGAACCAGGCCCATGCTGGCCGAGCGCCCTGCATAGTCGGCAATGGTCAAGGGGCCGCTGATGTTCTTGAGCGATGCCTCGCCTATCACCATGCGGCCCATCATGCGCAGCGTCAGCGACGAAAGCTCCCAGGTGCGCTGCACGCCAGCCCACAGGCCTTCCAGCGGACCGCGCTGCACCAGAGCCATCTCGGGAGCACTGCCGATGTAGGCACTGATGCGGGCAATGCTCTCCTTGCCATCTTCCGAGCGGCCCAGATCGGGCAGCACGGGGATCTGCAGTTGCCTGCCATCGCGCTCCACCAGCCAGACCTGCTGCTGGACCTGGCCCGATGCACCCATCTTGCGGATGAGATTGCGCAGTTGGGTGCCGTCATCCACCGGGGTGCTGCCCACGCGCAGCACCAGGTCGCCCTGGCGCAAGCCGGCCTTTTCGGCGGCACCACCGGCAATCACCTTGTCCAGCACGGGCTGCGTCCAGGGCCCCAGCAGGCCCAGGCGCTCGAAGAAGGCGGCATCGGGCTCGCCCTGCACCTGCCCGGCCAGCGCCAGCCGCAGTTCGGACGGTGCGGTGCGCCGGCCCTGGAGCACTTCCATGCGCACCGACTCATCATCGAGCGCGGCGCGCGTCAGTGTCCAGCGCAGATCATTGATGGAGCGGACCTCTTCCCACTCCTGGTCGCCCAAGGCGATGCGCAGCACGCGATCGCCGCCCTGCACGCCCGCCATCTGCAGCACCGTGCCCGCCGGCGGCGTGGCCAATCGCGCCACGGGCTCCTGCATGCCCATCCAATTGACGATGGCCAGCAGCGCAATGGCCAGCACGAGATTGGCCACCGGGCCTGCCGCCACGATGGCCGCACGTGCACGCAGCGGCTGGGTGTTGAATGCCAGATGGCGCTGATCGGCCGGGACTTCGCCCTCACGCTCGTCGAGCATGCGCACATAGCCGCCAAGCGGCAGTGCACCGATGACGAATTCCGTGTCCGAACCTTTGCGCTTCCAGCGCAGGATGGGGCGACCGAAGCCGACGGAAAACCGAAGTACCTTCACGCCGCAGGCCACAGCGACGCGGTAGTGGCCCCACTCGTGGACGGCAATCAGCACGCCCAGCGCGACCACGAATGCAACTACGGTCAGCAACAATTGATACTCCTTTGAATCCAATGCGCACCTGGATACCGCCGCAGGCCCACCGAGAAACCCGGTCTGGCCCGCGAAGCCGGCATTACAGCTGCCACTGCCGCGCCACGGTGTGCGCGATTTCGCGGGCCTGGGCGTCCAGGGCCAGCAGATCGTCCAGGCTGCCCAGTGTAGGCGGCAGCAAGGTTTCGAGAGTGCGCAAATTCACAGCGTGGATACGGTCAAATGCCAGGCGTCGCTCCAGGAAGGCGGCAACGGCGACTTCATTGGAAGCATTGAGAACCGCCGTAGTTCCCTCGCTGGCGAGCAGCGCCTGCCAGGAAAGATGCAGGCCCGGAAAGCGCACGGCATCCGCCTCTTCAAAGGTCAGGGCCGACAGCTTCGCGAAATCCAGGGGCGCCGCGCCGCTGGCGATGCGCCGTGGCCAGGCCAGGCCGCAGGCGATGGGCACGCGCATGTCGGGCGTGCCCAGTTGTGCCAGCACCGAGGCATCCTTGAACTGCACCATGGAGTGCACGATCTGCTGCGGGTGGATGACGACCTTGATCTTGTCGGGAGCCATGTCGAACAGCCAGCGTGCCTCGATGACCTCCAGCGCCTTGTTCATCATGGTCGCCGAGTCCACGGAGATCTTGCGCCCCATGGAGAAGTTCGGGTGCGCGCAGGCCTGCTCCGGCGTGATCTCGGACAAGGTGGCCGGATCGCGCAGGCGAAAGGGTCCACCCGACGCCGTGAGCAGCAGACTGTCCACGCGATCGGGCCAGCTGGCTCGGTCTTCCGGCAGGCACTGGAAAATGGCCGAATGCTCGCTGTCTATGGGCAGCAGGGTCGCGCCATGGCGCTTGACCGTGTCCATGAACAGTGCGCCGCCAACGACCAGAGCCTCCTTGTTGGCCAGCAGCAGGCGCTTGCCCGCGCGCGCGGCCGCCAGACAAGGCGCAAGGCCCGCCGCACCGACGATGGCAGCCATGACGGCATCGACCTCGGGATGCGAGGCGATCTGCTCCAGCGCGTCTGGCGACTGCAGCACTTCGGTCGCCAATCCATTGCTGCGCAGCTGCTCAGCCAGCAGCTTCGCGTGTGGCGCGCTGGCCATGACGGCATAGGCGGGCTTGAATTCGGCGCACTGGCGCAGCATCAGGTCCACTTGCGTGGCCGCGCTGAGTGCAAAGACCTCGTAGTGCTCGCGGTGGCGCGCCACCACGTCCAGCGTATTGGTACCGATGGAGCCCGTGGAGCCCAGGACGGTGATTTTCTGCTTCATGAATGCGCGAAAGAGGAAAGCATCATGGCCAGCGGAAGGGTCGGCAGCAGGGCATCGACGCGATCAAGCACGCCGCCATGGCCGGGCAGCAGACCACTGCTGTCCTTGACACCCACGCTGCGCTTGACCAGGGATTCGACCAGGTCGCCGACCACGCTCATCGCGGCCATGAACACAACCGCCAGCAGCAGGAACCAGGCCCCGCGCGCCAACAGCAACGAATAGAAACTGGGCACGGCCACCGCGTAGTGGCGGTCCGCCCAGACCCAGGCCAAGGCCAGCACCAGCACGCCGGCCATGCCGCCCCACACGCCTTCCCAGCTCTTGCCAGGACTGATGGACGGCGCGAGCTTGGACTTGGTGAATTTCAGGCCCAGGGTCCGGCCTGCGAAATAGGCAAAGACATCGGCCACCCAGACCAGCACCAGCACCGACAGCAGGAAGTTGATGCCCATCATGCGTGCCTGCACCACGGCCACCCAGGCCAGCCACAGGGCCAGCACTCCGCCAACCAGTCGCACAGGCCCCGCAATGCGCGGCCAGCCGGCCACGCCTGCGCGCAGCAGTGCCGCGCCGCCCAGCACCCAAGCGGAGCCAGCGACCACCCAGACCGCGGTCAGGGGACGCTCCAGCCAGCCTGCGGCCCAGGTCCCCACGCACATCGCCGTGCAGATGGCACCTATGCCGATGGCACCAGCGGAGCCAAAGCCGTTGAGACGGCCCCATTCCCAGGCACCCGCCGCCATGAGCACGAGCACCACCACGGCGAACGGAACGCCCGTCGGGTAGAACAGCGCAGGCAGCAAGATGGCCAGCAGGATCAGGGCGGTGATGACTCGCTGCTTGAGCATGGCTCCCCCTTGTTCAGGTCGTCTGTTGATGGGACGACTTCGATTGTGATTGGTGTACTTGCGCGGAGGTCTGGCCGAAGCGCCGCTCGCGCGAAGTGAAGGCGGCAATGGCCTCGTCCAGGCAGGCCTCGTCGAAATCAGGCCACAGGCTGGCACTGAAGAAGAGCTCTGAATACGCGGCCTGCCACAACAGGAAGTTGCTGATGCGCATCTCCCCGCCAGTGCGGATCAGCAGGTCCGGGTCGGGCACATGGGACAGCGCGAGTGCGCGGTCCAGGCTCTGCGGGGTGATGGGCTCGCCCTGCTCTGCCAGCCGGGCTGCGGCCTGGGCAATGTCCCAGCGCCCGCCGTAGTTGAAGCAGACATTGAGCACCAGGCGGTTGTTGTGTGCCGTGACCTGCTCGGCCTGGGCCAGGCCTGCGCACACTTTCTCGCTCAGGCCACTGCGGTCGCCGATGAAGTGCAGGCGCACGCCATCGCGGCTCAGCTGCTGCACTTCCTTGGCAAGGGCATTGGCCAACAGGCCCATGAGACCGGAAACCTCCTCTTCGGGGCGGTTCCAGTTCTCGGAAGAAAAGGCGAAGACGGTCAGGACCTGCACGCCGCGCTGGACGCAGGCGCGGGCACAGCGGCGCAGCGATTCCACGCCCTGCTTGTGGCCGGCCAGTCGCGGCAGAAAGCGGCGATTGGCCCAGCGTCCATTGCCATCCATGATGACGGCAATATGGCGCGGCACCGCGCCGGAGTCTTGGTTTGTCAAAGGTACGGGCCCTGAGGCAAGCGAGGCAGAACGCCTCAGACCGCCATGATGTCTTGTTCCTTGGCAGCCACCAGCGCGTCGATCTCGGTGATGTGCTTGTCGGTCATCTTCTGGACATCGGCTTCGCAACGCTTTTGATCGTCTTCCGAGGCTTCCTTGTCCTTGACCAGCTTCTTGACGGCTTCGTTGGCGTCGCGGCGCAGGTTGCGCACGGCGATCTTGGAAGCTTCGCCTTCGTTGCGGGCCAGCTTGGTCATTTCCTTGCGGCGCTCCTCGCTCATGGGAGGCATGGGCACACGGATCAGATCGCCCAGCGAGGCAGGGTTCAGACCCAGATCGCTTTCGCGAATGGCCTTCTCCACCTTGGCGGACATGCTCTTTTCCCAGGGCTGCACGCTGATGGTGCGCGCATCGAGCAGGTTCACGTTGGCCACCTGGGACAGCGGCACCATGGAGCCGTAGTAATCCACATGGATGGAGTCCAGCAGCGAGGGGT
This sequence comes from Delftia sp. 60, assembly GCF_002754395.1. Taxonomy (NCBI): domain Bacteria; kingdom Pseudomonadati; phylum Pseudomonadota; class Betaproteobacteria; order Burkholderiales; family Comamonadaceae; genus Delftia; species Delftia sp. 60. The sequence continues at coordinate 5,144,711 of NZ_PEFD01000001.1, forward strand.
TGGCACGGCCGGTACGCACACGCGCAAGATTGTTCTTGAGCGCTTCGATGGACTGGCCCATCTTGGACTCGGTGGTCTTCTTGATGTCTGCAATCGTCATGTTCTTGTTCCTTGAAGAGCTGTGAAACGCGGGATCAAAACGCTCAAGCGTACACCAGCGTGCCCTCATCCTCGCCCATGACCACGCGCTTGAGCGCGCCGGGCTTGATGATGGAGAACACCCGGATCGGCAGCTTCTGATCGCGGCACAGCGCAAAGGCAGTGGCGTCCATGATGCCCAGGTTGCGCGAAATGGCCTCGTCGAAAGCCAGCTTGTGATAGCGGGTCGCGTTGGGATTCTTCATCGGGTCGTCGGTGTAGACACCATCGACCTTGGTGGCCTTGAGCACCACTTCGGCACCGATCTCCGCGCCGCGCAGTGCCGCGGCCGTGTCGGTCGTGAAGAACGGGTTGCCGGTGCCAGCGGCGAACACCACCACCTTGCCCTCTTCGAGATACTGCAGGGCCTTGGGGCGCACATAGGGCTCCACGACCTGCTCGATGGCAATGGCCGACATGACACGGGCGATGAGGCCCTGCTTGTCCATGGCATCGGCCAGGGCCAGGGCATTCATCACGGTGGCCAGCATGCCCATGTAGTCGGCGGTGGCGCGGTCCATTCCGACCGAACCACCAGCCACGCCACGGAAAATATTCCCTCCACCGATCACCACGGCCACCTGGACACCCACGCGGGTGACTTCGGCGATTTCGGAGACCATGCGCTCGATGGTGGCACGGTTGATGCCGAACGAGTCGTCGCCCATGAGCGCCTCACCGGACAGCTTGAGCAGGATGCGCTTGTGGGCCGGTGCGGCGTTGGACATGGTGTTTCTCCGAAAGGTGGATGGTGGTGGATGGTGAAGGGAACGGTTCAGGCGCTCAGACGAATCAGGCGCCGGCCTTGGCAGCGGCCACTTGGGCAGCCACTTCGGCAGCGAAGTCGTCAACCTTCTTTTCGATGCCTTCGCCGACCACGTACAGGGTGAAGCCCTTGACGTTGGTGTTGGCGGCCTTGAGCATCTGGGCCACGGTCTGCTTGCCGTCGGCAGCCTTCACGAAGACTTGGTCGGCCAGCGAGACTTCCTTCAGGTACTTCTGAACCGAGCCTTCGACCATCTTGGCGACGATCTCGGCAGGCTTGCCGGATTCGGCAGCCTTGGCGGCAGCAACGGTGCGTTCCTTTTCGATCAGCTCGGCAGGCACGTCAGCGCTGGTCACGGACACGGGCTTCATGGCGGCCACGTGCATGGCGACATCCTTGGCAGCGGTTGCATCGCCTTCGAACTCGACGATCACGCCGATGCGCGAACCGTGCAGGTACGAAGCCAGGCTGGTGCCGTCGAAACGCTTGAAACGGCGGAAGGACATGTTCTCGCCGATCTTGCCGATCAGGCCCTTGCGCACGTCTTCCAGGGTGGGGCCGAAACCGTCCTGCTCATAGGCCAGGGCGCTCAGCGCGGCCACGTCAGCGGGGTTTTGCTCGGCGACCAGCTTGGCGGCGGCATTGGCCATCGCGATGAAGCTGTCGTTCTTGGACACGAAGTCGGTTTCGCTGTTGACTTCGATCATGGCACCCTTGTTGCCATCGATGAAGGCGGTGATCACGCCTTCTGCGGTCACGCGCGAGGCAGCCTTGCCAGCCTTGGTGCCCAGCTTGACGCGCAGCAGCTCTTCGGCCTTGACCAGATCGCCCTCGGCTTCGGTCAGGGCCTTCTTGCATTCCATCATGGGCGCGTCAGTCTTTGCGCGCAGTTCAGCCACCATGCTTGCGGTAATTGCAGCCATCGTATTTCTCCAATGTCAGTTCGATTCGTTACAGGATTTCGGCTAAAAAAACGGGGCTACCCTGAGCCCCGCTTCTTATTCAGCGACGAGGTCGCTCAGCCGGACAAGCTCAATCAGGCAGCGGATTCTTCCACTTCCACGAACTCGTCACCGCTCTCGCCGGATGCAGCCTTGACCACGTCGGTCAGTGCAGCAGCGCGGCCTTCCAGGATCGCGTCGGCGATGCCTTGGGCGTACAGTTGCACAGCCTTGGCAGAGTCGTCGTTACCGGGGATGACATAGTCGATGCCTTCGGGGTTGTGGTTGGAGTCAACCACGCCAACCAGGGGGATGCCCAGCTTCTTGGCTTCGGCCACGGCGATCTTGTGGAAGCCCACGTCGATCACGAAGATGGCGTCGGGCAGGCTGTTCATGTCCTGGATGCCGCCGATGTCCTTTTCCAGCTTTTCCAGTTCGCGAACGAACATCAGCTGTTCCTTCTTGCTCATGGCTTCCAGGCCGGCTTCTTGCTGGGCCTTCATTTCCTTCAGACGCTTGATGGACGTCTTGACGGTCTTGAAGTTGGTCAGCATGCCGCCCAGCCAACGCTGGTCAACGAAGGGCACGCCAGCGCGCTGGGCTTCAGCAGCCACCATCTCGCGGGCTTGGCGCTTGGTGCCGACCATCAGGATCGTGCCGCCGTTGGACGCCAGTTGCTTGACGAACTTCTGGGCGTCCTGGAACATCGGCAGCGACTTTTCCAGGTTGATGATGTGGATCTTGTTGCGGTGACCGAAGATGAAGGGGGCCATCTTGGGGTTCCAGAAACGGGTCTGGTGACCGAAGTGGACGCCTGCTTCCAGCATCTCGCGCATAGTGACGGACATATGAATACCTCAAAGGTTAGGTCTAAAATCCAGCCCGACAATTGCCCCCTGAAGTACAGGGCGCAACACCTTGAAGGGACTGGTTTGCGATTGACTTTGCGCAGGATCCCCAAGCATGGGCAGGCGTTCTTGACGAACACCCCGCACCCAAAAGCTCTCGCCTGACCCCCGGCAATCGCGGAGAAAATCAGGGGGAACCCCCAGCAAAGCCGCAAGATTCTAGCACACGCCACCCCTCAATCGAGGCTTCGCTCTCAAAGCGCGCCCACCACCCCTCACGGCCACGGCAGTTGCACAAGATGCACACACTCCTGTAGTGATAGCTGCATCCGCTTGATAATCCGGGCACTTCAGCAGATTCCACCCAAAAATGAACATCGCGATTGTGGGCGCCGGCAGCATTGGCGTTGCGACAGCCCACGCACTGGCACAGGCCGGCCACGAGGTCACCGTCTACGAGCGTCACGGCACCGCTGCCGAAGAAGCCAGCTTCGGACATGCCGGCTGGCTGGGCCCCAGCCTGCTCCAGCCCTGGAGCGTACCCGGCCTTTCGACCGCCGAACGCTCCCCCTCCCTTCCCGGCCGGCAGGCCCTGCCGCGACTGGGCCCCGGAAACCTCGCAGCCCAGCTGCGCTGGCTATGGCAATGGCGCCAGGCCGGACGGCAACTGCGCAAAGGTAACGTGCCCACAGCCGCCATGGCGGCGCTGGAGGCGCTCACTCAGCGCAGCCAGCAGTTCCAGCAATCGCTGTGGCGGCAATGGGAGTTTGACCCGGAATATGTCGCCGGAAGCCTGGTGCTGCTGGGCAGCGAGGCCGAGCACGAACAACTCAAGCCTGCGCTGGACGCACTGGCCGAGGCCGGCACACGCTGCGAGGCACTGGATGCCGCCCAGACCCGGCTGCGCGAACCCGCGCTGGGCGAGGAAACCACGCTCGCAGGCGCCCTGTATTTTCCACAGGCAGGCGCAGCCAATGGCCGCCTTGCCACGCTGATGCAACGCCAGGCAGCGCAGTCGGCAGGAGCACGATTCGAGACGCAGCGCCTGGTGCAGAGATTGCAGCCCGGCGGCGCCGGGCGCACCGCACGCCTGCAATTGCTGGGCGAAGACCCCCCCCGTTCGCACGACGCCATCGTCGTCTGCGCCGGCGCCGAGGCCGCGAACCTGCTCACGCCGCTGGGCCTGCGCCCACCCATGATCGCCCTGCACGGCTATGGCGTCAGCGCCCCTTTGCGCGAACAAGGTTATGCCCCCGCCACGCCATCGTGGACTGGAGTGAGCAGATGACCCTGGTCCGCCTGGGCCAGCGCATGCGCATCGTGGCCGGCGCGGAGCTGGGCCGCCGCAGCCCCATGCATGAGGCCACGCTGCAGCGCATGTATCACCGCCTCAACATGGTTTTTCCCGGCAGCGCGGTGCTGGCCTCGGGCGTGCAGATCTGGCATGGCACGCGCATGTGCACGGCCGATGGACTGCCGCTGGTGGGCGCCAGCGGACTGCCCGGCATCTGGCTCAACCTGGGACACGGCAGCTGCGGCGCCGCCATCGCGCAGGGGTGCGCAAGCATGCTGAGCGACCTGATGGACAACCGCGCCAGCTTCCTGGACAGCGCACTGCTCGACCCGCGCCGCTTCGGCTGATCGCCACCCGTCCGCCACCCGGCGGCGGACCGCTATGCTCGGTCCATGCTGCGCATTCCCACATCCACCGCCTTGCCGCTGTTTGATACGGCGGCCACTCGCACCCTGGAACAGCAGGCGGCAGCCAGACTGCCCGCGCACAGCCTCATGCAACGCGCGGGCGCGGGCCTGGCACGCCTGGCACGCGCCATCGCTCCCCATGCACGCTGCATCTGGATAGCCTGTGGCCCCGGCAACAACGGCGGCGATGGCTTGCAGGCAGCCGCCTGGCTGCAACAAAGCCTGAATGCGGCGCCAGAAAAGGCCCGCAGTTGCCGCATTCTGGTCAGCTGCGTGCGCGAACGCGCCCACATGCCAGACGATGCACGCGCCGCCTGGGACGCCGCCCACGAAGCCGGCGTGCAATGGACCGAGCACATGCCCGCCGACATGGGGCCACAGGACTTGTGCATTGACGCATTGCTGGGCATCGGCCTGCGCCAGCCAGACGCCGCAAGCCCACGCACCAGCACGAATGAGCGTCTGCTCACTCTGCTGCGCAGCCTGCAGTCCAGCACCAGCCCGGTCCTTTGCGCGGACATAGCCTCCGGACTGGATGCCGACACCGGGCAGTACCTGCCTGGATTCGCACCCCCGAACGCCCCAGCCAGCGCACGGCACACGCTGGCACTGCTGACGCTGCAGCCCGGACTGTTCACAGGAAGTGGCCGCGATGCCTGCGGCCAGATATGGTGGGATGACCTGGACACGGGACTGGCGAAAGGCGAGCCAATCCTCACTCCCTTGCCCTGCGCACAACTGTTCTCACCAGGCGCCAGCACCCCGCGCCCGCATGCCAGCCACAAGGGAAGCTTTGGCGACGTGGCCATTCTTGGCGGAGAGGGGCTGGGACAGCGCGGCCTTTCCATGACCGGCGCCGCCTGGCTGGCTGCCCTGGCCGCGTTGCATGGTGGCGCGGGGCGCGTGATGCTCGCCCTGCTCGATGCCTCGGCCGGCTCAGGCCAGGCCACCGCGCCCTGGCCCGAAATCATGCTGCGCAGCCCCGAGGCGCAGGACTGGCGCAGCACCACCGTGGCCTGCGGATGCGGGGGAGGCATGGCGGTGCGCACCTGGCTGCCCCAGATACTGGAACAAGCCCCCAGGCTGGTGCTGGACGCAGACGCACTGAATGCCGTTGCCGAAGATGAATCGCTGGCCTCGCTCCTGAAAGAGCGCCGCCAGCGCGACCTGCACACGGTGCTGACGCCACACCCGCTGGAGGCCGCCCGCCTGCTGAAGACGAACACCGCACAGGTCCAGGCACAGCGGCTGCACGCCGCCAGGCAGCTGGCGCAACGCTTCGACTGCACCGCGCTGCTCAAAGGCTCCGGCACCGTGATCGCCGGGCCCCAGGGAGAGAGTGATGCACCGCTTTGCTGGATCAATCCCACGGGAAACGCCCGCCTGTCGACCGGAGGAACCGGCGATGTGCTCGCCGGGCTGATTGCCGCGCTGTGGGCCCAGGGCCTGGAGCCCACGCAGGCAGCAGCCCTGGCGGCCTGGCGCCATGGATTTGCAGCAGACCATTGGCCTGCGCACATCCCGTTCAGCGCCAGCGCACTGGCCCAGCAGCTCGGGACATAAAAACCCTCAGGACTTGCGCCGGGGCTTGGATGTGTTGCCCGTCACCTTGGACTTGACGGCACCCAAGGCCTTCTTGCCCAAGGCGCGCAGTGCCTGCACCGGCGACGGTGGAGGCAGCTGCGGCAGGCCGTGGGCAGCAGCATCCGTGGCCGCAGGCTTGCGTGCCTCGGACTTGCGCGCCTCGGACGCCCGGCCTCTGCGGGGTCGCGCAGCAGAGCCAGCGGATGATGGCTCCGCAACCGCCTCGCCCATATCGCTCTGCCGCGCCGTGGTAGCCGGGCGCGGCTGGGCATTCGCATATTCAGCTTCCAGCGCGGCCAGGTTCACACCCTTGACCATGGCCTTTTTAGACGCCTTGCGCCCCTGCTTGCCGGCCGACGCCGCTGCATCAGACTCAGGCCTTGCACCGCCGGAGCCTCCCGAATTGCGCTGCGCCCGCTTTTCCTTGGCATCGCGGCGGCCCCATTTTTCGCCCTGATGGGTTTCCGTGCGCGCCGGCGCCCTGCCGGGCCGGCCCGAGGCCGGCTGCTCTTCGCCATCGCGCACCAGGCGGAAATCGATGCGCCGGCCATCCAGGTCCACGCGGCTGACCTGCACGCGCAGCCGCGTGCCGATGCCATAGCGAATGCCCGAGCGCTCGCCGCGCAGTTCCTGGCGCGCCTCGTCAAAGCGGAAATAGTCGCCGCCCAGCTCGGTGATGTGGACCAGCCCCTCCACATACATGGCGTCGAGCGTGACGAAGATGCCGAAGGTGGTCACCGCAGAGACCATGCCGCCAAACTCCTCGCCCAGATGCTCGCGCATGTACTTGCACTTGAGCCAGGCTTCGACATCGCGGCTGGCCTCGTCGGCCCGGCGCTCGTTGGCACTACAGTGCAGGCCAGCGGCTTCCCAGGCCTGGACCTCGGCGGCGGGCGCGCGCTTGCGCGGCTTCTGGCCGGGTGGGCTGACGCGTGATGCCAGACGCTTGGCCAGCTTGGCCTCGGCTTCTCCGGGGGTGGGCAGCTCGGGCAGGCGATAGTGCGTGCCTTCGAGCTCGGCCTTGATCACGCGGTGCACCAGCAAATCGGGATAGCGACGGATCGGGCTGGTGAAGTGCGTATAGGCATCGAATGCCAGACCGAAGTGGCCCGAATTCTCGGGCGTGTAGAAGGCCTGCATCATCGAGCGCAGCAGCATGGTGTGGATCTGCTGGGCGTCGGGACGGTCCTTGGTGGCGTTGGCAATGGCCTGGAACTCGGACGTGGCCGGGTTCTCGCTCAGCGCCACACCGACCCCCATGGCCTTCAGATAGTTGCGCAGAATGTCCTGCTTTTCCAGCGAGGGCTTGTCGTGCACGCGGAACAGGCCGACGCGACCGCTTTGCTCGATGAAGTCCGCACTGCAGACATTGGCGGCCAGCATGGCCTCCTCGATCAGCTTGTGCGCCTCGTTGCGCGTGCGCGGCACGATCTTCTCGATGCGGCCGTTCTCGTCACAGACGATCTGCGTCTCCGTGGTCTCGAAGTCCACGGCGCCGCGCGCCTCGCGCGACTTGAGCAGCGCCTGGTAGACGCCATGAAGATTGAGCAAGTCACCCACGCGCTCCGAGCGCCGCGCAGCCTCCGGGCCGCGCGTATTGGCCAGGATGGCCGCCACCTCGGTATAGGTGAAGCGCGCATGGCTGTGCATCACCGCCGGATAGAACTGATAGGCATGGATCTCGCCCTTGGCGGTGATCAGCATGTCGCAGACCATGCACAGGCGGTCCACATCGGGGTTGAGCGAGCACAGGCCATTGCTCAGCTTCTCGGGCAGCATGGGGATCACGCGGCGCGGGAAATAGACGCTGGTGGCGCGGTCATAGGCATCGATGTCGATGGCGCTGCCCGTGGTCACGTAGTGGCTCACATCGGCAATCGCCACCAGCAGGCGCCAGCCCTTGCTGCGCCCGACCTTGGCGGGCTCGCAGTAGACGGCATCGTCGAAATCGCGCGCGTCCTCGCCATCGATGGTCACCAGGGGCACATCGGTCAGGTCGATGCGCTTCTTGCAGTCGGCAGGCCGCACCCTGTCCGGCAGCGCCTTGGCCTGCGCCAGGCAGGCATCGGAAAACACATGCGGGACGCCGTACTTGCGCACCGCGATCTCGATCTCCATGCCGGGATCATCGACTTCACCGAGCACTTCGATGATGCGTCCCACGGGCTGGCCGAACAGCGCAGGCGCCTCGGTCAGTTCCACCACCACCACTTGGCCGATCTTGGCCGATCCTGTCGCATTGGCGGGGATCAGGATGTCCTGGCCGTAGCGCTTGTCCTCGGGCGCCACCAGCCACACACCGCTTTCCTGCAAGAAGCGGCCAATGATGTTGTGCGCAGGGCGCTCGATGATCTCGACCACACGGCCTTCAGGCCGGCCGCGGCGGTCCTGCCGCACGATGCGGACCTTCACGCGGTCCTTGTGCAGCACGGCACGCATTTCATTGGGGGGGAGGAAGATGTCGCCTTCGCCGTCATCGCGGATGACGAAGCCATGTCCGTCGCGGTGCCCCTGCACACTGCCCTCGATTTCGTCGTTCACATCGGCGCTTTTGGCGTGAGGGTTCATTTTCTTGGTATACAATCTAAATCTTTCCTGAGATGCCCAGGTGGCGGAATTGGTAGACGCACTAGTTTCAGGTACTAGCGGGTAACTCCGTGGAGGTTCGAGTCCTCTCCTGGGCACCAAGTTTAACGACAACCTGCAGAGGTTGCGGTGAACTAAGGAACTATCTTCAGCAGAAGGCAGTTCCCTGGCTTCATGACTTGGTAGATGACAGTCTCAAGAAAAAAATCGAAGATCGGGATACTTCTGCAAAAAAATGCAGTAAAATTTCAGCTTCAGTAAGCCCAGGTGGCGGAATTGGTAGACGCACTAGTTTCAGGTACTAGCGGGTAACTCCGTGGAGGTTCGAGTCCTCTCCTGGGCACCAAACATGAAAAGGCCGTTGCACACGCAACGGCCTTTTTCTTTTCTGATCGCTGAAAGCCGATGACAAGGGCATCTCGCCAAGAAAAGTTCAGGAAAATCTTTGCAAACCTGCCCGGCACATCGCTTTCACGCTATATAATTTGCGTACTCTGAAATGCCCAGGTGGCGGAATTGGTAGACGCACTAGTTTCAGGTACTAGCGGGTAACTCCGTGGAGGTTCGAGTCCTCTCCTGGGCACCAAACATGAAAAGGCCGTTGCACACGCAACGGCCTTTTTTCTTTGCCTCGCCGGCACCGTCGCAAGCCCCTCCCCCATCCCGCAGAAATTTCTCAAAAACTTGGGAAATCGGCTTCAGACGGAGATTTCGCGCTATATAATTTGCTCACTCTGAAATGCCCAGGTGGCGGAATTGGTAGACGCACTAGTTTCAGGTACTAGCGGGTAACTCCGTGGAGGTTCGAGTCCTCTCCTGGGCACCAAACATGAAAAGGCCGTTGCACATGCAACGGCCTTTTTTCTTGGGCGCTGCAGACGCATCGACCCCAGAAGATCGCATCCATGGCACAAAAAAAAGGGAGCCAGCGGCTCCCTTCCTGGATGAGAGGATCACCTCCCGTGCATCACTTGCGCAGCAGTTGCTTGAGCACGTTCTGCAGGCGACGCGCGCTGGCATCATCGCGCGGCGATGCCAGCACCCGGGCGGCATCGTTGCCCCAGGTTTCCTGCGGAGCAGGATCGTTGCGGCGCGTCAGCAGCTGCAGCTGCAGGGCACGGCGGGCGCTCAGATGTTCCGCAGGCGTGGGAACGTCGGCGGCCATTTCAAGGCGCAGCAGGGCTTCGCCCGCGTCTCCCTTGGGAGCCTGGCCCAGGGCCTGCGACCAGGCACTGCGCACTTGCGCAGACACACGGCCGCCAAGCTGCTGGGCGGCCGGCATCTGGGCAGCATCACGCGACTCCCACGCCGCCATCAACTGGGTCAGTGCTTCACCATGGGCCTGGGCCGCGAGCTTGCGCAGGGCGTCCTGGGCATGTTCCATGGCTTCACGCTGGGCGCGGAAGGCGGGGTCCGCCAGGCGCGGTCCGCGCTCTTCGCGCGGCTCGCGGCCGAAACGGCCACTGTCGCGGCTGTCTCGGCCATCCCGGCCGTCGCGGCCACGGCCACCATCGCGGCGGTCGCCAGGACGGGCAGCGCGTGCACCGCCCTCTTCCTTCTTCATGCCAGGACGATCGTCGCCGCGCACGGCAACCACGGGGCGCACCGGCACCGGCTTGGCTTCGGATTCTTCCGAACCCGCTGCAGCAGCGGCAGGCTCCTGTGCTGGCTGGGCCGCATTCACGGAAGCATCGGCACGGCCACGCAGCGCTTGCTCCAGAGCCTCCACCGCAGCGCGGATTTGCTGCACATCACCCGAGGTGTTGGCAGCTTCCACGGCCTGCGACGCTTCCAGCACGCGGCGATCATGGTCGCTGAGCGCCACGGCGGCGGCGCGGGGGCCCCGCTCGGTGCCCTTGCGGTTGAAGGCTTCGTCCAGTGGCTTGCGGAAGGCATCCCAGAGCTTTTGCTCGTGCTTTCGGTCCAGAGGCACGGCCTGCGCCTCGGCCTGCCAGCGCTGCTGCAGGGCCTTGACGGCGTCGATGCGCAGGTTGGGCGCAGCGCCCAGCGCCGTGGCTTCGTCGATCATGGCGTGGCGACGCTGCAGGCTGGCCTTTTGCGCGGCATGCAACGGAGCCTCGGCCAGGGCCATGGCCTGCTTGAACTGGGGTTGCAGTTCGGCAAACAGCTTCTCGCCGATGTGGCCGCTTTCACGCCAACGTTCAGCGAACTGGCGCAGTGCGCGCGCCGCGCCCTTGAGGTCTTCGCTGGCGGACTGCTGCGCTGCCCAGGCCTTGATCTCTTCGATCAGCGCCAGGCGCTGTGCCTTGGACTGGGTGGTTTCGGTGCGCAGCTTGTCGTGCCAGGACTCGACCACCTTGTGGGCCGTGTTGCAGGCTTCGTCAAACTTCTTCCACAGTGCGTGGTTGGCTGCGCTGCCCTGGTCGGCCAGCTTCCATTGCTCGCGCAGGCTGCGCAGCGATTCCTGGATCTTGCGGCCACCCAGCGCCTGGCCTTCAGGGCGGTTCAGCAGGGCTTCGGCCTTGGCAACCAGTTCCTCGCGCAGCTTGTCGGCGTTCTGGCGCGGCCAGCCTTCGGACTCGCCAGCGGCCAGAAGGGCCTCATGCACCTTGGTGACCAGTGCATCGTCCACCAGGCGGCCATGGGCCTTGATGGCGGCGCGCACGGCCTGCACGGCGGCGGAACCGGCCTTGCTTTCGCCTGCAGCCGTCTCGGCCTGGAGCTGCTCCAGCGCCTGGGTCAGTGCACTGCTGGCAGCAGCCACTTGCTCAGGCGATGTCTTCGCCTTGGGCTGGGCTGCGCTGCGGGCAGCGGGAGCGGGCTTGGACGGCTCGGCAGCCGCTGCCTCGGGAGGCAGGCCACGCGCCACGCGCAGCTCATCGGCCCACACGGGCACGGTGGGCAGCGGAGCGGCTTCGTCGGCGGCGGCAGCTTCGGTCAGCGCCAGTGCAGACTGGAAGGCATCCCAGACCAGGATCAGTTGTGCGCTGGCGGCTTCCAGCTGGGGCGGGAAACGTCCGTCCACGCTGGCCCAGTTGTCATCGCCAGTCAGTTCGCCGGCCTGCTCCTGCCAACGGGCCACGTCGGCGCGCAGGTTGTCGAGCACAGCCTGGGCATCGCGCCAGGGCTTGGTGGACAGGACCTCGATGCGCTGGGCCAGCAAAACGGCCACTTCGCGCTGGACCTGCACGCGGTGCTGCAGCTCCTCGATGGCCTTGACACGCTCGGCCAGCTGGGCCTTGTGCTGCGACAGAGGTTCACGCGACAGCGGGGCACCCGCCTTGGCGGCGTCGCGCTGCCAGGCGATGGCGTCGGCGGCATTGAAGGGCGATGCGACCAGCAGCGCCTGGGCCTTTTCAGCCCACTCCACTGCGATCTTTTCCTGGTCCTTGGTGCGGCGGATCTCGTCCAGGCGCTCACGCACGGCACGGGCCGCGCCCTTGTCGCGCGCGCTCAGTTCCTTGAGGACGTCCTGCAATTGCTCGACCGAAGGCTGGGTTGCCAGCCAGTCGCGGATGCGCGCGGCGCGATCACCCGAGGTTTCGGCGGAGAAGGCACCGCCCGTGAGCACATCCAAGGGGTGTTGTTCGGGATTCTTGGCAGAAGCAGGGCTCACTTCAGGTGCATCGGACATGGTGCTGCGGGGGGAAAGAGAAGACATGAATCAATCGTTGAATGTCTGGCTGCCGCGGGCCGCCAGACGCGGCCGGCCAGGCCGCATGCGGGCATGCTAGCCGGACCGGGAAAACCATATTCTCGCCGTTATTTGAAGCGGAGCCAAAACCGGGCTACTGCGTGGACAGGCTGAGCTGGGCGCGCGGACTCCATTCCTGGTCGTCGGAGTCCAGTTTTGGAGCCCCCAGAAACAGGCGCTCAAGCGGCAACTGCTGCTGGGCAAGGTAGTCGCGCACGGCCACGGCGCGGGCCAGCGCCAGTTCGCGCATGGCGTCGTCGGGCACGGCAATCTGCTCCAGCAGCAGACTTCGCATCTGGTCGGTGGGCAGGTCCTTGGCCATGCCGATGACATTGCGCGGCTTGGCAAAGTCGGCGCGACTGTACAGCGCCTTGGTCAAGGCCGGCACTTCGGAGGCGGGCAACTCGGTCACGGACTCTGCCGATTTGCCGTCGCGCAGCACCTGGCGGCGTTTCTGGGCGAGCAGCAGGCGATCGAGCTCCGCCTGCTTCCAGGCCTCTTTGTCCTGCGCCTCGCGCGCCTCGCCGATCACGGTGAGCTTGAGGGCCGGGCGATCCTTGAGGGAGGCAACCACCTTGTCCAGGCTCTCGCGGGCCTTGCCGTCGATCTGGGCACGCCCCGGCGCGAAGGCCACCACGCCCGATTCGCTGCCGCCCCCAAAAGCGCCCGACAGCAGCGAGAACGGCGAGGTGATGGCCTTCATGATCAGGTTGCCAATGATCTTGAAGATGACCGGCGCCAGCCTGAATTGCGGGTCGTTGAGCGAGCCGCTGACCGGCAGGTCCAGGTCGATGACTCCGTTGCGGTCAGCCAACAGCGCCACCGCCAGGCGCACGGGCAGCGAGGCGGGCGCGCCTTCGACAGCTTCGCCGAAGGTGAGCTGATGCAGCACCAGCTTGTTGCGCGCCGTGAGCTGGCCATCGGGCTCGATCTTGTAGTTGACGTCCATGCTGAGCTTGCCGCGCTCGATCCCGTGGCCCGCGTACTTGATGGAGTACGGCGACAGCGGGGGCAGTTCCAGGTCGCGCATCTGGGCTCGTATGTCCAGGGCCAGCGGCTTGGCCAGGGGATTGACCTGGCCGGTGATCTCCAGCGAAGCCGTGCCCTGGGCGCGGCCGCGCAGTTCCACATCCGCCAGTTGCGGCGCCTGCTGGCTGGCAGGCTGCTCGGACGAGAAGGCGCTCAGGCGACCCGCCAGCTCGCTGAGGTCGGCCGAGTAGTTGGGCTGGATGAAGTAGTCGGAGAACTGGACCCTGCCGCCCGTCAGCACAATCGGCCCGATCTTGATGACGGGCGCAGGCCCGGAGGCAGCCTGCGGCGGCGCCGGTTCGGCGGAAGCCGCCGTGCCATCCGCGGCCGGCGCGGCGTTCTGCTCCAGGGACTGCTGGGACTTCGCCGATTTGACGATGTCCTGCAGGTTGATGCGCCCGTTGCGCTGAACGATGACGCGCGCAAAGAAGTCACTGAGAGCCGTCTCGCGCACGCTCAGGCGCAGCGGCTGGGCGGGCTGCATCTGCAGGTCAAGGCCGCGCACGGCCAGCGTCTTCCAGGCCAGCAGTTCATCGCGCAGGCCGAGTCCCAAGGCAACCGACTGGGCCTTGGCCCGGTCGGCCGTGGACTCGCTGAGCACGGCAGCCACGGCACCTGCCGCCGTGCGTGGCGCGCCCTGCCCTGCGGCCTCGCCCGCTGCTTGCACGGGAGAGGCCAGCGCGGAGCGCATGCGCAGATCCACGAGCTCGACATCCCCCTGCACCGCCAGCTCGGGGCCGGCCGGTTGGCTGACAAAGCGCAGTTGTCCGAGGAAATTTCCGTCGGCACGCACCAACTCGACATTGAGCATGTCGGCAAAGTAGGGCTCCAGCGCATGCAGCGGCAGGCTGCGCGCCTGCAACTTGCCCTGAAGCGACAGCGGCGCCAGCCCCAGGTCCCCCCGTAGGCTCAGCGAGCCCGCCTGGACACGCCGGCCCGAGCTGACCTGCGCGGACAGCTCCAGCGGCGTGGGCGCGGATTTGGCGGCCAGCGGCTCGATGGCGCCCATGCGAAGGCGCAGTGAACCCAGGTCCAGCGACACGGTGCGCGCGGAATCCGCGTTGCGCACGGGCGCTTCGTCACGCAGCGCAATGGCGCCGCCATCGACCTCCACCGCCTGCAGCTTCAGGCCCCAGGGCCGGGACTTGTCCTTGCCGGCGTCCTGCGATGCGGGTGCCGAGGAGGCGGGCGGCAGCCATTGCTCGTACATCCACCGGCCCTGGGCATCGCGCAACACGGCCAGCTGCGGCTTTTGCAATGCCAAGCGGCCAACGGAGACCTGCTGGCTGGCCAGATTGACCTGCACCTGCTCCAGCTGCAGGTGCGCGATATCGACGGGCGCGGCCTTGTCCTTGAGGCTCAACTGCTCCACGCCCAGCCCGGCCACCTGAACCACCATGGCGGAACCGTTCCAGCCCAGGCCGGCGTCGGTGCTCAACAGGCCCGTCAGCTCGGGTCTGATATGGGCAGACAGGTACGGTGCTGCCAGTTGCAGTGGCAATTGCCGCGCGGAGATGGCCAGTTGGCCCTGCTTGTCGGTCAAGGCGCCTCGCAGCTGCAACTCTGCAGGTTTCGCCCCCTCCCCCGCCGATTCGGGCTGCACCTGCATGCTGGCAGCAAGCTGCAGCGGTTGCTCCAGGGGCCAGCGGATATCGCGCGCCTGCAACGACAGCTCGCGCGCCTGCAGCGCAGCGCCCGACTTTCCAGCGTCGGGAGCGGCATCGCGCCAGTGCACCGTGGCATTGGCAACGGACAGCCTGTCCAGGCTGACCTTCCACGGCTGGGGCGCGTCGGAGGCAGGCTTTTCCGCTGCCGGCCTGGCATCCGGGGAGGAAGCACCCCCCATCGCCGTCCAATTGATGCGGCCTTGCGCATCGCGGGCCGCAAAAATCTCGGGAGCGCTCCACTGCACGGACTCCAGCTCCGCAACCGACTGCAGCGGCTGCACGTTCTTGAGCACGGCGGCTAGGCGCTCGAAGCGCAGCAGGGGGGCGCCGTCGCGGTCGTGCAGCTCGGCGCCGGACAGGCTGACCTCCCCGGTGATGCGGACCACGGCCTGCTCGGCCTGCTCAAAGGAGATGTGCAGGTTGGCATCCAGCACGCCGGAACGCGGCTTGACAGGCGCGGTGACGGGCACATAGCCCAAATAAGGTGTCAGGTCCACGCCCTGCCAGCTCAGATCGACAGCGGTCTGGCGCTGCTCGGTGAAGGGCGTGCTCTGGGCGCTCGATTCAAACCGGCTGCCGTTGAGCGCAAAGGACAGGTGCGGGAGCACCTTGATCTCGCGCTTGGACTCCAGGTTGCTGATGAAGGGCAGGCGCAGCTGCAACTGCTCGAGCATGTGCTGGCGCTGCTGGACCTCGTCCTGCAATTCCACGCGGCCGTCGCGCAGCGCAATGTTGTACAGCGCAAAGCCCACGGGCCTGGAGGGCGGCGTGTCGCCGGGTTCGGCCAGCCTGGCCAGCACATCGTCCACATCGAAATGCCCCAGGCTCTGCTGGGTCAGGCGCAGCACCGGCGCATCGACCTCGATGGCATCCAGCACCGGCGCCAGCCGAAACAGCGACTGGATACTGGCATTGACATAGATACGGTCGATCTGAAGCTGGGGGGACGAAGATGCAGACGGCACGGACTCCGGCGCCGCGCCTTCCGCCTGGCTCCTGGCAATGCTCAGGTCCCGCAGGGTCAGCTCCAGCGACCAGGGCCGGAACTCCACTGCACCCACACGGACCTGACGACCCAGCTTGGCCGATGCCTGCTTTTCCAGTTGACTCTTGGCCACAACGGGCACCAGCGCCCACAGCAGCAGCCACAGCAAAAGGAACGCCACAAGGGCGATGGCCAGCCTGCGCAGCCAGCGGTGCTTGAAGAGAGATTGCATGGGGCTCTGGTAACTAGTACAGCCCTCATCCTGGGACACAGGACAGGGCAACGGCTGCATTGCACCAGAAATTGGGGCGGCAGCAACGGCTGGGTCCGCACCACGGCACATTTCTTGACGTTGCGGCCATCCTTGAACGACAAAGCCCGGAAGCCGTGAACCGGTTTCCGGGCTTTACGGCGGGCACAAGTCCCGACCGTTTTCCGCAGTCAAGGAGAGGATGGTCCTTGCTGCTTGGAAGCAAGAGATTGCTTCCAGGAAGGCCGCGGAAGAAGACTTGAACCACGGTGTCCGCACTATCGAACACCACTTTTACCTGTCTTCCACCTTGGCGAGACGACTGCAGGAGCAGTCGCCTCCAATATAGAAGGACGCAGGGTCGGCCTGCCAGTGCTTTTGCATTTCATTGCAATTTCATGACGCACTCTGAAAACGGCGGAAGCGGCGTACATCGGTAGCACGCCACCCGCTCTTCAAGACCTCAAAACTGTGTTTACATCCATGGTTTGTTATTATTCATTGATCTAAAAAGTTGATTTCATAGTGTTGACCGTGTATTTGGTGAACTCCTAGAATCCGCCAGCGCTCGAATAGAGCGTTTTTTGTTTCTGCTGCCTCACGACTGAGCAGATCCCGCAGGCCTACAACGCAATGGCGCACCAAGCGCCAGCCTCCCGGATCCGCAGCACCCAATCCAGGGTGTCAGCCTCACCGGCCTTCGCTTCGGCGAAGGCCGTTTCGGGTTGGTGCCCCTAGAAAGGAAAAAGCTATGCCAGCGTCAGGAAAATTTTTCGCCGCCGCGCGAACGTTCGCCATCGATGTGGCCAACGGTTTTCTTGCCATCATCCACAACAGCTTCGCCCTGCTGGGCCTTGCTGTGGCCTTCATGGCCATCACCTTGTTCGCCCGCCCTGACCTGCGCGATGCCGGAGAGAGCCAGCTGCGCTCCTGGCTGACCGCTCGCCAGATGGCCGAGCTGGGTGTTCCCGTCGAACTCGCTGCCAGCGATCGGGCGACGGCGACCAACCCCAAGAACCTGCCCAAGGAGCAGGCAGCCGTGGCCTTCTGGCTCAGCAAGAAGTACCGCGTGGCGCCTGAGCCGATCGCGGCACTGGTCAGCGAGGCCTATGACCTGGGCAAGGTCAACCGCCTGGACCCCACGCTGATCCTGGCCATCATGGCCATCGAGTCCAGCTTCAACCCGTTTGCGCAAAGCGCTGTCGGCGCGCAGGGCCTGATGCAGGTGATGACCACGGTGCATACCGACAAGTATGAGAACTTCGGTGGCCAGAATGCTGCCTTCGACCCGGTCAGCAATCTGCGCGTGGGCGTGCGCGTGCTCAAGGAATGCATCGAGCGCGCCGGCTCCATCGAAGGAGGCCTGCGCTACTACGTGGGCGCGGCCAACCTGCCCACCGATGGTGGCTACGCCGCCAAGGTGCTGGCCGAGCACCAGCGCCTGCGCATGGCCGCCGGCCTGCGTGCCGTGCCTTTGATGACCGCCAAGGTCGATCAGCCCCGGCAGGCCGTACAGATCGCCTCCACCAAGCCGGCCACCCCCGTGGCCGAGGCCTCGGTCCCGGCAGCAGCGGCTGCGCCTGCAGCCGTGCCGGTCAGCTCGAGCAACACCTCTGCCCGCTCCGAGCAGGTGGCCCTTCAGTCCCAGGAGCCGGCGCTGTAGCCTGACTTCCCGGCATAGTGAGTGCACAGCTGGCCAAGGCCAGCTTTTTTCATGCCCGATCCAACTGCAGGCGGCCCACGCAAACGCCTTCTGCAACGCCCCTGCCAGGTCTTCGGCGCCACCGGCTCAGCTACACTAGCGGGGTACGCAACTGGCGATAGGCGCAGCCGCTTCACGCACCGCTGCCGCTGACGTGGAAACCAGCAGAAGGCCCGAGAAGGACCACCTTCTGTGAACCACCGGGGAGCGTACCGCCCAGCCTCCATGCGCACGCGGGATCTGGAGTGTTCCGCCGTTCGCCTGGGCAGCCCTTGGCCTCAAGGGAATTTCAAGTTCACAGGACTGCCATGTTTCAACGCACCAATACCGTCGAGAAGGTCGACGCCGAAGTCTTTGCCGCCATCCAGGCCGAGAACCTGCGTCAACAAGAACATATCGAGCTGATCGCCAGCGAGAACTATTGCTCGCCTGCCGTGATGGAAGCCCAGGGCTCCCAGCTCACCAACAAGTACGCCGAAGGCTATCCGGGCAAGCGCTACTACGGCGGCTGCGAGAACGTCGATGTGGTCGAGCAGCTCGCCATCGACCGCGTCAAGAAGCTGTTCGGCGCCGAAGCCGCCAACGTGCAGCCCAACTCCGGCTCCCAGGCCAACCAGGCCGTGCTGATGGCCTTTGCCAAGCCCGGCGACACCATCATGGGCATGAGCCTGGCCGAAGGCGGTCACCTGACGCACGGCATGCCGCTGAACATGTCGGGCAAGTGGTTCAACGTGGTCTCCTACGGCCTGAATGCCGAAGAAGCCATCGACTACGACAAGATGGAAGCGCTGGCGCGCGAGCACAAGCCCCGCATCATCGTGGCCGGCGCATCGGCCTACGCCCTGGCCATCGACTTCGAGCGCTTCGCCAAGATCGCCCGGGAAGTCGGCGCCATCTTCTGGGTGGACATGGCCCACTACGCCGGCCTGATCGCCGCAGGCGTGTACCCCAACCCCGTGCCCCACGCCGACGTGGTCACCACCACCACGCACAAGAGCCTGCGCGGCCCGCGCGGCGGCGTGATCCTGATGAAGGCCGAGCACGAGAAGGCCATCAACAGCGCCATCTTCCCCGGCCTGCAAGGCGGCCCGCTGATGCATGTCATTGCCGGCAAGGCCGTGGCCTTCAAGGAAGCGCTGTCGCCCGAGTTCAAGACCTACCAGGAACAGGTCGTGAAGAACGCCAAGGTTGTCGCGGAAACGCTGACGGCACGCGGTCTGCGCATCGTCTCCGGCCGCACGGAAAGCCACGTCATGCTGGTGGACCTGCGCGCCAAGGGCATCACCGGCAAGGCGGCCGAAGCCGCGCTGGGTGCCGCCCACATGACAATCAACAAGAACTCCATCCCCAACGATCCCGAAAAGCCGATGGTGACCAGCGGCATCCGCGTGGGCACGCCCGCCATGACCACGCGCGGCTTCAAGGAAGAGGAAGCCCGCCTGACAGCCAACCTGCTGGCCGACGTGCTGGAGAACCCCGCCGACGAAGCCAACCTGGCCCGCGTGCGCGCCCAGGTGGCCGAGCTGACGGCCCGCTTCCCGGTCTACGGCGCCTGAGTTGCACGCATAGAGGCCTGCCATGAAGTGCCCGTTCTGCAGCCATCCGGACACCCAGGTCGTGGAGACCCGTGAGGCCGAGGATGGGGCTTCATCCGCCGCCGCCGCCAGTGCGGCGGCTGCGACAAGCGCTTCACCACCTACGAGCGGCCCGAGGTCAGCTTTCCCGCCATCGTCAAGAAGGACGGGCGGCGCATCGAGTACGAGCGCGCCAAGCTGCTGGGCTCGTTCAAGATCGCGCTGCGCAAGCGCCCCGTGAGCACAGAGCAGATCGATGCCGCGATCGAGCGCATCGAGGAGCGGCTGCGCAACCTGGGCGAGCGCGAAGTGCTCTCCAGCCGCCTGGGCGAGATGGTGATGCGCGAGCTCAAGCTGCTCGACAAGGTCGGCTACATCCGCTACGCCAGCGTCTACCGCAGTTTCGAGGATGTGGACGATTTCAAGAACGTCATGGATGAGGTGCGCAATCCCGGTTGATCAGGCCGGCAGGACGCAAGAAAGCCGCCCTTGGGCGGCTTTTTCTTTGGTGGCCTGGCAGTGCTTTCAGGGTGCGGCGGCAGGGATGGGAGCCAGGCCCGAATCCACGTCACCGCACTGTGCGCGGTGGCGCAGCGCATGGTCCATCACCACCAGGGCCAGCAGCGCCTCGGCGATGGGCGCTGCGCGGATGCCGACGCAGGGGTCGTGGCGACCCTTGGTGATGACCTCGGTGCTCTGGCCCTGCACGTCGATGGATTCGCGCGGCGTGATGATGGAACTGGTGGGCTTGATGCCTATGCGCACTTCCAGGTCCTGGCCCGTGCTGATGCCGCCGACGATGCCACCGGCGTTGTTGCTGCGAAAGCCTTCGGGACTCAGCGAGTCACCGTGCGTGGTGCCGCGCTGGACCACGCTGTCGAAGCCGGCACCGATCTCCACGGCCTTGACCGCGTTCAGGCCCATCATGGCGTAGGCGACGTCGGCATCCAGGCGGTCATACAGCGGCTGGCCCAGGCCCACCGGCATGCCGCTGGCCTGCACGCGCAGCGCAGCGCCGCAGGAGTCGCCCGACTTGCGCAGCGCATCCATGTATTCCTCGTATTGGGACACATCGGCCACCGGCGCAAAGAAGGGGTTGTTGCGCACATGCTCCCAGCTCTCGAAGGGCAGCGACAGCTCGCCCACCTGGGTCATGCAGGCGCGGAACTCGGTGCCGAACTTTTCCTTGAGCCACTTCCTGGCCACGGCACCAGCGGCCACCGTGGGGCCGTCAGCCGTGCCGAGGAACGGCCGCCGCCGCGCGGATCACGGATGCCGTATTTCTGGAAGTAGGCGTAGTCGGCATGGCCGGGACGAAAGCTCTGCGCAATGTTGGAGTAGTCCTTGCTGCGCTGGTCGGTATTGCGGATCAGCAGCGCGATCGGCGTGCCCGTGGTGCGGCCTTCGTAGACGCCCGAGAGGATTTCCACCGCATCGGGCTCGTTGCGCTGGGTCACGAACTTGCTGGTGCCGGGACGGCGGCGATCCAGTTCTTGCTGGATATCCGCTTCGTTCAGCGCCATGCCGGGCGGACAGCCGTCGATGACGCAGCCTATGGCCGGGCCATGCGATTCGCCGAAGTTGGTGACAGTGAATAGGGTGCCGAAGGTGTTGCCGCTCATAGGCCGACGATTATGCCCGGGTAGCCCGCAAGCGCCGTGCCCGCGGCGGCGGTGCATTGCGCAGGCAGCCATCGTCCAGCAAAAACAAATATAGCTATCGGATTGCAAATATTCATAGTTAAAATTGCAATCCACCCTTTTTCAACCGCCTGCGGATCACTACACAGGCACCAGCCGCAAACTGCGGGAGGTTCGTGAAATGCAGGCCTCTTACGACTCAACGCAAAGCCAGGATCACAGCGACCCTGCGCGCAGCACTCCACCGGCATCGCCAGGCCTTCAGCACAAGGACGAGGAGCAGGACCTTCGCCCCTCGCTGCTGAATGTGCTGCTGACATCGTCCAGCCCTGGCGATTTCAGAACCCGCAACAGGCTTGCCCAGGCCAAGCAGTACATGCGGGCCCGGCTCGACGACCCCGAGCTCAAGCCCTTGCAGGTGGCCCAGGACATGGGCATGTCGCTGCGCAGCCTGGCGCGGCTGTTTGCCACCGAAGGCCTGACCCCGAGCCGCTGGCTCTGGAACGAACGGCTGGCCCAGGCGCACCTGCTGCTTCGGGCAGACAATGCGCGGCGCGTGACGGACGTGGCGCTGGCCTGTGGCTTCACCAGCTTCTCGCACTTCAGCCGCGTCTTCAGACAGGCCTATGACGTGCCGCCCAGCGCCTTGCTCAAGCCCAAACGCCGCCGGGTGCACTGACAGGTCCTGCGGCCCATCCATTCGCTGTTCACGCGACTGTCTGCTTTGCGCCCTGCGCGCAAAGACAAAGGCCTCCGCCGCATTTTGCGTTCGGAGGCCTTGCTGCCCAAGGTGAAACGGTCGAATGGTCGAAAGGTCGATATCGCCCCGATGATCAGTCCGCGCCCTGGCGCTCGCCCTCGGGCCAGTCGCGGATGTAGGCCTTGAGCATGCGGTTCTCGAAGTTCTGGCTGTCCACCACGGCCTTGGCCACGTCGTACAGGCTGATCACGCCCATCAGCATGCGCTTGTCCATCACCGGCATGTAGCGTGCGTGGCGGTCCAGCATCATGCGGCGCACCTCATCCATGTCGGTTTCCATGGTGCAGGTCATGGGAGCGTCGTCCATGGCCGAGCGCACCAGCGTCTCGCCCACCCCGCCGTGCTTGACGAAGCCCTGGATCACTTCGCGGAAGGTCAGCATGCCGACCACGTCGCCATGCTCCATGACCACGAGGGAGCCGATATCGCGCTCCGACATCACCTGCACCGCGCTGGCCAGGCTTTCGTCCGGCGACACCGTGTAGAGGGTGTTGCCCTTGACGCGCAGGATGTCACTTACTTTCATGCCGTATCTCCAAATTTGTCTGTGTCGCCGTGGTTGCGGCAAGCCCGTGTCTGACAGGAAATATAGCCCACAATGCCCGCTTGCCTTGACAACCATGGAGACAGGAATGCCCGGCTACTCGGACCCCGGCTTTGACACCCTGGCGCTGCACGCGGGCGCACAGCCCGACCCCGCCACCGGAGCGCGCGCGACGCCCATCCACCTCACGACCTCGTTCGTGTTCGAGTCCAGCGACCATGCGGCCTCGCTGTTCAACCTGGAGCGCCCAGGGCACGTCTACAGCCGCATCTCCAATCCCACGAACGCCGTGCTGGAGCAGCGCGTCTCGGCCCTGGAAGGCGGCGTGGGCGCCATCGCCGTGGCCAGCGGCCAGGCGGCGCTGCACCTGTCGGTGGCCACGCTCATGGGCGCGGGCAGCCACATCGTGGCCAGCACGGCGCTGTACGGCGGCTCGCAGAACCTGCTGCATTACACGCTGGCGCGCTTCGGCATAGAGACCACCTTCGTCAAGCCCGGCGACATCGACGGCTGGCGCGCTGCGGTGCGCCCCAACACCAAGCTGTTCTTCGGCGAGACGGTGGGCAACCCGGGCCTGGATGTGCTGGACATCCCCACCATCAGCGCCATCGCACATGAGGCCGGCGTGCCGCTGCTGGTGGACTCCACGCTGACCTCGCCCTGGCTGATGAAGCCGCTGGAGCACGGCGCGGACATCGTCTACCACTCGGCCACCAAGTTCCTGTCGGGCCACGGCACGGTGGTCGGCGGCATCGTGGTGGATGGCGGCAGCTTCGACTGGGAAAAGTCGGGGCGCTTCCCGGAGCTGACCGAGCCCTACGACGGCTTCCACAACATGGTGTTCAGCGAGGAAAGCAGCACCGGCGCCTTCCTGCTGCGCGCGCGGCGCGAAGGCCTGCGCGACTTCGGCGCCTGCATGAGCCCGCACACGGCCTGGCTGATCCTGCAGGGCATAGAGACGCTGCCGCTGCGCATGGAGCGCCACATCCGCAATACCGAGAAGGTGGTGCAATTCCTGGCCAGCCATCCGCTGGTGGGCCGCGTGGGCCACCCGCTGCTGGAGACCCATCCCTCGCACCAGCTCGCCAAGAAGCTGCTGCCGCGCGGCGCGGGCTCGGTGTTCAGTTTCGACATCAAGGGCAACCGCAACCAGGGGCGCAAGTTCATCGAGACGCTCAAGGTCTTCAGCCACCTGGCCAACGTGGGCGACTGCCGCAGCCTGGTGATCCATCCGGCAAGTACCACGCATTTCCGCATGAGCGACGAAGCACTGGCCCAGGCCGGCATCGGCCAGGGCACGATACGCCTGTCCATCGGACTGGAGGATGCCGACGACCTGATCGATGACCTCAAGCGCGCCCTCAAGGCCGCTGAAAAGGCAGCGTGAGCCGACAAGGGAGACACCAACAATGAAGATCGATGTTCAGGGCCACGCCATCTACGCCTATACCGGCGGCAAGGCCTTCAACCCCGCCCAGCCCACGGCCATCCTCATCCACGGCGTGCTGTGCGACCACAGCGTCTGGGCCCTGCAAAGCCGCTACCTGGCCAACCACGGCTGGAACGTGCTGGCCATAGACCTGCCCGGCCACTGCCGCAGCGCGGGTGACGCGCCCGCCAGCGTGGAGGCAGCAGCGGATTTCATCGGCCAGCTCATGGATGCGGCAGGCATCGGAAAGGCCGCGCTGGTCGGCCACAGCTGGGGCAGCCTGATCGCCATGGAAGCGGCCGCGCGTCTGGGCGCGCGCGTCAGCCACCTGGTGCTGGTGGGCACGGCCTATCCGATGAAGGTCTCGCCCGCCCTGCTGGACTCCGCACTGAGCACGCCAGAGCAGGCCATCCGCATGGTGAACGTGTTCTCGCGCGCCACGCTGGCGCCACCCAGCGGCGCAGGCAGCTGGGTGTTCGGCGCCGGCATGGCGCTGGGCCGGCGCGTGCTGGCCAGCAATGACCGCACCAACCTGCTGCACACCGGCTTCAAGGCCTGCGACAGCTACGCGGGCGGCGAGGCGGCCATGGCGGCGCTGCAATGCCCGGTCCTGTTCGCCCTGGGCGAGCAGGACCAGATGACGCCGCCCAAGGCCGCCAAGGGCCTGATCGAGGCGGCCCGGGGCGCGCAGCGCCAGGTCAGCATCGTGCACCTGCCCAGCGGCCACAACCAGATGACCGAGGCGCCCGACCAGACGCTGTTCGCCATCCGGGATTTCCTGGCGCGCTGAGCCCGGCCGGGTCCTGCCCGCAGGGCCCGGACGCACTTACGCGCCGCGCGCGGGGAAGATGCTCTTTTTCACGAGCGCGTGCACGCCCCAGTTGCCATCCACCACCTGGGTGATACCGAAGTCCACGGCAATCGACATCAGCGAGATGGCCTCGTCCTCTCCCAGCCCCTGGGTGGTCATGAGGAAGTGGCGCATCTTGTGATAGGCGTCGCGCAGCGCCAGGTCCACGGAAGACTTTTTGAAGATCTGGTTTTGTGCATCAGGCCCCAGCTCCGCCAGGTAGTTGGCGTAGCTGAAGCCGTGCAGCAGCCATTCGTCCTGGGTTTCGAGCAGCGGATAGGCCAGCTCGGCCAGCGGAGTTCCAGGCAGGTCCGCCTTCTTGTGCAGAACCAGCTGGAAGGTGCCGGTCAGCGAGCACTCGATGGCCGTGCCGCACAGCTCGGAGTCCCCCTGCGAGGCATGCGGATCGCCCACGGTGAAGTTGGCCCCTGGCACGGCCACGGGGAAATACATGGTCGCCCCCTTGCCGATGCGCCAGTTGTCGATGTTGCCGCCCGTGTGGTTGGGCGGAATGGAGCTGGCCATCTCCACCTCGGCCGGCGCCACGCCGATGGTGCCGAAGTGCGGGCGCACGGGAACGCGGATATTGCGCAGCACGTTTTCGTTCTTGCTGATCGTGCGGTGGTCCACGGGCACGCCCGGATAGTCGATGGTCGGATGGACCACGCCAAAGGGGTCGGTCTGCGGCGTCCAGCGGTAGTTGTAGACGGCGCGGGCCCAGTTGCGCTCGCCGGTCGCATCCACCTCGTAGATGGTGACCACCTCGCGCTTTCGGGGCTCGGTGAGCGTGTCGCCATAGTGAAAGCCCCAGTTCGCCGCCGCATTGCTGCCGAAGGTCCGGCCCTTGAACTGCGGGTTGCCCGAGGGGCGTGGCACCACATCAATGATGCGCACTTCCAGCACATCGCCGGGCTGGGCGCCCTTGATGCGTACCGGCCCCGTGCAGATGTGCACGCCCTGGCCTCCGCCTGCGCCGTTCTTGGCGTCCATGGGACCGGCGCCCCGGCGATCGACGTTCTTGCGCTGGCTGTCCCAGTGGAACACGCTCTCGGCGCCAGGGTCGCCCCGGACCATGCGTTCGGCATCGTCATTGGCATGGTGGGTCAGCGTCTCCATGGTCACGTAGTCACCCGATTCGACTTCGACCACCGGCTTGGCCGATCTGCTGAAGTAGCCCCAGAGCACGGTGCTGGCAGAGGCGGGAATGTAGTAGTGGCTGGCCATGCCCTGGCCGGCCCGGGCGCCAGGCGCGCCCTGGGCAAAGGCCCGGGACGGTGCCATCGCGCCGCTGATGGCGCCGGCCGAGACCGCGCCGCCACCGACCACCATGGCGTCGCGCAGGAAGGAACGGCGTGCAACCTGGAATTCCTCGCGGATCAGCTTCTCGTCGGCTGGCGAAGCACCGTGCTGGCAGCCTGGGCCGCAGATATGTTCTTGGTGGGGGATGGTCATCGAAAATACTCCTGCTGTTGTGGATCGGTGCCGGCAGCGCCAGTGTCCAGGCGAGCATGTCCAGGCCGGTTGTTCCTGCGCGCACAAAAACTTGTCGCGGCTGCCATCCGGTGCGCCGGGCTTGGACAGGCAGTACGCGGCAGTTCATAGTTCGCCCCTGATGCACGACGATCCAAGACGCTTTTCCACCCACGCATTTCCCGATGCCTTGCGGCAGGCTGCGCTCAATGAGGCGCTGTCCAGGGCAGACATCCATGGCGAAGCGCCCACGCCACCGGCCACCCACCTGGCGCTGCGCAGCTCGCCACTGGGATCGGTATTCATCACGCTGGCCACCTCGCCCCTGACGCTGCGGGCCGTGGCCAAGCGGCTGCGCGGCCCGGGCCTGCTGCTGTGCGCCTTGCTGCAAGGCAGCGCCAATGCGGTGATCGAGGACGCCGCGTTCCCGCTCAAGGCCGGCTCGGCCTTGCTGCTGGAGTCAGACCGGGACTGGCAGCTGCAGTTGCCCGGCGACGGCCGCCTGCTGCTTGCGCGGCTGGAGTCCTCGAGCTTTCTGTTGCGCCTGCTGCGCTCGTGCCCGCCCGAGGCCCGGCACATCGGCGGGACAGGCGGTGTGGGGGCCATGTGCATGGCAATGGCGGCCTCACTGGCAGAGCAGATCGACACACTGGCACAGGACGATCTGCTGTCGGTGGAGGCCACGCTCACCGACATGCTGGTCACCTGCCTGACACCGCGCGCCAGCAATCCCGAGCAGGAGCAGGCCGAGGCGACCGAGCCGCCCAGCGCCGTGCAGCTTGGCCATCTGCGCCGCATCTGCCGCGCCATCGAAACCCGGCTGGGCGATGCCGAGCTGTCCATCGATGCCATCGCCGACGCCGAGGGGCTGTCCACGCGCTATCTGCAAAAGCTGTTCAAGGGAGCGGCCACCAGCTTCAGCACCTACCTGCGCGAACGCCGGCTGGAGCGCTGCCGCATGGACCTGAGCAACCGCTCGCTGCAGCATTTCTCCATTGCCGAGCTGTGCTTTCGCTGGGGCTTTGGCGATGCCGCCAACTTCAGCCGCGCCTTCACGGCCCGCTATGGTCTGTCCCCCAAGGCCTATCGCGCCAGTCCCGCGCGCGTGCAGGATGCGCCGCCCGGCCAGCGCGGACGCCCCTCGCCCGCCGAGAGCGCTGCGCAGGGTGCAGAACCGGCCGCAGCGCGCCTGGCACACAGCCCGTTCCAGGCCCTGCTGCGCGACCATGCACGCTACGCCCAGGCGCTGGCCCTTGTGCCCAAGCGCTCGGCGCACGCGGACAATGGCGGTGCGTCGCCCCAGCATTACTACCTTCCGGTCTCCGACAAGACCGTGCACTGGGGCTACCTGAGCCGTTCACTCAAGCCCGTGCTTTCGGTGCGCTCGGGTGACGTGGTGACCATGGAGACGCTGACCCAGCATGCCTCGGACGACTGGGAACGCATGATCGAGGGCGATCCCGGCGCCGAAAGCGTGTTCCACTGGACCGCAGCCCAGAAGGCCGTGGACCGGCGCGGCGCGGGCCCGATGGACGCCTCGATCTACGGCCGCGGCGCGGGCGAGGGCTTCGGCGTGCACATCTGCACCGGCCCCATCTATGTGCATGAGGCCGAACCCGGCGACCTGCTGGAGATACGCATCCTCGACGTGCAGCCACGCCCCAGCTGCAGCCCCGCCCACCACGGCCGTGTCTTCGGCAGCAACGCCGCCGCCTGGTGGGGCTTTCACTACCGCGACCAGATCACGGAGCCCCGCCAGCGCGAAGTGGTCACCATCTACGAAATCGACCACGCACTGCCCGAGGAGCCCACGGCCCGCGCTGTCTACAACTACCGCTGGACGCCGCAGACCGACCCCTTCGGCGTGGTCCATCCGACCATCGACTACCCGGGCGTGCCCGTGGACCCCGCCAGCATCACCCGGCGCTTTGGTGTGCTGGACAAGGCACGCGTGCCGCTGCGTCCGCATTTCGGCATGCTGGCCGTGGCACCGCGAGAGGCCGGCCTGATCGACTCCATACCGCCGAGCTACTTCGGCGGCAACCTGGACAATTGGCGCGCCGGCAAGGGCGCGACGCTCTTCCTGCCCGTATCGGTGCCCGGCGCGCTGTTTTCGGTGGGAGACCCGCATGCATCCCAAGGCGACTCGGAACTGTGCGGCACGGCCATCGAATGTTCGCTGACCGGCAGCTTCGAGCTGCGGGTGCACAAGCGCGCCGCGCTGGACAACCGCTTCCTTGCAGAGCTGGACCACCCTTTCCTGGAGACCGGCTCCGAATGGGTGATACAGGGCTTCAGCTTCACCGACCACCTGGCCGAACTGGGCAGCCAGGCGCAGTCCCAGGTCTATCGCAAGTCATCGCTGGAAGGCGCCATGCGTGACGCCTTCCACAAGGCAAGGCGCTATCTGATGCTGGCCCACGGGCTGGACGAGGACGAGGCCGTATCGCTGATCTCCGTGGCCGTGGACTTCGCCGTGACGCAGGTGGTGGACGGCAACTGGGGCGTGCACGCCGTGATCAAGAAGACGCTGTTTCCGCCGGAACTCTCGGCGTCCACCCAGGCGGGCCAATGAAGCCCGCCCGGGATCAGACCCGTGCCAGGAAACGCGCGATGCGCTGGGCAATGCGCTCGGGCTGCTCGCGGTGGGGGACGTGGCCGCCGCCGGCCACGATCTCCACCTCCACCGGGCCGCTGGCCCGGTCGCGGATGCGCTCGGGATGGACCAGGGAGCCGAACTCGTCGAGCTCTCCATGGATGGCCAGCACCGGGCAGCGCACGCGCTCCAGCGCCTCGTCCAGCCGGTAGTCGGCAAAAGGCGGGGACAGCCAGGTATCGACCCAGGCAGACAGCACCCAGGCCGCCTTGTCGCCGTGGTATTTCTCCAGGCGCGCCAGTTGGCCGGGCCGGGCGAAATCCTGTTGGGCCGCGCGAATGCCCTGCAAGGTGCGATCTTCCACAAAGGCCTGGGCGGACTCCGTGACAACCGCCTTGCACTGCGCGCCATATCGGGCCGCCACCATGGCGGCCATGCCGCCGCCCACGCTGTGGCCCAGCACAATGAAATCCCCAAGGCCCAGCCCCTGGTGCACGGCCGGGAACACGGTCTCTGCCTCCCGGGCCACAAAGCCAGGCCCCAGCGTGCCCGGATAGGGGTCGGACTGGCCAAAGCCCAGCCGGTCATAGGCCAGCACATCGCGGCGCGTGGCCTCGGCCAGTTGCTGCGGGAAATCGCGCCACAGCGCCACCGAGCCCAGCGAGTCGTGCAGCAGCACGATGGGCGCGCGCGCCGGGCCTTGTTCGCCTTCGCCGGCCGCCGGCGCCTGCCAGCGCCTGACGTAGATGCTGCCCTGCGGCGTGGGAATGCGGATTTCGTTCAAGGATGCGGGGATGTCGGTCATGCACGAGGAAGGCATCGAAAAAAACTCCATGCCGGTCGGCGCCGGCCCGGCAGACATCATGCGCCTGCATGCCGCCAGAGGGCGACACCGTGGCGACGCGCTGGGCGGAATGCGGCAGCTTTTGTCTCTCTCGGGGCAGCTTTTGCGAACCAGGGCGCGCGGGTTCCTCCGATGGTGAGAGGCCAGGCAGCGGCGTATAAGTTGAAGCCACCCCATGCACGCGAAGGCCTGCCATGTCACACGCTTCCGCTCCCCTGCCCGGCGCCGCACAGGCTGCCGTGGACCCGCGCCAGTTCAAGAGCTTTGCCGAGTTCTATCCGTTCTACCTTCAGGAACACAGCAACCGTACCTGCCGGCGCCTGCACTTCGTCGGCTCCACGCTGGCGCTGCTGTGCCTGTTCGCGCTGTTCCTGACCGGCAGTTTCTGGTTCCTGCTCGGCGGCCTGCTGTTCGGCTACGGCTTTGCCTGGATAGGGCACTTCGGCTTCGAGAAAAACCGGCCCGCCAGCTTCAAGCGCCCGCTGTACAGCTTTCGCGGCGACTGGGTGATGTGGCGCGACATCCTCACCGGACGCATTGCGCTCTAAAGCGCCGCGCCGGGCACTACGGCCGGGGCCGGCTCTCCAGCAGGCTGGCCAGCGTCATGCCTGCCAAGCCCGTGCGCTCCCACAACGGCTGCACGGCCGCAGAAGGAGCCAGCAGCAGGCGTTCGACCAGGGGTGCCAAGGGCGTGTGTTGCGGGTCCACCAGCAGCATGTAGCGTGGCTCGGTGCCCTCGCTGCCCGCCGCAACGCCTGGCGCCTGCACCGTTCCCACCCAGTCGAGCACAGACAGCGCCTGCAGCACCGGATCGATCTGCTGCCAGTCCACATGCAGGCGGCGTGCCAGATCGCTGGCATACAGGCCCTTGGCGGGCGACTCGCGCTCCTGCTCCAGGTACTGCAGGATTTCCACGGCCATCTCGAACTGCCAGCCCTGCTGTCCGGGCATGCGCTGCACGCCGGCCATGACGATGGGCAGATACGCGGTGACCACGGCGCCCAGCAGCACGATGATCCAGGCCATGTAGATCCAGATCAGCAGGATCGGCAAGGTGGCAAAGGTGCCGTAGATGACCGAGTAGGTAGGCACCGAGGCCAGGTACAGGCCCAGCGCCTTCTTGGCCAGCTCCATGCAGGTGGCCACGAACAGGCCGCCCACCCAGGCATGGCGCCAGCGCACCGCCGTATTGGGCACGTAGTGGTACAGGCCCGCCATGCCAGCGGCCAGCGCCAGGTACTCGATGGAATCGAAGATGAAGCGCAACCCCTCGGGCAGCGCATTGACCAGCCCGCGCGAGGCCGACATCACATAGGACGACAGCACCAGGCTCAGGCCCAGCACCAGCGGGCCCAGCGTGATCGCGGCCCAGTAGATCAGCACGCGCTGGCCCAGCGGCCGCAGTTGGCGCACGCGCCAGATGTTGTTGAGCGTGCGGTCTATGGTGAGGATCAGCGCGACCGCCGTGATCACCAGAATGGAAAAACCGGCCATGCCCAGCTGGCTGGCCTTGGAGGCGAACTGCGTCAGATAGCCCAGCACCTGGCGTGCAATGGTCTCGGGGATCAGGCTGTCGATCAGCCAGCGCTCCAGCACGATCTGCACGCGCGAGAAGATGGGAAACGCCGTGAACAGCGCCAGCGCCACCGTGAAGAACGGCACCAGGGCCAGCACCGTGGTGAAGGTCAGGCTGCTGGCGGTGACGCCCAGCCGGTCCTCGCGAAAGCGTTCGCGCAGCGTGTGCGCGGTATTGCGCCAGGGAAAGCAGCGCAGGCGCTCGCGCCAGGATGGGGGCACCACCGGCTCGGGCCGCTCCATCAGCGAAAGGCTGCGCTCCCGTTCGGGCGCGGGCAGTGCAACGGCACCGTCCTCCAGGCCACCGGCAGGCTCCTGCCCGGGGCCGCCGCTCATCGCCATATCTCCGCTGCAACGCGCGTGCCTGAAACGGGAACGCGCGTGACCATCCAAGCAATCACATGTTCAAAGGACAAGACCATGGCCGATATGATGCCACCCCGATGACTGATTCCATTTCTCGCCCCGGCGCCGATGTCGCCGCCACCCGCTGGCTGGCGGTCTCCAGCCTCATGGGCCTGATCGTGCTGAGCCTGGCCTGGGAACTGTGGCTGGCGCCCATGCGGCCAGGGGGCTCCTGGCTGGTGCTCAAGGCCCTGCCGCTGGCGATTCCGCTGATCGGCCTGCTCAAGCACCGCATGTATACCTACCGCTGGGTCAGCCTGCTGGTGTGGATCTATTTCACCGAGGGCGTCGTGCGCGCCTGGAGCGACCCGGCGCCCGGCCGCTGGCTGGCGCTGCTCGAAGTTTTCCTGTGCCTGATGCTGTTCACCGCCTGCGCCCTGCATGTGCGCTGGCGCCAGCGCAGCGCGCGCCGCGCGGCCCAGGCGGCCGGCGGCTGAGTCCCCGTTTTCATGCCTTCACGTCTTTGAAAGAAGTTGCAACATGACTGCACTGCTTGAACGCCTGCGCCAGATCGTCGGCGAAGCCCATGTCCTCACCGAGGGCGACCTCGTCGCCTATGAACAGGACTGGCGCCGCCGCGTGCGCGGCAAGTCCCTGGCCGTGGTGCGCCCGGCCAGCACGGCCGAGGTGGCTGCCGTGGTGCGCGAATGCGCGGCCGCAGGCACCAGCATCATCCCGCAGGGCGGCAACACCGGGCTGTCGGTGGGGTCCACACCGGACGACAGCGGCACGCAGGTCGTGCTCAGCCTCACGCGCCTGAATGCCGTGCGCAACATCGACCGCGACAACCTGAGCTTCACCGTCGAGGCCGGCTGCATCCTGCAAAGCCTGCAGGAGCTTGCCGAGAAAGAGGGCCTGCTGTTCCCGCTGTCGCTGGCCGCCGAAGGCAGCTGCACGATTGGCGGCAACCTGGGCACGAACGCGGGCGGCACCCAGGTGGTGCGCTACGGCAACACGCGCGAGCTGTGCCTGGGCCTGGAAGTGGTCACCCCGCAGGGCGAGATCTGGGACGGCCTCAAGGGCCTGCGCAAGGACAACACCGGCTACGACCTGCGCGACCTGTTCATCGGCAGCGAAGGCACGCTGGGCATCATCACCGCCGCCACCATGAAGCTGTTCCCGCAGCCTGCGGCACAGCTCACGGCCTTCGCCGCCGTGCCCTCCATGGAAGCGGCCGTGCGCCTGCTGGGCATGGCGCACCAGTACCTGGGCGCGGGCCTGACGGGCTTCGAGGTCATGGGCCAGTTCGCGCTGTCGCTGGTGATCAAGCACATGCCCCAGCTGCGCGTGCCCTTTGCGGGCCTGGACGGCGCGCCGCCCTATTACGTGCTGGTCGAGAACTCGGACAGCGAGTCCGAGCAGCATGCGCGCGAGCGTTTCGAGGCGCTGCTGGAGCTGGCCTTCGAGGACGGCTGCGTGCTCGACGCCGTGGTGGCCGAAAGCCTGTCGCAGGCCCATGAGCTGTGGCACATCCGCGAGAGCATTCCGCTGGCCCAGGCCGAGGAAGGCCTGAACATCAAGCACGACATCTCCATTGCGGCATCGCGCATTCCCGCCTTCGTCGAACACACCGATGCCGTGCTGCAGCGCGAAATCCCGGGCGTGCGCCTGGTCAACTTCGGCCACCTGGGCGACGGCAACCTGCACTACAACGTGCAGGCACCCGTGGGCGGCGACGCCAAGGCCTTCCTCAATGAGCGCGAGCACCTGGTCAACCACCTGGTCTACGAGGCCGTGGCCGAATTCGGCGGCTCGTTCTCTGCCGAGCACGGCGTGGGCGCGCTCAAGGTGGACAAGCTGGAAAAGTACCAGTCGCCCGTGGCCCTGGGCATGATGCGCGCCATCAAGCAGGCATTGGATCCTCAAGGCCTGATGAATCCCGGCTGCATCCTGGCGCGCGCCTGATCCGGCAGCGCCGGCTTATCAAGAAGGGGCAGGGCCGCGTGGCGGCGCTGCCCCTTCTTGCATCCAAACGCGGTCAGGTGCGGCCAAACTCGGCCAGGTGCGGCCAGGTGCGGCCAGGTGCAGATCAGGAAGCGGGCTTGTTGCTCTCGACCACGGCAAAGGACTTCTGCACCTGGCTGGGCCAGGCGATGTCGGCACCGGCCGCGTCGGAGAAGTCGGTCTGCTTGCCATCGGTCAGCAGCCACACGCGCAGTGCGTTGCGCGCGGGATCGATCACGATGGCGCCCATCTCCTCGCCGCCCTGGTGGGGGCGCAGGCCGACGATGCTCCACACATCGCCTTCCTTGGTCAGAGGGCCCACGGTGCGCATATTGCTCAGCAGGGTCGGGTAGCTGGTGCCCAGCAGCGCCTTGAGCCGGTCGGCCAGCACGCCCTGCTCCAGGTAGTTGGTGCCGTCGTAGGGATACTTGCCCACGTACTCGGCCAGGCTGTCCAGGCCGGGCTCGCCCGCCTTGGCCGTGGACGGCAGGCGCGTGCGCTCGGGAAAGTTCAGCGTCAATGCGGGCGCGGGCGCGGCCACATCGAGTGCCACGGACTGCACGGCCTTGGGAGTGGGAACGGTGGGAGAGCGCGGATCACAGGCTGTCAGCGCCAGCATGGCGGCACCCAGTGCGATTCCGGCCTGCCAGGGGGAGAGCATGGAAGACATGCGCAAGCTCCTTGTCAAAGCGGATGCGAAAAAACCATGGCGCCGGTGTGAAAGCCCAGGCAAGACACCGGCGCCCGTCGGCAGTCATTTTCGCACCGGGGGTTGCAAACCTTGTTTCGAGGGGCATGGATACCGTCGGACAAGGCGCCGTATTCATCAAGGGATAATCCCCGCCATGAACATGACTGCCGCGCCCCGCCCTGCCCGCTCACAGTACGAAGATTTCATGCGCCATGTCTACGAACATGGCGTGTCCAAGACCGACCGTACCGGAACGGGTACGCGCAGCGTGTTCGGGCACCAGATGCGCTTCGATCTGTCCGAAGGCTTTCCGCTGGTCACCACCAAGAAGGTGCACCTCAAATCCATCATCCTGGAACTGCTGTGGTTCCTGCGCGGCGACAGCAACGTGCGCTGGCTGCAGGAGCGTGGCTGCACCATCTGGAACGAATGGGCACGCGAGGACGGCGACCTGGGCCCGGTCTACGGCGTGCAATGGCGCAGCTGGCCCACGCCGGACGGCGGCCACATCGACCAGATCGCCGAAGTGGTCAAGCAGCTCAAGAGCAACCCGGACAGCCGCCGCATCATCGTCAGCGCCTGGAACGTGGCCGACCTGCCGCAGATGGCGCTCATGCCCTGCCACGCCTTCTTCCAGTTCTATGTGGCCGACGGCAAGCTCAGTTGCCAGCTGTACCAGCGCAGCGCGGACATCTTCCTGGGTGTTCCCTTCAACATCGCCAGCTACGCATTGCTGACCCACATGCTGGCCCAGCAATGCGACCTGCAGGTGGGCGACTTCATCTGGACCGGCGGCGACTGCCATATCTACAACAACCACTTCGCCCAGGTCGAGACCCAGCTGGCGCGCCAGCCCTTCGCCTACCCGACGCTGCAGATCAAGCGCCGGCCCGACTCCATCTTCGGCTACGAGTACGAGGATTTCGAGGTCGTCGGCTACCAGCACCACGAGCCCATCAAGGCCCCCGTGGCCGTCTGAGGCTGCAGAAAGACCCGCCCGATGGCCATCCATCTCATCTACGCACGCGCCGCCAACGGCGTTATCGGCAAGGACAATGCCATGCCCTGGCACCTGCCCGAGGACCTGGCGCACTTCAAGCAATTGACCCAGGGCTCGGCCGTGGTCATGGGCCGCAAGACCTGGGACTCGCTACCGGCCCGCTTCAGGCCGCTGCCCGGGCGCACCAACATCGTCGTCACGCGACAGGCGGACTGGGCGCCCGAGCCGGCCGCCCCCGGCGTGCTGCATGCCACCAGCCTGGAGCAGGCCATGGAACTGGGCCGCCAGGCATCGGCCGACGTCTGGGTCATGGGCGGTGCCCAGATCTACGCCCAGGCCCTGCCGCTGGCCGACAGCATCGAGGTGACCGAGATAGAGCGCGACTACGAAGGCGATGCCTTCGCCCCCACGCTCGGCCCCGAGTGGCAGGAAGCGTCACGCAGCCGCCATGTGGCCGCCAACGGGCTGCCCTACAGCTTTGTGCGCCTGCAACGACGCTGACATACCCCTGTCGCACACGGGGCTGGCGGGCGCGGCGGGTCTGTGCAAATAATGTCGTTTTTCCACGCCTTCGCCGTCTTTCGCGCCTCTTCGCCATGAGCCTCGTCCAGCCCTTGCCCCCCGGTCCGCTCGACATCGTCGGCGACATCCATGGAGAGTCCGAGGCGCTGGACCAGCTGCTGGGGCACCTGGGCTACGACGCGCTGGGCCGCCATCCCCAGGGTCGGCGCCTGGTCTTCGTCGGCGACTTCTGCGACCGGGGGCCCGACAGCCCGGGTGTGCTCGCCCGCGTCGTGCCCATGCTGGAGTCGGGCCATGCGCTGGCCGTGCTCGGCAACCATGAAATCAACCTGCTGCGCGAGGATGCCAAGGACGGCTCCGGCTGGTTCTTCGACAGCCGCGTGGCCTCCGATACGCCCAAGTACGCGCCGTTCGCGCGCATGCCGCTGTGCGATATCCCTGACACCCTGGCCCTGCTGGAACGCCTGCCCATCGCCATGGAGCGCGAGGACCTGCGCGTGGTCCATGCGGCCTGGCGCCCGCAGCAGATCGCCATGGCGCGCGAGCTGCCGCTGGGCAGCGCACGCAGCGCCTACGACCACTACGAGGCCCTGGCTGCCCAGCAGGCCCAGGTCAACAAGGTGGCCGAGCGCATGCGTGCCGAACGCCAGCAATGGCCGCATGACCTGGAAGACCGCAACTGGCTGCCGCCCTTCCTGCCCGCGCACAGCGAGAGCGAACTGGCCAAGGCCATGGTCAACCCGCTGAAGGTGCTGACCTCGGGCGTGGAGCGCGAATGCCGCAATCCCTTCTACGCGGGCGGCAAGTGGCGCTTCGTCGAGCGCGTGGCCTGGTGGAACGAATATGAGGATGCCCAGGCCGTGGTCGTGGGCCACTACTGGCGGCGCCTGAACCGGGGCGGCCCGTCCTTCCACGGCGCCCAGGCCGAGAACCTGTTCGGCCAGACCGGTCCGCTGTCCTGGCACGGCCGGCGCGGCAATGTGTTCTGCGTGGACTACTCGGTCGGCGGCCGCTGGAACGCCCGCCTGGCCGGCGAAGACCCGCAGCAGCGCTTCAAGCTTGCCGCCATGCGCTGGCCCGAGCGCCGCCTGGTGTTCGACGACGGCGCCCAGGCGGACAGCGAGGAGTTCGGCGTTGCGGCGGCCGCTGCCGCATGACACGCGCTAGATCCGCGGCGCGTAGCGCAGCGTCAGCAACAGCGACCTGGGCGCACCGTAGTAGTTGTTGCCCGACACCGTGTTGTAAGAAGGCACGTAGTAGCGCTTGTCCAGCAGGTTGCTGACGTTGAGCGCCACGCTCAGCTCGGGCGAGACCTGGTAGGCCACGCGTGCATTCCACAGCGCAAAGCCTGCCAGGCGGAAGGCGCGGTCGGAGCTGAGGGTGTCGGTCTGTGCATTCACGCCCGTGCCCACCGTCCAGCGGCCCAGCTCGCCCGGCAGGCGGTAGCTGCCCCACAGGCGCAGCATGTGCCGGGGCGTCCAGGTGTTGAAGATCTGGCCCTGGTAGTCGGGGTCGGACAGGTAGCGCGTGGTGTTGTAGGTGTAGCCGGCCGCCAGTTCCAGGCCTGTGGCGACCTTGCCGGAGACCTCGGCCTCCAGGCCCTGGCTGCGCACCTTGCCCGAGGAGCGCGAGCAGTACCAGTCATCACATGCAAAGCCGCTGTCGTAGTCATTGACGGCGCGGTTTTTGTGCTCGTAGCGGAACACGGCCAATGCCATGTTCAGGCGGCCGTCGGCCATCTCGCCCTTGATGCCGGCCTCGTAGTTGCGGCCCTGCACCGGCTTGATCAGGTCGCCCTGCACGGTGCGCGCGGTCTGCGGCTCGAAGACGGTGGAGTAGCTGCTGTACAGCGACCAGTTGTCGTTGAGCGCATAGACGGCACCCGCGTAGGGGATGAAACGCCCCGTGGTCTTGCTGGTGGAAGAATCGCCCGATTGCGCGCGGTAGGCGAAGTCATACCAGCCCAGGCGCCCCCCGGCGATCAGCGTGAGCGCCTGCGTGGGCCTGACACGCCAGGTGCCGTACAGGCCCTTTTGCGTGATGTCGTAATTGCTGCGCACATCCGCGCCACGCGCGGCGATGCTTTCCATGTCCTGCCAGGGGCGGTTGTGGTCTATATCGAAGATGTTGCCGCCCGCGGTCCAGGCGCGCACGAAGCGGTCGCTGGTGGTGTAGTCAGCGTAGTTGGCGCCCAGCAGCACTTCCTGCTCCATGCCCAGCGCCTTGAAGCGGCCCGACAGCGACATGTCCAGGCCACGCTGCTGGTTGTTGAAGTCCACGCCGAAATCGCCGTAGCTCATGCCACTGCCATCGGGCTTGATGGGGCCCACGGCACGCTGGTGCACGTTGGTGTTCTTCTCGTTCATGGCCATGCCCACCATCTTGAAGCGCCAGTCCGCATTGAAGCGGTGTTCCAGGTCGGCGAACAGCATGTTCTGGTCATTGCCTGCACGGTTCCACATGGCGCCTGTGTAGGTGGAGCGCGGCAGGCCGATGTCGCTGCCGTCGGCAAAGCGCGGCAGGCCCACGATCATGGGGCGCGAGCGGCTGTGGCGCTGTCCCACGGCCAGGCCCACCGTGGTGCTGGCGCTGATGTCGTAGTCCAGCGCCGCGTAGATGTTGCGCACTCGGTCGCGCGTGTATTCGGTGAACCCGTGGCTGTAGTCCCCGTCCAGCACCACGCGGCCGCGCAGCGTGCCTTCCGCATTGAGCGGCGTGCTGGCATCCATCTGCAGGCCGTAGTGGTCATGGGAGCCGAGCTTGCCTGTGAAGACCACGGAGCGCTCGCGGCCCGGGCGCTTGCGCACCAGGTTGATCGCGCCGCCGGGGCTGCCCGCACCCTGCAGCAGGCCGGCCGCGCCGCGCAGGATTTCCACGCGGTCATAGAACACCAGCGACTCCTGCTCCCAGTTGCCCAGGCTGTAGGTATTGCGCGTGAACGGCAGGCCGTCGTACTGCAGCGAGTCCACCGCAAAGCCGCGCGCATTGATGGCCAGGCCCGCGCCCACGCCCTGCACGGCCACCATGCCGGTGGCGTTGTGGATGGCGTCGGGCAGGTTGGTCATGCCCTGGTCATCCATGCGCTGGCGCGTGAGCACGCTGACCGATTGCGGAATGTCCTTGAGCGCCTGCGCGGTCTTGCCCAGCGTGACCGTGCCGCTGGTGTAGGAGTCCGAGCCTTCGGTGACGCCGTCACGGATGCGCGTGTCGGTCACCATGACGGCCGGCAGGCCCGCCTCTGCCCCAGCGGCGGCCTGGCCGCGCGATGTGCGCACCTCGGGCAAGGGGCGCAGCGCATAGCCGCCATTGGGCTGCGCATGGGCGGCCAGCCCCGTGCCGGCCAGCAGCGCATCCAGGGCCGCAGGCGCTGCATGGTTTCCACTCAGGCCCGCGCTGCGCCTGCCCGTGATGTCGGCCGCCGTGTACGACAGCATGACGCGGCTTTCCTGGGCGAAGCGGGCCAGCGCGCCTTCCAGCGGGCCTGCCGGTATGGCGTAGCTGCGCACTTCGGAGGGAGCCTGGGCCTGGGCCTGCGCGGTTTGCGGCGCAAGGGCTGCGCTGACGGCGCACAGCGCCAGCGTGGTGCTGGCAGCCAGTGCCAGCGAATGGCGCCGGAAGGCCGGTGCCGCAGTGTGAGCAAGTCGTTGGACCATGAAATATCTCTTCCCTGAAAAGTGGCTTCTTCAGGACTTGCCACGCGAGAAAAGAAAACACCTCATGCCAACGGGTCCCAGGCATCGATCAAATTGCAACAATTCGCAACAACAGCCATCCAGCCTGTCTTGGCTCATGTCCTGCTCTGCCGGGCGCGCACGGTCAGCCAGTAGCGGCCAAAGCCGGTGAGCTCGATGGGCTGGGTGCGCACCAGCATGTCGAGCACGCGGTCGGTATCGTCCAGCGGATACATGCCCGAGACGCGCAGCGAGGCGAGCGTGGGATCGCAGGCCAGGCGGCCCCTGCGGTGGCGCGCCAGCTCGGCAATGAAGTCGGTCAGCGGCATGTCCCGCGCGGCCAGCAGGCCTGTGCTCCAGGCGGCGGCCAGTTCGTCGGCGGGCTGGGGCACGTCCACGGCAAGGCGGTCAAAGCCGGCCTGCTCGCCCGCGGCCAAAATGCGCACGGCCTGCGGGGCGTCGGCCGGCCGCACCTCGACCGCGCCCTCAAAGACAGCCACATGGCTGGCGCCATCGCGCTGGCGCACCGCGAAGCGCGTGCCCAGCGCCCGCAGCCGCCCTTGCGCGGTTTCAACCAGAAAGGGGCGGGCATGCGGGTCGCTGGCCGTGGTGACCAGCACCTCGCCGCCCAGCAGCCGCAGCAGGCGCTGGCTGGCGTCAAAGCGCACGTCGATGGCGCTGGCCGTGTTCAGGTGGATGCGCGTGCCATCGGCCAGGGTCAGTGCCTGGCGCTCGCCGGTGGCCGTGCGGTGGTCGGCCGACCATTCGCGCCAATCGCCGCCTTGTATCCACCAGGCGCTGCTGCCCGTGAACGCGGCCAGGGCCAGCAGCTTCATGGCCTGGCGCCGGCCGCGCGCACGGCTGCGGCGCGGCTGCAGCGCTCCATGCGCCAGCGGTGCGGGCAGATCGCGCAGGTGCAGGCCGCAGGCCTCGATGTGCCGCCAGGCGCGCTCATGGTCGGGATGATCGGCACGCCAGCGCCGCCACGAGGCCTGCGTGTCCTCGCCGGCATCGCAGGCCTGCAGGGCCACCAGCCATTGCACGGCCTGCAGGCTCACGGCTTCTGAAACGGGTGGGCCTTCAAAAACGGGCAGGCCGGTGGATGCGTGGCGGAATTCGGTCATGGGCTGGCGCTCAGCCGCCGAAGAAGCAGCAGTGCGCGGCCTTGGCGATATGGCGCTGCACGGTGGCCAGCGACAGCTGCAGCTCGGCCGCGATGTCGGCCTGCTTCATGCCGTCGAGCTGCGACAGCAGGAAGGCACGGCGCACGGGGGGTGCCAGCGTGTCCAGGCGGCGGTCCAGCTCGACCAGCGTCTCCAGCAGGATGGCGCGCGTCTCGGGGCCCGGCACCTGCGGCTCGGGCAAATGCGCCAGCGTGGCCAGGTACGCCTCTTCGATCTGCCTGCGCCGCATGAAATTGGCCACCACGCCCTGCGCCACCGTGGTCAGAAAGGCACGCGGCTCGCGTGCGGCAATGGGCTCGCTGCGCGTGAGCAGGCGCATGAAAGTGTCCTGCGCCAGATCGGCCGCCTCCGTGGAATTGCCCAATCGCCGCCGCAGCCAGCCCTGGAGCCAGCCATGGTGGACGCGGTACAGCGTATCGACCTCTTGGTGCAAAGCGGCGGGGGCGGCGGGCAAGACAGGCTCCTGGTGCGGCAGCACGTGCAGGCGTGCGCCACATGAATGAGAAAGATTCTCATTCTATAAGGATTAGGCCTTGATGCCCTCCCCTTCGCAAACCGGCGCGCTCCAGAACCAGAGACACCGAGGAAGAGCCGCCTCGCACCGAGGGTGTCGTCCCCCTTCAGGGGGAAGGCGCGCAGCGCCTCAGGGGGTCTTCAAAAGCTACCGCGCAGCGTCAGCATCACATTGCGTGGCTCGCCATACCAGTTGTTGCCACCGCTGGTGCCCACCGTGCGGTAGTAGACCTTGTCGAAGAGGTTGTTCAGGTTGAGCACGGCCTGCCAGTTGCGGTTGATGCGGTACTGCACGCTGGCATTCCACACGGCATAGCCACCCTGGCTGAACTTGAAGGGCACGGCCGCGCCATCGAACTTGCCCGAGTCAGGATTGAAGGTCTTGGCCGTGCCGCTGACGAAATGTGCGCTCTGGATATTGGCCCCGCCGCCAATCGTCCATTGCGACAGCTCGCCCGGCAGGCGGTAGGTGCTCCACAGCTTGAACAGATGCTTGGGCGTGACGGAGTGGTAGATGCCTTCGATGCCCGGCGTCTTGTTGTGGTTGCGGTTGAAGGTGTAGCCGGCAAACAGCTGCCAGCCGCGCGCCAGCTCGCCCGAGATCTCGCCTTCCACGCCCTGGCTGACCACCTTGCCCTTGCTCAGCCAGCAGCAGTTCAGGCCCGCGTCGCCGATGTCGGTGTTGGGGTAGGAGGGATCGGCCACGGCCTCGCCATTGCGCTCTATGCGGTACAGGGCCATGGAGGCCATCAGCCGGCCCTCGTTGAACTCGCCCTTGGCGCCCAGCTCGAAATTGCGGCCCTTGATGGGGTCCAGCGGCGTGCCGGGCAAGGGCCCACCCAGCTTGTCGGCCTGGGACTTGTGGATCTCGGCGACGCTGCCGTAGGCCGTCCAGCGGTCGTCGATGTCGTAGACCAGGCCGCCATAGGGCGTGAAGATACCGCTCTCGCTATTGGACGACACGATGCGGCTGGTGAGATTGCCGGCCCGGTCGAAGCGCAGCCAGGGTGTCTGCGTTGCATAGCTGGCGCGGCGTGCGCCGACGATGGCCGTCAGCCGGTCCGTCAGGCTCAGGTTGAGCCGGCCGTACAGGCCTTTCTGCGTGGCGCCATAGCCCGCGAAGCTGCGCGTCTTCCAGACGAAGCTGGGCAGGGGAATGGCGCCCGGGTCGAAGCCGAACACGTTGATGCCCCCCGGCATGTCCACCTCGGACAGAAAGGTGTCCTGCGTGTCACGGATCTTGGCCCAGTCCGCGCCCAGCAGCAGCCGGTGCCTGCGCCCCAGCAGGGAGAACGTTCCGCTGACGTTGGCATCCAGCGCCTTCTTGGTGGAATAGAAATCGTTGGAGAAGCCGTTGAGCGTGGCTCCCAGGCCCGTCGTCGGATCGACCGCGCCGGTGACGTCGGCCAACCGGCTGTCGCTGTCCACCTTGACATAGTTGGCATGGGCGCGGACGCGCCAGTCGCCCTCCAGCTTCTGTTCCAACTGGGCGAACAGCTCCTTGTTGGTCCTGTCGTAATGGCCCCAGCCCGCCATGAGTGCCGTATGGCGCGGCAGGTGCAGATCGTCGCCATTGGCCGCGCGCGGCAGGCCACCGCGCCAAGGCAGGCTGGCCGACTTGTCGTAGCTGCCGCCCAGGGTCAGCTTGGTCGCAGGCGTGAGATCGGCTTCCACAATGCCGTAGAGCAAGGTGTTGCGCGCATCGGCGTAGTCATAGAAGAACTCGCGGTCGCTGTGCGCCAGCACGGCGCGGCCGCGCACCCGGCCATCGGCAGCCAGGGGGCCCGCCACATCAAGTTCTGCACGGCGCTGGTTCCAGCTGCCCACCGAGGCCGAGGCCAGCACCTGCGGCTGCGCCGTGGGGCGCTTTCTCACCAGGTTGATGGAGCCGCCGGGCTCGCCATTGCCGCTGTACAGGCCGTCCGCGCCGCGGATCACCTGCACGCTGTCGTACATGGCCATGTTGGGATCGAAGGTGCCCTGGCTGAAGGCATCCACCGCCGCTCCGTCGATCTGGACATTGCTGATCTGGAAGCCCCGCGCGTAGAAACTGTTGGCCGTGCCGCCCAGGCCACCCGAGCCCGCGTAGTCCACCGTCACACCCGTGGTCTGCTGCATCACGTCGCCCACGGAGACCAGGCCCTGGTCCTCGATGCGCTGGCGCGTGACCACGGAGATGGACTGCGGCGTCTCGCGCACGCTCTGCCCCTTGCCCAGCGACACGCGCGAGGCCGCATAGGAGCCCGAACCCTCCGTGGTATCGCCAGCGTGTGCCTGGGCCGTGACCAGCACCGTGCCCAGCGCAGCATCGGCTGCCGGCGACGGCTCCCTGGCGGGTGCCTTCAGCGTGTAGGCGCCCGGCACGGCGTCGATCACGGTCACGCCCGTGCCGGCCAGCAGCCGGTCCAGCGCCTGGCGCGGCGTGAAGCGGCCCTGCAAGGCCGGCGAAGTGCGGCCTGCAACGATCTGCGGATCGAACAGCACCTGGTGCTGGGCCTGCTGCGTGAACTGGCGCAGCGCGCCGGCCAGCGGCTGGGGCGCGATGCTGAAGGCCAGCTCCCCTGCCTGCCCCGCCTGCCCCGCCTGCACGGACGATGGCTGCTGCGCCTGCACCGCAGGCTGCGCCAGCGCGACCAGGGCTGCGGCCACCAGCGACGGCATCCTTGCCCGCCGCCATGGCCTGCCCCTGTGCTGAAACTCTCCTCCCCAAATGCCCGCGCCCATGGCGGCGCTGCCCTGTTCTTTTCCTGCTTGCATCCCTGCTCCTGCTGCACTGTGTCCATTGCCCGCTGTCGCGGTGTGCGCGGCGGGTGGCAGGCAGACAGTTGAGCGTCCACCCGCCACGCGCGTGCGCGGCCGTCGCGGTTGTTGGCTGAGCTGTGCACTGGGCAGCGGCCTGGCTGGCAACCATGGAGGCGCGAAAAAACCCGGCCTCCATGAAGGTAAAACCCGCTACCGCGCCAAAGTGGGAACGTGGACGAATCGAGAAAGCGGGTTGTTTACATTAATTTACAAATA
Source organism: Delftia sp. 60 (assembly GCF_002754395.1). NCBI lineage: Bacteria > Pseudomonadati > Pseudomonadota > Betaproteobacteria > Burkholderiales > Comamonadaceae > Delftia > Delftia sp. 60. The sequence continues at coordinate 5,188,793 of NZ_PEFD01000001.1, forward strand.
GACAAGGCACTCAATGCGCCGAGATTCGCCAGCCGCCCTGCGCTTCGGCCTGCACACGCACCGGCAACAAGTGCGGCAACGAGCGCAGAAACACCTCGGGCTTGCCGGTCAGCGCCACGCCGGACACGGACAGCGCGGCCAGCCGCGCATCGCCATCCACCCGTACGGGCTGGCCCAGGTAGCGCGACAGATCAGCGGCGACCTCGGCCAGCGTTGCCTGCTGGAACACCATCTGGCCGCTGCGCCAGTCGCCCACCGTGTCCGCACCGGCCGCCAGCGGATGCTGCGTGCCGTCGCGGGCATCGACGGACATGCCGGCACCCGCGCCCAGCAGCAGGCGCCTGCCGTCCGCAGCATGGCGGTCGGGACGCAGTTCCACCTTGCCCTCCAGCACCTTCACCACCAGCGCGGGCGGCCCGGCGCGCACATTGAAGGCCGTGCCCACCACGCGGACCTGACTGGCGCCGCTGTCCACGGTGAAGGGCCGCGAGCGGTCGGCGGCGACCTGGAAGAAGGCCTCGCCCTGGTCCAGCACCGTCTCGCGGCGGCGCGGGTAGTAGCGCACCTGCAGCCTGGAGGAAAAATTCAGCGTGACCCGCGTGCCATCGGGCAGTTCGGCCTCGCGCACCTCGCCGGGGCCGGTGGCCATCTCGATCACATGGCTTGCGTGGTTGTCCCAGGCATACCAGCCCCCGCCCAGGGCCAGCGTCGTGACCAGAGCCACCGACAGCAACGCAGGCATCAGGCCGCGGCGTGTGCGCTGACGTGCCGGCGCGGGCAAGTGGGCCTGTGTCTGCGCACGCGGCCCGCTCGCCCTGGCTTGCGGCGCAGCAGCCGCGTCGCAGGCCAGCGCCGGCCTGCGCAACTGCTGCAGGTCCAGCACCGTGCGCCCCAAGCTCTCGAAGATGCTGCGGTGCTGCGGGTCGGCGGCCAGCCAGGCGTCGAGTTCGCGCTCGTCGGCGCCGGTCCAGTCGGCTTCGCGGCGGCGGGCGAAGTAGTCGGCGGCGCGGGCATGCAATTGCAGGCGTTGCGGGGTCAGCGTCATTCCCGGCCCTCCCCGTCCGTCGCGGCCTGCGCCAGCAGGCCCTGCATCAGGCGCATGTCTTCGGCGCTGCCGTACTGCACGCGCAGTTCGCAATAGGCCATGGCCAGCGTCACATGGTTGTGCACCATGCGGCGCGAGATGCCCATGCGCTGCGCCACCTCGGTCTGCGTGAGACCGTCGATGCTGTGCAGCACGAAGGCCTCGCGGCGGCGCTCGGGCAGCTCGGCCATGGCCTGCTCCAGCCGGCCCAGCCGCTCGCGGTGGTGCGCCGCCTGCAGGGGGTCCGACCCCTCGCCGGCCGGCAGTTGCTGCGCCAGTTCCATGTGTTCATCCAGCGAGACCGATTCGCGCCCCGGCGCGCCCGCCGAGCGGCGCCAGGCATCGTGCGAGACATGGCGGGCGATCACGCGCAGATAGGGTTCCTGCTCCTCGGGCGGCAGGGCCTTGCCTGAGGCCGCATAGCGCACGAAGACCTCCTGCACCGCATCCTCGGCATCCTCGCGGTTGCGCATCTGCCGGCCCAGCAGGCGGCGCAGAGGCTGGTGCCAGCGCGCATACACGCGGGCCAGCAGCGAGGGAGCGGCATCATCGTCCGCGCCTGGCACGCGCGCGCTCACGGGGAGGCTCCCGGCACGGCGGTCTGGACGCGGGCAGGCAGGCCGGCATGGGAAACGGACAGGACGAAGAAGAACGGCACGGGCGGCGATTGTACTGAGAATGGTTCTCATCAACACCTTTGCGGCCGGCACGCGCCATGCGATGCGGGCCCCGCCAATGCCTTACCGGCCCGCTGCCCCATGCAGCGTCACCAGCGTGGGCACCACCCAGTGCGGCGCAGGCTGTGCCTCGTCGAAGCACTGGTCCTCGGACGGCACGGCGATGACGGTCATGCCGGCCTGCCGCGCCGCATGTGTCCCCGAGACGGAGTCCTCGAACACCAGGCAGCGCCCGGCCGGCACGCCCAGGCGCTGCGCCGCGAAGTGGTAGATGTCGGGCGCAGGCTTGCCGCGCACCACCTGCTCGGCCGAGACGATGGCGTCGAACGCCGGCCGCAGGCCCAGCGCATCCAGAGTGTGGTGGCACAAAGACAAAGGAGAGTTCGAGGCCAGCGCCACGCGCCAGCCCAGGGCACGGCAGGCGCTCAGAGTTTCGCGCACGCCGGGCAGGGCCTGCCCATGCGCGCTGACCAGGGCCGCCACGCGCGCGACCACGCGGCTCTCCAGATCGCGCTGGCTGGGCCCCTGCCAGGGCCGGTGGGCATACCAGTGCGCGGCAACCTGCGCCGTGGTCATGGGCGCCGTCACGCGGGACATCTCGGCCGTGATGTCGATGCCGACCTCGGCAAAGGACTCTCGTTCGGCACGCTTCCAGAAGGGCTCGGAGTCTATGAGCAGGCCGTCCATGTCGAAGATGGCGGCGCCGAATCCGGCCTGGCCAAGACCTGCGAACGAGGGAGCGGCTTCAGGGATTTGCATGGCGCGCATGCTAGCGCAGGCGGCAAGTGAAAGCAGTTGCTGTTAGCCTGTGCCGGCTGGCGATGGATGCAGGTGCATGCGATTGCCAGCCCTTCACAATCCTTAGCGAGCCCGCAATGACCAGCCCCCTGTACACCGCCTCCATTCCCGTCCTGCAGCAGATGCTGAAGGCCCTGTCCGACGTGCTCAAAAAGGCCGAGGAACACGCCGCGCAGAAGAACATCGATCCCGACGCCCTGTTGCAGGCCCGCCTGTTCCCCGACATGTTCCCGCTGGTGCGCCAGGTGCAGATTGCTGCGGACTTCGCCAAGGGCATCGCCTCGCGCCTGGCCGGCGCCGAGGTGCCTTCGTGGCCCGACACGCAGACCAGCTTTGCCGACCTGCAGGCGCTGATCACCAAGGCGCTGGACCATGTGGGCTCGTTCGCGCCCGAGCAGTTCGCGCAAAGCGAGTCCCGCGAGATCGTGCTGCGCCCCGGCACGCCCAAGGAAAAGAAGCTGAGCGCCAGCGCCTACCTGCTGCACTACGGCCTGCCGCAGTTCTTCTTCCATGTGACCACCGCCTATGCCCTGCTGCGCCACAACGGCGTCGAGGTCGGCAAGCGCGACTACATGGGCAGCTACTGAGCGTGCCGTGGCCGGTCTGGCCAGCGCTTCACTGCGCGGCCAGATCCCGGCCCCGCGTCTCCGGCAGGCACATGGCGAACATCACCACCATCACGTAGCCGGCCGTGGCGCAGATACCGATGGCCGTGCCCAGCGACAGGCCCAGCCGGTCGCTGAACACGCCCACCAGCGCGGGGAAGGTGGCCCCGATGCCGCGGCCGAAGTTGTAGCAAAAGCCCTGGCCGGAGCCGCGCAGTTCGTTGGGGAACAGCTCGGCCAGGAAGGCTCCGGCGCCGCTGAATATGCCCGACATGAAAAAGCCCAGCGGAAAGCCCAGCACCAGCATCCAGGCATCGGTGATGGGCAGCAGCGTATAGGCATAGGCCAGGCTGCCGGCGCCGATGGCGAACAGCGTGAAGGCCAGGCGCCGGCCCAGCCGGTCGGAGGCGTAGGCACCGCACAGGTAGCCGGCAAAGGCGCCAAAGATGAACATGAACTGGTAGCCGCCCGAGCCCAGCACCGTCAGATGGCGCTCGTTCTTCAGGAAGGTGGGCAGCCACACGGCAATGGCGTAGTAGCCGCCCTGCATGCCCGTGAACATCAGGCTGGCCAGCACCGTGGTCTTGAGCATGCCGCCCTTGAAGATGTCCAGGAAGTGTCCGCTGCGCTCGCCCCGGCCCACGGCGGCGCGGGTCTTCAGGTAGACCTCGGGGTCCTTGACGGAACGGCGGATGAACAGGATCAGCAAGGCCGGCAGCAGGCCCAGCAGGAACATGGCCCGCCATGAGATCTCGGGCGGCAGAAACGAGAACAGCGCCATGGACACCAGCACGGCCGCCCCCCAGCCTATGGCCCAGCTGCTTTGCACCAACCCCACCGCCTTGCCACGGAAAGCCGGCCTTATGGTCTCGGCGATCAGCACCGAGCCCACGGCCCATTCGCCGCCAAAGCCCAGCCCCTGCAGCGTGCGGGCCAGCAGCAACTGGCCCGGCGTCTGCGCCAGGCCGCAGGCGAAGGTGAAAAGGGCGAACACGAGGATGGTCCACTGCAGCACGCGCACACGCCCGTAGCGGTCCGCCAGAATGCCGGCCATCCAGCCGCCGATGGCCGAGGCCACCAGGGTCGAGGTGCCGATCAGGCCGACCTCGGTCTTGCTCATGCCCCACAGCGACAGCAGGATCGGCGTGACCAGAGGCAGCGTGTAGTAGTCGAAGGAATCGACCGCGTAGCCGCCGAACGAGGCCGTCAGTGCGCGTTTTTCCCGGGGTTCGAGCTGGCCCAGCCAGCTGCCCTGCGACTGTTCGCCAGCCAGGGGCTTGGCATTGTCAAGGCTTGTCATTTTTCAGTCTCCTTGCGCTTCGGTATGCAGAAGCGTCTTGCCTTCAATGGCATTGCATCGGTGATGAACCAGGTCTGGCCGGGCGGCCCTCATCTACCACCCGGACAGACCCCTGCAGGCGGTGTGTCAGGCCGCCGTTCCGTAGCCGCCGCCCCCCGGCGTGCAGACCTCGAACACATCGCCGGGCTGCATCTGCACGGCGCCGATGTGCTCCAGCGCCTCGACCTGGCCATCGGCGCGCAGCACACGGTTGATGCCCGGCTGCCCCGGCTGGCCGCCCGCCATGCCGAAGGCCGGGTTCAGGCGTCCGTTGGACAGGATGCTGGCCGTCATGGCTTCCAGGAAGCGCACGCGCCGCACACCGCCGCTGCCCCCATGCCAGCGCCCGCTGCCGCCCGAGCCCTCGCGGATGGCATAGCTGTCCAGCATGACGGGGAAGCGGAACTCCAGCACCTCCGGATCTGTCAGGCGCGAATTGGTCATGTGCGTCTGGACGACGCTGGTGCCGTTGAACCCGCGCTCCACCCGGCCCTCGGCGTCCAGCACCGCGCCCGCGCCGCTGCCGCCGGCAATGGTTTCGTAGTACTGGTGGTGCGCATTGCCGAAGGTGAAGTTGTTCATGGTGGGCTGGCTGCCCGCCATCACGCCCAGCGCGCCGAACAGCGCATTGGTGATGCAGGAGGAGGTCTCCACATTGCCCGCCACCACCGAGGCCGGTGCATTGGGGTTGAGCATGCAGCCCTGGGGAATGATGACCTTCAAGGGCTTGAGGCAGCCCGCGTTGAGCGGGATGTCGTCGTCCACCAGCGTGCGGAACACGTACAGCACGGCCGCCATGCACACGGCGCGCGGCGCATTGAAGTTGTTGGTCTGCTGGGCGCTGGTGCCCGAGAAGTCGATGACCGCGCTGCGGCCCGCCGTATCCACGGTGACGGCCACGCGGATCTGCGCGCCGTTGTCCAGCGGCAGCGTGAACTGCCCGTTCCTGAGCCGCGTGATGACGCGGCGCACCGACTCCTCGGCGTTGTCCTGCACATGGCCCATGTAGGCCTGCACAACGGGCAGGCCGAACTGGGCCACCATCTTGCGCAGCTCCTGCACGCCTTTTTCATTGGCCGCGATCTGGGCCTTCAGGTCGGCCAGGTTCTGGTGCGGGTTGCGGCTCGGGTACTCGCCGCTTTGCAGCAGCTCGACCATCTCCTGGCCGCGCAGCACGCCGCGATCGACCAGCTTGAAGTTGTCGATCTGCACGCCCTCTTCCTCGATGCGCGTGGAAAACGGCGGCATGGAACCGGGCGTGATGCCGCCCACGTCGGCATGGTGGCCCCGGCTGCCCACGTAGAAGGTGGGAGATGCCTCGTCGGCCACGTACACGGGCGTGATGACCGTGATGTCGGGCAGGTGGGTGCCGCCCTGGTAGGGGTCGTTGAGCACATAGACATCGCCCTGGGCCATGCGCCCGGCGTTCTTGCGGATGACCGTCTGGATGCTCTCGCCCATGGAGCCCAGGTGCACGGGCATGTGCGGCGCATTGGCGATGAGGTGGCCCTCGGCATCGAACAGCGCGCAGCTGAAGTCCAGCCGTTCCTTGATGTTCACCGAGTAGGCCGTGTTCTGCAGCTGCAGGCCCATCTGCTCGGCGATGTTCATGAACAGGTTGTTGAAGACCTCCAGCAGCACCGGGTCCACCGAGGTGCCGGCCGCGTACTCGGCCTTGCGCGCGACCACGCGGTCCAGCACCAGATGATCCAGCGCCGTGAGCCGCGCCAGCCAACCGGGCTCGACCACCGTGGTGGCATTGCGCTCGGCGATGATGGCCGGGCCGGGAATGGCGTCGCCGGGCCGCAGGTCCTCGCGCACCACCAGGGCCGCGTCATGCCAGGCACCGTCGGAGTACATGCGCACGGTTTCACGGCGCGGATGCTCGCGCGGCGGATGCTCCTGCAGCACCGGCTCGCTGGGCGCATCGCCCGCAATCACGGCTTCGACGGAAACGGCTTCCACCACCAGGCCCTTGCCCGCCATCAGGAAGGCGAACCGCTGGCGATAGGCCGACTCGAAGGCCGCCTGAATGTCGTCCAGCCCGCCGAAGGGCACGGCCAGGGCGGAATCCGTGCCCTCATAGCGCACATGCACGTTGTAGCGTACCTGCACGGGACTGGCACCGACCTGCTGGCGCTCAAGCTCGGCCTTGGCCGCGTCGCCCAGCGAATCCAGCGACTCCGCGATCAGCGGCAAGGCCGCCGCAGACAGCGCCACCTCCATCGCCTGTTCACGGATGACGGTCTGGTCCGCCAGGCCCATGCCGTAGGCGCTGAGCACGCCGGCCAGCGGATGCACGAACACACGGGTCATGCCCAGGGCATCGGCCACCAGGCAGGCATGCTGGCCACCCGCGCCGCCAAAGCACTGCAGCGTGTAGCGCGTCACGTCATAGCCGCGCGCCACGCTGATCTTCTTGATGGCGTTGGCCATCTGCTGCACGGCGATGCGGATGAAGCCTTCGGCCACTTCCTCGGGCCTGCGCCCCGTCTGCACCGCCAGTTCATCGAAGCGCGCCCGCACGGCCTCGCCATCGAGCCGCTCGTTGGCGGCCGGGCCGAACACGCTGGGGAAGTGGCGCGGCTGGACCTTGCCCACCATCACGTTCGCATCGGTCACGGCCAGGGGCCCGCCACGGCGGTAGCTCACGGGGCCGGGGTTGGCGCCCGCGCTCTCCGGTCCCACGCGAAAGCGCGAGCCGTCATAGGCCAGTACCGAGCCGCCACCGGCGGCCACCGTGTGGATGCTCATCATCGGCGCGCGCATGCGCACACCGGCCACCTGGGTCTCGAACTGGCGCTCGAAGGCGCCAGCGTAGTGGCTGACATCGGTGGAGGTGCCGCCCATGTCGAAGCCGATGACCTTGTCGTGCCCGGCCAGCCCCGCCGTGCGGGCCATGCCCACGATGCCGCCGGCCGGCCCGCTCAGGATGGCATCCTTGCCCTGGAAGCTGCCCGCATCGGCCAGCCCGCCGGAGGACTGCATGAAAAACAGCCGCACGCCCGGCATCTCGCCAGCGACCTGCTGTACATAGCGGCGCAAGATGGGCGAGAGGTAGGCATCGACCACCGTGGTGTCGCCCCGGCTCACGAACTTCATCAGCGGACTGGTCTCGTGCGAGGTGCTGACCTGCGTGAATCCCGCCTGCCGCGCAATGCGCGCCGCAATCTGCTCGTGCCGCATGTAGCGGTAGCCATGCATGAAGACGATGGCCACGCTGCGCAGGCCCCGGGCATGGGCCTGCAGCAGCGCGGTGTGCAGGTGCAGCACATCCAGTTCCTGCTGCACTTGCCCATGGGCATCCACGCGCTCAAGCGCCTCCACCACCTCGCTGTACAGCAGCTCGGGCAGCTGGATATGCCGGTCGAACAGGCGCGGGCGGTTCTGGTAGGCAATGCGCAGCGCATCACGAAAGCCCCGCGTGGTCACCAGCAGCGTGGGCTCGCCCTTGCGCTCCAGCAGCGCATTGGTGGCCACCGTGGTGCCCATCTTCACGCACTCCACAAGGTCCGGCGTGACCGGCTCGCCGGGCTTGAGGCCCAGCAGGTGGCGGATGCCGGCCACGGCCGCGTCACGGTACTGCTCGGGGTTTTCCGACAGCAGCTTGTGCGTGGCCAGGCTGCCATCGGGCCGCTTGCCCACGATGTCGGTGAAAGTGCCGCCGCGGTCTATCCAGAATTGCCAGCGCCTGTCATGGGGAGTGGAGCGTTCTTGCATGGTGTCGGAACCCGTTTGTCTCGAAGTTGAAGTCAGGAAAACCGTGGCCTGGAGCACGGCCCTCCGCCGGTGCCCACCACTGGCGTCCAATCTAAAAGTGCACCTGGACCGCGTCCATCGAGAAGTTTTCGCCCCCTCTGTTCACGAAAACTGAACAGGAGCGGCCCCTTGCCGGCCGTCAACGCAAAGAAAAAGGCCCGCCGAAGCGGGCCCCATGCCAGGCAGGCAGGCCGTCAGAACGCGGCCAGATGGCTGTTGCGCAACTCCGTCACCAGCATGTGGCCCGGCTCGTGCGTGATGGCGAATGGCAGGGCCGCCGAGCGGATGGCCTGCTGGGGCGTCACGCCGCAGGCCCAGAACACGGGGATCTCCCCGGGTTTGAGCGCCATGGGCTCGCCGAAGTCCGGCCGCTCGATATCGGCAATGCCGATCTGCGCGGGGTCGCCCAGGTGCACGGGCGCCCCATGCACGCTGGGAAAGCGCGAAGTCACCTGGATCGCACGGATGGCCTGGGCGGCCGTCATGGGCCGCATGCTGACCACCATCCGGCCACCGAACCGGCCCGCCTGGCCGTTGGCAATGTCGGTGATGAACATGGGAGCGCCCCGGCCCTCGTCGATATGGCGCACGGGCACGCCGGCGTCGCGCAGCGCGTCCTCGAAGGAATAGGAGCAGCCGATGACGAAGCCCACCAGGTCGTCGCGCCACAGGTCCGTGAGGTCATTCACCTGCTCGGCCCTGTGACCATCGCGAAACACCCAGTACGAGGGCAGATCGGTCTTCAGATCGATATCGCCGAGCTCGGGCACGCGGCTGCTGCCGGGCTCGGTCACGCCGATCAGCGGGCAGGACTTGGGATTCAGCCGGGCAAAGCGCAGGAACTCCTCGCTGCACTCGCGCGGCAGTATCGCCAGGTTGCCCTGGGTGTAGCCGGGGCACTGCCCGGCCGTCTGCCCGCGAAAGCGTCCGGCGCGCACCTCCTGGCGGAATTCGGTCGGATGGGTCCAATGCGTCATGGGGGAGCCTCTATTGAATGGAGATGCCCCCCCAATGTAAAAAGCAGCAGGCCACCGGTCCATTCAGGAATTGTGCGCAGCCTCCCCCAGGAAAACTGAACAGCCACTGCAGCCCGCGCAGCCCCCCATGAACATCCGCTTTCTGGAAACCTTTGTGCTGCTGGCACGCATCGGCAGCGTGCGCCGCGTGGCCGAACTGGTGCATGCCAGCCCCGGCGCCGTCTCCATGCGCATACGCGGGCTGGAGTCGGACCTGGGCGTGACCCTGTTCCACTGGGACCGCAAGACGCTGCAGATCACCGATGCCGGCGCCCGCTTGCTGCGGCATGCGGAAGCCGTCATCGAAGCCACACGCACCCTGGAGCGTGCCGCCAGGTCCGACGACGCCATCGGCTGCCGCCTGCGGGTCGGTGTGCTGGAGACGGCGGTACACACCTTCCTGCCCGAATTCGTCAAGGCGATGGGTGCCAGCCTGCCGCACATCGAGCTGGACCTGACCGTCGATCTGAGCACCCACCTGTCGGAGCAGATGATGCGGCGCGACCTGGACCTGATCGTGCGCACCGGCAGCGGGGTGGACCCCCAGTTCGCCGTGGTCGAGAACCTGCTGGAAGTGCCCGTGCACTGGATTGCCAGGCGGGGCCTGGTGCCCAGGAAGGATGGTCTGCACAAGGCGCTGGGCAAGCAATTGCTGACCCAGATGCGCGGCACCGGCCCCTACGAGCAGGCCGTGGCCATGGCACAGCAGCTGGCCGTGCAAAGCGGCATGGTCTCCAGCGACCTGCGCATCTCGGGATCGCCCTCGCTGGCGGCGCTGGTCTCGCTGGTGCGCGAGGGCCTGGGCGTCGCCATCATGCACGGCATGCTGGTGGCGCCGCAGCTCGAAAGCGGGGAGCTGGTGGAGCTGGAACTGCCCACGCCGCCCTCCTTTCGCATCACCACCTGGTACCCCAAGAGCCCGCCGCCCGGCGTCACCGACACTGCCCAGGTGCTGCGCCGCGTCTGCAAGAGCTACTGCAAGCGGGTCAGCCCGCATCTGGCGCGGTACATCGGCTAGGGCGCGGATGCCGGCGGCGGCTCCTGCCCATGCAACAGCGCCAGAAAGCTGGCGGCCGCCTGGCTCAGCGGCCGGTCGCGGCGCACCAGGCTGCCGTAGGCCTGCAGGTTGCGGCGCATGCGATAGGGCAGGATGCGGACCATGCCGTGCGCGGCGCTGTCCCGGGCCACGGCCTGCGGAATCACGGCGATCAGGTCGGAGTTGCGCACCAGGTTCATGGTGGTGAGGATGGAGCCCGTCTCGATCAGGCCGCGCGGCAGCGGCAGGCCATGGGCCTGGAATTCCTGGTCGATCAGTGCGCGCATGGGACTGCCGGGCGGCTGCAGCACCCAGCCATGGGCCTGCAGTTGGGCAAAGCCCAGGCTGCGGGCACGCGCCAGCGGATGGCTGCAGCCCACGATGATGGACAGGGCCTCGTCATCAATCGTGCGGAACAGATGGGCGGGATCGGCCTGCCCGGTCTGCCGGCCCACCACCACCTCCAGCACGCCGTCCTGCAATTGCGCCAGCAGCCGGTCGCTGGTGTCCACGGCCACCTCGATGGACAGCAGCGGCCACTGGCGCTTGAGCGCCAGCAGCGCCTGCGTGAGCCGCCCCGGCGAGGCCGCCATGATGCTGCCCACGGCCAGCCGCCCCGCGCTGCCTTCGCGCAGTTCCTGCAGCTCGCGGTTCAGCGCCTCCATGCCGCCGCGCAGGTAGCGGAAGTAGCCCGTCACGCGCTCGCCCGCCGCGTTCAGCTGCAGGCCGCGCCCAACGCGGTCGAACAGGGGCAGGCCCAGCGCGCTTTCCAGCTCATGCAGCATCTTGGTGGCGGCCGGCTGGCTCAGTCCCAGCTCGGCTGCGGCGCCGCGCAGCGTGCCCTTCTGGTCGATGGCCAGCATCAGCGCCACCTGCCGCATGCGCAGGCGGTTGAGCAGTTGCGGCGTGCTGTCCCTGCGGTCGATGGAGCCCATAGGAATATCCCGTGAATTGATTACCCAAGGTTATTGATTCATCAGCAACTTTCAGTTTACGGCGATCAATCATCTGCCTAGCATGGGTCCACAACAAAAGCACCGGAGACAAGACATGCAACGCCGCCCCCTGCTGCTGGCCGCAGCTGCCCTGCTGCCCGCCATCGCCCTGGCCCAAACCTCGCCGGACTGGCCCACGCGGCCTGTGCGCATGCTTGTGGGCTCGGCCCCGGGCGGCGGCACCGACGCCATGGCCCGTGCCGTGGCCGACCGGCTGGCGCCGCTGCTGCGCCAGCCGGTGATCGTGGAAAACCGCCCCGGCGTCTCCAACACCCTGGCCGTGGACATGACGGCCAAGTCCACGGACGGGCACACCATGGTGATGGGCGTGGTCACGGCCCATGCCATTGCCCCGCACCTGCTCAAGCTGGGCTACGACAGCAACCGCGACCTGGTGCCCGTGGCCTATGTGGGCGCAGTGCCCAATGTGCTGGTGGTGGGCAACAACCTGCCCGCCAACTCGGTGCAGGAACTGGTCGCCCTGGCCCGCAAGGAGCCCGGCAGGATCAACTTCGCCAGCAGCGGCACGGGCAGCACCCAGCACATCGCGGCCGAGATGTTCAAGGACGCGGCCGGCATTGAACTGACCCACGTGCCCTACAAGGGCAGCGCCGCCGCCCTGGTGGACCTGGTCAGCGGCCAGGTGCAGATGAGCTTCGACACCATGCCTTCGGTGATCGGCCAGATCAAGGCCGGCAAGCTGCGCGCCCTGGGCGTGACATCGGCCCGGCGTAACGCCCAACTGCCCCAGGTGCCCACGCTGGCCGAGGCCGGCCTGCCCGGCGTGGAGATAGGCGCCTGGTACGGCATCTACATGCCAGCGGCCACACCCCGCGCCGTGCAGGCCCGGGTGCACGACGAGGTCAACAAGGTGCTGGCCATGCCCGAGACGCGCACGCGCCTGGAGGCCGTGGGCGCCGAGCTGCAGCCCATGGGCCAGGCGGAGTTCATCGCCTTGCACAACGCCGAGTACCAGCGCTTTGGCGAAATCATCCGCAAGAACCACATCAAGATCGACTGAGCCGCACATGCCCGCATCCGAACTTCCCGTCGTCGCCCTGACCCTGGGCGATCCCGCCGGCATAGGCGCCGAACTGATCGCACGCCTGCTGGCGCGGCCCGAGGCCATGCAAAAGGCCAACATCGTGCTGGCCGGCGACCCCTGGCTGTGGCAGCAGGGCCAGCGCATCGCGGGCCTGCAGGTGGCCACCACACCCATCGCCAGCATGGCCCATGCACGGGGCCGCACCGATACCGCCCTGCCCGCCTTCCTGGCCCTGGACACGGTGGCCGCCGAAGCCGTGCACCAGGGCCGTGCCGAAGCCGCAGGCGGGCGCTCGGTGCTGCAGGTGCTGGACCGGTGCATGGACGCGGCCCAGGCCGGCCAGATCGACGCCATCTGCTTTGCGCCGCTCAACAAGCAGGCCATGAAGCTGGGCGGCCTGCGCCATGAGGACGAGCTGCACCACTTTGCCGAGCACCTGGGCGTGACCGGCTATTTCTGCGAATTCAATACGCTGGGCGATCTGTGGACCTCGCGCATTTCGTCGCATGTGCCGCTCAGGGACGTGGCCGGCTATCTGAGCCAGGAGCGCATCGCGCAGGCGGCCGAGCTGATCTACCGCGCGCTGCTGGCCAGCGGCATGGCGGCCCCCAAGGTGGCGGTGGCGGGCTTCAACCCGCACAACGGCGACGGCGGCACCTGCGGGCGCGAGGAGATCGACATCATCGCGCCGGCCGTGCGCGCGCTGCAGGCCCGCGACTGGCCCACGCCCGATCCGTTCCACGGCCCCTTCCCGGCCGACACCATCTTCCTGAAGGCCCAGGCGGGCGAGTACCAGGCCATCGTGACCATGTACCACGACCAGGGCCAGATCGCCATCAAGCTGCTGGGCTTCTCGCGCGGCGTGACCGTGCAGGGCGGCCTGCCGATCCCCATCACCACGCCGGCCCACGGCACGGCCTATGACATCGCGGGCCAGGGCCGGGCCAGCGTGGAGGCCACCTGGCAGGCCTTTCTGATCGCCTGCCGCATGGGCGCCACGCGCCTGCCCTGACTGACTTCACTCCCTCGCCATCACCATCATGAAAATCAAATCCGTCCGCGCCCGCGTCTACGAATGGCAAGGCAAGACCGTGCCGCCCCAGGGCAACTTCTGCTCCAACGCCATGGACCTGCTCTATGCGCCGCAGGAGACCATGTCCACCTTCCGCTTCCATTCCTGGACGGTGGTGGAGATCGAGACCGACGACGGCATCGTCGGCCTGGGCAACGTGGCGCTGGCGCCGCGCATCGCCAAGGCCATCATCGACGAGTACCTGGCGCCCCTGGTCATCGGCCAGGACCCGTGGGACTACGAATACCTGTGGCAGCGCATGTACCGCGCCACGCACGCCTGGGGCCGCAAGGGCGTGACCATGGCCGCCATCTCGGCCGTGGACCTGGCCATCTGGGACATCCTGGGCAAGAGCGTGAACAAGCCTGTGTTCAAGCTGCTGGGCGGGCGCACCAAGGAAAGGATTCCCTGCTACTACAGCAAGCTCTACCGCACCGACCTCAAGGCCATGCAGGAAGAGGCGCAGAAATTCCTGGACCAGGGCTTCAAGGCCTTCAAGATGCGCTTCGGCTACGGCCCGGCCCATCTGCAGGAAGGCGTGCGCGAGAACCTGCGCTCGGTCGAGGCCGTGCGCGAGGTCATAGGCTACGACTGCGACCTGATGCTGGAGTGCTACATGGGCTGGAACCTGGAGTACGCCAGGCGCATGCTGCCCAAGCTGGAGAAGTTCGAGCCGCGCTGGCTGGAGGAGCCCGTGATCGCCGACGACATCGACGGCTATGCCGAACTCAACCGGCTCACCAGCATTCCGATCTCGGGCGGCGAGCACGAGTTCAGCCTCTACGGCTTCAAGCAGCTGCTGGACAAAAAGGCCGTCAGCGTCGTGCAGTACGACACCAACCGCGTGGGCGGCATCACGGCGGCGCACAAGATCAACGCGCTGTGCGAGGCGTTCAGCGTGCCCGTGATCCCGCATGCGGGCCAGATGCACAACTACCACCTGACCATGAGCACGCTGGCCTCGCCCATGGCTGAGTACTTCCCCATCTTCGACGTGGAGGTGGGCAACGAGCTGTTCTGGTACATCTTCGACGGCGAGCCCGTGGCCGAGAACGGCTTCCTGCAGCTCAGGGACGATGTGCCGGGCCTGGGCCTCACGCTCAAGACCGAGTACCTGGACCAGTTCCGCATCGTCGAATGAGGGAGCACGCCATGCCCGGAATTTCTCGGCCGCGCTACAGCGGCATCTTCCCCGTGGTACCCACCACCTTCCACGAGGACGGCACGCTGGACCTGGCCAGCCAGAAGCGCTGCCTGGACTTCATGATCGACTCGGGCGTGGACGGCCTGTGCATCCTGGCCAACTTCTCCGAGCAGTTCCTGCTGGCCGATGACGAGCGCGAGGTCCTCACGCGCACGGCGCTGGAGCATGTGGCGGGCCGCGTGCCCGTGATCGTCACCACCACGCACACCTCATCGCGCGTGTGCGCCGAGCGAAGCCGCCGCGCGCAGGACATGGGCGCGGCCATGGTGATGGTCATGCCGCCCTACCACGGCGCCACCTTCCGCTTCGGCGAGCCCCAGATCCAGGACTTCTTCCAGGCCGTGTCCGATGCCATCGCCATTCCCATCATGGTGCAGGACGCGCCGGCCGCAGGCACGCCGCTGTCCCCCGCCTTCCTCGCGCGCATGGCCCGCGAGATCGAGCAAGTCTGCTACTTCAAGATGGAAACCGCAGGCGCCGCCGGCAAGCTGCGCGAACTCATCGCCCTGGGTGGCGAGGCCATCGAAGGCCCCTGGGATGGCGAGGAAGCCATCACCCTGCTGGCCGACCTGCAGGCCGGCGCCACGGGCTCCATGACGGGCGGCGGCTTTGCCGACGGCATACGCCCCATCATCGAAGCGCACAGGAACGGCGACCCCGACACCGCATTCGCCCTCTACCAGCGCTGGCTGCCCCTGATCAACCACGAAAACCGCCAGGCCGGCTTCCTGGCCGCCAAGGCGCTGATGAAGGCCGGCGGCGTGATCGCCTGCGACGCGCCGCGCGCGCCCTGGCCGCCCATGCACCCCGAGGTGCGCCGCCAGTTGCTGGACATTGCACGGCGGCTGGATCCGCTGGTGCTGCGCTGGGGGCGCTGAGGGAGTCGATGGCCCAAGAATCGCGCGCAACCGGCCTCATCCACGCCGTCTGCGCCGCCCGCCTAGCCAGGCCATGCACAGGACCAGCAAACCGAGTGACCAAGGCGAAAGCAAGGGAATCGGTGCGGCACCTGCGGGCGCCACAGGTGCGGCCAGGATGGCCAAGCCGCCCGGGTCGGTGATACGGCCGTCCTTCAAGCCGTCGCTATCGCCCTGACCACCGTCAATGAGATCGATTTCCACCCAGGATGAACCGGTGGCAACAATCGGGATTTGGTACCAGTGCAACACCCCCGCAGGGGTGCTGCGGCCATATTTCCAGTAGGTTGCGCCGGCCGGCACGGCAGACGGATAGTCGAGGCGCATGCGCACGGAGTTGCCCGCACCCACGTTCTCAAGCACAAAGCTCACCAGCCCGAAAGGGAAGCTGCGGCCTGCCAGTGGCGGCACGCCAGCGTCGATTGTGGTGTTGAATCCGGCCTGTGAGAAATAGGCATGCGCGGGCAAGGCCTGTGCGGCCGACTGAACCGTGACCGTCACCGTGCCCGCACCGCTGGGCGAAGGACCACTGACGGACAAGAGCCCGCCACCACCCGCCAACCCACCCGTGCCAACTGGCGCAACCGTATTGCGCAGGGTGAAGCTGGCTGAACCACCAGCTGCCGTAGCAGTCACCGCATAGTCGCCCATCAAGCCGTTGGCAGTGACTGCAGTCTCCGCATAGCCGTTGGCATCGGTGCTGACCTGCGTCTGCACCCGCCCGCCGGCAAAGCTTGCCGAAGCACCGGCCCCGGGCGCAGTGAAGCTCACAGGACGTCCCGCGAGTGCCGCGCCACCCGCGCCCAACAAGCGGACACGCAAGCTCTGCCCGAATGCTGCCCCTACAGGCGCCGATTGAGGCGTGCCCGCTGCCGTGCTCAGTACGCCTGGCGCAGCGCAGGTCTGGGCGTCGGCAACGGTTTCGGGAAACGGTGTGTTGGAAATTCCCGAGATGACGATGTCGTCAACCTCCCAGCCTTCCTCGCCTCCCCCCATGTCGGTCTGGATGACCCAGGCCAGCCGAACAGTCCGCCCGGCATAGAGGGGACCCAGATTCACCTGTTCGCTTTCCGCCGCAGGCCAGTGCGGACTTTGGCCGACATAGGCGGGCTGGCCTTCTGCAGGATTGCCGGAGCCCACATAGAGCAAATCCGAATAGCCGGGAGTCATGATGCGAGCCCATGTCGCACCGTCGTCCGTGGAAAGCATCAATTGCCCGCCGTCATAGTTGTTTTGGCCATCCTGCTCAAAACGATAGCGGTGATTGAACGACACGATGAAGTTGCCTGTGGCGGCAACCTGCAGCGGTGGCGTCATCAACCAGTGCGAGCCAGCCGCTTCGGGGGAGCCGCCGCCGTAGAGACGGTTGGAGGCGCCATCGGCGCGCACTCTCCAGTTGTCTGCAAACACAGGCAGGCTGCTGCCCATCTGCATGACACTGGGAACAGCCTGCCCATCGTCCGATGCCAGTCGCCCCGGCAACACATCGATATTCAGAGGCAGATCCAATTGCTGCTGCACCGGGCCGTTTTCCTGCTCCGTATGGCTGAGCATGGCCGTGATGCGTGCATTGGCGGGCACCAACAGGCCGTCGAGCTTCAAACTTGCCGTGACCACCAGGCTCTGCCCTGCACCGATGCCAGGCACGGCGACTGCTGCACCGTCAGGAAATGACAGTCCCGGCATGCTGGACGACAACTGCAACTGTGCCCCTGTCACCGGCAAAGCGCCGCGATTGCGCAAGGTAAGGCGAAGCACGCCGGTTTCGCCGTTGTCGAGGATGGCGTCGGCATCGCAGCGCTGGCTGTTGGCATCGGCCATGCTCAAGGCCATGGCATCGAGCTCCAAGGCACCACTGAGGCTGAAGCTTTCAACCACGCCCACATTGGTTTCTGAATAGCGATCGGCCATGGACCGGGCCCAGGTGCCTGCTCCGCGCTTGGCAAAGGCCTGGGCAAAGCGCTGGTGATCGGCAGGATCCTCGGCCAAAGCGGCAGCCAGCAGTGCATCGCGCGCCTCGGTCAGCAGCGGATTGACAGGGGTGAGCTTGTAGCCGGAGACCAGGTAGCGCTTCATGCGATCCTGGGCCTCTTGAAATGGATGGGCATTGAGCAGGGCCACATAGCATTCCCAAAGCATGGAGGCCCATACCTCCCCCATGTTGTGAACCTCGGCATTGCCAGACACAAAGGCTGGCGCCGGGCTGGGAGGCAGAGAGATGCCATTCTGTATATGCCTGAACGTCAACGGATTCCTGGCCATGTCCGTGGAGTACGGATAGCGGCGCATGCCATACAGTGCCGTATTGCGGATGTCGGCATCTGCAGGGCCCTCGACAGCTCCCAGCGAATACGCGGCGACGCTGTAGGCGCCCTGGAATTGGTGATTGCCGGCCTGGTTGCGGTCCTGGTCGGCAACCATCATCAGCAGGGCATGAAAGTCTCCCCAGCCTTCGCCCAAGCCCGACGCATGGTTGCTCCCGAGGCCATTGGCATTGCCGATAAGGCGGTTGCTGATGAAGTGCCCCCACTCGTGGGCAATGATGCTGCCGTCCAGCGCACTGCTGCGCTCCGCAGCAATGCCCGTGAGACGCAACGGCACAACCTCACCAGCCGTCAGCCGGGCTCTCCATGCATTGCCGTCGGACTGTGCAACATGAACAGAGGGAATGGTGATATTCAGCGAAGAATCGTTGGCCCCCATCTGGGATGGCGTGCCTGCCACGTTGTTGATCACCGCCACACCCACAGCACCTGCGTTCTGCGCCTGAGCCACCTTGGCATCGAAGGAGCAGGAACCACGCTCAACCAGCGCAATCTTGCCAGCCACTTCCGCCGCATTGGTGAGCGCCGAGCACGCAATGGCAGGCTGAGCGGAGACAAGGTCGGAGGCCACCTCGAACTGCTCCGGGCCGAACGCAGCTCCTGCAACGGACACACCTCCAGCCAACGAAGAAGGAGGCAGTACCGATGCGCTGACGCCCCGGTTGTTGAACCGATACATGCGCATGCGGGACGGCGCGCCATCAGCGCGCGTCAGCATGTTGGCATTGTTCGTCCCACTGAAATCCAGGGCCTGGGCCAGCAGGGCATCGCCACCCAGGCCACCTCGCCCAAAGTTGTCGTTCTGCGCATTGCCCGCCGCTTCGTTGAAGCCAGCGGAATAAAACCAATCGTGCAGCCAGTTGGTCACATAGAACAACTGCACCACGGAGGCTGCAGCCTGGGTCTTGTCTGCCAAGGCCCCCGAGTCACATCGTAGTAATGGTCAAAAACCCCGGGGGCCGTAACGCAAGCGCGGAAGTCCGCCGCAACAGGACCTCCGGCGCATTCGTTGGCATCCACGGGACCGAGGCCATCTGGCAAGACCAGGTTGGCAAAGGCCTGAACATTGTTGCCGTCGGTCAGCGTAGCCCCTGAAGCCAGCCAGGGGTTGACGCCCCCTCCACCGCTCACCAGGCTGGGCTGCACCAGAGGTAGCGCATAGCCATCGGCCAGACCCGTGGGGTGTGGGGAGCCATTGCGCCCCTGAGGACCGGGATGCGGCACACCCGAGACAGGGTCAGCCCAAACCCGGTAGTCGTGGGCATGGGCAGACTGGTTGTTGCGCAGCAGCAGCCGGCCATCATCGGCAGCCACCACATAGGCGAAGCCGTACTCCTCACCCTGCTCATGCACCAGCAATTCAACGTAGAAAGCAGCACTCAGGCCCTGGGGCAGGCGGAACCAGACAGGCTTGACGCGCACGGGGCCCTCAAGCACGGCACCATGCGCCCCCTTCACCCCCTTCGGCAACGCCAGCCACTTGTAGGGACCCACCTCTGATTTGGCGGGAGGAGCGACCTCGTGCAGCGAGGACGCCACCTCGGCCCCAAAACCATAGTCCTGCAACGCCCTCGCCACGGCCTCAGGTGCGCCCAGCTTGGCCGAGCCCGAGGCCGCCGCCAGTGCGGTGCTTCCCAGATATCCTCCAATGGCCGCAGCCCGGGCCTGACCATCGAGCAAGACGGTAGCCTGGTCTCGAAAGACCTCGATGCCATCGCGCTGGTTGCCCAGGCTCACCAAGCGTGCACCTCCCCGCAGAGCCTGCACATGGCCAAGCGGCGCTGCATCCACCTCCTGGGAAGTCAGACCGTAGAGATCCGCCACGGCTTTGAGTTCACGCCGTGCCGCGCCTTCCGCGTCGACTGCCGCAGCCTGGGCCCGTACCTCGCCACTGCGACCCGTGCGATCCGTACGCAACTGAACAAAGGTGGGCAAGCCCAGACGCTCCTCTCGTGAGAGCTTTTGCACTCGCTCAGGCAGAACAGTCGCGCGGGCAGACTGGGCGTGCACAAGCAACGGCGCGTCCGCCAAGGCATCAATGGAGGCAAGTTCCCGCGCATGCGATTGAGGAAAAGCAAACAAAGTCGCGCAGGCAAGCGCACTCAATGAAAAGACTCGAAAGGCTTGATGCATAAAAAGGGGAAACGGAAATGAATGGAGAAAATGCCGCAATGGCTATTGAACGCGATGTTGCATGCACCCGTACTTTTTAACAAGTCACCAAAATCAGTTACAGCAGCGGGTTCCGCCACCAGCAAACGAAAGCCTGGGCTATGCTGGCTGCCGCCAACGACATGCCCCTCTACACCAATGACTGCACCAAGCTCTGCGAACTTCGAAATTGACGACGCGCTCTACGCCCGAATCCTGCAGTGGAGCGACGCACAGGCCCTGGCCCAGCAGACCGTGAGCTTCTTCATGCGCGAAGGCGAGCACACCATCGGCATCGATATGCAAGTGCTCAGCGCAATGCAGACATCGGCCGACACGCCCGGCATGCTGCAGTTCTCCCTGGTGTTTCGCGGTCCGCGCCAGCCGCAGCTGCCGCAGCGCACTTACCGCGTGCGCCATGCGCAGCTCGGTGACTACGCCATCTTCATCACGCCCATTGCGCAGTCGGCAGGCCATGTCGATTACGAGGCCTGCTTTTCCCATGCCGTCTGAGCCGTTCGTGCCCGAGCTGCCACCGCTGAATCTGGAGGATGTGCGGCTGCGCCTGGCCGAAGAAGCCGACTACGCTTTTCTCCGCGCCCTGTACCGCCAGGTACGCGCTGCCGAACTGGCGCCGGTGCCCTGGAGCGAAGCTGAAAAGCATGCCTTCTGCGATTCGCAGTTCGCTTTGCAGGACCAGCACTACCGCAAGCACTACGCACACAGCGCGTTTTTCGTGATCGAGAGGGCAGGTCTGCCTATAGGCCGGCTCTACCTCAATCTCGCACCCGGGCCATTGGGAGTGATGGACATCTCGCTCGACGCCGCTGTTCAAGGCCAGGGACTGGGCACGGCCCTCATGCAATGGCTGGCCGGCTGGGCAGATCAAGAAGGGCGCGACATGCAGCTGTTCGTGGAAGCCAACAATCCAGCCCGGCGCCTGTATACGCGTTTGGGCTTTGTCGAGCAGGACCAGGAAGGCATCTACCTGCGCATGCGCAGGACCGCGGCGCTCAGCCGCGGTTGAACACGGCTTCCAGCAGACCGCCTTGCGCGTCGCTGGGGCTCAGGAAGACGGCGTGGCGCCCCAGAGCCGGGTGAGCGATTTCCCAGGTGTTCTGTGGCAAGGCACCAGGGCGGGACAACTCAAACAGGGCGCTGAAAGACCGGTCACTCTGCAGCGCATGCGGCAGCGCGCCCAGCGAAACCAAACGTAACTCAGCCTCTTCCCCGGCGACCGAGAAATTGTGGCCAAGCAGCGGCTGAAAGTGGCTGCGGCGCAACTCCATGGCCACAGCGCTGACGCCCATCGGAATGCTGGAAGCAGCCGCTGCAGCGGGCAAGGCCCCTGCAACCTGCATGAAAGCACGGCGTCCTGTCTTCATCGTGGCCCTTCCTGCCAAAGCAACGGCAGCAAAATATTTTTGCCGCGTAACAGGTTGGCATACTAAACTATTTTGCAATTATTAACGTTTTCTAACTTCACCCCACTTTGCCATGGCTCAACCCTATGTTGGGGAAATCCGGATGTTTGCCGGCAACTTCGCGCCATCAGGCTGGATGTTCTGCGAAGGGCAGCAAATGCCCATCTCGGAATACGAAACCCTTTTCACTCTGATCGGCACGACATACGGCGGTGATGGCCAAAGCACGTTCGCCCTGCCAGACATGCGTGGCCGCATCCCCCTGCACGCAGGCAACGAATTCACGCTGGCCCAGGCCGCTGGAGTCGAAGAGGTCACGCTGACCGTCAATCAGATTCCAGCCCACACGCACGGCGTTCCCGCTTCCTCCGGCACCGGCTTTCTGGCCTCGCCCGCCGACGCAGTGTTTGCCAAGCACAGGGATCACAAGGCCTTTGTGAACGGCGCCCCCGCCACGTACATGGCTACATCGATGGTGAGTTCGGCAGGAGGGTCGCAGCCGCATACCAATATGCCGCCCTTCCTTTGCGTGAACTTCATCATCTCGCTGTTCGGCATCTATCCCTCCCCCACCTGATGTCTACCCCTTTTCTCGGAGAGGTTCGCGTCTTCTCCTTCAACTTCGCCCCCAAAGGCTGGGCCCTTTGCAATGGGCAATTGCTGCCCATCAACCAGAACCAGGCACTGTTCTCGCTGCTGGGCACGACCTACGGTGGCAACGGGCAGACCAACTTTGCACTGCCCGACCTGCGCGGCCGCATGCCCATGCACATGGGAGCCGGCCATACGCTGGGAGAGAGAGCAGGCGAGCAAGCCCATACCCTGACCCTGCCAGAGATACCGCAGCACAGCCACGCCATGGCCGCTTCCGGCACCACGGGCCAGGCGACATCGGGCAACGGCAACCTGCCTGCAGCGGCGCGCGGCCACTATGCGCAAAGCGGCAATACGACCATGCCCGCCCTGTTGGCCAATGTGGGCGGCAGCCAGCCACACCTCAATATGCCGCCCTATCTGGCACTGAGCTTTTGCATGGCCATGCAAGGCCTCTTTCCTTCTCAGACCTGAAGACCATGTCCGATCCCTTCGTCGCCGAAATCCGCCTTGGCGGGTTCAACTTCGCACCCAAGGGCTGGGCCTTTTGCGATGGTCAGCTCATACCGCTTTCTCAGAACACGGCGCTGTTTTCCCTGCTGGGAACGGCATATGGTGGAGATGGCAAGTCCAACTTCGCGCTTCCCGACTTGCAGGGCCGCATGCCCATGCACCCGGGCCAAGGACCTGGACTGTCACTGCGCGATCTGGGCGAATCCGGCGGTGTTGAAACCGTGACGCTGCAGGCATCGGAAATTCCCGTCCACAGCCATCTGGCCCGAGCGGGCACGCCTGCGGATCCCGCTGTAGCAAGCCCGGCAGGCGCCGTCCTGGGCACCGCACCGACGCGCCCCTACATCGCGCCAGCCTCCAACACCTCTGCGGTCACCATGGCTCCCCCTCAACCTGCGGGCGGCAGCCAGCCACACAACAATCTTCCGCCCTACCTGGTCATGAACTTCATCATCGCCTTGCAGGGCATCTTCCCCGCACGGAGCTGAGTACACCTATGCGCAGTTCCATTGCGGCCCTGACCATGTTGGCCCTGACCACGGGGGTCCAGGCCGATCCCCTGGTCCAACGCGAATTCTCCGGCAGGGACAACCGCTTCATAGAGATACCCGGTGCCGGCTTTCGCGCCATGGCCGCAGGCAAGCGCATCAGTTTCGATGCGCAAGGCATGAGCATCGACCTGCCCGGCCAGACCAACGGCGTGCAAGGCCGGTCGGTGGCCGCATCCGGCGTGGCCCGGAGCCTGAGCCTGCGCCCGGATTCGCGCCTGCGCTACAGCTTCGAGAACGCATCGATGTCGGCCCCGCAGGGCCTGCACCCTTCGCCCACGCTCTACCACTGGCTGGTCGGCGAAGCCGCGCAATGGCGCAAGGGCCTGCGCAGCTTCGGCGCCTTGGGCTACCGCAGCGTCTGGCCAGGCATTGATGCCGTTTTCCAGGGCGAGCCCGGCGGTCTGAAGTACCAGTTTGAACTGGCTCCTGGTGCCGATGCCGCACAGGTCTGGCTGCGCGTGGAAGGTGCGACGGATGCACGCATCCTGCCCACGGGAGCGCTGCAGTGGAGCATAGGCAACGACCTTTTCACCGACGATGCACCGCTGGTCTACCAACCCCGGGGCAATGGCCGCGTGGACGTGCCCGCCCGCTACCGGCTGGAGCAGGTGGACGCCACCACCTGGCGCGTGGGCTTTGAGCTGGGCAGCCATGACAAAGGCCTGCCGCTGGTCATCGATCCGGCCTGGACCGGCTACTCGGGCCTGGTCGGAGGCAACTCGGCCGACCAGGTCAACGCCGTGGCGCGAGACAGCGACGGCAACACCTACGCCTGTGGCGTGACGCAATCGTCCGACCTGCCCAACGCGGGCAGCAGCAAAGGTGGCGAGGATGCCTTCGTCGTCAGATTCGATCCCAAGGGTGTCCCCATGAGCGTCACTTATGTGGGCGGATCGGAAGACGACGCCTGCAACGGCCTGGCCGTGGACATACAAAACCGCATCCACCTGGCGGGCAGCACGGAATCCACCGGCTTCCCCCTGCTTGGCACAGATGCCAACCAACGCTTTCGGCGCAGCAAGAGCACGACGGATAGGGATGCCTTCGTCATGCGCCTGGCACCAGACGGTGCCGGCATTCTGTATTCGGGCCTGATTGGTGGAACGGGTGACGATCAGGCCAATGCCCTGGCTCTGGACACCCTTGGCCGGGTCTATGTGACCGGATTCACGGAAGGCAAAGGCTTTCCTGCCGTGAACGGGCCGCAGCTCAACCACGGCTCCGGCCCTGCGCAGTCAGAAATGCGGGATGCCTTCGTGGCCCGCATCGACGCTTCAGGCAGCGGGCTGGAGTACGCCGGATACATCGGCGGCGACGGCGGCGCCGACATCGGATATGCCATTGCCGTGGACGGCACCGGCGCGGCCTATGTGGCTGGCGCGACCGACTCTGTCTCGGGGATGCCGAGCGCCACGGGCCTCAGGACACAAATCAATTCGCGCGCCATCGATGGATCAGACGGCTTCGTCGCCAAGATCCGGGCCGACGGCAGCGCCTTCGACTACTTCACGCTGCTGACAGGCTCGGGCGCCGGTGCGGACCGTGCACTGGCCCTGAACCTGATGTATGACGGCTCACTGCTCGTGGGCGGGGAGACCGGGTCCGACAACTTTCCCGCCGACAATAGCGGACGGCGCCAGGGCCTCGGGCCGCAGATCGCGCGCAGCACCGGCATGGACGGCTTTGTGCTGCGCCTGAATGCATCAGGAGACCAGGTGCTGGACGCCACCTACCTGGGTGGCAATGGCTACGACAGCGTGGAAGGGCTGGCCAGCGACAGCAGGAACTGGTTCGCCACGGGCAGCACCAACAATGGCGCAGGCTTTCCCGTCAAGGCTCAAAGCGGCCTGTCCACCACGCCAGGTGGCAAGCAGGACGGCTTCCTGGTCAGCGTCGCAACCAACAATCCGAACAGCTGGGACTATGCCGGGTTCCTGGGCACCTCGGAAAACGAGGCCATGCGCAGCCTGGCCGCAACCAATGTGCAGGGCAGGACCCTTCTTTCCGTGGGCGGCGCCACCACCACATCGGGCACCAACGGCCTGACCAACCCTGCGAACAGCGCCCTCAGCGCAAACGAGAGCCTTTCGAATGGCCTGGTATTTCGCATCGATCCTTTCGGCCCACCTGCGGCCATGGCGGTGCTCACTGGCTCTCAACAGTCCACCCGCATCCAGCAGCCTTTTGCCACGCCGTTGTCGGTCAAGGTCACCGACATCGACGACCAGCCGCTTGCCGGCATCATGGTGGACTTCAATGCGCCTGCCGCATCGGGGCCATCCACGACCTTTGCCACAAGAACCTCGGTCACGACCAACGCCCAGGGCATCGCATCGCTGAGTGCCACGGCCAACCTGTTCGCCGGCAGCTATACCGTGACGGCGCAGGCAGGGGCGGCCAGCACCTCGTTCTCGCTGACCAATGACAAGAGCCCGCAGGCTGCACTGACGGCAAGTGCAGCACTCCAGACCCTGCCCTATGCCAGCACCACCACGCTGAGCACCAACGGCGGCTCTGGCGCAGGCGCCATCAGCTACGCCGTAACCGCAGGCGCGGCCTATTGCGCCCTGACAGGCAACACGGTCACAGCCACGGCCGTGGGCGATTGCACCGTGACGGCGACCAAGGCGGGAGACGCCAGCTACCTGGCCGCCACGACCACCGTGGACATCTCGGTGATCAAGGCCCAGCAGCCTGTTCTGACGGCGATGGCAACGCCCAGCACGCTGGTGGCCTTCAGCACGGCCGCGCTGTCAACCAGTGGCGGCGCAGGGGCCGGCGCCGTGGGCTTTTCCATCACGGATGGAGCCGCCTTTTGCTCCGTCAACGGCAACACGCTCACTGCGGAAGGCACGGGCTCCTGCACAGTGACTGCCACCAAGCTGGGCGATGCCAACTACCAGGACACGCTGGCCACCACCGTGGTGACCGTGACCCCTGCAGTCCAGGTCACCCTGAGCATGCAGTCCACGCCTTCGACCCTGACCTTCGGCGCCACGGCAACCCTGGCGACCACTGGGGGTTCGGGCAGCGGCGCCGTCACCTACGCCGTGACGGGTGGTGCCCAGTTCTGCGCGGTGACGGGCAACCAGTTGAGTGCCATTGGCGCCGGCAGTTGCACCATCACGGCCACCAAGGCTGGCGACATCAACCACCAGGCCATCAGCGCCAGCACCACCGTCATCGTGGCCAAGGCTGGACAGACAGCACTGTCGGTGCAGGCCAGTCCTGCAGCCATCAGCTTTGGCGGCATTTCGCAACTGAGCACCACGGGCGGCTCGGGCACCGGCGCCATCGGCTTGAGCGTCGCGGGCCCCTGCAGCATCGCGGGCTCCACGCTCACCGGCCTGGGTGTCGGAACCTGTACGGTCACGGCCACCAAGGCAGCGGATGCCGACCATGAAGAGGCCACGGCCAGCACTTCGGTGACGGTGTCACAGGCAAGCCAGGTGGCCCTGTCCGTGGTGGCATCACCCGCCAGCATTCCCAAAGGCGACTCCAGCACGGTCACCGTCACTGGCGGCAGCGGCAGCGGTGCACTCACGCTGGCGCTGACGGCAGGCGCTGGCAACTGCACGCTGTTCGGCAGCACTGTCACCGGCACGGCCGTAGGCAGCTGCACGGTGACGGCGACCAAGGCGGCCGATGCCAACCATGCACAGGCCACCGGCTCGGTACAGATTGCAGTCGGCAAGGCAATCCAGAACATCACCTTCGATTTCTCGTCCCTGCGTTATCTGAGCCCCCAGGCCCTGTCGCTGGCAAACGCCGCCGCAACCAACTCCAACCTGCCCATCAGCTTCAGCAGCCTCACTCCTCAGACCTGTGTGGTCACCGGCACCTCGCTGCGGCTGATGCGCACGGGAGATTGCACGCTGCAGGCCAGCCAGGCCGGCGATGCCGAGTACGCCGCGGCAACGCCCGTGAACCAGACCTTCACGATCACCCTGCCCCCCCACTCTCTGAGCACCATCACCGGTGCCGTGGGCGGAACGACGGTCTCGGCAGAGATTGCTGCGGGAAGCCCATGGGTCTTCACACCCATGGGAACAGGCCCGGCGCAGACTGCGGGCTTCATCCCGCTGCAGGGGCACATCAGGTCACCTGCCGACGCACCGCCTGCCAATCTTCAGTTCCCGCTGGGCCTGTTCGATTTCGCTGTCCACAACGGTGCGCCGGGATCCACGGTGAGCATCAAGCTCACGTTCCCGAACAATCTGCCCCGCAATGCACAGTACTGGAAGTACGGCCCCACGTCCGACAACGCAACGCCGCACTGGTATCACTTCACCGGCGCGCAGTTCAACGCCAGCGACAACAGCGTGACGCTGACGATTGAAGACGGCAGGAACGGCGATGACGACCTGGATGTGAACGCCTTCATCAGTGACCCGGGCGGCGTGGCCGTGGTGGCTGCCGCTGCCGGCGGCAGCCCCGCGGCCATTCCCACGCTTTCGCAATGGGGTCAGTGGATGCTGGCAGCGCTGATGCTGGGCGTCGCAGTCCTGGCCGGACGCCGCACGCGAATGCGCAAGCCGCGCTGAGTCGTACGCTGTAGCCGGGGGCTGCTCACGCGCCCCCGACTACCCGAGTCAAGCCTCCACGATCCCCGACACATCCAGCACATACATCTGCCGCTGGTGCTCGTGCACGGAGTCGATGCAGACCTGGCGCCCGTCACGGCTCCAGCGCGGGTGCAGGTCGCAGCGGTTTTCCTTGCTGAGATCGGGCGAGGCGTAGAAGCTGCCCAGGTCGTGGCGCTCGCCCGTGTGCATGTCGTACAGGAACAGGAAGCGCTCGTGCGTGCGGTCGTCGGGGTAGGTATCGCTGAGCAGCCAGCGCGTGTCCACGGGCGAGAAGCTCATGTGGCCGTTCTCCACCAGCACGCCTGCGCCCACCACTTGCACGTCACCGCCCTCCACATCGTCATAGAGGTGATAGTGGATCTCCCCGGCATGCGGGCCCCACACAATGATGTGGCTGTCGTCCTGCCATAGCGGATGCGAGATCTGGTATTCGGACTTTTCGTAGTCGAACGTGCCCACGGCCATCGGGTCGAAGTCGTCGGCCAGCTGGGGCAGCGGATGGTCCGAGCATTCGAGCAGGCGCATGTCGGAGCCGTCGGGCGCCATGGTGATCAGGCGGTGCAGAAAGCAGGTTTCGTCCTTGACGCGTTCGGTCCAGCGGTGCAGGAACAGGATGCGCGTTGACGAGGGGTTGACCTCGATATGGCTGACCCAGTGGATGGCCTTGTCCATCGATGTGCGGTGATGAAAGGCCTTGAGCCGCGCATAGCTGGCCAGCAGCCTTGCCTCGCCCGTCGCGACCTCCATGCGCCAGATGCCGTCGTCCTCGGGCGCCAGGGGCAAGGCGAAGGGAGCACCCTCTTCGCTGTAGCCGATGGTTTCGTGCGTGATGTAAAGGCGCCGGTAGTCCACGCACAGCGCCCAGGCGCTGCTGGGCGCCACCACATAGACGGGCATGGGCAGGGTGCGCCGCTCGCCGCTGTCCACATCGATGACCACGGAGCCGAACCCCGGATAGCGCCCCCCGGATTCTGCCGTCCTGTCGTTGTGGATCAGTTGGCGGCCCGCCAGCCCGTCAAGCCACTGCAGCTGGCTGCCCATCTGCCAGTTCCAGGCGCCGGTCTCGCCCACGGCGTGGAAGCGGTCGCCGTTTTCGGTATCGAAGTAGCCGATGGACGCCCGCGCCTGGGGCGTGAGGTACTGGTCCATCCACGGCGTTTGCTGCGCCAGCACCAGGCGATTGCTGCGGTCCCAGCTGGACTTGTTGTAGTAGCCGAAGAAGTGGTGCTGGCGGCCATCGCCCAGGCGACGGCAGGGGACGAAGGATGCGGGGGTGTTCGAAGTCATGGAGCGTTTCATTGGGCGGAGATGTGGCCTTCGGCGATCACGCGGTCCCAACGCTGCTTTTCGCGGGCAACGAAGGATTGCGCCTCAGGCAGGCTGTTGGCGACGGCGCTCATGCCCTGCTCTTGCAGGCCCTTGCGGAACTCGGGCGTGGCCACGACCTTTCGGATGTCGTCATTGAGCTTTTTGACGATGGCCTCGGGCACCTTGGAGGAGACGGCCACCGTGGTCCAGGAGGTGGCCACATAGTCCTTGAGCCCGGACTCGGCCGCCGTGGGCACGTCCGGCAGGGCCGCCAGGCGCTGGCTGCCCGTGACGGCCAACGCCTTGAGCTTGCCGCCGCGTATGTGGGCCAGCACCGTGGGCGGGTTCTCGAACATGAGCTGGATCTGGCCGCCCAGCAGGTCGTTGAGCGCGGCCGAGCTGCCGCGATAAGGCACGTGCACGATGGGCGCGCCCGCCTGCAGCTTGTACAGCTCGCCCATCATGTGCACGGACGAGCCCACGCCGGCCGAGCCGAAGTTGACCGTGCCAGGCGCCTTTTTGGCCAGCGCCGTCAGCTCGGCCAGGTTGCTGGCGGCAAGGCTGGGCGTGGCCACCACCACATGCGGCATCTCGGCCAGCACGGTCACCACGCGCAGATCCCTTGCGGGGTCATAGGCCAGCTTGCTGTATACGCCATAGGCGGCATGCAGGCCGATGGAGCCCACCATCAGCGTGTAGCCGTCAGCCGGCTGATCGGCCACATATCGGCCTCCCAGATGACCGCCCGCGCCGGGCTTGTTTTCCACCACCACCGGCTGGCCCCAGAGCCTGCTCAGGCGGTCAGCCAGCATGCGTGCCTGCACGTCGGAGCTGCCGCCGGCAGTGAAAGGCACGATGATGCGCAGCTGGCGCCCTGGCTGGGGAAAGCCATCCTGCGCGATGGCGGCGACGGGCGCCGTGCCTGCCACCGAGGCGGAGATGGCCGCAGCGAGCATGGCGGCTTTGCGGCCTGCGCTTGTCTTGATCATGGAATCCTTTCGATGGCGCTGCTGCGCCTGGGCAAACGATGCAATGGGGCCAGTGTAGAAATCCGGGCATCTTTGGAAAAATGCATTTTTCCGTGGCCTCTATACAGAAAAGATATACATTGCCAGCCACCCGAGCAGGACCGAATCGCCATGTCCAGACCCCTGAGCGCCCGAGAGATCGAAGCCTTCCGTGCCGTCATGCAGACCGGCACCACCACGGCCGCCGCGCGGCTGCTGCACACCACGCAGCCTTCGGTCAGCCGGCTGCTGGCCCAGATGCAGGCGGCCGCAGGGCTCAAGCTGTTCGACATGCACAAGGGCCGGCTGCGCCCCACGGCCGAGGCCGTGGAACTGTTCGCCACCGTGCAGCAGCATTTCCTGGGGCGCGAGCGCATAGAGCGCGACCTGGCCGCACTGCGCCAGTCCGGCGCCGGCACGCTGCGCATAGGCTGCACGCCGGCCCTGGGCCTGAGCGTGATCCCGGCCGTGGTGCGCAGCTTCGCGCAGCGCTACCCGGGCACCCACATCAGCCTGCAGACCCTGGGCTCCACGCCCTTGCGCGAGGGCCTGCTGCATGGCCACTTCGACCTGGTGGTCAGCACCATGGCGCTGAGCACGCCCGAGCTGGATGCCACCGTGCTGCACCGCAGCCGCGCCGTCTGCGTCATGCACCCGGACCATGCGCTGGCCACGCGCACGCGGCTGCATGTGCGTGACCTGCAGGGCCAGCTGCTGCTGACCCTCAACGCCGATGACGACATCTACCTGCAACTGCGCAGCACCATGCAGGAGCAGGGCATAGAGGCCGGCTCCACCATGGAGACCACCTACTCCTCCACAATCTGCAGCCTGGCCGCACAGGGGCTGGGGCTGGGCGTGGTCAACCCCTACATGGCCTCGGTGTTCGCGCGCGACCTGCGTGTGCTGCCACTGCTTCCAGCCTGCGCGGTGGAGGTGGTGCTGGCCCTGCCGCCCCAATACGCGCCCACCGAAAGGGCTGACTGCTTCGTGCAGTTGCTGCGCGAGCAATTGCACGCCTATCCGCAGGCCCGCACGCCCTAAAATTGCGGCCGATTGGAGACAAGCGGTTTGCAAACGAGTACCCACGAGCCCATGCTCACCCCCGCCGAGCGCGAGGCCATCAATTCCGGCCAGTGGTTCTGCAGCCTTTCGCCCTCGCTGCGCCATGACATCCTGCGCCAGACCACGGTCCGGCGGCTCAAGAACGGGGCACTGATCTATGCACGCGGCGATGTGCCGCACAGGTGGTATGCCTGTGCGCAGGGCGCCGTGCGCATGAGCTCGACCAGCCTGTCGGGTCGGCAGACCACGCTGGCCTATGTGGAGCCGGGTGCCTGGTTCGGTGCCATGTCCACCTTTCTTGACGAGCCCCGCACGCGCGATGCCTATGCCCATGGCGACACCACGCTGCTGTGCGTGGACAAGGAGAGCTTTCACGCCATCCTGGCCACGCATGTGGAGTTCTACGACGCCCTGCTGCGCCTGCAGGCCCACCGCATACGCCAGACCTACGGGCTGGTGGAAGACCTCAACACCCTGCCCCTGCGCGCACGCCTGGCCAAGCAGTTGCTGCACCTGTCGCGCAGCTACGGCACACAGGTGCTGGACGACCCGCGCGAGCTGCGCATAGGCCTGCAACTGGTGCAGGAGGAGCTGGCCCAGTTGCTGGGTGCCTCGCGCCAGCGCGTGAACCAGGAACTCAAGCGCATGGAGCGCGACAACTGCATTCGCGTGGAAGCCCAGGGCCTGGTGGTCAGGGACCTGGTGGCCCTGCAGACCATCGTGCGCGAGGCCAGCCTGGCCGGCGCCTGAGGCCGGCGCCGGTTCAGCTGCGGTTCAGCGCCGCCAGTCGATTCTTGCCGGGCGGCCCGGCAGATGCAGCGCAGCCGTTGCAGCAGGCGCCTCGGCCAGCAACCGGCCCTTGCGGAACACCTTCAGGCGCGTGGCGCGCAGCCGTATCGCCTCGGCCGCATCGCGCGCCTGCAGCAGCACGAAGCTGGCATCGCAGCCGGCCTCGATGCCATAGCCGTCCAGGTGCATCACACGCGCCGCGCGCGTGGTCACGGCGTCGAAGCAGTCGCGCATGCCGTCCTGGCTGGTCATCTGCGCCACATGCAGGCCCATGTGGGCGACCTCCAGCATGTCGCCCGAGCCCATGCCATACCACGGGTCCATCACGCAGTCATGGCCGAAGGCCACGTTGACGCCTGCGGCCAGCAGCTCGGGCACGCGCGTCATGCCGCGGCGCTTGGGATAGCTGTCCTGGCGGCCCTGCAGCGTGATGTTGATCAGCGGATTGGCAATCACGGCCACGCCGCTTTCGGCGATCAGCGGCAGCAGCTTGCTCACGTAGTAGTTGTCCATGCTGTGCATGGAGGTGCAGTGCGAGCCCGTGACGCGGCCCTGCAGTCCCAGGCGCTGCGCCTCGAAGGCCAGGGTTTCGATGTGGCGCGACAGCGGGTCGTCGGACTCGTCGCAGTGCATGTCCACCAGCAGGCCGCGCTCGGCCGCCAGCTCGCACAGCAGCCTGACGCTGTCGGCACCCTCGGCCATGGTGCGCTCGAAGTGGGGAATGCCGCCCACCACGTCCACGCCCTTGTCCAGCGCCCGCCGCAGGTTGGCGACGCCGCCGGGCGAGCGCAGCACGCCGTCCTGCGGAAACGCCACCAGTTGCAGGTCGATATAGGGAGCCACCTGGCGCTTGACCTCCAGCAACGCATCGACGGCCAGCAGGCGGGCATCGCTGGTATCCACATGGCTGCGGATGGCCTGCAGCCCCTTGGCCGCCGCCCAGTCGCAATACTCCAGCGCGCGAGAGATCAGCGCCTCGGCCGTGAGCAGCGGCTTGAGCTCGCCCCACAGCGCTATGCCCTCCAGCAGCGTGCCGCTGCGGTTGACGCGCGGCAGGCCGTGGCTCAGCGTGGCATCCATGTGGAAATGCGGATCGACGAAGGGCGGCGACACCAGCTGGTGCTGTGCATCGATGACCTGATGGGCAGGCGCCGAAAGACCGGCCGCGACCTCGACGATGCGCCCGCCCCGCACGGCGATGGACATGTCCTGGCGGCCGTCGGGCAGCGTGGCGTGAATGACGAGTAGATCAAGCATCTGCGTATTCTGCGGGCATGGCCGCACACCCGCAGACTTGCCTGACCACGCTGAATGGCCTGCCAGCGGTCAGACCGAAAGCGCAAGGGATCAGGGGGAACTACTGGTAGCTGATGGTGAAGGTCGCCGCCGCATTGGCACTGCCTATGGTCACGTTCTCTTCGGTCTTGACATAGCGCGCCGTCAGCGGGATATCCAACCGCGCCTGCCCGTAGGCAACAGCCCCTGCAAACCATTGATTCCTGTTGCCGGCGGCATTGGAGTCCGGGCCAAAGCCCAGTATCTGGTCATCCTTGCGGATCTGCACACCCACACCTTTTGCCACCGAGGTTTTGGACAGGGTCAGAGCATTGCCGATATTTCCAGGATTTGCCACATCCGTCAGCGTGACATAGGCGTTGGTCAACGAACCTGGGATGCCGCCCTTGCACAACAACGAGATGAGGAAGGAGCGGGGAGCACCGGTTGAGCCGATTGAGGTGAGTTTTTGAGTGACAGTCTGGGCCATGCGCACGGGCTCCGGCGCCTGTGGGGTACAGGTGGGCACCTTGGGCCGGACGACGACGGGCGAGGAAAAGTTGTATTGAGCGAGAATCTGGCCAAATGCATTATTCGCGCGTTCGTACAGGAAATCGCTGTCCAGCACGCCACCTGCAGTGATATCGCCATCTGCGGTCTTGATCAACTCAACTGTGACATCGATAAGTGGATATGCAAAAGATCCGGGGTGATTGGAATACCCCAAACCACTTACAGGCGCAGCACCATATCTAGTCGAAACCCTCATGCCAATACCCTCGACTGTCGTCGGATATATATTATTGACTGGTGTAGATTTACCTAAAATATAGCCCGTGACCGATGGAACACAATTCATCAATCTAGCGCCAAGCCCATTACTTATTACCGCTACAGCGGTTTTTGAGTAAATCACCGTATTCTTGGCCACATTGGAATTGAATTCTGGAGGATTGAAATTACTGAACACATACTTGTAATAGCCTGACCCATCAGTTGTATTTTCAATTGCGCATGCGGACCATGCGGAGGTGGCCATCATTGCCAAAATAAATATCATGACAGCCTTGTTTATTCTGCAAAAAGCACCTATGAATATATGCATTTTGAATACCTCCGGATAATGAAAAAATTCCAAGGCCGCATTTCCTTGGAAAATTTTCAATCGTAGATACCTTTCATCCGAGATGAAATCAGATCAATCTGATTCAAGGTCTGCCCGGTGCCATGAAGGTCGTGGCGAGGCAGGCCCCATCACGTCAACAGCCCCGCATGCCGATACGCTGGCCGAAGCCAGGGCTGACAGCCGCGCTGCCGAATCGCCTGAAAAACACCCAAGCGCAATCGCGCATCAAAATAGGGGCTGACTGCTGCGGCAAGGGCATGATTTTTCGGGTGAACAGGCTGGCAACCGCCACAAGAGCAACCATCGAAAAATCACGCAATCATTTGATTTAATTGGATTTATTTATGCAAATCGCCACCTGGAACGTCAACTCCCTGTCCGTGCGCCTGCCGCAGGTGCTGGCCTGGCTGCAGGCCAATCCTGTCGATGCGCTGGCGCTGCAGGAACTCAAGCTCACCGACGACAAGTTTCCGCTGCAGGCGCTGCAGGAGGCCGGCTACCACGCGGTCAGCCATGGGCAAAAGACCTACAACGGCGTGGCCTGGCTGACGCGCACGCCGGTGCGCGACGTGGTGCGCAATATCCCGGGCCTGGATGACGAGCAGGCCCGCATCATTGCCGCCACCCTCGATGCCGAAGGCGGCCCGGTGCGCCTGATCAATGGCTACTTCGTGAATGGGCAGGCGCCGGGCACCGACAAGTTCGCCTACAAGATGCGCTGGCTGCAGGCGCTGCAGGACTGGGTGAAAAGCGAAATGGCGGCCCACCCGCGCCTGGTGCTGGTGGGCGACTTCAACGTGGCGCCCGAGGACCGCGACTCCTACGATCCCATCGGCCTGAAGGACACGATCCACCACACGGTGGAAGAGCGCACGCATTTCCAGGCGCTGCTGCAGCTGGGCCTGACCGATGCCTTCCGCATGTTCGACCAGCCCGAGAAAAGCTATTCGTGGTGGGACTACCGGATGTTGGGTTTCCAGAAGAACCGGGGCCTGCGCATCGACCATATCCTGGTCAGTGAGGCATTGCGCCCCAGCGTCACCGCCTGCAGCGTGGACCGCGCGCCGCGCAAGAACCCGCAGCCCAGCGACCACGCGCCCGTGGTCGTGACCTTGGGCTGAATTCCAGCCAGCCGGCTACAGCATGTACCGGCGCAGCCAGTGGATGGCCTCGATATGGCCGCGCAGCATCAGGGACTGGCGGTGAAGAATCTCGTTGAGCGCCCTGGGCAGACGTACCTGCTCGGCGGCCTCATAGGCGCTTAGCCATTGCTGCTGGCAGGACTCGGCCTGGTCCAGCACGTAGTCCGCGCCCTCTTCCCTGCCCAGCAGCCCGTCCCAGAAGGCGTTGCGACGCAGTGCGGCACGGCTGTCGCGCACGGGCAGGACCACGCCGCCGCTGGAGCCGATGGCGCGTTCCAGGTCCTCGACCAGGATCTGGCTGGCATTGAAGTGCCGCGCCAGCACCTGCCCGATCAGCCCCTGGGGCATGGGATCCATGCATTCACCCAGGCGTGCATGGGCCTGGCGGCCCAGGGCCAGCACGGCATTGAGCAGGGCCGTGCTCTGCAATTCCAGCGTAGTGGCCACTGGCTGTGTGGGCGTGCGCTGGCGCGCCTGCAGCCATGAGGCCTCGACGGCCTCGCGCACCTGGCTCCAGCGCAGCAGGCTGCTGCCCCGAACCTGCTCCCAGCGCTCTTCGAGCTCGAATTCGACATCGTCGAAATCCTGCTGCGCGTGCTCGGGTTCAAGTGACGCTTTCCAGCCCAGTGCGTAGGCGGGACGGTATTGGTCGTAACCACGCCCCGCAACGAAGTAAGGCTCCAGGAAGTAGCGGTCATGCCAGTACGCATCGACCGGCTCGCCAAGCGTGCGCGGTGTCGATGGGTACATCAGGCCCGGACGAGCGGGCTTGGATTTTTGCCAGAGGTTGGAGAGGACTGTGGGCACGATAGGTCGGGACGTAGGCCGTTCCAGCGAAGAGGACTCCATTGTCCCAAGCCCGGGCGGCCCGGCCCGTCAGCACCCCGGGCGCCGGCCTGTAGGAGCCGGACCCTTGCCGAGGCAAGGGCCCGGCCGCCCGCCGGCTTGCCTTACTCGAAGGCGTCCTCGTCCATGCCCAGCTCCTGCAGCTTGCGGGTGATGGTGTTGCGGCCGATGCCCAGGCGCTGGGCGGCCTCGACCCGGCGGCCGTGGGTGACGGCCAGGGCCGAGCGGATCAGCTGCGCCTCGAAGCGGCGGGACAGCTGGTCCCAGACTTCACCATGCCCCTGGGCGTGGGTGTGCTCCAGCAGCTGGCGCGCCTGCTGCCCCAGCAGATGGACCCAGTCCAGGTCGGATGCGGCCAGGGCCGCGTCATGCGGCGGGGCCAGCGCGGACACGGGCACGGCCAGTCGGCCAAGGCCCTCTTCCGCCAGCGGTGCAGGCGCATGCGGCAGCGTGGCCGGTGCAGGCACGCCGCCGTTGCCACCGCCCACTGGCGGGGCGGCTTCGCCCAGCACCTCGGGGGGCAGGTCCTTGACCGAGATGACCTGGGCAGGGGCCATGACGGTCAGCCAGTGGCAGATGTTCTCCAGCTGTCGCACGTTGCCGGGGAAGGCGAAGGTCTGCAGCCGCTGCATGGCATCGACCCCCATGCGCTTGGGCTCCACGCCCAGTTGCCGCGCGCTTTGCTGCAGGAAGTGGCGAGCCAGCATGGGCACGTCTTCATTGCGCTCGCGCAGCGCGGGCAGGCGCAGGCGGATGACGTTGAGGCGGTGGAACAGATCCTCGCGGAAGCCGCCGTTGCGCACGCGCTGCTCCAGGTCCTGGTGGGTGGCGGCGATGACGCGCACATGGGCCTTGACGGCCTGGTGGCCGCCCACGCGGTAGAAGTGCCCGTCCGACAGCACACGCAGCAGGCGCGTCTGCAGGTCGAAGGGCATGTCGCCGATTTCATCGAGAAAGAGCGTGCCGCCCTCGGCCTGCTCGAAGCGTCCGCGCCGTTGCGTCTGGGCGCCCGTGAAGGCGCCGCGCTCGTGGCCGAACAGTTCGGACTCCAGCAGGTCCTTGGGGATGGCGGCGGTGTTGATGGCCACGAAGGGGCCACCCGCCACGGGCGAGTGCTTGTGCAGCGCGCGCGCCACCAGTTCCTTGCCCGAGCCCGACTCGCCCGTGATCAGCACCGTGACCTGGCTCTGGCTGAGCCGGCCGATGGCGCGGAACACGTCCTGCATGGCAGGCGCCTGGCCCAGCATCTCGGCCTGCAGCGGAGCCTGGGCCTCCGCCACATCCTCGCGCAGGCTTTCCTCGACCGCGCGCCGGATGAGTTCCACGGCCTTGGGCAGGTCGAAGGGTTTGGGCAGGTATTCGAAGGCTCCGCGCTGGAAGGCCGAGACGGCACTGTCCAGGTCGGAGTACGCGGTCATGATGATGACGGGCAGGCCCGGCTGCTGGGCGCGGATCTGCTCGAGCAGCTCCAGCCCCGAGCCGCCGGGCATGCGGATGTCGCTCACCAGCACCTGGGGTGGCTGGCGCGCCGGGTCGCCGGCATCGACATCGGACAGTGCCGTGAGCACATCGCGAGCCTGGATGAAGCTGCGCGTTGCCCAGCCTTCCCGGCCCAGTGCCTTTTCCAGCACGAAGCGGATGGAAGGGTCATCATCCACGATCCAGATCGGTTTCATTGGTGGTGCATCCTTCCCTTGTTGCAGTGTTGACTTCCGTGGGCCTCAAGGCAGGGGAATGAGGATGCGGAAATCCGTGCGGCCCGGCTGGCTTTCACATTCGATCAGCCCCTGGTGGCGCTGCACGAAGGTCTGCGCCAGCGTCAGCCCCAGTCCCGAACCGCCATCCCTTCCCGATACCAGCGGATAGAAGATCCGCTCCTTGATGGCATCGGGAACGCCTGGCCCGTTGTCGATCACATGCAATTCCAATGCCAACCGATAGCGCTGGCGACCAAAAGTTACTTGCCGGGCCACACGCGTTCGCAAAATGATCTCGGCATCACCAGCCGCAATGCGCTCCTGCAGCGCCTGCGCGGCGTTCTGGACGATGTTGAGCACGGCCTGGATCAGTTGGGCGCTGTCGCCTCGGAACTCCGGGATGGAAATGTCGTAGTCGCGCGTGATGGTCAGCCCGGCAGGGTGCTCGACCAGCACCAGCGAGCGCACGCGCTCGCAGACTTCGTGGATGTTGACGTCGCCCACCTCATGCGGATGGCGGTGCGGCGCCAGCAGCCGATCCACCAGCGCCTGCAGCCGGTCGGCCTCGTGGATGATGACTTCGGTGTACTCGCGCAGCTCGGGGGCGTCCAGATCCATCTGCAGCAGCTGGGCTGCGCCACGGATGCCGCCCAGCGGGTTCTTGATCTCGTGGGCCAGGTTGCGGATCAGCTCCTTGTGCGCCTGGGCCTGCTCGCGCAGCCGCTCCTCGCGGTCCTGGCGGGCCTGCTGCTCCAGCGGCCAGAACTCGACCAGCACATGGCCGGGCCGCTCGGCCAGCGAGACCGTGACGTGCACGGGCAGCGCATCGCCGCCCACGCGGTGCAGGCTGGCCTCGAAGCGCAGGGCCGCGAAGTCGTTGTCCTGGGCGCCACGCAAGGCCTTGTCCAGCAAGGCAGGCTCGGTGAAACAGGCCGCCAGCTCGCTGCCTTCGAGCATGCGGCGCGACAGGCCCAGTGCGTTTTCAAGGGCGGCGTTGGCGAAAAGCACGGCACCCTGCTCGTCGAGCACGGTCATCAGCGTGCACAGCAGGTCAAGCGCCTGATAGGAGGCCGGGGGCGCCGGCCGGTCGTCCTGGATCATGGCCGGGCTCCGGTGGGCCGCGCGGGCCCGTCAGTTCTTGGGAAGTCGATCCAGCTCACGGCGGATGCCGGCGACATCGCCTTCCTGCCGCGAGATGCTGCTCTTGAGCTGCTCGACACGTTCCAGATAGCCCTGGGGATTGCGCAACTCCAATGCGGTGCGCTGGGGATTGCCATCGTTGTACTCCTGACGCAGCTGTGTCAGCTTCTCCTGGGCGCGGGCCAGCTCGCTTTCCAGAATGGTCCGCGCGTCGGAGTCGCGGGCCTTCTGGGCGCTGCTGTTGACCTTGGCCGGAGCGGGCGATCCTGCGGCCGGAGCGGCGGAGGTGCGCGGTGCCTGGCTGCCGCCCGAGGCCGCCGGCTTGCTGCCGCCATGGATCACCGTCACATGCCCGCCATCCACCGGTTTGCAGTCCTTGGCCTTGGCCTGGCTGACGTTGTTGGTGTACTCGTTGCCGCAGCGGTAGATCACATCCTGGGACCAGGCTCCCACCGACAGCAGGGGCAGCAGCAGTGACACAAACAGTTTCTTCATTCCATTCCCTCGGGTAGCCAGATCGGAAGGGCCCGGCTTATCCGGGCAAGTATCGCTCCATCTTCCGGGCTGGACGTCATTTCTTGAGCGGGCCAACCCCTTTTGGTTCCGCGCCCAGCATACCCAGGTCCTGGCCGAAAGCAAAAAAGGCGGCTTGCGCCGCCTTTTTGCCGACTCGCCTTACAGCGAGAAGTACATGTCGTACTCGACCGGATGCACGGCCTGACGGTAACGGGTCACTTCGCCCATCTTCAGCTCGATGTAGGCATCGAGCATGCTGTCCGAGAACACGCCGCCCTTGGTCAGGAACGAGCGGTCCGCGTCCAGCGCTTCCAGGGCCTGGTCCAGGCTGTGGCAGACCGTGGGCACCAGCTTGTCCTCTTCCGGGGGCAGGTGGTACAGATCCTTGGTCGCGGCTTCGCCGGGATGGATCTTGTTTTCCACGCCGTCCAGACCTGCCATCAGCAGGGCCGAGAAGCCCAGGTAGGGGTTCATCAGCGGATCGGGGAAGCGTGCCTCGACGCGGCGGCCCTTGGGGTTGGCCACGTAGGGGATGCGGATCGATGCCGAGCGGTTCTTGGCCGAGTAGGCCAGCTTGACCGGAGCCTCGAAGCCGGGCACCAGGCGCTTGTAGCTGTTGGTGCCGGGGTTGGTGATGGCGTTCAGGGCACGGGCGTGCTTGATGATGCCGCCGATGTAGTACAGCGCGAAGTCGGACAGGCCGGCGTAGCCGTCACCTGCGAACAGGTTCTTGCCATCCTTCCAGACGGACTGGTGCACGTGCATGCCCGAGCCGTTGTCGCCCGGATAGGGCTTGGGCATGAAGGTGGCGGTCTTGCCGTAGGTGTTGGCCACGTTCCAGATCACGTACTTCATGACCTGTGTCCAGTCGGCGCGCTCCACCAGGGTGCTGAAGCGGGTACCGATCTCGTTCTGGCCGGCGCCTGCCACTTCGTGGTGGAACACTTCGACGGGAATGCCCAGTTGCTCGAGCAGCAGCACCATTTCGGCGCGCAGATCCTGGGTGCTGTCCACGGGGGGCACGGGGAAGTAGCCGCCCTTGTTGCGCGGACGGTGGCCGCGGTTGCCGGATTCGAACTTGGCGCCCGAATTCCAGGGTGCTTCGTACTCTTCGATTTCGTAGAAGGTGCTGCCGGGTTCGGTGTTCCAGCGCACGCCGTCGAAGATGAAGAATTCGGGTTCGGGTCCGAAGTAGGCGGTGTCGCCCAGGCCCGATGCCTTCAGATAGGCTTCGGCGCGCTTGGCCACGGAGCGGGGATCGCGGTCGTAGGCCTTGCCATCACCGGGTTCGATCACATCGCACTGCAGGAACAGCGTGGTCTCTTCAAAGAAGGGGTCGATGTTCGCGGTAGCGGGATCGGGCATCAGCTGCATGTCAGATGCTTCAATGCCCTTCCAGCCTGCCACCGACGAGCCGTCGAAGGCGTGGCCCGAGGTGAACTTGTCTTCGTCGAAGTGCGACACCGGCACCGTGACGTGCTGCTCCTTGCCACGGGTGTCCGTAAAACGAAGGTCCACGAATTTGACCTCGTTCTCCTTCACCATGTTCAACACGTCTGCAACGGTCTTTGCCATCAGATCTCTCCTGCCAATCTGGCTGATCAAAAAAGATAAATACTCTTAAGCAGTTTGCGTGCCAGGCTGCATCCATTGAGTGCATGCCTGCAGACTGGCACCTGCTTGGCGCGCCAGCCCCGTGATTCTGCCGCCTTGGGAAGGGCTTGTGGATGACATTGAGGCCTCTGTCGGCATTCGATCCACCGCCCAGCATCTTCACCAAATCGGTGCAGATTCAGGGGCCGGCCCGTAAATCAGATATTGCGCACCAATTCAGGGCCAAGACTTGCACCAAATGAGTGCAGACCTTCGAGCAGCGTGGGCCAGGCCTTGGTGACAGCACCAGCTTCGCCCTTGACACCAAGTTCTATGTGCCGGCCGTGCTTGGAATCATCCACGCTGGGCAGGCTGAACACCTTGACGCCCGGGTGGTCGCGCTCTATGGCCACCATCAGCGGCGTCAGCGTGGCCTCCATGCCGCCGTAGACGATGACCGAATGCTCCCGCTGCACCGTGCTGTGGAAATGCTTGGCGTAGCGCTGCTCCAGCACCCACTCGACCATGGGCCAGGCCATGACAGGGAAACCGGGCACGAAGTGCACGGTGCCCGCTGTGCCCGAGCAGGAAAATCCCGGGATCTTGTTGTAGACGTTGGGGATGATGCGCGCGCCTTCGGGGAAGTTACCCATCTGCAGCCGGTGCAGGTTGTCGGCGCGCTGGGGTTCGTAGGGCTTGCCTTCTTCGGTGGCCACATCGCGCATGCGCTCGCGGATCAGGGCCACGGCTTCCGGGTGCAGTGCCAGCGGCACGCCCAGGGCCTCGGCCGCGCATTGGCGCGTGTGGTCGTCGGGGGTGGCGCCTATGCCGCCAAAGCTGAAGACCACGGCCTGCGATGCGAAGGCGCGGCGCAGGGCGTCGGTGATGCGCGCCCGGTCATCGCCCACGTACTCGGCATGGGCCAGGGACAGGCCACGCGCGCCCAGCAGCTCGATCAGCTTGGGAAGGTGCTTGTCGGCACGCTTGCCCGACAGGATTTCGTCTCCGATGATGAGTGCGCCTACTTGAAGGGTCATGAGGTCTTTTCTTGCGGGGTGGAGGGGGGAGAGGCCGCGCCGGCTCCAAGCGGCGCGTCGGGAGCGTAGGGCACGATGGGAGTGTCGGGCAGCGCCGGCTCCTCCTCGCGCATGCGCTGCAGCGCGGCCAGGCAGAAGTGGGCAAACCACAGCGAGGAGAAAGCGAAGATCAGCGCATAGATCCAGATGGCCACCGGAATCAGTATCCAGAAGGCCGCGATGAAGACCACGCCGGAGGCCCAGACAATGGCCGGCGCCGCGCCCAGATAGCCGCAGACCACGCCCATGAGCATCAGCGCCAGGCGGTGGCGCAGGAACAGGCTGCGGCGCTCGGGCTTGCTGGCATGGGCAGAGAGCGCGTCAAAGGCCATGACGCGGTAGGTCAGCCAGCCCCAGATCAGCGGCGGGATCACCACCACCAGGGGCGGCACGAACCACAGCGGCACCGACACCAGCAGCGCGATCAAGGCAATCAGCGAAGAGCCTGCGGACCACACCAGGCTGCCGACCAGGGTGGCGCCCTGCCTGCGCTCCAGCGCGGGAAAACGCCGCTGGGCCACCAGCTCGACCAGGGCCGGCGTCATGAACAGCGCCACCAGCAGCAGCGAGACCACGACCAGCACCGGCGTGACCGAGAGCACGACCAGCACCGGCGCCACCAGCTCGGGCAGCGATTGCACGCCCATCCAGGACCAGACGGTGTGCAGCCAGCCCACGCCCTGCAGGACCCCTTCCGTCCAGACGACCGCATCGGCCCAGAAGAAATAGCCCAGCAGCCAGGCCGTGATGGCCATGAACAGCAAGGGAAACAGCGACCATGCAATCACCCGCTTATGCAGGCAATACGCCGTCGCACGCCAGAAGGAATCGAGTAGCAAGCCCATGCCGGCAAGCATACCCCGAGCCCAGCCTCAAGCGCGACCCATCAACCTTAGGAACCCACGCCATTGCTGGGCCCAAAAGCCCTGGCCGTAGTCGCGCAGCTGGCCCTGGGCATTGGGCTGGACCTGGTCGCGCACGCCGGTGGGATCGAAGCGCAGCTCG
The DNA here is from genome assembly GCF_002754395.1 of Delftia sp. 60. NCBI lineage: Bacteria > Pseudomonadati > Pseudomonadota > Betaproteobacteria > Burkholderiales > Comamonadaceae > Delftia > Delftia sp. 60. The sequence continues at coordinate 5,232,068 of NZ_PEFD01000001.1, forward strand.
AAGTTGGCGGTGCCGAACAGCATGTCCCACCAGGGCAGCAGCACGCCGAAGTTGTTGCCATGCGCCTTCTTGTTGCGCACGGGCGCCATGGGCTCGTGGCCAATGCCGATGGCGTGGTGGCGGCGGTGAAAGCGCGGGCTGATCCACAGCCGCTCGCCGATGGTGCCGAACCAGACGCGCAGGTTGGCGTGCTGGAAGCTCTCGCTGAGCTGGGTGAAGGCCACGATGGCCACGAACTGGCCCGGCGCCACGCCGATGAGTTGGGCCACGAGCACGATGATGGTGTCGCGGATCACATCGTCGAGCAGGTGGTTGCGGTTGTCGCTCCACACCGTCATCTGGCGCTGCGAGTGGTGCAGCGCATGCAGCTTCCACCACCAGCCGATGCTGTGCTGGCCGCGGTGTATCCAGTAGTCCAGGAAGTCGAAGGCCAGCAGGTAGATGATCAGGCTGACCCAGGCCAGGTCGGTGACGCCGGGCCACACGCCGTCGAGGTGAAAGCTCGGCAGCCCCCAGACATGCAGGCGACCCATGAGCTCGTCCCACAGCGGGTCCAGCGTGAAGAACAGGGCCAGCCGGAACAGGCCCAGCCGATGGACCACGGTGTAGATGATGTCCACGTGGATGGCGCGCCGGTCGGTGACGGGCTCGACCGGCCGCCAGTACTGCAGCGGCGCGATCACCGCCACCATGATGAAGATCTGCAGCAGGCCCACCAGCAGCCAGCCCGTGGCGCCATAGGCGTCCTCCAGCAGGCTGGCCTGCCCCAGGCCGAACAGCAGGGGCTGGACAACGCCCTCGAACAGGCGCTGCTGCGCATTACCGAACCACTGAATCCACCAGTCCACACCACGCTCCCATCGCCCGCCGCGCTGCGCGCGCGGACACTATGCGAATTTTGCTACCCAATCCCGATAGTCGGGATGCTCCCGCAGCGTGCGGAAGCAGAACCCCTGCTTGAGCAGGCCCGTGATCAAAGGTTCCAGCACGGCAGGTGCCCAGGGGTCCTTGCGTGACCAGATGCCCAGATGGGCCAGCAGGATGTCTCCGCTGCGGATGTTCTTGAGCGCCTGGGCCAGCAGCTGCGCATTCGGGTAGCGGTCGCTGGGCAGCTCATCGCCCAGAAAACCCGCGCTGGCCCAGCCCACATGCATGTAGCCGCCCTGCCGCGCGGCATCCAGCAGCGCGGGCGAGGTCTTGCCGCCGGGCGCACGGAACAGCGGCAGGGGCTTGCGCCCCGTGATCTGCTGCAGCCGCTGTGCGGATCGGCGGATCTCGTCGCAATAGCCTGCCGCATCGACCGTGAAGTTCTCGTTGGCGCGCGGCCCTGCCGAGGGGCGCACGCGAAAACCCGTGACCGGCCCGTTCTTCGAGGCGCGCAGATCACCGCGCCAGTACATGTGGTCGTAGGTGTGCGAGGCGAATTCATGGCCTTCGGCAGCGCGTGCGCGCCACCAGGGCGCCCAGGTCTCGCCCAGGCTGCCATCGCCTTGCTGGGTGGGCTCGTTGGCCGCGAAAAACGTCACTGGCACCGCATGGCGCTTGAGCACATCGGCCACCAGGTCGGCAATGCCCATGTGGCCCGTGTCGAAGGTCAGATACACGGTCTTGGCACAGCCTGTGCCCTGCCCTGCCGCCAGCGCGGGGCGCAGCAGGCCGAAAGCCGCCGCACCGGCCAGCGATTGCGCAAAGAGACGGCGGTCCATCAGCGTTGCGCGTGGGCCAGCGTCCACACGCCGTGCGGCGACTTGCCGACCTTGACCTGCTGGACCACCTTCTTTTCCACGGTGTCGATCACCGACAGCTTGCGCGCCCAGCGCGAGCTGACCAGCAGGTAGCGGCCGTCGGCGGAGACGTCCATGCAGTCGGGACCGCCCGGTGCCGGGTAGTTGGCCACGACCTGGTTGGTCTGCATGTCGATCTTGCTGATGGTGTTGGCCACGCGGTTGCTCACATACAGGTGGCGGCCGTCGCCGGCGGCGCGCATGGCGTGGGCGCCAGCGGCTGTCTTGATGCGGGCCACGCTGCGTGGCTCGGGGCCGGTGATGTCGAAGACTTCCACGCCATCGCTGCCGGTCAGGCCGATGAACAGCTTGGTGCCGTCCGGGCTGCCATAGAGATCGGCCGGCATGGGGCCGGTGGGCACGCGGGCCTTGATGGTCTGGGTGGCGATGTCGATGGCCACCAGGGCATCGCTGTCCTGCATGGTGGAATAGATGGTCGTGCTCTTGGCATCGATCCAGAGATGGCTGGGCGTCTTGCCCGTGGGCACGCGCTTGACCAGCTGCGGGTTCTGGCCATCCCAGCGGTAGATGTCGATGTGGTTGAGGCGGTTGGCCGCCGTGACGAACCACTTCATGTCCGGGCTGAAGCGCAGGTGATAGGGGTCGATGATGTCGCGGATCACGCGCTGCACCTCGCCCGTGCGCGGATCGACCAGGGTCAGGGTGTCGCCCAGCGCATTGGCCACGACCAGCGATTTCTCGTCCGGCGTGAGGTACAGGTGATGCGGCTCCTTGCCCGTGGGAATGCGTGCCGTCTCCTGCCAGGTGACCGGGTCCACGATGCTGATGTTGGCATCAAGCGAGTTGAGCACAAAGATGGGCGTGGGGCCCTGGGTCTGCGGTGGCGGCGTGACACGCGCGACCGGGGCCGCGGGAGCGGCCGTAGCCGAGGGAACGGAAGGCGCGGCAGGAACGGCGGCCGCCTGGGCCGATGCGGCTTGCGCCTGCACGGCAGCAGACGTGGCCGAGGCCGCGCGGGCCGATTTGGATCCGGGCAGGGATGCCACGGCCAGCCAGGCCAGCGCACCGCCGCCCACAACCAAAGCCACAGCCGCGCTCAAGCGCCCGACGGAAAGACGTTTCACAAAGCACCACCTTCTGAGAATCTGCGCAGTGTAGCTGCGCCAATCAGCCCCTCGGACGCTCTGGGGCATCGGCTTTTGCTGCTGTGCAAAAAACCGACATTTGCGCGACGTTGGCCCGAGATATCGCGGCAAGCGCGCCAATCCATGACTTGCATCAAGGCATGACAACGGCGCATGGAAATACCCGCCACAACGAAAAAGGGAGCCGACAGGCTCCCTTCTCGCTGGCATGCACCCAAAGGCGCAGTGGCGATCAGATCTTCCACTTCTCCATGAGCTTTTCGGGACGCAGGGTGTCGTAGTGCTCGAAGGGCTGGTGGATCCAGGGGTTGGTCGGCAGGTAGTCCACCGAGTAGTCGGGCGTGAAAGCCGACAGGCCCTTGGTCCAGATCACGGCGCTGCGCAGCTCGGTGATCGGCGGGTAGTTGGTCTTGAGCATGGCGATCACGGCGTTCAGCGTGTGACCCGAATCGGCCAGGTCATCGACCAGCAGCACACGGCCGGCGATCTCGCCCTTGGGCGTGGTGATGAAGCGCGCGATGTCCAGATGGCCCTGCACCGTGCCGGCTTCGGCGCGGTAGGAGCTGGTGGACATGATGGCCAGCGGCTTGTCGAAGATGCGGCTGAGCATGTCACCGGGACGCAGGCCGCCACGGGCCAGGCAGAGAATGGTGTCGAATTCCCAGCCGGACTGGTGCACTTTGATCGCGAGCTTTTCGATCAGTCCGTGGTATTCGTCGTAGCTCACATACAGGTGTTGACCGTCTTCCGTCAGCATGGAATGGCTCCTGGTTCAATCTTGGGGTTCAGCCGCCAGCAGTTCACTGGGCGGCGTAGGGGTTTTGCATCAGGATGGTGTGATCCCGGTCGGGGCTGGTCGAAACCATGGCGATGGGCACGCCCGTCACTTCCTCGATGCGCTCCAGATAGCGGCGGGCATTGGCCGGCAGCTTGTCGTAGTCGGTCACGCCCACGGTGGAATCGGTCCAGCCGGGGATGGACTCATAGATGGGCTTGCAGCGGGCGATCTCGTCGGCGCCCATGGGCAGCAGGTCGATCTTCTCGCCATCGAGCTCGTAGCCCACGCACAGCAGCAGTTCCTGCAGGCCGTCGAGCACGTCGAGCTTGGTGATGCACAGGCCCGACAGGCCGTTGACCTGGGCGCTGCGCTTGAGCAGCGCGGCGTCAAACCAGCCGCAGCGGCGCGAGCGGCCGGTGGTCACGCCCTTTTCGGCGCCCACGGTGCTCATGTGCCAGCCCGGCGTGCCTTCCTTTTCCCAATCCAGTTCGGTGGGGAAAGGACCGCCGCCCACGCGGGTGCAGTAGGCCTTGGTGATGCCCAGGATGTAGTGCAGCATGCCGGGGCCCACGCCCGAGCCTGCAGCCGCATTGCCGGCGACGCAGTTGGACGAGGTGACATAGGGATAGGTACCGTGGTCCACGTCCAGCAGCGTGCCCTGCGCGCCTTCGAACAGCAGGTTGGCGCCTTCGGCGTGCGCGGCGTTCAGCTCGCGCGAGACATCGGCCATCATGGGCTTGAGCAGCTCGGCATGGCGCATGGCCTCTTCGTACACCGCGTCGAATTGCACTTCGCCATCCTTGATGTACGGCTTGAGCGCGTCACCGAAGGTGAAGTTCTTCGAACCCAGCACGTTGACCAGGATGTGGTTGTGCAGGGCCAGCAGTTCGCGCAGCTTGGTGGCGAAGCGCTCGGGGTACTTGAGGTCCTGCACGCGCAGTGCGCGGCGGGCAATCTTGTCTTCGTAGGCGGGGCCGATGCCACGGCCGGTGGTGCCGATCTTCTCGGTACCGCCCTGCTCGCGCGCAGCTTCGCGCGCCACGTCCAGCGCCGAGTGGAAGGGCAGGATCAGCGGGCAGGCTTCGGACACGCGCAGACGGTCACGCACCTGCACGCCAGCCTTCTCCAGGCCTTCGATTTCCTCGAACAGCTTGGCGGCAGAGAGCACCACGCCGTTGCCGATATAGCACTTCACGCCGGGGCGCATGATGCCGCTGGGGATCAGGTGCAGTGCGGTCTTCACGCCGTTGATGACCAGCGTGTGGCCAGCGTTGTGGCCACCCTGGAAGCGGACCACGCCCTGGGCGCTTTCGGTCAGCCAGTCCACCAGCTTGCCCTTGCCTTCGTCACCCCACTGGGTGCCGACCACGACCACGTTGCGACCTTTGGTAGCTTTCATATTCAAATCCGATGAAATCCGAAGAAATTGACAAATGCGTCAGATGGCTTGCACGGCCCACTGCCCGGCAACCTGCACGAGCTCGCGGTCGCAGTGGAATTCGTCCACTTCGCTTTCATGCCCTGGCAGCACGCAGACCACGGTCTCGCCCTGCCGGCGCAATGCAGCAATGGCAGCCGCAACCTGGGGATCGTCGCCCCAGGGCGCGCGGATGGCAGCCTTGAGCGGGCGCTCGGGCACGACGGCGACGAGCTGCTTGATGTCCAGGCTGAAGCCGGCGGCGGGCCGGTTGCGGCCAAAGACCGCACCCACCTCGTCATAGCGGCCGCCGCGCACCAGCGCATCGCTGGCACCCGGCACATAGATGGCGAAGCGCGTGCCGCTGTAGTAGGCATAGCCGCGCAGATCGGCCAGATCGAAGCTCACGCTCACGCCTTCGAGGCGCTGCGCCAGCCAGCGCAGCTGGTCCAGCAGCGGCTGCACGCCTGCGGTGCGGGCCAGCAGCTTCTCAGCGCGGTCCAGCACCTCGATGCCGCCATACAGCTGCAGCAGGGCCATCAGGCCTTCGCGCGATGCGGCAGGGAAGTCGCGCGTGAGGCGCTCGAGTTCGCTCGCATCCTTGGCAGCCAGCGCAGCGTGCACGCCGCGCAGCACCTGCATGTCCACCATCACGCCAGCCAGCAGGCTGCGCACGATGCGCACATCGGCCAGATCGACATTGATGTTGGTGACACCTGCGCTGCGCAGGCAGTCCAGCGCCAGGTGCAGTGCCTCCAGGTCGGCCTCCATGCCCTGGTGGCCGTAGATCTCGGCACCGAACTGAAGCGGCTCGCGCGTGGCGCGGGGGCGGTCAGGGCGGGCATGGACGACGGGGCCGCAGTAGCACAGGCGCGTGAGGCCCTTGCGGTTGAGCAGATGGGCGTCGATGCGGGCCACCTGCTGCGTGGTGTCTGCACGCAGACCCATGGTGCGGCCTGTCAGCTGGTCGATGAGCTTGCAGGTCTGCAGGTCCAGCGCCTCCCCTGTGCCGGTGAGCAGGGATTCGAGGTACTCCAGCATGGGCGGCATGACCAGTTCATAGCCATAGCCACGCGCTGTATCGAGCAGGCCTCGACGCAATTCTTCGATGTGCCGGGCCTCGGAAGGCAAGACATCGGCGATGTGATCCGGCAGGACCCAAGCAGACATGGAAAAGGGGGAGGCTGTTAAAAACGTGATTCTACCGGCTGTTGCGGGCCAGCCCAAATTGGGGGTGACCCAAGGCCCACGGCGGGTGTTCGGTATTCCGAATCGATTCGGTGCACGGGCGACAGCGGCGGCGCAAGAAAAAACGGCGCCCCAACAGGGGCGCCGTGCAGGGGCCGGGCGGCGTTGCCGCTCAGGCGCGCTTATTTTCCAGAGCTTCCACCACTGCGGTAGGCCTTGAAGAAATCGGTCTGCGAAGGATCGAGCACGAGCACATCGCTCTTCTTGGCAAAGCTGGCCTTGTAGGCCTCCAGGCTGCGGTAGAACTGCGCAAACTGCGGGTCCTTGCCAAAGGCCTCGGCGTAGGTCCGGGCGGCCTCGGCATCGCCCTCGCCCTTGATCTTCTGGGCATCACGGTAGGCATTGGCGATGGTGATCTCGCGCTGGCGATCGGCCTCGGCGCGGATCTTCTCGCCTTCGGCGGCGCCGGTGGAGCGCAGCTCGTTGGCCACGCGCTTGCGCTCGGCTTCCATACGGCGGTAGACCGATTCCGTGATCGTCTCGGCATAGTCCACGCGCGTGATGCGCACATCGACCACGTCCACGCCCCAGGGCTTGGCGCCGCGCACGGTCTCCAGCACTTCGCGCTTGACGTCGTTCATCAGCGCATCGCGCTTGCTGGACAGCAGTTCGCGCACGGTGCGGCGGTTGATTTCCTCCTGGAAGGCATTGCGCACCACGCGGTTGAGCTGCATGGCGCCGGCCGACTCGTCCAGGCCCACATTGCGGATGTACTCCGACGGATCGGAGATGCGCCAGCGCACGTACCAGTCAATGACCACGCGCTGCTTTTCGGCAGTGAGCATGGGCTCGGTGTCGGTGCTGTCCAGCGTGAGCAGGCGCTTGTCGATGTAGCGCACGTTCTGGAACGGCGGCGGCATCTTGATGTTCAGGCCCGGCTCGGTGATCACTTCCTTGATCTGACCCAGGGCATAGACCACGCCGAACTGGCGCTGATCGACGACGAACAGCATGGAGCTGAGCAGCGCGAGCGCCAGAAGAATGCTGGTGATGAAAAATCCAACTCGGTTCACTTGGGCTGCTCCTCAGCGTGCTTCGCGGTCACGGCTGCGACTGCTGTCGCGGCTGCGCGCATCGTTCGAAAGGCCGGGAATGGCGGCAGGCGCAGGCGCCTGGGTGCTGGGGGCCGCCGAGCTGTCGGCTGCCGGCACATTGCCGCTCACGCCTTGCATGATCTTGTCCAGCGGCAGGTACAGCAGGTTGGAGCCCTGGCGCGATTCCACCAGCACCTTGGTCACGTTGCCGTAGATCTGCTGCATGGTTTCCAGGTACATGCGGTCGCGCGTGACCTGGGGAGCCTTCTGGTACTCGGTGAACACCGAGCTGAAGCGCTGCGCATCACCCTGGGCCTGGGCCACGATGCGGGCCTTGTAGCCGTTGGACTCTTCCAGCAGGCGCGCCGCCGAGCCGGCTGCGCGCGGCACCACGTCGTTGGCGTAGGCCTGCGCTTCGTTCTTGGCACGCTCACGCTCCTGGCCGGCACGCAGCACGTCGTCGAAGGCGGCCTGAACCTGCTCGGGCGGACGCACGCCGCCTTGCTGCAGGTTGATGCCCACGACTTCCACGCCCACCTTGTAGCGGTCCAGGATGGTCTGCATCAGGTCGCGCACGCGCGGGGCGATCTGGTCGCGCTCCTCGGCCAGCGCCGTGTCCATCTTCATCTTGCCGACGACTTCGCGCACGGCAGTCTCTGCGGCCTGGACCACGGCCTCGGACGGGTTCTTGCTCTCGAACAGCCAGGCGCGCGCGTCGCTCAGGCGGTACTGGACGGCGAACTTGATCTCGACGATGTTCTCGTCCTCGGTGAGCATGGCCGACTCGCGCAGGCCCGTACTCTTGATGATGGTGTCGCGCCCCACGTCGGCCGAGCGGATCTGCGTCACGAAGACCAGTTCATGGCGCTGGATCGGGTACGGCAGCCGCCAGTTGATGCCGGCGCCCACCGTGCTCTTGTACTTGCCGAACTGGGTGATGACGGCCTGCTGGCCTTCCTGGACGATGAAGATGCCCGTGCCCATCCAGATGATGAAGGCAATGCCGGCGATCAGGCCCACGCCCATGCCGGCGCTGCGCATGTCCGGCGGCTGGCTGCCGCCGCCATTGCGGATGGGCGGCTGGCCACGGCCGCCGCCCGGCTTGCCGCCGAACAGGCCCGAGAGCTTGCGGTTGAGGTCGCGCCACAGCTCATCCAGATCAGGCGGCTGGCCGCCGCCCGACGAGGGGCGGTTGTCACGGCTGTCGCGGTTGTCGCGTGCAGGCTCCGCAGGCGGGGGCGGCGGCGCGGGACGGTCGGCATCGGGGCGCGAAGCATCGTCGTTCTTGTCGTCGCCACGTCCCCATCGCGGATCATTCAGGTTGAACATCCCGCGAAGGCGCTGCGGCAGCATCGCCCAGCGATGGGCGCGTTGTGAAAGATTCATGCGAGAAGTCTCGGTTTCTTCGGTAAAGACAGGGACCCAATCGGCATTTTGCCCAATCAGGGCGCTAGCCCCTAGTATTCGGCGTCCTGCCCAGGGGGCATCGCGCCATCCACCTCCTCCTGATCCCGCTCATCACCACCGTGCGCTTCGGCGTGTTCCGCCTCCGCGCGCAGCGCATGCTCGGCCAGCAACTGCCGCAGCTGCGGCAGCCCCTCGCCGGAGCGGGCGCTGACGAACACCCGTGAAACAGGCAGTCCGTCAAGCTCGTACTGGTCCTGCAACTGCGCTGGAAGCCGCTCCGGATCGACGGCGTCCAATTTGTTGAAAACCAGTACCAGAGGCACCTCCTGGGCACCGATTTCCTTCAGAACTTTCTGGACTTGTTGGATTTGCTCTGGGAAATTCGGATTGGAGGCGTCGACCACATGCAGCAGAAGATCGGCATCGATCGCCTCCTGCAACGTGGCCTGGAATGCATCGACCAGGCCGTGCGGCAGGTCGCGGATGAACCCCACGGTATCCGACAGGGACACCGATTGCTGGGCTTCATTCAGGTACAGCTGGCGCGTGGTCGTATCCAGCGTGGCGAACAGCTGGTCGGCCGCGTAGGCGCGCGCCTTGACCAGCGCATTGAACAGCGTGGACTTGCCGGCGTTGGTGTAGCCAACCAGAGAGATATTGAAGATGCCATGGCGCTCGCGCCGCCGACGCTGCGTGGCGCGCTGCTTCTTGACTTTCTGCAGCCGCTCCTTGGTGCGCTTGATCGACTCGTCGATCATGCGGCGGTCCAGCTCGATCTGCTTCTCGCCAGGGCCGCCACGGCCGCCGATGCCGCCCATCTGCCGCTCCAGGTGGGTCCAGCGCCGCACGAGGCGCGTGGCCACGTATTGCAGGCGCGCCAGCTCCACCTGCAGCTTGCCTTCATGGCTGCGCGCGCGCTGGGCGAAGATCTCCAGGATCAACAGGGTGCGGTCGTTGACCGGCATCTGCAGATGGCGTTCCAGATTGCGCTGCTGGGCCGGGCTCAGGGCCTGGTCGAACAGCACTTCCTGGGCACCGTGCATCTGGGCGAGCATGCGGATTTCGTCGGCCTTGCCACTGCCCACGAACAGCGCCGCATCGGGCACCTTGCGTTTGCAGGTCAGGCGTGCAACGGGACGCAGGCCGGCCGTGCCGGCCAGCAGGCCCAGCTCTTCCAACTCGCCATCGAAATGGGGAAAGCCGAAATCCACGCCCACCAGCAGCACTGGCGTTGGCGTGGACCGGTCAAAAGATTCAGAACTCAAGAAAAACCTCTCCCGAAGGGTGAGGAAGCTCCCCGGCGGTGCGGGGAGGCATCAGGGCGCAGCGAGCTCAAGCGCTGGCGTCGCTGCCGGCAGCTTCGGCCGTGGAGAAGTTCACGGCGCGGCCGGGAACAATGGTGGAGATGGCGTGCTTGTAAACCATCTGCGTGACGGTGTTGCGAAGCAGAACCACGTACTGGTCGAAGGATTCGATCTGGCCTTGCAGCTTGATGCCGTTGACGAGGTAGATGGACACCGGAACATGTTCGCGGCGAAGCGCGTTCAGGAACGGGTCTTGGAGGAGTTGGCCTTTGTTGCTCACGATATTCTCCGTGTTCGAAGAGTGTTGTTGTAAACCGACACCTTACCACAGTGTTTTGGGGCCCTTGTTCGCACAAGGGTTTTCCCGAAATCCCGTGGCTTGTTACTTGTCCTTGTCGGCAAAAGGATTATGAGAGGTTTTCAACTCGATCCGCAACGGCGTGCCGACCAAATTGAATTCCTTGCGGAATCGCCCTTCGAGGAAGCGCTTGTAGGCTTCCGTCACATGCTCAAGCGAATTGCCGTGTATGACGATGACCGGAGGGTTCATGCCGCCCTGGTGCGCATAGCGCATCTTGGGGCGGTAGATGCCCGTCTTCTTGGGCGTCTGGAACTGTACGGCCTCCATCAGCAGGCGCGTGAGCACCGGCGTGGGCATCTTGCAGGTGGCAGCCTTGTGCGCCTGGATGATGGAGTTCCACAGCGGACCCAGGCCCTGGCGCTTTTCCGCCGAGATGAAATGCATGGGAGCGAACTTGAGGAAGGACAGGCGCGTCTCGATCGAGCGCTCCAGCATCTGGCGCTGGTAGTCGTCCACCGCATCCCATTTGTTCACGGCCAGCACCACGGCACGGCCGCTTTCCAGCACGTAGCCAGCAATGTGCGCATCCTGGTCGGTCACGCCCTGCGTGGCATCGATAAGCAGCAGCACGACGTTGGCGCTTTCGATGGCCTGCAGCGTCTTGACCACGGAGAACTTCTCGATGGCCTCGAACACCCGGCCCTTGCGGCGCAGGCCTGCCGTGTCGATCAGCTCGAACTTCTGGCCGGCGCGCTCGAAGGGCACCGAGATGGCGTCGCGCGTGGTGCCCGGCATGTCGAAGGCGACCAGCCGCTCCTCACCCAGCCAGGTGTTGATCAGCGTGGATTTGCCGACATTGGGGCGCCCTGCCACGGTGAGGCGGATGGGCTTTTGGGCCACATCGTCGAACGGGTCGTCTTCCTCGGGCTCGGGCAGGTTGAGCTGGCCCAGGGCCAGGTCGAGCAGGTCGCGCACGCCCTGCCCGTGTGCTGCGGAAACCGGCAGCACATCGCCCAGGCCCAGTTCGTAGAACTCGGTCAGCTGCACGCCTTCCTTCATGCCCTCGGCCTTGTTGGCCACGAGCACGCAGGGCTTGCCCAGCCGGCGCAGGTACTTGGCGATGTCGTGGTCCTGGGCGGACATGCCCAGGCGCGCATCGACAACGAAGACCACGACGTCAGCCTCGGCAACAGCCTGCTGCGTCTGGCGCGCCATCTCCTTGAAGATGCCGCTGGATGCATCTGGCTCAAAACCGCCGGTATCGATCACGATGTACTCGTGCTTACCCTGGCGGCCCTGTCCATAGTGGCGGTCACGCGTGAGGCCCGCGAAATCCGCGACGATTGCATCCCTCGACTTGGTCAGCCGATTGAACAGCGTCGATTTGCCCACATTGGGTCGCCCTACCAGGGCAATAACTGGCTTCATTCCCGAAAATACCTATCAATCCGGCCTGAAGCCGTACACAGTTCCGCTGCGGCTTACCACCACCAGCGTATTGGCAGCCGATACCGGGGGCGAGGCCACGCCGGAGTCGTCCGTCTTCAATCGTGCCAGCGCCTGTCCGTCCGTCTTGGACAGCAGGTGCACCACACCATAGTCATCACCAAACACCACCGAGCGGCCCAGCATCAACGGCGCCGTCAGGCGGCGGTGCTGCAGCTGGTCGATGGACCACACGCGCGAGCCGTCGCCGCGGCGCCAGGCCTGGACGGTGCCATTGCTCTCGGCGCCGAACACGGCATCACCATCGCCGTCGATGCCATCGGCACCCTTGGACGGCTGGGTCCAGCGCACCGATGCGTTTTGCGTATCCACACAGCCCACGGCAGCCTGGAAGGCACGCGCGCAGACGCTGTCACCGACACGGCTGACGCGGCCCACGAGGTCCACCAGGCGCTCCACGTCATTGGTGCCGCGCGGGCTGGCCAGCGGGGCCTCCCAGCGCACGGCGCCGGTGTCGGGATCGATACCCACCATGCGGCCCGACAAGCCGGCCACCAACGTGTTGCCCACGGCGATCAGCACACCGGGCTGGCGCAGCACCAGGGGCTCGCCCGGGCGCTGCGCGGTCCACAGCTTGCGGCCGTTGGCGGCATCGAAAGCGGCCAGCGAACGGTCGGCGGCCAGCACGAAGACGCGGCCTCCCGCCACCAGCGGCGGCGTGTAGGCGGCTGCGGGCAGCGGCTGCTTCCACAGCTGCTTGCCTTGCGAGTAGACGATGACCTGGTTGCTGCGCGTGAGCACGGCCTGGCGCTCGGCGTCACCGCCCACGCCCGCGGTCAGCGGCTCGCCAACAGTGAAGCGCGACAGCTGGCTGCCGTTGCGTGCATCGAGGGCCGTGACGCTGCCGTCCTTGGCAGCGATCAGCAGCGTGTCGCCCTGCACATGGATGTCGGTGGCCAGCGGCACTTCGGCGCCGAGCTTGGCGGTCCAGGCCTGGTGCACGGCCAGCAGGCCGGGGTTGGCACCCAGCTCCTGGGGCTTGGGCTTGGTGTCGCTGCTGAACCACGAGGACACGGTGGAGCAGCCACCCAGGGCACCGGCCAGCAGGCCCAGAGCCATCCAGCGCGCAACGCCGCGCGGGCGCGAAATCGCCATCAATTGATCAGCCGAGGTTTTCAAGGTTGCTTCTCCGAAGTCGACGTCTTGGCCTGTGCCAGCACGGTGGGTTCAGCACCCAGCGCATTGAGCTTGAACTCGATCAGACGGCCATAGTCCACGCCCTTGTCCAGGGCGGCATGGGCGCGCTGGTAGGCGTCAATGGCCTCGGCCTGCTTGCCCTGGGCCGCAAAAATGTCGCCACGGCGATCGGCCACGATGCCGGCGAAGGATTCGGGCATGCTGCCTTCCAGCGCCTTGAGGGCTTCGTCGTATTGCTTTTGCTGCTCCAGCACGGCGCTCAGGCGCAGCTTGGCCAGGGCCTTGTAGCCTTCGTCGCCCTTGTCGGCCACCCAGCTCAGGGCTGCCTTGGCGTCATCGAGCTTGCCTTCGTCCACTGCAGCCTTGGCCAGCAGCAGGCCGGCCTGGGCCGCCTGCGTGGTGCCGGCGTACTTGTCCTTGAGATCGGCGAAGGCCTGGCCGGCGCGCGCCGCGTCCTTGCCAGCCAGCGCCACGTCAACGGCATGCGCCAGAGCGGCAGCCTGCGTGGCCTGGCGCTTTTCCCAGTACTGGTAGCCATTCCAGCCGGCAAAGCCGACGAAGATGACCACGAGCACGCCGGTGATCAACGTGCCCCAGGTATTCCAGAAATGCTTGAGCTGCTCTATCTGCTCTTGTTCTTCGAGATCGAAATGGTTTGCCATGGATCGCCTGTGTCGCTTTAAGTATGGAGGTCGCCGCTGGAGCGGTCGCTTGAAAAGCTGCGGATGCTGGTCAAACCGCCGATTGTAGGGTGGCAGCCCATTGGGCCGCATCAGCCAGGGCTTGCTGCACCTGCTGGCCCGCGCCGTCGCGCAGCGACTTGACGGTGACCAGGCCCTGCTGCAGTTCATCGGAGCCGAAGATCAGCGCGAAATGTGCGCCGCTGGCATCGGCCTTCTTGAACTGCGACTTCATGCTGCCCATGCCTTCGGCGCTGGCCGCGTGCATCTGCACGCGCACACCGGCCTCGCGCAGCTGCTGCAGGGTGCGCAGCGCCACGGGCATGGCCGCCACATCGGGGACGATGGCGTAGGCATGCAGCGTGGGCGCGGGAATGTCGGTGCCGAGCTCCTTGACGAGTTCCAGCACACGCTCCACACCCAATGCCCAGCCCACGGCAGGCGCGCTCTTGCCGCCCACCTGCTCGATCAGGTAGTCGTAGCGGCCGCCCGCGCAGATGGTGCCCTGCGAGCCCAGCATGTCGGTGATGAACTCGAACACCGTCAGGTTGTAGTAGTCCAGGCCGCGCACCAGGCGCGGGTTCACGGTCCAGGGCACGCCGTTGGCGTCCAGGATGGCCTTGAGCCCGTCGAAGTGGGCCAGCGAGCCCTCGCCCAGGAAGTCCAGCAGGCGCGGCGCGCCGTTGACCATTTCCTGCATGGCGGGGTTCTTGGTGTCCAGCACGCGCAGCGGGTTGCTGTACATGCGGCGCTTGGCCTCTTCGTCCATCACGTCCTGGTGCTGCTCCAGGTAGGCGATCAGGGCCTGGCGGTGTGCCTGGCGCTCCTCGGGCTGGCCCAGGCTGTTGATTTCCAGGCGCCACTGGGTCAGGCCCAGCTGCTTCCACAGGGAAACGGCCAGCATGATGAGTTCGGCATCGACATCGGGGCCGGCAAAGCCCAGGGCCTCGGCGCCGATCTGGTGGAACTGGCGGTAACGGCCGCGCTGCGGGCGCTCATGGCGGAACATGGGGCCCATGTACCACATGCGCTTGCCGCCGTCGTACAGCAAGTTGTTCTCGATGGTGGCGCGCACCAGGCTGGCCGTGCCTTCGGGGCGCAGCGTCAGGCGCTCGCCGTTGAGCTTGTCCTCGAAGGAGTACATCTCCTTCTCGACAATGTCCGTCACCTCGCCGATGCCACGAACGAACAGCTGCGTATGCTCGACGATGGGCGTGCGCACATTGCGGTAGGCAAAGCGCGCCATCAATTCACGCACCTGCGCTTCCAGCCATTCCCAGCGAGCGGACTCGGCGGGAAGAATGTCGTTCATGCCTTTGACGGCGGAAAGTTTTTCGGGTTTGGCCACGTTGTTCTCGTTCGATGAATGCTCGGAAACAGGCGCTGACCCCGCTTTTTTCGCCCCATGCTCTCAACGCCTGTTTCGCGTAAGAGCCAATGAGGCAAAGCGTGGTGCGCTATCTATTTTGCAATAACTGCAATGCTCGATGCAGCCGATCAGGCGGGTGCAGCGGCGGTGGCGCCATAGGTGCGCGCCACATAATTTTCGACCAGTGCCTGGAATTCCTCGGCAATCCGCTCGCCGCGCAGCGTGAGCGCCTTTTCCCCGTCGATGTAGACCGGGGCGGCGGGCGCCTCGCCCGTGCCGGGAAGGCTGATGCCGATGTTGGCGTGCTTGCTCTCGCCGGGGCCGTTGACGATGCAGCCCATCACGGCCACCTTCATCGCCTCGACACCGGGATACTTCATGCGCCACAGCGGCATCTGGCCGCGCAGATAGTCATCGATCTGCTTGGCCAGTTCCTGGAAGGTGGTGCTGGTGGTGCGACCGCAGCCCGGGCAGGCCGTAACGCTGGGCACGAAGATGCGCAGGCCCAGGGCCTGCAGGATTTCGGAGGCGACCACCACTTCCTGCGTGCGCGCCTCGCCGGGCTGGGGCGTGAGCGAGACGCGGATGGTGTCGCCAATGCCTTCCTGCAGCAGCACGGACAGCGCGGCGGCCGAGGCCACCGTGCCCTTGGTGCCCATGCCGGCTTCGGTCAGGCCCAGGTGCAGCGCATAGTCGCAGCGCTGCGCCAGGGCCCGGTAGACCGAGATCAGGTCCTGCACGCCGCTGACCTTGCACGACAGGATGATGTTGTCGCCGTTCAGCCCCATGGACTCGGCCAAGCGCGCGGAATCGACGGCCGAGGAAATCAGCGCCTCGAACATGACCTGGCGCGTGTCCCAGGGCTGGGCGCGGCGCGAATTCTCGTCCATCAGCCGGGCCATCAGTTCCTGGTCCAGCGAGCCCCAGTTGACACCGATGCGCACGGCCTTGTCGTAGCGGGCCGCCGCCTCGATCATCTGGCCGAACTGCTTGTCCTTCTTGTCGCCCTTGCCCACGTTGCCGGGGTTGATGCGGTACTTGGACAGTGCCTCGGCGCAGGCCGGGTATTCGGTGAGCAGGCGGTGGCCGTTGTAGTGGAAGTCACCCACCAGCGGCACGTACTCGCCCATGCGGTCCAGCTGCTCGCGGATATAGGGCACGGCGGCGGCGGCCTCGGGCGTGTTGACGGTGATGCGCACCATCTCCGAGCCGGCCTGGGCCAGCTGGCGCACCTGTATGGCCGTCTCGACCGCGTCCACCGTATCGGTGTTGGTCATGGACTGCACGCGCACAGGCGCATCGCCACCCACGGTGACGACGTTGTTGCGCCAGACCACACGGGCCTGGCGGGACTTGCGCGGCAGCGGCGAGGCAATCGCTATCGGCTGCTGCGTGATGGGGAGATCTTGCACGGTCACTTCACCTCAAAGCGGGCCACATTGTCGCGGGTGGTCTTGGCGACTTCCAGCAATTCGCCACGCACACGCACCTCGGTGCCGCTGGCATTGCCGATGATGACCGACAGCGGCAGCGCGCCCTCGGCGCCAATGGATTCACCGGCCGCCAGCGTCTTTTGCAGCACCACGCGGCCGCTGGAATCCTTGACCTGTACCCATGATTGTGCGTTGGCCTTCATGACCAGCACGCCACCAGGCGTTTGCGCCGCGGTGGCTGCCGATGTCGCTGCGGCGCCCTCGGCAGGCGCATCGGCGGCAGGGGCAGCAGGCGTTGTGGTGGACGCAGGAGCCGGAACGGCTGCCGCTGCAGGCGCTGAAGTTGCCGGTGCAGATGCAGATGCAGCCGGCACATCGGCCGGCGTCGTCGCAGCAGGCGCAACGGGCTCCTGGGCGGCCACGGGCTCGGACACAGTCCCTGCAGGCTGCACCAGGGCAGCGGCATCGGAAGCGCCGGCCTGCGGCTCTTCGGCATCGCCTTCATGCTTGGGCAGGAAGTAGACGGCAGCGGCAGCGGCCAGCAGCAGCAGCACGATGATGGCCACCTTGCGCGAGCCGTTTTCACGTCCCAGCGATGTCCCGGTGGCCTTGAAGGAGCGCTCCTTGAACGTGGCGTTGATGCTGCCGCGATCATCGGCCAGGCTCTTGAGCTGGGTGCGCGGCAGCAGGGCCAGCACCGATGCAGAGTCCATGCGCAGCGTGCGGCAGACGCTTTGCGCCAGGGCCCGCATGAAGACATGGTCCTGGAATGCGGCGTAGTCATCCGCCTCCAGCGCCTCCAGCTTGGGGGCTGGCACCTTGAGTGCCGCCGCAAGCCCGGCCAGAGACAGACCCGCCGCCTCGCGCGCCTGACGCAGCAGCGTACCCGCCGTCATGGAAGTTTGTGCGTTCTCGCCTTGCGTACCTGCTTCGTCATGCACCGCCAACACCTCACTCATTGAATGCTCCACGCTCGTAGGCCAGCCATTGGCGGGACTCGGGGAAGCGCTGGTGCAGCTGGTCAGCCAGCTGCCGCATCGCTGCAGATTGCTGCAGCGCCCTCTCTATCTTGATCCCCAGCCACAGGCTTTCCGCATTGGACTGGGGACTGCTGTTCAGGCGCCGGATGTAGAACTGCGCCCTCTTAGCGTCGCCGCCCTGCAGCATCACGTTGCTCAGGTGGTAGGCGATCACCGGGTTGGCGGGATCGAGTTCATATCCCTTGAGCAGCGCCTGCTGGGCCTCGACCAGCAGGCCGGCCTGCTGCAGGCACAGGCCCTTGGCCATCCAGGTCTTGGGGCGCTCCAGGTAGCCGGGCTGGGCCAGGGCCTTGTCCAGCCATTCCTGGGCTTGCGCGTATTGCTTGCGCTGGCACAGCAGCCAGCCGTAGTTGTGCTGCAGGTCGCCGTCCTGGGGACGCAGCGACATCGCCTTGCGCAGGCTGGCGTCGGCCTGGTCCCAGTCCTGGTTGCGCATGTAGATCAGGGCCAGCAGGCCGTAGCCGTCGGCGGAACTGGGGTCAGCGGCCAGCGCCTGGTTCACCTCTTCCAGGGCCACATCGATGCGGCCAGCCTGGAAATAGGAAGCCGCCAGCTCCAGGCGGATGCTTGCGCGGCGGCGGGGATCGGCCTCGGCGGCAGAAGCCATCGAGGCATTGGAGACGGAGGAAGCGTTGCCGGCGCCAGAATTCGTCGGGGGCACCAAAGGCTGCTTGCCTGCGCAGCCCGCCAAGAAAAGAACCAGCGCGGGCACTGCCCAGCGCATGCCTGTACCGAAATCCCCCGTTCGCAGCCGCCGAGCCACTGACTTCATGAACTGTCCTTTGTTCCGTCGGGGCATGCCAGGCATGCCCCAGGTCTTCTCAAGGCACCTGCTTGAGAACAATGGTGCGCTGCCTGGCCATGCGCTCGGCAGCGCGCGTGCGGTCCTTGACATCGCCAGCCAGCTGTCCGCAGGCTGCGTCGATGTCGTCGCCACGTGTCTTGCGCACCGTGGTCACGATGCCGGCATTGCTCAGCAGGCTGGCGAACTCCGTCACCCGCGCTGCGGGTGAACGCAGCAGCCCCGAGGCCGGGAACGGATTGAACGGAATCAGGTTGAACTTGCACCAGCTGCGGCCGTCGCCACGCGCGCGGACCAACTCTATCAGTTGGCGCGCATGCTCAGGCTGGTCATTGACGCCATCGAGCATGCAGTATTCGAACGTGATGAAGTCACGGGGCGCGAATTCCAGGTAGCGCTCGCAGGCATCGAGCAGCTCGTGGATGGGGTACTTGCGGTTCAACGGCACCAGGGGGTCGCGCAGCTCGTCATTGGGCGCATGCAGCGACACGGCCATGGCCACGGCGCAGTCCTGGGACAGCCGGTCGATCATCGGCACCACGCCCGAGGTGGACACGGTCACGCGGCGGCGCGAGAGGCCGTAGCCATGGTCGTCGAGCATGGCGCGCAGCGCCGGCACCAGGGCCGTGTAGTTCTGCAGCGGCTCGCCCATGCCCATCATCACCACGTTGGAGATGACGCGCTCGCCGCCCGTGCCCAGGCGCTTGCGCAGCGCATGCTCGGCATACCACAGCTGGGCCAGGATCTCGCCCGTGCTGAGGTTGCGGCTGAAGCCCTGGTGACCCGTGGAGCAGAAGCGGCAGCCCACGGCGCAGCCCGCCTGGGACGACACGCACAGCGTGCCCCGGTCATCTTCGGGAATGAAAACGGCTTCGACGGCATCGCCGCCTCCCACGTCGAACAGCCACTTGACTGTTCCATCGGCAGACACATGCTCGGTCAGAACCGGCAGGGCCGTGATGTGGGCACACGCCTTGAGCTTTTCGCGCAGGGACTTGGCCAGATCGCTCATCTGGTCGAAGTCGCTGGCGCCTCGCTGGTGGATCCAGCGGAACAGCTGCGTCGCGCGGAAACGCTTCTCGCCGAGTTGCTCGCAGTAAGCGGCAAGTCCGTCGAGATCAAAATCTAGCAAATTGGTATTCATGTCGGCAGGCCGGTGCCACGCCGCTCTCGGCTCTTCCGCGGCAGGCACGGCCTGCACCGGACAGACCATGACGGCCGCGGAAGACGCGGGGATTAGCGCGAGTAGACGTTCATGCCGGGGAAGAAGAAAGCCACTTCCACGGCTGCAGTTTCAGCGGCGTCAGAGCCGTGCACGGCGTTGGCGTCGATGCTGTCGGCGAAGTCGGCGCGGATCGTGCCCTTCTCAGCCTTCTTGGGGTCGGTGGCGCCCATCAGTTCGCGGTTCTTCAGGATGGCGTTCTCGCCTTCCAGAGCCTGGATCATCACGGGGCCGGAGACCATGAAGTCCACCAGGTCCTTGAAGAAAGGACGCTCCTTGTGGACGCCGTAGAACTGCTCGGCTTCGCCGCGCGACAGGTGCACCATCTTGGCAGCGATGACCTTCAGGCCAGCGCCTTCGAAGCGTGCGTAGATCTGGCCGATCACGTTCTTGGCAACGGCGTCGGGCTTGATGATGGAAAGAGTGCGTTCGATGGCCATTTGAATGGTTCCTAATCAGGGTTACTATGGATTTTTGTCAATTGGACAAAACCGTTGATTCTAGCTGTGCCATCAAAGTCCTTGATGACATGGTGCTGCCAAATGGCAGGCTTACAGGGCGGGCCGACCACCTCTGGATGAACCAGAAGGCGGACGGCCCGGCCGCCTTTCAGCGGCGTCCTCCCGGCTTGCGCTTGGCGTTCTGGCGTGCACGCGAGAGGCTGTCGGAGCCGATGTAGCCCACCGATGTACGCATCGGATCGGGCTGCTGGCTGCCGCCGCCCTTGCCCCGCCCGCCTGCGCCGCCCTGCCCCTTGCCCTGTCCCTGGCCGCCGTCAGCCTTGCCGCCCTTGGCTGCAGGCTTGGCACGCGGGCCGTCGAGCATGGCGTTGGGCGCCGGGCGATTGCCGTCGAAGTAGCGGCCGCCGCCTTCGCGGCGAACGGTGTTGCGGTCTGCCGGGCCACCACGGCGGCCTCCGGCCGGTGGCTTGGGTGCAGCGGGCGCACGCGCCTGCATGCCGGCTGCCGAAGCCAGGGACTGGATATCGGCCTGGTCCAGCTCCACCCAGGCGCCGCGCTTGAGGCCGCGCGGCAGCACCATGGCGCCGTAGCGGATGCGGATCAGCCGGCTCACGGCATGGCCCACCGCCTCGAACATGCGGCGCACTTCGCGGTTGCGGCCTTCGGAAATGGTCACGCGGTACCAGCAGTTGGCGCCTTCACCACCGCCGTCTTCAATGGAGCCGAAGGCGGCCACGCCGTCTTCCAACTGCACGCCATCGGTCAGGCGCTGCTTTTCTTCCTTGCTGAGCGCGCCCAGCACGCGGGCCGCGTATTCGCGCTCCAGGCCGAAGCGCGGGTGCATCAGGGAGTTGGCCAGCTCGCCCGAGCTGGTGAACAGCAGCAGGCCTTCGGTGTTCAGGTCCAGGCGACCCACCGATTGCCATTTGCCATGCTGCAGGCGAGGCAGCTTGCGGAACACCGTGGGACGGTTTTGCGGATCGTCATGCGTGACGACCTCGCCCACGGGCTTGTGATAGGCGATGACACGCGCCGGCGGCGGGTCGATGCGAAAGCGGATGGGCTGGCCATTGACCTTGATCTGGTCGCCGAACTGGATGCGCTGGCCCACGTGGGCAGGCTCGTTGTTGACCGAGATGCGGCCTTCAAGAATGAGCTGCTCCATTTCGAGGCGCGATCCCAGCCCGGCCTGGGCCAGCACCTTGTGCAGCTTGGGCGAATCGACCTGGGGCAGCAGCACGCGCTTGGCAGGCGCGGCATCGTCGCGCTCTTCGGCGGCGTCGAGTTCGCCCGAGATGACGTCCGCAAAACCGTAGCCTTCGACAGACCCTGAGTCGCTTGACTCTGATGCGTCAGCCGTCACCAGCTCTTGCACGGTGTCTTCGGCATGCACCGCCTCGGCGGCCGGACGCGGCTTGCGCACAGGCTTGGCGCCGGGCCGCGCCCCGGCCTTGGGAGCGCGCGAGCGCGCGGGGCGGGCCTTGCGCTGCGCGCCGGCCTCATCGGACGCCGGCTGGGCGTCCTGGTCTTTGGAGATATCACTACCCGTCATGGCTTTCCTTCTTCGGCCTGCTTTGCAGTGCCGTCCGTATCCGTTGTATCCGCTGTATCCGTTGCGTCTGTTGCCTCTGCCGCATCCGCTGCATCTGCCGCAACCGCCAGGTCTGCTGTATCTGCTTGAGCCGCATCTGCTGCCATTGCGGCATCTGCCCCGTCCGATCCCGAGGCATCTGTCTCGCCCTGGGGCTCTTCGGGCAAGGGAGCGTCACCGGCTGGCGCGGCCTCGTCCGCTGCCAATTCCTGCGCACCCGACTCTTCCAGCGCCTTGAACAGGCTTTGCTGGGATTCGGGCTCCTCGAGCATGGGCAACTGGTCCAGCGACTGCAGACCCAGGTCGTCCAGAAACTGGCGCGTGGTGGCGAACAAAGAGGGCCGGCCCACGGTTTCCCGGTGGCCAATGACCTCGATCCATCCCCGGTCTTCCAGTTGCTTGATCAGCAGGCTGTTGACCGTCACGCCGCGTATGTCCTCGATGTCGCCACGCGTCACTGGCTGGCGGTAGGCGATGATCGCCAGCGTCTCCAGGGTCGCGCGGGTGTAGCGTGGCGGCTTTTCGGGATGCAGCCGGTCCAGATAGACCCGCATCTCGGGCCGGCTCTGGAAGCGCCATCCAGACGCCACCTGCACCAGCTCCACACCTTTTTGCGCCCAGTCTTTCTGCAGGTCCAGCAGCAGGTCCTTCAGCGTGTCGGAGCCCAGCACGTCATCGAACAGCGAGCGCAGCTCACGCAGCGTGACAGGCTGCGGCGCACAGATCAATGCAGTTTCCAGGACCCGCTTGGCATCTACCGTATTCATGGCTCAGCGTCTCGGGAACAAAGGCGCGCGTGCCACCAGAGGTGGCAGCCAGGGTGCGCCGAATCAAAGAAGAGGAAGCAAGCGCTCCACGGATGCCATGCGAGAGATGGTCAGAGGCTTTCGGCGGGATTGTAGCTCAGCCCCCAATTTTCCAGCGCCTGTGCCATATCGGGCGGCAGCGGCGCGCGCAGCACCAGGGCCTGGCCTGTCATGGGATGGTTGAAGGCCAGCCGGAAGGCGTGCAGCGCCTGGCGCGCCATGCCGCCAGCCTCCTTGCCGCCGTAGACGGCATCGGCCACCAGCGGGTGGCCCAGCGATGCCATGTGCACGCGGATCTGGTGGGTGCGGCCCGTGTGCAGCGTGCAGCGCACCAGGCTGACTTCCTCGTTGCCGGCCAGCAGGTCGATGTCGGTGCGCGCGGTCTTGCCTGCATGTTGCGCCAGGTCGACCACGGCCATGCGCAGGCGGTTGCGCGGGTCGCGGCCGATGGGCGCATCGACCTCGCGGCGCTTGCGCGGGCCCCAGGCCTTGTGGGCCAGCGCCAGGTACTGGCGGCTGACATCGCGCGCGGCGATCATGGCCACCAGCGCGTCCATGGCGGCGCGGCTGCGCGCCACCACCATGAGTCCGCTGGTGTCCTTGTCCAGGCGGTGGACGATGCCGGCGCGCGGCACCTCCCGCGCCTTGGGGTCGCGCCCCAGCAGGCCGTTGAGCAGGGTTCCCGTCCAATTGCCCGGGGCCGGGTGCACGACCAGGCCAGCCGGCTTGTTGACGACCAGCAGGTGCTCGTCCTCATACACCACGTCCAGCGCCATGTCTTCGGGCTGGAAGGCCATGCTCTGCTGCGTGGGCCGCATCTCCAGCACCATCCGGTCGCCGGCGGCCACCTTGGTGGCCGGCTTGACCAGCACACGCCCATTGAGCGTGACCGCGCCCTGCGCCAGCAGTTGCTGCAGATAGCTGCGGGAGAACTCGGCCACGCATTCGGCCAGCACCTTGTCGGCGCGCAGGCCGTGCTGGGCCGGCGGCACGGTGATCTCGCGCAGCTCGGCTGCGGCGGCCTCGACCTCACCGCCTTCGGCCTCGTCCTCGACCGGCTCCCACGGCGATTCGCCGGGCGCAGAAGAAACAAGCCCCTGCGGGGCAGGGGCTTGTCCGGTTTGCCTGGTGCTGCGGCTCATCAGCGAGAAGGCAGGTAGCGCGAAGGATCGACAGGCTTGCCCTGGCGACGCACCTCGAAGTGCAGCTTCACGCGGTCCGCGTCGGTGCTGCCCATCTCGGCGATCTTCTGGCCCTTGCGCACGGTCTGGTCTTCCTTGACCAGCAGCGTCTGGTTGTGCGCGTAGGCCGTGAGGTAGGTGTTGTTGTGCTTGAGGATGATCAGGTTGCCATAGCCACGCAGGCCGGCGCCGGCATAGACCACGCGGCCATCGGCAGCGGCCATCACGGGATCGCCGGCCTTGCCTGCGATGTCGTAACCCTTGTTGCGCGCCTCGTCAAAACCGGCGATCAGGCTGCCCGATGCAGGCCAGATGAAGTCCACATCGTCGGCGCCCTTGCCGGCTGCGGGTGCAGGGGCGGGTGCCGGGGTCGGTGCGGGTGCAGGCGTTGCCGTGGAGCCGCCCGACGATGCCACGGGTGGCAGCGGCGTTGCCACCACGGGCGAGCCGCTGGGCGTGGAGGAGGCAGTGGACGACGGGCGCGTGCCGACGCTGTCCGAGCTGGTCGGCGGCACGACGCGCACCACCTGACCGACTTCGATCAGGTTGGGGTTCTCCAGATTGTTCCAGCGCGCGATGTCCTTCCAGCTCTGGCCGGTTTCCAGGCCGATGCGGATCAGCGTGTCACCGGGCTTGATCGTGTAGTAGCCGGGCTTGCCGGCGTTTTCGACGCCGGGCAGCGGCTTGACGGCTGCCGATGGCGAGGAAGAGGTGGAGGAGGTGGTGGTCGTTCCACGGTCCTCCACGGGAGCCCTGTTCACTTGGGATGTGCAGCCTGCCAGAACCATGCCGGCCAGCACCACCGTTCCCCAAGCCCCAAGACTTCGCGATACCAACATAAGTTATTCCCTTCTAGGCGATGCCCGATTTTAGGGGGACAAAGTTCACGGCCTCCAAAATCGACTGCGTAAACCCGTGTGAACTCTTGTCAATCACCAGCAGTGCCTGCTTACCACCCGTAACCACCATGGGGGCGACAAGCCGCCCGCCCACGGCCAGCTGGTCGCACCAGGCCGAGGGCATGCTCTCGCCGCCAGCGGCCGAGATGATGCCCGCATACGGCGCGCCGCTGCCATAGCCTTCCATGCCATCTCCAAAGATCAGATGGACATTGGTCAGCCGCCAGGGACGCAGGTTGCTGCGCGCTTTCTCGTGCAGGCCGCGCAGGCGCTCGATCGAATAGACCTCGCGTGCCACGCGCGCCAGCACCGCCGCCTGGTAGCCGCAGCCCGTGCCGATTTCCAGCACGCGGCCCAGGCCCGACTTCGCGGCTTCCGAGCCCAGCAGCAGCTCGGTCATGCGGGCGACCACGCTGGGCTTGGAGATCGTCTGGCCCAGGCCAATGGGCAGGCTGGTGTCTTCATAGGCCTGGTTGACCAGGGCGCTGTCCACAAAGCGGTGGCGCTCCACCGATCCCATGGCGGCCAGCACGGCCGGCGACTGTATGCCGGTGGCAGCCAGCCGCTGCACCATGCGGGCGCGAACGGCGGCCGAGTCCAGGCCGATGCCCGAGGGCTGTTGCGGGGCACGGGCACCGGCCGGCGCCAGCGCAGAGCGCGCAGGCGCCGCGCGCGAGGCCGGCGCAGGGGTCTGCACCGAGCGCGCCACCCACGAGGGAACTCCGGGACGGCGCTCGCTCACGGTTGCACCGCCCCGCCCTGGGCTGCCTGCACGCCCTGGCCGGCCGACGCCAGCCTGGCCGCCGTCTGTGCCCAGTAGCCCAGGTTGTCATGGTCGGTCAGGTCCACCTTCAGCGGCGTGACGGACACATGGCCGTGCGCCGTGGCGTGGAAGTCCGTGCCTTCCGAGTCATCCTTGGCCGCGCCTGCGCTGCCTATCCAGTACATCATTTCGCCGCGCGGGCTCTCCTGGGTGATGACGCGTTCGGCCGCATGGCGGCGGCCCAGCCGGCACAGCTTGAGGGGCTTGAGCGCGGACAAGGGCATGTTGGGAATGTTCACGTTGAGCAGCCAGGGCGACAGGCCGATCAGTTCCTGCGATTGCATGTCCATGACCAGCTGGCGCGCGGCGGCGGCAGCGGCCTCGATCTCGGACCAGCCCTTGTCCACCTGCGAGAAGGCAATGGAGGGAATGCCGAACAGAAAGCCCTCCATGGCGGCGCCCACGGTGCCGGAATAGATGGTGTCGTCGCCCATGTTGGCGCCGTTGTTGATGCCGGAGACCACCAGGTCGGGCCGGTAGCCCAGCAGGCCGGTCAGGGCGATGTGCACGCAGTCCGCAGGCGTGCCATTGACATAGCGAAAGCCGTTGTGGGCCTGGTGCACATACAGCGGCGCGTTCAGCGTCAGGGCGTTGGACTTGGCACTGTTGTTGTGCTCCGGTGCCACCACCTCGACGTCTGCCACCGTGCGCAGCGCCTCGTACAGGGCCTGGATGCCGGGCGCCTGGTAGCCGTCGTCGTTACAAATGAGAATCTTCATGGATACAGCAGGGATTGCGGGCGATTGTAGGCGGGCGTCTCGTCGCCCGAGGGACAGGAGGCATTCCCACCACACTCCTATCATCGGCCAGGCATTCAATCACAGGAGACAACCACCATGCACGCTTGGCTTTGCACCACGCCCACAGGCGTCGATCAACTGCAGTGGACGCAGCTGCCCACGCCCACGCCGGGCCCGGGGCAGGTACTGCTCGAAGTGAAGGCGGCCAGCCTGAACTTTCCCGATCTGCTGATCGTGCAGAACAAGTACCAGATGAAGCCTGAGCTGCCGTTCGTGCCGGGCTCGGAATACGCGGGCGTGGTCCAGGCCGTGGGTGAAGGCGTGAGCCACCTGGCCGTGGGCCAGCGCGTGGCCTGCCTGTCGGGCACGGGTGGCTTCGGCACCCATACGCTGGCGCCGGCCGCGCTGTGCATGCCGCTGCCAGACGGTTTCAGCTTTGTCGATGCTGCGGCCTTCATCATGACCTATGCCACCTCGCACCATGCGCTGATCGACCGCGGCCAGCTGCGCGCGGGCGAGACCGTGCTGGTGCTGGGCGCAGCGGGCGGCGTGGGCACGGCCGCCATCCAGATCGCCAAGGCGGCGGGTGCGCGTGTAATCGCAGCGGCCTCCACCGACGAAAAGTGCGCGCTGTGCAAGGCACAGGGCGCCGATGCCACCATCAACTACAGCCAGGGCGATCTGCGCGCCGCCATCAAGGAAGCCACCGACGGCAAGGGCCCCGACGTGGTCTACGACCCCGTGGGCGGCGACTTCGCCGAGCCGGCCTTCCGCTCCATCGCCTGGCGCGGCCGCTATCTGATCGTGGGCTTTGCCGCAGGCCCGATTCCTGCCCTGCCGCTGAACCTGCCGCTGCTCAAGGGCGCATCGCTGGTGGGCGTCTTCTGGGGCGAGTTCTCCCGGCGCGAGCCCAAGGCCAATGCGGCCATGATGCAGGAGCTGGCGCAGTGGTACGGCCAGGGAAAGATCAAGCCCGTGATCGACCGCACCATGCCCATGGCCGAGCTGCACGCCGCCTATGCGCGCATGGGATCGCGCCAGGTGCAGGGCAAGCTGGTGATGGTCAACGAGCAGTGAACCGGGCGCTGGCCATGCCACACTGGAGGGCATTGCATTCTGAAACAACTGCCCACCCATGGCCGAGCGCTCCGCTTCCGAACTGGCACGCGAAACCCTGCGGCAACTGGCGCTGAACCGCCTGCCGCCCACCCCGGAAAACTACACCCGCCTTTATGAACAGGCGGCTGGCGAGCCCAGCCCCGCCAGCTTTCCCCAGGGCCCGCTGCGCCACGTGCATGCGCTTTTGCCTGCGCAGACGCCCGGACAGAAGCGCCTGCGCGACCAGCTGGGCGCCGCCATAGAGCGCAGCGACTGGCAAGGGCTGCAGCAGGTCATCACCGCCTATGCCAACGCGGCCCTGCAGCCGCCTGCCCATGAGGCCAGGCCCGTGGAGCTGCCCGTGCCGCCGCCCGTCCAGGCCCTGCCCGACGACCTGACCCAGCAGTTGGCGCGGCGCTTCGAGGCCTTGTCCACGCTGCTGGACACCCAGGACACCAAGACCGGGCAACTGCACCAGCAGCTGATGGAGCAGCTGCAATCGCCGCCCGTGGATGCCAAGGCCCTGGCGCGGCGCCTGCACGACCAGCACTACCAGCTGTCGTTCGCCATCGCCGACCAGCTTCAGGTCCTGCAGTTGATGCAGGAGTTGCTGCAGACCCTGGTGCAGCACCTGGCCCAGGACCCCACGCATGGCAGCTGGCTGGTGCAGCAGCTCACGGCCATCGAGCAGGCCATCACCCCGCCGCTGTCGCCCGCGCCCCTGGCCGATGCACGGCGCGAGCTGCAGACCGTGATCCACCGGCGCCTGCAGTTGCAGGACGGCATGGCCGCCGCGCAGCAGGCGCTCAGGGACATGCTGGGCGGCTTCGTCCAGCATCTGGCGCAGATCACGAGCAGCAACGAAACGCTGGGCGCCCGCATGGAAGAGGCGGCACGCCAGCTGGACGGCATCCAGCGCCTGGAAGACGCAGCCCCGCTGCTGCAGCAGGTGCTGGAGGCCACGCGCACCATGGCTGCCGGCAGCCGCGTGGCCCAGGAGGAGCTGCAGGCGCTGCGCGCCCATGTCGATGCCTGCGAGGCCCGCATCGAAACACTGCAGCAGGAACTGGACGAGGCCGCGCGCCGCGCACGCCACGACCCGCTGACCGGCCAGCTCAACCGCCTGGGCGTGAGCGAGGCACTGGACCGCGAGGTGGCACGCGCACAGCGCCATGGCCAGCCGCTGAGCGTTGCCCTGGTCGATATGGACGGCATGCAGGCCCTCAATGCCGAGCTGGGACATGCCATGGGCGATGCCGCGCTGGTGCATGTGGCCCAGTTGGCGCGCCAAGGGCTGCGCCCTGAAGACGTGGTGGGCCGCTATGAAGGCCAGGCCTTCGTGCTGCTGCTGCCGCAGACCCCGGAGACGGCAGGCGCCCAGGCACTGCAGCGCCTTCTGCAGTTGCTGGAGCAGGCGCCTTTGCCCGCATCTGCGCAGACCCCAGGCCAGCCCGCACCCCGGCCCCTGAGCTTCAGCGCGGGCGTCGCCCAGTTGCAAAGCCACGAAAACGGCATGGACGTGCTGCGCCGCGCCGACACCGCCATGCTGCAGGCCAAGGAGCGCGGCAAGCACTGCATTGCCACGGCATCAGGCGCACAATGGCAGCCAGTTGGAAACGCAGGCGCCGGCCTTTGATCCACCCAAGGCCACGCCCCGTCTTTCCCCGCTTTTTTGCGCCACCTGCCCCGAACCGCCATGCACCTGCCCTTCAGCGCCTCCGTCCCTGCACCGCGGCGCCAGTTTCTGGTCGGCTCGGGCCTGGCCACGGCGCTGGGCCAGTTGCCTGCCTGGGCCCGGCTGGGCGAGCGGCCTGCGCACAACCCCTTCACGCTGGGCGTGGCCAGCGGCGACCCTGAACCCGACAACGTGCTGCTGTGGACGCGGCTGACGCCACCGCTGGCCCAGCTGGGCGAGACCGACACCACGGCCATGCCTGCGCTCAAGATCCGCTGGGAGCTGGCGCACGACCCGCTGTTCCGCCAGATCGTGCGCAGCGGCGAGGCCATGGCCCAGCCCGAATGGGGCCACGGCGTGCATGTGCAGGTGGGAGGACTGGCGCCCGACCGCTGGTACCACTACCGCTTCATGCTGGGACAGGCGGTCAGCGGCACGGGCCGCTGCCGCACGGCGCCTGCCCCCAGCAGCATGCCGCAGCGCCTGCGCCTGGCCTATGCCTCCTGCCAGCGCTGGGAGCACGG
The DNA here is from genome assembly GCF_002754395.1 of Delftia sp. 60. NCBI lineage: Bacteria > Pseudomonadati > Pseudomonadota > Betaproteobacteria > Burkholderiales > Comamonadaceae > Delftia > Delftia sp. 60. The sequence goes on from NZ_PEFD01000001.1 coordinate 5,261,434, forward strand.
CTACTACGCGGCCTGGCGCCAGGTGGTGCAGGATGCGCCGGACCTGGTGATCTTCCTGGGCGACTACATCTACGAATACGCCACGCCCGCCATGACGCTGGGCCTGGCCCGCACGCACAGCCTGCGCGCCGCGCAGACCCTGCAGGACTACCGCGACCGCTACGCCCTGCACAAGAGCGACCCGCTGCTGCAGGCCGCGCACGCCCTGTGCAACTGGTCCGTGGGCTGGGACGACCATGAGGTGGAAAACAACTACGCGGGCGACCAGGGCCAGGGCGATGCCGCGCGTTTCCTGGCCCGGCGCATGGCCGCCTGGCAGGCCTTCTACGAAAACATGCCGCTGCGTGCCAGCGCGCTGACGGGCGCCGGGGCATCGCATGGCGGCGGCGGCCTGCAGCTGTACCGCAGCCTGCAATGGGGCCGGCTGGCCCGGCTGCATCTGCTGGACGGCCGCCAGTACCGCAGCGCCCAGGCCTGCCGCATCGAGGGCGAGGCAGACAAGGGCAGCGTGCGCCCTGCGCAATGTGCGGCCCTGTCGGACACGGCGCGCAGCTTCCTGGGCTGGACCCAGGAGCAGTGGCTGTACCGCCAACTGGCCGAGGACGCACGCCACCAGGGCAGCGAGGGGCCGCGCTGGAGCATCCTGGCCCAGCCCACCCTGCTGTCGGCGCACCGGCCGCCTTCGGGATCGCAGGCCACGGACAGCTGGGACGGCTACCCGGCCGCGCGCCAGCGCCTGGTGCGCCACCTCACGCCGGGCGCCCAGCCCACGCCGCGCAACAGCGTGCTGCTGGGCGGCGACCTGCACCAGAACTACGTCTGTGCCGTGCACGCCGATCCCGAGGCCGCGCCCGAACGGCGCAACCCCATCGTGGCCAGCGAGTTCTGCAGCACCTCGATCACCTCGCGCAGCGGCACCACACAGGCCAAGGTCGATGCCATCGTCGCCCACAACCCGCAGGTGCTGTACGCACGCTGCGAGGAACGCGGCTATGGCCTGGCAGACATCACGCCCGAACGCTGGACCAGCGAGCTGCGTGCCGTGGCCAACCCCATGCGCGCCGACAGCCGCATCTACACGCTGGCCCGCTTCACCGTCGAGGACAGGCGGCCCGGCCCCGTAGCCAGCTGACAGGGCACTGACGCAGGGCACGACCGAAGGGCACTTTCAGCAGGCCTCGGAATCAGTGGCTATCCTGACATCGCCACCCGGCATGCCGCCTATCGTATGGTGAGCTGCCTTGCCCCGCCCACCAGAACACGGAAGCCATGCACCTGACTTTCAGCGCCTACTACACCCTGATCTTCGCCGCCCTCGTCCTTTTGCTGGGCAAATGGCTGGTGCAGCACCTGCGCCTGCTGCGCGAATTCAACATCCCCGAGCCCGTGGCCGGCGGTCTGGTCGCCGCCGTCGCCCTGTTCGTGCTCAACCAGACCCTGGGCTACACCTTCAGCTTCAGCAGCGAGCTGCAGATGGCCTTCATGCTGGTGTTTTTCTCATCCATCGGACTGAGCGCCAATTTCGCCAAGCTGCGCGAAGGCGGCCGTTCGCTGCTGCTGTTCCTGGCCGTGGTCGCCGTCTTCATCGGCCTGCAGGACCTGGTGGGCGTGAGCCTGGCCACGATGCTCGGGCTCGATCCGCTGTTCGGGCTGATCGCAGGCTCCGTCACCCTGACGGGCGGCCATGGCACGGCAGGCGCCTGGGGCCAGGTTTTCGAGCGCGAGTACGGCATCCAGGGCGCGGTCACGCTGGGCATTGCCTGTGCCACCTTCGGACTGGTGATCGGCGGCCTGATCGGCGGCCCCCTGGCCAAGGCCCTGATCACGCGCCGCAGGCTTGCCGTGCACGACCCCGCAGCCGCCCCCGAAAAACAGCCCCCGCTGGGCGAAAGTGCAAGCCACGGCGGCTTCGAGAATCCCGAGCAGACGCGCCTGATCACCACCAGCGCGGCCATAGAAACACTGGCCCTGTTCGCAGGCTGCCTGGGCTTTGCCGAGTTCATGGCGCAGTTCACCGCCGGCACCCTGTTCTCCCTGCCCGCCTTCGTCTGGGCGCTGGCAGGCGGCGTCGTGATCCGCAATACGCTGGACTATGTCTTTCACTTCCAGGTATTCGACCGGGCCATCGACGTCTTCGGCAATGCCTCGCTGTCCATCTACCTGGCCATGGCCCTGCTGTCGCTCAAGCTGTGGGAGCTGGCGGGGCTGGCGGCGCCGCTGATGGTGATCCTGGCGGCCCAGACCCTGGTGATGGGCCTGTACGCCGCGCTGGTGACCTTCCGCATCATGGGCAGCAACTACGATGCGGCCGTGCTGGCCGCCGGCCACTGCGGTTTCGGCATGGGTGCCACGCCCACGGCCGTGGCCAACATGCAGGCCATCACCAACCAGTACGGCCCCTCGCACAAGGCCTTCCTCATCGTGCCGATGGTGGGCGCCTTCTTCGTCGACATCGTCAATGCCACGGTGATCCAGCTGTTCATCCGCTGGCTGCACTGACCACCGCAAACACCGAACGCACCATGCCGCTGCTGCGCCGCGCCCTTGCCACCACCCAGGCGCTCGTCCTGGCCCTGCTGCTGGCAGGCTGCAGCCTGCCGCCGCTGGCCGGCCGCAGCGAATCCACGGCGCTGCCGCCCGGGGCCGCCCAGGCCACGCTGCTGGGCCAGGCGCTGGCACCGCTGCTGGACCAGCATCCGGGGCTTACCGGCATCCACGCGCTTTCCGATGCACGCAACGCCTACGCGGCGCGTGCCCTGCTGGCCCGCGTGGCCCAGCGCACGCTGGATGTGCAGTACTACATCTGGCGTGACGACACCACGGGCCACCTGCTGCTTGACGAACTGCGCCAGGCCGCCGACCGGGGCGTGCGCGTGCGCCTGCTGCTGGACGACGGCGGCACGGCGGGGCTGGACACGCAGCTCAGCGCGCTGGACCGGCATCCGCAGATCGAGGTGCGGCTGTTCAACCCCTTTGCGCAGCGCACGCCCAAGGCGCTGGGCTATGTGACGGATTTCTCGCGCACGCAGCGGCGCATGCACAACAAGAGCTTCACGGCCGACAGCCAGGCCAGCATCGTGGGTGGACGCAACATCGGCGACGAGTACTTCGCGGCCACCGACGGCGTGCTGTTCGCCGACCTGGACGTGGTCGCCATGGGGCCGGTGGTGGCCGATATCGCGCACTCGTTCGACCAGTACTGGGCCAGCGCCTCGGCCTACCCCGTGGCCAGCCTGCTGCCGCCGCTGCCCGACTATGCGGTGGCGCGCGCCAGCGAGGCCCTGGCCACCGAGGTGCAGCGCCCCGAGGCCCAGGCCTATGTGCGCGCCGTGGCGCAAAGCCCGTTCACGCAAGAGCTGCTGGCCGGCCGCCTGCCCCTGCGCTGGGCCCGCACCACCCTGGTCAGCGACGACCCGGCCAAGGTGCTGGGCCAGGTGCCCAGGCAGGGGCTGCTGATCACGCAGCTGGCACCCGCCATCGGCCAGCCGCAGCGCCAGCTGGACCTGGTCTCGCCCTACTTCGTGCCCACCGAGGCCGGTGTGCGCGCCCTGGCCGGCCTGCGCCACCAGGGCATTGCCGTGCGCGTGCTCACCAACAGCCTGGAGGCGACCGACGTGGCCGTGGTCCATGCCGGCTATGCCCGGTACCGGCGCCCGCTGATCGAGGAAGGCGTGCAGCTGTATGAGCTGCGCCGCCAGATCGGCGAGCCGGACACGCCCGCAGCCGATGCAGGCGAGCCCAGGCAAGGGCTACCGTCGCCCGCCGCGTCCTCGGGCGGGAAGTCGGGCGTGGGTTCGGGCAGCCGCCCCGGCAGCTCGGGCTCCAGCCTGCATGCGAAGACTTTTGCGGTCGATGGCGAGCGCATCTTCGTGGGCTCGTTCAACTTCGACCCGCGCTCGGCCCACCTCAACACCGAAATGGGCCTGCTGATCGACAGCCCCGAGATGGCTTCGCAGATGAGCCGCATGCTCGACCAGAGTCTGTCAGCGGCCGCCTACCATGTGCAGATCGATGCACAGGGCCGCCTGAGCTGGACTACGGAAAGCGGCACGCCGCCTGAGCCACTCACCACCACCACCGAGCCCGGCAGCAGTGCATTCAAGCGCCTGATGCTGCGCGTGCTGGGCTGGCTGCCCATCGAGGGGCTGCTTTGATGCCGGGCCCGGCTGCTCAGTCCAGCCGGATCGACGGGCGCAGGCGCGAATTCATCAAATCGATCAGCCACAGCAGCCCCCCGCGCCAAAAGCCGTAGATCCGCGCCTGGTGCGAGCGGTACAGCATGATGTGGCTCAGCATGGCCATGCGCCCGCGGATCACGCCGCCGTTGAACAGGCCGAATTTGCCCAGCGATCCATAGGCGTCGTAATGGGCCAATGACACCAGGGCGCCAAAGTCGCGGTAGGCAAAGCCTTCGGGGCGGAAACCCGGCTCCTTCAGCAGGCGCGGCAGCGTCTCCACCAGATAGCGGGCCTGCTGGTGCGCCACCTGGGCGGTGGGCGGCAGCGGCACGCTGGCACCGGGCAGGGTGAAGCTGGCGCAATCCCCCACGGCGTAGACATGGGGGTCGCTGGTCTGCAGCTGGCCGTTGACCTTGAGCTGGTTGCCTTGCGTGGTCTCCAGTCCCAGCTGCGCCAGGAAGGCCGGGGCCTTCACGCCCGCTGCCCAGACGCGCAGGCCTGCGGGGACGAACTCGCCGCTGGCCAGCACGAACCCCTCTTCGCTGGCCGACTGCACGCGGCCGTTGACGATCACCGAAACGCCCAGGGCCTGCAGACGCAGGCGCGTGGCTTCGGAAATCTCTTCAGGAAAACCGGGCAGCAGGCGCGGCCCGGCCTCGATCAGCACGATGCCGAAGCGCGCGGCCTCGCCCAGCGCGCCATAGGCCCGGGCGCTCTCGGCCAGCTGCACCAGCTCGGCCGCCAGCTCCACGCCCGTGGCGCCGCCGCCCACGATGGCCACGCGCAGCTGCTCGCCGCTGGTCATGCAGCGCACCATGCGCAGGCGGATCTCGCTGTTGAAGGCATCGGCCTTGCGGCGCGAGTCGATCATGAAGCAGTGCTCGTCCACGCCCGGCGTGCCGAAATCATTGGCGCCGCTGCCCACGGCGATCACCAGCCTGTCGTAGGCAATGCGCCGGCCCGGCACAATCTCGCGGCCATCGGGCGCCTCGATGGGGGCCAGCAGCACCTCGCGGGCCTCGCGGTCCAGGCCGCACATTTCGCCGGGCTGGTAGGCAAAGCTGGCGTCGCTGGCCTGGGCCAGGTAGGTGGTCTGCTGCTGGGCCAGGTCGCGCGTGCCGGCCGCAATGGTGTGCAGCATGGGCTTCCAGACATGGGCCGAATCGCTGTCCACCAGGGTCACCGAGCCGATGGCCCCCGTGCGCCCCTTGCCCAGCGCCGTGGCAATCTCCAGCCCCGCCACGCCACCGCCCACGACGACGATGCGCGCCCCGCCCGATCCCGTTGCCGAACCCGCTTCTTGTTCCTTGCCCATTGCTGCTCCCTGCCGGAAGGCCCGGCCGGCCGCACCATGCGCCGGCTTGCAGGACATTCGCTTCCAGACAGTCTTGATTCTTGTCAGTTTGGGTAGCAGGCGACTTGCTAGGGGTAAGCCCCAGATCTGCAACAGATATCTGATAGAAGACCGCAGATCGCGCAAGGCCCAGTCTTGTACAGGACCGCTCTGCAGGAAAAACATCATCCCTGCCGGATGGCCAGCCAGACCTGATCATTGCGCTATCAACACAAGAGCATTCACACCGTACTTCGCGCAGTCTTGCCGACGACATGGCGGCCTGCATCTGAAGACCTGCACGAATGTCCCGCCGCAGAGCCCGCGATTTGCGATTGTCAATATACGAAACGTATATTCCCCGTATGATCGCCACCCCATGGGAATCGTCAAAATATCCGACCAATTGCACGACCAGATCCGCCTGTCCAGCGCGGCCCTGGGTCGATCCATCAACGCCCAGGCCGAGCATTGGCTGCGTGTCGGCCAGTTGGCCGAACACCATCCCCATCTCGACTACGCAGGCATCTGCGCCCTGCTGCTGCAAGAGGCCGCGGCCACGCTGAAGCTGGGCGAGCCCGAAGCGGCACCGGCTCCCGCCGATACGGCAGCACGCCGCCCGCGCCCCGTGCGCCTGTCGGGAGGTCTGCAATGAGGGGGGCCAAGCTGCGCAGCGTCCCGCTGCACGATGCCCTCGATATCGGGCAATCACGCAAGGCCGGTGGCCTGGCCGCCCGCGTCCTGCAGATGCTGGTGCCCCACGTGCAGCCGGGCGTCAGCACCGAGCACCTGGACAAGCTCTGCCATGACTTCATCGTCGATGAACTGCGCTGCGTGCCCACCAACGTGGGCTACCACGGCTTTCCGAAGACGGTCTGCACCTCGCCCAACCACGTGGTCTGCCACGGCATCCCCGACGCCCGGCAGATCCTGCGCGAGGGCGACATCCTCAATGTCGATGTGGCCGTGACCACGCCCGAGGGCTGGATCGGCGACACCAGCCGCATGTACTACGTGGGCCAGCCCTCCAACCAGGCGCGCCGCCTGGTGGAGACCACCTACGAGGCCCTGCTGGCCGGCATCCGCGCCGTGCGCCCCGGCGCCACGCTGGGCGACATCGGCCATGCCATCCAGACCGTGGCCCAGCGCGAGCGCTTCAGCGTGGTGCGCGAGTACTGCGGCCACGGCATCGGCAAGGTCTACCACGACGACCCCCAGGTGCTGCATTACGGCCAGCCCGGCCAGGGCATGGTGCTGGAGGCCGGCATGATCTTCACCATCGAGCCCATGCTCAACGCCGGCAAGGCGGCCACGCGCGAACTGGCCGACGGCTGGACGGTGATCACCAACGACAAGTCGCTGTCCGCCCAGTGGGAGCACATGGTGGTGGTGACCGACACGGGCTTCGACGTGCTCACGCGCTGGCCCGAGGGCACGGGCAGCTACGCGGCCATCTGAGCATGGCGTCCAACTACCTGTACCTGGGCCTGGCCATCGTCGCCGAGGTGGCGGCCACCTCCTGCCTCAAGCAGTCCGAAGGCTTCACGCGGCTGTGGCCCAGCGTGGTCACGGTCCTGGGCTACGCGCTGGCCTTCTACTTCCTGTCGCTGACGCTGCGCACCGTGCCCACGGGCGTGGCCTATGCGATCTGGTCCGGCGCGGGCATCGTGCTGATCTCCCTGGTCGGATGGCTCTGGCAGGGCCAGACGCTGGACCTGCCCGCGCTGGCGGGCATGGGCCTGATCGTGGCGGGCGTGCTGGTCATCCAGCTGTTTTCCAAGACGGCCGGACACTGAGCCGCTGCCCGCGCCGCGGCCCGGCCATCAGCCCGTGATGGCCTGGACCGATCCGGCCTGGCGGCGCAGCTCGAACTTCTGGATCTTGCCCGTGCTGGTCTTGGGCAGCTCGCCAAAGACCACGGCGCGCGGCACCTTGTAGCCGGCCAGGTGCTTCTTGCAGTGGGCCACGATGTCTTCGGCCGTGGTCTGCGCGCCGGCCTTCAGCTCGATGAAGGCGCAGGGCGTCTCGCCCCACTTGGGATCGGGCTTGGCCACCACGGCGGCGGCCAGCACGGCCGGGTGGCGGTAGAGCACGTCCTCGACCTCGATGGACGAGATGTTCTCCCCGCCCGAGATGATGATGTCCTTGCTGCGGTCCTTGATCTGTATATAGCCGTCCGGATGCTGCACGGCCAGGTCGCCCGTGTGGAACCAGCCGCCGCGGAAGGCCTCGTCCGTGGCCTGCGGGTTCTTCAGATAGCCCTTCATGGCGATGTTGCCCTGGAACATGATCTCGCCCATGGTCTGGCCGTCATGGGGCACGGGTTCCATGGTCTCCGGATCGAGCACGCTGGCCGAGCGCTGCAGGTGGTAGCGCACGCCCTGGCGGGAATTGAGGCGCGCGCGTTCGCCGATGTCCAGCGCATCCCAGGCCGCGTGCTTGGCGCAGACCGTGGCCGGGCCGTAAACCTCGGTCAGGCCGTAGACATGGGTGATGTCGAAGCCCAGCTGCTCCATGCCCTCGATCATCGACGCCGGTGGCGCGGCGCCCGCCACCATGGCCTTGACTCCGGCGGGCACGCCCTCCTTCATGGCGGCCGGCGCATTGACCAGCAGGCCGTGCACGATGGGCGCGCCGCAGTAATGCGTGACGCCGTGGTTGCGGATGGCATCGAAGATGGCCTGGGCCTCCACCCGGCGCAGGCAGACATTGACCCCCGCGCGCGCCGCCACCGTCCACGGAAAGCACCAGCCGTTGCAATGGAACATGGGCAGGGTCCACAGGTAAACGGCGTGCTTGGGCATGTCCCACTCCAGCACATTGCTGATGGCATTGATGGCCGCACCCCGGTGGTGATAGACCACGCCCTTGGGGTTGCCCGTGGTGCCGCTGGTGTAGTTCAGCGCGATGGCATCCCACTCGTCGGCAGGCAGCTGCCAGTCGAAACCGGCATCGCCACCGGCCACGAAGTCGTCGTAGTCCAGGCTGCCCACCTGCTCGGCGGCCGGTCCGTACAGCGCGTCCTCGACCTGGATCACCAGCAGCGGCGCGCTGCGCTGGCGCAGCTTCAGTGCCTTGGCCACCACGCCCGTGAACTCCGGGTCCACGATCAGCACCTTGGCCTCGCCGTGGTCCAGCATGAAGGCAATGGTTTCCGCATCCAGCCGCGTGTTCAGCGCATTGAGCACGGCCCCCGCCATGGGCACGCCGAAATGCGCCTCCACCATGGGCGGCGTATTGGGCAGCATCACGGCCACGGTGTCGTTCTTGCCCACGCCCGCCTTGTGCAGGCTGCTGGCCAGCTGGCGGCAGCGCGCATAGGTCTCGCCCCAGTTGCGGCGCAGCGTGCCGTGGACCACGGCCAGCCGCTCGGGATAGACCTCGGCCGTGCGGGCGATGAAGCCCAAGGGGCTGAGCGGCGCATGGTTGGCGCTGTTGCGCTCCAGATGCTGGTCGTAAATGTGGGTCATCGTGGTCTCCGGTTCGCTGGGTTTTCTGGTGAGATGCCCGCCTGCCGCCGCAGGCTGGCGAAACCTGAAGATATAGCAAGACAGGCTTACACAAGCTTGATGCGCATCCACCCGGCTCGCCACCGCACAGGCCCGGATAACCAAAGCGGCATGCATGGTCTTTGCAGGGCATCACAACTTTCAGAATTTCATGGAAATTGAAAATACCTATGCAGAACAATCACTTGACCTGCCTGCGGACACGCCTCCGGCTGTCCCCCAGGCGACTGCACAACCACAGTCCTCTATAAGACATCATTTATCAGATGACTCGGCCGCACGGCCCCGGCTTCACTCGTAGAATCGCCGCTTGGATTCGCCGGCCAGCACCGCTGGAAGGCGAACAAGGAGTTCCTAGAGGAGTCGCCTGGCAACGCTCCAGGCATCGTTGGAGACGAGCCTGCACCCCACCGGTGCAGGCTTTTTTTTGCTTCAGCGCAGGCTCAGGGACTGGCGCTTCCAGGCCGGGTCCTGCCAGCGCTGGAACAGCGGCAGGGCAGACACATCGCCGGTCACGCGCTCGGTGGCCAGGCCGTCCAGCCGCACCACCTCGAAGCTCTTGCGGTAGCGGCCCTGGCCACGGGCCTCGCGCGCCACCAGCATCAGCTGGCCGCCAGGCACCCAGCCCGCCCATTCGGCCACGCCGGTCTCCGGGGCGGTGGCGGCCGGGGGCAGCACGTCGGCCAGCCAGCCGCCTTCGGTCTTGCGCAGCACCCACAGTTCGCGCCAGCCTTCCAGCGGCTGCACGGCCAGGGCCACGGCCGTGCCCTCGCGGTTGGTGCTGGCCGATGCAGCCCACACCACGCCATAGGTGCAGCGGCGCAGCAGCGGGGCCTTGGCGCCGTGCTGGGCGTCCACCAGCAGCACGCAGGTTTCGCCGGCAGCACCGGGCTCGGTCAGCAGCGTCGGGCGGGCTCCGGCAGCAGGAGCCGCAGCAGCAACAGGCGACAGCGCCCAGCGCACGGCGCTCACCCGCATGGCCGCGTCGTTGTAGGCGCTCTGGTCTTCATCGGGCAGCTCGGACTTGCTGACGCCCGTGAACTCGGCAAGCGCCCGGGCGGCCGATGCCGCCACGGCAGGGTCGGCCATGCTCTTGCGCGCCTGCTGAAAGGCCAGCGCCGCCCACACGCTGGCGCGGCGCATCTGCACGCGGCCGCGCAGGTAGGGCGGCAGGCCGGTCACGTCCACGCGCTCCAGCACATCGGCCTGCCAGGCATGCATGCGGGCGCGCTCATGGGCCGGCAGATCGGGGTCCACGCATTCGGGCCTTGTCAGCGCCAGGGCGGCGCGGGCGCGCTGCGGCGCGTCGGCGGCGGGCATGGCCAGCACGCGGCGGAAGAATTCGCCTTCATAGCAGACCTGCATGCGGCCTTCGACCTCATAGGTCGCAAAGCGCAGGCCGTAGCCGTTGGCCACATCCAGGTGGGCCGACAGCGTGGCGCCCGAGGCCTTGCCGGGCGCCGCAGCGGAGGCGCGCCGCGCCAGCCGGTCGGCAAAGCCGCCCAGTGCGTCGAAGGCCTGCGCGCCTTCGGCGCCGGCCAGGGTCCTGGCGGGCGCAGCCTGCAGGTAGGCGGCCACCAGGCCGATGCCCAGCGCCTCGGCACCGGGCGTGTCCTGCACGAAGCGCAGCACGGCCAGCAAGGCGGGGGCATCGGCCTCGGTCATGGCCACGCGGCGCACATCGCCGGCGCGGATGAAGCCGCCGCGCTCGCGCTTGTGGTCCCAGACCTGGAGGTAGTCCAGGCGTTCGCCCCTGATCTCCAGCACCTCTCCCTGCCACAGGCTGGCCTGCTGCTGGGCGCCATCGCGCGGCGCGGCGCGCAGGCTGGCCTGGTCCTGCACCACGATGGCGCTGCCCATGCCGGTGGCCAGCGCTGCGGCGGCCAAGGTCGATACGGTCAGCATGGCTTATTGCTCCTGAACGGCTGCGTTGGCATCTTCGGCCGCCACGGAGGCTGCGCCGGCCTGTGCATTGCGGCTGCCGCCCAGCAGGGCCGCGCCGATGAAGTCGCCATTGGTCGGCGGGGGCGCGATGATGACCTGGATCTTGTCCGAAAGCTTGTCGGCCAGCGTCTTCTGGATGAGCAGCGGGTAGCGCGTGACCAGGGTGCCCTCGCGCGCCATCTGCTCGGCGTTGACCTTGCCCAGGCGGTCCATGCGGAAGGCCTCGGCCTCGGCCAGCTTCTGGCGTGCATCGGCTTCGCCATTGGCCTCGATGCGGCGGGCCTGGGCGCTGCCCTCGGCGGCTTTCACGCGGGCCACGCGCTCGGCCTCGGCCTCCAGCTGGCGCTGCTCGATCTGGCGCTGCTTGAAGGGCAGCACATGCTTCATGGCCTCTTCCTGGGCACGCGCCGCAATCACCTGCTCGCGGGCGGCGGCTTCGGCGGCCACTTCGCGGCGCACCTTGTCGGCATTGGCATCCAGCTCGGTTTCCTTGACGCGCTTGTCCTTGAGTTCCAGCGTGTAGCGCATCTTCTCCGAGGCCAGCTCCTCGGCCAGCAGGCTGTCCATGCCGCGGCGGTACTCGGCGGGCAGGTCCACCTTGCCGATCTGGATGCTGCGCAGCGTGACGCCGTCGGCCGCCAGGCGCGTGCGCAGTTCGGTCTCCATGATCTGGGCGATCTCGGCACGCTTGGTCGAGAAGATTTCGCGCACGGTGTAGCGCGCAAACACCTTGTAGACCAGGCCCTGCACGGCGGGCTCCACGATGTCGCCGCCTATGTCCAGAGGCAGGTTGCCGGCCTTGACGGCGGGCGATGCGGGATCGAGCGCATAGCGCACGTTCAGGTCCAGACCCAGGGACAGGCCCTCGACCGACTGCAGGGGTGCGCTGCCATTGGCCTGGCGCATGGCCTCCGGGCGGTAGCTCTGGTCGCGCAGGGAGAACACGCGCACCGTGTGCAGGCCCGGCACCACCCACACGCTGCCATCGCGCCACAGGCTGACGGAGCCTGTGAACTGGTTCAGGCGCACGCCCAGCGTGCCCTGCTCCAGGTGCTGCACGGGCGGGTTGCGCACCACCACCAGACCTGCCGCCACCACCACGGCGCCGATGGCCAACCAGCGCACGGTACGTGCCGTGGGCAGCAGGACCGCCCAGTCCACGGGCTGGCGGCGGGGCGCGTTGCCCGGCAGCGTTGCAGCATCGGACCCGGCTGCGGGCGCGGCAGTGCCGGCTTCGTCCAGACGGGCGGACTTGCGGCCCGTCAGGGCCTGCATGATGCGGTTCCAGGTGGCTTTCATGGTGTTCTCTCTCTCGGCTGTGATGGCTGTTGTTGGCTGTTTCTGAGGCACCGGAAACAGGGGTGGCTCATTGAGGACCGATTGTTCGGATCCACCCCGGAAGCAACAACGCAGCGCACGGACCAAAGCGCTCACACCGGCAGCGCAAACGCTCCGGCCCCGGAAGAAAAACTCACACCCGGGCCGGCGCAGGGCCGAGATAATCCCGCGAACACCGCCACGGCGGCCTCCCCCGACCCCACCACTGCACAGCCCCATGACCCGTATCGCCGTGATCGAAGACGACCTGCCCACCAGCAACCAGTTGGCGGGATGGATACGCAGTGCGCGCAGCGGCATCGTGATCGACCAGTGGTTCACGCGCGACGAGGCCGAGGCCGCCCTGGCCCGCGAGCACTACGACGCCGTGGTGCTGGACATCGAGCTGGGCCGCGAGCGCCATGCGGGCGTGGCGCTGATCAACGCCATCAACAAGCTGGGCCAGGGCACGCCGGTGCTGGTGGTCTCGGCCATGCCGGCCGCCATCTACCGCAGCATCATGAAGGCGCTGGACGCCTGGGACTACCTGCAAAAGACCACCTTCGAGGAGGCGGACTTCATCGAGACCTTCCTGGACATCCTGCGCACCACGCAGCGCGCAGCGCCCGTGGCCGCGCAGGCCGCCGCAGCGCCCGCAGGCGACGCCCTGGTGCTGGACCCGCTGTGGCAGCGCACGCCCACCTGGCGCGGCGAGCGCATCAACCTGCCGCTGACTGCCCAGCGCATCCTTGCCACGCTGCACCAGCGCAGCGGCGAAGTGGTGTCCTACGACGAGCTGTTCGAGGTGGTCAAAAGCGGCCGCAACCGCGACAACGTGCGCAAGCACGTCAGCACCATCCGCGAGGCCCTGCGCGAGGTGGACCCGGGCTTCGAAGGCATAGAGAACGTGCCCATGCGCGGCTTTCGCTGGGTGGGCCAGGCCGGCGCCGCCGTCCGCACATGAAGCGCCTGCTCAACCCCAGGCTGGAGCTGCCCCGGCTGGAGGTGCCTCGCCTGGGCCTGGCCGCCTTCCGCCAGCGCATCCTGCTGCGCGGCGTGTTCGTGCTGCTGGCAGTGGCCACGGTGGCGCTGAGCGTGGTGGTGCTCAAGGACGAGAAGGAACGCGCCTGGCAGGCCTACCAGCACGGCTTTGTGCGCAGCCAGGCCGAGGTCATGGCGCGGCTGCGCCATCCTTCGGGCCGGCTGGCCCTGCTCAACGCCGGCCACCTGGGCCAGGGCGTGACGCCGCTGGCGCCGCTGCTACTGCCCTACGCGGCCATCGACTTCGACGATCCGCAAAAGTCGCAGCAGGCCGTGGAGATGGCCGGCTGCTCGGTCCAGTACTCCGATGGCGCCTCGCTGTGCGCAGCCATTGGCAACAATCCCTACGCAGGCGGATTCATCTATCTGGTGGGCAGCTTCTTCGCAGGCGAGCTGACACCGCGCGAACGCGGCTCGCGCGAGCCCGCCCAGGCGCACCGCGCCCGCATCACGCTGGACATGCGCGGCAGCACCTACCGCTGGATTGCGCCCTATGAGGCCATGCCGCAGCAGGGCAACAAGTCCGGCAACGGCGAGCACGGCCGGCTCACCGGCTTTGTGGACAACGGCACGCCCCAGCTTGAGGCCCGCGCGCGGCCCGTGCGCGATTTCCGTGGCTGGCTCTGGCAGAACGGCCATTGCCGCGACCTGCCGCCTGGCGTGCAGGGCAGTGCGGGCAATGACAAGACACCCCCTGCAGCCGACTGCCTGCGCCGCACGTACTACTCCATCCGCCTGCCGGTCGAGCTGTTCCGCGAAGCCCTGTTCCGCAGGGACGTGCGCCCCGTCTGGCCGCCCGAAGACCTGGGCAGCATGCGTGTGCGCGTGGAAATGCTGGCCCCCGGGGACACGGAGCCGCCGCTGTTCGACAGCAACTCGCCTGGGGCGCAGCTTGCGGCCTCGCTCAACGACATCTCGCGCAGCCTGCTGCCGGGCGAGCGCGTGCAGATCCGCAAGGTGGGTGCCGACGAAGCCAGCGCCATCACCCTCAAGGGCGTGGATGTGCAGGCCGCGCCGTCGGCGCCCTGGCTGCTGCGCCTGATCAGCTGGCTGCCGCTGGATGCGGCCGGCGTCTCCGCCGCCACCATGACCCCGGCCGTGCCCACGGGCCAGGACATTCTGGACACGCCCACGGGCAACTACACCGTCAGCTTCACCGGCCACCCGCGCGATGTGGAGCAGGGCCTGGCCGCCGTGGCCACGCGCCTGTCCTGGTACCTGGGCGCCATGCTGGCCGCCATTGCGCTGGCCTGGCTGATCGTCGAGCTGGGGCTGATCCGCCGCGTAACCGCCCTCACCCGGCGCGCCGCCGCCGTGTCGTACAACGTGCAGGACGGCCATGTCGGCCCGCGCCTGGGCGACCTTGAAGTGTCGGACCTTCGTGGTTCCGACGAGCTGGGCATTCTGGCCGGTGGCCTGGCCGACCTGCTGCAGCGCGTGAAGGACGACCTGCAGCGCGAACAGCTGCGCGCCCAGCAGGAACGCGACATGTGGCATGCCGTGGGCCACGAAATCATGTCGCCCCTGCAATCGCTGATGGTGCTTTACGGGCCCGACGACCCCGGCCACCGCTACGTGCAGCGCATGCAGCAGGCCGTGCATGTGCTCTACGGCACGGCATCGCCGGCCGAGGCGCTGCAGGCCGCCAACGTGCCCGAAGGCCGGCTGGACCTGAACGCCTTCCTGTCCCACGTGGCCGCCAACGCGCACTTCGCGGGCATTGCCAACGTGGTCTACGAAGGCGGGAGCGAGGACGGGGGCGGGAACAGGGACGTCACGGGCGCCGTGATCGTGCGCGCCGACGAGTTTGCGCTGGAAGACGTGGTCACCCACATCCTGCGCAATGCCGACAGCTACCGGCCCGCGGGCACGGCCATCACGCTGTCGCTGTCGGCCTCGGAGTCCGCCGCCAGCGCCACGCTGCACAACCAGGGTGCCACCATTGCGGAGGACCTGCTGGAGCGCATCTTCGAGCTGGGCGTGTCCGCCCCCAGGAGCCGGCGGCCGCCGGCAGCGCCGAGCACCGGGGCCAGGGCCTGTTCGTGGCCAGGACCTACATGGCGAAGATGGGCGGCACGATCAAGGCGCACAACACGCGCGATGGCGTGGCCTTCACGCTGACCTTCCAGCGCCTGGGCTGAGGGCCGGGCCCCCAGCCAGTGCCCCCGGGGCACGGCCGGATGGCCCCGCGAAGGCACAATACGCGGGTGTCCATTCCCCAATCGTTCATCCAGGAATTGCTCTCGCGCGTCGACGTGGTCGATATCGTGGGACGCTACGTGCAGCTCAGGAAGGGCGGCGCCAACTTCATGGGCCTGTGCCCGTTCCACAGCGAGAAGTCGCCCTCCTTCACCGTCAGTCCCAGCAAGCAGTTCTATCACTGCTTTGGCTGCGGCAAGAATGGCAACGCCATCGGCTTTCTGATGGACCATGCCGGCATGGGCTTCGTCGAAGCCGTGCAGGATCTTGCCGGCCAGGTCGGCCTGCAGGTGCCGCAGGACGACATCAGCCCCGCCGAGCGCGAGCGCCAGGCCGCGCAAAAGCAGAAACAGGCCACCCTCACCGACGTGCTGGAGAAGGCAGGCGACGCCTACCGCAAGCACCTCAAGGCATCGCCCCAGGCCATCGACTACCTCAAGCGCCGCGGCGTCTCGGGCGAGACCGCCAAGCGCTTCGGCCTGGGCTACGCGCCTGCGGGCTGGCGGTCGCTGGCCAGCGTGTTTCCGCAGTACGACGATCCGCAGCTCGAAGAATCGGGCCTGGTCATCGTTGGCGAGGGCGACGACAAGCGCTACGACCGCTTCCGCGACCGGCTGATGTTTCCCATCCGCAACGTCAAGGGCGAGTGCATCGGCTTCGGCGGCCGCGTCTTCGGCGACGAGAAGCCCAAATACCTGAATTCGCCCGAAACCCCGGTCTTTCACAAGGGGCGCGAGCTCTACGGCCTGTTCGAGGCCCGCACCGCCCTGCGCGACATGGGCTATGCGCTGGTCACCGAAGGCTATATGGACGTGGTGGCCCTGGCCCAGCTGGGCTTTGCCAACGCCGTCGCCACGCTGGGCACGGCCTGCACGCCCGACCATATTCACAAACTGTTTCGATTTACCGAGGCCGTCGTCTTCAGCTTCGACGGCGACGCGGCGGGCCGGCGCGCCGCGCGCAAGGCGCTTGATGCCGCCCTGCCCTATGCCAGCGACACGCGCAGCGTCAAATTCCTCTTCCTGCCCGCCGAGCATGACCCGGACAGCTTCATCCGCGAATACGGCAGCGAAGCCTTTGCCCGCTACGTGGGCGACGCGCTGCCGTTGAGCCGCTTTCTCATCGAAGCCGCCAGCGAGGGCTGCGACCTGGGCCAGGCCGAAGGCCGTGCCCACATGGCCAGCAATGCCCGCCCGCTGTGGACGGCACTGCCTGACGGCGCCCTCAAGCGCCAGCTGCTGGGCGAGATCGCCGAACTCGTGCAGCTGGATGCGCGCGATCTCTCGGACCTGTGGTCGCAGGAAGCCGCCCGCAGCGGCCCGGCACGGGGCTCCATGGCCGGTGGCGCCCACCATCCGGGCCAGGCCAGCCATGCACCGGCCGCGGCCGACTGGGGCCAGCCGGCCGAATACAACGCCCCATCGGGCTGGCCCGAGGGGGGCAGCCAGGGCGGCGGCACAGGCGGCTGGCGTGGCGGCGAGCCCGGGCGCGGCGGCAAAAAGCCCTGGCCGCGCAAGCCCTGGGACAAAAATGGCCGCAGCGACTTCAACCCGCCGCCCATGGGGCCGCGCGTAGCCCCCGCCACACGCACGGACCAGGCGGCGCGCCTGCTCATGGCGCACATGGAGTTCATGGAAGAACTCACCCACGAGGACTTCGAGGCGCTGGCGCGCTGCGCCGCCGGGCACGGCGCGCTGTTCCGCTGGATGGAAGCACAGTTCCAGGAATCCGGCCCCCGGCCCTTCGCCGTACTGCGCGAGCAGTTGCGCGGCCTGCCCCATGAGGTGCTGGCGGACAAGCTGATGAGCGGCCCCCACGCCCACCCCGAAGGCGAGCTGTCCGAGCTGCGCCGCGAGCTGCGCGGCGTGCTCAACCGCATCGTCATCGACCACATCAAGGCCCAGATCGACGAAGCCGTGCGCGACATGGCACGGGACCCCAGCGCCGCCCAGCGCTATCGCGATCTCTTTGCCCGACAGCAGGTCCTGGAAAACCAGATGCGTACTTCCTCTTGAAATCGAGGTAAGCAGATATAATTAGGGGCTATCGGCAAGAGCGACAGCAGCACCTCCGGACCGGGCCCCGTGAAGAACTCACGTGATTGCAGCAACTGCACGGCCCAATTTCCCGCAAGGACTGCACACCAAATGTTCGCCCAGACATCTTGCCTGGAACGTTTTTCGCTTCCCTGGCGGACCTAGTCCGTCCGCGCGTGCGCCTAGGCGGCGCTTGTTTGAGTTTCCCTTTGTGTGTGTTCGCTCCTGACCGTGAGGTGTTCATGCCCGTTTCAAAGTCCGTGAAGTCCAAGCAGGCCCCCGAAGCTCCAGCGAAGCCCAAGACTTCGACAACCTCTTCAGCCCCGGCCAAGGCCGGTGCCGGCAAAGCCGCTGCAGGACCGAAGAGCGCCGCATCTGCGGCCAAAGCAAAGAAAGATACCGACGTGGTAACCAAGTCCCAAGCCGAACTCAAAGCCATGGCCGACGAGCTGCTCGCCGCCGCGACCCCCAAGCGCGGCCGCAAGAAGGCAGCCGAAGGCGACGACGCCCCCGCCCAGACCGAAAAGAAGCCTGCCGCCGCCAAGAAGGCGCCGGCCAAGGCAGCCGCAAGCTCCACCGCCGCTGCCAAGACCCCCGCCAAGCGCGGCCGCAAGCCCAAGGCCAAGGAAGGCGGCGACGACATCGATGATGCCGACCTGTCCGATATCGATGGCGACATCGACGGCGAAGGTGAAGGCGAGTCCGAGGTCGAGACCGAAGTGGAAGTCGAGGTCGAGACCACTTCGGCCCCGGCCGAAAAGGTCAAGCCCCTGCGCATGAAGATCAGCAAGGCCAAGGAACGCGCCTTGATGAAGGAATTCGGCCTGGACGAAACCGTCCTGACCGAAGAGGAAATGTCCACCCGCCGCCAGCGTCTGAAGGCGCTGATCAAGCTGGGCAAGACGCGCGGCTACCTGACGCACAGCGAAATCAACGACCACCTGCCCGACAAGCTGGTCGATGCCGAGACGCTGGAAGTCGTGATCTCCATGCTCAACGACATGGGCGTGGCCGTCTACGAGCAGACTCCCGATGCGGAAACCCTGCTGCTGAACAACACGGGCCAGTCCGCCACCACCGAAGAGGAAGCCGAGGAAGAGGCCGAAGCCGCCCTGTCCACGGTGGACTCCGAGTTCGGCCGCACCACCGACCCCGTGCGCATGTACATGCGCGAAATGGGCACGGTCGAGCTGCTGACGCGCGAAGGCGAAATCGAAATCGCCAAGCGCATCGAAGGCGGCCTGATGGACATGATGGAGGCCATCTCGGCCTCGCCTGCCACCATCGCCGAGATCCTGGCCATGTCCGAGGAAATCCGCGAAGGCAAGGTCGTCATCTCCACCATCGTCGACGGCTTCGTCAACGCCAATGAGAACGACGACTACGTGGCCGAAGAAGACTTCGACGAATACGACGAAGAGGACGACGACGACGGCAAGGGCGGCTCCAAGGCGCTGACCAAGAAGCTCGAAGAACTCAAGAACGAGGCGCTGCGCCGCTTCGACGCCATGCGCGAGAACTTCGACAAGATGCACAAGGTGTACGACAAGGACGGCTACGGCACGCCCGTGTACATGAAGGTGCAGAAGGCCCTGACCGAAGAGCTGATGACCATCCGCTTCACGGCCAAGACCATCGAGAAGCTGTGCGACCTCGTGCGCGCCCAGGTGGATGACGTGCGCAAGAAGGAACGCGAGCTGCGCAAGATCATCGTGGACAAGTGCGGCATGCCGCAGGAGACCTTCATCGCCCAGTTCCCGCCCAACCTGCTGAACCTGCAGTGGGTGGTGCAGCAGGTCGCGGCCGGCAAGCCCTGGAGCAATGTGCTCGAGCGCAACATCCCGCCCGTGCAGGAGCTGCAGCAGAACCTGATCGACCTGCAATCGCGCGTGGTCGTGCCGCTGGACGAGCTCAAGCGCATCAACAAGCGCATGAACGATGGCGAGCGCGCCAGCCGTGACGCCAAGAAGGAGATGATCGAGGCCAACCTGCGCCTGGTGATCTCCATCGCCAAGAAGTACACGAACCGCGGCCTGCAGTTCCTGGACCTGATCCAGGAAGGCAACATCGGCCTGATGAAGGCGGTGGACAAGTTCGAATACCGTCGCGGCTACAAGTTCTCGACCTATGCCACGTGGTGGATCCGTCAGGCCATCACGCGCTCGATCGCCGACCAGGCGCGCACCATCCGCATCCCGGTGCACATGATCGAGACCATCAACAAGATGAACCGCATCTCGCGCCAGCATCTGCAGGAGTTCGGCTTCGAGCCCGATGCGTCCATCCTGGCGGCCAAGATGGAGATCCCCGAGGACAAGATCCGCAAGATCATGAAGATCGCCAAGGAGCCGATCTCCATGGAAACGCCGATCGGCGACGACGACGATTCGCACCTGGGCGACTTCATCGAGGACACCAACAACACCGCTCCCGTGGACGCCGCCATGCAGGCCGGCCTGCGCGACGTCGTCAAGGACATCCTCGACGGCCTCACCCCGCGCGAAGCCAAGGTGCTGCGCATGCGCTTCGGCATCGAAATGTCCACCGACCACACGCTGGAAGAAGTGGGCAAGCAGTTCGACGTCACGCGCGAACGCATCCGCCAGATCGAGGCCAAGGCCCTGCGCAAGCTCAAGCACCCGAGCCGCTCGGACAAGCTGCGCAGCTTCATCGACTCGCTGTAAGGCGCTGTGGATGCCGGCCCCCGGGCCGGCAATCGCCCCCCAGGAAAGCCCCGCACTCCCCTGCGGGGCTTTTTGTTTGTGGCGGGCCATCTGCCGGCAGGGCGACGGTGGCGCGATAGACTGCCGCCTTTGTCTGCACGGGCAACAGCATGGCTCTCGAAATCGAACGCAAATACCTGGTGGCCGACCCTGGCATCGTGGCAGGCCTGACCGGCGTGCGCATGGCGCAGGGATACATCGCCGACAACGGCATGTGGGTGCGGGTGCGCATCGCCGGAGACACCGGATTTCTCACGCTCAAGGGCCCGGCACGCGGCATGAGCCGGGCCGAATTCGAATACCGGATCCCGCTGGCCGATGCCGAGACGCTGCTGGCCCAGCACTGCGCGCATGGCGCCATCGACAAGGTGCGCTACATCGTGCCGGTGGACGGCTTCGACTTCGAGGTCGATGTGTTCGAAGGCCCCCTGGCCGGCCTGGTCACGGCCGAGATCGAACTGGCGAGCGAGGATATCCAGCCGCCATCGCCCGCCTGGCTGGGCGCGGAGGTCACCACCGACCTGCGCTACAGCAATTCGCAACTGGCCAAGACCCGGCAGTTGCCTTCGCCGGCCGTGCTGCCGGGTTGAAGCAGGACGGCCCTGTGGACGCCCCGGGGCTATAGGGACTGACTGCCGGGACTGACTGCCGGAACTGCCTGCGCTGTGCAGCGGTTCAGCCGCCTGCCCGGTCCAGGGCCATGGCCTGCACCTGCAATCCGGAGCCCTCCCGCAGCGGCTGCAGATCGCCCTGCGCCCGGAAGCCATGCGCCAAATACAGCCGCATGGCGGGAGAGTCTGCTGCGGTCACGCCCAGCCGCACACGCCGCATGCCCATCTGCCAGGCCCAGGCGACGGCCTGCGCCAGCAGCGCCTGGCCCGCGCCCCGGCCACGCGCGGCAGGATCGACCCACATCTGAAAGAGGTCGGCCACGCCGGGCTCGTCGGCACACAGCTTGCACCAGACCAGGCCGCAGGCCTGTTCGCCGTTGACGGCGAAGAGCACCCTGTCCCTGCCCCCGGCAGCAGCGGCCTGCAGCCGTGCAGCCCAGTCCGCGTCCGCCCTTGCAGCCTCTGCCGCCCAGGTGCTGCCGAAGGCGTCGGGGGCATCGCGCAGGGCACGCAGGCGGATATCGCGGTACTGCGGCCATTCATGGGGATCAACGGTGCGGATGGAGATCATGGAGCTTTCTGCGTCAGGCAAAGGGGTTGGGAAAGAGAACCTCAGCCCCGGCCATGCCGGGCTGCGAGCACCGCCAGCATACGGAAGAAGGCGGCACCGATCTCCTCCTCGCAGACGCAGGCGTATCCCAGCAGCAGGCCGCGCCGCTTGTGCGGGCCTGCGTAGTAGCGCGACAGCGGCTTGACGAAGATGCCCACCTGCCGGAGATCCTCGGCAAGCTCCACATCGTCGTCCTGGCCCGGCAGCTGCATCACGAAATGCAGGCCTGCGCTGCTTTCCACCCAGGGCAGGTGGTCGGCGCCCAGGTAGCGCTCGATCAGGGACAGCAGCATGCGGCGGCGCTTGCCGTAGAGCAGGCGCATCTTGCGGATATGGGCAGCGTAGTGGCCTTCGGTGATCAACTCGGCAATCACCTGCTGGGGCAGCTGGTGCCCCTCGCGGTACAGCTCGGAATGGATGCGCCGCAGGGGCTCGGCCAGCGCCGGTGGCAGCACCATGTAGCCCATGCGCAGCCCCGGATAGAGGGTTTTGCTGAAGGTGCCTATGTAGATCACGGGCGCACCTTCCTCCATGCCCTGCATGCTGGGCACGGGACTGCCGGAGAAGCGGAATTCGCTGTCGTAGTCGTCCTCCACGATCCAGGCGCCCACGCGGCGCGCATAGGCAATCAGCGCACGGCGCCGGGCCATGCTCATGACGGCGCCCAGGGGATATTGGTGCGAGGGCGTGACGAAAATCAGCCGGGGCGCGGGCAGGCCTTCGGGCAGTTGCATGCCCTCCTCGTCCACGGGCACGCTGTGCAGGTGCAGCCCGTGCTGCATGCGCAGCACGTTGGCAATGCCCCAGTAGCCGGGCTCCTCCATCCACACGCAGTCGCCGGGATCGGCAAGGCTGCGCACCACCAGGTCGATGGCCTGGTGCACGCCTTCGGTGATCAGCACCTGGCCCGGCCCGCAGTCCACCGAGCGCGCCACGCGCAGGTGCTCGGCCAGGGCCTGCTTGAGCGTGTCCACGCCGCCGCGCGTGCCGTAGGTCAGCAGTTGCGGCCCGGCGTGGCGCAGCAGGCGGTTGTGGATGCGCGCATAGGTGGCGCGCGGAAATTCGGTCACGTCGGGCACGCCGGGCATGAAGGCGCCCCATTGCTGCTCGGAGGCCTGGGCCGTTTTCAGCAGGGCCTGCGCCTGTGCAGACAGGCCGCCGCCCGGTGCGGGCGCCGCGGCGGTGGCGCGGCGTGCGGGTGCACGCCCGCCGCTCAGCAGCAAGGCCGCAGGCAGGGTGTCCACCACATGCGTGCCCCGCCCCACCTGGCTGCGCACATAGCCCTCCACCTGCAGCTGCTCGTAGGCGTGGTTGACGGTATTGCGCGACACGCCCAGCTCGCGCGCCAGGTCACGCGAGGCAGGCAGACGGCTGCGCGGCAACAGGGCCCCGCTGTCTATGGCCTGGCGGATGGCCAGGTACAGGCCCCGGTTGAGATGAGTGCGGTCGCCGCCCAGCCCGCGCCAGTCCATCTGGAGGATGAGATCCGCGCACACGGAGGGTTTTGCCATGCCTGCCTTGGTGGAGTGAGGATAGAGGTGGAGGTGGAGGCGCGCTCAATTGGCACCACCATCTTTTCAAAAGATGGCTCCAGTCATGGAACCAATGGCCACTATAACGGGAAGCCTTGCATCCCCATCAACGGAGAACCCTCTCATGTCCAGCGCCACCGCCTCTTCCCCGAACCAGCAACTCCAGAACCGGCGCAACGCCGCCATGCCGCGCGGCGTGGGCGTGATGTGCGGCTTCCATGCCGTGCAGGCCGACAACGCCCTGCTGACCGATGCCGAGGGCCGGCAGTACATCGATTTCGCGGCCGGCATTGCCGTGCTCAACACGGGCCACCGCCATCCGCGCGTGGTCCAGGCCGTGCAGCAGCAACTGGAGCGCTTCACGCACACGGCCTTCCAGATCGTTCCCTACGAAAGCGCCATTGCACTGGCCGAGCGCATCAATGCGCTGGCGCCCATCGACGGCCCGGCCAAGACCGCCTTCTTCACCACGGGCGCCGAGGCCGTGGAGAACGCCGTCAAGATCGCGCGCCATGCCACGGGCCGCTCGGCCGTGATCGCCTTCCAGGGCGCCTTCCATGGCCGCACCCAGCTGGGCATGGCACTGACAGGCAAGGTGGCACCCTACAAGCAGGGCTTCGGCCCCATGCCGGGCGAAGTCTTCCACGCGCCCTTCCCCAGCGAGCAGGCCGGCGTAAGCGTGCAGCAGTCGCTGGACGCCATTGCCATGCTGCTCAAGACCTCGGTGGACCCGCAGCGCGTGGCCGCCATCATCGTGGAGCCCGTACAGGGCGAAGGGGGCTTTCACCCCGTGCCTGCCGCCCTGTTCACCGGCCTGCGCCAGCTGTGCGACCAGCACGGCATGCTGCTGATCGCCGACGAGGTGCAGACCGGCTTCGCTCGCACGGGCAAGCTGTTCGCCATGGAGCACTACGGCGTGCAGCCCGACCTGATCACCATGGCCAAGAGCCTGGGCGGCGGCCTGCCGATCTCGGGCGTGGTGGGCCGCGCGGCCGTCATGGACGCACCCCATCCCGGCGGCCTGGGCGGCACCTATGCCGCCAACCCGCTGGCCGTGGCCGCGGCCCATGCCGTGCTCGACGTGATCGATGAAGAACGGCTGTGCGAGCGCGCCCACGCACTGGGCAACCAGCTGCGCGCGCGCCTGCAAGCCCTGCAGGCGCAGGATGCCGGCATTGCCGACGTGCGCGGACTGGGCTCGATGCTGGCCGTGGAGTTCCGCCTTCCCGGCAGCGGCGAGCCCGATGCGCAGCGCGTGGCCGCCGTCGTCCGGCACGCGCAGGAGCAGGGCCTGCTGCTGCTGACCTGCGGCCTGTACGGCAACGCCATCCGCTTTCTCTATCCGCTGACGATTCCACAGCCGCTGTTCGCCAGGGCCCTGGACATCATCGACAGCGCCATCACCCAGAGCGCGTCCCAGCCAGTCGCCGCCTGAATCCCCATCCCAGCCACACCCTGCTGCACCATGAGTCTTTCACTGCAACGCCCCGATCTGTTCCGCCAGGCCTGCCTGCTCGCCGAGGGCTGGCGAGCCGTGGGCTCCGGCCCCGCCATCGACGTCTTCAACCCCGCCACGGGCGAGCGCCTGGGCCAGGTGCCTGCCCTGCAGGCCGGCGAGACCGAAGCCGCCATTGCCGCCGCACAGCGCGCCCTGCCCGCCTGGGCCGCGCTGACGGGCAAGCAGCGCGCCGGCATCCTGCGCCGCTGGTTCGACCTGATGCTGGCGCACCAGGACGATCTGGCGCGGCTGATGACCCTGGAGCAGGGCAAGCCCCTGGCCGAGGCGCGCGGCGAGATCGCCTACGCGGCCTCCTTCATCGAATGGTTTGCCGAGGAAGGCAAGCGCGTGGACGGAGAACTGCTGCAGTCGCCCACGGCCGGCCAGCAGCTGCTGACGCTGCGCGAGCCCATTGGCGTGTGCGCCGCCATCACGCCCTGGAACTTTCCGGCCGCCATGATCACGCGCAAGGCCGGCCCGGCGCTGGCCGCCGGCTGCACCATGCTGGTCAAGCCGGCCGAAAGCACGCCCTTCACCGCCCTGGCCCTGGCCGTGCTGGCCGAGGAGGCCGGCATTCCAGCCGGCGTCTTCCAGGTGCTGACCGGCCACCCGCAGGACATCGGCCAGGCGCTGACCCAAAGCCCCGTGGTGCGCAAGCTCAGCTTCACGGGCTCCACGGCCACCGGGCGGCTGCTGATGCGCCAGTGCAGCGACACGGTCAAGAAGCTGTCGCTGGAGCTGGGCGGCAATGCGCCGTTGATCGTGTTCGACGATGCCGATATCGACCAGGCCGTGGCCGGCATCCTGGCCTCCAAGTTCCGCAACGCGGGCCAGACCTGCGTATGCGCCAACCGCATCTATGTGCACGACCGCATCCATGACGAACTGGCCCGCCGCCTGGCGCGGGCCATGGCGGAGTTCAAGGTCGGCAACGGCCTGGAGCCCGGCGTGACGCATGGCCCGCTGATCAACGAGGCCGCCGTGCAGAAGGTGGAAAGCCATGTGGCCGACGCGCTGTCCAAGGGCGCACGCCTGCTGGCCGGTGGCAGGCGCCCGGTGCCGGGCCAGTTGTTCTTCGAGCCCACGCTGCTGGCCGATGTGAACGACAGCATGCGGGTCTGCGAGGAAGAGACCTTCGGCCCGCTGGCGCCGCTGTTCCGCTTCCACGACGAGGACGAAGTGGTGCGCCGCGCCAACGACACCATCTACGGCCTGGCCGCCTATCTGTTCACCAACGACAACCGCCGCATCTGGCGCGTATCGCGTGCGCTGGAGTACGGCATGGTGGGCATCAACACCGGCCTGATCTCCAACGAGGTCGCGCCCTTCGGCGGCGTCAAGCAGTCCGGCCTGGGCCGCGAGGGCTCGCGCCACGGCATCGAGGAATACCTGGAAACCAAGTACCTGTGCCTGCAGACGGCATGAGCACGGTATGAGCACGGCATGAGGACGGCCTGAAGTCCGCAGTGCCCCCCCGCAGGGAAGACAGCATGGGCCCTTGACGGCAGCCTGGCTAGACTGGGTGCCATCAAAGGCCTATCCGATTCGCACCATGGACGCTTCTTCCGCCAGCCCCTCCTCCCCCACCGCGCCGCTGCGCATCGCCGTCATGGGCGCAGGCGCCGTGGGCTGCTATTTCGGCGCACTGCTGGCACGCGCCGGCCACCAGGTCACGCTGATTGGCCGTCCCGCCCATGTGCAGGCCGTGCAGCAGCATGGCCTGCGGCTGGAGACGGCGGCGCTGGACATCCAGGTGCCCATGCAGGCATCGACCGAGGCCAGCGCCGTGCGCGATGCCGATGTGGTGATGTTCTGCGTCAAGTCCACGGCCACCGAGGAAGCGGCCCGCGAGATGCAGCCGCACCTGGCGCCGGGCGCCCTGGTGCTGACCATGCAAAACGGCGTGGACAACGACGAGCGCGTGCGCGCCGTGCTGGGCCCGTCCGTTGCCGTGGCGGCCGCCGTGGTCTATGTGGCCACGGCCATGGCCGGTCCCGGCCATGTGCGCCACTTCGGGCGTGGCGAGCTGGTCATCGCGCCCTCTGCACTCAGCGAACAGGTGGCCCGGCAATTTGGCGCGGCGGGCATTGCCGTGCAGGTATCGCCCGATGTGCGCGGCGCGCTGTGGGCCAAGCTGGTGATCAACTGCGCCTACAACGCGCTGTCGGCGCTGTGCCAGCTGCCCTACGGCCCGCTGGTGCAGGCGCCCGGCGTGGCGCACGTGGTGGACGATGTGGTGGCCGAATGCCTGGCCGTGGCAAGGGCCGACGGCGTGGCCCTGCCCGGCGACGTGCCCGCTGCCGTGCGGGGCCTGCCGGCCACCATGCCGGGCCAGTTCTCGTCCACCGCCCAGGATCTGGCGCTGGGCAAGCCCAGCGAAATCGACCACCTGAACGGCTACGTGGTGCGGCGCGGCGAGGCCCTGGGCGTGCCCGTGCCGCTGAACCGCACGCTGCAGGTGCTGGTCAGGCTAGCCCCTTCACGCATGCAGGCCAGCCAGGCGCCCCGTAACCCGCCTCAGAACTCGTAGTTGGCGGACACCCACAGGCGGCGGCCTTCCTGGTTGTTCGCGTAGCGGTTGCCAAAGATCACGGTACCCTGGACCTGGCCCGGTACGTTGTAGGGCTGGTAGTCCACGAAATCCTTGTTGAACAGGTTGTAGATGGCCGCGTTGATGGTGAACTGCTTGCTCACGCGGTAGCTGCCACCCAGGTGGAACTGGGTATAGGCCTTGTAGTTGCCCAGCGCGGCCTTGGCGGCCTGGGAGCTGGCGCTGGTGCCGGGGTCGCGGTAGCGTTCGCTGCGGTATTCGGCACGCAGCCACAGGTTCCACTGGGCACCCGGCTCCCAGTTCAGGCGGGCGTTGAGCGCATGCTTGGGCGTGTCGCTCAGCGGGTTGCCGCGGTTGGGGCCGCTCTTTTGCTCGCTCTTGGTGAAGGTGTAGTTGGCGCTGGCATTCCAGCCGCGCGCCAGCGGCATGCGCGCACTCAGCTCCAGGCCGCGCGTGACGGCCTCGTCCACGTTGATGGACTGGCCGAAGGCATCCACCAGGGGCCAGTTGCCGAAGCTCACGCAGCCGGGGCGGTTGGGCGCTGCCGCAAAGTCGCAGTTGATCAGGCCCGGGCCGCTGGTGATCTTGTCCTTGAACTCGTTGTTGAACACCGTGGCGCTGCCCGCAAAGCCCGTGGGGCTGTCGAAATAGACGCCCAGTTCGGTGGTGCGGCTGGTTTCGGGCTTGAGGTTGGGGCTGCCCACCAGCGGCAGGCGGCCCTGCTGGCCGAAGCCGTTGATGCCGGGCGCCAGCTGCTCCACGCGCGGCGTCTTGTAGCCGTTGCTGACGCCGCCCTTCACGGTCCACTGCGGCGCGGCATTCCACACGCCGTAGATGCGCGGGCTGAGCTTGCCGCCGAAGAGGCTGTGGCGGTCATAGCGCGCGCCCATGGTGAGCTTGAAGGCGTCGGTCAGGCTCCATTCGTCCTCGGCAAACAGGGCCTTCTGCGTGAAGGCGAACTTGTTCGGCGCCACGCCGTCCTTCATCTCGGCATCCCACCACTGGCCGCCCAGCGTGGTCAGGTGGGCACCCCAGGGCAGGACCAGCTTGCTGTCCAGCACCTTGCTTTCCACCTCCAGCGTGCGCGCAGCGCCCGGTGTCGCGCCCGGCGTTCCCGGGGGAACGGTGCGGCCCATGGTTTCGGTGCGGTTGACCATGAAGCTGGTGTCCCAGGTTCCGAAGCCGAAGCGGCCCGTGTGCGCCAGTGTGAGCTGGTCGCGGTTGTATTTCTGCTCGGGGCCGTAGCCGCCCTGCAGCCCCAGCGTGCCGAGCTGGCCGCGCGAGTTGTCATAGGTCTGGCGGCCCGAGTCCAGGTCCAGCGTGATGTCGTGGTACCTGTTGGGCGTGAGCGCCAGGCGCAGGCCCAGGTTGTTGATCTCGGACTTGACGGGGTTGCCGCCCATGAGGGGAACGGCGGGCTGGCCGTTGGCGCCCGCATAGGTGATGTCCGAAGCGGCCCGGCGCTGCGTGCTGCCGCGGATCGACAGGCCCAGCAGGTCCTCCTTGATGGGGCCGCTCAGGTAGAACTTGCCGGATTTGATGTCGCCGAACTCCGACTCTTGCTGCAGCGTGTAGTCGGCGCTGACGCTGCCCGTCCAGGTCTTGCCGACCTTGCGGGTGATGATGTTGATCACGCCGCCCATGGCGTCGGAGCCGTAGAGCGTGGACATGGGGCCGCGGATGACCTCGATGCGCTCGATGGCGCCGATGGGCGGCATGAAGCTGGTCTGCGTCTCGCCAAAGCCGTTGGGCGTGACGTTGCCGGCCGAGTTCTGGCGGCGGCCGTCGATGAGCACCAGCGTGTAGTCGCTGGGCATGCCGCGGATGCTGATGTTCAGGCCGCCGGTCTTGCCTGCGGGGGCGCCCACGTCGATGCCTTCCACGCTTTCCAGCGCGTCGGTCAGGCTGCCGAAGCGGCCCTTGGCCAGTTCCTCACGCGGGATGACGGTGATGGAGGCCGGCGCCTCCTTGATGTCCTGCTCGAAACCCGAGGCGGAGACCACGACTTCGCGCAGCTCCGTGGCGGACGCGGCATTGCCTGTTGCCGTCTGAGCAGAGACGGCACCCGAAGCGCAGACGGCAGCCACCACAAGGGCCAGATGGGAAGGACGCGACGGAAGAACTCCGCGCAGATCGCGATACGACATGCAAACACTCCAGAAACGGAAAACGGGCTGTGGGGCCCGTGAAACTCGCTTTGAAATGTTTGGTTATGCGATGGGATGGGGATATGCAACGAAATTATATGAACATTGAGAATCATTTCCATTCTCATGATCACAATAGGATTTATCTGTCGCACGGATGCTACGTTCCTAGGAGCAGAAAGCGCTGACGGCACCAATGCTTGCGCTGGCGCAAGCTGCTCTCACCACCTCAATACACATCACGCCGGTAGCGGCCGCTGCGCACCAGCTGGTCCATCTGCGCCTCACCCAGCACGGCGTGCAGCGCCTGGTCCACGCCCTGGGCCATGCCCTGCAGGCTGCCGCACACGTAGATGGCTGCGCCCTGCGCCACCCATTGGCGCAAGACATCGCCGGACTGCGCCAGCAGGTCCTGCACATAGGCGCGCGGCGCGCCTTCGCTGCGGTCGCGCGAGAAGGCCAGGTCCAGGCGCTGCAGCACGCCGCCATCGCACCATGCCTGAAGCTCGTCGCCGTACAGCCGGTCGTGCGCCGCATTGCGCTCGCCGAACAGCAGCCAGTTGGGACCCAGGCCCGCCGCAGCACGCGCGCGCAGGTGGCTGCGCAGGCCGGCCAGGCCCGTGCCGTTGCCGATCAGCACCAGCGGGCGCTGCAGGTTGTCTTCCAGCCGGAAATTGCGGTGCGCACGCAGCCTCAGGGTGATGGCAGCCCCCAGGGGCGCGCCCTGCGTGAGCCAGCCCGAGGCCAGGCCCGGCGAGCCATCCTCGCGCCGCGCCTGGCGCACCAGCAGGTGCACGCAGCCATCCTGGGCGATGGAGGCGATGGAGTACTCGCGCGGATGCTGCGGGTCCGCAGGAATGCAGACCTGCGCCAGGTCGCCGGACTCCCACAGCGCGGGCTCCGTTGCAGGGGGCTGCAGCTCGATGTGGAACACCGGCTCGCCTGCGCTGCCCGGGTTCATGTGCCGGCGCGCGGCCAGCGTCCATTCGCTGAAGACCGGCTGCTCCCATGCCGGCATGTCGCCCAGGCTGCTGATCTGGGTCAGCTGGTGCTGCCAGGCGGTCAGCGCCTGCGGCGCGCCGTTGTCCATTTCAATGCGCTCGAACCAGGGCCTGGCGCCACCGGCACGCAGCCAGCTGTCCAGCGCGCGGCCAAAGCCGCAGAACTGCGCGTACTGCCGGTCGCCCAGCGCCAGCAGACCGTATTGCAGATGGGACAGCGGCCGTGCATCGGCCATGGCGTTCGCCAGGAACAGCGCCGCGTTGTCGGGCGGGTCGCCTTCGCCATAGGTGCTGGCGATGAACAGCGCCCTTTGCGTGCGCGCCAGCAGGTCGGCATCCACAGCGTCCAGGGCGCACAGGTGCACGCTTTCTCCGGCCGTGTGCAGCAGCCGGGCGGTCTCGCGCGCCAGCTCCTCGGCCTGGCCGGTCTGGCTGGCATAGGCCACAAGCAGGGGCAGCGCGCCCTCGCGTGCGCTGGTCAGCGCAGCCGCTTCCTGCCGGGCCCGCATGCGCTGGCGGCGCTCGCGCCACCAGATGGCGGCGCACATGGCCGCATAGAGCAGGACCAGCACGGCGGCTGCGAGTAAGCGCAGCCCAGGTTCGGACAAGGTCATGGCGGGGACCGGGAATCTACACGGCGGAAAAAGGGAAGGAAACGCTCACGGCAGCAGCGCGGCAAAAGCCGTTGTCATCGCCATGGCAGGGCCTTGCGCAGTGCGCTCGCACAGCAGCGCCGCCACGCCGCGCTGCTCGGCAAAGTCCAGGCCCTCGCGCGGCCCCAGCACGGTGAGCACGGTGGCCAGGGCGTCGGCCTGCATGCATTCGGCATGCAGCACGGTGACGCTGGTCAGGCCATGCGCCACGGGCTCGCCGCTGCGCGGATCGATGGTGTGGGAGTAGCGGCGCCCGCCCTGCTCGAAGGCATGCCAGTGGTCGCCCGAGGTGGCGATGGCCATGTCGCGCAGCGGCAGCGCCAGCGGCGTGGACGGGTCCGCCATGCTGGCCACTGCCACGCGCCAGGGCTGGTTGCCAGGGCGCTGACCGCAGGCACGCAGCTCGCCTCCCACCTCGACGAGGAAATCGGTATGGCCCAGCGCCTGCAGGCGCTCGGCGACCAGGTCCACCGAATAGCCTTTGGCGATGCCGCTGAAGTCCACATGGACGGCGCCGGGCTGCAGCGCGCGCCGGCCCGCCAGGTCCAGCACGATGCGCTGGTAGCCCACGCGCTCGCGCACCCGCCGCAGCGCATCGGCATCGGGGATGCCGGCGCCCTGCGCCTTTGCCGCGCGCGGGCCGAAGCCCCACAGATCAACCAGCGGCCCCACGGTAGGGTCCCAGGCGCCGCCGCTGGCCTGTGCCCACTCGAGTGCACAGGCCAGCACGGTGACGAATTCGGGCGGCAGTGCATGCCAGCTGCCGGGCTCGGCGCGGTTGAAGCGCGAGATGTCGGAGCCGGCTTCCCAGTTGCTCATCTGGCGCACGACCAGGGCCAGTGCAGCCTCTATGGCCTGGCACGCCTCATCGAGCGGGCGGAAATCCGGGTTGTGCAGGCGCACGCTCCAGGTCGTGCCCATGGCCTCGCCGGTGAGCGTTTGCAGCGCGGCGGGGTCTGCCCGCCGCACCGCCTGCGGCGCGTAGCCGGAGACGGCAAAGGACGCCGCGCCTGTGGGCACAGGCGTGGCAAGGCCCCGGCCTGCGCTGCCCTGCAACAGGGCGGGCGCGAAGCTCACGCGCACGGGCACGGGCGCAGACGGAGCCCCGGGTGGGGACGCAAGGCTCAGGGCAGCACCTCGAACGTGCCCACGTAGGACAGGCGGCGCTCCTTGGCCTGGGGCAGCGATGTCTTGCTG
Source organism: Delftia sp. 60 (assembly GCF_002754395.1). NCBI lineage: Bacteria > Pseudomonadati > Pseudomonadota > Betaproteobacteria > Burkholderiales > Comamonadaceae > Delftia > Delftia sp. 60. The sequence goes on from NZ_PEFD01000001.1 coordinate 5,293,514, forward strand.
TCCTGGGCATCGGCATCCACCCAGTACATGCCGGCGGTGGGCCAGGTCACGCTGAACTCGCCCTTGGCGTCGGTCGTGGCCTTGATCTCGCCCTTGTTGTCGCGGTAGCGCGTGGCGCCGGGCACCAGCACGACTTCCAGGTTGGCGGCGGGCTTGCCGTCCACATGGAAGGCGAAGGTGGCCTTCTCGCCCTTGACCAGGTCGTTGGGATGGGTCACGGGCACCAGCTCCAGCCCCTTGCCGGAAGGCTTGACGGCGCTGGGCTTGCCCACGGTCACGAAGGTCTCGATGCGGCCCACGGACTGGGTCACCTTCAGGTCCTGCGCGTCGGCGGGCACATCGGCGGCGAACTTCTCGGGCGAGCCGCGCCAGCGGCGGTTCTGGCCCGTGGCCTTGTCCTTCCAGGAGGCAAACAGGCCGTCGTTGACGATGGCCAGGCGGTAGGTGCCGCTTTGCTGCAGGTCCAGGTCGAACACGCTGCGCAGCTTGCCGCGATGGGCATTCTGCGGCGCGACGGCCGAGCCGTCCGGCGCCGAGACAACGAGGTTGTCCAGGCCCAGCGGCACGTGGTTGAAGAAGAACAGGTCGTTGGAGACAGCGGCATCCACCGTGATCCATTCGGCCTTGGACAGCACCGTGGTCGAGGGCAGCAGCCACAGGTTGTGGGCCTGCGCGGCCTGGAAGGCGCCGCAGGCAATGGCGAGGCTGGCAGCCAGACGGACGGCAAAGCGGGTCTTGGACTTCATGAAAAATCTCCTTGGTTCGTGGATGGGTCTGGCACGTGCAGCGATGGCGTCGTCCCCTCGTGAGGGGGAATGTGCACAGCGCCTCGGCGGCTTTCAATTTCAAGGCTTGAGCTCGACGCTGATCTCGCCCAGCTCGCTGCTGCCCTTGGCGCTCAGTTGCTCGGCCTTGGCCGCGGGCCACTTGAAGGGCACGGTGACCACTTCGCGGCCGCCGACTTCGCGCGCGGCCTCGACCACGAGCTTGTATTCACCGGGCGGCAGCTTGGCGAAGGGATTGGCGCCTTCGGTGAAGCTCAGCTGGTGCTTGCCCACGGGACGCGTGGGGCTGGTCACGCCATCGATCGGCAGGGTCAGGTCACGGCCCGTGCGGCGCCACCACTGGCGCATGTCCTTGAGCCACTTCGTGCCTTCGGCATTGCGCATCTTCACGTCGTACCAGACCGACAGCGTGGAGGCCACCGAAGCGTCGGCGCGCTCGATCCACACGGCCACGTAGGGGCGGTGGTATTCGGCGACATCCAGGCGCGGAATTTCCACGCCCACGTTCAGGCCGGCGGCAAAGACCGGGACCGCGCCCAGGCAGGCGCCAAGCGCCATGGTGTAGCGCAGAGAGAAGTGCGGATTCATTGGCAAGGCTCTTTCGGTTCTCAGTGGATCAACAGGAGGGCCAGCAGCATGGGAATCACCAGCCCCATGCCGACCATGGGCCAGGTGAAGGGGCGGTTGCCTGCATGCATCTTCAGGATGAACAGGCCCGTGACGGTGAACACCAGGCAGGCTGCGGCAAAGATGTCGATGAACCAGCTCCAGGCGGCGCCCGTGTTGCGGCCCTTGTGCAGGTCGTTCAGATAGGCGATCCAGCCCCGGTCGGTGCGCTCGTATTCGGCCTCGCCATCGGCCAGGGCAACGCGCACCCAGGCATCGCCGCCAGGGCGTGGCAGGGAGACATAGAGTTCGTCGGCCGTCCATTCGGCCTCGCGGCCCTCGGCCTCAAGGCCCCACTGGCCGCGCACCCAGTCCGCAAACGGCGCAGGCACGGGCGCCCGGTCGCGCGGCTGGCTGGCCTGCTGCTGGACCAACTGCACGCGCAGCGCATCGGGCAATGCCGCCTCGCCACGCACGATGCGCGGCTTGGACTCGATCTGCCCCGCATGGTTGAGCGTGAACCCCGTGACGGCGAACAGCAGCATGCCGATCAGGCACAGCGCGGAGCTGACCCAGTGCCACTCGTGCAGTGTCTTGAGCCAGTAGGAACGGCGCCGAGGGTCCGGTTTGGGGGATGTCATCGCAACAGAAAAAGGCGGCAGCGCCACGCGGCGTCAACCATCACGGATGGCGGGCACGGGAGCCCAGGAAAGGAAAGGCCCGGGGATTCTACCGCCCACAAATAAGAATTGATCGCATTTACACAAGCTTTACCGGCTTAATCGTGCGCCACGCCAAGGCGGTGCCAGCATCACCCAAAGTAAAATAAGAATGCTTATCACTTGCATCCCCCTCTTCACCCTTCGTGTCCTGTCCCGCCGTGACTCCCCACCAGGCCCTTGCCCATCTCTACCAGCAGCACCATGGCTGGCTGCGCACCTGGCTGCAGCGCCGGCTGGGCCATGCAGGCGATGCGGCAGATTTCGCACAGGACACCTACGTGCGCGTGATGGAGTCCCGCACCGAACTGTCCGAGATCCGGGAGCCCCGCGCCTTCCTCACCACGGTGGCCAAGCGCGTGATGGCCAACCACCTGCGCCGCCGAGAAATTGAACGTGCCTATCTGGACACGCTGGCGCTGCAGCCCGAGCCGCTGGCGCCCTCGCCCGAGGAACGCGCCATCGTGCTGGAGACGCTGTGCGAGCTGGACCGCCTGCTCGACGGCCTGCCGCCCAAGGTGCGCGCGGCCTTTCTGCACGCCCAGCTGGACGGCATGGCCTATGCCGAGATCGCGTTGCTGCTGCAGGTCTCGGTCAGCTCGGTCAAGCAGTACATGGCGCGCGCCATCCGGCATTGCTACTTCCCGGAACATGCGGCATGACACAGCGCTGCGCTGCCGGGCGCGTCCATGGCGCCGATGGCTCCACCCATAGTGCCGACCCCGCGCTGCCGCCTGACGTGGTCCACAGCGCCGTGGACTGGCTGGTGCAGCTGTGGTCAGGCGAGTGCACAGAGGAACAACGCGCGCAATGGCTGGACTGGCGCGCGGCCCATCCGCTGCATGAGCGGGCCTGGCAGCGCATCGAGGCCACGAATGCGCGGCTCAGGCTGCCCGACGCACGCCCGGACAGCGGTCCCCTCAATGGCCCCCTTGCCACGGCCACGCTGGCGCGCAGCCTCAAGACCGCCCAGTCACGCCGCCGCCTGCTGGCCAGCGTCGCTGGCCTGGCCGGCGCAAGTGCTGCGGCATGGACTGCGCATGAGCGCCTGCCCTGGCAGGCCTGGAATGCCGATGTCAGCACCGCCAAGGGCGAGCGGCGCTCCCTGCAGTTGCCCGATGGCACGCAGCTGCTGCTCAACACCGAGACGTCCGTGGACCTTGCCTTCGACGACCAGCTGCGCCGCGTGCTGCTGTTGCGCGGCGAGCTGATGGTCACCACCGCCCATGACACGGCCCAGCCCGCGCGCCCCTTTGTGGTGGACACGCCCGCGGGCAGGCTGCGCGCCCTGGGCACGCGTTTCACGGTGCGCCATGACATGGAGACTGCGGATACGCGCGTGGCCGTTTTCGAGGGTGCGGTCGAGGCCCGCAGCCGCACGGGCGAGTTGCTGCGTGTCGACAGCGGCGAAGCCGCAAGGCTCAGTGCCACGCAGGCGCTGCCGGCCGGCGCGGCCGGCGAGGGGCCGGGCTGGGACGAAGGCGTGCTCGTGGCCTCGGACATGCGCCTGGACCGCTTCATCGACGAACTGCGCCGCTACCGACCCGGGCTGATCACGCTGGCACCCGAGGTGGCCGGATTGCGCCTGTCGGGCGTCTTCCCGCTCGCCGATACGGACCGCATCCTGCAGTCCCTGGTACAGGTGCTGCCCGTGCGCATCCATGTGCCGGTGCGCTACTGGGTGCGCATAGGTCCGGCATGAAGAAAAGGCGGCGGGACAATCCGGCCGGGTGACATCGGTCTGTACCTTTTCCCATCTCGCGTGACAAGCAGGGGAGAGGCGCTTTGCGGCGCCATGTTTCCTCCCTGATCCAAAGACCGCACCAACATGTCCGACCTCCATCACCAGCGCCGCCTCGCTACCGCGGCGGCACGCGTCCTCCGCCGCGCGCAGCCTGCGCCCGTGTTCCACCTGTCCGCGTTGACCCTGGCCCTGGCCGCCGCACTGGCCAGCCTGTCCGCCCTGCCCTTGCCCGCGAATGCCCAGGCCCAGGCCCAGGCCCAGACAGGTACCGAGCGCACCCAGGCCTACGACATTCCGGCAGGACCGCTGGAGGCCGCGCTCACGCGCTTCGCCAAGGCCTCGGGAGTGCTGCTGGCCTATACGCCTGAGCTGGTGCGCGATCTGCAAAGCCCGGGCCTGCAGGGCAGCCATGCGCCGGCCGAGGCGCTGACCCGCCTGCTGGCGGGCTCGGGCCTGGCGGCCGCGACCTCAGGCAACGGCGGCTATACGCTGCGCCGCTCGCAGGCATCGCCTGCGTCCTCGACAGCGCCTGCCGCATCAGCCGTGGGCGCCACCACGCTGGGCGAGGTGCACGTCACCGCCAAGGCCGAGGTCGGCAGCGCCACGGAAGGCACGGGCGCCTACACCGCGACCGGACCCAGCAGCACGGCCACGAGCCTGGGCCTGTCGCTGCGCGAGACGCCGCAGTCGGTGAGCGTGATGACGCGCCAGCGCATGGACGACTTCAAGCTGGAGACGCTGGCCGACGTGCTGGAGCAGACGCCCGGCGTGGCCGTGGTCCGCCAAAGCGAGATGACCACCTTCAACGTGCGCGGCTCCAGCGTCAACCTGCAGACCGATGGCAGCCGCCAGCTCACCAATGGCTGGGGCTGGAACACGCACATCATGTACTCGCTGGACGATCTGGCCGAGATCGACCGCGTTGAAGTGCTCAAGGGCTCGTCGGGCCTGATCAATGGCGACGGCGCCTACGGAGCCACGGTCAACCTGATCCGCAAGCGCCCCACGCGCGACTTCCAGGCCAGCGCAATGGCCAGCGCGGGCAGCTGGGGCACCTACCGTGCCGATGCCGACATTGCCGGCCCGCTGAACCAGGAAGGCAGCCTGCGCGGCCGCCTGGTGGCCTCGCGCAAGAGCGGCGACAGCTTCCGCGACCACCAGCACAGCAACAGCTCCATGCTGTACGGCACGCTGGAATACGACCTCACCCCCGACACCCTGCTGAGCGCCGGCATCACCTACCGCCAGCGCGAGCTGCGCGGCTCGGGCGGCACCACGCCCATCCAGGGCTACACGGGCACCGGCCAGTTCGTCGGCTGGATGCCGCGCTCGCTGAACATCGCCGCGCCCTGGTCGGGCTACGAGCAGGAGTCGCTCAACAGCTTCGCGCGCCTGGAGCACCGCTTTGCCAGCGGCTGGAAGGCCAAGCTGCAGATGTCGCATGAAGAGGTGAAGACGCCCGACATGCAGATCGGCCTGCTGCGCTACGCCCTGCCCAGCTCGGCCCAGTTCGCGGCCTACAAGGACATCGAGTCCCGCAACCAGAACATCAGCATCGACGTGCAGGGCCCGTTCACGCTGTTCGGCCGCCAGCATGAGTTGCTGGTGGGCGCGGGCGCCGCACGCAACCGCACCACGCTGCTGCGCGGCGCGCGCCCCGGCCTGGACCTGCCGCAGGTGGATTTCAGCCAGGGCGGCGCAGCCATCCCGGCGCCAGCGGACAACATCCCCTATTCCAACGACCTGTTCAGCAACAAGCGCAGCTATCTCTACAGCGCGGCGCGCTTCAATCTGGCCGATCCGCTGAAGCTGATCGCCGGCCTGCGCGTGACCAACTACGACCAGAAGGATGTGACCGACATCAGCTGGTACAACTACAACATGCGCGAGCACGGCGTGGTCACGCCCTATGCGGGCCTGGTGTATGACGTCAGCCCGAACATCTCGCTGTATGGCAGCTACGCCAGCATCTTCAAGGCGCAAAGCGCCAAGGATCTGCAGGAACGCACCCTGCCGCCCGAGGAGGGCCTGACCTACGAGATCGGCGCCAAGGGCGAATTCTTCGACAAGCGGTTGAACGCCAGCGTCGCCCATTTCTGGATGCGCACCGACAACACGGCCGTGGAAGACGGGCTCATGCCCAATGGCGAAACGGCCTACCGCGCGGTCCAGGGCGCGCGCAGGCGCGGCTTCGAACTGGAACTGTCCGGCGAGCTGGCCAAGGGCTGGCAGGCCCAGGGCAGCTACGTGACCATCAACAGCAATCTGGACAACGCCGCCACCAGCCCGCGCCACCAGTTCAAGCTGGGCACCACCTACCGCTTCGCGCAGGGCGCGCTGTCCGGCCTGACCGTGGGCGGCGCCGCGCGCTGGCAAAGCGCCATCTCCACCAGCCGCGGCGCCGCCACGCTGCGCCAGGACGCCTACTGGGTGATGGACCTGATGGCGCGCTACCAGATCAACCGCCATCTCAGCATCGCGGCCAACGTCAACAACCTGTTCGACAAGCACTACTTCTCTGGCGTGACCAACTTCAATGCCCAGGGCCTGTACTACACCTGGGGTGCGCCGCGCAGCGTCAACGTGAGCATGCGTTACGACTTCTGAGCGCTGAGGGACCGCACCGGCCCAGGGACCCCAGAGCCGCGCGGGCCGGACTGCGCTGTACTGTGTTGTGTCAAGCAGCTGACGCACATGCTTACATAATCTGCTTTTCTGATTCATTTGCGCCCACAATGGCGCGCGAACCCGATTGGAGACTGCATGCGCCTTCCGAGCTTTTCGCAAACCGCCGCCAACGCCGCCCATACCGCCGCCCATACCGCCGATGGAACGCGCCAGAACCGCCGCCAGATGCTGGCCCAGGGCGCTGCCCTGGCCATGCTGTGCTCTCCTCTGGCCCATGCCGCACCGCCAGCGGCAGCACCTGCAGCCCATGCGCCACGGGCTGCCGGCAGCGCCCAGCGCGTGGCGACCAGCCTGCGCATCGTCATTCCGGCCAATGCCGGCGGCGGCTGGGACCAGACCGGCCGCGCGCTGGGCGCGGCCCTTGTGGCCAGCGGCGCGGCAGAGCGCGTGGAGTACGAAAACGTGGGCGGCAAGGGAGGCACCATCGGCCTGGCCCAGTTTGCCGAGCGCCATGGCAAGGACCCCGACGCCTTGCTGATCGGCGGCATGGTGATGGTCGGCGCGGTGGCACTGCAAAAGCCGGCCGTCAACATGTCGCATGTGCAGCCGATTGCCCGCCTGACCAGCGACTACCTGGTCGTGGCCGTACCGGCCGACTCCCCCATCCGCAATGCCAAGGACCTGGTGGCCGCGCTGCGCAGCGACCTGGCCCACCAGTCGTTTGCGGGTGGCTCGGCCGGTGGCGTGGACCACATGTTCGCCGGCCTGCTCACGCGCGCGGCCAAGGCGGCGCCCGAGCAACTGGTCTACAAGCCCTTTCCAGGCGGCGCCCAGGTGGTGGAGGCCTTGCTCAAGGGCGATGCGCGCATGGGCGTGTCCGGCTACAGCGAGTTCAGCGAGGCGCTGGCCAGCGGCAAGCTGCGCGCCATCGGCGTGTCCTCGCGCCGCAGCCTGTTCGGCCTGCCCTCGTTCCGCGAGCAGGGGCTGGATGCGGACATGGCCAACTGGCGCGCCGTCTTCACTGGCAAGCAGGTCAGCGCCGCACGTGCCCAGGCCCTGCTGGGCGCCGTGGAGCAGGCCACGCAGCACGAGAGCTGGCAACGCGCCCTGCGCCAGAACCGCTGGGAGCCTTCCTGGCAGGCGGGCCGCGATTTCAACGGCTTTCTGGAGCTGGAGCACACCACGGCCAGCGTGATGACCTATCTGCTCAAACTCAAGAGCTGAGAAACCGCCGCGCAGCGGGCAGGCCACGTGGCGGGCCTGCAACACTGGCTTGGTCATACGCGTATTCCTCTAGCGTGGGGCATTGCCGCTGTGGGTTTTGAGCTACCAAACTTGTAGCAGAATGGATCCAGAGCTATAGTTCCCCGGGACTTGGCTCGGCGCGCGTCCCACCCGGACGCACCCGCCGGCTCACCCACACCATTGCGCAAGGAGAAGCGTCATGAGCTCCAAGGAAAACGCCGCCATCAACCAGCTGTTCGAGAAACTCGAATGCCGCTACGCGTTGCGCGTGCTGTGGGCGCTGCGGGACGGCCATCCTCAGACCTTTCGACTGCTGCAAGACAGCGTGGGCGGCATCACGCCCAACACGCTGAACACCCGCATCAAGGAGCTGCGCGAGTGCGGGCTGCTGGAGCATGGCTCCGACGGCTACACCGTGACGCTGGCCGGCCAGGACCTGCTCAAGCGCCTGTCCGATGTGCAGGCCTTTGCCAACCGCTGGGTAGCCGCGCGCGCCAAGAAGTGATGTCAGGCCGGGCGCGGAACCAGGCGCCACGGCCTCTTCCCGCGCAGGGCCACCGGCCCGCCGGGTCGTCTCCTTTCCCCCTACCGTTTCTCTCTCAAGGAATACCACCATGGCTTTCACCACCACCGCATCCGGCCTGCAGTATGAAGACACCGTCGTGGGCGACGGCGCCGAAGCCCAGCGCGGCCGCAGCGTGACCGTGCACTACACGGGCTGGCTCTACAACAACGGCGTGCAGGGCGCCAAATTCGACTCCAGCAAGGACCGCAACGATCCCTTCGTCTTCCCCCTGGGCGGCGGCATGGTGATCAAGGGCTGGGACGAAGGCGTGCAAGGCATGAAGGTGGGCGGCCAGCGCACCCTGATCATCCCGGCCGAGCTGGGCTATGGCGCCCGCGGCGCCGGCGGCGTGATCCCCCCAACGCCACGCTGAAGTTCGACGTGGAGCTGCTGGCCGTCTGAGCCTGCACCCACGGGTTCATGCAAGGGCAAGGTGCGAAGGCGCCTTGCCCTTTTTCATTGCCGGGCCATCCAAGATGAAAAGCGCACCCTCGGCGAGCGTGGGGGCCATTCCTCATTCAAGGTGCCTTGCCGAACAGCGCCTCGTGCAGCGGCAGGTAGCTGGCAGGACTGGCCGCCTCGCGCAGGCGCGGCGCCAGCGCCACCAGCTGGTCGTAGCCCATGGCCGCTTCCACGGCAAGGTTGAGCCGGAACCCCTTCAGACCCAGGTTGGCCGTGATGGCCACGGCCAGCGGATAGGCGTTGCGATAGCGCACGGCCAGCGATGGCTCGGACTGCGCGGGGGCATCGCCAGCCGAATCCGTGGAAGAAGCCGCTGCAGCAGGCGCGGCAGGGACCGAAGGCACCGCAACGGCCACCACGCCCAGCCGGGGCTCGGCCGCGTCGCGCGGTGCCAGCCATTCGCGCTCCACCAGCGCCAGGATCTCGTCCTGCGTCACGCCCATGCCGGCAACGGCCTGCAGCACCTGCGCCAAGCTGCGCTGCCCGTCAAACAGCAAAAAGGCCGAGCGCAACCGGGGCGAGAGATCGGCATGGCGTTCCTTGAATGCCTGTTGGCCGGCGGACGTTTTCACAAAATACATGGCGGACGGGATTCTCTGCAAGGGATCGGATCGGACACGGCTCGCAGCGTGTCATGAGCCTCCGGCTCCCAAAAGCGGGTTTTCCAGCACGCACGGGCTTCAGTGGGGCCGGCAATGATCCAGATCTGCCAAAAGCGCAAAAACGGGGCAGAAAATGGCCATCCTCCCGCCCGGCGGCCTCTGCCGTCAGGACGCTTTTGCGGGCACGGAACGCGCCGGTGCCCGGCGGCGCGGGTCCAGGCAGCTGACCAGCCAGGTCACCAGCAGGCCGGCCGGCACGCCGAAGACGCCCGATGAAATCGGCTGTATGCCCCACCACAGGCGCGCGTGCAGTGCTTCGGGCAGCACGGGCTGCAGTGCCGGCACATGCGAGACCATGTAGTACAGCGTGACGCCCAGCCCGGCCAGCATGCCGGCCACGGCGCCCCGGCGCGTGGTGCCACGCCAGAAGATGCCCAGCACCATGGCCGGAACGAAAGCCGAGGCCGCCAGCGAGAACGATGCCGTGACCATGGGCAGGATGTCCGAGGAACGGCGCGAGGCCACGAAGGCGGCCGACAGCGCCATCACCAGCAGCGCGAACTTGGACAGGATCACGCGCTGCTCGGGCGAGGCGCGGCGGCGGCGCTCGCGAAAGTACAGGTCGCGCACCAGCGCGTTGCTGATGGTCAGCAGCAGTCCATCGGCCGTGGACAGCGCCGCAGCCAGGCCGCCGGCCGCCACTAGGCCGGAGACCACGTAGGGCATGCCGCCCAGCTCGGGCGTGGCCAGCATGATGAGGTCGGCGCCCATGCGGATCTCGCCGAACTGCAGCACGCCGTCGCCGTTGACATCCTCCACGGCCAGCAAGGAGGCATCCACCCGGGCCCACTGCGCCATCCAGTTGGGCAGCTCGTCAAAGCGGATGCCCACGAGGTTGTTCATGACCTCGAACTTGACCAGCACAGCCAGTGCCGGCGCGCTCATGTACAGCACGCCGATGAAGAACAGCGTCCAGCCCACCGAGGCCCGCGCCCCCGACACCGAGGGCGCCGTGTAGTAGCGCGTGAGCAGGTGCGGCAGGCCGGCCGTGCCGGCCATGAGGCAGAACATCAGCGCCAGGAAGTTGCGCCGGCTGTCCTCGTAGATCTGCTGCTCCTGGGGCGATCCGTCGGGGTTGCCGGCGAATGGCAGGCTGTGCAGCGGGATGCCGCCCAGCGGCTTCTCGCGCTCGCGCATTTCCTGCAGCTGGCGTGTCCACAGCGCGCGCGCGGCCGCTTCGTCACGCGGCATGGCGGCCAGTTCGCGGCTGGCGGCCATGATGGCGCCGATATCGCCACTGCGCGTGCGCAGATCGCGTATGCGCTCGGCCAGCGCCTGGCGCTCGGCGGCCAGAACGCGCGGCACGTCCTTGAGCTTGTCCTCCAGCACCTCGGCGCGCAGGCGGTAGGCGGCGATCACCTCCTGCTCGGCCGGCGAGTCCAGCAGGCGCTGCTCCATCTCCGCAATCTGGCTGAGCTGGGCCGTATAGGCCAGCGGCGCCACGGGATTGCCCATCTGCCGGTAGGCCAGCCAGGACACGGGGATCAGAAAGGCCAGCAGGATCACCACGTACTGCGCGACCTGGGTCCAGGTGATGGCGCGCATGCCGCCCAGGAAGGAGCACAGCAGCACGCCGCCCAGGCCCAGCATGATGCCGATCTCGAACTGCACGCCCGTCAGCCGCGAGGCGATCAGCCCCACGCCGTAGATCTGCGCCACCACATAGGTGAACGAGCAGATCACGGCCGCCAGCGCCGCGATCACACGCGGCCAGCGCCCGCCGTAGCGCTGCTGGAAGAAATCGGGAATGGTGTAGAGCTTCATCGCCCGCAGGTGCGGCGCGATCAGCATGGCAACCAGGCAAAAGCCGCCCGTCCAGCCCAGCAGGTAGGCCAGTCCACCGGCCTGGCCCGGCACGCCGGCAAAGCCCTGCAAGTACAGCGCCCCCGACAGGCTGATGAACGAGGCCGCGCTGACCCAGTCCGCCGCAGCCGCCATGCCGTTGTAGAAGGGCGGAATGCGCCGGCCCGCGACGTAGTACTCCTCGGGGTCGCTGGTGCGCAGGTACACGCCGATGGCCGCATAGACCATGACGGTGAAGAACAGGAAGATGGGGCCTATCCAGTGGCGGGACAGGCCTTGCTGCTCGGCCCAGAACATGAGGGCCAGAAAACCCAGCACGCCCAGCGTGTACAGGGCCACGATGCGGTGCAGCCGCCAGTGGGAGGCCGCCGTCAGCGGTGCGCGCTCAGCCATGGCCGGGAGGCGATGGCGGTGCGGACGGTTGCGTATCGGCCGATAGGGATGCGGGAGCCGGTGCCGTCGCAAAAGCGGCCCGGGCCTCGCGGCGCTCGAAATGGTCCATGGACAGACAATAGACGATGACGATGGCCAGGAACATCAGGACTGCCCCCTGGGCCGCGAACCAGTAGGCCAGCGGCCAGTCCGGCATCAGCGCCTGCAGGTCGCGCGCGTAGTAGCAGGCGCCAAACGAGACGGCCACCCAGACCGCGAACAGCACGGCCTTGAGCCACAGATGGCGGATGTCGTGCAGGTCGGGGGCAAAGGTCTCGCCTTCGGACGGTCCCCCGACCGCGTCGTCATGCAAGTGCGCTTTCGGCGTATGCATGGCGACGCTGCCAGCCCTTACTGCGCCAGGCGCTGCCAGGTGGCGACCACGCTGTCGGGATTCAGCGAGATGGAGGCAATGCCTTCGTCAGCCAGCCATTGGGCGAAGTCCGGGTGGTCCGAAGGGCCCTGGCCGCAGATGCCCACGTACTTGCCCTGGTCCAGGCAGGCCTTGATGGCGCGCGACAGCATCTTGCGCACGGCCGGGTCGCGCTCGTCGAAGTCGGCAGCCAGCAGCTCCAGGCCGGAGTCGCGGTCCAGGCCCAGCGTCAGCTGGGTCAGGTCGTTGGAGCCGATGGAGAAGCCGTCGAAGAACTCGAGGAACTCGTCGGCCAGGATGGCGTTGGAGGGCACCTCGCACATCATGATGAGCTTGAGTTCGTTGTCGCCGCGCTTGAGGCCGTTGGCCGCCAGCAGCTGGGTGACGCGCTCGGCCTGCTTGAGCGTGCGCACGAAGGGAATCATGATCTGCACGTTGGTCAGGCCCATGTCCTCGCGCACGCGGCGCAGTGCCTCGCACTCCATGCGGAAGGCCTCGCCGAAGTCCTCGGAGATGTAGCGCGCGGCGCCACGGAAGCCCAGCATGGGGTTCTCTTCCTCGGGCTCGTAGCGGCTGCCGCCGATGAGCTTTCGGTACTCGTTGGACTTGAAGTCCGACATGCGCACGATGACGGGCTTGGGCCAGAAGGCGGCGGCAATCGTGGCCACGCCTTCGGCAACCTTGTCCACATAGAAGGCCCGCGGCGAGGCATGGCCGCGGGCCACGGACTCGACGGCCTTCTTGAGGTCGGCATCGACGGCGGGGTAGTCCAGGATGGCCTTGGGGTGCACGCCGATGTTGTTGTTGATGATGAACTCCAGGCGGGCCAGGCCCACGCCCTCGTTGGGCAGCTGGGCGAAGTCGAAGGCCAGCTGGGGGTTGCCCACGTTCATCATGATCTTGGTCTTGATGGCTGGCATCTCGCCACGCTGCACTTCGGTGATCTCGGTCTCGATCAGGCCGTCGTAGATCTTGCCGGTATCGCCTTCGGCGCAGCTGACGGTGACCAGGGTGCCGTCCTTGAGCAGGTCGGTGGCATTGCCGCAGCCGACCACGGCCGGAATGCCCAGTTCGCGCGCGATGATGGCCGCGTGGCAGGTACGGCCGCCACGGTTGGTGACGATGGCCGAGGCGCGCTTCATCACCGGCTCCCAGTTGGGATCGGTCATGTCGGTCACCAGCACGTCGCCGGGCTGGACCTGGTCCATGTTGGCGATGTCATTGACCAGGCGCACGGGGCCCGTGCCGATCTTCTGGCCAATGGCGCGGCCTTCGGCCAGCACATTGCCCGTGCCCTTGAGGGCGTAGCGCTGTTCGGCCTGGCCCTTGGCCTGGCTCTTCACGGTCTCGGGGCGGGCCTGCAGGATGTAGAGCTGGCCGTCCGTGCCGTCCTTGCCCCACTCGATGTCCATGGGGCGGCCATAGTGCTGCTCGATGACCAGGGCATAGTGGGCCAGCTGCTGCACGTCCTCGTCGGACAGCGAGTAGCGGTTGCGCAGCTCATGGGCGACGTCGGTGGTCTTGACCAGCTTGCCGCTGGCGGCCTTTTCCTCGGGCGAGGCAAAGACCATCTGGATCAGCTTGGAGCCCAGGTTGCGGCGGATCAGGGCCTTCTTGCCGGCCTTGAGCATGGGCTTGTGCACATAGAACTCGTCAGGATTGACGGCGCCCTGCACCACGGTCTCGCCCAGGCCGTAGCTGGAGGTGATGAAGACGACTTCCTCGAAGCCCGATTCGGTGTCGATGGTGAACATCACGCCGGCCGCGCCCAGGTCGGAGCGCACCATGCGCTGCACGCCGGCCGACAGGGCCACCACGTCGTGGGCAAAGCCCTTGTGCACGCGGTAGGAGATGGCGCGGTCGTTGTACAGCGAGGCGAACACTTCCTTCATCTTGTGCAGCACCGACTCGATGCCCACCACGTTCAGGAAGGTTTCCTGCTGGCCGGCAAACGAAGCGTCGGGCAGGTCTTCGGCCGTGGCCGAGGAGCGCACGGCGAACGAGGCTGCCTCGTTGCCGCCCTGCAGGCGCACGAATTCCTCGCGGATGGCCTGCTCCAGATCGGCCGGGAAGGGCTGGTTCTCGACCAGGGCACGGATTTCGGCACCGACCTGGGCCAGGGCGCGGACGTCTTCCACGTCCAGGGCGGCCAGCTTGGCACTGATCTTGTCGGCCAGGCCGTCGTGGGCCAGGAACTGGCGGAAGGCGTGGGCCGTGGTGGCAAAGCCCGTGGGAACGCGCACGCCCTGCGGCAGCTGCGAGATCATTTCGCCGAGCGAGGCGTTCTTGCCGCCTACGGACTCGACATCGGTCATCCTCAGTTGTTCAAACGGAACGACGAGGGCGGTGGCCTCGAACAGTTGAGACATGGGAAAGCTCCAGAAGTTGAAAACCGTCGTGCGCCGCCCCGGCTGCCAAAGCCGGGCACGGTCGATCCATCCACGCAGGCATGCGCGAGGCTTTGCTGTTCTGGTTGGAGGCCGGCAGCGAGCATGGATGGGAAATTGGGAATAATGGGCGCCATTGTAGGCGTTTGCCGTGAACCGACGGCAGCCCCCCTGTCCAGAGTCCGACCACCATGCACACCCACACCATCTTCGTCATCTCCGATGGCACTGGCATTACAGCCGAGACCTTCGGCACGGCCATCATGGCCCAGTTCGACACCAAGTCGCGTCTGGTCCGCATCCCCTTCGTGGACACCATGGACAAGGTGCACCAGGCCGTGCGCCAGATCAACCATGTGGCCGAGTCGGAAAGCCACAAGCCCATCGTCTTCACCACCCTGGTCAACCAGGACATGCTCGACCTGATCGAGAGCCAGTGCAAGGGCAAGGTGTTCGACATGTTCGGCACCTTCGTGCGGCCGCTGGAGCTGGAGCTGGGCCAGAAATCGCTGCATCGCGTGGGCCGCTTCGCCGACATCAGCGAGAGCAAGGAATACCTGGAGCGCATGGAGGCCATCAACTACACGCTGGCCCATGACGACGGCCAGACCCACCAGGACCTGACGGGCGCCGACGTGATCCTGGTCGGCGTCTCGCGCAGCGGCAAGACCCCCACCAGCCTGTACCTGGCCATGCAGTTCGGCCTCAAGGTGGCCAACTACCCGCTGATCCCCGAGGATTTCGAGCGCAAGCAGCTGCCGCCCGCCCTGGTGCCCTCGCGCAAGAAGCTGTTCGGCCTGACCATCGATCCGCAGCGCCTGTCCAGCATCCGCAACGAACGCCGGCCCGACTCCAAGTACGCCAGCCTCGTCAATTGCCGCTACGAGGTGGCCGAGGCCGAATCCATGATGCGCCGCAGCGGCATACCGTGGCTGTCGAGCACGACCAAGTCCATCGAGGAAATCGCCACCACCATCCTGCAGGAGGTGCTGCCCCAGCACCTGGGGCACTAGCCTCCCCTGCGCTGCTCAGGCCGGGACGTTCCAGCGCAGCATGGGCTGCCGCGGCAGCGTGTCGACCAGGTAGTCCACCAGGGCCCGCACCTTGGTCGGCACGTACTGGCGGTCTCGAAAGCAGGCGAAGAAATCCAGCGTGGTGTCCTCGAAATGCAGCTGCCCCTTGCGGGCCGGGCCCAGGGCCAGCGGCTGCAGCAGTCCTTCGCGCATGTAGCGGTGGGCAATGAAGCTGCCGATCCAGACAATGCCGCCCCCGGCCACGGCCATCTCGGTCAGGGCATCCACGTCGCTGGCGATGGCGGTCACGCGCAGCTGCGGGTCCACACGCTTGCCGTCGCGTGAAAACGGCCAGCGCATGAAGCGGCCATCGGCCTCGCGCCGGTACAGCAGGCAGGCATGGTCCAGCAGATCCTGGGCCGTCCGTGGCCTGCCATGGGCCTGCAGATAGGCCGGTGATGCACACAGCACGCGCGGCACGGCCGCCAGCTGGCGCACGGCCATGCCGGGCTCCAGCACATCGCGGTAACGCACGCTGATGTCCACGTCTTCCTTGAGCACATCCACCTGCCGGTCCACCACCAGCAACTCCAGCTCCAGCCGGGGATGCTGCGCGGCAAAGGCCGGCAGCAGCGGCGCCAGCACATGGCGGCCAAAGGCTGCCATGCAGGCGATGCGCAGCCGGCCCTGCAACTCGCCGTGCAGCTGGGACAGGTCGGACTGCGCCTTTTCCAGCTCCTGCAGCACGGGGCCCACGCGCGCCAGATAGCGCTCGCCCGCCTCGGTCAACGCCATGGATCGCGTGGTGCGCGTGATCAGCCGCGTGCCCAGCTCGCGCTCCAGCCGGGCGATGTTCTGGCTGGCCGCCGCCGGAGAAATGCCCAGCTGGCGCGCAGCCGAGGCAATGGAGCCGCCTTCCAGGGCTTTGACGAAGGTCTCGATGGAGCGCAGATTAGGCACAAAAAACTATGGATGAAAAATGGATTCATCAATATAGCTTACGAGTGCACCAAGCTGCAGCCCTCTACACGGCAGCACGGGCCTTGCCTACAGTCCTGCACTTGCCGCGCCGAATCGACAAGCGGTCTGACCGGATACGCCTTCATGCCCGATACCTCTGCCTCCATCGCTCCCGCAACCCCTGCAGCCCCCCGCAGCCGCAAGCTGCACCGCCGCTTCGCACCCATCGTCTTTGCCTTCTACATGTCGGCAATCATGGCGTTTCTGATGTGCTGCGCCATCGTCGGCGCCAACAGCGGCCTGGGCGCCGACTACCTGCAGCGCGTGATACAGGCCTATGTGCTGGCCATGCCCGTGGCCTTTGTCTGCGTGATGGTGGTGCGTCCGCTGGTGGGCAGGCTGGTGGCCGCCACCGTGCATCTCTGACGCGGCCCGTCGCATGGCCGGATCTTTGTTTTCAGGGCCTGGGTGCGTTCAGGCCAGCGCCTGCGCTGCCAGGCGCGGCAGGCCTGCCACCAGTTCGCGCCAACCCGGCAGCTCGGCCCGGCCCGGCTTGCGCTCGCCAAAGAACATGGCCATCAGGTCGCCCTGGGCATCGAAGGCCTCGACCGAGGTGACCACGCCATCGGCCGTGGGCTTTTGCACGGCCCAGACGCTGGCGATCAGGTCGCAGCGCAGATGCAGGTTGAAATCCGAGTCCATCACATTGATCCACTGTGCGCCGCCGGGCGTGTCCATGGGCTGGATGTTGTGCACGGGGCCGGTGTGGATCTGTATGCAGCCGCCGCTGTCCACGAAGACCATGATGGGCAGGCCGTCCACGGCCGCATCGCCCAGCAACTGGGCCACGGACTCGGGCGCCAGCCGCGCGCAGTGGCCGGGCACCAGGCGGAAGGCCTGCTGGCGCTCGGCGCCGAACCGGCGCAGCAGATTGAAGAATTCATGCGTGTCCTGCATGGCGGCCCAGGCAGTGCTCAGGCCGGGCACGTCGATGGCCTCGTCGGCCTGCGGCAGCGCACGTGGGCGGGCATGGCGGAACAGGTAACCAGCGCTGGGCTCGGCGAAACGCTGCACCAGCGCCTCCCACGCCTGCAGGTCGGTGGACTCGCGCGCATGGACCTTGTGCACGGCACGGCCCTGCGCATTGAAGAACTGCAGGCTGCGCATGGCCGGCCTGCCGGCCTGGGCAGGCTGCTCGGTCACGGCATAGCCGGCATGCCATTGGGCAAAGAACATTCGCAGGTCGATGTCGCGGCCCAGGGCAAGGCCCACGCCGCCGTTGGCCGAAAGCTTCTGGTAGACCCCGGTCTTTTCGTGGACCGTGGACTCGTTGCGCGTCAGCGCCATCACGGGGCCGCAGTCCTGCAAGCCCTTCAGGATGGCCAGCCATTCGGCGCGCAGCGGCACGGCCTGGAGGCTGCCCTCATGCTGGCCCGCATGCGCGGCAATGGCGGCGCCTTCCGGCAGGCCCAGGGAATCGGCGGCCTCCTTGGCGCGCAGGCCACCCTGGCGCGCCCGCGCAAAGCGTTGGCGGACTGCGGGAGCATCGACGGGAATCAGGAGCCCGCCCTCCTCGGCATCGTGGACGGCGCTGCTCATTGCAGGGTGTCCAGCGGTGCGTGCCAGAGCGCATGGGGCACCGGCTGGGCTGCATGGACTCCGGGCAGAGACACTCCGGCCTCAGACACGGCGCGGTGCGAGCGCGACGGCGCGCCCGCATCGGCCACTGCCTGCCAGCGTTGCTGCAGCCGCCCCAGCAGCGCGCGCATGTCATGGGACAAGCCGCCCGCGCAGGCCAGGTTTTCGAGCTGCTCGGCCACCCGGGCGGCCATGGCCGGCCTATGGGTGTCGCAGCAGCCGTGGCCGAAGCCGGTCATCAGGGCCAGCGTGGCAGCCAGCGCGGCCTCGTTCTCGGGCAGCAGGTATTCCTCGTCCTGGGCAAGGCTCTCACTCTTGGATGGATGCATGGGGTTCTCCTTGCGTTTCAGTTGGCAGCGTTGCACATGCATGCGCCCGCGCCACAGGCGCATGCTTCAGAAATCCTTGACCATCGACACCCGCACATGGCGGCCGGGCTGGCTGTAGGCGTCGGCAATCGCCGTGCTGGCAGCCAGGCCGCGCACATCGGCCCAGCGCCAGTACTTCTTGTCGGTCAGGTTGTAGATGCCGGCGTTCAGGCGCAGGTCGGGGCGTATGCGCCACTGGGCGCTCAGGTCGGCCACGGTGGCCGAGGGGCTGAGCCAGGCGGCGCTGCCGTTGGACACGTCGCCGGGCTTCTTGCCGCTCCAGTGCGAGACGTTGAACTGCACGCCCACGGCAGAGCGCTCATAGCGCACGCCCAGCACCAGTTGCTGGGGCGAGATGGTGTCCAGCGGCTTGTCGGACTGCGTGTCCTTGCCGTCGGTATAGCCATAGGCCAGGCGCGTCTGCCAGTCGCCGCCGGCCCAGCGGCCCCAGTCGTAATCGGCCTTGAGTTCGAAGCCGCTGATGCGGGCGCGGCCCACGTTGATGGACTGGTAGATGGCGGGGTTGGCCGTGTTGCCGGGCTGGCCCGCAACCAACTGCTGGTCGACGATGAAGTCCTTGTAGCGCCCCGTGAACACGGCGGCGTCCAGGCGCAGCCTGTCCATGCGCCCGCGCAGGCCCAGCTCGAAGGTCTGGCTCTTTTCAGGCCGCAGATTCGGGTTGGGAATGTTCCGGTAGAACGCCACCGGGTTCTCGAAGAAAGCGTTGATCTGGCCGGCATTGGGCGCCCGGAAGCCCGCCGCATAGTTGCCATAGACGGACCAGACCGGACTGGCCTGCAGCATCACGCCCAGCTTGGGCGAGAGCGCGGAGTCGGAGTTGCTGACCACGGTGGGCACAAAGCCGTTCTGCCGGGGCTTGATGCTGTAGTGCTCGGCGCGCAGGCCCGGGGTCACGCTCCAGGGGCCGTTGTGCAACTCGGCCTGGGCGAACAGGGCGGTGGCGCTTTCGGTGGTGTCGGGGAAGCGCTTGAGCGGGAAGCTCTCGCCCACGGGCGGCGTGATGCCGTTTTGCGCGTTGACCACCTTGTTGCGGAGGTAGTCCAGCCCGTAGGTGAACTTGCCGCTGGCCGAAGAACTCCAGCGCAGCAGGCGGCTGGCCTGGGCGTGCAGCTGGATCGCGTCCTCGTCATAGGTCACGTCGCGCTCGCGGTAGGGCAGGCCGATGCGCGTCTCGGTGACGAATTCGCGCGCGTCGGACTTCTGGTAGCTGGCCATCAGCTGCAGTTCGTCGGCCAGCGCCGTGCCCAGTTGCTGCCACTGGCCCTGCCAGCTGGCCCGCCAGCGCTTCATGTCGGTACGCGAGTCGGAATTGGCCACGGTGGCCGAACGCGCGGACAGCAGGGCGTAGTCGGCGCGCTTGTCCACGTTCTCGAAGGTGAAGACATGCTTTTGCACGGCACTGGGCGTGAAGACCAGGCGGCCCATCAGCGATTCGCTGCGGTCTTTCTCGGGATTGGGCGTGGTGCGCGCCGCGCCCGTCACGTTGTTCGTGCCCATGTTCTCCAGCGCGTGCGAGCGGCCCAGGCCCGCCGACAGCAGCCATGCCCATTCGGGGCTGGCACGGCCCGCCACGGTGGCGCCCAGCTTGCGGCCGTTGTCCGAGCCGTCGTAGCCGGCAGCCACGCGGCCGGCGATGCGCTTGTCCTTGCCCAGCAGATCGTCCGGCTGCACGGTCACGAAGTTGACCAGGCCGCCCATGCCGTCCGAGCCATAGAGCGCCGGCGTGGAGCCGCGCAGGATTTCCACGCGCTGCACCAGGCCCAGGTCCAGGTAGTCGCGGCCGAAGCTGTTGGCGCTGAAGCTGTAGCTGCGCGGCAGGCGCACGCCATCGACCAGCATGAGCACGCGGTTGCCGTCCAGGCCACGGATGTTGAAACCGCTGTTCTGATCGCGCCCGGCCGGAGAGGTCGCCAGCGAGAAGCGGGCCGGGGCACGCGGCACCTCGACATTGGGCAGGAGGTTGACCATCTCGCGGATGTCGCTGGCCTGCTCGCGTTCCATGCGGCCGGCGTCGATCACGTCGATGCTCATGGGCAGGGTGTCAGGGTCCTGCACCTCGCGCGAGGCGCTGATCACCATCTCCTTGAGGGCCGGGGCACGGGTCCGTACCCCGGACGCGGCCTGCGCCAGCAATTGCGTGTCGGCATCCCCGGCATTTGCAACGTTTGCGGCGGCCTGCCCCGGATCCTGGGCCAGGGCAGCGGAGGCGCACAGCAGCGCGCAGGCGGCGGCCAGGGGATGGCGCGCCCGCCGGGCGCTTGATTGCATTGCGAAGTCGTAAGCCATTGCGAAGCCCTCTCTCTCTGATCAACATGGATGTGCGAGAGCTGGCTTCTGCTTGCAGCGGCTGGCGGGTGGCCCGCCAGCCGTTGGCGCGTCATGTGCTGGCTGGATGAAGAAAAATTATATGCGAATAGTTCTCATTTATTGGTTTGATCTGGCGCATGGTCCCCGGAACAATCCCTGCTGGCGCCGAGTGCCACCAGGCAGCTATCTGCGCGACACCCACAGCGACAAGGCCCGCGCCTGAAGACGCGGGCATGAAAAACAGCCCCCGCCCTCCCCTTGCTGCGCCAGGCCTTCTGCCCCTGGTCGGGCGATGAAAAAAGGGCCCGGATGCCATGGCATCCGGGCCCTTTCTCCGCCTGCTCCGCGCCATGGCGGAGCAGCAACTGGTCAATGGCTGGTCAGTGGCGGATCAGGTGGTCGAAGGCCGACAGCGCAGCCGTGGAGCCGGCACCGGCAGCGATGATGATCTGCTTGTACGGCACGTTGGTGCAGTCACCTGCGCCGAACACGCCGGGCACGCTGGTGTGGCCCTTGGCGTCGATCACGATCTCGCCGAAGCGTGTCAGCTCCACCGTGCCCTTGAGCCAGTCGGTGTTGGGCAGCAGGCCGATCTGCACGAAGATGCCTTCCAGCGCCACGGTCTTGACCTCTTCCGTCGTGCGGTCCTTGTAGGTCAGGCCGGTGACCTTCTTGCCATCGCCGTTGACCTCGGTGGTCTGGGCGTTGAGGATGACCGTGACGTTGGGCAGGCTGCGCAGCTTCTTTTGCAGCACGGCGTCGGCCTTGAGCTCGCTGGCGAACTCCAGCAGCGTCACGCTGCGCACGATGCCGGCCAGGTCGATGGCCGCTTCCACGCCCGAGTTGCCGCCGCCGATGACGGCCACATTCTTGCCCTTGAACAAGGGACCGTCGCAGTGCGGGCAGTAGGTCACGCCCTTGGTGCGGTACTTGTCCTCGCCCGGCACGTTCATGTTGCGCCAGCGCGCGCCGGTCGAGAGGATGACGGTCTTGGCCTTGAGGCTGGCGCCCGAGGCGGTCTGCACCTCGATCAGCCCGCCTTCCGTGGCAGCCGGAATCAGTTTGGACGCCGTCTGCAGGTTCATGATGTCCACCTCGTAGTCGCGCACATGGCGCTCCATGGCGGCGGCCAGTTGCGGGCCTTCGGTCTTGGAGACCGAGATGAAGTTCTCGATGTCCACGGTGTCCAGCACCTGGCCACCGAAGCGCTCGGCGGCGATGCCGGTGCGGATGCCCTTGCGTGCCGCATAGATGGCAGCCGCCGCGCCGGCCGGGCCGCCGCCGACGATCAGCACGTCGAAGGCATCCTTGGCGGAAATCTTGGCCGCTTCACGCGAAGCGGCACCGGTATCGACCTTGGCCACGATCTCGGCCAGCTCCATGCGGCCCTGGCCGAAGCGCTCGCCGTTCACAAAGACGGTGGGCACGCCCATGACTTCGCGCTGCTCGACTTCCTTCTGGAACAGCCCGCCGTCGATGGCGGTATGGCTGATCTTGGGATTGAGCACGGACATCAGGTTCAGCGCCTGCACCACGTCGGGACAGTTGTGGCAGGACAGCGAGTAATAGGTCTCGAAGTGCAGCGGCACGTCGATATTGCGCACCTGCTCCAGCAGCTCGGCCGATTCCTTGGACGGATGGCCGCCGACCTGCAGCAGGGCCAGCACCAGCGAGGTGAATTCATGGCCCAGGGGGACGCCTGCGAAACGCACGCCGCTGTCCACGCCTGGATTGGTGATCAGGAACGAGGGCTTGCGCACCTCGGCGTCGTTGTGCTCGACGACGGTGATCTTGTCGCTCAGCTCGCGGATTTCCAGCAGCAGTTCCTTCAGCTCGCGCGCACCCTGGCTGTCATCCAGCGAAGCCACCAGCTCCACCGGACGCTGCAGGCGCTCCAGGTAGGCCTGCAATTGGGCTTTCAGGTTGTTGTCAAGCATGTCGGACTCCTAGGGAAATACGAATTTTCGGAAAAAAAAGCCCGGGCGCCAGGCACCCGGGCGTCTTCAACAGTTCAACTGTGAACAGGAAGCGGTGTACCGCTTAGATCTTGCCGACCAGGTCGAGCGAAGGAGCCAGGGTCTTGTCGCCTTCTTCCCACTTGGCGGGGCAGACTTCACCGGGGTGGTTGCGGACGTACTGGGCAGCCTTGACCTTGCGCAGCAGATCGACGGCGTTGCGGCCAATGCCTTCGGCGGTGATTTCCACAGCCTGGATCACGCCATCGGGATCGACGATGAAGGTGCCGCGGTCAGCCAGGCCCTGGCCGGGACGCAGGACTTCGAAGTTGTTGCTGATTTCCCAGGTGGGGTCGCCCAGCATCGTGTACTTGATCTTGCGGATGGTGTCCGACGTGTCGTGCCATGCCTTGTGCACGAAGTGGGTGTCGGTGGACACGGAGAAGACTTCCACGCCCAGCTTTTGCAGTTCGTCGTAATGGTCGGCCACGTCGCCCAGTTCGGTGGGGCACACGAAGGTGAAGTCAGCGGGGTAGAAGAAGAACACGGCCCACTTGCCCAGGACGTCCTTTTCGGTCACTTCGATGAACTTGCCATTCTTGAAGGCCTGCGTCTTGAAGGGCTTGATTTGGGTGTTGATCACGGACATTGCTGTTTCCTTTGTGGTTGGTGAGTGAACACAGGACGAAGTCTAGGCCCAGGCAATCGATTGATCCAATGAATTGATTGAATTCATCCGATTGCCAAAAACTATGTGAACATCCTTGCTCTCCAGGCCTGCGGGCTTGACCAGCCCGCCACCGGCCTGAAGAGGCTATTTTGGGCCGAAATATGACAAGGCAATGCAGCAACCCCGCAGCCGCGTCGGCAGCCGGCCCGCAAACGAGAACGCGCCTCATAAGCAGCCAATGCGCGATAACAGGGGTTTGCTTGATCTGACGCAGAAACCCTAGACAATCCACCCCTATAGCGGCCGGCGATCGGCGCGGTCCCCCACGTACAACAAAGGAGTTCCCCATGCAAGGCGACGCACAAGTCATCACCTGGCTGCAAGCCCAGCTCAAGAACGAGCTGACGGCCATCAACCAGTACTTCCTGCACTACCGCATGTACAAGCACTGGGGCTTCGACAAGCTGGCCAAGAAGGAATACAAGGAGTCCATCGGCGAGATGAAGCACGCCGACTGGCTCATGGACCGCATCTTCGTGCTCGACGGCCTGCCCAACCTGCAGGACCTGGGCAAGCTGCAAGTCGGCGAGGACGTGCCCGAAGCCCTGGCTTGCGACCTGAGCAGCGAGAAAACCGCGCAGCAGACCATCAAGGATGGCATCGCCCACTGCGAAAGCGTGCGCGACTATGTCTCGCGCGACCTGCTGCAAAAGATCCTGGACGATACCGAGGAGCACATCGACTACCTCGAAACCCAGCTGGACCTGATCGACAAGGTCGGCATCCAGAACTACCTGCAGTCGCAGATGGACGAAGAGTCCTGAGCATCGGACTCAGGGGCGGCGGCACAGGCCGCACCCCGCACTCGAAACGACGGGCCTGTGTGCCCGTTTTTTCATCTTCTGGCCCGGCTATCGGTCACTCGTCGGCGTATCGCAGCGGAAACAACAGAAGAAAGGTCGTGCCGGTCTGCGCGGCCGACTGCACCTCGATCGTGGCGTCCAGCAATTCCGCCAGCCGCTTGACGATGGACAGGCCGATCCCCTCGCCTGCGCCGCTGCGGTAGCTGGCCGCCGCACCGCCTTGCTGCGGCACGCCCCCGGTGCGGACCTCCCCGGACGCCGCCGTCCCCAGGTGGCCCGAAGGGTCCATGTCCGTGGCCTGCTTGAGGGCGGCAACCAAAGGCGCCGCAGGCGCCATGCCAGGGCCCGTGTCCCCGATGGAGAGCATCCAGCGGCGCCGGTCCTCCCCATCGCCCAGAGCCCACTTCACCGTGACACCGCCCTCCTGGGTGTACTTGAGCGCGTTGAGTATCAGGTTCTGCGCGATGCGGCGCAGTTTCAAGGCATCCCCTTCCACCGGCATCGTCCCCGGCCCCTGCAGGTGCAGGTACAGGCCGCGATCGTTGGCCAGGGCCTGCAGTCCCTCGCACAGATGGGTGATCACCTCGGCTGCGTCAAAGGAGGTCAGCTGGCGATGCTCGCGCCCGGCGTGCAGCTTGGCCAGCTCCGTCACGTCATCCAGCAGATGGCGCAGCGACTGGACGTTGCGGTCCAGCATGCGCAGGAGTTTCTCGCGCGACTGTGCCGGCGCATGCTGCATGCCCAGGCCATGGGTCACATTGGCCACCACGCCGACGTTGCTGCGCAGGTCATGCGCGACCTGCTCCCACAGTTGCGAGCGCTGCAGGTCCAGCGTGCTCACGTCATGCAGCGCCGCTTCCAGGTCCCGCACATGGCCCTCGGCCTCCTGCTGCTGCAGGCGGAAATACTGGGTGCTGCTGTCCTGCACGTCGCGCGTGTAGGTGGCAGCCCAGGCCTTGCGCGCAACGGGCATGGCGCCATGCGCATCGGGATGCTCCTCGGCATAGGCCTCCAGTTGCGCCACCATGACTTCGTTGAGCAGGCCCAGCTCGCGCACGACTTCATGCAGGTCATAGCCCTGTTGCCAGCGGTGCAGACCGTGGGCGGCGGCTTGCTCGCCATCGACCGGCGGCTCGGCAGCGCCTGCCGGGGCACCGCCGAGGGCCCGCAATTGCTGCTCGAACGCGGCCAGCACGGCCGGAATGTGATCGTTCAACTGGGTGCGGGGAAGCGCCTCGCCGGCGGTCAGTGCCGGGTCCCGCCTGACGGCCTTGCGCCATGTCTGCAAGAGTCCTTCGCGCTGCGCCGCGAGGGCGTCTGCCAGTATGCAGAGTTCATTTCCTTGGCTTGTCATGGATCGGCATCCGTGGCGGTCTGTGGAGAGGGGAAAAATGCGTTGCGCCAAGGATGGTAAGGCCAAAAACCCGGCCGATCGGGCTCGTGCCGGCGCGCCTACAGGCCGGTGGGAAAGTGCACGCCCGCGCGCTGGGCAGCCTGCACGATGTGCGTGGCCATGGCCTGCTGCGCCAGCTCGGGCCGGCCCTGGGACAGGGCCTCGATGATGGCGGCATGCTCCTCGGCGGTCGCATGGCGCGCGCCGCGCTTGTAATACGGCAGGCGCTGGCTTTCCTGCATGACCTCGCCGCTGCCGCGCAGCACGTCGGCAATCGCATGGTTGCCCGAGATAGTGGCGATCTGCAGGTGAAATTCGAAATCCAGGCGCGTGGCCTGCACGAAATCGGCCAGCTCGATGCTCTGCTGCATGGCCTGCAGGTTGGCCTGCAGGGCCGCCACGTCTTCGGGCTGCACCACCAGGGCGGCCAGGCGTGCGACAAAGCCCTCCAGCGCATAGCGCAGCTGATAGACATCGGTGAGCGCATGCGAGTCGGCAAAGCGCCAGGCCTCTGCGGCAGAGGCCGGGGCGTCGGTGGCCTCGGTCACGTACATGCCCTTGCCGGGCCGCGCCACGACCAGGCCCAGCCCCTGCAGCGTGGACAGCGCCTCGCGCAGCGAGGTCCGGCTGATGCCCAGTTGCTCCGACAGGTCGCGCTGCGACGGCAGCAGCGCGCCCACCGGATACACGCCGCCCTCGATCCACTCGCGGATCACGCGGGCGGCATTGCCGGCAACGGCGGTGCTGGCGGAAGGACTGGAAGCGGTGCTGGGTTCCATGCGTTGGCAGGTCTCGGGGTCGGGGGCGGCAGGTGCGCTGATCTTAGCGACTGCGCACCGCTGCCGCATGGTCGTGGGTCGTGCAGCGTTGGTGCCTCTACTTGTTGACCAGCTTGGCCGGCACCGTATAGGTCAGGAAGGCGCCGAACAGCAGCACGCCGGCCAGCACGAACATGGCGGCATTGGTGCTCTGTGTCGCATCCTTGATGAGGCCGATCATGTAGGGACTGATGAAGCCGGCCAGGTTGGCAAAGGAGTTGATCAGCGCAATGCCGGCTGCCGCACCCGCGCTGGACAGGATGGCCGTGGGCAGGCTCCAGAACAGCGGAGAGGTCGCCAGGCTGCCGCCCGCGGCCAGCGCCAGGGCGGCCAGCGACAGATAGACGTTGCCGCTGAAGATGGCCGACAGCATCAGGCCCGCTGCGCCCACGCAGAACGGCACGATCAGGTGCCAGCGGCGCTCGCGCATGCGGTCCGAACTGCGGCTGACCAGGTTCATGGACACCACGGCCACCGAGAACGGCACGGCCGTCAGCAGGCCGATGTGAAAGGCCCCCTCCACGCCCGACTGGCGGATCAGGCTGGGCAGCCAGAACGTGAGCCCGTACTGGCCCATGACGGTGCAAAAGCAGATCAGGGCCATCTTGATGATGCGCGGGTCGGAGAACAGCGCGCGCAGCGTCACATGGCTATCGCTCTTGCTGGCGTTCTCGCGGGCGATGTTGCGCTCCAGCAGGGTCTTTTCCGCCTCGGTCAACCAGCGTGCGGCGCGGATGCCGTTGTCCAGGTACCAGAGCACGGCCAGGCCCAGGATCATCGAGGGAATGGCCTCGAGCAGGAACAGCCATTGCCAGCCGCGCAGGCCCGCCACGCCCTGCATCAGGTCCATGATGCCGCCCGACAGCGGGCCGCCCAGGATGCCCGAGACCGGAATCGCGCACATGAACAGCGCCACCATGCGGGCGCGCCGGTACGACGGAAACCAGTAGGTCATGTACAGGATCATGCCGGGGTAGAAGCCCGCCTCGGCCGCGCCCAGCAGAAAGCGTAGCACGTAGAACTGCGTGGGCGTGCTCACGAACATCATGGCCGCCGAGATCAGGCTCCACATGATCATGATCCGCGAGATGGTGGCCTTGGCGCCTATGCGGTGCATCAGCATGTTGCTGGGCACCTCGAAGAAGAAGTAGCCGATGAAGAACAGCCCCGCACCCAGGCCGTACATGGCCTCGCTGAACTGCAGGTCGGCCAGCATGTGCAGCTTGGCGAAGCCCACGTTCACCCGGTCCAGGTAGGCCGCCACATAGCAGGCCATGATGAAGGGCAGCAGGCGCCAGGCCACCTTGCGGTAGACGGCGGCCTCGGCCGGCGTTTCGCTGGCCAGCGCCGGCGCCGCGCCGGCGGCCTCGGCGGATGCGGGAAGAGATGACATCAGGGAGTCCTTGGTTGAGGAGTTGCGACCAACTGGTATTACCGGTATGAAATTACGAAGCGAACGGTACCCCCAGCGCTTTGCCATGTGCACTCGCATTTACCCCAATTCAACGCAAGCAAAACTAATTCCCCGAGGTTTGACAAAAATCCGGTCCAACTGCAAACTGGTATTACCAGTACGAAAACAAGAGGCAAAACTTCGTGAACACCTTGTCAGAGACCCGCCCCGCCAGCCTTTGCCTGCGCGCCCAGCCGCTGACCGCCGAGGCCTTTGCCGAGTTTGGCGAGGTCCTGGACAGCACAGGCCACACACCGCTGCTCATCAACGATGGCATGACCGAGCGCTACCACGCCCTGGCCCGCGTGGACACGGGCGGCAGCGAAGGCCATGGGCTGATCAACCTGTTCCATGCCCGGCCCTATGCGCTGCCCCTGCGGCTGACCAGCATGGAGCGCCACCCCCTGGGCAGCCAGGCCTTCATGCCGCTGGATGCACAGCCCTTCATCGTGGTGGTTGCCCCCCTGGGCGAACAGGTGGCAACCGCCGACCTGCGCGCCTTCATCACCAACGGCCGCCAGGGCGTGAACTACCGGCGCGGCGTCTGGCACCACTCGCTGATCGCGTTGAATGCGCCGGCGCGCTTCATCGTGATCGACCGTGGCGGCCCTGGCGACAACTGCGACGTGCTGCCCATCGGCGGCGCCGAGGGCGTTGTGCTGGACCTGGACAGCGCGCAGGCCTGAATTCGGCCCGCCCAATGAACCAATGAACAAAGCCGCCCGAGGGCGGCTTTGTGCTGCATGGCGGCCGGCGGACTCAGGCGGGCACCAGAAAGTCCCGGCTGATGCCCTGGCCCAGGTCGTGCACGCGGTCCAGGAACTGCGTGAGATAGGCGTGCAGGCCCGTGGCCAGGATTTCGTCGATGCGCGCATAGCGCAGGTCGGCCAGCAGGCGGCCTGCCTTGCGCTGGGTCTCGCGCGACTGGGCGTTGGCCACGCTTTCCAGGTTGGCCACCACCTCCAGCATGCTGGCCAGCAGCGAGCGCGGCATGTCGCTGCGCAGCATCAGCAGCTCGGCCACGCGCTCGGGCGTGATCACGTCGCGGTAGACCTTGCGGTAGACCTCGAAGGCCGAGACGCTGCGCAGCAGCGCGCTCCAGTGGTAGAAGTCGAACGGCGTGGCCGCCTTGCCCGATGCGCCGTTGCGTGCGCTGCCGTGGTAGTCGCGCTCGATGGCGTGGAACTTCACGTCCAGCAGGCGTGCCGTGTTGTCGGCGCGCTCGATGAAGGTGCCCAGGCGCAGGAAGTGGAAGGCCTCGTCCTGCAGCATGGTGCCCAGCGTCACGCCGCGCGACAGGTGCGAGCGGTGCTTGACCCATTCGAAGAACTGGCCCGGATCGCGCTCCCAGTCGCCCTCGGCCAGCAGGCGCTTGAGCTCCAGCCAGGTCTGGTTCTGGGTCTCCCAGGCCTCGGTGGTCAGGGCGCCGCGCACAGCGCGCGCGTTCTCCCGCGCAGCGCGCAGGCAGGAGGCGATGGACGAGGAGTTGCTCTCGTCGCGCACCATGAAGTGCAGCACGGCCTCGCGCTGCACCTCGCCGTGGCGGGCGGCGTAGGAGGGGATCAGCTCGCTGATGGACAGCACGCCCTGCCAGGCCTTGCGCGCCACCTGCGGCGCCTGGGGCAGCATGGAGGTGTCATAGGAGACGTTGAGCATGCGGGCGGTGTTCTCCGCACGCTCCGTGTAGCGGGACATCCAGTACAGATGATCGGCAGTACGGCTGAGCATTCAATGTCCTCCCTCGTTTGACTCACCGGCCCCCAGCACCCAGGTGTCCTTGGTGCCGCCGCCCTGTGATGAATTGACCACCAGCGAACCCTCCTTGAGCGCCACGCGCGTGAGGCCGCCGGCCACCATGCGCACCTGGTTGCCGCTGAGCACGAAGGGCCGCAGATCGATGTGCCTTGGTGCGATGCCCTGCTCCACCAGGGTGGGGCAGGTGGACAGCGCCAGCGTGGGCTGCGCGATATAGCCGCCGGGATTGGCGATGAGCGCGCGGCGGAAATCCTCGATCTCGCCGCGCGAGGCGGCAGGCCCGATCAGCATCCCGTAGCCACCGGCGCCGTGGACTTCCTTGACCACCAGCTCGTCCAGGTGGTCGAGCACGTAGCGCAGGTCATCGGGCTTGCGGCACAGCCAGGTCGGCACGTTCTGCAGGATGGGCTCCTCGCCCAGGTAGAAGCGGATCATCTCCGGCACATAGGGGTAGACCGATTTGTCATCGGCCACACCCGTGCCCGCTGCATTGCAGATGCTCACGTTGCCGGCACGGTAGGCGCGCATGAGGCCGGGGCAGCCCAGCGTGGAGGTGGGGCGGAAGACTTCGGGGTCGAGAAAATCATCGTCCACGCGCCGGTAGATCACGTCCACGCGCTGCGGGCCGCGCGTGGTGCGCATGTAGACCACGTCCTTGTCCACCACCAGGTCCTGGCCCTCGACCAGCTCCACGCCCATTTGCTGGGCCAGGAAGGCATGCTCGAAGTAGGCGCTGTTGTGCATGCCGGGCGTCAGCACCACCACCGTGGGCTCGGGCGTGCCGGCCGGCGCGCTGGCGCGCAGCGTCTCCAGCAGCATGTCGGGATAGTGGGCCACGGGCTCCACGGGATGGCGCGAGAACAGGTCCGGGAACAGCCGCATCATCATGCGCCGGTTCTCCAGCATGTACGACACGCCCGAGGGCACGCGCAGGTTGTCCTCCAGCACGTAGTACACGCCCTCGCCCTGGGCATTGGCGGCGCGCACGATGTCGATGCCGGCAATGTGGGCGTAGATGCCGCCCTGCACCGCCAGGCCCCGCATCTCGGGCCGGTACTGGCTGTTGTTCAGCACCAGTTCGCGCGGCACCAGGCCCGCGCGCAGGATCTCCTGGTCGTGATAGACATCGTGCAGGAAGCGGTTGAGCGCCGTCACGCGCTGCACCAGGCCCGCCTGCATTCGCGACCACTCATGTGCGGGAATGACGCGCGGTATCAGGTCGAAGGGGATGAGGCGCTCGTTGCCAGCGCCGCTTTCGTCCTTGTCGCCGTAGACGGCGAACGTGATGCCGACGCGCCGGAAGATGATCTCGGCCTCGGCGCTGCGCGCTCGCAGCGTCTGTTCGGACTGGCGCGCAAGCCATTGCGCGTAGTCCTTGTAGTGCAGGCGCACATCGCTGCCGTCGAACGGCGTCATCGTGTACATCTCGTCAAATGGATGCATTCGTCACCTCCTGTCGCTGCATGTGTACGGGGTCTAGCAAGCTACGGGCCAGCCCTCGTATCGCACCAGTGTAGCGATAGGTAACCTCAATCCGGACAAGCGGTATCCAGCATATGCATCCTGTTCCGACATCGGCGCACGCCCTATCCGCCCTGCCCCTGCGTGACGTGCACATCCCAATAGCGGCGCGCCCTTTCCCGCTCGCAGACCAGGTGCACGGGGTCCGAAGAGCGCCAGTGCGCCGCACCGCAGCGGGCCGACTGCACCACGCCGGCGCCATGGGCCTCATAGCGGCGCACCACCTCGGGGACAGGATGGCCATAGCGACTGCGATATCCCGCCTGCACCATGGCCCAGCGCGGTGCCAGGGCCTGCACCAGGGCGGTGCTCGATGAAGTGCGGCTGCCGTGGTGGGGCACCAGCAGCCACTGCACGGGCGTGAGGGCGCCGGCCCGTGCCAGGGACCGCTCCTGCGCAGCCTCGATGTCACCGGCCAGCAAGGCCTGCACGCCAGATGCCGAGCGCAGCAACAGCACGCAGCTGCCCGCATTGGCATGGGCCAGCGCCCGTGCGGAGGGCAACCGTTCGCTGGCAGACGGATGCAGCACCTCCAGCCGCACGCCATCCCATTCCCAGTGCTGGCCCGCCTGGCAGCGGCGCACAGCGCCCAGGCCGGCCAGCGCAGGGTCGAGGATCACGGAATCCGATCCCCAGACCTCCGCCTGCGGCTGCGCGGCATGCACGGCCAATGCACCGCCCGTGTGGTCATTGTCGCGGTGGCTGAGCCACAGGGCATCCAGCCTCAGACCCAGAGCCTGCAGCAGCGGCACCAGCACCCGGTCCCCGGCATTGCTGTCCAGGCCGTACTGCGGCCCCGTGTCATACAGCAGGCTGTGCCGCGCCGTGCGCACCAGCACGGCATTGCCCTGGCCTATGTCCACGGCCATCAGATCGAACTCGCCATGCGCCGGTGCTGGCGACGGCCACCACAGGGCCGGCAGGCACATGGCCAGGCCCCAGCAGCGCCATCCGGCAGGCACCGGAGCCACCAGCGCCAGGCCACCGCACAGCGCAGCCAGCCCTGCCCACAGCGGTGGCTGCGGCAGTTGCACCACGGCCCATGCCCACTGGTCCAGCCATTGCAGCAGCTCCAGCAGCGGGGCCAGCGCCAGCGCAGCGCCTGTCCACAAGGGCGACCACAAGGCACCCAGCAGGGCCAGCGGCGTGACCACGAAGGTCACCCAGGGAATGGCCGCCAGATTGGCCAGCAACCCCGACAGCGACAGCTGGCCGAACAGCATCAGGCCCAGCGGCGCCAGTGCCAGCGAGATGCGCCATTGCTCGCCCCACAAGGCCAGCGCACGGGCAGGCAGCGAAGGCCGCTGCGTGCTCTGCATGCGCGCATCGGTGGCCAGCAGCACGCCCACGGCCACAAAGCTCAGCCAGAAGCCGGCCTGCCACAGGGCCCAGGGGTCCAGCACCACGACCACGGCCAGCGCCAGGCACCAGACGGCGGGCCAGGGCCAGCGCAGTCCGGCGCCGCGCAACGCAGCCACGCTGGCCAGCATGCAGACGGTGCGCTGCGCCGGCAGCCCCCAGCCGCTGAACAGCGCATAGCCGCCCGCCAGCAGCACGCCGGCCAGCAGGGCCGCCTGCGGCGCCGGGCACCACAGGCAGGCCCGTGCGCTGCAGCGCCAAAGCCGCCCCACCACCAGGGCTGCCAGCCAGGCGAACAAGGTGATGTGCAGGCCGGAAATACTCATCAGATGGGCCACGCCGGTATGCCTAAACAGCGCCCAGTCATCCCGCGCAATGGCCTGCTGATCACCCATGGCCAGGGCGGCCACCACACCCAGCATGCGCGGCGCATGGGCAGGGTCCAGGCCGATGCGCTGCAGGGATGCCGCAAGCGCGGATGTGCGGCCCAGGATGGCGTCGCGCATCTGCTGGCGCCAGCGCTGCAGGGCATGGCTTCCGGTGTCGGCCAGTGGGCGTGCAGCGGGCTGTTCGCGCACATGGCCCGTGGCCTGCACGCCCTGCTCCCACTGCCACAGCTCATAGTCGAAGCCATGGGGATTGCGCGCGCCATGCGGGCGCTTGAGCCGCACGGTCAGCGCCCAGCGCTGGCCCGGTCGCAGATCGGGCAGCATGGCAACACCCCTGGACTGCCGGCCCCGGGGGGCATACCAGGACAGTTCGATCAGTGCAGGAAACGGCGCCAAGACCTCTTCGCTGCCGACGATCCGAGCCTGCTCCACCTCCATGCGCCAGCGTATGCCCTGGGCCATGTTCTGGGGAAGCGATGCCACGACGCCGACGATGCGCAGGTCACGCCCCTCCAACGGCGCAGACAGCGCCTGGCCCGCAAAGTCCTGGGCCCGCCAGCCGGTCAACCCGCCCACCAGCAAAGCGGCGCAGACAGCGGCCCACAGGCCGTGCACACCATGGCCGCACCGGCCTGCCCATGCCCGCCACGCCCTCCAGGCCAGGCCTGCCAGCCCCATGCCCGCCAAGAGCAGATACATCCACAACGGCCACAGGCGCGGCTGCGTGACCTGCCAGGCCGCACCGGCCACGCAGCCGAGCAGCAGGGGCGTCCAGGAAGACGGCGAGAGGGTTTGGGCAGGTGCCGCAGGGTGCATCCACACATGCTAGGAGCGGATGCCGCGCAGCCACCATGCACCGCCTCGGATTCAGACAACAATCAGACTGACGGAAGCCCAGGCCCTGACATGCCAGGGTGCAAGGGGCTGTGTCACACTGTCCGCCACCCCGGCACTGGTGCCGGATTTTTCTTGTCTCGAAGGAATCAACGATGAGCGTTTACGAACAACTGAAGGCCCTGAACATCGAACTGCCGTCGCCCGCCATCCCGGCGGCGGCCTACGTGCCCTATGTGCAGACGGGCAATCTGGTGTTCCTGAGCGGCCATATCGCGCGCAAGGACGGCAAGGTCTGGGCCGGCCAGCTGGGCCGTGATCTGCAGACTGCCGACGGCCAGCAGGCCGCGCGCGCCATCGCCATCGACCTGATGGGCACGCTGCAGCATGCCGCCGGCGGCGACCTGGGCCGCGTGCGCCGCATCGTCAAGCTGATGTGCCTGGTCAACTCCACGGGCGACTACACCGAGCAGCACCTGGTGGCCAACGGCTGCAGCGAGCTGCTGGGCCAGGTCTTCGGCGATGCCGGCACGCATGCGCGCAGCGCCTTCGGCGTGGCCCAGATCCCGCTGGGCTCCTGCGTGGAAATCGAGCTGATCGCCGAACTGGCCTGATCGGCAGCATGCCGCCGCACGGCGCCGCCGTGCTCGCAGGCGGCTAGAAACTCTCCCATTGTCCATCCTCGGCTGCCGGTGCGGCAGGCCGGGGTGCCGAGGCCAGCTTGGGCGCCGCCGCCCTTGCTGCGGCAGGCCGCGCGGCAACCGGCCCGGCAGCCGCAGGCGCCACGGCTGCTGCCGGCCGCCTTGGCGCTGCGGCAGCGCTGTGCGCAGTGCGCGCCGCCGGCGCAGCCTGCCTTGCGAGCGTCGTCGGCGAAGGCGCCAGGTGCGCCACCTTGAACACCGCCACCGTGCGCGACAGCTGCTCGGCCTGCTCCCGCAGGCTTTGCGCTGCAGCCGCGCTTTGCTCGACCAGGGCCGCGTTCTGCTGCGTCATCTGGTCCAGCTGTCCCACGGCCTGATTGACCTGGGCCACGCCCGCGCTTTGCTCCGAAGAGGCCGCCGTGATCTCGCTGATGGTGTCGGCCACGCGCTGCACGGACTGCACGATGCCCTCCATGGTGGTGCCGGCATCGCCCACCAGGCGGGCGCCGTCCTCCACCCGCTCCACCGAGGCGCCGATGAGCTGGCGGATTTCCTTGGCAGCCGCCGCGCTGCGCTGTGCCAGCGTGCGCACCTCGCTGGCCACCACGGCAAAGCCACGGCCCTGCTCTCCGGCGCGGGCCGCCTCCACGGCGGCGTTCAGCGCCAGGATGTTGGTCTGAAAGGCAATGGAGTCGATGACGCCGACGATGTCGGCAATCTGCCGGCTGCTGTCGTTGATGCCCTTCATGGTCTCGACCACCCGGGCCACGACCTCGCCGCCGCGCTGGGCCACCTGTGACGCGCCCGCCGCCAGGCTGCTGGCCTGCTGGGCACTGCTGGCGCTTTGCTGCAGCGTGCTGGTGAACTGCTCCATGGCGGCAGCCGTCTCCTGCAGGTTGCTGGAGGTCTGCTCGGTGCGCACGGACAGGTCCTGGTTGCCGGTGGCGATCTCGGCGCTGGCGATGGCGATGCTGTCCGTGCTCTGGCGCACCTGCTGCACCATGCTCGACAGCGATTCGCTCATGGCCTGCAGCGAGCGCAGCAGGTCGCCGAATTCATCAGCACGCTGTGCCTGTCCCTGCACGCCTGCGCTCAGGTCGCCTGCGGCAATGCGTTCGGCCAGTTCGCTGGCCTCGGCCAGGGGCCGGCGGATGCTGGCAATCAGGAAATGGGCGCCGATGACGATGCCCAGCAGCAGCAGGCCCACGGCCGCAGCGGCAAAGCCCACAGTGAGCCTGCGCGAGGCGGCCATCTCTTGCTGGCTGCTGCGCGCCACCTGCTCCTGCATCTGCACGAAGTCGCGCAGCGACTGCAGGTAGGCATCCACGGCGGGGTTGTAGGACTGCTTGACCAGGACCAACGCCTGCTCCTGCCGGCCGTCGGCCTTGAGCTGGCGTGCCTGGGCACGCAGTTCGATCATGGTCTTGCGGGCTGCCGCAATCCTGGCCATCTGCGCCTTGTCTGCGTCGGACAGGGGCATGGCTTCCAGCGATTTCTGCACCTCGGTGATCCGCGCCGAGGTGGCGCTGATCACGTCCTTGAACTCGGCCTCGACGGCAGCATCACTGCTGACCACCACGGCCTGGGTGCGGGCTGCGTTGGTTTCGGTCAGCCCCATCCAGCGCACGGCGGCCTGGACCCGCGCCTGCATCTCCTGGGTCACCGCCTCGGACCGGGCCTGGACCTGGGCCGAGCGATAGCCCGACAAGCCGACCACGCCCACCAGCGCCACCACGATGGCGGCCACTGCAAGCCACAGCTTGTGTGCCATGCAAAGTCGCAGCATATCCAGTCTCCCTCATTTTGGAAGACTCCATGTTGAGGCCTGGAAGAGGGCCTGGTGGGCGGAAAAACCCAGAGGAAACCCCTGATCCGCCCCTTTCGCGGAGGGCATTGCAGGGGCAGCCGCGCTCTTACTCCACGCGCGTCACGCTTTGCGGCTTGAAGCCCAGGTCGGCCGACTTGCCCTTGCGGCCGCGCGTGCCACGGGCATTGTTGAGACTGCGGATCTCCAGCGTCTCGCTGCGCTCCTTGCCGCCGCGGCCCAGGCCATCGATGCGGATGCTGCGCGTGTAGGCGGCAGCGCCCGCCAGCGTGTCCTTGTCCTCCAGATCGAGCAGCATCAGCCCGCGACCGCCCTTGGCCATGTGCTTGAGGCTGGCGATCTCGAAGGTGAGGATGCGGCCACCCGTGGAAGCGCAGATCACATGCGTGGCCGGCAGCAGCAGGCCCGCGCCCTGCTCGCCTTCCTGCGGCTCGGCGCGTGCGCCCATGGGCACGCCGTAGGCCGTGGACGGGGCGCACAGCGTCTCGCCATCGGCCAGCGTGACGAAGGCCTTGCCCGCCTTCTGGCGCGAGACCATGTCGCTCACCATGGCCACGAAGCCGTAGCCACCCGACCCCGACAGCAGTAGCGCCGTGCCCTCGGCACCGGCGAAGTAGTACAGGATCTGGGTGCCGGCCTCCAGCTCGATGAGCGTGGTCACGGGCTGGCCATCGCCGCGCCCGCCGGGCAGTTGGGCCACCGGCACCGAATAGATGCGGCCATTGCTGCCAAAGGCCAGCAACTGGTCCACGGTGCGGCATTCGAAGGTGCCGTGCAGGCTGTCGCCGGCCTTGAAGCTCAGCGTGCCCGCATCGACGCCATGGCCCTGGCGCGTGCGCACCCAGCCCTTGTCCGAGATGATGACCGTGGTGGGTTCATCGACCACCTTGACCTCGGCGACTACCTTCTTTTCCTCCTGGATCAGCGTGCGGCGCGCATCGGCGAACTGCTTGGCATCGGCCTCGATCTCCTTGCAGATCAGGCGGCGCATGGTGCTTTCGCTGCCCAGGATGTCTTCGAGCTTGCCTTGCTCCGTGCGCAGCTCCTTGAGTTCCTGCTCGATCTTGATGGCCTCCAGCCGCGCCAGCTGGCGCAGGCGGATTTCCAGAATGTCGTCGGCCTGGCGCTCGGACAGCGCGAAGGCATCGATCAGCGCCTGCCGGGGCTCGTCGCTGGCCCGGATGATGGCGATGACCTTGTCGATGTTCAGCAGCACGGCCTGACGGCCTTCGAGGATGTGGATGCGGTCCAGCACCTTGGCCAGCCGGTGCTGGCTGCGCCGCGTGACCGTGGTCTGGCGGAAGGCGATCCATTCCTCGAGCATCAGGCGCAGGCTTTTCTGCACCGGGCGGCCATCGAGGCCGATCATGGTCAGGTTGATGGAGCTGGACGACTCCAGGCTGGTATGCGCCAGCAGCGCCGTGATCAGCTCCTGCTGCGGCACCTTGCCGGTCTTGGGCTCGAAGACCAGGCGCACGGGCGCGTCCTTGCTGGACTCGTCACGCACGCCGTCGAGCACGGCCAGCATGCTGGCCTTGAGCTGGGTCTGTTCCTGGCTCAAGGCCTTCTTGCCGGTCTTGACCTTGGGATTGGTGATGTCCTCGATCTCTTCGAGCACCTTCTGCGCCGAGACGCCGGGCGGCAGCTCGGTCACCACGATCTGCCACTGGCCGCGCGCCAGCTCCTCGATCTTCCAGCGCGCGCGCAGCTTGAGGCTGCCACGGCCCGTGCGATAGGCGTCCTGGATGTCGGAGGCGCTGCTGATGATCTGCCCGCCACCCGGATAGTCGGGGCCGGGGATGATCTGGAACAGTTCCTCGTCGCTGAGCTGGGGCCGCTTGATCAGGGCCACGCAGGCGTCGGCCACCTCGCGCAGGTTGTGGCTGGGGATTTCCGTGGCCAGGCCCACGGCAATGCCGCTGGCGCCATTGAGCAGGGCGAACGGCAGGCGCGCGGGCAGTTGCTGCGGCTCCTGCGTGCTGCCGTCGTAGTTGGGCACGAAGTCCACCGTGCCCATGTCGATCTCGTCGAGCAGCAGGCCCGTGATCTTGGACAGGCGCGCCTCGGTGTAGCGCATGGCGGCTGCGCCGTCGCCGTCGCGGCTGCCGAAGTTGCCTTGGCCATCGACCAGCGGATAGCGCTGGTTGAAGTCCTGCGCCATGCGCACCAGCGCGTCGTAGGCCGACTGGTCGCCGTGCGGGTGAAAGCGGCCCAGCACATCGCCGACCACGCGTGCGCTCTTGACGGGCTTGGCCGCCGTGTTGTGGTTGGGACCGCTGTAGCTCAGGCCCATGCGGTCCATGGCGTACAGAATGCGCCGCTGCACGGGCTTGAGGCCGTCGGTCACATCGGGCAGTGCCCGGCCCTTGACCACGGACAGTGCGTATTCGAGATAGGCCCGTTGCGCGTACTGGCCCAGGTCCAGTGCATCGCCGGCCGCCTGTTGTGCCAGATCCAGAGAGGTTTGGTCGCTCATGAAGAAATTCGTGATCTCAAAAAATGCAATGAATGCCGCTCATTGCGGCGTGGGCAGTCCTGTGGGCAGCGTCATGCGCACCCGGGGCGTGGTGCCCGGCAACGCCGCTGCTGCAGGCGCTGCAGGGCCCGCGCGCTCGCGCCCGCCCTGCAGCTGCTCGTAGATGCCGAGCACGGCCTTCACGTAATTGCGGGTTTCCTGGAAGGGAGGGATGGCCTGGCCCGCGCGCCGCACGGCGCCCTCGCCTGCGTTGTAGGCGGCCAGCACCAGGTCCAGCCGGCCGGGGAACAGCCCCATCAGATGGTTGAGGTAGCGCGCGCCGGCCGGCACGTTGACGGCCGGATCGGCCAGTTGCTGCTGCACGCTGCGCTGGCGGCTGGCCTCCACGCCGAAGCGCTGGGCCGTGGCCGGCATCAGCTGCATCAGGCCGACCGCCCCCTTGGGCGAGATGGCCTGCGCGTCAAAGCCCGACTCGACGGCGATCACGGCCTTGAGCAGGTCGTAGTCCACGCCCGTGTGGTCCGCCGCCTTGCGCAGATGGCCGCGCACGCTCTTGTAGCGCGGCGAGATGTCGAAGAAGCTTTGCAGCCGCGTATGCGCCTGCAGCCTGCGGCCGGCATCGCCGCTGCCGTCAGCGTCGGCAGCGGCCTCGGCCTGCACCATCGGGGGCTTGAGCCCCTGCTCGGCGCTGTCGTAGACCGAGCCGCGAAAGTACAGCCTGTAGCGCTCGTCCAGCGCCTCGGCAGCGAAGTGCGTGATGCCGCGCTCGTCCACGAAGGCCCAGAGATCGGCATGCGCCGGCCGCGCCAGCCCCCACAGCGCCAGGGCCAGGCCCAGCGCCGCCAGCGCGCGCACCCCGGCGCCGCGCGCCAGGGGCGGGCGGTGCTTCGGGGCGGCGCGGAGCACAGTCATGGGTCAGATATCGACTTCAATGGCGTCGCCATGGAGCTCCATGAGCTCGCGGCGCGCTGCGGCCTCGCCCTTGCCCATGAGCTTGGTGACGACCTGCTCGGCCGCCGCGAAGTCCAGGTTCATGAACTGCACGGGCAGCAGGCGGCGCGTGTCGGGGTTGAGCGTGGTCTCCCACAGCTGCTCCGCATTCATCTCGCCCAGGCCCTTGAAGCGGCTGATCTGGCATTTCTCGCGCGGCACGCCGTCCTTGGCCGATTTGTCCAGGATGGCGGTCAGCTCGCCCTCGTCCAGCGCGTACATCTTGGCCGCAGGCTTCTTGCCGCGCGCAGGCACGTCCACACGGAACAGCGGCGGGAGCGCCACATGGATGTGGCCGGCCTCGATGAGCTTGGGGAAATGGCGGAAGAACAGCGTCAGCAGCAGCACCTGGATGTGCGAGCCGTCCACGTCGGCATCCGAAAGAATGCAGACCTTGCCGTAGCGCAGGCCCGACAGGTCGGGCGTGTCGTTGGGGCCATGCGGGTCCACGCCGATGGCCACCGAGATGTCATGGATTTCGTTGTTGGCGAACAGCCGGTCGCGGTCCACCTCCCAGGTGTTGAGCACCTTGCCGCGCAGGGGCAGCACGGCCTGGGTTTCCTTGTTGCGGCCCATCTTGGCGCTGCCGCCGGCCGAGTCGCCCTCGACCAGGAAGACCTCGTTCAGGCTCAGGTCGCGGCTTTCGCAATCAGTGAGCTTGCCCGGCAGCACGGCCACGCCCGAGCCCTTGCGCTTTTCGACCTTCTGGCCCGCCTTCTGGCGGGTCTGCGCGGCCTTGATGGCGATCTCGGCCAGCTTGCGGCCCCATTCCACGTGCTCGTTGAGCCACAGCTCCAGCGCGGGGCGCACATAGCCGCTGACCAGGCGCACGGCATCGCGCGAGTTCAGGCGCTCCTTGATCTGGCCCTGGAACTGCGGGTCCAGCACCTTGGCGTTGAGCACATAGCTGGCGCGCGCAAAGACGTCGTCCGGCATGAGCTTGACGCCCTTGGGCAGCAGCGAGTGCATCTCGATGAAGGCCTTGACCGCCTGGAACAGGCCGTCGCGCAGGCCGCTGTCATGCGTGCCGCCGGCGGTGGTCGGGATCAGGTTGACATAGCTTTCGCGCAGCGGTGCGCCGTCCTCGGTGAAGGCCACGCACCAGGCGGCGCCCTCGCCTTCGGCAAAGCTGTCGTGGTGGCGGTCGGCAAAGCCCCCGCCCTCGAACAGTGGGATGACCGCCTCGCCATGCAGGCTTTGCTGCAGGTAGTCGCGCAGGCCGCCCTTGAACTGCCAGGTCTGGGTGTCGCGCGTCTTCTCGTTGACCAGGGTCACCGAGACGCCGGGCATGAGCACGGCCTTGCTGCGCAGCAGGTGCATCAGCTCGCCCATGGGCAGCTGGGGCGATTCGAAATAGCGGGCATCGGGCCACACGCGCACGGTCGTGCCCTGCTTGCGTTCGCCCGCGGCCAGTGGCCGCGACTGCAGGGGCTCGACCACGTCGCCGCCCGAGAAGGCGATGGTGGCCACCTTGCCCTCGCGGTGGATGCAGGCCTCAAGGCGCGTGGCCAGCGCATTCGTGACCGAGACGCCCACGCCGTGCAGGCCGCCCGAGAAGCTGTAGGCGCCGCCCTTGCCCTTGTCGAACTTGCCGCCCGCATGCAGCCGGGTGAAGACCAGCTCCACCACGGGCGCCTTTTCCTCGGGATGCATGCCGAAGGGGATGCCCCGGCCGTCGTCTTCGACGCTGTAGGAGCCGTCGGAATGCAGGGTGAAGCGGATTTTCTTGCCGAAGCCGGCCAGTGCCTCGTCGGCCGCGTTGTCGATCACCTCCTGCAGCACATGCAGGGGGTTGTCGGTGCGCGTGTACATGCCGGGACGCTGCTTGACGGGCTCAAGGCCCTTGAGCACGCGTATCGAGCCTTCGGAGTATTCGCTGGCGGAAGTGGGAGATGGTTTGACTGCCATGGGGGCGGATTGTAGTGCGCGGCCCGGCTCAGTGCTGGATGCATTCACAGTCATTGACAGTGACTATCCCGAAAAAGCCGCTGCCATCAAGGGCCGCGCTGGCGCACGGGCGACCCAAGCGGCACAGCGCAAAACCCGGAGTTTCGCTAAAGTTTGCCGCATGCAAAAAAACAACCAACCCATGTCCATGGTGCAGATACTGCTGTGCGGGGGCGCAGTCGTGACGCTGTCCATGGGAATCCGCCATGGCTTCGGCCTGTGGCTGCAGCCCATCACCCAGGAGATGGGCTGGACGCGCGAGTCCTTCGCGCTGGCCATCGCGATCCAGAACCTGTCCTGGGGCGTGCTCGGCATCTTCGGCGGCATGCTGGCCGACCGCTTCGGCGCCTTCCGCGTGCTCCTGGTGGGCGCGCTGCTGTATGCGCTGGGCCTGGCCGGCATGGCCATGGCGCCCACGACAACCTGGTTCGCCCTGACGGCCGGTGTAGTGATCGGCGCAGCCCAGGCAGGCACCACCTATGCCGTGATCTACGGTGTGCTGGGCCGCCAGATTCCCGTGGCGCGGCGCAGCTGGGCCATGGGCGTGACGGCGGCGGCGGGCTCCTTCGGCCAGTTCTTCATGGTGCCCGTGGAAGGCAGCCTGATTTCGAACTTCGGCTGGTCCAACGCCCTGCTGCTGCTGTCGCTGTGCGCGCTGATGATCATTCCGCTGGCCTTCGGCCTGCGCGAGCCGGGCTTCCAGCCCGGCAACGCCCGTCCCGTGCGCGACCAGAGCGCGGGCCAGGCCGTGGCCGAGGCCCTGCGCACACCCAGCTTCGTGCTGCTGACGGCCGGCTACTTCGTCTGCGGCTTCCAGGTGATGTTCATCGGAGTGCACATGCCCAGCTACCTCAAGGACTACGGGCTGGCGCCACAAGTGGCCAGCGTGTCGCTGGCGCTGGTGGGGCTGTTCAACATCGTTGGCACCTACGTGGCCGGCAACCTGGGCCAGCGCCTGCCAAAGCGCTATCTGCTGTCCACCATCTACTTCACGCGCTCGGTGGTGATCGTGCTCTTCCTGCTGGCGCCGCTGACGCCCTGGTCGGTCTACATCTTCTCTGCCGCCATGGGCCTGCTGTGGCTGTCCACCGTGCCGCTGACCAATGCCACCGTGGCCCAGATCTTCGGCGTGCAGCATCTGTCCATGTTGAGCGGCATGGTGTTCTTCAGCCACCAGGTGGGCAGCTTCCTGGGCGTCTGGCTGGGCGGCTATCTGTATGACCACACAGGCAGCTACCAGGTGGTCTGGTACCTGGCCATCGGCCTGGGCGTGGCCGCCGGCCTGCTGAACCTGCCCATACGCGAAGCCCCGGTGGCACGGTTGCGCGCGGCCCAGGCCGCGGCCTGACATGACGACATCCATGACCACATCCACCAGGCCCCGCCCACGCATCCTGCGCAGGCTGGCGCTGTGGGCCGCCGTGCTGCTGGTGCTGGGCCTGGTCTTCATGCTCTACCTGCAGCCGCAGTTCATACTGGGCATGGCAGACCAGATCTGGGCCTGCTTCTGAAATGGAAGCGGCAGCGGCGAAGGCCTGCCGGCACAATGTCGGCCGCTTTCACTTTATTTCCAAAATTGCACATGCACGCAGCCACGCCGCCCTCGCCCTGGATCCAACGCTGGTCGCACCTTCTGGCACCCCAGGCCTCGGTGCTTGATGTGGCCTGCGGGCCCGGCCGGCACATGCGCTGGTTCCATGCGCGTGGCCACGCCGTCACCGGCGTGGACCGCGACGCCCAGGCCCTGGCCGGCCTGCAGGGCGTGGGCGAGCGGCTGTGCGCCGACATCGAAAACGGCCCCTGGCCCCTGCCCGGCCGGCAGTTCGGCGCCGTGGTCGTGACCCACTATCTGTGGCGCCCGCTGTGGCCGGCGCTGCTGGACAGCGTGGCCCCCGGCGGCGTGCTGCTGTACGAAACCTTTGCCCAGGGCAACGAGGCTTTCGGCAAGCCTTCCCGCCCCGATTTCCTGCTGGCGCCCGGCGAGCTGCTGCAGGCCTGCGCGGGCTGGCACATCGTGGCCTACGAGCACGGCCAGCTGGGCGAGCCCGATCGCATGGTCCAGCGCATTGCGGCGCTGCGCCCCGATGCAACAGGCCGGGAACCCGTGGCCATGCTGGCGCATCAGAAGGCGTCAGGCTCTGCAATCGCCTGAATCCCTACAGGCGCCCGCCTTGGGCCTGCCTCCGACACTCGTTAGAATGATCCTTTCCCGTTTTTTCTTGCGGACATGACATCCTCCTCCGTCGCTCTCAC
Source organism: Delftia sp. 60 (assembly GCF_002754395.1). Lineage (NCBI taxonomy): Bacteria > Pseudomonadati > Pseudomonadota > Betaproteobacteria > Burkholderiales > Comamonadaceae > Delftia > Delftia sp. 60. The sequence goes on from NZ_PEFD01000001.1 coordinate 5,337,374, forward strand.
TGGCAGCATCGTTGCCCTCATCACGCCCATGCACGAGGACGGTAGTGTTGACTACCCGGCGCTGCGAAAACTCATCGATTGGCATGTGGCCGAAGGCACGGACTGCATCGGCGTGGTGGGAACGACAGGTGAATCCCCCACCGTCAACGTGGAGGAGCACTGCGAAATCATCCGCGTGTCCGTCGAGCAGGCCGCAGGCCGCGTGCCCGTGATGGCCGGCTGCGGCGCCAACAGCACGCACGAAGCCATCGAGCTGGCCCGCTACGCCAAGAAGGTCGGCGCCGACAGCCAGCTGCAGGTCGTGCCCTACTACAACAAGCCCACGCAGGAAGGCCAGTACCAGCACTTCAAGGCGATTGCCGAAGCGGTGGGCGACCTGCCAGTGGTGCTCTACAACGTGCCCGGCCGCTCCGTGGCCGACATGCAGCACGACACCGTGCTGCGCCTGGCGCAGATCCCCGCCATCATCGGCATCAAGGAAGCCACGGGCAACATCGAGCGCGCCCAATGGCTGATCCGCGAAGTGCCCAAGGACTTCGGCGTGTACTCCGGCGATGATCCGACCGCTGTGGCCCTGATGCTGTGCGGCGGCCATGGCAACATCAGCGTCACGGCCAACGTGGCACCGCGCCTGATGAGCGATCTGTGCAAGGCGGCCCTGGCCGGTGATGTGCGCACCGCCATGGACATCCAGCTGCGCCTGATGCCCGTGCACAAGAACCTCTTCGTCGAGGCCAACCCCATTCCCGTCAAGTGGGCCGCAGCGCGCCTGGGCCTGTGCGGCCCGGCCATGCGCCTGCCGATGACACCTCTGAGCAAGAACCTGGAAGCCACCGTGGAAGCCGCCCTGGGCTCCGCTGGCCTGCTGTGAGGCGCCCCGCCCCACCGACCGAACGCACCAAGGATATTCGCGTGAAACAGCCCATTGCACGTCTGAGCCTGCTGAGCCTGGCCATCGGCCTGACAGCCTGCACGACCACGTTCCAAGAGAGCAAGATCGACTACAAGAGCGCCGGCAAGCAGCAGGCGCCCACCCTGGAAGTCCCCCCGGATCTGACCCAGCTGTCCACGGATTCCCGCTATGCCGTGCCCGGCGGCGTGGTCTCCGCCGCAGCCATGGAAGCCAACTCCAAGGCGCAAAAGCCCAGCGAAGGCCGCACGGCCACCGTTGCAATGGGCGATGTGCGCATCGAGCGCAATGGCGAACAGCGCTGGCTGGTGATCAAGCGCCCGGCAGACCAGCTGTGGGAGCCGGTGCGTGACTTCTGGTTGGAAAACGGCTTCATCTTCACCACCGAAGACCGCCAGCTGGGCATCATCGAGACCGACTGGGCCGAGAACCGCGCCAAGATCCCGCAGGACGTGATCCGCAAGACGCTGGGCAAGGTCTTCGACGGCCTGTACTCCACCAGCGAGCGCGACCGCTTCCGCACACGCCTGGAGCGCTCGGCCGACGGCTCCACCGAGGTCTACATCACGCACCGCGGCATGCAGGAGGTCTACACCAGCGCCCAGAAGGACCAGACCATCTGGCAGCCGCGCCCCTCCGACCCGGAACTGGAAACCGAATTCCTGCGCCGCCTGATGGTCAAGCTCGGCGTGAGCCAGGAGCAGGCTGATGCCGTGGCCAAGGCCAACACCACCACGGCAGCCGCCACCGGCAGCGTGCGCATGGAATCCGCCAACGGACAGCCCGTGCTGCAGATCGACGAAGGCTTTGACCGCGCATGGCGCCGTGTCGGCGTGGCCCTGGACCGCACGGGCTTCACCGTGGAAGACCGTGACCGCAGCCGCGGCATCTACTTCGTGCGCTATGTCGCGCCTGACGCCAAGGTCGAGCCCAAGGGCTTCTTCAGCAAGCTGTTCAGCCGCTCGCCCGATGCGGCCGCGCCGGTCAAGTACCAGATCCAGGTGCGCAGCGAAGGCGACAAGTCCACCGTCACCGTGCTCAACACCCAGGGCCAGCCCGAGACATCGGCCAATGCCCAGCGCATCGTGCGCGTCATCACCGACGACATGAAGTAAGCAAGCCTCTTTTCGGGCCTTGGGGCGGCAGCGTCTGCCCTTGGCTTGCAGCCACCGCGCAGTCATTTGCCGGTGGCTTTTTTACTGGACTAAAGCAAAGCGAAGGCGAAAAAAAACCGCAGCCCGAAGGATGCGGTTCTTTCGCGGCAGAGGCCGAAACCTCTGCCATCGGCAAGGGCCGAATTACTGCTTGGTGGCTTCCTTGGCGGCAGCGTCGGCAGCAGCCTTGGCGGCGTCTGCAGCGGCAGCGTCAGCAGCGGGAGCAGGTGCTGCAGCGTCGGCGGCAGGGGCTGCGGGAGCAGCAGCGTCGGCGGCGGGAGCAGCAGGAGCTTCTGCGGGAGCGGGAGCTGCCGGTGCGGGAGCTTCAACGGCGGGTGCGGGAGCGGGGGCCGGAGCCTCTTCCTTCTTGCCGCAAGCGGCCAGAGCTGCAGCAGCGATCACGGTAGCCAGGATCAGAGAGTTCTTCATCACAGTTTCCTAGAGAGTAGGTAAGAAGACAGTACACAGGAGGGGCCCCGCCACTTGCGCCACCGGATGCGGGCAACCGGTACGCGGCAGCCAGGCCACGTCAAACACATTCATTCGACTTGGAGCGAATTATAGGGAGATTTTTTCGAGGCTGACTGAAACTGACAACCTCTGAACAATTCCGCACAAATCCTCTTGCCAAGTCCGAATGGGGCAGCAAGAAGCTGCCTTGGCGTCCACTGTGTAACAAAACCAGGTTGCTGTCAATTTACTGACGAACCCAAGACAATTCTTTACAAATCTATCGGAGTCCGTCATGAATCAGCAGAACGCTGTCAACGGTGAATGCCCGAACTTAGCATGACTGCGTCACAGCGTCTACCCGGTTCAGGACAGCGGCCCGCCTCGCACCCAGCCGGCGTCAAACCAGGAGGACAGCAGCTCCAGCGCGTCATCGCTGGCCTTGGCCAGATCGGCGCGTGACAGGGCACGCGTATCGGCCAGCTTGCGCATCAGGGTGGCATCGCGGCCACCGGCCAGATAGCTTTCGCCGTTGATGAAGATGTGTTTTGCGTCATACATCATGCGCGTGCGGCGGTCGAGGACCACGCTCTCGAACATGCCGTGTTCCTCGCCATGCTCAAACCAGACATTGGCCTTGGGCTCGGTCATGTACTCGCCCAGCGCGCGCTCCAGCGCCAGCGGCTCGGCCAGCGCGCGCTCCAGCGCCTTGCGCGCGAAGTCGTGCAGGCTCGACGGAATCTCGCCCGGGGCCTCGACGGCGGGCTGGTCGGGGTCGCGGTAGACCATGGGCGCTTCGGGTTCATCGGGCTCGTCGGACATGCGCAGCAGCAGCTCGCGGGCCAGTTCGTCGCGCGCGGGCGAGCGAAAGCCGATGGAGTAGGTCATGCACTCGCCCTCGGCGATGCCGTCATGGGCCCACTTGGGCGGCAGGTAGAGCATGTCGCCGGGCTCGAGCACGAACTCCTCCTCGGGCTCGAAATTCGAGAGCACCTTCAGCGGCACATCGGGCTGCAGCGACAGGTCCTTCTGGCGGCCGATGCGCCAGCGCCGGCGGCCATGCGCCTGCAGCAGGAAGACGTCGTAGCTGTCGAAATGCGGGCCGACGCCGCCCTGGTCGGTGGCAAAGCTGATCATCAGATCGTCCAGCCGCGCCTCGGGCACGAAGCGGAACTGCTGCATCAGCTGGTGCACGCCGTCGTCGTGCAGGTCCACGCCCTGCACGAGCACGGTCCATCCGGGCTTTTGCAGCGAGGGCAGGCTGCGGCGCGACAGCGGGCCGTGGCTGAGCTTCCAGTGGCCACCGTCCTGCTGCTGGATCAGGCGCGATTCCACACCGTCCTCGCCTGCCATGGCCAGCAGCCTGGCGCGGGGAATCAGGGGCTTGAAGCCCGGGATTGCCTGGCGCACCAGCAAGGGCTTCTTGTGCCAGTGGCGGCGCATGAATTGGGAAGCGGTAAGCCCGCCCAGCAGGGCAAGCGGTGTGTTGGTGTCCATGAAATGGTCCGAAGTGAGCGAAGAGACAGGGCGGCATTGTCCTATGCGGGCATTGCCCTGTCCTGGCGCCAGCGCAAGCTGCCCCGCAATGGCTTCGTGGCAGTCAGCCGGCCGGCTTGCGCATGGCCCTGAAATCCGAGGGCGACAGGCCCGTATAGATCTTGAAAGCGCGGCTGAAATGCGCGGTGCTGCCAAAGCCGCAATCCATGGCGACCTCGGTGATGGTGCGCTGCGCCTGGGCGGGCTGCAGCAACTCGCGCATGCACAGCTCCAGGCGGCTGTGCTGTATGAAGGCGCCCAGGCTGGTCTGGCTGTCCGCGAAGGCGTTGTGCAGGTGGCGCTTGCTGCAGTTGAGCGCGGCGGCCACGGACTCCACCGACAGGCCCGGGTCGCGCAGATGGGCCGCCACATGGGCGCGGATGCGGTCCTGCAGCGCCAGTTGCTGCGTGCCTGCCGTGCCCTGCCCGGCCAGCTCCTGCAGCGACAGATGGACCATGTCCACCAGCAGCTCGCCCGCGCGGCGCGCCAGATGCGGCGCCATGCCGGGCAACTCCTGGTAGGTGCTGCGCATGGTTTCCAGCGCGATGCGGGCAATGCCCGAGCTGCCGCCCACATTGCGCCCCATCAGCCCTTCCAGCCGGATGCCCCGTTCCACGATGGCCTGGCGCGGCAGCATCACGATGAGGTGTTCGGACCATTCGGGGTTGGTGACCTCGTACTCCTGCGCCGTGTCATAGATCACCCAGCTGCCCTTGCGCACGCTGGCCTCGCGGTTGTGCTGGCGCACGCTGGCCACGCCCTCCCAGGGCGCGACGATCTTCAGATAGGGGGACTCATGGGCGCGCAGGCCTTGCATGCTGCGCATGACGCGGTGGCGGCCCGCCTCCAGCCGGGTCAGCACCACATCGCCGGCATTGGCCACGCGCACATGGCCTTCGAACAGGCGATCGCCATAGACATCGGTATCCAGGCCCGCAAACAGGCGCGACATCCAGGCGTGCCAGGCCGACGCCGTCTCGCCGGGCGGCAGTCCGTCGGTGCTCAACACCATGGCATCGGTCATGTGCGGTCTCTCCTGCTCGCCGCACGGGTGAAGGATCTGTGTGCGGCCATGGACGTGATTATGGGAAAGTGCAGGCCCGTCGCGCCCCATGGCTTTCCCCGCGGACAGCCAGGACAAGGGTAAACCCCGGAGCCTGTGCACGATCCGTCATGCGCTTTGTGCGCGCAGCGGGCTGCCTGCGCCATCGCCTGCTTCTACGATGACCGGCACGCCCGGCAGCGCCAACGCCAACGCCATTGCCAATGCCAACGCCACAACCGCATACCAAGGAGACAGTCATGATCGAACAAACCATGCTCATCGCAGGCCAGGCCGCACAGGCCGGCAATGGCGCCACCTTCGAGCGCCGCAATCCGCTGGACGGATCGGTGGCCACGCGCGCCCCGGCCGCCACGCCCGAAGATGCCGTGCGCGCCGTCGAGGCCGCGCAAAAGGCCTTCCCCGCCTGGGCCGCGCTGGGTCCGACCGAGCGCCGCCAGATGCTGATGAAGGCATCGCAGGCGCTGGAGGCCAAGACCGAGGCCTTTGCCGCCGCCATGGCCGCCGAGACCGGCGCATCGGGCATCTGGGCCGGCTTCAACGTGCACCTGGCTGCCAACATGTTCCTGGAGGCCGCATCGCTGACCACCCAGATCAATGGCCAGATCATTCCCTCGGACGTGCCCGGCAGCCTGGCCATGGCCGTGCGCCAGCCCGCCGGCGTGGTGCTGGGCATTGCGCCCTGGAATGCGCCCGTCATCCTGGCCGTGCGCGCCATTGCCACGCCGCTGGCCTGCGGCAACACCGTGGTGCTCAAGGGCTCGGAACTGTGCCCCGCCACGCACGGCCTGATCATCGAGGCCCTGCAGGAAGGCGGCCTGCCGCCCGGCGTGGTCAACTTCGTGACCAATGCGCCCGAAGATGCGGGGGCCGTGGTCGAAGCCATGGTGGCCCACCCGGCCGTGCGCCGCGTGAACTTCACCGGCTCCACGCGCGTGGGCCGCATCCTCGGCCAGACCTGCGCCAAGTACCTCAAGCCCGCCATTCTGGAGCTGGGCGGCAAGGCGCCCTTCGTGGTACTGGACGATGCCGACATCGACGCCGCCGTGGCCGGCTGCACCTTCGGTGCCTTCGCCAACTCCGGCCAGATCTGCATGTCCACCGAACGCATCATCGTGGACGAGTCCGTGGCCGGTGATTTCCTGGACAAGCTGGTGGCCCGCGCCACTTCGCTGCCGCTGGGCGATCCGCGCAAGGGCCCCGTGGTGCTGGGCTCGGTGGTGGACATGGCCACCGTGGAGCGCGCCAACCGCCTGATCGACGACGCGCTGTCCAAGGGCGCCAGGCTGCTGTGCGGCGGCAAGGCCACCAACACGCTGATGGCCGCCACGCTGATCGACGGCGTCACGCCCGAGATGGACATCTTCCGCGAGGAAACCTTCGCCCCCGTCAAGGCCATCGTGCGCGTGCGCGGTGAGGAGCAGGCCATCGCCATGGCCAATGACAACGAATTCGGCCTGTCCTCGTCCGTCTACACCCGCGACACTGCACGCGGCTGGCGCGTGGCCGCGCGCATCGAGGCCGGCATCTGCCACGTCAACGGCCCCACCGTGCACGACGAGGCACAGATGCCCTTTGGCGGCGTGAAAAACTCGGGCTACGGCCACTTCGGCGGCCAGGCAGGCATCGATGCCTTCACCGAGACGCGCTGGATCACCATGCAGACCACCCCCCGCAACTATCCGTTCTGATCGGCAGGACTCGCCGCCCGGCCTGCGCAGCAGCCGGGCAGCCGTGGGAAAATCGCGCCAACGCGGCCGCCGGCACGCCTTCGTCAAACACGGGCGCGCGCGGCGGTCTTTCTTTTTCCCCACCGCGGCATGGGCCGCACAAGCTGCACACCATGGAAATCACAGAACAATGCGTGGTCGCTCTGACCTGGACACTCAAGGACACCCTGGGCGAGGAACTGGACGTGCTCGATGAGCCCGTGGAGTTCCTGGTCGGCGGCGACGATCTGCTCAAGCGCATCGAGGAAGCCCTGCAGGGCCACGGCCAGGGCAAGACCCTGGACCTGCACCTGGAGCCCGAGGAAGCCTTTGGCGACTACAACGAAAGCCTGATCTTCCTGGAGCCGCGCGCCCTGTTCCCGGCCGAGTTGGAAGAAGGCATGAGCTTCGAGGCCAGCGCTCTGCCCAAGGGCTGCAGCGCCGTGCAGCCCGATCTGCTCTACACCGTCACGGAAATCTATCCAGAGCACGTGGTGCTGGACGGCAACCACCCGCTGGCCGGCATTGCGCTGCGCCTGCACCTGAAGGTCGAAGGCGTGCGCGAAGCCACCGAGGAAGAAATCGGCCGCGGCTCGGCCGGTACCGGCTTCTTCCGCATCCAGCCCATGGCGCCGGGCAACGACACGCTGCACTGAAATTGCCGCGCTGAAATGGCAAAGGGCTCCCTGCGGGGAGCCCTTTTGCATGGAGCGAGCCTGGTACTCAGCGAATCAGCTGGTTGTTGTCCACGCGCACGCTCTCGCCTATGCGCAGCTGCGGATTGTTCTGGTAGTCGAACACGCGCGTGCTGCCGTCGTTCAACTGCACGGTGACGCGGTAGACATCGCGCAGGTCGCCAGGGCCGGTGTTCTTCTCGATGGCATTGCCCGCCATGGCACCGCCCACCACGCCCGCAATGGTGGCGATGTCGCGCCCACTGCCCTTGCCCACCTGGCGGCCCAGCACCCCGCCGACCACGCCGCCCACCACGGCCCCGGCGCCTATGCCCGAGCCGCCAATGCCGCTGGGCTGCTGGATCTGCACCAGTTGCACATTGGTCACACGCCCCTGCTGCACATAGCCACCGCCGCCCGGGTAGGCCGTGCCGGGCTGGCCGCCGTTGGGATAGCCGCCGTTGGGGTAGCCGCTGGTCGGATAGCCCCCGGCTGGATAGCCGCTGGTCGGATAGCCGCCACCCGGGTATCCGCCCTGCTGGGGGTAGCCCGCGCAGGCGCTGAGCAGCAGCGCGGCAATGCAGCCGGCGCCCATGGCGCTCAAGCGATGAATGGAAGGCATGAGAATCTCCTGTGTACTGTCCGTGGATCGATCAAGGGCAGCCACCGGACCGGCCGGCGGCTGCATACCGCTTCAACGTCCCAGGCCGCATGCCTGCCGACCGGACAGAACACTTGCTGACAAAAATCAGCCTGCCCACCCGGCCTCAATTGCGTGCGCGGATGCTGAGCACGTTGCCGTTGTTGCCATCGACGTAGAGCTTCACAGGGCGGCCATCGCCGGTCTGGCCCTTGACCTGGTAGAGGCCGTCCTCCCACTCGATCTCACGCAGGTCGCGGTAGCCCAGGACTTCCATGCGCTCGAAGATTTCGCGGATGCTCAGGCCCGGCCCCTGGAAGGCGCCGCGCACGGAGGCCACCGTGGTGGCCACGGCCTCGCCGGCCTGTACGGTCACGGAAGGCCCGCCCGTGGCGGCGGCCTGGGCCTGCACCTGGGCGACCAGCCCGGCAGTGGCGATCAGCACAATGCCCAGGCCCGTCAGGCCATGGCGTGCAGCGCGGGAAATCAGTTGTCGGATGGAAGGCATGAGGTTCTCCTTGGCATGTGAAGGTCGGCGACTGGGCCGGCGATTGGGTCGGCGATTGGGCTGGCGATGCATCTGAAAAGGCCGCATCTGCCGGCTGCTGCGCCTTCGTTTCCGTTGGATTGCGACGGCGTGCAGCCATTGTTCGATGCAGGCCATGAACGCAAGCTGAAGCAGCCGTTCATCCGAGGTTCATCCACGCTGGGCTATAAAGTTTTCCATGCCCACTCCATCCTTCTCCATTCCTCGCAGGTCCTGGATGCTGCTGGCCGCACTGCTGCTGATGGCGGCGGCCCTGGCATCCTGGACCACGCCCTCGGACGCCGGCGACAGCGACCATGAACTCGCACGCCAGGCCCTGCAGCAAGGCCGCGTGCTGCCGCTGCGCACCGTGCTCGACCAGGTCGAGCGCGACTACCAGGGCCAGGTCATCAAGGTCGAGTTCGAGCATGACGACGGCCGCTTCATCTACGAGATCCGGCTGCTGCAATCGGGCGGCCGCGTGGCCAAGCTCAAGATCGATGCACGCGATGGCAAGGTGCTGAGCTTCAAGCGCAAGGACTAGACGCAGATGCGAATCCTCGTGGTGGAAGACGAGCCCACGCTCTGCGGGCAACTGGTACAGGCCTTGCAGCAGGCAGGCCATACGGTGGAGACGGCCGCGGACGGCGCAACGGCCCAGTACCTGGGCGAGGTCGAGGAATTCGACGCCGCCGTGCTGGACCTGGGCCTGCCCGTGCGCGACGGGCTCACCGTGCTGCGCGCCTGGCGCGCGCAGGGCCGGGTCATGCCGGTGATGATCCTCACGGCGCGCGGCGCCTGGCATGAGAAGGTGGCCGGCATGGATGCCGGCGCCGACGACTATCTGGCCAAGCCCTTCCACATGGAAGAGCTGATGGCCCGCCTACGCGCCCTGCTGCGCCGGCTCAGCCCGCACGCCAGCGCCCAGTGGCAATGCGGCCCCATCGTGCTGGACTCGCGCCATGCCCGCGTGAGCGTCTCCGGCCAGCCGCTCACGCTCACGAGCCATGAATTCAAGGTGCTGGCCCTGCTGATGCAGCGCGTGGGGCAGGTGATATCGCGAACCGAACTGTCCGAACACATCTACCCGCAGGACAGCGACCGCGACTCCAACACCATCGAGGTCTTCGTCGGCCGCCTGCGCAAGAAGCTGCCGGCCGGCAGCATAGAGACCGTGCGCGGCCTGGGCTACCGGCTGGTGGAAGGCGCGCCCGCTGCATGAACGCGCCACAGGAAAGACAGGTATCCCGGCTTGGCGATTCGCTGCGCCTGCGCTTGCTGGCCGGCACGCTGGCCTGGGTGCTGGCGGCCGTGCTGCTGGCCGGCTGGGGGCTGCGCGGCCTGTTCCGCGACCACATCGCGCAGCAGTTGCAGGCGCAGTTGGTGCTGCAGCTCGACCAGCTCAGCGCAGCCGTCAACAGCCTGCCCGGCGGGCGCATCGAAGTCGGACTGGCCGTGGGCGATCCGCGCCTGGCGCAGCCGCTGTCGGGCCTGTACTGGCAGATCGACCAGGTGAGCGATGGCGCGGGTCCGCCCGAGAAGGCCGGCTTGCTGCGCTCTCGTTCGCTGTGGGACCAGACGCTGGACTGGCACCAGTTCCGTGCCGACGCCGGCCGCCCGGATGAGCACCACGAGGACACGGCGCTGAACACCGGCATGCTGCCCGATGGCCAGGGCCACCAGCTCGTGGCCGTGGCACGCCCCCTGCAATTGCCCGAAGCCGACGCGCCACCGCTGCGCCTGATCGTTGCGGCCGACAGCGCCCTGCTGGCCGAGCCCATGCAGCGCTTCACCACCATGCTGATCGCCGCACTGGGCACGCTGGCGGCCGGGCTGGTGCTGGCCGTGGTGCTGCAGCTGCGACTGGCGCTGCGGCCGCTGCAGTTGCTGCGCAAGGGCCTGTCCGACGTGCGCAAGGGGGCAACGCCGCGCCTCGAAGGCCGGTTTCCGCAGGAACTGCGCCCCCTGGTGCAGGAATTCAACCATGTGCTGGATGTGAACGCCGACATGGTGCAGCGCGCGCGCACGCAGGCCGGCAACCTGGCCCATGCGGTGAACACGCCGCTGTCCATCCTCGGCAATGCCGCCGCGCAGGAAGGCGGGGCGCTGGCCGAACTGGTCCGCGAGCAGGTCGCCAGCGCCAGCCGCCAGGTGGACCACCATCTGGCACGCGCCCGCGCTGCGGCCCGCCAGGCCACAGGCCTGCGCACGCCGCTGGAGCCGCCGCTGGCCTCGCTGGTGCGCACCATGGAGCGGCTGCACGCCGGCCGCGGCATCCGCTTCGCGCTGAAGGGCGATGCGCAGCCTTGGGACTTTCTGGGCGATGGCCAGGACCTGATGGAAATCCTGGGCAACCTGCTGGACAACGCCGGCAAGTGGGCGGCCCAGGCCGTGAGCCTGGAAGTCCAGGGCCTGGAGCACGACCAGGCCGGCGGCCCCTTGCTGCTGACAGTGGACGATGACGGCCCCGGCATCGAAGACGCCGACCTTGGCCGCATCTTCGAGCGCGGCGAGCGCCTGGACGAACGCAGGCCCGGCGCAGGCCTGGGCCTGGATATCGTGCGTGACCTGGTGCAGACCTATGGCGGCAGCATCGCAGCCAGCCGCTCGCCGCTGGGCGGCCTGCGCATGCAACTGCGCCTGCCGGGGGCAAAAAGACAGGCGTGACGGCAGGAGCCGCGCAGCAGCGGCTCAGTGCCCTCTCAGCGCGCGCAGCACCTGCACCAGGGTGTCTGCCTGGGGAAACAGCCAGTCGGCCAGCGCGCCAAGCGCCACGGCGGCCACCAGTGCGCCCAGCACCGGCTTCCAGCTCAGGCGCAGCGCGGCCAGCAGCCAGCCCTCGCGCTCCACCACGTAGAGCGTGCGCGCCATCAGCAGCGCAAAGGCCACCTCCACCGCCACGGCCAGGAACAGGTCGGCCCCAAAGACCAGCCACAGCAGCGACCCTGCCCCCGTGACCGCGACCAGCAGCGCCGCAAACACCAGCAGCACGGGGACCAGGACGACGGCGCCGTCGTCCAGCCCATCGATGCCCGGCAGATCAAAGCCTTGCGAGGCCGAGGAAGCGGCCTCGGACATGGCGCCGCCGTCATCCCAGCTGCCGCTGGAGCCACCGCCGCCATACGAGCCGCCCTGCCCGCTGTCGAATCCGCCAGCCTCCGGCGTGCGGGCCGGTGAAGAACCACTGCCGCCGGGCGTCACATCGGGAACATCGGACCCCTCCCAGTCGCGGCGCAGCATGCATTCGGCCCACAGGCGCAGCAGCAGCAGGTACAGCAGATAGCCGCAGGCCAGGGCCACGCCATAGCGCAGCGCCATGCTGTGCATGCCCGCGTGCAGCAGGCCCAGGCTCAACAGCGACATGCCGGCCAGGCTCAACCCGCCCGTCAGTGCCGCATGCAGACGCAGCCAGTGGCGCTGCTGCAGACGGCGGCGCATGCGGTCTTCCTGCGTCAGCATCACGCGCGTCCATGACGCGGATGGGCGGTGGCGCGTGCGCCGGGATGGCCTGGCCATGCGGATTCCTCCCTGGAGCGATGCCCGGGCAGCGCGGCTGCGGGCGTTTTCTGGCTGAGCGCCTTATTGCTTGCCTGTAGAGCCGTAGCCGCCCGCGCCGCGCTCGGAAGCCGACTCGAACTCCTCGACCACATTGAAGCTGGGCTGCACCACGGGCACGATGATCAGCTGGGCCAGGCGGTCCATGGGCTGCAGCGTGAAGGCCGTGGTCGAGCGGTTCCAGGCGCTGACCATGAGCTGGCCCTGGTAGTCGCTGTCGATCAGGCCGACCAGGTTGCCCAGCACGATGCCGTGCTTGTGGCCCATGCCCGAGCGCGGCAGGATCATGGCCGCGTAGCCGGGGTCCTTGAGGTACATGGCCATGCCCGTGGGCACCAGTTGCCATTGGCCGGGCTCCAGCGTCAGCGGCGCATCGATGCAGGCGCGCAGGTCCAGCCCCGCGCTTCCCGGCGTGGCGTAGGCGGGCATGTTCTCGCGCAGGCGCGCGTCAAGGATCTTGATATCAACGTTCATGGAAACAATCTGGGGAGCGCCTCACGGCAGGCTCTCTTGAAAAGCAAAGCGCGCATTGTGCCCCGCGCCGTCACCCGGACGACTTGAGCCCGCTGCGAAAGCCTTTGACGATGGCATTGATGATGGTGAGCAGCAGGATGAAAGGGCCGATGCCCGGAATCACCACGGCCAGGATCAGGCCGATCACGATACCAAGCAACTGGCCCGGACCTATCTTGAAGACCGTCTTCTTGACGGCCTTGACGGCGGAGGACGCCTGGGCTTGCTGTGCCCGCGCAGCCTGCCGGCCGCGATCGGCCCTGCCACCATTTCTATCGCCGTTCCTGTCGCCATGCCTGTCGCCTGCAGATGGCTGGCGCCCCGGCAGGGCGGGCACCGAAGCCTGCTGCGCGGCGATGCGCGCCTTCTCGGCCGCAGCCTGCACCTGCTCGCGCACGCGCTCGACCACGGACTGGGACTGCGCGCCCGGCGTGGCCACCGCATCGGTGAAATCGCTGCGTCCCTGCACCATCCAGCCGTGGGCCGCAGAGCGGTACAGGGGGCTGGCGCGCAGCAGCTCATCCACATAGCGCACATAGTCGCCGTGGCGGGGGCCTTCGTAGGTGTTCTGTGACATGCGGGCCTTCGGTGGTGTCAACGGACGGGTGGCAGGCGCCGGGCGATCTCGGCCACCAGCTGGCGCGCCAGCAGGGACTTGGAGGCGTGCGGCAGCTCCATGGTGCCAGCCTCGTCGATCAGCAGCAGGGCATTGTCATCCCGCCCAAAGGTTGCGGGACCGATATTGCCCACCAGCAGCGGCACCTGCTTGCGCAGGCGCTTGGCGCTGGCGTGCTGCAGCAGGTCATGGCTTTCGGCGGCGAAGCCCACGCAGTACAGCCGGCCGCTGCGTGCGGGCTCGGACTGCGCGGCTGCCGCCAGGATGTCGGGGTTCTCGACGAAGGTCAGCGTGGGGGCCTGGCCCGAGCCGTCCTTCTTGATCTTCTGGTCTGACGCGGTGGCCGGGCGCCAGTCGGCCACGGCCGCCGTGGCGATGAACACGCCGGCTTGCGGCAATTGCTGGTGAACGGCGTCAAACATCTGCTGCGCCGATTGCACGTCGATGCGCTTCACGCCGCGCGGCGTGCGCAGGTGCACGGGCCCGGCCACCAGGGTCACCTGGGCGCCCGCCTCGCGGGCGGCGCGCGCAATGGCAAAGCCCATCTTTCCGCTGGAATGGTTGGTGATGCCGCGCACGGGGTCGATGGCCTCGAAGGTCGGGCCCGCCGTGACCAGCACCTGGCGGCCCTGCAGCAGCTTGGGCGTGAAGAAGGCAGCCAGCTCCTCCATGATTTCCTCGGGCTCCAGCATGCGGCCGTCGCCCACCTCGCCACAGGCTTGGTCGCCCGTTCCCACGCCCAGCACCAGCGCACCGTCGGCCGCCACCTGCGCCAGATTGCGCTGCGTGGCCGGGTGCGCCCACATCTCGCGGTTCATGGCAGGCGCCAGCAACAGGGGCACGCGGTCCATGGGGCGAGCCAGGCACATCAGGCTCAGCAGCTCGTCGGAACGGCCCTGCACCAGGCGTGCGATGAAGTCGGCGCTGCAGGGCGCGATCAGCATGGCATCGGCCTCGCGACTGAGGTTGATGTGGGGCATGTTGTTGGGCTCGCGCGCGTCCCACTGCGAACCATAGACCGGACGGCCGGACAGCGCCTGCATGGTCACCGGCGTGATGAACTGCTCTGCCGCCTCGGTCATCACCACCTGCACGGTGGCCCCGGCCTGCACCAGCAGGCGCACCAGCTGGGCAGATTTGTAACAAGCCACGCCTCCGGAGAGGCCGAGCACCAGATGTTTACCTGCGAACACTTCAGTCATGGCGCGCAATTTAGCAGAGCCGGAGCATCCGAGCAGCCCCGCGCGGCGCGGCGAATTCGGCGGCGCATCTATAATCCTGCTTTACCACCACCAATAAAAGACATGACCAAATTTGTCTTCGTCACAGGCGGTGTGGTGTCTTCCCTGGGCAAGGGAATCGCCTCAGCCTCCCTTGCTGCGATCCTCGAATCGCGCGGCCTCAAAGTCACCCTCATCAAGCTGGATCCCTACATCAACGTGGACCCGGGCACCATGTCGCCCTTCCAGCATGGTGAAGTGTTCGTGACCGATGATGGCGCCGAGACCGATCTGGACCTTGGCCACTACGAGCGTTTCATCGAAACGCGCATGAAGCAGTCCAACAACTTCACCACCGGCCGCATCTACCAGAGCGTTCTGGAAAAGGAGCGCCGCGGCGACTACCTGGGCAAGACCGTGCAGGTGATCCCGCACGTGACCAACGAAATCCAGGAGTACATCAAGCGCGGCGCCGGCCTGGGCACGCCTGACGCTGTCGATGTCGCCATCTGCGAAGTCGGCGGCACGGTGGGCGATATCGAGTCCCTGCCCTTCCTCGAAGCCGTTCGCCAGCTGGCCCTCAAGCAGGGGCCCAACAACACGGCCTTCGTGCACCTGACCTACCTGCCCTGGATTGCCACGGCGGGCGAGCTCAAGACCAAGCCCACGCAGCACACCGTGCAGAAGCTGCGCGAGATCGGCATCCAGCCCGACGCCCTGCTGTGCCGCGCGCAGCACCAGGTGCCGGAAGAGGAGAAGGAAAAGATCTCGCTGTTCACCAACGTTCCCGAGTGGGGCGTGATCTCCATGTGGGACGTGGACACCATCTACAAGGTGCCCCGCATGCTGCACGAGCAGGGCCTGGACGGCCTGATCTGCGACAAGCTGCGCCTGAACACACCGCCCACCAACCTCAAGCGCTGGGACGACCTGGTCCACGAGACCGAGCACCCGCAGGGCGAGGTCAAGATCGCCATGGTCGGCAAGTACGTCGAGCTGTCGGACGCCTACAAGTCCGTCAACGAGGCGCTCAAGCACGCCGGCATGCAAAGCCATGTGGCAGTGAAGATCACCCACGTCGATTCCGAGACCATCAGCGACGCCAATGCGCGTGACAAGCTCTCGCAGTACGACGCCATCCTCGTGCCCGGCGGCTTCGGCTCGCGCGGCGTGGAAGGCAAGATCTCCACGGCTCGCTACGCCCGCGAGAACAAGGTGCCCTACCTGGGCATCTGCCTGGGCATGCAGGTGGCCACCATCGAATACGCCCGCCACGTGGCCGGCCTCGAAGGCGCCAACTCCACCGAGTTCGACCCCAAGTCCGCCAACCCCGTGATCGCCCTGATCACCGAGTGGAAGGATGCCGACGGCACGGTCAAGACCCGCGACGAGAACTCCGACCTGGGCGGCACCATGCGCCTGGGTGCCCAGTCCTCCGACGTGCAGGCCGGCACGCTGGCCCACAGCATCTACGGTGATGTGGTCACCGAGCGCCACCGCCACCGCTACGAAGCCAACGTCCAGTATCTGGACCAGCTGCGCGAAGCGGGCCTGGTGATCTCGGCGCTGACGCAGCGCGAGCAGCTGACCGAGATCGTCGAGCTGCCCAAGGAAGTTCACCCCTGGTACATCGGCGTGCAGTTCCACCCCGAGTTCAAGTCCACGCCGTGGAGCGGCCACCCGCTGTTCAATGCCTTCGTGAAGGCTGCGATCGAACGCCAGAAGGCGCCGCGCAAGCCCTGACCCCCGCAACGCCGCCCACCATTTCCCAAGGAATCCCCACCATGAAACTCTGCGGCTTCGATGTCGGCCTCGACCGGCGCTTCTTTCTCATTGCAGGACCCTGCGTCGTCGAGTCCGAACAGCTGCAGATGGACGTGGCGGGGCATCTCAAGGAAATCACGGCGGCCCTGGGCATCCACTTCATCTTCAAGAGCAGCTACGACAAGGCCAACCGCAGCTCGGGCGCCAGCTTTCGCGGCCCGGGCATGGACAAGGGCCTGGAGATCCTCGCCAAGGTGAAGAAGGACCTGCAGGTCCCCATCCTGACCGACGTGCACACCGAGTCCGAAATCCCGGCCGTGTCCCAGGTCGTGGACGTGCTGCAGACGCCGGCCTTCCTGTGCCGCCAGACCGACTTCATCCGCGCCGTCGCCCAGTCGGGCCGGCCGGTGAACATCAAGAAGGGCCAGTTCCTGGCCCCGCATGACATGAAGAATGTCATTGACAAGGCCCGTGCGGCTGCAAGGGAAGCCGGCCTGCCCGAGGACAGCTTCATGGCCTGCGAGCGCGGCGCCAGCTTCGGCTACAACAATCTGGTCTCGGACATGCGCAGCCTGTCCATCATGCGCGAGACCGGCGCGCCCGTCGTCTTCGACGCCACGCACAGCGTGCAGCTGCCCGGCGGCAACGGCACCAGCAGCGGCGGCATGCGCGAGATGGTGCCCGTGCTCTCGCGCGCGGCCGTGGCGGTGGGCGTGGCGGGCCTGTTCATGGAAACCCATCCCAACCCTCCCTGCGCCCTCAGCGACGGCCCCAACGCCGTGCCGCTCAAGCACATGAAGGCCCTGCTCGAAACCCTGGTCGCGCTCGACGACGTGACCAAGAAGAACGGCTTCCTCGAAAACGACTTTGGAGTCTGACCCATGGCCAGCGGCTACATCATTGCGTCCGTCACCGTCACCAAGCCCGAGCAGTACGAGGAATACCGCAAGTGGAGCACCGAGGCCATGCGCGTGCATGGCGCCGAAGTCTGCGTGCGCGGCGGCAAGGTCGAAGTGCTCGAAGGCGACTGGAACCCCGGCCGCACCGTGATCCTCAAGTTCCCCAGCTTCGAGGCAGCCCGGGCCTTCTACGACACGCCCGAGTACCTGCGTGCCCGCGAGGCGCGTGAAGGCGCATCCATCATGCGCATGGTCTGCGTGGAAGGCGTCTGACGGCCAGCCACCCCGGCTCGTCAAGAGCGCAGCGCATACAAAGCCATACAACCAATTTGTGCACAATAGCCGCCGCCCGATCGCAGATACTGCGCCGCGGAGCACGGCTGTGCCCGGTGGCGCGGCAGCCTGCCACGCCATCGACCACCCATACCGCTTGCCCGGCAAGCACCAGGGCGCAACCTCACCGGAACCCGCCTGCACACCGATTTCAAAAACCGCAAAGGAAATGCCATGAGTGCAATCGTTGACATCGTAGGCCGCGAAGTGCTGGACAGCCGCGGCAACCCCACCGTCGAATGCGACGTGCTGCTGGAATCGGGCGTGATGGGCCGCGCCGCCGTGCCTTCGGGCGCGTCCACCGGCTCGCGCGAAGCCATCGAGCTGCGTGACGGCGACAAGAGCCGCTACCTGGGCAAGGGCGTGCTCAAGGCCGTCGAGCACATCAACACCGAGATCTCCGAAGCCGTTCTAGGCCTGGACGCCTCCGAGCAGGCCTTCCTGGACAAGACCCTGATCGACCTGGACGGCACGGACAACAAGGGCCGCCTGGGCGCCAACGCCATGCTGGCCGTCTCCATGGCCGTGGCCCGTGCCGCTGCCGAAGAGGCCGGCCTGCCCCTGTACCGCTACCTGGGCGGCATGGGCGGCATGCAGCTGCCCGTGCCGATGATGAACGTCATCAACGGCGGCGCGCACGCCAACAACAGCCTGGACCTGCAGGAATTCATGATCATCCCCGTGGGCGCGCCGTCGTTCCGCGAAGCCGTGCGCTGGGGTGCCGAAGTCTTCCACGCGCTCAAGAAGATCATCCACGACAAGGGCATGAGCACGGCCGTGGGCGACGAAGGCGGTTTTGCGCCTTCCGTGGAAAACCACGAAGCCGCCATCCAGCTGATCCTGCAGGCCATCGAAAACGCAGGCTACAAGGCCGGCGAACAGATCGCCCTGGGCCTGGACTGCGCCGCCAGCGAGTTCTACAAGGACGGCATGTACGTGCTGGCCGGTGAAGGCAACCTGACGCTGACCGCCACCCAGTGGACCGACATGCTGGCCGGCTGGTGCGACAAGTACCCCATCATCTCCATCGAGGACGGCATGGCCGAAGGCGACTGGGATGGCTGGAAGATCCTGACCGACCGCCTGGCCGCCAAGGTCCAGCTGGTGGGCGACGACCTGTTCGTTACCAACACCAAGATCCTGAAGGAAGGCATCGACAAGAAGATCGCCAACTCCATCCTGATCAAGATCAACCAGATCGGCACACTGACCGAAACCTTCGCCGCCATCGAAATGGCCAAGCGCGCAGGCTACACGGCCGTGATCTCGCACCGCTCGGGTGAAACCGAGGATTCGACGATTGCCGACATCTCGGTGGGCACCAATGCCGGCCAGATCAAGACCGGCTCGCTGAGCCGTTCGGACCGCATCGCCAAGTACAACCAGCTGCTGCGCATCGAGGAAGACCTGGGTGACATCGCCCACTACCCCGGCCGCGAGGCTTTCTACAACCTGCGCTGAAAAGCGTTAGGCTTGCAAGCCATCCGGCCTGCAAGCCTTTTTCCTTTCCGCAACATCTGCTGCCATGGTCAACCGTGTCGTCCCCCTTGTCCTGCTCGCCCTGCTCGCCGCCGTGCACGCGCAGTTGTGGCTGGGCCATGGCAGCGTGGCCTACGTCAAGGAACTGCAGCAGCAGATCCACGACCAGAACGTGGCCAATGCCCTGGAAAAGGCCGAGAACGACCGCCTGGCCTCCGAAGTCAACGACCTCAAGGACGGCCTGGCCATGGTCGAGGAAAAGGCCCGCAGCGAGCTGGGCATGGTCAAGCCCAACGAGATCTTCGTGCAGATCGTGCGGCGCTGAGGGTTGGGATTTCCTGCATCAGGGCCGGCTTCATGCCGGCCTTGTGCTTTTGCAACAAGGCGCCTGCGCCCGTTACCGGGCCCGCGCTCAAGCCGAGACAGGTACTTGGACACAGACCGCTTGCCCCCGCCCCTGTGATTCTTCTGGGATCGCCGCCCGCGCTCGCGCTTTCCATGGCCCATGCACTGCGCCAGGCCTGGCGGCACCACGGAGCATCTCCTGCTGACTGGCAATGCCTGGCGGCCGAGCCGGGGCAGTGTCTGCCGGAACATGGGGCCGTCTACCTGCTGGGACTGGATTGGAGAGCCTCCGTCACCGAGCACGAAGGAGTGAGCAATGGCCCTGCCGCTCAGCTCCAGCATTGGCGCGACCAATTGCAAGGCCAGTCGCGCGACTACGTGGTGCTCTACGGCAATACCGCCCGGCAATGGCAACAGCTGGCCGAGTCGCTCAGGCTCAAGGCTCCGCAAATGGACTGGTCCTGGCTGCCCGCAAGCCCCGCGCAACGCAGCGCGCGCCTTCGCCCCTACGGCTGCGAGCAATGCAGCGACCCGGACTGCGAGCGGCGATTGTTCGACGCGCTGCGCAGCGGGCGAGACTGACTCCGAGCGTATTTACTGGACGTTCGTCGAGGTCGGCGGCTGCTTGCCGGCCTCGGTGAACAGCTGGGCGGCATCGATGGGATCAAATTCGTACTGCTTGCCGCAGAAGTCGCAGCCCACCTCGATATTGCCGCGCTCCTCCAGGATGCTGTCCACCTCTTCAATGCCCAGCGACACCAGCATGGCGCCCACGCGCTCACGGCTGCAGGTGCAGGCAAAGCGCGGGCGCTCTTCGTCCTGCTGGGGGACGAAGCGCATCAGCTTTTCTTCCCAGAACAGGCGCCGCAGGATGGTTTCCACATCCAGCGTGAGCAGTTCGTCGCGCGTCAGGCTGGCGGCCAGCGTGGCGATGCGGTTGTAGTCCTCGTTCAGGCCGATGGCGTCCTGGCCCGATTGCTCGCTTTCAGTCGCGGAGGCCAGGTTGGCCTCGCCCTTGACCGGCATGCGCTGGATCAGCAGGCCGGCAGCCAACTGGTCATTGGCGGCCAGCACCAGCACGGTGTCCAGCTGCTCGGACTGCAGCATGTAGTGCTGCAGAGCATCGGACACCTTGGAGAACCTGCGGCCTTGCGCATCCTGCAGCGGCACCACGCCCTGGTAGGGCTGCTGGCCCGGCTGGCGTCCCTTGGGGTCCAGCGTGATGGCGCAGCGGCCACCACCGTTCACATTGAGCAATTGCTCCAGCGTGGCGCCTTCGGGCGCCTCCCCGATCAGGGTGGCGGTGGCGCGCAGGCCGAAGTCGGACTGCACCTCGGCCACGGCCAGCTTGACCGGGCCGTCGCCCATGACCTGGAAGACCAGGGCGCCGTTGAACTTGATGTTGGACTGCATGAGCACGCCGGCAGCCGCCATTTCGCCCAGCAGTTCGCGCACGGCAGCGGGGTAGGCGCCGGTCTCGCCGTTGCCCGCGCGGCGTTGCAGGATTTCCTGCCAGGCGTCGGTGAGGCGGACGATGGAGCCGCGCACGGGCAGGCCTTCGAAGATGAATTTATGCAGTTCAGACACGCTGATGGATTCCGTAAAAAAGTGCCGGGCCTCGCTCAGCCCAGCTTGCGCAGCCCGGTCTTGAACCGGCGCGCATTATCGACATAGTGTTGGGCGCTGCGGCGCAAGCCTTCGATCTGCTCGGGCGTCAATTGGCGCACGGCCTTGGCCGGGCTGCCGATGATCATCGAGCCATCGGGAAACTCCTTGCCCTCGGTGATGAGGGCACCTGCGCCGACCAGGCAGTTCCTGCCGATCTTCGCGCCGTTGAGCACCACGGCACCGATGCCGATCAGCGATTCGTCGCCGATGGTGCAGCCATGCAGCATGACCTGGTGGCCCACGGTCACATGGCGCCCCACGACCAGCGGCTTGCCCAGGTCGGCATGCAGCACGCTGGCGTCCTGGATGTTGCTTCCCTCGCCGATGGAAATGCTCTCGCAGTCGCCGCGCAGCACGGCGCCGAACCAGATGCTGGCGTCTTCGGCCAGCTGCACATTGCCCATGACCTCGGCGCTGTCGGCCACCCAGGCCGATGCTGCCACTTCAGGGGCCACTCCATCCAGTTCATAAATCGCCATGGGTCTTTGTCTCCGTCAATTATTGGTGATGGCAAGAAACCTAGAATTGTAGGGATGGAGTTACGTCACCGCGCCCTTGAGGTTTTGTGCCTCCCGGACCCCGAAGAAAAGGCCGCCGCCGCGTTGGACATGTATGCACGGCAGGCGCTTTATTCAATAGCAGCGCAGGCACCGGCCCTGCCCGATCCCGCACCGGACCTGCCGGGCCGCCCGCTGCGGCCCGAGCTGCGCCACCACACTGCCGTTGCAAGGCGCTCGCCGGCCACGCCCGAAGGCCGGGCCGTGCTGATCCACGCCATTGCCCACATCGAGTTCAACGCCATCAATCTGGCGCTGGATGCCGTCTGGCGCTTTGACGGCATGCCGCAGCAGTACTACCTGGACTGGCTGCAGGTGGCCGCCGAGGAGGCCAAGCACTTTCGCCTGCTGCGCGAGCATCTGCGCGCGCACCTGGGCCACGACTATGGCGACTTCCCGGCCCACCAGGGCCTGTGGACCATGTGCGAGAAGACCGCGCATGACGTGGTGGCCCGCATGGCCCTGGTGCCACGCACGCTGGAGGCACGGGGCCTGGACGCCACGCCCCAGATACAGAACAAGCTGCGCAACACGCGCGCGCCCGATGCGCTGGCGGCCGTGGACATCCTCGACATCATCCTGCGCGAGGAAGTGGGCCACGTGGCCATAGGCAACCACTGGTACCGCTGGCTGTGCGAGCGTGAAGGCCTGGAGCCGGAAGCGCACTACCAGCACCTGACGCAGCGCTACGAGGCACCGCGCCTGCGCCCGCCCTTCAACGAGCGCGCGCGCCGCGCCGCTGGCTTCACCGATACCGAACTGGCCTGGCTGCAGCAGGTCTGAAGAAAGACTGCCGCAGCCGCGCGGACGGGCCCGTCCCGTCCGCATGGCCGCACAATGGTTTACAAACTAGGATGGGTCCGACTCCGCAATCGGACTTGTCCCAGCAGACACTGCCTGTCGGCATATTTATTCAGAACATTCCTACAATCAGATCTGCTGCCTACCGTGCCTCTTCGACCGAACACTCCATGACCGAATTGCCTGTCCATCTCTTCAACGATGCCCCTGCGGCCAGCCCCGCGTCCACAGACCGGGGAATGATCGCGCGCCAGGCCATCGTCAACGGGGTGCAGCAGATCATCGGCTATGAGCTTTTCAACCGTTCGCGCGCCTACCCGGACCATACGGCGGCCTCGGACGTGTCCCTGGTGTTCACGGCCCTGTCGCATGCCGGCGAAGAGGACCTGGTCGGCACCAAGTTGATGTTCGTCAACTGCACGCATGAAAGCCTGGCCGGCGGACATCTGGAGCTGCTCAACCCCGACAAGGTGGTGCTGGAGATCCCGCCGCTGGGCCTGGCCGCACAACAAGAGGTGCAGGCCCGCCTGCCCATCCTCAGCAATTTGCGCGCGCGCGGCTTCAACCTGGCCTTCAATCACACGGTGCTGGAGTCCGCCTATGCGGCCTGGCTGCCCCTGGCCGACTACATCAAGTTCGACCTGTCCGTGCTGGCCCCTGACCAGTTGGCCGTGCTGGTCAACTTCGCTGGCCGCCACACGCGCGCCGAGCTGATCGCCGAGAAGGTGGAAAGCGCCCAGCAGCATGAGCAGGTCGGCCGCCTGGGCATACAGCTGTTCCAGGGCTTCTGGTTTGCGCGGCCCACGGTGGTGCGTACCAAGCTGCTGTCGCCCTCGCAGCAAAGCATCGTCCAGCTGCTGAATCTGGTGCGCCAGCAGGCCAGCACCGATGCCATCGAGGATGTGCTCAAGAAGGATGCGGGCCTGGCCTTCAACCTGATGCGCCTGATCAATTCCGTGGGTTTTGGCGTGCAACGCGAGATCACCTCCTTCCGCCAGGCCGTGATGCTCATGGGCCTCAAGAAGCTGTTCCGCTGGGCGGCCATGCTGCTGACCGCATCGCGCAACGGCGGCCCGCCGCCGGCCATCGGCCAGACCGCCGTGATCCGCGGGCGGCTGATGGAGCTGCTGGCCCAGGAATCGCTGAGCGAGGAAGACTCCGACCAGGCCTTCGTCGTCGGCATCTTCTCGCTGCTGGGCAGCATGCTGGACCTGCCCCAGGACGTGGCCATGAGCCTGATCCCCGTGCCCGATGCCGTCTCCGCCGCCGTGCTGCGCCATGAAGGCGTGCTGGGGGAGCTGCTGATCCTGGCCCAGGCCTGCGAAGCCAGCGACGACGCAGCCTTCAACCGCAGCGCAGACGCACTGCGCCTGAGCAGCCAGCAGATCAACTGGGCCCATCTGCAGGCCCTGGCCTGGACCGATCAACTGGCAGACAGCTCGCTATAGTCATGAGCTATCGCACGCAACTCAACGCCGCCGCTCCTTCATCTTTCTCAGCTTCCAAATGACTACCAACGACAATTCCTCCGCTCCGCCACCACCCCTGCCAGAAGGAGTGGAGGACGGACAGGTGGCCGTCATTGCGCGCCAGGCCATCGTCAACGAGGCGCGCGATGTCTTCGGCTATGAACTCTTCGATCGCTCCACAGCCCAGCATGCGCACACGGCGGCCTCCGATGCCGCCCTGCTGTTCAACGCACTGTCGTATGCGGGAGCCGAGGCGCTGGTGGGCAAGAAGACGGTCTTCATCAACTGCACGCATGACAGCCTGGCCGGCGGCCACCTGGAACTGATCCACCCCGACAAGGTGGTGCTGGAAGTGACCACGCTGGGCGAGAACGCCACCACAGCCGATATCGAAGAGCGCCTGCCCACCTTCCAGGCCCTGCGCCAGCGCGGCTTCCGCCTGGCCTTCAACCAGCACCTGCTGCGCCGCGCCTATGCCAGCTGGCTGCCTGCGGCCGCATTCATCAAGCTGGACATGCAGACCTTTGCACTGGCCGATGCCGAGACCCTGGTGAATTTCGCGCGCGCCCATACCAATGCCCAGATCGTGGCCGAAAAAGTCGAGACCTCCGAGCAGTTCGAGCGCATGCGCGACCTGGGCGTGCGGCTGTTCCAGGGCTTCTGGTTCGCCCAGCCGCAACTCGTGCAGGCACGCACCATCCGCCCCACGCAGGCGACCATCATCCAGCTGATCAACCTGGTGCGCCAGCAGGCCAGCACGGACGAGATCGAGGCCCTGCTCAAGAAGGACCCCACGCTGTCCTTCAACCTGCTGCGCTTCATCAACTCCTCGGGATTCGGCCTGTCCTGCGAGATCACTTCGTTCCGCCACGCGGTGATGATCCTGGGCCTCAAGAAGCTGTTCCGCTGGGCGGCCCTGCTTTTGACCACTTCGCGCGCGGGCGGCACGCCACCGGCCGTGGGCCAGACCGCCGTGGTGCGCGGACGCCTGATGGAGCTGCTGACGGCCGAGCTGCTCTCGCCCGAGGAATGCGACAACGCCTTCGTGGTGGGCGTGTTCTCGCTGCTGGACGTGATGCTGGGCCAGCCCATGGAAAAGGCGCTGGAATCCATCGCCCTGCCCCAGCCCGTGATCGATGCGCTGGTGCACAACAAGGGCGTGTTCGCGCCCTTCCTGGAGCTGACGCGCGCCTGCGAAAGCGGCGACGACGAAGGCTTTGCGCGCGCCGCCAACGCCTTGCAGCTGTCCAACCACCAGGTCAACTGGGCGCATCTGCAGGCCCTGGCCTGGGCCGACAACCTCACGGCGGACGACGCCACGGTCTGAACGGGTCAGCCACCATGGCAAAGGGCTTGCGGCCGGGAAGCCGCAAGCCCTTTTTGCATGCCGCGCGCCGCAGCGGTATCAGTTCAGCTTGATGCCTGCAGCCTGGATGATGCGTGCGTTGGACTGGGACTCGGCCTCGATCTGGCGCGCGAAATCCTCGGCCTTGCCGCCCGTGGCCACGTTGTCGGTGGCCTCCAGCTTGGCACGCATGTCGGGCTGGGTCAGCACCTGGTTGATCTCGGCATTGAGCCTTTGCAGCACGGGCGCGGGCGTTCCTGCGGGCGCGAAGATGCCGAACACCGAGGTCATGTTGGCGCTCTTGTAGCCCAGCTCGGCCAGCGTGGGCACGCCGGGCAGCGACTCCAGGCGCTGGGGGGCGCCCACGGCCAGGGCCTTGAACTTGCCCGCCTTGATGTGCTGCAGCACGGCCGGCCCGGCGTTGGTGGAGAGCACCTCGAACTGGGCGCTCAGGCCATCATTGAGCTGCTGGCCGCCGCCCTTGTAGGGGATGTGCGTGATCTTGGCCTGCGAGGCATACATGATCTGCTCGAGCATGATGTGGCCCAGCGAGGCCAGGCCTGCCGTGGCCCAACGGACTTCGCCGGGCTGGGCCTTGGCCTGCGCCACCAGTGCCTTGAAATCGGTCGCCGTGGAGCGGGCCGTGCCCAGCAGCAGCACGGGCGAATACATCACGCTGGTCACGGGCACGAGATCGCGCTGCGGATCGAACAGCGGCTTGCCCAGGTGCGGGCTCAGCGTCAGCGGGCTGATGGAGGAAAAGCCCAGCGTATAGCCATCAGGTGCGGCCTTGGCCACCAGGTCCAGGCCGATGGCGCCGCCGGCGCCGGCCTTGTTGTCCACCACCACGGGCTGGCCCAGGCGGGCGGCCAGCTTCTCGCCCAGGGCGCGCGCCACCACGTCGCTGACGCCACCGGCCGGATAGGAAACCACCACGCGGATGGGTCGGCTGGGCCAGGCGGCATCGGCGGCCGACGCGGACATCGGCAAGGCCGCAGCAGCGACCGTCGCCGCCAGCATGGAAGTCACCAGCACATGCCGGCGCAGGAAATCAGTCATCGAAAACTCCGCAGAAACACATCGAACACGGCGGTGATTGTTCTGCAAAGCGCATATCCCCGGGACAGGCTTTGCCACTTCGACGATTTCAACGGCAGAAACACCCAAACCGGCGAACCCTCCACATCCAATCAACCACGCGGATGGTGTAAAGCGTGCAATGCCTTGAGCCGCTCGCGCGCCACATGGGTGTAGATGGTGGTGGTGGAGATGTCGGCATGGCCCAGCAGCATCTGCACCACGCGCAGGTCTGCGCCATGGTTGAGCAGGTGGGTGGCGAAGGCATGGCGCAGCGTGTGCGGCGACAGCGGTGCCGTCACGCCCGCAACCTGCGCGCAGCGCTTGACGATGACCCAGAACATCACGCGGCTCATGGCCGCTCCGCGCTGGGTCACGAAGACCGCATCGCTGCGCTGCCCGCCCAGGATGGCACCGCGCGCCGTGGCCAGGTAGCGCTCCAGCCACCAGTGCGCCTCCTGGCCGAAGGGCACCAGCCTTTCCTTTTGCCCCTTGCCCGTCACGCGCAACACGCCCGAGCGCAGATCGATGCCATGCAAGGGCAGATCCACCAGCTCGCTCACGCGCAGGCCGCTGGCATACATCAGCTCCAGCATGGCGCGGTCACGCAGGCCCAGTGGCGTATCGACATCGGGCGCCCTGAGCAGTGCCTCCACCTGCGCCTGCGTCAGCGTATGCGGCACGCGCGGCGGCTGCCGGGCCGCCAGCATGCGTGCCGTGGGATCGGCGGCAATGCGCTGCTCGCGCAGCGCCCAGTGGTAGTAGCGGCGCAGCACCGTCAGCCGCCGGTTGGAAGAGCTGGCCTTGGTCTGCTCCACCCGCACCGCGAAATAGCCCTGCAGCTCCAGCTCGCCCGCCGCATCCAGCGCCAGCGGCGGCTGCTGGTGCGCCAGCCACCGCCCCAGGCCGTCAGATCCCGGCGATAGGCCGCCAGCGTATTGCGCGACAGCCCGTCCTCCAGCAGCAGCGCATCCATGAACAGGTCCAGCGCATCCAGGCTGGCCGGCAGCGGCGCCGGCCAGGATGCAGGATCGGCAGCAGATTCGGATTCGGCAGCCGATGGGGAAGCGATGGAAGCAACAGGCACTTGGGACATCCCATCAAGCCTACAACGAAAAAACCCGAGGTCCGCAAGGAGCCTCGGGTTCTGAGCCAACCGCTCAATGCGGTGCTTACTCCAGCGTGAGTTTCTGCTGAGCAACCACCTTCTTGTACGTCTCGTACTCGTCCTTGATCTGCTTGGCGAACTCTTCAGGCGAGTTGCCGATGACCAGGGAGCCCGTGTCCTCGATGCGCTTGCGCACAGCCGGGTCCTGCAGCACCTTGCGCACGGCGGCGTT
Source organism: Delftia sp. 60 (assembly GCF_002754395.1). NCBI lineage: Bacteria > Pseudomonadati > Pseudomonadota > Betaproteobacteria > Burkholderiales > Comamonadaceae > Delftia > Delftia sp. 60. The sequence goes on from NZ_PEFD01000001.1 coordinate 5,365,017, forward strand.
GATCTTGTCCACCACGTCCTTGGGCATGTTCTTGGGGCCCAGGATGCCGTAGTAGGCCATGCGGTTCACCGGCTCCAGGCCCACTTCCTTGAAGGTGGGCACATTGGGCAGCACGGCCAGGCGCTGGGGCGCGGCCACCACGATGGGCACCAGGCGGTTGTCCTTGATGAACGGCAGGGCCGAGGGCAGGTTGTCCAGCACCATGGGCACCTGGCCCGCCACCACGTCGTTGAGCGCAGGGCCCGCACCGCGGTAGGGGATGTGGGTGACGAAGGTGTTGGTCAGGCTCTTGTACAGCTCCATCAGCATGTGCTGGATGCCGCCCGTGCCCGAGGAGGCATAGGAGTACTTGCCCTGGGACTTCTTGAGTTCGGCCTCGAAGCTCTTGTAGTCCTTGGCGGGGAACTTGGGGTTCACCGCAATCACGTTGGGCGTGGCCGCCACGTTGATGATGGGCGTGAAGTCCGTCAGCGTGTTGTACGAGATCTTGGGGTTGATCGCGGGGTTGGTCGCCGTGGTCGAGACCGTGGCGATGCCCAGGCTGTAGCCATCGGGCTGCGAGCGCGCGGTTTCCATGGCGCCGATCACGCCACCGCCACCGCCGCGGTTGTCCACCACCACGGGCTGGCCCAGTTCCTTGGTCAGGGGTTCGGCGATCACGCGGGCGATGATGTCGGTCGTGCCACCGGGGGCGAAGGGCACCACCAGCTTGATCGGCTTGGTGGGATAGGCCTGGGCCAGGGCTCCGGTGCTTGCGAGGACCAGGGTCAGGCCCATCCAGCTGCGACGATTCATACAAGATCTCCTTTTGGGGGTCGTGTTGACGAAGAAGGTTTCATGGACATCCGCAAGGCCGTGCCTGCGGATGGATGGTCTGCAAAACGAAGGCTCGCAAACGCTGCCACGGAACAGCCATGGTGGGGCCTGGAGCCCGCTGCGCGCTTGACGGTCGTCAGGACCTGCGCTTTCGGATCGGCTGTGTGGACCCCAGCGATGCTAAGGCCCGGGGCCCGGTTGTCACAGTTTGTCGCAGCACTGATTTCCCGGTGTTTACCCCTAGCCTCGCGCCATGGTTTCTCGGGAGACGCGGCGACTGCGGGGTTGCGCTTATGCTCTGCCCCCGTGAACTACGCCGTGCTGCTCTTCCCCGATTTTTCGCTCATCGTGCTTGGCTACGTGCTGTGCCGCTTCACACAGCTCAACCGCACGGTCTGGCAGGCGGTGGAAGCGCTGGTGTACTACCTGCTGTTCCCCGTGCTGCTGTTCCACTCCATCGTCAAGAGCCCGGTGGACTGGGGTGCCACCTCCCACTTGCTGGCCGCTGGCGTGTGTGCTGCCCTGGTCGGCATCGGCCTGGCCTACAGCCTGCCCTGGTGGCCGGGCCTGCGCGGCCGGATCGACACACGCGAGCATGCCGGCGCCGTGCAGGTGGCGTTTCGCTTCAACTCCTTCATCGGCCTGGCGCTGGCCAGCCGGCTGGCGGGGCCTGAGGGCCTGCTGTTCATCTCGGTGCTGATCGGCGTCAGCGTGCCGCTGTGCAATATCGCGGCCGTCTGGCCCATGGCGCGCGGCAGCAACCAGCACTTCCTGGGGCAGCTGGTGCGCAATCCGCTGATCGTGGGCACGCTGTCGGGCCTGGTGTTCAGCGCGCTAGGGCTGAAGCTGCCGGCGCTGATCGAGCCGTCGATCTCCCGCATAGGCGCAGCCTCCATCGCGCTGGGCCTGATGTCGGCCGGCGCCGGCATGCAGTTCGGCGCGCTGGCCGCCGGCAAGCTGCTGGCCGTGTGCCTGCTGGCCGTGCGGCATCTGGTGCAGCCGCTGATCGCCTATGCCATGGTGCGGGCGTTTGGCCTGAGCGGTGAGCAGGCGCTGATCCTGATGGCCTTTTCGGCCCTGCCCACCGCATCGTCATGCTATGTGCTGGCCGCGCGCATGGGCTACAACGGCTCATATGTGGCGGGGCTGGTCACACTGTCCACGCTGCTGGGCGTGCTCAGCCTGCCGTTTGCGCTGAGCCTGCTGCAGTACTGATGCCGCTGTGCCGCGGTGCCCCTACAGCACGGCACGCATATCGTCCGTGAAGGCGGCCGTGATGTCGTCCTGGCGTGCGCGCTTCTTGGCCACCATGGTGATGTCCACGTCATAGCTGAAGAGGGATTCGTCCAGCGCATGCAGCAGGCCGGCAGCCACATAGGGCGCCGCGTAGTGCTCGGGCAGGTAGCCCAGGTGGGCGCCTGACAGGATGAGGATGGCGGCCGCCTCCATGTTGTCCGCCTCTGAGGTGACATGGCGCGGGCGCCCCGTCAGCGGGGCCTGCGGCAGTGGATAGGTGCGCCAGGTCCAGTCGGCCTCGCCCGCCTCCTGCGCGCCGATGCGGCCCGCGCGTGCGGCAAAGGGATGGCTGGCGCTGCAATAGGCCACCTGCCTTTCGCTGAACAGCAGCGTGTATTCCAGCGCCGGCGCACGGTGCAGGAAATAGCCCACGGCGACCTGGAGCTCGTCGCGCAGCAGCATTTCCTCCAGCTCGCGCGGCCCGCGCACCAGCACCGACAGGCGCACGGCCTCGTCGCGCTGGCGAAAGCGCTGTATGGCCCGCCCCATGAGCGCGTTGTATTCCATGGGTGCATTGCCGATCAGGCCGATGGCCAGGCTGCCGACCAGCTGCCGGTGCATGTTGCGCGCCTGCGCACTGAAGCCTTCCAGTCCCTGCAGGGCCGTGCGAGCCATATCGACGAAGCGCCGGCCCTTGGCCGTCAGGCGAAAGCCGCCGCGCCCCCGTTCGCACAAACTGAAACCCAGCCGCGTCTCCAGTGTGGACAGCTGACTGCTGAGCGTGGACTGCCCTACGCCAAGGCTGGCCTGCGCCGCCGACACGCCGCCCGCGTCAACGATGGCCAGAAACACGCGCAGCAGCCGCAGGTCCAAGTCTGAAACGGTATGGAGCATGGGGTTTTCACTCGGAAAAGATCGATTCTTATCGATGTTTGTAAATGGAACTTGAAATGGATGCAATCCGGGCTGCTGTCTAGCATCCACGGCTGTTGCAGCACATCTGGATTGAACAAAGAGGGACTGCAATACAGAACAAGAGGGGCGGTCCAGGGGATTCACTTCCATGGATACCGCTGTTTCAAGAGGCCCCTGCCAACAGGGCCGCAACAAAAGGGAGACAAACCATGTTGCTCGATATCTCGGTCGTGGTGATCTACGCGGCGGCCATGCTGCTGCTGGGCTGGTACGGCATGCGCCGCGCGAAGACGCAGGAGGACTTTCTCGTGGCCGGCCGCAACCTCGGGCCCGGCCTGTACATGGGCACCATGGCCGCCACGGTGATAGGCGGCGCCAGCACCGTGGGCACGGTGCGCCTGGGCTATGTGTACGGCATCTCCGGATTCTGGCTGTGCGCGGCGCTGGGCGCGGGCCTGCTGGTGCTCAACCTGTTCCTGGCCAAGCCCCTTCTCAGGCTGCGCATCTGCACCGTGACCCAGGTGCTGGAGCGGCGCTACAGCGCCCGTACCAAGCAGGCCAGCGCCCTGGTGATGCTGGCCTACTCGCTGATGCTGGCGGCCACGTCGGTGATCGCCATCGGCACCGTGATGCAGGTGCTGTTCGACCTGCCGCTGTGGATCTCCATCCTGGTGGGCGGGGGCGTCGTGGTCATCTACTCGGCCGTGGGCGGCATGTGGTCGCTGACGCTGACGGACATCGTGCAGTTCGTGATCAAGACCGCGGGCCTGATGCTGATCCTGCTGCCCATCTGCCTGTACCGCGTGGGCGGCTGGGACCAGCTGGTTGCACGGCTGCCTGCGTCCAGCTTCGATGTCACCCACATCGGCTGGGACACCATCGCCACCTACTTCGTCATCTATTTCTTCGGAATCATGATCGGCCAGGACGTGTGGCAGCGCGTGTTCACGGCCCGCAGCGAACGGGTGGCCGCCGTGGCGGGCAGCCTCGCCGGCGTGTACTGCGTGGTCTACGGACTGGTCGGCGCCCTGGTGGGCATGACAGCGCGCGTGCTGCTGCCGGACCTGGACAACGCCAACAATGCCTTTGCCGCCATCGTGCAGGCCAGCCTGCCGGACGGCATCCGCGGCCTTGTGATCGCTGCCGCACTGGCGGCCATGATGTCCACCGCCAGCGCCGCCATGCTGGCCGGCTCCACCGTGCTGGCCGAGGACCTCGTGCCCCTGCTGCGGGGCGGCCGGCCGCTGGTCGATGTGCGCTGGCACCGGCTTCTGACGCTGCTGGTGGGGCTGGCCGTGCTCGGCATCGCCCTGGTGGTGGACGATGTGCTCAATGCCCTGACCACCGCCTACAACCTGCTGGTGGGCGGCATGCTGGTGCCGCTGATCGGCGCCATCTACTGGCGCCGGGCCACCACGGCGGGCGCCATCGCAAGCATGCTGCTGGGCTGTACCACGGCCGTCGCCTTCATGGTCAGGGACGGCCTGGCCGCCAACACGCCCATCTATGCCAGCCTGGCCGTGAGCATGGCCAGCTTCATCCTCATCAGCCTGGCGCAGCGCACGCAGCAGCGCTCGCTGTCGGGCATTCAATCCTGAACCCGGCACTGAATCGGAGACGACATGACGCTTTTCACACCAGACAGGCTGCAGGCGCTGCGCGCACGCTTCGGCGGCGCCAACGAGTCCGTGATCCACGACCCGCATTTCCGCGCCGTGGCCGCCCACATCATCGATGCCAACGGCACGCGCAACGCACCCTACGCAGGCATGCCCACGCTGCTGGACGCGTCCATGCGTCCCATGGACTGGAGCCGCCCGGATTTCGGCGACCTCCAGGCCGCACTGATCGGCGTGCCCATGGACCTGGGCATCAGCAACCGCAGCGGCTGCCGCTTCGGCCCCCGGGCCCTGCGTTCCATCGAACGCGTGGGCCCCTACAACCATGTGCTTCGATCCGCTCCCACACGCGAGCTGCGCGTGGCGGACATCGGCGACGTGCCGCTGTCCAGCCGCTACAGCCTGGAGCAGTCGCACCGCGACATAGAGTCGACCTTCGCGAAGATCCATGCGGCCGGCGTGATTCCGCTGTCTGCGGGCGGAGACCACTCCATCACCCTGCCCATACTGCGGGCGCTGGGCCGCGACCGGCCACTGGCCCTGGTGCATTTCGACGCCCACTGCGATACCGGCGGCCCCTTCGACGGCAGCCGCTTTCACCACGGCGGCCCGTTTCGCCAGGCCGTGCTGGACGGCGTGCTCGACCCCACGCGGACCATTCAGATCGGCATACGCGGCGCGGCCGAATATCTCTGGGAGTTTTCCTATGAGTCGGGCATGACCGTGATCCATGCCGAAGACATTCCCGCGCTGGGCGTGGACGGCGTCATTGCCCGCGCACGCGAGGTGGTGGGCGATGCGCCCGTCTACGTCTCCTTCGACATCGACTGCCTGGACCCGGCCTTTGCGCCCGGTACGGGCACGCCCGAGGTCGGTGGACTCACCGTGCGCGAGGCACAGGCCATGGTGCGCGGCCTGGCCGGCATCCACATCGTGGGCGGCGATGTGGTCGAGGTGTCTCCCGCCTACGACGCCACCACCAACACCGCCCACGCAGGCGCGCAGATGATGCTCGAAATCCTCGGCCTGATCTGCGCACGCCACGCCGGGCGCGGCACCGCCCAGCCTGCCTAGGCCCCCTCCCCGCCCTCCGCATCCCGCAGCAGCCCCAGCGGCGTGCTGCCGTAGCGTGCCCTGAACCGCCGGGAAAAATGCGCGGGTGAGCTGAAACCGCAGTGCTGCGAGATCTCCGCGATGCCCAGCGTTCCAGGCTCCGTGCCACGCAGCAGCGCATGGGCGCGTTCCAGGCGATAGGCCATGAGTTCGGCGCTGAGGCTGGTGCCTTCGCGCGACAGCTGGGATTGCAGCGAGCGCACGGACAGCCCCAGCCTGGACGCCACGCGCTCGGGCTCCAGCGCCGGGTCCGGGTACTGGCGGGCAATGAGCTGGCGCACCCTGCGCAACAGCACGTGCATGGGCGCGCCGGGTCGGGCCGTCGCCATGTCGGCGCTGGCCTGCAGCACGGTCTTCACGGTGTTGATGACCAAGTCGGACAGCCTGGCGGATTCGGCCTCGGGCAAGGGGTCCTGCCACGCGGCCAGCAATTGCATCTGCTGGACCAGCAGTTGAAGCGATGCACAGTCGGGCAGGCTGCGTGCCAGCAGTTGCGAAGCCAGGCCGCCACGCGAATCGATCAGTGCCAGCGGCACGGCCAGCACCACCAGGTCCACGGCCTCTTTCTGCCAGATGCGGTAGCCGCGCCGCTCATCCAGCAGGAACAGCTGGCCGGGTTGCGCCTGCAGCCTCCTGCCCGCAACCGCCATGCCCGGCTCCCCGGATGACGCCGAGGCATCCGGTACGTCCGGCACGTCAGGTGCATCCGGTGCGAATACCTGGGCTCCACCTTTGGCATAGAGCACGCACAGCAGGCAGGGCGGGCCTGCGCGCTGGCCATCGTCATGCAGGCGCTCCATGCCATGTTCGGCCGCCATCTGGATGCGGTTGAGCACCACCGCGCCCACGCCGCGCGACGTCAGCACGGCCTCGAAGCGCTCGGGCTGCGCGACCAAGGGCGTGTGCGGCATCTGCGCCTCGCGGCTGGCATCGCTCCAGAACTGCGCTCGCGAAAGCGGCGCGATATGCACCGTGGACCAGCGGTTGTACGTCATACATTCCTCGCCCTGCGCTCGGCGCGCAGCCTCTTTTTGTGATGGGTTGCACGGAGAGTCGGCCGCACCCGAGTGTTGGGGCCAGGCAAGAGGCGGCAGGTCCACGCGACAGCATGAACCCAGGATTTTCGGGATTGCGGCCCGATCAGGCCATTGGATGATTCTGAAAATTCACCGGGGTGAATTCCTAGGCCTGTGCGCCGCACCAGCCCGGATCAGCCCGGATCAGCGCGCGATGGCAGGCAGCCGCTCGCTCCACAGCGTGGACTGGTTGCGGCCGTTGCGCTTGGAGTAGTACAGCGCGGCGTCGGCACGCTCCAGGCAGCCCTGGGCCGAGGCATCGCTGCGCTGCAGCTCGTACACGCCCAGGCTGATGGTGATGCGCAGGTCGCCGGCCAGGCCCGCATCGATGGCGCGCGCGGCAACGGTTTCGCGCAGGCTTTCGGCGCGGCGCAGGCCCACCTCGGCATCGGTGTCGGACAGCAGCACGGCAAACTCCTCGCCGCCCAGCCGGCCCACCATGTCTTCCTTGCGCATTTCCTGCGCCACCGAGGCCAGCAGCTCCTTGAGCACGATATCGCCCACCGCGTGGCCGTAGCCGTCGTTCACCTGCTTGAAGTGGTCTATGTCCAGCATGATCAGCGTGGAGTGCGCCACCAGTCCGCTGCGCAGATGGTCCAGCTCCATCGCCAGCCGCTCCATGAAGGCGCGGCGGTTGGGAATGCCGGTCAGCGCGTCGGTCAGCGCCAGGGTCTCCAGCTGGGATTCGCGCTGCTGCCGCTCCGTCGCATCGTGGAAGACCCAGCAGTGGCCGATGGAGCGATCACCGTCGCGCAACTGCATGCCCTCGATCTCCACATAGTGGTCGTCGGGCAGCGCGTGCAGGGAACGGCCAGCCACGGGCCCGGCGCTGAGCACGCCAGCCACCGAAGGCGGCAGCAGCTGGATCAGCGCCGGCATGCCCAGCCCCACCAGGGCGGCAGGCGCCATTTCCAGCCGCAGCGCGGCCGCCAGCATGCGGTTGGCGGCCAGCACCTGGCGGCCCTGGGCGTCGGTGACCAGAATGCCTGCGGGAAAGCGGTCGATGATGGCCTCCAGCCGGTGCTGGGTCTCGGCCAACGCGGTCTCGGCGCGCCGGCGCGCGTCGGTATCGATCATGGTCCAGATGACGCGGCCGTCGTCCTCGTCGGGGTCCAGCAGCGAGCCCTGCATGTCGAACCAGTGGCCCGAGCCCGAAGGCATGCGCAAAATCCATTCCGTGCGCACCGTGCCGCGTGCGTTGAGCTGTCCGTAGAGCTGGCCGAAGCGCTCGGAGCTCTCGTCGCTGACATGCAGGGCGCGAAAGTTCACGCCGCCGGGCAGCCGGTCTGTCTCGATCTCAAAGGTCTGCACCGCGCGCTCGTTGGCATAGAGGATTTCGCGCTGGGGACCGGCCATGACGATCAGGGCGCTTCCCCGGTCCAGCAAGGCCTTGATGAGCCGGGACTGCTCCACGCGCTGCTGTATGTCGGTGTGCGTGCCCAGCATGCGCACGGGCTTGCCGTCGGCATCGCGCTGGGTGATTTCGCCGCGCGACTCCACCCACAGCCAGCTGTCGGCCGAGCTGCGCAGCCGCATCTCCACGCGGAAATCGGCCCCGGCCTCGGCATGGCGCTGCAGCCGCGCCAGCATCCGCGCCCTGTCCGAGGGATGGACCATGGCGCAGAAGGCGTCATAGTTCATGGGGAACTGCGCGGCCTCGAAGCCCAGCATCTGGTAGCAGCGGGCATCCCATTCCACATGGCCGCTGCGGCAGTCCCACTGCCACAGGCCGTCGCGCACGGCGCCCACGGTCAGGCGCAGGCGTTCCTCGCTGTGGCGTATGGATTCCTGCATGGCCTGGTCCTGCGTCACATCGTGCACATAGCCATGCCACAGCAGGGAGCCGTCTTCCTCCTGCTGCGGCCGGGCGTGACCATGCAGCCAGCGCAGCTCGCCTGCAGGGCCGTAGACGCGGTACTTGTGCTCCCAGACACCCTTGCTGCCCACGCTGGCCTGCACCGAGGCCGCCAGGGCCGGCAAATCCTCGGGGTGGACCCGCTTGAGCAGTTCATGGTCGGCAAACCTGGCGGCATCGGCCTTGGCGCCATGCAGTTCGAAGAATCCGGGGCTGGTGAAAGGGAACCGGAACTGTCCATCCGCGCCTATGCGGAACTGGAACAACCCGCCCGGCACCTCCTGCGCCAGCCGCGCGAAGCGCCGCTCACCCTGCAGCCGCATGCGCTCGCTGAGCTGGCGCTGGCGCGCCAGCCACAGCGTCAGCAGCATGCCCAGCAGCAGCACCGCCGTGCCTATGCCGTTGCGCAGCAGGCCGCGCTCCAGCGATGCCTCCAGCGACTCGAAGATGGCTTTCTTGTCCAGCCCTGCACTGACGATCAGCGGATAACCCTCCACCCGGCTCCAGGCATACATGCGCTGCACGCCATCGACGGACGATTCGGCCTCGTAGGTGCCGCGCTCCAGGGCCGGTGCGAACAGCGCCACGCGCACATCGGAGACCGAGCGGCCCATCACCTGCTCCTGCCCCTGCGAGCGCGCCAGGTAGGCTCCATCGGTGCGCAGCAGCAGGATGACGTCGTTGGCGCCATCGAAGATGGACTGGAAATAGCGCGAAATGTATTCGGGCGACAGCGACAGCACCAGCACGCCCGAGAACTGCCCCTGGCGGTACAGCGCGCGGCTCAGCTGTATGGTCCATTTGTGGGAGACACGCCCCTGTACGGGGCGGCCGATGAACATGCCCATGTTCTCGCGGTTGGCATGCACCTGGAAATGCTCGCGGTCCCGGATGGAGACCTTGGCAGCCCGCGTCTCCGCTTCCTGCTGGAGGTTGGAGTACACGATGTCCCCTTTCTCGTCGGCCACGGCGATCTGCAGAAAGGTGCCGGCCGGGTAGGCGTCGAACGTGGTCTGCACGGCACGCCGGAACCCGTCGACATCGCCATCGGCAAAGTCGGACTCCAGGCCGCGCATGGTGTAGTCCAGGCCGGACAGCAGGGTCTGCACCTGCACCGATACCGCATGCGACATTTGCCCCACCCGCAGCCAGGACTGGGACTCGGTAAAGCTGCGCTGCGTGCGGTGGCTGTCCACCAGCACCGTCCAGTACGCCACCGTGGCCAGCAGCACGCAGCACAGGCCCACCCAGACGGCCACAGTGGTCTGGGTCAGCGGTTCTGCGTTCAGCAGGCGGGACAGGCTGCGGGGAGGCTTTGCGCGCATATCAAACATCATGTTGAGTCACACAGGCCCCGCGCCTTCAAGGGCAGTGGCCCGCAACAGGCCGCCGGGGGGCACTCCGACAGAGCGCAACAATTGTTTCACACACAAGCGCCCTGGTCTTATCAGCTCAATCCGATCTTTGCGACAGCGCCCAGGCTACGTGCTCGCGCACCAGAGCGTCCGGATGTTGGGCGCGGCTGGCCAGCGCCTGCTGCAACGCCGCGTTGCCGGTTTCACGCCAGGCATTGCCCAGCGCCACGGCCACATTGCGCAGCCAGCGCTCATGGCCTATGCGCCGGATGGGGCTGCCTTCGGTCAGGCGCAGAAAGGTCGGCTCGTCCCAGGCAAAGAAGTGCACCAGCTGCCCGCCGGACAGGGCCTCGCGCGCATCGAAGTCGGGCAGGCGACTGGGCTGGGCGAACTTGTTCCAGGGGCAGGCCAGCTGGCAGTCGTCGCAGCCATAGATGCGGTTGGCCATCAGCGGCCGCAGCTCCTCGGGAATGGCGCCCGCATGCTCGATGGTCAGATAGGAGATGCAGCGCCGCGCGTCCACCCGGTGCGGCGCCACGATGGCGCCCGTGGGGCAGGCCGTGATGCAGGCCGCGCAGCTGCCGCAGTGCGCGGTCACCGGCGCCGTGGGCTCCAGCGCAAGGTCCACATAGATCTCGCCCAGGAAGAACATGGAGCCCGCTTCGCGATTGAGCACCAGCGTGTGCTTGCCGCGCCAGCCCTGGCCGCTGCGCCGGGCCAGCTCCGCCTCCAGCACGGGCGCGGAATCGGTGAAGGCGCGGTGCCCGAAGGGGCCGACTTCCTGTGCAATGCGCTCGGCCAGCTTCTGCAGCCGGTTGCGCAGCACCTTGTGATAGTCGCGCCCCCGGGCATAGACGGAGACAATGCCCTCGTCGGGCCGCTGCAGCCGCGCCCACTCCACCGCTTGCCAGGCGCCCGGCGCATCGGCAGGCGTGTCGCGCGGCAGGTAGTCCATGCGCGCCGTGATCACGCTGACCGTGCCCGGCACCAGCTCGGCAGGCCGGGCGCGGCGCAGGCCGTGGGCCTGCATATAGTCCATCTCGCCATGGAACCCTTGGGCCAGCCACTGCATCAAACCCGGCTCCGCAGAAGACAAATCCACGCCGGCCACGCCAATTTGGGAAAATCCCAGTTCGCGGGCCCAGCCTTGCATCAAAGGAACCAATTGACTGCTGCACAACATACTCCCTCGATTGTAGAAAGCGCCCAGCCGCAGGATGCGGAAACTGCGGGCCGTCGCTGGATATGGGGCAGCGAGGAAGACACGCAGCGGTTTGCGCAGCAGCTTGCAGACCATCCCGCGCTGCGCAACGCCTACGTCACGCTGCACGGCGACCTGGGCGCAGGCAAGACCACGCTGGTGCGGCACTGGCTGCGCGCACTGGGCGTGCAGGGCCGCATCAAAAGCCCCACCTATGCCGTGGTGGAGCCGCATGAGGCGCCGGACCTGGCCATCTGGCACTTCGACTTCTACCGCTTCGATGATCCGCGCGAGTGGGAGGATGCAGGATTTCGCGATATTTTCGCCAGCCCCGGTCTCAAGCTGGCAGAATGGCCCGAAAAGGCCGCAGCGCTTACGCCTGCGGCAGATATAGCTATTCATATCGAAGCAATCGACGAGACGCAGCGCCAGGTGACCTTGCTCGCCGGCACGCCCGTCGGACGCGCCGTGATCCAAGCACTCAAGGCATGAGCGACGCCAACTCCTCCTCCTATCCGTCCGGCCTGTCGCGCCGCAATCTTTTGCAGGCGGGCTCCATCGTGCTGCTGCTGGGCCGCCAGCATATCGCGCACGGCGCCACCATCGTGGCCGTGCGCGTCTGGCCCGCGCCCGAATACACGCGCGTGACCATAGAGTCCGACCGGCCGCTGGCTGCCAAGCAGTTCTTCGTGGACCAGCCCCCGCGGCTGGCCGTGGACATCGAGGGCATCGACCTCAATCCCGCGCTGCGTGAACTGGTGGCCAAGGTCCGCTCCGACGATCCCAACATCGCCTCCATCCGCGTAGGCCAGAACTCCCCTAGCGTGGTGCGCCTGGTCATCGACCTCAAGCAGCCCGCCAAGCCCCAGGTCTTCACGCTGCAGCCCGTGGCGGCCTACAAGCACAGGCTGGTGTTCGACCTGTACCCCGCCAAGGCCGTGGACCCGCTGGAGGCGCTGATCAGCGAGCGCCTGCGCGATGCCTCCAGCGACGATACCGCCGTCGCATCGGCACCGCCGCCGCCTCCACCACCGCTGCCCCGGCCCTCAGGCCCCACGGCGCCAGCCCCCGACCCGTTGGGCGACCTGATCGCCCAGCACAGCAGCGGCTCCGGCGGCAAGACGCCTGCACCGCCCGCCGTGGTGGCACAGGCACCTTCCCCTGCCGCTCCGGCCCCGGCGCCCCGCCCTCCCGCGCCTTCGCCCGTTCCGGCCCCTGCCCCCATTGCCGCGCCCAACATCGCCACCTCGCGCCAGACCGACCGCATCATCATCGTGGCGCTGGACCCCGGCCACGGCGGCGAGGACCCCGGCGCCACCGGCCCCAGCGGCACGCGCGAAAAGGACGTGGTGCTCAAGATCGCCCACCTGCTGCGCGACCGCATCAACGACACCCGCATCGGCGGCAGCCCCATGCGCGCCTTCATGACGCGCGATGCCGACTTCTTCGTGCCCCTGGCCACGCGCGTGGAAAAGGCCCGGCGCGTGCAGGCCGACCTGTTCATCAGCATCCACGCCGACGCCTTCACCACGCCGGCCGCGCGTGGTGCCAGCGTCTTTGCGCTCAGCGACAAGGGCGCCTCCAGCACGGCCGCGCGCTGGCTGGCCAACAAGGAAAACCAGTCCGACATCGTCGGTGGCCTGAACATGGGCTCGCAGGACCAGCATGTGCAGCGCATGCTGCTGGACATGAGCACCACGGCCCAGATCAAGGACAGCCTCAAGCTCGGCGGCGCCCTGCTGGGCGAGATCGGCAACATGGCCAAGCTGCACAAGCCGCGCGTGGAGCAGGCCGGATTTGCCGTGCTCAAGGCACCCGACATTCCCAGCGTGCTGGTGGAAACCGCCTTCATCAGCAACCCCGAGGAAGAGGCCCGGCTGCGCAGCAGCGCCTACCAGGTGCAACTGGCCGACGCGCTGATGCGCGGCATCCGCAACTACTTCGCGCACAACCCGCCGCTGGCACGCAGCCGCTCCGTCTGACAGAGCCAAAAGGCACGAGCGCAGGGCACGGGCGAAGGCCGCGGGCGATGCCGCCCGCGGCCGCTGTCGGACGGCAAAGACGCGACACTTCCGAGCCGCCCGGCGGCAGCTCGGGCAGATCTCCTACCGCTGCCGCAAGCCCTGAATGAGAGCATGCAAACATGTTCCACACAGTGCTTGCGCCACACGCCACTCACGGCGACAAGGCAGGCCATCACAGGAGATGAACATGAAGACACGCTTTTATTCCATTGCCGCCGCAGCAGCCATTGCCCTGTTCTCTGCCGGCTGTTCCACCAATCCCAGCAGTGCACAGATCGGTACCGGCGTAGGCGCCGTGGCCGGTGGTGTCGTGGGGGATGCCCTGTTCGGCAGCACGCTGGGCACCGTGGGCGGTGCAGCCGCCGGTGCACTGATCGGTAACGAGGTGGGCAAGCGCAACGACCGCCGCTGATCCCCACTCCCGCTCCATGAAAAAACCCCTTGCGCCATGAAGGTGCAAGGGGTTTTTGCTGTGCGCTGAAAGCTCAGGCGGCCGTCTTGGGCGCGCGCCCCGCACGCCAGGCGCCAAAGATGGCGATCAGGCCCGGCACCAGGATCAGGCCCCAGATGATCTTCTCCAGGTTCTCGCGCACCCAGGGCAGGTTGCCGAAGAAATAGCCGGCTGCGCTGATGCCGAACACCCAGACAATCGCCCCGCCCACATTGAAGGCAGTGAACTTGCCCCGGTTCATAGCGGCCACCCCGGCCACGAAGGGCGCAAAGGTGCGGATGAACGGCATGAAGCGGGCCAGCACGATGGTGATGCCGCCATAGCGCTCGTAGAACGCGTGGGCCTGGTCGAAGGCGCGGCGGTTGAACCAGCGCGAGTCCTCCCACTGGAACACCTTGGGCCCTATGTAGCGGCCGATGGTGTAGTTGCACTGGTCGCCCAGCACGGCCGCCACCAGCAGCACGGTGCAGGCGATCGAATAGTCCATGAGGCCCACGCCGCACAGCGCGCCGACGATGAACAACAGCGAGTCGCCGGGCAGAAAGGGCATGACCACCACGCCCGTCTCCACGAAGACGATGAGAAACAGCAGCGCATACACCCAGGGTCCATAGGCCACGACAAAGGCCTCCAGATGCTTGTCGATGTGCAGGATGAAGTCGATCAGGAACTGAATGATTTCCAAAAGAGAGTCCTCCGCGGCGGGCGCCGCACCGGCCCGTACTGTACTTCGCCGACATGCCCCCACGGCCGAGCCGGAGCCGGTCACGCCATCGCACACACCGGCACTTGCAGGAATCTACAAATGCTTGAAATCAAGCTTGTTTTGTTACACAACTTGATAAAACTCTACGAAAAACTCATGAGTGCGTCAGCTTTTTGCAGGCAAAGTGCTTCCATGCCGTCGGCAATGCCGGCCCGGCCTCACCACCATCGCCAAGACACAAGGAAGCAAGCCATGAACAAGACCCTTCGCACTTTCGCGCACAAGTCCGAACGCCAGTCCGGCTCCACGATGGGCCGCACCCTGGCCATCGCCGCCCTGCTGACCGGCGCGCTCGCGATGGGCGGCTGCGCCCACCGTCCCAACAATGCGCAACTGGGCACGGGCGTGGGCGCCGTGGCCGGTGGCGTGCTGGGCAGCGCGCTGTTCGGCACCACGCTGGGCACCGTGGGCGGCGCCGCGGCCGGTGCGCTGGTCGGCAACCAGATGGGCAGCAACAGCGACCGCTCAGGCCGCCGCCGCTGACCCTGCAGCCGTCCTCATTCAAAGAGTGCCCCCGGCTCCGGCCTTTGTTGCCGGGGACGCCTCTTGGAGCCGCTTTCGCGGCTCCTTTTTTTTGAGGGTGCCGGCGCCGCACACCCCCATTCCCACAGCCCGCAAGCGGTGGATGCGAGCCCCTAGAATTGCCTCGTGAACGCATCCATCCCCTCCTCCGACACCCTCCCCCGCCGCCCCATCCGCGACCTGCCCGACGAGCTGATCAGCCAGATCGCGGCCGGCGAAGTCGTCGAGCGCCCTGCCTCGGTGGTGCGCGAACTCGTGGACAACGCACTGGATGCGGGCGCCCGCCAGATCAACGTGCGGCTGCTGGCCGGCGGCGTGCGGCTGATCTCGGTGGAGGACGACGGCGGCGGCATCCCGCGCGATGAGCTGCCCGTGGCATTGCGCCGCCATGCCACCAGCAAGATCACCGATCTGCACGACCTGGAGACCGTGGCCACCATGGGCTTTCGCGGCGAGGCGCTGGCGGCCATCTGCTCGGTGTCGGAGGCGTCCATCCTCTCGCGCCCAGCGGGCCAGGACTCGGCCTATCTGCTCGATGCGCGCAGCGGCGAGCTGCGCCCCGCCGCCCGCAACCAGGGCACGACGGTCGAGGTCAAGGAGCTGTTCTTCTCCACGCCGGCCCGCCGCAAATTCCTCAAGAGCGACGCCACGGAGCTGGCCCACTGCATCGAGTCCGTGCGCCGCCATGCGCTGGCCCGGCCCGACGTGGGCTTTGCCATCTGGCACGAGGGCAAGCTGGTCGAACAGTGGCGTGCCGCCGGCAGCATGTCGGATGAAGCCCTTGCGCGCCGCCTGGGCGATGTGCTGGGCGACGCCTTCGTGCAGAACTCCGTGACGGTGGAGCACTGGTCGGGCGCCGTCCACGTCACGGGCCGCGCGGGCATTCCCGATGCGGCGCGCTCCCGGCCCGACCACCAGTTCTGCTACGTCAATGGCCGCTTCGTGCGCGACAAGGTGCTGACCCACGCCTCGCGCAGCGCCTACGAGGATGTGCTGCACGGCCACAAGCAGCCTGTCTATGCGCTGTATGTGGAGATCGACCCTGCGCGCGTGGACGTGAACGTGCATCCCACCAAGATCGAGGTGCGCTTTCGCGACAGCCGCGAGGTGCACCAGGCCGTGCGCCACGCCATAGAGAACGCGCTGGCCGCCCCGCGCGCGGCGGCAGCCGCCGCCGCTGCCGCCGAGGAAGCCGCCCGCACCCCGGAGCTGGCCCCTGCCGCACCGGCCACCGCGCCCAAGGTGGCGGCTCCCGCCTGGCCCCAGGCGCGCATGAGCTTTGGCGATGAACAGGGCGGCCACAAGGTCAGCAACATGGCGGGCCTGTGGGCACCCATGCGCGAAGCCGCGCCGGCCCCGGTGGCGCTTCCCGCACAGACGGCCATGCAGACTGCCGGTGCCGCCGAAGTCGCGGTGGACACGCCCGGCGTGCAATGGCCTGCCGGCGATGTGCCCGCCAGCTATGCACCCGCTGCACAGCCCCAGCCAGTCACCGTCACCGTCACCGTCACCGAGCCTTCACCTGCGAACTTCACGCCCCCGGCAGCGGACACCCCTGCCGCTGCCGAGGAAACCATCTGGCCCCTGGGCCGCGCCGTCGCCCAGATCCACGGCGTCTACATCCTGGCCGAGAACGCCCAGGGCATGGTCGTGGTGGACATGCATGCGGCGCACGAGCGCATCGTCTACGAGCAGCTCAAGAATGCCGTCAACGCGGCAGAGCAGATCCCCAGCCAGCCGCTGCTGATTCCCGCCACCTTCGCCGCCACGCCCGAGGAAGTGGCCACGGCCGAGGCCCATGGCGACACTCTGCAGGCCCTGGGCATGGAGGTTTCCCCCTTCTCGCCCAAGACGCTGGCCGTGCGTGCCGTGCCCGCCACTCTGGCCCAGGGCGATGCCGTGGAGCTGGCGCGCAGCGTGCTGGCCGAGCTGGCCCAGCACGACGCCAGCACCGTGGTGCAGCGCGCGCGCAATGAGATCCTGGCCACCATGGCCTGCCACGGCGCCGTGCGCGCCAACCGCCGCCTGACGCTGGACGAGATGAACGCCCTGCTGCGCCAGATGGAAGTCACCGAGCGCTCCGACCAATGCAACCACGGCCGCCCCACCTGGCGGCAGATGAGCATGAAGGAATTGGACGCGCTGTTCCTGCGCGGTCGCTGAACCTGCGCGGCTGCCGCCAGCGCCGCCAGCGCCGCCAGCGCCGTCAGCACCGTCTACACCGTCAACGCCGTCAGTCGCGCATGTTCGCGAAGGCCGCCAGCTGCTCGTATTTGCGGTCTTCCTCGGCGATCAGGTGCGCCAGGTCCTCGCGGCCCGAGGCGGGCACCATGCCTGCATCTTCCAGGCGCTTGCGCACGGCGGGCTCGGCCAGCGCCTCCTGCAGGGCCGCCGTGATGCGCTGCGCGGTGGCGGCGGGCAGCCCGCGCGGCGCCATCAGCGCAAACCAGCCCACCAATTCATAACCGCGCAGCGGCGCCAGTTCGGCCATGGCCGGAACCTGGGGCAAGGCGGACAGGCGCTGCGCGCTGGTGACCGCCAGCGGCACGATGCGCCCGCTCTGCAGAAACGGTTGCGCCGCCGTGGGCGAGAGCATGGCCAGGTCCAGGCTGCCGCCCGCCAGGTCGCTGGTCAACGGCGCCACGCCGCGGTAGGGCACATGGGTGATGGAAACACCCGCGCGCTGCTTGAACAGCTCTCCCGCGAAATGCAGGGTCGACCCCACGCCCGAGCTGCCGTAGCTGAGCTTGCCGGGCTGGCGGCGCGCCAGCTCCAGCAAGTCGGCCATGCTCTTCACGCCCAGGCCCGGGCGTGCGGCCAGGATCAGCGGGCCGGTGGCCACCAGGCCCAGCGGCGTGAAATCGCGGCGGCCGTCGTAGCGCTGCGCGGGGTTGACGATGCGCGTGGCCACCAGCTCGTTGCTGGCCCCCACCAGCAGCGTGTAGCCATCGGCCGGTGCCGAGGCCACGCGCTGGGCCGCAATGGCGCCGGCCGCCCCACCCACGTTGTCCACCACCACCGTGCCGCGCAGCCGCGCGGCCAGCGCATCGCCCACCACGCGGGCGACCAGGTCCACCGAACCACCGGCCGGGTATCCGACGACCAGCTTCAAGGGCTTGGCAGGAAAGCTGCCCTGGGCAGCAGCCGGCAGGGCCAGCCCCAGCGCAGCGGCGCCCAGAAGGCTGCGGCGGCTCAGGACCTGGCGGGCCTCGGAGGAGAGAGGAAATGCAGTGCGCATGGTGGCAATCGCAGGTGAAGTCGTGAAAGGAATCCGGTGCGGGCGCGGCGCCTCAGGCGGCGGACAGAAAGCGCCGGGCCAGCTTCACCCAGTAGGTGGCGGCCAGCGGCAGGATGCGGTCGTTGAAGTCGTAGCCGGGGTTGTGGACCATGCAGCCGCCCGTGCCATGCGTGTCGCCCACGCCGTTGCCCACGATCAGATAGCTGCCAGGGCACTGTTCGAGCATGAAGGAGAAGTCCTCGCTGCCCGTCAGCGGCTGCAGGTCGGCGATCAGCGCCTGCTCGCCCAGCCAGTCGCGCGCCACCTCGCGGGCGAAGACCGTGCTGGCCGCGTCGTTGACCAGGGCCGGATAGCGCCAGCGGTAGTCCACCACGGCCTCGGCCCCAGCGTGGCGGCCTGGGCATGGGCCAGCTCGGTGATGCGTTCGCGCAGCAGGGCACGCACCTCGGGCCGATAGGCGCGCACGGACAGGCGTAGCTCCACCTCGCCGGGGATGACATTCGGTGCGTCGCCGCCATGGATGGCGCCCACGCTGACCACGGCCATGTCGCGCGGATCGACATTGCGCGAGACCACGGTCTGCAGCGCCAGCACCAGGTGGGCCGCCGCCACCACCGGGTCGGCCGACAGGTGCGGGGCCGAGCCATGGCCGCCCTTGCCGCGCACGGTGATGATCACCGTGTCCGACGAGGCCATGAACGAGCCCTCACGAAAGCCGAACTGCCCCTCGGCAAAGCCCGGCATGTTGTGCAGCGCAAAGATGGCATCGCAGGGGAAAAGATCGAACAGGCCGTCCTCCACCATCTTGCGGCCCCCGCCCAGGCCCTCCTCGGCCGGCTGGAAGATCAGGTGCAGCGTGCCGTCGAAGCCGCGCGCCTGGGCCAGTTCGCGCGCGGCGGCCAGCAGGATGGCGGTATGGCCGTCATGCCCGCAGGCATGCATGCGGCCCGCGTGGCGGCTGGCGTAGGGCAGGCCGGTCTGCTCGTGGATGGGCAGCGCGTCCATGTCGGCGCGCAGGCCCAGCCGGCGCGTGCCCGTACCGCAGCGCAGCGTGCCGACCACGCCCGTGCCTCCCAGGCCCCGGTGCACTTCATAGCCCCAGGAGGCCAGGCGCTCGGCCACCAAGTCGCTGGTGGCGAACTCCTCGAAAGCCAGCTCGGGATGGGCATGCAGGTGATGGCGCAGGGCCACCATCTCGGCCTGCGTGGCGCGTATGCCGGCAAGCACCGGATCGGCGGCTTCGGCCATGGTGGAAACGGGCGGGTCAATGTTCATGCCCGCAGTCTAGGAAGCGTGGGCAGCGGGCGGAAGACCGCCAGCGCCTGCCCTGCCAGGCATTGCCTGTCATCCCCCGGCATGCGCCGATCACAGCAATGGCAGGGATGGCAGACATGGCACGAAACCTGCAAGATCGGCCCATGCATTCCCAGCCCCACCCCGATGCCGGTCCCGCCATGAAGCTGCACCAGATGCGCTACCTCGTCGCCGTGGCCGGCTGCGGCAGCGTGCGCGCCGCGTCACGCGCGCTGGGCATCACGCAGTCGGCCATCACCCAGGCCCTGCGCGAACTGGAGGAAGGCCACCGCCTTGCGCTGTTCGAGCGCCAGAGCAGCGGCATCGTCCTCACGCCGGCCGGGCGCACGCTGCTGCGCCACGCCCAGCTGATCACCGGGCAGATGGCCCAGGCCGAGGATGAAATGGCCCGCCTGCGCGACACCTGCGCCGTGGCGCGCCTGTCCGTGGGCGTGACGCCCTGGGTGGGCCAGAGCCTGCTGCCCCATGTGCTGCGCGCCTTCCGCGCCGAACTGCCCCAGGTGCGGCTGGAGCTGTTCGAGGGCCTGTCGGCCGTGGCCCATCCGCGCCTGCGCGAAGGCACGCTGGACCTGCTGATCGGCCGCGTGCCCTCGGGCCCCTCGGGCGGCGACCTGCATGGCACGCCGCTGTTCCGCTATGACGCCACCGTCGTGGCCCGCACCGGCCATCCGCTGGCAGGCGCGCGCTCGCTGGCCGAGCTGATGGACTGCGACTGGCTGCTCAACTACACGCCGCCTGAAGAAGACGATCTGGTGCGGCGCCTGTTCCTGCGCCACGGCCTGCCCGTGCCCGTGGGCCACATCCACCTGGTGCATTCGGCATCGCTGCTGCTGCACCTGATCGCGCACAGCGACATGCTCTCGTTGTGCCCCTGGCCGCTGATCGAATCGGGCGTGCCCCAGGGCACCCTGGTGCCGCTGTCCCTGCGCGAGCAGTTCGAGCCCCACACGGTGGGCGTGGTCCAGCGCGGCCACGGCCCCCTGCCCTGGGTGGCGGAGCGCTTCGTGCACCACCTCATGGAGCAGGTCCACGCCTGCCGCCACAGCCCGGACCCGGTGCTGCAGCGCGTGTTCCGCTCCATTGACGTACTGGCCTGAGGGTGCCTCAGCGCAACGTGGCCTGGGCCACCGGCACGTCAGCCGGCACATCCCAGCCCCCGCCCAGCGCGCGGATCAGGCCCACGGCGGCCTGGTACTGCGCGGACTTCACCTGCAGCGCCTGGCGGCGGTTGCGCAGTTCGCTGCGGCGGGCATCCAGCAGGTCCAGCTGGCTGACGTAGCCATTGCGGTAGCGCGTGTCCGAAAGGCTGGTGGCACGCTTGGCGGCCACCACCGCCTGGCCCTGCACGGTGGACTGCTCCTGCAGGATGCGGATGGATGACAGCTGGTCCTCCACCTCCTGGAAGGCCACCAGCGCCTGCTGGCGGTAGGCGGCCAGCGCGGCATCGAGCTGCGCGCCTGCGGCCTGCACGCCGGCCTCGCGCCGGCCGCCGTCGAACAGCGGCAGCGACAGCAAGGCGCCCACGCCCCAGGAGCGCATGGACCACTTGAACAGGTCACCGACCTCGGGCGAGGCATGGCCGGCCGCGCCGGTCAGCGAGATGCTGGGGAACCAGGCTGTCTTGGCCACGCCCACGCGCGACTGGGCGGCGAACACGGCGCGCTGCGCGGCCGAGATGTCGGGCCGGCGCATCAGCACCGTGGCCGGCACGCCGGCTGGGATGGAGGGCAGCGCCGTGGTCCAGGCGCCTTCGCCCAGGCCGAAGCGCGAGGCCGAGTCACCCACCAGCACGGCCAGCGCATGCTCGACCTGGGCGCGCTGGCGGTCCAGTGCCAGCGCATCCGATTCGGTGGCCGACAGCTCGGCCTGGATGCGCGCCACGTCCAGCTCGGCAATGTCGCCGGCCTGCAGCCTTCGCTCCGACAGGCGCAGCGTGTCGCGGTAGGCCTCCACGGTCTCGCGCATCAGGGCGCGCTCGGCGTCCAGTGCGCGCAGCTGCAGATAGGTCTGCGCGACCTCGGCCTGCACGGCCAGCCGCGTGCTTTGCAGCAGGGCCTCGCGGCCCTCGGCGTCCAGCCTCGATGCGTCGGCCGCCTGGGAAATGCGGCCGAACAGATCGACCTCATAGGACAGGTTCAGTCCCGCATTGACCAGGGTGGCAGGCCGCGTGCCCGAGGCCTTGTCCAGCCCCGCGCCGCGCGTGGCCCCTGCGCCCAGGCCCAGTTGGGGCATGCGCTCGGCATTGGCGCTGCGCGCCAGGGCGCGGGCCTCGGCCAGGCGTGCGGCCGCGGCCTGGATGCTCTGGTTGTCCAGCGTGGCCTTGTCCACCAGCGCGTCCAGCGCCGGGTCGGCAAAGGCCAGCCACCATTGGCCGCGTGCCTGGGCTTCAGCGGGCAGGGCCTGGGTCCAGCCCGCCTGCGGCGCGGCGCCCTGCTCCTTGAAGGCGGGGGCGGCCGGCAGCTCGGGCAGGCTCTGGGACACGCTGGCGCAGCCGGCCAGGGCCAGCGCCGCCACCAGGGGCAGCAGACGCCTGGACAGTTTCGAAAGCGATGGGATCTTCATGATCGGTTCCTGTTCTTGTGGTGTGGGCTCATTCATGCTCGCCACGCGCAGCAGAGGGCATGGGCAGCGCGCCGCCACCCGAGGCATGTCCGTGGGCGGGTGCATGTGCAGGGGCCTCTTCCTCCATCTCTGGACCATGCTGCTTGAGCGGCCGGTTGCCTGCCAGGCGGCGCATCAGCACGTAGAACACGGGCGTCAGGAACAGGCCGAAGGCCGTCACCCCGATCATTCCCGAGAACACGGCCACGCCCATGGCGCGGCGCATTTCCGAGCCCGCGCCCGTGGACAGCACCAGGGGCAGCACGCCCATGACGAAGGCCAGCGAGGTCATCAGGATGGGGCGCAGGCGCAGCCGGCTGGCCTCGATGGCAGCCTGTATGGGCGTGCGCCCCTCGAACTCCAGCTCCCGTGCGAACTCCACGATCAGGATGGCGTTCTTCGCACTCAGCCCCACCAGCACGATGAGCCCGATCTGCGTGAAGACATTGCTGTCGCCACCCGACAGCCACACGCCGGTCATGGCCGCCAGCAGGCCCATGGGAACGATCAGGATGATGGCAATCGGCAGGGTCAGGCTCTCGTACTGCGCGGCCAGCACCAGGAAGACCAGCAGCAGGGCCAGCGGGAACACGATCACCGCCGAATTGCCGGCCAGGATTTCCTGGTAGGTCAGGTCGGTCCATTCGAAGTCGATGCCCTTGGGCAGGGTCTCGGCCGCGATGCGCTTGATGGCGTCCTGTGCCTGGCCCGAAGAGAAACCCGGTGCGGCACCGCCGTTGATGTCGGCCGTGAGGTAGCCGTTGTAGCGCATGGCGCGCTCGGGGCCGAAGCTGGAGTCCACCTTCATCAGCGCCGACAGCGGAATCATCTCGCCCGAGCTGGAGCGCACCTTGAGCATGCCCACGTCCTCGGCACGCGCGCGGTAGGGCGCGTCGGCCTGCACGCGGACGCTGTAGGTGCGGCCGAACTTGTTGAAGTCGTTCGCATACAGGCTGCCCAGGTAGATCTGCATGGTGTCGAAGATGTCCGTCACCGGCACGCCGAGCTGGCGCGCCTTGGTGCGGTCGATGTCGGCATACAGCTGGGGCACGTTGACCTGCCAGCTGGTGAACATGCCGGTCAGCTCGGGCGTCTGGTAGGCCTTGGCCATGAAGGCCTTCACGGCCGCATCCATCTGGTCATAGCCCAGGGAGGCGCGGTCTTCCAGCTGCAGCTTGAAGCCGCCCGTCGTGCCCAGGCCCGCCACGGGTGGCGGCGGGAACATGACGATGAAGGCGTCCTGGATGCCCGCGAAGGCCTGGTTGAGCTGGCCGGCCACGGCGCCCCCGCTCTGGTCGGCGCGCTTGCGCTCGTCAAAGGGCTTGAGCGTGGCGAAGACGATGCCCGAGTTGGAGCTGTTGGTGAAGCCGTTGATGGACAGGCCCGGGAAGGCGATGGTGTCCTCCACGTTGGGGTTGTCCTTCATGATCTCGCCCATGCGGCGGATCACCTCGTCCGTGCGGTCCAGCGTGGCGCCGTCGGGCAACTGGGCAAAGCCGATCAGGTACTGCTTGTCCTGCGCGGGCACGAAGCCCGAAGGCACGGCCTTGAACAGGCCGAAGGTCACGGCGATCAGCGCCAGGTAGATGGCCAGCATCAGCGCCTTGCGCGAGATCACGCGGCCCACGCCGCCGCTGTAGGCCTCGGAGCCCCGGTGGAACATGCGGTTGAAGCCGCGGAACAGCCAGCCGAAGGCCCGGTCCATGCCGCGCGTCAGCGCGTCCTTGGGCGCATCGTGGCCGCGCAGCAGCAGGGCCGCCAGCGCGGGCGACAGGGTCAGCGAGTTGATGGCCGAGATCACCGTGGAGATGGCGATGGTCACCGCGAACTGCTTGTAGAACTGGCCCGTGAGGCCGCTGATGAAGGCCAGCGGCACGAACACCGCCACCAGCACCAGGGCGATGGCGATGATGGGCCCGGACACTTCGCGCATGGCGCGGTAGGTGGCGTTGCGCGGCGTGAGACCGGCCTCGATGTTGCGCTCCACGTTCTCGACCACGACGATGGCGTCATCCACCACGATGCCGATGGCCAGCACCAGGCCGAACAGGCTCAGCGCGTTGATGGAAAAGCCCAGCAGATGCAGCACGGCAAAGGTGCCGATCACCGACACCGGCACGGCCAGCAGCGGGATGATGGAGGCGCGCCAGGTCTGCAGGAACAGGATCACCACCAGCACCACGAGCACGATGGCCTCCAGCAGCGTGTGCACCACCGATTCGATGGAGGCGCGCACGAACTGCGTGGGGTCGTAGGCAATGCGGTACTCCAGGCCCTCGGGCATGTTCTTGTTCAGGGCCTCCATGGTCTTGCGCACGTTGGCCGAGATTTCCAGCGCATTGGAGCCCGGCGCCTGGAACACGCCCATGCCCACGGCCGGGTCGTTGTTCAGCAGCGAGCGCAGCGAATAGTCGGCCGCGCCCATCTCCAGGCGGCCGATGTCGCGCAGGCGGGTCACGGCGCCGTCGGAGCCGCTCTTGACGATGATGTCGCCGAAGTCCTCCTCGCTTTGCAGGCGGCCCTGGGCGTTGATGGACAGTTGCATGTCCACGCCCGGCAGCCCCGGCGAGGCGCCGACCACGCCGGCCGCAGCCTGCACGTTCTGGCCGCGGATGGCAGCCACCACATCGCTGGCCGACAGGCCGCGCTGCGCCACCTTCTGCGGGTCCAGCCACACGCGCATGGCGTAGTCGCCGCCGCCGAAGATCTGGATCTGGCCCACGCCTTCGATGCGCGCCAGCGGGTCCTTCACGTTCAGCACCGCGTAGTTGCGCAGGTAGTTGATGTCATAGCGCTGGTTGGGCGAGACCAGGTGCACCACCATGGTCAGGTCGGGTGCGCTCTTGACCGTGGTGATGCCCAGGCGGCGCACCTCTTCCGGCAGGCGCGGCTCGGCCTGCGAGACGCGGTTTTGCACCATCTGCTGCGCCTTGTCGGGGTCGGTGCCCAGGCGGAAAGTGACGGTCAGCGTCATCACGCCGTCGCTGGTGGCCTGGCTGCCCATGTAGAGCATGCCTTCGACGCCGTTGATCTGCTCTTCCAGCGGCGTGGCCACGGTCTCGGCGATCACCTTGGGATTGGCGCCCGGGTACTGGGCGCGCACCACCACGGACGGCGGCGCGACCTCGGGGTATTCCGAGATCGGCAGCCCGCCCATGGCGATCAGGCCGGCGATCAGCATCAGCAGCGAAAGCACGCCTGCGAAGATCGGCCGGTCAATGAAGAATTTGGATAGGTTCATGGTGTTTGGCTCCGCCACGGCAAAGCGCGGCCCATGCCGCCTGCGGTCAGGCGGCATTTCAGAGGCAGGAAAGGTGTGCGGCTAGATCAGGACTTGGTTGCGTCAGCCACTTGTTCGGCTGCCTGCCGGGTGCCCGGCTGGCGGGCATCGGCCCGCGCATCCATGGACACCTCCTTGGGCGCGACCAGGGCGCCGGGGCGGATGTGCTGCAGGCCATTGACGACCACGCGCTCGCCGGGCTGCAGGCCCTGGGTCACGTTGCGCAGGCCGTTGACCGAGGCGCCCAGGGCCACCTCGCGGTACACGGCCTTGTTGTCGCCGCCCACCACCATCACGTACTTCTTGCTCTGGTCCGTGCCGATGGCGCGCTCGCTGACCAGCAGCATGCTGCTGTCGCGCGCCTGGCCCATGCGGATGCGGGCAAACTGGCCGGGCATGAGGGCGCCATCCTTGTTGTCGAAGGCGGCGCGCACGCGCACCGTGCCGCTTCGGGCATCGACCTGGTTGTCGATCAGCTGCAGCCGGCCCTCGAAGGGCGTGCTGCCGGCCGTGGCCGTGCCCATCTGCACGGGAATGCTGTCGATCTTGGCGCGGTTGCCCGCGCTGCCGCCCAGCTCCTTGAGTGCACGCGTGATGACCTGCTCATCGGCATCGAAGCTCGCATAGATGGGGCTGACCGAGACCAGCGTGGTCAGCACCGGCGCGCCCGGGCCTGCGGCCACCAGGTTGCCCACGGTGATCTCGCGCTTGCCGATGCGGCCCGACACGGGGGCGCGCACCTGGGTGTAGCCCAGGTTCAGCCGCGCCGATTGCAGGGACGCCTGGGCCGCGCGCAGATTGGCCTCGGCCTCGCTGCCTGCGTTGATGCGCTCGTCCAGCTCGCGCTGCGCAATCGCCCGCTCGTCCCACAGGCGGCGTGCGCGCTCCTGCTCGCTGCGTGCATAGGACTGGCGTGCCTGGGCCGAGGCCACCTGCGCTTCGGCCCGCTCGACCTCGGCCGCATACGGTGCGGGATCGATGGTGATCAGCAGTTCGCCCTGCTTGACCAGCGCGCCCTCGCGAAAGTGCACGGCCTGCACGGCGCCAGCCACGCGCGAGCGAATGTCCACGCGCTCCACGGCTTCAAGGCGGCCCGAGAACTCGTCCCAGGCGGTGACTTCGCTTTCGGCGACCGTGGCCACCGACACGGGCGTGGCGGCGGGCTGGGCGCTGGCGGCCGCGTCATCGGCCTTGGCCTCGAAGCCATGCAGGCCGAACAGGCCGGCGCTGACGGCGAGGATGGCCGCAGCGGCGGCCGGCAGCCTCCAGCCCTTGCGCTGGGCCGAGACGGAAGAAGAGGATGAGGTGGATTCGGTGGACATGGTGTTTTTTTGCGAAATTCAGGGAACACGATGCCCGCCCGGCGCCTGAACGCGCCGGGAAGGCGGAAGGGGAAAACGGGGCAGCAGGTGTCGCCGGCTGCGGCGGCGCGGGGCCTAGCCCGGTGCTGCGGGCTTGTTCATGGTGGCCTCGAAGAAGTCATGCACATGCTGGAACACGGCGGCGCTGCAGGCCGTACAGGCCTCGGCCTCGGACAGGGCCTGCGGCCAGTTCGACGCGCTGGGCAGCACATGGCTGCTGGCTGTCACCCCGGCCGCGCGCAGGCGGCCCGCATAGGCCTGGGCCTCGTCGCGCAGCGGGTCGTCACCGCCCACCAGCACCAGGGCCGGCGGCAGCTGGGCCAGGCGCAGCGAGCTGCCGGGCACGGCATAGGGATGCATGGCGTCCTTGGGGCAGCTCAGGTACTCGCGCCAGCCCGTGGCCCAACGGCATTCGCCGGCCTCGGGCGTGGCCTCGCGCTGCGAGGCGGTGCCGGTGCAGGGATCGAGCATGGGCGACACCAGGATCTGGCCCGCCAGCGGCGGATGGCCCCGGTCGCGCGAGATCACGGCCACTGCAGCGGCCAGGTTGCCGCCGGCTTCTTCACCCGCGAGGAACAGCGGTGCGCCCTTGCCCGCCATCTTCACGCGGTGCTTGTACAGCCACTGCAGCACGGCGTAGCCCACCTCGATGGGCTGGGGAAACGGATGCTCGGGCGCCAGCGGGTAGGCCAGCGACACCACGACGGCGCCCGCCTCGGCCAGCAGCCGGCCGATGTAGCGCCCGTTGTCCAGCGTGCCGCAGACAAAGGTGCCGCCATGGAAATGCAGCACCAGCGGCGAGACCGTGCC
Source organism: Delftia sp. 60 (assembly GCF_002754395.1). Taxonomy (NCBI): domain Bacteria; kingdom Pseudomonadati; phylum Pseudomonadota; class Betaproteobacteria; order Burkholderiales; family Comamonadaceae; genus Delftia; species Delftia sp. 60. The sequence continues at coordinate 5,392,570 of NZ_PEFD01000001.1, forward strand.
GGGCCTGCGCTGGCCATAGGCGCGCGCAGCCACGGTGCCGTGCTCGGGCAGCTCGATGGAGAATTCTGTTTCGGCAATCTGCGCCCCGGCGGCGGGGCCGTTCGGAAGCGAGGGGGAAGTGGACATGGCGCGAACCTGCGGCAATGGTCGATGGTTGGAATATAGGCGGCGCCGGCCATGTCTGAAATAGCAACGCAGCCATCGCTCTGTTTCCGTTTCACGAACAATCGCCCGATACCGCGCATGTGAGAATTCCGCCGAGCCGGCATTCCCTTGCCGGGCGCTGCAGGAGCAACTTTCCATGGACCAGATCCAGGCCATGCGTGTCTTCGTTCGCGTGGTGGAAGCCGGCAACTTCACCCGCGCCGCCGATTCGCTCGACCTGCCCAAGGGCACGGTCACCAAACAGATACAGGCGCTGGAGGCGCGCGTGCGCGTCAAGCTGCTCAACCGCACGACGCGGCGCGTCACCGTCACGCCCGATGGCGCGGCCTACTACGAACGCGCGGCACGCCTGCTCAACGACTTCGACGATCTCGAAGCCAGCATGGTCAACACCCAGACCGCGCCCAGCGGGCGGCTGCGGCTGGACGTGGGCAGCTCCATGGCCCGGCTGATCATCATTCCGGCGCTGACCGAATTCTGCGAACGCTACCCCGACATACAGATTGACCTGGGCGTGGGCGACCGCCTGGTGGACCTGATCAGCGACAACGTGGACTGCGTGATCCGCGGGGGCGAGCTCAGCGACCAATCCCTGGTGGCGCGGCGCATCGGCTCCATGAACTGGGTCACCGTGGCCTCGCCCGCCTACCTGGCACGCCACGGCGTGCCCCAGCACCCTTCCGAGCTGGATACGAAGCACCAGATCGTCGCCTTCTTCGCGGGCCATACGCGGCGCATGTACCCGCTGGAATTCCAGCGGGGCGATGAATCCATCGAGGTGGCGGGCAACTACCGCATCGCGGCCAACGACAGCAATGCCTACACGGCCGCCGTGCTGGCGGGCTTTGGCATCGCGCAGCTGGTCACGGCCTTTGCCCAGCCGCTGATCGACAGCGGCGAACTGGTCGAGGTGCTGCCGGAATGGACCCAGCCGCCGCTGCCCATTCACGTGGTCTATCCGCCCAACCGCCACCTCAGCGCCAAGGTGCGGGCCTTCGTGGACTGGGCCGCCGACCTGTTCGCGCGCCATCCCCAGCTGCAGCGCAGCTGAAAGGCCGCCGATGGGATGGCCGGGCGGGCCCAAGCCCCATCCGGCTGCAAGGCCTTCCTAGCCACTCTTCATGTCAGCTGGCATGGCGCCAGCCATTCCCATTCGCCATGGCCATGCACGCCACCGGATACGGCTAATCCAGGCCGCAGCCTGCCCGCTCACTGCGGCACGCAGGCCCTGCCCATGCACCAAATACCGTCGGCACCTCTCTGGAAATGCACCGAAAAACGGCATTCAGGCACCAAGCACGGGCACCGTTCACCAAAACGATGCATGACGGCATAACTTTTTGGCATAATTTTGGTTTGCACTCACCCCTTCCCGCAGCCGTTTTTTAGTCAGAGGTTTTTCCATGAAGTACGAGTCCGTCGGCCAATTCCTTGAAGAAGTGGCGCAACGCAACCCCGGCCAGCCCGAATTCCTGCAAGCCGTCACCGAAGTGATGGAAAGCCTCTGGCCCTTCATCGAGAAGAACCCCAAGTACGCCGAACTCGGCCTGCTGGAGCGTCTGGTCGAGCCCGAGCGCGTGGTCATGTTCCGCGTGAGCTGGACCGACGACAAGGGCCATGTGCAGGTCAACCGCGGCTTCCGCATCCAGCACAGCATGGCCATCGGCCCCTACAAGGGCGGCCTGCGTTTCCACCCCTCGGTCACGCTGTCCGTGCTCAAGTTCCTGGCCTTCGAGCAGACCTTCAAGAACGCGCTGACCACGCTGCCCATGGGCGGCGGCAAGGGCGGCTCGGACTTCGATCCCAAGGGCAAGAGCCCCGCTGAAGTCATGCGCTTTTGCCAGGCCTTCGTCACCGAGCTGTTCCGCCACGTGGGCCCGGACACCGACGTGCCGGCAGGCGACATCGGCGTGGGCGGCCGCGAAGTGGGCTTCATGGCCGGCATGTACAAGAAGCTGTCCAACAGCGCCGCCAGCGTGTTCACGGGCAAGGGCCTGTCCTTCGGCGGCTCGCTGATCCGCCCCGAAGCCACCGGCTACGGCACCGTCTACTTCGCCCAGGAAATGCTGGCCACGCGCGGCCAGTCCTTCGCAGGCAAGACCGTCTCGGTCTCGGGTTCGGGCAACGTGGCCCAGTACGCCGTGGAGAAGGCCCTGCAGCTGGGCGCCAAGGTGGTGTCGGTCTCCGACTCCTCGGGCACCGTGTATGACCAGGACGGCTTCACCACCGAGAAGCTGGCCATCCTGATGGACGTGAAGAACCACCGCTACGGCCGCGTGGACGAGTACGCCAAGCTGGTGGGCGCCGAGTTCCTGCGCGGCAAGACGCCGTGGCACCTGAAGGTGGACGTGGCCCTGCCCTGCGCCACGCAGAACGAACTGACCGAGGAAGACGCCAAGGTGCTGATCGCCAACGGCGTGGTCTGCGTGGCCGAAGGCGCCAACATGCCCTCGACCATCGAAGCCGCCAAGGCCTTCGAGAAGGCCGGCGTGCTGTACGCACCGGGCAAGGCCAGCAACGCCGGTGGCGTGGCCACCTCGGGCCTGGAGATGAGCCAGAACGCGGCCCGCCTGTCCTGGCCCGCCGAGGAAGTCGATGCCCGCCTGCTGCAGATCATGCAAGGCATCCACGCCGCCTGCCTGAAGTACGGCAAGCGCGAGGACGGCACGGTCAGCTACATCGACGGCGCCAACATCGCCGGTTTCGTCAAGGTGGCCGACGCCATGCTGGCCCAGGGCGTGATCTGAGCATCAACGCTCCCCATCCCTGACGAAAGCCCATGCAGCCTGCTGCATGGGCTTTTTTCATGGAAAGAGATGGATTCGCGCGCCTTACCTGTCGCGCACCGCATCGGCCAGCGCCGCCCAGGCCTTGAGCGTCAGCGCATGCGTGAAGGCCGCGCCCGCCACCGGGTGCGATGACAGCTTGACCACCACCATCTGCGCGGCCGGGTTCACGTGGATGAACTGGCCGTGTATGCCGGCGGCCTCGTAGGCGCCATCGGCGTTGTGCAGCACCCACCACTGGTTGCGGTAGCTGTAGCCGGGCCGCGCGGCCTGGATGCCGCGGAACTTGAACTGCTCGCGGTCGCCGCCGCGCGCAATGTCGTCCAGCACCGCCTTGTCGAAGATCTTGTGGCCGTTGAAGCTGCCGCCCAGGCGCAGCATCTCGCCCACGCGCGCCAGGTCACGCGCCGTGGCGTTCAGGCCCGCGCCCTGCAGCGGCGTGCCGGTGCTGTCCACCATCACATAGGCGTCTTCCTGCATGCCCAGCTTCTGCCAGATGTTCTCGCTCATGAGATCGCTCCAGCGCCGGCCCGTGACGCGCGAGACGATCCAGCCCAGCACCTCGGAATGCACGGTGCGGTAGACAAAGCCCTCGCCATGCGTGCCTTCCTTGGGCAGCGTCTTGAGGAAGTCGTACACATTGGTCGGCCCCGCGTAGCCGGGCGGACGCGGCAGCATGCCCGAGGCCCAGGAGTAGCCGAAGATCTCGGTCTTGGGGTCGGTGTAGTCCTCGCGAAAGCGCACGGCGCCCGTCATGTCCATGACCTGGCGCACCGTCATGTCGCCCCAGGCCGAGCCTTCCAGCTCAGGCACGTACTTCGTCACCAGCGCCTGGGGGTCGATGCGCCCTTCGTGGGCCAGTTGCGCGGCCATCAGGCCGGTGAACGACTTGGTGACCGAGAACAGCAGGTGCGGCGAGCTGGCTTGCATCTGGTTCTGGTAGCGCTCGAAGACCACCCGTCCCTTGTGCAGCACCACAATGGCGTCGGTATAGGTGCGGTCCAGCCATTGGTCCACGGTGACGGGCTGGCCCTTGTCGTCGTCAAAGCGCAGGCTGCCCAGGGCCATGGGCGCTTCGGGCAGGGCCGAGGGCGCCGCCGCGCCGCGCCGGATGTTCTGCGTGGGCTGGATTTCGCGCAGGTGCTGCACCACCCAGCGCAGTTGCGGATAGCGGTAGCCGTTGGACACGTCCACACGCTTGTCTGCGGCCGGAGGAAAGCCCTGCATCAGCCCCAGTTGCTCCAGGCGCACGCTGTCGGGCGGCGGCAGCGCAGGTGCTGCCGGGGCCTGGGCTGCAGCCCAGCCGGGCAGCAGCGCCAGCAAGGCCATGGCATGCCGGGAACGCCGAAAGAGCTGACTGACCATCGCTGTCTCCTTGGTTTTGGAAACGGCCAGTCTTGCAGAAAGCCCTCGGCCGGTCACGGGTGTTCGCCCGCCCGCAGGCCGGCGGGCTGTCGTCTGCGTGACGAAGGTTTCAGCGGCGCATCAAGGCCGCATCGCACCAGCGCTGCGCCACGGCCGGAGAAGTGGTGCAGACCGTGTCGTGCGTCACCGTGGTCACGGCGCGCTCCAGCAGCTGGATGTCGGCCTCGTGCTGGCGCGCCACATGCGGGTCCTCGAAGAAGATCACGCGCTGGCAGCGGCGGTCCAGCACCAGGTCGGCGATCTGCGCATCGCCGCCCAGCGGGCCGCTGTTGTAGCGGTCCACCCAGGGCCGGTCCTCGGGCCAGCCACGGCTCCAGGCCATTTCGTTGAGCCGCTGGCCCGTGGTTCCCGTGCCCACGCGCCGGCCAAAGCGCGACAGCAGCTCGAAGTTGCGCGCCGCGAAATCCAGCATGGTGGGCTTGAGCGCATCGTGGGCGATCAGCGCCAGCGTCTGCTGCGCATAGTCATGGAAGCGCTGCGCGCCGGCATCCCTGGGAAGGCCGGCATGGATGCGCTCCATCTCGATCCAGTCGCGCGCCGAGGCCACGGTGGACAGGAAGGGCTTGCCGTGGATCACGCATTGGCGCTTGAGCGCCACGGCCTCGGGGAAGATGGAGGACGGATCGACCGGGTCGGTCAGATAAATGGCGCCGTCAATCGTGCGCTCGTCGCCTTCCACGCCCACCACCTCGGCCACCAGCTTCATCAGCCCGCCTTCGCGGCCATAGGGATAGCGGCGCAGGCCCCGGTAGGACGCCAGCATGCCGGCGGCCTGGATGGCGTCGAAGGTACGGCCCACGGCATGCAGGCCCAGCTGCAGCTCGCGGATGCCGGACTCGCAGGCGCGCAGCCAGCCGAACAGTGCGGCATCCTCGGTTTGGTGGTGGATTCGGTTGGCGGCCAGGCCCAGGCGTATCGGCATACAGGTTCACTCATCAACAGTGGAGAGAGGTCCGCATCGCCTTGTCGGCCCGCGAACCAGCGGCAAGAATAGCGCCAATCCATGACAGCGCCGGCCCGCAGGGCAGCGGCGCTGAACTTTTGGCCGGCCCGTGCATCCATTGTTGCGTCATGCCCTCAATGCTTCCCTTTCTGTGGCCCCGAAGGCGCCTGCACCGGATCACGGCGGCGCTGGGCGTGGCCGCGCTGCTGGCGGCCAGCGGCTGCTCCGTGCTGGACACCAAGCAGCGCGAATGGATCTTCCAGCCCAGCGACCGCAGCTGGCCCGGCGCCAACACGGCCGGCATGGAAGATGTCTGGATCGATATGCCAGCGCAGGACGGCGCCCGCCTGCATGCGCTGTGGCTGCCCCAGCCGGCCACGGCCGGCAACGCCCCCGTGCTGCTGTACCTGCATGGCGCGCGCTGGAACGTTGCCGGCTCCTCGCCGCGCATCCGGCGGCTGCACGAACTGGGCTTTTCGGTGCTGGCCATCGACTACCGGGGCTTTGGCAAGAGCAGCGCCGGCCTGCCGTCCGAGGAATCGGCCGCCGAGGACGCACGCGCAGGCTGGGACTGGCTGGGCCGGCACGCTCCGGACCGGCCGCGATTCATCTTCGGCCATTCACTGGGCGGCGCCATCGCCATCGACCTGGCGCGCAGCGTCCAGGATGAGGCAGGCGTCATGGTCGAGGCGACCTTCACCAGCATTCCCGACGTGGTCCGCAGCTTCCGCTGGGGCTGGCTGCCCGTGGGGCCGCTGATCACGCAGCGCTTTGCCTCCATCGACAAGGTGGCCGGCATAGGCTCGCCGCTGCTGGTCGTGCACGGCAGCGCCGACCCGCTGATCCCCGCCACGCTGGGCCGCCAGCTTTTCGACGCGGCCAGCGAGCCCAAGCGCTTCGTGCTCATCGAAGGCGGCAACCACCACAACACCCAGTCGCGCGCCATGGAGCAATACCGGCAGGCGCTGGACGAGCTGTTCGGGCTGCGCCTGCTCGCACAGGCGCCCACAGCGCCAACTGCTGTACATCAGGTATTGCGCTAACATCCGCGCCTGCGGTACAGGCCGCACCCGGACCCGCGGGAAGGGTTGAACCCACCTGTATGCGCCCCTGCGGCGCGTTCTTTCTTGCCACAGCCTTTGTGCTGCCAGATTGCGGGTCGTTGGCCTCAGGGGCCTGTTCACACGGATCCAGGGATCGCGTTGCCCAGCTCCAGGGTCGTATGCAAGGCGCCCGCGCGCCGCAAGGCTCATGCCTTGCAAGTGCGGGCAACGCCGCAGACGGCCCTGGAGCTGGGCAACCCGTAGGGAAGCTGCATGCCAGCTCGCCACTCATCGTTGCGCTCCTTGTGCGTGTGGGCACACGCACGGCGTCGCACGCCTTGATTGGCAAGCTGGCATACAGCTTCGCGACCCTGGATCCGTGTGAACAGGCCCCTTGCACGGAGGTATCCCTGTGAAACGCATCCCCGCCCGGCCCGACATGGGCCATCTCAAGAAACAGGCCAAGCAACTGCTGGCCGCCTATCGCGCAGGCTCGGCCCAGGCCATGGAGTCCATGCGCTCCCACCTGCCAGCGGCCAAAGGCCTTGCCGATGAGGCGCTCGCCGCCAAGGACCTGCGGCTGCACGACGCCCAGTCCTGCGTGGCGCGCGAGCACGGTTTCGCTTCATGGAGCGAGCTGTCAGGCTACGTCGAGGCATGCCAGCGCCTGGCGGCGGACTCAGAGAAGTCCCGGCTGCACTGGCTGGCCCTGGTCTATGCCGGCGATGTGGCGGGCGGCACGCACCGCGCGCAGCCCGCGCTGGCCCGGCGCCTGCTGGACGAGCGGCCGGAACTTGCGGGCAGTGATGGCAGTGATCCCTGGGTGGCCTGCGCCACCGGCAATCTGGCCGTGCTGCGCGAGGTCGAGCGCTACGACCCCGGCTGGCTGCGCCGTGCAGGCGGGCCGCTGGCGCTGCCGCCGCTGATGGCCGTCACCCATTCCTGCCTGCTGCGCCTGCCCGAATTCACCGAGCACCTGCACGCATGCGCGCGCTGGCTGCTGGACGCGGGCGCCGACCCGCTGCAGACCATAGGCAACCGCTGGCCACCCGCCTCGCTGCAGGCCCCCTCAGATACCGAGCGGCTGTCGGCCCTCTATGGCGCAGCAGGCCAGAACCATGATGCGCAACTGACGCAGATGCTGCTGCAGGCCGGTGCCGACCCCAACGACGGCGAATCGCTCTACCACTCGCTGGAAGGCACACCCGCCAGCCGCGAATGCACGCGGCTGCTGCTGCAAGCCGGCGCACGCGCGGACGGCAGCAATGCCCTGTTCCGCGTGCTGGACCTGGACGATGTGCAGGCCCTGCGCCTGCTGCTGGACCACGGCGCCGATCCGAACGAGGACAACGGCCAGGGCGAATGGGGCCGCCCGCTGCAGTGGGCCATCCGCCGGCGCCGCTCGCCCGCCCATGTGCAGGCGCTGCTGGATGCCGGCGCCGATCCGTCGGTCCGCACGCCGCAGGGCCTGAGTGCCGCTGCACTGGCGCGGCGCTTTGGCCTGGCCGACGTGGCCGCCCTGCTGGAACAGGCGGCGGGCAGCGAGCCCACCACGCCGCAGGAGCAACTCCTGGCCGCCTGCGCCGTGGGCGACGCAGCACAGGCCCGCCGTCTTGCCGCAGCCCACCCCGGGCTGCTCCAGGGCCTGGCGCCCGAACAACTGCGCATGCTGCCCGAACTGGCGGCCCTGGGCTGCATGGACGCCGTGCGCTGCATGGTGGAACTGGGCTGGCCCATCGCCGCGCGCGGCGGCGACTGGGATGCATCCGCACTGAACCAGGCCGTGTTCCGTGGCGATGCCGCCATGGCGCGCTTCCTGCTGGAGCACGGCGCACAGTGGACCGAACGCCACGCCTATGGCGACAACTGCGCAGGCACCCTGTGCTGGGCATCGCTGAACCGGCCCGAATCCACGGAACCCGGCGGCGGCGACTGGCTGGGCTGCGCCCAGGCCCTCATCGACCACGGCATGCCCCTGGCCAGGCCCGACCCCGAGGCGCCCGGCTGCGTGCTCATCGACGGAAGCCGGCAGCGGTATCCGGAGGAGATCGCGGATCTGCTGCTGGGTGTGGCTGCCGGCTGAAGGCCCTCAGTCCCGGCTGGCCTGCCAGCGCCGCAGCACGAAACCCGCCCACAGCGCCGTGAACACGGCCGCGCCAAAGACCCAGCCCGACAGCGCACCCGCCATGCTGCCCGACAGCAGCGTGCCGATGGTGCAGCCCAGCCCCGTCATGGCGCCCCAGCCCAGCAAGGCGCCACCGGCCAGGCCGCGTGCCGCATCGCGCCAGGTGGGGCGGCGCGGCGTCCACTGGCGGCTGGCCACGGCAGCGCCCCAGGCACCGGCCACCAGGCCCAGCAGCAGCACGGCATGGGGGGTGAGCAGGCTGTTGAGTACGGCGGTGGCGCATCCGCCCAGGGTATCCAGGCCATGCAGGCGCTCGGGCACCCAGCCGCCGGCCTGGGCCCAGCCGCGCACGGTGCTGCCCAGCGTGGTGGTCACGCCCAGCGGCCGCATGCGCACGATGGCGGCGGCCGCGATCAGGCCCACGGCCAGGCCGCCCAGCGCGGCGTTCCAGCGGCCTTGCCACAGTGACAGCCACAGCTGGCGCAGGCCCGGTGGCTGCGCCGGTACTGCCGCAGGCCGGGGCTGTGCGCGGCCCGAGCGCCCATGAATGCGCCAGACCCAGGCCGCCAGCAGGCCCAGCACGGCCAGTTGCAGCGCCAGCGCGCCGCCATAGCCCAGATGGGCCGGCAGCCAGATGACGGGCGCATCGGCAATGGCCAGGCTGTACAGCGGGTTCCAGCTGCGAAACCCCAGCACGAAGCCCAGGCCCGTGCCGACCAGGGCAAACGGCGCCACGGTCGATCCCTCGCCCAGCCGGTACCAGTGGGCGCTGATGCACGAGCCCGAGACGGACATGCCCGCGCCAAAGGCCAGGCCCGCCAGCACCAGCACCCAGCTCACGGGACCTATGTGCATGTCGGGCGGCAACTGGCCCGGCTGGGGCACGGCCACCCAGCTGCCCAGCACCACGGTCATGCCCGCCGATCCCACGGCCAGCGCCAGCAGGATGGAGAGCACGCCGCGCGGGTCGCCGAACTCGAACCAGTCGCGCGCATGGCAGTAAAAGCAAAAGCGCGAGCGCTGCAGCACCAGCCCCAGCAGCAGGCCCAGCGCCAGCGCAAAGACCAGGGTGCGCCCGCCGCCTTGCAGCTGCAGCTGCGCCGCCACAGGCCAGGCTGCGGCCAGCACGGCGGCCAAGGGCAGCCATCTGGTCCAGTCCCTTGCCCTGTGCCTGCCATTCACGTTCTGCGTGTGCTCACCGGTCACGCTTGTCATTCCTGCCCCCTTTGTTGCCATCCCACGCATAAAAAAAGGGGCCCGCAGTCTGCGGGCCCCAAAGGAGCCGAGCTTTTGCCAAAGCCACTCGTCACCACCCCTGATCCGTCGAACCAAGAGCACCGACACCCCTCGCCCGGCCCCCGCCTTCAAGACAGGTTGATCGACTGCAGGTTCATTTCGCGGCCCAGATCGTGCCGGCCGGGTTGTTGATGGGCACACCCACGGAGTTGCCGTACTCGGTCCACGAGCCGTCGTAGTTGCGCACCTGGTAGCCCAGGATCTTGGACAGCGCAAACCAGGTGTGGCTGGAGCGCTCGCCGATGCGGCAGTAGGTGATGACGGGCTTGCTGCCGTCGATGCCCACGCCCGCGTAGAGCTTCTTGAGCTCTTCGGCGGACTTGAAGCTGCCGTCCTCGCGCACGGCCTGCCCCCAGGGCACGTTGACGGCGCCGGGGATGTGGCCGGCGCGGATGGCCAGCTCCGGCACGCCGGCCGGGGCGAAGACCTTGCCCTGGTATTCGTCGGCCGAGCGGATGTCGACGAGCTTGGCGTCGCTGCGCCCTTCGGCCGAGGCCAGCGCATCGGTCAGGCGCGCGCGCAGCGCGGTGTTGACCTTGCCCACGCGGTAGGTGGTGGCCGCATATTCCGGGGCGCGGTTGTTGAGGGGGCGGTTCTCGGCCTCCCACTTCTTGCGGCCGCCGTCCAGCAGCTTGACGTTCTGCACGCCATAGATGTCGAAGACCCAGGCCCCCAGGCTGCGAACCAGTTGTTGGTATCGCCGTACAGCACGACCGTGTTGCCTTCCTTCACGCCGGCCTGGGACAGCAGCTTCTCGAACTGCTCCTTGCCCACGATGTCGCGGCGCACCTTGTCATTGAGGTCGTTGTGCCAAGAGAAGTTGACGGCGCCAGGTACATGGGAGCGTTCGTACAGGCCGGGGTTGACGCTGACCTCGACGATGCGCACATCGGCGCGGTTGAGGTTGGCCGCCAACCATTCGGTGCTGACCAGCGGGCCTTCGGGCACAGGCGCATTGGCATGGGCCGCACCACCGACCAGGGCCACGCCCCACAGCAGGGTGCACGCCCCCTGGCGCAGCGCGGCGGGAAGGGAGGAGAAAGCGGTCAGCGTTGCCATTGCGGTCCTTTGTTCACAGTTGCGTTGATCGGGTTGATTCCTCTGCAGTGCAATGTAGGCAGGGCCCGGCCGGTTCCCAACTGCGCAATCCGCAGATGGATATGCACCGCCCGAACATGGACAGCGGCACCCCTTGTTCTCTGCTACCCTCGGTCGCCTATGTCAGCGCCCCTGTCTCCCGCCGCCGCGCAAGCGCAGCCGGCCATGTCCCCCGTCCTGGTCGTCGTCTTGCTCGGCCTGCTGCTGGGACTGCAGCCGCTGGCCACCGACCTGTACCTGCCGGCCCTGCCGTCGATACAGGCGGCCTTCTCCACCCAGGTGTCCCAGGTGCAGCTCACGCTGACGGCGTTCCTGCTGGCCTTCGGCTGCTCGCAACTGGCCTGGGGGCCGCTGTCCGACCGCTTCGGGCGCCGGCCCATCCTGCTGGCGGGCATGTCCATCTACGTGCTGGCCGCGCTGAGCAGCGCCAGTGCCGAGACCATGGAGTCGCTGATCGCCTGGCGCGCGCTGCAGGGGGCATCGCTGGGCGCCGGCGTGATGTGTGCACGCGCCATGGTGCGCGATCTGTTCGCACCGCACCTGGGCGCCCAGGTCATGTCCAAGGCGCTGACCGGGCTGGGCGTGATCGCCTTCCTGAGCCCCGTCAGCGGCAGCCTGCTGGTGGATTCGCTGGGCTGGCGCTCGACCATGCTGGCCCAGGCCGTGATGGGCGCGCTGGCCCTGCTGCTGGTGGCCCTGCGCTTCACGGAGACACTGGCCCGCACCAATCCCACGGCGCTGCAGCCGCTGGCCCTGGCGCGCAACTGGATCACCATCTTGCGCCACCCGGGATTCCAGTCCTACCAGTTGCTGACCTGCTGCACCTATGCGGCCCTGTTCACCAACCTGGCCGCATCTTCCTTCACCTATATCCATGTGCTGGGCGTGAGCCGCACGGGCTACGGCCTGCTGATGGGCAGCAACGCGCTGTGCTACATCGCGGGCACCTTCCTGTGCCGCTGGCTGCTGCAGCGCATGGATGTGCGGCGCGCCGTGCAGATCGCCGGGCTGGCCAGCCTGCTGTCGGCCACGGCCATCGGCATTGCGGCGCTGGCCGATGCGCGCAGCCTCTGGGCCTATGCCCTGCCCTTCTATATCTTCCAGATCGCCCATGGCGTGCACATGCCCTGCGGCCAGAGCAATGCCATCGCGCCCTTCCCGCAGTCGGCGGGCACGGCCTCGGCGCTGAACGGCTTCACCATGATGCTCATCGCCTTTGCCATGGGACACTGGCTGGGCCTGCACCTGGACGGCCAGTCCACCCGGCCCATGGCCTTCGGCATCTGGTTCTGGGGCGTGTGCACGGCCATGGTCGCCTGGGGGCTGGTGCGCCGCCATGGCCGGGTCGATGGCCACCGCTGATTCCACTTTCCTGCGTTCCCGTTTCTCGAATGTCCACCGCTTCCCCGCTCCCCTGCCTGGCCATCGCCGGCCCCACCGCTTCCGGCAAGACTGCTGCCGCCCTGGCCCTGGCCAGGCTGCTGGCCGAACGCGGCCAGGCCGCAGAAATCATCAGCGTGGACTCGGCCCTGGTCTATCGCGGCATGGACATCGGCACGGCCAAGCCCACGCCCGAAGAACTGGCTGCCTGCCCCCATCACCTGATCGATATCCGCGACCCGCTGCAGGCCTACAGCGCGGCCGAATTCGTGCAGGACACGCAGCGCCTGGTGGCCGAGATCCGCGCGCGCGGCGCCCTGCCGCTGCTGGTGGGCGGCACCATGCTGTATTTCAAGGCCCTGCAGGATGGCATTGACGACATGCCGGCCGCCGACCCCGCCGTGCGCGAGCGGCTGGACGCCCAGGCCGCGCAGATCGGCTGGCCCGCCATGCATGCGCTGCTGGCCCAGGTCGATCCCGCCACGGCCGCGCGCCTGGCGCCGGCCGACAGCCAGCGCATACAGCGCGCGCTGGAGGTCTGGCATGTGTCGGGCAAGCCGCTGTCCAGCTTTCATACGCGGGCGGGCAAGGATGCGGCACAGGGCCTGATCAGCCCCGGCGGTTTCTTCTCGCTGGAGCCGCAGGACCGCGCCTGGCTGCATGCGCGCATCGCCCAGCGCTTCGACGCCATGCTGGACGCCGGTTTCATCGACGAAGTGCAACAGCTGCGCGCGCGCGGCGACCTGCACCTGGACCTGCCCTCCATCCGCTGCGTGGGCTACCGCCAGGCCTGGGAATCGCTGGACGGCCTGTACTCCATGAACTCGCTGCGCGAACGCGGCATTGCCGCCACGCGCCAGCTGGCCAAGCGCCAGATCACCTGGCTGCGCAGCATGCCCGCCCGCCATGCCATTGCCTGCGATGCGCCCGATGCCCAGCAGCAACTGCTGCAGGCTGCGATGGCCGTGATGGCCGCAGCAACCCAGGCCCGCAACGGCTGAACAGGAAATCGCCTTCATGACTGCCGCGCCCCGGGACAACACGCCGCTGACTCAGCCGCCGCTGCTTCAGGTCCAGGGCCTGGCGCGGCGCTACCGCAACGACGGCGGCACGGAAACCGCCGTCTTCGAGAACGTGGACTGCAGCGTGGCGCGCGGCGAGTTCGTGGCCATCGTGGGTGACTCGGGCGTGGGCAAGTCCACCTTTCTCAACTGCCTGGCCGGGCTCGATGAGTGGCAGCAGGGCCGCGTGCTGCACGAAGGCCAGGACCTGTCGGCCCTGGATGAAACCGGCCGCGCGCTGTGGCGGCGCAGCCATGTGGGCTTTGTGTTCCAGGCCTTCCATGTGCTGCCGCACCTGGATGTCTGGCACAACGTGGCCCTGCCGCTGATGCTGCTGCAGCGGCTGGATGCGGCGGGCCGCCAGCGCGTGCAGCAACTGCTGCAGGCCGTCGGGCTGCAGGGGCTGGAGCAGCGCCTGCCCTGGCAGCTCAGCGGCGGCCAGCTGCAGCGCGTGGCCATTGCACGCGCCCTGGTCCACGGACCGGCCCTGCTGCTGGCCGACGAGCCCACCGGCAACCTGGACCCCGGCACGGCCGCACAGGTCATGGAACTGTTGCTGCAGCAGACCCGGGAACACCAGGCCGCCCTGGTGCTGGTCACGCACTCCATCGAGGCCGCTCGCCGTGCCGACCGCGTGCTGCGCCTGACCGCACAGGGCATGCAGCCCGCCTAGCGCCAGAGACCATCCGTCCATGCTCGCCCTGCTTCGCACCTTTTCCTGGCAGGAGCTGCGCCAGCATCCCTGGCGCACGGCCACCGCCCTGGTGGCCATCATGCTGGGCGTGGCGCTGGGCTTTGCCGTGCATGTGATCAACCAGTCCGCGCTCGATGAGTTCTCGCGCGCCGTGCGCACGGTCAGCGGCCAGCCGGACCTGGAGCTGCGTGCCATGCAGGGCGGCCTGCCCGAATCGCTGTATGGCCGCGTTGCGCAGCAGCCCCAGGTCAGCCTGGCCGCACCCTGGATCGAAGCCACGGCCCTGGCAGGCACCGCCACGCCGGTGCAGTTGCGCGTGCTGGGCGGCGATGCGCTGCGGCTGGCGCCCGTGGCGCCTGCGCTCATGCCTCGGCTGTTCGATGGCGGCGGGCGGCTGGACCTGTTCGCGCCCGATGCGGTCTTCCTCAATGCAACGGCACTCGAAGCCCTGGGCCTGACGCCGGAGCAGGCGCGGTACACGCCCCTGCCATGGCAACTGGGCGGGCGCGCGCAGACCCTGCGCATCGCGGGCACGGTGGCCGCATCCGGCCCGCCGCTGGCCGTGATGGACATCGGCGGGCTGCAGGACAGCCTGCAGCGCTGGGGCCAGGTGGACCGCATCGATGTGCTGCTGGCCGAAGGCGCCACGCGCGAGTCCCTGCTGGCCGAGCTGCGCCGCCTGCCCGACTGGCCCGCCCAGGCCCTGGCCAGCCGCCCCGGCGACGACCAGCAGCGCATAGCCGAGATGTCGCGCGCCTACCGCGTCAACCTCACGGTGCTGGCCCTGGTGGCGCTGTTCACAGGGGCGTTCCTGGTGTTCTCGGTGCTGGCGCTCAGCGTGGCCCAGCGCGCGCCGCAGTTCGCCCTGCTGGCCGTGCTGGGATTGACGCCGCGCCAGCGCCTGGGCCTGGTGCTGCTGGAATCGCTGCTGCTGGGCATGGTGGGCAGCGCGGCCGGCATTGCGCTGGGCGCGGGCCTGGCCTGGCTGGCCCTGCACCTGCTGGGCGGTGACCTGGGCGGCGGCTACTTTGCCGGCGTGCAGCCCGCGCTGCAGTGGAGCGCCGGCGCCGCGCTGACCTTTGGCCTGCTGGGTGTGGCCGCCACCGTGGCTGGCGGCTGGTGGCCGGCGCGCCAGGCCATGGAGTTGCCGCCCGCCGCCACGCTCAAGGGCCAGGGCGCGGGCTCCGAACGCGCGGCGCGCGGCCTGCCGGCCCTGCTGCTGATGGCAACCAGCGTGGCCCTGGCCTTTGTGCCGCCCGTGGCCGGCATTCCCCTGGCCGCCTATGCCGCCGTGGCCCTGCTGCTGCTGGGCGGCATGGCCGCCCTGCCCTGGCTGCTGGGCCAGCTGTTGCGCCTGGTGCCGCAATCGCTGCTGCGCCAGCCGCTGGCCCTGCTGCCCGTGGAGCGTGCGCGGCGCATGCGCCGCAGCACCACCGTGGCCGTGGGCGGCGTGGTGGCCAGCCTGAGCCTGGCCGTGGCGCTGACCGTGATGGTGGCCAGCTTCAGGGACAGCATGATCGCCTGGCTGGACGCCGTGCTGCCCGCCCCGCTGTACCTGCGCACGGCCGGCAGCGCAGGCCGTGCCGATGCCGCGCCCCTGCCCGCCGATCTGGCCGCGCGCATTGCCGCCCTGCCTGGCGTGCAGCGCGCCCAGCCCATGCGCAGCACCAGCCTGTGGCTCAGCCCGGATCGCCCTGCCGTCAGCCTGCTGCTGCGTCCGCTGCATGGCCCCCAGGGCCAGCAGTTGCCGTGGATACAAGGCCCCTTGCAAGCGCCCGCTGGCAGCACGCCCGTCTATGTCAGCGAAGCCGTGGCCCAACTCTATGGCGTGCGGCCGGGCCAGGAGTGGCCTCTGCTGGCCCAGGCCCTGCCGTCGGAAGATTCCCGCGTGTTTGTGGCCGGCATCTGGCGCGACTATGTGCGCCAGTTCGGCGCCATCGCCATGGACTGGGATGACTACCAACGGCTTGCCGACGGCAGCGCCACCACGGCAGGCCCCACCGAAATCGCCATCTGGCCGGACGGCGACGACACGGCCACGGCGCAACAGCTTCAGGCGCGCATCCAGTCCCTGCTGACCGGGCCGGGCGCCGCGCAGGCACTGGAGTTCGCCAGCAGCGGCGCGCTGCGCGAGCGCTCCATGCGCATCTTCGACCGCAGCTTTGCCGTGACCTACTGGCTGCAGGCCGTGGCCATCGGCATCGGCCTGTTCGGCATCGCGGCCAGCTTCAGCGCCCAGGTGCTGGCACGGCGCAAGGAATTCGGCCTGCTCGCCCACCTGGGCCTGACGCGGCGCGACATCCTGGCCGTGGTGGCTGGCGAGGGCATGGCCTGGACCACGGCGGGCGCCATCGCCGGCAGCCTGCTGGGCCTGGGCGTGGCCGTGATCCTGGTGCATGTGGTGAATCCGCAAAGCTTTCACTGGACCATGGAGCTGTCCCTGCCGTGGCCCCGCCTTTTGGCGCTGGCTGCCAGCGTGATCGCAGCAGGCACGCTGACGGCCTGGCTGGCCGGGCGTGCGGCGGCAGGGCGCGAGGCGGTGCTGGCGGTCAAGGAGGATTGGTAGGAGGCAGCCTGCGACAATGGCCGCCATGCCGCACACCACCTCTTCCTGGCTGCATGAGGCCATCAACCGCATCGAGGCCGATTACCAGCGCAGTGCCGACACGCACCTGATCCCGCTGCCCCTGCCCGGCTTTGCCGACCTGGGGATCGACCTCTACCTCAAGGACGAATCCACCCACCCCACGGGCAGCCTCAAGCACCGGCTGGCGCGCTCGCTGTTTCTCTATGCGCTGTGCAATGGCTGGGTGCATGAGGGCTCGACCATCGTCGAGGCATCGAGCGGCTCCACGGCCGTGAGCGAGGCGTATTTCGCGCGCCTGCTGGGCCTGCCCTTCGTGGCCGTGATGCCGCGCAGCACCTCGGCCGAGAAGATTGCGCTGATCGAGTTCTACGGCGGTCGCTGCCATCTGGTGGACAGCGCAGGCCAGGTCTACGACGAGGCACGCGCCGTGGCCGCGCAGACCGGCGGCCACTACATGGACCAGTTCACCTATGCCGAGCGCGCCACCGACTGGCGTGGCAACAACAATATTGCGGAGAGCATGTTCACCCAGATGCGGCGCGAGCGCCATGCCGTGCCGCACTGGATCGTGGTGGGCGCGGGCACGGGCGGCACCAGCGCCACCATTGGCCGCTACGTGCGTTTCCAGCGCCATGCCACGGGCATCTGCGTGGCCGACCCCGAGGGCTCGGTGTTCGCCGCCTACCACCGTACGGGCGATTCCACCCTCACCGCACCGGGCTCGCGCATCGAGGGCATAGGCCGCCCGCGCGTGGAGCCCAGCTTTGTGCGCACCCTGGTGGACCGCATGGAGGAGGTGGCGGACTGCGATTCCCTGGCCGCCATGCGCAGCCTGTCCGCACTGCTGGGCCGGCGCGTGGGGCCGTCCACGGGCACCAACTACGTGGCCATGCTCAGGCTGGCCAGCGAGATGCGCCAGCGCGGCGAGCAGGGCTCCATCCTCTCGCTGCTGTGCGATGCGGGCGAGCGCTACCTGCCCACCTACCATGATGCGGACTGGGTGATGCAGCGCATCGGCGACTGCGGGCCGGCCCAGGCGCGCATCGCGCAGTTGCAAAGCTGATCCATGATGCCCCTGCCCCGCCGCCATCTGCTGGGCCTGGCTGCAGGCCTGGGCCTGGGGGCGGCAGGACTGCCCGCCCAGGCACTGCCGCCACGCACGCTGGTCTTCCCGCGCGACCATGGCAGCCACCCCGGGCTGCGCACCGAGTGGTGGTACATCACCGGCCAGGCACGCGCGGCGGGCCAGGCCTGGGGTTTCCAGATCACCTTCTTCCGATCCCGCGTACAGGCCACGCAGGAGCTGCGCTCCGCCTTTGCGGCGCGCCAGTTGCTGTTTGCCCATGCGGCGCTGTGCGATGTGCAGGGCGCCCGCCTGCACCACGACCAGCGCATCGCGCGCGCAGGCTTTGGCATTGCCCAGGCCAGCGAGGCCGATGCCGACGTGCGGCTGCAGGACTGGGCGCTGCAGCGCACCGATGAAGACACCGGTAACGGCGAGGCCGAACGCTACACCACCCGCATACGCAGCACCGCATTCGCACTGGACCTGCGCTTCGAGACCCGCGAGCACCCGCTGCTGCAGGGCCGCGCCGGCCTCTCGCGCAAGGGGCCGGAACCCGAGCAGGCCAGCTACTACTACAGCCGCCCGCAACTGCAGGTGAGCGGCACGCTGGAGCTGGCAGGCCAGCGCATGGAGATCGAAGCCGCGCGCGAACCCGGTGACAACCGCGCCTGGCTGGACCATGAATGGAGCCAAGCCCTGATGCACCCGGAGGCCGTGGGATGGGACTGGATAGGCATGAACCTGTTCGACGGCGGTGCGCTCACGGCCTTCCGAGTGCGCCGCAGCGATGGCAGCGCGCTGTGGGCCGGAGGCTCGCTGCGCGGCGCCGATGGCAAGGTACAGGTCTTCGCCCACGATGCCGTTCGGTTCACACCGCTGCGCCACTGGAGCAGCCCCGCCAGCGGCGCGCGCTACCCCGTGCAATGGCAGGTGGAAACGCCCGCTGGCCGCTTCACCGTGAACGCCCTGGTCGATGACCAGGAGCTGGACAGCAGCGCCTCCACCGGCGCCATCTACTGGGAGGGCCTGTGCAGCCTCCAAAAGCCCACCGGCCCGGGCCAGGAGGCGCGAGCCGGTCAGGGATACCTGGAGATGACGGGCTACGCCCGGCCGCTGCAGCTATGAAAACCTCTTCAAGCTCCAGTGGCTGAATGGGAATCTTGCCAAATTTTGCCAAGGAACCCACACTGTCGCCATGAGCACCATGAACATTTCCCTGCCTGACACCCTCAAGTCCTTTGTGGATGAGCAGGTCAGCCAGCGTGGCTACGGCACAAGCAGCGAGTATGTCCGCGAGCTGATCCGCAGGGATCAGGAGCGCCTGCAACTGCGCAACCTGCTGTTGGCTGGAGCGGGTTCGGCGCCGGCTGCCGCGGTGGATGCGGGCTATTTCGATGGACTGCGTGAGCGGGCAAAGGCCAAGAGTTGAAGGCCAAGGCCATCGTCCCCCGCGAGCAGGCCAACCGGGACGTCGAAGAGATACTTGCCTGGTACCTGGGCGAGGAGGCAGCACATGCAGCCCTGGGCTTCATCGACGCGCTGGAGAAGGCCTACGCACACATAGGCCGCCACCCCTCCACAGGCTCGCTGCGCTATGCCCATGAACTCCATCTGCCCGGTCTGCGCGCCTGGCCGCTGACGCGCTACCCGTACATGGTGTTCTATGTGGAGCACGCCCATCACGTCGATGTATGGCGTGTGCTGCACGGCCAGCGGGACATACCGGCATGGATGCAGGAACCCGACAACGGATAAGGGCAGGCCACCAGGATCAGATGCGGTCCTGGTGGCCTGCCCTTCCCGCCGCTCGGTGCGGTCTTCAGGATCTCAAGGAGTACGCTTTTTCTGCAGCCAGGCGATCAGCTCGCCCATGATGCCCTTGCGGAACAGCAGCACGCAGACCACGAAGATCAGGCCGGTGACGATGGTCACCGACTCGCCCAGCGTGGAGAACCACTCCACGCCCGTGAGGCGCTGCAGGAAGCTGCCGAACTCGCCGATCTTGTTCTCCAGCATGACCACCACGGCCGAGCCCAGGATGGGGCCGGACAGCGTGCCCAGGCCGCCCATCAGCGTCATCAGGATCACGTGGCCGGAGGTGGTCCAGTGCACATCCGACAGCGTGGCAAAGCCCAGCACCACGGTCTTGAGAGAACCGGCCAGGCCCGTGAGCGCGGCCGAGATCACGAAGGCCAGCAGCTTGAAGCGCGCCACGTCATAGCCCAGCGAGGTCGCGCGCGGCTCGTTCTCCTTGATGGCCTTGAGCACCTGGCCGAAGGGCGAGTGGATGGTGCGCACGATCAGCAGGAAGGCCAGGACCACGATGACCAGCGTGACGTAGTACATGGTCAGGTCGCTGGTCAGGTCGATGAGGCCGAACAGCTTGCCGCGCGGTACGCCCTGCAGTCCGTCCTCGCCGCCCGTGAAGGGCGCCTGCAGGCACACGAAGAACAGCATCTGGGCCAGCGCCAGCGTGATCATCGAGAAATAAATGCCCTGACGGCGGATGGCCAGCCAGCCGAAGATCAGCCCCAGCAGCGCGCCCCCGGCCGTGCCGGCCAGCATGGCCAGCTCGGGCGTGAAGCCCCAGCCCTTGATGGCGTAGCCCGTCACATAGGCCGCACCGCCCAGGAAGGCCGCGTGGCCGAAGGACAGCAGGCCCGTGTAGCCCAGCAGCAGGTTGAAGGCCGAGGCGAACAGTGCGAAGCACATGAGCTTCATCACGAACACCGGGTAGGCACCCAGCATGGGCGCCGCCAGCAGGCCCAGCAGCAGCAGGCCATAGCCCCAGGGGGCGATGCGTTGAACGAGAGTCTTGGATTTCATGTGGTCGGCCCCTTGTCCTCGTTCTTGTTATTTCTCTTTGCCGAACAGGCCGGCGGGGCGGATGAGCAAAACGATGACCATGATGAAGAACACCACGGTGGACGAAGCCTCGGGCCAGAAGACCTTGGTCAGGCCCTCGATCACGCCCAGGCCCAGGCCGGTGAGGATGGAGCCCATGATGGAGCCCATGCCGCCGATCACCACCACGGCGAAGACCACGATGATGAGGTTCTGCCCCATCAGCGGCGTGACCTGGTAGACGGGCGCCGCCAGCACGCCGGCAAACGCCGCCAGGGCCGCGCCGAAGGCATAGGTCAGCGTGATCATCACGGGCACGTTGACGCCGAAGGCCTCGACCAGGCGCGGGTTCTCGGTGCCGGCCCGCAGGTAGGCGCCGATGCGCGTCTTCTCGATCATGAACCAGGTGGCCACGCAGACCACGATGGAGGCCAGCACCACCCAGGCGCGGTAGTTGGGCAGGATCATGAAGCCCAGGTTGGTCGCGCCTTCCAGCAGCTCGGGCGTGTCGTAGCCCAGGCCCGAGACGCCGTAGACCGAGCGGAACAGGCCCTCGATCAGCAGCGACAGGCCCAGGGTCAGCAACAGGCCGTAGAGGTGGTCGAGCTTGTAGATCCAGCGCAATAAAAAGCGCTCGATCAGCACGCCCAGCAGGCCCACCAGCAACGGCGACAGCACCAGCATCACCCAGTAGTTGATGTTGAAGTAGCTCATGGCCATCCAGGTGACCATGGCGCCCAGCATGAACAACGCGCCGTGGGCGAAGTTGATCACGTTGAGCAGGCCGAAGATCACCGCCAGCCCCAGGCTGAGGATGGCGTAGAACGAGCCGTTGACCAGCCCCAGAAGGAGCTGGCTCATCAGGCCTGGCAGGGAAACACCAAAGATTTCCATGGGATGCAGCTGTCGTGGTTGGCCGGGTGGCGGTTGGGGGTCAGTGGCGGCGCAGCGTTACTTCCACAGCGCGCACTTGGTCTCGGCCTTGGTGGTCCAGACCTGGTCGGCGGGCAGTGTGGCCACGACCTTCAGGTAGTCCCAGGGCTTCTTGGACTCGGCGGGCTTCTTGACCTCGACCAGGTACATGTCGTGGGCGAAGGTGCCATCGGGACGGATCGAGCCCTTGCCGTAGAAGTCGTCGATGGGCGTGCTCTTGAGGTAGGCCATGACCTTGTCGGCATCCGTGGACTTCACGGCCTGCACGGCCTTGAGGTAGCTGGTCACGGCCGAGTAGTCGGCGGCCTGGATGGAGGTGGGCATGCGCTTGGTCTTGGCGAAGAAGCGCTCGCCGAACTTGCGCGTGGCATCGTTCTGGTCCCAGTACCAGCTGGTGGTGAACTGCATGCCTTCGGTGTTCTTCAGGCCCAGGCTGTGGATGTCGGTCAGGAACACCAGCAGGCCCACGGTCTTCATGCTCTTGTTGATGCCGAATTCCTTGGCCGCCTTGATGGCGTTGATGGTGTCGCCACCGGCATTGGCCAGGCCCAGGATCTGGGCCTTGGAGGCCTGCGCCTGCAGCAGGAAGGACGAGAAGTCCGAGGCATTGAGCGGGTGCTTGACGCCGCCCACCACCTTGCCGCCCTTGGCCTTGATCACGGCCGTGGTGTCGTTCTCCAGCGCGTGGCCGAAGGCGTAGTCGGCCGTCAGGAAGAACCAGTCCTTGCCGCCGCGCTCGACCACGGCCGTACCCGTGCCCTTGGCCAGGGCCACGGTGTCATAGGCGTAGTGCACGGTGTAGGCGTTGCACTGCTCGTTGGTCAGTGCCGAGGAACCCGCACCGCTGTTGAAGTGCACGCGCTTTTTCTCATTGGCCACCTGCGACACCGCCAGGGCCGTGCCGGAGTTGGTGCCGCTGAACACCAGCGAGATACCTTGCGTGTCCACCCACTCGCGCACCTTGGAGGCGGCGATGTCGGCCTTGTTCTGGTGGTCGGCGCTCAGCAGCTCGATGGGCTGGCCCAGCACCTTGCCGCCGAAGTCATCGATGGCCATCTGCATGGCGGTGACGGCGTTCTTGCCTTCCACGTCCGCATACAGGCTGGACATGTCGGTCACGAAGCCGATCTTCACCTTCTCCTGTGCCATGGCAAGCGGGCTGGCCAGGCCGGCCGCAGCCAGCATGCACGACAGTGCGGTCAGTTTTGCTTTCATTGGTGTCTCCTTCGCGTTGATGTCTTGGGTTTTTGTCACAGGGCCATGGCAGGAATGCAGCCGGCGAGCCCCAGGCGCCGGCCACGATGGATATCCGGGTCAGACTCCGAGCAACTCGTTGAGCACGGGCATCTTGGCCTGCAGCTCGGACGCGCCGAAACGCTCGACCACATGACCGTGCTCGACCACGTAGAAGCGGTCGGCCAGCGGCGCCGCGAAGTGGAAGTTCTGCTCCACCATGACCACGGTGTAGCCCTTGGTGCGCAGCATGGTGATCATGCGGGCCAGCGCCTGCACGATGACGGGTGCCAGGCCTTCCGAGATTTCGTCGAGCAGCAGCAGCCGCGCGCCCGTGCGCAGGATGCGCGCCACCGCCAGCATCTGCTGCTCGCCACCCGACAGGCGCGTGCCCTGGCTGTGGCGGCGCTCGGCCAGGTTGGGGAACATGGCGTAGATCTCATCCACGCTCATGCCCGGCTGGCCGGTCTTGAGCGGCGGCGGCAGCATCAGGTTCTCTTCGCACGAGAGGCTGGAGAAGATGCCGCGCTCTTCAGGGCAGTAGCCCACGCCCAGGTGGGCAATGCGGTGCGTGGGCAGGTGGATGGCCTCCACGCCGTTGATCCGGATGGAGCCCTTGCGCGCGCCCGTCAGACCCATGATGGCGCGCAGCGTGGACGTGCGGCCCGCGCCGTTGCGCCCCAGCAGCGTGACCACCTCGCCGGGCTGGACCACCAGGTCCATGCCGTGCAGCACATGGGATTCGCCGTACCAGGCCTGCAGGCCCTTGATTTCCAATGCCGGTGCAGTCATCTCAATGCGCTCCCTGCAACTGGCCGTCGGTGGTGCCCATATACGCTTCCATCACTTGCGGGTTGCGCGAAACTTCCTCGTACGGCCCCTCGGCCAGCACGGCGCCGCGCTGCAGCACCGTGATGCGGTCGGCAATGGTGGAGATCACCTTCATGTTGTGCTCCACCATGAGAATCGTGCGGCCGGCCGAGACCTTCTTGATCAGTTGGGTCACGCGGTCCACGTCTTCGTGGCCCATGCCCTGCGTGGGTTCGTCCAGCAGCATCAGCTCGGGCTCCATGGCCAGCGTGGTGGCAATCTCCAGCGCACGCTTGCGGCCATAGGGCAGGTTGACCGTGACCTCGTCGGCCAGATCCTGCAGGCCCACTTCGGCCAGCAACTGCATGGCGCGGTCATCGAGCTGCGACAGGCTCTTCTCGCTGCGCCAGAAATGGAACTCCGTGCCCAGCTTGCGCTGCAGGCCGATGCGCACGTTCTCCAGCAGCGTGCAATGCGGGAACACGGCCGAGATCTGGAAGGACCGGATCACGCCACGGCGCGCAATCTGCGCCGGTGCTTCCCGCGTGATGTCCTCGCCATTGAAACGGATGGTGCCGGAGGTGGGCTCCAGGAACTTGGTCAGCAGATTGAAGCAGGTGGTCTTGCCTGCGCCATTGGGGCCGATCAAGGCATGGATGGAGCCACGGCGCACCGAAAGGTCCACCTTGCTCACCGCCGTAAATCCCTTGAACTCTTTGGTCAGGTTCCGGGTTTCGAGAATAACGTCGCTCATGTGCGCTTCGCCTGCTCCGTTGATGCTGCCAGCCCCCAACGCGTCGCCAGAGGCTCTGGCGGGCGTTGTGCAGGGTCGGACGCATCGTAGGCTTGCCGACGTTGTGCACCGCAGCGGGAAAACGCCTACGTAGGTGCTCCTAAGCACAGGCCCTGCCCCGCACTGCAGCATGGCGCATCAAGCCTGGTCTTCGCAAGCGATAGAAGCAACCACTCACACTTGAAATAATCAAGCACACACGGGGCTGTAAGGTGCCGCGGTGACGGGCAGGGCCTAGGGTTCTCCAGCATCTCGGCCCGGCGCGGCCCACACGGAAGGCCAGAGCGCTTCCAAAGCGATAGCAAACTACCCTTTTTGCGACTTACAGGGCAGCGGCCAATGTCCGCTGCCTTACGGGAAACACCCAGGTCGGCAATCTCCCTGTGGCCTGCTCAGTCACTATGCGAAAAGCCGCGGATATGCTTGAGTTTGTCGTCTCTTCAATTGAAGGACGACAAAGTCAGCTGGAGCGCTACTCAATCAATAGCAACAAGCAAAGGCCTGGCCTGGAAATTGCCGATCCATTGCAATGGGAGCAATTGTCGTCGCCAAGACAGCACGTGCCAGTCGCCACTTACTGCAGCGTTTCCTTGCTGCCTTCGGGCAAGGCCAATGGAAGGACGGCAATGCCTTCATCCAGCAATTGCATGGCCTGCTCGGGACTGGCCTTGCCGCGGATGGCGCGCTCGTCCGTCTCGCCATAGTGCATGCGGCGGGCTTCATCGACAAAGCGCTCGCCCACGTCCTCGGTCTGCTGCGCCACCTGGCGCGACCATTTCAGCCAGGCGGCCTGCATGGCCTGCAGCTGCTCGCGCGCCTGGGGCGGCATGGACGGGGAGGGAACGGCTGCCGCACTGGCAGCCGAGGCGGCTGCAGCAGGCTCAGCCGCTGCAGCCGGGGGCATGGCTGCGGGCTTGGCGCCAAGATTGATGCGGGGGGCGCTCAGTCGCTTGGTGATGTCGCTGTGGCCGCAGACGGGGCACAGCACCAGCTGGCGCTGCAGCTGGCCCTGGAAATCATCTTCCGAGGCGAACCAGCCCTCGAACAGATGGCCGTGCGGGCAATGCAGGTCGAGCACTTTCATCACGCACCCCCACCCATGAGACAACCGGCACCGCAGCCTCAGCCGCGGCGGTGAATCAGGAAACGATAGACGAAACCGGGGAAGGCCAGCGTCAGGAACAACGCTCCCGTGACGGCATAGAACTCCCAGCCCTGGGGCGCGATCTGCCCCACGCGGCGCTCCAGCAGCAGCGCCACGCCGCCGACGATGAAGTACAGCAGCACCATCTCCAGCAGGCACATGGCCAGCGGCTTGCGCTGGGCGCGCAGCGGCCCCAGCTGCAGCCAGCGGGCGTTGAAGAAAGGCAAATTGGCTGCCACAAGGGCAGCCAATATCACGAGCCAGATCGAAGCGGTTTGCGACAAGCCGATGTCCTCACCGCGAAGCCCTGCGTGCAGGGCCCCGCATCGGGAAAGTGGATCAGGAAGCCAGGGCGCGCACGACGGCGTCGGCGCACAGGGCCATCAGGCCACCCGGCAGAAGGCCCAGCCCCAGCACCAGGGCGCCGTTGAGGGTCAGCACCACGCGCACGTCCAGCGAAGCGGAAACGCTGGTGGCGGTGATGGGTTCGTCAAAGTACATGACCTTGACGACGCGCAGGTAGTAGAAGGCGCCGATCAGCGACATGACCACGGCAAACACGGCCAGCGCGATGTACAGGCTGTGGCCCGATGCCACGAGCGCCTGCAGCACCGACAGCTTGGCGTAGAAGCCCACCAAGGGGGGGATACCGGCCATGGAGAACAGGCAGATCGCCATCACGCCGGCATACAGCGGGCTGCGCTGGTTGAGGCCGGCAAAGTCGGCGACCTCTTCGCTCTCGAAGCCTTCGCGGGCCAGCAGCTGGATCACGCCGAAGGCGGCCAGCGTGGTCAGCACATAGGTCACCACGTAGAACATGGCCGAGCTGTAGGCGTTCTCGATGGTGGCCGGATCGACCTTGCCATCCACCACACCCGACATCAGGCCCAGCAGCACGAAGCCCATCTGCGAGATGGTCGAGTAGGCCAGCATGCGCTTGAGGTTGGTCTGCTGCAGGCCGGCCAGGTTGCCGACCAGCAGCGAGGCGATGGCAAGCACCGCCAGCATCTGCTGCCAGTCGATGGCCAGCGGCAGCAGGCCGTCCACCAGCAGGCGGATGACGATGGCGAAGGCGGCCAGCTTGGGCGCGCCACCGATCATGGTGGTGATGGCCGTGGGAGCGCCCTGGTAGACGTCGGGAACCCACATGTGGAAGGGAACCACGCCCAGCTTGAAGGCCAGGCCGGAGACCACGAAGACCAGGCCGAACACCAGCACCTGGTGCTTGATCTCGCCCGAGTTGATGGCCTTGAAGACCTGGCCGATGTCCAGCGAGCCGGTCGCACCGTAGAGCATGGACATGCCGTACAGCAGGAAGCCGCTGGCCATGGCGCCGAGCACGAAGTACTTCATCGCGGCCTCGACCGACGCCGTGTGGTCGCGGCGCAGGGCCACCAGGGCGTAGCTGGACAGCGTCAGCAGCTCCAGGCCCAGGTAGATGACCAGAAAATTGTTGCCCGAGATCATGATGAACATGCCCAGCAGCGCGAGCATGGCCAGCGTGAACAGCTCGCCGCCGCGCAGCATGTCGCGGTCGGCGGCGTAGGGGCGGCCATAGACCAGGGTGACCATCATGGCCACGGTGGCGAAGCACTTGAGCCAGTTGCCCATGGCGTCGGAGACCACCATGTTGCCCCAGCCATAGAAAGTGTTGCCACTGGAGGCGTACATGCCTTGCAGCACGGCCACCACGCCCAGGGTCAGCAGCGTCAGAACATAGGTGCCCGTGCGGCGCGGGCTTTTGACGCCCAGGTCCACCAGGGCGATCACGCAGGCCATGACCAGGAGAAGGATCTCCGGATAGATGGCCAGCCAGCTGATGTTGTCAATCATCTCGATTCTCTCGTTTCAGTCTGGTCACTGCAGCTTGCTCATGGCCACATGCTTGAGCAGCTCGGCCACGGACACATCCATCACGTCAGTGAAGGGCTTGGGATACAGACCCATGTACAGCACGGCGATGGCCAGCAGACCCAGCACCAGGAACTCGCGGTTGCCGATGTCGGTCAGGCCGCGCA
This sequence comes from Delftia sp. 60, assembly GCF_002754395.1. NCBI lineage: Bacteria > Pseudomonadati > Pseudomonadota > Betaproteobacteria > Burkholderiales > Comamonadaceae > Delftia > Delftia sp. 60. The sequence continues at coordinate 5,420,014 of NZ_PEFD01000001.1, forward strand.
CATTGTCGTTGGTGACCGGACCCAGGTAGACACGCTTGTACATCCACAGGGTGTAGGCGGCGCCGAAGATCAGCGCCGTGGCAGCGCCCAGGCCGATCCAGAAGTTGTACTGGACGGCACCCAGGATCACCATCCACTCGCCCACGAAGCCGGCCGTTGCGGGCAGGCCGCAGTTGGCCATGGCGAACAGCAGTGCGAAGGCCGCGAACTTGGGCATGGTGTTGACCACGCCGCCGTAGGAGGCGATTTCACGCGAGTGCACGCGGTCGTAGAGCACGCCGATGCACAGGAACATGGCGCCCGACACGAAGCCGTGGGCAATCATCTGCACGATGCCGCCGGCAACGCCCAGCGGGTTGAAGATGAAGAAGCCCAGGGTCACGAAGCCCATGTGGGCCACTGACGAGTAGGCCACCAGCTTCTTCATGTCCTTTTGCACCAGGGCGACCACGCCCACGTAGATCACGGCGACCAGCGACAGCGCGATGACCAGCCAGGCCCACTTGTGCGATGCATCAGGGGCGATGGGCATGGAAAAGCGCAGGAAACCGTAGGCACCGAGCTTCAGCATGATGGCGGCAAGCACGGCGGAGCCGCCGGTGGGCGCTTCCACGTGCACGTCGGGCAGCCAGGTGTGCACCGGCCACATCGGCACCTTCACGGCGAAGGCCGCGAAGAAGGCGAAGAAGATCAGCGTCTGGGCCGTCAAGGACAGCGGCAGCTTGTGCCAGTCGAGGATCTCGAAGCTGCCACCGGACTGGGTGTACAGATAGATGATCGCGATCAGGGTCAGCAGCGAACCCATCAGCGTGTACAGGAAGAACTTGAAGGCCGCGTAGATGCGGTTGGGTCCGCCCCAGATACCGATGATCAGGTACATCGGGATCAGCGTGGCTTCGAAGAACACGTAGAACAGCAGACCGTCCAGTGCGCTGAACACGCCGACCATCAGGCCGGACAGGATCAGGAACGCGCCCATGTACTGGTTCACGCGCTCGGTGATGTTTTCCCACGACGCGATCACGACGATCACGGTGATGAAGGCCGTCAGCGGCACGAACCAGAACGAGATGCCGTCCACGCCCAGGTGGTAGTAGATGTTGAAGCGCTCGATCCACAGCGCCTTCTCCACGAACTGCATCGCAGCCGTGCTGTTGTCGAACTGCTGGATCAGCGGCAGCGTGACCGCCAGGCCGGCCAGTGCGCCGACCAGGGCCAGCCAGCGCACTGCCTTGACCTGGTCCTCGCGGCCCAGGGCCAGCAGGAGGGCGCCGAATGCGATCGGCACCCAGATTGAAAGACTCAACCAATGCATTTTTGTTCTTCCTCTACTACTTGTTGAGCCACACGAAATACGTCATGAGAGCGAACACGCCCAGCAGCATGACCAACGCGTAGTGATAGAGATAGCCCGACTGCAGCTTGCGCACCCACTGGCCGATGCGGCCGATGAGCTTCCACGAACCGTTGACGATGGCGCCATCGATGATGGCCTGGTCGCCGACCTTCCAGAAGAAGCTGCCGAAGGCGCGAGCACCACGGGCGAAGATGTTTTCGTAGACCCAGTCCACGCCGTACTTGCCTTCCAGTGCCTGGTAGACACCGATCTTCTGCATGGCCGACTTGATGGCCGCAGGAACTTCGGGCTTGACCATGTAGAACAGGTAGGAGACGACGACGCCTGCCAGTGCCAGCCAGAACGGCGCGGCCGTGAAGCCGTGCAGTGCCATGGGCACCCAGCCGTGGATCTTCTCGGCCAGTTCGGCCATGGCGCCGTGCTTTGCGCCATCGACGTGGATCACGCCCTTGAAGAAGTCTCCGAACAGCATGGGCATCAGCGCGATGGCACCGATCACCACCGAGGGGATGGCCAGCAGCATCAGCGGACCGGTCACGACCAGGGGCGACTCGTGCGGCTTGGCATCGTGGCCATGGCCGTGGTGGTCATCGTGACCGTGGTGGTCATCGTGGTGCGCGTCCGGGTTCTGGTCGTAGCGCTCCTTGCCGTGGAAGACGATGAAGTACAGGCGGAAGGAGTAGAAGGCCGTGATGAACACGCCGGCCAGCACCGCGAAGTTCGCGAAGCCTGCGCCCGGCAGGTTCGTTGCGTGCACGGCTTCGATGATGGCGTCCTTCGAGTAGAAGCCCGAGAAGAACGGCGTACCGATCAGAGCCAGGTTGCCCAGCAGGAAGGTGATCCAGGTGATGGGCATGTACTTGCGCACGCCGCCCATCCAACGGATGTCCTGGTTGTGGTGCATGCCCATGATCACCGAGCCGGCGCCAAGGAACAGCAGGGCCTTGAAGAAGGCGTGGGTCATCAGGTGGAACACGGCCACCGAGTAGGCGGAGGCGCCCAGGGCCACGGTCATGTAGCCCAGCTGCGACAGCGTGGAGTACGCGATCACCCGCTTGATGTCGTTCTGGATGATGCCCAGCACGCCCATGAACAGCGCCGTGATGGAGCCGATCACCAGGATGAAGCTCAGTGCCGTGTCCGACAGCTCGTACAGCGGCGACATGCGCGAGACCATGAAGATGCCGGCCGTCACCATGGTGGCGGCGTGGATCAGTGCCGAGATGGGTGTCGGGCCTTCCATCGAATCGGGCAGCCAGGCATGCAGCGGGAACTGGGCCGACTTGCCCATGGCGCCGATGAACAGGCAGATGGCCGTCACCGTCACCAGCAGCCAGCCGGTGCCCGGCAGCAGGGTGTTCTGGATTTCGGGCAGCTTGGCGAAGATTTCGCCGTAGTTCATGGTGCCGGTGTAGGCAGCGATCAGGCCGATGCCCAGGATGAAGCCGAAGTCACCCACACGGTTGACCAGGAAGGCCTTCATGTTGGCGAAGATGGCCGTGGGCTTGTTGTAGTAGAAGCCGATCAGCAGGTAGGACACCAGGCCCACGGCTTCCCAGCCGAAGAACAGCTGCAGCAGGTTGTTGCTCATGACGAGCATCAACATGGAGAACGTGAACAGCGAGATGTAGGAGAAGAAACGGTTGTAGCCGTCATCTTCCTGCATGTAGCCGATGGTGTAGATGTGCACCATCAGCGACACGAAGGTCACCACGCACATCATCATGGCCGTGATGCTGTCGATCAGGAAACCGACCTCCATCTTCAGGCCGCCGATTTCCATCCAGGTATAGATGGACTGGTCGAAACGCGCGCCGTCGAAGATCACGCTGTTGAACGTGATGGCCGACAGGATGAAGGCGATCAGCACGCCCGCGATGGTGAGGGTATGGCTGCCGCCGCGACCGATCTTGTTGCCGCCGAAGGCCGTGCCCCAGATGCCCGCGAGCACGGAGCCCGCCAGCGGTGCCAGCGGCACCGCCAGGAGCATGGATGCAGAGAGTGTTTGACTCATTCTTAAGAACCTTGCAAGTTACGGCGGACTCAACCCTTGAGGGAGTTGAGATCTTCCGCATTGATGCTGGTCTTGTTGCGGAACAGAAGCACCAGGATCGCCAGACCGATGGCCGACTCGGCGGCTGCCACTGTCAGGATGAAGAACACGAACACCTGGCCGTGCATGTCACCCAGATAGCTGGAGAACGCCACGAAGTTGGTGTTGACGGCCAGGAGCATCAGCTCGATGGCCATCAGCAGCACGATCAGGTTCTTGCGGTTCAGAAAAATGCCAACGACGGAGAGCGCGAACAGCATGGCGCCCAGCGTCAAATAATGGCCCAAAGTCAACGTCATGCTTTTGTCTCCACGGCGGGGGTTGCCTCGGCGGCCGGTGCCTGCGGCGCCTGGGTGACCGGCACCTTGACCAGCTCGAGGCGATCCTTTGCGCGCACGCGGATCTGCTGGGCCGGGTTCACTGCCTTGCTGTCCTTGCGCTTGCGCAGGGTCAGGGCGATGGCGGCAATCATGGCCACCAGCAGGATCACGGCAGCGATCTCGACGGGGTACAGGTATTCGGTGTACAGCAGCTTGCCCAGGGCCTGGGTGTTGGAGTACTGCACGGTCTGGCCGGCAGCGTTGACCGTGGCCGCAATGGCCTTGGGCTCCTCGACGCCGCTGAAGCCGCCCATCAGCACCATGCCCATTTCAAAGGCAATCAGTGCGCCGATCAGGGCAGCGAAGGGGAAATGCTTCCAGAACCCCTGGCGCACGGCGTCGATGCGGATGTCCAGCATCATCACCACGAACAGGAACAGCACCATCACGGCGCCCAGGTAGACCAGCACCAGGGTCACGCCCAGGAACTCGGCCTTGAGCAGAAGCCAGATGCCGGCAGCCTGCGAGAAGGCCAGGATCAGGTTGAGCACGGCATGCACGGGGTTGCGTGCCGTGACGACCCGGAAGGCTGCAAACAGCAGCACGACCGAGAACAGATAGAAGAAACCAGTTTTGGCGTCCATGGATCGAATCTTTTCAAGTGATCAAGGAGCCGCTTCAGCGGTACTTGGCGTCCGCAGCCTTGGCGGCGGCAATCTCGGGTTCGTAGCGATCGCCAACGGCCAGCAGCATGTCCTTGGTGAAGTACAGGTCGCCGCGCTTTTCTCCGTGGTATTCGAAGATATGCGTCTCGACGATCGAGTCCACCGGGCAGCTTTCCTCGCAGAAGCCGCAGAAGATGCACTTGGTCAGGTCGATGTCGTAGCGCGTGGTGCGGCGCGAGCCGTCGTCACGCACATCGGACTCGATGGTGATGGCCATGGCCGGGCACACCGCCTCGCACAGCTTGCAGGCAATGCAGCGCTCTTCGCCGTTGTCATAACGGCGCAGGGCGTGCAGTCCGCGAAAACGCGGCGACAGGGGTGTCTTTTCCTCGGGGAACTGCACCGTGACCTTGCGGCGGAAGGTGTAGCGGCCAGTCAGGGCCATGCCCTTGGCCAGTTCCCAGAGCATGAAGCTCTTGAGGAAATCTTTGATCGAAAATGGGGTAGCAGCAACCGCAGACATTCTTGCTCCGCTCAGTTCCAGATGTTCCAAGGCGAGTGCATCCAGCCACCCACGACGACCAGCCACACCAGGGTGACGGGAATGAAGATCTTCCAGCCCAGACGCATGATCTGGTCATAGCGAAAACGCGGGAAGGTGGCACGGATCCAGATGAACATGGACACGACCAGGAAAGTCTTCGCCGCCAGCCAGATCCATCCGGGGATGAACGACAGGAAGTCGAACGGAGGCAGCCAGCCGCCCAGGAACATCACCACGGCCAGGATGGACACCAGCCACATGCTGGCGTATTCGGCCAGGAAGAAGATGGCAAAGCCCATGCCCGAGTACTCGACCATGTGGCCGGCCACGATTTCGGCTTCGCCTTCGACCACGTCGAAGGGGTGGCGGTTGGTCTCGGCCACGGCCGAGATCAGGTAGACCACGAAGATCGGCAGCAGCGGCAGCCAGTTCCACGACAGGACGCTGACACCCATGCTGGCGAATTGGCCCTGGCCTTGGCTCAGCACGATCTGCGTCAGATTCATGCTGCCCGTGACCATGATCACCACCAGGAAGCAGAAGCCCAGCGCGATTTCATAGCTGACCATCTGTGCCGAGGCACGCAGCGCGCCCAGGAAGGCGTACTTGGAGTTGGAGGCCCAGCCCGCAATGATCACGCCATAGACTTCGATGGACGTGATGGCCATGATCAGCAGCAAGCCGGCATTGACGTTGGCCAGGGCCACGTCGGGACCGAAGGGGATCGCCACCCATGCCGCCAGGGCGGGCATGATGGCCATCACCGGGCCCACGTAGAACAGGCCCTTGGCAGCAGCCGTGGGCTGGATCAGTTCCTTGGTCAGCAGCTTCAGGCCGTCGGCCAGGGGCTGCAGCAGACCGAAGGGACCCACGCGGTTGGGACCCATGCGAACCTGCATGAAGCCCAGCAGCTTGCGTTCCCACAGCGTCAGGTAGGCCACGGCGCCCATCAGCGGGGCGACGATGGCAACGATGCCCAGCAGGATCCAGAGCACGGGCCAGGCCACGTCGGTCCACCAGGGTGCGGCGATCAGGCCGGCACCGGCCGTCTTGAGTGCGTCAATCATGCGGCGCCTCCCTCACGAGCCTGACGTGCATCTGCCGTCAGTTGCAGCGATGTCGCGCGGCGCACGATGCTGTCGAGCTGATAAATGCTGGCCACCACGGGCGCGGCATGGCCGGCACCGTTGGCGATGGAATTCACGGCAGGAGCACCGTTGCCCAGCAGGTTGGCCGGCACGCTGGTGGCAGCGGCCGTGGCGGCTGCGAGCACGTCCTGCGACGTCTCGTAGTCCACGCCCTGCACGCCCAGCAGGTTGGCCAGCACGCGCAGCACCTTCCATCCCGGACGGGCTTCGGCCAGCGGCTTGACCACGGCGTGGAAGCTCTGCAGGCGGCCTTCGGCATTGACGAAGCTGCCCGAGGTTTCCGTGAACGGGGCGATGGGCAGCAGCACGTCGCTGAATTCCATGTTGGCCTTGAAGGGGCTCAGGGTCACGACCATCTCGGCCTTGCCCAGTGCCTCTGCGGCGCGGGCACCGGCAGCGGAGTCGAACACGGGTTCGTTGTTCAGCAGCAGCACGGCCTTGAGGCCGCCGGCCAGCATCTGGCCTGCGTTCAGGCCCGAGGCGGCAGGCTGTGCGCCCACCCACTGTGCGCCCACCGTGTTGGCGGCTTCGGTCAGGTAGCCGACCGAAGCGCCGGTCTGTTCGGCAATCCAGTTGGCCAGCGACAGCAGGGTCGATGCCTGTGCGTGGTGCGCAGCGGCATTGCCCAGCAAGATGGCCTTGCGCTCGCCGCGCAGCAGCGCGGCGGCGATGGCCTGGGCCTCGGCATGCACGTCGGCGGCGGCCACGGGAGCGGCAACGCCCTTTTCCTGCGCCACGGCGGCGGCCACATCGGCCAGCGCCTGGGCCCAGTCCGGGGCAGCCACGATGGACGCCGTCACCGGCATGGCCCAGTCGTAGACACGCTCATTGATGGCGAGCACGGCGCAGCCCTGCTTGGCAGCCTGGCGGATGCGCTGCGCGAACAGCGGATGGTCCTTGCGCAGGTTGGAGCCCAGCACCAGGACGCCTTGCAGCTTGGACAGCGACGCGATGGGCGTGCCCAGCCACTGCACGCCCTGGGCGGCGGTGAACTCGGCATTGCGCAGGCGGTAGTCGATGTTCTCGCTGCCCAGGCCACGCACCAGCTTGCCTGCCAGGTACAGCTCTTCCAGCGTGCTGTGCGGGCTGACCAGCGAACCGATGGCGGAGGCGCCATGGTCGTTCTTGATCTGGCGCAGGCCGTTGGCCACGTATTCGAGGGCGGTCTGCCAATCGACTTCCTTCCACTCGCCGCCTTGCTTGAGCATGGGGCGGGTCAGGCGTTCGTCGCTGTTCAGGGCTTCGTAGGAGAAGCGATCGCGGTCGGCGATCCAGCACTCGTTGACCTCTTCGTTTTCGAAGGGCACGACGCGCAGAACCTTGTGGTTCTTGACCTGGACGATGAGGTTGGCACCCGTTGAATCATGGGGCGAGACCGACTTGCGGCGCGACAGCTCCCAGGTGCGGGCGCTGTAGCGGAAGGGCTTGCTCGTCAGCGCGCCCACGGGGCAGATGTCGATCATGTTGCCCGACAGCTCGGAGTCCACCGTATCGCCCACCACCGTGGTGATCTCGGAGTGCTCGCCGCGGTTGATCATGCCCAGCTCCATCACGCCGGACACTTCCTGTCCGAAGCGCACGCAGCGGGTGCAGTGGATGCAGCGGCTCATCTCCTGCATGGAGATCAGCGGGCCCACGTCCTTGTGGAAGACCACGCGCTTTTCTTCCTCGTAGCGCGAGACGGAGCTGCCGTAGCCCACGGCCAGATCCTGCAGCTGGCATTCGCCGCCCTGGTCGCAGATCGGGCAGTCCAGCGGGTGATTGATGAGCAGGAACTCCATCACCGATTGCTGTGCCTTGATCGCCTTCTCGCTCTTGGTGCGCACGATCATGCCCTGCGTCACGGGCGTGGCGCAGGCGGGCATGGGCTTGGGGGCTTTTTCCACATCCACCAGGCACATGCGGCAGTTGGCGGCGATGGAAAGTTTCTTGTGATAGCAGAAATGCGGGATGTAGGTGCCTGCCTTCTCGGCTGCATGCATGACCATGCAGCCTTCGGCGACCTCCACCTTTTTTCCGTCCAGTTCAATTTCAACCATATGCTTTTCTCGCGATCAGGCGGCGTGGACCGTCTGCTTGGAAGCGTTCTGGATCTTCGCTTCAAACTCGTGGCGGAAGTGCTTGATCATGGCGCGCACCGGCATCGCTGCCGCATCGCCCAGCGCACAGATCGTGCGCCCCATGATGTTCACGGACACCGAGTCCAACAGCTCGATGTCTTCAGGACGGCCTTCGCCGTGCTCGATTCGGTTGACCACGCGCCACAGCCAGCCCGTGCCTTCGCGGCAAGGGGTGCACTGGCCGCAGGACTCGTGCTGATAGAAGTAGGACAGGCGCAGCAGGCTCTCGACCATGTCGCGCGAGTCGTCCATCACGATCACGGCGCCCGAGCCCAGCATGGAGCCGGCCTTGGCGATGGAATCGTAGTCCATCGTGCATTCCATGATGATGTCAGCCGGCAGCACGGGCGAGGACGATCCACCGGGGATCACCGCCTTGAGCTTGCGGCCCGTGCGCACGCCACCTGCCAGCTCCAGCAGCTTGCTGAAGGGCGTGCCCAGCGGCACTTCGTAGTTGCCGGGCAGGTTGACGTCACCGCTGACCGAGAAGATCTTGGTGCCGCCGTTGTTGGGCTTGCCGCACTCCAGGTACGCAGCGCCGCCGTTGCGGATGATCCAGGGAACGGCCGCAAAGGTTTCGGTGTTGTTGATCGTGGTCGGCTTGCCGTACAGGCCGAAGCTGGCCGGGAACGGCGGCTTGAAGCGCGGCTGGCCCTTCTTGCCTTCCAGCGACTCCAGCAGCGCCGTCTCTTCGCCGCAGATGTAGGCGCCGAAGCCATGGTGCGCGTGCAGCTGGAAGCTGAAGCTGCTGCCCATGATGTTGTCACCCAGGTAGCCGGCGGCGCGGGCTTCCTCCAGCGCGGCCTCGAAGCGCTCATAGGCTTCGAAGATTTCGCCGTGGATGTAGTTGTAGCCTAGGGAGATGCCCATCGCGTAGGCGGCGATGATCATGCCCTCGATCACGATGTGCGGGTTGTGCACCAGGATGTCGCGGTCCTTGCAGGTGCCAGGCTCGCCTTCGTCCGAGTTGCAGACCAGGTGCTTCTGGCCCGGGAACTGGCGGGGCATGAAGCTCCACTTCAGGCCCGTGGGAAAACCTGCGCCGCCGCGGCCGCGCAGGCCCGACTCCTTGACGGTGGCGATCACCTGGTCCTGGGTCAGGCCTTCGCTGCCATCCTTGCCCAGGATCTTGCGCAGCGCCTGATAGCCGCCGCGTGCCTCGTAGTCCTTGATGGACCAGTTGGCGCCGGTCAGATCGGCGTAGATCTGCGGATTGATGTGGCGGTCGTGAAAGCAGGTCTCGCTGCCCGAAGAGGCAAACTTGGCCAGGACCGATTGTGCGGCGGCGTTCATGCCTTGCCCTCCGCGGCGCGCAGGCCGTCGATCAATTCGTCGAGCTTTTCGTTGCTCATGAAGCTGCACATGCAGCGGTCGTTCACCAGCATCACCGGCGAATCCGCGCAGGCGCCCAGGCACTCGGACTGCTGCAGCGTGAACATGCCGTCAGGCGTGGTCTCGCCCATCTTGATGCCCAGGCGGGACTCCAGGTGGTGCAGCGCCTTGTAGCCGTCGCGCAGCTGGCAAGGCAGGTTGGTGCAGACGTTCAGCTTGTACGTGCCCGTGGGGCGCTGGTTGTACATGTTGTAGAACGTGGTGACTTCATGCACCGCGATCTCGGCCATGCCCAGGAACTCGGCAATCACGGCCTCGCTCTCGGCGCTGACCCAGCCCTGCTCCTGCTGCACGATGGACAGGCAGGCCATCACGGCAGACTGCTTCTGGTCGGCCGGGTACTTGGCCACCTCGCGCGCAAAGCGCTCCTTGGTCGCTTCGGTAATCATCGGTCAACGTCTCCAAACACGATGTCCAGGGTACTCAGCACCATCACGGCGTCGGCCAGCATGTGGCCTCGGCACATTTCGTCCATGGCGGACAGATTGGCGAATCCCGGCGGACGGATCTTCAGGCGGTAGGGCTTGTTGGCCCCATCGCTCACGATGTAGATGCCGAACTCCCCCTTGGGGTGTTCGATGGCCGCGTAAGCCTCGCCTTCGGGTACGCGGAAACCTTCGGTGAAGAGCTTGAAGTGGTGGATCAGCTCTTCCATGTTGGACTTCATGCCTTCGCGCGGCGGCGGGGCAATCTTGTGGTTGTCCACGATCACCGGGCCCGGGTTGGCACGCAGCCAGTCCACGCACTGCTTGATGATGCGGTTGGACTGGCGCATTTCGGCCACGCGCACCAGGTAGCGGTCGTAGCAGTCGCCGGTCTTGCCCACGGGCACGTCGAAGTCCATGCGGTCATAGACCTCGTAGGGCTGCGACTTGCGCATGTCCCAGGCCACGCCGGAGGCACGCAGCATGGGGCCGGTCAGGCCCAGGTTCATGGCACGCTCGGCCGTCACCACGCCGATGTCCACGTTGCGCTGCTTCCAGATGCGGTTGTCGGTCAGCAGGGTCTCGTACTCGTCCGCGCACTTGGGGAAGCGCTGCGTGAAGTCGTCGATGAAGTCCAGCAACGAGCCGTGGCGGTTGCGGTTCATGATCTCGACCGAGCGCGCATTGCGCACCTTGCTGGCCTTGTACTGCGGCATGGTGTCGGGCAGGTCGCGGTAGACGCCGCCCGGACGGAAGTAGGCCGCGTGCATGCGCGCGCCCGAAACCGCCTCGTACATGTCCATGAGGTCTTCGCGCTCACGGAAGGTGTAGATCAGCGTCGTGGAGCTGCCCGCATCGTTGCCGCTGGAGCCCAGCCACATCAGGTGATTCATGATGCGGGTGATCTCCGAATACATCACGCGGATGTACTGGGCGCGGATGGGCACCTCGATGCCCAGCAGCTTCTCGATGGCCAGGCAGTAGGCGTGCTCGTTGCACATCATGGACACGTAGTCCAGCCGGTCCATATAGGGCAGCGACTGGATATAGGTCTTGCTCTCTGCCAGTTTTTCTGTCGCACGGTGCAGCAGACCGATGTGCGGGTCTGCGCGCTGCACCACTTCACCGTCGAGCTCCAGCACCAGGCGCAGCACGCCGTGCGCTGCCGGGTGCTGCGGACCAAAGTTCAGGGAATAGTTCTTGATTTCAGCCATGGTCGTCCATCAAAAAGGCGCCTGGAGCGCCTTCAGTGCAGGCCCCCGTAGTTATCTTCGCGGATGATCCGCGGCGTGATCTCGCGGGGCTCGATGGTGACCGGCTGGTACACCACGCGCTGTTGCTCGGGGTCATAGCGCATTTCCACATGGCCCGACAGCGGGAAGTCCTTGCGGAAGGGATGGCCGATGAAGCCGTAGTCGGTCAGGATGCGGCGCAGGTCGTCATGGCCGTCGAAGACGATGCCGAACAGGTCGAACGCCTCGCGCTCGAACCAGTTCGCACCCGCCCAGACGGAAGTGACGGAAGCCACCACCGGGAAATCGTCGTCGGTGCAAAAAACACGAACGCGCAGGCGCTGGTTCAGGCTGATCGACAGCAGGTGGGATACCACGGCAAAGCGCGGGCCTTCACGCCCGACTTCTGCATAGGTGGAGTAGTCCACGCCGCACAGGTCCACCAGGACCTCGAACCGGCAATCCGGGGCGGTGTGCAGAACCTGCATGGCCTCCAGATACTGGGCCGCGGACACTTCGACCGTCACCTCGCCCAGGGCCACGGTCACGCTGCGCGCCTTGTCGCCCAAGGCAGCAGCCACCACATCCCGAAGCACTTCGGGGTGAATCGCAATAGCAGTCATCATCTAGCCCTTAGACGCGAGCGATGGTATGGGTGCGGCGGATCTTCTGCTGCAGCTGGATGATGCCGTAGATCAGGGCTTCCGCCGTGGGGGGGCAGCCAGGCACATAGACATCGACCGGCACGATGCGGTCACAGCCGCGCACCACGGAATAGCTGTAGTGGTAGTAGCCGCCGCCGTTGGCGCACGAGCCCATGGAGATGACCCAGCGGGGCTCGGACATCTGGTCATAGACCTTGCGCATGGCGGGCGCCATCTTGTTGCACAGGGTGCCGGCCACAATCATCAGGTCCGACTGCCGCGGGCTGGCACGGAAGACTTCCGAGCCAAAGCGACCGATGTCGTAACGCGCCGCCGCAGCGTGCATCATCTCCACCGCGCAGCAGGCCAGACCAAATGTCATGGGCCACAGCGAGCCCGTCTTGGCCCAATTCACCACAGAGTCGTAACTCGTGGTGATGAAGCCTTCTTTCATCACGCCTTCGATCATCGTGTTTCCTTAGTGAACCCGCTTCAGTCCCAGTCCAACGCACCCTTCTTCCATTCGTAGACAAAGCCCACGACGAGAACGGTCAGGAAAATCAGGACAGCGGCGAAACCAGCCCCACCCACGTCCCGAAGCGCAACGGCCCAGGGCAGCAGAAAGGCGATTTCCAAATCAAACAGGATGAACAGGATGGCGACGAGGTAGTAGCGCACATCGAACTTCATGCGCGCGTCTTCGAAGGCCTCGAAGCCACATTCATAGGGGGAGTTCTTGGCGGCATCGGGTCGGTTCGGACCCAGCACATACCCCAGTACCAGGGGGACCACGCCGACACCCATGCCGACGAGAATGAACAAAAGAACGGGAAGATACTGGTCGATGTTCATCGTGTGCGGCTACCTTGAAAGGCATGCCCGCACCGATCAGCCTGATCAGCAGGGCAGGCTCTTAGTTATATCTTGGTGCCGTCGGCGAGACTCGAACTCGCACAGCTTTCGCCACTACCCCCTCAAGATAGCGTGTCTACCAATTTCACCACGACGGCAAGTCTTGATTTCGGCTGGCTCTTTATCTCCGTTGCAAAGATTCCGCCTACCGAACAATCTCTAGATTCTACTCTGAAAAACCCTCGGACCCGGAGGACCGAGGACTTTGTTCGAAATTATTTCGTAGGGATCTGGGCAGCGCCTTCAGCACCGGCAGCAGGCGCCTGACCTGCAGCAGGAGCGGGCACTTCGCCAGCAGCGCCAGAGGCCGCAGGAGCCGGAGCCGTGATGGGTGCGGCACCTTCCAGCACGCTGCCCGAGCTGACCGGACGCGCATTGCTCAGATAGGCCAGCGCCAGTGTGGCCACGAAGAACACCGTGGCCAGGCCTGCCGTGGAGCGCGACAGGAAGTTGGCGCTGCCGGAGGCACCGAACAGGCTGCCGGAGCTGCCGCTGCCGAACGAGGCGCCCATGTCGGCACCCTTGCCGTGTTGAATCAGGATCAGGCCGATCATGCCGAGAGCCGACAGCATCTGAACGGCGAGGATCACGCTTGCGAATGCATTCATTGGTTGTACCTGCTAGTAACGCGAGAGCTAAAAAAGCGAATGGAAAAACCGCCCCGGCTTACTGGGCCGCAGCGATGATGGTCAAGAAATCGGCCGCCTTGAGCGAGGCTCCGCCCACCAGGCCACCATCAATGTCGGCCTGGGCCAGCAGCTGGGCTGCATTGGAGGCATTCATGCTGCCGCCGTACAGCAAGGCGATGCGATCGGCCTGCTGGCTGGCAGCCGCCAGCTGGGCGCGCAGCACGGCATGCACCTGCTGGGCCTGCTCCGGCGTGGCGGTCCTTCCTGTGCCAATGGCCCAGACAGGCTCATAGGCCACGACCAGCTCATTGATGCACTGGCCCACCTGGTGGATCACGGCCGCCAGCTGGCGCTTGACCACTTCTTCGGTCTGCCCCGCCTCGCGCTCCGCCAGCGTTTCACCCACACAGACGATGGGCGTAACGCCCTTGGCCAGCGCAGCCTGCGCCTTCAGCGCCACCACGGCATCGGTTTCGCCATGGTACTGGCGACGCTCCGAGTGCCCCACCAGCGTATAGCGCACGCCAAAATCCCTAAGCATTGCGGCCGACAGCTCGCCCGTATAGGCACCCGATTCATGCTGCGACACGTCCTGCGCGGCCACGCCGATGGCCGAGCCTTCAAGCTCAGCCTGGGTCTGGGCCAGATAGACGGCAGGCACGGCCACAGCCACGCCCGCATTGCCCCCTCGGGCAGACCCTCCTTGAGGGCCTTGAGCAAACCGGCATTGGCAGCCAGGCTGCCATTCATCTTCCAGTTGCCGACGATGAGTTTCTTCTTCATGGTTACCACGTCAAAACGATTTTGCCGGTGTGCTGACTCGACTCCATCAGCGCGTGCGCCTTGTCGGCATCAGCGGCAGCAAAGGTGCTATGGATCACAGGACGAATGCCGCCTGCCTCGATGAGCGGCCAGACCTCGCGGCGCAGGGCCTGGGCGATGGCTGCCTTGAAAGCCACAGGCCGCGGACGCAGTGTGGAGCCCGTCACCAGCAGACGGCGACGCAGGACCAGGCCCGCGTCGAACTCTGCCTTGATGCCACCCTGCACCGCAATGATGACCAGGCGGCCATCCTCTGCCAGGCTTTGCACTTCGCGTGCCACATAGCCACCCGCCACCATGTCCAGGATCACGTCCACGCCCCTGCCTTCGGTGATGCGCTGCACCTCCGCGGCAAAGTCCTGGGTACGGTAGTTGATGGCATGGTCGGCACCCAGCTTGAGGCAGTCGGCGCACTTGGCATCGGAGCCAGCGGTCACGATGACCGTGGCGCCGCGCGCCTTGGCCAGCTGGATGGCCGTCACGCCGATGCCGCTGCTGCCGCCCTGCACCAGCAGGGTTTCACCTGCCTGCAAGGCACCGCGGTCGAACACATTGCTCCAGACGGTGAAGAAGGTCTCGGGCAATGCCGAAGCCTCCACCTCGCTGAGCCCTGCCGGGATGGGCAGGCACTGGGCCACGGGCGCAACGCAGTACTCCGCATAGCCACCGCCGGCCAGCAGCGCGCACACGCGGTCTCCCACGCGCAGGCCTGCCAGCCGCATGGCTTCGTCGTCGCCCGACACGATCACCCCAGCCACTTCCAGTCCGGGCAGATCGGAGGCGCCAGGCGGCGGAGCATAGTGCCCCTTGCGCTGCAACACATCAGGGCGATTGACACCACTCGCCGACACCTGGATCAGCAACTCCTGCGCACCCGCAACGGGCAGCGGACGCTCGCCCAGGCGCAATACCTCGGGAGCGCCAAAGTCCGTGAGTTCCACGGCACGCATGATTTGCTTTTCCATCTTTCGACCTCGCAATCCCTGTCAAAATGCCACAAGCGCTGAACAGGTCAGCGCTTTTTGCCAGTCACCACACGCACCTGCAAGGCCACCCCCTTTTGGGGAATGGCCTTGCCGGGCATTACTGCTGCTGCTGCTGTTGCTGTTGCTGCTCGCCCTCGGCAGCCGGACGGCCGCCGTCACGGGGCTCGCGGGGTTCACGCGGCTCGCGGAACTCGCGCTGCTGGCGGGGCTCACGCGGCTGGCGGAACTCACGCTCGGCAGGCGCGGGGCGCTCGCTGCGCTCCATGCCGGCAGGACGCTCGGTCAACGCCTTCAGCGACAGCTTGACACGACCCTTTTCGTCGGTCTCCATGACCTTGACCTTGATGATCTGGCCTTCCTGCAGGTAGTCGGCGACGCGCTCCACGCGCTCGTGGGCAATCTGGCTGATGTGCAGCAGACCGTCCTTGCCGGGCAGCAGGTTCACGAGAGCGCCGAAGTCCAGGATCTTGGTGACCGGGCCTTCGTAGATCTTGCCGATTTCGACTTCGGCCGTGATCTCTTCGATGCGGCGCTTGGCTTCGTCGGCCTTGGCGGCATCGCTGGAGGCGATGGTGATGGTGCCGTCTTCGCCGATGTCGATCTGAGTGCCGGTCTCTTCGGTCAGTGCACGGATGGTGGAACCGCCCTTGCCGATCACGTCACGGATCTTCTCGGGGTTGATCTTCATCGTGTACAGCTTGGGAGCGAAGGACGAGATCTCGGCCTTGGCTTCGCCCATGGCTTCCTGCATCTTGCCCAGGATGTGCATGCGCGCTTCCTTGGCCTGGGCCAGGGCGACCTGCATGATTTCCTTGGTGATGCCCTGGATCTTGATGTCCATCTGCAGCGCAGTGATGCCGCTGGTGGTGCCAGCCACCTTGAAGTCCATGTCGCCCAGATGATCTTCATCACCCAGGATATCGGTCAGCACGGCGAAGCGGTTGTCTTCCTTGATCAAGCCCATGGCGATGCCGGCCACGTGGGCCTTCATCGGAACGCCTGCATCCATCATCGACAGGCAGCCGCCGCAGACCGAAGCCATGGACGAGGAACCGTTGGACTCGGTGATTTCCGACACCACGCGGATGGTGTAGGGGAATTCTTCCTTGCTGGGCAGGCAGGCCGCCAGGGCGCGCTTTGCCAGACGGCCGTGGCCGATTTCGCGGCGCTTGGTCGAGCCCATGCGGCCCACTTCGCCGGTGGCAAAGGGAGGCATGTTGTAGTGGAACAGGAAGCGGTCCTCGAACTCGCCAGCCAGCGCGTCGATGCGCTGCGCGTCACGCTCGGTGCCCAGCGTGGACACGACCAGGGCCTGCGTCTCGCCGCGCGTGAACAGGGCCGAGCCGTGCGTGCGGGGCAGCACGGAGTTGCGGATTTCGATGGGGCGCACGGTGCGCGTGTCACGGCCGTCGATGCGCGGCTCGCCGGCCAGGATCTGGCTGCGAACGATGCGTGCCTCGATGTCGAACAGCATGCCTTCGACCTTGACGCCGTCGAACTCCACGCCCTGGGCCGTCAGGCCGGCCTTCACGGCGGCGTAGGCTTCGCGGCAGGCTTGCGTGCGGCTTTGCTTGTTGCGGATCTGGTAGGCCGTGCGCAGGGCTTCGTCGCCCAGTGCCGCCACCTTGGCGATCAGCTCTTCATCCTTGGCGGGAGCGACCCAGTCCCAGACGGGCTTGCCGGCTTCGCGCACCAGTTCATGGATGGCTTCGATGGCGATGCGGCCTTGCTCGTGGCCAAAGACCACGGCGCCCAGCATCACGTCTTCAGGCAGTTGCTGCGCCTCGGACTCCACCATCAGCACGGCGGCTTCGGTGCCGGCCACGACCAGATCCATCTGCGAATCCTTGCGCTGGGTCTGACCGGGGTTGAGCACGTACTCGCCATTGATGTAGCCCACGCGGGCGGCACCGATGGGGCCATTGAAGGGAATGCCCGACACGGACAGGGCAGCCGAGGTGGCGATCAGGGCGGCGATGTCGGCATCGACTTCGGGGTTCAGCGACACGGTGTGGATGACCACGTGCACGTCGTTGTAGAAACCTTCGGGGAACAGCGGGCGGATCGGGCGGTCGATCAGGCGGCTGGTCAGGGTTTCGAGTTCGCTGGGCTTGGCTTCGCGCTTGAAGAAGCTGCCGGGGATCTTGCCTGCGGCGTAGGTCTTCTCGATGTAATCGACGGTCAGCGGGAAGAAGTCCTGGCCGGACTTGGCCTGCTTGGACGCCACCACGGTGGCCAGCACCACGGTGTCATCGATGTTGACCAGCACGGCGCCGGAAGCCTGGCGGGCGATCTCGCCGGTTTCCATGGTGACCGTGTGCTGGCCCCACTGGAAGGTCTTGGTGACTTTGTTGAAGATGGACATTGTTGCTCCTTTGGAATGGGTGGACCGATGCACTCACCGG
Organism: Delftia sp. 60; assembly: GCF_002754395.1. NCBI lineage: Bacteria > Pseudomonadati > Pseudomonadota > Betaproteobacteria > Burkholderiales > Comamonadaceae > Delftia > Delftia sp. 60. The sequence continues at coordinate 5,437,668 of NZ_PEFD01000001.1, forward strand.
GCCATGATGGAGAGCAATTCAGAACACGATGCCATTCCAGTGCTGGATTCACTGCTATCAAATCAGCAGCATTGGAATGACACAGCTTCGCTCTGTCTTGCATTCTCCGAAGTAAAAAACGCCTGAGCTAGACAGGCTAACTCAGGCGTTTTGATCTCCCACCGTGCTTACTTGCGCAGGCCCAGCTTGGCGATCAGTGCGGTGTAGCGATCAGCGTCCTTGGACTTGAGGTAGTCCAGCAGCTTGCGACGACGGCTCACCATGCGCAGCAGGCCGCGACGACCGTGGTGGTCCTTGGCGTGTTGCTTGAAGTGAGGGGTCAGCTCGTTGATGCGTGCGGTCAGCAGGGCCACTTGCACTTCTGGGCTGCCAGTATCGTTGGCAGAGCGTGCGTTGGACTTGACGACTTCAGCCTTCACGGAAGATGCGATCATTTTTTTTCCTTTGAAATTGGCCCCTCACAGACAAAAGCAGGGAGGCAGCCTTGGTTACTTGCGCCGGGACTGGAAAGGCCCCGACGTGCGTCTTGCACCATGCAAAACCCTGGGATTATAACAAGCGCGCCCTGTCCAGCTTCCACACATGCTTTGTGGCCCCACACCGCGCCGGCCGACAGCCCGCCCAGAATGCCACGAAACCTGCAGACATTCATAGATCACGGGAGGGCAACACCATGGCAACGCGTTTTTCATTCACTGCTGCAACCTGGCGCGCACATCGGCAGCAATGCGCCCTGCTGAGCATGGTCGCGGCCCTATGCCTGGTCCTGCCGACCCAGGCGAGCCCCCACCGCTCCGACACCTCAGCCGCGCAAGGCGCCAAGCGCAAAAAAGGCGGACAGCGGGTCCGTGTTCCAACCCAGCGCAGCAGCTCCGAGGAATCGCCCGAGCAACGCGACAAGCGGCTGTACCGCGAATGCCAGGGCAGGCACAACGCCGGGGCATGCGCCGGATATACCCGGCCGCCACCCGGCAGACAGCAGCGCTGAGCGCTCCCCCAACAAAAAACAGTCCTACCCCCGAGTCCGATAGCGGCAAAGCCGGCAATACCTTGTCACCATTGGATTTTTTGACGCATCGTCATGCCGAATGACCCTGCACCAACAGCACGACTCCTAATTGTTGAGGACAGAAACAGATTTGTCTGAAAGACATGTACGGAGAACCCCAATAGATTGAGCAGCGCGCAAAAACAACCAGCGCTTCGCAAGCAGATCGACGGGGAGGGATTCAAGACATGTCATCGACCTGGCCTCAGGCCCACCCGGGCGCAAAAGGCTTCACGGCCATCGAGCTGATGGTGGTCGGCGCCATCCTCGCCGTGCTGACCACGCTGGCAGCACCCAGCTTCCACCTCATCATCGAGCGATGGCGCGTTCGCCAGACCTTGGAGGGTCTGCAGTCGACGCTGCAATACGCGCGCTCCGAAGCCGTCCGGCGCGGGGGCGGCGTCTTCATCCAGAAACTACCCCAAGGCACCAACGGATGCACTCTGGCTGCACGTCACGCGGACTGGGGCTGTGGCTGGGTGGTGTTCGTTGACCGCAATGGCAACAAGCGCTGGGATCCCCGGGAAGAACTGCAGCGCTTCGACACTCCCGCTCGCACCCTTGTCATCCGCTCCAGATCCGCCGCCATCATCAGTGTGGACCGGTGGGGGCAAATGGGTGGATTCACAGCCATGGGCTTCGCCGTCGCCCCATCTTCCGCCGGCCTCGTCTCTGCTGCAGCGAAAGGCATCTGCGTTTCGTCCGGCGGACGTATCCGGGTGGTCGGCCGGGAGGGCATTCCATGCGCCTGACAAGCACCCAAGCTCGGCACGCCAAAGGCTTCACCCTGATCGAAACCCTGGTTGCCACCGTCGTCACGGCCTTGGGTGTTCTGGGAATCCTGAGCCTGCAGATGCGCACCCTGGCCGACACCCAAAGCGGCGTGCGCCGCGCTCAGGCCATCCGGTTGATCGAAGACTTCAGCGAGCGCACCCACGCCAATCCCAACTCCCTTGGGCAGATGGGCAACTACGAATCCGATTGGGATCACACCCCTGAATCCACCGCCGACTGCAGCGCCACACCATGCGACCCGGAAACGCTGGCCAGCTACAACCTCGCGCTGTGGAAGGCTTCCGTGCACCAACTGCTGCCAGGCGGAGCCGCCAAGGTCTTCCCTGCAGCAGACGACACCAGCAACGGACGCCACCTGGGCATCGTGATCAGCTGGCGTGAAAACGAGAAATCCAGCAAAGCCGGCTACAAAAAACCCATCGGACTCCATAGCGATGGCACACACGGCGACGAAGCCATGGCCTGCCCCACCGGCAGAACCTGCCACCTGCAATACATAGCGCTCAGCGCTCGTTGCGCGCCATATCTTGCCAACAACGCAGTCCAGTTCTTCTGCGCAAGCCCATGAAGCACACCCGCATCGCCGCCGCAACGCTTATGCAGCCTGATCAACGCGGCCTGAGCCTGGTCGAACTGCTGGTGGGCCTTCTCCTGGGACTGTTGATCATCGGCGTGGCCCTGGGCGCACTCATGGCATCACGCGCCGTCTCCGGCACCGTCAGCGATGCCAGCCAGCTGCAGCAGCAGGCATCCCACATCTTCCGCGTCATGGGCCGGCAGATCCGGCAGGCGGGGTCTCTTCGGCTGCTTCTCTCGTCTGCAAAAAAGGGAACAGACACCGTTGACGTGGCGGACCCCGTTGCATTCGAGGCGAGCGCACAAGATTTCGACCCTGCGCACGACACCATCCTGGGCCTTGATGCGCCAGGCCGCGCTCAATACAAGCTCACCGTGGGCTACAGCAACTACACGCAACCGCTGCACGGCTCGGCCATCGAAACTTCACTGCAGCGCAATTGCCTGGGCCAGGCCAACAGCCACAACCTGATCCTGAGCCGCTTTGCGCTGGACGCCCGCAAAAACACCCTGCGCTGCACCGGAGCACCCTCTGCGGGAGCCCAGCCACTGGCCCAGAACGTCGCCAACTTCCAGGTGCGCTATCTGATCCAGTCGCCGAAAGGTGATGCACGCCTGCAGTACGTCAACGCAGCCGCCGTGGGCCAGGACTGGTCACGCGTCGTTGCCGCCGAGGTCTGTCTGGTGCTTTTCGGGATCGAAGTCATCAACATGCCCGCCGACAGCCGCTACACCGATTGCGCAAGCAGTGACGGCACAGCCAAATCCATCGACATGACCACGCTGCCGGCGCCCAGGACCCGGCGCCTGCACATGGTCTTTCGCAGCGTGTATCAGTTGCGCAGCCAGGGGATGGCTGGATGACCGCCAAAGCAGCAGGCATGCGGCATGCCCACACCTGTGCCGCGCAGCGTCAGAAAGGCGTCGCACTGTTCATCGTGATCACCCTGGTCATGCTTTCCATGCTGCTGGCACTTTGGGCATCGCGCAGCGCCCTGTTCAACGAGATGTTCGTGGGCAACGATGCCGACTACCAACGCGCCCTCGAAGCTGCACAGGCATTGCTGCAGGATGCCGAACTGGACATTCGAGGCGAACAGGCCAACGGCACCGCCTGCATCGCCAACAGCAGCCGTCCATCCGTCTGCCGCAACGCTGCAACCATCATCCAGTTTCCCCAGGAAACCCAGCAGGTAGGTCTGCTGCTGGCCAACCTGAACCGAGCCACCCCCACAAGCTGCCGAGACGCCCTGTGCACCAAGCGCACAGGGCCTCAGGACTTCTGGAACAACGTGGACGAGACCAAAGGGATCACGCTGAGCCAGATGACCGCCACCGATGTAGCCGCACGCTACGGCCAGTTCACGGGCGCCATTTCTGAAGGCAAGAGCAATCCCATCCTGGCAAACCGTGAGACAGGAAAGGGGGGTTGGTACTGGATAGAGATCCTGCCCTATGACGCCAGCGCAGGGAACTCAGGTCTCATCGCCAACGACTCTCCACGTCTGGCCCTCTACATGCAGCCCCAGGTGATCTATCGCATCACGGCCATCGCTCACGGCCGCAAGAGCGGCACCCAGGTGGTGCTGCAACAGACCTATGTCCGCCAGAAGCGCCGCGACTGATTCAGAACGCCTGACATGCCTTATCTCATCCATCCTGGGCTCCGCCCCCTCCTGCTGCCAGCCGTGATCGCCGCACTCCTGGCCGCGCAAAGCAGCCAGGCCCAACGTTTCTCTGAGGCAGGCACGCCAGTTTCCCTGGCACAGAGAGAAGACAACGAATTTGCCACGCCCATTGAAGACTGCCTGACAGGCCAGCCAGCCAATGCCAAGGGCCGCAGCAGCTCCGCCACTTCCAACGGCAGCGTGATTGCACAGGCAGGCGTGGACATATTCACGGCCCGCTACAGTGCCAAAGCCGCCTGGAGCGGCTGGATCAACGCAGAAACGGTCCAAGCCGACGGGAGCATCACCGCAGCAGCCGGCTGGCAAGGCAAAAGCACGGCTGACCACCTGGATGCACTCAGTGATCAACAGGTACTCAATGAGCGCCTGATCCTGACCTGGAGTGACAGACTGCAAAGGGGCGTGCCTTTCCAATGGCATGAGTTGGACCGCCCCCAGAAGGCGTCTTTCGGCGTCGATGCCGAAGGCAGGGCAGACAAACTGGGCAAGCACAGGTTCAACTTCATACGTGGCGACCGCCGCATGGAAGCTGCGGGACAACCGCCGCGCCCTGACCCGGCCCACCCTTTTCGCCAACGCGGCTCGCGCCAGGGCGATATCGTCAACTCCCAGATCTGGCATACCGGCCGCCCCGTGGACAACTCGCCTTTGCCGGGCTACGCGGCCTATGCGCTCGCCCAGCAGAAGCGCCAGCCCATGATTTACGTGGGCGGCAACGACGGCATGCTGCACGGCTTTTCTGCCACTGACGGCAGCGAGAAGATCGCCTACATTCCCCGTGGGGTGATTTCGAGGCTGGCACGCCTTTCCGACCTCGAATACGACACCCGGCATCGCTACTTCGTGGATGGCTCTGCCATGAGCGGCGACATCAACTCAGGCAGCCATGCATCCCCGCAGTGGCGCACCGTGCTGGCAGGCATGCCGGGCGCCGGTGCCAAAGGCTACTTTGTGCTGGACATCACGCACCCAGAGGCTTTCAACGAACACGGCGCCGGCACGCTGGTCCTGCTGGACCGCACCCAGACCCGCAATAGAGATCCCGGTGACTGCGCCATCTCCGCCGACCTCTGGCAGCGCACCACTTGCCAGGAAGACAAGGACCTGGGCCATATCCTTGAAGCCCCCGTGCGGGACGATGCCAACCCGCAACGCAGCATCCAGATCACGCAGTTGAACAACAACCGCTGGGCTCTGGTGACGGGCAACGGCTACCACAGCATCAACCAGCGACCCGTGCTGCTGATCCAGTACCTCGATGGCAACCAGGAGCTGCTGCGCATCGTGGCCACAGGTGACATCCCCACCGGCACCACACCGGAGACCACCAGCAATGGGCTCTCCGCACCACGCCTCGTGGACATCAATGGCGATGGCCGGCCCGATGTGGTCTATGCGGGCGACCTCCAGGGCAATCTGTGGAAATTCATCATCGCCAGCGATGCTTCCTCCGCTTGGAGCGTGGCCTTCGACGGCCGGCCGCTGTACACCGCCATGGGTGGCAGCTCGCCAACGGCCTCTCGCGCGCTGCGCCAGCCCATTACCGCCCCTGCGTCCGTACGCACCAATGACCGGTACAGCGTCACCACAGAACCCAAAGGAAGCGATGAACGCGTGACTGTGGGCGGCATGCTGGTGGCATTCGGCACAGGACGCAACATCACCCAGCAGGACACTGGCAACACGGCGGTGCAGAGCATCTATTCCATCCTCGACAACACCCGCTACAAGCTGCTCGCGGACGGCCGGGTACAGCCTTGCACGGGTGACTCGGACTCTGAGTGCAAGCTGCCTGCAGGGCAGCGTCCAGCCCCTGTACCCGGCATCGATGAGCTGGCCAAACGCTCGGTGAACCCTCAGACGCAAGGGATCGTAGGCCGTGGCACCTGGCGAGTGGACTCCACCACCGACCTCGACTGGACGCGGCACAAAGGCTGGTACATGGACCTTCCCCTGTCAGGCGAGCGCCTGCTCAAGCCGATGAGTTTCTACGACGGCAGCAACCTCCTCGCGATCTATAGCCAGATACCCGCCAGATCCTCCAGGCGTCCTGGTGAAGCCATAAGCCGTCCCGCTGACGCCTGCAATGTGAGCGAGGAAAGCCAATTTCTGACGCTCATGAACATCATGGATGGCAAGCGGCCCAGTGTTCCATTGATGGACAGCAACGGCGACGGCGTCTACGACACGGCGGATCAGGAAGCCTCGCGCGCAACCATCTCCGGGGGATCCCAGACATTGCTCAACAAAGGCCATCACGTCATTGGCTACGACACCGATGGCCGCCGCAACGTCCTCGCCCGCATGCCCGAGCAATCCCTGCGCCCCAGCTGGCGCCAAATGAAATGAGCCGCACGATGCGCCGCCCTCCTCCCCCGGGCTTCACACTCATAGAACTCATGATCGTCGTGGCCGTCATAGTCATCCTCGGCACCGTCGCCGTGCCCAGCTACAACGAATACATCCGCGGAGTCCACCGCGCCGATGCCCGCGCCGGCCTGCTGCAGGCCCAGCAATGGCTGGAGCGCGCAGCCACGGCCAACGGGGTCTACCCCACCAAGCTCCCCGTCGATCTGACCTGGGCCCGCGACTCCAGCAAGCGCTACACCATCAGCCTGGATTCAGGAAACACCACCGAGGCCTATACCCTGATCGCCACGCGCCGAGGCTCACAGATAGGGGACCGCTGTGGAGATTTCGCGCTGACACATACGGGTGTGCGGGAGACACTGAACCTCGCAAGCGGCACCAGCGCGGCGGAATGCTGGTCGCGGTAGCGCCGCAGGCCAGCCACAATCCCCTGCGACAACCCTGGCCCGCCATCCATCCAGCGGCCGCATCCATTCATCCGGTTCGCTCACCTGCCCGCGAGTGCAATGCCTAGCATCTGCGCATGCACGCATTGCACCTACAACGGCTGACACACGCCAAGGCACCCGCCCGACGCCGCAAAGGGTTCACCACCCTTGAGCTGATGGTGGTGGTCGCCATCCTGGCCATACTCACCGCCCTTGCAGCGCCCAGCTTCACCCCATTGATGGAGCGCTGGCGGGTGCGACAGGTTGCCGAGGATCTCCAGGCAACGATTTATTTTGCCCGCTCCGAGGCCCTCAAGCGCGGCGGCAACGTCACTATCGCCAAGGCCGCAAATGGCAATGGCTGCGCCAATGCCACCGGAAACACCCAGTGGGGGTGTGGCTGGCAAGTGGCCAGCGGCAACACGGTGCTGCAGCAGACCGCGCCCCCGACCCGCGTCCAGATCACCCTCGCCGACAGCACGGGCTCCATTGCCGTGGACCGCTGGGGCATGCTGTCGCATGGAGGTGGTACCGCGGCAGCGGCCATGGATCTCCTGCTCGTTCCCGAAGGCAAGATCGCCAGCGACCGAAGCGCCGTCCGTCTTTGCACAGGCACGGGCGGAAGGATCGTGCAGATGAAGGGCAGCGAATCCTGCTCCTGAACCGTTCTAGAGAAAGCAACATGCACAGACTCCAACGCAGCAAGCCGGCAGAGCGCCGCAACCAACGAGGCCTCACGATGATCGAATCCCTGGTCGCCATCGTCGTGGCGGCGCTGGGCATCCTGGGCATTCTGGGCACGCAGATGCGTACGCTGACGGATACCCAGACCACGGTCCGGCGCGCACAAGCCATCCGCCTGATCGAGGATCTGGGCGAGCGCATGAAGGTCAACCCCAGCGTGCTGAGGGATGCCGATGCCTATGTCGCCGATTTCAACACCACGCCCGCCCCTGGCGATTGCCAGGCGGCCTCGTGCAACCGCACGCTTTTGGCAGCCTACGACCTGGGTGTATGGAAGCAGACGGTCAAGAACACACTGCCCCTGGGCCAGGCCAGCATCTTTCTTGCTCCGGGTGAAGAAGTCGGCGCCAACCGCCGGCAGATCGGCGTGATGGTCGCCTGGCGCGAGAACGAGCGTGACCTGTCCGACAGCAGTCAGGCCAATCAAAAGGCCTACAGGGACAACATCGATGCCACGCAAGTCCGGGCTGCCGATGGCACGCTGAGTTCAGGCGGAGGCGGCACGACAGCAACCTCCTGCCCCGATGGCTACACCTGCCATCTCCAATACCTTCCGCTGGCTGCACGTTGCGCGCCCTACTTCGGCAGCGGTGAAGCGATTCCCCAATACTTCTGCCCAGGATTCTGATCATGGCAGCGCCCCGCATCATGAAACCAAACCTGCCGCACCTGCCGATACGGCCTCGCCGGCATGCCTTTGCCCGTCCCCTGGCTCAGAAAGGCTTCACCCTGCTTGAGCTGATGGTGGGCGTGGCCATCGGCCTGCTGGTCGTCGCCGTGGCCACGGCCGCGCTCATGGTGTCCCGTGGCGTGTCCGGCACGGTCAGCGACGCCAGCGGCATCCAGCAGCAAGCGGCCTATGCCATGCGCGTCATCGGCCTTCAGCTGCGCCAGGCGGGCTCTCTGTACCTGAACCTCGATCCCAGAAGCCAGAAGCCCGCGGCTGCCCTGGTGACCTCGACACCCGTGGCGTTCGAGACAACGGCTAAAAGCGACTCCGGCCTGGAGTTTGACCCGTCGCTCAATACGGTCAGTGGAACGGCCACGCCCACCACCCTGACCGTCGGCTATCGCCGCTACAAGGAACTTGTCTACACAGATGCCGCAGAGCAGTCCCAGGCGCGCAACTGCGTGGGCGGGCCAGCCAACAGCAGTGCAGACCAGCGCATAGACAACGTCTTTCAGCTGAGCGGCAGCCAGTTGCAATGCAGTGGCAATGGCGCGGCCGCGCAGACCTTGGTACAGAACGTGGCCGATTTCCAGGTCCGCTATCTCATCCAGGACAACACCAAGCCTGGCTCGCCGGGCATCCAGTATGTTCCATCGGCCAACGTCGATGCCTGGACGACAGTGGAGTGGAGCAAGGTACGGGGCGTGGAAGTCTGCCTGGTCCTCTATGGCAATGAGCCCATCGATCTGCCGGCGGGCAGCAGCTATGTCGGCTGTAATGGCACATCCGTCAACATGACCACGCTCACCGGCCAGCGCAACCGGCGCATGCACATTGCCTATCGCAATGTCTTCCAACTGCGCAGCCAGGGCCTGATCGGCTCCGTGCTCTGAATTCACGAGAAAGCCAGCAATGCATCGCAAGACTGCCAACCATGCCTCTCGGCAGCAGCGGGGTGTCGCGCTGTTCGTCGTCATCATTTTCGTCATGCTGTCCATGCTGCTGGCGCTCTGGGCGTCACGCACATCGCTGTTCAACGAGCTTGTCGTCGGAAATGATGCCGACTACCAGCGCGCCTATGAGGCCGCTCAGGCGCTGCTGCAGGATGCGGAACTCGACATTCGCGGCGAAAAGGCCGACGGCACTGTCTGCACGGGTCAGGACAATGTGTGCCGCACCAGCACCACGGCCAAGATTCCGCTGGAAACCCAGGAGATCGCCCCTCTATTGTCCTCTTTGGGTACCGGTTGTTCACAGGGCCTTTGCGGCAAGCGCGGCGACAAACAGGACTTCTGGAATAACAGCGACGAAAGGCTGGGACTCACACTGGCGCAGCTGACCACGGCAGGAGTGGGGGCCCGATATGGCCAGTACACAGGCGCCTCGCTGGGCTCCACCAGCAAGCCCGCCAATCCCATCCTGGCCGACACCAGCGCGGCCGATCGCGGCGGCTGGTACTGGATCGAGGTGCTGCCCTACCTGAACACCAAGAACATGGGACTTATCGCAGACACCCCGACCAACCTGCTGTCGCTCAACCTGAAGCCCTACGTGGTGTACCGCATCACGGCCCTGGCCTATGGCCGCAAGCCCAACACCATGGTGGTTCTGCAGCAGACCTATGCACAGCAAAAGCGCAAGAACTAGGTGGCCCACGGCCCAGTCACCGCACCCGCAAGCGAATCCGACCACTCGGCACAAACATCAAGAGGCGCAGACATGAAACGCAAGCCCCCTATCCCTCATCAGCTGTTCTCCCGCACCCTGCTGTCCTGTGCCGCTGCGGCAGCCCTGCTTCCGCAAGGCGCTTGGGCCCTGGACCTGGCACAGTCGCCCCCCGGCACCAAGGAGCCGTATGTGGCTCCCAACGTCATCATTTCCATCGATGATTCAGGGAGCATGAACTTTCGGCTTGACACGGAAAGTGCCAGCGGCGCCAGCAGCCAGACCGAGCCCAATTCGGATGGCACCTGGCCGATGACTAGCCGCCGTGTCAACGTCCTCAAGTATGCACTCGTCGGAAAAAACGGATCCGGCGGCATCTTCCGTGATACGACGCTGCTGCCCGACAAGAAAATCCGGCTGGCATGGCAAGGCATGTGGAACAACGGCAACTCGTCCAATGCCGACAATGTGGACAGTGCCGACAGCCGAGGCGCCGTCCAGATGAATACGAACTCCATGCGCCCGCTGCAAAGCACGCATCGTGCGAACTTCATCTCCTTCATCAGCAACCTGAATCCTGGCGGTGGCACTCCATCGCATCTGATGTTCAGCCAGGCCGACAGCTACATGCGACGCGGACTCAGCAAGAACAGCCCGTGGGCCAGCGATCCAGGCAATACGGGAGCGCCCTATCTTGCCTGCCGCCGCAATTACCACATCATGATGACCGATGGACGCTGGAACGGAACCGCCACGGGTGTCCCCGATAGCACTCGACGGGACAATGCCACCAACCTGACGCTCAGCGACAACATGGTGTACGGCGGCAGTGGCGCGGCCGACCAGAAAAAGTCCGCCCTTTACCGCGACACATCCACGGGCACCACCCTTGCCGACTGGGCCTTCTATAGCTGGGCCACCCCGATGCAGACCACGGGATTGACGGGCACCATGCAGCCGACCGCGGACTACCGCAAGGCTCCGTCCGTGGAAACATTCACCAACGACAGCGGCAGCTCCGTCACGCTGGATCGCTACTGGAACCCCCGCTACAACCCGGCCACCTGGCCGCACATGGTCACCTACACCATTGGCTTCAGCAAAATGGCGTTCGATTGGAGCTATTCCTCCATTACACGTCCGACGCAGATGGTGCCATTCGGCTATGACGGCAGCTTTCCGGATCTGGCCAAGGGGAGCACCACCTGGCCCAATCTGACAGCCAGCACAGAGTCGCGCAATGCACTGGACCTCTGGCACGCTGCCCTGAACGGCCGCGGCCGCTTCTATGCGGTGGAGAAAGGCGAAGACCTGGAAAAGGCCTTCCGGGAAATCTTCGGCCAGATCAACACTCAGACGGACCCCGACCTGACATCCACGGCCACCAGCGGCTCCAATGCGTCGCGAAACGACGTCGGCAAGTTCACCGGTGCCTATGAGCCGCAGAATTACTGGAAAGGCTTCGTCACGGCGGAAACCGTGCAGAAAGACGGCACGACCGTCTCGACCGCCAGCTGGGGAGGGAAGAATACGGCCGACAAGCTCGATGCCATCTCAGACATCAATACCCGCCTCATTCTCACATGGAGCAACAAATGGGACTCCAACAGATATAGGGGTGGCGTGCCATTCAAGTGGGCCACCGATGATTCCCTTCTCAGCAGTGCGCAAAAGGCATCACTCGGCCTGAACTCCAACGATGTCACCGCCAAGACGGGGACCAAAGGCGAGAATATTCTCAACTATGTCCGTGGTGATCGGCGCTACGAGGGCTCTGAAACCAGCGGCTACACGACGAGCAGCCCTTTTCGCGAGCGCAAAAGCCGCCAGGGCGACATCATCAACTCTGTCGTCTGGTTTACCGGAACGCCGTCCAGCAACTATGCCCTTCCGGGCTATCTGAGCTTCGTGAGCGGAAGCTCCCGTCCGGCCGTGATCTATGTCGGAGGCAACGATGGCATGCTGCATGGATTCTCTGCCGTGGATGGCAGCGAGAAGATTGCCTATGTCCCCAGAGGCGTCATTCCCTCGTTGAAGTCTCTCGCCGACCCCACCTTCAACACCAGCCATCGATATTTTGTCGATGGTTCCCCGATGACCGGGGATGTCTATTTGAGCTCCGGATCGAACTCCTTCTGGCGAACCTTGCTGGTAGGTACTCTGGGAGCCGGCGGCAAAGGCTATTTTGTGCTGGACGTGACCAATCCGGACAGCGCAAATCTCAGTGGAGGAACACCCGGATTTTCCGAGGCGAATGCCCAGGCGCTCGTCAAGCTGGACCGGACCCGGGATGCGTCGGAAACGCCGACATGCCCCTTGACAGGCATCAGTGCGGCCGAGCTTGCGGCATGCACCCAGGAAGTGGCGGAAGACAGGGACATCGGGCATATCACCGCACGCCCCGTGCTGGATGAGAATGACCCCATGCGCACCACGCAGATCACCACCATGAACGATGGGCGCTGGGCCGTGGTGATGGGCAACGGATACAACAGCGCCAACCAGCGGCCGGTGCTGTTGATCCAGTACCTGGACGGTAACCAGGAACTGCTGCGCATCCCGGTCACGGCCGATGTCCCCGGAACGGGATTGGCTGCAGACAATGGGCTTTCCGCCCCCCGCTTGGTCGACATCAATGGAGATGGCCGCCCAGACGTGGCCTATGCAGGAGACAACCTCGGCAATCTCTGGAAGTTCGATATCACGAGCGCTCGCCCAAGCAAGTGGCAGGTGGCGCTGGGTGGTCAGCCTCTTTTCACGGCAAGAGGACCGACCGCACTGAATTCCTCTCTGCGCACGAATGTTCAGCCCATCACGGTTGCACCAACTGTGCAGGCCAATGATCGCACCATGAAGGGTTCAGGCAAGGACGTAAAAATCGTTCGCGTAGGAGGAATGATGGTAGCGTTCGGAACGGGGCGTAACGTCACGAAGGATGATCCCAACAATGTCCAGGTACAAACCCTGTATTCTGTGCTTGACGAAACCCGCTACCGGTTCACAGACGACACCAGGACGCTGATCGAAGTCCACCCAGGCGATGCTTCCTGCAGCCGGGGAGGAGATTGCATACCCACGCCAAAGGCATGGGGCGTCGGGGTGACAGCCGCCAAGCTGGCCAAGCAGACCATCACCGAACTCGGCAATGGTGATTTCGCCACCGTCGATTCTGTTGACAAGCTGGGCGTTACCACATGGGGCGACTTCAATGGCTGGTATATGGATATGCCTGCCATCGGAGAGCGGCTCCTCAAGCCCATGGAGTTCTACGATGGCAGCAATATTCTGGTCATGTATTCCCAAGTACCCGCCAAGGGATCGAATGTGGATGTCAGCGTGGAAAGCTGCGAATCCACGTCCGTAGATGAAGAGCGTCAATACCGCACCATGATCAATATCATGGATGGCCTTCGCCCCACGGTACAGTTGGTGGACATGAACAAGGATGGAAAATACAACAGCGATGATTCAGGTGTATCGCGAGTCCGGGTCAGCAAGGGATCGCACAACCTGATCACACAGAAAAAGAATATTCTGGATATCGACGCCAAGAACAACAAAGAACCTCTGGCTCCAATGCCAGAAGAGTCCTTGCGCCCCAGCTGGCGCCAAGTCAAATGACCATGCCTCGTTCTACTAACACGATCATCATGAAAAGAAAAAATCAGGGTTTCACTCTCATCGAATTGATGATCGTCGTGGCGGTTGTCGGAATTCTTGGAGCCATTGCCATACCGAGCTACTCCGAGTACATACGTCGCGGGCACCGCGCGGAGGCCAGGGCAGGCCTTCTGCAGGCGGCGCAATGGCTTGAAAGGGCTTCCACGGCCACGGGGATCTACCCCCTGACCGCAGCATTTCCCAGCGCGCTTGCCACGGTGCCTTCCAATCGATACGACATCTCACTGAACTCTACCGATGGAAGAACTTTCACGTTGACGGCAACCCCCAAGGGCGCCCAGACAGGCGACAAGTGCGGCAACTACACCTTGACGCAAAGCGGATTGCGTGGGGCCAACGGAGCCACGACAGGCACCATCGTTACTGACTGCTGGGGCAAGTGAGCACCGGGTAAATGCCAATCCGCCAAGCGCTGACCGAGCCCAGGCTTGCTACCATCCTGGCACCATGACAAACACCGTGCCACACATGCACCAAGCGCTTGGGCTCGCCGCCCAGGCGCTTTTTCTTTCCTCCCCCAATCCTCGCGTGGGCTGCGTGCTGGTGGCACCTGATGGCAGAGTCGTCGGCCAAGGGTTCACTCAGCAGGCTGGCGGCCCACATGCCGAAGTGATGGCACTGCGCGATGCCGTGGCCCGAGGCGAGGATGTGCGCGGAGCCACCGCCTATGTGACGCTGGAGCCTTGCTCGCACCAGGGCCGTACGGGTCCCTGCTGCGATGCCCTGATCGCCGCTGGCGTTGCCAAGGTGGTAGGCGCACTGACGGACCCCAATCCCCAGGTCGCCGGCCAAGGCTTCGCGCGCCTGCGGGCGGCAGGCGTGGATGTGGTGGTGGGGCCGGGTGCAGACGAGTCCCGGGAGCTGAACATCGGCTTCTTCAGCCGCATGCTGCGCGGCATACCGTGGGTGCGCATGAAGGCGGCCAGTTCCCTTGATGGGGCGACCGCGTTGCACAACGGCACCAGCCAATGGATCACATCCCCCGAGGCACGCGCCGATGGCCATGCCTGGCGTGCGAGGGCATGCACCATACTGACGGGCATAGGCACGGTGCTGGAAGATGACCCGCGCCTGAACGTGCGGGATGTGGCTACGCCGCGCCAGCCGCGCATCGCTGTTGTGGACAGCCGGCTGGACATGCCGCTCACCGCCCAGGTACTCCAGACCCCGGCCGGCTGCCTGATCTACACCAGCAGCCGGGATGCATCGAAAACCAGTGCACTGCAGGACCTGGGCGCGACCGTCATTCCCATGCCCAACGCGCACGGCAAGGTGGACCTGTGCGCCATGCTGCGTGACCTGGCGGCGCGCGGCACGAACGAGCTGCATGTGGAAGCCGGCTTCAAGCTCAATGGCTCGCTGGTACGCGAGGGGCTGGTCGATGAGCTGCTGCTATACCTGGCCCCCAAGCTGCTGGGCACGGGTGGCATGGGCATCGCCAGTTTCGGGCCGCTGGACGCGCTGTCCGAGGCCCTTGCATTGGCACTGCATGATGTGCACCGCATCGGGCCAGATCTGCGCGTTGTGGCCCGCGTTGTGGCCCGCGCCAGCTTCTGACGCGAACAGCGGCTTCCTGGACCACCGGCTGGCGCAGCCGTCCGACACCCGATTGACCGATCCTTGGGCCAAATCTCCGAATCATGTCCGGCGCTCGCAACTTACAGCCCCTTCCACCCACCAGCCTGTTTCGAGGCCTGCGGACCACGCTTGTCCTGCTGGTGTCCGCCGTGGTCTGCGGCTGCGCAAGCAGCTTGCCCTCCCAGGTCGATCGCCCCGTCACTGCAGCGTTGGAAGCCCCGCAAAGCACGCCATTGGGGTCTTTGGTTCAGCAATTGCGGCCTGCCAGCGTCAAGCCTCAAACCTCCGCCTTTACCCTCCTGTCCGGCGCCCAGGCCGCCTATGGCGCCCGGCTGGCACTGGTCGAGGGAGCGCAGCAGACGCTCGACCTGCAGTACTACGCCATCCATGCCGACGAGAGCACGCAGCGCCTGCTGCGCGGCGTGGTCGAGGCAGCACGGCGTGGCGTGCGCGTGCGCGTGCTGCTGGACGATTTCCACAGCACGGGCGCGAATGCGCAGGTCATGCGCCTGGCCTTTGTGCCGGGTATCGAGATGCGCATGTTCAACCCCCTGGCGGGCGCGCGCAGCTCGGCGCTGGGCCGGGCCTATACGCTGCTGACGGATTTCCAGCGGGCCCAGCAGCGCATGCACAACAAGCTGTTCATCGCCGACAACGCCATGGGTGTGATTGGGGGACGCAATCTGGGCGATGCGTATTTCGATGCGGACAGCGCCAGCAATTTCGTGGACCTCGACGTGCTGGCGGCGGGGCCGGTGGTCAACGACCTGTCACGCAGCTTCGACAGCTATTGGAACAACCAGCGCGCCTATCCCGTCCAGTCGCTGATCAGCCTCAAGGAACTCAAACAGTTACGCGAGCGCTTTGCGGGCGATGATGACCAGGCGCAGGAGGAGGACCCCACGCCTGCCGTTCCCCCGAAGGAGGCAAAGGCAGATGACCAGACGGCCGAGCAGCGCCGGATCATCTGGGACCAGCAGCCCATGGATCTGCGAAAGGCTCGCTGGACCTGGGCATCGGCCGCCGTGCTGGTAGATGAGCCCGCCAAGATTCCGTTGGACAGGGATGACGGCCCAGGCTCCATCACAAGCGCTGGCACGGATGCGTCCGCACAGGCCAGCCCCGCGCCGAACGGCCCGCAGGCCAGGCCTGCCGGCACGCTGCCCATGGGCCAGCCGGCTGGCGCCCTGCGCCAGGCGACGCGTCCGGTGCTGGAGGCCGATTCGGTGGTCGATGGTCTGCTGGCCCTGGTGCGCAAGACCCGGCGTGATCTGCTGGTGGTCTCGCCCTATTTCGTGCCGGGCCCGGACATGATGGAGGCGTTTCGTGGCGCACGGCAACGCGGAGTGCGCGTGCGGATTCTGACCAATTCGCTGGCCTCCAACGATGCACCATTGGCCCATGCCGGCTATGCGCGCCACCGCAAGGCACTGCTGGAGATGGGCGTTGAACTCTACGAGATGCGCAGCACGGCGGCCAGCGTCCGCTCTGCATTCGGCTCGGGTAGCACGGGCGGTGGCGGTCCTTCCGGCTCGACAGGCGCCTCACGTGCGATGCTTCACTCCAAGCTGCTGGTGGTGGACGGGCATCTGGTGGCAGTCGGCTCGATGAACCTGGATCTGCGCTCCCAGTTGCAGAACACCGAGATTGCCCTGCTCATCGCCAGCCGCGAGTTCGGCCGCCTGGCCACGCAAAGCATTGACGAGGGCCTGCAGGATGGCAGCTGGCGCGTCGAGCTCGACAAGGATGGCGAGCTGGTGTGGCGGGCCTCGGAAGACAGCGAGCGCGGTAACGAGCACAGCGAGCCCGATGCCAGCTGGGGCCTGCGCCTGATGCTCAAGCTCATTGGCCCGCTGGCGCCCGACCATCTGCTGTGATCGGCCGATCGCGCTAAAGCCCGGCCCACTCCTGGCGCCGCGCCAGCGCTTGCACCCACAGCGTGATCTCGCGCTGGTCAGTCTGCGTGCGCACTTCCTGGTAGGCCTGCTCGGCTTCGGGAAAGCGGCGGCGCAGCAGGTTCAGCCATTGCTTGAGGCGGCCTGCGCGCTGGCGCGGCTCCAGATCCTCGCAGACCATGTCCCAGAAACGCTGGACTTGCGGCACCAGATCGCTCCAGGACACCTGCGCTGCAAGCTGTTCCGCCGGTGCGTGCCCGCCTTCCACGGCAGAGCGAATGGCCAGCGCCAGGCCTGGGTCGGCGACGATCCCCCGGCCCAGCATCAGATCGCCGCAGCCCGATTGCTCGCGGCAGCGCAGCGCATCCTCCACCGTCCAGATCTCGCCATTGGCCACCACGGGCACGGTCACGGACTCGCGGATGCGCGGGATCATGTCCCAGTAGGCCGGCGGCCGGTAGCCGTCGAGCTTGGTGCGGGCGTGGACGACGATTTCGCAGGCGCCACCGGCCTGCATGGCCTGAGCGCATTCGGTCATCAGGGTCGTGTCGTTGAAACCCAGGCGCATCTTGGCCGACACAGGCATGGCCGCCGGCACGGCTGCACGCACGGCCCCCACCACGCGCGTGATCTGCTCCGGGTCCTGCAGCAGCGCAGCACCACCGCCATGGCGGTTGACCACCTTGGCGGGGCAGCCGAAGTTCAGATCGATGCCTTCCGGACCCAGGCGCGCCAGATTGGCCGCATTGGCCGCCATGCTGTCCGGGTCCGAGCCCAGCAGCTGCGCACGCACAGGGACACCTGCCAGCGTCCGGCTGCCGTTGTTGAGCTCCGGCATGGTGCGCAGGAACACCTTGTCGGGCAGCACGGTCCCCGTGACGCGGATGAACTCCGAGACACAGCGGTCTGCGCCGCCCACGCGCGTGAGCACATCGCGCAGCACGAAATCAAGCAAGCCCTCCATGGGCGCCAGCAACAGTCTCATCACCTATGTCGCGAGGCCTGCGCCCCGTCTTCCTGTTACAGATCAAACAATATTTCCGTGACCGGCATCGTCCGCCAGCCCCTGCAAATCAGCGCCCGCCCATGCGATGGCAGGCGATTGTGCGCTTGCCGCAGAACATCGGGGCGGGCCAGTTGTCATGACTTCTTCACGCCACGGTCATTCATGTAACGTGCAATCGGGGCTTGTCGGACTCCCTGCCCCCACCATGCTGCTGCAAAAAACCGCCAAGGCCCTTGAAGAGCTGCAGCCCGGCCGCCGCAGCCTGCCGCTGCGCGAGCGCTCGGTGCTGCTGATGGCCGATGGCCGCACCGAGGAGCAGTTGCAGCAGGTGCTGGGCGCACAGGCCGGCGAACTGATCGAGCAACTGATCGCCAGCGGCCACCTGCAGCGCCTGGCTGGCCAAGCCGCCGAATCATCACCCCCGGCTCATGCTCAGGCCCCCTCCATGGCACCGGCCGCTGCGAAGGAATCCAGCCCGCCCGGCCCCGCCGCCACGCTGAATCTTGCCGGCACACGCATGTACCTGTTCGATATGTGCGAGCGTATGTTCGCCAACCGCCATGAGGACAAGGCCCAGGTGCTGCGCCATCTGCTGCGCGAGGCACGCGATCTTGAGGCACTGCAGGCGGCCGCCCTGCAGCTGCTGCAGACCGTGCAGGAACATGCGGGCGACGAGCGCGCCGATGCCTTGCGCGAGCGCCTGCGGCATCTGCTGCCCCAGGAGGCAGCGACGGCACAGGGCGTCTAGACGAAACGAAGGGTGGACGCGCGCGCGATCAGCGCGGCGCCAGGCGCCACAGCGAGGTGAGCTCGGCGGCGCGTGCCGCGTGCAGCGGATCGGTGGAGTCCGCAGCCTTTCCATGGCGCGGGCGGATGTCCTCGCGGCCCAGGACCTGCAGGCCTGCGGCATCGATCCAGCCCAGCAGTTCCTCGCGCGAGCGCAACTGCAGGTGCTCGGCCAGATCCGACAGGATCAGCCAGCCTTGGCCGCCTGGCAGCAGATGTGCAGCAAGGCCCTCGACAAAACCGCGCAGCATGCGGCTGCCTTCGTCATAGACGGCCTGCTCCAGCAAGGAGCTGGCCTTGCCCGGCAGCCACGGCGGATTGCAGACCACCAAGGCGGCCCGGCCTTCAGGGAACAGGTCCGCCTTGCGCAGGCTCACGCGCTGCGCCAGACCCAGCCGCTGCAGGTTGTCCTGCGCGCAGGCCAGTGCCCGGTCGCTCAGGTCGGTGGCCACCACCTGCCGCACGCCACGGTGCAGCAAGAGAGCGGAAAGCACGCCCGTGCCCGTGCCGATATCCCAGACGGCGGCATCAGCCTGCTGGGCTGCGGCCGGCAGGGGAGCCTGCGCCACCAGATCCAGGTATTCGCCGCGCACCGGGGAGAACACGCCGTAGTGCGGGTGAATGCTGAACTCCGGCATGCCCGGCACGGCCAGGGCCACGCCCTTCTTGCGCCACTCATGTGCGCCCAGGGCACCCAGCAGTTCACGCAGGGGAACGATCACGCTTTGAGCGCCCTGGTCGGCGGGAATTTCGCCCCAGGCTTCGCGACAGGCTTCGCTCCAGTCCGGTGCGCGGCGCAGGGCACAGTGCCAGCGGGTATCGAGCTCGATCATCACACTGGACAGGATGCGCGCACGCTGCGCCAGTGCCTGGCGGTGCAGGTGGAAGGCGTGGGGAAAGACCGGCTTGGCGTCTTCCTTGCCGGCGCGGCGCTGGCGCGCCTTGGCGGAAGTCTCACGTGCGGGCTTGTCGAGGCGGCGGCCCAGGGCCGACAGCAACTGCCGGGCATTCTGGAAATCGCCGCGCCACAGCATGGCCTGGCCTTCGCAGGCCAGGCGGTAGGCGCTGTCGGCGGCCAGGCTGTCGTCAGCAATGACGATGCGGCGCGGTGCGGTCATGGTGCTGTCCGCGCGCCACAGGGCAACCTGGGTGGCCTCGTGCTCCTGCCACTGCAGCAGGGACCAGTTCTGGGAAGAGGACAAGGCCTGCTGCTCCGTGAGTGATGGGTGGATGGTTTGGCGAATCGATCAGTTCAGTGCGCGCTTGAGCCGCACTTCCTCGATCTTGAGAGCGCCAACCTGGGCCGTCTTGGCGGTGGACATTTCGCGCTTGAAGCCGGCGAGCTCATGAAAGCGCAGCGCGCGTTCATTGCGCAGCGGCACCCACGAGGTGACATTGGTGCAGCCTTCTTCGAGCAGGCCGTCGCGTGCGGCGTCCCACAGGGCCACGCCCACACCCTGATTCCAGTGCGTGGGAGCGGCATAGATGGCCCAAATTTCACCGGTGGTCTGGCGCGACTTTTCATCGCGCGAGCGGTCGAAACCGACGAAGCCGACGATCTTGTCGCCGTCGATGGCGACCTGAACCTGGGGTTCGCAAAATTCGATGGCTTCGCGCCAATAGGCCTGGCGTTTTTCTACCGACGACATGCTCTTGAGCTGGTCATCGGGAACCAGACCGCGATAAGCCTCCATGGCGGAAGCAGTATGGATCTGGGCAATCGCTTTTGCATCGCGGAGAGTGGCTGGACGAACCTGGATACTAGACATGGAAAAACCGAAACGAAAACAGGTGAAAATAGAAGGGCGTGATTTTCACAGGAATCGCGCTTTTTGCGTGCGTTGCGGCTCTTAGCCATGCACGCAAGTACGGCTGTGCTCGTTTTCTTGCCCTCGGCATGGGGATGTGCTATGTGCTCTCCAAAAAAGAGCAGCTGGCGCACGCGACACAAGGCTTGGCAGGGAATCAGTTGACAATTTCTCACGATGCAGGCAAGCCCGGCAACGGCGAGAAATCGCCCCCTCGCTCACAGCCAGCGGCGCATCAACTCCATGATGCGGTCGAACCTTGCGCCATAGGGCGGATACAGCATCGAAGCCCCCGACCAGCGCGACTGCACGAACACCGCCTTCTGATGGCTCAGCCGTGCAAAGCCCTGCTCCGAATGGTAGGCACCCCAGCCGCTGTCGCCCACGCCGCCGAAGGGCAGGTTCTCGTGGGCGAAGTGCAGCAGGGTGTCGTTGACCGTCACCCCGCCGCTGATGGTGCGTGACAGCACGGCATCACGCACTTTCTCATCGCGGCCGAACCAGTACAGCGCCAGCGGCCTGGGCCCTGCATTGATGGCCGAGACCACGTCATCCAGCCTGTCGTAGCTGATCACGGGCAGGATGGGGCCGAAGATCTCCTCCTGCATGAGCTGCATCTGGCTGGTGGCATTGAAGACCAGGGCCGGCGCCATCTGGCGCTCCACGGCATCGCCCCAGGCCATGTCGGCGCTCTCCTGGCCGGCTCCGCCATCCTCCATCCACTCGACATGCGCCCCCATGCCCTGGGCCTGGCGCAGCATCTGCCGCAGGCGCGCCAGGTGGCGCTTGGTGAGGATGGCCGCATAGTCGGGATTGCCGGCAAAGCGCGGGAACAGCCGCCGCGCCGCGGCGCGGAAGGCCTCGGCAAACTCCGCCTCCTGCCCGCGCGGCAGCAGCACGTAGTCGGGGGCGATGCAGGTCTGGCCCGCGTTGACGAGCTTGCCATGCGCGATCTTGAGCGCGGCCTCCTTCAGGTCGCAGTCGGTGGAGATGATGCAGGGCGACTTGCCACCGAGCTCCAGCGTCGTCGGCGTCAGGTGCGCCGCCGCCGCCTGCGCCACGCGACGGCCCACGGCAGTCGAGCCGGTGAACAGCAGATGGTCGAAGTGCAGGCCCGAGAACTGCGTGGCAATGCTCACATCGCCTTCGATGACGGCGAATTCCTCGGGCGCGAAAAACTGCCCCACCAGCGCTGCCAGCTGGGCCGAGGTGTGCGGCGTGAGTTCGCTGGGCTTGAGCATCACGCGGTTGCCCGCCGCCAGGGCCGTGATGGCCGGCCCCAGCGCCAGCTGCACCGGATAGTTCCACGGGGAAATCACCCCCACCACGCCCAGCGGCTGGCGCTCTATCCATCCCCGGCCGGGCATGAGCATCAGCGGCGTTCGCACCCGCTGGCGCCCCGACCAGCGCGCCAGATGGCGCAGCGTGTGCTTGAGCAGGTTGCGCAGCACGAACAATTCCACCATCTCGGTCAGCCGTGGCGAGCGCATGCCGAAGTCGGCCTGCACGGCGGCAGCCAGCACGGGGCCGTGCTCGTCCAGCAGCTTTTGCATGCGCAGCAGGCGTTCGCGGCGTACCAGCAGGGGCACGTCCACCTGCGCCCGGCTGGCCTGGTACTGAAGGTCGAAGACGCGGTGGAGATCCAGCTGGGTCATAGGCTCAATGGTAAGAAGACACTTGCATGCGCCGCATTCCAAGGATGCGTCGCGGCACATGTTGGCATGCAGCGGCAGGAAAAAAAAGGGAGCCTTGCACGGGCTCCCGAGGGTTTCAGACTATACGGGCCGCCACGCGCGGCCTGGGCACGAAGATGCGCAGGCCGCGTAAAGGCTGCAGCAAGACGCTTCAGGGCTTGCGCACTTCACGGGGCTGAACGTCGGTCACCTCGCCCGCACCCGGAAGTACGCCGGCACCGACGCGGCGACCACCGCCCTCGGCAGCGCCATAGGCGCGCTGCGGACGCTGTGCCATCCACTCGGAGCCGGAGCGGTACACGGTCTGCCAGCCCGCCCGCGGGCTCATGCGCATGGCCCAGGGCATCACCGGCTGGCCGGTGAGCCTGGCCCACAGCGCTCTCACGGCCCAGACCAGGGCCAGCAGCGCCGCGGCGGTCAGCAAGCTGACAAAGAAGACCAGGCCCACAAGCATCAGCAGGATGCGAACGGCCCAGCGGGTCAGGGTGGCGACAAAATCGTTCAAAGCAAAGCCTTTCTTGGCTGGCCCGATGCGTCAGGCGGGGTCTGCCGCATCGAACCGGAATACGCCCGGCTCCTGTACCGGGTCCACATGTACCGCAATCGTGCTCTTGGGCGGGAAACGCCCTTCGAGCAGCAGTTTCGACAGCGGATTCTCGATCCGCTGCTGTATCGCGCGCTTGAGCGGCCGGGCCCCGAAAACGGGATCGAAGCCCACCTTGGCCAGTTCGGCCAGTGCCTGGTCGGACACCTGCAGCGCAAGGTCCATTTTCTCCAAACGACGCTCCAGCAGCTTGAGCTGAATCCTTGCGATCGACTCGATATTCTTCGCGTCGAGCGCGTGGAAGACCACGGTTTCGTCGATGCGGTTGAGGAATTCGGGTCGGAAATGGTTCTTGAGTTCCCCCCAGACCGCATCTTTCACATCATCGTAATCCTCGCCGACCATGGCCTGGATCAGCAAAGAGCCTATGTTGCTCGTCATCACGATGACCGTGTTCTTGAAGTCCACGGTGCGGCCCTGGCCATCGGTCAGGCGACCATCGTCCAGCACCTGCAGCAGCACGTTGAACACGTCGGGGTGGGCCTTTTCCACCTCATCGAGCAGCAACACGCTGTAGGGCTTGCGGCGCACGGCCTCGGTCAGGTAACCGCCTTCCTCGTAGCCCACGTAGCCCGGCGGCGCGCCAATCAGGCGGGCCACGGAATGCTTTTCCATGAACTCGCTCATGTCGATGCGCACCAGATGGTCTTCGCTGTCGAAAAGGAAGCCGGCCAGCGCCTTGCACAGCTCGGTCTTGCCCACGCCCGTGGGGCCCAGGAACAGGAAGGAGCCCGTGGGCCGGTTGGGATCGGACAGGCCCGAGCGCGAGCGGCGAATGGCATTGGCCACGGCCGAGATGGCCTCGTCCTGGCCGACGACGCGGTCATGCAGCCGGTCTTCCATACGCAGCAGCTTGTCCTTCTCGACCTGCATCATCTTGGCCACGGGAATGCCCGTGGCACGGCTGACCACTTCGGCAATTTCCTCGGCGCCGACATGGGTGCGCAGCAGCCTGTGGGCGGGCGCGCCGCCCTGCCCCTGCTCGTTGGCCTGGGCTTCGTTGAGCTGCTTTTCCAGCGAGGGCAGCTTGCCGTATTGCAGCTCGGCCACCTTGTTGAAGTCGCCCTTGCGCTTGAGCTCCTCGATCTGGATGCGGATCTGGTCGATCTCCTTGCGGATCTGCTCGGAGCCCTGGGCGCTGGCCTTCTCGCTCTTCCAGACCTCTTCCAGGTCGGCGTACTCGCGCTCCAGGCTGCCGAGTTCTTCCTCGATCAGCTGCAGGCGCTTTTGCGAGGCCTCGTCCTTTTCCTTCTTCATGGCCTCGCGCTCGATCTTGAGCTGGATCATGCGGCGCTCGAGCTTGTCCATGACCTCGGGCTTGGAGTCGATCTCGATCTTGATCTTGGCCGCCGCCTCGTCGATCAGGTCGATGGCCTTGTCGGGCAGGAAGCGGTCGGTGATGTAGCGGTGGCTCAGCTCGGCCGCAGCCACGATGGCCGGGTCGGTGATGTCCACGCCGTGGTGGGCCTCGTAGCGCACCTGCAGTCCACGCAGGATGGCGATGGTGTCCTCCACGGAAGGCTCCTCGACCAGCACCTTCTGGAAGCGCCGCTCCAGCGCCGCATCCTTTTCGATGTACTTGCGGTATTCATCGAGCGTGGTCGCGCCGATGCAGTGCAGCTCGCCGCGCGCCAGGGCCGGCTTGAGCATGTTGCCCGCGTCCATGGCGCCATCGGCCTTGCCGGCACCGACCATGGTGTGGATCTCGTCGATGAACAGGATGATGCGGCCCTCTTCCTGCGCCACTTCCTTGAGCACGGACTTCAGGCGTTCCTCGAAGTCGCCACGGTATTTGGCGCCGGCCAGCAGGCCCGCCATGTCCAGCGACAGCACGCGCTTGTTCTTGAGGCTTTCGGGCACCTCGCCGGCCACGATGCGCTGGGCCAGCCCCTCGACAATGGCGGTCTTGCCCACGCCGGGCTCGCCGATGAGCACGGGATTGTTCTTGCTGCGGCGCTGCAGCACCTGGATGGAGCGGCGGATTTCGTCGTCGCGGCCGATCACCGGATCGAGCTTGCCGATGCGCGCGCGCTCGGTCAGGTCCATGGTGTATTTCTTGAGGGCCTCGCGCTGGCCTTCGCCTTCGGCGCTGTCCATGGTCTGGCCGCCGCGCACGGCGTTGATGGCCGACTCCAGGCTGGAGCGCGTCACGCCGCTTTCCTTGAGCAGTTGGCCTGCGCGCGTGGAAGAGCCGCTGCTGTCGGTCAGCGCCAGCAGGAACAGCTCGCTGGCAATGAACTGGTCGCCGCGCTTGAGGGCTTCCTTCTCGGTCGCCTGCAGCAGCCGGCCCAGCTCGGAGCCGACCTGCACCTGGTCCTGGTGCTGCACGCGCGGCAGATCAGCCAGGGCCTTCTCGGCCGCGGCCTGCAGCTGGCCCACGTTGGCGCCGGCGCGCTGCAAGAGCGAGCGCGGACCATCGTCCTGGCGCAGCAGCGCCACGAGCAGGTGCAGGGGTTCGATATTGGATTGGTCACCGCCCAGGGCCAGCGTTTGCGCGTCGGCCAGGGCTTCCTGGAACTTGGTTGTCAATTTGTCGATTCGCATGGTGTTTCTTTTCGCTCCTGAAACAGGGTCATTGCGATTTATCTGATACCGGCAGGGCAAATTTCAAGCCATGCCCGGCCCGCAAGGACAGACGCTTGCGCCAGATCAAGGCCGGCGAGACCGGCCATCCTTCTCAAGCATTGCGCTGAAAGATCGAGAACTGCGTAGGCGTAACGCCCAAATGCGCCCGGAAGCTGCGCACCAAGTGGCTGGCGCTGGAAAAGCCGCAATCCAGCGCCAGCTCGGCCAGCGGCGGCACGTTGCGCGCAGACAGGGCACGCCGTGCCCGGGCCAGTCGCTGCTGCAGCACCCATTCGTGCACCGTGCAGCCCATGCTCTGGCGGAACATGCGTGCGAAATGGAATTCCGAGAGGCAGGCCTGTCTCGCCAGTGCCGGTAGCGACACGGCCTTGGAGTCATGCAGATGCGCCTCGACATGGGCCAGCACCCTGCGCCGCATGGCCGCAGAGAGCCCGCCCAGCGGCCGCTGCAGCGCCTGCAGCTGGCGCGGCGTGGCGGACTGCAGCACCAGCCGATCCACCAGCTGCTGACCAATGGCATCGGCCGCCAGTTGCTGCTGCGGGTCCTGCCAGTCCAGCTGCATCAGCGCACGGGCACCGGCGTGGAAGGCCTGATCATCCCCGTAGATCTGCGCACGCAAGGTGCGCGAGCGGGGCTCGGCATCCAGCATGCGGACCACGCGCCCCGCCCAGGCCAGGTCGGACACATACAGGTGCAGGAACTGCACGGGCGAGCGCACCAGCCAGTGCGATTCGTCCTCTGGCGTGAAGATGCAGATGCGCCCCGGCGCCCCCATGGCCTCGGGCCGCGCCTTGAGCTGCGAGCCCTCGCCCCCGGCCAGGTAGACCGATAGCGTGTGGTGACCGGGCTGGCAGTAGCGCACCTCGTCGTCCACATTGGCCCAGACGGCCAGCTCCACCCCTTCGCTCAGGCGCACGCGCCGCTGCAGTCGGGCCTTGGAGCGTGACAGCACCTGGCACAGGTGGCTGGAGGGCAGCTCGGGCAGCGGCGTGGGCGTCATGGCAGCGATTGTGGTCCCGCAGCCATACCGACGCATGGCGCCAGGCCATCAAACCGCAGGAATCTGCCATGCCCGCCCAGCCTGCGGCGCCATCATCACCGGCCATGACTGCCACCCTCTATGCCCTGGTCGTGCTGATCTGGGGTTCGACCTGGATCGCCCTGAAGCTGCAGCTGGGCGCCGTGCCCGTGGAGCTGTCCATTGCCTACCGCTTTGCTCTGGCCGCCGTGCTGATGTTCGCCTGGCTGGCCTGGTCGCGGCAGCTGCGCGTGCCCCGCGGCCCGGCGCTGCCGCGCGTGCTGGCGCAGGGCCTGTGCCTGTTCAGCTTCAACTTCGTGTGCTTCATGCATGCCAGCGAGACGCTGGCCAGCGGCCTGGCCGCCGTGGTGTTCTCCAGCGCCAATCTCTGGAACGCGCTGCTGGCACGCATCATCCACGGCCGCCGGCTGGCGCCCCATGTGCTGGCCGGCAGCCTCTTCGGCCTTGCAGGCCTGGTGGCGCTGTTCTGGCCCGAGCTGCGCGCAGGCCGGCATGCCAGCCTGCCTGGCCTGGGCTGGGCGGTGCTGGGCACGCTGTGCTTTTCCTGCGGGAACATGCTGTCTGCCTCGCTGCAGTCCATGGGCTGGCGGCCCGCACAGACCAATGCCTGGGGCATGCTGGCCGGCACGCTGCTGCTGACCGGCTATGCGCTGGTGGCGGGCCTGCCCTGGCGCTTCGATGCCAGCTGGACCTATGTGGGCTCCTGGCTGTACCTGGCCATTCCAGGTTCGGTGATTGCGTTCACGGCCTACCTGACCCTGGTGGGTCGGCTGGGCCCGGAGAAGGCGGCCTATGCGACGGTGCTGTTCCCCATTGTTGCGCTCAGCATCTCGGCCCTGTTCGAGGGCTATGTCTGGACGCCGCTGGCCGTGGGCGGGCTGCTGCTGGTGATGCTCGGAAACCTGCTGGTGTTCCGCCCGCCACAATGGTTGCGGGGTGCTGCGCTCAAGGCCTGAAGGCTCGCCGCCTCACTGGCGCCAGCGCGCCAGCGCCTCTTCGTCGCTGACGCGCGCATCCACCCAGCGCGCGCCCTCGGGCGTCTGTTCCTTTTTCCAGAAAGGCGCCAGCGACTTGAGGTAGTCCATGATGTATTCGCAGGCCTGGAAGGCCATGCCCCGGTGCGAGGCGGTGACGGCCACGAGCACGATCTGGTCCAGGGGCTGCAGCGGACCGATGCGGTGGATGACGCGCGCGCCATGGATGCCGAAGCGCTGGACCGCCTCGTCGATGATGGCCTCGATCGATTTCTCGGTCATGCCCGGGTAGTGCTCCAGCTCCATGCTGGCCACGGCGGCGCCCTCGTTGCGGTCACGCACCGTGCCGATGAAGCTGCAGACCGCGCCCACGCGCGCGTCGCCGCCGCGCAGGGCGGCGAGTTCGGCCGATACGTCGAAATCCTCGGTCTGGATGGATACACGGGCTGCTTGCATGCCCGCATTGTCGCAGGGCGGGGGCGCACCAGGGCGCACCAGGGACTGGCGAACGCGGTAGCATTGCCCTCCCCCGCCGCCGGCCTTTTGCTGCAGCGGGCCATGCATGGCCACACTCACGATCACCACCCCCGAATACACGCTCTACCCGTCGCCGCGCAACGAGCAGCGTGTGGTCTACGAGCACCAGCTGTTCGTGTCCCATCCCTACACCATCATCCATCTGCCCGACTACAACTTTCGCGGCAAGGCCACGCTGTTCGCAGCCCACCGCCTGGCCGACGGCAAGATGGGCCAGCTCGTGAGCTGCGAGCTGGCCGAGGACCTTGCACGCTTCGAGCGCCTGTTCGAACCCGATTGAGGCGCGCCATGGACGAGACCAGCCAGATACAGCCACCGCCGAGCTTTGCCGCCCTGTATGCCGACCGGCACGGCCGGCTCAAGGCATCGATTGCAGACGTGGTCGGGCGCTATGAACTGTGCGAGGACCTGGCCAGCCACCTGGTCGAGCAGGCGCAGACGCTCTATCACTCCGGCAATTCCTCGGAGCAGGGCGTGCTGCTGGGCATGCACGCGGGCCTGGCGGCCGAGGGCTCCATCGTCAGCCCTGGCGAGGCGCGCTGGATCGTGCAGCGCCTGGCCGAGCTGCTGGAGTGGCAGGCACCGCTGCTGCCCGATGCATCACCCCCTCCCGGCGCCGACGGC
The DNA here is from genome assembly GCF_002754395.1 of Delftia sp. 60. Taxonomy (NCBI): domain Bacteria; kingdom Pseudomonadati; phylum Pseudomonadota; class Betaproteobacteria; order Burkholderiales; family Comamonadaceae; genus Delftia; species Delftia sp. 60. The sequence goes on from NZ_PEFD01000001.1 coordinate 5,466,464, forward strand.
GCAACCTGAAGGCCACCACCCAGGCGCTCAGGCGCGCTACACTGCGCGCCATGCCTGCAATCTTTGCCTTCCCCACATGCCACGGTGATGCCGTGCGCCTGTGCCTGGGCAAAGCCTGCAAACCCCAGCTCGTCTGACCGGAGCTGAGGTTCCGTCCAGATGAGCGACGGAACCGGCCCGGCAGCCTCCATCTCCCCTTCCCGTATCCCTTCAGGCGCCTGCCTTTCCGCCCTCGGTCTGGCCGGTGGCTGCGTCCGGTCGTTCATTGTTTGAATCACCCGAAGGGATCTTCCATGTCTTTGCCTTCCACCACCTCGCCGCAAGCCCGATTCCAGGGGCTGTGGCTTCCGCTGGTCACGCCCTTTCTTCCTGGAGATGAGGCGGCGGTGGACCACGGGGCGCTGCGCGCCCTGGTGCAGCACTACAACGCCACCGGCATCGCCGGCTACGTGGCCTGCGGCTCGACCGCCGAGGCCGCCGCGCTGAGCGAAGCGGAGCACGATGCCGCCCTGTCCACCATCCTCTCAGCGGCCCAGGGCATGCCCGTGGTCATGGGCGTTTCGGACTGCCACCTGGGGCATGCGCTGGCCCGCGTTCAGGCACTGAACGCCCTGCCGCTGGCCGGCATTCTGGTGCCCGCGCCGCATTACATACGCCCGTCGCAGGCAGGCCTGCTGCAGTGGTTCACGGCGATTGCCGAGCGCAGCGCCCATCCGGTCATCGTCTATGACATTCCCTACCGCACCGGCGTGGTGCTGGAGCTGGCCACGCTGCGTGCGCTGGCCGCACATGAGCGCATCGTGGCCATCAAGGATTGCGGGGGCGATGCCGCCAAGACCCAGGCGCTGATCGCCGATGGGCAACTGCAGGTGCTGGCCGGCGAAGACGCGCAGATCTTTTCCACGCTGGCCCTGGGCGGTGCGGGAGCGATTGCTGCCAGCGCGCACGCGCATACACGGCACTTCGTCGCGTTGATGCAATGCCTGGAGCGTGGCGACCTGCCCGCTGCCCGTGCGCTGTGGCAGCCGCTGCAGCCGCACATCGCCGCCTGCTTTGCCGAGCCCAATCCCGCACCCATCAAGGCCTTGCTGGCGCAGCAGGGCCGAATGCGGGCAACGCTGCGGGCGCCCATGCAGGCTGCATCGGCCGCGCTGGCGCAACGGCTGGCCGGGATTCAGCTGCCGCTGCTGCCGTCTGCAGACGGTGTTGCCGAGCGCAGGTCGGCATAGCGGTTCAGGATGCGTTGCACCTGACCGTGCGTCCACTCGCCGCCCCGGGCCGCGGCAATGCCGCGCGCATTGAGTTCGGCGGCCATGGCGCGGTGCGTCAGGCCGCGCGCCTGCAGTTCGGCGAACAGCGCCTCATGCTGCTGGGCGAAGGCATCGGCCGTGGATTTGCGCTTTTCCACGGTGGCGCGCAGGTTGTCTGCGCCTGCGCGGCCCAGTTGCACGCCGCGCGCCTTGGCTTCGGACAGGGCCTTGCGCGTGCGCGCGCTGATGGCCTGGTCCACGGGCTTGTCGGTGGTCATTTGGATCAACCTCCGGTCACGGGAGGAAAGAAAGCCACCTCGTCCCCCTGGCGAATGGCGGCATCGGCATCGCACAGGACCTGGTTCAGCGCCATGCGCACGGCCTTGCCAGGGGCCAGCGCTTCGGCGGCTGCACCGCCACGCGCAATCAGTTCCTCACGCAGCGCGCCCACGGTGGCGGCCTCGGTGGACAGGGTTTCGCTGCCCGTGCCCAGGGCTTCGCGGATGGAGGCGAAATAGCGCACGGTGATGGTGATGGCGACGGCCTGGCTCATGACAGCAGCTCCGAAAAGGCGATGAAGCGCACTCGGTCGCCCGGCGCAATGGCCTGGCCCGGCGGGTTGTCCACCACGCCATCGCCCCAGGCCGCCGAGGTCAGCACGCCCGAACTCTGGTTGCGGAACAGCTCCAGCCCACCGCTGTCGTTGTAGCGCACGCGCAGGAATTCGCGGCGCTTGTCCCCGCGCGGCCAATGGAAGTCGGCGCGCACCTCGACCGAGCGCGGCAGCGCCTGCTGCACGCCCTGCAGGCGCAGCACGAAGGGGCGCACCAGCAAAAGGAAGGTGACGAAGCTGGAGACCGGATTGCCGGGCAGGCCGATGAAGTGGGCAAAACCTTCGCCCTCGCGGTTCACGCGGCCATAGGCGAAGGGCTTGCCGGGCTTGACGGCGATCTGCCAGAGGTCGAGCTGGCCCAGCGCCTGCACGGCGGGCTTGACATGGTCTTCTTCGCCGACAGACACCCCGCCGCTGGTCAGGATCAGGTCATGCGCGCGGGCCGCTTCGCGCAAAGCATCCACAGTGGCTTCGCGCCGGTCGGGGACGATGCCGAAGTCGGTGACCTCGCAGCCCATGCGCTGCAGCAGGGCGCGAAGGAAGAATCGGTTGCTGTTGTAGATGCTGCCTGGCGGCATCTGCTCGGGCGCCACGGTGCCCGGCATGACCAGCTCGTCGCCTGTGGAGAACAGGGCCACGCGCGGCTTGCGTGCCACGCGCAAAGAGGCCAGGCCGATGCTGGCCGCCAGGCCCAGCTCGGCCGGCGACAGTCGCGTTCCGGCCGCGATGACGGTGGCGCCGCGCCGGATGTCTTCGCCAGAGCGGCGTATCCATTGCCCGGCCTCGGGCCGCGCCTTGATGCGCACGCGACCGTCTTCCAGGACTTCGCAGTCTTCCTGCATGACGATGGCATCGGCACCTTCGGGCACCGGAGCGCCCGTGAAGATGCGCGCCACCGTGCCCACGGCCAGCGGCTGGCCCATGGCGCCTGCGGGGATGCGCTGCGAGACGGGCAGCTCGGCATTGCCCTGGGTGCATTCGGCGCTGCGCACGGCGTAGCCGTCCATGGCGCTGTTGTCCTGGGGCGGCACTTGCAGCGGAGAGACGGCATCGGCCAGCAGCACACGGCCATCGGCATCGAAGCTGTCCACGGTGTCATCGCCGGCCAGCGGCAGTGCCTGGGCCAGCAATTCGGCCAGCGCTTCGTCAAGGGGCTTGAGCGGGGCTCGCATGGTGTTTTCCTAATTTCGAGGGAGGCCTGGGGCACGGTAGCGCAGTTGCTGCGCATGCTCCAGCAGCCATTGCAGTATCTGCCCTGGCGCATTGAGATCGAGCACGGGCTGGCGCGGCGGCTCTGGCAGGCGCTGCGGTGCGTCAGTGGCAATGGCCAGCACATGGGGGTCGTGCGGATACAGGGGCGCCTGGGTCTTGCCGGCGCTGGCGCGCTCGGGCTGATCGCGCCAGATCTCTATCTTGGGCAGGTCGGCGTGCTTGAAGCCTTCGACCAGCACCCAATCCACGCGCGGATCGAGTTCGGCCAGCATGTCATGCACCGACAGCTCCGTGGGACGGGGGAATTCGCGCATCAGCGCCAGACGGCGATCCGAGGCCAGCACCACTTCATAGGCGCCCGCCTTGCGGTGGCGCCAGCTGTCCTTGCCCTCGTGATCGACATCGAAATGGTGGTGGGCATGCTTGACCACCGAAACGCTGAGCCCCTGCGCACGCATCAGCGTGATCAGGGGCTCCACCAGGCTGGTCTTGCCCGAGCCCGAGTAGCCGGCGAAGCCGATGACCTTCATCGCCATGCCCTCCTGCTGCGGACCTTTGGACAGCCCGGCTGCCGCATCAGTCGCAATGCCGGGCGATATAGGCCTTGACCTGCTCGGCGTCGGCCGGCAAGTCGGTCACGCGCTTGGGCAGGTCCTCGATGCCTTCGAACTTGGCCGGGCGATCGGGCAGGCGGCCCAGGGCCTCCTCGATGGTGGCGGCGAACTTGATGGGCAGTGCCGTCTCCAGCACGATCATGGGCACGCCGGACTGCAGCTGCTCGCGCGCCACCTTGACGCCGTCGGCCGTATGCGTATCGATCATGGTGCCGAAGCGCTCGAAGGTATCGCGGATGGTGGCCAGGCGGTCGGCATGCGTGCTCTTTCCGCTGACGAAGCCGTAGCGGGCAGCAGCTTCCTGGAACAGCGGGTTGCCGCCCAGGTCGAAGCGGCCCTGGCGTGCCACGCCCTCGGCGAACAATTCGCGCGTGGCCTGGCCATCACGGCCCAGCAGGTCGAACACGAAGCGTTCGAAGTTGCTGGCCTTGGAGATGTCCATCGAGGGGCTCGATGTCTCGTAGGTATGTTCGCTGCCGCGCACCACGTAGGCGCCCGTGCGGAAGAACTCGTCGAGCACGTCGTTCTCGTTGGTCGCCACCACCAGGCGTGCGATCGGCAGGCCCATCTGGCGCGCCACGTGGCCGGCGCAGATGTTGCCGAAGTTGCCGCTGGGCACCGTGAAGCTGACCTTCTGGTCATTGCTCTGCGTGGCCTGCAGGTAGCCGGCGAAGTAGTAGACGACCTGGGCCAGCAGGCGGGCCCAGTTGATCGAGTTGACCGTGCCGATCTTGTACTTCGCCTTGAAGGCGTGGTCGTTGGAGACGGCCTTGACGATGTCCTGGCAGTCGTCGAACACGCCCTCGATGGCGATGTTGTGGATGTTGGCATCCTGCAGGCTGAACATCTGGGCCTGCTGGAAGGGGCTCATGCGGCCACGCGGGCTGGTCATGAACACGCGCACACCCTTTTTGCCGCGCATGGCGTACTCGGCCGCGCTGCCGGTGTCGCCGCTGGTGGCGCCCAGGATGTTCAGTTCCTCGCCACGGCGGCCCAGTTCGTACTCGAACAGGTTGCCCAGCAGCTGCATGGCCATGTCCTTGAAGGCCAGCGTGGGGCCGTTGGACAGGGCTTCGAGCCACAGGCCGTCTTCCAGCTGGCGCAGCGGCGTGATCTCGGCCGTGCCGAACACCTGCTGCGTATAGGTCTTGGCGCACAGGGCGCGCAGATCCTCGGCCGGGATGTCGTCGATGTACAGGCTCAGGATCTCGAAGGCCAGCGCTGCGTAGCCCTGCTCCTTGTAGATGCTGCGCAGCTCGCCCAGGCGGGCGGCATCGATCTGCGGATAGTGCTCGGGCAGGTACAGCCCGCCATCGGGCGCCAGGCCCTCGAGCAGGATGTCGCAAAAGCGCTTGCGGTCCGCGTGGCCGCGCGTGGAAAGATAAAGCATGTCGCTTCCTCGTCAGTATTCTGTGAGACGGGGCGCGGCCGATGCCAGGGATGCCGAGCAAGGGCCGCCCCGCAGCGAGGGCGTCGTCCCCCTCCCGCGTGCGAGAGAGGGGGAAGCGGCGCAGCCGCTCAGGGGGTGTCTTAGTTCAACTCTTCCTTGCGGATGCGGTTGATAGGGGCCAGCACCGTGGGCAGTTGCTGGATCTGGGCCAGGGCCGTGTCCATATCGCCTTCGCGCGTGGCATGGGTCAGGATGATCAGGTCGGTCTGCGGCACGCCCTGGCTGCCTTCGCTGTCGCCGCTCACTTCGCCGGCCTCTCGCTGCAGCAGGGCGTCGATGCTGATGCCCATGCCCGCGAGGATGCTGGTGATCTTGGCCAGCACACCGGCTTCGTCGGCCACGCGGATGCGCAGGTAGTAGCTGGTGACCACCTCGCTCATGGGCAGCACGGGCAGCTCGCCACCTGCGGCGACCAGCGTGTTCGACTGGAAGGCCAGCGGGGGCACGCGGTGCTCGGGATCGGCCGTGTGCAGGCGGGCGATGTCCACCAGGTCGGCGATCACGGCGCTGGCCGTGGGCTCGGAGCCCGCGCCCTTGCCGTAGTACAGCGTCGTGCCCACGGCATCGCCATGGACGACGACGGCGTTCATCGCGCCTTCCACGTTCGCGATCAGGCGCTTGGTCGGCACCAGGCTGGGGTGCACGCGCAGCTCGATGCCCTTGTCCGTGCGCTTGGTGATGCCCAGCAGCTTGATGCGGTAGCCCAGTTGCTCGGCGTACTTGATGTCGGCCGCAGACAGCTTGGTGATGCCTTCCACATGCGCCTTGTCGAACTGCACGGGAATGCCGAAGGCGATGGCGCTCATCAGCGTGACCTTGTGGGCGGCGTCCACGCCTTCGATGTCGAAGGTCGGATCGGCTTCGGCATATCCCAGGCGCTGGGCTTCCTTGAGCACCACGTCGAAGTCCAGGCCCTTGTCGCGCATTTCGGACAGGATGAAGTTGGTCGTGCCGTTGATGATGCCGGCCACCCACTGGATCTGGTTGGCCGTCAGGCCTTCGCGCAGCGCCTTGATGATGGGGATGCCACCGGCCACGGCCGCTTCGTAGGCCACCATCACGCCCTTCTCGGCGGCGGCCTTGAAGATTTCGCTGCCATGCACGGCCAGCAGGGCCTTGTTGGCCGTGACCACATGCTTGCCGGCGGCAATGGCTTCCAGCACCAGGGCCTTGGCAATGCCGTAGCCTCCGATCAGCTCGATCACCACGTCGATCTCGGGGTTGGCGATGATCTCGCGCGCATCGCCGACCACCTTGGCCGTGTCGCCCACGACGGAGCGGGCGCGTTCCGTATCCAGGTCGGCCACCATGGCAATCTCAATACCGCGGCCCGCACGGCGGCGGATCTCTTCCTGATTGCGCTGCAGCACGTTGAAGGTGCCGCTGCCCACGGTGCCAATGCCCAGAAGGCCTACTTGGATCGGTTTCATAAACTACTTGCCAGTCAAAAAACGCTGCGGCGCCCAGAGGGTGCGCGCCGGCAGCCGGTAAAAAGCAATGGCCGGCGGAAGGCCCTCTCCTCCACCGGCCCGCACAGCTCAGCCGCGGTCCGTGCCGTGGCGCTTGCGGTATTTCTCGAGGAACACTGCGAGACGGCGGATGGCCTCGCGCAGGTCGGTGTCGTGCGGCAGGAAGACGATGCGGAAATGGTCGGGGTGCGGCCAGTTGAAGCCCGTTCCCTGCACCAGCATGACCTTGGTCTCTTGCAGCACTTCCAGGAAGAACGCCTGGTCATCCTTGATCGGGTAGATCTCGGGGTCCAGGCGCGGGAACATGTACAGCGCGGCTTGCGGCTTGACGCAGCTCACGCCGGGGATTTCGGTGATCAGCTTGTGGGCCAGATCGCGCTGAACGCGCAGCCGGCCGCCCTCCTGCACCAGCTCGTCAATGCTCTGGTGGCCGCCCAGCGCCGTCTGCACGGCCCATTGGCCGGGCACATTGGCGCACAGGCGCATGTTGGAGAGCATGTTCAGGCCCTCGATATAGTCCCGGGCCGCCTTCTTGTCGCCCGAGACCACCATCCAGCCGGCGCGGTAGCCGCAGCTGCGATAGGCCTTGGACAGCGAGTTGAAGGTCAGCGTCAGCACATCGGTGGACAGGCTGGCGAGCGGCGTGTGCACCACGTCGTCGTACAGCACCTTGTCATAGACCTCGTCGGCAAAGATCACCAGGCCATGCTCGCGGGCCAGCGCCACGATGCTTTGCAGCAGCTGCTTGCTGTACAGGGCGCCCGTGGGGTTGTTGGGATTGATGACGACGATGCCCTTGGTGCGCGGCGTGATCTTGGCGCGGATATCTTCCAGATCGGGCATCCAGCCGTTGGACTCGTCACACATATAGTGCACGGGCGTGCCGCCCGACAGGCTGGTGACGGCGGTCCACAGCGGATAGTCGGGCGCCGGCAGCAGCATCTCGTCGCCGTCGTCCAGCAGCGCGTTCGTGGCCAGGCTGATCAGCTCGGATGCACCATTGCCCAGGTAGATATCGTCCAGCGTCACGCCCAGGATGCCCTGGCGCTGGGTCTCGTGCATCACGGCCTTGCGCGCTGCGAAGATGCCCTTGCTGTCCGAGTAGCCTGCCGAATTGGGCAGGTTGCGGATCATGTCCTGCTGCACTTCCTCGGGGGCATCGAAGCCGAACACGGCCAGGTTGCCGATATTGAGCTTGATGATCTTCTGCCCGTCCTCTTCCATCTTCTTCGCCGCGTCCATGATGGGCCCGCGGATGTCATAACAGACGTTGGCTAGTTTTGCGGATTTGAGAACGGTTTTCATGCTGAGAATATGAAAGTGGCCGGCGCGGGCTTGCGGCCTTCATGCACGCCAAAGTGCCCCATGCACCCTGGTGAAACCTATAATTTGACCACAGTTCCGCAATGCAGCATCGCCCTGGCCCCGGCCATGTGGCGGCCACCCCCATCGCGCAGACCGCGCCACCCTCATCCATGAAATTCCACGCCGACAAATCCGAAGCACAGAGCATCACGGGCTATGGCCCCGGCTGGGTCGCCGTGGACAGGGAAAAATTCGAGCACAGCCTGCTGGTAGGCGCCAAGGGCCTGCGCCAGGCCTGGGACTGCGTCCGCTTCGAGGACCTGACGCCCGAGCATTTCGAGGCGCTGTCCCAACTGGATGCCGAGGTCATCATCCTGGGCAGCGGCCAGCGCAACCGCTTCCCGCCGGCGGCCTGGCTGCGCCCCCTCATGGCCCGGCGCATAGGCCTGGAAAGCATGGACACGCAGGCCGCGTGTCGCACCTACAACATCCTTGCCAGCGAAGGCCGTAACGTCGTCGCGGCCCTACTCTTGGAGTAGACTCCTGCCCCCCTGATTGGGTGAAATCCCGTTTTCAGGGTAAAATTGCAGGTTGCGGTTGGGGGCATTTCCGATAAAAGCAAAAACACAAACACGGCCCTCGGCATTTCAACGACTACACCCGAGAGATATAAGCGCATGGCGATCGTTGTCAACAAACCCCTTCCCGAATTTGAAGCCAACGCTACCGGCGGGATCAAGGTGACCAACACCTCCCACACGGGCCAGATTCTGATCCTGTATTTCTACCCAAAGGACAATACGCCTGGCTGCACCACTGAAGCCATGCAGTTCCGCGACAAGTACAAGGATTTCGTGAAAGCTGGTGCCACCGTGTTTGGCGTCTCGCGCGACAACATGAAGTCGCACGACGACTTCAAGGAAAAGCTGGAACTGCCGTTCGAGCTCATCGCCGACACGGAAGAGAAGATGTGCCACATGTTCGGCGTGGTCAAGAACAAGATCATGTACGGCAAGAAGGTGAAGGGCATCGAGCGCTCCACCTTCTTGGTGGGCACCGATGGCCTGCTGGTGCAGGAATGGCGCGGCCTGAAGGTCCCCGGCCACGTTGACGAGGTGCTCAAGGCTGTCAAGACCCTGAAGGCACTGAAGCAGGCCGCCTGATAGCGACAATCTGACAGGCGACAAAGCGCCGGCCGACATATTCAGGCCATCAGCCTATGCATAATGGGACGATGCCTCTTAGCAAAGACGCTTTTCCCTGTCACCCCACCAAAGCCGCCTCGGTTTCCAGGCGGCTTTGTGCTTTTTGATCCCTGTTGAGGAACGGTTCGTCCACTATGCCCCTGCCCCCCGCACCCGGCCGCCGTGCCGCCAAGCTCTCCCCCGAAGCCTTTCTTCCCGTGCGCGGTGCCCAGCACGCAGACCCCCTGCCCGCTGACGATCTTCCCGATGCAGCCGAGGCCGTAGCTGCCGCCGCGCCACGCAAGCGCAAGCCGGCCCCGGCCGCCGCCTCCAACAACACCGCCACAGCCGCAAAGCCCGCACCGGCGCGCGGCCGCAACACCAAGCCCGCATCACCGGCACCGGCTCCTGCGCCCGCGACTGCAGCCCCTGCCAATCGGCAGCGCCGCGCAACCGACAATTCCAACGCAACGGCAGCGCCGTCCAGCGCCCGCTCGGCCAAAAGGTCCTCCACAGAAGCCAAGCCGGCAGCATTGCTGGCAGCGCCGGTTCGCCCACGCCGCACGCGCACAGGACCGAAGACGCTGTTCGTGCTCGACACCAACGTGCTGCTGCACGACCCGACCAGCCTGTTCCGCTTCGAGGAACACGACATCTTCCTGCCCATGGTGGTGCTGGAAGAACTCGACGGCCACAAGAAGGGCATGACCGAAGTGGCGCGCAACGGCCGCCAGGTCAGCCGCACGCTGGATTCGCTGGTCGCCTCCCAGCCCTCCGAAACGCTGGACAAGGGCCTGCCGCTGAATGCCACGGGCCAGCGCAGCGCCACGGGCATGCTGTATTTCCAGACGGAACCGCTGGAAACCTCGCTGCCCGACAGCCTGCCCCAGGGCAAGGCGGACAACCAGATCCTGGGCGTGGTCGCCGCGCTGCGCAAGAAGTTCAGCGAGCGCGAAGTCGTGCTGGTGTCCAAGGACATCAACATGCGCGTCAAGGCACGCGCGCTGGGCCTGGCGGCCGAGGACTACCAGAACGACAAGGTACTGGACGACGGCGACCTGCTGTACGCAGGTGCCCTGGCCCTGCCCCAGGACTTCTGGGCCAAGGCGGGCAAGAACGTCGAGAGCTGGCAGGAAGGCGCCATCACCTACTACCGCATCAGCGGCGCCATCGTCGACCAGCTGATGATCAACCAGTTCGTCTACCACGAGGCTCCGGGCGAGCCCAGCCTGTTCATGCGCGTGACCGAGATCCGCGACAAGACGGCCGTGCTCAAGACGCTCAAGGACTTCGGCAATCCCAAGTACGCCGTCTGGGGCGTCACGGCGCGCAACCGCGAGCAGAACTTCGCGATGAACCTGCTGATGAACCCGGACATCGACCTGGTCACGCTGACCGGCACGGCCGGCACCGGCAAGACCCTGCTGGCCCTGGCCGCCGGCCTGTCCCAGGTGCTGGACGACCGCCGCTACACCGAGATCATCATGACGCGCGCCACGGTGAGCGTGGGTGAGGACATCGGCTTCCTGCCCGGCACCGAGGAAGAGAAGATGGGCCCCTGGATGGGCGCCCTCGACGACAACCTCGAATTCCTGGCCAAGGGCGATGGCGGCAATGCCGGCGAATGGGGCCGCGCGGCCACCAATGAGCTGATCCGCAGCCGCATCAAGATCAAGAGCATGAACTTCATGCGCGGCCGCACCTTCCTGAACAAGTACGTCATCATCGACGAGGCCCAGAACCTAACGCCCAAGCAGATGAAGACCCTGATCACGCGCGCCGGCCCCGGCACCAAGATCATCTGCATGGGCAATCTGGCGCAGATCGACACACCCTACCTGACCGAAGGCTCCTCGGGCCTGACCTACGCCGTGGACCGCTTCAAGGGCTGGCCGCACAGCGGCCACATCACGCTGGCGCGCGGCGAGCGTTCGCGCCTGGCAGACTTCGCCAGCGAGGTGCTCTAAGCCATGGCGATCAGCTGGATCACCGCATTGAAGCTGGTGCCCTGGGGCGATGTCATCGAGGCCACGCCCCAGGTCGTCAAGGCCGCCAAGAACCTGCTGCGCAAGAAGGACGCTGCGCAGGAGCTCGATGCACAGCAGCCTGCGGCCGTCGAGCCACTGGCACCGCCGCGCTCGGCTGGCGAACAGGCGCTGCAGCTGATCCAGACCCAGGACGCACGCATCGTGCAACTGGAACAATCCCAGCGCCAGTCGCTGGAGTTGATCGAAAAGCTGGCCGAGCAGAACGCCCAGATCGTGGCCACCGTGGGCGCGCTGCGCACGGGCGCCCAGCGGCTGGCCTGGGCATGCGCCATCCTTGGCGTCTGCGTGGCGGGCCTGCTGATCCAGGTCTGGCGCATGTAGATCGCCAACCACCCAAAGCAAACGGCCCCTCGGGGCCGTTTTTCATTGCGGGCACAAAGCCGGGGTATCCCGGTCAGTACTCGTCGCCGCCACCGTAGCCCACAGCCAGGTTCTCGAAGCGCGTCTGGTTCTTCTGGAAGAACACCTTCACCGTTCCCGTGGGACCGTTACGCTGCTTGCCGATGATGACTTCCGCAATGTTCGGCTCCTTGCTGTCCTTGTTGTAGTAGTCATCACGGTAGATGAACATGATGATGTCGGCATCCTGCTCAATGGCGCCCGACTCGCGCAGGTCGGACATCATGGGACGCTTGTCGGTGCGCTGCTCCACCGAGCGGTTGAGCTGGGACAGGGCAATCACCGGGCACTGCAGTTCCTTGGCCAGCATTTTCAGGCCCCGCGAAATCTCGCCCAGCTCGGTCGCACGGTTGTCGGAACTGGCAGCCGAGCCCGAGCCGCTCATCAGCTGCAAATAGTCCACCACGATCAGGCCCAGCTTGCCGCAGGTGCGCGCCAGGCGCCGCGCATTGGCGCGCAGTTCCGTGGGGGACAGGCCCGGTGTCTCGTCGATGTGCAGGGACACCGTGCGCAGCCGCTCGATGGCTTCCGTCAGGCGCGGCCACTCGTCGTCGTTGAGCTTGCCCGTGCGCAGATTGCCCTGGTTGACGCGGCCGATGGAGCCGACGATACGAACCGCCAGCTGGGCCGCGCCCATTTCCATGGAGAAAATGGCGACCGGCAGGCCCTCGTTGAGCGCCACATGCTCGGCGATATTCACCGCAAACGAAGTCTTGCCCATCGAGGGACGGGCAGCCAGCACCACCAGGTCACCGGCCTGCAGGCCGCTGGTCATGCGGTCCAGATCGACGAAACCCGTGGGCACGCCGGTCACGTCCATGGGGTTGTCGGCCATCTCCTGGACACGGTCGAGCAGGTCCACCACGAGCGTGTCGAGCGACTGGAAGCCCTGCTTGTTGCGCGCACCCTCCTCGCCGATGGCCAGGATCTTCTGCTCGGCCTCGTCCAGGATGCGATCGACCGTCTTGCCCTGCGGATTGAAGGCATTGGTGGCGATGTCGTCGCTGGCAGTCACCAGTTTGCGCAGGATGGAGCGCTCCCGCACGATCTCCGCATAGCGCCGGATGTTGGTGGCGCTGGGCACGTACTGCGCCAGCTGGTTCAGGTACAGCAGGCCGCCGATTTCCTCGGCCTTGCCCATGCTCTGCAAATGCTCGTAGACCGTGATCACGTCGGCCGGCTTGCTGCCGTTGATCAGCTTGCCGATGGCCTCGTAGATCAGCTTGTGCTCATGGCGGTAGAAATCACCATCCACCAGCAGATCACCAACACGCTCCCAGGCGTTGTTGTCCAGCAGCAGCCCCCCTAGAACGCTGGACTCGGACTCCATCGAATGCGGCGGCACGCGCAACTGGGCCACCTGCTGGTCGCCAGCAGGCAGCGGTGCGAACGCATCATCGAGATCGAGCGGGGGCATTACGGACGACATGGAATTCCTGGAGATGAGCCCGCCATCGTAGCGGCTGGCAAAAGGCCGCGCCACCCGGCGTCATCACCCTGGCACGGCAAAGCAAAAAGCCGCCCTAAGGCGGCTTTTTGGTGATACGGGACAAGCCCCGGATCAGGAGTGGTCGCCGTAGACCGACACCGTCACTTCGACGCTGACGTCGGTGTGCAGTGCCACGACCACGGTGGCGTCGCCCACGGTCTTGATGGGACCGTTGACCAGGCGAACTTGCGACTTGGCAACGGCAAAGCCGGCCTTGGTCAGTTCTTCGGCGATGTCGGCGTTGGTCACCGAGCCGAACAGGCGGCCGTCAACGCCAGCCTTCTGGGTCAGCTTGACGTTTGCGCCGTTGAGCTTTTCGCCCAGTTGCTGAGCAGCAGCCAGCTTTTCAGCCGCTTGCTTTTCCAGTTCGACGCGCTTGGCTTCGAACTCGGCCTTGGCGGAAGCCGTGGCACGACGGGCAGCGCCCGTGGGGATCAGGAAGTTGCGGGCGTAGCCGTCTTTGACCTTGACGATGTCGCCGAGGCCACCGAGGTTCACAACCTTGTCGAGCAGAATGACTTGCATGGTTGTATTCCTTAGATCTTGTGCTGGTCAGAGTAAGGAACCAGAGCCAGGAAGCGGGCGCGCTTGATGGCCGTGTTCAGCTGACGCTGGTAGATGGCGCGCGTGCCGGTCAGGCGAGCGGGCACGATCTTGCCGTTTTCACCGATGAAGTCACGCAGGGTGTCCACATCCTTGTAGTCGATTTCTTCGACGCCGGCGACGGTGAAGCGGCAGAAGCGCTTGCGCTTGAACAGCAGCGACTGCGTGTTGCGCTTGGGGCGCTTGTCCTTGTTGAATTTCTTGAACGTGGCCATTTCTGGACCTCTTGAAAATTAGTTTTGTTGAATGTCCTGGATGTGGAAAACCAGCAATTTGCCGTTGCGGGGCGTTGCCAGGAAGCCTTGGAACTTCCACTGGCTGCCGAGCGCCTGGCGGGCCAGCTTTTCAGCCAGCGCGCCAAAGGCCACCGCCTTGACAGATGCCGTCACGCTGCGTTCGCTTCCTGCTTCTTTTTGCCGCGACGCGTGTTCGAGTCGCAGTTCAAGGGCGGGCAGCCCTGCCGGCGTGTAGCGCAGTGCTTGAAGCTCTGCGATGGCGGCCGTCAGTGCAACGTGGTTCTCCACTCCTTCAGGCTCTGAAAGGGCTGGGCTCAGGCCTGTTCGGTCTGGCTGGCCTTGCGGGCTTCTTCACGCTCGACGGTCTTCATCATCGAGGAAGGCGCAGTGTCGGCCTTCTTCTTCTGAACCGTCAGGTGACGCAGCACGGCATCGTTGAACTTGAAGGCATGCTCCAGCTCAGCCATCACAGCCTGGTCGGCTTCGATGTTCAGGCACAGATAGTGGGCCTTGGCGAGCTTGTTGATCATGTAAGCCAGTTGGCGACGGCCCCAGTCTTCTTCGCGATGGACCTTGCCACCGCCAGCGGTGATCATGCCCTTGTAGCGTTCCAGCATGGCGGGAACCTGCTCGCTCTGATCCGGGTGGATCAACAAAACGATTTCGTAATGACGCATATCGACTCCTTTTGGGAAAACGCCGCCCACTGCGTCTTGTAGCGGTGCGGCAAGGCAAAGCATTGGATTCTAGCGCAGCCCTCTTCCATCTGTACACTCCGCACTGCCCGAGACCCCGGATTCGTGTGGGGCTTTTGCCCCTTCGCCCGGCTTTTGCCCCCACCGTGTGCACCTGCAGTGCGCATGCACAGGCACAAAGCCCTTGAAAATACACCGATCCGCTCGCATCTCGATTCAAGATCGTGCAATCGCCAAGCCTGGCCTCCAGCGCGGCGATCTTTTTGTTTTGTAGCTGAAGTCTCCATCCATGTCCGAACAAAACTCCAACCCCTTTCAAGACGCAGCCCCGGAAGAAATCGAAGCCGCCATGGCGGCCAACGCCGCCGACGAGCTGCAGCGCCTGCAGGCCGAGCTGGCCGAACTCAAGGCCAAGAGCGCCGAGCTGGCCGACCAGTTCCTGCGCGCCAAGGCCGAGGCAGAGAATGTGCGCCGCCGCGCGGAAGACGAAGTGTCCAAGGCCCGCAAGTTCAGCATCGAGAGCTTTGCCGAAAGCCTGCTGCCCGTCTGCGACAGCCTGGATGCCGCACTGGCCATCCAGCAGGCCACGCCAGAGCAGCTGCGCGAAGGCGCCGACGCCACGCTGCGCCAGCTGACCTCGGCCCTGGAGCGCAACAAGGTCGTGACCATCAACCCGGCAGCCGGCGAGAAATTCGACCCCAACCTGCACCAGGCCATCAGCATGGTGCCTGCCCAGCAGGAAGCCAACACCGTGGTGTCGGTGCTGCAAAAGGGCTACCTGATTGCCGACCGTATCCTGCGCCCGGCCCTCGTGACCGTGGCCCAGCCCCAGTAAGCGTGCGCTCACGGCATCGCTGACAAAAAAGAGGCAAAGCCCCTTGAAGCAGCGCCTGCCGGCCACAAGTTAGCAGTCATTCAAACATTTCACAGAACGCGGAGAGAATTCAAAATGGGAAAAATCATCGGTATTGACCTGGGCACCACCAACAGCTGCGTGGCCATCATGGACGGCAACACCACGCGCGTGATCGAGAACAGCGAAGGTGCACGCACCACGCCTTCGATCATTGCCTACCAGGAAGACGGCGAGATCCTCGTCGGCGCCTCGGCCAAGCGCCAGGCCGTCACCAACCCCCGCAACACCATCTACGCCGCCAAGCGCCTGATCGGCCGCAAGTTCGACGAGAAGGAAGTGCAAAAGGACATCGACCTGATGCCCTACACCATCTCGCGTGCCGACAACGGCGACGCCTGGGTGGAAGTGCGCGGCCAGAAGCTGGCCCCGCCGCAGATTTCCGCCGAAGTGCTGCGCAAGATGAAGAAGACCGCCGAGGACTACCTGGGCGAGCCCGTGACCGAGGCCGTGATCACCGTGCCTGCGTACTTCAACGACGCCCAGCGCCAGGCCACCAAGGATGCCGGCCGCATCGCCGGCCTGGAAGTCAAGCGCATCATCAACGAGCCCACGGCGGCGGCCCTGGCCTTCGGCCTGGACAAGATCGACAAGGGCGACCGCAAGATCGCGGTGTATGACCTGGGCGGCGGCACGTTTGACGTGTCCATCATCGAAATCGCCGATGTGGACGGCGAAAAGCAGTTCGAAGTGCTGTCCACCAACGGCGACACCTTCCTGGGCGGCGAAGACTTCGACCAGCGCATCATCGACTACATCATCACCGAGTTCAAGAAGGACCAGGGCGTTGATCTGGCCAAGGACGTGCTGGCCCTGCAGCGCCTGAAGGAAGCCGCCGAGAAGGCCAAGATCGAGCTGTCGAACTCGGCCCAGACCGACATCAACCTGCCCTACATCACGGCCGATGCCTCGGGTCCCAAGCACCTGAACATCAAGCTGACCCGCTCCAAGCTGGAAAGCCTGGTCGAAGATCTGATCGAGCGCACCATTGCGCCCTGCCGCACGGCCATCAAGGACGCAGGCGTGTCCGTGTCCGACATCGATGACGTGATCCTGGTCGGCGGCATGTCCCGCATGCCCAAGGTGCAGGAGAAGGTCAAGGAATTCTTCGGCAAGGAACCCCGCAAGGACGTGAACCCCGACGAAGCCGTGGCCGTGGGCGCCGCCGTACAGGGCCAGGTTCTGTCGGGTGACCGCAAGGACGTGCTGCTGCTGGACGTGACGCCGCTGTCGCTGGGCATCGAGACGCTGGGTGGCGTGATGACCAAGATGATCACGAAGAACACCACCATCCCAACGAAGTTCGCACAGACCTTCTCGACGGCCGACGACAACCAGCCGGCCGTGACCATCAAGGTGTTCCAGGGCGAGCGCGAGATGGCTTCGGGCAACAAGATGCTGGGCGAGTTCAACCTCGAAGGCATTCCGCCCGCAGCGCGTGGCGTGCCCCAGATCGAAGTGGCCTTTGACATCGACGCCAACGGCATCCTGAACGTGTCCGCCAAGGACAAGGCATCGGGCAAGGAAAACAAGATCACCATCAAGGCGAACTCGGGCCTGTCCGAGGACGAGATCCAGAAGATGGTGAAGGACGCCGAGCTGAACGCAGCCGACGACAAGAAGAAGCTGGAACTGGTCCAGGCCCGCAACCAGGGCGAAGCTGCCGTGCACAGCGTCAAGAAGAGCCTGGGCGAGCATGGCGACAAGCTCGACGCTGGCGAGAAGACCGCCATCGAGAGCGCCGTCAAGGACCTGGAAGAGGCCCTGAAGGGCGAGGACAAGGACGCCATCGACGCCAAGACCACGGCGCTGATGACGGCCAGCCAGAAGCTCGGCGAGAAGATGTACGCCGATGCGCAGACAGCCGGCGGCCCCGAGGCAGCAGCAGCCGCCGCAGCGGCCGGTGCAGCAGGCGCCTCGGCCGGTGCAGCAGCCGCTGACGACAACGTCGTTGACGCCGAAGTCAAGGAAGTCAAGAAGGACTGAACCCAGCGCGTGGTCCCTTGACGACCGCTTGCCGCCGCGCTCGGCCCTGCCAAGGGGCTGACGCGGCGTTCCTGTTCTCACTGACTGGCTAGCAAACACCATGTCCAAACGCGATTTTTACGAGGTCCTCGGCGTTGCCAAGAACGCCTCGGACGACGACATCAAGAAGGCTTATCGCAAGCTGGCGATGAAGTACCACCCTGACCGCAACCAGGGGGATGCTGCAAGCGGGGCGGAAGAGAAATTCAAGGAGGCCAAGGAGGCCTACGAGATGCTCTCCGACAGCAACAAGCGCGCGGCCTACGACCAGTACGGCCATGCAGGCGTGGACCCCAACCGCGGCATGGGCGGCGGCGCCGAAGGCTTTGGTGGCTTTGCCGAAGCCTTTGGCGACATCTTTGGCGACATGTTCAACCAAGGTGGCGGCAGACGCGGCGGCGCCGGTGGCGGCCGCCAGGTCTACCGCGGCAACGATCTCAGCTACGCCATGGAGATCACGCTGGAGGAAGCCGCCCACGGCAAGGATGCGCAGATCCGCATCCCCAGCTGGGATGGCTGCGACACCTGCCACGGCAGCGGCGCCAAGCCCGGCACCAGCGCCAAGACCTGCACCACCTGCAACGGCATGGGCAGCGTGCAGATGCGCCAGGGCTTCTTCAGCGTGCAGCAGACCTGCCCGCACTGCCGGGGCACGGGCAAGATCATTCCCGAGCCCTGCACCAGCTGCGGCGGCCAGGGCAAGGTCAAGCGCCAGAAGACACTGGAAGTGAAGATTCCAGCCGGCATCGACGACGGCATGCGCATCCGCTCCTCCGGCAATGGCGAACCCGGCACGAATGGCGGACCGGCGGGCGATCTCTACATCGAGATCCGCATCAAGGACCACGACATCTTCGAGCGCGACGGCGACGACCTGCACTGCAACGTGCCCGTGAGCTTCATCACGGCGGCGCTCGGCGGCGAGATCGAGGTCCCCACCCTGTCGGGCAAGGCGGCCATCGACATCCCCGAAGGCACCCAGGCCGGCAAGCAGTTCCGCCTGCGCGGCAAGGGCATCAAGGGCGTGCGCTCCAGCTATCCCGGCGACCTGTACTGCCACATCGTGGTCGAGACGCCCGTCAAGCTGACCGAGTACCAGCGCAAGCTGCTGCGCGAGCTGGAGGAATCGCTCAAGAAGGGCGGCGCCAAGCATTCGCCCAGCGGCGAGAGCTGGACCGACAGGCTCAAGAGCTTCTTCAGCTGATGCAGCACTGAGCCCCCAACAAAAACGCCTCTTCCGAGGCGTTTTTCATTGGTGCCTGCTCAACAGGTCTCAGGGAGCGGGTTTGGCCTTCCAGGCCGCCGCCTGGCGCTCGGTGCGTGCACGCTCGGCCGCGCTCAGCGGCTGGGCCATGCTGTCACGCTTGGCGGCCAGCGAGCTGTCCCTGCCCGCCGCCAGCAGCATCCAGAAATAGGCCTGGGACGGGCTGCGCTCCACGCCCTTGCCCGACGCATAAAGGCTGGCGAGATTGGACTGCGCCAGCGCGTCGCCCTGCTGGGCGGCACGCTCCAGCCAGCGCGCGGCCTTCTCGTCGCTGGCGGGCACGCCCTGGCCATTGGCATACAGCACGCCCAGGTTGGACTGGGCTGCGGCATTGCCCTGCTCGGCCGCCTTCTCCAGCCAGTGGGCGGCCTGCGCCATGTCGCGATCGACCACGCCACCCTCGGCATAGAGCATGCCGGCATTGAATTGCGCATCGGCATGGCCCTGGCCTGCCGCCGCCACAAACCAGCGCAGCGCCTGCGCCACGTCCTCGGCCACGCCCCGGCCCGTGGCATACATCACGCCCAGACTGTACTGACCGGCCGCTTCACCTTGCTCGGCCGAGCGCTGGAACCACTGCACGGCCTGCGCGGGGTCCTTGGCGGCTCCGCGCCCCTCGGCCAGCATCAGACCCAGGTTGTTCTGGGCCACGGCATCGCCCTGCTCGGCAGCCTTGCGATACCACTGCACGGCCTGGGCATCGTCACGCGCCACACCACGGCCATTCGCATACATCAACCCCAGGTCGGACTGGGCTGGCGCATAGCCATGCTGCGCAGACTTCTCATACCACTGGGCCGCCGTCTCGGCACTCAGGGCAACGCCCTGGCCGCGCTTGTACAGCGAACCCAGCGCGTACTGGGCGCTGGCCTCGCCCTGCTCGGCATGCTGGTGCAGCGCTGCGACCTCGGCCGCACTCAGACCGGGCTCGCCCTTGGGGGCATGACCCATTGCGGCTGCGGCAGTTCCGGCCGCAACGGCTCCTGCCGCCACGCCAGCGGCGGCGGCCTTGGCCGGCGCATTGCGGGTTGGAGAGGGCGCCGACTTGCCCCCGGTCTTGACGGCGGCCTTGCCCGCTGGCCTGGCTGCCGCTTTGGCTGCAGGTCTGGCTGCAGGCTTGGTCGGTGCCTTCGCACCGCTCTTGGCCGTGTTCTTCGCTGGGGGCTGCGGCTTGGCAGACGCCGGGACGGCCATGCAGGACAGGGCTGCGGCCAGCAGCAATGACAGGCCTGCAGGCAGGGCTCGCAGGCCCGTCGGATATCGATCGTTCATATGCTCTTATTTTTGCAGCAATCCATGCAGGCGACTGGCGCAAAGATTGACAAATTCTTTCAGTATGCAACCGGCGTTCCGTCAGGAAAAGCCGACCGCAGCCATCGCCAGGGGACATGACCCCCATCTCCATGAAATCGCACGACATCACCAAAGACATCGCGCTTGAAGATGACAGATCGATGACTTGTGCGAGAAAATCCATCCAACTTCTCCTAATGAGAAGCCTGAACCCCACCACATGAAGAATTCAGAGCGCAGTTTTGCACGGCGCATAGACCTTACCTCCCTGCAGCTGTTCGTGGCTGTCTGCGAACTTGGCAGCATCGGCCGCGCGGCCGAGCGTGAGTTCATTGCAGCCTCGGCGGTGAGCAAGCGCCTGTCCGATCTCGAGGCCACGGTGGACACAGCCCTGCTGTACCGACACAGCCGTGGCGTGACCTTGACGCCGGCCGGCGAAAGCCTGCTGCACCATGCCCGCAACGTGCTGTACGGCCTGGAGCGCATGCAGGGCGAGCTGTCCGAGTACGCCGATGGCGTGCGCGGCCATGTGCGCATCCACGCCAACATGTCTGCCATCGTGCAGTTCCTGCCGGAAGACCTGGGCGTGTTCGCGCGCAAGCACGGCCAGGTCAAGATCGACCTGCAGGAGCAGCTCAGCCCCGCCGTACTGGCTGCCGTACAGGAAGGCACGGCCGACATCGGCATCTGCTCCATGGCGTACATGCCGCTGGGCAATGGCCAGGCCACTCCCGTACTGCAGCACCGCCCCTACCGCGAGGATCGTCTGGTCGTCGTGGTGCCCGAGCAGCACGCGCTGGCGCACAGCGACAGCGTGGCCTTTGCTGATGTGCTCGAATGGGACATCGTCAGCCTGCAGGCCGGCTCCTCCATCAGCCTGGCCATGCGTGCGGCCGCCGCACAGGCGGGGCATGCGCTGCACCAGCGCATCCAGGTCACCAGCCTGGATGCCATGTGCCGCATGATCGACAACGGCCTGGGCGTGGGACTGATCCCCGACCGCGCCTTCGAGCTCATGCACGGCGTGGGCCATCTGCGCGCACTGGAGCTCAGCGACGACTGGGCTCGGCGCGAGCTGAGCATCGTGGCGCGTGACTTCGACGCGCTACCCGTCACGGCCCGCCTGCTGGTCGAGCACCTGAGCCCGCCGGCCAGCGCATCCTGAAGGCCACTTGGCCGCTGGATGCCCCCAAAAATTTCCCCACGACACCAACCATTCGAGAACGCCATGGGACGCACCCTCTACGACAAGATCTTCGACGAGCACGTCATCCACACCGAGGATGACGGCACCGCCGTCCTCTACATCGACCGCCACCTGGTGCACGAAGTCACCAGCCCCCAGGCCTTCGAAGGACTGCGCATGGCCGGCCGCAAGCTGTGGCGCATCAGCTCCGTGGTCGCCACGGCCGACCACAACACCCCCACCGACGGCTGGGAGCGCGGCTATGACGGCATTGCCGACCCCATCAGCAAGGAACAGATCACCACGCTGAACACCAACATCGGCGAGTTCGGCTCTGCGGCCTTCTTCCCCTTCATGGACAAGGGTCAGGGCATCGTCCACGTCATGGGCCCCGAGCAGGGCGCCACCCTGCCCGGCATGACCGTGGTCTGCGGCGACAGCCACACGTCCACGCACGGCGCCTTCGGCGCACTGGCCCACGGCATCGGCACGTCCGAGGTCGAGCACGTGATGGCCACCCAGACCCTGCTGGCCAAGAAGGCCAAGAACATGCTGATCAACGTCAGCGGCAAGGCGGCCCCCGGCATCACGGCCAAGGACATCGTGCTGGCCATCATCGGCAAGATCGGCACGGCCGGCGGCACGGGCTACACCATCGAGTTCGCGGGCGAAGCCATCCGCGACCTGAGCATGGAAGGCCGCATGACGGTCTGCAACATGGCCATCGAAGGCGGCGCGCGCGCAGGCCTGGTGGCCGTGGACGACAAGACCATCCAGTACGTCAAGGGCCGCCCGCTGGCCCCCACCGGCGCCGAATGGGATGCCGCCGTCTCCTACTGGAAGACGCTGCACTCCGATGCCGATGCGAAGTTCGACCGCGTGGTCGAGCTGCAGGCCAGCGAGATCGTGCCGCAGGTCACCTGGGGCACCTCGCCCGAGATGGTGCTGGGCGTGGATGCCCGCGTGCCGGACCCCGACAAGGAAAAGGATGCCAGCAAGCGCGGCGCCATCGAACGCGCGCTGACCTACATGGCCCTGGAGCCCGGCAAGGCGATCGACGACATCTTCGTGGACAAGGTCTTCATCGGCTCGTGCACCAACAGCCGCATCGAAGACATGCGCGAGGCCGCCGCCGTGGTCAAGAAGCTGGGCCAGAAGGTGGCGCGCAACATCAAGCTGGCCATGGTCGTGCCCGGCTCCGGACTGGTCAAGGAACAGGCCGAGCGCGAAGGCCTGGACCAGATCTTCAAGGCGGCAGGCTTTGAATGGCGCGAGCCCGGCTGCTCCATGTGCCTGGCCATGAATGCCGACCGCCTGGAGCCCGGCGAGCGCTGCGCCTCCACCAGCAACCGCAACTTCGAAGGCCGCCAGGGCGCGGGCGGACGCACCCACCTGGTGAGCCCCGCCATGGCTGCAGCCGCCGCCATCCACGGCCACTTCGTGGACATCCGCAGGTTCTCCTGATCCGATCCCGCAACTGCCCCGCCTGCACACCATGAAGCCCTCCTTCTCGATCCTCCTGATCGGCCTGGCCTTCACCCTGGCCGCCTGCAATACCGTCAAGGGCATTGGCCAGGACGTGCAAAGCGCGGGCAGCGCCATCGAACGCGCCGCCCGCTGAACCCTGAATCCGATACAGCCATGCAACAATTCACCGTGCACAAGGGCCTTGTCGCCCCCATGGACCGCGAAAACGTCGATACCGACGCCATCATTCCCAAGCAGTTCCTCAAGTCGATCAAGAAGACCGGCTTCGGCGTGAACCTGTTCGACGAATGGCGCTACCTGGACCATGGCGAGCCCGGCCAGGACCCGGCCTCGCGCAAGCCCAACCCCGACTTCGTGCTCAATCAGCCGCGCTATGCGGGCGCCTCCATCCTGGTCGCACGCAAGAACTTCGGCTGCGGCTCCAGCCGCGAGCACGCGCCCTGGGCCCTGGACCAGTACGGCTTTCGCGCCATCCTGGCACCCAGCTTTGCCGACATCTTCTTCAACAACTGCTTCAAGAACGGCCTGCTGCCCATCGTGCTGCCCGAAGCCACGATCGACATGCTGTTCAACGAGATCGCGGCCTTCCCCGGCTACGAGCTGACCATCGATCTGGATCGCCAGGTGATCGTGCGTCCGCAGGGCGAGGAGATCCCTTTCGATGTCATCGCCTTTCGCAAGTTCTGCCTGCTCAACGGCTTTGACGATATCGGCCTGACGCTGCGCCACGCCGACAAGATCCGCGCCTACGAGGCCGAGCGCCTGGCCACCAAGCCCTGGCTGGCACACACGCTGGTGCAGCGCTGATCGACCTCCACTTGCGCGCATCAATGGGCCGCAGGCGTTGCTGAACCAGTCGCCGGCGGCCTTCCACCATCCGAACAGTCTCTCAAAAGGAACACCATGAAAATCGCAGTCTTGCCCGGTGATGGCATCGGCCCCGAAATCGTTGCGGAAGCCGTGAAGGTGCTGGGCGCCCTGGGCCTGGACTTCGACATGCAGACGGCCCCCGTGGGCGGCGCTGCCTACGAAGCTGCCGGCCACCCGTTGCCCGAATCCACGCTGAAGCTGGCCATGGAGTCCGACGCCGTGCTGTTCGGCGCCGTGGGCGACTGGAAGTACGACACGCTGGACCGCCCGCTGCGCCCCGAGCAGGCCATCCTGGGCCTGCGCAAGCACATGGGCCTGTTCGCCAACTTCCGCCCGGCCATCTGCTATGCGGAACTGACCCACGCCTCCAGCCTCAAGCCCGAGCTGGTCGCGGGCCTGGACATCCTCATCATCCGTGAGCTGACCGGCGACATCTACTTCGGCCAGCCGCGCGGCCGCCGCGTGGCCACCGACGGCCACTTCCCCGGTGCCGAGGAAGCCTTCGACACCATGCGCTACTCCAAGCCCGAGATCGAGCGCATCGCCCATGTCGCCTTCCAGGCCGCGCAAAAGCGCAGCAAGCGCGTGACCAGCGTGGACAAGGCCAACGTGCTGGAAACCTTCCAGTTCTGGAAGGACGTGGTCACCGAAGTGGGCCAGCAGTACCCCGATGTGCAACTGGACCACATGTACGTGGACAACGCCGCCATGCAGCTGGTCAAGGAACCCAAGCGCTTTGACGTGGTGGTCACGGGCAACATGTTCGGCGACATCCTGTCCGACGAAGCCTCCATGCTGACCGGCTCCATCGGCATGCTGCCCTCGGCATCGCTCAACTCCAGGGGCCAGGGCCTGTACGAGCCCAGCCACGGCTCGGCCCCCGACATCGCCGGCAAGGGCATTGCCAATCCGCTGGCCACCATCCTGTCGGCCGCGATGATGCTGCGCTTCTCGCTGAACCAGGAAGCCGCCGCCCAGCGCATCGAAGCCGCCGTGCAAAAGGTGCTGGCCCAGGGCCTGCGCACGGCCGACATCTACAGCGAAGGCACGACCAAGGTCTCCACCCGCGAGATGGGCGATGCCGTGGTGGCCGCACTGGCCTGAAGTCCATGACGGCCGCCAGCCTCCCGGCTTGCGGCTGTCCCTGTGGCGGGCAGGCACTGCCCTGCTTTGCCACAACATGGCAAAACGTCAAAATAGACGTTCGGTTTTCGCCGATTCGACGAAGATATTCATCAAAACAGACATTCTCTTTCCTGGCGTATTCGATAGAATGACGTCTCTTATGTTTGCCGCCCGCCCGTTCCTCCTGCTGAACATTGCACCCGCCGCCATGGCTGGTGTGGCTGCGCGCGCAATCACCTCCACAACCATTACGACAATCAAAGGCTGACCCAGCCCGGTTCGTCGTGCGCCCTCACCTGGCCTAGACGAGCCGGGCGACAACAGTCTTGATCAAGCACTGTTTTCACACTGAAAGGGCGTTTCAAAAATGAGCAAGCAATTGGTAGGCCTCGTCGGCTGGCGCGGCATGGTCGGCTCCGTGCTGATGGACCGCATGCAGGCAGAGGGCGACTTCGACCTGATCGAGCCCGTGTTCTTCTCCACTTCCAACGCCGGCGGCAAGGCCCCGGCCATGGCGAAGACCCACACCGAGCTGCGCAATGCCAACGACATTGCCGAGCTGTCCAAGTGCGACATCATCATCACCTGCCAGGGCGGCGACTACACCAAGGAAGTCTTCCCCCAGCTGCGCGCCTCGGGCTGGAACGGCCACTGGATCGATGCCGCGTCGTCGCTGCGCATGGAAGGCGATGCCGTCATCGTGCTCGACCCCGTCAATGAAGGCCTGATCCAGTCCAAGCTCGCCGCGGGCGGCAAGAACTGGATTGGCGGCAACTGCACCAACTCCATCTTGCTGATGGGCCTGGGCGGCCTGTTCAAGGCCGGTCTCGTGGAATGGGTCAGCTCCATGACCTACCAGGCAGCCTCCGGTGGCGGCGCCAACCACATGCGCGAACTGCTCAAGGGCATGGGCGTGGTGCACGCTGCCGTGGCCGACGAACTGGCCACGCCCGCATCCGCCATCCTGGACATCGACCGCAAGGTGGCCCAGACCATCCGCACCGACGTGCCCACCGAATTCTTCGGCGCGCCGCTGGCCGGTGGCCTGATCCCCTGGATCGATGCGCAGCTGGACAACGGCCAGTCCAAGGAAGAGTGGAAGGGCCAGGCCGAGGTCAACAAGATCCTGGGCACCGAGCAGACCATCCCTGTCGATGGCCTGTGCGTGCGCATCGGCGCCATGCGTTGCCACAGCCTGGCGCTGACCCTCAAGCTCAAGAAGGACCTGCCCCTGCAAGAGCTGGAAGCCATCATCAAGTCCGGCAACCCCTGGGTGAAGTGGGTTCCCAACGACCGTGCCATCACCGTCAAGGAACTGACCCCTGCCGCCATCACCGGCGGCCTGGAAGTCGGCGTGGGCCGCGTGCGCAAGCTGAACATGGGCCCCGAGTACCTGTCGGCCTTCGTGATCGGTGACCAGCTGCTGTGGGGCGCCGCCGAGCCGCTGCGCCGCATGCTGCGCATCCTGCTCGCCGCCTGAGCATCGCCGGCTTGAGCCAACACAAAAAGCGCCATGTCCCAGGCCGGGACATGGCGCTTTTTTCGGCTTTAAGCCCTGGGCAATTGGGCACAATGCCCAGGTCTCTTGTCCATTGGCTGTAGGTGGTTGCCTACAATCACCAAAGATACATTGTGTTTCTTCTCGTTGCCGTTCGACAACAACTATTGGCGTTCGCCGGCAACCAGACGCTTGCGATCCTATAGCGTGGCCGACAATGCGACCCAAGCACCTTGGTAGATGGCGTGCCATCTATCCCGGGTAAATTTCAATTACATGTGCAAGCGCGGGCATTCCCACAATAACAATAGTGCCTGCCCAATTGCATCCACACAGGTTTGACGCTTTATGCATCGTTGGAAACTCTCTGTGCTGGCCACTGCGGCCGTCGTCTCGGTCGCACTGCCCGCCTCCGAGGCCTGGGCACTGGCTCTGGGCCGGGTGAACGTGCAATCGGCCCTGGGCGAGCCCCTGCGTGCCGAAGTCGAAATCCCCCAGATCACCGCCGCTGAAGCCGAAGGCCTGCGCGTGGGCGTGGCCTCTCCCGGCGTCTTCCGCACCCAGGGCATGGAGTACAACGCCACCGCCAGCCAGGTGCGCGTCAGCGTGCAGCGCCGCGCGGATGGCTCGGCCGTGCTGCGCCTCACAAGCACACAGCCCGTCAACGAACCCTTTGTCGATCTGGTGATCGACGCCAGCTGGGCTTCGGGCAACCTGCAGCGCAACTACACCCTGCTGCTGGATCCGCCCACCCTGCAAAAGCTCCCGCCTGCCGTGACGGCTGCGGCCCAGGCCTCGGCACCCGAGCCCGCCGCAGCGCCGCGCCGCGCAGCCCCCACCCCCTCGCAAGCTGCATCGCAAGCCGCTGCAGGCAACACCGAGGAAAGCCGCCCCGCGCCAGCAGCCGCGCGCCGTGCCGCCCCGGCAGCCCGCGAGCGCGCCGCAGCGGCTCCCGCGTCGTCCGAGGCCTCCGAAGTCCGCATCAAGGCTGGGGACACGGCAGGCCGCATCGCCGCCGCCCACCTGCCAGCCGGCGTTTCGCTGGACCAGATGCTGGTGGCCATGCTGCGCACCAATCCAAAGGTCTTCATCAACGGCAATGTGAACCGCATGCGCTCCGGCGCCGTGCTCACCGTGCCGGACGAAGCCACGGCCCAGGCCACCTCGCCGCGCGAAGCGCGCCAGATCGTTGCCGCCCAGTCCCGCGATTTCAACCAGTTCCGCCGCCAGCTGGCCAGCGCCGCGCCGGCCGCGCCCGTGGCCTCCGCCAACCGCGAAGCATCGGGCAGCGTCCAGGCCCAGGTCGAAGACCGCAAGCCGTCCACCGCAGCACCCGACAAGCTCACCCTGTCCAAGGGCGCCGTCAAGGGCGTGGAGGCCGACGAGCGCCTGGCCAAGCAAAAGCAGTCGGATGACCAGGCATCGCGCACGGCCGAGTTGCAGCGCAACATGTCCGAACTGAGCCAGATCGCCGCCGCCACCAAGCCGGCCGAAGGTGGTGCAGCAGCACCGGCGGCTGCCGCTGGCAGCACGGCAGCTGGCGTGGCCGTGCCCGGCGCACCGACCGTGCCTGCAGCGCCTGAAGCTGCAGCGCCCCAGGCCCCGGCCACAGCAGCCCCCGCCGATGCAGCCGCTACGACAGCTCCGGCCGCCACTGCAGCCCCAGACGCCGCAGCGACGGCTGCCACAGCAACGGCCGCAGCAGAAGCCGCGCCCGCCACGCCTGCTGCAGCCGAGCCGCCGAAGCCCAAGCCGGCACCCGCCCCCGTCGCGCCGATCGCCGAGCCCAGCTTCATCGATACGCTGCTGGAAGACCCCACCATCCCGCTGGCCGGTGCTGCCCTGCTGGCCCTGCTGCTGGGCTATGGCGGCTACCGCGTCATGCAGCGCCGCCGCGCCGCTGCCGCCTCCAGCGAAAGCGCCTTTGGCGACAGCCAGCTGGCAGCCGACTCCTTCTTTGGCGCCAGCGGCGGCCAACGCGTGGACACCGGCACATCGAGCCAGCTGTCCGGCACCTCCATGCATTACTCGCCCAGCCAGCTTGATGCGGGCGATGTGGACCCCGTGGCCGAGGCCGACGTCTACCTGGCCTATGGCCGCGACCTGCAGGCAGAGGAAATCCTCAAGGAAGCGCTGCGCACCGACCCCAACCGCACCGCTCTGCACCAGAAGCTGGCCGACATCTACGCCAAGCGCCATGACCGCAAGGCCTTCGAGGCCGTCGCGCAGACCCTGCATGGCCTGACCCAGGGCAAGGGCGTGGACTGGCAGCGCCTGGCCGACCAGGGCCGCATCCTGGACCCGGAAAATGCCCTCTACCAGCCTGCAGGCGCCGCGCCCCTGTCTGGTGCCGCCGTTGCCGGTGGCGCCGCAGTGGCTGCTGCCGGACTGGCTGCTGCCTCGCTGGCCAGCCGCCCCCTGGACATGGATGCGCACCGCGAAGGCCCTGCCACCCTGCCCATGGACCTGGACATGGACCTCAACATGGACCTGCCCGGCGGCCTGGCCGATGCCAGCCTGCCCGCGCAGCACGCCAGCCCCCTGCCCGCGCCGGCCCCCATGCCCAGCGAACAGGACTTCGCAGCGCTGGAACCCACGCTGCGCGCGCCGCTGGAAGTCACGCCCTCCGCAAAGGACGACACACCTCGCATCGAGCCCCACGTCGAGCCACCCGTTGCATCGCTGGACATGCCCGGCTTCCAGCCCACGGCCCACGCCTCGCTGACGGACGCCCTGAACCACAGCAACGCCATGGACGGCATGCAGCCGACCGAGATGCTGTCGCTGGACATGCCCGGCACGCAGGCGGCCGACAGCTTCCCGGCCACCGAGCCCTCGCCCCTGACCAGCTCCACCACGGACGACAGCCATGCCAAGACCGAGCTGCTGTCGCTGGACGCCATGGAGTTCAACCTGGAAGGCCTGAGCACGGAGGCACCCGCCCCAACGCCGGCAACGCCCCAGGCAGGCGGCGTGCTGGAGACGGCGGCCAAGGCCAAGCCTGAACCGGCCGAGTCGCTGGAATTCGACCTGGGCAGCCTGTCCCTGGACCTGGGCAACGACACCCCTGCCGTGGCAACCCCGCCCTCGGCCCCTGAAGACCCGCTGGCCACCAAGCTCGCACTGGCCCAGGAATTCAACGCCATCGGCGACAGTGACGGAGCCCGTACACTGATCGAGGAAGTGATCGCCGAGGCCCACGGCGATCTCAAGGCCAAGGCCCAGCGCCTGCTGGCCGAGATAGATTGAAGCCCGGCGGCGCCTGCCCAGGCGCCGCACCGGTTTCGCGTGACAGGGTGGCGCAAGCCGCCATGGAAACTGACAACTTGATGCACACCCAACCCATGCCGGAGGCCTCGCAATGCGCGTAGCCCTCGGCGTCGCCTACAACGGCCAGCGCTACAGCGGCTGGCAAAGCCAGCTGTCTGGCAACACCATTCAAGACCATCTCGAAGCGGCCCTGGGCCGCTTTGCCGCTCAGGAGGTGCACACCCTCTGCGCGGGCCGCACCGATGCCGGCGTGCACGGCCTCATGCAGGTCGTCCACTTCGACACGCCACTGGACAGGGCCCCGTTCTCCTGGGTCCGTGGCACCAACACCTTCCTGCCGCCGGACATTGCCGTGCAATGGGCCCAGCCCGTGCCCGATGCCTTCCATTCGCGCGCCTGTGCCACGGCAAGGCGCTATGCCTATGTGCTGCTGCAATCGCCCGTGCGCCCCAGCGTGGAGGCCGGGCGCGTGGGCTGGGTGTTCCATGCGCTCGATGGTGATGCCATGCAGGCCGCCGCCCGGCACCTGCTGGGCGAGCACGACTTCAGCTCGTTCCGCGCATCGGGCTGCCAGGCCAAGTCCCCCGTCAAGACGCTGCACCGCCTGTCCATCACCCGCCGCATGGCAGGCGATGGCGCCCAGATGGCCGCAGCCAGCTCCATGCGGCCCGGCGATGCGGCCATGGAATGCTGCTACTGGCGCTTCGAGTTCGAAGGCAGCGCCTTCCTCCACCATATGGTGCGCAACATCATGGGCTGCCTGATCGCCATCGGCCAGGGCGCGTATGCGCCGCAGTGGATGCAGCAGGTACTGGACGCCCGTTCCCGCGATGCCGCCGCGCCCACCTTCTCGCCCGACGGCCTGTACTTTCTGGGCCCCGTATACGATCCTTCATGGGGCCTTCCTTCGCGCAGCCCGGCCTATGATTGGCTCCCTTGAACGGACAAGCCCTCCCCCATTCTTCAGCCTCCATGCAGCGCACTCGAATCAAGATCTGCGGACTCACCCGCGAACAGGACGTGGACGCCGCCGTGGCTGCGGGCACCGATGCCGTGGGTTTTGTGCTCTACGCCCCCAGTCCGCGCGCCGTGACGGTGCAGCGCGCTGCAGAACTGGCGCGGCGCCTGCCGCCCTTCGTGACCCCGGTGCTGCTGTTCGTCAATGAAAGCGCCGCCAACGTGATGGCTGCCTGCGCCGCCATCCCGGGCGCCTGCGTGCAGTTCCACGGCGACGAGTCCCCGAGGACTGCCTTGCCGCCACATCGGGTGGCACCCGCGCCTTCCTGCGCGCCGCACGCATTCCCCTTGGTCCCGACGCCGCGCGCTTCGACCTCGTAGAATATGCCCAGCGTTACTCGAAAGCCCAGGCCATACTGCTCGACGCCCATGTCGACGGCTATGGTGGTGGCGGAAAAGCATTCAATTGGTCACTCCTTCCACCAAACGTCGCCTCTCACCTCGTTTTGTCTGGTGGACTCACGCCTGCAAACGTGACCGATGGCATCTTGCAAGTGCGCCCGCGAGGACTCTCGCTGGCCGTTGATGTCAGTTCCGGCGTCGAGGCCGATGGTCCCGACGGCAAGCCCCTCAGGGGCATCAAGGACGCCGGCAAGATACACCGATTCATCGCCGCCGTGCGCGCGGCCGATGACCAACTTTTGCAGACAAGCCATGTTCGAATACCAGTACCCTGACGCATCCGGCCACTTCGGCCGCTTCGGCGGCAGCTTTGCCAGCGAAACCCTGACACACGCTCTGACCGAGCTGCGCGACGCCTACGCCAAGTACCAGAACGACCCGGAATTCGTTGCCGAATTCCAGTCCGAGCTGGCCCACTTCGTCGGCCGCCCCTCGCCCGTCTACCACGCGGCACGCATGTCGCGCGAGATGGGCGGCGCGCAGATCTACCTCAAGCGTGAAGACCTCAACCACACGGGCGCGCACAAGATCAACAACGTGATCGGCCAGGCCATGCTCGCCCGGCGCATGGGCAAGCCCCGCATCATTGCCGAGACCGGCGCCGGCCAGCACGGCGTGGCCACGGCCACCATCTGCGCGCGCTACGGCCTCGAATGCATCGTCTACATGGGTGCCGAGGACGTGAAGCGCCAAAGCCCCAACGTCTACCGCATGCGCCTGCTGGGTGCCACCGTGGTGCCGGTGGAGTCGGGCAGCCGCACGCTCAAGGACGCGCTCAACGAGGCCATGCGCGACTGGGTGGCCAACGTGGACAACACCTTCTACATCATCGGCACCGTGGCCGGCCCCCATCCCTACCCGGCGATGGTGCGCGACTTCCAGAAGGTCATCGGCGAGGAATGCCTGACGCAGATGCCCGAATTCCTGGGCGCCGACCGCCAGCCTGATGCCGTGGTCGCCTGCGTGGGCGGCGGCAGCAATGCCATGGGCATCTTCCACCCCTACATCCCGTTCGAGAACACGCGCCTGATCGGCGTGGAGGCTGCCGGCGAAGGCCTGGACAGCGGCAAGCACTCGGCCTCGCTGCAGCGCGGCAGCAGCGGCGTGCTGCACGGCAACCGCACCTTCATCCTGCAGGACGAGAACGGCCAGATCACCGAGACGCACAGCATCAGCGCCGGCCTCGACTACCCCGGCGTCGGCCCCGAGCACGCCTGGCTGCAGGAACTGGGCCGGGCCCAGTACGTGGGCATCACCGACCAGGAGGCGCTGGACGCCTTCCACTACCTGTGCCGCACCGAAGGCATCATTCCCGCCCTGGAGTCCAGCCATGCCGTGGCCTATGCCATGCAACTGGCCAAGACCATGCGCGCCGACCAGTCCATCCTCGTGAACCTGTCCGGTCGCGGCGACAAGGACATCGGCACCGTGGCCGACCTCTCGGGCGCCGATTACTACGACCGTCCCTCCATGCGTGGGCTCACGGTCAAGGGAGGAGCAGCTCAATGAGCCGCATCACCACGACTTTCGCCAAACTCCAGGAAGAAGGCCGCAAGGCCCTGATCCCGTACATCACCGCAGGCTTCCCGTTCGCGGCCATCACGCCGTCGCTGATGCACGGCATGGTGGAGGCCGGCGCCGACGTGATCGAGCTGGGCGTGCCCTTCTCGGACCCCATGGCCGACGGCCCCACCATCCAGAAGGCAGGCGACCGCGCCATCGCCAATGGCGTGGGCCTGGTGCAGGTGCTGGCCTATGTGCGCGAGTTCCGCCAGAAGAACCAGACCACGCCCGTGGTGCTGATGGGCTACGCCAACCCGGTGGAGCGCTACGACCAGATCCACGGCAATGACCGCTTCGTGGACGATGCAGCCGAGGCCGGCGTCGATGGCCTGCTCATCGTGGACTACCCGCCCGAGGAGTGCGAGGCATTCGCCGCGCAACTGCGTGCGCGCGACATGGACCTCATCTTCCTGCTGGCGCCCACCTCCACCACCGAGCGCATGCAGCAGGTGGCGCGCGTGGCCAGCGGCTATGTCTACTACGTCTCGCTCAAGGGCGTGACCGGAGCGGGCACGCTCGACACGGCGGCCGTGGAAGCCATGCTGCCGCGCATCCGCGAGCATGTGAGCATTCCCGTGGGCGTGGGCTTCGGCATCCGCGACGCGGCCACGGCCCAGGCCATTGGCCGGGTGGCCGATGCCGTGGTCATCGGCAGCCGCATCATCGAGATGCTGGACGGCCAGCCCCACGAAAAGATCGTCCCCCTGACCATCGACTTCCTGCGCGGCGTGCGCAAGGCACTCGACGCGTAGGTCGCATAATGCAGCCCTTGCATGCGGCCCGGTGCCGCATGCCCTGCGCCTGAAAAGGAAACACCATGTCCTGGCTTGAAAAACTCCTGCCTGCCAAAATCCAGCAAACCAACCCCACGGATCGCCACCAGCAGATCCCCGAGGGTCTGTGGATCAAGTGCCCGAGCTGCGAGACCGTGCTCTACAAGGCCGATCTGGAGAAAAACCAGAACGTCTGCCCCAGCTGCAGCCACCATCACCGCATCGGCGCCCGCGCCCGCCTGAACCATTTCCTGGATGCCGAAGGCCGTTATGAAATCGGCCAGGAAGTCATCCCCGTCGATGCCCTGAAGTTCAAGGACAGCCGCAAGTACCCCGAGCGCCTCAAGGAAGCGCTGGAGAACACCGGCGAGACCGATGCCCTGGTCGTCATGGGCGGCGCCATCAAGAGCGTCAACGTGGTCGCAGCCTGCTTCGAGTTCGAGTTCATGGGCGGCTCCATGGGCTCCGTGGTCGGCGAGCGCTTCGTGCGCGGTGTCGAGACCGCCATCGAGCAGAAGGTCCCCTTCATCTGCTTCACCGCCACGGGCGGTGCGCGCATGCAGGAAGGCCTGCTGAGCCTGATGCAGATGGCCAAGGCCAATGCAGCGCTCACGCGCCTGGCCAAGAAGGGCCTGCCCTACATCTCGGTGCTGACCGACCCCACCTTCGGTGGCGTCTCCGCCAGCTTCGCCTTCGTCGGCGATATCGTCATTGCCGAGCCCAAGACCCTGGTCGGCTTCGCCGGCCCGCGCGTGATCGAAACCACCGTGCGCGTGAAGCTGCCCGAAGGCTTCCAGCGCGCCGAGTTCCTGCAGGACAAGGGCGCCGTGGACATGATCGTGGACCGCCGCGAGCTGCGCGACCGCATTGCCGCATCGCTTGCCATGCTGCAGCGCCTGCCGGCCGACGCGGTCCAGTAAAGCCTCGCGCAGACACAAAAAAGCCGCCGCAGGTTGATGCCTGCGGCGGCTTTTTCACGTCCAGGAAACCAGGGAAACCGGGGAAATCAGGCCAGCAGCATCAGGCCCGATCCCTGGATATATCCCAGCACCATCAGCGCGATCTGCAGCAGCACCAGAGCCACCAGTGCCGACAGATCGATACCGCCGATCAGCGGAACAACACGGCGGATGGGCCGCAGCATGGGCTCGGACAGGCGCTGCAGCACGCCATACATCGGCGACTGCGGCTGCACCCACGACAAGATGGCATAGATCAGCAGCACGCCCACCATGCCCGACAGCGCCACGCGCGCCAGGCCGCACAGCGCCAGCCAGGGCAGGGCAACCACGGTGGACTGCCCACCCATCAACAGCCACAGCAGCACGAACTGCAGCATCTGCAGCAGGAAGGCGGCGATCAGGCTGGACATGTCCCAGCGCCCGGCCGGCTTGATGATGCGGCGCAGCGGCATCACGATCCAGTCGGACAGCGCAAACACCAGCTGCCCCACGGGGTTGCCGAAGGGCACGCGCTGGGCCTGCATGTACATGCGCAGCAGGCAGACGCCGGTCAACAGGCCAACGACCACGTCGAGCAAAAAGGAAACGATCTGAAAAAGCATGGCGTTGTAGGACTGCGGGAGGAAGATCGGACCACGGCCATCCGGCCTTGGCACAGCATGGGATGATAGCTGCCGCATCCCGCCCATCACATGACCGCCCCTACCGCACTGCACTCCCTGCCGCTGTTCCCCCTGGGCAGCGTCCTCTTTCCCAAAGGCCTGCTGAGCCTTCGCGTCTTTGAAGTCCGCTACCTGGACATGATCCGCAAGTGCGAGCGCACGGGCGCTCCCTTCGGCGTGGTGGCGCTGCAGGCCGGCAGCGAAGTGCGCAAGGCTGGCGCTGCCGCCGAGCAATTGCACGCCGTGGGCACGCTGGCCCGCATCGTCCAGTTGCAGCAGCCCCAGCCCGGCCTGCTGCACCTGCAGTGCGAAGGCACGCAGCGTTTTCGCATGCAGGAGCACCGCCAGCTGCCCCACGGCCTGTGGGTGGCCGATGTGCAGATGCTGCCTGCCGATGCCGCCGTGCCCATCCCCGGCCACCTGCTCGCCACCGCCCAGGCCCTGGCCCAGGTGCTGATGCAGTTGCACGCGCGCTCCACAGACGCCGACCATGCCCGATTGCCCAGCGCCGAACAGATGGGC
This sequence comes from Delftia sp. 60, assembly GCF_002754395.1. Taxonomy (NCBI): domain Bacteria; kingdom Pseudomonadati; phylum Pseudomonadota; class Betaproteobacteria; order Burkholderiales; family Comamonadaceae; genus Delftia; species Delftia sp. 60. Next base: position 5,501,864 of record NZ_PEFD01000001.1, read on the forward strand.
GACTGCGGCTGGGTGGCCAACCGCTGGACCGAGCTGCTGCCCATGCCGGTCTCCATCAAACAGCAACTGATGGCGCTGGACAGCCCGCTGGTGCGGCTGGAGCTCGTGGCCGATGTGCTGGAGCGCAGCGGCATAGGCCATGCCCAGGGCCCGGCACCCGGCTCCCCGTCCGCCGGGCACTGACGATTTGGCAGGACTGCAGCGTCATACCGCAGCAGCGTCCGGCACATTGGCAGCACCGCGCACCGAAAGCGCGCCAAAAAACTTAAAATCGCGGATTCAGCCCGCCAGCTGCGGGGCTTGCCGGTGGCATTTGCTGCCGACGCGACACCCTCCAGCCCTTTGCGCTTGGCTTTTTTCGGCTTTTCCCGCTTTTTTCCCCCGGCTTTTTTCCGGCCCCTCGGCGTTTTGCGCTGGCGCTCATTGTCATGACCGAACACAACACCCCATCCGCAGCGGACCAGACCGCTCCCCAGGACGAAAACCAACTCATCGCCGAGCGCCGCGAAAAACTCAAGGCCCTGCGCGAACAGGTCCGTGAACAGGGCGGCGTGGCCTTCCCCAACGACTTCAAGCCCGCCGACCGCGCCGAGGCGCTGCAGCAGGCCCATGCCGAAAAGAGCGCCGAGCAGTTGGACGCCGAAGCCGTTCAGGTCAGCCTGGGCGGCCGCATGATGCTCAAGCGCGTCATGGGCAAGGCCAGCTTTGCCACCATCCAGGACGGATCGCTGGGCCCCACGCACGGTCGCATCCAGCTGTACATCACGCGCGACACCGTGGGCGAGGAGGTCTATGCGGCCTTCAAGCGCTGGGACCTGGGCGACATCCTGGGCGCCGAGGGCACGCTGATGAAGACCAAGACCGGCGAGCTGTCGGTCAAGGTGCAGACGCTGCGCCTGCTCACCAAGAGCCTGCGCCCCATGCCCGACAAGTTCCACGGCATGGCCGACCTGGAGCAGAAGGTGCGCCAGCGCTACGTGGACCTGATGATGGACGAGCAGGCCCGCCGCCGCTTCATCGCACGCAGCAAGGCCGTCTCGGGCATCCGCGAATTCATGGTGGAGCACGGCTTCCTGGAAGTGGAAACGCCCATGCTGCACCCCATTCCCGGCGGCGCCAACGCCAAGCCCTTCGTCACCCACCACAACGCGCTGGACCAGGAGATGTACCTGCGCATCGCGCCCGAGCTGTACCTCAAGCGCCTGGTGGTCGGCGGCTTCGAGCGCGTGTTCGAGATCAACCGCAACTTCCGCAACGAAGGCATCTCGGTTCGCCACAACCCCGAGTTCACCATGATGGAGTTCTACGCGGCCTACTGGAACTACCGCGACCTGATGGACTACACCGAGGCCCTGGTGCGCGACGCCGCGCAAAAGGCGGTGGGCACGCTGCAGCTGACCTACGGCGGCAAGCCCGTGGACCTGTCCCAGCCCTTCCAGCGCCTGACCATTCCCGAGGCCATCGTCAAGTTCACCGAGGCCGGTGACAAGGTGGCCGACCGCGAATGGCTGACCAATGCGCTGCGCAAGCTGGGCATGACGGAAGAAAAGGACCGCCTGTCCGCACGCACCCTGGCCAGCCTGCAGGTGCTGTACTTCGAGGAAGTGGTGGAAGAAAAGCTCTGGCAGCCCACCTTCATCATGGAGCACCCCACCGAGATCTCGCCGCTGGCGCGCGCCAATGACGAGCGCCCCGAGGTCACCGAGCGCTTCGAGCTGTACATCACGGGCCGCGAATTCGGCAACGGTTTCTCCGAGCTCAACGACGCCGAGGACCAGGCCGCGCGCTTCAATGCCCAGGTCCAGGCCAAGGACGGTGGCGACGACGAAGCCATGTACTTCGACCACGACTTCGTGCGTGCCCTCGAGTACGGCATGCCCCCCACGGGCGGCTGCGGCATCGGCATCGACCGCCTGATGATGCTGCTGACCGACAGCGCCAGCATCCGCGACGTGATCCTGTTCCCTGCCCTGCGCCGCGAACAGTAAAACCCACGGCATCCAGCGCCTGCGCGCGTTGCCAACTGAAGCCGCCTGCGTTCCCTTGGGAGCCAGGCGGCTTTTCCCTATACTGGCTCGCCATGCACATCCCCACCTACTGGGCGCAGGCGCGCCTGCGGCATGAAAGCCGCCCCACCCACGGCATCACCGTCCAGCGCTGGGGATGGTCCGACACCAGCCAGGAAGCCGCCCAGGCCCACGCACAGGAGCGTGCTGGCCAGGCCCTGGAAGCCGCCCGCAATGCGGCGCTTCCAAAGGGCGAGCCCCGCATGGAATGGAAGAACGAGTACGCGCTCGACGGCTTCACCACCCCCATCCGCGAAGAAGTCCTGCAGCGCCGCGACGGCACGGTCATGACGCGCAACAGCTACGGCGCCCACTGCCTGAACACCGAGCGCGTGGCCATCGCCGATATCGACCTGCCCGAGCCGCCCAGCGCCGTGCGCTTTCCCGTCGTGACCCTGCTGTTGTTGGCTTCGGTCGCCATCTGGCTGGCCCGGCTGGCACCGCACAAGAACAATTCGCGGATGGTGGCCACGGCACTGGTCGTGCTGCTGCTGTTCCTGGCCATGCGGCGCGTGCAGCGCTGGTGGGAAGCACGCCAGGCGCGCCAGCGTGCGGCCACGGACTCGCCGGCCGCGCGCGCCATGGAGCGCGTCCTAACCTTCCACAAAAGCCACCCCGACTGGGGACTGCGCGTCTACGAAACACCCAAGGGCCTGCGCGTCATCGTCACGCATGCCGATTTCGCATCGGACGATCCGGCCGTCGGGCAGTTGTTCGACGCCCTGCAGGTGGACCCGCTCTATGCCCTGCTGTGCGAGCGCCAGCAATGCTTTCGCGCACGTGTCTCCGGCAAGCCCTGGCGCATGGGCCTGACCGGCCTATCCACCTCGCTGCGCAGCTGGCCCGTTTCCGAAGACCGGCAAGAGGAGCGCCGCCAGTGGGCACTTGCCTATGACAGCAAAGCCCAGGGCTTTGCGGCCTGCAGGCTGCTGCAGCAACTGGGCAACCCGCGCATCTGCCCGGCTGCCGACGCCTTTGTGCAGTGGCATGACGAGGCCAGCCGCGCCCGCACGGATCTGCCGCTGGCCTAGCAAAAGCCCCGTGCACACAATCGCACACGGACGCGACACCCGACTTACACTGGCGCCATCCCCACGCCGCGCACTGCGCGGCCCCTTGATCCATTCCTGGTTTCGCAACCATGAAGGCCATGCCCCCCGCCCCACCTCCCCTGCCCACCGACAGCGCCGACTCCCCCGCCATCGAGCCCAGCGGAGCACGCTTCGCCAAGCCGACGGACGAGTCCGCGCCCTTTTGCGTGCTGGTCGTGGAAGACCAGGCCTCGGTGCGTACCAGCCTGGTCAGCGAGCTGCTGCACGCAGGCGTGACCCGCGTGCTGGAGGCTGCCGATGGCCCCAGCGCCCTGGTCCTGTTCCGCGAGCAGCGCCCCGACCTGGTGCTGCTGGACATCCGCCTGCCCGGCGAGGATGGCTACTGGGTTGCCCGCCAGCTGCGCGAGGCCGAGCCCGGCGAGTGGACGCCCGTCATCTTCCTGTCCGGCCTGGACAATGACCTGGATGTGTGGCGCGGCATCGAGGCCGGAGGCGACGACTACCTGGTCAAGCCCGTCAAGCCCATCGTGCTCGTGGCCAAGCTGCGCGCCATGCGCCGCCTGCTGGACATGCGCCGGCGCCTGGTATCGCTGTCGGCCGAGCTTCACGAGGCCAACCAGAAGCTCAATGAAATGGTCGAGCTCGACCAGCTCACGGGCCTGGTCAACCGCCGAGGCTTCGACCGCATCCTGCATGCAGAGATCGCCTCGGCCCGGCGCGAAGGCCAGCCGCTGACGCTGATGCTCTGCGACCTGGACCATTTCAAGCGCTACAACGACACCTATGGCCACGTGCATGGCGATGAATGCCTGAAACAGATCGGACGCCTGCTGCGCGAGGTCTGCGTACGCCCCCGTGACGTGGCGGCGCGCTATGGCGGTGAGGAATTCGCGCTCATCCTGCCGCGCACGCCACGCTCGGGCGCCATGACGTTTGCGCGCGCCGTGGGCCAGATGCTGCGCGTGCTGCGCATACGCCACCCCGATTCGCCCCATGAATCGGGTCTCACGCTGTCGGGCGGCATCACCACCTGCATTCCCGACGAATACACCAGCGCCGAAGCCATGCTCATGCGCGCCGACCAGGCTCTGTACGCGGCCAAGGCGCAGGGACGCGACCGCTTCTTCAGCTTCGAGATGCAGATGGACACGGTGGAGCAGCGCCGCACCTGACTGCCGGGCCTTGCGCCTGCGCTTACGATCGCAGCTCAACGCCGGGCGCGCGCGAGCTGCGCATCCGGGTCCCGAAAGCGGATTCCTGTTTCCTGAATGTTTGAAGTTATGCGTCGTTTTCAAGCGCACCTGCCCACCTGGATGCAGGATTGGCTGGAGTTCATCATCCCCGGTGCCCAGATCCTGCTGATCATCGGTGCGGCCTGGCTGCTCAATCGCCTGGTTCGCCGGCTGATCGCACGCGCAGGCCGGCACTACGGCCTGCCGCCGGAGCTGCTGGTGCCGCTGCGCGGCGTGTTCCGCTGGATTCTGATTGCCGCCACCGTGCCCCTGGTACTGGAGCGCCTGGGCGTCTCGGCCACCGTGCTGTGGACGGCCTTCACCGGCTTTGCCACCGTGGGCGCCGTGGCCTTCTTCGCGGCCTGGAGCGTGCTGTCCAACCTGTTCTGCGCCCTGCTCATCGTCATCGTCGGGCCCTTTCGCCTGGGTGACTACATCGAGGTGCTGGACACGGCTGAAAAGCCCGGTGCCAAGGGCCGCGTGATCGACATCAACATGCTCTACACCACCTTGCAGGATGCCCATGCGCCCGATGGCTCACCCAACCTGCTGCAGATCCCCAACTCGCTGATCTTCCAGCGCGTGGTCCGGCGCTGGAAGGGAGGCCTGGGCGCGGACGGCGAGCATGCCAGCCATGGCGAGGAGGAGCGCGCCATCCGGCTGACCACGCCGCATGATGCCCAGCCCTCGCAGCCTCCCATGCACACGACCAACTAAGCTCACCTTCCCACGAAAAAAGCCGCCGCCCGGTGCAGGGACGGCGGCTTTGTCGTTCAGCAGCGCTTCAGGGCTTGCGCGGCTTGACCTTGCTGGCGGCCAGCTTGGCGTTGGTGCGCGCCTGCTCCACATCCTGGGCGCGCGCCAGGGCCACGCCCATGCGGCGCTTGACGAAGCTCTCGGGCTTGCCGAACAGGCGCAGGTCCGTGCCCGGCACGGCCAGGGCCTCGTCCACGCCGTCGAACACCAGGCCTTCGGCATCCTGCCCGCCGTAGATCACGGCGCTGGCGCCGGGGTTGCGCAGCGAGGCATCCACGGGCAGGCCCAGAATGGCGCGCGCATGCAGCTCGAACTCGCTTTGCCACTGCGTGGCCAGCGTCACCAGCCCCGTGTCGTGCGGGCGCGGCGAGACTTCGCTGAACCAGACCTGCTCGCCCTTGACGAACAGCTCCACGCCAAACAGGCCCAGGCCGCCCAGGTCATCGGTCACCGCCTTGGCGATGTCGCGCGACTTCTGCAGCGCCGCCGGGTGCATGGGATGGGGCTGCCAGCTTTCCACATAGTCGCCGGACTGCTGGATGTGGCCGATCGGATCGCAGAAATGCGTCTGCACCTGGCCGTCCGGCCCCTTGGCGCGCACCGTGAGCTGGGTGATTTCGTAGTCGAAGTCGATGAAGCCCTCAACGATCACGCGGCCATGGCTCACGCGGCCGCCGGCCATGGCGTAGTCCCAGGCCTTGGCCACGTCGTCCGGGCCGTCCAGCTTGCTCTGGCCCTTGCCCGAGCTGCTCATCACGGGCTTGACCACGCAAGGGAAGCCGATGGCGGGCTGGCCATCCGTGCCGTCGATGGCGGCCTGCAGCTCCTGCTGCGAATCACAGAAGCGATAAGGGCTGGTGGCCAGGCCCAGCGTCTCGGCGGCCAGGCGGCGGATGCCTTCCCGGTCCATGGTCAGGCGCGCGGCGCGAGCCGTGGGGATCACGGTGACCACACCGGCTGCTTCCAGCTCTTCGAGCATGGACGTGGCAATGGCCTCGATCTCGGGCACGACCAGGTCGGGCTTCTCGGCCTCGATCAAGGCCTTGAGCTGGGCCGGATCGCTCATGGTGATGGTGCGCGCGTGGTGGGCCACCTGCTGGCCGGGCGCGTTCTCGTAGCGGTCCACGGCGATCGTCTCCACGCCCAGGCGCTGCAGCGCGATCAGTACTTCCTTGCCGAGTTCGCCGCTGCCCAGCAGCATGACTTTGGTGGCATGGGGGGAGTAAGGGGTTCCAAGGGTGGTCATCTGCGCGTCCTGTGAGCCAGGCGGAGCCTGGGCAAGATAAGAAAGAGAGGGAGGCAGGCCTGCACGGCCCGCAGCAGCCCCCGATCATAGGACGCCGACGCAGGCGCCGCCTACAAACCCAGCGCCTGCGCGAGGTTGCGCCGCGCCCGCGCCTCCAGCCGTTGCCGGAACCAGTCGGTGCAGTAGATGGCCTCGCGCTGCATGAAGCCCAGCAGCACCTCGCGCCGCTTGGCGCGGTACAGCGGCAAGGGCACCCATTCGTATTCGGCCCGTACCTGCACTTCGTACTCGGCAAACCGCAGGGGGTCGGCCGCGAGAATGCCCAGGTCGGCATCCACCAGCAGTTGGGCGTCGATTCCGGACGGCTGTGCAGCGTGGCAGGTCGCCATGATCAGGCCGTGCACGCGCCCGGCCACATCGGCAGGCAGACCCTGCTCACGCAGCACGGCGGCGGCCCAGTCGGCGCTGCGCGCCTCGTTGTCCTTGGCTTGTGTTTGGTAGACAGCGTCATGGAACCACAGCGCCAGTGCCACCTCGCCGGGGTGCTCGGCCAGGCCCAGCGCCGGTTGCAGCAGGCCCATGGCCTCGCCCAGATGCTGCAGCGTGTGGTAGTGGCGCTGGGGCTCGCTGTAGCTTTGCAGCAGCTCGGCCAGCACAGGCGGCGGAGCGCTGGCACCCAGTGCGGACCAGGCGCTCTCCCAAGACGCCTGCCAGGTCTGCAGCGATGCATCGTTTGCGGAGGACATTTGGGGCCGTGGTCCAGCATGGGTCATCGCCAGTTCCTTCAATTTTCAGAAGATGCCGGGCGCCAGCGCCCGCAGCGGCGCACCTGCCGATGACAGCAGCCAGGCCAGCAGGCCGCAGTTGAGCACCACCGTGATCCAGAACACCAACTGGAACGAGGCCTTGCTGGACTTATGCCGCAGCAGGCCTTGCGCCAGCAATGCGCCGGGCCAGCCGCACAGCAGTGCCAGCAGGTGCAGACGGCTTTCGCTGGTGCGCCAGCGGTCGTTCCTGGCGGCGGACTTGTCGAATCCATAGACCATGAAGGTCACAAAGCTTGCCGCCGCATACAGGCCGACCAGTGTCCAGGGCATGCGGCCGCTCCAGGCAACAGCCAGCAGCACGCAGAAGAAGGCAGCGGCCAGGCCTACCGCCACCGGGCCTCGCACAGGCGGCAGAGGCCGCGAAGGCGTGCCGGCACGGCTTCGCCGCGCAGGCTGCGGGCGGCCGGTCCTTGGTTCGTCAATGAAGGCCACATCCTGCGCGCGCCATTTTCTTTGGGCATTGCGGCTGGGCACGTAGCTGACACGCTCTCCGCCCTCGGGCCTGCGGCGGCGATCGGTGAAGGACTTGATATGGACAAAGACCTGCGCGCCGCCTCCATCGGGTTCGATGAAGCCGAAGCCCTGCTCGTCCTTCCAGCCGGTGAGACGTCCCTGCTGCCGCATGGCGGGCTCAGTGGCTGCCGGCTGCGGCCGGCCGCGCATCCTGCTTGCATGGCTCGCCCAGGCAAATGCCTATGTCGCGCGCCATGGTGAGCAGGCCGTGGTCCAGGGGCACGGTGCGCTGGGTGTTGGCCACGCGGGAGATTTCCACGCTGCCGATCTCGCCGCCCTGCAGGGTGACCATGCGGCCGAAGCGCCCCGACAGCACCAGTTGCGCCGCATGGTGGCCGTACTGCGTGGCCAGCACGCGGTCAAAGGGCGTGGGGTCGCCGCCGCGCTGTACATGGCCGAGGACCGTGGTGCGCACCTCGCTCCTGAGGTGGGGCTGCAGGCGCTCGCGCAGCACATGGCCGACACCGCCCAGGCGGACCGGGTCGGGGCTTTGCTCGATGCGCTCGCGCACCGTGAGGCTGGCGCCGCTTTCCTTGGCGCCCTCGCCGATGCAGATGATGGTATAGCGCTGGCGCTGCTCGCGGCCCCGGCAGAAGTCGACGATGGCCTGCAGGTCGTAATCGATCTCGGGCAGCAGGATGACGTCGGCCGCACCGGCAATGCCGGCCTCCAGCGCCAGCCATCCGGCATGGCGCCCCATGGTCTCGACGATCATCACGCGGTGGTGGCTGTTGGCCGTGCTCTCGATGCGGCGCAGCGCCTCGGTGGCCGTGGCCACGGCGGTGTCGAAGCCAAAGCTGCGCTCGCAATTGGCAATGTCGTTGTCGATGGTCTTGGGCACGCCCACGCAGGTCAGTCCCACCTGTTCGGCCAGGCCATGCGCCAGGCTCATGGTGCCGTCACCGCCGATGGCCACCACCACGTCCAGGCCCAGCGCCCGGACATTGCGGCCCACATGCTCCAGCGTGGCCGCATCGCGCAGGGGGTTGGCGCTGTTGCTGGTGCCCAGGATGGTGCCGCCCACATGCAGGATGCCCGAGACCTCGTCCCAGCCCAGGGGCTTGACGCCGGGCGGGTCGAGCATCAGGCCCTCGAAGCCGTCGGCAATGCCCAGCACCTCGCACTGGCCGTGGTTGATCAGGGACTTGGTGACCGCACGGATCACCGCATTCAGGCCGGGGCAGTCGCCACCTCCGGTCAGCACGCCAACGCGCATGGGAAAACTCTCCTGTGAAACACCGGCCGACGCGCCCTTTACAACACGCACATGCCTTTGCAAAGCCCGCCTTGGCCCTCGGAGCGGCCAGCGGCGGCGTCCTTCAATCCATCAAGGCAGCAGGTCCAGCGCCTGCAGATAGGCAGGCTGGCGCATGAGGTCGTCCCAGGGCTGGGGCACGGTCTCCGGCAGCAGGGCCACGCGGCGCGATTCGCTGTCGGCATCGGGCTGCCAGCGGCCGCTGCGCTGCGCGGCCTCCATGCCGGCCAGCAGCTCGTCCACATGCTCGCCCAGGCCCAGGCTCTGGTTGCACAGCAGCACCATGTCGCAGCCCGCCTCCAGCGCGGCCAGGGCCGCGTCGGTATAGCCGATGAGCTGGCCGTCGATGCGGCGCGCGCCCTCCATGCTCAGGTCGTCGCTGAAGATGGCGCCGTCATAGCGCAGGCGGCTGCGCAGGATGTCCTTGAGCCACTTGGCAGAAAAACCGGCCGGGCGCTTGTCGACCTTGGGGTAGATCACATGGGCCGGCATCACGGCCGTGAGCACGCTGGACAACCAGGGATAGGGCGCGGCGTCCTCGCTCAGGATGGCGGTGAGGCTGCGGCCATCGACCGGAATGTCCACATGCGAATCAGCCTTGACGAAGCCGTGGCCGGGAAAGTGCTTGCCGCAGTTGCCCATGCCGGCCTGCAGCAGGCCGTGCATGAGGCTGCGGGCCAGCGCGGCCACCACGCGCGGGTCGCGGTGGAAGCTGCGGTCGCCGATGACGCTGCTGGCACCGTAGTCAAGGTCCAGCACCGGGGTGAAGCTGAAATCCACGCCGCAGGCGCGCAGCTCGGTGCCCAGCACGTAGCCGGCCGCCGTGGCGGCATTCATGGCGGCCAGGGCGCCGCTGCCTTCGCGGTGCTTGCTGCCCTGGCCGTCGTCCATCCACATCTGGCCGAAGGCGCGCATGGGCGGCAGGTGCGTGAAGCCGTCAGCGCGAAAACGCTGCACGCGCCCGCCCTCATGGTCCACGCAGATCAGCAAATCGGGCTTGACCGCCTTGATATCGGCGCACAGCTGCACCAGCTGCTCGCGGCTTTCCCAGTTGCGGGCAAAGAGGATGATGCCGCCGACCAGCGGATGTGCCAGGCGCTGGCGGTCCACATCGGTGAGTGCCTTGCCGGCGATGTCGATGATGAGGGGTGCGTGCTCGGTCATGCCGGGAGTTCCTATGAATCCTGTGGAGTCAAAAAAGCCAGCGTCACGCTGGCCGGGTATCAGGCGCGGCGCTCGACCACGCAGAAGCTGGCCGCGTAGTCGCTCTCGTCGGTCACGGACAGGTGCACCTGCAGGTTGCGCGCCTCGAACCATTCCTTGAGCGCGCCGTGCAGCACGATGGCAGGCTGGCCACTGGGCAGCTTGACGACCTCGCAGCTGCGCCAGGTCATGGGCATGACCATGCCCATGCCTATGGCTTTGGAAAAGGCCTCCTTGGCGGAAAAGCGCGTGGCCACGAAGCGGATGCCGCGCTCAGGCCAGCGCGCGCGGCGGGCACGCCAGGTGGCCAGCTCGCCCTCGGCCAGCACCTTCTCGGCGAAACGGTCGCCATGGCGCTCCAGGCTGGCGCGGATGCGGCGCACGTCGCAGATGTCGGTACCGATGCCGTAGATCATGGATTCGCTCCGCGAAAGCTTCAGGCGCGCGCCGCCATGCCCTGGTCTATGCACTGCTGGTAGGCGCGCACGGTTTCGGCGTAGCCCAGCTCCAGCGCGTCGGCGATCAGCGCATGGCCGATGGAGACTTCGAGCAGGCCCGGCACGCGCGCCACGAAGGCGGCCAGGTTGTCACGGCTGAGGTCATGGCCGGCATTGATGCCCAGCCCGGCATCCAAAGCCGCCTGGGCCGCCGCCGCATAGGCCTGCAGCTGCGCTTCCTGGTCTGCCGTGCCCCAGGCAGCTGCGTAGGGTTCGGTATACAGCTCGACCCGGTCGGCGCCCACGGCGCGCGCAGCGGCCATCTGGGCGGGCACGGGGTCCATGAACAGGCTGACGCGCACGCCGAGTTGGCGGCATTCGGCAATCAGCGGCTTCAGGCGCTCGGCGTCCTGCGGGAAGTTCCAGCCATGGTCGCTGGTGAACTGGTCCTCGCTGTCGGGCACAAAGGTGGCCTGGTGCGGGCGTGTGTCGCGGATGAAGTCCATGAGGTTCTGCGTCGGGTTGCCCTCGATGTTGAACTCCGCCTGCGGCCACTGTGTCATCAGCGCCTGCAGTTCATAGACATCCTCGCTGCGGATATGGCGCTGGTCGGGACGCGGATGGATGGTGATGCCCTGGGCACCGGCCTCCAGGCAGATGCGCGCGGCGCGCGTCACGCTGGGAATGCCCAGGTGGCGCGTGTTGCGCAGCAGCGCAACCTTGTTGACATTGACCGACAGCGCCGTGCGCTGCGAAGCGTGGGAAAGATTCATAGCGATTGCAGATCCATCATCAGCTGGCGGGTGCGCAGCATGGGACTGCCGCAATGGTATTGCAGCAGGGCCCTCAGTTGGGGCTTGAGGGCCAGCGCCTGCTCGGGTTGGGCCACCACATGCAGCGTGGCGTTGAAGGCCTGCCGGGCCTGCAGCGCGCTTTCAATGGCCTGCCATTGCGCAGCGCCCAGCACGGCGCGCTCGCCCTGCAGCGCCGGGCGCAGGCCGCCTTCGGCAACCAGCGCATAGCGGCGGCCTTCGGCCAGCGGCGCCAGCGTGGCGCTTTCCTCATTCAAGGCGGGCAGATGGCCCAGTTCGCGCAGCAGCAGCAGCTCGAAGGTGCGCAGCACGGGCTCGATGGCATCGCCATGCTGGCCCGCCAGCACGCGCACCACGCCGGCATAGATGTCGAACAGCGCCGCATAGGGATCGTCTCGCGCCAGCAGGCGCATCAGCAGCTCGTTGAGGTACAGGCCCGACATCAGGGCGTCGCCCTGGGGCATGACATGGCCGCCCACCCACTCGGCGCCCTTGAGGGTGTGGATCTCGGCATTGCCCTCGCCGCCCAGGCTGTAGCTCAGGCTCAGCGGCTGCAGCGGCAGCAGCACGGGGCGAAAGTTCGAGGTCGGGCGCTTGACGCCCTTGGCCGCCAGCGCCACGCGGCCCCGGTGCCGCGTGAAGACCTCGAGGATCAGGCTGGACTCGCTCCAGTCATAGCTGTGCAGCACATAGGCCGGCTCATCCGAGACACGCTTGGCGCTAGCCATGGACAGAGGGCCTTGCGGGGAGGTTTCTCACTCGTAGCCGAAGGAGCGCACGCGGGCCTCGTCGTCGGCCCAGCCCGAGCGCACCTTGACCCAGACTTCGAGGAAGACCTTGGCATCCATGAGCTTTTCCAGCTCCTGGCGCGCCTCGGTGCTGATGCGCTTGAGGCGCTCGCCCTTCTCTCCGATGATCATGGCCTTGTGTCCGTCGCGCTCGACCACGATGGTCGCCGCCACGCGGATGAAGCGCTTGTGCTGCTTGCTGGCCTCTTCCTCGAACTTGTCGATGACCACCGTGGAGGTGTAGGGCAGCTCGTCGCCCGTGAAGCGGAACAGCTTCTCGCGGACGGTTTCCGAGGCGAGGAACTTCTCGCTGCGGTCGGTCAGCTCGTCGGGCGCATACATCCAGTCCTGCTCGGGCAGGTACTTCTCGCAGATGCCGAACAGGCGCTCGATGTCGCCCTTGCTCTTGGCCGACATGGGCACGAACTCGGCAAACGGATGGCGCTCCTGCATGCTCTTGAGCCAGGGGGCGATCTCGGCACGGCGGCCCACGGTATCGAGCTTGTTGGCGATCAGCAGCGTGGGAATGCCGGGCTTGAACAGCGACAGCACCTTGGCATCGGCCAGCGTGAACTGGCCGGCTTCCACGACGAACAGGATCAGGTCCACGTCGCCGATGGCGCCCATCACGGTCTTGTTGAGCGACTTGTTCAGCGCCGTGCTGTGCTTGGTCTGGAAACCCGGTGTATCGACGAAGATGAACTGCGTCGCGGCGCGCGAGCGAATGCCCGTGATGCGGTGGCGCGTGGTCTGCGCCTTGCGCGAGGTGATGCTGATCTTCTGGCCCACCAGCGCATTCATCAGCGTGGACTTGCCCACATTGGGCTTGCCGACGATGGCGATCAGGCCGCAGCGCTGCGGGCCTGTCGGCACCTCGGGCGCCTGGGCTTCATCAGGGGCGGATGCCGTGCGTGCTGCGCCGGCGCCGGGCTTGGCCGCAGCCAGCAGGGCATCGAGTTCGGCGGCGGTCTGTGCCGGCGCCGGAGGTTTGTCTTGGTTCATGCGTGTCTTGCTTTCAATAGTTCCAGCATGGCTGTGGCAGCCGTCTGCTCTGCGGCTCTGCGCGAGGCACCCGTTCCCCGGGCCTGCAATTGCAGCTCGGCAATCGCGCAGGCCACTTCAAAGGTCTGGCGGTGGGCGGCTCCCGTGGTGGCGACCACCTCGTACTGCGGCAGCTTCATGCGCCGTCCCTGCAGCCATTCCTGCAGGGCCGTCTTCGCATCCTTTTCGGCTGCGCGCATGTGGGGGTTGATGTCCACGCCCTCGAAAAGATGGTGTACCACCTTCTCGCCCGCCGCGTAGCCGGCATCCAGATAGACCGCGCCGATCAGGGCCTCGACCGCATCGGCCAGGATGGAGGGGCGTTGCTTGCCGCCCGACTTGGATTCACCCTCGCCCAGGCGCAGCAGATCGGGCAACTGCAGCCTCAGCGCGATCTGGTGCAGCGTGCCTTCCTTGACCAGGTTGGCGCGCACGCGGGACAGATCGCCCTCGGGCATGGAACTGAGCCGCTGGTAGAGCAGGCTGGAAATGGCAAGGTTCAGCACCGAGTCACCGAGGAATTCCAGGCGCTCGTTGTTGTCTGCCGAGAAGCTGCGGTGCGTGACGGCACGCTGCAGCAATGCAGGCTCGGCAAATTGATGCTGCAGCCTCAGCTGCAGCGCATTCAGTAAGGGAGGCACCTATTGGGTCTGCTTCTTAAAACGATAAGTCAGGTAGGCGGGGCCCACGAGATGGATCTCGCGCGAATATTCGAACCCCACCACCACACGGTCATTGATCTTGGTCACTTCGAGATCGCCACCCTTGACGGAGGTGAAGTCATCGATGGCAGCGGAACGCTCGAAGCTGGCTTTCACCTCGGCCACGGAATTGCCCTCGCGGGCCGCCTTGTTGGCAGCCTTGACGATGGCCTGGTATTCCAGGAAGACAGGCACGGATTGTGCGCCCACGGCCACCACGCCCACGCCCAGGGCAATCACAAACACCAGTCCCAGAAAGGACAGGCCGCGCTGGCGCGAACGCCGGTTGTTCGATGTCAACATGCTTTTTCCTCCTCCGATGTGAATCCCTCGCGCATGCCCGGGCCACTGCGGTCCTCAGGCATGCATGTGATGTGATGTGATCAATGGAAGCTGCCGATGCGCTTGAAATCCCCGAAGTTCATCCAGACAAAGAAAGCCCGGCCCACGATGTTCTTGTCGGGCACAAAGCCCCAGTAGCGGGAATCCAGCGAGTTGTCGCGGTTGTCGCCCATCATGAAGTACTGGCCCTCCGGCACCTTGCAGGTGATGCCTTCGACGCTGTAACGGCAGTTCTCGCGGAACTCGAAGCCGCTGGCGCCCTGGATGAAGGCCGGCACGTCCTGGTTCACGATCATGCGGTGCGGCTTGTCGCCCAGCGACTCCTCGTACTGCTTGAAGTAGCGCATCGCATCCTTGTCGAAGAAGTCGGGCAGTGCATTGACCGGGACTTCCTTGCCATTGATCGTCAGCCGCTTGTTCAGGTAGGCGATCTCGTCGCCCGGCAGGCCCACCACCCGCTTGATGTAGTCCAGACTGGGCTGGGGCGGGTAGCGGAACACCACCACATCGCCACGCTGCAGCGGCGTTCCCTGCGTGATCTTGGTGTTGATCACCGGCAGGCGCACGCCATAGGTGAACTTGTTCACCAGGATCAGGTCGCCCACGAGCAGCGTGGGGATCATGGAGCCAGACGGGATCTTGAACGGCTCGAACAGGAACGAGCGCAGCACGAAGACGATCGCGATCACCGGGAACAGGCCTGCCGTCCAGTCCAGCCACCAGGGCTGCATGAGGATGCGGCCCTTGGCCTCTTCAGACACCTCGATGTCGGTCTTGGCGATGCCCATGCGGTCGAGTTCTGCGCGGCGTGCCACGGCAGCCTCCTCGATGGCCACGGCAGCGCGGCGGCGGCGCGGCAGGAAGTACAGCCGCTCGGCCACCCAGTACAGGCCCGTGACCACGGTGGCCAGGAACAGCAGCAACGCGAAGTTGCCCTCGATGAAGCCTGTGTACCAGGCGCCGATATAGCCCACGAAGGCCGCGAGTACGACGGCCGTAATCCATTGCATGGCTTGCATCAATCCTCCACTTGCAGGATGGCCAGGAAGGCCTCCTGGGGCACTTCCACCGATCCGATCTGCTTCATGCGCTTCTTGCCGGCCTTTTGCTTTTCCAGCAGCTTGCGCTTGCGGGTGATGTCGCCGCCGTAGCACTTGGCCAGCACGTTCTTGCGCATGGCCTTGACGGTTTCCCGCGCAATGATGTTGGCGCCGATGGCGGCCTGGATGGCCACATCGAACATCTGGCGGCTGATGATCTCGCGCATCTTGGCCACCACGGCCCGGCCGCGGTACGTGGCCTGGGAGCGGTGCACGATGATGGACAGCGCATCGACCTTCTCGCCATTGAGCAGGATGTCCACCTTCACCACGTCGGAGGCGCGGTACTCCTTGAACTCATAGTCCATGGAGGCGTAGCCGCGCGAGACCGACTTGAGCTTGTCGAAGAAGTCCAGCACGATTTCGCCCAGAGGCATCTCATAGGTGAGCATCACCTGGCGGCCGTGGTATTGCATGTTGATCTGCACGCCGCGCTTCTGGTTGGCCAGCGTCATCACCGGGCCCACATAGTCCTGGGGCATGTACAGGTGGACGGTGACGATGGGCTCGCGCACCTCCTCGATACGGCCGGCATCGGGCATCTTGGACGGGTTCTCGACCTGGATGACCTCGCCATCGCCCTTGACCACTTCGTAGACCACGCTGGGCGCGGTGGTGATCAGGTCCTGGTCGAATTCGCGCTCCAGGCGCTCCTGCACGATTTCCATGTGCAGCAGGCCCAGGAAGCCGCAGCGAAAGCCGAAGCCCAGCGCCTGCGAGACTTCAGGCTCGAACTGCAGGGACGAATCGTTGAGCTGCAGCTTCTCCAGCGCATCGCGCAGCTGGTCGTACTCGCTGGCTTCGGTGGGGTACAGACCCGCGAACACCTGGGGCTTGATTTCCTTGAAGCCGGGCAGGGCCTCGGTGGCAGGACCCAGATTGTTGGGAAGCTTCTTTTCCAGCGTGATGGTGTCGCCCACCTTGGCTGCCTTGAGCTCCTTGATGCCGGCAATGATGTAGCCCACCTCGCCGGCGCGCAGCACGTCGCGCGGCACGTCGGCCGGGGTGAACACGCCCAGGTTGTTGGCTTCATAGGCAGCGCCCGAGGCCATCATCTTGAAGCGCTCGCCACGCTTGAGTTCACCATCGACCACGCGCACCAGCATCACGACGCCGACATAGGTGTCGAACCAGCTATCGATGATCATGGCGCGCAGCTGGCCATTGGGATCGCCCTTTGGCGGCGGCACCTTGGCGACCACCGCCTCCAGGATCTCCTCGATGCCCATGCCGGTCTTGGCCGAGCAGGGAATGGCGTCGCTGGCATCGATGCCGATGACATCCTCGATCTCGGCCCTGGCATTTTCGGGATCGGCCTGGGGCAGATCCATCTTGTTGAGAACAGCCGTCACTTCCACGCCGAGTTCCAGCGCGGTGTAGCAGTTGGCCACGGTCTGCGCCTCGACGCCCTGCGAGGCATCCACCACCAGCAGCGCTCCCTCGCAGGCGGACAGCGAACGCGAGACTTCATACGAGAAGTCCACGTGGCCGGGCGTGTCGATGAGGTTGAGGTTGTAGACCTGGCCATCCTTGGCCTTGTACTGCAGGGCTGCGGTCTGCGCCTTGATAGTGATGCCGCGCTCTTTCTCGATATCCATCGAGTCCAGCACCTGGGCTTCCATGTCACGGTCAGCCAAGCCTCCGCAACGCTGGATGAGGCGGTCAGCCAGCGTCGACTTGCCATGGTCGATGTGCGCAATGATGGAAAAATTTCTGATGTGGTTCATCAACGGGAAGGACTGCTAGTGAAAGTGGAAAACGACAGGGCCGGCGCGCAAGAAAAAAGGGCGCGTCCATGAACGACGCGCCCCGAACCAACAATCTCTGGCAACTGCGATAGTTGGGACTTTATTGTAGGCAAAACGGGCTGAAAACCAAGCCCTGACAAGGCCTGCAAAGGTCCGGGCTTGATCTGTCACAATTATTTATCAACAGTTTATCAACAGAACCGCCGAGCCATTTCTCGCCCGTCGATCACCGGATAGTGCGGTGCTTTTGCACCGCAACAATCCCCTTTGAAAACAGGTTTCTGACGCCTTGAGCCGTCACGCTTTGGTGGGGCATTTTACCCAATGCCCCAAGGGGCATGGGCGGCTCCGGGTCAGGATTCCGAGGGTATTCCCCAGGATCCGGAAAACCGCCCTCCCCTGCGGCCTCAGCGCGTCGGACGGATCAGCACGTACTGAGCCCATTCCCCACGGCGCACCAGCAGGTTCACCGGCTTGCTCTTGTCCACCTTGGCCAGCGTGGCCTCAAAGCTCTTGAGCCCCGTGATCTCGACATTGGCCAGCTGCAGGATCACATCGCCTTCGCGCAGGCCCGCACGTGCCGCAGCCTCGACGGCCGCCGTCACGCGCACGCCGCCCTTGATGCCCAGCTCCTTCTTCTGGGCATCCGTGAGCTCGGCCAGCGTCAGGCCCAGCGGCTGGGAAACCAGGGTGCTGCCCTTGCCGGTGGCCTTGGCCTGCGGAGCCGCGCCGTCGGGCTCGACCTCGGCGATCACCATGGTCAGATCCTTGGCTGCGCCGCGACGGAACACGGTGATGGTGCTGCGTGTGCCGGGCTTGGTATTGCCCACCAGGCGCGGCAGGTCGGCCACCTTGTCGATGGCCTTGCCGTCGAACTTGATGATCACGTCACCAGCCTCGACGCCCGCCTTGGCAGCGGGCGAATCCGGCTCGACGGCCGAGACCAGTGCGCCCTGCGCCTTGCCCAGGCCAATGGATTCGGCAATGTCCTTGGTGACCGGACCGATCTGCACGCCAATGCGGCCCCGCGTGACCTTGCCGGTGGCGCGCAGCTGGTCGCTGACACGCACGGCCTCATCGATCGGAATCGCGAAGCTGATACCCATGAAGCCGCCGGAGCGCGAATAGATCTGGCTGTTGATGCCCACGACCTCGCCGCGCATATTCAGCAACGGGCCGCCCGAGTTGCCGGGGTTGATGGCCACATCGGTCTGGATGAACGGCAGATAGTCGCCCGTATCGCGCTGCTTGGCACTGACAATGCCCGCCGTGACGGAGTTGTCGAGGCCGAAGGGCGAGCCGATGGCCATCACCCACTCGCCGACCTTGAGGCGGTTCACATCGCCGATCTTCACGGCCGGCAGCCCTGTGGCGTCGATCTTGACCACGGCAACGTCGGTGCGCTTGTCGCTGCCCACGATCTTGGCCTTGAACTCACGCTTGTCGGTCAGCGTGACGATGACTTCGTCAGCTCCTTCGACCACGTGGGCATTGGTCATCACAAAGCCATCGGCCGTCAGGATGAAGCCGGAGCCCACGCCGCGCGGCTGCTCCTCGTCAGGCTGTGAACGCGGCTGTGGGCGCTGGCGCGGCACATTGGGCACGGGCAGGCCGAAGCGGCGGAAGAATTCGAGCATGTCCTCGTCCATGCCCAGCGCCTCGGCAGAGTTGGCCGACACCTTCTCCAGCGTGCGGATGTTGACCACGGAAGGGCCGACCTGCTCGACCAGATCGGTGAAGTCCGGCAGCCCCCGCACCACGGCGCCACTTTGCGCATGGGCGGCACTCACCGGCACCAGCATTCCTGCGCTGCCTGCAGCCAGCGCCAGAACGCCTGCCAGTGTGCAGGACTGCAGCGTCTTCCATCGAACAGTGGTCATGGTCATCCTTTCCATCTCAATCATTACGTTGCCCCGACGCCATCGCGCCCGGGCGGTTTGTTCGGACACATGGCAGCCGACTTGCTTTCGGACGAACGTCACATTCTGGCGCAGTCCTGGCGAGCATCGGCCAGACGATGGCTCAGAAGCCTGAAAGACGCGGTTAGTTCCCGAATCGGCAGCATGCATGGGGCACGAGCCGCCGTGCATGGAGCACAAATGACTGCACCCGCGTCCATTTCAATGCCGAAAGGCTGGACGCGGGTGCAAAAGAAGGCAGGAGAGCAATGCTCTCCTGTGAGATTCAGCGCTGGTTGGCGCGCGGTGCCGAGGCGAAGTTGGCGTTGCGCAAGAAGCTGGCAGGCATCTGCAACGTGGCCGGCCCACTGTATTGCGGATGGGAGGCCAGCAGCGCATCCAGACGCGGATCACGCAGCATCACGCTCTGCCCGTAGGGTCCAGCCACCGCCACGACCGAGGAAGACTGGGCCGTATCGCCAAGCGGGAAGTCCTGGGCATTGCCAGCCACCGCAACCGGCGCCGAAGGAGCGCCCGTCTCAAGGGCCGCCAGGGCGCGGCCCGGCGCCGCGCCGGGACCGGCAGGCGCGCCCAGCATCACGCTCCAGCCAATGGCAGCCACGGCCGCCACGGAGGCAAAGCCCGCCGCCATCTTCCAGCGGAATACCGAGGCATTGGCCGCATCGCGCAGCGGCGCTCCATTGATCACAGCCCGGTCCTGCGCCGGATGCGCAATTTGCGCCAGCTCTTCAGTGGCCACGGAAACCAGCGGACGGCGAGGCTCGTTGGCCAGTTGGGCGCGGATTCCGGAGAGCACATCGTGCCGGCTGTGATGCGCCAATTCCGGGGACCGCAGCACATCGCCCACGAGGTGGTACATGCGCCACTCCTGCTGGCCTGCATCGCTTTCCGCATAGGCCAGCACGGCCTGCAACTCTGCGGCAGAGAGTTCACCATCAGCCAATGCCGACAATTGTTCGCGCTTCGTCAGATCGTCATTCATGATCAATCACCTGCTTGTCTGCTTTGAGACCCTGTACCCAAAAAATGCACCACCCGGCGGCCACAACCCCGTCACGCCTACCAACGCTTGCCCGACTGGCGCTCCAGCAAAGGCTTGACCCTGGCTGAAATCGCTTCCCGTGCGCGAAAAATCCGTGAGCGCACGGTGCCGATGGGGCAACCCATGGCGTTCGAGATTTCCTCGTAGCTCAGGCCTTCGATTTCCCGCAACGTGACAGCCTGTCGGAGATCCTCGGGCAAAGCCTCCATGGCGGCGTTGACTGCCTGAGCAATTTCCTGGGCTGCCAGGATCGTTTCGGGCGTTTCTTCGGTGGTTAGTTCCTGGCTGACCCGGGAAGTTTCATCATCGTCATCCCCGTTGTGTAACGCGCTTTCGGTGATCAGCGGCGAGCGCTTCATGTCCAGCAGCGCCTTCTTGGCAGTATTCACGGCAATGCGGTACAGCCAGGTATAGAACTGGGCATCACCCCTAAACTGGTGCAGGGCCCGATAGGCGCGGATGAAGGTTTCCTGCGCAATGTCCGGCACCAGGTCCACGTCGCGCACCATGCGGCCGATGAGGCGCTCGATGCGGCGCTGGTACTTGATGACCAGTAGCTCGAAGGCCCGCATGTCTCCTGCGTTGGTGCGCTCGACCAGAGCCAGGTCGCTATCGGCAGAAGAAGGCGGGAATTCGGGAGGCGTCATGAAATCGGTGAAGACGGGCCGCGGCGGCCCTGGCGCAGTCATTGCGCCCGTTCTGTAGGTCTGGCCGGGGAATATACAGCACGCCGCAAATCACCCCAGGTTTCCGGACTCTGCCTGCACAACAGGAGAAGCCAGCGGGAGCTGCGCCAACGCAAGGGCCCCGCCGGCACCATGGAAACCAGGGGAAGGACCTGCACCCACAACCACGATCCACCATCGGCTCGTACCTGCAGCAGCACCGGCTGCGCAGCCTGGCCTGGATCCGCCTCGCCGATCGACCACTGCACGCCATCCCAGGCGATGAAACCTTTACCCAGGCTGTGCCATCCATGCCACATGCCTGCAGCAGCAACCAGGCAAACCGCAACGGCCACGGCTGCAGGCCACCACCCTGACTGGAGATTCAAGGCCCATGCCAGCAAAAGCATGGCGGCCAGCAGCCAAAGCGCACAAAGACACACTGCCACGGTGCGCGATGGCTTCAGCGGATGGCGAACTGCGGGCGGCGCATGGCGAGACGGCATGCCTGCAGTGTCGCAAAACCGCAGCATGACCGACATTTACCCTGCTTTCACCTGGCACATGCGCGAAATAAAAAAGCCCGCTCCCTTGCGGGGCGGGCTTTTCATGTGCGTTGCGCAGGCCTCAGATCCGCTTGAACACCAGCGTTCCGTTGGTGCCTCCGAAGCCGAAGTTGTTCTTCACTGCCACCTCGATCTTCGCGTCCCGTGCCGTATTGGCGCAGTAGTCGAGATCGCACTCCGGGTCCTGGTTGTCCAGGTTGATGGTCGGAGGAATCTTTTGCTCGTGCAGTGCCAGCACGGTGAAGACGCTCTCGATGCCACCAGCACCGCCCAGCAGGTGACCTGTCATGGACTTGGTCGAACTGACAACGATTTTCTTGGCGTGATCGCCCAGAGCCGCCTTGATGGCGTTGGTCTCGTTGAGGTCGCCCAGCGGCGTGGAAGTGCCGTGCGCGTTCAGATAGTCGATCTGGTCGGCATTGATGCCGGCATTTCGCAAAGCTGCCAGCATGGCGCGGCGCGGACCGTCCATGTTGGGTGCCGTCATGTGGCCGGCGTCGGCACTCATGCCGTAGCCGCACAGTTCGGCGTAGATCTTGGCACCGCGGGCCTTGGCATGCTCGTACTCTTCCAGCACCAGCACGCCCGCGCCTTCGCCCAGCACGAAGCCGTCGCGGTCCTTGTCCCAGGGGCGCGAAGCGGCCTTGGGATCATCATTGCGCGTGGACAGGGCGCGCATGGCGGCAAAGCCGCCGACGCCCAGGGGGGAGACCGTGGCTTCCGTGCCACCAGCCACCACCACATCGGCATCGCCGTATTCGATCATGCGTCCTGCCTCGCCTATGCAGTGCAGCCCGGTCGTACAGGCAGTCACCACGGCAAGATTCGGCCCCTTGAAGCCGAAGCGCATGGACACATGGCCAGCCACCATGTTGATGATGGAGGCAGGCACGAAGAACGGCGTGATGCGGCGCGGTCCGCGCGCAGCCAGTT
Source organism: Delftia sp. 60 (assembly GCF_002754395.1). NCBI lineage: Bacteria > Pseudomonadati > Pseudomonadota > Betaproteobacteria > Burkholderiales > Comamonadaceae > Delftia > Delftia sp. 60. The sequence continues at coordinate 5,524,108 of NZ_PEFD01000001.1, forward strand.
CCGCGTGGGTGTTCTCGATCAGCGGCAAGCCGCCGATGCCCGAACCGATCACACAGCCGATGCGCGTGGCCAGATCATCCGACAAGGCCTCGCCCGTGGGCAGACCTGAGTCCTGCACGGCTTGCGCCGCAGCAGCGATGCCGTAATGGATGAAGGTGTCCATGGAGCGCGCATCCTTGGCGCTCATGTACGACTCCACATCGAATCCCTTGACCTCACCCGCAATCTTGCAGGCAAAGTTCGAGGCATCGAACTTGGTGATGAGGTCAATGCCGGACTGGCCGGCCAAAAGATTGGCCCAGGCGTCGCCCACCGTGTTACCCACGGGGAGATGCAACCCAGGCCGGTCACGACAACGCGACGACGGCTCATGCGTAAAACCTTCTGCTGATCGCTCGGGTCAGGGCCCTATCAGGCCTTCTGGTGGGTGTTGGCGTAGTCGATGGCGTTTTGCACCGTCGTGATCTTTTCCGCGTCTTCGTCGGGGATCTCGATGCCGAATTCATCTTCCAGGGCCATCACCAGCTCCACCGTGTCCAGGGAGTCAGCACCCAGATCAGCCACGAAGGCCTTTTCGTTGGTGACTTGAGACTCTTCAACGCCGAGTTGTTCGGCAATGATTTTTTTGACACGTGCTTCGATATCGCTCATGGTTTCCCTCTGGGGGTTGTGAATGAACCCGCGATTCTAGCTGCTTCGGGCCTCAGGCCCTCTTCAGCCGGCCGTCGCGAGGAAACGGCCTCTTCTGTTGCAAGCAACGCCGGCTTCTGGCAGGGGTCTGCCCGAAGCCGCCGCAGCACTTACATGTACATGCCGCCGTTGACGTGCAATTCCTGGCCGGTGACGTATCCCGCACCCGCAGATGCGAGGTAGGCCACGGCATGGGCGATGTCGCTGGGTTGACCCAGATCGCCCATGGCGATCTGCGATTTGAGGGCGTTCTTCTGCTCTTCGGGCAGCTCCGCCGTCATGTCGGTGGCAATGAAACCAGGCGCCACGCAGTTGACCGTGATGCCGCGGCTGCCCAGTTCACGGGCCAGCGCGCGCGTCATGCCGGCAACGCCGGCCTTGGCGGCTGCATAGTTGGCCTGACCGGGGTTGCCGGAGGCGCCAACGACGCTGGTGATGTTGATGATGCGGCCAAAACGCTGCTTCATCATGGGCCGAATGGCCGTACGGCTGACTCGGAAAACGGCCTTGAGATTGGTGTCGATCACCGCATCCCAGTCGTCGTCCTTCATGCGCATGGCCAGGGTGTCGCGTGTGATGCCGGCGTTGTTGACCAGCACATGCAGGCCGCCGTCATTCTTGACGATGCTGTCGATCAAGGCATCGACGGCCGCCCCATCCGTGACATTGAGGTTCACGCCGCGGCAGCCCTCATGGGCCGACAGGGCCTGTCCGATCTTTTCCGCGCCACCGTCGGTGGTGGCCGTGCCGATCACGCGGTAGCCGCGCGCTGCCAGCTCCTGGGCAATGGCAGCACCAATGCCACGCGAGGCGCCCGTCACCAGGGCAACCTGGGGCTTGTTCTGGTTGTCAGTCATGCGAGGGATTCTTTCACGTCGGCCAGCGTGGCCGGATCATAGAGGGCAGCGGCCGTCAGGTCCGCGTCAATCCGCTTGGTCAGGCCCATGAGCACCTTGCCGGGACCGCACTCGACGAGATGCACGATGCCGCGCGCCTTCATGGCCTGAACGCATTCCACCCAGCGCACCGGGCCAAAGGCCTGGCGATACAGCGCATCGCGGATGGCGTCGGCGTCTTGCTCGACCGCCACGTCGATGTTGTTGAGCACGGGAATCTGCGGCGCAGCCAGCGCCGTGGCAGCCAGCGCCGCCTTGAGCTTTTCGGCCGCAGGCTTCATCAGGCTGGAATGGAACGGCGCCGACACGGGCAACGGCAGGGCACGCTTGGCGCCTGCGGCCTTGAGGGCTTCGCAGGCCTTTTCGACAGCAGCCTTGCTGCCGGCGATCACGGTCTGCGAAGGATCGTTGAAATTGACGGCTTCGACGACTTCAACGCCACCCAGGGAAGCCGTGACCTCGGCGCAGCCAGCGCGCACCTTGTCGGCGTCCAGGCCCAGGATGGCCGCCATGGCGCCCGTGCCCACGGGCACGGCCTCCTGCATGGCTGCAGCACGCAGGCGCACCAGCGGGGCAGCCTGGACCAGCGTCAGCACGCCCGAGGCGACCAGGGCGGAATACTCGCCCAGCGAATGGCCTGCCACGACATCGGGCAGCGCGCCGCCTTCGGCCTGCCACACGCGCCAGGCGGCCACACCGGCCACCAGCATCACGGGCTGGGTGTTGGTGGTGAGCGCCAGGGCTTCCTTCGGTCCTTGCTGGATCAGCTGGCCGATGTTTTCACCCAGCGCCTCGGACGCTTCGGCCAGCGTCTGCGCCACGACAGGATGGTCACCCCATCCGTCGAGCATGCCCACCGATTGCGAGCCCTGGCCAGGAAAGACGAATGCAAACTTCTTCATATTTTCAAAAATAAAAGCCGCGCCATGGGAGCCTGCCGACAGGCAGGCATCCCGCATCACATCTTGAGAAGCACCGCACCCCAGGTGAAGCCACCGCCCACGCCTTCCAGCAGCACGGTCTGCCCAGGCTTGACCTGGCCATTGCGTACGCCGTGGTCCAGCGCCAGCGGGATCGAGGCGGCCGAGGTATTGCCATGCTGGTCCACGGTCACCACCACCTTGTCCATGGACAGCTTGAGCTTGCGCGCCGTGCTTTGCATGATGCGGATGTTGGCCTGGTGAGGGATCAGCCAGTCGATGTCGGCATCGGTGAGCCCGGCCTTGTCCAGCGTCGCGCGGGCGGCCTTTTCCAGCACGCCGACCGCCAGCTTGAACACGGCCTGTCCATCCATCTTCAGCAGCGGATCGCCGAGCACCTGTCCGCCGGACACATTGCCCGGCACGCAGAGGATGCCAACATGCTTGCCATCGGCATGCAGGTCGGACGCCAGGATCCCAGGCTGCTCGGACGCCTCCAGCACCACCGCGCCGGCGCCATCGCCGAACAGCACGCAGGTCGTGCGGTCGTTGAAATCAAGGATGCGGCTGAAGACTTCGGAACCCACCACCAGCGCGCGGCTTGCGGCGCCGGACTGGATCATGGCATCGGCCACCGTGAGAGCGTAGACAAAGCCGCTGCACACAGCCTGCACGTCAAAGGCCGCGCAGCCATTGGCACCAAGCTTGTTCTGCAGGATGCAGGCAGTGGACGGGAAGACCATGTCGGGCGTCGAGGTGGCGACGATGATCAGGTCGATGTCCTGTGGCTGGCAGCCAGCGGCCTCCAGCGCCTTCTTCGACGCCTCCAGGGCCAGATCGCTGCTGGCCACGTCGGGCGCGGCAAAGTGACGGGCATGGATGCCGGTGCGCTCGACGATCCACTCGTCCGAGGTCTCTATGCCACGCTGGGCCAGTTCGGCAGCCAGATCGTGATTGGTGAGTCGGCGGGGTGGCAGGTAGCTGCCCGTGCCGGTGATGCGTGCGTAGCGTCTCATCTGTATTAGGGCGCCGACGGTCCCGATTCCGACTGCGCAGCCAGCAAAAGAGGCAGGGCTGCGGAGATGCGGGTACGGACACGGTCGAGCAGGTTGTTGCGGGCCGCATCATACGCGCGGTTCAGCGCGTGCTCGAAAGCCAAGGCATCGGCTGACCCATGGCTTTTGAACACCAGCCCACGAAGGCCCAGCAGCGCCGCACCGTTGTGACGCCGATGGTCCACACGATTCATCAGCGCAGTTAGCACCGGATAGGCAACGATTGCAGCCATTTTGGTGAAGATGTTGCGCTTGAACTCCTGCTTGAGGGCATTGGAGATCATGGACGCCACCCCCTCGGAAGACTTGAGGGCGACGTTGCCCACAAAGCCGTCACAGACCACGACCTGGGTCGTGCCCTTGAAGATATCGTTGCCTTCGACGTTTCCGTAGAAGTTCAGGTGACCGGCCTTGCCGGCCGCGCGCAACAGTTCGCCCGCACGCTTGATGACTTCACTGCCCTTGATCTGCTCTTCGCCGATATTGAGCAGGCCCACGGAAGGCGCCTCTTCGTTGTTCAGCGCAGACACCAGGGCCGAGCCCATGACGGCGAACTGCAGCAGATGCTCGGCCGAGCAATCCACGTTGGCACCCAGGTCCAGCACCGTGGTGGCACCACCCTTGGCGTTGGGCAACTGGGGAGCGATGGCGGGACGATCGATGCCATCCAGCGTCTTGAGCAGGTAGCGCGAGATGGCCATCAGCGCACCCGTATTCCCAGCCGACACGGCAGCAGCAGCCCGGCCATCCTTGACCTGCTGGATGGCGACGCGCATCGAGGAATCCTTCTTCCTGCGCAGCGCCACCTCGATCGGGTCATCCATGCCGACGACTTCCGAGGCCGGCACCACGCTGGCGCGCTCATGCGCAAAGCCAGCCAGCGCATCGGGCTGGCCGACCAGCAGCAGCCGGGCGTCGGAATGGGAATCGAGGAACTGGCGGCACGCCGCGAGCGTGACGCGGGGGCCGTGATCACCCCCCATGCAGTCAACGGCCAAAGTGATCATGAGCGACTGGCAAGCCTGTTGCAAGGCCTGGAAAGATAGGAACGGCCATCAGAAAAAACAAAAGCCCGCGCTACGAAAACTGTAGCCGCGGGCTCTGCGGGAACGGTCGAAGGTCAGGCTTCAGACTTGTTCTTCAGCACTTGACGGCCGCGGTACACGCCGTTGGGGCTGATGTGGTGACGCAGGTGGGTTTCACCCGTGGTGGGTTCCACGGCGATGCCAGGCACATTCAGTGCATTGTGCGAACGGTGCATACCGCGCTTGGAGGGGGACTTCTTGTTCTGCTGAACAGCCATGATGGCTCCTGTGTATCTGAAAAGGGTTGGTAAAAAACGCGATCAGCCCATTAAAGACACGAGGGGGTTTCGCGCGAAGCCCTTGATTATAGCGCAATCGCTTTTCCCGGCCTCGACCTTTTTTCCGGGCATCTCGATCAGTCTGCGGATTTGCCCACATCCAGGCCGCGAAGGACGGCGAACGGATTGGGCTTGTCCTCGATGGCCTGCTCGAAGTCCGCGTCGCTGGACTGCAAGCTCACAGACTCGGGGCAGACATCGTGACGCGGCACCACGGGCAGCTCCATGAGCAACTCGTCCTCTATGAGTTCGAGCAGATTGAACTCGCGGCTGAGCACCAGCAGGTCCTCATCGCTTTCATCGTCCTCGGACTCTGCTGTGGCTTCATCCGCAACAAAGCGAAAAGACCGATCAACCTGCAGGGTGATGGGCGCCAGGGCCAGGCAGCGCTGGCACACCATGGGCACGACGGCATCGGCCTGCAGATGCAGCCACACCTGACCGGGGCCGCCGGTCTGCTCGACCAGCTCGCCGTCCGCCTGCCAGTGCACCTGGCCATGCGTGTCACCGGCATCCGGCTGCGCATCCTGGGCCAGACGCGGGAAGACTGACAGTGTTGTCTGGTCCTGAAGATGGCCCTGCGATTGCGCGAAAGCGCGAACATCGAGGCGGGCCGCAGAAAATTCCTTGCTCATGCGGGCAGTGTAAGAGAATCCGGGCATGCAAGCTCCCCACCCCGCCTTAGCCCAGGCTCCCGGCCTGGCGCGTCCCCTGATCCTTGGCTCCACCTCACGCTACCGCCGCGAACTCCTGGAGCGGCTGCGGCTGCCATTCCAGACCGTCTCCCCGGAAGTCGATGAAACACCTCTGGCCGGAGAGACACCGCACGCCCTTTCCCTACGCCTGGCCCTGGCCAAGGCCCAGGCCGTGGCTGCGCTGCACCCCGGCGCCGTTATCATAGGCTCCGACCAGGTGCCCGAGCTCGATGGCCTGCCGCTGTCCAAGCCCGGCAACCATGAACGCGCCACCGAACAGTTGCGCCAGATGAGCGGGCGCCAGATGAATTTCCACACTGCCGTGAGCGTGGTCTGCCAGGAAACCGGCTTTTCCGAGACCGACGTGGTGACGGTTCAGGTGCGCTTTCGCGATCTCAACGATGCGGAAATCGAGCGCTACCTGCGCGCCGAGCAGCCTTATGACTGCGCAGGCAGCGCCAAGAGTGAGGGCCTGGGCATTGCCCTGCTCGACGCCATCGTCAGCGACGACCCCACGGCACTGATCGGCCTTCCGCTGATCCGCACATGCCAGTTGCTGCGCGCCGCAGGAGCCGTGCTGCCATGAGCGATGCCATCACCAAGCCCCTGACAGGAACGCTCTACCTGGTGCCCGCTCCGCTGGACTTCGGCTGCGATGAGCAAACGCCGCTGACGCAGGTCCTGCCCGATGGGACACTGCGCACCGCTGCACGGCTGACCCACTGGATCTGCGAAAACGCCAAGAGCACACGCGCCTATCTCAAGCGCATCGACGCGCTGCATGCACTGGCCCAGCCCTTGCAGACCCAGCAGATCACCGAGCTGCCGCGCGAGGCCCACAAGAAGGGGGACCATGGCGACAAGGGTGCCGCCGTCTTTGACGCCAAGCCACTGCTCGCCCCCTTGCTGGCCGGACACGACATGGGACTGGTCAGCGAGGCCGGAATGCCCGCCGTGGCCGACCCCGGCAGCTCCATCGTGCGCGCCGCGCACGATTTGGGCATACGTGTCGTGCCGCTGATCGGACCCGTATCGCTGCTGCTGGCGCTGGCCGCCAGCGGGCTCAACGGACAGAACTATGCCTTTGTGGGCTACCTGCCCCAGGATGCCGGCGGACGGGTACAGCGCATCAAGGAGCTTGAAGCACTGGCATTGCGCCAAGGCCAGACCCAGCAGTTCATCGAGACGCCCTACCGCAACGCCGCGCTTTGGCAAGCCCTGCTGCAAACGCTGCAACCCCATACCCGTTTGGCGTTGGCCTGCGGACTGACACTGGAGAGCGCCCGCATCGAAAGCCGGCTGGTGCGCGAATGGCGCCAGCACAAGGAAGCGCCGGACAACCGCACGCCGGTGGTGTTCTCCATCGGCCGCTGAAGCCGCCCACCAGCGAAAAAGCCCGCCTTCGACTGGAAGGCGGGCTTTTTCGTCTTGGCAGACCGAGCGGGAAATCCCGCAAGAATCAGCGCAGAGCCGGGAGGCTGGAACGCAGTGCCTGCACCGCACCGCCGCCAAAAGCCGCGCCGAAACGCTTGGCCAGGCGCTCGGCCACGTTGTCGCGGCGCGTGTAATCCACCACCTCTTCCGCCTTGACCACTTCACGGGCCACATAGTCAAGACTGCCCAGCTTGTCGGCCAGGCCCATCTCCACCGCCTGCTGGCCGGTCCAGAACAGGCCGCTGAAAGTCTCGGGCGTCTCATGCAGGCGATCACCTCGGCCAGCCTTGACCACGTTGATGAACTGCGAGTGGATCTGGCCCAGCATCTTGTGGGCATGTTCGCGCTGTCCTTCGGACATGGGGCTGAACGGGTCCAGGAAACCCTTGTTCTCGCCAGCCGTCAGCAGGCGGCGTTCCACGCCGAGCTTTTCCATGGCGCCGGTGAAGCCAAAGCCATCCATGAGCACGCCGATGCTGCCCACGATGCTGGCCTTGTCCACAAAGATCTCATCGGCGGCGGCGGCAATGTAGTAGGCGGCCGAAGCGCAGGTCTCTTCCACCACGGCATACAGGGGCTTGTCGTACTTGCCCTTGAGCCGCACGATTTCGTCATTGATGATGCCGGCCTGCACAGGGCTGCCGCCCGGCGAGTTGATCAGCAGCACCACGGCGCGCGAGCCCGAATCCTCGAAGGCACTGCGCATGGCGGCCACCACGAATTCCGCGCTGGCGTCGGCACCTGCGGCGATCTCGCCCTTAACCTCGACCACGGCCGTGTGCGGGGAGGAACTGGTCGTGGTCGCCGTGTCCTTGGCAAACAGCACCCACAGCACCACGAGGATGAGCGCCGTCCACAGCAGGCGGCCAAACAGGCGCCAGCGGCGCGAGGCACGCTGCTCGTTGATGGTGGCGAAGACCAGCTTTTCCAGCACCTCCCGCTCCCAGCCGCTCGATGCCGCCGTGCGCGCATCGGCAGCCGCCGTGGCGGGCGTGGCCCGGGCCCACAGGTCCGCCCCCGGGGATGGGTGCGATGCGGAGCCAGGATTTTCCGGAGGTATGGGGGAAGTCATGTCAGAACTCGACGGGTTTCAGGTTATCGGCAGTATGCCAGTGCACCACCCCCGCGCTTTCGCTCAGGGAGATTTTCACAAGGCCGCCACGGCAGGGCCCGCCAGCGCAGGCGCCGCTGTCGGGCGCGTAGGCCGCTCCATGGGTGGCGCACAGCAGCCAGCGTCCGGTGTCATCGAAAAAGCGGTCCGGCTGGTAGTCCATCTCCATGGCCACATGGGTGCAGCGATTCAGATAGGCATGCACCTGGCCCTCGAAGCGGATGGCGAATGCGCGGCAGGCATGACCCGCGTAGACCACGTCGAAAGGCACGGCATTCGCCCCTTCCTGCAGGGCATCGCTGGCGCACAGAACGATGCGTTCAACGGTCAACGGCACACCTCACGAGCATGAATCCACGCGCTGACGCGGGCATGACGACTCAGCCATGGGCCAACAGCCACTGATGCAAATCCGCAACACTCTGCGCCACATGCAACGGCTTCAGCACGCCAAAGCCGTCGGTGGGATGCGCGCCATAGCCCACGCCCACGCTGGCACAGCCTGCATTGCGGGCCAGTTCCAGGTCGTGCGTGGTGTCGCCGATCATCAGCACCCGCGAAGGATCCGCACCAAACTCGGCCATCAGCTCCTGCAGCATCAGCGGATTCGGCTTGCCGGCGGTCTCGTCCGCCGTGCGCGAGCTGTCGAACATGCCGCGCAGCTGCGGGTCCTGCAGCGCATCGTTCAGACCACGGCGGCTCTTGCCCGTGGCCACGGCCAGCAGGTGCCCTCGCTCGCGCAGCGCCGCCAGCATGGGCAGCACGCCGGCGAACAGGCTGATGTCGTCCTGGTGCTTGATGAAATGGTGGCGATAGCGGTTGCCCAGCTCGGGGTATTTTTCGGGCGGCACATCGGGCGCTGCACGCGCCAATGCGGGCATCAGCGCCATGCCGATCACATAGGACGCCGCCTCATCGCTGGGAGGCGTGCCCCCCACATCGGCCACGGCCGCCTGAATGCACTTGACGATCACCGCGGTGGAATCCGACAGCGTCCCATCCCAGTCGAAGGCAATGAGATCGAAGCGGCGCGCACGGTGCATCTCGGAAGAACCAGGATTTGTCATATCTACAAGGAGTCAGAGCCAGCGTCAGCCGGCGAAACGGGCCAGTTCTTCGGGAAGCTCGGCGCGCAGCTCCACCCGCTCGCCACTGGCCGGGTGGGTGAACTGTAGCCGCCAAGCGTGCAGGAACATGCGTTTGAGTCCCTGTTTCTGCAGGCGTCGGTTCAGGTCGAAGTCGCCATATTTGTCATCGCCCGCAATCGGGTGCCCCTGGCTGGACAGGTGCACGCGGATCTGGTGCGTGCGCCCGGTCTTGATGGTCACCTCCAGCAGGCTCATGGCCGGCAGTCCCAGCAGGGGCTGGGGCGCCAGCGTGCTGCGAACGCGCACCAGCGTGACGGAGCGCATGCCGTCAGGATCATCGGCCGTGGTCACCCGCACGCGGCGTTCGCCGTCGGCCTGCAGGTATTTGTGCAGCGGCAGATCAATCACCTTGTGGTTGGCCGGCCAGGTGCCCTGGACCAGGGCCAGATAGGTCTTGCCGGTCTCGCGTTCGCGGAACTGGTCCTGCAGATGCGTCAGCGCCGAGCGCTTCTTGGCCACCAGCAAGATGCCGGATGTCTCGCGGTCGAGCCGATGCACCAGCTCCAGAAAACGGCTTTGCGGCCGCGCCTGGCGCAGTTGCTCGATGACACCAAAACTCACACCCGAGCCGCCATGCACGGCCACACCGGCGGGCTTGTCGATGGCGATCAGGTGCTCGTCTTCCAGCAGACTGGGGAAATCCCTCGCTGGCGCTGGCCGCTCGGCCTTTTCGGCGACTTTTTCGGAAATGCGCACGGGCGGTATGCGGACGATATCGCCGGTAGAAACGCGGGTTTCCGCACTGACGCGCCCTTTGTTGATGCGCACTTCTCCACTGCGGATGATGCGATAGACATGGGTCTTGGGAACGCCCTTGAGATGGCGTATGAGAAAGTTGTCCAACCGCTGTCCGGCCGAATCGTCATCGACTTCAATCAGCCGCACTGCGGCAGTGGCTGCGTTCAGGGAACGGTCGTCTGCCGGTTTGCCCTCTATAATGTGTTTCACCTGTGCCGAACTATTTATAAGTGGTTGATTCTCATGGAGTTTAGTCCAAACAACCATTTCCCCGCACAGGCAGGTCGATGCCATCCGGTGTCATGCACGCGAAACAGCAGGAAAAGATGGCCTGCGAAGTTCGTCGTTGCATCGGTTGTGGCTGACGAATTGAAACACTGATACGGAATCTCAAGCTGGCAGAAGGGGTCGGACCCGGCGTCCACCGCTGCCAGCGGATCAAAAGCGAGCATGTGGATCTTTTGGGCATGGATGGTCACGCTGTGGAGCAGGAAAACGCCTGCGCCCAGGATCATTGCCGCCCCCAAGCCTCCCGCCTGCCCCGCACGTGCAGCAGCTTCGCTTGAAGCTGGACGGCGTGCCTCTCTCATCGCTCTCGTCCCCCCGCCCTTGCCCCCATTGCTGACTTGAGCCAGGTCTCAAGCATCAGGGCATCCGGCGATTCCTTTCGTTTCGACGCGTCAGTCCGGCATCTCGGCTCCCTCGCGAGCCTGTCTTTGATTACGAGTCAAAGGCGTGACGGTCTGGCAGCAGAGGCTGCACTCCGGCGCGCCCCAGAGAAAACGAATAAAGGAAACGCATCATGAAACGGATGCTCATCAACGCCACGCAGTCGGAAGAACGTCGCCTTGCCATCGTCGATGGCCAGAAGCTGCTCGACTACGAAATCGAAATCGAAGGGCGCGAGCAGCGCAAGGGCAACATCTACAAGGCCGTGGTCACGCGCGTGGAGCCCAGCCTCGAGGCCTGCTTCGTCGATTACGGCGAGGACCGCCACGGCTTCCTGCCCTTCAAGGAAATCTCCAAGCAGTATTTCGCCGAAGGCGTCTCCCCCAGCCAGGCCCGCATCAACGAAGTCATCCGCGAAGGCCAGGAACTGATCGTCCAGGTCGAGAAGGAAGAGCGCGGCAACAAGGGCGCGGCCCTGACCACCTTCATCTCGCTGGCCGGCCGCTACGTGGTGCTGATGCCCAACAACCCGCGCGGCGGTGGCGTTTCGCGCCGCATCGAGGGCGAGGACCGTGCCGAACTCAAGGAGGCGATGGACCAGCTTGAGTACCCCAAGGGCATGTCCATCATTGCGCGCACCGCCGGCATCGGCCGCACCGCGCCCGAGCTGCAGTGGGACCTGAACTACCTGCTCAAGCTGTGGAACGCCATCGATGGCGCCGCCAAGTCGGCCAAGGGCGCCTTCCTGATCTACCAGGAATCGAGCCTGGTGATCCGCGCCATCCGCGACTACTTCAACGGCGACATCGGCGACATCCTCATCGACACCGACGACATCTACGAGCAGGCGCAGCAGTTCATGCAGCACGTCATGCCCGAGCATGCCGCCCGCGTCAAACGCTACCGTGACGACGCTCCGCTGTTCAGCCGCTTCCAGATCGAGCACCAGATCGAATCGGCCTACGCACGCACCGTGACCCTGCCCTCGGGCGGCGCCATCGTCATCGACCACACCGAAGCGCTGGTCTCCATCGACGTGAACTCGGCCCGCGCCATCAAGGGCGGCGACATCGAGGAAACCGCCACACGCACCAACCTGGAAGCCGCCGACGAAGTCGCGCGCCAGATGCGCCTGCGTGACCTGGGCGGCCTGATCGTCATTGACTTCATCGACATGGAGGAGAGCAAGAACCGCCGCGAGGTCGAGAACCGCCTGCGCGACGCGCTGCGCCAGGACCGTGCCCGCGTGCAGTTCGGAACCATCAGCAAGTTCGGCCTCATGGAGATGAGCCGCCAGCGCCTCAAGCCCGCCCTGTCCGAAGGCGCGCACATCAACTGCCCGCGCTGCGGTGGCTCCGGCCACGTGCGTGACACGGAAAGCTCGGCGCTGCAGATCCTGCGCATCATCCAGGAAGAGTCCATGAAGGACAACACGGCCGCCGTGCACTGCCAGGTGCCCGTGGAAGTGGCCAGCTTCCTGCTCAACGAAAAGCGCGGCGAGATCACCAAGATCGAACTCAAGCAGCGCGTCAACGTGATCATGGTTCCCAACAAGTCCATGGACACGCCGCACTACAAGCTCGAGCGCCTCAAGCACGACGACGTGCGCCTGGAAAGCATGGAAGCCAGCTACAAGCTGGCCGAGGAGCTGGACGCGGAAACCACGGTGACGCGCCGCTCGCAGGAGCCCACCAACAAGCAGACGCCCATGATCAAGGGCGTGCTGCCCGACATGCCGGCCCCCATCGCCGAGCCCCGTCCCGAAGGCAGCCGCAACCGCCCGGCCAACGGCCAGCAGCGCGATGCCAAGCCTGCGGCAACCGCTGCAGCGCCCGCACCGGCCGTCGCCCCCGTCGTGGTCCGCGAGCAAGGCTTCTTTGCCTGGCTCAAGAGCCTGTTCGGCTTTAGCGCGGCACCTGCGCCGGTCGCAGCACCCGCTCCGGCCGCCGAAGCCCCCGCTCGCGAAGCACGCCGTGATGGCCGCAACGACAACCGTGGCCGCCGCAACGAACGCAATGGTGAGCGTGGCGAGCGCTCGGAGCGCAATGGCGAGCGCGCTGGCGCCCCCAATGCCGAACGCCAGGCCGGCAACGGTGACCGCAACCGCCGCAATGCCGAGCGTGGCGAGCGCACTGAACGCGGTGAACGCCCGGAGCGTGGAGAGCGCCCGGATCGTGGCGAGCGCGGTGAGCGCGCCGACCGCGGCGAACGCCGTGGCCGCGGTGAACGCAGCCGTGACGGTGAAAGCCGCCAGCCGCTGGAAGCCGTGAACGGCGTGGCCGCTGTCGCTGCAGATGGCAGCACCATCGAGCAGCGTCCCGAGCGCGCCCCGCGTGGCGAGCGCCAGGAGCGCGGTGAAGGCCGCCGCGAGCGCGGTGAACGTGGTGAACGCGCCGAACGCAGCGAGCGCCAGCCCCGCCAGTTCGAAGTCGCTCCCGAGACCGAAGAGAACCTGGACAACCAGGCCCAGCAACAGGACCCGTCCCTGGACAACGCTGCCCCCGCCTCCGGCGAAGAGCAGCCGCGCCAGCGCCGTTCGCGCGACCGCTATGGCCGTGACCGCCGCGAGCGTGGCGATCGCGGTGACCGTGCAGAGCGCGCACCGCGCGAAGCGGAGGGCGAAGCCGTCCAATCCTTCGAAGCCGCCGCTCCCGAGCAGGACCAGCCTGCCCGCCGCAGCTACTTCAACGCAGCCAGCCCTGCCGCCGAAGCCCAGGCTCCTGAAGCCATGGCCGAAGCGCAAGTGCCTGCGCAGCCCGCAGCAGCCGCAGCAGCCCAAGCGGTGCAGCAACCCGTCGCGGCCCCCGTGCCCGAGCAGCAGATTGCCGCTCCCGTGCCCGTGGCTGCGGTGACCCCCGCGCCGGTCGCACCCGCCCCCGTGGTGGCACCCGTGGCAGCACCTGCACCCGTGGCCGCTCCTGCCGCAGTGGCAGTCGCGCCCGCAGCAGCCAAGGCCGTTGAAGCAAACGCCGAACGCGGCCTGCCCAAGGTCCAGGCCTACCAGTTGCCCATGTCCGAGCTGCAGGCGCTGGCCGCCGCTTCGGGCCTGCAATGGGTGGGCTCCGATGCCGACAAGGTGGCAGCAGCCCAGGCGGCCATCGCCGCCGAACCGCAGCCCGAGCGCGTCGTGCGCGAGCGCCCGCCCGTGGTCGCTCTGGATGACGGCCCGCTGATCCTCGTGGAAACACGCAAGGACCTCAGCGAGCTGCAGCTGCCGTTCGAGCAGCAGCCGCAGCCACAGGGCGCGGCCCAGGTCTGACCACAGACAGTGACAACACAGGGGCCCTCGCGGCCCCTGTTTGTTTCCGCCTCCGCCCTCACCTCATCCGTCTCCCCACGCCTTCCGTCCACCTCTTTCCAGGAGCTTCCGTCCCGCCATGCTGTTGCTGCTCTCCCCCGCCAAATCGCTGGACTACGACACGCCACTGCCCCCGAAACTGCCGCACACGCTGCCCGTCTTCTCCGAACAGCCGCTGGAGCTGATCGAAGTGCTGCGCCGCCAGTCGCCCCAGCAACTGTCGGAACTGATGGGCATCAGCGACAAGCTGGCCGCGCTCAACGTGGCGCGCTACGAGGCCTTCAGCCCGCGCTTCACGGCCACCAACGCCCGGCAGGCGCTGCTGGCCTTCAACGGCGATGTCTACGAGGGCCTGCAGGCACGCAGCCTGGATGCCGAGGACCTGGACTGGGCCCAGCAGCACCTGGCCATCCTCAGCGGCCTGTACGGCGTGCTGCGCCCGCTGGACCGCATGCAGCCCTACCGCCTGGAAATGGGCACGCGGCTGGAAACCGCGCATGGCAGCAATCTCTACCAGTTCTGGGGCAGCCGCATTGCCGAGCACCTGAACCAGCGCGCGGCCCGGCAGCCGGCGGGCGAGCGCGTCATCGTCAACCTGGCTTCGCAGGAATACTTCAAATCGGTAGACTTGAAGCACCTCAAGCCCCCGGTGGTGGAATGCGCATTCGAGGATTACAAGAACGGCGCCTACAAGATCATCAGCTTCCATGCCAAACGTGCGCGCGGGCTGATGGCACGATTTGCCATACAACGACGCGCTCGCAGCGCGGCTGAACTCGAAGCCTTCGATCTGGAGGGTTACGCGCTGGCGCCAGCTTCCTCGACGCCTGCGCGCCTGATGTTCCGTCGCAAGACCGCTGACTGAGCCTCGCCGGCCACCGGCCGGCCCCGGCCTCGATGCCTTTGGAGTCCATTCACTGCGGCAAGGGCCGCACTGCACGCCATGAGCCTCAAATCCTCACCAGATTCCCAGACCGCCGCGCAGGACCTGCCCGTGGGTCTCACGCCCGAACTCATGCAATGGGTGCGCGACCAGCGCGCATCCGGCATAGGGCCTGCGGCCCTGCTGCGCTCCATGCGCGACGTGGGCTGGAGCGAAGAACTGGCAAGGCGGGCGCTGGACCTGCCCGAACAGGGCGAGGTGTCGCCACCGGCCGTCGTCGTCTCGGCCTCGAGCCTGCCCGAACCGGACCTTGCCCAGGACCCCAGCAGCATCGATGTCGGCGACCGCCAGGTCCAGGTGCTGGTCAGCATGCGCAACCCGCGCATCGTGGTCTTCGGCAACCTGCTCTCGCATGAGGAATGCGACGCCATCATCGCCGCCGCGCGTCCGCGCATGGCGCGATCGCTCACCGTGGCCACGCAAAGCGGCGGCGAAGAGATCAATGACGACCGAACCAGCAACGGCATGTTCTTCCAGCGTGGGGAAACCGGCATCGTCAGCCAGCTGGAAGAACGCATCGCCCGCCTGTTGCGCTGGCCGCTGGACCATGGCGAGGGTCTGCAGGTGCTGCACTACGGCCCGGGCGCCGAATACAAGCCCCACCACGACTACTTCGCGCCCGGCGAACCCGGCACGCCCACCATCCTCAAGCGCGGCGGCCAGCGCGTGGGCACCCTGGTCATCTACCTGAACGAGCCCGAGCGCGGCGGCGCCACCATCTTTCCCGAAGTGCCACTGCAAGTGGTTCCGCGCCGGGGCAACGCCGTCTTCTTCAGCTATGAGCGCCCCGACCCCTCCACGCGTACCCTGCACGGCGGCGCGCCCGTGCTGGCAGGCGAGAAATGGATCGCCACCAAATGGCTGCGCGAGCGCGAATTCCACTGAAGAGCCAGCGAACCCGGGCGCACCCACCCTTATTGACCTTATATGGCCGCCCATGCCTGCGGGCATGGAAATTCAGTTAGCTTCAAAGCCTGGGTCCACGCGCTCCGCGCGGACCGTCCAGGCCTGACCAGCGCCGGCACGGCCGGCCCTTTTTCCATGAACACTCCCGAACAATCCCAGCTGGGCAAAAGCTCTGCCTACATCGACCAGTACGCCCCCTCGCTGCTGTTCCCCCTGCCCCGCGCGCCCAAGCGCGAAGAAATCGGCATTCAGGGCAGCCAGATGCCTTTCTTCGGCGCCGACCTGTGGACGGCGTTCGAGCTGTCCTGGCTCAACCTGCGCGGCAAGCCGCAGGTGGCGCTCGTGCATTTCACGATTCCCTGCGAGACCCCCAATCTCATCGAGAGCAAGTCGTTCAAGCTCTACCTCAACAGCTTCAACAACACCCGCCTGGCCGACGCGGCCGAAGTCCAGGCACGCCTGCGCACCGACCTGGCCGAAGCGCTGTGGCGCGGCAGCGAGCAAAAGGGAAGCATCGGCGTGAAGATCATCGGCCTGGACCGCTTCGACCAGGAAATGGTGCAGGAGCTCGACGGCCTGCTGCTGGACCGCCTTGATGTGGAGTGCACGCAATACCAGCCCGCCCCCGAGCTGCTGCGCGCCAACCATGAAGAAGGCCCCGTCACCGAAACCCTGGTCAGCCACCTTCTCAAGAGCAACTGCCTGGTCACGGGCCAACCCGACTGGGGCAGCGTGCAGATCCGCTACAGCGGCGCGCAGATCGACCAGGAAGGCCTGCTGCAATACCTGGTGAGCTTCCGCAACCACAACGAATTCCATGAGCAATGCGTGGAACGCATCTTCATGGACATCTGGACCCGCTGCCGCCCCCTCAAGCTCTCGGTCTACGCGCGCTACACGCGCCGTGGCGGCCTGGACATCAACCCATTCCGCACCAGCCATCCTGGCGCCTTGCCGGCCAACGTGCGCTCTGCACGGCAGTAAAAGAGGCGGCCGGCCCCTACCCCTCACCGCAACGTAAACACCTCCAGCGACCGCTCCAGCGACTGGGCGCTGGCGCGCAGCGAGCCCGCCGCGCCGGCCGATTGCTCGACCAAGGCGGCGTTTTGCTGGGTGACGGAGTCGAGCTGGGCCACGGCGTCGTTGACCTGGGCGATGCCTACGGATTGTTCGCGCGTGGCGATGCTGATCTGGTGGACCAGGTCGCTGACGCGGCCCACGGCGTCGACCATGCCGTCGATGGTGCGGCCTGCGGCGTCCATGCGGGCGTTGCCGTCGTTGATGCCGTCCACGGTGCGGTTGATGAGGCCGCTGATTTCCTTGGCGGCGGAGGCGCTGCGCTGGGCCAGGGCGCGCACTTCGCCGGCCACGACGGCAAAGCCGCGGCCCTGCTCGCCTGCGCGTGCCGCTTCGACGGCGGCATTCAGGGCCAGCAGGTTGGTCTGGAAGGCAATGCTTTCGATGACGCCGATGATCTCGCCCATACGGCGCGAGGAGCCGCGGATGTGCTCCATGGCAGAGCCCACTTCCTGGATGGCGGCGCCGCTCTTGCCGGCGACCTGGCGGCTCTGGTCGCTTTCATGGGCCATGAGCTGGGCCGTGTCGGCGGTCTGCGCCACGGTGCCCGATATCTCTTCCATCGAGGCCGCCGTCTGCTGCAGGCTGGTGGCCTGGGATTCTGTGCGCTGCGCGAGGTCGAAGCTGCCCTGGGCGATCTCATGGGCGGTGGTGGCAAAGCCGCGCATTTCCGTGCGTACGTCGCCGACCACGGCGCGCAGGTTGATCTGGATCTGCTGCAGCCGCTGCATCAGGGCGCCCATGGGGCCGCTGTAGTCGTGCTGCATGTTGGTGCCCAGCTGGCAGCTGGCAATGTCGGCGGCAAAGCCGCTGGCCTGCTCCAGGCCCGCCACGCAGCGCTGCTGGAAGCGCCACAGCACAAAGCTGCCCCCCGCCAGCAAGGCGGCCAGGCGCGTGCCCCAGGCTGCGGCGCCCTGCCAGCCCAGCAGGTCGGGCAGCATGGCGGCCAGGCCCACGCCGCCCAGCATCAGCGCCATGCGGGCTGTCAGGCCCAGGTCGCTGCGGCGGTCCCATAGGCCTGCCAGGCCCAGGCGGCGCAGTTCACCGCCGCGCAGTCGCAGGGTTTCCTGGCCGGCATCGGCTTCGGCGCGCATGCGGGCATAGAGGGCTTCGGCGGCCTCGATCTCGTCCGGCCGGGGCTTGGTGCGCACCGACAGGTAGCCGCGCGGCCGGCCGCCTTCCATGATGGGCGTGACGTTGGCGCGCACCCAGTAGTGGTCGCCGTTCTTGCGCCGGTTCTTGACCAGGGCAGTCCACGGGTAGCCGTGGGCGATGGTGCGCCACATGTCCTTGAAGGCGGCGGCCGGCATGTCCGGGTGGCGGATCAGGTTGTGCGGCTGCTCGATCAGTTCCTCGTAGGAATAGCCGCTGACCCGCACGAAAGCCGGGTTGCAATGGGTGATCTCGCCCTTGGTGTTGGTGACGGATACCAGCAGCTCATCGCCCGGAAAGTCGTAGTTGAGCTGGCTGACGGGCAAATTCACGCGCATGGGTACCACTCCTTTGGGATGTCTCTTGTTCTTGTGAAATGGCATGGCAAAACGCTCAGAAGCCACCGGAATCCATCAAACGGAAACACAAATTCACATTTCCAAATCATCTCACAGCACGGCAACCGCAGTCTCATGCTCGGAACTGGTGCATGGTTTTACAGCGTGTGCGCCAGATTTGTGGTGATGATTCAGAACAGTTGAGGTGTAAAGGGATCGCTGTCCGGCGCGGGCTGTGCCGGTCCCCTGAGCAGTTGCTCGCGCGCCAGCGGGTCGTGGGCGGTGGCGTTCCAGTCGGCCGTGCGAACGAGGTTGCCCACGCGCACGCCCAGCAGGCGCAGCCGCTTGGCCAGGGGCACGCGCTTGAGGCATTGGCCTGCGGCGCGGCGCAGGGTGGCGGCATCGGCCATGGGCAGCTCCAGCGTGTGGTCGCGCGTGGCGGTCTTGAAGTCGTCGTAGCGCAGCTTGATGCCGACGGTGCGGCCCATGTAGCCCTTGCGCTGCAGGTCCTGGGCCAGGCGTTCGCACAGGTCGGTGAAGATGGCGCTCAGTTCGGCCCGGTCGCGCACGGCGTGCAGGTCGCGCTCGAAGGTGGTTTCGCGGCTCATGGAGACGGGCTCGCTGTGCGTGACCACGGGCCGCTCATCGCGCCCCCAGGACACGCCATGCAGCCAGTTGCCGTAGGCGCGGCCGAACCACTGCACGAGCTGGGGCAGGCTTTGCTTGGCCAGCTCGCCAATGGTCTGTATGCCCAGCGATTGCAGCTTGGCGTCGGCCTTGGGGCCTATGCCGTTGATCTTGCGGCAGGCCAGCGGCCAGATCACGGCCTGCAGATCGTCGGGCTGGACGATGGAGATGCCGTTGGGCTTGTTGAATTCGCTGGCCATCTTGGCCAGCAGCTTGTTGGGCGCCACGCCGATGGAGCAGGTCAGGCCCGTGGCATCGGTGATGGTTTTCTGGATCAGCCGCGCCAGCACGCGCCCGCCTTCGCGCTGGCCACCGGGCACATCGGTGAAGTCGATGTAGACCTCGTCCACGCCGCGGTCCTCCATCAGCGGGGCGATGGAGACGATGATTTCCTTGAACATGCGCGAGAAGCGCCGCACCTCGGCAAAGTCCACGGGCAGCAGGATGGCCTGGGGGCACAGGCGCGCGGCCTTCATCATGCCCATGGCCGAGCCCACGCCGAACTGGCGCGCCGGGTAGGTGGCCGTGGTGATCACGCCCCGGCCCACGTAGTCCTTGAGGCGAGAGAACTCGTCCACCGGAATCTCGTGCAGCCGGCCGGCGTAGCGCGCATCCAGCGCCTCGTCGTGCGCGCGGCGTCCGCCGCCGATGACCACGGGCAGTCCCTTGAGCTGCGGATAGCGCAGCAGCTCCACCGAGGCATAGAAGGCGTCCATGTCCAGGTGGGCGATGCGGCGCGGGGGCGCAGCATCGGCAGGGCTTGCGGGTGTCGTGGGTGTCGTGGGTGTCGTTTCAGGCACGCCGCCATTATTGCGGCAACTGTGCATTCATACAGCCTGCAGGGCCTGTTCACACAGGCCCTGGACCGTTCATCCCTGCAGGCAGATCAGCACCAGTCCGAGCACCATCAGAGCCATGCCGATCATTTCCTGGCGGCTCAGGCTTTCGCTGAGCACGCGGCGCGAGACGATGTAGCTGAACACCACCTCGACCATGCCCAGCGTGCGCACGGGTGCCGCGCCCTGCATGGCGTAGGCGGTGAACCAGGCCAGCGAGGCGGCCGCGCCCATGCCACCGGCCAGCAGCGAGACGCGCCAGGCACGGAAGATGGGGCGCAGGCCCTGCGCGTGGGTGCGCGCAATCCAGGCGCCCAGGCCCAGGGTCTGCATGAGCTGGGCGATCAGCACGCCCCAGGCGCCCGACAGCCAGGGAGATATCTCGCCCAGGCGCGCCAGTTCCACGGCGCCGCCCCGATAGCCCACGGTGGCAATGGCAAAGCAGGCACCGCAGGCCAGGCCGTAGAGTGCCGAGCGGCTGGCCCAGGCCGACAGCGACAGCATCTGGCCGCGCGGCGGCAGCGACAGGATGAGCACGCCGAAGGTGGCCAGCGCCATGGCCGCCAGCGCCACGGCGGTGGGCAACTCATGCAGGAAGATGCCGGCGAACAGGGCCACCTGCAGCACCTCGGTCTTGGACAGGGTGACGGCCACGGCGAAGTTGCGCTCCTTCATGGCCAGCAGCAGCGCCGCCGTGGCCGCGACCTGGAAGAAGGCCCCCAGCGCGATCCAGCCCAGGTAGGCCCATGAGAACCGGGGCAGCGACCAGGCGCCATCGCCTCCCAGGTACAGCGCCAGCAGGTAGACGCCTGCAAACGGCAGGCCGTACAGAAAGCGCACCAGGGTGGCCGGCAGGGTGCCGAGCTCGGCGGTCAGCGAGCGCTGCGCCGTGTTGCGCACGGTCTGGGCGGCTGCGGCGAACAGCACCACGGGCACCCACAGCCAGGTCAGGTCTTGGAGGGAAGAAAGCATGTCGGCAAAAAAGGGAAGGCACCGCCGGCAAGGCGCGGGCGACTGAGTGCCGGCCAGCATAGCCGCCGGTTTGGCACCAGGCGCACGCGCTTGGAGAAGGCTGCCGCGCCCGGCAGCGAAACAGAGGCCGGCCAGCCAGCACTGCACGCGCGCCCTGCTCTGGCCAGGGCAAGCAGGCTGCGTTGTGCAGCAGCACGGCCGTCGCCAATGGCGAGCGGGCCTGCGCTGCGCGCTACAGGTCGCGCCGGATCAAAGCGCCCTTGAACAGCACCGGCCCCGTGGGCCCGGTCTGGCTGGGCACGCCGCCCTTGGGCTCCAGGCTGATGGCCAGGGCAGGTACGCCCTGGACCTCGGCGGCCGCAGCGGTCAGCTTGACCAGCTTGTCGCGTCCCAGCACGCCCAGCGATTGCGGGCCGCCCTGGGGCGGCAGGGCCCACAGCTGCAGTGATTTGTCGGAGGCCTCATGGAAGTCGCCCACGCGCTGCAGCACCAGGGTGTTCTTGCCGGGGTCGAAGGTCACGAGCATGGAGGCATCGGCCTTGTCGTCGGCCAGCACGGCCACGTACTGGATCTGGGGCGCGGCCTGCAGCGCAGCCTGGGTGGCCTGCAACTGGTTGTTCAGCACGGCCAGCTGGCGCTCGCCGCTTTGGCGCAGGTCCTGGTGCGACCACAGCCCCACGGCCACGGCCGCCACGGTGGCGCAGGCGCCCAGCACGGCGGCGCCGCGCCACCAGGCCAGGGCGCGGCCCACGGCGGATTCCGTGCGCCGGGCCATGCCAGGCGCATCGTCGGCGCGCCGCCGGTGCGCCTGGGCGGCGCGGGCCTTTTCGGCCTGCAGCAGGTTGTCGATGCGGACCCAGACCGCATCGTCAGGGCGTACGGGCGCCTGCATTTCGGACAGGGCCGACCAGCGGCCCTGCCACAGCAGGGCGGCGGCGCGCACCGGGGCCTGGTCACGGGCCAGTTGCTCGAAGCGGCGGCGTGCCGCGCCCCGCAGCGTGCCCAGGGCGTAAGCGGCGGCCAGCCGGTCCAGCAGTTCGGGGTGTCGGGAAATATTCATGGCAAATCCTTTGGCCGCTCAGAGCATGTCAACTGCTTCACGCATGGCGTGACAGGCAGCGGCGCAGCTGCTCCAGGCCGCGCCGTATCCAGGTCTTGACCGTGCCCAGCGGCAGTTGCAGCTGGCCCGCCAGCTCGCCATGGCTGAGGTCGCGCAGATAGGCCAGGCTGACCACCTCGCGCTGGCGGCCTTCCAGCCGCTCCAGGCACTGGTACAGCGCCACGGCCTGTTCGCTGGCCTCGGCCAGTTGCAGCGGGCCCTGGCTTTCATCGTTCCCACCGCCATGGGCCGCCAGTTGCGCCTCGTCGAACTCTTCGTTCAGGTGCAGGCGTTCGGCGCGGCGCCGGCGCAGAAAGTCCAGGGCCCGGCTGCGCACCACCAGGCCCATCCAGGCCAGCGGCGGGCTGAGCGTGCCCCGGTAGCCCGAAGCGCTGCGCCAGATGTGCAGGTAGCTGTCCTGCAGCACGTCTTCGGCCCAGTCCTTGTGCCGCAGGATGCGCAACGCCAGCCCGTACAGCCGGGACGAGGTGGCCTCGTACAGGCTGCGGAGCGCGGGCTCGTCCTGCGCTGCGATGCGGTCCAGAAGGTCCATCAGCTCTTGGTCGGTTGGTGTGGTGCCCATGCACGCATTGTGGGCGAGCGGGCGGCCCCGTGGCCCGCACTGTTGCGTGGCCGCCCGGGGGCTTGTTCTGTCTTTCGATCGGATTCAAGGGGCATATCGGTGCTCAGCCGGGGGTTTGCAGAAGGTCTGGCATGGGTCTCCCGGCTTGCACCGGCTCTCCGTGAGCAATACGCAGCGCATTGCGAACCGGATGCGGATAAATTTTTTTCCATTCAGGTGAATCCAGCCGCTGCCTTGCTGCGTATTCCCTGTGTCGCGCCCCGGACAGCGGTTCAAGGCGACACCCCTCAATCCATCGACCTGGAGACCTTCATGAGCTACATCCTCCCCCTCGGCCTGGCCACCATGGCCGTACTGACCCTTGGCGCCTGCTCCTCCATGGACATGGGCAAGAGCTATTCCCAGACCGACCTGCCGGCCGCCGTGCAGGTGCCCGCAGGCCACAAGGTTGCCATGGAGACGGTGGGCATAGGCCAGATCACCTATGAATGCCGCGCCAAGAAGGACCAGGCGATGGAGCAGGAATGGGCCTTTGTCGGCCCTGATGCGCGTTTGACGGACCGCCAGGGCCGCGTCATCGGCCGCTACTTCGGCCCGCCCGCCACCTGGGCGCACCAGGACGGCTCCAAGGTCACGGCCACCCAGGTCGCCGTGGCGCCGTCCAGCGCGGGCAACATCCCCATGCAACTGGTCAAGGCCGAGCCCGCCACCGGCATGGGCGCCATGCAGGGCGTGACCTATATCCAGCGCGTGGCCACGCGCGGCGGCGTGGCCCCTGCCATGGCCTGCAACAGCTCCACGCTGGGCCAGAAGCAGGTCGTGCAGTACCAGGCCGACTACATCATCTGGAAGGCCGCCTGACGCGGCCCGGCCCTCCTACGGCCTGTCGCCCCTGGCCCCGAAGGCCGAGGGCGGCATGCCGAACTGGCGCCTGAAGGCCAGCGAATAGGCGCTGTGGCTCTCATAGCCGGCCTCCAGCGCCACCTGCACGATGGGCCTTCCGGCCAGCAGCGCCTGCATGGATGACAGCAGCCGTGCGCGCTGACGCCAGCGGCCAAAACTCATTCCCGTGGCCTGCAGAAAATGGCGGTGGAAGGTCTTCTCGCCCATGGCCAGCCGTGCGGCCCAATCACCGGCTGTGGCAGTTACGGCGCCTGTCGCGGCTGTGGCGGCTGCGGTGGCAAAGCCATCCGCCCCCTCTCCTTCGGCCAGCGCATGGCAGACAGCAGCCATGCGCGCATCCTGCGGCCAGGGCAGGTGAAACGGCACCACGGGCGGCTGGCGCAGTTCCTGCAGCAATAGCTCGACCACCATGGATTCACGCCGCCCCGGCGGTATCGATGCAGGCCAGCGCGCCACCTCGCTGATGAGCTCGCGCAGCAGGGGAGAGACCTCGATCACGCAGTCCGTACCCGGCAGGTCTGCAGCGGCCTGCGCATCGACGAACAGGCTGCGCACCTGTACCGCGCCGCGCATGCGCAGGCCGTGGGGCACGCCCGAGCGCAGCCAGACGCCGCGCGTGGGCGGCACCACCCAGCGCCCGCTGCCTGCGCGCACCTCCAGCACCCCCTGCACGGCGTAGAGCAACTGGCAGCATTCGTGGGAGTGTTCCTCCACCTCCAGCCCCGCCGGATAGTCGGCGGCCACGCCCGTGACCGGCAGCGGTGCGGCGGCCTGCAGCTCGGGCAGCCCGGTATGGCTGCAGGGAACGGCGGCTGCCGAAGCCGGGGCATGGGTCGTGCGCATATTGTCCAGATCCATATAGAAAATGAGAAATTCTATAAAGACAGACAAGCACCCTGCCCGCAAACTGGCATCCGTTCCCTGTGATTCACCGCCATCGCACCATGCACTGCCTGCCCTCGCCCTCCCTACTATCCCTGGCCCATGGCCGGGGTCCGGGCGCCTGCGCAGGCGCCGCATTTCGCACCGACTCTCCCTGATCCCGGCCTGGCGCAGCTTCCCCCCCACCGGGAAGCCAGGAGAGCGGGGCCGCCGGCCGATCCGGTGGCTGCAAACCCCAGCGTTTCCTGCGAGGCCCGCATGCTGAAGAATCCCGCGTCCAGATACCTTCCCTTCCCCGCCGTCGACCTGCCCGAGCGCCAATGGCCCTCACGCCAGCTGAGCCAGGCGCCCGTGTGGCTGTCCACCGACCTGCGCGACGGCAACCAGGCCCTGTTCGAGCCCATGAACCGCGAGCGCAAGCTGCGCCTGTTCCACGAACTGGTGCGCATAGGCTTCAAGGAGATCGAGGTGGGCTTTCCCTCGGCCTCGCAGACCGACTACGGCATCGTGCGCCACCTGATCGACAACGGGCTGATCCCCGGCGACGTGACGCCCATGGTCATCACCCAGCTGCGCGAGGACCTGATCCGCGCCACGGTGGACAGCGTGGCCGGAGCGCGGCGCGCCATCGTGCACTTCTACAACGCCATTGCCCCGGCCTGGCGCGAGATCGTCTTCGGCATGCAGGTGCCCGAGATCATCGCCATGGTGGAGCACCACATCGCCCTGCTGCGCGAACTGACCGATGCCCACCCCGAGACCGAATGGGTGCTGCAGTACTCGCCCGAGACCTTCTGCATGGCCGAGCTCGACGTGTCGCTGGCCGTGTGCAACGCAGCCATCCGCGCCTGGGATGCAGGCCCCGCGCGGCCCATGATCATCAACCTGCCGACCACGGTGGAGGTGAGCACGGCCAATGTCTTCGCCGACCAGATCGAGTGGATGCACCGCCGCCTGGAACGGCGCGAGCACATCGTGCTGTCCGTGCACCCGCACAACGACCGGGGCACGGGCGTGGCCTGCGCCGAGCAGGCGCTGCTGGCCGGCGCCCAGCGCGTGGAAGGCTGCCTGTTCGGCAATGGCGAGCGCAGCGGCAACCTCGATGTGGTGACGCTGGCGCTCAACCTCTACACGCAGGGCATCGCGCCGGGACTGGACTTCTCGGACATCGCCGCCGTGGCGCGCATTGCGGAAGAATGCACGGCCCTGCCCATCCATCCGCGCCACCCCTATGTGGGCGACCTGGTGTTCACGGCGTTCTCGGGCTCGCACCAGGATGCCATCGCCAAGGGCTTTGCAGCGCAGCGGCCCGATGCGCCCTGGCGCGTTCCCTACCTGCCCATCGACCCGCAGGACCTGGGCCGCACCTACGACAGCATCGTTCGCGTCAACAGCCAGTCGGGCAAGGGCGGCATTGCCTTTTTGCTGCAGCGCGACCATGGCGTGACCATGCCGCGCCGCATGCAGGTGGAGTTCAGCGCCGTGGTGCAAAAACAGGCGGACGCCTGCGAGGCCGAGCTGGCCAGCGACGACCTGTGGAAGCTGTTCGAGGCGACCTACCTCGCCCCCCTGCAGCTTCCCTGGCACTACCGCAGCCACCACCTGTTCGACAGCGCCCAGGGCCAGGGCATTGCGCTGGAAGTGGTGCGGCCAGACGGCCTTCGGCTGCAGCTGTATGGCGAAGGCAGCGGCCCCATCGATGCCGTGGCCGCCGCCCTCGGCCAGCACCTGGGCGTGGCGCTGCGCATTGACCACTACGAGGAGCGCAGCCTGGGCCAGGGCGCCGGGGCCATGGCGCTGGCCATCGTCGAGGCCGCGCTGCCCGGCGTGGCGGGCACGCGCTTCGGTGCGGGGCGCCATGCCAACATCGTTACCGCGTCCATCCTGGCGGTGCTGCATGCGGCGGGCCGGCTGGTGGCGGCGCAGCCGGAAAGCCGGCGCGTACCTGCCCAAGCCTGAGGCGCAGCCTGAAAGGAAAAAGGACCGCCGAGGCGGTCCTTTTTTCGTGCGGCTTTTGCCGGTTCAGCGCACGGCGCCCGGATAGGTTCCGGGCAGCAGGATGCTGCGGTCCACGGTATCGATCTGCGTATGGCCGCAGAAGGCCATCGTGGTCTCCAGCTCCTTCTGGATGATCTGCAGTGCACGCGTCACGCCGTCCTGGCCGTAGGCGCCCAGGCCGTAGAGGAAGCTGCGGCCGATCATGGTGCCCTGGGCGCCCAGCGCACGCGCCTTGAGCACGTCCTGGCCGCTGCGGATGCCGCCGTCCATCCAGACCTCGATGTCCTTGCCCGCCGCCTCGGCAATGCCGGGCAGCGCCTCGATGGACGAGGGTGCGCCGTCGAGCTGGCGGCCGCCGTGGTTGCTGACGATGAGCGCATCGGCGCCGCTGTCGGCCGCCAGTCGCGCGTCCTCGGCGTCCATGACGCCCTTGAGGATGAGCTTGCCGCCCCAGAGCTTCTTGATGCGCTCCACATCGCCCCAGTTCAGGCTGGGGTCGAACTGGCTGGCGGTCCACGACGACAGCGAACTCATGTCGGCCACGCCATCCACATGGCCGACGATGTTGCCGAAGGTGCGGCGCTTGGTGCCCAGCATGCCCAGGCACCAGTGCGGCTTGGTCGCCAGGTTGGCCAGGTTGCGCAGCGTGGGCTTCGGGGGCGTGGACAGGCCGTTCTTGATGTCCTTGTGGCGCTGGCCCAGGATCTGCAGGTCCAGCGTCAGCACCAGGGCCGAGCAGTTGGCGGCACGGGCGCGCTCGATCAGGCGCTCCATGAACCGGCGGTCGCGCATCACATAGAGCTGGAACCAGAACGGATGGCGGGCCGTGTGCTCGGCAATGTCCTCGATGGAGCAGATGCTCATGGTGGACAGCGTGAACGGAATGCCGAAGGCCTGGGCCGCGCGCGCGCCCAGGATCTCGCCATCGGCGTGCTGCATGCCGGTCAGGCCCGTGGGCGCAATGGCCACGGGCATGGCCACCTGCTGGCCGATCATGGTGGTGCGCGTGCTGCGCCCCTCCATGTTCACGGCCACGCGCTGGCGCAGCTTGATCTTCTGGAAGTCGTCCTCGTTGGCGCGGTAGGTGCCCTGGGTGTAGGAGCCCGAGTCGGCGTAGTCATAGAACATGCGCGGCACGCGGCGCTGGGCCACGATGCGCAGGTCTTCGATGCAGGTGATTTTGGAAAGGTCGGTGGACACGTTTTCTGGCTTTCTGGAACCCGCATGCCGCGGGACTGCCGAGCATGGTAGTGCGCAGGGCACGTTCCAGTCACCCGTTCGGGTTTGAAGTGATTTGTGCGCCGATTGAAATTTTCTCTCTCGCAGCCCAACCGAGGGCTAACGCTAGTGTGCCAACCAGCCATGAGAGCGACGATCCGCCCCGCACAACATCCTAAAAACTCTTCAGGAGACGCTCCTATGGTTTGGCAGCAGGTCTACGACCCTCTTTCCAACATGTGGCTGTCCACACTGCTCGCGGCCATCCCGGTCGTGGTCATGCTGGTGGGATTGGGCTTTTTGCACATGAAGGCCCACCTGGCGGCCGGCGCCGGGCTGATTGCGGCGCTGGTGATCGCGGTCTTCGTCTACAACATGCCGGCAGGCATGGCCGGG
The DNA here is from genome assembly GCF_002754395.1 of Delftia sp. 60. Taxonomy (NCBI): domain Bacteria; kingdom Pseudomonadati; phylum Pseudomonadota; class Betaproteobacteria; order Burkholderiales; family Comamonadaceae; genus Delftia; species Delftia sp. 60. The sequence goes on from NZ_PEFD01000001.1 coordinate 5,552,115, forward strand.
CGCGCGGCACTGTTCGGCGGCTTCACGGGGCTGCTGCCCATCGGCTGGATCGTTCTGAACATCATCTTCCTGCACCAGCTGACCGAGAAGAACGGCAGCTTCAAGATCCTGCAGGACTCCATTGCCGGCATCACCGAGGACAGGCGCATCCAGCTGCTGCTGATCGCCTTCGCCTTCGGCGCCTTCTTCGAGGGTGCGGCCGGCTTCGGCACGCCCGTGGCCGTGACGGCGGCCATCCTCATCGGCCTGGGCTTTTCGCCGCTGGCCGCCTCGGGCCTGTCGCTGATCGCCAATACCGCGCCCGTGGCCTTCGGCGCGCTGGGCACGCCGGTGATCACGCTGGCCAAGGTGCACGGCTACGACCTGATGGAAGTCACGGCCATGGTCGGCCGCCAGCTGCCGTTCTTCTCGGTGCTGGTGCCGTTCTGGCTGATCTGGGCCTTTGCCGGGCGCAAGGCCATGATGGAGATCTGGCCCATCATTTTGGTGACCGGCGTGTCCTTCGCCATTCCGCAGTACCTGGTGTCCAACTTCATCGGCCCCGAGCTGGTGGACATCATCGCGGCCATCGTCTCCATGGTCTGCACGGTCGGCTTCCTGCGCATGTGGCAGCCCAGGACCATCTGGCGCTCGACCTCGCTCAAGGGCCATGAGAACAGCGGCGGCGAGGCCCAGGCGCCCCGCGCCGTGACCCAGCACCCGCGCGCCGACGTGATCCGCGCCTGGACGCCCTGGGCCATCCTCACGGTCTTCGTCTTCATCTGGGGCCTGCCCTCGGTCAAGGCCGCGCTCAACGGCCTGTTCGCCCCGGCCTTTCCCATGGAAGGCCTGCACAACCTGATCGAGAAGGTGCCGCCCGTCGTGCGCCAGCCCACCAAGGAAGGCGCCATCTACACGCTGAACCTGCTGTCGGCCACGGGCACGGGCATCCTGCTGTCGGCCATCGTGGGCGGCCTGGTCATGAAGTACAACCCCGTGCAGCTGGTCAGCCAGTTCGTGCGCACCATCTGGCTGGTGCGCTATTCGCTCATCACCATCGTGCTGATGCTGGCCCTGGGCACGCTGACGCGCTACTCGGGCACGGACACCACGCTGGGCCTGGCCTTCGCCAATACGGGCGTGTTCTACCCCTTCTTCGGCACCCTGATGGGCTGGCTGGGCGTGGCGCTGACGGGTTCGGACACGGCATCGAACGTGCTGTTCGGTGGCATGCAGAAGGTGGCGGCAGAGCAGCTGGGCCTGTCGCCCAACCTCATGGGCGCGGCCAACAGCTCGGGGGGCGTGATGGGCAAGATGATCGATGCGCAGTCCATCGTCGTCGCCTCCACGGCCACGCGCTGGTTCAACCATGAGGGCGACATCCTGCGCTACGTGTTCTTCCACTCCGTCGCCCTGGCCTGCCTGATGGGCATCTTCGTGACACTGCAGGCCTATGTCTGGCCGTTCCGCCTGATGGTCAATTGAGCCTTGCGCATCTGCGCCAGGCCCCAGCCGCCCGCATGCGCCGGGCGGCTTTTTTACGCCTGGGGTACGCATCGCTGCATCAACAGATGCGCAGCGGCATTTATGGTTGTACCATGCAACCATATTCAAACCCTGCACGGCCCCAAGGAGCACCCATGCCGCAGCACGATCTTTCCCTGGTGGATGGCATCCGCGCCGCCTCGCGCCTGATGGTGCGCGAGCTGGGCTTCATGCAGGCCACGCTGGCGGCCACGGACTATCCGCCCTCGGCCGTGCATGCCATCCTGGAGATCGGCGCGCAGGGGCGCATGGCCGCCTCGCAGCTGGCCCTGGTCCTGGGGCTGGAGAAATCCAGCGTCAGCCGCATGGTGCGCAAGCTGGTGGAGGCGGGCGAGCTGAAGGAAGCCGCCGATGGCGAGGATGGCCGCGTCAAGCAGCTGGGCCTGACCGCCAAGGGCCGGCGCACGCTGGCCGCCATCGAGGCCTTCGGGCGCCAGCAGGTGACGGCGGCGCTGGACCGCATGCAGGCGCCGCAGCAGCAGGCCGTCGCCCAAGGGCTGGCACTGTACGCCCGGGCGCTGCAGGCGCACCGGCAGGAGGAGCCCCTGCCCCAGCCCGTGCCCACGCAGATACAGGTCCTGCCCGGATACCGGCCCGGCTGCCTGGGCCGCATCGTGGACATGCATGCGCGCTTTTATGCGCGCCACGCAGGCTTTGGCGTCTTCTTCGAAAGCCGCGTGGCCAGCGGCCTGGCCGAGTTCGCAGGCCGGCTGGACAAGCCGTGCAACCAGCTGTGGACGGCGCTGGACGGCGACCGCATCGTGGGCTCCGTGGCCATCGATGGAGAGGACCTGGGCAAGCACCCCGAGGACCGCCAGGCGCATCTGCGCTGGTTCATCCTGGAAGACGGCCTGCGCGGCGCCGGCACGGGGCGCCAGCTGCTGCAGCAGGCCCTGGCGTTCTGCGACCAGCAGGCCTTCGAGGCCACCCAGCTGTGGACCTTCCGGGGCCTGGATGCAGCACGCCGGCTCTACGAATCGTCAGGCTTCACCCTGGCCGAGGAATGGCCGGGCCAGCAATGGGGCGAGCCAGTGATCGAGCAGCGCTTCGTGCGGCCACGCCCTGCCGCGGCGGTATGGGCAGGCCAGGCCCCCTGAGTCAGGAGCCCTGCTCGCCCGCCACCAGCACGAAGGCAATGCGCGCAGGCCGGCCCGAGCGGTTGGCCCAGGCATGGTTGGTGCCGCGCTGTATGAGCACGTCACCGGCGCGCAGCACGGTTTCCTGGCGGTCCAGGATGGCGACCAGCTCGCCCTCCAGCATCAGCGCGTAGTCCACGGTATCCGTGCGGTGCATGCCCGGATGCTCGCCGGGCTGCACGTTGCGGTGGGCGTCGCCGTACATGCGTGTAAAGGTGGCATGCAGGGCGCGCGCCAGCTCCTGCGGATCGGCAGGTTCGGGCGGAATGTCCAGGATGCGCAGCACCGTGCCATAGGGCGGCGGTGCCACGCCCTGGTGGATGGCAATGGTGTCGGGCGCATTGATCTGCGCGGGTGAGGCATCGGTGCGCCACAGGTTGGTGATGCGGTAGCCGGGGCGTTCCTCGACCAGGCGCACGGCGGGCGAGGCGCCGTCCTTTGCAATGAAGGAGCGGCCCTGTGCGTCGTTGGCCGTGATCACGCGGCGGATGGGGGGCAGGCTGGAATCGGTCATGGATGGAGAGATGGCGAAAAGGAGGTCACTGCGCATGGCGTTCGGCCGCTGCGCCCTGTTTGCGGAATTCGTCGTGAATGCGCCGGTCCCACTGGCGGCGGTCCTGGTGGAAGACCACCTGGTCGCCGCGCTGGGCCACCTGCCTGACGGCATCGGACCGCGCTGCGGCGGCGCAGGCGGCATCCAGCCGGCCCAGCACCGCCTCGGGCACGCCACGCGGCACGAACAGGCCCGCAAACGATTCCTCCTGCACCGCCATGCCCAGTTCCTTGAAGGTGGGGACCTCGGGGAAGGCCGGGTGGCGGCGCTCCGAGGCCACGGCCAGCAGGCGCAGCTTGCCCGCGCGTATCTGGGGTGCAGCCGAGGCCGCGATGCTGCTGACGAAGTCCAGCCGCCCGGCCAGTAATTCCTGTATCGAGCCGGCATCGCCCTTGTAGGGCACATGCACAAGCTTGAGGCCCTGGTCGCGCTCCAGCTGGTCCATGGCCAGGAAGGGCGCCGAGTTCGGTCCCGGCGATCCGTAGCTCAGCGAGCCCTTCTTCGCCGCCGCCACCAGCTCGCCTATCGTCTTGAAAGGGCTGTCTGCGCGCACGCTGACGCCCAGGATGTTCTCCGTCACGCCGCACAGCGGCTGCACGCTGTCGGGCCCCAGCTTCAGGCCCTTGACGTAGTGGGGCTGCACGGTGATGGGGGTCATGGGCGTGAAGGCCAGCGTCAGCCCGTCGGCCGGCGCCTGGGCCAGCACATTCATGCCGATCACGCCCGAGCCCCCGTCGCGCGAGACCACGACCACGCTCTGGCCCAGCTGCTTGCGGAATTCCTCTGCCAACGTCCGCGCCATCACATCGGTGGAGCTGCCCGCCGCCCAGGGGTTGATGAGGGTCAGCGGCCGCGACGGGAACGGCTCCTGCGCGGTGGCCAGGGTGCAGCCCAGCGCCATCAGGGCGCCGAGCCACTTGCGGGTGGTCATGCTGTGTCTCCTTGTCGTTGTGTGATGGCTGCGCATGTTAATTCAGTCAGTCGACTGAATCAATCCATGTCACCACCATGCCATGGTTTGGTGCGGCAAGGGCCTGGCGCTGTCTATGATCCGCAGCCATGACGTCCAGCACCGATGACACCGCGGCCGAGGAACCCCGCGCCCAGGCCCGCGAACGCCTTCTGCAAGCCGCCGAGCAGCTGTTTGCGCGGCATGGCTACGCGGGCACGTCGCTGCGCGCCGTCATGGCGCTGGCCGAGGTGGACACGGGCGCCATCCACTACCACTTCCGCAACAAGCTGGGCCTGCTCAAGGCCTTGTTCGAGCAGCGCGTGATGGCCGTCAACGGACAGCGCCATGCGCTGCTGCAAAGGCTGGAGCAGCAGTCGCCGCAGCCCGCCGTGGAGGACATTCTTCGGGCCTTCATCGCCCCTGCGCTGCGCGCCGCCCACAGCGAGGGCGAGGCCGACTTCAACCGCGTCACGGCCCTGTGCTCGGTCGATCCCGACCAGGCAGTCAGGGAGGTGGTGTTTGCCGCCTACGACGAGGCTGCCAAACGCTTTGCGGCCCTGCTGCGCCAGGCTCTGCCGCAGCTGTCGCAGCACGATTTCCAGTGGCGCCTGGAATGCATGTACGGCGCCATGATGTACATCCGCTCCGACAACGGCCGAGTCAGCCGCATGCTGGGCGGCGGCCACCGCGCCGACCCCGTGGAGCATGTGATCGACGAGCTGGTGGCCTTCACTGCGGCGGGCTTCCGTGCGGCGGGCATCCGCGCGGCGGGCCCCCGCGCGGCGCAGTGATCACGACCGGCGCCTGATCAGCGCCCGCCCGCGCGCGAAGCCACCACGCCGGCGCCGCGCACCTCCACCTGCACGCTGTCCAGCACCTGCCCCTTGGCATCGACCAGTTCCAGCCGGTGGCGGCCGGGCCAGGGCATCCATGCGGCGGCAGCACCCCGGCCGATCTCCTTGGGCGCAGGCTCGGCCGCGCCGGGCGGGGCGGCGCTGACCATGCGCCAGCGCAGGCTGGCGTCCTGCCATTCCTCCGTGGCGGCCGTGCCCGAGGGCCGGGCCGACAGCTGCACGCGCTGGCGGTCTGGCGGAATGTCGGGGTCCAGCGCGAGGATGGTGCCGTTGGCCGGGCGCGCAATGCGCACGGGCGAGGCTGCCGAAGTCCCGCGTGTCGATGCGGATGCGGCAGGCAGGCCGCTGCCTGCCATGGCGAACAGGCTCTGCTGCGTGCCCGCCACGAACCACTCGCTGCGCGCGCTCTCCAGCGGCAGGCCCGAGGCATCGGGGCCGAAGCGCACCGCCTGTTGCAGCACGCCCGCCGGCGCCTTGGGCGCGCGGCTGGGTGTGCGGGCATGCAGGAAGCCCATCACGGCCGCCCAGACAGGTGCCGCGCCGCTGGTGCCGCTGACCGAGTGCATGGCCTCGCCGCGCGCATTGCCCACCCACACGCCCACGGTGTAGCGCTGCGACCAGCCCACGGCCCAGTTGTCGCGCATGTCCTTGCTGGTGCCGGTCTTGACGGCCGACCAGAAGCGCGTGGCCAGCACGCTGTCCGTGCCGAAGGTGGGCGCGCGCGCCATGGGATCGGACAGGATGTCGCCCACGATGAAGGCCGCGCGTGCGTCGATGGCCTGCACGGGCGCAGCCGACTTTTGCGCTGCGGACCCCGCGCCCGTGGGCTGCGCCGCCCAGCGCACGGGCGTCAGTTGCCCGCCGTTGGCCAGGGCGCGGTAGGCGTTGGTGAGCTGCAGCAGCGGCACCTCGGCGCTGCCCAGCGCCAGGCTGAAGCCGTGGTAGCCGCCGCTTTCGCGCAGCGGCAGGCCCAGGCGCTGCAGTTGCGAGAAGAAGGCATCGGGCGTGACCATGACCAGGGTGCGCACGGCCGGCACGTTGAGCGACGACGCCAGCGCCGTGCGCGCCGAGACCCAGCCCTTGAAGCGCCGGTCGTAGTTCTGCGGAATGTAGAGCCCGTTCTGCGTGGGAATGTGGGCCGATGAATCCTCGATCAGCGAAGCCGCCGTCAGCCGCCGCTCGGCAATGGCCTGGGCATAGAGAAAGGGCTTGAGCGTGGAGCCGGGCTGGCGCATGGCCGTGACGCCGTCCACCTCGGCCGCCTGGCTCAATTCGCCCGACGAGCCCACCCAGGCCAGCACCTCGCCCGTGGCGTTGTCCAGCACGACGATGGCGCCGTCCTCCACGTTGCGGCCCTGCAGCTCGCGCAGTTGCTGCTGCAGGCTTTGCACGGCAAAGCGCTGCACGGGCGCGCTCAGCGTGGATCGCACCCGCGCCTGGCCCCTGGACTGCGGCTCGGCCAGCAGTCGGCGCGCCAGATGCGGGGCCTGGCCTTCGCTGGCCGCCCATTGCCGGCGCAGCAGCACGCTGGCGGTGAGCAGTTCCATGGCCGTGCAGTCGCGCGCCGCCGCATCCTCGGGCGCCAGCGACTGCAGCACGCCGCAGGCGCGCCGGCCCACGCGCTCGGGCGAGGCGTTGGGGGCACGCACCAGGGCGGCGGCAATGGCGGCCTCGCGCGCGTCCAGCCCGTGCGCGGCCTTGCCGAACAGAGTGCGCGACAGCGCATCGATGCCCACGATCTCGCCCCGGAAGGGCACCAGGTTCAGGTAGGCCTCCAGGATCTGGTCCTTGCGCCAGCGCCGGTCCAGCACCTGGGCCGACACGGTCTGGCCCAGTTTCTGCACCACGCTGCGCCCGCCCGGGCCCTGGCGCCAGTCGCCATCCAGCAGGCCCGCCAGCTGCATGGTGATGGTGCTGGCGCCGCGCGTGCGCTGGTTCCAGAGGTTGCCCCAGGCGGCGGAGGACACGGCCGCCCAGTCCACGCCGCTGTGCTCGTAGAAGCGCTTGTCCTCGCTGAGCACCAGGGCCGTGCGCAGCGCGGGCGAGATGTCGGCCAGGGCCACCCAGTCGCCACGGCGCACGCTGGCGTCGGTGCGCTGGCGCTGCAGCACCTCGCCCTCGCGCGAGAGCAGTTCGGTCTCGGAGGAACGGTGGCCTTCGCGGACCTCGGAAAAGCTGGGCAGCGCCTGGGCGGCACCGGCCGCCGCGAACAGCAGCGCGGCCGCCAGGGCCGCGCGGGGAAGACGCATGAAGGGAGAAGGTCGCCGGGATTCGATCATGGAGCCGGCATTGTCCGCCTTTGCACCAGCGGCTCAGGAAGAATGGCGTATGCCCTTCTTGAGCTTGAAGGACAGCAGCACCATGAGCACGCCGAAGACCACCGCATACGTAGCCAGCACCCAGAGCATGGCCATCATGCCCGCGCCCGGCTGGGCCAGCACGAAGGCGCCGAACAGCACGGACAGCACGCCGCCCAGGATCAGCAGCCACTCGCCCGTGATCTCCTTGCGCAGCCGCACGGCCGCCACGATCTGCAGCAGGCCCGTGACCAGGGCCCAGGCGCCGATGTACAGCGTCATCACCAGCGCCGTGACGCCGGGCGCGACCACGGTGAGCACGCCCACCACCACGCCGGCCAGGCCCCACAGCAGCAGCACCCACCAATGGCGCATCTGGTCGCGCCCCTGGATGGCCGAATACACGCCCAGCAGGCCATCGACGAAGGTGAAGGCGCCGAAGGTCAGCACCAGCGCCGCCAGCGATACCGCAGGCTGCGCCCAGGTCAGCACGCCGAAGGCGATGGCGACCAGGCCGCGCAGCAGCAGCACCCACCAGGTGCGGTGAAGAATCGTGGACAGCGGATTGGGGCTCATGGATGCTCCTTCAAAACAGTCCCCATGACCTTGGAGCAGGCCCGCCACACTGTCTGTAGGCGAAGGCCGGCTTGGCGGCGGACCCTGACCTGGATCAATCCAGTTGCAGCAGCACGGGCTGGTGGTCGGAGAGCCTTGTGTCGCTGTCCACGGCCCAGCCACGCACATGGCCGCGCAGGCTGTCGCTGACCCAGGCGAAATCGCAGGCGCCGGGCTCGGGACCCCACTGGCGGTCGAACAACCGGAAGGTGGGCGGCTGGGGCTGGTCCGGGTGCAGCACGCTCCAGCTGTTGTGCCACTGGCCGGCGCTCAGGGCTCCCTGCTCGCCGGCCGCCCAGGGGGCGGACAGGCCGGCGTATTCGTCCTCATGCGGCTCGAAGTTGAAATCGCCGCAGAGCACGGCATGCGGCGTGTGCGGCTTGGTCTGCTGGGGCGAGCCGTCGCTGGCGGGCTGGGGCGGCGCCTCGGCCTGGCCCAGGGCCTCTATCTGCAGGGAACGCAGCGCCAGCGCCTGCGCCATGCGCTGGCGGCGCGAGAAATATTCGAGGTGGGTGCTCATCACCCGCACGGGGCCCAGCGCGGCATCCATCACCGTGGCCGCCGTGCAGCAGCGCGGCATGCTGCGCACGCCGCCATCGTGCGGATACGGCAGGCGGTGGTGGGCCAGCTGCAGCACCGGCAGGCGCGTGGCCACCAGGTTGCCAAAGCGCTGCCGGCCCACGGCCGTGAACTCGTCCACGGCGGCGCCGAAGAAGACCTTCCAGCCTTCGGGCAGGGCCTGGCGGATCTGCGCCACCTGGTCGCCGGGCGCACCCTGCAGGCCGGGATAGTGGATGGCGATTTCCTGCAGGCACAGCACGTCGATATCGGCCATGGACAGCGCATGCGCCACGATGCGCTGCGGGTCCATGCGGCCGTCCAGGCCCAGGCACCATTGGGTGTTCCAGGTGAGGATCTGCATCATGCGGGCAGCGGCTCGCGCAGCTGGAACAGGTTGCCTTCGGGGTCCATGGCGTTGCAGACGCGAAAGCCCGGCCCCTGCCAGGACTGCTCCCACAGCTGGCCGCCATGGGCGATGACCAGGGGACGAACGGCCGCGAAGCTGGTCACGGTGGCAAAGAATTTGAGGGCCACGTTCTCGCGCGGCTGGGGGGGCTCGGTGATGGTGATGTGCCGCGCAATCGCCTCGGGAATGGCGTGCAGCACCAGTTGCAGGTCCGGCGACTGCAGCACCATGAGCTCGCTGGTGTGGTGCAGCATGCGCATGGCCAGCACCTCCATGTAGAACAGCGCCAGCCGGTCAGGCTGCTTGGCGTAGATGAACAGACCTGCGGATGCGGGACCGGACATGGTGGACCTCGGGGTGAAAGGCTGGGACAAGGAACTTTAGCACCGCCCTCACTTGATCCCCGCACGCATGAAGCTCTGCACGAACTGGCGCTGGAACAGCACGAAGGCCACCAGCAGCGGGCCCGAGCTCATCAGCGTGGCGGCCGTGATGGTGGCCCATTCCACGCCAGACTCCACGCTGGAGAACACCTGCAGCCCCACCGTGAGCGGGCGCGCCTGCACGCTGTTGGTGATGATCAGCGGCCACAGGAAGTTGTTCCAGTGAAAGCTCACCGACACCAGCGCAAACGCCAGGTACACGGGCCGCGCCAGCGGCACGTAGACGCGCCACAGGATCTGCAGGGTGCTGGCACCCTCCACCCGCGCGGCCTCGTCCAGCTCCCGGGGAATGCCTAGGAAGGTCTGGCGCAGCAAAAAGATCGCAAAAGCCGATGCGAAGTACGGCAGGCCGATGCCCAGCAGCGTATCGACGGCGCCCAGGCGCGACAGGGTCTGGTAGTTCGCCACCAGCAGGATGTCCGGCATGATCATCAGTTGCACCAGCACCAGGGCAAAGGCCAGGCCCTGGCCACGAAAGCGGTAGCGTGCAAAGGCATAGGCCGCCAGCGTGCCCAGCACCAGCTGGGCCGCCAAAATCATGACCACCAGCACGGCCGTGTTCAGGAAATAGCGCGCAAAGGGCGCGGCCTGCCAGGCACGGCGAAAGTTCTCCAGCGTCCAGGGCGCGGCCAGGTCGAAGCGTGCCGAGTATTCGGGCGGATGGAAGGCCGTCCAGAACGCATAGGCCAGCGGCAGTATCCACAGCAGGGCCAGCAGCCAGGCGGCCAGCGTGTCCAGCCAGGTGGCGCCATACAGCGCGGGCGGCGCATGGCGCGGGGCAATGGGTGCGGCGCTCATTGGTAGTGCACCTTCTTGTCGAGCACGAAGAACTGCAGCAGCGCCACGGCCGCCAGCACGGCGACCAGCACCACGGTCAGGGCCGCCGCATAGCCCGTGTCCCAGAACTTGAAGCCCACCTCGTACAGGTGATAGAGCAGCAGCGTGGAGGCGTTGTCCGGCCCGCCGCGCGTGAGGATGAAGAGATGGTCCACCAGGCGAAAGGCATTGATCACCGCGTTGACCAGCACGAACAGCGTGGTCGGCATCAGCAGCGGCCACTGCACGCGGAGCAGGAAGTACCAGCGGGAGGCCCCCTCGATGGCCGCCGCCTCCTTGAGGCTGGGGTTGAGGGTCTGCAGCGCGGCCAGGTAGAAGATCATGAAAAAGCCCGCCTCCTTCCACACCGCCACCACGGTCACGCAGGCCAGCGCCGTGGACGGGTCGCCCAGCCAGTTGTGCGCGGGAAGGCCCAGTGCGCCGCGCAGCTGCTCCAGCAGCCCGTACTGCGGCGTGTAGAAGAACAGCCAGATATTGGCCACGGCAATCATGGGCAGCACCGTGGGCGTGAAATACGCCATGCGCACGAAGGCGCGGCCGGCCAGCCTCTCGTTGACCCACAGCGCCATGGCCAGCGCCAGCGCCATGGACAGCGGAATCGTGGCCGCCGCAAACCACAGGTTGTTGCGCACGGCCTGCCAGAACACCGGGTCGTCCACCATCACGGCGTAGTTCTCCAGCCCCACCCATGGCCCTGGCTGGCCGCCGCGCGGCGTGGCATGCAGGCTGTCGATCAGCGTGGCCACGGCCGGCCAGTGCGTGAAGGCCACCAGCAGCACCAGCGCCGGCAGCAGCATCAGCCAGGCATGGACGGCCTGGCGGCCGCGGACAAGGGAGGCGGGAGCGGAGCTCATGCGGTCAGCGGCACTGCACCATCACTTGTAGCGGCGCAGGATGCGGTCTGCTTCCTTTTGCGCATCCTGCAGGGCCTGGGCCGAGGTCTTGCTGCCGTTGAGGGCGGCCTGCACGGCGTCGTTGAGCACCTTGGTCACGCGCTGGTTCTCATGCGTGGAGAACTCGGCCACCGATACCGGCAGCTGGTCGCGCGCCACCAGGGCCTGCGGGAAGTCCTGGCCGTACTTCTTGAGCGCGGGCGTGTCATAGGCGGCGGGCGAGACGGCCACGTAGCCGCTGTCCATGCTCCACTGCGCGGCCAGCGGGGGCTGGGTGACCCACTTCATGAACTGGAAGGCCGCCTCCTGCTGTTCCCGGGGCGCCTTCTTGAACAGGTAGAAGTTGCCGCCGCCCGTGGGCGAGCCCTTGCGCACATTGCCTGCGATCTGGCCCACGCCGAAGTCGAATTTGGCATTGGCACGGATATTGGTCAGGTTGCCCGTGGTGGTGACGATGATGGCCGCCTTCTTTTCCATGAAGTCCTTGGGCGTCGTGCCCCACTCCACCACGCCGGCCGGGTGCACGCCCTCCTTGACCAGGCCCACCCAGAAGTCCAGCGCCTCCACTACCTTGGGGCTGTCCAGCGTGACCTGGGTGCCGGCCTCGTTGGCCAGCAGCACGTCATTGGGCGTGGTCAGGGTCTGCAGCATCCAGTAGGCAAAGCCCGTGGACGGGATCTGTATGCCGTACTGCAAGACCTTGCCGCCGGCGTCCTTCTTCGTCAGCCTGTGGGCGGCTTCCTTGAGTTCCTTCCAGTTCTGCGGCGCCTTGCTCGGGTCCAGGCCGGCTTCCTTGAAGGCTTCCTTGTTGTAGTACATGACCACGGTGGAACGCTGGAAGGGCACGCCCCAGGTCTTGCCGCCCGCCTGGCTGTTGGCCATGAAGGCCGGGTAGAAGCCCTTGAGCCAGGCCCGGTCGGCATCGGTCTTCACGAAGTCGTCGATGGGGGCGATGGCGTCCTCGTCGATCAGCGTGAACATGTCGGTGGACAGCAGCACCGAGCTGGCCGGCGGCTTGCCCGACTTGTGGGCCGTCAGCGCCTTGACGATGGTCTCCTGGTAGGTGCCCGCATAGACGGGCGTGATCCGGTACTGCGGATGGGCCTTGTTGAACTCGGCCGCATAGCCGTCGATCACCTTGGTGATGGGGCCGCCCACGGCCACGGGGTAGTAGAACGGCACCTCCAGCGGCGTCTGCGCGCTGGCGGTGTTCAGCAGGCCCGTGGCGGCCAGGGCGGCAGCGGCTGCGAGGGTTTTGAGGAAGGCATGGCGTTGCATGGCGGACTCTCCTGGAAGGTGCTTCGGATGCGAAAGCCGGAACGGCTGAAACGGTGGAACTGCGGAGGAAGATAGGAGCGGTGCCACGGCATCAGGCCGTGCAGCGCCGCCCCTTTTCGTCAAAGAAATGCGTGGCCTCGCGCGCCCAGCGCAGGCCCACGAGCTGGCCCGGCTGCAGGCCGCCGAGCTGGCTGCCAGCGGTGCGCACCATCAGTTGCTCGCTGCCCACGCGGCAGCGCAGCACCAGGTCGGCGCCCAGGTATTCGAGGCTTTCGATGTCGGCGGCCACCACGGGGCCGCTGCCGACATCGCCATGGAGCGACAGGCGCATGTCCTCGGGCCTGACGCCCAGCCAGCGCGCCTGGCCCGGCTGCTGCAGGCCGGCGGGCGCGGCGCTGGCATGGCTGCCCGCGATGTGCAGGCCGTCGAGGCGCGCGATGTTCATGGCCGGCGTGCCGATGAAGCGCGCCGCAAAGGTGGTGGCGGGCCGGCTGTAGATCTCCTGGGGCGCGGCGCACTGCTCCACGCGCCCCTGGCTGAGCAGCACCACCTGGTCGGCCATGCCCATGGCCTCGGCCTGGTCGTGGGTGACATAGACCACGGTCAGGCCCAGGCGCCGCTGCAGCTCGCGCAGCTCGGTGCGCATTTCCTGGCGCAGCTGGGCGTCGAGGTTGGACAGCGGCTCATCCATCAGGCAGACCCGGGCGCGGGCCACCAGGGCGCGGCCCAGCGCCACGCGCTGCTGCTGGCCGCCCGACAGCTGGCCGGGCCGGCGTGCCAGCAGCGCGTCCAGGCCCAGCAGCGCGGCGGCCTCGTCGATGCGCCGGCGCGCCTCGGCCGCCGGGACCTTGCGCACGGACAGGCCGAAGCCGATGTTCTGCGCCACCGTCAGGTGCGGGAACAGCGCGTAGTTCTGGAACACCATGGCAATGCCGCGCCGTGCGGGCGGCAGGTGTGTCACGTCCTGCCCATCGATGCGCACACGGCCCGAGGTGGCGCTTTCCAGGCCCGCGATGATGCGCAGCGTGGTGGACTTGCCGCAGCCCGAGGGACCGAGCAGCACGCAAAAGGATCCGGGTTCAATCCGCAGATCCAGCGCCTGCAGTGCCGTGGTGCCGCCCCAGGACTTGGCGACACCTTCCATCTCGATCAAGGACATCACGCCAGTCTAGGAAGGCTGTGTGACAGGCCCGTGTCGCGCCATCGGACTGGCGGCCCCATGCAGCTCAGGCAGCTCAGGCAGCTCAGGCAGCAGGGTGCCGTCTGTGCCAGTCCGTGGCCTGCTGGAACGCCCAGCCCGCGCGCACCAGCAGGTCTTCGCGGAAGTCGGGGGCCACGAACTGGAAGGCCACGGGCGCGCCCTCAGGAGTGCGTCCGCCGGGCAGCGTGATCGTGGGGCTGCCCGTGAGGTCGAACGGGCAGGTGTAGCGCAGCATGCCCGAGAACAGCTCGGCATCGGAGCCGAAATGCGCCATGCGTTGCAGCGTGGGGGCCGCAAAGGCCGTGGCGGGAACCAGCAGCAGGTCCACCTGAGCGAAGAGTGCGCGCACCCGGCCCGTGAAGTCCGCGCGGCGCAGCAGCAGCCGCTGGTAGTCGGTGGCGGACAGGCCCAGCCCCAGGTCGATCAGCCCGGCGAGCCCGGGGCCATAGGCCTCGCGCCGTGCAGGGAAAGTGGCGCCGTGCGCCACGGCGGTCTCTACCGCGCACAGCGCCGGCCAGTCCTCCACCGCCTGGGTGGCATCGGGAAAGCGGACTTCCTGCACGCTGGCCCCCAGGCGCTGCGCCACCGCCAGGGCCTGCTCCACCGCCTGGCGGGAGGGGGCATCCACGCCGTCCAGTGCCCATTGCCAGTCCATGCCCAGGCGCAGGCCGGAGAATCCGCGCGTCATCATGGCCAGATAGTCGGGCACGCTGCACTGGCTGGCCGTAGGGTCCAGCGGGTCCGCCCCGGCGATGGCCGCGAGCATGGCTGCGGCATCGGCAGCACTGCGCGCCATCGGGCCTATGTGGTCCAGGGACGCGGCCAGTTCGAAGGCGCCGTGGCGGCTCACCCTGCCCCAGGTGGGCTTGAGCCCCGTGATGCCGTTGGCGGCCGATGGAAAGCGGATGGAGCCCCCGGTGTCCGTGCCCAGCGATCCGAAGCACAGCCCCGCCGCCGTGGCCACGCCCGAGCCGCTGGACGAGGCGCCGGGCCATAGCTGGGCGCCCCAGGGGTTGACGGGGGCAGTGATCTCGGGATGGTGGTCGGCGAAGGCGCCTTCGGTCTGCTGCAGCTTGCCCAGGATGACGGCGCCGGCCTCGCGCAGCCTGCGCACCACGGTGGCATCTTCCGTGGGGCGATGGTCGCGGTGCAGCGTCATTCCATGCGTGGTGGGGACGCCCCGGGTCCACAGCAGGTCCTTGAGCGCCAGCGGCACGCCGTGCAGCGCACCGCGGCGGCGGCCCTGCGCGATCTCGGCGTCGGCGCGGCGGGCGTCCTCCAGCGCCTGCTGCGCCATCACCGTCACGTAGCTGTGCAGCCGCGCATCCACGGCCTCGATGCGCGCCAGCATGTGGCGGGTCACCTCTTCCGACGAAATGCGGCGGGACTGGATCTCGCGCCCCACCTCCAGCAGTTCGAGATGGTGCAGTTCGCTGTCGTTCATGGCATGTCTCCCGGCGCCCGGCTCCGGGGCGCCACCGTTGTTGCACTGGAAAAGCCGCACGGGACGCACGGCAGGCCCATGCTAGGGAGCCGGCGGCACCCACGCTTGTTCGGGAGGGTCAGCGACCTTGCTCAGGCGGCCAGCAGGCTGCGGGGCGTGCAGCCGAACGCCTTGCGAAAGGCTCGGCTGAAGTGCGCCGCATCGGAGAACCCATGCGCGAAGGCCGCCTCGGTCACGCTGGAGCAGCGCCCCTGCATCAGGGCCTGGCGGCTGGCCTGCAACCGCAGCTGCCATACCAGGCCCATGGGCGTCTGGTTGCGCCGCGCAAAGGCCCGCGTCACGGTACGCGGCGAGACGTTGTGCTGCTGCGCCAGCCATTGCAGCGACAGCTCGGGCGAGCCCAGGTTGTCCTGGATAAACGCCTGGATGCGGCCGTGCAGGTCCCGTTCCGCGCGGGGCTGCACGGCCATTTCCTGCATCTCCAGCGCCAGGGCCAGCACATCGAGCAGCGCCATGCCGAAGCGCTGCGCCAAGGCATCACCGTGCGGCGCAGGCGGCATGGCCATGGCCTCGCCGAGCATGGCCCGCAGCGGCGCCACGGCCGGGGCATGGCCATGCAGCGCCCGGCCCGCGTGCAAGGGTGCACGGGCAAAGCGATTCAACAATTCGCTGCGCGGAATGCGCATCAGCAGGATATCGCGGGGCGCCACCGAGAATTCGAAAGGCTGCGCAGCGTCATAAAGCACCAGATTGCCCGCACTCAGCCGGGCCACTTGCCCGCCCTGGCGCACCTCGGCCTGGCCCTGGAGCAGATAGCCCAGCCACAGCTCGTCGCGCGCATGCAGGCGCAGGTGGGCTGCGTTGCGCACCCAGCGGTGGCTGGGCGCCGACATGGCACTGATCTCCAGCAGTCCCAGGGACCGCACGGACAGCGTGGCCCCGAAGCCGCCGGGACCGGCACCATCCCCCTGCGCGCGGTGGCTGTCGGCCGGGATGCAGTGGCGGCAGACCACCTCGTGCCAGTAGTCGAAACGATGGCGTGGCTCCTGCGAATGGGTAGAGTATTCGAGCTGCATGGCAGCGCCCAGTATCCGCAGGCGGCCGCCGGCTGGCACCCCGGTGTTTACCCAAAGGCCCGGGGTGCCGCGACGGCGGCGCTGCGCAGCACGGCTCAGCTGTGGCCCGGAGCTCGGTTCAGCAGATGCGTGCGCTGGTCGGCGCTCAGCGACAGGTAGCGCTCGTAGTGACGCAGGATGTCGGCGATGACTTCCTCGCTGCGCAGGTACTGGATGTCGTGGCCCAGGCGGCCGTCCTCGAAGAAGGTGATGGGCTCGTAGACATGGCGCCGCTCCTGCTCGCTGGCCGCCTCGCTCACCAGGAAGGTAGGCACCGTGCGGCGCGTGGCGCGCACGCCGTAGACGAAGTCGCGCAGCGAGGGATCGGGCACGGTCAGGCGCACGGCGCCCTCGCCATCCAGGTCCTCGGTGACCACGGCCTGCACGCCGCGCCTTTGCATCTCGGCGGCCACCTCGTTCATGGCGGGCAGCACCACGCCGGCCAGGAACCTGCGCACATCGGCGCGCGAGGGCTGGTGCACGATCTGCTCCAGGCGCTTGCGCCAGTGCTGGCCGCTCCAGAAGCTGGTGGCCGGGGCCAGGTCGGGCGAGAAGTGCGCGCGGTCGGCCAGCAGGCCGCGCCACAGCCCGTAGCACAGCGCCAGCATGATGACGGCCACCGGCAGGGCCGCCACCAGGGTCATGGCCTGCAGCGCCTTGAGGCCGCCGGCCAGCATCAGCACCATGGCCGTCACGCCCAGCACGGCAGCCCAGAACAGCCGCTGCCAGACCGGCGAACGCGCATGGCCGCGCGAGGCGATGTTGTCCACCACGAAGGCCCCGGAGTCCGCCGAGGTGACGAAGAACACCGCGATCAGCACGATGGTGAGCCAGGCCACGGGCTTGAACCAGGGCAGGTACTCGAAGAAGCGGAACAGCAGCGCATCCACGTTCGAGGCCGTCTGCCCCAACGCGCCCATGGCCACGTGGGTGTCTATCCAGATGGCGCTGTTGCCGAAGGCCGTCATCCACAGCAGGTTGAAGGCCGTGGGCACCAGCAGCACGCCGGTCACGAACTGGCGGATGGTGCGCCCGCGCGAGATGCGCGCGATGAACATGCCCACGAAGGGCGACCAGGAGATCCACCAGGCCCAGTAGAGGATGGTCCAGCCGCCGAACCAGCCTTCCTGGCTGGGCGGCTCGTAGGCGAAGGTGCGGAACGACAGCTGCACCAGGCCAGACAGGTAGTTGCCGATGTTCTCGCTCAGCGCCTCGAAGAGGAAGACCGTGGGCCCCGCCACAATGACGAAGGCCAGCAGGATGAAGGCCAGCACGAGATTGAACTCGCTCAGGCGGCGCACGCCCTTGTCCAGGCCCGAGACGGCCGACAGCCCGGCCAGGCCGACCACGATGACGATGACCGAGATGCGGAACAGCGCCGTGGAGGTGTCCCATCCCGTCAGCGTGTGCAGGCCGGCGGCCAGCTGCAGCGCGCCATAGCCCAGCGTGGTGGCGATACCCGCGATGGTGCCCACCAGCGCGAAGGCATCCACGCTGTGGCCGATGGGGCCGTTGATGCGCTTGCCCAGCAGCGGGTACAGGCCCGAGCGCATGGTCAGCGGCAGGTTGTAGCGAAAGCCGAAATAGGCCAGCACCAGGCCCATGGTCCCGTAGACGGCCCAGGCATGGAAGCCCCAGTGGAAGAAGGTGGACTGCAGCGCCTCGCGCGCGGCGGCCGGCGTGGAAGGCACGGCCGTGGGCGGCTTGAGGAAATGCTGCAGCGGCTCGCCCACGCCAAAGTACATCAGGCCGATGCCCATGCCGGCGGCGAACAGCATGGCGGTCCAGGAGATGAAGCTGAACTCGGGCTCCGCATCATCGGGACCCAGGCGGATATCACCGAAACGGCTGGACGCGACGAAGATCAGAAAGACCAGGAACAGCGTGACCGAGACGGCATAGAACCAGTCCATGTGCCCCACCACCCAGGCCTGGGCGCTGGAGAACAGCCGGTCGGCGCTGTCGGGCATGAGGCCGCAGTACAGCAGCAGCAGGCCCAGCACCAGCAGGGAAGGAATGACGACGGGGCCTGAGAAGGTGATGCGCGGTGCAGGCTCGGCTGGCGATGGCGTGGCCGCCTGCGGTGCATCCGGTGGCGCAGCCGCCGGTGGCGCGGGTGGCGCCGGTCGGGGATCGGTGGTCGTGTCTGGCATATACCCTCTCTCTTGTGATCAATGGTGTGCCCGGGAACCGATTCGCAATGGTGGCGGCCCTGCCCTTGTGGGGCGGGCCGCGTTCCCTGCTCGGGGGATGTCCGCCGGGCAAAGGCCGCAAGTATGCAAGGGCGGCGTGGAAGCAGGCGTCGGACGCCAACGCCAAAGGCTTCCGATTTGCTGACTTCAGGGCCGACGCCCCAGCACGCTGCTCCAGCGCGCCAGCGCAGCCAGTACGGCGGGCCAGAACACGGTATTGGCAATGTCGTGCAGGCTGGCGCCCCAGCGCCAATACCCCAGGCTCGCGATATCGTCGCGCATGTCCAGCAGCTCGCCCGTCATGGCCACCGCCAGGGCCGCCAGGAGGGGCGTCCAGCTGCCCAGGGGTCTGCGCAGCACGGCGCAGGCGGCCAGCGCCACCGCCAGGCCCACGTAGATATGCAAGGCGTCCTTGGACAGCCCCGAGGCACCCACGACGGCCATTTTGATGGCCTGGACAGCCGACGGCTCCATCCGCAGCTTTCAGCCGGCCAGCTTGGCCACCACGGCCGGGGCGATGACGCGGTGGGCCGGCGCCACGCCCAGCATGTAGATACGGCCCAAGGCATTGTGCACATGGACCACGGTGGACATGGCGGCGGTGAAGGTGCCGGACGGCGCGCCCTCGGGGCTGGGCAGCCGCATGAGGGAGACCTGCACGTCCAGGTGCCGGTCGCTGTCGCCCAGGACCACTTCGCTGTCGCTCAGGGCATGGACACGGAAGATGCCGGCGCGGTCGCCCACGCGGTAGCTCGATGGCTGGCGCTGCGCATCGACGCCGCTGAGCGTGCCCAGGTCCTTGATGCCGAAGGGCGCCACCACGCGGTTGCGCAGGCGCATCAGAAAGTCGATCCAGCCCGGCGTGCGGCCCACGCAGCGCAGGTACAGCGCCATGGGACTGCTGCCGTCGTCCGGCAATTGCAGCTGGTAGCTGTCGTGGAAATAGGCGGTCTTGAGGCGGTCCTGCAGGGCGCTGCCTGCGGGAACCGGAGAGAGGATGACTTGTGCCATGGAGCGGAGGGTGATGAAAAAGGGGGCGGTCCTGCAGCCATCATAGGCCGCAGGGCCGCCCCCTTGTCAGGGCGCCATCAACGCTGCATCAGCGCTTGTCGCTCACCTTGATGCGGGCGTTGGGAACCTCGCCGAACATCTCGGGCGCATACAGCGCCTCCACCCGCGTGGGCGGCAGCGCGAAGTCGCCGGCATTGTTCAGCCGCACGGTGTACTCCACACGCGTATTGCCCTTGGGCAGGTACTGGTAGTAGGCGCGGTAGGCCTCGAAGCTGCGCTCTTCATAAGCCAGCCAGCCCGCGCCTTCCGCGCGCTCGCCGCCCGAGGCGATCTCCGAGTCGCGCCCCAGACCGCCGCCCAGGATGGTGGCGCCCGTGGGCACGGGGTCGGTGATGGCCACCCAGGTCATGTCGGTGCGGGCCTGCACCTCCAGCGTGACGCGCAGCACGTCGCCGCGAGAGTACTGGCCTGCGGGCAGGCTCTTGTCGGATTGCTCCACGGGCTTGACCGTGCGCGTGACGGTGTAGCCGGCGCTGAACGGCGCCTTCAGCTGCACGGCCGCCACCGACTGCAGCGTGAGCCAGGGCTTGCCGGTGCCCTGCTGGGTCACCGTCAGCTGGCCCTTGCGGGCATCACCCACCGCGCTCCAGGGCAGGAACATGGTGTTGTTGCGCAGGCCGCCGACCACCGTGGTCGCGCCGAAGCTGGACGCCTGGTGCGCCGCGCCCTCGGTGTCGCTGGCGCGCATGCGCGTGACCTGGCTCCACTCCACGCGGGCCTGGGACGCGCCCAAAGCCGCCTGGGTGGCGCCCGTCACGGGCGTGGCCTCGAACTGCTGCGAGAAGCGCTGCAGTGCCAGCGCGCCCCACAGGTTGGCCGTGGTCGTGCCCCAGGCGCCGTTGCTCTGGCGCGAGATGAAGCCATTGGCCAGGCGCGGCAGCTCTTCCTTCCACGTCGGGTCGTCCATGTTGACCAGCATCAGGCGGGCCAGGTTGACCTCGGGGCCCTGCATCAGCCACCACCACTGGTCGTCTTGCTCGTTGCTGAAGGCCACGCGCGTGCCCTGGTAGCTCAGGCGGGCGCGCAGGATCTGCTGGGCCTGGGCCAGCTGCTGTTCGCGCTGGGGCAGCTCGCGCATGTGCTTGAGCAGGGCCACCCAGTCGATAACGGCATGCGTGGGCCAGTCATTGGGCGCGATGGTGATGCTGTCGAGCATGCGCGGATTGGCGCGGCCCGTCAGCGCCAGCGCCTGGATGGCGGCCAGCTTGCGCATGTCCAGATCCTTGCGCGGGCTCCAGAAGCTGCGCTGGATGCGGCCTTCGACGAAGGCGATCAGGCCGTTTTCCATGCGCTCGCGCTCGGCAGCCGGCAGCACGAAGCGCTTGTCCACGCCCTGCGCCAGTGCCGAGAGGTTGAGCAGGTGGGCCGTCAGCGTATCGCTGCCGCGGGCCGCACGGCCCGACCCGTCGCCTGCCAGCGGGAAGTAGCTGGCCAGGCCGTCGCCGTCCAGGTAGCTGGGCAGTTGGCCCATCGTGGACTGCCACAGCGTGGCGTCGCTCATGCCCACGGCCTTGCTGGTGACCTGCTCCAGGCAGCTGTAGGGATAGCGCGCCCACCAGTCGCGCACGCCCGGCAGGCCTTCGGCCAGCTTGGGCGCCAGCGACATGCGCAGGCCGCCGCGGCCGGACAGTGCATCGGCCGGCAGCTGCACGGGCAGGTTGATGCTGCCATCGACCTGCATCAGCGTGCCCTGCTGCACCGTGAGCGGCACGGCCGGGATGATGCGCTGGCTGACCTTCAGCCTGTCGCTGGCCGGCTTGTCGCCGCCTGCGGTGTCGCGGGCCTCGATCTCCCAGATCAGCGCCTCGGCGCGGGTCTGGCCCAGCTGGGCCGGCGCCGTGACGTTCCAGGCCACCTCGCGCGCCTCGCCTGCGGGAATCTCCACGGTCTGCGCTGCCAGCTCCAGCAGCGTGGCACGCGGCGTGACCTGCACCTTCATGGCCTTGGCCGAGGTGTTGCGCAGCGTGACCATGGCACGGAACTGGTCCTCCTCGCGCACCAGCGGCGGCAGGCCGCTGATGATCTGCAGGTCCTGGGCCGTGCGGATGGGCGCCTGGCCCGTGCCGAACATCGACACGCCATGGTCGGCCACCGCCACCACCTGGAAGGTGGTCAGCGAGTCGTTGAGCGGCACGCTGACCTGGGCCTTGCCCTGGGCATCGAGCACCACGCTCGGATTCCACAGCAGCAGCGTCTCGAACAGCTCGCGCGTCTGGCTGCGGCCACCGCCGCCGCCAGCGGCCACGGCCTTGCGGCCGTAGTGGCGCCTGCCGATCACCTCCATCTGCGCGGTCGAGGTCTGCACGCCCCACTCGCGGCGGCGCAGCATGGCGTCGGCCAGCTGCCAGCTGGTGTTGGGCATGAGCTCCAGCAGGGCCTGGTCCACGACCGCCAGCGCCACCTCGGCGCCAGCGGCGGGCTTGCCGTCGGGCAGCGTGGCGCTGATGGTGACCTTGGCGGTGCCGCGCACCTGGTAGCTGGCCTGGTCGGCCGTGACCTTGACGTCGATGCGGTGGGCCTTGGTGCCCACGCGGATCTCGGCCATGCCCAGGCGGTAGGCGGGCTTGGACAGGTCGACCAGGGCCGTGGGCGCGATGTACTCCTTGCCCTCGTGCCAGAAGGCGTTCCACCACTCGCGCGGCGCCTTGAAGCCCCAGGTGAAGAAGCTGTACCAGGGCACCTCGCGCAGTCGCCCGCGCAGGGCCAGCACGCTCACGTAGACGTTGGGGCCCCAGTCGGGCTGGACCTTCAGCTCCACGGTGGGGTTCTGGCCATTGAGCTGCATGACCTGGGTGCTGACGATGCCTTCGCGCTCCACGGCGACCAGGGCCGTCGCATAGCGGAAGGGCATGCGCACCTGGAAGCGCGCTGTCTCGCCGGGCTCGTAGCTGCGCTTTTCGGGCAGCACGTCCATGCGGTCATGGTCCTCGCCGCCGAACCACAGTTCGCCCTGGCGCGTGACCCAGACGCTGGAGGCGGCCTGGGCGGGCCGGCCATCCTTGTCGGAGGCGGTGACGATCAGCTCCACCTCGCCGGGCTGCGACAGCTGGGCTTCGCACTGCACCATGCCCTGGGCATCGCTGTTGCCCGTGCATACCGTGCCCATGGACTTGAGCGTGGTCTGGTTGTCGTAGCTGTAAAAGCCCCCACCAGGCGCTTGCGGCTGCTGGTGGTGACGCGGGAGATGGCCTCGACCTTGACCGGCACGCCGGCCTGGGGCTTGCCGTCCACGCCCAGGGCCAGCGCCTGGAACTGGAGCTTGCGGCCCGTGGTGATCCAGCTTTCGGCACGCACGCCGGCCACGATGGCCGCGGGCCACAGCATCTGCGTGCTGCGCAGGGTCTGCACCTCGCCGTTGGGATCGGCATAGGTGGCCTCGATCAGCAGCTCGCGCGGCTCGCGCAGCTTGGGCAGGTTCTCGATCTTGAGCTTGCCCAGTCCTTCACGGTCCAGCGTCACGGGCAGCTTGTCGGCCACCACCTTGCTGTCCTGGGAGGCCGTGGCCTCCTCGTCATCGCTCTGGCCCGTGTCCTGGGCGCTGCGCGGTGCCGAGAAGCTGAAGCCCTGCCAGTCGCTGCGGTCCATCCAGGTGGAACGCACCAGGGCGGACACGCGCACCGGCAGGTTGGCGGCCGGGCCGCCGGAGACGTAGTTCACCTGCACCTGCACCGGCAGGCTGGAGACGCCGACCAGGGTCTGCTTGCCTTCGGGGCCCACACGGCCTTCGAGCACGGGCAGGCGGAATTCCTCGACACGGAAGCTGCCCGTGCCGAAGCGGTTGTTGCGCCCGCGCGAGCCGTTGCCATCGCCGCGCAGCTCCACGGAATACGAACCGAGCTTGGCACCCTTGGGCACGGAGAAGCTGTTTTCCGCACTCAGGCCGCCCGTGCCCGTGGAACGCCACTGCAGCGGCTGCGTGTACTGCTGGCCGCTGCCTTCATGGGTGATGACCAGTTGCGTGGGCCGCTGCTCGGGCAGCGCAAAGCCGCCCTGCCCCTGGCCGATGCCGGTCTGGGTGCGCATCAGGTGCTTCATGGACACGGTCTCGCCGGCGCGCAGCAGCGTGCGGTCGAAGATGGTGTGGGCCACCTCGTCGCGCTGGGCGCTGCGGCTGGTGGGCACGTTGAAGCGCCAGGACTCGATGCCGCGCTGCCAGTCGCTCCAGGTGAAGGCCAGCTCCTGCTGGCCGTCCTTGCCCTGGGCGCGTGCGCTGACGAAGTAGGCCGGCGAGCGGTAGCCGACACCGCCCGTGCACTGGGGCGGCTCGGGCGACAGGCCTTCCAGGCGCGCCACGCCGCTGGCGTCGGTGGTGGCCGAGGTCAGCACCTTGCCATTGCAGTCAGAGACCTGGATCTTGGCATTGGCCACGGCCTGGCCCTTGTCCAGCGTGGTCACCCAGGCGGCCGCGTTCTCGCGGCCGAGCTTGAAGTGCACGGACAGGTTGGTCACCAGGGCCGAGGTGCGCACATACATGCTGCGCGCCGAGCCGTAGCGCTCATCGAGCAGCGACTGGCCCAACAGCGGCGAGGCGATCTCGACCACGTGAAAGCCCGGCGTGAGCGGAATGCCCACCACCTCGAAGGGGCGCGGATCGCCCTTGACGGGCTTGGGCAGCTCCAGCGTCTTGACGTCGCCCTGGCCGGCCAGCAGCGACAGCATGCGCGTTTGCACATAGTCGCGGTTTTCGTTGTCGATCACGGGCGGCAGCGGGCCCTTGATGTCGCGCGAGGCGCGCTTGCGGTCCATGTCGGAGGACTCGTAGTCGGCCACACGGCGCATCCAGGCGATGATCTCGGCATCGCTGCCGGGCTGCTTGGTGCTCACGCGGCTGGCATCCAGGGACTTGGTGGCCAGCTCGGACTCCACATTGCGCAGCGTCACGGGCAGCAGGGCCGGGCCGTCCGGGCCTTCGGCATAGCGCTCGACGATGCCGAAGGGCGAGGCCGCGAACTTGGCCAGCGGCGGCAGCGCGCCCGTGGCCACCTGCAGCGGGAACATGTCGGCATTGCTCAGGCTGCGGCCTGCCGCGTCCTTGAACTGCGGAGGCAGCTCCACCGTATAGCGCGCCTGGGCCTGCATGGTGGCCGGGAAGCTCAGGTTCTGCACCAGCGAATCCTCGCTGAGCTTTTCGCCGTATTCGCCGTCGATCACGGGCGCCACCTTGGAGGCGCCGCTGCTCAGGCGAATGCCCTCGGCCAGCTTGCGCGGCACGGGGGCATTGAAGTTCAGGCGCATGGGGCGGATCGGCAGGCAGGCGGCCTGGGCGTTCTCGCGCTCGCAGCTGAACTCGGCCGCGAAGGGCTCGCGCACGCGGTACTCGAAGCGCTTGTCCTGGCGGCTGGCCACGCCATTGGGCGTGGCGATGCCTGCGCCAAAAACCAGCTTCATGGTCGTGCCCGCCGTCAGCCGGCGGTTGCAGGCCAGCGTGGCGTACTGCAGCGGGTTCTTGGCGGCGGCCTTGTCCCAGCCGCGGTGCTTGAGCAGCTCGTCGCGCTCCTTGCCGTCGATCAGGCGCACGGGAATGCGCTCGCCCACGCCTTCGGCCGTGCACCACATGTGCTGCTGCAGGCTTTGCAAGGTGGCCGGGCCCGACAGGCGCAGCGCGAAGTACTGCTCCTCGTCGATCTGTTCATAGGTGTCGGGCGCCATGTCCAGCACGGCAGGGCCGCCGGTCTGGAACTGGTAGCTGGCAGCGCCCGTCACGGCCGTGCCCGCAGGCGACTTGTAGCCGGCCACCAGCTGGGCCGTGCAGCGCACGCCGGGCGGCAGGGCCTGCTTGAAGTCGAACACCCATTCCCGGTCGCTGTTCCAGCGGCCCGTGCCCTGGGTAGCCGCCGCATCGCTGCAGCTGAGCGTGACCGGCGCGGCCGCCTTGGGGTCGCCAAAGCGCACGGCCGTGCCATCGAACTGCACCACCACCTGCTCGACCTTGGCCACCTCTCCCTGCGGGCTGAACTGGCGCACGCCCACGGCCTGCGCCGTCAGCGCCGCCGATCCCATCAGCAGCCCCAACCCCCACCGGCTCCAGGGCCGGCTGTGCGCCGGAGCCCCCTGCAACCCACTGATCGCTTTCGTGCGAAGCACCCCCATGGCAATCCCTTCTGTCGGGCTCAGATGGCCCGCTGTTTTCTTGGAATGAGCAGGCTTTCAGCACTGCGATGCGAGCTGTCCGCATGACACGCTGCAAATGAAAAACCCTGCGCTGCAGGCAGGGCTCGGCGGCAAGGGCTGGAACAAGGCGCAGGCCTGTCGCCCGCATGCACCGAATGCAGGGCCGCATCCGCTGCGGCTGAAAACCACTGCGCGGGATGATACCGGGCCGCATCCGCTGCAGGCACTGCTGCGGGTGCCCGGAACCGGGTCTGCGGTGTATCCGTCTGTAAGACATCGGCGCATCAACGCGTCATATCCGTGCGATCACAGGGCTCACCTCCCACCACAGGTTCCGTCAGACTACATACAGCGTGCTGCCTATACTGCGCGGATACAACACAGGGAGAGAGTCCGTCCATGAAGCCGAACCACGTTGCCGTGCCTCAGCCGTTCTGGCACCGGATCAACCAGTTCTTCGCCTTTCCGTTCCAGTCACAGCCGCTGGGCTATGCGCTGCTGCTGTCGCTGGGCAGCCTGCTGTTCAAGGCGCTGTTCTTCCTGCCCGCACCCCTGGCCATCGGGCTGGTGCAGATCGGTATCCTGCTGGCCGCCAGCCGCTATGGTTTCAAGGTGGCAGCGCTGGGTTCGCAGGGCATATCGCGCGCTGCGGACTATCCTCGCCACCTGGACCCGGACTGGACCCATCTGCCCTGGAAGCTGTTCGCCATTTTGGTGGTGCACGGCATCATCGTCGGCTGGTGTGCGCGGGTGAGCCTGGGCATGGCGCAGCTGGCCCTGCTGCTGCTGTCCTTTTTGCTGCCGGCCAGCATCATCGTGCTGGTGCAGACGACGGGCTTTTTCTCCGCACTCAATCCGCTGCTGATCCTGGACACGGTGCGCATCATCGGCAAGCCCTATGCGCTGCTGTGCTTTTTTCTGTTCCTGTTGAGCAGCGGTGCGCAGATCGCCATGTCGCTGCTGCTGCCGCTGTTCAGCGGGCTGATCCTGCTGCCGCTGTTCAACTTCGCCATGATCTATTTCGGCTGGGTCATGGCCAGCCTGCTGGGCTATGTGATGTACCAGCACCATGAGGCTCTGGGCATCGACGCCGTGCCCCAGGCAGACAGCGGGCCCGACGGGGCGCCTGCGCGCACGCCCGAACAGATCGCCCGCCAGCAGCTGGACGAGGACGTGGCCGAGCACGTGGCCGCTGGCGACCTGGCCGCCGCGCTGGGCCTGGCCTACGAGGACCAGCGCACCCACCCCGACGACACGCATGCCCAGCGCCGCTACCACCGCTTGCTGCTGCTGTCGGACAAGACGGCCACGCTGCTGGACCACGGCCGGCGCTTCATCGCCCTGCTGCTGCGCCAGGGCCAGACCGCCGAGGCGCTCAAGGTGTTCCAGGCCTGCCGCGCCAAGGAAGCGAGCTTTGCGCTGGACGATGCCGACCAGACACTGGCCCTGGCGCGCAGCACCTGGCGCACGGGCGATGCACAGGCGACGCTGACCCTGATCTCGGGCTTCGACAAACGCTTCAAGGGCCATGCCGCCGTGCCCCATGCCTATGAACTGGCGGCGCGCCTGATGCTGCAGGGCTTCGGGCGCCGGGACATGGCCCAGGGCATCCTGGCCACGCTGCAGGCGCGCCATCCCGACAGCGAGGCCACGCAGGAGGTGCGGTGGCTGCTGCGTGACCCGGAACCGGAACAGGGACCGGACCCGCGCCCGGCCCCGCACTGATCACGCCGTGGCCTGGGCCCGGGCCTGCCCGTCGAGCAACAGCCGGGTCACGGCCTCATCGGGCGCCCAGCGCTGCAGTTGTGGCAGCCAGGCGCGGGCGCGCTGTGCCAGCCCCTGCTGCAGCAGGCCGTTGACCAGCAGGCACAGCGTCTCGCCCAGGCCCGGCTGGCCGGGTGCTGCCTGCAGCAGCGCGTGGCACAGCTTCTCGGCATCGTCGAACGCACGGGCACGCGTGAAGCGGCGCACCAGCCTGGCCATGTCCTCGGGCGCGATCCTGGCGCCTGGGCGGGCCAGGTCCAGATAGATGCGGTAGCTGTCGTGCTGCCAGGCCAGGGTGGCGGCATCACGGGCCGGCAGCCTGAAGATGCGCCGGGCCGCCCGGTGGAAGTCCTCGCTGGCAGGCGCATAGCGGGCCGCGGCAAACCAGGCCCGCAGCACCTCGGTGTCGGCAGGCCGCAGCTGGGCTGCGGCGCGCCAGGCGCGCAGGGCGCCCTCCATGTCCAGCGCCTGCCCCAGGCGTCGCGCGTTGGCGACATGTGCGTCGAAGCCATCGTCCGGCGCCGAGTGGCGGCCCGCCACCGCCGCCCGTGGCTTGCGGCGCAGATACAGGGCCATCAGGGTCGCGCCTGTGAGCAGGCCGCCCAGATGGGCCATGTAGCCTGCGCTCTGGCCACTGAAAAAATGCTGCAGCACTTCATTGGCGATCCAGGCTGGCAGCAGGATCAAGGCGGGCGCAGTGACGTAGTTGAAATAAAAAAACAGCTGATAGAAGAAACGGACACGCCGCAGCCGGTACATGACGGCGTACATGCCCATCAGGGCGGCCACGGCGCCCGAGGCGCCCAAGCCGTAACTGCCTGTGCCTGCATAGGCCCAGCCCGAGAGCACCGAGCCACCCACGGCGCCCAGCAGATAAAACAACAGATAGGTGCCGCGCCCCAGCATCAACTCGACCGAGAAGCCGAACATGAAGAGAAACAGCATATTGCCCACCAGGTGGCTGGTGTCGACATGCAGGAACGCTGCGGTGATCCAGGTCACCGGGCGCATCGGCGCGTCCAGCGCATAGTTTTTGGCCCAGCGCGTGGTGAAAGGTTCCGGCTGCAACGCCTCGTAGCGGCTGCGGTCGGTCTGCCAACGCTCGTGCAGGGGATCGCTTGCGGGCACGATCTGCCCGCTGCGCAGCAGCACCAGGAATTTCGGCTCCCGCTCCATGCGCTGCAACAGCGGCTCGACCAGGCCCCTCTTCTGCAGCGCCTTTGCCTGCTTTGCCATCGGCGAATCCGTGCGCTGCAGCCAGTCCACGAAGCGCGGCAACTCGATGCCCGGCAGCGCGCTGGCGGCATAGAACTGCGCCGCCGCCTGCTGGGCACGCTCCTCGGAGCGCTGCGGCCCGAAGAACACCAGCACGTTCACGAGGATGATCAGCAGCGTCATCCACGGCGGATTGCTCCAGCGGGGCCGGTCCTCCAGCGGAATCGCGTAGAACATGCGGGACCGCTGGACGCGCGCTTACTGCGGCTGGAAGCCGCTGGTCTGGATGATGCGTTTCCAGACCTGGGTATAGGCCTGCTCGCGCTCGGCCAGCTGTGCGGGCGGCATGTGGCCCACGGTCAGGCCCAGGGCGGTGAGCTGCTCGTGCACATCGGGCTGCTTGAGCACGGTGGCCACGGCGGCGGAGAAGCGGTCGATGAAGGCCTGGGGCGTGCCGCGCGGCGCGTAGATGCCGTAGTAGGGCGTGTCCTCGAAGCCCTTGACGCCCTGCTCGGCCAGCGTGGGCACTTCGGGCATGGTGGCCTGGCGGCGCGTACCCAGCACGCCGATCACGCGCAGCTTGCCGGCCTTGTGGTTTTCCATGAAGTCCTGCACCGAGGCGATGCCGGCCGGAATCTGGTTGCCCAGCATGTCGGCCAGCATGGGCGCGCTGCCCCGGTAGGGCGCGGCCACCAGGTCCAGCCTGTAGTGCTCGCCCAGCAGCCTGACCAGGAATTCCGGCGTGGACGCGGGCGCGGGAATGCCGATGCTGCCGCGCTTTGCGCCCTGGCGCACCCACTCCACATACTCGGCAAGGTTGCGCGCCGGCGTGTTGGCGGAGACCGCCAGCGCGTTCACGAAGGTGGCAAAGCCGGCCACGGGAACGAAGTCATGGCCAGGGTCGAAACCCGGCTTCTTCACCACCTGGGGCAGGATGGAGATGGTGTGGTCGTGCGTGAGGAACAGCGTGTGGCCATCGGCCGCAGCCGCCTTGAGCTGCTGCGCCGCGATCTGCCCGCCCGCGCCGGGGCGGTTGTCCACCAGCACCGTGGTGCCCAGCACGTCCTTGAGCCGGTCGGCCAGCAGGCGCGCGATGGCATCCGTGCCGCCGCCCGGCGGAAAGCCCACCAGGATGCGTATGGCTTGCCCGGGCTGTGCCCAGGCCAGCGGAGCCAGGGCCGACGAGGCGGCAACGGCAGTCACTGCGCCGGCGGCGCGCAGCGCCCCGGTCAGCAGTTGGCGGCGGGAGGATGTCATGGCGCGGCTCCGGCGAACGGGGGGATCAGCCCAGGCGTGCGTTCAGGCGTGCATTCAAGCGCGCCTGGTGGCCTGCGAGCTGCTTGCGCACCTGGGCCGGCGCCGTGCCGCCCAGGGTGTTGCGCGCATTGAGCGAGCCTTCCAGGCTGAGCGCCTCGAAGACGTCGGCCTCGATGCCGGGGTTGAAGGCCTGCAGTTCGGCCAGCGGCAGCTCGGTCAGGTCCACGCCCTTTTGCGAGGCCAGCTTGACGGCATGGGCCACGGTCTCGTGCGCATCGCGGAAGGGCAGGCCCTTCTTGACCAGGTAGTCGGCCAGGTCGGTGGCCGTGGCGTAGCCCTTGAGCGCGGCGGCGCGCATGGCTTCGGCGTTGACGGTGATGCCGCCCTTCTTGCCGCCCGTGGCCGGGTCGGCCTGGCCGCCGATCATCTCGGCGAAGATGCGCAGCGTGTCCTTCAGGGTGTCCACCGTGTCGAACAGCGGCTCCTTGTCTTCCTGGTTGTCCTTGTTGTAGGCCAGGGGCTGGCCCTTCATCAGGGTGATCAGGCCCATCAGGTGGCCGACCACGCGGCCGGTCTTGCCGCGTGCCAGCTCGGGCACGTCGGGGTTCTTCTTCTGCGGCATGATCGACGAGCCCGTGGTGAAGCGGTCGGCGATGCGGATGAAGCCGAAGTTCTGGCTCATCCAGATGATCAGCTCTTCGGACAGGCGGCTCACGTGCACCATGCACAGGCTGGCGGCCGAGGTGAATTCGATGGCGAAGTCGCGGTCGCTGACGCCGTCCAGCGAGTTCTGGCAGACGCCTTCCATGCCCAGGGTGCGGGCCACGCGCTCGCGATCCAGCGGGTAGGTGGTGCCGGCCAGGGCGGCGCTGCCCAGCGGCAGCACGTTGACGCGGCGGCGCAGGTCCAGCATGCGCTCGGCGTCGCGCTTGAACATTTCCACATAGGCCAGCAGGTGGTGGGCAAAGCTCACGGGCTGGGCCACCTGCAGGTGGGTGAAGCCGGGCAGGATCACGTCCACGTTCTTCTCGGCCACTTCGACCAGGGACAGCTGCAGCTCGCCGAGCAGGCCTTCGATGAGGTCGATCTCGCCGCGCAGCCACAGGCGCACGTCGGTGGCCACCTGGTCATTGCGGCTGCGGCCCGTGTGCAGGCGCTTGCCGGCGTCGCCGACCAGCTGGGTCAGGCGGGCCTCGATGTTCAGGTGCACGTCTTCCAGGTCGAGCTTCCACTCGAACTGGCCGGACTCGATTTCCTGCGTGATCTGAGCCATGCCCTTGCGGATGGACTCGTGGTCGGCGGCGGCGATGATGCCCTGGGCCGCCAGCATCTCGGCATGCGCCAGGCTGCCCGTGATGTCGGCCTGCCACAGGCGCTTGTCGAAGAACACGCTGGAGGTATAGCGCTTGACCAGATCGCTCATCGGCTCTTCAAAGAGAGCGGACCAGGCCTGGGCCTTGGTGTCGAGCTGGTTGTGCGAGGCGGACGTTGGTTGATTGGCAGACATGTGAGGACGCGATCTTCGATTAGGCGGTGCAGGCGGCGGGCGGCACGCCCCCGCGCGGGCAGGAAGCGAAGATTCTATCGACCTGGGCGGCGCCACGCCCGTGCAGGGGCCTGCAGGGGCGGTGTGACCGCTGTGCAGGCCCGCCCGGCATGACCATAATCCGGGCATGCGGCGCGAACCCCACCCGCCGAAACACTACCTGCCGCCCTTGCCGACCCAGCCGACCCCACCACCGCCCCGCCGCCCCTGCCTGCGGCGCTGGTCTTCGACGCCTGCAACGTCGGCGTGGTACTGCGCGCCGTGCTCTTCGTGCAGGCCGTGGCGGCCACGGCCGCGATGTTCGGCGCCGACTCGCTGCTGCAGTGGCTGGAGAACATGGCCCTGCTGACCGGCGCCAGCCTGCCCGGCACCCTGGTCTGGCTGGTGGCGGCCTGCCTGCTCAAGCATCCGCTGCAGCGCCTGCCGTCCACCGGGCAGTACGCAGCCGGCGTGCTGCTGGGCATGGCGGCCGGGCTGTATGCCTGCGCCATGCTGCAACTGGCCGGCGGCACCAGCGCCCCCTGGCTGGCCAGCGCCATGTCCGGCGGACTGCTGGCGGCCCTGCTGGTGGCCGCCCTGGTGCTGCGCGCACGCGGCCACACCCCCGCCGACACGCAGGCGCGGCTGGCCGAGCTGCAGTCGCGCATACGTCCGCATTTCCTGTTCAACACGCTCAACAGCGCCATCGCCCTGGTGCGTGCCGAGCCCGCCAAGGCCGAGGCCCTGCTGGAAGACCTCAGCGACCTGTTCCGCTACGCGCTGGCCGAGCCGCACAGCACGACCACGCTGGCCGAGGAGATCGAGCTGGCCCAGCGCTACCTGGCCATCGAGCAGGTGCGCTTCGGCGAACGGCTGCAGGTGCGCTGGCAACTGGACCCTGCCGCCCACGGCGCCCTGCTGCCGCCGCTGCTGCTGCAGCCGCTGGTGGAAAACGCCATACGCCATGGCGTGGAGCCCAGCGCACGCGGCGGCAAGCTGCAGGTGCGCACCGAGCGCCGTGGCGATCTGGTGGAGGTGCGCATCACCAACACCCTGCCCACCGAGATCGATTCCGCCAGCGCAGCTGGCACGCGCGGCAACGGCATTGCGCTGGCCAATGTGCGCGCCCGGCTGTCGCTGCTGCACGACCTGCAGGCCCACCTCACGGCGCGCACGCTCAAGGGCCATTTCGTGGTGCGCATCAGCCTGCCGCTGGCTGCGCCTGCCGGCCAACCCACGAAGGCTCTATCGAAGAAGAAGCACCATGCACATCCTGATCGTTGACGACGAAGCCCTGGCCCGCGCGCGACTGCGCACCCTGCTGGCCGATGTGGAAGCCTGCACGGGCACCGGCCCGCACCAGGTCAGTGAAGCGGCAGACGCGCGCCAGGCCATGGCCGTGCTGCAGGCGCCGGGCCCGCGCGCCGTGGAACTGGCGCTGCTGGACATCCACATGCCGGGCCAGGACGGACTGGCCCTGGCGCACGCACTGCGCCGCCTGCCGCTGCCGCCTGCCGTGGTCTTCGTCACCGCCCATGCCGGCCATGCGGTCGAGGCCTTCGACCTGGACGCCGCCGACTACCTGACCAAGCCCGTGCGCCGCGAGCGCCTGCAGCAGGCCCTGGCCAAGGCCGCACGCACGGCGGTGCACCAGACGGCCGAGCGCGACAGCGGCCCCGTGCTGCTGATACAGGACCGAGGCACCACCGTACGCCTGCCCCTGTCCGAAGTGCTCTACCTCAAGGCCGAACAGAAGTACGTGACCGTGCGCACCGTGGGCCGCAGCTACATCCTCGACGGCGCCCTGGCCGACCTGGAAGCCCGCCACGCCGACCACCTGCTGCGCGTGCACCGCAACGCGCTGGTGGCCCGCAGCGCCCTGCGCGCCCTGGAACGCCACGACGACCCCACCGAAGGCGAAGGCTGGGCCCTGCGCCTGCACGGCATCCCAGAACTGCTCATGGTCTCCCGCCGCCAGCTCCCCCAGGTCCGCGCCGCCATCCGCGACGAAGGACAGCCCGGCTGAGACGCAGGGCTCAAGGAGCCCGGCCCAAGACAGCCCCCCCGCGTCAGAAAGCACGCCCGCAACACAAGCATGGCCCAACGCGAGGGACACCGAGCAAGGGCCGCCCCGCAGCGAGGGTGTCGTCCCCCTCGGGGGAAGGCGCGCAGCGCCTCAGGGGGCTACATTTTTCTAGACAGATCCCACATCGCATCCACCAGCAGATCGACGTCCCGCGCGTCATGCCACAGGTGCGTGGACACGCGCACGCCGTAGTGGTCTGCCGCCGCGCCGATCACGGGGAAGTTGGAGTTGCGGATCACGAAGCCCTGCGGATAGTCGCTGAGCATGCGCGCCACGAAGGTCGATGACTTGGTCCCGTTCATCACGTCGTCCTTGTTCTGGAACGGGTTGAAGCAGGTCAGCGCCGACAGCAGCTTGGGATCGTCCTTGGGCGAGTACAGCGAGTCCACGCCCCAGCGCTCGACGATCTTTTCCTTGAGGTAGGACGACAGCGTCAGGTCATAGGTCTCGATCTTCTTGCGGCCGATGCTGTCCCACTGCGCGCAGGCCTGGGCCAGCGCCATGAACATGGGCGTGTGCACGCTGCCGCAGGAGGTGACCGAGGCGGCGATGTCGTAGGTCTCCTTGGCCGTGGTCGTGCGCTCCAGCGCCGGGTAGGCGCTGGTGTGCACCGGGTACCACTTGGGCAGGGGCAGCGGGTTGGAGGCGCGCATCTTGTTGCGGATGATGAGGATGCCCGTCGAGCCCGGACCGCACTGCCACTTGTGGCCCGCGCCGGACATGAAGTCCATGCCCAGCTCCGCATAGTTGTAGGCCATCATGCCCGGCAGGTGGGCGCCGTCCACGATGCTGATCAGGCCATGCGCCTTGACCACGCCCATCAGGTCGGCAATGGGCAGCATGGTGCCGGTCTTGTAGGTGGGCGAGGACCACATCATGGCGCGCACGCGCTTGCCCTGGGCCTTGAGCGCGCGGATGCGCTCGTCGAACAGGTTCACGTAGGTGGCCGCCGTCTGGTTGTTGCCCACGGGCAGCGCAATGCGCGAGACCTCGATGCCGTAGCGGTCCTGCGCGATCTTCAGCGGCGTGTCGCCGCCGCCGTGCTCGTGGTTGGTGGTGACCACCACGTCGCCACGCTGCCAGTCGATGCCCAGGATGGCATGGCACATGCCTGAGGAAGTGTTGGCCGAGAAGGCCAGTTCGTCGGCATCCACGCCAAAGCCCGGCGCCACCTGCTTGCGCAGGTCCAGCAGGTTGCTGTAGCCGTTGCCAGAGTCGGCGGCCTTCTTGCGGTTTTCGGTATCGAACACGTCGAGCACCAGCTTGGGCATAGAGCCGGCCGTGCCGATGTTCATGTAGGTCTTCTCGGGCTTGAGGATGAACATGCTCTGCACGTCGGTCCAGAAGGCTTCGTCGCGCATGAGCTGCTCGCGCAGCGCGGCGGCCGAGGTCTGGGCGTTGCCGCTGCCGCAGGCGGCCAGCAGCGGGCCCAGCGTGGCGGCGCCGGTGCCGTAGCCCAGCATGCGCAGGAAGTCGCGGCGCTTGGAAGTCCAGCGCGCGGGATAGCCGGATTCGCCGGCGGCCGCAGTGGCGGTGAGGGATGTGGCCTGCTCGGCCGCGATCTGGGGGTGTCGTGCGTTCATGCGGTCCTCCTGTCGTTGCGCAAGCGGTCAGCGGCGGCCGACGATGGCCGAGATTTCGATCTTCACATCGCGCGGCAGGCGCGCCACCTCCACCGTGGCCCGAGCGGGGGCGCCGGTCTTGAAGTACTCGCCATAGACCTTGTTCATGGCGGCGAACTCGTTGAGGTCCTTCATGAAGACCGAGGTGGACAGCACATCCTCATAGCCCAGTCCCTGGGACTTGAGCTTGGCGCCGATGTGGTCGAGCACGGCGCGCGTCTGCTCTTCGATGGTGGCGCCCTGGATGGCCGTGCCCTGTGCGTTCAGCGGCAGCACGCCCGAGAAGTAGATGGTGTTGCCATGCGCCACCATCTGCGAGTACGGGCCGATGGCCGGGTAGATCTGCGTGGTGGACAGCACCTCGCGCTTGTTGGGCGCAGCGCAACCCACCAGCGCCGCCGCCGTCACCGCCACCCCGCATGCCAGCGCCATGCGCCCCAGGTTCGTTCGAATATCCATGGTATTGCCCTTCTCAAACAAAAATACAAGCTGCCACTGCCGTGCCACGCATTACTGCATTGGCGTTATGGAAACACTTTGTCACCATTAACCCAGTCCTCAGAGGTGACCTGAATCATCGATACAAAATGATTCGAATTCGTGATTTCACGGAGAAATTCTAGGCAGGGATCTGGGGCATTCGATAATGAATTTTCCCCTACGCACCACTACGCACACGGACCCACGCAGTGCTACGCAGCCCTTCAACATTCTTTCAAAACAATGGTTTGGCACGGAATCTGCTCAACAGCAAGCAGCACATCAGGCATCAGAGGGACGGCGCACCACAATACGGCAAAACGATTATCCAAAACCCCAAAAAGGGGAGTACGCACCAAGAAAATGCATCTCGGATTTCCAGTATCCATGGGATATTGTTTCGCGCCCAAAAAATATTTTCCATGGTGTTTCCCTTGGGATATTCAAACGCCTTTTCACGCGCGCGTGAATCCGTGTGGATATACGGGGCGCGCAGGCCATTGGAAAATACAGCACCTGCCATTCAAAGGCCGCCGCCCTGGCGCTGGCGGCATGCGCGCAAGCCCTGTTGACAAGGCCCGGCCACTGGGCGGAAAAGATCGTCGGTGCACCCCACACAGGCTTCCATGCAACTTCCGCTGAAACTTGCACTTCTGTCGATTGCCGCCATCGCACTCGCCCTGGGCCTGGTCGCGGCGACCGTGCAGCACCAGACCCTGGAGCTGGCCCACCAGGAACGGGAACTGGTCGAGACCGCCTACCTGCACAGCAAGGAGACGGAGCTGCGCCACTACGTCCAGCTGGCGACCACGGCGCTGACGCGCATCAAGTCCAGCGGCGAGGAGCAATCCGTGCAGCGGCGCCAGGCGCTGGAGATGCTGTCGCGCATGCAGTTCGGCGAGGACGGCTACTTCTTTGTCTACGACGAACACGGCAACGTGCTGCTGGATGCGCGCCAGATGGGCCTGTCGGGCGTGGACCTGTGCGATCCCAACAGCCCCGGCGGCGCAGGGCCCGCCAGGATCATCCTGGACGCCGCGCGCAGCGGCGGCGGCCTGGTGCGCTACCAGTGGCAAAAACCGTCATCGCTGCGTACCGAGGCCAAGCTCGCCTACGTGGCCACGGTGCCCGAATGGGGCTGGTCGCTGGGCACGGGCCTGTACCTGGACGATGTGGAGCAGGCGCTGCGCCAGATCGACGAAAGCGCCCAGGCCAACATCGCGGCCACGCGCTGGCGCATCTTCGGCATTGCGGCGCTGTGCATCGTGCTCATCGGCGTGGCGGGGCTGGTCTTCAATCTCAGCGATCACCGCGTGTCCAGCAACAAGCTGCAGCGGCTGGCCCAGCGCGTGGTGCATTCGCAGGAAGAGGAACGCACGCGCGTGGCGCGCGACCTGCATGACGGCGTGGTGCAGGTGCTGGTCTCCTCCAAGTTCCTGCTGGAGACGGCCCAGGCCCAGCTCAGGCGGCTGGCCGCGCAGGACCCGGCCACGGCCCAGCGCATGGTGGACCAGGGCCTGGAGCAGCTCAACCACGCGCTGGTGGAGATACGGCGCGTCTCCCACGGCCTGCGCCCCGCCCTGCTGGACGACCTGGGCCTGGCCCCGGCCCTGGCGCTGATGAGCCAGCAGATGCAGGCCGAGGACGGCCTGCGCATGCAATTCGGCTGCCGCGGCGAGACGCGCTTTCTGCCGCCCAGCCATGCCACGGCCCTGTTCCGCGTGGCCCAGGAGGCCGTGACGAATGCGCAAAACCATGCCCAGGCCACGCGCATCGATGTCAGCCTGCACTTTCAGCGCCGCCGCGTGGTGCTGCAGGTCAGCGACGACGGGCAGGGCTTCGACATGCGCCGCGTGCAGCGCGACCGCCAGGGCGGCATCGGCCTGCGCAACATGCGCGAGCGCATCGAAGGCCTGGGCGGCCACCTGTCCATCAGTTCGGGGCGCCGGGGCACCCGGCTGGTCGCCGTGCTCTACCGCGATGGCGGCATGCCGCTGTCTCCCTCACCGGAATTCGAACTCCCACGGGCCGCTGCATGAACCCCATGATCCGCATCCTCCTGGTGGACGACCACCCTCTCGTGCGCGACGGCGTGTCCATGCGCCTGCAGGCCACGGACCATATCCGTGTGGTGGGCGAGGCCGCCAGCGTGGACCAGGCCCTGCCGCTGGCCCGCGAGCTGTCGCCCGACCTGGTGGTCACCGACATCCGCATGCCGGGCGCCAGCGGCATCGACCTGGCCGCGCTGTTCCGCGATCAGTTCCCGCTGGTGCGCGTGCTGGTGCTGTCCATGCATGAGGATCCCGAGTACGTGCGCCGCGCCGTGGCGCTGGGCGCACGCGGCTATGTGCTCAAGGACGCGCCTGCACAGCAGCTCATCGAGGCCATAGACCGGGTCTACGCCGGCGGCCTGTATTTCAGCCCCGGCCTGCAGCCCGTGACCGAGGAAGACGGCAGCGCGTCCGGGCCCCGGCGCGCCCTCACGCCGCGCGAGGCCAGCGTGCTGCAGTGGATCTCGGAGGGCCGCTCCAACAAGGAGATTGCGGCGCTCATGGGCACCTCGGTGCGCACCGTGGAAACCCACCGCCTGCACCTGCGCCGCAAGCTGCGCATCGACGGCCATGCGGCCTTCATCAAGTACGCGGTGGATTACGCCGACCTGCTGGGGCCGGCACCCCAGGAGGCCCGCGCAGGCTAGGACCCGCGCCTCAGCCTCAACATCAGCCTCAGTGCGCGTGCGCCGCGCGGCTGACCACGGTGACCAGCACGATGCCCAGCATCAGCCAGCCCACCTGGGCCACGGTCTCGCGGGCGCTCAGGCGCTTTTGCAGCTGGGGAATCAGGTCGGCCAGCGCCACGTAGATGAAGCTGCTGGAGGCCACGGCCAGGAAGTACGGCAGCAGTTCCTGCAGCTGTCCCACCAGGAAATAGCCGCCAATGCCGCCCAGCGTGGTCACGGCCCCGGCCATGGACACCTTGATCAGCGCCACGCGCCGGTTGGAGCTGGACTGGCGCAGCACCACGATGTCGCCCATGTGGTGCGGCACCTCGTGGGCCAGCACCGATACCGCCGCGATCAGCCCCAGGCGCATGTCGGCCATGAAGGCGGAGGCGATCAGCACGCCATCGCCGAAGCAGTGCACGCTGTCGCCGGTCAGCACGGCCCAGCCGCCGTGGCGGTGGCCGTGATGGTGATCATGGGAATGGTCATGGGTGTGGCCCTGGTGATCGTGATGTTCGTGGTGATCGTGCTCATGGGCCGGCGGCGCGCCGTGCTCATGCCCGTGGTGCCACAGCTCGGCCTTGGACAGCAGGAAAAAGAACACCAGGCCCACCAGCAGCGTCACGAACAGGTCATGCGCCCCGGCCTCGCTCTCGAAGGCCTCGGGCAAGAGGTGCATGAAGGCCGTGGCCAGCAGCGCGCCCGCCGCCAGGCTCAACAGCCGCTGCGGCATCATGCCCGGCGAGCGATTGCCTCCCAGCCCCATCAACAACGCGGCCACCCAGACGCTGCCAATACCGGCGGCCAGGGTGGCCAGAATGATTGCTACCAATGTCATAGCGATTTGTGCTTCAACCGTATGCCCTTGCAGGCGAAACCCGCGAATTCTCGCAGAAAGACAGGACCCATCGCAGCCGTGGCCTGCGATCCCATGAAGGAAGCAGGCCACGGTGTCGGGTGCCCTCGGTTTCAGCCTACAGAAGCTGTCAAGCCCCCCTACGCGAATAAAGTTGAAAGCTAGTCAGCAATACCTTAAAAACTGGCGCGTCCTCACACCAGGGACACCGAGGAAGGGCCTACGCCGGCCGCGCCGCCCCGCACCGAGGGTGTCGCCGGTTGCCCGGACGCCCCCCTCCCGCGAAGCGAGAGAGGGCGCCGTGCAACGGGGGAAGCGGCGCAGCCGCTCAGGGGGTCACCCCATGCTTATTGAACCAGGCCAGCATTTTTTGCCAGCCGTCGCGCGCAGCCTGCTCGCGGTAGCTGGGCCGGTAGTCGGCATGGAAGGCGTGCGGCGCCTCCGGGTAGATCACGAACTCCGAGGCCTTGGCCGCTGCCGAGCCCTGCTTGAGCGCCTCGCGCATGCGCTCCACGGATTCCAGCGGAATGCCCGTGTCCTGCCCGCCATACAGGCCCAGCACCGGCGCCTTGAGGCTGGAGACCAGCTCCAGCGGATGGCGTGGCTGCAGCGCGGTCTTGGCGCCTTCCAGCCGGCCGTACCAGGCCACGCCGGCCTTGACCGGGCCATGGGCCGCATACAGCCAGGTGATGCGCCCGCCCCAGCAAAAGCCCGTGATGGCCACGCGCGCCGTATCGCCGCTCTGGGTGCCGGCCCATTGCACGGCGCCGTCCAGGTCGGCCATAACCTGCTCGTCGGGCACCTTGGAGACCAGCTCGCTCATGAGCTTGGCGATGTCGGTATAGGTCTTGGGATCGCCCTGGCGTGCATACAGATCGGGGGCAATGGCCAGGTAGCCGGCACGCGCCAGCCGGCGGCAGGTGTCGGCAATGTATTCGTGCACGCCGAAGATCTCGGAGATCACCAGCACCACGGGCACATTCTTCTTGCCCGCGGGCGCGGCGCGGTAGGCGGGCACCTTGAAGCCGTTCACGGTGAAATGCACCTCGCCGGCCGTCAGGCCGTCGGCCGGCGTGGAGATGGCGGTCTGCGCCATGAGCGGCGTGGCCGCTGCGGCATAGCCCAGGCCCAGGGCGGTCTGCAATGCCAGGCGCCGCGTGGGCCCCTCTTCGCTGCTGCGCCCCGGAACCAGGGCCTTCAGGTCTTGCTGCTGATCATCACGCATGCATCTCTCCTTGGTGGTGGTTGAGAACCGGCCAAGTCTACGATGCCTGCGTGAAGCTCAATGCGCCTTGTCCCAGTTGGGTCCCAGGCCCACCTCGGCGAGCAGCGGCACCTTCAGGTCGGCCACGCCGGCCATCAGGCGCGGGATCTCGGTGCGTACCCAGTCCGACTCGCCTTCGGGCAGCTCGAACACCAGTTCATCGTGCACCTGCATGATGACGCGGACCTCGGACTGCCTGGCATCGAGCTCGGCCTGCACCGCCACCATGGCCTTCTTGATCAGGTCGGCCGCCGTGCCCTGCATGGGCGCGTTGATGGCCTGGCGTTCGGCCGCCTTCTTGCGCGGGCCGCTGCCGCCGTTGATGTCCACCAGGTACAGGCGGCGGCCGAAGACGGTTTCCACGTAGCCGTGGTCGCGCGCGAATTCCACCGTCTCGTCCATGTAGCGCTTGACGCCCGGATAGCGCTGGAAATAGCGGTCGATGTAGGCGGCCGCGGCCTTGGTCTCTATGCCCAGGTTCTTGGCCAGGCCAAAGCTGCTCATGCCGTAGATCAGCCCGAAGTTGATGACCTTGGCATAGCGGCGCTGCTCGCTGCTGACCTGCTCCAGCTCCACGTTGAAGACTTCCGATGCCGTGGCACGGTGCACGTCGCGGCCTTCGTGGAAGGCGCGCAGCAGGGACTCGTCGCCCGAAAGGTGGGCCATGATGCGCAGCTCGATCTGCGAGTAGTCGGCGCTGGCGATGACATGGCCGGGAGCGGCAATGAAGGCCTCGCGCACGCGCCGGCCTTCGGGCGTGCGGATGGGGATGTTCTGCAGGTTGGGGTCGTTGCTGGACAGGCGCCCCGTCACGGCCACGGCCTGGGCGTAGTGCGTGTGCACGCGGCCCGTGCGCGGCAGCGCCAGCTGGGCCAGCTTGTCGGTATAGGTGCCCTTGAGCTTGGACAGGCTGCGGTGCTCCAGCAGCTTGGCGGGCAGCGGATAGTCCTCGGCCAGCTTCTCCAGCACCTCTTCGTCGGTGCTGCGTGCGCCGGTGGCCGTCTTCTTGACCACGGGCATGCCCAGCTTGTCGAAAAAGATTTCGCCCAGCTGCTTGGGGCTGGCCAGGTTGAAGGGCTGGCCCGCGATGTCGTAGGCCTCCTGCTCCAGCTGCACGATGCGCTGGCCCAGGTCGTTGCTCTGCTTGGCCAGCGTGGCGGCATCGATGAGCACGCCGTTGCGCTCTATGCGGAACAGGGCCTCGCTGGTGGCGATCTCCAGCTCGTAGACGCCGCGCAGGCCGTCGTTGGCCTGCAGCTGCGGCCACAGCACGCGGTGCACGTCCAGGGTCTGGTCGGCATCCTCGCAGGCATAGGCGGCAGCCTTGTCCACGGGCACCTGGGCGAACGGGATCTGGTGGGCGCCCTTGCCGCACAGGTCTTCATAGCTGATGCCCGTGCGGTTGGTGTGGCGCAGCGCCAGGCTGGCCAGGCCGTGCGGGCGGTGCACTTCCAGCACATAGCTTTGCAGCATGGTGTCGTGCACATAGCCGTGCACCTCGATGCCGGCATTGGCGAAGACATGGCGGTCGTACTTGACGTGCTGGCCCAGCTTGGGCCGGGCGGCATCCTCCAGCCAGGGCTTGAGGCGCTGCAGCACTTCGTCGGCAGGCAGTTGCTCGGGCGCGTCGGGGCCGGCATGGCGCAGGGGGATGTAGGCAGCGGCGCCGGGCTCCACGCTCAGCGAGATGCCCACGATCTCGGCACGCATCTCGTCCAGCGAGGTGGTTTCGGTATCCAGGGCCGTGAGTTCGGCGGCGTTGATCTTGGCCAGCCACTGGTCGAACGC
This sequence comes from Delftia sp. 60, assembly GCF_002754395.1. Classification (NCBI taxonomy): domain Bacteria; kingdom Pseudomonadati; phylum Pseudomonadota; class Betaproteobacteria; order Burkholderiales; family Comamonadaceae; genus Delftia; species Delftia sp. 60. The sequence continues at coordinate 5,594,177 of NZ_PEFD01000001.1, forward strand.
TTCCCAGGTCAGCACCACGTCATAGTCCAGCGGGCGCTGCTGGACGGCCTCGGCCTCGGTGGTGGCGTCGTCGGATTCGGCCTGCTCCTGGGCAAACATGTCGCCCGTGGACTGGTCGGCACGCGGCTTGGCCGCTGGCTTGCGGCCGGCCTTGACGGCTTCCAGCGCATCGGGCTCGGGCGCGGCACCGCCGAGCATGCGCGCCAGGCCCTTGAAGCCGTAGCGCTCATAGAAGTCGCGCAGCGGCGCGGTATCGGGCTCGCGCGGCGCCAGCGCGTCGAGCACCGGCAGGGTGGGCACTTCGGCGCTCAGGTCGCAGTCGGTCTTCATGGTGACCAACTGGCGGCTCAGCGCCAGCTGGCCCGAGGCGATGGCATCGCGCAGGTTCTGGCCGGCCACGCCCTTGATGTCGTCGGCCGCAGCAATCAGGCCGTCGAGCGAGCCGTGCTCGGCCAGCCACTTGACGGCTGTCTTGGGGCCCACCTTGGACACGCCGGGCACGTTGTCCACGGCATCGCCGACCAGGGCCTGGTAGTCGATCATCTGCGTGGGCGGCACGCCGAACTCGGCCGTCACGCCCGCCACGTCGCGGCGCTTGCCGCTCATGGTGTCCATCACCATGATGTGGGAGTCCACCAGCTGGGACAGGTCCTTGTCGCCACTGGAGATCACCACGTTCACTCCCTGGGCGGCGGCCGTCTTGGCCAGGGTGCCGATCACGTCGTCGGCCTCCACGCCCTGGATGGCCAGCACGGGCCAGCCCAGCAGGCGGACCACTTCATGGATGGGCTCGATCTGCGAGCGCAGATCGTCGGGCATGGGCGAGCGGTGCGCCTTGTATTCGGGGTAGAGCGTGTCGCGGAAGGTGGGTCCGCTGGTATCGAACACGCAGACGGCGTAGTCGGCCGCCACTTCCTTCCTGATCGCCTGGAGCATGTTGATCATGCCGCGGATGGCGCCCGTGGCAGGGCTTTCCGGGTTGCCGGGCTCGGCGCGCAGGTCCGGCATGGCGTGGTAGGCGCGGTAGAGGTAGCTGGAGCCGTCGATCAGCACCAGGGTCTTGGAATTGCTCATGCGCCGATTGTGCACGCGCCGGCAGGGTGACAGGGCGGGACAGCGCCCGCTGCAAGTTCTACAATGGAGCCTATGCGCGCCGCTCCACTTTTCATCTTCCTGACCCTGGCCGCCAGCTCCGTGCTGGCCCAGAACCCCACGCCTGCCCCGGCTGCCTCCACCGCTCCTGCGACGGCGACCGAGCAGACCGCGCCGGACACGGCCAAGCCCGAGGGCCGCGACCGAACCAACCAGCGCGTGGAACACATCCATGTGGAAGATGGCGGCAGCCGCGTTGACGAGCTGCGCGTGGGCGGCCAGACCCGCAGCATCACCGTGCAGCCCAAGGTCGGCGACATGCCTTCGTATGAAGTGCAGTCCAACGACGGCGCCCGTTCCTCGCGCAACCGCGGCGATGGCGACGGCACCAACGGCACGCGCGTCTGGAACCTCAAGAAGTTCTGATCCTCACCGGACTGTCCGGGCCCCCGGCCCGGCGGCATCCCAGGGGGCAGCACCTGACGGCGCTGCCCTCTTTCCATATCTGACGACAACGATTTCCGCCGCGCCCTGAAGGCCGGCAATGCAACATGGCCGTTTTCACCGAAGTCTCCGACAAAGACGCGCGCGAGCTGCTGCGCCGCATGTCCCTGGGTTCCTTCAAGGAGCTGCGCGGCATCCAGGGCGGCATAGAGAACACCAACTACTTTCTCACCACCGAACAGGGCGAGTGGGTGCTGACGCTGTTCGAGCGCCTGACGGCCGAGCAACTGCCCTTCTACCTGTACCTGATGAAGCACCTGGCGCAGGCCGGCATTCCCGTGCCCGACCCGCAGGCCGAGACCCGCAGCGGCGACATCCTGCTGAGCGTGTGCGGCAAGCCGGCCTCCATCGTCAACCGCCTGCCCGGCAAGAGCGAGCTGGCGCCCCAGCCCGCGCACTGCGCCGCCGTGGGCGAGATGCTGGCGCGCATGCACCTGGCCGGACGCGACTACGATCGCCAGCAGCCCAATCTGCGCAGCCTGCCCTGGTGGAACGAGACCGTGCCCACGGTCATCCCGCACATAGACGCACCCACGGCCGACCTGCTGCGATCCGAGCTGGCCTTCCAGAACCATGTGGCCGCCTCGCCCGCGTATGCGGCGCTGCCGCGCGGCCCCGTGCACGCCGACCTGTTCCGCGACAACGTGATGTTCGAGGGCGAGCGCCTGACCGGCTTCTTCGACTTCTACTTCGCGGGCGTGGACAGCTGGCTGTTCGACCTGGCCGTGTGCCTCAACGACTGGTGCATCGAACACGCCACCGGCGCCCATGACGCCACCAAGGCCAAGGCCATGATTGATGCCTATCAATCGGTACGCCCCCTGACCGCCGCCGAGCGCGAGCTGTTCAACCCCATGCTGCGCGCGGGCGCGCTGCGCTTTTGGATTTCCCGCCTGTGGGATTTCCACCTGCCGCGCGAGGCCTCCATGCTCGTCCCCCACGACCCCACCCATTTCGAGCGCGTGCTGCGCCAGCGCCTGGCCCACCCGGTGGCGCTGGACTGACGTCCGAAGACCGCCACAGCGCGGCCGACAGAGGGCTTTGCGGTCCACGGGCCGCGCGTCCTCGGGTACAGTCCCCGTTCGGGCGCCAGCGGCGCGGCCCATGCCAGAGGCCATGCCCCATCCAGGCGCCCCGACTTCCTCACCCCATGAAACTTCTCATCGTTCCCGCCCGTACCGGCCTGCAATGGGTGCAGCAGGGCATCCGCACCTTCCGCCAGCAGCCGCTGGCACTGGCGGCGCTGTTCTTTCTGTCGATGGCGGCCATGTCGCTGGTCACGGTGCTGCCGCTGATCGGCCCCGTGATCGCGCTGGGCCTGCTGCCTGCCACCTCGCTGGCCATGATGGTGGCGGCGGCCGAGGCATCGCACGGGCGTGCGCCCACGCCGGCCCTGCTGCTGGTGGCCTTTCGTACCGGGCGCCAGCGCCTGAACTCCATGCTCACGCTGGGCGCCATGTATGCGGCAGGCTTCCTGCTGATCATGGGCCTGTCCATGCTGGTGGACGACGGCCAGTTTGCCAACGTCTACCTGGGCGGCGAGCCGCTGACGCGCGAGATCGCCGAGTCGCCCGACTTCCAGGCCGCCATGTGGCTGAGCATGGGCCTGTACCTGCCGCTGTCCCTGCTGTTCTGGCACGCGCCGGGGCTGGTGCACTGGCACAACGTGCCCCCGGTCAAGGCCGTGTTCTTCAGCCTGGTGGCCTGTGTGCGCAACATCGGCGCGCTGGTGGTCTTCGGCCTGAGCTGGATGGGCGTGTTCATCGTGGCCGGCATCGTGATGGCCCTGATCTCGGCCGTGCTGGCCCAGGTGCTGGGCAGCATTGCCAACGGCCTGATGATCGGCACGGCCATGCTGCTGGCCGCCATGTTCTTCACCTCCATCGTCTTCACCTTCCGTGACTGCTTTGCGGCGCCGGATGAAAGCGATGGCAGCGACGCCATCGGCACCGAGCCGCCTGCGCCGCCCGGACTGTCCGGCTGAGCGCTTCGCCACTGCACCCCACAAAGCCCCTTTCAAGGGGCTTTTTCTTTGGACCTTTCTTCGGGCCCTTCTTCGGCTCCCTCTTCGCGCCTCTTCTTTGTTTTTTTGACGGGCCGCATCGCCTGGTCCCCCTCGCCTGGCGGCTGTCATATGACGCTGTCACGGTTTCGTCATGCGGATGCCATCGCTGTGTCACACCGGCTGCCTAGCATGCCGTGCGGATGTCAAGCCAGCGAGTGCGCGGCGGCATCCCGGCCCATCCCGCCCCCGATGGGTTGACGCTGACAAACCCATAACGGAAGCCCCATGTCCCAATCCACGATGCTCTCCCGCCGCAAGGCGCTGCAATTCCTGACCGGCGCCCCCCTGCTGCCGCTCGGCTCCGCCGTGTCCGCCACCGGCCTGCTGACCGCCTGCGGCGGCGGCGACGACGGCCCCGCGAAGAACTATGTGGCAGCCAGCTTCACCTCCATGGCAGCGCCCACGCTGGCCAACCCCCAGGCCATGGCCAGGATGACCGTGGCCTCTCAGCTCAAGGTGCAGTTCAGCGACAACAGCGAGCAGAGCTTCGACCTGGGCTACCAGCCGTTCTTCGTCACCGGCGATGAAGTGTCCGACGGCAAGGGCGGCAAGATCCTGGCCGGCGGCTACTACGACATCAACAATAACAAGATCATCGACCGCACCGTGGCCGGCAGCGAGCGCCACTTCTTCTCCGATTCGCCCGACGGCACCTCGCTGCTGACCGTGCCCAATGCCAAGGTGGACGGCGTCAAGGGCAAGCCCGTGTTCGCCGTGGTGCAGTTCGAATACACCACCTGGGCGCAGGACGGCAAGACCGACATGTACGGCAAGCTGCCTTCGCCCATCGCCGTGCTGACGCTGGACCAAGACCAGACCACGGGCAAGCTCAGCCTGGTCAAGTACCACAACGTGGACACCTCCAAGGTGCACGGCCTGTGGATCACCTGCGGCGCCAGCCTGTCGCCCTGGGGCACCCATCTGTCCAGCGAAGAGTACGAGCCCGACGCCTTCGCCACCGGCAATGCCCAGCTGCTGGCCTTCAGCCAGAACCTGTATGGCGACCAGAACAAGGCCAACCCCTACCACTACGGCCACATGCCCGAAGTGACGGTCAACGCGGACGGCACGGCCAGCATCAAGAAGCATTTCTGCATGGGCCGCATCTCGCACGAGCTGGTCCAGGTCATGCCCGACCAGCGCACGGCGCTGATGGGCGACGACGCTACCAACAGCGGCTACTTCGTCTTCGTGGCCGACAAGGAAAAGGACCTGTCCTCGGGTTCGCTGTACGTGGCCAAGGTGGGCGCGGGCTTCTCCATCGACCCCGCATCGGGCAGCGCCGCCGCGCTGACCTGGATCAAGCTGGGCTCGGCCACCAGCGCCGAGATCGAGCAACTGGCCAACACGCTCAAGCCCACGGACATCATGACCGTGGCCAAGACCGATCCGGGCGACGCCAGCTACACCAAGATCACGGCCAACGGCAAGGTCGAGTGGATCAAGATCAACCCCGGCATGGACAAGGCTGCCGCCTTCCTGGAAACCCACCGCTACGCCGCCTTCAAGGGCGCGAGCATGGGCTTCACCAAGATGGAAGGCACGACCGTCAACGCCAAGGACAAGGTGGCCTACTCGGCCCTGCAGAACTGCGAAAAGTCCATGGTGGCCGGTGATGCGCTGAACGTGGCCGGCAACGGCGTGTCCATCCCCAAGCAGCTCAAGGCCGGCGCCGTGATGGCGCTGAACCTGCGCGGCGGCCAGAAGGACACGGCAGGCGCCGCCATCAACAGCGAGTGGATGCCCGTGGACACCAAGGCCCTGCTGGCCGGCGAGGACATCAGTGCCGACGCGCTGGGCAACACCGGCAACCCGAACAAGATCTGCAACCCCGACAACCTCAAGTTCTCGGAGAAGATGCGCACCCTGTTCATCGGCGAGGACAGCGGCCAGCACGTGAACAACTTCCTGTGGGCCTACAACATCGACACCAAGCAGCTGTCGCGCCTGATGTCGATTCCCGCAGGCGGCGAATCCACGGGCCTGCATGCCGTGGACGAGATCAACGGCTGGACCTACATCATGAGCAACTTCCAGCACGCCGGTGACTGGGGCGCCATCCACAACGTGGTCAAGCCCACGCTGGACCCGCTGATCAGCGCCAACTATCGCGGCAAGTTCGGCGCCGCCGTCGGCTACCTGACGGGCACCGCGGCCCAGCCCAAGCTGTCGGCCTGACCGCCGCCATAGCGCCCCGCCGCCCTGCGGCGCGTGGCGCAGCCACAAAAAGGCCATGGATTTCCATGGCCTTTTTGCATGTCTGCGCCGCAATTGCATGGATGTCATGAACCCGACTCTTAGCGTGCAAAACAAGAGTCATTCTCACCTGATCGCTATAATTTCTGATGCATTGCGGCGTCGCTCGTCCGCCATCGCACCATCTTCAGCCCCGCCGGATCACGCCCCTCAAGGCCCGGCAGGCGCACGCAGAGCCACACCACAGGAGAGACTCCATGACCGAACCTTCCCGCATCCTTCGCAGCACCGCCGCATGGCTGGCCGCCGCCGCCGCACTGGCGGTGCCGGCCGCGCATGCCGACTATCTCTGGCTGCAGCAGGACGCAGGACAGGCCCGGGCCTATGCCGGAGAGCTGCGCAAGCCGCTGGAACAGCTGCCGGCCCTGGAAGACGCCAAGCAGGTCCTGCCCGACGGCAAGAGCCTTCCCCTGAAGGCCGACGCCAATCATTTCACCGCGGACGCAGGCCAGGGCGATGTGCGCATCGCCGCCACGCGCCCCGGCGCCAATGGCGTGCTGACCTACTACCAGGCCCGTTTCGGCCGCAACGACACCAAGGCCGTGAACGACCTGGAGCTGGTGCCCACCACGGCGGGCGGCGATACGTTCCAGCTGGTGTTCAAGGGCCGCAAGGTCGCGGCCAGCCAGGTCAACGTGCAGACCAGCGAGGGCTGGTACCGCACGCTCACGCCATCGCAGGACGGCACGGTGAGCTTCAAGCCCTACTTCCCGGGCCTGTACGTGCTGGAGGTGACGGCGCGCGTGGACAACGGCTCGGTCACGCTGGACGGCAAGAAATACACCGACGTGCGCCACACCACGACGCTGAGCTTCGAAGTCAAGCCCTGAACGCCGGGCGCGGCAGCCCGCGCCTCACTCCACGACCGTGAGCTTGGCAATGGACAGCGCCAGCCACTTCGTGCCGTGGCGCCCAAAGCTGACCTGGGCGCGCGCGTCGTCGCCCGTGCCTTCCAGGGCCAGCACCTTGCCTTCGCCGAACTTGTTGTGGAACACGTTCAGGCCCACGCGCAGGCCGTGGCCCGGAGCGACCTTCTGCGGCGGCACGGGAGGGCTGGCAAAGACCTCGCTGCGCCAGCCTTCGGCCTTGTTGCCGAAGCCGCCGCGATCGCGTGAACCATAGCCGCCACCACCGCCGCCACCGGGGCGGGGCGCGTAGCTGCCAAAGCCGCCCTGCTTGGGGGTGATCCACTTGAGCGCCTCATCGGGCAGCTCATCGAAGAAGCGGCTCTTGACGTTGTAGCGCGTCTGCCCGTGCAGCATGCGCGTCTGCGAATGGCTCAGGTACAGGCGCTTGCGCGCGCGGGTGATGGCCACATAGGCCAGGCGGCGCTCTTCCTCCAGGCCGCCGCGGTCCATCATGGCGTTCTCATGCGGGAACAGGCCCTCTTCCACGCCGCCGATGAAGACGGCGTCGAACTCCAGCCCCTTGGAGGCATGCACGGTCATCAGTTGCACGGCGTCCTGGCCGGCCTGGGCCTGGTTGTCGCCAGCCTCCAGCGCCGCGTGCGTCAGGAAGGCGGCCAGCGGCGACAGTGTCTCGCCGGTATCGGCATCGACCATGCCGGCCACGGTGCCGGCCGGCGGCGTGAGCGGCGTGTCCAGCAGCGGCAGCGCAGGGTCCAGGCCCTGGCTGGCCGGGCTTTGCGTCAGCGCCCTGGCGCCGTCGTGCTCGTCCAGCGGCAGGGCCACGGCATCGCGGCCAAAGCCTTCCTGGGTGACAAAGCTCTCGGCCGCGTTCACGAGTTCCTGCAGGTTCTCGATGCGGTCGGCGCCTTCCTTTTCGTTGCGGTAGTGCTCGAGCAGGCCGCTTTCTTCCTCGATGGCCTCGATGATCTCGCGCAGCGTGCGGCCCTGGGTCTGCTCGCGCAGCACGTCGATCTTGGCGACAAAGCCTGCGAGCTTGGTGCCCGGCGCGCCCGGCACCGCCGAGACGGCATCGTGCAGCGAGCAGCCCGCGCTGCGCGCCGCGTCCTGCAGCGTCTCCACGCTGCGCGCGCCAATGCCGCGCGGCGGGAAGTTCACCACGCGCAGAAAGCTGGTGTCGTCGTGCGGGTTCTCCAGCAGGCGCAGGTAGGCCAGCGCATGCTTGATTTCGGCGCGCTCGAAAAAGCGCAGGCCACCGTACACGCGGTAGGGAATGGCGGCATTGAACAGCTGCGATTCGATCACCCGGCTTTGCGCATTGCTGCGGTAGAGCACGGCGATTTCCTGGCGCTGCCAGCCGTCCTTTTTCACAAGCTGCTGGATTTCCTCGACCATCCACTGCGCCTCGGCCATGTCCGTGGGCGCCTCGTAGATGCGCACGGGCTCGCCCGGGCCCTGGGTGGTACGCAGGTTCTTGCCCAGGCGCTGGCTGTTGTGGCTGATGAGCGCGTTGGCACAGTCCAGGATGTTGCTGTAGGAGCGGTAGTTCTGCTCCAGCTTGATCTGCTGGCGCACGTCGAACTCGCGCACGAAGTCCTGCATGTTGCCCACGCGCGCACCGCGAAAGGCGTAGATGCTCTGGTCGTCGTCGCCCACGGCGATCACGCTGCCCGTGGCCTGCAGGCGGCCATCCACCATGTCGCCCGCCAGCTGCTTGAGCCACTGGTACTGCAGCTTGTTGGTGTCCTGGAACTCGTCCACCATGATGTGGCGAAAGCGCCGCTGGTAGTGGGCGCGCAGCGCGGCATCGTCGCGCAGCAGCTCGTAGGAGCGCAGCATCAGCTCGCCAAAATCGACCACGCCTTCGCGCTGGCACTGCTCCTCGTAGAGCTGGTAGATCTCGACCTTCTTGCGCGTGTCCGGGTCATTGGCCACCACGTCGCCGGGGCGCATGCCCTCTTCCTTGCAGCCGGCAATGAAGTACTGCAGCTGCTTGGGCGGAAAGCGCTCGTCGTCCACGTTGAACTGCTTGCACAGGCGCTTGACGGCCGACAGCTGGTCCTGCGTGTCCAGGATCTGGAAGGTGGACGACAGCTTTGCCGCCTGGTGGTGGGCGCGCAGCAGCCGGTTGCACAGGCCGTGGAAGGTGCCGATCCACATGCCGCGCACGTTGTAGGGCAGCATGGCCGACAGGCGGGCCAGCATTTCCTTGGCCGCCTTGTTGGTGAAGGTCACGGCCAGGATGGAGCCCGGCGTGGCCTGGCCCGTCTGCAGCAGCCAGGCGATGCGCGTGGTCAGCACCCGCGTCTTGCCCGAGCCCGCACCGGCCAGAATCAGCGCGTGGCCGGCCGGAAGCGTGACGGCAGCGAGCTGCTCCTCATTGAGGTGGGTCAGCAAAGGGGAGTTGGGGGCGGGCGCGGCACCGGAGGCGCCGTCGAGCAGATCGATCGGGAACATCCTGGCATTGTAGAAAGCACCTCGCTCCCCAGGGAAACCGATGCCGCATTTCCCGCAATCGGCCCGAAATCTGCCCGCGATCTGCCCGCAATCTGGCCGTAATAGGCCCGCGCAGCGCGCCCTTGCAGGTTCATAACGCCATCCCTATAACCGCTATATCGACAGGGTGCCCAGGCCCGGCGCCGGCAACGTATAGAATCAATCACCGGGCCCAAGTTTCTTGCGGTCCGGTTTTTTGTGCCCGGGCCACAGCCGCCCTGGCGACGCGGCCCGCCCGCGCCGCCCGCAAGACCGGCCTCCAAGCCAAGCGCCCCATCGCGGAGGGATGTTCCTGCCGCGACCTTTCATGGAGCTTGGAATCAAATGGAAATCTTCGACTACGACAACATCCTGCTGCTGCCGCGCAAGTGCCGCGTGGAAAGCCGCTCGGAGTGTGATGCCAGCGTGGAGCTGGGCGGTCGGTCCTTCCGCATCCCGGCCGTGCCGGCCAACATGAAGACGGTGGTGGATGAGAGCATCTGCACCTGGCTGGCCCAGAACGGCTACTTCTACGTGATGCACCGCTTTGACCTGGACAACGTGCAGTTCGTGCGCGAGATGCAGGGCAAGGGCTGCTTCGCCTCCATTTCGCTGGGCGTCAAGAAGCCCGACTACGACACCGTGGACCGCTTCGTCGCCGAAGGCCTGTGCCCCGAATACATCACCATCGACATCGCCCACGGCCATGCCGACAGCGTGAAGAACATGATCGGCTACCTCAAGGAAAAGCTGCCCAAGTCCTTCGTGATCGCCGGCAACGTGGGCACGCCCGAAGCCGTGATCGACCTGGAGAACTGGGGCGCTGACGCCACCAAGGTCGGCATCGGCCCCGGCAAGGTCTGCATCACCAAGCTCAAGACGGGCTTTGGCACGGGCGGCTGGCAGCTGTCGGCGCTCAAGTGGTGCGCGCGCGTGGCGACCAAGCCCATCATTGCCGATGGCGGCATCCGCAGCCACGGCGACATCGCCAAGAGCGTGCGCTTTGGCGCCACCATGGTGATGATCGGCTCGCTGTTCGCGGGCCACGAGGAATCGCCGGGCCAGACCGTCGAGGAAAACGGCCAACGCTTCAAGGAGTACTACGGCTCGGCCTCGGACTTCAACAAAGGCGAGTACAAGCACGTGGAGGGCAAGCGCATCCTCGAGCCCGTCAAGGGTCTTCTGGCCAACACCCTGATCGAGATGGAGCAGGACGTGCAAAGCTCGATCAGCTACTCCGGCGGCAAGAAGCTGATGGACATCCGCAAGGTCAACTACGTGATCCTGGGCGGTGACAACGCAGGCGAACATCTGCTGATGTAAGCGCGCTGCGCGCCAGCACCCCAAAGGCGGCCTCGGCCGCCTTTTTTGCGGCTGCGCACCGCGTGGCACGCGGGCCCGGCTCAGCGCCACCATGCCCATGAACTAAAAATTTGGCGCGTCTTCCTGCAAGCGCACAAAAAATGCCGCATAATTGCGGTCTCGTTTGCAGCGCAGACTTGTTTTTGGGGCTCTTAGCTCAGCTGGTAGAGCAGCGGACTCTTAATCCGTTGGTCGAGTGTTCGAATCACTCAGGGCCCACCAAAAATTCCTTTTCAGCCTGGATTCATCCAGGCTGATTCCTTCGGAATACCCGAGGGGGCTCTTAGCTCAGCTGGTAGAGCAGCGGACTCTTAATCCGTTGGTCGAGTGTTCGAATCACTCAGGGCCCACCAAGAATTTTTTTGCCTGATCTCATCAGGCATCCACGCAGAAATACGTGGGCTCTTAGCTCAGCTGGTAGAGCAGCGGACTCTTAATCCGTTGGTCGAGTGTTCGAATCACTCAGGGCCCACCACCAATACCCAGAACAAGGCACTCGGCGCGACAGCGCTCAGTGCCTTTTCTTGTTGTATTCCATCAGCACAGACATATTGCTGCTGCCAGCCTTGGCCACCCACTCCCGGCCAAAGCGCTCCCCCATCAAATCCAGCATGCGGCGCAGGTCCGCCGATGGCGCGGCCACGGACATCTTGTTGTCGACAAGAACCTTCTTGCCCAGCTCATCGGCCTGCTGGGCCAGCGCCCAGCCTTCTTTCTCGGCCAGCGCGGCGGCGCGGCTGATGGCCTGGCGTTCCGGCTCGGCAAAGCCCTTCCAGGCAAGCTCGCTGACGCACAACATGTTCTTGGGAATCCAGGCCTTGATGTCCAGAAACACCTTCATGGTCTTCCAAGCCTGGCTGTCGACGCCGGTGGCACTGGATGAAACCATGGCGTCAATACCTCCCTGCTCCAGCACCATGCCAAGATCACCGGCCGCGAGCACCACCGGCTGCGCTCCCCAGAGTTCCGCCAGCCGCTTGGTCGCATCGCTTTGCACCCGCAGCCTGAGCCCCCTGAGATCCACGATGCTGTTGACCGGGCGCCGGCAGAACAGGCCCTGCGCCGGCCAAGGCACGGCAAACAGCAGGCGCACACCCTGCTGAGCCAGCAAAAACTCCTGCAGCACGGGGCGGGTCAGTTGCCACAGGTGCGCAGCCTCGTCAAAGCCACGCACGATGAAAGGCAGCGAGTCCATGGCCAGCAGCGGATGGATATCCACATAGGACGACATGAGAACTTCGCCGAACTGGATTTCATTGCGCTTGAGCGCAGGAAGCACCTGCGCCATGGGCTTGAGCGCAGAGTTGGACACCACATCGATCTCCAGCGCCTGCTGGGTATCGGCACCCACGCGCGCCGCGAAGTTGCGCAGATTCTGCGTGTGAAAGATACCATCGCCATAGGCCGCCGAGAGCTGCAGTCGGCGGCCCTTGGACCAGGCAGCGCCGGCGGTCAGTTGCAACGCAGCCGGGGCCAGACCCGATATCAACGTGCGGCGAGAAACAGTCATGAAAGATCCTTGGCGAAAGCGCCCAGAACCATGCCATCCACCCCACGGCGGACCTGTGCATGCTGGCGCAAAAGATAAATTCTATCGATATTTACATCATTTAGATACAAACTATCGACACATTCCATCGCCCAGGTCATTCGCCAAGCCATCCGTCACACCGGATTCCAGCCAAGCCGCTACAGTGTCACCCTGCCGCAGGCGCAAGGGCGCGCGGCCTTTTTCTGCGCCTGCGGTCTCCCGCAACGCACAACCGCCTCGCCTGCATGCCACAAAATGTTTCCCCGCTTTGGCAGGGCCCGCGCTGGGCCCTGGCCGTCCTGCTTGCCATCCTGGGCATGCTGGGGCCGTTCTCGATCGATACCTACATCCCCGCCTTCTCCGGCATCGCCCAGGCCCTGAACGCCACGCCGCTGCAGATGCAGCAGACGCTGTCGGCCTATCTGTTCGGCTTTGCCTTCATGAACCTTTTCCACGGCGCAATGGCCGACAGCTTTGGCCGCCGCCCCGTGGTGCTGTGGGGCTGGCCGTATTCACGCTGGCATCGGCGGGCTGCGCGCTGTCGCAGAGCATCACGCAGCTGGTGCTGTTTCGCGCGTTGCAGGGCCTGTCCACGGGTGCGGGCATCGTGGTGTCGCGCGCCGTGGTGCGCGACCTGTTTCCACCCGCCCAGGCCCAGCGCGTGATGGCGCAGATCACCATCTTCTTTGGCATCGCGCCAGCCCTGGCCCCTGTGATGGGCGGCTGGCTGTTCATACACCTGGGCTGGGCGGCAGTGTTCTGGTTCCTGACCCTGGTGGGCGTGCTGCTGTGGGGCATCAACTGGCGATTCCTGCCGGAATCCCTGCCACAGGCGCAGCGCCAGCCCTTCCGCTTCAAGCCTCTGATGCACGGCTACAAGGAGCTGTGCAGCGATCCGCGCTTTGTGCTGCTGGCCTTTGCCAGCGGCGTGCCGTTCAACGGCATGTTTCTGTATGTGCTGTCGGCGCCCGCTTTCCTGGGCGACCTGCTGCACCTGCAGCCGCAGCAGTTCTTCTGGTTCTTCGTGATCTCGATCTCGGGAATCATGGGCGGCGCATGGGTGAGCGGCCGGCTGGCCGGGCGCATTCCGCCCAAGCACCAGATCCGCCATGGCTTTCTGATCATGTTCGTCGTGTCCATCATCAACTTGGTCGCCAACCTGATCTGGCCCGCCCACGTGAGCTGGGCGCTGATTCCCGTGGGGGTGTTCGCCTTCGGCTGGGCCATGATGGTGCCCGTGGTCACGCTGCTGGTGCTGGACATCCACCCGGAGCGGCGCGGCCTGGCCTCATCGCTGCAGGCCGTGGTCGGCTCCACGGCCAATGGCATCGTGGCGGGCATGATTGCACCGCTGGTGATGCATTCGACCGTACTGCTGGCCCTGGGCTCGATCAGCATGATGCTGATAGGGCTGGCGTCCTGGATCTACCTGCACCACCGCTGGCCCGAAATCGGGCGGCACGCCTCGGAGGCCTGACAGGCACTGCGGCGCAAGACCGCTAAGCGCGGCCCGCGCGGCGGTCCAGCATTCTTTCCTTGTAGTAGCGCGCCTTTTCGGCATACATGGCCTGGTCGGCGCGCGAGACGGTGGCCTCGACCTGGCTGCCCGAATCGCAGCAGGCCACGCCCATGGACAGGCTGACCGCCTGGCCCGGATAGAACTGGTTGTTGAGCTCCAGCAGCGAGAGGATGCGCTCCTTGACCGCCTCGGCGCCGCGCTCGTCCGAAGCCGGCAAAAGCACCATGAATTCGTCGCCGCCTATGCGCGCCGCGCAGGCAGGCGCATCCACGGCCTTGGTCAGCACTTCGCCCACGCGGCGCAGCATGTCGTCGCCTGCGGCATGGCCATGCTCGTCATTGGCCTCCTTGAGGCCATTCATGTCGATGGCAATCACCGCCAGCGGCCAGGGCCCCTTGCGTGCCAGGCGATTGAGTTCCTCGATATAGAAGGCGCGATTGCGCAACTGGGTCAGCACATCGTGCTTGCCCAGGTATTCGAGGTAGGCCTCGGCCTTCTTGCGCGCCGTGATGTCCACCAGCGACAGCAGCACCAGCCCCCAGTCATCTGCATGGCCATCGAGCACGGCCAGCTGCATGTGGATGTGCAGAGCGTCGCCTGACAGGGCGTAGTTCACCACTTCGCGGTGCTGCACGAGCTTGCCGCTCCAAAGGTCCTGCAACTGATCGGCAAAGGAGTCGATCATCTCGTCACGGAAGATGCGGCCCAGCCGGCTCAGCAGTTGCAGCTTGTCGGTGGCGCCGAACATGCGCAGCGTCTGGCGGTTCACGTCCACGACGCGAATCTCCTGCATGCAGCGCGAGACGAATTCCGGGTGCACCTTGAGGAAGGTGGCGAAGTCGCTGATGCCCTGGGCACGCACATCGTCGAGCAGGCGCTTGATGGCGCTGAAATCCTCGACCCACAGCGACACGGGCGAGTACTCGAACAGGTCGCGCGAGTACTGTTCGCTGCGGTGCAGCTGGCGCGCGCTGCGCATCTCGGCCGTCACGTCTTCCAGCGACACCAGCACGCAGTCCCAAAGCGCTTCATGACCGGGCAGGATTCGGCCACGGATCTGCACATCGAGCCGTCGCCCGTCCAGCGTGTAGTTGGCGGTGCGGTTGGCAAAGCTCAGAGAGCCCTGCCACAGATCCTCCAGCTCGCAGGCCAGGCCCGCGTGCATGTCATCGCGGAACACCTGGCCCAGGCTGGCAAGAAAGGTCTGCTGATCACTGGCGCCGAACAGGTCCAGCGTGCGCTGGTTGACGCGCACCACCTTGAGCGCCGCGCTGCACTGCTGCAGCGCCTGCGGGTGGGCCAGGAAATGCGCCTGCAGATCGGTCACGCCCTGTGCACGCCACTGGTCGAGCAGCCGCTTGAGCGCGCTGTAGTCCTCCAGCCATAGCGAGACGGGGGCCAGTTCGAACATGTGTTCAAAATCCACACTGGACGCGATCAAAGACTCCACAGGGCACCTCCGCGCCGCGATTATGGCAGTCACAGAGCCCGCCAGACAGCAGGTTCTGCACCATCAAGGACAGGCCGCACCACGCGAGGACGCAGATGGCCGAAAAAAAACCGGCCCCGAAGGGCCGGTCTGCATGCAATGCCGAGATCGATCAGCGCACGACGCGCTTGCGATCACCGCCCTGGGGCGAGTAAGGCTTGGGAGCGCTCTTGCCGAAGGCAGGACGGCGCTCGCCGCCGCCGAAGCCGCCACGGGATTCGCCACCGCCAAAGCCGCGAGACTCGCCGGATGCACCACGGAAGCCGCCTTCGCGGGGAGCGCCGTCACGGCGATCGCCGCCACGCGGAGCACCACGGTCGCCGCTGAAGCCACGGCCTTCACCGCCACGGCCAAAGCCGCCTTCGCGCGGGGCCTGGCTGTAGCCGCCTTCACGCGGAGCCTGGCTGTAGCCGCCTTCGCGCTGACCTTGGCCCTGGCCCTGGCCGAAGCCGCCTTCGCGCTGGCCACCGCCAAAGCCACCGAAGCCAGCCTTGCGGCCATAGCCTTCGGAATCACGGCGTGCGCCGAAGCCACGATCGCCACCGCGATCACCGAAGCTGCGCTCGCGATCGCCGCCAAAGCCACGATCACCACCGAAACCGCCACGGCCACCGCCGCCGGCACCACGGCGATCGCCGCCACGGCTTTCAAAACCACCGCCGCCACGACGGCCGCCACGGCCTTCGTTGCTGCTGGGTGCGCGCTGTGCAGGTTCCAGGCCAGGAATCACTTCGGCCTTGAATTGCTGGCGGCTGTAAGCCTCGATATCGAAAATGCGACGACGGTCACGGAATTCCGCGAACGTGACGGCCACACCTTCGCGACCGGCACGGCCCGTGCGGCCGATACGGTGGGTGTAGTCCTCTGCCTTCATGGGCAGGCCGTAGTTGAAGACGTGGGTGATGGTGGGCACGTCAATGCCGCGTGCGGCCACATCGGTAGCCACCAGCACCTGCACCTGACCGCTGCGCAGCGCCATCAGGCGGCGGTTGCGCAGGCCCTGGCTCAGGGCGCCGTGCAGTGCCACGGCGGAGAAGCCGTCTTGCTGCAGGTCATTGGCCAGACCGTCGCACTCGACCTGGGTCGATGCGAAAACGATGGCCTGGTTGATCGTGGTGTCGCGCAGCCAGTGGTCCAGCAGCTTGCGCTTGTGCTGGGAGTTGTCGGCCCAGAACAGCACTTGCTTGATGCTGGCGTGCTTTTCCTGAGGCGTGTCGATGGTGACCTTCTTCACGCCGGAGCCGCCGTCATGCATCACGCGCATGGCCAGTTGCTGGATGCGGGGCGCGAAGGTGGCGCTGAACATCATGGTCTGCTTGCGCTGTGCCGTCAGGTCGTTGACTTCGGCCAGATCGTCCGAGAAGCCCAGGTCCAGCATGCGGTCGGCTTCGTCCACCACCAGGAACTGAACCTGGTCGAGCTTGATCTGCATCGAGCGCTGCAGGTCCAGCAGACGGCCGGGAGTGGCCACCACGAGGTTGGCGTTCTGCAGCTTGGCGATCTGCAGCTGGTAGGGCATGCCGCCCACCACGTTGGCGATGCGGATGCCACGGCAGTGCTTGACCAGCTCGATGGCGTCATGCGCCACCTGCTGTGCCAGCTCGCGCGTGGGGCACAGGATCAGGGCGCCGGGAACGGCTGCCTTGAAGTTGCGGGGATTCGTGGGGTCCTTGCGCTTGTTGCGCTTGGGCGTGGGCTGGCCGCTGGCCGTTGCTTCGGCGCACTGGCGGTCATATTCGGCGCGGATGGCGGCTTCTTCGTCAGCCTTTTGCTGGATCAGCGTGTGCAGCACGGGCAGCAGGAAGGCAGCGGTCTTGCCCGAGCCGGTCTGGCTGGACACCATCAGGTCGATGAAGGCCTGGTCATCACTGCCCATGGCCAGGGGAATGGCTTGCGCCTGCACAGCCGTGGGCTGGGTGTAGCCCAGATCGGCAACGGCACGGACCAGTTCTTCAGCCAGGCCCAGCTCGATGAAGGCATTGGGCAGTTCGGGGGCTGCTTCAACAGCCTCGGCGCCTTCGGCGATTTCCACGACTTCGGCGGCGGCCAGGGATTCGGCGGCCTGCTCGGCGCTGGCAACGGCGGCGTTCAGCACGGAAGATGCTTCAGCGGCGGAGGCAAAAGAGGAATCGGCAGCGGCAATGATGCCCTGCTCTTGAGAGATATCGTTCATGAATGGCTCTAACGAAAAGCACGCGCAGTCAGCGATCTGGCACGCTTTTCTCGACGGTTGGGTCAACATCCACCGTCAGACTTAACCGGCCCTTCGCAAAAGGGCGGATGGGCATTTTCGGCTGGTCCGAAACCGGTGGTCCCGCCATCCATGAAAGCCTTCATGGTGGTCTATGGACACCGACCGCAGACACACAGCGCAGGGGCCCTTGTGTGATGGAGATGTGCAAATTGCCCCTTGTTGATGGGGGCAAGCTGTAGATTGTCGCACTCCCCGGGTTTTCCCGCAAGCCCCTGTCATAAAAAATGGCCGGGGCCGCCAGATTCAGACGTTCAGCAGGCGCGCGCGATAGTGCGCCAGCTCATCGATGGACTCGTGCACATCGGCCAGTGCGGTGTGGCGCTGGGCCTTCTTGAAGGAGGCATAGGCGTCGGGCTTCCAGCGCCTGGCCAGTTCCTTGAGGGTGCTGACATCGACATTGCGGTAGTGGAAGAAGTTGTTGAGCTTGGGCATGTAGCGCTCCATGAAGCGCCTGTCCTGCCCGATGCTGTTGCCGCACAGCGGGGCCTTGGCCTTGGGAACGTACTGCGAGAGGAACTTGATCAGCGCAGCCTCCGCATCGGCCTCGCTGGTGGTCGATGCCTTGACGCGATCGATCAGGCCGCTCCTGCCATGCGTACCCTTGTTCCAGGCATCCATGCCATCGAGCAGCGCATCTGCCTGATGGATGGCAAATACCGGCCCTTCGATGCGAATGGCCAGGTCCGGACTGGTGACGACCACGGCGATCTCGATGATGCGATCGGTATCGGGCTGCAGCCCGGTCATCTCGCAGTCGAGCCAGACGAGGTTGAGATCGGATTTGGCCAGGGTGATGGACGTGCCGGGTTCGGCGGGGACGGGAATGCAAGCGCTGGCGGCTTCGGAGGCTTCGGACATGGCCCAAATTGTCGCCTACACTGCGGCCACATGGCCTTCAACCCCGATTTTTCCTCGACACTGTCCCTGCTGTTTGCCGCAGCCGTGCTGGCCCAGTGGCTGCTGCGCGCCTGGCTGGCCTCGCGCCAGGTCCGCCATGTGGCCCGCCATCGGGCCGAGGTGCCTGAGGCCTTTGCGCAACGCATCAGCCTCGCGGCCCATCAAAAGGCCGCCGACTACACGCTGGCCAAGGCCCGCATCGCCCTGATCGAGATGACGCTGGGCGCCGTGGTGCTGCTCGCATGGACGCTGCTGGGCGGGCTCGACGCGCTCAACCAGTGGCTGCTGGAACTGATGGGCGCCGGCCTGTGGCAGCAACTGGCACTGCTGGCCGGCTTTGCCCTGATCTCCGGGCTGGTGGAGCTGCCGCTGTCGCTCTACCAGACCTTTGTGCTGGAGCAGCGCTTTGGATTCAACCAGATGACGCTGCGGCTGTGGCTGACCGATGCCATCAAGTCCACCGCCATGGGCGCGGCCATCGGCCTTCCCCTGGCGGCCCTGATCCTGTGGCTCATGGGCTCGGCCGGCGACCTGTGGTGGCTGTGGGCCTGGGCCGTGTGGACGGCGTTCAACCTGCTGCTGATGTGGATCTTTCCGACCTTCATCGCACCGCTGTTCAACAAGTTCGAACCGCTGGCCGAAGGCACGCTCAAGGAGCGCGTGAGCGCGCTGATGCAGCGCTGCGGCTTCACGGCCAAAGGCCTGTTCGTGATGGATGGCAGCCGCCGCTCGGCCCATGCCAATGCCTATTTCACGGGCTTCGGCCATTCCAAGCGCGTGGTGTTCTTCGACACCTTGCTCAAGCAGCTCGACGCCGACGAGGTGGAGGCCGTGCTCGCGCACGAGCTGGGCCACTTCAAGCACCGCCACATCCTCAAGCGCATGCTGCTGATGTTCGCCGCCAGCCTGGCCGGCTTCGCACTGCTGGGCTGGCTGTCGCAGCAGCTGTGGTTCTACCTGGGCCTGGGCGTGCGCCCGGGTCTGGACCTTGCGCTGGGCCATGGCGGGATAGGCGCCGGCAACGAGGCCGTGGCACTGCTGCTGTTCCTGCTGGCCGTGCCGGTATTCAGCTTCTTTGTCACCCCGCTGTTCTCGGCCCTGTCGCGCCGCGACGAGTTCGAAGCCGATGCCTATGCCATGCAACAGGCCAGCGGCGCCCATCTGGCCTCGGCACTGCTCAAGCTGTACGAGGACAATGCTTCAACGCTCACGCCCGATCCCTGGTACGTGGGCTTTTACTACTCGCATCCGCCCGCCCTCGCCCGGCTGGCGCGCATGCCTTCTCCGACCTGAACCTTTCACATCCACCATGAGCACACAACGCTTGCAACAACAGGACTGGTCCACCCAGCAGCGCCGCGCGCTGACGCCGGACGAATTGCGCACCGCACTGGCGGCCCTGCCGGGCTGGCAGCTCGATGGCGATGCCATCGCCAAGAGCTACGCCTTTGCCAATTACTACGAGACCATGGCCTTCGTGAACGCGCTGGCCCTGATCGCCCACCAGCAGGACCACCACCCCGACCTGACCGTGAGCTACGGCCGTTGCGGTGTGCGCCTGAACACGCATGACGTGAACGGCATCTCGTCTACCGACATCGAATGCGCCCGCCGCATCGATGCGCTGCTGGAGCGTCCATGAATCCCACCCCGGCATCCCATGGCTGAGCGCTCCGCATTGCGAGAAGGCCTGGTCGTCTCCAGCCATGGCCGCCACTGCGTGGTCGAGACCGAAGAAGGCGCACGCCACATCTGCCATCCGCGCGGCAAGAAGAGCCAGACCGTGGTCGGCGACCGCGTGCGCTGGCAATTGCCACCCGCCGGCCAGGGCGAGGAAGGCACCATAGAGAAGGTGCTGGAACGGCGCAACCTGTTCTACCGCCAGGACGAGATACGCACCAAGTCCTTTGCGGCCAACATCGACCAGGTGCTGATCCTGATCGCGGCCGAGCCGGTGTTCTCCGAAAGCCAGCTGGCCCGTGCCCTCATCACCGCCGAAGCCACCCACATCAAGCCCCTGATCGCCCTGAACAAGCGTGACCTGGCCGAGCCCTTCGCCGATGCCTGGGAGCGCCTGAAGCCCTATCGCGAGATGTACCTGGGCCAGGAAACGCCGCACTACGAGGTGCTGTCGCTGTCGCTGGCCAACGAAGGCGAGGCCGACCGGCAGCTGCTGATGCAACACCTCAAGGGCAAGGCCACCTTGGTCCTGGGCCCGTCCGGCTCGGGCAAAAGCACCTTGATCAACCTGCTGGTGCCCGGCGCACGCGCGGCCACCAACGAGATCTCGCAGGCGCTGAACTCCGGCAAGCACACGACCACCACGACCAGCTGGTACTGGATGGACGAAGAGCGCACCACGGCGCTGATTGACTCACCGGGCTTCCAGGAATTCGGCCTGCGCCACATAGAGCCCACGGACCTGCCCCGCTGCATGCCCGACATCGGCGCCCACGCGCAGGAATGCAAGTTCTACAACTGCACTCACCTGCACGAGCCGGGATGCGCCGTCATGCCGCGCGTGGAAGATGAGGAAACCGGAATGGATGCCGACCACGACATCAGCGCCAACCGCTACTACATCTACGCCGAGCTGTTCGATGAATTGAGCCAGGCGCAGAAGTACTGACCTCCTCAAAACAACGACCCGGCTGCATCAGGAAGGGCGGGCTGCTGCCTGGCAAGACAGGCAGGGCTCGCCTTCTGCGGCGCAGCGATCAGCCCAGCAAACGCGCCAGCGACAGCAGGGCCAGCAGCAGCAGCCAGACCACGACCGAACGCCAGACCAGGCCGACCACGCTGCGCAGATGGCCGATCTCGGGCTCTCGGCCCGGCGTGGCTTCGCTGTCCACATCGAGATCGATCTCCTCGCCGTCATCGCGGGTCACCGAGATGCCTTCGCGGCGCTTGAGTGCCTCGCCGCCCAGGCGCACGTTGATGGCACCCGAGGTGGCGGCCAGGATCACGCCATCGTTGTCGTTGGGAAAGCGCTGGGCATGGAAGCGCCAGCCTTCGATGGCTTCCTCGAAGCTGCCGACCACGGCAAAGGACAGCGCCGTCAACCGTGCGGGCAACCAGTCGATCACGGTCCAGGCCAGCCGGGAGGTGTGCTGCAACTGGGGACTGACCTGGGTGCCGCCCACCAGGCCTTTGCGCGACCAGGAGCGCGACAGGTGCTCGGTCATGCGGTAGAACACGGCGCCGAGCGGGCCCAGCCCCAGCGCTGCCAGCGCAGAGAACCAGAACAGAACGCCAAACACATGGCGATGCGCGGCCAGCACCGAGTACTCGATCACATGGCGCACGACCTCGCTGCGCGGCACCTCGCTGGCATCGACCTGCTGCCAGTGAGCCAGCGCCTCGCGCGCGGCATACTCATCGCCTGCATCCAGCGCATCGCGGATGCGTGTGAAGTGGTGGCTGAACTGGCGAAAGCCCAGCGTCACATAGAGCACGGCCACATTCCAGACCATGGCCAGCGGCCAGCCCACGCCCCACAGCAGCAGCAGGTAGATGCCCGTCACCAGCACGCAGGGCAATGCCACCGCCACGGTCCAGGCCAGCCAGCCATGGTGCGCCTGGCCGGCATCGAAGTTGCGGCGCACCGAAACCGTCCAGGCCCTGTAGCCTGTGTGCACGAGATTGGCCGGCGTCAACGGGCGCGCCTGCTCGATCAGCAAGGCGATCAGAATGGCAAAGAAACTCATCCGGCCATCATACTGGCGCATGCAGACAGGTCAGTGACCCCGGGGTGGCACGGCCCGCGATCCGGGCATCAGGCCGACAGGAATCGGTAAAGATTTCGCAGCATGCCGGCCGTGGCGCCCCAGATGTAGCGCTGGCGATCACCATCCTGGTAGGGCATTGCAAACCATTCACGCGGCACGCCGTTCCAGACCATGGAGTGGCGCTCATGGTTGGCAGGATCGAGCAGAAAGGCCAGCGGCACCTCGAACACATCCGCCACTTCGTAGGGATTGGGATTCAGGTGCGCCCGGGGATCGACCAGGGCCACCACCGGCGTGATCAGGAAGGCCGTGCCCGTGATGTAGATGGGCAGCGTGCCCAGCACCTGCACATCGCTGGCGGCCAGTCCGACTTCCTCATGCGCCTCGCGCAGGGCCGTGGCCTGGGCAGAGGCATCCTCCGGATCGCGCTTGCCGCCCGGAAATGCCACCTGCCCCGAATGCGTGGACAGGTGGGCCGTGCGCTCGGTCAGCAGCACCGTGGGTTCGGGGCGGAGCACGATGGGCACGAGCACGGCGGCATCGGTGGGCTGGCGATCGCTGAAGCGCTTCTCGCGCACCACCTCGGGAGCCCACTGGGGCGGCAGCGCAAAGCGCTGGCGCAGGGCCTCGGGCGTGCGGGCCTCGGGGGGCACGGCAGGCAGGTGGCTGTCCTTGCCAATCAGTTGCGCCATGCGCGGGTCGGCGATCGACGGCACGGCTGCGGGCACTGGCCCGCCGGTCGGCACGGGAATGGCGGTATCGGGCAGAGAGGACACGAATGAAGGCTTGTGATGGGAAACGGCCGGACAACAAAAAAGCCGCTACAGGCGACTGTAGCGGCTTTCCAGCTGTGACGCAGGTGCTTAGGCTTCGGCAGAAACCTTGACACGCGACGGCAGCTTTTCCTTGATGCGGGCCGACTTGCCGCTGCGCTCGCGCAGGTAGTACAGCTTGGCACGACGCACATCACCGCGACGCTTGACTTCGATGCCGGCGATCAGGGGCGAGTAGGTCTGGAACGTACGCTCCACGCCTTCACCGCTGGAGATCTTGCGAACGGTGAAGCCGCTGTTCAGGCCACGGTTGCGCTTGGCGATCACCACGCCTTCGTAAGCCTGCACGCGCTTGCGGCTGCCTTCGACCACGTTCACGCTCACGATGACGGTGTCACCGGGGGCGAACTGGGGGATGGTCTTGTTCAGACGGGCGATTTCCTCTTGCTCGAGGATCTGGATCAGATTCATGGTCAACATC
This sequence comes from Delftia sp. 60, assembly GCF_002754395.1. Taxonomy (NCBI): domain Bacteria; kingdom Pseudomonadati; phylum Pseudomonadota; class Betaproteobacteria; order Burkholderiales; family Comamonadaceae; genus Delftia; species Delftia sp. 60. Next base: position 5,617,469 of record NZ_PEFD01000001.1, read on the forward strand.
CAATCGATCTTGTCCGCGCCAGGATTGGCAAGCGCCGGGATTGGCGCCATGGCTGCTTTGTTCGTAGCAGCGGCCGGATAGAGGATCGAAGAATCGCGGATTATAGCCCGGAGACGTTTTTTGCCAAAAACCCCTCGTCCTTGGCGTTGAGCAGGCCCTGGGCGCGCGCCTGCTCTATCAGCTCGGGCCGGTGCCTGGCCGTGATGGACAGGCGCTGGTCGCGCCGCCAACGCTCGATCTGCGCGTGGTGGCCGGACAACAGTGGCGCCGGCACTTCCCGCCCTTCCCAGACTTCGGGGCGGGTGTAGTGCGGGCAATCGAGCAGGCCGTCGAGCGCCGGATTGAAGCTGTCCTGCTGGAAACTGCCTTCGTCATTGAGCACGCCGGGCTGCAGCCGCGCGACGGCATCCAGCAGGGCCATGGCAGCGATCTCGCCGCCAGACAGCACGAAGTCGCCCAGGCTCAACTGGTGCGTGACATGGGTATCGATGAAGCGCTGGTCCAGGCCCTCGTAGCGGCCGCACAGCAAGATTGCGCCCTGCCCCTGCGCCCAGTCGGCCACCACGGCATGGCGCAGCGTGGTGCCGATCGGCGAGAACAGCACCACGGGAGCCGGCTCGGGCTCGCCGGCCTCGCGGCGCGCCTGCTGCGCCGTCTCAAGGCAGCGCTGCAGCGGCTCGGCCATCATCACCATGCCCGGACCGCCGCCAAAGGGGCGATCGTCCACGCGCCGGTAGTTGCCCTGGGCATGGTCGCGCGGATTCCACAGGTGTACGCCGACCTGGCCCGAGGCATAGGCACGGCGCGTGACGCCGCTTTCAAGAAACGGCGTGAACAGCTCAGGGAACAGCGTGATGATGTCGAAGCGCATGGAGGTCGGCGATCAATAGTCGGGCTGCCAGTCGGCAACGATGGTCTTGCCCGGCAGATCCACCTTGTCCACATAGGCATCGACAAAGGGAATCATGCGCTCGCGCTCCTTGCCATCCTCTTCATAGGCCAGCACCAGCACGGTCTGCGGGCCGGTGGACAGCAGGTCGCGGACGACGCCCAGGGCCACGCCCTCGCGGTTGACCACGGACAGGCCCAGCAGATCGACCCAGTAATACTCGCCATCTTCGGGCTGCGGGAAATCGCTGCGCGCCACGAAGATGCGCGCGCCACGCAGGGCCTCGGCGGTATTGCGGTCGTTCACGACAGGCGATGTGGCGACGACGGAATCGGAGTGGACGCGCGCCTGCTTGACCGGCAGCAGCACCGTACCGGTGAACTGCCGCGCACCCTTCTCGGGGGCTGCAGATACCACTGCTTTGCGGTGAACAGAGCCTCGGGGTCGGCGCTGAAGGCGGCCACCTTGAACCAGCCCTTGATGCCCCAGGCATCGGCGATGCGCCCGACCTCCACGGCATCGGCGGGCAGGACGCTGGCTTCGAGTTCAGGCATGTGGCTCATGGCAGTCGGTAGGCAGTAGATGGACAGTCAATGCAGATCGTTGCAGATCCGTGCAAGGCGATCCGGAGGGGAAAACAAAAACGGGCTCCGTCAGACAAGCCAACGGAACCCGATTTCAGAAGGGATGCTGAATTAGGCAGCAGTCTTCTGGGTGGCCTGCTTGATCAGGCGCTCTGCGGTCTCGGAAGCCTGCGCGCCAACGCCCTTCCAGTAGTTCACGCGGTCCAGAGCAACGCGCAGACCCTCTTCGCCGCCACGGGCGTTGGGGTTGTAGAAGCCCAGGCGTTCGATGAACGAACCATCGCGACGCACGCGCTTGTCGGCGGCAACGATGTTGTAGAACGGACGGGCCTTGGAACCGCCGCGAGAGAGTCGAATGACGACCATGATTTTCCTTCGGGTGGGCGCAGCCACCACACAATTAACTAGACAATGAATGGCTGCACATGTTTTGCGGCGTTTGAGACACGCGACATGGCCACCCGGCCAGCGACACGCCGTAAAACCAGCGATTATATCCAACTTCCCTTTCCATGCCTACCATTCGCTCAAGCCTGGACGGCGATCTCGCCGCCATCACCTCCATTTACCGCCACCACGTGCTGCACGGCACGGGCACGTTCGAGACCGATCCCCCTGCCGAATCGGACATGGCAACGCGCCGCGCGGACGTGCTGGCCAAGGGCCTGCCCTATCTGGTCGCCGTGGACGAACAGGGCCAGGTGCTGGGCTTTGCCTACGCCAACTGGTTCAAGCCGCGCCCGGCCTATCGCTTCTCCGCCGAGGATTCCATCTACGTGCATGACGCGGCGCGCGGCCAGGGCGTGGGCCGACTGCTGCTCGATGCGCTGTCGCGCGAATGCGAGGCGGCCGGCGTGCGCAAGCTGCTGGCGGTGATCGGCGACTCGGCCAATGCCGGCTCCATCGGCGTGCACCGCGCCGCGGGCTTCACCCCGGCGGGCACGCTGAGCTCCATGGGATGGAAGTTCGGCCGCTGGCTGGACATCGTTCTCATGGAGAAGACCCTGGGAGACGGCAACCGCAGTTCGCCCGAATAATGGGCGCATGAACCGACCCAGCACGCCTTTGCCTCAGCCCGCTCAAGCACAGCAGGGGGCTGCGCGCTCCAAAAGCAAGACCCTGGCGACCTGGCTGGCCTTTGTCGGCGGGCCGCTGGGGCTGCACCGCTTCTATCTGCATGGCTTCGGCGACTGGCTGGGCTGGCTGCTGCCCGTGCCCACGGCGCTGGGCGTATACGGCATCGAGCGCGTCCAGCAACTGGGGCAGGACGACCAGCTCAGCTGGCTGCTGATTCCGCTGCTGGGCTTCACCATCGCCGGCTGCGCGCTGCGCGCCATCCTCTACGGGTTGACCGACACCGAAGCCTGGAACCGGCGCCACAACCCCGGCATTGACGTGCAGGCGCAGGCCGGGCGCACCGGCTGGTCAACCATCTTTGCCATTGCGCTGTCCCTGATGCTGGGTGCCGCCGTGCTCATGGCCAGCATTGCCTACAGCTTCCAGCACTACTTCGAGCACCAGGTGGAGGAAGCGCGCAAGATTTCGCAGTGAAGTTTTCGCTGTGGTGCGCCAGCGCGTGCCTCCACCCAAAAAGAAAGACCGCCATTGGCGGTCTTTCTTTTTGGGGCAGTTGTCGCAGCTCAGTACAGCTGGAGACTGATCCAGTAGGCAATGGAAGCCACGAAGGCGCTGGCAGGGATCGTCAGCACCCAAGCCCAGACGATGTTGCCCGCCACGCCCCAGCGCACGGCGCTGGCACGCTGGGTGGAGCCCACGCCGACGATGGCGCCCGTGATGGTGTGCGTGGTCGAGACCGGCACGCCCAGGAAGGTCGCGAAGAACAGCGTCAGCGCGCCGCCGCTTTCTGCGCAGAAGCCTCCCACGGGCTTGAGCTTGGTGATCTTCTGGCCCATGGTCTTGACGATGCGCCATCCGCCGAACATGGTGCCCAGGCCGATGGCCAGGTAGCAGCTGACGATGGTCCACAGCGGCGGCTCCGCGTCGCCGGCATTGGCATAGCCGGTGGCGATCAGCAGCAGCCAGATGATGCCGATGGTCTTTTGCGCATCATTGCCGCCGTGGCCCAGGCTGTAGGCGCCGGCGGAGACCAGCTGCAGCCGGCGGAACCAGCGGTCCACCCGGTTGGGAGCGGCGCGGCGGCAGATCCAGGCCACCAGCACCATCATCAGCGAGCCCAGCAGGTAGCCCAGCAGCGGCGAGACGAAGATGAAAGCCACGGTCTTCCAGATGCCGCTGGCGATCAGTGCGCCCGCGCCGGCCTTGGCGATCACGGCGCCCACGATGCCGCCGATCAGCGCATGCGAGGAGCTGCTGGGGATGCCGTAGTGCCAGGTGATCACGTTCCAGGCAATGGCGCCGACCAGGGCGCCGAAGACCACGTGCGTGTCCACGATGCCGGGCTGGACGATCCCCTTGCCCACGGTGGCCGCCACGCTGAGGTGAAAGACAAAGACCGCCACCACGTTGAAGAAGGCCGCGAAGGCCACGGCCTGCGTGGGCTTGAGCACGCCCGTGGAGACCACGGTGGCGATCGAGTTGGCAGCATCGTGGAAGCCGTTCATGAAGTCGAACAGCAAGGCCAGCACCACCAGCAGGATCACGACCCACAGGGCCGCTTGTACGGATTCCATAACGAAACGACTCCGCGAGGGCTCAGGAATTCTCGAGGACGATGCCCTCGATCAGGTTGGCCACGTCCTCGCAGCGGTCGGTCACCGTCTCCAGCAGCTCGTAGATGGCCTTGAGCTTGATGACTTCGCGCACATCGGGCTCTTCGCGGAACAGCTTGCTCATGGCCGAGCGCATCACGCGGTCGGCGTCCGATTCGAGGCGGTCGATTTCCTCGCAGGTCTTCATCGCCGCGTCCACCACCGATGGATCGGAGATGCGCGACAGCAGCTTGACCGCATCGCGCAGCCGCTCGCAGCAGCGCACGCACAGGTCGGTCAGGCGCGTGATCTCATCCGTCATGTGGCGCACGTCGTACAGCGCCATGGTCTCGGCCGAGTCCTGGATCAGGTCGGCCACGTCGTCCATGGTGTTGATCAGCGAGTGGATCTGCTCGCGGTCCAGCGGCGTGATGAAGGTCTTGTGCAGCGCCTTGGTGACGTCATGCGTCACGCGGTCGGCGGCACGCTCGGCGTTGTTCACGTCCTCGTTGTACTTCTCGCGAAGATGAGGATCGTTGTAGTTGGCGACAAGCTGCGAGAAGGCATGCGCGGCATCGACGATGCGGTCGGCATGCTGGTTGAACATCTCGAAGAAATTGCCTTCGCGTGGCAATAGTTTGCCAAAAAGCATGAATGCTCCTTACCGGGAAAAGTGGGAACCAGGCGACTCACTGCGTCACATTGCGGATGCTTGGCATGGCTTCCCGGCTTGAACGGGGCGAAGTGTACTCTTGAGTCCCAAGCGCGTTTTTGCGCGCCGGCGCGCCGCCTTGTCAGCCGCTGCGAAAAATAAAATACACCGCGCCCACCATGCACAGGCCGGCCCAGAGGAAGTCCCATTTGAGGGCTGGTTCAGGTAGAGCACGGCAAAAGGCGCGAACACCGACAGCGTGATCACCTCCTGGATGATCTTGAGCTGCGCCACGCTGAACTGCGTGTGGCCTATGCGGTTGGCGGGCACCTGCAGCAGGTACTCGAACAGCGCAATGCCCCAGCTGACAAGGGCTGCCACGTACCAGGGCGACGAGGCGTGGTTCTTCAGGTGCCCATACCAGGCAAACGTCATGAAGACATTGCTCATGGCCAGCAGGACCACGGTCTGCAGCCCGACGGGGATGTGTTGGAGCCAGTTCATGTGAGGTGCGCCCGGGTGCTGGAAGGCCTGAATTATCGCGCCCGCAGCGCCAGAAGCCGGTTTTTCGATTGCTTTCCAAAAATTGCTTTTTTGCGCGAATTTTCTTGAAAAACCTGCTTCATCGCACAGATACGCAACATCCCGCATCGATGGGCATTCGATGAATCTTCATCAAATCGTCATATTTTTGCCATATCCCGTCGATGGCACGGGACATTCCAGCAACCTGTGCGCAGGCGGCTGCCCCGGAGTTCACTCGCCCAGGTAGGCGGCCCGCACGCGCGGATCGCTGAGCAGGGTCTGGCCGGGCCCGGTCATGGTGATCAGGCCGGACTCCATCACATAGCCGCGATCGGCCAGCGCCAGCGCACGGCTGGCGTTCTGCTCGACCAGCACCAGCGTCACGCCCAGCGCATGCACATCGCGCACCACCTCGAAGATCTTGTCCACCATGATGGGCGACAGGCCCATGGAGGGCTCGTCCAGCAGCAGCACCTTGGGCTGGCTCATCAGCGCGCGCGCCATGGCCAGCATCTGCTGCTCGCCGCCCGACATGGTGCCGGCCAGCTGGTCGCGGCGCTCCTTCAGGCGCGGGAAGATGCCGAACATGCGCTCGATGTCGGCGGCAATGCCGGCCTTGTCGTTGCGCGTGTAGGCGCCCATGAGCAGGTTCTCGGTGATGGTCATGCGCGCGAACACGCCGCGCCCCTCCGGCACCATGACCAGGCCCTGGGCCACCAGATCCCAGGCGCCCACGTTGCGGATGCTGCGGCCCAGGTAGTGCACGTCGCCATCCGCCATCTGCAGGCTGCGCGTGACGGCCTTCATGGTCGTGGTCTTGCCCGCACCGTTGGAGCCGATCAGCGAGACCAGTTCGCCCTGGCGGACCTCGAAGTCCACGCCCTTGACGGCCTGTATGCCGCCATAGGCCACCTTCAGTCCCTGGACCTTCAACAGCACCGGCGCGGACACGCCCTTGTCTTGCACTTGCTCACCCATGGTTCAGTGTCCTCCGGTGCCCAGATAGGCTTCGATCACCTTGTCGTTCTTCTGCACCTCGGCCGGCGTGCCTTCGGCGATGGGCTTGCCATAGTCCAGCACGGTGACGCGATCGCACAGGCCCATGACCAGCTTCACGTCGTGCTCGATCAGCAAGATGGTGCGCTGGTCCCGGCGGATGCGGTCGATCAGCTCGCGCAGCTGCACCTTCTCGGTGGCGTTCATGCCGGCGGCCGGCTCGTCCAGCGCGATCAATTGCGGGTCGGTGGCCAGCGCCCGCGCGATCTCCAGGCGGCGCTGGTCGCCGTAGCTCAGCGTGCGGGCCTTGAAGTCGGCGTATTTGGAAATCCCCACGTAGTCCAGCAGTTCGCGGGCCCGCGCGCGGATCGCGGCTTCCTCGGCCTTGAAGCCGGGCGTGCGGAACACCGCGCCGATCAGGCCCGAATGCGTGCGCACATGGCGCCCGACCATCACGTTCTCCAGCGCCGTCATCTCGGCAAACAGCCGGATGTTCTGGAAGGTGCGCGCAATGCCGGCCTTGGCCACCTTGTGCACGGCCGAGGGCTCGTAGGCCTTGCCGGCCAGCTCGAAGCTGCCGCTGTCGGGCGTGTACAGGCCCGTGATCACGTTGAAGAAGGTGGTCTTGCCCGCGCCGTTGGGACCGATCAGGCCGTAGACCTGGCCACGGCCAATGGTCATGCCCACATCGGACAGGGCCTGCAGTCCGCCAAAGCGCTTGGAAATGCCCGAAACCCTGAGCACCGGGGAGGTGGAGCCGTTGTCTGCCGTGTTCGCCATCTGCGTTGTCTCCATGCTCAGGACTGGTGCGGCAGGTTCTTGCCATGCTCGGGCGACGGCCACAGGCCGCGCGGACGCATCAGCATGATGACGATCATGGCCAGCGCGATCAGCAACTGGCGCAGGATGGAGGCGTCGAGCCGCCCGTCGGTCATCTGCTGCAGAGGCCCGGCCACATAGCGCAGCACCTCGGGCAGGGCCGACAGCAGCACCGCCCCCAGGATCACGCCCGGCAGATGGCCCAGGCCGCCGAGCACCACCATGGCCACGATCATGATGGACTCCATGAGGCTGAACGACTCGGGCGAGACGAAGCCCTGGAAGGCCGCGAACATGGCGCCCGAGACACCGCCGAAGGAAGCGCCCATGCCGAAGGCCAGCAGCTTCATGTTGCGCGTGTTGATGCCCATGGCCTTGGCGGCGATCTCGTCCTCGCGGATGGCCATCCAGGCGCGGCCGATGCGCGAGTCCTGCAGGCGCCAGCAGATCACGATGCTGACGAGCACCAGGAAGAGGAACAGGTAGTAGTACAGCGTGACCGAGCTGATGTCGTAGCCGAAGATCTCCTGGCGCTTGGCCAGGTCCAGGCCCAGAATCTTCACCGAGTCGATCTGGCCTATGCCCTTGGGGCCGTTGGTGATGTTGACCGGCTGGTCCAGGTTGTTCATGAAGATGCGGATGATCTCGCCGAAGCCCAGCGTGACGATGGCCAGGTAGTCCCCGCGCAGCTTGAGCACCGGGATGCCCAGCAGTATTCCCGTGATGCCCGCCAGCAGCGCCGCCAGCGGTATTACCAGCCAGATGGAGGTATGCAGCCCGTCAGGGAACATGGCGGCAAAGCCCTCGAAGGTCTCCGCCAGATGCGGCGAGGCCATCAGCGCGAACATGTAGGCGCCCACGGCGTAGAACGCCACGTAGCCCAGGTCCAGCAGGCCTGCATAGCCCACCACCACGTTCAGGCCCAGTGCCAGCAGCACATAGAGCAGGGCCAGGTCGGCGATGCGCACCCAGGCATTGCCGAAGTACTGAAGCACCAGCGGCAGCACCATCAGCGCCAGGCCGCCCAGAATCCATTGCACGGTCTTCTTGCTGTTCATGCGGGTCTCCTCAGGCGCGGTCGGCCACACGCTCACCCAGCAGGCCCGAGGGGCGCAGCGTCAGGATGATGATGAGCACGATGAAGGCGAAGATGTCGGTGTAGTGGCTGCCCAATACGCCGCCCGTGAGGTCGCCGATGTAGCCCGAGCCTATGGACTCGATCAGCCCCAGCAGCATGGCGCCGACCACGGCGCCGGCCAGGTTGCCGATGCCGCCGAACACGGCCGCCGTGAAGGCCTTGAGCCCCGGCAGAAAGCCCATGGTGTGGTGGGCCGTGCCGTAGTTGGAGGCGTACATGATGCCCGCGATGGCCGCCAGCACGGCGCCGATGATGAAGGTGGCCGAGATCACCACGTCAGGCTTGACGCCCATCAAGGCCGCCACGCGCGGATTCTCGGCCGTGGCCCGCATGGCGCGCCCGAGCTTGGTGTAGTTGACCAGATAGGTCAGCGATGCCAGCGCGATCGCCGTGACCACCAGCACCAGGATCTGGGTGGGCGTGATCACCGCCGTGCCGATCTCGAAGGGCGTGCTCGGCAGCAGCGTGGGATAGGCCTTGTAGTTGGGCTTCCAGATGATCATGGCCAGCGTCTGCAGCAGCAGCGAGACGCCGATGGCCGTGATCAGCGGCGCCAGGCGCGGGCTGCTGCGCAGGCGGCGGTAGGCCACTTTCTCGATCACGAAATTCAGTGCCGCGGCCACCACGCAGGCGATCACGGTCGCCAGCAGCAGGATCAGCCAGCCCGGCGCACCGGGCATGGCCTCCTGCATCAGGCCTATGCAGCTCCAGCTGGTCAGCGCGCCGACCATGAGCACCTCGCCATGGGCGAAGTTGATGAGCTGGATGATGCCGTACACCATGGTGTAGCCCAGGGCGATCAGGGCGTACATGCTGCCCAGGACCAATCCGTTGATGACCTGCTGAAGCAGTATGTCCATATGCGCTCTCCCCTTTAGTCCAGGATGGAGACATTCAGCGTGCCTCGCATCCAAACGAACGGAGCCAGCAATGCCATGGTGGTGGAAGCTCTCCCGCCGCATCCTGGCTTGTGGCCCGGAAACCGCAGGGGATTGGCGATTCTAGGCACCCCCGGTGGCCTGCAACGCCTTGTTGCAGGGGGGTTTCCCGAGGCTTTACAAGCCACGTGCTCTTATGTAGCACTGCAGCAATTTGCCGTAGCCAGCATGAACTCCTACCATCAGCGGCAGTGCCGCCAGCCCGAGGTGGCCACGGAGAACCCCGATGAAATACCACGGCAGCTGCCACTGCGGCGGCATCGCTTTCGATGTGGAAGGCGAACTCACGCAGGCCATGGCCTGCAACTGCTCCATCTGCGCACGCAAGGGCGCGCTCATGTGGTTCGTTCCCCGCGAACAGCTGCAGCTGCAGACGCCCGATGAACAGATGCGGACCTACACCTTCAACAGGCACCTGATCCAGCACCGCTTCTGCCCGACCTGCGGCATCCATCCGTTCGGCGAGGCCATCGATCCCCAGGGCCGGCACATGGCGGCCGTCAACGTGCGCTGCCTGGAAGGCGTGGACCCCGAGGCGCTGCGCATCACGCGCTACGACGGGCGATCGGCCTGAGGCTGGCTTCAGGCCCGCAGCGCTTGTTCCTCCACATCGCGCAGGCGGTCCTTGCCGAAGTAGATCTCGTCGCCAACAAAAAAGGTGGGCGATCCGAAAGCGCCACGGTGGAAGGCCTGCTCGGTATTTGCCAGCAGCCGGGCCTTGACTTCGGGTGTCTGGCTTGCGCCGATCAGGGCTGGGGCGTCCAGGCCCGCCCCGGACAGCTCGGTGCCGATCACCTGGGCATCGTCCATCTTGCAGCCCTTCTCCCACATGCTGGAGAACACCGCATCCACATAACGCTCGAAGCAGCCCAGGCCCTGCGCCGCCACGGCCCCGCGCATGATCTGCAGGGTGTTGACGGGAAAGTGCGGATTCATCCGGAAGCGCGTGAGCCCATGCCTTTGCACGAAACGCTGCAGTTCCAGCGCCTCATAGGCGCGCTTGTTGGGAATGTCGGCATTCGCCTCGGCCGGTGAGCGGTTGTTGGCCAGCTTGAACAGGCCGCCCAGCAGGACCGGCACATAGTCGAAGCGGATGCCGCTGCGCGCCTCGATTGCGGGGATGACCTGGTGGCAGAGATAGGCGTTGGGGCTGCCGAAGTCGAAGAGGAATTGCACGTTGGGTTTCATGGCACGGCCTGCATCAAATGGGATGGAACATCGAAGCGAAGGGGCTGAAGCGGCTGAAGGGACGCAAATGGCTGAAGGGCCTACCAGGACTCCATCCAGGGGCGGATTTCGGTTTCATGCGTCCAGGCGTCGCGCGGCTGCTGGTGCAGTTGCCAGTAGAGGTCGGCGATGTGGTCGGGATTGAGGATGCCGTCCTGCTGCTTGAGGGCATAGCGCTCGGGAAAGTTGGTCCGGATGAACTCCGTGTCGATGGCGCCGTCGATCACGGGATGGGCCACATGGATGCCCTTGGGCCAGAGCTCGCGCGCCATGCTCTGGGCCAGCGCACGCAGGCCGTGCTTGGCACCGGCAAACGCCGCAAAGCCCTCACGCCCGCGCAGGCTGGCGGTGGCGCCCGTGAAGATGATGGTGCCCCGGCCGCGCGGCAGCATCACCCTGGCCGCCTCCCGCCCCATCAGGAAGCCGGCGAAGCAGGCCATCTCCCAGACCTTGAAGTAGACGCGCGCCGTGGTTTCGGTGATGCCAAAGCGCACGTTGGCGCCGATGTTGAAGACGGCGACCTCGATGGGTGCGATCTCGGCCTCGATCTTCTGCACCAGGGCCACCATTTCCTCTTCCTTGCGCGCGTCGCTGCCAAAACCATGGGCCTGGCCACCGGCGGCGCGGATCTGTTCGACCAGGGGCTGGAGCTTGTCCGCGTCGCGGCGCGTGACGCAGGCGATATAGCCTTCGCGCGCAAAACGCCGGGCGATGGCGCCGCCCGTGGCGTCGCCAGCGCCGATCACGAGAATGGCTTTCTTGTCGGTCATGGGATCTCCGTGGATGATTGGTCAGTTCATTTTTTGAACCCAATGCACGGTAGGTTTAAAATCAGAACCCGTCAAGCGGGGAACTGCCCAATGAAATGGAACGAACTGGAAGAGGAGCGCTGCTCCATCGCACGCACGGTCTCGGTCATCGGCGACCGCTGGACACTGCTGGTGCTGCGCGACTGCTTTCTGGGCATACGCCGTTTTGATGAATTCCTGGGGCGCCTGGGCATTTCACGCCCCATGCTGTCGGACAGGCTGGCCAGGCTGGTCGAGGCAGGCGTGCTCAAGAAGGTGGCCTACCAGGAGGCGCCGGTACGGCACGAGTACCGCCTCACGCCCAAGGGGCTGGACCTGCATCCCGTGGTCATGGCCATCGTGCACTGGGGTGATGTACACATGTCCGGCGAGGAAGGCCGGCCCTTGCTGCACCGGCATACGGTGTGCGGCCACACGTTCGACCCCCTGGTCGTCTGCTCGGAGTGCCACGCCCCCCTGCACGCGCGGGACGTGGCGGTGGAGCCCGGCCCGGGCGCCTAGCCTCGGCACCGGCCTGCCCTCACCGGCTTCGGCTATGCGCCGCCTGCCTCTTCGTCCCACTTGCGCAGCACAGCCAGTTTCTCGCCGATCTTGATCTCCAGGCCCCGCGGCACGGGCTGGTACCAGCCCGGCTCCGCAATGCCTTCGGGCAGATAGGTCTCGCCGGCCGCGTAGGCGTTGGGCTCATCGTGCGCGTAGCGGTATTCATGGCCATAGCCCAGCTCCTTCATGAGCTTGGTGGGCGCGTTGCGCAGGTGCACGGGCACCTCGCGGCTCCTGTCCTGCTTCACGAAGGCCCGGGCCTTGTTGTAGGCGTTGTAGCCGGCGTTGCTCTTGGCGGCCATGGCCAGGTAGATGACGGCCTGGCCCAGCGCCAGCTCGCCCTCGGGGCTGCCCAGGCGCTCATAGGTCAGGGCCGCGTCGTTGGCGATCTGCATGGCGCGCGGATCGGCCAGGCCGATATCCTCCCAGGCCATGCGCACGATGCGCCGCGACAGGTAGCGCGCATCGGCGCCGCCATCGAGCATGCGCGTGAGCCAGTAGAGCGCAGCATCCGGATGGGAGCCGCGCACGGACTTGTGCAGGGCCGAGATCTGGTCGTAGAAGTTGTCGCCGCCCTTGTCGAAGCGCCTGGCATTCAAGGTCAGCGCGTTCTGCACGAATTCGGCATCGATCCGCGTGACGCCCGCAGCGCCGGCCGCCGTCTGGCATTGCTCCAGCAGGTTCAGGAACCGCCGGGCATCGCCATCGGCATAGCCGACGATGGTGTCCCGCGCCAGGTCGTCGAACTCCAGCCCGCCCAGCGCCTTTTCCTGCGCCCGCAGCAGCAGTTGCCTGAGTTCATCGTCGGTCAGGGACTGCAGCACATAGACCTGCGCGCGCGACAGCAGGGCCGAGTTCACCTCGAAGGAAGGGTTTTCCGTGGTGGCGCCGATGAAGGTGACCAGCCCGCTTTCCGCATAGGGCAGCAGCGCATCCTGCTGGGACTTGTTGAAGCGGTGGATCTCGTCCACGAAGAGGATGGTGTGCCGGCCCATGGCCAGGTTCTGCTGCGCCTGCTCCATGGCCGCGCGGATGTCCTTGACCCCGGAGAACACCGCAGACAGCGCAATGAACTCGCACTTGAAGGCCGTGGCCGTGAGCCGTGCCAGCGTGGTCTTGCCCACGCCGGGTGGCCCCCAGAAGATCATGGAATGCGGCTTGCCTGACTGGAAGGCCAGGCGCAGCGGCTTGCCCTCGCCCAGCAGATGAGACTGGCCCACGACCTCGTCCAGGGTCTTGGGCCGCAGGGCTTCGGCCAGTGGTGCGGAGGGCTCCTGGGTGAACAGATCAGCCATGGGCCAGCTCCGTCGCAGGCAGCGCCGCGCAGAAGGCGTTCGGCAGCCCATGTGCCGGATTCGCTGCCGAGGGGAACAGATGCAGTTGCAAAACCATGACGCCATTGTCCACGCCATGGCGGCAGCGGGTGCGCCAGCCCCTGATGCCTGTACCTGGCTGCGGGGGATGAAGCCATGGATCGCCAGCCAGGATCCTGGCCATCGCCTGCAGGCATGTCACTCACATGACATGAATGGTTTGCATACATCTCATCAAGAGCAATCACTGACATTTTTCACCCGCTTCGGGCCACCGCCCTAAAATGCTGCCCTTTGCGGAGCCGGCCGCGCGGCATGCGCGGCCATCGGGCCTGCACCATTGCTGCCCCATCGCTCCGCGCCTCCCACCGTTTCCGGAACTGCCTGCCATGCGGCAAGGCGGGACCTTTTCATTTCTGCATCCATGCAAACACTCAAGACCCGGGACCTTATCGCCCTAGGCTTCATGACCTTTGCGCTGTTCCTCGGCGCGGGCAACATCATCTTTCCGCCCATGGTCGGCCAGGGCGCCGGCGAGCACGCGGCCGCTGCGGCCACGGGCTTTCTGCTCACGGGCGTGGGCCTGCCGTTGCTCACCGTGGTGGCGCTGGCGCGCGTGGGCGGCGGGCTCGATGCGCTGACCTCGCCCGTGGGCCGCAAGGCCGGCATGGTGCTGGGCCTGCTGATCTATCTCATCCTCGGCCCGCTGTTTGCCACGCCGCGCACGGCCACCGTGTCGTTCGAGATGGGCTTTGCGCCCTTCGTGGGCCACAGCAGCACTGCGCTGTTCATCTACTCGGCGGTGTACTTTGTGCTGGTCATGGGCCTGTCCCTGTTCCCCGGCAAGCTGATCGACACCATCGGCAAGCTGATCACGCCCGTACTGATTCTGGCCCTGGTGGTGCTGGGTGCCGCCGCCGTGCTGCTGCCGGCCGGTGCCGCCACCAGCGCCAGCGGCGACTACCTGGTCGCGCCACTGACCGAAGGGTTTCTGGAGGGCTACCAGACCATGGACGCGCTGGGCGCCCTGGCCTTCGGCATCGTCATCGTCAACGCCATCCGGGACCGGGGCATCTCCCACACCGGGCTGCAGACGCGCTACGCCATCATCGCGGGCGTGATCGCGGCCGTGGGCCTGGGCCTGGTGTATCTGTCGCTGATCCATCTGGGCGCCACCAGCCAGTCCATCGCCCCGCAGGCGCAGACCGGCGTGCTCATCCTCACGCGCTATGTGGATCACACCTTCGGCCCCATCGGCAGCCTGCTGCTGGCCGTGGTGATTTCCCTGGCCTGCCTGACCACGGCCGTGGGCCTGGTCAGCGCCTGTGGCGCCTACTTCAGCGAGATGCTGCGCCTGCCCTACCGCGCGGTGGTGGTGGCCATTGGGCTGGCGTGCATTCTGGTGTCCAACCAGGGCCTGGCCCAGCTGATCGCCCTGTCCGGCCCCGTGCTGGTGGGCATTTATCCGCTGGCCATCGCCCTGGTGGTGTTGAGCCTGCTGTCAGGCCTGTGGCGCAATGCCCAGCGCGTGTTCGCGCCGGTGCTGGCCGTGGCGCTGGTGTTCGGTCTTGTCGATGCCGCCAAGGCGGCCGGCTGGCAGGACTGGCTGCCGGCCTTCCTGAACAGCCTGCCGGGCAACGGCATGGGCTGGGCCCTGCCCGTGGCAGCCACCCTGGTGCTGGCGGCGCTCCACGACCGGCTGCGCCCGGCCCCGGCCACCGCGTTCAGGCCGTCCTGAAACGCGCCATGAGTTCGACCAGCTGATGGGCCTGCTTGCGCAGGCTCTCGGCGGCCGAACTGGTCTGCTCCACCAGCGCGGCGTTCTGCTGGGTCCCCTCCTCGATGCGGACGATGGCGCTGTTGACGTGGCTCACGCCCGCGCTCTGTTCGCCGCTGGAATGGCTGATGGCGCCGATCATGTGCGAGACCTTGGCAATCACCTCCTGCACCGAGGCCATGGTCGCACCCGCGCTGTCCACCTCCTCGGCCCCCAGGGCCACACGCTGGGCGTTGGCCTGGATCAGGTCACGGATTTCCCGCGCCGCGCCCGAGCTGCGCTGGGCCAGCGTGCGGACCTCGGCGGCGACCACGGCAAAGCCCCGGCCCTGTTCGCCGGCCCGCGCGGCCTCCACGGCCGCATTGAGCGCAAGAATATTGGTCTGGAACGCGATGCCGTCGATCACCTCGATGATGCTGACCACGCGCTCGGACGCATCCTGGATGCTGCGCATGGTGCCCACGACGGCAGAGATGGCATCGCCGCCGCGCGTGGCGATGTCGCTGGCCGTGGAGGCCAGGACGTTGGCCTTCTCCGCGTGGTCCGCATTGCCGCGCACGGTGGAGTCGAGCTGGTCCATGGACGAAGCCGTCATCTGCAGGGCCGATGCCTGCTGCTCGGTGCGCTGGGCCAGGTCGCTGTTGCCGGCCGCGATCTGCGAGCTGGCGGATGCCACCTGCTCCGCATTGCCGCGCACTTCCACGACGATGCTGCGCAGCTGCTCCTGCATGGCGCCCAGCGCCCGCAGCAGCTGACCCAGTTCGTCTGGCCCGCCGCTCGCTATGGCATTGGTCAGATGGCCCTGGGCCACCTTCTCGGCCAGCTGGACCGCGCTGCGCAGCGGTGCCACCACGGCACGGGTGATGAGCCAACCAATGGCCACGCCGGCCACGGCCGCCACCAGCATCAGCACCAGGCTCAGCTCAGTGGCGTGCTTGCCGCTGCTGTAGGCATCGTCGGCCACCGCCTTGCTCTGCGCCGCAATGCCGGCCTTGAGCTGGGAAAGCAGCTCGGCCGGCTCGCGGTCCACGCCGCGCACGGCCATGTCGCCCACCGAGGGGTCGAAGCCCGTGGCCTCGAATTTGTCCAGCCCCACGCGGTAGCCTTCGGCCATCTTGCGGTGCTGCGCCACAAAGCCCTGGGCGATCTCGCGCAGGGAGGCATCGTCCACCAGGGCCAGCAAGGCCGCGGTCTTGTCCTGCACGGCGCGCTCATCGGCCAGAAAGCCCTTCCAGTGCTGCTCGCGCAGCGCGTTGTCCGAGCCGCGCAGCAGCACGTTCTTCCATTCCTGGACCTGGGTTTTGAAGTGGCCTTCCACCTCGGCGGCGAGGCGTTCCGCCGCCATGTGGCGCTGGACATCGCCGTGAAAGACGCCTAGGGATCGATGGGCCGACCAGAGTCCGAAGAATCCGGCAGCGAGGGTGAATAGCAGCGCCATGGCAATGGCGAGCGGCAACTTGCGACTGAGGTTCATAAAGGCATGCGAGAGCCGGCCAGCATGTCCTCGGAGGGACGTCGAAACAATCGCTGGCCGCAGGCCGCCATTGTCTCGACGATATTAGGCAAAACCATTACAAAACCTCACAAACTGCGCACTGCAGCTGTGACCGGCCTGAAGGGTTGCCCCGCGCGGCAGCGCGGCTTACTGCTTGAGCACGTCGGCGCCCGCTGGCACCTTGAAATCGAAAGTCGAGGCCGGCAAGGACGCCTGGGTCTGCAGCTGGCTGAAGCGGATCAGCGAACGCTGGCCAAAGCTGTCCAGGATGTCCAGCGCCGAAAGCTGGCCATCGGCCGCAAAGCCCACGCGCACGCTCTTGAGCTGGCCGTTCTTGTCCTTGGGGCTGGCCTGGACCCATTGCAGGCCATCCTGCTCGGGCGCGGATTGCAGATCGAAGTCGGCACTCAACGCCTTGAGATCGTTGGCCGACGCCAGGATGGCGGCCGGCGTGCTGCCCAGGGCCTGGGCCTGGGGGCGCTGCGTGACCTGGTTGAGGTCGGCGTCATAGAGCCACAGCGTCTTGCCGTCGGCGACGATGGTCTGCTCGAACGGCTTGGTGTAGACGAACCTGAACTTGCCGGGACGCTGGAATTCGAACTGGCCGCTGGAGTTCTTGGTGCGCGGCGGCTGGCCATCCTTGGACGGGGCCGTGACGGCCTGGGTGAATTCGGCACGGCCGGCCTGGGAATTCTTCATGAAGGCTTCCAGGCTCTTGAGGCCATCGGCCCACGAGGCCGTCGCGCTTGCCGCGATCACAACTGCAGTCAACAGACGTTTCATTCTTTCTCCATGATTGCGGGGGAAGCGGGCTCATTCCCCGGCGCGCGCGGGCACCAGCACTTCGCGCTGCCCGCTGGCCGTGAGACCGCTGACGAGGCCCGCCTTTTCCATATCTTCCAGCAGGCGCGCCGAGCGGTTGTAACCAATCCTGAGCTTGCGCTGCACATACGAGATGCTGGCCTTGCGGTCCTTGAGGACCACTTCCACGGCCTGGTCATACATGGGGTCCTTCTCGCCGTTGCCGCCGTCGCCGGACTCCGAGCCGAACTCGCTGTCGCCCTCGGCCGTGCCGCCTTCGAGCACGCCTTCGATGTAGTCGGCCTCGCCCTGCTCCTTGAGGTAGCCCACCACGCGGTGCACTTCCTCGTCCGACACGAAGGCGCCGTGCACGCGCACAGGCAGGCCCGTGCCGCTGGCCATGTAGAGCATGTCGCCCATGCCCAGCAGGGATTCGGCGCCCATCTGGTCAAGCACGGTGCGGCTGTCGATCTTGCTGCTGACCTGGAAGGCGATGCGCGTGGGGATGTTGGCCTTGATCAGGCCGGTGATCACGTCCACGCTGGGGCGCTGGGTGGCCAGGATCAGGTGGATGCCGGCCGCGCGGGCCTTCTGGGCCAGGCGCGCGATCAGCTCCTCGATCTTCTTGCCGACCACCATCATCAAGTCGGCCAGCTCGTCGATGACGATGACGATGTGCGGCAGGCGCTGCAGCGGCTCGGGCTCCTCGGGCGTGAGGCTGAAGGGGTTGGGAATGGATTCCTCGCGCGCCTTGGCCTCGTCGATCTTGGCGTTGTAGCCCGCCAGATTGCGCACGCCCAGCTTGCTCATGAGCTTGTAGCGGCGCTCCATCTCGGCCACGCACCAGTTCAGGCCATTGGCGGCCTGCTTCATGTCGGTGACCACGGGGCACAGCAGGTGAGGAATGCCTTCGTAGACCGACATTTCCAGCATCTTGGGGTCGATCATCAGCAGGCGCACATCGCGGGCCTCGGCCTTGTACAGCAGCGACAGGATCATGGCGTTGATCCCCACCGACTTGCCCGAACCCGTGGTGCCGGCCACCAGCACGTGCGGCATCTTGGCCAGATCGGCCACAACCGGATTGCCCACGATGTCCTTGCCCAGGCCCATGGTCAGCATGCTCTTGGCGTCGTGGTAGACCTGCGAGCCCAGCACCTCGGACAGGCGGATGGACTGGCGCTTGGCATTGGGCAGCTCCAGCGCCATGAAATTCTTGCCGGGAATCGTCTCGATCACGCGGATGGACACCAGGGACAGCGAGCGCGCCAGATCCTTGGCCAGGTTCACGATCTGCGAGCCCTTGACGCCCGTGGCCGGCTCGATCTCGTAGCGCGTGATCACGGGGCCGGGCATGGCGGCGACCACATGCACATCGACACCAAAGTCCTTGAGGCGCTTTTCGATCAGCCGGCTGGTCATCTCCAGCGTTTCGGGCGAGACGCTTTCCTGGCGCTGCTGCGCCGCATCGAGCAGATCCACCTGAGGCAGCTTGCTGTCGGGCAGTTCGGAGAACAGGGGCTTCTGGCGCTCCTTGACCACCCGAACGCTGGGTATCGCAGCCTCCTGGAGCACGGGTTCGATGATCTGCACGGGCTGCGGGTGCTGCACGGCGCTTTCCGTGCGCTCTTCCTGCACCACTTCCTCGCGCTCGCGCGCAGCGCGGCGGCCTGCGGCTTCGTCCCGGGCCTTTTCACGGCGCGCAAAAAGAAAGAGCACCCAGCCGTCCAGGCGTGCGCCCATGGATTCGGCCAGATGGCCCCAGGAAAAGCGGAACACCATGGCCAGGCCGATCACGGCCACGCAAATGCCGATCAGGCCCGAGCCCATGAAGCCCAGCCACTGCAGGCTGTGGTACCCCAGCATGTAACCGAAGACGCCGCCGGCCGGGCCGGGCAGCACGCTCTCGAAGCGGTACAGGCGCGTCCACTCCAGTGCGCAGCTCGCACCCAGCAGCAGCAGCAGCCCGCCCCAAAAGCGCAGGCGCCGGCGCCACAGGGGCGGCAGTGGCACACCGTCGCGCGGCACGCCGCCGCGCAGCCAGCGCGCAAAGGAAGACAGCCAGGTCTGCAGCGAGGCCAGCACCAGCCACCAGACCGACATGCCGAAACCGAAATAGCAGGCGTCGGCCAGCCAGGCTCCGACGCGGCCCATCCAGTTGGCGACCAGGCGCGCGTGTCCCGCCCCGGAGGTGGACCACGCTGGATCCTGGGGCGAGTAGCTGAGCATGGAGGCAAGCCAGAACACCAGGGCCAGCAGCCCCGCCAGCAGCAGCATTTCGTGGCCGAAGCGCGCCACCATGCCGGGGCGCGCCGCAGACCTGGATTTGCCCTTGGCGGATGTGGAAGCGTTCAGAGCGTTCAATGAGTAAGTCATACGCAGGCGGGAGCTTACCCCAGCCCCCTCGGACTGCCCGCAAAAACAGCCAGGGCGACCCGCAAGCGTAATGCAAGCACTTGCAACAGAGCATGACACCGCCGCATGACGGCGCCACGTCGATCATTTTTGACAATCCGGGCCATTGATCCATATGGCAACGGGAACCTGACTGCGGAGCGATACTCCACAGCTGTTCCCGATGTATCTTTTTTTCTGCACGCCGACTGCCGGCGTGCGCCTTTTTCAAGAACTGCATCCATGTCTTCTACCCAACACGCCAAAGTCCTGATCCTCGGCTCCGGCCCTGCCGGCTACACGGCCGCCATCTATGCCGCGCGCGCCAACCTCAACCCGCTGCTGGTGACCGGCATGGCCCAGGGCGGCCAGCTGATGACGACGACCGAGGTGGACAACTGGCCTGCAGACGTGAACGGCGTGCAGGGCCCCGAGCTGATGCAGCGTTTTCTGGAGCACGCAGAGCGCTTCAAGACCCAGGTGGTGTTCGACCACATCCACAGCGTCGATTTCTCCAAGCGCCCCTTCACGCTGACCGGCGACTCCGGCACCTATACCTGCGACAGCCTGATCATCGCCACCGGCGCCTCGGCCAAGTACCTGGGCCTGCCCTCCGAAGAGGCCTTCATGGGCCGCGGCGTCTCCGGCTGCGCCACCTGCGACGGTTTCTTCTACCGTGAGCAGCCCGTGTGCGTGGTCGGCGGCGGCAACACGGCCGTCGAGGAAGCCCTGTACCTGTCCAACATCGCCAGCAAGGTCACCCTGGTGCACCGCCGCGACAAGTTCAAGGCCGAGCCCATCCTCGTGGACAAGCTCATGGACAAGGTCCGGGCCGGCAAGATCGAGCTCAAGACCCACTTCGTGCTCGAAGAGGTGCTGGGCGACCAGTCCGGCGTGACCGGCATCCGCATCAAGAGCACCCAGGACGGCCATGCCGAGGACATCCAGCTGCAGGGATGCTTCATTGCCATCGGCCATGCGCCCAACACCGAGATCTTCAAGGGCCACCTGGAGATGGACGAGACCGGCTACATCATCACCCAGGGCGGCCTCAAGGGCTTTGCCACGCAGACCAGCGTGCCCGGCGTGTTCGCGGCCGGCGACGTGCAGGACCATGTCTACCGCCAGGCCATCACCAGCGCCGGCACGGGCTGCATGGCCGCGCTGGACGCCCAGCGCTTCCTCGAACAGGAATAAGCAGGACGCCACCCTGCCCGCCCTGCTCTCCCGCAGGGCGGCAAAAGCCCCTGGCTGCAGCCGTGTTTGGCTGGCCCAGGGGCTTTTCTCATGGAGACGCTATAATCCGTGGCTTTGCTGAATTTGAAGCGCGCCTTGCTTGCTTGGCCAGGACACTTTCAGCATGGGGTTACCGCCACCCTTTATGGCGAGGTGAGGTTGCCGGCAAGCCATGCAGCAAATGCAGGGCATCAGCGTCGGCGGCTGTACAACTATCGGAGTGTCCTCATGGCACGCGTATGTGAAGTAACGGGCAAGAAGCCCATGGTGGGAAACAACGTTTCCCACGCCAACAACAAGACCAAGCGTCGTTTCCTGCCCAACCTGCAATACCGCCGTTTCTGGGTTGAGAGCGAAAACCGTTGGGTGCGCCTGCGCGTTTCCAGCGCTGCTCTGCGCCTGATCGACAAGAACGGTATCGACTCCGTGCTCGCAGACCTGCGTGCCCGTGGCCAAGCCTAAATCCCTCAAGGAGAAACACCATGGCTGCTAAAGGCGGACGCGAAAAGATCAAGCTGGAATCCACTGCAGGAACCGGCCACTTCTACACCACGACCAAGAACAAGAAGACAATGCCCGAGAAGATGGCGATCATGAAGTTTGATCCCAAGGCTCGCAAGCACGTCACGTACAAGGAAATCAAGCTGAAGTAATTCAGCCTGTTCCCGGTACCGACAAAAAACCGCCCGGCGCAAGCCCGGCGGTTTTTTTGCGTCCGCTTTGTGTTGGCTTTGTGCCCGCTTTGCGTCCTTTTTCGTCTGTTTTTCGTCTGTTTTTCGCCTGTCACCCACTGCGCGCCGGCTGACCCAGCTGCGCACAGGCCATGGCACCCAGCTCGCGGCAGGCCTGCTCGATCACGGCATCCACAGGCAGGGTGCAGCCCAGGCGCATGCAGTGCTCGTAGCGCCCCGAGTTCGAGAACATGCTGCCCGGCGCCGTGCGGATGCCGCGCGCCAGCGCCTGCGTGAACAGCGCGGACGTGGACACGCCAGCCGGAAACTCCAGCCACAGGCTGAGCCCGCCGGGCGGCAGGCTCAGCCGCGTGCCCAGCGGGAAAAACCGCGCCACCAGCTGCGCCATGCCTTCACGCTGGCGCCGCAACTGCTGCTTGAGGCGCTGCAGATTGCGCAGATGCGCGGGCGAGCCCACGCAGGCGGCCGCCAGCAACTGGGCCAGGGTCTGGGTGCCGCGGCTGCGCGCGAACTTGAGCATCTGCACCCGCCCATGCCACTGGCCAGCGTTCATCCAGCCCTGGCGCAGGCCCGGCGCCATGCTCTTGTTGAAGGCCTCGCAATAGATGACATGGCCCGGCAGGCGATCCCAGGCCTTGATGGGGCGCACGGGCTGGCTGCTTTCCACGAACAGTCCATAGGAGTCGTCCTCGATCAATGCCACGCCGTGGGCGCCGCACAGATCGACCAGCCTGGCCTTGTGCTCATCGGGAATGCGCGTACCCAGCGGCATCTGCAGCTCGGGCACGACCACCACGGCCTTCAGGCGCGGCTGGGTCTGCAGGGCCAGCTCCAGCGCCTCGATGGACAGGCCGGTGCGCGGGCTGCAGGGAATCTCCAGCGCCTGCATCTGCAAGGACTCCACCACCTGCAGCAGGCCGTAGTAGGTCGGCGACTCCACGGCCACCACGTCGCCGGGCGAGGCCACAGCGGCCAGCGCCAGGCTCACGGCCTCGGAATTGCCCGTGGTCGCCAGCACATCGGCCGGTGCCACATGGATGCCCGCCGCCAGCGCGCGCCGCGCCATGGCGCGCTGGAAATCAGGGTGGCTGCCCATCATGGAGCGCCCCAGCACCAACAGGTCGGGCTGCTCGCGCAGCAGCCGGGCGGCGGTCTGGTTCAGGTAGCCGCGATCGAACAGTTCGGGCGGCGGCGTGGCACCGCCCAGGTCCACGCGCACGTCGGCCTGGCGGCCACGCTCCAGCATCAGGGAAATGTGTTCATTGATGCCTGCGAAGTGCGGCTGCGGCAGCGGTTGCACCGGCTGGCTCAGGTCGGGCTCGCTGGCCGGGGCCAGGCCTGCAGGCCGGGCATCGCGCACGAAGTAGCCCACGCGCGGGCGGGCTTCGAGCTGGCCCAGGTCCTCCAGATGCCGCAGCGTCTGCAGCGCCGTGGACAGGCTGACCTCATGGCGGCGCATCAGCTCGCGCACGGAAGGCATGCGCTCGCCCGCCTTGAGCGTGCCCAGTTCCATGGCCAGGCTGTAGTCGGCCGCCAGGCGGCGGTACAAGGTCGGAGAGGCGCTGGCAAGGGTCATGGAACAGGTCGACAACGAATCGGGGACGAGAGGACTTGCCCGCGATCTTGCCGCAAGGCGCTGTTACGCAACAGATACAGATCCATCGACCACAAAGCAGAACAGATCCACCGCCATCTGCACTGCTGCGATGCAACAAGCCGCGGGCTGTGCCTGTGCCGATGAAGGCCGCCTGCCTACGCTTGAGGGCCTGGAATCACAGGACACAGACCATGCACAACGCCGACACCCGCTCTTTCGAACTGCGCCATCTTTCCCCCGGCCACGATCTTCACCTGCATGTGCTGGAGGGCAGTGAACTGTTCTGCCGCCACGGCCCGCTGGAAATCACCGCCCCGCAACAGGCCTGGGCGGATGGGGTGCCCGCGCCGGCCCTCAGGCTGCAGCCGGGCCAGGGCTGGCGTGCGGGCGCCGATCTGCAGATACGGGTCCGCTCCTTATCCCAGGCCATGGCAAGCCTGGAACTGCGGCAGAGCCCCACAGCAAAAAGCCGCATCGCCTCCGAAGAGGGGATGCGGCCCCGGGCATGGTCGGTTGCCGGCTGGCTTCGCGGCTTCAGGCGTGGGCAGCGCGCAGCTTGACGGAAAACTCCTTGAGCGCGGCAATGCCGCTGGCCTCGGCGCGATGGCACCAGGCCTGCAGATGGGCTGTCAGTTGCTCGCGCGACAGCGAGGTGTTCAGCCACAGCTGGCGCAGCTCCTCGCGCATGACCAGCATCTGGTCGAGCACGGGGTGGGCTGCGCGCGCCTGGGCCAGTTGCCCCTGCGCCTGGGCGGGCACCTTGTCGGCATCGCGGTGCAGCCAGCGGCGCGCCGTCTTGAGCAGGGACAGGTCGGCCTGCCGGGCCTTGCGCTGCTTGAGCGCATCGAGCTCGATCTGCACGGCGGCGCGCACGCCGCGCGCATAGCGGGCCATGACCTCGTAGCGGTTGGCGATCACGGCCTCCAGCGTCTTTTCGTCGGCCACGGGCTTGACGGCGCCCATGACCAGCCGCGGCGCCGTCTTCTTGACCTTGGCCCAGCCCAGCTTCTGCATGGCGCTGATGTAGACCCAGCCCACATCGAACTCATAGCGCTTGACCGAGAACTTCGCCGAGGTCGGGTAGGTATGGTGGTTGTTGTGCAGTTCCTCGCCGCCAATGATCAGGCCCCAGGGCACGAGGTTGGTGCTGGCATCCTGGGCCTCGAAGTTGCGGTAGCCCCAGAAATGGCCCAGGCCGTTGACCACGCCGGCAGCCCAGAACGGAATCCAGGCCATCTGCACGGCCCAGATCGTCAGCCCGATGGCGCCAAACAGCAGCACGTTGATGATCAGCATCAGCGAAGGGCCCCAGATCGAATGCCGGCTGTAGAGATGGCGCTCGATCCAGTCGTCGGGCGTGCCGTGGCCGAACTTCCTGAGTGTCTCGGCGTTCGCCGCCTCTTCGCGGTACAGCTCCGCACCCTGGCGCATCACGGTGTCCAGGCCGCGTGTCTGCGGGCTGTGGGGGTCGTCCTCGGTTTCGCACTTGGCGTGATGCTTGCGGTGGATGGCCACCCACTCCCTGGTGACCATGCCCGTGCCCAGCCACAGCCAGAAACGGAAGAAGTGCGAAGGAACCGGCCCCAGGTCCAGCGAGCGGTGGGCCTGGCAGCGGTGCAGGAAGATGGTGACGCCCGCAATGGTGATGTGGGTGGTAACCAGGGCGTACAGCAGCAGCTGCCACCACGACAGCTGCCACAGGCCATGGGCCATCCAATCCACGGCGAGGTTCCAAACCGATCCGAAATCCAGCGACATAACCGAAGCCTTTGGCAAGGCGGCGCCCAGTGGCACCGATGCCTCAATTTTAGGCGATGCGCCTACAAAGGCATTCGGCAATCTCCTGCGATTTACAGCTTATTGCGTCTGCAAGTTACGGCTTCCGGGTCCAAACGGCGGCAAAAAAGCCATCCGTCTCATGGCGCTGCGGCCACAGGCGCAGGTACTGCGTGCCGGTCTCGCCGCCGCTGCACAGCGCATCGCCCTGCTCCACCTTGAGCTGGGCCAGCAGTTCGCCGGCATCCATGGCCACGAAGTCAGAGTGCTCCGCTGCAAAGGCCTCGGCGATGGCTTCGTTTTCCTGGGGCAGGACCGAACAGGTGGCATAGACCAGGCGCCCACCCGGCTTGACCAGGCGCGCTGCACTGGCCAGGATGGCCGCCTGCTTTTGCGTGAGCTCCTCGATGGCCTTGGCTGACTGGCGCCACTTGAGGTCGGGATTGCGGCGCAGCGTGCCCAGGCCCGAGCAGGGCGCATCGACCAGCACGCGGTCGATCTTGCCGGCCAGGCGCTTGACGCGGTCGTCGCGCTCATGGGCGATGGCCGCAGGGTGCACATTCGACAGGCCCGAGCGCGCCAGGCGCGGCTTCAGGGCTTCGAGCCGGTGGCCGGACACATCGAAGGCGTACAGGCGCCCGGTGCTGCGCATCGAAGCGCCAATGGCCAGGGTCTTGCCGCCTGCGCCGGCGCAGAAATCGACCACCATTTCGCCGCGCTTGGCGTCCAGCATCAGCGCCAGCAGCTGGGAGCCTTCATCCTGCACCTCGATGGCGCCGCGCGTGAACGCGTCCAGCCGGGCCAGCGCAGGCTTGCCCTGCACGCGCAGGCCCCAGGGCGAGTACGGCGTGGCTTCGGCGGCGATGCCGGCATCGGCCAGTTCCTTTTGCACATCGGCACGCTTGGCGTTCAGCGCATTGACGCGCAGATCCAGCGGTGCGGCCTGTTCCATGCTCTGGGCAAAGGCCCAGAAATCTTCACCCAGCTGCTGCTTGAGCGGCGCGACCAGCCACTCGGGCAGGTTGTGGCGGTGCGGCTCCATCAGCTCATCGGGGCGCACGGCATCGCAGGCGTCCAGCCATTGCAGTTCCTGGGGGACAGCGCTGCGCGCGCAAAGCCGAGCGCCTCCTTGACGCCCTGCTCGGACTTGCCGGCCACGCGGGCCAGGGCTTCCTGGCTATGTGCAAAGCCCAGGATGGCCAGCCTGCGCTCGCGCGAGCCGCTGCCAGAACGTGCCAGGCTCTCAAAAAGCAGCTTCTTGCGCAGCACGGTGTAGGCGGTTTCGGCCAGCGCGGCACGCTCGCGCGGGCCCAGGTTGCGGTTTTCACGGAAAAAGCGTGACACCACGGCGTCGGCCGGGTGTTCGAAAGTCAGGGTGCGCTTGACCAGTTCGGCGCAGGCGTCGAGAAGCTGTTTGGGATGCATGGGCGCGATTGTCCCACCGCCTTGCAAATCCGAGAGAGCCACAGGTCGGAACCCGCAGCAACGCCGGGCTGGCGCAGCTACCATGGCGCCCCATGACCGACGACGACCTGCCTCCCCTGATCCCCACGCCCCCGGGCCTGTACCGCCACTACAAGGGCGCCCTCTACGAAGTGCTTGCCACCGTGCGCCACAGCGAGACGCGCGAGTCCATGACGCTGTATCGCGCGCTCTATGGCGAGCGCGGCCTGTGGGTGCGGCCTGCCGCCATGTTCAATGAAACCGTGGTCATCGACGGCGTGGAGCAGCCCCGCTTTGCACGCTGCCCCGAGCCGGAGCAGCAGGCCTTTCAGAGCGAGGGCCTTTGAGCAGACCCTAGCCCCGCATCAACTGCGCCACGGCGCGCGGGTAGATGAGGTGCTCCTGCACCAGCACGCGCGCGGCCAGCGCCTGGGCCGTGTCGCCGGGCAGCACGGGCACCACGGCCTGCTCCAGGATGGGGCCCACATCCAGCTCGGCCGTAACGCGGTGCACGGTGCAGCCGGCAAAGCGGCAGCCTGCATCGATGGCCCTCTGGTGCGTGTGCAGACCCGTGAAGGCGGGCAGCAGCGAGGGGTGGATGTTGATCATGCGCCCCTCGTAATGCGCCACGAAGCCCGGCGTGAGGATGCGCATGAAGCCGGCCAGCACGATCAGCGAAGGCGCGTGGCGGTCGATCACCTGGGCCAGCTCGGCATCGAAGGCCTCGCGGCTGGGGAACGGGCGGTGGTCCAGCACCTCGGTGGCAATGCCTTGCTCGCGCGCGAAAACAAGGCCCGAAGCCTCGGCCTTGTTGCTGACCACGGCGGCCACGCGGGCGCCGTAACGCCGCGCCCAGTCCTGTTGCTGCGAAGCACGCACAATGGCAGCCATGTTCGAGCCGCCGCCCGAGATCAGGATCACGATATTTTTCATGGGCGGCGATTGTCGCACCGCAGGCCGCGCGGCCTGCGCCAGCCCCGGCAAGGCCCATGGCCCTGCCGGGCCTTGTCACCTCTTCCGTCCAGACACCCATGCCATTCGATCCCCGCTCCACCCCCCTGACCGCTGTCGAAGCCCGCGTGCTGGCCACCCTGATGGAGAAGGCGCGCACCGTGCCCGACAGCTACCCGCTCACGCTCAACGCGCTGGTCACGGGCTGCAACCAGAAGAGCAACCGTGATCCGGTGATGGAAGTCAGCGAAGGCGAGGCCCAGGAAGCGCTGGACAGCCTGCGCCTGCGCACCATGTCCGTACAGATCAGCAGCGCGCGCGCCACGCGCTGGGAGCACAACTTCCCGCGCGGCGTGGGGGTGCCCGACCAGAGTGCCGTGCTGCTGTCCCTGCTGATGCTGCGCGGCCCGCAGACGGCGGGCGAGCTGCGCATCAACTCCGAGCGCTGGCACCGCTTCGCCGACATCTCATCGGTCGAAGCCTTCCTGGAAGAGCTGCGCGAACGCAGCGAGGAAAAAGGCGGCCCGCTGGTCGTGCTGCTGCCACGCGCGCCTGGCGCACGCGAGCAGCGCTGGGCCCATCTGCTGTGCGGCCCCGTGGACGTGAACGCCATGGCCCAGCCCCCCGCTGCAGCAGGCGCACGCGGCGATGCCCTGGCCCAGCGCGTGGTCGATCTCGAAGCCCAGGTACAGCAATTGCAGGCACGTCTTGCGCATGTCTATGCACAGCTGGGGCTGGAGGAGCCCGGCCAATCCAGCTGATCGCCTGCGCTCAGGCAGCCCCAGCAGCAAGCCCCGGACGGCCCCGCCGCCCGGGGCTTGCTGCATCAGGGATTGCCATAGGTTGTCACGCCCTGGACAGTCCAAAAAAGAACGTGCGTGCTACAAAAGCCGGGATTGAAGGAGACACAGTCCATGGACCTGGCATTTACCCCTGAAGAACAGTCCTTTCGCGAGGAAGTCCGCGCCTGGGTGCGGGCCAACCTGCCCCAGGACATCGCGCACAAGGTGCGCCATTCGCTGCGCCTGACGCGCGACGACCTGCAGAACTGGGCCAAGATTCTTGGCAAGAAAGGCTGGCTGGGCTACGGCTGGCCCAAGCAGTTCGGCGGGCCCGGCTGGACGGCCGTGCAAAAGCATCTGTTCGAGGAGGAATGCGCCCTGGCCTGCGCCCCGCGCATCATTCCCTTCGGCCCCGTGATGGTGGCGCCCGTGATCATGGCCTACGGCTCGCCCGAGCAGCAGCAGCGCTTTCTGCCCGGCATTGCCAGCGGCGAGGTCTGGTGGAGCCAGGGCTACTCGGAGCCGGGCTCGGGATCGGATCTGGCCAGCCTCAAGACCCGTGCCGAGCGCGTGGGCGACAAGTACATCGTCAACGGCCAGAAGACCTGGACCACGCTGGGCCAGTACGGCGAGTGGATCTTCTGCCTGGTGCGCACCAGCAACGAGGGCAAGCCCCAGACCGGCATCAGCTTCCTGCTGGTGGACATGAAGAGCCCCGGCGTGACCGTGCGCCCCATCAAGCTGCTGGACGGCGAGTGCGAGGTCAACGAGGTCTTCTTCGACAACGTCGAGGTGCCGGCCGAGAACCTGATCGGCGAGGAAAACAAGGGCTGGACCTACGCCAAGCACCTGTTGAGCCACGAGCGCACCAACATCGCCGACGTGAACCGCGCCAAGCGCGAGCTGGAGCGCCTCAAGCGCATCGCCAAGGCCGAAGGCGTCTATGAGGACCAGCGTTTCCGCGACGAGATCGCCAAGCTCGAAGTCGACGTGGTGGCGCTGGAAATGCTGGTGCTGCGCGTGCTGTCGGCCGAGAAATCGGGCAAGAACCCGCTGGACATCGCCGGCCTGCTCAAGATCAAGGGCAGCGAGATCCAGCAGCGCTACTCCGAGTTGATGATGCAGGCCGCCGGCCCCTTCAGCCTGCCCTTCATCGAAGAGGCCATGGAAGCCGGCTGGCAGGGCGACTTCCCCGGCGGCGTGGTGGACAACGCGCCGCTGGCATCGACGTACTTCAACATGCGCAAGACAACGATCTACGGCGGCTCCAACGAGGTGCAAAGAAACATCGTCGCTCAGACGGTGCTGGGCTGATTTTGGCTGGAGTTTCGCTGAACCCGGAAGTGCGCCGGACGCGCTTCGATCAGCTTCGGGAGACAGAAAATGGACTTTGATTTTTCGGATGACCAGCAGCAACTGCGCGACGCCGTGCGCCGCTGGGTGGACAAGGGCTATACCTTCGAGCGCCGCCGCTCCATCGTCGAGGCGGGCGGTTTTTCGCGCGAGGTCTGGGGCGAGCTCGCCGAACTGGGCCTGACGGCCTTGACCGTGCCCGAGGAGCACGGCGGCCTGGGCCTGGGCGCCACCGACGTGATGGTGGTGATGGAGGAGTTGGGCCGCGGCCTGGTGATGGAGCCGCTGGCACAGGCCTTTGTGGCCGCCGGCGTGCTCGGCAAGCACGCCGACGCCTCCGTGGCCGGCCAGTGGCTGCCGCGCGTGGCCAGCGGCGAGGCCCTGGTCGTGCTGGCACACCAGGAGCGCCAGGCCCGCTACCGCCTCGATGTCTGTGCCGCCAAGGCCAGCAAAAGCGGCAGCGGCTACACGGTGGATGCCACCAAGAGCGTGGTGCCCGCAGGCGATGCGGCCGACGCCTTTCTGGTGCCGGCCCAGCTGGACGGCAAGATCGCCCTCTTCCTGGTGGAGCGCGGCGCCAGCGGCGTCAGCACCCAGGGCTACCGCACCCAGGACGGCAGCCGCGCGGCCGAACTGCGCTGCCAGGCGGCCCCCGCCACGCTGGTGACGGCCGATGGCCTGGCCGCCCTCACGCTGGGCCAGGACGCCGCCAACGCCGCGCTGTGCGCCGAAGGCGTGGGCGCCATGGAGCAGACCCTGAAGCTGACCACCGAGTACATGAACCAGCGCAAGCAGTTCAACACGGTGATCGCCAGCTTTCAGGCCCTGCGCCACCGCGTGGCCGACATGAAGATGCAGCTGGAGCTGGCCCGCTCCATGAGCTATTACGCCAGCCTCAAGATGAGCGCAGCCGATGCCGAGCGCCACGTGGCCATCGCGCGCGCCAAGGTCCAGCTGGGCCAGTCGCTGCGTTTTGTCGGCCAGCAGTCGGTCCAGCTGCACGGCGGCATCGGCGTGACCGACGAGTACGCGGGCAGCCACTACTTCAAGCGCCTGACGCAGATGGAGATGACGGGCGGTGACACCCTGCATCACCTGGGCATCGTCTCCGCGAAGATGCAGGACACGGCCGGCGTGTTTGCCTGAGGCCTGACCTCACCGCGCCGCACCACACCAGGCCCCGCAGAAAACTGCGGGGCTTTTTCATGGGCCTTTGCCCATGTCTGCCCGCCGCCTCAGGTCAGCCGGTAGCCCTCCGGCCTGAGCGGTGCCGGCAGATCCGTCTCGCCCAGCGTGCAGCCCAGGCTGATCTCGATGGAGCGGCAGATGGTGTCCAGCGGCAGGTCGTTGCTCTCCAGGCCAAAGGGCTCTTCGAGTTCATCGCCAAGGGCGTCGAGCCCATAGAAGGTGTAGGCCACGATGGCCACGACAAAGGGCGTCATGAACCCGGTCGTGTCCACCAGGCCGAACGGCAGCAGAAAGCAGTACATATAGGCCGTGCGGTGCAGCAGCAGCGCATAGGAGAACGGCATGGGCGTGTTGCGAATGCGCTCGCACGAGGCGGCTGCCGCCGTCATGCGCGTGAAGGTCTTGTCCATGGACGCGGCCAGGCAGGGGTCCATCTCGCCACGGCGCACGCACTGCGCCAGATCGCGGCCCATGGACATCATCAGTGCGTCGCAGCGCTGCTCCAGCGGCAGGCCCTGGAGCTGGCGCCATTCCTTGTCCACCAGCCAGCGGCCTGCGGCCACATCCTCGTGCAGCCCGCGCAACTGCGTCCGCAGCAGATGCGCAAAGGCGATCGCCCGGTGCACCATGCGCACGCGCACATCGCTGCTGCGCCGGGCCGGGTCCGGATCGCCGTCGATGACGATCAGGCTCTGGCACTGGCGCGCCAGCGTGCGCGCGCAGATCACCATCTCGCCCCAGAGCTTGCGGCCTTCCCAGTAGCGGTCATAGGCGGTGTTGTTGCGAAAGCCCAGGAAGATGGCCAGCGGCAGGCCGATCAGCGTGAAAGGGATGGGCGTCACCGTGATCTTCACGTCGAACAGGTTGCCATGCACCAGAGTGATGATGGCGGCGAACACGATGTTCACGAGCAGCGTGACCTGGATACGCTGGAGCACCGAGCCCCGCAAAATCAGAAACAGCCTGAGGCCGGCGGGGCGATCACGGACGATCATGGGGATATCGCTAGGTACAAACCCTTATTCGATCACACATTGAGCAAGTCAATTGGCTGCGGCCGCGCCCAGATGAAAAAAAAGCGCCCCGAAGGGCGCCCTGTGTCACGACCGACTGCCGGTCACAGCGGGTTGGCGCGGCGGCGGCGCGCCATGCCCCAGCCCATGATACCCATCAGGCCGGACATCAGGATCAGGCCCCATTCGGAGAGCGTGGGGATGGAGGCCGGGCCCGCAGGGGACGCAATCACCACAGGAGACGCCGCCACCTGGTTGTTGGCAGGAGTCAGGTCGTTGTCCGCGCCCGTCGTGACCTGTACGTTGGAAGTGCCTGGAGCCGTCGGCGTGCCGGAGACCGGGCAGACCACCGTCTCGCCTGCAGCGACGGCATCGCCCTGGGCCCAGTCCACACCATTCACCTTGCACTGACCCACGGTAACACCCGGGGGCAGGCCGGTCACGCCGCAGATCGCATTGTTCGCAGTTGCAGCACCCTGGTTGGTGCAGGAGAACGAAGCTGTCGGCGGATAAGGCACGCCCACCGTGCCCTTGGGCGGCAGTCCGCTCGGGTTCGTGGTCATGTCGCTGGAGGACGCAGCGTCCAGCAGGTTGGTCTGCACCATGGCTCCCATGAGTGTGGCCACGCCATCGCCACCAATGGTGTAGTTGCCGTTGTTGATCTGGTCGCCCGGCGTGCCCAGCGGAACCTTGACCGTCATCTTGAACGTCAGGGTCTCACCTGGTGCAAGGCTGGGGATGCTGCACTTTGCAGGGCCCGTGGAGCCCACGCCACCCACAGGTGCGGTGCAATAGTTTTTCGCATCGACCAAAGAGACAAAGCTGGTGGAAACGCCCGTGCTGTCTTGCGGCATGGCCGGCGTCACCTCGACATTGGTCACCGGCGTACTGGCATTGTTGGTGTAGCTGTACGTGTAGGTGATCTCAGTGCCATCGTTCTTGGGGGCACTCACCGGTCCCGACGCCGTGATCCATACCCCCTTGGGCAGGGCGGTGGTGAAGTTGTCCACGTACAGGTGGCCCGAGTGTCCGCTCTGGCTGCAGCCAGCGGCAATCGCTTCCAGTCGAACCTTATCGCCTACACGCAGCACTTCATTGCCGGGCGCCACGTCATAGGCCTGAGGGTCGGTGAACAACTCCGAGTGCCCATTCGCATCCTGGAACGATTTCCAAGCCACACCCGGTTGGCCCGCATAGTGATATTTAAAGAAAAGTTCCTTGTCCACCACCGAAGCAGTTTGTGCATCGAAAGTCTTGACCAATGCAATGGCATAGTACGGACGCTGAGCAGGCGTGTGACCGCTGCCTGGATCATCCAGCACCGGTGCAGCGATGAAACGGATATGGATCTTTCCGTCCTTGTCGATGTCGTCGGCCGTCAGCGTCACTTCCTGCGAAATGGCACTGGCTGTCTTCGGCTGCTGGGTAAACGAGGGCTCTGGCGACACATTGCGAGGGATATGCGTCTCGGTCAGATTGATGCGGGCCGTGTTGCTGCCGCGCATGGGCAGCAACAGATCGGAGCTGCCCGAAACCCACAGGCGATCCTTGACCGTCGCCTCGGGCGCTGTGACGACCGAGTTCAACGGCAGCTTTCCCGCCGGAGCCGCACGCTGCAGGTCAGCCAGTTTGACGGGGTTGGACGTCAAGGTCGCCGCCGTGCCATTGTTGGTCCAGGCCTCTTCCGTCCAGCCATTCAGATTTCCCGTCTCGAAATCGCCATTGATGAACGATGCCTGGGCAACGGTGCTTGCAAGCAGCGCAGCTCCCAGTGCCAGGCGCCTTGTTTGGGTTCCGGCCTTCTGTTTGAAAGCACTCCGCTCGGCACGGATAGTCTGTCTTGTCATACCGCTCCTCTCTTTTTTGATGCTTTCGCACCGTTGAAAAAACTCTGTAGCGCCACTGGCGACAGCCCCGCAGCTTTCCCGCGCTCAAAAAAAGAGCGAACGAATCCCCTGCGCGGGCTCTGAAAGCCGCGTTCAAAAGGTGGGGAAAAGGGAAAGAAAAGTGGCGGGTGCTTAAGGCACGAACACCAGCCCTCGGCCGAACACTGCCCTCACCGGCAGGGCCAGCCCGGAGATATCCAGGGTCTTGCGGCGCAGCCGCGTCAGCTGCGATTCGATGCGGTGGAAGCCGTCATCCACATCGGCGTATCCCATGGTCTCGATCAAGGTCTGCTTGGCCACCATGGTTCCGGGGGTTGCCATCAGGCAGCCGAGCAATTCCAGCTCGCGACTGGTCAGGGCAATGATCTGGTGGTTGGGCGCGACCATGCAGGCCGAAAGGGGGTCAAGGCGCCAGGTCAGAAACGGTGCCGCAGCCCGGGCCGGCTGGCCAGTGTTGCGGCGCAGCTGGGAGCGGATGCCGGCCACCAGCTCGTTCATGTCGGTGGGCTTGACGAAGTACTGCAGGGCGCCGGCATTGAGGCCGGCGATGCGGCTGTCCAGATCGCCGCGTGCCGTGAGCACCACGACGGGAATCTCCTGCTCGGCCAGGCGCTTGACCAGGCTCAGGCCGTCCTCGCCGGGCAGGCCCAGGTCGACGACGACCAGATCTGCCTTCTCACGCAGTAGCTTTATGTAGAAGTCTTCTGCAGAATCCGTGCCCCAGGCATGCAAGCCAGACTTTGTTAAAAATCGACACACATTGATACGAATATCCTCGTCGTCCTCTACGACGGCGACGGTGAACTCGATCGATGGCTCTAGTGTCTGCTGCATGATGTTTGCCTATTGGTGCGCGGATTTTCATTGGGGCGAACGTCCGCCGCCATGCACGAACACTCTCGAATGCTCACAGTTCAGAGAAACACACAAAAATTTACATTTATTGCATGGATCATGGTTTCGCTCGGGTTACTTGCATTTTTCGTGCTGAGCCCGGCGTCCATGCCTCCCCTGACAAGGGACTGCGTCTTGGCAAGGACCTGCCCATGCAGGTGCTTGCCGATGCGGGCCGCAGCATGACCATTGAACAGGTCGCGGCCCTGCCCGATGATGCCTTCGAAACCCGGCGCACGCCTCTGAACGAGGGCTATACCCGCCATGCTTACTGGGTGAGGGTTGCCACGCCTGCCCTTGCGCCCACAAGCGGGCTGGCCGACAACGATGCGCTGTGGCTGGAGATCACGCCCACCTATCTGGACAGGGTCACGCTCTACCAGCAGGCGCACGGCCTGTGGCAGGCGAGGGAAAGCGGTGACACCGTGCCCATGGCTCAGCGCATCCATGTGCGCCAGCTGGTGTTTCCACTGCGCGCTGGCCAGCCCTTTGTGCTGCGCATCGAGACCAGCAGCGCCATGCAGCTGTACGCCACGGTCTGGCGCAGCACGGGGCTGATGGCCTGGTTGTCCAGCGTCGAGTGGGCATCGGGCGTGCACCAGGGTGTGAACCTGGTGCTGACCCTGCTGATCGCGGGCGCGGCCCTGGCCCTGCGCATGCGCAGCCTGATGGCCATGACCTTGCTGGCCTTCGTGGTGCTGGCCCACAACGCCAATGTGCGCGGCTATGCCCAGCTGTGGCTGCCCGAGCCCTGGGCGCCGCATGCGGATGTCTGGGTGAGCGTGGGCGTCTTCCTGCTGCCTGCCACCTTTGCCTGGCAGGCACGCGAGACTTTGACGCGCGGCACGGCCTGGCGCCGCATCGATCGCATGCTGGTGCTGCTGACCGTGGCACCGCTGCTGGCCGTACTCAGCATACCGACGGGGCACTACACGCAATGGGCCTGGCTGGGGGTCAGCGTGCCCTGGATGGCCAGTCTGCTGAGTGCGCTGGTGGCCTGGCAGAACCTGTTCCGCCAGGGCCCCAGCATCGTCAACCTGCTGGTGCTGATTCCCTACACGCTGCACACGGTCATGGGCATCCACGTGGCTGCGGCCTATACGGGACTGGTGTCTTCCGACATCGAGGCAGGCATGTACTGGCAGCTGGAATCGCTGCTGCTGTATATCCTCATCATCATTGCCGTGGGTGCCAGCCTGGTCGAGAAATTCCAGAACTCCATGGGCAGGCAGGCACAGCTGGTGGAGTCGCTGGCCCGGTCGGAACATGCGCTGGAAGGACGGGTGCGCATGCGCACGGCGGAGCTGCTGCATGCGCAAAACGCGCTGCAGGCCGCCTTGCATGGCGAGCGCACGCTGCGGCTGGAGCAGCGCCAGTTCTTCAACATGGTCAACCATGAGTTCCGCACGCCGCTGGCCGTGGTGGACAGCGCGGCCACCGAGCAACTGACTTTTCCGTCCACCGACCTCGATTCCCAGCTGGAACGCGCAGCCCAGATCCGCCGCGCCTGCAGGCGCCTCACGGCCCTGGTGGACAACTGCCTGGTCAGCGACCGACTGGACGCGCCTGCATTCCGGCTGCAGCTCGACCGGGTGCCCGTGATGGACCTGATCGACGATGCCGTGCAGCTCGTGCACTGGTCGCGCCGCCACCATCTGAAGCTGGAGACTGCGGGCGTCCCCTCCTCCTGGGAGTGCGATCCCACCCTGGTGCGCATCGCCTTGTCCAACCTCGTGGACAACGCCGTGAAATACGCCCAGGCCGGAGAAATCGCCGTATGCGCCCGTCTGGACGCACAGGGCAGGCTGGAACTCACCGTCAGCGACGAGGGCCCTGGCCTGGCGCCCGAGTTGGCGCAGCGCATCTTCGAGCTGCACGAGCGCGGAGAGCGTTCGGACCAGACCCGAGGCTTCGGCCTGGGGTTGTGGGTGGCCCGGCGCGTGGCCCAGATGCATGGCGGCGATGTGCAGGTCACGCCAGCTGCGGGCGGCGGCACCTGCTTCACGCTGACGCTGCCCAGCAGCATTCCCGAAGACAGCGGCCTTGCCGCAGCTGCAACACAGCCCGCCTCGCCATGCGTATCCTGAACCTGCTGCGTATCCTGAACCGGCTGGCGCTGCCGGGCTGGCTGGTGTTTTCGCTGGTGCTGGTGGTCTGCTTCATTCTCAGCCCCGCCTGGCAGTCCCTGCCGGCAAAGCGCCTGCAGCTGGGCACGGACCTGCCCATGCTGGCGCTCGTCGATGCCCAGGGCAACTTCACCATCGATCAGGTGGCAGCCCTGCCCGATACGGCCTTCACCCTGCTCGATACACCGCTGAACAAGGGCTATACGCGCGATGTGTATTGGCTCAAGGTGCAGGCGCCTCACATCGCCGCCGGCAAGGCAGACCCCGAGCACGATCCGCTGTGGCTGGAAATCCTGCCCAGTTATCTCGACCGCGTTGCGCTCTACCAGCACGTGGACGGCGCATGGCGCATGCGCAGCAGCGGTGATACGGCCACCGACGAACCGCGCGTGCACGTTCGGCAGCTGGTGTTTCCGCTGTATTCGGGCCAGCCCTTCATCCTGCGCGTGCAGACCTCCAGCCCAATGCAGCTGGACGCCACGCTCTGGCGCAGCAGCGGTCTGATGATGCAGTTCTCGGCCGTGGAATGGGCATCGGGCATCCACCAGGGCATCAATCTCATGCTGGCCCTGCTGATCATCGGGGCAGCCCTGGCCTTGCGGTTGCGCAATCTGGCCGCCATGGCCGTGGCCGCCATCGCCGTGCTGATCCACGGCGCCAGCGACCGGGGATACCTGCAGATCTGGCTGCCTGACCACCTCGCGCACTGGGGCCATCTGTGCGTCAGCCTGGGCACCTTGATGCTGCCCGCCGCCCTGGCCTGGCAGATGCGCGAGCTGCTGACACGCGACACACGCTGGCGGCGCATGGACCGGGCCTTGCTTGCCCTGGGAATCATCCCGCTGCTGTGCCTGCCCAGCATACCGCTGGGCCGCTACCAGGACTGGGCCTGGATAGGGGTTGCCGCGCCCTGGGCCATCAGCGCACTGTTCGCCGTGGTGGCATGGAGCAATCTGCTGCGCGAGCGTGCCAATCTGGTCCATGTGCTGATGGTGGTTCCCAGCACCATGTATGGGCTGATGGGCCTGTATGTGACGGCGGCCTATGTCGGCCTGACCAGCCTGCCGACCATAGAAACCAGCGTGTTCTGGCAGCTCAACACCTTGCTGGTCAACATCGTGATCACCGTGGCCGTGGGCGCCGGTCTGATCCAGAAATTCCGGGACTCCATGGCACGCCAGGCACAGCTGCTCGAATCCCTTGCCAAGTCCGAGCATGCGCTGGAAGAGCGTGTACGCCTGCGCACGGCCGAGCTGCTGCGCGCCCAGAACGCACTGCAGGCGGCACTGCACAGCGAACGCACGCTGCGGCTGGAGCAGCGCCAGTTCTTCAACATGGTCAACCATGAATTCCGCACGCCGCTGGCCGTGGTGGACAGCGCGGCCACCGAGCAGTTGTCCTTTCCCTCGCCCGACATCGACTCCCAGCTGGAACGTGCCGCACAGATCCGGCGCGCCTGCAGACGCCTGACGGCCCTGGTGGACAACTGCCTGATCAGCGACCGCCTGGATGCTCCCGCCTTCCGGCTGCAATTGCACCGCGCTCCCGTCATGGAGCTGGTCGATGATGCCGCGCAGCTTGTGCACTGGTCACGCCGCCACCACCTGAATCTGGACAGCGCCAATGCGCCCGCCACATGGGAGTGCGACTCCACGCTCACCCGCATCGCCCTGTCCAACCTCGTGGACAACGCGGTGAAATACGCCAAGGCCGGAGAAATCGCCGTGCGCGCGCGCACCGACGAACACGGCCGGCTGGAACTCACTGTCAGCGACCAGGGCCCGGGTCTTGCACCCGAGCTGGCGCAACGCATCTTCGAGCGCTTCGAGCGCGGTCACCGCGCGGACCAGGCCCGCGGCTTCGGCCTGGGCCTGTGGGTCGCCCGGCGCATTGCACGCCTGCACGGCGGCGACATACAGGCAGCGCCATCAGACCAGGGCGGCACCCGCTTCACGCTCACGCTGCCACCGCGCCCCTTGCCCGCACCGCAGGCCAAGACCTTGCAGGCATCGGCTTGAAACATCGCCGGGCGAAGAATCCACGATAATGAAAAGTTCGCCACTGGCGTGGCCTGCCGGCACATGCCGCAGTCAACGCCCGCCTCTCCTTGGCCATAAACACACACCTGTCCATGAGCGCTACTTCCATCCCCGCCGACATCAACCGCAAGCACCTGGAAATGGCTCGCCAGCAGATCGCGAAAGGCGACCTGCAAAAAGCCGCCCAAACTCTGAACAAGGCTCATCGCCAAGTGCCCAACGATGCACGGGTATTCATGTTGGCAGGAATTATGGCGGATCGGGCCGGCAACCATGCGAAGGCCGAGGAAGCATTTGAGCGCTGCATTGAACTTGCTCCGATGTGGCCCCCCGGCCTTCTGGAGTACGCACTCTACCGCGCACGGATAGACCAATTCACCCCTGCTATCGAAATAGCCGAGAAGGTTGCACGTCTG
The DNA here is from genome assembly GCF_002754395.1 of Delftia sp. 60. Taxonomy (NCBI): domain Bacteria; kingdom Pseudomonadati; phylum Pseudomonadota; class Betaproteobacteria; order Burkholderiales; family Comamonadaceae; genus Delftia; species Delftia sp. 60. The sequence goes on from NZ_PEFD01000001.1 coordinate 5,656,430, forward strand.
GAGCCCAAGAACCCGCAGGTATTGGCAAATGTGATCGATATCGCCCATCGAGCTGGCAACCTGACGATGGCAATCAAGCACCTGCGCCGCGGCCTTGAAATTTATCCAGGCGATGCAATGTTGCGCCAGCACTTGGCTACTGACCTAATAGACATAGGCGACTATGCAGAAGCATCTGATATCTGGAAATCTCTGATAAACGAAAACCCAGAAAATCCGGCCTACGTACTTGGTTTGGTCAAATTGAACTTGGCACGTGGTGAGATTTCCGCTGCTTTACCAGACATACTTGCTTTGCAAGAGAAATTTCCAGAAGACGCGTTGCTGACACACTACGCAACCTTGGCCCGTGGCGAGACACCCCAGCATCAGCCGGTGGAAGCACATCGCGGCATTTTTGATGCAATGTCCGAGAAATTTGACCTGCATCTGGTTGGAAAACTAGGGTATCAAGTGCCCAAGCTCGTCGCCAGCCAACTGATATCTCGTCACCCAGATAAGGACTTCAACCTGCTTGATCTGGGCTGTGGCACCGGACTGCTAGGCCTATATCTAGGCCCGATGGAGGGCTACCTGATTGGTGTGGACAGTTCTCTCAAGATGATCGAGCAGGCCGCCAAGCATGGTATCTATGACCGTTTTCACAACGTCAACCTAATGGATGCGCTACAGAACACTCCAGATGGAGAGTACGACGTCATCACCTGTCTGGATGTACTGATCTACATCGGCGATCTGCAGTCAGTCATGCCAAATGCCGCTCGCATTCTGAAGGCCGGCGGTGAATTTATATTTAGCTGCGAGACAGCCGCCGAAGACGGCCCAGACTTGGTCCTCCCAGTCGAGACCCAGCGGTACGCCCACAAGCGCAGCCACGTCGAAGCACTGTGCAAGCAAGCCGGTTTCAGTGTGGCGACGGAAGAACTGGTGCTGCGCCAGGAACGTGGCGAGGCGGTTCAGGGCTTTGTCGTGACGGCAACCAAGACCGCTGCCTGACGGGCCTTCATCAAGCCCACGCCACCTCGTGCGTGGGCGCACCACCGCCCTCGGCGAAGCCGTCCCGCGCCCAGCGCGAACTCCGGGGCACGTGCAGCAGCAGAAACTCCATCTGATCGGCCAGGATCCGCCGGTTGCGCAGGATGAAGTCTTCCCAGAGGCTGGGTACATAGGGCGTGTAGAGCAGCGGCATGCGCGCCTGCTCTGGCGTGCGGGCACCCTTGCGGTGATTGCAGGAGCGGCAGGCCGTCACCAGGTTCATCCACTGGTGGCCTCCCCCTGCGGAGATGGGCACGATGTGCTCGCGCGTGAGGTCGTTTTCATGAAAGACCCGGCCGCAATAGGCGCAGATGCAGCGGTCGCGTGCGAACAGCTTGCCATTGGTCAGGCCGGGCTGCAGGCTGTGCGGATTGATGGCAGGCGCACCGCGCGTACCGATGATGCTGTTGATGTGGATGACCGACTGGCAGCCCGTGACGGCATTGTGACCACCGCGGAAACAGGCGACCTCTCCGCCGGACTCCCAGCGCACATCGTCCGCCGCGTAATGCAGCGCCGCCTGCTCCAGCGTGATCCAGGATTGGGGCAGCCCTTGGGCCGACAGCTTCAAGACCTTCACGACACGCCTCCTCTGACACCAAAGTGAACGGGAATGCAGCCAGTGCACAGGGCCTGCAAGGCAGGCCTTATCGAGGCAATATACTCTGTTTCCATGTCGGATTGACAGCCTGCGCTGGCTGCGCGCGTGCCAGCCGCTATTGAAAACAAAGCGTCCCATGAAGATTTTTCGAGGCTTCAACCATCCAGGGCGGGAATCGGCCTGCGCCGTCACCATCGGCAATTTCGATGGTGTTCACCGGGGTCACCAGGCCATGCTGGCCCTGCTGTCGGCCGAAGCTGCCCAGCGTGGCGTGCCCACCTGCGTGCTGACCTTCGAGCCCCATCCGCGCGACTATTTCGCCCAGACCCTGGGCCGGCCCGAGATCGCGCCGGCGCGCATAGGCACGCTGCGCGACAAGCTGTCGGAGCTCGAGCGCTGCGGCGTGGACCAGACCGTGGTGCTGCCCTTCAACCAGACGCTGGCCAGCCAGTCGCCGCAGGCCTTCATCGACGAAGTGCTGGTGGCGGGCCTAGGCGCGAAATACGTGCTGGTTGGCGACGACTTCCGCTTCGGCACCCAGCGTGCAGGCGACTACGCCATGCTGGATGCGGCAGGCCAGCGCCAGGGCTTTGACGTGGCCCGCATGAACAGCTACGAGGTGCACGGCCTGCGCGTGTCCAGCACCCATGTGCGCGCAGCCCTGGCCGAGGGGCGCATGCAGGACGCCGCGCGGCTGCTGGGCCATCCCTACACCATCTCCGGCCATGTGGTGCACGGCCGCAAGCTGGGCCGCAGCCTGGCCGAGAGCCGCCAGGGCGCGGGCGACGGCTTTCGCACGCTGAACCTGCGCTTCAACCATTGGAAGCCTGCGGCCAGCGGCATCTTCGCCGTGCTGGTCCATGGCCTGAATGAACGACCGCTGCGCGGCGTGGCCAACCTCGGCGTGCGCCCTTCCCTGGACCCGACGGATGTCAACGGCGGGCGCGTCCTGCTGGAGACGCATTGCCTCGATTGGCCCGGCGCGCCGGGAGGCGAAGAGGCCTACGGTAAAATCATCCGCGTGGAACTTCTGCACAAACTGCACGACGAGCTGAAGTACGACAGTCTCGACGCCCTCACCGCCGGCATCGCCAAGGACTGCGATGACGCGCGCGCGTTCTTCGCCACCATCCACACACCCATCTACACCGAGACCCGTCGCCAGACCACGCGCGACCGAATTTGACGCTCTCCGTCACCTGCCCGGGCGCGGGTGCGCACCAGGCTTTCCTCCCCTTTTTCCGTGCCTGGACCAGACGGTCCGGGCTCTGGCCTGCTTTCAAGGTTCTCCATGTCTGATTCGAAAGTCTCCCCCAACGCCAATGCGGGCTATCGCGCCACGCTGAACATGCCCGACACGCCCTTCCCCATGCGCGGCGACCTGCCCAAGCGCGAGCCGGGCTGGGTCCAGGAATGGGAGGACAAGGGGCTCTACAAGAAGCTGCGCGACGCGCGCCACGGTGCGCCCAAGTTCATCCTGCATGACGGCCCGCCCTACGCAAACGGCAAGATCCACATCGGCCACGCGGTGAACAAGGCGCTCAAGGACATGATCGTCAAGAGCCGCCAGCTCGAAGGCTTCGACGCGCTGTACGTGCCGGGCTGGGACTGCCACGGCCTGCCCATCGAGAACGCCATCGAAAAGCTGCATGGCCGCAACCTGCCGCGCGACGAGATGCAGGCCAAGAGCCGCGCCTTCGCCACCGAGCAGATCGCCCAGCAGATGGTGGACTTCAAGCGCCTGGGCGTGCTCGGCGACTGGGACCATCCCTACAAGACCATGAACTACGCCAACGAGGCCGCCGAGCTGCGCGCCCTCAAGCGCGTCATGGAGCGCGGCTTCGTCTACCGCGGCCTCAAGCCCGTGTACTGGTGCTTTGACTGCGGCTCCTCGCTGGCCGAGTTCGAGATCGAATACGCCGACAAGCAAAGCCAGACACTGGACGTGATGTTCCCCACGGCCGAGCCCGACAGGCTGGCGGCCGCCTTCGGCCTGCCCTCGCTGGCCAAGCCAGCCTTCATCGTCATCTGGACGACGACGGCCTGGACCATCCCCGCCAACCAGGCGCTCAACGTCAACCCCGAGCTGGAATACAGCCTGGTGGACACCGAGCGCGGCCTGCTGATCGTGGCCTCGGCCCTGGTCGAGAAGTGTCTGGCACGCTGGAAGCTCGAAGGCCAGGTCGTCGCCACCGCCGTGGGCAGGAAGCTGGACCACCTGCAGTTCAAGCACCCGCTGGCCGATATGGACAAGGGCTTCGACCGCGTCTCGCCCGTGTTCCTGGCCGACTACGCCACGGCCGATGACGGCACCGGCATCGTGCACTCGGCCCCCGCCTATGGCGTGGACGACTTCAACAGCTGCATGAACAACGGCATGACGCGCGAAGACATCCTGAGCCCCGTACAGGGCAACGGCGTCTACGCACCCGAGCTGCCGCTGTTCGGTGGCCAGCACATCTGGAAGGCCACGCCCGCCATCATCGACGCGCTCAAGCTGGCCGGCCGCCTGATGGACACCAAGACCATCACCCACAGCTACCCGCACTGCTGGCGCCACAAGACGCCCGTGATCTACCGCGCCGCAGCCCAGTGGTTCATCCGCATGGACGAGGGCGAGGGTGTGTTCACCAAGCCCGGCGACAAGCCCGCGCAGACGCTGCGCCAGATCGCACTGGAAGCCATCGAGCACACCCAGTTCTACCCGGAGAACGGCAAGACCCGCCTGCGCGACATGATCGCCGGCCGCCCCGACTGGTGCATCTCGCGCCAGCGCAGCTGGGGCGTGCCCCTGCCCTTCTTCCTGCACAAGGACAGCGGCGAGCTGCACCCGCGCACCATGGAGATCATCGACCAGGCGGCCGCCATGGTCGAGCAGGGCGGCATCGAGGCCTGGAGCCGCGTGACGGCCGAGGACATCCTGGGCGCCGAGGAGGCCGTGCACTACACCAAGAGCACCGACATCCTCGAAGTCTGGTTCGACTCCGGCTCCACCTTCTGGCACGTGATGCGCGGCACGCACGCCGAAATGCACCACGACCAGGGCCCCGAGGCCGACCTCTACCTGGAAGGCCATGACCAGCACCGCGGCTGGTTCCATTCGTCGCTGCTGCTGGCCTCGGCCATCTTCGGGCGCGCGCCCTACCGCGGCCTGCTGACGCACGGCTTCACCGTGGACGGCCAGGGCAAGAAGATGTCCAAGTCGCTGGGCAACACCGTCGCCCCGCAGGACGTGAGCAACAAGATGGGCGCCGAGATCATCCGCCTGTGGGTGGCCTCGACCGACTACTCGGGCGACCTGGGCATCGACGACAAGATCCTGGCCCGCGTGGTGGATGCCTACCGCCGCATCCGCAACACGCTGCGCTTCCTGCTGGCCAACGTCAGCGACTTCGATGCTGCGCAGGACTCGGTTCCCACCGAAGAGCTGCTGGAAATCGACCGCTGGGCCCTGGCCCGCGCGGCCCAGTTCCAGGCCGAGCTGCTGGCCCACTACAAGGTCTATGAATTCCACCCCGTGGTGGCCAAGCTGCAGCTGTTCTGCTCGGAAGACCTGGGCGGCTTCTACTTGGACGTGCTCAAGGACCGCCTGTACACCAGCGCGCCCAAGAGCCTGGCCCGCCGCAGCGCCCAGACCGCCCTGCACCAGATCACGCATGCCATGCTGCGCTGGATGGCGCCCTTCCTGTCCTTCACGGCCGAAGAGGCCTGGAAGGTCTTCGGCGACAGCGAGTCCATCTTCCTGGAGACCTACACCGACCTGCCGGCCGGTGACGAGGCCCTGCTGGCCAAGTGGGCGCGCCTGCGCGAGATCCGCGACGTGGTGAACAAGGACATCGAGGCCGTGCGCACCGAAGGCCGGGTCGGCTCCTCGCTGCAGGCCGAAGTCAGTGTCTCGGCCCAGCCCGAAGACCTGGCCCTGCTGCAAAGCCTGGGCGACGACCTGAAGTTCGTCTTCATCACCTCGGCGGCCGAGGCCCTGGCGGGCGAGGCCCTGCAGGCCGCCGTCACACCCAGCAGCCATGCCAAGTGCGACCGCTGCTGGCACTACCGTGCCGACGTGGGCATCAACCCCGAGCACCCCAGCCTGTGCGGCCGTTGCGACAGCAACCTGCACGGCGCTGGCGAAGAGCGCCACAAGGCGTAATCAACCCCTGAGGCGCTGCCATGACCCCTACCTTTGCTGCGGTCCCCGAATCCCGCAACAGCCGCATCTGGCCCTGGCTGGCCTGGTCGCTGGCGATCATCGCCATCGACCAGCTCACCAAGCAGTGGATCCTTGGTGCCTACCAGCTGGGCGACTGGACGCCGATCACGGGCTTCTTCAACATCGTGCGGGCCCACAACACGGGCGCGGCCTTCTCGTTCCTGGCCGGAGCGGGCGGCTGGCAGCGCTGGCTGTTCGTGGGCATCGGCGTGGCGGCCACGCTGCTCATCGTCTGGCAGTTGCGCAAGCATCCGGGGCAGAAGCTGTTTTGCTTCTCGCTGGCCAGCATCCTGGGCGGCGCCATCGGCAACGTGGTGGATCGCCTGCAGCACGGCTACGTGGTGGACTTCCTGGACTTCTACTGGGGCCGTTCGCACTTTCCGGCCTTCAATGCCGCCGACATCGCCATCAGCGTGGGCGCGGGCCTGCTGATCCTGGACGAGGTGCTGCGCGCACGGCGGGCCAAAAGAACCTGATCCCCGCCGCGGCGCACGCCACGACAGCCAGCCTAGCCCCTCCTGCGAGGGGCTTTTTCATGGGGGCTGCCGCCAACTGCGTGCCGACGGGCTTTCTCTTCGGGTTTTCCTGAGTGCGTTTTTGGTCAACCGAAATTCTTTTTGATTCGTTTTATTTCTACAATTTTCTTTATTTCGCACCAAACTGTGCGCTCATGCGGCCGACTCTCCTGCGCGCAAGCCGGGACCGGGGTTATATTGGTCCGCTTCTCCGCTCACAGCACATGAAGCACTTACTCAATCTACTGGCCGCCATCGCCCTGCTGGTCTGGGGCACGCACATGGTCCGCACCGGCGTGCTGCGGGTGTTCGGCGCCAATCTGCGCGACCTGCTCGCCCACAGCATGAGCAACCGTTTCTCGGCTGCGCTGTCGGGCTTGGGTGTGACTGCGCTGGTGCAGTCGAGCACGGCCACCTCGCTGATGACCTCGGCCTTCGTGGGCCAGGGCCTGATCTCGCTGCCGGCCGCGCTGGCCGTGATGCGTGGCGCCGACGTGGGCACGGCGCTGATGGCCGTGCTGTTCTCCACCGACCTGTCCTGGCTGTCGCCTCTGTTCATCTTCGTGGGCGTGGTGCTGTTCATCACCCGCCAGGACACCACGGCCGGGCGCATAGGCCGCGTGCTGATCGGCCTGGGCGTGATGCTGCTGGCGCTGCGCCTGGTGGTCGAGGCCACCGAGCCGCTGCTGGAAGCCCCCGCCGTGCGCACCCTGCTGGGCTCGGTCACCAGCGATATCTTCATGGAGTTGCTGCTGGGTGCGCTGCTGGCCGTGATGGCCTATTCCAGCCTGGCCATCGTGCTGCTGATCGCGGCCATGGCCAGCTCGGGCGCTATTCCCATGGAAGTGGCACTGGGCCTGACGCTGGGCGCCAATATCGGCAGCGGCCTGGTGGCCGTGCTGACCACGGCCAAGTCCAGCACCGAAGTGCGCCAGGTCACCATCGGCAACATGCTGTTCAAGATCATGGGGGTGGCCATCGTCGCGCCCTTCCTGGGGCTGTGGGCCACCTACGTGATGCCGATGATCGACGGCAAGGGCCAGAACATCGTGCTGTTCCACCTGGCCTTCAATATCTTCAACAGCCTGTGCTTCATTGGCCTCACGCAGACCGTGGCGCGCTGGGTGACGGCCCTGCTGCCCAAGCCCGAGGCCAGCTCCACCAGCCTGCTGCGGCCCCGCCACCTCGACCCCTCGGCGCTGAGCACGCCGTCGCTGGCCATTTCCTGCGCCGCGCGCGAGGCCCTGCACCAGGCTGACATGGTCGAGTCCATGCTGATCGGCATGCAGCGCGTGCTGGAGACCGACGACCTCAAGCTGTCCCAGGAGCTGCGCGAGCTTGAAGGCACGGTGGACGATCTGTACTCGGCCATCAAGTACTACATGACCAAGATCTCGCGCGCCGAACTGGATGAGCGCGAGGGCCAGCGCTGGACGGAAATCATCAGCTTCACCATCAACATGGAGCAGATCGGCGACATCATCGAGCGCGTTCTGCTGGACATCGAGGACAAGAAGATCAAGAAGGGCCGCCAGTTCTCCGAGGCCGGCACGCAGGAGATCCGCGAGCTGCTGCACCACCTGCTGGACAACCTGCGCCTGGCAATGAGCGTGTTCCTCAACGGCAATGTGCGCGAGGCGCAGAAGCTGCTGGAGGAAAAGGCGCGTTTCCGCGACCTGGAGCTGGCCTACTCGGCCACCCACCTGGCGCGCCTGTCCGACAACACCGTCTCCAGCATAGAGACCAGCTCGCTGCACATCGACCTGATCAGCGATCTCAAGCGCATCAACTCGCTGCTGTGCTCGGTGGCCTACCCCATCCTCGAATCGGCCGGCGCCCTGGCGCCCAGCCGGCTCAAGGAATCGGCACTGAACAAGACGGCGCGCTGAAGCGTTTCACCAGCCCAGCCAGGCCGCCAGCACCTGGGCGGCCTCGGGCGTGAAGCGGCCCTGCAGGAGCCATTCGACGAGCTGGTCGCGCTCGATCAGCGCAAAGGCCTGGACCTCGCCATCCTGGTTGCCGGGCTCCAGCGCCGGCGGCACGGTGGCGCCGAACCAGTCGATGCGCTCGCGCATGAAGCCCCGGCCCTCGGCCTCGTCACTGGGGCGCTCGAACAGCACATGGCCGCCATGGCGCAGGCCCTGCAGCTCGGCCACGCGCAGGCCGGCCTCTTCCCAGGTTTCACGCTCCACGGCCTCGGCCACGGTATCGCACGCGGCCACCATGCCGCCCATCAGCGTGTCCCACATGCCGGGGTTGGTGGGCTTGTTGTCGGCGCGCTGCTGCACCCAGATGCGGCCATCGGCTGTCTCGCCCACCAGATGCACGGCCTGGGTGGCAATGCCCAGCGGACGCACGGCGCCGCGCTCCACGGTGGCAATGCGCTGGCCCTGGACGTTGCACACGGCCAGTTGCTCATCGCGCCAGGGGCCGCTGTGGCCCGTGGCACGCAGCACCCGGGCCAGGGCGTTGAGCAGGACCGTGGCATCGCCCTGGCCTTGCAGATGCCATTGGCCGGCCTGCAGGCGCAGTGCCACGCCGTGGGCATGCATCACATCGTCCGGCAGCAGCGCGGCCAGGCCGTCTTCCAGCGAACCAGTTTCCTGCCCGGCCACCAGCAACGGCCGGCGCGGCTGCAGCGCGGGCTGGCGCGTGTCGGCGCGCAGGCGGTCCAGCCAGGCCTTCACGGCCGGGTCGGCAAGGTGCTTTGACACACTCATGGCAGCAGGATGGTCGAGCCCGTGGTCTTGCGCGCCTCCAGGTCCAGGTGTGCCTGGCGCACCTCGGCCAGCGGATAGCGCTGGTCGATATGGATCTTCACGGCACCGCTTTCCACCACGGCGAACAGATCGTCGGCCATCGCCTGGGTGGCCTCGCGGCTGGTGATGTGGGAGAACAGAGTCTGGCGCGTCACATACAGCGACTTGGCCGCCAACACGGCAGGAGCGAAAGGCGCCACGGGGCCCGAGGCGTTACCGAAGCTCACCAACAGGCCGAAGCGCCGCAGGCAGGCCAGCGAGCCTTCCCAGGTGTCCTTGCCCACGCTGTCATAGACCACCTTCACACCCTGGCCGCCCGTGATCTCCTGCACGCGCTCGGCGAAGTTCTCGCTGCGGTAGTTGATGGCATGGGCTGCACCGTTGGCCAGGGCCAGCGCGCACTTCTCGTCTGAGCCTGCAGTGGCGATGAGCTGCAGGCCCAGGGCCCTGGCCCATTGGCAGGCGATCAGGCCCACGCCACCGGCCGCCGCATGGAACAGCACGGCATCACCCGGTGCCAGGCCCTCGACCGGAATGCATTTCTTGAGCAGGTACTGGGCGGTCAGGCCCTTGAGCATCATGGCGGCAGCCGTCTCGAACGCAATGGCATCGGGCAGGCGGCACACGCACATGGCGGGCATGACGCGCACTTCGCTGTAGCTGCCCGGAGGATTGCTGGCATAGGCCACGCGATCGCCCACGCCCAGGTGCTCCACGCCGGCCCCCACGGCCTCGACCACGCCTGCGCCTTCCATGCCCAGGCTCAAGGGCATGGGCAGCGAGTACAGGCCCGAGCGCTGGTACACATCGATGAAGTTCAGGCCCACCGCATGGTGGCGTATGCGTACCTCGCCTGGCCCGGGCTCGCCCACGGCGACCTGCACCAGCTCCAGGACTTCGGGGCCGCCGTTGTGGCGGATCTGCACTGCAATACCCATGGGAGCACTCCTGCAAAAAGCGACAAGAGCGGCATCGTGCCATGTTTCGGCCCGCCTCGCGGAAGACGGCAACGCATGCTCGGCGCAAAGAGCGCGCAACGCCTATAGTGGCGAGCCCGAAAGCCGGATGATCCCGATGAGCCAGCCGCTGAAGCCTTCCACCGCCGCCATCCTGACGCTGCCGCCGCTGCTGTGGGCCGGCAATGCCATCGTGGGCCGCATGGTCCATGACCTGATCTCGCCCTTCGCGCTGAATTTCCTGCGCTGGGCCATTGCCTTCATGCTGCTGCTGCCGCTGGCGGGATGGGTGCTGCGCCGGGACAGCGCCGTCTGGCCGCAGTGGCGCCAGTTCGCGCTGCTGGGATTGCTGGGCATCGGCTGCTACAACGCCCTGCTGTACCTGGCGCTGAAAACATCGACGCCGCTGAACGCCACCCTGGTCGGCTCCAGCATGCCGGTGTGGATGCTGGCCGTGGGCCGCATCTGCTGGGGCATTGCCGTGAGCCGCCGCCAGTTGCTGGGGGCCGCGCTGTCGGTGCTGGGCGTGGCCGTGGTGCTGTCACGCGGCGATCCGCAGGTGCTGCGCCAGCTGCAGCTGGTGCCGGGCGACCTGTTCATGGTGCTGGCCACGATCCTGTGGGCCTTCTATACGTGGCTGCTGTCCAGGACCAGCGTGTCAGGACAGCTGCGCGCGGACTGGTCGGGCTTTCTGCTGGCACAGATGGTCTTCGGCCTGATGTGGTCCGGCCTGTTCACGGGACTGGAGGCTGCATCGGGACGGTTTCACCTTCAGGCAGGGTGGCCGCTGCTGGGTGCTCTGCTGTTCATCGCCGTCGGGCCGGCCATCCTGGCCTATCGCTTCTGGGGCCTGGGCGTGCAGCGCAGCAGCCCTGCGGTGGCGGGCTTCTTCGGCAATCTGATGCCCCTGTTCACCGCCTTGCTGTCCATTCCGCTGCTGGGCCAGACGCCGCAGCTGTACCACGGGCTGGCCTTCGCGCTCATCGTGGGCGGCATCATGGTGTCTTCGCGCCGGGGATAGCCTTTGGCAGGCCATGCGCCACGGTGCGCACGGGCACCTTGGCCAGCAGCTGCTCGAACGCGCGTATGGGCACGGGCGGGCTGAACAGGTAGCCCTGGAAATACTCGCAGCCGTAGTGCGCGAGCAGGGCGCGCTGCTCCAGGGTCTCCACGCCTTCGGCGATCACATCCAGGTTCAGGTTGCGCGCCATGCCGATGATGGTCTGCACGATCACGTCATCGGTATGGCGCAAGCCCAGGTGGCGCACGAAGGACTGGTCGATCTTGAGCTGGTTCAGCGGCAGCTGGGTGAGATAGGTCAGCGAGGAGTGACCGGTGCCGAAGTCGTCCATGGAAAAGCACACGCCATGGCTGCGCAGCTGCTTCATCTTGTCGATGGACTCCTGCACGTTCTCGATCACCAGCGACTCGGTCAGCTCCAGCTTGAGCAGATGGGGCGCAATGCCGGCATTGCGCACCTGCTCGATGACCTGGGAGGCAAAGTCCTGGTGCCGGAACTGGCGGGCACTGACATTCACGGCCACCTGCAGATGGCGCAGCCGCGCATCCTTTTGCCAGATCGCCAGTTGCTCGCAGGCCGTGCGGATCACCCACATGCCCAGCGGCACGATGATCTCGCTTTCCTCGGCCACGGCAATGAACATGCCGGGCGGCACTAGGCCGCGTTCGGGGTGGCGCCAGCGCAGCAGGGCTTCGGCGCCTATGACCTCGCCGGCCAGCGTGAACTGGGGCTGGTAGTGCAGTTCGAACTGGGACTGCGCCAGGGCCTGGCGCAGGTCGCCTTCCATGCGCACGCGCTGGTGGATTTCCACCTGCATCTGCGGATCGAAGAAGCACAGGCCGCTGCCGTTGCGCGCCTTGATCTGGTACATGGCGATGTCGGCCTGCTTGAGCAGCTCGGCCGCCGATTGCGGCTGGCGGCCGAACAGCGTGGCGCCAATGCTGCAGGCGCTGCGGTGCAGGTGGGCGCCCAGCACATAGGACTGGTTGAGCCGCGCCAGGATCTTCTCGCCGATGCGCTGGGCCAGCGTGGCCGCCTCGGCAGGCTCGTGCGATAGCTCGCAGAGCATGACCACGAACTCATCCCCCCCAAGGCGCGCCACCGTGTCCGAAGATCGCACGGCGCTGCGCAGGCGGTGCGCCACCTGCTGCAGCAGCTGGTCGCCCACTTCGTGGCCCAGCGTGTCGTTGAGCATCTTGAACTGGTCCAGGTCCAGGAACAGCAGCGCCCCGGTCCAGCCTTCGCGTGCGGCCAGCACCGTGGCCTGGGCCAGGCGGTCCAGCAGCAGGCGGCGATTGGGCAGGCTGGTCAGTGGATCGTAGAAGGCCAGGCTCTCGATCTCGGCCGTGGCCAGCCGGATATCGGTGACATCGTTGTAGGTGATGACCACGCCGTCCTCGGCGGCCAGCCGTGCCGTCATCTGGACAAAGCGGCCGCTGGGCAGTTGCTGCTCAAAGGGCACGCCAGGCCGCAGCACCAGTTGGCGGTGCAGGTCCTTGGCCTCGTCGGCCTGCGCCGGCGCCGCCGCCAGACCCACGGCGCTGGGGCAGGAATCGAGCAGCGATTGCAGGGGCCGCCCAGGCTCCAGCTGGTCCGCGTGCCAGGGGAACATTTCCTCGTAGCAGCGGTTCCAGCGCAGCACGCGCTGCTGCGAATCCAGCAGCAGAAAGCCGCTGACCATGCTGTCCAGCGCCTGGTCCAGCCACTGCTCGGACCGCTGGGCCTGGCGCCGCGCGGCATGCAGGCGGTCCATGTAGCGGTGCACGGTCCAGCCCAGCACGGCCAGCAGCACGCCGAAGATCATCACGGCCAGCACCATCAGCCAGGCAGCCACGCGCCAGCCGGCCAGCACGGAGGACATGGGCAGGCTGGCCGTGACCCACAGATGTCCCTTGGGCAGTGGATGCGCAGCCACCAGGGCGGGCACGCGGCTCAGGCGTGCGGCCATGTGCATGACGCCGCTGGACGGCAGCTGCGACGTCGTCGGCAGCAGCCGCACAGCGGCGACATCGCCATACTGGGGCATGGACAGCAGCAGCTCGCCGCTGCCCTGCTCCAGCGTGACCTCCAGGCCGTCCAGCACGCCGCCCTGGGCCAGCACGGCGCCCAGCGCCGCAGCCGGCACCTGCATCAGCACATAGCCGCCCTGCTCCGCCCGGCTCAGGGGTCGCACAAGGTACAGCATGCGCTCGCCACCCGGCACCTGCGGCGCGACGGAGGGTGGACTTGCCAGCAATTCGGAGCGGCTTTGGCCCGCCAGGCGCTCCCAGGCCTGCGCAGGCAGGTCGATGACCGGGCCATCGCCCGAAGCGGCCAGTTCCCGGCCCTGGATATCGTGCACCGAGGCGCGCTGCGCCAGCGTGTTCTGCCGCACCATGGTGTGCAGCATTTCCTGCAGTTGCGGCTGCGATGCCGATGCGGGGTTGCGCGAACCCAGCAGTTCATCCACGCCCAGCGCCAGGGCATCCAGGGATTCCAGGCTGCGGCTGATGGCCGCCTCGGTGCCCAGCACAAAGCGCACCAGGCGCAGCGAAGCCTCCTCCTGCGCCGTGGTCCGCATGCCGCTGAGCAGCCAGACCATGGCGGCCGCCAGGGCCACCGTCAGCAGCACCAGCATCAGCGCCAGGGTATGGCGCATGCGCGCAGGGCTTGCGGCCGCTGCCGGGCCGGGCGCGCGGACGGGGTCGGCCGCCGCCCAGTCCGTCTGATGGGACTGGCCCGTCATCTCCGGGCTCCCTGCATGGCGTTTGGAATGGGCAGGCTGCGGCAAGGCCGCTGGCCACGATGCAGGAACGGGACTGTCAAGGCCGCCCCTGCCCATGGACCGCTCGGCACTGCGCAGCCATGCAAGGGACCATTTCCCGGGCCTTGCCGGCCCTGGACCCGTTCATGGAGGCAGTGCACCGGCGCATCAGAAGGTTCCTGCGTACAGGCCGCCGTCGGGCAGGATGTTCTGACCCGTCATGTAGCCTGCGTGCGCGCTGCACAGGAAGGCACAGATGGCGCCGAATTCATCGGGCGTGCCGAAGCGGCGGGCCGGCACCTGGGATTGCTGCACCAGGCGCACATCGTCCAGGCTCTTGCCGCTCTTGTTGGCGGCGGCCGTGAAGGTGGTGCGCAGGCGATCGGTGTCGAACTTGCCGGGCAGCAGGTTGTTGATGGTCACGCCCTTGGCCGCGATGCCGCTGCGCGCCAGGCCCGCCACAAAGCCCGTGAGGCCGCTGCGCGCGCCATTGGACAGGCCCAGGATGTCGATGGGCGCCTTCACGGCGCTGGAGGTGATGTTGACGATGCGGCCGAATCCGCGCGCCGCCATGCCGTCCACCGTGGCCTTGATCAGCTCGATGGGCGTGAGCATGTTGGCGTCCACGGCCTTGAGCCAGGCCGCGCGGTCCCAGTCGCGGAAATCACCGGGCGGCGGGCCGCCGGCATTGGTGACGACGATGTCGAAATCCACGCCCGGGCCGCCGGCTGCCGACAGCACGGCGGCGCGGCCTTCCTCGGTGGTGATGTCGGCCGCCACGGCCAGCACCTTCACCTGCGGCGCCAGGGCGGCGAGGCTGGCCGCAGCCTCCTGCAGGGCCTCGGGATTGCGCGCATTGATCACCAGGTTCACGCCCTCTTGCGCCAGCGCCTTGGCACAGCCAAAGCCCAGTCCCTTGCTGGCGCCACATACCAGGGCCCACTTGCCCGCGATTCCCAGATCCATGTCTCACTCCTGAACAAAAAAAGCCTTGCTCGATCCTTGCAGAACGGCAGCGCACATTGTGCGCGAGGCTTCGATGCTTTCACGCCAAACGTGTGAAAACGCGAAAACGCCGGTGCAGGGGAACACAGGCGCATGGACGGGGCTGCGGGAGCTCCCTTCAGTGCGTGCCGGACCCGTGCTGGCCACGGAACAATCTGTGGTGCAGCCTGCGCAGCGACCACCATACGCCCAGTGCCACCACGGGAATGGCGACGGCGGCCGTGCTCTCCGGCGACCAGGGCCAGCCCAGCGTCTTGGCGCCCTTGGCCAGGTAGCTGATCAGGCCCGTGAAGTAGTAGGTGATGGCGGCCACGGACAGGCCTTCCACCGTGGACTGCAACTTCAACTGCATGTCCTGGCGCTGGTTCATGGCGCCCAGCAACTGCTGGCTGCTTTGCTGCTGCTCGATCTCCACCCGCGTGCGCAGCAGGCTGCTGACGCGCGAGACGCGCTCGGACAGCGCGTTCTGCCGCCGCGCTGCCCATTCGCAGGTGCTGCGCGCCGGCGTCAGGCGCCGGTCCATGAACTCGCGGATGGTCTGTATGCCGTCGATGCGCGATTCCTGGATGTCCTGAATGCGCTTGTCCACCAGTTCGAAATAGGCCGCGCTGGCGGAAAAGCGCGAATGCGTGGTGGCGTATTCGCTCTCCACCTGCCCGGCCAGGCGTGTCAGCCGGTCCAGCAGTGCCGGCTCGGCATCGCGGTCGGCAAGACGGATGGAATGGGCCAGGGCCGCCAGATCCCGCTCGGCCGTGGCCAGTACGGCAGCGGCCTGGCGGGCTGCCGGCAGGCCCAGCAGGGCCGCCATGCGGTAGGTCTCGATCTCCAGCAGCCGCTGCACCAGCCGCCCCAGGCGGCGTGGCGACAATGACTCGCCGGCCAGCAGCAGCATGCGCGAGAAGCCATCGGCATGGATGGCGAAGTCGGTGTAGACCTTGCCCGCATCGCCGGCCACGCGCGCACCCACCAGCGTGTCTTCCTGCAGCAGGTGGCGCACCAGATGCGGCTCATTGATTGCCTGCTCCTGCAAGGCCCACAGGTGCAGGCCGCTCAGGCACTGGCCGGGCAAGGCAGCCAGCCAGTCGCGCGGCACGTAGTCGATGGCGGCCTCGGGCTCGCGCACATCGTCCATGCCGGCCTGCGACATGGGCTTGCTGAAGGTCCAGCAGACGAACTCCGTGTGCAGTTCCCAGCGCAGGTGAAAGGCGCCCAGGTCGATCAGCACATGGGTGGTCGCTGCATCGGGCGGCGGCAGGTGGTGGTTGCGCAGCAGGGTGGCCACATGGGCGCGGCTGGCCTCGCGCTGGGCCGCATCGGTGAGCATCACCACATGGGTGATGGCCAGCGGCGCCTGCATCTCCTCGGCGGGGCGGGCGTGGATCTCGTTGTGCAGCAGCACGCGCTGCGGGTGCTGGGATGACAGTAGTGGGGACATCGTGACCTCGAAAGACTGCGCGCTATTGTGCAGTCACGGGCGCGTCGGCTCCCAGGCATCCGGGATCAACAGCTTTCCACCGGGATCGCTTGTTGACCAAAAAAAACGGCCCCGAAGGGCCGTCAAGCAACATGGTTGCAACGCTGAGGCGATCAATCCTCTACGAATGCTTCTTCGCGCTTGTTCTTCACTGCAGGCATCAGCACCACCACCAGCAGCACCACAGCGGCGAGCAGCAGGCCGGCCGAGATCGGACGGGTCACGAACACGCTCCAGTCGCCACGCGACAGCAGCAGCGCCCGGCGCAGGTTCTCTTCCATCATCGGGCCCAGGATGAAGCCCAGCAGCAAGGGAGCAGGTTCGGTGCCCAGCTTGTGGAACACATAGCCCACGAAGCCGAAGATACCCACCATCCACACGTCCCAGGTGTTGTTGTTGGTACCGTACACGCCGATCGCGCAGAACAGCACGATGGACGGGAACAGCCAGCGGTAAGGCACGGTCAGCAGCTTGATCCAGATGCCGATCAGCGGCAGGTTCAGCACGATCAGCATCAGGTTGCCGATCCACATCGAGGCGATCAGGCCCCAGAACAGCTCGGGGTTGCTGGTCATCACCTGCGGGCCCGGCTGGATGTTGTGGATGGTCATCGCGCCCACCATCAGCGCCATCACGGCGTTGGGCGGAATGCCCAGCGTCAGCAGCGGGATGAAGGAGGTCTGCGAACCGGCGTTGTTGGCCGACTCGGGAGCGCACACGCCGCGGATGTTGCCTTGACCGAAGGGGACTTCGCCCGGCTTGAGCTTGGTCTTCTTCTCGATCGTGTAGGCAGCAAAGGCCGACAGCATGGCACCGCCACCGGGCAGGATACCCAGGGCAGAACCCAGGGCCGTGCCGCGCAGCATGGCCGGAATCATGTGCTTGAAGTCTTCCTTCGTGGGCATCAGGCCCGTCACCTTGGCGGCGAACACTTCGCGCTCGTCTTCAGGCTTGGACAGGTTGGCAATGATTTCGCCGTAGCCGAACACACCCATGGCGATCACGACGAAGTCGATACCGTCGGTCAGCTCGGGAATGTCGAAGCTGTAGCGGGCAACGCCGGAGTTCACGTCGGTGCCGACCATGCCCAGCAGCAGGCCCAGCACGATCATGGCAATGGCCTTGAGCAGCGAGCCCGAAGCCAGCACCACGGCGCCGATCAGGCCCAGGGTCATCAGGGAGAAGTACTCGGCAGGGCCGAACTTGAAGGCGACTTCCGTCAGCGGAGGCGCGAAGGCGGCCAGGATCACGGTGCCCACGCAACCTGCGAAGAACGAGCCTATGCCTGCGGCAGCGAGAGCGGGTCCCGCTCGCCCCTTTCTTGCCATCTGGTAGCCGTCGATCACGGTCACCACGGACGAGGATTCACCAGGCAGGTTCACCAAAATGGCGGTGGTCGAGCCACCGTACTGCGCACCGTAGTAAATACCGGCCAGCATGATCAGCGCCGCCACCGGAGGCAGGGCGTAGGTTGCTGGCAGCAGCATGGCGATCGTTGCCACGGGGCCGATGCCTGGAAGCACGCCGATGAGCGTACCGAGCAGACAGCCGACGAAGCAGTAGATCAGGTTCTGGAAAGTGAAGGCGACGCCGAAGCCGGTCGCCAGGTTCTGAAAAAGTTCCACGGACGATGCTCCTGCTTAACCGGTGATGAAGCTGGGCCAGACGGGGAACTGAAGATTCAGTGCCCACACGAAGGCCACATAGCTGCCCACAGCAAGGACGGTGGACAGAATGGCCACTTCCTTGAACTTGAAGCTATGACCGCCCAGGCTGGCGATGAACACCAGCGCGTAGATAGCGACGATCAGACCGAACTGGGGAATGCCCAGATTGGGAACGCCGACCAGCAGTACGCCGAACGCGAAGTTCGCAGCCAGGACGAAGAACACTTGCTTCCACGCCCACTTGCCGATCTTGTCACCGCCCGATGGACCCTTGGTCAGGCCGGTGAAGCAGATGGCCGTGCCCAGAATGGACATCAGCACACCCAGGATCAGCGGGAAGTAGCCCGGGCCCATGCGGGCACCGGTGCCGACGGTGTAGTTGGTAGCGCCGATCGCAAAAGCGAGGCCGATAACCAAAAACATCACGCCCGAAAAAAAGTCTTTCTGACTCTTGATTTTCACGAGAATGTCTCCTTACGGAATCACGACCCGGCGATTTTGCGTTCAGAAAAACTGTGTCTGGATGTGGATTCCACCTACAAAGGGCATACCCTCATGTCCTACCCGCATGAATGAAAAAAGGTGCCAGCAGAGGACACCCGATCCATCCATGTCAAAGGCCTGCGCCAGAGCAGGCACTCACGCTCCAACCCACCAATCGCCTGCCCATCATCCCAGCAAGGGCGTGCTGGCCATGACCTCGTCCAGCGTGGTCACGCCTTCGGCCACGCGCAGGGCACCTGCCAGGCGCAGCGGGCGCATGCCGTCCTGCACGGCCTGGCGGCGCAGCGCATCCATGGAAGGCGAGGTGTGGACCTGCTGCTTGAGCGCCTCGCTCACAGTCAGCAGCTCATACAGGCCCATGCGCCCGCGAAAGCCTGTCATGCGGCACTCCACGCAGCCCACGGGCTTGTAGGGCTGGTAGCTGCCTGACAGTTTCCAGGGCCGCACGGCCTCGGCCAGCGTGGCGGCCGAGGTCTCCTCGTCGCGCTGCTTGCACTGCGGGCACAGCGTGCGCACCAGGCGTTGGGCCAGCACACCGAGCAGCGTGGCATTGATCAGGTAGGGCGGCACGCCCAGCTCCATCAGCCGGCTCACGGCACTGGGCGCATCGTTGGTGTGCAGCGTGGAGAACACCAGGTGGCCGGTCAGCGCGGCCTGCACGGCCATTTCGGCAGTGGCCAGGTCGCGGATTTCGCCCACCATAATGATGTCCGGGTCCTGGCGCATCAGCGAGCGCAGTCCCTCGGTGAAGCCGAAGTCCAGCTGTGGCTGCACCTGGGTCTGGTTGAAGCTGGGCTCGATCATTTCGATCGGGTCTTCCACGGTGCTGACATTGACCGCCTCCGTGGCCACCCGCTTGAGCGTGGAGTACAGCGTGGTGGTCTTGCCCGAGCCCGTGGGCCCGGTCACGAGGATGATGCCGTGCGGGCGGCGCACCAGTTCGTTCCAGCGCTGGGCGTCATGGCTGGTGAAGCCCAGTGCATCCAGGTCCTTGACCGTGTTGTCGGGATCGAAGATCCGCATCACCAGCTTCTCGCCAAAGGCCGTGGGCAGCGTGGACAGGCGCATTTCCACCTCGTCACCGCGCGGGTTGCGGGTCTTGATGCGGCCATCCTGCGGGCGGCGCTTTTCCACCACGTCCATGCGCCCCAGCAGCTTCACGCGCGAGACCATGGCATTGAGCACGCCCATGGGCACCTGGTAGACCGGGTGGAGCACGCCGTCGATGCGAAAACGGATCACGCCCTGCTCGCGCCGGGGCTCCATGTGGATGTCGCTGGCGCGCTGGTCGAAGGCGTATTGCCACAGCCAGTCCACCACGCGCACCACGCCCTGGTCGTTGGCGTCGAGCTGCTTGCTGCTGTTGCCCAGCTCCACCAGCTGCTCGAAGCTGGCCGCGCTGGCGGCGCCGCCCGCCTTCTCGGCTGCGCGCACCGATTTGGCCAGCGCAAAGAATTCGCCCGTGTAGCGCTTGAGGTCCAGCGGACTGGCCAGCACGCGGCGCACCTTGCGGCGCGCCTGGCGCTCGACCTCGGCCACCCAGTCGTCGATGAAGGGCTCGGCCGTGGCCACCACCACTTCCTGCGGCGATACCTGCACGGGCAGCACCTTGTGGCGCTCGGCATAGCTGGCGCTCATGATTTCGCCGACGCGGCCCGCATCCACGCGCAGCGGATCAATGCGCAGGTAGGCCAGGCCGCTGCGGGTTGCCAGGTACTGGGTCAGCTCCTCGATGTCCAGCGCGCGCCCGTCGCCGGCGCGGGCCATGCCCACGTTGGCCAGCCGGACCAGCGGATGCTGGGTGCTCTCGGCCTGCGAGCAGCGCGCCACGGTGCGCTGGGCCTCTTCGGCCGTGATCACGCCATCGGCCAGCAGCCACTGCACCAGCCTGCGCCAGTCCAGGGGCCCCGAAGGATTGCTTGGAACAACGGCGGGTTTAGGCTGCGTGGTGGAGGTCGGATCGGACATGGCGTTGGGCCGGAAGCTGAACTGCGCCCTATGGTAAGCCTGCCGGCAGCCCTGCCCCGCCAGCCCCGCTCTACCAGGGCGGCTCTACCAGGGCCGTTCTACCAGGGCCGCACGAAGATCTTGGGCCAGCGCGTCGTAGGCAGGTCCCAGCGGGCCTGCACCTGGGCGCTGGCAGCCTGCAGCGCGGCGGGGTCGAGCGCGCGCGGCGTGCGCTGGGCCAGCACCACGGTGTTGCCCTCGCGCGTGGGGCGGAAGGCCCACATGGCCTCTTCGCCAAAGGCTTCGGCCATGCGCGCCAGGCTGCGCTCGTAGCTGGAGGTGCGGCCGAACAGGTTGACCGTCATGATGCCGTCGTCGGTCAGCAGATTGCGGCAGTCGGCATAGAACTCGGCGCTGTCCAGCACGGGCGCGGCCGCATCGTGGTCATAGAGATCAACGGCCAGCGCATCGACCGTGCCCAGCCACTGGCTCTTGCGGATTTCCTGGGCCGCATCGGCCAGCACCACGCGCAGCGTGTCGCTGTCGGGCGGCAGCTTGAACCAGCTGCGGCACACGGCCAGCACCTGCGGGTTCAGCTCGATGGCCGTGGTGCGCATGCGCAGCTTCTTGTGGCAGAACTTGGTGATGGCGGCCGCGCCCAGGCCCAGCTGCATGGCATGGCGGCCGGCCACGCTGGCGGGCTCCATGAACAGCAGCCAGCCCATCATGCGCTGCACGTATTCGAGCTCGATCTCGAACGGCTCGCGTATGCGCATGGAGCCCTGGATCCAGGGCGTGCCCAGGTGCAGGTGGCGCACATCGCCATCGTCGGAGACGCTGACTTCGGGCAGCTCGGCGTCTGCGGCGGTGGTGGCGCTGGAGGAAGAGGATGGGGCTGCCTTGGTGGCGCCGCGGGTCTTGCGTATCACGTCGGGAACAGTCAAAAAATCAGAGCAATTGATGGGCAGCCAGCGCCTCGCGCCAGGCCTGGACCTTGCGCGCGAAACTCCAGCTCGCGTTGGCCGGGCTGGTCGATGGCAGCTTCACGGCGGCCAGGCCCAGGGCCTGCGTGCGGCCGGCATGCTTGTAGCTCTCGCCACCGTTGTGCAGGGCCAGCGCCAGCTGCGGGCAATGCGTGCGCAGCGCCACGAAATCATTCACCTCGGCCGCGCGGATGGCGCTGTCCAGGCTGCCTTCGCGCTCGCAGCTGGCATACACGTCCCACAGGCCCAGGCCGCGGGCCAGCAGCCATTCGCAGCGGCCCGCATAGTCGTCGCGGCCGGGCTGCGGATGCCCGGGCCACAGGGCCTGGAGCAAGGGCCAGAACTGGTTTTGCGGATGGGCATAGTACTGCTGCAATTGCAGCGATCGCAGGCCCGGAAAGCTGCCCAGCACCAGGGCCCGGGTCCGCGCATCGGCCACCGGCGCCAGGCCCTGCCAGCGCGGGGCGCCGGGGGGCGGCAGGTCGGGAACGGTCAAGGACATGGCCGGCATTGTCGCCCAGCGGTCGCCGGGCTGCTGGCAGCGGGCGGCAAGACCGCTCAGGTTCAGGTTCCGCTCCAGCCTGGTTCAGGCCATGGCGGGCAGGCCTCGCAGCGCGGCACGCGCGTTGCGGCCCGTGGCCTCGGCCAGGGCCTGGGGCGTGATGCCGCGCAACTGCGCAATCACGTCCGCAATGCGTGCCAGCTCGGCCGGCGTGTTGCGGCCCTGGGCCTGGCCCTGGGCACGCTGCCCGGCCGTGGTGTAGAGCCAGTGCGGCGGAATGTCGGGGGCATCGGTTTCCAGCACCAGCGCATCCAGCGGCAGGGCGGCTGCCAGCTCGCGCAGCTTGAGCGCCCGGTCATAGGTCACGGCCCCGCCAAAGCCCAGCTTGAAGCCCAGGTCGATGAAGGCCTGGGCCTGCTGCACGCTGCCGTTGAAGGCATGGGCAATGCCGCCCGCCACAGGCCGCGCGCGCAGGGTCTTGAGCAGCCGGTCGCTGGATTTGCGCACATGCAGGATGACGGGCAGGTCGAACTCGCGCGCCAGCGCGATCTGCTGCTCGTAGAACCAGATCTGCCGGTCTGCATCCAGCCCGGGCACGAAGAAGTCCAGGCCGATCTCGCCCACGGCCACCAGTTGCGCATCGCCGCGCAACCGCGCCAGCGTCTCGCGCAATGCGGCAATGTCCTGCTCGCGGGCATTGGGCGTGTACAGCGGATGGATGCCCAGCGCATAGCTGTCGCCATGGCGCCGCGCCAGCGCCACCACCGTGTCCCAGTGCTCGCGCGCCACGGCCGGAATCACCAGATGCGCAACGCCTGTCTCGGCCGCCTGCGCGCGCACGGCGTCGCGGTCGGCGTCGAATTCGGGAGCATCGAGGTGGCAGTGGGTGTCTATCCAGGCGGGCATGGCCGCATCATGCCACCGGCCCGGGCGGCGCCCGTCCAAGGGGCAGACGAGGCCCGGAGCAAGGGCAAACCCTTGGCTTATTGCGAGTCGGCTCCGTTTGACAAAATCAATACACGAATGGCTTGCGCCTCCATAAAAATACATAAAGTAACACTTACACCCCGCATCGGGCTCCCGCATCACCGGCCGGCATGCTTTGGAGAGAGGAATTCCCATGAAGCGCTCAGCATGGAGTCGAATCCTGGACCTCGGTGGCGCACGCCGCAAGGCGGAGCTTGACGGGCAATTGGCCGCCATACACAAGTCCCAGGCGGTGATCGAGTTCGACCTGCAAGGCCATGTGCTGGCCGCCAACCAGAACTTCCTGGACACCATGGGCTATGAGGAGGACGAGGTCATCGGCCAGCACCACCGCATGTTCGTGGACCACCAGATGAGCGAGTCGCCCGAGTACGCCGCGTTCTGGCAGCGCCTGGGCAATGGCATCCACGACGCGGGACGCTACCGCCGCATTGCCAAGTACGGGCGCGATGTCTGGCTGCAGGCCAGCTACAACCCCATCTTCGATCGCCATGGCAGGCCCTTCAAGGTGGTGAAGTACGCCACCGACATCACCGAGCAGCAGCGCCGCAACGCCGACGCCGAAGGCCAGCTGGCCGCCATCTCCAAGGTGCAGGCCATCATCGAGTTCGACCTGCAGGGCAACATCCTGCATGCCAACCGCCTGTTCCTGCAGGCCATGGGCTACACGCTGGACGAGGTCGTCGGACGGCACCACAGCATGTTCGTCCAGCCCCATGAACGCCACAGCCCCGAATATGCGCAGTTCTGGCGCAAGCTGGCCAGCGGCCAGCACGATGCGGGCCAGTACCTGCGCATCGGCAAGCACGGCCGCCAGGTCTGGATCGAGGCCAGCTACAACCCCATCCTCGACGCCGATGGCCGGCCGTTCAAGGTGGTCAAGTACGCCCGCGATATCACGCGCCGCTTCACGGCCGCACAGACCCTGGGCGAGGCCATGCAGGGCCTGAGCGAAAGCGCCGAGCACGCAGGCCAGGCCAACGAACTGGCCCGCCAGGCCTGCCTGGTGGCCGAGCAGGGCGGACGCACGGTGCACGAGGTTATGGGCACCATGGAGTCCATCAGCGCCAGCTCGCGCAAGATCAGCGACATCATCGGCGTGATGGACGGCATCGCCTTCCAGACCAATATCCTCGCGCTCAACGCTGCCGTGGAGGCGGCCCGCGCAGGCGAGCAGGGCCGGGGCTTTGCCGTGGTGGCGGGCGAGGTACGGGCACTGGCACAGAACAGCGCCGCCGCCGCCAAGGAAATCAAGCAGCTCATCCACACCTCGGTGGAGCAGGTGGCACTGGGCGCCAATCAGGTGCGCCAGGCCGGCGGCACCATGCAGGAGATCGTGGACTCCTCCCACCAGGTCACGGCCATCATGGGCGATGTGGTGCAGGCGTCCATGGCCCAGTCGGCACGCCTGCGCGAGGTGACGGCCGACCTGACGGCGCAGAGCGCGGCCGTCGCGGATGCATCCAGGGAACAGGTGCAGCGCAAGCCGCTGCCGGCATCCATCGTTCCCGCTGCGCCGCAGATCAAGTCGGCCCCGGCTGCGGCCGTGCTTCCCGCAGGCGCCCAGCGCCTGCCGGGCACCTTGCTGCGCATGGCCTGAGTCCAGACTCAGGCCTGCCGGTCAGGCCAGTTGGCCTTGCACCAGGCGCACCATGCGGTCGCAGCGCGCCGCCAGCTGCTCATCGTGGGTGACCATGACGAAGGCCGTGCCATGGCTGCGCGCCAGCTCCAGCATCAGGCGGAACACGGTGTCGGCCGTGCTGCGGTCCAGGTTGCCGGTGGGCTCGTCGGCCAGCACGCAGGCCGGCTGGGTGACCAGGGCACGGGCAATGGCCACGCGCTGGCGCTCGCCGCCCGACAGTTCGGCCGGACGGTGCAGCATGCGTTCGCCCAGGCCCACGGCCGCCAGCATGCGCGCGGCGCGCTCCATGCACTCGGCCCTGTCGTCGCGGCGTATGCGCAGCGGCATGGCCACGTTGTCCTGGGCGCTGAATTCGGGCAGCAGATGGTGGAACTGGTAGATGAAGCCCAGGTGCCGGTTGCGCAGCGCGCCCTGCTTCTGGGCGCTGAGTTCATGCAGGGGCTCGCCCTTGAGGGTGACGCTGCCGCTGGTGGGGGCGTCCAGCCCGCCCAGCAGGTGCAGCAGCGTGCTCTTGCCCGAACCCGAGGCGCCGACAATGGCCAGCGTCTCGCCCGCGCGCACCTGCAGATCGACACCTGCCAGCACCTGCACGTTGAGCCGTCCTTCGGCAAAGCGCTTGGTCAGGCCGCGCGCATCCAGGACCACGGCGCCCTGCTGGGACACTTCGAAACCGGGCATCACATTCACTTCATTCATAGCGCAGCGCCTCGGCGGGGTTCACGCGGCTGGCGCGCCAGCTGGGATAGATGGTGGCAACAAAGGCCAGGACCAGGGAGATCACGGCGATGGGCATGATGTCGCTGTACTGCGGATCGCTGGGCATCTTGCTGATCAGGTAGATGTCCTTGGGCAGGAAGTTGGCGTGCAGCAGGCGCTCGATGGCCGGCACGATGACATCGATGTTGAAGGCGATGCCCAGGCCCAGCAGCAGGCCTGCGAAGGTGCCGATGACGCCCACCATGGCGCCCTGCACCATGAAGATGCCCATGATGCTGGACGGCGAGGCGCCCAGCGTGCGCAGGATGGCGATGTCGGCGCGCTTGTCGGTCACCGTCATCACCAGCGTGGACACCAGGTTGAACGCGGCCACGGCGACGATGAGCGTGAGGATGATGAACATCATGCGTTTTTCCAGCTGCACGGCCGCGAACCAGGTGCGGTTCTGCTGGGTCCAGTCGCGGATCAGCAGGCGGTCGGTGATGGTGTGGGCCAGCTCCATGGCCACGCGCGGCGCCTCGTGCAGGTCCTTGAGCTTCAGGCGGATGCCAGTCGGCCCTTCCAGGCGGAACAGGCGCTGCGCGTCCTCGTAATGCATCATCACCAGGGCCGAGTCGTATTCGTAGTGGCCGGAGTCGAAGGTGCCGGCCACATGCATCTGCTTGAGGCGCGGCACCACGCCGGCCGGCGTGACCTGGCCGCCCGGGGCGATCAGCGTGACCATGTCGCCCTGGCGCACGCCCAGCGAGCGCGCCAGCTCCACGCCCAGCACCACGTTGAACTCGCCAGGCACCAGGCGCTTGAGCACCTCGGCATTGGTGGCGGCCACATCGGTGACCTCGCCCTCGCGCGCCGGATCGATGCCGCGCACCAGGGTGCCCTTCATGTCCTCGCCACGCGCCAGCAGCGCCTGGGCCGCGACGAACGGGGCGGCGCCCAGCACGTCGGGGTTGGCGCGCGCCTCGCGCATGGTGCGCTCCAGATCGGGCAGCGCCGCGCCCTGGGGCGCGAAGATCTCGATGTGCGAGACCACGCTGAGCATGCGGTCGCGCACTTCCTTCTGGAAGCCGTTCATCACGCTGAGCACGATGATCAGCGCCGCCACACCGAGGGCGATGCCCAGCATGGAGACGCCGGAGATGAACGAGATGAAGCCGTTGCGGCGCGTGGCACGCCCCGCCCGGGTGTAGCGCCAGCCGACGGCCAGTTCGTAGGGAAATTGCATGGGCATGCATTGTGTCATCGCCCACAGGCCCTGCATGGCGGCAGGCTTTGCCGTCGGCGTGTCAGCGCCGGTGCCGTCCGCGGTCCACACGCGGCAGGGCGTCGTAGCGGCCCTCCGCTTCCAGCGTCAGCGCATGGCGCTGCAGCCTGGCCAGCAAGGTATCGAATTGTGCGAGTTCCTCGTCGCTGAGCACGGACACCAGGTCCAGGTGGATCTGGGCCATGCGCGGCAGGATCAGGCCGTACATGCGCCGCCCCTCGGCGGTCAGCGACACGGCCACGCGGCGGCGGTCGCCGGGCATGGGGCTGCGCTGCACCCAGCCCTTTTCCTCCAGCCCGCTGAGGGCGCGCGAGGTGCGTGCGCGGTCCAGCTGCGCGCGTTCGGCCAGCTCCGACGACAGCAGGCCCTCGTTGGCAGCCACCGTGGCCATCACGCCCCACTCGCGGCGCGTGATGCCGAAATGCGCCTCGCACATGCGCATGGCCACGCCGCCCGCTGCACCGAAGTAGCGGTTGATGCGAAACAGCAGCATCTGCTGGATGGAGGTGGGAGCGGGACGGGTATTCACGGGGAACAGTTGATTAGATCAATTGCTGCGGGGACTTCTACAGTGGCCCCGTCCGGAAAGGAGACAACGGGAGCCACCGTCCGGAGCCGGCCTGGGGATTCTCGCAAAGCCCGGCGCCCCCGCAGCGCAGAAAGTTCGCCACCATGTTTTCCCTGTTCCAAGCCACCCATGCCACCCATGCCTTGCGCAGCCCGCTGCTGCGGGCCGGCCTGGCCCTTCTGCTGGGCCTGGGCTCCGGCGCTGGCGCCCGGGCCGATGCGGCCGCCGATGCCTCGGCCTGGCCCGCCAAACCCGTGCGCATCGTCGTCGCCTTCGCGCCCGCCGGCGCCGCCGACATCCTGGCGCGCAGCCTGGGCGAGGTACTGCAGCGTGAACTCAAACAGCCCTTCGTCGTGGACAACCGGCCCGGCGCGGGCGGCAACATCGGCACCGACAACGCGGCCAAGGCGCCCGGCGACGGCTATACGCTGCTGGTCGGCATAGACACGACCTTCACCGTCAATCCCTTCATCTACAAGAGCATGCCGTTCAAGGGCACGGACCTGCGTCCCGTGATGATGATTGCCTCGCAGGGAATGATGGTGGCCGTGAATCCCCGCACCGGCCTCAGGACCCTGGACCAGTTCATCGCCCAGGGCAAGAGAAGCGGCCTGACGCTGGGCTCGGCCGGCTACGGCACGCCGGGCCATCTGGCCTCGGCCATCCTCACCCATGCCACGGGCGCCAAGGTCAGTCACGTGCCCTACAAGGGCAACGCCCCGGCCAGCACGGCCGTGCTGGCGGGCGAGGTGGACGGCGGCATCATCAGCTCCTCGGCCATGCTGGGCCAGGTGGCGGCCGGCAAGGTCGTGCCGCTGGCCGTGACCATGCGCCAGCGCAACCCGCTGGTGCCCGGCGTGCCCACCGTGGGCGAGCTGGGCCACAAGGACCTGGAGCAGGAAGTGCTGTTCGCCCTGTGGGTGCCTGCCGCCACGCCCGAGCCCCTGGTCGCAAGAATCCAGTCCGCGCTGGAAAAGGCCATGAAGGATCCGGCCCTGCGCGAGCGCATGCGCGCCAACGACCTGTTCTACGAAGGCCTGACCGGCCCGGCCGCCGCCGAACGCATACAGGCGCTGGCCGACCGCTACCGGACCGTGATCCAGTCCACCGGAATGAAGATGGAATGAGCGCCGCCGCTTCCCGCCCACAACCCTGCACAGAGCGCATGTCCATGTCCCGTCCCAATATCCTCTTCATCGTGGCCGACGACCTCGGCTATGCCGACCTCGGCTGCTACGGCGGCCGCGCGGCCGACTTCGGCCCGGTGTCTCCCGTGCTCGACCGCCTGGCCGCCAGCGGCCTCAGGCTCACCCAGGGCTATGCCAACTCGCCCGTGTGCTCTCCCACGCGCTTTGCCCTGGCCACGGCGCGCTACCAGTACCGCCTGCGCGGTGCGGCCGAGGAGCCCATCAACAGCAAGACACGCGGCACGCCGCTGGGCGAGAAGCTGGGCCTGCCGCCGGACATGCCCACCGTCGCCTCCATGCTCAGGGATGCGGGCTACCGCACGGCGCTGATCGGCAAATGGCACCTGGGCTACCCGCCGCACTTCGGCCCGCTGCGCTCGGGCTACGAGGAATACTTCGGCCCCATGTCGGGCGGCGTGGACTACTTCACCCACCTGAGCAGCTCGGGCCAGCACGACCTGTGGGTGGGCGAGGAGGAGCACCATGACGAGGGCTACCTGACCGACCTGCTGTCGCAGCGCAGCGTGGACTTCGTCCACCGCATGGCCCAAGGCGATGCGCCCTTCTTCCTGAGCCTGCACTACACGGCGCCACACTGGCCCTGGGAAACGCGCGATGACCGCAGCACGGCCGAGGCGCTGGGCGCAGGCATTGCCCACCTGGACGGCGGCAACATCCACCAGTACCGCCGCATGATCCACCACATGGACGAAGGCATAGGCTGGATCGTCGAGGCGTTGCGCGCCAACGGGCAGCTGGACAACACCCTCATCGTCTTCACCAGCGACAACGGCGGCGAACGCTTCTCCGACAACTGGCCCCTGGTCGGCGGCAAGATGGACCTGACCGAGGGCGGCATACGCGTGCCCTGGATCGCGCACTGGCCAGCCGTGATCGCACCGGGCCGCAGCAGCCCCCAGCACTGCATGAGCATGGACTGGTCGGCCACGGTGCTGGATGCCGCCGGCGTGCAGGCGCCAGAGGGCCATGCGCTGGACGGCATCTCGCTGCTGCCCGTGCTGCGCGCGGAAGATGCCGAATTCCCGCGCACCCTGCACTGGCGCATGAAGCACCGCGGCCAACGTGCCCTGCGCGATGGCGACTGGAAGTACCTGCGCGTGGACGGCATCGACTACCTGTTCGACCTTGCCGCCGACGAGCGCGAGCGCGCCAACCAGGCAGCGCGCGCGCCCGAGCGTCTGGCCGCCATGCGCAGCGCCTGGGAAGACTGGAACCAGGGCATGCCGCCCATCCCTGAGGACGCCACGGTCAGCCTGGTCTCTTCGGCCCGGGACATGCCCCAGCGCTGAACCGCGCTCCAAGGGGAAAAACGAAGGCGCCGGCACTGCGGCACCCCATGCCCGACAATAGCGGCCATGCTTTTGACCGCGCCCCTGGTGTCCTCCACCCAAGCCCCGCTGGAGGAAACGACCGAATGGATCATTCCCTATGCCGGCGGTCCGTCCTCGGATGCAGCGGATGACGCTGCCGTCGCGGCCGTCTGGGGCGGACTGGAGCTGCCCCATCTCCAATCCCTGCTGGCGTTGATGCAGCCCGCTCCCGCACAGACCGGCACGGAGATGGATTTTTCTCCCCCCCACGAACGCGCCCTGGCGCGCTCGCTGGGCCTGCCCGATGCGCCGGGCCTGATTGCCTGGGCCGCCTGGCAGGCCGGTGAGACGGCGCAGGCCTGCGCCTATGTCACGCCCTGCCACTGGCACATAGGCGCAGACCAGGTCCACCAGAGCGATCCCGCCACCACACCCCTCAGCGATGAGGAATCCCGCCAGCTGCTGGCCCTGCTGGCGCCCTGGTTCGCTGACGACGGCATCGTGCTGGAGTACCAGCAGCCGCAGCGCTGGCTGGCGCGCGGTGCGCTGTTCGATGACTTGGCCACGGCCTCCATGGACCGCGTCATCGGCCGCGACGTGCGGCCCTGGCTGCCCGATGCGCAGCAGGCGCGCGCCCTGCACCGCCTGCAAAGCGAGGTGCAGATGCTGCTCTACACCCATGTCTTCAACGATGCCCGCGCCGCCCGCGGACAGGTACCCATCAACGCTTTCTGGGTCCACGGCGCCGGGCGCCTGCAGCCCGGCACAGCCACCGGCACCAAGGCCGCCGTGCAATGCCTGGACGACCTTCACTCCGCAGCCCTGCAGGGCAACCCCGCTGCGTGGCGCGAGGCCTGGAAGGCGCTGGACGCCGGGCTCATCGCCCGCCTGCTGGAGCGCGTGCGCGCAGGCCACCCGCTCACGCTGACGCTGTGCGGCGAACGCCATGCCATCGCATGGAGCAGCCGCCCGCCGCGCTGGCTGGACAGGCTGACGGGCCTTTTCGGCCCCCGCGCCCTGCCCGACCTGGGCCGCATGCTCTGACACATTGCCCATGAAAATCATCCCCCGCGAGATCCCTGCCCAGCAGGCCTCGGCACTGCGCCAGGCCGGCGTTCACCCGCTGCTGGCCCAGCTCTACGCCGCACGCGGCGTGTGTTCCGCCGACGAACTGGACGACACGCCTGCACGCCTGCTGGCCCCCTCCGGCCTGCTGGGCATGGAGGCCGCCGTGCAGCTGCTGGCCGATGCCATAGAGCGCGGCCTGCGCCTGTGCATCGTGGCCGACTACGACTGCGACGGCGCCACCGCCTGCGCCGTGGGCTGGCGCGGCCTGCGCATGCTGGGCGCGACCGAGGTCAGCTACCTGGTGCCCGACCGCGTGGTGGACGGCTACGGCCTGACGCCGCCCATCGCACGCCGCGTCAAGGAAACCGGCGCCGAGGTGATGGTCACCGTGGACAACGGCATTGCCAGCGTCGAAGGCGTGGCCGAGGCCAAGGCCCTGGGCCTGCAGGTGGTCGTCACCGACCACCACCTGCCTGGCAACCACCTGCCGCTGGCCGATGCCATCGTCAACCCCAACCAGCCCGGCTGCAGCTTCGAGAGCAAGTCCATGGCCGGCGTCGGCGTGATGTTCTACGTGCTGCTGGCCCTGCGTGCCGAGCTGCGCGCGCGCGGCCGCTTCGACAAGGCCAGCCAGCCCCGGCTGGAGGCCCTGCTGCCCCTGGTCGCCCTGGGCACGGTGGCCGACGTGGTGCGGCTGGACGCCAACAACCGCCGCCTGGTCGCCCTGGGCCTGAAGCAGATTCGCCGTGGCCAGATGCAGCCGGGCCTGCTGGCCCTGTTCGAAGCCGCTGGCCGCAAGGCCTTTGCGGCCACCACGTTCGACTTCGGCTTTGCCCTGGGTCCGCGCATCAATGCCGCAGGCCGACTGTCCGACATGACCATCGGCATCGAGTGCCTGACCACGGACGATGCGGGCCGCGCCGCCAACCTGGCGCAGATGCTGGACGCCATCAACCGCGAACGCCGCGAACTGGAAGGCGGCATGCGCGAGCAGGCCCTGCTCATGGCCGAAGGCCTGTGCGAGGACGGCATGACGCCGCCGGCCGCCATCAGCGTGTTCGACCCCGACTTCCACGAGGGCGTGGTCGGCATCGTGGCCTCGCGCATCAAGGACCGCATGCACCGGCCCAGCTTCGTCTTCGCCGCCAGCGGCGCGCCGGGGCACGAGCATGAACTCAAGGGCTCGGGCCGCTCCATTCCCGGCTTTCACCTGCGCGACGCGCTGGACCTCGTATCCAAGCGCCACCCCGGCCTGCTGCTGCGCTTTGGCGGCCACGCCATGGCGGCCGGCTGCACCATTGCCGAGGCCGGTTTCGCGGTGTTCGAGAAGGCCCTGGCCCAGGTGGCACAGGAATGGCTGGACGCAGCCACGCTGACGCGCCGCATAGAGACCGACGGACCACTAGACCCAGATTTCCGCAAGCCCGAAATGGTCGAGCAGCTCAATCTCGCGGTCTGGGGCCAGGGCTTTGCCCCGCCCACCTTCAGCGAGCAACTGGAAGTGCTGTCACAGCGCCTGGTCGGTGAAAAGCACCTGAAACTGCAATTGCGCCATCAGGGCGAAACCGTGGACGGCATCTGGTTCGGCCATACCGACCCGCTGCCGCCATCGGCCTGCATTGCCTTTCGCATGGACATCAATGAATGGCGCGGAGAGCGCAAGGTGCAATTCCTGATCGAGGGAGTGCATTCGGACGCGTCCTAGAGACCCGGGGCGCCATTCACGGTGCCCCTCGGTTAATATCCCCGGTTTTTGCAACAAATTATTGCAAATTCATTCCAAGAAAACCGGGGAAATACTCATGACCTCTCGCCTGTGGCCTTGCGCGGCCATTGCCATTACCCTGGCCGCCGGCCTTTCCGGCTGCTCCACCACCGAGCAATCGCGCACGCTTGAGACACCCAAGCCCGCTTCTGCATCCAGCGCCTATCAAGGCCCGCGCAGCCCCATTTCCGTGGGCAAATTCGACAACCGCTCCAGCTTTCAGCGCGGCATTTTCTCGGACGGCGTCGATCGCCTCGGTGGCCAGGCCAGAACCATCTTGGTAACCCACCTGCAGCAAAGCGGCCGATTCAGCGTGCTGGACCGCGACAACATGTCCGAGACCCGCCAGGAAGCGGGCTTCAACAAGCAGGAGCAAGCGATCAAGGGCGCCACCTACGTCGTGACCGGCGACGTGAGCGAGTTCGGCCGCAAGGTGGTCGGGGATCGCCAGTTCTTCGGCGTGCTCGGCCGTGGCAAGGAGCAGGTGGCCTATGCCAAGGTCAGCCTGAACATCGTCCGGGTGCAGACCTCCGAAGTCGTCTATTCGGTGCAGGGTGCGGGCGAATACAGCCTGTCGAACCGCGAAATCGTGGGATTCGGCAGCACGGCCGGCTATGACTCCACGCTCAACGGCAAGGTACTGGATCTGGCCATCCGCGAAGCCGTGGACAAGCTGGCGGCCGGCATTGACAGCGGCGCATGGAAGCCCGCGCAATGAAGCGCCCCGTCCATTCGGCAACGGCCCTGGCCGCGCTGGCCATCTGCGCCACGTTGGCCGGCTGCGCTGCGCCGCGCCAGCCGCTGTATGCCTGGAATGACTACCAGCCCCAGGTCTACCAATACCTCAAGGATGACGGCAGTACCGGCGCCGAGGACCAATTGCTCAAGCTGGAAGAAGCCCGCATGAAGGTCCAGGCCGAGGGAAAGGCGCTGCCACCCGGCTACCGCGCCCATATGGCCATGCTCTATTCCCGGACCGGCAACAACGAAAAGACGGTGGAGCAATTGGCCGAGGAAAAACAGCATTTCCCCGAGTCCGCCACCTTCATGGACACGCTGCTGCAAACCTTCACGGCCCGCAAGAATTGACATGCGCCTGACCGATCACATCAAGACCCTGGCTCTTGCCATGACCGTGGCGCTGACCGGGTGTGCCACTACCGCGCCCTATGACTATTCGGCGCTGCGGGCATCCAAGCCTGCCTCCATCCTGGTCATGCCTGCGCTGAACCAGTCCCCGGAAGTGAATGCACCGGCGGGCGTGCTGTCCCAGATCACGCTGCCGCTGGCCGAGGCCGGCTACTACGTTCTGCCCGTGGCTGTCACCGAGGAAATGTTCCGCCAGAACGGCATCGTCAGCGCCGACGACGCCCAGGAACTGCCCGTGGCCAAGCTCCGTGAAATCTTTGGCGCCGATGCGGCCCTGTACCTGAACATCCGCAATTACGGCACCAGCTATGCGGTGATCAGCAGCGCCTCCGTGGTCACGCTGGAGGCCAGGCTGGTGGACCTTCGCTCCGGCACCCAGCTGTGGGATGGCAGTGCCACGGCGTCCAGCGCCGAAGGTCAAAGCTCAGGCGGCGGACTGGTCGGCATCCTGGTGACGGCACTGCTCAACCAGATCCTGGACACCATGAACGACCGCAGCGTGCAGATCGCCTCCATCGCCAACCAGCGCCTGCTGTCGCCCATGGCGCAGCGCGGACTGCTGCCAGGCCCGCGCTCGCCCGACTACGGCAAGCCGCGCAACTGACGAAGGCCTGCAGGCCGGCGCTGACTTGCACGCCGGCCTGCATCCCCGCTCCTCCCGCTCAGAAGGTCTCCCAGTCGTCGTCCGCTCCGGCCTTGGCCGCTGTCCTGGCGGGGGCCTTCGCCACGGACTGCTGGATCTTCTGGGGCGCCGGTGCATTGCGCACGGCGGGCGCTGGACGTACGGGTGCCGCAGGCGCAGGGCGCACCGCAGCAGTTGCACCGGTTGCACCGATAGATGCCGGCCGGCGTGCCGCTGCGGTGGCCGGCATGTGTGCCCTGGCCGGCGCCAGTGCGCTGCCCTCCTGCCCCAGCTTGAACACTGCCACCACCTCGGACAGGCGCCGCGCCTGGTCCTGCATGGCCAGCGCAGCCGCGCTGGATTCCTCGACCAGGGCCGCGTTCTGCTGGGTCATCTGGTCGAGCTGGGTCACGGCCTGGTTGACCTGGCCGATGCCGTCGCGCTGCTCGGTGGACGAGGCCGTGATCTCGCCGATGAGATCGCTGACGCGGCGCACGCTGGAGACAATTTCCTCCATGGAACGCCCCGCCTGCTCCACCTGCTTCGAGCCCGACTGCACGTTGTCCACGCTGGTGGTGATCAGCAGCTTGATTTCCTTGGCTGCCTCGGCGCTGCGCTGGGCCAGCGAACGCACCTCGCCCGCCACCACGGCAAAGCCCCGGCCCTGCTCGCCTGCGCGGGCCGCTTCCACGGCGGCGTTCAGCGCCAGGATATTGGTCTGGAAGGCAATGCCGTCGATCACGCCGATGATGTCGGCGATCTTGCGGCTGCTGTCCGTGATCTGCTGCATGCTGGTGACCACCTGGGCCACCACGGCACCGCCCTGCTCGGCCGCCTGCGCGGCCGTGGCCGCCAGCTGGTTGGCCTGGCGCGCCGTGTCGGCCGACTGGGTGACGGTGGCCGTCAGTTCTTCCATGCTGGCCGCCGTCTCCTCCAGGTTGGCCGCTGTCTGCTCGGTGCGCGAGGACAGATCCTGGTTGCCGCTGGCGATCTGGTTGGAGGCCGTGGACACGGACTCCACGCCAGAGCGCACTTCGCCCACCACGCCGCGCAGCCGCTGCGCCATGCCGTTGAGTGCGCCCAGCAGATGGCCCAGCTCATCGCCCCGGTTGCTTTGCACCGAGCCCGTGAGGTCGCCTGCGGCAATGCCGTCGGCCAGGGCCACGGCCTGGTCCAGCGGCCGCGTGATCGACCGCATGATGGCCACCCCCATGAACAGGCCCAGGGCCACGATGACCGCACTGGCCAGCGCACCGATCCAGTACGCCTGGCGCCGATGGGCCACGCCTTCCTCGCGCGCCAGCTCGCTTTGGCGCTCCAGTTGCTGCACGAAGGCTTCCTGCGCGCTGTTGTAGCGCTCGGCCGCCGGGCGCAGCTGCTTTTCAACGATGTCGAACGTGGTGGCGAAATCGCTGGCCTTGCGCGCCTCCTGGGCCGCCGAGTTGGCCTTGAGCGTCTCGCGGCGCTCGGCCGCCACGGCGTCCAGCGCCTGCTTGGACTGCGTGCCCAGCTGCAGGTCGCCCACCTGCTTTTGCAGCACGTTGATGCGCTCTATGCCCTTGCTCATCAACGCGCGCTGCTGCGCGGCCAGCGTCTCGTCGGGCGACATGGCCGCGACGATGGAGCGCTCCACGCTCATCTGCGTCAGATGCCGCCACTCGCGCGCCAGCGTGGCGCCGCTTTGCGCGGTCATCACATCGGTGTTGATCTTCTCGTTGACCCCGTGCAGATAGACCAGGATGCCGCCGTTGACCACCAGCATGCTCACCAGCAGTCCCAGCACCAGGGCCCACAGCTTCTGGGCGACCGTGATTTGATTCAGATTCATGGAAAAACCGATCTTTTTTATAAAAATGCCGGAGCCAGGCCATGGCGCCCCTGCCGCCCATCGCTCCGGAAACCATTCTTGTCCACCCTTGACGGCGCCTGGCTGATCATCGTCATGCATCCGTCACTATTGAGGCCTGTTAACCCGCACTCAGGGAAGTCCCCAGCCGCACTGCCCGGCTCGGAAAAGCACCGACACCTACAATGGACCGGTGCCCAAGTCCTATCTGAACGCCGATCTGCATAGCCACTCCGTGGTCTCGGATGGAACGCTGACGCCGGAGCAACTGGCCGAACGCGCCGCCTCCCGGGGCGTTCAGCTGTGGGCGCTGACCGACCATGACGAAGTCGGCGGCCAGCACCGCGCCGCCGCCGCCGCGCGCGCCTGCGGCATGGACTACCTGACGGGCGCCGAGATCTCGGTGAGCTTTGCAGGTGCCACCGTGCACATCGTGGGACTGGGCTTTGACGCGGACGACCCCGCCCTGCTCGAAGGGCTGCACGCCACGCGCGACGGGCGCGGCCCACGCGCCCGCGAGATGGCCCGCCAGCTGGAGCTGGCCGGCATCGAAGGCAGCTACGAAGGCGCGCTGCGCTTCGCCGGCAATCCCGGCCTGATCTCACGCACCCATTTCGCACGCTTTCTCGTGGAATCCGGCCGCTGCCGCGACACGGGCGAGGTGTTCCGCCACTACCTGACCGAAGGCCATCCCGGCTACGTGCCCCACACCTGGGCCCGCCTGGCCGATGCCGTGCGCTGGATCACGCAGGCCGGCGGTGTGGCGGTGATCGCCCATCCGGCCCGCTACGCGCTCACCGCCAACGAGGAATACGCGCTGTTTTCCGAATTCAAGGCCCATGGCGGCCAGGGCGTCGAGGTCGTCACCGGCAGCCACCGGCCCAGCGAATACACCATCTATGCCGACATGGCGCGCGAATTCGGCCTGGCCGCATCGCGCGGCAGCGACTTCCACAGCCCCGAGGAATCGCACACCGATCTGGGCGACCTGCCCTACCTGCCGGGCCAGCTGACGCCGGTATGGGAACTGCTGAGCGAGCGCATACAGCTGGCCTGAGCTCCTCCCGCCAACAACGCACACCATGGTCCTACGCTTCGAAGCCCACCCCGACAATCCCCAGCCCCGTCTCATCAAGCAGGCCGCCGACATGCTGCGCCAGGGCGCCATCCTGGCCATTCCCACGGACTCCAGCTACGCGCTGGTCTGCCATCTGGACGACCGCCCTGCGGTGGAGCGGCTTCGCCGCATCCGGCAGATCAACGACAAGCACCATCTCACGCTGCTGTGCCGCGACCTGTCGGAGCTGTCCAGCTATGCGCGCGTGGACAACCGCCAGTACCGCCTGCTCAAGCTGGCCACGCCGGGGCCGTACACCTTCATCCTGGAAGCCTCCAAGGAAGTGCCCAAGCGCCTGAGCCATCCCTCGCGCAAGACCATCGGCCTGCGCGTGCCGGACCGCAAGGGCACGCAGCTGCTGCTGGAGCAACTGGGCGAGCCGCTGATCGCCACCACGCTGATCCCGCCGGGCGAGACCGAGGCCCTGCACGACGCGGACGCCATCCTGGAGCGCTTCCCCCACGAGCTTGACGCCATCGTCGATGCAGGCGCCTGCCCTTCGGAGCCGACCACCGTGATCGACCTGGTTCCCATGGCCCTGGGCAATCCGCCGACCGTGGTGCGCCAGGGAAGGGGCAGCCTGGACGCCCTGGGCCTTGAGATGGCCTGATGAAGATGGCCCGAGCAGGGGCCATGCTCCGCACCGCATGAACGACAAACGCCGGGCAAGCCCGGCGTTTGTGTTGTGAAGGAACGCTGACGAGAAAGATGCAGATCAGTGCTGCGCCAATTCCAGCGACTGCAGCGACCGGGCTGCAGGAGTCGGCGCACGCTGCGGCGGCCTTGGCGAACTTGGTGACCTTGGCGAACTTGCTGCGGGCGCCACGGCAACGGACGGGGCCAGCGCAGGCCTGCCCTGCGCTGCCGAGAACCCCGCGCCCGCCGCAGACTCAGGCTCGTCATCGAGCTTGAAGGCGCCCACCGCCTGCTCCAGATCCTGGGCGCGCTCGCTCAACGCCGAGGCCGCTCGCGAGGCCTGCTGCACCAGGGCTGCGTTCTCCTGGGTGGCGCTGTCCATGTGGCCCACGGCGGCGTTGACTTGGGCGATGCCCTCGCTTTGCTCGCGCAGCGCCTGCGACATTTCGCCCAGCAGGCCCGATACCTGGCCCACGGCGCCCACGATTTCCTGCATGGTGGCGCCCGCCTGGTTGACCAGGCCGGCTCCGCTTTCCACCTGGCGCACGCTGGTGGTGATCAGTTCCTTGATCTGCTTGGCGGCCTCGGCCGAGCGCCCGGCCAGGCTGCGCACCTCGCTGGCCACGACGGCAAAGCCCCGGCCCTGCTCGCCCGCACGCGCCGCCTCCACGGCCGCGTTGAGCGCCAGGATATTGGTCTGGAAGGCGATGCCTTCGATGACCTGGATGATGTCCACGATCTTGCGCGAGCTGCCGCTGATGGCCTCCATGGTCTGCACCACCTCGCTCACCACGGCCCCGCCGCGCTTGGCGGTGGACGAGGCATCGACGGCCAGGCCGCTGGCCGAATGCGCGCGGTCGGCGTTCTGGCGCACGGTGGCGGTGAGCTGCTCCATGCTGGCGGCCGTCTGGGCCAGCGCCGAGACCTGGGCCTCGGTGCGGCGCGACAGGTCGGAGTTGCCGGCGTCGATCTCGCCGGCCGACAGGCCGATGGAATCCGTGGACTGCTTGATGCGGCCGACCAGCTCGGTCAGCGTGTCCTCCATGGTGCCCAGCGCGCCCAGCAGGCGGCCGAAGTCGCCCTGCAGCTCGGTCGAGAACTCCTGGCTCAAATCACCGGCCGCCACGGTCTCGGCAATCAGGATGGCCTGGCCCAGCGGCTGCACGATTCCCCGCCGCAGGCTGAACCAGGCCACCAGGGCCAGCACGCAAACGGCAGCCCCCAGCCCCAGCACCCACCAGCGCGTGTGCACCAGCGCCTGCTCGGCCACCGTGGTCGCCCCCCCGGCCGCCAGCGCCTGTTCGGCCTGCCCCAGTGAAAACACCGTGACCGCCATCATCGTGAAGACCAGCAGATTGATACCGCCGAACGCAATCACCAGCCGCCAGCCTATCGGCAGCCTGCCCAAGCCCAGTACGCCCACGTGCCACCTCTTGTACATATGGCCCGAGGGCCTTGGTGAAAAACCTGTTGAGGGAACCATCTCATCGGTGTTTCATTTTGCAACACAGAATGGGGCATTGCCAATCTGCGGGAAACCACCATATCCACGCGGCCAGAGCGCAGCGCACGGGCTCTGGCGGCTGCCAGCGGCAAGGGTGGCCAGCGTCTGAGACAATGCCCGCCGTGGACATCTCCAACCTCATCCAGACCGTACTCATCTATGCCCTGCCCGTGCTCTTCGCGATCACGGTGCACGAGGCAGCCCATGGCTATGCCGCGCGCCACTTCGGCGACAACACGGCCGCCATGATGGGACGCATCACGCTCAACCCCATCAAGCACATCGACCCCATCGGCACCATCCTGATGCCGCTGCTGCTGTACTTCGCCACCTCGGGCGCCTTTCTGTTCGGCTACGCCAAGCCCGTGCCCGTGCGCTTCGACCAGTTGCGCAACCCCAAGCGCGACATGATCTGGGTGGCCCTGGCAGGCCCGGCCTCCAATTTCGTGCAGGCCCTGCTGTGGGGCATGCTGCTGGTGGTTCTGGTGGGATCGGGCGTGGGCGAGCGCTTCTTCATAGAAATGTGCCGCGCCGGCATCCTGGTCAATCTGGTGATGTGGGCCTTCAACCTGTTTCCGCTGCCGCCGCTGGACGGTGGCCGCATCCTGGTCGGCCTGCTGCCCTGGCGTCAGGCGCAGTGGGTGGCGCGCATCGAGCCCTGGGGCTTTTTCATCGTCATGGGCCTGGTCATCGCCGGCGTGGTCGGCAGCCTGTGGCTGCGCCCGCTGATGGACCTGGGCTACGCCGTGATCGACTTCGCGCTGACCCCGCTGATCGCGCTGCTGCGCTGAACGCGCTGCAGAACGGTCCACCGGCTGTCTCTGCGGCTCCCTGTTTTTCTTTCTTGCCTGTCGAAGCCTCCCGTCATGAGCACCATCCGTTTCCTCACCGGCATCACTCCCAGCGGAACCCCGCACCTCGGCAACTATGCCGGCATGCTGCGCCCGGCCATCGCGGCCAGCCGCTCGCGCGAGGTCGAGAACTTCTACTTCCTGGCCGACTACCACGCCCTGATCAAATGCCAGGACCCGGCACGCGTGCAGCGCTCCACCATCGAGATCGCGGCCAGCTGGCTGGCGGCGGGGCTGGACCCCGAGCATGTGACCTTCTACCGCCAGTCCGACATTCCCGAGATCCCCGAGCTGTGCTGGCTGCTGACCTGCGTGACCGGCAAGGGCCTGCTCAACCGCGCCCACGCCTACAAGGCGGCCGTGGACAAGAACCACGCGGACGGCACCGAGACCGATGACGGCGTGACCGCCGGCCTGTTCATGTACCCCGTGCTCATGGCGGCCGACATCCTGGCCTTCAATGCGCACAAGGTGCCTGTGGGCCGCGACCAGGTCCAGCACATCGAGATGACGCGCGACATGGCCTCCAGCTTCAACCACATCTACGGCGGCGAGTTCTTCACGCTGCCCGAGGCGCAGGTCGAGGAGAACGTGGCCACGCTGCCCGGCCTGGATGGCCGCAAGATGAGCAAGAGCTACAACAACACCATCCCGCTGTTCTCCTCGCGCGAGCAGCTGCGCAAGCTCATCGGCAGCATCACCACCGACTCGCGCACGCCCGGCGAGCCCAAGGAAGTCGAGGGCTCGGCCCTGTTCCAGATCTACCAGGGCTTTGCCAGCGAAGAGGAAACCGAGGCGCTGCGCCGCCAGTACGCCGAAGGCATTGCCTGGGGTGACGCCAAGCAGCAACTGTTCGAGCGCATCGACCGCGAGCTGGCGCCCATGCGCGAGCGCTACGAGCACCTGGTGGCCCACCCTGCCGAGCTGGAGGACATCCTGCAGGCCGGCGCCGCCAAGGCCCGCCGCGAGACCCTGCCCCTGATCCGCGAACTGCGCTCGGCCGTCGGCCTGCGCAGCCTGGCACAGGCGCCCGTGGCCGCCAAGGCCAAGGCCGCCAGGCAGGCCCTGCCCCAGTTCAAGCAATACCGCGAAGCCGACGGCAAGTTCTACTTCAAGCTCGTCGCCGCCGACGGCCAGCTGCTGCTGCAAAGCCTGGGCTTCGACGCCCCCAAGGAAGCCGGCCAGGCCATTGGCCAGCTCCAAAAGGAAGGCGAGGCGGCCCTGTCCGCACTGCAGCCCCGGCTGCAGCCCGCAGACCCCCAGTTGGTGCTGGCCGCCCTGCAGCAACTGCGCGATGCCGCAGAGTAAGGGTAAGCTTCGCTTTAGAAACCGCCTATTTGCGGGCAGTCTTGCCCGCGGGCTCGGCGCCGGGATTGCGGCGCGTGCGTGAAAGGACATTTGGATGCGTATAGCTGCTCTGGACGATGATCCGCTGCAACTGGAGATGCTGCGTCAGGTCGCGCTGGAGACGGGCCACAGCTGCCACACCTACCAGACGGGCTCGGCCCTGCAACTGGAGCTTCGCCGCGAGAGCTTCGACCTGCTGATCGTGGACTGGCACCTCCCGGACATGGAAGGAACGGACCTGGTGCGATGGGCGCGTGGCCATGTCAGCCGCGAGCTGCCCATCCTCATCATCACCCACCGCAGCGAAGAGGCCGACATCGTCGAGGGCCTGTCCTGCGGCGCCGACGACTTCATGGTCAAGCCCGTGCGCCATGCCGAGCTGCGCGCGCGCATGGCCGCCCTGTTGCGCCGCGCCTATCCGGTGAACACGCAAAGCGTGCTGGAGTTCGGCCCCTACCGTTTCCTCACCACCACCAACAGCCTGGAAATGCACGGCCAGCCCATCGAGGTGACGCACCGCGAGTACACGCTGGCCCTGACCCTGTTCCAGAACCAGGGCCGGCTGCTGTCGCGCGAGCACCTGCGCGAAGCCGTGTGGGGACACAACGCCGAAGTGCAGTCGCGCTCGCTGGACACGCATATCTCGCGCCTGCGCGCCCTTCTGAACCTGCGCGCCGGACAGCCCTACGCCATCAGTGCCGTGTACGGCTATGGCTATCGCCTCGATGTGCCCGACGCAGCGCTGCAGGCGCTGCAGCAGGCATCATGACCGTACACATGCCTGCCGCCCTGGGCAGGCCCGTATCGCGGGCCTGCATGCTGGCCGCTCTTGGCCTGCTCGGCCTGCTCGGCCTGGGCGGCGCGCAGGCCCAGATCAAACCCGCGGGCCGCAACGGCGACACGATGGCACACCGGGTCGTCGCCGGCG
Organism: Delftia sp. 60; assembly: GCF_002754395.1. Taxonomy (NCBI): domain Bacteria; kingdom Pseudomonadati; phylum Pseudomonadota; class Betaproteobacteria; order Burkholderiales; family Comamonadaceae; genus Delftia; species Delftia sp. 60. Next base: position 5,698,878 of record NZ_PEFD01000001.1, read on the forward strand.
ACACGCTGGAGCAGCTGGCGGCCCGCTACCTGGGCGATGCCCGCCAGTGGACCGACCTGCAGCAGCACAACGGCGTGTCCAATCCCTACCGCCTGCGGCCCGGCTCCGTGCTGGAGATCCCCGTGCGCCTGCTGCGCGCCGCCGTGGCCTCCGTGGAATTCGTGCAGGGCGATGCGCGCAGCACGCGCCCGCTGGACCACCTGGCCGATACGCAGGGCGCGGCCGGAGACGATGCGGGCCAGCCCCTGCGCAAGGGACAGACGCTGCAGGAAGGCGAGCGCCTGCAACTGGCCCCGGACGCATTCGTCGCCGTGCGCCTGGCCGATGGCTCCCTGGTGCGCGTGCAATCGCAGTCCGATGTGGTGCTGCGCCAGATGCGCCGCAAGGGCCGTGCCGGCAGCCTGCAGTCCGTACTGGACCTGCGCGAGGGCGGCGTCGAGGCCTCGGTGCCGCCCGAGCCCGGCAACGCACAGCGCCGCTTCGAGATCCGCACGCCCGCTGCATCGACCAGCGTGCGCGGCACCCGCTTCCTGGTCCAGGCCGATGCCGCAGGCAGCACGGCGGCCGCCGTCGATGAAGGCACCGTCGCCGTGGGCTCCGACGCTTCAAGCGCGAACACTGGCGATGCGCTGCTGCGCCCGGGCCAGGGCGTGGCCGTGGCCGCCAATGGCCGCGTGGGCGAGCCCCGCCCCATGCTGGGTGCGCCCGACATCACGGCGTGGCCCGCGCTGGCGGAAGACGCCAACTGGATCAGCCTGCCCCTGCCCGGCTTGCCGGGCGCCGTGCGTTACCAGTTGCAGCTGTCGCGCGATGCCGAAATGACCCAGGTGCTGCGCAGCGCCAGCTTCCAGGCCACGGCATCGCCGCTTCGCCTGGCGGGCGTGGAGGACGGCGATTACGTGCTGTCCCTGCGCGGCATCGATGCCCAGGGCATTCCGGGCGCCGCCAGCCGCCGCGCCCTGCGCGTCAAGGCCCATCCCGTGCCGCCGCTGTATGAATCACCGCAGGCCGACGCCACCGTGGGCCTGGGCCGCGCCAGCCTGCAATGCACCCAGGTCGTGGGCGCCGCGCGCTACCGCATCCAGGTCGTCTCTGCCGATGCGCAGGCCGGCTTTGCCGAGCCCGCCATCGATGCACGCGACCTGAACGACTGCACACTGCCCGCCACCACGCTGGCCCGCCTGCCGGCCGGACGCTATCTCTGGCGTGCCGCCAGCATTCGCACGCTGGCCGATGGACTGCCCGACCAGGGCCCGTTTGCCGCAGCCCAGGCCATGCAACTGGCTGCCGTTCCGCCCCAGCCCTCGGCCAGCGCGCTGCAGATGGGTGACGGCCCGGCAGAAGGCAGCCGCCAGATCCGCTGGAGCGGCGAGCCCGGCCAGCGCTACCACGTGATGGTGGCGCGCGACCAGGAGTTCACCGCGCCGCTGGTTGACCTCTGGACCGACCAGCCGCAATGGAGCACCGAGGAGCTGCCCGCAGGCAGCTACTACCTGCGCCTGCAGATCGAGGATGCCAACGGCCTGCGCAGCGACTTCTCGGCCGCGCGCCAGTTCCGCACCGGCAGCTGGATCGTCGATGCCAGCGGCGAGATGATGCATTCGGGCAACGGAGAGCGCCTGCAGCGCCAGTAGCCGTGCCCGTTCATTCCCTGACCGCGCTTGTCCACCCAGCCGCCCCTGCCTGACAGCCCCGCCACGCCGGCGCAGCCAGCGCCTGCGCGTGGCCGTGGACTGCGGCGGGACTGGCTGCTGCTGGCGGCGGGCCTGCTGTCCCTGGTGTTCTGGCTCAGCGGCGACGGGCAGCTCGACCGTATCAACGGCTTCGTTCAGGACACGGCCAGCTGGCTGCACCGCCCCAAGGCATCGCAGGACATCGTCATCGTCGCCATCGACGATGCCAGCATTGACGCCATTGGCCGCTGGCCCTGGCGCCGCGCCCTGCACGCCGGCCTGCTGGAACGCATCAGCCAGGCACCGCCGCGCGCCATAGGCCTGGACGTGATGCTCAGCGAGGAAGACCTGGACTACCCCGGTGACGACCTGCTGCTGGCGCGCGTTCTGCAGCGCAGCGGCCGCACCGTCTTGCCCGTGGCGCCAGGCAGCGGTCCGCTGCCGGCCTTCGCACAGGCGGCAGCGGCGCTGGGCCATACCCAGCTGCCCGTGGACGCCGATGGCGCGGTGCGCGGCTTCCATGCCATCGAAGGCAGTGCGCAGCAGCCCTGGTGGCACATGGCGCTGGCCCTGCACTGCGTGGGCGAGAACGGCCGCGCATGCGCCCGCCCGGAGCCCGTGCCGCCCATGGACCCCGACGCAACCCCCTGGCAACGCCGCCAGCAGGAGATCATTGCCTTTGCACAGGCCAGGCCGGAGCAAGGCGCCAGGGACCGCTCGCCCTTCACCACCTATTCCTACATCGACGTGCTGCGCGGCCGCATTCCTGCAGCGGCATTCCGCGGCAAATACGTGCTCATCGGCACGACGGCCACCGGCCTGGGCAGCCGCTTCACCGCACCGCTGGGCACCAGCGCGCGGCCCATCTCCAGCGTGGAGATGCTGGCCCATGTGCTCAACGGCAGCCTGCAGGGCTCGCATGTGCATCCCGCGTCGGCCACGCTCAACCGCGCGCTCAATGCGGCAGCCGTGCTGCTGGCCCTGCTGGCCCTGGCCTGGCTGGGCCCGTCGGGCGGCATGCTGGCCTGCGCGCTGCTGGCCCTGGCCTGCCTTTCGCTGGCCGGGCTTGCACCGCGCCTGTGGCAGGTGCAGACGGCGCCTGCAGCCGGCCTGCTGGGCCTGGCCCTGGCCTATCCGCTATGGAGCTGGCTGCGCCTGCGCGCCGCCGCGCGCTTTCTGGCGCTGGAGCTGCGCGACCTGCAGGGGCAGGGCCTGCCCACCGCGCTGCGCCTGGGAGGCGACCTGCTGGACCAGCGCATCGCGGCCGTGGAGCAGGCTTCGCGCCAACTGCGCGCCCTGCACCATTTCGTCAGCGAAAGCCTGCGCCAGCTGCCCTCGCCCACCTTTGTCTGCGACCGGCAGGGCCATGTGCTGCTGGCCAATGCCGCAGCCCACGCCTATGCGCGCAGCCTGGGGCATGGCCTGCGTGCCGGCGATGCCCTGCCCCGGCTGCTCGATGGTCTGCGGGCACTGGACACGGCAGCCGGCGCATCCGCCGGCCAGCCCTTGCTCACGCTCGAGGCACTTGCCACCCACGGCCTGCCGCCCAGCAGCGAGGGGCGCGACCCCATGGGACGCAGCCTGATGCTGCTGACCCAGACCTTCGAGGCACCGCCCACCACGGGCTGGCTGATCACCCTGGTCGATATCAGCGATCTGCGCAGCGCCCAGGCCCAGCGCGACCTGGCCATGCAGTTCATCTCGCACGACATCCGTGCGCCCGTGGCATCCATCATCACCTTGCTGGAGATGCAGCGCGGCGCCGTACAGGCACCCGACCTCGGCCTCCTGCTGCCGCGCATCGAAGGCTATGCCCAGGCCTCCCTGCAGCTGGCCGACGATTTCGTGCACCTGGCACGCGCCCAGCAGCAGGCGCTGCGCCGGGAACGGCTGGACCTGGGCCTGGTGCTGGACCAGGCCGTGGAAAGCTGCTGGGCCCAGGCCTCTGCGGCCCATGTGCAGCTGGAGTTCCACCTGCCCGAACAGGAATGCCCCGTGTTGGGCGATGCGGGCATGCTCCACCGCGCGGCCGTCAACCTGATCGGCAACGCCATCAAATACGGAGCGCGCGCAGATCAGGCAAACCCCGCCACGGTGCAATGCCTGCTGCGGCAGGACGCAGGCCATTGCCGCATCACCATCCGGGACCACGGGCCCGGCATGGATGGGCAGGCCGTTGCCCGGCTGAGCCAGCCGTTCGAGCGCCTGGACCATCACCAGCACCTCGACGGCGTGGGCCTGGGCCTGGCCTTTGTGCGCACCGTGGCCGCCCGCCATGGTGGGCGGCTTGAGATAGAAAGCACGCCCGGCCAGGGCAGCTCCTTCAGCATCGTGCTGCCGAAAGCGGAAAAGGCCTGACTGGCATCTCAGGGACGCGGATGCGGATGCGGATGCGGAAAACGAAAAAGCCCTGAAGTCTTTCAACTTCAGGGCTTTGCGTTTTTTGGTGCGGCTGGCAGGAATCGAACCCACGACCCCTTGGTTCGTAGCCAAGTACTCTATCCAGCTGAGCTACAGCCGCAACGCTTCGCATTGTAGCAGCGGGTTTTGGGGCTCCCGGACAAAAGCGCCATATTTCTGCAAAAAACCCGGCGACCGCATTCCCTGGCAACCGGGCGATGGCATCGCCATGCAGCGCCGTGTGCCCAGCAAAAAAGCCTGCCGCCCGGAAAGGCGGCAGGCTTTTCATACCAATGGATGGTAGGGCCTCCCAGAGTCGAACTGGGCACCAACGGATTATGAGTCCGCTGCTCTAACCAAGCATGAGCTAAGGCCCCTGATTCACCAAGGCAGCACGGATGCAGGCCATGGCAAACAACTATTGTAGAGCCTAACCCGCAGGACTCAGCGCTTGTGACTCAGCGCATTGCTGACGAGCTTGGAGGTGATGTCCACGATCTGGATCATGCGGTCGTAGTGCATGCGGGTGGGCCCGATCACGCCCAGCGTACCCACCACCTTGCCGTCGAGCTCGTAGGGCGCGCTGACCACGGACAGCTCCTCGAAAGGCACGACCTGGCTTTCACCGCCGATGTAGATGCGCACGCCTTCCGCCTGGCTGGAAAAATCCAGCAGCCTGAGGATCTGAGTCTTTTGCTCGAACAGGTCGAAGGCGCGGCGCAGATTGCCCATGTCGCTGGAGAAATCGCTGACCGACAGCAGGTTGCGCTCGCCCGCGATGACCACGTCCTCCTGGGCGCTGGTCATGGCCTCCGTGCCGATGTTGACGGCCGCCTGCATGAGCGTGGCCACCTCGCCGCGCAGCAGCTCCACCTCGCCCTTGAGGCGCTCGCGCACCTCTTCCATCGCCAGGCCCGCGTAGTGGCTGTTGAGGAAGTTGGAGGCTTCGATCAGCTGCGAGGACGAGTAGTCCACGTCGGTGAAGATGACGCGGTTTTGCACGTCACCGTCGGGCGATACGATGATGACCAGAAAGCGCCGCTCCGACAGCCGCACGAATTCGATGTGCTTGAACACCGAGGTGCGGCGCGGCACCAGCACCACGCCCACGAACTGGGAAAGGCTGGACAGCAGGTTGGCGGCGTTGGCGATGACTTTCTGCGGCTGCTCGGGCGCGAGCTCGGGCGTCACGATATCGGCACGGTCTGCAGTGAGCATGGTGTCCACGAACAGCCGGTAGCCCCGGGCGGTCGGAATGCGGCCCGCCGAGGTGTGCGGGCTGATGATCAACCCCAGGTCTTCGAGGTCAGCCATCACATTGCGTATCGTGGCAGGCGACAATTCAAGCCCCGACGCACGCGACAGGGTTCGCGAGCCCACAGGCTGGCCGTCAGCGATATAACGCTCGATCAGCGCTTTGAGCAACAACTTGGCACGTTCGTCGAGCATGTGATGATTTTAATGATGTAATTTCCAGAAATGACGTCCACGTTTCGCCACGTTGCCTTGATCGGGAAGTACCACGCTCCCAGCGCAAGCGCCCCGTCCGAGAATGCCAGCAACGCGCTTGAGCGCATTGCGGACTTCCTCAGGCGCCAGGGCTGCGAAGTCGTGCTTGATACCCAATCGGCCCTGCACGCAGGGCTCACAGACTACCCCACCCTCGATGTCGATGGCCTGGGCAGGCATTGCGACCTGGGCCTGGTCGTCGGCGGCGACGGCACCATGCTCGGCGTGAGCCGGCACCTGGCGCAATACGGAACGCCCCTGATCGGGGTGAACCAGGGCCGCCTGGGCTTTGTCACCGACATCGCGCTGGAGGACTTCGAGGCCACGCTCACGCCCATGCTGCAGGGCGAATACGAGGAGGACCTGCGTCCTCTGATGTGCGCCCGCGTGATCCGCGACGGCCAGTGCGTGTTCGAGGCCCTGGCCATGAACGACGTGGTGGTCAACCGCGGCGGCACATCGGGCATGGTGGAGCTGCGCATCGAGGTGGGCGGCCGCTTTGTCTCCAACCAGCGCGCCGACGGCCTGATCGTGGCCACGCCCACGGGCTCCACGGCCTATGCCCTGTCCGCTGGCGGGCCGATGATGCATCCGTCCATCCCCGCCTGGGTGATGGCACCCATTGCGCCGCACAACCTGTCCAACCGCCCCATCGTGCTGTCCGATGCCAACGAGGTCACGATCGAGGTCGTGGCCGGGCGCGATGTCAGCGCCAATTTCGACATGCAGTCCCTGGCCTCGCTGCAGCACGGCGATCGCATCCTCGTGAGCCGCGCCCACCACAGCGTGCGCTTTCTGCATCCCAAGGGCTGGAACTACTTCGCCACGCTGCGCAAGAAACTGGGCTGGAACGAGGGAGGCGCCTGACCATGGCGCTCAAGCGCATCGTTCTGCGCGACTTCGTGATCGTGCAGGCCCTGGATCTGGACTGGCATGCGGGCTTCACCGTGCTGACCGGGGAGACCGGCGCCGGCAAATCCATCCTGATCGACGCATTGCAGCTGGCCCTGGGCGCCCGCGCCGACGCCGACGTGGTGCGCGAAGGCTGCACCCAGGCCGATATCTGCGTGGAGTTCGACGGCTGCGCACGGGTGCGCCCCTGGCTGGAGGCCGCAGGCCTGGCCTGCGAGGACAGCAGCCTGCTGCTGCGGCGCACGGTGGACATCCAGGGCCGCAGCCGCGCCTGGATCAACGGCACACCAGCCACGGCCACGCAGCTGCGCGCCCTGGGCGAGCAGCTGATCGACATCCACGGCCAGCATGCCTGGCAAAGCCTCACGCGGCCTGATGCGGCGCGCGCCCTGCTCGATGCCTATGCCGGCATCGACAGCCGCGAGGTCCAGGGCTGCTGGAGCCGTTGGTCCCAGGCCCGGCAGGCGCTGCAGCATGCGCAATCCGCCCAGGACAGCCTGCAGCGCGAGCGCGAGCGGCTGCAGTGGCAGATCACCGAACTCGACAAGCTGGCCCCGCAGGCCGACGAGTGGGACGAGCTCAATGCCCAGCACACGCGCCTGTCCCATGCCCAGACCCTGATCGACACCGCCCAGACCACGCTGCAGATGCTGGAGGACGACGAGGCCGGAGTGATCACTCCGCTGGGCCGCGCCAGCCACCTGATCCAGAACCAGGAGCACCTGGAGCCCGACTTCCAGAACATTGCCGACGTGCTGGCCTCATGCATGGCCCAGGCGCAGGATGCGCGCCATTCGCTGCAAAGCTATCTGCGCCGCGCCGACCTGGACCCCGAGCGCCTGGCTGAGCTCGATGAGCGCCTGTCGCTGTGGATGCAGCTGGCGCGCCGCTACCGCCGCACGCCCGATGAACTGCCGGCACTGCTGGCCGGCTGGCGCCAGGAGCTGCAGCAGCTGGACGCCGCCGTGGACATCGAGGCCCTTCATGCGGCCGAGCAATCGGCGCAGCAGCACTACCAGGCCAGCGCCCGGGTGCTGTCGCAGCAACGTGCCCTGGCCGCGCCGCGCCTGTCGCGCGCCATCACCCAGGCCATGCAGGGCCTGGGCATGGAAGGCGGCCTGTTCGAGGCCGCCCTGTCCACGGCCGACTCCCCTGGTGCCTTTGGCGTGGACAGCGTGGCCTTCCTGGTCGCCGGCCATCCTGGGGCCAGTCCCAAGCCGATTGCCAAGGTGGCGTCGGGCGGCGAGCTGTCGCGCATTTCGCTGGCGATTGCCGTGACCACCAGCGAGCTCGGCGAGGCCGGCACGCTGATCTTCGACGAGGTGGACTCGGGCGTGGGCGGCGCCGTCGCCGAGACCGTGGGCCGCCTCATGCACGCGCTGGGCCGATCGCGGCAGGTGCTGTCCGTCACCCATCTGCCGCAGGTTGCCGCCTGCGCCGACCAGCACTACCTGGTGGCCAAGCAGCGCGCAAGGCAAGGCACGCTCAGCACCGTGCAGCCGCTGGACAGCGCCGCACGCGAGGCCGAGCTGGCGCGCATGCTGGGTGGCGAGCGCCAGTCCGAAACCACGATGGCCCATGCCCGCGAAATGCTGGCCATGGCGCGCCAGGCACCTGCACCCCGCCCACCCCGCGACGGGCCGGCCGGCAGCGGCCGCAGGCCGATGCCGACCGCACACGGTCCAAGCCGGGACGCGCGGCCAACGGCGCGCGCAATACCAATGGAGGCTGATGCCATGTCGCTTGAGATCGTGCTGATCACCGGGATGTCCGGATCGGGCAAATCCGTCGCCCTGCATGCGCTGGAGGATGCCGGCTACTACTGCGTGGACAACCTGCCCCCCGAGCTGCTGTCCGCCTTCGTCGAACTGGAGCATGGCCGCCACAGCAACAAGGTGGCCATCGCCATGGATGCGCGCAGCGCCGGCGGACTGCCCCACCTGCCCGGCCAGCTGGAACGGCTGCAGCGCCAGGGCGTCGTGCCCCACCTGGTCTTTCTGGACGCCACCACGGGCACCCTGGTGCGGCGCTTCTCCGAAACCCGGCGCCGCCATCCGCTGTCGCAGGGGCCGGTCGCCGAAGGCCGCCGCGCCCTGGTGCAGGACATAGAAACCGAGCGCGAGCTGCTGGGCGACCTGCGCGAGAAGTCGCATGTCATCGACACCAGCCACCTGCGCTCGTCCCAGCTGCAAAGCTATATCAAGGAGCTGATTGCGGCCCCGGTGGGCCAGATGACCCTGGTCTTCCAGTCCTTCGGCTTCAAGCACGGCCTGCCCTCGGATTCCGACTATGTGTTCGATGTGCGCATGCTGCCCAACCCGCACTACGAACCCCAGCTGCGCCCGCTGACCGGCATGGACGCACCCGTGGCCGAGTTCCTGCGCCAGCAGCCCGGCGTGGACCAGATGCGCCGCGACATCCAGCAGTTCCTGGAGTCCTGGCTGGACATGATGGCCAGCAACCACCGCAGCTATGTCACCGTGGCCATCGGCTGCACGGGGGCCAGCACCGCTCGGTCTTCCTGGTCGAGGAACTGGCGCGGCACTTTGCCCCGCGCTGGCCCACGCTGTGCCGGCACCGATCGCTGGACAGCCGGCCCACGCTCAAGCCTGCCGACTTGCTTGCGCACGACGTCTGAGCGCCAGGCCCCGCCTCCGGAACACTGCGATGCAAGGCTTGCCGATGACGAACGCCCCGCGCGTGTTGCTGGTGGAGGACGACCCCGCCATCGCGCGCACCGTCTGCTATGCGCTGGAGCGCGACGGCATTGCCGTGCGCCACTGCCTGCAGCTGGCCGATGCACGCGCGCAATGGCAGGCGCAGCCGCCCGATGCCCTGCTGCTGGACGTGGGCCTGCCCGATGGCAACGGCCTGGACTGGTGCCGCGAGCTGCGCCAGGCCGGCGCCGCCGTGCCGCTGCTGGTGCTCAGCGCACGCGGCGAGGAAATGGATCGCGTGCTGGGCCTGGAGCTGGGCGCCGATGACTACCTGACCAAACCCTTCAGCCCGCGCGAGCTGGTGGCCCGTACCCGCGCCCTGCTGCGCCGTGCGCAGCGCCTGCAGCACGCGCCAACGGCCAGCGCAGCGCCGGCCGATGCCCTGTTCAGCATCGATCCACAGGGCCAGCGCGTGCGCATGCAGGGTGTGCCCCTGGAGCTGACGCGGCGCGAGTACCAGTTGCTGCGCTGCCTGCTGGAGCGCCCCGGGCGCATCCTCAGCCGCGAGTTCCTCCTCGACAGCATCTGGGGCCAGGACAGCGACAGCACGGACCGCACCGTGGATACGCACGTCAAGACCCTGCGCGCCAAGCTGCGCGCCCAGGCGCCGCAGCAGGACTTCATCACCACCCACCGCGGCATGGGCTACAGCCTGACGCTGCCGGGCTGAGCCACCGCAGCACGCCATGCGCCTCGGACTGCGGCTGTTCTTCGCCTTTTTCGTCATCAACGGCCTGGCCGCATTCTTCGTGCTGCGCGTCTTCATGGTCGAGGTCAAGCCCAGCGTGCGCAAGGTGACCGAGGACACGCTGGTCGAGACCGCCTACGCCCTGGCCGCGCTGGCCAGCGACGACATGGCCAGCGGCGTGCTGCAGCAAAGCCCCGCGGACAGCCGCTTCGCGCACCACATGCAGGCCTATGCCAACCAGACCGTCAAGGTCTGGATCTGGGACACGCGCAAGACCAGCCTGGACATGCGCGTCACCGTCACGGACCAGAAGGGCCTGGTGCTGTTCGACTCCGCCGGCCTGGACCAGGGCGCCGACTACTCGCGCTGGCGCGACGTGTACCGCACGCTGCGCGGCGAATACGGCGCACGCACCACGCGCGAGGTGCAGAACGACGAGGCCAGCAGCGTCATGTATGTCTCGGCACCCATCATGGTCGATGGCCGCGTGGCGGGCGTGCTCACCGCCTCCAAGCCCGCCCACTCGGTGCAGAAGATCGTGGACAGCGCGGAAAGCAAGATGCTGCGCGGCGGCCTGCTGTTCCTGCTGCTGTCGGCCGGCGTGGGCTTTGCCGTCACCTGGTGGCTGGTCATCCATGTGCGGCGCCTGCGCAGCTATGCCCAGCAGGTACAGGCGCCCACGCTCAACGAGGCCGCCTCCCCCACCACCGCCCCGCCCATGCCCGAGGCCCCGCGCATGCCCGGCGAGCTGGGCGAGCTGGCCCGCGCCATGGAGAACATGCGCAGCCGCCTGGAAGGGCGCGACTACATCGAAGGCTATGTGCGCGCCCTCACGCACGAGCTCAAGAGCCCCGTGGCTGCCATCCGTGGCGCAGGCGAGCTGCTGCAGGAAGACCTGCCATCGGCCGACCGCGAACTGTTCGCGCGCCAGGTGGTGGACCAGTGCCAGCGCCTGCAAAACCTCGTGGACCAGTTGCTGCGCCTGAGCCAGCTGGAGCAGCGCCGCGCCCTGCACCCGCACACGGCCTGCAGCCTGCAGGCCTGTGCCGAACAGGCCATGGCGCAAGTGCACAGCGCAGCGCACCAGCGCCGCATCCAGCTGGTTCTGCAAGGCCAGGACAGCAGCGGCCCCTGGGAGCAGGACCTGGTGGTGCTGGCCCTGAGCAACCTGCTGAGCAATGCCATCGACTTCGCCCCCGAGGGCAGCAGCATCCACGTGGACCTGGAGCCCGGCCGCGTCAGCGTGCGCGACCACGGCCCCGGCGTGCCCGAGGCGCTACTCGGCCGGCTGGGCGAGCGCTTTTTCACCACCCCCGCCCCAACGGGGAGCGCAGCGGCACGGGACTGGGCCTGTCCATCGTGCTGCGCATCATGCTGCTGCACGGCGGCAGCATGCAGGCCGCCAACGCCCAGCCCGGGCTGCGTGTCACGCTGAACTGGCCACTGCGGGCACACTGACGCCCACCTATCGGCCCTGCGAATCCGACTTCACACCCGCTTCACACACTTCATTCCGGCCACACAGCCCCCGCCCAGACTGCGTCCACGATCAACGAACGGGATGTGGAATGAAGAACCGACTGCTTGCCAAAGGCGTGGCCCTGCTGGTCATGCTGGGCCTTTTGATGCTGGGCCTGGGCCTGATACACGACGTGGTGCGGGACCGCATACGCAACCGCGACAACGCCGTGCAGGGCGTGGTCGCCAGCCTGGCTGGCCGCCAGACGCTGATGGGCCCGGTGCTGGTGCAAAACTGCACCGAGACCACGGGCGTGGAAAAAGGCAGCAAGACCGAGTGGACCACGCGCCAGTTCCAGCGCATGCTGCTGCCCGACCAACTGCGCCACCAGGCCACGGCGCGCATGGAGGAGCGCTCGCGCGGCCTGCACCAGGTCAGCACCTATGCCATGCAGGACAGCATCAGCGCCAGCTTCACGAACGCCGCCCAGTACCTGGAAAAGCCCTCCATCGACACGGCGGCCAACCAGACCGTGCGCTGCGGCGCACTGCGCGTGGCGCTGTCGCTCACCGATCCGCGCGGCATACGCTCGGCCACCATCGAAGCCGATGGCAAGAGCCTGGACGTGGGCCCCGGCACATCACTGGAGCGCTACTCGCAGGGCCTGCAGGCGGAACTGGCGCCGGCCCTGCTCAAGAAGGACGGGCCCCTTGAACTGAAGATTGCCCTGGAACTGGTGGGCACCGAAAAGCTGGCCTTCGTGCCGCTGGGCAGCCACAGCCAGGTCCAGTTGTCGGCCGACTGGCCCCATCCCTCGTTCGGTGGCAGCTTTCTGCCCAACCGGCGGGAGATCAGCGACAAGGGCTTCGAAGCCAGTTGGAACCTCTCGGCCCTGGCCTCGTCCTCACGCCAGGCCTTTACCGACCAGCAGCCGCTGTGCCAACCCGGCCGCCGCGACATGGAGGAATACGCGGCCACCGCCCATGCCCCCAACAGCGGCCCTTGCCTGGAATCGCTGGACACCGACTTCGTGGACCCCATCAACGCCTACTCGTTGAGCGACCGCGCCACCAAGTACGGCCTGCTCTTCGTAGTGCTGACCTTCGTGGCCGTCGGCCTGTTCGAGGTGCTCAAGCAGCTGCGCGTGCATCCCATCCAGTACCTGCTGGTGGGATCGGCGCTGTGCAGCTTCTTCCTGCTGCTGATCAGCCTGTCGGAGCACATGGGATTTGCCAGCGCCTACGGTATTGCCGCCTCGGCCTGCGTGCTGCTGCTGGGCTACTACGCCAGCCACATCCTGGGCAGCCTGCGCCGCGGCCTGCCGTTTGCGGCGGGCATCGCCGCACTCTACGGCCTGCTGTACGTGCTGCTGCAACTGGAGCAAAGCGCGCTCATCGTGGGATCGATCGCGCTGTTCGCGGTGCTGGCCCTGATCATGGTCTGCACGCGGCATGTGGACTGGTATGCCTTCGGCCGGCAGGATGGCGACCGCGGCGGTGAAGGCGCGGGCACCCCACCCACCGTGGGAGCGCTGCAGCCATGAGCACCATCACCGTCATCAGCGATATCCGCAGCCCGGACAATCAGGCGCTGGAGCGCCAGCGCTGCGAGCAGGCCTGGCAACAGGCCGTGCAAAGCGGGGATCGCCATGCCCTTGGCTCCCTGCGCCTGCACATTGCCGACGCCACCGCACGCGCCAGGCGCACGCCCGGCGCACGGGAACAATGGCTGGCCTGGATGCTGCTGCGATGCGCCCTGCTGCTGCCGCGCCGCAGGTTCTAGCCAGCAGGTCCGGCCGTGGCCTCAGCCCGCGAATTGCGCATCCAGCAGCTTGCGCACGGGGGCTGGCAGGCCCATGTCGGCCCAGGCCCCGGCATCGGCCCAGCAGCCCTGGCCGTCCGGCGTGGCGGCATCGATGCCGCCGCCCTGCACGCGCAGGCGCACCGGATGCAGGTGCAGATCGCGGTGGGTGAGCACATGCAGGAAGGCGGGCAGATCGGTCCAGTCCAGGGGCGCCGTTCCCGGCCAATGCTGTGCCGCCGCCTGCTCCAGCGCCTCGCGCCCGTTGAACACGGGCGGCGCATAAAGCCCCGCCCAGATGCCCTGCTGCGGACGGCGCTCCAGCCAGACGCGGCCCTGCCCGTCCACGGCGATCAGCAGCCACCAGGCCTCGGAACTGCGCTTGAGCTTGCGCGTTCGCACGGGATAGTTTTCGGGATTGCCAAAGCGCGCCGCGCGGCACTGCGGCTGCAGCGGACAGACCAGGCAGCTGGGCTTGCGCGGCGTGCAGATGGTGGCACCCAGGTCCATCAGGCCCTGGGTATAGCGGGGCATGGCCTGCTGCAGGTCCTCGGTGGGGCACAGTTGCTCGGCCAGGTCCCACAGTTCGCGCTCGTTCCTGGCAACAGCCAGATCGGCATCGAAGGCCAGCACGCGCGTGAGCACGCGCCGCACGTTGGCATCGAGGATGGGCACACGCTCGGAAAAGCAAAAGGAGGCGATGGCGCCCGCCGTGGACCGGCCTATGCCGGGCAGCGTGGCCAGATCCTCGGCCCTGCCGGGAAAGGCACCACCCCAGTCCTCGACCACAGCCTGGGCACAGCGGTGCAGGTTGCGCGCGCGGCTGTAGTAGCCCAGGCCGCTCCACAGCGCCAGCACCGCGTCCTGCGGTGCGGCCGCCAGGCTGGCGACATCGGGGAAGGCATCGAGAAAGCGCTGGTAGTAGCCCAACACGGTACTCACCTGGGTCTGCTGCAGCATGATTTCGGAGAGCCAGACGCGGTAGGGATCGCGCGTCTGCTGCCAGGGCAGGTGATTGCGTCCATGCGACGCCTGCCACTGCACGACGGGCGTGGCAATCGAGGGAAAGGTCAAGATATCAAGCAGTCAGTGAGGTTTCCTGTGCAGCCTTTGCCAGGCCGGGGAAGGCAGGCGTGGGCGACAGGGGTTGCAGCAGTTCCATGGTGGCCTGCCCCAGCTGCAGCTGCAAGGCCGTGAGCTGTTCGTCGGCGGTCTCGATCTCGGCAATGCGTTCCACCAGGCCCGAGGCCGCATTCTGGATGCGGTCCACCGCTTCGATGCGGCGGGCAAAGCTGCGCTTGCGCTCCTTCAATTGGGCATCGAGCTGGGCCGTGGCGGATTTGCTCCACATGTCCACGTCGTTGGCCGCAGACTCGAACACCGTGCGCAGCCGCATCGCCAGCGCCTTGATCAGGCGCTGCGCAAACGCAGGATTGCTGCGCCTGAGCGCGTGGCCCAGGCCCAGGTACTGGGTATAGCTGGCCTCGATGCGCTGCAGGTCGCCGCCGAACTCGGCCAGTTCCAGCTGGGCCGGAGCCTGCAGCGAGAAGCCGAACTCGGCATTGAGTTCCTTGAAGGTCGCGCCCAGCATGGACTGGATCTCTCCGGCCTGCGCCTGGGCCCGGGTCGCCACGGTGCGCAGGCGCTCGAAGGTTTCGGCATAGACCTTGCGGGCGCCCAGCTTCAGGCCGCGCTGCTCCAGCGCATCCTTGAGATCGACCAGTTCCTGCTTGAGCGCGCTGGAACCCAACTGGCGGAAGATGTCGCGCAGCATGCGCATGTGCACCAGCCGCACGGCTTGGATCCTGGCGGCGCTGGCATCGAAATCCTGCTGCTCGCTCTCGATGCGGTGGCGCATGGAGGCGATGACGCTGGCATTCTTGCCGCGCAGGCTGCGAAGCTCGGCCATCTGGTCGTCCAGGTCGCGGCGGCGGATGTTGAGCACGCGCTCCACCTCGACCTGCAACTGCTGCACATTGGCCCTGACGGCCGTCTGCAGCACCTTCTGGCGCTGGCCCATGATGCCTTCGGCCAGCATGTTCTCGAAAACGGGCAGTCCGCTGGCCTGCAGCAGCGCATCGTTGCTGGAGACCTTGGCCACCAGGCCCTTTTGCGCCGACACGGGCAGCACCCGCTCCATGGGCAGGCCCAGCATCTGTGCCGACTCCTGACGCTGGCGCTGCAGTTGCGCCTGCACCTGCGACGCGGAACTCAGGCTGTCCCAGAGCGTGTCTATCTTGTTGAGCACCACGAGGCGGGAGTCGGCCAGCGCATGCTGGCCGGAAGCCACATCGGGCGGCAGCACATGGTCGCGCCAGATGGCCAGATCGGACTTGGTCACGCCGGTATCGGCCGCCAGAACGAAGACCACGGCATGGGCCTGGGGGATCAGGTTGACGGTCAGCTCGGGCTCGGCGCCCACGGCATTCAGGCCGGGCGTGTCCAGAATGACCAGACCCTGCTTGAGCAGGGGATGGGGCATGTTGATCAGCGCATGGCGCCACATGGGCACCTCGACCAGGCCCTGCTCATCCACGAAGGGATTGCCGCCCTGGTCCTCGTCATGCCAGAAGCCCCAGGTCCGCGCCAGTTCCACGGAAACCTTGCGCACTTCGGCCACCTTGGCCAGCGTGTCGGCGATCTGCTGGGCATTGTTCACGTCGAGCGGCAGTTGCAGCCAGGCCTCGGGACGGGCGCGCCACTGGCCCAGGCTTTCCAGCGATTCGCGCGTATCGATGGGCAGCAGGCGCAGGCTGGGCTGCAGCTCTGCTTCCCAACCCAGCTCGGCGGGGCACATGGTCGTGCGCCCTGCGCTGGCCGGCATGAGGCGGCGGCCATAGTGGGCGAAGAAGACCGCATTGATCAGCTCGGACTTGCCGCGCGAGAACTCGGCCACGAAGGCCACCATGACCTTGTCGCCACGCACCTGGGCTTCCAGCCGCTGCAGCCGCTCCTGCACCGCGACATCCAGCAGCTCCTGGGACTGCAGCCATTCGCGCAGCGCATGCAATTGCTGCGCAAAGCCGCGGCGCCATGCGCCGTGCTGGTCGAATTGCTCGTTGAATGATGGTCCCACGTGTTTCCCCCGCCATTGCATCGCCAATGTCTGCCGATGCCTAGTGATCGCCTCGACATTGCGCCGCAAGCGTGATGCCTGTTCTCTTCAAAATATAGCACCGTCGCCCCGTTTTGCCTGCTGCGGCGCCCCAAGGCCGGCCCCTGGAGCGGGGGGATTAAGGACAAAATATCGTTTATTTACAAATGAAACAATATTTCACCATCAATCCGCAGCGGTTGGTGCCTGAAATTTACAGAAACAGGCGTTTTCGGCAAATGCTTCGCGGGACCTCCCGCAATGCAGCCGCAACAGGCGTTACGAGACGTTGAGAATTCGCTCCGTTTTTTGAAGCGATCATCCCGCCTTCTGGCACCGCGCGCAGAAGTAGGTGCTGCGCTGCCCCTGGCGCAGCATTTGCACGGGCGAGCCGCAATGCGTGCAGGGCAGGCCTTCGCGGCCATAGACCTTGGCCTGCAGCTGGAAGTGGCCAGCCATGCCGTCGGGCGCGGAGAAATCGCGCAGCGTCGTGCCGCCCTGCTCCACTGCCAGGGCCAGCACGCGGCGGATCTCCTCGAACAACCGGCGCACCTTGCGCGGCCCGACCTCGCAGGCCGGCTGCGTGGGCGCGATGCGCGCCATGAACAGCACCTCGGACGCATAGATATTGCCCACGCCCACGACCACGCTGCCGTTCAGCAGCAATTGCTTGATGGGCGTGCGGCTGGCCTTCAGGCCGGCCCGGAAGGTCTCGAACGAGAAGCTGTCATCCAGCGGCTCCATCCCCAGATGATCCAGCAGCCTGCGCGCCCAGGGATCGCTCTCGGCCGCCACATACATCACCGCACCAAAGCGCCGCGGATCATGCAGCCGCAGCAGGCCCTTGCTGGTCTGCAGGTCGAAATGGTCATGCGTTCCTGCTGGCCCCAGCGGTGCTTCATGGGGGGCCACGAAACGCAGGCTGCCCGACATGCCCAGGTGCAGCATCAGCAGGCCCTCGCTCAGCTCCATCAGCAGATACTTGCCGCGCCGGCGCACGCCGTGCACATCGCGCCCGGCCAGCAGCTCGGGGGCAATGCCCAACGGCCAGCGCAAGGGCTTGCCCAAGGCCACGGATTCAATGCGCGCTCCGGCGATCTGCGCGGCAAAAGCGCGCCGCGTGACTTCTACTTCTGGCAATTCAGGCATGCGATCCGGGTTGTGCTGTAGTTGTGCGAAATGTGGTCTGGGCTTCGATTATTATGGTTCGATGGATCATCGCCTTCGCCTTCAGGGACTTGCCGTGGCAGCAGCCCTGGCCATGGGTTCCGCCACTGCCTGGGCACTCCCGGGCAAGACCGCAGCCACCATCGAGACGGAATCCCCCGAACCTCCCTCGTCCGCCGCCGCCTCTGCGGAGGACGATCGCGCCGCCCTCAACGCCGAGCTGTTCTACGAGATCCTGGTCGGCGAGATCGCCGCCAGCGAAGGTGCGCTGGGCGACGCCCAGGCCATGATGATGGAGGCCGCACGCACCAGCGGCAGCGAGCAGTTGTACCGGCGCGGCACCGAGCTGGCGCTGCAGTCGCGCTCAGGTGAACGCGCCCTGGCCAATGCCCGTGCCTGGCTCGACGCCTTTCCCCAGTCCCGCGACGCCAACCGCTTCGTGCTCCAGATCCTGGTGGCACTGAACCGCATCGCCGATACCGGCAGCTATCTCAAGCGGGAGATCGAGGCCACGCCTGCGCCCTCCAAGCCCGCCACCTACCTGGGCATCACCCAGCTCTACAACAACGCCAGCGACAAGGCCCTGGCGGCCGATGTGGTCGAGCAGGCAATGGCTGGCGAGACCGACAACCCCGCCAGCGGCCCCCTTGCCTGGGCCACCATCGGCCACATGCGCCTGGGCGCCGGGCAGAAGGCTGCCGCCATGCAGGCCGTGCAAAAGGCACAGGCGCTGACACTCGATACCGGCCCCGTGGCCCTGCTGTCCATGGAACTGCTGGAAGCCGGCATGCCCGAGGCGGAGCCCATCGTCAAACGCTACCTGGCCAAGAACCCTTCAGCCCAGATGCGCATGGCCTATGCCCGCGTGCTGCTGGGCCAGCAGCGCATGGACGAGGCCCGCCAGCAGCTGGTCTCCATCACCGTGGATTCCCCCGACTACGCCGAAGCCTGGGCCACCCTGGCCGCACTGCAGCTGCAGTCCAACGATGTGGACGCAGCCCAGGCGTCCACCGAGCGCTTCGGCAAGCTCGTGCCGCAGATTCCCGCCGGTGTGGCGCGCAGTGCGGCCCAGTCCCAGTACTACCTGCTGCAGTCCCAGATTGCAGAAAAGCAGGGCAAGTTCGCCGAGGCCGACGCCCTGCTGCGCCGCATCGACGACGCGCCCAACCTGCTGAGCGTGCAGGCGCGCCGTGCCGCCCTGCTCGCGCGCCAGGGCAAGCTCAAGGAAGCCCGCGCCCTCATCGAGGCCGTGCCCGCCAGCGGCCCCAGCCAGCAGCGGCTCAAGCGCCTGGCCGAAGTGCAGCTGCTGCGCGATGCCAATCAGAATGCCCAGGCCTACGCGCTGCAGGCCGAGTTGCAAAAGCAGGACCCTGAAGACGCCGAGCTCGCCTATGACACCGCCCTGCTGGCGGAGCGCATTGGCAAGCATGACGAAATGGAGCGGCTGCTGCGCGGCATCATCGCGCGCCAGCCCGATTTCCAGCACGCCTACAACGCGCTGGGCTACTCCTTCGCCGAACGCGGCATCCATCTGGATGAAGCCGAAAAGCTCGTCGGCAAGGCGCTGGAAATGTCGCCTGGCGACCCCTTCATCACCGACAGCCTCGCCTGGGTGAAATTCCGCCGGGGCGACCTGGACGAAGCCCTCAGGCTGCTCGAAAGCGCCTACGCATCACGCCCCGACGTGGAGATCGCCGCACACCTGGGCGAAGTGCTCTGGGCCAAGGGTGATCGCGAACGCGCGCAGAAGATCTGGCGCCAGGGCCTGGCCACCAGTCCCGACAACACCACCCTGCGCGAAACCCTGCGCCGCCTGGGCGTCTCGCTTTGAGCTACCGCGCCGTGCCCGGGTTGCCGCATCCCGCCCTTGCACGCCGGCAGCTGTGCGCCACGGCGGCCGCCGCCGCACTGCTGGCCCTGGCCGGCTGCGCCCTGCCACCCCGCCAGCTGCAGGCCGACGCAACCGCCCCCACCGCTGCAGGCCACTGGGCGGGCCGGCTGGCGCTGCAGGTGGAAGATGCGCAAAACCAATCCTTCAGCGCAGGCTTCGAGCTGCTGGGCACCCCCCAGCGCGGCGAGCTGCTGCTGTTCACGCCCCTGGGCTCGACACTGGCGCGCCTGCTCTGGGAGCCGGGTCAGGCAAGCCTGCAGCAAGGCGAGGAGCGCAAGACCTCGGACTCGCTGCCCGCCCTGGTGCAGGAGCTGACGGGTAGCGATCTGCCCATTGCCGCCCTGTTCGACTGG
This sequence comes from Delftia sp. 60, assembly GCF_002754395.1. Taxonomy (NCBI): domain Bacteria; kingdom Pseudomonadati; phylum Pseudomonadota; class Betaproteobacteria; order Burkholderiales; family Comamonadaceae; genus Delftia; species Delftia sp. 60. The sequence continues at coordinate 5,718,541 of NZ_PEFD01000001.1, forward strand.
CTGCAGGGCCGGGCCACCGCAGCCGCAGGCTGGCAGGTCGACCTCTCCCGCATGGAGCAGGGCCGCCTGTCCGCCCGGCGCAATGACCCGCAGCCGCCGGCCGCGCTGCGCATCGTGCTCGACACGCCCTGATTTCCGCCGGGCGCGCCTGCTCCATCCCCACCGGCCGCCCCTGCCTCTTTTTCCTCATCCTCTCCAGCCCATGCGCTCGCTCCACGACGTGCCGGCTCCGGCCAAGCTCAACCTGTTCCTCCACATCACCGGCCGCCGCGCCGATGGCTATCACCTGCTGCAATCGGTCTTCATGCTGTTGGACTGGCATGACACGCTGCATTTCGACAGGCGTGGCGACGGCCAGATCAGCCGCGAGGACCTGTCGGGCATGGCACTTCCTGCCGACGATCTCATCGTGCGGGCCGCACGGGCCCTGCAGCAGGCCACCGGCTGCAGCGCGGGCGTGCATATCGGCGTGGAAAAGCGCCTGCCGGCGCAGGCGGGGATGGGCGGGGGCTCGTCGGATGCGGCATCGACCCTGATCGCACTGAACCGCCTGTGGCAGTTGAACCTGACGCGGCGCGAGCTGCAGCGCATTGCACTGGACCTGGGCGCCGATGTGCCCTTCTTTCTGTGCGGCAACTCCGCCTGGGTGGAAGGCATAGGCGAGCACATCACGCCGCTGGAACAGGCCAATGCCCTGCCGCCCCAGCGGTTCGTGGTGGTCAAGCCCGAGGCGGGGCTGGAGACCCTGTCCATCTTCCGCGACGCAACCCTCAAGCGCGATCATGCCCATGCTACAATCGAAGACTTTGCTGCAGATCACTATGGCTTTGGCCAAAACGACTTGCAGCCTGTCGCCGAAAGGCTGCAGCCTGAAGTGAAAAAAGCCATCGATTGGCTAAAATCACTAAAACTGCATGCTAGAATGACGGGCTCAGGAAGTGCAGTATTTGCACCACTGACGCAAACGATTGACTTAAAGGATGCCCCTGGCGCCTGGAACGTCAGAGTTTGCAGCAATCTGCAGGCCCATCCTCTCAAGGATTGGCTGAAAGATGAAAGTTTATAGGCTGTCTGCCTGCGGCAGAAGGCCTGTGTAGGGGAGTCGCCAAGTTGGTAAAGGCACCGGATTTTGATTCCGGCATGCGAGGGTTCGAGTCCTTCCTCCCCTGCCAAACGTCTTTCGCGTCAAGGCAAACCCATCGTACTGGGGCGCTCAATGCATTCACATCATCCTGACATCATGGTCTTCACCGGCAATGCCAATCCTGGCATGGCCACTGAAATCGTTCAGCACCTCGGCACCACGCTGGGCGCAGCCGACGTGGGTCGTTTCTCCGATGGAGAAGTCGCCGTCGAGATCAAGCAGAACGTGCGTACGCGCGACGTCTTCGTCGTGCAATCCACCTGCGCACCGACCAACGACAACCTGATGGAACTGCTGGTCATGGTGGACGCGCTCAAGCGTGCATCGGCCGAGCGCATCTGCGCGGTGATTCCCTACTTCGGCTACGCCCGCCAGGACCGCCGCCCGCGCTCCACCCGCGTGCCGATCACGGCCAAGGTCGTGGCCAACATGCTGCAGGCCGTGGGCGTCGAGCGCGTCCTGACCATGGACCTGCACGCAGACCAGATCCAGGGTTTCTTCGACATCCCCGTGGACAACATCTATGCCACGCCGGTGCTGCTGGGCGATCTGCGCCAGAAGAACTACGAAGACCTGATCGTCGTCTCCCCTGACGTCGGCGGCGTGGTCCGCGCACGTGCGCTGGCCAAGCAGCTCGGCTGCGACCTGGCCATCATCGACAAGCGCCGCCCCAAGGCGAATGTCTCCGAAGTCATGCATGTCATCGGCGATATCGACGGCCGCAACTGCGTGATCATGGATGACATGATCGACACCGCCGGCACGCTGGTGAAGGCGGCCGAAGTGCTCAAGCAGCGCGGCGCCAAGAGTGTCTATGCCTACTGCACGCACCCGATCTTCTCGGGTCCGGCCATCGAGCGCATCGGCAACGGCAACGCCCTGGACGAGGTCGTGGTGACCAACACCATTCCCCTGAGCGCCGAGGCACAGGCCTGCGGCAAGATCCGCCAACTGTCCGTGGCACCCCTGATTGCCCAGACGATCCAGCGGATTTCCACCGGTGATTCGGTGTTGAGCCTGTTCTCTGAATAAAATATCGGCCCCTGTGGTCGGAACCCAGCAAACCTCCTTCGGGAGGTTTGCGCGTTCCGGAGTGGTTTCAGGACCACCCCGGGACACCGCAAGAGCAGCCTGGTCCGCATCGGACAGGCGTTCTTTTATCAACGGATGAGGCTGGTCGCGGTCCATCCATCTAGGAGTTAGTTATGCAATTCGTCGCTTTTGAGCGCGCCAAGCAAGGTACGGGTGCGAGCCGCCGTCTGCGCAATTCGGGCAAGGCCCCTGGCATCGTCTACGGCGGTGCTGCCGAAGCCCAACTGATCGAAATCGATCACAACGCCCTGTGGCACGCCCTGAAGAAGGAAGTGTTCCACTCCAGCATCCTGGACATGGAAGTCAACGGCCAGACCTCCAAGGTCGTGCTGCGCGACGTGCAATTCCACCCCTACAAGCAGCTCATCCTGCACGTGGACTTCCAGCGCGTTGACGACAAGACCAAGGTTCACCTGAAGGTGCCGCTGCACTTCGAAGGCATGGAACAGTCCCAGGCCGTCAAGGTCGAGAACTGCACGATCACTCCCCTGGTCCATGAACTGGACGTGGTGTGCATGCCCGCCCAACTGCCCGAGTTCATCACCGTGGACCTGAGCGGCCTGACTTCCAAGTCCACCCTGGGCCTGCAAGGCGTCAAGCTGCCCAACGGCGTGAAGGCCGTGGTGCGCGGTTCCAACAAGAACCCCGCCCTGATCTCCATCAAGCTGCCCGAAGTGGCTCCTGATGCATCGGCAGCTCCCGTGGCAGCCCCGGCCGCTCCGGCCAAGAAGGGCAAGAAGTAATTCTTGGCTTTCCCTTGCGGTGGCCCCGGCTGCCGCAAACCTGCAAAAGGCCCACCTCGCGTGGGCCTTTTGCATGGGGGAGCACCCCCGCCCGCCTGCTGCGGCCGCCATGGAGATAATCGCCCGATGATCAAATTGTTTGTCGGCCTGGGCAACCCCGGGTCGGAGTATGAGGACACCCGCCACAACGCGGGCTTTTGGTGGATTGATGCGCTGGCGCGCGAACTCAAGGTCCATCTGGTGCCCGAGCGCAGCTACTTCGGCCTCATGGCCCGTGCCAGCGTGCGCGGCGAGAACGTCTGGCTGCTGCAGCCGCAGACCTTCATGAACCTGTCGGGCAAGTCGGTGGGCGCGCTGGCGCGCTTCTTCAAGATCCTGCCCGAGGAAGTCCTGGTGGTCCATGACGAACTGGACTTCGAACCCGGCCAGGTCAAGCTCAAGCGCGGCGGCAGCCACGGCGGCCACAACGGCCTGCGCGATATCCATGCCCAGCTGGGCTCGGCCGACTACTGGCGGTTGCGCATCGGCATAGGCCACCCGGGCCACAAGGCCGAAGTCGCCAACTGGGTGCTCAAGAAGCCCGCGCCCGACCAGCGCCAGCTGATCGAGGACAGCATCGCCCACTCCCTCAAGGCCTGGCCCGAACTGCAGGCCGGCAACATGGACAAGGCAACCTTGCTGATCCACACCACCAAGCCGCCGCGCCCCAAGCCCGCACGCCCGGCCACGGCCGAGAGCGACAAGGGCTGAACGTTCAGGAAGAAGCGGGAGCCTGGGACTGCAGACGCAGGTACTTCTGCATCAGCGTCTCGCGGTCTTCCACATGGGCGGGATTCACGGGAATGCAGGCCACCGGGCAGATCTGCACGCACTGGGGCTCATCGAAATGCCCCACGCACTCCGTGCACTTGCTGTGCTCGATCTCGTAGTACTCCTCGCCCATGGAGATCGCATCGTTCGGGCACTCGGGCTCGCAGACATCGCAGTTGATGCATTCGTCGGTGATCATCAAAGCCATGGCAGGTCCCTCGCAAGTGCCAGCCACGCTCCGGGCCGGGCGGGCCCATGCGCCCCGAACGGGCCTTGCAGCAAGGTGGCATCAGTCATGCCGCCATTATCCTGTCCGCCACATAAGCATGGAGGCTGCACGGGCAAGCCCGGCGCCCTGAAATCGATGGCCGCGTCCCCGTCCATCGGGGCCCTGCCGCTTCAAAGGCCGCTATGCTGCGCGCATGGGCCATGCGCAGTACCATTCGGGCCCTTCCAAGAACAACCCACCCACTCCGCCGACGTGACCGCCACCCACCCTGCCGAGGCCGATTGCCCATGAGCATCTTTCTGCTCAAGCGCCTGCTGATGCTGGCAGCCACGCTGCTGGGCGCATCGGCCGTGGTTTTCGGCGTGCTGGAAGTGCTGCCCGGCAATGCCGCCCAGACGCTGATGGGCCCCGATGCCGCGCCCGAGGCGGTGCAGGCGCTGGCCGTGCAACTGGGGCTGGACCAGCCGGCCTGGCAGCGCTACCTGCAGTGGCTGCAGGGGCTGCTGCACGGCGACATGGGCCTGAGCTACGCCTATAGCACGCCGGTCAGCGAGCTGGTGCTGGAGCGGCTGGCCGTCACCGTGCCGCTGGCCGTGATGGCCATGCTCATCACGACCGTGCTGGCACTGGCCGCCGGCATCTATGCCGCCTCGCGCCACAACCGCTGGGGCGACCTGGGCATCATGGGCCTGGCACAGGTCGGCATCGCCATCCCCAATTTCTGGTTTGCCATCCTGCTGATCCTGGTGTTCTCGGTGAAGCTGCAATGGTTTTCCGCCGGCGGCTTTCCCGGTTGGAGCGAGGCCGACGGCGGCGGCCCGCTGCAGGCACTGCAGGCGCTGCTGCTGCCGGCCATCTCGCTGGCCGTGGTGCAGGCGGCCATCCTGGCGCGCATCACGCGCTCGGCCGTGCTGGAGGTGCTGCGCGAGGACTTCGTGCGCACGGCCCGCGCCAAGGGCCTGTCGCGCCGTGCCGTGCTCTGGGGCCATGTGCTGCGCAACGCCATGATTCCCGTGCTCACGGTCATGGGCCTGCAGTTCGCCCAGTTGCTGGCAGGCACCATCGTGGTGGAGAACGTGTTCTACCTGCCGGGCCTGGGCCGGCTGATCTTCCAGTCCATCGCCAACCGCGACCTGATCGTGGTGCGCAACTGCGTGCTGCTGCTGGCGGCCATGGTGGTGGTCATCAACTTCATCGTGGACGTGCTGTACGCGGCCATCGATCCGCGCATCGAGGCCAGCGACGTATGAGCCAGCCGCACAGCCCTCCTTCGCCCCCGCCCTCCGCCTCGCAAGCGGGCCATCGGCCCACGCGGGCCGTCACCCTGGGCGCGCCCGCCGGAGCGGGCCGGCGCATGCTGGGCCACCGCAGCTTCCTGCTGGGAGCGGTGCTGACCGCGCTGCTGCTGCTCACGGCCCTGCTGTCTTTCTGGTGGACGCCGGGCTCTGCCTACGACATGGACATGGACGCCAAGCTGGCTGCACCGGGCGCCCTGCACTGGCTGGGCACCGACGCCTATGGGCGGGACGTGGCCTCGCTGCTGTTCCTGGGCGCGCGCAGCTCCATCCTGGTCGGCGTGATTGCCGTGGGCATCGGGCTGTCGATGGGCGTGGCGCTGGGCCTGGTCGCGGCAGCCTGCAGGGGCTGGGTGGAAGAGACCATCATGCGGCTGGCCGATTTCAGCTTTGCCTTTCCCGCGCTGCTGTCGGCCATCATGCTCACGGCCGTGTTCGGCGCGGGCATCGTCAACGCCATCATTGCCATCGGCATCTTCAACATCCCCACCTTCGCACGCATCACGCGGGCATCGGCCAAGGCCGTGTGGGCACGCGAATACGTGCTGGCCGCACGCGCCTGCGGCCATGGCCGCGCCAGCATCACCTGGCGCCACGTGCTGCCCAACATCCTGCCGGTGCTGGTGGTGCAGGCCACCATCCAGTTCGCGCTGGCCATTCTGGCCGAGGCCGCCCTGTCCTATCTGGGCCTGGGCACGCAGCCGCCCCAGGCCTCCTGGGGCCGCATGCTCAGCGAGGCGCAGACCCTCATGTTCCAGGCACCGCTGCTGGCCGTGTGGCCGGGCCTGGCCATTGCGCTGTCGGTGCTCGGGCTCAACCTGCTGGGCGACGGGCTGCGCGATCTGCTCGACCCGCGCCTGTCGCGCCAGCGCTGAGGAAGGCACGCGCCCATGCCCCTGCTCGAAGTCTCCGGCCTCACCATCACCTTGCAGACCCCGCGCGGCCGCGCGCGCGCCGTGCAGAACCTGGAGTTCATCCTGGAGCGCGGCGCCACGCTGGGCCTGATCGGCGAGTCGGGCTGCGGCAAGTCGCTGACCGCCCTGGCGCTGATGGGCCTGCTGCCAGAGCATGCCCAGGTGGACGGCAGCATCCAGCTCAACGGCAAGGAGCTGCTGGACATGGACGAGAACGCGCTGTGCCGCCTGCGCGGCAACCGCATGGCCATGGTGTTCCAGGAGCCGATGACGGCATTGAACCCCGTGCACGGCATCGGCCGCCAGGTGGCCGAGCCGCTGCGCCATCACCTGCGCCTGGGCCGCCAGGCCGCGCGCACGCATGCGGTGGCGCTACTGGAGCGCGTGGGCATTGCCCGTGCGGCCCAGCGCTATGACGACTATCCGCACCAGTTCTCGGGCGGCCAGCGCCAGCGCATCACCATCGCCATGGCCCTGGCCTGCGGGCCCGACCTGCTGATTGCCGACGAACCCACGACGGCGCTGGACGTGACCGTTCAGCAGCAAATCCTGGACCTGCTTCAGGAACTGGTGGCCGAGCATTCCATGGCCCTGCTGCTGATCTCGCACGACCTGGGCGTGATCGCGCAGAACGTGGAGCAGTTGCTGGTCATGTACGGCGGCAGCGTGGTCGAAAGCGGCATGACCGAGGCCATCTTCGCGCGCCGCGCCCATCCCTATACGCGCGGCCTGTTCGCGGCCAGGCCCCAGCTGGACCTGTCCGCCCCCGGCAGCCTGCCACCTGCCCGGCTGCCCACCATTGCCGGCACCGTGCCCGAGCTGGTGGACCTGCCGGCCGGCTGCGCCTTCGCGGGCCGCTGCAGCTTCACCGAGCCGGCCTGCCACAGCGAGCGCCCGCGCCCCGTGGTACTGGAGCGCCCGCAGCGGCCCACGCCCGCATCCCTGCAGGCTTGGGCACAGCCGCATGTGGTGCGCTGCCTGCGCCCCGAGGCCATTGCACAGGGCCTGCCTGCACAGGAATGCGCATGACAGGGCACCCCCTCCAGGCGCCACCGGGCCAGACGCCATCGGCCTCCGATGTACCCCTGCTGCAAGTGACAGGCCTGGCCCGCAGCTACCAGCTGCCGCGCCGGTCGCTGTGGCGCGCGCCGGAGCAGGTGCATGCGCTGCGCGGCGTGGATTTCACGCTGACGGCGGGGCGCAGCCTGGGCGTGGTGGGCGAGTCGGGCTCAGGCAAGTCCACGCTGGCACGCCTGGTCATGGCGCTGGACACGCCCAGCGCCGGCAGCGTGCGGCTGCTGGGCCAGGATCTGCACAAGTTGGACCGCCAGGCACTGCGGACGGCACGCCGCGACTTCCAGATGGTGTTCCAGGACCCCTACGGTTCGCTGGACCCGCGCATGACGGTGGAGCACATCGTCTGCGAACCCCTGCTCGCACAGCCTGCGTCGCCCGAACGCAGCGCCCGGCGCGACCTGGCCCGCGCCACGCTGGAACAGGTCGGCCTACGTGCGCAGGATCTGGACAAGTACCCGCACGAGTTCTCGGGCGGCCAGCGCCAGCGCATCGCCATTGCGCGGGCATTGATCACACGGCCCCGCCTCATCGTGGCCGATGAGCCCGTGAGTGCGCTGGACGTATCGGTGCAGGCCCAGGTGCTGAACCTGCTGCACGATCTGCAGCAGCAGCTGGGCCTGTCCTATCTGTTCATCAGCCACGACCTGGCCGTGGTCCAGCACCTGTGCGATGACGCCATCGTGCTGAGCGAGGGCCGCATCGTCGAGCGCGGAGCGCCGCAGCAGCTGTTCCACGCCCCGCAGCACCCGTATACGCAGGCCCTGGTCCGGGCCGTGCCGCGCATCGCCCTGCAGCACCGGGCCTGAAAGCTGACGGCCGCCCGCGCGGACCAGGCCCCCAGGGCCACGCACCCGTGCGCCGTGGTGTAAAAACACTGCTGCAGGCCGCAGACAGCGGCCCGAGAACCATCTGCAAGAATTTCCGGAGACCTGTTCATGTTCAACCGCCGTTCCCTGCTGGCCAGCTCCGCTGCTGCCGGCCTGCCCCTGCTGATGCCCTGGCCTGCGCTGGCCCAGAGCCGCAAGGACAGCATCACGCTGGCGATGACGCTGGAGCCCCCGGGGCTGGACCCCACGGCCGGGGCCGCATCGTCCATCGGCGAGATCGTGCTCTACAACCTGTTCGAGACGCTGACCAAGATCAACCCGGACGGCAGCGTCTCGCCGCTGCTGGCCGAGAGCTGGGAGGTCTCGCCCGACCTCAAGACCTACACCTTCCGCCTGCGCAAGGGCGTGAGTTTTCAGAACGGCGAGCCCTGCAACGCCCACAGCGTGAAGTATTCCTTCGACCGGGCGGGCGACGACAAGAGCACCAACAAGGACAAGCGGACCTTCGCCTCCCTGTCCACGCGCGTGGTGGACGACCACACCGTGGTCGTGATCAACAAGGACATCGATCCCGACTTCCTCTTCGTGCTCGGCCAGGCGACTTCCATCATCGTCGAGCCCAAGAGCGCGGCCACCAACGCCACGCGTCCCGTGGGCACGGGTCCCTACCAGTTGGGCAACTGGAGCAAGGGCGCCTCGGTCACGCTCACGGCCTGGCCGCAGCACCGCATGGCCTCCGGCCTGCGCATTCGCCGCGCCAGCTTTCGCTTCATCTCCGACCCTGCGGCACAGGTCGCTGCGCTGCTGGCTGGCGACGTCGATGCCTTCCCGCGCGTGACGCCGCGCAGCGTGGCCCAGTTCAAGGCCAACGGGCGCTTCCAGGTCGTGGTCAGCGGCTCGCGCGCCAAGACCATCCTGGCCATGAACAACGCACGCAAGCCCCTCGGCGACGCGCGCGTGCGCCGCGCCATCGCCGCGGCCATCGACCGCAAGGCCGTGATCGACGGCGCGGGCGACGGCTACGGCCTGCCCATCGGCAGCTACTACGTGCCCACGGCCTTTGGCTATGTGGACACCACGGGCATCAACCCCTTCGACGTGGAAAAGGCCAAGGCGCTGCTGGCCGAGGCCGGCGTCAAAACCCCGCTGGAGCTGACCATGACGCTGCCGCCCACGCCCTACGCGCGCCAGGGCGGCGAGGTGATTGCCGCGCAGCTGGCCAAGATCGGCATCCGCGCCAAGCTGCAGAACGTCGAATGGGCGCAGTGGCTGTCGGGCACCTACACCCTCAAGAACTACGACCTGACGCTGATCTCCCATGTCGAGCCCTTCGACCTGGGCAACTTCGCCAAGCCCGACTACTACTGGGGCTACGAGTCCGCCCAGTTCAACGAGCTGTACGACAAGATCAAGAACGCCTCGCGCCCCGCCGACCGCTCGCGCCTGCTGGGCGATGCCCAGCGCCTGCTGGCCCAGGATTGCGTGCACGCCTTCCTCTACACGCCGCAATGGGTCACCGTGGCCAACAAGAACCTGCGCGGACTGTGGAAGGACATGCCCATCTTCGTCAACGATCTCTCGGCACTGTCCTGGGCCACCTGAACCGCGCACCGGCTGAGCCACAGGCGACAGGCGCGCCGGTGGCCCCGGTCCACACTGCGGCAGATCTGCCGCTGGAACCGCCATCCTCAAGGAAGCCGCGATGACTGGAACGACACAGGCCCTGCACGACCTACCCGCCCATGCGCTGCTGCGCGCCTACCGGGAGCGCAGCCTCTCGCCCGTCGAGGTCATGCACGAGCTGCTGGCCCATGTGCAGCGCTGGGAACCGGCCCTGGGCGCCACCTACCTGCTGCGCCCCGAGGCCGCACTGGCCCAGGCACGCGCCAGCGAGGCCCGCTGGCTGCGCGGCGAGCCGGCAGGCCTGCTTGACGGCGTCCCCGCCACGGTCAAGGACAACATCGCCACGCGCGGCGACCCCACCCCCGTGGGCACGGCCGCCATGCCGCAGGTCGCGGCCCCGCTGGATGCCCCGCCCGCAGCGCGCCTGCGCGAGGCGGGCGCCATCCTCTTCGCCAAGACCACCATGCCCGACTACGGCATGCTGTCCTCGGGCCTGTCCTCGCTGCACGGCAACACCTTCAACCCCTGGGATCTGGACAAGACGCCGGGCGGCTCCAGCGCAGGCGCGGGCGCCGCTGCGGCGGCCGGCTACGGGCCGCTGCATGTGGGCACGGACATTGGCGGCTCCATCCGTCTGCCCGCAGGCTGGTGCGGCATCTTCGGCCTCAAGCCCAGCCTGGGCCGCGTGCCCATCGACCCGCCCTATACCGGCCGCTGCGCCGGCCCCATGACGCGCAGCGTGGCCGATGCCGCGCTGATGATGCAGGCCCTGTCCCTGCCCGATGCGCGCGACAGCATGGGCCTGCCGCACCAGGACATTGCCTGGAGCGGCTTCGACATGGACCCCGCCCAGGTGCGCGGCCTGCGCATAGGCCTGCTGCTGGATGCCGGCTGCGGCCTGCCCCTGCAGCCCCGCGTGCGTGCCGTGGTGGAGCAGGCTGCGGCCTGGCTGGAATCGGCCGGCGCCCATATCGAGATCATCCAGCCCTGGCTCACCCGCGACATGCTCGACGGCCTCGACCATTTCTGGCGCATGCGCTCGCATGTGGAAATGCAGTCGCTGCCGGACGCCCAGCGCCGCGTGGTCCTGCCCTTCATCCGCGACTGGGCCGACAGTGCCGGGTCCATCACCGCCACCCAGCTGTTCGTGGCCAGCCAGCAATCGCACCTGCTGCGCGTGGCCACGGTGCGTGCCACGGCGGCCTTCGACTATGTGCTGTCGCCCGTGGCGCCCATCACGGCTTTCCCGGCCCACCTGCCCAGCCCCACCAACGACCCGCTGCGACCGCTGGAGCACATTGCCTTCACCGTGCCCTACAACATGTCCGAGCAGCCCGCCGCGTCCGTGCCCTGCGGGCATGACGGGCAGTTGCCCATCGGCGTGCAGATCGCGGGCCGGCGCTTTGACGACCTGGGCGTGCTGCGGCTCAGCCGTGTGCTGGAGCAGTTGCGGCCGCCGCAGCCTGCCTGGCCACAGCCCCTGCCGCCGGGCCGGGGCACTGGCGACAGCGAAGACGGGGCACAGGCGCGGGCACGCGCAGTGCCGGCTACTCCAGCCTGATTCCCGCATCCTTGACGATGCGCGCCCAGCGCGGCAGGTCGCGCGCCATGGCCGCTGACAGGTCCTCGGGCGTGCCGCCCACCGGGCGCAGCCCCATGGCCGCCAGACGCCCGCTGAGTTCGGGCGAGGCCACGATGCGCCGCACCTCGGCCGAGAGCTTGTCCACGATGGGCCGGGGCGTTCCCGCCGCCACGAAGGTGGCAAACCAGCCATTGGCCTCGAAGCCCGCCAGCCCCAGCTCGGCAAAGGTAGGCACCTCGGGCAGCGCCGGATGGCGCTGCATGCCGGTGATGGCCAGGATGCGGATCTTGTCGGACTTCAGGTGCGCATTGGCCGAGGACACGTCGATGAAGCCCGACGACAGCTGCCCGCCCAGCACATCGTTGACCAGCGGCGCCGCGCCCTTGTAGGGAATCAGCGCCAGATCCAGCCCGGCCCTGGCACGCAGCAGCTCGCCATGCATGTGCGAGGAGGTGCCGTTGCCGTAGTTGCCGTTGCTGTACTTGCCCGGATGGGCCTTGACCAGGGCGATGAACTCCTGCAGCGTCGTGGCCGGCACGTCACGCGGCACCACGAACAGGTCCGAGGACAAGGCCACCTGCGATACGGGGGCAAAGTCCTTGAGCACGTCATAAGGCATCTTGGCGTACAGCGCAGGCGCCTGGATCATGGCCGTTATCCCCAGCAGCAGCGTATAGCCATCGGGCGCCGACTTGGCCACCACATCGCCGCCAATGATGCCGCTGGAGCCCGGCCGGTTCTCCACCACCACGGGCTGGCCCCAGGCCTGGCTCAGTTGCTGGGCAATGATGCGGCCGATGATGTCCGTGCCGCCACCCGCCGGATAGGGAATCACCATGCGCAGCGGCTTGGATGGATAGGCACCGCCTGCCGGCTGTGCAAAGGCGATCGGCGATGCCGTTCCCAGGGCGGCACCCAGTGAGGCGCTGGCGGCGCATGCCAGCGCCGCCAGCAGGCAGCCGCGTCGGCTCGATTCCATGGCTTGTCTCCTTGTCCTTCGGTGCTCCGCCCTCGTTGGCGGGGCGGTGTGCCCTGCCGCAGTGGCAGGGTCCATGGACAGTGTGGCCACCGGGCCTTCAGCCACCAATCGCCGATCGTCTCAAAATGATTGGCAAAAAAGATCAGCGGCCGCGATGCTGGGCCTGCCGGTAAGCGCCCGGTGGCAGGCCGGTCCAGCCCTTGAAGGCGCGGTGAAAGGTGCTGGCCTCCGCAAACCCCACGCGGGCCGCGATGTCGGCCAGGGTCAGATCCGGGCGGTTCAGCAATTCGATGGCGGCGTCGCGGCGCAGGTCGTCCTTGAGGGATTGGAAGCCCAGGCCTTCGTCGCGCAGGCGGCGGCGCAGCGTCTGCGGTGTCATGGACAGCGCGGCGCCGACCTGCTCCAGCGAAGGCAGTTCCCCCGCCAGGTCTCGGCGCAGCAGGCGGCGGATGCGCTCGCCCAGTCGCGTGCGGTCGCGGTAGCGGATCACCAGGCCCATGGCCGCCTGGTCCAGGAATTCGGCCAGGCTCTCCGGGGTCTGCACCACGGGCAGCTCCAGCCAGCGCGCATCGAACTCCAGCCCCGTGAAGTCGCGGTCACGCTGCAGCGGCGCCAGGAACAGGCGCTGCGCCTCCGTGCCATACGGCATGCTGGCTCCGGCCGGCGCGCACACGCCCGTCAGCTCAATCCTGCGCGACACCAGCCAGGACATGACGCCATAGCCCAGAAAGCAAAAGGAACGCTCGGCATAGGCCAGCGGCGCATCACGCTCGCGCAGCGACACCATGGCGATGCGGGCCACGCCATCCACCACCTGCAGCCGGGGAGCGAAGTCGCGCAGCACCAGGCGGTAGAAACGCAGCCCGGCCTGCAATGCCTCGCCCAGCGTGCGGCAGGGCAGCATGGTGCGGCAGGCCTGGGCAAAACTGCCCACGGGCAGCGGATGGCGGCACAGGCCCCACAGCTCGTCACGGCAGACGCGGCGCAGCACGCGGATCAGCGCCGCGTACTGCGCCTGGGTCACGCGCGACAGCGGCGCCTCCAGCAGGGCCGGCGCAATGCCGGCGCGGCGCAGGATGGCTGGCACATCCATGCCATTGCGCTGCACGCCCTGCACGATCTGCAGGACCTGGGCAATGGCAATGGTGTGGGCCGTGGTCTGTGGCATGGGCTTGGTGGAGACGGCGTCAGATGGGCAGGTCAAGGCCTGCCAGCCATTGTCTCCATCAATGGCCCAGATATCGATCCAGGAATCCCAGCACCCGCAGCTCGTAGGGCTTGGGCGCGTAGTCGTACAGGTCCACATGCGCGGCGCCCTCCACCATCCACAGCGCCTTGGGTTCACGCGCCGCATCGAACAGCTCGCGCGTTTCTGCGGGCGTGGTGTGCCGGTCCTGCAGGCCGGCCGCGATCAGCACGGGAGCGCCCAGCGCCTTCACATGGTCGATGGGACGCAGTTGCGCCAGCTCCAGATGCAGGCGCAGCGGCAGCTGCCACGCCAGCAAGGGCGTGACCACGTCCGCCAGCCAGCCGATGTGCGCGCGCACGCGGTTGTCTATGGCCTGCCGGATGTCAGGGAACACGGACTCCAGCACCACCGCATCCGGCCCCGGCTCCACATGGGACAAAAGCAGGGCCGCGCCGCCCAGCGATGTGCCGATCACCGCCACCTTCTCGCCCGGCAGCTGCTGCCGCACATAGGCCATGGCGGCACGCACGCCTGCGCCTTCGACCATGCCGAAGCTGATGCGCTCGCCACTGCTTTCGCCGTGCGCGGGCAGGTCGATCAGGCAGACGGAGTACCCCTGCCGATGGAGCATGCGCGCACGCGCCAGCATGGCCAGCCGGTCTGCGTACACGCCGTGCAGCAGCAGCACGGCACCATGGCCCGGCTGCCCCTTGGCGAACCAGCCCCGGACCTGCCCGCCCTCGTCGGTGGGCAACTGCAGCGTCTGGACCGGCCAGTCCGCGGGCGGCGCGCCGACAGGCTGGTGGTCCGGCTGGCTCAACAGGCTGCCCACCAGCCAGGCCGCCGCCATCAGCAGGGCCAATCCGGACAATCCCGCCATCAGCAAGGCGGCAGGCCATGAAAGATTGCGCAATCGGGAAAGCATGGCGTGGACTGTGCCACGGCCCGGCCCTTGCGCCGTGGCCCCCAGCGAAAAGCAGAGTATTCCTAACGCTGCACCAGGGCCAGCCGCACGGCCATGCCCAGAAAGACCAGCCCGGCCACGCGGTTGAGCCAGTTCTGGGCGCGCACGGAGCGCTGAAGCAGCACGCCGAACCAGCCCGAACAGCAGGCGATGGCGCCGAACACCAGCAGCGCCGCCAGCATGAACACGCAGCCCAGCACCATCACCTGGGTGGCCACGCTGCCGCGCCCGGGGTCCGCGAACTGCGGCAGAAAGGCCAGGAAGAAGATCAGCACCTTGGGATTGGTGAGGTTCATCACCACGCCACGCACCACCCAGCGCAGCGCCCGTGCGGGGGTCAGCGGGTCGGCTGCGCCGGCCAGCGGCATCTCGCCCGGCCGGGCCACGGCGCGCAGCGCGCCCCAGGCCAGCCAGGCCAGATAGGCCGCGCCGCACAGCTTGATGGCGGTGAACAGCAGGGGCGATGCAGCCACCAGCGCCGCCAGTCCCAACGCAACCGCCGCCGTATGCACCACCAGCCCCAGGCACAGGCCCAGCACCACGCACAGGCCCACGCGCCAGCCGCGCTGGGCCGATTGCATGAGCACGAACAGGTTGTCAGGCCCCGGGCTCAGGCCCAGCAGCACGGCCACGCCAAAAAAGGCCAGCAGGGTTTCAAAGGTCGGCATCGCTTCTCTCTTTTTGATTCATCGCATGTTCCAGCGCGGCTTGGGTCAGGCTTGCGCCGTGACGATCCAGCCTTCCAGCGGGTCCAGGTCATGCGGCAACCCATAGAGCGCATCGCCCTGTGCATGGCGGGCCGCGGCCCAGGCGGCCTGCAGCATGCAGATCACGGCGTCCAGCCGGTCTCCGCTGCCGTCTGCCAGCAACTGGTTGCGGGTTTCTTCGGCGTCGATACGCAGGCGCAGCGCCAGCGGGTTGTCGCCGCTCTCCAGCGCCGCCAGCAATTGCACACGCGCCTGATGGCGTTCGGGCGTTTGCCGCACGGGTTCGTCGCTTTTGTAGCTGAGGCGCCCGATCACGGCGCGCGCCAGCATGCCCGGGTAGGCTTCCAGCGCCACGCGGCGCGCATCGCCTTCGCCGGGCGGCTGCAGGCCCGGCAGATGCACGCCGGCCGCGCGCAGCAAGGGCAGCCCGGCATGCAGCATGTAGGCCACGGGCGGGTTCACCCATTTCATGGAAGGGCTGGCACTGGCAGGCCCGTCCGTGGCGCGGTGCGCGAACTTGCCGCCTGCGGGCCGCGCCGCACAAAAGGCCTTGAACTGCTCGCGCAGGCTCTGGCGCGTGAGGCCGGCGTAGTGATCCATGCACGCCGCCCAGTCCGTGGGCCAGCCCAGTTGCTCCACCAGTTCGCGCGGCAGGCCGAAAGGCAGGTCGAATCCGCCCACCCAGGCCGACTGCGCCGACTGCGCCGAATCGGCGGGCCGGGCCAGCCAGGCGGCCCATGCGTCCAGCGAGGCGAACTCCAGCAAATCCTGCAGGACCACCGTGTCGCCAGCCAGCAGGTGGCCCAGGGCCATGGTGATGGGCTTGCGCGCCGTAGGCCGGCTGCTGAAATCGCAGCCCAGCACCCGCATTGCCGCCATGGCGCTCAGCCCAGGCCCAGCGCCGTCACGCCGACGGCAATGCACACCGCGCCCGCAATGCGCGCCAGGCGGTCGCCTTCGCGCAGCATGTGCCCGCCGATCAGCGCCGCGAACAGCATGGAGACTTCGCGCGCAGGCGCCACGTGCGACATGGGTGCATCCTGCATGGCGTAGAGCACCAGCACATAGGCGATGGGACTGATCAGCGCCACCAGGGCCGCGAAGCGCCACTGCGTGCGCCACAGGCTGCGCGCAGTGGGCAGGTCGCGCAGCACCACGGGAGCGAGCAGGAATACGCGCACGAAGTTGCCCATGTAGTCGATGAGGATGGGCGACATCAGCAGCATCTTCACGCCGTAGCCGTCCACCACGGTGTAGCTGGCGATGAAGGCGCCCGTCAGCAGGCCGTACCACAGGCCCAGCCGCAGCCGCTCGCGCGCTTCGGGGTCATGGCGTGCGCGCAGCAGGCCGGGGCCGCCCGCGATCAGGAACACGCCAACCACCACGCCGGCAATGCCCAGCACGCCCAGCGAGGAAATCTGCTCCCCCAGGAAGACCACCGCCACCATGGACGACAGCAGCGGCCCCGAGCCGCGCGCCAGCGGATAGACCACGGTGAGGTCCGCGCTGCGGTAGCCACGCAGCAAGGTCACGTAGTAGGCCACGTGCAGCAGGCCGCTGGCCAGCACCACCAGCCATTCGTTGCGGCCCCATGTGGGCACCACATCGCGCCCCACCCACCAGCCCAGCGGTGCCCAGATCACCATCATGATGACCGAGGTGAAGAAAGCGAAGCGCGAGTCGCCGCCCGCCTTCTTGGCCACGATGTTCCAGCCGGCATGGATGAGGCCGGCAATGATGATCAGGGCAAAGGCTTGCAGCGACATGGGCAGGTCCGGGGAAAGCGGGGCGTGGCGCGGGAAAGAAAAAAGGCCGCGCACTGCGCAGCCTGGGGTGTTGCTTGAGGCGTCCGGGGACGCCACCCCGGGGAGTTACCTGCGGCTGGACACCAGCGAGAGGAACTCGCGGCGCAGTTCAGGATTGGTGAGGAAGGCGCCGCGCATGACGGAGTTCAGCATCTTGCTGTCCATCTCGCGCACACCGCGCCAGGACATGCAAAAGTGCGAAGCCTCCATGACCACGGCCAGGCCGTCAGGGCGGGTCTTGTCGAGGATCAGGTCGGCCAGCTGGATGATGGCCTCTTCCTGGATCTGGGGGCGGCCCATGATCCAGTCCACCAGCCGCGCGTACTTGGACAGGCCGATGACATTGGTGTTCTTGTTGGGCAGCACGCCGATCCAGATCTTGCCGATCACCGGGCACAGATGGTGACTGCAGGCGCTGCGCACCGTGATCGGGCCGACGATCATCAGCTCGTTGAGGTGCTCGGCGTTGGGGAACTCGGTGATGGCGGGCTGCGCCACATAGCGGCCGCGGAACACCTCGTTGACATACATCTTGGCCACGCGGCGCGCCGTGGCGCGCGTGTTGTGGTCGTGCGTGGTGTCGATGACCATGCTGTCGAGCACGCCCTGCATCTTGTCCTGGACTTCGTCGAGCAGCAGCTCGAGTTCACCGGGCTCGATGAATTCGGAGATGTTGTCGTTCGCATGAAAGCGCTTTTGCGCCTGCTTCAACCGTTCGCGGATCTTGACCGAGACGGGGGTGCCCTCGGCCTGGCTGTCTTGTTTCATGTCGACTAGTTCTCTGAACATGGCTGGCATGGTAACAGCGAAACCCGCCGCATGGCACGCAAGGGATTTTCCACCCAAACGCAGGTTCTGCCCGCGCCGAAAGCTATCATTTCAATAGCAAAAGAATGGCTTGTGTGACAGAACCCGGGGCTAGAGGCGGAATTCGGCAATCAGCGGCAGATGGTCGGACATGCGCCACCAGATGCGTCCCTTGGGCACATGCAGTCCCAGCGGGGTGAGGCCGCGCACGTAGACATGGTCCAGCTGGGCCAGCGGCAGGCGCGAGGGATAGGTGGGCACGCTGGGCAATTCGTCGTACTCGTACAGGCCGAAACCGCCGAGCATGCGCTTGATCTGGCCACCCCAGTCGTTGAAGTCGCCCGCCACCACCACGGGCGCGCCGGGCGGCACCTCGCGCTCGATGAAGCGCTTGAGCTGGGAGACCTGGCGCACGCGGCTGCCGGGGATCAGGCCCAGGTGCACCACGATGGTGTGCACGCGCCGGTTCTGCACTTCCACCTCCACATGCAGCAGGCCCCGCTGCTCGAAGCGGTGGTCGGAGATGTCTTCGTGCTGGTGGCCCACCACGGGCCAGCGGGTGAGCAGCGCATTGCCATGCTCGCCATGGCGCGTGTAGGCATTGGTGCGGTAGACGGCCTCGTAGCCCAGGGGAGCCAGATACTCCGCCTGCGACACCTGGGGCCAGCGCTCGAAGTAGGCGGCCTCCTTGTGGTTCATCTTGCGCACTTCCTGCAGGCAGACGATGTCGGCATCGAGCTGCTCCACAGCGTGTCCCAGGTTGTGGATCTCCAGGCGGCGCACGGGACCCATGCCTTGCACGCCCTTGTGGATGTTGTAGGTCGCGACGCGCAGTATGGACGGGCCGGGGTCCACCTCGTGGGAGGATTTCACGTTGTCAGTCATAGGCGGTCAGGAACACAGGGATCGGGATCAGTCCAGCTCCAGTGAAGCGAATCGCGGCAGCATCAGGATGGCTTCCGCATTGGACGGGGAGTAGCAGCGCTCGGCAGCGTCATGCCAATGATGCCAAGCAGATGCGGTATGTTCCCTCGGATTCAAGAACACAGGGGTGTAGGACGGAATCCGCAGGCCGAAAACCCTCTCGCGGTTGTGCCATGCACCGGGCGCATAGCGGTGCTGCCAGGCCGGGTAGATGGTGTAGATGTTCTCCAGCGCCCAGTCCTGCAGCAGGCAGCCGGGCGCCTCGGGATCGATGCCGGTTTCTTCCCGCACCTCGCGCACTGCGGTCTCGCGCCAGGACTCGCCTTCATGGTCCTTGCTGCCCGTCACCGACTGCCAGAACTCCCCGCCCTCAGGCGCCGGTGCCGTGCGGCGCATCAGCAGCACCTGCCCGTCATCGCGGTAGATGACGACCAGCACCGATTCAGGGATCTTGTAGCCTGGCATGGCAGGCATCAGCCCTTGCCCTGGACCGCTTTGGTCGCCACGGGCGGTGGCAGCTCCTTGGCCTGCAGCGCGCGCACCTGATGCACGAGCTGGTTGTGCGCATCCAGAAAGGCGGCGGCGATGACCTTGCCCTCGTTGGTATTGCTCCAGCCCGCGCCCGCCGCGCCCAGGCGGCCCAGCACCATGCCGCCCACGCCCAGATCGGTGGTGCGGGCGGCGCCCGTGGCAGCGGCCACCTGCTCGGTGGTTTCGTTGTCCGACAGCAGCAGCGCGGTCTGCGCCTCCTTGAACTTGACCTGCTCGACCATGCCGGCCAGCCCCGCGATGTCCCGCAGCACCGGAATCATGGCAACCACGCCGGCCAGGCCCCGGCCCGCGTCCTGCTCGCTGAAGGTCAGGCTGGGCGTCAGCGTGTATTGCGCCTCATAGCCACGGCCCTTGCGCACCGTGGAGTTCTCGCGCAGTACGCCGGCGTTCTTCAGGTCCTGCTCCTGCACCGTGCCGCGCAGGCCCGCGCCCCGGTCCACCACACGAAAGCAGCCGCTTTGCTGGGCCAGCAGCTTGATCAGCGGCACGGGCGAGGCGGGCAGCTGGTAGCCCGACCCCATGACGTAGCCGTTGGGATTCTCGGCCAGGGCCAGCGTGGCCACGGGCGCGTCGCAGCGCACGAGTTCGCGCGAGCCATTGTTCGCGCCCAGGGGCCCGGCGGAGCCGGTGATCTCCGAGCCACCCTGCCCCAGCTCGGTCTTCTTTTCCCCGCAGCCGGACAGGCCCAGCCCTGCCAGCACAGCCAGCGCCAGCGATGCAATGCCTTGAAAACGCATGAAAGCTCTCCGCAAAAAGAAAAACGGCAGAAGCTGTGCCAGCTTCTGCCGTCCGTATCAAGCCGCCAGGCCCGGTCCTCAGCCCTGGGTGGCTGCCAGCGGGTTGCGCAGGCGGATGTGCAGCTCGCGCAGCTGCTTTTCGTCCACGGGCGAAGGTGCCTGCGTCAGCAGGTCCTGGGCGCGCTGGGTCTTGGGGAAGGCGATCACGTCACGGATGGAGTCGGCACCCGTCATCAGCGTGATCAGGCGGTCCAGGCCGAAGGCCAGGCCACCGTGCGGGGGCGCGCCGTACTGCAGCGCGTCCAGCAGGTAGCCGAACTTGGCGCGAGCGTCTTCGGGCGAGATCTTGAGCGCGTCAAACACCTTGCTCTGCACGTCGGCGCGGTGGATACGCACCGAGCCGCCACCCAGCTCCCAGCCGTTCAGGACCATGTCGTAGGCCTTGGCCAGGCAGTTGGCCGGGTCGGTGACCATGAGTTCCTCGTGGCCGTCCTTGGGCGAGGTGAAGGGATGGTGCACGGCCGCCCAGCGGTCGTTTTCCTCGTCGTGCTCGAACATGGGGAAGTCCACCACCCACAGCGGCGCCCAGCGGTTCTCGAACAGGCCGTTGGCCTTGCCGAATTCGCTGTGGCCCACCTTCAGGCGCAGCGCGCCGATGGAGTCGTTGACGATCTTTTCCTTGTCGGCGCCGAAGAAGATGAGGTCGCCGTCCTGTGCGCCCGTACGCTTGAGGATCTCGGCAATGGCCGCGTCATGCAGGTTCTTGACGATGGGAGACTGCAGGCCATCGCGGCCCTTGGCCACTTCGTTGACCTTGATCCAGGCCAGGCCCTTGGCGCCGTAGATCTTGACGAATTCGGTGTACTGGTCGATCTCGCCGCGCGAGATCTGCGAGCCGCCGGGCACGCGCAGCGCGACCACGCGGCCGCCCTTGGTCGTGGCGGGGGTGGAGAACACCTTGAAGTCCACGTCCTTCATGACTTCGGTCAGTTCGGTGAACTCGAGCTTGACGCGCAGGTCAGGCTTGTCCGAGCCGAAGCGGAAGGCCGCATCCTGGTACGTCATCATCGGGAACTCGCCCAGATCCACGTCCAGCTGGGTCTTGAAGACCTCGGTGATCATGCGCTGGAAGATGGCGCGGATTTCCTCTTCGTCCAGAAACGAGGTCTCGCAGTCGATCTGCGTGAACTCGGGCTGGCGGTCGGCGCGCAGGTCTTCGTCGCGGAAGCACTTGGTGATCTGGTAGTAGCGGTCGTAGCCGGCCACCATCAGCATCTGCTTGTACAGCTGGGGCGACTGCGGCAGGGCGAAGAACTCGCCATCGTGCACGCGGCTGGGCACCAGGTAGTCGCGCGCGCCTTCGGGCGTGCTCTTGCCCAGCATGGGCGTTTCGATGTCGATGAAGCCTTCCTTGTCCAGGAAGTTGCGCACCTGGATGGCCGTGCGGTAGCGCAGCATCATGTTGCGCTGCATGTAGGGGCGGCGCAGGTCCAGCACGCGGTTGGTCAGGCGCACGGTCTCGGACAGGTTCTCGTCGTCCAGCTGGAACGGGGGCGTGACCGAGGCGTTGAGCACGTTCAGCTCGTGGCACAGCACTTCGATCTGGCCGCTCTTGAGCTTGTCGTTGGTCGTGCCTTCGGGACGTGCGCGCACCAGGCCCTTGACCTGCACGCAGAACTCGTTGCGCAGGCCTTCGGCGGTCTTGAACATCTCGGCACGGTCGGGGTCGCAGACCACCTGCACATAGCCTTCGCGGTCGCGCAGGTCGATGAAGATCACGCCGCCATGGTCGCGGCGACGGTTCACCCAGCCGCACAGGGTAACGGTTTCGCCCATCAGGGCTTCGGTCACTAGACCGCAGTAATGGGAGCGCATGGCCATGATGAAAAGCTTCCTGCGCCCGGGATGGGCGCGACAGTTTGTTATTTGGATTCCGCGGGCAGTGTGAGATCCGGAGGAGTCACCACGCCCATCGAAACAATGTACTTGAGCGCGGCATCCACGCTCATTTCCAGCTCGATGCAATCGCTCTTGCGAACGATGACGAAATAGCCGCCCGTCGGGTTCGGCGTTGTCGGCACGAAGACGCTCAGGTATTCGTCACGCAGATAGGCGGCGACCTCTCCGCTGGGCGAGCCGGTGACGAAAGCCACGGTCCAGACGCCTTCGCGCGGCCACTGCACCAGCACGGCGGTGCGAAACGCATTGCCACTGTCCGAGAAGACGGTGTCGGACACCTGCTTGACGCTGGAATAGATGGAGCGCACCACGGGAATGCGGCTGACCACCGCATCGCCCCAGGAGACAAGCTTGCGGCCGATGAAGTTGCTGGCCGCAGCGCCAACCACCAGCAGGATCAGCAGCGTGAGCACCACGCCGAAGCCGGGAATGTGGAAACCCAGCAGTCGGTCCGGATGCCAGGCCTCGGGCAGGATGGCCAGCGTCTGGTCCAGCGTGCCGATGATCCAGTTGAGCACGCCCAGCGTGATCACCAGAGGAACAATCACCAGCAGGCCGGCGAACAGCCATTTGCGCAGAGCGGACATGAGAAATGCAAGCCTTGATTAATGGCCCGTGGAGGGTGCGGGAGCAGATGCGGGGGCCGCAGCAGGCGCAGTTGCCGCAGGTGCGGCAGATGTATCCGAGGCCGGGGTGTCTGCCGCAGGAGCCGGCGTGGCGGCGCTCTTGCTGCCGCTGTTCTTGAAGTCGGTCGCGTACCAGCCCGAGCCCTTGAGCTGGAAGCCGGCAGCCGTCAGCTGCTTGGAAAAGGCCTCGGCACCACAGGCCGGGCAGGTCGTCAGCGGAGCATCCGAGATTTTCCGCAGCACGTCCTTGGCATGACCGCAGGAGCCACACTTGTATGCATAAATAGGCATGGCGCTAATGCTTATACGAGAGAAGATGCAAAACTTTCGATTATAGGCATCCGCCCGATACTGCGGCTGCCTTGCCCCCAAAGGCCCAGGCCGGAGAGCCGCAAGCCGCATGCATCAGTCGGTACCTGATGGCCCGAAATGCAAAATGCCAGTCGCGCGGACTGGCATTCCATCAGGGCGGTGCCGGCCCCGCTGCCGGGGCGCCTGCCGCGTCCATGTTCAGCGCCGTGCCCGGCGCCGCTGCATCCCCATACCGGCCAGCATGACGGCAAGGCCCATCAGCACCAGGGCGGGCACCCCGGTGGCGGGGACCGGCTCCGGCGTCAATGCGGCAGCAACCACCAACTCCTGGTCACGCGAATTGTTGGCCGGCTCCGGGTCCGTGGTTCCACTGACCGCCGTCACCGTGGCCGTCAGGCTGCCCTGCGTGGTGGGAGTGAAGCTCACCGTGCAGGAAATGCTTGCGCCAGAGGCCAGCGGTGTGCCTGTCGGCACCGCAGGCGTGCATGAGGTGCTGGCACCTGCCGGCAGCCCTGCGATGGAGCAATTGGCAAAGGCCGCCGCATTGGGGCCGGCATTCGTGCAGACGAACGATCCCTTCACGGGAACACCCACGTTGGCGGTGGCCGGCAGCGTGACGCTGGTGGCCTGCATATCGGCCCGCTCCACGGGGTTGAAGGGGTGGGCCTTGGTGTTGTTGGCCGGCACCGGATCCACCGTGCTGCTGCTCGCCGTCACCAAGGCCGCGATGGTGCCCGTTGTGGTGGGCGTGAACTGCACTGTGCAGGCGATGCTGCCGCCCGATGCCAATGGCGAGGCCGTGGGCACGCTGGGTGTGCAGGACGTGGTCGCCCCGGCGGGCAGGCCGGAGATCACGCACGAGGCCGCCGTGGCCGCACTGGGGCCGGCATTGGTGCAGCTGAAACTGCCGGACACCGGCGCGCCCACCGTCATGGTCAGGGGAAGCGTGATGGAGGTGGCCTGCATGTCGGCCGCTGGCGCAACCGCCAGCACGACCAGGGTGGCCGGCTGGTTCAGGCCGATCAGGGAGAGGTTGGAAGGACCGTTGGTGAAGCTGCCTGCCGCGGTCGGGCGCACGTCGAGGCTCACCTCGCAGAAGGCGGCGCCCTGGGCCAGGTCTCCGTTGGACACGGTCACGGTGCTGCCGCCTGCTGCCGCCTGCACGGTCGTGCCGGGGCAGGTGGTGCTGGCATTGCCCTCGACGACCAGTCCTGCAGGCAGGTTGTCGGTAAACGACCAGCCTCGCTTGCGCAGCAGATCGGTCGTATTGGTGATGGTCATGGTCAGCTGGGAGACCTGGCCGAGTTGGATGCTGGCAGGCGAGAAGGCCTTGTCCAGCTGCGGCGTGACATCGATGATCTGCGCGTTGTCGATCGACGAATCGTTGCCCATGGAGCTGGTCTGGTCGTTGTGCAGAACAAACCCGACAGAGGCTCCGCTGAAGAGCAGGGCTCCGGGAGAGGTCACTGTCTGGGCCCTGGCCGTTTGTATGATCCCAATACCGATAGGCATCGTATTGAACGACACACCATCCACGCATGGATCGACAGCGTTCATGGAGATGGGCAGTTCCGCATTAGCGTCATTGACAAGAGAAAAACGCAGCAACGGAGCGACGAATCCTGACGAGCAGAAGTTCGCCACCACATCGGCACGGGCCGTGAGGAATCTGCTGCCGGAACTTTGCGGAATATTGGCCTTGGTGCGAAAGGCAGTTGCGCCAGCAGGAAAGGTCCCATTCGCTGTAAGCATCGCCATGACGTGATTTTTGACCGCATCCGCCGCACTCTGGCCCTGATAGCGCCCTGCGACCTCCGCCATCTGCTGCAGGGCGTTCCAATTGCCTTGGGAACCGCAGGCCGCACTCATCGTCGCCGAAGTTGGATCCTGGTTGAAGGACGTGACTATGCCATTGCACTGGTTGGCGCTCATCCGGTACAGGGGGTCGGCGGTATACATCTGCCCCGCAGGGTCCGCGCCCTGGTAGACCAGCAGATCCCGCCCCTCCGTGGTGATGGGGGTGTCTGCGGGTTTTCGAAGTCCTCGCTCCAGACAATGACCGGCGCGACCGGGATCCTCGGCGCAGCCATTGCCACCTGGCCGCACAGGGCTGGCACAAGCAAGGCGCCTCCAAGCCAACTCCATCGGAACCGGACGCCAGCGACAGGCCGCAGCTTCAGCCGGCGAGCCCTCGCAATCAGTTTGAGTGTTTTCATGACGGTGCTTCCTCCCAAGCGTTTGCTATTCGGAGGTCCGCCGTACTGTCACGACCTGTGCTTCACACCACCCAAGTCAGCATTCCGGGACCTCCACAATCCCAGCCGCCGACTATATAGTTAATAACTATTGATGACTGTCATCAATTGTTTTCGCAAATAACGAGGCAGCTGCGCTTACCTTTCGGGGCTGAATTCAAGAATGTCTGCGCTGCGATTGGCCAGCCACTGCGGTGCCAGTGACCCGGCCACCATCCCCGTCACAGCCGCCAGCAGGCCCGCCAATTGCTGCGGAAATGCCTCGTGCAAAGCAGGAGTGGTCATGAAGACCACCCACACGCCAATGCCCAGTGCCACGGCGCAAATGGCGCCCTGCGTGGTGGCGCGCTTCCAGTACAGCCCGAAGACCAGCGGCACGAAGGCGCCGACCAGCGGCACCTGGTAGGCGCTGGAGACCAGCTCATAGATGGGCGTTCCTTCCATCTTGATCGAGTAGGCCAGCACGCAGATGCTGAAGACGAGCACGCTGATGCGCATGGCCAGCAGCATTTCCCGGTCGCTGGCCTGGGTGCGGAACTGGCGCCAGATGTTCTCGGTGAAGGTCACGCTGGGCGCCAGCAACGTGGCCGAGGCACAGGACTTGATGGCCGACAGCAGCGCGCCGAAGAACAGCACCTGCATGACGAAGGGCATCTTGTCCATGACCAGGGTGGGCAGCACCTTCTGCGGGTCCTGCTTGAGCAACTCCGCTGCCTCCTGCGGCATGATGATCAGCGCGCTGGCCACGAGGAACATGGGTACGAAGGCGAAGCAGATATAGGCCGAGCCACCGATGACGGTGCCGCGCGTGGCGGCCTTCTCGCTGTGGGCCGACATCACGCGCTGGAACACGTCCTGCTGGGGAATGGAGCCCAGCATCATGGTGATGGCCGCGCCAAAGAAGAAGAGGATTTCATGCCAGCTGGGCTCGGGCCAGAACTGGAACAGATCGCGGCTCACGGCCAGGTCGATGACCTTGCCGGCACCGCCAGCCATGTCGCTGGCAAACCAGGCCAGCACCACCAGGCCGACGACCAGGATGATCATCTGCAGGAAGTCCGTCACCGCCACCGACCACATGCCGCCGAACAGCGTATAGGCCAGGATGGACACCACGCCGATGGCCATGCCCACGGGAATGCTGACCGTGCCGCCCGACAGCAGGTTGAACACCAGGCCCAGGGCCGTGACCTGGGCCGAGACCCAGCCCAGGTAGCTGAGCATGATGATCAGCGAGCAGACGATCTCGATGGACCGGCCATAGCGGTGGCGGTAGTAGTCGCTGATGGTCAGCAGCGTCATGCGGTACAGCTTGCCCGCGAAGAACAGGCCCACCAGGATCAGGCACATGCCCGCGCCGAACGGGTCTTCGACCACGCCGCGCAGGCCGCCCTCGATGAACTTGGCGGGCACGCCGAGCACGATCTCCGAGCCGAACCACGTGGCAAACGTGGTGGTGATGATCATGTACATGGGCAGATGGCGCCCGGCAATTGCGAAGTCGGCCGTGTTCTTGACCCGCCTGGCCGCCAACAGGCCAATGGCGATGGTCACGAACAGGTAGGCGATCACCATAGAGAGCAGCACGCTGGCACTCCTGTTTCAAAGTGGGAAAAGGGAGAGGTCCGGAAACCCGTCAGTGTTCTCAGTACCAGCGCAGCCGCACCACCAGTTGCAACAGGATCAGCGCGATGACAAAGCCGATGCCGGCGCTGACGATGGCCTGCAAAAGGCGGTTGGTGAGCTTTTGCTGCTGCAGCAGCTCCTTGAGCAGTTCGTCGTGCTCGCCGGAGTTGCGCGTGAGCCGGCGATGGATCAGGCGCGGCAGCTCGGGAATGAGCTTGGCATAGCGCGGCGCCTCGGCCAGCAGCTCGCGCCACAGCCGTTGCGGGCCCATCTGGTCCAGCATCCATTTTTCGAGGAAGGGCTTGGCCGTGCTCCACAGGTCCAGGTTGGGGTCCAGTTGGCGCCCCAGGCCTTCGATGTTGAGCAGCGTCTTTTGCAGCAGCACCAGTTGCGGCTGGATCTCGACTTGAAAGCGGCGCGAGGTCTGGAACAGGCGCATCAGCACCATGCCCAGCGAAATCTCGGCCAGCGGACGGTCGAAGTACGGCTCGCAGACGGCGCGGATGGCGGCCTCCAGCTCGTCCACGCGCGTGCTCGGCGGCACCCAGCCGCTTTCGATGTGCAGCTCGGCCACGCGCTTGTAGTCACGGCGGAAGAACGCCGTGAAGTTCTGCGCCAGGTATTCCTTGTCGTACTCGGTCAGCGTGCCGACGATGCCGAAGTCCAGCGAGATGTAGCGCCCGAAGGTCTCGGGCTCCAGGCTGACCATGATGTTGCCCGGGTGCATGTCGGCGTGAAAGAAGCCATCGCGAAAGACCTGGGTGAAGAAGATGGTCACGCCGTCGCGTGCCAGCTTGGGGATGTCCACGCCGGCTTCGCGCAGGCGCTCGACCTGGCTGATGGGCACGCCGGTCATGCGCTGCATGACCATCACGTCGTTGCGGCAGAAATCCCAGTACACCTCGGGGATCAGCACCAGGTCCAGCCCTTCCATGTTGCGGCGCAGCTGCGCGGCGTTGGAGGCTTCGCGGATCAGGTCCAGCTCGTCGTGCAGGTAGTTGTCGAATTCGGCGACGACCTGGCGGGGCTTGAGGCGCTTGCCGTCGGCCGACAGGCGCTCGACCCAGCGCGCCATCATGTGCATCAGCGCCAGGTCCTTGTCGATCACGGTCTTCATGCCCGGACGCAGCACCTTGACGGCCACGTCGCGCTGCACGCCGTTGCGGTCGCTGATCACGGCAAAGTGCACCTGGGCGATGGAGGCGCTGGCCACCGGCTCGCGCTCGAAGCTCACGAAGATCTGGTCCAGCTTCTTGCGGAAGGCGCGCTCGATGGTGTCCACCGCAATCTGCGAATCGAAGGGCGGCACGCGGTCCTGCAACCGGGCCAGCTCCTCGGCCACGTCGGGCGGCATCAGGTCGCTGCGTGTGGACAGCACCTGGCCGAACTTCACGAAGATGGGCCCCAGCTCCTCCAGGGCCTCGCGCAGGCGCTGGCCGCGCGGTTTGTCCAGCCGCCGGCCCAGCGTGAGCACCGCGCGTGCGCGGCGCATCCAGGGATGCTCGAAGCTCGACAGCACCAGCTCGTCGAGTCCGTAGCGGAACACCACCCAGAGGATGGTCAGCCCGCGAAGAAACCGGCTCATGGCTTGTCGTTCTCGAAACCGGGCAGGGATACCACGGGGGAACCAACGGGCGCGCTGGCGGGCGCTGCCGCACGTGCGGCCTCTGGGGCGGGGGCATCGGCATCGGGCTTGCCGGCCATGCGGGCGCCCACGAACTGGCGCAGCGCCTGGGCGGCGCTGCGCGCGACCTTGGCCACGGTGTGCGCGGGCGCATCGCCGATGATGCGGGCCAGGTCTTCCTCCACGTCCCATTCGACGTGGTCCACCAGCCAGTTGATGTCGGCGGCCAGTTGCACGTCGCCCTCGATGCGGATGGAGGGCTTGTCGCCGCGCAGGGCCACCTGGGCCAGGGCCAGCGGCGAGGTCTCGGTGACTTCAAGCAGCAGGTCGGGCTGCGCGCCTTCGGGCGCCACGTTGAACAGGCCGGCGGGCGTGATCTGCAGGGCCATGGAGTAGCCGCGCCACTGCACGCGCGCCACGCGGCCCTTTTGCCGCACGAGGCGCTCCATCGCCTCTTTCTCCTGCATCAGCACATGGTTGAGGAACAGCACGAGGCGCTGATGCACCTCGCTGACCAGCCATTGCGGCGGTTGCGGACCGGCCATCACGCGTTCCATGAGACCGTTCAGAAAAGAAAAAGGGGACTGTGTTGCCATAGTCCCCGATTATTCCCGAAGTGAGAGGATGCGGCCGACGCAAATCCGGTCGAGACAAGTGGCCAGCCCATGGCGTGACCCCTGTCGCATCCCTGGCTTGCGCCGGTCCTCTGCAAATTACTTACTGCAGTGCCTGGACGCCGGCGACCAGCCAGCCGCTGCTGCCGCTCTTGGGCTTGGTCATGTTCCAGACCTCGCGGAAGGGCGTGGGGCCTGCCGAGGCGTCCTCGCGGATCATTCCGGAGAATTCCACGCTGGCCATGTAGTCATTGCCCAGATCCTCGATGCCCAGCAGTTGGGCATCGATCATGACCACGTCAGTCTGGTTGGGCTGGCCAGGGCGCTGCACTTCGCGCTCGCTGAGCTGGCCACGGATCTCGGTCAGCATCTCGTCGGTCATCATGGCGCGCAGCGAAGCGATGTCCGAGCGGTCCCATGCCGATTGCAGGGTGACGAAGTTGCGCTTGGCAGCCGTCAGGAAGCCTTCGGTATCGAAGCCTTCAGGCACACCCCAGTTCTGCGAGCCTGCCAGGGCAGAGCCGATCTGCACGCCGGAACCCGAGGCTAGGGCGGCCGGCTGGTGGTTCTGCTCCCAGGGACGGGCCGAGGCGTCGTTGCCGACCTTCTCGGGGTTGTACTGGCGTGCCAGCGGTGCGCTGTCCACGTTGCCACCCATGTTGCCCGCGCCCGCAGGGGCCGCGTTCTGGAAGGCGAAGGGGCTGGACGATGCCTGCTGCGCGCCGGCCGCTGCACGGCGCGAGCGCATGACCATGCCCACCACGACCATGATGACCAGGGCCAGCAGGGCGATCAGCAGGAACTGGCCGAAGGCGGCGCCCAGACCCAGCGAGTGGGCCAGCCATGCCAGACCCAGGCCGGCGGCCAGGCCGCCGAGCATGGCGCCCCAGGGCTTCTTGGCCGGAGCGGCCGCAGGCGGCGTGGCAGGCTTGCCCGCAGCGTTCTGTGTGGCGGCGTTCTGCGGCGGCGTGTTCTGCGCCGGCGCGCGCGTAGCTTCACGCTGCGTCACATTGCTCGACTGCTTGCCCACCGATCCGCCACCGCCCATGCGCTTGGCGTCGGCCGTGCCGTGGACCACCACCAGCATCGCGACCAAGACCATAGACCATAGCTTTTTCATGTCATCTCCTCGAATAATCGTGTTGCCGTCACCTCACCGAACGCCTCGCGCGCTCAGCACTTGATTCCCACATGCAGGGCCGCAATGCCGCCCGTCATGTTGTGATAGTCCACATGGCCGAAGCCGCATTCCTGCATCAGGCGCTTGAGTTCCTCCTGGCCGGGGTGCATGCGGATGGACTCGGCCAGATAACGGTAGCTGGCGTCATCGCCCGCCACGAGCTTGCCCATGGCCGGAAGAATCTTGAAGGAGTACCAGTCGTAGGCTTTCTCCAGAGGCTTGGCCACCTTGGAGAACTCCAGCACCAGCAGCTTGCCGCCGGGGCGCAGGACACGGTTCATTTCCTTGAGCGCCGCATCCTTGTGGGTCATGTTGCGCAGGCCGAAGGCCACACTGACCAGATCGAAATGGTTGTCGGGAAACGGCAGGGCTTCTGCATCGCAGACCATGGTGGGCAGGATGACGCCCTTGTCGATCAGGCGGTCGCGGCCCACGCGCAGCATGGCTTCGTTGATATCGGTGTGCACCACCTGGCCGGTGGAGCCGACCTTCTTGGCGAAGGCCAGGGCCAGATCGCCCGTGCCACCCGCGATGTCCAGTGCCTTGTCGCCTTCCTTGAGGTTGGCCACCATCACCGTATAGGCCTTCCAGGCACGGTGCAGACCACCCGACATCAGGTCGTTCATGACGTCGTAGCGCGAAGCGACCGAGTCGAACACGCCGCGCACGCGGCTGGCCTTCTCGCGCTCGTCCACCGACTGGAATCCGAAATGTGTGGTGCTCATAACAACGATGCTAAGCAAGCAGTAGTAATGCGTACAGCGACAACCCCGTGTGGCCACGGGCTTTGCCGGGCAAGGGTTATCAAGAACAAACAGCTTGAAACGCCTTCAAACAAAGACTTTCAAGCTATTTTAAATATAGCACCACCCCCAATAACCCTGTGCCGTACAGAGGTCCGGAATGTGGTGCGAGGGGAACGGCGCCATACAGCGCGCACCCGTGCGCGGCGTCAGTGGCTGCCGCAGCCGTGTCCGCCGCCGCTGGCCTTGCCGGGCATGGGCGTGTCGCGGTCCATGCCGGACTCCTGCAGCCGGTCCAGGTACTGCGCCCAGAACTCGTCCTGGCGGCGGCCCAGTTCGTAGAGGTATTCCCAGGTGTACAGGCCGCTTTCATGCCCGTCGCTGAAGAAGGGCTTGATGGCGTAGTTGCCCACGGGCTCGATGGCCGTGATGGACACCTCGCGCTTGCCCGTCTGCAGCACTTCCTGGCCCGGGCCATGGCCCTGGACTTCGGCCGAGGGCGAGTACACGCGCAGCAGCTCGAAGGGGATGCGAAAGCTTGCGCCGTCGGAGTAGGCCACTTCCAGCACGCGCGATGCGCCGTGCACGGTCAGGGCTTCTGGGGTTGGGGTGTCAGGGGTCAGGCCGGCCATGCGGTGCTCCTCATTCAGTGGCGGGGTGCTGCTGCCAGGCATCGAGTGCCTGGACCAGCGCCGTGTCTATGGCTGGCAAGCGCGCTGCCACCTCGGCCTCGCGCTCGCCATTGCGCGGGCGCTGGGCCGGGGCCCAGACCGCGCCCGGGAAATGGCTGTCCCAGTCAAAGCGCGCAATCACATGCCAGTGCAGGTGCGGCACCATGTTGCCCAGCGCCGCCAGGTTGATCTTGGCCGGCGCAAGGCGCTCACGCAAGACGCGCTCGACCACGACCACGGCATCCATGCAGTGCTGGCGGTCGGCGGCGTCCAGGTCGGAGAACTCGGCCGCATGCGCATTCCAGACCACGCGGTAGAAGGCCGGAAAGCCCTCCTCCTGCGCGCGGATCACTCGCAGGCGCGGGCCGCGCCAGATGGGCACGCCGCCGTCTGTGGCGCACAGGGGGCAGGAAGCGGGAGCAGCCATCAGACCAGAACCCGTTCGATGCCGCCGGCGTTGGCGCGCTGAACATATTCAGCCATCCAGTTCTCGCCCAGGATCTGGCGCGCCATCTCGACCACGATGTAGTCGGCTTCCAGCAGGCCGTTGTTCATGTCGCCACCGTAGCGCGACAGGCCCTGCAGGCAGCTGGGGCAGCTGGTGAGGATCTTCACGTTGTCCTTCTCGGCCAGGGCGCCGCTGGCGCGCAGCGCGGCCTCGCCCTTCTTGAGTTCCTCTTCCTTGCGGAAGCGGATCTGCGTGGAGATGTCGGGGCGCGTGACGCCCAGCGTGCCCGATTCGCCGCAGCAGCGCTCACTCTTGACCACGCCCTCACCCACCAGCGCCTTGACGGTCTTCATCGGGTCCTGCAGCTTCATGGGCGAGTGGCAGGGGTCGTGGTAGAGGTAGCCCTCCTTGCCCTGCAGCGTCACGCCCTTTTCCAGCAGGTACTCGTGGATGTCGATGA
This sequence comes from Delftia sp. 60, assembly GCF_002754395.1. Classification (NCBI taxonomy): domain Bacteria; kingdom Pseudomonadati; phylum Pseudomonadota; class Betaproteobacteria; order Burkholderiales; family Comamonadaceae; genus Delftia; species Delftia sp. 60. Next base: position 5,751,059 of record NZ_PEFD01000001.1, read on the forward strand.
TGCGGCTGCCCGGGAAGATCTTGCCGAACTCGTAGCCCTGCAATTGGTCGTAGCAGGTGCCGCAGCTGACCACCACGGTCTTGATGTCCAGGTAATTGAGCGTGGTGGCGACGCGGTGGAAGAGCACGCGGTTGTCCGTGATCATCTTCTCGGCCTTGTCGAACTGGCCGCTGCCGCGCTGGGGATAGCCGCAGCACAGGTAGCCGGGTGGCAGCACGGTCTGCACGCCGGCATGCCAGAGCATGGCCTGGGTGGCCAGGCCCACCTGGCTGAACAGGCGCTCGGAGCCGCAGCCGGGGAAGTAGAACACCGCCTCGGTGTCCGCGCTCGTGGTCTGCGGGCTGCGGATGATGGGCACGTAGTCCTTGTCCTCGATGTCCAGCAGGGCGCGCGCCGTCTTGTTGGGCAGGCCGCCGGGCAGCTTCTTGTTGACGAAGTGGATCACCTGCTCCTTGAGGGGAGCACGCCCCACCGAGGCCGGCGGACGCTGGGTCTGCTTCTTGGCCAGGCTGTGCAGCACGTCGGAGGCCAGGCGCTGGGCCTTGAAGCCCACGCCGACCATGGCCGAGCGCATGAACTTGATGGTGTCCGGATTGGTGGCGTTGAGCATGGCCATGGCCAGCTTGTTGCCGGGCCGGAAGCTCTTCTTGTCCATCTTGCGCAGCAGGTTGCGCATGTTCATGGTCACGTCGCCGAAGTCGATCTTCACCGGGCAGGGGTTGAAGCACTTGTGGCAGACCGTGCAGTGGTCCGACACGTCCTCGAACTCCTGCCAGTGGCGCAGCGACACGCCGCGGCGCGTCTGCTCCTCGTAGAGGAAGGCCTCGACCAGCAGCGAGGTCGCCAGGATCTTGTTGCGCGGGCTGTACAGCAGGTTGGCGCGCGGCACGTGGGTGGCGCACACGGGCTTGCACTTGCCGCAGCGCAGGCAGTCCTTGACCGAGTCGGCGATGGCGCCGATGTCGCTCTGCTGCATGATCAGGGACTCGTGCCCCATCAGGCCGAAGCTGGGCGTGTAGGCGTTGGTCAGGTCGGCGAACATCAGCGATTCGCGCGGCGAGCGGCCGTCATGGCTCTGCCCCACCAGGGCCTGCAGCTTCTCGTTGCGGATCAGCTTGCCCTTGTTGAAGCGGCCTTCGGGGTCCACGCGCTGCTTGTAGGCGGCAAAGGGCGCCAGCTCGTCGTCGCTGAGGAATTCCAGCTTGGTGATGCCGATGCCGTGCTCGCCCGAGATCACGCCGTCCAGATGGCGCGCAAGCACCATGATGCGTGCCACGGCCTCATGGGCGGTCTGCAGCATCTCGTAGTCGTCGCTGTTGACCGGAATGTTGGTGTGCACGTTGCCGTCGCCAGCGTGCATGTGCAGCGCCACCCAGACACGGCCCTTGAGCACGCGCTGGTGGATGGCGTTGACTTCGGCCAGCAGAGGCTGGAAGGCCGCGCCCGCGAAGATCTGGGCCATGGGCGCCTTCAGCTGAGTCTTCCAGCTGGCGCGCAGCGTATGGTCCTGCAGCTGCGGGAAAAGGTTCTCGACATCGTCCAGCCAGCCCTGCCACAGCGTGCGCACGTCGGCCACCAGAGCCAGGGCCTGCTGCACGCGGTCCTCCAGCAGCTCGGCCGAGGGGATGTCGCCCGCATCGTCCTGCTTGCCCAGCGGCAGGTCGCCGTGCTGGAAGAAGTCCGTCAGCGCATCGCACAGCTTGAGCTTGTTGCGCAGCGACAGTTCGATGTTGATGCGCTCGATGCCGTCCGTGTACTCCCACATGCGGGGCAGCGGGATCACCACGTCTTCATTGATCTTGAAGGCGTTGGTGTGACGCGAGATGGCGGCCGTGCGCTTGCGGTCCAGCCAGAATTTCTTGCGCGCCTCGGCGCTGACGGCCGTGAAGCCTTCGCCGTTGCGCGAGTTGGCAATGCGCACCACCTCGGCGGCCACGCGGGCCACATCGTCGGCGTTGTCGCCGGCAATGTCGCCCAGCAGCACCATCTTGGGCAGATGGCCGTTGCCCTTCTTGCTCTTGGTGGCGTAGCCCACGGCCTTCAGGTAGCGGTCGTCCAGGTGTTCCAGGCCGGCCAGCAGCACGCCCGAGCGCTTTTGCTCGGCGAACATGAAGTCCTTGATCTCGACAATGCTGGGCACGGCGTCCTTGGCGTTGCCGAAGAACTCCATGCAGACCGTGCGCGTGTGCTCGGGCATGCGGTGCACCACCCAGCGCGCGCTGGTGATCAGGCCGTCGCAGCCTTCCTTCTGGATGCCCGGCAGGCCCGACAGGAACTTGTCAGTCACGTCCTTGCCCAGGCCTTCCTTGCGGAATTTCTGGCCGGGAATATCCAGGCGCTCGCTGCGGATGAGGGTCTTGCCGTCTGCCTCGAAGTACTGCAGCTCGAAACTGGCCATCTCGGCGTCATGGATCTTGCCGAGGTTGTGGCCCACGCGCGTGACTTCCAGCCACTGCGCATCGGGCGTGACCATGCGCCAGGACACCAGGTTGTCCAGCGCCGTGCCCCAGAGCACGGCCTTCTTGCCGCCCGCATTCATGGCGACGTTGCCGCCGATGCACGAGGCCTCGGCCGATGTGGGGTCCACGGCGAAGACGAAGCCCGCGCGCTCGGCCGCATCGGCCACGCGCTGCGTGACCACGCCGGCTTCGGTGAAGATGGTGGGCACCTCGTGGTCCACGCCGGGAATGCGGCGCATCTCCACCTCGGTCATGGCTTCGAGCTTTTCGGTGTTGATCACCACGCTGCGCCAGGTCAGGGGGATCGCACCGCCCGTGTAGCCCGTGCCGCCGCCGCGCGGAATGATGGTCAGGCGCAGCTCGATACAGGCGCGCACCAGGGCGGCCATCTCGGCTTCGGTATCGGGGGTGAGCACGACGAAGGGGTATTCGACGCGCCAGTCGGTGGCATCCGTCACATGGGCCACGCGCGACAGACCGTCGAACTTGATGTTGTCCTTGGCCGTGTGGCGGCCCAGGCTCTTTTGCACCCGGCGGCGCAGTTGCTCGGCCTCGACGAAGGTGGCGTTGAACTCATGCACGGCGCGGCGCGCTGCATCCACCAGCTGGCCCACCAGCGCATCGCGCACGGGGTCCTGCTGCGGAGCACGGCGCTTGTCGATCTCGCCCAGGCGGTGCTCCAGGGCCTCCACCAGCGACTTGCGGCGGTCGGGACTGTGCAGCAGGTCGTCCTGAAGGTAGGGATTGCGCTGAACGACCCAGATGTCCCCCAGCACCTCGTAGAGCATGCGGGCGGAGCGGCCCGTGCGCCGCTCCTGGCGCAGCTGGTTGAGCACATCCCACATGGACGTGCCCAGCAGGCGGATCACGATCTCGCGATCGGAAAACGAGGTGTAGTTGTAGGGAATCTCTCGCAGACGCGCAGGTTCGGCAGCCTGTGCCTGCAGGGCTGCCAACGCAATCGGTACATTCATGGGGTAGACCGTGTCTGGCGCTCTCGGGGCGCCGCTAAGCCAAGTGGGAGCGCAATTTTAAGCGAGCGCCCCGAGGATGCGCTTCCCACGGGGCTCTGGACGGCGCGCCGTCTCGGCCCGCGAAGCCTGCCCTCGCCAACGTGGCGGGATCTTGCGGAGCCCGATGAAGGTGCCTTATACAGAAAGAGCACAAACGAGCCAATACGAACAACCCGGCTTTTGAAACGAAATGGTATTGACCTAAAATAGCGCCGCTTCGCGTGTCATTTTTTGTCACACGACTGACATACGGGACCAGCGGCTCACCGGGTTTGGCCTGTAGTGCGGTACGAAGCATCCGAAAACAATGACACAGACATGTCATGCCCCTGCCTTACCGTGGCAGCGGTCTGAAACCGTCACCGAACTAGAGGAGTCCTCATGCAACTGAAGCAACTGGCCATGGCAGCCGCGATCGCGGCCACCACCATCTCGGCACAAGCCCAAACCGAAATCCAGTGGTGGCACTCGATGAGCGCAGCCCTGGGCGACTGGGTGAACGACCTGGCCAAGGAGTACAACGCCAGCCAGACCCAGTACAAGATCGTGCCGACGTACAAGGGCCAGTATGACGAGTCGATGACGGCCGCCATCGCCGCGTTCCGCGCCGGCAACGCGCCTGACATCCTGCAGGTCTTCGAAGTGGGCACGGCCACCATGATGGCCTCCAAGGGCGCCGTGGTGCCCGTCACCAAGATCATGAACGACGGCGGCTTCAAGTTCGACCAGGGCGAGTACATCTCCGCCGTGGCCGGCTACTACACCGCCCCCAACGGCCAGATGATGAGCTATCCGCTCAACAGCTCGACCACCATCTTCTACTACAACAAGGACGCCTTCAAGAAGGCAGGCCTGGACGAGAACAAGCCGCCCAAGACCTGGCCCGAAGTGTTCGCCGCCGCCGAAAAGCTCAAGGCCTCGGGCCACCGCTGCGCACTGACCACGAGCTGGATGAGCTGGACCCAGCTGGAAAGCTTCTCGCTGTGGCACAACACCCTGTACGCGACCAAGAACAACGGCTTTGACGGCACCGATGCCAAGCTGGTGTTCAACTCGCCGCTGCACGTCAAGCACTTCGAGAACCTGGCCAAGGCCGCCAAGGATGGCAGCTTCGTCTACAAGGGCCGCGGCAACGTGCCTGACGCAGCCTTCGCTTCCGGCGAGTGCGCGATGATCACCGGCTCCTCCGGCCTGTATGCCCGCGTGGTCAAGGAAGGCAAGTTCGCCTTCGGCCAGTCGCAACTGCCCTACTACGCCGATGTGAAGGGCGCGCCCCAGAACACGGCCATCGGCGGTGCCTCCCTGTGGGTGATGGCCGGCAAGAGCGCCGAACGCTACAAGGGCGTGGCTGACTTCTTCAACTTCCTGAACAACACCAAGATCCAGTCCGCCAGCCACCAGCGCACCGGCTACCTGCCCGTGACCACCGCTGCGTACAAGCTGACCGAGGCTTCGGGCTTCTACGAAAAGCATCCCGGCACCGACACCGCCGTGACGCAGATGATCCGCAAGACCACCGACAAGTCGCGCGGCATCCGCCTGGGCAACTTCGTTCAGATCCGCACCATCATCGATGAGGAAACCGAACAGATCTGGACTGGCAAGAAGACTCCCCAGCAAGCCCTGGACACCGCTGTCACCCGTGGCAACGAGCAACTGGGCCGCTTCGCCCGGGCCAACAAGTAATCCTCCCATGTGATCTGCGGTGTGGCCGCTGCGCAGGCAGCCCGCACCGTGCATCACAGGCCCGCAACCGGCGGCCCCACGGCCATCCGGTTTGCGGGCTGTTTTGTTCTACCGAGTTCCGTCATGGAAAAACGCGTTCTTTTTCGATCCGCCTGGCTGCCGTGGTTGCTGATAGCACCACAGATGGTCATCGTGCTGGTCTTCTTTTTCTGGCCTGCAGGCCAGGCCATCGTGCAGTCGTTCCAGGCGCAGGATACGTTTGGCTTCTCCACCGAATGGGTGGGGTTTGCCAACTTCCAGCACCTGCTGGATGACCCTGCCTACCTGGCCTCGTTCAAGACCACGGCCATCTTTTCCGTGCTGGTGGCGGTGTTCGGCATTGCGCTGTCGCTGATGCTGGCCATTTTTGCGGACCGCGTGATCAAGGGCGCGCTTGCCTACAAGACAGCTTTGCTGCTGCCCTATGCCGTTGCGCCCGCCGTGGCGGGTGTGCTGTGGGTGTTCATGTTCTCGCCGTCCATCGGCGTCGTGGCCTATGCGCTGCGCATGATCGGCTATGACTGGAACCACCTGCTGAACTCCGGCAACGCCATGACGCTGATCGTCATCGCCGCGATCTGGAAGCAGATTTCCTACAACTTCCTGTTCTTCCTTGCGGGCCTGCAGTCCATCCCCAAGTCGCTGATCGAGGCCGCCGCCATCGACGGCGCGGGCCCCATGCGCCGCTTCTGGGACATCCAGTTCCCGCTGCTGTCGCCCACCACGTTCTTCCTGCTGGTGATGAACGTGGTCTATGCCTTCTTCGACACCTTCGGCATCGTGGACGCCACGACCCAGGGCGGTCCGGGACAGGACACCTCCATCCTGGTCTACAAGGTCTATCACGACGGCTTCAAGGCCATGGACATGAGCGGCTCGGCTGCCCAATCCGTCGTGCTGATGGTGATCGTGGTTGCACTGACCGTGATCCAGTTCCGCTATGTCGAGAAGAAAGTGCAGTACTGATCATGGTTGAACGCAGTCCCCTTCTCTCCTTTTTCTCGCACCTGATCATGGTGCTGGGCGTGATCATCGTCGGCTTTCCGCTGTACCTGGCCTTCGTGGCCTCCACGCACACGCCGCAGGACATCATCCAGGTGCCCATGCCCCTGGTGCCCGGCAGCAACTTCTGGGAAACCTACAAGGCCGCGCTGTTCGGCGGCTCGGGCCCCGGCTCCAGCGCGCCCGTGGCACGCATGATGTGGATCAGCTTCGTCTCGGCCATGGTGATCACCGTGGGCAAGATCGCGATCTCGCTGCTGTCGGCCTTCGCGCTGGTGTACTTCCGCTTCCCGTTCAAGAAGATCTGCTTCTGGCTGATCTTCGTGACCCTGATGCTGCCGGTGGAAGTGCGCATCGGCCCCACCTACGAAGTCGTCTCCACGCTGGGCATGCTCAACAGCTACGCCGGCCTGACGATTCCGCTGATCGCCTCGGCCACGGCCACCTTCCTGTTCCGCCAGTTCTTCCTGACGGTGCCGGACGAGCTGGTGGAGGCCGCCCGCATCGACGGCGCAGGCCCCATGCGCTTCTTCAAGGATGTGCTGGTGCCGCTGTCCAAGACCTCGATCGCGGCGCTGTTCGTGATCCAGTTCATCTACGGCTGGAACCAGTACCTGTGGCCGCTGCTCGTGACCACCTCGGAAGACATGTACCCCGTGGTCATCGGCATCAAGCGCATGGTGGCCAGCGGCGATACCGGCAACGACTGGAACGTGGTGATGGCGACGGCCCTGCTGGCCATGCTGCCGCCCGCCGCCGTGGTGATCCTGATGCAGCGCTGGTTCGTCAAGGGCCTGGTGGACACCGAAAAGTAAACCGCCCGCCACCGCCCCAACCCACCGTATAGAACCCCGCAGAGCAAGCGCCAGCGCCCTTCGCTCTGCGACTCAACCAGAATCTTCGTATGGCATCCATTTCCTTTCGCAACCTGATCAAGCGCTACGGCCAGGGCCCGTCGGCCAACCAGGTACTGCACGGCGTCAACGCCGAAATCAAGGACGGCGAGTTCGTCGTCATCGTCGGCCCTTCGGGCTGCGGCAAGTCCACCCTGCTGCGCATGGTGGCGGGCCTGGAGGAGATCTCCGACGGCCAGCTGCTGATCGGCGACAAGGTGGTCAACGACGTGGAACCAGCCAAGCGCGACATCGCCATGGTGTTCCAGAACTATGCGCTGTACCCGCATATGTCGAACTACGAGAACATGGCCTACGGCCTGAAGATCGCCAAGGTGCCGCCCGAGGAGATCAAGCGCCGCGTGGACAAGGCCGCCAAGATCCTGGAGCTGTCCCACCTGCTGGACCGCAAGCCGCGCCAGCTGTCGGGCGGCCAGCGCCAGCGCGTGGCCATGGGCCGCGCCATCGTGCGCCAACCCAAGGTCTTTCTGTTCGACGAGCCGCTGTCCAACCTGGACGCCAAGCTGCGCGGCCAGACCCGCATCGAGATCCAGAAGCTGCACGCCGAGCTGGGCATCACCAGCCTGTTCGTGACCCACGACCAGGTCGAGGCCATGACCCTGGCCCAGCGCATGATCGTCATGAACGGCGGCGTGATGGAGCAGTTCGGCACGCCCGAAGAGGTCTACCACACGCCCGCCTCCACCTTCGTGGCCAGCTTCATCGGCTCGCCCCCGATGAACCTGCTCAAGAACGCGCCCGGCGGCACGGCCGGCCGCATCCTGGGCATCCGCCCCGAGCACCTGGTCGTCGTCAGCGAAGGCGGCTGGGAAATCAAGGTGGACACCGTTGAAATGCTGGGTGCCGAGCGCCTGGTCTATGGTTCGCTCAATGGCGAGACGATGACGGTGCGCATCGACGAAGGCGCGCCCTTCCCCAAGTCCGGCGAGACCATGCGCGTGCGTCCTTCCGAAGAGCGTCGCCTGCACTGGTTCGACGCAGAATCCGGAAAGCGGATCTGATCCCCTGAAGGCCGGCTCTCCGACCTTTTCCAAGAGAGCCCCAGAGGCTCTCTTTTTCCATCCAAGCTCCCTTCTTTTGACGGACTCGCTATGACCGAGAACCTGAAATCCTGGCCCTACCCCCTGTGGGTGGCCCACCGCGGCGCAGGCAAGCTGGCGCCCGAGAACACCATGGCCGCCTTCCGCCTGGGCGCCGCGCATGGCTATCGCATGTTCGAGTGCGATGCCAAGCTGTCTGCCGACGGCGTGCTGTTCCTGATGCACGACGCCACGCTGGAGCGCACCACCAACGGCCACGGCACGGGTGGCGACCTGTCCATGGGCGAGATCGCCCAGTTGGACGCCGGCAGCTGGCACTCGCGCGCCTTTGCGGGCGAGGCCCTGCCCACGCTGGAAGCCCTGGCGCGCTGGTGCCTGGCCAACCACTTCTTCCTGAACGTGGAGATCAAGCCCACGCCCGGCCAGGAAGAGGCCACGGGCCGCGCCACGGGCGAGCTGATGAACCGCATCTGGCCCAGGGACCGCATCCAGCCGCTGTTCACTTCGTTCAAGACCGATGCGCTCAAGGGCGCACGCGACACGGCACCGCACATTCCGCGGGGCCTGCTGGTGGACAAGCTGGCCGATGCCACGGGCGACGCCGACCTGCGCACCGCGCTGGACCTGGGCTGCGCGGCTATGGTGCTCAACCATGCGCTGTGGGATGCCGCTCTGGTCGCCAAGGTGCATGGCGCGGGCCTGCGCTGCAGCAGCTATACGGTCAACGATGAGTGGGCCGCGCAGCGCCTGATCGACCTGGGCACGGACGGCGTCATCACCGACCGTGTCGATATGTTCAGTCCCGCATCGCGCTGAGACGGCTGCCGGCTGGCGGGGCCGGACCTTTGGAAACAACCGTCGCGGCGGCCCGCCGCACAATGTGCGTCCATGACACCGCCCCGCCCGTGCCCTCTCCCGCTGCGCCCTACGTGGGCGCAGGCCTTGCGCCAATGCCTGGCCACTGGCCTGATGGTCCTGGCCATGCTGGTCCTCACTGCGCCCGCTCCGGCCCATGCGCAGGACCGCACGGCAGCGGCGGCCACGGCGGCGCCCGACGGCAGGCCCGCCCTGCCCAGCGTGGACGATCTGCGCAAGCAGCTGGACGCCATTCCCCGCAAGCTGGCCGAGGACGATGACGGCCGCAAGCTGCTGGACGAGGCTGCGGCCATAGGCACGGCGGCCGACCAGGTCGCAGCCCGCCGCACAGAGGAACTGGCCGACATCGATTCGCGCCTGGCCGGCCTGGGCCCCGCGCCCGAAAAAGGCGCCCCTGCCGATGCGCCCGATGTGGCCGAGCAGCGCGCCAGCCTGGCCAGGCAGCGCAGTGCCGTGGATTCCGAACTCAAACTCGCGCGGCTGGTGTCGGTCGATGCCGACCAGCGCGGCAACGAGCTGATACGCCAGCGCCGCGAACAATTCCAGGCCGCACTGACGGCCCGCACCGACTCGCCGCTGGGCCGGCCCTTCTGGCGCAACCTGCGCGCTGCCGCGCCTTTGGACGCGGCGCGCCTGCAGGGCCTGGGGCGCGAGCTGCGACAGGCCGTCGCCTCCACCTTGGCGTCCGATCGCCGGGGCGGCTTCATCGCCAGCCTGGCCGCCGCCTTGCTGATCGCCCTGCTCGGCCCCTGGCTGGCCGAGCGTCTGCTGGTGCGCGCCGCGCCCGCGCGCCTGCCCAGCGGCCGCCTGCGCCGCTCGTTGCGCGCGGCGGCCACCGTGCTGATCAACACGCTGCTGATCGGCCTGGCAGCGCAACTGGCCTGGAGCGTGCTCAAGGCCGGCGATGGCTTCAGCGAATCGCTGGACGCGCTGGCCAAGGCCAGTGTGCAGGTCACGCTGTTCGGCGCCTTCGTGGTGTCGCTGGGCCAGACCCTGCTGTCGCGCAGGCGCAGTTCCTGGCGCCTGCCCGGCGTGTCGGACGAGCTGGCCGAGCGGCTCAGCCCCTATCCCTGGTGGATTGCCGCCGGAGCCGCGCTCAACGGCCTGGTGACCGAAGTCAACGCCATCATCGGCGCCAGCCTGGCCGCCGAGGTCACGGTGCACGCCCTGTCGGCCCTGCTGATTTCGGCCGTGGTCATGCTGGCCCTGCGGCATCTGCGCGCGCCGGCGCCAGTGGCGCAGGAAGACGGCGCCCAGGCAGAGCCTGCGCCGCCCCGGCCCTTGTGGGTGGGCCTGCTCGTGGCCTGCGCGGCGGTGGCCAGCATTGCCACCATTGCGCTGGCCGTGACCGGCTACGTGGCGCTGGCCGGAACGCTGGCGCGCCAGATGGTGTGGACCGGCGTGGTCTTTGCCACCACCTACCTGCTGTTCCAGCTGGGCGACGATCTGTGCGAGGCCCTGCTGTCGTCCAAGGGCAGCTTCGGCACCCGGCTGAACCAGAGCCTGGGTATCGAGGGCCGGCTGCTGGACCAGGCCTCGGTCCTGGTCTCGGGCCTGCTGCGCGTGGCCCTGTTGTTCTACATGGTGATCGCCCTGCTGGCCCCGCTGGGCACGGGGCCGGACGAAGTGTTTCGCCGCGGCAGCACGGTGAACCACAGCCTCAAGGTGGGTGACTTCACCATGGCGCCGCAGGCCCTGTTCACCGCATTCGCCGTGATCGTCACGGGCCTGATCGTGATCCGCGTGATCAAGCGCTGGCTGACGGACCGCTACTTCCCCAACACCTCGCTGGAGCCGGGCATGCGCAGCTCCATCACCACGCTGCTGGGCTATGTGGGCGGCATCTTCGTGGTGGCCGTGGCGCTGGCGGGGCTGGGCATCAGCGTGGAGCGCATTGCCTGGGTGGCCAGCGCGCTGTCGGTGGGCATTGGCTTTGGCCTGCAGGCCATCGTGCAGAACTTCATCTCGGGCCTGATCCTGCTGGCCGAGCGGCCCGTGAAAGTGGGCGACTGGGTGGTGCTGGGCGATACCGAGGGCGACGTGCGCCGCGTCAACGTGCGCGCCACCGAGATCCAGCTGGGCGACCGCTCCACCGTCATCGTGCCCAACTCGGAATTCATCACCAAGACCGTGCGCAACATGACGCTGGCCGGCGCGCCCGGGCGCGTGCTGCTGCGCCTGCCCGCACCGCTGGACACCGATGCCGAACGCATGCGCACCCTGATATTGGAAGCCTTTCGCACGCATGAAGGCATCCTGGACACGCCCGAGCCTGTGGTGCAGCTCGAAGGCATTGCCAACGGCACGCTGACCTTCCTGGCCATCGGCTACGTGGGCAACCCGCGCAATGCGGGCGGGGTGCGCAGCGATGTGCTGTTCAGCATCCTTGCCTCGCTCAAGGGCGCGGGCCTGTACCTGTCGCCACCGGCCACCACCTCGGTGGCGGCGCCGGTGGTGACAGGCATGCCGGGCACACCGGGCACGCCGCCCCTGCCCGGCGACCCCGCCAGCCCGGCCTAGCCTCGCCCGGCCATTTCAGCGCGCACATGCGCCGCGACCACGGCCATCAGCTCACGCAGATGGCCGCGCAGCGGCTCGAAGCCCGCGTTGGGCTCGCGCGTGTCCTCGTCCATGTAGACCGGCCGGCGGATCTCGATCTGCAGGCTGTGCCGGCCCAGGTGCGGCTGGCCTATGCGGCCGATCAGCTCCACGCCCTTGTAGGGCTCGTTGTAGGCCACGCTGTAGCCAAAGCCCGCCAGCGTCTCGCCCACCAGCTGGATGAACTCGGGCGCGCAGGTCGTGCCGTCGCGGTCGCCCAGCACGAAGTCGGCCAGTGGCGGCGCATCGGTGCGGCCCAGGCGCTTGTAGACATCGTTGGGCATGGAGTGCAGGTTCAGGTGCCAGACGCCGCCAAAGCGTTGCACGCTGTCATCAATGGCCTGCGCCAGCGCCGCATGGTAGGGACGCCAGTAGCGCGCGATGCGGTGCTCCACCTCGGCCACCGTGCGCGGGCGTTCATACAGCGGCGTGGCCACGCCGTCGCGGCTGATGCGCTGCCAGATCAGGCCCAGGCCCTGGCGGGTCTTGACGCTGGGCGCCAGGGGCACGGGCCACTGGCCGTCGATCTGGGCGGGGTCCAGGTCGGCCTCGCTGCGGTTGGGGTCGATGTAGGTGCGCGGAAAGGTGGCCTCGATCAGCGTTGCGCCATGCGCGGGCCACCGGTCCCAGAGCGCGGCCACATGCGTGTCCTCGCCACGGCGCAGCAGGGACATGGGCACGGCATGGCCGAAATCCTCGGGATAGGACGTGCCGCTGTGCGGCGAGTCGCAGACGATGGGCAGCACCTCGCCGGTGGCGGGATGCACCACGACCGGGGTGTCCGGCCGGGGGCGCAGGAAATCGGTCTGTGCCATGCGGTCCATCAGTCGAGCTTGATGTTGGCGCGCTTGGCCACGGCCGTGTAGCGCTCGATGGCAGCCTTGATCTGCTTGGCAAATTCCTCGGGCGTGTTGCCCATGGACTCGCCCGAGATGGATTTTTGCTTTTCCAGGTAGTCAGGCATGGCCATGGCCTTGTGCGCAGCCGCATTGAGCTTGTCGATGATGGGGCGCGGCGTGCCGGCAGGTGCGACCAGGCCGAACCAGCCGCCATCACCCATCTGCGGGAAGCCCAGCTCGGTGTAGGTGGGCACGTCGGGCAGCACGTCGACGCGCTTGAAGGCCAGCACGGCCAGCGGGCGCAGCTTGCCGTCCTTGATGTGGGGCAGCGTGGAGGGCAGGTTGTCCGTCATGGCATTGACCTGGCCGCCCAGCGCGTCGGTGATGGCCTGGCCCGCGCCCTTGTAGGGGATGTGCAGCAGGTCGATACCGGCCAGGTTCATGAAATTCTCGATGTTGGCGTGGCCCAGGGAGCCTGTGCCCGGCGAGGCAAAGCTGTACTTGCCCGGGTTGGCCTTGGCCAGGGCGATGAACTCCTTCATGGTCTTGGCGGGCACGCTGGCGTTGATCACGAACACGCTGGGCACGGACATCACATTGGTGATGGGCGCGAAGTCCTTGATCGGGTCGTAGGGCAGCTTGCGGAAGATGGCCGGGTTGGAGCCATGCGTGCTCACCGTGGCCATGCCGATGGTGTAGCCATCGGCCGCAGCACGCGCAATTTCGGAGGCGCCAATGGAGCCGCCCGCCCCGCCCCGGTTGTCCACCACCACGGACTTGCCCAGGATCACGCTCATCTTCTCGGCCAGCAGACGCGCCACCATATCGGTGGAGCCGCCCGCGCCAAACGGCACGACCAGGCGGATCGGCCGGCTGGGATAGTCGGCAGCCGGGCCCTGGGCCCAGGCGACGGGAGCCAAAAGAGCAGTGGCGGCGCAGGCGGCCAGGCTGGACAACAGGGTGCGGCGCATTGCCATGGTGTGTTTCCTCTCGTGATGGATGAAAGAGCGGCCTGCTGCAGGGCAGGGCTTCGCGGAACAGGCGCCGATTCTGGACAGCCGCCGCACGCGCGAAAAGAGACAAGACGGCAAGCAACTATGACAAACCGTCATAATTGCGTCCGTCATGCGCATGCACTCTCCCTCGCTTTCCGAGCTGCACGCCTTTGCGGCGGCGGCGCGCCTGGGCAGCTACTCGCTGGCAGCCCAGGAGCTGTATGTCACCCAGGGCGGCATCAGCCGCGCCATCGCCCGGCTGGAAGAGCACCTGGGCTTTGCCCTCTTCGAGCGCCAGGGCCGGCGCAGCGTGCTGACCGAGGCTGGCCGTGAATATCTGCAGGCCGTCGAGCCTGCCGTCCAGTCCATTGAATCGGCCTCGGCCGCCGCACGCAGGCGCCACTTCGGCCCGCAACTGCGGTTGTCGGTCGTTCCCACGCTGTTCAGCCACTGGCTGATTCCACGCCTGCCGCGATTCAATGCCCTGCATCCGGGCATCGTCCTTTCGTTCGCCCCCTACCGGCGCGATGACCCGCTGTCCGCCGCCGAGATCGACGGCTGGCTGCGCGTGGGCAGCGAGCCCTGGCCCGCCCATGTGGTAGCCGACTATGTGGTGGGCCGCGATCTGGTGCCCATCTGCCATCCGCGCGAATTGCAGGGCCCGCAAGCCATTCGCAGCGCAGCGGATGTGCTTGCGCGCCCCTTGCTGTTTCACACCAACTATCCGGGCAACTGGGCGCGCTGGATGAGCCACCTCGGCCTGCCCGGGCCCTGCCCCGCGCCAGCGGCGGACTTCGAACTGGTGGCCCTGCTGGTCCAGGCCGTGGCCGCCGGCATGGGCGTGGCCCTGGTGCAGCGCTGCCTGGTGGAGGAAGACCTGGCCGCCGGCCGCGTGGCCCTTGCCTTGCCTGCACCCGTCCACATCGAACGCGGCTACTTTCTGTGCCGGCCGGCCGCGCGTGCGCCTTCCGAAGCGTTTGTGCAGTTCCGCGCATGGCTGCTGGAGCAGGCCGCGCCGGGTGCCGTGCCTCCAGCCGCAGTCTCAGGCCCCTGATCGCCGGGAGAAACGCCCTCTTCCGTTGATCTGCATCAATCTTTGCTGTCAGCCATCAGCGCCAGCCGCGCGAAAGCACCCACTGGCAAAGCGCCATCACGAGTACCAGGGCGGTGTAGGTGGCCATCTTTGCATCGCGCCCGAACCACCACAAACCGGCCAGCAACACCAGCGCACCAACAACCAAATTGATAGCAACCTGCAACCACCAGGCAAGGGATTGCTGCGATTTTCCATAGATCAAAAGCGCGCACAACATCAGGGCCGGCGACAGGAAAAGTGCAGGCGCCAGGAAGTTCAGCCAATGATTCGTACTCGCAATCCATCCCATGTGCGGGCTCCGATTCCAGGGTGTTGTGATCAGGGATGCCTGAAACTGCGCGAAATTTTATAATCCCGGGTTATGGCAGTCTGGGCACTCGGCATCAACCACCACACGGCTCCGCTTGATATGCGGGGACGTTTCGCGTTCGCGCTTGACCAGATCGTGCCCACGCTGCAGGGCCTGCGCGAATCGCTGACCGGCCCCGGCCGCCAGCACAGCGCCGTCGAGACCGCCATTCTCTCCACCTGCAACCGTACCGAGATCTACTGTGCGGCCGAAATGCCGGCCATGGACCATACCCTGCACTGGCTGGCCAACAGCGGCGGTATTTCGTCCGAATTGCTGCGCTCGCACTCCTATCTGCTGGAAGACGGCCATGTGGCGCGCCATGCCTTCCGCGTGGCCAGCGGGCTCGATTCCATGGTGCTGGGCGAGGCCCAGATCCTGGGCCAGATGAAGAATGCCGTGCGCGCCGCAGAGAACGCAGGCGCCCTGGGCAGCACGCTGAACCAGTTGTTCCAGCGCAGCTTCGCGGTGGCCAAGGAAGTGCGCAGCTCCACCGAGATCGGCGCCCACAGCATCAGCATGGCCGCTGCCGCCGTGCGGCTGGCCGGCCAGCTGTTCGAAGACCTGTCCCAGATCCGCGTGCTGTTCGTGGGCGCGGGCGAGATGATCGAGCTGGTCTCCACCCACTTCGCGGCCCGCCACCCCAAGCAGATCATGATCGCCAACCGCACGCTGGAGCGCGGCGAGAAGCTGGCTGCCCAGTTCGGCGCCGGCACCATGCGGCTGGCCGACCTGCCCGACCATCTGCATGAATACGATGCCGTGATCAGCTGCACGGCGTCCAGCCTGCCCATCATCGGCCTGGGCGCCGTGGAAAGCGCGCTCAAGAAGCGCAAGCACCGCCCCATGTTCATGGTCGATCTGGCCGTGCCGCGCGATATCGAATCCGAGGTCAAGGACCTGCGCGACGTCTACCTCTACACCGTGGACGATCTGGCCACCGTGGTGCGCACGGGCCAGGCCCAGCGCCAGGCAGCGGTCGAGCAGGCCGAAGTCATCATCGACCACGGCGTGCAAAGCTTCATGCACTGGCTGGACCAGCGCCGCCCGCAGGCCGGCGTGGTGCCGCTGATCCGCCAGCTCAACACCCAGACCGATGAATGGCGTGCGCTGGAGATTGCGCGCGCCAAGAAGCTGCTGGCCAAGGGCGAAGACATCGACACCGTGCTGGAGGCCCTGTCGCGCGGCCTCACGCAGAAAATGCTGCACGGCACCCTGGCCGAGCTGCACAAGGGCGATGCCGACCAGCGCAGCCAGACCATGGACACGGTCTCGCGCCTGTTCCTGCGCTCGGCCCAAAGCGGCCCGCGCGGCACGGCCCCCGACAAGGCGCTCTAGCGGCGCTCGCCGCCCCTGCGCAGGGCCGCGCGCCAGCGGGCCTGTGGCGCCCCGGCCGCACTTGCGGACCCTCCCCGCCCCTCCCGGTTTTTACGGCCCATCCGCCCTTCCAGGCCCCCACGTTTCCCGCTGCAGTGCTGCCCGAGCAGCCCTTCGCACCAACGCCCCACACCATGCAAGACTTTCTGCGCCAACAACTGGAGCGCTACGCCCAGCGCCTTGAAGAACTCAACTTCCTGCTCTCGCGCGAAGACATCATGGGCGACATGAAGCAGTACCGCGCCATCTCGCGCGAGCACGCGGACGTCACCGCCATTGCAGGCCGCTATGCGCGCCACCGCCAGCGCGAGGCCGATCTGGCCGCCGCGCGGGACATGCTCTCCGACCCCGACATGGCCGACATGGCGCAGGAGGAAATCGCCAGCGCCGAGGCCGAGCTGGTCCAGCTGGAGGACGAGCTGCAGCGCCTGCTGCTGCCCAAGGACCCCGATGACGCGCGCAACGCCTACCTCGAAATCCGCGCAGGCACGGGCGGCGACGAATCGGCCCTGTTCGCAGGCGACCTGGCCCGCATGTACACGCGCCACTGCGACGCCGTGGGCTGGAAGGTCGAGATCATGAGCGCCAACGAGAGCGAGCTGGGCGGCTACAAGGAAGTGGTGTTGCGCGTGGAAGGCTCGGATGTCTACGGTCGCCTGCGCTTCGAATCCGGCGGCCACCGCGTGCAGCGCGTGCCGGCCACCGAGACCCAGGGCCGCATCCACACCAGCGCCTGCACCGTGGCCGTCATGCCAGAGCCGGACGAAACCCAGGCCATCACGCTCAACCCGGCCGACCTGCGCATCGACACCTTCCGCGCCAGCGGCGCCGGCGGCCAGCACATCAACAAGACCGACTCGGCCGTGCGTGTGGTCCACCTGCCCACGGGCATCGTCGCCGAGTGCCAGGACGGCCGCAGCCAGCACAGCAACAAGGCCAAGGCCCTGCAGGTGCTGCAGGCGCGCCTGCAGGAAAAGGAACGCAGCGAGCGCGAAGCCAAGGAGGCCGCACTGCGCAAGGGCCTGATCGGCAGCGGCGACCGCAGCGACCGCATCCGCACCTACAACTTCCCGCAGGGCCGGCTCACCGACCACCGCATCAACCTCACCATCTACAAACTGCTGGCCGTGATGGAAGGCGACCTGGGCGATGTGCTCGACGCGCTGCAGGCCGCACGCGAGGCCGAACTGCTGGCCGAGCTGCAGGTCAACAACTGAGGCCCGGGCCATGGCCAATCCCCCATCGTCAAAGAAGCGCTGCAGCAGGCCCAGGCCCTGGGGCTTGCGCGCATCGACGCGCAAATGCTGCTGCTGCACGTGCTCGGGCGCCAGTCTGGCGGCCGCGCCTGGCTGCTGACCCATGACGAGGACATGCTGACCGCCCCCCAGGCCGAGGCCTATGCCGCGCTGTGCGCACGCCGCCTTGGCGCGGAACCCGTTGCCTACCTGCTCGGCCACAAGGAGTTCTACGGGCTCGATCTGGCCGTGGACGCGCGTGTGCTCGACCCACGCCCCGATACCGAGACCCTGGTGGACTGGGCGCTGGAGCTCATGCCTGCCCAGACCCAGGCAGCCCGCGCTTGCCGCGTGGTGGACCTGGGCACCGGCAGCGGTGCCATAGCGCTGGCCCTGCAAAGCCAGCGCCCCAGCGCCACGGTCTGGGCCGTGGATGCCAGCGCCGACGCACTGGCCGTGGCCAGCGCCAATGCCACGCGCCTGCAACTGGGCGTGCAGTTCGCGCATGGCAGCTGGCTCCAGCCGCTGGCAGGGCAGGCACCGTTCGACCTCATCGTCAGCAACCCACCCTATATCCGCGACGACGATCCGCACCTGCAGGCCTTGGCGCATGAGCCGCTGTCGGCGCTGGCCAGCGGTGCCGATGGCCTGGCCGATATCCGCGCCATCATCGCCCAGGCGCCCGCGCTGCTGGCCCGAGGCGGCTGGCTGCTGATGGAGCATGGCTGGGACCAGGCCGATGCCGTGGCCGCCCTGCTGTGCCATGCCGGCTTTGGCGACGTGCAGCATCGCCACGACCTGGGCGGCATTGCCCGCTGCACGGGCGGGCAATGGCAAGGGCAGGCCAGAGCTCTGACCTGAGCTCTGGCCTGGGCGCAGCAATCCCGCATGCTTTCAAAGTTCGCGCCGAGAGTGAAATAATCCCATCCATGCCGCCGCGCCTGCGGCGCCCACCACGACCCCGGAGCACCACACAGATGAGCGACACCCAGCAACGCATCGACCAACTGGTCAAGAGCAACAACATCCTGCTGTTCATGAAGGGCAGCGCCAGCTTTCCCATGTGCGGTTTCTCTGGCCGCGCCATCCAGATCCTCAAGGCCTGCGGCGTGGAAACCAAGGACATCTCCACCGTCAACGTGCTGGAAGACCAGGAAATCCGCCAGGGCATCAAGGACTACAGCAACTGGCCCACGATCCCCCAGCTCTACGTGCAGGGCGAGTTCATCGGCGGCTCGGACATCATGATGGAGATGTACGAGTCGGGCGAGCTGCAGCAGCTGCTGGCACCCAAGGCCTGAGCCTTATCGCACCACGCGCCTTCGGCGCAGCATCGAGCCACCTTCGGGTGGCTTTTTTTCGCCTGCGCCGAGCTGCGGGCGGATTTCCCGGGCATGCCTCAAGGCCAGGGGCATGCGATGTGTGGTCGAATGGTCACATCTTTCACATCCGGAAAAGCGCGCCTGCGCCCGCTTCTCCGCCCTGCCTATGAGTCTGTCCCAAAGTCTGCTGTTGATCGTCGCGCTGATATTGACCAGTGCCTTCTTCTCCGTGGCCGAGATCTCGCTGGCCGCCTCGCGGCGCCTGCGACTGCGGCAGATGATGGAGGACGGCGAACCCCGCGCCGAACTGGTCATGAAGATGCAGGCCCAGCCGGGCGAATATTTCACGGTCACGCAGATTGGGCTCAATGCCGTCGCCATCCTGGGCGGCGTGGTGGGCGAAGGGGCATTGACCCCCTATCTGGCCGAGCTGCTGATGCTCTGGCTGCCTGAAAGCCGTGCGCAGACCGTGGGCTTCCTGCTCTCGTTCGCCAGCGTCACCTCCCTGTTTATCCTGTTCGCCGACCTGCTGCCCAAGCGCCTGAGCATGGCCGAGCCCGAGGCCCTGGCCATCCGCGTGCTGCGCCCCATGCTCTGGTGCATGGCGGTGCTCAAGCCCCTGGTCTGGTGCTTCAACCATCTGGCCGACGCCGTTGCCAAGCTCTTCGGCCTGCCCACGGTGCGCGATGACCGCATCACGCACGAAGACATCCTGGCCATGACCGAAGCCGGCGCGCGCGCAGGCGTACTGGCCGCGAAGGAGCAGCAGGTGATTGCCAACCTGTTCGAGCTGGACTCGCGCACCATCGGCTCGGCCATGACGCAGCGCGACCGCATCGCCTACTTCCACCGCGACGACCCCGATGAACTGATCCGGGTCCGCATTGCCGAGGAGCCTTTTTCCACCTACCCCGTCTGCGACGGCGACATCGACCACATCGTCGGCTATGTCGATGCCAAGGACCTGTTCCAGCGCGCGCTGAACAACCAGTCCCTGTCGCTCATGGACGACTCGCTGGTACACAAGGTGCTGGTCGTGCCGGACCGCCTGACGCTGGCCGAGGTGCTGGAGCAGTTCCGCCAGGTGCATGAGGACTTTGCCGTCATCGTCAACGAATACAGCCTGGTGGTCGGCGTGGTCACGCTCAATGACGTGATGAGCACGGTGATGGGCGGCCTCGTCAGCCCCGGCGACGAGGAGCAGATCCTGCGCCGCGACGAGAACTCCTGGCTGATCGATGGCGTCACGCCGGTCGAGGATGTGATGCAGGCCCTGGAGCTCGACGAGTTGCCGCATTCCGAGGACTACGAAACCCTGGGGGGCTTTCTCATGGTCATGCTTCGGCGCATTCCCAGGCGCACGGACACCGTGCAATGGGGCGGCTACCGCTTCGAGGTCATGGATGTGGACAGCTACCGTATCGACCAGGTGCTGGTCACACGCATGTCCGGCAGCAGCCCGGCCGCCCCGCCCAATGCAGGCGATACGGCCGCGGCTGTGGCCAAGGTGTCCAGCATGTCGCCGGACACGTCGTCCTGAAAACGCAGCAAGGCAGGCCTGCAGGACTGCCGCCAGGCGCCAGCCTGCGGCCCCTCAGGCCGAGCGCGAAGGCTCGATCTCCCAGCGGCGCTGCGCAGCAAACACCGCATTCGGATACTGGGGCTGGCCGCGGCTGCCGTTGTAGCGGCCCAGCGCCATGTAGGCATCGCCGTTTTCGCGGTCCAGATAGTGGCGCAGGATCACGCAGCCAAAGCGCAGATTGGTCTGCATGTGGAACAGCTTGCCGATGTCGCCATCGCCGATCAGCCGCATCCAGAACGGCATGATCTGCATATAGCCGCGCGCGCCCACGCTGGAGATGGCGAACTTGCGGAACGCGCTCTCCACCTGCACCAGCCCCATCACCAGCGAGACTTCCAGGCCGGCGCGCTTGGCCTCGTACCAAACGGTTTGCAGGAACTCCAGCCGTGTTGCAAGCTCGGGCTTGCGCGAGCGCAGGCGCTCGCTGCTGGCCGTGAGCCAGCGCAGGTAGTCCATGCGGGCCTCGGTGGAGGCAAAGCGCAGCTCGGGCGGCGCCGATCCCGTGACGGCCGAACTCAGCGCGGTGCGCACCGAATCGGCCAGCGGCTCTTCCAGCTGCCCGCCGGCCCAGGCGGGCGCGGCCACCGCGCCCAGCAACGGCGCAGCACCCAGCGAAGCCGCCAGGCGCAGGCAATCGCGGCGCGCTATCACGGGGGCCTGGCTCACAGACCCAGCCTCTGCTTGAGATGGCCCAGCACATCGGCAGCGGCCATCTTGGTCGCTTCCGTGTCGCGGCGATGCTGGTACTCGACCTGGCCTTCCTTCAGGCCCCGGTCGGACAGCACCACGCGGTGCGGCACGCCAATCAGTTCCCAATCGGCAAACATGGCGCCCGGGCGTTCGCCGCGGTCGTCCAGGATCACGTCCACGCCCAGTGCCAGCAGCTCGGCATGCAGCTTCTCGGCGGCTTCCTTCACGGGCTCGCTGCGGTCCATGCCGATGGGGCAGACCACCACGGTGAAGGGTGCAATCGCGTCGGGCCAGATGATGCCGCGCTCATCATGGTTCTGCTCGATGGCGGCAGCCGGCAGGCGTGTCACGCCAATGCCATAGCAACCCATTTCAAACAGCGAGGGCTTGCCGTTCTCGGCCAGGAAGGTGGCATTCATGGCCTGGGAGTACTTGGTGCCCAGGTAGAACACATGGCCGACTTCAATGCCGCGCTCAATGGCCAGCTCACCTGCGCCATCGGGCGACTTGTCGCCGGCCACCACATTGCGCAGGTCGGCCACGACATCGGGCTCAGGCAGGTCACGGCCAAAGTTCACGCCGGTGATGTGGAAGTCGGCCTCGTTCGCGCCGCAGACCCAGTCGGCCATCACGGCCACCTCGCGGTCTACGACCAGCTTCACGGGCTGCTTCAGGCCGATGGGGCCCAGGTACCCGGGCTGGCAGCCGAAGTGCTCCTCGATCTCGGCCACAGTGGCAAAGCGGAAGCCCACGTCCAGGCCAGGCACCTTGGCCACCTTGATCTCGTTCATCTCATGGTCGCCACGCAGCAGCAGCAGCCAGACCTGGCTTCCCGCCACATCGCCCTTGTCGTCGAGCTTGTCGGTGGCCAGCACCAGGGACTTCACCGTCTGCGACAGCGGCAGGCCCAGCTGGGCGGCCACGGATTCGCAGGTGCTGTTGCCCGGCGTTGCCACACGGGCCATGGCCTGGGCTGCAGCGGGACGGGGGCCTGCAGGCGCCAGGGCCTCGGCCTTCTCGATATTGGCGGCGTAGTCGCTGCTGGGGCAGTAGACGATGGCGTCTTCGCCCGTGGAGGCGATCACCTGGAATTCCTCGCTCAGATCACCGCCGATGGCGCCGCTGTCGGCACGCACGGCACGGTACTGCAGGCCAAAGCGATCGAAGATGCGCTTGTAGGCCGCGCGCATGGTCTGGTAGCTGATCTGGGCGGTGTCGCGGTCCTTGTCGAAGGAATAGGCGTCCTTCATGATGAACTCGCGGCCGCGCATCAGGCCAAAGCGCGGGCGGCGCTCGTCGCGGAACTTGGTCTGGATCTGGTAGAAATTCTTGGGCAGCTGCTTGTAGCTCTTGAGCTCCTGGCGCGCAATGTCCGTCACCACCTCTTCGCTGGTGGGCTGGATCACGAAGTCACGGCCATGGCGGTCCTTGATGCGCAGCAGCTCGGGGCCCATCTTCTCGAAGCGGCCGGTCTCCTCCCACATCTCGGCAGGCTGGACCACGGGCATGGTCACTTCCACGGCACCGGCACGGTTCATTTCCTCGCGCACGATGGCCTCGACCTTGCGGATCACGCGCAGCCCCATGGGCATGTAGTTATAGATGCCTGCGCCCAGCTTCTTGATCAGGCCGGCCCGCGTCATGAGCTTGTGGCTGACCACTTCGGCGTCGGCCGGAGCTTCCTTGAGGGTGGAGATGAAAAATTGGGAGGCTTTCATGGATCAGGGGCTTCGCGGGAATCGGGGCAGCGTGCTTGCCGCTGGCAAGGCACCGTGCATAATGGACACAATTCAGAAAATTGGGGTTCGATTATGCTTGACCGGGACGGATTTCGCCCGAACGTCGGCATCATCCTGCTCAACCAAAAGAACCAGGTGTTCTGGGGCAAGCGCATCCGCACCCACAGCTGGCAGTTTCCACAGGGCGGCATTGACCGGGGGGAGACACCCGAACAGGCCATGTTCCGGGAACTGCATGAGGAAGTGGGGTTGATGCCCAACCACGTTCGCGTGGTCGCCCGCACCCGGGACTGGTTGCGCTACGAGGTGCCAGACCGGTACATCCGCCGCGATGCGCGCGGACACTACAAAGGCCAGAAGCAGATCTGGTATTTGCTGCAACTCATGGGTCACGACTGGGATTTGAACCTGCGTGCCACGGACCACCCCGAATTCGACGCCTGGCGCTGGAACGACTACTGGGTGCCACTGGATGTGGTGGTGGAGTTCAAACGCGGCGTCTACGAGATGGCCCTGACCGAGCTGGCACGCTTTCTGCCACGGGGCGAGCAGCAGCGCAACCGCTATCTTCGCAGCGGCATGCGCCCCAGGGAAGCCCATGAAACAGGCCCCGAAACCTATGGCGCTCCAGGCTTGCATCCGGCGCGCTCAGGCAGCTTTCGCGTCAATCCCGGCATGGAGTTGCCGCCTGGCGCCTGCTTCGATCCTGATCCACAGTCAGGGCAGCAGCAGATCTTGCAGCCCGATCCAGGCAAGGCCTGAAGCCAAAGGCTCCATGCAAAAGCGCACCCGAGGGTGCGCTTTTTCGTTACCCCGATTGCGCAGGCATCAGTGCCCGGCAATCACCATGTTGTCGCGGTGCACCATCTCCGGGCCTGCGGAGTAGCCCAGCAGGCGCTCGATCTCCACCGAGCTCTTACGACAAAGCAGGCGCGCCTCGGCACTTGCATAGTTGGCCAGACCACGCGCCACCTCGATGCCCAGCGCATCGCGCACGGCAATCACATCGCCGCGGGCGAATTCGCCATCCACATTCACCATGCCGATGGGCAGCAGGCTCTTGCCTTCGTCGCGCAGCTTGGCCACGGCGCCGGCATCCACGGACACGGAGCCGCGCAGCTGCAGATGGTCGGCAATCCACTGCTTGCGCGCCTGGTTCTTGTGGGTCTGCGCCACGAGCAGCGTGCCAATGGACTCGCCCGCAGCCAGACGCACCAGCACGTCCTGTTCGCGACCCCAGGCGATGACGGTTGAAGCACCCGACCCCGCCGCACGCTTGGCCGCGAGGATCTTGGTGATCATCCCACCCTTGCCGATGGACGAGCCCGCACCGCCCGCCATCTCCTCCAGCGCAGGATCGCCGGCATTTGCCACGTCGATGAAACGCGCATCGGGATTGCTGCGCGGGTCGGCGCTGTAAAGGCCTCGCTGATCAGTCAGGATGACCAGGGCATCGGCTTCGATCAGGTTCGCCACCAAAGCACCCAGGGTGTCGTTGTCGCCGAACTTGATCTCATCGTTGACCACGGTGTCGTTCTCGTTGATCACCGGCACGATGCCCAGTTCCAGCAGCGTCAGCAAGGTGTTGCGCGCATTCAGATAGCGCTCGCGGTCCGCCAGGTCGGCATGCGTGAGCAGCACCTGGGCACTGCCCATGCCCTGTTCGCGCAGCTTGGACTCATACATCTGTATCAGCCCCATCTGGCCCACGGCTGCAGCGGCCTGCAGCTCATGGATCTCCTTGGGCCGCGCGGCCCAGCCAAGGCGCTTCATGCCTTCAGCCACCGCGCCGCTGGAGACCATGATCACCTCGCGCCGCTGACCGCCATGGCTCTCATCCCCGCGCACCAGGGCCGCCAACTGGCGGCTCCACTCCTGGATGGCGGCTTCATCAAGACCGCGACCTTCATTGGTCACCAGGCTGGAGCCGACCTTGACCACGATGCGATGGGCATCACGCAACAAGTTGGAAGACATGGATGGATAGTGATTCTTGCAGCGCAGGCCCAGGCAGGCCGCGCCGCTGTTGTGTTCAAGGCGATGGGAGCGGCAGGCGGCTCTTACTCGGAATCGCGGGGAGCAAAACGCGGATCGGTGAGATCCACGCCATCACCCTCGACTTCGACGAAGCGCGGATCGATTTCCTTGGGACCGGCCTCAATCTGCTGCTGCTCATGCACATGTTTGTAGATGGTGCGGATCAGCACTTCACAGCCTTCGCGCGTCAGGGCGGAAATCTCGAAGACCGGACCCTTCCACTTGAAACGCTTGACGAAGTCCTTGACGCGTGCGGCGCGCTCCTCGGCCGGCACCATGTCCAGCTTGTTGAGCACCAGCCAGCGCGGCTTGTTGTACAGCTCGGCATCGTACTTCTGCAGCTCGCCCACGATGGCCTTGGCCTGGGCCACAGGATCCACGCTGTCATCGAACGGCGCCAGGTCCACCACATGCAGCAGCAATCGGGTGCGCTGCAGATGGCGCAGGAACTGGTGACCCAGGCCCGCACCTTCCGAGGCGCCTTCGATCAGGCCAGGGATGTCGGCCACCACAAAGCTCTGCTCGGCAGCGACGCGCACCACGCCCAAATTGGGATGCAGCGTGGTGAACGGGTAGTCGGCAATCTTGGGGCGCGCATTGGAGACCGCGGCAATGAAGGTGGACTTGCCCGCATTGGGCATGCCCAGCAGGCCCACGTCGGCCAGCACCTTGAGCTCCAGCTTGAGATTCTTGCGCTCGCCAGGCCAGCCGGGTGTCTTTTGCCGAGGCGCGCGGTTGATCGCGCTCTTGAAGCGCAGGTTGCCGTAGCCGCCGTCGCCACCCTTGGCAATGGTGACTACCTCACCGGCCGTCAGCAGCTCGTAGAGCACCTCGCCGGTTTCGGCATCACTGATGATGGTGCCAACCGGCATGCGCAGCGTGATGTCGTTGCCCGCTGCGCCGAACATGTCCGAGCCCTTGCCGTGCTCACCGCGCGTGGCATCGTGCCGGCGCGAGAAGCGGTAGTCCACCAGAGTGTTGAGGTTGACATCGGCCACCGCGTAGACATGGCCGCCACGGCCACCGTCTCCACCATCGGGACCGCCAAATTCCTTGTATTTTTCGTGCCGGAATGACACGCAGCCATTGCCGCCGTCACCGGCGGAAATGTCGATATAAGCTTCGTCGACGAACTTCATGAGGCATCCAGTTTACAAAAAGCAGTGTGCACCAGACAGCCCCAGGCCACACCTCAGAGACGGAAAAGAGGGCGAAGGCACGATGCACAACCCTCCTGAAACGACAAAGCCCCGACAGGTCGGGGCTTCGAGCGTCGAAGTGACAGGGCTTAGGCAGCCGTCACATTGACCGTGTGCTTGGACAGTGCACCCTTGACAGCAAACGACACGTGGCCGTCCACCAGAGCGTACAGGGTGTGGTCCTTGCCCACGCCGACGTTGTCGCCGGGATGGAACTTGGTGCCACGTTGGCGCACGATGATCGAGCCGGCCGTGATCAGTTCACCACCGAAAGCCTTCACGCCGAGCATTTTGGGCTTGGAATCGCGCCCGTTTCGCGTAGAGCCGCCGCCTTTTTTCTGTGCCATGACTCAGCTCCTGAATTAAGCAGCGATCGCCACGATCTGCAGCTCTGTGAACTGCTGGCGATGGCCTTGGCGCTTCTGATAATGCTTACGACGGCGCATCTTGAAGATGTGCACTTTGTCGTGCTTGCCGTGAGCAACCACGGTTGCCTTGACAGACGCACCGGACACCAGAGGTGTGCCGACCTTGATTTCAGCGCCGTTGCCGACTGCCAGAACCTGATCGATCACAACTTCTTGGCCTACGTCCGCAGCAATCTGTTCTACCTTGATCTTTTCGCCGGCTGCAACGCGATACTGCTTGCCGCCGGTTTTTATGACTGCGTACATTTAAACCTCTTGAATTTGAGAGTTCCGCGAACGAATTTCCACGGAAGCCGGAGATTCTAGCACGCACTCACATTCTTTGCATGAAGCGCTCCCACCCCGCGCCCAAACAACCGCCAGGGCGGGCCGCAGGCGGGATCGCTCTTCCTATAATTGCCGATCCACTTGGCGGCCACAGTACCTTGACCACAGCTCTCTCCACCCCCAATCCGCTTGCCCTGATCACTGACGACATGCGCGAGGTGGATCATGTGATCGCCCAGCGCCTGACGACCACCGTCCCGCTGATTGCCCAGATCTCCCAGTACATCATCGCTGCAGGCGGCAAGCGCCTTCGCCCGGCCCTGCTGCTCATGGTCTGCAATGCGCTGGGCTACGAAGGCAGGGACAGGCATGTCCTGGCGGCCGTGGTCGAGCTGATTCATACCGCCACCTTGCTGCACGACGACGTGGTGGACGAGTCCACCCTGCGCCGTGGCCGCCCCACGGCCAACGAGACCTTCGGCAATCCGGCCAGCGTGCTGGTCGGCGACTTCCTGCACTCGCGCTCCTTCCAGATGATGGTGGAAGTGGGCAGCATGCGTGTGCTCAAGATCCTCTCGGACGCCACCAACGTGATCGCCGAGGGCGAGGTTCAGCAGCTCATCAACACGCACGATGCCTCGCTGGACGAAGCCGGTTACCTGCACGTCATCCGCTCCAAGACCGCCCAGTTGTTCGAGGCCAGCGCCCAGCTAGGCGCCGTGCTGGCCGACGCACCCCGCGAGATCGAACAGGCCTGCGCCATCTATGGCCAGGCCCTGGGCACCGCCTTCCAGATCATTGACGACGTGCTCGACTACACGGGCGACACCCAGGAAATGGGCAAGAACCTGGGCGACGACCTGCGCGAAGGCAAGTGCACCCTGCCGCTGATTGCCGCCATGCAGCGCGGCACTCCGGAGCAGGCTGCCATCGTGCGCAACGCCATCGAGCAGGGCTCAACCGAGCAGTTGTCTGCCGTGGTGGATATCGTGCGCAGCACAGGTGCGCTGGATGTGGCACGCGAGGCTGCACACGCCGAGGCACGCCGCGCCATCGACGCAATAAATGTGCTCCCGAGCAATTTGCATACGGCAAGTTTGCTACAATTAGCCTCTCAGCTTTTGGAGCGACGCACCTGATTTCAGGCTGCATTGCTTTGTCTACAAAAGCAACGGGGTGTAGCTTAGCCTGGTAGAGCGCTACGTTCGGGACGTAGAGGCCGGAGGTTCGAATCCTCTCACCCCGACCATTTCTGGTCACTTCATCACCACGCCACCATTGAGCCAAGTTCAAGACTTGGGCGCGCAACAGTGCGTCTGGCCTTTCAAGCCTTCAGGGATGATAGGATAAATGTCCTTTCCTCTCAAACGTCTTGCTACATGGCTGTTGCTGACTCCTCGCTCAAGAATGCTTCCGCTGTTGCATCGCTTCCCGGCATCGGGCGAGCCCTGATATCAGCAGGCAAGGTATCGCAGCAGGCAGCGGAAGCCGCCGCCAGCAAGGCCGGCACCAACCGCACCTCGTTCATTGCCGAGTTGAGCAACGCGGGCATCCTCTCGGCCCTGGAAGTGGCCGAGACGGTCTCAACCATGTTCAGCGCGCCACTGCTCGATCTAGATGCCATCAACGCCGCGCGCCTGCCGCACGAGTTGCTGGACGCCAAGATCATCAGCTCCTATCGCGTCCTCCCCTTGAGCAAGCGCGGCAACCGCATCACGGTGGCCACGGCCGACCCGACACAGCAGGAAGCTGCAGAGCAGATCAAGTTCACCACCCAGCTAGGCGTGGATTGGATCATCGTCGAGGCCGACAAGCTGGAACGCCTGATAGCTCAGCAGAGCAAAAGCGCCAGCGAAGCCATGGAGAGCTACAGCGGGGGCGGCGATTTCGAGTTTGGCGACCTCAAGCCCGACGAGGTTGCCGAGGAGAAAGACAACACGGCGGCAGCGGACGTCGAGGACGCGCCCATCGTCAAGTTCCTGCACAAAATGCTGCTCGACGCCTTCAACATGCGCGCGTCGGACCTGCATTTCGAGCCCTACGAACATCAATATCGCGTACGCTTCCGCATTGACGGCGAGTTGCGCGAAATCGCATCACCGCCCATTGCCATAAAGGAGAAGTTGGCCTCGCGCATCAAGGTGATCTCGCGCCTGGACATCTCGGAAAAACGTGTTCCTCAAGATGGCCGCATGAAGCTCAAGGTCGGCCCGGACCGCGTCATCGATTTTCGCGTGAGCACCCTGCCCACGCTCTTTGGCGAGAAGATCGTGATCCGTATCCTTGACCCGAGCTCGGCCAAGATGGGCATTGATGCCCTGGGCTACGAACCCGAGGAAAAGGCACGTCTGATCGAAGCCATCGGGCGCCCCTACGGAATGATTCTGGTGACAGGCCCCACGGGCTCGGGCAAGACGGTGTCGCTGTACACCTGCCTGAACATGCTGAACAAGGCCGGGGTGAACATCGCGACGGCAGAAGACCCCTCGGAAATCAACCTGCCCGGCGTCAACCAGGTCAATGTGAACGAAAAGGCGGGCCTTACCTTTGCGACGGCGCTCAAGGCCTTTCTGCGCCAGGATCCCGACATCATCATGGTCGGTGAAATCCGCGACCTGGAAACCGCCGACATCTCGATCAAGGCCGCACAGACCGGCCACTTGGTGCTGTCCACGCTGCACACCAACGATGCACCGACCACGTTGACGCGCATGCGCAACATGGGCATTGCCCCTTTCAACATCGCATCGAGCGTGATTCTGATCACCGCCCAGCGGCTGGCCAGGCGCCTGTGCCCCCAGTGCAAGGAGCCTGCGGATATCCCGCGGGAGGCGCTGCTGGAGGCGGGCTATGAAGAGGCGGACATTGATGGCAGCTGGGTCACCTACAAGCCCGTGGGCTGCCAGGCATGCAACAACGGCTACAAGGGACGCGTCGGCATCTACCAGGTGATGCCGATCAGCGAGGAAATCCAGCGCATCATCCTGCAGGACGGCAGCGCGCTGGAGATCGCGGCACAGGCCAAGCGTGAAGGCGTCCGGTCTCTGCGCGGATCCGGACTGCACAAGGCCAGACTAGGACTGACCTCGCTCGAAGAAGTGCTGGCAGTCACCAATGAGTAAATAGCGCGGACAGCGCAGACAACAAAAGAGGGAGCACGATGGCCACAGCCGCGTCCAAGGGAATCAAGGAATTTGTCTTTGAATGGGAGGGCAAGGATCGCAACGGCAAGATCGTCCGCGGCGAAACCCGGGCCGGGGGCATCAATCAGGTCCAGGCCATGCTGCGCCGTCAGGGCGTGCTTCCCAGCAAGATCAAGAAGCGCCGTACGCGCGGCGGCAAGAAGATCAAGCCCAAGGACATCGCGCTGTTCACGCGCCAGATGGCCACGATGATGAAGGCCGGCGTCCCTCTGCTACAGGCCTTCGACATCGTCGGGCGCGGCAACACCAACCCCAGTGTGACGCGCCTGCTGGCCGATATCCGCTCCGACGTGGAGACCGGCACCTCACTGAATGCGGCCTATCGCAAGCACCCCCTTTACTTCGACAGCCTCTACTGCAATCTGGTGGAGGCAGGCGAAGCTGCCGGTATCCTGGAAGCCCTGCTGGACCGCCTGGCCACCTACATGGAGAAGACCGAAGCCATCAAGTCCAAAATCAAGTCGGCGTTGATGTATCCGATTTCGGTGGTCGTTGTGGCCTTC
Organism: Delftia sp. 60; assembly: GCF_002754395.1. Taxonomy (NCBI): domain Bacteria; kingdom Pseudomonadati; phylum Pseudomonadota; class Betaproteobacteria; order Burkholderiales; family Comamonadaceae; genus Delftia; species Delftia sp. 60. The sequence goes on from NZ_PEFD01000001.1 coordinate 5,781,547, forward strand.
ATCGTCGTGACCATCATCATGCTTTTCGTGATCCCGGCCTTCAAGGACGTGTTCAGCTCGTTCGGTGCGGATCTGCCGGCCCCGACTCTGTTCGTGATGGGTGTCAGCGACATCTTTGTCCAATGGTGGTGGGTAATCTTCGGCGTGATCGGAGGCGGCTTCTACTTCTTCATGCAGGCCTGGAAGCGCAATGAGCGCATGCAGCAGTTCATGGATCGTGCAATGTTGAAGATACCGGTCTTTGGCGCATTGATCGAAAAGTCCTGCGTTGCACGCTGGACGCGCACGCTGTCGACCATGTTTGCTGCAGGCGTTCCGCTGGTCGAAGCACTGGATTCCGTCGGCGGCGCCTCCGGAAATGCCATCTACGCCAATGCCACCGAGAAGATCCAGCAGGAAGTCTCCACCGGCACCAGCCTCACGGTGGCCATGACCAATGCCAACGTCTTTCCCTCCATGGTGCTGCAGATGTGCGCCATCGGCGAGGAATCCGGCTCCATCGACCACATGCTTGGCAAGGCAGCCGATTTCTACGAGGAAGAGGTCGATGACATGGTGGCTGGCCTGTCCAGCCTGATGGAGCCCATCATCATTGTTTTCCTGGGCACCCTCATCGGCGGCATCGTGGTTTCGATGTATCTGCCCATCTTCAAGCTGGGTCAGGTGGTCTGATGGTTTTGGAACTCTGGATGCAGGCTGCATTGGGCGGCCTGCTGGGCCTGTTGGTCGGCAGCTTTCTCAACGTGGTGGTGCACAGGCTGCCACGCATGATGGAACAGCAATGGAATGCGGAATGCGCCCAATGGGCGCAGGAGCAATCCGGCGCCGCACCTCCATCTGCTGCCGCGACTGACCCTGCCGAGGCTCCCCTGAGCCTGAGCCGCCCCCGCTCGCGCTGCCCGCATTGCGGCCATGCCATCCACTGGTACGAGAACATTCCCGTGCTCAGCTATCTGGCGCTGCGGGGCCGGTGCTCGGAATGCAAGGCATCGATCAGCATCCGCTACCCGCTGGTGGAACTGGCCTGCGCCGCGCTATTCGCCTACTGCACGATGCAATGGGGCATCACGCCCACGGGCGCCATCTGGTGCCTGTTCAGCGCCGCCTTGCTGAGCCTGGCATTGATCGACTGGGATACCACACTGCTCCCCGACGACATCACCCTGCCCTTGCTGTGGGCCGGGCTGCTTTCATCGGCACTGCACTGGACCACCGTGTCTCTGGCCGACGCGGTCTGGGGTGCCGCAGCGGGCTATCTCTCGCTGTGGCTGGTCTACTGGGCCTTCAAACTGGTCACCGGCAAGGAAGGCATGGGCTACGGCGACTTCAAGCTGTTTGCCGCGCTGGGGGCCTGGTTTGGCTGGCAGGCTCTTGTGCCCATCATCCTGATCTCGTCCGTGATTGGCGCCATCGTGGGCATTGCGCTGAAGATCAACAGCCGCCTGCGCGAAGGTGGCTATGTTCCCTTCGGCCCCTTTCTTGCGGGCGCCGGCTTTGCCGCCATGGTGTTCGGACCTCAGCAGATGCTGCAATCCCTGTTGGCGGCCATCGGTCTTTGATCCGACACTGCGGCATGGAATCCAGCAACGCCCCGCCACCACGTCCGCACCCGCGCCCTTTCCGGCTGGGCCTGACCGGCGGCATCGGCAGCGGCAAGAGCACCGTGGCCGCACAGCTTGCCTTGCGCGGAGCAAGCATCATCGATGCAGACCAGATCTCGCGCAGCCTCACCGCCCCGGCAGGTGCCGCATTGCCCGAGATTGCACGCATCTTCGGACCTGAACTGATCGATGCGAACGGTGCTCTGGACCGTGCGCGCATGCGCGAACTGGTCTTCCAGCAGCCTGCCGCACGCCAGCAGCTGGAAGCCATCATCCACCCCCTGGTGGCTCGGCAAACGGCCCTTGAAGTCCAGCAGGCCACCGATGGCGGATGCGCGCTCATCGTGCATGACATCCCGCTGCTTGTGGAGTCCGGCCGCTGGCCTGCCCTGCTCAATGCCGTGCTGGTCGTGGACTGCCGCACGGAAACACAGATCGCACGCGTCATGGCCCGCAACGGATTGCCCCGCGATGCCGTGCAAGCCATCATCGCCGCCCAGGCCACCCGCGCGGCACGGCTGGCGGCAGCCGACTGGGTGCTCTACAACGACGAAGCCATGACGATAGAGGCTTTGCGCGCATGCAGCGATCGAATCTCGGCATGGTTCGGGCTATGATGCACGCCATGGCTTGGCCTGTGCGTGTAATTCAGCATGTGCACGACGTAGACAGCTGATTCCTGAGCACCCCGAGGAGCCCAGCAAGCGTGATCCTGTACGAATATCCTTTCAATGAGCGCCTGAGGACCTATCTCAGGCTGGAGCAGCTGTATCGCCGCCTGGGCGAGCTGCTGTCGCGCGCTCATTCCATCGATCACCATTTCGCGCTGGTCACCATCTTCGAGATCATGGATGTGGCAGCACGCACCGACTTGAAGACGGACGTGCTCAAGGACCTCGAACGCCACAAGAGCCTGCTCGACAGCCTGCGCGGCAACCCCGATATCGCCGAGCACATGCTCGACCAGGTGTCCCGCCATGTGGAGCAGTGCTTTGCCCAGCTCAATGCCCAGAACGGAAAGGCCGGCCAGTCCCTGACCGACAACGAATGGCTGATGGCCGTGCGCAGCCGCATCGGCATCCCTGGCGGCACCTGCGGTTTCGATTTGCCGGCCTATCACGCCTGGCAGTTCCATGACCCCCAGGTGCGACTGCGTGATCTGGAGGACTGGGCCAGCACACTGACCCCGCTGGGTCAGTCGCTGCAGCTGCTGCTCAAGATGCTGCGCGAAACCGGCGTGCCGCAATGGGTGGCCGCAGAAAAGGGCGTGTTCCAGCAGGCCATGCCGCCCGGTCGCAGCTTTCAGCTGCTGCGCCTTCGCATAGACCCGGCATTGAATCTTGTTCCGGAAATCAGCGGCAACCGCCTGCTGGTTTCAGTGCGCCTGCTTCGCCCCGAGAGCGGCGCCAAACCCCAGCCTTGCAGCGAAGATGCCTCGTTCGAGGTCACGCTTTGCAGCTGATGGAAAAGACTGCCGGCATGTCCACGAAAGCCACGCACTCTGTCGATGCATCATCCGCATCCGCAGGGCCCACGGTGCGCTGCCCGACCTGCAGCGGCCCCAGCCTGTTCGCGCCGGCCAACCGCTTTCGGCCCTTTTGCAGCGAGCGCTGCTACCAGATCGACCTGGGCGCCTGGGCCAACGAGGAATTCCGCGTGCCTGCGCCCATGCCTCCCGAGGATTCGCCCTTCGGCGATCCTCGTACTGAACCCTGATCAGGCCTGATCAGACTTTCGGTTGGCCTGCCTCGTAGAAGCCGGCATCAAAAGGCAGCCCGCGTTCCTCGCTGAGCCATTGCAGCACCGGATAGGCGCCAGGCAGCACCGGCTGCACCTGCAGCGGAAGTTGCTGCCAGGCCATCTGCTGGCCTTCTCGCATCTCGAACTCCCCGCTCCAACGCGTGATCTTGCACCAGTGCAGGCGCACCAGGGCATGCGGATAGTCATGCTCGGTCACCTTCCAGACGGGGGCTGCTGCGATCTCGACGCCCAGCTCTTCCTGAAGCTCGCGACGCAATGCCTGATCCACGGTCTCGCCGGCTTCAATCTTCCCACCAGGGAACTCCCAATAGCCGGCATAGGGCTTGCCCGGCGGCCGGCTGGTGATCAGCAGCGCACCATCGGACTCGCGCAGGAGCACGCCAACGGCGACTTCTGTGTGCTTGCGCTGGGCCGGCGCTTGAGACGGCGTTTGAGACTGGGCAGCATCGGCGCCGGTGTTCAGGGAGATTTCTTTTTCAGTCACTTGATCTTTCGCAAAAAACCGCCCGACCCCAAGGCCAGGCAGCAGGCTTGTCAGAGCTCGGCCTCTTCGGCCAGCCCATGGACATCGGCGATGCCGGTCTGGCGCTGGTTCGGGCGCTCGGCGCGGCCCGCATAGTCACGGGCGAACTGATGGGCCACGCGGCCGCTGCGCGAGCCTCGTTCCAGCGCCCAAACCAGGGCCTCAGGACGCGCGGCCTCGATCGTGGCCTGGTCCAGTCCCAGGGCCTCCAGCCATTGCGCCACCACGCGCAGGTACTCGTCCTGGCTGAAGGGATAGAAGCTCACCCACAGGCCGAAGCGCTCGGACAGCGAGATCTTTTCCTCAATCACCTCGCCGGGATGCAGCTCGCCATCCTCGCCGCGCTGGTAGGTCAGATTCTCGGACTGGTACTCCGGCAGCAGGTGGCGGCGATTGCTGGTCGCATAGACCAGCACGTTCGGGCTGGCGGCGCTGACCGATCCATCCAGAATGGACTTCAGGGCCTTGTAGCCAGGCTCGCCTTCCTCAAAGCTCAGGTCGTCGCAATAGATGATGAACTTCTCGGGCCGGCCGGCCACCACATCGACGATGTCGGGCAGGTCGGTCAGATCGGCCTTGTCCACTTCGATCAGGCGCAGGCCCTGCGACGCAAAGGCATGCAGGCAGGCACGGATCAGCGAGGATTTGCCCGTGCCGCGCGCGCCGGTGAGCAGCACGTTGTTGGCCGTGCGGCCGGCCACGAACTGCTCGGTGTTGCGCGCGATCTTGTCCTTTTGCACGTCGATGTTCTGCAGGTCGGACAGTTGCATGGCGCCGACGTGGCGCACGGGCTCCAGCAGGCCGCAGCCATTGGCGCGCTTGCGATAGCGCCAGGCGATCGCGGTGTTCCAGTCTGCGGGGGATTGCAGCGGTTGGGGCAGGATGGCCTCGATGCGCTGCATCAGCTGCTCGGCGCGCTGCACGAGTTGCAGCAAGGGGGCGGCGACGGCTTCTGTGGGCAATGTCATGGATTTCTCTCGAATACGGATCTCACGGCCACCGACGCTGGATATGCCCGGGAATCGAGATGGATCTCATGCCAACGCCAGAGCTTTTGCGCGCCGGCCGCCATTGAAAGCTGGCAGCAGCCAGGCACAAGGCCTGCGGCTGCCGGCGGCACGGTGGGTGGAGAGTCAGGAGCGGTAGTCGGCGTTGATGCTCACGTAGTCGTGGCTCAGATCGCAGGTCCACACGGTCTGCTCGGCCTCCCCTCGGCCCAGTAGCACGCGCACGATGATCTCCTGCTGCTTCATCACGCGCTGGCCGTCTTCCTCCTGATAGGCAGGATTGCGGCCGCCATTGACTGCGACATGCACATCGTTCAGGTACAGGTCGATCTTGGTCTGGTCCAGATCGTCGATGCTAGCATAGCCCACCGCCGCGAGGATGCGGCCCAGGTTCGGGTCGCTGGCAAAGAACGCCGTCTTGACCAGGGGCGAATGCGCGATGGAGTAGGCCACCAGGCGGCACTCGGCCTCGGTCTTGCCACCTTCCACCTTGACGGTGATGAACTTGGTGGCACCTTCGCCATCGCGCACGATGGCCTGGGCCAGCAAACGCGACACATCCAGCAATGCAGCCTTCAGGGCCTGGCCTTCGGCGCTGGTCAGCGAAGTGATCTGCGCATTGCCGGCCTTGTGCGTGGCGACCAGCACAAAGGAATCGTTGGTCGATGTGTCGCCGTCGATGGTCACGCGGTTGAACGAGCCGTCGGCCAGTTCCTTGACCAGGGGCTGCAGCAGCTCGGGAGCGATGGCCGCATCGGTGGCCAGAAAGCCCAGCATGGTCGCCATGTTGGGGCGGATCATGCCCGCGCCCTTGCTGATGCCGGTGATGCTCACGCGCTTGCCGCCAATGTCCACGGCCCGGCTGAAGGCCTTGGGCAGGGTGTCGGTGGTCATGATGCCCTCGGCAGCCGTGCCCCAGTTGTCGGCCTTGGCTGCGGCAATGGCAGCCGGCAGGCCGGCTGCAATGCGGTCCACAGGCAGCTCTTCCATGATCACGCCAGTGGAGAACGGCAGGATCTGCTCGGGCTTGAGCTGCAGCAGCGCTGCCAGATCTGCGCAGGTACGGCGCGCACGTGCCAGGCCGTCGACGCCAGTGCCTGCATTGGCATTGCCTGTGTTGATGACCATGGCACGGATGGCGCCCGCTGTCTGAACCAGATGCTCGCGGCTGACCTGCACAGGCGCTGCGCAGAAACGGTTCTGCGTGAACACGCCAGCCACCGAAGCGCCCTCGTCGAGCAGGAACACGGACAGGTCCTTGCGGTTGGCCTTGCGCACACCGGCTTCGGTGACGCCGATGCGAACGCCGTCGATCGCCAACAGGTCGGCGTGCACGGGAGCGGAGAGATTCACAGGCATTGAGGGGCTTCCTACAGTGAAAGAAAAACGCGCTCCATTATCGGAACAAACCAGGGCCGTGCGTATTTCAGAGCATCACAAACACACCCCAATGCAAACACGGGCCGAAGCCCGTGTTGTCTATTGAAGCTTGCTGTGTGCAGTGAACCCCAAAAAAGCACGCCCCAGCTCAGGGACACCAAGGAAGGGCCGCCCCGCACCGAGGGTGTCGTCCCCCTCCCGCGAAGCGAGAGAGGGGGAAGGCGCGAAGCGACTCAGGGGGAGCTTTAGGAAAGCTTGCCGTGGCACTGCTTGTACTTCTTGCCGCTGCCGCAGGGGCAGGGATCATTGCGGCCCACGCGAGCGCCTTCGGGCAGCTCCAGCGGCTCGTCTTCGACGGAGCCACCGATGTCGCCATCCGACGGAGCGCCATAGGTCATGTGCTCCAGGCTGTGGGCGCTGCGCTGCTCCAGGGCCTCGGTGGCCTGCTCCACCTGTTCGCGCGACTGCACCTGCACGGTCATCAGCACGCGCGTGACCTCGGTCTTGACCTGGTCGATGAGCTGGCGGAACAGCTCGAAGGCCTCGCGCTTGTATTCCTGCTTGGGCTGCTTTTGCGCATAGCCGCGCAGGTGGATGCCCTGGCGCAGATAGTCGAGTGCAGACAGGTGGTCACGCCAGTTGGTGTCGAAGCTTTGCAGCAGAACGGCGCGCTGGAATTGCGTGAAGTTCTCACGGCCGATCAGCTCGACCTTGGCATCAAACACTTCGCGGGCGGCCTGCAGCACCTTTTCGAGGATTTCCTCGTCGGTGATGGCGTGCGCGGACTGCACCTGCGACTGCAGCGGCAGCTGGATGCGCCATTCGCTTTCCAGCGCCTTTTCCAGACCGGCCAGGTCCCACTGCTCTTCCATGGACTCGGCAGGAACGTACTGGCGCACCAGATCGGACACCACGTCGTCGCGCATCACCGTGATCATCTCGTACAGGTCCGAGGCGTCGAGGATCTCGTTGCGCTGCTGGTAGATCACCTTGCGCTGGTCGTTGGACACGTCGTCGTATTCGAGCAGCTGCTTGCGGATGTCGAAGTTGCGGGCCTCGACCTTGCGCTGAGCGCCTTCGATGGAGCGGGTCACGATGCCGGCTTCGATGGCTTCGCCATCGGGCATCTTCAGGCGGTCCATGATGGCGCGCACACGGTCGCCCGCGAAGATGCGCATCAGCGCATCGTCCAGGCTCAGGTAAAAGCGCGAGGAGCCGGGATCGCCCTGGCGGCCCGAACGGCCACGCAGCTGGTTGTCGATACGGCGCGATTCATGGCGCTCGGTGGCGATGATGCGCAGGCCACCCAGGGCCGAGACCTTGTCGTGCTCGATCTTCCAGTCGGCGCGCATTTGTTCGATGCGCTGCTGGCGTTCGGCTTCGGACAGGGATTCATCGGCCTCGACAGCAGCCACCTGCTTTTCGATGTTGCCGCCCAGCACGATGTCGGTACCGCGGCCGGCCATGTTGGTGGCGATGGTGATCATGCCGGGACGACCGGCCTGGGCCACGATGTCGGCCTCGCGCTCGTGCTGCTTGGCGTTGAGCACCTGGTGGGGCAGGTTTTCCTTGTTGAGCAGCTCGTCGATGATTTCGGAGTTCTCAATCGAAGTCGTGCCCACCAGCACGGGCTGGCCGCGCTCATGGCATTCACGGATATCGCGGATCGCCGCCTCGTACTTCTCGCGCGTGGTCTTGTAGACACGGTCGAGCTGGTCGTCGCGCTTGCTGGGACGGTTGGGCGGAATCACCATGGTCTCGAGACCATAGATTTCCTGGAATTCGTAGGCCTCGGTATCGGCAGTGCCCGTCATGCCAGCCAGCTTGCCGTAGAGACGGAAGTAGTTCTGGAAGGTGATCGAGGCCATGGTCTGGTTCTCGGCCTGGATGGTCACGCCTTCCTTGGCCTCGACCGCCTGGTGCAGGCCGTCGCTCCAGCGCCGGCCTGCCATCAGGCGGCCCGTGAACTCGTCAACGATGACGATCTCACCGTTCTGCACCACATAGTGCTGGTCACGGTGGTAGAGGTTGTTGGCACGCAGCGCCGCGTAGAGATGGTGGACCAGGGTGATGTTGGCCGGGTCGTACAGCGAGGCGCCCTCAGCAATCATGCCGGCGTGGCCCAGCAGGCGCTCTGCAGCCTCGTAGCCCTGGTCGGTCAGGAACACCTGGTGGCTCTTCTCGTCCACGGTGAAGTCGCCGGGCTTGGTCACGCCTTCGCCGGTGCGCGGGTCGGCCTCGCCTTCCTGGCGCACCAGGTTGGGAACGATCTTGTTCATGGCCACGTACATGGCCGTGTGGTCTTCGGCCTGGCCGCTGATGATCAGCGGCGTGCGGGCCTCATCGATCAGGATGGAGTCCACCTCGTCGACGATGGCGTAGTTGAGCACGCGCTGAACGCGGTCGCCCGACTCGTAGACCATGTTGTCGCGCAGGTAGTCGAAGCCGTATTCGTTGTTGGTGCCGTAGGTGATATCACTGTTGTAGGCGGCCTGCTTTTCCTCGCGCGGCATGTTGGGCAGGTTGATGCCCACCGACAGTCCGAGGAAGTTGTACAGCTTCGCCATCCAGGTCGCATCGCGATTGGCCAGATAGTCGTTCACGGTCACCACGTGCACGCCATTGCCCGACAGTGCGTTCAGGTAGACCGGCAGCGTGGCGGTCAGCGTCTTGCCTTCGCCGGTGCGCATTTCGGCGATCTTGCCGTAGTGCAGCGCCATGCCGCCCAGCAGCTGAACGTCGAAGTGGCGCATCTTCATGACGCGCTTGGAACCCTCGCGCACCACGGCGAAGGCTTCGGGCAGCAGGTCGTCCAGCGACTCGCCCTTGGCCACACGTTCCTTGAACTCCTGCGTCTTTGCACGCAGAGCCTCGTCGCTGAGCTTCTCGTAGTCGGGCTCCATCGCATTGATGCGAACAACCGTCTTGCGGTATTGCTTGAGAAGCCGATCGTTTCGGCTGCCGAATAGTTTGGTGAGGAAGTTGGTGGCCATGCGAAAAAGACACACCGCCGCCCGCTGAAGCGGACTGCGGTGTGCCTGGAATCCCTAGATTGTTGGATTTCAGATGGGGCCGCTCCACCTGCCTGCAAGTGCTCTTCTGAAGAACACATGCGACCGGGCCGAAGCGAGAACCGAACAATTGATTCTAACTGCCTCTGTCCAACCCTCTCTCAGGCAGGCCGACGCATGCAGCCGCACAGCCCCGAACCCGAATCCCCGGACCCGCGCCACCCCGCAGATGCTGCTATAACGACCCTCCGGGCCGGCGCATGCCAACGCTGCCAGTCCAGCCCTTCAAGCCCATGACCTTCACACGCCGCCACCACGCCGTCACCGCCCTGCACGCCGTCGAGAACTCGCCCACGCTGGCGCGGCTCGCACAGCTCACGCGGGACTCCAGCAACCGCCTGACGGCCATCCTGCCCCTGGTGCCGCCGCTGCTGCGCGCCAGCCTTCAGGCAGGACCCATCGAGGGCAGCACCTGGTGCCTGCTGGTGCGAAACAATGCGGCCGCCGCCAAGATCCGCCAGCTGCTGCCCGCCATGGCCGCCCACCTGCGCACCAAGGGATGGGATGTGACCGAGATCCGGCTCAAAGTGCAGGCCTGATCGGCCGGCTGAAACAAACGCGGCCAAAAATGAAGAAAGCAATGAAAAAAGGCCTCCGAAGGAGACCTTTTGGTGCCGGTTGTCGGATTCGAACTGACGACCTACCGCTTACAAGGCGGGTGCTCTACCAACTGAGCTAAACCGGCGAAGCACGAATTCTAGCGCAGAAAAAGACCGCTTCAGCCGTTCCTGGCGCCTGCGAGCCCGCTTGCACGCGTGATCACAGGCCCGGGGTACGAAAAACCTACTTCACCAGCTTCAGCGAGGGCCGCGTGCCCGAGGGCGGCGGCGTGCGCGGGGGCTCTTCATCATCGCCCTCGTTCTGGATACTCACCAGCTGCACCACGCGTTCGTCGGCAGCTGGCTCGGCCGGCACTTCAGCAGCTGCGTCCTGCGACACAGGCTCATCGGATTCCTGCTCGACCGAAACTTCGTTGTCGGCGTCGGCATCCGACTCCGGCGCCGGGAAAGCCATGCCTTGGCCGGTCTCCCGTGCGTAGATGGCCATCACCTGCTCGACAGGCACCATGATTTCGCGTGGCTTGCCGCCGAAGCGGGCCGTGAAGCTGATGAAGTCATTGCCCATCTGCAGGCCGCTGGTGGCGTCGTAGCTGACGTTGAGCACGATCTCGCCGTCGCGCACAAACTCGCGCGGCACCTGCACGTTGCGGTCCACGCGCACTGCGATGTGGGGTGTGAAGCCGTTGTCGGTGCACCACTCGTACAGTGCCCGGATCAGGTAGGGGCGGGTGGAAGTTGCTTCGGGGGCAGTCATGACGATCCCAGGAAAAGAGTGGTCGTAATACGAAAACGGGCAGGATGGCGACCGGTTGACCGCCTTCCCTGCCCGCGCAATCAGTCGTCAACCGATGCGAATTACTTGCGCATCACCTTCTCGGAAGGCGTCAGCGCTTCGATGTAGGCAGGGCGCGAGAAGATGCGCTCGGCGTACTTGAGCAGCGGGGCAGCGTTCTTGGACACCTCGATGCCGTAGTAGTCCAGGCGCCACAGCAGCGGGGCAATGGCCACGTCCAGCATGGAGAAGTTCTCGCCCAGCATGTACTTGTTCTTGAGGAACACGGGAGCCAGTTGCGTCAGGCGGTCGCGGATGTGGGCGCGCGCCTTTTCGATGGCCTTTTCGTTGCCCTTGACGTTGCGCTCCTCGAGCGTGCTCACGTGCACGAACAGTTCCTTCTCGAAGTTCAGCAGGAACAGGCGCACGCGGGCGCGGTCCACCGGGTCGCCGGGCATCAGCTGGGGATGCGGGAAGCGCTCGTCGATGTACTCGTTGATGATGTTCGATTCGTACAGGATCAGGTCGCGCTCGACCAGGATGGGCACCTGGCCGTACGGGTTCATCACGCTGATGTCTTCAGGCTTGCTGAACAGGTCCACATCGCGGATCTCGAAGTCCATGCCTTTTTCGAACAGGACGAAACGGCAACGGTGTGAAAAGGGGCAGGTCGTTCCCGAATAAAGCACCATCATGGTGGAGGCTCCTAAAAATCAAAAAGAGTGGGTCGCTCGCGGCGCCCACTCTGCACACAGTTCAGCCGCGCAATCGCTTGCACGACCTTCTGCAGTCACGGTTTTATTTGACGTCTTTCCAGAACGCGGCGTTGAGGCGCCATGCAATGAAGATGAAGACCGCCAGGAAAAGCAGCACGCCCACGCCAATGCGGATGCGGCTGTTCTGTGCCGGCTCACCCATCCATTGCAGGTAGTTCACCAGATCGCCAACTGCCTGATCGTACTGCACTGGGCTCATGGAGCCGGGAGAGACCTGCTCCCACCCCTTGAAAACCTGGGTCTTCACGCCGTGCTCTTCGGCTTCTTCGAAGATGGCACGGCGCTCGCCCTGCAGTTGCCACAGTGCATGGGGCATGCCCACGCTGGGGAAGGCCAGGTTGTTCCAGCCCGTGGCCTTGGTGTCATCGCGGTAGAAGGTGCGCAGGAAGGTGTAGAGGTAGTCGGCGCCCGTGCCGTTGTGGCCTGCGCGCGAGCGCGCGATCACCGTCAGATCCGGCGGATTGGCTCCGAACCACTCCTTGGCTTCCTTCGGGTTGATGGCCGCCTTCATGGTCTCGCCCACCTTGTCGGTGGTGAACAGCAGGTTGTCCTTGATTTCCTGCTCGGTCAGTCCGATGTCCTGCAGCCGGTTGAAGCGCATGAATGCAGCCGAGTGGCAGCTCAGGCAGTAGTTGACGAACAGCTTGGCGCCGTTTTGCAACGATGCCGTGTCATTGGTCTTGCCCGGGGCCTTGTCCCAGGCGATGCCGCCTTCGGAAGCCTGTGCACCGGTCATGATGCCCAGGGCCGCGATCAACGTGAGAATCAGTTTCTTCATTGTTGTTCTCTCCAGCTTCAGTGCGGCTTGAACGTCACACGATCGGGAACGGGTTTGGTCTTGCCCAGGCGGCTCCACCAGGGCATCAGCAGGAAGAAGCCGAAGTAGAACAGCGTTCCGACCTGGGACACGCGCTCGCCGATGGGCGAAGGCGGCTGCACACCGAGATAGGCCAGGATCACGAAGTTGATCACGAAGATGCCGTAGAGGTACTTGTGCCAGCTCGGACGATAGCGGATGGACTTGACCGGGCTGCAATCGAGCCAGGGCAGCGCGAACAGGATGATCACGGCGCCACCCATCACCAGCACGCCCCAGAACTTGGCGTCGATGGACAGCATCATGGCGATGACGCCCAGGGCCACGATGGCGACCACGCCCTTGACGGCGGCCGGCAGGCGCGACTTGAGCACGCCAAAGCCCGCACCCAGCAACACGCAGGCGATCAGCACATACATCATCTCGCTGGTGATGGCACGCAGCATCGAGTAGAACGGCGTGAAGTACCAGACCGGCGCAATGTGCGAAGGCGTCTTCAGCGGATCGGCCGGAATGAAGTTGTTGTACTCCAGGAAGTAGCCGCCGAACTCGGGCGCGAAGAACACCACGGCCGAGAACAGGAACAGGAACACCGTCACGCCGAAGATGTCGTGCACCGTGTAGTAGGGATGGAAGGGGATGCCATCCAGCGGATGACCCTTGGCGTCCTTGGGCGCGTTGGGGCCCTTGATCTCGATGCCGTCCGGATTGTTGGAGCCCACGTCGTGCAGCGCCAGCAAGTGGGCCACGACCAGGCCCAGCAGCACCAGGGGCACGGCGATCACGTGGAAGCTGAAGAAGCGGTTGAGCGTGGCATCGCCCACCACATAGTCACCACGGATCAGCAGCGCCAGGTCCGGGCCGATGAAGGGGATCGCCGAGAACAGGTTCACGATCACCTGGGCGCCCCAGTACGACATCTGGCCCCAGGGCAGCAGGTAGCCCATGAAGGCCTCGGCCATCAGCACCAGGAAGATGGCGCAGCCGAAGATCCAGACCAGTTCACGCGGCTTGCGGTACGAACCGTACAGAAGGCCGCGGAACATGTGCAGATAGACGACGACGAAGAAGGCCGACGCGCCCGTGGAGTGCATGTAGCGGATCAGCCAGCCCCAGGGCACATCGCGCATGATGTACTCGACCGAGGCGAACGCCTTCTCGGCGTCCGGCTTGTAGTGCATCACCAGGAAGATGCCGGTGACGATCTGGATCACCAGCACCAGCAGCGCCAGCGAGCCGAAGATGTACCAGAAGTTGAAGTTCTTCGGAGCGTAGTACTCCGACATGTGCACACGGTAGGCGTCGAAAGCCGTTGGAAAACGGTTCTCGAACCAGTTCGTGAGCTTGGCGCCCGCAGGCGCGTTCGGATCGATGTCCTTGAATTCGTGGGCCATTGTTCTTGTCTCCCTCAAGCCTTGTCTTCACCGATGAGGAGCTTGGTCTCCGACAGGTACATGTGCGGTGGCACCTGCAGGTTGTCGGGGGCCGGCTTGTTCTTGAAGACACGGCCAGCCATGTCAAAGGTCGAGCCATGGCAGGGGCACAGGAAGCCGCCCTTCCAGTCATTGGGCAGCGAAGGCTGCGCGCCGGGCTGGAACTTGTCGGAAGGCGAGCAGCCCAGGTGCGTGCAGATGCCGACGACGACCAGCACTTCGGGCTTGATCGAGCGGGCTTCATTCATCGCGTAGGGCGGCGTGAACTCTTCAGGGTGGCGCTTGGACTGGGGATCGGCCAGCTGGCTGTCCAGCTCGGGCAGTTCCTTGATCTGTTCCGGCGTGCGCTTGATGATCCAGACTGGCTTGCCGCGCCACTCGACCGTGAGCTTCTCGCCGTCCTTGAGTGCGGAGATATCGACCTCCACTGCAGCCCCGGCGGCCTTGGCCTTCTCGGATGGCTGGAAGGTGCTCACGAACGGGACGGCTGTCGCCACGCCGCCCACCGCGCCAGCACACGCCGACGTGATGATCCACGTCCGCTTGCTGGAGTCGATTGGAGTGTCACTCATGGGGTTCCTCGAACTACGTCGCTTGAGTTGGGGTCAACAATAAATTGTAGCGGGGCGAGTATGGTTATTCCATACCGACTCCGACATTGACAGGCTCCAAAGCCGCGCAATACTGCGCTATCTCAAACTCTTTCCAGATGGAGCCAGCCATGGGCATGATGCAGGAATTTCGTGAGTTCGCAGTTAAGGGAAACGTGGTAGATCTCGCCGTGGGCGTCATCATCGGCGGAGCGTTTGGCAAAATCGTCGATTCCGTGGTAAACGACCTGATCATGCCGGTCGTTGGCCTGGTTTTCGGCAAGCTGGACTTCTCCAATCTGTTCGTCGTGCTGGGCAGCGTGCCCCCCGGAACAGCGATGACGCTCGATGCCCTCAAGAAGGCCGGCGTCCCCGTATTTGCCTATGGGAACTTCATCACGGTGGCGGTGAATTTCATCATCCTGGCCTTCATCATTTTCATGATGGTCAAGCAGATCAACCGCCTGCGCCGCGAGGCCCCGGCCGCCCCCGCGCCGGCTCCCGTCACACCTGAAGACATCGTGCTGCTGCGCGAGATTCGCGACAGCCTCAAGCGCTGAAATTCGTGTTTTGACGCAAATCAAAACGCCCGTGGCATGGTTGCCACGGGCGTTTTCCATTACTGCAGACTCCCGATGCTTGGGCTAGCCATTCAAGCCGCCAATTTACGCGCCATTCGCACGGACTCAATCAGGCTGCTCGCCTCTGCAACGCCCTGCCCCGCAATATCGAAAGCCGTGCCGTGGTCCGGACTGGTGCGCACCAGCGGCAGCCCCAATGTGACATTCACGCCCTTTTCCACGCCCAGGTACTTCACGGGAATCAGTCCCTGGTCGTGGTACATGGCCAGCACCACGTCGAACTCACCGGGGTGGCCGGGCGCATTGCGGGCGCGCATGAACACCGTATCGGGCGCAAAAGGTCCATGGGCGTCCAGGCCCTCGGCACGCGCCTGGGCGATGGCCGGGGCAATGATCTCCACCTCCTCGCTGCCGAACAGGCCGCCCTCGCCCGCATGCGGGTTCAGCCCTGCCACACCGATCCGCGGCGGGCGGCCCAGGCTGCGCGACAGGGCCTCATGCGTGATGCGCAAGGTCTGCAGCAGGTTGTCCTTCGTTACCGCATCGATCGCCTTGCGCAGCGAGGTATGGATGCTGACCAGCACCGTGCGCAGCTCATCGTTGGCCAGCATCATGCGCACCGGCATGCGGTCCAGGCCCACACCCGCATGCTGCGCAGCCTCGAACTGCAGCAGCTCGGTATGACCAGGAAAGTCCACGCCCGCAGCATGCAGCGCCTCCTTGTGCAGAGGCGCCGTCACAAGAGCCGCGATCTCGCCGCGCAAGGCAGCCCGCGCGGCCCAGACCACGCAGCGCGCAGCCGCGTCACCGGCGCTGGCACTCACCTGGCCCCAGGGCGCAGGACCGGGCAGCCCGGGCAGCTCCAGCAAGGGAATGCAGTTCGGCGGCACCTGTTTTAGTTGCTCAGCCGACTCGATGACAGCTACGGGCATGGGAATGGCGTTGTCGCCATCGCGCGCACGCGCCGCCACGGCGGCTGCCCGGCGCAGCGTCTGCAACTCGCCGACGACGAAGCAGCCGCGCATCTGCTCGGGCGCGCCCATGAACGCCTTGGCGATGGTCTCGGGCCCCACCCCGGCAGAGTCGCCCTGGGTGATGGCCATCAAGGCCGTGGACTGTGTGGAATCAGGCATTTTCAGTATCCGGATCAGGCAAGCCGGTCATTCGCGCCGCGCTTGCAGCAAAAGGCCTCGCCCCCTGGGCGGGCCAATAGTGGGCCACTAACAGGCCAGCATCAGGCCGGATTGTCGATCTCGATGAAACGGTGCTCCAGCCCCAGCTCCAATGCCACCTGCCCCGCCAGGGCCGGCGCTCCGTAGCGCTCGGTGGCATGGTGGCCGGCGGCCAGGAAGGCCACGCCTGTCTCGCGCGCCAGGTGCGCCTGCGGCTCGGAAATCTCGCCCGTGATGAAGGCATCGGCCCCAGCGGCAATCGCGGCCTCGAAGAAACCTTGTGCGCCGCCCGTGCACCAGGCAATGCGGCGAATGGGGGGCAAGCGCTCTCCCCCCACGCAGATAGGCGTGCGCCCCAGCGCCTGCTCCACATGCCTGCCCAGCGCCGCCGCGTCGGCAAACTCCGCCGCGGCCATCCAGCCGAGGTTCTGCTCGCCAAACGTTGCCTGGCCCTCAAGCCCCAGCTGCACGCCCAACTGCGCGTTGTTGCCCCATTGCGGATGGGCATCCAGCGGCAGATGGTAGGCAAACAGATTGATGTCGTGGGCCAGCAGCAGGCGGATACGCTCCTTGAGCCAGCCCGTGATGCGGCCATCCATGCCGCGCCAGAACAGGCCGTGGTGCACGAAGATGGCATCGGCCTGCGCCTCGATGGCCGCCTCGATCAGCGCGCGGCTGGCCGTCACCCCGCTGACGATGCGGCGGATCTCGCCGCGCCCCTCCACCTGCAGGCCGTTGGGACCATAGTCCTTGAAGCGCTCGGGTTGCAGCAAACCGTCGAAGTGGGCCAGGAGTTCTTGTCGCGTGGTGCTCATGAAAGGATTGTCAGCGATCCATGCGGCGCCCAAGAAAAAGGGCAGCCATGCTGCCCTTCATTCCACTGCCAAGCTCAGCCGCGCCTGGGTTGCCAACCACGGCAGGCCAGGGGCCAGAAGCCGATGGCCGCGCCCAGGATGCCCATGGCCGCCACATAGTGCGCAGGCGCCATCACATCCACCTGCTGCCACACGGACACCAGCATGGGCGTCATGCCGCCGAACACCGCATAGGCCATGTTGTAGGCAAAGGACAGGCCCGTGAAACGCACCTCGGCCGGGAAGGCGCGCACGCCCACCACCGGCAGCAGCGCAATGCTGCCCACGAAAAAGCCCACCAGCGCATAGCTCCACACCAGCGAGGACGCCGTGCCCGGCAGGTTCAGATAGAACGCATAGGCCGTCACCGTCATGCCCAGCCAGCCCGTGACCATGGCCACACGCGTGCCCATCCGGTCGGACAGCCAGCCCCAGAACACGCAGCCCAGCGTCAGCGTCACCGTGGCCACGGCATTGGCCTTCATGGCCAGGGCCGCATCGATGTGGAAGACCTTCTGCAGATAGGCCGGCGTGAACAGCACCACCACCACGATGGCCGTGGACAGCACCCAGGTCATCAGCGCCACCAGCACGCAGGCCTGGCGGTGGTCGCGCACGATGGTCTTGAGCGGCAGTTCGCGGTCGGCCTGCTTGCGAGCCATCAGCTCCTGGAAGATGGGGGTCTCATGCAGGAACTTGCGCAGGTAGACCGACACCAGGCCGAACACGCCGCCCAGGATGAAGGGCATGCGCCAGGCCCAGTCGTGGATCTCTTCGGCGCTGTAGGTGCTGTTGAGCCAGACGCCGATGATGGAGCCCAGGAAAATGCCGCCCGTGATGCCCGAAGTCAGCGAGCCGATGGCAAAGCCATAGTGGCGCGCCGGCGCATGCTCGGCCACGAAGACCCAGGCGCCCGGCATCTCGCCACCAATGGCCGCGCCCTGCAGCACGCGCATGGCCAGCAGCAAAATCGGCGCGGCAATGCCGATGGAGGCATAGGTGGGAAGCAGGCCGATCACCAGCGTGGGCACGGCCATCAGGAAGATGGACAGCGTGAACATCTTCTTGCGGCCCAGGATGTCGCCAAAGTGCGCAATCAGAATGCCGCCGATGGGCCGGGCCAGGTAGCCCGCCGCAAAAATGCCCAGCGTCTGCAACTGGCGCAGCCAGTCCGGCATCTCGGCCGGGAAGAACAGCTTGCCGATGACATTGGCGAAGAAAACGAAAACGACGAAGTCGTAGAACTCCAGGGTGCCACCCAGGGCCGACAGGCCCAGGGTCTTGTAGTCCTGTCGGTTGAGAGGACGTGCGGTCGCAACAGCGGGGGCCATGCCCGGCTGCGCTTGGTCAAGCGTAGTCATGGTTTTTTTCCAGGGATCGAACAGCAGGACGGCGCGGTGAATACCACGGCAACGGATGAGCGTGCAGCGGCAGATCGTTCTGCAAGACTTCGGGATCGGAGGACTTGGCTCTCTCTTGGGGCCAGCTTGTGGGCCGGCGCAACAGCGAACGCGGCGTGGCGCAGTCGTCGGGGGATTCTAGGGTTTGTACTGTAGCTGTGTGGGGAGCGCGGCTTTGGGACCCTTGGGTTCAGCCACAGCATCACGGCGGACCGTCTACCCGCTCTGGCGTATGGGTCATGGGATGGCGGGCTTACCGGCAGGCGCGCAAACGCTCTTCAACGGTGCAGCGCTTGCATCGCGCCAGCCCGATGGAATTGATCGTTCATAACCCTTGCGGCGTCTGTTGCGGGTCGCAGGCAAGGAGCCTTTGAATCGGCCCTGGATCGGCTTCCTTCACAAGCCCTCCAGACTCTGCCCGCGAAAAGGCATGACGGTCAGACCAATCCTATTTTTGCGGACATGAACAGGCTGCTGCGTGAGCATCTGGTTCGCTGATCACCGCCGCTCGCCGACGCAGGTATTCCCGATGAAGGGTCACGGCCGTCAATTTCACTCTTCAAGAAGTCCAGCCCAGCCGATTCCGGCGGAACGCAAAAGCCATGGCCCGCATATTGCAAAAAAACGACAACCAACAAATACCAAGAATGGGTATGCGGACTGTACTTCATCCATACTCGCGTTCCGGTTGGTTCAACACACAGAGGTCGTGCGGTGAGTGAATTGTTCAAAGTGAAGCGCATAGCCCGTCAAGCTGGCGCTAAATTTCTTTTACTGCTCGCAATGCTGGCGAGCAGCAGTCAACCTATAGCCCAAAGCCTCACAGAAATCACTGGCCGCATTGAAAGCAATATCACACTGCGCGCCGCACAGTCGCCTTATACATTCCAAGGCGCCGTCGTGCTGGGCAATGACGCAACCATGAGCGTCGAGCCCGGCGTGACGATTCGCATGGCACGGAATTCCAGCTTTACTCTTCAAAAAGGTGCCTTCAACGCTGTTGGCACTTCAACCAAGCCGATCGTGATCACCTCTGCCGAAAGCACTCCGGCTGCTGGGGATTGGGGGACATGGCGCTTTACTGCTGGCACCAACAATTCGCTGACACGGTTGGCCTATGTACATTTTGAATATGGTGAGGGTATCGCCATCGAGGCTTCGTCTCCACAAATATCCAATACGATCATTCATCATCACAACGCGCCTGCAGTGATAATGGATCTGGAGTCTTCTCCCGTGGGAAACGGCAACTCGGCTTACGGAAATCTTCTGAATGCGATCGTTGTGCCATCTGGCCATATCCGAAATTCAATAACTTGGGGTTTGCTGGGCATTCCCTATCTCGTACAACAGGGCTTGATTCATGTGGGTCAAGAGGCTCTTGCTATTAAGCCCGCCAGCCTCAAACTCAATCCTGGTACTGAAAGCTCTCTTCAGATATCAATCGATACAGCGGCGCCTTCTGGCGGCATGACTCTGGACGCAGGCAGCAGCAATCCTTCAGTTGCCTCAACAAGCACCAGCATCTTCATTCCGGAGGGGCAACATAGCGCGGATCTTAAAGTTCAAGCCAACAATCTTGGCCTCGCAAAGATCACCGTCAGTCATGTCAGTCTGGGCATT
This sequence comes from Delftia sp. 60, assembly GCF_002754395.1. Classification (NCBI taxonomy): domain Bacteria; kingdom Pseudomonadati; phylum Pseudomonadota; class Betaproteobacteria; order Burkholderiales; family Comamonadaceae; genus Delftia; species Delftia sp. 60. The sequence continues at coordinate 5,801,468 of NZ_PEFD01000001.1, forward strand.
GCGGAGGCTCAGGTTGAAGTGCGAGATATGCCTTTGCTAAGTCTGGCGCCTTCGAGTGCCGTGCTCAATCAAGGCGTTCGCACTGCCATGACTGTGTGTCTGCCGAATCCCGAAGCTCGCGACGTCCCCGTTCAGCTGACAGTGGCAAATCCTTCGGTACTGAATGTCTCTGCATCGGTTGTCTTGCAGGCTGGGCAGCAATGTGCCGGTTTTGATGTGACTGGTCTGGCTGCCGGTGCGACCCGTTTGACCGCTCACGCCGAGAACTTCTCCTCTGTACTCGCAACCCTCGTCGTGCGTGGCGAGACGACAGTGTCGGTGCCGACGGACAAGCGCCTTCTGGTTTCTGCGGCACGGGGAGAGAGCTATTTCAGCCAGCTTTCCGGCCAAGTTGTTTCGTCTGCATCTTCTTCTGTTGTCTGGATGCTTGCTGCAGGAACACTACCGGACGGGCTGACGCTGAATGCGCAAGGCCTCATCAGCGGCGTGAGTACCGCTGCCAATGGGTACTACAAGTTCGCGGTTCAGGCTTTTGATCCCGGCAGCAATGTATTGGAGTCATTTGACGTCGAAATGGGGGTTGGTGCAGTTGTACTGCTGATGCATTTTGACGGAGAGAATTCTGGAACCACCTTTTTCGAAGAGACGGGAAAAAATGTATCCAGAAACGGTACGGTGCTCACGATGGGGGATGTGAAAAAAGTAGGCACTGCGAGCGTGCGCTTTGATGGCAGCGGATCGATGTTGCATGTTCCATATTCGGAAGACATGAATCTCTCCAGCTCGGACTTCACCATTGAGTTTTGGCTGTATTTGCGAGCCTGGAGTGGAACGTCGCTTTACGGGACGGTGCTTTCCAAAAGAACCAGCGGAGTCGATCATGACTACAGCATCATCAACAACGATGCAGAAATTGGTTTTCAATATGCCAGCCCAACGGCAGGCAACGCATGGTTTAGCATGGGGCTGCATGATGTGGCACAGAATCAATGGGCTCACTTTGCAGTATCACGCCTGGGCAATCAGCTCTATGGCTACCGCAATGGAGTAGAGATGAACCGAGTGACACTTTCACGTAATTTGAACAACTCAGCCCTCATTACACAGTTTGGCCAAAGTCTTGGGTATGGCGATTCGTACCTCAACGCCAATGTGGATGAATTGCGCATCACTAAGGGAGTGGCTCGCTACATCGGTGGCTTCACCCCGCCTACTCGGGCGTCGGATTTTCCGCGATGAGATTTCTCGCGGGCATTTTCCACATATCTGGTCACTTCAAAATTGGAGTTGAGCGACTTTCCAGCTGTTGATCTAATATCTCTTTGACGAATTCGCTTAGGGTCAGGTGGCCAAGCAAACCGCGCGGGCGATGATGGTTATAGTCATGCTGCAAGCCTTCAATTTCTCCCGCGCATCCTGCATGGTAATGAGTCCCCGTCTCTTAGAGCGGCTAACACCGCCGATCCACGAAGCGTGCACAGATGATCGCCGCTGCCAATTTCAGCAGCGCTTCGTGGATATCCAGCCGTCGTTCAAAGCGGATTCTCAGCTTGCCAAAGCCTGCAAACCAGCTGTGCGTCCTCTCCACCACCCACCGGTGTTTGCCCAGCCTCTCGCTGCTCTCAATGCCTCGTCTGGCAATTCGGCCAATGATGCCCCGCTGCCTCAGGTGGGCTCGGCATCGCTTGAAGTCGTAGCCTTTGTCGGCGTGCAGCTTTGCCGGTCTTCTACGGGGACGTCCTGGCAAGCCAGCAATCGCAGGAATCGCGTCCACGCACCTCTCGAACATCTTGGAGTCGTGCCGGTTCGCGCCGCTGACCAAGATCACCAGCGGGATGCCTCTGGCATCTACAACGATGTGTCGCTTGGAGCCGAGCTTGCCTCTGTCCGTCGGGTTGGGCCCCGTTGCCTGGCCCCCGGGGGCTTGGTACCGAGGAGCCATCAATGCTGCCTCGGCTCCAATCGATTTGGTCATGTTCACGCAAGCGAGTCAGCATGGCCTGGTGCAACTGTTCCCACACACCAGCGGCATTCCAGTCGCGCAGGCGCCGCCAGCAAGTCATGCCGCTACCGTACCCAAGAGATTGGGGAAGGTCTTCCCATGGAATGCCTGTTTGCAGCACGAACAGGATGCCGTTGAGAGCGGCTTCATCGCTGACTGCGAGCTTGCGGGCACCACCTTTGGCGGAAGGTACGAAGGCTGGGATGAGAGGTTGTAGCTGTCGCCACAGTTCTTTGCTTACGGGTCGTCGTGCCATGAGGGCAGCGAGCATAACGCTCTGCGGGGGGCTTCTGACCAAGTGGTGTTAGCCGCTCTTAATGCCGTAGAGCTTGGCCAAGGACCGATGCGAGCCGGTCGCTAGCTGGAGTTCTGCGCGGATACGCGGCGTTGTGCGGGCACTGCCATGCAGGCGGATTGCCGTAGTGCTTTCTCCTCTTCCAGCTGACGAATGTTCCTGGGACCGTACATCTAAGCACGCTCTCCTCCCATAAATCACTGGCCCGAAGAAATCGGCAGGTCACGTTGACACGGATTTTGCGCAAGTCCTAATTTCCCCCTCCACTTCTGCGCTTGAATAGCGCCTCCCCTAAAACACTACAATAGTCTTTCGAATCATATTTCTCTTTACCATATTCCTTCACCTTATCAAGATAGCTCAATAAACATTTATTGTAATCTTCTCTCGACTCAGGTTCCTGAAGAACGATAATAAATAGTGGCGCAAACAAGTCCCATTCATTCCGCTTAACAATATTATCAACCAGAGCACTGGCTGCCACAATATTATCTCGTGCAGCAGAAATATTCCCAGAATTATACATTTCCACAGCTTTCGATTCGTAATAAAACGCTCTTCTGATATCCTCTTCAGCAACCCATAATTTACTAGCTTTGACTGAAAAAAATAAGCAAAATACAAAACCACACAAAAAGACAAGTATAAAAATGAAACCCACTAATAATTTTTTCATTTATTTCTCCCGAAACTTGCCATGCATGAAGCATATTCAGCTTGGCACTCTGCCACCTTTTTAATCTGTTCTATTCCGATTGGTTCATTTGGATCAACATCCCCTAAACAATCTTTTCTATCTGCATCGCAACAAATCTGAGGTCCTTTGTCACAGCCAGTATCAAATGTTTTCTTACAAAGCCTCCATCTCAACCAATTGCCGATTGTACTTGCTCCGGGATCTTGAGTTTTCGCACATTGCGCATACCTGCCTTTGCAGTTTTCCAAAAAATCCTCCAATCCTTTTGGATCAATTGATACCAGAGAATTTCCAGAGGCATATAAATATAAATTGGGACCCGGCTCCAGCCCAATTGGATCAATTTGAACGTATCTTCCTGTGTCGGGCTTGTAATCCCTGTGGAAGTTGTAATGTGTATAGGTCTCTTCATCAAAATACTGCCCTGGCGACCTCAGATTCATGGTGATACCGCTCTCGGGCAAGCCCCCGGTCGCCCCGAAAGCCTCCGCCAAAGATTTCCACGTTATTGCGCCCTGTTTATTTGTGCTTAACATCGGCGTTCCCAGATGATCCGTATACATATAGTGGACACTTTTGCTCTCGTTCGTCAACGGTACCTCGCCGACCTGCGCCAGCCAGATGGGGTCCGTGCTCCATAGCCCCTGCTGCGCCTTCTGCGGATCAAAGGCATAGGCCCTCGCTATTTGCCCCTGTTCATCGGCCTCCCCCAGAAGACCCGTGTCGCTGTAGAAAAAGTAAGTGACCTTAGTGGCCCGCCCCTCTTTGACCTCTTTGGAGATACGTCGCCCCAGCGGGTCATAACGGTACTGGGCTTCAATGTTCGGAGTGCTCTGGCCCGCCAACATGCTGGCGTAGCGGATCAAGCGCTCTGCGGCGTTGTAGCTATAGGTTCGTTCGCCTTTGTTACCGCTTTCCTTAGCGGTATTGCCTTGAGGTGTGTATTCCACCTCCGTTTGCGTGGGTTGCGCTGCTTTGTCAAAGGGCCGCAGGCGCGGGTAGCTTGTGAGCTGGTTGTCCGCGTTGTAGTTCCATTGGCCCACCTGATGGCCGCTGAAGCTGCGGTTGTGCACGGCGTCGTACTGGTATTGCTCCGTGGGCAGGCCCAGGTCCTGCAGCTTTTGATCTGGTGCCGCCTTGGTCAATCGGTCCAGTGGGTCATAGCCGTATTGCGTCTGGCCCAGGTCGCTGTTGATCTGGGTGATGTTGCCGGCCTTGTCGTATTGGTAGTGACGACTCGCCAGCAGTTCGGCTGCGGCGTTCTTCACTTCGATGGACAGCGGCCTTTGAAGGGAGTCCAGACTCAAGGTCTTGGTGGCACCCGGTGTTTCTATGCGCGTGGCCGTGAGCCATTGATAGTTTCCGTAACGGATCTGGCTCTGGTCGGGCAGGGTCACCAGGCTCAGGCGACCCTTGTCGTAGCGGTATTGGCCTGCACTGCCATCAGGATAGGTATGGCCAGCCAGTTGGCCGTCAGCGTTGTAGCTTTGGCCTACTGTGAAGCTGAAACTGCCCGTGTTGTCGACCTTGCCGTAGGTGAACTTGTTCTGTGTGGTACGGCCTTGGGCATCTTTATCGTGGGTGACGCTGCTGATGAGGTTGTGCTGACCGTCCCTTTGTTCGTAGCCTGTCAGCAGGCCGTCGGCGTCGTATTGATAGCTGATCTGCTGGTCTGTTTCCTTGCCTTGGAGCCTATGCTCTTCCTGCACCATGCGGCTGGCCTTGTCATACGCATAGCTGCGGGTGTTGCCGCCGGCGTCGGTGCGTTGGGTCAGTTGGCCTGCGGCGTCGTAGCTGTACTGGATTGCACCGCCCATGGGACGGGTTTCCTTGATCAGGCGCCCGACCTTATCGTATTCGAAGCGGTGGATGTTGCCCTTGGCGTCGGTGAGGCTGGTGAGTTGGTCGTGGGCATTCCAGGTCTGCTGCGTGGCCTGGGCCATGGGGTCGATGGTTTTGACGATGCGGCCCAGGCCGTCGTATTCGTGGATGGTGGTGCGGTCTGCGGGGTAGGTGGTAGCGACCCTCTGACCTAGGCTGTTGTATTGCTGGTGCTGGGTGAGGGTCTGCTCCGGCGTCGAGGGACGGGCCAAGTGTTGGGTGACGGCGGTCTGCCGGCCCATCGGGTCGTACTGGTAGGTTTCCTTGTACGTGGGGTACTGGGTGGCGATAAGCAGGCCTGCCTGTGCTGTTTCGTCTTCCCCGTATGTGTAGGTAATGGTGTTGCCTGCGGCATCAATGCTGCGGGCCGTGCGACCACGGTTGTCGTAGGTGGTCTGCGTGACAAGGCCGCTGGGGCTGGTGGTGCTCAGGGGCAGGCCCGTGTTGTCGTAGGTGATGCGCGTGCCTGCGCCTTGGGTCTGGCCCGGGGCAATGGTTTCTATGACTCGACCTTGCGGGTCGTAGCGGGTTTGCTTTGTTCGGCCTGCTGCGCTGGTGCTCTGGGTGCGCCGGCCTCTGGCGTCGTATTGGTGGATCGTGCTCTGGCCCAGGGCGTTGGTGGCCTGGGTGAGGCGACCTGCAGCGTCAAAGCTCAGCGTAGATGTGTTGCCCAGGGCATCGGTCTGCGTTGCAGGTAGACCCCTGGCGTCGTAGCTCGCCTTGCTGGTATGACCCAACGGATCCGTGGCCTCGATCAGGCTGCCGTTGTTGTCGTAGCGGTAGGTGGTCGTTCTGCTGTCTTCGCCCGTGCCGTCGCCTGCGCCTGTGCTGCGGCTGGTCAGTTGACCGTAGCTGTCGTACTGGTAGCGCGTGGTGCGCTGTTCGGGCCGGCCCAAGGCTTCGGTCCAGGTGGTGACGCGGCCCTTGTCGTCATGGCTCCAGGTGCTGGTGATGCCGCCCTGGTTGATGTGCTTTGTCCTGAGGCCGCGCACAGGCTCGTATTCGTATTGGTCCCGGCTGCCATCCGGGTAAATGATCTGCAGCGGCTGGTAGTTGTAGTCGTAGTGTGTGGTGATGGTCAGGCCCCGGGCGTCGATGGCGCGGGTCTGGTAGTTGCCGTCCCACAGGGTTTTGGCTGCAGGCTTGCCGTTGAAGGCTCTCTCCAGTTCGTTGCCTTCACGGTCGTAGAGGTAGACGGTGGTGTTGCCCCGGCAGTCCAAGTAGGTGACGAGGAATTGGCGTTTCTCTCGCAGGTACTGGTTCTTGCCCGTGGAAGCGCAGCCCTGTCCATCGAGTTTTCCGACCCGGCCACCGCCCCAGAGGTTGGCGAGTTTGCTGGTGGTGCCGCTGGTGCCCGTGGGGTCCAGGACCTTGCCGGCGGCGCCCAGGGTGAGCAGCGGTGCGGGGGCAGGGATGCTTTGGCTGTACTGGACCGTGACCTGGGCGCCCAGGGGGTCGGTGCGGCTGGTGAGCTGGCCGTTGCCGTCGTAGGTGTAGCTCCAGCGCTGGCCCATGACGTCGGTGGCCTGGGTGAGCAACTGCCCATTCCATTGGTAGCTGACGCTGCGCCCGGCCCGGTCTTCGATGCGGGTGATGAGGCCATTGGTCAGGGTGGCCGTGTAGACGGTACCGCCATGGTGGTCCAGGATGCGGGCCCGCGTGGCGCTGTCGTAGGCAAAGCGCACGCTGATGCCGTTGGTGTTGGCATAGCCCAGGATGCGGCCTTGTGCGTCGTAGTCGATGCTGTTGCCCAGGCGGTCGTACCAGCGCCACTGTGCTTGCGGGTTCTGGGCACTGCCGCCTTCGGCAAGCCGCTTGATGAAGACGGGGGCGTTGTTCTTGCCCTTGGCGATGTAGAGGTCGGCCTGGCCGCTGCGCTCGTACAGAACGCCTGCGCGTTCGATGAGCCGGGCGTCACGACCCAGCGGGTCGAGTTCAAAGTTCAGCGGCGCCCAGGCCGGATTGAGCCACCAGCGGCCCTGGCTCCAGCTGCGCACGATATCCAGCGGGCCGCCCAGGACCTGTACGCGCAGGTCGATGTGGGTTTCGGTGTATTCGCCGTTGATCCAGCGCACCTGGGGTTCGCTGGCCTGGGTGGTGAGGGAGTAGCCGGGGTCGCCCGGACGGGTGAAGGCGCTGGGGCTGGTGTACTCCTGCGCATTGGCCATCGATGGCAGCAGGCTTGCTGCTGCAAGGACTGCGCACAGCCAACCGTGCACAGCATGTTTTCTATTTCTCATTTCTTCCCCTCTCGTCTCGCGAATCGTTTGCCTTGTTGAATGCATCTCTTGGGCTGACGACCGGGCGATGTCCGGTCGTGGCTGATGTGTGGTGAATGCTTTTTGCATTAGCGGAAGTCGCCCCCACCTCCTGCGCCTCCGCCGCCCGAACCGCCTCCGCCAGAGCCTCCTCCACCGGGGCCCGCGCCACCGCCTGCGCAGCACTGGCCACGGCAGGTGGGCGTGCATTCGGGGGCCAGCGGCAGCGGGGTTCCTTGCGCACCGCCGCCCGCACCACCCCAGCCCGGGTAGCCTGGGCCGCAATACTCACGGCCATTGATCACCTGGCATCTGGTGTCGGGCTGCCAAGGAGGAGTTGCACCAGAGCCACCACCACAGGCCCCCCCGACCAGCCGGCCGAAGGTGGAGGAAACCGTGCGCGTTTCTTCCTCTCCATTGGCACAGACCCAGCCACATTCCGCCGTGGCCCACTGCGCATAGGACGAGCAGCTGCGCGCATTGCGCGCATTCACCACGATGCTCTGCACGGCACCCATCTCCGCCGAGCGCGCCTGCCTGAAGCCCATGCTGCGCGGGTGCAGCTTGACGGCCGTGATGCGGTAGGGAATGACCACGCGCTGCTTGGCGGCCAGGGTCTTGGGGATGTCCGCCAGGAATTCATAGCGGTAGTACTCGTCGGACTGCGGCGGTGTGAAGACGACCTTGTCGGCCTGGATCAGGCCGTAGTTGGTCAGCGTCAGCTCGCCCGTGAATTCCTCGCCCACCTGCAGCTCGGGCAGGCTGATGGACAGGGGCTCCAGCAGCACTACGGGGGCCGGTACCTGGGTCTGGAAGGTGGCTTCCAGGGTGATCTGGTACTCGTCCTTGATGGTGGTTTCCGTCACGCTGAAGTCGATGCTGATGGTCTGGTACTGCAGGTGCACGCGCTCCGAGGTGGTGACGCCCGGGCGCACGAAGATGCGGCCCGACCTGTCGGCATGGCGCGGGCCGCTGGCGCGGTAGGTGTAGGTGCCGGGCGGCAGGTCGGTGAGCACGGCCTTGCCCTGCGCGTCCGTAGTGAGGGTGCGCAGATAGGTGAGCACGGCATCGTTTTGCAGGCGTATGCGCACGTTGGCCACGCCCGGTATGGGCTTGCCGCCCGCGTCCAGCGTTTCCGTGAACAGGTCGGTGGCATGGAAGCTCAGCCCGCCCTGCCCGCTTTGCGTGACGGCCACCGAGACGGGTATGGTGCCCGTGCCCTGGTTGCTGGCCGTGATCTGCAGTCGGTAGTTGTAGATGCCGTCGGCCACGTCCTTGCCCGGGCTGGCCGTGACCTGGATGGGCACCTGGGCGCCCACGTCCACGGCGCCGATGTGGCTGGCGCTGGACAGGAAGATCCAGGAAGGCGCGGCCTTGCCATCCTTGTCCACCAGTTGGACCTTCACGTCCTGGGCGGCCACCAGGCCACGGTTGCCGATGGTGATGCTTTCGGTGACCGTCTTTTCCTGCTGTACCCCGGTTTCTATGTAGGTGGGATTGGCAAACAGCTCGGGCAGGGCCTGCACCAGCCGGTAGTGGATGGTGAAGCTGCCCCGGGGCGTGTCCCCTGTCTCGCTGGCGTAGGCCGTGAGCACGACGGTGCCCGTCTCCCCGGCCGATGCACTGCCCGTGAAGCGGATAACCATTGGCACCGAGGCGCCTGCTGCCACATTGACCGGCGCACCCGGCTCCACGCTGATGCCCGGCAGCAGGCTGCCGCTGGGCTGCTGTGCCGGAACCACGGCCCAGCGCACGCCGGTGGCGCCCGTGCCCGCGCTGGCACGCGCGTTGACCGTGATGCTGGCGGCAAAGCCGCGCGGCGCGGTGAGCTGGTAGCTGGCCAGGTCGAAGCTCAGGCGGTTGATGGTGAAGCGCCCCTGCTCTGTGGTGACGGTTTCTTCCGGGTGGATGACGGAGACGATGTAGGTGCCGTTGTCATTGGCCGTGGGCACGAATTCGTAGCGGTACTGGCCGCTGTCGTCGGTGGCGATGCCTATGCGCCGCTTGAAGCCCGAGATGTCCAGCACCATGCGCAATGCTGCGTTGGGCATGGGCTGCCCGCTGGCGCGTGACACGGCGGCACCGGCTATGACGACGCGTTGCGCGCCGTACGAGACCGCCGGGCTGACGGAACTGACCGTGCCCGTGTAGGGCGTCTTGGGCTGCTCGGGCTCGGGCGGCTTGTTGTTCACGGTGACGGCGCGCGTGGCGTCACCGGTCTTGCCTGCCTTGCTGGTGGCCACGGCCCTGAGCGTGAGGGCACCGTTGGCCACGCCCGACGTGTCCCACTGCACGCTGAACGGAGCCTGCGTGGCCGAGCCGATCAGGCTGCCATTGGCGAAGAAATCGACCTTGGCAATACCGTCCGGTGCCGAGGCGGCGACACCGACGGCCGTGCTGCCGACCACGGTGGCATCCTGGCCGGGCATGGTGAAGTTCACCGTCGGAGCCGCGATGGCATAGGTCACGGCAACCGCCGCGCTCCTGGGGCTGGTGCCACGCGCATTGCCGGCCGTCGCTTCGATGCGGTGCGTGCCTTCGGCCGGCAGGTTCAGGCTGCCGGAGAAGCTGCCATTGGCTGGCACGGCCATCGGGCTGCCCACGGCCTGGCCGCCCAGATACAGCTGCACCTGCGAGCCCGCCATGGCCGTGCCGGAGACGGCCAGTTGCGGCGTGGACACCTGTGCGTTGTTGACGGGCTGCGCAATGACCGGGGCAGGTGGTGCGCTGAGACTGAGCGTGAACGGTATGTCCAGCACGGCCGCAATGCCGTCCGAGTCAGTGGCGGTGATGCTGAACCGATGCGCGCCATTGGGCAGTTGTGCAAAGTCGATGAACTGGCTGTGGTTGAAAGGGCTGGTGTTGCCACCGCTGCGCTCGAAGATCTGCAGGCCGTTGATGGTGGCCTTGACGTTGGCAATGCCGATGGGGCTTTGCGCGGACACGGCCAATTCGCCTGCGGCGGAAATGGTCGCATCGGGCACAAGCGCCGCGCCTGCCAAAGTGGCGGTGATGACCGGACCTTGACCACCCTTTTTCTGCACCTGCACGGGGCGCGTTGCCGTGTTGCTCAGGCCTATGCCATTGGTGGCCCTGGCCTGCAGGGTGTAGTTGCCGTTGCGCACGGCAGCCAGCGCCCAGGTGGTCTGGAAAGGTGCTTCGGTCAGCAGGGCCAGACGCTGGCCATCCACCAGGATTTCCACCTGCTGCACGCCTTCAGGATCGGTCACGTTGATGGCGATCGTCGTGTCCTGCTCCAGCACGGCACCAGCGGCTGGCTGGTCGAACTGCACCAAAGGGCCTTCAGGTGCGTAGGCAATGGGTTGTGCCAGCGAGAACTGGTTGACGCCGCCCTGTGCCGTACGGAACTGCACATGGATCATCTTGTCCCCCGCCCCCAGGGACAGCGTGTAGCTTGCCAGCATGGGGTGGCCCGTCATGCTCTGCCATGCAGCACTTTCGAACTGATCGCTTTCCTGCAGACGGAATTGCGAGGCCTGCGGGCAGTCAAGGCGCAGCTCCACGGCACGCACGCGCGTGGCATAGCCTTGCGTGGGAACGATGGTGCAGGCCAGTACGGGCTCGGCCGTCAGGTAGGCGCCATAGTCCACTCCCGTGCTGACGGCATTGCCCTGGCCTGCAGGGTTGGCCACCGCATCGCGCGGGCCGCTGGCATGGCCCCACCAGTTACCCTTGGCCTGAACGATGCTGGACGGACTGGTGTTGCGTATGCCGAACTGGGTGTTGCCCGAAATATCGGATTCACCGATGGACGGGGTGGCCCCCTGCTCGGCCAGCAGACCCACGCCGTTGCCTGTGATACGCGAGCGTGTGATGCGGGGGATGCCGCTGCCGACGATGCGGATGCCAACGGCGTTGCCAGCAAGTTGCAGCCGGTCGAAGCGGTAGCTGGCGCCCGCCAGCACCAAACCCGCACCTCCTGCCATATGGGTTGGCAAGCCATCGGTACCACCGGCATGGTGGATGGACAGGCCATCCAGCTTCAGGTTGGCGGGAAGGGCTTCAGGTGCCACCAGCACACCCAGCCAGTCGCCGGCCTGCGGCGCCCGGGTTTGCGGCCCCTGCGGCTGCACCGGGCCCAGTTGCGAGTCGTCGTGACTGCTGGTCAGCACAACGGCAGATCCCGTGTGCAGGCCGCCGCGCACGCTGATGCCGGCGCCCTGGCCGAATTTGACGATCACGCCATCGGCAATGGTCAGTTGGGCCGTATCGGCTGCGATGGCCGTGCTCATGCCCAGGACGACGGCCAATGCCGCCACGGACAGCCGCTGCAGCACTGTCAGCGGGTTGAGCCAGCCGGGCTCCGACAGGACGGAGCGGGCATGTTGGAAAAATCGGGAGCGTTGCATGGTCATCTCCTTCTTATGGATTCACCGTGATCGACGCACTGATGGCAGGCGTGAACCCGGGCGAACTGGCCGTGATCTGGGTGGTACCGGGGGCGACGGCCGTGAAGGTGGCGTAGGTAGAACTACCAGTGTTGGCGTTCCAGGTCACGGTGTCTGTGACGTTGCCTATGGAAGGAACGGAACTGGTGAAGGTGATGGTCAGGGGATTTGACGGATATTGGCTTGTTGACCAATAGGCCCCGGGTACTTCGGCAGACACATAGATGGAATTCGCTTTCTGCCCGGCTTTCAACGAAGCCGGAACTGATTGCAGACGCAACGTCGGTGCCACTGTTTCCACGTTGATATAGATGGAATCCATCCCCGCAGCGGAAGCTTCGATCTGCGTGGAGCCCAACTCCAGGCCGCCCACGTTGATGTAGGCCCGGCTCTGCCCCGCAGGAATCGTCACCGTCGCTGGCGTCTCACAGATCTCCGCCGCCACACAGCGCAGGTTCACCGTCACCGCATCAGCTCCGTTGCTGACCACACCGTTGACCAGCCGCTCCACATACAACTCGTCCGAGACGCTGTACAGCCCCTTGCCCACGATCAACTTGCTTCCTCCATACCTCGTGAGCCTCAGCGCCTGGCTGGCAGCCACCACGGTCTGCACATTCGACTTGCTCTCAACAAGGCCTTGCACCTGCGCTTGCACCCTGTAGGTTCCCGCTGAAACAGGGCGTTCCACGTAGACCCAGCCCGTGCCCCTCTGCCCTCGATCGATCACCATCTGCGAGATCAGGCTACCCCCATTGGCAGCAGAGTAGATGCCTGTGACCACACCAGCCGGGTCCTGGTCCCCCAGGCCCACCTGTACCGTCATCGGCTTGATCGCATATTGACTTTCTGACCAGTACGCGCCGGGTACGCTCAGCACCACATAGAAGTTGTCCCTCAGACTGACCGTAGACCGCTGTCCATCCAGGCCTTCAAACCGCATCTGCGGCAAGATGACTTCCACCGGCATGGGTGCAGCAGCCGTCGCCCCTTCCGCAGAGGCCTCGATCTGCGTGGAACCCAACTCCAGGCCGCCCACGTTGATGTAGGCCCGGCTCTGTCCCGCAGGAATCGTCACCGTCGCTGGCGTCTCGCAGATCTCCGCCGCCACACAGCGCAGGTTCACCGTCACCGCATCAGCTCCGTTGCTGACCACACCGTTGACCAGCCGCTCCACATACAACTCGTCCGAGACGCTGTACAGCCCCTTGCCTACGATCAGCTTGCTTCCTCCATACCTCGTGAGCCTCAGCGCCTGGCTGGCAGCCACCACGGTCTGCACATTCGACTTGCTCTCAACAAGGCCTTGCACCTGCGCTTGCACTCTGTAGGTTCCCGCTGAAACAGGGCGTTCCACGTAGACCCAGCCCGTGCCCCTCTGCCCTCGATCGATCACCATCTGCGAGATCAGGCTACCCCCATTGGCAGCAGAGTAGATGCCTGTGACCACACCAGCCGGGTCCTGGTCCCCCAGGCCCACCTGTACCGTCATCGGCTTGATCGCATATTGACTTTCTGACCAGTACGCGCCGGGTACGCTCAGCACCACATAGAAGTTGTCCCTCAGACTGACCGTAGACCGCTGTCCATCCAGGCCTTCAAACCGCATCTGCGGCAAGATGACTTCCACCGGCATGGGTGCAGCAGCCGTCGCCCCTTCCGCAGAGGCCTCGATCTGCGTGGAACCCAACTCCAGGCCGCCCACGTTGATGTAGGCCCGGCTCTGTCCCGCAGGAATCGTCACCGTCGCTGGCGTCTCGCAGATCTCCGCCGCCACACAGCGCAGGTTCACCGTCACCGCATCAGCTCCGTTGCTGACCACACCGTTGACCAGCCGCTCCACATACAACTCGTCCGAGACGCTGTACAGCCCCTTGCCTACGATCAGCTTGCTTCCTCCATACCTCGTGAGCCTCAGCGCCTGGCTGGCAGCCACCACGGTCTGCACATTCGACTTGCTCTCAACAAGGCCTTGCACCTGCGCTTGCACTCTGTAGGTTCCCGCTGAAACAGGGCGTTCCACGTAGACCCAGCCCGTGCCCCTCTGCCCTCGATCGATCACCATCTGCGAGATCAGGCTACCCCCATTGGCAGCAGAGTAGATGCCTGTGACCACACCAGCCGGGTCCTGGTCCCCCAGGCCCACCTGTACCGTCATCGGCTTGATCGCATATTGACTTTCTGACCAGTACGCGCCGGGTACGCTCAGCACCACATAGAAGTTGTCCCTCAGACTGACCGTAGACCGCTGTCCATCCAGGCCTTCAAACCGCATCTGCGGCAAGATGACTTCCACCGGCATGGGTGCAGCAGCCGTCGCCCCTTCCGCAGAGGCCTCGATCTGCGTGGAACCCAACTCCAGGCCGCCCACGTTGATGTAGGCCCGGCTCTGTCCCGCAGGAATCGTCACCGTCGCCGGCGTCTCGCAGATCTCCGCCGCCACACAGCGCAGGTTCACCGTCACCGCATCAGCTCCGTTGCTGACCACACCGTTGACCAGCCGCTCCACATACAACTCGTCCGAGACGCTGTACAGCCCCTTGCCCACGATCAACTTGCTTCCTCCATACCTCGTGAGCCTCAGCGCGAACTTCGCCTTCACATCCACCTTCACCGCCTTGGCGATCAAGCCTGGAGATGCGAAATCCAGCACTGTCTGCCCCACAGCCAGCGCTTTGACCGTGATCGGCGTCGTCCCATAGATCTGTCCCTGGGGAATGAACACCTCGGCAGGGCTCACGCCGGCAACCGCCGGATCACGGCTGATCACAGACACCGTGACGCCGCCTTGTGGAGCCGCCTTGCTCAACTGCACACGCAGGACCCTGGTCAGTTCCTCATTCATCACCAGGTCGGCAGCTGGGTCAGTATTGAGGCTGATGGCATCCACGCGCAGCATGGCCTGCGCCGGCTGATAGCCGGCAGCAGTGGCTGTGATACGGGTCATGCCCAGGGTCTGGCCTGCCACCGTGAAGGCTGCCTTGCTCTGGCCAGAGGGAATCTGCACGGACGCCGGGACCTGCGCCAGTCCTGCCTGCTCCAGTGCAAGGCTCACGGCCAGCCCTGCCGAGGGAGCTGGCTCAGTGGTTTCGATGGTCACGCTGGCCTGCGCACCAGGCGCCACGATGACGCTGGCCGGCAGCACCAGTGCCTTGCCGCGCACGGAGACCGTGGCCAGCGCACTGGCATGGCCTTCGGCCTGGGCCGTCAGCCGGCTGCTGCCATCGGCAAGGCCCGTCACTTCGAAGCTGGCGCCTTGTTGACCGGCCGGAACCAGCACGGACGATGGGACAGAGAGCACGTTGGCGTCGGAGTTGCCCAACTGCACGTTCACACCACCGACGGGTGCCGGCGCGGGCAACGACACGGTCATGGGATACGGCCGGTTGACACCGACCGTGGGGCTGCCGGGGACAAGGCCCAGCGAAGGCAGGTTGACGACTTCGATCTGCGTTTCGGCAAAGCCCAGCGTGGCGTGGCTTGCGGTGATGCGGGTGGCGCCCAGGGTGCTGGCCTGTACCTCCAGGTCCGCGCTGGTCTGCCCCGGCGCCACGGTGACCCGCGACACGGCAGATGCCACCGAGGGCACGCTGCTGGTGATGTCCACTACCACGCCTTGTGCAGGTGCAGGCGCGTTGAGCGAGACCCTCAGCATGGCGACCACGCCGGGACTGAGCCGGAGCCTGGCGGGCTCGATGGACAAGGGCGCCTGACCTATCTGGATGAGGCCCCGCTGCACCAGGTAGGGAATGCCGACCATGCCCCAGATGACCTGAGAGCGAATGGTGCCCGAAGGGACTGCAATGGCATTCAGCGAGTTGCCCTTTGCCGAGTTTCCCTTGCCGGCCGGCGAGGACGCAAGATCAACGCCGATGGCCGGGCCGCTGTGGTGATTGAAGGCCGTGTTGTTGATGGAAGGGGCAGCGTTCTCGATGACCACGCCGCTGCCGTATTCGATGGTGACGTGGTCCAGCAGCGTCTGGGCGCTGCGCGTGCCGGCCGTCATGCGCCATTGGCGCCAGTCCCCGGGCGCCGGGGTTGCGGCCGCCGAGGTGATGAGGATGGGCTTGTCCGGCGTGCCCACGGCTTGCAGCGCACCTTTCTTGAGCAGGAAACTGGCGCCAGGGGCCATGCGCAGGGTCACCCCCGGCTCGATGGTCAGCGTTGCATCGGCATCCAGTACCACATCGCCTTGCACAAGGTACGGCGACTGGGCGGCACGCAGCACCGCGTTGCTGGAGATGGTGCCGCTCAACGTTGTCTGGCCCCAGGCCGGAGAGAGCAGCATCAGCGGCAAAGCAAGAAAGGCTGCCAGCCATATCCTTGCCGAGCCAGCCTTTCTGCCCAGTGCGGCCAGGGCCATGGCATGCCACTGCACGGGATTTCTCGCCCTCCCTGTGACCTCACCCATGCACACACTCACAGACTCTTCAGATCGCCCGCTGTCCTGCATCACCACTTCCCCCCAATCCTTGGCTCGTTTAATCGTTGTGCTTGCTCAAAACCGCCCGCAGGCCGCCTGAAGCCGGTGGCCTGCCGTTGTTCCGATGGCCTGCATGCTCGCCACCTGGGCCTGATAGGCCTGCCACCCGCCCAGCAGCCAGTACACGGGCACTGCGTCAGGCCGCTCACCCAAAGAGGCCCGTTGCGCGGCTAATCGGGCACGCAGCTCAGGCTCCGTCGAAGCGTCGGCTATGACCACCAAAGCCCGGGATGCGGGGCCTCCTGGCTGGTCGCCGCGTGCCTTGCCGCTGGCCATGGCGTTCAGTTGGATGGCCAGATCGTGCGTGGCGACCAGCCGGTGCGTTTGTTGTTCGTCAACGGGTGACTGCACAGCCGGCGCCGCATCCAGGGCCTTGCTGAGGGACAGCACCGTCCATTCAATGCCTTGTCCCAGGCTGGCGATCCAGTCGCTGGCGGACAGGTCCTGCAGCCTGGCCGATGCCGTGGGATGCAGGGCCACCGCCGCGCCGCCCAGCAAGGCCTTCACACGGCCAAAGCCCTGACTGCGCAATTGCCGGCATGCCGAGTCAAGGTCCGCATGGTCCAGCCCGGTGCCCAGCAGGATGACTTCCTCCTGCATCAGAAAGCGCTTGCCTTGCAGCTGCGGCAAATCCATCTGCAGGGCCTGCGCGATGGGGGTAGCGCGCCTGTGCTGCGCCGGCCGAACGTCAACGAGCATGGCCGCCTGTGCGTCAGGGGAAACAAGGCGCTGCCGCCACTCGGCCGGACTCATCCAGCAGGAAGTGGTCAACGCCAGAGACGGCACCTGACGGGGCCACGTCACAGGGGACTCGGCGGCCCTTGCGTCCCGTACGGCATGCGCGTCTGCCCGACAGGACTGCGGCTCGGCATCGGTCTGCGCCCGCAATGGTGCAGCCACCAGGACGGCTGCGCACACCGCCACTGCATGCGCCAGGCCAGCGCCACAAAAACAACGCAGCCTCATGCATCCATCCCCGCGCCTGCACGTGCGGCGCGTCGGCGCCTGTGCTGCAGGCAGGCGCCCAAGGCCATGAGGGCGGACAACAGGGCAAGGCTCGCCGCCTCCAGCCCAGGCACCGCCGTCAACTGATCCTCAGGCAACGGCCCAGACTGAATAACGGGGCCGCCCGGGTCCTTGATGACGCCATTGGCCTGCAGGTCGTCGTCGCCCAGCTGGCCATCGGTGATGGTGTAGCTGATGCGATTACCGTTGATCGACAGGTTCCTGGGCGCGTACCAGATGCTGCGGCCCCGCAAATGGGGCACAGGCCCGTACTTCAAGTAGCTGCTGATGCCGAACAGGTTGGGCCACTCGGTGGTGACGGTGACCGTGCTTCCGACATCGCAGCCGGTGAGTTCGTAGTCGAACACGCCATGCGGGAAGAGCAGCACGTTGAACAGCGGCAGCCAGCCCTCGGGCTTGCGTACGGCTGTCTTGTCCGGGTTGAAGCGGCAGTTGGCGCCGCCGCCCACCACCGAGGCTTTCAGCGTGCCGGAGCCCGTTGGCGTGGGCAGGGCCACATCCTTGCTTCCTGCGGGCGCGGCCTGGTTCTGCAGGGGCACGCGCAAGGCTTCGCCCGCACCGGCCGCCGTCACGCGCATCTCGAATGCTCCTACCAGTCCATTGGCTCGAAGAGCGGGCGACGCGGCAACGCCTGCCGCATCGGTGACGGTCTGCGCTGCGAGCGTGCCGCCGTCAAACACGGCGCTCGCTCCGCTATCCGGCAGCACAAAGACCACGGCGTGGCCGGACACGGCGGCGCCCTTCGCATCGGTGACCTTGACACGTACGGGTGCCGCATAGGCGGCTCCCACGGTGGCCGTCTGCCCGTCACCGGTCAGTTTGACAATGCGCAGCACGGGCGCCGTGCCATCCAGGTTGCCCAGCGTGAAGCGCACGCCGCCGGGCAAGGCCTCGACGCCGGCGGATACGGTGAAGCTGCCCGCAGCGCCAGTGGCTGTCATGACCGGGCTGCGTGCCAGGCCCTGTGCGTCGGTGAGCACGCGCGCCTGGCGGCTGCCGCCGGCAAAGCGTGCGGAGGCCCCGCTGGCAGGCGCGTCAAACGTGACCTCCTGCCCTGCCACCGGGTTGCCACCAGCCGTCCGCAGGCGCACCTGCAGCGGCAGCGCAAACGGCTGTTCCAGCCTGGCGGACTGCAGGTCGCCGGACACGATGGAAAGCGTCCAATCCCGCGCGGGCTCCTCCTTCCACTGGGCGGCGACCAGGCCTATCCACTGCGCCAGCGATTGCAGGGCCACATTCCGGGTACCGTGGGATGGCAGCGCCCTCAACAGGGGCTGGGCTTGCACCAGGGCCGATAGGGCCTGGGCCGGCTTTTGCTGCTCCATGGCAACCCGGGCCTGGCCCAGCAATGCCTCGACGGCCTGCCGCTGGTCTGCCGTGGCCTGCGCCAGCGCAGCCACTGCGGCCCGGGTGTTAGCGGCGGCTTGAGGTTCTGCGATGACGGTGACCGGCTGCGACCAGCTGTCCACCGGCGACTTGTCGCCGGCCTTGCGCAACTGCGTCTCGACCGTGGTGGCCAGCGAGGTGCCGGGCAGGTCCAGCCAGGCCTGCACCTGCAACTCGGCCTGGGAGGCGGGCTCCAGGGTCCACCTGACCCGATCACCGTCGACCACGGCCTGCGGCGAGGAGGAACGCAGCTTCATGCCACTGGCCAGGGTCATGGCCTGCTCCAGCGCAATGGCTTGTGTGCTGCGGTTGGCAATGCTGGTTCTGACGCGCACGGCGGATTGCGCCAGCATGGGCTCGGACACAGGCGGAACCAGGGCAGTGAAGCGCGTCTTGGTCCAGTCTTTCCACGAAGCCGCAACCGCGCCTTGCGCCAGGGCATCGAAGCCGATCACCAGAACCTGGCCCTTGCCGTGGGCCACGCCCAACGCAGCGGTCTGCCCTGTGCCATAGCGGGCCAGTTCCGAGCCTGCACCCTCGTTCTGCAACGCCCACGCCCGGCCTTGCAGCGCCAGCGCCGCATCGCCCAAGCCTGCATCGCCCAGGTGCACAGAGACGCCCGCAGGCAGTGGCTGGCCTGAACGGCTGCCGCCCCAGACGTCGGCCAGGGTGTCCGGCAACGCGCCTGGTGCGCCATCGATGACCAGCGAGGCACCTCGGTAGACGGCGGCCCGCACTTCCTCCATCTGGGAAGCGGCCAGGTCGTCCACCGATCCATGGAGCCAGAGCGCGCTGAAGTCACCGGCACGCAAGGCCTTGCGGAGCTCACCTGGCGTGACCGCCAACTGCACCGAACCATCGGCCTGCGCCAGCAGATCCTGCAGGGCTTGGCGCTTGCCGTCCGTGCAAGCGGTATCGGCGCCGCATGCGGCATAGGCCAGCACACGCAGGCCCTGGTCCAGGGTCTGCGAGGCGGCCACGGAGGCCTCCTGCTCGCGCCTGAGCAGGGTACTGGCCGCGTTGTTGCCGGTGACGGGATCGCGGGTGGCCGCGCCGATGCGTGCGGCCAGCAGGAATTCCCTGGCCGTGGAGCCTGCTGCAGGACGCACCTGCAGCACCAAAGTGGGGGCGGAGTCCTTGGCCATGTCGCCCAGGGTCCAGCGGCCCTGCGAATAGCTGCCCACCGATGCCGACTGGCTGGCGATCTCCAGCCCCTGGGGCAGGTCCACATGGACGACGGTGGCCGCTGCCATGGCCGGCCCGGCATTGCGTGCCGTGATGGTGACCGTGGAGCCACCGTCGCGCGCCATGGTGGCCGGTGCCGCCGTCACGCTGATGCCAGTGTCCGCTTCCGGTTCGGGATCTGGCCCGGTCGCCTTGGCGGAGCGCTTTGCAAACAGATAGCCCGCAGCCGCCGTACCGGTGGCCAGATCAATGCCCGATATGCGTCCCGGCGCGGACTGGCCGCCCGCCGTGCCCGCAAGCGCAGCGCCATCGACCAGCCCCTCGCTGACGGCAGCCGACAGCGCATAGCTGCCCTGCAGCAGTCCATCGAATCGGAATTGGCCCTGGGCATCGGTGTGGGCAGTGGCCAGCACCGACTCCCCGGTGCCTGCCCGCGTGCCGGTGAGCTTGATTTCGAGCACGGGGATGGCGGGCTCGCCTGCATCGCGCAGCCCGTTGGCATTGCGGTCCTCGAAGGCCGCGCCGGCAATGCTGGCCTGTGCCTCGCCAGCGACCAGGCCGATGGTGTAGCGGCCCGTGGTGTTCACGTCGAACAGGTTCAGGTAATAGCTCCAGCTCAGGTCCTCGTTGCGCTGCCTGGACAGCCAGACGTTTTCGCCAGGAACGACGTAGCCGTCGGAGCGGACCACCTGCCGGGGAAGACGGGTGCCCCTGGAGGGATCGGGCACGCGCGCATAGGCCATGCCATTGGCCACGGGATTGAACTGCAGGCTGGCGGTGGCACCGGAGGGCACGAATTGCGCGGATCGGCTTTGATCGCTGACCTCGGTATCCACGCCATCGGATTCATAGACGCGGTAGACATTTCCATCCAGGGCCAGAAAATCGCGGACCTTGTCGCGTCCTGGAAGATCGACACGCACATCCTGGACCAATTGATGGGTATTGACGGTCTTGATCAGGGACGTCAGGGCACCGCCCAGCGAATCCGCATGGGTGAATCCGGCCGTGAATTCGACAAATTTGCCGGCCAGGCTGGACACCATGTTCCAGCGCCCATGCAGGGACGATCCCGGCGTGATGTCGCCAAAGTCGAGCAGCAGGCTTTTGCCTGCTGGCGCATCGTTGACATAGCCGCTCAGAATCTGGAAATTGACAAGCAGCCCTTGCCGGTTTTCGACAATGCGGGGCTGCGCGGTATCGATCTTTGTCTTGTACGAAGTGCCGCCACCACTGTTCTTGATGCGCACGCCCAGCGTGAAGGGGTCGGAAGGCTCGACCTCGGGGGTGAAGGCATCGTCACCCGGAACATCACGGGGCAGGAAGTAGTCAAGCACCAGTTCAGGCTGGGGCCGCACGACGATGGACTCTGGTGCCACCTCCACGGTGTCGGTCTTGCCATCCAGAGTGTAGGTGACCTTGGCGCCTATGTAGTAGACCGCACCCTGGGGATCGCGGCCGCCCGTGCCGGCTGCGGGAATGATCAGCCATCGGACATTGGCGACGGCCTTGGGAGCAATCGTGCCGCCCTGCAGGGAAGTGATGCCCTCGACCCCATCCGTGCGGTAGAAAAAGTGGGCTTCGGAGGCTGCGGGATCCGTGGTGGCGATCACCGTCTGGTTGTTCGCATCCAGGAACTGCAGCGTGATGCTGACGTTCTCCAGCTTTTGGTCCGCCAGGCCATTGGTGATCACCATCCTGGCGTCAAATGCCTGGCGCTCCAGCGAGAGTTTTTGCTCTATGACAATCTTGACTTCGGCACATACCGCATCGGCGGCCTGTGCAAAGGCAATGCCGATGGTTCCTGCAATGGCAAACACCGCGCCAACCAATAGCATCAGCCATCTGGGCGCAATCCTCCCCGAGTCTTTCCACTCCATAGCCCCTCCGTCCCCGCTCTATTCATTGGGTCGCGATTGTATTGAGATTCCTCATCCGTATCAAATCGTGACTTGAAAAAATAATTAGCAAGCCAATTTAAATAAGACTTGTCCCATTTCAAATGGCGCAACAAAAAAATTGACACGCCCTTCAGCGCTTCAGAAAAAAGCAAAATCGGCACATCCCGATATAGCAATGTCGGTTGTCCGGTGATTCATCGATCACCCAGCGCCCCAGCGAACGCGCCCACCACCGCCCTGTGTACGACATGCCTCACAATGAGGCCTTGTACTCCCGCACAGAACACCACACTTCATGAAACGCACCTGGCTGCTGTTTTCGCAGGCGGTCACCATCCTGGTGGCTGCCTACTTTGTCGTCGCCACCCTGCAGCCGGACTGGCTGCGCCGTGGAGCCGTGCGCAGCAATGCCGGCATCGCGTTGCTGGAGGCGCCGGCCACGCCCGTCGGAGAAGTCAGCCCCGGCAGCTTTGCACCTGCGGCCAAGAAGGCAGCGCCGGCCGTGGTGAGCATCAACACCAGCAAGGCGGTGCGCCATCCGCGCAGCAACGATCCGTGGTTCCAGTTTTTCTTCGGCGACCAGGGCACGCAGGAGCAGGCAGGCCTGGGCAGCGGCGTGATCATCAGCACCGACGGCTACATCCTGACCAACAACCACGTGGTCGAGGGTGCGGACGACATCGAGGTCACGCTGACCGACAGCCGCCAGGCCAAGGCCCAGGTGATCGGCACCGATCCCGAGACCGACCTGGCCGTGCTCAAGATCGCCCTGGACAAGCTGCCCGTCATCGTTCTGGGCAATTCCGACCAGATTGACGTGGGCGACCGCGTGCTGGCCATCGGCAATCCCTTCGGCGTGGGCCAGACGGTGACCAGCGGCATCGTCAGCGCACTGGGCCGCAGTCAGCTGGGCATCAATACCTTCGAGAACTTCATCCAGACCGACGCCGCCATCAACCCTGGCAATTCGGGCGGCGCACTGGTGGATGCCAGCGGCAATCTGCTGGGCATCAATACCGCCATTTATTCGCGCTCGGGTGGCAGCATGGGCATCGGCTTTGCGATTCCCGTATCCACGGCCAAGCTGGTGCTGGACGGCATCGTCAAGGACGGCCGCGTGGTGCGCGGCTGGATCGGCGTGGAACCCAATGAACTGTCGCCAGAGTTGGCAGAGACCTTTGGCGTGAAGGCCGACTCCGGCGTGATCATCACCGGCGTGCTGCAGGCAGGCCCCGCTGCCCAGGCCGGCATGCGCCCGGGCGATGTGATCGTGCAGGTGGGCGACAAGCCCATCCGCAATGTGTCCGAGCTGCTGACCGCGGTGGCCGCGCTCAAACCCGGCGAGGCCGCGAAATTCGATGTGCGCCGGGGCGAAGGCCCAGTGGAACTGCAGATCACCCCGGGCCTGCGCCCAGCGCAGTCGGCACAACGCATGCAGCGCCGCTGACCCGGCTCACGAACCCATGAAAAAAGCGCCTGTTCACAGGCGCTTTTTTCGTTCAAGAGCGGGTGCCGGACTACCGCTTGTTCAAGCGCTGCGCCGCGCGCCAATGCGCGCCGGGCGCCACATGCACGGGCGCATCGATGGCGGCGGCCTCCACGCACAGCATCTGCCGCCACCCTTGTGGCGGCATGTCGGCCAGGCGGGCACACAGTGCAGGACCGGGGTTCCAGACCACGGTCTCGCTCCAGGCAGCATCCTGCGAGATGCGCAAGCCTCCGGCAGGAGCGTCCAGCTCCATGGTCTTCCCGGGCCGGGGGTAGACGCGATCGAGCTCTTCGCCAAAGCGCACGTCGCCTTGCTGCGTGGGGTGGGTGTCGGCCACGGCATCCCAGTAGGGCATGCCGTCAAGGCCTTGCAGCCGGCATTGCTCCACGTCCGCCACGCGCAGGTAGCTGTGCAAGGCGGCAGTGAAGGCCAAAGGCGTGTCTCCCCGGTTATGCACCACCAGCTCCACGTCAAGCCGGCCGGGCAACAGCGTGACCTCCAGCCAGGTCTCGAAGAAGTGCGGCCAGACGGCGCGCGTCTGCGGCGTATCGGCAAGCTTGAGCCGCAGGAACAAGCCATCGTCGGCAAGAACCTCGGCCTGTGCTGCATCAGCCTGCCACGGCAGGGTGCGCGCAAAGCCGTGCTTGACCAGCGGGCCGCGTTGGTTGAATTGGGGAAAGCAGACCGGAATGCCGCCGCGTATGGGTGTGTGGCCGTCATGGGCGGCATGAGGGCTCAGGAACAATTGCTCCTCGCCACCGGCCTGCCAGGACAGCAGTTGCGCGCCCTGCAAGGCCACCAGGGCGGTATCGCCGCAGGCCAGGCTCAGGCGGATGGCGGGCAGGCCCTGCCATGCATCAGCGCAGGCGCCGGGAGCTTGCGCGGCCGCAGGTAAAGCTGTTACTGCGGGAAAGGAAGATGTAACTTTCATGCTTGAATATAGCCTTTCCCCCGCTCAGCCCTCCTCTGTCATGCAACGTTCCCACGCTCCCTCTCCTCTTGTCCTGCGACTCGGCATGCTCGCCTTGGCCGCCTCGGTGGCCTCCTGCGGCGGAGGCGGCGGTGGTGACAGCAACGCTGGCGGTGGCAATGGCGGTAATGGGGGTGACGGCGGCACCGGCCAGCCCGGAGTGACCTCGGTCACCGTGCAATGGACGGCCCCGGCCGCCAGGGATGTGGTGACTGCAGGCTCGGCACTGACCCTGCGCGCAGGTGTTCTGGCCGATGGCGTGAATGCCGCCGATGGAACCGTGGTGAGCTTCAGCGCAGCCACAGGCGTCAGCACCTCGGCGCTGACCAGCTCCGGCGTGGCAACGGCTTCGCTGACCGGCACCACGCCGGGCCGCCAGCAGGTGCAGGCCAGCGCCACCGTGGCAGGCCGCACGGGCAGCGCTTCCCAGACGTTCTATCTGCGTCCTGCACCTGCACCGCTGCGGGTGCTGGTGCCCACGTATTTCTATCCCACCGGCTCGGGAGCCACGGCCTGGAATGCGCTGACGGCCAGCGCACAGGCGAATCCGACCGTGCAGATGACGGCCATCCTGAATCCGGCCAATGGCATTTTCAGCGGCCCGGACGCGAACATCACGCGCGCCGCCACCGCTTTTGCCAACGCGGGCGGGCAGTTGGTGGGCTATGTGAGCTCCAGCTATGGCACGGGCACGCGATCGCTGGCCAGCATCCAGGCCAATATCGACAACTATTTCACGCACTACGGCGCGGGCCTGGTCAAGGGCTTCTTCATTGACGAGATGGCGGCCACCACCAACCGGCTGGACTTCTACCGCACCATCTACCAGTACATCAAGGCCAAGAATCCCAACCTGATCGTGATCGGCAACCCGGGCCTCGTGCCCGTGGCCGGTTATGCCGATGTGGCCGATGTGCTGACCACGTTCGAGGGCAAGGGCTCCACCTACGCCACCTACGATCCGCGCACGACGAGTTTTGACTGGCTGTACGGGCTGCCCAACAGCCACCAGGCCTCGCTGGTGCACAACGTGTCGGGCTGCGCGGCCATGCAGACGGCCGTGCAGTCGGCCGCCTCGGCCCGCTACCAGGCGGGATGGATCTATGTGACCCAGCTGGAGTTCGAGCCCAGCACCGGCGTGGGCAACCCCTGGGCCGGGCTGCCGAATTACTGGGATGCCTTTGTGCAGACCGTGCGCGCCGCCAATGCCGGGCAGGCCATGCCCGCCTGCTCCTAAAGAAAGCCTGAATCCCTGGCGCTGAATGCAGCGCGGGCGCCTGTGAAGCACAGGCGCCCGCGGATACAGGGAAGGCGCAGGCCGTTCAGGCCCTGAGCTCGTCGGCGCGGGCCTGCGCCGCGGCGAAGTCAAGGTCGCCCGAGTAGATGGCGCGGCCGCAGATCACGCCTTCGATGCCTTCGTCCTCGACCTTGCACAGCGCTTCGATGTCGGCCATGCCCGCCAGGCCGCCCGAGGCGATGACGGGAATCTTCAGCGATTGCGCGAGATTGACGGTGGCGTCGATGTTGATGCCCGTGAGCATGCCGTCGCGGCCGATGTCGGTGTAGATGATGGACTCCACGCCCCAGTCCTCGAAGCGCTTGGCCACCGAGTGCACGTCCTGGCCCGTGAGCTTGCTCCAGCCGTCGATGGCCACCTTGCCGTCCTTGGCATCGAGCCCGACGATCACATGGCCGCCGAAGGCGCTGCAGGCGTCCTGCAGAAAGCCCGGGTTCTTCACGGCAGCGGTGCCGATGATCACGTAGCTGATGCCGGCGTCTATGTATTTCTCGATGGTGTCCAGGTCACGGATGCCGCCGCCGAGCTGCACCGGAATCCGGCCGTCCACCTCTTTGAGGATGGCCTTGATGGCCACCAGGTTCTTGGGCTGGCCCGCAAACGCGCCATTGAGGTCCACCAGGTGCAGGCGGCGTGCGCCGGCGTCGAGCCAGCGGCGGGCGATGATGGCCGGGTCTTCGCCGAACGTGGTCGACTGGTCCATATCACCCTGGATGAGGCGTACGCAGTGGCCGTCCTTGAGGTCGATGGCAGGAATGAGCAGCATGATGGTTTGCGAGCAATGAAGGCCTGGGATGCAGCGGCCGGTGCGGGGAGGGAAAGAGGGTTCAGGGCTTCCAGCCCAGAAAGTTGCGGAACAGGGCCAGGCCCTGGTCCGCGCTCTTTTCGGGGTGAAACTGGGTGGCGAAAATATTATCGCGTGCGATGGCGCAGGCAAAGCGCCCGCCGTAGTCGGCCTCTGCAGCGCAATGCTGGGGCTGCTGCACCACGGCGTAGAAACTGTGCACGAAGTAGTAGAAGCTGTCTTCGGGAATTCCACGCCACAGCGGGTGGGACTGCCCGGCATTGTGCTTGCGGTGCACGCGGTTCCAGCCCATTTGCGGCACCTTGAAGCGGCTGCCGTCGGCCTGGACGCGGCCCGCCAGATCGAACTTGCGCACATTGCCGGGGATCAGGCCCAGGCCAGGCACATCGCCCTCGTCGCTGTGGTCCAGCAGCATCTGCATGCCCACGCAGACGCCGAACAGGGGCTTGTTGGCAGCGGCGTGCAGCACGGCGTCCTGCAGGCCGGATTCGCGCAGTTCGCGCATGCAGTCGGGCATGGCGCCCTGGCCCGGCAGCACGACCCGGTTGGCGGCCAGCACCACCTCGGGATCGGCGGTGACCACGACCTGCCAGCCGGAGTCGGCGGCGGCCGTGCGCACGGCCTGGGAAACCGAGCGCAGATTGCCCATGCCGTAATCGACGACGGCGACGGTGTTGTCAGTCAAACTCATAGCGTGTGGCGCGTGTTCGGTCGGATTTTCGGCTGGATTGCCCGGTCAGATCAAGCTCAGACCGGAGTCAATCGCTTCTCTTTACAGAGCGCCCTTGGTCGAGGGGATGACGCCGGCCATGCGCTCGTCATGCTCCAGCGCAAAGCGCAGGGCGCGTGCGAAGGCCTTGAAGATGGTCTCGCACTGGTGGTGGGCGTTGAAGCCCTTGAGATTGTCGATGTGCATGGTCACGCCCGCGTGGTTGACGAAGCCCTGGAAGAATTCGTAGACCAGCTGGGTGTCGAGCTGACCGATGCTGCCGGCCGTGAATTTCACGTCCATGTGAAGGCCCGGGCGGCCCGAGAAATCGATGACCACGCGGCTCAGGGCCTCGTCCAGCGGCACATAGGCATGGCCGTAGCGGCGGATGCCCTTCTTGTCGCCCACGGCCTTGGCAAAGGCTTGGCCCAGGGTGATGCCGATGTCCTCCACCGTGTGGTGGCCGTCGATGTGCAGGTCGCCCTCGCAGTCGATATCGAGGTCGATCAGGCCATGGCGCGCGATCTGGTCGAGCATGTGATCCAGAAAGCCGATGCCCGAGTGCAGGCTGGCCTTGCCCGTGCCGTCCAGGTTGATGGCGACCTTGATCCGGGTCTCGGCGGTATTGCGCTGCACTTCGGCGGTGCGTGCGGGAGCTGCATTGCTCATAGGGATTCCTTCAGGGCCGCCAGCATCTGGGCGTTTTCTTCGTGGGTGCCCACGGTCAGTCGCAGGCAGTTGGCCAGCAGCGGGTGCATGGCAGAGACATTCTTCACCAGCACGCCCCGGGCCTTCATCTCGGCCTGGGCGAGCGCGGCATCGCGCACGCGCAGCAAGACCATGTTGGCCTCGGATGGCCAGATCTTTTCCACACCCGGCAGCGTGGCCAGCGCATCGATCAGCGGCTGGCGCTCGGCGCGGATGGCCACGGCCTGCTGCGCATACAGCGCCTCGTGCTCCAGCGCGAAGATGGCCGTCTCGCAGTTGAGCACGCTGATGTTGTAGGGCGGGCGCACCTTGTCGATCTCGCCGACGATGGCGGCCGGGCCGATCAGGTAGCCCAGGCGCGCGCCTGCCAGGCCGAACTTGCTGAGCGTGCGCATCAGCAGCACATGGGCGTTGCGGGCCGGGTCGGCGCGCATGTTATCTGCCCAGCTGCGGCGGGCGAAGGGCTGGTAGGCCTCGTCCATGACGACCAGGCCGCCGATGGCGCCGACCGCGTCGATCACGGCCTGCACATCGGCCTCGGCCCAGAGCGTGGCCGTGGGATTGTTGGGATAGGCGATATAGGTGATGGCGGGGCGGTGCTCGGCAATGGCGGCGCGCATGGCGGGCACGTCCAGCTCGAAGTCGGCCGTCAGGTTGACGCCCACGAAATCCAGGCCCTGCAGCCTGGCGCTCATGGGGTACATGACGAAGCCCGGCATGGGCGCCAGCATGGTGGCGCGACCCTCGGCGTGGGGCTGGGCACAGGCCAGTGCCAGCAGCGTGATGATCTCGTCCGAGCCATTGCCCAGCAGCACGGCGCTGCCGGCCGGCGCCTGCGCGTAGCGGGCCAGCATGTCCTTGAGCACTTCCTGGCGCTCGCCAGGGTAGCGGTTGATCTCCAGCCGGCCCAGGCGCTCGCCCAGCGCGGCCTGCAATTCAGGGGGCAGGCGGAAGGGGTTCTCCATCGTGTCCATCTTGAGCAGGCCTTGCGAGGGCTGCACATGGTAGGCATGCATGGAGCGGACATCGGCGCGGATGCGCTCCAGGGCCAGGGCCTGAACCTGCGGAATGGAAGCTGTCATGGCATGCACACTTTCACGAGTCGGTGGGGGAAGAAATCCATCAGCGAAGCCGCTCAGGCCTGCTGCTGCGGCGGCGCCTGGTGCAGCGGGTGCACCATGGCGACGCCGCCAAACTGGGTGCCGTGCGGCAGGTGCAGGGTCAGCATCTGCTCGCAGCCGCTGTGCTGGGCGCAGGCCACGGCCAGGCAGTCGCCAAAGGCCAGCTGGTGGCGCGACTGCACGGCCCAGGCGGTTTCCAGCGTGGCGGCATCGGTCTTCCAGGGCGTCCAAGTCTGGTAGCGGCGGATGGCGGCGCGCGCATCGCCCTGCGGCAAAGGCTGGGCGGCCGTGGTGACCTGTTCATAGAACTCGCACAGCGACTGGCTGCCGGTGCGCCCGCTGCGCGTGCGCCACAGCAGGTCCAGCCACTGCAGCACGGCGGCATGCAAGGCGCCCTGCCCCGTGTCTTCGGCAGCGACCAGCACGGAGGTATCGACAAAGACAGTGTTCATGCCTGGCCCTCGCGGCGCAGCGCGGCACTGCGCTGGGCGGGCTGCGTGGATGACGGCTGGCCGCCTTCCCAGCCGCGCTCGTCCGTGCGCCAGGCCAGGTAGGCGCGCTCGTACGCGTCCTCGCGGCGCTGCATCTCGGCCATGAAGTCGCCCACCATGCGCGAGACGCTGGTGCCGCGGCGCGCGGCCTCGATGCGGGCCCATTCGAGCACGCTGTCTTCGACGGTGATGGTGAGGTTCTTCACAGGGCGCAAGTTTACACGAAATTCGTGTTCCACTGATTTCGTGTCAATTCTTGACACGCTTGCTCTGGCGTTCAGGCAGCAAAAAGCGCCGCCCCTTTCGGTGACGGCGCCTTCACTCAACACGAAGCGAGTGTCTACTTCAAACGCATTTCGGCCGCACGCGCATGGCCTTGCAGGCCTTCGCCATGCGCCAGTACCGAGGCGATGCGGCCCAGGGTCTGGGCGCCCTGCTCGCTGACCTCGATGAGGCTGGACCGCTTCTGGAAGTCATAGACCCCCAGCGGCGAGGAAAAGCGCGCCGTGCCGCTGGTGGGCAGCACATGGTTGGGGCCGGCGCAGTAGTCGCCCAGGCTCTCGCTGGTGTAGGCCCCCAGGAAGATGGCGCCTGCATGGCGCAGCAGCGGCTCCCACTGGTGGGGATCGTTGCTGGAGACTTCCAGGTGCTCGGGCGCGATGCGGTTGCTGATGGCGCAGGCCTCCTGCATGTCGCGCGTGAGGATGAGGGCACCCCGGTCGCTCAGGCTCTTGGCGATGATGGCGCGCCGCGGCATCTCGGGCAGCAGGCGGTCGATCTCACGCTGGACGGCGGCGATGTAGTCGGCATCGGGGCACAGCAGGATGCTTTGCGCCAGCTCGTCATGCTCGGCCTGGCTGAACAGGTCCATGGCCACCCAGTCGGGCGGCGTGCTGCCGTCGGCCAGCACCAGGATTTCACTGGGGCCGGCAATCATGTCGATGCCCACGGTGCCGAACACCCGCTTCTTGGCGCTGGCCACATAGGCGTTGCCGGGGCCGGTGATCTTGTCCACCTTCGGGATGGTGGCCGTGCCGTAAGCCAGGGCCGCCACGGCCTGGGCACCGCCGATGGTGAAACCGCGCGTGACGCCGGCCACATAGGCGGCGGCCAGCACCAGGGCATTCTTCTCGCCGCGTGGCGTGGGCACGACCATGATGATTTCCTGCACGCCAGCCACGTGGGCGGGAATGGCATTCATCAGCACGCTGGACGGATAGGCCGCCTTGCCGCCGGGCACATAGATGCCCACGCGGTCCAGCGGCGTGACCTTCTGGCCCAGCAGGGTGCCATCGGCGTCACGGTAGCTCCAGCTCTCGCCGCTGGCGCGCTTTTGTGCCTCGTGGTAGGTGCGCACGCGCTGGGCGGCGGCCGTCAGCGCATCGCGCTGCTCATCGCCCAGGCTGTCGAAGGCGGCCTTGAGCTCGGCCTGCGTCAGCTCCAGCGCGGCCATGCCGTCCACCTGCAATCCGTCGAAGCGCGCCGTGTACTCCAGCACGGCCGCATCGCCGCGCTTTTGCACATCGGCCAGGATGTCGGCCACGCGCTGCTCGATGGCCGCGTCCGTGTCTGCCGACCAATGCAGGCGCTGCGCAAAATCGTGTTCGAAGTTGGCGTCCGCAGTCGACAGGCGGGCAGGGGCAGCTACATATTCCATTGTGGTTTCCTTGGGGTCTAGCAGGCCGTCTCGCAGCCGTGCTTCAGTATCAAGAACAGGCGCGCGCCGTAGTAGCCGTCGCGCAGGGGCCAGTCCTGGTCGCGCAGCAGGGCCTCAGCGCTGGGCCACTTCTGATTGTCCTTGAGCGCTTCAATGGTGAAATCACTATTGTTCTGCCCGACAAAGAAGCGAAACCAGTGCAGGTCCTCGTCCTTGTCCAGCGCCTCGGCCTCGATCAAGGCGCGCAGGCGCTCAGTGATGCCTTCGGGCAGCGGGGCATCGTTGCGAAGATGCCAGGGGCCCGGATAGGCCTGCCATTGTCGGCCCTGGACCTGCCAGGCCTCGGCTGGCACGGCATCCTCATCGCGCGCCGTCCACAGGGCGGAGAGCATCACATGCAGGTCGCTGACAGCGAAGTGGCCGAATGCGTCGTGCATTCCCTGCAGGCCTTCACCCAGGCCCGTGAAATTCTCGATGATCTCGCGCCGGTCCGGCAGGCGAACCACCACGGCCAGGGAACCGACCAGGGGATGGCTGGGGTAGGCACCGCGCCAATCGGCCAGCACGCCTGGTGCCTGGCCTCCAGGCAGCAGCCAGCCGTTGTATTCCTCGCAGGGCAGGCCATGCGCGGCGAAACACAGCGCAAGCGCCTCCTTCGCGGGATCTCCGGGCTCAGCCCCTGGGGCCATTTACCGCCTCGGCGAAGGCATCGATGATGTGGCGCAGCGGCTCGCGCTTGAGCTTGAGCGCCGCTTGGTTGACCACCAGGCGCGAGCTGATCTCCATGATGGGCTCGACCTCGACCAGGTCATTGGCCTTGAGCGTGTTGCCGGTGGACACCAAGTCGACGATGGCGTCGGCCATGCCGGTCAGCGGGGCCAGCTCCATGGAGCCGTAGAGCTTGACCATGTCCACGTGCACGCCCTTGGTGGCGAAGAAGTTGCGCGCGATCTCGGGGTACTTGGTGGCGATGCGCAGGCGGGCGCCCTGCTTGACGGCCAGCGCATAGTCGAAGCCGTTGCGCACGGCCACGCTGACGCGGCAACGCGCGATCTTCAGGTCCAGGGGCTGGTACAGGCCCTGGGCACCATGCTCGATCAGCGAGTCCAGTCCGGCCACGCCGAGATCGGCGCCGCCGTACTGCACATAGACCGGCACGTCGGAGGCGCGCACCAGCACCACGCGCACGTCGCTCTTGTTGGTCTCGAAGATCAGCTTGCGCGACTTTTCAATGTCTTCGCTGACCGAGATGCCGGCAGCGGCCAGCAGCGGCACGGTTTCGTCGTAGATGCGGCCCTTGGACAGGGCAATCGTGATGGTCATTGGGAAACTCTTTCGATGTCGGCACCCAGGCCGCGCAGCTTGTCTTCCATGCGATCGTAGCCGCGGTCCAGATGATAGATGCGATCGACCAGGGTCTCGCCCTTGGCCACGAGGCCGGCGATGACCAGGCTGGCCGAAGCGCGCAGGTCGGTGGCCATGACGGCCGCGCCCGACAGCGACTGGCTGCCGGTGATGGTGGCAACGCGCCCGTCGGTGGTGATCTGCGCGCCCAGGCGCAGCATTTCATCCACGTGCATGAAGCGGTTCTCGAAGATGGTCTCGGTGACCATGCTGCAGCCTTCGGCCACCAGGTTCAGCGCCATGAACTGCGCCTGCATGTCGGTGGGAAAGCCCGGGTATTCGGTGGTGCGAAAACTCTGGGCCTTGAGCTTGCCGGCCGCGCGCACGCGGATGCCGCCGTCCTCGGCGGACACCTCGGCGCCCGCATCCTTGAGCTTGTCGATGACGGCGCCCAGATGGTCGGCGCGGCCATTGCGCA
Organism: Delftia sp. 60; assembly: GCF_002754395.1. Lineage (NCBI taxonomy): Bacteria > Pseudomonadati > Pseudomonadota > Betaproteobacteria > Burkholderiales > Comamonadaceae > Delftia > Delftia sp. 60. The sequence continues at coordinate 5,834,060 of NZ_PEFD01000001.1, forward strand.
GCAGCGCATTGCCGCCCGTGGCGGCCACGGCGCACAGAAAGGTGCCGGCCTCGATGCGGTCGGCCACCACCTGGTGCTCGCAGCCGCCCAGGCGCTCCACGCCCTGGATGACGATGCGGCCGGTGCCATGGCCTTCGATTCTTGCGCCCATCTTGATGAGCATTTCGGCCAGGTCGCCGATCTCGGGCTCCATGGCGGCGTTTTCCAGCACGGTCTCGCCTTCGGCCAGCACGGCGGCCATCAGGAAGTTCTCGGTGCCCGTGACGGTCACCATGTCGGTGGTGATGCGGGCGCCCTGCAGGCGCTTGAGATGCCCGGGCAGGCACGCGTTCATGTAGCCGTTCTCGACCACGATCTCGGCGCCCATGGCCTGCAGGCCCTTGATGTGCTGGTCCACGGGCCGCGAGCCGATGGCGCAGCCGCCGGGCAGCGACACGCGGGCCTGGCCGAATCGGGCCAGCAGCGGGCCCAGGGCCAGGACCGAGGCGCGCATGGTCTTGACCAGTTCGTAGGGTGCCTCGGGGTTGGACAGAGAGCCGGCGTTGATGCGCACGGTGCCGCTGTCATCGTGCTCGGCGCTGACACCCATGTTGCGGATGAGCTTGAGCATGGTGGCCACGTCCTGCAGGCGCGGCACGTTGCACAGGGTGACGGGCTCGGACGACAGCAGCGCGGCGCACAGCTCGGGCAAGGCGGCATTCTTGGCGCCGGAGACCGTCACCTCGCCATGCAGCGCTCGGCCACCGCGAATCAGGAGTTTGTCCATGGCTGACAGCCTTGAATCTGGAAATCGGGGAAAAGAAGATGCCGCACGGGCCGTGGCGACCGGTGCAGCAGGAGTCTGAAGTGCCTGACCGCCGGCTCAGGCCTGGCCGGCCTGGGCAGCCCACTCGGCGGGCGTATAGGTCTTCATGGACAGGGCATGGACCTCGTCGGTGTGCATGCGCTGGCCCAGCGTGGCGTAGACCAGGCGTTGGCGCTGCAGCAGTCGCTGGCCCTCGAATTGGGCCGAGACGATGGTGGCAAACCAGTGCCGTCCATCACCTTCCAGCGCAATGTGTTCGCAAGGCAGGCCGGTGGCAATCAGTTCCTTGAGTTGGTCTGCAGTCATGGGGGAAGCTTTCCTGCCATGCATCGTGGCATGGCCTTGGTTGGCGGCGGCGCCGGGCGCCGGCCGCCTGTTCATGGGTGGATTCAACAATGCGGGCGCAGCGCCCGCCGCAGCCTGTGGAAAACCTCAGCCGCGGATCTTGTAGCCGATGCGCAGCAGGTGCACGGCCAGGGCGCTCACCGCCAGCCAGGCCGAGCCGACGATGGCCAGGCTGACCCAGGGCGACACGTCGCTCTGGCCGAAGAAGCCGTAGCGGAAGCCGTCGATCATGTAGAAAAACGGGTTCAGATGGCTGACTTTTTGCCAAAAAGGCGGCAGCGACTGAATGGAATAGAACACGCCCGACAGGAACGTCATGGGCATGATCAGGAAGTTCTGGAAGGCCGCCATCTGGTCGAACTTGTCCGCCCACAGGCCGGCGATCACGCCCAGCGTGCCCAGCAGCGCCGCGCCCAGCAGGCCGAAGACCAGAATCCACAGCGGCGCCGTGAATTCGGGAATGGCGAAGTACAGCGTGACGATGAAAACGCCCACGCCCACCAGCAGCCCGCGCAGCACCGAAGCACCCACGTAGGCGCCAAACCACGCCCAGTGCGACAGCGGCGTGAGCAGCACGAAGACCATGGAGCCCATGATCTTGCTCTGCACCAGGCTCGATGAGCTGTTGGCGAAGGCGTTCTGCAGCACGCTCATCATCACCAGGCCGGGGATCAGGAAGGCCGTGTAGCTGATGCGGTCGTAGACCAGCACCCGGCCTTCGAGCACATGGCCGAAGATCAGCAGATAGAGCACAGCCGTGAGCACGGGTGCGGCCACGGTCTGGAAGCTGACCTTCCAGAAACGCAGCACTTCCTTCTTGAGCAGGGTCTGCCAGCCGTTCATGCCGAGGCTCCCTGCGAGGTCTGGCCTTGCTCGTTCATCACGTGGATGAAGACATCCTCCAGATCGGCACGGCGGATTTCCACGTCCTCGGGGACGACGGAGCCCTCGCGCAGCGCGGCGAGCAGGCGCTCCACATCGCTGGCGTCGTTGGCAGGTATCTGCACGATGCGGCCGGTCACCCGTGCCCGCGCGGCCAGGGCCGGCGGCAAGGCGGTATCGGTCTTGAACTGCAGCACGTTGGAGGAGGCGGACTTGAGCAGATCCGACATGGTCGAGAGCTTGACGATGTTGCCCTGCTTGAGCATGGCCACGCGGCTGCACAGCGCCTCGGCCTCTTCCAGGTAATGGGTGGTGAGCAGCACGGTATGGCCTTCGCGGTTCAGGCGCGCGATGAAATGCCACAGCGTCTGGCGCAGCTCCACGTCCACGCCGGCCGTGGGCTCGTCCAGCACGATGATGGGCGGCTTGTGCACCAGGGCCTGGGCCACCAGCACGCGGCGCTTCATGCCGCCGGACAGCTGGCGCATGTTGGAGTTGGCCTTGTCGGTCAGCCCCAGGCTGTGCAGCAGCTCGTCGATCCAGTCGTCATTGTTCTTGACGCCGAAATAGCCGGACTGAAAGCGCAGCGCCTCGCGCACATTGAAGAAGGGATCGAAGACCAGCTCCTGCGGCACGATGCCCAGCTTGCGCCGGGCAGCCGAGTAGTCGGCATGCACGTCGCTGCCCTGGACCAGCACGCGGCCGCTGGTGGCGCGCGACAGGCCGGCCAGGATGCTGATCATCGTGGTCTTGCCAGCGCCATTGGGACCGAGCAGGCCGAAGAACTCGCCCTCCTCGATGTCCAGACTCACGTGGTTGAGCGCCTGAAAGGCCCCCTTGGGGGTCTGGTAGGTCTTGGAGATGGATTGGAATGAGACGGCAGACATGCGAGGCGCGATTCTAGGCCCTTGCAGCCAAACCTGCCTTGCAGGGCTCTTTGCAGCGGCGCGCTGCGTCGGCTCAGGAGGGGGAGGATGCGTCGGTCAGCAGCCCATCGACGCCGTACAGCGCCGCCATGGACTGCAGGCCCTGCGGCAGGCCCACGACCACCAATTGCTTGTCGGCCGCCTTCGCGGTGCGGCGGCAGGCCAGCAGCACGGCCAGGGCGGCCGAGTCGAAGACTTCGATGCCGCTGGCATCGACGCGCACCTGGGCGCCATCGAAGGCCTGCACCTGGGGCTGCAGCTGCACAAGGCAGCTGCGCGCCTGGCGGTAGGTCAGTTCACGGGGGAGCTGCAGCATGGCGCGCGCATCAATGGCCGTCAGCCCTTGGAGGCCGGCGTGGCAGGCATCTTGCCGCGCGTGGCAAGGGTCTCGATCAGGCCGTCGATGCCGCGGGCATTGATTTCCTGGCTGAACTGGTTGCGGTAGGTTTCCACCAGCCACACGCCCAGCACGTTCAGGTTGTAGATCTTCCAGCCGTCGCCGGACTTCTCGAGCCGGTAGTCCAGCTGCACGGGCTCGCCGCGGCCCAGCACTTCGGTGCGTACCAGCACATCGATGTCGCCGGGCGCAGCACGCACCGGCTTGACATTGATGGTCTGGTTGCTGACCTGGGTCAGCGCGCCGGAGTAGGTGCGGATCAGCAGGGCCTTGAACTCGGTCTCCAGCTTCTCGCGCTGTGCAGGCGTGGCCTGGCGCCAGGCCGGGCCCACCGAAGCCGAGGTCATGCGGCGGAAATTCACATAGGGCATGACCTTGTCATTGACCAGCGCATTGACCTTGGAGACATCGCCCTCGCGCAGCGAGGGGTCCTTCTTGATGGTTTCCAGCACGTCGGTGGAGACACGCTTGATCAGCGCATCAGGGGTTTCGTCGGCCGCGTGGACGGGCAGCGCAGCGCCCCAGGTTCCCATGGCCAGCACGGCTGCCGCGGCAGCGCTCCAGGCACGTCGATTGATCATCACTCTTCCTTTCCCAGCAGGGCCTCAATGCCCCGGACCGGGTTGATATTGCACATTTTTCCGGCCGCGCCGTGTCAGGCGCGGACCGTTTTTCATCTCGGGATGTTACGAACTGCTTACTTTGCGCCGTCTTCGGGCGGCAGTTTGCCGGCATCTTCGTCGTAGTCCTCGATGCGGCCGTCATCGCCGGACTTGCCACGCCGCAGGTTCAGGTAGACGTCACGCGTCAGGCTGTAGCGGTCAAGGGCGACGGAGTCCAGCGTGTCCGAGGCATTGAGCAGGCGTGCACGCGTATCCACCAGTCGCAGCACATACAGGCTGTTGCGCACCGGGATGTCGTTGATCGCCGTCAGGGGGTTGCCCCAGGCATCCACAGGCAGAGCCGCCGTGTCACGCACCGTGGACGGGCCGAGCAGCGGCAGCACCAGGTACGGCCCCGTGGGCACGCCCCAGCGGCCCAGCGTCTGGCCGAAGTCCTGCTTTTGGCGCTCGATGCCGGCCTCGCTGGCGATGTCGAGCAGGCCTCCCAGACCGAAGACCGTGTTCACCGAGAAGCGCACCATGGAGTTGTAGGCACCCTCGGCCTGGCCCTGCAGCGCGTTGTTCACGAACGACCAGGCGTCGCTCAGGTTGGAGAAGAAGTTGCTCACCCCATCGCGCGCCAGGCGCGGCGTGACATCGCGGTAGGCCGTGGCCACCGGCTTCAGGACGGCACGGTCAAGCCCGTCATTGAACGAGTACATGCTGCGGTTGAACGGCTCGAACGGATCCTGGGGGTTGCGTGCCTCGCCCGGAGCGGTGGCGCAGCCGGCGAGCAGCGAAGCGGCGGCCAGCGTGCCGAGCATGGCGGCGCGCTGCCAGGAGGCTGCCTGGGCGGCAGGGCGACCCGCGGTCGCCTGTTCATGGTGGTTGGTTGTCATTCTTTGCCTCCTGCACCGGAGCTGCCACCCTGCTCGGCCTTGCCGTAGAGGAACTGTCCGATCAGATTTTCCAGCACAACGGCCGACTGGGTTGCGACGACGCGGTCGCCATCCTTGAGATTGTGGTCATCTGCACCGGCTTCGATGCCGATGTACTGGTCGCCGAGCAGGCCGCTGGTCAGGATCTTCAGGGAGCTGTCCTTGGGAAAGGCGTAGCGGTTTTCCAGGGCCATGGTCACGCTGGCCTGAAAGACCTTGTCGTCGAAGGTGATGGATTCCACGCGGCCGACGACAACGCCCGCGCTGCGCACGGCTGCCTTGGGCTTGAGTCCGCCGATGTTGTCGAAGCGCGCGGTCAGCGTATAGGTCTTCTGGAAGTTCAGGCTCAGCAGGTTGGCCGACTGCAGCGCCAGGAACACCAGCGCCGCAGCGCCGATCAGCACGAACAGTCCGACCCAGACATCACTCTTGGATTGCTGCATGGTTTGTTTTTCCTTGATTTGCGAGAGGTGGCACCGGTGCCGGGTCAAAGGCTGAACATCGTGGCCGTGAGCAGGAAGTCCAGCCCCAGCACGGCCAGCGAGGCCATCACCACCGTGCGCGTGGTCGCGCGGGACACGCCTTCGGGCGTGGGCTTGGCTGCATAGCCCTGCAGCAGCGCGATGAAGGTCACCGCCACGCCGAACACCAGGCTCTTGAGAACGCCGTTGCCCAGGTCATACCACCAGTCCACGCCGTTTTGCATCTGGCCCCAGAAGGCGCCGCCATCGACGCCGATCATGACCACGCCCACCAGCCAGCCGCCGATCACGCCGACGGCACTGAAAACGGCCGCCAGCAGCGGCATGGCGATCAGGCCCGCCACGAAGCGCGGCGCCAGGATGCGGCGCACCGGGTCAACGGCCATCATCTCCATGGCCGACAACTGCTCGCCGGCCTTCATCAGGCCGATCTCGGCCGTCAGCGCCGTGCCGGCACGCCCGGCAAACAGCAGCGCCGTGACGACGGGGCCGAGTTCGCGCACCAGCGACAGCGCCACCAGCAGGCCCAGCGCCTCGGCCGAGCCATAGCGCTGCAGCGTGTAGTAGCCCTGCAGGCCCAGCACGAAACCGACGAACAGGCCGGAGACGCCAATGATGGCCAGCGAATAGTTGCCCAGGAAATGGATCTGGTCGCCGATCAGCCGCGGGCGGCCCAGCGCAGGCCCCATGAGGGCGAGCAGGCGGCCGAACAGGCGCGTACCCATGCCCAGCTGCGTCAGCTGTTGGCGTACCGCCGCGCCAATGCGTGCGGGATGCAGCCGGTTCATGCGTGCCTCCTGCCGTTGCTCCTGCCGGAACTTGCGGGGTTGCCGAAATCTTCCTCGGCGCTCACGCCGGGGTAGTGGAAAGGCACGGGACCGGTGGCCCGTGCGTGGATGAACTGCTGCACCAGCGGGTCGGGATTGGCCCGCACCTCATCTGGCGAGCCCTGGGCGGCGACGCCGCCGTTGCCCAGGATGACCACATGGTCGGCCACGTGGAAGGTTTCCTCCACGTCATGGGACACCAGGATGGAAGTCAGTCCCATGGCATCGTTGAGCTCGCGGATCAGCTGGGCGGCCGTGCCCAGGGAGATGGGGTCCAGCCCGGCGAAGGGCTCGTCGTACATGATCAGTTCGGGGTCCAGCGCAATGGCCCGCGCCAGCGCCACGCGGCGGGCCATGCCGCCCGAGATCTCGCTGGGCATGAGGTCGCGCGCACCGCGCAGGCCCACGGCATGCAGCTTCATGAGCACGATGTCGCGGACCAGTTCGTCGGGGAGATCGGTGTGCTCGCGCAGCGGGAAGGCCACGTTGTCGAACACGCTCATGTCGGTGAACAGCGCGCCGAACTGGAACAGCATGCCCATGCGCCGGCGCGCGGCGTACAGGCCTGCGGCGTCCATGGTGGTGACGTCCTTGCCATCGAACAGCACCTGCCCCTGCTGGGCATGCTGCTGGCCGCCGATCAGGCGAAGCACGGTGGTCTTGCCGCCGCCCGACGCCCCCATCAGGGCCGTGACCTTGCCGCGCGGCACCTGCAGCGACAGGTCGCGCAGGATCACACGCTCGCCATAGCCGAAGGTGACGTTGCGCAACTCCACGAAAGAGGCGGTTGGGATCATGCTGTGGTGCGGTCGATAAATGTTCGCAGGCAAGCCCGCTATTGTGCAGACAGGTGCCGATGCCTGCTCATCACCCCCTGAGATAAACATACATCCGTGTATGTTTCTCAAAAAGTCATGGCAGAAAACGCCATAAAAAAAAGAGCATGCTTCGCTTGCTACACAAGCGTTGCACGCTCTCTGGACCTGGGGAAAGTCCGGACTGGACAGATGTTTTTTTACAACATGTTCTGCAGAAATGCCTGGGTCCGGGCGTGCTGCGGCGCTGCAAAAAAGGCTTCCGCCGGGCCTTGCTCGACGATCTCGCCCTTGTCCATGAAGATCACGCGATTGGCCACTTCGCGGGCAAAGCCCATCTCGTGGGTCACGACCAGCATGGTCATGTGCTCCTGGGCCAGCTCGCGCATGGTGCGCAGCACTTCACCGGTCAGCTCCGGGTCCAGCGCGGAGGTGGGCTCGTCGAACAGCAGGATGTCCGGCTCCATGGCCAGTGCCCGGGCGATGGCCACGCGCTGCTTTTGCCCGCCCGACAGGCGGTTGGGATAGGCATCGCGCTTTTCCAGCAGGCCCACCTTGTGGAGCAGCGCCTCGGCCTTGGGCACGATCTGCTCGCGCTTGAGGCCCTTGACGACGATCGGCGCCTCGATGATGTTCTCCAGCACCGTGAGGTGCGGGAACAGGTTGAAGGACTGGAACACCATGCCCATCTTGCGGCCGATCTGGCGGATCTGCGCCTCGGGCACGTAGTGGGCGCGGCCGTCCGCGCCGCTGTCCACCAGCACCTCGCCCTCGACGGCGACACGGCCGCTGTCAATGGTTTCCAGGTGGTTGAGGCAGCGCAGGAACGTGCTCTTGCCCGATCCCGAAGGACCGATGACGGCCACCACCTCGCCGCGCGCCAGCTCCAGCGAAACGCCGCGCAGCACCGGCACACCGCCAAAGCCCTTGCAGATGTTCTGCGCCGAGATCATGGTCTCGGGCGCGTTATCACGCGTCGTATTTGGCATGGCGTTTTTCTAGGTATTGGAAGATCCAGGTCAGCACCAGCGTCATGACCAGATAGAAGCCTGCGGCCACCACGAAGGGCGTGATGGTGAAGTCGCGCTGCACGATGCCGCGCGCGGCGCGCAGCAGGTCGTTCAGGGCCAGCACGTAGATGAGCGAGGTGTCCTTGACCAGGGTGATGGTCTCGTTGCTCACAGGCGGGATGATGCGCGCCCACATCTGCGGCAGGATGATGCGGCGCATGGTCTGGCCGTAGCTCATGCCCAGCACCTTGGCACCCTCGTACTGACCGCGGTCCACGGACTGGATGCCCGCGCGGAAGATTTCGGCGAAGTAGGCGGCGTAGTTCAGCGCGAAGGCGACGACGGCGGCAGGAAAATCGGGCAGGCGCACGCCGATCACGGGCACGAAGGGCAGCGCGAAGTAGATGAACAGCATCTGCAGCATCAGCGGCGTGCCGCGCATCAGCCAGATGTAGCCGCCTACCAGCCGGCTCAGGGCGGGAAAGCGGGAGATGCGCATCAGCGCCAGCGACAGTCCCAGGGGAATGGACAGCGCCAGGGTGATGACGAAGAGCTTGAGGGTGACCAGGGCGCCGGCGGACAGCGGCCCCATGAGCGAGATTACATATTCCATCGAATGGCCTCAGTGCGGTGCGCGGCCCCGCCGGCATCGGCAGGATCCGGGCAGCCACGGGCGCGTGCGTCCCAGAACGCAAAAGACCGGCAATGCCAGGCTGGCCTTGCCGGTCGCATGGTGTGCCGGATTTACTTGATGATGTCCTTGCCGAACCACTTGGAGGCGATTTCGGCGGCCTTGCCGTCCTTCTTCATCTCGGCCAGCGCGGCTTCGAGCTTGCCCAGAACTTCGGTGTCTTCCTTGCGCAGGCCCACGCCGTAGTCCTCGGTGCCGAAGTTGTCCTCGAGCACCAGGTACTCGCCAGCCTTCTTGGCCACGTGGAAACGCCCCACGACCTCGTCGACCACGACGGCGTCCAGGCGGCCGGCCGACAGGTCCATCAGCGCGGTGATGTTGTCGCCGAAGGTCTTCAGGTCCTTGAAGCTGGCGGCCACGGCGGCGTCCTTCTTGATGGCGTCCACGGCCGAGCTGCCATCCTGCGCGCCCACGACCTTGCCTGCCAGGCCGGCCTTGTCCTTGATGTCGGAGTTGGCGCGCACGATGATGATCTGGTGGTTCTCCATGTAGGGCGCGGTGAAGGCGATGTTCTTCTTGCGCTCTTCGGTGATGGTCAGGCCGTTCCACAGCGCGTCGACGCGCTTGCCGACCAGCTCGGCCTCCTTGGCGCTCCAGTCGATGGGCTTGAAGTCCACTTCCACGTTCATGCGCTTGGCGGCTTCACGCGCCATGTCGATGTCGAAGCCGACGATCTCGTTCTTGTCGTCACGAAAGCCCATGGGCGGGAAGTTGTCGTCCAGGCCGATCACCAACTTGGTCATGGCTGCCGGCACGGGGGCGGCAACCGGCGCGGCGGCGGTCGATGCGGACTCGTTCTTGCCGCAGGCTGCCAGCAGTGCAGACAGGGCCACCATGGCCAAGAGGGTGCGTTTTTTCATGGCTTAAAGCTTTGGAGTGGAAAAAGCGAAAGGCGGCGGCCGCTGCACGCAAGGTGCGCAATCGTTGTAATGAATGGTTCCTCGGCGGAACCTTTGTCTCGGTTGGGTGCCGGCGCCGAATCCCGTATTGTCGCGCAGACCGGCGCCCCCCGCCAACACGCTGGATCAAGACCGTGCAAATCGGCAAATGGCGAGAGATGCCTGCCGGTCACTGCAGCATGAAGGTCTTGTATTCGAGCCGGTTGAGCTCGCGCGAGAGCAGGTACAGCCCCACGCACAGCGTCACCAGCATGGCCAGGCAAAAGCCGTAGCCATAGAACGCGGCGCCCAGCGCCAGCGAGATGCCCGTGAAGGCGATGTTCAGCGCCACCAGCAGCAGGCAGAGCATGAACACGATGCGCCGCTCGTCCAGGTAGAAGAACACGTTGAGCACGGCCATCACACCCACCTGCAAGCCGGCGCCCACCACCTGCACGTGCAGCAGCGGCAGGTACAGCTGGGAGATGCCCAGCAACTGCAGGATGGCCGGCCCGGCCACCAGGGTGACGAGGACGGCCAGCGTCTGCACCTTGGCGATCTCGCCCAGGCCCGCCTGGATGGCGTAGACCATCTCGTTGCGCATGGACTCGATGTATTCCAGCGATCCGCCGCCGCGCACGGCGTCGAAGAACTTGTCGTAGTACTCGACGAAGTCGGTCTCGATGCGCACCAGGAAGACCGCCATGCCCGGAATGATGGACAGGTACGACAGGAACACCGGCAGGTCGTAGATCAGCGAGGCCCTGAGTCCGCCGATGATCTGCTGCGAGGTCGGCGGGTAGTACCAGAACATGAACTTGTCGATCCAGATGCCCAGGTTGTAGAGCACGCCGATGCCGATCAGCGCCGGAAAGATCAGCGAGCGCTGCGTGAAGTCGAAGGCGATCCAGCGCTGCTGCAGCGGAAAGCTGCGCAGCACGATCATCCACATGCCGGCCAGCAGCAGCACATGGCCGATCACGAAGCTGGCCAGCAGCCCTTCCAGCCCCCAGTAGCGCAGCGGCAGCGCCAGCAGCACGATGAGCAGGTAGGTGGCGCCGAACAGCCCGGCAATGGCCCGGTAGTGCTTGAGGCCCGACAGCAGCACGGTCATGACCCAGACCACGCACATCAGCGTGAAGCCGGCCAGCATCAGCACGCGGTACAGCAGGCCCTGCCCCGGCAGCACCACGAACAGCGCCAGCGTGCCCAGCGCGCTGGCCGTGGCCACGACCACCAGCAGCAGGCCATGCAGGTTGGGCAGGATGCTCTCGTCCTTCTTGAGGAACAGCTGGTCCGACACAAAGCGCGTGAAGGCCAGTTGCGCCGCCCCGGTCAGGATCAGGCTGCTGGCCACCAGATAGGTCACCGAGGTCTGGAACTGCGTGACCAGCAGCGGCGGCGCCACCACGCTGACGCTGAACACCCCCACCAGCAGGATGCCGATGATGGAGAACACCCACGGCCCCGAGCCGATGACGCCCGCATAGGCGTAGGCCTGGAGCACGCTGGTCAGCGTGTTCTTGCGCAGCAGGTGGCGCAGTTCGAATCCAATGCCGGCCATCAGTGTTTTTCCTCGGACTGTTGCAGCGCCCTGTCGTAGACCTGCCTGTAGCGCTCGAACAGCAGCCGGTCGGAGTAGTAGCGCTCCACGCGCGCAATCCCGGCCGCGCTGGCGGCCTGCCACTGCGCGGGCGAGCTCAGCAGCTCCAGGCAGGCGTCGGCCAGCGCCTCGGGGTTGGCAATGCCGACCACGCGCCCGCATGAGCCCAGAGCCTGGTCTTGCGGCTCCAGCCCGTCGATGAGCTGGCGGCACGAGCCCACGTCGGTGCTGACCACGGGCACGCCTGCGGCCTGGGCTTCGAGGATCACCAGGGGCAGCGCCTCGCTGATGGACGACAGCACGACCACGCCCACCTTGGGCAGCAGCTCCTCCACCTTCTGCATGCCCAGAAAGCGGACGTTGGCCTGCAGGCCCAGGCTGTCCACGAGGTTCTGGCATTCCTCGGCATAGGCCGGGTCCTCGGCCGTGGGGCCGGCCACCCAGGCCTGGGCCTGGGGCATCCGGTTGACCACACGGCGCATGGCGCGGATGAAGGTCTTGATGTCCTTGATGGGCACCACGCGACCGATCAGGCACAGCACGGGCGGCACCTCGGCGGGCCGCTGGGTGCGCAGCGGCGCAAAGCGTTCTATGCGGATGCCGTTGGGGATGCTGACCGTGCGCTCGGCGGCCGCGCCATCGGCCACCTGGCGCAGGCGGTTGTTCTCGTACAGCGCAATGATGGGATCGGCCGCGCCATAGCAAAAGCGCCCCATCCAGTCGAAAAACCGTATCCACATCTGCCGGAAGAACGACACCTCCATGGGGTCGCGCTGGAAGATGTTGCGGTTGTCGCGGATCCAGGAGCTTTGCAGCAGGTCGATCTGGCGCTCTTTGGTGTAGATGCCATGCTCGGACAGCACCAGCGGCAGGCCGCGCGAATGGTGCAGCAGGCCGCCCAGAAATCCTGCATAGCCGGTCGAGACGGTATGCAGCACGCGCACCGGGATCAGCCCGTGGGCGATGCGCGCCATCAGCCACAGCGGCTGCAGCATGATGCGCACGGTCCAGAAGAAGTCCACGAACGACGGGTCGGTGCAGTGGCGCCGGTAGCTGTCGCGGATCAGGTCCCAGGCGAATTCGCTGTGCAGGAAATCCTCCAGCGGCAGGCTGCCGCCGGGCTGCAGCTCCAGCGCAATGGAGCGCATGGCCGCCAGCACCTTGGCCCGGCTTTCGGCACTGCCGTCATGCGCCTCCAGCGCACCCAGGAATTCCCGGGCCTTGGCCAGGGCTTCGGGATGGCCGCGCGAAGGGGCGGGCTGGATATTGGAGTGCAGCGCGTCAAACAGGTAGTGCTGCTCGAAGTGCACCACGTTGGGCGGCAGTGCGTAGCGGAAATCGCCATAGTCCTCGCGCCGGCTGCCCAGGAAGACGATGGCAAAGCGGTGCTCGGGATAGGCCTGCAGGATCTGGTTGACCCAGCTGGACACACCACCGCTGACATAGGGAAAAGTGCCTTCCAGCAGCAGCGCGATGTCCGCATTGGCCGCCGTGGGGAACTGGCTCGCACGGCTCATGAGGCACTCCAGTAGCGGATGCTGGGCTTCAGGCGCGGCAGGGCTTGCTCGATGTCCAGCGAACGCATCAGGGCCTGCGCCTTGGCGAATTCGCGCCGATCGAACAGCAGCTCGGCCTGGTAGGGCACGACGCGTGCCGGCTCCATGCCCAGCGCCAGCGAGCGCTCATAGCAGGCCAGCGACTCCACCGCCCTGCCCTGCATGTGCAGCAGCCGGCCACGGCGCAGCAGCAGCAAGGCGTTGTCGGGCCGCTGTGCGAGCACCAGGTCGCAGTAGTGCAGGGATTGCTTGATGGCGTGGTCGCGCACATCGCCCTGCGCCACGCCCTGGTAGACCAGCTCCGCGTAGAGGTCGGTCAGCGCCCGCGCCGCCTGCAGGCCACGCGGCCCGTAGGGCGCATCGCCCTCGGACTGGCGGGCATGCTCGAACAGCTGCAGCTCCTGGTGGATGGTCTTGCTGATCTCGCGCTCCTTGGCGTCCAGCATGCTGTAGGCCAGCAGGCGCAGGTCTTCGCTGGAATCGCCCAGCGCCGTGCGCAGCATGGGCGAGGCAATGCGCCCCGGCACGCTGCCCAGCGCCACCATGGCCCGCATGCGCGAGGCGACCGGCACATTGGGATTGGCCAGGAAGGACTGCAGGCCCGCCTGGCGGCGGCTGGTGCTGGCCTGCTGGTGCGGGTCGAAATCAGGCAGGGGCATCACCGGGAAACGCGGGCCGCCACGCGGGCCGCGCTGGGTGTGCAGCGCAATGGTGGCGACCACGGCGCCCAAAATGCCGGCCACCGGCACGGCATAGGCAAACAATCCCATCAGCACCACCAAAGCCAGCCGCTGGCGCACCGACTTGGCCGAGGTGGCCAGGAAGGGCGCCAGGCACAGCGCCAGCAGGCCGCTGGCCAGCCCGTGGGCCGTGAGATAGCCCAGCAGGGCCGCGTCCGACTGGCTGCGCAGCAGCCACAGGCTGCTCCATGAGGCGATTTCCGCGGCCAGCGCGCCCAGGGCCAGCTTGAGGTTAAGCATGGCCCTGCCCCATCTGATGGAGCCGCTCCAGCACGCTGCTGGCCGAGCAGCGGTCCAGCAAGATGGTGCGCGGGAAGATGCCCGCATCGGCCAGCGAAGCCACGCCGCGCTGGGCCAGCCAGCCCTCGATGCGGTTCAGGTAGCCCTCGGCCGTGGCGTTGGTGCCCAGCGGCATGAAGATGGCCAGCAGCTGCCGGCCATCGCTTTCCTGCAGCCAGGAGCGGTCCAGCATGCGCTCCAGCCGCATGATCTGCTGGGCCATCTGGGCCTGCACAGCCGAGGGCGACAGCTCCAGCGCCACCACCACGCTGCTCAGGCGCGCGCTGCGGTTCACATGCTCCATGCGCTGCAGCTCGAACGCGAAATGCGGCGGGCAATCGGGATAGGCCTGCAGCAGCGGCGCAGCCAGGCTGTTGGCGGCCACGCTGTCCGTGTAGTAGCCCAGCAGCAGGTTGATGGTCTGCAGCGCCTCTTCCTGCAATGCGAAGAAAGGCATTTCCTCGACCAGCAGCAGGCCGTAGATCTCGCCCTCCAGGTCCAGCATGGGCGCCACGACGATGTACTGCGTCTGCTGGCCCTCCGCCATGCTTTGCGAGACATGGCACAGCACATGGCTGTCCAGCGCCTGGCGCACCAGCGGATCGTGGACATGGATGGGCCGCTCGCCCCCCAGCTGGGCAATGGGCGTGGGGTCCAGCACCTCATTGCGCACGGGCACCAGGCTGGCCACGCTGATCTGGCTGAAGCGCGACAGCAGGTTGAGCAGGCTTTGCGCATCGCCCTCGGCGCCACTGAGGCCGCTGAGCACGTTGATGGCATCGCGCATGGACACGGGGCGGCCTATGAGCTCCTGCTCCAGCCGGTCATGCGACAGGCGCAGCAGGTAATGCTGGCGGATCAACTGCTCGGTGCGCTGGTCCATGTAGTTCTGCGCCGTGCGCGCGCGGCGTATGCGTGCGCGCCAGAGGCTGGAGATCTCGCCCACGACCATGACCAGGATCAGGCCGCCCAGAAAGTACTGTTCCGGGAACAGCGACAGATCGCGCTGGTTGACGCCCAGCCAGGCCAGCAGCAGCACGCCGGCCGCCGACAGACCGGCCACCGGCCCGTAGCGCAGGGCCACCACCACGGGCGCCAGCCAGGCCCAGGGGAACTCGGACTCCACCCACAGGGGGTTGTCCGGGTTGGCCCACATGCCGATCAAAACGGCCAGCACCGGCAGCAGCAGCGTCTCGCCCACCACCACCCAGGGCTTGGCGCTCGTCTGCACGAGCAGGCCCAGCGGCGAGCCTCTGAATTCCGCGGCAATGCCGGCGCGGCGCGGTGCAGCGGAATGCGGTGCCGCCTTGGGCGTGCTGGCTTGGTCTGGCATGAAGAGTCGTTCCCTGGATTCGCTTATCGGGCGTTGGCCAGGCCTGTGCCCAGCAGGTTGCGGATCAGCTTCTGGCCCACGGCGGCCAGGGCCTCGCGGCTCCAGCCGCTTTGCGCGCCCGCGCCGCTCCACACGGTGGCGCCGGTGCCCACGTCCACGATCTCCAAGGTCACGCCCACGGCCGGCTCGCCATCCACGCCCACCTTGTAGCGCCATTCGTCCACCGCGCCCGTCAGCGCATAGCGCACGCCTTCGCCGCGCGCCCAGGCCAGGGCGTCGTCGCGGCGCTTGACTTCGCGGCCGTCGAACAGGGTTTCCTGCAGTGCATCGCCCGTGTAGCGCTTGACCTGGCCCACGCCACGCGCATTGATCAGCGCCGTGGCAATGGCGGCGGCGCGGTTGCCGGCCATGGGCGTTTCGGTGTGGTTCTCGAAGGGCAGCACCGCCCAGCTGGCGTTCGTCTCCAGCGCGGGCGCCGTGCCCCGGTCGATGGTCGAGCAGGCAGACAGCAGGCCGACAAGGGCAATACCCGTGAGCACGCGAAGGCGGGAGGCGAAAGTGGTGCGGTGTGTCATGGAGAGGCTCCTTGAAGTCTTCGGATCAGTAGTGGAGGCGGTAGGTCAGCAACAGCTCGCGGGTATTGCCCACGGTGTTGATGCCCGACTTGGACAGATTCAGGCCCAGCGCGAGGTGGTCCGCGCCGAACAGGCTGGTGGCCAGGCCCATGCCCAGCTCGTAGCCCGCGCCGTTGACGCTGTGGTGCGTCAGGGCCAGGCTGGCGTAGGGCCGCAGCGCGCGCGTGTACTGCTGCTCGTAGCCCGTGTTGAACATCATCTGCAGGCCCGAGAAGCGGAAACTGCGCGGCAGCAGATAGTCGATGGTGGGATCGTTGAACGGCGGCAGGTAACCCAGGATGGCCGCATCCCGGCCCTGCAGCAGCGCCGGGTCGTTGCGGCTGTAGCGATGCCAGGAGGTGAAGGCGCCGAACTGCAGGGTGGGCGCCTCGCTGCGGTAGGTGTGCAGGTATTGCAGCGTCGCATGGTTGCCGGAGCCCACGCGTGCGCCGCTTTGCACGCGGTAGCGCTCCGATGCCAGCTCCAGCGTGATCTGGTCCAGGCGCGAGAGCTGGTAGCTGCTGCCCAGGGACACGCGGTCCTTCATGCCGCCCATGCGCATGGCCAGCGTTTCCTGCGTGGCCAGGTGCCGGCCCAGTGATGCCTGCAGGCTCCAGCGGCTGTCCACGTTGTAGGTCTGCGTGAACTGCATGGGCGTGTAGCCCTCCAGGCTTTCGCGCCGGCCCAGCATGAATTCGCTGGAGGCCGACTGCGTCTTGCGCGTCAGGCGCAGGCCGATGCCCCGCTCCTGAGAGGGGTCGCGCACCAGGGTGTTTTTGTTGACCGTGCGGCGCACGTCCTCGGCATCCAGGTCCAGCGCCCAGCGGGGGTTCAGGCCCACATGCCAGCGCAGCCGGGAGACCTGCTCGTCGATGGCGTCCATGCGGCGGTTGCGCAGTTGCAGGCCGCCGTAGTCACTGAAGGCCAGCAGCTGCTCGGTCAGCGCCAGGTGCAGGGGATCGTCGTCGGGTTGGTCGGCCATGTTTTCGAAGGCCGCCGTCTGCGCCAGCCGCACATCGCCGACCATGGCTGCCGCGTTGATGCGGTCATAGCGCGGCAGCGCCTCGTCATGGCGCTGCAGCAGCTGCCCGGCCTGGGCCACATCCTTTTCCGCCAGGGCCACCGTAATCTCGGCCCACAGCGGCGAGCTGGTGCTCTTGCTGCGGCTGCGCGCGTACTGCTGCCACAGGTAGCCACGCTCGGCCTGGTACTCGCCGCGCTCCTGCAGCCAGGCAATGGCCAGCTCGGCCGCAGCGGCGGAATGCTCGCGGCGCCCGCCTTCCAGGTCCATGCGCAGCAGCTCGCGCATCAGGGCGAATTCGGCATCGCCCTGGGTATGAAAGAGCATGAGCCGGCTGCGGGCCTGGCGCTGAACCTCGTCCAGCCCCTCGGCCGTCAGCCATTTGCGGGCGGCCAGCGCCGCTGCGCCGTCCTGAGCGCGTGCCCGCACCTTCTCGCGCGTCCACAGCTGCTGCCTCAGGCTCCAGGCCCGATCGGCCTGCTGGTTCTGCTCCAGCGCGTCGGCGTACTGCATCATCCACAGGAAGTCGTCGGCATGCTCGGCGCGATGCGGCTTCAGATAGCGTTCCAGCGCAACGGCGGGGCGCGACAGCGTCATGTAGGCCGCCGCCAGGGCGCCGTGCATGTCGGCATCGCGCGCCCAGACAGGCTCGGCCGCCGCCAGCAGCAGCTTGAGGGCCGCCGCATTCTGCGTGTCGATCAGCAGCCACATCAGGCCCTGGCGCAGCGGCGTGGAGCCGGGGTCCAGCGCCAGGCCCTTCTCGAAGGCCTCCATGGCCTTTTTCGATTGCGCCGTGCGCTGGTAGTAGGCGCCCAGTATCTGGAAGAAGGTGGGCTGGCCCTGCAGGCGCTTGACCAGGGCCGGGTCGGCCAAGATGCGTTCGACCTGGCTGCCGATCTGGGTCCAGTCCTCCAGGTCCTCCAGCAGGTAGAAGGCCTGCGTCAGATGGCGCACGTCATGGAACTGCTCCCAGGCGTGCAGGGACATCCGGGCCGCCTCGCGCCGGTCGGCGCGCTGCAGCAGGCGTATCACCTCGTCGTAGTCGCTGATGCCGGCGTGCGGCGTCTGCAGCAGGCGGCGGTAGGCCTTCAGCGTCAGTGCTTCCTGGCGCTGGTCCTGGGCCAGGTCGCCCAGCAGGCGCCAGTACTCGCCCTCGTCCTGCATGCCGGCGGGAATGCGCGTCTGCGCATCCTCCAGCCAGCGCAGACCCAGCGCCGGCTCGCCCTGCAGCAGCGCGAGCACGGCGGCGGGCATGGCGTGGGCCGGCGTGCGCTGCTCGGGATCGGCAAGCACACGCTTCCAGGCCTGCAGCGCCAGTTGCGACCGGCCTGCGCGTTCGGCCAGCTGGGCCAGCAGGATCTGCGACTGCGGCGTGCTGCCGTGCTTTTGCAGATAGTCGATGGCCTCGCCGGGCTCGGCTTGGCGCTCGTAGGCCTGGACCAGAGCCTGCTGCAGCGCGGCATCCTGGGGACGGCGGCTCAGCTGGTGGCGCAGGCCGGCAATCAGGGCGCGGTCGTCGAACAGGCCCGGCGCCAGGCGCATCACCGTCCTCCAGGCATCCTCGCTCCCCGTGTTCTGCGCAATGACCAGCCAGTTGTCCAGGGCCTGCTGCTGCTGTCCCATCCATTCGGACACCTGGGCCAGGCGTTCGCGCCAGGCCATGTCCTGCGGCGCCTGGCGCACGGCGGCCGTGGCCACGCGCCAGGCATCTTCCAGGTTGCGGTTTTCGAGGAACACCTCGTAGCCCAGCAGGTAGGTCTTGTCGTCAAAGGGCAGGCCCGGCGGCGGCTTGCGCACGGGATCGGCCGTGCGCAGCATGCGCCAGCCCGGGGCGGTCCAGGCCACGGGCTGCAGCGCCCAGGCGCCGTCGTCGGCAACCGGGTCCGGACCGACACCCGAAGCCCCGGCCACCTGCGTCTGCCATTGCTGCAGCAGCGACAGCTGCAGCAGCCGCTTGGCATAGCGCTCAGCCTCGGCCCGGTTGCCGGCCGCGCGCGCCAGGCCGATGAGCCTTCGCAGCGTCTCGGGGTCGCTGCCCAGCAGTTCTTCCTGCTGGCGCGCCAGCGCCAGCGCTTCGTTGGCACGGTTGCCGGACTGCAGCACCTGCAGGGCCTGCCAGAGGTAGGCGCGCGACTGCTGGACGTCCTCGGTCGTGGCGCTGGCCTGGCGCAGCAGCCGGGCCGATTCCTCGTACAGGGACATGCCCAGCGCCTGCCGCGCTGCGGATTCATAGACCTGCGCCTTGCGCGCGGGATCGGCCTGGCGGCCTGCCACGTCGTCGTAGATGCCCAGGGCCAGCGGTGCGTCCTTGAGCACCAGCGCCGACGAGGCCAGGTACAGAGCCTGCTCCTGGGTCAGCCCCTGCAGCGGCACGTCCTTCAACGCCTGCATCACCTGCGGCGCCAGCGCCTCGGCCTGGCCGCCCGCGCGGTGGTCCTGCTTTTGCGCCTCCAGATAGCCCTGGTAGGCGGCCTGCCAGTGGTCCCAGGCCTGGACGGCTGCGCTGGGCAGTGCCTGCTTGGCCGCCTCTTCCCGCGCCAGCTTGATGGCCTGCAGGCGCTCTTCCTTGGCCTTGAGCAGGGCGCGCAGGTTCTCGTTGCCGGGATCGCTCTTGAGCAGGTTGCTCAGGTAGTTGTAGGACAGCTCGGAGTCATCTCCGGTGACGGAGAGCCGGCGCTCCAGATCCTGCTTGGGAAACAGCATCCACAGGGCGCCACCGATCAGTACCGCCAGCAGCGCGATCAGCCAGAAGGGAACCGTGATGGGGCGCTCAGAGCCCCCGGCATTGCGCTTGGAGTTCGACACTGTTTTGGGTACTTCTGAAGGAACGGAGGTTGGCGTTGCCGGTATCGGCACCCGCCACGGCAAGGAGGGGCGTGGCGGCGTTCGCAGAACTCAGCGAACAGCCGGCAGGCAGGTACATGCGCAGCTCCAGCGGCACATGGCCCTGCAGGGCGAAGCGCACGCCGCCGTCGGCCTGGGGCTGCCATTGCGTGAGCCGGGCATTGGCATCCACCAGATAGGGGCGCGCCGCGTGGGCGGCCGCGCCTGCGGCGTCCTGTTGCGTCTGTTGCACCAGGTATCCGGCGCTGCCGGCCAGATGCAGGTAGCTGCCGTCTGCCCCCTTGGCATAGCCGGCAATGCCGCTGCTGGCAGCCATGGAAGGCAGGGCCATGCCGGGCGGCATGCGCAGCGTGCGCAGCTGGCCCGGACCCCGCAGGCGCCAGCCCTGCGCGTCGCGGCCGATGGCGAATTCGTAGAAATCCTGCACCTTGCGGATGTACTCGGAGCTGTAGACCGGGTTCAGCCGCTGCGCCAGCGCCCACTGGTAGATCCTGTGCAACGCCTTGATGCTGGCCTGCTTGCTGGCGGAGTAGGAGTGGTAGTAGATGTCCACGGCCTTCAAGCGCCGGGGAGCCTCGGTCATCTCGAAGGTCTCGATGACGCGCTCGAAGCCGTAGAACGGCCCGTGCCAGAGGTTGGTGTAGATGTTCTCGTTGGTGACGGGCGCATAGATCTGCAGGTGGCCGCCCTTGCGCAGACCCCAGCTGCGCACCTCGGTCAGCGAAGGATTGCTGCGCGTGATGGCCGTGTCGCCACCATTCATGTTGAGCAGGCCGGCGGCATCGGAGATGGCCAGGGCCTCGGCGCTGGGCGCCGTGTTGCCGGTCCACAGGAACACGTCCACCGGCTTGCCGGGCGGCGCCAGGCGCTTGCGGATGTAGTCGACCGAGCCATTGATCTCCCGGTTCATGTCCATCTGGTAGCCGGGGATGTGGAGGTTGAGGTTCACCTCCTTGCTGTCATCCCCGTCGGGCGCTGCCCCGGGCTCCCAGAAGAAGGGGTGCGAGTAGGAATGGCTGGCGATCTCGACATGGGGCATGGCGAAGATGCGCTTGGCAATGCCCTCCAGCTGCTCGGCCCACTGCGGATACAGGCCCTGCGGCGAGACCTCGGCCTCGATGACCGAGATGGTGTGCGGGATCTTGTAGCGCTCCAGAATCTCGCGGCGCAGCACTTCGCCCGCGAAGGGCGTTCCCGGCAGCTCGGCCTTGGAGGGAAAGCCGTCGCCATCCACATGGGCCAGCAACAGGCGGCGGCCGTTCTCCGTGGAGACATCGGGCGCGGGGAAATCCTTCAGGCGCAGCGCCTCGCGCAGCAGCGCGAACGGATCGATCACCCAGCGCGACTGGTCGGTGCCCGGCATGCTCACCACCACATAGGGCATGAGCGCAAAGCCGCCCCAGGGCGTGATGGCGGCAGAGACGAAGCGGCGCCCCCGCTTGTCGTCGAAGGACAGCAGCTCACGGCTGCCCCTGGCCATCTGTGGAGTGAACTCCCAGCCTTCGTAATCGTGCGCTGGCTCGGCCGGCTGTATCTCGAAACCCATGAGCGGCGCCTTTTCGGCGCGCCGCAGCGGGAACACAGGTGCCGCTTCCGTGCTGCGCGTGCCCAGGGCGGCCGACATGGTGCGGTCCTGGGACAGGCCCAGCGTATTGAGCACCAGCAGCGGCATGCCCTGCTGCACCTGATTCGCCAGCCACTGCCGCACGCTTTTGGCCCGCATCTCGGGCACCGCGCCGCCGAACCAGCTCACCACGCCGGCATAGCGGTCGCGCGCCACGCCTTCGGGCAGGGGCTCGCGCACATCGGCGTAGTCGGCAACATAGCCCATGTAGTTGATGGGCATTTCCAGGAAGCGGTGCGCCGATGCGCCGTTGATGGACGGATAGTCGGCACCGTTGTAGAGAATCAACACCCTGCGCGCCACCGCCTCCACCTGGCCTATGCCCAGGGTCTGCAGGCCTGCATCCGACACCCACGGAATGATGCCCAGCTGCGCAATGCGGCGGGCCGTCTCGCGCGTGGCATCCCGGTCGTGCGGGGCCACGTAGTCGATGGACAGCACCGGCAGGCGGTCACGCTCGCGGATGGTCTGCAGTTGCTGCAGCAGCCATTCACGGTCTTTCTCGGGCACGTTCACATAGCGCTTGAGGCTGGCATCCCAGCCCCGCAACAGCGACTCCGCCGCCACCATCTGTACCTTGTCGCGCACGCGCGGCACGATCTCGAAGCCCCGGTTCAGGATCAGGCGGATGCCGGGGTAGCGCTGGTGCAGCGTCTCGATGACGCGCACCAGGCCGTCCTGCTGGGCCTTTTCGTCGAAATTCGCGGCCAGGCGGTAGGAGTCCAGCGTGTCCAGGAAGAAGCCGCGAAAGCCCTGCTTCCACAGCGGTGCGATCACCTCGTCGGCAAAGAAGGCGGGCCACTGGGCAGGCGTCTGGTCCAGGACGATGGACTGCCAGGCGCCGTTGCGCGCCATCTTCCAGGCCTCGGGAATCTTGCTGAAGTAGGCGCGCTCGGGCAGCACCTCGGCCACGGAGGCATATGCGTAGAGTTCGCTGCCCGGAGCCTGCTTGCGGAATTGAACGGGGTCGTAGCCGTGGCCCGGCTCCACGACAGCGATGTCGTAGAGGCTCAGTTCACTGAGCAAGGCCTTGTTCCCGTAATAGACGGCAACCGCTGGCTCGGCGGCCTGCACCGCCCAGCCGCACAGCACCCCCCAGCAAAACAGGCAGGTTCGCAGGAAAGCGTTCACGGCCTTCTCCTTGGGGTGCGGCCACGCACAGTCAATTCATAGTTTTTGTACATCAAATTTCTAGTCGATTTGATAAAAGCTATCGTCAGTCCGACGAAATGCGGGCGCGAGCATACCGGTTTTTGTCTGCAAACGTGTCTTCTCCCTACTTTTGTGCTCGGCGCCCTTGAAGCACGGGGGAAGCTGGGTTATGGCGATACTAGGCAGGCAGAAAAATCACCAATGAAAGGTATTCATGATTCTGGTCACAGGCGGCGCCGGCTTCATCGGCTCGCATACCTGCGTGGAACTCGCCGCTGCGGGCGAGCCCTACCTGATCTACGACAACTTCAGCAACAGCAGCCCCGATGTGCTCGACCGCATGGAACGCATCACGGGCCGGCGCCCGCTGTGCGTCGAGGGCGACGTGCGCGACCGCGCCGCGCTGGAGCGGCTGTTTGCCGAGCACTCCATCCGCGAGGTGATCCACTTCGCCGCGCTCAAGGCCGTGGGCGAGTCCGTGGCCCAGCCGCTGCGCTACTACGAACACAACGTGGGCGGCACGGTGGCCCTGCTGCAGGCCATGCGGACGGCGGGCGTGCGCAGCCTGGTGTTCTCCTCCTCGGCCACGGTCTACGGCGATCCGGCCAGCCTGCCGATCCGCGAAGACTTTCCGCTGTCCGCCACCAACCCCTACGGCCGCAGCAAGCTGTGGATCGAGGAAATGCTGGCCGATCTGGACCGGGCCGAGCCCGGCCAGTGGAGCCTGGCACGGCTGCGCTACTTCAACCCCGTGGGCGCCCATGAAAGCGGCCTGATCGGCGAGGACCCGCGCGACATCCCCAACAACCTCATGCCCTATGTCTCGCAGGTCGCCATCGGCCAGCGCCAGCAGCTCAGTGTCTATGGCGATGACTATGCGACGCCGGACGGCACGGGCGTGCGCGACTACATCCACGTCACCGACCTGGCGCGCGGCCACCTGGCGGCGCTGCGCTATCTGCGCGAGCAGCAGGGCCTGCTGACCGTGAACCTGGGCACGGGGCGCCCGGTCTCGGTGCTGGAGATGGTCAAGGCCTTCGAGCGCGCCAGCGGCCGCCCCGTGCCCTACCAGATCGTGGCGCGCCGCCCCGGCGACGTGGCCCAGTGCTGGGCCGACCCCGCGGAGGCCGAGCGCCTGCTGGGCTGGAAGGCTGCGCTGGATATCGATCGCATGTGCGAGGACGCATGGCGCTGGCAAAGCCAGGCCGCAGGCCTCAAGCGCTGAACCCCGCAGCGCCTGCGGGCGCCGAGGGCGTGGTATCTTTTCGCCCTTGTTTCACGCCCTAGCCACGAGTCTGCCCATGCTTGCCAAACGCATCATCCCCTGTCTTGACGTCACGGGAGGGCGCGTCGTCAAAGGCGTGAACTTCGTGGAACTGCGCGATGCGGGCGACCCGGTGGAGATCGCCGCGCGCTACAACGCCCAGGGCGCGGACGAGCTGACCTTCCTGGACATCACGGCCACCAGCGATGGCCGAGACCTGATCCTGCCCATCATCGAATCGGTGGCCAGCCAGGTCTTCATTCCGCTGACCGTGGGCGGTGGCGTGCGCACCGTCGAGGACGTGCGCCGCCTGCTCAACGCGGGCGCCGACAAGACCAGCTTCAACTCGGCCGCCATCGCCAATCCCGATGTGATCAATGCGGCCTCGGACAAGTACGGCGCGCAATGCATCGTCGTGGCCATCGATGCCAAGCGGCGCACCGCCGAGGACGAGCAGCGCATGGGAGCCGATGGCCGCGCTGCCGGCCCCGGCTGGGACGTGTACAGCCACGGCGGACGCAAGAACACCGGCCTGGATGCCGTGCAGTGGGCCGCCGAAATGGCGCGCCGCGGCGCGGGCGAGATCCTGCTGACCAGCATGGACCGCGACGGCACCAAGTCCGGGTTCGACCTGAAGCTCACGCGCGCCGTCAGCGACGCCGTGCCCGTACCCGTGATCGCCTCGGGCGGCGTGGGCTCGCTGGACGACCTGGCCGATGGCGTGACCCTGGGCGGCGCCGACGCCGTGCTGGCCGCCAGCATCTTCCACTACGGTGAATTCACCGTGGGCCAGGCCAAGCAGCGCATGGCCGAGCGCGGCGTGCCCGTGCGCCTCTGATACGGCGCGTCGGCGGACTCCTTCATTTCAGTTTTCCATGGCGCTCGCGCCGCCCACAACCCATGAAACCGGCGCGGCCCAAGGAACCAGGGACAGCGAGCAAGGGCCGCCCCGCAGCAAGGCTGTCGTCTCCCTCCCGCGCGGCGAGAGAGGGGGAAGGCGCGAAGCGACTCAGGGGGTGTATTTTCAATCCAGGCAATTCCTGACAATCCTGTCACAGGGATGCCCACCCAGGATATTCACAATGCAGGCAATGAACTGGCTAGATCAAGTCAAATGGGATGCGCAGGGCCTGGTGCCCGTGATCGCGCAGGAAAAGGACACGGGCGACGTGATGATGTTCGCCTGGATGAACCGCGAGGCCCTGGCCAAGACGGCCGAGCTCGGCCGCGCCGTCTACTTCAGCCGCTCGCGCAACAAGCTGTGGTTCAAGGGCGAGGAATCGGGCCACGTGCAGACCGTGCACGAAGTGCGCATCGACTGCGACAACGACGTGGTCCTGCTCAAGATCACCCAGACCGGCCACGAGCCCGGCATTGCCTGCCACACGGGGCGCCACAGCTGCTTCTACAGCGTGCTGCAGAACGGCCAGTGGCAGGCCGTCGATCCGGTCTTGAAAGACCCCGAATCGATCTACAAATGAATTCCACGAACATGAACGACACCGCAAGCACTTCCTCGCTGGACGCCCTGGCGCGCCTGGCCGCCGTCATCGAAAGCCGCAAGCCCGCCAACGGCGGCGACCCCGACAAGAGCTACGTCGCCCGCCTGCTGCACAAGGGCCCGGATGCCTTTCTGAAGAAGATCGGCGAAGAGGCCACCGAAGTGGTCATGGCCGCCAAGGACGCAGACCATGGCGGGGACGCCGGCAAAATCCTCTACGAAGTGGCCGATCTGTGGTTCCATAGCATGATCGCCCTGGCCCACTATGGCCTGACGCCCGCCCAGGTCGTTGCCGAACTGGAACGCCGCGAAGGCACCAGCGGCATCGAGGAAAAGGCGCTGCGCAAGGCCCAGGAACGTGATGTGAACGAGAAAGGACCGCTGCCATGAATGACGATTACATCGAAGTCCGTGCCCTGGACCAGTCCCGCATCGAGGGCCTCAAGGCCTGGGGCTGGGTCAGCTACCTGCTGCACCTGGTGGTGGCCGTGGCCGCCGTCGTGCCGGGCGCACAGCCCAGCATTGCGCTGCTGGTGATCGCCCTGATCATCGATCTGGTCAAGCGCGGCGACGCCGAAGGCAGCTGGATGGCCAACCACTTCTCGTGGCGCATCCGCAGCGTGATCTGGGCCGGCATCCTGTACCTGGTCACGGCGCCGCTGTGGCTGCTGTTCTTCGTGCCCGGCTGGATCGCCTGGACCGTCATCTCCATCTGGTTCCTCTACCGCATCGTGCGCGGCATGGTCGCCATGAACCGCAACCAGGCCGTGGACCGCTGAAGGTCCCGGGCAAACCGCCATGACTCCGACCCCGACCTGCAAGATCAACCTCGCCCTGCAGGGCGGGGGCTCGCACGGTGCCCTGACCTGGGGCGTGCTCGATGCGCTGCTGGAAGACGGCAGCTTTGTCTTCGACGGCATCAGCGGCACCAGCGCCGGTGCCATGAATGCAGTGGCCCTGGCCCAGGGCTTTGCCAAGGCTGCACGCCAGGAAAGCGATCCGGTGGCCGCCCAGGCGCTGGGGGCCGAGCTGGCCCGCGCCACGCTGACCGAACTGTGGGAAGGCGTGGGCACCATGGGCAGCCTGATGTGGGGCGCGCCCCTGCCGGGCAGCCCCTTCATGGGCGTGCTCAACCAGTTCTTCTCGCCCTACCAGACCAACCCGTTGGACATCAACCCGCTGCGCAAGCTGCTCGAACGGGTCGTGGATTTCGAGGCGCTGACGCATCCGCCCGTGGAAGGCGTGGTGCCCAAGGTCTTTGTCTGCGCCACCAATGTGCGCACGGGCCGGGGCTGCATCTTTTCGGGCAGAAAACTCAGTGCCGACGCGGTCATGGCCTCGGCCTGCCTGCCCCAGCTGTTCAAGGCCGTGGAAATCGACGGCGAGCCGTACTGGGATGGCGGCTTTTCGGGCAACCCGGCGCTGTACCCGCTGATCTACGGCACGGCGTCCAGCGACATCCTGCTGGTGCAGATCAACCCCATCGAGCACACCGATCTGCCCAACACGGCGGCCGACATCATGGACCGCATGAACGAGGTCACCTTCAACGCCGGCCTGCTGGCCGAGCTGCGCGCCATCGAGTTCGTCAAGCGCCTGCTAGAGCAGGGCAAGCTGGACCCGGCACGCTACAAAAAGGTGCTGCTGCACCGCGTGGACGGCGGCTCTGTGCTCAAGGGTTATGGCGCCTCGACCAAGACGCGCTCCGACATGCGCTTCGTGCGCGAGCTGTTCGAGCTCGGACGCGAGCAGGGCCAGCAGTGGCTCCAGCAGCACCGCAGCGACATCGGCGTACGCCAGACGCTGCGCATCAACGACAATCCGGCCTGATTTCCAACCTACCGCCAGCTTCCCAGGATTCCTGTAGCGCCATGCACGACCACGACCCGAACTGCCTGTTTTGCCGCATCACCAAAGGCGAGATCCCTTCCCGCAAGGTCTATGAGGACGAGGACGTCTTCGCCTTCCACGACATCCATCCCGGCGCGCCCATCCACTTCCTGATGGTGCCCAAGAAGCACATCCCCTCCATGGCCCAGGTCCAGGCCGAGGACGCCCCGCTGCTGGGCCGCCTGATGGCGCTGGCGCCCCGCCTGGCCGCCGAGCAAGGCTGCAACCCGTATCCCGACGGCGGCTTTCGCCTGGTGGTCAACACGGGCACCGAAGGCGGCCAGGAAGTCCACCACCTGCATATCCACGTCATGGGCGGCCCCCGCCCCTGGCTCAAGGGCTGAAACTCAAGGGCTGAAAACGCCGCGGCGGCCACGCTGCCTGCGGCAGACGGCTGACGCCCGGCACAAGGTGGCCCGTCTCTTGCTTGAGGCACCCCCTGTTTCTTGCGTCGGCCAAACGGCTTTTGTGGGGCCTTGCGAACTGCCGCCATGGCCCGGCGTCTAAAATGACCTGCAATTCTTAGGAGAGATTCTCATGGGCTCGTTTTCCATCTGGCATTGGCTGATCGTCCTGGCCATCGTGGTTCTGGTGTTCGGCACCAAGAAGCTGAAGAACATCGGTTCCGACCTCGGCGGCGCCGTCAAGGGCTTCAAGGACGGCGTGAAGGACGGCTCGACCTCCACCGACACTCCCGCAGCCGCTCCCGGCCAGGTTGCCGGCCAGACGGCTGCCGACAAGACCACCATCGACGTCGAAGCCAAGCAAAAGAGCTGATGGCCCGCACGCCAAGCTTCCATGTTTGATATTGGCCTTTCCAAGATGGCGCTCATCGGTGCCGTGGCCCTCGTGGTCATCGGTCCCGAGAAGCTGCCGCGCGTGGCGCGTACCGTCGGCACCCTGCTGGGCAAGGCCCAGCGCTATGTCTCCGATGTGAAGGCAGAGGTCAACCGTTCGATGGAACTCGACGAGTTGCGCAAGATGAAGGACACGGTGGAAGGCGCGGCGCGTGACGTCGAGCAGTCCATCCACACTTCGGCCGCCAACTTCGAGAAGGACTGGAACGAGTCCACGGCATCGCTCAACGGCACGTCTTCCTCGTACGACTCCTCTTCCTACGGCACCGACAGCGATACGTACAGCGCCGTGGCGCCGGCCTACCGCCACCCGGGCAAGAACTGGCGCCTCAAGCGTGCCGCCGTGCCCCAGTGGTACAAGGCCCGCGCCGGCGTGCGCACCAAGGCGCAGTCGGGCGCGGCGCGCGTGGCGCGCTTTCGCCCCCAGAAGTCCCGCTGAAGATGCCGGCGCGCCGCGGGCCACGAGGCAACCAGCCCAGCCTCTGCCACCCGGGCACCCGCCATTGCCGAATCCTGCCCGATCCGTCGGGCTTTCTGCTTTTCACCCCAGGTCCGTGGATGCCCTTGCGGCCCGCCGCGGTTTCGCACCATGTCCGACATTCCACCTAAAGACGACGAGCTGGCAGGCACCGAGCAGCCTTTCGTCCAGCACCTGATGGAGCTGCGCGACCGCCTGCTCTATTGCATCTACGGCATCGGTCTGGCGATCGCCGTGCTGGCCGTGTGGCCCGGCCCCAACGGGCTGATCGACTTCATCGCCCATCCGATCAAGGCCCACATGCCGCCCGATGCCAAGCTCATCGCGGTGGGCGTGTTCACGCCCTTCTTCGTACCGCTCAAGGTGCTGATGATGGTGGGCGTGCTGGCCGTGCTGCCCTGGATCATGTACCAGATGTGGGCCTTCGTGGCGCCCGGCCTGTACAGCCATGAAAAGCGCTTTGCGCTGCCGCTGATCATCTTCGGCAGCCTGCTGGCCTATATCGGCATCGCCTTCGTGCAGTTCTTCGTGCTCGACAAGATGTTTGCCTTCATCCAGGGCTTCACCCCGGACAGCGTGGCGGCCACGCCGGACATTGCATCGTATGTGGAGGCCATCCTGTCGCTGTACCTGGCCTTTGGCCTGGCCTTCCAGGTGCCCATCGTGGTCATGCTGCTGGTGCGCTTCGGCCTGGTGGACATCGCCAAGCTCAAGTCCTTCCGCGGCTACTTCATCGTGGTGGCCTTCATCATCGCCGCCGTGGTCACGCCGCCCGACGTGATCTCCCAACTGGCCCTGGCCATTCCGATGTGCATTCTTTACGAAATAGGCATCCTGGGCGCCGGCTGGTTCAGCCGCGTCTCCAAGGCACCGGAAGAAGAAGCCGAGCCCGGCACCGCAGTGGACAAGCCGGCAGAGGATAAACCCTCCCCCTGAGTCGCTTCGCGCCTTCCCCCAGAGGGGGACGACACCCTCGGTGCGGGGCGGCGCGGCCGGCCCAGGCCCTTCCTCGGTGTCCCTCGCTTTAGGGCGCGCCAGTTTCAAGGGCCTACGCTGAAACACGAGGAATCTGTAATAAAAAGCCCTTGGTTCATCACCAAGGGCTTTTTCTTTGTCTATGGCCAAGCCCCTTCCGGGGTTGGCATCTCAACGCGGCAGGTCGGACGCGCCCATCAAGAATTCATCGATGGAGCGAGCGGCCTGGCGGCCTTCGCGGATGGCCCAGACGACCAGGGACTGGCCGCGGCGCACGTCGCCGGCGGCGAAGAGCTTGGGCACGCTGGTGGCGTAGCCGCCCGTGAAGTCGGTGGTGGCCTTGGCGTTGCCGCGTGCGTCCTTGTCCACGCCAAAGGCGTCGAGCACGGCCTGCACGGGGCTGACGAAGCCCATGGCCAGCAGCACCAGGTCGGCCTTGAGCACCTGCTCGCTGCCGGGTACTTCGACCATCTTGCCGTCCTTCATTTCGATGCGCACGGTCTTGACGGCCGTGACCTGGCCCTTCTCGCCGATGAACTCCTTGGTGGCGATGGCGAACTCGCGCTCGCAGCCTTCCTCGTGGCTGGAGCTGGTGCGCAGCTTGATCGGCCAGTAGGGCCAGACCAGGGGCTTGTTTTCCTGCTCGGGCGGCATGGGCATCAGCTCGAACTGGGTCACGCTGACAGCGCCGTGGCGGTTGCTGGTGCCCACGCAGTCGGAGCCGGTGTCGCCGCCACCGATGACGATGACATGCTTGCCATCGGCCCGCAGCTGGCCCTTGAGCTTGTCGCCGGCGTTGACCTTGTTTTGCTGCGGCAGGAACTCCATGGCGAAATGGATGCCCTTGAGTTCGCGCCCCGGCACGGGCAGGTCGCGCGACTGCTCGGCACCGCCTGTCAGCAGCACGGCGTCGAACTCGGCCATGAGCTGCTCGGGGCTGACGGTTTCCTTGGCCCAGTTGGTGACCTTGGAGTCTTCGCCCAGGCCGTCCTTGCCCGCCACCAGCACGCCGGTACGGATCTTGACGCCTTCGGCTACGAGCTGCTCGACGCGGCGGTCGATGTGCGACTTCTCCATCTTGAAGTCGGGAATGCCGTAGCGCAGCAGGCCGCCCACGCGGTCGTTCTTCTCGAACAGCGTGACATCGTGGCCGGCGCGCGCCAGTTGCTGCGATGCGGCCAGGCCTGCGGGGCCTGCGCCGACCACGGCGACCTTCTTGCCGGTCTTGCGGCTGCTGGGCAGGGGCTTGACCCAGCCTTCGGCCCAGGCACGGTCGATGATGGCGTGCTCGATGGACTTGATGCCCACGGCGTCGTCGTTGATGTTCAGCGTGCAGGCGGCCTCGCAGGGTGCGGGGCAGATGCGGCCGGTGAACTCGGGGAAGTTGTTGGTGCTGTGCAGCACGGCGCTGGCGCTCTTCCAGCCGCCGTGGAAGACCAGGTCGTTGAAGTCCGGAATGATGTTGTTGACCGGGCAGCCGCTGTTGCAGAACGGCGTGCCGCAGTCCATGCAGCGCGCGCCCTGGATCTTGGCCTGGCTGTCATCGAGGCCGATGACGAATTCCTTGTAGTGCTTCACGCGCTCGACGACGGGCGCGTAGCCCTCCTCAAGGCGCTCATATTCCATGAAGCCGGTGGTCTTTCCCATGATTCGTTGTCCTGATGTGTGGGGTGCAGGGATGGATGCGGGCTGCTGCCCGCATCCTTCACTTCCTTGTTATTTGGCGGCCACGGCTTCCTTGGCGTGTTCCTCGACCTCGGGCGTGGCGGGCTCTTCCATCACCTGGCGCTCGTACATCTCGGACAGGGCACGCTTGTACTCGCTGGGGAAGACCTTGACGAACTTGGAGCGGGCCGCCGCCCAGTTGTCCAGCAGGTCGCGGGCGCGCTTGGAGCCGGTCCAGCGGCTGTGCGCCTCGATCAGTGCGCGCAGCTGGCGTTCGTCGGTTTCGCGGCGGTGCCAGACGGCGGGCGAGACCTGGGCCAGGTGTTCGTCGTGGGGCAGCACCTGGTCCAGCGAGACGGACGCCTTGTTGCAGCGCTCGGCGAAGCGGCCATCCTCGTCATACACATAGGCCACGCCGCCGCTCATGCCGGCCGCGAAGTTGCGGCCCGTCTTGCCCAGCACCACCACGGTGCCGCCGGTCATGTATTCGCAGCCGTGGTCGCCCACGCCTTCGACCACGGCCGTGGCGCCCGACAGGCGCACCGCGAAACGCTCGCCGGCCACGCCGCCGAAGAAGGCCTCGCCGCTGGTGGCACCGAACATCACGGTGTTGCCGACGATGGTGTTGGTCGTCGTGTCGCCACGGAATTCATGGCTGGCATGCACCACCACGCGGCCGCCGGACAGGCCCTTGCCCGTGTAGTCGTTGGCATCGCCGCGCAGGTTCAGCGTGATGCCGTTGCACAGGAAGGCGCCGAAGGACTGGCCGCCGGTTCCCTCGAAGTGGATGCGGATGGTGTCATCCGGCAGGCCTTCGGGATGCACGCGCGTCACGGCACCGGAGAGCATGGCGCCCACGGAGCGGTTGACGTTGCGCGCCACTTCCATGATGCGCACGCGCTCGCCGTTCTCGATGGCGGGCTTGCAACGCTCGATGAGCTTCACGTCCAGCGCCTTGTCCAGCAGGTGGTCCTGCTTTTCGACATGGAAGCGCGCCACGTCGGCGGGCACTTCGGGCTGGGCGAACAGGCGCGAGAAGTCCAGGCCCTGGGCCTTCCAGTGCTGCAGGCCCTTGCGGGTGTCCAGCAGGTCGGCACGGCCGATCAGGTCGTCGAACTTGGCCACGCCCAGCTGGGCCATGATCTGGCGCACTTCCTCGGCAATGAAGAAGAAGTAGTTCACCACATGCTCGGGCTTGCCCGAGAACTTGGCGCGCAGCACCGGGTCCTGCGTGGCCACGCCCACGGGGCAGGTGTTCAGGTGGCACTTGCGCATCATGATGCAGCCCTCGACGACCAGGGGCGCCGTGGCGAAGCCGAACTCGTCGGCGCCCAGCAGCGCGCCGATGACGACGTCGCGGCCGGTCTTCATCTGACCGTCGGCCTGAACGCGGATACGGCCGCGCAGGCGGTTGAGCACCAGGGTCTGCTGGGTCTCGGCCAGGCCGATTTCCCAGGGCGAGCCCGCATGCTTGATGGACGACCAGGGCGATGCGCCCGTGCCGCCGTCGTGCCCCGCGATCACCACGTGGTCGCTCTTGCACTTGGCCACGCCGGCCGCGATGGTGCCCACGCCCACTTCGGACACGAGCTTGACCGAGATGTCGGCGTGCGGTGCCACGTTCTTCAGGTCGTGGATCAGCTGGGCCAGATCCTCAATGGAGTAGATGTCGTGGTGGGGCGGGGGCGAGATCAGGCCGACGCCGGGCACGGAGTGGCGCAGCTTGCCGATGTAGTCGGACACCTTGCCGCCGGGCAGCTGGCCGCCTTCGCCGGGCTTGGCGCCCTGGGCCATCTTGATCTGCACCTGGTCCGAGGACGACAGATACTCGGCCGTGACGCCGAAGCGGCCCGATGCCACCTGCTTGATCCTGGAGCGCAGCGAGTCGCCGTCCTGCAGCTCGATGTCGGCCTCGACCTTGTCGGCGCCGATGATGGAGCCCAGGGTCTCGCCCTTCTTGATCGGGATGCCCTTGAGCTCGTTGCGGTAGCGCTGGGGATCTTCCCCGCCTTCGCCGGTGTTGCTCTTGCCGCCGATGCGGTTCATGGCCACGGCCAGCGTGGCATGGGCCTCGGTGCTGATCGAGCCCAGGGACATGGCGCCCGTGGCAAAGCGCTTGACGATGTCCTTGGCCGATTCGACCTGGTCCAGTGCAATGGCCTTGGCCGGGTCGAACTTGAACTCGAACAGGCCGCGCAGCGTCATGTGGCGCTTGCTCTGGTCGTTGATCAGCTGGGCGTATTCCTTGTACGTGCTCCAGCTGTTGGAGCGCGTGGAATGCTGCAGCTTGGCGATGGCGTCGGGCGACCACATGTGCTCTTCGCCACGGGCGCGCCAGGCGTATTCGCCGCCGGCGTCCAGCATGGTCTCCAGCACGGGATCGTCACCGAAGGCCGCGCGGTGGTTGCGGATGGTTTCCTCGGCGATCTCGAAGACGCCGATGCCCTCGACGCGGCTGGCCGTGCCGGTGAAGTACTTGTCCACGGTGTCGCTGTTCAGGCCGATCACCTCGAACAGCTGGGCGCCGCAATAGGACATGTAGGTGGACACGCCCATCTTGGACATGATCTTGGACAGGCCCTTGCCGATGGCCTTGACGTAGTTGTAGATGGCCTTGTCGGCCGACAGGTCGCCGCCCAGCTCCTTGTGCATGTCGGCCAGGGTTTCCATGGCCAGGTAGGGATGCACGGCCTCGGCGCCGTAGCCTGCCAGCACGGCGAAGTGGTGCACTTCGCGCGCCGTGCCCGTTTCCACGACCAGGCCGGCCGTGGTGCGCAGGCCCTCGCGCACCAGGTGCTGGTGGATGGCCGACAGCGCCAGCAGCGCGGGGATGGCCACCTGGGTGGCGCTCACATGGCGGTCGCTGATGATCAGGATGTTGGCGCCGCCCTTGATGGCGTCCACGGCCTGCGCGCACAGCGATGCCAGCTTGGCTTCCACGCCCTGCTTGCCCCAGGACAGCGGGTAGGTGATGTCGATCGTTGCGCTCTTGAACTTGCCCTGCGTGTGGCGTTCGATGTCGCGCAGCTTGGCCATGTCGGCGAAGTCCAGCACGGGCTGGTGCACTTCGAGGCGCATGGGCGGGTTGACCTGGTTGATGTCCAGCAGGTTGGGCTTGGGTCCGATGAAGGACACCAGCGACATCACGATGGCTTCGCGGATGGGGTCGATCGGC
This sequence comes from Delftia sp. 60, assembly GCF_002754395.1. NCBI lineage: Bacteria > Pseudomonadati > Pseudomonadota > Betaproteobacteria > Burkholderiales > Comamonadaceae > Delftia > Delftia sp. 60. The sequence continues at coordinate 5,868,229 of NZ_PEFD01000001.1, forward strand.
GGGTTGGTCACCTGCGCGAACATCTGGCGGAAGTAGTTGTACAGCGGCTTGTTCTTGTCCGACAGCACGGCCAGCGGGCTGTCGTTGCCCATGGAGCCGATGCCTTCCTCGCCGTTCTTGGCCATGGGGGCCAGCAGGAACTTGATGTCTTCCTGCGTGAAGCCGAAGGCCTGCTGGCGCTCGAGCAGCGGCAGGCTGGCGGCCTCGGGGCCGGCATGGGTGTCACCGCCCACGCTGCCCAGCTTGATGCGCAGGTTCTCGATCCACTGCTTGTAGGGCTTGGTGTTGACGATGTTGGCCTTGAGCTCGTCGTCCTCGATCAGGCGGCCCTGCTCCAGGTCGATCAGCAGCATCTTGCCGGGCTGCAGGCGCCACTTGCGCACGATGGAGCTGTCGGGCACGGGCAGCACGCCGGCCTCGGAAGCCAGGATGACCAGGTCGTCATCGGTGATCACGTAGCGCGAGGGGCGCAGGCCGTTGCGGTCCAGCGTGGCGCCGATCTGGCGGCCGTCGGTGAACACGATGGAGGCCGGGCCGTCCCAGGGCTCCATCATGGCGGCGTGGTATTCATAGAAGGCGCGGCGGCGCTCGTCCATGGACTCGTGCTGCTCCCAGGGCTCGGGAATCATCATCATCACGGCCTGGCTGATGGGGTAGCCGGCCATGGTCAGCAGTTCCAGGCAGTTGTCGAACGTTGCCGTGTCGGACTGGCCTGCGAAGCTGATGGGATAGAGCTTCTTGAGGTCCTCGGCCAGCACGGGCGAGGCCATCACGCCTTCGCGCGCCAGCATCCAGTTGTAGTTGCCGCGCACGGTGTTGATTTCACCGTTGTGGGCCACGTAGCGGTAGGGGTGGGCCAGCGGCCACTCGGGGAAGGTGTTGGTGGAAAAGCGCTGGTGCACCAGGCCGATGGCCGAGACGCAGCGCTCGTCGGACAGGTCGTTGTAGTACACGCCCACCTGGTCGGCCAGCAGCAGGCCCTTGTAGACCACGGTGCGGCTGCTCATGCTGGGAACGTAGTATTCCTTGCTGTGCTTGAGCTTGAGATTCTGGATGGCGGCGCTGGCCGTCTTGCGGATCACGTACAGCTTGCGCTCCAGCGCGTCCTGCACGATCACGTCGGCGCCGCGGCCGATGAAGACCTGGCGCAGGATGGGCTCCTTTTCCTGGACCGTGGGCGACATGGGCATGTCGCGGTTCACGGGCACATCGCGCCAGCCCAGCAGGACCTGGCCTTCGGCCTTGATGGCGCGTTCCATCTCCTGCTCGCAGGCCAGGCGCGAGGCGTGTTCCTTCGGCAGGAAGATCATGCCCACACCGTACTCGCCCGCCGGCGGCAGGGCCACGCCCTGCTTTGCCATCTCTTCGCGGTAGAGCTGGTCGGGAATCTGGATCAGAATGCCCGCGCCATCGCCCATGAGCTTGTCGGCGCCCACGGCGCCGCGATGGTCGATGTTTTCGAGGATCTTGAGCGCGCCGGTGACGATGTCATGGCGCTTGACGCCCTTGATATGTGCAACAAAGCCGAGGCCGCAGGCGTCGTGCTCGTTGCTCTTGGAGTACAGACCGTGGTCTTGGAGATGCTTGATCTCGGCAGCCGTCGTCATGGCGGAATCCTCAAATTTTTCGCAGGGAACGCAAGATTAAGGCAAGGCATCACCTCATGCAATAAATTTATATAAGGGTCAGATCCCAATTAATTCCAGAACAAAAAAATCGGAAATTAATAAGGGACATATTTATTTCACAAAGACCTGTAGTGAGGAATCAAGCACTTGCAGGCCATCAGTGGGTACTAACGCACTGTTGTGGTGCGCTCATTGGTCCGTCCGGGCGGACGACCGGCACGTTGGCGGGTCACACGGCGCTCGGTGCGCTGTTGTAAATCGGCAATGAATTGCTCATCGCCCAGCGCCCAACCCCGCAGCGCCGACTGGCTGATGCGTTCGGCGTCGTCGGCGCCAACCCCCTCTTCCACGGCTTCCACATAGGCCGCATCCCGCGCAAACGGGGTGTTGCCCAGCTCCCAGAACACGGCATGCGGCTGGATCAGCGCGTCGCTGCGCAGGCCGGCGTTGTGCGCGTAGCTGGACCAGGGCCAGTCGGCCGGCCGCTGGACCAAGCCGGCGCGCACGGGGCTGTCGTCCATGAAGACCATGGTGGGCAGCAGCCAGCTGGGCTGCAGCACCGTGCCGCGATAGCGGCCTTCCCACAGCGTGCCGCTGCGGCCGTGGCGGTCGTTGAAGTAGCGCACATAGCGCCGGCCCACGGCCTGCATGAACTTGGGCAGGCCATCGCCGGTGCGGGGCGTGGCCAGCAGGTGGAACTGGCTGGGCAGCAGCACGTAGGCATGCACGGCCAACTCGCAGCTGCGCGCCATCTCGCGCAGCAGCCCCAGCATGGTTTCCCGGTCCTGGGCATCGATGAAGATGTCCCCGCCGTTGTTGCCGAGCTGGATGATGTGGTGCGGCAGATCCGCAAGGGTGAGTCGGGGCAGGCGGGCCATGGTGCGAGTGCGGGGCGTGGATCGGCAATTATGGAGCGCCGCGCCGCCCGCCGCCCTACAGGGAAAGCCGCGATGAGGCCCGCAGCAGCTGGCTCACCAGCTGCGTGGCAGCCAGCAGCCGGGGCAGCAGTTGCCCGCGCATCATCTCGGCGCTGTTGCGGTTGGCCTGGCCGCTGATGTTGAGCGCAGCCACGGTGCGCCCGGCCGCGTTCTTCACGGGCGCCGCGATGGAGATCAGGCCTTCGGCCAGTTCCTGATCCACCAGGGCCCAGCCCTGGGCGCGCACCTCCAGAATGCGCTGGCGCAGGCGGTCATCATCCTGCTCGGTCAGGGCCGTGAACTGCCGGCGCTCGCGCGCATCCAGCAGGGCCTGCAGGGATTCATCGCTCTCGCCGGCCAGCAGCACGCGCCCCATCGAGGTCCAGCAGGCCGGCAGGCGTGAGCCAACGCCGAGGTTGGTGCTCATGATCTTGTGGGTGTGCACGCGCAGCACATAGACGATGTCGCCGCCATCGAGCACGGCGGCCGAGCAGGACTCCTTGACCTCGTCGACCAGGTTTTCCATCACGGGCTCGGCCAGGTTCCAGACCGGGGTGGAGCTGAGGTAGGCAAAGCCCAGTTCCATGATGCGCGGCGTGAGCTGGAACAGCTTGCCGTCGCTCTTCACATAGCCCAGCGTCTGCAGCGTCAGCAGGATGCGCCGGGCCCCGGCGCGCGTGAGCCCCGTGCGCGACGCCACCTCGCTGAGCGTCTGCGCGGGCGCCTCGGCACTGAACGAGCGGATCACGCCCAGGCCGCGCGCGAAGGACTGCACATAGCTGTCGCCGGGGCGCGGCGTGCCGCCCTCTTCTTCAACCCCACCTGTGGAAATTACGGAAGCGGCATTTTTTTCCATGGCTCTATAATTCTTTCTGCGAACTTTTGTTCTACATACGAACATTTTAGCGCAGCGCCAGCGGCCTGCATACCGGAGACAAGCAAGTGATCAACAAAATCACCGACACCATCGCCGAGGCGTTGTCGGGCGTCCAGGACGGCTCCACCGTGCTGATCGGGGGCTTCGGCACCTCGGGCAATCCCACCGAACTCATCGACGGCCTGATCGCCCAGGGCGCACGCGAGCTGACCGTGGTCAACAACAACGCGGGCAACGGAGACCAGGGGCTGGCGGCCCTGCTCAAGAGCGGCCAGGTGCGCAAGATCATCTGCAGCTTCCCCCGCCAGGTGGACAGCTGGGTGTTCGACGACCTGTACCGCAGCGGCAAGATCGAGCTGGAACTCGTGCCCCAGGGCAACCTGGCCGAGCGCCTGCGCGCTGCCGGCGCCGGCATCGGCGGCTTCTTCTGCCCCACGGCCTATGGCACGGAGCTGGCCAACGGCAAGGAAACGCGCGAGATCAACGGCAAGCACTATGTGCTGGAGCATCCCATCCACGGCGACGTGGCACTGGTCAAGGCCGAGAAGGGCGACCGCTGGGGCAACCTGACCTACCGCATGTCGGCCCGCAACTTCGGACCCGTGATGGCCACGGCGGCCAAGCACACGATCGCCACCGTGCACGAGATCGTGGAGCTGGGCGCGCTGGACCCCGAGGCCGTGGTCACGCCCGGCATCTACGTGAGCCAGATCGTGAAGATCGACCGCGTGGCCACCCAGGCCGGCGGCTTCAAGAAAACCGCATGAGCGCCCCAACCGCCGAAAGCAAGAGCATGAGCAGCTACCAGAAACGCAGCAAGCAAGAGCTGGCCCGGCGCGTGGCCGAAGACATCTTCGACGGCGCCTATGTCAACCTGGGCATCGGCATGCCCACCCAGGTCGCCAACCACATCCCGGCCGGCCGCGAGGTCATCCTGCAAAGCGAGAACGGCATCCTGGGCATGGGCCCGGCGCCCGCCGAAGGCCAGGAGGACTATGACCTGACCAATGCGGGCAAGCAGCCCGTCACCCTGCTGCCGGGCGGCTGCTACTTCCACCATGCCGACAGCTTCGCCATGATGCGCGGCGGCCACCTGGACATCTGCGTGCTGGGCGCCTTCCAGGTCTCGGCCACGGGCGACCTGGCCAACTGGAGCACGGGCGAGGCCGGTGCCATTCCCGCCGTGGGCGGCGCCATGGACCTGGCCGTGGGTGCACGCCAGACCTGGGTGATGATGGACCTGCTGACCAAGACCGGCGAATGCAAGGTCGTCGAGGCCTGCAGCTATCCGCTCACGGGCCTGTCCTGCGTCAAGCGCATCTACACCGACCTGTGCACGCTGGAATGCACGCCCGAGGGCCTGCGCCTGATCGACACCGTGCCCGGCCTCTCGCACGCCGAGCTGCAGTCCATCGTGGGCCTGCCCATCAAGGACGCGACGGCCACGGCCTGATCCCTCAGCTCCCCATCCAGTGGGTGCGCTGCGGCGCACCCAGGCACCTCTTCATTCTTTTCCCAGGAGACACCATGAGCCAGTCCAACCAGGCCTTCATCTGCGACGCCATCCGCACCCCCTTCGGCCGCTACGGTGGCGCCCTGTCCCCGGTGCGTGCCGATGACCTCGGCGCCGTGCCGATCAAGGCGCTGATGGAGCGCAACCCCGGCGTGGACTGGACGGCCGTGGCCGACGTGCTTTACGGCTGCGCCAACCAGGCCGGCGAAGACAACCGCAACGTGGCGCGCATGTCCGCCCTGCTGGCCGGCCTGCCCATCGATGTGCCGGGCGCCACCATCAACCGCCTGTGCGGTTCGGGCCTGGACGCCGTGGGCACGGCCGCGCGCGCCATCAAGGCGGGCGAGGCCCGCCTGATGATCGCGGGCGGCGTGGAAAGCATGAGCCGTGCGCCCTTCGTCATGCCCAAGGCAGAAAGCGCCTTCAGCCGCAGCAACGCCGTGTACGACACCACCATCGGCTGGCGCTTCGTCAACAAGCTGATGAAGCAGCAGTACGGCGTGGACTCCATGCCCGAGACGGCAGAGAACGTGGCCGACGACTTCAAGATCGAGCGCGAAGCCCAGGACCGCATGGCCCTGGCCAGCCAGCAAAAGGCCGCCGCCGCCATCGCGGCCGGCTACCTGGCCAAGGAAATCGTGTCCGTGTCCATTGCCCAGAAGAAGGGCGACGCCATCGTGGTGAGCCAGGACGAACATCCGCGCGCCACCACCATCGAGGCGCTGGCCAAGCTCAAGGGCGTGGTGCGCTCGGATGGCACGGTGACGGCCGGCAATGCCAGCGGCGTGAACGACGGCGCCTGCGCCCTGCTGCTGGCCAACGAGGAAGCCGCCCAGCAATACAACCTGGTGCCCCGCGCCCGCGTGGTCGGCATGGCCGTGGCCGGCGTGGCCCCGCGCATCATGGGCTTCGGCCCGGCGCCCGCCGTGCGCAAGGTGCTGGCCCTGACCGGCCTGACGCTGGAGCAGATGGACGTGATCGAGCTGAACGAAGCCTTCGCCGCGCAGGGCCTGGCCGTGCTGCGCGATCTGGGCATTGCCGACGATGACCGCCGCGTCAACCAATGGGGCGGCGCCATTGCGCTGGGCCATCCGCTGGGTGCATCGGGCGCGCGCCTGGCCACCACCGCCGTGAACCAGCTGCACACGCTGGGCGGCCGCTACGCGCTGTGCACCATGTGCATCGGCGTGGGCCAGGGCATTGCCGTGATCCTGGAAAAGGTCTGAGACTGCGATGAGCACCGTGGATAACAAGACACCCGTCACCGTGGTCAGCGGCGCCAGCAACGGCATCGGCCGTGCCATCGCCGAGGCCCTGCTGGCCCAGGGCCGCGCCGTGGTCAACCTCGACTACGTGCTGCCCGATTGGAGCCATCCGCTGCTGGTGAGCTACCAGGCCGACCTGACCAGCGAGCAGGCCACCGCCGAGGCGGCAGCCCGCATTGCCGCCGCGCACAACGTGGTGGCCCTGGTCAACAACGCGGGCGCCACGCGCCCCGGCACCATCGACAACGCCAGCACCCAGCATCTCGACGACGTGGTGGGACTGCACCTGCGCGCGCCCATGCTGCTGGTCCAGGCCTTCCTGCCCACACTGCGTGCCTGCGGCGAGGGGCGCATCGTGAACATGTCCTCGCGCGCCGCGCTGGGCAAGCCTGACCGCATCGTCTACTCGGCGACCAAGGCCGGCCTGATCGGCCTGACGCGCACCCTGGCCATGGAACTGGGCCGCGACCGCATCACGGTCAACGCCCTGGGCCCCGGCCCCATCGCCACCGAGCTGTTCACCAAGAGCAACCCCGAGGGCGCGCCGCAGACCCAGCGCATCCTCAACAGCATTGCCGTGGGCCGCATGGGCACACCGGAAGACGTGGCCCGTGCCGCGCTGTTCTTCCTGTCGCCCGACAACGGCTTCGTCACCGGCCAGGTGCTCTACATCTGCGGCGGCACCACGCTGGGCGTGGCGCCCGTCTGACCGAACGTCGGACCGACCATCTGACCGAACGCCTTCCCAGGCACAACACCCTTCAAGAAGAACCACTGGAAGCGCCCGCCTGCACAGGCGGGCGCCACACAGGGCCTTGCCCTGGCCCAGACCGGCGTTGCCGGGCCCGGCCATCCACCTTATTGCCGAATCAGGAGACCTCTCGATGTCCGATCAAACCACCCACTTCACCCGCCGCCGTGGCCTGCAGGCGCTGGCCGCCGCATCCCTGACCGCCCTCGGCGCCCTGTCCGGCACCGCCGCCCTGGCCCAGGACGGCTTCCCCAGCAAGCCCATCACCATCCTCGTGCCCTTCGCCGCTGGCGGCACCACCGACATCCTGGCGCGTATCGTCGCCCAGGCGCTGCAGCAGGAACTGGGCCAGACCGTGATCGTGGACAACAAGCCCGGCGCGGGCGGCAACATCGGCGCCGTGGCCGCCGCGCGTGCACCGGCCGACGGCTACACGCTGTTCATGGGCACCGTGGGCACGCATGCCATCAATGCCGCGCTCTACGCCAAGCCCGGCTTCGACCCCATCAAGGACTTCTCGCCCCTGACGCGCGTGGCCAACGTGCCCAACCTGCTGGTGGCCCACCCCAGCCAGCCGTTCAAGACCGTCAAGGAAATGATCGCCTACGCGCGCGCCAATCCCGGCAAGCTGAACTACGGCTCCTCGGGCAGCGGCAGCTCCATCCACCTGTCGGGCGAGCTGTTCCGCTCCATGACGGGCCTGGACATGGTGCACGTGCCCTACAAGGGCAGCGCCCCGGCCATCACCGACCTGCTGGGCAACCAGATAGCCATCATGTTCGACAACATGCCCTCGGCCATCCAGCATGTGCGCTCGGGCAAGCTGCGTCCCATCGCCGTGACCACCGCCAAGCGCTCGCCCGAACTGCCCGATGTGCCCACCGTGGCCGAAGCCGGTGTGCCCGGCTACGAGGCCACTTCGTGGTTCGGCCTCTGGACTCAGGCCAAGACGCCCGCCGCCGTGCAGCAGCGCCTGTACACGGCCATTGCCAAGGTGCTCAAGGACCCGGCCGTGGTCAAGAAGATCAACGACCAAGGCGGTGATGTCGTGATCGACACGCCGGCCGAGTTCCTCACCTATATCAAGGCCGAGTCCGCCAAGTGGAGCAAGGTCGTCAAGGACTCCGGGGCGCAAGTCTGACCTTCGTTTCCGTATAAAAGAGCTGCTGCGTGCAGCTCTTTTTCATTGGAGCACCGACCTATTGCTAAGCACCGCCCACATCGCACGAACGAGCGCGGCCCAACTCAGGGACACCGAGGAAGGGCCTGAGCCGGCCGCGCCGCCCCGCACCGAGGGCGCCGTGCAACGGGGAAGGCGCGAAGCGACTCAGGGGGTAATCATTTCAATCCAGCAGATCGGAGTAGTCGCCCTTGTCATAGCCTTCGATGGTCTTCCAGGGCTGGGCCAGCGGGGCGGGCAGCTTGGTGGCGGTGACGACGATGCGCTCGGTGCCGTGGGAGTCGCTGCGTTCCACGCGGCGGGCGAACTGGTTGGCCACGTCCCAGTCGATGACGGTGGTCTGTTCGCCTGCCGTGCCGCGGTAGCGCTGCACGCCGTTGTGTGGCTTGCCCACGCGCTCCATGCCCTGCAGCGCGGTGGGAGGCACGATCCAGTACACGTTGTCGAAGGAGCCGCCGTAGCCGACGTTGCCGTGGTGGGCCAGGTCCACGCTGATGACGCGGCGCAGCTTGGCCAGGATGACTTCCACGCCGACCTTGCCGTCATCGGCGCGGCGGATGGACAGGGGTGCGGCGCGGGCTTCGTCATGGGCGTGGCCGGCGTGCGGGCCATGGGCGTGGTCATGGCCGTGGTCCTGGCTCTGGCGCAGGGCGGCGGGCATTTCGCGCTCTATCCACAGCTGGGCCTTGCGGCGGTAGACGCGGTTGGTATAGACGCTGCTGCGCTGCACGCCGTCGCTGCCCACGCTCATGGCTTCGTAGGTGATGCGCAGGTCGGCTTCGGGCGTGGCCTGTACGGCGGCCGTGGTGCGCGCCACGGAATCCGCAGGGACTGCGGCCGTGGGTGCGGATGCCGCCGCCTTGGCCGGCTCGGCGGCCCATGCTGCGGAGACGGAACAGGCCAGCAGCGCGGCCGCGTAGATGTGGCGCGCCGCGCGCGGCGCCGGAAGGGAAAGCGTCATGGAATCCAGCCAATGCGAAAAAACCGGGGCCGGGCACACGCATGTGCCACGGCTCCGGCCAGGGGTTGGCAAGCAGCCAACGAAGGAAGAAACAATTACAGTCCAGCGGCTTCGCGGACCTTGGAGAACACCTTGGTGTTGTCCATCGTGCCCTTGAAGATCTTGGCGCCCGCGCCGCCGGCGAACAGCATCACGTCGCCGCCGCCATGGGTCTCGGAGCCCGGCGTGCCCAGGTTCAGGCCGACTTCCTGCAGGTAGTTGTCGTCCGTGGTGTCCACGGCCGTCACGTCGTCGCGCGAGGCGCCGCGCGTGGGAGCGATCCAGGGTTTGTTGCCATCTTCGGCATTGACCTGGCTGGAGGCCGTGGCGTTAGGACGTCCGCCGTTGCCGAAGGCCAGCGTGGTGTAGGGCTTGCCGTCCTGGGCCTTGGCCATCTGGCCGGTCTGGTAGTCCTGCACCTTGCCCAGGATCGGGTTGCCGATCTTGGAGTAGCCGTTGAACACCATGTTGTGGTCGTGATCGGCCGTGACGACGATCAGCGTGTTCTTCAGGCCCGGGTCCTTCTTTTCCATGTAGGCCATGGCGGTCTCGATGGCGCGGTCGAAGGCCAGCGTGTCTTCCAGCGCGCGCTTGGCATTGGTGCCGTGCAGTGCGTGGTCGATGCGGCCGCCTTCCACCATCAGGAAGAAGCCCTTGTCATTGCGGCTGAGCACGTCCAGCGCCTTGCCGGTCATGTCGGCCAGGCTGGGCTCGTCCAGCTTTTGCTTGACGCGGTCCAGCTCGTAGGCCATTTCGCTTTGCGTGAACAGGCCCAGCAGCTTGGGGGCCTTGGTCGCGTCCAGGGCCGCCAGCTCGCTGCCCTTGGCGACATAGGCGTAGCCCTTGGCCTTCATCATGTCCACGAGGTTGGCCGTGTCCGTGCGCTTGCTGCTGGGGTTGACCGACTTGGGCAGGTAGTTGCGCTGGCCGCCGCCCATGAGCACGTCGATGCCGTCGCCCAGCTTGGCGTTGTAGTTGGCATGGCCGGGCACGGACTGCTCGGCAATGCTGTTGTAGCCATTGCGGTTGCAGATGTGGGCGTAGGTGGCCGCAGGCGTCGCATGGCCCACGCGCGTGGTGGAGATGGCGCCCACGGCACGGCCCTTGGCCTTGGACAGTTCCAGCAGGGTCTGCGCGGGCTGGCCGTTGCCGGCCGGGCAGGTGGTGTCCTCGCCGTTGATGTACTGCTGGCCGTTGGCCGCATAGGCCAGGGTCTCGGCCGACATGGAGATGACTTCGTTGTTCATCTTCACGCCGGTCATGTAGGCCGCCATCGAAGGCGCGCTGTCCGTGGTCTGGCCATCGCGCGAGAAGGTCTTGACGCGGCTGGCGTAAGGCAGGGACTGCATGGTCAGCGTGGCGCGCTCGCTGCTGGTCAGTGCCGTGGGATTGGCAGCCAGCTGCTTCTCACCCTTGTAGATGCGCGCGGCGGTCACGGTGACCGGGCCCATGCCGTCGCCGAGGAAGAAGATGACGTTCTTGGCCTCGCCAGCCGCATGGGCGGCGGGAGCCAGCAGCGCCAGCGCGCCGGCCGCAGCCAGGGCGAGGGAGGTCTTTTGGAGGATCGGATGCATGTGGAATTCCTTGAATACTTTGAATGCCTTGATTGCGGTACAAGACCCTGGTCGTACAGCGTGCTAGGACCGCATGAAACCGGCGTGGCCCAGGCGGCGGACGCCGAGCAAGGGCCGCCCCGCAGCGAGGGCGTCGTCCCCCTCCCGCGAAGCGAGAGAGGGGGAAGCGACGCAGTCGCTCAGGGGGTGTTTCATTGCAAGCCGATGCTCTTCTTGATCAGGTTGAACACGGCCGTGTTGTCGATCACGCCCGAGAACGTATCGGCACCCATGCCTTGCGCGCCCAGGAACACGTCGCCGCCGCCGTGGGTTTCGGAGGCCAGGGGCACCACGGCCTCCTGCAGGTAGTCGGGGCTCTCCAGCGAGGCTGCGTCGATGGGACCCCGCGTGGCCAGGCGCTTGGGACCGTTGCCGAAGCCCAGGATGGTGTAGGGATTGCCGTCCACATCGGTGGAGGCCTTGCCGTCCACGTAGTTCTTGACCAGGCCCAGCACGCCGGGCTTGCCGGCCTCGGTCTTGCCGGTGCGCGCGGCATAGCCGTTCAGGTGCAGCGTGTGGTCATGGTCGGCGGTGACGACGATCAGCGTGTTCTTCAGGCCCGGATCGAGCTTGGCCATCTTGTCCAGCGCGGTCTGGATGGCGTTGTCGAAGGCCACGGTGTCCTGCAGCGCGCGGCGCGCGTTGGTGGCGTGCAGCGCATGGTCGATGCGGCCGCCTTCCACCATCAGGAAGAAGCCCTTCTTCTTGGCTGACAGTGCGTCGATGGCCTTGCCCGTCATCTCGGCCAGGCTCGGTTCCTTGGTCGCATCGCGGTCCAGGTCATAGGCCATGTGGTCCTTGGTGAACAGGCCGGCGATCTTGCTGCCGTCCACGGGCAGCTTGTCGAACTCGCTCTTGTTGGCGGCGTAGCTGTACTTCTGCGTCTTGAACTCGGCGATCAGGTTGCGGCTGTCGTTGCGGCGGCCGCCGTCGGCCTTGGGCGTGAAGTAGTAGGAGCCGCCACCCAGGATCACGTCCACGCCGTCACCGAGCTTGCTGTTGTAGCCGGAGCCGCCGGGCACCAGGGCCGCGGCGATGGTGTTCTCCGCATCGCGGTGGCAGACGTGCGAGTAGGTGGTTGCCGGCGTGGCATGCGTGATGCGCGCGGTGGAGACCACGCCCGTGCCGTAGCCGGCGGACTTCATCTGCTCGAGCAGCGTGGGAACGGCCTGACCGTTGCCGCTGGGGCAGGTGCTGTCGTAGTTGGTGTGATAGGCCTTGCCCGCAGCGTCCGTGGCCTTGGTGTCGGGCGTCATGGAGATGACTTCGTTGTTCATCTTCACGCCGGTCATGTAGGCGGCCATCGAGGGCGCGCTGTCCGTCACCTGGGCGTCGTTCGAGAAGGTGTGGACGAAGGCCGTCTCGGGCAGCTTGTCCATGGTCAGCTCACCGTCTTCGCCCACGCTGTAGATGCGCGCGGCGGTCATGGTGGTGATGCCCATGCCGTCACCCAGGAAGAACAGCACGTTCTTGGTCGGAGCGGCTGCGGACGAACCGTCGCTGCCGCCACAGGCGCTCAACAGCAGCGAGGCACCAGCCAGCGCGCTGCACAACATCTTCAATTTCATGCGGATATCCCTCTGTAGGCAGGGGACCCCGCAGCACGGCCGCGCCCTCCCCCTGTTGATTGACCCGTGCACTGTAGGAGCGACCTGTGACGAGCCCGTGACAGCAAGGCAGCAGCGGCAGGCGTATCGTTGCGGGGATGCGCTGCCAGCCGGGGAGCACCCGGCCACCCCCGCGACTGAACAAGGAACCCCATGGACCAGAAAGCCCAAGCCCCGAACGCCTCGCACGCCACGGATGCGCCGCCCAAGCCGGTGCTCGACTACCCGTTCGAGGCGCCACCGCAGCGCGGGCAGACGCTGGAGGTCGCACCCGGCGTGCTCTGGATACGCATGCCCCTGCCCTATGCGCTGGATCACATCAATCTCTGGGCCATCGATGACGGCGAGGGCTGGGCCATCGTCGATACCGGTGCGCGCACCGACGAAGGCGTGGCCACCTGGCGCGCGCTGTTCTCCCAATCCACCGATGGCCGCTCGCTGACGCGCGTGCTGGTCACCCACATGCACCCCGACCATGTGGGCCTGGCCGGCTGGCTGACGCGCAAGTTCCATGTGCCGCTGTACATGACGCGCCTGGAATATCTGAACTGCCGCGTCGTGGTCTCGGACTGCAGCCGCGAGGCGCCGCCCGACGCCATCGCCTTCTACCGCCGCGCAGGCTGGAGTGACAGCGCGCTGGAGTCCTACCGCGCCCGCTTCGGCAATTTCGGCAAGCACATCCACGCCCTTCCCGACAGCTACCGCCGCCTGCACGACGGAGAGGAACTGCGCATAGGAAAGCACCTGTGGCGCGTGGTGGTCGGCAGCGGCCACTCGCCCGAGCACGCCAGCCTCTACTGCCCCGATCTCAAGCTGTTGATCTCGGGCGACCAGGTACTGCCGCGCATCTCGTCCAACGTCTCGGTCCATGCCATGGAGCCAGACGCCAACCCCATGGCCGACTGGATGGATTCTCTGGAAAAGGTCAGGCGCGAAGTGCCCGACGATGTGCTCGTCCTGCCCGCGCATGGCGATTGCTTTCGCGGCCTGCATGCACGCATCGATTCACTGGCCGCAGGCCAGGAACGCGCCAACGCCCGCTTGCTGGCCGCACTGGCCGAACCGCGTCGCGCCGTCGATGTCTTCGGCGCCCTGTTCTCACGCCCCATCAGCGAATCCAGCCCCGCCCTGCTGGGCATGGCCACGGGCGAGAGCCTGGCCTGCCTCAACCACCTGATGCATGCAGGGCAGGTGGAGCGCAGCATCGATGCCGATGGCATCGCCTGGTATCGCGCAACGCGCTGAGAAAAAAGACCTCGCCAGCGGAAATACAAGAGCAAATAAGAAAGCGGCTCGAATTTCCAGCCGCTTTCCCTTACTACATCAACGCAGATTGATGGCGAACAGGCTGGCGTCGAGCGCCTGCGCGACATACAGGATGCCGTTGTCGGAAACTGCCAGACTTCCATTGACGGGATGGCGCCAGCCAATAGCATGGCTGGAACGGTCAATCGCGTAGGTGGACGCCCCGAATTTACGGTCAGAAGACACAAAGACCAAGTTGCCGACCACAGCAACGTGATAGACAGCCTCCTCGCCGACCGGCACCACGGCATCAGGCAGCGGCGTGGACCAGACCACGGCACCTGTTGCCGATGAACGCGCCTCCAGCGTGGCGACGCCCTTGGCGGGCTGCGGCACATTGACTACATAGACCGTATCGTCCGCCAAGGCTGGGCGGCTCAGAAAGGAAGCCTCGACATCCCAGAGTTTTTGCTTTTGCCCAATCGAGTAGCTGCCAAGCGAGGCATTGCCCTGGTTGAAATGCGAGACTAGCACGCGATCCTGACCATCGGCGAGGGTACCGGTCGCCCTGCGGACTTCCCTTTGCTCACCTCCGGTTGCAATGCGCGCTATCTCTCTGCCATCCTTGATATCCCGGGCATAGACGTTGGACGCATCTGCCATATACAACCGATCGGAAGCCCTGGAAGGCAGACTGCGCATGGGCGCATAATCCCGCCACGCCACAATACCGTCCACAGCCGTCATTCTGAAGGTGAACGGGGCATAGACCGAGTCATCATCCGCAACCAGCAACGAGCGGTCTTCCTGTCCTTCGTAGTGATCGGGCGTGTTCACCGAGGATCCAGTCACGGCATTGCGCACATACAGACGATTGGGAGCAAAAGTCGTTTCATCCGCATAAGAAAATACGTTGCCCTGGCTGACAACCGCTGGGCCAGAGTTAAACGACGACCCCCAGAGCAGCGTGCCGTCGGCTTCTCCATAGGCACGAAGGCTATTACCGCCTGTGTAAACCCGTCCATCGACCACGACGGCTTCTGTCAGTCTCCACATTGAGGTTGAAGGTCCTCCCCGCTTTGCCCAGCGCAAGGAAAAATTAGCCGGACTCAAGGTGATATTGGTCGGCACATAACCCGTGCGCGCAGCATTGCCACCCAAGTTGTTCCAAGCCACAGCACCAGGCAGCATGGCCAGCGGGGTCTGCTTCAAAGCCTTGGAGACCACCTCGATTTCATAGGGAACGGTCCAGGGCGAGCCTGGATAGGGTGAGTTGCATACGCGTGCATCATCACTGCACAAAAAGACCTTCAATACGCCGCTGCGCTTGCCAACCGGTGCACTAGTAGCTGTACTCAGATTGAACTCGAAACCTGCGATCTTTTCATAGGTAACCGTCGTACCAGAAACGAACTCATCCGTAGCATCGACACGCACATTCAGCGGCGCGGAAAGCGCCTTGGTAGACGTAGCCTTCACCGTAACTTGCTCCGAATCGCCCTGGAGCACCACGACATCCGGCTTGTCAAACGTCAACCAACCATTTTCAGGCTCAGTGGGCTTTGGTGGCGTCGTATCCCCACCTCCGCCACCACCGCAAGCTACCAGAGAGAGTGCCAGCCATAGCGAGTATCTATACATTTTCTGCCTTGTATCTATTTGAAGCTGTGGAACTTCCACCGATGGTGAGAGCTAACAAATATATCCGAGCACCATTATCCACAAACCTCGATACTCAAAAAATTACATCTATCGCTCACCCAATAGCTATCCAAAATAAAAATCAGACGCCACACAAAGAGTCAGGTGCGCACACCTTGCGCAGCAATCTGTATCACTATTGGCCAAAGCGGTGCGCCAGTGCAGACCCTGACAAGCCAAACTCTTCGAGGATTGCACGGAGCCGCTCGACGGAACTGCGCTTTTTCTGCCCCGTGTAACGCGCAATGATCAGCTCGTTCTTCATGCTGTGCTCCCAGCCGACCAGCTCGGTCACGGTGACCTGGTAGCCGCAGGCTTCCAGGTACAGGCAGCGCAGCACGTTGGTGAGCTGGCTGCCCATTTCGCGCGTATGTATGGGATGGCGCCACAGTTCTGCCAGCGGCGTGCGCGTCAGGCTCAGCGCCTTGGTCTGGCGCAGGCAGGCAGCGACCTCGGCCTGGCAGCAGGGCACCAGCACCATGGCCTTGGCTTTCTTCTCCAGGCCGAAGGCGATGGCGTCGTCGGTGGCTGTGTCGCAGGCGTGCAGGGCCGTGACCACGTCGAATTGCGCAGGCATGAAGTCGGCATGCGTGGATTCGGCCACCGACATGTTGAGGAAGCCCATGCGGTCGAAGCCCAGCTCGGTGGCCAGCTTCTGCGACGCCTCCACCAGCGGCGCGCGCGTCTCTATGCCGTAGATGTGGCCGCGCCCCAGCGGTTTGAAATACAGGTCGTAGAGGATGAAGCCCAGGTAGGACTTGCCGGCACCGTGGTCGGCCAGGGTGACCGCATGGTCGTCGGCCGACAGTTCTTCGAGGATGGGGGCGATGAACTGGTACAGGTGGTAGACCTGCTTGAGCTTGCGCCGCGAATCCTGGTTGATCTTGCCTTCGCGCGTGAGGATGTGCAGCGCCTTGAGCAGTTCGATGGACTGGCCGGGCTTGAGGCCCAGTTGCTCGGTCACATCCTGCTCGGGTTTCGCGGCAGGCTTGCCTTGGCGCGCCTTCATTCGGCTGCGCCCGGCTTGGCTGCATGCGCCACGGGGCAGCGCGCGCCCACGCCCATGTCCAGCCAGCCTTCGATGCCGATCTTCTCCAGCGTCTCCATGTTGCGCTCGTAGATGGACTCCGCCTCGGGGAATGCTTCGACCGCCTTGTCTATGCTGTCCTCGCGCAGCAGGTGCAGCGTGGGATAGGGCGAGCGGTTGGTGCAGTTGGTGACGTCGTCCGCTTCGGTGCCCTCGAACTGGAACTGCGGATGGAACGAGGCCACCTGCAGGATGCCTCCCAGGTCCAGCTCCTCGACCATGGCGTCGGCCACTTCGAGGAAGTCGTTGAAGTCCAGGAACTCCTGCAGCGCATGGGGCAGGATCAGCAGCGTGGTGTCGCGCTTCTCGGGCGAGGCCTCGGCCAGCGCCTCCAGCTCGCGGTGCAGATCCGCCGCCACGCCCTCGGCGTCGGTGGCCTGGCTGACCGTGTAGTGGATCTGGCCCTTGATGTGCACGCCCTTGGCGAAGGGGCACAGGTTCAGGCCGATCACGGCCTTTTCGAGCCAGTGCACCGTATCCTCGATCACGGTGACAGGCGGAAACTCGGCCGCGCGAATCTCGTGGTTGGTATCGGTCATGGCTGTGCCCTTCAAAAATGCGAACGGGGGCACTGCGCCCCCAGACATTGCGAAACCGTCCAGGAACCCTTCCCTGCCCTGTCACGCAGGGTCCGCATTCTAGCCGCGCCGCCTAGGCGATGCCGGTGCTCGGATTTCTCAGCCCAGCAGGCGCAGGCCTGTCAGCAGCTCATGCTCCCGGGCCGCGTAGCGATCCGTCATCCCGGCGATGAAGTCGGCCACCACCCGCGCACGCGCCGATACGTCCTCGGCCAGCATGGCCCGCTGCACGAAACGCGGCTTCATGCGATCGGGCTCCACCATGTAGGCCGCAAACAGCTCGGCCACCACCTGCTGCGCGCCGTCCATGGTCTTCATCACCTGTTCATGGCGATAGAGATTGCGGAACAGGAACTGCTTGAGCTGCAACGACTGCTGCCTCATGGTATCGCTGAAGCCCACCAGGGGGCCAGCCTGTGCGCGCACCTCATCGACCGAACAGGGCCGTGCCTGAGCAATGCGTTGCTGCGTGGCGGCGATCACGTCATAGACCTGGTCGCTGAGCATGCGGCGGATGCTTTCGTACAGCAGTCGGCGCTCGGCCAACGGCATGCCCAGCTGGGGGTGCTCGGCCAGCGTTGCATCGTGATAGCGCGCGAACAAGGGAACGGCCTCGCACAGCTGTGCCATGGTGATCAGGCCGGAGCGCACGCCATCGTCCACGTCATGGGCGTTGTAGGCAATGGCATCGGCCAGATTGCACAGCTGGGCCTCCAGCGAAGGCTGCCGGCCCAGCAAAAAGCGCTGGGCCACGCCACCGGGCTCCCGCGCTTCCAGGTGCTCGGCATTGGTGCGCGAACAGTGCTTGAGAATGCCCTCGCGCGTCTCGAAGCTCAGGTTGAGCCCGTCAAAGGCCGGATAGCGCTCCTCCAGTCGGTCCACCACGCGCAGGCTTTGCAGGTTGTGCTCGAAGCCGCCGTGCGGCTGCATGCAGGCATTGAGCGCGTCCTGGCCCGCATGGCCGAAGGGGGTGTGGCCCAGATCGTGGGCCAGGCAGATGGCTTCGACCAGATCCTCGTCCAGTTGCAGCGACCGGGCGACCGAGCGGCCCAGTTGGGCCACCTCCAGCGAATGCGTCAGCCGTGTGCGGAACAGGTCGCCTTCATGGTTGACGAAGACCTGGGTCTTGTAGACCAGACGCCGGAACGCCGAGGAATGGACAATGCGGTCCCGGTCGCGCTGGTAATCGCTGCGCGTGGGAGCAGGCGCCTCCGGGAAACGCCGCCCCCGGCTGAACGCCGGGTTGCAGGCATAGGGGGCCAGGGCCTGTTTCTGCATTCGATCGCCTCATCATGCTGACAAGGGCACTCTAGCAGTTCCGGCTTGCCCCCGGCGCCGCGCGTCAGGCGCAGCAGGCGTCTATGACTTCGCGCACCAAAGCATCGGGTGCCGAGCGCATGACGGCCTTTCCCGGCCCGTCGATGAGAACGAAGCGAATCTCGCCCGCCTCGGACTTCTTGTCCACGCGCATCAGCTCCAGATAGCGGCCAGCGTTGTCACGCGCATCCAGTACGGCGCCACGCACGGGCAGGCCCGCACGTTCGATCAGCACGCGCAGCCTTTGCACAAAGGCGGCATCCACCAGGCCAAGGCGCTGCGACAGCTCGGCCGCCATGACCATGCCGGCGCCCACGCCTTCGCCGTGCAGCCAGTTGCCATAGCCCATGCCGGCTTCGATCGCATGCCCGAAGGTGTGGCCGAAATTGAGAATGGCGCGCAATCCGGCCTCTTTCTCGTCCTGGCCCACCACCCAGGCCTTGATCTCCACGCTGCGCTTGATCGCGTGCACCAGTGCCGTGCGGTCGCGGGCGAGCAAGGCGTCCATGTTCTCCTCCAGCCAAGCCAGGAAGTCCATGTCGGCGATCGGCCCATACTTGATGACCTCGGCCAGGCCGGCGCTCAGCTCGCGCACGGGTAGCGTGTCCAGCGAGGCCAGGTCGCAAACCACCAGCTGCGGCTGGTAGAAGGCGCCGATCATGTTCTTGCCCAGCGGATGGTTGATGGCGGTCTTGCCACCCACCGACGAATCCACCTGCGACAGCAGCGTGGTGGGCACCTGCACGAAGGGCACGCCGCGCATGTAGCTGGCGGCGGCAAAGCCCGTCATGTCGCCGATGACGCCGCCGCCCAGCGCGAACAGCACGGTCTTGCGGTCGCAGCCGCCGGACAGCAGGTCGTCAAAGATCAGGTTCAGCGTCTGCCAGTCCTTGTGGGCCTCGCCATCGGGCAGCACCACGGTACGTACGCTGCGGTAGCGTTGATCCAGCACGCGACGCAGTGCGGGCTCGTAGAGCGGCGCGACCACATCATTGCTGACGATCACGGCCTGGGCCGCAGAAGGCAGGGCGGCATAGGTCGCGGCCTGGTCCAGCAGGCCGGTGCCGATGGTGATCGGATAGGAACGGTCACCCAGGTCGATGGTCACGACCTGGGCAGCAGGCAAGGAGGAAGCGGTGGGCAAGATGGTGTCGCTCCAAGGCAGAAAGAGTGAAAGGAATTGCGCGACACGGCAGCGCGCCCGGCAACCGCCGATCTTAAAGAAAAAGGCCCCGGCAAGTGCCGAGGCCTTTGGTGTTCCAGCGGGCTGCCGCTCAGGCCAGTTCCGCCTGCATGCGTATGCGCTGGGCGGCCTGCGCCACAGACAGACCCGATGTCTGGATCACGAAGTGAGCCGTCTCCAGATAAAGCGGCTCGCGTTGCAGCAGCAGCTCCCGCAGGCGCAGTGCCGGATCTTCCACCTGCAGCAAGGGCCGCGTCACATCATTGCGCAGCCGCGCGGCGATGGCCTCTGGCGTGCAATCCAGATAGAAGACCTGGGTGCGCGCATGCAGATGGCGGCGGTTTTGCTCGCGCAGCACCACGCCACCACCCGTGGACAGCAGCAGGCTGGATGTGGAGGCGGACAGCTCATCAATGACCTGCGACTCCATGTCTCGAAAAGCCTGCTCGCCCTCGCGCTCGAAAAACTCCCGGATGCTGCAGCCCAGGCGCTGCTCGATCACATGGTCCGAATCCACAAAACGCATCGACCACAGGCGCGCCAGCTGGCGCCCTATGGTCGATTTGCCGGAGCCGGGCAGGCCGATCAGGGCCACCACCGGCGCACGGAGCGAGGCAGGACCTTGATCGGAATTCACCGGCGTGTTCACTCGGGCAGGCAGACGGATGTCACTCCGTAAGGCGAGGTCAGGAAGGAGCCGTTCTTCTGGTCACCTTCGACGAACGAGGTAAGGAAGATGCGCTCGGCACGACCTTCGGAGCCGGCAGCATTGGAACTGACGGTCAGCTTGTACAGCAGCCAGGTGGCAACGTTCTGCGGATATTCCGCCTGCACGATTACGCGGCCATTGGTTCCTGTTTTACGGCCATTGAAATAGGAAACCACAATATCCGCTTTTGGAGGAGTCAACCGGCCATCTCCATTGGCATCTTCACCGCTGTCCAAATTACCATTGCGATTGACATCTTCATTCAAGCAGAAACCGGACCCTTCGGTATGTAAATTCTTGACATTGTCATACCGACCAAAACCGTAACGCAGAATATCTACGCTGACCGACACATCCGCATCCGAAACCGCTTCGCCAGCCGCGTTGGCGACGGCAACGTCAAACTTCTTGATATAAGTAAGATTGTTGGCGCCTTTTTCAAGCTCGTTGTTATCACCAATAGTGATGGAAACTGGCTCACTTGCCACAGTCAATGTACCAACGCGGAAATCGGGGCACTTACCGCTGGACAGAGATGCATCAGAAGGGCCGTAGCACATCCTTACATTAACGCCATCGGTCGGGCTAACTCGTGTACCTGGGATATATTGGGCCAAGGCAACACCACTTGCGTTAGAAATAACTGACTGATTTCCTGTCGAAATAGACTCACCAGAACCCAGGCCAGGCGGTACGATCTCAAAACGCACTCGCATATTTGGAATCGCACGATTATCCTTATCCAGGAACAATGCACGCAACTGCGCCATATTGGTTCGGCCACCATCCAGATTCGGCTTAACCGTATTCGGCACTATAGAAAGGCTTGCCGCGCTGACAATGCCTACAGCATCAGGCACCTGGGTAGCTCCGCCTGCAACAGTGATCTGCTCGTTGGAAATTACTCCCGAAGCCTTTGCTTGCAAAGAATAAACCTGAGCAGCACCAGGCGCGTTAAACGCAGAAAACTTCGCCACACCCGACGTATCAGTCTGGGCAGTAATTGCTGCGCTGAGAACAGATCCCGAGAGGACAACGGGAATTCCTGAAATTCCAGCCCCATTGACATCTGCAACTTTTGCCGTCACCTCCACTGGCTGTCCTGGGGTTGGGGCAGAAGGAACTACGGTCAATGCAATCTGACTGCCGGTGACTGCAACGACACCCGCACCAGCCTGAGCACCGGCCTTGAGATCAAACCGAATATCTCTATTGGAACGATCGCCACCAATCTCGATTTTCCCAGTCATTCGACCTGACGCATCCGTCACATTGGAAGTAGGTGTAAAAACACCTGAAGATAAAACCACAGAGACGGGCGCATTCGCCACGGGATTTCTACTGGCAGACAGCGCAGTCACTGTAATAGTTGCTGCATCGCTTCCCGAGTTTGCGATAACAGTCTTATCCAGCAGGAACTCTACACTGGCTACATCAGGCGTCGTTCCGCCTGTACCGTTGCCAGGAGTTCCTGGATTTCCACCACCGCCACCACAAGCGACTAGCGCGCATGACGCCAACATTGTTAGCAGGATCTTCTTCATCAACTATCTCCCAGAAATTTTAATTAACGCTTGAGACCATCGGATATCATTTTTGGCGTGATAAACACCAGCATTTCCCGCTTCTGGGACTCTCGCACTCGGCTCTTGAAAAGATGACCAAGCACAGGGACATCTCCCAGAAAAGGAATTTTGCTTTCCTGATTGGTCTCTTCCATCTCAAAGATACCGCCAATCACCACAGTGCCCCCATTTTGAACAAGAACCTGTGTTTTGATATGCTTTGTATCAATTGCCACACCTTGGGTTGTGGTCTCACCTCGAGAATCTTTGTTGACATCCAAGTCAAGAATGATATCTCCCTCCGGAGTTATCTGAGGCGTAACCTCCAACTTCAGCACGGCTTTTTTAAAGGCGATTGTGGTGGCACCATTGGGCGCCGTCACAGAATAAGGATACTCCGTACCTTGCTCTATCAAAGCCTTCGTCTGGTCAGCGGTCACCAACCTGGGGCTGGATATTATTTTCCCTTGACCATCAGCCTCCATCGCAGAAAGCTCCAAAGCCAGAAAACGATTAGCTGCGGAGTTAAAAATAGACAATGCAAAAGATCCTGTACCACTTACTCCAGTAAGTTTTGCAGCAGGCAAATTCACAAAATTACCCGAAGTATTCACCGTTCCACCCGAGCCACTGGAAGCAACTGCATTCTCATATCCAGTTCCAAAAACCAGTCTATTATCTCCACCAATGCCGTATCCACCATCGCCACCTCGTTGAGCACGCAAATCGCCACCACCGAGTCTGACACCCAGTGCACGCCCAAATGTGTCACGGGCTTCAACGATTCGAGCCTCAATTAGGACTTGTCGCACTGGCACATCCAGCGTTAGCAAAAGTGCCTTCACTGCTTCCAGCTTTGCTGGTGTATCGGTCACAAACAACTGATTGGTTCGTGGCTCGGAAATAGCAGACCCACGCTCAGACAAAAATCTGCTTGAAACGCTATTACCCACCCCTCCCCCACTATTATTTGCTGTGATCTGCAGCAAAATATCTGCCGACTTCGCGTAATTCAACTGAAAACCTTGAGTTCGAAGTGGCTCCAACTTCTGAATCTCCATTGCTGACTCAAAGTCTCGCTTGGTCCGAGCATCGATCTCATCCTTGGGTGCAATCCAGAGCACCGAGCCGGACTTGCGCATGCCCAGACCCTTGGCGTCCATGATGATCTGCAGTGCTTGATCCCAGGGAACATCCTTGAGGCGCAAGGTCAATGCACCGGAAACCGTGTCCGAAGTCACGATATTGAAGTTTGTGAAATCAGCAATCACCTGCAACAGCGACCGCACTTCAATATTCTGGAAGTTTAGAGAGAGCTTTTCACCGCTGTAGCCGGGACCTTGCGTCAGCTTGCTCACATCCGCCTTTTTCTGACGGACTTCAATCACAAACTGGCTGTCACTCTGATAAGCGCTGTGCTCCCAGTCACCAACCGGAGCGATGCGCATGCGAACCGACTCACCTTGCTGCACGGAGGAAATCGTCTGCACCGGCGTTCCAAAATCAACCACATCCAGCTTCCGGCGCAAACCTTCAGGCAAGGAGGAGCGCAGGAAGTCGACCACAAGCTCCTTGCCTTCGCGTCGAAGATCCACGCCGACCTGACTGCTGCTCAGACCTACGACTATGCGGCCCGAGCCATCACTGCCGCGACGGAAATCAACATCCCGAATGAGCTGGACATCAGTACCAGCAACTGCTTTGGCTTCAAACACTCCCTGCTGTGCGGGAGGCTTCACGGCCGTGGATGTTGCCACTGGATCCAACAGTATCAGCAGGGCCTTGCCTTGCCTTTCAGTACGGTAAGAAGTCGCCGACTTCAGATTCAGCACTAAGCGGGAACGGCCAGACGCCTCCACGATATTGATGGAGCGCAGGTTGCCCTGATTGAGCTCGACCACAGATTTGCCCGTGCCATTGGTTGCACCTGGAAAGTCCAGGGCAATCCGCGCAGGCGACTGGATTGCAAATCCGGTGGGGTCCGCCGCCAACGCTTCGGAAAGCTCAATGCGCACGACCTCGGTGCCTCCCTGGATGGAGCCGGAAACCGACTCTATCGCGGACTGCGCCCAGGCCAAGGAGCCCAGAAACCAACCGCCGACGGCGATTCCCCAGCGAGCCTTGTGCAGTATTCTGCGATGTGTGCCCATCATTTCCTTCCCTCCTGCAATTCCAGTGTGCTATTTCTCTCTATCCAGTCGCCGCTGCCGTCCTGGACGATTTCCCGCAACTGGATGGATGTTTCCGTGATCCGGGTAACCTTGCCGTAGTTCTGCCCCAGGTAATTTCCTGCCCGAACCTGGTACAGCAAGGTCCCCACCCTGACAAGCGCCGTGGGCACGCCTTTTTTGTCCAGACTGCCGACCATGGTCATGGCATCCAAGGGCTCGGCCTCCAGCGGTTCCTTGCGTCGATTGAGCTCGGAGGCGATCAGGCTGGTATTGGCGCTGGACTGCGCAGACTCCCTGCGCAGCACCTGCATCAGCTTCATGGGGTTGAAAGGATCCATGCCATCAGAACCAAGATAGGCCTCGGGCGTGAAGGTCTTGGGCTCTTCCAAAGGCTTGACACGCGGCTTAGCATTGGCTCTTTCCTGGGCCATCCAGGTCTGTAGTTCCTCCTGATCAGAAGAAGAGCAGCCTGAGGCGGTCAGGCAGGCGGCCAACATGAGCCAGCCGCTGAAACGCATATGTCTCATTATTTCTTGCCCTTCCCGGCCGCTGCGCGTTGCGCCTGCACCTCATCTGCATCCAGGTAGCGGAAGGTTCGTGCCGTCGCCTCCATGCTCAGGACCTCGCCTCCCTCCTTGCCTACAGGTGCGATCGACAGATTGTTCAAGGTCACGATGCGCGACAGGTAGGCCACATCGGAGGCGAATGATCCGATGTCGTGAAAGCGACCAGTCACCTTCAAAGCAATGGGCAGCTCAGCGTAGTACTCCTTGACCACCATCGCACCAGGCCGGAAGGTTTCAAACTGCAGGCTGCGACCCAGCCCTGCCTGATTGATGTCCGAGAGCAGCGCAGCCATTTCCGCCTTGCTGGGCAATTGCTTTTCCAGTTGCGTCACATACTGCTGGACCTGTTCACGCTGCTTCTTCAGGCCATCCAGGCTGACGGCTTTGGACAGCTTCTGGCTGAAGTCCTGGCGCAGCGTGACTTCGGTAGTGCGCTCCTGCTCCAGGGTGTCCTCATAGTCCTTGATCAGGACATACCACATTAGGGCGGCAACACCCAAAGCAATGGCGATGCATAGAAGCGCCTGCGGAAGCATGGGCCAACGCGACGGATCATTGGGATCAAGACCACGGAACTGTCGCTGGATGTTCTCCTGCAGTGCGGAGAAGTCGATGTCGTTCTTCTTCTTTTTGGCCATCACTGGGACTTTCCTGGGTTGGTAGCCGCTGAAAGCCCCTTCTCCGCCACGCTGGCACGCGTCAGCTGAAAGCGCAGATTGAACGCAGCAGCACGGCGCTGGTCCTTGGGCGTGACGTTGACCGTCTTGGCCACGATTTCCGCCAGTTCAGGCTTGGAAATCCAGGGAGTCCCCTCCGAGAGATTGCGCAGCATTTCGGACACCCGCTCATTGGACTGTGCCGTGCCCTGCATGGTAACGACCAGACCTTCCTGCTTGATACTGCTGAGGTAGACACCATCGGGCAGTTGGGCCACCAGCTCGTTGAGCATGTGCACCGGAAGATTGCGGTCGGACTGCAGGTCTTCCACGGCCTTCTGACGTGCACGCAGGGCAGTGATCTCATCCTCCAGCCCGGCAATTTCCTTGATCTGAGACTCCAGCACGGTAATCTCTGCGCGCAGCATGCTGTTCTTTGCCTGCTGGGCCTCGATCATCATCTGATACCACCAGTACACCGCGCCAATGATCAAAAGCCCCACCAGGGCCGACAGGACCATGGTGGCCTGGAATGCCTCCTTGCGGCGCTTTCGCGTTGCTTCTCTGTGAGGAAGCAGATTGATCAGAATCACGAGACAAACCTCCGCATGGCCAGTCCGCAGGCGGTCAGATAGGCGGGGGCCTCGCGCGACATGCGCTTGAGGCGTACGCCGCTGCCGACTTCCATTCCATCAAAGGGATTGGCAAGGCTGCAGGCAAAACCCGTTTGCTGCGTGATGGCCTCGGACAGGCCGGAAAGTGGGGCCGAGCCGCCTGCCAGCAGGATGTGGTCTATGCGGTTGTGGGGCGTACTGGTGAAAAAGAACTGCAGTGCGCGCGACACTTCCTGCGTCATGCTTTGTACAAAGGGCTTGAGCACGGCGGACGCGTAGTCCTCCGGAAGTTCACCGCTGCGCTTCTTGGACTCGGCCTCTTCGAGCGAGAAACCATATTGGCGCGCGATCAGTTGCGTCAGCTGTGCGCCGCCAAAAGCCTGGTCCCGGTCATACAGCACCTCGTCGTCGCGCAGTATCTGCATGCTGGTCGTCATGGCGCCCAACTCGAACAAGGCCACAAGGGCGTTGTTGCCCTGATTGGGCAGGCGCTCGATCAGCCGTGCAGCCGCCATGCGGGAGGCATGGGGCTCGATGTCGATGACCATGGGTTTGAGGCCAGCCGCCTCGGCCAGGCCCTGGCGGTCCTGGACCTTCTCGCGGCGCGATGCGGCAATGAGCACGTCCACATCGCCGGGTGAATTCGATGACGGGCCTATGACGCAGAAGTCCAGACTCACTTCATCGAGCGAGAAAGGAATGTACTGATTGGCCTCGGATTCGACCTGGACCTCCAGTTCCTGCTCGCTCATGCCGTCCGGCAGCGAAATCTTCTTGGTGATCACGGCCGAGGCCGGCAAGGCCATGGCCACGTTCTTGGTCCGCGTGCCGCTTTTTTTGACCAGTCGCCGTACAGCCTCTGCCACTTCATCGAACTTTTCGATGTTGCCGTCCGTGATCCATCCCCGCTCCAGCGGTTCGATGGCACAGCGCTCCAGCAACAGTTCGCCCGACTTGGCACGAGACAACTCAACGAGCTTGGCGCTCGAAGAACTGATGTCGATGCCTAGCAAAGGTGCGGGCTGGCGACTGAATAAGGATCCCATAGCAATCAACTTGCCCTCCCTCTTCTTGTGTATGTAAAGAACGCAACAAACCTTCACATATAGGTTGAATGCTATCAGCAAGACTGCGCGCAGCTCACCATGCCAACCGGAGCACGCTAGGCGCTAGTGGCCAAAAACAGACATTATTGCGGGCCATCAAATGCGACATGAATGCACCCCTGCTTGCATGTCGGCCTGCACGCCTGGCTTAGGATGCGTGGCTTGCGGCCATGCTGGCAACCGTGTGCAGCCGTCTCCTACCGACCTTCTGGGGCACGCATTTTTATAATGCGGCACTCCTCAGCACTCCCTGCGACATGCCGTCTTCAGACTCCCGAGAACCCCAGGCTGCAAAGCCTCGCTCCGCCCCATCCAAGCCCATGCACTGGTTTCCCAAGGCCTTGCTATGGCTGGCGGGCATCGCCGTCGCCGGCGCGCTGGCCTTGATGCTGACCGTGGCCGTGGCCCTGGCCATGGCCTATCCCAACCTGCCCGACGTGTCCGAGCTGGCCGACTACCGGCCCAAGCTGCCGCTGCGCGTGTACTCCAGCGAAGGCGCCCTGCTGGGTGAGTTCGGTGAGGAGCGGCGCACGCTGACCCCCATCCAGGACATCCCCAAGGTGATGACCGACGCCGTGCTGGCCATTGAAGACACGCGCTTTTTCGAGCATGGCGGCGTGGACTACAAGGGAATGGCCCGCGCCGCGCTGGCCAATCTGGGCCGCGTGAAAAGCCAGGGCGCATCGACTATCACCATGCAGGTGGCGCGCAACGTCTATCTGTCTTCCGAGAAAACCTTTACACGCAAAATTTACGAAGTCTTACTGACTTTTAAGCTAGAGCATCTGTTGAGCAAAAACCAGATTCTCGAGATCTACATGAACCAGATTTATCTGGGAAATCGGGCCTATGGCTTTGCTGCTGCCTGTGAAGCCTATTTCGGCAAGCCACTGAAGGACATCACGGTGGCCGAGGCCGCCATGCTGGCAGGCCTGCCCAAGGCACCATCGGCCTACAACCCGATCAGCAACCCCAAGCGCGCCCGCTCGCGCCAGCTCTACATCATCGAGCGCATGGAGGAAAACGGCTTCATCACCTCCGCCCAGGCCACTGAAGCCAAGGCCGAGCCGCTGAAGATCCGCACGGGCTCCTTCAACACCCGCGTGCATGCCGAATACGTGGCCGAGATGGCACGCCAGCTGATCTTTGCCCAGTACGGCAACGAAGCCTACACGCGCGGCCTGAACGTCTACACCACCATCAATGCCGGCGAACAGGAAGCCGCCTACGCCTCGCTGCGCCGCGGCATCATGGACTACGAGCGCCGCCAGAAGTACCGCGGCCCCGAGAAGTTCGTGGCCCTGCCGGCCGACGCCGAAGACCGTGAAGACGCCATCGACGACACTCTGGCCAACCACCCCGACAACGGTGATGTGCTCGCCGCCGTGGTGCTGGATGCCAATCCGCGCAAGATCCTGGCGGCACGCGCCGACGGCGAACAGATCGAGATCACGGGTGAAGGCCTCAAGCCCGCCGAATCGGGCCTGAACCCCAAGGCACCGCCCAACATCAAGATCCGTCCCGGCGCCGTGATCCGCGTGGTCAAGACGCCCAAGAACACCTGGGAAATCACGCAGCTGCCCGAAGTGGAAGGCGCCTTCGTGGCCCTGGTCCCCCAGACAGGCGCCTTGCGCGCCCTGATCGGCGGCTTCGACTTCCAGAAGAACAAGTTCAACCACGTGACCCAGGCCTGGCGCCAGCCCGGCTCGGCCTTCAAGCCCTTCATCTACTCTGCGGCACTGGAAAAAGGCTTCTCGCCTTCCACCATGATCAATGACGCGCCGCTGTTCTTCAGCGCCGGCGTGACGGGTGGCCAGCCATGGGAGCCCAAGAACTATGACAGCCGCTACGACGGGCCGATGACCATGCGCACGGGCTTGAACAAGTCCAAGAACATGATCTCCATCCGCCTGCTGCAGGCCGTGGGACCCAAGCAGGGACAGGAGTGGGTCACGCGCTTCGGCTTTGACGCCGCCAAGCATCCGGCCTACCTGACCATGGCGCTGGGTGCCGGAGCGGTCACGCCGCTGCAGTTGGCTGCCGGCTACTCCGTGTTCGCCAATGGCGGCCACCGCGTCAACCCCTGGCTGATTGCCCGTGTCACCGATCACAAGGGCCGCATCCTGTCCGAATTCACGCCGCCCCCGGTGCAGGAACTGCCCCAGGCCATCGACGCGCGCAACGCCTTCATCATGGACAGCCTGCTGCAGGACGTGGCGCGCGTGGGCACGGCAGCACGCGCGCAGTCCACGCTCAAGCGTCCCGACCTGTACGGCAAGACGGGCACGACCAACGACTCGGTGGATGCCTGGTTCGCAGGCTTTCAGCCCACGCTGGCCGCCGTGTCCTGGATCGGCTACGACACGCCGCGCAACCTGGGCAGCCGCGAGACGGGCGGCGGCCTGAGCCTGCCCATCTGGATCGGCTTCATGCAGCATGCCCTCAAGGGCGTGCCGGTGGCAGAGATGCCTGTGCCCCCTGGCGTCGTGAACATGGGCGGCGAGTGGTATTACGAGGAAAACGCGCGCAACGGCGGCGTCAGCAGCCTGGGCATGGACAGCGCCTCCACGGGCGGCGCTGCAGGCGCCACGCCCCCGCCCGCCACCGAGGAGCGCAACCGCATCCTCGACCTCTTCCGCAACTGACCGCCACACAAGCGGTTGACCACGCAAGAAAGCCCGGCCATGCCGGGCTTTCTTCATGGAGCCTGCCGATAACGGCGGATCAGCGTGCCGAGAACTGCAGCGCCAGGCCCGACTGCTCGGTGGCGTAGCGGCTCAGGTTGGCGAAGAACTCGCCCGCGCCCTTGGTATCGAGCCAGGCGCCCTGCGCCGCGTCGTAGCGGTAGTGAAAGCCACCGGCCTTGGCCGCCAGCCAGATCTCGTGCAGCGGTTTTTGCTGGTTGATCACGATCTGGCTGCGGTTGGCAAAGACCAGGGTCACCATGCCACCCACGCGCTGGGCATCGAGGTCGGCATCGGTTTCATCGTTGATGCGATCGCAGTCCTGCTCCACCGCCAGCAGCAGTCGTTCGGCAAGGTCCAGAAATTCTTGGTCGGTCATTACAATTCGCTTATGTTGAAAGCCTCGCAAATTCTAGTCAGGTGCATTGCCCTTGGCGCCTGTGCGGCGTCCCTGGCCGCCTGCGGCCAGAAAGGCCCGCTGTTTCTGCCCAGCTCGCCTGCGGCCAGCCACCGCGCCACACTGCCGCAGACCCTGGGCATTTCCAGCCCGGCCGAGCGTGCAACGCCCGCGCCTGCACCCACCACCTTGCCCGCAGGCCCGTCAAGTGCCGCCGTCGAGGAAAGCTCGACACCCACCGGCACCACGGACTCCCGCAAGCAGCAGGCCGACTGAGTCGGCAGCCGCGCCGCGGCTTGATGCACATCAACACCGCGGCCAGGCATGGCGCTTAGAGTGACTTTCTCTTGTCCCTCGACAACCCGCCATGCCCGTAGAGCTCTACCGAGACAAAAACCACGCCTGCCTGATGTTCACTGACCTCATCGAGGAAGATGGACAGGCCATACAGGCCAATCAGTTCCTCATCGTCGATGACGACACGGGCGCGATCATCGACCCGGGCGGCAATCTCGCATTCAACGAGCTGTTCATGGGCATGTCGCGGCATTTCGCGCCGCACAAGCTGTCCTATCTGATCGCTTCCCACGCCGATCCCGACATCATTGCCTCGCTGGACCGCTGGATGACCAGCACCAAGGCACAGCTGGTGATCTCGCGCATCTGGGAGCGCTTCGCGCCCCACTTCACCAAGGTCGGCAAGACTGAAAACCGCGTGATCGGCGTGCCGGACGCCGGTGGCCGGCTGCCGTTGGGCCGCCATGAGCTGCACCTGCTGCCCGCCCACTTCCTGCATGCCGAAGGCAACTTCCACTTCTACGACCCGGTCAGCCGCATCCTCTTCACGGGCGATCTGGGCGTGTCCCTGATGAACGGCATCGAGGCGCAGGTGCCCGTGACCGACCTCGTGCCGCACATCGCCCGCATGGAAGGTTTTCACCGCCGATACATGGTCTCCAACAAGATTCTGCGGCTGTGGGTGCAGATGGCGCGCCAGCTGCCCATCGACATGATCGTGCCCCAGCACGGCGCGCCCATCATGGGCGCCAAGGCGATTGCCGACCTGTTCAACTGGCTCGAAGGACTGCAGTGCGGCATCGACCTGTTCGACCAGCGCAACTACCAGCTGCCCATGGCGGACATCGACCCCGTGACCCGCCAGCTGCGCCCTGCCCTGCGCGCCGTCGCGGGCTAGCTCCTGGCGCGCCGGCGGCGCAGTGCATGGACCACGCGCCAGGCCAGCAGCAGCGCAAGAATGGCGGCGTACACGCCGACCTCGGCAAAGTTGTTCTTGCCTGCGCGCATCCAGAAGAAATGCAACAGGGCCAGCGGCGCGACCGCATAGATACAGCGGTGCAGCCACTGCCAGCGCCTGCCGCCCATGGCGCGCATGACACGGTGCGGTGAAGTCACTGCCAGAGCGGTCAGCAAGAGCAGCGCCGCAAAGCCCACCAGGATGAATGGGCGCTTCGGGATGTCGAGCACGATCTCGCCCCAGTCCAGCCCCATGTCGAACCATGCATAGCACAGCAGGTGCAGCAGCGCGTAGAAGAACACGTACAGGCCCAGCATGCGCCTGAAGCGCGCCAGTGCCGTCAGTCCCAGCGCCTGGCGCAGCGGTGTCACGGCCAGCACCACGCACAGAAAGCGCAAGGTCCAGTCGCCGGTGGAGCGCAGCAAGGCCTCGGCCGGATTGGCGCCAAGCGTGTTCAGGATGGCTCCAGCCAGCAGCCACGCAAACGGCAGCAGGCACACAAGAAACACCAGCGGCTTGGCCGTCCGGTGCAGCAAAAGACGCTGCACCGCCGTCATTGCATGGGCCACATCAATAGAACTTCTTGAGGTCCATGCCCGCGTAGAGCTGGCCCACCTGGGCTTCGTAGCCATTGAACAGCTGCGTCTTGCGCTTCTTGGCGAACAGGCCGTCTTCGCCAATGCGCCGCTCCGTGGCCTGGCTCCAGCGCGGGTGCGGCACGTCGGGGTTCACATTGGAATAAAAGCCGTACTCGTTGCGCGCCGCCTTGTTCCAGGCCGTGCCCGGCTCCTTGTCGGTCAGGCGGATGGCGACGATGCTCTTGGCGCTCTTGAAGCCGTACTTCCACGGCACGACCAGCCGCACGGGCGCGCCATTCTGGTTGGGCAGCACCTCTCCATACATGCCGAAGGCCAGCAGCGTCAGCGGGTGCATGGCTTCATCAAGGCGCAGCCCCTCGGTGTATGGCCAGTCCAGCACGCCGCTGCGCAGGCCCGGCATCTGCGCCTTGTCGGCCAGGGTCACGAATTCCACATACTTGGCACTGCCCAGTGGCTGCACCTTGCGCAGCAGCTCGGCCAGGGAATAGCCCACCCAGGGAATCACCATGGACCAGCCCTCCACGCAGCGCAGCCGGTAGATGCGTTCTTCCTGTGGCGCGAGCTTGAGCAGCGCATCCAGGTCCAGCGTCTGCGGCTGCTGGACCAGGCCCTCGATCTTCACCGTCCAGGGGCGGGTCTTGAGCGTGTGGGCGTTCTTGGCAGGATCGTCCTTGTCCAGCCCGAATTCGTAGAAGTTGTTGTACTGGGACACATCGGCATAGGCCGTGACACGGTCCATGGTGTTTGCGCCCACTACCTGGGAAGGCACGGAGGCCAGCGCCGCCAGCTTGCCGGGGCGCTGCACGCCCGCCGCCCAGCCGGGCAAGGCCGCGCCGGCCGAGCCTGCGGCCAGGTACTGCAGCCAGGCACGGCGCTTGAGGTAGCCGGCCCGGGGCGTGATCTCGCTGCCTTGCGGGTATTGGAAGCCGTTGTCGTGGGAGCGGATCAGCATGGGAATCTCCTGGTGTGCCGGCGGGCACGGGGCGCTATTGCTGGCGATATGGCGATTGGGAGCCTCGCAGGCGCGCGCAAGTTCCCTGCGGCACCGATGCGATGGTGCACGAAAAAGCGGCATGCGCCTGAACGCATGCCGCTGTCCTTATCTTGCCACTGTCACTCTGCCACTGCCGTGGCTCAAAGCTCGCCGTAGCTGTGCAGCCCCGACAGGAACATGTTCACCCCCAGGAAGGCGAAGGTGGTGATGGCCAGTCCACCCAGCGCCCACCAGGCGGACACCGTGCCGCGCAGGCCCTTGACCAGGCGCATGTGCAGCCAGGCCGCGTAGTTGAGCCAGACGATCAGCGCCCAGGTTTCCTTGGGGTCCCAGCTCCAGTAGCCGCCCCAGGCCTCGGCCGCCCACAGCGCACCCAGCACGGTGGCGATGGTGAAGAAGGCAAAACCCACGGCGATGGATTTGTACATCACATCGTCCAGCAGCTCGAAGCTGGGCAGGCGCTCGGCGATGCGCTTGCGCGCCAGCAGGATGCCGGCCACGATCAGCGCCGAGATGCCGAAGTAGACCATCCAGTAGCTGCCGCCGTTCTGGGTCGCGCCCTGGCGGAAGACGATGGGCTCGAAGCACAGCACCACACCCAGCATCCACAGCGGCGCGAGCTTGTACCAGCGGGTCTCCGTGGCCTGCTGCTTGATCAGGTAGGCAAAGGAGACCATGGCTGCCAGCGCAAAGGTGCCGTAGCCGATGAAGTTGGCCGGCACGTGCAGCTTCATCCACCAGCTCTTGAGCGCCGGCACCAGCGGCTGGATCTCGTGTGCCTCGCGCACCAGCGTGTACCACAGCAAAAAGCCCACGGCCGCGCTGACCACCAGCATCACGAAGCCGCCCAGGGCGCGCGTGTCGTAGTGCTGTTCGTAATAGAGATAGAAAAGCGCCGTCATCCAGCAGAACATGACGAACACTTCATAGAGATTGCTGACCGGGATGTGGCCTACATCGGGGCCGATCAGGTAGCTCTCGTACCAGCGCACCATGGTGCCCACCAGCGCCAGCGTCACAGCCAGCCACGCCAGGCGCGAGCCCAGCAGCGACAGCGCCGTGCCCTCGCCCCGCGCAAACATGCCGATCCAGTAGAAGACGGTGCTCATGAAGAACACCATGCTCATCCAGAGGATGGCCGACTGGCTGGACAGGAAGTACTTGAGACCGAACACCGTGTCCGATCGCGCCAGTTGCGCCCCTTCAGGCCCCTGGTAGAGCCCGATGGCCAGCAGCGACAGCCCGGCCACCACCAGCATCAGCCCGCGCAGCGGGCGCCAGAACCAGCCCAGCCAGATGGCCGAGGGAATGGTGCCGACCAGGATGCACTTTTCGTAGACATCCATGTACTCGCCATAGCGCTGCAGCGCATACAGCAGTCCCGCCGCCACCAGGGCCGCGAACACCCAGTCGAACCAGTTGCGGCGGGCGAAGAAGCCCTCGTTGAGCGTCAAAGTCGTCGTGGTAGTGGCGGTGTTCATGCGGAACCTCCGGGGGATTTCTTGTGGATGGGCTCGGCGCCTATCAGCTTGCCGGCCAGCATGGCGAATTCTCTATCACCATCGAGTGTCTTGCGATTGGTGGACAAGGCCATTTCGGCATGGCTTACCCCATCGCGGGGCGTGAGCCAGATCCAGAGGCGGCGGTCACGCACGTACAGCATGCAGAACACGCCGATGATGAGGAACAGGCAGCCCAGATACACCACGTTCTTGCCCGGGGCGCGCGCCACCTGGAAGACGCTGGCCTGCACCTGCTTGAAGTCCTGCAGCATGAAGACCATGGGCATGGGGTAGAACTGCGCATCGCTGAGCGAGAACACGGCCTGGGTCATGAAGGACTGCGTCTGCTCGCTGGGCTCCAGGGGCGCCTGGCCCGCCTGCGTGCGCACGATCTGGGCCAGCTCGAACAGCACGCCGTTGAGAATGCGCACCAGCACCTCGCCCGCACGTTCGCGCTCGGCCGCAGGCACATTGCTTTCCATGAAGTCCGAGATGGCCTGCAGCCCGCCCAGCGGCTTGCCGTCCGGCCCCTTCTTGTCGGTCTGGCCCGCGAACAATTCCAGCGCCTTGGTGGCCGACTGCGCCAGCGCGCCACTGAGTTCGGAACGCGAGGCGTCGATGGCCTTGGCCACATAGGCCTTGGCAGCCTGCTCGCGCAGCCGGGGGTCCTGCAGCGCGCTGCGCAGGCGCAGGAAGGTGTCCATCTCGCTTTCGGGATCGGCGGGAATGCGCAGGTAGCGCATGGCATCGGCCTGGTTGTCGCGCACGCCCAGCAGGAACACGCGCTGGCCGTCGCCCGTGTCCACGGGCAGCATGTAGTTCTGGAACTCGCGCGCCTGGCCCGAGGCATCGCGCAGCTTGTAGCGGATGCTGGGGCCGATGTTGCGCAGCTCCTTCTTGGTCACGGTCTTGTGGGCCGCGCCCAGGCGCTCGTCGATGGCCTGCTTCAGGTCCACCTTGCGCACATCGGTGCCGCTGCCATTGGCCCCGCCGCCACCGCCGAAGTTCTCCACGTTGATGGTGCGCAGTTCGGCAAACTCCAGCGTCACTGTCTCGTCCTTGCCGTCCGGGAGCTTGCGCACGAACTGGTCCGATCCGCCGATCACGCCCTCGACATCAAAGGGCTTGGCTCCCGCCTCCAGCGGTACGGCGCGCAGCTTCACCGACGAGCCGCCGTCGTCAAAGCTGGACTGGTAGATCTCGATGCCACGGTAGCTGGCCGGATGGTTGACCTCGATGCGCTTTTCCAGCTTTTCGCCCGAGGCCTTGTCGTGGATGACGACCTCGCTGGCGAACAGCTTGGGCATGCCCGTGGAGTAGTACTCCACGATGAATTTCTTGAGTTCCACCGCAAAGGGCAGCTCCTGCAGCAGCACGCCGTCGGACTGCGACAGGATGGCCGTGCCTGCCGTGCCGCCTTCGGTCACCAGCAGGTTGCCTCGGAAGGTGGGGTTGCGCTCGCTCAGCCGGTGCTGCTCGGATACCTCGGAGATCAGGCCACCGCCGGTATAAGGTGTTTTGCCTCCCAGCCACATCTGCGCGCGCACGATGAGGTCGCCATCGAACAGCCCGCCCAGGCAGATCAGCACGATGGCGCTGTGGGCCGCGATATAGCCCAGCTTGTGGGCCGCGCCCGCCTTGGCAGCCAGCATCCACCCCGTGCCGGGACCGGCCGCCGTGTCGCGCTGCTGCAGCCGCACCTTCCAGCCGCCCGACACCAGCTGCTGGCCCAGGCGCCTGGCGGCCTCTTCTGTGCTTCCGGGCACCACGTTCTGCGCACGGTGGCCGAAGGCCTTGAGGCTTTGTTCGCGAACGTTTTCCTTGTAGCTGCGCAGATCGGCCAGATACTTGGGCGCATGGCGTGCCACGCACAGCGAGGTGCTGATCACCAGAAAGGCCAGGATCAGCAGGAACCACCAGGCGCTGTAGACCGCATTGAGCTTGAGCGCGAGGAACAGCTGGGCCCAGAAAGGCCCGAACTGGTTGACGTAGTTGCCCACCGGCTCATGCTGCTTGAGCACGGTGCCGATCACCGAGGCAATGCAGATGACCGTCAGCAGCGAGATCGCGAAGCGCATCGATGCCAGCAGCTCCAGGGTCGCGCGCGCGGCCTGCGGGCGGGAGGGAGCAAGAGCGGCACCGGAAGAGTTGTCTGACATGAAGAACGAAAAGCCAAAACCCGAATGAAAAAAGCGGGACCATCTGCATTCATGCGATGGACCCGCCTGGCTTGGGGTGTCTATAAAGCAATAGGTTCCCGGTGATTACCCTGGGAACCGCGTCGGCCCCGGGATCGCATCAACGCAGGCCAGCGATGTAGTCTGCCACGGCCTTGATTTCGCGATCGTTAAGCTTGGCAGCAACCTGCGTCATCTGAATGCTATTGCCGCGCTTGCCGTCACGGAAGGCCGTGAGCTGGGTCGTGGTGTAGTCGGCATGCTGGCCCGCCAGGCGCGGGTACTGGGCTGGAATGCCGGCGCCGTTGGGGCTGTGGCAGCCCGCGCAGGCAGCAATGTTGCGCTCCTGGATGCCGCCGCGGTAGATGCGCTCGCCCATGGCCACCAGGTCCTTGTCCTTGGCAAAGCCGTCCTTGGGCTTTTGCGTGTGCAGCCAGGCGGCGATGTTCTTCATGTCAGGCTCGCTGAGCATGCTGGCAAAGCCCTTCATCACGGGGTCCTTGCGCTTGTCGCCCTTGAACTCCAGCAACTGCTTGACCAGGTACTCGGGATGCTGGCCGGCCAGCTTGGGCTGCAGCGGGATGGTGGAATTGCCGTCGGCCGCATGGCATGCCGCGCAGACGGCGGTGTAGCTGGCCTCGCCCTTCGCCAGGTCGGCCTTGGCCGCCTTCGGCTGTGCCGAGGCAGCAGGTGCCTCGCCAGCGGAGAAAGCGGGAAAGGCGGGGGCTGCAGCAAGAATGGCAGCCGTCAGCAAAGAGGCAAGCAACTTCATATCGAGGGCGTGGTTCTGTTGTTGAAAGCGCAAAATTCGGCGGATTCTACAATGGGGTCCCCTGTGATTGATATCGTCAGGAACCCTGGTTTCGCCCCTGCGCACAGAGGAAAACATATTCCTTGATCGTGGTCACAAACTGGCCACGGATTCGGTGCTGAACATATGTTTTTCGCAGCCCAGCATATCGATCTGTGCCAGCGCGGCAATAAGGGCTCTACCCATGTGGCGCGCAATACCACACCCGTGCGCGCCAGATTCCGCTTCCCCGTCGCTTCAACCCGCGCCGAAGCGGCTGTCCGCCTGGCGGCGGAACTCCGAGGGCGTCATGCCCTTGATCTCCAGGAAACGCCGGTTGAAGTTGGCCACGTTGTTGAAGCCCACCTGGTAGCAGATGTCGGCGATGAAGCTATCGGTCTGCATGAGCAGGTGGCATGCGCTGTTGATGCGTACCCGGCTGACGAAGTCGGTGAAGCTGTTGCCCGTGGCCCGGCGGAAAAAGCGGCTGAAGCGGCTCTCGCTCATGCCCAGCTCGGCCGCCACGTCGGCCAGGCTCAGCGGCTCGCTCACGCGCGCCATGATGCGGTTGACCACCTCGTTGATCTGGTCCACCTGGGCCTCGCCCTGGGCGCCCTGCATCTGCACGGCTGACAGCAGCCGGTAATCGGTGCACTCGGCCAGATCGGACAGCAGCGCGCAAAAGGCCGTGAAGCGGCGCATTCCGCGCGCACTCCTGACCGCATCCCAGTGCGCGCGCGCCGTCTGCGCCAAGCCGAAGAACTCGATGCCATGGCGCGCACGGTCCAGCAGTTGAAGCACCTCGCGCATCTCCGGGATCTGCTCGGCCGCACGGGCGATGGGGTCGTGGTTGAAAAGGATCACGTAATCGCGTGCAGGCGAGCCCCCATCGGGCGCATCGAACGAGATCCAGTTGTGCGGCAGGCGCGGGCCGCACAGCACGAGGTGGCCGGGCTCGAAGGGTCCTATCCAGTCTCCCACGAAGGCGCGGCCCGAGGTGTCGGTGATGAGGTGCAGCTCGTACTCCTCATGGAAATGCCAGCGCACCAGGGGGCTTGGGAAACCATGTGCCAGGCAGCGCACCAGGCCGCTGCCCTCCATATCCTCATAGCCCAGCGCAGGCGTTCGCACGAAATCGCGCTCCAGTTCAGGGTGACGCTGGCGGGGTGTGCGGCGGCGTGGGCTGGTCATGGCGGCGTGAAGGTTTCTGGAGAGGCCATGGGCAAACAGTATCACCAGCGGCGGCTATCCACCGCAATGGGCTGCCAGCGCGGCATCGAGTTCCGCGCGCCGGGGCGGCTGGGCACCGGCGCGCGTGCAGTTGAGCGCTGCGGCCGTTGCGGCAAAGCGCAGCACCTGGCGCCACGCGCTCTCGGGCAGTTCCTGCAACTGGCCCGGCTGCTCGACTCCCTGCTCCAGCAGCGCAACCGACAGCGCCGCGCCAAAGGTGTCGCCCGCGCCGATGGTATCCACCAGTTGCACGGCCGGCGGCTGCACCGACAAAGGCGCCTGTCCTGCACGCAGCAAGGTCGCGCCGGCCGCTCCGCGCGTGAGCACCACGGCCCGGGGACCCAGCGCCAGCCAGCGCCCGGCGGCCTCCAACGCCGGAACGCCGGGCGCGATAAAGGCCAGGTCCTCATCGCTGAGCTTGACCAGGTCTGCCTGGGCCAGCCAGCCCAGGCAGTCGCGCCGGAAGGCCTGGGCATCGCGGATCAGCGTGGGCCGCACGTTCGGGTCGAAGACGACGATGCGCCGCCCGCGCTCAGCCGCCACCAGGTCCAGGATGCGCGGCCCGACAGGGGTGTGCAGCAATGCGATGGAGCCGAACTGCAGATAGCGGCATTCAGGCGGCAACTCGGGCAGCTCGGCAGGTGCCCACAGCGTGTCCGCCGTTGCCTGCGTATAGAAGGCATAGCGGTTGGTGCCTTGCGCATGCTCGACAAAGGCCAGCGTGCTGGGCGCATCGCAGCGCTGCACCAGGCGCATGTCCACGCCGTTGCCCTGCAGGTGCGCGAAAAGGCGCTCGCCGAAGAGATCGCGCGACAGTTGCGAGACAAAGCCCGTGGCCTGCCCGAGCCGCGCAGCGGCCACGGCGCAGTTGGCGGGCGCGCCTCCTTCATGGCCCTGGAAGGCAAGGCCGCCCGTGGCGGTGAAATCGATCAGGGCTTCGCCCGCGATGGCTATGCGCATGCGTTCTACCTCGCTGCCTGTTGGACAAAAGCATGGACACGGTCTGTGGCACGGCGGACCGCCTCCACCAGATGCGGATGGCCCGCGGCCTCACCCCACAAGGGCACTTCGGCACACAGCGCGGCCACGGGGTCGGCGGCGGCGCAGATGGCGTGTGCCACTGCGGGGTCCATGGCCTGATCCTGGTAGGCATAGGGCAGTGTGTCATGGTGCCAGCGCTGCAGAAAAACCAGGAACAGCGCCGGCAGCATGGCCACGGCATCCATGGACGCGCCCTGCGCGATGCGCTCGCGCACCGTGGGCGCGATGAAGCCCGGGATCTTGGCAAAGCCGTCGGCCGCCACGCGCTGGTTGGTGTCGCGTATTGCAGGATTGCCGAAGCGTTCCAGCACGGTGTCGCGGTAGGCCGGCAGGTCCAGGGCCGATGCCTTGCCAGGTGTTGCAAGGCAGGGAATCACGTCCTGCGTCACATAGTCCCATGCCAGCTGGCGTATCGCAGGTACGGCACTGCCTTCGTGGATGAAGCGTAGGCCCGCCAGCGTGCCGGCCCAGGCAATGCAGCTGTGGCTGGCGTTGAGAATGCGGATCTTGGCCTCCTCGTAGGGGGCCACGGAAGACACCATCTCCACGCCCACACGCTCCCAGGGCGGACGGCCTGCGACGAAGCGGTCCTCTATCACCCACTGTGAAAAGCTTTCGGCCGTCACGGCGGCCGCATCGTCCCAGCCCGTCGCGGCCTGCACGCGCTCGCGCAGCTCCGGCGGCGGGCGCGGGGTGATGCGGTCGACCATGGCATTCGGGCAGCTGATGTTGTGCCCTGCCCACTCGGCCAGTTCCTGCAGTTGCGCCAGTTGCATGAAGGCCAGCAGGCCGGCCAGCAGGCGATCGCCGTTGTGGCGCAGGTTGTCGCAGCTCAGCAGTGTGACCGGGCCGGCATGTGCACAGCGGCGCAACTGCAGGATGGCGCACAGCACGCCATAGATCGTCTCTCCGACCTGCCCCTGGCGCATGCGGACGATGTCGGCCGCAAGCTCCGGGCTGCCGGTGTCCAGCACGCCGCTGCCATCGAGGTAGTAGCCAGCCTCGGTCACGGTGAGGGAGATGACACGTGTGCAAGGGCTGGCTCCGCGCGCGATCACGGCGGCCAGCCCGGGCGCATGGGGGATCACTTCGCGCAGGGCCTCGATGCGTTGGTAGCGCACCGATCCGCCAGGCGCAATCGTCTCCAGTGTGTAAGCCCCTCCCTGGCGCGCCAGCGCCTCCAGCGTCTGCGCCATGTCGGAGCGCAGGTTGGCCCCCACCAGCTCCCATTGCGTGTCCCCTGCATCGATCAGCCGCTGTTGATAGGCGGCCTGGTGCGCACGGTGAAAGGAACCCAGGCCCAGGTGCAGCACCGTGGGTCTGGAAAGATGCGGAACAATCGCGTTCATGGTGACCAGAGGGAGATGAGGAAGAAAGGATGACTGCTGCGGGCAGCCTCTCGGAGCGAAGCGCTCAGGCGCCTGCCAGCGTGCGTCCCTGGCGGTCGAACAGGTGCAGTGCGCACCCGGTGTCCAGCGCGACGGACACCGCGTCGCCCACGGCCAGTGGCGTGCGCTCGGCCTGGCGCGCAATGAGCTGCGCCCCGCCCACGCTGACATGGATCAGCGTGTCGGCGCCCAAGGCCTCGATCAGGTCCACGCGGCCCATGACCTGTCTCTGTGCAGCGGCATCGGTTGCGACCTGCGCTCTGGCCACGCGCAAGGCCTCGGGGCGTATGCCCAGCGTGCCGTCGGCGGGCAGGCGGCCCTGCGTGGCCGCGGAGAACACGGGCAGTGCCTCGGCGGCGATCAGGTTCATCGACGGCATGCCGATGAACTGCGCAACGAACTGGTTGGCCGGATGGTCGTAGAGCGCCAGGGGCGCGCCCACCTGTTCGATGCAGCCATCGCGCAACACCACAACGCGGTCGGCCAGGGTCATGGCCTCGACCTGGTCATGGGTGACATAGATGGTGGTGGCGCCCAGCGCCTTGTGCAGCTTGTGGATTTCCACCCGCGTGTTGCCGCGCAGCGCCGCATCGAGGTTGGACAGCGGCTCGTCGAACAGGAACACCTTGGGCGCACGCACGATGGCCCGGCCTATGGCCACGCGCTGGCGCTGCCCCCCGGACAGGTCGCGCGGCTTGCGTTCCAGATAGGGCGTGAGGTTGAGCGTCTCGGCCGCCTGCCCGACCTTTCGGCGTATCTCCTCTTTCGGCACGCCGGCCAGGCGCAGCGCGAAGGACATGTTGTCGTACACGCTCATGTGCGGATACAGCGCATAGCTCTGGAACACCATTGCCAGGTCGCGCTCGCCCGATGGCGCATGCGTGATGTCGCGCCCGTCGAGCAGCAACTGCCCCGAAGTGATGCTCTCCAGCCCGGCGATCAGGCGCAGCAGCGTGGACTTGCCGCAGCCCGAAGGCCCGACGAAGACGATGAACTCGCCGCGCTCGATGGTGAGGTCCACGCCGCGGATGATCTGCGCCTCTCCGAAGCGCTTGCGTATGTCCTGAAGTTGCAGATAGGCCATGGTTTTCCTTGTGCAGCACAAAGCCGCGAAATGGATGCCGGACGGCTACTTGACGGCGCCAAAGGTCATGCCCTGCACCAGTTGCTTCTGGCTGAACCAGCCGAACACCACGATGGGAGCGATGGCGATCAGCGAAGCGGCCGAGAGCTTGGCCCAGAACAGCCCTTCGGGGCTGGCATACGAGGCGATCAGCGTGGCCAGCGTGCCGGCCCGGGCGCTGCTCAGGTTCAGCGACCAGAAGGCCTCGTTCCAGCTCAGCACCAGGCACAGCAGCCCGGTGGAGGCAATGCCGCCCACCGCCAGCGGCAGCACCACATGGCGGAACTCGGCCCACAGGCCTGCGCCATCCATGCGCGCCGCTTCCAGGATCTCGTTGGGGATGTCCTTGAGCGCGCTGTAGAGCATCCAGACCATGATGGGCAGGTTGGACAGCGTGAAGACGATGACCAGCACGGTGAGCGAATCCAGCAAGCCCGCCCCTTGCGCCAGCACATAGATGGGCAGCAGGGCCCCCACGGCCGGCATCATCTTGGTCGAGAGCATCCACATGAGCACGTCGCGCGTGTGGCGGCTGCGGAAGAACGCCATGGAGTAGGCAGCAGGCACGGCGATGGCCAGGCCGATCAGGGTCGAGGCCAGGCTGGTGATCAGCGAATTGCGCGCATACAGCAGGTAGTCGCTGCGCTGCTGCACTTCGCCGAAGTTGGCCAGCGTGGGCTCGAACACGAACAGCGGCGGCACGGCAATGGCCTGCAGTTCCGTCTTGAAGGCCGTCAGGAACAGCCAGGCCAGCGGAAAGAACAGCAGCAGTGCCACGGCCCATGCCGCAGCGGCGCGCACCAGGGTGGAGGAACTTGTTTTCATCATGCCCTCAGTCCAGGCTCTTGCCCACGATGCGGATCAGGAAGAGGGAGACGATGTTGGCCAGCACCACGGCAAACAGTGCACCGGCCGAGGCCACGCCCACGTCGAAGTTCATCAGCGACTGCTTGTAGATCAGGTAGGTCAGGTTGGTGCTCTCGTTGCCGGGCCCGCCCGCCGTGGTGATGGCGATCTCGGCGAACACGCTGAGCAGGAAGATCATCTCGATCATCACCACCACCGCCATGGGCCGCGCCAGATGGGGCAGCGTGAGGTAGTAAAAGCGCTGCAGGGCGTTGGCGCCATCCATGCGCGCCGCCTCCATCTGTTCTCGGTCCAGCGACTGCAGCGAGGTGATGAAGATCAGGCAGGCGAAGGGCAGCCATTGCCAGGACACCATGACGATGACGGACAGCAGCGGCATCTCGGTGAGCCAGTCCACGGGCTGCAGTCCGACGGCCCTCCACAGGCTGGCCAGCACGCCATAGATCGGGTTCATCATCATGTGCTTCCACAGCAGCGCATTGACCGTGGGCATCACGAAGAACGGCGAGATCAGCAGCACCCGCACGATGCCGCGCCCCGGAAACGGCTCGTTGATCAGCAAAGCGATCAGCACGCCCAGCACCAGGGTGATCAGCACCACGCTGGCCAGGAAGTTCAGCGTGTTCCACACGGCGGGCAGGAAGTCCGGGTCGGTGATGAAGAAGGCGTAGTTGCCCCAGCCGGCGAAGCGGTGCTCGCCGGGCTGCATGAGGTTGTAGTTGACGAGCGAGAAATAAATCGTCATCAACAAGGGCACGAGCATCCAGCACAGCAGCACGGCCACGGCGGGCGCCATCAGGGCGCGGGGCAGCAGGCGCCTGGCGGACGCCGCCCTGTCGGGAGTCCTATCGGCCCTCATTTGTAGTAGCCGCTTTTCCTCATCTCGCGTTCGGCCAGCGTCTGCGAGGTACTGAGCGCCTGCTCCACCGTGACCTTGCCCGACAGCGCGGCGCTCATCTGCTGGCCCACGGCAATGCCAATGGCCTGGAACTCTGGAATCGCGACGTACTGCACTCCGGCATAGGGCGACTTGGGCTCGGTCGCATCGGTCAGGCTCACGCTGTCGATGGCCCGCTTCTCGGCTGCGGCAAAGCCCGCCACCTTCTGGAACTCGGCATTGGCATAGGTGGACTGGCGCGTTCCTGTGGGCACGGCACGCCAGCCGTGCTCCTGCGCGACCAACTGCACATACTCCCTGGAGGTGGCCCACTTCACGAAGACCTGGGCCGCATCGGCCTTCTTCGAACTGGAGGGTATGGCCAGGTTCCAGGTCCACAGCCAGGTCGATCCCTTGGGCGTGCTGGCCATGGGTGCAGCCGCATAGGCCACCTTGTCGGCCACCTTGGATTGCTTGGGGTCGCTCACGAAGGAGGCGGCGATGCTCGCATCCACCCAGGCGCCGCACTTGCCCTCGTTGAACAGCGCCAGGTTCTCATTGAAGCTGTTGGCCGAGGCGCCCGGGGGGCCATAGGCCTTCATCAGGTCCACATAGAAACCCACGGCCTTCTTCCAGGCGGGTGTGTCGATCTGCGGCTTCCACTGCATGTCGAACCATTGGCCGCCGAAGGTATTGGCCATGGTGGTGATCAGGGCCATGTTGTCCCCCAGCCCGGCTTGCCGCGCAGGCAGATGCCGTAGACCCCGGCCTTGGGATCGTGGACCTTGGAGGCGAACTCCCGGACCTGCTCCCAGGTGGGCTTGTCCG
This sequence comes from Delftia sp. 60, assembly GCF_002754395.1. Taxonomy (NCBI): domain Bacteria; kingdom Pseudomonadati; phylum Pseudomonadota; class Betaproteobacteria; order Burkholderiales; family Comamonadaceae; genus Delftia; species Delftia sp. 60. The sequence goes on from NZ_PEFD01000001.1 coordinate 5,912,830, forward strand.
GCATCTGAAAACCCGCCTTGTCGGCCAGGTCCTTGCGGTACATGAGCATGGAGCCTTCGCCATAGAAGGGCGAGGCATAGAGCTTGCCTTCGTAGGACAGGCCTTCGCGGATGGTGGGCAGCAGATCGGCCGCGTCATAGGCGGCATCGGTGGCAATGGGCTGCAGCCAGCCCTTCTTCGACCAGATCGGCACCTCGTAGATGCCCACGGTCATCACATCGAACTGGCCGCCCTTGGTGGCGATGTCGGTGGTCACACGCTGGCGCAGCACGCCTTCTTCCAGCGTCACCCATTTGAGCGTGATGTCGGGGTGGGCCTTCTCGAACCGGGGGGTGAGCTTTTGCATCTCGATCATGTGGCCGTTGTTCACGGTGGCGATCACGAGTTCGGTGCCGGCGAGTGCGCCCGCTGCGGCAGTGGCCATGGCCCATGTGAGGCTGGCCTTGAGCAAGCTGTGCATTTTTTGTCTCCTTGTTCCCTGATCTTCGAATGCTGGATCACCGCGCCTCCCATCCCGGCTGCGGATGAGGCATTGTGGCGACGGCCTCGTGCCCGGACTGGTACGGCAGATGCGCCTTTCGATACTTTTATGCGCAGCCAAGCCGGTGATATCCCTTAGCCGATGCATCAAACCATTTGCCGCTGCTGCGGTGCGTCCCGACCTCCTAGAATTCCGTTCATCCGCATCTCCGAGGCAGACCATGGCCGTGCAGCGCATCCCTGTTCCACCGAGTGCACTCGGCGAGTCCCCCTTCTGGCACCGGCAGGAACACCGGCTCTACTGGTGCGATATCCAGGACCGGTACATCCATTCGTGGGAGCCCGCCACAGGCCTGCACCGCAGCTGGGCCACGCCCAGCGAACCGGGCTGCTGCGCTCCCACGGACCGGGGCCGCATCGTGGTGGGGCTGCGCGATGGCTTCGGCCTGCTGGACACCGCCACGGGACACACCGAAATGATCGCCCGCCTGGACCATGATCCGCAGCAGCTGCGGCTCAACGACGGGCGCTGCGACCGCGCCGGACGGCTGTGGGCGGGGTCACTGTTCTCGCCCAAGACGGCGCCCGATGCCGCGCTGTGGAGCCTTCGCGCGGACGGCGCCGGAGGCTACGCCGTTCAGCGCATGGCAGGCGACTGCACCACGGCCAACGGCCTGGCCTTCAGCCCCGATGACACCTCCATGTACTGGGCAGACACGCCAGCCCACCGCATAGACCGCTTTGCCTTCGACCTGGAATCCGGCACGCTGGGCACGCGCTCTCTGTGGAAGGCCTTCGCCCCCAAGGCCGAGGGCAGGCTCTATGGCGGCCGCCCCGACGGCGCCAGCGTCGACGTCCGGGGCAACTACTGGGTGGCCATGTACGAAGGCGGCTGCGTGCTGCAACTGAGCCCCGAGGGCGATGTGCTGCAGCGCCTGGACACGCCCGTGCGCTGCCCCACCATGGTCTGTTTTGGGGGGGAGGACCTGCGCACGCTGTACATCACCTCGGCCGGACACGGCCGGCCCGATCCGGAGCGATCGGCGCAGGTGCCTGCCGGCGCACTGATGGAGTGCCGTGTCGATGTGCCGGGCCTGCCGGTGAACAGCTTCCGCGAGGCCTGAGCCTGCTCGGTCCCGTCAACGTGTTGCCAGGGGCGTCAGGCCCGCATGCGCTGCAGCAGTCCTGCGGTCGATGCATCGAGCTCCGCCACATCCCCGCTGGCCAAGCGCTGCTGCAGGTCGCGCGCCAGCAGCTTGCCCAGCTCCACCCCCCACTGGTCGAAGCTGTTGAGGCCCCACAGCGCGCCCGCCACGAACACGCGGTGCTCCTGCAAGGCGATCAGCGCACCCAGCGCCGCCGGCGTGAGCGCATCCAGCAGTACGAAGGTACTGGGCCGGTTGCCCGGGAAGTGGCGATGGCCATCATCACAGGAACGCCCCTGCATCAAGGCCTGGGCCTGGGCCAGGGCGTTGGCCAGCAGTTGCTCATGGTGGCCCTGCAGGCCGTGCGACGGCCGCTGCACGGCGATGATCTCCAGCGGCACGATGTCCGTACCCTGGTGCAGCATCTGGAAGAAGGCATGCTGCCCATCCGTACCCGGCTCGCCCCAGAGCACGGGGGCTGAGCCCAGCGCCAGCGGCCGGCCCTGGCGGTCCACGCGCTTGCCATTGCTCTCCATCTCCAGTTGCTGCAGATAGGCCGGCAGGCGCCGCAGGCCTGCGTGGTAGGGCGCAATGCAGCGGCTGGCAAAGCCCAGCAGATTGCGGTTCCAGACATCGAGCAGGCCCAGGCGCACGGGCAGGTTGGCCTGCAGCGGTGCCGTGCGGAAGTGGTGGTCCATGGCATGCGCGCCGGCCAGCAGGTCGCGGAATGCCGCAGCTCCCACGGCGAGGGCCACGGGCAGCCCGATCGCCGACCACAGCGAATAGCGACCGCCCACCCAGTCCCAGAAGCCGAAAGTGGTGGTGATGCCCATCTGCGCAGCCGCCGAGGCATTGGTCGTCAGCGCCAAGAAATGCCGCGCCACATCTTCACCGCCCTGCGCATGGAACCATTGCAGCGCGCTGCGCGCATTGGTCAGCGTCTCCTGCGTGTTGAAGACCTTGGAGGCCACGATGAACAGCGTGCTGCGCGGCTGCAGCCCATCGAGCACCGATTGCAGCTCATGCCCATCCACGTTGGAGACGAAGTGCATGCGCCGCCGTGCGTCGCACATCCCCTGCAACGCCTGCACGGCCATCTGCGGCCCCAGGCCTGATCCGCCGATGCCCATGCACACCACATCGGTGATGCCGGCATCGGCCCTCACGCGCTCGGCATAGGCCAGCATGGCATCCAGCGTTTCGTGCACCTGGGCCAGGGCCCATGCCAGACCCGGCGGCGACTCGCCGCGCGGGCAGCGCAGCAGCGCGTGCAGCACGGCGCGGCCCTCGCTGCCGTTGACGTGCTCGCCGGCGAACATGGCATCGCGCTGCTGCTCCACTGCGCACTCGCGCGCCAGACGCAACAGCAGCGCCTCGGCCGGGGCATCCCATAGGTTCTTGGACAGGTCTGCAAAACAGTGTGGCGCCTCCTGGCTGAAGTGCGCGAACCGGCCGGGATCATCGGCAAAGGCGTGGCGCAGATCGAAGCCCTTGCGCAGGGCCAAGGCATGGTGGTGCAGCGCAGGCCAGACAGTGGCATGGTCGCAGCGCGGGGGCTGGGGAATGACGGACAGCATGGGATGAAAGTAATCTGATTACCAAATCGACAACACACCTCTGGAACAAAACTTCAATACCTTCCTATAATTTATCCGATTCTTCAAAATTTTGGTAACCAAGTTACCAAAAATAGATACACCAACTTGTGGAGACAGCATGGGTTTCGATCTGGTTTTGTTCGGTGGCACGGGTGATCTCGCATGGCGCAAGCTCATGCCCGCGCTGTTCCAGGCGTTCCGCCACGGCACCCTCCCCGAGGGGGGACGCATCCTGTGCGTGGGTCGCGATGATCTGAGTGATGACCAGTACCGCGCGCTCATCCAGGGCCGCTTCGAAAAGGTGGAACTGTCCAAGCGCCCCAGTCCAGAGGAGTTCTCGCGTTTCGCGGCCCTGCTGCACTACCTGCGCATGGACCTGTCGCAACCCGCCGACTACGAGCGCCTGGCCACGGCGCTGAACACGCGCGGCGCCGAGACGGTGGTGATGTACCTGGCCACTGCGCCCAGCCTGTTCACCACGGTCTGCGAGCAGATTGCCGCCGTGGGCCTGAATGGCCCGCAGACGCGCGTGGTGCTGGAAAAGCCGCTGGGCCACGACCTGGCCTCCAACCAGGCCATCAACGCCACGCTGCGCAAGGTCCTGCGCGAAGAGCAGGTGTTTCGCATAGACCACTACCTGGGCAAGCCCTCGGTCCAGAACCTGCTGGCCCTGCGCTTCGGCAACGCCCTGTTCGAGCCGCTGTGGCGGCGCGAGACCATTGCCAACATCCAGATCACCATTGCCGAGGAACTGGGCGTGGAAAGCCGGGGCGCCTTCTACGACCAGACCGGCGCGCTGCGCGACATGGTGCAAAACCATGCCCTGCAACTGCTGTGCGCCATCGGCATGGAGCCGCCGATCAACGCCTCGGCCCACGCCATCCGCGACGAAAAGCTCAAGGTGCTGCAGTCGCTCAAGCCCTGGACGCCGGAAACCCTGAGCCAGCACGTGGTGCGCGGCCAGTATCTGGCCGGCGCCAGCCAGGGCCAGCCCGTGCCCGCCTACCAGCAAGAGAAAGGCGTGGCGGCCGGCAGCCAGACCGAGACCTTCGTCGCCCTGCGCACCGAGATCTGCAACTGGCGCTGGGCCGGCGTGCCCTTCTACATCCGCACCGGCAAGCGGCTGGCAGGAAGGGATGCGCGCATCGTCGTGAACTTCCGGCCCGTGCCCCATCCCATCTTCCGCTCGCCCCTGTCCGAAGCCAACCGGCTGGTCATCAACCTGCAGCCCAAGGACGGCCTGGAGCTGCATCTGCTGGCCCAGGGCGCCACCCAGCAGCAGGCCGAGCCTTCGCTGGCTCCCGTGCACCTGAACCTGGACTTCGACCAGCGCTTCGGCGCCAAGCGCGTGGGCGCCTACGAACGCCTGCTGCTGGAGGTGATCGCCGGGCGGCTGAACCTGTTCGTGCGCAGCGACGAGCAGGAACAGGCCTGGCGCTGGGTGGAACCCATACTGCAGCACTGGCGCAACGATCTCTCCGGGCCGCGCGGCTACGCGGCTGGCAGTTGGGGGCCCAGCGCAGCCAGCGCGATGATTGCGCGGGATGGGTTTTGCTGGAGCGAGGAGGTTTGAGGCTCCCCCTGAGGCGCTGCGCGCCTTCCCCCTCTCTCGCTACGCGGGAGGGGGACGACAGCATCGCTGCGGGGCGGCCCTTGCTCGCTGTCCCTGGCGCTGGGGCGCGCCGGTTTCAGGCGATGCGCTCGGCCTGCAACGCAGCCTATAGCCCGCGGGGGGCGCTGGATCATGGGGGAACCTACAATGAGGCCCCGAGAGACTGACCACACCATGAATTCTGCTGCGCCGGCTGCCGATGCCGCCCCCACTTCCTCCCTGATCGATCCCAAGCTCGCCATGGGATGGATGCACACGACGCGCTTTTTGACGACGGCTGCGCAACTGCACCATCTTCCCAAGGTCGATGTGCCCGAGATCGCGTTCGTGGGCCGCTCCAATGCCGGCAAGTCCACCTGCATCAACACGCTGACGCAGCAAAAGCAGCTGGCCTTCGCCTCGAAGAAGCCCGGCCGCACGCAGCACATCAACCTGTTCTCCCTGGGCAAGCAGGGCGTGACCGACGCCGTGCTGGCCGATCTGCCCGGCTACGGCTACGCCGCCGTGTCGCGCACGGACAAGCAGCGCTGGCAGCGCGTGATGCTGAACTATCTGGTCAGCCGCGAGAGCCTGACGGGCATCGTGCTGCTGTGCGATCCGCGACTGGGCCTGACCGAACTCGACGAAGCCTTGCTCGATGCCCTGCGCCCGCGCGTGCAGGAGGGCCTGAAGTTCCTCGTGCTGCTGACCAAGGCCGACAAGCTCACGCGCGCCGAGCAGGCCAAGGTGCTGTCCATCACGCGGCTCAATGCCGGCGGTGGCGAGGTGCGCATGTTCTCCGCGCTCAAGAAGCAGGGTGTGGACGAGGTGGCCCAGTTGCTGTGGCACTGGAGCCATCCCGAAGGGCTGGCCCAGCCGGCAGCCGCTGCACCGCAGGCGGACGTCGCAGCCGCGACGCCCGGCGAGAGCGACAGCCCCCAAGATTAGCGCCCGGAGGCGCTCGTGTAGCCAGCGCCCCGCAAGGAGCGCAACATGGTGACCACCTGCATTCGCGAGCTGCCTCACGGCATCCATCTGCACTGCCGCGTCAGCGGCGAACCCGGCCGGCCGTTGCTGCTGTTTCTGCACGGCTTTCCAGAGGGCAGCTTCATCTGGGAAGGCATGCTGGAGCAGTTCGGCACGCAATGGCGTTGCGTCGCCCCCGATCTGCGGGGCTTTGGCCGTTCCAGCCAGCCGGCTGGCGTGGAGCAGTACAAGGCCAAGCACCTGCTGCAGGATCTGGCAGCGCTGATCGCCATCGAAAGCCCTGGCGCACCCGCAGCCTGCGTGATCGCCCACGACTGGGGCGGTGCCCTGGCCTGGGGCCTGGCCAATCGCCATCCCGGGCTGATGCAGCGGCTGATGATCCTCAACGCCCCGCATCCAGGCGCCTTTCTGCGCGAGTTGCTGGACAACCCCGTGCAGCAGGCCGCAAGCCAGTACATGCATTTCCTGCGCCGCCCCGACGCGCCCGCCTTGCTGGCCGACAACGACTGGCAGCGCATGCTGGGATTTTTCCGCACACCGCAGGGCGAGTTGCCCGGCTGGCTCACGCCGCAGCTGCAGCAGCGCTACCGCGAGCACTGGGACCTGGGCGTGCAAGGCTCCTGCCACTACTACGGCGCCAGTCCCCTGGTGCCGCCCCGGCCCGAAGATCCGGACTCAGCCGACGCACTGCGCAACCTGAGGCTGCCGCCCGAGATGCTGGACATCGGCGTGCCCACGCATGTGCTCTGGGGCGACAGCGACCCGGCGCTGCAACCTGCCCTGGTCGAAGGCCTGGAGCCGTGGGTGCCGCGCCTGACGGTGCAGCACCTGGCAGGCACTTCGCACTGGGTCGTGCACGAGCAGCCCGATGCGGTGCGGCAAGCGCTGGAGCAGTTCCTGTCCCGCCCCGTTCAGTAGACCGAAGGCTCGCCCTCGGGCCGGGTCTTGAAGCGCCTGTGCACCCAGTAGTACTGGTCGGGCATGGTGCGAATCGCCGCTTCCAACTCGCGGTTCATGCGTGCCGTGTCGGCCTCGGCATCGTCGGTGGGAAAGTCCGTCCAGGCCGGCGTGATCTCGGCCACGTAGCCCGTGGGCGTCATGCGCGTATACATGCCCAGCACCTTGGCCCGGCCCAGGCGTGCAAAGCGCGACAGCGAGGGGATGGTGGCCGCGTTCACGCCGAAGAAGGGCACGAAGACCGAGTCGTTGCGGCCGAAGTCCATGTCGGGCAAAAGGTACAGCAGCCCGCCCTTGCGCAGGCTGGAGATGATGGGCTTGACCCCGTCGGCGCGGTTGAGCATGCGAACGTCGCCAAAGCGCTGGCGCCCTGACATGAACCACTCATCGACCGCAGGGTCCGGGTGGGTGGAGAAGATCGAGGTGAAAGGCCGCGTGGTGTGCAGCGGCAGCGCCAGGCCACCCGCGTCCATGCTGTAGAAATGCGGCGCGAACAGGATGGTGGGCGTATCGCCATCGAGTTCATGCACGGCGCCCTGCAGCTTCACGCGCTCGGCCACCACCTCGCGCGGCGCGGCCCACAGCCAGCTGCGGTCCAGCCAGGTCTGGCAAAAGACGATGAAGTTGCTGCGCGCCAGGTCCACGCGCTGCGCCTCGGTCAGCTCGGGAAAGCACAGCGCAAGATTGCGCAGCGCCACCTTGCGACGCGGCGCGGCCAGCACGAACAGCACACGCCCCAGAAACGCACCCAGACCCCGCAGCCACGGCAGCGGCATCCAAGCCAGCGACCGCATCAGCCACACGCCGATGCGCCCGCTCATGCATGCACCTCGTTGCCAGGTGCTTCACGGCGCGGCTGCTTGTAGCGCGCATAGCCCCACAGGTACTGCTGCGGGCATTGGCGGATGGTGTGTTCCATCGCCTCGTTGATCTGCTGCACCGCAGCTTCCAGATTCTCGGACAAGGGCACGGGCAACTCCTCAAGATACAGCGCATAGCCCCGCCCCCAGGACAAGCGCTCACAACGGGCCACGATCACCGCGGCCCCCGTCTGCAACGCCAGGCGCGCCGCCAGCGTCATCGTATAGGCATCACGGCCGAAGAACGGCGACCAGACGCCCTGCCCCTCGGGCGGAACCTGGTCTGGCAGCAGCCCCACAGCCGCGCCCTTGCGCAGCGCCTTGATCATCTGGCGCACGCCGGCCAGCGTGGTCGGCACGGCCTGCACGCCGGGGCGGTTGCGCGCCGTCTCCATGACGCGGGCCAGCCAGGGCTGGCGCGCGGGGCGGTAGAGAATGGTGATCTCGCCATGCTCGGCCGACCATTGCCGCGCCGCATGCTGCACCGACAGCTCGAAGCAGCCCAGGTGCGGCGTCAGAAAGATGATGCCGCGCCCGGCCGCGTAGGCCCGGCGCACGCATTCCTCGTTGTGCATCTCGCAGCTCGGCTGCCTGCCAATCCACATGCGCGGCAGCTCCGCCACCATGCGCCCCGCGTGTCCCACGGCCGGCGCCACGGCGCCCAGGCCGTAGCCGGCCTGCCTGGCATTGGCCAGAAAGCGGCGCCGGTACGTGGCCGAAGCGGCGAACGCCACCCAGCCCATGAGCGCGCCAAGGGGTGCAATAGCCACAAAGGCAGTGCAGCAAACAGTCGGAACAGGGATGGCATTAAAATGATGGGTGTCGCTGAGTTAACTGAGCAACTTGCAGAGCGACGTTAAACAATTTCTGCTAAAGCGTTCGCCAGAGCTCCTGCAGCTTGGGCAGCGCCCAGCAAAAAAGCTGCAACCAAGGAGTTTATTCATATGGCGAACGACTTTCTTTTCACCTCGGAATCCGTCTCTGAAGGCCATCCGGACAAGGTGGCTGACCAGATCTCTGACGCGATCCTGGACGCCATTTTCGCCCAAGACCCGTACAGCCGCGTGGCGGCCGAGACGCTGACCAACACGGGCCTGGTGGTTTTGGCAGGTGAGATCACCACCGGCGCAAACGTCGACTACATCCAGGTCGCACGCGACACCATCAAGCGCATCGGCTACGACAACACCGACTACGGCATCGACTACAAGGGCTGCGCCGTGCTCGTGGCCTACGACAAGCAAAGCCAGGACATCGCCCAGGGCGTGGACAAGGCCAGCGATGACGAGCTCAACACCGGCGCCGGCGACCAGGGCCTGATGTTCGGCTACGCCTGCGACGAGACGCCCGAGCTGATGCCCGCGCCCATCTACTACGCGCACCGCCTCGTCGAGCGCCAGGCCCAGCTGCGCAAGGACGGCCGCCTGCCCTTCCTGCGCCCCGATGCCAAGAGCCAGGTGACCATGCGCTACGTGGACGGCAAGCCCCACAGCATCGACACCGTGGTGCTGTCCACCCAGCACAGCCCCGACCAGTCGGAAACCGCCACCAAGATGAAGGCCAGCTTCACCGAAGCCATCATCGAGGAAATCATCAAGCCCGTGCTGCCCTCCGAGTGGCTGCAGGACACCAAGTACCTGATCAACCCCACGGGCCGCTTCGTTGTCGGCGGCCCCCAGGGTGACTGCGGCTTGACCGGCCGCAAGATCATCGTCGACACCTACGGCGGTGCCTGCCCCCATGGCGGCGGCGCCTTCAGCGGCAAGGACCCGACCAAGGTGGACCGCAGCGCCGCCTACGCCGCGCGCTACGTGGCCAAGAACATCGTGGCCGCCGGCCTGGCACGCCAGTGCCAGATCCAGGTGGCCTACGCCATCGGCGTGGCACGCCCGATGAACATCACGGTCTACACCGAAGGCACGGGCGTCATCCCCGACGCCGAGATTGCCAAGCTGGTGGCCGCGCATTTCGACCTGCGTCCCAAGGGCATCATCCAGATGCTGGACCTGCTGCGCCCCATCTACAGCAAGACCGCCGCCTACGGCCACTTCGGCCGTGAAGAGCCCGAATTCACTTGGGAGCGGACGGACAAGGCAGCCGTGCTGCGCGCTGCGGCCGGCCTGTAAAGACGCCCCTCGCCACCAACAAGCCCCATGCAGGCCCCGCCTTCATGGGGCTTTTTTCGTGAGGTGTCCCTTGCTGGCACCCGGGTCCTGGCCTCTTCGCTCTGGCGGACAGCCTTAGCTCACTACACTTGGACCCTGGTAAGCGTTTCACTTCACCCTCCGACGCACAGCGCCAAGCCCATGCTCTCCACCACCCAGCTCCTGGTCATAGACCCCCAGAACGACTTCTGCGATCTGCCTGAGGACTGGCGCCCCGGCGGGCAACGTCCCAGCCTTCCCGTGGCGGGCGCCCATGCCGACATGCAGCGGCTTGCCGATTGGATACGGCGCGAGGGAGCGCGGATCGACGAGATCACGGTGACGCTGGACTCGCACCAGCGCTATGACATTGCCCACCCCGCCTTCTGGCAACAGGGTGACGGCGGCGATGTGGCGCCGTTCACCGCGATCACGGCTGCGCAGGTGCGGGCGGGGGTGTTCCGGCCGTGCAACGCCGGGGCGCTGCAGCGCAGCCTGGAATATCTGGATGCACTTGAAGCCAACAGCCGCTACACGCTGATGGTCTGGCCCGTGCACTGCGAAGTGGGCAGTTGGGGCCACGGTATCCATGCCGATGTGCTGGAGGCCTGCGGCGACTGGCAGCAGCAGCGCCAGCGCGCCGTGTACAACGTTTTCAAGGGGCTCAATCCCTGGACCGAGCATTACAGCGCGCTGCTGGCCGAGGTGCCGGACCCGGCCGATCCGGCGACCTTGCTGAACACTGCCTTGCTGGAGCGGCTGGACCGGGCCGACTTGCTGGTCGTTGCTGGCGAGGCCAGCAGCCATTGCGTGCGCTCCACGGTCGAGCATCTGGTCGAGCACCTTCCCCGTCCTGAACGCATCGTGCTGATGCACGACGCCATGAGCCCGGTGCCGGGCTTCGAGTCCGCGCACCATGATTTCCTGGCAGCCATGCAGGCCCGCGGATTGCGGCTGGCCTCCAGCCAAGAACTCCACCTGTAGGGGCCGGACCGCCTTACCGCGCGCAGCCTCCTTTCCTGTTTCCCCAGCATCGCACCATGGCTCCCATCATCACCAGTCTGCTCGACACCGATCTCTACAAATTCACGATGTGGCAGGCCATGCTGCACCGCAATCCCCAGACCGAGGCCGAATACGAATTCGTCTGCCGCACGAAGACGGCCTTCCCGCTGGCCGAGCTGCTGCCCGAGGTGGAGCGCGAGCTGGACGCCCTGTGCGCGCTGCGCTTCACGCCCGAAGACCTGGCCTACCTGGGCGGGCTGCGCTTCATGAAGAGCGACTTCATCGACTTTCTGCGCATCTTCCAGTTCCAGCGCGCCTTCATCCGCGCCTGGGCCGATGGCGATACCCTGCACATCGAGGCCAAGGGCCCCCAGGTCCATGTGATGGGCTTCGAGATCTATGTGCTGGCCATCGTCAACGAGCTGTATTTCCGGCGCTTCGACGCCGAGGCGGCGCTGGCCGAAGGCCGCAGGCGCCTGGCCGGCAAGATCGAGCGCCTGCGCCACCTGGCCTGCGAGGCCAGGCTGCGCAATCCCTTCGAGCTGTTCGACTTCGGCGTGCGCCGGCGCTTCTCGGGCGCCTGGCAGCGCGAGGTGGTACAGGCCTTTGCCACGCAGACGGCGCAGTGGTTCAAGGGAACGTCCAACGTGCTGCTGGCGCGCGACTTCGGCATCGTGCCCATCGGCACCATGGCCCATGAGTACCTGCAGAGCTACCAGGCCCAGGGCGTGCGCCTGCGCGACTTCCAGATCGCCGCGCTGGAGGACTGGGTGCAGGAGTACCGGGGCGACCTGGGCGTGGCCCTGACCGACACCGTGGGCATGGATGCCTTCCTGGCCGATTTCGACATGTACTTCGCCAAGCTCTTCGACGGGCTGCGGCACGATTCGGGCGACCCGTATGCCTGGGGCGAGAAGGCCATCGCCCACTACCAGAAGCTGCGCATAGACCCGCAGGCCAAGCGCCTGGTGTTCTCCGACGGGCTGGACCTGGACACGGCCCTGGCCCTGTACCAGCGCTTTGCCGACCGCATACAGCTGGGCTTCGGCATCGGCACGCGGCTGACCAACGACATGGGGCTGGAGACCATCAACATCGTGATGAAGCTCACCCACGCCAACGGCCAGCCCGTGGCCAAGATCTCGGACTCGCCGGGCAAGACGCTGTGCAACGACGAAACCTATCTGGCCTATCTGCGCCAGGTCTTCGGCCTGGCCCAGCCTGTCGCCTTCTGACACCGCCTGACACCGCCTGACACCGCCAAGGCTCCATTCATGCTGCGCATCACCATTGCCCAACTCAACCCCACCGTCGGCGACATCGCCGGCAACGTGGCCCGCATGGCCGAGGCCGCTGCCCGCGCCGCGCACGCGCAGGCCGACCTGCTGGTCTTTCCCGAGCTGTCGCTGTGCGGCTACTACCCTGGCGACCTGCTGGACGAGCCCGCCTTTCGCGAGCGCCTGGAGCAAGGCTTGCAGCAACTGCTGCAGGCCACGCGCCAGTGGCCGCAATTGCACTGGGTCATCGGCGCGCCCACGCGCGCCAGCGGGCCCGGCAAGCCGCTGCACAACAGCCTGCTGGTGCTCAAGGACGGCGCCGTGCGCCTGCGCTACGACAAGCAGCTGCTGCCCACCTACAACATCTTCGACGAGCGCCGCCACTTCGAGCCCGGCCCCGATGCGGCCAAGGTGCTGCGCATAGGCCAGGCCCAGGTGGGCTTTCTGGTGTGCGAGGACGGCTGGAACGACGCCGGTGCCGACTACGCCACCAACCCCTTCGCGCGCATGGCCGACGCCGCGCCCGACTTGGTGGTCAGCATCAACGCCAGCCCCAGCCACCTGGGCAAGCGCGAGCAGCGCCACGAGATCTTCGGCCAGGCGGCCACGCGCCACGGCCTGCCCATCCTCTACGTGAACCAGATCGGCGGCCAGGACCAGATCGTGTTCGACGGCGCCTCCTTCGCGGTGGAGCCCGGGCGCGGCGTGGTCTTCGAGGCCGAGCGCTTCGTGGAGGACCTGCGCACGCTGCAGTTCGACGATGGGCGCTTCCTCGACGCAGCCGGCCAGCCCTGCATGAGCGTGACGGCCGCAGGCCTGCCCACCATGGAGTTCTACCGCCGCCAGATCGTGCTGGGCCTGCGCGACTATGCGCGCCGCTGCGGCTTCACGCGCGCCGTCGTCGGCAGCTCGGGCGGCATAGACAGCGCGCTGACCCTGGCCCTGGCCGCCGAGGCCCTGGGCGCGGACAACGTGGTGGCCGTCACCATGCCCTCGCGCTTTTCGTCGAGCGGCTCGGTCGATGACTCGGTGATCCTGTGCCGCAACCTGGGCATCACGCTGCATGAGCACCCGATCCGCGAGCTGGTCGACGGCTATGCGCGCCAGTTCGAGTCCAGCTTCGGCCAGCCGCTGCAGGGCCTGCCGCTGGAGAACCTGCAGGCACGCATCCGCGGCACCACGCTGATGGAGTACTCCAACGCCTTCGGCCACCTGCTGCTGACCACGGGCAACAAGTCCGAGATCTCGGTGGGCTACTGCACGCTGTATGGCGACACCAACGGCGGCCTGGGCCTGCTGGGCGATCTGTACAAGACCGAGGTCTTCGAGCTGTCGCGCCACATCAACCGCAGTGCCGGCCGCGAGCTGATTCCCCAGGCCATCATCGACAAGCCGCCCTCGGCCGAGCTGGCGCCCGACCAGAAGGACGAGGACAGCCTGCCGCCCTATGCGGTGCTGGACGAAATCCTCAAATACGCCATCGAGGGCCGGCACCTGTCCACCGCCGAATACGGCACGGCCGAGCGCTTTGTGACCCAGCTGCTGGGCCAACCCGGCGGTGCCGAGCTGGTTGACCGCGTCAAGCGCATGATCTTCCGCAGCGAGTACAAGCGCCGCCAGGCCCCGCCCATACTGCGCGTGCGCCCGCGCGCCTTCGGCACGGGCCGCCAGATGCCCATTGCCGCCCACTACGAATGAAGCCAGAGTGAAGCCACCGAGCCTGTTTATGCAAGAGACTGCCGCCATGGACGCCCCCACCGAAACCCCGGCCACCAGCGAGCGCGTGCACACCGCCGTGCTGATCGGGCGCTTCCAGCCGCTGCACAACGGCCACATGGCACTGCTGCGTGCGGCGCTGGAGCGTGCCGAGCAGATCGTCGTCGTGCTGGGCAGCGCCTGGCAGGCGCCCAATCCCAAGAACCCCTTCAGCTGGCAGGAGCGCGCGCAGATGCTGCGCGAGGCGCTGCCGCCCGCGGACGCGGCCCGCCTGCACTGCGTGCCCGTGCGCGACTACTACAACGAGCCGCTGTGGGTACAGGCCGTGCAGCAGGCCGTGCAGTCCTGCGTGCCCGAAGGCGCCAGCGTGGCCCTGGTCGGCCATTTCAAGGATGCGACCAGCGGCTACCTGGCGCGCTTTCCGCGCTGGCAGCTGATCAGCCTGCCGCGCCTGGGCCAGTTCGACGCCACGCCGCTGCGCGACATCTACTTCGGCGAATCCGGCGTGGACTTCGAGGCCCTGGCCGCCCAGGTGCCGCCCGCCACCCTGCAGTTCCTGCGCCAATGGGCCACCACGCCCGTCCATGCGCAGATGTGCGAGGAATGGCGCATGCTGGCCCGGTACCGCCAGGCCTGGGCTGCGGCGCCCTACCCGCCCGTCTTCGTGACCGTGGATGCACTGCTGCGCTGCCGTGTGCCGCACGAAGGCGCGCAACAGGACCACATCCTGCTGATACGCCGCGGCCATGCCCCGGGCCTGGGCCTGTGGGCGCTGCCGGGCGGCTTCCTGGAGCCGCGCGACACGCTGTGGCAGTCCTGCCTGCGCGAGTTGCGCGAGGAGACCTGCTCCACGCTCAGCGAGGCCGACCTGCAGGCCGCCCTGCAGTCCGTGCAGGTCTTCGACCATCCCGACCGCAGCCTGCGCGGGCGCACCATCACCCATGTGCACTATCTGGACCTGGGCGTGCTGCCCTCGCTGCCGCCCGTGCAGGGCGGCGACGATGCGGCACTGGCGCGCTGGGTGGCCGTCTGCGACCTGCCCGCCATGGAAAGCGCGTTCTTCGAGGACCACTTCCAGATCCTGCGCCAGTTCCTGCCCCTTCCGGTGCAACAGCCCCTGGCGGACACGGGCGCGAAAATCGGCTAAAACCGGAGATTGCGGCGCCATCTTGCGCCGCAATACCGTGTTTCCCGTGTTCCCCCGCGTTTGAATGACTACCACCCTACAGATCCGACCCGCCACCCCCGATGACGCCGAGCTCATCGTCCGCTTCGTGCGCGAACTCGCCGTCTATGAAAAAGCCGAGCATGAAGTCCTGGCCACGCCAGAGCATGTGAAGCGCACCCTGTTTGCCGACAACCCCGCCGTCTTCGGCCTGATCTGCCTGCATGGCGACCAGCCCGTGGGCTTTGCGGTCTACTTCTTCAATTACTCGACCTGGCAGGGCCGCCACGGCCTGTACCTCGAAGACCTCTACGTCACGCCCGAGGCGCGCGGCCTGGGCGCGGGCACGGCGCTGCTGCGCCGCCTGGCGCAGATCGCCGTCGAGAAGGACTGCGGCCGATTCGAATGGAGCGTGCTCGACTGGAACCTGCCCTCCATCGAGTTCTACGACCGCCTGGGCGCCCTGCCCCAGACCGAGTGGATCCGCTATCGCGTGACCGGCGACACACTGCTGGAGATGGCGCGCGAGCCGGGCTGAGGCCGGCCCCCTTCGTCTGCCTACTCGGGCTCCACGCCCTGGCGCACGGCCTGCTCGACCACCTCGCGCGTCAGCGTGGGCACGAAGGTCTCGATGAAGGCATAGGCATAGCCGCGCAGCCAGGCGCCCTTGCGCAGGCCCAGCCGCGTGGTGTTGACCTCGAACAGGTGGCCGGCGTCCAGCGTGCGCAGGCCCTGGTCGCGCTCGGCATCCAGCGCCACCGAGGCGACGATGCCCACGCCCATGTCCAGCTCCACATAGGTCTTGATCACGTCGGCATCCATGGCCGTGAGCACCACGTCGGGCTCCAGGCCCTCGCGCGCAAAGGCCTCGTCAATGTGGGCGCGGCCCGTATAGCCCTGCTCGTAGGTGATGATGGGAAAGCGCGAAAGCGCCTCCAGCGTCAGCGCCTGCTGCGACTGCAGCAGCGGGTGGCCGGGCGGCACGACCACGCCGTGCGTCCAGCGGTAGCAGGGCAGCGCGACCAGGCCTTCATAGCCGGCCAGCGCCTCGGTGGCCACGCCGATGTCGGCCTCGCCGCTGCGCAGCATCTGCGCCACCTGTTCGGGCGAGCCCTGGTGCAGGTGCAGGCGCACCTGCGGATAGCGCTGGCGGAAGTCACGCACCACGTGGGGCAGCGCATAGCGGGCCTGGGAGTGGGTGGCGGCAATCGACAGCCGGCCCTGCTCGCTGGCGCTGAAGTCGGCGCCCACGCGGCGCAGGTTGTCGGCCTCCAGCATCAGGCGCTCGACGATGGGCAGCAGCGCCTCGCCGGGCGGCGTCAGCCCTGTCAGCCGCTTGCCTGCGCGGATGAAGATCTCCACGCCCAGTTCTTCCTCCAGTTCGCGGATCTGACGGCTCACGCCGGGCTGGGAGGTGTGCAGCGTGTGGGCCACCTCGGTCAGGCTGTAGCCGCGGCGCACGGTTTCGCGCACATAGCGCAGTTGCTGGAAGTTCATGGGCAAGGCTCCGCCCGGGGCCGGTGCGGCCCGGGCCTGTGGAAGGCAAAAGCAAGAAGGAAAGAGAGAGGGGGACGGCGAGAGGCTTCAGGCCGAACAGGCCACGGCCGGCTCATCCGGGGCATCGGCCGCAGCCTCGCGGGGCAGCTCCAGCAGCTCGATCAGATTGCCTGCAGGGTCGCGCGCATAGCAGCGCCGGCCCTCGCTCACGGGCGCCACCTCCAGCGCCAGGCCGCCGTGCACCAGCAACTGCTGGCGCAGCGCATCCACGTCGCTGACCGTCAGCGCCAGGTGCACCAGATTGCCCGCCGCGCGCTCGGTGCCGCCGGACTGCCCCTTGTAGGGCACCAGATCGATGCGCTGCCCGCCGGCCAGAAAGCTCAGGCCCGGACGCCCGGCAACGGTCAGGGCAGACAGGCCCAGCACTTCGCCATAAAAGCGCTCCATGGCCGCCTGGGCGCGCGCCGGGAAGGACAGCTGGACATGGTGGACGCCACAGACGATGGCCACGCCCGGCTTCATGGCAGTGCGGCCGGCAAGAGGGGAAGGCCAGGCGGGGCGTGTGGTGTGGGTCATCGAAGCGTCTCGGAAAAGAATCAGCAGACCGAATGCTGCTGCAGGCCATTGTCGAGACAAGTCGAAAAAACCAAAAATAATAAAAATTCAGTCTGTTATTTCCAAATCATCTCAAGAGATCGAACGCCGGTGGTCGGCACGGCGCGCCAGCCATTCGCCGCCGAACTGCAGCACCGACACCAGGGCCACCAGGATGACGATGACCTCGAACATCACGCGCGTCTCATAGCGCTCGTAGCCGTAGCGGATGGCCAGGTCGCCCAGGCCGCCCGCCCCCACGGCGCCCGCCATGGCCGAGGCATTGACCATGGCGATCACGCTCACGGTCATGCCGCCGATCAGGCCCGGCAGCGCCTCGGGCAGCAGCACCTGGCGCACGATCTGCGGGCGGCGCAGGCCCATGGCGCGCGCCGCCTCCACCAGACCGCCGTCCACTTCGCCCAAGCTCACCTGGGCGATGCGCGCAAAGAACGGGATCAGGTTGGCCGACAGCGGCACCACCGCCGCCCAGGTGCCCAGCGTGGTGCCCACGATGGCGCGCGTCACCGGCAGCAGGGCCACCAGCAGGATGATGAAGGGAATGGCCCGGCCGATGTTCACCGCCGCCGACAGCCCCCGGTACAGGCGCGGCCTGGCATAGAGCCCGCCTGGCGCCGTGGTGTGCAGCACGATGGCCAGCGCCAGCCCGGCAACGATGGCGATCAGCGAGGACGCGCCCGCCATCAGCAGGGTTTCCAGAAAGGCCTGCAGGTATTTATCGAGCGGGGGCAGGGACATGGCCAAGCAGTTGCAGTGAATCGGCGCCCAGCGCCTGTTGAAGGGAAGACAGCGCGGCCGGCGAGAGCGGGGAGAGCGACGACGGCAGATCCTGCACCGGCACGCCCACCAGCAGGCGGCCCTGCGAACGCCCGCGCATGCAGTCCAGCCCGCCCTGCAGCAAGCGGGCACGCGGGCCCAGCACCTGGAGCTGCGCCAGCGGCAGGCCCTGCTGGCTGCCGCCGTCGGCCCATCCGATGGCCAGCACGGCGACGGCCTCCGGGCCATCGGCCGCTGCCACCAGTTCCAGGTCCGCCGCCAAGGCCTGCCGCAGCGGCCGCAGCAGCGCACGCGCAGCCTCCGAGCGCGGTGCCGCAAACAGCTTCCAGACCTCGCCAATCTCCTGCAGCCGGCCCTGGTCCAGCACCAGCACGCGGTCACAGACCTCGCGGATCACGGCCATGTCGTGCGTGATGAGCACGATGGTCAGCCGCAGCTTGCGGTTGATCTCGCGCAGCAGCTCCAGGATGGACTGCGTGGTCTCGGGGTCCAGGGCCGAGGTGGCCTCGTCGCACAGCAGGATTTCGGGCTCGTGCACCAGCGCGCGCGCAATGCCCACGCGCTGCTTTTGCCCGCCCGAGAGCTGGGCCGGATAGGCGCCGCTCTTGTCCGCCAGCCCCACCAGGGCCAGCAGCTCGTCCACCCGCGCGCGCACGAGCGCGGGCCGCCAGCCTGCGGCCTGCAGCGGCAGGGCCACGTTCTCGTACACCGTGCGCGAGGACAGGAGGTTGAAGTGCTGGAAGATCATGCCGATGCGCCGGCGCAGCGCCACCAGCGCGTCCTCGTCCAGCGTGGCGACATCGGTGCCGTCCACCAGCACGCGGCCGCTGCTGGGCCGCTCCAGCGCATTGATGGTGCGCAGCAGCGTGGATTTGCCGGCGCCGCTGCGGCCGATGATGCCGAACACCTCGGCACGCGCCACCTCGAAGCTCAGCGCCTGCAGCGCGTGCACGGGCTCGCCCGCGCTCCTTCCCGTGCCCGTGCCAGGGTAGTGCTTGCGCACGCCCTCGAAGACGATGTGCGGCCGCTGCAGCGCATCGATTGCATGGGGCTCGCCGGCCGCCGCCTGTTCCACCTTCATTGCCTTACACGCCTCAGAAGGCCGGCAGCACCGAGCCTTGGTACCTGCTCACGATGAACTGGCGCACGGGCTCGGACTGGTAGGCGCGCAGCAGGGCCGCGACCCAGGGTGCAGCGCGGTCGCGCTCGTGCACGGCAATGATGTTCACGTAGGGATTGCGCTCGCGCCTTTCGACGGCAATGCCATCACGCGTGGCGATCAGCCCCGCCTGGTAGGCAAAGCTGTTGACGATGGCCGAGGCATCGAGATCGTCCAGCGAGCGCGCCAGCACCACCGAAGCGGCCTCCACCAGCTGCACCTTCTTCTGGTAGCTGGCGATGTCGGCCAGGCCCGCCGTGCCCTTGAAGGGGTCGAAGCCCTCGCGCAGCTTCAGGATGCCCTGGTCCTGCAGCACCACCAGCGCGCGCGTCTGGTTGCTGGGATCGTTGGGAATGCCCAGGCGCGCGCCAGCGGGCAGGTCGGCCAGGCGTTTGTGTTTTTTCGAATAGAAGGCGATGGGCGAGATGTAGGTGTCGCCGGCCGCCACCAGCCGGTAGCCGCGCTGCTGGTTCTGGTCGCGCAGGAACGGCACATGCTGGAAGGAGTTGGCCTCAATGTCGCCGTTGTTCAGCGCCTCGTTGGGGCTGGCCGCGCCGCTGATGACCACGGGCTTGACCTGCAGCCCCTGCTCGCGCGCCACGCGGGTCACCACCTCCCAGATTTCCTCGTCCACGCCGCCGCGCACGCCCACGCGCAGCGGGCCGGCCTGCGCGGCCCGGATGGCGCCTGACATCGCCGCCACCGAGGCCCCCGCCGCCAGTCCCCGCAGAAATACTCGCTTGTCCATCGCACAGTCCTTTCAAGAATCAACAGGCACCCATCAACAGGCACCCATCAACAGGCACCGATCAACAGGAATCGATCAATAGGCACCGGGGTGCAATTCACGGCCGGCCGCGCGGGCCTGGGCCTGCAGGCGGGCGAAATGCTCGGGATAGAAGCGCTGGGCCACATCGAGGTGGGAGCGCACGCGGCCCTTGAGCGCGTTCTCGCCCACATGACTGAACAGCGGGTTGTCCGGGTCGCTCTGCGGCCCCGTGGCCAGCACGGCCAGCTCGGGCGGCAGGGTCAGCAGCGGCACCTGGCCCAGGTCCAGGCGCGGCGCCAGGAAGTAGGCGATGGAGTAGCGCTGCACGCCCGCGCGCGGCACCAGCACGCGATGCACGTTGGCGCGCAGATAGCCGTTGGTGGCCAGCTCCAGCATCTCGCCGATGTTGATGACGAAGGCCCCGTCGCGCGGCGGCACATCGACCCAGCCGGCCGGCGTCTCCACCTGCAGCCCGCCCACCTCGTCCTGCAGCAGCAGGGTCAGCAGGCCGCCGTCCTTGTGCGCGCCCACGCCCTGGCCTGCTGCGCCCAGCTCGCTGCCCGGGTAGTGGATGATCTTGATGCGGTGCGCAGGCAGGCCGCTGACCAGGGCGTCCAGCGCGCCCTCGGGCAGCTGCAGCGCGGCCACGAAGTGGCGCAGCAGCTCCAGCGCCACGCCATGCGCTGCCGCCTGCCAGGCCAGCACCTCCTCGCGGAACCCGGGCAGGGCCTGCGGCCACTGGTTGGGGCCTTGCAGCCCCTTCCAGTCCGGCACGCCGGGGCCTGCGGGAATCTCGGGCGACTCCTCGCCCAGGTCGATCTGCTCGCGCTGGTCGGGCCGCTGGCGCGTGATCTCCATGCCCACGGCCGTATAGCCCCGGAAGTGCCGCGTGTTGGCAATGGCCAGCGCCTGCTTGTCGGCCAGCGGCTGCGCAAAGAATTCGCGCGCACGCCGCTGTATGCCCTGCCATGCGTCCCGGCCTATGCCGTGCCCTTCCAGGTAGAAGAAGCCGGTGTCGCGTGCCGTGCGCGCCAGCTGGCGCAGCGCCTGGGCCTGCGTGGCCGGGTCGCGCAGGGCCTGCAGATCGATGACGGGCAGGGCCGGGGTTGCCGCTGTGGCGGCGGGCGCGTCGAGAGTGGATGCTGTCAAGGTGCTCATGCTGTGCTGCCAGGGAAGTGGGAAGGAAGGGGCGCTCAGGCCACCAGGCGCTGATCGCGGTCTTGCTCGCTGTTTTGTTCGCGGTCTTGTTCGCGTTCGGCAGCCGACACCGCATGGCCCTGCGCCTGCTCCAGCGCCTGCGCCAGGTCGGCCAGCAGGTCCTGCGGGTGCTCTATGCCGATGGACAGGCGCACCAGCCCGGGCGCAATGCCCACGCGTGCCAGCTCCTCGTCGCTGAGCAGGCTGTGCGTGGTCTCGGCAGGAATGGCGGCCAGCGACTTGCTGTCGCCGATGTTGACCAGGCGCAGGAACAGGCGCAGCGCGTCATAGAAGGCGCGCGCCGCCGGCCGGCCGCCGCGCAGCTCGAAGCCCAGCAGCGCCGGCACATGCCCGCCGCGCAGCTGGCGCAGGGCCAGCGCGTGGTCGGCGTGGCCGCTCTGGCTGGCGTGGTGTATGCGCTCCACCAGAGGATGGCGCTGCAGGAAATCGATCACGGCCAGCGTGTTGCGGCTGGCGCGCTCCTGGCGCAGGCCCAGCGTCTCCAGGCCCTGCAGCAGCAGGAAGGCGCTGTGCGGCGCCAGCGCCGCCCCGCAGTTGCGCAGCAGCACGGCACGGGCCCTCGCGATGAAGGCGCGGTCTGGAAATTTCTCTGTGAAGACAAAGCCCTGGTAGGCCGGCTCGGGCGCGCTGAACTGCGGGTAGCGCCCCGCGTGCGCCACCCAGTCGAAGCGGCCGCTGTCCACGATCAGCCCGCCCAGCACATTGCCGTGGCCGCCGATGGCCTTGGTGGCCGAGTGCACGACGATGTCGGCGCCCCAGTCGAAGGGCCGCAGCAGCAGCGGCGAAGCCACGGTGTTGTCCACCACCAGGGCCACGCCCGCCGCATGGCTGATATCGGCCAGCTGGCGCAGGTCGGCAATGCCGCCCGATGGATTGCCCACGGACTCCACGAACACGGCCTTGGTGCGCGGCCCTATCGCCCGGCGCAACGCCTGGAAATCATCCTTTGCCACGGCCGTGCTCTGCACGCCGCGCGAGGCCAGCACATGGGCGATGAAGTTGTGCGTGCCGCCATACAGCTGCGAGGCCACGACCACATGGTCGCCCGCACTGGCCAGCGTGGCCAGCGCCACATCGATGGCGGCCATGCCCGAGGCCAGGGCCAGCGCGGCCACGCCGCCTTCGAGAGCCGCAATGCGCTGCTCCAGCACCGCCAGCGTGGGGTTGGCCGTGCGCGAGTACACATCGCCCTCCTCCACCAGGCCGAACAGGTTGGCGCCGTGCTGGGCGCTGTCGAACACGAAGGAGGTGCTCTGGTAGATGGGCACGGCCGCGCTGCGCTGCTGCTCTCGCCCCCTGTAGCCGGCGTGCAGGGCCTGGGTGTCCTGCTGCCACAGCGCATCGCTGGCTGCGTCGTGCGGGGCGGACTCGGTGCCGGTCGCTGAGGTCATGCATGGACTCCGTATGAGTGGTCGATGCAGCCCATTATTCGAAGCCCGCGCACTGCGCACTACGAAGAAAAACGCGTTCGCTTATTCGGTTTGCGCATGTCGCCGGGCCGCGCCCTTCCTAGTTGCCACGCACATATGGATGCGCGTTTTGCGTCGTTGGAAACACGGCACTCAGCGGACAGCATCGGCAGTCCCGAAACTGCTTTGGAGGGAGTTCCATGACCCGCAAGACCCAGACCGAGATCGACAGGACCCAGGACAGCCGCTGCGCCCATGGCGCCGATTGCGATGCTTTCGGGGCGCTCGATGCTCCCGAGGCATCCGAGCCCTCGCTCTCGCGCCGCACCCTGATCCGCGCCGGCGCCGCAGCCGGCGCGCTGGGATCGGCCGCCTGGTTCAGCGGCCGCGCCGGGGCGCAGCCGCGCCAGAAGATCACCTTTGCCTGGAGCCAGGCCAGCTTCTGCCATTCGCCCATTCCCGTGGCGCTGGAGCGCGGCTTCTTCGAGCGCAACGGCCTGGACGTGGAACTGCTGAACTGGGGCGGCTCGGCCGACCAGTTGCTGGAGGCGCTGGCCACGGGCAAGGCCGATGCGGGCGCGGGCCTGATCCACCGCTGGATCAAGCCGCTGGAGGCGGGGCTGGATGTCAAGCTCATCGGTAGCGTGCACGGCGGCTGCCTGCGCCTGGTGGGCCTGAAGTCGGCCGGCGTCACGCTGGACCCCAGCACGCTCAAGGGCAAGACCATCGGCGTGGCCGACCTCAACAGCCCGGCCAAGCAGTTCTATTCCATCCACCTGGCCAAGCGCGGCCTGGATGTGGACAAGGACATCGAATGGCGCGTCTACCCGGCCGACCTGCTGGATGTGGCCGCCAAGAAGGGCGAGATCCAGGCCATTGCCGACGGCGACCCCAATCTCTACCTGATCGAGAAACGCAACCCCGGCACCTTCCTCGAACTGGGCAACAGCGCCAAGAACGAGTACGCCGAAAGCATTTGCTGCGTGATCGGCGCAGGCGCAAAGTTCGCCCGGGCCAACAAGCCCGCTGCGGCCAGCGTGGTGCGCGCGCTGACCCAGGCCTCGGACTACATCGCCGAGAACCCCAACGAAACGGCGAAGATCTTTGCCAAGTACTCGCCCAAGGTGCCCGTCGAGGACCTGCAGCGCCTGCTGGCCGAGCTGACCTTCAAGCACCATCCGCACGGCAAGCCGCTGCGCGACGAGGTCCAGGCCTTTGCGGCCGACTTCCGCACGGCCGGCGTGCTCAAGAAGCAGACCGACCCTGGCCGCTTTGCCAGTCACATCACGCTGGACGTCCTCGCATGAGCACCGCAAGACCACGCTGGCGCCTGGGCGCCACGGATGCCGCACCCGGCCTGGAACGGGAACAGGCGCAGGGCACGCGCAAGACAGGCCCCTGGCGCACCGGCCTGCTGGCCGCCGCCGCCTGGGCCGGCCTGGGCATGCTGACTCTGTTGTGGCCCAACAAGGAGATCGGCTTCAGCGAATGGGCGTTCACGCAGGAGTTCGGCATTGCCGCCCTGGCCGTGGCCCTGTTGCTGCTGGCATCGGCCGTGCTGCCTGTGCGACCCGTACGGGCAGCACGGCGCATCGACCGCTGGCTGCGCCCGGCCGGTGCCTGGCTGGTGGCCGCGCCGCTGCTGCTGGCGCTGTGGGAGACGCTGACGGCCAAGCTCGGCGCGCTGCCGCCGCCGTTCTTCGCACCGCCGCAAAGCCTGATCGATGTGGTCCATGAGGACTGGCAGCGCCTGGGCCTGTCCACGCTGTATTCGCTGCGGCTGCTGCTCAACGGCATCGTGTTCGGCGCGGTGATCGGCTTTCTCACGGGCGTGTGGATAGGCTGGTCGCGCATCGCGGGCTACTGGGTGCATCCGCTGCTGCGCTTCCTGGGGCCGGTGCCGGCCTCGGCCCTGCTGCCGCTGGCCTTTTTCTTCGCGCCGTCGAGCTACTCGGCAGCCGTGTTCCTGGTGGCGCTGGCCACGTTCTTTCCGGTGGCCGTGCTGACCTGGTCGGGCGTGGCATCGGTCAGCAAGAGCTACTACGACGTGGCGCGCACGCTGGGCGCATCGCCCTGGTTCCTGGTGCTGCGCGTGGCCATCCCGGCCGCCCTGCCCCAGGTCTTCGTGGGCCTGTTCATGGGGCTGGGCGCCTCGTTCTCGGTGCTGATCACGGCCGAGATGATGGGCGTGAAGGCCGGCCTGGGCTGGTATCTGCAGTGGGCCCAGGGCTGGGCAGCCTACGCCAACATGTACACGGCGCTGCTGGTGATGGCCGTGCTGTGCTCGGGCCTGATCACGCTGCTGTTCACCGTGCGCGACCGCACGCTGTCGTGGCAGAAGGGAACCGTCAAATGGTGATTGCCGCAGAACACGCCGCCAACGCCGCAGCCACGCCCGCCATCGCCGGGGCGGCCCTAGCCGGGGCGGCCATCGATGTGCAGGCCGTCAGCCACTGGTTCGGCCAGGGGCAGGGCGCGCTGCAGGTGCTCGACGAGGTCAGCCTGCAGGTGCGGCCCGGCGAGTTCGTCGCCCTGCTGGGCCCCAGCGGCTGCGGCAAGTCCACGCTGCTGCGCCTGGTGGCCGGGCTGGACGCGCCCACGGCCGGCGCCGTGGCGCAGGACGGCACGGCCATCACCGAGCCCGATCCCTCGCGCATCGTCGTCTTCCAGGACCCCACGCTGTTTCCCTGGCGCACGGTGCGCGGCAACGTGGCCCTGGGCCTGCAGGCACGCGGCCTGCTGGACAGCCAGGCCCACCGCGTTGACGAGGCCCTGCGCCTTGTCGGGCTGGAAGAGTTTGCGGACAGCCATCCCCACCAGCTGTCGGGCGGCATGGCCCAGCGCGCGGCCCTGGCGCGCGCCCTGGTCAACGACCCGCGCCTGCTGATCCTGGACGAGCCGCTGGGCAAGCTCGACTCGCTGACGCGGCTGGCCATGCAAAGCGAGATCCTCAAGATCTGGCAGCGCGCAGGCTTTTCCGTGCTGCTGGTCACCCACGATGTGGAAGAGGCCCTCTTCCTGGCCCACCGCGTGCTGGTCTTCAGCCAGCGGCCCGCCCGCATCGTGGCCGAGATCGATGTGGACCTGCCCTACCCGCGCCAGCGCGGCCACGCCCGCCTGTCCGAGCTGCGCCACGAGGCCCTGCGCCACCTGGGCCTGGACCAGACCTGGTAGCGCCCGCCTCCGATGCAACGCAGCGACTCCCCCGACTGGCTCAACCCCTTGATCGGCGCCATGCAGCAGGCCCAGGTCGGCCTGCTGCAGCTGCTGCACGGCCTGGGCCTGGCCGGCACGGTGGATGGGCAGCCCGCCTGGCCCTGGGCCCTGCGCCTGTCCGGCGAAAACCTGGTGATCGACCTGGGCCAGGCCCGGGGCCTGCTGTGGTCGCTGGCGGCCGTGGCCACCGCCATCGTTTTGCTGGCCCTGGCCCTGGCGCTGGCCCTGGTTCTGCGCCGCATCCGCCTGCCGGCCCTGGTGCTGACCGCGCTGGCCGCGCTCGCCCTGCTGCTGGCCCCCTGGCCGCGTGCCGACCTGATCCTGGTGCCCGCGCATGCCACCAGCTTCCATGCCTCGCCCACGGGCTTCAGCGTGGAGAGCATTGCGCGCGGCGGCGCCGTCTATGCCCAGCACTGCACGGCCTGCCACGGTGCCGATGGCCGGGGCCACGGCCCGCTGGCCGCCAGCCAGCCGGTCTGGCCCCCCAACTTCACCAGCCCGCTGCTGTGGCGCCGCGCCGATGGGGAATTGCTCTGGGCCATTCTTCATGACCGCCGCCCCGTGGAGTCTGGCGACGGCGCACGGGCACACGGCCAGGCCGACCGGCTGTCCAGCGACGACGCCTGGGCCTTGATCGACTTCATGAAGGCCCGCGCCGCAGGCCAGATGCTGCAGATCGCCGGCAACTGGCCCTATCCCGTGGGACTTCCCGACATGGCCGTGCAGTGCGCAGGCCAGCCCGCACGCCGCCTGAGCACCTGGCAAAGCCGCCAGCAGCGGCTGAGGGTGGTGGCAGGCAACGGCCCGGTGCAGGAAGACCCGCGCCTGGTCAGCCTGCAGCTGTCGCCCGATGGCGGCAACCGCGCCGCCAGCGCACTGGACTGCACCGTCAACGACCCGCGCGCCTGGCAGGCCATGGCCCTGCTCAGCGGCTCGGAGCAGCTGCAGGGCATGCAATGGCTGGGCGACCGCAGCGGCTGGCTGCGCGCGCTATCGCGTCCGGGCGCCCAGGGCTGGTCGGAGGACGACCTGGTCTGCCGCACGGACACGCCCGCGAGGACGACGGTCGAGGCGACGACGGCCGCTGCGGCAACCGCCGGCCCGTCCGATGGCCCGTCCGATGGCTCACCCGACGGCTCATCCGACGGCCTCGGGGCCCTGATCGCTCGCATGGATGCCGAACCCGTGCGGTTCATCAAGGGTGGGTTTGTGCACTGAGGGATCAGGCATCCGCCGCCATCAAGCTGGCATAGGCGCCCTGGCGCGCGAGCAACTCCCGGTGGGTGCCCTGCTCCACGATGCGGCCGCCCTCCAGCAGAGCCACGCGGTCGGCGCGGGCCAGCATGGCGGGCCGGTGGGCGATGAGCAGCACGGTACGGTGCTCGCGCAAGGCGTCCAGCGCACGCAGCAGGGCTTGCTCGCTTTCGCTGTCGAGATGGGAGGAAGCCTCGTCCAGCACCAGCACGGGGGCACCGGTCAGCAGCGCGCGCGCCAGGGCGATGCGCTGGCGCTGGCCCCCCGACAGGCCCATGCCTTGTTCGCCACAGCGCGTGGCATGGCCTTGCGGCAGCCCGCTGATGAAGCCATGGGCCTGCGCCAGCATGGCGGCCTGCTGTACCTCGTCATCGCTGGCGTCAGGCCGGCCCAGGCGGATGTTGTCGGCGATGGAGATGTCGAACAAATGCACCTCCTGGCGGACCACGGCAAGTTGCTGCCGCAGCACGGCCAGCGGCAATTCACGAATGTCCATGCCGCCCATGCGCAGGCTGCCGGCTTCGGGCTCACCCAGGCGTTGCAACAGCTGCACGCAGCTGCTTTTGCCGGCGCCGGACGCGCCGGCCAGGGCCACCATTTCGCCAGGCCGCAGGGACAGGTCCAGTCCGCGCAGCACGGGTACGCCGCCACGCTGCCAATGCACACCGCAGAAGTCCAGCGACGCCGTGGCCGGCGCCTCACGGGTTCCGCTGTCCGCAATGCGCCGGGGCTGGCGCAGCAGTTGCACGATGCGGTCGGCACCAGCCTTCACATCGCCCAGCCTGCGCGCGGCCTGCGCCACTTCGGCCAGCGGCGCCAGCGCCATGCCGGCCAGTACCACCACGGCCGGCAGCCAAGCGGCATCGATGTGCCCCTGGTCCAGCAGCCAGGCGGCCACGGCAGCCATGGCCAGGGCCGACACGGCCGGCAACGGGTCCGCGGTGGCCAGTTGGCCCGCAGCAAGCGACGCATGCCTGCGCACCTGCGGGGACAGCGCCGCAGCCTTGGCACGCATGCGTGCCAGCCAGCGCGGGCCGGCCTCCAGCAGCGCCAGTTCACGCAGCCCGCGCAGGCCTTCCACCACATCGGCATTGAGTTCGCCCTGCGCCGCTGCCAGCGCCCTGGCCTGCCGCTGCGCCTTGCCGGCCAGCCACCAGGACACCAGCACCGGCAAGGCAACGAAGGGCAGCCAGGCCAGGGCGAGCAGCGGATGCAGCCAGGCCAGCAGGCCCAGCGCGGCCAGCGGCACGCACAGGGCGCCCGACAGCTCGCCCAGCATGTGGGCGTAGAAGTGCTCCATCAGCTCGGCATCGGCCGTGGCCGTGGCGGCGATGTCGCCGCTGCGCTGCGGGCCGGCCGCATTGCCTGCGCCCCGCTCCAGCCCGTCGTAGATGCCCAGCTGCAGTGTTTCTATCAACGCAAACGCCAGCGCATGGGAGGCATGGGTCTGCCACCATTGGCTGAGCGCGGCCACCAGCGCCGTCAAGGCCAATGCGCCCAGTGCCGGTTGCAGCGCAGTCCACGGCGCGCCCATGGCGGCCTGTCCGGCAATCCAGGCAGCCAGCACCCAGGCGCCGACCACGGTAGCCTGCGCCAGCGCGGCGGCCAGCAACGCCGCTGCCAGCAGGCGCTTGTGCGACGCCACCGGCGCCAGCAGGCCGGCCCAGCTGCGGGGTTCATCGCGGATCATGCGGCCACCTCCGTCGTCCTTTTGGCCTGCGACGCCGCCCAGAGCCGTGCATAGCGGCCGCCGCGGCGCAGCAGATCATCGTGCGTGCCCTGTTCGGCCACCCGGCCGTTTTCCAATACCACGATGCGGTCCGCCTCGCGCGCCGTCTCCAGGCGGTGCGCGGCCATGACGAGAGTGCGGCGGCCCCGCAATGGCCGCAACACCTGCAGCAAGGCCTGCTCCGTGCGTGGATCTGCGCTGGAGGTGGGCTCGTCCAGCAACAGCACGGGCGCACGCCTGAGCAAGGCACGCGCCAGGGCCAACCGCTGGCGCTGCCCGCCCGACAGGTGCGCGCCGAATTCGCCCACCTCGGTCTGCAGGCCTTGGGGCAGGCTGTCCACCAGATCGGCCAGTTGCACATCACGCAGGACAGCCTTGATGTCACGGAGGCAGGCCTGGGGGCTGGCCATGCGCAGGTTGTCCTCCAGGCTGCCGCTGAACAGCAGCGTGTCCTGGGCGACCAGGGCGACCCTGGAGCGCAACTGCGCCAGGCTCAGCTCCCGCAGGTCCCGGCCGCCCAGGCAGACCATGCCGCGCCGGGGATCGGCGGCGCGCCACAGCAGCGACAGCAGCGTGGACTTGCCGACGCCCGAAGGCCCCACCAGCGCCACCCATTCACCATCGGCGATATCCAGGTCCAGTCCGTGCAGCACCTCGGGCCGCCCCGGTTCCTGCCCCTGGTCATGGGCAAAGCACACCCCGCTCATCGAGATGCGGCCGTCTGCAGGAGCAGGTCCGGGCCGCTGCGGCTCAGGCACGGGCAGCGGCGCGTGCAGCAGCGCGTCGATGGCATGCAGGCCGTCGCGCGCGGCCCAAGCCGCATGAAAGGCTTTCTCCAGCCGCTCCAGCGGCCTGAAGGCCTCACGCGACAGCAGCAGCACGGCCAGCAGCGATGCCGCATCCAGCCGGCCCTGGCCCAGTTGCCAGCTGCCCCACCCCAGGACACTGGCCATGCCGGCCAGGCCAACGAACCGCGTCAGGCCGGTGCGCAGCAAGGTGGCGCGCAGCGTGTGCATGGACTCGGCACGCAGGCGGGCGGCCTGTTCGGCCAGACGCATGCGCCAACGCGCCGAGGCGCCAAAGGCCCAAAGGGTCTCCATGCCGCGCAGGCTGTCCAGCAGCTGCGCCCCAAAGGCAGCCAGGGCCGCCATGACGCCGCTGGCCCCGGGCATGTGCCGGCGCAGCCACAGCCGGTCCAGCAGCGGCTGGCCCAGCACGAACACGGCCAGCAGCAGCGCGCAGCCTGCATCCACCCAGGCCAGGGCGCCCAGCGCCAGCGCGCAGCCGAGCACGGCTCCCAGCAGGCTGGGAACATGGCGGCTGGCATGGACCTGCACGGCATCGACAGCCGCAACCAGCGTGGCCTGCAGCTCGCCCGTGGGGCGGGCCGCAGCCCAGGCCGGCCCCAGGCGCATCAACCGGGCCAGCAGGCGTTCGCGCAGCACGGCGCGCGTGCGCATGCCCACCTGCTGCGCCCACCACTCTTCCAGCCACACCAGGACGCCGCGCAGCACCAGGGCCGCCAGACCGATCGCCAGCCAGGGATGCAGCGACGCCCCCTCCATGGCCTGGGCCAGCAGTCGAGCAAGGCACAGCGCGTGCACCACCAGCATGGCCTGGGCCAGCAGCCCGCAGGCCACCGTGGCCGCCAGCTGCGCGCGCGAGCGCGACACCATCCAACGTTCCAGCGAGGTGCTCATGACGGCTCCTGCCCACGGCCGCCCAGCGCGTGCCTCACGGCGACCAGACGCCGGCCGTTGACCGTTTCCACGACAGCCTGCACGCGGTAGACCTCGTGCAGCAGGGCGCTGTCCACCACCTCGACGGGGCTGCCGGCACGCACCACGCGGCCCTGGTCCAGCACCATGATCCGGTCTGCCCAGCCCATGGCCAGGTTGATGTCGTGCAGCACGGCCAGCACCACCAGTTGCCGCTCGTGTGCGATCTCGGTCACCACGTCCAGCACGCGGTGCTGGTGGTAGAGGTCCAGGGCGCTGGTCGGCTCGTCGAGCAGCAGCAGGCGCGGACGGCGCACCAGGGCCTGGGCCAGACCCACCATCTGGCGCTGGCCACCCGACAGCGCAGCCAGCGGCCGGTCGGCCAGGGCCGTCAGCTCCAGGCGCTGCAGCACCTGCTCCACGGCGGTCTCGGCCTCATGCGTGCCGGCCAACGGCCAGCCACGGGCCGCCTGTGCGGGCTCGCCGGCCATGGCCGCGCTGAGCACGGACTCGAACACCGCCAGTCGCGAGCGTTCGGGCAGGCTTTGCGGCACATAGACCACCTGGCGCGCGCGCTGCAACGGCGGCTGGGAAGACAGCAGCACCGTGCCCAGGCGCACCTCGCCGCGCATGCGCTGCAAGCCTGCAATGCCGCGCAGCAGCGTGGATTTGCCTGCGCCATTGGGCCCCACCAGCGCGTTGACCGAACCCGCAGCCAAGGGCCCCAGAGTGGCACCGCGCAGCACGGGAGCTGCGCCATAGCCCATGTGCACATCGCTGACATGCAGCGCGTCGCGGAATGGCATGCTCAGCGCTCCTGCCGGCCCGTGCGGGCAACGATGGCCATGAAAAAGGGAATGCCCACCAGCGAGGTCACGATGCCCACGGGCACCAGCACGCCCTCGATCAGCGTCTTGCTGGCCACCGAGGCCATGGACAGGATCAGTGCCCCCGCCAGCGCCGAGGCCGGCAGCAGCACGCGGTGGTCGTCGCCCACCAGCATGCGCGCGATGTGCGGTGCGATCAGCCCCACGAATCCTATGGTGCCCACGAAGGAGACGGCCACGCCCGACAGCAGGCTGATGCGCAGCAGCGCCCAGCCTCTCAGCGCCGTGACCGGCACGCCCAGGCTGCGCGCGCGGTCCTCGCCCAGCGTGAGCGCGGTCAGCGACCAGCTCTGGCTCCAGGACCAGGGCAGGCACAGCGCCAGCACGGCGGCCATGACGGCAATCCGGTCCCAGGAGGCGCGTGCCAGGCTGCCCAGGGTCCAGAAGACCAGCTGCTGCAAGGTGTTCTGGTCGGCCACGAACTGCAGCAGTGCCACCAGGGCGTTGAAGCTGAACACCAGGGCGATGCCGAACAGCACCAGGCTTTGCACGCCAAATCCGCGCCACATGGCCAGCCCGTACAGCAGGCCCACCGACAGCAGCGCGAAGAGGAAGGCGTTGAGAGACACCACGTACTGCGCCGGCACGCCCGGCACGCCCAGTCCCAGCACGATGGCCAGGGCCGCGCCAAAGGCGGCGGCCGCCGACACGCCCAGCGTGAACGGGCTGGCCAGCGCATTGGCCAGCACGGTCTGCATCTCCGCGCCAGCCAGCGCCAGCGCCGCACCCACCAGCACGGCCATCAGCGCATAGGGCAGGCGCACGTTCCAGACGATGACGGCCTCCACGCGCGACACGCTGCCCGGATCGCCCAGCACCTGCCACAGCCGTGCCAGCCCCATGCCCGACGGGCCGGTGGCCACGTCCAGTGCCAGGCTGGCCAGCAGCGCCAGGGCCAGCAGCGCCAGCACCAGCCCGTGGCGGGCATGGCGGCGGCGGTAGCGCTGCGCGGCACCGGCCGCCGCAGCGCCCGTCTCTGCCGCCACGGCACTGGCCTCCATGGCCGCGCTCATCGGCCGGCCCCGGAAGGCAGGTCGGTCAGCAGCACGCCGGTCATCGGAATCGGCATGAAGCGCTCGTACAGCTCACGCCGCGTGCGCAGCGGGTCGATGTCGGCAAAGAGTTCGGGATGCAGCCACTTGGCCAGCGCCTCGACGGCAATCACATGCTCCGGCGAGTCGTAGAAGATGTGCCACAGGCCGTGCACGCGCCCCTTTCGGACGGCGGACAGCTCGCGCGTTTGGGCACGCTGCGCCACCGTAGCCAGGCTGGCCTGCGCCTGGGCAGGCGTGGCCTGGTAGCCCAGCGTCACGCCGCCCTGGCCGCTGGCGAAGACGCCCGTGGCCACATAGACGGCAGGATCGCGCGACAGCACATATTCGAGGTTCAGCGTACCGATGGGACCGGGAATGCGGCCGGCGCCGATGTTGTCGCCACCGGCCAGCTCCACCATTTCCCCGAAATTGCCCTTGCCCGGCGAGCCACAGCAGTCGCGCAGACCGGCCAGCATGTCGATGAAGATGGCGGGCCGCTGGAACCCGTCCTTCCTGCGCGCCGCCGCGACTCGCTGGCGCACGCGCTCGATGCGCTGTTCGTAGAAGGCGATGAAGTCCTCGGCGCGCTGCTGGCGGCCCAGCACCTGGCCCATCAGGCGCAGGCTGGGCACGGTATGGGTCAGCGGATGCTGGCTGAAATCCACAAAGACCACAGGCACGCCCGCCGCCTGCAGCTGGCGCACGGCCTCGCTGTCGGGCGCGGGCCCGTGACCGCCCGAGACGGCCATGAAGGCCACGTCGGGACGCACGGCCAGGGCCTGTTCCACGTTGAAACTTTCGGGCGTGGCGCCGCCTACCAGCGGCAGTTTCTCCATGGCAGGAAAGGCCTTGGAGAAAGCCGCATAGCCCTGGGTATCGAGCAGGCGGAAATCCCCTGCCAACCCGCCACGCGCTCCACCGCCTGCCGGCCTTCCAGCAGGGCCATGGTGTAGACCATGCGCCCCTCGCCCAACAGCACGCGCTGCACGCGGTCCGGCACCTGCACGCTGCGCCCCGCCATGTCCGTCACGGTCAAGGCCTGGGCCAGCCCACTCCAAAGCGCCAGCGCCGCCACCGCAGCGCGCAACCCGCGCCGCATTCCTGTCTGTATTTGCATATGTTTTCTTCTCTCAGTCGTTGCCGGCATACCCAATGCAACCGGCGCGCCCCAAAGCCTGGGACAGCAAGCAAGGGCCTGAGCCGGCCGCAACGCCCCGCAGCGAGGCTGCCGCCCCTCAGGGGAATGCCGCAAAGCGGCTCAGGGGGTCAAAACCGGCCGCGCAAGCTCACCTGCACATTGCGTGGCTCGCCATAGACATTGCCGAAGTTGGCCGGCCCGAATCCACCGCTGCCCAGGCGCGTGTAGTAGCTGCGGTCGAACAGGTTGCTGACGTTCAGCGCCGCACTCCACTGCGGGCTGATGCGGTAGCCCACGCGCAGGCTGGCCGTGGCGTAGCCGCCCTGGGTGGCTCGAACAAGGGGCTTGCCGCCCTCGCTGTAGGTGCCGCTTTGGACGTTGATGCCGCCGCCCACATCCCAGGCGTTGAGCGCGCCCGGCAGCCGGTATGTGGTCCACAGCCGCAGCAGATGCCGGGGACTGAAGGTCCTGAAGGACTGGCCCTGATAGCTGGGATCGCGCTTGTATTCGCTGGTGTTGTAGGTGTAGCCGGCCATGGCCTGCCAGCCCGGGGCTATCTGTCCCGCCAGCTCGGCGTCGAAGCCCTGGCTCTGCACCTTGCCCTGCGCGGCGTAGCAGCAGCTGTCCACGATGACGGGCGACACGGCCACGGCGCGGTTGCTCTCCACGATGCGGAAGGCCGCCAGCGCCACCTGCAGCCGGCCATCGTTGAGCGAGCCCTTGATGCCGGCCTCGTAGTTGGCGCCGACCACGGGCGGCAGTCCGCCGCCATCCTCGCCCCGATAGTTGCTCTGCACGCGGAAGATGTCGGCATAGCTGGTGTAGAGCGACCAGCGGGAGTCCAGATCGAAGACCAGGCCCGCGTAGGGCGTGAAGCGGCCGTCCTGCCGGTAGTCCGCCGTCTGCGCGCCCGTGCGCTGGTTGACGGAGTCGGTGCGCCACCAGCTCCAGCGACCGCCCAGCAGTAGCGTCAGGGGATCGGCCAGCTTCAGCCGCGCGGCGCCATAGATGCCGTACTGGCGCGTGCGCGATCGCGAGTCCGATGTCCACTGCACGGCGCCCGGATCGGCGTAGGCGGCCGGGTCGAAGTCGAACACATTGACGGGAATGCCGCCAAAGCCCGGGAGGCTGCCACCTTGCGAGCGCGCGTCGCGGTCGTACCAGTTGGCGCCCAGCACCACCTCGTGGCGCCGGCCCCAGGCCTGCCAGGCCCCGCTGAGCATGGCGTCCAGCGACAGCTGTTCGTTGTCGTAGTCATTGGCGCCGCCCATCAGGCGGGGACCCAGGCCCGTGGCGCGGTCCACCGCGCCCGAGACATAGGCGTACTTGAGCGCGCTGGACTCGCGGTCGGAGACCGCCGCCAGCTTGAGCTGCCAGTCGGCATTGATGGAATGGCTGAGGTCGGCGAAGACCTGGGTGGCCTCGAAGTCCCAGTGCGTCCAGGGCGTGCTCAGGAAGGTGCTGCGTGCCAGCCCCAGGTCGCCGCCGTCGGCGTAGCGCGGCACGCCCATCATGGGCGGCACCCAGTCGCGCGTCTGGTGGCCGGCGCCCAAGGAGACGGTGGTGGCCGATCCCAGGTCGGCCTCGACGATGCCGTACAGCGAATCGCGCCGGCTGCTGGCATAGCGCACATGGGAGTCGCGCTGGTCGTGCGCGGCCGCCAGCCGGGCACGCACCGACCCATCGGCGTTCAGCGGGGTGCTGTAGTCGATCTCGGCACGGGCCGCATTCCAGGAGCCCAGGCCCAGCGAGCCCGTGAAGCGCCGGTCGCCCGTGGGGCGCTTGCGCACCAGATTGATCACGCCGCCGGGCTGGCCCGCGCCATTGAACAGGCCCGCAGCGCCACGCAGCGTCTCCACATGGTCGAACATCACCATGTCAGGCTGGCTCCAGGAAGCGCCGCCTGTCTGCACGGGAAGGCCGTCGTACTGGAAGTACTCGATGGGATAGCCGCGCGCATAAAAGGCAGGAATGACGCCCGTGCCCGACAGGTCCACGGTCACGCCGGGGGTCTGCGCCATGATCTCGTCCAGCGTGTGCAGGTTCTGGTCCTCGATCTGCTGGCGCGTGATGACGGAGACCGAATGCGGCGTCTCCCTGAGCGTGGCAGGCAGCTTGGTTCCCACCGAGACGCCCGGGGCCGCGTAGCCACCCGTCAGCTCGGTGGGCCGGTCCTTGACCGCCTGGCCCGTGACCTGCACCTCGGGCAGCCTTTCCTCGGCCGCCCGGGCCAGGGCGCACTGGCCCAGGACGCAGACGGCCAGCGCGATCGATGTGATGGAAAAACGGGGCGGGCCGGCATCCCGGTCCGCAGAATCTGGCAGCGACATTCAACCCTCTCGAAGCAAATGAAAATCAATTGCATTCGACTGTAGGCAAGAGCAAGGCTCGCCGCTTTCGCTGGCCGGAGTTTGGCTTTCGCTCGCCGGAGATGGCTCAGCGCAGCAACTCGCTGGGCGCGATGCCGAAGCGCTTGCGAAAGGCCGTCGAGAAATGCGCAATGCTGTAGCCCACTTCCAGCGCCACCTGCGTGACCGAGCAGCCGCCCGAAGTCAGCAGGCCGTAGGCCTGCTCCAGCCTGTGCTGCTGCAGGTGCTCGAACACGCTCATGCCGAACAGCTGGCGAAAGCCGGCCGTGAGCTTGCGCTCGTTGATGCCGGCCTCGCGGGCCAGCTCGGCCAGCGACAGGGGACTGCGAGCGTGCGCCGTGGCCACCTCGCGCGCATGCCAAAGCCGCTCCACATCGGCGCGTGACAGCTCGGCGCCAGCCCCCTGCGCGCCCGCCGCCGGCAGGCACTGCTGGAGCACGGCAGCCGACAGTTCCAGGCTCTTTGCATTGAGGAACAGATCACGCATGGGCCCCTGATAGGGGCAGACCAGAATCTGTGTGGCCAGCGCACGCGCCGTGGCCGACAGCCCCTGGCGCAATACCAGCAGATCGTTGTCGTTGAAGCAGTGGTGGCCGCTGCGCGCGATGAGATCGAGCCCGAAGCCCTGGCGCTCCGCCGCCTCGGCGTCAAAGCCTATGCGCACATAGCGCTGAAGGCTGTGGGATTCATAGCGGTCCAGTCCCTCATGCAGGCCCGTGGCCAGCACCAGGTAGACCCCGGCATCGGACACCTCCATCAGACGGCCGTTGACCCCGGCCTGCACCTTGCTGTTGAGGGCCACGATGATCTGCAGGCCCTGGAACACCGGCGCGCGGACCTCCACAGGCTCCTGCGTCATGCGGCAGCCGGCCGCCAGGCACAGCTGGTTGTCGAATCTGGAATTCCACTGGAACACGTTGCAAATCTATGAATGAGAATTATTCTCAAATCATACGGTCAACGGCCAAGACCTTGCACCGCCTCGTCAATCCTCCAACGGCGGCCACTGGCGCGCGGTGTGCACCAGGGCCAGCACCCAGACCGTCGTGCCATCGATCTCATAGACAAGGCGATAGCTTTCATGGGGGATCAGCTCGCGCGTGCCGGCAATCCTGCCCGCTTTGCCCATCTTGGGATACGCGGCCAACCGGGCCGCTGCGTCGCTGAAAAGCAGGTCCATGCGCAAGGCTGCGCGAGGATTGTCAGCTGCGATGTAGTCCCAGATATCGGCGCGATCCTGCTGCGCCTGCGGCGTCCAGATGACTTTCACGCACGGTCTGCCGCAACCTGACGGCGCCGGGCAGCGAACTCGGCCTCGACTTCCTCATTCGAGCGGCCAAGTCCAGCGCGCATGGAGGCGCGTCCCGCCTCGACCTTGCGCTGCAGATAAGCGTCATATTCGCGCGCCTTGCGGCGCTGCTCAATGTAGTCGCGCATCAACTCCCGCATGACCTGGGATGCGGGCCGGTCCTCGCCTGCGGCTTCGGCCATGAAGTCTTCGCGCAGCTCGGCTTCCAGTTTCATGGTGAAAACGGCTTCCTTGGGCATGATTGACTCCTGTGAAGATACCAACAAAGTATATACATCGTCAGTACCAAACACTCCAGAGACTCAACCGCTCCGCCCCATTCGCAACTTGCACTTGCCAATGCATCAATCAAATCAGGACTAGTTGCAAGCAAGGCCTCTTTCTATATTCGCGCCTCGACGGCGCCCGGCTTCCATGGGCCGCCGCTGCGCACGACACTACTGCGGGGACCCCACCCCTGCCTGACTGACCCACAACAAGGAGAGACTGCGATGACCGATCTCACCATCAACGGCAAGACCGTTTCCATGGACCTGGACCCCGAGACGCCCATTCTGTGGGCCCTGCGCGACACGCTGGAGATGACCGGCACCAAGTTCGGCTGCGGCGCGGCGCTGTGCGGCGCCTGCACGGTGCACATGAATGGCCAGGCCATACGTTCCTGCGTGACGCCGATCTCGGCGGCCGCGGGCCAGAAGATCACCACCATCGAGGCCATGACCTCGGGCTCCGACCGCGTGGGCACCGCTGTGCGCGATGCCTGGGTGC
Source organism: Delftia sp. 60 (assembly GCF_002754395.1). Lineage (NCBI taxonomy): Bacteria > Pseudomonadati > Pseudomonadota > Betaproteobacteria > Burkholderiales > Comamonadaceae > Delftia > Delftia sp. 60. The sequence continues at coordinate 5,950,621 of NZ_PEFD01000001.1, forward strand.
GCCACGACGTGGCCCAGTGCGGCTACTGCCAGAGCGGGCAGATCATGAGCGCCACGGCCTTCCTCAAGTCGCTGCCCAAGGGCAAGAAGCCCAGCGGCGAGGAGATAGACGCGGCCATGGCCGGCAACATCTGCCGCTGTGGAACCTATGCACGCATCCGCACGGCCGTGGCCGATGCCGCGCGCACCCTGGGCTGAACGGAGAACGCCGCATGCTGACCACCTTCAACCCCGCCGAACTGCCGCGCGCCCTGCAGCACATCCTGGACCGTGACGAGGCCGCTGCCGCCATCGCCGACGCGCCCACCCTTGCACAGATCCCCCGCCGCAGCTTCCTCAAGATCGCCGGTGCCGGTTCGCTGGCCCTGGGCGTGTTTCCCGCCATGGCGCAGGCGCCGGGCAAGGGCGAGGCCGCCGGCCTCAAGCCCACCGAGCAGCCCGCCTCCTTCGTGGAGATCTCGCCCAATGGCGAAGTCACCGTGGCCATCAACCGCCTGGAGTTCGGCCAGGGCGTGCACACCGCCCTGCCCCTGGTGCTGGCCGAGGAGCTGGACGCCGACTGGAGCAAGGTCCGCGCACGCCTGGGCGGCAACGACGCGGCCTATGCCGATCCGCGCTACGGCATCCAGATGACGGGCGGCTCCACCGCCCTCAAGCACAGCTACACCCAGTACCGCGAGCTGGGCGCCCGTGCGCGCGCCATGCTGGTGGCAGCCGCCGCCGCGCAGTGGAAGGTGGACGCCGCCACGCTGCGCACGCGCGAGGGCTTCGTGCTCGGCCCCAATGGCAAGAAGCTGTCGTATGGCGAGTTGGCCCAGGCCGCCATGGCCCAGCCCGTGCCGGCCACCGTCGTGCTGAAGAATCCCAAGGACTTCCGGCTGATCGGCAAGCCCACGGGCCGCATCGACGCCCGGGCCAAGAGCAGCGGCCAGCAAAGCTTCGGCATCGACATGCACCTGCCGGGCCAGCTGACGGCGGTGATTGCACACCCGCCCGTGTTTAAGGCGCAGTTGGCCTCGCTGGACGACGCTGCGGCGCGTGCCGTGCCCGGCGTCAAGGCCGTGCTGCGCGTGCCCGTGGACGGTGGCGGCGAAGGCGTGGCCGTGATCGCCACCGGCTACTGGCCAGCGCGCAAGGGCCGCGAGGCGCTGAAGGCGCAATGGAACACCGACGCCGTGGAGAAGGTGGACAGCGAACGCCAGCTGGCCCAGTACCGCGAGCTGGCCGCGCAGCCCGGCGCACGCCACTTCGACGCCGACATCTCGGCGCTGGACAAGGCGCCGCGCCATATCGAGGCCGAGTTCAGCTTCCCCTACCTGGCCCATGCGCCCATGGAGCCGCTCAACTGCACGGTGCAGATGGGCGAGACCGGCGAGGCTGGAGCCGACCTCTACCTGGGCACGCAGTTCGCGGGCGTGGACGGCATGGCCGCCGCGCGCGTGCTTGGCCTCAAGCCCGAGCAGGTGCGCGTGCACGTGCAGATGGCCGGCGGCGGCTTTGGCCGCCGGGGCGTGGGCACCAGCGACTATGTGGTCGAGGCCTGCCAGGTGGCGCTGGCCGCGCGCCGCGCCGGCCTGAACGCTCCCGTGCGCATGGTCTGGAGCCGCGAGGACGACATCAAGGGCGGCTACTACCGCCCCATGCACCTGCACCGCGCCAGGATCGGCTTCGACGAACGCGGCAAGGTGCTGGCCTGGGACCACGCCATCGTGGGCCAGTCCATCACGGCGGGCACCATGTTCGAGGGCGGCATGATCAAGAACGGCATCGACGCCACGGCCGTGGAGGGCATGCGCGAGCCCTATCCGCTGCCCATGCGCCTGACCGTGCACCACCCCAAGGTCAACGTGCCCGTGCTGTGGTGGCGCAGCGTGGGATCGACCCACACGGCCTTCGTCATGGAAACGCTGATCGACGAGATCGCGCGCAGCAGCCGCCAGGACCCCGTGGCCTACCGCATGCAGATGTTCGGTGACAAGCACCCGCGCCATCGCCTGGCCCTGCAGCTGGCCGTGGACAAGAGCGGCTACGGCAAGCGCCAGCTGCGCGCGGGCCGTGCCTGGGGCGTGGCCGTGCACGAGTCCTTCGACACGGTGGTGGCCTATGTGGTGGAGGCCTCGGTCAAGGACGGCCGCCCGGTGCTGCACAAGGCCACGGCCGGCGTGCACTGCAACCTGGCCGTGAACCCGCGCACCATCGAGGCGCAGGTGCAGGGCGCGGCGCTGATGGGCCTGTCCATGTGCCTGCCCGGCGCGGCGATCACGCTCAAGGACGGTGTGGTGGAGCAGAGCAACTTCGGCGACTTCGCCGTGCCGCGCATCACCGACATGCCCGAGATCGCCGTCCACGTCGTGCCCAGCGCCGAGCCGCCGACGGGCATGGGCGAGCCCGGCCTGCCGCCGCTGGCCCCGGCCTTCGCCAACGCCGTGGCGCAGCTCACGGGCAAGCCCGTGCGCAAGCTGCCGTTCGATCTGGCGTGATCGAGCTGACCTGATCCCGGTCAGCCCCCGGAAAGGGCGGCGGCACCTGCGGCCGCCGCCCTTTCCAGTTCTTCCATGGTCAGCAGATAGTCCGGGCAGTCCTGCAGCCGCTGCACGGCCAGGTCGATGAAGGCACGCACGCGCCGGGGCAGCGCGTCGCGGCTGCCGTAGTAGACATGCAGGCCGATGTGCTCGCTGACATGCGCCAGCAGCACGGGCACCAGGCGCCCCGCGCGGATGTGCGCGGCCGCGCAGATGTTGGACAGCTGGCCCATCACCTGGCCGGCCAGCACGGCATGCAGCTCCAGCTCGGCATCGTTGGTGGACAGGGCCGGCTGCAGGTAGCGGTGCGTAAGCTCGCCATCGACCGGCAGGTACCAGGGCATCACCGTGTCCGTGGCCGCATGGCGGAACATGCTGCAGCGGTGCGCGGCCAGCTCGTCCAGCGACCGGGGCACGCCATGGCGCTGCAGGTACTGCGGCGCCGCGCAGACGATGAGCTGCACGGGAAACAGCCGCCGCCCGATCACGCTTTCATCGGGCGAGGCGCCGATGCGAAACCCCGCATCGACCCGGTCCAGCACCCAGTTGCCTATGCCGTCGTCCAGCCGCACATCGGGGACGATGCCCGGGTGCAGGCGGCAGAACTCATCGAGCAGCGGCATCAGCACGGGCGCAAAGCAGGACTTGGGGCCCACGATGCGCAACGGCCCCGCAATGCCCTCGCGGCTGTCGCGTGCCAGGTTCAGTGCGCGGTCCAGCGCGGCCAGCGCCGGCTGGGTGTCCTGCAGGAAACGCTGGCCCTCCTCGGTCAGCGCCAGGCTGCGCGTGGTCCGGTGCAGCAGGCGCACGCCCAGGTGCTGCTCCAGATGGGCCACCGCCTGGCTGGCGGCCTGGGGGCTCACGCCCTGGGACAGCGCCGCCTGGCGCAGGCTGCCCAGCTCGACCGCCTTGGCAAAGGTGGCGATGGCGCGCAGTTCATTGATGGGCATGGTGCGGAAATCCGGTATTCGTGGGCTGACAGTGCCGCAGTATCCCGCCTTTGCGCATGCCCTGCCCGCGGCTTGCGGGGCAAGCTAGCGCCCCTGGCGCGCCAGCCACACGCCGGCTGCCGTCAAGGCCATGCCCGCCAGCGCCAGGCCGCCCAGCGTCTCGCCGAACATGGCCCAGGCGATCAGGGCCGTGGCCGGCGGCGTCAGGTAGAACAGGCTGGCCACGTGCACGGCGCCGCCGCGGCGTATCAGCAGGTTGAGCAGGCTGACCGCGCCCACGGACAGCACCAGCACCAGCCAGCCCAGCGCGAACAGGAACTCGCCGCTCCAGCGCACCTGCATGGTTTCCGTGGCCAGGGCCAGCGCCCCCGTCGCCACCAGGCAGGGCAGGTACTGGATGACCGAGCCCGTGCGCAGATCAAACGATGGGCAGAACCGCTTCTGGTACAGCGTGCCGGCCGTGATGCCGGCCAGCGCCACCACGGCCGGCACCAGCATGGCCAGCAGGGCATGGACCGGCACCGAGGCGATCTTGCCCGCCACCACCAGGGCCACGCCCGTGAAGCCCAGCGCCAGCCCGGCCCACTGCCGGGGCCGCACGGACTCGCCCAGCAAGGTGCCGGCCACCAGGGCCGTGATCAGCGGCTGCAGCCCCACCACCAGGGCCGTCACGCCCGAAGGCAGGCCGTGGGCGATGGCCGTGAACACGCCGGCCAGGTACACGCCATGCACGAACAGCCCTGACACGCCAATGTGCAGCCACTGGCGTGCCGACCGCGGCCAGGGCGCGCGCAGCACCAGGGCCACCGCCGCCATCAGCACCAGGACGATGGCATAGCGCAGCGTCAGAAAGGTCAGCGGCTCCACATAGGGCAGGCCGAACTTGGCGCCGATGAAGCCCGTGCTCCACAGCAGCACGAACAGCCAGGGAAGCAAGGCGGCCGCCATGGCGGGCGGCGAGGGTTTTTGGGTCATGGAGCGGATGCGGAAAAGGGCGGCGGCAGGGGTTGGGGCGGCGCCAGTGTGTCATGCCCCGTGCGCCAGGGGCTGCGCGTGGCAAACCACCGCACCAGGCAGTCGCGCAGCGCCGTCATAGCCGCGCTGCTGAACGCCGCCGAGGGCCGCACGAAGTAGATGCCCGAGGCGCCATCCAGGCGCCATTGCGGCAGCACCCGCACCAGCCGGCCTGCGGCCATGTGCTCGCTCATCAGCCAGTCGCCGCCGGCCAGAATGCCCACCCCCATGACGGCGGCCGTGAGCAGGGCCTCGCTGTCATTGCTGACCATGGGCCCGCGCACCAGCACGGTGTGCCGGGCCTGGCCCTGAGGCACATCGCCCGATGCGCCACCGTGCACCAGCTCCCATTGCGGAAACGATTGCAGCCCCGTGAAGCCCAGGCAGCGGTGCGCCGCCAGGTCCTCGGGGTGCACCGGCGCGCCGTGGGCCTGCAGATAGGCGGGCGCGGCGCCCAGAATGCGCTGGTGCCCGCCCAGCCGCAGCGCCACGAGACGGCTGTCCGCCAGCCGGCCTATGCGCACCGCCGCGTCGAAGCGCTCGCCCACGATGTCCACGAAGCGGTCCGCATACTCCACCTCCAGCACGATCTGCGGATGGGCCAGCGCAAACTCGGCCAGCAGCGGGCTGAGCCAGCGCCGCCCCATCGCTGCCGGCAGCGACAGCCGCAGCCGGCCCCGGGCCTGCGAGGCGCCCTGGGCGGCCTCCTTCTGGGCATCGGCAATCAGGCCGGCCGCCTGGCGCACCTTGTCCACCAGGCGCAGGCCCTCGTCGGTCAGGTGCAGATGGCGTGTGCTGCGCTCCACCAGCCGCACGCCCAGCCGGGTCTCCAGCGCGTTCAGGCGTTTGGACAGCACGGACGGATGGCGCAGCAAGGCCCGCCCCGCCGCAGCGAAGGAGCCTTGTTCATGCAGCGCCACCAGGGCCGCCAGTTCATCGGCGTGCTGGCTGTCCAGAAGGTTCATGGGGTCAGGATGATCGCACCTTGGGAGCGTCCCTGCTCCAGATCGCCATGCGCCTGCGCCACCTCCGCCAGCGCATACCGGCGCCAGACGCCGGGCACGATGATGCCGGCCGCCACGGCGGCCAGCACATCCCGTGCGCGCTCCTGGTACTCGGCCGCCGTGGCCGTGTGCGCGGCCAGCGAGGGGCGCGTGAGGAACAGCGAGCCCTTGGCATTGAGCGTGGCCACCGAGATGGGATCGGGCAGGCCGGAGGTCGCGCCGAAGGACACCAGCAGGCCGCGCGGGCGCAGGCAGTCCAGCGAGGCGCCCAGCGTCGTGCGGCCGATGGGGTCGTAGACCACGTCGGCCTTCAGGCCCCCGGTGGCCTGCAGCACCTGGCCCGGCAGCGTGGCCGCATCGAACACGAAGACCTCGTCGCAGCCGGCCGCCCGCGCGCGCTCCACGCTGGCCGCCTTGGACACCACGCCGATCACCAGCGCGCCCAGGTGCCTGGCCCAGGCGCACATCAACTGGCCCAGCGCACCGGCGGCGCCATAGATCACGATGCGGCTGCCGGGGCCCACGGCATGGGTGGTCTTGAGCAGGTACTGCGCCGTGATGCCCTTGAACAGCACGGCCGCCGCCGCGTCGTCAGGCAGCGCATCGGGCAGCTTCACCAGGCGCTCGGCCGGATACAGGCGGGCGCTGGCATAGGCGCCCAGCGGCCCCGTGGCGTAGCCCACGCGCTCGCCCACGGCCACATTCGTCACGCCCTCGCCCACGGCGGCCACCCTGCCCGCGCCCTCCAGCCCCAGGCCCGAGGGAAAGGCGATGGCGACAGCGCCCTTGCGCTGGCTCACGTCCAGCGGGTTCACGCCGATGGCCGTCTGCTCCAGCCAGACCTGGCCGGGGCCGGGCGCCTGCACCTCGACCGGCTCCAGGCGCATGGCGTCGGGGGTGCCTGCGGCGTCCATGCGGACCTTGATCAATGGATTCATCTCGCTGCTCCGTGAAATGGGTGCAGCGTAGAAGAAGCGATTGACGGCAGCAATAGGCCGACGTGCAGTTCACTGCTGCATGGGGTGCAGCAATGACCACGAACCAGCGCGCACGCAGCCCACGCTGCCCGTCAGAAGTCGTGCCGGATGCCCAGCTCGAAGGCCGTGGAGGCGCGCCCACCAAAGTAATTGGCCGCGGCCGGATTGCCGCTGACTGCCGCACCCCCGGCAATGGCGAAGGCCGCACCATTGCGGTTGGACATGCGGGCCGCATGCGCGTACAGCGCCGTGCGCCGCGACAGCGAGTGCACATAGCCCAGCGCCCACAGGTCGGCATCGCTGGCGCTTTGCGCCGCCGTTGCGCCCGTCTGGTCGGCCTTGACATAGCTGAGCTTGACCACGCCGCTGCCCACGGGAACGCTCATGCCCACCAGGGTGTTGACCGTGCGGTCCACGCCATGGACCCAGCGGCGCTGGGCCAGGCTGGCCTTGAGCCAGCCGAAGTCGTAGGAGACGCCGTAGCTCTGGTCCTTGAAATGGATGCCGCTCAGAGTGTTGCGCGTGGTGAACTGCGCGCCCGCCACGTTCCAGCCCGCGCCCGCCCAACCCAGCCGAAAGCCGTTGCCGCGCGTCTGGCCTGCCGCCGTGGCGCCCTTCTCGCCCAAGGTGGCGATCAGGCTGCCCGACACGCCCTGTAGCCCGCCCAGGCCGGCCGGCAGGAAATACTCCACCGCATTGCTCACGCGCAGCGTGGGATTGGCAGCCTGCGACTCCGGCGCCGTGCCGAAGGCCTGGCCCAGCGCGCGGGAAGCCGTGAACGAGCGAAAGCCATTGGCGCTGCCGATGCCCAGCGTGGCAAACGGATCGAAGCCGCTCCACACCAGGTGCGTGGGCACCCAGTCCCGCCCCAGCCGCAGCTCGCCCCATTGGCGCGAGGCCAGGCTGACCGTGGAGCGCCGGTCCCAGAACGGGCCGCTGGCGCCCATGGCGCCGGTGTCGGCCAGCAGGCTGCCGTCCAGGTAGAAGCCCGCGCTCAGGCCGTCGCCCAGGTCCTCCTGCCCCCGCAATACCAGCTTGCTGGTGGAGTTGGCGCCGCTGGCCTGCGAGGTGACCGTTCCCAGGCCCTGGTTGCGCACCTGCCTGACGCTCACATCGACGGTGCCCGAGATCGATACCGAGGACTGCGCGCCCGCATGCGCGGCGGCCAGCCCCAGCGAGGCGGCCAGGGCATGGCGTATGAATACCTGCATGTTGTCTCCTTGTGATTTTTTTCTTTGCTTTTTCTCGGATGTTTGCCGGGGTCTGCCCGGCTACTCAGGCTTGAAGCCCGCGCCCTTGAGCAGCGCGGCGCTCTGCGCCACATCGGCGGCGATGAAGCGCTTGAACTGCTCGGTGCTCTCCGAAACCGTGTCGATGCCCAGGCTCGCGAAGGCGCCGGACCTGGCCAGCTCGGCCACCGCCGCGTTGGAGGCCTGGTTCAGCCGCTGCACCCGGTCGGCAGGCGTGTCCTTGGGCGCCCACAGTCCGTACCAGGACGTGTAGGCAAACCGGGGCAGGCCACTTTCCTGCATGGTGGGCACCTCGGGCGCCAGCGGGCTGCGCTTGCCGGAGGTGATGGCAATCGGCCGCACCTTGCCGGCCTTGGCCAGGGGCAGCACGGAGACCATGGAGTCGAGCAGCAGGTCCACATGGCCGCCGCCCACATCCACCAGCGCGGGTTGCGTGCCCTTGTAGGGCACGTACTCGAGGCGCATGCGGCCCTGCTGGGCCAGCAGCAGCGTGGCCAGGTGGCTGGGTGCGCCCACGGCGGGAATGGCCGCCGTCCACGTGCTCTTGGCGCCTGCGGCCAGCACCTCGCCCAGCTTGCTGTGGGGCAGCTGCGGGGATATCACCAGCATCAGCGGCGCCTCGCCCACGCGCGCCACGGGGACAAAGTCGGTCTGCGGGTCATAGGGCGGATGGGCCAGCACCTGCTTGGCCAGCACATGCGTGGCGGCCGAGAACAGCAGGGTGTAGCCATCGGGGGCAGCCGCCAGCACCGCGCGGCCGCCCACCACGCCACTGCCGCCCACGCGGTTCTCGACGATGACCGTCGTGCCCAGCTGCTTGCGCAACTGCTCGGCGAACAGGCGCGCCGCGCTGTCCACGCCGCCGCCCGCCACGAAGGGGACGATGACCTTGACCATCTTGCCCGGCTCGGGAAAGGCGGCGGACGCACTGGACGAGGCCATGCTGGCGATGGGCAAGGCAGCCAGCGCACCAAGTAAGGCGCCCAGCACCGGCCCCTTCAGCCGTGTCAGAGTTTTCATGCTTTGTCTCCTGTTTCTTTTGAAAATGGGCCGGCCGTTGCGTGGCTCAGCCCGGGTCCTGATTCGGCGCGCGCCGCCTGTGCCTGCGCACGAGCACGCTCAGCGTGTCGTCCAGGGCCTGGGCATCCAGTCCCCGCGTGATGAAGACGATGCGCGTGCGCCGGTCGGCACCCGGCCAGCGGGGCAGCGTCTGCGGCGGGGCGAACAGGTGCTGCACGCCATGGATGACCAGGGGCTGGTCCGGATGCTCCTGCAGGTGCACGATGCCTTTGACGCGCAGCAGGTCATCGCCGCGCATGGCCGTGACCCAGTCCATCCATTCGCCGAACGCCTGCGCGGGCAGGGGCTCGTCGCGCTGCAGCACAAAGGACGAGATGCCGTCGCGGTGCGCGCCTGCCGGCGCAGTCACCGGAGCTGTCACCGGAGCCATGGCCCGGTAGCCGGGCGCCTGGAGCATGCCCGCAGCGGCGTCCTGCTGCCCCGTCGCGCCTTCCGACATCAGCCGCTGCAGCAGCGCCACATGGTGGGCGGGGTCCATGCCTTGCGGCGCCTCGCCGTTGATGGCCTGCACCTGGGCCAGCAGTTGCGCAGCGGGCTGTGCGCCGCCCAGCAAGTCTGTCTTGGTCAGCAGCACCAGGTCAGCCACAGCCAGTTGCCGCACGGCTTCGGGATAGCCTGCCAGCGTGGCGCTGCCCAGCACGGCATCGACCGTGCAGGCCACGCCGGCCAGCGCATAGCGCGCCCGCACGGCGGGCTCGCCCAGGAAGGAGCGCAGTATCGGCCCCGGGTCCGCCAGGCCGCTGGTTTCGATCAGCACGCGGCGCGGCGCGCCCTGTTCGCGCAGGGCCAGGCGCTCCAGCGCCTCCACCAGATCGCCGCGCACGCTGCAGCACAGGCAGCCATTGGCCAGCAGCACCGTGTCCTCGCAGGCCAGGCTGGTCAGGTCCTGGTCGATGCCGACCGCACCGAACTCGTTGACGATGACGGCCGTCCCGTGCAGGTCCGGCAGCGCCAGCAGCCGGTTGAGCAGCGTGGTCTTGCCGCTGCCCAGAAAGCCCGTGAGCACGGTGACCGGAATGCGCTGGCCCGCCGCTTCGGGCAGGGCCAGCAGGCTGGAGAAATGCCCGCTCATGACGCCACCCCACCATGCACCTCGGCAAACGAGCGCAGCGTGCGCTCCAGCCGCGCCAGCGCCCACTGCGCCACGGCCTGCGGCACCTCGTCCGAGCCCAGCGCATCGAGCAGGCCGCGCAGCGGCTGCGCGCCCTGCCCGGGTGCGGGCCGGGCACGGAACCAGGCCGCCACCTCGGGCTGCTCGCAGCGCTCGCCCCCGTCCTGCAGGTAGTCCACGATGTCCAGCTCGAAGTCCTCCAGCCGCAGGCTGATGCCGCCCGCCCCGCAGGCGCAGGCACCGCCCAGGGCGACATGGCGCAGCGCCAGGGCGCACCACAGGTCCCAGAGCCGGCCGGCCTGCAGGGCGTGGTCGGAGGCCATGGCCGTGCTCACTGCCCGTCCCAGGCCACGGCGGCAGCCGCTGCACCGGATGCACCGGGCACTCTGGGCGCACTGCGCAGCGCCTGCGTGCCCTCGTGGTCCACCTGTCCCTGGCCATCCAGCGCCACGCGGTAGACCTCGCGGGCCACCTGGGCGCTCACATAGCCTTCGCGCACGTCCTCGGCCACCTTGTCCAGTTCGCGCGCCAGCGGGTCGCCAAAGCCCCCGCCGCCGCCCGACAGCATGCGGTAGGCATCGCCGCGTTCCAGGCGCACGTTGAAGATCTTGGCGTTGGCGTGGTCGGTCTTCCACTCGCCCTTGTGGCGCACGGCCAGGCCGTTGCCCATGGCGTCGCCGCCGCCCTCCAGGCCCCAGGGCTTGCAGTGCACGCGGTCGATGCGCGTGGTGACGGTGAAGGGCGACAGCGCCTGCACCACCATCTCCGCGCCCAGGCCGCCCCGGTACTGGCCCGCGCCGGCCGAGTCCTGGCGGATCTCGTACTTCTCCACCAGCACCGGGTACTTGGCCTCGAGCTGCTCGGTGGGGCTGTTGTGGGTGTCGCCGTCATTGATGCAGACGGTGACGGACACGCCGTCCTCACGGCTCTTGGCGCCCCAGCCGCCGCCCAGCGGGCCGATGCCGACGATGAACAGCCGCCCGTCCTCGGGCGAGATGCCATGGATGTTGGGAAACACCAGGTCCGCATGGTGGCCCGCGATGGAGCGGTCGGGAATCGCCGGCGCCAGGGCCTTGAAGATGGTGTCGATCACCGTCATGGGGAAGGTCATCCACACGCGCATGGGATACGGCCTCTCGGCGCTGATCACCGTGCCCATGGGCATGATCACCTTGAGCGGCCTAAAGCTCCCGTCGTTGACCGGGTAGTCGGTCGGCGTGGTGAGGCATTTGTAGGCCACCTGCGCGCAGGCGATGCCCGTGGTGAAGCCGGAGTTGTAGAAGCCGCGCACCTGCTTGGACACGTCCGACAGGTCCACCGTCATCTCGTCGCCCTGCACCGTGACCTTGACGCGGATGGGAATGCGCTTGCCGATGTCCAGCCCGTCGTCGTCCATGAAGGACTCGGCCTCGTACACGCCATCGGGAATCGACAGCGTGTTCTTGCGCGCCACGGCCTCGCTGGAATCCATGATCTGCGCGATGGCGCCGTTGACCGCATCCACGCCATAGCGCTGCAGCAGTTCCACATAGCGGCGCTCGCCCGTGGTGATGGCCGTGATCTGCGCGCGCAGATCGCCCAGGGCCCGCTCGGCCAGGCGCACGTTCATCGCGATGATGTCGATCAGGTCCTGGTTGACCTCGCCCTGGCGCTGGTACTTCATGATGGGGATCTGTATCCCCTCGCTGAAGATGTCCGTGGTGACGTTGCCCAGCGTGCCGCCCACGTCCAGCCAGTGGGCCATGCAGCAGGTGAAGCCTTCGAGCCGGCCCTCATGGAACACCGGCATGGTGAACGTGAAGTGGTTCAGGTGGCTGCCGGTGGTGTAGGCATCGTTGGTGACCAGGATGTCGCCGGGCAGGATGTTCTCGTAGCCGAAGTGGCGGATCTTGGCCTTGACCGTCTCCGACATGCCGCGGATGAACATGGGCAGGCCCAGGCCGATGGACACCGTGTCGCCCTCGCGCGTGAACAGGCCGACCGTGAAGTCCAGCGCCTCGTAGATGATGAGGTTGTAGGCCGTGCGCGTCAGGTTGGTCTTCATCTCCTCCGTGACGGCGTACAGGCCGTTGCGGATGATCTCGACGGTGACCGGATCGACGGGCCTGGAGTCAGTGGGGTGGTTCATGTGCGGTCGCTCCCGATGTCGATTTGCAGATTGCCCAGTTCGTCCACGCGCAGCCGGTCGCCGGGCTGCACGACGGTGGTGGATGCGTGTTCCTCGATCAGCGCGGGCCCCGCGATCTCGTTGCCCGCCAGCAGGCGCTCGCGCAGATGCACCGGCGTGTCCACCCAGCCGCTGGAGCGGAAATAGACGGGCTTGACCGTGCGCACGGAGGCACGGCTGGGCTCGGCGCTGCCGCGCTCCACGCTGTGCCTGGGCGGTTTCTTCATCGTGCCCAGCACGGTGACGCGCAGGCTCACGAGGTCGGCCGGCTCCTGCGGGGCCGAGGTGCCGTAGCGCACCTTGTGCAACTCGTCGAACTGGCGCTTGATGGCCGAGCGGTCCCGTCCCTCGAAGAAGGCCATGGGCAGGTCCACGGTCACCGCATGCTCCTGGCCCACGTAGCGCATGTCGGCGGCGCGTTCGATCACGATGCCGTCCGGCGCGATGCCGGACTGCGCCAGCGCGGCGCGGCCCTCGTCCTCCATGCTCTGGTAGGCGGCCTCGATCTCCTCGAAGGACACCTCGCCCAGCTTGCGGAACACCGAGCGCACGTAGTCGTAGCGCAGGTCGGAGAACAGCATTCCGTAGGCCGAGAAATAGCCGGGCGCATAGGGGATCAGCACCTTGCGGATGCCGATCTCGCGCGCAATGGCCGAGGCGTGCAGCGGCCCCGCGCCGCCGTAGACGACCATGGTGAAGCTGCCCGCATCCAGGCCGCGCTCGGTGGTCACGGCCTTGACGGCATGCGACATCTGCGTCACGGCGATGCGCAGGATGCCGTCGGCCGCCTCGGTGGGCTCCAGGCCCAGCGGGGTCGCCACGCGCTCGGCCATCTGGCGCTGGCAGGCGTCCATGTCCAGCTGCAGCTCGCCGCCCAGGAAATGCTCCGCGTCCAGCCGGCCCAGCACCAGGTTGGCGTCGGTCACCGTGGGCTCCAGCCCGCCACGGCCATAGGCCACGGGGCCGGGGATGGAGCCGGCGCTCTGCGGGCCCACGCGCAGCGCGTTGCCCGTCTCCACGCGGGCGATGGAGCCGCCGCCCGTGCCCACTTCGTGGATGTCCATCATCGGGATCTGTATCGGCAGGGCCTGCTCGTAGCCGCCGATCAGCGCCGAGCCCGTGGTCAGCGGCCGGCCCTCGCTGATCACGCCGGCCTTGGCCGTGGTGCCGCCCATGTCGAAGGCGATGGCGTCGCCCATGCCCAGTTGCGCACAGATGGCCTGGGCGCCGATCACGCCGGCCGCCGGACCCGATTCGAGCATGCGCACGCAGCCCACCTTGGCGTGCTCGACCGGGAACAGGCCGCCCGTGGACTGCACGATGTAGAAATCGCCCTCGAAGCCCTTGCCGCCCAGGTGGCTCTCCAGCTGGCCCAGGTACTGCGACACGCGCGGCCCCACATAGGCATTGGCCACGGCGGTGGACACGCGCTCGAACTCGCGGTACTCCTGCGACAGCTCGTGCGAGGCGCAGACAAAGGCGCCCGGCATCTCTTCCTGCAGGATCTGCTTGACGCGCTGCTCGTGCGCCGGATTGCGGTAGGAGTGCAGCAGCAGCACGGCCACGGCCTCCACGCCCTGCCCTGCCAGCTCGCGGGCCAGCTCGCGCACGGCCGCCTCGTCCAGCGGCTTGTGCAGGCTGCCGTCGGCGCGCAGGCGCTCGGACACCTCATGGCGCAGCGAGCGCCGCACCAGCGGCTGGTGCTTGTTGAAGAACAGGTTGTAGGCATCGGGCCGGTTCACGCGGCCGATCTCGTAGATATCGCGGAAGCCCTCGGTGATCAGCAGCGCGGTGTGGGCGCCATTGCGCTCCAGCAGCGTGTTGATGGCAATGGTGGAGCCGTGCAGGAACAGATGGCCGTCGCGCCAGTCGATGCCCGCGCTGTCTATCGTGGCCTGGATGCCGTTGACCAGCTCGCCATGCGTGGACAGGGCCTTGCCGAACAGCAGCCGGCCGCTGGCCTCGTCGAACGCCGCCATGTCGGTGAAGGTGCCGCCGATATCGACGGCAATGCGCAGCCGGGGCCGCTGCGAAATCGCTTGTTGGTTATCCATGAAATTCTCCAGAGACAGTTATTCACAGCGCCATGCGCCGCCCACAGTCCTTGAAACCGGCGTGCCCCAAAGCGAGGGACACCGAGGAAGGGCCGCCCCGCACCGAGGGTGTCGTCCCCCTCCCGCGAAGCGAGAGAGGGGGAAGGCGCGAAGCGACTCAGGGGGAGTCATCTCAGACATCAGTGCCGATACGGTTGCGCAGCACGCCCAGGCCCGTGATCTCGACCTCGACCACATCGCCGTGCTTCATGTACAGAGGCGGCTCGCGGCGGTCGCCCACGCCGCCCGGCGTGCCCGTGGCGATCACGTCGCCGGGCGACAGCGGCGTGAAGCGCGACACATAGGCCACGATGGTGGGGATGTCGAAGATCAGGTCGCCCAGGCTGGCCTGCTGCACCACGCTGCCGTTCAGGCGCGTCTGCAGCGCCAGGCTGCGCACATCGGCCACCTCGTCGCGCGTGACCAGCCAGGGGCCGAAGGGCGCCGTGCCGGGAAAGTTCTTGCCGGGCGTGAACTGGTGCGTATGGCGCTGCCAGTCGCGCACGCTCACATCGTTGAAGCAGGCATAGCCGGCGATGTGGTCGAAGGCATCTTCCTTTGCAATGTGGCGCCCGCCCCGGCCGATGACGAAGGCCAGCTCGCCCTCCCAGTCGAAACGCTCCGAGAAGGCCGGGCGCAACAGCTCGTCGCCATCGGCGGCCAGGCTGTCGTTGAAGCGCAGGAACAGCGACGGGTGCTCGCTGTCGGCGCGCCGCGTCTCGGCCACATGGGTCTTGTAGTTCAGGCCCACGCAGATGAGCTTGCCGGGGTTGGGGATGACGGGCAGCGCCTGGGTCTGCGCCGCATCGACGGACACGGCGCCGGCCTGCAGGGCCTGCTCCAGCTCGCCCAGCGCCTGTGCGCGCAGCACGGACAGCAGGTCGGGATGGCGGGCGAGAAAGTCGGCGGGCGGCAGCAGGAAGCGCTCGGCCAGAACCTGCCCGTAGCGGGGCTGTCCGGCATGGATGAAGCTGGCGAGTTTCAACGGATTTTCCTTAGGTTCGGTGTCTGGAAAACCTGCCAAGGCAAGGCCGCTGGCAAGGCATGACTGCACTGTAGAAATCCTGTTGATATCTGAATAGATAGAATTTCAGGCTTTCAGAATTGCCTCATCAGGCATACCTCAACCGGGTAATCACCATGCACCTGCCCAGCGTCAAGCTCTTCCTCGAGGTCTCCGAAGCCGGCAGCATCAGCAAGGTCGCGGCACGGCGGCACACCGTGCAGTCGCACATCAGCCGGCAGATCAGCGAGTTCGAAGCGTCTCTGGGCGGCCCCTTGCTGCGGCGCACGGGCCGGGGCGTCACGCTGACACCGCTGGGCGCGCGGGCCGCGCTGCGGCTGCGCAGCTGGCTGCAGGAAACCGAGCAATTGCAGGAAACGCTGCGTGCGGACGCAGGCCAGCTATGGGGAGAGGTGCGGCTGGGCATCGTGCCCTCGGCCGCGCACCCGCTGATGACGCATGTGTTCGACTGGCTGCAGCGCGAGCACCCGGGCATACGCCTGAACATCACCGAGGCCCAGGGAACGGAGCTCGACGCGCTGCTGGACAGCGGCGCCGTGGACCTGGCCATCCTCTTTCGCTTCGCGCGCCCGGCCGGCGGCGACGAGCGGCTGCTGAGCACCGCGCACAGCTATCTGGTGTCGCGCCCTGGCGATCCCTTGACCCTGGCGCCCACCACGGAGTTCGCCGCGCTCGACGGCCTGCAACTGGTGCTGCCGCGACGCCCCAGCCATTGGCGCGATGCGCTCGATGAGGCCGCGCACAGCCACGGCTTTCGGCTCGCGGCGGCCGCCGAGGCCGACTCGCTGACCGTGCAAAAGGAGCTCGTGGCCCACGCGCCCGGCCTCTACTCGGTGATCGGCCCGTATTCCATCGATGCCGAACTGCGCCAGGGCCGGCTGCAGGCCAGCCGCCTGGTCAACCCCGGCCTGGTGCGCCATGTGACGCTGGCCCTGCCCCGGCACGGCAAGCTCACCCAGGCCTGCCGCGTGGTGGGCGATGCCATCGAGGCATTGACGCAGGCCTGGGGGCAGCAGCTGTCGCCGGGGCCGCTGAGCACCTCGGGACTGCTCGGCGGTTGAAGGGATCAGATATCGGCCCTATCGGCTCCAGTCGTCGGCCATGCACGCCGTGGCCAGGCCATCGGAACAGAACGGCCGCAACCATGTCAGCGGGCCTGACCATCACGCACGGCTGCAATGGCCTCGATCTCGATCATGGCCGCCGGGTCGTACAGCGCCTGGATCTGGGCAATCGTGTCGGCCGGATAGGGGGCGCCGAAGAACTCGCGGCGCAGGGCGACCACCTCGTCGAAGTGGCCCATGTCGGTGACGAAGATGGTGACCTTGATCACGTCCTTCAGGCTGGAGCCGCCCGCCTCCAGCGCGCGGCGCAGATTGGCAAACGCCTGCCGGCCCTGGGCCAGGAAGCCGCCCGGCACGATGCGGCCATCGTCTCCGGCGCCGGCCTGGCCGGAGATGAACAGCAGCTCGCCAAAGCGAATGCCTTGCGACAGCAAAAACGGCTCGTAGGGGTCGGGTTGCGTGGTGACACGGTGCAGCATGGTTTCATTTCCTTCATCCATCCCCGGCAGGATCGCGCTTGGGGCATGGGTAAACGATAGGGAAGCCGGATGATTGCGACAAAGGTTCATTTGTCAGGCATAAGATGAGTTTTCTTCACCCCATTGCTCACCCCATTCCTCACCCGACCCTTGCGTCCTCCAGCTCTCATGCAACGCAACCAGCTGCCGCTTTCCGCACTGCGCGCCTTCGAGGCCGCCGCCCGCCTGGGCAGCTTCAAGCAGGCCGCCGACGACCTGGCAGTGACCCCCACGGCCATCAGCCACCAGATCCGCGCGCTGGAGGAACAGCTGGGCCTGGCGCTGTTCGATCGCCAGGTACGCAAGGTGGTGCTGACCGAGGCCGGCGCCCAGCTCTATCCGGTGCTGCGCGACGGTTTCGACGCCTTTGCCGCCACGCTGGAGCGCCTGCTGCAAAAGCGCCTGCGCGCCCAGGTCAGCATCTCGGCCACCAATGCGTTCACCGTGAAATGGCTGGTGCCGCGCATGGCCAGCTTCCGCGCGATGCACCCGGAGGTGGACCTGCAACTGCAGGCCTCGGACGATGTGGTGGACCTGCGCTCCCATGCCGTCGATATCGCCGTGCGCTACGGGCGCGGCCCCTATCCGGGTCTGGTGGCCGAGCCCCTGTTCAGCGACCGCTTTGCACCCGTGGCCAATCCCCGGCTGGGCGTGCTGGGTCCGGCCGACCTGGCCCGCCTGCCGCTGATCCGCTTTGACTGGAAGACGGCGCACGCCAGCAATCCCACCTGGGAGCGCTGGTTTGACGAGGCAGGCCTGGCCTGGAATTCACCGGCGGGGCAACTGCGCTTTTCCGACGAGGGCCATGCCATCCAGGCGGCCATCGCCGGTCATGGCATTGCCCTGGTGAGCCTGGCCCTGGTGGCCGAGGACATTGCGGCCGGCCACCTGCTGCAGCCCTTCGGCCCCTCGATCACCGGCCATACCTACCATCTGGCCGTGGGCGAGCAACGGAAGCCGGGCCCCCATGTGCGCGCCGTCATGGACTGGCTCAGAAGCCAGTCCATGGCCGTGCCATAGCCGTACCGCAGCCGCCCTCAATAGCCCCGCGCCGCGTCCACCGCCTGCGGCAGCTCGCCGCTGGCGCGCCAGCGCCGGATGTTGCCCGCCACGATGGCCGATGCCGTCGCGCGGTCCGTGGGTGCCGAGATGTGGGGCAGCACGGTCACGGCGGGGTGCTCCCATTGCCAGGACGGTTCGGGCAAGGGTTCCTGCTCGAACACGTCCAGCACGGCATGGGCCAGGCGGCCGCCGTCCAGGGCGGCGCGCAGCGCGGCATCGTCCACGATGGGGCCGCGCGCAAAGTTGATCAGCGAGGCATGGGCAGGCAGCGCGGCCAGCGCCTGCGCGCCGACGATGCCGCGCGTCTGCGGCGTGAGCGGCAGCAGGCATACGAGGATGTCGGTCTGCGCCAGCATGGCGGGCAGCTCGGCATCACCCGCATGGCATTGCACGCCTTCCATCTGCCTGGGCGTGCGGCTCCAGCCGCGCACCTTGAAGCCTGCCGCCAGCAGCCGCCGCGCGCTGGCTTCGCCCAGTGCGCCCAGGCCCAGCAGCGATACCGTCCTGTCCTGCGCGCGCACGCCGTCATGCGCCAGCCATTGGCGCACGGCCTGCTGGCGGGCATAGCGCGGCATGTCGCGGTGCAGGTACAGGGTCCAGGCCAGCACGGCCTCGGCCATGGTGTCGGCCAGTTGCGGGTCCACCAGGCGGACGATGCGCAGGTCGGTATCGCCCAGGTCGGCCACCAGGCGCTCCACGCCGGCCCAGACGCTGTGCACCCATTGCAGGCGCGGCAGCGTGCGCAGGTCGGCAGGCTGGGGGTTTGCGACGATGGCGACCTCGCAGGCCGCGCGCTGGCCCGCATCCAGCGTATCGAGCGCCACCACGCGCTCCTCGGGCAGGGCGGCCTGCAGGGCCTGCAGCCAGGCCTGGGCTGCCGGGTAGCCGGGTGCGCAGAGGAAAGGGAGCGGGGGGAGCGGGGGAAGCGAGGCGCTCATTTGGCGAAGACCTTGTCCAGATCGGCGAAGCCCTTGACCTCGATGGGATTGCCGCTGGGGTCGCGGAAGAACATGGTGGCCTGCTCGCCGGGCTCGCCCTCGAAGCGGATGCCGGGCTGCAGCACGAAATCCACCACGCCGCCCGACAGCCGCGCGGCCAGGGCCTTCCAGTCGTCCATGGCCATCACCAGGCCCAGGTGGGGCATGGGCACCATGTGGTCGCCCACGCGGCCGGTGTTCGTGACCGGGAAGGGCTCGCCCAGGTGCAGCGAGATCTGGTGGCCGAAGAAGTCGAAGTCCACCCAGGTCTCGGTGCTGCGGCCTTCCTGGCAGCCGAGCAGCGTGCCGTAGAAGGCGCGCGCTTCGTCCAGATCGCGGACATGGTAGGCAAGGTGGAAGCTGGTGCGCATGGCTGATCCTTTGGCTGTGCTTGTGGTGCAGGCAGGCTCGCAGGCCGTGGCCTGCCGTGGGTGGCGCGAGCCTAGCAGAGGCTTTTCAAAAGTGATAGCGTTGATTTCTTTGCAATCCCCAAGGAAATCTTTTGGAGACCCGCTATCTCAAGAGCCTGATCGCCGTGGTGGACAGCGGCTCCATCGCCGATGCGGCGCGCGCCGAGCACCTGACCGCCGCCGCCGTGGGCCAGCGCGTGCAGGCGCTGGAGCGCGAACTGGGCTTTGCCCTGCTTTCGCGCAGCGGCCATGCGGCCCGCCCCACCCAGGCCTGCGTGGCCCTGCTGCCGCGCGCGCGGCGCCTGGTGCGCGAGGCCGCGCTGCTGGGCAGCGATGCCAGCGCCGATGGGCTGGCCGGCACGCTGCGCATCGGCGCCATCTCGACCGCGCTCACGGGCATGCTGCCGGCCGCGCTGCGCAAGCTCACGCAGGCGGCGCCACAGTGCCGGCCCGTCATCGTGCCGGGCACCTCGCGCGCGCTGTTCCAGATGCTGCAGGCCGGCGAGCTCGATGCCGCCGTCATCGTGGCGCCCCCTTTTGAACTGCCCAAGGCGCTGCGCAGCGTGCAGTTGCGCCGCGAGCCGCTGGTGCTGCTGGCCCCGCCCAACGCACGCGGCCGGCCTGCCGCGCTGCTGCGCAGCCTGCCCTACATACGCTACGACCCCGATGCCTGGGGTGGTCGCCATGCGGCCGACTGGCTGGCCGACCAGGGGCTGGAGCCTGCGGTGCTGTGCGACCTGGACGCGCTGGAGGCCATTGCCATGCTGGCCGCCGACGGCATGGGCGTCGGCCTGGTGCCGCACTGGACGGGCCTGGAGCGCTTCATGGGCGACTGCCGCATGCTGCCCATTGCGGGCGCCGCCTATGAGCGCGCCATCTTGCTGGTGACCAGCGCCGAGCCCGACCTGCCGCGCATGGCCGAGCTGCTGGAGGGCGCACTCGCGTAGGTTGCGGCCTTCGCTCTCAATCCGCCTGCACGTAGCCCGTGACGCGGATCATCTCGCGGTACTTGGCGATCTCGCGCGCATAGGCGGCCGCCGCATCGTCCAGGCCCATGGGCTTGGCGACATCACGGCCGTCGGCCTCCAGCTTGGCGATGACCTGCGGGTCCAGCAGGGCCTGGCCGATGGCCTGGTTCAGGCGCTGCTTGACATCCTGCGGCGTGCCCCGCTTGACGAAGTAGCCCGCCAGGCTGGCGTACTCGAAATCGCGCAGCGCCGGCACTTCGGTGATGCTGGGCACGGCCGACAGCACGGCAGGCCGGTTGCGCGACAGCACGGCCAGCGCCCGGAAGCGGCCGGTGCGGATCATCTCCAGCATGGACGCCTGGAACGGCATGATGCTGAAGTCGATCTGGCCGCCGGCCAGGTCCTGGATCACGGGTGCCGTGCCCGCATAGGGCGCGTGGGTGAACGGCACCTTCACCACCTTGCCCATGTACTCGGTGATCAGGTGGTAGAGCGAGCCCACGCCCACCGAGCCGTAGGTCAGCGAATTGCTTTCGTTGCGCGAGCGTGCCAGCGCCAGGAACTCTTGCATGTTCCGGGCCGGCAGGCCTGAGCGCACCAGCAGCACCAGGTGGGTGACGGTGATGTACTGCAGGTTCTCGAACGCATCGGGCTGGTAGCGCACGGCCTTGTTGGTGAGCGGCGGCAGGATGAGTTCGTTTTGCGTGCCCTGGAAGAACATGCTGCCGTCGGCCCTGGCGCCCAGCACTTTGGATGCGGCAATCGTCCCCGTGGCGCCGCCCAGGTTTTCCACGATCACCTTGGTCGCCAGTCCCTCGCCTATGGACTTGCTCAGGATGCGGGCGCTGACGTCGCTGGGCCCGCCTGCCGGGTAGGGCACCATCAGGCTGACCGGGCCGGGCGCCGAGGCCGCGGCGGGCTGCAGCAGCAGGGGCGCCAGCGGCAGGCCGGCAGCGATTTTCAGGAGCGAGCGGCGTGTGGGCAAGGCAAGTGGATTCATGAAAGTGCACCAGGCAGTGGCTTGAGGGGGAAGGCGGGAATCAGGCGCGCCCTACCACCGGGCGTGGGGCAGGCGCGCAATGGTGTGGAGCACCGCCAGGCCGCGCGGGACGATGGTGTCCACCTCGCAATACTCGTCGGTGGTGTGGAACTTGCCGCCCACGGGGCCGGTGCCGCACAGCGTGATGGCGCCCAGGCTGGAGGTCACGCCCGAGTCCGCGCAGCCGCCGCTGAACTCGCCCTCGGCCTTGTGGCCCAGCGCGCCCAGCTCGGCCTGGTACAGCTCGAACAATTGCTGCGACTGCGGCGTGGGAACGAAGGGGCGGAACTCGCCGGTGATGTTCAGCGTGGAGCGCGTGCCCTGGATGAAGGACTTGTCGCAAATGCAGCGGATGCGGCCCACCAGGGACTCGCGCTGGTCCAGATCGAAAATGCGCAGGTCGATGGCCGCCTTGGCCGACGGCGCCGACGTGTTCACCGACAGGCCGCCCGACACCAGGCCCACGTTGACGGTGACGCCCTTGTCCAGGTCGGTGAGCGCGTCCAGCGCCACCACCTTGTGCGCCAGCTCCGAGATGGCGCTGATGCCCTCGGCGAAGTTGGCGCCCGAGTGCGCCGCCTTGCCCTCGATCTCCACGCCGAAGAACACGCCGCCCTTGCGGCCCGTGACCACGTTGCCCGAAGGCCGGCCCGGCTCCGCATTGAAGACAAAGCCCGCCTTGCGCGCAAAGGGCTCGATGACGGACTTGCTCAGGGGCGAGCCGATTTCCTCGTCGCAGGTGAACAGGCCCGTGACCTCGGGCGCAGGCTCCGCGCTGTGGGCCAGCGCAGCCAGCAGGAAGGCGTTCATGACGATGCCCGATTTCATGTCGGCCACGCCCGGGCCGTAGGCCCTGCCGCCTTCGATGCGGAACGGCCTGCGCGCGGCCTCGCCTTCAGGGAAGACCGTGTCGCAGTGCCCCATCAGCAGCACGGGCCTGCCCACGGTGCTGCCCGCGTTCACGGTGACCGAGATCGCGGCCTCCACGCCATCGACGAAATGCGGGCTGACCTGCAGCCCCTGGCTCAGGAAGAAGGCCTCCAGGCGCCGGAACACGCGCGCCACGCCAGGCTTGTCGAAACTGCCCGAGTCGATGTTGACGATGTCGGCCAGCAGCGAAAGCATGTTCTCCCGCTGGCCCTTGATCCACTCCGACGCGCCGACCGCCCGGTCCGCACTGACAATGGCTTGCTGTGGCATCCGCTGCCTCCGTATTTTTCAATACTTGGTATTGTTATTTAATACTTCAGATTCACAATCAGGTAAAACGATGATCGAAAACGCGTTGTATGTGGGTTCCGTGGGCAAGGCGTTCCGCGTGCTGGACTGCTTCAAGGGCGCGGCGGGCGACCTGAGCCTCACGGAAATCATGGAGCGCAGCGGCCTGGACAAGAGCGCCGCCCAGCGCTACGCCTACACCCTCAGCGCCGAGGGCTACCTGCAGCAAAACAGCCAGACCCGCCGCTACCGGCTGGGCCCGGGCGTGCTGGACCTGACCTTCCATTTCCTGCGCACCCATGCGCTGGCCGAGGCGCTCAACCCCCTGCTGCTGCAGCTGTCCAAGGACACGGAGCAGAAGATCAGCCTGTCGCTGCGCGACGGCGACTGGCTGGTGCACGTGCTGCGCCACCAGACCAGCACCGAGCACTACCACGCCTCGCTTGTGGGCCGGCGCGTGCCCCTGCAATGCACGGCAGGCGGGCGCGCCGTGATGGCACGGCTGGACGAGGCGCAGGTGGAGCAGCTGCTGGCCCCGGCCGCCTGGTGGCCAGCACGCCCCGGACGCTGACCACCGCCAAGGCCGTCCAGGCGGAACTGAAGAAGGTGCGCGAGCGCGGCTACGCCATGGTGGTCGATGAATTCATCATGGGCGAAGTCGCGCTGGCCGCCGCCGTGGTCGATGCCGACGGCGTGCCGCTGGGCGCCCTGCACCTGAGCGGCTCGTCAAGCCAGTGGAGCGGCGCCGACTACGCGAAGAAGTTCTCGCCCCTGCTGCTCAACGCCATCGCCCAGTACGAGCGGCGCAACGCGTAGCGCCTGCCGTCCAGCGCGGATCCCGCTATACTGCGCCCCTTCTTTCTTGAACGAGCTGCTGCAGGAAAGACGTTTTCCGGGCCTTTGCCGCCCGGGTGTCTTTCATCGTCCGTACACCCATCGGACGCGGCGAGCGCCAACCAGGCCTCGCGGATCTGCAGCCATGAGCACTCCTCAACGACTCCAGCGTGCCTTTGCACGCACGGGCATCTCTCTCGACTATCGCGACGGCATCTACCACGTGCGCGATGGCCAGGCCGAGGCCCACATTCTTCTTCCCGACAGCCTTCCCCTGGAGGACAAGGCCGTGCGCCAGTTGCTGGCCTTTGCGGCCGTGCGCCGGCATGACGGCCAGGGCAGCCACGGCGCCGTCTGCCGCGCCTGCGCCACGCCCGACTTCCATCCGGGCACGGTGGCGCCCGTGGGCAGCGTGGTGGCCACGCCATCGGACTTCGTCATTCCGGCCGCCATCGGCACGGACATCAACTGCAGCGTGCGCCTGCTGACCACGGGCGCCCGGCTGGAACAGCTGGCGCCGCACAAGGGTCGGCTGGTGGAACTGCTGACCGCCAGCCTGCTGGGCAGCGGGCGCGACGTGCCCGTGACCACGGCCGCATTCCGCGCGCTGTTCGACCACGGGCCGGCCGCCTTTGTGGACCGGCTGAGCGGCCAGGGCCTGTGGGGCCATGTCGACAGGGACCGCCTGCACCGCGAGCTGGCCGCCTGCATCGGCCTGGACAGCTTCGCTGGCAGCGCCCGCCACGCGCCCCATGCCTATCTGCAGGAGCGCCATGCCGTGTTCCGCGACCCGTGCCTGGGCACGGTGGGATCGGGCAACCATTTCGTGGAACTGCAGGTGGTCGACGAGGTGCTGGACCGCCACGCGGCCTACCGCGCGGGCCTGCGCGCGGGCGACGTGATGGTGATGATCCACAGCGGCTCGCGCGACCTGGGCTTTTACGTGGGCCAGGCCTGGATGGACCGCGCCCGGGCCGAGTGGCCGCAAGGCGTGAAGCACCCGGCCAGCGGCCTGTACGGCCTGTCGGGTCCGCTGGCCGGCGAGTACCTGCAGGCCATGGGCGTGGCGGCGCGCTATGCCTGGGCCAACCGCGTGGTGCTGGCCGAGCTGGTGCGCAAGGACCTGGAGCAGATCGTGGGCGCAGCGGATTCGCGCCTGGTGGTCGATGTGCCGCACAACGTGGTTCTGCAGCAAGGCGGCATGAACATCCACCGCAAGGGCGCCACGCCGGCCAACGAGGGCGACTTCGCGCTGATCCCGGGGTCCATGGGCGATGCCTCCTACCTGGTCACGGGCCTGGGCGCGGCCGACTGGCTCTGGTCCTGCAGCCATGGCGCGGGGCGGCGCATGCGCCGCCAGGCCGTGCGCGCGCTGCGCCCCGAGGCACGTGCAGGCCATGCGGGCGAGCAGGGCTGGCAATGCGTGACGCTGCGCGAGGAGCGCCGCATCGAGGAGGCCCCGGAGGCTTACAAGCCCATCGGCCCGGTCATCGAGTCGCAGGAGGCCGCCGGCCTGATCCACGCCGCCGTGAAGCTCAGGCCCTGGATCACCTTCAAGGCCTGAGCACCGGCAGGCGCCTCACTGCAGCCGCAAGCCGTCCGCCGCACGGTCCTGGGCCAGCTTGCGGTACAGCGTCTGGCGGCTGATGCCCAGCATGCGCGCGGCCTGGGTGACATTGCCCCGGCAGTTCTCCAGCGCCTGCCGCACGGCCGAGCGCGAGAGTTCATCCAGGCTCTGCGGCGCAGCGTCGAGCCGGGGGCCGCTGCGGGCGGTCTGCACCAGCTCGGCCTGGAAGTCGTCGGGCAGGTGCTGCCATTGCAGGCAGTCCTCATGGGGATCGAGCATGGCGCAGGCCGTTCTCAGCACGCTGGCGCACTGGCGCAGATTGCCGGGCCAGCCATGGCCGGCCAGCTGCGCCAGCAGGGCCGGCGCCATGCGCAGCGGGCGCGCGGGTTCGATGTCGGCCAGCATGCGCGCGGCCAGCGCCTCGAAGTCGCCGCGCTCGCGCAGCGGAGGCAGCTCCACGGCCAGGCCGTTGATGCGGTAGTACAGGTCGGCACGAAAGCGTCCCTGGTCGGCATCCTCGCGCAGCCTGCGGTTGGAGGCGCTGACCAGCGCGAAATCGACCGCAACGGGCGTGCCACCGCCCAGCGGCACCACCTGCCGCTCCTGCAGCACGCGCAGCAGCCGGGTCTGCAGCGACAGCGGCATGTCGCCGATCTCGTCCAGGAACAGGGTGCCGCCGTGCGCCTGGCGCAGCAGGCCCGCCTGTCCTTCGCGCCGCCCGCCCGTGAAGGCGCCCTGGCGGTAGCCGAACAGCTCGGCCTCGATCAGCGACTCGGGCATGGCCGCGCAGTTGATGGCCACGAAGGGGCCGTCGCGGCGTGGCCCGCTGTCGTGGGCCGCGCGCGCAAACCATTCCTTGCCCACGCCGGACTCGCCCTGGATGAGCAGCGCAATCGGCTTGCCCAGCACGCGCCGGGCCTTGTCGGCCGCCGCACGCCAGCGCGCATCGCCCGTGTCCAGCCGCGCCAGCGCATCGCGCGCCGGCTGCTGTGGCGCCTGTTGCTGTTGCTGTTGTTCTGCAACCCGCTCCACGACCGAGGACCGGACCGTGCGCCGGTCCGGCACCAGCTGGCCGAACAGCGCCGTGCCGTCATGGCGCCGCAGCGGCTGGGCCGCATCGGGCTGGCGGTGCTGGCGTGACAGCAGCTCGTCCAGGCCCGCGTCCAGCACCTGCTCCAGCGACACGCTGCCCAGCTGCCCCCGCGACAGGCGCAGCAGGGCCAGCGCGGCGCGGTTGGCGCCCACCAGCCATCCGTCCGCGGAGATCAGCGCAATGCCTTCGGCCACCGTGCCAATGCCTTCGGGCCGCGCGTGCAGGTGCAGGCGGATGTGGCGCTGGCCGTCGCAGGCCATGAGGCGGTTTTCGATCATGCGGGCCGCCGTGCCGACCAGGCCCAGCGTGTGCGGGCTGCCCCGGCCATGTTCGCTGGAGATGTCCAGAATGCCCAGCAGCTGGCCCGTGCCCGACAGGATGGGCGCCGCCGCGCAGGTGAGAAAGCCGTTGCGCTCCAGGAAATGCTCGCCGCCCTGGATTTCGATGGAGTCCATCTCGGCCAGTGCCGTGCCGATGGCATTGGTGCCGCGCTGCGCCTCATGCCAGGACGCACCGCTGGCCAGGGCCACGCGCTCGGCCTTGCCCAGAAAGAAAGGGTCGCCGCAGGTATCCACCAGGGTGCCGCAGGGGCCGGCCAGCACCACCACGCTCTGGCTGCCGCGCACCTGCTCGGACAGGTATTCCATGACGGGCCGTGAATGCGCCAGCAGCGCATGGTGGCGGCTGCGCAGCACGCCCAGCGCATGCTGCTCCAGGTTGTCGGCGGCGCCCAGCCGTCCTGTGGGACGCAGTCCCTGCTCGATGCAGCGCTGCCACGAGCGCGCCAGGCGCTCGTCCACCAGGCCGCTGGGGCACAGGCCTGACTCCATCAGGCTGTGACGGGCCTGGCGCAAGGCCACAAGGGAGGCTCTCGATTGCATGCTGTCTCCTGCTCGGGCGTCATTGCGCCGCGTTGCAGACCAGTATGCGGGGCCGGCGGGCACCGGGCAAGCCAAGTGGCAGGCCAGGCGCCCGACTGTTCCATTTCTGGACAGTTGTCCTGTTGCGCAACGTCACAGCACAGGGCGAACACGCACGGGAATACCCGCAGCAGCCACGTCCCGCATGCCTTTGCGGGCACCTGCCCTGCGGCCTGCGGGCTGGCACGGCTTTTGAATCATGTCTGCCGTCCGGCCATGGCCGGATATGCCGATCCACACCCGATCACAACAGA
This sequence comes from Delftia sp. 60, assembly GCF_002754395.1. Lineage (NCBI taxonomy): Bacteria > Pseudomonadati > Pseudomonadota > Betaproteobacteria > Burkholderiales > Comamonadaceae > Delftia > Delftia sp. 60. The sequence goes on from NZ_PEFD01000001.1 coordinate 5,977,736, forward strand.
CCCATAAGCATCCTCAGGAGACAAGCAGCATGACCATCTACGCAGCACCCGGCGCCGCTGGCGCCAAGATCGCCTACAAGGCCCGCTACGACAACTTCATCGGCGGCAGGTTCGTACCTCCGATCAAGGAGCAGTACTTCGACGTGGTCACCCCCATCAGCGGCAAGGTCTACACCCGCGCCGCGCGCTCCACGGCCGAGGACATCGAACTGGCGCTGGACGCCGCCCATGCCGCCAGCGACGCCTGGGGCCGCACCAGCGCGGCCGAGCGTGCGAATGTCCTGCTGAAGATCGCCGACCGCATCGAGGCCAACCTGGAGCTGCTCGCCTATGCCGAGACCGTGGACAACGGCAAGGCCATCCGCGAGACGCTGAATGCCGACATCCCGCTGACCGTGGACCATTTCCGCTATTTCGCGGGCTGCGTGCGCGCCCAGGAAGGCGCGCTCAGCCATATCGACGAGACCACGGTGGCCTATCACATCCAGGAGCCGCTGGGCGTGGTGGGCCAGATCATTCCCTGGAACTTCCCCATCCTCATGGCGGCCTGGAAGCTGGCGCCCGCGCTGGGCGCGGGCAACTGCGTGGTGCTCAAGCCGGCCGAGTCCACGCCCATCAGCATCCTGATCCTGGCCGAGCTCATTGCCGACCTGCTGCCGCCCGGCGTGCTCAACATCGTCAACGGCTTCGGCCGCGAGGCCGGCATGCCGCTGGCCACCAGCAAGCGCATCGCCAAGATCGCCTTCACGGGCTCCACCTCCACGGGCCGCGTGATTGCCCAGGCCGCGGCCAACAACCTGATCCCGGCCACGCTGGAGCTGGGCGGCAAGTCGCCCAACATCTTCTTCGCCGATGTGATGGACAAGGACGATGCCTTCCTCGACAAGGCCGTCGAAGGGCTGGTGCTGTTCGCCTTCAACCAGGGCGAGGTCTGCACCTGCCCCAGCCGCGCGCTGATCCACGAAAGCATCTACGACCGCTTCATGGAGCGCGTGCTCCAGCGCGTGGCCGCCATCCGGCATGCCAACCCGCTGGACACCGACAGCATGATGGGCGCGCAGGCGTCCAAGGAGCAGCTCACCAAGATCCTGTCGTACCTGGACCTGGGCAAGCAGGAGGGCGCCGAGGTGCTGGCCGGCGGCGGCCAGGCCCATCTGGGCGGCGACCTGGAAGGCGGCTACTACGTGCAGCCCACGCTGTTCAAGGGCCACAACAAGATGCGCATCTTCCAGGAGGAAATCTTCGGCCCCGTGCTGGCCGTGACCACCTTCAAGGACGAGGCCGAGGCCCTGGCCATCGCCAACGACACGCTCTACGGCCTGGGCGCGGGCGTGTGGAGCCGCAACGGCAACGTGGCCTACCGCATGGGCCGCGCCATCAAGGCCGGGCGCGTGTGGACCAACTGTTACCACGCCTACCCGGCGCACGCGGCCTTCGGCGGCTACAAGGAATCGGGCATCGGCCGCGAAACCCACAAGATGATGCTGGACCACTACCAGCAGACCAAGAACCTGCTGGTCAGCTACAGCGAGAACAAGCTGGGCTTCTTCTGAAGTTCTTCCCAGGTGAATGCGGCCGGCGGCGCACAGCGCGGCCGGCCGCCCAGGAAAGGACCAACCCATGGTTGACAAAGTGACTGCCACCGACGCCGCCCTGGCGCTGATCGCCGACCTGCAGGCGCAGCACGGGCCGGTGTTCTTCCACCAGTCCGGGGGCTGCTGCGACAACAGCGCCGCCAACTGCTACCTGCCCGGCGAGCTGACGATAGGCGCCCAGGACGTGCTGCTGGGCCAGGTGGGCGGCGCGCCCTTCTACATCGGCAAGTCGCAGTATGAATACTGGAAGCACACCCAGCTCATCCTCGACGTGATCGAGGGCCAGGGCGGCACCTTCTCGCTGGAGGGCAGCACGGGCAAGGCCTTCCACACACGCTCCAGGCTGTTCACGGACGAGGAATACGCCGAGATCCTGGCCAGCGAGGGCAACGGCCCCTGACAGGGGCCGCGCGGCGGGCTACTTTCCGGTCAGCCGCTTGACCGCGGCCTCGGTCTGGCGCACATGCTCGTCCGGGTCCGAGCCGATGTGCACGAAGCGGACCTTGCCGTCCTGCCCGATCACGTAGGAGATGCGGTCGGCGCGCTGGGGGTCGGCGGCGGCCGAGGCGTCGTAGGCGCGGATGGTCTGCGCCTGCGGGTCCGATGCCACGGCGAACTGGTCGCGGCAGGCCTCGGTGGAAAAGCGCTTGAGCGTATCGATGTCGTCATGCGACATGCCCACCACCGTGGCGCCCATGGCCGCGAAACGCGGCGTGGCCTCGGCAAAGGCGTGGGCTTCCATGGTGCAGCCCTGCGTGAAGGCCTTGGGGAAGAAATACAGCACCACCGGCCCCTTCTTGAGCGTGGCGGCCATGTCGAAATCGAAGGCCTTGCCCGCCACCGCTGCCGGCGTGGTGAAGCGCGGCGCGCTGTCGCCCACCTTGAGCGCGGCCTGGGCCAGCGGCGACAGCAGCAGCGCCGCCAGCAGGGGAGCGGCTACGCGCGCGCAGCGGTGGCCCAGGGATGCGCGTGGGTGGATGGAATCGCCGCAGCGGATATCGGACATGCATGGCCTCCTGAGCCTGGAACGGGATGCCCCATTGTGGCCAATCGGCCCGGGCCCCTGGCGCATTTGCCGTGGATCAGTGCAGGGATTCGACACCTGGGGCGTGGCCCGAGGCCTTGCTGCCTACAGGCCCAGGTCGGACAGCCCGGGGTGGTCATCGGGGCGACGCCCCAGCGGCCAGTGGAACTTGCGCTCCGACTCCTGGATGGGCATGTCGTTGATGCATGCGAAGCGCCGGCGCATGAGACCGTCGGCCTCGAACTCCCAGTTCTCGTTGCCGTACGACCGGAACCAGTTCCCGGCGTCGTCGTGCCACTCATAGGCATAGCGGACTGCGATCCGGTTTTCTCCGTACAGCCAAAGCTCCTTGATCAGCCGGTAGTCCAGCTCCTTCTTCCACTTCCTCTCAAGAAGGGCCTGGGCCTCGGCGCGGCTGTTGGCGAACTCCGCCCGGTTGCGCCATTTTGTGTCGAGGGTATAGGCCATCGCGACCTTGGCCGCATCGCGTGTGTTCCACCCATCCTCGGCCAGACGGACCTTTTGAACGGCGCTTGCGAGCGAGAACGGGGGCAGGGGTGGGCGAGTTTCCATGATGTGACCTTTTGAAGAGATGTAGAACGATCTGTCTACATGCATCACTCTAACGGAGGTGGAACGATCTGTCTACAATGTCTTCATGAAAACTTCCGAGCCATCCTTCGAGTCATTGCCACCCCGCGAGCGCATCCTGGTGGCAGCCCATGGCCTCTTCTACGCAGAGGGCATCCGGGCCACGGGCGTGGACCGGATCATTGAGCGGTCGTCGGTCAGCAAAGTCACCTTCTACCGCCAGTACGCCAGCAAGGACGACCTGATCCGGGCGTACCTCGACTACCGCCATGAACGGTGGATTTCCTGGTTCCAGGCCAGCCTGGCGCAGGCGACCGCCGGGGGCTCGTCAGCGTTGGATGCCCTGTCCGCCACCCTCAGGAGCTGGTTCGGCCAGCCCGACTTTCGGGGCTGCGCCTTTCTCAATGCCGCTGCCGAACTGGGCTCGTCCGACCCTGAGATCCTGGCGACGGTCCGGCGGCACAAGCAGGAAATGTCGTCCGTGCTGGATCGCCTGTTCGATGGCCATCCCGTGTCCGTGGGCGCTGCGCTCACCCTGGTGGCGGACGGCGCCATCGTCCATGCGCAGATGGGTCAGCCGATCGATGAAGTCATGGACAACTTCAAGGCAGCGGCCGAGGGGGTTGTGAGCCGCCCCGGGTCTTGAGGAGGCTCAGGCATCCGTTGCGCAAGTTCCGCACCGGGCCCCGTTACTCCCCTGCCAGCGCAACGACAGGATCGAGCCTTGCCGCCTGTCGGGCCGGCATGAAGCCGAACACCAGGCCCGTCGCCACCGCACAGCCGAAGGCCAGCAGCATGGCTCTCGCCGAGAAGACCAGTTCGCTGCCCCAGACGATGAGACCCGCCCCGATGGCCACCCCCGCCACAACGCCGGCGGTTGCGCCGACCATGGTCACCAGCACGGCCTCGGTGAGGAACTGTCGCTGGATGTCCCTTTGGCGCGCCCCGGTGGCCATGCGGATGCCAATCTCGCGCGTGCGCTCCTTCACCGCCATGAGCATGACGTTCATCACGCCGATGCCGCCCACCAGCAGGGACACGGCGGCGATCAGGCTGAGCATGGTCGTCATCGAATCCTGGGCCTGTGCCTGCGCCTGCAAACGCGCGGCCGCATTGGCGACGAAGAAATCCTCGCGCCCGTGGCGCAAGCGCAGCAACGCCTCGATGGCCGCCTGCGCCGGCAGCACGCTCGACGAATCCCGCGCCTGGACCACCGTGTAGTGCGGATCGAAGCTGCGACCGTTCGGAAAAACGCGCAGGATGCCCGAGCGGTAGGGCACCACCACCAGGTCGTCTTGCGAACTGCCGCCATCGCCGGCGCCCTTGGCCGCCATGACGCCGACCACCTGGAACGGTGTATTGCCGATGAGAAGTTGCCTGCCCAGCGGCGATTCATCTTCGAAGAACCGCTCGCGCACCTTCTGCCCGATCACGACCACCGGCGCCAGCTGTTCGTCCTCCGCCTCGGTAAAGAACCGGCCTTCTGCCACCGGCCAGTGATGGATGGACGGCCATGCATGGGTGGCCGCGATGGTGTCCGCCTGCCAGGCCAAGTTGCCATGTCGCAGCATGGCCGGGTCGCGCGCCACGGGCATGGCGTGCGCCACTTCCGGCAGCTTCTCCATCTCTTCGAGGTCGGCCAGGGTCGTCACGCCCTGCGGACCACCCTGCGGTGGCGGGCGGTTGTTGATGTACATGACGGTCGAGCCCATCGCGCCCAATCGCGCGACCACATCCTCGCGCGCTCCCATGCCCACGGCCAGCATCACGATGACCGAGGCCACGCCGATGACGATGCCCAGCAAGGTCAGTGCGGTGCGCGAGCGGTGAATGCGCATGGAGCGCCAGGCCGATCGCAGCGCCTCGCGCAGGTCAGACAGCAGCGGCGTGCCCGGCTCCAGCCGCGCCCTTGCCGCGCCGGGCGCGGGGATGGCGGCGAGCGCGAGGTCTGACGGGGCCTGGCCTATCGCGGCGCGGCCTGACGCGGCGCGGCCTTCCCGGACATCGCCGACGATGCGCCCGTCGCGGATCTCCACGACGCGCCGGGCCTGTGCCGCCACCTCGCGGTCGTGGGTGATCAGGATGATGGTGTGGCCGGCATCCGCCAGCTCGTGCAGCAGCGCCATGACCTCGGCGCCGCTTTGGCTGTCCAGCGCGCCCGTGGGCTCGTCGGCCAGGATGATGCGCCCGCCATTCATCAGCGCCCGGGCGATGGAGACGCGCTGCTGCTGTCCTCCGGACAGCTGGTTGGGTCGCAGGCGCAGCTTGCCGGCAAGCCCCAGGCGTCCCAGCAGCGCGCCTGCACGTTCTGCGCGCTCGGCCCCGGTCTTGCCGGCGTAGATCGCAGGCATCTCCACGTTCTCCTGCGCGGAGTCGGTGGCGATCAGGTGGTAGCCCTGGAACACGAAGCCGAAGGCCTCGCGTCTAAGCCAGGCCAGCTCGTCGGCAACCAGGTCGGCCACGTCACGGCCGTTGAAGCGGTACGTGCCTTGACTCGGCCGGTCCAGGCAGCCCAGCAGGTTCATCAGCGTGGACTTGCCCGAGCCGGACTGGCCGACGATGGCGACGAATTCCCCGGCATGGATGGCCAGGTCGATGCCGTGCAGCACCTCCACCACGGGGCGCCCCGTGGTGGCGCCGCCATAGCGCTTGCGGATGCCCCGCAGTTCGATCAGCGGGGTCACCACCGCAATCTCCTGGGGCCTGCGGCCGGGGCCGTCTCACCGGTGATGATCCGGTCCCCTTCGGCCAGCCCCTCCAGCACCTCCGCCTGAAGGCGGTCCTTCACGCCCAGACGCACGCGGCGGACTTCCACGACCTGGTCGGGTGACCGCTCGGCAAGCAGGCGGACCTCGTGCGTCTTGTCGGTGTGCAGGTCGCTGGCGGTCTTGAAGGCGGCCAGCGGAGCGACAAGCACCCCCTGGGCAGCCGCAGCCACCACGGTAGCTTGGGCCGTCATCTGCGGCATCAGGGCGCCGTCGGGATTGTCCACGTCGAACAGCACGGTGTACTGCACGGCCTTCATGGCGGGCGCCGCAGCAGCGCCGCTGCCACCGGCGGCACCGGCACCGGATTGCACGGGCGGGGCCGGCAGCACCTGCCGCACCTTGCCGCTCCATCGGCGCCTGTCCCCTCCGAGCGTGGTGAAGTAGGCAGCCTGGCCCACCTTGACATGGCGGATATCGGCCTCGGACACCTCGGTCCACACCGTCATCCGCGAGAGGTCGGCAATGCGCAGCACCGCGGGCGTCTGGTAGGTGGCGTTCAGCGTCTGGCCTTCCTTGACGTCGATGCCTGTCACCACGCCTTCAATGGGTGCGTAGATGCGCGTGTAGCCCAGCCGCGCCTCGTCGGCGCGCAGACTGGCCGCCGTCTGCCGAATCGTGGCCTCGTACTGCCCCACCTTGGCCCGCGCCGAGCGCCGCATGGCGGCGGCCGTCTGCACGTCCTCCAGACGGGTGGCCCCATCACGCGCCATCTGCTGCTGGCGGCTGTACTGCTGGCCGGCCAGCTCCGCCTGGGCCTGTGCATCGTCCAGCTGGGCACGCAGGCTGGCAATACGGGCCTGTCCGGCCTCCACGGTGGCCGCCAGCACGCTGGCGTCGATCTCGGCCAGCAACTGGCCCTTGCGGACCGTATCGCCCGGCTGCACGTGGATATGGGTGATCTGGCCTGATACCTGGGCGCCCACGTCCACCGAACGCACGGGTTGCAAGGTGCCGATGGCCGCAACGCTCGATTCGATGTCGCCGCGGCCGACCGTGGCCGTCTGCCATCGCGGCGATGAATCCGGTCGCAGCAGGAGCCAACCCGCGGCAGCGGCCACCGGAATCAGGATCGCCAGGGCGAGCCTGCCCGCGCCGGGCCGCCACCGGCGCTGCGTGGAGTGCGGCGGCATCACCGGGCAGCCTCGCAACTCGATGTGGCGTTACGGCGCATGTCGTCGTGCTTTCCGTCCCGCCGGTCAGTAGTCATAGCGCAGGGTCACCGCGAAGCTGCGCGGCGTGCCGGCGAAGACGCCACCGTAGTTGTTGTTGGTCGGGATGGTCTGGTAGTAGTGCTTGTCCAGTGCGTTGCGAACGTTGACCTGCAGCCGCAGGCGGCTGGTGAACTGGTAACCCGCATGCAGGTTCAGCAGCGTGTAGCCGCCCTGCTGGATGCGAAACCCGGCACCGTCGTGCGACATGGCGCTCTGTGCCTGCACGCTGCCGCCCACACGCCAACGTCCACCGGGCAGGCGGTAGTCGGTGGACAGCTTGAAGACCTTGCGCGGCAAGGTGGTGTTGTAGTGCTTGCCCGCATTGGGGCCGGCCACGTACTTCGGGTCGCTGAAGGTGAAGCCGGCGGCAACGTTCCAGCCTGGTGCGGGCGAGCCCGTGACCTCCAGGTCGATGCCACGGTTGCGTACCTTGGCGCCCTCTGTGTAGCAGCGGGCGCCGCCACTGAGCCCGCAGGTCGAGGCCATGCTCAGGGCCACCGGCAGGTTCAACTGGTCGGTCTGGAACACGGCCAGCGCAGTCTGCAGGCGGCCGTCGAAGAACTGGCTCTTCACTCCGGCTTCGTAGTTCTTGCCCTTCACCGGGTCGAGCAGGCCGCTCGGGCTGTAGTACTGCTGGATCGAATAGATGTCGGTGTAGCTGGCGTAGAGCGCATGCGCAGAGCTCAGGTCATGGACCACGCCCGCATACGGAATGAACTGCCGGCCGGAGTCGAACGATGCGGTGGTGTACGGGCTGCGGGAGGAATAGTCCGACCAGCTCAACCGGCTGCCGACGATGAAGCTCAGCGCCTCTGTGGCGCGCAGACGGGTGGCGATGGAAGCGCCCTTCTCGTTGCGCTCCAGCGCATAGACGGAGGGCGTGCTGCTGAAGCCCGGCGCCCGGATCGAGGAGAAGTCGAAGCCGGTGACGTCTATCGTCTGCGAGCCCCGGGGCGCGTAGATGTCGTAGTCGAAGTTGTCCCTGCGCGTGCTCAGGCCCAGCATGAGCTGGTGCTGGCGGCCGAACAGGGTGTAGGGGCCTGTGGCATGCAGGTCGAAGGCGAACTGCTTGTCGGTGTACTCCGCGTCCACCCAGGTCAGGGCATGGCTGCCGCCCGAGATCCGTGCGGGGTAATTGGCAACGAAGCTGGCCTTGGAACGCACCGCGTTGAAGGCGGCGGCCAGGTTCCAGCCGTTGCCCAGGCGGTGCTTCACGTCGCCGAAGACGGTGTAGTTGTCCCGGTTCAGGTGCGCGTCGGGACCTGCTTGCGAGGCCGAGCGGTCCAGGGGGTAGAACGAGCCATCTTCCCGCGTGTTGAAGCCGCCCCAGTCATAGCCCTGGTGGTTGTCGCGCTGCGCGCTGAAGCCGAGGCTGGCCGTCGTGGCGGCGCCCAGGTCGGTCTCCACGATGGCGTAGAGCATCCGGTTGTCGGCCTCGGCGCCCTGCCTGAAGCTGTTGGACTGGTTGTTGAGCAGCACGGCGCGGCCGCGCACGGTGCCTTGGGCATTGAGCGGGCCGGATACGTCGAACTGCGCCCGGTAGTCCGCCCAGGAGCCGGCGCCGACCTCGGCACTCATCTGGAACTCGCGCGTCGGCCGCTTGCGCACCAGGTTGATGACGGCCGACGGGTTGCCCGAGCCCTGGAGCAGGCCGTTGGCGCCGCGCACCACCTCCACCCGGTCGTAGATCGCCATGTTGTTGAGCGACATGGCGTCGGCCGAAAAGCTCTCGGCCATGCTGGTGGACAGGCCATCGATCTGCAGGTCCGTGACCTGGAAGCCCCTGGAATAGAAGTACGAGCGCTCGGTGCCCAGCTGGCTGTAGGTGACACCCACAAGGGCATCGGTCACGTCGTCGAGTGACTGCATGTTGGCATCGCGCATCTGCTGCTGCGTCACCACGCTGACCGATTGCGGCGTCTCGCGGATGGACAGGTCCAGTTTGGTGGCAGTGCGCACCCGGTCCGCGGTGTAGGAGCCGGTGCCTTCGGTCGCTCCATTGGCATCGGCTTGCGCCGTCACCGTCACTTCCGCCAAAGTCACCTTGGAAGCCGCAGCCGCTGCTGTCTGGATGGTGAAGGTGCCGGGCTGCGTGCTGACGGCGGCCAAGCCCGTTCCAGCCAGCAGTCTTGCCAAGGCTTCGCGTGCACTGAGATTGCCGCTGACTGCTGCGCCTTGGCGCCCTTCGACCAGCCCGTCATCAAAGAGCACCTGCGCTTGCGTCTGGCGGCCAAATGCCTTGAGGGCTTCGAGCAGGGGCTGGGCCGCAATGTGAAAGGGCTGGCGGGTTTCCATGGAGGCGGCGGGCTGGGCCAGCGCCTCGCCGGGGCTGACGGCCATCACGGCTACCGCTGCCGACATGAGCACCGCCACCAGGCTGGGCCGCAGCACAGGGCCGCACTCCTGTGTGCGGACAGACCGCGCACGGTGCGCGGCCAGCTTCCCATTGTTGTTCTCGAAACGTTCCCTCGACTGACCTTGGTACATGACCTGTAGCTCCTGGATTCCTTGTGCGTACGACGACGGCAGGCCCAGGGCAGGAAGGCGGGTTCGCCCGCTTGCCAGATCAGGCGGGGGCGTAAAAGACAGCCAACTGCGCGGGGATGCCGCTTGCTTGCGGCCGTTGGCTGGGAATCAATCAGAAAGCGGTGATTGCTCATTTCCGTGGCTGGCAGCCCCGGGGCGCAGAAATTCCTCGCCCCTACCCATGAAGAAGCAGGAAAAGGCAAAACCAGAGAACCCGGCAAAATGAAACAATTTGTATCTCAACGAGAACCGATCAGCCAGCCACCCTCGGCGCGCCGCTGCACGCGCACGCTGGCTACGCTGGGCAGGGCCAGGAGGAAGCGTTCCGGCTCCTCCAGCGCAAGCAGGCCCGAAACAGTCACGGCCTGGAGCGCAGGGCTCTCTATCTCCACCGGCTGGCCGAGGTAGCGCGACAGTTCATCCGCCACATGCCGAAGCGGGGCGCGCTTGAAGTAGATCTGCCCGGTCCGCCATTGCGCAACGTCTTGCGTTGCCACTGAAAGGCTGCGGCGGCGCCCGCTTGCGGGATCGATGGCCACACCCGCGCCCGGGCCCATGGCGAGCACAGGGGCTTCGGGATGGGTCTTTGAGCGCACCTCGACGCGCCCTTCCTGCACCTGCACCACGAATTCCGGCGGGGCTGCCCGCACATTGAATGCGGTGCCGACGACGCGCACCTGGCTGCCGCCGCTGTCCACGGTGAAGGGCTTGTCGGCATCCGCCGCGACCTGGAAGAAGGCCTCGCCCTGGTCGAGTACGGTTTCGCGCCGGCGGGGGTAGTAGCGCACCTGAAGGCGGCTGTTGGCATTGAGCGCCACCTGCGATCCATCGGGCAGGTCGATGCGGCGAAGTTCACCCGGAGCGGTGGCGATATCGACCGCATAGCTGGCGGTGTTGTCCCAGCGGTGCCAGCCGTACCCGGCAACAACCACGGCGAACAGTGCTGCGGCGAAGGCCGATGCCATGGCGGGTCTGCGCGGCCGGTCCGCGGCCCCTGCAGCACTGCGTGGCTGCGGCGCCGGCCTGCCGGCGCGCGGCGCTTCGCGGGCGGCAGCCGCTGGCGGATTGCGCCCGTAGACGGCCGGGAACATGGCCTTGAGCTGCTCCGCTTCACGCCAGGCGCGGCCGACACCGTCCATGGCCTCGCGATGGGCCGGGTCCTGCGCCAGCCACTCGTCGAGAGCGCGCTCGTCCGCGCCCGACCAGCCGGGCTGCTGGCGACGCACATACCACTCGCCCGCGCGATGGTTGAGCCCAAGCACCTGCTCGGGCGGGAGGTCCTGCAACCGGGAATGGCCTGGCTCTGCGCTCATGCTCTTTTGCCCTGCGCCGGTGGGGCGGCGCATTCGTCGTCGTTGTCTTCTTCGGCATCCAGTGTGCCCTGCAGGGCCTGCAGGCGCCTCATCTGAGTGGCACTTGCGAACAAGATGCGCGTCTCGCAATAGCCGACGGCCCGGCCCAGGTGCTTCACCACCATCCGTGTACTGATCCCCATGCAATCGGCGGTTTCCTCAACGGTGCGCCCCTCGATCCGTTGAAGAATGAAGGCTTCGCGCTGCCGTGGCGGCAGTTCCTGGATCGCCTCGTGCAGCCGCGTCAGCCGCTGGCGGCTCTCGGCTTGACGCTCGGTGTCTCCGAAGCCCTCGGCAGAGATGGCAAGCAGCTCTTGCTGGCAGTCGTCATACGGAACACTCTGGAGCCCGTGCGCCTCCGGGCCCTTTTCCCAGTCTCGCGCCGCCACGCTGCGCACGGTCTGCCGCAGATAGGGCTGCTCCTGCCCGGGCTCGAGATTCCTGCCCGTGGCGGCCACCCGCGCGAACACTTCCTGCGCCGCGTCCTCGACCGCTGCAGTGGTTCGAAAGTGTCGGCGCAACATGCGCATCACAGGCGTGCGCCAACGCGTATAGAGCGCAACCAGGGGAGCCTCTGGAGTCTGGCGCCCAGGTATCGGCTCACCCCGCGCTGCGGAGACCGGATCGCGTTTCATCCCCTAGCCTTTGCGCACGGGAGGAATGCAGCAGCCGACCGTGAACCCGCAAGGGCACTGCATTCGTCAGTGATGAAAGTCTGGAGGTGAGGCACAACGCGCAGATGGGCAACCGATCCGTGGCGCCGGGGACCCCCACGCATCGGATGGACAACGACGGGGAGGGGCGCCCTGGCCATGTGCGCAGATCGCATGGATGAATGAGATTCATTCACATTCTAGCGCCTGGACGTCCTGCAATCAGGACTCTGGCCCCCAGCAGCGCGCCGCAGGAACTCCATCGGCGCGGGCTCCGCAGATGCCACGTCTTGCCATAGTGCTGGCCGAGCGATGAGCCAACACCCACCGGGAATCCGTGGCGCAAAAGCATGTGAGGCGTCGTTACACACTGCGGCACATCGACCCTACCCCTTGAATCCTGGCCGAATTGCCTTATTATTAGCACTCGTTGGGTATGAGTGCTAACAGTCCTCTGTCCCACATTGCTTCGAATGCCGGCCCGCCGGGCCGGCAAGTCTTTGTTTCAACTTTGTTGATGATTTAGGAGTTGGTATGAACCTGCGTCCCCTGCACGATCGCGTGATCGTGAAGCGCCTCGAGAACGAAACCAAGACGGCTTCGGGCATCGTGATCCCCGAGAATGCCGCCGAGAAGCCCGACCAGGGCGAAGTGCTGGCAGTGGGCCCCGGCAAGAAGAACGACAAGGGCGAAGTGATCGCTCTGAACGTGAAGGTCGGCGACCGCGTTCTGTTCGGCAAGTACAGCGGCCAGACCGTCAAGGTCCATGGCGACGAACTGCTGGTGATGAAGGAAGACGACCTGTTCGCAGTCGTCGAAAAGTAATCCGCGCTTCGAAACCGCACTTTCCAACTGAATCCGGAGAATTGAAATGGCAGCAAAAGACGTAGTTTTCGGCGGCGAAGCACGCGCCCGCATGGTTGAAGGCGTGAACATCCTGGCCAACGCGGTCAAGGTCACCCTGGGCCCCAAGGGCCGCAACGTGGTGCTGGAGCGCTCCTTCGGCGCCCCCACCGTGACCAAGGACGGTGTCTCGGTCGCCAAGGAAATCGAACTCAAGGACAAGCTGCAGAACATGGGCGCCCAGCTCGTGAAGGAAGTGGCCTCCAAGACCAACGACATCGCCGGTGACGGCACGACCACCGCCACCGTGCTGGCACAGGCCATCGTCCGCGAAGGCACCAAGTACGTGGCCGCCGGCCTGAACCCCATGGACCTCAAGCGCGGCATCGACAAGGCTGTCGCCGCCCTGGTGGAAGAGCTGAAGAAGCAATCCAAGGCCACCACCACCTCCAAGGAAATCGCCCAGGTCGGCTCGATCTCCGCCAACTCCGACGAATCCGTGGGCAGCATCATTGCCGAAGCCATGGACAAGGTCGGCAAGGAAGGCGTGATCACCGTTGAAGAAGGCAAGTCGCTGGCCAACGAACTCGACGTCGTCGAGGGCATGCAGTTCGACCGCGGCTACCTGTCGCCCTACTTCATCAACAACCCTGAAAAGCAGGTTGCCCTGCTGGACAACCCCTTCGTGCTGCTGTTCGACAAGAAGATCAGCAACATCCGTGACCTGCTGCCCACGCTGGAAGCCGTGGCCAAGGCCGGCCGTCCCCTGCTGATCATTGCAGAAGACGTCGAAGGCGAAGCCCTGGCAACGCTGGTGGTCAACACCATCCGCGGCATCCTGAAGGTTGTGGCTGTCAAGGCTCCTGGCTTCGGCGACCGCCGCAAGGCCATGCTGGAAGACATCGCCATCCTGACGGGCGGCAAGGTCATCGCTGAAGAAGTGGGCCTGGCGCTGGACAAGGTGACCCTGGAAGACCTGGGCCAGGCAGTGCGCATCGAAATCGGCAAGGAAAACACCACCATCATCGACGGTGCTGGCCAAGCTGCTGAAATCGAAGCCCGCGTCAAGCAGATCCGCATCCAGATCGAAGAAGCCACCAGCGACTACGACCGCGAAAAGCTGCAAGAGCGCGTGGCCAAGCTGGCTGGCGGCGTTGCCGTGATCAAGGTTGGCGCTGCCACCGAAGTCGAGATGAAGGAAAAGAAGGCCCGCGTTGAAGACGCCCTGCACGCTACCCGCGCTGCTGTGGAAGAAGGCATCGTGGCCGGCGGCGGCGTGGCTCTGCTGCGTGCCAAGCAAGCCGTGGGCGACCTGAAGACCGGCGATGCCGAGCAAGACGCCGGCATCAAGCTGATCATGAAGGCCATCGAAGCGCCCCTGCGCGAAATCGTGGCCAACGCCGGTGGCGAGCCCTCGGTGGTGGTCAACGCCGTGCTGAACGGCTCGGGCAACTACGGCTTCAACGCTGCCAACGACACCTACGGCGACATGCTGGAAATGGGTATCCTGGACCCGACCAAGGTGACGCGTACGGCCCTGCAGAACGCCGCTTCCGTGGCATCGCTGCTGCTGACGACCGAAGCCATGATCGCCGAGTCTCCCAAGGCTGAAGGCGGCCCTGCCATGCCCGACATGGGCGGCATGGGTGGCATGGGCGGCATGGGCATGTAATTGCCCGCCGCAACCGGGCAGGCCTTGCGCCATACCCGGTTTGCCCAGCAAGACAAAGGCCGCCCTCGGGCGGCCTTTGTCATTGCATGAACGCTTTTGCCGATGTCTTTCAGGACACGGCCTGGCCCCAGGCCCGGCCCAGGCGCGCCACGGCCTCGGTGATCTGGGGCACGGTGGGCGCCGCATACGACAGGCGCATGCAAAGGCCGGCCTTGTCTGCCGCATCGGCCGGGAAGAAGGCCTTGCCCGGCACATAGAGCACGCCCTGCTCCACCGCTGCCGTGAACAGCGCACGGGCCAGGGCCTGGGAATCACCCGCAAGCCGCTGCGGCGGCAGCAGCTGGGCCCAGACGAACATGCCCCCCGCAGGCCGCACGAAGCGGATCTGATCGCCCAGCGCCGACTGCATGCCGGAGCACAGCGCATCCATGCGCGCCGCGTACTCGGCGCAGGCCTGGGCCAGCTGAGGCGCATAGCGGCCCGAGCGCAGATAGTGCGCGGCGATCATCTGCGCCAGCGGCGAGGTGCACAGATCGGCCGTCTGCTTGGCGATGGTGCAGCGGCGCAGCAATTGGGCGTCGGCCAGCATCCAGCCGATGCGCAGCGCAGGCGCCACGGTCTTGGACAGGCTGGACAGGTAGACCACGGGATTGGCCTGGGCGCCGCACAGCGCCAGGCCCGTTTCGTAGATCGACGGCTCGCGCTGGCCGGTAAAGCGCAGCTCGCCATAGGGATCGTCCTCGACGATGACAAAGCCATGCTGGCGCGCCAGCTCCACCAGGGCCGTGCGCCGCGCCGCGGGCAGCAGGGTGCCGCCCGGGTTGGAGAAGTTGGGCACGGTGTAGAGCAGCTTGGGGGCACGCGCATGGGGCCACTGCGCCAGCAGGCGGGCCAGGGCCTCGGTGTCCAGGCCCTGCTCGTCCGTGGGCACGGCAACGACCTGTGCCTGGGCCAGCTTCAGGGTCTGCAGCGTGGCCGGGTAGGCGGGCACTTCGACCAGCACCGGATCGCCAGGCTCCACCAGCACCTTGACCAGCAGGTCGAAGGCCTGCTGCGAGCCCGTGGTCACGATCATGTCGGCCGGCGTGCAGGCAATGCCGCGCGTGGCGCACAGCGCGGCCAGGGCTTCGCGCAGCGGCAGCTGGCCTTCGCTGGCGCCGTACTGCAGGCTGGCGGCGGCATCCTGCTGCAGTGCGGCCATGGCGGCCTGCTGCAAACCTTCGGCATCGAACAGGCTGGGCGATGGATAGCCTCCGGCCAGCGAGAGCATGCCGGGACGGCTCAGGTACGGAAACAGCTCGCGGATCGGCGAGCCTTCGGGCTGTGCGAACAGCGGGTTGAACAGATGGGCGGTGGGCGACGACGCGCCCTGGTCTGCGGTGCTCATGAAGGCCTCCGGCAAATGGCAAAAAAAAAAGGGGCGCACGCGCAGGCCTGGCGCCTGTGCATGCGCCCCGGGGAAGGGGATCAACGGTGGCGGGCTCAGCCCGGGTCGGCGCTTATGCGGCGACCTTGGTGGCCTGGCCGCGCAGCGCGCTGCGCAGCTGGTCGATGGATCGCTGCTGGGCCTGCTCGTACAGCGCGATCTCGTCATGCACGCGGGCACCCAGGTCGGCCTCGAAGGCCTGCTGGGCCGCATGGGCCGCGTACTGCTTTTGCTCTTCGCCGCCCAGGTTGGACTGGAAGATGCCGGCCGCGCTCACGGGCAGGAAGTCTTCGTAGACGATGGGCTCGGCCTGGGCCAGGCCGCGGGCGATCAGGGCGTCCAGGTCCGAGGCGGCGGCCGCTGCGGCCTCGCCTGCGGCCAGGGCGGCTCCCTCGTCGCTCAGCGTGAAGCGGTAGAAGGCCAGGTCTTGCCGGCGCAGCTGCTCATGGGTGTCGGGGAAAGCCTCGAAGACCTGGGCCAGGCGGCTGCCGTAGTCGGGCGCGGCACTGCCTGCGCTGCCCATGTCGCGCACCTGGGCCAGCAGTTGGTCATAGAGCGCGCGGCCCTTGCGCGTGAGCGCCACGCCGCGCTGCTCGATCTCGCCGAAGCGCGCCGTGTGCGAGCCCGCGCCCGTGGCATCGCCCGCAAAACGCACGGTCTCCTTGAGCGCCTTGAAGCTGGTCTGGCGCAGCAGGATGGGGCAGGCGCGGCGCGGCGGGCCTTCGACTACGTCCTTGGCGTCCATGCCGCGCTCGGGCATGGCGGCCTGGGCGGCATCGATGTCCAGGGTGCGCGGCGTCAGGTGGTTGATGTGCGGGCCCTTGAAGCAGACCACGTCGGCGATCAGGCGGTGGGCCTTGTGCAGCGCGTCGTAGGTGGTGCCGTCCACGGTGGATTCGCTGTGCCAGCGGAAGGTCTCCAGTGCTTCGCGCACGAATGCGTCGGCATCGGCGTCGGCCAGGCCGCCATGGGCTTCGGCCTGGGCGATCAGCGCCAGCGCGCGTTCGGTGAAGATGCTGCGTTGCGCCAGGATGGCGCCCGCCTGGGCCCGCAGCGCCTCGTCGGCAATCAGGTCCAGGCGCAGCAGCGAGGTGAAGACGCGGAAAGGGTTGGCCAGCAGCGCCGCATCGCCAACGGGGCGGAAGGCCGTGGAGTGCACGGGCACGCCGGCCACCGACAGGTCGTAGTAGCCCACGGGCTCCATGCCCATGATGGCGAACAGGCGGCGCAGCATGGACAGCTCGGCGGCCGTGCCCACGCGGATGGCGCCGTGGCGCTCCACGCCCAGGCGGGCCAGCTCGCCACTGCGCTGCATCCGGGCCAGCAGCGCGGGCTCGGCCTGCAGCGTGCGCTGGTTGATGTCGGCCACGAGTTCGATCAGCGTGCCGTACTGGGGCACTTCATCGCGGTACATCTCGGACATGGCGCTGGAAAACCGTGCGCGGATCTCGTCGGAGGGCACGAAGGTGTGGGCAGGCGTAGAGGACATGGTGCTCGTGGGGACTGAAGTTGGAGCCACAGGGCAGCCCTGCGGCAGAGTGGATTCCTGGCACGCATGCTAGGTCTGCGCCTTGAGCCTGGTCAAACGATAATCAGGCCCATAGGTCATTCCCAAACAGAATGCCCCTCCCACGATTGCCCCACCGCCCTCTGCCATGCTGCTGTCCCGCCGTTTCCTGCCCCCCATGTCCCTGCTGTGCGCCTTCGAGGCGGCGGCCCGGCACCAGAGCTTCACGGCAGCTGCGGCCGAGCTGCACCTGACGCAAAGCGCCGTCAGCCGCCAGATCCGCGCGCTGGAGGAGCGGCTGGAGGCGGAGCTCTTTGTGCGCGAGCGCCAGACCGTGCGGCTCAGTCCGGCCGGCCAGGCCTATGCCCAGGAGATACGCGGCGCGCTGATGCGCATCTCCACCGCCACGCTGGGCTTTCGGGCCAACCCGCGCGGCGGCAGCCTGAACCTGGCCATCCTGCCCACCTTCGGCACGCGCTGGCTGGCGCCGCGCCTGCCGCAGTTCTTCAGCGCCCACCCGGGCATCACCATCAACCTGACGACGCGGCTGTCCCAATTCGACTTCCAGCTCGAAGCCGTGGACGCCGCCATCCATTTCGGCCTGCCGCACTGGCCGGGCGCCGAGCTGGCCTTTCTGATGAGCGAGACCGTGGTGCCTGCCTGCAGCCCCGCCCTGCTGGCCCAGCATGGCTTTGCCCAGCCCCAGGACCTGCTGCAGGCGCCGCTGCTGCACCTGGCATCGCGCCCCGATGCCTGGCAGCGCTGGCTGTCCGTGCACCATGCACCCATGGCCGAGGGCCAGGGCATGCTGTTCGACCAGTTCGCCACCGCCGCCCAGGCCGCCATCGCCGGCGTGGGCGTGGCCTTGCTGCCACGCTTTCTGATCGAGCGGGAACTGGCCCAGGGCGATCTGGTGCGTGCCCTGCCCCATCTGCCCGAGATGGAAAGCGCCGAGCGCTACTACCTGGCCTGGCCCACGAGCCGCGGCAACTACCCGCCGCTGCAAAGCCTGCGCGAGTGGCTGCAGCAGGCAGCCCAGGATTTCATGCAGGACGGCCCGCAGCCCTGACGCCCGCAGCGCCTGCCACCAGCGCCTGCAGCGCGGCCACCGGCAACTGCCCGGCCAGGCCGATGGCCACGATGGCGGGCACCTGCTGCTGCACGGGCGCTGATGCGGCGCGCAGCCGGCCGCTGCGCCCGGCAAACTGAAGCTCGCTCCACTGGCCCGCCCCGGTCTGCACCACGCCCTTGAGCCGCAGCACGCCAGCCGGCATGGCCTGCAGCCACGCCTGCAGTGCCGTCTCGCACAGCGTCCCGGGCGGCTGGCAGGACCAGGTCTCGAACTGCCGGCCATGCATGGGGCGCGCAGTGCTGGCACCCCATGAGACCTCCCGCACGCCACGCAGCAGGGCTGCGCCGCTGAGCAGCTCCACGGGCACCCGGGCTTCGCGTACATCGCAGCGTTGCGCGGCTGGCGCGTGGCTGGCTATCCAGCCGTGCACGCGCTCCAGGGTCCGGGCATCGGCCAGATCGGTCTTGTTGACGATGACCAGATCGGCCCGGGCCACCTGGCGCTGCAGCGTGTCGGCCAGCAGCGGGTCGGCCGCCTGCCCGGGCAGGGCAGCGGCATCGACGACCACGATGACGCCGTCCAGCGCCAGTGCGGGATCGGCCAAGCCCAATTGGGCAATGCGCCAGGGGTCGGAGACGCCGCTGGCCTCGACCACCACGGCGTCGAAGCGATCGCGCTGCTGCAGCACGCCGATCAGGGCCATGGACAGGTCATCGCCGATCTGGCAGCACACGCAGCCATTGGTCAGCGCGATGGTGTCGCCGCTGTGGGCCTTGATCAGGCCTGCATCGATGTTGAGCGCACCGAAGTCGTTGACCAGCACGGCCAGCCGCTGGCCATCCGCATGGCGCAGCCAGTGGTTGAGCAGCGTGGTCTTGCCGGCGCCCAGGAAACCGCCGATGACCGTGAACGGCAGCCGCTGTCCCATGTCATGCCGCCTTGAAGACGCGCCCCGACAGCACCGTGCCCCAGACCTTGAGGTCCTTGAGCACCATGGGGTCCAGGGACAGCGGATCGTCTTCCAGCACGCAGAAGTCGGCGCGCTTGCCGCATTCGATGCTGCCGATCTCGTGGTCCATCTTCAGTGTCCAGGCCGCGCCCAGCGTGACGGCATGCAGGGCCTGGGCCACGGTCAGGCGCTCGGCCGCGCCCAGCACGCGGCCCTTGGGCGTGATCCGGTGGACCGCGCACCAGGCGGTGAACAGCGGCCCCAGCGGCGTGACGGGCGCATCCGAATGGATGGCCAGCGGCACGCCGGCGGCTAGCGCGCTGGCGCAGGCATCGAGCCGCATGGCCCGGTCCGGCCCCATGGTCATCTCGTAGTGCTGGTCGCCCCAGTACCAGAGGTGGTTGGCGAACAGGTTGGCGCACAGGCCCAGCGCCGCCATGCGGCGAAACAGCGGCGCATCGATCATCTGGCCATGCTGCAGCGTGTGGCGGTGATCGGGCCGGGGCGCGCGGGCCAGCACGCGGCCTATGGCGTCGATGGCGGCTTCACTGGCCTCGTCGCCATTGGTGTGCGTATGGATGAGCAGGCCTGCGCGGTGGTAGGTCTCGAAATCGGCCTCGTACTGCGCGGGCGCGGTGACCCAGATGCCGTTGGGCGCGCCGTTGTAGTGACCGGGCCAGCGCAGGCGCGCCGAAAAGCCCTGGATGGAGCCGTCCAGCATCATCTTGACCAGGCCGTAGCGCAGCCGGTCGGTGTTGCGCGCCATGAGCGCGCGCACATGCTCGGCACCGGCCTCGGCGCCATGGGTGCCGTGAAACGCCTGGAAGGCGGGCAGGATGCGGATGGGCACCTGGTCATCGGCCAGCGCGGCCTCCAGCACGCGGCAGTCCTGCTCGCCCAGCCTGTTGACCAGGTCGGTGGCCGTGGTCACGCCCTGGCGGCAGGCCAGGCGGGCGAAGGAGCGCACACCGGCCTCGGTCATGGGCGCCAGCAGCCCGGCGTTGCCGATCTTGCGCAGCACCAGGAACATGGCGGCCGGCTCCTGCAGCTCGCCCGTGGGCTCGCCGGCCAGGGCGTGGCCGGGCGCAAAGCGCACCACGCCCTCGACCTCGTTGTCGCGCGTGATCTCGGCCAGGCGCAGCATGGCGCTGTTGACGTTCATCAGATGGCCGTTGGCGTGCGAGATCACGACGGGACGGCCTGCGGCGGCCCGGTCCAGGTGCTCCACCGTCATGCGCTCGCCGCCAAAGTAGATGGGATCGAACCCCCAGGCGATCAGCGGCTGTCCGGGCGGCAGGCCCTGCGCATCCATGCGCGCCGCCACCTCGGCCAGGCGGTCCACCACGGCATCCATGGAGCGCAGGCCGGGCCAGGTCTTTCCATCGGGGTCGCGCCGGTCGAACCAGCCCGTGTATGTCCAGTCCCACATGCTGCCTTCCTTGAGGTGGCAGTGGCCCTCGACCAGGCCGGGCAGCAGCACCTGGTCGGCAAAGCGCTCGTCGATGCGGCACTCGCCCCAGGCCGTGCAGCGCGCCAGGTCCCCGACCGCGAGGATGCGCCCGTCGCGCACGGCCACGTGCGTGGCCTCGGGCTGCATGGGGTTCATGGTGATGATCTTGCGGGCGGCGTAGACGGTGATGCTCATGGTGGCGGGTGCTCCGGGTTCAAAGGGCCAGCGGCGCGCGCGGCACGCCATCGATGTGGTCCACGCGGATGCAGCGCACCCAGTGGCCGGGGGCGGCTTCGCGCAGCGGTGGCGCCTCGGCCGAGCACGCAGGCACGGCCACGGGGCAGCGCCCGGCGAAGCGGCAGCCCGCAGGCGGGTCGATGGGACTGGGCGGGTCGCCGGCCAGCCGGATGCGCCGCGCCGCGCGCTCGCGCCCGCCGCGCACCGTGGGCACGGCCGACATCAGGGCCACGCTGTAGGGATGCAGCGGCCGCGCGAAGAAAGCCTGGCGCGGTGCGCGCTCCACGATCTGGCCCAGGTACATGACGGCGATGTCGTCGCAGATGTGCTCGACCACGGCCATGTCGTGCGAGATGAACAGGTAGCTCAGGCCCAGCTCGCGCTGCAGCCGTGCCAGGAGGTTGAGGATCTGGGCGCGGATGGCGATGTCCAGCGCCGACACGGGTTCGTCGCAGACCACAAGTTCGGGCCGCGTGGCCAGGGCGCGCGCGATGTTGATGCGCTGGCGCTGGCCGCCCGAGAACTGGTGCGGGAACAGCTGGCGCTGTTCGGGCCGCAGGCCGACCTGGGTGAACAGCTCGGCCACGCGCGCCTCGCGCTCGGCCGGCGTGCCCACGTCCATCAGGTCCAGCGGAGCGCGCACCGCATCGCCCGCGCGCTGGCGAGGATTCAGCGAGGAAAACGGGTCCTGGAACACGATCTGCATGCGCCGCCTCGCCTGGCGCAGGGCCTCACCCGACAGGCCGCCCAGGTCGGTATCGCCCAGCTGCATGCGGCCCGCCGTCACGGGCGCCAGGCGCATCACGGCCAGCGCCGTGGTCGTCTTGCCCGATCCCGACTCGCCCACCACGGCCAGCGTGCTGCCGCGCCGCAGGCTGAAGGACACGCCGTCCACGGCCTTGACCACTTCGGGCCTGCCGAACAGGCCCTTGCCCGGGCGCGGAAAGTGGACCTGGAGATCGTCCACCTGCAAGAGGGTATCGTCCATGCGTGCGTTCATGCCAGGGCCTCCGTATGGGCGCGGATGCGGGAAGCGGGAGCGTGCAGCCAGCAGGCCACGCCGTGGGATGGATCATCCAGCGCGGTCAGCGGCGGCGCCTCGCTGGCGCAGCGCGGCTGGGCCTCGCGGCAGCGCGCACGAAAGGCGCAGCCGCTGCCCAACTCCCAGATCGAGGGCACGACGCCGGGGATCTCGGGCAGCTCGGTGCGCCCGCCTGCCTGGCTGCTGCCCAGCTCGGGCAGGCAGGCGATCAGGCCGCGCGTGTACGGATGGGCGGGCGCCGACAGCACCTGCTCGCAGCGGCCCTGCTCGATCACGCGGCCCGCATACATGACCATGACGCGGTCCGCCATCTCGGCCACGGCCCCCATGTCGTGCGTGATCAGCACGATGGCCGTGCCCTTGTCGCGCTGCAGCTCGCGCAGCAGGTCGAAGATCTGCGCCTGCACGGTCACGTCCAGCGCCGTGGTGGGCTCGTCGGCGATCAGGATGTCGGGCCGGCACGCCAGGGCCATGGCGATCATCACGCGCTGGCGCATGCCGCCCGACAGCTGGTGCGGGTACTCGTGCACGCGCCGCTCGGGCGCGGGGATGCCGACCTGCCGGAGCATTTCCACGGCGCGCTGGCGCGCGGCGGCCGCATCCAGGCCGGCGTGCAGGCGCAGCGGCTCGGCGATCTGCTCGCCCACGGTGAGCACCGGGTTCAGCGAGGTCATCGGCTCCTGGAAGATCATGGAGATGCGGTTGCCGCGCACCTGGCGCATATGGGCCTCGCCGGCGGCCACAAGGTCCTCGCCCTGGAAGCGCACCTGCCCGCCCGTGATGCGGCCCGGAGGCGAGGGAATGAGGCGCAGCAGCGCCAGCGCCGTCATGCTCTTGCCGCAGCCGGATTCGCCGACCACGCACAGGGTCTCGCCCGCGCGCAGATCGAAATCCACGCCGTTGAGCACCGTGGCCTGGCCGCGCCGGCCCTGGAAGGCCACGCGCAGGCCGCTGACTTGCAGCAGGGGGGTGTCGGTGTCCATCAGCGCTCCCTCAGCTTGGGGTTGAGTGCATCGTTGAGGCCGTCGCCGATCAGGCTGACGGCCAGCACGGTGACGAAGATGGCGGCACCGGGAAAGGCCACGGCCCACCAGCACGACAGCAGGTACTGGCGGGCCGACCCGATCATCAGGCCCCAGCTCATCTGGTTGGGGTCGCCCAGGCCCAGGAAGGACAGGCCGGCCTCGAACAGGATGGCGGCGCCCACGGCCAGCGTGGCCGACACCACCAGCGGCGGCAGCGCATTGGGCAGGATCACCTTCCAGATGATGCGGCCGTGGCGCGCGCCGATGGCGCTCTCCGCGCGCACGAATTCAAGCTGGCGGATGCGCATGAACTCGGCCCGCGTCAACCGCGCCGTGGCCGGCCAGCTGACGCTGCCGATGGCCAGCGTGACCGTCACCAGCGAGGGCGAGAACAGCGTGACCACCACCATGGCGAACAGCAGCGCAGGCAGCACCTGGAAGAACTCGGTCACGCGCATCAGCAGCGCATCGACGCGGCCGCCGTAGTAGCCGGCCATCGCCCCCAGCGTCACGCCGATGCACACCGACAGCAAAGCCGCGAAGGCGCCCACCATCAGCGTGGCGCGGCCGCCGTGGATGATGCCCGTGAGCACGTCGCGCCCCAGCTGGTCGCTGCCCAGCCAGGCCTCCTCGCTGAACGGCGGGCTCAGCGGCATGGTGCGGATCTCGAACGGGTCCGCAGGCCAGATCCAGGGGCCGGCGATGGCCACCAGCAGCACGATGAGCAGCATGGCCATGCCGGCAATGGCCGAGGGGTTGCGCAGGAACATGCGCAGCGCTTCGCGCGCCGGGTGCTCGGCATGGGCTGCGGCCTGCGGCGCGGCGACGCTCGGCACGGACACGGAAGGTGGTGTGATGGCATTCATGGTCTCAGGCCGCCTTGATGCGGGGATCGATCAGCCGGTAGCACAGGTCGGTGACGAGGTTCATCACGACCACGACGATGGAGGAGAACAGCAGCACGCCCAGGATGGTCGGGTAGTCGCGCCGCAGCACCGAGTCGAAGGCGAGCCGGCCCAGGCCCGGCCAGTTGAAGACCGTCTCCACGATGATGGCGCCGGCCATGACGTTGCCGAACTGCAGGCCCAGCATGGTCACCACGGGCAGCAGCGCGTTGCGCAGCGCATGGCGGTAGAGCACCACATGCTCGGCCAGTCCCTTGGCGCGCGCCGTGCGGATGTAGTCGGCGCCCAGCACGTCCAGCATGGACGAGCGCGACAGCCGGCTGTACTGCGCCAGGTAGACCAGGGCCAGTGTCAGCGCGGGCAGCACCAGGTGCCGGGCCACGTCCAGCAGGTCGGCAAGGCCTGCGCCGCCTGCGGCATCGGCCGAGCGCATGCCCGACACCGGCAGCACGGGCCACCAGGAGGCAAAGGCCAGCACCAGCAGCATGCCGGTCCAGAACACGGGCGCCGCAAAGCCCACCAGGGACAGCACGGTGATGCACTGCGACAGCAGGCCGTTGGGCCGGCGCGAGGACAGCACGCCCAGCAGCGTGCCCACCACGAAGGCCGTGAGCACGGCGGCCAGCACCAGCAGCAAGGTGGCGGGCACGCGCTCGGCAATCATCTGCGCCACCGGCAGGTTGAAGAAGTAGGAGTAGCCCAGATCACCACTGGCCACGCGCGCCAGGTAGATGCCCAGCTGCACGGGCAGCGGCCGGTCCAGCCCGTAGCGTGTGCGCAGCTCGGCCATGAGCTCGGGCTCCATGCCGCCGCTGGCGCCGGCAATGGTCTCCACGGGATCGCCGGGCGCCGCATGCACCAGCATGAAGTTCAGCACCACCACGGCCAGCACCAGCGCCAGGCCCTGCAGCAGCCGCTTGAGGAGTGTGCGAAGAAAAGCCATGGACTGCACCTCCCCGACTACTTCAGAAAGATCTCGTCGTAGGGCGAGGCCGGCCCCCAGACCGTGGTCGGCAGGTTGCCCACGTTCTTGCGCGCGGCCGTGTGATAGGGCGAGTTGTTGATGAAGATCACCGGCAGCTCGTCGGTCACGGTCTTCTGGAAGGCCGCATAGAGCTTCTTGCGCTCGGCCGTGTCCAGCGTGCTGCTGGCCGTGTTCAGCAGCTCGTCCACCTTGGGATTGCGGTAGGACTGGGTGTTGGTCCAGACCACGGGCTTGATGTTGGTGGACAGGTAGCTGCGGTGCACGCCGATGACCGGATCACCCCAGTTGAAGACGATGTCCATGGACAGGTCGAAGTCATGCGTGGCCAGGCGCCGGGCCCAGGCCGGGAAATCAGCCGAGGCCCGTACATCGACGGCGATGCCGACCTTCTTGAGCTGGGCACGCACGTACTCGGCCACGTTCTTTTGCTGCTCGTCCGTGCCCGGCAGGTAGTCGATGGTGATCTTGAAGCGCTCTCCGTTGGCCCCGGGCTTGAGGCCGGCCTCGTCCAGCAGAGCGGCCGACTTCTTGAGGTCCAGCGGATAGCGCACCAGGTCGGCCGAGGCAAAGGGGCTGGCCGCCACGATGGGGCCGTCGGCCACGGTGGCGAAGCCGCCCATCAGCGCCTTGGTGATGAAGTTCTTGTCGATGGCATGCGCAATGGCCTTGCGCACGCGCACATCGTCCAGCGGCTTCCTGTCGGTGTTGATGGCCAGCCAGTTGATCGAGCCTATGCCCTCGAAGCCCTTGCCGGTCAGCGTGATCTGGGGATTGGTGGACAGGCGCTTCAGGTCGATGGAGGCCTGCAGGTAGGGCACCATCTGCACGTCGCCGCGCTCCAGGCTCAGCAGCAGGCTGGAGGAGTCGGGCACGATGTTGAAGACCAGCTTGTCCAGGTAGGGCCGGCCGGGCAGGAAGAACTTGTCGAAGCGCTCCATCACGATGCGCTGGCCCGCGCGGAACTCGGTCAGCTTGAACGGCCCCGAGCCCACCACGTCGGCGCTGTTGCGCGCATGGGTCTTGAGGTCGGCACCATCGCCATAGATGTGCCTGGGCAGTATGGGCGCCAGCGCCGGGCTCATGGCCAGCAAGATGGCCGGATGCGGCGCGTTCATGCGGATGATGGCCGTGTAGGGGTCGGGCGTGTCCACCTTCTCCACGGGCCCCAGCATGGTCTGGAACGGGTGGTTGGCCTTGATGGCCATGATGGAGAAGGCCACGTCGGCCGAGGTGATGGGCTTGCCGTCGTGGAACACGGCATTCCTGCGCAGGTTCAGGGTCAGCGACTTGCCGTCCTCGGCCAGCTTCCAGGATTCGGCCAGGTAGGGCTGGGGCTTCCACTGGTCATCGAAGCGCAGCGGGCTGGCGAACAGCTGGGTGGAAGGCATGGCCGTGGCAATGCCCGATTGCACGGCGCCGTTCAGGTGCCGTGGCACCTGGGTGCTGCCCACGATCAGGGTGCCGCCGCGCTGCGGCTCCTGGGCCTGCAGCGGCGTGGCCGCCAGGCCCGCCAGCGCGCCGGCCAGGGCCAGGGCCGCCAGGGCGCGGCGTCGGAAAGTGATGGTGTGCATGGACTGTCTCCCTCGTTGGATCGCCAGGCCGCGCGGCTCGCTGCCTTCAATCCAGAATACGCAACAAGGGCGCGGGCCGCGGGGGCCACAGCCGTCCAAACGTAGGAGCCAGAGGCCCGGTGTTTACCCGCGTCGGCCGGCCCAAACCTTTACTTGCCAGCACCCGCACCGCAACATGGCGCCGACCGCGCGCCCTCTGCCCGGCCGCGCCAAGAACGCCCCCCGATTGCCTCCGTTGCGCCATGAGCACCCCTTCCGCCACAGACCCACGCCACCAGTGGGCCCGCCTGTTCGCGCTGCCCGAGCAGCCCGGCCTTCCCCTGAAGGACCGCCTGCGCCTGGCCCTGGTCCAGCCCATCCTCGAAGGCCGCCTGCCGCCCGGCGCGGCCATGCCGCCCTCGCGCGAGCTGTCGCGCCTGCTGGAGGTGTCGCGCAATACCGTGACCACGGTCTACGAGCAGCTGGTGGATGAAGGCTTTCTCGAGGCCCGCCCGCGCAGCGGCGTGTTCGTGGCCCGGGATTCGCGCCTGGCTGGTGTGGACGGCGCCGTGGCCCTGCCTGCGACAAGTCCCGGGGAGCCCGCACCGGACTGGTCTGCACGCGTGCTGCGCTCGCTGACGGACAGGCACACGCTGTCCAAGCCGCTGCAGTGGCGCGAGTACCCCTACCCCTTCGTCTACGGCATGCACGATCCCGCGCTGTTTCCCACCGAAGGCTTCCGGGAATGCTGCACGCGCAGCCTGGCGCGCGCCCAGTTGCCGCACTGGACGCCGGACTTCGAGACCGACGATGTGCCCGACCTGATCGAGCAGATCCGCCTGCGCCTGCTGCCCCGGCGCGGCGTGTTCGCGCTCAAGGAAGAGATCCTGGTCACCGTGGGCGCGCAGCAGGCCTTCTACCTGCTGGCCGACGCGCTGCTGGCCCCCTCGCAGCGGCTGGGCTTCGAGGAGCCCGGCCACCCGCATGCGCGCAACACCTTTTCGCTGCGCCGCCCCCACTGGGTGCCCGTGGCCGTGGACGAGGAAGGCGTGGTGGTCGATGGCCTGCCGCCGCTGGACTACCTGTTCGTCACGCCCTCGCACCAGAGCCCCACCACCGTGACGCTGAGCCTGCAGCGGCGCGAGCAACTGCTGCGCCGCGCCGAGCAGGGCGATTTCGTGATCATCGAGGACGACTACGAGGCCGAGAACCTCTACCAGGGCACGCCCATGCCCGCGCTCAAGAGCCTGGACAAGGGCGGGCGTGTGATCTATGTGGGTTCGCTGTCCAAGAGCCTGTCGCCCGCGCTGCGGCTGGGCTACATCGTTGCGCCGCGCGCGCTGATCGACGAGTTGCGCGTGCTGCGCCATGCCATGGTGCGCCACCCCAGCGCCTTTCTGCAGCACGCCTATGCGCTGTTCCTGTCGCTGGGCCACCATGAGGCCCATGCGCGCCGCGTGAACCAGGCCATGCTGGAACGCGTGGCGCAGGTGGACCGCTCGCTGCGCGCGCACCTGCCGGATTTCATCTTCCGCCAGCCCCAGGGCGGCGCGTCGCTGTGGGTGCAGGCACCGGCGTGGCTGGACGCCGATGCGCTGGCCGCCGTGGCGCGCCGCCACGGCGTGCTGATCGAGGCAGGCAGCGCGTTCTTTGCGACGCCGCGCCAGCCCTGCCCCTTTTTCCGGCTGCGCCTGTCCTCCATTGCCCTCGATCAGATCGATGCCGGCATCCAGGCGCTGGCACGGGCGGTGATGGAGCTGGACTCAGCCCGCAATCACTGCTGCGCGTAGGATTCCAGCGGCTTGTCGTTGGGCTTTTGCAGCAGCTGCTTGAGCAGGTCGCTCATGGGCAGGTTCAGCGGGGCATTCTTGGGCGGAATGGGCTGCACGAACCACTTGTCATAGATCTTCGCCACTTCGCCCGAGGCCATCATGCCCACCAGCACGTCGTCCACGGCCTTCTTGAAGGCGGGGTCATCGCGGCGGAACAGGATGGCGATGGGCTCGGAGCCCAGCACCTCGCCCACGATCTTGAAGCCTGCAGGGTTCTTGGAGTTGGCGATGACGCCGGCCAGCAGGTTGTCGTCCAGCACGAAGGCATCGGCACGGCCCGATTCGAGCATCAGAAAGCTCTCGAAATGGTCCTTGCCCAGCGAGGTGGGCAGGTTCACGCCATTGTCGCGCCCGTACTTGCGCAGCAGCTGCACGGCGGTCGTGCCGGCCGAGGCCGCCACGGGCTTGCCGTCGAGCTGCTTGAAGGAGGTGATGCCCGAGTCGGCACGCACGGCCATGCGCACCTGGCTCACGTAGGTGGTCACGGCAAAGGCCACCTGCTTTTGGCGAGCGAGGTTGTTCGTGGTCGGGCCGCAGCCGATGTCCACGGTGCCGTTCTGCACCAGGGGCATGGTGTTCTGCGAGGTCAGGGCCATGTACTCGATCTTGGCCTTGGGCACGATCTGGGCCAGCACCTTCTCGCACAGCTCCACGTGGTAGCCCACGTACTTCTGCGTGGTCCCGAAGGCATAGGCCATGGGCGCCGAGCTTTCGCGCACGCCCATCACCACCTTGCCTGTGCTCTGGATCTTGTCCAGCGTGCCGGCCGCCTCCTGTGCATGGGCAGCGCCAGTTGCCGCCACCACACATGCCATCGCCACATGGGCCAGTACGAATCGCATCGAGGGTCTCCTTGGATAGTTGTTGCAGGTCCGAAGGCGCGCTGCGCCTCCACCCTGCCGTGCCGCCGTCGCCGGCTGCCTCCAGGCAGGGCCGCCGTCAAGGCGATTGCATCAACTATCGAGCAATCAGGCGCCTGTGCATAACGATGAAATGGAAGAAGGTCATGCTCCACCCACATGACCCGGCACCCTGATGGTGCGCCGCGGTGGCCCCAGGCCCGCCGCGCCCGGTCAGCCGGCCGACCCTGCCGCAAGCCGGTGCATGAGGCCCTGCGTCGAGGCATCGACGCCCTGCCAGTCGCCACTGTCCTGGCGCGCATGCAGCTGGCGCGCCAGGTGCTTGCCCAGCTCCACGCCCCATTGGTCGAAGCTGTTGATGCCCCAGACCGCACCTGCGGAAAAGACACGGTGCTCGTACAGCGCGATCAGTGCGCCCAGCGATGCCGGGTCCAGCTGCTGCAGCAGCAGGAAGCTGCTGGGCCGGTTGCCCGCGCAATGGCGCTCTGCCCCTTCGCCGTGGCGCCCCTCCATCAGGGCCTGGGCCTGGGCAATGGCGTTGACGACCAGGCTCTGGTGGTGTGCGCCCAGGTATTTGCCGCCGTCGCGCAGCGCGATGAACTCCACGGGAATCACGTCCTGGCCCTGGTGCAGCATCTGGAAGAAGGCATGCTGGCCATTGGTGCCGGGCTCGCCCCAGATCACGGGCGCCGTGCGCACGGGCAGTGTCTGCCCGTCGCGCGTCACGCCCTTGCCGTTGCTCTCCATCTCCAGCTGCTGCAGGTAGGCGGTCAGCCGCCGCAGGCCATGGCTGTAGGGGGCAATGCAGCGGCTGGAGAAGCCGCAGAAATCGCGGTACCAGACGTCCAGCAGGCCCAGGCGCAGCGGCAGGTTGCCCTCCACGCCGGAGGAAAAGAAATGCGCATCCATGGCATGGGCGCCACCCAGCAGCGCACGGAACTGCGCCGCGCCAATGGCGATGGCCACGGGCAGGCCGATGGCCGACCACAGCGAAAAACGGCCGCCCACCCAGTCCCAGAATCCCAGCGTGCGGCGGATGCCGAAGTCGGCTGCGGCCTGCACATTGGTGGTGAGCGCCACGAAGTGCCGGTCGATGGAGCACGCGGCCTGCGGGTCCTCGCTGCCGCCCTGCTCCAGGAACCACCGGCGCGCCGAGTGCGCGTTGAGCATGGTCTCGGCCGTGGTGAAGGATTTGGAGGCGATCAGGAACAGCGTGCTGTGCGGGCGCACGCGGCGCAGCACATGGCCGAGCTCATGGCCATCGACGTTGGAGACGAAATGGAAATTCTTGCCCGCATCGACCCAGTCCTCCAGCGCATTGACCACCACTTCGGGGCCCAGGTGCGAGCCGCCGATGCCGATGTTCACGATGTCGGTGATGCCCTCGTCGCCACGCACCTGCTCGGCCAGGGCCAGCATGGCGTCCAGCGTCTCGTGCACCTGGCCCAGCGCCTCGTGCATGGCCGGCTGCCACTGCTGCACGGTGGCGCAGTGGCGCAGCTGGCCGCCGTCGCGCGGCATGCGCAGCAGCCAGTGCATGACGGCACGGCCCTCGGTGCAGTTGACGGGCTCGCCGGCCAGCATGGCGTCGCGCTGGGCCAGCACGCCGGCCTGCTGCGCCAGCTCGCGCAGCAGCTCTTCGGTGCGCTCGGTCCAGAGGTTCTTGGACAGGTCGGCAAAGACATGGGGCGCCTGCTGGCTCAGCGCCTCCAGCCGGCCCGCGTCCGCGGCAAAGGCCTGGCGCAGATCCAGGGTCTGGATGTCTTCGTGGAAATGGCTTTCAAGTGCCGGCCATGCCGGCAAGGTATTGCACAGAACGGGCAAGGTCTTCATCCAATCAGTCTGCGGCCTGCTGCATCAATGCTTCGAGCTTGCGCGTGTCGGCAGCAAAGGCGCGAATGCCTTCTGCCAGCTTTTCGGTGCCCATGGCGTCTTCGTTGAGGGCCAGGCGGAACCCGGCCTCGTCGTAGTGCACGGGATCGAGCTCCAGGGTCCGCGCCGCCTCGGGGTCCAGGGCGCGCGACAGCGGCGCATCGCTGGCGCCCAGCTGGGCCAGCAGTTCGGGGGCGATGGTCAACAGGTCACAGCCGGCCAGTGCCACGATCTGGCCCGTGTTGCGAAAGCTCGCGCCCATGACCTCGGTGGCGATGCCGAAGTGCTTGTAGTGCTCGTAGATGGCACGCACGGAACGCACGCCGGGGTCGTTGGCGCCGGCCATGGCGGCCTCGTCCCACTGGGCGCCGGCCTGCTTCTTGTACCAGTCGTAGATGCGGCCCACGAAGGGAGAGATCAGCTGCACCTTGGCCTGTCCGCAGGCCACTGCCTGGCAGAACGAGAACAGCAGCGTGAGGTTGGTGTGGATGCCGCGCAGCTCCAGCTGGCGCGCCGCCTCGATGCCTTCCCAGGTGGAGGCGATCTTGATGAGCACGCGATCGATGTGCACGCCTTCGGCCTGGTACAGCTCGATCAGGCGCTCGGCACGCGCCACGGTGGCCGAGGTATTGAAGGACAGGCGCGCATCGACTTCGGTGGAGACGCGGCCCGGAATGGTGTTCAGGATCTCGCAGCCGAAGCGCACCAGCATGCGGTCCATGACCTCGTCGAGGCTGCGGCCCTTGTACTGGGCCACGGTGGCACGCATCAGCGGTGCGTACTCGGGCTTTTGCACCGCCTTGAGGATGAGCGAGGGATTGGTGGTCGCATCCCGCGGCTGGAACTGGGCCAGTTGGTGGAAGTCGCCGGTATCGGCCACCACGGTCGTGTACTGTCGAAGCGCATCAAGCTGGTTCATGGAACATCCTTTGGGCGGGAGCCTGGCGAGGGCGGCATCGCACCAGGGCGGTGCGGTTGTACCGGCAAATCCTCCGAGTGTATGCGCGCGCATGGTTTGCATCGGCGTCAGGAAAGTAAGCGAAGGCTGCCGCTCATGCAAAATGCGCGCTGGACCTGCCTTGCGGCAACCGCTTCCCTTCACCCATAGAACAACGCCCACCGCCTAATGCTGGACCGCATCACCGCCTCGCTGCCCTCGCTTGCTCCCGCCGAACAACGCGTGGCCCGCCTGGTGCTGGCCGATCCACGGGCCTTCGCACGGCAGCCGGTGCGCGAACTGGCCGAGCGCGCCCATGTCAGCAAGCCGACGGTGGTGCGCTTTTGCCGCAGCATGGGCTACGACGGCCTGGCCGACTTCAAGCTCAAGCTGGCCGGCAGCGTCAGCGAGGGCGTGCCCTTCATCCACCGCAGCGTGGACACCGACGACAAGACCAGCGACGTGATGGTCAAGGTGGTGGACAACGCCGTGGCCGCCTTCCTGCAATACCGCAATGCCGCCAGCACCACGGCCATAGAGCAGGCGGCGCAGGCCATCGCCTCGACCTGGCAGACAGGCCGGCGCATCGAGTTCTACGGCGCAGGCAACTCGGGCATCGTGGCGCAGGACGCGCAGCACAAGTTCTTTCGCCTGGGCGTGACCAGCCTGGCCACCAGCGACGGCCACATGCAGGTGATGAGCGCCACCCTGCTGGGACCCGGCGACTGCGCGGTGATCATTTCCAACTCGGGCCGCACCCGCGACCTGATGGACGCCGCCGACATCGCGCGCAAGAACGGCGCCACCACGATTGCCATCACCGCCAGCGGCTCGCCCCTGGCCTCGGCCTGCCACATCCATCTGGCCGCCGACCATCCCGAGGGCTACGACCGCTACAGCCCCATGGTGTCGCGCCTGCTGCACCTGCTGGTCATCGATGTGCTGGCCACCTGCGTGGCGCTGCGCATCGGCCCGGCCCTGCAGCCTGCGCTGGAGCAGATGAAGAACAACCTGCGGGCCAAGCGCTACACGTAGCACCGGCCCCAGGCCCACCCGCCTCGTTCAGCCCTGCCAGCGCCTGAGCACCAGCGAGGCGTTGACGCCACCAAAGCCGAAACCGTTGACCAGGGCATGCTCCATGGCCCAGGGCCTGGCCGCGCCGGCGATCAGGTCCAGCCCCTGGGCCAGGGGATCGGGCTCCACGAGATTGCGCGTGGCCGGCGCCATCTGGTCGCGCAGCGCCAGCACCGTGAAGATGGCCGCCACCGCGCCCGCCGCGCCCAGCAAATGGCCCGTGGCCGACTTGGTGGAGCTGATCGCCACGCCGCTGCCCTCGCCAAACAGGGAGCGCATGGCCGCCAGCTCGCCCCGGTCGCCCACGGGCGTGGAGGTGGCGTGGGCATTGAGGTACTGCAGCTGATCCGGCGACAGTCCGGCCATGGCCAGCGCCTGCGCCATGCTGCGGCGCGCGCCGTCGCCATCCTCCGGGCCCGAGGTGATGTGATAGGCATCGGCGCTGGTGCCGTAGCCCACGACTTCGGCCAGCGGCACGGCGCCGCGCGCCAGGGCGTGGTCCAGCCCCTCCAGCACCAGGGCGCCCGCGCCCTCGCCCATGACAAAGCCGTTACGGCCTGTGTCGAAGGGGCGCGAGGCCTCTTCGGGGCGGTCGTTGTATCCCGTGGAAAGGGCCTTGGCCGCCGCGAACGCGCCCAGGCTCACGCGGTCGATGGCTGCCTCGGCGCCGCCGCACAGCGCCACATCGGCCTCGCCCGAACGGATCATGCGCAGGCCGTCGCCCACCGCCTGAACACTGGCTGCGCAGGCGGTAACCGGCGCACCCAGCGGGCCCTTGAGTCCATGGCGTATCGACACATGCCCGGCCGCGAGATTGACCAGGAAAGACGGCACGGTGAAGGGCGACAGGCGCGACACCCCCCGGCTGTCCGTGGTGCGCACGGCCTGGGCAATGGCGCCAAACCCGCCGATGCCCGAGGCAATGATGCAGGCCGTGCGCGTGCGCTCCTGCTCGCTGGCCGGCTGCCAGCCGGCCTGGGCCAGGGCCTGGTCCGAAGCGTCCAGCGCCAGTGGAATGAAGCGGTCCATCTTGCGCTGGTCCTTGGGCGAGACCACGGCATCGATGTCCCAGCCGCCTTCCGGGTCCCGGGCCAGGTCGGGCACCTGGCCTGCCACCTGGCCCGGCACATCGGGCGCCAGATCCTCGGGCAGCCGGCTCAGGCCCGATGCGCCGGACAGCAGCCGGCGCCAGGCCAATTCAGTGCCCCGCCCCAGCGGCGAGACCATGCCCATGCCCGTGATGACCACGCGGCGAGGCAGGTGGGCCGCCGTATGGACCGTATGGGCCGTATTCATGAGCCGCTCCTGGCACACCGTGCGGAGGTCGGAGCGGTCCCAGGCAGCAGGCTGCGCAGAAGTGAACAGGCATTCATCGGTTCTTCCCTGTAGAGTGCACAGCCCCTGCAGAACATGGCGCACAGGCCATGGCAGGGGCTGATTTATGATGATGGCCGTCATCATAAACGTGTTTTGATAACGACCACAATCATTGGACAGCGCACATGAAAGTCACGAAAGCCCAGGCCGCGCAGAACCGGCAGGACATCCTCGAAGCCGCCGCGCGGCTGTACCGCGAGCACGGGCTGGACGGCGTCGGCGTTGCCGAGGTGACGCGCGGCGCGGGGCTCACGCACGGCGGGCTCTATCGCCACTTCGAATCCAAGGATGCGCTGGTGCGCGAGGCCTGCGCACGCGCCTTCGACTGGTCCATCGCGCCGCTGGACGGCCTGCAGAGTGAACAGGCCGGTAGCCTTGCCGCGCGCGTGCAGTCCTATCTGTCGCCACAGCACCGCGACAGCCCCGGCGAGGGCTGCCCCGCCGCAGCACTGGCCGTGGACGTGGCCCGGGCAGGCGGCGATCTTTCAGCGGTGTTCGCCGAAGGGGTGGAACGCAACATCGGCAGATTTGCGCGCGTGATAGGCACACTTGGCGACGATCAGGCACCCGATGCCACACAGCGCGCCCAGGCCATGGCCATGCTCAGCAGCATGGTGGGCGCCCTGGTCCTGGCACGCGCCACGGTCGCGGCCAATCCAGCCTTGTCCGACGAGATTCTGAAAACGGTGCAGGCCCACCTTCTTGCGCCCGAGAGCCAGGCCCGTTGACCCGCGCCGCCTGCGCTATACGTCCTGCGAATGCAGCGGCATGGCCTGCTCGATCAGGCTGGCGTGCAGGGCAGCGCCCAGCGGCAGCACCTCGTCATTGAAGTCATACCGGCTGCTGTGCAGCGGCACCCCGGGCTGGGCGCCCGTGGATTGCCCCAGGCGCAGGTAGGCACCGGGCTTGTGCTGCAGCATGAACGAAAAGTCCTCGGCCCCCATGCTGGGTTCCAGCTGCCGGTCCAGGTTCTCCACCCCCACCAGCGACTGGGCCACCTCGGCAGCAAAGGCGGCCTCCGTGGGGGAGTTGATGGTGGCGGGATAGATGCGCTCGTAGTTGACCTTGGCCGTGGCACCCAGCCCCAGCGCCACCGCACTGCACAACTCCTGCAGGCGCTGCTCGACACGGTCCTGCACGGCGGGGTCGAAGGTCCGCACGGTTCCTACCAGCGTTGCCGTGCCCGGCATCACGCTGAAGGCGCCCAGGTCCCCGGCCTGCACGGCGCACAGGCTGATGACGGCACTGTCGATGGCGCGCACATTGCGCGAAACGATGCTCTGCACGGCCGTGGTGATGTGCGCGGCCGCCAGCACCACATCCACCGTCTGGTAGGGATGCGCGCCGTGGCCGCCGCGCCCCGTGATCTCGATGGTGATGCGGTCGGCCGCCGCCATCATCGCGCCCATGTTGATACCGACGGTGCCGGCGCGCATGGCGGGCCAGTTGTGCATGGCGTACACGGCCTGCATCGGAAAGCGATCGAACAGACCATCGGCAATCATGGCCCGCGCGCCACCGCGCCCTTCTTCGGCGGGCTGAAAGACCAGCACGGCCGAGCCATCGAAGCGCCGCGTCGCGGCCAGGTAGCGGGCGGCGCCCACCAGCATGGTCGTATGGCCGTCATGCCCGCAGCCGTGCATCAGCCCCTGCTTGCCGGACTTCCAGGGAAATTCGTTGTGCTCGACCATGGGCAGTGCGTCCATGTCGGCACGCAGGCCCACCATGGCGCCCGAACTGTGGCCCTGCCCGCGGATCACGGCCACCAGGCCCGTGGTGCCCACGCCTTCATGGATCTCGTCCACACCGCACTGGCGCAAGGCCTCCTTGACGCGCGCCGCCGTGAAGCGCTCCTCGAATCCCAGCTCCGGATGCGCATGCAGCTCGCGGCGCAGCGCCGTCAGCTCCGGGTGGTACTGGGCGATCTGGGCAAAGGCCCGACCGCCTGCCTTGTATCGAGTGGCTTCCATAGCCTTGGTTCTTTCGCTTCGTTGGCCTGCGCATTACCTTAACGCAGGAAATCGCGCCCGCCCACCGTCAGCCCATCGACAGGAAACAAAAAGGCCTCCCGAAGGAGGCCATTCGTTGCGCAGACGCCGCGTGCTCAGAAGCGATGGCGCAGGCCGACGGTGAAGCCCGTGCGCTTGGTGGCGCCATTGGCGTCCAGCATCACGCCCGAGCCGCCGCTGGTCTTGGTGTGGTCCAGGGCCACATAGGCATCGGTACGCTTGGAGAAGGCGTAGTCGACCACCGCCACCAGGAAGTCTGCCTTGCCATTGAAATTACCCGTGCCCGAGCCCGACTGCTTGGCATGGTAGTAATGCGCGCCCACATTGATCTGGGGCGTGATCTGGTAGCCGAAGCCCATCTTGTACATCTGGCGCTTGTTGGCGTCGCCGGCCACGAAGCCGCCGTTGGACGAGCCCGTCCAGAAGGAGTTGAGGATGGCCTGGTCGAATCCACCGCCTGCCGCTGCAGCTGGGAACGCATCCTTGCGCTTGTTCAGGCCGTAGCCCAGGTTGACGTACCAGGGGCCCACGCGGTAGGAGCCGCCCAGGGTATAGGCATCGACCTTGGTGCCGGCCGGCAGCGTGGTGCCCAGGTAGCCGGCGCCTGCGGAGATGCCGCTTTGCGAATAACGCAGATAGCCGCCAGCCGTCTTGATGGCGCCACCAGGGCTCACGCCGGTGCCCACCTTGTCGAAGGTGTTGTTCTCGTCGAACGAATACTGCAGGGCGCCGCGCACGGGGCCGAACTCGGCCAGGTACTTGACCATGTTGCTGGCGCGCGCGCCCATGGACATGCCGATTTCAGGCTTGTAGGCCTCCATGTACGGCGAATATGGGAAAGAGGCATAGGTGGAAGTCACCAGGTCGAACAGCAGGTTGTACTGGCGGCCCAGGGTAACCTGGCCAAAGCTCTTGCTGCGCAGGCCCACCCAGGATTGCTGAAAGTAGCTGGCCGCAGCCTGCTCGCCGGTGTCGGTGAGGAAACGGGCCTCCAGGTTGGCAATCGCTGCCAGACCGCCACCCAGGTCCTCGGTGATGTTGATGCCCCAGCGGCTTTGCGACATGCCGCCGCCGATCATCTGGGTCTTGCCGCTCTTGGTCGGGCCTTCATTGGTGGTGTGGCGCACGCCGGCATCGACGATGCCGTACAGCTGCACGCTGCTTTGCTGGGCGAATGCTGCCAAGGGTGCCGTTGCTGCCAACACCGCCAGTGCCACGCTCTTTTTCACGAATGAAGAATTCATTGTGTTGTCTCTCTCTTGTTAACGATTGGTTGGTGGAAATTTCATTCTAGAAACGCTTTTCCCGCCTCGTCACCGTTGGCACAAGCACAACACAGGTCTTTCCCTAGCACAAAACAAAAGAGCCAGTCCGAAGACTGGCTCTTTTTTGCTTCAAATGGCAACTGGCTTACGCCAGCCGTTCATTAGAAAGCGTGGCGAATGCCGACTTGCACGCCAGTCTGGCTTTCGCCAGCTTGCACGCCACCAGCGTACACGCCCTTGGCTTGCAGGCCCAGGGTCGAAGCATCCTTGTTCTTCAGGAATGCCAGGTTGCCGTACAGAGCGGTGCGCTTGGACAGGTTGTGGACATAGCCCAGAGTGATCTGGTGAGCCTTGGAGTCGATGGCCTTTTGGTCGTACAGAGCGTATTGCAGCTTGACTTCGCCCACGCCGCCGACGGGAGCCGAAGCGCCCAGCATGTAGGAGTTGGTCTTGATGTCGCCGCCGATGTCACGCTTGAACTTGGTCTGTTGCAGCAGGCCGCTCAGCTTGGCAACGCCGAAGTTGTACGAAGCACCCAGGGTGATTTCGTCACGGTCGGTAGCCAGGCCGCCAACGGCAGTCTTTTGCTGGGCCAGGCCCAGGCTGGCGCTCAGGGGGCCGTTGTCGTATGCAACGTAACCGCCGATGTAACGGCCGACGCTGTCAGCAGTACCGACGGTTTGCTTTTCGTCGAAAGCGTAGCCAAAGCCGGCATTGAAACCGCCGAAGTTGGGGGTGTAGTACGAGATCAGGTTGTTAGCGCGGATGCCGTTGTCGTCGGCGCTTGTGCCAGCTGCCCAGTTACGGAAGCCCATGAATTGGCCGATACCGGTGGCGCTGAACAGGTCGTAGGAGGTCAGCTTTTGGAAGGTCGGGACTTGGTCACGGCCCAGGCGCACTTCACCGAAGTTGCCCGACAGGCTCACGGTGGAACGACGCTTGAAGTTGAAGCCGCTGGCGTTGCCATCGTCACCGAAGATTTCGCCTTCCAGCCAGAAGCCAGCCTTCAGACCACCACCCAGGTCTTCCGTGCCGCGCAGGCCCAGACGGCTCGTGGAAGCGCCGCTGGTGCCCAGGCCGTAACGGCTGTCGCCAGCTGCGTCCTTGTTCACGTAGGCAACGTTGGTGTCCACGATACCGAACAGGGTCACGGAGGATTGAGCCATTGCGGCGCCGGAAGCAGCCAGCACTGCCAGGGCAATCAGAGATTTTTTCATTACGAGTTACTCCAAGGTTTAGAAGGGCGCCGGTCGTGAGGAAGAGAGGCTTGGCCTGATGCTCCACCGGTTTCCCGCGCCAACCTCCTGGTGGGGAAGTTAGGGCCTATTGCACCAGACCACCGCTGCCCATGCAAAGAAATTCACCCACAAACGGGCATTACCCCCGTTTTTCGTTGCACTGCCGCAACAAACCTGCAAGCCAACACAATCAGGCCCAACCCGAACATCGCGCCGGCCTTGTTGCGCTTGCACAAAGAGAGGGCATGGCGTCCTGGTGTACCGTTCAGACCCTGAATTTGCCAAGATTTTCCGCTCTAGGGACCGCCCATGGACAAGATACTGACTGCCGCCGATGCGGCGCTTCGCACCCTGTTTGCACAGCCTTCCGCCGCCGAACGCTCCCCGGCCGCCGGCATCGCGGAGGGAGAGCTGACCGAGGCACAGCGTCGGCTGTCGGGCGCCTTGATGCGCGTCAATCACGTCGGAGAGGTCTGCGCCCAGGCGCTGTACAACGCCCAGGCCATGGTGACGCGCGACATGGTGCTGCGCGAGCACCTGCTGGAGGCGGCGCGCGAGGAGACCGACCACCTGGCATGGACCCGCGACCGGCTCAACGCCCTGGGCGACCGGCCCAGCCTGCTGAACCCGCTGTGGTTTGCCGGCGCCTTCGCCATCGGTGTGGTGGCCGCCAAGATCAGCGACGCGGCCAGCCTGGGGTTTGTGGTGGAGACGGAGGAGCAGGTGTCCGCCCATCTGGAATCCCATCTGGGCCTGTTGCCCGAGGAAGACCGCGCCTCGCTGGCCGTGGTGGCCCGCATGAAGGATGACGAGGAACGCCATGCCGCCGCTGCGCGCGAAGCCGGTGCCCTGCAATTGCCGCCCCCTGCCCGCGCCTTGATGCGCCTGGCAGCCAAGGTGATGACGACAACTGCCCACCGCATCTGAACCTTCAGAAACATCTGAAGCAGCATTCCATCCAAAAAAAGCGGGCCTTGCCCGCTTTCTTCATTTCAGGAGGGCCGCGCCGAGGTGCCAGCCCAGCCATCGGCGGCATCAGGCCTCGACGATGTCGAATCCCGTGGTGATCTCGGCCGTCTTGCCCAGCATGATGGTGGCCGAGCAGTATTTGTCATGGCTCATGGCAATGGCACGTTCCACAGCACCCGTGGGCAGACCCGTGCCGCTGACGGTGAACTGCATGTGGATCTTGGTGAACACCTTGGGGTCCGCATCGGCGCGCTCCGAGGTGAGCTTGACGCTGCAGCCTTTGACGGCATGCCTGCCGCGCTTGAGGATCAGCACCACGTCATAGGCCGTGCAGC
Organism: Delftia sp. 60; assembly: GCF_002754395.1. Taxonomy (NCBI): domain Bacteria; kingdom Pseudomonadati; phylum Pseudomonadota; class Betaproteobacteria; order Burkholderiales; family Comamonadaceae; genus Delftia; species Delftia sp. 60. The sequence goes on from NZ_PEFD01000001.1 coordinate 6,017,887, forward strand.
CACCGGCGCCGGCCAGCAGCATCTCCATGGGGCGGGGTGCCTGGTTCTGCCCTCCGTTGGCGGGGTTGGCCGCATCCGGCGCCCCATCCATATTGACCACGTGGCCGCTGCCCGTTTCCGCCACGAAGCCCATGCCCGAGCGCATGCCGGTCGTGCCGCCTGTCCAACTCACTGTGCATTCCATTGTTGCGTCCTCAAAAAACTGTTGCTATTTTGCATCAACTACACAAAAACCCTGATTTTGTTGCAACGCAGCACCTGCCGTGCATACAATGCACCCAAGCGTTATCTGAAGGGTTAACCCGGACACCCCTCCAGATGGACTGCAGATTGTGAACCAACTTCGCTCTGCATCGCACCAGTTGTCTCCTCCACCTCCTCTATTGGTGGATTCAGCCCCCGGCTTTACAGCCTGGGGCTTTTTTTTGGTTTCGTCGCTCCCGGCCTGTGCAGGACGCTGCACTGCAGCATGATTCACAAGCGCCTATGATGGCCGCCTGACACCGACGGGCCGCCTCCCGGCCTGCTGCTCTCCAGCCTTTCGCCGACGATGAACCACCCCCTGACCCCTGCCGACTACCTGACCAAGATCCTTACCGCGCGCGTCTATGACGTGGCCGTGGAGTCGGACCTGGAGCCCGCCAAGGCGCTGAGCCGCCGCCTGCACAACAAGGTGCTGCTCAAGCGCGAGGACCAGCAGCCGGTGTTCAGCTTCAAACTGCGCGGCGCCTATAACAAGATGGCGCACCTGTCGGCCGAGCAGCTGGAAAAGGGCGTGATCTGCGCCTCGGCCGGCAACCATGCGCAAGGCGTGGCCCTGGGCGCACGCAAGCTCGGCTGCCGTGCCGTGATCGTGATGCCGACCACCACGCCCCAGGTCAAGATCGATGCGGTGCAGGCGCTGGGCGGCGAGGTGGAACTGGCCGGCGAAAGCTATTCCGACGCCTACAAGCACGCCGTCAAGCTGCAAAAGGAAAAGGGCCTGACCTTTGTGCACCCCTTCGACGATCCCTACGTGATCGCCGGCCAGGGCACGATTGCCATGGAAATGCTGAGCCAGCTCCAAAAGCTGGGCAGCCCGCGCCTGGACGCGGTCTTTGTCGCCATCGGCGGCGGCGGCCTGATCTCGGGCGTGGCCAACTACATCAAGGCCGTGCGCCCCGACGTGAAGGTGATCGGCGTGCACACCAAGGATTCGGACGCCATGCTGCAGTCCGTGCGCGCCGGCCACCGCGTGGAGCTGGCCGACGTGGGCCTGTTCGCCGACGGCACGGCCGTCAAGCTGGTGGGCGAGGAGACCTTCCGCATCGCCCAGGGCCTGGTGGACGACTACGTGGTGGTCGATACCGATGCCGTCTGCGCCGCGATCAAGGACATCTTCGTGGACACGCGCTCCATCGTCGAGCCGTCCGGCGCCCTGGCCGTGGCGGCCATCAAGCAGTACGTTGCCAAGCACAAGACCAAGGGCGAGACCTATGCCGCCATCCTGTGCGGCGCCAACATGAACTTCGACCGGCTGCGCTTCGTGGCCGAGCGGGCCGAGGTGGGCGAGGAGCGCGAGGCCCTTTTCGCCGTGACCATCCCCGAGGAGCGCGGCAGCTTCAAGCGCTTTTGCGAAGCGGTGGGCAAGCTGCCCGGCGGCCCGCGCAACGTGACCGAATTCAACTACCGCATCAGCCACGAGAACAAGGCCCATGTCTTCGTGGGCCTGACCACGGCGGCACGCGGCGAGTCCGAGAAGATCGCCAGGAACTTCGAGAAGCAGGGCTTCGAGGCGCTGGACCTGACCTTCGACGACATGGCCAAGGAGCATCTGCGCCACATGGTCGGCGGCCATTCGCCGCTGGCGCAGGAAGAACGCCTGCTGCGCTTCGTCTTCCCCGAGCGCCCCGGCGCATTGTTCAAGTTCCTCAGCCTGATGGCGCCGACCTGGAACATCTCGCTGTTCCACTACCGCAACCAGGGCGCCGACTACGGCCGCATCCTGGTCGGCATGCAGGTGCCCGCCAAGGATGGCAAGAAATTCGACGCCTTCCTGAGCAATCTTGGCTACCCCTGGGTCGAGGAAACCGCCAACCCGGCCTACCAGCTTTTCCTCAAGTGACGGACCTGGCGGGCCGGCACTGACACGCCCATGCAGCCGCTTCGCCACTTTGTCCTGGCCGTCCAGTTCTTCAGCCGCATCCCGGTCACGGGGCGGCTGGCCGCCTGGGCTGGCTGGAGCCCCCAGCTGCAGCACGCCAGCGTTGCCCATCTGCCCGGCATCGGCTGGCTGGTGGGCGCATGGGGCGCAGCGTGCCTGGCGGCAACAGGCTGGCTGCTGGCGCCCAGCCCCTGGATGCCGCTGGTTGCCGCCGTTCTTTCCACCGTGGCCACGCTGTGGCTGACTGGGGGACTGCACGAAGACGGATTGGCCGATGTGGCCGACGGCCTGGGCGGCTTTGTCCCGCCCGAGCGCGCGCTGGAAATCATGAAGGATTCGCGCCTGGGAGCCTACGGCGCCATGGCCCTGGTGATGGCGCTGCTGGCCAAGCTATCCCTGGTCGCGCTGCTGGTCGACATCAACATGCAATGGGCGGCCTTGCTGCTGTGCAGCATCCATGTGCTGTCGCGCATGGCGCCGCTGGCCCTCATGCAATGCCTTCCCTATGTGGGCCAGGCCACCCACTCCAAGGCCTTGCACGCCGCGGGTCGGCCATTGGCTGCCAGGGGCCTGGTCGCGGCAACCCTCTGGTGCCTGCCCGCCCTGGCGCTGACAGGCTGGCTGGGGGGCCTGCCGCTCGCCATCGGCCTGGTACTGCCCGGTGCCCTGGCCACGGCCGCCATGGTGCGCTGGCTGCGCCGCCGGCTGGGCGGCATGACGGGGGATTGCCTGGGCGCTGCCCAGCAGGTCTGTGAACTGGCCATGCTGCTGGGGGCTGCCGCCGTACTGGTGCGCGTGCAATGAACTCCATCTGCGCCAACCCGGCACCACGCCTTTGGCTGGTACGCCATGCCCGCCCCTGGTGGCGCCCGGCATCTGCTATGGCCGACTCGACATGCAAGCCGACGCCCAGGCCACGGCCGATGCGGCGCAGGCCCTGCACCTCGCCCTGCCTGCGGATTGCCTGCTGGCGCATTCGCCCCTGCGCCGATGCCGTCAATTGGCCCGGGCCCTGCAGGCACTGCGGCCCGGCCTGGCATCGGCGGCGGACAGCCGCCTGCTGGAGATGGATTTCGGCGAGTGGGAAGGCCAGCCCTGGGATGCGCTGGACCGCGGCGCCATCGATGCCTGGGCGGCAGACCTTGCCGGGCACGCGCCGGGCCGGGGAGAGTCCCTGGCGACCATGCTGCGCAGGGTGGATGAGGCCTTGCAGCAGGCGAGCAGGGGTTCGGTGGGCGATGGCGCCGCACGCGACACCGTCTGGATCACCCATGCCGGCGTGGCGCGCTGCGTGCAATGGCTGATGCGCGAAGGCAGCGCCCTGCCCCAGGCGGCCCAATGGACGCTGCCCGCGCCTGACTTTGGCGGCTGGCTGGCGCTGGACCTGCCGTTGCCGCGTTGACCGGGATCAGCGCTTGTCGGGCAGGGGAATCTGCAGCGTGATGGAAGCCGGGCCATCGACCCTGGGCCCCAGGCGCGCCTCGCGGCCCGACACCGACTGCAGCACCACGCCGTCCTCCACGGCGCGCCCCACGCGGAAGGGCTTGGCCGGCTGGTTGCCCACGGCGATGACCGCCGCGCCGCCGCCGCTGTCGCGCCCGGCCAGCACACCGACCAGCGCATAGCGCGAGACCACAGGCGCTGCAGCGGGGGCGACGGCGCCCTGCGCGGCTGCCACGCCTCCCAGCGCCTGAGCCAGCGCGGGCGCATCGACCTGCAAGGGCTCGGCGGGCGCGGGTGGCACGGGCGCTCCCGCGCCACCGTTGCCCAGGCGCATGGCCCAGAAAGCCACGACGCCGGCAGCCAGCAGCCAGAGCACGAATGTGGCCGCCTTGACATGCCAGGTCCGGGCCTGGCCGCGGTTCAATGAAAGTGTCACCATCGCGCGATTATGATGGAGCGATATGTCCAATTTGCTGCACCGTTCCATGACCAGCCTTCCCCGCCGTCCGTTGCCTGCCCTGCGCACTGCCGTCCAGCGCGGCTTCACGCTGATCGAGCTGATGGTGGTCCTGGTCATCATCGGCGTGCTGGCGGCCCTAATCGTGCCCAATGTGCTGGACCGCGCCGACGATGCCCGCGTCACGGCTGCACGCACCGACATCACCAACATCTCCCAGGCGCTCAAGCTCTATCGCCTGGACAACCAGCGCTACCCCACGGCGGAGCAGGGCCTGCAGGCGCTGATCGTCCGCCCCACGAGCGGACCGCTGCCCAACAACTGGAAGCCCTATCTGGAAAAGCTGCCCAACGATCCCTGGGGCCGCCCCTACCAGTACCTGAATCCAGGCATCAAGGGCCCCATCGACATCATGTCCTTTGGCGCCGACGGCCAGGCCGGCGGAGAGGGCAAGGATGCCGACATCGGCAGCTGGCAATAAGTCGATGGCCCGGGCGACGGCCCGCAGGGGCCGCGCCGCACCGCACCACAGGCCCGCGCTCCCGGCGGGCCTGCCTGCTCTCATGCCCCGCCAGACCGCTCCCTCCTCCCTGTCCACCCCTTCGCGCGGCTTCACCCTGCTGGAGCTGATGGTCGTCATCAGCATCATGGCGATTGCCGCCGCAGGCGTGAGCCTGTCGCTGCGCGACAGCGGACAGGCACAGCTGGAGCGCGAGGCCGAACGCCTGGCCGCGCTGCTGGAGTCGGCCCGCGCCCAGGCCCGTGCCAACGGCGTACCCGTGCGCTGGCGGCCCATGCCGCAGGGCTTTCGCTTCGAGGGACTGCCGGCCAGCGCGCAATTACCTTCCCAATGGCTGCAGCCCGGTGTGCAGGCGCAGCCGGCCACGCCGCTGGTGCTGGGCCCCGAGCCACTGATTCCGCCCCAGTCCGTCACGCTGACGCTGCGCGACTCCACCAGCCCGCCGCTGCGCGTGGCCACGGATGGACTGCGCCCCTTTGCCGTGCAGTCCCTGCCATGACAGCCCTCCACGGACCGCGCCGAAAGCATGGTGCCCCCAGGCGCCCGGCACGCGGCTTCACGCTGATCGAGGTGCTGGTGGCCCTGGGCATCGTGGGCATTGCGCTCATGGCCGGTCTGCAGGCCACATCGGCCCTGACGCTCAATGCCGAGCGCCAGTCCGAGGTGCTGCTGGCCCAGTTGTGTGCGCAAAACGAGCTGGTACGCATGCGCCTGTCGCGCCAGATGCCGCCCGTGGGCGACAACAGCCTGACCTGCGAGCAGGGCGGCCGGCAACTGCAGGTCCGGCTCAGCGTGCGGCCCACGCCCAATCCCAGCTTCCGCCGTGTCGATGCCCTGGTGGTCACGGCAGAGCATCCCGTGCTGCGCGTATCCACCATCGTGGGACGCTTCTGAATGCGCTTGCGCCACCCTTCCCGCACGCACGGCTTCACCCTGGTGGAGCTGATGGTGGCCATCGCCGTCATGGCCCTGCTGGCCCTGGTGAGCTGGCGCGGGCTGGACAGCATGGTGCGCTCGCAGGAGACCATTCGCGCCCGCAACGAGCAGCAGATGGTGCTGCAGACCGTCATCGCCCAATGGAATGCCGACCTCGAAGCGCTGATGCCGCTTGAAAACACGCAGGTCATCGACTGGGACGGGCAGGTGCTGCGCATGACCCGCAAGAGCAGCGCCGCCGTGGACGACGGCGCCGTGGTCGTCGCCTGGGCGCGCCGCCAGACGGCCGGGCGCGACCAGTGGCTGCGCTGGCAGTCGCCGCCGCTGCGCACGCGCGCACAGTGGCGCGATGCTTGGAACCAGGGATCGCAATGGGGGCGCAACCCCTCGGACGACCAGCGCCGGCGCGAAACCATGCTGATGCCCCTGGACCAATGGCGCCTGTACTACTACCGCGACAACGCCTGGAGCAATCCGCAGTCCAGCGGCTCGGACAACGGCACGGGCACGGTCAACCCGCCGTCCGGCGGCACCAACAGCAGCGCGCAGCTGCCCACGATTCCCGACGGCATCCGCGTCGAACTGACCCTGCCGCCCGACAGCGCCATTCCTGGCCGCGTCACCATGGACTGGGTCAACCCCTTGCGCTCCAACAGCCGATCATGATGCGCGCACCCCGCCCCCTGCCCGGCCGCCGCCGCCACCGTGGCGTGGCTCTGCTGGCCGCCATGCTCACGGTGACCCTGGTGGCCACGTTCGCCGCCACCGCGCTGTGGCAGCAGTGGCGCAGCGTGGAGGTCGAGACCGCCGAGCGCAACCGCATGCAGGCCGCCTGGATCCTGCTAGGTGCGCTGGACTGGTCGCGCGTGGTGCTGGCCGAGGATGCGCGCACCAGCCTGCAGGTGGACCATCTGGCCGAACCCTGGGCCGTGCCGCTGCAGGAGGCGCGCCTGTCCACCTTCCTGGCGGCGCAGAACAACGTCAGCCAGGTCGATGACGGCATGGCCGACATGCAGGACGCCTTTCTCTCGGGCCAGATCATCGACCTGCAGTCGCGCCTGAACCTGCGCAACCTGCTGAGCGCCCCCGACAAGCCCGAAACCCTGCGCCCGCTGTCCCGCCTGCTGGAGCGCCTGAACCTGCCCCCTGCCTATGCCACGCAGATCGTCCAGGCCCTGCGCGCAGCCGCCACCCCTGGCGAGGGCGCGCAGTTACTGATGCCGCGCACGCTGCGCCAGTTCGGCTGGCTGGGCCTGCCGCCCGAGGTCGTCGCGCGCCTGGAGCCCTACATCACCCTGCTGCCCGAGAACACGCCCGTCAACCTCAACACCGCCAGCGCCGAAGTCATCTGGGCCAGCGTGGAGGACCTGACCTGGTCCCAGGCCAGCCAGCTGGTGCAGCTGCGCGCATCGCGCCCGCTGCGCAGCCTGGCCGATGCCTCCAACGCGCTGGGCCTGCCGCAGAAATTCGAAGGACAGAACCTGTCGGTGGCCACCAGCTTCTTCGAGGCGCGTGGCCGCATGCGCCTGGGCGAGATCGTGGCCAGCGAACGCTCCATGTTGCGTCGCAACAACATGACAGTCACTACCATCTGGCGTGAGAGGGGGACTGGGGATTGCCCGAAGCTCCCGCGCCATGACAGATGGCTGTCACACTCGCCCCCTACAATGCCCGCTTCCGCCCATGAGCACCTTGATTCTTCATCTGCCTGCGGGCCCCGCTGGCGAATACGCCTACGCACTCAGCAGTGACGGCCTGCGCGCCGACCGGCATGGCCACGCCGCCGCAGGCCTGCTGCCCGATCCTGGCCGCACCGGCCAGACGGTTGCCGTGGTGCCGCACCAGGCCTTGTCCTGGCATCTGGTCAGCCTCCCCCATGGCGTGCCTACGGGAAGCCGGCGCGGACATGTGCGCCTGCGCGCCGTGCTCGACGGGCTGCTGGAAGAGCGTCTGCTCGACGAGCCCTCCCAATTGCACCTGGCCCTGCAGCCGCAGGCACGCGCAGGCGAGCCCTGCTGGGTTGCCGCCTGCAACAAGGCCTGGCTCCATGCCCACCTTCAGGCCCTGGAATCCGCAGGGCGGCCCGTGGGCCGCATCGTGCCGGAATGTCCGCCCCAGGCCACGCCCCAGCTCTGGGCCGTGGGCTCACCCGAATCGGCCTGGCTGCTGGCCACCGGCCTGAGCACCGCCCCGCAGGGCATGGACTCGCTGGCCTGCCTGCCGCTGCGCACCGACAGTGCCGACCCCGCCATGCTGGCAGCCCTGCTGCAGGCCCTGCCCCCTGACACCCCGATCCAGGCGGACCCGGCGCTGGCCCGTGCCGCCGAGGCTCTGCAGCGCCCCGTCAGCCTGCTGACGGATGCTCAGCGCGGCCTGGCGGCCCGCGCACAAAGCTGGGATCTGGCCCAGTTCGACCTGGATCTGGGCGGCGGCAGCCGCACACGGCGGCGCATGCTCGACGGCTGGCAAAGCTTTCTGCGCGCGCCGCAATGGGAGGCCGCGCGCTGGGGCGCCGTGCTCGCTCTGCTGGCCCAGGTAGTGGGCCTCAATGCCTGGGCCTGGACCGAGAACCGCGCCATCGCGGCCAAGCAGGTCCAGGTGCGCTCCACGCTGGCCACCAGCTTCCCCCGCGTGCCCGTCATCGTCGACGCGCCCGTTCAAATGCAGCGCGAAGTCGCCACGCTGCGCCAGACCGCCGGCGCGCTGACGCAGGGCGACCTGGAGCCCCTGCTGGCCGCCGCATCCCGGGCCCTGCCCGCTGGACAGTTGCCCCAGGCCATGGACTATCAGGACCGGCAGCTGCGCCTCAAGGGCGTCTCCCTGGAGGCCGAGGCACTGGAGCAGGCACAACAACATCTGGCCGGCAGCGGCCTGCGACTGCAGCGCGACGGCGCCGACCTGCTGCTTGCCCAGGAGGCCCGGCCATGAACATGCGCGCATCCCGCCAAAGCCTGGCACCCCTGCGCGCGCGCTGGAATGCCCTGGCGCCGCGTGAACAGAACATGACCCTGCTGGCCGGTGGCGTGGTGGCACTGGCCCTGCTGTGGTGGGTGGCCCTGGCCCCCGCCCTGCACAGCCTGCGCACCGCGCCCGAACGCCATGCCCAGGCCGACCGCCAGTTGCGCCAGATGCAGCTGTTGCAGGCCGAGGCCGAGCAGTTGCGCGGCAACGCACGCCCCGTGGTCGGCGATGCCAAGGCGCTGCTGCAAAGCTCGCTGTCCGCCGAACTGGGCGCCTCCGCCCAATTGAACTGGATGGGCGACCGCGCACAGATCACGCTCAAGGCCGCACCCGCCGCCGCGCTGGCGCGCTGGCTGGCCCAGGTCCGCAGCAACACCCACGCCGTTCCGGCCGAGATGAAGCTGGCCCGCAGTGCATCTGCAAGCACTGCCGCCGCCTCCGGCGCGGCAGGCGGTGCCGATGCCGTGCGCTGGGATGGCAGCCTGGTGCTGGACCTGCCCGTCGATCCGTCGCGGGCGCCTTGAGCATGCAACGCAAGCCCCGCTCCCAGCCGGCCCTGCGCGCACCGCGCGGCTGGGCGCTGGCCGGTGCCCTGTGCGGCCTGGTGGCCACCACCGTCGTCTGGGCGCCCGCTGCCTGGCTGGCGCGCGGCGTGGATTCGGCCACGCAAGGCCAGGTGCTGCTGCAGCAGCCGCGCGGCACGCTGTGGAATGGCTCGGCCTCCCTGGTCTTCACCGGAGGCGCCGGCAGCCGCGACCGCACGGCCCTGCCCACACGGCTGGAATGGACGCTGCGCCCGCGCCTGGACGGCGCCCGCATACAACTGCGCAGCGAATGCTGCACACCCACTCCCGTGGTGCTGGACCTGCTGCCCCGCTGGCAGGGCCTGAGCGCCGTGGTGCATGACAGCGACACGCGCTGGCCTGCCTCCCTGCTGTCCGGTCTGGGCACGCCCTGGAACACGGTGGACCTGCAAGGCCAGCTGCGGCTGGCCACGCAGGCCCTGCAACTGCAGCTGCTGTGGCAATCGGGCCGCTGGCGCAGCGAAGGCAGCACGCGCCTGGAGGCGCTGGCCGTATCCTCACGCCTGTCACCGCTGCGCCCGCTGGGCAGCTACCGGCTGGACATCCTCGGGGGCGACAGCCCGCAGCTGCAGCTCAGTACCCTGACCGGCGACCTGCGCCTGAGCGGCCAGGGCCAATGGGTGGGCCAGCGGCTGCATTTCCAGGGCGAGGCCTCGGCCAGCCCGGAGCGCGAAACCGCGCTGTCCAACCTGCTCAACATTCTGGGACGGCGCCAGGGGCCCCGGTCCATCATTTCCTTTGGTTGATCCATGACTCAGCAGCACACGACCCCGTTCTGGCGCAACACCCTGCACACGCTGGCCGTCAGCGCCATGCTGGCCTGCACCGCTGGCACCGCCCAGGCCCAGCAGACCAATGCACCGGCCGGCGCCACGCCCAGCCTGCGCCCCGGCGAACCTGTGACACTGAATTTCTCGGGCGCCGACATCGAGGCCGTCTCGCGCGCCATCGGCGCCATCACCAATCGCAACGTGGTGGTCGATCCGCGCGTCAAGGGCCAGATCACGCTGCTGACCGACAGGCCCGTGCCGCCTGCCACCGCCTACCAGCAGTTCCTGGCCGCGCTGCGCCTGCAGGGCTTCACCATTGTCGAATCGGCCGGCCTGTACAAGGTCATCCCTGAAGCCGACGCCAAGCTGCAGGCCAGCGAAGTGGCCGTGGGCGCGAGCCGCAGCAGCGCGGGCAGCCAGATCGTCACCCAGATCTTCAAGCTCAACTACGAGAACGCGGCCAACCTGGTTCCCGTGCTGCGCCCGCTGATCAGCCCCAACAACACCATCAACGTCAACCCGGGCAACAACTCGCTGGTCATCACCGACTACGCAGACAACCTGCAGCGCATCTCGCGCATCGTGGCGACCATGGATGTGTCCAACGCCACCGATGTCGAAATCATTCCCCTGCGCCATGCCGTGGCCACCGATATGGTGGCCCTGGTTTCGCGCCTGATCGAAGGCGGCACGGCCAGCCCCGGCGGCCTCACCGTGACCGCCGGCGGCGCCAATATTCCGGGCCAGAGCGACAACGCCTTCAAGACCTCGCTGATGGCCGAGCCGCGCAGCAACTCCATCGTGCTGCGCGCGGCCAACCCCGCACGCCTGGCCCAGGTGCGCTCGCTGATCGCGCGGCTGGACCAGCCCGCCATGAACGGCGGCGGCGACCAGGGCAACATCCACGTGGTCTACCTCAAGAACGCCGACGCCGTGGCGCTGGCAGCCACCTTGCGCGCGGCCATAGGCGCCCAGGCCACGGCCGCGGGCACGGCCAGCGGCCAGCCCGGTGCGGGCGGCACCACGCCGCAGGGTGGCGGCATGTCCTCCATTCCCACCTCGCAGCCCGTGGTCTCGCGCGACTCCAGCGGCACGGCATCCATGGGCATGGGCTCGTCCTCGGGCCTGGGCAGCGGCGGCGGGGGCGGCGCGCTGGGCGTGGCCCAGCAACCCTCCACGGGCGGCATGATCCAGGCCGATCCTTCGACCAATTCACTGATCATCACGGCCCCGCCGCCCGTCTATCGCCAACTGCGCGCCGTGATCGACAAGCTCGACGGCCGCCGCGCCCAGGTGCTGATCGAAAGCCTGATCGTCGAAATCAAGGACAACCGGCTGGCCCAGTTCGGCATCCAGTGGCAGGCCATGCTCAGCAACAACGGCCGCGTGATCGGCACCCTGGGCACGAACTCCAACGTGGCGGGCGCCAACATCCTGAACCTGCTCGGCCTGGTCAAGGATGGAGGCCTCGACGGCAGCGCCATCACGGGCGACACGCTGACCAGCCTGAGGGGCACCAACCTCGGCTTCACGCAGCGCGTCAACGGCAAGGACACTCTGGGCTTTCTGGCCAACTTCCTGCAAAACAGCGGTGACGCCAACATCCTGTCCACGCCCAACCTGATGACGCTGGACAACGAGGAGGCGCGCATCATCGTGGGCCAGAACGTGCCCATGGTCACGGGCTCCTACGCCAGCAACTCCACGGGCGGCACGGTCAACCCGTTCACCACGGTGGAGCGCAAGGACGTGGGCCTGATGCTGCGCGTGCGCCCGCAGATCAACGAGAACGGCACGGTGAAGCTGGCCGTGTTCCAGGAGGTCTCCTCGGTGGACGAGTCCACGCGCAAGGACACCAACGGCCTGACCACCAACAAGCGCTCCATCGAGTCCAACGTGCTGGTCGAGGACGGCAACATCGTCGTGCTCGGCGGCCTGATCGACGACAACTACTCCCAGGCCGAGGACCGGGTGCCTCTGCTGGGCGACATCCCCGTGGTCGGCAACCTGTTCCGCAACACCAACCGCAAGCGCAACAAGACCAACCTGATGGTCTTCCTGCGCCCCGTGGTGATGCGCGATGCGACTGCGACCAATCAGGTCTCTTCCGAGCGCTACGAAGCCATCCGCGCGCAGCAACAGAGCCTGCAGCCCGAGCCCAGTGCACTGCTGCGCTCGGTCAATGCCGCGCCCGTGCTGCCCACGCTGACGCCGCAGCCGGACCCCGGCTCGTTCACCAACCCGGCCGCCATCGTCAACGTGCCGGGCGCAAAGCCCGAGCTGATCGACTTCACCCAGCCGCAGCCCGCCGCTCCCGCCGTGCCGGCAGCCCCCGGCGCGCTCTGAGGCAGGAAGGCCCCATGCGCTATCCCCTGCCCTATTCGTTTGCGCGCACCAGCCAGCTGCTGATCGAGGACGACGGCCACGAGCCCCTGCTCTGGCACGGCCCCTCGCCCGACTGGCAGGCCCTGTCCGAAGTCCAGCGCAAGCATGCGGTGCAGCGCTGGCAGATGCTGGACGCGGGCACGCTGGCGCACCGCATCAGCGCCGCCTATTCGCAGGGCGAGTCCAGCGCGGCCCTGGTGGTCAGCGAGGTCGAGTCCGACGCCGACCTCTCGCGCATGATGCAGGAGCTGCCCGCCGTCGAGGACTTGCTGGAGACTGCGGACGACGCGCCCATCATCCGCATGCTCAACGCCCTGCTCACGCAGGCCGCGCGCGACGGCGCCAGCGACATCCACATCGAGCCCTACGAGCGCCACTCCAGCGTGCGCTTTCGCGTGGACGGCGACCTGCGCGAGGTCGTGCAGCCCAACCGGGCCCTGCACGCGGCGCTGATCTCGCGCCTGAAAATCATGGCCGACCTGGACATCGCCGAAAAGCGGCTGCCCCAGGACGGCCGCATCAGCCTGCGCCTGGGTACGCGCGCCATCGACGTGCGCGTCTCCACCCTGCCCAGCGCCCATGGCGAGCGCGCCGTGCTGCGCCTGCTGGACAAGAGCGAGAGCAAGCTCAGCCTGGAGGCCGTGGGCATGCAGGGCGAGACGCTGAGGCGGTTCACCCACATGACGGCGCAGCCCCACGGCATCGTGCTGGTCACCGGCCCCACGGGCTCGGGCAAGACCACCACGCTGTACGCGGCGCTGTCGCGCATGGACGCCAGCCACAGCAACATCATGACGGTGGAAGACCCCATCGAGTACGAGCTGGCCGGCGTGGGGCAGACGCAGGTCAACGCCAAGATCGAGCTGACCTTCGCCAAGGCCCTGCGCGCCATCCTGCGCCAGGACCCGGACGTGATCATGATCGGCGAAATCCGCGACTTCGAGACCGCGCAGATCGCCATCCAGGCCTCGCTGACGGGCCACCTGGTGCTGGCCACGCTGCACACCAACGACGCATCCAGCGCCGTCACCCGCCTGATCGACATGGGCGTGGAGCCGTTCCTGCTGTCTTCCTCCCTGCTGGGCGTGCTGGCACAGCGCCTGGTGCGCAAGATCGACACCACCGAGCCCAGCGGCTACCGAGGGCGCACCGGCATCTTCGAGATGCTGGTGGTGGACGACACCATCCGCGCGCAGATCCACCGCCAGGCCAGCGAGGCCGAGATCCGCGACACCGCGCTGGCCTCGGGCATGCGCCTGATGCGCGACGATGGCGAGCGGCTGGTACGCGAGGGCATCACCACGCCCGAGGAAGTGCTGCGCGTCACGCGCGACTAGGCGCAGGCGGCCACGCCCGACCCTGCGCAGCACGGGGCATCCCCGTTTGCCACAATGGTCGGCATGTTGGAATCCCTACGCGCCTGGAGCGCTCCCTATGGCGGCGACCTGTTCCTGTGGGTCGCCACGCTGAGCCTGATCAGCTACATCGCCCTGTGGTGGTTCAAGTCCCGGCTGTCCACCAGCCAGCTGCGCCGCGTCATCCGCCTGTCGGCGCTGGTGGCGCTGCCGCTGTCCTGGCTGGCCATCCAGCAGGGCGAGAACCATCTGGCGGCTGCCATCCTCCCCTGGTCTGGTGCGTGGTGCTGGGCATCACCTGCGCACGGGAAATGTCCAGAAGAAACTGAGTGCGCGAACGCGCACCAGGAATGCCCTGGCGCGGCAAGGCCCGCGCCGCCCCCACCCACCGTGAACTGGAAGTTGGAACCTGCCATGACATCATTCAATGAAGTCCGTCTGTCCATGCTCGACCTCGTGGCCGTGCGCGAAGGCGGCACCGTCGCCGAGGCCCTGGACATTGCGCTGGCCACGGCCCGCAAGGCCGAGGCACTGGGATTCGAGCGCTACTGGCTGGCCGAGCACCACAACATGCCCGGCATCGCCAGCTCGGCCACGGCCGTGCTGATCGGCCACATCGCGGGCGGCACCTCGAAGATCCGCGTGGGCTCGGGCGGCATCATGCTGCCCAACCATGCCCCGCTGGTGGTGGCCGAAGCCTTCGGCACGCTGGCCGAGCTGTACCCGGGCCGCATCGACCTGGGCCTGGGCCGTGCGCCCGGCACCGATGGCGCCACCATGCGCGCCCTGCGCCGCGACCGCGTCGAGACCGAGGAAGACTTCCCGCGCGACGTGATGGAGCTGCAGCGCCTGCTGGCCCCGGCCACGCCCGATCAAAAGCTGGTGGCCACGCCCGGCGCGGGCACCAACGTGCCGATCTGGCTGCTGGGCTCCAGCCTGTTCTCGGCCCAGCTGGCCGCCCACCTGGGCCTGCCCTACGCCTTTGCCTCGCACTTCGCGCCGCGCATGCTCTACCAGGCCGTGCAGCTGTACCGCAGCCTGTTCAAGCCGTCGGCCCAACTGGCCAAGCCCTATGTGATCGTCGGCGCCCCCGTGATCGCCGCGCCCACCGATGACGAGGCCGAGTACCTGGCCAGCAGCACCTACCAGCGCGTGCTGGGCATCATCACGGGCCGGCGCGGACTGCTGCCGCGCCCCATCGAGAACTATGCGGCCCAGCTCGGCGAGCAGGAGCGCCGCGCCATCGGCGACTTCCTGGCAGTGGCCTCCATCGGCGGCCCGGACAAGGTGCGCACGCGCCTGCAGAAGCTGCAGGCCGACACCGAGGCCGACGAGCTGATCCTGGTCAGCGACGTGTATGACCGCGACCTGCGCCTGCGCTCGCTGGAGATCACGGCCGGCGTCATGGGCCGCTGAAGGCATGAGCCGCTCCGCCCGGCTGCTGCAACTGATCGACCTGCTGCGCCGCGCGCGCCTGCCCCAGGCCGGGCCGGTGCTGGCCCGGCAGCTGGACGTGAGCCTGCGCACCCTCTACCGCGACATTGCCACCCTGCGCGAGCAGGGTGCAGCGATTGCGGGCGACCCGGGCGTGGGCTATGAGATGCGGCCCGGCTTTCTGCTGCCGCCGCTGATGTTCACGCCCGATGAGCTGGAAGCCCTGCTGCTGGGCGCGCGCTGGGCCAGCCGCCAGGCCGACCCCGAGCTCGCCCAGGCCGCCACCGCCGCGCTGGACCGCATACGCAGCGCGCTGCCGCTGGAGCTGCGCATCGAGGTGGACACCAGCGGCCTGCTGGTGCCGCCCATCTGCCACGAATCCGTGACCGAGCCCTGGCAGACCGCGCTTCGCCTGGCGATACGGCGCCAGCACCGGGTGCTGCTGCACTACACGGATGAGAAGGGCCAGCCGACCGAGCGCCAGATCTGGCCTTTTGCCATGGCTTTCTTCGATCAGCGGCGCATTCTTGCGGCCTGGTGCGAACTGCGCCAGGACTTCCGCCATTTCCGCGCCGACCGCGTGCGCTCCGTCACCGATCTGCAGGAACGCTATCCCGACCACCGCAGCGGCCTGATCGAACGCTGGTCGCGGCAACTGGGCTACACGGTCCGCTGACAACACTGCTGACAAAAACTGTCAGCATGGCCTCCTACAGTCGCTCCCATGGCCTTCTCGCCATGCATTCAAACCACTGGGAGCCTTCATGAACGACTCGATCAAGCCGCTGCGCTTTTACTTCCACCCCCGCTCGCGCGCCGTCATCGCGCGCTGGATGCTGGAGGAATGCGGCGCCCGCTATGAGCCCGTGCGGTTGGAATACGGCAGCACCATGAAGGCTGCCGACTACCTGGCCATCAATCCCATGGGCAAGGTCCCCGCGCTGGTGCACGGCGAGACCGTGATCACCGAACAGGCCGCCATCCTTGCCTATCTGGCCGACATCTTCCCCGAACGAAGGCTCGCGCCGGCCGTGGACAGCCCGCTGCGCGGCGTCTACCAACGCTGGATGTTCTTCCTGGCCGGCCCCGTCGACGCCTTGATGACTGCCAAGAGCCAGGGCCACCTGGAGCAGCAGACGGCCGACCAGGCCATGTCCGCCGGCTATGGCCGCTATGACGACGTGGTGCAGACGCTGCGCCAGGCCGTGGCCGGCAGGCGCTACCTGTGCGGCGACCAGTTCACCGCGGCCGACGTGCTCATGGCCAGCTACCTGCGCTGGGGCACGATGATGAAGCTGCTGCCCGCGCTGCCCGAGTTCAGCGACTACGGCCAGCCGCTGATGGAACGCCCGGCCTCGCTGCGCTCCATCCAGCTCAACGAAGCGGACCTCGCGGCCCAGCCGGCATAAGGACCAGGCAGGGGCTGCCGCCGACCGCGGCGGCGGCCTCGCCATCCAGCCGTCACCGGCAGCGGCTACCATCGGGGGTTGGATCGCCGCCTGGCGTTTCCTGGACGCCATCCCTTCCCCAGCCCTTCCCGACTCCCGCCGCGCATGCCTGCCTTTTCCTTCGAAGCCCTGGATGCACAAGGTCAGACCCGCAAGGGCACGATCGAAGCCGACAACGCGCGCGCCGCGCGCAGCCAGCTGCGGGCCCAGGCCCTGGTGCCCATGGCCGTGGAGATCGTGGCCTCGGGTTCCGCGTCCGGCCCCCAGGGCGGCGCCTCGCGCTGGCTGACCCGTCCCGTCCTTGGCTCCACAGGGCTCACCGTGTGGACGCGCCAGATGGCGGGGCTGGTCGGGTCAGGCCTGCCCATAGAGCGCGCCCTGGCCGCGCTGTCCGAAGAAGCCGACGACCCGCGCCAGCACCACCTCGTGGCCGCGCTGCGCGCCGAGGTCAACGCGGGCTCCACCTTTGCCCGCGCCCTGGCCCAGCACCCGCGCGAGTTCTCCGACATCTACTGCGCCGTGATCGGCGCCGGCGAGGCCAGCGGCAGCCTGGGCCCGGTGCTGGAGCGGCTGGCCGACGACCTGGAATCGCGCCAGGCCCTGCAGTCCAAGCTCATTGGCGCAGCCCTGTACCCGGCCATCGTGACCCTGGTGGCCATTGTCATCGTGCTGTTCCTGGTCAGCTACGTGGTGCCCCAGGTGGCCAGCGTGTTCGCCGGCACCAAGCGCGCCCTGCCCTGGCTCACCGTGGCCATGCTGGCGCTCAGCGACTTCGTGCGCAGCTATGGCTGGGCCGCGCTGGTCGCCCTGGTGCTGGGCGCCGTGGGATTCCGACTGTCCATGAAGAACCCCGTGCTGCGCGAGCGCTTCGACGCCTGGTGGCTGCGCCTGCCGCTGATCGGCCGGCTGGCGCGCAACTACAACGCGGCACGCTTTGCCGGCACGCTGGCCATGCTGGCGG
The DNA here is from genome assembly GCF_002754395.1 of Delftia sp. 60. Lineage (NCBI taxonomy): Bacteria > Pseudomonadati > Pseudomonadota > Betaproteobacteria > Burkholderiales > Comamonadaceae > Delftia > Delftia sp. 60. The sequence goes on from NZ_PEFD01000001.1 coordinate 6,035,284, forward strand.
GCGCGGGCGTGCCCATTCTCAAGGCCTTGCAGGCCGCCGCCGAAACGCTGGGCAACCGCGCGCTGCGTGCCGACGCCATGGACGCGCTGGCCCTGGTGCGCGAGGGCGCGCCGCTGGCCTCGGCCCTGGCGCAGAAAAAGCGCTTCCCGGGCCTGATCTCCATGTTCGCCCGCCTGGGCGAGCAGACCGGCCAGCTGCCCGTGATGCTGCAGCGCGCCGCCAACCAGCTGTCCACCGAGGTGCAGCGCCGTGCCATGCACCTGGCCACCATCCTGGAGCCGCTGCTGATCGTGGCCATGGGCATGGTCGTGGCCCTGATCGTGCTGGCCGTGCTCATGCCCATCATCCAGCTCAACCAGTTCGTCAAATAGCGAAAACCGCCAAGCCATGTCCGTGACCCTGCAAGACAAGCTGGTCGTCGCCATCTCCTCGCGGGCGCTGTTCGACTTCGAGGAGGAGAACCGGCTGTTCGACGCCGGTGACGAGCAGGCCTACATGCGCCGCCAGCTGGACCTGGTGCACCAGCCCGCACGCCCGGGCATCGCCTTCCCGCTGGTGCGCAAGCTGCTGGCCTTCAATACGCCCGAGGTGCAGCGCGTGGAGGTGATGATGCTGTCGCGCAACGACCCGGCCAGCGGCATGCGGGTTTTTGCCTCTGCCAAGGCGGCCGACATGCACATAGAGCGCGGCGTGTTCACGCGCGGGCGCGATCCGTTTTCCTACCTGCGGCCGCTGGGCGCCCACCTGTTTCTATCGGCCAACGAGGTCGATGTGCGCAGGGCGCTGTCCATCGGCTTTCCTGCCGCGCGCGTGATGGTCGATTCCACGCCCGCAGGCGACCGCTACCCGCAGGAGGTGCGCATCGCGTTCGACGGCGATGCCGTGCTGTTCTCCGACGAGGCCGAACGCGTCTACCAGCAAGGCGGGCTGCCGGCCTTTCTGCGCCACGAGGTCTCCCATGCTGCCACGCCGCTGGCGGAAGGGCCGTTCAAGCCGCTGCTGGTGGCGCTTCACCGGCTGCAGCAGCAGGCGGACTCGTCCCAGACCATGCGCATTCGCACGGCCCTGGTGACGGCGCGCAGCGCACCGGCGCACGAGCGTGCCATCCGCACGCTGCTGGAATGGGGCATTGCGGTGGACGAGGCCATGTTCCTCGGCGGCCTGGAAAAGGGCCCGTTCCTGCGCGAGTTCGAGCCGGACTTCTTCTTCGACGACCAGACCGGCCACGTCAACTCGGCCGCGCGCCATGTGCCGGCAGGCCATGTGAGCAGCGGCATCTCCAATCCGGACACCGATCCGCCGAAGTAAACAATTGCAAAGGGCGGGCCGGCCGTGCTTGCAAATGCCGGTTCCGTGCCCAAATAAAGCCCATGCATTTTCCCCTCATGAATCGCTCTGCCCTGCTGCGCCGGCCACCGCTGCTGCAGGCCGCCGTCGTCGTGCTGCTGACCAGCGCCTTCATGCTGCCCGCCGCGCGCGCGCAGGCGGCAGAAAACGCAGCCACCGAGCAGGCAACGGCCAGCCCGGCGCCGCTGACCAAGGGGGAGATCAAGGCCCAGCGCGAATTCAAGATGCTGGACTTCAACAAGGACGGCAAGCTCAGCCGTGCCGAAGTGGCGCTGTTCCCGCGCCTGTCGGCGGCCTTCGACGAGGCCGACACCGACAAGGACGGCTACGTCTCCTATGCGGAGGTGCAGGCCTTTGCCGTCAAGTACCGCGCCGAACGCGACAAGGCAAAGGCCAAGGCGCAGGCCGAAGAGGCAAAGGCCGCCGAGCGTGCGGCAGCCGAGCATGCTGCAGCCGCACCCGCTGCCAGGGACAAGAAGGAAGGCGAAGGCTCAAAGGACTGAGCCTTCTTGCCCGGCCCCTGACACTCAAAGACCGCCGGTACGCTTGACCTTGGGTTCCGAATAGGTCAACGGTTCGTCGCGCACCTGCATCTTGTTGCGGGCCACATCGTCGGCCTTGCTGACCTCCTGGGCCTGCTCCACCGCCATGGCGCTGGCACGCCACATGGACTGGATGAACTCGATGAGCTGCTTGGAGATCGGCTCCTTGGGCGGCTCCTCGACCTCTTCCTTCTGCTTGATCTCCTCGGCCAGCGTCCAGTCGCGGTTTTCCTGGTCCACCACGGACGGCTTTTCAGGATCGCGCACCACCCGGCCCTCGCCGATGCGGTCCGTGGATTCGACGGCGTTGGTGGCGTTCACAGGACGCACGGGCACCGCGCCCGACGCACCGGTGGAGTACAGATCGGCGCTTTGCGGGCGCCACGGTATGGGTGATCGGTCAACAGGTGGAATTGGCATGGCTCGACCCTCTTGCTGGATGTGTGCTGTGGGCGGGAATTTCCCGCCGTCGCCTCATCATCGACAGAAGCTGAAAGAACTGAAGCGCTTTTTTTGAAAGACGCTTCGGCCTGCCTCAAACCAAGGGTAAACCCCTTATTCACCCCAACCAGGCGCTAGAGGAAGCGCTCCAGCAGCTTGCGCGAGGTGCGGTCCAGCGCCGTGCTGTCGGGCACGCTGAACTGCACGCCGTCCTGGCTGGTGATCATCAGATGCGTGCGGCCCGACAGGCGCCGGATGTCCTCCTCGGCCTTGAGCACGAGCTGCACGGGCCCCCGGTCGGTCTCCAGGTCCCAGGTGCTGGGCGTGGAAAAGCCGGATACCTTGTGGATGCGCTGGATGACGGGCACGAACTCGCGCACGGCCAGGTCTTCCTCGATCAGCGTGCGGGCCTGCGCCGGCAGATGGTCCATGTGGTCCACCCACAGCGCCTCCTTGCCATCGACGGAGACCAGGGACAGGCCTTCCAGCGGCGCGGCAATGGGAAAGGCGCGCACGGGCACCACGGATTCGTGGCGCGTGCCGTCGGCCAGGATCAGCACCAGGCGGCCATGGGCGTTGCGCTCCATGCGCACACCGCTCAGATCGGCGGCGGCAGCGGAATGTTGGGCGTTGGACATGGCTTATTCCTCGATGGTGGTTGCGGCCAGGGTCAGGCCTGCGGCCTGGGCATCCTCTTCGGCGCGCCGCGCCTGGGCCTGGTACAGGCGCCAGTAGGCGCCCTGCTTTTCCATCAGCTCGTCGTGCGGACCCACTTCCACGATCTCGCCCCGGTCCATGACCACGAGGCGGTCGGCCTTGCGCAGCGTGGACAGGCGGTGGGCAATGGCAATCGTCGTGCGGCCCTGCACCAGATTGTCCAGCGCCTTCTGGATTTCCTTCTCGGTCTCGGTGTCCACGGCCGAGGTGGCCTCGTCCAGGATCAGGATGCGCGGGTCGATCAGCAGTGCGCGCGCAATGGAGATGCGCTGGCGCTCGCCGCCCGACAGGCCCTGGCCGCGCTCGCCCACCAGGGAGTCGTAGCCGTGCGGCAGGCGCAGGATGAATTCATGGGCGTGGGCAGCGCGGGCCGCCGCCACGATTTCCTCGCGCGTGGCATCGGGCTTGCCGTAGGCGATGTTCTCGGCAATGGTGCCGAAGAACAGGAAGGGCTCCTGCAGCACCAGACCGATGTTGCTGCGGAAGTCCGAGACCTTGAGCCTGCGGATGTCCACGCCGTCGAGCTGAATGGAGCCCTCGCTCACGTCATAGAAACGGCTGATCAGGTTGACCAGGGTGCTCTTGCCCGAGCCGCTGTGACCGACCAGGCCGATCATTTCACCCGGGCGAATCTGCAGATCCAGGTTCTTGATCACGGCGCGGCTGCCGTAGCGGAAGCTCAGGTTGTCCAGCGTGATGGCGCCCTGCACGCGCGGCAGCTTGACCGGGTTGACCGGGTCGGGCACGTTGCTCACGTGGTCGAGGATGTCGAAGATGCGCTTGGCTCCGGCCGCCGCCTTCTGCGTGACCGAGACGATGCGGCTCATCGAGTCCAGGCGGCTGTAGAAACGGCCGATGTAGGCGATGAAGGCCGTCAGGATACCGACCGTGATCTGGCCGCCAGCCACCAGCCAGATGCCGAAGCCCCAGACCACGAGCAGGCCGATCTCGGTCAGCAGCGTCACCGTGGGCGTGAACAGCGACCAGGTCTTGTTGACCTTGTCGTTGGCCTGCAGGTTGACCAGATTGGCCTGGGCGAAGCGGTCGGCCTCGCGCTTTTCCTGGGCGAAGGCCTTGACCACGCGGATGCCGGGGATGGTGTCGGCCAGCACATTGGTCACTTCGGACCAGACGCGGTCGATCTTCTCGAAACCCGTGCGCAGGCGGTCGCGCACCAGGTGGATCATCCAGGCGATGAAGGGCAGCGGCACCAGGGTGACCAGGGCCAGCCACGGATTGATGGAGAACAGGATGACCGAGGTCATCACGATCATCAGCACGTCGGTGGCGAAATCCAGTGCATTCAAGGATAGAAACAAATTGATGCGATCTGTTTCCGCCCCGATGCGCGCCATCAGGTCGCCCGTGCGCTTGCTGCCGTAGTAGTCCAGCGACAGAGTCAGCAGGTGGTTGTAGGTGGTGGTGCGCAAGTCCGAGCCAATGCGCTCGGAGACCTTGGCCAGCACGAAGGTGCGCGCCCAGCCCAGGCCCCAGGCCACCAGCGCCGCCGCAAGCAGCCCGCTCAGGTAGAAGACCACGAGACTGCTGTCGATCTGCTGCCCGTTCTGGAACGGGATCAGGATCTTGTCCACGATGGGAATCGTCAGGTAGGGCGCCACCAGGGTGGCGCCCGTGGAGGCCAGGGTCAGCAGAAAGCCCAGCAGCAGCTGGTGCCGGTAGGGATGGGCAAAGCGCCACAGGCGCAGCAGCACCCAGGTGGAGGTCTGCGGGCCCTGCTGGCGCGCGCAGGCCGGGCATTCGTCGGCCTCGGGCGGCAGTTCGGCCTGGCAGGCCGGGCAGCGGGGCACGTCGTCCTCGGGCTCGGCAAAGTCCTCGCCGCGCGCCAGGCGCTCGCGCTCATGGTCGAACTGCTGCAGCAGGCGCAGCACGGCCGCCTGATGGCGCAGCGTGAAGCGCCACAGCGCCAGCCGCGCCGCAGGGCCGTGCAGTTCGAGGTTGCCCACGCCGCCGTGGTCCAGCGTGCGCAGATTCTGATCAATGGATAGTGTCCACTCACTCCACTGCTGATCTGCAGGATCACAGGCGAGGAGCCGCTGGTTGGTCAGCACAACCCAGCCTTCGCCGAAGCGCATATCGAGGGTCAGGTCAACCGGGACGAGGGCCAGCACGTTTTCATTGGAAGCGAGCCTGGCTCGCAGCCCAGCCCCGCGGGGGCTGGCAAGGAAGGCCGAAACGTCCACAGAATGGTGTTCTTGCATGTTGAGTTGTTTTTCCCGCCCCTGGCGGCTCCTGGTGTCATGCGGGCAACCGCAGCTCCCCGGTGGATATCCCGCGCTTTGCACGGCATACCCTGCTCAACGCGCCAACCCTGGTTTAGGCTGACAGCACTGCGCATGGGCTTTCTGAGCGCACAATCCTCTCCCATTCTCCGGCGATCCGCACCCGGGTCGTCGCTCACGCTTACCCGTTGATCGACATGGCGAAATTCAAAGACATCCAACTCTTGCGCACCACCTACCTGCGTGGACCCAGCGTCTGGACCTACCGTCCCGTGCTGGAGGTCTGGCTGGATCTTGGTGAGCTGGAGGACTATCCCTCGAACAAGCTTGACGGTTTCAACGAGCGCCTGACGGCCTGGCTGCCCGACCTGATCGAGCACCACTGCGGCGTGGGCGAGCGCGGCGGCTTCATCCAGCGCCTGGAAGGCGGCACCTGGTGCGGCCATGTGCTGGAGCACATCATCATCGAGCTGCTGAACCTGGCGGGCATGCCGGCCGAGTTCGGCCAGACGCGCGAGATTTCCCAGCGCGGCATCTACCGCATGGTCTTCCGCTGCCCCGAGGAAACCGTGGCGCGCACGGCCCTGGCCTACGGCCACCGGCTGATCATGGCCGCCATCAACGACGAGCCCTTCGACCTGAAGGCCGCCGTCAAGGCCATCAAGACCGAGATCAACGACCGCTACCTGGGCCCGAGCACGGGCTGCATCGTCGATGCTGCAGGCGAGCGCCGCATTCCCCACATCCGCCTCAATGACGGCAACCTCGTGCAGCTCGGCTATGGCGCCGCGCAGCGCCGCATCTGGACCGCCGAGAGCGACCAGACCAGCGCCATTGCCGAAGGCATTGCCCAGGACAAGGACTTCACCAAGCGCCTGCTGGCCGCCTGCGGCGTGCCTGTGCCCGAAGGCCAGATCGTCAACAGCCCCGAAGAAGCCTGGGAAGTGGCGCAGGACATCGGCTTTCCCGTCACCGTCAAGCCCTCGGACGGCAACCACGCGCGTGGCGTGACGCTGGACCTGCGCGACGAGGCCGACATCAAGACCGCCTTTGCGCTGGCCCAGCCCGAAGGCTCCGACGTGATCGTCGAGCGCTTCATCGACGGCACCGAGCACCGCATCCTGGTGGTGGGCGGCAAGGTCGTGGCGGCCTGCCGTGGCGAGACCGTGAGCGTGGCCGGCAACGGCAAGTCCACGCTGCGCGAGCTGGTCGCCGTGGTCAACCAGGACCCGCGCCGCGGCCCCGAGCAGGAATACCCGCTGGACTGGATCAACCTCGAAGCCCCGGCCGTGAAGCTGGAGCTCAAGCGCCAGGACGTCACGCCCGACACCATTCCCGCCCAGGGCACCAGCGTGCTGCTGCAGCGCAACGGCAACATGGCCATCGACTGCACGGATGAGGTCCACCCCGAAGTGGCCTACATGGCCACGCTGGCCGCCAAGATCGTGGGCCTGGACATCGCGGGCATGGACATGATCCTGCAGGACGTCTCGCGCCCCATGAAGGAGCAGGGCGGCGCCATCCTCGAAGTCAACGCCGGCCCCGGCCTGCTGATGCACCTGAAGCCCACCAGCGGCGCGCCGCGCCCCGTGGGCATGGCCATCGCCGACCACCTGTTCCCGCGCACCGAAGAGGGAACGGGCGCAGGCCGCATCCCCCTGGTGGGCATTGCCGGCACGCGCAACAACGGCTTCACGGCCCGCCTGGTGGGCTGGCTGCTGCAGCTGTCGGGCAAGCTCACGGGCGTGGCCAGCAGCGAGGGCATGTTCCTGTCCAACCGCCAGACCCAGAAGACCAACACCGCCAATTGGGCCGGTGCCCACCGCCTGCTGACCAACCGCCTGGCCCAGGCCGCCGTCATCCAGACCACGGCCCGCTCCATCCTGGAGGAAGGCCTGGCCTACGACCGCTGCCTGGTCGGCGTGGTCACCGACATGGACGGCTTCGAGCAGTTGCCTGACCATGACGTGCACGAGCAGTCGCAGATGACGCGCGTGATGCGCACCCAGATCGACGTGGTGCTGGACGAAGGCGCGGGCGTCCTCAATGCCGACATCGAACAGGTGGCCGACCTGGCCCGCCTGTGCGACGGCGAAGTGCTGTTCTATTCGATGCAGGCAGACAGCCCCGTGGTCGCGGCCCACCGTTCCGAGAGCGAAGGCCGCGCCGTCTTCGTGCGCGGCAACCAGGTGATCCTGGCCACGGGCGCTGCCGAGCGCGTGCTGGGCACGCTGGACGCACTGAGCCTGCCCGGCGGCCTGCGCCCGGACACGCCGGCCCTGCTGGCCGCCATTGCCGCCGCGTGGTCCATGGACATTGCCCCCGACCTCATCGTCGCCGGCATCAAGACCTTCGACTACACGCCGGCCGCCGCAGCCACCGCCGCCTGAGCCCGACCACACGATGACATGCAGGCAGGCCCGGCGACGCGGGCCTGCCCTCCGAAAGAAGACACTATGCAGATCACCCGCATCCGAGCCCTGCGCGGCCCCAATCTCTGGACCCGCAGCACCGCCATCGAAGCCATCGTGCAATGCGAGCCCGGCGAGTGCGACTACTCGGCCCTGCCCGGCTTCGAGGACCGGCTGCGCGCGCGCTTCCCCAAGATCGGCACGCTGCAGCCGCACGGCGCCGACCAGCGCCTGTCGCTGGCCCAGGTGCTGGAAGTCGCAGCCCTGTCGCTGCAGGCCCAGGCCGGCTGCCCGGTGACCTTCAGCCGCACGCATGAAACCGTGGAGACCGGCACCTACCAGGTGGTGGTGGAGTACACCGAAGAGGCCGTCGGCCGCCTGGCCATGGAACAGGCCGGCGAGCTGCTGCAGTCGGCCCTGGCCGACACGCCCTTCGACGCCGACAAGGTGGTCGCCCAGCTGCGCGAACTCGACGAGGACGAGCGCATCGGACCCTCCACCGGCTCCATCGTCGATGCGGCCGTGGCGCGTGGCATTCCCATCCGCCGCCTGACCTCGGGCTCGCTGGTACAGCTGGGCTGGGGCTCCAAGGCGCGCCGCATCCAGGCCGCCGAGCTGGACCAGACCAGCGCCGTGGCCGAGTCCATCGCCCAGGACAAGGACCTGACCAAGCGCCTGCTGCACGCCGCCGGCGTGCCCGTGCCGCTGGGCCGCCCCGTCAAGGACGTGGAAGAAGCCTGGCTCGTGGCCCAGGAAGTGGGCCTGCCCGTGGTGGTCAAGCCCCAGGACGGCAACCAGGGCAAGGGCGTGGTGGTCAACATCACCACGCACGAGCAGCTCAAGGCCGCCTTCGCCACCGCCTCGGAATTCGGCGACGACATCATGGTCGAGCGCTTCCTGCCCGGCCATGACTTCCGCCTGCTGGTGGTTGGCGGCCAGTTGGTGGCCGCTGCGCGCCGCGAGCCGCCCCAGGTGCTGGGCGACGGCCAGCACACCATCCGCGAGCTGGTCGAGCTGGTCAACCAGGACCCGCGCCGCGGCTCGGGCCACGGCACGGCGCTGACCAAGATCCGCCTGGACGACATCGCCATCGCGCGCATCGCCACCGAAGGGCTCACGCCCGAATCCGTGCCGGCCCAGGGCCAGCGCGTGGTGCTGCGCAACAACGCCAACCTGTCCACCGGCGGCAGCGCCACCGATGTGACGGACGACGTGCACCCCGACATCGCCGCGCGCGCCGTGGAGGCCGCCCAGACCATCGGCCTGCACATCTGCGGCGTGGACGTGGTCTGCGAGACCATGCTGCGCCCGCTGGAAGAGCAAAACGGCGGCATCGTCGAAGTCAACGCCGCACCGGGCCTGCGCATGCACCTGGCGCCGTCCTTCGGCAAGCCCCGCAACGTGGGCGTGCCCATGGTCGATGAGCTGTTCGCGCCGGGCCAGGACGGCCGCATCCCGCTGGTGGCCGTCACCGGCACCAACGGCAAGACCACGACCACGCGCCTGATCGCCCACCTGTTCACCTCGCATGGCTGGCGCACGGCCATGACGAACACGGACGGCGTCTACGTCAACGGCCGCCAGATCGACAGCGGCGACTGCTCGGGCCCGCGCAGCGCGCGCAACGCCCTGGCCCACCCCGAGACCGATGCGGCCGTGCTCGAATGCGCACGCGGTGGCATCCTGCGCGAAGGCCTGGGCTTCGACCGCTGCCAGGTGGCCGTGGTCACCAACGTGGGCGCGGGCGACCACCTGGGCCTGAACTACATCACCACGGTGGAAGACGTGGCCGTGCTCAAGCGCGTCATCGTGCAGAACGTGGCCACCGACGGCTATGCCGTGCTCAATGCGGCCGATCCGCTGGTCGCCGCCATGGCCTCCACCTCGCCGGGCAAGGTCATCTATTTCGCGGCCGACCGCCACCACCCCGTGATGGCCACGCACCGTGCCCAGGGCAACCGCGTGGTCTACGTGGACGGCGACAGCATCGTCGCGGCCGAGAGCTCTTGGCGCGAGACCATCGCGCTGCGCGAGATCCCCATCACGCGCAACGGCACCATCAGCTTCCAGGTGGAGAACGTCATGGCCTCCATCGCCGCCGCCTGGGGCGTGGGCATGCCCTGGCAGACCATCCGCCGCGGGCTGGCCGGCTTCGTCAACGACAGCGACAACGCGCCGGGCCGCTTCAACGTCATGGACTACCGTGGCGCCACACTGATCGCCGACTACGGCCACAACCCCGACGCCATCCGCGCCCTGGTCCAGGCCGTGGACGCCATGCCCGCGCAGCGCCGCAGCGTGGTCATCAGCGGCGCGGGCGACCGCCGCGACCAGGACATCACCGAACAGACCCAGATCCTGGGCAAGGCCTTCGACGACGTCATCCTCTACCAGGATGCCTGCCAGCGCGGCCGCGCCGACGGTGAAGTCCTGGCCCTGCTGCAGCAAGGCCTGCAAGGCGCACCGCGCACCGACTACGTGACCCAGATCCAGGGTGAGTTCAACGCCATCGACCACGCGCTGGCGCGGCTGACGCCCGGCGACCTGTGTCTGGTGCTGGTGGACCAGGTGGAAGAAGCCCTCGAACACCTGCGCCGCCATGTGGCGGGCGAGGCCTGACATGAACAGCCGGGCCTTGCTCACGGCCGCCCTGTCCACGCTGCTGCTGGGCGCCTGCGGTGCGCGCGCCGAGCAGGTGGGCGCGGTGGACACGGTGTTCAAGTTCATAGGCCCGGACCACAAGATCGTGGTCGATGCCTATGACGATCCCAAGGTGGCGGGCGTGACCTGCTATGTCTCGCGCGCCAAGACCGGCGGCATCAAGGGCGGCCTGGGCCTGGCCGAGGACCGCGCCGAAGCCTCGATCAGCTGCGTGCAGACCGGCCCCATCCAGATCCCTGCGCCGCTCAAGCAGCAGGACGAGGTGTTCACCGAACGCATCTCGCTGCTGTTCAAGCGCCTGCGCGTGGTGCGCATGGTCGATGCGCAGCGCAACACCCTGGTCTACATGACCTACTCGGACCGCGTGATCGAAGGCTCGCCGCAAAACAGCGTCACGGCAGTGCCCGTGCCGCGCAGCACGCCGATTCCGCTGGGCAAATAACCCGCCTCAGTCCTGGGCGTGTTGGCGGCAGGCCTGCACAAAGGCCGCCAGCGCCGGCGAGCGGCGCTTGCCCGCCCGCTGCACCAGCGAGAAATCCCGCCACATGCGCGGCAGCGTGGTCGGCAGCACGGCCAGCTCTCCCGAGGCGACCAGGGCCTGCACCAGCACGCGCGACAGGCAACTGATGCCCAGGCCCTGGGCCACGCAGCGCGCAATCGCCTCCGAACTGCCCAGCGTGGCGGCGGCCGGCAACTGGTGCAGATGCGGCAGCAAGGCATGCTCCACCATCTCGCGCGTGCCCGAGCCCGGCTCGCGCAGCAGCCAGCCCGCACCGCGCAAGGCGGCCACGCCCAGCGGGCGCTGGCCCGCAGCCTGCACCAGCGGGTCCTGTGCTGCAGCCACGATGACGAGTTCGTCGCGCATCCAGGGCTCGACCTCCAGCCCGGGCCAGTGGCTGGTGCCCTCGATCAGGCCCAGGTCCACGTCCAGCGATTCCACGGCCTGGCCCACCTCGCGCGTGTTGGCGATCTGCAGGTCCACGCTCAGGTGCGGATGGCTGCGCGCCAGGTGCGCGAGCACGGCCGGCAGCGCATAGGTGCCTATGGTGGTGCTGGCTGCCACGCGCAGACGCACGGGCAGGCTGGCGGCCCGCACCGAAAACGCCTGCTCTATGCCCCTGGCCTGCTCCAGCAGCGCCAGTGCCTCGGGCAGCAGGGCGCGGCCCGCGTCGTTGAGCGCCAGCCGCCGGCCCACGCGCTCGAACAGCTGGGCGCCCATGGCCTGCTCCAGCTGCTGCAGCGCGGCGCTGGTGGCCGACTGCGACAGGGCCACGGCATCGGCCGCGGCCACGGTGGAGCCCGCCTGGGCGACGGCGCAGAAGATTTCAAGTTGGCGCAGGGTGAGATGCAGCATGGCGTGCAGTCTGGACGAGGCATCAACCTGTTTCCCCGGTTGGTGCTACAAAAACTATTCGTTATACGAATATAGCCAAGAAATCTAAAGTGCCTCCCATGCACCGCGCTCCTGACGCGGCGCGCAGGCACCATGAACACCACATCCCTCCCACGCCCCTCCCATCCGTCCGGCTGGCTGCGCCAGTTGACCGAGCTTGCGCCCGGCCTGCTGCTGGCCGGCGCCATTGCCGCAGCCGCCACCTGGGGCGCACGCCAGCCCCTGCTGGCCGGCTCGGGCCTGAGTGCACTGACGCTGGCCATCTGCATCGGCCTGGTCATCGGCAACACCGTCTATCCGCGCCTGGCGCCCAGCTGCCATGCCGGCGTAGGCCTGGCCAAGCAGCGCCTGCTGCGCGCGGGCATCGTGCTCTACGGCCTGCGGCTGACCTTCCAGGACATAGGCCATGTGGGCATGGCCGGCGTGGTGGTCGATGCCCTGGTGCTGGGCAGCACCTTCTTGCTGGCGCAGTGGCTGGGCCGCCGCGTCTTCGGGCTGGATGCGCGCACCACGGTGCTGATCGGCGCCGGCAGCTCCATCTGCGGCGCCGCTGCCGTGCTGGCCACCGAACCCGTGATCAAGGGCCGCGCCGAAGACGTGGCCGTGGCCGTGGCCACCGTGGTGGTCTTCGGCACCGTGGGCACCTTCCTCTACCCCGCGCTGTTCCACTGGAACGCCGCCCACGGCTGGCTGGACATGTCGCCCGCGCAGTACGGCCTGTACGTGGGCTCCACCGTGCACGAGGTGGCCCAGGTCGTGGCCGCCGGCGAAGCCATTGCCCCCGAAGCCGCCGACGTGGCCGTGATCTCCAAGATGGTGCGCGTGATGATGCTAGCCCCCTTCCTGCTGCTGCTGTCCATGGCGGTGGCGCGCGGCAACCGCAGCAGCCAGGTGAGCGACGGCCAGTCGCGCCGCATCACCATTCCGTGGTTCGCGCTGGGCTTCGTCGCCATGGCCGGCGTGAACTCCCTGGGCGTGCTGCCTGCCGCCGTGGTGCAGGTGGGCGTGCAGCTGGACAACGCGCTGCTGGCCGTGGCCATGGCGGCCCTGGGCCTGACCACCCATGTCCGCGCCGTGCGTGCCGCAGGCACGAAGCCCCTGCTGCTGGCCGCCTTGCTGTTCGCATGGCTTCTGGTGGCGGGCCTGCTCTTCAACCGCTGGGTGCCCGGCCTGCTCTGAAGCTGTCCGCATTCATCGACCGGCCCTGCAAAGCATCGTCTTGCAGGGCCTTTTTCATGGACTGCCCGCCCCCGAACAAGGGAATACCCTTAAATCAAATGCAGAAACAATTAATTTGCAATGCAAATTAATTGCATTGCAAAGATAATCGAGGCATGTCCTTTGCCTCTGCCCCTCCCCGCGCCCGCCTCGGCTTTCTCATGGTCACCCTGGTACGCCAGTGGCGCCGCCAGGTCGAGGAGCAACTGCTGGCCGACGGCCTGACCGATGCCACCTGGGCGCCGCTGATCCACCTGCGCGCCTGGGGCGACGGCGTCACGCAAAAGGAACTGGCCGAGCGCGTGGGACTGGACGGCTCCAGCCTGGTGCGCCTGCTCGATATTCTGGAAGGCCACGGCTGGGTGGAACGCCGCGCCGACCCCGGCGACCGGCGCAGCAAGCGCATCTTCCTGACCGATGAAGGCAACGGCGCCGTGGACCGCGTGCGCGCCACCATGCTGCAGGCCGAGCTGGCCATGCTGCAGGACCTGGACGATGCCGAGGTCGAGGCCATGCTGGCCGGCATGGCCAAGATCCAGGCGCGCATGGCCACGCTGCGCACGGAAGGCTCGCCATGAACGCCCTCCACGATGCCTATGGCCGCCTGCTGCAGGCCTCGGTCCGCTGGGGCTTCGACCCCGTGCGCCTGCGCCAGCACCTGCGCACGGCCTTTGCCGCCTGCCTGGCGCTGCTGGCTGCCTGGCAGCTGGGGCTGGAGCATCCGCAGTGGGCTGCCATGGCCACCTGGGCCGCATCCCAGCCGCTGCGCGGGCAACTGCTCGAAAAAAGCTTTTTCCGGGTCGCAGGCACCGTGGCCGGCACGGCCGTGGGCGTGGGCCTGGTGTTGCTGGCCCAGGGAAACCTGCTGTGGCTGGTGCTGGGCCTGGCCGTGTGGCTGGGCCTGTGCGCGGGCGTGGGCAATCTGCAGCGCAGCTTCGTGGCCTACGGCACCATGCTGTCCGGCTATTCGGCGGCCATGGTCGCGCTGCTGGACTTTGCCCACCCCGACCAGGTCTTCGCCCTGGGCTGGGACCGGCTGTTCACGGCGCTGACCGGCGTGTTCGCAGCCCTGCTCGTGGGCTGGCTGTTCACGCCCAAGGGCAGCGGCATTCCCGGCAATGCCGAGGTGCGCCAGCTGTTCGCGCAACTGCTGCGCGATCTGGCCGGCAGCCTGCAGGCGCGCGGCCGTTCGTCCCTGGGCTCGCAGGAGATCGCTGCCCGCCTGCTGGCCATGGCGGTGATCGAGGAGGGGCTGGACCCGCACGCCGCCGGTTCGCAGCGCTCCCGCGAGGCCGTGCACGCGCTGCGCCGGCTCATGAATGCCCAGATCTCGGCCCTGCTGTGGCTGCGCGATGCACCGTCGCAGGAGCCGCCTGCGGCCTTTGGCGAGGCGCAGGCCCTGGCCGCCGCGCAGGCGCTGCGCGAAGCCGCCGTGGCGCTGGAGACCCGCGTGCAATTGCACGAGGCCGCGGCGGCCCTGGTGCGCGCACGCGAGGCCGCTGTGGCCTGGCCCGGTGCAGCCGACATGCTGGCCCCGATGGGCTTTGCGCTGCAGGCCCACCTGGCCGCCACCCATGACGTGGCCCTGCCGCCCGGCCACCGCGCCCGCCAATGGCCGGTGGTGCTGCACAGCGACTGGCTGGGCGCGCGCCGCGCCATGCTGCGCGCCAGCGCGGCCATCGCCATCGTGGGCCTGCTGTGGGTGGTGACGGGCTGGAGCGGCGGTGCCTACATGCTGCTGGGCATGTCCATCATGCTGACCGTGTTCTCGGGCTTCGAGAACCCTTCGGCCACCATGCGCCATGTGACCCTGGGCCAGGCCCTGGGCGTGCTGGTGGCCCTGGCCTGCCAGTGGCTGGTCTGGCCGTTCGCCGGCAGCCAGGCGGGCCTGGTGTGGCTGATGCTGCCCTTTGTCTACGTGGGCGCACTGCTGTTCTCGCACCAGCGCACCGCGCTCTCGGGCTATGACTGCAACATGGTGCTGCTGCTCCTGCTGCAGCCCCACTACCCGCAGACGGCCAGCTTCGGACATGCGCTGGCCCTGGGGCTGGCCGTGGTGTCCGGGCCGCTGGCTGGCTGGGCGGCCTACCGTTTCATCCTGCCGGTCACGCTGCAGGGCCGGCTGCAAAGCCTGCGCTCCATGATGGTCCACGAGCTGCAGGACATGGCCGCCACGCCGGGCCATGCGCGCGATGGCCGCATCTGGCGCGCCCGCCTGTACCACCGGCTGCTGCGCCTGGTGCGCATGTCGGAGCAGGCCGGAGGGCAGCTGGGTGCGCAGGCAGCGGAGTGCGGCCTGGCCGCCCTGCATGTGGGCCGCGCCATCCAGGCGCTGCACCAGCTGTCCGGGGAAGCGGCCCTGGGCGACGGCACCGCCCGCGCCGTACGCGCCGCGCTGCTGCGCCTGCAGCGGCTGCAGCAGGCGCCCGGCCAGTGCCCGCCGCTTTTGCGCGCGCTGGCGCAGCGCGTGGCCGAACGCCATCCCGACCAGGCCCGCCAGCTGCACCATGCCGCGCACGAGATCGCGCAGCACGAAGCCTTCTTCCGCAACGCCGGCTGAAGCACGGACCCATGCCAGAATGGCCTGCCCAGGCCGGCAGCGCCCCACGCTCTCTGTCCCCCTGTTGCAAGGAAAGCATCCATGTCGTGGAGCGACACCACCATCACCTCACAGCGCCTGGCGCTGCGCCCCTTCACTGCCGCCGATGCCGATGAGGCATTTGCCTGCATCACGCCCACGCTGACGCGCTACCTGTCCTTCGAGCCGGCGTCGACGCCTGCCGAGTTCGAGGCTGTCTGGCGCGGATGGCTGCAGGAGATCGCGGCCGGCACGGACTTCAACTTCGCGCTGCGCGAGCGCACGTCAGGCCGATTCACCGGCCTGCTGGGCCTGCACCGCGCGCGCGACGCCGAGCCCGAACTCGGGATCTGGATACGCGAGGACGCACATGGCCAGGGCTACGGCCGCGAAGCCGTGGCCGCGCTGGCAGCATGGGCCCGAGCGACCTTTGCGCCACAGTCCTTGCGCTATCCGGTGGCCGAGCCCAATACCGCCAGCCGGCGCATTGCCCAGGGGCTGGGTGGCGTGGAGGTTGAGCGCCAGAGCCTTTCAAAGTACGTGCTCGTCGTCTACCGCATACCAGGGGTCGCCACGTCGGGCGTTGCCGCCCCATGAAAACAAAGGCCGTCCCACGCGAGTGGGACGGCCTTGTCCATGGGGCAGATGCCTGTCTTACACCGCCGCGATCGACACGGCCTTGGCGACCAGATAGGCCTCCAGCGCCTCGGGGCCGCCTTCGGAGCCATAGCCCGAATCCTTGACGCCGCCGAACGGCATCTCGGCCGAGGCCACGGCCGGCTGGTTGATCCACAGCATGCCGGTCTCGACCTGCTGGGCCAGCTGGTGGGCCGTCTTGATGGAGCGCGTGAACGCATAGGCCGCCAGGCCGTAGGACAGGCGGTTGGCCTCGGCAATGGCCTCGCCCAGATCGTCAAAGCCGCGGATGGCGGCCACGGGGCCGAAGGGCTCCTGGTTGAAGATCTCGGCGCTCAACGGCACGTCGCCCAGCACCGTGGGAGCGAAGAAGTTGCCCGCGCCGCCCAGCGAGGCACCGCCCGTGAGCAGCTTGGCGCCCTGCTTTTGCGCATCCTCGATCAGATGGGACAGCGCCGTGACGCGGCGCGGATTGGCCAGCGGGCCCATCTGCGTGCCCTGGACCAGGCCATCGCCGACCTTGAGGCCTTCGGCATGGGCGACCATGGCGCGCGTGAATTCCTCGCGCACGCTGTTGTGCACCAGAAAGCGCGTGGGCGAGATGCAGACCTGGCCCGCGTTGCGGAACTTGGACGCGCCTGCGGCCTTCACGGCCAGGGCCACGTCGGCATCCTCGGCCACGATGACCGGCGCGTGGCCGCCCAGCTCCATGGTCGAGCGCTTCATGTGCTGGCCGGCCAGCGCCGCCAGCTGCTTGCCCACTGCGGTGGAGCCGGTGAACGTGACCTTGCGGATCACGGGATGGGCGATCAGGTAGGAGGAAATCTGGGCCGGATCACCGAACACCAGGCCCACCACGCCGGCCGGCACGCCGGCATCGACAAAGCACTTGAAAAGGGCTGCGGGCGCAGCTGGCGTTTCCTCGGGCGCCTTGCACAGGAAGGAGCAGCCCGTGGCCAGCGCCGCGCCGATCTTGCGCACGATCTGGTTGACGGGGAAGTTCCAGGGCGTGAAGGCGGCCACGGGGCCCACGGGCTCCTTGATCACCAGCTGCTGCACCTCGGGGCGGCGCGAGGGCACGATGCGGCCGTACACGCGCAGCGCCTCGTCGGCAAACCATTCGATGATGCCCACGCCGGCCAGGATTTCGCCCTTGGCCTCGGCCACGGGCTTGCCCTGCTCCTGCGTCAGGAGCGCGGCGATCTCGTCGGCGCGCTCCTTGAGCAGGGCGGCGGCACGGCGCATGGCGGCGCCGCGCTCATGGGCGGAGACATTGCGCCAGACCTCGAAACCGCGCTGCGCTGCGGCCAGCGCACGGTCCAGGTCGGCCACGTCGGCATGGGCCACATGGCCGATGACTTCGCCGCTGGCCGGGTTGCGCACGGGAATCTTCCTGCCGCTGGCGGCGTCCTGCCATTGGCCGTCGATCAGGAGTTGGGTGTCGGAGTAGGAATGGCTCATGCTGGATCAGATCCTTGGTAGATGACAGGGGGCAGATGTGTGGGGCAGGCACGGTCCTCGCAGTGTCCGCACCCGGCTGCCGCTGCAGCGCAGCGACCATTCTAGGAAGCGCCGGACGGCGGTGCCGTCACCGGGATGTCACGCACACAACACCTAAAATGCCCGGGTTTCGCAATATCCACCAATCCGTTGAGAGGGAGCTCATGACCGATCTTTTCGACACCACTGCGCGCAGGGGTTTGCGCAGCGTCGCGCTGGCGCTCGCCCTGGCCGGCAGCCTGGGGCTGGCATGGGGGCAGGCGCCGGCCAGCGACGCGCCGCAGTTCATACCCCGCATGAGCGTGGACTCGCGCGTCCAGCCGCAGGATACGCCTCGGGAGTTCCTGGCTTCACGCAGCATGTCTTCCCCCGCAGCCGTCACCCCCACGCCGCTGCGCGTGGAACTGGGCACCTGGAAGGATGTGCGAGCCGCCTCGGCCGCTGTGGGCGGCGCCCTGCAGGTGGGCGCACAGCGCCCCAGCAGCCAGACCGCCACCACCCAGGCCCTGGGCGGGCAACTGCAATGGCAGACCTCGGCCGACGGCGGGCTGATTGCCGCAGTCAGCGTGCGCTCCGAAGGTGCCTACGGCATTCGCCTGGGCGTGGAAATCGAGCAGTTGCCCGGCAGCGCCCTGCTGCGCATCTATGCCCAGGGCGACCGCGCCGGCGCCTATGAAATTTCGGGCCAGCGCGTGCTGCAGCTGCTGCAGGCCAACAAGGACGCAGGCGATGCCAGCGCCGATGGCCGCACCTGGTGGACGCCCGACAGCGGCGGTGACGAGGTCACCCTGGAGATCGACCTGCCGCCCGGCACGCCCGCCGATGCGCTGCGACTGGCCATTCCGCGCGTCATGCACGTGTACGAGAACCTGTCGCTGCCGCTGGAGGGCGAGAACGTGTTCTCGGCCCAGCTCAACGAGTCCCTGTCATGCCACCTGGACTCCACCTGCTATGACGCCTACAGCGCGCAGCGCAACGCCGTGGCGCGCATGTTCTATGTCCAGAACGGCCAGGGCTATGTGTGCTCGGGCACGCTGATCAACGACAAGGCAGGCTCCGGCACGCCCTACTTCATCACGGCCAACCATTGCATCAGCACCCAGACCGTGGCCTCCACGCTGGAGACTTCGTGGTTCTACCGCACGCCCTCGTGCGGCAGCCGCACGCTGTCGTCGGCCTCGCGCACGCTGCGCAACGGCGCCACCCTGCTGTACGCCACAGCCACCTATGACGGCAGCTTGCTGCGGCTCAACGAAGCCGCCCCTGCAGGCGCCGTCTTTGCCGGCTGGTCCACCCAGGCCCTGACCAGTGGCGCCAAGGTGGTAGGCATACACCACCCGCGTGGCGACCTGCAGAAGATCAGCTTCGGCACCTATGACCGCTCCTTGGCCTGCGAACCCTCCAGCGATGCCACCATGACCTGCCGGTACCGCGATGGCGGCTACCTCAGCGTGAACTGGGACCAGGGGCTGACGCAGCCGGGCAGCAGCGGCTCTGGCCTGTTCCTGAATGGCCTGCTGGTCGGCACACTCTATGGAGGCGATGACCAGACCTGCTCGCGCACGGGCGGCAACTCGATCTATGGGCGCTTTGATCTACTCTTCCCCAATGTGCAGAAGTGGCTTGCTGCAGACACGGGCACGGGCGGCGTCGACACTGGCACGGGACAGGCCCGCACCGCCATCTACCGCTTCTTCAACCGCCAGACCGGCGCGCACTTCTATACGGCCAGCGCCTCCGAGCGCGATTACGTGGTGGCAACCTACCCGGCCTTCCAATACGAGAACGTGGCCTTCTATGCGTCCACCCAGCCGCAGCAGGGCCTGAACCCGGTATTTCGTTTCTTCAACACGGCCTCCGGTGCACACTTCTTCACCATCAGCCAGCCTGAACGTGACTACGTGATCGCAACCTACCCCAGCTTCAAGAGCGAGGGCACGTCCTGGTACGCACAGACGGCTGCCGGCAATGGCACCGTGCCCATGTTCCGCTTCTTCAACCTGCAGACAGGCGCGCATTTCTACACCGTCAACGCGGCCGAACGTGATTTCGTGATCGCCAGCTATCCCGTTTTCAAGTACGAAGGTGTCGCCTACTACGTCTGGAACTCGCAGTAAGCACAGCGCACTGCACTTGCTGCAGTGCCTCCCCAAAAAGAAGGCCCCGCAGTGCGGGGCCTTCTTTTTGAACAACCACACTCACCCCACCAGCACCAGCCCCGGCGGCAGGCTATCCCCAAAGCTGCGCTTCGCATCCTGGGCGTCCATCTGCTGGACCTGTTCCACCAGGTCGATCCAGCGCTGCGGTGCACCGGCGCCGCGCAATCGCTCCAGCACCAGGGCGCGCTGGGCATCGGACAGGTCCAGCGCACGGTCGCCCGTCATGCGGGCCATCTGCACGGCGGCGAACATGGCGGTTTCATTGCGGCGCCAGTCCTGGGCCAGGGTGGCGTCCAGGAACTCCTGCGCAGCCTCGGGCGGCATCACGCGGTGGGCGTTGGCGGCCAGCGGCATGCGCGCGGCCAGCCGGCCTATGGCCCACCAGGTCTGGACGGATTCACCGGGGTGTTTCAGCCGCTGCAGCATCCACTGGCCCATTTCCTGGCGGTACTGCCAGGGCACGGCCTCCATGGCGGCGAACAGGCGCAGCATGTCGTCGTAGCTGCCATGGGCGGATTTCCCCTGGCTGCGCTGCGTGGACTGCTGCACGGCCTTTTGCATGTGGCCGGCAACCTCTTCCAGCAGCTCCATCTGCCGGGCCTCGTCCAGGCCCGCGGCCACGCGGCGCCAGAACACCCACCATTCGGTGCGGTTGGCCGCCTCGCCGCCATGGCCCAGGCCCTGGCCATGCAGTTGCCAGACCTGCTGCATGCGCCAGCCGTCCAGCTCGGCGCCCACGCCGGGCCGCAGGCACCAGCCTGCCAGGTTCAGCCAGACGCGCTCGTGCTCGGCCGTGCGGCGGCGGCGCCTGGCGCGGGCCAGCAAGGCGTCGAACAGTGCGCGCAGCAGCGGCAGGTCCCAGTCCTCGCGCGGGCCCAGCCGTCGCTCCAGCGACTGGCGCAGCTGGCGGACCTCCTTGGCCGTCACCTCCTGGGCCTGGCTGCCGAAGATGCGCTCGATCAGGGCCACGGCGTCGGCCAGCCGGCCCTGCCGGGCAGAACGATCGCCGCTGTCCTGCGCATCTGCGGCCAGCGCACCGCGCACGCTGAACGGCAGCAGCCACTGGCGCTGTGCATCGTCGGCGGCCACGCAGCGCACCTCCAGCGTGCCGACCTCGGTCATGCAGGCCTGCAGTTGCACCTCGACCTGGGCCTTGTCCCGGCCCTCGGGCGCAGGCAGCACGGTGGACAGGGCGGGCAGCTCGACCCAGCCCTCGCCGTCGAGCGCCGCGATGCGGCCGGCCTGCGCAGGCGCCGCCGCCAGGCTGTTGGCCACCAGGGAAAAGCGCACGGCCTGGCCCAGGCGCAGCGCAAAGCGCCGGCCGGAGAGCACGATACGCACGCCCTCTTCCGTGCCGCGCGGCAGCAGGCAGATGCCCTGTGGTGCGGCACCCGCCTTCTCGGGCAGGACCAGCCAGTAGCTGCGCGGCGAGCCACCGCCAATGCGCGGTACCGGGGCTGGCACCGTCCGGGCATCTTCCGATTCCGGCAGATCCTCAGGCGGACGGCTCTGGACATGCATGGCCAGGCCATGCGCCGCTGCGCCGCGTGCCACGGCCCAGTCGGGATGCGGGTTGTGCAGCAGGCGCAGCGGCTGGCCGCGCCAGGCCTGCAGCTGCGCCACCAGCCGCTGGGCCAGCGCATGGGCGTGGAAGACGCCGCCATTGAGCAGGACCGCATCGGGCAGTTCCCCAGCCGCGTGCTGCGCGAGGAACTGCGCCAGGTGCCGCGTGATCGCCGCATCGGCAGGATAGGGCAGGCCCAGGCCGCGCAAAGCGCCCTGGCGCCGGGTGGGCAGATCCTGCAGGCCGGCCAGCGGCATGAAGCCTTCGACCACGGCCTCGCGCACCTCGTCGCGGCGCAGCGTGGCCGTGCGCGTCTGCGCCAGCAGCTTCGATCCGCCGCCCAGCAGGGTCACGGCCACGGACTCGGGCGCATCGTCGGCCAGCAACTGTTCCTTGGCCATGCGGCAGCGCTGCACCAGTTGGGCGAAGCGTGCGGCGGGCAGGCGCTCGCCGGGCGGGGCGAACTGCGGCTCCAGCCGATGGGCCAGCGCCAGGTCCATGTTGTCGCCGCCCAGCATCAGGTGCTCGCCCACGGCCGTGCGTGTCAGCACGGGCAGGCCTCCAGCTTCAGCGGGCTGCACGCGGATCAGGGTCAGGTCGGTGGTGCCGCCGCCCACATCCACCACCAGCACCAGGCGGCAGTGCGCCAGCTCGGCCGCCAGATGCTCGCCCTGCAGCACCAGCCAGTCGTGGAAGGCGGCCTTGGGTTCCTCCAGCAATTGCACTGCAGGCAGGCCGGCCAGCTGCGCGGCCTCCAGCGTCAGTGCGCGCGCGCCTTCGTCGAACGAGGCTGGCACGGTCAGCACGACCAGTTGATCCCGCAGCGGCGCGCCGGGGTGCGTGCGGTCCCAGGCCTGCCGGACATGGTCCAGGTAGCTGGCCGAGGCCTGCAGCGGAGACAGCCGGGCCACCTCTTCAGGCGCGCCCCAGGGCAGGATGGCCGCCGTGCGGTCCACGCCCGCATGCGAGAGCCAGCTTTTGGCGCTGGCCACCAGGCGCGACGGCACGGCCGCGCCCAGGTCACGCGCCCAGCGGCCGTTGACGGCGGGCGCTTGCGCATCCGCGCCCAGAGCAGTCCAAGGCTGCTGCCAGGCATCGCCCAGTTCGCCGGGCGCCGCCTGGTAGCGCGCCGAGGGCAGCAGCACCTGGGCCGCGACCTCGCTGGCCGAGACGCGCTGCGCCACGGGCAGCAAGGCGATGTCGGCCGCCGTGCCGCCCACGGGCACATGCGCCACCACGGTGTGGCTGGTGCCCAGGTCGATGCCCACGATGTGGGCGGCGTCGGGACCGAAGGGGCGGCGGAGGCGGGGGCGGCAGTATCAGGCATATCGGCAGTCATACAGGGCACGGTGCGCGGCCCGGACCGGGCCTGCCGCCGGGGCGGGCTACGCTACATCGGCCCGCACGTCGAACTCCACCTTCCAACGTTCTTCGCCACCCACGGGCACGGCGTTGAGCTCCAGCGTGCCGATGTCGGTCACGCGTGCATGCAGGGTGACGGGCACGATCTCGCCGGGCGCACGGCCTTCGGCGGGCAGGTGGGCCTCGATTTCCTGCAGCTCGACCAGTTCCTCTGGGCCCCAGAAGTCCAGCACGGTGCCGACCTGGTCGGCGCGGCGCACGGAGGAGCCGAAAAAGCGCAGGCGCACGGGCTCGCCCACGACCAGGCCGAATTCCTGGGTGTCCAGCGCCACCTCGGTGCCCTCTTCCATGCCGAAGGGCGCCAGGCACAGGGCAGAGATAGGCGGCTCCATGCCGGGGATGGCGGGCATGTTGCTTTCCACGCCCACGTAATAGCTCTGCGCCGTGCCGCCACGGATGCGCACGCCACGGCCCGCAGCCGCCACATGGCCGAAGTAGGCGGCGCCGCGCGCCACGGCCAGGTCCAGGTTGGCGCCATCCAGCAGGCGCGCGGGTTGCGCGCCCTCGCCGGCCAGCCAGCCGTTGACGACTTCCAGGATGCGCTGCTCGATCTGCGGCGCCTTGAGCACGCCGCCGTTGAACAGGATGGCCGAGGGATGCAGGAAGGACGCGCCCTCGGGCTGCGTGCCCTTGAGGCCTTCGATCTGCTCGGTGGCGCCGGCCTGGCGCGAGAGGAAGGCCGCCAGATGGCGCGTGACGGCCGCGTCCTGCGCATACGGCAGGCCCAGCTGGGTCAGCGCGGCGCGCGCGCGGGTCTGGGGCTTGTCGGAGACGGCTGCGCGCGGGAAGAAGCCTTCCACCAGCATCTGCAGCACCTCGTCACGCGTGACCTCGGTGCGGATGCTGCCGCCGATGAGCTTGCTGCCCCGGCTGGGCACGACCACGGGCACGGACTGCAGCGAGGCGTCGGCCAGCAGTTGCTCCTTGGCCTGGCGGCAGCCATGGGCCAGGGCGCGGGTCTGCCAGGCGTCGAGCTGCTTGCCCTCCTG
The DNA here is from genome assembly GCF_002754395.1 of Delftia sp. 60. Taxonomy (NCBI): domain Bacteria; kingdom Pseudomonadati; phylum Pseudomonadota; class Betaproteobacteria; order Burkholderiales; family Comamonadaceae; genus Delftia; species Delftia sp. 60. Next base: position 6,059,102 of record NZ_PEFD01000001.1, read on the forward strand.
GGCCAGCTTGCGCGCCACGCCGTAGGCCAGGGCCAGGTCCATGTTGTCGCCGCCCAGCAGGATGTGCTCGCCCACGGCCACGCGCTGCAGCTCCAGGCCGCCGTCCTTTTCCAGCACGGCGATCAGCGACAGGTCGGTGGTGCCGCCGCCCACGTCCACGACGAGGATGATCTCGCCGCTTTGCACCTGCTTGCGCCACTGGCCGCCGCTGGCCTGGATCCAGCTGTACAGCGCAGCCTGGGGTTCCTCCAGCAGTGTGAGCTTCTGAAAGCCCGCGGCGCGGCAGGCCTCGGCCGTCAGCTCGCGCGCGGCCGGGTCGAACGATGCGGGAATGGTCACCGTCACATCCTGGGCGTCGAACGGCGCCTCGGGATGGGCCTGCTCCCAGGCCCAACGCAGGTGCGACAGATAGCGGATGGAGGCGGTCAGGGGCGAGACGCGGTGCACCTCCTCGGGCGCATCGGCCGGCAGCAGGGGCGAGCGGCGGTCCACGCCCGGATGGCACAGCCAGCTCTTGGCGCTGGAGACCAGCCGGATCGGCGTGGCCGCGCCGCGCGATCGCGCGAACTCGCCCACCACGAAGTCCTGGCTGGCGCCCCAGGGCAGGGCCATGTCGGCCGCAGTCAGCTCGCTTTCATGCGGCAGGTAAAGGAAGGACGGCAGCAGCGGGCGCGCCTCCACGCTGGAGGGGCCGGTGAGCTGGGGAATGTCCAGCACGCCCTGCTCCACCTTCTCGCCATCGCTGGCCTGGCGGTCCACATAGGAGAGCGCGCAATGCGTGGTGCCCAGGTCGATGCCGATGCTGTAGCGCGCCTGGGAGGATTGACGGGACTGGTCCATGCTCACAGCTCCACCTCGGCCTGGGCCACGATGGCGGCAGCCTTGTGATCGGTGAGCTGGGGCAGGCGGACATCGTCCACGCGCCAGCCGCGGTGGCCCAGCGTGCCCGTGAAGGGTGCCTGGCCGACCACGTTGCCCGTCAGGCGCACGGCGGCGGCATCAAAGCCTGCGGCCAGCGTGACGCGGCTGCCTTCGGCCTCGGCACGCACGGGGGCGATGCTGAAATGCTCGCGCAGCACCTTGCGGCAGCCTTCGTGCACCACGCGCGCTGCGGCGCCGATCTCGGCGTCGGCATAGCCGGCCACGTCTTCCTGCACGAAGTCCACGAAGCGCGCCTCGCGCTGCAGCAGGCCCAGCAACTGCAGGGCGGCGGTGCCAGCGGGTGCGGCCGGCTCCACGACGGTCTTTTCGACGATCTTCTCGACCGGCACCTCGACACGCTTTTCAACCACTTTCTCGACCACCTTCTCGACAGGCACCTCGACGCGGACCTCGACGATCCGGTCCACGGGCACCTCCACGCGCACCTCCTTGGGTGCGGGCGGCGGCACGTCGGCGGCCAGCGGCTCGCCGTCGCGCAGGCGGGACACATCGGCGGCCAGGCGGCCGTTGCCGAGGATGGCGAAGAAACTGCCGATCGCGATGGCGATGCGGCTCAGGAACGAGGGGGGAGTCTTGGAATTCATGGGCTTCTCTTGGCGAGAGGACCCTGCCGGGCCGATCGCCGCGCAGCAGGGCAACCGGGCGCCGATGGTCCTCCACCGGGCGCCCGCAGGGTCCGTGATGTTACCCAAAGCAACGAAGCCCCGTCCTGTACACGGCCCCATGCCCCCGTGCGCAAATGGCCTCGCGGCATAATCGCGGCTGCTCCTGCCCCTGTCCATGGCCCATACACGCCTTTTCCGCCACGCCCCGACCCGCTGCACCGCCTTGCGCGCGCAGCGGCCGCAGCGCGTGCACGGCGTGCCCACGGCCTTCATCAGCCTGTGCGGCTTCACGGCCCTGCTTTCCGCCGCCGTGCGGAAAGCCTGAGGTCCACCCCCAGCTTCCCGCACGGCCCCCGCAGCGAATCCCGCATGCGAAGCGCATGCCAGGAGCTGCCGGCCCACGCCCCGCATCTCCCTGGCCTGCACGCCTTTTCGGCCGCGCCGCCGCATGGCGCAGCCGCCTTGACCCCGGAGCCGATGATGGACATGGAACTCTCCCAAAACTTTCTGCGTGCCAAAAGCCCCTGCGCGGCGGGCTTTCGCTGGTTCGTGCGCAACCGCCATGACGGCAACGACTACCAGCGCGTGCTCGACGCCCTGGTGGGCGATGGCCGCGTCGAGGATGCGCGCTGGCTCATGAACCAGTTCGGCCCCACCGACGCCGTGCTGGAGGTCGATCACCTGGAGGCCGATGCCCTGGTGTTCGCGGGCAGCGTCGTCGTGCATGGCGAGCTGCGCGTGCCCGGCCTGCTGGCCGTGGGTCGCACGCTGCAGGCCGGCGCCGGCATCCACGCCGGCCGCATCGAGGCCGGCCAGGACCTGCACAGCGGCGGCGCCATCTTCTGCAGCGGCCCACTGCAGGCCGGCGGCCTGGTCAAGGCCGCCTGGAGCGTGGACGTGCACGAGGAACTGCGCGCCGAGGACGTGCGCGCCGGCTGGGAGCTGCGTTGCGGCGCCGACCTGCGCCTGGGCGGAGGGGCACAGGCCGGCCAGGACATCGAGGTGCAGGGCGCCATCCGCTGCGGCAAGGGCCTGCGCGCGGGCGGCAGCATCCGCGCCAGCGGCCTGATCGAGCTGGGCCACGGCCTGTACGCTGGCGCCGACGTGGAAGGCGGCAGCCACATCGAGGTGGACTGGGGCATGCGTGCGCTGGGCGACATCCGTGCGGCCTGCAGCATCCGCGCGGGCGAGACCCTGCATGCCGAAGGCGAGATCGCGGCCGGCCCCGGCTACGGCATCTACGCGGGCATGAACGTGCAGCAGGATGCCTGGCCGTCCTGTGCCTGGGTGCATGCGGCGCAGCGGCCCCCAGCCCTGCTCAGCGGCTGGTGGGAAGAGGCAGCAGCACCGGCCTGATGCCCGCAGGGACACGCCGGCCTGCGCCCCCGCAGCGCAGCGCCGCGATGCAAAATACCCGCTTCGCCGCCGCACGGGCGGCTCCAAGGAATCCCACATCGTGTTCACCGGCATCATCCAGGCCGTGGCAAGCATTGCCGCGCTGCGCGACCAGAACGGCCTGCGCACCTTCACCCTCGACTTTCCCGAAGGCTTCTGCCAGGACCTGGCCATCGGCGCCAGCGTCTCCACCGACGGCGTGTGCCTGACGGTGACCGAGATCCTCTCGCCCACGCGCGCCACGTTCGACGTGATGCTGCAAAGCCTGAACATCACCACGCTGGGCGGCTATGCCGTGGGCGGGCGCGTCAATGTGGAACGCGCGGCAAAGGATGGTGCCGAGATCGGCGGCCATCCGCTGTCGGGCCATGTGGATTTCACCTCGCCCGTGCTGGAAGTGGCCTCCAGCGACACCAACCACCGCATCCGCTTCGGCATTCCCGAGGGCTTTCGCCACTACGTGTTCGCCAAGGGCTACATCGCCATCAACGGCGCCAGCCTCACGGTGTCCGAGGTGGACCGCCAGGCGGGCTGGTTCGAGGTCTGGCTGATCCCCGAGACGCGCCGCATGACCGTGTTCGAGTCCAAGGGCGTGGGCGACCTGCTCAATGTGGAGATCGACCGCAGCACCCAGGTCGTGGTGGACACGGTGCGCGAGACCGTGCAGCAAAGCCTGGGCCGCCTGCAGCCCGTGCTTGAAGCCCTGCTCAAGGAAAAAGGCCTGAGCCTGGACGACTTCATCGAAGTCCCAAAACTAGGCACCCCCTGAGTCGCTACGCGCCTTCCCCTCTCTCGCTTCGCGGGAGGGGGACGACACCCTCGGTGCGGGGCGGCCCTTCCTCGGTGTCCCTGAGTTGGGTCGTGCCAGTCTCACAAGCTACGGATCTTGCGCAGTGCAAAAAGGGACAAATACCGTCCAGTTGCTCAACGCCCCGCCGCCAGCGGCGGACTGAAACGCCGCAGGCGCAGCGCGTTGCTGAGCACGAAGACGCTGGACAGCGCCATGGCCCCGGCCGCGAACACGGGCGACAGCAGCGTGCCGTTGACGGGGTACAGCAGGCCCGCGGCCACGGGGATCAGTGCCACGTTGTAGGCAAAGGCCCAGAACAGGTTCTGGCGGATGTTGGCCATGGTGGCCTTGGACAGCGCAATCGCATTGGGCACGCCGCCCAGGTCGCCTGACATCAGCACCACGTCAGCCGCCTCGATGGCGATGTCCGTGCCCGTGCCGATGGCCAGGCCCACATCGGCCTCGGCCAGGGCCGGCGCGTCGTTGATGCCGTCGCCCACATAGGCCAGCGTGCCGTGTTCGGCCTTCAGGCGCTTGACGGCATCGACCTTGCCGCCGGGCAGCACCTCTGCCACCACCTCGTCGATGCCCAGCTGGCGCGCAATGGCCTCGGCCGTGCGGCGGTTGTCGCCGGTGATCATGGCCACCTTCAGGCCCAAGGCGTGCAGCGCGGCAATGGCGGCCGGCGTGCTGTCCTTGATGGGATCGGCCACGGCGATCATGGCGGCCAGGCGTCCGTCCACCGCGGCATACAGCGGCGTCTTGCCTTCGTCGCCCAGGCGCGCGGCCTCGTCTGCCAGCGTGTCCACCTGCAGGCCCAATTCGCGCATGAAGCGGTCGGCACCGATCTCCACGCGCACACCGTCCACCTGGGCGCGCACACCAAAGCCTGTCACCGATTCAAAGCGATCCACGGCGCCCAGCGGCAGATCCTCGGCCTTGGCAGCATCCACGATGGCGCGTGCAATCGGGTGCTCGGAGCGGTCTTCCACGGCCGCCACCAGCGCCAGCACGCGGCTGCGCTCGCCCTCGAAGCCGGGGGCCAGCACCAGGTCGGTCAGCTCGGGGCGGCCTCGCGTCAGCGTGCCGGTCTTGTCCACGGCCACCACGCGGGAGTCCTTGAGGGTCTGCAGGGCCTCGCCCTTGCGCAGCAGCACGCCCATCTGCGCGGCCCGGCCCGTGCCCACCATGATGGAGGTGGGCGTGGCCAGGCCCATGGCGCAGGGGCAGGCGATGATGAGCACGGCCACGGCATTGACCAGCGCAAAGCTCAGTGCGGGCGACGGCCCCCAGGCCAGCCAGGCGCCGAAGGTCAGCAGGGCCACGGCCATCACGGCCGGCACGAACCACATGGTGACCTGGTCCACCAGCGCCTGTATGGGCAGCTTGGAGCCCTGGGCCTGCTCGACCATGCGGATGATCTGCGCCAGCAGCGTGTCCGCGCCCACCTTGGTGGCGCGAAAGGCCAGCGCGCCGTTCTGGTTCACCGTGCCGCCGACCAGTTCGGCACCCGGGGTTTTCTCGACCGGCACGGGCTCGCCGCTGATCATGGATTCATCGACGAAGCTGCTGCCCTCGATGACCTCGCCATCGACGGGAATGCGCTCGCCGGGCCGCACCTCGATGGTGTCGCCCGCACGCACGGCGGCGATGTCCACTTCCTGCACGGCGCCGTCCTTGCGCACGCGCGCCGTCTTGGCCTGCAGTCGCACCAGGCGGCGGATGGCCTCCGAGGTATTGCCCTTGGCGCGCGCCTCCATGAAGCGGCCCAGCAGAATCAGCGCCACGATCACGGCCGCCGCCTCGTAATACACATTCACCGTGCCGGCCGGCAGCCACTGCGGCACGAAGGTGGCCACCAGCGAATAGGCGAACGCCGCCGAGGTGCCCACGGCCACCAGCGAATTCATGTCGGGCGCGCCGCGCAGCAGCGCGGGAATGCCTTTCTGGAAGAAGCGCAGGCCCGGCCCGAACAGCACGATGGCCGACAGCAGGCACTGCAGATACCAGCTGTTCTGGGTGCCGATGGCCTGCCCCACCCAGTGGTGGAAGGCCGGCACCATGTGGCCGCCCATCTCCAGCACGAACACCGGCAGCGCAAACACCGTGGCCACGATCAGCGAGCGCTTGAGCGAGGCCCGCTCGCGCGCCTGGCGCTGCTCCGTGCCGTCTTCGGCCGGCGACTGCGCAGCGCCGCCTTCACTGGCCGGGTTCGCGCTGGCGCCCAGCGGACGCGCTTCGTACCCGGCCTTGTGCACAGCTGCCACAAGGGCCGCCACATCTGCACTGCCAGCCAGCGTCACCACTGCACGTTCGGTGGCCAGGTTCACGCTGGCCGATTGCACGCCCTCCACCTTTTTCAGCGCCCGCTCCACGCGGCCCACGCAGGAGGCGCAGGTCATGCCCTCCACCTCCAGTTCCACGCTGGACTGGGGCACTTCGTAGCCGGCCTTCTCGATGGCGGAAATGGCGGCCGGCAGATCGGCCGCGCCCTCGAAGCGGATGCTGGCCTTTTCGGTGGCCAGGTTGACCACGGCCTCCTGCACGCCCGGCAGCTTCTTGAGCGCGCGTTCCACACGCCCCACGCAGGAGGCGCAGGTCATGCCCTGAACGGGCAGGTCTATGGCCATGCCGGCCTTGGTCGATGCATTCATTGCCTGACTCCTTTGTTCTCGCATGCAGGCACTTTAGAGATTGCCACCATGTCAAGGTCAAGCCCCCTGCAAAGCGATTTCATCGCCGTGTCATCAGCCTTGCCCAGCATCGGCGGCCGTGACAAACCGATACAGAGAGAACCCGTTCATGTCCTTGACCTCCCATCGCCCCGCCCTGCGCCCGCTGGCCGTGGCCCTGGCTGCCTCCGCCCTGATCGCCGGTTGCGGCGGCTCCGGCAACGACACGCCCGCAGGCCAGCCGCTGGAGCTGCGCATTCTGCACATCAACGATCACCACTCCACGCTGGAGTCCAAGAGCAAGACCCTGCAGCTGGACGCCGGCACGGGCAAGGCCGAAGCCGTGGCCGTGGACGCCGCAGGCTTTGCGCGCGTGACCCAGGCCATCGAGGAGCTGGCCGCGCAGTCGCCCAACGTGCTCAAGCTGCACGCCGGCGACGCGCTCACCGGCACGCTGTACTTCAACCGCGCAGGCGCCGACGGCGAAGCCGATGCCGCGCTCATGAACACCGTCTGCTTTGACGCCTTCACGCTGGGCAACCACGAGTTCGACAAGGGCGACAGCGGCCTCAAGTCCTTCCTGGACCGCCTGCGCGCCGGCACCTGCAAGACGCCCGTGCTCAGCGCCAACGTGCGCTTTGGCGCCAACTCGGCCCTGAACGCGGCCAAGGCGCCCGGCTATGTGAACCCCTCCACCGTGGTGGAGCGCGGCGGCCAGAAGATCGGCATCGTCGGCCTGACCATTGCGGGCAAGACCAAGGCATCGTCCAGCCCCGATGCCGACACCACCTTCGAGGACGAGGCCACGGCGGCCCAGCGCGAAATCGACGCGCTGCGCGCCAAGGGCATCAACAAGATCATCGTCATGAGCCATGTGGGCTATGAGTACGACCGCCAGATCGTGCCCAAGCTCAGCGGCGTGGACGTGGTCGTGGGCGGCGACTCGCACACCCTGCTCGGCCCCGACGTGCTCAACACCACCGGCGTGGGCACGCCCGGCGGCGCCTACCCCACGCGCCTGGCCGACAAGGACGGCAGCCCCGTCTGCGTGGTCCAGGCCTGGGAGTACGCCCAGGTCGTCGGCGACCTCAAGGTCCAGTTCGACGCCGACGGCCGCGTCACCCAGTGCACGGGCACGCCCCATGTGCTGATCGGCGACAGCTTCACCATCGCCGGCAAGGCCGCCACCGATGCGCAAAAGACCGCCCTCAAGGCCAGCGCCGCCGCCACCGGCGTGCTGCGCGTGACCACGCCCTCGGCCAAGGCCACGGCCGCGCTGCAGCCCTTCAAGGACAAGGTCGCCCAGTTCAACCTCAAGCAGGTCGCCACCGTGCCCCAGGAACTGTGCTCGCGCCGCGTGCCCGGCGGCGTCGGCACCATGAACTACAGCCAGTCCAGCGCCGCCTGCAATTCCGAAGGCAGCGTGAGCGTGCGCGGCGGCGACATCCAGCAGCTCGTGGCCCAGGCCTACCTGGAAGAAGCCAACCGCCACTACGGCGGCGCCGACATCACCCTGCAAAGCGGCGGCGGCGTGCGCATCCCGCTGCTGGGCCAGACCACGGCCGCCCAGGTCATCCAGGTCCTGCCCTTCGGCAACAAGCTGTTCCGCCTGGACATCACCGGCACGGAAGTCAAGGGCATGCTCGAGGACGGCCTGCAGGCCGTCTACGGCCCCAGCGGCACGACCGGCCCCTACCCCTACACGGGCGGCCTGCGCTTTGACGTGAATGCGGCAGCGGCGGCCGGCCAGCGCGTGTCGGGCATCGAGGTGTATGACAACGCGAGCAAGACGTGGAAGCCGCTGGATACGGCGCGCACGTACAAGCTGTTCGTGCTGAGCTTCAATGCCACGGGTGGCGATGGCTACAAGACGCTGGCGGCCGTGCCTGATGCGCGCCGTCTGGACATTGGCGTGCTCGATTCCGATGTGTTCTTCAACTACATCGAGAGGCAGCCGGTGGATGCGGTGTCTGGTCTGCCGCTGCTGTCGCGGCTGCCGGCGGATCTGTACAGCACGCGTAGTTTTCAGGGTGGGCGCTGAGTCTTCCTGATGGGTTCAGGGATCTGTTTTGTTCCCTGCCGGGGAGTTGTTTTTCGAGGCCGGGTCTCGGCCCGGCGGCCGACCTACCTTCTTTTGCTTCGCCAAAAGAAGGTAGGCCAAGAAAAGGCGACCCGGATGTCCGCGACCCCTTCGCTTCGCTGCGGGGCAACCTGCGTCGTGGCGGTTGCGGGGTTCGCTGCGGAACTCGCTGCGTTCACTGCGTGAACTCCGCTCAGACAACCGCAGCGAGTCAGATCACGAAGCAGTCCTGTCCTTCGGCAGGACTGCAACCCCGCAACCACCACGCCGCAGGCGCTGACATACGGGGGAGTTTTTTCGGGCCGTCGCTGCGCTCGGCCCAATTGAAAAAAAACAGCCGAGCGCAGCGATGGCGCGTCGGCTGTTTTGCATTTTTGGCTGTTGGCTGTTCCCCAGCCTCCCCCCTTCTGCCCACGCCTGCGTTGGGCGGGATGCGGGGTGGCAAGCCTGCCGAAGGACAGGCTTGCTTCGTCATCTGACTTGCCGCAGTTGTTTGAGCGAAGCGCGCCAGCGCGCAGCGAGTTCTGCGGCACACCCCGCATCCCGCCCAACGCAGGTCGCCCCGTAGCGAAGCGAAGGGGTCGTGGGCAGTTTGGGGCGCGCTTCTTTGCCCACTTTCTTATCGCGCGATAAGAAAGTGGGTCGCCTGCCGGGGCGAGACCCGGCCTCTGCCCCCAGAGGCACAACAAAATCAAAAACCGGTCAAACAGAAATCAGCCAATCCGAGCAATCACAGCCCCCAGCACCTGCGCCTTCCCCGCCTCAGCCACCAACGCAACCACCCCGCTGCGATGCGCAGTCACCTGCATCTCCATCTTCATGGCCTCCATGACGGCAATCACATCGCCCTCCTGAACGGTGTCGCCATCGGCCACCTTCCACGCATGCAGGTTCCCTGCAATGGGTGAGGTGACGGCAGCGGGGTCCACGGCAGATTCGGCAGCCGGCGCGGCAGCCCCACCGCCGCCAGCCGATGCCAGCCCCTGCAGCAGCACCGCAGGCAGGCCCAGCGACACCCGGCGCCCGTCGATCTCGACCGCGCAGCGCACCAGGCTGGCGTCGGGCAGCGGCTCGGCGCGCACGGCGGCGGCCAGGGGTTCGGCGAAGTCGGATTCGATCCAGCGCGTGTGGACCTTGAAGCCGTCGTTGCCCACGAAGTCGGCATGGCCGATGACGGCGCGGTGGAAGGGCAGGACGGAGGACAGGCCTTCGATGCGGAACTCGGCCAGCGCGCGGCGTGCGCGGGCCAGGGCCTGTTCGCGCGTGGCGCCGCTGACGATGAGCTTGGCCATCAGCGAGTCGAAGCTGCCGGGCACGACCGAGCCTGTCTGCACGCCCGTATCCAGGCGCACGCCGGGGCCCGAGGGCGGGTCGAACCGCACCACGGGGCCGGGCGTGGGCAGGAAGCCCCGGCCCACGTCTTCGGCGTTGATGCGAAATTCGATGGAGTGGCCCAGCGGCGCCGGGGTTTCGGTGATGGACAGGGGCAGGCCGTCGGCCACGCGCAGTTGCTCGATCACCAGGTCCACGCCCGTGGTCTGCTCGGTCACGGGGTGCTCGACCTGCAGGCGCGTGTTGACTTCGAGGAAGGAGATGGCGCCTGTCTGGCTCAACAGGAATTCCACCGTGCCCGCACTGACGTAGCCGGCCGCCGCGCAGATGTCGCGTGCGGAGCTGTGGATGCGGGCGCGCTGCTCGTCGCTGAGGAAGGGCGCCGGGGCCTCTTCCACCAGCTTCTGGTTGCGCCGCTGCAGCGAGCAGTCGCGCGTGCCCAGCACGACCACGTTGCCGTGGGTGTCGGCCAGCACCTGGGCCTCGATGTGGCGGGGGCGGTCCAGGAATTGCTCGACAAAACATTCGCCGCGGCCGAAGGCGGTGACGGCCTCGCGCACGGCCGAGTGAAAGAGTTCCTCCACCTCGTCCATGCGCCACGCGATCTTCATGCCGCGCCCGCCGCCGCCGAAGGCGGCCTTGATGATGATGGGCAGGCCGTGCTGCTGGGCAAAGGCCAGCACTTCGCCGGCATCCTTGACGGGGTCGGGCGTGCCGGCCACCAGGGGAGCGCCGACCTGCAGGGCGATCTTGCGCGCCTCGACCTTGTCGCCCAGCTTGGCGATGGTCTCAGGCGTGGGGCCGATCCAGCGCAGGCCCGCATCCAGCACGGCGCGCGCAAAGGCTTCGCTTTCGGACAGGAAGCCGTAGCCGGGGTGCACGGCGTCGGCGCCGCTCTTGTGCGCGATGGCGATGAGCTTGGCGATGTTCAGGTAGGTGTCGGCCGGGCGCTCGCCGTCCAGGCCATAGGCCTCGTCGGCCATGCGCACGTGCAGGGCGTCGATGTCGGCATCGGCGTAGACGGCCACGGATTTCACGCCGTAGTCGGCGCAGGCGCGGGCGATGCGGACGGCAATCTCGCCACGGTTGGCAATCAGGACTTTTTTCATGATCAGCTTCTTTCAGTTGCGGGCAGGCGCCACCGGGCGCTCCCCGCGTTCAGTTCTTGGAGCCTTGCGCGCCGGGGGTGTATTCCTCGAAGGCGCGGATGGGGTTGAAGCGGATCCAGGCGCCCACGGGAATCTGGCCGGCCAGATCGAGGTGGTGCGGCGCCACGCAGCCGATGACGGGATAGCCGCCCGTCAGCGGATGGTCGGCCAGGAACAGCACGGGCTGGCCGCTGGGGGGCACCTGGATGGCGCCCAGCGGCGTGCCTTCGCTGGGCAGCTCGCCGGCCACGGCGCGCGCCAGGGGCTGCTCGCCCGCCACGCGCAGGCCCACGCGGTTCGATTGCGGCGTGACCTGCCAGCGCTGCGCGGCCAGCAGGGCCACGGCCTCGGGCGTGAACCAGTCGGTGCGCGGGCCCAGCTCCACGTCCAGCACCACGTCCTGCCCGGTGGTGGGCAGGGACTCGGGCGGCAGCTCGGGTGCGGCCACGGCCTTGCGGTCCGCAGGCCGAACAGGCAGGACCTGGCCCACGGCCAGGGCGGCAGGGCCGACATTCGCCAGGGTGTCGGTGCAGGCGCTGCCCAGCACGGGCGTGACGGCGAAGCCGCCGCGCACGGCCACATAGCAGCGCGCGCCGGCCACGGGCTGGCCCACGGTCAACTGGTCGCCATCGGCCAGGGCCACGGCCTGGTAGCGCGGCACGCTCCAGCGCTGGCCGGACCCGGTGGTCACGGTCAGGGGCGCATCGGCGCCCGTGATGGCGACCACGGTCTCGCCCTGGCTTTGCAGCGACAGGCCACCGCCCACGGTCTCCAGCACGGCCAGGTCGCTGGCATTGCCGACCAGGCGGTTGGCGGCCTTGAAGGCTGCCTGGTCCATGGCGCCCGAGGCAGAGACGCCCTGCCCGGCCTGGCCCAGGCGGCCCCGGTCCTGGAACAGCGTCATCAGGCCCGTGGCCTTGACGCGCAGCGCGTTGCCTTCATGCGGCACGGCCTGCGCCACGGCGGGCGCGGGCGCCTCATCCACCTGTGCCATGCCGGCCGCATCGACAAAGCGCACGCGGTAGCCGGGCTGCAGCAGCGCGGGCAGCTCGCGCGCCAGGTCCCACATGCGGGCCGAAGTGCGGCCTATCAGTTGCCAGCCGCCCGGGCTGGCCTGGGGATAGACGGCGCTGAACGTGCCGCCCAGCGCCACCGAGCCGGCCGGTACGCGCGTGCGCGGCGTGGTGCGGCGCGGCACGTTGAAGATCGGATCGCCCCCGCTGAGGTAGGCAAAGCCGGGCGCGAAGCCCGTGAAGGCCACGGCGTACTCGCTGCCCGTGTGGCGGCGCACGACTTCCTCGGGCGTGATGCCCAGCAGCTGCGCCACATCGCCCAGGTCCTCGCCGTCGTAGTGCACGGGAATCTCGACCAGCACATTGCTGCGCTCGGCACGCTGGCCCAGGTCGCGCGCGGCAATGCGGCGCACCAGCTCGGCCACGCCCAGCCTGGCGGGAGCGAACTGCACGAGCACGGTGCGCGCGGCCGGCACCAGCTCCTGCACGCCATCGATGGGCTCGCGCTGCAGCGAGCCCAGCAGGGCCAGGGTTTCATCGAGATCGGCCAGCTCCACCATCAGGGCCTGCCGGTTGACGGGTAGAAAACGCATGGTGTGCCCTCAGCCCACGAAGGAGGAAATGCGCACGCCCTCCTGCTCGAAACGTTCGCGCAGGTGGCGTGCAATGGCCACGGCACCGGGGCTGTCGCCGTGCACGCAGATGGAGTCGGCGGCAATGCGCACCAGGCTGCCATCGACGGCCTCGACCACGCCGTCGCGCACCAGGGACAGCATGCGCGCGGCGATCTGGTCCACATCGTGCAGCACGGCGCCCGGATCGCGGCGCGAGACCAGGGTGCCCTCGGGCGTGTAGCCGCGGTCGGCAAAGGCCTCGGCCACCACGGTCAGGCCCGCATCGCGCGCCCAGTCGATCAGCGGCGAGCCGGCCAGCGCCACCAGCACCAGGCTGGGGTCGATGGCGCGCATGGCCGTGATCACGTCGGTGGCCTGGCGCCTGTCGTGGGCGATGGTGTTGTAGAGCGCGCCGTGCGGCTTGACGTAGCGCACCTCGGTGCCGGCCACGCGGGCCAGGCCCTGCAGCGCACCGATCTGGTAGATGACGCCGGCCACCAGGTCGGCGCTGGCCACATCCATGTTGCGCCGGCCGAAGCCGACGAGGTCGGGATAGGACACATGGGCGCCCACCATGGCGCCGCGCTCGCGGGCGGCCTTGAGCGTCTCCAGGATGCCTGCCGGGTCGCCGGCATGGAATCCGCAGGCCACGTTGGCGCTGCTGACGATGTCGAGCATGGCGGCGTCGTCGCCCATGCGCCATCCGCCCAGGCTCTCGCCAAGATCACTGTTCAGGTCAATTTTCATCGTTCTCTCCTCGCCGGACTCGGTGCACAGGCTCTCAGTGCAGCTGGCCGGCGTTTTCCTTCAGATCCTGGGTCACGGTCAGGGCCGTGCGAATGGTCTCGCGCACGGCAGCCACCTGGTCGGCCAGGCACATGCTGGGCATGCCCGGCTTGCGCGCTGCCTGCTCGGGCAAGGCCGGCACGTGGATGAAGCCGCCACGCGCGCCCGGCGCCGCCTTGCCCTGGGCCAGCCAGTGCATGAGCGCGAAAAACACGTGGTTGCAGACAAAGGTGCCCGCCGTGTTGGACACGGAAGACGGAATGCCGCGCGCGCGCAGGTTGTGCACCACGGCCTTGATGGGCAGCGTGGAAAAGTACGCGGCGGGCGCGCCCGGGATCACCACCTGGTCCACGGGCTGGCGCGCCGCATGGTCGGGAATGCGGGCGTCGTCGATATTGATGGCCACGCGCTCGGGCGTGAACTCGCTGCGGCCGCCGGCCAGGCCCAGGCTGATGACCAGCACCGGCTGCAACTGCGCCAGCGCCTCCTGCAGCTGGCGCAGCGACTCGCCGAACACGCAGCGCAGCTGCAGGCCGTGGACGGTGGCGCCGGCCACGGTCTCGCCATGCAGGGCACGCGCCACTTCCCACGAGGGATTGACAGGGTCCTGCTCGAACGGCTCGAAGCCGGTCACCAGGATGCGCGGGGAAGTGGAATCGGTCATGGCAGGGGTCCGCTCATCAGCGGAACATCAGGAAGTACAGCAGGAAGACATTGGCGGTCAGCAGGGCCAGGGCCGTGGGCACCTGGGCGCGGATCACGGCATTCTTGTCGATCTCCAGCAGCGCGGCGGGCACCAGGTTGAAGTTGGCCGCCATGGGTGTCAGCAGGGTGCCGCAGTAGCCCGAGAGCATGCCGATGGCCGCCATCACGGCCGGGTCGCCATGGTAGACGCCGACCAGGATGGGCACGCCCACGCCGCCCGTCATCACGGGGAAGGCCGCGAAGCCATTGCCCATGACCACGGTGAACAGCGCCATGCCCAGCACGTAGACGGCCACGGCCACGAAGCGGATGTCCATGTTGATATAGGTGGTGGTCACATAGGCCACGGCCTTGCCCACGCCGGCGTCCGAGAACACCAGGCCCAGCATGCCCAGCATCTGGGGCAGCACCAGGGCCCAGCCCAGCGCATCGGTCAGGCGGCGCGATTCGCGCATGCCCTGGGCCGGCGTCTCGCGGGTCAGCCAGCAGGCCAGGCCCAGCGCCAGCACGCAGCCCACGCCCAGGCTCACCAGCGTGGTGGCCTTGGGGTCCAGCAGGGGCGTGCCGCCGAAGACCAGGTGCGAGGCGCTGAGCGTGCCCACCATGGTGATCAGAGGAATCGCCAGCGCCGGTGCGAACAGCTTGTTGCCCAGGCGCTTGGCGCTGGCCAGGTATTCGGCATCGCTGCGCGGCGCATGGCGACCGCTGCCAACGCCGCCGAAGCCGGCGATCAGGGCCATGGCCACGGCGATCACGCCCACGACCACGGGCGGCAGTTCATTGCCCACCAGGAAGACGGCTGCATACAGCGCCCAGAACAGGCCGCTGGACCAGCGCTTGGGGTTGCTGGCATCGCGCAGCGTCATCACGGCCGTGACGGCCAGGACGAAGCCGACCAGGTAGTACAGGTGTTGGATGGTCAGCGTCATTTCAGGCTCCCTTGGCTTGGGTGGCGTTGGCGTTGGCTGCGTCGGCCTCGACACCGGCCTTGTACTGGGCCAGTTCGCGCTCCAGCATGCGGTCCAGGCGGCGCAGGCGCCAGGCATGGATCACGAAGGCGCAGATCGCCGTGGGAATGCCCCACAGCGCGACGTGGATGGGCTCGACCTCGATGCCGGCTTCCTTCAGGAAGGTGGTCATCAGCACGATGGCGCCGAAGGCCACGAAGATGTCCTCGCCGAAGAACAGGCCCACGTTGTCCGTGGCGGCCGAGTAGGCGCGCAGCTTGTCGCGCACCTTGGCGGGCAGGATGCCGAAGCGCGACTGGGTCGCACCTTCGGCCATGGGCGCCAGCAGCGGGCGCACCATCTGCGGATGCCCGCCCAGGCTGGTCAGGCCCACGGCAGCCGTCAGCTGGCGGGCGGCCAGGTAGACGATGAGCAGGCGGCCTGCGGTGGCCGACTTGATGGAGCTGATCCAGTTCTGCGCGTGCTGGCGCAGGCCATGGCGCTCCAGCAGGCCGATCACGGCCAGCGGCAGCAGGATGATCAGCGGCAGGTTGCGCGTCTTGATGAAGCCCGTGCCAATGGTGGCCAGCACCTTGTCGACGGGGAAGCCCGCCGCCAGTGCCGTGCCGATGGCCGTGACGATCACGACCAGCATGGGATTGAAGCGCAGCACGAAGCCCGCAACGATGATGGCCACTCCGATAAGCGGCCAGAGATTGACGTCAGTCAGCATGTTGATTCCCCCTTCACACCCCGGTGCGGAGCGGCCGTCAAGCCGCCCCGCAGGCCCAACCCGGTGGCGTGGAGTGCGCTGCCAACCTGGTTTTGTTCAACAAAACAAAGAATTTGTCTTACAGAAACGAATTGTGAATAAGACAATCAGCGCATGCTGATAGTACAAACCCGCATATCGTTGCCCAAGGATTGAGCACGCACAGGGTTTTCAAATGTCAAAAACTATCGTGTATTGAACATCCATAGAAGGCATTAACACAACAATGCCCCTGCCCCGATATCGCCTGTGACGAGGCCGCCTCCTACAATGGGCCGCCCTCCCGGCCTGCGGCGCACGCGTGGCAGTCGGCGTGAATGGCACCTTCCTGCTCCCATCCCTTTTGTCCGAGCTCTGAATCCATGCAACGCCGTCAACTTGTTTCCCTGCTTCCCCGTGCTGCAGCCATCGCAGCGGTTCCCGCGCTGGCGCCGGCCTTCGTGCGCAATGCCTTCGCCGATGAGGCAGGCCTGTCCGCCAAGACCATCACCATCGGCTGCTCGGCCGCCATGAGCGGACCGCTGGCCGGTTTCGGCACCGACATCAAGCTGGGCACGGAAGCGGCCATGGCGCAGATCAACGCGCGTGGCGGCATCCAGGGCCGCACGCTGCAGCTGCAGATGGTTGACGACGGCTACGTGCCCCAGCGCACGGCCGACAACGTGCGGCAGATGCTCTCCAAGGGCACGGCCTTTGCCCTGCTGTCCTGCGTGGGCACGCCCAACAACGCCGCCGTCATCCCGCTGATCGAGGAAGCCGGCGTTCCCTATGTGGCGCCCTTCACGGGCGCCTCGTCGCTGCGCAAGGCATCGCGCAACGTCTTCCATGTGCGCGCCAGCTACACCACCGAGGTCCGCCGCCTGGTCCAGCGCCTTGCGGGCATGGGGCTCAAGGGCATTGGCATCGTCTACCTGGACAACGCCTACGGCCGCGAAATGCTGGAGGACGCCACGCACGCCCTGGAGGCCGAGAAGATGGCACCCGCCGTGCAGGCGGCCATCGCCACCGATGGCAAGAATCTGGCCGATGTGTTGAACAAAGTGGAAGCGGCCCACCCCTCGGCCGTGCTGCTGGCCACGGCTGGCACGGTGTCGGTCGATCTGGTGCGCGGCCTGCGCAAGAGCGCGCCCGGCGTGCTGCTCACCGGCCTGAGCGTGACCCTGCCCAACGACAGCCTCAAGCCGCTGGGCGAGGACGCCCGGGGCATTGCCCTGACCATGGTCGTTCCCGCGCCCCACCAGGCCAAGCTGCAGGTGGTGCGCGACTATCAGGCCGCCATGCGCGCCCACGGGCAGCAGGAGTTCTCGCTGGGCACGCTGGAAGCCTATGTGAACACACGCGTGCTGGCCGAGGGCCTGGAACGCGCAGGCCGCGACCCCAGCCAGGCCAGGCTGCGCTCGGCGCTGGCCGGCATCCGCAACTGGGACATGGGCGGCTTCGTCATTGACTACAGCGGCCAGGCGCCCCATGTCGGCTCCAGCTTCATCGACCTGGGCGTGCTGGGCAATGCGGGGCGCTTCATCGGTTGATGAAGGCGGGTGGCTTGCGGGCCAGGCCGCTGGCGGATCGGCCCATCGTTTCTTCCTGTCGCTGCACCAAGGACCCTTCGCCATGCCTGCCGAACGTCACCCACTTCCGCGCCCCGCCTTGCACCCCTCTTTTCATCCTGCTGCACATCCCGCTTCGCACCGGGGCCTGCAGCGCCGCCTGCTCATCCTGGCAGCGGCTGCCCTGCCCGGCCTTGCCCTGGCGCAGAAATGGCCCGCACAGCCCGTGCGCATCGTCGTGCCCTACACGGCCGGAGGCGGCTCGGACAACATCGCCCGTGCGCTGGGCACGGAGCTGTCGCGCGAACTGGGCCAGCCCGTGGTCGTGGACAACAAGCCCGGCGCCTCGGCCATGCTGGGCGCCGAGCTGGTGGCACGCGCCGCGCCCGACGGCTACACGCTGCTCCTGGCCGACATGCCGCACACCATCACGCCCAGTCTCTACAAGACACCGTACGACGCGCTCAAGGACTTCACGCCCGTGGCCCTGATCGGCTCCTCGCCGCTGGTGCTGGCCGTCAACCCCAAGCTCAAGGCGCAGAGCGTGAAGGAATACATCGCGATGGCCAAGGCACGGCCCGGCCAGATCAACTTCGCCTCGGGCGGCACGGGCACGGCCACGCATCTGGCAGGCGAGCTGTTCAAGCAGCAGACGGACACCTTCATCACCCACATTCCCTACAAGGGCTCGGGCCAGGCCGTCGCCGACGTGGTGGCCGGCCATACCGAGAGCATGTTCTCCTCGGCCCCCACCGTGATCCCCCATATCAAAAGCGGCGCGCTGCGCGCCCTGGCCACCACCGGTGCCCAGCGCTCGCCGGCCCTGCCCCAGGTGCCCACGATGGCCGAAAGCGGCGTGCGCGGCCTCACCGTGCTGCACTGGTTCGGCCTGCTGGCGCCTGCCCGGTTGCCCCCCGGCATACAGACCGCGCTGCACGATGCCGTGGCCCGCGCCATGGCCACGCCCGCGCTCCAGGCCAAGCTGCAGTCCCTGGGGCTGGAACTGACGCCCCGCACTGCGGCGGAGTTCGGCGCCCAGATGGAGACCGACGCCGCACGCTGGGCCCGCGTCATCAAGGAACGCAACATCAAGGCGGACTGAATGCCCTCCCTGCACCATCACCACGACGCCGTTGACCTGCGCAGCGACACCGTCACGCGCCCCACGCCGCAGATGCTCGAAGCCATGGCCTGCGCCCCGCTGGGCGACGACGGCCTGGACGGCGACCCGACGGTGCGTGCGCTCGAAGAGACGGCGGCCCAGCGCTTTGGCAAGGCCGCAGGCCTGTTCGTGGCCAGCGGCACCATGGGCAACCTCGTGGCCGTGCTCGCCCATGGCCGCATGCCCGGCGAGGTGTTGGCCGAGGCCGGCAGCCATCTGCTGAACGCCGAGCGCGCAGCCGCGGGCCTGACCGGCATGCACTACCGCAGCCTGCCCGGCGACGGCGGCCTGATCGCCCTGCCCGCGCTGGAAGCGGCGCTGGACACCTCGGCATCCGCGCGCTGCCCCAGCGCCCTCGTGGCCGTGGAGAACACCCACAACGCACGGGGCGGCAGCGTCGCGGCGCCCGAGTCGCTGGCGGCCCTGCATGCCCTGGCCGCCCGCCATGGCGTGCCCGTGCATACCGATGGCGCGCGCCTGTTCAATGCCGCCGTGGCACTGGGCCTGTCCTGCCGCGAGATCGCCGCGCACACGGACTCGGTCACCGTCTGCCTGTCCAAGGGCCTGTCGGCTCCGGTGGGCTCGGTGCTCATGGGCCCGGCCGACTTCATCGCGCGGGCGCGCGGCATACGGCGCATGCTGGGCGGCACCATGCGCCAGGCCGGCGTGATCGCGGCGGCGGGCCTGGTGGCGCTGGAGCACATGGTCGATCGCCTGGCCGAGGACCACGCACGCGCCCGCCGCCTGCACCAGGGCCTGCGCGCCATCCACCCGGCATGGTGCGCGGCCGAACTGCCGCAGACCAACATCGTGCAGGTGCGCGTAGGCACCAGCGCGGCCGATGCGCGCCTTTGGGAGGCACGCCTGGCCGAAGCCGGCGTGCTGGTGCGCACGGGCAGCGCGGGCCTGCTGCGCCTGGTCACGCACCGCCACATTGACGACGAGGCCGTGGACAGAGCCCTGCAGACCTTCACGCGGCTGCACCACGACAACTGAGCACCGCGCGAGGCCGGCAGGAGTGCCAGCCCTGGCTACACTGCCCATCGACCCTTGCATCCCCCATCACCATGACCCGCAGCACCGATATCCTCAACCTGACCGACCGCGTGACCGAGCAGCTGCGCAGCAAGCTCATCGATGGTGCCTGGGAGCCCGGGCAAAAGCTGTCGGAGGCCTCACTCAGCGAAAGCCTGCAGATCTCGCGCAACACGCTGCGCGAGGCCTTCCGGCTGCTGACCAAGGAGGGGCTGCTGGTGCACGAGCCCAACAAGGGCGTGTCGGTGGCGGCGCCCAGCATTGCCTCCATCATCGACATCTACCGCGTGCGCCGCATGGTGGAGTGCCAGGCGCTGGCCCAGGCCTATCCCATGCACCCGGCTCGCAGCCTGATGCGCGAAGCCGTGGAAGCGGCCCAGCGCCACCGCGAGGCCCAGGACTGGTCCGGCGTGGGCACGGCCAACATGAGTTTCCACAAGGCCGTGGTGCAACTGGCCGACAGCGAGCGCCTGGACACCATGTTCGAGCACCTGCTGGCCGAGCTGCGGCTGGCCTTCGGCCTGCTGCGCGACCCGCACTTCCTGCATGCCCCCTATGTGGACATGAATGCGCGCATCCTGCAGCAGTTCGAGGACGGCAAGCCGGCCGAGGCCGCTGCCGCGCTCAATGACTACCTGGTGCATTCGGAGCGGCTGATCCTGGCCGCCTACGCCCGCCGCCTTGCTGAAAAAGGCATCAAGGTGTGAAACAGGCGGCACCCCCTGAGCGGCTGACGCCGCTTCCCCCTCTCTACTTGCTTCGCAAGGGAGGGGGACGACACCCTCGGGGCGGGGCGGCGCGGCCGGCGTAGGCCCTTCCTCGGTGTCCCCGGCTTTGGGCAGTGCCGGTTTCATTGGCAGTGTTCAGCGCACAACACTGGCTCGCATTCAACGCCGCGCGTCCAGGCTCCAGCGCGCCACGGGCGCCAGCATCAGTTGCACGAATCCCCCGGCGATCGCCAGGTTCTTCAGGAACTGCACCAGTTGGCCCTTGTCGCCGAACTGGTTGTGGAACATCAGCGCCGACATGACGCTGAACACGGCCATCACGGCCGCGGCCTCGCGGGTGCGCCAGCCCAGCAGCAGGGCCGTGGCCACGCCCAGCTCCACCACCAGCGCCATGGCATACGACAGCATGGGCAGCGGCAGGCCCGCCTTGGCGATATAGGCCATGGTGCCCTCCGGCCCCATCAGCTTGCCGATGCCGCTGTAGATGAACAGCAGGCTCAGCAGCACCCGGGCCAGCAGCGGTGCGAAGTCGGCCCAGGGCGATGCTGCGGCGTGGGCAGCGCGATGCGTGGCGGCGCGCGTCATCGCATCAGCCCGGGACACGGCCGGAACCCTGGCCTTCGGCCGCCTTCACCGAGCCGCCCAGGCGCTGCACTTCGGCCAGGTACTCGGGGCCGCTGCGCATGCGCTGGTACCGGGCCAGGCGCTGCTGGTAGTCGGCATCCCAGTGGTTCACGTCGGACTCGCGGTAGACGTTGAGGCCGGCGCGGTTCCACAGGGCCAGGTCGGCCTGCACTTCGGCGCGCGACAGCGCGGGGCCGGAGGCGACGGGCTCGGCGCCAAACCAGGTTTCTGCAGATACCGTGGCGGCCGGTGCGGCCGAGGCCATGCCCGACCACAAGGCGGAGGAAAGGGAAACGATGGCGAAGAGGGTCTTTGCGTGCTTCATGGCGAATCCTTTGTCAAATCCTGCAGCGCGTGATTGCGTTCTGCATGGCTGCAGTCTCGTCTTCGCCCGCCTGCACGTCAGTGCCTAAACGCACAGCTTTGCGCAAACTCTCCGGTTCCCGCGCTCACTGTCTACGCTCATCGTCCACGCCCACCATCCACGCTCACGGCCACTGCAGGCCGGGCCGCGCCACATGCAGGGCCTGCAAGGGCTCGGAGCGCCCGCGCACCTGCACCTGCCGGACTTCGCCCAGGCCATCGGCCACGCCCGCGCGGCGCGCCACCTCCAGCGACAGCACCAGCCGCGCCTGGGCGCTCTTGGTGTATTCCTGCAGGCGGCTGGCCGTGTTGACCACCTCGCCCACGGCCGTGAAGGTGGTGGTGTGCTCGAAGCCCACGCGCCCCACGGCGGCGCGCCCCGCATGCAGGCCCATGCCGAAATCCACCGGCTGGCCGAACTGCGCCTCGAAGGTGTGGCTCCATTCCTGCATGCGCCGGTCGATGAGGGCACTGGCCTGCACGGCCTGGCGGCAGGCCGTGTCCAGGTCGGTGTCCAGGCCGAAGATGGCCATCACGCTGTCGCCGATGAACTGGTTGGCCATGCCGCCGCTGTCGTGCACGGCCTGGCCCACGCGCTCGAAATACTGGTCCAGCACCCAGGACAGGTCCACGGGCCATTGCCGCTCGGCCAGGCCCGACCAGCGGCGCAGGTCCACGAACAGGATGGCCACCGCGCGCACTTCGCGGACTTCGCGCTGCTCGTCACCCCGCCCGGCCTGGGCGGCTGCCGGCGAGCGGAACAGCGGCGCCACCTGCACATCGCCCGTGGGCCGCAGCTGGCAGGCCAGCCGCACGTCCTGCGGCGCGCCCACGCGCTCCAGCGTGAGGCGCTCGTCCCGCCCCGGCGCAGGCAGGTGGGCCGCCGGGCCGGACACGCGCACCCGGCAGGTGGAGCAACGCGCCCTGCCGCCGCACAGCGACAAATGGGCAATGCCATGCTCGCGGCTGGCTTCGAGCACGCTCATGCCCTGGGCCACCTGCACGGTGCGGCCCGGATAGTGCAGCAGCACCTGGCGGGCGCCGCGCAGGCGCATGCGCCGCCACAGCCAGGGGCCGGCCAGCAGCGCGGCCAGACAGGCCAGCCAGCCCTGGCGCAGCCCGGTCGTCAGCGCGCGCAGCCACTGCGATGCCTCGGGCGAGGGGACGGCCGGCGCTGGCAGGCCGGCCGCCGCGATCTCGCGCGCCATGGAGACGATGCCCAGCGCCGCCAGCACGGGCAGCAGCACGGCGGCCGTGAGCAGCAGCGGCTGCCACCGCCGCCACCAGCCGCGCGCACGCAGGGCCATGTGCAGGCCCATGCAGCCATGGGTCCAGGCGGCCGTCATCAGCAGCAGCTGGATGGCCATGCTGGACGGATTCCAGGAAGAACGCACGATGCGCGCATACGAGGGGTCCACGCCCCAGGCCTCCTGTGCCAGCCGCGTGGCCGGCACGTGCAGGGCCAGCAGCAGCGGCAGGCCCAGTCCCAGCAGCAGCCGCACGGCCTCCAGCGCCGGCATGCGCAGGCTGCGCCGCCGCGCCAGCGCCTGCAGCGCCAGCCCCATGTGCGCGGCCAGCGCGCCATAGAGCAGCAGGCTGCCGGGCAGGGATCGCCACACGCCGTGGACCAGCTCGCGCACGGCCTCGGCCGTGCCCAGCGAGACCAGGCCCAGGGCGTGATTGAACAGGTGCAGCGCCGCATAGGTCCACAGCACCAGGCCGGTGGACCAGTGGAGGCTGCGCAGGGACGGCAGAGCCGGCAGAGCCGGATGAGGGACACGGGCCATGGAAAGCGATGATGCGCCCGACGGCGGAAGAAGACAGGAGAAGACCGCAAGAACGGCAGCTTGAAGGAACTTAGGCCGGGCCTGGCCGATCCAGAATCTTTGTACCTTACGCCCGCTATTGGTTCCATGGCCCACCCCACCCAGCCCTCCAGTTTCGCCCTGCGCGGCATCGCCCTGTTCGAGGGCCTGGGCAGCGCCAGCCTGGACCGCATCGCCGCCGACTGCGAATGGCGCCCTCTGCAGGCCCGCCAGCCCGTGTTCAGCCGCCGCTCCACGGGCAGCGACGTGTTCTTCCTGGTCAGCGGGCGCGTGCGCATCACCACCTATTCGCCGGGCGGGCGCGAGGTCAGCTTCCGCGACTACGGGCCCGGCGAGCACTTCGGCGACCTGGCTGCCATTGACGGCCAGGCACGCTCCACCGATGTGGTCACCCTGGAATCCTCGCTGCTGGCCAGCCTCTCGCGCCAGGACTTCCTGGCCCTGCTGGCGCGCGAGCCCGCCGTTGCCCTGCGCATGATGGAAGGCCTGGCCGGCCTGGTGCGGCGGCTGACCGACCGCGTCATGGAGCTGAGCACCCTGGGCGTGCCCACGCGCCTGCACATGGAACTGCTGCGCCTGGCGCGGGAGGCGGGCGTCTCGCCCGAGCACACGGCCCTCATCAGCCCCGTGCCTTCGCACTCGGTGCTGGCCAGCAAGATCAGCACCAACCGCGAGCAGGTCACGCGCGAGCTGGGCGCCCTCACCCGGCGCGGCCTGCTGCGCAAGGAGGGGCGCCAGGCGCTGCTGGTGACCGACGTGAACGCACTGCAGGCGCTGATAGCCCAGCAAAGCTAGGCGGGCTCCATTCGCCAGCCCTGCGGCGACCACACCAGGCGGTCGGTCAGCCCGATGGCCTGCAGAAAATCCTCGTCATGCGAGACCACGACCAGCGTGCCGGCGTAGCCGCGCAGCATGGCCTCCAGCGCCTGCAGGGAAGGCAGGTCCAGGTGGTTGCAGGGCTCGTCCAGCAGGAGCAGGGGCGCGGGCGGCTCGGCATGCAGCGCGCAGGCCAGGGCAGCCTTGAGCTGCTCGCCGCCGCTGAGCCGGCCCGCGGGCTGCTCCACCTGCCGGGCCGCCAGCCCGAGCCAGGCCAGGCGCGTGCGCAGCACATCCACGGGGGTGCCTGGGCAGGCGTCCTGCAACTGTTCCATCACCGTGCGCCCGGGCTGCAACAGGGACAGGCGCTGGTCCAGGTAGGCACAGGCCTGCATGCGGCGCACCTCGCCCGCCTGGGGCGCAAGGCGGCCCGACAGCACATCCAGCAGGCGCGTCTTGCCGCAGCCGTTGGGACCGGTCACGGCCAGGCGCTGGCCGCCGTACAGAGACAGGTTCAGGCGCGGCCCCGTGGACAACGAAAACGGCAGCAGCACATCGTCCAGCAGCGCCACCACGTCGCAGGGAGCACCGGCCGGTGGCGGCGCCTGCATGCGGATGCCGGCCTGCAGGTCGATCTGGCGCGCCGCTTCGCGCACGCGCTGGTCCAGCGCCTCGCGCGTGTCTGCATGCTGGCGGCGCAGGCGGCCGGCCGAAGCCTCGCTGCGCTCCTTTTGCCGGTCCAGCAGAATGCGCGCCTGGTTGGCCTCCTGGCCCTGGCGGCGGCCGCGCGCCTCACGGCGCTGCTGGCGCTCGTGCTGCTCGCGCAGCTGCTGCGTTTCGCGGCGCCGCTCCAGCTTGCGCTGCTCCAGCAGTTGCACCGCCGAGGCCATCTCGCGCGCCTTGGCTTCGGCATAGAAGGCGTAGCCGCCGCCGTAGCTGCGAAGCCCCTGCGGTGACAGCTCCACGATGCGTTCCATGCCCTGCAGCAGACTGCGGTCATGGCTGACCACGACCAGGCCACCGGGCCAGCGCTGCAGTTGCGCGGCCAGGGCCTGGCGGCTTTCGCGGTCCAGGTGGTTGCTGGGCTCGTCCAGCACCAGATGGTCGGCGCCCGACAGCAGCGCGCCCGCCAGGGCCACGCGCATGGCCTCGCCGCCGCTGAGGGCGTGGCCCGGCGTATCGGCACGCAGATGGCCCAGGCCCGCCAGCTCCAGCTGGGCCTGCAGGCGCTGGCGCAGATCCCAGCGGTCGGCCAGCCGCTCGAAGTCCCGGGCATCGCAGCTGCCGCCCTCGATGCGCGCCAGCGCCTCCAGCGCGGGCTGCAGCCCGGCCAGCGCCGCCACCGAAGGCTGGTCATGCCAGTCCGTGCGCTGGGTCAGGTACAGCACCTGCCCCGAGCGCAGGCAGCGGCCCTGCGAGGGCGCATCCAGCCCGGCCAGGATGCGCGCCAGCCGCGACTTGCCCACGCCGTTGCGGCCCACCAGGCCGGTGCGGCGGTGGTCCAGGGTTTCGGAAAGATCGGAGAAAAGGGGGCTGCCATCGGGCAGCACGCAGGAAACGCCGTCGAGCGTGATCGTGGTATTCGTCATATCGCAGTTCATGGATGCCAACGCAGTTCCTTGCCGCTTTGCATGCATTGCGCGTGCGGTGGGCAGGGTCGGGAAAAGCGGGCCGCTGGGACAGCGGCAGCATCAATGGCGCATGGGACGAATACCTCCTGCAATGGCGAACGAAACCGCCATTATAGAAATCATGGGCCGTTCGTGCCGGCCACCGTGGCACCGGCGCCGCGTGCGAAGGCGCCGGCCTGCTCCGCTGGCGGCCCGGAACCGGTGGAGCCGGCGGAGCCGGTCTGCCGGGCCGGGTTCGCAGGCGCCGGTGGCGCACAGGGATTCAAAGACTGTGCCGGCGGGCGGCCCTGAAAGCACAGGGCGTTGAGCGCGATCCAGAAAGGCATGGTTCAGGTTCCGGGGTCGGCAGCAGGCGGCGGCCGGCGCGCGCTGCCGCGCGGCCCGGCGATGCGCCGCTGCCATTCAAGGACGAAGACGAAGAAGACGGGCACGAAGAACACGGCCAGCACCGTGCCGCTGACCATGCCGCCGAACACGCCCGTGCCGATGGCGTGCTGGGTCTCGGCGCTGGCGCCCGATGCCAGCATCAGCGGCACCACGCCCAGCGCAAAGGCCAGCGAGGTCATGAGGATGGGCCGCAGCCGCAGGCGTGCGGCCTTGATGGCGGCCTCGCGCAGGTCCTGGCCTTCCTCGCGCAGTTGCTTGGCGAACTCCACGATCAGGATGGCGTTCTTGGCCGACAGGCCGATGATGGTAATCAGCCCCACCTTGAAGAACACATCGTTGGGCATGCCGCGCAGCAGCACGGCCGCCACGGCGCCCAGCAGGCCCAGGGGCACGACCAGCATCACCGACAGCGGGATGGACCAGCTCTCGTACAGCGCGGCCAGCACCAGGAAGACCACCAGCATGGACAGGGCCATGAGCAGCGGCGCCTGCGCGGCCGACTGGCGCTCCTGCAGCGACTGGCCGGTCCAGGCCACGGCAAAGCCGGGCGGCAGCTGGGCCGCCAGCCGCTCCATCTCGGCCATGGCCGCGCCGCTGGACGTGCCGGGCGCAGGCGTGCCCGAGATGCGCGACGCCAGGAAGCCCTGGTAGCGCACCAGCTGCAGCGGCGTCTCCGACCACACTGGCGTGGCGAACTCGGCCAGCGGCACCATGCCGCCCGAGGCATTGCGCACGTTCAGCCGGAGCACGTCATCGACCTGCATGCGCGCGGGCGCGTCGGCCTGCACGATGACCTGCTGCATGCGTCCGGCGTTGGGGAAGTCGTTGACGTACAGCGAGCCCATGGCCGTGGACAGCGTCTCGCTGATGGCGGCAAAGCCCACGCCCAGGGCCTGGGCCTTCTGGCGGTCGATCTCCAGCCGCACGCTGGTGCCCGAAGGCAGGCTGTCCTGGTAGGCCGAGCCCAGCACGCTGCTGCTGCCGGCCAGCGCCAGCAACTGGTCGGTGGCCGACTTGAGCGCGGCATGGCCCTGGCCCGTGCGGTCCTGCAGGTACATGGTGAAGCCCGAGGAGGTGCCCAGCTCGTCGATGGCCGGGGGCTGCAGCACCATGATGGCGCCCTCGGGCGCATGCTCCATGGCCTTTTGCGCGAGCGAGACCTCCTCGCCCGCCGTGGCGCCGTTGCGCTGGTCCCAGTCCTTGAGCGTGGTGAAGGCCATGGCCGCGTTCGGGCCCGAGCCCGCGAAGCTGAAGCCCAGCACCGAGATGCTGGAGGCGATGCCGGGGCGCTGCGCCACATGCTCCTCATAGCGCTTGACCACGTCCAGCGTGCGCTCGGCCGTGGCATCGGCCGGCAGCTGGATGGACGCCATGAAGTAGCCCTGGTCCTCCTCGGGCAGAAAGGCCGAGGGCAGCTGGCGCAGCGCAAACACCAGGATGGCCACGATGGCCGCGAACAGCAGCATCATGCGGCCCGTGCGCCGGACCAGGCCCGTGACATGGGCCTCGTAGCGGTTCGTCAGCCGCTCGAAGCCGCGGTTGAACCAGCCGAAGAAGCCCTTCTTCTCATGGTGGCCCGCCGCCACCGGCTTGAGCAAGGTGGCGCACAGCGCCGGTGTCAGGCTCAGGGCCAGGAAGGCCGAGAACAGGATGGACACGGCCATGGACAGCGTGAACTGCTGGTAGATCACGCCCACCGATCCGCTGGCGAACGCCATGGGAATGAACACCGCCGTCAGCACCAGGGTGATGCCGATGATGGCGCCCGTGATCTCCTTCATGGCCTTGAGCGTGGCATCGCGCGGCGACAGGCCTTCCTCGGCCATGAGGCGCTCCACGTTCTCGACCACGACGATGGCGTCGTCCACGATGATGCCGATGGCCAGCACCATGCCGAACATGGTCAGCACGTTGATGGAAAAGCCCGCCACCAGCATCACGGCGAAGGTGCCCAGCAGCGCCACGGGCGCCACGATGGCCGGGATCAGCGTGTAGCGCAGGTTCTGCAGGAACAGGTACATCACCAGGAAGACCAGCACCATGGCCTCGACCAGGGTCTGCACCACCTTCTCGATGGAGATCTTGACGAAGGGCGCGGTATTGAACGAGATGGTGTGCTCCATGCCCCTCGGCAGGATGGAGGCCAGCTCGGCCATGCGCTTTTGCACGGCGGCGGCCGTGCGCACGGCATTGGCGCCCGGCGACAGCTGCACGGCGGCGCTGGTGGCGGGCTTGCCATCCTCGCGGTTGGAGAAGGCATAGGACTGCGCACCCAGCTCCACGCGCGCCACGTCGCCCAGCACCAGGCGGGAGCCGTCGGCATGGGCGCGCAGCACGATGGCCGCGAACTGCTCGGGCGAGGTCAGCTGGCCCTGCACGGTGAGCGGCGTGGTCACGCGCTGGCCCGGGGCGATGGGCGCATCGCCCACACGGCCCGGGGCGATCTGCATGTTCTGCTGCTGGATGGCCTGGGTGAGGTCGCCCATGGACAGCCCGTAGGAGATCAGCTTGGCCGGATCGACCCAGACGCGCATGGCGCGCTCGGTGCCGAACAGCTGCACGCGGCCCACGCCCTCGATGCGCCGCAGCTCCTCGACGATATTGCGCGCCATGTAGTCATTGAGTGCCAGCTCGTCGAACTCGCCGCCCGGCGAGATCAGGCCCACCAGCAGCAGAAAGCTCGACGTGGCCGACTCCACCTGCAGGCCGTTCTGGCGCACGGCCTGCGGCAGGCGCGGCTCCACGGCCTTGATGCGGTTTTGCACATCCACCTGGGCCAGCTCGGGGTTGGTGCCGGGCTTGAAGGTGGCCTTGATCTCGGCCGAGCCCGAGGTGTCCACCGAGGACTCGAAGTACAGCAGGTGGCGGACGCTGGACAGCTCGCGCTCGATCAGCGAGACCACGGAGTCATTGAGCGTCTTGGGCGTGGCGCCCGGATAGGTGGCATACAGGCTCACCGTGGGCGGCGCCACCGTGGGATAGCGCGAGATCGGCAATTGCGGAATGGCAAGCACGCCCAGCAGCACGATGAACAACGCGATGACCCAGGCAAAGACGGGCCGGTGAATGAAGAACTGTGGCATGGACGCGAGGTCTGGTTTTCAATGCACGCCAGGGCGCGCTGCGGAAAAAATACGGCGCCTGGCGCCGACACATCTGAGGGGCCATCCGGATGCAAATCCAGATTGCCAGGAGGCATGGGGATGGAGGAAACTCCTGCCGGTGCGGCTTCGGCCTGCGGCGTGTTGCCGCCAGGGCCATTCATCCATGGAGCCGCTGCAAAGCTAACAGCTCTCCCACCCGCTCATACGGCATTGCCGCTGTGACTTCATATTCAGGGATTTGTTTCGCATGCCGGCCAATTGCGGCGGCACAGGGAAACAGCTTGCGTTCTTTCGATGGCATTTCGGCCCGGGAAATGTGGAAGAACGATGGAGATGAACACAGCCCCCGCCGCGACCCCAAAATGGCTTCTATCATTGCCCAGCCCTTGCCTTTCCAGCCATCGACATCGCTCATCCTCGTCGCCGAGGACGAGCCCGAGATCGCAGACATCCTGTGCGCCTACCTGGCCCGCAGCGACCTGCGCACCGTGCATGCCGCCGATGGCCAGCAGGCCCTTGAACTGCACCACCACTTGAAACCCGATCTCGTTCTTCTCGACGTGCAGATGCCACGCCTCGACGGCTGGCAGGTGCTGTCCGAAATCCGCCGGCGCGGCGACACGCCCGTCATCATGCTCACCGCCCTCAACCAGGACGTGGACAAGCTCATCGGCCTGCGCATTGGCGCGGACGACTACGTGGGCAAGCCCTTCAACGCGGCCGAGGTCGTGGCGCGCGTGCAGGCCGTGCTGCGCCGCTGCGGCCAGGCCCAGCGCCGCGATACCAAGCTGCTGCAGGCCGGCCCCTTTCGCGTGGACCTGGACAGCCGCGAGGTCAGCGTGCAGGTGCAGGGCGCCACGCATGTGCCCGAACTCACCGTGACCGAATTCAACCTGCTGGCCAGCCTGGTGCGTTCGCCCCGACGCGTGTTCAGCCGCGCCGAGCTGCTGCTGAGCTGCCTGCCCGAAGGCCACACGCTGGAGCGCACCGTGGACAGCCACATCAGCAAGCTGCGCAAGAAACTCGAAGGCCTGGGCCTGCAGGGCATGCCCGACAGCGTGCGCAGCGTGGGCTACCGGCTGGGGATGGACCCATGAGCGCCGCACAGGCCGCAGGCCGGGGAGTGCCGTCATGAGCGCAGCGGCCGGGCTGCGCCGGCAGGTGGTGCTGACCATGTCGGCCGTCACGCTGGCCGTGGTGGTGCTGTGCGTGCTGGGCTCGTACGCCTTCTATGCGCTGCTGCTGACCTTTCACCCGGCCAGTGTCTCCGACGGCTGGATGCCCTCCAGCGTGGAGCTGGCCTGGGTGCTGCTGACCCTGGTGGTGGCCATGCTGATCGCCATCTTCGTGGCCACGCGGCTGTCGCGGCGCATCCTGCCCTCGCTGGACTCGGTGGCCATCAGCCTGCGCCAGCTGGCCGAGGGCGACCTGTCGGCGCGCGCCAGCACGGACGACAGCGCGCTGCACGAGGCCGCGCAGCTGGTGCACGACTTCAACAGCCTGGCCCGGCGCCTGGAAGGCATGGCGCAGGAGCGCGCCTTCTGGAGCGCGGCCATCGCCCATGAGCTGCGCACGCCCGTGACCATCCTCAGCGGGCGGCTGCAGGGCCTGTCCGATGGCGTCTTCCTGCCCAGCAAGGACATGCTGGCCAGCCTGATGACCCAGGTCGAGGGGCTGACCCGCCTGATCGACGACCTGCGCCTGCTGGGCCTGCAGGAAAACGGCCATCTGCAACTGCAGCTGCGCCAGACCTGCCTGGCCGGCGAGGTGCGCTCGGTGGCCCTGGCCGTGGGACCGGCGCTGGAGCAGGCGGGCCTGCAGCTGGCGATGGAGCTCGACGACCAGCCCGTGGTCTGCGACCCCGTGCGCATACGCCAGGCCCTGCTGGCCCTGCTGGAAAACGCCATGCAATATGCCCAGCCGGGCCCGCTGCTGGTGGCCGCGCGCGTGCGCCACGGCCTGTGCACCGTGCGCGTGGAAGACAGCGGCCCCGGCGTGGCGGCCGACCTTGCGCCGCGCATCTTCGACGCTTTCCAGCGCGGTGAAGGCGCCCGCAGCCGAAGGAATGCCAGCGTGGGAGCAGGCAACGGCAGCGGACTGGGCCTGGCCGTGGTGCAGGCCATTGCCCAGGCCCATGGCGGGCGGGCGCAGTGCCTGCCGGGCGAGCGTGGCGGCGCGCTGTTCGAGCTGAGCTGGCCGGCCTGACCTCGTCAGAGCCGCAGATCAGCCTGCGAAATCATCGGCCCGCACATGGCGTGCGTCCCAGGCGGCGGCCAGCGCAGCGGCCCGGCCCAGGCGCACGCGGCCCGATTCAAAGTCCACGATGCCCGCCTCCTGCGCCGCCGCAGGCCGCGCAGGCCGCTCGCGCGTGCGGCCGTCGGTAAGCAGCCACAGCCAGCCCTGGCAGGAGGCGTCTGCGCCGCAATGGCGCTGCAGCAACTGGCCCGCCTGTTCCACGGCCGCCTGCAGCGGCGTGCCGCCGCCCCCGCCAATGGGAGCGATCCAGTCGTCATTCCAGGCCGCAGCCTTGCGCGGCGGCAGGCGCAATTCCACGCGCGTGCCCGCAAAGCAGATCAGCGCCACCTGCTCGCGGCGGCGGTAGGCCTCTTCCATCAGCGACAGCAGCACGCCCTTGGCCCGCGCCAGTGCGCCGCTGCCGGCCATGGAGGCCGAGCAATCGAGCACAAAGCAATGCAGCCGCGTGGCCTGCGGCGGCTCACGGCGGCGCTGCAGATGTTCGGGCGCCAGCGCCTGGGCGCCGCGCGCGGCCAGCGTGCGCGGCCAGTCCCAGCTGCCGGTGGCCTGCCCGCCTTGCGCCTGGGCCAGCCGGGGCTGGCTGGCGGCCTGCTGGCCCGCCCCCGCAGCCCTTGCCTGTGGCGCGGGGCCGCGGGGGCTCAGGCTTTTTTTGTGGCGGGCGCTCCCGCCTTTGCGGCCTCGCGGGCCAGCAATGAGGGCACGGCGACACGCAGCAGGCCCACGGGCTCGGGCGGCATGGCGCCCCAGTCGGCCTCGGAGGGCGGGCTGTCGCCTGCGCCGTTGGCCGTGGATTCCGCAGGCGGCCGGCTTTGTGCCGGCGACTGCGAAGGCGGATTCGATGGCGCCTGCTGTGGGGATGGCTGCTGCGGCTGCTGCGGCTGCGGCGCCCCCGGCTTGCGGCGGTGCACCAGCACCAGCTCGGCCACGGCCTGCACATGGTCGGGCGTGACCTCGGCATCGCCCAGCCAGGCGGCCCAGGCGCGGGCGGCGCGCAGGAGCACCAGGTCGGCGCGCAGGCCGTCCACCTGGGCGGCAATGCACAGCGCGCCTGCGGCCTGCAGCACCGCGTCGGACCAGGGCAGCGCGCCGGCCGGCTGCAGGCGCTCGCGTGCCGTGCGCAGCTGGGCTGCCAGCGCGGCCTGGGCGTCTGCATGGCGGGCGCGGAAGGCGGCCGGGTCGGCATCGAACAGCAGCCGCGCGCGCACGATGGCCTGGCGCTGGGCCGCATCCTCCACATTGGCCAGGCGCACGCACAGGCCCAGGCGGTCCAGCAGCTGCGGGCGCAGCTGGCCTTCCTCGGGGTTCATGGTGCCCACCAGCACGAAGCGCGCCGCGTGGCGGTGCGAGATGCCGTCGCGCTCGACCACGTTGACGCCGCTGGCGGCGGCATCCAGCAGCACATCGACCAGGGCATCGGGCAGCAGGTTGATCTCGTCCACATAGAGCACGCCGCCATGGGCGCGCGCCAGCAGGCCGGGCGCGAATTTGAGTGCATGGCCGGCCATGGCCTGGCCCAGGTCCAGCGAGCCGGCCAGATGCTCCAGCGAGGCGCCCAGCGGCAGCGTGACGAAGGGCGCGGCATCGATGAGCTCGGCCAGCGCGCGCGCGGCCGTGGACTTGGCCGTGCCGCGCGGCCCCTCGATCAGCACGCCGCCCAGTTGCGGGTCGATGGCGGCCAGCAGCAGCGCCTGGCACAGCAGGGGCTGGCCCGCGATGGCGGCAAAGGGAAACAGCGGCGGCAGCGCGGGCTGGGCGCCGCTGCCCAGGTCAGGGGAGGCGGTCATCCGCGCAGTCCTTCGAGATGGTTTTCATGTTCCAGCAGCAGGTCTTCCAGCTGCTGGCGATAGTCGCCGGGCTGCTCCCACAGGCCGCGCTGCATGGCTTCGAGCAGGCGCTCCAGCATGTCGCGCAGGGCCTGCGGATTGTGCTGCACGAGAAAGTCGCGCGTGGCCGCATCCAGCACATAGGCGTCGGCCACCAGGGCGTACTGGTGGTCGCCCACCTGCTGCGTGGTGGCGTCGAAGCCGAAGAGATAGTCCACCGTGGCCGCCATCTCGAAGGCGCCCTTGTAGCCGTGGCGCTTGGCGCCGTCCATCCACTTGGGATTGGTGACGCGCGAGCGCACCACGCGCGCAATCTCTTCCTTGAGCGAGCGCACGCGCGGCTGGGCCGGGTTGGCGTGGTCGCCATGGTAGAGCGCGGGCTGGCGGCCCGAGAGGTGGCGCACGGCCGAGGCCATGCCGCCCTGGAACTGGAAGTAGTCGCCCGAGTCGAGGATGTCGTGCTCGCGGCTGTCCTGGTTGTGGGCCACCACGTCGAGCTCGCCCAGGCGGCGGCGCAGCGCATCGCCTGCGGGCACGCCCTCGGCGTCCTGGCCGTAGGCGTGCTGGCTCCAGCCCAGGTAGGCCTGGGCCAGGTCGGCATCGCCCTGCCAATCACCGCTCTGGAACAGTCCGCCCAGGCCCGATCCATAGTGGCCGGGCGGCGCGCCGAACACGCGCCAGCCGGCCTGCAGGCGGGCCTGCACGGCGTCCATGCCCTGCGCCTGCAGCTGCTCGGCCTCGGCCAGGATGCGCGCGCGTATGGGGTTGTCCTCGGCGTCCTCGTCCAGCGCGGCCACGGCCTGCACGGCCGCGTCGAACATCTGCACGGCGCCCGGGAAGGCATCGCGGAAAAAGCCCGAGATGCGCAGCGTCACATCCACGCGCGGCCGGCCCATGCCCACGCGCGGCACCACCTCGAAGTCCACCACGCGCTGGCTGCCGGGCGCCCATTTGGGGCGCACCCCGATCAGCGCAAAGGCCTGGGCGATGTCGTCGCCGCCCGTGCGCATGGTGGCCGTGCCCCAGACCGACAGGCCCAGGGTGCGCGGGTACTCGCCATGCTCCTGCAGATAGCGCTCCAGCAGCCTGAGCGTGGCCTGCTGGCCCAGCTCCCAGGCAGCCTGGGTGGGAATGGCGCGCGTGTCCAGCGTGTAGAAATTGCGCCCCGTGGGCAGCACGTCGGGCCGCCCGCGCGAGGGCGATCCGCTGGGCCCGGGCGGCACGAAGCGGCCCTGCAGGCCGCGCAGCAGCTGGCGCAGTTCCTCGCCGCCGCAGGCGTCCAGCGCGGGCGCCAGTACGGCATGCACCTGTTCCAGCGCGGCGCGCGTCTGCGGCCAGTCACCGGCCGGGGCCTCACCTTCCAGCAGTTGCTGGGCCAGCAGCTCCAGGCGCTCGCGCGTGTCGCCTTCATGGCGCCAGGGCTCGTCGCTCACGGCCTGCAGTGCGGCGGGGCGCGCGCCGGCCCAGGGGCGTGCGGGCTCCATGCGCAGCGGGTCGAACCCGGGGCTGTCCAGCAGGTCGGCGGCCAGCGCCTGTATCAGGCCCTGGCCTTCGTCCGACGGAAAACGCGCCAGCGCCAGCAGCGTGTCGCGGCGCTGGCGCCCTTGCGGCGAGGCGCCGAAGACATGCAGGCCGTCGCGGATCTGGGTTTCCTTGAGCTCGCACAGGTAGGCGTCTATGCGTTCGAGCACGGCATCGTCGTCCTGCGCGGCACCGGGCGCCAGGTCCAGCTCCTGGTCCAGGTGCTGGCGGCGCACGATGTCCAGGATCTGGCGGCGCAGCAGCGCGCCGCGCCGCGCATCGACCAGCAACGCGTCGTAGTACTCGTCCACCAGGCGCTCCAGGTCCTGCAGCGGGCCGTGGTTTTCGGCGCGCGTCAGCGGCGGCATCAGGTGGTCGATGATCACGGCCTGGCTGCGGCGCTTGGCCTGGGCGCCTTCGCCGGGATCGTTGACGATGAAGGGGTACAGGTGCGGCAGCGGGCCCAGGATGGCATCGGGCCAGCACGCGCCCGACAGCGCCAGGCTCTTGCCCGGCAGCCATTCGAGGTTGCCATGCTTGCCCACGTGGACCATGGCGTCCACGGCAAAGCGGTCGCGCAGCCAGAAGTAGAAGGCCAGGTAGCCGTGGGGCGGCACCAGTTCGGCATCGTGGTAGCTCGCATAGTCCTGCGCGCCCATGCCTTTACCGACCAATGCACGCGCCGGCTGTATGCCGACAAAGACATGGCCCAGGCGCAGGCCCGCGATCATGAATCGGCCCTGGCGCAGCAGCGGGTCGGCCTCGGGCGCGCCCCAGCGCGCCGTGATGGCGTCGGCCATGCCGTCCGGCAGCGCGGCCAGGCGCGCCAGGTACTCGTCCAGCGCATAGCTTTGCCAGGCCGGGCGCAGCGGCCACTGGGCCGGGTCGTTGGCAATGCCCTGCTGCAGGGTGTGCATCAGCGCCTGGCCATCGGCGGGCAGCTGCGCGGGGTCGCCCAGCTCATGCCCTTCGGCCGCCAGGTGCTGCAGGATGGCGATCACCGAGGCCGGCGTATCCAGCCCCACGCCGCTGCCGATGCGGCCTTCGCTGCCCGGATAGTTGGCCAGCACCAGGGCCAGGCGCTTGTCGCGCGCGGGCAGGCTGCGCAGGCGGCACCAGCGCCAGGCCAGGTCGGCCACGAAGTCCACGCGGTCGGGCTCGGGCTGGTAGGCCACCACGTCGGCCTGGGTGAAGGCGCAGCGGTGGGACAGGCCCTTGAAGCTGATGGCGCGCGTGATGATGCGGCCATCCATCTCGGGCAGCACCACCTGCATGGCGATGTCGCGCGGGCGCAGGCCCTGGCTGTCGGCCCACCAGTCCTCGCGGTTGCCGCCGCTGGCGATCACCTGCAGCACGGGCGCATCGCCAGCCAGGGCCGTGCCCGATTCCAGGGCCGAGAACGCCGTGGTGTTGAGCACCAGCTGCACGGCATGGTCTTCGCAGAGCTGGCGCAGCGTGGCCAGGCACAGCGGGTCCTTGAGCGAGTCCAGCGCCACGGGCAGCGGGTTCATGCCGCGCTGCTGCAGCGACAGGGCCATGGCGTCGAAGGCCGCCGTGTTGCCCGCCAGCAGGTGGGAGCGGTAGAACACCAGGGCCACCGTGGGCGCGCCCGGCGTCCAGGCGCGCTGCAGGTCGTCGATGCCGGCCACGTCATGGGCATGGACCTGGGCCTGGACCTGGGCATGGCTCCTGGCAGCGAAGAGCGCCGGGGGAACGTGGACAGCCGCCTGCGGCAGGGTGCGCGGCGGCAGCGGCGCATCGCCCCGGTCCAGCCCGTGGTAGACGGTGGCCTTGAGGAATTCGCGCGCATTGGCCGCGCCGCCCGAGCGCAGGTACTGCCACAGCTGGCGGCAGGCGGCGGCCGGCAGCGTGCTGCGCGCCAGCAGGTGCGGGTCTTCCTGCAGGTCACCCGAGAACATGGCCAGGCGCTGGCCCTTGCGGCGCGCCAGCGAGCCGATCTGCTCGATGCCGTAGGGCCAGGCCGATTCCGAGCCCAGGTGGTCCACGATGACCACGCGCGCATGGCGCAGCACCTCGTCCACATACAGGTCCAGCGAGGCCGGCTGGCGCAGGTACAGCAGATTGGCCAGCCGCACCGAGGGAAAGTCCGCCGACGCCCCGGCAAGCGCGGCCACGGCCGAGGACAGCAGGGCCAGCGTGGTGTCGGCCGAGCTCAGGATGACGATGTCGGCCGGCGTCTGGTCGAGGCGGGTGACGATGCTCTCGTCCTCGACAAAGCCGCCGGGGCGCGTGGACAGCAGGTGCATGGAACAGGTTTCAGTGCGGAATCGGAAGGTCAGGCGGCCACATTCTCCAGGCCCTTGCGCAGCGCTGCTTCGTCAAGGTCTTGCCCGATGAACACCAGGCGCGTGCCGCGTGCCTCGCCCTCGCGCCAGGCGCGGTCGAAGTGGTGGTCGAAGCGGCGGCCCACGCCCTGCAGCAGCCAGCGCATGGGCTTGCCCGGGATCTCGGCAAAGCCCTTGACGCGCAGGATGCTGTGCTGCTCCACCAGCGTCTCCAGCGCGGCCAGCAGGCGGTCGCGGTCCACGGCGGGCAGGTCGATCACGTAGGAGTCGAAGTCGTCGTGGTCATGGTCCTCGTCGTGGTCATGGTGGCTCACTCGCTGGTCGATGGTGGTCTCGGCCGCCTTGGCCAGGCCCAGCACCACGTCCAGCGGCAGGCGGCCCTGGGACGATTGCACGATCTTGACCTCGGGCGGCAGCTCCTCGCGCACCAGGGCGGTCACGCGCGCCAGGGCCTCGGCATCGGCCAGGTCGGTCTTGTTGAGCACCACCAGGTCGGCCGCGCCCAGCTGGTCCTCGAAGAGTTCGTGCAGCGGCGATTCATGGTCCAGGTTGGGGTCGGCACGGCGCAGCTCGTCCACGGCCTGGGGATTGGCGGCGAACTGGCCGCTGGCGGCCGCCGGCGTATCCACCACGGTGACCACCGCGTCCACGGTGAACACGTTGGCGATCTCGGGCCACTGGAAGGCCTGGACCAGGGGCTTGGGCAGGGCCAGGCCCGAGGTCTCGATGATCACGGCGTCGATCTGGTCGCGGCGCTCGGCCAGCGCGCGCATCACGGGGAAGAACTCTTCCTGCACCGTGCAGCACATGCAGCCGTTGGCCAGCTCGTACAGCGCGCCTTCGCGCTCGTTGCCGTCGTCGTCGCAGCCGATGCCGCAGCCCTTGAGGATCTCGCCGTCGATGCCCAGCTCGCCGAACTCGTTGACGATGACGGCAATGCGCCGGCCGCCCGCGTTGTCCAGGATGTGGCGCAGCAGCGTGGTCTTGCCGCTGCCCAGGAAGCCGGTGACGATGGTGGCGGGAATCTTGGCGGTTTGCATGGAAGGTTCTCCAGAAAAAAGAGGAAGTCAGACGGTGGCGAAAGGCACGGCGCTGCGCAATGAAGGGAGAACCTCCTGCGCAAACAGTTCCATGCCGGCGAGGGCCTGGGCATCGCTCCACAGGCCGTTGGCGTTGAAGACGCAGCGCAGCTGGCCAATGCCCGTGCGCTCGCGCAAGGCGGTGATCTGCGCATGGCACTGTTCGGGCGTGCCATGGATGAATTGCTCGGCCAGCACGCGCGGCACATCGATGGGCAGCACCTGGTCGGCCGGCACGCCGCGCTTGCCCGCAAAGTACACGCGCCGCTGGTACA
The DNA here is from genome assembly GCF_002754395.1 of Delftia sp. 60. Classification (NCBI taxonomy): domain Bacteria; kingdom Pseudomonadati; phylum Pseudomonadota; class Betaproteobacteria; order Burkholderiales; family Comamonadaceae; genus Delftia; species Delftia sp. 60. The sequence continues at coordinate 6,097,386 of NZ_PEFD01000001.1, forward strand.
GCTGCGGCCACAGCGTGGCCAGCTGGGCCTGCACGGCGGCCTCATCGGCACCGATGCAGACATAGCGCGCCAGCGATGAGCGCGCACGCAGCGCGGCGGCATCGCGCCCGCGCTCTCGTGCAGCGGCCTCCAGGCGCTCCAGCTGCGTGCCTTCGGGCGGCTCCAGGCTCAGCAGCAGGGGCAGATTCTGATCGAAGGCAAAGCCCAGGGTCTCAGCCGTGGAGCCGGCCACATACAAGGGAGGATGCGGACGCTGCACGGTCGAAGGCAGGGCGGGCCGGTCCTCGAAGCGCCACGGCCCCTGCCCCGCTGCGATGGGCCTGCCGGACAGCGCCTCCACCAGGATGCGGCAGGACTGCTCGAAGCGTTCGCGCGTGCAGTCCGCATCGATCTGCAGGGCGCGCAGCGCGGCCGGCTCCGTGCCCCGGCCCACGCCCACGTCGATGCGGCCGGCGCTTTGCAGGTCCAGCTGGGCAATCTCCTCGGCCAGCATCAGCGGATGGTGCAGCGGCAGCACCAGCACCGAGGTGCCCACGCGCAGCCGCTCGGTGCGCGCCAGCACGGCGGCGGCCAGCAACAGGGGCGAGGGATAGGGCCAGGCGGTATCGGGCACGCGGAATTCGTTGAACCACACGCCCTGGAAACCCAGGCGCTCGGCGCGCTCGAACAGCGCCAGGAATGCACGGTGGTCGCCGCGCGTGGCGTCGCGCGTCCAGCCGGCCAGATCGATGCGCATGGGGTCAGTTCTCCTGTTTCAGCCGCGCGCGCAGCAAGGTTTGCGGAGGTGCGTCGATGCGCTCGAAATCCACGCCGAACACGGCATCCAGCCCCGGCGCATGCAGCAGCTCGGCAGGGGCTCCATCGAGCGCAATGCGCCCCTGGTCCAGCACGATGACGCGCCCGAAGTGCGCCAGCGCCAGGTCCAGGTCATGCATGACCACCAGCACCAGCCGCTCGCGCCCGCGCTGCGCCAGCGCCTGCACCAGGGCCAGGCGGTGGCGCACGTCCAGCGCGGCGCCGGGCTCGTCGGCCAGCAGCACGGGCGGGTCGATGGCCAGCACGGTGGCCAGCAGGGCACGCGCCTGCTCGCCGCCCGACAGCGTGGACCAGCGCCTGCGCGTGAAATCCTGCAGCCCGGCGCCTGCAATGGCCGCCTCGACATCACCCCGGCCCGCCAGCCGCATGTGCATGAGCTCGGCCAGCGTCAGGTCCCAGTGCGGCGCAAAGCGCTGCGGCATGTAGCCCACGCGGCGTGCGCGCTCGGCCACGGGCAGGGTTGCAATGTCTTGCCCGTCCAGCAGCACGCTGCCGGATGCAGGCGCCTGCAGCCCCGCCAGCAGGGACAGCAGGCTGGACTTGCCCGCGCCATTGGGCCCCACCAGGGCCACGGCGCCGCAGGGGGCAGCTGCAGCGAGACGGCGTCCAGCACGCTGCGGCCACGATGGCGCAGCGTGAGGGACCGGGCTTGCAGGCGTGGCACGGCGTCGTCCATGGCTTGATCGTTCATGCGGACCTCAGCCTGCGCGCCAGCAGCACGATGAAAAAGGGCCCGCCGGCCACGGCCGTGACCAGGCCCAGCGGGATCTCGGCCGGCGGCAGCACGCTGCGCGCAATGGCATCGGCCAGCGTGACGATGATGGCGCCCGTGAGCGCCGACGCCGGCAGGGCCGCGCGGTGCAGCGGTCCCGCCATCCAGCGCGCGATGTGCGGCGCAGCCAGGCCCACGAAGGCCACCAGCCCGCCATAGGCCACGGCCACGGCCACCACCAGCGAGCCGGCCAGCACGGCCAGCGGCGTGAAGCGCGCCACGTCCAGGCCGAAGCCCTGGGCCGCATCGGCACCCAGGCCCAGCAGGTCCAGCCCGCGCGCCAGCGCCATGGCCCCGGCCAGGCAGGCCAGGGAGGCACCGGCCAGCAGGCCCAGGCCGCTCCAGGACGGCGTCTGTATGCCGCCCAGCACCCAGCTGAGCACCACCTGCAGGCTCACCGTCTCATCGGACAGCGCCAGCATCAGGAACGAGCGCAGCGCGCCCAGCACGGCCGCCAGCGCCACGCCGGCCAGCAGCATGCCGGCCGCATCGGTGGCACCGGCCACGCGCGAGACGGCCAGCACCAGCATGGTCGAACCCCAGGCGCCCGCAAAGGCCAGCACGGGCAGCGTCCAGGCCTGGGGCAGGCCGAACAATAGATGCATGGGAACCAGCAGGGCGACAGTCGCCCCCAGCGCCGCGCCGCCCGAGGCGCCCAGCAGATAGGGCTCGGCCAGCGGATTGCGGAACACGCCCTGGAAGATGGCGCCCGACAGGCCCAGCAGCGCGCCCACCAGGGCGGCTGCCAGCACGCGCGGCACGCGCCACTGCAGCAGCAGCCGGCTGCGCAGGCTGTCTTCGCCGCCCAGCGCGGCCAGCAGGTCGGCCGGGCTGGCCCACTGGTGGCCTGCGCAGGCGGCGATCAGCAAGCTGGCCAGCAGCAGCAGGACCGCACCGGCCCAGGGGCGCCACGCAGGTGGATGTGAAAGGGAATTCATGCGGCCTCCCCGGCCCAGGCCGCAGGGTGCAGCCAGCGCGAGAGCTTTTCCACGCCGCCAAAGGTGCGCGGCCCGGGAATCAGGAACTCGGCGCGCGCCACCGTGGTGGCCCGGCCGCCGCGCACGGCACGCAGGTCGCGCCAGCCGCGCTGGCCGATCAGGTCCTGCATGGCCTCCTGCGTGCCTGCGAACAGCAGCACGTCGGGGTCGGCGGCCAGCACGGCTTCGGGCGAGACCTGGGGCACGGTGCCCAGGCCGTCCAGCGCGAACGCGGCGCCCGCGCGCACCATGGCCTCGCCGGTATAGGTGCCAGGGCGTGCCGCCAGCAGCATGCCGTTGCCCAGCCGGCCCGTGACCATGAGAGCGCGCGGCCGGGGCTGGCCGGCCACCTGCCGGTCCACGCGCAGCAGCCGCGCTTCCTGCGCCAGGGCCAGCGCCTGGCCGCGCGCCTGCACGCCCGTGGCGCGGGCCACCAGGCGCAGGTTGTCCATCACCTCGGCCAGCGAGCGGCTGAGCAGCACCATCACCGGCACGCCGATGCGCTCCATGGGATCGACCAGCTGGTGCGCCGCCTGGCGCGCGGGCGTGACGATGACCAGGTCCGGCTGGCGTGCCACCACGGCGTCCACCGAGAACCCCAGCCGCCCGCCCACCTTGGGAATGCGCTCCACGCCCGGTGGAAAGCGCGTGAAATCCTCCACGCCCACCACGCGGTCCAGCAGGCCCAGCGCGGCCACCAGCTCGGTATTGGAGGCAAAGATGGAGACGATGCGCTGCGGCGGCGCGGCAATCTCCACGCGCCGGCCCAGCGCATCCTGCAGCACCACCGGACCGCCTGCAGCGACGGTGTCGGCCCAGGCCGCGGGCAGGCCGCAGGCCAGGGCCGCCGCCGCGCCCTGGCGCAACAACTGGCGGCGCGTGGTGCTGGATTGCCTCATGCCATGGTCCTCAAAACTCTGCCTGGAGGCCGACCATGAGTTCGCGCCCGGCCATCGACGTTCCGCAGCCGCCGTTCTGGTACGCCGGGTTGGCGATGCAGGGCGCGCGGTCCAGCGCGATGAAGATGGGATGGCGGTTCAGGTCGAACAGGTTGTTAACGGCTGCGAACAGCTTGACGCCGCGCGACACGCGGTAGTCGGCACGCAGGTTCCAGATGGTGAAGGCGCCCTTGCGGTGGATGAAGGTGCTGCTGGGCTCGCCCTGCGGGATGAGCAGCGCCTCTTCCGTGTCGTACCACATGGGACCGCGCAGCAGCGTGGACAGCTGCAGGCTCCAGTCGCCCTGCAGCCGCCCGCTGCCCTGGCCGTAGCGCACGCCGGCCGAGGCCTCATAGCGGTACATGCGCTGCACCTTGTCGGTATTGGCCGACGCTGGCGATCCCTTGTCCCGCATGCTGAAGTGGTAGTAGCCGCCAGCCCAGGCCTTGAGCTGGTGGCCCGTCAGGTTCAGCGCCCGCGCCAGGTCCATGTCGGCCTGCATTTCCAGGCCGCGCGCCACGATGTCGGCCGCGTTGTTGGCGTAGTCCGAGGTATTGGTCGTGGCCCCGCGCGAGACGGTGATGATGCGGTCGCTGATGGTGTTCTGGAACAGGGCCGCATCCACGCGCCAGCCGGGCTGCTGCAGCGCGGCGCCGACCTCGATCTGGCGGCTGGTCTCGGGCTTGAGGTTGGGGTTGCCGAAGGTGCGGCCACCGCCGACGGCCGTGAAGTCCGAAGCCAGCTCCGTGGCCGTGGGCGCGCGGAAACCCGTGGAGGCCGCAGCGCGCAGCGTGAGCCGGTCCGTGGCCTTCCAGGTGGCGCCGGCCGACCAGGTGTGGTTGTCGTAGTCGCGCGTGCTGGCCTGGGCCAGGGCCAGGTTGGGCGTCTCGTCGAAACGCGTCGTGCCCCAGGTCTTGCGCAGGCCGGCACGCAGGGTCAGGCGGTCGTCGAACAGGGTCTGCGCGTCCTCGAAGTACAGCGCGTGCACCTGCTCGGTCTGGTTGTTGTCGTAGGGCGCGACCTGGCCCGCCGGGCCGCCCGGCATGGCCACGCGCAGGCGATCGGAGCGCAGCTTGCTGCGCTCCCAGTCAAAGCCCATCAGCAGGTCATTGGTCTGGCTGACACGCAGGCGCGGCTGAAAGCGCAGGCCCGTGGCGTCCAGCTGGCGGTGGTTGTAGTCGCGCGCCGTGCCGGGCACCGCGCTGTTGCCCGAGCGGATCACGGGCGATGCCCAGTTGAACTCATCGGTATCGACCAGGCTGTAGAGGTGGGTCGTCCAGCTCAGGCGCTGGCCGGGCAGTGCACCTTCGTAGGTCAGGTCCAGCGAGCGGTTGCTGCGGTTGTCGCGGCTGTAGATGTTGGCGCCCGATCCGCGAAAGCCCGCGTTGTAGATGCCGTCCGTGCGCAGCTGCAGCTCCACGCGGTGCAGCTCGTGCAGCTGCCAGCCCAGGGCGCCGCTGGCGCCGCGCCGCTTCCAGCCCGTGTTCTCCATGCGCGTGCCGCCGTCGCCCGACTCGTAGTCGCCGCGCCCGCCTGCGCTCACGCCGAAGTACCAGTCGAAGCGGTCATTGGCGCCGGCCGTCTGCGCATCGGTGCGCCACAGGTCCCATGAACCGGCCTGAACCTGGGCACGCGTGCCGGGCGCCGTCGCCCCGGTTTTCATGATGATGTTGACCACCCCGCCCATGGCCTGGCTGCCATAGATCACAGAGGACGGGCCGCGCACGATCTCGATGCGCTCCACATCCGAGGGGCTGAGCTTGGACAGGTTGGCCGTGCCCGCGCGCCGGCCGTTGACCAGCACCAGCACCTGGCTGCGGAAGTCGCGCCCCTGGCCGTCGGTGGAGGCGCCGCGCAGGTTCATCGAGGTCTGGGCCGCCGTCCATTCGCTGAGAAAGCCCACGGCGTTCTCGGCCAGCAGGTCGGTGACCGAGCGCGCGCTGGAGCGCTCTATGGCCTCGCGGTCGATGGTCTGCGTGGTGCCCGCGATGCGGCTGCGCACCTCGGGCCGCGCGGTGGCGGTCACGAAGACGGCGTCCAGCGCATCGTCGGCGGAGTCCGTGGATCGGCCCGAGGCCGGCTCCTGCGCGGCGCCGGCCGCTGCAGCGCAGCTGGCCAGCAGGACGGCGGCCGCTACGGGCCGCAGGCTGGAGACAAGAGGGAGAACAGAGAGAAGGCCGGAGGAATCGGCGGCCGAGGAAGCGAAGCGCATGCGTTGAACCCAACTGCCCCACTCACCCGCGGGGCCTATCGTCTGAACCACGCCGCACAGCGCGCACGCCGGAGCCGGCCACGGCAGCGCAGGCTGGGGCCGGACCGGACAGGCGCACTCCCGCGGCGTCCGAAAGCAATGCAGAAGGCCGGTATCCGGGCTTGCGGAACGCTGCGGCGCGCAGGGTGGGCGCGCTGCGGCAGGCATCCCCGCCTTCCCATGCCCGAGAAGGACACAGTGGCTTGCGGCGCGTGGTTTGTGGGGCGTCCGCGTGGGGAGTTGTATTCCGCTGACCGTTGCGGGGGCAGCGCAGGCATTGCGAGCGGCCACCTCGATGGCATCGCGCACCTGCTTCCCGTTGAACCCCTGGCCGGTGAACGGCATGGGGCACCTTCAGCAACAGCGCACCGCCACGGCCCAGGGGCTGCGGCGGTGCGCCAGCGGCGGATTATCGCCCAGCCCAGAAGCCCGGCACCCGGGCCAGCGCCCGCAGCGCGCGGCGGCTGCTGCGCGCGCTGGTGGCCAGGCGGGCCTGCAGGTAGCCGGCGGCGAACCAGGCGCGCGGATCCGTGGCGGCCTCGTCACGAAAATGCTCGGCCGCCACGGCCATGTCGTTGTGCAGGCCCAGCGCGTCCTGGGCGGGCACCAGCGCCTCGGCAAAGCACCGGCCCTTTTTGCCGGGCCACATTCCGGGCGCGAATTCCCGGGCAAAGTCCGCCAGGTAGCGCAGGCGCTTGAGCCGCTTGCGCACGCGGTGCTGCTGCGCCAGCGGCAGGCGGTCGAAGTGCAGGCCGTCGCGCAGCACCTGGCGGTGCAGGCGCGCCAGCCGCCGTGCCAGGTACTTGCGCGTGCCTGCGGCGGACAGGTGGGCAAAACGGGCCGATGGCTCTGCCTGCGGCGCCTGCGCCAGCGCCTGGATCTCGGCCAGCGCGTGCAGGAATGGCGGCTCGCGCACGGCAGCGGCTGCATCCGCCTGCACGGCCTGCGGCGCCTGCCACTCGCACAGGGGCGCATGGGCGGCCTGCAGCAGCGGGCGCACCACATCGGCCAACGTATCGGCATCGCGCAGCATGCCCAGCTGCGCAAAGGCCTGGGCCAGGGGTTCATCCCATTCGGCGCGCATGCCAGGCGCCAGCCCTGCGCACTCACGCAGCACGGTGCGCAGGCGCCGCAAGGCCACGCGCAGCTGGTGGATGGTCTCGGCATCGCTGCCACCGCCCTCCAAAACCGCCAGATGCGACTGCACCTGGGCCAGGGCAGCAGTCAGCGCCGCACGCACAAAGCCGGCCGCATCGGGCCGGTCAGGGTGCTGCTTCGCAGGGGTGGACATGGTCAGGCAAGGAGATGTGTACGTTGCCGACGATTGTGGGCGCAGCCCCGCGCCAGGGTCAATCCATGGTCAATCGGCGCCCTCCCCGCTCAGGCTGTGCAGCGCGGGCCGGGCAATGCGCACATAGTCGGCCGAGTCCAGCACGATGGAGCGGTCCAGCCGGCCCGCGTTGAAGGCGATCTCGCCAAAGCGCTCGACCAGGGCCGGGTCCACCACCAGGCGCACCTGCGGGTTGAAGGAGAACGGCGGCACCGATCCCATCACGCAGCCCGTGGCGGCCTGGGCCTCCTCGGGCGAGGCCAGCGTGGCCTTGCGCACGCCCACGGCCTGGGCCAGGCGCTTGAAGTCCAGCTTGCGGTCGCCGGGCAGCACGGCCAGGAACAGCTGGGGATCGCCCGCACCGGCCGCATCGCGGCTCTTGCAGAGCATGGCCTTGGCGCCCTGGCCGGGGGCGGTGCCCCGGATTTCGGCGACCAGGTCGGAGCGGCCTTCGGCCGGATGTTCCAGCACGCGAAAACGCGCGCCCTGGGATTGCAGCAGGTCTACAAGGGTGTCGAACATGGTGGAAAGCGCAGAGAAGTCGTCTGGATTTTGACATTTTGTCCAATTCAAAACAAAATGTCCAATATGACCCAACGAACCCCTGAACAGCGCCAGCTTCTGGACCAGTTGGCCCAGATCGCCGAAGGCCTGGGCCAGACCTTTGCCCCGTTCTGCGAGGTGGTGGTGCATGACCTGCTCGACCCGTCCCATGCGGTGCTGGCCATCCACAACAACCTGTCGGGCCGCGAAGTGGGCCAGGGCGCGACGGAGCTGGGCCTGGCCCGCATCCTCGACCCCGGCTACGAGCAGGTCATCGCCAACTACCCCAACCAGTTCGCCGATGGCCGCCAGGCCAAGAGCACGTCCATCGGCATCCGCGACTCCGAGGGCCGCTACATCGCCGCGCTGTGCATGAATGTGGACCTGACGATGTTCCAGGGCTTCCAGGGCATGCTCAACCGCTTTGCCGCCGTCAGCGGCGACACCCCCGCGCGCGAAATGCTGGACCCCACGGGCGCCGGCGCAGGCGCCGACACGGTGCGTGCCCGCATCGACCAGTTCGCGGCCCGCCTGGCGACCACGCCGCGCGCCCTCAAGCCCGAGGAGCGCCGCGCCCTGGTTCGCGAACTCAAGGGCGCCGGCCTGCTCGATGTGCGCCGCTCCATGGAGACCATTGCCGCCCACCTGGGCGTGTCGCGCGCCACGGTCTACAGCTACGCCAAGTAGCTCCCGGCACCCCGCCGATCTGCAACCCCTTCTCTCCCGTACCGATGACAAGCCTTCCCACCTATGACGACGTGGCCGCAGCGGCCCAACGCATCCAGGGCCATGCCCACCGCACGCCCGTGCTCACCTCGCGCACGCTGGACGATGCGCTGGGCGCCCGCGTCTTTCTCAAGTGCGAGAACCTGCAGCGCATGGGCGCCTTCAAGTTCCGCGGTGCTTTCAACGCCCTGTCTCGCTTCAGCCCGGCGCAGCGCAAGGCCGGCGTGGTGGCGTTTTCCTCGGGCAACCACGCCCAGGCCATCGCCCTGGCAGCGCGGCTGCTGGAGATCCCCGCCACCATCGTCATGCCGCATGACGCGCCCGCCGCCAAGGTGGCGGCCACCAAGGGCTATGGCGGCCAGGTGGTGGTCTACGACCGCTATACCGAAGACCGCGAGCAGATCGGCCGCGACCTGGCCGAGCGCCACGGCCTGACCCTGATCCCGCCCTACGACCATGCCGACGTGCTGGCCGGCCAGGGCACGGCCGCCAAGGAACTGTTCGAGGAAACCGGCCCGCTGGACGCCCTCTTCGTGCCGCTAGGCGGCGGCGGCCTGCTGTCGGGCACCGCCCTGTCCACGCGTGCGCTCAGCCCCGACTGCGCGCTCTACGGCGTGGAGCCAGAGGCCGGCAACGACGGCCAGCAGTCGCTGCGCGCGGGCCGCATCGTCCACATCGAAACGCCCAAGACCATTGCCGACGGCGCCCAGACCCAGCACCTGGGCGGCATCACCTTCCCCATCATCCAGCGCGACGTGACCGACATCCTCACCGCCAGCGATGCCGAGCTGGTCGATGCCATGGGCTTCCTGGCCACGCGCATGAAGCTCGTGGTCGAGCCCACCGGCTGCCTGGGCCTGGCCGCCGCGCGCCAGAAAGGCGAAGAGCTGCGCGGCCAGCGCGTGGGCATCATCCTCAGCGGCGGCAATGTGGACATGCAGCGCTTTTGCAGCCTGCTGGGCGCCTGATCCTGGTCCTGATCGAAGGCCGCCCTCACCCGCGCGGGCTGAAAGTGCGCGGAAACACCACGGGCGCGCTGCGGTCGGCCAGGCGGTAGCCCATGGCCGGGCGGCGTGACGTGCCCTCCACCTGGCCGGCCTCGACCAGAAAGCCGGCCGCCATCATGCGCGTGCGAAAACCGCTCTTGTCCACAGGGCGGCCCAGCACCACTTCGTAGGCCTGCTGCAGCTGTGGCAGCGTGAAGGGCTCGGGCAGCAGAAAGGCCGGCAGCGAGGTGTATTCCACCTTGCTCCGCAGCCGCTCCACCGCTGCGCGCAGGATCTCGCCGTGGTCGAAGGCCAGCGCAGGCTCGCGCAGCAGTTCATCGACGGCAAACCACGACACATCGGCCGCATTCGCGCCCTTGGCCAGGATCAGGTCGTGCCCCGGGATCAGCGCGAAATACACATGCGTGGCCGACCAGCCACGCGGGTCGCGCGCCGCGCCGCCCCAGCTTCCCAGCTGCTCCAGGTAGGGGCTGTCCACGCCCGTCTTGTCCAGCAGCTTGCGCCGCGCGCAGGCCAGCAGGTCCGCGTCCTGGCGCACATCCACAAAGCCGCCGGGCAGCGCCCACAGCCCCGGGAAGGGCTCGCTGCCCGCCGTGGGGCGCTGCACCAGCAGCACCTGCAGGGCATCGTCTGCCACCGTGAAGATGACCACGTCCACCGTGGTGAACGGGCGCGGGAAGTCCAGCGCGCCCTGCGGGGATGGGGAATTTTTTTCAGCCATGGGATGGATTGTGCTTGACGTGCCGAATTTTAAGTTGCACTATGCAACCCATACAAGTTGCACAGAGCAACTTAAAGGAGAAGCACCATGTTCGGCATCCGTTTCATCAAGTCCCAACCCACGGTCCACCTCATGCAGTTCCGCGCCGGCAAGGTGGTGCGCGAGGGTGCGGGCCAGTCCTTCTTCTACTACGCGCCCACCACCACCCTGGTCGCGGTGCCCGTGGGCAGCCAGGACTGCCACTTCATGCTGGAGCTGGTGACGGCCGACTTCCAGAGCGTCACCGTGCAGGGCCAGGTCACCTACCGCATCAGCACACCGCGCCAGACCGCCACGCTGATGGACTTCTCCCTGGCGCGCGACGGCCAGAAATACATGTCCGAAGACCCGCAGCGCCTGGGCGACCGCGTGACCATGCAGGCCGAGGTCATCATCCAGCAGGCCGTGCAGGCGCTGGAGCTCAAGCAGGCGCTGCGCTCCTCGGCGCTCATTGCGCGCACGGCCCAGCAGGAGCTGGCCGCCCAGCCCGAGATCGAGGCGCTGGGGCTGGAAATCCTGGGCGTCTCGGTCATGGCCGTCAAACCCACGCCCGACATCGCCCGCGCGCTGGAGGCCGAGGCGCGCGAATCCAACCTCAAGGCCGCGGACGATGCCGTCTATGCCCGCCGCATGGCTGCCGTGGAAAACGAGCGCGCCATCCGCCAGAACGAGCTCGATACCGACGTGGCCGTGGAAAAGAAAAAGCGCCAGATCCGCGAGGCCCAGCTGGAAGCCAAGGCCGCCCAGATGCGCAAGGAAAACGAACTGCGCGCCGAACAGATGTCTGCCGACGTGGCGCTGGAGACCAGCCGCCGCGACTTCGTCGAAGGCCAGGCCGCCAACAGCCGTACCCTGGCCGAGGCCGAGGCCTACCGCGTGGGCGCCGTCATGCAGGCCCTGGAAAAGGCCGATCCGCGCATCGTGCAATCGCTGGCCGCCGTGGGCATGCAGCCGGGCCAGCTCATCGCCCAGGCCTTTGGCGGCATTGCCGAGAAGGCCGAGCGCATCGGCCAGCTCAACGTCTCGCCCGAGCTGCTGCAGTCGCTCATGGGAGCCGGTGCAGGCCATGCAGCTGCCGTGGCCGATCCCGAACCCGCAAGGAGCCGCCGTGAACGCCAATGAACGCAAGACCGTGCTGGTGGTGCGGCGCACGCGGCTCGATGAGCTGGTGGCCAGGTACCACACGCTGTCCCAGGCGCGCTTCTACATCGAGCACCTGGGCGCCGACTTCGGCGACTACCTGCGCGAAAGCGCCGCCTACGCCGCCGCCCTGCAGGCCGTGGTGCAGGCGCTAGAGGCACGCGGCCGCTACCAGATCGTGGACCGCGCCCTGGTGCCCAACTTCGTCTTCGGCGCCGACGACATCGTGGTGGCACTGGGCCAGGACGGCATGGTGGCCAACACCATGAAATACCTGGACGGCCAGCCGCTCATCGGCGTCAACCCCGAGCCCGCGCGCTGGGACGGCCTGCTGCTGCCCTTCGCCCCCGCCGACCTGGCCGCCCTGCTGGGCGACGTGGCCGCCAACCGCCGCCCCACGCGCGCCGTCACCCTGGCCGAAGCACGCCTGAGCGACGGCCAGGTGCTGCGCGCCGCCAACGACCTGTTCATCGGCCCGCGCAGCCATACTTCGGCCCTGTACGACATCGCGCTGGGCGACCGGCGCGAATCCCAATCGTCCTCCGGCCTCATCGTCGCCACGGGGCTGGGCTCGTCCGCCTGGATCAAGAGCATCGTCACGGGATCGATGGGCATTGCCCGCGCCGTGCGCGGCGCGTCCACCGACTTCGATTACCAGCCCTTCGCCTGGGATGCGCCGCGCCTGGACTTCGCCGTGCGCGAGCCCTTTCCCAGCCGCTCCTCCACGGCCGAACTGGTCTACGGCCAGGTCACCGCCGGCCAGCCGCTGACCCTGCGCTCGCGCATGCCCGACCATGGCGTCATCTTCTCGGACGGCATGGAGGCCGACTACCTGCAGTTCACGGCGGGCATGCAGGCCACCATCGGCCTGTCGGACCGGCAGGGCTGCCTGGTGGTGTGAAGCCCGAAGCACGGACAATCATCAACACAACAAGAAAATCCATGGAAATGGACCGTATGAACAACAAGAACACACTGACATCGACCAGCAAATTCATGAGCCTGGTCCTGCGCCACAACCCCGGCCGCGCCGGACTCGCACTGGACGCCCAGGGCTGGGTCTCCATAGACGCATTGCTGCGCGGCGCCCAGGCGGCCGGCCGCAACATCTCGCCCGCACTGCTGATGGAGGTGGTGCAAAGCTGCCCCAAGCAGCGCTTTGCCATCAGCGCCGACGGCCTGCGCATCCGCGCCAGCCAGGGGCATTCCGTGCAGATCGACCTGGGCCTGCAGGCCAGCGTGCCGCCGCAGCGCCTCTACCATGGCACGGCCACGCGCTTTCTGGACTCCATCCTGGGCACCGGCCTGGACCGGCGCAACCGCCACCACGTGCACCTGACCGACAACCTGGCCACGGCCCGCTCCGTGGGCCAGCGCTATGGCCGGTTGGTGCTGCTGGAGATCGATGCGGCGCGCATGCATGCCGATGCCTGCCTGTTCTACCGCTCGGACAACGGCGTCTGGCTCACGGACAGCGTGGCACCGCACTACCTGCGCGTGCTGGCCGAAGAGGAACACGATGAAACCCATCATTGCCCTTGACGCCGATGGCGTGCTGCTGGACTACAACAGCGCCTATGCCGATGCCTGGGAGCGCGCGTTCGGCCAGCGCCCCGCCGAGGCCGACCCCCATGCCTACTGGGCCATGGACCGCTGGGCCGTGCAGGCGCTGGACGGTGAGCGCCTGCAACAGTTCAGGGCCTGCATGGACGACGACTTCTGGCGCAGCATTCCCGCGCTGGGCAATGCCTTGCAGGCCTGCCACGACCTGCAGGGCGCCGGCTACGAACTGGTCTGCGTGACGGCCCTGGCGGCGCGCTTCGAGCAGGCCCGCCTGGGCAACCTGCGCGACCTCGGCTTTCCCATCGACCGCGTGATCGCCACGGGCCGGACCACCGGCCTGCGCAGCCCCAAGGCAGACGCCCTGCAGCGGCTCGGCCCGGTCGCCTTCGTGGACGACTATCTGCCCTACCTCCGGGACATTGGCCCGGGCATTCACGCGGCCCTGGTGTGCCGTGGCCCGAACGGCACGCCCAACACCGGGCCGGACCTGGTCCACGCCCACTCGCAGCACGCAGATTTGATGGCCTTCAGCCAGTGGTGGCTGCAGCAAGCTCCATCGCATTCCTGAAACGGCACATACGGCAACGAGACAGCCCATGACTACGACAGACCACATCGCCTCCCTGCAAGACCTCCAGCACGCCATGGCCCAGGGTCTCACCCCGCGCTTCCTGCCGTTCTGGGGCCACCAGCCTGCGGCCGATGGCTCCATCGGCAAGACCTGCATGAGCCAGTGGTTCGAGGCGGGCTTCGAGGTCGATGGCCAGCACTACCCCACGGCCGAGCATTTCATGATGGCGGGCAAGGCACGGCTGTTTGGCGACGAGGCGGCGCACGCGGCCATCGTGCGCTGCCGCACGCCGGGCGAGGCCAAGAAGCTGGGGCGTGGCATCCAGGGCTTCGATGAAGCGGCCTGGGTGGCCGCGCGCATGGGCATCGTGGTGCGCGCCAACCAGGCCAAGTTCTCCCAGAACCCGGCCCTGGCCCGCTATCTGCTGAACACGGGCGACCGCGTGCTGGTGGAGGCCAGCCCCGTGGACGCCATCTGGGGCATCGGCCTGGCCGCCGACGATGTGCGCGCCACCGACCCCGCGCGCTGGCAGGGCCTGAACCTGCTGGGCTTTGCCCTCATGCAGGTGCGCGCGCGGCTGCGCAGCACCGCTCCTGACCGACCATGAGCGCGAGCACAGGCATGGCCATGGACACGCTGGACCGATACCGTGGTGCCCTGCTGGGCCTGGCCTGTGGCGATGCCGTGGGAACGACGCTGGAATTCCAGCCGCGCGGCAGCTTTGCGCCGCTGACCGACATGGTCGGCGGCGGCCCGTTCTCGCTGCCCGCAGGCAAGTGGACCGACGACACCTCCATGGCCCTGTGCCTGGCCGAAAGCCTGCTCCAGCGCGGCGGCTGCGACCCGCACGACCAGATGACGCGCTATGCCAACTGGTACGAATGGGGGTACTGGAGTTCCACCGGCAACTGCTTTGACATCGGCATGGCCACCAGGGCGGCCATCCAGCGCTTCCTGGCCACCGGCGATCCGCTGTCCGGGTCGCCCGACCCGGACCAGGCCGGCAACGGCTCCCTGATGCGGCTGGCGCCCGTGCCCATGTTCTTCGGCCCCGACGAGGACCTGGTGCAGCGCATGGCTGAACTCAGCTCACGCACCACCCACGCGGCACCTGAATGCCTGCAGGCCTGCCGCCTGTTCGCCGTGGCGCTGTGCCGGGCACTGCAGGGACTGCCCCGGTCGCAGGTTCTGGACCTGGGCGGCGTTCTGCAAGACTGCGCCAGCCCACGCCTGCGGGAGATTGCCCGTGGCGAATATCGCGACAAGCCGGCCGCACAGATACGCGGCAGCGGCTACGTGGTGGACAGCCTGGAGGCGGCCCTGTGGTGCTTTGCGAGGCATGACAGCTTTGAAAGCGCGGTACTGCAGGCAGCCAACCTGGGCGATGACGCCGACACCACGGCAGCCATCACGGGCCAGTTGGCAGGAGCCCTCCACGGCGCCAGCGGCATTGCGGACCGCTGGCTGGAACGCCTGCACCTGGCCCCTGAGATCACAGCCCTGGCCGATGCGCTCTGGCAAGCCGCCAGAGGTGCCAGTGACGCTTCTCCGACCGCACCTCTCAGCAACTGAGCGGCCTGGCGCGCTCACGACAGCCGCCGGGTCCGCGAGCGGACTGGACCAGGCTTGTCTGCGCGACCTCCCACGCACCCGGGCTCCGTGACACTCGGGCCTTGCTCTTTGCGAATGGCGTGCATGGTCGGCTTTTGACTGAGCCACGCTCCATTATCAGAGCAGTCTGATTGCATCACCTCATATCTTCGGCGTAGAGTGCGAAATACTAAAGAGGCCACCCATCGAATGATTCGATGCTTTCATTTCCAGCCCCTCATTATTCACTCAAAAGTTCAATAAAACTATTGCGTGATATTTTCGAGAATCATACTTCAGCAATGGAGCGAATCAGTATCATGCATTTTTCTTTCATTCCCTCATTTTTCTCGCAAGTACGCCGCCTTGCATTGATCGCCCTTCCATTTTTCATCGCCTTTTCAGCGGCAACGATGAACACCAATGCCTTTGCCGGTGGCGTATTCTCCCCCACCAGCTCCAGCATCTCACTGCCCGAGGAAATAACAGTACCCGGAAATTACTCCAACGGATCTACGCTATGGAAGTCTACGGCAACCGTATTTAATCTTCGAGCAGTGCTGAACACGGCATTCGAGTACGATGTTTCCAACGCCGTTGTAGCCGCCAATGTTCAATCCGGAAACAAGACGCCCGGATACAATAATGTCTACAGCACCAATATTCCCGGCATTGGAATCCGCTGGTGGGCCACATGGCGAGGCCCCAACGCTCCCAGTGGCAGAACCATGCCCATTACCACCGAATCAGAAAATCATTCGGGCGCGCTGGGTTATTTCTGGAATGTCAGTTCACATCCCCAGGATGTCTGGATCGAGCTGGTGAAAACCGGCAACGTTTCCGCTGGCACGCTAACGGGCTCCGGGATGAACGTCGAGATGCGATTCCAGTGCCCCAGCTGCACCGCAGGAAACGTCAACCTGTCCGGCCGCACCAGGGTGGTGGTCGGTCCCTCCTGCTCGGTGGCCGCCTCGACCATCTCCGTACCCATGGGCGCTGTGCCCATCCTGCGTTTCACGGGCCTCCAGTCCACCTCCGTCCCCCAGCACTTCGACATCACGCTGGAATGCAAGGGCGGCGCGCCCGAAAGCGTTCTGCGCCCCCACATCACGCTCACCGATGCCAATGACACCAGCAATCAGAGCACCGTCCTGACCTTGAGCCAGACCGCGCCAGACGGCAAGCCGGTTGCCACCGGAATAGGCATACAGATACTGAAGGATGGCACCGCTCTCGGCTACGGCCCCGACTCCAACGTGCCTGGCAACACCAACCAATGGAGTGCGGGAACCATCGTCCAGGGCGTTGCCCAGTTCAAGATCCCGCTGACTGCCAAATACGTGCAGACCGCTGCGGCAGTCACGACGGGGCAGGCCAACGGCAGGGCCACCTTCACGCTGAACTACCAGTGAGCAGAGTCCCCACCCTCAGGGCTTCTTGTCCAGCTGCATTTCCCAGGACTTGAGCTGCTTGGTGCGGGCGCGGGCGAAGTCGCTCCAGCAGTTGGCGCGCGCATCGTCCTTGGCAAAGCTGGCGGAATTGAATTCAGAGAGGAACTCACAGGCACTGCGTGCGTACTGCACCCAGTTCCTCTGCGCCACTTCCAGCTCTTCCGACGCCTGGGGCATGCGGGCCTTGAGCTTGAGCGACAGCGAGACGTAGGCGGCCTTGACCATGGCCACGTTCTGCTCGTGCAGGCAGGCGCGCACCTCGGACATGTTGGTGTAGCTTTCCTCGCAATTGCCCGAGCTGGTGGGATTGGCGGCCCAGGCCACGGGGCTGGCACACAGCAGGGCGGCGCAGGCGAGAGGGGCGAGTAGGGACGCTAGGGCTTGGTGCATGGAAGAGGGCTCGCTGGGAGGTGCCGGTGGGTGCAGCACCCCGGCCGTCGCGATTACACCATCGACCCGCCCTGCCTCGGGCCCACATTCCCCTGGTGATCACCCTGATGCAGCGACGCAAAGTGCATAAACATGCTCCCAAAGCTTTGTTGCCGTGGGTCAAGGGCGGCCAGAAGATGCAGGCGTACGCATCTTTCGTTGGCCCTGTTATTCCCCGCTCCCCCGCTCCCGCCATGCACACAAGCCCCACCCTGCGCCGCCAGCCCCGCGCCACCCTTTCCGCATCCCTGACCTTCATCGCCGCCGCGCTGGCCCTGGCCTGCACCCAGGCCCGGGCCGATGCCACGCTGGACAAAATCAAGCAGCGCGGCAAGGTCACCATTGGCGTGCTGGTCAATGGCGGGCCCTTCGGCTCCATCGACCCGTCCACCCAGCAGCTGGTGGGCTGGAACCCCGAGCTGGCACGCGCCCTGGCCAAGGGCCTGGGCGTGGAGGCCGAGCTGGTCCAGGTGCAGACCGCCACGCGCGTGCAGTTTCTGCAGGCCGGCAAGGTGGATCTGCTGATCGCCTCCATGGAGCTGAACCCCGACCGTGCCGAGACCCTGGGCTACGCGCCCACGCCCTTCTACCGCGTGGGCGGCATTGCCGCCGTGCGCAAGGGCAGCGGCATCGCCAAGTGGGAAGACCTGCGCGGCAAGCCCGTGTGCGTGTCCCAGGGCAGCAGCTTTGCCAAGCCGCTGGCCAGCGAGTACGGCGCCCAGGTGCATGGCTACAAGAGCTCGTCGGACTCGCTGCTGGCGCTCAAGGGCGGCAACTGCGTGGCCGCCGTGCATGACAGCACGCTGATCTATCCGCTGCTGCGCAGCAACCCCGAATGGGCGCAGTACTCGGCCCCCATCGCCGGCGAGGTGCTGCCCGCGCCTTCCGTGGTCTGGACCCGCAAGGGCGAGGCCGACACCATCGCCGCCGTGGACAAGGTGGTGCAGGACTGGCACCGCACGGGCTGGCTGATCGCCGCCGAAAAGCGCGTGGGCATCGAGCCGGCCAACCCGCTGCTGCCCGAGCTGCAGGCCAAGTTCAAGTCCGCCAGCTGACCGCCGACCGCCACGGCGGTCCACCCCTGCTTTTTTTCCGACCACCCAGGCCCAGGCCCCGCAGGACGGGGCCGGGCCTTCCGTTCCCTGATGGATTCACGCATGCCCCGCCTTCTTCCCCCCCTTGCCGCCGCCCTGGCCCTGCTGCTGGGCGCCGGCGCCGCCCACGCCGATGCCACGCTGGACAAGATCAAGCAACGCGGCAAGCTGTCCGTGGGCATTGATGGCGCCAGCCCGCCGTTCGGCGTGCTGGACCCCGCCACCGGCAAGACCGGCGGCTACCAGACCGAGCTGGCCGCCGACATCGCGCGCCGCCTGGGCGTGCCACTGGAGACGGTTCCCGTGACCGCCTCCACGCGCGTGCAGTTCCTGCAAAGCGGCAAGGTGGACCTGTTGATCGCCAACATCCAATGGACGCAGGAGCGCAGCGAGATCCTCTCGTTCGCGCCCACGCCCTATGACCTGATCGGCGGCGGCGCCCTGGTGGCCAAGGCCAGCGGCATCAAGCGCTGGGAAGACCTGCGCGGCAAGGTGGCCTGCGTGTCGCAGGGCAGCAACTTCGCCAAGCCCCTGGCCGAGAGCTATGGCGCCGTGGTCAAGGGCCTGCGGGGCATTCCCGAGTCGCTGCTGGCGCTCAAGGGCGGCACCTGCGCGGCTTCGGTCCATATCCAGCCCGCGCTCTATGAAAAGCTCACCGGCCCGAATGCAGCCGAGTGGAAGGACTTCGAGCTGGGCACGCAGGACCAGTTGATTCCCTCGCCCACCGTGGTGTGGACGCGCCGCGGCGAGGCCGACACCCAGGCTTTCGTGGACAAGGCCATCCAGGACTGGCACCGCACGGGCTTCCTGCTCAAGGTGGCCCGCGCCAGCGGCGTGCCCGACACCTGGATCGCCGAGCGCCACGAACGCGCGCTGAAGGGCCAGTTCGACCGCGCGCCCTACGACTTCGCGGTGTATGCGGCAGCACAAGCCGATGCGCAGGCAACCCAGGCCGCCGTCAAGGGAGCCAAGCCATGAAGCCGACTCGCACCGCACTGGCGGCCCTGCTCGCCCTCACGGCCCTGGCAGCCCATGCCGACGCCACGCTGGACCGCATCAAGCAGCGCGGCAAGATCGTGGTGGGGGTGATGCTTTCGGGGCCGCCGTTCGGCACCATCGACCCCGTCACGCAAAGGCACGTGGGCTACAACGTGCAGCTGTCCGAAGGCGTGGCCAAGGGCCTGGGCGTGGGGGTGGAGACCGTGCAGGTCCAGCCGTCCAACCGCGTGCAGTTCCTGCAGCAGGGCAAGGTGGACATCCTGATCGCCAACATGCAGTGGACGCAGGAGCGCAGCGAGATCCTGTCCTTCGTGCCCACGCCGTTCGAGGAAGTCGGCGGCGCCGCCATCGCCAAGAAGGGCAGCGGCGTGCGCCAGTGGGACGACCTGCGCGGCAAGCCCGTGTGCGTGTCGCAGGGCAGCAATTTCACCAAGCCGCTGGCCGATAAATACGGCGCCCAGATCAAGGCCTTCCGGGGCCAGCCCGAGTCGCTGCTGGCCCTCAAGGGCGGCAACTGCGCGGCCGCCGTGCATGTCAGCCCCACGCTGCGCGAACTCGTGGCCAGCAATGCGGACTGGAAGGACTACGAGATCGTCTCGCCCGCAGACATCATTCCCTCGCCCTCGGTGATCTGGCTGCGCAAGGGCGAGTCCGACACGCAGGCGGCCATCGACCGCATCGTGCAGGACTGGCATCGAACGGGCTGGCTGATCGAGGTGGAGCAGCGCAACGGCATGACGCCCACGCCGCTGCTGCACCAGCTGCACGACAAGTTCAGGAAGGCGCCCGCATGAGCACCCACACCAGCACCAGCACCAGCGGCCACATCACCGGCCCCGCCGACCTCATCACCGCGCTGCGTCACGCCCTGGGCGACGCCCATGTGCTCACGGGTGCCGATGCGGCCGGCTACCTGACCGACCAGCATGGCCGCCTCACGGGCCAGGCCCTGGCCGTGGCACGGCCTGCCGACACGGCCCAGGTGGCGCAGCTGGTGCGCCTGTGCCGCGCCCACCGCACGCCCATCGTGGCCCAGGGCGGCAACACCGGGCTGATGGGCGGCGCCACGCCCGACGCCTCGGGCCACGCCGTGCTGCTGTCGCTGGCGCGCCTGAACCGCGTGCGCGCCATCGACACCGACAACGACACCCTGACCGTGGAAGCCGGCGCCGTGCTGGCCCATGTGCAGCAGGCAGCGCGCGATGCGGACCGGCTGTTTCCCCTCAGCCTGGGTTCCGAGGGCAGCTGCACCATTGGCGGCAACCTGTCCACCAACGCGGGCGGCACCCAGGTGCTGCGCTACGGCAACGCGCGCGAGCTGGTGCTGGGCCTGGAAGTGGTGACGGCCGAGGGCGACATCTGGGACGGCCTGCGCGGGCTGCGCAAGGACAACACCGGCTATGCGCTGCGCGACCTGTACGTGGGCAGCGAAGGCACGCTGGGCATCATCACGGCGGCCACGCTGCGCCTGCATCCGCTGCCCCGCGCCCAGCACACGGCCCTGCTGGCCTTTGGCTGCATACGCGATGCGGTGGCCTTCCTCAGCCAGGCGCGGGCGGGCTTCGGCGCCAGCCTGACGGCGTTCGAGCTGATGTCGGACACGGCCCTGGGCCTGATAGCCCGCCATGTGCCCGAGCAACCGATACCGCTGGCGCTCAACGCGCCCTGGTTTGCGCTGATCGAGCTGTCCGACAGCGAGGGCGAGGACCATGCGCGCCAGCGCTTCGAGTGCGTGGTGGGCCAGGCCTTCGAGGACGGCCTGGTCACCGATGCCGCCATTGCCGAGAGCCTGCAGCAAAGCCAGGCCGTGTGGCGGCTGCGCGACCAGGCCCTGGGCGAGGCCCAGCGGCGCGACGGCCGCAACATCAAGCACGACGTGTCGGTGCCCATCTCGCGCATCCCCGACTTTCTCGCGGCCACGGCCGCGCTGCTGCAGGCGCGCTTTGGCGCCGTGCGGCCCGTGGCCTTCGGGCACCTGGGCGACGGCAACCTGCACTACAACGTGTCGCACGCGCCGGACAGCACGCCCGCGCAGCTGTTTGCCCAGGAAGACGCCATCCACGAGGTGGTGCACGACAGCGTGCACGCCCATGGCGGCTCCATCAGCGCCGAGCACGGCGTGGGCCAGACCAAGCGCGACCTGCTGCCCCGCTACAAGAGCGCCGTGGAGCTGCAGCTCATGCGGCGTCTCAAGCAGGCCTTCGACCCGCTGGGCCTGCTCAATCCCGGCAAGGTGCTGCAAGCCCTGCCGGACGATTTCCCGCACGACTTGCCGCAGGTTTCTCCAACGCCAGCCGCCGCATTCCAGGAAGGCCCCACGCCATGACCACGCCCTTTCCCCTTTCGCAGCGCGTGCAGCGCGTCAGGCTCTCGCCCAATGCCGCGGCCAGCGCGCGGGCCACGGCCCTGGCCCGCCAGGGCCGCGACATCATTGCGCTGACCACAGGCGAGCCCGATTTCGACACGCCCGAGCCCATCAAGCAGGCCGCCATCGCGGCCCTGGCCCGGGGCGAAACCAAGTACACGCCCACGCCCGGCACGGCCGCGCTGCGCCAGGCCATCAGCGCCAAGTACCGGCGCGAGAACGGCCTGGACTTCGACGCCGGGCAGATCATCGTCAGCAACGGCGGCAAGCAGGTGATCTACAACGCGCTGGCGGCCACGCTGGACGCGGGTGACGAGGTCATCGTGCCCGCGCCGTACTGGCCTTCGTTTCCCGACATCGTGCGCGTGAACGACGGCACGCCGGTCATCGTGGACTGCGGCATTGAGCAGGGCTTCAAGCTCACGCCGGCCGCGCTGCAGGCCGCCATCACGCCGCGCACGCGCTGGCTGGTGCTGAACACGCCGGGCAACCCCTCGGGCGCCGTCTACAGCCGCGAGGAACTGGCCGCCCTGGCCCAGGTGCTGCGCCTTCATCCGCAGGTGCTGGTGCTGCTGGACGAGCTGTACGAGCACATCTGGTTCACGCCCCAGGCCCCCGCGCACTGGCTGGCCGTGGCCCCCGACCTGCGCGAGCGCACGCTGCTGGTCAACGGCGTCTCCAAGACCTATGCCATGACCGGCTGGCGCATCGGCTGGGGCGCAGGCCCGGCCGCGCTGGTGCAGGCCATGGTGGTGATCCAGTCGCAGGCCTCGTCAGGCCCCAATTCCGTGGCCCAGGCCGCAGCCGCGGCGGCGCTGCAGTCGCCCGACCAGAGCTTTGTGCAGCAGGCCCGCAACGCCTATGCGCGGCGCGCGCAACGGGTCACCCAGGCGCTGGACCAGGTGCCGGGCCTGGCCCTGCTGCCGCCGGGCGGATCGTTCTTTGCCTTTGTGCACTGCGGCGCGCTGATAGGCCACCTGCGCCCGGACGGCCAGCCCATCGCCAGCGACACTGACCTGACCGAATGGCTGCTGGAGTCCGAAGGCGTGGCTGCCGTGGATGGCGGGGCCTACGGCCTGTCGCCCTACTTCCGCATCTCCACCGCCGCCAGCGACGAGGTGCTGGCCGAGGCCACGGCCCGCATCGCACGCGCCGTGGCCGCGCTGAAAGACCCCGCTGCGCAAGCGCAAGCGCATGCACAGCCGGCCGCCCTGGAGGCCGTGCCATGAACGACAGCCTGCTTGCCCAGGGCGTGCAAGCGCTCAAGGGCCTGGGCCTGAACTACGCCTTCGTGCTGGACGTGGCCGAGCGCCAGGCCTTTGTGCGCGGCATGTTCGTGACCGTGCAGCTGGCCCTGCTGACCATTGCCGGCAGCCTGGCGGCCGGCGTGGCGCTGGCGGCGGCCCTGACCTCGGGCCGCGCCTGGCTGGCACGGCCTGCGCGCGCCTTTGTGGAGGTCACGCGCAACACACCCACGCTGGTGCAGTTGTACTGCGCCTTCCTGGTGCTCAACATGCTGATCACCCAGCAGCTGCGCGACTGGGGCGCGGGCAACAACCCGCTCACGCCCTTTGTCTGGGTGGTGATCGTGGTCTCGCTGCACAAGGGCGTGTTCCATGCCGAGGCGCTGCGCGCCGGCATCGAGGCCGTGCCCGCCACCACGCTGGAGGCGGCACGCTCGCTGGGCTTTTCGCAGCGCCAGCTGCTGGTGCGCGTGCAGCTGCCGCTGGCCGTGCGCTTTGCCCTGCCCTCGCTGACCAACAACCTGGTGGACCTGGTGAAGATGACGGCCGTGGCCTCGGCCATCGCCGTGGGCGACGTGACCTACGAGTCCATCATGATCTGGTCCCAGCGCGACAACGTGCTGGAGCTGCTGCTGCTCATCCTGCTGTGGTTCGGCCTGCTGACCTGGCTGGTCAGCCTGGCGGGCCGCTGGCTGGAACAACACCTGAGGATGCCCGGCTATGGCCAATGAAGCCACCTTGAACACCGGCGCCGCGCCCCGCCCGCTGCCTGCCGCCCTGCTGCGCGCGGCGCGCAACCCCTGGCTGATCGCAGGCGCCGCACTGCTGGCCCTGTGCGCCTGCTGGGCCGCCACGGACAGCGCCCCGCCCGCCTTCGTGCACCTGTGGAAATGGCTGCCCGCGCTGCTGCGCGGCCTCCTGGTCAACATCGAGATCAGCGTGCTGGCCGTGGCCATCGGCACCGTGGCCGGCCTGGTGCTGGGCGCCCTGTCGCTGTCGCCCACGCCGGCCGTGCGCACCGGCGTGCGCTGGTATGTGCAGCTGTTTCGCAATGCGCCCATCCTAGTGCTCATCTACTTCACCACCTATGTGTTCCCGTTCGAGCTGAAGCTGGTGGGCTGGACCTTTCCGTTCCCCGACTGGGTCAAGGTGGTGCTGGGCCTGGCCCTGCCCACCAGCGCCAACGTGGCCGAGATCTTCCGGGGCGCCATCCAGTCCATTCCCAGCGCGCAGTGGGAGGCGGCCCAGTCGCTGGCCTTTCGCCGCAGCGAGATCTTCCGCCTCATCGTGCTGCCGCAGTGCGTGCGCCGCATGCTGCCGCCGTGGATGAACCTCTACGCCAGCATCACCATGAGCACCTCGCTGGCCTCGCTGGTGGGCGTGCACGACGTGGTGGACACCGCCCAGATCGCCAGCAACACCGTGGCACGCACGGACTTCACCATCCTTGTGTACTTCACGCTGCTCGCTCTTTTCTTTGCCTATTGCTATCCCATTGCGCGCGCCACGCGCAGCCTGGAGCGACGCCATGAACGCCACTGACTCCTTTCTCTCCCAACTCGCCACGGCCGATGCCCCCGCAGGCACGGCGCCCGCACTGGTCCAACTGCAGGATGTGCACCTGTCCTTTGGCGACAACCAGGTGCTCAAGGGCATCGACGTGCAGGTGCGGCGCGGCGAGGCGGTGACCATCATCGGGCCCTCGGGCTCGGGCAAGTCCACCATCCTGCGCTGCATCACCGGCCTGCTGCGGCCCCAGCGCGGCGCCATCTCGGTGGCGGGCACGCGCGTGGACCAGCTGCGCACCGAGGCCGAGCTGATCGCCCTGCGCAAGCGCGTGGGCTTCGTCTTCCAGCAGTACAACCTGTTCCCCCATCTGTCGGTGCTGGAGAACCTGGTCATCGCCCCCACGCGCGTGGTCGGCCGCGACCGCGCCACGGCCGAGCGCGAGGCCCGCGCCCTGCTGCAGAAGGTGCGCCTGGACCACAAGGAATCCGCCTACCCCGGCGAGCTGTCCGGCGGCCAGCAGCAGCGCGTGGCCATTGCGCGCGCCCTGGCCATGCGGCCCGAGCTGATCCTGTTCGACGAAGTGACCTCGGCCCTGGACCCCGAGACCGTGGGCGAGGTGCTGACCGTGATCCGCGACCTGGTCAGGGACGGCATGACCTGCGTGCTGGTCACGCACGAAATGCGCTTTGCCGAAGAGGTCAGCGACCAGGTGTATTTCACCGAGGCCGGCCGCATCGTCGAGCACGGCCCGGCCGCCCAGATCTTCGGCAGCCCGCGCAGCGAGCGCACGCGCGAATTCCTGCAGCGCGCCCTGGGCGATGGCGCCCGGCCCAGGGCTGCGCCAGCCGCCCCGGCCACACCGGCCACAGCGCCGCTGCCCTTCAACAGCCTGCGCTTTGCCCTTTGATCCCCCACCTCCAGGAGCACATCCCATGACCGCAGAAACAACGACTGAAACCCCGGCCGGCACAGGCGCAGATACAGGCACCCATACAGACGCCGCCGCCCGGCGCCGCCAGGCCGTGGACGCCGCCCTGGCCGACGTGCGCCAGCTGCTGCAGGCCGGCGCGCCCGACCGCAGCACCCTGTCGGCCATCACCGCACGCCTGGAGCAGCTGGCCGCGCACAAGGCCTTGTTCAGCCGCGCGGACTTTCCCCCGCCCGCGCAGACCGAAGGCGTGGGCGCCTCCACGCGCTACCGCCTCAACCCGGCCGATGGCGATGCGGGCCTGGCCCTGTACCTGAACTCCATCAACCCCGGCAAGACCACGGCGCCGCACAACCACACGACCTGGGCCGTGATCGTTGCCGTCGAAGGCCAGGAGCTCAACCGCCTCTACGAGCGCACGGACGACCGCAGCGACCCCGCACGCGCCAGCATCCACCTGGCGCGCGAATTCACCGTGCAGCCCGGTGCCTCCATCGCCTTCCTGCCCGATGACATCCACAGCATTGCCGTCGTGGGCGAGCAGCCCACGCTGCACTTCCATCTCTACGGCCAACCGCTGGAAACCCTGAGCGGCCGCGTGGCCATCGACCCCGACACCGGCGAAGTCAAGAACTACAACGCCGCCTACTTCCGTCCCAGCGAGGCCGTGGCATGAGCATCCCCCAAGACAAGCAACGGCCCCTGGGCCCGTCGACCCGCCTGCTGCACGCAGGCACGCCGCCGCTGCAGGGCGGCTCCGGCCCCGTCAACGTGCCCGTGGTGCGCACCAGCACCGTGCGCTTTGCCGACAGCGCCGCCTACGCCGACCTGCACCACCGCCGCGAGGCCGGCGAGCGCGTGGCCTCCTACGGCCGCCACGGCCTGGACACGCACCGCGCGCTGGAAGACGCCGTGGTCGCGCTGGAGGGCGGGCACCGCGCCTTTCTCACGCCCTCGGGCCTGTCCGCCATCACCCTGGTGCTCATCGCCCTGCTCTCACCCGGCGACCATGCCCTGGTGGCCGACAGCGTCTACTCTCCCGTGCGCCGCGTGGACGCCACCTTGCTGCAACGCCTGGGCATCACGCTGGAGTACTTCTCGCCCTCGCGCGACGATCTGGCCAGCAAGATCCGCCCCAACACCCGCCTGGTCTACCTGGAATCGCCCAGCTCCCTGCTCTACGAGGTGCTGGACCTGCCCGCCCTGGCCGCCGTGGCGCGCCAGCACGGCATTGCCGTGGCCACCGACAACACCTGGAGCGGCGGCTGGTTCTACCAGCCCCTGGAGCACGGCGCCAACCTCTCCATCCAGGCCGCGACCAAGTACATCGCCGGCCACTCCGACGTGATGCAGGGCATCGTCATCACCGACGGCCCCGCGCTGTCCAAAAAGATATCCACCGCCTACGAGGCCCTGGGCCTGACCATAGGCGCCGACGACGCCTACCTGGCACTGCGCGGCCTGCGCACCCTGCCCGTGCGCCTGGCCCAGCACCAGCGCCACGCCACCGAAATCGCCCAGTGGCTGGAGCATCAGCCCCAGGTCGGCCGCGTCTTCTACCCGGCCCTGCCCTCCGATCCCGGCCATGCGCTGTGGAAGCGTGACTTCAGCGGGGCCAGTGGGCTGGTGTCATTCGCGTTTGCCGAAGGGGTGGACGCCGGTGCCGGCGCCGTGTTCGTTGACTCGTTGCGGCAGTTTGCGCAGGGGGCTTCCTGGGGCGGGTACGAGAGCCTGGCGCTGGTGGCGCAGCCTGAGAGGCTGCGGGAGCACAGTGTGTGGACGGGGACTGCGCCTGTGGTGCGGCTGCATGTGGGGCTGGAGGATCCTTTGGATTTGATTGCGGATCTGGAGAGGGGGTTTGGGGGGGTGGTGGAGCGGTTCAGGCTGGCTGCCTGAGATTTTTTGGGCGCTGCTGCGTTTGCTGCGTTTGCTGCGTTTGCTGCGTTTGCTGCGTTTGCTGCGTTTGCTGCGTGCGCTGCGTTTGCTGCGTGCGCTGCGTTTGCTGCGTGTTGCTGCGCTTGCTGGTTCTGGCCCTGCCGGGGGGTTTCTTTTCGAGGCCGGGTCTCGGCCCGGCGGCCGACCTACCTTCTTTTGCTTCGCCAAAAGAACGTAGGCCAAGAAAAGGCGACGGTACGACTCACACTCATAGGTGACACATCAGTACAAGGACATGGGTAACAGATCCAAGCTTGGCAGCTGTAGCCAACAGCAGCCAAGGAGCGATCACCATGCCCTGGAAGGAGTGCGCACCCATGGACGAGAAACTGCTCTTCATAGCCGACCATCTGCGCAGTGGCGTGCCGCTGAGCGAGCTGTGCAGGCGCTACGGCATCAGCCGCAAGACGGCCTACAAGTGGGTTGAGCGTTACCGCCAACTGGGCATGGATGGATTGCAAGAACGCAGTCGCAGGCCCCACGGGAACAATCAGGCGATCAGCTATGCACAGCGCCGGGCCATCATTGAGCTGCGCACGCAGCAAAGGTCACAGATGGGGCCCAAGAAGCTGCACGCTTTGCTCCTGCAGCGTTGGGGCCCACAGGAGACACCCAGCAAAACCACCATCTACAACGTGCTGAAGGCTGAGGGGCTTGTTTGCAGCAGGCGTGTACGCAGACGCTCGGTGCCTACGGCCCAGCCCTTGCGAACGAGCAAGCAGCCCAATGGGGTGTGGAGTGCAGACTACAAAGGCCAGTTCAAGACAGCCGATGGTCACTGGTGCTATCCATTGACCATCATGGACCACGCCAGCCGCTATTTGCTGGCCGTGCATGTCTACGACAGCCCCAACTACGAGGATGCCAAACGCAGCTTTGAACAGGTGTTTCGGCAATACGGACTGCCCGAGCGCATACGCAGTGACAACGGTCCGCCGTTCGCGACTACTGGCGTGGCGGGCCTGTCACGCCTGGCGATATGGTGGATAAGGCTGGGCATCAGGCCGGAGCGCATCGAGAGGGGCAAGCCACAGCAAAACGGTCGCCACGAGCGGATGCACCGCACGCTCAAGCATGCCCTGGGCAAAGAGCCTGCGGCGGACAAAGCGGCATTGCAGATGCAGCTCGATGCCTTTGTGGAGCACTACAACCAGCAGCGCCCGCATGAGGCCTTGCAGCAAAGCATGCCGGCCCAGCACTACAGCGACTCGGCCAGGCCATACCCCTCAAAGCTACCCGAGCTGCAGTACCCGAAGCATTGGGAACGAGTTCGAGTCAGCCACAACGGCCTGATTTACTGGCGAGCGCTGCGGGTCTACATCGGCTACCTGCTGGCGGGGCAGTGGATCGGGATGCAGGAGGTGGCCGCTGGCCAGTGGGATGTGTATCTGGGGCCGGTGCGACTGGGCTGCTTCAACGAAGAGGATGTGCGAGGACCCCAGAAGGACTATGTGAGCCTGAAGTGTTACCCATGTCTGTGAGCTGAGTTGTTACCCATGTCCTTGACACGTACACGACCCGGATGTCCGCGACCCCTTCGCTTCGCTGCGGGGCAACCTGCGTCGTGGCGGTTGCGGGGTTCGCCGTGAAACTCTCTTCGCGCTGCGCGCTACGTTCAAACATCACGGCGAGTCAGATGACGAAGCAGTCCTGTCCTTCGGCAGGACTGCAACCCCGCAACCACCACGCCGCAGGCGCTGACATACGGGGAGGTGGTGCGGGCCTTCGCTTCGCTCGGCCCTTGGTTTGAAGCCGAACGCAGTGATGGCGCCGGCTGTTGGCTGTTCCCCAGCCTCCCCCCTTCTGCCCACGCCTGCGTTGGGCGGGATGCGGGGTGGCAGCCCTGCCGAAGGACAGGGCTGCTTCGTTGTCTAGCTCGCCGTGATGTTTGAGTGAAGCGCGCAGCGCGTAACGAGTTTCACGGCGCACCCCGCATCCCGCCCAACGCAGGTCGCCCGCAGCGAAGCGAAGGGTCGTGGGCAGTGCGGGGCGCGCTTCTTTGCCTACTTTCTTGCCGCGCGGCAAGAAAGTAGGTCGGCTGCCGGGCCGAGACCCGGCCTCGAAAAACAACCACCCGGCAGGGACAAAAAAAGCAACTCAGACAGGCACCAGCCGAATCTCAGCAGCCCACCCATCCCTCTCCAACTGCCCCACCAACCCCAACTCCCAATCCAGATAAGCCCGAAACCCCGCATCCCTCAACCCCAGATCCCGATGCGCATAAGGGCTGTACCACTGATCATCATCCCCCGTCAGCACATCAGCATCACCTTGCCCCAATGGCAGCCCGGCAGCAGCCCAGGCAGAAGTGCCACCGACGACGGAACGCACATCGCGCCCCGTGCGCGCAGCCAGTTCGGCCGCCACGCTGCGCGCCAGCACGCCGTCCGGCGAGGTGAGCACCACGACCTGCGCTGGCGGCAGGGCCTGCACGAAGGAGGGCAGACGATCAGGCACGGCAAAGCGCGCACCGGCGATGTGCTGCTTCTCGAAGGCGGGCCGGCTGTCCACGTCGAAGACGATGGCGCGGCCTTCGCCCAGCAGTTCCTGCGCCTGCTGCACGGACAGCTGGGGCGCAGGCGCGTGGGAGGCTAGCACGCGCACGGGTTCGGCGCCGATCTCCAGGGTGGCCAGCGCGGGCGGAACGTAGGTGAAGACTTCCCAGCCCAGCTGGGCCAGCCAGGCGCCGGTGGTGAGGGCGCGCACGCCGTCCCAGTCGGCCAGCACGATGCGTGCGCCGCGCGTGGCCGCGTATTCGTCGGTGGCCTGCACGAGCTGGCCGCCCGGCGCCCAGCGCCAGCCGGGCAGGTGGCCGGCCTGGTATTCCTCGCGGGTGCGCACGTCGAAGCGGTAGAGCGTGCGTTCGGTGGCTTCGGACTCGAAGCGGGCCAGTTCGGCCGCATCAATGGATTGCACGCCCGCGCGCTGTGCCACGCTGGCTGCGCGTTCGCGGGCGGTGGCCAGGGCGACGGCGCCGGGCTCGGGCAGCGGGGTGCGGCGGCCATGGGCCAGCCTGCGGCCGGTGAGCAGCCAGTCCATGGTGCCGTTGCGCAGCGAGACGACCTGGTTGGGGATGCCGGCGTCGATCAGGGTCTGCGCGCCCACGATGGAGCGCGTGCGGCCCGCGCAGTTGACGACGACCAGGGTTTGCGGGTCCGGGGCGATTTCGCCGATGCGGTAGACCAGTTCGGCCCCCGGCACGCTCAGGGCAAAGGGCAGGCTGAAGGCCGCGAATTCCTCGGGCGTGCGGCTGTCGACGACGACGATGTTGTCGCCGCGCTGCACGCGCGCGCCCAGTTCGTCCGAGGTGATCCAGGGCGTGTGCTTTTCATGCTCGATGACTTCGCCGAAGGCCTTGCTGGGCACGTTGGTGCCGCTGAAGATTTCCAGCCCCTCGGCCGCCCAGCCTTCGGTGCCGCCTTCGAGCACGGAGACATTGGGCCAGCCCAGGCGCACGAGCTTGGCGGCAGCTTCATGGGCCAGCGTGCCGTCTCCATCCACCAGCACGATGCGCGTGCCCCGGCGCGGCACCAGGCGGTCGATGAGCTGCTCCAGCCGCCAGGCCGGGGCGGGCGCCGCGAACAGGATGTGGCGGTGCGCGAAGACACCGGCCTCGCGCACGTCGAGCACGGCGATTTCCTCGCCGTCGGCCAGGGCCTGCCGGAGAGCGGCCGGTGTGACCAGCGCATGGCGAATCGACTTGGGCGGGCCGAAGGTACGGAAGCTGCCGCCTTCCAGGCTCTCGAAGACCACGCGCTCGGGCATGCGCTCCAGGCCGCGCCCGTAGAAATGCAGGTGCAGGCCGGGTTCCTCGCCGATCAGCTCGATGGTGTGCACGTCGGTGGGCGTGAGCACCACCGAGGTTCCGCTGCCCACATCGACGCTGCGCCCCACCGCCAGGGTGTCGCGCAGCGGGTCGTCGGTCTTGCCGCGTGTGAAGAACACGTTGCGCTCCACGCCTTCGACGCCCGCGATGATGGCCCAGGTGGTGTGGTCATGCGGCGGCTGGGACTTGCCCGGCAGGCCGGTGGACAGGTACAGCGCATAGCGCCCGCCCAGGTCTTCGCCCAGCCGGTAGACCTGGGCCGGGTTGCTGGCCGAGACGGGGAAGTGCGCATGCGGGAACAGTTCGCGCTGCAGGCCCAGCGCCTCCAGCTCGCGGGCCACGGCCTGCAGTTGCTCGGGCGTGGCCCGTTCGGGATCGGGGAGCAGGCGCCGGGCCGTGGCGATGAAGCCGGTGATGGCGGCCGCGCGGCGGCTGGCCACGTCGCTGCCGCTGAAGTCGATGGAGAGATGGGTCTGTGTCATGGGAGTGCCTGGGAGGACGTTCGCGGGAGGACACGAAGTTAGGCCTCTCCCGCCCTGGCGCCAACGACGCATTGCAGATATGGATATGAGCTTTGGGCACTGCGCGCGCATGCGTGGCGCAAGCGTGACGCACGTTGTGCGGCAGCCGCATATGCATAGCCGCAATGCTTAGTTCACGCCGCGCCAGGAGCCTCCCAGACTGCGGGCATCGACTCTCTGCACTCCGGCACTCCCATGATCCGCACCCCGTCTGCGCTGCGCGCACTGCTGCTTCCCCTGTTCTCCGCCCTGGCCCTGCACGCGCCGGCGGCCCTGGCCTCGGCCGACAGCTTTCCGAACAAGCCGGTGCGCATCATCGTGCCCGTGGCGCCCGGGGGCAGCGCCGACAAGCTCACGCGCACGCTGGCCGACAAGCTGGCCGCGCTGTGGGGCCAGTCGGTGGTGGTGGAGAACGTGGCCGGGGCCAGCGGCACCATCGGCGCGGCCAAGGTGGCCAAGGCCGCGCCCGACGGCTACACCCTGCTGCAGCAGGGCGAGGGCCTCACGCTCAACGGCCTGCTGTTCGCCCAGCTGCCCTACGACACGCAAAAGGCCTTCACGCCCATCATCAAGGCCGTGGTCAATCCGCAGGTGCTGGTGGTCAACCCCGGCACGGGCCTGAACACGCTGGGCGACTACCTGGCGCGCGCCAAGGCCAAGCCGCAAAGCATCAGCCTGGGCCTGCCCGGCAATGGCGGCATTGCCCATGTGGCGCATGAAATCCTCACGCAGGAGACGGGCGCCAAGGTCAACTACATCCCCTACCCGGGCGGTGGCCCAGCCTCGCTGGACGTGCTGGGCGGCCATACCGACGCCACGCTGATCACGCTGGCCGCCGTGACCGAGTACGTGCGCGCCGGCAAGCTGCGCGCCCTGGCCGTGACCACGCCCTACCGCTCCGACGCCCTGCCCCAGGTACCCACCATGGCCGAGGCCGGCGTGCCCGGCTTCTCGGTGGAAAGCTGGCAGGGCTACTTCGCGCCGGCCGGCACGCCCGCGCCCATCGTCGCCAAGATCAACCGCGACCTGCAGACCGTGCTGCAGGCCCCCGATGTGCGCGCCCAGCTGGAGCACATGGGCTTCAAGGTGGCGGGCGGCTCCCCGGCCGACCTGGGCCAGAGCCTGCAAAGCGAGCGCCCGCGCTACGCCCGCGCGATCCAGTCGGCGGGGCTGTCGCTGCGCTGAGGTGCAGGCAGGCTCTCAGAGGGGAGAGGGCCGATTGTCCAGGCGCCACTTCTCCCCCTCGGGCGTGCCTGGCACGGGCGGGCGCAGGCCCTGGATGCTCCAGAGGCTGAAGGGCGTCTCGTCCACATGCATCTCCCAGCGCAGGCCACGGTCGGCAATGAAGGGGGACAGCTGCCGCCGCACGCCTTCGAGGAACCGTGTCTTGGTCTCCTCGTCGCGTATCTGCCGCGCGATGTGGTCCACGGAGATGCGCACGAAATCATCCGCAGGCTCGCCGCCGATGAAGAACGAAGTGCGCGCGACGGCCTCGAACACCACGCCCACGTAAAAGCGCGGCAGGTCGCCGTAGACGGCCGTGATGCGCTGGGCGATGGCCTGTTTGTCTTCATCGCTGAAGGCGTTTTCGGGGTGGTAGATCTTCCACAGGGGCATGGTTTTCTCCAGGTGCAAAAAAGAAGGGGTTTCGGGAAATCCGGGGTGGCGACGCGGCGGGCCGTCAGGCGTCAGGCGGGCTGGCCTGCATCCGCGCCCTGGTAGCGCGCTGCCGGCACGCCGCTGAGCGTCAGCGCCTTGACGAGATTGGCGCGCGATTGGTCAAAGTCCAGCCAGGCGGTCGTGCTGCCCAGCGTGGGAAAGCAGATGGCCTCGCCCTGATCGAGTGCGACCAGAGCCGTATCCACCAAGGCCTCGGGCGACATGAACAGGTGCTCGGGAAACGGCGCGGGCTTGCCGCCGAAGAATTCGGAGTGCACCAGGCTGGGCATCACCGCCTGCACCATGACGCCGCTGGAAGCGAGCTCGGCCTGCAGCGAGCGCGTGAAGTTCAGCACATAGGCCTTGGAGGCGCCGTAGCTGGAGGCGCCCGGCACCGGCATCACGGCCAGGATGGAGCCGATGTTGATCAGCGTGCCCCGGCCGCGCGTGGCGAACAGCCGCGCCGCCGCCAGCGACAGCCGCGTCAGCGCATGGATGTTGACCATGACCATGCGATCGACCTCGCCCGCATCCACCTGGGCGGCCGGGCCCAGGGCGCCCAGGCCGGCGCAGTTCACCAGCATGCGGATGTCACGCTCACCCGACAGCAGCGCCGCCACGCGCTGCAGGCCGGCGGCGTCGGCCAGGTCGGCGGCCACCACCTCGACCTCGCGGCCATGCGCGCTGCGCAGGCGCTGCGCCAGCGCCTGCAGCCGGTCCTCGCGGCGGGCCACCAGGATCAGGGAATGGCCCCTGGCGGCCAGGCGGTCTGCGTAGACGGCGCCAATGCCGGATGAGGCGCCAGTGACGATGGCGGTGCCTTGATGCGTGCTCATGAAGGAGGTCCTTGCTTGAAAAGCCGTGGTTGATAGTGGCTCCAAATATAAACTCCAATCATTAGAGTTACAAGCACGCAATCCACCTTTGCGGGCCGGGCTTGCGTTTTGCTGAGACACTCCAGGCCTGCGACAACCGCGAACACACAAGGGAACCCCATGCGATCCAAGAGCTTCGAGGGCATGGCCTGCTCGATCGCCACCGCGCTGGAGGCCGTAGGCGACCGCTGGGCCATGCTGGTGCTGCGCGACCTGATGCTGGGCCTGAGCCGCTATGACGACCTGAGAAAGTCCACGGACATCACCAACGCCACGCTGACCGACCGCCTGCGCCAGCTGGAGCAGACCGGCCTGGTCGAGCGCCGCCTCTACCAAAGCGGCCCGGACCGCTACGAGTACCTGCTCACGCCCAAGGGCCGCGACCTGTCCCTGGTGATCCAGGCGCTGGCCCAGGTCGGCGACCGGTGGCGCCTGCAGCAGCAGGCCCAGCCGCCCATGCGCTTTGTGCGTGCGCAATCGGGCACGCCCCTGCGGCTGGCGCTGGTGGAGGAGGAATCGGGCCGCAGCGTGCCTTTTTCCGAGCTGCGCGTGGAGGCCGGCCCCGGCGCGGACGACCTGACGCGCTGGCGGCTGTCCAAGCTGGCCGCGCAGGCCAGGACGCCGGCAACGGCCCCCGGCGCGGATTGAGACCGGCCATGGCCGCGCCCCTACCCGGCAAGCGCCCGCAACGCGCCCTGACCTACCGCCGCCACTGCGCGCTGGGCGGCGTGGAGATTCTCAGCGGCCATGCCGTGCAGCACCGCTATCCGCGCCACTTCCACGACACCATGGGCATTGCCGTCATCCACGGCGGGCGCGAGCTGTGCTGGAGCCGGGGCGCCGAGCGCGAGTTCACGGGTGGCGATATCGCGCTGTTCAACGCCGGCGAGATCCACGACGGGCGCCCGGGCGGCGAGCAGGGCTGGACCTACGACATGCTGCACGTCGAGCCCGCCCGCATGCACGCGCTGCTGGGCGTGCACGATGGCTGGTTCGACGCCGTCAGCCTGCGCGACCCGCAGACCCGGGCCTGCGCCCGGCAGTTGCTGCAAGGCCCGCAGGACGGCCTGGCCGCCGACGAGGCCCTGCTGGCGTTGCTGCGCCGCGTGGTGCACAGCCCCGGCCGGCCGCATGCGCCCGATGGCACCAGCGCGGCGCTGCTGCGCGAGTTCATCGACGCCCATGCGGACCAGGAGCTGGGCGCCGCGCGGCTGGCCGCCGTCTGCGGGCTCAGTCCCGAGCACGCCATCCGCAGCTTCAGCCGCCGCTACGGCATCACGCCCCATGCCTACCACCAGGCCCGCCGCGCCGAAAGCGCCCGCGGCCTGCTGCGCGGCACGCTGGCGCTGAGCGAGGTGGCACTGTCGCTGGGCTTCTACGACCAGAGCCATTTCTCCAACTGGTTCCGCCGCGCGCATGGCGTGGCGCCTTCGCAGTACCGCCAGGCCATGCGGCCTTGAGCGGCCTTGAGCGGCCCGGCCTGATCAATTCCGTCCAAGACCGCGCGCTGCGGCCTGCCTAAGCTGCCACTCCTCGACAGACAGGAGTGGTGGATGAAGACCCGGACCGTTGGATTTTTCGTCTTTGATGGCGTGGTGCTGCTGGAGTTTGCAGGGCCTTTGCAGGTGTTCGACGTGGCCGCGCGCGTGGCCGTGCGGCGCGGGCTGGCGGCCTCTCCCCCGTTTCAGCCCGTGGTGATCAGCCGCAGCGGCGCCGCCGTGCGCACGCGCGAAGGCGTGGGCATACAGGCACAGGCCAGCCTGCAGGACCATCCCCCGCTGGACCTGGTGATCGTGGCCGGCGGCGCCCTGCAGGCCGAACTGGCCGCACCCGAGGTCGCCGCCTGGCTGCGGCAGGTGGCCGGCAGCAGCGAGGTGACGGGCTCCGTCTGCGTGGGCTCCTTCCTGCTGGGGCGGGCAGGGCTCCTGGACCAGCGCGAGGCCACCACGCACTTCGAGGACACGGAAGACCTGCGCGCCATTGCGCCGGCTGCCCGCGTGAGCGCCGACAGGCTGTGGATCGATGAGGGCGCCATCGTCACCTCGGGCGGGTTTGCGGCGGGCATCGACATGGCCCTGCACCTGGTGGAGCGCCTGCTGGGCGCGGAGATCGCGGCCGAGACGGCGCGCCAGCTCGAATACCGGCGGCGCGATGCCGCCGACCGGCAAGCGTGACGGGGCCAGGCGCATGAACGGAAAGACAAGCTACCTGGCGCTGCTGGCCGTGGGCGGGCTGATCCTGAGCCTGTCCGGCGTGGCCGTGGCTTTCAGCAGCATGGGCACCAGCGCCATGGGCTTTTATCGCATGCTGCTGGGCGGCCTGGGGCTGGCCGGCTATGCCCTGTGGCGGGGCCTGCGCTGGCGCATGACGCGCCAGGCCCTGCTGTACGCCTGCCTGGCCGGCGCCGCGCTGGCGCTGGACCTGTACTGGTGGCACAAAAGCATACGCATGGTGGGGCCGGGCCTGGGCGCCATCCTGACCAACTGCCAGTCGTTCTTTCTGGCGGGGCTGGCCTGGGCGGTGTTCCGCGAGCGGATCACGGTCGTCTACTTCGTGGCGCTGGTGCTGGCGGCCACCGGCATCCTCATGGTGTCGGGTGCGGGCCTGCCCGTGGCCACAGGCCCGGATTCGGCGTCCGAGCACTGGCTGGGCGTGGCCCTCGGCCTGGCATCGGCGGCGGCCTATGCGCTGTGCGTGGTCTTCATCAAGAAGGGGCAGACCCCGCCGCACGCCACGCATCCGGCCGTCAACATGGCCGTGCTGTGCGCCGCCGCCGCGCCCTGCCTGCTGGCGGCCGCGTGGCTGGAGGGCGAATCGCTGGCCATTGCCAGTGCGGCCGATTTCGGCACGCTGCTGCTGTACGGCCTGCTGGTGCAGGGCGTGGCCTGGCTCATGGTGAGCACGGCCGTGCCGCATGTGAAGGCCTCGCTGGCCGGCCTCATCCTGCTGGCCGAACCCATAGGCACCTATGCCATCGACGTGCTGTTCTTCACCGCCCGGCCCACGCCGATGGCGCTGGCCGGCATGGCGCTGACGCTGGCGGCCATCTATGCGGGATCGACCTATGGGGGGGCGCCCTCCGGCGGTGCGCCCTCTGGCGGAGCGCCCGCAAGGCGCATGGCGAAGGCGCAAGGCTCCGGCCACTGACCACGGCGGTCAGTGGCCGGCCCGCTCGCTGCCGGTGCCGCTCACTTGGGCAGCAGCACCTTGTCGATCACGTGGATCACGCCGTTGGACTGGTAGACGTCGGGAATGGTCACCGTGGCCGTGCCGCCCTTTTCATCGGTCAGCATGATCTTGGAGCCGCTGGACTTGGCCACCAGCGTGCCGCCGCTGACGGTCTTGATGCTGGCCATGCCCTTGCCGTCCTTGATCATCTTGGACAGCGCCGCCGCATCCCACTTGCCGGCCACCACGTGGTAGGTCAGCACGGTGGTCAGCGTGCCCTTGTTCTCGGGCTTGAGCAGGGTGTCCACCGTGCCTGCGGGCAGGGCCTCGAAGGCGGCATTGGTGGGCGCGAACACGGTGAACGGACCCGGGCCCTTGAGCGTATCGACCAGGCCCGCCGCCTTGACGGCTGCGACCAGGGTGGTGTGGTCCTTGGAGTTGACGGCGTTGTCGATGATGTCCTTGGACGGCAGCATGGGTGCGCCGCCCACCATCACATCGGCCATGGCGGCCACGGAGGCAGCCGACATCACGATGGCCAGGCCGAACGAGGCCAGCTTGCGGGTGTTTTGAATCGAGACCATGGAATGCTCCTAGCGGGTTGATGACAAGCCGAACGATTCCGGCTGATCTGGATACGCAGCGCAGCGGGGTCTGGATTCAAAAAAGAAAAAGAAACGGCTGCATCCGCAAACCGTTACCTGCGCTTTCAATTGCGGCACATCCAGACCTGCGCGGCCTGCGTACTGCCGGATAGCGGGGACGCATTCCATTCCCCTGGAGCAGGTGGCCACCTCTTCAGTGGAACGCGCTTTCGCCACACCCGTGTGCTTTCGGCCGGAGGCGCATTCTTCACGTTGACCGTTCGCGCCTGCCGCGAACCGAGAGGAACCATCATGTCCGACGAATCAGTGTTGATCGGGGTTTTGCAAAAACGTGCCAAGAAGCTGGAGGACAGGCGCCAGTTCTTCCGCAAGACCAGCGGCGTGGCCGTGGGCATGGCGGGCGGGGTGATCCTGTCCGCCTGCGGCGGTGGCGGGGGCGATGCGAATGCGCAGGCCAACGGGCCCACGGATGCGGAGATCCTGAACTTCGCCCTCAACCTGGAGTATCTGGAGTCGCAGTTCTATCACTACGCGGTGTTCGGCACCGGCCTGCCCGCCAACCTGCAGTCGGGCGTGGGCACGCAGGGGGCC
This sequence comes from Delftia sp. 60, assembly GCF_002754395.1. NCBI lineage: Bacteria > Pseudomonadati > Pseudomonadota > Betaproteobacteria > Burkholderiales > Comamonadaceae > Delftia > Delftia sp. 60. The sequence continues at coordinate 6,135,569 of NZ_PEFD01000001.1, forward strand.
ATCACGGGCGGCCGTGCCGTGGCCTTCAAGGACCCCGTGGTGGCGCAGTACGCCAAGGAGATCGCCCAGGACGAGATCGCCCACGTGGCCTTCCTGCGCGCGGCGCTGGGCTCGGCCGCGGTGGCGCAGCCGCAGATCGACATCGGCGGAACCGACCCGAACGGCGCCTTCTCGGTGGCCGCGCGAGCGGCCGGGCTGGTGGGCGCGGGCACGGCCTTCGATCCCTATGCGAGTGACGAGAACTTCCTGCTGGGGGCCTTCATCTTCGAGGACGTGGGCGTCACCGCCTACAAGGGCGCATCGCCGCTGATCACCAACAAGACCTATCTGGAGGCAGCCGCCGGCATCCTGGCCGCCGAGGCCTACCACGCAGGCCTGGTGCGCACGGTGCTGTACGCCAAGGGCCTGGCCACGCCCGCGCTGCGCACGGCGGCCGGCGCCATCTCGGATGCGCGCGACAGCCTGGATGGCTCCACCGACGTGGACCAGGGCATCACGGGGGACGCCACCACGTCCAACATCGTGCCGCTGGATGCCAACGGCATCGCTTTCAGCCGCTCGCCGGGCGACGTGCTGAACATCGTGTACCTGACCAAGGACACGGCGACCAAGGGCGGGTTCTTCCCGGCCGGCGTGAACGGCTCGCTGGTGATGAGCAGCGCCTACGCCTGACGCGGACCGCCCGCCTGCCCCGCACCGGCCGGGGCAGGCGGGCTTCCCCGGGGCTGGCCCGAGACAAGCGTTCCCCTGCCAAGGAGTTGCCATGATGTCCCTTCTGCCTTCCTCATCCGCCCCCAGCACGCTGCGGCGCCTGAAACCTGCCACCGTGGCGCGCCGCTGCGTGGGCAGCCTGATTGTGCTGGCCGGCGCGGTCATCGTGACCGGAGATCTCGTGGCGCTGTGGCGCGGCGCAGGCACTGATGCCGCACCCGCCGCCGCAGCCATTGCGCCCGCCAGCGGCCTGGTGCCGATGGCCCGATAGGCATCCCCCCTGCAACCGCGTGCCCCCGCCGGCGGAAAGGCCCCCATGAACGACACCGTGCTTGCGGCTGAACAGGGCCGCTTCGGCGCCATCGAGCCGGACCACGGCCACGCGGGCACGCCCAGCCTGCCGCAGGTGCATCGCAGCATCGCCGTGCCGCGCGGCGACAGCCGCTCGGACAACGCGCGCCGCGTGCTGGCGTTCGCCGGCCCCGGCTACATGGTGGCCGTGGGCTACATGGACCCGGGCAACTGGGCCACCTCCATCGCGGGCGGATCGCAGTTCGGCTACTCGCTGCTGGCGGTGATCTTTGCCTCCAACCTGATGGCCATGCTGTTCCAGGCGGCGGCCGTGCGCCTGGGCCTGGCCAGCGGGCGGGACCTGGCCCAGGCCTGCCGCGCGCAGTTTTCCCCGCGCATCAACCTGGTGCTGTGGTTCTTCTGCGAGATCGCCATCGTGGCCTGCAACCTGGCCGAGGTGCTGGGCATGGCCATCGGCCTGAACCTGCTGTTCGGCCTGCCGCTGGTGGCCGGGGTGTGCATCACGGTGGTGGATGTGATGCTGATCCTGGCGCTGCAAAGCCGGGGCTTTCGCTGCCTGGAGTCGGTGGTGATCGCCCTGGTGGCCGTGATCGGCCTGTGCTTTGCCGCCCAGCTGGTGTGGCTGCAGCCGCCCGTGGCGGCCGTGCTGCGCGGCCTGCTGCCGGGCATGGAGATCGTGGCCAATCCGCAGATGCTGTACCTGGCCGTGGGCATCGTGGGGGCCACGGTGATGCCGCACAACCTCTACCTGCATTCGTCCATCGTGCAGACACGCCGGCATGACACCACGCCCCAGGGCACGCGCCAGGCCATCCGCCTGGCCACGCTGGACTCCACGGTGGCGCTGGGGCTGGCGCTGTTCGTGAACGCCGCCATTTTGGTGGTGGCGGCCGGCGCGTTCAACCGGCCCGGCCAGGCGCCGGTGACCGAGCTGTCGGACGCCTACCACCTGCTGTCGCCGCTGCTGGGCGTGGGCATCGCCAGCGCGGTGTTCGGCGTGGCGCTGCTGGCCTCGGGGCTGAGTTCTTCGGTCACGGGCACGCTGGCCGGGCAGATCGTGATGGAAGGCTTCTTGCAGATCCGCCTGTCGCCCGCGCTGCGCGCCCTGCTGACGCGCTGCATCGCCATCGTGCCCGCCGTGGTGGCCACCGCCTGGTACGGCAGCACCGGCGCCAGCGCCCTGCTGGTGTTCAGCCAGGTGGTGCTGAGCCTGCAATTGCCGTTTGCCATCGTGCCGCTGCTGCTGTTCACCACGCGGCGCAAGGCGCTGGGCGAGCTGGCCTTTGGCCCCAGGATGTCGGCGGTGCTGTGGGGCTGCGCGGCCCTGGTGGTGTCGCTGAACCTGTGGATGCTGCAGCGGCTGCTGACGGCCTGATCGCCCGAACCGGGCATGGCGCCACGCGGCGCCTTCATAGACGTTTTGCTTCTATCAAACGCCGCTCTTGTTCGTTGGTGGCTTGCCGCGAAGTTCTTAGATTGGTGCCCATAGCCACCAACCCGCGAATTCTCCGCAAGGACGACGACATGACAGCCCTCACTTTGGAAACCACCCTGCCCCAGGCTCTGGAAGAGGCGCAGGAACACGCCCGCGCACAGGGGCTGGGCCACGCAGGCGGCGTGCGCCCGCCCGTGGCCTGGGCGCTGGTGCAGGCCGGCCAGGCCGTGCTGGTCGATGTGCGCACGGCCGAGGAACGCAAGTTCGTCGGCCAGGTGCAGGGCACCCTGCACGTGCCCTGGGCCACGGGCACGGCGCTGACGCGCAACCCGCGCTTTGCCCGCGAGCTGGAAGCGCGCCTGGCCCCGCACGGCGGCAAGGAGGCCGTGGCCCTGCTGCTGTGCCGCAGCGGCAAGCGCTCGGTGCTGGCGGCCCAGGCGGCGGCCCAGGCCGGATTCGCCCATGTGTTCAACGTGCTCGAAGGCTTCGAGGGCGAGATCGACGCGCGTCAGCAGCGCGGCAAAAACGACGGCTGGCGCTTCCACGGCCTGCCCTGGATTCAAGACTGAAGGAGCACGCAGATGGCCAGTTTCGACATTGCCGGACTCACCCAGAACCTGCATGCGGCGCGCCGCGAATGGCGCGAGGCGCACGGCCGCACCCAGGAGCCCGGGGCACGCGAGTTTCCCTCGCGCGACGCGCTTTCCACCCTCATCGACCAGCTCAAGGCAGCCCTGTTTCCCATGCGCCTGGGCCCGCACGACCTGCGCCAGGAAAGCGAGGACATCTTCGTGGCCCACCAGCTGGACTCGGCCCTGCATGCGCTGCTGGGCCAGATACGGCTGGAGCTGCGCCTGTCCGCGCCCCACACGGCAGCGGGCGCCGACGCCATGGCGCTGGACATCGCACGCGCCTTTGCCGAGTCCCTGCCCCAGATCCGCCGCCTGCTCGACAGCGATGTGCTGGCCGCCTTCCAGGGCGATCCCGCCGCGCGCAGCGTGGACGAGGTGCTGCTGTGCTATCCGGGCGTGCTGGCCATGATCCACCACCGCCTGGCCCACCAGCTGTACCTGCTGGAGCAGCCGCTGCTGGCGCGCATCGTGGCCGAGCTGTCGCATGCGCAGACGGGCATCGACATCCACCCGGGCGCGAAGATCGGGCGGGGCTTTTTCATGGACCACGGCACGGGCGTGGTGATCGGCGAGACCGCCGTGATCGGCGAGCGCGTGCGGCTGTACCAGGCCGTCACCCTGGGCGCCAAGCGCTTTCCCACCGATGAGCACGGCCACCTGCGCAAGGGCCTGGCGCGCCATCCGGTGGTGGAGGACGACGTGGTCATCTACGCGGGCGCCACCATCCTGGGCCGCGTCACGCTGGGGCGCGGCGCCGTCATCGGCGGCAATGTCTGGGTGACCGAGGACGTGCCGCCCGGCGCCCATGTCACCCAGGCCCACGCGCGCGAGCACGCGCAGCAGCCCCGGGAGGTGGCCCTATGAGCACCCGTCTTGTCACCAGCTTCGGCATTGCCGTGCGCCAGGCGCGCGAGGCCCATGGCTGGTCGCAGGAGCGGCTGGCCGAGCACTCGGACCTGAACCGCTCCTACGTGGGAGAGATAGAGCGCGGCCGCGTCATCGCCTCGCTGCTGACCGTGGAGAAGCTGGCCGTCTCTCTGGGCGTGCAGCCCTCGGCCCTGGTCATGCGCGGCGAAACCGTGGCCCACGACCAGCTGGTGCGCGGCCTGCGCTTGGCGGCTATAGCATGTTGAAGACATGTGCGCGGGCCGGGACACTGGCCCTGTTTCCCCTCCTTCCCCTTCCATTTTTCCTGAACTGATCACGGAGTCTGCACATGTCGGCAACAGTGGGCGGCACGACCGCGCTAGGCGACAACGCCGCGCGGCAACTGGCCAACGCAACCAAAACCGTTCCCCAGCTTTCGACCATCAGCCCGCGCTGGCTGACGCACCTGCTGCAATGGTCGCCGGTGGAGGCCGGCATCTACCGCCTCAACCGCGTCAAGAACCCGGAGGCCATCAAGGTCACCTGCACGGCCAAGCAGGAAGACAACCAGCTGCCGCGCACCTATGTGGACTACGAGGAGCAGCCGCGCGAGTACTTCCTCAACGCCGTCTCCACCATCCTGGATGTGCACACGCGCATCTCCGACCTCTACAGCAGCCCGCATGACCAGATCAAGGAACAGCTGCGCCTGACCATCGAGACCATCAAGGAGAACCAGGAAAGCGAGCTGATCAACAACCCCGACTACGGCCTGCTGGCCCAGGTCACGGACGAGCAGCGCATCTTCCCGCTGACCGGCGCGCCCACGCCCGACGACCTGGACGAGCTGCTGACCAAGGTCTGGAAGGAGCCCGCCTTCTTCCTGACCCATCCGCTGGCCATTGCCGCCTTCGGCCGCGAGGCCACGCGCCGCGGCACGCCGCCGCCCACGGTCAGCCTGTTCGGCTCGCAGTTCATCACCTGGCGCGGCATTCCGCTGATCCCCTCGGACAAGGTGCCCGTGGCCGATGGCAAGAGCAAGATCCTGCTGCTGCGCGTGGGCGACAAGCGCCAGGGCGTGGTCGGCCTGTACCAGCCCGGCCTGCCGGGCGAGCAGAGCCCGGGCCTGTCGGTGCGCTTCATGGGCATCAACAACCATGCCATCGCGTCCTACCTGATCTCGCTGTACTGCTCGCTGGCCGTGCTCACGCCCGACGCGCTGGCCGTGCTCGACGATGTCGAGATCGGCAAGTACCACGACTATCCCGACACCTACAAGTAAAGAGGCCGGGCGTTGACCGTGTCTGCAATCACCTCCGTGGCGCCCCAGGCGCCCTTCGACCCCGAGGCGCTGGCGCGCATGGCCAACGCCCTGTTCTCCGCCGCACCGGGATCGGCTCCTGCCCTGCCGGGTCTTCCGGGTCTTCCCGGCCTGCCTGCTGGCGTGCAGGCCCCCGTGAACGTGGCGCCGCCCGGCTCGCCGCTGGCCAGCCCCGCGGGCCTGGGTCCCGGCGTGCCGGGCACGCCCATCCCGCAGGGCGTGGCGCCGGGCAGCAACCTGCTGCCGGCCTCGCCCGCGCCGCTGGCCTCGCTGGCCCACCGCGCGCCCGCGCTGCTGCCCCATGCCCAGGCCGGCAACGGCGTGCCCGACCATGTCGTGAGCGCCCTGCCCGCCTACGAGCCGCGCCTGGGATCGCAGGTGCTGGGCGTGCCCCAGCGCCAGGGCGATCCGCTGGATGCGCTGGCCGCGCTCCCGTTCACGGCACCTGCTGCACCTGCGTCACCCGCCGTGCCGCGCATCGGCGTGCCCACCGAAGGGCCCGGCATAGCGTCCACCGTGCCTTCGGCCGAGCCGCGCTTTTACTTTGTCGATCCCGTGGTGCTGCCCGCCGGCTACACCACGCCGGCTCATCCGCTGCAGCGCCAGCAGGCTTCGCACGGGGCAAGGCATGGAGCGGCCGGCGTGCAGGCGCCCTTCGACGTGCATGCCGTGCGCCGGGACTTTCCCATTCTGTCCGAGCGCGTCAACGGCCGGCCCCTGGCCTGGCTGGACAACGCGGCCACCACGCACAAGCCGCGCGCGGTGATAGAGCGCATCCGCCACTTCTACGAGCACGAGAACTCCAACATCCACCGCGCGGCCCATGAACTCGCTGCCCGCGCCACCGACGCCTACGAGGGCGCGCGCGAGCGCGTGCGCCGCTTCATCAACGCGCCCGACGTGAACGAGGTCATCTTCGTGCGCGGCACCACCGAGGCCATCAACCTCGTGGCCAAGAGCTGGGGCTGGCAGCATGTGGGCGAGGGCGACGAGATCATCGTCTCCCACCTGGAGCACCACGCCAACATCGTGCCCTGGCAGCAGCTGGCGGCCGCCAAGGGCGCGAAGATCCGCGTGATCCCGGTGGACGACTCGGGCCAGGTGCTCATCGATGAATACCGCAAGCTGCTGAACCCGCGCACCAAGATCGTCTCCGTCACCCAGGTCTCCAACGCGCTGGGCACGGTCGTGCCCGTGCAGCAGATCGTGGAGCTGGCCCACCAGGCGGGCGCCCGGGCCCTGGTCGATGGCGCGCAGTCGGTCTCGCACATGGCCGTGGACGTGCAGGCCATCAGTGCGGACTTCTTCGTGTTCTCGGGCCACAAGGTCTTCGGGCCCACGGGCATCGGCGTGGTCTGGGGACGGCGCGAGGTGCTGGAGGACATGCCGCCCTGGCAGGGCGGCGGCAACATGATTGCCGACGTGACCTTCGAGAAAACCGTCTACCAGCCCCTGCCCAACACCTTCGAGGCCGGCACAGGCAACATTGCCGACGCCGTGGGCCTGGGCGCCGCCATCGACTACGTGCAGGCCCTGGGCATGGAGCGCATCGCGCGCTACGAGCACGATCTGCTGCAGTACGGCACGCAGGCGCTGGCGCCCATCCCCGGCCTGCGCCTGATCGGCACGGCAGCCGACAAGGCCAGCGTGCTGTCCTTCGTGCTCAAGGGCTGGACCACGGCCGAGGTGGGCGAGGCGCTCAACGCCGAAGGCATCGCCGTGCGCACCGGCCACCACTGCGCCCAGCCCATCCTGCGGCGCTTCGGCGTGGAGACCACGGTGCGGCCCTCGCTGGCCTTCTACAACACCACCGAGGAAATCGACCGGCTGGCGGCCGTGGTGCAGGGGCTGGCGGCGCGCAGGCGGGGTTGAGCCACCGGCTCAGCCCAGGCGTCTTGCAAAGGCGTCGCCCGTGGTGGCCGTGCCCAGGCGACCCTGCCCAGGCGGCCGCCACGTCGTTGGCGCCGCTTGCGCCAGGTGTGCCGCAGGCCGGCCCCGGTGGCCATGCCGCGCCACAGCAGCGGACGGAACACGGCATTGGAGTCATGAAAAAGCATTGCCAAAATAAGAATGATCCTATGGATTTTCATAAATCATAGGAATAGACTTTGGAGCACGCCCATCAAACTCTCCTGCATCGTTTCCGGTTTCATTCATATGAAAAAAATCAGATATTTTCTCATTCCGGCAACGCTTTGCTTTTCTGTAAGCTCCATTCATGGAGGCATGTTTACACCGGCAGTATCCATCGTCCAATTACCGGAAATCATCAACGTTCCCGCAGGAAATATCATGAATGGATCAGTGCTATGGGAATCGCCCATGTTCAAATCCACTCTCGACACAATTTCCTACAGTGTGCTTTCGGGGCCATCTTCAGAAATATGGCCCCAAATCATGAACCCCACTACGCTGGACGGCGATATCTACTCCACATCTTTGCGCGGAATAGGAATCCGTTGGCGTGCCACATGGAAAGCCAGGAATTTCCCCAATGGCAAAACCATGTCCATCACCACTCAATCCAACAATTCAGGAGCCACGGGATGGCAAAAGGATGATGTACATGAGCAAACCATATGGCTCCAACTCATCAAGACAGGCGCCGTTCAATCGGGCACTTTCAGCGTCAGCAGCTATGCAACCGCCCGGTTTGACTGCAATAGCCTTTGCAATATCTGGTCCGTGATGGCGGCCGGCAGCACCGTGGTGCGCACAGGCGCCAGTTGCCGGGTGAAGACAAGCAACATCGCCGTGAACCTGCAGCGAATCAACAGGTCGCAGTTCAACGGGATAGGCGCTACCTCCGCGCCCCAGCCATTCGATCTGGAACTGATCTGCACCGGGGGCGATGCCAATTCCACCCTGCGCCCGTTCGTCACGCTCACGGATGCCAACGATGCCGCCAACCGCTCCGATGTGCTGACGGTGACCGGAGGGGCTGCCGGCATCGGCATCCAGATCCGCAGCAGCGACAAGGTCATCAGCTACGGCGAGGACTCCGCCAACTTCGGCAATCCCAACCAGTGGCAGGCGGGCATCATCACCCCAAACACCAGCAACCACGTGATTCCATTGACGGCGCGCTATGTCCAGACCCAGCCCTCCGTCACCACGGGCCTGGCCAACGGACGGGCCACCTTCACGCTCAACTACCAGTGACCTGCCAGTGACACGCTGGCTGCATTGCGGCTGTGCAGGCACCCGTGCCGATCCTGCGCGGCCGCCCCCGGCTGCGCTCACTCGGCTCTGGCCCCCGACACCCGCACCTGCTCGGCCGCCACGGGCATCTGCTCGCGCACGAAGCGCCAGAACGCGTCCACGTCCATGGGCTTGACGGGCAGCGAGCCTTGGTCGATGAACTGCTTTTGCACCTCGGAATTGCGCAGCGCCGTGGCCAGTGCGCCGTTCAGGCGCTCCAGCGCCGCACGCGGCGTGCCGGCCGGGGCAACCAGCCCGTACCAGGAGTCGGTGTAGAAGCCCTTGACGCCTGCTTCCTCGAACGTGGGCACATCGGGCAGGGCCGGCAGGCGCTGGCGCGAGGCCACGGCCAGGGCGCGCAGCTTGCCTGAGCGGATGAAGGGGATGGCACCGGTGGTGAGCACGAAGTCCACGCGGCCCGCCATCAGGTCGGTCATGGCCGGGGCCGTGCCCTTGTAGGGTATGTGGGTGACATCCACGCCCGTGAGCTGCTTGAAGCTGGCGCCCGCCAGATGCTGGCTGGAGCCCACGCCGCCCGAGCCGTAGTTGAGCTGGCCCGGCTTGGCGCGCGCCGCCTCCAGCAGATCGTTGACCGAGCGCAGCGGCGAGGCCACGGGCACCAGCAGCACGCTGGGCGAGGTGGTGATCATGCCGATGGGCGCGAAGTCCTTGAGCGGGTCGTGGTTGAGCTTGGCATAGAGCGCGGAGTTCAGGCCGTGCGAGGCCACGGTGGCCAGCATGATGGTGTTGCCATCGGGCCTTGCGCGGGCCGCCGCGTCGCTGCCCAGGTTGCCGCCCGCGCCGGCCCGGTTGTCTATGGTGATGGGCTGGCCGAGGGCCTCGCTCATGCGCGTGGCCGCCAGCCGCGCCACGTTGTCGGAAGGGCCGCCTGCGGGCCAGCCCACGATGAGGGTGATGGGGCCTTGCGCCAGGGCCGGCAGGGCCAGGGCGCACAGGGCCAGCGCAGCCAGGCTGCGGCGCGGCAGACAGTGCATGGCGGTCGTCCTTGTGAATTCAAAGGTTGGCATGGGCATGGCCTTCAGGGCTTTCCGTCCTGCCAGGGCATCTCGGTCCAGAGCTTGCGAAAGCCGGCCTCGGTGCGCTCCAGTTCGGCCGCGTAGGCGGGCGGCGCCAGGTAGCGCAGCGGCGCGTACATGGCCTCGGCCTGCTGCCTGAACTGCGGGTCGGCCGCGATGGCGGCCACGGCATCGACCAGCTTTTTGCGCACGCCTTCGGGCAAGCCCTTGGGCGCGGCCAGGCCGCGCAGGGACGCCAGCTCGATATCAATGCCCTGCTCCTTGAACGTAGGCACCTGCGGCGCCAGCGAGCTGCGCGCGGCCGACATCTGGCCCAGCAGGCGGATGGGAGTGCCGCCCTTCTGGTAGGCCAGCACCTCGCCCACGTTGATGGCGCCGATGGTGATCTGCTGGCCCGTGGCGGCGGCGCGCACCTCGCCCGCGCCCTTGTAGGGCACATGGGTGAGCTGCGTGCCCGTGGCCTTGGCGAACAGCAGCATGGCCAGGTGGTCGTCCGAGCCCGTGCCCGTGGTGCCCACGGTCACGGCGCCGGGGTTGGCCCGGGCGTAGGCGGCCAGGCCGGCCAGCGTGGTGATGGCGTTGCTGTTGTGGATGGCAAAGCCCCCCGGGTCGTCCACCAGGTTGCCCAGCAGGTCGTACTGGCTCCAGTGGAAGCTGCTCTTGCGCTCGATGGGGATGGTCAGCACGTTGGGCGTGTTGATGAAGCCGATGGTGTAGCCATCCGGCTTGGCCCGCGCCAGTTCGCCAAAGCCGATGCCGCCGCCTGCGCCGGGGCGGTTGAGCACGACCACGCTGCCGCCCAGCTTCTTTTCCAGATGGCGGGCCAGCAGCCGCGCCACCAGGTCGGTGCCGCCGCCGGGCCCGTAGGCCACGATCATCTCGATGTTGCGCGAGGGATAGGGGGCCTCGCCCTGAGTCTGGGCCTGGGCCAGGGCCGGCAGCGCCATGCAGGCGGCGGCCAGGCCTGCGCACAATGCGCGCCTTGCTTGCTGTGTCATCTTTGTCTCCTGGGTCGCCTCTTGCAGTGGTCTGAGAGGCTTTTTAGTCATGGTGAAGGAAGCGGCTCAACGGGACGGGTCCAAGGCCCTGGCGATGCGCTCGCGCGCATGCGGCCAGACCTCGGGATTGACCAGGCGTGCGGGCCGCTGGCCATTGGCCAGCAGTTGCACGATCTGGGTGGCGGCCAGCTCGGCGTTGTTGCGCCGGGCCTCGTGCGTGACACCGGCGGTGTGGAAGGTGGCCACCACCTGGGGCAGGGCCAGCAGCGGATGGGAGGCGGGCGGCGGCTCCTGGTCCCAGACATCGAGCCCGGCGCCGGCCAGGTGGCCGCTGGCCAGGGCGGCGTGCAGGGCGGCCTCGTCATGGATACCGCCACGCGCCGTGCTCACGAAAACGGCGCCCGGCTTCATGGCCGCAAAGGCAGCAGCGTCCATGAGCCCCAGCGTGGAGGCATCGCGCGGGCAGTGCAGGGAGACGATGTCCGCGCGCTGCAGCAGTTCGTCGAAGCCGACGGCCTCTGCCCCGCGCGCCGCCAGGCCGGCCGCGTCATAGGCCGGGTCGCAGCCGATCACCTGCATGCCGAAGGCCCGGCCCAGGGCCGCGACGCGGCTGCCGGCCTCGCCCACGCCGACCAGGCCCAGGGTGCGGCCGCGCAGCTCGTGGCCCATGACGTCTTCCCGGCTGAAGCCCCGGCCCGGGGCGCGCAGCAGGCGGTCGGATTCGTTGATGCGGCGCAGCACGGACAGCATCAGGCCGATGGCCATCTCGGCCACCGAATCCGCGTTGCCGCCCGACTGGTTCATCACGGCCACGCCGGCGCGCGTGCAGGCCTCGATGTCGATGGTGTCGCAGCCCGAGCCGCTGGAGGACACGGCCAGCAGATCGGGGCAGCGCGCCAGCAGGTCCGCCGTGGCGAACCAGTGGCGCGGCAGCTCGTCCTTGGCGGCCGTGATCTGGTAGACCTGGGCGCCCGCCAGGGCCTGCCAGGCGGCGGCATCGTCGCCCTCGCGCCGGCAGGTGATCAGTTGCACGCCAGGCGCGGCCGAGACGATGCGGTCAAAGGCTGCATCCAGCCAGTAGTCGAAACGGACAACGCGATGGTCCATCACAGCACCCCCTTGGCGGCCAGGGTGCGCGCCACCCAGGAGCGGTCGGCGCGGCCTGCGGCAATGGCGGCGAGCACGTCGGCCTCGTCGCGCTGTATGGCCTCCACGCGGTCGGCAATGGCGGCGGCCTCGGCGGCGGGCACGGCCAGCAGGCCGTCGCCGTCGCCCAGCACCAGGTCGCCCGGGTGGACGACCATGCCGTCGATGCTCACGGGCACATGCAGCTCGCCGGGGCCGTCCTTGTAGGGACCACGGTGCGAGACGCCGCGCGCATACACGGGCAGGCCGTGCTGGCCGATGGTGTCGCTGTCGCGGATCAGCCCGTCGATGACGATGCCGGCCGCGCCGCGCGCCATCATCAGCGCCAGCATGATCTCGCCAATGATGGCGTTGGGCCCGGCGCCGCCCGCGTCCACCACGATCACGTCGCCGGGGCCGCAGATGTCGATGGCCTGGTGCACCATGAGGTTGTCGCCGGGCCGCGTGCGCACGGTCAGCGCACGGCCCACCAGCGGCCCCTGGCGGCGATGGAAGGGCCGCAGCGCCGAGGTGCCCGTGGTGCGGCTCATGGCGTCGCTGACATTGGCGACCGGAAAGCCGCGATAGCGCTGCAGCAGCGCATCGCCAAGGGCGGCCTCGGGCCGGGCGTGGATATGGAATCCGGGAATCTTGCTCACTGCTGTGTCTCCGTCTGTGTCTGTGTCTGTGTCGATACCGTTGTCTTGCCGCTCAGAACGCATCCCAGGCCTGCGCATGGCGCACGCAGGCCGGCGTGACTTGGTCCAGGCGCGTGGCGCCCAGCATGGCCATGTCGCGCAGCACCTCCTCGCGCAGCAGGGCCATGGCGTGGGTCACGCCCGCCGGCCCGGCCACCGAGGCCGCGTAGTTGAAGGGCCGGCCCACGAAGACGCAGCGCGCGCCCAGGGCCAGGGCCTTGAGCACGTCGGTGCCCCGGCGCACGCCGCTGTCCAGCATCACCGGCAGGCCGGGCACGGCGCGCACGATGCCGGGCAGCACGCGCAGCGGTGCCACGGCACCATCGAGCTGGCGCCCGCCGTGGTTGGAGACGATGAGGCCATCGGCCCCGTGGTCGCGCGCCAGCACGGCGTCTGGGGCCGAAAGAATGCCCTTGACCACGAGCTGCCCCTGCCAGCGCTGGCGGATGGCGGCCAGATGCGGCCAGGCCAGGTGCGAGCGGTCCGAGAAATCACGCATCACGCTGGCCGACAGGATGGGCGCGCCCCGGTGCGCATAGTTGTTCTCGAAATGCGGCATGCCGTGGCGCCACAGGGTCTTGAGAAAGCTGCCGAACAGCCAGCGCGGGTGGCTGATGCCCTGCCAGGCCAGGCTTGGCCCGGGCCGCAGCGGCGTGGAAAAGCCGGCGCGCACATTGTTTTCGCGGTTGGCGGCCACGGGCGTGTCCACCGTGATCACCAGGGTCTGCACGCCGGCGGCGGCCACGCGGTCCAGCAGCGCATCGATCTGGCCCTGATCACCCGGCAGGTAGGCCTGGAACCAGGTGTGGGGCGCGGCCGCCATCACCTCCTCCAGCCGGATCAGCGAGGAACCGCTCATGATGGCCGGCACGCCCGCCTGCTGTGCGGCCTGGGCCAGCACCAGATCGCCCCGGTAGGCCGACAGCGCGGCAATGCCCATGGGCGCCACGCCGAAGGGCGCGCCGTAGCGGCGGCCAAACAGCTCGAAGGAGGGGTCGCGCTGCGCCACGCCCACCAGCGCGCGCGGCACGAAGGCCAGCTCGGCAAAGGCGCGGCGGTTGTCCGCCAGCGAGGCGTTGTCCTCCACCGCGCCGCTGATGTAGGCATGGATGGGGCGCGGCAGATGCCGCCGCGCCAGCCGCTCGAAATCATCGAGCGACAGCACCTGGCGCAGGCGGCGCGGCGGCCGGGCAGGGGCTGGTGCAGCAGTTGCGGAAGCGGTGGCGGTGGTGGAGGGGACGGTGTTGGCAGGCATTGCCGGCCAATGTAGAAGGGCCAACCTGCAAAGAAAAGCGAAATAAATAGGAATCGATATTTCGATTTTGGAAGAATGTCGCCATGACCCTCAAACAGCTCGAAGCCTTCTACTGGGCCGCCACCTGCCTGAACTTCACCGTCGCCGCCGACCGCGTGCACCTGTCGGTCTCATCGCTGTCCAAGCGCATTGCGGAGCTGGAGGCTTCGCTGGGAGTGCAGCTGTTCGACCGCAGCGGCCGCGCCGCCGAACTCACGCCCCAGGGCGAGCAGCTGCTGCCGCGCATCCGCGAGCTGCTGCACGGCGCCGCCCAGCTGCGCGAGGCGGCGGGCCGCAGCGTGGGCCTGCAGGGCCGCTGCCGCATCGGCTTTGGTGAGCTCAGCGGCCTGACCTGGCTGCCCCGGCTGGTGCAGCGGGTGGCCGAGCTGCACCCCGACCTGCAGCTGGAGCCCCACACCGACATCGGCCAGGTGCTGGAGCAGCGCATCGTCGATGGCGAGCTGGACTGCGTGGTCATTGCCGGGCCGTCCTCGCGCAGCAGCCTGGCCTTCGAGCAGGTCGCCCAGGTGCGCTTTGTCTGGGCCGCCAGCGACGACTTCATCGCCCGCGCCGGCACCGGCCTGCCCCGGCGCCTGGTGCGCGAGCAACTGCTGATCGCCCTGCCCACCGGCTCGGGCGCCACGCGCACGCTGGACGACTGGCTGGGCCGCCACGGCCTGGCCGTGGAGCGGCGCCTTTCCTGCAACAGCTGGGGCGCCGTGGTGGGCATGGTGGTGGACGGCCTGGGCTTCACCTACATGCCCGAGCAATGGGCCCTGGCCCTGCAGGAACGCGGCCGCCTGCGCGTGCTGGACGGCAGCGCCGAGGCCGCAAAGCACAGCGCGCTGGCCCCGCTGACCTACACCGTGCAATGGCGCCGCGACGATGCCCGGCCGCTGATCACGGAAATGCGCGAGATCATCCGCAGCGTGATCGATTTCCCGGCGCCGCGCTGTTTAAGTTGAATATCACTGATTTCAGGGATATTCAAAATGGCAATCCTGTAGTATTTGAATGAACAATCAATATCAACAATAAACAACATCAATGCATTGATAGGGCATTGTCAATTTCAAATATCAATCGATTCAGATATTTCCCTATGGAAGCACTCATCTTCCGCATGGATTTCTTGGCATACTGAAAATCCTTTCTCAAAGAAATTTGACAATCCTTTGCAAAAACTGCCTATGATTTAACAACTCTTTTCAATTATTCACGACTGGAACTCCTGCGTCTCCAGTCGATTTCCATTCATGAGCACTGCGCCTGCAAATACCAGTCTCCGCAGCCCTCACCCCGAATCCTGCGGTGCGCTGGCGCTTCAACCCATTGGTTCCGGCGACGAAGCCGCTCTCCTGGCCATCTTCGCCTCCACACGCGAGCAGGAGCGCGAACAATTCGGCTGGCCCGAGGAGCAATGGAATGCCTTCATTCGCCAGCAGTTCATGGCGCAGCACACCCAGTATTCGACGGCCTACGCCAACCCCAGTTTCGATCTGGTGCTGCGCGATGGCGAGATAGCGGGCCGGCTGTATGTGGACCGCAGCCCGCAGGAAATCCGCGTGGTGGATATCGCCCTGCTTCCCAGGCATCGTCGCCAGGGCGTGGGCGGCAGTTGCTGCAGGCTTTGACGGATGAGTCAGATGCCCTGGGCATTGACCTGGGCCTGCATGTGGAGAAGAACAACCCCATCCTCGGTCACTACCAGCGCCTGGGCTTTGCCACCGAGGCCGATCGCGGCGTGTACTGGTATATGCGCCGCGCGCCACAGCCTGCGCGCATGCCCAGCCTTGAGGATTTCACCGGCCTGGTCGGCACCGATTTCGCGTTGCAGCTCCCCGGTGCCGCGCCCGTGGCGCTGCGCCTGGAAAAGGCCACGGTCACGCAGGGATTGCTCGCCTCGCGCTGCTCGCTGCGCTTCAAGGGGCCTGACATCAGCCGCCCGACCCACGACACCTACCTGCTTTCCCACGAACGCCTGGGACGCTTTGCTCTGTTCCTGGGGCCCGTCGTGGATGCGGAGCCGGGGCAAACCAGCTACCAGGCACTCATCACACGCATGAACACGTCGATCAAGGAGGAGGAGACGCCATGAGCGAGGCATATATTGGAGAAATCCGTCTTTTTGCGGGCAACTTTGCCCCCCAGAACTGGGCATTGTGCGACGGCAGGCTGGTTGCCATCAGCGAGAACGAAGCACTCTTCGTGCTGCTGGGTACCACCTATGGCGGCGATGGCGTCACCAACTTCGCACTGCCCAACCTGCAGGGCCGACTTCCTATTGGCCAAGGCCAGTTGCCGGGCGGGAGCAACCGCGTTCTGGGCCAGCAGATGGGTGCGGAAGACGTAACGCTGAACATCAGCCAGTTGCCCGGGCACACCCACCCGTTCTCGGCGGCCGGCGCCGCCAGCACCAGCAAGCCGCAACAGCAGGTACCGGCAGCCGTCACGGGGTTCAACCTCTACGCCCCCTCACCCGCCACGACTGCCGCCACCCTGGGACCCAGCTCGGTGCAGATCGTCGGCGGCGGGCAGCCGCACAACAACGTCATGCCCAGCCTGGTGCTGATCTACATCATCTGCCTCTTGGGCAACTTCCCCAGCTTCACATAGCACGGACAGGAGCATTTCATGGACCCCTTTCTCGGAGAGATCCGCGCATTCGCCTTTGGCCAGGTCCCAAGGGGCTGGCTGCTGTGCAACGGAGCGATTCTGCCGATCAGTACGAACCAGGCCTTGTTTGCGCTGCTGGGCACCCGATACGGCGGCAATGGCTCGACGAACTTCGGCCTGCCCGATCTGCGTGGTCGCGCGCCCATTGGATACGGCGGCGGCGTTGTGCTCGGCTTGATCGACGGTACGGAAAACGTCACGCTGACCCCCAGCCAGATGCCCCAGCACACCCACCAGCTGCTGTCCAGCGCTGCGGTGGCCACCACCAATGTCCCCGGCGGCAATGTGATGGCCGAGGCCGCCAATGGCCTGTCTGCCTATGGCGCGCCCACCAATTCCTTCATGGCTGCCACCGCCGTGGACATCAGCGGCGGCAGCCAGCCTCATCAGAACATGCAGCCCTCGCTGGTCATCAACTGGTGCATCGCCAGCTCCGGGATCTTCCCGCCCCGCAACTGAACAAGCCTCCCCACAAGGAAACATCCATATGGCAGATCCCTTCTACGGCGAGGTCCGCGCATTCGGCTTCTCCTTCGCTCCTGTCAACTGGGCCTTTTGCGCAGGCCAGACCATACAGGTACAGCAGAATGCAGCGCTTTTTGCGGTCATCGGAAGCCGGTTCGGCGGTAACGGAACCACCAATTTCATGCTGCCCAATCTGCAGGGCAAGGCCGCCATGGGCGCCGGCACGGGACCTGGACTGAGCTTCCGCGACATCGGTGAAACCATGGGCACAGCCACCGAAACGCTGACCCTTGCGCAGATACCGGCGCACAGCCACGGCATCAGCGCCCAGGGCGCCGGCGCCACGGCGGCCACCCCCAGCGGCAACTTGCTGGCACAGGGCATGCAAGGCGTACCGCCCCGGGGCAGCGCCAGGCCCACCTATGCAGCGGGAGCTGCCACTTCGGCCATGGCGCCGACAGCGCTGCTGCCCGTCGGCGGCAACCAGGCCCACAGCAATATGCAACCCGTTCTGGCGCTGAATTTCTGCATCTGCCTGGACGGCGAATTCCCCGTCAGGCCCTGACGTTCTTCCACCTCCAGCCATTGCCCGCCATGCCCACCAACCACCCCCCAGGCCCAAGTCCGCTTCACGCATGCTGTCCATGTGGTTTGCGTGGTTCATAGGGTTGGTGATGGCACTGGCGGCTCCAGCCCATGCCGCAGTGGACTCGGCCATCATCGGCTTCGGGAGCAGCGCCACGCCTGGCGCCTTCTCGGATGTTGCCCCGGACTACAACGGGCTTCGCTTCACCGGCCAGTGGTCTTATTTCGCTGCAGCGGACCTGCAGGCAGGCACCCCGGGAATCACCACGTCCGGCGACGCCATCACCTCCGCCACCCTTGACGGCAACGCCATCATCAAGGCGGCCAATGGCACGGACCGCTTCAGCCTCGCACGGGTGCGCATCCATGCCTACGGCTCAATGACCCAGTTCACACTCGCGGGCTATCGCGGCGGCAGCCCCGTGTCCGGTGCCAGCGTGACCGTCACCAAGACGTTTCCCATGACGCAGCAATTCATCCCTATCGATCTGAGCGCGCTGGCGGATGTGGACGAAGTACGGGTATCCAACGACGCCACGGTTGGCGAAGGCGGCAACTTCGCCTTCGACGATCTGGCCGTTGATCCCTTCCCCCCAGCCACACCCACGGCGACGGCGCTGTCGCCCACGAGCGGCCTGGCCGCTGGTGGATATCCAGTCACCATCATCGGAGCCAACTTCACCAACGTGATCGACAGCCCCATCGTGACCGCCGTGAGCTTCGGCGGCACGCCGGCGACCAGCTTCACGGTCGACAGCGCCACCCAGATCACGGCCACGGCACCGGCAGGATCGGGCACGGTGAACGTGACCGTCACGACGGCAGGCGGCACCAGCGTCACTGCCGCAGCCAATCAGTTCACCTATCTGCCCGCGCCCACGGTGGCATCCGTCTCGCCCAACTTTGGCCCGCAGGCAGGCGGCACCAGCGTGGTCATCACCGGCACCAACCTGTCCGGCGCCACCGCCGTGCTATTCGGCGCGACAACCGCCAGCTATGTCGTCAACAGCGCCACCCAGATCACCGCCACCTCGCCTGCGGGTACAGGCACGGTCGATGTGCGCGTCACAACGACGGGCGGCACCAGCGCCATCAGCGGGGCCGATCAATTCAGCTACCTGGCAACGCCCACGATCACCAGCATCGCGCCCACGGCAGGCCCTCAGGCGGGCGGCACGGCGGTCACCATCACGGGCACGAACTTCATCGGCACCACGGGCGTGAACTTCGGCGCCTCGGCAGCGACCGGCTTCACGGTCAACAGCGCCACCAGCATCACGGCCACGGCGCCGCCCGGAACGGGCACGGTGGACATCCGCGTCAGCAACTCCGTCGGCACCAGTCCCACCGTTGCCGCTGACCAGTTCACCTATGTGGCGGCACCGTCGGTCACCTCCATCTCGCCCACGGCAGGCCCCACAGGTGGCGGCACCACGGTGACCATCACCGGTACCGGCTTCGCCGCAGCACCTGGCACCGGCGCCGTGCGCTTCGGCGCCGCGACCGCCACCTACACCATCAACAGCAACACCCAGATCACAGCCACTGCGCCCGCGGGCAGCGCTGGCACGGTCGATGTGACGGTGACCACGGTGGGCGGCACCAGTGCCACCAGCGCAGCCGATCAGTTCACCTATGTGTCAGCGCCCACGGTGACTTCCATCTCGCCCACCAGCGGCCCGACCAGTGGGGGCACCACGGTGACCATCACCGGCACCAACTTCTCCGGCACCACTGCCGTGACCTTCGGCGCCACGGCCGCCACAGGCTTCACGGTCAACAGCGCCACGCAGATCACAACCACCGCGCCTGCCCACGCAGCGGGCACGATCGACGTGCGGGTCACCACGGTAGGCGGCACCAGCGCCACCAGTGCGGCCGACCAGTTCACCTACGTGGCCGCGCCCACGGTGACTTCCGTCTCGCCCACGGCAGGGCCAGCCGCAGGAGGAACCTCGGTGGTCATCACCGGCACCAACCTCTCCGGCGCCACGGCCGTGACCTTCGGCGGCACGGCCGCCACGGGCTTCACGGTCAACAGCGCCACGCAGATCACGGCCACCGCGCCTGCAGGGTCGCCGGGCACGGTCGATGTGCGCGTCACCACGACTGGCGGCACCAGCGCCACCGGCGCGGCAGACCAGTTCACCTACGTGGCCACGCCCACGGTGACGTCCATCTCGCCCACCAGCGGCCCGCAGGCAGGCGGCACCACGGTGACCCTGACAGGCACCAACCTGGGCGGCGCCACGGCCGTGACCTTCGGCGCCACGGCCGCCACGGGCTTCACGGTCAACAGCGCCACGCAGATCACGGCCACAGCGCCTGCCGGCACGGGCACGGTAGATGTGCGCATCACCACCGCGGGCGGTACAAGCGCCACCAGCGCGGCCGACCAGTTCACCTATGTGCCTGCGCCCACGGTGACCTCCATCTCGCCCACCAGCGGCCCACAAGCGGGCGGCACCACGGTGACCCTGACCGGCACCAACCTGTCCGGCGCCACGGCCGTGACCTTCGGCGCCACGGCCGCCACGGGCTTCACGGTCAACAGCGCCACGCAGATCACGGCCACCGCGCCTGCCGGCACGGGCACGGTAGACGTGCGCATCACCACCGCAGGAGGTACCAGCGCCACCAGCGCGGCCGACCAGTTCACCTATGTGCCCGCACCCACGGTGACTTCCGTCTCGCCCGCAAGCGGTTCTTCGATTGGTGGCACCACGGTCACCCTGACCGGCACGAACTTCACCGGCGCCACGGCCGTGACCTTCGGCGGCACGGCAGCCACGGGCTTCACGGTCAACAGCGCCACGCAGATCACGGCCACGGCGCCTGCAGGATCGGCGGGCACGGTCGATGTGCGCGTCACAACGACTGGTGGCACCAGCGCCACCGGCGCGGCCGACCAGTTCACCTATGTGGCCATCACGGTGACGCCCGCGACGCTGGCCGGCACGCCCAAGGTAGGTGTCTCGTTCAGCGAGACCCTGACCGCCAGCGGCGGCGCAACGCCCTACACCTTTGCAATGGCCGGCGGCAGCACGCTGCCCACAGGCCTGTCGCTGTCGTCCGCCGGGGTGATCAGCGGCACGCCCACGGCGGCCGGGGCCTTCAGCTTCACGGTGCAGGCGACCGACAGCAGCAGCATCAGCGGCCAGCGCACCTACAGTGGCAGCGTGGCGGCAGCCACGGTGGTGCTGACGCCCGCAGCTTCCACGCTGCCGGCTGCCAGGCTGAACACGGCCTATGCAGGGCAAACCTTCACTGCCAGCGGAGGCACGGCGCCCTACACCTACGCCAGCAGCGGCACGCTGCCGACCGGAATGACGTTCAACGCCAGCACCGGTGTTCTGAGCGGCACGCCCACCGCGGCGGGAAGCTTCACCTTCACCATCACGGCCACGGACTCCTCCACGGGCACGGGTGCTCCGTTCACCTCGGGCAGCACCAGCTACACCCTGGTGGTGAACTCCACCAACGCCGACCTCAGCGCCCTGGCACTGAGCAGCGGCACGCTCGCACCGGGCTTTGGTGCAGGCACCCTGGCCTACACGGCCACCGTGCCCAACAGCAGCAGCACCGTCACAGTGACGGCCACCGCAGCCGATGCGGGCGCCACGATCCTGGTCAACGGCGCAGCGGCTTCCACCCCGGTGGCGCTGAATGTGGGCAGCAATACCGTGTCCATCGAAGTCACGGCGCAGGACGGCACGACCAAGAAAACCTATGTGGTGACGGTGACGCGCGAGGCCAGGCAAAGCGCCTCGGGCTCGGGTGTGGATCTGGGCATTGCCAACAGCAGCCCCACCTGCACGCTGACTGCGGCCAACTTCACCTCGCCTTCTGCCGTGGCCGGCTCGCTGGGCCCGCTGCCGGCGGCCTTTGCCTACCCGCAGGCCGCCGTGGACTTCACGGCCAAGCAGTGCGCCCCCAGCAGCACGCTGACCGTGACCCTCACCTTCACGTCCCCCGTGCCCGCCAACGCGCAGCTGATGAAGTACGACGCCACCGCAACGCCCAAGTGGCAGCCCTTCACGCCCACCATCAGTGGCAACCAGGTCAGCTACACCATCGTGGACGGCGGCCTGCGCGATGACGACAAGACGGTCAACGGCGAGTTCGTCGATCCCGTCATCCTGGCCCTGCCTGGAGCCCCCGCAGGAGCGCAGAGCATCCCCACGCTGGACCGCTGGGGCCTGCTGCTGCTGTCGCTGATGGCGGGAGCCGCCGGCTTCATGGGCATGGCGCGCAGGCAGCGTACCGGACGGTAAGACGCGTCAACAAGCAACCCGCGCTGCTGCATGTCGGCAGCGCGGGTTTGCTTTTGGTGCTCTACAGAAAGCCCCGTGGCGCGAGACAATCGCCCCCATGACCACCGCGCCGATTCCCGTTTCCGCAGATTCCGCCGCCTCCGCCGACCCCATGCCCCAGCCGCCCGAGCAGCCCGACCTGGACGCCTGCTGCGGCAATGGCTGCGACCCCTGCATCTTCGACAGCTATGACCTGGCCATGGACGAGTACCGCCAGGCGCTGCGGGCCTGGAAGGCTCGCAACGAAACGCCAGCGGGCCAGGGATAGGAGTAGGGATAGGGGTAGCGCGATCAGTCCACGCGGGCGATCAGGTCCAGCTCCACGGCCGCGCCCTTGGGCAGCTGCAGCACGCCCACCGAAGTGCGCGTGTGGGCACCCACGGGGCCCAGCACCCGGGCGATGAGGTCGGAGGCGCCATCGGCCACCTCGCTTTGCTGGGTGAAATCGGGCGCCGAGCGCACATAGACGGTGATGCGTGCAACGGCGCGCACGGCATCGAGCGAGCCGGCCGCGCGCTGCACGAAGGCCAGGGCCCGCATGGCGCAGATGGCGGCGGCCGTTCTGGCCGATGCCAGGTCGATCCCGGCGCCGACCGTCCCCACATAGAGCACTTCATCGCCCACGCGGGGAATCTGCCCGCTGACGAACAGCTGCTGGCCGTCGCGCACGACGGGGCTGTAGTTGCCGCCTATCTTGATCTCGCCATCGAAGCGGTGGCCGAGCTCGAGGGCGGCCTGGGCGAAGCGTTCATCTGCTGTCATGGTCTGGTGTCCGGAGTAAGGCAAGCGCGCAGTCTAGAGCGTGTTATGCACTTTTACGTGCCCGCGAAAGCCGGGAAAGGGGCCCGGAACGAGGCGTAGCACGCGCCGCGGTTGCCACACCGCAAGCGGGCTGCAACGAAGGGCCGGGCCCCTTTCCCGGCTTTCCCGAAGGGTTGGCTCTGCGCGCAGGCGCTCGCGGCGTTGCAGCGCTTGCCAAGGCATGAGCCTTGGCGGCGCACTGCGCCTTGCGATCACCAGCGCGCAGAACCAACGCGGGTACTTAAAAGTGCATAACACGCTCTAGAGCCTGTGGTGCACCGGCGCCTGCGGCGGCTTCAACTGCCCGTGGACGCGTAGTGCCTCACCCCATGCGCCAGGCGCCCGAGGCCAGCCAGAGGAAGGCAAAGCCGGCCAGCGGCGAGACCCAGCCCAGCCAGGCCGGCGCGCCCAGCGGGTCGGGCTTGCCCAGCACGGCCAGCGCCGGGTAATAGGCCACGCAGGCCAGCGGCACGGCGAAGGTCAGCAGGCGGCGGAACCACTGCGCGTACAGGGCCAGGGGGTACTGGGCGGCCTCGACGCTGCCGTAGCTCAGCACATTGACGGCTTCCAGGCTTTCCACGGTCCAGAACGAGAGCGCGCCCTGCAGCACCAGGATGCCCAGGAACAGCGCCACGCCGCCAGCCACGGCGAACAGCGCCACGGCGACGGCCTGGGGCGTCCACGCCACGGCGCCCTGGGTCGTGGCAAAGCCCAGCACCAGCAGGCCCTGCAGCAGGCGGCCCAGGCGGCTGATGCGCACGTCATGGCCATGAGCTGCAGCCACACGGGGCGCGGACGCAGCAGCAGGCGGTCGAAGGCGCCCGTGCGCAGGAACTGCGTGCCCAGCACGTCGAAGCCCCGGCCCAGCGCATCGGCCAGGGCGAACATGCAGTTCACCAGGCCATAGAACACGGCCACTTCGCCGATGCGCCAGCCCTGCACCTCGCCAAAACGGTGGAACAGCGCCCAGACGGCGATGACCTCGATGCCCGTGACCAGGAACTGGCCCAGGGTCAGCATCAGCGCCGAGGCCGGGTAGCGCGCCTGCCCGCCCAGCGAGGCCAGCGCCAGGCGCAGGAACATGGACAGCGATCCTTTGTGCTTGGCCATGGCGCTCACCCGCCCTGCACTTCGAGGCCGCGCATGGTGCGCGCCATGGCCGCGCGGCCCAGGGCCACGATCACGGCAATCCACAGGGCTTGCAGCGCCAGGCAGGCCAGCATCTGCGCACCGGCCATCTGGCCGAAATAGATGCGCGCAGGGATGTCCATCACGCCGGCCAGCGGCTGCAGCAGCAGCGCGGTCTGCCAGGCATCGGGCATCAGCGCCAGCGGCAGCAGGTTGCCCGACAGCACGATGACCACGGGCGCGGCCAGCGTGTTGATGCCTTTTTCATTGAGCGCGGCGGCAGCGGCAACATTCAGCAGCATGACCAGTGCCGTGGACAGCAGCAGCGCCAGCAGCATGGACGCGGCAAAGCCCAGGCCTGCGGCCCAGCCGGCCGGCGGCTGCCAGCCCCAGTCGCCCAGCCCCATCAGCGGCAGGGCCAGCCCTGCAAACGCCACCATCAGCGCCACGCGCGGCAGCACGCGCGCGGCGATCCAGCCAGCCGAGCGCACGAACCACAGCGCATAGGCATCCACGGGCCGCAGCCGGTCATAGGCAACGGCGCCCGTGCGCACGGCCAGGGCCACGTCGGGGTCGCCGCTCCAGGGCAGCAGCGCGAACAGGCCCTGCGCCACCCAGGTGTAGGTGATGGCGTGCTCCAGCGAAATCGGCGCGCCGGCCGATGCCGAGGCGCTGCCGTAGAACGCCGCCAGCACCATGGTCTTGATGGCGCCCCACCAGCACTGCGTGGCAAAGCCCGCGTAGGCGGCCGTGCGGTACTGCAGCATCAGCAGAAAGCGCGAGGCGAAGGCGGCCTTGTAGGGGCGCAGCAGGTGTTGCAGGCGGTGCATGCGGTGCAGGCGCTGGTGCGATCCCATGGCGCTCAGACCTCCGAGGCACCATGCATGGCGTAGAAGCGGGCGATCACGGCCTCGATGGCCATGTCCTGCCCCTCGCCCTCGCCTTGGCCTTCACCCATGCCATCGCGCTGCGCCGCCACCACCTGGGCCCGCAGCGCATCGACCGCGCAGTCGGCCAGCACGCGGCCATGGCCGATGACGATGACGCGCCGCGCCAGCGCCTCGATGTCGTGCATGTCATGCGTGGTCAGCAGCACCGTGGTGCCGCGCTCGCGGTTGGCGCGCAGGACGAACTCGCGCACGGCCAGCTTGGAGGGTGCGTCCAGGCCGATGGTGGGTTCGTCCAGGAACAGGATCTCGGGCTCGTGCAGCAGGGCAGCGGCGATCTCGGCGCGCATGCGCTGGCCCAGGGACAGCTGGCGCACGGGCTGGTCCAGCAAGCGCTCCAGGCTCAGCATGGCCACCAGCTCGTCGCGGGTGCGCGCAAAGCGCAGCGGATCGACGCGGTACAGGTCGCGCAGCAGGTTGAAGCCGTCGCCCACGGGCAGGTCCCACCACAGCTGCGAGCGCTGTCCGAAGACCACGCCGATGCGGCCCACATGGCGCTGGCGGTCGGCGAAGGGGTCGCGCCCGTCCACCTCCACGCGCCCGCCATCGGGCCGCAGGATGCCCGACAGAATCTTGATGGTGGTGGACTTGCCCGCGCCGTTGGGGCCGATGAAGCCCAGCAGCTCGCCACGCTCCAGCGCAAACGACACGCCATCCAACGCCTGCACCGTGCGGTGGCGCGGGCGCACCAGCGCGCGCAGCGCGCCCATCACGCCGGGGTCGCGTTCATGGATGCGGTAGGTCTTGCGGAGGTCGTGGACGAGGATCTGGGGCATGGCGCTGGGCGGTGAGGTAAGCGCAGAGGGGGCACAGAGGGGGCGCGATTCTACACAGGACCGGGCTTTGCTATCCTGCGCGCAAATTCGCGGATGGAAATCCGCCTTGCCGCACGCACGCACGCACGCACAAAGGAAACACAACATGGCAGCTGAAGGCAATGCAAGCCAGCTCGTAGGAATCGTCACGCTGCTGGGGGCCGCCGTGGTGGCCGTGCCGCTGTTCAAGCGGCTGGGCCTGGGCGCCGTGCTCGGCTACCTGGCGGCCGGGCTGGCCATAGGCCCCTACGGGCTGGGCCTGGTGACGGACGCGCAGACCATCCTGCACGTGGCCGAGCTGGGCGTGGTGATGTTCCTCTTCGTCATCGGGCTGGAGATGAAGCCTTCGCACCTGTGGGACCTGCGCGGCCAGATCTTCGGGCTGGGCAGCCTGCAGGTGGTGGTGTGCGCGCTGCTGCTCACGGGCGTGGGCATGGCCTTCGGCTTTCCGTGGCAGGTGGCCTTCGTGAGCGGCGCGGGCTTCGTGCTGACCTCCACGGCCATCGTCATGCAGGTGCTGGCCGAGCGTGGCGACATCCTGGCGCCGCGCGGCCAGCGCATCGTCTCCATCCTGCTGTTCGAGGACCTGCTCATCGTGCCGTTGCTGGCCGCCGTGGCCTTTCTTGCTCCGGCCGATGCGGCGCCCGTGGCGACTTCGCCCCTGTGGCAACGCGCGGGCGTGGCCCTGCTGTCACTGGGCGCGCTGGTGGGCGCGGGCCTGTGGCTGCTGAACCCGCTGTTCCGCATCCTGGCCAAGGCCAAGGCGCGCGAGGTGATGACGGCCGCCGCGCTGCTGGTGGTGCTGGGCGCCGCCTTGCTGATGGAGATGGGCGGCCTGTCCATGGCCATGGGCGCCTTCGTGGCGGGCGTGCTGCTGTCCGAATCCTCGTTCCGCCACCAGCTGGAGGCCGATGTGGAGCCCTTCCGCGGCCTGCTGCTGGGCCTGTTCTTCCTGGGCGTGGGCATGGCGCTGAACCTGGAGGTGGTGGCGCTGAACTGGCGCATCGTGGGCATGGGCGTGGTGGCGCTGATGCTGGGCAAGGCGCTGTGCATCTATGCCGTGGCCCGCGTGGCACGCAGCAGCCATGCCGATGCGCTGGACCGCGCCATCCTCATGGCCCAGGGCGGGGAGTTCGCCTTCGTGCTGTTTGCCGAGGCGCTCAAGCTCGGCGTGCTCGACCCCGAGGTGCATGCCAACATGACGGCCATCGTCGTGCTGTCCATGGCCATCACGCCGCTGGTGGTGGTGCTGCACAAGCGCCTGGCAGGCGCCGAGGCCGTGTCGCTGGACGGCGTGGAGGCGCCGCAGGACCTGCGCGGCAACGTGCTGGTCATCGGCTTCGGCCGCGTGGGCCAGATCGCCAGCCAGGGGCCGCTGGCCCGTGGCGCCAAGCTGTCCATCATCGACAACGACCCCGACGTGATCCGCAACGCCGAGCCCTACGGCTTCAAGGTCTACTTCGGCGACGGCGCGCGCGCCGACATCCTGCATGCGGCCGGCGCCAGCCATGCCAGCGCCATCCTGGTCTGCGTGGACAGCAAGGCCGCCGCCACGCGCATCGTGGAGAACGTGCGCCACGAATGCCCGCACGCCCGCCTCATCGTGCGCGCCTATGACCGCGAGCACGCGCTGGAGCTCATCCAGAAGGACGCCGACCATGTCGTGCGCGAGAGCTTCGAGTCCGCCCTGCTCATGGGCCGCCATGCCGTGCTGGCCCTGGGCGCCACCGAGGACGAGGCCAAGACGCTGGAGGCCGAAGTGCGCGGCCGCGACACCGAGCGCTTTGCGCTGGAGACCGCCGGCGGCAACTTTGCGGGGCGCGCACTGCTGCTGGGCAATATCGAACGCATCGATCCGCCCCGGCACGACAAGCCCACCGCCAGGGACTGAGCGCGCAAGGGCCGCAGGGGCCGCAGGCCCCGCTCAATGCCGCTGGTTGATCTGTATGAGATTGCCGCAGGTGTCGTCGAACACCGCAATCGTGACCGGCCCCAGATGCGTCGGCGGCCTGGTGAAGCGCACGCCGGCCGCGCTCAGGCGCTCGTACTCGGCCTGCACGTCGTCCACGCCGAAGAAGGTGGCCGGCACGCCGTCGGCATGCAGGGCGGTCTTGAACGGCCTGGCGGCCGGGTGCATGTCGGGCTCCAGCAGCAGCTCCACGCCATCGGCATCGCCGGGCGATGTCAGGGTGAGCCAGCGCGCATCGCCGCCCATGGGAATGTCGTGCTTGAGAACGAAGCCGAGCACGTCGCGGTAGAAGGCCAGGGCCTTGTCCTGGTCGTCGACGAGCACGCTGGTGATGACGATCTTCATGGAATGCTCCTTGTGTCGCTGCGCAGGGCACGCACCGGGTACAAACCTGCCACCACCGGCATGCCGCTATTTCAGCAGGAAGGTGACGGGCACGCGCGTCCACATGCTGTCCGGCACGCCGTCGCGCGTGCCGGGGATAAAGCGCCACGTCCGCACGGCGTCCAGCGCCTCCTGGTCGAGCAGAGGATAGCCGCTGCTGTCTGCCACATCCACGGCCAGTGCCTTTCCGCTGGCGCCCACCAGAACCCGCAGCACCACCTTGCCTTCCTGCTCCAGCCGCCTGGCTTCCTTGGGATAGGCCGGCATCTTGTTCTCGCTGGCCTGCCTGTCGGGCACAGGCTGCACCACGCCTGCCGCAGCCGGGCCACCGGCCAGCAGGCCCAGGGTCAATGCAAGGATGGCGCAGCGCATGCGGGGCATTCGGAAGGCTCCTGGATGGGGACGGGATGGGGGTGGGGATGTCAGTCGCGGACTGGTGCGGGCCCGGATCATCGCATGCCCTCCACCCGCCACCAGCGCGGCAGCAGCGCCTGCACCTCGCCGCGCCGATAGCGGTCGTCGATGAGAAAGACCACGCCGCGGTCGCGCTCGCTGCGGATGACGCGGCCTGCGGCCTGGACCACCTTGCGCAGGCCCGGGTAGAGATAGCTGTAGTCATAGCCCTTGTCCGCGCCGAACTGGCGATCCATAGCGCGCTTCATCTCTTCGTTCACGGGATTGACCTGGGGCAGGCCCAGCGTGGCCACGAAGGCGCCGATGAGGCGCTCGCCGGGCAGGTCCACGCCCTCGGAGAACGCACCGCCCAGCACGGCAAAGCCCACGCCCTGCCCGGCTTCGGTGAAGCGGGCCAGGAAGGCCGCGCGACCCTCCTCGTCCATGGACGGGGTCTGCAGCCAGACCGGCAGATCGGGATGGGCGCGCTGCAGGCATTCGGCCACGCGCTGCAGGTAGTCGAAGCTGCTGAAAAAGCACAGGTAGTTGCCGGGCCGGCGCGCGTACTGCGCGGCCACGAGATCGGCGATGGGCCGCAGCGAACGGTCGCGGTCCCGGTAGCGCGTGGAGATGTGGCCGGCCACCTGCACATCGAGCTGGTCGGCCTGGAAGGGCGAGTCGGCCTCCAGCCAGTGCGTGCCTTCGGGCAGGCCCAGGATGTCGCGGTAGAAGTGCGGCGGGCTCAGCGTGCCCGAGAACAGCACCGAGGCATGGGCCGCCGCATGGCGTGCCGCCAGGTGGGGCGCGGGCACCACGCAGCGTATGCACAGCGTGGAGGCCGGCGCGCGACGGGGCCCTGAACGCCCGGGCAGCAGGTGGACATCGAACAGCGCATGGCCGCCGAACTGCTCGGCCAGCGCCATGAACTGCAGCGCTTCCCAGTAGAAGTCCAGCACCGGGTCGCCGGGCAGCATGGGGCTGTCGGCATTGGCGTCGGCGATGGCGGCAACGGCACGCTGCACGGCGCCCAGCAGGCCTGCGGGCACTTCCTCATGGGCCTGGTAGCTGGCGGTCTGCTCCCTGTTCAGCGCGCTCCAGCTGCGGCTGAGCCGGTCCAGCGCCTTGCGCACGGCACCGGTGGCCGACTTGCGGGCGGCGGCCAGGGCGAACTGCGACAGCTCGGCCGTGTACATGCGGCGCGCGCGCTCGAGCAGGTTGTGGGCCTCGTCCACCAGCACGCCCACCTTCCATTGCTGGGCCTGGGTGAGCGCGTACAGCATGGCGGCGCTGTCGTAGAAGTAGTGGTAGTCGGCCACGACCACATCGCTCCAGCGCACCAGTTCCTGGGACAGGTAGTAGGGGCAGATGTCGTGCGCAAGCGCCACGGCACGCACGGCGGGCGGGTCCCAGGGCGCCTGCTGCAGCGCGGCGGCGCGCGCGGCGGGCAGCCGGTCGAAGAAGCCGCGCGCCAGCGGGCAGGAGTCGCCGTGGCAGGCCTTGTCGGGGTGCTCGCAGGCCTTGTCGCGCGC
Source organism: Delftia sp. 60 (assembly GCF_002754395.1). Classification (NCBI taxonomy): domain Bacteria; kingdom Pseudomonadati; phylum Pseudomonadota; class Betaproteobacteria; order Burkholderiales; family Comamonadaceae; genus Delftia; species Delftia sp. 60. The sequence goes on from NZ_PEFD01000001.1 coordinate 6,165,205, forward strand.
CAGGATGGCGAGTACGCGCAGCCTTGCGGGCGGTGCGGGCGGTGCGGGTGGCGAGGGCAGCGGTTGTGGCGCATCCGGCTCCTCAGGCAAGGGCGGATGCTGCTCGGCAATCTGCCGGTTCACGCTGGCCAGCGCCTGCAGCGCCAGGCCATGGCCCGTGCCCTTGGCCGTGAGGAAGAACAGGCGGTCCAGGCCCTGGTCCGGCATGGCCTTGAGCATGGGGAAGATGGTGCCCAGCGTCTTGCCGATGCCCGTGGGCGCCTGCGCCATCAGGCACTGGCCGCCCTGCTGCGCGCGCGCCACGCGGTAGACGGCCACGGCCAGCTCGCGCTGGCCCGCGCGAAAGCCCTGCATGGGAAAGCGCAGCGCGGCCAGCGCCGCCTCGCGCGCCGCGCGGTGGGCGGCCTCGCTGCGCGCCCAGTCCAGGAACAGCGCGCATTGCTGCTCGAAGAAGGCGCGCAGCGTGGCCGCGTCTTCCTCCTGCACCAGCACGGTTTCCTCCGAGTTGCCCACGTTGAAATACACCAGGGCCACGCGCAGCCGCTGCAGGCCGCGCGCCTGGCACAGCAGATGGGCGTAGATGCGCGCCTGGGCCCAGTGCAGTGCCCGGTGGTGGGCGCGCACGCCCTCGATCTGGCCCCGGTAGGTCTTGATTTCCTCCAGCTGGCCGGCCTGGGGGTCGAAGCCGTCGGCGCGGCCGCGCACGCGCAGGTCGCCGTATTCACCGGCCAGGCTGATCTCGGTCTCGTAGTCCTTGCCCCTGCGCGACTGCACCAGGCTGTGGCCGGCCATGCCCTCCAGCGCGCTGGGCGCGGGCGTGAAGCGCAGGTCCAGGTCGCCCGCGCGTGCCGTGAACTCGCACAGCGCGCGCACGGCCACGGTGTAGCTCACGCGGCCTCTCCCAGCGGCTGGCCGCGCCACTGCACATGGCACACGCGCACGGGAATGCCGTGCTCGGCACAGTACTGCAGCCAGCGGATCTGGTTGTCCTGCAGCTTGTCGCCGGGGGCCTTGGCCTCGACCAGTTCGTAGCGGCGCTCGGCCGGCCAGAAACGCACCAGATCGGGAAAGCCCGTGCGGTTGGCCTGCACGTCGCGCAGCAGCCGCGCAAAGAACAGCTTGAGGTGGGCGGCCGGAATGCAGTCCAGCGCCAGCGCCAGCAGCGGCGCGCTCAGCGTGCCCCAGAACACGAAGGGCGACTGCAGGCCCTGCTTGTCGGCATGGCGCTGCACGATGACCTCGCGCCAGCTGCCATCGTCCAGATGCGCCAGGCATTCCTCGAACAAGGCTGCGCGGCGCTGCACGAAGTCGGGCGCGGACAGGTCGGCCGGGCCGCTCTGGAACGGGTGGAAGAAGGCGCCCGGCAGCGGCGCGAAGATGGCCGGCCAGCACAGCAGGCCGAACAGCGAGTTGATGAGCGCGTTCTCCACGTAGAACACCGGCGCGGCGTCGCTGTGCCAATGGTCGCGCAGCACGTATTCGACCGATGCGGGCCGCGCCGGCAGCTCCAGCTCCACGTCCATGCGCATCTGCGCCACCACGGGCGCCAGCGCCGCCGCACGCCCGCGCGCGCCCTGCCCCAGGCTGCGGCGCAGGCGCGGCAGCATGCGCGCCACGCGCTGCAGCTCCTCGTCGCTCTCGGGCTGGGCCTGGGCGGCCTGGGCCAGCGCCATGGCATCGGCAAAGCGCTCCATGCGCTCGTACACACGCATGCGCCGGTGGCGGGCGCCGGGGTAGCGGCTTTGCGCATAGGCCTGCTCGGCACGCTCCCAGTCCTGCATACGCTCGCAGGCCTGGCCTATGCGCAGCAGCACCTTGGCGCGGCGCTGCTCCAGCCAGGCATTGCCGCTGGCGCAACCGACCACCTGCTGCAGCAGCGCATCGATCTCCACGCCCTCATCCAGCGCCGCGCGGCAGGCCTGCAGGGCCAGGTAGCCATCGACATCGGCACGCGACTGGAAGGCCCGCGACGCCGCATCGAAGGCCACGGCCTCGTAGCGGAACACGCCCAGGTCGGCCAGCACGAATTCCGACCAGTCCTGGTAGAGATTGCCGAAGAACATCAGCCGAAAGCGCTCGCACAGCGCACCCACCATCACGCGCCAGGCGGCTTCGCCGGCTCCGACGCCCTGGGGCTGCCATTGCGCATAGGGCCTGGGCGCCTCATGCAGGGGCTGCAGGGCCTGCAAAAGCTCGGCCTTGCGCAGGCCTGAGTGAACGTGTGAGCCTGCGAACAGCTGCAGCAGCTCGGGCTTGGTGTGCAGCGCAAACAGCTCCTCCAGCGCCATGGGGTGGCCCGCATCCAGCCAGCCCAGCTCCAGCAGGGGCGCGGCTGCCTCGGCAATGCCGGGGATCTCTTCGTACACCAGCTTGCCGGCCCGAAACCACGGCCCGCGCCGCATCAGCAAACGCACCATCAGCGCCTGCGAGGGCTGGGGCAGCTGCGTGAAACGGGTGAGGAATGCCTGCTCGGGCGCGTCCAGCAGATCGCCGTAACGCTGGCCAATCCAGTCCAGCGCGCGCTGGAAGTTGTGCAGGTAGTAGAAGCGGTGGGGAGGGAGCATGGGCCTGGCAGATCGGGCAGCCAGGCCGCTCGAAAACTGTATCTTTATACAGTCATCATATCAAACCCGGTAGTGCTCACTTCGCGCAACGGACTTGCCCCGGGCAGGCTCATCCGGCCAGGAAGCCGCCATCGGTCGCCAGGCAGTGACCGACCACAAAGGCCGCCTCGTCCGACATCAGCCAGACGACGGCCGTGGCCACCTCCTGCGGATGGCCCATGCGGCGCAGCGGCAGGCCCGCCGCCACGGCATGCATGTCGGCAATGCCCGAGCCCAGCATCATGTCCGTGACCACGCGGCCAGGGGCAACGGCATTGATGCGGATGCCGCGCGGCGCGTACTCCATGGCGGCGGCGCGGGTCAGCGACAGGGCCGCAGCCTTGGAGGCGCCGTACAGTGACAGGCCCGGGTTGGGATTGCGTATGCCGCTGACGCTGGTGTTGTTCACGATGGTGCCGCCGCCCGTGGCCAGCATGGCCGCCAGTTCATGGCGCATGGCGTGGAAGACCGCACGCACATTCGTATCGAAGACCTGGGAGAAGACCGCATCATCCTGCTCGGCCAGCGCGGCACGCCGCTCCTGGAAGCCCGCATTGTTGAAGGCCGCGTCCAGCCGCCCGAAGCGCGCCACGGCCTGCTCCACCACCGCCGCCATGTCCTCCTGCCGCGTTGCATCGCAGGCCAGGAAAAGGCCGTCTGCCCCTCGCTGCCGGATTTCCTGCTCCAGCTCCAGGCCCAGCTCACGGCGGCGCCCCGTGACCACCACGGCGGCGGCGCCCTCCTCGGCCATGCGCAGGGCGGTGGCCCGGCCTATGCCGCTGGTGGCGCCCACCACCAGGCAGACACGCCCCCGAAGCCGCCCCGATGGTGCAAGGGCCGGCAGGGGGCCGGCCAGTTCCAACTGACGCTGCTGCATGTCCATGGCGATGTTCCTTCGCAATTTGGTTGCATGGTACAACCAAATTGCGAAACATGCCAGGCAGCCAAACGCGTGTGCTCTCCGCCTAGACCGCCACCACCGGCAGCACGATGCGCGAGGCATGGCAGCCTCCCAGGTGCACGCTGTTGACCGCCACCTGCCTGGGCCCCGCACTGCCCTCGGGCGCGCCGGTGTTGGGGTTCACGTCGAAACGCGGGAAGTTGCTGCTGGAGATGTCCAGGCGGATGCGGTGGCCCTTGCGGAACAGGTTGGAGGTGGGCATGGGCTCGATGGTGATGGCCACCACCTCGCCGGGCGCCATCAGCTCGGGCTGCTCCCATGAGTTGCGGTAGCGGCAGCGCAGGATGCCGTCGGTGATGTTCATCGCATAGCCCTGCGGATGGTCGGCGCTGGGCGGGTACTGGTCGATGAGCTTGGCGGTGAAGTCCGTGTCGGGCGCGGACGAGGACACCTGCAGCTCGATGGTGATGGTGCCCGTGACCTCCAGGTCTTGCTGCAGCGGCTCGGTCTGGAACACCAGCACGTCGCCACGCTCGGACAGCGGGCCGTAGGGCGGGCGGGCGGCGAAGGTGCTCTCGTGCGTGACCTGGTCGTAGGCGCCTGCGAACATCAGCGGCTCGCCCGAGGTGATGGAGCCGCCCAGGGTGGGCACGGGGCAGGCCGGGTCGAAGCGGTAGCTGCGCACGCCCGGCTGCGGCGCGGGCTCGCGGGCCAGCCTGCCGTCGGCGTGCAGGTGCCAGGCCGTGGGCTGCGTGCCGGGCACGGGCCAGTGGTCGGCGCTGCGCCAGGCCCCGCCGTGGTCCAGCCGGCCCTGGGCCGTGCGCGCGCCCGATCCGCCGCCCATGCGGAAGTAGCGCACGGCGGCTTGCTGGCGCGCGGGCATGGGCCGGCCCTTGAGCCAGTGGTCGAACCAGGCCAGGCGCATGGCCACGTAGTCGTCGGCCAGTGCGCCGTCGAGCACGGCATCGGGCCCGAAATCCACATCGCCCGCATGCGGGACGCTGCGCTCGCCATGGGTCCAGGGGCCCAGCACCATGCGGACCCGGCCATCGCCGCGCGACAGGCCCAGGTAGTTGTCCGTGGTGGTCTGCGCATATGGGTCCCACCAGCCGCACATCAGCATCACGGCCAGGCCGTCGAAGGCGCCGTAGTGGCCGGCGGCGTACAGCTCGGGCTGGCGCCAGTAGTCGTCAAAGCTGCCGCGCTCCCACTGGCTGAACAGGTAGTCCTCGTACTCGGGCGCCCACTGCAGCGGCGAGTCGCCGCGCGACCAGGGCAGGCGCAGGCACCACTGGCCGATGTCGGCCTGCTCCAGCGCCTGGCGCGCTGCGGGCTCCAGGTGGTTGCTGCCGCTGCGCGCATTGCGCAGGGCCCAGACGGCCTGCTTCAGCTCGAAGGCACCGCCGTGGCGTATGCCGCCCCGGTAGGCATTCGCAAAGCCGCCGCATTCCAGGAACATGGCCTTGAGGCCCGGCGGCCTTTGCGTGGCCAGCGCAGTCTGCGTGTGCGCGGCGTAGGACAGGCCGTAGGTGCCCACGCTGCCGTTGCACCAGGGCTGCTCCATGATCCATTGCAGGGTGTCGGCGCCATCGTGGGCCTCGCCCAGGTATTTGGTGAACTGGCCTTCGGAGCCGAAGCGGCCCCGGCAGTCCTGCACGACCACGGCATAGCCTTCGCGCGCAAAGCGGGCCGCCACCTCGCCCCGGCGCATGGGAAGGAGGTTGGCCGCGCTGCGCTCGCGGCGCGTTTCCTCGTTCTTGCCGTAGGGCGTGCGCTCCAGCAGCACGGGCAGCGGGCCGGGATGGTGGGGGCCGAGGTTCTCGGGCAGATACAGGTCGGTGGCCAGGCGCACGCCGTCGCGCATGGGCACGACGAGGCTGTGGCGGACCACGCCGCCCAGGTGGGTGATTGATGTGTTGCTCATGCTGCTGGCGCTCAGTCGAGCTTGAGGTTGCGTTCCTTGACCAGCTTGGCCCAGCGCGCCGTGTCTTCCTGCATGAAGCGCGCCAGCTCCTGGGGCGTGGTGGGCGCGGGCTCGGCGCCCTGTGCCTCCAGAGACTTGGCCACTTCACGGTCCTGCAGCGAGCGCACCAGCGCGGCATTGACCTTGGCCACCACCGCAGGCGGCGTGCCGGTGGGCGCGAACAGCGCATACCAGATGTCGTATTCGAAGTCCTTGACGCCCGCCTCGGCCATGGTGGGCACCTGCGGCAGCGCGCGCGAGCGCGTGGCGCTGGCCACGGCCAGCGGCGTGAGCTTGCCGGCCTTGATCTGCAGCACCACGCTGGGCACGGCATTGATGCCCAGCTGCACATGGCCGCCCACCAGTTCGTTGACGGCGGGCGCGCCGCCCTTGTAGGGAATCTGCAGCATGCGCGTGCCCGTGGCGGCCTGGAACATTTCCATGGACAGATGGCCTGGCGTGCCGTTGCCGCTGGAGCTGTAGTTCAGCGCACCGGGGTTCTTGCGCGCCAGCGCCACCAGCTCCTGCACGGTGCTCACATTGAGGCTGGGGTGCGTGGTGAGGATGGGCACGTTGATCAGCACCCGCCCCACGGGCACGAAGTCGCGCGAGGGGTTGTAGGACAGCTTGCTGGACAGCAGCGGCGCCGTCACCATGCCCGAGCCCGCGCCCAGCAGCAGGGTGTAGCCATCGGCCGGCGCGGAAGACACCAGCTGGAAGCCATGCACGCCGGGGCGGTTGTCGATGACCACGGGCTGGCGCCACAGCTCGGACATCTTGCGGGCCACCACGCGCATGGCGGCATCGGCTGCGGCACCGGCGGGGAATGGCACGACGATGCGCACGGGCTTTTCCGGGAATTCGGCCGCATGGCCGGGCAAGGGCGCCAGGCCCAGCGCAAGGCCCAGTGCCAGGAAAGCCATGGACAGGAAGCGTTGGAAGTGGGTCATGGGAATCTCCATTCTTGATGCGGGTGTGCAGGACGGTCAGAAGTCATGGCGCACGCCCGCGCCGATGGCGCGCACGGCCACGTTGGGGCGGCTGGAGTCCACGCCGTCGTGGTCCACGAAGGCCTGCAGTTCGGTGCGCTTGGACAGCGCATAGGTATAGGCCAGCTGCTGGCGCCTGCGCTTGCCGGTCAGCGAGGTCTGCACGTCGCGCTGCATCAGGTTGAGCACCACGGCGTGTGCGCCATGGCGCAGCCGCGTGCCAAGCATCCAGTAGTCCACGTCGGCGCGCGAGACGCCGGGCTTGTGGTTGAAGCGGTCGCGGCCCAGCAGCACATAGGGCTCGATGGCACCAAAGCTGTAGCGCAGGCCCATCTGCCATTTGCTGTCGAACTCGTTGGCCAGCAGGCCCCCGGCGCGCGTGTCCTTGGCGTAGCCCAGGCCGGCCGTCCACGGGCCTGCGGCGTAGCTCAGGCCCAGGTCCAGCGATCTGGCGTCGTCCTCCAGCCCTGGGGCCTTGGCATCGCCGCGCAGGTAGTAGCGCGCACGGAACACCGTGCCGCCCCACGACGGGCTTTGGTAGCCCAGCGAGTTGGAGGTGCGGTTGCGCGCATTGAGCATGGAGGTGCCGATGGCCGTGGCCCCGGCGTCATTGGCCGCGAACGAGGTGATGCCCGTGACCTGCGAGTACAGCGGCGAGCCTGTGGGATTGGCCGAGTCCAGCCGGCCCAGGGCCACCGTGCCCAGGCTGCCGCGCAGTGCCACGTAGCTGTTGCGAAAGGCCGGCGTGGTCAGCGAGCCCGTGTCCGCATCCAGCCCCATCTCCATGCCGAACAGCGCCTGCAGGCCGCCGCCCAGCTCCTCCTTGCCGCGAAAGCCCAGGCGCGAGGCGTTGTCGCGCTCTTCCATGGTGGAGCCGGCATTGCCGGTCTTGAGGTGGTTCACGGTCAGCCGGATCTGGCCGTAGACCTGCATGTCCTGCGCATGCGCAATCGGGTGGCCCAGGGCCGCGATGGACAGGCTGCAGACGGCGGCAATGCTTGGCAGGGCCTTCATGGAATCTTGCTCCTTGTGTTGTGCGTGTTCTGACGCCGCCGATTCTCAGGAGCCCCCGCATCCACCACAACGGTATGACGGACGCGTATTACCCTATGCGATTCGTGATGCGCCGTGCGCGCCCCCGGCCACGCTGCCATCATGCAAGCACCGCCTGTACAACCCATGAATTTCAAGCAACTCGAAGCCTTCCAGGCCATCATGCTCAGCGGCTCCACCACGGGTGCGGCCGAGCGCCTGGGGCTGTCCCAGCCCGGCATCAGCCGCCTGCTGGCCCAGCTGGAGCAGGACCTGGGCCTGCGGCTTTTCATCCGCGAAAAAGGCCGCCTGGTGCCCACGCAGGAGGCCGAGGCCCTGCTGCACGACGCCCAGGTGCTCATGGATTCGGCCCAGTGCTTTCGCCGCCATGCCGAGCAGTTGCGGCTGGGCGGCTTCAAGCGCCGGCTGCTCAAGGTGGCCGTGCCCGGCACCCTGGCCACCTCGCTGATGCCGGCCATTGCCCACCAGTTCATGCAGGCGCATCCCGACGTGGTGCTGGAAGTGCTGTCGGGCTCCTATACCGAGACCGAGCGGGCCCTGCTGAGCCGCGACGCCGACATCGGCCTGGTGCGCCTGCCCATGACCATGCCCGGCCTGCGCACGCGGGCCTGCCTGGAGTCCGAGGCCGTCTGCATCATGCCCAAAGGCCATGCGCTGCAGGCGCTGGACGAGGTGACGCCGTCAGATCTGGTGGACGCCCCGCTGATCCTGCTGGGCCGCCAGCGCGAGATCCGCCAGGAGATCGACATGGCCTTTCGCCATGCGCGCGTGCAGCCGCGCGTGGCCGTGGAGGTGCATTCCGTGGGCGAGGCCTGCGCCCATGTGGCGCAGGGCCTGGGCGTGTCCATGGTCAACGGCCTGCTGGCCAGCTACTGCCAGCCCGGCGCCCTGTCCAGCCGCCCGTTCAGGCCGCGCATCCGCTACCAGCTGGCCATTGCCTCGCTGGAGGCGTCGGTGCCGTCGCCGCTGCAGGACACGCTGATCGCCCTGCTGGTCCAGGCCATCGTGGCCACCGGGCATGCCGCCCCGGTGGACGACATGCCGAAGGCCTGATGCCCCGGTGATGCCGGCCGCTCAGTGCATCCAGCGCTGGTGCAGCCAGCGCGCCGCATGGTCCAGCGCATAGCCCAGGGCGCCGATCAGCACCACGGCGGCCATCAGCTCCGAGTAGGCCAGGCGGTCGCGCGTGTCGAGGATGAAGTAGCCCAGGCCGGCCGATACGCCCAGCATTTCTGCGGGCACCAGCACGATCCAGATGATGCCGATGGCCAGGCGCACGCCCGTGAGGATCTGGGCCGTGATGCCGGGCAGCACCACGCGCAGCACGGTCTCGGTGCGCGTGGCCGACAGGCTGCGCGCCAGCAGCAGCCAGTTGCGGTCCAGCTGGGCCACGCCGGCCGCCGTGCTCAGCAGGATGGGCCAGACGGCGGCGAAGGCCAGCAGGAAGTACACGGGCGCGTCGCCCACGCCCAGCACCATCACGGCAATGGGCATCCACGACAGCGGCGAGATCATGCGCAGAAACTGGAACACGGGCGAGAACGCCTGCGAGAACCCGCGCGACAGGCCCACCAGCACACCCAGCGGCACGCCGACCACGAAGGCCAGCAGCAGGCCCACGGCCACGCGCTGCAGGCTCAGCAGGGTGTGCATCCAGATGTCGGCGCCCGTCAGCAGCTGGCCCAGCGCCTGCAGCGAAGGCCAGGGCGCGAAGGCCGCAGCCACGGGCGTGCTGCGCGCCAGCAGCGCGCCGCCCACCCACCACAGGGCCAGGACCAGGGCCGCGCCCAGCAGCGGCAATCCAATACGTCGCAACACCTGGCTCACACCACGATGGTTTCACGGCGCGAGAAATCGGCCGGAATGCCGAAGACCTGCGGGCCGCCCACGGCCTGGATGGCCTTGCGCACGAAGCGGTCGTCCACCAGGTCGGTGGCCGCGAACTTGGGCTCCAGCTTGTCGAGGAAGCGCGTGTCGCCCTCGACCTTGGTGGCCTTGATGGCGCGCACCAGCTGCTCGGTGTACGAGGGATAGGGATAGGGCTGGAAGTCGATGCGCCGCTGGTGCCAGCCCTTGTTGACGACCACGCCGCTGGCCTCGTAGCTGGCGTAGTCGGTGGCGGCCAGCACCTTGGACAGCGTCTGCTGCGGATGGGGCGTGTAGCGGCGCTCGCCGGTGCTCGACAGCAGGCGCGCGGCGGCCAGGCGGTTGTCGCGCGTCCACAGCTGGGCCTTGACCACGGCATTGGTCACGCGCTGCGCCCATTCGGGCTTGTCGGCGATATCGCGCTCGGCCAGGAAGGTGACGCAACAGGCGTGGTCCTTCCAGACATCGCCCGAGAAGCGCAGCATCTTGCCCACGCCCGCGATCTCGGCGGCGGCGTTGAAGGGCTCGGCCACGATGAAGCCCGCAATCGACTTGCCGGCCAGGGCCGAGACCATTTCGGCCGGTGCCAGCACGACGAGGTTGACCTCGTTGGCCGCAATGGCGCCGCCGCGCGCCCGCGTCACGGCCGTGAGACCGGCCTTGCGCAGCACGTCCTGCAGCAGGATGTTGTGGATGGAGTACCAGAACGGGATCGCCACGGTCTTGCCGCCCAGGTCCTGCACCTTCTGGATCTCGGGCAGCACGGTCAGGCCCGAGCCGTTGACGTGGTTCCAGGCCACGATCTTGGCGGGGAACTTGGCGCCGTAGCGCACCCACAGCGTGGAGGGCGTGAGCAGGTGGATGACGTTGACCTGGCCCGAGACGAAGGCCTCGACGATCTGGGCCCAGGAGCGGAACAGGCGCGGCGCCTCGGCCTTGAGGCCTTCGGCCTCGAACAGGCCGTTGCCGTGGGCCACCAGCAGCGGCGTGGCGTCGGTGATGGGCAGATAGCCGATCTTCACGGGCTGGTCATCGCCCTTGAAGGCCTGGGCGCGCGCATCGCCTGCGGCCAGCAGCGGCGCGGCCACCGAGGCCGTGGCCAGCGCGCCCAGGCGCAGCATGTCGCGCCGCGTGAGGCCGCAGCCGCAGTCCGACGAGGCGCAGATGTGGGTGTAGGAAGGGTGGTCCTGGAAGCTCATGCGAAAGACCTTTCAGAAGAGCATGGTTGAAGTCGAAGAAATGGCGGATCGGCAGGCGAGCGAGCGGGCAGGCAGGCAGGCAGGCAGGCGAGCCGGATCAGGCCTGGGCCGCATGGCGCACGCCGTGCAGGGCCGAGAGGATGTCCAGCCGCAGCGCGGTCACGGCGGCGGCCTGGTCCTCGCGCGGGCGCGCTATGTCCACGCGCCATTCGCGCACGATGTGGCCGGGCCGCCCGCCCATCAGCAGGATGCGGTCGCCCACGAGGATGGCCTCGTCGATGTCATGCGTGACCAGCAGCGCCGCCGTGTGCCAGCGGTGGACCACGTCCACCATCAGCTCCTGCATCTCGGCGCGCGTGATGGCGTCCAGGGCCGAGAACGGCTCGTCGGCCAGCAGCAGCTGCGGCTCGCGCGCCAGGGCGCGCGCCAGGGCCACGCGCTGGGCCATGCCGCCCGACAGCTGCGAGGGGTAAAGCGCGCCGCTGCCGCCCAGGCCCACGGCCTGCAGCGCCTGCTCCACGCGCTGGCGGCGGGCCTCGGCCTCCAGCTTCGGCTGGCGCTCGAAGTCCAGGCCGAAGCCCACGTTGCGCCGCGCGTCCAGCCAGGGCAGCAGGCTGGGTTGCTGAAAGACAAAGCCCGCGCGCGGGTGCGGCGCGGTCAGCGGCTGGCTGAGGAACTGGAGCTCGCCCCGGCTCCAGGCGCCGCCGTCCGGCGACTCCAGGCCGCCGAGCACGCGCAGCAGCGAGGACTTGCCGCAGCCGCTGCCGCCGAGCAGGCAGACGATCTCGCGCGGGGCAATGCTCAGGGAGATGTCCTCGAACACGGCCTTGCCGGGCGCATAGCCAAAGCCCGCGCCGCGTGCCTGCAGCACGGGCGCGGGAGCGTCAGGGGAGAAAGCTTCCGTCTGGGTCATGAACTGGTGGTTGCCAGGGCCGCGCCAGCCAGCGCACCCTGTAGCTGCGTGACGCTGGGCGTCACGATGGGGATGAAGGCCGCCTCGCGCCAACGGCGCGCGAATCCCAGCGGCTGGTCGCGATGATAAGCGCGCCCGCCGCTGGCGTGCAGTTCCAGCTGCAGGGACTGCTGCACGATGTCGTTCAATTCCAGGCGCAGGCGGAACAGGGCTTGAGGTCGGTCAAGAAAACGCCCGTCGGACAGGCCCGCATGCAGCGTGGCCGTGGCCAGTTCCAGCGCGTGGCGCTGCTGCTGCAGCGGGCCGCCCAGCACATCGCGCCCGGCGCCGGCACGGGCCGAGGCCGCCGCCAGCGAGGCGCGCGCCAGCCCGATGCACAGCCCCAACTGCAGGCCCATGAAGGCGGGCCGCACGCGCGGCAGGAAATGGTTGGCGTCGGCATGGATCACATCGGCCGGGCCGATCTGCAGCCCCTCGATGGACAGCGCCGCCGTATGGCTGCCGCGCAGCGCGATCAGGTCCAGGTCGGCGCTGCGCTGCAGGCCCGCCGCATCGCCGGGCAGCGCGGCCACGAAGGGCTTTGCACCGTCGCTGCGCGAGACGGCGACGGCCACCACGAAGCGACCCGGCGGCACCAGGTTGGTGGCCCAGGGCACGCGCCCGCGCAGTGCAAGGCCGTCGGCGCTGTCGGCGCCGACAGCGCCGACGGGCGTGGCCTCGACCTGCAGGGCCTCGATGCCGCCCAGGTACTTCATGGCGTTGGACAGGCCCGTGGCGCCCGCCTGCGTGCCTTGCAGCAGGCCCGGCAACCAGCGCTGACGCAGCGCCGCGTTGGGCGACTGCAGCAGGTATTCGACAAAGGCGCGCTGCGCCCAGAACACGAAGCCCGCCGTCAGCGAATGCCCGGCCACGCCGGCAATGGCCTCCAGCGCATCGCCCAGGCTGCCGCCCTGCCCGCCCTCGGCCACGGGCACGCCCAGGCCGAACAGGCCGTGCTGCGCCAGCCGGGGCAGCACTTCGTGCGCATGCGCAGGGCCTTCGTCCAGGGAGTCGGCATGGGCGTCCAGCCACTGCCGCAGCGAATCAGCCAGCATGTGCGTTCTCCTGCGGTTGTCGGAACTGTTCGGGCAGATAGGGCTGCAGCTGCGGGTTGACGGGGCTTTGCGCCAGGCTATTGGCAAAGTTGCACAGCGTGGCCAGGCTGATGCCCAGCACCACCTCCAGCGCCTGCTGCTCGCTCAGGCCTGCTGCATGGAAGGCGGCCAGGGCCTCGTCGGCCACGGCGCCGCGCGTGGCGATCACGGCTTCGGCAAAGCGGCGCACGGCGTCCAGGCGCGGCTGGCCGGTGTCGCGGCCGTCCTGCAGCGCCACCACCTCGGCCTGGGTCAGGCCGGCCTGCTTGAAGGCCAGCTTGGTGTGGCCGGCCACGCAGAAGTCGCAGCCATGGATGCGCGCCGCCGTGATCTGCACCACCTCGCGCTCGGCCAGCGTGAGCTGGGCGCGCGCGTTGATCTGGCCCACGGTCACATAGGTCTCCAGCGCCTGGGGCGAGTTGGCCAGGATGGCGATCAGGTTGGGCAGGAATCCGTTGCCGGCCAGGGCGCGCTCCACGAAGGGGCGGCTGGCTTCAGGAGCGGTTTGCGGGGTGTGCAGGGTCAGGCGTGCCATGGTGCTTTGCAGGAATGAAGGAATGCCTTCATGATCGGCCGCGCCCCCCTTGCCATCAATGCCGCCGCGTCGCGGATTTATGCCCGAACGTGTCAACCCGCAGGCAGATGCGGCGGGCCCGGATGGCGGCTCAGCAGCAGCGTGCCTGCGCGCGCTGCCAGGCGCCGGGCTGCTCGCCCATCACGCGCTTGAAGGCACGCGAGAAGGCCGCGTAGGACTCGTAGCCCACGGCCTCGGCCACCTGGCCTATGGCCTCGCCCTGGGCCAGCCGGCGCGCGGCCAGCTGCATGCGCAGCAGCAGCAGGAATTGCTGGGGCGGCTGGCCGCAGGCCTCGGCAAACTGCCGAAAGAACGTGGCGCGCGACAGGCACACGCGCGCGGCCATGTCGGCCACGCTCCAGTTGCGGGCCGGCTCGCGCAGCAGCTCGGCCACCAGCGGCGCAAAGCCCGGCCGGCGCAGCAGGCTCCAGATGCCGCGCGCCCGCGCATCGCCATGCGCCAGCTGGCGCAGGCCGTAGAAGAACAGCAGGCCCACCAGCCGGTCCATCACGGCCGAGGGCTCGGTGCCCGTGCGCTGCGCCTCGGCGCGCATCAGGTCGAACAGCATGGAGGCGCCGCTCATCGCATGGTCGTCGCCACGCAGCACCAGGTGGTCGGGGAAGGCATCGACCAGCAGGCCGCGCATGGGCCCCTCGAAGGTAAAGAAGCCGCAGGCCAGCGCCGTCTCTCCGATGCCGGCATCGCCAGTGGCGGGACGCATGGCCTGCGGGGCGCAGGCCATGTCCGGGTCGGCATAGGGCGAGATGAAATGCGGCACATCGCGCGAGAGGAACACGCCGTCGCGCGGCTGCAGCTCCACCGAGGGCTGGCCCGGCAGGTGCAGCCAGCAGCGCCCGTCCAGGATCAGGTGAAAGCTGGCCCGCGCGCGCCCCGCCGTGGAGGCCCGCCAGCGCCCGCAGTACTGCCCCACATGGAACACGCTGGCGCGCCATTGCAGGCCGTTGAGCAGGCCGTCGATGACGCGATCGACCTGCGCTTCGGCCGCGCTGTCGGGGACTGGGTCGGGTAGCACGGTGGTACAGGCCAGGCAGTGGAGGGAATGCGGCCGGCCAGTATCGCCACGATGCAGGCGCGGGGGAACGAATCTTTGGGCATATGCTTGTGCCGCAATCGATATCTGGATCTGCATCAAGGCCGCCCGGCCCGACCTTGGTCCGGTCGTGCCTCAGCGCTGGAAGCCCGAAGGCGGCACCCCGAAATGCCTTTTGAACATGGCCGTGAACGCGCTCTGGCTGGCGTAGCCGCAATCGAGGGCGATGTCGATGATGCGCTCGCCCGCCGCAATGCGGCCCAGCGCGAACATCAGCCGCGCCTGCTCGCGCCACTGGGCGAAGGGCATGCCGGTTTCCTTCACGAACAGGCGCTGCAGCGTCTTGGCGCTCACGCCCAGGCGCTGCGCCCAGTGTTCGGCGGTGGCGGTGTCGGCAGGCTCGCGCATCAGGGCCTCGCAGACCTGGCGCAGCCGCGCATCGGCGGACAGGGGCAGGTGCAGGGGCAGCACCTCGGCGGCGCGCAGCTCATCGACCAGCAGGTGCATCAGGCGCTCGTCGCGGCTGCCTTCGGCATAGTCCAGCGGCACGCCGACGGCGGCCACCACCAGCTCGCGCAGCAGGGGCGACACATTGACCACGCAGGTGCGCGCGGGCAGGTCCGCAAAGGCCGAGGCGTCGATGTAGGCCGTGCGCATCTTCACGTCGCCCGACATGCGCACATCGTGCTCGGCGTCGGCCTCTATCCACAGCCCCCGGTTGGGCGGCACCAGCCAGGAGCCGGAATGCAGCTGCACGGACATCACGCCTTCGATCGCATACAGCAGCTGGCCGCGCGGGTGGGAGTGCCAGCCCGTGCTGGTGCCATGCGCCCAGTTGGCCTCCATGGCGGCCATGGGGCGCCCGGTCTGGTGGTACTTGAGGTATATGCGCGGCAGTTCTGCGGCCATGGGGCTTCCCGTCCTGTACGGTTCTATGCGGTTCTATGCGGCTCTCTGTCCCGATCTCGACAATTGAAGTCAGTATAGAGAGAGACAGACGGGCACCAAACACCTATCTTCGGTCCCACGGCCCATTGACCTTCGTCAACGCCGGACCCTGACCGTGCCGCCCTGCGGGGCCCTTTCCTCCATGACAAGCAACACCACCACTCTTGGCGCCCCGGGCGAGCTGGGCGCGCCTGCAACGCATGCCCATCCGGCGCCCGCCCATCCAGCACCCAGCCATGCCGCGCAGGGCTTTTTGCTGCGCATCGTCGGCGCCGCCGCCTTTGCCCACCTGCTCAACGACCTGATCCAGGCCGTGCTGCCGGCCGTCTATCCCATGCTCAAGACGGAGTTCTCGCTGAGCTTCGCGCAGATCGGCTGGATCTCCCTGGTCTACCAGGTCACGGCCTCGCTGCTGCAGCCCTGGATCGGCCTGTACACCGACAAGCATCCCAAGCCCTACCTGCTGCCGCTGGGCATGGTGGTGACGCTGGTGGGTGTGGGCCTGCTGGCCCTGTCCACCAGCTACCCCATGCTGCTGGCCGCCGCGTCGCTGATCGGCGTGGGCTCGTCCACCTTCCACCCCGAGGCCTCGCGCGTGGCGCGGCTGGCCTCGGGCGGGCGATTCGGCACGGCGCAATCGACCTTCCAGGTGGGCGGCAACACGGGCTCGGCCATCGGCCCGCTGATGGTGGCGGCCATCGTCATTCCGTTTGGCCAGCACGCGATCGCCTGGTTCATGCTGGTGGCGCTGCTGGCCATCTGGGTGCTGCTGCGCATCACGCACTGGCGCCTGCACCACGCGCCGGCCAAGGTGGTGGCGGCCGGCCAGCATGCGCTGACGGCGCTGAACCGCTCGCAGGTCATCCGCGCGGTGACCGTGATCTGCGTGCTGATGTTCGCCAAGTTCGTCTACATCGCGGCCTTTGCCAACTACTTCACCTTCTATCTGATCGAGCGCTTTGCCCTGCCCGTGCAGCAGTCGCAGCTGTACCTGTTCGCCTTCCTGGCGGCCGTGGCGGCGGGCACCTTCGCGGGCGGCCCGGTGGGCGACCGCATAGGGCGCAAGGCCGTGATCTGGGTGTCCTTCCTGGGCGTGGCGCCGTTTGCGCTGCTGCTGCCGCATGCCGACCTGTTCTGGACGGCCGTGCTGTCCATCGTCATCGGCCTGGTCATGTCCTCGGCCTTTGCGGCGCTGGTGGTCTACGCCCAGGAGGCCGTGCCCGGCCGCGTGGGCCTGGTCTCGGGGCTGATGTTCGGCCTCATGTTCGGCATCGGCGGCCTGGGGGCCGCCGGCATGGGCAACCTGGCCGACACCCACGGCATCGTCTGGGTGTACAGCCTGGTGGCTTACCTGCCACTGCTGGGGCTGGCAACGGCCTTTTTGCCGGAAACGCGGGCCCGGCGACGCTGAGGCGCAGCCTCAATCCGGCTGTATGCCTGCCTGCCGGATCACGGCGGACCAGCGCGCCACCTCCTCGGCGATCTGGGCACGCGCCTCGGCAGGCGTGGTGAAGGTGGGCATGGCGCCCTGGGCGACCAGGGCGTCCTTCACTTCCTGCTGCCCCATCACCTCCTTGAGCGCGCCACTGAGCCGGGCGACGATGGGCGCGGGCGTGCCCGCAGGCGCCAGCAGGCCGAACATCGACGTCACCTCGAAGCCCGACAGCCCGGCCTCGGCCGTGGTGGGAATGTCGGCAATGGAGGGCACGCGCTGCGCCGTGGTCACGGCCAGGGCGCGCAGGCGGCCGCCCTTGATGAAGCCCTGCGTGGCGGGCAGGGTGTCGAACACCACATCCACCTGGCTGCCCATCAGATCGTTGAGCGCCGGCGTGCTGCCCTTGTAGGGCACGTGGGTCAGCGGCACGCCGGCCTGCCGCTTGAACAGCTCGGCCGCCAGATGCTGGGGCGAGCCATTGCCCGAGGAGCCGTAGTTCAGCCCGGCCGGCCGGCTTTTGGCCAGGGCGATGAACTCGCCCAGGCTGGCCGCCTTCACCGACGGGCCCACGGTCACCACCAGCGGCACGCGGCCCACCACGCCAATGGGCGCAAAGCTCTTGTCCATGGTGAAGCCTGCCGTGGACGCCATGAGCACGCTGTTGATGGAATGGCTGGTCAGCGCGCCCAGCAGCAGCGTATAGCCATCGGGCCGTTCCTTGGCCACGGCGGCGGCGCCCAGGTTGCCGGCCGCGCCCGCCCGGTTCTCCACCACCACGGGCTGGCCCAGCGCCAGCGAGAGTCTTTGCCCCACCACGCGCCCGATCACGTCGGTGGCGCCGCCGGGCGTGTAGGGAACGACCAGCTTGATGGGCCGGGCCGGATAGGCGCCGTCGGCCAGCGCGGGCGTGGACAGGCCTGAGCCCAGCGCCAGCGAGGCCAGCAGCGCCGCAGCCAGGGCGGCGCGCCGGTTGGGCGCATGAATGCGACGGATGCGGGATGCAGCAACAACCATGGGTGTCTCCTCCTTTTGTCTTGTGTCGGAAAAACATGCCCGGCACGCACACCGGGCACGGCTGCATGGTTGGTCAGATAGATTATTAATAATATAGGTGATAACGACGATAATAATCTGCGGCATCCGCCGCTATCCTGCCTCTCGACAAGGCAGCGCCTGCCTTCCGACCCGCCAAGACCCTCTGCAAAGCACCCCACCCATGACCGACCCCAAGACTCCCGATGGCGCTCCAGGCCATGACATCGCCCCCGCCGATGCGGCCACGGGCATCTCCAAGGGCCTGACCAACTACGGCGACCGCGGCTTTTCGCTGTTTCTGCGCAAGGCCTTCATCAAGGGCGCGGGCTATACGGACTCGGCGCTGCAGCGCCCCGTCATCGGCATTGCCAACACGGGCAGCAGCTACAACCCCTGCCACGGCAACGCACCCCAGCTGATCGAGGCCGTCAAGCGCGGCGTCATGCTGGCGGGCGGCTTGCCCATGGACTTCCCCACCATCTCGGTGCACGAAAGCTTCTCGGCGCCGACCAGCATGTACCTGCGCAACCTCATGTCCATGGACACCGAGGAGATGATCCGCGCGCAGCCCATGGATGCCGTCGTGCTCATCGGCGGCTGCGACAAGACGGTGCCGGCCCAGTTGATGGGCGCGGCCTCGGCGGGCATCCCGGCCATCCAGCTGATCACCGGGTCGATGCTCACCGGCTCGCACCGCAGCGAGCGCGTGGGCGCATGCACGGACTGCCGCCGCTACTGGGGCAAGTTCCGCGCCGAGGAGATCGACGCCGAAGAGATTGCCGACGTGAACAACCAGCTGGTGGCCAGCGTGGGCACCTGCTCGGTCATGGGCACGGCCAGCACCATGGCCTGCATTGCCGAGGCGCTGGGCATGACCGTGCCCGGCGGCGCCTCGCCCCCCGCCGTCACGGCCGACCGCATCCGCATCGCCGAGCAGACCGGCACCGAGGCCGTGCGCATGGCGCGCGAGCGCCTGACCATCGACAAAATCCTCACGCCCGCCGCCTTCGAAAACGCCATGCGCGTGCTGCTGGCCATTGGCGGCTCCACCAACGGCATCGTCCACCTGGCCGCCATCGCGGGGCGCATGGGCTATGACATCGACCTCAAGGCCCTGGACCGCATGGGCCGCGACACGCCCGTGCTGCTGGACCTCAAGCCCTCGGGCGATCACTACATGGAGGACTTCCACCACGCGGGCGGCATGGCCACGCTGCTGCGCGAGCTCAAGCCCCTGCTGAACCTGGACGCCCTCACGGTCACCGGCCGCACGCTGGGCGAAGAGATCGAGCGCGCCGGCCCCGGCTTTGCGCAGGACGTGGTGCGCCCGCGCTCCAACCCCATCTACCCGCAGGGCGGCATCGCCGTGCTGCAGGGCAACCTGGCGCCGGGCGGCGCCATCATCAAGCAGTCGGCCGCCCATCCCCGGCTCATGGAGCATGAAGGCCGCGCCGTGGTCTTCGAGAACGCGGCCGACCTGGCCCGCCGCATCGACAGCGACGATCTGGACGTGACGGCCGACGACATCCTCGTGCTCAAGAACATCGGCCCCAAGGGTGCGCCCGGCATGCCCGAGGCCGGCTACATCCCCATCCCGCGCAAGCTGGCCCGCGCGGGCGTCAAGGACATCGTGCGCATCTCCGACGGGCGCATGAGCGGCACGGCCTTCGGCACCATCGTGCTGCACGTCACGCCCGAGTCGGCCGTGGGCGGCCCGCTGGCCCATGTGCACAACGGCGACCGCATCACGCTGTCGGTGGCGCGGCGCGAGCTCACGCTGCAGGTCAGCGACGAGGAACTGGCCCGCCGCGCCCGGCTCCACCCGGTGACCGAGCCCACGGCCGAACGCGGCTACCGCAAGCTCTTTCTCACCACCGTGAACCAGGCCGACCAGGGCGTGGACTTCGACTTCCTGCGCTGCGCCACCGAACGCGGCACCATTCCCGGCCCGCGCGAATAGTCGGCGCAGGCGGTCAATTCGGACAAAATGGCGTTTTTGTCCCAACCGCCTGTCTTGATGGTCGCTGCCGCCTCACTGCCGATTTCCCTGGATGCCGAACCCGCCCCCGCAGCCGACGCCCTGGGCGCCATGGTGGCCGCGCTGGAAGAGGACGTGGTCTTCGGCCGGCTGCACCCGCGCGAACGCCTGGTCGAAGACGACCTCATGGCCCGCTTCGACGTCAAGCGCCACATCGCCCGCGAGGCCCTGGCCGCGCTGGACCGCATGGGCCTCATCGAGCGCCGCAAGAACGTCGGCGCCCTGGTGCGCTCCTTCTCCACCCAGGAAGTGCAGGAGCTGTACGAGCTGCGCGGCATGCTCGAAGTGGAGGCCGCCCGAAAGATCCCCCTGCCCGTGCCGGCCGAGAGGCTCGAACGCCTGACCTCCATCCAGCAGCAGCACGACGCCGCCGTGGCCGAAGGCAACGCGCGCCTGGTGTTCCGCATCAACCTGGCCTTTCACCAGGAACTGTTTGCGCTGGCGGGCAACGACACGCTGCACAAGGCCATCACCGAATACGCGCGCCAGACGCACCCCATCCGCTTCGCCTCCCTGGTCTCGGCCGACTACCGCGAGCGCGCACGCCAGGAACACTGGCAAATGATCGAAGCCCTGCGCGCCCAGGACCGCGACGCCCTGGTCCGCCTGTGCGCCGAGCACCTGCTGCCCTCGCGCGATGCATATCTGAATGCGCAGTTGCAGCGGTTGTAGGTGAAGTCCTTAGCTGGGCGGGCAGTGCAGCCCCTCAGTCCCGAGCCGTCCCCAGCCTCCCCCGGTACGCTGCAGGCGTCTCCCCGAACGTGCGCCGGAACAAGCCGATGAAGGCGCTGGCCGTGGCGTAGCCCAGGTCCAGCGCGATGTTCGTTACCGGCGCGCCGGCGGCCAGCATCTCCAGCGAGCGCATCAGCCGCGCGCGCTGGCGCCAGGCGGTGAAGCTGAAGCCGGTTTCCGAGACAAAGCGCCGGCTCAGCGTGCGCGAGCTGACGGCGGCCCAGCGTGCCCAGGCCTCCAGGTCGCGGGCATCGGCCGGGTCGGCGATCAGCGCGCGGGCGATGCGCTGCAGGCGCGGGTCGGCGGGCAGGGGCAGGCCCAGGGGCTCCACGGGCAGGGTGCGGATCTCGTCCAGGATCACCGCCATCACATGGGCGCGGGCCTGGACCGCCGAAGGGCCTGGTTGCACGGGCTGCGTTGTGGGCACGCCTTGCTGCCATCCCCAGCCGGCGGCGCGCAGCACGGCCTCGCGCAGCAGGCCCGAGGTGCGGATGGCGCAGGGCCGCTGCGGCAGGTCGGCGCAGGCCGGCTCCGCCACGTAGACGCTCCAGCCGTGGAAGGGACCATGGGAGCGGCCCGAATGCAGCTGGTGCGGCGGCAGCCACACGGCATGGATGGCGGGCACCACCCATACCGCGTCTTCCACGCCCACCGACAGCAGCCCGCGCAGCGAGCCGAACAGCTGGCCGCGCGCGTGCCGGTGCGGCTCGGAGGCCAGCTCCTCGTCCTGACTGCCCACGGCTGCGATCAGCACGGGGCCATCGGCACGGTTCACATGGCTGACCAGTTCAAGAATGGCATCGGGCATGGCGTCTTTGAGCTATTTGTTGGCTGATCCAGTCTACAGCCGCCAACGCCTTTGTTCTTACGCTTGTGCCATGCACACAGACAACACCGCCCTTGCAGAGCCGCCAGGCCCGGCCATCGACCTGGACTCGCTCTACGCCGCCCCTGCAGAAAGAATCCAGAAGGCCGTGCGCGACCGCCTGTCCGACTTCCACGAGGCCTATCTGCGCCAGGCCAGCTTCTTTTGCCTGGCCACGGCCGGCGAAAGCGGCCTGGATGCCTCGCCGCGCGGCGGGCCGCCCGGCTTTGTGCAGGTGCTGGACGAGCGCACCGTGGCCTTTGCCGACTGGCCCGGCAACAACCGCATCGAATCCCTGCGCAACCTGCAGGCCGATGACCGCCTGGCCATGCTCTTCCTGTTCCCGGGGCTGGACATCTTCCTGCGCATCAACGGGCGCGGCCGCATCTCCACCGACCCCCATCTGCTGCAGGAGCTGAGCGAAGGCCGGGGCACGCCCAAGACCGCCACCGTGGTCCTGGTCGACGAGGTGCTGCTGCACTGCGGCAAGGCCATCCACCGCTCCGGCCTGTGGAGCCCGTCAAGCCAGCTGGACCGCACCGCCCTGCCCTCCGTGGGCCAGATGATGGCCGCCCTCACGCAGCTGGCCGATGCCACGGCGCCCGCCATGGATGCCGCGCAACAGGAGCAGGCCAACGCCCACTACGCCCATGCGGTCAGGCACGACCTGTACTGATGCCCTGCTTTTCCCAGGAACCATGACATGCTGATCGATACCTCCCGCTTTCCCCTGGTCTACCTGCGCGAACCCGAAGCGCAGGCACCTGCAGACGCAGGCAACGGCAATGACGCATCGGCCGAAGCCCAGATCGAATCCCTGCTCGACCAGGGCCGGCACTTCGTGCTGCTCACCGACCACCTGCCGGGCGACCACCCCGAGGAAAGCCACGAAGAACGCAAGCAGCGCGCCCTGTTCTTCAAGCGCAACCGCGAACGCATGCGCCAGCTGTGCCGGGGCATGGTCGTCATCACGGGCGACCGCGCCGTGCCCGCCGCCCTGCGCCTGGCCGTGCAAGGCATGGGCAAGGCACTGGGCATGCGGGTCGCGTTCGTGCAGGGGGAGGATGAGGCGCAGGTCTGCTCGTGGGAGCTGCTTGGACATGCGTGAAGGCGGGCCAGGCGGAGTGTGGGCACAAACAGACACATCTCCCTACAAGCTCCATACGGGGGAGGCGCATCGATAAAATTATTGGGAATCATTCTCATCCCGCATTCTCATCCCGTTTTCTCCATGCACTCCCCCCTCCACACGCTGACCCCGATCGCCGGGGCCCTGGCCCTTCTTTTGTCTGCTGGCGCCGCATGGGCCCAACCTGCCCCTTCCACGGCAACGGCCGCGCCCGAGCTGGGCACCGTCACCGTGGAGGCCAGCGCCGATGCGTCGGCTGAAGGCCTGTCCAGGCCCTACGCGGGCGGCCAGGTGGCGCGCGGCGGGCGGGCCGGGATTCTGGGCACGCGCGACAACATGGAGACGCCGTTCTCCATCACCAGCTACACCAACGAGCTGATCCAGGACCGCCAGGCCAAGAGCGTGGGCGATGTGCTGCAGAACGATCCTTCCGTGCGCGTGGCGCGCGGCTTCGGCAATTTCCAGGAGTCCTACTTCGTGCGCGGCTTCGTGCTGGGCTCGGACGACGTGGCCTACAACGGCCTGTATGCCCTGCTGCCGCGCCAGTACATCGCCACCGAGCTGTTCGAGCGCGTGGAGCTGTTGCGCGGCGCATCGGCCTTTCTGATGGGCGCCAGCCCCAATGGCGGCGGCCTGGGCGGCAACATCAACCTGCTGCCCAAGCGCGCGGGCACCGATCCGCTGTCGCGCGTGACGGCAGGCATTGCCAGCGGCGGCCAGGCCTTCGTGGCGGCCGACGTGAGCCGGCGCTTCGGCCCCGACCAGGCCACGGGCATCCGCCTGAACGCCGCGCACCGGGGCGGCGATACCGCCATCGACCAGGAAAGCTCCAAGCTCGATCTGCTGTCCGTGGGCATGGACTGGCGCAGCCGCAATGTGCGCCTGTCGGGCGACATCGGCTGGCAGGACAACCGCCTCAAGCGCACGCGCACCAATGTCACGCCGGGCGCAGGGCTGGCGGCCATTCCTGCGGCGCCCGATGCTTCCTCCAACTGGGCCCAGCCCTGGACCTATTCCGACGAGCGAGACCTGTTCGGCACGCTGCGCGGCGAATGGGACATCAACAGCAACGTGACGGCCTGGGCCGCCTACGGCCTGCGCCGCAGCTCCGAAAACAACTCGCTGGCCAACATCACGCTGGCGGCGGCCGGCAATGGCGCGGCCACCACCAGCCGCTTCGACAACGCGCGCAAGGACCGCGTGAGCACGGGCGAGCTGGGCGTGCGCGCACGCCTGAATACGGGCAGCGTGGGCCATGAGATCGTGGCCAGCTACTCGGCCTTCGACCTCAAGGTCTACAACGCCTACGGCATGAGCACCGGCGGGGGCAGCAACACGCTGGCCACCAATCTCTACGACCCGCGCTACTACGCGATCACGCCGCTCAACTACCTGGGCAACGACCTGTCCAACCCCGCCTACAACCGGGGCACGCGCCTGAACAGCTTTGCGCTGGGCGACACGCTGTCGCTGATGGACGGCCGCATGCTGGTGACGGCCGGCGTGCGCCGCCAGACGATAGAGACCGACTCGGTGAGCTACCGCCTCGTCAGCAACGGCGCCGTCACCAGCCAGGGCGGCGTGCGCACGGCCTACGACCAGAGCCGCACCAGCCCGGTGCTGGGCGCGGTGTTCAAGCTCACGCCCCAGGTATCGCTGTACGGCAACTACATCGAGGGACTGGCCCAGGGCGACACGGCGCCGGCCAAGTCGGGCGATACCATCATCGCCAACGCGGGCCAGCAGATGTCGCCCTACGTGACCAAGCAAAAGGAAGTGGGCGTCAAGTACGACGGCGGCAAGCTGGGCGGCGGCCTGGCCTTCTTCTCCACCGACAAGCCGCGCTCGCTGATCGACGGCAACCTCTTCACCTCGGCCGGCAAGGACC
The DNA here is from genome assembly GCF_002754395.1 of Delftia sp. 60. NCBI lineage: Bacteria > Pseudomonadati > Pseudomonadota > Betaproteobacteria > Burkholderiales > Comamonadaceae > Delftia > Delftia sp. 60. The sequence continues at coordinate 6,189,520 of NZ_PEFD01000001.1, forward strand.
GTCACCAGGGCGTGGAATTCAACGTCTTCGGCGAACCCATGCGCGGCCTGCGCCTGCTGGGCGGCGCCACCTGGCTGGACGCTAGGCAGCAAAGCACGGGCCGCGCCACCACCGACGGCAAGCGCGTCATCGGCGTGCCGCGCTTCCAGGCCACAGCGGGCGTGGAATGGGATGTGCCGGGCATCAACGGCCTGGCGCTGGACGGCCGCCTGGTGCACACCGGCGCCAGCTACGCCAACGACGTCAACACCCTGCGCGTGGCCGGATGGAACCGCCTGGACCTGGGCGTGCGCTACATGACCGAAGTGCAGGGCAAGCTGCTCACGCTGCGTCTGCGCGTGGACAACGCGACGGATCGCAACTACTGGGCCTCCGTGGGCGGCTACCCGGGTTCGGGCTACCTGACGGTGGGCGGTCCGCGCACGTTCTCGCTGAGTGCGAGTGTGGATTTCTAATGGCATGCGTGCATGGCCAGAGATGCCATGCACGCAGGTGACTGCCTATCGGTAGTTGGCGAGAGCCTCGCAAGCCTCACTGGCTGCGTTCGTGATGTTTGCCATGTTCACGTGGCACGAACATCAGGAAAAAGCGAACAAAGCCGGAATGCCAGGCTTCAGGCCGCCGCCCGCCCTTAAGTCTCGCGCGGCTTGGTATCCGGCTCCGCGTCCGCCTGCGGGGGCGGCGCACTGACCACGTGCGGCAGCATCACGAGGATGACGATGGCCAGCAGCGTGGCCAGCAGCGCGATGGCCTCGCGCCCCAGGCCGCAGGCCACGCCGATGGCGGCCGTCATCCAGATGCCGGCGGCCGTGGTCAGGCCCTGCACCTGTTCCTCTGAGTGGCGCTTGATGATGGCGCCCGCGCCCAGGAAGCCCACGCCGGCCACCACGCCCTGGATCACGCGGCTCATGTCGGCAATGCCCATGCCACCGCGCTCGGGCACCAGCACGAACAGCGCCGCGCCCATGGCCACCAGCATGTGGGTGCGCAGGCCGGCGGCCTTGCCCTTGTGTTCTCGCTCGTAGCCGACGATGCCGCCCAGCAGGGCCGCCAGCAGCAGGCGCACCATGACGCGCGTGACCTCGGCCGCATCGGGCAGGCTGGAGAATTCCTCGGCCAGGGTGCTGGTTACTTCCTCCCACATGGCGCGTTCCTTTCCTCGGGTTGTGCGTCAGGACTCAGGAAGCGAGCATGGCGTGGCGTGCAGCGCGCCCAGGCCATCGCCCTTCGCCATTGCCTGTCAGCCAAGCGCGCCCGGCTCAGGCGCCTGCGGGCTTGTCCTGGTCCTTGGGGGGTGCAGCCGGCTCTGCGGTGCTGGCAGGTACGCTGGCGGGCTCCGGTTCCGGCGCGGCGGCCGGTGCAGGCTCAGTTGCAGGTGCAGGCTCGGGAGCAGGTGCAGGCACCAGACTCAGCATGTGCTGGGCCAGCGTCTCGTACAGCGGCCGGGCCAGCATGCGCGAGACCAGGCTGGCCAGCATGGCAGCGGCCATGAGGCTGAGCACCATGGAGTGGCCGTCCACCATCTCCATCACGATGATGAAGGCCGTCAGCGGCGCCTGCGTCACGGCGGCCAGGAAGGCGGCCATGCCCATGGCGATGAGGGCGGGCGCGATGTCTGCGCCCATGAGGCCGGCCACGTTGTGGCCCACGCCCGCGCCAATCGACAGCGAGGGCGCGAAGATGCCGCCCGGCACGCCCACCCAGGCCGACAGCCAGGTGGCGATGAACTTCAGGGTGACGTAGAACGAGGGCACGTCGGCCTGGCCCGCCAGCATGTGCTTGACGGCCTCCGAGCCCGCGCCGAAGGTGGCGCCGCCCGTGACCATGCCGATGACGGCGATCACCAGCGCGATCGCCGCCGCGAAGCGGATGGGAAAGCGCGCACGCAGCTGGTTGAGCCGCTCGGGCGTGCGGGTCAGCGAAGCGGCCAGCAGCTTGGCGAACAGGCCTCCCAGCACGCCGCAGGCCAGGGTCACGCACAGGCCGGGCAGCAGCGCGTCCCAGGTCAGGTGGGGCACCTGGATGCGCCCGAAATAGCTGAGGTTGCCGAAGGCCGACACGCCCATCAGGCCGGCCAGCACGATGGCCGCGATGATCAGGCCGCTGGAGCGCGACTCCAGCTTGCGCGACAGCTCCTCGATGGCGAAGACCACGCCCGCCAGCGGCGCGTTGAAGGCCGCCGCAATGCCGGCCGCGCCGCCGGCCACCAGCAGCGCATGGTGGCTGATGCCCGAATGCGGCCCGAACCAGCGCCGCGCATGGTGCATGACACCGGCGGCCACCTGCACCGAAGGCCCCTCGCGCCCGATCGACAGCCCCGCCGCAAAGCCCGCGCTGGCCAGGACCATCTTGGCGAAGGACAGCCACAGCGACACGAAGCGCCCGCGCTGCGCGGGGTCCAGCGCCGGGTCCAGCGTGGCGATCACCTGCGGAATGCCCGACCCCGCCGCGCCCGGCGCCCAGCGCCGCGTGAGCCACACGGCGCCCGCCGTGACGGCAGGCATCCACAGCAGAACGGCCCAGCCGCCCTGCCAGTGGTAGATGCTCTCGAAGAGTTCAAAGCCCGCGTCGGCCATCAGCGTGAAGGCCACCACGCACAGCCCGGCGGCGGCCGCATAGGCCAGCACGATGGTGCGGTCCAGCCAGCGCCTGCCGTCCCGGAATTCCTGGTTCAGGTTGTGGAGGAAGTCGGGTTCTTGCTGCATCGCGTGAAGGGATCGCGTGAAGGAGTCGCGTCAAAGGACCGCGACAGAGGCTTGGCGAAAGCCGTTCATTGTGCCCAAGCTGACCGGCCGCGTATGTCGCCGGCGGCAATGCCTACTTCGCCGCTGCGTTGATGGCCAGGCGCCTCAGCCGCGCCAGCGCAGCGCATCGACCACCAGCGAGAACGCGGGCGAGGGCTGCCTGCGGCTGGGGTAGTACAGGTGGTGGCCGTCGAATCTTGGGCACCAGTCCTCCAACACGCGCTGCAGCTGGCCGCTCTGGATCCAGGGCATGACCTCGTCCTCGGGCAGCAGCGTGATGCCCAGCCCGGCCAGGGACGCATCGATCTGGGGCTGGGTGGTGTTGAAGATCAGCGGCCCGTCCACGCGCACATTCATCTTGCGGCCCCGGCGCTCGAACTCCCACACATACAGGCCGCCCGAGGTCACCATGCGCTGGTTGATGCAGCGGTGCGCCATCAGGTCCTGCGGATTCTTCGGAATGCCGTGCTCCGCGAAATACCCGGGCGAGGACACCACGGCCATGCGCAGCGGCGGGCCGATGGGCACGGCGATCATGTCCTTGTCGATGGTGCTGCCCAGGCGCACGCCGGCGTCGAAGCGCTCGGCCACGATGTCGCGGAATCCGTAGTACACGTCGAATTCCATGCAGATGTCCGGATAGGCGAGCAGCAGCGGCGCCAGCCGGGGCAGCAGGGTGCTTTGCAGCATGTAGTCGCCGCAGGTGATGCGCACCGTGCCGCCGGGCTTGTCGCGCAGCGCGGTCAGGGCGTCGAGTTCGGCCTCGATCTCGTCGAAGCGGTGGCCGATGGCCTGCATCAGCCGCTCGCCCGCCGCCGTGGGCGAGACGCTGCGCGTGGTGCGCGTGAGCAGGCGGATCTGCAGCCGCTCCTCCAGCGCTCGCACGGTCTGGCTCAGCGCCGACTGGGTGACGCCCAGCGCAGCCGCCGCGCGCGTGAAGCTGCCCTCGCGCGCCACGGTGACGAAGGCCAGCAGGTCATTGAGGTTGCGTCTTGCCATGGCTGCAAGCCTAGCGCCATCCATTGATTAGCTGTGCTGATAAGCCCATTAAGCATTGATTAGCTAGTCAGCAGGGCAGGCGGCGGCAAGAATGCCCGCATCCCTTTCCACACCCACCAGGCCTCCCACGAGGAACACCCCATGACCGTCAAAGCCTATGGAGCCCATGCGGGCGACCTGCCCCTGCAATCCCTGGACATCACGCGCCGCGCACCGGGCGCCCACGATGTGCAGATCGAGATCGCCTTCTGCGGCGTCTGCCACTCCGACATCCACCAGGTGCGCTCGGAATGGACGGGCACGCTCTACCCCTGCGTGCCGGGCCACGAGATCGTGGGCCGCGTCTCGGCCGTGGGCGCCCATGTGTCGGGCGTGAAGGCTGGCGATCTGGTCGGCGTGGGCTGCATCGTGGACAGCTGCCGCCATTGCGCGGACTGCGACGAGGGCCTGGAGAACTATTGCGACCACATGGTCGGCACCTACAACGGCCCCACGCCCGATGCGCCCGGCCACACGCTGGGCGGCTACGCGCAGAGCATCGTCGTGCATGAGCGCTATGTGCTGCACATCCGCCACCCCGAGGAGCAGCTGGCCGCCGTGGCGCCGCTGCTGTGCGCGGGCATCACCACCTGGTCGCCGCTGCGCCACTGGGGCGTGGGGCCGGGCCACAAGGTGGGCGTGGTGGGCATTGGCGGCCTGGGCCACATGGGCATCAAGCTGGCCCACGCCATGGGCGCGCATGTGGTGGCCTTCACCACCTCCGAGTCCAAGCGCGAGGCGGCGCGCGCCCTGGGCGCCGACGAAGTGGTGGTCTCGCGCAACGCGGCCGAGATGGCGGCGCACGCCAAGAGCCTGGACTTCATCCTCAACACCGTGGCCGCGCCGCACGATCTGGACGCCTTCTTCACCCTGCTCAAGCGCGACGGCACCATGGCCCTGGTGGGCGCGCCGGCCACGCCCCATCCCTCGCCCCAGGTTTTCAACCTGATCATGAAGCGCCGCAGCCTGGCCGGTTCCATGATCGGCGGCATTCCCGAAACGCAGGAGATGCTGGATTTCTGCGCCCAGCACGGCATCGTGGCCGATATCGAGATGATCCGCGCCGACGAGATCAACGCCGCCTACGAGCGCATGCTGCAGGGCGATGTGAAGTACCGCTTCGTGATCGACAACGCCACGCTGGCAATGACGCCGTGACGGGTCTCAGGCGGCGGCCGGGTGGATGCCCATGGCGGCGATATCGGCTGCCGCCGTGTCCAGCAGCCAGCGGCGGAACTCGGCAAAGCCGGGCCGGGGCCGCCGGTCGCCGGGCACGCACAGGAAATAGCCGCGCTGCAGCGTGACCGGCAGGTCAAAAGGCACCACGACGGTGCCGGCCCGCAGTTCCTCGCGCACCAGGCAGCGCTGCACCAGGGCCAGGCCCATGTCCGCAATCACGGCCTGGATCAGGATGGACACCTGATCGAACGCCGTGGCGAGGTTCGGCGCCTTGCGGCCGGCGCCGGCCGCGCGCAGCCACTGCGTCCAGTTGCCCGGGGCGGTGGTGTGATAGAGCAGCGGCTCGGTGGCCAGATCGCCGGGCTTGCGCCAGGCGCCCTGGGCCAGCCGCTGGGCCATGCGCGCCGGGTGGCAGATGGGCACCATCTCGCGGCCGATGACGTAGTCGCAGCTGCAGTGCGGCCAGTCCTCGGGGCCCAGGCCGGTGAGCACGGCGGCGTCGGGCGTGGGGCCGGTGAAATCCTCGCTCTTGCGGTAGGGCACGAAGTTCACGCGGATGCCGGGGTGCAGCTGCTGGAAGGCGCGCAGGCGCGGAATCAGCCAGGCGCTGGCCAAGGTGGGCACCACCGCCAGGTTCAGCGGCCTGTCGGCCGCGCCCAGGCGCAGGCGGGCGCTGGTTTCCTCGATGGCGGCCAGCGGCTCGCGCACGGCGTCCAGCAGTTCCCGGCCCACGGGCGTGAGGTGCAGGGAATGCGCATTGCGCTTGATCAGCGCCAGGCCGTAGTGCTGCTCCAGCCGTGCCACGGCACGGCTGACCGCGCTCTGGGTGACGCACAGCTCGGCCGCCGCGCGCGAAAAACTGCCCAGCCGCGCCGCCGTGGCGAAGGCATGAAGCTCGGACATCGAAGGCGAGTGCAGACGCATGGAATACAGACCCTGAACGGGCATTGACGGACAGCACAACGGCGCGCCCGAAGCCGGTGCGAGCATGCGCAACAGTCATGCTAGCGGCCAAATTGTCGTTTGGAAGCACGGGCCATGCCACCGACACTTTGTCGTCATGAACACGCCCACATCCCTTCGCTCACCGCTTGGCGCACCGCTTCGTGCACGCCGCAGCACCGTCCTCGCCCTTGGCGCCATCGCCGGCATCGCCCTGCTGGGCGCCACGGCGGCCCGTGCCGAGTTTCCCGACCGGCCCATCCGCCTCATCGTGCCCTTTGCGGCCAGCGGCTCGACCGACCTGGCCGCACGCCTGATCGGCGAATATGCGGCCCGCGAGTTGGGCCAGGCCATCGTGGTGGAAAACCGCGCCGGTGCAGGCGGCTCGCTGGGCATGGAGCAGGTGGCCAAGTCGCGCCCCGACGGCTACACCCTGGGCATGGCCACCATGAGCACGCACGGCTCCAACGCCGCCGCCTACGGCGCCCGCCTCAAGTACGACCCGGTCAAGGACTTCGCCCCCGTCAGCAACGTGGCGACCGTGCCCAGCGTGCTGGCCGTCAACGCCAAATTCCCCGCCAGGACCATGGCCGAGCTGCTGGCCATGGCCAGGAAGGAGCCGGGCAAGATCACCTTCGCCTCGCCCGGCATGGGCTCGCTGGGCCATGCCAACGTGGAGTATTTCTCCAGCCTGGCGAAGATCGAGCTGCTGCACGTTCCCTACAAGGGATCGGGCATGGCGCTCAACGACGCCGTGGCCGGCCAGGTGGATGCGATCACGGACAACCTGCCCTCGGCCCTCACCCACATCCAGGCCGGTCGGCTGCGCGCCCTGGCCGTGCTCTCGGACAAGCGCTCCCCCGCCCTGCCCGACGTGCCCACCTACGGCGAGCTCGGCTTTCCGCAGATGGGCAATGGCGGCTGGTTCGGCATCGTCGCGCCGGCAGGCACGCCGGCGCCGGTGGTGCGCCGGCTCAACCAGGCCATCCATGCGGCCATGAAGCAGCCGGACTTCATCAAGAAGATGGAGGACGCGGGTGCCACCCTCATCCCCAACACGCCGCAACAGTTCCAGACCCAGATCGAGCAGGCCGTGGCGCGCTACGCCGCCGTGGCCAAGGTCGCCAAGATCAGCGCGGAGTGAGATGAAGATGCAGGACACCCTCCAGGACCAGGCCCTGTACGTGCTGCACCCGCCAGAGGGCGCCGCCATACCGCTGGTGTGCGATTCGCCGCACAGCGGTGTGCGCTACCCCGGCGATTTCGGGCACGCCGTGCCGCGCTCCGTGCTGCGTGCGGCCGAGGACACCCATGTCGAGGCCCTGTGGGGCGCCGCGCCCGCAGTCGGCGCCACCCTGGTGGAGGCGCTGTTCCCGCGCAGCTACCTGGACCTGAACCGCACGCTCGACGACATAGACCCGGCCCTGCTGGCCACGCCCTGGCCCACGCCACTGTCGCCCGGGGAGAAGACGCGCATCGGCTCGGGCCTGATCTGGCGCACCGTGAAGAACCAGCCCATCTACGACCGCCTGCTGCCCGTGGACGAGGTGCAGCAGCGCATTGCGCGCTGCTACCAGCCCTACCACCAGGCGCTGGCCCAGGCCGTGGAGGACACGCACCGGCGCTTTGGCGCGGTCTGGCACCTGAACCTGCACTCCATGCCCAACAACGCCTATGAGCGGCTGCAGATCCGCAGCGAGCGGCCTCTGGCCGACTTCGTGCTGGGCGACCGCGACGGCAGCACCTGCGAGCCCGCCTTCGTCGCCCTGGTGGAGGAATACCTGCGCGGCTGCGGCTACACCGTGGCGCGCAACGATCCCTACAAGGGCGTACAGCTGATCGCCAGGATCGGCCAGCCCGCGCTGCAGCGGCACAGCATGCAGATCGAGATCCGCCGGCCCATCTACATGGATGAGGACACGCGCGAGCGCAACGCCGGCTTCGAGGCCGTGCGCCAGGACCTCACGGGGCTGCTCCAGACCATGGCGGCGTACTTCGAGAGCCATGCGTCAGTCCGACCTTCCACGGTCCAGGCGTGAGCCCCTGGTATCCCGCGCCGTGCGCCACTGCAGCGCGCTGCAGTGGCCGTGGCGACGGTGTCCGGCGGTTCAGTCCACCACGAAGAGCCTGGCGCCCTTGGGCGAGCGCGAGCGGTGCGGCTCGGCGTTGTCCGCCACCTGGTAGCTCATGCCGGGCGTCAGCGTGAAGCGGCGGCCGTCCGCCAGTTCGGTCTCCAGCTCGCCTTCCAGGCACAGCAGCACATGGCCCTTGGTGCACCAGTGGTCGGAGACATAGCCGGGCGTGTACTCCACCGTGCGCACGCGGATGTTGCCGAAGTTCTGCGTGCGCCAGAACGCCTGGCCGGCCTCGGCCGAATGCTCGGTGGGCGCCACGGCGGCCCAGTCGGTGGTGTTGAAGGGGATGTTGTCCATCTGCATGGCGGGATTCCTTGATGAAGGGGGTGCACAGCGTGGGGGCCGGCGTCGGCAGCAGCCTCGGCCTCAGCCCCCGCGCCGCAGCAGGTAGATGTCCATGATCCAGCCATGCCGCTCGCGCGCTGCGGCTCGGGCCTGCGCGATGCGCGGGGCGGCCTCGGCCAGCGGGCCGCTGTCCAGCATCTGGCGGTCCATGCCCAGGTAGGCGCCCCACCAGATGTGCAGGCCGGCGTCCATGTCGCTGCCGTCCGAGTCCAGCAGCTCGGTGAAGCTGCACTGCCCGTCCAGCATGACCACGGCCGTGTCCACGCCGGGCGGCCAGCCCTGCTCGCGCAGCTGGCGGCCCGTGGTCACCACGAAGGGCTGGCCTATGCCGTTGAGCGCAATCGCATGCGCGGCGCACAGCACCTGCATGGAGCTGATGCCCGCCACCACGCGCACGCTGTGCGGCGCCGGCTGCATGCGCGCGGCAATGCGCAGCGTGCTGTCGTACAGCGCCGGGTCGCCCCAGACCAGCAGGGCGACCTGCAAGGGCTGGCCGGGGCTGCGCGGCTGCTGCCCCTCGTCCAGGGACCGGGTGATGGCCGCCTGCCAGCAGCGCGTGATGGCCGCATGCCATTCATCGACCTGGGCCAGGTAGTCGTCGCCCAGGCTGCGGCGCACGGGCATGTCGAAGCCTTCGATGCGCGGGCCGGGCGCAGTGAGCACGGCATCGCACAGGTCGCGGCGCAGGGCGGCGAGTTCGGCCTTGTCCTCGCCCTTGTGCGGCAGCAGGATCAGGTCGGCGGCCTGCATGGCGGCCTGGGCTTCGCGCGTGAGGTGGTCGGGGTTGCCCGTGCCGATGCCGATCAGGCTCAGCGCCACGGGCGGCAGGGCCGCGCTCATGGGGCGGGGTTCCCGAGGGGCATGTCGCTCCCGAGGTCGCTCACGGTGTCCCTCAAGGTATCCCTCGCGGTATCCAGCGCGGCATTCGCATGCACATCGGTGGCGGGAAAGCGCGGCTCGGTGCCCAGCGGGCGGTAGCGGCGGTCGTAGTCGGCCGCGTAGAGGCGGCTTTCGCCGAAGTCCTCGGCCTGCAGGCTGCGGCCCACCAGGATCAGGGCCGTGCGCTCCATGTGGGTGGCCACGGCCTCGGTCAGGCTGCCGACCGTGGTGCGCACCACGGTTTCGTCAGGCCAGCTGGCGCGCCAGACGATGGCCACGGGGCAGTCGGCGCCGTAGTGCGGCAGCAGCTCGGACTGCACCTTGGCGGCCACATGGATGGACAGATGGATGGCCAGCACGGCGCCCGTGGCCGCGAAGGCGGCCAGGTTCTCGCCCTCGGGCATGGCCGTGGCGCGGCCCGAGGTGCGCGTCAGCACCACGGACTGGCACAGGCCGGGCAGGGTCAGCTCCGCGCCCAGCGTGGCGGCGGCGGCCGCGAACGAGGGCACGCCGGGCGTGACGGTGTAGGCAATGCCGGCCTCGCGCAGGCGGCGCAGTTGCTCGCCCATGGCCGACCAGACGGACAGGTCGCCCGAGTGCAGGCGCGCCACGTCTTCGCCACGCGCCTCGGCGGCCTGGATCTCGGCCACGATGTCGTCCAGGCTCATGGATGCGGTGTTGACGATGCGCGCGCCCGGCCGGCAGTGCGCCAGCAGCTCGCGCGGTATCAGCGAGCCTGCGTACAGGCAGACCGGGCAGGCCGCCATGAGGTCGCGCCCGCGCACGGTGATCAGGTCGGCGGCGCCGGGGCCGGCGCCGATGAAATGCACGGTCATGCCGTTGCTCCTTGGTTCTTGGCCTGGCTGGCGTGGGCCAGGCAACAGTTCAGAGGTCCGCCCTGGCCCACGGCCAGGGCCAGGGTGGCGCTGCCATCGTCCGCGACCAGGCGGGTCACGCTCAGGGCGGAGTGCGGGCCTGCGGCGGCCAGCGCCGCCGCCTCGGCCACGCTGCCCGTGCCATAGCGCGCCAGCATGCGCGGCGACTGCGTGACCACGGGCTGCCCGGGCAGTTGCCCTGGCGGCACGCGCACCAGAACGGCGGTGGGCACGACAGCCGCCATCCAGGCGGCCAGCGCCGGATGGCCGGCCTTGGTGTCCAGCACGGCCACGGCGCAGATGGGCTGGGGAGCGCAGGCGCCTGCGTCTGCGCTTTCCGGCAGCTGCGCCTGGGCCCGCTGCCACAGCGCCTGCAGCGCATGGGGCAGTGCGTCGGTGTGCAGGCCCAGGCCCAGCACGCCGCAGCGGTGGGGGATGGTTTCGTCCGGGTTCACCGCTGCCAGCTCCACTGCACCAGCGGCCGCGCAGCCTTCCAGCTGCGCATGCGGCCCAGCGGCTCGGCGCTGGAAATCTCCAGCCGCAGCAGCTGGCCGCCGTGCTCGGCCTGCAGTTGCACCAGCAGGGCCTCGGTCTCCAGCGTCACGGCATTGACCACCAGGCGGCAGCCTGCGGGCATGAGGGCCTGCAGGCATTCGAACAGGGCCGCGTCAAAGCCGCCGCCCACGAACACGGCCTGGGGCCGGGCCAGCACCTGCAGCCCGGCCAGCGCCTCGGGCGCCACGCCCTGCACCACGCGCAGGCGCGCCAGCAGGCCGAAGCGCCGGGCGTTGTGGCGGATGTTGTCCGCACGCGCCGCATGCTGCTCCAGGCTGATGGCCGAGCCACCGGCCAGGCACCACTCCACGGCCACCGAGCCCGAGCCGCCGCCCACATCCCACAGGCATTCGCCGTGGCGCGGCGCAAGAGCCGCCAGGGTCAGCGCGCGGGCCGGGGCCTTGGTGATCTGGCCGTCGTTGGCGTACCAGTGGTTGGGCCGGCCCGGCACCAGCGGCAGGGCCGCGCCGCCCTGGGCGAGCACGGCCACGGCCACGGGCGCGCAGGCAGGGTCGGCGGCCAGGGCCTGGGCGGCTTCGGCGGCGCGCCATGCGCGGCGGCGCTCGCGCGGGCCGCCCACGGATTCCATGACCTCCAGGCGGCTGTCGCCCCAGCCTTCCTGCACCAGCCAGTCCGCCAGTGCGGCCACGGCGGCGCCATCGCGCAGCAGCACCAGCGACTGGCGGCCTGGCGACAGGTGCGGCAGCAGCTGCTCCACGTGGCCGGCGTGCAGGCCCAGGCAGACCGTGTCTTCCAGCTTCCAGCCCAGGCGGGACGCCAGCAGCGAAAATGTCGAGGGTTGGGCGTGGCAGCGCCACTCCTGCGGCGCCAGATGCGCCGCCAGGCTGCCGCCCGCCCCGAACCAGAACGGATCGCCCGACGCCAGCACCACCGTGGGCCGGCCACGGCAAGCCAGCACGGGCGCCAGGTCAAAGGGCACGGGCCAAGGCCGTCCACGCTCGCCGGCCTGGGCCAGCGCCAGGTGGCGCGGCCCGCCGAAGACGGTCTCGGCCGCGTCCAGCGCGCGCAGCGCGGCGGGTGCGAGGCCGTCCAGGCCGTCTTCGTTCAGGCCCACCAATGTCAACCAGGGATCAGTCATGCCCCATGTTCTCCTGCTGGGCGGCACCAGCGGCGCCAGCCAGCTGGCCCAGGCCCTGCACCGCGCCGGCATTGCCGCCGTGTTCTCGTATGCGGGCGTCACGCAGTCGCCCGTGGCCCAGCCCCTGCCCACCCGCGTGGGCGGGTTTGGCGGCGCGCAGGGCCTGGCGCAATTCCTGCGCGGGCAGGCCATCAGCCATGTGGTCGATGCCACCCACCCGTTTGCCGCGCAGATGAGCCGCAATGCCTGCCAGGCCTGCGCCGCCACCGGCACGCCGCTGCTGGCGCTGGAGCGCGAGCCCTGGCAGGCCAGTGCCGGCGACGCCTGGATCGACGTGCCCGACATGCAAGCCGCCGCTGCCGCCCTGCCCCAGGCAGCCGCCCGGGTGTTTCTGGCCGTGGGCCGCAAGCAGCTTGCGGCCTTTGCGGGCCAGCCGCAGCACCACTATCTGCTGCGCCTGGTCGATGCGCCCGAGCCCGGCAGCCTGCCCCTGCCCCACACCACGGTGGTTCTGGGGCGTGGGCCTTTCAGCGCGGACGACGATGAAGCCTTGCTGCGCACGCACGGCATCGAATGGCTGGTGGCCAAGAACGCAGGCGGCGAGGCCACGCGCGGCAAGCTCGATGCCGCACGCGCCCTGGGCCTGCCCGTGGTGATGGTGCAGCGCCCGGCGCTGCCGCAGCGCCAGCGCACCGGGTCGGTGGCTGCGGTGCTGCACTGGATTGCTCATGGCGTGCTGCCGACGGAGCCGACAGCACCGCCCGCGCCGCCATCCATGCCGTAGTGGCGTGGCGTGTAGACCCAGCGGCCCACGCGGCGCGTGGCGCTGTTGCCCACCAGGACTACGGTGCGCATGTCGGCCATCTCGGGCGTGGCCTCGGCCAGCGTGCATACGTGCAAGTGTTCCTCGGGCGTGGACACGGCGCGCGCGAACACCAGCAGGCGCTGCGGCTCGCAGCGGGTGCGCAGCAGCTGCAGCAGGCGCACAAAGCCTTCGGGCCGGCTCTTGGAGCGCGGGTTGTAGAAAGCCATGGCGAAGTCGGCCTCGGCCGCCAGTTCCACGCGCCGCGCGATCACCGGCCAGGGCTTGAGGTTGTCCGAGAGATTGATGCAGCAAAAGTCATGGCCCAGCGGCGCACCGGCCCGCGCGGCGGCCGCCAGCATGGCGGTGATGCCGGGCAGCACCTGGATATCGAGCGCCTGCCAGGCGGCGGCCTGCACCGCATCGGCAGATTCCATGGCCTCAAACACGGCCGACGCCATGGCGAACACGCCCGGGTCGCCCGAGGACGCCACGACCACCTGCCGCCCCTGCGCGGCCAGCGCCAGCGCCTGGCGCGCACGCTCCAGCTCCACACGGTTGTCCGAGGCATGCCAGGCCACTGCCTGGCCCTGACCCGCCTGCGCCAGCAGGGCCTGCGCGCGAGACACATAGGGCAGGTAGCCGACCACATCGTCGGCCGCGAGCAAGGCGGCTGCGGCTTCGGGCGTGATCTGGTCCAGTGCGCCCGGGCCCAGCCCCACCACCGTCAGGCGGCCGGCGCTCACCATGCGGCCTCCGGCCGGCGGCCCTGGCCGTGCACGAGCACGATGGCGAAATAGGGGCAGGCGTCGTCGGACACATCGCCCAGGCGCGCGACCTGCTCGCTGTCCGTGGTGCCGTTCTGCACCAGCCAGGCGGCGTCAAGCCGGCCCGTGCGCTGCAGTGCGCGGCGGATGCGCGGCAGGTTGCGGCCGACCTTCATGACGACCAGGGCCTCGGCCGTCTGCATGCGGCGCACCAGTTCGTCTTCCGACAGGGTGCCGGTCATCACGCTGAGCACATCGTCGCCCCAGGTGATGGGCTCGCCCGTGGCGTGCCAGCAGCCCACCATGCCGGGAATGCCGGGCACCACGTCCAGCGGCACCTGGCCGCGTTCGCGCAGCCGGGTGTAGAGATGCATGAAGGAGCCGTAGAGGAAGGGGTCGCCCTCGCACAGCACCACCACCTGCCCGGTCTGCGCCAGCGCTTCCAGGCGCAGGCACCAGTCGTCGTAGAAGCGCGCCAGCAGGTCCACATAGGCGGGGCTGTCCACGGGCAGCTCGGTGGTCACCGGGTATTCCATGGCGTGCTCGGCAGCGCCTTGGGCCAGCAGGCCGTCCACCAGTTGGCGGGCCTTGCCGGGCCGGCCCTTCTTGCGGAAGAACGCCACCTGGCGGGCGCCGCGCACCAGGCGGTCGGCCTTGACGCTCATGAGCTCGGGGTCGCCCGGGCCCAGGCCCACGCAGACAATGCCGGGCCCGCCCTGGCTGGGACGCGGCTGCCTACTCGACATGGCTGGCCAGTGCGTTGATGGCGGCCACGGTGATGGCCGAGCCGCCCAGGCGGCCATGCACGGCCATGCAGGGAACGGGCAGGTCCTGCATCAGCGCCTGCTTGGATTCCATGGCGCCCACAAAGCCCACGGGGCAGCCGATGATGGCGGCCGGCCGGGGGCAGGCCGGGTCCTGCAGCATGTTGAGCAGGTGGAACAAGGCCGTGGGCGCATTGCCGATGGCCACCACGGCCCCGGCCAGGTGCGGGCGCCACAGCTCCAGCGCGGCGGCGCTGCGCGTGTTGCCCATGTCACGGGCCAGCGCGGGCACGCGCTCGTCCTGCAGCGTGCAGATGATGGGGTTGGCGGCGGGCAGGCGCGAGCGCGTGATGCCCTCGCTGACCATGCGCACGTCGCACAGCACGGGCGCGCCGTTTTGCAGGGCCTGCGCGGCGGCCTCGGCCATGCCGGGCGAGAAGGCCACGTGCGGGGCCAGCTCCACCAGGCCGGCGGCGTGGATCATGCGCACCACCACGCGTTCCTCGACAGGCGTGAAGCGTTCCAGCGCCGCCTCGCGGCGGATGGTGGCAAAGGACTGCCGGTAGATCTCGGCGCCATCGGTTTCGTAGCGGTGCAGCATTATTCTTTTGAAAACAGCAATCCCGGATTGTCTCGCACCGAGGCCAGGGTCCGCTGCTCCTGCGCCCTATCCCCGGCACGGCCGTGGCGCACTACGGAATAGACAGGGCCTTCGCCCTCGTCTTGACCTTCGGCCCGCAGCACCACCGTGGCCGGCGCCTGCCGCGCGCAGCCCTTGGCGCATCCGGTCACATGCAGGTGCGCGCCGTGGGGCACCTGCGGCGCCAGCTCAAGAGCCAATGTCTGCGTGGGACCCAGGGCCTGGGTGCAGCCCGGCGCGCCGGTACAGGCGGATACGCGCAGGCGCGGGTCATGGGCGTGGGTGATCCAGTCAGCGGCGTTGTCCAGCCCTGCAGCCGCCCACCAGCGGGGCAGGGCGGCGCCAGCTTCTGCGTCTTCGTCTTCCACCAGCAGCATGCGCCAGGGTGTCACACGCAAAAAAGCCTGCTCAGGCAAGGCGCGCAGCAGCCGCGCCAGCGCCACGGCCGGCAAGCGGCCCAGCGGCGCGCCCAGCAGCCAGCCCACGCCGGGCACGGCACCGGGCGCCGGCCCTTCGCCGTGGGCCGGGGTTTCTGTCTCCACCCAGTCCAGTCCGGGGGGCGGCTGCAGTTGCGCCGCCACCGCGGCCATGCGCCCGGGCCGCAAGCCCTGGGCGCGGCGAAGGGAGGCCTGACCGGCAAACCAGCGCGCCAGCGCCAGGCCTGCGGCCACGGCCTGGCGGGCATCGGCCACGGCCAGCGCCTGCTGCCGTCCATCGGGCTGCACCTGCCAGCCGGTGGAGGTGCGCTGCAGGCGGATATCGGCGGACACGCCCGCCAGCCGGCCCGGCGCGCCTTCCACCGACCAGCCGAACTTGGCCGGCAGGCCCGCCAGATCCTCGGCCGCATCCAGTACCTGCTGCAGGGCCTGGCCCAGCGCATGGACCGACTCCTGCGGCCGGCACAGCGGGTCGATCACCAGGTTGCGGCGGCGCTCGCGGCCCGCGTCGGCGTCCAGCAGGCCCACGGCCGCCAGGGCGCGCAGCACGGCGGCGTGCCGCCCGGGCGCAATGCCGCGCAACTGCACATTGGCGCGGCTGGACAGCTCCAGCGCGCCGTTGCCATGCACCCAGGCCAGGCGCGCCAGCCGCCGCGCCTGGGCCACCGCCAGGCGGCCCAGCGGCGGGCGCACGCGCAGCACCAGCCCATCGCCGGAGGCCATGGGCTGCCAGGCGCCGGGGCACCAGCCTTGGATGTGGGGAGGGGTATGCATGGGGTAGGGGCCCCGACTGTAGCGCCGGCGCACCCGGCATCCCAGGTGCAAGACCCGCATGCGTTCATGAAATGCGGACTTTCTTGATCCAGCCCGCTTGGGAAGCGGGCTGGTGACGCCTAACACCCATCTAGCCTGAATTTGTCAATTCAAGTTGAAATTTAACAATTCACCCTTAGGGTTTTATCAAATTGATCATTTATTTTTGATAGAAACTGATACTTGCACCACCTACCTGGAAAGCGCCATGAATCTCCGCACCTGGACCGTCAAGACCAAGCTCTACGCCGCCTTTACCGCCCTGGCTTTACTGGTCGCACTGGTTTCCGTATCTGCCCTTCATGCGCTGGACGGTTCCGACCGCAACCTGACGCAGTTCGTCGACGGCGTGAACGCCCGCGCCCATCTGGCCGAGCAGGTGCGCGCGGCCGTGGACAGCCGCGCCATCGCGGCGCGCAACCTGGTGCTGGTGAACACGCCAGCCGATCTGGACATGGAAAAAACGGCCGTGTACGCCGCCCATGCCGCGGTCAAGTCCCACCTGGACCAGCTCAAGGCCCTGGTGGCCTTGCCCGGGGTGGGCGAGGAGGCTCGCGCCCTGGTCGCCCGCATCGACCAGATAGAGCAGCGATACGGCCCGGTGGCGCTGGACATCGTTTCGCTGGCGCTGCGCCAGCAAAGGGACGAGGCCATTGCCAAGATGAACAGCGAGTGCCGGCCGCTGCTGGCCCAGCTGATCGCGGCCACCGACGAGTACAGCCAGCTCACGCGCCAGCACGCCCAGGTCATGGTGGAGCAGGCCACGCAGTCCTATGTGCAGCAACGCAACATGCAGATCGGCGTGAGCGCGGTCGCCTTCGTGCTGGCCCTGCTCATGGGCCGGCTGATCGCGCGAGGCCTGACACGCGCGCTGGGGGCCGAGCCTGCCCAGCTCGGTGAAGTCGCCCGCCAGATCGCCGACGGCAACCTCGACCCCGCACTGGTGCGCAGCGAAGCGCCCGCCGGCAGCGTGCAGGCCTCGCTCAACGCCATGCACCAGAGCCTGGCCAGCGTGGTCAGCGATGTGCGCAACAACGCCGACAGCGTGGCCGTGGCCAGCGAGCAGATCGCCAAGGGCAATGCCGACCTGAGCCGCCGCACCGAGCAGCAGGCCAGCGCGCTGCAGGAAACCGCAGCCTCCATGGACGAGCTGTCTTCCACCGTGCAGCAGAACGCGGACAACGCGCGCCAGGTCAACCAGCTCGCGCGCGGCGCCAGCCAGATCGCGGCCAAGGGCGGTACCGTGGTGCAGGAAGTCGTGGGCGCCATGCAGGACATCCATGCCAGCTCGCGCCAGATCGGCGACATCGTGGGCGTGATCGACTCCATCGCCTTCCAGACAAACATCCTGGCCCTGAACGCCGCCGTCGAGGCCGCACGCGCCGGCGAGCAGGGCAAGGGCTTTGCCGTGGTGGCCGCCGAAGTGCGCACCCTGGCCCAGCGCAGCGCGCAGGCCGCCCGCGAGATCAAGCAGCTCATCACTGACAGCGCCACGCGCGTCAGCCAGGGCGCGGAGCTGGCCGACCAGGCCGGAGCCACCATGGCCGAGGTGCTGCAATCCATACAGCGCGTGACCGACCTCATGGGCGAGATCAGCAATGCCAGCGACGAGCAAAGCGCCGGTGTGGCCCAGGTCGGGCAGGCCATGAGCCAGATGGACCAGGTCACGCAGCAAAACGCCGCCCTGGTGGAGGAAAGCGCGGCGGCGGCCTCCAGCCTCAAGTCCCAGGCCCAGCGCCTGGTGCAGGCCGTGGCCATCTTCCGCCTGGGCGACCAGGACGGCGCGGCACAGCAGCCGCGTTTGCAGGCGCCGCTGCCGGCGTCCGTGCCCACCCGCGCGGCCACGGCATCTGCGCTGGCACCGGCCAGGCCGGCACCGGCACGACCCGCAGCTGGCGCGCGCCCTGCAAGCCCTGCACGCCTGGCTGCGGCCAAGCCGTCCGCCGAATCGCAGGACTGGACCAGCTTCTGAGGCCGGGAATCCGCACGCATGCGCCGCTACCGCTCCTGCACCGCGCCCCTGGACAAGGCTGCGCAGGTGCGCGAACTGGAAGAGTTCTTCCGCGGGCAAAACCCCATCGACCTCGCTGCGGCCGACTGGCATACGCGCATGGAGCAAGGCCTGACCGCCGAGGAAGAAGCCGAATTCACTGAATGGCTGGCAGCCAGCACGGCGCACGAGGCTGCCTTGCGCCACCTGGGCCAGAGCCTGGCGGCAGCGCGGTCCACTCCCCCGAACAGGTGGCGCGCCTGCGCGCGGAGCAGGCACGCCGGCGCTCGCAGTCGGCGCCTCACGCACACCCGGAACCGGCCCCGCAGCGCCCGTCCTCCGAAGAGCGCCAAGGCTGGAGCTGGTCCCGCCTGCTGCCGCGCCCTGCCCTGGCGGCCCTGTGCTGCACGGTAGCCATGGTCCTGGCCGTGGGCGTGGGCTGGCACCAGTGGCAGCAGCAGCCCACCTTCACCAGCAGCCACCTGACCCCACGCGGCCAGGCCAAGACCATCACCTTGCCGGATGGCACCGCACTATCCCTGGATGCCGATACCCAGGCGCAGGTAACTCTGTACCGCGACCGGCGCGAGGTGCGCGTCACGCAAGGGCAGATCCTGTTTGCCGTGGCGCCCGACAGCGCCAGGCCCTTTCATGTGCTGGCCGGCCCGGCGCGCGTCACCGTGGGCGGCACGCGGTTTTCCGTGCGCTATCGCGCCACGGGCATGGAGGCGGGCAGCGTGCAGGTAGCCGTGCAGGAAGGCCATGTGCACGTGGCCGGTGCGCAAGGCGCGGCAACGCCTGCCGACCTGGTCGCGGGCCAGGCCCTGAGCGTGTCGCCTGCAGGCGTGCTCGGTCCGGTGTCGGCCGTGGCACCCGGCAGCATTGCGCTGTGGCGCAAGGGCCTGATCCGCTTCGAGAACACGCCCCTGGCCGACGCCCTGGCCGAGCTGGAGCGCTACGGGCCGACCGGCCTGGTGGTGCACGACCCGGCCGTGGTAGCCCTGCGCATTGGCGGCACCTACCAGACCAGCCGCCCCGCCGAGTTCGCACGCATGCTGGCCCAGATCCTGCCCGTCACTCTGGTGGCCGGGCCCGATGGCCAGACCGAGATTGCCGCTGCGCCTTGAGCACGCAGGCGGGACCGGCCCCCGCTTTCAAAAAAATCCGGCCGCAGGGGAGCAGTTCTGAAAAGCTGGAGCGTCTTCATGGGTAGTGGGTTTCATATCCATCCATGACTGCCATGCAAGACCGCTACCGCTTTCAAGACTGCCTGCCGCGCCGGGCGCAAGCCCTCCTCCACCCTGCCCCGCTCGCCCTGGCTGTCTGCAATGACGACTGCCCAGCGCCGATGCGCAGCATCTGCAAGGGTGTCAATGACAATCGGCGGCGTGCGAAGCCCATGGGCTGCAACGCAGCGACAGCGGCGCGTGGTCGGTCGGCCGTCGTGTGCGAGATTGCCGCAAGCGATTTCCTGGACCGATGGAACGCGGCGCATGCACTCCGACTCACACAGTCCGCCGCTGTTGCCACAGCACCAGGCGCTGCACCCTTGTCGCGCAGCGCCGCACCCTCATTCATTCAACCGTTTCAAGGAGTTCCCATGCATCTTCAACGCACCGTCCTTTTTGCAGGCATGGCTGCCAGCCTCTTTCTGGCGGCGGGATGGGCCACGGCCGCAGAAGGCCCTGCCACGGCCCAGGCCCCCCAGCCCAAGGCCCAGACCGCCAAGCCGGCGGGCGACACCGTGCAGTCGCAGCTGGAGGCCTCCAACTGGGTGCCCGACGGCAAGGCCGATGCGCCGCGCGTGATCTATACCTTCACCGACCCCAACTGCAAGTACTGCCACAAGTTCTGGGAGGCCGCGCGTCCCTGGGTGGACGCAGGCAAGGTGCAGCTGCGCCACATCCTGGTGGGCGTGATCCGGGACGACAGCCCGGCCAAGGCCGCCGCCATCCTGCAGGCCCCGGACCGCGCGGCCGCACTGATGGAGCACGAGAAGAAGTCCGCCCAGGGCGGCATAGCCCCCGCCTTCAGCGTCAGCCCCGACGTGCGCAAGACGCTGGAGGCCCACCGCAAGCTGATGATGTCCCTGGGCTTCCGTGGCACGCCGGGCATCGTGGTGATCGACAGCCAGGGCGGCACCAAGAGCTATGGCGGCATGCCGCGCGATGCGGCCCTGCCCGAGGTGTTCGGGGCGCTGTGAACGGGCTGCCGTGAACCGGACGCCAGGTGATGCCCACACCTCGGCAGCCACGAGTAGCATGGCCGGCAGGATCACCACTGCGGAGAACGCCACCATGCTCAAGCTCTATGGTTTTTCCAGGGTCAATGCCGGCGCGCGCGGCCGCACGCGCGATCTGCGCGTGCTGTGGGCACTCGAAGAGATGCAACTGCCCTTCGAGATCGCGGGCATGGACCATCCCGCGCACGACCTGAACACCGAGGCCTACCGCCGGCTCAGTCCCTTCGAGCAGATTCCGGCGCTGGACGATGACGGGCAGGTGATTTCGGAGTCGGCCGCCATCGTGCTGCATCTGGCCAGGAAGTGCGGCCGGCTGATGCCCTCCGATGCAACCGGCGAGGCCCAGGTGCTGCGCTGGTGCTTTGCAGCCATGAACACGGTGGAGCCGCCGCTGCTCAGCCTGATGGTGCTGGACTGGACGGCCGATGGCAGCTGCGGCAAGCACCGCGAATTCCTGGTGGGCTGGGCGCATCGCATGCTGGGCAACCTGGAGCGCTGGCTGGACGGGCGCCGCTTCATTGCCACCGACGAATTCACGGTGGCCGACATCCTGATGGCGCATGTGCTCGCCTGCATCCCGGACCGCACGCTGACCGCGCCCTGCCCCGCCGTGGTGGCCTACCGCGACAGATGCCTGGCCCGGCCCGCCTGGCAGCGGACCCTGGCGGCCTACAACGCGCGGGTGGAGGCGGCGTAGCCGGGGCTCAGGGCTGCTCGGTGCTCAGGGCTGCTGGACGGCCGCCACAGGCTGGGACTGTGATGGTGGTGGTGGCGGCGGCGCAGTCCAGCTGCCGCCGAGCACGCGGAACAGCTGGGCCAGCGCCAACTGCCGCTGGGTCACGGTATCGATGTAGGCGCTTTCATTGGCGAAGGCGCTGCGCTGTGCGTCAAGGTAGCGCAGATGGTCGTCCACCCCCGCCTGGTAACGGGCCTGCGCCAGCCGCAGGCTTTCGCGGCTGCTGTCGCGCAGCGCCAGGCGCGCGGCTTCCTCGCGGCGCAGCGTGTCGGTGGCGGCCAGGGCGTCGGCCACTTCGCGGAAGGCGGTCTGGATGGCCTGCTCGTAGGCTGCCACGGCCATGTCCTTGCGCAGCACGGCCAGGTCGAGGTTGGCGCGGTTGCGCCCCCCGTCGAAGAGGGGCAGCGTGACCTGGGGAGTGAACGACCAGGCGCGCTGGCCCGAGCGGAACAGGTCGGACAGATCGGCGCTGGACGATCCCAGGAAGCCGGTGAGCGAGATGCGCGGGAAGAAGGCCGCGCGCGCCGCACCAATGTCCGCGCTGCGCGCGCGCAGCCGGTGCTCGGCCGCCTGGATGTCGGGGCGGTGGATGAGCAGTTCGGAAGGCGTGCCGGCTGACAAATCCTGCAGCAGCATGGGCAGGTCGGACGACTTTGCCGACTGTGCAGACCCTGCGGACCGTGCGGACAGGTACGGCCCCAGATCCTCCACGCCCGTCAGCAGCAGCAGGGCGTTGCCGGCCTGGCGCAGCTCGCGTTCGCTGCGCTCCACGTCGGCGCGGGCCTGGGCGGCCAGGCCCAGGGCGTCCTGGTGATCCAGGGCGGTGGCCGTGCCCGCCTGGCGCCGCTGCGCGGTCAGGCGCAGCGAGGATTCACGGCTTTGCAGCGTGCGCTGCGCCAGTTGCAGCCGGCGCAGGGCCCCGTCGCGGGACAGGTAGGCCTGCACCACTTCGGCGCCCAGGCTGATGCGGGCGGCGCGCGCGGCCTCTTCGGTGGCCAGGTACTCGCCCAGGGCGGCTTCGGACAGGTTGCGCACGCGGCCGAACAGGTCCAGCTCGAAGGCGGCCAGCCCCAGGCCGGCCTGCCAGCTGCCCTGCACCTGGGGCTGGCCCGTGGCATTCATGTCGCCCGGCAGGCGCTGGCGCGTGCCGCCGCCCTGCAGGCCCACGCCCGGCAGCCGGTCGGCCCGCTGCACCTGGTACAGGGCGCGTGCCGCCTCCACGTTGAGCAGGGTCTGGCGCAGGTCGCGGTTGTGGGCCTGGGCCAGGTCCACCAGCTGGCGCAGTTGGCGGTCGGCGATGAAGCTGTTCCAGTCCAGCGTGGCCGCCGACGAGGACAGCACGGGCGCGGCATCCTGCTGCGGCCACTGCGTGGGAATGGGCGCCTGCGGACGCTGGTGGACCGGGGCGAGGGAGCAGCCCGCCAGCACCAGGCTGGCGGCCAGCGCACACAGGGCGCGTGGGAAGAAGTGCATGGACATGGCGCTTACTCGATGGGGGTTGCCGGGGCCTGCAGGGCAGGCGGGGTGCCGGCCGGCGCCTTGCGCCGGAACAGGGACAGCACCCAGACGAAGAAGACGGGAACGAAGACCACCCCCAGCAGCGTGGCCGACAGCATGCCGCCGATCACGCCGAAGCCGATGGCGGCCTGGCTGGAGGCGCCCGCGCCCGAGGCCAGCGCCAGCGGCACCACACCCAGGATGAAGGCCAGCGAGGTCATGACGATGGGCCGAAAGCGCAGCCGCGCCGCCTGCAGCGCGGCCTGCGCCAGGCTGTGCCCCTGCGCATGCAGGTCCCTGGCGAACTCCACGATCAGGATGGCGTTCTTGGCCGCCAGGCCGATGATGGTGATCAGGCCCACCTTGAAGTACACGTCGTTGGACAGGCCCACGGCCGAGGTGGCCAGCACCGATCCCAGCGCGCCTATGGGCACGATCAGCATCACGGCGGCGGGAATGCTCCAGCTCTCGTACAGGGCCACCAGCAGCAGGAACACCACCACGATGGCCAGTGCGAACAGCTTGGGCGCCTGGGCACCGGCGGCTTTCTCCTGGAAGGACAGGGCCGTCCACTCATAGCCGATGCCGCGCGGCATCTCGGCCATGATGCGTTCCAGCTCGGCCATGGCCTCGCCCGTGGTGTGGCCGGGCCTGGCATCGCCCGAGATCCGGAAGGCCGGATAGCCGTTGTAGCGCGAGATCTGCACCGGCCCGCTTTCCCAGCGCACCGACGCGAAGGCCGACAGCGGCACCTGCTGCCCGCCGGCGTTGGGCACGTGCAGGCGCAGGATGTCCTCGGGCCGCGCGCGGGCCTGGGCATCGGCCTGCACCACCACGCGCTGCAGGCGGCCCGCGTTGGGGAACTCGTTGATCACGGCCGAGCCGTAGGCGGTGGACAGGGCCGTGTTGATGGCGCTGAAATCCACGCCCTGGGCCTGCGCCTTGCGCCGGTCGATGTCCAGCCGCAGCTGGGGCGCATCCTCCAGGTTTTCCATCATGGCGTAGGCAATGATGGGCGAGGCATTGGCCTTGGCCAGCAGCTGGTCGCGCGCGGCGATCAGGGCCTCGCGGCCCAGGTTGGCGCGGTCCTGCAGGCGCAGCGCAAAGCCGCCGGAGTTGCCCAGGCCGTCGATGGGCGGCGGGTCCACGGCCATGACGGTGCCGTCGGACAGGCGGGCAAAGCGCTGGTTGAAGGCCTGCACCTCGTCCCACGACGCCTGCCCGGCGCCGCGCACCGACCAGTCCTTGAGCGTGACGAAGGCCAGGGCCGCGTTCTGCCCCATGCCCGAGAAGCTGTAGCCCATCAGGAACTCGGCCTGGGCCGTGGCGGGGCGGCCCTGGATGTAGTCCTCCATGTCCTTGACCATGGCCTTGGTGCGCTCCGTGGTGGCGCCCGGCGGCAGCTGCA
The DNA here is from genome assembly GCF_002754395.1 of Delftia sp. 60. NCBI lineage: Bacteria > Pseudomonadati > Pseudomonadota > Betaproteobacteria > Burkholderiales > Comamonadaceae > Delftia > Delftia sp. 60. The sequence goes on from NZ_PEFD01000001.1 coordinate 6,213,407, forward strand.
CGCCGACGATGTAGTAGCCCATGTCCTCGTAGGGCACGAAGGATTCGGGCATGCGCGTGTACGCCACGCCCAGCCCGGCCACGATGGCGGCATACACCAGCATGCAGCGCCCGGCGCGGCGCACCAGCCGCTGGTTGAGCAGGTCGAAGCGCTCGGTCAGCGCCGCGAAGCGGCGGTTGAACCAGCCGAAGAAGCCCTTGCGCTCGGCGTGGTGGCCCTTGGCAACGGGCTTGAGCAGCGTGGCGCACAGCGCCGGCGTGAAGGTCAGCGCCAGCAGGCCCGAGAACAGGATGGACACGGCCAGCGACAGCGAGAACTGCCGGTAGATCACGCCCACCGAGCCGCTCATGAAGGCCAGCGGCAGGAACACCGCCACCAGCACCAGGGTGATGCCGACGATGGCGCCCGAGACCTGCTGCATGGCCTTGACCGTGGCCGCCAGAGGCGACAGCCCCTCCTCGGCCATGAGGCGCTCCACGTTCTCCACCACCACGATGGCGTCGTCCACCAGGATGCCGATGGCCAGCACCATGCCGAACATGGTCATCATGTTCACCGAAAAGCCCAGCGCATACATCACGCCCAGGGTGCCGGCCAGGCAGACGGGCACGACGATGGTGGGAATCAGCGTGTAGCGCAGGTTCTGCAGGAACAGCCACATCACCAGGAACACCAGCGCCACGGCCTCCACCAGGGTCTGGATGACCTTGCCGATGGCCACTTCCACGAAGCGCGAGGTGTCATAGGGCACGGCGTACTGGATGCCGGCAGGGAAGTTCTGCGACAGCTCGGCCAAGCGCGCCTTGACGGCCTTGGCCGTCTGCATGGCGTTGGCGCCGGGCGCCAGCTGCACGGCGGCGGCCACGCCCTGGCGGCCGTCCTCGCGCGAGGAAAAGCTGTAGTCCAGCTGGCCGACCTCCAGCCGCGCCACATCGGCCAGGCGCACGGCCGAGCCATCGGCCCTGGCACGCAGCACGATCTGGCCGAACTCCTCGGGCGAGGCCAGCGTGCCCTTGACGGCAATGGTGGCGCTCAGCTCCTGGCCAGGCCCTGCGGGCGAGGCGCCAAAGCTGCCGGCCGGCACCTGCGCGTTCTGGGCGGCGATGGCCGCGTTCACGTCCGCCACCGACAGGCCGTAGCCCAGCAGCTTGTTCGGATCGACCCACACGCGCATGGCCACATCGGCCGCGAAGAACTGCACCTTGCCCACGCCGGGCACGCGGCGGATCTCGTTGTTGATGTTGCGCACGGCGTAGTCGGACAGGGCCACCTCGCTGTTGCCGCTGCCGCCGCTGCCGTCCTTGTAGGTCAGCGAGTAGATCATCAGGAAGTTGGCGCTGGCCTGCTCGACCTGCAGGCCCATCTGCATCACGGACGCGGGCAGGCGCGCCTCGGCCTTCTTGATGCGGTTTTGCACCTCCACCTGGGCCAGCGCCGGCTCGGTGCCCGGGGCGAAGGTGGCCGTGATCTCGGCCATGCCCGTGGAGCCGCTGGAGGAGTCGAAGTACAGCAGCCCCTTGGTGCCGTTGAGCTCCTCCTCGATGACGCTGGTCACCGACTCCATCACCGTGGTGGCGGAGGCGCCCGGATAGTTGGCGGTGATCGAGATCTGCGGCGGCGCCACGTTGGGAAACTGGGAGACGGGCAGCGCCGGTATGGCCAGCAGCCCGGCGAGCATGATGAAGATGGCCACCACCCAGGCGAAGTTGGGGCGGTTGATGAAGAACTTGGACATGGTCTATTCCTTGGGCAGGCGCCGGCTCAGTCGCTGGACGTGGCGGAGCTGCCGGAGGCGCTGAAGGTGCCGGACAGCCCCGCCGTAGGGGAGGCCGCGGCATCGGAAAGGGCCGTGACCTGAACCCGCGCCCCGGGCTGCAGGCCCGCCATGCGGCCCACCACCACGCGCTCGCCGCCCTTGAGGCCTGCGCTGATCTGCCACTGCGCGCCATGCATGGCCGCGGTCTGCACGGGGCGCATCTGCAGCGTGTCCTGGCCATCCACCACCAGCACGTGGGCCTGCCCGTCGGTGCTGCGCTGCACGGCCCGCTGCGGCACCAGGATGGCGGCAGGGTCCACGCCCTGGCCCACGGTCACGCGCACATACATGCCGGGCAGCAGCATGCCGTCGCGGTTGTCGAAGCGCCCGCGCAGCGCCATCTGGCCGGTGCCGCGGTCCACCGTCACATCCGAGAACAGCAGCTGCCCCGTGCGCTGCAGGCCCGTGCCGTCCACCTTCAGGGAAACCGGCGTGCCGTCCTTGCCCGCCGTCTGTGCCAGGCGGCCCTCGGCCAGGGCCGCGCGCAGGCGCTGGGCTTCGGCCACGGGCTGCTGGAAGTCGGCATAGACCGGGTCGAGCTGCTGGACCAGCGCCATGGGCGTGGCCTCGCCCTGGCCCACCAGGGCGCCCTCGGTGACCAGCGCACGGCCGATGCGGCCCGCGATCGGCGCCCTGACCGTGGCGTATTCCAGATTCAAGGCGGCCGCCTGCACCTCGGCCTGGGCGGACTGCCGCGCGGCCTGGGCCGCCTGCAGGCGGGCCTGCATGGCCTCGAAGTCCTGGCGGCTGACCGCCTCCTGCGCCACCAGCGGCGCGTTGCGGCCAACCACGGCACGCGCATCGAGCAGGGCCGCCTCGGCGCTGGCCAGCTGGCCCTGGGCGCGGGACAGGGCGGCGCGCAGGGGCGCCGGGTCGATCTGGAACAGCACCTGGCCGGCCCGGACATCGGCACCTTCCTCGAAATGGCGGCGCAGCACGATGCCGGCCACCCGCGCACGCACCTCGGCCACGCGCACGGGCTCGATACGGCCCGGCAGCTCGCTGGACAGGGCCAGCGGCGCGGGCTGCACGGTGACGGCCTGCACCACGGGCAGCGCGTCACCCGCTGCGGCCGGAGCCTCGTTGCGGCCGCAGCCCGTTGCCAGGGCGGCCAGGGCGGCCAGCACCAGGGCCGCCAGCGGCAGGCCACGTCGCTTGTTCAGACGCATGCTCATATTCACAACCTGATTGAGTTCGATACGAAGGCCGCGATGGTACATATCCGAATCAAATGAGTCAACATCGATTCATTTGATGCTTTAAAACATCAACAGATAAAATCCATGCACTTTCCAAGGAGGCATGACAAGCGATGACGAGCACCAAGCAAGAGGACGAAGGCAAGCTGCTGGGCGCACTGGCACTGGCGCTGCTGGACGATCCCAAGGCCAATCTGCAGGAGCTGGCACGCGCCATCGGCATCAGCAAGGCCACGCTCTACCGCTTCTGCCCCACGCGCGACCAGCTCATAGACCGGCTCATCGGGCATGCGGCCGACACCCTGTCGCGCGCCATGCACGCGGCCGAGCTGGAGCGCCACGCGCCGCTGGAGGCGCTGCGCCGCCTCACCGCCCACTGCCAGGACCACCAGACGCTGCTGCTGTTCCTGATGTATTTCTGGCGCTCCGACATCTCGGTGGTCGGCCAGATAGAGAGCGAATGGGTGGCGGCCATGGATGCCTTTTTCCTGCGCGGCCAGCAGGCCGGCGTGTTCCGCATCGACATCACGGCCGCGGCCATGACCGAGCTGTGGCTTTCCATGGCCGTGGGCCTGCTGGATGCGGAGCGGCGCGGCCGTGTTGCGCGGGCCAGCGTGGCGGCCGTGATGGAGCAGTCCTTCCTGCACGGCGCCCTGCAGCCCAGCGCACCGGCCGCGTAGCACGCCGGGCGCCGATGGGGGAAACCGAGGTGATGAATGATGGTCATGCACTGCTTTCAATCGATGAAGGCAGCCATGGAATGGATTCGCATCAATGAACTAGAATTTTTCTAGTTCAAAAATCCATGAATTTTTCTCACCAAAATGCTCGAACGCACCCACCTCGCCATCGTCCGTGAAGTCGAAAAACAAGGCTCGCTGACGGCAGCAGCCGGTGTGCTGTGCGTGACGCAGTCGGCGCTGAGCCACAGCATGAAGAAGCTGGAGCAGCAGCTGGGCACGGACATCTGGCTGCGCGAAGGCCGCAGCCTGCGCCTGACGCAGGCCGGCCAGTACCTGCTGGCCGTGGCCCAGCGCGTGCTGCCCCAGCTGGACCTGGCCGAGGAGCGGCTGCGCCAGTTCGCCCAGGGCGAGCGCGGCGCGCTGCGCATCGGCATGGAGTGCCATCCCTGCTACCAGTGGCTGCTCAAGATCGTCGCGCCCTATCTGGCGAGCTGGCCCGATGTGGATGTGGATGTGAAGCAGAAATTCCAGTTCGGCGGCATCGGCGCGCTGTTCGGCTACGAGATCGACCTGCTGGTCACGCCCGATCCGCTGTTCAAGACGGGCCTGGAGTTCGTGCCCGTGTTCGACTACGAGCAGGTGCTGGTGGTCTCCAGCGCGCATGCGCTGGCAGGGGCCGATTTCGTGGAAGCCGCCCAGCTCGCGCCCGAGGTGCTGATCACCTATCCCGTTCCCATGGACCGGCTGGACATCTACAACCAGTTCCTCATGCCGGCCGGCATCACGCCGCGCCGCCAGAAGGCCATAGAGACCACGGACATCATGATGCAGATGGTGGCCAGCGGCCGGGGCGTGGCGGCCCTGCCGCGCTGGCTGGTGCAGGAGTACGCGGGCAAGCTGGACGTGGTTCCCGTGCGCCTGGGCGCCAAGGGCATTGCCAAGCAGATCTTCCTGGGCGCGCGCGTGGCGGACCTGCAGACCGACTATCTGCAGGCCTTCATCGAGCTGGCGCGCCAGCCGCTGGCCGCTGGCACGCTCCCTGCTCAGGCTGCCTGAGCCTGCGCCAGGAAGTCCTGGGCAAAGCGCTGCAGCACGCCGCCCGCCTCGTAGACCGATACCTCCTCGGCCGTGTCCAGCCGGCAGGTCACGGCCACGCGCAGCGTCTGGCCGCTTCTTCGTTCAATCACCAGAGTGAGTTGGGTGCCCGGCGTGCGCTCGCCTTCCACGCCATAGATCTCCGTTCCGTCCAGGGCCAGGGTCCTGCGGTCGGTGCCCGGCAGGAACTGCAGCGGCAGCACGCCCATGCCGATGAGGTTGGTACGGTGGATGCGCTCGAAGCCTTCGGCCACCACGGCCTCGACTCCGGCCAGCCGCACTCCCTTGGCCGCCCAGTCGCGGCTGGAGCCCTGGCCGTAGTCGGCGCCCGCGATGATGATCAGCGGCTGGCGGCGGTTCAGGTAGGTTTCCATGGCCTCCCACATGCGCACCACGCGGCCTTCGGGCTCGATGCGCGCCAGCGAGCCCTTGTGCTGCACGCCGTCGATGACGGCCATTTCATTGACCAGCTGCGGGTTGGCGAAGGTGGCCCGCATGGCCGTCAGGTGGTCGCCGCGGTGGGTGGCGTAGGAGTTGAAGTCCTCCTCGGGCAGGCCCATGCGCGCCAGGTATTCGCCCGCGGCGCTGTCGGCCAGGATGGCGTTGGAGGGCGACAGGTGGTCGGTGGTGATGTTGTCGGGCAGCAGGGCCAACGGCCGCATGCCGGTGAGGGTTCGCGGGAAGGCCGCCAGCGCGCCCACGCCTTCGGTGTCCCAGTACGGCGGGCGGCGGATGTAGGTGGACTGGGGGCGCCAGTCGTACTGGGGCGAGGCTTTGTCTCCATCGTCCTTGCGGATGGCGAACATGGGTTCGTAGACGGCGCGGAATTGCGCAGGTTTGACCGCTTGGTCAACGATGGCGTCGATCTCCTCGTCGGCGGGCCACAGGTCCTTGAGGCGGATCTCGCGCCCGTCCACCACGCCCAGCACGTCCTGCTCGATGTCAAAGCGCACCGTGCCCGCCAGCGCATAGGCCACGACCAGCGGCGGCGAGGCCAGGAAGGCTTGTTTGGCCTGGGGATGGATGCGCCCGTCGAAGTTGCGGTTGCCCGAGAGCACGGCCGTGGCGTAGAGGTCGCGCTCGATGATTTCCTGCTGGATGGCGGGGTCCAGCGCGCCGCTCATGCCGTTGCAGGTGGTGCAGGCAAAGGCGACGATGCCAAAGCCCAGCTGCTCCAGCTCGCTGAGCAGCCCGGCCTCCTTCAGATACAGTTCCACGGCCTTGGAGCCCGGCGCCAGCGAGGTCTTGACCCAGGGCTTGCGCACCAATCCAAGACGGTTGGCGTTGCGCGCCAGCAAGGCGGCGGCGATGACGTTGCGCGGGTTGCTGGTGTTGGTGCAGCTGGTGATGGCGGCAATGATGACGGCCCCATCGGGCATCAGGCCTTGCGTCTCCTGGGCGCGGGCGGCCTGCAGTTTTGCGGCATCGGCAATGCCGCGCTCGGCCAGGGCCGAGGTGGGCAGGCGCCGGTGCGGATTCGAGGGGCCGGCCATGTTGCGCACCACGGTTGACAGGTCGAACTGCAGCAGGCGCTCGTACTGGGCATCGGCCAGGCTGTCGCTCCAGAAACCTGCGGTGCGCGCATAGGCTTCGACCAGGCGCACCTGGGCCTCGTCGCGGCCGGTCAGGCGCAGGTAGGCCAGGGTCTGGTCATCAATGGAGAACATGGCCGCCGTGGCGCCGTATTCGGGGCACATGTTGGAGATGGTGGCGCGGTCGCCAATGCTCAGGCTGTTGGCGCCCTCGCCAAAGAATTCCACATAGGCCCCGACAACTTTTTGCTGGCGCAGGAATTCGGTCAGGGCCAGCACGATGTCGGTGGCGGTGATGCCCGCCTGGCGCCGGCCCGTGAGGCGCACGCCCACGATCTCGGGCAGGCGCATCCAGCAGGCGCGGCCCAGCATGACGTTCTCGGCCTCCAGCCCGCCCACGCCCACGGCGATCACGCCCAAGGCATCGACATGGGGCGTGTGCGAGTCGGTGCCGACACAGGTGTCCGGGAAGGCCAGGCCATCCTGCACGGTGATCACGGGGGACATCTTCTCCAGATTGATCTGGTGCATGATCCCGTTCCCTGCGGGAATCACATCCACGTTGGCGAAGGCCTTCTTCGTCCACTCGATGAAGTGGAAGCGGTCCTCGTTGCGGCGGTCCTCGATGGCGCGGTTCTTCGCAAAGGCATCGGGATCGAAGCCGCCGCACTCCACGGCCAGCGAGTGGTCCACGATGAGCTGCACGGGAACGACGGGATTGACCTGGGCCGGGTCGCCGCCTTCGGCCGCGATGGCGTCGCGCAGGCCGGCCAGGTCCACCAGGGCGGTCTGGCCCAGGATGTCGTGGCAGACCACGCGCACGGGGTACCAGGGAAAGTCGATGTCGCGGCGGCGCTCGATGAGCTGCAGCAGGTAGCCGTCCAGCTGCGCGGGATCGGCGCGGCGCACGAGGTTCTCGGCGTGGACGCGGGCGGTGTAGGGCAGGCGTGCCCAGGAGCCGGGCGAGAGGGCATCGACGGCGGCGCGGGCGTCGATGTAGTGCAGCGTGGTGCCGGGCAGGGGTTTCTTGTGAGTGTGGTTCATGGGGCGGATGCAATGCGGGCGGGCCTGCAGCCCGCCCGCCTAGGTTCAGGACAGCTGCGGCTCAGGCGCGCGCATCGAGGGGCACGAACTTCTGGTCATCCGGCCCCGTGTAGTTGGCGCTGGGGCGGATGATCTTGTTGTCCTGGCGCTGCTCGATCACATGGGCTGCCCAGCCGCTGGTGCGCGCGATCACGAACAGCGGCGTGAACATGGCCGTGGGCACGCCCATCATGTGGTAGCTGACGGCACTGAACCAGTCCAGGTTGGGGAACATCTTCTTGACCTCCCACATCACCGATTCCAGCCGGTCAGCAATGTCGTACATGCGGGTGGTTCCGGCCTCGTCGGACAGGCGCTTGGCCACGCCCTTGATGACCACGTTGCGCGGGTCGCTGACGGTGTAGACCGGGTGGCCGAAGCCGATCACCACTTCCTTGGCATCGACGCGGCGGCGGATGTCAGCCTCGGCCTCGTCGGGCGTGTCGTAGCGCTTCTGGATCTCGAAGGCCACCTCGTTGGCGCCGCCATGCTTGGGCCCGCGCAGCGCGCCGATGGCGCCCGCGATGGACGAATACATATCGCTGCCCGTGCCCGCGATCACGCGCGCCGTGAAGGTGGAGGCGTTGAACTCATGCTCTGCATAGAGGTTGAGCGAGGTGTGCATGGCGCGCACCCAGCCTTCGGACGGCCGGTGGCCGTGCAGCAGGTGCAGGAAGTGGCCGCCGATGGAGTCGTCATCGGTCTCCACCTCGATGCGCCGGCCCGAATTGCTCCAGTGGTACCAGTACAGCAGCATGGAGCCCAGGCTGGCCATGAGCCGGTCGGCAATGTCGCGGGCACCCGCCAGGTTGTGGTCGTCCTTTTCGGGCAGCACGCAGCCCAGGGCCGAGACGCCGGTGCGCATCACGTCCATGGGGTGGGCGCCGGCAGGCAGCTGCTCCAGCGCCTGCCTGACGCTGGCCGGCAGGCCGCGCAGCGCCTGCAATTTGGTCTTGTAGGCCTGCAGTTCGGGGCGCGTGGGCAGCTTGCCGTGCACCAGCAGATGGGCGATTTCCTCGAACTCGCAGACCTCGGCAATGTCCAGGATGTCGTAGCCGCGATAGTGCAGGTCGTTGCCCGAGCGGCCCACGGTGCACAGCGCCGTGTTGCCGGCGGTCACGCCCGACAGGGCCACGGACTTCTTGGGCTTGAATGCGGACGCAGATGGTGCAGTTGGCGCAGATGGCGCGTCGATGATCGTGGTACTCATGGAAGGGTCTCCTGGTTCAGATAGGAATGGGCAATGGCGGCGGGAAGGCCGTTGTGGTCGACAGCCACCATCTCGAACAGGCCCTTGAGCACGTCCTCGCAGGCAATGCCCGGAGCCTGGGCCGATGCGGTGACGCAGACCGTCATGGAGCTGCGCCCCACCCGGCTGACCCAGCCGCGCAGGACGATCTCGTGGCCCACGGGCACGGGCGCCAGGAAGTCGATGCCGGTGACGGCGGCCATCACCACCTCGCGCTGCGCCAGGCTGCGCGCTGCGAGAAAGGCGGCCTTGGCCATGAGCTGCAGGCCCTGGCCCGCGAACAGCGTGCCGTGGTGGTTGGCCAGCGCGGGCAATACCAGTTCGCGCAACTCGGCGGTTCCAGCAGGTGTTGTCATGCTTCGCAATCTACGCAAAATAGCGGCTCAGCCATAGGGCTGAAAAGGCGAATTCTTGCGAAACGAATCCCACGATATTGCGAATTCTGCGAATAACAGCCATCCGAGGAAACAGGCATGAAGAAGACATTCATGGGCGTCAAGCTGCGCAAACTGCGCGCGGAGCACGGCCTGTCCCAGATCGCCCTGGCCCACACGCTGGGCCTGTCGCCCAGCTACCTGAACCAGCTGGAGCAGAACCAGCGGCCGCTGACGGTGTCGGTGCTGCTCAAGCTCAACCGCGCGCTGGGCGTCGATATCCAGCAGTTCTCGGAGGACGAGGAAGCGCGCCTGGTCGCCGGCCTGCGCGAGGCCCTTGCCGAGGCGCCCGAATCCATTGCCCTGCCCGAGCTGCAGGAAGTCGCCGCACAGATGCCGGCGCTGGGGCGTGCGGTGATGGCGCTGCACCGCCGCCATCTGGAAGCCCTGGAGCGCATCGAGAGCATGTCGCTCAGGCTGGGCGATGACCGCTCGGACATGCCGGTGGCGCGCACCATGCCGTTCGAGGCCGTGCGCGATTTCTTCTTTGCGCACCAGAACTACTTCGATGAAGTGGACCGCGCGGCCCAGGCCCTGGCCGGCGAGGCGCGCGCGGACCCGGGCCATCTGGCGGACTGGCTGGTCCGGCGGCTGCAGCAGCGCCACGGCGTGCAGGTGCATCGCTCGGAAGACTCCCGGCAAAGCCAGCGCCGCTTCGACCCGGCCACGCGCTCGCTGTGGCTGTCCTCGGCGCTGGAGCCTGCGCAACAGGCCTTCCAGCTGGGCACGCAGCTGGCCTTGCTGGAGATGGGCGATACGCTGGACCGGCTGATCGCCACCGCCGCCTTCCAGGGCGACCCGGCGTCATGCAAGCTGGCCCGCGTGGGCCTGGCCAACTACTTTGCGGGCGCGCTGCTGCTACCCTACGACCTGTTCCTGGAGGCGGCCGAGCAACTGCGATACGACATCGACCTGCTGGGCCAGCGCTTTGGCGTGGGCTTTGAAACCGTCTGCCACCGCCTGAGCACCCTGCAGCGGCCGGGCGCGCCGGGCGTGCCCTTCTTCTTCGTGCGCGTGGACCGCGCGGGCAATATCTCCAAGCGCCAGTCGGCCACGCATTTCCACTTCAGCCGCACGGGCGGCACCTGCCCGCTGTGGACGGTGTACGAGGCCTTCGGCCAGCCCGACCAGGTGCTGCGCCAGCTCGCCAGCATGCCCGACGGGCGGCGCTACCTGTGGATTGCGCGCTCGGTCTCGCATGGGCAGCGCGGCTATGGTTCGCCGCGCAAGACCTTCTCCATCGGCCTGGGCTGCGACATACGCCATGCCTCGCGCCTGGTCTATGCCAAGGGGCTGGACCTGGGCGATCCGGAATCGGCCACGCCCATCGGCATGGGCTGCAAGGTCTGCGAACGCGACCAGTGCACGCAGCGCGCCTTTCCCTATGTGGGAAAGGCGCTGCATGTGGATGAGAACGCCAGCCGCTTTGCACCCTATGGCGTGGGCGGCTGACGATGCTGTGGCCCGCGCGGTGCGCGGGATGCGCGGTCAGGCTGCGCTGCGGTAACGGTCGCGCAGGTCGCGCACTTCATCGTGGTTGCGCTGGGCACCCTGGGCCTGGCGTTCCACCACCACGCGCACGGCCGGTGGCAGCGGTTGCTTGAGCGCCTTGCGGTACTGGGCGAGGGCGGAGTCCTCGCCGCGCTCGCATTCCTCCAGCACCGCCTTGTCGTCCTGCGAGGTCAGGGCCGTCTTCACGGACACCCAGCCCCGGTGCAGCGCGCCGGCCACCGTGCCGCCCGATGCCGGCTCTCCGCCGAGCCTGCGGATTTCCGCTTCCAGCTCCCGCGCGGCAACACCGCACTCGGTGGAATGGCGCATGAACAGGGCCTTGAGGTCGGGCGAGTCGGCGTTCTCGGAGGAGGTGCGAAAGCCGTACTCGCCATCGCGGCAGGATTCAAGCAGGTCGTTGAGCACGTCCACCACATCGTCGTTGTCGATATCGCCCGTATAGGCGGGGGCGACGATGGTGCCCGTCTCGTCACGAACATCACGGCTGCCTGCGCGCGCCCAGGCGGCGCGGGCTGCGGGCCGGGCCTGGTCCCAGTCCAGATGGCTGGCGCCACGGCGTGTGGTCCATTCGCGCTCCCACTCGGCGTCGAAGGCATCGAAGTCGGCATCGCGGCGTGCGGCGGCAGCGTTCCAGCCCAGCTCGTAGGCGGGACGGTATTCCTCGTAGCTGCGGCCAGCCACGTAATAGGGCTCGCTCTGGTAGGCATCGCGCCAGTAGGCATCTTCAACCGTGGGGTTCACGGCCTCGGCCGCACCCTTGCCGGCCAGCCCGCCGACCACGGCACCGGCCACGCCGCCCACGGCAGCGCCGATGGGGCCACCCATTGCGCCGAATGCAGCGCCGGTGACGGCGCCGCCTGCTGCGCCTATGCCGGTGCCCACCGGGTGCGCGCCGGGTGCGTCGGACAGCGGGTCACGGTTTGCGGGGTTCGATTGCGTCATGGAATGTGCTCCTTGGCAGTTGAAAGTGATTCCTATGCTGATGGCCGCAGCGGCCGTCCGGCGTGCGCGCTTGCGGCCATGTGCCGTAGGAACGCAGCGCCCTGCCCTTGCGGACATCGCGCCAGTCCCCTGTGGCCATTTTTCGCACCCCGGCACAGGGCAAACACAGGGCAATCGGCGTGCCTGCCGGCCCTCCCGCATCGGACTGCATCCGAGCGCATCGGCACGCTCCTACCTCCAGGAAAGTGCTGTGCCCACCCCCGCTGCAAGCCCGCGCAGGCAGGCTTGGCCCATGACCCGGCCACGGTGGCCGGACCCCCTTGGAGAACACCATGCGCACCCCGAACAACACGGCTGCCACCGGCAGCGACACTCCCCGGATCGACCGCAGCGAAGACGCCAGCGCCGACCTGCCCGAAGGCAAGGACATCAACGAGCACCTGAGCGCGGAAAAGGATGTGGCCGATTCCATCGCCGAGGCCTCGGCGCACCGTTTCGACGACATGCCGCAGGACGGCCCGCTGAACTTCGACGATGGAACCGACATGGGCCACCCGCGCGGCAACACGCAGCGCGAAGGCGGCACATGGCAGGCCGAGGGCGCGGACAGCGGCAGCCTCAGGCCGCCCGCCGAAATCCTGTCCGACCGCAATGGCCCCAGCGACCGCAAGAACGGGCGTTGATGCACCCTCGCACGCCATGAAAAAAAAAGGGCACCCGAGGGTGCCCTTGTCGCGAGGAAACGGCAATTCATCCAGCGCCGCGGTCACCGCCTGGTCCGCCGCCCTTGTTCTGGCGCGTCTGGGCCTGGTTGCCGCTGCCGACATGGGCCTCGCGGTCATGGCGGCTTTCGGGCGTTCGCTGGCCTTCGTTCCTTTGCGTGGGCGGCTTCGCGCCCTGGCGGTTGTGATCGTTCTCCACCTTGCCCTTGCCGGGCTCCTGTCTGTCGCTGCTCATATCGCGCTCCTTGTCTAGGGTGCCGGGCCCCATCGCTGCAGGGCCGGACTTCCAGTCTAGGCAGCGCGCAAGGCCCAGGCAGCGGGTCATGGGCGCCCGCCGGCGTGGGGCGTCTCCCACAGGGCAAACGACGTGCCTGAGAACGGCGTTCATGCGCGAGGCATCTTTTCGTTCCTGCGCTTTCGGCGTGGTCCCACGGCGGCTGCGCACGGGCGAAGAGACCATGACCCAAGCGCCGCCTGCGCAGGCCCGCGAACGAAAGGAAGACGCCATGAAAGACAAGACCCCATCCGCATCCAAGTCCTCTGCACCCACACAGGCGAAGCCGTCGGGCGATGGCAAGACCAAGCTGCCCGGCCAGGTGGGCAAGGCGCCGCATGCGCCCGGTGAATCCGATGCAGCCGACGCATCCGAGCAAGGCCTGCGCCTTCCGCACGAGCGCGACCAGAGCCTGGACGCCACCAGCGATGCGCCCGATCCGGTGATGCGCCAAGCCCATGACGACATTGTTTCCGGCCAGGTGGATACCGACATGCGTCAGACGCCGGGACTGGATGCCGAGCAGCGCAAGAAGATGGTGCGCAAGCAGCCTTGATCGATTTTTCCGGACGGTTTTCCCCCATGCAAAGCACAAGTTCCACACCAAGCCGCCGCACACCGGGAGACGCCCTGGGCTCCATGCCCGAGACCAGCAGTGCCTCGTATGCCGACCACTCGCGCCTGCTGTCGGCCTTCGATCATTTCGCCAGCAGGGTGACGCGCTGGGCCGGCACGCCCATGGCCTTTTGCGTGGCCCTGATCTGCGTGGCCGTATGGGCCGTGGCGGGGCCGATGTTCCATTTCTCGGAGAACTGGCAGCTGGTCATCAACACGGGCACGACCATCGTGACCTTTCTGATGGTGTTCCTCATCCAGCAAAGCCAGAACAAGGACAGCGTGGCCCTGCACCTGAAGCTCAACGAGCTGCTGGCAGCCAACAAGATTGCCAGCAACCGCATGATCGGCATCGAGGGGCTGGACGAGGAGCAGCTGCAGCAAGTGGCGGCCTTCTATGTCAACCTGGCCGCCCGCGCGCGCGAAAGCGGAGCCTGCAAGGAATGCCACTCCATCGACGAGGACGACCCGGCACGGCCCGGCAACTGAGGCGGCCTGACTGCACTCCATCCAGTAGAACCCATGCCAGACATTCCCGATTGGCTCCAGTGGCCTGCCTTTGCGGCCTCCCTCATCGGCGCATGGTGGGTGGGCTCGCGTTCCGCCGGGCGGCGCAATGTGGGCTTCTGGATCCTGATGCTCAGCAATGTGCTGTGGGCGCTGTGGGGATGGTCCTCCGGCGCCTGGGCACTGGTGACGCTGCAGGCCTGCCTGGCCATCACCAACATCCGCGGCTCCATCAAGGCCGAGCGTTGAGCCAGCGCTAGCGCAAGCTGGCCAGGTAGGCAGCAATGTCCCGTGCATCCTGCTCGGCGACCCCCATGGCGGGCATGGCGGTTCCCGGCTTGACGGCGTCGGTCTGCACCAGCCAGCGCACCATGTTGTCGGGCGTGTTGTCCAGCACGCCGGCAATGCGGGTGCGGCGCGCCATGCCGTCCAGCGGCGGCCCCACCTGCGGGCTGGCCTGGGCCTGGCCCGCCACCGTGTGGCAGCCCACACAGGCGTACTGGTACAGGGCCCGCTGCCCGCGCACGGCATCACCGGGCCGCAGCGCCCGCACGGGCGGCCTGCACGGCTGGAAGACATCGTCCCGGCCCGCGTGTCCTGCGGAGCCCACCACCCAGTCCTGCCCCGCCATCGCGGCGAACTGCGGCGGCGACAGCTGCGGCATCTTCTGCACGAAGGCGACCACCGCCCAGAGATCGTCCTCCGACAGGCGAAATTCCCAGGAAGGCATGCCCGTCATCTTCAGCCCGTTGCGCGTGAGCCAGTACAGCTGGCCGGCGCTCCATCGCTGCGTGGCGTCGATCAGGGGCCCGGGCAGCGGCTGCATGCCCTGGCCCGCCGCCCCCTGGGCCACGCCGGGGCCGCCGTGGCACTGCACGCAGTGCTGGCGATAGCACTGCGCACCGCGCGCCAGCATGGCTTCGTCCGCCGCGCGCGGCGGCTCCAGGCCCCGCGCGTGGTAGCGCACGGACTGGCGCATGGCAATGTCCAGCAACTGGTAGACCGGCTTCAGGTGCTGGCGATTGGCGGCCACGTTGTAGACGCCGCTGGACACCAGGGCGGCAGCCAGCCCCGCTGCCGCGCAGGCAACGGCCAAAAGCGTGAGTGCCACGGTGCGCAGCTTGGTGGAGGCCATGAGAAATTGTCCTACCCGCCCTGCTGCGCGAATGTCAGCAGATCCTGATTGGGGACGCGGAATAATTTCCCCATGCCCGAGGCGCTCCCCTCCTTCCTGCACCGGCGCCAGCGAGTCGCCGCAAGCCTGTGTGCCGCTTTCTGGCTTGCGTGCGGCGGTGCGGCAGCTGGCGAGGAAAGCGCTTCGGTCGAGCGCGGCAGGCTCCTGCTGGCCCAGTACCGCTGCGGCAGCTGCCACAGCATTCCTGGCGTGGCCGATGCCCGGGGACGGGACGCCACGCCGCTGGATGGCTTCGGGCGGCGCAGCTATATCGCCGGGCGGCTGCCCAACCTTCCGGACCTCCTGAGCGCCTGGATCGTGCACCCGCAGGCACTGGTGCCCTCCACCACCATGCCGTCGCTGGGCGTATCGGCCGCGCAGGCGCGCGACATGGCGGCCTACCTGGGCAGCCTCCAATGAGCGGCACGGCGGCCGCCACCCCCAGTCATCGCTGCATGCGGGCAGCGTGCAGGCGGCCTCGTTCGGAGAACTCAGTGCCGTGCTGTCCGTGGGCGCGGCAGCGCTGCTGCTGGGCGTGATGCTGCTGCTGGCCCTGTCACTGGGCCGCGCGCGCCCGGTGCGCGTGCGCCTGTGGCTGGTCGGTGGCGGCATCGCCCTGCCCGTTGCCGTGCTGACAGCCCTGTTCTTCTACGGAGAAAGCCGCCGCCCCGACTGGCGCCCCATGCCCCCGGCCGACGCATTGGTGGTGACCGTGACGGCACACCTGTGGTGGTGGGACATACGCTACAGCGATCCGCGCACGGGCGCCGAGTTCGTGACGGCCAACGAGGTCCGGCTGCCCGTGGGCCGGCCCGTGTACTTCGCGCTGGCCAGCGGCGATGTGATCCACAGCTTCTGGGTGCCGGCACTGGGCGGAAAAATGGACATGGTGCCGGGCCGTCTGCAGCACCTGCTGGTACAGCCCACAGCCGAGGGCCGCTGGCGCGGGCAATGCGCCGAGTATTGCGGCGAGCAACATGCGCGCATGGCGCTCGACGTACTGGTGGTGGCGCCGCAGGCGTTCGAGCGCTGGTCCGCCGCGCAGGCGCGGCCCGCCTCCGTTGCCGTGAACCACCCGGGGCTGCAGGCCTTCGAGAAGCACCGCTGCAGCTTCTGCCACCGCGTGCGCGGCGTGGCCGACGAGGCCTCGCGCGGCCTGGGGCCGGACCTGACCCATGTGGGCGGCCGCCTGTCGCTGGCCGCCGCCAGCCTGCCCAACACGCCACAGAACCTTCGCTCCTGGATCACCCATACGCAGCAGCTCAAGGCCGGGGCGCGCATGCCCTCGGGCGCCGGGCGTGTGCCCGACCACGAACTGGAAGACATCGCCGCATGGCTGAGCACCCTGAAATAGATGCTGCCCCGCCGCACGGCTTTCCCAGCGCCCTGCCCCGCCCCGCCGGCGAGCGCGAAGCACTGGAGCGTGCCTGGGCACGCCCGCGCGGCTGGCGCATTTTCAGCGCCGTGAACAACACGCAGATCGGCGCCTTCTACATCGTGACGGCTCTGCTGTTCTTCGTGCTGGGCGGCATCCTGGCGCTGGTGATGCGCGTGCAGCTGGCCGTGCCCGACAACGACCTGCTGGACGCCGCCACCTACAACCAGATGTTCACCATGCACGGCACGGTGATGATGTTCCTGTTCGCCGTGCCCGTGGTGGAGGCGATTGCAGTCTTTCTGCTGCCGGGCATGCTGGGCGCCCGGGACCTGCCCTTTCCCCGGCTGTCCGCCTATGCCTTCTGGGCCTATGCGATCGGCGGCCTGGCGTTCTTCTGCACCATCTTCTGGGGCGTGTCGCCCGATGGCGGCTGGTTCATGTACCCGCCGCTCACGAACAAGCAGTACTCGCCCGGCATCGGCGCGGACTTCTGGCTGCTGGGCATCGGCTTCATCGAGATCTCGGCGATTGCGGGCGCCATCGAACTGATCGTCGGCATCCTCTTCACGCGCGCACCGGGCATGACGCTGGGCCGGATGCCGGTGTTCGCCTGGGCCACCCTGGTCAGCGCGCTGATGATCGTGTTCGCCTTCCCGGCCGTGATCGCGGCCACCACGCTGCTGGAGCTGGAGCGCGCCTTCGACTGGCCCTTCTTCAATCCGCAGTCCGGCGGCGACCCGGTGCTCTGGCAGCATCTCTTCTGGTTCTTCGGCCACCCGGAGGTCTACATCATCTTCCTGCCTGCGGCCGGCATGGTGTCCATGATGGTGCCCGCCATGGCAGGCACGCCCCTGGTGGGCCAGCGCGCCGTGGTCTGGGCGCTGGCCGGCGTGGGCGTAGTCAGCCTGCTGCTGTGGATACACCACATGTTCGCGGCCGGCCTGGGGCTGACGGCGCTGCTGCTGACTTCCATCGCCAGCTTCGTGGTGGCCATTCCGAGCGGGCTTCAGGTCTTCGCCTGGATTGCCACCTTCTGGCAGGGCCGCGTGCGCATGGACACGCCCACGCTGTTCCTGCTGGGCTTTCACTTCATCTTCGTTCTGGGCGGGCTGACGGGCGTGATGGTGGCCGTGATTCCGTTCGACTGGCAGGCGCATGACAGCTACTTCATCGTCGCCCACCTGCACTACGTGCTGATCGGCGGCATGGTGTTCCCCGTGTTCGCGGCCCTGTACTACTGGCTGCCCGTGTTCAACGGCGCGGCGCTGTCCGAGCGGCTGGGACGCTGGATATTCGCCCTGCTGTTCGGCGGCTTCAACATCGCCTTTTTCCCCATGCACCTGACAGGCCTGCTGGGCATGCCGCGCCGTGTCTACACCTACGCGGACGCGCTGGGCTGGAACGGGCTGAACCTGCTGTCCACCGTAGGCGCCTTCATCTTTGCGCTGGGCGTGCTGCTGCTGTTCATCGACGTGGCCCGGGCCGTGCGCCGGCCGGACCGCGACCATGGCAATCCCTGGCGCGCAGGCACGCTGGAATGGCTGCCGCCGCGCGAGTACGGCGTGCGCAGCATTCCCGAAGTGCGCGGCACCGAGCCGCTGTGGGACCGGCCATCGCTGGCGCAGGAAGTGGAGCAAGGCCGCTACTGGCTGCCCGGCACCGTCTTCGGCGGCCGGGAAACCCTGCTCACCGATGCGCGCAGCGCCCGGCCCGTGCAACTGCTGCGCCTGCCCACCGACGGCTGGCCGCCGCTGCTGGCCGCAGCGGGCACGGCCGCCTTCTTTTTGCTGCTGACCGTGGAATGGGTGGCGCTGGCCTTTGCCTGCGGCCTGGGCGCCATCGCCGCCATGCTGGCCTGGATCTGGCAGCTGGACCGCACTGCGCCGGCCCCCGGGCCGAGGTGGCCACGGGCATCTTCCTGCCCGTGCAGCCGGCCGGCAGGCGATCGCATTCCTGGTGGGCCGTGCTCATCCTGTGCACGGTGGACTTCACGGTCTTCGCCTCCTTCGCCTATGCCTACATCCACCTGTCGATGGCGCTGGAGGTCTGCCCTCCGCCGGGCGCGGCCCTGCCCGCGCCCTCCCGGGCAATGGCCAACGTGCTGCTGCTGGCCGCCAGTGCCCTGCTGCTGCGGCACTGCACGCGCTCACCTTTGGGAGACGGACCGCACAGGCAGCGCCTGCTGCGTGCCTGCGCCTTGGGGGCCCTGGTGTGCGCGGTGGGGGCCTTTGGTCTGTCGCTGGCAGGCCATCTGGATGCGGGGCTTTCACCGCGTGCGGACGGCTGGAGCGCGGCCGTGGGCGTCATCGTGGCCTACCAGGGCTTTCACTGCGTGCTGATGATGGTGCTGGGCGGCTTTTTGCTGGCCCGATCATGGTCCGGCCATCTGCAGCCCGGGGCGCGCGCCACGCTGGACAACGTGGGCCTGCTCTGGCAGGCCGCAGCCCTGCAGGGCATTCTGGGCGAGGCCATTTTGCGCCTGGTGCCGGCGCTCATGGGCTGACCGGGCCGCTTTCATCGAGAGACTGCGGCGCATGGCCGATCCCCGCACAAGCGCTCGGCTGACGGCCGATGGACGCGGCACTCGATACCTTGGTCTCTCCATGGAAACACCTCCGCTCCCCACCTGCAGATCCGCGCTGTTCCTCGACTTCGATGGCACGCTCGTGCCCCTGGCCGAGACACCGGACGCCATCAGGCCGGATCCCGCCCTGCTCCCGCTGCTGGCCGGCCTGCAGGGCCGGCTCGATGGCGCGCTGGCCATCATCACAGGCCGTCAGATCGAGGTGCTGGACCGCTACCTGGCGCCGCTGTACCTGCCCGCCGCCTGCGAGCATGGCCTGCAGCGGCGGGATGCCGCAGGCCGTCTGCACCCGCAGCCATTGGCCATGCCAGAGACCGTGCTGCAGTTGTGCAATGCCTTGGCGGCCGATCATCCCTTCCTGCTGGTGGAGCGCAAGCGCTCCTCGGTCGCACTGCACTACCGGCGCGCGCCAGAATTGGCGGCGCTGTGCCTGGATACATTGAGCCGCGCACTGCGGCACCTGCCCGGTCTGGAGCTGCTACACGGTAAATGCGTGCTGGAGGTCAGGCCTGCGGGCGTGGACAAGGGCCGCGCCATTGCGGCCTTCCTGCGCGAAAGCCCATTCGCTGGCCGCGTCCCCGTCTTCGTGGGCGACGATGTCACCGATGAAAGCGGCTTTGCCGTGGTGCAGGCGCTGGGCGGCATGGCGATCAAGGTGGGCGAAGGCGCAAGCGGGGCCCGCCACCGGCTGGACAGCCCGCAGGCCGTGCACGCCTGGCTGCAGTCCGCATGCATGCACCTGGCGGCACAGACCTGCGCGGAGGCCCTGCCATGAGCCGGCTGGTGGTGATCTCCAACCGCGTGGCCGATCCGGGCAGGACTGCAGCCGGGGGCCTTGCCGTGGCCATGGGCGATGCGCTGCGGCAGACGGGCGGCCTGTGGTTCGGCTGGAGCGGAACCGTCACCGACGACGGTGCCCAGGCAGCGCCTGCCGGCCATGTGCACCGCACCCAGGCCGGCAAGGTCACGCTGGCCACGGTGGACCTGGACCGCGCGGACCACGACAGCTACTACGCGGGCTACAGCAACGGCGTGCTGTGGCCTGTCTTCCATGGCCGGCTGGACCTGGCGAACTTCGACACGGGCCTTGCGGCCGGCTACCGCCGCGTGAACCAGCTGCTTGCGCGCCGGCTGCTGCCCCTGCTGGCAGAGGACGACATCCTCTGGGTGCATGACTACCACCTGATCCCGCTGGCGGCCGAGCTGCGCGCCCTGGGCTGTCGCCAGCGCATCGGCTTTTTCCTGCACATCCCATTGCCCCCGCCGACCCTGCTGGCGGCCATTCCCGAGCATGCATGGCTGATGCGCTGCCTGTTCGCCTATGACCTGGTGGGCCTGCAGACCCGCCAGGACGTGCAGCATTTCGAGCGCTATGTCTGCGAGGAGGCGGGCGGCCAGGCCCTGGGCGACGGCGCATTCCGCGCCCATGGCCAGCGCCTGGTTTGCCGCGCCTTCCCCATAGGCATCGATGTGGAAGGTTTCATGGCGCTTGCACAGGGCGGCGCCTCGCGGGACATGTACGAGCGCATGAAGCACGAGTACGCCCAGCGCCGCCTGCTGCTGGGCATAGACCGGCTGGACTACTCCAAGGGCCTGCCGCAGCGCCTGCGCGCCTTCCGGGAGCTGCTGGCCCGCCATCCCGAGCAGCGCCGCCGCGCCACGCTGATCCAGATCGGCTCGCCCACGCGCGAGGGCCTGGACGCGTATGCCGACATACGGCGTGAACTCGAATCGCTGTGCGGCGCCATCAACGGCGACTACGGCGAGCTGGACTGGATGCCCGTGCGCTACATCCACCAGACCCTGCCGCGCGACGGCATTCCGGGCCTGTGCCGCGCGGCGGCCGTGGGCCTGGTCACCCCGCTGCGCGATGGCATGAACCTCGTGGCCAAGGAATACGTGGCGGCCCAGGAGCCGGCCGACCCGGGCGTGCTGGTGCTGTCGCGGTTTGCCGGCGCTGCCGAGCAGCTGCAGGAGGCGCTGCTGGTCAATCCCTACGACGTGCACGGCACGGCAGCCGTGGTGCAGCAGGCCCTGCAGATGCCGCTGCAGGAAAGGCGCCAGCGGCACCAGCGGCTGCTGCAGCGCATTGCCGAGCAGGACGTGCACTGGTGGCGCAAGGCCTTTATGTCTGCGTTGAAAGAGGCCAGGCCGATGGAGCACAGGGAAAGGGAAGGCTTCGGCATCCCCGTTCCCTCGATCAGGCAGGAGCAGGCACCGCTGCGCCTGGAACTGGCCGCCTGCCCTGCCGACGGTGTGGAACGGGACGCCTGCCGGTCGGTGATCTCCGACAGGTAATGCCTTCCTGCTCCTGCGGCGCCGCGTTCATCCTCCCGGCACCATGGCATCGCCTGGCGTCGCCCCCCAATTCCAGGCTGCGCAAGGCACGAAAAAGGAAGGTGAGCGGTGATGGCCCAGCACAACGACGAGCACGCCAATGCGTGGACATGCAGCGACACGCTGGCCCAGGCCTTGCGCGGCCATGCGGACCTGTCGCCGGCGGACCAATTGGCCCTGCTGGTAGCGCAGGGCGCCGACCGCCTGCCGCTGCCGGGCCATGGTCACACGCTGCAGCGCTGGCGAGCACTGGCCGAAGTGGCTGCCCACAGCCTGGGCCTGGCCAAGCTCTATGAAGGTCATACCGATGCCCTGGCCATCCTGTCCGAACTGCAGGCCGACCTGGCCACCGAGGGACTGCGCTGGGCCGTCTGGTGCGCCGAGCCGCCGGGCGAGCGCGTGCAGGCCACGGCGGCATCTCCCGACGCCACGCAACGCACGACGCTGCAGGCAGGCTCGGCGGTTCGCCTGTCCGGCCACAAGCCCTGGTGCTCCGGCGCCCGCGCCGTGGACCGCGCCCTGGTCAGCGGCTGGCTGGCGGACGGCCAGCGCTGCCTGATCGCCGTCACCATGGACCAGCCCGGCATTCGCAGGGACGACAGCCACTGGCAGGCCGTGGGCATGGCCGCCAGCGCCAGCGCCGATGTGCACTTCGACGGTGCCACTGGCGTGCTGGTCGGGGCCCCGGGCCAGTACCTGAGCCGCCCCGGCTTTCACCATGGCGGCGCAGGCGTTGCGGCCTGCTGGCATGGCGCGGCAGCGCGCATCGCCAGCCATCTGCAGCAGGCCGTTGGTCAAGGCGAGGACCCGCACCGCCAGGCCCACCTGGGTGCGCTGGACGTGGTCCTGGCCAGCGCGGCCGGCCTGCTGCGCGACGCTGCGGCCTGCATCGATGCCACGCCCTCGGACCCCTGCCTGCTGGCCGTGAGCCGCGCCCGCCTGGCCGTGGAAGCCGCCGCCGAAGAGGTGCTGCGGCGCGTGCCGCGCGCCATCGGTCCCGGCCCGCTGTGCAAGAACAGGGGCCTGGCACAGCTGATGGCCGACCTGCCCGTCTTCATCCGCCAAAGCCATGCCGAGCGTGACCAGGCGGCGCTGGGCCGCCTGCTGGCCGAGAAGGCACAGGCCTCGCAGGCACCGGGAGGCGCGGCATGGATGCTGTGAAGCCGCGCCTCATCGAGGGCCGGGGCACGCCCGAATCGCGCTGGCAGGCCTGGTTTGCGCAACGCCGGCCAGCGCAGGTATCCATGGACGACCTGCTGGACGGCCGGCGCCGCGTCGTCATCGTCGCGCCGCACCCCGATGACGAAATCCTGGGCTGCGCCGGCCTGCTGCACCGCTGTGCCAAGCGGGGCATGCTCTGCCTCATCGTCTCCGTGACCGATGGCGGAGCCAGCCACCCCGACTCGACGCTGTGGCCGCCGCAGCGTCTGGTGCGCGAGCGCGTGCAGGAGAGCACCCAGGCCCTGGCCCTGCTTGCGCCGCAGGCGCAGGTGCTGCGGCTGGGCCTGCCCGACGGCCATATCGCCGAGCATGCAGCGCAGTTGCTGCAGCGGCTGGAGCAGTTGCTGCAGCCCTCGGACGCACTGCTGTGCACCTGGCGCGAAGACGGCCACCCGGACCACGAGGTCACTGGCCAGGCCTGCGCCACGGCGGCCCGGCACGCGGGCTGCCGGCTCTTCGAGCTGCCGATCTGGGCCTGGCACTGGGCCGAGCCCGGCGACGCGCGCGTGCCCTGGCACCGCGCCGCCGCCATTGCGCTGGCGCCGCAGGAACTGGCGCTCAAGCGCAAGGCCCTGTCGTGCTTTCGCAGCCAGCTGCTGCCAGACCCGTCCACGGGCCGCGACGCCGTCCTGCCGTCCTGGGCCACGCAGCGCCTGCTGCGTCCGTTTGAAGTGGTGTTTCTATGAACGGCGCCAGGCAGCACTTCGAGCAGATGTACCAGGCCGACCCCGACCCCTGGCAGGTCGCATCGCGCTGGTACGAGCGGCGCAAGCGCGACCTGCTGCTGGCCGCCCTTCCGCGCGAGCGCTATGCCCACGGCTTCGAGCCCGGCTGCGGCAATGGCGAGGCCACGCAGCGCCTGCTGCAGCGCTGCGACCGGCTGTGCGCCGTCGATTTCTCGGACAGGGCCGTGGATCTGTGCCGCCAGCGGATTGCACCGCAGGACCGCGCACGCCTGGACCTGCAGGCCCTGCCCCTGCCCTGGCAATGGCCACAGGTGCCCCAGGTGCCGCAGCAAGGCTTCGATCTCATCGTGGTCTCGGAGCTCGCCTACTACTTCGACGACGCGGCACTGGCGCATTTCAACCGCCAGTGCCTGGCCTCGCTGCAGGGCGGCGGGCACTGGCTCATGTGCCACTGGCGGCATGGGGCGCACGATCACCTGCAGACCACTCGCACCCTGCATGACAGCGTGTCGGCCCATGCGCAGCTGCACTTGCTGCTGAGCCACAGCGAGCCGGATTTCCAGCTGGACATCTGGCAGAAAACCCCTGAAAGGACGGACAGATGATCGGCGTGTGCATCCCAGCCCATGACGAGGAAGACCTCATAGGCCGCTGCCTGGACAGCGTGTTTTGCGCGGCCGCCCATGCCGACCTGCAAGGCGAGACCGTGGCCGTCGTCGTGGTGCTGGACAGCTGCCAGGACGCCACCGAATCGGCCGTGCGCCGCTGGCCCGCCATCCCGTTGCCGATTGCCGCGCGCAACGTGGGCAAGGCCCGCGCGCTGGGGTCGGAGTACCTGCTGCTGCTGGGCGCCCGCTGGCTGGCCTTCACGGATGCCGACACCACGGTCTCCCAGAGTTGGCTGGCAGACCAGCTGGCGCTTCAGTCCGACGTGGTCTGCGGCACGGTGCAAGTGGCCGACTGGTCGGCCCACGGCGTCCAGGCGGACACGGCGCGGCGGCACTTCGAGACCACCTACACGGACCGCGACGGCCACCGCCACGTGCACGGCGCCAACCTGGGCATCTCAGCCTGGCACTACCGCCAGGCCGGCGGGTTCGACGCACGCACCTGCGGCGAGGACCAGGACCTGGTGGACCGCCTGGCGGCCGGCGGCGCCCGCATCGCCTGGTCGGCCCGGCCCCGGGTGATGACCAGCGGCCGCGCCTACTCGCGCGTGGCCGACGGTTTTGCCGGTGCGCTGCGCCAGGGATGGACCCTGCCCGGCGACGCGCCACCTGAGCTGCCCGTGCTCCAGGGCGCCCTGGCGCAGCAGGCCCTGGCCCTGCCTCAACCGCAGGCCGTCTCGTCCACGCGGTAGCAGTCCCTGAGGAACACCGGCAGGTCGTTGGCCGGCGGCACGAAGGGCACCTGGTACATCATGTCGCTGACAAAGCCACGGTGGTAGCTGCCGTGGTTCACCACGTGCAGCACGATCTGCTCGCGCGTCATGGCGCCCTGCCCGCCGCCCACGAACTCGAAGTGCACGACCTTCGCCAGTTCCTCGTCCGGGCATGCGTCGACGAACTCCACATACCAGCGGTCCATTTCCTGCACCGATTCCCACAGCGCCGGCAGCGTGGGCGTGTGGTCGGTGTTGCGCATGGTGTAGCCATGTTTGCGGCCCTGCAGGTGGTGCCTGAAGATGTCCTCCACCACAAGGACGTGGTTCAGCGTGCGCACCATGTTGCCGAAGCTCGTGGGGCGCTGCTTCAGGGCCTCGCCTTCGGGCAGTTCCATCACGCTCTTGAAGGTCAGGCCGTTGGCCCAGGCCTTGTAGCGCACCAGCATTTTCAGGTTGGCCCTGGCCGATGAGACGGGAGCGCGCGGGCTCTCTTGTATCGCTGTCATTCGTGGGTTCTTTCGGTGTGGATCAAAGGCCGCTCAGTGCGCCTTCGACATGGGTGCGCGCCGTGCCGCCCACCCAGACCTGGCCCGTGCCGTCACGGGTCAGGAAGATGCGGCCGTCACGGCCCAGACAGCGGCCCTGGGCGGCAATGTAGTCGCTGTCCATCACCCCTGTCGCAAACAGCCACTGCGCCAGCGAGGCGTTGAGGCTGCCGGTGACGGGGTCTTCGACGATGGCGCCCTGGTGATCGGAGAAGAAGGCGCGCACCTCGCAGGCGACAGGGCTGGCACCGCCGACACCCCTGGCATAGGGCCCCACCACGCCCACGTCCATGCGCGTGGGCCACTGCCGGGCCGGGTTCAGCGCAAGCACCTGCTCGGCCGAGGCCAGGCGGATGCCCAGCCAGCCGGGGCCGTTGTCTATCCACGAGGCGGCCTGCACCTCTTCGGCAGTGATGCCCAGCATGCGCAGCGCGGCATCCAGCTCATCGGCGGTGGGCGCGCCAAAGCGCAGCATGGGCGGCGCGGCGAATGCCAGCCGCCCATGCTCCTGCCGTATCTGCACCAGCCCCGCCCCGCACTCCTGGACGATGTGGCCTGCGTTCCTGGGCGCACCGCGCTGGGACAACCAGGCATGGCAGCTGCCCAGCGTGGGATGGCCGGCAAAAGGCATCTCCCGGTCCAGCGTGAAAATCCTCACGCGGTAGTCGGCCTGCGCCTGCGTGGGCGGCAGCAGGAACGCGGTTTCGGAGAGGTTGAACCAGCGTGTCAGCTGCTGCATCTGTGCGGTGGTCAGCGCCTGCCCACCGGTGATCACGGCCAGCGGATTGCCGGACAGCGGGCCGCTGGCGAAAACGTCGACCATATGAACGGCAATGCTCATGAAGACAGTCCTTGTTGCATGGAAAGGAAAAGAAAGGGAGACGGGCGACGGGCCCGATCTGCGCTACGGCTGCACATCGGCGCGATGCACCACATGGACCTTGTTGCCGTCGGGATCGCGCAGGTAGGCGCCGTAGTAGCCATCGCCGTAGTGCGGGCGCGGGCCGGGCGGGCCTTCGTCGCTGCCGCCCCGGGCCAGGCCGGCGGCATGGGCCGCGTCCACCGCGTCGGTCGACGGGGCCACAAAGGCCACCATGGCGCCATTGCCCGCCGTGGCCGGCTCGCCGTTGAAGGGGCTGTAGACATAAAAGCGCGGCAAGGCCGCCGGCGGCGCCACCCAGCACAGCGCGGCCGGCCCGCCATCGGGCTGGACAGCGCGGCGCTGCAGTCCCAGCGGGAAAAGCACCGCGTCATAGAAGCGGCCGGCCCGCTCGAGATCACGGGCGCCGACGGTGATGTGGCTGAACATGGAGCGAACGTTACACTATCGACAAATGAAATAGTGTCACGGCACACTCATTTTTTCCTTGCCCCGACCATGCTCCTGCCCTCCCCCTGGACGCCCCGTCTTGCGCGCATTGAAGCCAGTGCCGCCGAGCGGCTGGCGCGTGCCCTGGCCGACGACATCGTCGAAGGCCAGCTCGCCGGCGGCGACCGCCTGCCCGCCCACAGGGACCTGGCCGACAGGCTGCAGATCGGCCTGGGCTCGGTGACCAGGGCCTATGCGCTGCTGGAGCGCCGGGGGCTGACACGCAGCGTCAAGGGCCGGGGCACCTTCGTGGCGTCACAGCAGGCGCAGGCTGGCGAGGACATCGACCTGTCTTCCAACGCGCCGCCGGCCGCCATCAGTGCGCGCGTTCTGGCTCGTACGCTGACCGGGATTGCGCGCAGCATCGATGCCGATCATTTCAACTTCTATGCCCCGCCCCAGGGCCACCTGGAGCATCGCCGCGTGCTCGTGCGCTGGCTGCAGACGCTGGGCCTGAACGTGGAACCCGACCACATGGTGCTGACCAGCAGCGCGCGCCAGGCGCTGTCGCTGGCCTTCGATCTGGTCTGCCAGCCCCGGGGCCGGCTGCTGACCGAGCGCATCACCTACCCCGGCGCCATTGCCCTGGCCCGGCGCAAGGGCTGGGCCCTACAGGGCCTGGCCATCGACGCGCAGGGCCTGCTGCCGCAGGCGCTGGCCGATGCGCTGGAGGGCATTCCCGCCGCCGAAGGCAAGGTGGTCTACCTCACCCCCACGCTGCACAACCCGACCACGGCCACCATGGGCGCGGAGCGCAGGCAGGCGATCGTGGACATCTGCCGCAGCGCAGGCGCCTGGATCATCGAGGACGGCGTGTATGCCGCCTGCTTGCCCGATCACGCACCCTTGGCCCATCTGGCCACGCTGGCGCCCGAGATCACGCTGCATGTAAACGGGCTGTCCAAGTCCCTGGGCCCGGGGCTGCAGGTGGGCATGCTGGTGCTGCCCGCTTCGCTGTGCGGCGCGGCTGTGGAGCTTGTGCAGGAGATGTCCATGGCGCCTTCGGCCCTCTCCTGCGCCGTGATCGATGAATGGCTGTCGCACGGCGTGGTCGCTTCCCTGCAGGCCGACCTGCGCCATGAGGCACAGCGGCGCTGCCGGCTGGCCGCATCACACCTCGCCTCACACCTGAGTGGCTCCGGCCTGGTGCTGCACCCCGAGGCCTACAACGCCTGGCTGCCCATGGAGCGCGAAGCCGCCGGCCGCCTGGTATCGGCCGCAGCGGCGCTGGGTTTGAAGCTGACCGATCCGGGCTCGCTCATGGTGGACCCGCAGGAGCAGGCCAGCGGGCTGCGCATCTGCCTGGGTGCGCCGCGTTTCGACGCGCTGGACGGCGCCCTGGCGCAGCTGGCCCGGCTGCTTACTGCGGCGCCCTGAGCTTGTGCTGCAGCGCCCTGGCCACGGCGCCCAGCACGGGAACCTTGGCGAAGATTTCCTCCACCGGGTCCCAGAAATCCCGGTGCGTCGCCACCAGCCCGTCGCCATCGAACTGCAGATAGCTGGTGCCGCAGATGTGCATGGGCTGGCCGGATGCCCGCACAAAGCCCAGCTCCCACAGCAGAAAACCGCTGTCGCCCTGCACCGCGCCGTGGCTGACGGCGAAGCGGGGCCGGTCGAGCTGCTCGAACATGTGGGCAAACACGCGCTCGATCGCAGCGTGGCCGCGCACCTCGTTGAACGGGTCCTTGAACAGGGCCTGCTCGGCATACAGGGACAGCAGCGCCGGCAGGTTGTCGCGGCGCAGGGTCTCGTAGGCCTGGGCCAAGCGGGCCAGTCGCGGATCGGGTATGCCGCTGCTCATGGGTTTCATGCTCCGGTGAAGCGGCGGACCGCAGAGAAATACCAGGCGTCGGGGAGGCAGCGCAGCAGGCGCACCCAGCGCGTGAAGCGACGCGGAAAATTCATCTCGAAACGCCCCTGCGCCCAGCCCTGCAGCATATGCCGGGCCGCCTCGTCGGCGCCGATCAGGGCCGGCATGCTGAAGCTGTTTTGCGCCGTCAGCGGCGTATCGACAAAGCCGGGATTGATGATGGACACGCCCAGGCCCAGGCCATGCAGGTCCAGATAGAGGTTTTCCGCCAGGTTGTTGAGCGCCGCCTTGGTGGGGCCGTAGGCCAGGGACATGGGCAGCCCCCGGTAGCCGGCCACCGAGCCGACCAGGGCCAGATGGCCCCGGCCAGCCTTGAGCAGCATGGGCAGCACGGCATCGAGCAGGTGCAGCACGCCGCCATAGTTCACGGCCAGGTGGTGCTGCATCTCGGCCAGGTCGAACTCGGTGGCGCGCAGGGGCCGGTAGTGGCCTGCGCAGTAGAGGATCAGGTCGGGCGCCCCGCCCGCGTGGGCCAGCACGGCCTGGGCGGCCGCATCCACGGCGGCGGCATCGGTCACATCCAGCGGCAGGGCCAGGCAGCCCTCGCGACCGCGCACGAAGTCCTGCAGCGCGCCGCCGTGCCGTGCGGAGACGATCACGCGGGCGCCCTGCCGGTGCAGCGCCTCGGCCGTGGCACGCCCTATGCCCGAGGAGGCGCCCACCACCCATGCCGAGCGTCCCTTCCAGTCAGCCAGCAGCGGGTTCAGCCCGCGCGAGAACAGCGGCATGGCCATCACTCCTTGACAAAGGACAGCGTCACATCGCCCAGGTGCACGCCGAGCTTGCTCATGGCCGTGCGGTTGAGCAGGGTGCGCCCGTCCATGAGGTACATCCAGTCATCCATGTGGACGTTCCAGACCCGCCCATTCACGGGCAGGGCCAGCACATAGCTCCAGCGGATGGCATTGCCCGCGCTCTGGCCCTGGGCCTCGCCCACCACGTCGTCGGCCCGGCCGCTGTAGCGGCCGTCGCCCAGGTGGCGGATATGCCAGACCCGCTCCTGGGTGCTGCCGTCGCTGTAGACGAAGTGCTCCTCCAGGGAGCCCTCGTCGCCATTCCAGCGGCCCGTCATGCGCACGGTGAATCGCTTGACCACCTTGCCCGATCGGTCCGTGAACATGCCATGCGCCGTCAGCGGCCCGTTGAAATACTGGCGCAGGTCCAGCTGCGGCTGCTCCTTGGCGTAGTCCTGGACCGAAGGCCCGGCACAGCCCGCCAGGGACAGTGCCAAGGCCGCCCCCAGGCAGACGCGCCGCAGCGGCGAAAACGAAGCGCAGTGGGTGATGTGGCTCATGTGTGACTCCAGGAAGAATGCAATCGCTCGGCGCGCCAAAGCAGCAGCGCCGCCGCCAGCTTGAGCAGGCAGGGCAGCCCGCCATAGGCCCAGGCCAGCGCCTGCAGCCCGGCCGGGTCGGTGCCGCCGCTGCGGTAGCCCGCGGCGGACAGCAGGGGCAGGGCCAGGCCTGCGGCCAGGGCCAGGTTGAGCTTGGTGGCGCAGGTCCACCAGCCCAGGTAGCGGCCCTCGCCCCGGCCGCCCTGGCCGGACTCGTGGATCACGCCCGTGAGCAGTGCGCCCGGCAAGGCCAGGTCCGCGCCCAGGGCCAGCCCGCTGGCCAGGCAGATCACGGCAAAGGCCATGCTGTCGCCCGCGCCCAGCCAGGGCGTGACGCCGAAGGCCAGCACGCTGGCCAGCATGCCCGCGCGCCAGCTGGGCGCCAGGCCCCATCGCGAGACGGCCTTCACCCACAGCGGCAGGCCCAGGGCCGCCGCGCCAAAGAAGCACAGCAGCAGCAGGGGCTGCAGTGCAGGCGCCTGCAGCCTGTCGGCCACAAAGAAGGGCAGCAAGGTCGCGGGAACGGCCGCGGCCACGCCATTGAGCATGAAGATGGCCAGCAGCCGGCGAAACCCGGCATCCGCCCACGGAGAAGTGGAAGAGGCCAGCTCGGCCGAGGCCGGGGACTCCGCTTGCGGCATGCGGGGCGCAGAGGACACATGGGACACATGGGACACATGGGACACATGGGGCACAGGAGCCACGGGCGCCCGGAGCCGGTACAGCCCCATCAGCCCCAGCGCCAGGCCCAGCGCCAGCACGGCGCTGGTGGCGTCAAGGCCCATCACGGCCGGCAGCACGCTGGCCAGCAGCACGCCCGCCAGCGTGGCGCCCTCGCGCCAGGCCGTCACACGGGCACGCCAGGCGGGCTGGCCGCCCCAGCGGGTGCCCCAGGCCTGGTGGAGGATGGTGACGAAGCTGTAGGCCAGCGTGCACACCAGCAGGCTGCCGGCCAGCCAGCCCAGCATGGCGGCCTCGGCGCCGCGCGGCGGATGCCACAGCGCCCCAAAACCCAGCACCATCAGCAGGCTGCCCAGCGCAGCCGCCCGCCAGGCCGGCCGCACACCGCCGCGCAGCAGCCTGTCGGCCTGGCGGCCAATGGCCGGATCGACCACGGCATCGAGCGCCCGCGTGGCCAGCAGCACCGCGCCCAGCCCGGCCAGCGGCGCGCCGGCCACGCTGGCGTAGTGGTAGGGCAGGTTCACATACAGGGGCAGGGACACAAAGGCCAGCGGCGCGGCCAGCCCGCCATAGGCCAGCCCTGTGCGCCAGGGCAGCACGGGGGCAGGAGCGGGGGCGGGGACGGAGGTCATGGCATGGTCCGCTGGCGTTCAGCCCTGGCCCAGCAGCGAGGTGCGCATGGCAGGCGCCGAGGTCTGCGGCGCCAGCCAGATGCCGAAGAACAGGCGCGCATAGTCGGCATCGCGCAGTTGCGCCGTCTGCCGGCCGTTGTGGAAAAAGCGCACATCGCCCTGGCCGTCGTTCAGGCCCAGCAGCCGGTCCTTGGCCACCACATCGGGAAAGGCCTGCTTCATCAGGTCCAGCCATTGGCGGGCCTGCTCTTCGGTGAAGCTGCCGACCCTGCGCATTTCGGCGATGGAGCGCTCGGCAATGGCCGCGCCTTCGAGCTTGCGGTCGTAGACCAGCTCCAGCGCAAACGGGTGGCGGGCGTAGTCCTCGGGCAGCAGTCCGGGCGCGGCCCACAGCCGCGCCTCATAGACGCGCAGGCCGAAAAAGCGCAGCACGGCCGTGCCCATCAGGCGCGCAGACGGCAGGGCGCTGCGCAGTTCGGCCGGAAGTTCGGCGGTCGGGGTGATGGCGTGCAGGGCGTTGGACATGGTGATCAATGAAGGGGCAAGGACGCAGGCGGCGCCCCAGGCCAGGGCCTTGCGGCGGGGTGCACTGGGGGCGCGGCGCGCGTGAGGTTGCGGGGCTGTCATGGCAGGGGCTTGCGCAGCGTGAACTGGACGACATCGGTGTTGCCGGTGTCGAAGGCCGCCTCGCAGTAGGCCAGGTAGAAGGTCCAGATGCGCACGAAGCGTTCGTCAAAGCCCTGGGCACGCACGGCCTCCAGGCGCTCCTCGAAGGACTGGCGCCAGCGCCGCAGCGTCTCCGCATAGTCGCAGCCAAAGGCCATGCGGCGCTCCACCACCAGGCCGGCGCGCCGCGCCTCCTGCTCGAAGGCGGGGATGCTGGGCAGCAGGCCACCCGGGAAGATGTACTGCTGGATGAAGTCGGTGGAGCGCAGATAGCGCGCGAACAGGTCCTCGCGCAGCGTGATGGTCTGTATGCAGGCCAGGCCCCCGGGCTTGAGGCAGTCGCGCAGCGTCTGGAAGTAGCCGCGCCAGTATTCGCGGCCCACGGCCTCGAACATCTCGATGGAGACGATGGCATCGAAGGGCTCGCCCGCATGGCGCGCGGGCAGGTCGCGGTAGTCCTGGTAGCGCAGCTCCACCGCGTCGGCCAGGCCCGACTGCTGCATGCGCTGCTGCCCCCAGACCAGTTGCTCGCGCGACAGGGTCACGCCCGTGACCCGGGCGCCGAACTCCTGCGCCGCCGCCTCGGCCAGCCCGCCCCAGCCGCAGCCGATTTCCAGCAGGCGCTGGCCGGGCTGCAGCCGCACCTCGTCCAGCGTGCGCCTGAGCTTGGCCTGCTGGGCTTGCTGGAGGTCCGCGTTGCGCAGCGCTTGGCCCGTGCGGCCCTGGAACCAGGCCGCGCTGTAGCTCATGCCCGGGTCCAGCCACAGGCGGTAGAAATCATTGCCCAGGTCGTAATGGGCATGGATGTTCCTGGCACTGCCGGCCCGCGTATTGCGTTGCAGCAGATGGCGCAGGCGGTAGCCCAGCCGGCCCCACCAGCTGCCATAGACCAAGCTTTGCACATGGTCGCGGTTGGCCATGCACAGCCTCAGCAGGGCGGCCAGGTCGGGGCTGTCCCACTCGCCGGCGATATAGCCTTCGGCCAGCCCGATGTCGCCCGATTTGAGCGTGCGCTCCAGCGCCTGCCAGTCGTGCAGCACGCAATGCGCATCGGCAGCCCCCGACGGCGGGCGGGGCAGGTGCAGCAGGCGGCCATCGGGCTGCTCCAGGTCCAGCTGCCCGTGGGGCAGGCGTTCGAGCAGGTTCAGCACCCGGCGCGCCCGTGCAGGCGTGCGGCGCGGCGCTGCCGCGGAGGGGCTCAGCAGGGGGGCGGCGGTAGTGTTCATCGTGTGACGAAGCGCTTGGGCTCGGAGGGTTTGCCATGGAAAGGCACGCGCTTGGCCCAAAGGCGCAGCGCATGCCAGTGGATGCGGGCGACCACGCCCAGCGTCATCAGGGGCGTGCCGAAGAAGGCGCGGCGCACGGTGGCGCCGTCGAGCGGGTGCAGCACGCCGCCCACGCTGGTCTGCAGCAGCGGGCCGTCCTCGTCGTGCAGGTCCACGCGCGCCAGGGTGCGGTCTTCGCCGCGCTCGAAGCGGAAGCGGTACTCGCCGCGCACCTCGCAAAACGGCGAGACATGGAATTGCTTGCGCGCCACCTGCTCGCGGCCCCAGTCCAGGTCCGGCCCCGCCAGCAGATAGGCGTGGCGCTCGCCAAAGGTGTTGTTGACCTCGGCCAGCACGGCGGCCAGCGAGCCGTCGGCGCGGTGCGCATACCAAAAGCTCACGGGCTTGAACGCGTAGCCCAGCACGCGTGGGAAGGTGTGCAGCCAGACCTCGCCATCGGCGTCGGCTATGCCTTCGCTGTGCAGCAGCTGCTCGAACCAGGCCAGTGCGTCGCAGCCGCCCTCGCCGTGGTCGCTGTCATGAAAGCTCAGCCAGCCCAGCCGGTTGCGCCGCAGCGCGGCGTCCGGCTGCGTGCGCAGGCTGCGCAGCGGCAGCATCAGAAAGTAGCCGGGATAGCGGAAGGCATGCTCGACAGGCCGCAGGCGGCGGTGCCAGACATGGCCGAAGCCGATGAGGGGGCGGGCCGTCATGCGACCCCTTCGAAGGCCGCGCTGGCGGGCAGGACGGGCAAGGCCGGCAGGGCACGCAGCAGGCCATCGGCCGCGTCCAGTCCCGAGCGCAGGCCGTCTTCGTGAAAGCCGTAGCCGCACCATGCGCCGCAGAACCAGGTCCGGCGCTGGCCCTGCACGCCGGCCACGCGGCCCTGGGCCTCGATGGCCGCCAGGTCGAACACCGGGTGGCTGTACTCGATGCGCGCATGGACCTGGCCTTCATCGATCGGGCGCACCGGGTTCAGCGAAACCATCACGGGCTGCTGCCACGGCAGGGGCTGCAGGCGGTTGAGCAGGTAGTGCAGGCAGACGCCGGCCTGGTCCCGCCCCGGGTCGGCCGCGCGTTCGTAGTTCCAGGCAGCCCAGGCCGCCTGCCTGCGCGGCAGCACGCTGGCATCGGTGTGCAGAACGGCCTGGTTGGGCTGGTAGCGGATGGCGCCCAGCACGCTGCGCTCCTGTGGCGTGGCATCGCTGCCGAGCAGGCGCAGGGCCTGGTCGCTGTGGCAGGCCAGCACCACGGCGTCGAACGGCTCCGTGCCGTTCGCCGTCTGCAGCAGCGCGCCGTGCGCCGCGCGGCGCAGGCCCAGCACGGGCGCATTCAGGCGCGCCTCGTGGCGGCCGTCCTTCAGCAGCGCGGCCACCATGCGCCGCACGTACTGGCGCGAGCCGCCGCGCACCGTGTGCCACTGCGGCCGGTCCGTGACCTGGATCAGTCCATGGTTGTGGCAAAAGCGGATCAGCGTGGCCACGGGAAAGCGCAGCATCTGGTCGGTGGGGCAGGACCAGATGCAGCCCATCATGGGCAGCAGGTAGTCCTGACGGAAGGCGGCGCCAAAGCCGTGGTCGTCCAGAAAATCGCCGATGGCGCTGCGCAGCCGCGCTTCATCGCCTTCCTGGGCGATGCGCGTGGCCAGGCGGTTGAAGCGCAGGATCTCGGCCAGCATCTTCAGAAAGCGCGGGCGCAGCAGATTGCCCCGCTGCGCGAACACGCCGCCCAGCGAACTGCCGCTCCATTCCAGGCCCGCGCGGCCATCGGCCTCAGGCACCTGCACGGAAAACGACATCTCGGCGGCAGCCGTGGGCACCTGCAGCTGCTCGAACAAACGCGTCAGCAGCGGATAGGTGCGGTGGTTGAAGACCAGAAATCCGGTGTCCACGCCCTGGCTCACGCCGCCCAGCGTCAGGTCCACCGTGTTGGCGTGCCCCCCGAAATGGCCGCCCGCCTCCAGCAAGGTCACGGCAGGCCCGCCCGGCGCCGCGGCCAGGCGGCTCGCTGCGGCCAGCCCCGCAATCCCCGAACCGATGACAGCAATGCGATGCATGGAGGCGCCCTTCTTGGTTGAACAGCCCGACTAGACCACAAAGACCAAATCGTGAACTGATGAGTTCAAACTATAAACCAAACATACCCGCTTTGCACTATTTGGTATCAGATATGACCTGCGAGGTCTAAAATATCGCTATGACTAGCCGCTCCTCCATCAAAGAACAGATACAGCGCGTGCGCGAGCAGGCCATCGTGGCGGCCGTCAACCGGCTGCTGGCCACCAAGGGCTACGACGCCATGACGGTGGACGAGGTCGCGGCCGAGGCCGGCATGGCCAAGGCCAGCCTGTACAAGCTGTTCACCTCCAAGGAAGAACTGGCGGGCGCCGCCATGGTGGGCGTGCTGGACCGCGCCCTGGCCTTTGTGGACGGCCTGCGCGACACGGCGGCCCAGGCCGCCGAGGCCGGCACGCCGGTGCGCCCGCTGGACCAGCTCAAGGCCGTGACGTGCTGGGCCATGCAGACCCAGCTGGAAGGCGAGATGCCCTCCCTGCCGGCGCAGAACTCCAACCTCAGCGCCTCCCTGCAATCCAACGATGCCTACATGGACCGGCTGATCGCCCTGAGCAACCGCCTGAGCATCTGGATCACCGAGGCCCAGACCAGCGGCCAGCTGCAGCCCGCGCTGCCGGCCGAGCTGGTGCTCTACACGCTGTTCGCGCGGGCCTGCGATCCGGTGGTGGCCCTGCTCAAGGAATCGGGCCAGTACACGCACGCGCAAATCATCGACTGGGTGACGAGCACCACGTTCGACGGGCTGGCGGCGGCGGATTGACCTAGGCCGCGCAGCGACAGCTGCGATGCGTCGACCCGGCTCCAGCATGGCCGGCAGCCGGTCCCCGCGGGCTCCCTGTTGCGCATCGTGCCGCCTTCGAGACTCCTGCGAAACACAGCCGGGGGCGCCTGTATAGTTGCGGCCTGGCGACCACGGCAACACCCCGCGCCGTGCGGGATTGTCCTGCCAGGTCCTGTCTTTTACTGCGCTGATACCTCGCAATGCAGCCCCCGGCCACAGCCCTGCCCAGCACGACGTTCGCCACCGACCAATTGGCGCAGGCAGACCGCTTCGAGGCGTGGCGCAGCAGCATCTCCGTGCTTTTCGACGTGGCGCCGCTGGAGCACGGCGCGTCGCCAGGGCGCTTCCATGCCTCGGTGCATGCGGTCCACCTGGGCCAATTGCTGCTGGGCGACCTGCGCTTCGGCGCGCAGCGCTTCTCGCGCGGCCAGGCACGCGCCGCCCACGACGGCCTGGACCACTACCTGGTGCAGTGGTACCGCGCAGGGGGTTTCGTGGGCCAGCATGGCGACGGCAGCGAACTGCGGGTCCGCCCCGGTGACGTGGTCGTCTTCGACATGGCCCGCACCCAGCACACCGTGGCCCAGGACTCCCATGTACTCTCGCTGATCGTTCCCCGCAGGCTGGGCGAGGCTGCCTGCGGGTCCCCGGGCCCGGGCCCCCACGGCACCGTGCTGGCCGCCGACAGCCTGTTCGGCGGCCTGCTGGCAGACCACCTGGGCGCACTGCACCGGCGCCTGCCCTCCATCGGCCCGGCGCAGGCCGATGACGTGGTGCACGCCACCCTGCAAATGCTGGCCGCCTGCCTGCGCCCCAGCCAGCGCACCCTGGCCGAAGCCCGCGCCGAGGTGCATGCCGCCACGCTGGAGCGCATCCAGCGCCATATCGCGCGGAACCTGGGCACGCCGCTCTCGCCCGAGGCACTGTGCCGCTGCTTCGGCATTTCGCGCCACCGGCTCTACCACCTCTTCGAGCCCCTGGGCGGCGTGATGCGCTATGTGCAGCAGCGCCGTCTGCAGCGGGCCTTCCACACGCTGTCCAATCCCGCCTACCGGCGCCTGCGCATTGCCGAGGTGGCCGCACGCCTGGGCTTTGCCAGCGAGGCGCACTTCAGCCGCGCCTTCCGCGCCGCGTTCGGCCACACGCCCAGCGATGTGCGGGCCATGGCCGAGGCGGCGCACGCGGCGCGCATGTCACCCTCCGCCGCCAGCACGGCGGCATCGGTGGAATACGCAGACTGGCTTCTCGGGCTCATGGCCTGAGAGCCGGATGCTGGGTCAAGCGGCGGACCAACGCACGGTCAAGCCTTCGGGCCGCCCCTCCCGCAAGATAGCCGCAGGCAGCCGCGCCCGGTTTGCAGCCTGCATGGCGGCCGCGCCCGGCCGTCCCCAATCCACCCGACATCCAACAGCCAAGAACACCATGCCAGAAAAAAACAGAAGGCATCTTTCCATCCATGCGCTGCGTTGGCTGCCCATCTCATGGGTACTGCTTGCCATCCTTCTATCGGCGTCCGGTGCCCATGCGGCCACGATCAGGACACTGCTGTCCACTCTCGATGCGGCCACAGGCAATGTCTGGGCGAACGGCAGCTATCCCAGATACCAGGAATTCAGGACGGGTGAAACCAATGTCATCATCTCCGATGTATCCGTTCGCATTTTTGAAGTATTTGGCGGCGGATTCCCGCGACTGAAACTTTGCGACAGCGCCTCTGCCAACTGCCAACAGCTCGATTACCAGGAAACCATCGGCGATACCTACAGGTTCACAGGTGCCTACCCTGCGTATGCCAACACATCTGTGCGCATCATCTTCGACTGCAATTGCAGTGGCAGCGCCGGATACGGCATCTATCTCGGACCCAGGGTCATTCCCGGGGCATCCTCCGGCGCCTTAGGCTATCTATTCGCGGTCAAGGTGGATGCCATTGCCATGCCGACCGTCAACCAGATTCTTCCCTCTGCCGGCCCGGCCACAGGAAGCACGCCGGTCAGGCTCGATGGCACAGGATTTCTGGACGTCACCGGCGTCCAGTTCGGCGATACGGACGCGCTTCACTTCCAGGTGGATAGCGACACACAGATCACGGCGACATCACCTGCGCATTCACCGGGTGCCGTGGGCATCAAACTCATGACCGCCGCCAATGGCGCATCCACCAGCGGCAGCTTCACCTATGTGGCAGCCCCTGCCATCACGGCCATCAGCCCCGTGGCCGGCCCCACCGCCGGGGGCAGCCCGGTGACCCTGATCGGCACGGGATTCGCTGCAGCACCGGCCACGGGAGCCGTGCGGTTCGGCGCCGCCGCTGCCGCCTACACGGTGCTCAGCGACACGCAGATCACCGCCATGGCGCCTGCGGGCGCCGCCGGCACCGTCGATGTCACCGTGGCCACCATCGGCGGCACCTCCGCCGCCAGCGCGGCCGACCGGTACACCTATGTGGCCGTGCCCACCCTCACCGCCATCAGCCCCGCCGCGGGGCCGACGGCCGGCGGCACCGCGGTCACGCTCACCGGCACCGGCTTTTCCGCGGCACCGGCCACCGGCGCCGTGCGGTTCGGCGGTGTCGCCGCCGCCTACACGGTGCACAGCGACACGCAGATCACCGCCATGGCGCCCGCGGGCGCTGCCGGCACCGTCGATGTCACCGTGGCCACCGTCGGCGGCACTTCCGCCGCCAGCGCGGCCGACCGGTTCACCTATGTGGCCGCGCCCACCCTCACCGCCATCAGCCCCGCCGCGGGGCCAGTGGCCGGCGGCACCGCGGTCACGCTCACCGGCACCGGCTTTTCCGCGGCACCGGCCACCGGCGCCGTGCGGTTCGGCGCCGCCGCTGCCGCCTACACGGTGCTCAGCGACACGCAGATCACCGCCATGGCGCCTGCGGGCGCCGCCGGCACCGTCGATGTCACCGTGGCCACCATCGGCGGCACCTCCGCCGCCAGCGCCGGAGACCGTTTCACCTATGCCGAGGCACCGACCGTCGCCTCGCTGGCCCCGGCGACGGGCCCGAGCGCGGGAGGCACACAGGTCACCCTCACCGGAACCCACCTGAGCGCCGCTAGCACGGTGAAATTCGGCCATCAATACGCCAGCGGCGTTTCGGTGCTCAGCGATACGCAGCTCACCGCGATTTCACCCCCCGGCAGCGGGACCGTCGATCTGACGGTGACCAGTCCCGGCGGCACTTCTGCGGTCACGGGCTCGGCCCGGTTCAGCTATGCGGGCGCTCCCGCCATCACAGGCCTGTCCACGCAACGCGGCCCAGCCTCGGGAGGCAGCTCGGTGATCCTGTCCGGCAGCGACTTCACGGGAGCGACCGCGGTCCGGTTTGGCGCGGTCCAAGCCACGGGCTTCACGGTGGACAGCGCCACCCGGATCACGGCTACCGCCCCCGCGGGTTCCCCGGGCACCGTGGCGGTTTCGGTAACGACCCCCGAGGGCACCAGCCCCGCAAGCGCGACGGCACAGTTCAGCTACCAGGCGGACTCGGCCTCATTGCAGCTTGCCGCAGGGACCGTGGCGATGCACCTGTCCGGCGCGGACTGCGGCTTCGATGGCATGCCGACGAATGCGGCAGCGCCGTCCAGCGGCGCCCCCCCGGGCTTCGGCTTTCCGTACGGCCAGATCGCCTTCAAGGCCACCGGCTGCACGAACGGCGGAACACTCCGCGTGGCGCTCACGCTGCCCAGGCAAGTGCCCCCGGGCGCCGTGCTCTACAAGCTGGTGGACGGGCAATGGCAGCCATGGGATGCAAGCGTGAACGGCGCGAACATCGGGTTTGCGGTCACCGACAACGATGGCACCTCCACCGCACGTGTCACCGGGGACAACGATCCCGCGCCCGGCAGCATCGACGATCCGATCATGATTGCCGTGCCCGCGGCCTCCGCCACGCCGGCCACCGTGCCGGCCACCGGACCTGGTTCACTGGCGCTGCTGTCCCTGGCCATTGCAGGCCTGGTGGCAGGCGGCCTTCGACATCGCAAAAGGGGATAGCCCCCGGCGCCCCGGCAGTGCGCACGCCAGCGGATAGAATGAGAACCAATCGCATTGAGTCATTGATGCCAAGGGGATCCTCCTTGCGATGGTGGGGGTCAGCATGTCATCCGGCGAATTCGCGCTGCACAACGAGGTCCAGTCGCTCTATCGTGACCATCACCGATGGCTGCGCGATTGGCTGCGCAGAAAACTGGGCTGTTCCCACCATGCCGCCGACCTGGCCCACGACACCTTCGTGCGCCTGCTCGGCCGCAAGGAGCGGGCGGACCCGGTGGACCCCCGCGCCTACCTGACCACCATCGCGCACGGCCTGGTGGTGGACTTTCACCGGCGCCGGGCGCTGGAGCGGGCCTATCTGGAATCGCTGGCTGCCCTGCCCGAGCCGCAGGCGCCTTCGCCCGAAGCACGCGCCATCGTGCTGGAGGCCCTGGTGGCCATCGACGCCATGCTCGACGGCATGAAGCCCGCCGTGCGCCA
The DNA here is from genome assembly GCF_002754395.1 of Delftia sp. 60. Lineage (NCBI taxonomy): Bacteria > Pseudomonadati > Pseudomonadota > Betaproteobacteria > Burkholderiales > Comamonadaceae > Delftia > Delftia sp. 60. The sequence goes on from NZ_PEFD01000001.1 coordinate 6,253,533, forward strand.
GGCCTTCATCCTCTCGCAGCTCGAAGGCCTGACCTATGCGCAGATCGCTGCCCGGCTGCAGGTGACCGTGCGCACCGTCAACAACTACATGCTCAAGGCGCTGGAGCACTGCTACCTCATCGTGGCAGACGGCGCATGACGGTCTTGCCCTCGAACAGCGACAGCGCACTGGACGCGGCTGCACATTCGCCCACCCACACCACCACCCCAGCCCAGGCACAGGCCCGCATCCGCCAGGAAGCGATTGCCTGGTACGCGCGCCTGTGCTCCGGCGATGCCACCGACGCCGACCGTGCCGCCTGGCAGCGCTGGCATGAGGCCCACCCCGAGCACCAGCGCGCATGGCGGCATTTCGACGCCCTGCAGTCCATGCTGCAGCGCGTGCCGGGCCACCTGGCCGCCTCCACGCTGCAGGCCAGCCGGCGCAGCCGCCGCCGGGTGCTGCGCGGCATCGGCGCACTGGTGGGCAGCGGGGCCGTGGCGGGCCTGTCATGGCAGCTGGCCGGCGGGCAGGGCGGCGTGCGCTCCTGGCTGGCCGACTACCGCACCGGCACGGGCGAGCGGCGCACCGTCACGCTGGCCGACGGGTCCGAGCTGACGCTGAACACCAGGACCTCGGTGGACGTGTCAATGGACCCCACGCGCCGGCTGCTGGTGCTGCGCGAGGGCGAGATCCTGGTGCAGACCGCCCATTCCCTCGCCGGGGCCGGCGCGGGCGCCAAGGATGGCCGCCCGTTCATGGTGCACACGCCGCAGGGCCGCATCCTGGCGCTGGGCACGCGCTTCACCGTGCGCAGCGAGGGCGGCGAGGGCGGTGACACCGTGGTGAGCGTGCTGCAGGACGCCGTGGAAATCCAGCCCCTGCAGGATCCCAGCCGCAGCCTGCGGCTGCAGGCCGGCCAGCAGGCCAGCTTCAGCCGCAACGGCATGCTGCCCGCCCAGGCCGCCGACCCGGCCCAGGTCAGCTGGGTGGGCGGCAGCCTCATCGTGGACGGCTGGCGGCTGGACGACGTGGTGCGCGAACTCGCACGCTACCGGCCCGGCCGCCTGGCCTGCGACCCGGCCGTGGCCGGCCTGCGCGTGTCCGGCGTGTTTCCGCTGGCCGACACGGACAAGGCGCTGGCCGTCATCACGCGCGCCTTCCCGGTGCGCGCGGCCGGCCTGTCGCGCTACTGGCTGACCCTGGTGCCCGTCTAGGGCCAGCCAGGGTCAGCCATTTCCCCATGCCGCGCAAAAAACTTCGCGGCCCATTTTCATCTTTTGCGATCTCGTTCGGCTCCCTTCATGAAAGCCCTTGTCTCACCGCTGTTCATGGCCAGGAAACCCGAATGCAAACGCCCTTCACACCGACACCCGCCCGCGCGGCGCTGACCTGCCTGCTGGCTGCGGCGGTGGCATGTGCGGCCCCCGGCCATGCGGCCGAGCCCCTGGCGCAGACCCGCCAGGCCGCCAGGGCCTATGAGATCGGGGCCGGCCCGCTGGCCTCGGTGCTGGGCCAGTTTGCGGCGGCCGCAGGCGTGGCCCTGTCCTATGACCCGGCCAGCACGCGCCAGCGGCAGTCGGGCGGCCTGCGCGGCAGCTATACCGTGGGCGCGGGCTTTGCGGCCATCCTGGCGGGCTCCGGGCTGGAGGCGGTGGAAGGCGGCGCGGGTGAATTCATCGTGCGCAAGGCGGCCATGCCCGCCACGGCAGGCGCTGCAGCGGCCGACGCCACCGAGCTGCCCGCCGTGCGCGTCGTGGCCCGGGCGGCCCCTGCCCCGGTCGATGCCGACGAGCGCTACCAGCCCACGCCCGATGCCTCCAGCCTGCGCACCACGGCGCCCGTGCTGGAGATCCCGCAGGTGGTCAACGTGGTGCCGGCCCAGGTGATCCGCGACCAGCGCCCGCGCAACCTGGACGAGGCGCTGGCCAATGTCAGCGGCGTCACCCAGGGCAACACCCTGGCCAGCACGCAGGACACCATCATGAAGCGCGGTTTCGGCACCAACCGCGACGGCTCCGTCATGCACAACGGCATGCCTCTGGTGCAGGGGCGCGGCATGAACGCCGCCGCCGAGAGCGTGGAAGTGATCAAGGGCCCGTCCTCGCTGCTGTACGGCCTCATGGACCCGGGCGGCGTGATCAACGTGGTCAGCAAGAAGCCGCAGCTGCGCCAGCGCACGGCGCTGTCGCTGCAGGGTTCGGGCTACGCGGGCGGGCGCAACGGCACGGGCGCCACGCTGGACACCACCGGCCCCATCGGTGAGAACGGTCTGGCCTACCGCCTGGTCGTCGACCATGTGGACGAGGACTACTGGCGCAACTTCGGCCAGCACCGCGAGACGCTGGTGGCGCCGTCGCTGGCCTGGTATGGCGACGACACGCAGGCCGTGCTCTGGTACGAGTACCGCAAGTACCTGACGCCCTTCGATCGCGGCACGGCGCTGGACCCGGTCACCCGGCGCCCGCTGGACCTTCCGGCCACGCGCCGGCTGGACGAGCCCTTCAACCAGATGACGGGCGAGACCCACCTGGCCCAGCTCTCCGTGGACCACCGCCTGGGCAGCGGCTGGGCCGCCCACCTGAACCTGAGCTACAACCGCGAGATCTACGACGCCAACCAGCTGCGCGTGAACGGCGTGAACACCGCGCGCGGCACCCTGCAGCGCAGCAACGACGCCACGCACGGCGCACTCAGCACCGACAGCTATGGCTCGGCCTATGTGGACGGCAGCGTGCAGCTGGCCGGCCTGCGCCATGACCTGCAGTTCGGCGCCGATGCCGAGTACCGGCTGATCTACCGCTCCGACCTGCTGCGCCAGGCCGTCACCTCCACCTTCAGCTACACCAATCCCGCCTACGGGCTGGAGCAGCCCTCGGCCACCGTCTCGGCCAGCGACAGCGACCAGAGGGACCAGCTGCACAACCAGTCGCTGTTTCTGCAGGACGCCATTCACCTGGGCGACCGCTGGGTGCTGACCACCGGCCTGCGCTACCAGACCTGGCGCCAGACCGCCGGCCGGGGCCGCCCGTTCAAGGCCAACACCCAGGCCGACGGCACGGCCTGGCTGCCGCGCGCCGGCCTGGTCTATCGACTGGCCGGCGGCCTGTCGCTCTACGGCAACTACTCGCAATCACTCAGGCCCACCTCCACCATCGCGCCGCTGGCCAGCGGCACCGTGATCGACTCGGGCGTGGCGCCCGAGGAGGCCCGGTCCTGGGAAGCCGGCGCCAAGCTGGACCTGCCAGGGCAGCTCACCGGCACGCTGGCGCTGTTCGACATCCGCAAGAAGAACGTGCTGGTCTCGCAGTTCAACGACGCCACCAAGCTGACCGACTGGCGCACCTCGGGCGCGGCGCGATCGCGCGGGCTGGAGGTGGATGTGGCCGGCGAGCTGGGCCGCCACTGGAGCGCCATCGCGGCCTTTGCCTATGTGGATGCCAAGACCACGCAGGACCCGCTCTACCAGGGCAACCAGCTGTGGAACGTGGCGCGGCAGACGGCCTCGCTGTCGGCCGTGTACGACTTCGGCCAGGTCCTGGGCGATGTGCTGGGCGATGTGCTGGGCGATGTGCTGGGCGATGTGCTGGGCGGTGTGCTGGGCGAGGGCCGGCTGCGCGTGGGCGGCGGCCTGCAGTACGTGGGCAGGCGGCCCGGCGACTCGGCCAACTCCTTCTGGCTGCCGGGCTACACCGTGGCCCATGCCTTTGCCACGTATGACACGCGGATCAACGGCTACAGGACGCGCTTTCAGCTCAACGTGAAGAACCTGTTCGACCGCACCTACTACCCGTCGAGCGCCAACACCTACTTCATCTCGATGGGCGACGCGCGCCAGGTGCTGCTGCGCGCCACGGTCGAGTTCTGAGCGGGCGCCAGCCCGGCCCCCGGCCTTTCCTTTTTCTGTGTCTGTCCCGGCCCGCAGCCGCATGCGATGCCGCGCATCACGCATCACCTCCATGAACTTATCTCCGCCGCTTATCGCCTCGCCGAACGCCCCGCCAAACGCTTTTTTCCTCTATTGACTGGCCATTGCGCATGCCTTCTTCCTTCCACACCCTCCCCCCCATTGCCGGCATGCCCCGTTCCTGCCTGTGCCTTGCCCTGGCTGCCATCCCCGTGATGGCCTTCTCCCAGGCCGCCGACGCACCGTCCACGCAACTGGAAACCGTGCATATCCAGGCCGAGAAGCAGCAGAACAACGAAGACAACTTCGTCGCCCGCAAAACCACGGGCGTGCTGCGCTCCGATGCGCCGCTGTTCGAGACCGCGCAGTCCATCAGCGTGGTGACCCAGCGGCAGATCGAGGAAAAACAGGTCAGGTCCGTGGCCGAGGCGCTGGAAAGCGTGGCCGGCGTTGCGTCCGGCTCGTACGGCCGGCGCGGCTGGGATGACTTCATCATCCGCGGCCAGATCTCCAGCGCGCAAACCTATGTGGACGGTCTGCGGGCGCAGACCTCCACCAACGTGCTGCGCTCCGAGGACATCTTCGGCATCGGCTCCATCGAAGTGGTCAAGGGCCCCACCTCGGTGGGCTTCGGCCTGGCCCTGCCGGGCGGCCTGGTCAACCTGACCACCAAGCGCCCGCAGGCCGAGTCGTTCTCGCGCGCCGGCATCAGCGTGGGCAGCTATGGATTGAAGGAGGCCAACTTCGACCTGAATTACTCGCCCGACGGAAGCCGCAAGGGCGCCTTCCGCATCGTGGGCCGCGCATCCGACCAGAACGATCCCACGGACTACGTCTACTTCAAGAACCAGTACCTGGCGGGCTCGTACAACTTCGACCTGGACGGCAGGAACGAGCTGTCCGTCATCGCCAGCTACCAGCACCGCAACTACATCCGCAACCAGGGCATTCCGCAGAACTACGAGAAGTACGGGCGCAATGTCTTCATCGGCGAACCCGACCGCAGCTACGAGGTGGACTCCTACCGCCTGGGCGCCAACTACGCGCACTACTTCGACAACGAATGGGTGTTCCGCCAGAACTTCGCGCTCACCAAGGGCAGCAGCCTGAGCAACTCGGTCTTTGCGGCGGCCAATGCCAGGTTCCCCCTGGTGGCGCGCCAGATCAACTACCAGGACAAGCAGGACGTCAACATCGCCCTGGACAACTACCTGCAGCGCAACTTCCGATTCGGCCGCGTGAACTACGAGCTGACCGCCGGCATCGACATGATGCGAGAGCGCAGCGACTACTACCAGCGCGTGGACAACATCAACCCCTTCAACGCCGACAACCCGGTCTATGGCGTCACCTCCATCAAGGAGGGCAAGCCCTCTCACAACCTGACCTACAGCCAGTACGTGGGCCTGTACCTGCGCAACACCATCAAGATCGATGAGAAATGGATCGTCGGCCTGAATGGCCGCCATGACTGGACGCGCGTGGAAATCCAGGACAGGCTGGCCGGCGGCTCCGTCAGCAACAGCAACACCGCCTTCACGGGCAGCGCCTCGCTGATGTACCAGGCCAGCGAGTTCCTGGCACCCTACGTCAGCTACTCCACCTCCTTCATGCCCGTGACGGATGCCGGCATCAACGGCACGCTGCTCAATCCCGAAGAGGGCAAGCAGACCGAACTGGGCGTGAAATTCCAGGCCCTGGACCGGCGCGTGCAAGGCTATCTGGCGGTGTATGACCTGCGGCGCAAGAACGTCACCGAGAACGACGCCACGCTGGGCTACGCCGTCCAGACCGGCGAGCAGACCACCAAGGGTTTCGAAGCGGAAGTCGTCGCCTCGCTGACGCGGCAATGGAATGTCTCGGCCGCCTACAGCTACATTCCCTCGGCCCGGACGTCCCAAAGCCTGACGGCCAGCGAAATCGGCAAGCGCATCAACCATGTGCCCAAGAACGCGGGCTCCGTCTTCACGCAGTACTACTTCAACCCCGACCGCCTGGGCTGGAACATGGGCGCAGGCCTGCGCATGCAGGGTGCCCGCACGGCGCAGCGCGGCACGGCCTTCGTCAACCTGGCCAAGTACACCCTGCTCGACCTGAACCTGGGCTATGAAGCGAAGTCATGGGGCCTGAGCCTGGCCATCAAGAACCTGCTGGACAAGGACTACGTCCAGGGCACCACACCGAACGCGCAGCTGCTGAGCTTCGGCAGCCCGCGCACGCTGATGGTGAGTGCCAGGTTCAAGTACTGAGGCTGACTGGCTCCTTCAAGCATGCGAGCCTTTCAGCCAAGGTGCGCAACCCGGCGGCGCCGATAGGCGGGCGCCGGCTGCGCCCCGGCTTCATGGCCCCTTGCGCAGCGAGATCGGCGTGCCCCACACCGGGTCGGCCGCGCCCTGGCGGCCCAGCGTGGTGACCTGCATGGGCACCAGGCGTGCCATCAGCTTTTCCTGCTCGGCGTTGAGATTGGCGCGCGTGGCCAGATAGTTGCGCGTGAACTCCATGGGCGGCGGCAGTGTGTGGACGGTGAAGTCTTCCAGCGGGCATTCCACCTTCTCGGCCGCCACCTTGCGGCAGCCGGCCTGTCGGAACTGGTAGCTGGGCGTCTTCAGGTGCGAACGCTGGCTCAGCACCAGTTGGCCGCCCTCCAGCGTGAAGCTGGCCAGCGCCTGCCTGGGCGGCACGCGCACCTGGACCTTGAGTGCGGGAATGTCGCGCGAATCCGTGTCCTGGTAGTAGCCCGCCGCCATGCCCGGCGTGCTGTCGGTGACCATGCGCTCGCCCCAGGCCACGCAATTGCCCGAGGCGCGGTGCACCGTGGTGCAGTACTTCTCGATCCGGCTTTGCGAGTGCGTCGTGCCCTCCTTCCAGTTCATCTCGGTATAGAACTGGCGATAGGTTTCCGGCGACAGCGTGGCCGTTCCAAGGGTGCCGCGGCCTGAGCCGGTGGCCCCGGCCTTGGCGCCCAGCTGGTCAAGCTGGGCATTGAGACGGTAGTCGTCACCCCCCGTCATCAGGTACTTGCCCGGCGGCAGCACATGGACCTCGAAGGCCTTGAACAGATAGGTGGTCTTGGGGTCGCGCTGCAGCGCGTTGTTCTGGAACTTGCGGCCAAACACGATCTCCGGCTTGTCCTCATGGGTCCAGACCACGTTGGGAGTCCACTTCGACATGCCATCGGCGTCGGCCAGCGACTTGTGCGGCGTCAGATCAGCCACCAGCACCACGGCCATGTTGGCCTTCAAGGCTTCGCTGATCACCCACAGCGTCTTTGCCTGCTCCGCTTCCTCCTTCTCGAGCTGCCCGCTGGAAGGCGGCGCGGCACACCCTGACAATCCCAGGGCGAGCACCAGGGTCGGCAAAACGAAGCAGGGGCGCTGCAGTGTCATCGTTGAAATCCTTGGGGGTTGATGCTGGAAAGGCGTCATTTTGCGGTGAGATCTTCGGCGGCCCCGGCCAGGGGCAGGCCCTCGACACGGAAAAGCCGCCCGAAGGCGGCCGGTTCCAGGGAGCGCTGCACCAGCGCTGGCTGCGATCAATCAGCGTTGCTGTGGCTGGCGCAAAGGCTGCCCTTGTTGGCGGACGTTCGCCTTGCACTGCATCTGGCTGTAGTTCCTGTCCGTGATGGGTTGCCCCATCTGCATGGGAACATGGACCGGATGCAGCGGGCCTCTCGTGGGAAGAAGCTGTTTCATGGTTCCATCCTCACGTCAAACGGAACGCCGCCCAGCCCGTCAGCGGGACTGATTGGGCTGCTGCTGGCCTGGCTGGTTCTGGCCAGGTTGCTTGTGCTGGGGGTTGTCCTGCTGCTGCTGTCCCGGGTTTTGCTGGTTCGGGTTCTGCTGCTGCGGGTTGTTTTGCTGCTGCTGTTGCTGGTCGTTTTGCTGAGCCATGGGTATCTCCTTCACATGGTGGTCAAAGAGGCGCGTCAAACGAAGCGCCCGACTGCAGCGCAGATATGCACTGCGCTGGTAACCAGTGTGGGACCAGACATGCGGCTCAGCCGTAGGACCGGCCAGAGCGTGCGCAGCCCCATGTTGCGATACCGCAGGTAGGCCAGCCGCCAGGTGTCCGACGGACATTTCGCACAGGGACAACAAAGGACCAAGGGCAGGTCACGACCTGCGCCCTGGTGCCCCCAACCCTCTACTTCACTCCACCGTCACGCTCTTGGCCAGGTTGCGCGGCTTGTCCACGTCGGTGCCGCGTGCGCAGGCCGTGTGGTAGGCCAGCAGCTGCAGCGGGACCACGTGCAGGATGGGGCTCAGGGCGCCGTAGTTCTCGGGCATGCGGATGACGTGCATGCCTTCGCTGCTCTCGATGTTGGTCTTGGCATCGGCCAGCACATAGAGCACGCCGCCGCGCGCGCGCACTTCCTGCATGTTGCTCTTGAGCTTTTCCAGCAGCTCGTCATTGGGCGCGACCGTGACCACGGGCATGGCGCTGTCCACCAGGGCCAGCGGGCCGTGCTTGAGCTCGCCCGCCGGATAGGCCTCGGCGTGGATGTAGCTGATTTCCTTGAGCTTGAGCGCGCCTTCCAGCGCAATCGGGTAGTGGATGCCACGGCCCAGGAAGAGCGCGTTCTCGCGCTTGGCGAAGTCCTCGGACCAGCTGATGACCTGGGGCTCCAGCGCCAGCACCGATTGCAGGGCCACGGGCAGGTGGCGCATGGCGGCCAGGTACTGCTGCTCCTTTTCCTCGCTCAGGCGCCCTTGCGACTGGGCCAGGGCCAGGGTCAGCAGGAACAGGCCCGCCAGCTGGGTGGTGAAGGCCTTGGTGGAGGCCACGCCGATCTCCACCCCGGCGCGCGTGATGTAGGCCAGCTCGCATTCGCGCACCATGGCGCTGGTGGCCACGTTGCAGACGGTCAGCGTGTGCTTCATGCCCAGGCTCTGCGCGTGGCGCAGTGCCGCCAGGGTGTCGGCGGTCTCGCCCGACTGGCTGATGGTGACGACCAGGGTCTTGGGATGGGGAACGCTGGTGCGGTAGCGGTACTCGCTGGCCACTTCCACGCTGCAGGGCAGGCCGGCCAGCGCTTCGATCCAGTACTTGGCCGTGCAGCCGCTGTAGTAGCTGGTGCCGCAGGCCAGGATGAGCACGCGGTCGATTTCCTTGAATACGCGCCAGGCCGAGGTGCCGGCCTTGCCGTCCGAGCCCGCGCCGTCGAACAGCTCGGGCACGATGGCCTGCACGCCTTCCAGCGTGTCGGCAATGGCGCGCGGCTGCTCGAAGATTTCCTTTTGCATGTAGTGGCGGTAGGGGCCCAGCTCGGCCGCGCCGCTGTGGGCGTGCACGGTGCGCACGGGGCGCTGCTCGGGCGCCAGGCGCTCGCCGCCCTTGCCCACCAGCCAGTAACGGCCGGGCTGCAGGTCCACGATGTCGCCCTCTTCCAGGTAGACGATCTGGTCGGTCACGCCGGCCAGGGCCATGGCATCGCTGGCCAGGAAATGCTCGGCGCCCTCCTGGCCCACGCCCAGGATCAGCGGCGAGCCGGCGCGCGAGCCGACCACGCGCTGCGGTTCGTCCTTGTGCATGACGGCGATGGCGAAGGCACCATGCAGCCGCTGCGTGGCGGCCTGCACGGCCTCGAACAGATCACCGCCGTAGAGGCTGTCCACCAGGTGGGCGATGACCTCGGTATCGGTCTGGCTGGCGAAGACATAGCCCTTGGACTGCAGCTCGGCGCGCAGGGCTTCGTAGTTTTCGATGATGCCGTTGTGCACCAGGGCCACGCGGGCCGGCTGGTCGGCATCGGCCACGGGCGAGACGCCGGGGCCGTGGCTGAAATGCGGATGGGCGTTGCGCACGGCCGGCTCGCCATGCGTGGCCCAGCGGGTATGGGCAATGCCGGTGTGGCCGATGACCTTGTCCTGCTGCACCTGGGCCATGAGTTCGGCCACGCGCGCCGTGGAACGGGCGCGCTGCAGGCCCTGGCTGTGCACGCCCTGGGCGTCCAGCGCCTGCACGGCCACGCCGCAGGAGTCATAGCCGCGATATTCCAGGCGCTGCAGGCCCTGGACGAGGACGGGGACGATATCGCGGAAGGAAACCGCTGCGACGATGCCACACATGGACAAGCTCCTTGTTTCGAGATGACGACGGATGCTACGCAGGTTGAAAAGAAATTTCTCGCCAAATTTCTTTATCTATTGAACTAATATTTCATCAAAACCAGCGCAAGAAATATTATTTCAATTCACAGAATTCAATGACACAAAATTCCATAGAACTGGACGCCACCGATCTGCGGTTGCTGCAATTGCTGCAGGTCGATGCCAGCCGCAGCAACCAGGCCCTGGCCGCGCTGCTGCAGCTGTCGCCGCCCACCTGCCTGCGCCGCGTGCGGCGGTTGCAGGAGACCGGGCTGATCGAGCGGCAGGTGGCCATCCTCCAGCCGGAACGCCTGGCCGCCGCCCTGGGCCACGGGCTGCAGGCCATCGTGGAAGTCTCGCTGGACCGCCAGGACAGTGATTCGCTGGACAGCTTCGAGCGCCGCGCCGTGGCGCTGGAGGCCGTGCAGCAGTGCTGGCGCGTGTCGGCCGGGCCTGATTTCATCCTCGTGGTGGCCGCGCCCGACATGCCGGCCTACCTGGAGTTGAGCCGCGCGCTATTCACGGGCGACGCCAACGTGCGCAATGTCAAGAGTTTTTTCAGCGTCAAGCGCGCCAAGTTTTCCACCGCCATGCCGCTGCCGTCCACAAATCCCGGAACGGCCGCCGAATGAGGCCAGGAGCCTTGATTTTGTGAGTATTTGTGCTCATCAGGAAGCTACGCTGCATCGGGGCCGCGTAGGACAACAGGCCTGCAATGTGTCCCGAACGCCAACTTTGGGCAACGTTAAACTTTAAGGCGTTGCGCACGCACGGGGACAATGATACAAATTGATGCAACAACACTTTCTGACGCGCTAGGCAATCGGCGCGCACTCGGCTCGCACCGCCATGTCCTTGCGCCAGCGCATCCATCGCCGAACCTACCCCTTGCGCGTCTCCAGCATGGCATTGGGCGGCCTCGTCGTGGGCACGGCCATGACCGAGATGGGCGCCAGCCCGGCGGTCTGGGGCTTTGTGCTGGTGAGCGCCCTGGTCTGGCCGCACATCGCCTTTTTGCACGCCCGCCACAGCCGTGACAGCCACCGCGCCGAACACGCCAATCTGCAGATAGACGCGCTGATCATCGGCAGCTGGATTCCCGTGATGCATTTCTGCGCATTGCCCAGCATTGCGCTGCTGGCCATCAGCATTGCCGACCGCAACCACACGGCCACGCGCGACGGCTGGCTGCAATCGCTGGTGGCCACCTTGCTGGCCGCCGCGCTGGTGGCCCTGCTGCTGCGGCCCGTGCCCGACTGGGAGGCCAGCCTGGCCGTGCAGCTGAGCATGCTGCCCCTGCTCCTGCTGCACAGCGTGTTCTCCAGCTGGTCCACGCGCCAGCTGGTGCGCAAGCTGGCGCGCCAGAACGTGAAGCTGCAGGTGCTCAGCCGCATCGACCCGCTGACCACGCTGTACAGCCGGGACTACTGGTGGCAAAAGGCCCGCGCCGCGCTGCGCGACTACCGGCAGACGCAGGCCTCGGCCTGCCTGCTGATCGTGGACATAGACCACTTCAAGCGCATCAACGACAGCTTTGGCCACACCGTGGGCGACGAGGTGCTGCAGGCCATAGGCCTGACCATCCGGCACTGCCTGCGCTCGCACGACGCGGCGGGCCGCTATGGCGGTGACGAGTTCGCCGTGCTGTGCATGCACACCCAGCTGGACGACGCCTATGCGGTGGCGCTGCGCATACGCAACCAGTTGAGCCAGCTGCGCGTGCGCGAGCATCCCCAGCTGCGCGTGAGCGCCAGCATTGGCGTGGCGGCGGCGGACCCGAGCTTTCTGTCGGTCAAGGACTGGATCAATGCGGCCGACAGCGCGCTCTACAGCGCCAAGGATGCCGGGCGCGACCAGGTGATTCCCGCCGCGCCGCTGATGGCCGGCAGCGCGCCTGCCCGAGCGGGAACAGGCTCGGACGCAGACCCCGATACAGGCTCCGACACGGGCCCGGACACCAGGGACTCCCGCCCCACGCACCAGCCCGAGCCGGACGACACGCTGATCTGAGGGCAGGCGGTCTCAGAGCCCGCGATCGGCGCGCCGCACTTCGCCGCCGGGCCAGTTCAGGCAAACGCAGCAGCCGCCCGCGGGCGTGGCGCGGATGGTGGCCTCGCCGCCGTGGCGGCGCATCACGCCGCGCACCAGGGCCAGGCCCGTGCCCAGGCCAGGGAACTCGGATTCGCGGTGCATGCGCTGGAAGATGCCGAACAGCGCTCCCGCACGCGAGGGATCGAACCCCACGCCGTTGTCCGTCACGCTGAGCGTGATGCCGCCGTCGGCATGGCGTTCCACATCGATGGCAATGCGCGGCTGGTCCACGGGCCGGGTGAACTTGACGGCGTTGTCCAGCAGCGCCTCCAGCACCTGGCGCAGCAGGGCCGCGTCGGCACGCACGGCGGGACTTTGCTGCGGCAGGCTCCATTGCAGCCGCGCAGCCGCGCCGCAGGCCGCCCAGCGCGGCTGCGCCAGCACCGCCGTGCGCGCCTGCTCCAGCAGCTCCTGCAAGGCGACGGGCTGCCACTGCATGGGCGTGCGCGCGGCGCGCGACAGGGCCAGCAGGCCATCGAGCATGCCGCCCATGCGGCGCGCCGACTGGTCCATGGTCTGCAGGAAGCCGCGCGCCTCTTGCAGCTCCTGCGGCGAAGGCGCGGCCTGCGACAGCAGCTCATCGACCAGGGGGCCGAAGGACAGCACATGGCGCAGCGGCGCGCGCAGGTCGTGCGACACCGCATGCAGCCATTCCTGCTGCGCGGCGCGCAGGGCCTGCAGTTCCTGCTCCCGCTGGGCCAGGCGCTCCAGCGCATCCTGCAACGTGCGGGGAGGGCCCTGCAGGTCGGCGGCGGGGTCGGGAGGCGGATGGGGTGCGAAAGGTTCCGTCATGGCATGGACAGGGTCAGGGTCAGGAGATTCGGCAAATCGGCGTACCCCGTACGGGACCCGCCGGCGATGCGGGCCCTCGAGCCCACGTGTCTCGGAAGTCTCAGGACTTGGGCAGTTTGACTGGGCGCTTCCAGCTGGTGATGCTCACCTGCCTGCCCCGCGATACCGTGAGCACGCCGGGCTCGGTGCTCTTGGTGACCGTGGAGCCACCGCCCACCGTGCCGCCCGCGCCAATGGTGACGGGCGCCACCAGCACGCAATTGCTGCCGATGTGCACGTCGGCCTCGATCACCGTGCGGTGCTTGTTCACGCCGTCGTAGTTGGCCGTGATGGAGCCGGCGCCGTAGTTGACGCGCTCGCCCACCGTGGCATCGCCCAGGTAGGCCAGGTGGTTGGCCTTGGCGCCATCGGCCAGCACGGAGTTCTTGACCTCGACGAAGTTGCCGATGTGCACTTCGCGGCCCAGTTGCGCACCGGGGCGCAGGCGCGCAAACGGGCCGACCAGGGCGCCCTCGCCCACGCTGACGCCGGCCTTCTCGCCATCGACATGCGTGTACGGATGGAGGACGGCGCCCGCCGCAATCGTGGCGTTGGCAATGCTGCAATAGGCGCCGATGCGCGCACCTTCGCCAATCTCCACATGGCCGCTGAAGATGCAGCCCACGTCGATCTCCACATCCTGCCCGCAGGCCAGGCGTGCGGCGCGGCCCGTGCGCGGGTCGTCGCGCAGGTCAAAGCGCGCGGGGTCGGCCAGGCGCACGCCCTGCTCCATCAGCGCACGGGCCTGGGCGCCCTGGTGGGCGCGCTCCAGCTCGGCCAGTTGCAGCGGGCTGTTGACGCCCGCCACCTGCACCGGGTCGGCAATGCAGTGCGCGACCACAGGCACGCCGTCGGCCACGGCCATGGCGACCACGTCGGTCAGGTAGTACTCGCCCTGGGCGTTGTCATTGGTCAGGCGGGCCAGCCAGCCGGCCAGGTGGCGGGCCGGCACGGCCATGATGCCGCTGTAGATTTCCTGGATGGCACGCTGGGCGTCATTGGCATCCTTTTGCTCGACGATGCGCTGCACCGTGCCGTCTTCGCCGCGCACGATGCGGCCGTAGCCTGTGGGATCGGGCAGGCGCACGGTCAGCAGGGCCAGCCGCTGGCCATCGGCCGCATCGACCAGGGCGCGCAGCGTGTCGGCCTGCGTCAGCGGCACATCGCCCGAGAGCACGATGACCATGCCGTCGCCCGCCAGCGCGGGCACGGCCTGCTGCACCGCGTGGCCCGTGCCCAGCTGCGGCTCCTGGCGCACGAACTTCAGCGCCATGGAGCCGCCCTGGCAGGCCGCCGCCATGGCGGGCTCCACCTGGTCCGCGCCGTGGCCCGTGACCACCACGGCCGAGCGCGCATCCAGCTGCGCCGCCGTGGACAGCACATGGCCCAGCAACGGGCGCCCCGCCAGGCGCTGCAGGACTTTGGGAAGGCGGCTTTTCATGCGCGTGCCCTTGCCCGCGGCCATGATGACGAGATCCAGAGGTGCTGTCATAGGTGATTCATCCAAAACGCCAGAACCTGTGCCGGCAACGCCGCCGATTATCTGCCCGCCAAGGGCTGCGGCCGGTCACACGATTGACGTATGCTGGCGGCGCCATGCCCCATGCCACCACTGCACCCGTTCCCCTGCTGCGCACACGCGCCATCGGAGCCGGCCATCTGCGTGCCTTCCTGGCCGTGGCCCGGCACCTGAATTTCCGCGCGGCAGCCGACGAGCTGTCGCTGACGCAGTCGGCCGTGAGCCGCCAGATCCAGTCGCTGGAGGATGAAGTCGGCGTGCCGCTGTTCCTGCGCCACACGCGCGCCGTGGAGCTGACCGGGGCCGGCGCCCAGCTGCTGCGCTCGGTGGCGCCTGCGCTGGAGCAGATCGACGCCTCGGTGCGCCAGATCCGCCAGACCGTGGGCCGCAAGAGCGTGGCCATCACCACCTGGGCCAGCTTTGCCGCCATGTGGCTGATCCCGCGCCTGGAGTCCTTCCAGCGCGCCTGGCCCGATATCGACATCCGCATCGACACCAGCGACACCGTGATGGACCTGGACACCACCGACGTGGACCTGGCCCTGCGCTACGGCCGCGCGGGCGACGGCTGGCCCCAGGCGCAGCGCCTGTTCGGCGAGCAGCTGGCCGTGGTGGCCAGCCCGCGCCTGCTGGCCGGCGGCCCGCCGCTCAGGACGCCGGCCGATGCCGCGCGCTACACGCTGATCGAGACCGGCGACGCCCACCGCATGCCCCAGCTGGAATGGCTGGGCTGGCAGCGCTGGTTCGGCGTGCAGGGCTGCGACCAGCTGCAGCCGCCGCGCTGGCTGTACTTCAACTACGCCCACCAGATCGTGCAGGCCGCCCTGGCCGGACAGGGCCTGGCGATTGCGCGGCTGCCGCTGGTGGCCGATGCGCTGGCGGCTGGCGACCTGGTCGAGGTGCTGCCCGCGCACCGGCTGGAATCGCCGCTGGCCTACTGGCTGATCGTGGGCCCGCGCAGCGCCGCGCGTCCCGAGGTGGCCGCCTTCTGCCGGTGGCTGCAGGAGCAGGCCGAGGTCACGCGCGAAACCGTCGAATCGCCCCCGGCTTGAAAAATGCCCCCACGCTCCCCAGAAGGGGCCGTTTTCATCTTGGGGCGGCCCGGCGATGAAAAAAGGACGCGGGCATGCCGGCGTCCTTCATTCCTGTGCAGCCGGGCGCATGGCCCGGCGCGGGCATCAGCCCAGCGTCACGCGCGCAAACTTGCGCTTGCCCACCTGCACCACATAGGTGCCGGCTTCGAGCTTGAGGCCCCGGTCGCTGATGGCCGTGCCGTCCACGCGCACGCCGCCGCCGTCGATCAGGCGGTTGGCCTCGCTGGTCGATGGCGCCAGGTTGGCCTGCTTGAGCAGGGCACCGATGCCCAGCGGCGCGCCCGACAGGCTGACCTCGTCGATCTGGTCGGGAATGCCGCCCTTGCTGCGGTTGTTGAAATCCTGCTCGGCCGCATCGGCCAGCGCCGCGCTGTGAAAGCGCGCCGTGATTTCCTTGGCCAGCAGCACCTTGGCGTCCTTGGGATTGCGCCCGCCTTCCACCTCGGCCTTGAGCGCGGCGATCTCGGCCAGGCTCTTGAACGACAGCAGGGTGTACCAGTTCCACATCAGCGTGTCCGAGATGCTCAGCACCTTGGCGAACATGGTGTTGGCGTCCTCGGTGATGCCGATGTAGTTGTTCTTGGACTTGGACATCTTGTGCTCGCCGTCCAGGCCCACCAGCAGCGGCATGGTGAGCACGCACTGCGTGTCCTGCCCGTATTCCTGCTGCAGATGGCGGCCCATGAGCAGGTTGAACTTCTGGTCCGTGCCGCCCATCTCCAGGTCGGCGCGCAGCGCCACCGAGTCATAGCCCTGCAGCAGCGGGTAGAGGAACTCGTGCAGGCTGATGGAGCTGCCGTCGGTGAAGCGCTGGTGGAAGTCGTTGCGCTCCATCATGCGGGCCACCGTGTACTTGGCCGACAGCTCGATCATGCCGCGCGCGCCCAGCTTGTCGCACCACTCGCTGTTGTAGCGCACCTCGGTGCGGGCGGGGTCCAGCACCTTGGCGGCCTGGGTGTAGTAGGTCTCGGCGTTGACCTTGATCTGCTCGGCCGTCAGCGGCGGGCGCGTGCTGTTGCGGCCCGAAGGATCGCCGATCAGGGTGGTGAAGTCGCCGATCAGGAAGATCACCTGGTGGCCCAGGTCCTGCAGCTGGCGCATCTTGTTGAGCACCACGGTGTGGCCCAGATGGATGTCGGGCGCCGTCGGGTCCAGGCCCAGCTTGATGCGCAGCGGCACGCCGGTGGCCTCGGAACGGGCCAGCTTTTGCACCCAGTCCGCCTGGGGCAGCAGCTCATCCACGCCGCGCAGGGTGGTTTCAAGCGCTTGGCTTACACCGTCGGTGACCGGGTATGTTGTAACAGCAGATTGATTCATAAGGGTTTTTCGCCAGGCCGCGTAGGACTGCGTCGGTATACTCCGGGGATTTTCCCGCTGCGGCGAATTCTAGACGCCCGCCTATCCGCACCGCAGAGCGCGGACTTGTTGCCCGTCTGGAGAGCGTATCCCGCCGCTGCGATGCTGTCCGTCCCCCGCAGGGCCGGATGCGCGCAACCCAAGGATCTGATGTTGTGAAATATGGCTTGAACCATGCCAGCGGTGCTCTTGTTGCGCGGCTGACCTCCGTGATCCAGCAACACCCCAAGCGTGTCACCGCGGCACTGGCAGCCATCTTGCTCACGGGCGGCGGCGGTGCCTTCGCCGTGGCCAACCTGGGACCCGATCCGGCCGACCTGCCGGTGCGCATGCTCTCCACGCCCGTGGAATCGCTGGCCGAAGGCCAGACCCTGGCCGAGCTGACCGACAGCGTGCAGGGCATGTCCCTGTACCGTTCCGAATACACGCGCGGCAGCGACACCGCCGAAACCCTGCTCCAGCGCCTGGGCGTGGCCGATCCGGCCGCCGCCGCCTTCATGCGCGGCAACGACCAGGTTCGCCAGCATGTGCTGGGCCGCGCCGGCCGCCTGGTGACGGCCGAGACCACGCCCGACCACCAGCTGTCGCAGCTGACCGTGCGCTGGGCGCCCGACGAGGACGGCAGCTTCCGCCGCCTTGTGGTCGAGCGCAAGAACAATGAACTGAGCACCCGCATCGAGACGGGCAAGCTGACGGCCTCGCCCCGCCTGGCCGGCGGCATCATCCGCAGCTCGCTGTTTGCCGCCACCGACGCGGCCTCCATCCCCGATGCCGTGGCCATGCAGATGGCCGACATCTTCCAGGGCGACGTGGACTTCCGCCGCAGCCTGCGCAAGGGCGACCGCTTCTCCGTGGTCTACGAATCGCTGGAAGCCGATGGCGAGCCGCTGCGCGCAGGCCGCGTGCTCAGCGCCGAATTCCACAACAACGGCAAGGTCGTGCAGGCGCTGTGGTTCCAGGACGAGGGCAAGGCCAAGGGCGACTACTACACCATGGACGGCAAGAGCCGCCGCCAGGCCTACCTGACCTCCCCCGTGGAGTTCTCGCGCATCAGCAGCGGCTTTGCCATGCGCATGCACCCCATCCACAAGACCTGGCGCGCCCACCTGGGCACGGACTTCGCCGCTGCCACGGGCACCAAGGTGCGTACCGTGGGCGACGGCACCGTCTCCTTCGCGGGCGTGCAGAACGGCTATGGCAACGTGATCTTCGTGGACCACGCCAACAACCACACCACGGTCTACGCCCACCTGAGCCACATCGGCGTCACGCGCGGCCAGCGCGTGGAACAGGGCGACATCATCGGCAACGTGGGCTCCACGGGCTGGGCCACCGGCCCGCACCTGCACTTCGAGTTCCGCGTCAACGGCGAGCACCGCGATCCCATGACCATCGTCCAGGCCACCGATGCCGCCCGCCCCGTCTCCAAGGCCGGCCGCGCCGCCTTCGACAAGATGGCCGCGCAGATGCGCATCGAGCTGCAGGCATCGAACGAAGCACTGGCCCTGGCCAGCGAACGCTGAACCATCGCTGCGATCACGCAAAGGCTGCCCTGGCAGCCTTTGTTGTTTCAGGCGCATCCTTTTGTGATCGTGGGTCCCAGGCCGCAGGGCTACCATTGCCGGCATGAACCAGCCCATCCCCTCCCCCATCGCCCACCGCTACTGCATAGGCCTGATGTCCGGCACCTCGCTCGACGGGGTGGACGGCGTGCTTGTGGACTTTGCCGAAGGCACGCAGGTGCTGTGGCATGCCAGCCGGGGGTTCGACGCCGCGCTGCGCGCCGAGCTGCTGGCGCTGAACACCCCCGATGGCCGCGACGAGCTCCACCGCGCGGCGCTGGCGGCCAATGCGCTGGCGCGCAGCTATGCCGAGGTGGTGCGGGAACTGCTGCAGGCCACGGGCCTGGCGCCCGCGCAGATCGCCGCCATTGGCGCCCACGGCCAGACCGTGCGCCACCGGCCGCAGATGTTCGACGGCACGGGCTACACCTTGCAGCTCAACAGCCCGGCCCTGCTGGCCGAGCTCAGCGGCGTTGCCGTGGTGGCCGACCTGCGCAGCCGCGATGTGGCCGCGGGCGGCCAGGGTGCGCCACTGGTGCCCGCCTTCCACCAGGGCGTGTTCGGCCGGCCCGGCGAGACGGTGCTGGTGCTCAACATCGGCGGCATTGCCAATCTCAGCGTGCTGGCGGGCGATGGCACGGTGCTGGGCTTCGACTGCGGCCCCGGCAATGCGCTGATGGACGGCTGGTGCCAGACCCACACCGGCCAGCCCTATGACGACGGCGGCCAATGGGCGGCCACGGGCCAGGTGCTGCCCGCCCTGCTCGACCGCCTGCTGGCCGAGCCTTTCCTGCAGCAGCCGCCGCCCAAGAGCACGGGGCGCGACCTGTTCCACGCGGACTGGCTGGCCGGCCATCTTTCCGCCAGTGCAACCAGCCCCGCCGATGCCCGCCCTGCCGACGTGCAGGCCACGCTCACCGAATTCACGGCCCGCGCCTGCGCCGGTGCCGTGCAGCGCTTCGGGCGTGGCGGCGGCGAGCTGCTGGTCTGCGGCGGCGGCGCCTTCAACACGCAACTGATGCAGCGCATCGCCGCCTTGCTGCCCGGCGTGGCCGTGGACACCACGGCCGCGCGCGGCCTGCCGCCTCAGCAGGTGGAGGCCGCCGCCTTTGCCTGGCTGGCGCGCCAGGCCCTGCTGGGTTTGCCGGGCAACCTGCCCGCCGTGACGGGCGCACGCGGCCCGCGCATCCTGGGCGCCATCCACCCCGCATGAGTACCGCGGAAAAGCAGCGCCAGCAAAAAGGCCCGCGCAAGGCATTGCTGCCAGGCGCGGGCCCCCCACCAAAAACAGTGCGCTACGTCAGCCGCCGATATAGACGAACTTGAAGAGGAAGACGCCGCCGATCAGCCACACCATCCAGTGCACTTCCTTGGCGCGCCCCGTGAACAGCTTGAGCACGGCATAGGTGATGAAGCCGAAGGCCAGGCCATTGGCCACCGAGTAGGTGAAAGGCATGAGCAGGGCCGTGACGGCGGCGGGGATGGCCTCGGTGGTCTCGCCCCATTCGATCTCGGTCAGCTCCTTGAGCATCAGGCAGGCCACGAAGAACAGCGCGGGCGCCGTGGCGTAGCCGGGCACCACGCCGGCCAGCGGCGACAGGAACAGGCAGCACAGGAAGAGCACGGCCACGGTCAGCGCCGTCAGGCCCGTGCGGCCGCCCGCTTGCACGCCGGCCGCGCTTTCCACATAGGCCGTGGTGCTGGAGGTGCCCAGCAGCGAGCCCGCGAAGATGGCGCCACTGTCGGCCAGCAGCGAGCGGTTGAATCGTCCCATGCGGCTGGGCACCAGCAGGCCGGCGCGCTTGGCCACGCCCATCAGCGTGCCCGTGGCATCGAACAGCTCGACCAGGAAGAACACCAGCACCACGTTGAGGATACCGCCCGTCAGCGCGGACTTGATGTCCAGCTGCAGGAAGGTGGGCGCAATGGAGGGCGGCGCAGAGAACACGCCGTGGAACTCGTTGCCCGCGAAGAAGAACGAGGCCACGGTGACCGCGACGATACCGATCAGGATGGCGCCCGGCACCTTCAGGCGGTCCAGCACCACGATGATCAGAAAGCCCAGCGAAGCCAGGATGACTTCGGGCTTGTGCAGGTCGCCCAGGGTCACGAAGGTGGCCGGCGATGCCGCGACGATGCCCGCGCTCTTGAGCGCGATCAGCGCCAGGAACAGGCCGATGCCCACGGTGATCGCTATGCGTATGGACTGCGGTATGCCCTTGATGATCAGCTCCCGCAGGCCGAACAGCGTCACCAGCAGGAACAGGCAGCCCGAGACGAAGACCGCGCCCAGCGCGGCCTGCCAGGTGAAGCCCATGTGCAGCACCACCACGTAGGCGAAGTAGGCGTTCAGGCCCATGCCCGGCGCCAGCGCGATGGGATAGTTGGCGTACAGCGCCATGATGGTCGTGCCCAGCGCCGCGATCAGGCAGGTGGCCACGAAGACGGCCCCCTTGGGCATCCCCGCATCCCCCAGGATCGAGGGATTGACGAAGATGATGTAGGCCATCGTCAGAAAGGTCGTCAGGCCCGCGACCAGCTCGGTTCTTACATTGGTGCCGTGCTCACTGAGCTTGAACACCCGTTCCATCCAGTTCATCGCATTGTCTCCGTGTTGTTTTCGCATGCGGGGCGCAACGGTTGTGAAAGCGCCCAGGGTTGAGCACCGGCTGTCCAGGCCGGCACAAGGCATGGCACCCTGCCGGGCGGCCATGGACCTGGTGGCGCGCATCGCTGCGCGCGGATTCAAGGAATGAGGGGGCGGCGCCGGTCCGCTCAGCTCCCGGCGGCCTGCACGGCCTCGATGGCGCGCAGGATGGATTCAGGCGTGGCCGGCGATTGCAGCGGGGGGTTGCTGCGGTGCCCGCCCGCGGCCGAGACGGCGTCGCGGATGGCGAAGAACACCGAGAACGGCAGCAGCAGCGGCGGCTCGCCCACGGCCTTGCTGCGGTGGATGGAGTCCTCGAAGTTGTCGCCCTCGAACAGCCGCACGTTGAACACGGGCGGGCAGTCGTTGGCCGTCGGGATCTTGTAGGTGCTGGGCGCGTGCGTGGTGAGCTTGCCGCTTTGCGGGTGCCAGACCAGCTCTTCCGTGGTCAGCCAGCCCATGCCCTGGATGAAGGCGCCTTCGACCTGGCCCACGTCCACGGCGGGGTTCAGCGAGCGGCCCACGTCGTGCAGCACGTCGGCGCGCAGCAGCTTGAACTCGCCGGTCAGCGTGTCCACCACCACCTCGCTCACGGCCGCGCCGTAGGCGTAGTAGAAGAAGGGCCGGCCCTGCATGGTGTCCTTGTTCCACGACAGGCCGGGCGTGGCATAGAAGCCGTCGGACCACAGCTGCACGCGCTCGATGTAGGCCTCGCCCACCACGGCCTTGAAATCCAGTACCTTGCCGTTGACGTGGACCTGGTCGTTGGCAAAGCGCACGTCCTCGGCACGGCCGCCATGGCGCTCGGCGGCGCAGGCGGCCAGGCGTTCGCGGATCTGGCGCGCCGCGTCCTGCGCGGCCTTGCCGTTGAGGTCGGCCCCCGTCGATGCCGCCGTGGCCGAGGTATTGGCCACCTTGGTGGTGTCGGTGGCCGTGACGCGCACGCGCCCGAAGCCCACGCCCAGCTCATGCGCCACGACCTGGGCCACCTTGGTGTTCAGGCCCTGGCCCATCTCGGTGCCGCCGTGGTTCACGAGGATGGAGCCGTCGTTGTAGACATGGACCAGGGCGCCAGCCTGGTTGAAGTGCTTGACGTTGAAGGAGATGCCGAACTTGAGCGGCGTCAGCGACAGGCCGCGCTTGAGCACGGGGCTGGCCGCGTTGAACTCGGCGATGGCGTCGCGGCGCGCGCGGTAGTCGCTGCAGGTCTCCAGCTCGGCAACCAGCTCGTGGATCACGTTGTCGGTCACGACCTGGCTGTAGGGCGTGACGTTGCGCTCGGTCTTGCCGTAGAAGTTGACGCGGCGCACATCGAGCGCGTCGCGCCCCAGCTCGCGCGCCACCGTCTCCATGATGTTCTCGATGGCGATCGCGCCCTGCGGGCCGCCGAAGCCGCGGAACGCCGTATTGCTCTGCGTATTGGTCTTGCCGGAGTAGCCGTGCATGGACACATCGGGCAGCCAGTACGTGTTGTCGAAGTGGCACAGCGCGCGCGTCATCACGGGGCCGGACAGGTCGGCCGAGTGGCCGGCGCGCGAGACCATGGAGATCTCGGCGCCGAGGATGCGGCCCTCGTCGTCGTAGCCCACCTCGTACTCGTACCAGAAGCAGTGGCGGCGGCCCGTGATCATGAAGTCGTCATCGCGGTCCAGGCGCAGCTTGACGGGGCGGCGCAGCCGCGTCGCGGCCACCGAGGCCACGCAGGCGAACAGGGCCGACTGCGACTCCTTGCCGCCGAAGCCGCCACCCATGCGGCGGCACTCCACATGCACGGCGTGCGAGGCCACGCCCAGCGCATGGGCCACCAGGTGCTGCATCTCGCTGGGGTGCTGGGTGGAGCAGTACAGGTGGACGGCGCCGTCCTCCTTGGGAATGGCGTAGCTGATCTGGCCTTCCAGGTAGAACTGCTCCTGGCCGCCCACGTAGAACGATGACTTCAGGCGGTGCGGCGCCTCGTCCATGGCGCGGCGCGCGCCGCCTTCATTCGTGCTGCGCGCCAGGTGCATGGGCGGCAGCACGTACTGGCCCAGCTCATGCGCTTGCTGGGGCGTGAGCACGGGCGGCTCGGCCGCGATGTCGGCCGCCGCCTTGGCCTGGGCCGCAGCCAGGCGCGCCGCCTCGCGGCTTTCGGCGATCACGGCGAACAGCGGCTGGCCCAGGTAGCGGATCTCGCCGCTGCACAGGATGGGGTCGTCGTGGATGATGGAGCCGCAGTCGTTGACGCCGGGAATGTCCTCGCCCGTGAGCACGGTCACCACGCCGGGCATGGCGCGGATGGCATCCAGCCTGAGCGCATTGAGCCGGCCATGGGCCACGGGCGACAGGCCCAGCGCACAGTGCAGCGTGCCGTCCAGCTCGGGCAGGTCGTCGATGTAGGCGGCTTCGCCGGCCACATGCAGATGCGCCGATTCATGCGGGCGGCTGATGCCCACGCGCTGGCCCTGGGTGTGGGCGCCGGCCTCGGCACGCTCGTCCACGCGGAAGGCGGTGTTCTTCAGGTAATGCGCAAAGGCCTCGGACGAGTGCAGCAGGGAGGGATCGATGGGGCGGTTCATTTCAGGCTCCTTGGTGCACTGCGTGGGGCATCACGCTCCAGACGCTGGTGGCCTGCAGCGGCAGCGGCTGCTGCGGACGTGTCTCCAGCCACAGGCGCTGCAGCAGGTTCTGCGCCACCTTGAGCCGGTAGTCGGCGCTGGCGCGCATGTCGGACATGGGCTTGAAGTCCTGGGCCAGCGCGGCCTGGGCGGCCTTCACTGCGGCCTGGTCCCAGGGCTGGCCCACGATGGCCGCCTCCGCCAGGGCCGCACGCTTGACCACGGCAGCCATGCCGCCAAAGGCCAGGCGGGCGGACTTCACCACCTCGCCATCGAGCTCGATGGCCAGCCCCGCGCACAGCGCCGAGATGTCGCAGTCAAAGCGCTTGCTGATCTTGTAGGCACGGGTCTGGCGCCGTGCAGCGTCCAGCGGCACGGCCAGTGCCTGCACGAACTCGCCCGGTTCCAGCTGGTTCTTCATGTAGTCCAGATAGAAGTCATGCAGCGGCATGCGGCGCACGCGTGCGCCCTTGCGCAGCTCGATCTGCGCGTCCAGCGCCATCAGCACGGGCGGGGAGTCGCCAATGGGCGAGCCATTGGCCACGTTGCCGCCCATGGTGCCCGCATGGCGGATGGGCACGGAGGCAAAGCGCAGCCACACGTCGGTCAGCCCCTCGAAGCGCTGCGACAGCGCCGACCAGGCCGATTCCAGCGAGGCACCGGCGCCGATGTACAGCTCGCCGCCGTCCAGGCTGCCCGCGCCGCGGCGTTCCTCGACGCGCTTCATCTCGGCCACGTCGCCCACATAGACGATGTCGCCCAGGTCGCGGAACTGCTTGGTCACCCACAGCCCCACATCGGTGGAGCCTGCCAGCAGGCGCGCGCGGGGCTTGGCCTCGCACACGGCGGCCAGCTCGTCCAGTGTGCGCGGAGCGTGGAAGCTGTCCACACGGCCGCCCTGGGCGGCGTTGGGCGCGGTGTAGTCCAAGCCGGCATCCTGCGCGCGCAGGCCCTGCAGTGCCTGCACCACGGGGTCGGTGGCCATGCGCGTGGCGGGCAGGTCGAACATGCGCTGGCCTGCGTCCAGGATGGGACGGTAGCCCGTGCAGCGGCACAGATTGCCCGACAGCTCGTCGGCCAGCTGCTGGCGCGAGGGGCGCGTGCCGGCCTGCTGGTGGTGCTCGTAGGCCGACCACAGCGACATCACGAAGCCCGGCGTGCAAAAGCCGCACTGCGAGCCGTGACAGTCCACCAGCGCCTGCTGCACGGGGTGCAGCTCGGCACCGCCTGCGGGCTTGCCGGTGGCACAGCCCTGCTTGCCGGCGCACTGGCCCTTGACGTCCTCCACCGTGAACAGCGCCTTGCCGTGCAGCGTGGGCAGGAACTGGATGCAGGCATTGACCGTCTGCAGCTGCAGGCCGCCCACCGCGTCGGGCGCGCCGTCTTCGGCCAGCTCGGCGATGACCACGGTGCAGGCGCCGCAGTCACCTTCGTTGCAGCCCTCCTTGGTGCCGGTGCAGCGCGCGTCGCCGCGCAGCCAGTCGAGCACCGAGCGCGTGGGATGCGGCCCCTGTACCTCGACGATCTGGCCGCGGTGATAGAAGCGGATGGGTTGGGAACTGGGGCTCTGGCTCATGCTCGTGGGGGCAACTGCTGGTGCGTGGACTGTTCGGATCACGACTTACGCAAATTCCGAGGAAGAAAGCCGCTGGCCCTGTGGCGATGGCGTGTTTGCGTTCTTGCTTGCGTAAGTCCTGCGGATGTACCCGAGATTAAGTCCAGCCCCGCCCAAACGCATAAGACGGCCTCGATATTTCCTATGCGGGCTGCCATATATCCTTGCCAAAAACAAGGGTAAACCCGCAACAAAAGTGTGGATTGCAGCGGTTCAGGGTTCAAAAGCTATGCACAGCCCTCACTCGTGCTCGGCCGGCTCCAGAGGCTTGGGCCGCACATCCTCATCGTCGCCGAGCTGCGAGAAGATCATGGTCGAGGCCAGCGTCACCGCGCCCATGCAGACGAAGGTGGCGCGGAAGGCATTGAGGGTGTGCTGCGGCGTGTCGCCGCCGAACCATTCGCTGAAACCGGCCAGCACCGCACCTGCGGCGGCCACGCCCATGCCCATGGCCAGCATCTGCACCATGGACAGCAGGCTGTTGCCGCTGCTGGCGTTGCCGGCATCGAGGTCCTTGAGCGTGACGGTGTTCATGGCCGTGAACTGCATGGAGTTGGTGGCGCCGAAGATCAGCAGCTGGACGATGACCACCCACAGCGGCAGCGCCGTGGAGACCGTGCCGAAGCTGGCGATCATCAGCGACAGCACCAGGGTGTTGCCCATGAGCACGCGGCGGTAGCCTATGCGCTGGATCAGCGTGGTGGTCTGGCGCTTCATGGCCATGCTGGCCAGCACCGTGGGCAGCATCATCATGCCGGCCTGCAGCGGCGAAAAGCCCAGGCAGACCTGCAGGACCAGCGGGATCAGGAAGGGCATGCAGGAGCTGCCCAGGCGCGAGAACAGATTGCCCAGCAGGCCCACGCGCAGGCTGCGCACGGCGAACAGCTCGGGGGCGAACAGCGGGTCGGGCCGGCGCAGCGCATGCAGCCAGTAGGCGGCCAGGCTGGCCAGGCCGAAGATCAGCAGCACGAAGACCATGGCGCCATGGATGCCCTTGCCCGACATGCTGTCCAGCGCCAGCGACACGGCCACCATGCCGAAGGCCAGCAGCGCATAGCCCACGCCGTCGAAGCGCTTGACGGCAAAGCGGTCGCCCACCGGCATGAAGCGCAGCGTGGCGGCCAGGCCGATCAGGCCCACGGGCACGTTGACCAGGAAGATCCAGTGCCAGCTCACGTACTCCACCATCCAGCCGCCCAGCGTGGGGCCGATCAGCGGCCCGACCAGGCCGGGGATGGCCACGAAGCTCATGGCCTTGAGGAACTGCTCGCGCGGAAAGGCGCGCAGCACGGCCAGCCGCCCCACCGGCATGAGCAGTGCCCCGCCCATGCCCTGCAGCACGCGCGCAGCCACCATCAGCTGCAGGTTGGGCGCAATCGCGCACATCACCGAGCCCAGCACGAACAGCGCAATCGCCCACAGGTAGACGCGCCGCGTGCCGAAGCGGTCGGCCATCCAGCCCGAGGCCGGGATCAGCATGGCCATGGTCAGCGAGTAGGCGACGATGACCGACTGCATGCGCAGCGGGCTCTCGCCCAAGGCCTCGGCCATGGTGGGCAGCGCGGTGTTGACGATGGTGCCGTCCAGCGTCTGCATGAAAAAGCCGATGGCCACAAGCCATAGCAGCACCGAACGCGAGGAGGATGTGGAGGAGGCGGAAGCGCTTTTGTCTTCAGGAATCATGGCAAGGCAGGAAGGGCGCAGGCGTTAAAAAACCGCCTGCGCATTGCTGCGCGGCGGTTGGTGGCGTGTTGTGCGGCGGGCTGCTGTGGGCTTCACTGCAGCGCGGCCGACAAGGCTTATACCGAGAAGCTCGATCCGCAGCCGCAGGTGGTGGAGGCGTTGGGGTTCTTGATCACGAACTGCGCGCCCTGCAGGTCTTCCTTGTAGTCGATCTCGGCACCCACCAGGTACTGGTAGCTCATGGCGTCGATCAGCAGCGACACGCCATTCTTGGTCATGGTCGTGTCGTCGTCGTTGGTGATCTCGTCGAAGGTGAAGCCGTACTGGAAGCCCGAGCAGCCGCCACCTTGCACGAACACGCGCAGCTTCAGGTCAGGGTTGCCTTCCTCGGCGATCAGATCGGCCACCTTGGCAGCTGCGCTGTCGGTGAAGACGATCGGGGTGGGCATTTCGGCGGTGGTGGTTTCGGTGATTTCTGCGACGGCGCTCATGGGGATACTCCGAAGTTCTCAATTGGCCCGAATGGTACAGCAAAGGGCTCGGGAATTCCCGGGGCCGCCGGCTTGACGACAGTGCAAGTGGGGGCATTGGCCACCGACGGCGAAGGTGAATGCGAAGGGTTTGCATCGCCCAGAAAAAAACCGCCGGCAAAGGCGGTTTTTTTCTGGGGAAAGCCCCGGGGGACTTTCCTGCAGTGCCAGCGGATTAACGCTTGGAGAACTGCTTGGCGCGGCGTGCGGAGCGCAGGCCGACCTTCTTACGTTCGACTTCACGAGCGTCACGCGTCACGAAGCCGGCTTGGCTCAGGACGGGCTTGAGCGCTGCGTCATAGTCGATCAGGGCGCGGGTGATGCCGTGGCGGGTAGCGCCGGCCTGGCCGGATTCACCACCACCGTGGACGTTCACTTGAATGTCGAAAGCTTCCAGGTTGCTCGTCAGAGCCAGGGGCTGCTTTGCGATCATGATCGAGGTTTCGCGGCCGAAGTATTCCTGAATGTCCTTGCCATTCACGGTAATCTTGCCGGAGCCCTTCTTCAGGAACACGCGCGCGACGCTGGATTTGCGACGGCCGGTGCCATTGTTCCAATCACCAATCATCTAGGTCTCCTTAGATTTCCAGAGCCTTGGGCTGCTGGGCGGTGTGGGGATGCTCAGCACCGCCGTACACCTTGAGCTTCTTGATCATTGCGTAGCCCAGGGGACCCTTGGGCAGCATGCCCTTGACGGCCTTTTCCAGAGCGCGGCCGGGGAACTTGGCCTGCATGTCGCGGAAGTTGGTGGCAGTGATGCCGCCGGGGAAACCAGAGTGGCGGTAGTACACCTTGTCCAGGTTCTTGGTGCCGGTGACCTTGAGCTTGGAGGCGTTGATGATGACGATGAAGTCGCCGGTGTCAACGTGAGGTGTGTAAATGGCTTTGTGCTTGCCGCGCAGACGGAGTGCCACTTCGCTGGCGACACGTCCGAGCACCTTATCGGTGGCGTCAATCACAAACCACTCGTGTTGCACCTCAGCGGGCTTTGCGCTGAATGTAGACATGAGTTTTCTCTTTCAAGAAAGGTTTGGCGGGTCCTTTTCCGCGGTCGGCGCTTCTTCAAAAAGGAAGCCTCTTAGGCGGGGATGTAAACTTCGCCGCGGGACCCTAAAATCGCTGCGAAGCCCTCCATTATACAAAAACGGCAGGCCTTCGCCATCCCCCTTGCGCCGCACTGGCTTCAGCGCCGGCCCCCATCCTTCAGCCGCCACGGGCAACCACCCGGCAGCGCGGCTGGTTACCATACGCCTATGTTCAGTTACCGCCACGCCTTCCATGCAGGCAACCATGCCGATGTGCTCAAGCACACCGTGCTGATCGCCACCCTGCAATACCTCCTCCAGAAGGATGCCGCCCTCACGGTGCTGGACACGCACGCCGGCGCCGGCCTGTACCGACTGGACGGCGACTACGCCAACAAGAGCGGCGAGTCGGCCGACGGCATCATGCGCCTGGCCCAGGCCAAGGAGGCCGAGCTGGCCCCGGTGCTGCAGGCCTACCTGGCCACGGTGCGCTCCTTCAACCAGGGCGCGCAGCTGCGCAACTACCCGGGCTCGCCCTTCATCATCCAGTCCCTGCTGCGCGTGCAGGAGCGCGACAAGCTCAAGGTCTTCGAGCTGCATCCCACCGACATGCGCTCGCTGGCGGGCAACATTGCCCAGCTTGAAGCGGGCCGCCAGGTGGCCGTGCTGCACGAGGACGGCTTCGAGGGCATCAAGAAATTCCTGCCACCACCGTCGCGCCGCGCCCTGGTGCTGTGCGACCCCAGCTACGAGCTCAAGAGCGACTACGCCAAGGTGCTGGACATGGCGGCCGACAGCCTCAAGCGCTTTGCCACAGGCACGTATGCGGTCTGGTATCCGATCATCCCGCGCCCCGAGGCGCACGATCTGCCGCGCCGCCTGAAGACCATGACCACCAAGGCCGGCAAGAGCTGGCTGCATGTGGAGCTCACGGTCAAGAGCAACAAGACGTCGGAGCGCGGCGGCCTGCCGGCCAGCGGCATGTTCCTGATCAATCCGCCGTTCAATCTCAAGGAACAGCTCAAGCCGGCCATGCCGCAGCTGGTCAAGCTGCTCGGTCAGGACGAGAACGCGGCCTTCACGCTCGAATCCGGCGGCTGAGCACGTTTCAGCGCGAGCTCGACGCCGCAGAGGCCACTGCCGTGGCCGAGGCTGCGGCGGGCGCAGCGGCCTTCGCCACCGGCCTGGCGGCAGGGACGGCACGGCTGGCCACGGCCGTGCGTGCATTGGGCCTGGGTGCGGGCGCCTTGGCCTGCACACGCGGACGGACCGGGGCCTTTGCCTGAACCTGGGTCCGCGCCTGTGTTTGTGTCTGTCCCTTGGCCTGCTGCGTCTTCTTGAGCGACTCTGCCTTCCTGGCCGTGACCAGGGTTTCGGGGCATTCTTCCTCGCCTTCGTCGAGCTGCCACAGTTCCACGGGCTTGATGCCCAGGCCGACCATGCCCAGCTCCTGCGCCGCAGCCTGGCTCAGGTCGATCACGCGGCCGGGCGCAAACGGCCCCCGGTCATTGATGCGCACCACCACCGTCCTGCCTGTCGCGGCGCTGCGCACGCAGACACGGCTGCCGAAGGCGAAGCTGCGGTGCGCAGCCGTCAGCTCTTCCTTGTCGAAACGTTCGCCGCTGGCCGTCAGCCGGCCATGCAGGCCCGGGCCATACCAGGAGGCCAGGCCTTGCTGGTCGCTGTCGCGCGAGGGAACGAGGGCGAAATCGGGATTGGAGGGAGTGTCGGAACTCTCTTCGGGCGAAGCCGGTTCGGAGGGCCTGGCATCCGCGGATCTGCTGGCAGGCGGCGTGGCCCGCGAGGCGCGGCTGCTGCGCTTGCCTGCTGAGGGAACGGCCGCAGGCGTATGGCCTTCAGCCATGGCCTCGGCACCTGCTGCACCAGCAGAACCTGCCATCAGGGCGCCGGACTCGGCATCGGTTTCGGCCACGGGAGCCGGTGCGCAGCCAGCCAGGGTGGCGGTGATGGCACACATGGCCAGCCAGCGCCAATGCAGGCGTCGAAAATTACGATCCATGGGCAAAAACCTCCAGGGAACGCCTGACCGTTCCCAAGTTCTAGAGGGCCGCCCGGGGCCGGCGCAGTGGCTGCGCGCTCAAAGGCCCAATCGATCGCAGATTTCCAGCGTGGCGACGCTCTGGTTCATCGTATAGAAGTGCAGCCCGGGAGCGCCCTGGCTGCGCAACTGCTCGCATAGACGGGACACGACATCGAGGCCGAAGGCGCGAATGGACGCCGTGTCATCTCCGTAAGCCTGCAGACGCAGGCGGATCCAGCGCGGGATCTCGGCGCCGCAGGCGTCCGAGAAGCGCATCAGCTGCGTAGAGCTGGTGATGGGCATGATGCCGGGAACAACCGGTGCATCAAGCCCCATGCCGCGCGCCGCATCAACGAAACGGCAGTAGGCGTCGGCATTGTAGAAATATTGGGTGATCGCGGAATCCGCGCCAGCGCGCACTTTAGCCGCAAACGCTTCCAGATCGGAATGTGGGGATTTCGCCTGCGGGTGGACCTCGGGGTAGGCTGCCACCTCGATGTGGAACCAGTCGCCGAACTCGCGGCGGATGAATTCCACGAGGTCGCTGGCGTACTGGAATTCACCGCCCAGGCCGTAGCCGCTGGGCAGGTCGCCGCGCAGCGCAACGATGCGGCGCACGCCCATGGCCTTGAGCTCCTGCAGCTCGGCACGCACCTTGTCGTGCGTGGCGCCCACGCAGGAGAAATGCGATGCCGCGCTGACGCCTTCGCTCTGGATGTCACGCACCATGTTGAAGGTGCCGGCCTGCGTGGAGCCGCCCGCGCCATAGGTGACGGAGCAGAACTGGGGCTTGCGCGCATAGAGGTTCTTGCGCACCTGCACATGCTTGGCCGCCCCTTCGGGCGTCTTGGTCGGGAAGAATTCGAAGCTGATCGGAAAGCTCATGTAAGACTCACTGCTCAGTGTTTCATTCGTTGCGTTTGCGCAGCTTGGCGCGGCCCGGTCCGGGCACGCCGAACTCGGTGCTGGTGTCGATCACACGCTCGTTGCGCTGCTCGCGCAGCACGGTGCGGGACACGCGCTTGGGCGCGGCCGGCTTAGGCGCGGCTTTCACGGCCGAACGGGGCTCGTCGTCGTCCTGCGTTTCAGGCTGTGCAGGCTCCTTCACCACGGCCGCCTGCTGGGCATGCACGAAGAATTCGCGGTTGCCGTCACCGCCTTCGATGGCCGACTCCATCCAGCCCTTGACCTCCAGGCCCAGCTCGCCCAGGCAGGTGCGGATGCGCTGCTCCACCTCGGTGAACAGGGCCGCATCGCGCACGATGCCGCCCTTGCCGACCTGGCCCGGCTGCAGTTCGAACTGCGGCTTGACCAGCATCAGCAGCTGGCCGTGCGGCTTGAGCAGGCGCGTGACGGCCGGCAGCACCAGGGTCAGCGAGATGAAGGACAGATCGCCCGTGACGAAGTCGAACTGCGGCGTGATGTCCACGTCGGCAAACTCGGCGCGGCGGCGGCGCTGCGTGGCCACCGTGCCTTCCTCCCGGGCCTTGCCCTTGGCCGCGCGCTCGGCCTTGAAGGCCTCGATCTCTTTTTCCTTGGCGTCGTCGCTGTCGTCGTAGTCTTCATCGACCAGACCGCCGTTGCGCATCCAGGCATAGGGCGCCACGGGCTGGGTGTCGTTGTCGTCGGGATCTTCTTCCCAGCGTTCGGACAGCACTTCCTCGCAGGACTCCTGCAGGCCCTCGGCCGTCACCGCGCGGGCATTGACACCCTCGACGCAGATCACACGCACATCCGAGCGCAGCCGGTCGTGCAGCTGGCCATGGCCCACATCCACGCCGATGACCTGGGCGGCGCCCGCCTGCAGCAGGCAGTCGGTGAAACCGCCCGTGCTCTGGCCCACGTCCAGGCAGCGCAGGCCGTCCACCGACAGCTTGGTGGCCGCCAGCGCGCCTTCCAGCTTCAGCCCGCCGCGCGAGATGAACCGGGCCTCGGCCCCGTCCAGCAGCTGCAGCTCGGCACCCGCAGGAATCTCGTCGCCGTTCTTGGCAACCTTCTTCCAAGGCGTCAGCGGCGTCATGCGCCATTGCACGCCGCCCGCAATCAGCCGCTGCGCCTGCGAGCGCGTGGCCGCATGGCCGGCTTCCACCAAAAATACATCTGCGCGCATAGCGTCGCTCCAGGAAATCTCAGTTGACTAATGCCCGAAACCGGCGCGACCCAACTCAGGGACGCCAAGCAAGGGCCGCCCCGCAGCGAGGGCGTCGTCCCCCTCCTCCGCGAAGCGGATAGAGAGGGGGAAGGCGCGTCAGCGCCTCAGGGGGTGCTTAGTAGCGATAAGTTTCGGGCTTGTAGGGGCCCTGCTTGCTCACGCCGATATAGGCAGCCTGGCCGTCCGTCAGTTCGGTCAGCATGGCGCCGACCTTCTTCAGGTGCAGGCGGGCAACCTTCTCGTCCAGGATCTTGGGCAGCACGTAGACCTTGCCGACCTCGTAGGCATCGGGCTTGGTGAACAGCTCGATCTGGGCGATGGTCTGGTTGGCGAACGAGGCGCTCATCACGAAGCTGGGGTGGCCGGTGGCGCAACCCAGGTTCACCAGGCGGCCCTTGGCCAGCAGGATGATCTTCTTGCCGTCAGGGAAGGTGATGTGGTCCACCTGGGGCTTGATTTCTTCCCACTGGTACTGCTCGATGGAGGCGACGTCGATCTCGTTGTCGAAGTGGCCGATGTTGCAGACGATGGCTTCGTTCTTCATGGCCACCATGTGCTCGTGGCGGATGATGTCGCGGTTGCCGGTGGTGGTCACGAAGATGTCGGCCTTGTCGGCTGCCCACTCCATGGTCACGACCTTGTAGCCTTCCATGGCCGCCTGCAGGGCGTTGATGGGATCGATCTCGGTGACCCAGACCTGGGCCGACAGCGCGCGCAGCGCCTGGGCGCAGCCCTTGCCCACGTCGCCGTAGCCGGCCACCACGGCAACCTTGCCGGCGATCATCACGTCGGTGGCGCGCTTGATGCCGTCCACCAGCGATTCGCGGCAGCCGTAGAGGTTGTCGAACTTGCTCTTGGTGACCGAGTCGTTGACGTTGATGGCACGGAACTTCAGCGTGCCCTTGGCCGACATCTCGTTGAGGCGGTGCACGCCGGTCGTGGTCTCTTCGGTCACGCCGATGATGTGGGCGCTCTTGCGCGTGTACCAGGTGGGGTCCTGGGCCAGCTTGGCGCGGATGGCGGCGAAGGCGATCTTCTCTTCTTCGGAGGCGGGGTTGTCCAGCACGGACAGGTCCTTTTCGGCGCGCATGCCCAGGTGCAGCAGCATGGTGGCGTCGCCGCCGTCGTCCAGGATCATGTTGGGGCCTTCGCCTTCGGTGCCGGCGGCGCCGAATTCAAAGATGCGGTGGGTGTAGTCCCAGTAGTCGGCCAGCGATTCGCCCTTGATGGCGAACACGGGCGTGCCGGTTTCCGCGATGGCGGCAGCAGCGTGGTCCTGCGTCGAGAAGATGTTGCACGACGCCCAGCGCACTTCGGCGCCCAGGGCCTTGAGCGTCTCGATCAGCACGGCCGTCTGGATGGTCATGTGCAGCGAGCCGGTGATGCGCGCGCCCTTGAGGGGCTGGGCAGCGGCGAATTCCTCGCGCGTGGCCATCAGGCCGGGCATTTCGGTTTCGGCGATCAGGATTTCCTTGCGGCCCCAGGCAGCGAGGGAAATGTCAGCGATGGCCGTGTCGGCGGAAACGGGACGAACAGCAGCGTTCATGGTTTTCTCCAAAAGATGAATGAAAAACCACGTTCTGCGGGAGACGAAAAAAAGCTCACCGCACAGAAAGCGTGGGCGAGCGTCGTTGCAGGTATGACTCCGAGCCTCGCGACCACGCCTGATGTGTGGGGGCCGCTGCAACGCTCCTCGGAGAGGCGCCGATTATACCGATCCCGGGGATGCCTCACCGCCCAGCCCCACAAGCCGGTAGCCCACCTGCAGCTCGGTCACCAGGTGGCGCGGCTGGGCCGGCTCGTCCTCGATCTTCTGGCGCAGATTGGCCATGTGCACGCGCAGGTAGTGGGCGCGGCTCAGGTACTCGGGGCCCCAGACCTGCAGCAGCAGCTGGCGGTGGGTCATCACACGGCCCTGGGCGGCGATCAGGGCCGCCAGCAGGCGGAATTCGATGGGCGTGAGGTGCACCGGCTGCCCCGCGCGCCGCACCTCATGCGTGGCCAGGTCCACCTGCACCGGGCCGAAGTGCACCTTGCTGGACGCGGCGGTGCCGCCCGCCCCACCGGCGGCGCCCAGCTGCTGGCGGCGGCGCAGCATCACGCGCAGCCGGGCCAGCAGCTCGGGCACGCCGAAGGGCTTGACCAGGTAGTCGTCGGCGCCGGCATCCAATGCGGCCACCTTCTCGTCCTCACGCTCGCGCGCGGAGAGCACGAGCACGGGCACGGAGGACCACCCGCGCAGCTCGGTCAGGACCTGCTTGCCATCGGCGTCCGGCAGGCCCAGGTCGAGGATGACCAGGTCGGGCTGGCGGCTCGCGGCCTCGATCAGGCCGCGGCGCGCGCTGTCGGCCTCGAAGACCTGCCAGCCTTCGTCTTCCAGCACCAGGCGCACGAAGCGGCGGATGCCGGGGTCGTCCTCGATCATCAGGATGCGGTTGGCGGGCGTGCTCATGGAGTGCTTTCGTGCATGGCGGGACTCTAATCCAGCGCAGGCTGCTCGGGCACGGGAAAGCGCAGCGTGAAGATGGTGCCCGGGCCGGGCCGCGCGGCGGCAGCCTCGATGCGCCCGCCATGCGCCTCGACAATGCTGCGCACCAGCGCCAGGCCCAGGCCGATGCCCGAGACGGTGGACTCGGCCGTGCCGCGCGTGAAGGGCTCGAACAGCGTCTCCACCGGCAGGTGGGATGGCAGGCCCGGCCCGCCGTCGCGCACGGACAGCAGCAGTTCGCCATCCTGCACACACGCACTGATGGCCAGCGGCGTGCCGGCCGGCGTGTACTTGGCGGCGTTGTCCAGCAGATTGACCAGCACGCGCTCCATGAGCAGGGCATCGAGCTGCAGCAGCGGCAGGCTGGCGGGCACGTCGGTGCTCACGGGATGCTGGCCCAGGCGCGCGCGCATCTGGCGCAGCGCGCTGCCCACCACTTCGTCCAGCGGCAGCCATTCGCGCTGCAGGTGCACGCCGCCTTGCTGCAGGCGCGCCATGTCCAGCAGGTTCTCCACCAGGCGCTGCATGGCCTGCGCCTGGATGCGGACCTGCTCCAGCATGTCGGCCGCGCCGCCCGGCGGCACATGGCGCTGCGCGGCCTCGGCCGCGCCCAGGATGGTGGTCAGCGGGGTGCGCAGGTCGTGCGAGACGGCCGACAGCAGGGTGTTGCGCATGCGCTCGCCCTCCATGGCGATCTGGGTCTGCTGGGCCACGGCCACGAAGTGCTGGCGCTCCAGCGCCAGCGCCACCTGGCTGGCACAGGCCTCCAGCAGGCGCTGCTCCTCGGGCACCTCCAGGCGCTGCGGCGCGCGCAGCTGCAGCACCAGCACGCCGCGCATGCGCACGGGTGCGGCCAGCGGCACATAGCGGGCCGGTGCGGCCGGCAGCGTGTCCGTGCCCTGGCCGGCCTGCTGGCCATGGTCCATGGCCCAGCGCGCAATGCTGTCGTCCATGGGGCAGGGGCCGCCGCCGGCGGGGCGCAGGCGCTCGTCGGCATCGGGCAGCAGCAGCCCGGCCTGGGCGTCGAACACGCCCGAGACCGTGCGCAGCGCAATCTCCACCACCTGCTCCTGCGTGAGCGCGCCCGACAGGTCGCGCGCCAGCCGCGCCAGGGCGCCCGCGCGCCGCTCGCGCTCGGCCGCCACGCGCGCCTCGTGGCGCAGCCGCGCCATGAGCTGGCCGCAGACCAGGGCCACGCCCAGCATCAGCACGAAGGTGAACAGGTACTGCGTGTCGTTGACATGGAAGGATCCGCGCGGAGGCACGAAGAAAAAGTCGAAGCACAGTACCGACAGCAGCGCCGCCCAGGCGCCCGGGCCACGCCCCCAGCGCAACGAAGACAGCACGACGATGAGCAGGAACAGCATCACCACGTTGGCCGGGTCGAAGATGCGCAGCAGCTGCTCGGCCAGCACCGTGGCGGTCAAGCAGGCCAGGGTCACGCCGGCATAGCCCTTCCAGGGCAGCGGCCTGCGCCGCAGCGGTGCGGCAGGCGCGGCCTCGGTCCGGGCCGCGCTGGAGCCCCCGGAGAGCACCAGCACGTCGATGTCGGGATGCAGCTGGACGATGCGGTCAGGCAGGCTGCGGCCCCACCAGCGCCAGGGCGACCATGCCGGGCGCGGCGGCTGGGCCAGTACCAGGCGGCTGGCGTTGCGCTCGCGCGCGAAGGCAACCAGGGCCTCGGCCACATCGGCGCCCGGCAGCGTGGCCGTCTCGGCCCCCAGGCGCGCGGCCAGGGCCAGGGTCTTGAGCACGGCGGCCTGCACGCTGCGTGGGCGGTGCTGGCGCTGGGGCGCGTCCACGTAGACCACCATCCAGTCCGCATCGAGCCGGCGCGCCATGCGCGCGACCTGGCGCACCAGGGCGTCGTCGCCCGCGTGTCCTGCCACCGCCACCAGCAGGCGCTCACGCGCAGGCCAGACCGTGCCTATGGAGCGCTCGCGCCGGTAGTCGCGCATGTCCTCGTCCACGCGATCGGCCGTGCGGCGCAGCGCCAGCTCGCGCAGCGCCAGCAGGTTGCCGCGCCTGAAGAAGTTGCGCGAGGCCCGCTCGGCCTGCTCCAGCATGTAGACCTTGCCGTCCTTCAACCGGCGCAGCAGTTCGTCGGGCGAGATGTCGACGACGATGACCTCGTCGGCATCGTCGAAGATCTGATCGGGCACGGTCTCGCGCACCGTGATGCCCACGATGCCGCCCACCACGTCGTTCAGGCTTTCCAGGTGCTGCACGTTGATCGTGGTCCAGACATCGATGCCTGCGTCCAGCAGCTCCTGCACGTCCTGCCAGCGCTTGGGATGGCGCGAACCCGGCGCATTGCTGTGCGCCAGTTCATCGAGCAGCAGCACGCGCGGCCGCCGCGCGAGCGCCGCATCCAGGTCGAACTCGCGCAGCGTCCGCCCCTGGTGCGGCAGCTCGCGCAGCGGCAGCTGCTCCAGGCCATGCAGCTGCTGCGCCGTTTCCTTGCGGCCATGGGTTTCCACGAGTCCCACCAGAACCTCGCGGCCCCCCTGGCGTTCGCGCTGGGCGGCGGCCAGCATGGCGTAGGTCTTGCCCACGCCTGCATTCGATCCGAAGTAGATGCGCAGCTTGCCCCGTCCCTCCTGCGCCCGCTCATGGCGCAGGCGCGCGACCAGGGCGTCGGGATCGGGGCGCGGCAGACCGGGCGGCGCCGGCTCGGCAGAGGACGAAATGGGCATGGTTCTCAGCCTAGCACCAGAGCGTGCTCCCACACTAGAACGCCGCCGACAGCGACAGCACCCAGCCGCTGCGGCCCAGGCTTTGCATCTGGCCCGCCGCGTTGGCCGCGCGGTAGTAGCGCGTGTCGGCCGAGGTGCCTGCCCAGGCCAGCGTGGCCGTCCATGGGCCCCAGCTGCGGGCCAGCGAGACGCGCCAGTCGGCATACGACAGTTCGCTGTAGTTGCGCACCTGCGTGTGGCCGGCATGCAGGCCCAGCACGGCCCAGTCGCCCAGAGGATGCTGGTAGTTCAGGTCCAGATAGCTGCTGCCGCGTGAGCTGCCGCTGCCGGGAAGCGCCTCTGCAAAGGCCGTGGCCGCCGTGCTGTCGCGCAGCCCGAAGTAAGGCGTGAGCGCCAGCGACCATTTGGCGCTGAAGCCGCCGTTGGTGACGCCCAGATAGGCCTCGGTGGTGTCGTAGCGCACGCCGCCGCTGCCATCCCCGCGGGGCACGCGCGCGCCGGGGTAGTTGTAGTGCAGCAGGCCGATGTCGCCCGTCCAGCCCGGCAGCAGCTCGGTACGCCAGCCGCCGTACAGGTCCAGCTCCAGCGCGCGGCCATCCAGATAGCTGTGGCGCGACACGCTGGAGCCGGACACGCCCAGGTAGGCGCCCCGCGGCAGCGACAGCTCCAGCCCGCCCTGCAGCGCCGGCCCCATCCAGCTTTGCGAGATGCCACGGAAACGATAGTCGCTGAGCAGCGTCACGCTGCCGGTGAGGGCGTAGGCGGGTGCGGGCGATTCCTGGGCAGCGGCGCTGGCAGCGCTGACGGGGGAGGTCTCGGCCTGCGCATGGCAGGATGCGGCCGCCAGCGACAGCAGTGCGGCCAGGGAGAAACGGGGGACGGCACCAGCGGCCGCCATGGAGGGAACGGATTTCATCTTGGTTTTCTTGAAGAGAAGAGCAAAACGGGGCCTGCCCGGCCGGGCAGGCGGGCCGCACAGGGTCACGCCAGGTTCAGAGCCACCAGCAGCATGTCGATCAGCTTGATGCCGATGAAGGGAACGACCAGGCCTCCCAGTCCGTAGACCAGCAGGTTGCGCCGCAGCAGGGCCGAGGCGCCGATGGCACGGTAGGGCACGCCACGCAAGGCCAGCGGGATCAGCACGATGATGATCAGCGCGTTGAAGATCACGGCACTCAGGATGGCCGAGCCCGGGCTGGCCAGCCCCATGACGTTGAGCGCCGACAGCTGCGGATAGGTGCCCACGAAGGCGGCCGGGATGATGGCGAAATACTTGGCCACGTCGTTGGCCACGCTGAAGGTGGTCAGCGCGCCGCGCGTCATCAGCATCTGCTTGCCGGTCTCCACGACCTCGATGAGCTTGGTCGGGTTGCTGTCCAGGTCCACCATGTTGCCGGCTTCCTTGGCCGCCTGGGTGCCGCTGTTCATGGCCACGGCCACGTCGGCCTGGGCCAATGCGGGCGCGTCATTGGTGCCGTCGCCGGTCATGGCCACCAGGCGGCCTGCGGCCTGGTGTTCGCGGATCAGGCGCAGCTTGTCCTCGGGCGTGGCTTCGGCCAGGTAGTCGTCCACGCCGGCCTCGGCCGCAATGGCCGCCGCCGTGAGCGGGTTGTCGCCCGTGATCATCACGGTCTTGATGCCCATGCGGCGCAGCTCGGCAAAGCGTTCGCGTATGCCGTGCTTGACCACGTCCTTGAGCTCGATCACGCCCAGCACGCGGGCACCGTCGGCCACGACCAGCGGCGTACTGCCGCGCCGCGACACATCCTCCACCACCTTGAGCATGGCGGGCGGGAACTTGCCGCCCATGGCTTCAACGTGGCGGCGCACGGCGTCGGCCGCGCCCTTGCGCAGGCTGCGCGTGGCGCCGTCCGGCTGCGGCATGTCCACGCCGCTCATGCGCGTCTGGGCCGTGAAGGGCACGAAGACGGCATGCAGGGTTGCCAGGTCACGCTCGCGCAGGCCATGCATTTCCTTGGCAAGCACGACCACGCTGCGGCCTTCAGGCGTCTCGTCGGCCAGCGAAGCCAGCTGCGCCGCATCCACCAGCTGCGCGGCCGTCACGCCGGGCGCGGGCAGGAACTCGCTGGCCTGGCGGTTGCCCAGCGTGATGGTGCCGGTCTTGTCCAGCAGCAGCACGTCCACGTCGCCGGCCGCCTCCACGGCGCGGCCCGAGGTGGCGATCACGTTGGCCTGCATCATGCGGCTCATGCCCGCCACGCCAATGGCCGACAGCAGGCCGCCGATGGTGGTCGGGATCAGGCACACCAGCAGGGCGATCAGCACCGTCAGTCCCACGACCTGGCCGCTGCCCGTCAGCTCCACCGCAAAGGACGAATAG
Source organism: Delftia sp. 60 (assembly GCF_002754395.1). NCBI lineage: Bacteria > Pseudomonadati > Pseudomonadota > Betaproteobacteria > Burkholderiales > Comamonadaceae > Delftia > Delftia sp. 60. The sequence continues at coordinate 6,293,774 of NZ_PEFD01000001.1, forward strand.
GGCCGCAGCGTAACGATGACCAGCAGGAACAGCAGCGTCAGCCCGACCAGCAAAATGGTCAGCGCCAGCTCGTTGGGCGTCTTGTGGCGGCGGGCCGACTCCACCATGGAGATCATGCGGTCGAGGAAGGACTCACCGGGATTGACGGTGATCTGCACCACCAGCCAGTCCGACAGCACGCGCGTGCCGCCGGTGACCGAAGAGAAGTCGCCGCCGGCCTCGCGGATCACGGGGGCCGATTCGCCGGTGATGGCGCTCTCGTCCACCGAGGCCACGCCCTCGATCACGGTGCCGTCCAGCGGCACGGTGTCGCCGGCCTCCACCAGCACCCACATGCCCGAACGCAGTTCTTCGGCACCCACGGGATGCCAGCGGCTCTGGTAGTTGGCCTGCTCCAGCTTCTTGGCGACGGTGCTGCGCTTCATGCTGCGCAGGCTGGCGGCCTGGGCGCGGCTGCGCCCCTCGGCCAGCGCCTCCGCAAAGTTGGCGAACAGCACGGTGAACCACAGCCACAGCGCAATCGCCAGGATGAAGCCCGCAGGCGCCTCGCCTTCGCCCGCCAGGGCCTGGGCCCAGAGCAGGCTGGTGAAGATGGCGCCCAGGTAGACCACGAACATCACCGGGTTGCGCCATTGCGCGCTGGGTGCCAGCTTGCGGACGGAGTCACCCAGCGCCTGGCGCACCAGCGAAGGATCGAACAGGGACAAAGCAGTTTTGCGCGACATGGCTTACTCCTTGGCGGCATGGACTGCCGCAGGCTGCAGCGTCGCGGCCGAAAGATCGTCCAGCGCCAGATTCAGCTGCAGCACGTTCACGCGCGGCTCGCCCAGCAGGCCCAGCACGCGCGGCTCCACCTGCTGGCGCAACAGTTCCTGGACCTTGGCCACGGGCAGTTGGCGCTCGCGGGCCACGCGCGGCAGTTGCAGCTCGGCATTGGCCACCGAGATGTGCGGATCCAGGCCGGAGGCCGAGGCCGTCACGGCATCCACAGGCACCGCAGCATCTGCAGCCAGGCCATTGAGTTCGCGGTAGGCCGCCACGCGCGCCGCCACGGACTCCTTGAGCGCCGCATGGGTCGGCCCCTGGTTGGTGGCAGCCGACAGCGCAGCGTTGTAAGGCGCGGCCACCGTGGCATCGGCCTTGTCGGGATCAGGCGCCGTGGTGGCGCTGGGCCGGCCCTGGAAATAACGGGGCGAGGCGAACTCCTGTCCGATCAGGGCCGAGCCCACGACCGAGCCCTGGCGCATGACCAGGCTGCCATTGGCGGTCTTGGGAAACGCAGCCTGGGCCACGAGCGTGGTGACCAGCGGATAGGCCAGGCCCGTGACCACGGCGACGAACAGCGCCGACCGCAGGCTGGGGCCGAACAGCGAGCGCAGCCCGCCAGGAACGGCCTGCGCTTGGGCCTGCGCATCAGCGCGCAGCACCGGCAAGGGGCCGGAAGTATGTGTTTGAACTTGCATCTCGAAACCTCCGCCGCACGGCCCTGCCAAGGCAGAACCGGCGGCCAAGAAAAAAACGTGCTCAGCTGGCTCAGGGATTCAGGGGTAGACCTGTCCTGACAGCATCTGCAGCTGCTCGACCACGGGCCCCAGGGCCAGCGAAGGCAGGAAGGTCAGCCCGCCGACCACGACCACCACGAAGACCAGCAGCCCCATGAACAGCGGCGTGGCGGTCGGGAAGGTGCCCGGCCCCGCAGGCACGGTGGGCTTGGCCGCCAGGCTGCCGGCCAGGGCCAGCATGGGCAGCAGCGTCAGATACCGGCCCGCCAGCATGGCCAGGCCGATGGTGGTGTTGAAGAACGGCGTGTTCGCATTCAGGCCCGCAAAGGCCGAACCGTTGTTGGCCGTGCCCGAGGCATAGGCATAGAGCACCTCCGAGAAGCCGTGCGGCCCCCGATTGGTCAGACTGGCCATGGTGTCGGGCCAGACCGCAGCCAACGCCGTGAAGCCCAGGATGGAGATCGGGTGCGCCATCACGGCCAGCATCACCAGCTTGATCTCGCGCGCCTCGATCTTCTTGCCCAGGAACTCGGGCGTGCGGCCGATCATCATGCCGGCCAGGAAGACCGTGAGGATGGCGTACTGCAGCAGGTTGATCAGGCCCACGCCGTCGCCGCCGAACACACAGTTGAGCATCATCTGCGCCAGCGGCACCAGCCCGCCCAGCGGCGTCAGCGAGTCATGCATGGCATTGACCGAGCCTGTGGTCGCGGCCGTGGTCGTGGCCACGAACAACGCCGTATCGGCGATGCCAAAGCGCAGCTCCTTGCCCTCCATGTTGCCGCCCGGCTGGGTGGCGCTGATCTGCTGGTCGGCACCTGCGGCCGTCAGCAGCGGATTGCCTGCCTGCTCGGCCGTGAACACCAGCGCCAGAAAGCCCACGAACATTACCAGGCAGGCGCCGAACAGCACCCAGCCCTGGCGACGGCGCAGCAGCATGGAGCCAAGCGCATAGGTCAGCGCCGACGGGATCAGCAGCATGCCCAGGATGTGGAATGCGTTGGTCAGCGGCGTGGGGTTCTCGAACGGATGGGCCGCATTCATGCCGAAGAAGCCGCCACCGTTGGTGCCGATGTGCTTGATGCTCTCCAGGCTGGCCACGGGGCCGAGAAGAATCTGCTGGCGAGCGCCCTCCAGCGTCGTCGCCCAGGCCTGGCCATCCAGCGTCTGCGGCACGCCCTGCCACACATAGACCAGGGCCACCACAAAGCTCAGCGGCAGCATCACGCGCCAGAGCATGCGCACATAGTCCACCCAGTAGTTGCCCAGGTCCGAGGCACTGGAGCGCGCCAGGCCGCGGATGACACCCGCCGCGGCGACCACGCCCGTTGTCGCGCCAGCGAACATCATGAAGGTGATGGCCACCATCTGCGTGGCGTTGGACAGGCTGCTCTCGCCCGAATACGCCTGCCAGTTGGTATTGGTCACAAAGGACACGGCCGTGTTGAAGGCCAGGTCCGGTGTCTGCGCCGCATTGCCCAGCGCATTGAGCGGCAGCCAGCCCTGCGCGCGCAGCAGCGCATAGCCCAGCAGCAGCATGGCGCCGTTGGACAGCAGCAGCGCCAGCCCGTAGCGCTGCCAGCCCATGCGCTCGGCCGGGTTCACGCCCAGGGCGCGAAAGCTCAGCCGCTCGATCCAGGCATGGTGCTCACTCGTGAAGCAGCGTGCCAGCCACTGCCCCATGGGCACGGCCAGCGCCGTCATCAGCAGCAGCACCAGTGCATATTCCATCCAGGTCAACCACATGGCGGTCTCCTTTCAGGCAGTCAAATCCGGCCCAGCGCTGCCACGAAGGCCAGCAGGCCCCCGAAGCAGCCCAGGCTCAGGGCGATAAAGATCAGGTCTTGCATCTGCGCCACCTCAGAACTGCTCGGGCCGCAGCAATGCGTATCCGAGGTAGACAAACACAGCCAGGGCGCCCAGGGCGCCCAGCCATCCGGTGATTTCGGTCAGGGTCATAGGAATTTCTCCCGCATCGGCACCGCTTGGCGGCACCTGTTGTTGCGATGGGGAAAACTCTAGGGCCGGGGCTGTCAAAAGCGGATTGAGATTGCGGCATGCCGTATCAAGACGGCATCAAGAAACCAGGGGCACGACTTACATCCCTGTTCGCCGATATTTCCAGTGCGAAAGTAGAATGGCGGCCATTTGCGGCCTCGCTTGGCTCCATGCCCAATGGCCGCCCGCGACAGACATTACGTCTCCCTTTCCTGGCAGGCACCGCCCTGCCTTTGCGCTTTCAATACTGTGTCATACGCCTCTGAAACCCGGCGCCGCCGGACTTTTGCCATCATTTCCCACCCCGACGCGGGCAAGACCACGCTGACCGAAAAGCTACTGCTGTTCTCGGGCGCGATCCAGATCGCGGGCGCCGTCAAGGGCCGCAAGGCCAGCCGCCATGCCACCTCCGACTGGATGGAAATCGAAAAGCAGCGCGGCATCTCGGTGGCCAGCTCGGTCATGCAGATGAGCTACCGCGACCATGTGGTCAACCTGCTCGACACGCCCGGCCATAAGGACTTCTCGGAAGACACCTACCGCGTGCTCACGGCCGTGGACTCGGCGCTGATGGTCATCGACGCCGCCAACGGCGTGGAATCGCAGACCCGCCGCCTGATCGAGGTCTGCCGCCAGCGCGACACGCCCATCATCACCTTCGTCAACAAGATGGACCGCGAAGTGCGCGATCCGCTGGACATCCTCGACGAAGTCGAGCGCGAGCTGGGCATGCCCTGCTGCCCCGTCACCTGGCCTGTGGGCCAGGGCCGGCAATTCGGCGGCATCATCAACCTGCTCACCCAGACCATGACGGTGTTCCAGCCCGGCAGCGAACGCCGCCCGCAGGACTTCGAGGCCATTCCCCTGGCCGAGGCCGACAAGCTGCGCGCGCGCTTCGGCCAGTCCTTCGACGATGCGCTGGAAAGCATGGAACTGGCCCAGGGCGCCTCGGCCCCCTGGGACCACGAGGCTTTCCTGGCAGGCAAGCTCACGCCGGTCTTCTTCGGCTCCGGCGTGAACAACTTCGGTGTCATGGAAGTGCTGGATGCCGTGGTCGACATGTCGCCCCCGCCCGGCCCCCGCAAAAGCTCGCTGCTGGTCAACAAGCAGCCTGTGGAAAAGATCATCCACCCCGAGGACGAAGGCTTCTCCGGCGTGGTCTTCAAGGTCCAGGCCAACATGGATGCCAACCACCGCGACCGCATCGCCTTCGTGCGCGTGGCCTCGGGCAAGTACACGCCCGGCATGAAGATGAAGGTCCAGCGCACTGCCAAGGAGCTGCGCCCCACCTCGGTCGTGACCTTCATGAGCCAGCGCCGCGAAGCCGTAGAAGAAGCCTATGCGGGCGACATCATCGGCTTCACCACGCACGGCGGCGTGCAGTTGGGCGACACCATCACTGACGGCACCAACCTGCAATTCACGGGCCTGCCCTTCTTCGCCCCGGAAATGTTCATGACCGTGGTGCTCAAGAACCCGCTGCGCACCAAGCAGCTGCAGCAGGGCCTGATGCAGCTGGGCGAGGAAGGCGCCATCCAGGTCTTCAAGCCCGAGGCCGGCGGCAACATGCTGCTGGGCGCCGTGGGCCAGCTGCAATTCGAAGTCGTCCAGCACCGCCTGAACGCCGAATACGACTGCGACATCCGCCTGGAAGGCTGCCAGTACACCGGCGCACGCTGGATCACGGCCGACACCCCGGCCGAACTGCGCGAATTCGAGAACGCCTACCCGCTGCGCATGGCGCGCGATGCGGCCGATACGCTGGCCTATCTGTGCACCTCGCCGTATGACGTGCGATTGGCGCAGGAGCGGTTTCCGAAGATTCACTTTCATCCGCTGCGCGAGCATGCGGGGTTGGCTTTGCAAGTAGGGTAACAGCTGCGGTTTTTCTTTTTCACCGAATTAGTGACGCTGGACGCAGGAATGTTGAATCGCAATATCAAAAAAATTTGGATACCATTTATTTCATTCATCTGGCTAATCTGGATTCTCTTATCGGCCCAGAAAAGACTTGCTCAGTTCTTCCCTCCTGCAGGCTCCGTACTGAATGGAGATGCACAGCATACCTATCTACCGGCAGCCCGCGGTTTGCTTGCCGCGCCATGGCATTTTCTAACAGAAGATCAGTTGAGCTATAACGTGGCTCCGCTGGGATATTTGTGGCCTGCCCTTTGGTCAGCAGACCCCATTTCAATTCAAATTGCGAACTGCGCTCTATTTCTAGCCTGCGTATTTTTGATGTGGTATTGCGGTTATCGCTTGGCCGGATGGGTCGCAGGAATGGCATCCAGCTATCTCCTGGTATTCCATCCAACCATCGTCTATTACGCCCCTCACGTCCTTACAGAGTCACTGTATCTTTTTGGACTACTTGTTCTCATCACGGCTGTTATAGAGTATGCACTCACACCCAGACTAAGAAAAGTGTGTGCCGGATTTTTGGCATTCGGTCTCACAGTCACCCTACTTACACGCCCCATACTGCAATTCTTCACTGCGGGGATATTGGCATTCTTAATTTTTGCAGGAATATACTGGAAATACGCCGCCAAGACAGCAGACATCAAAAAGATCACTATCTGCCGACAATTGAGTACTGCATTGATCATGGCACTGGCTCTTCCGATTCTGGTGATTATAAAAAACGGCACATACTTCAACGTTTGGTCTATTGGAACAGGTGCGGGCACCGGCATTTACTATGGAGTAAGTCCAATCAAAGCAGGACTCGAGCCCGTTTTCTCAGGGTTTGCCTATGATGCGGGTGCAATTGCCGGAACCGTTGCCCCTCAAACCAAGGGAAACCCCCTCGCTCTTGAATCAGATCAAATTAACAGACGTGTCGCCCTTGAAATCATAAAGAACACTGAATTTTCGGACAATATCAGATTCTTCGGATACAAGTTCAAATCCTGGCTGCTTTACAGCACCCCAGAACTATTGGGTGAACCCGGCTTAAGACCATTCAGGATATTTGAATGGATAGCCATATTGACTGCCACATTAATTTTCATAAAGCATCGGATAAAGCAACGCCGTGAGACAGAAATCCAATCCACAGATGACAACAATACATCTCGGGCGTTTCTGTTTTTCCTGCTCTTGCTCATGCCATTTGCAATGGCCGCGCAACTGACGCCTATTCTCTACAACGATCGCTATAATTTATATTCCATGGAACCATGGATTATACTGGCGTGCGGGGTCAGTCTCGGCATCATATTCAAGCCCAATTGGTCAACACAGGAAAATCCATATTCCAATATACGCTGGATTGTCTCTCGCATTGCAATTGTCGGCTTGCTTATAACACTCCCCCCGGCAATTACAAAGTATTCAATACGCCACGAAGAATGGGGAATGGATCCTCATCGTCCGGGGCCTACGTCAGTCATCTTCAACAATGCGCGTTTTGGCACGATGACAGCGGTGGGCGCAACCCAGGCTTACGAAGACACCTGGGTTCTTGAAGAATCCCCCGCCAAACTCAGGATTCCTTTGCCTTCGCACAACTACGACACCCTGTCTCACTACATGGTCCTGGATATGTTATGGAGAATGCGGTTTTCCTTGGCTCCCGCACCAAATGCTTCCAGCTCGTGCAAAAAGGTCAACATCTCTTTGACCAATTCACATCAGGTGCGACCTGGATTTCGTACATCTACGGAAATAGATACCAAGCCTGATGGTGCATTGCACACCTATGCGATTTTTGGGAATTATCAACTCAGGCCCGCTGGGGAGGGATTTCTGGAGGCTACATTCAATTGCCCGAAAGGCAGCAAGGTGACATGGAGTGCGATAGAATTGCTCCAAAATACCATACCCCAGGCGGCAGATGCTTTCATAAAACACGGCACTCCCATCAATGTATATAGGCGTGAAAACCCACAATGATCAGAGACTCTCAGTCATCAGATGGAATGAAGGCTCAAACCAAATCCTTCCTGGCTTTTCTTGCACTACTCACAGCCATCTATGGATTTTGGCTGATGGTTTTCTGGCCGGGTGTCCTGGGACAAGACAGCATTGCAATTCTGTTGGAGGTCAACGACCCCATCAATCAGGCTTCCGGAAAACCTGCGTTCTGGTATTTCTTCGTAAAACTGTTCTACAGCGGCCATGAGCATGTTGAAGCCCCCATCGGGGTCATTATGCTTCTGTCCGCCATCATTCAGTCGAGAATATTGAGCTGGACCTGGAGCCGAGGACTAAAGAAGACTGCAATCTTTCTATTCGTTTTTATATGTACTGCTCCGCAAGCCATATTCTTCATAGGAACCTTGTATCCGGATGGTGTTTACTCTATTGCCATTGCCGGCTTGCTTTTCGAACTGTGGATCATTTCCGAGAGCAAAAAAATATCAAAAGCCTCCCTACTACTGATCCTTGTACTTCCATTTGCAGCATTCAGCCGTCCAAATGGTATAATTTTTTTAGTGCCCGTTGCCGTACTTGCCTTCTGGCTGTGGAAGAAAAATCGAAGAGCAAGTGTATTTCTCACAACACTGCTGGCATTTAACTGCCTTCTGATAGGCGTCATCAATTCAGCTCACCCCAATAGGAGCCATGGCTCACTTTACCCTTTGGTCATATATGAAACCGTCAATTTCCTACAACCTCGACCCATGAATCTTTGGGTGGCATCACCACGCGTTTCACAAAAAACCGTAGATGCCATGGAGAGGTATAAACCACTCCAAGTCTATCTGGAAAATTATGACCGAGACTATTGGGACCCACTTGTATTCAAATTGGATGGCCCTCAGGTATTGAACATCCCACGGTCAGAAAAAAATATTATCATCCGCGAATTTTTCAGGTACAACCTATGGAGAAATATCCCGGCATTTTTGTCCAGCAGAGTCAATATATTTCTGACTTCGGTTTTTGCACAAGGAGGCTTACCAAGCCACACCTATGCCGAGCATGTCATCAAGATCATAAAATCAGAATCAGAATACCGGATTTTTAAATTCACTGACGCAGAGAAATTATTATTCAATGAATTCGAAGTCAGCTACAATATTCGCTGGCTTTTGTGGACGCCTTTTCTTGGCCTTGCATTGCTATTCATAGCAATGCGCGACGGCATCACAAAATGCAATAAATCGCTTCTTTTAATTTCCACCCCCATGATAGTGCAATTGGGCGGGATTTTTCTATTCTCTATCGCGGGCGAATACCGATACATACTTCCATTCTTCACGATCACACTAGTATTCTTGCCAATACTACAGATGAAAAAACATGGCATTCATACAAAAAATAATCGTATGACACCTATATTGACATTACTAACATTCTTGTGTGTGGTTTGCATATCAATTGGACAATTACTATTCAAAAAGCCGCCACTGCGCTACCGGAAAATCCTCAAATTATTGATTGGATTCTCAATGGTTGGCTTTTTTCCTCTCTAGTCCTTTACGGGTTCACCACCCTGGGATGGATCTGGATTCTTCGCCACGCCCCTCTGCATATGGCATACCCTTTCATGGGCTTGGCATTTCTGATCGTCCCTACTCTCGCATGGGTGGTATTCAATGAGCCATTGCACTGGAGAACATTTGCCGGTGGCGCGCTCATAATGGCCGGTGTAGCTATTGCATCAACCAACTAGAGGTCAATTTTGCGTATCGCTGTCGCTATCCCCTGCTACAAGGTCACCCAGCATGTGCTCGGTGTCATCAACGCCATCGGCCCCGAAGTCGAGGCCATCTATGCCGTGGACGACGCCTGCCCTGCCGGCAGCGGACGCTTCATCGAGGAGAACAACACGGACCCACGCGTGCGCGTGCTCTACAACCCCGAGAACCGGGGCGTGGGCGGCGCCATCGTCACGGCCTACAAGGCGGCGATTGCCGACGGCATGGATATCGTGGTGAAGATCGACGGTGACGGCCAGATGGACCCCTCGCTGCTGCCGCTGTTCGTGCGTCCTCTGCTGCGCCACCAGGCCGACTACACCAAGGGCAACCGCTTCTACCGGCCTGAGTCGGTACAGGACATGCCGCCGGTACGCTTGTTCGGCAATGCCGTGCTGTCCTTCATGACCAAGCTCAGCTGCGGCTACTGGAACGTGATGGACCCCACCAATGGCTACACCGCCGTGCGCACTTGCGTGCTGGCCGAGCTGCCGCTGGACAAGCTGGAAAGCCGTTACTTCTTTGAGACCGACATGCTGTTCCGCCTGAATACAGTGCGCGCCGTCGTCAAGGATGTGCCTATGGATTCGGTCTATGCCGATGAAGAGTCCAACCTCAGGATAGGCAAGGTGCTGCCCGAATTCCTGCGCAAGCACGCCTCTCGGCTGTGGCGGCGCTATGTCTACAACTATCTGGTACGCGACTTCAACGTGGGAACGCTGTACAGCCTGAGCGGCGTGCTGCTCGTGCTGCTGGGCACCTTGTTCGGTCTCTGGCATTGGATCGGTGGCGCCAGCCATCCCGCCACCAGCGGAACCGTCATGCTGGCGGCGCTGCCCATCATCATCGGCATCCAGTGCCTGATCGCCTTTCTGCACTACGACGTGAGCAGCGTGCCCACCGAGCCGGTCAGCCTGTCCCTCGAAGACGAAGCCGTCGCCTGACCGCGCCGTCTTCGCGGCCTGCCACATCCAGTCCTGTCCACCAGCCCATCCATGCCCCACCTGCCTCGCACCTTCCACCTTCCATACGCATCCACGCTGATCGCCGCAGGCCTTGCCCTGGCATCCATGGCAGCCCATGCACAGACAGGTTCTGGTGCCACGCGCGGCCAGCCCCTGGTCATCGCGCCCACGGTGGAAGGCATGCTCCTGTGCGATGAAGCCGTTGCAGACACCAGGATCAAGTCCATGGACGAGGCCTATGCCTTCTGCCAGCAGCGCAAGCTGGACGGCTCCGCTGCCGTCAACCGCCTGCTGGACACGCTGGAGCCAGGCGGCCCCAAGGGCAACGTGCAGATCGGCTACACCGCCACGCTGCAATTGCTGGGGCTGTACCAGCGCACGGCCAAGGGCTGGGAAATCGACGAAGCCAAGGTGGACAGCTTCCTGAACGTTATCCGCAAGGTGCAGCGTCCGGTCGTGCTGTATTTCTCGGCAGACCATTTCGACTCGGTCGGCCCCATTGCCGCCGAGCTGGCCAAGGACCCCGTCAACCTGATGCAGTTGAAAGACGGCAAGCCCCTGGAACTGGGCTATTTCGGCTACCGCATCCTGCCCTACACGCTCTCGACGGATGCTTCGGTTCCCGTCAACCACTACCGCTTCAAGGCCCTCGAATACATGGCCAGGAAGATCCGGGAGCTGCCCAAGCCCGTACAGGACCGCATCATTGCCTATACCCTGCCCGGTGAACTGCACCACATGTTCCCGGACTTCGAGAACGGCATGGGTGCCTATCAGGACATCCGTGTCACCGACTACAGCCCGGGCTCGGTCGCAGGCTTTCGCCAATGGCTTCAGGCCAAATACAAGGACATTGCCCAGTTCAAGGCACAAACCGGGCTGGACTACGCGTCGTTCGATGTCATTCCGGCCCCCTCCAAGGACATACGCAAGGAAAAGCTCAACGGCTTCGGTGAACACTATGACGCATTCGCCGACGGCACACTTCCCGTGGGCGGCTGGCTGTGGGACCCAAAGCAGGCAATCGAGCGCCTGGATCTCTATCTGGACGGCAAGCTGGTAGGGCCCATGGCCCGCGGCCTCAACCGGCTGGACGTCTACCGCGCCGTGGACAACATCACCAGCCCCAACACCGGGTTCCGCTACAACCTCGACTTCAGCAACCTGTCCGCCGGACAGCACATCGTTCAGGTCGTGGCCGAGTCCAAGGGACGCAAATACCCGTTGGCCAATGCCAACTTCGTTGTCGTTCCGCGCAATCAGGGCAAGATGGTCAATCTGTACCCCAGACGGCTCGGCTGGATGCCGCCCACGTCCATGCTGGAAAAGCAGGGCGTGCGCTTCTGGCTCGACATGCCAGCCCAGTTGCAGGACGTCTACTACAACCCCTTGGCCAAGGATTGGAACCAGTACCGCGAATCCCAAGTGTATGCACAGCTTGCGGTGTTCCATGAACGAGCCATTGCAGCCGGCCTGCCCGCCGCCAAGCTCTATTCCCACCAAATCATTCCCGATGTGAATCCCTCCTGGAATCCGCAGTTGTTCGCCTCCACCCAGACACTGGATGGCAAGGCACCTTGGAAGCAGGGCCTGAACATGTATGGCGGCGCCACCAACAGCGACTGGCTGCGCGGTTTCATGAAGCAGCACCAGATCGGTAGCGGCTACGGCGCGCCCGAGTTCAATCCGCAGCAATGGAAACTTGACGGAACGCACCTGGCCGCGCTGAAGGCCCACTATGACGCAGGCGCCACCTTCATCAGCCCCTACTACTTCTCGGTGATCAACCAGCGCTTCAAGGGCGCAGCCGAACACGGCGTCAACCGCATGGAGCTGTCCCCCGACAACCCCAAGGACGGCTCCGACAAGTTCTACAAGGCCATCGTCGAATTCGCCAGGCAGTAGGATGGAGCCCTTGCGCGCACGGTCCGTGCGCGCAAACGCTGCCCTTTTACAAGCCGCCCCGGGCGGCTTTTTGCATTTTGACGACCGTGCCTACACCCCTCCAGCCGCTGTCCCTCTGGACACCTCCCGCATCGCCGCTCGGCATCCTCACCGACATCGACGACACCCTGACCACCGAGGGCGTGGTGCCGGACCATGTCGTCGATGCCATCGCCCGGCTCAAGCAGTCCGGCCTGCGCGTGGTGCCGATCACGGGCAGGCCCGTGGGCTGGAGCGAGCCGTTTGCCCAGGCCTGGCCTGTGGATGCCATCGTGGCCGAGAACGGCGCCGTGGCACTGCGGCGCAATGCGCAGGGCGGGCTGGACAAGCTCTACCAGCAGGACGAGGCCACGCGCACCGCCAACTACGCGCGCATGCAGCAGGTGCTGGCCGAGATCGAGGCTACCGTGCCCGGGGCGCTGCGCGCCACCGACTCGGCGGGCCGCGAATGCGACATTGCCGTGGACCACAGCGAATTCACCCAGATGCCCCAGCAGGACATTGACCGCTGCGTGGCCATCATGAAGGCGGCGGGCATGAACGCCACCGTCAGCTCCATCCACATCAACGGCTGGTTTGGCGCGCACAACAAGCTCGAAGGCGCACGCTGGATCCTGCGCACGCTGTTCGACATCGACCTCGACGCCACGCTGGACCGCTGGATCTACATCGGCGACTCCACCAACGACCAGCTCATGTTCGAGCACATGCCCCACAGCCTGGGCGTGGCCAACATCGCGCGCTTCGTGCCCCAGCTCAAGCACCTGCCTCGCCATGTCACCCAGGCCGAGCGTGGAGACGGCTTTGCCGAAATGGCGCAGTACCTGCTGACCCAGCGCCCCTGATCCACAGGGCCGAGGGCCGGTGCAGCCCTTGCAGGCCTGCGCCTTCGCCTTCGACCACCCCATCGGCCCCTCCTGATCTGCAGGACCCGCGCTCCCCCCGCAGACACCATCACCCTCAGCACAGCCAACCGCCCGGCGCAGGCGGGCTGTGCACCCTCTTTTCCCCATTCGACAGAGCAAATCTAGGACTATTCCTAGATCAAGCATCAATTATCAGAATGCGCCCTATTTCATATAGTAGCGGTGCACACCTAGAATCCATCACATACCCAAAGAACAGGTTTTTGTTTCGCCTTTTTCTTTGACAGATTCTCTCCTGCATCGCATCCGCACCATTGGGCACTGGTGTATTTGAACAATTCAACTTCAAACATGCCAGAGAAACAAACCTCGCCCATCCCTCGCCAACGCTCCCTCATCCGAACAATTTCTCCATGTCAGCGCCACCACCTATTCCAGCATGATCGCACCCCCTGCAAATCCTTGACCATGCTGACAGTTACCAACCATTGGATTGATGAGGTGAACATGGAACACTGATGATTTATTAACCACTCAACCATTCACACAGTTTCTTATTCCATCAGCGCATTCATCGCTGCTGGAATTTCATTTATCTCTTCAAATCGAGGGAATACCCATGAAAAAGATCGCATTGCTGACATCGGTTGCCGGCCTGGTCATGATGGCCATGAACACCGCTCAAGCAGCAGACGGCACCATCAACTTCACGGGCGAGGTGGTCACCACCACCTGCAAGGTGGACACCACGGTCGCCGGCGCCGCCAAGGACGGCGTGAAGCTGCCCAACGTGGCGAACAACCAGCTGGCCACCGTGGGTGCCACGGTCGGCCGCCAGGCGTTCTCGCTGGAACTCAGCGGCTGTGAGCTGGCCACCGCCACCTCCACAGCGCCCGTCTCCAAGGTCGCCGTGTTCTTCGAAGCCGGCCCCAACGTGGACCTGGTCACCGGCATGCTCAAGCCCGCAGCGGCCAGCGGTACTGGTGCGCCCACCGTGGCCTCCGGTGTCCAGATCGCCATCGTGGATCCCAGCAACAACGAGCGCCTGAAGATCGGTTCCGCCCAATCGCGCTTTGTGGACATCGACAACAAGGTCGGTGGCAATGGCCGGGCCATCATGCGTTTCGCCTCCGAATACGTGGCCACCGGCCCCGTGACCGCAGGCCGTACCGACACCTCGGTGACCTACTCGCTGGTCTATCAGTAATCACTGACTTTCAGGCATATCGGCCGCCTTGCGGTGGTCGATATGCCGTGTCTTCTGCTTTCCCGACATGGGCCTGGCCCCATTCTTTCGCTCAAAACCCAGAGAGTTCTCCGATGCTGACGATCAAACGTTCATATGGGCTTGCTGCCATCCTGTTGACCCTTCTTCTTGGAACGGCGGCACAGGCCAGCGTGACATTGACGGGCACGCGCATCATCTTCCCCAGTGGCGAGAAGGAAGCCACCATCCAGCTCACCAACGAAGGCAGCAAACCTGCCCTGGTGCAGACCTGGCTGGACAAGGGCAACAACCAGGAATCGCCTGAGAACATCGACGTTCCCTTCGTCATCACGCCCACCATCATGCGCATCGAGGCAGGCAAGAGCCAGACGTTGCGCATCATCTATTCGGGCGAAGCACTGCCTGCCGACAAGGAATCCCTGTTCTGGCTCAACGTGCTGGACGTCCCGCCCAAGGCGGAAATGGAAGGCGACTCCAACAATCTCCAGTTCGCCTTTCGCACTCGCGTCAAGCTCATGTACCGGCCCGGCAATCTGCCCGGCAATGCCCAGGAGGCTCCTGCCCTGCTTCAATGGTCGGCAGGCGTTGACGCCAAAAACCAGCCTGTGTTGAACGCACGCAATCCCAGCGCCTTTGTGGTCAATGTGGCTGGCGTTGAATTGCAGCTCAACGGCAAATCCTTCGAGGCAGGCGTTGGGCCCGTCCTTCCCGGCCAGGTGGCCGCCTTCCCAATCAAGGAACCTGCGGGTGCCAATATGGCTGGTGCGACCGGTGCCACGGTGATGTTCAGCAGCATCAATGATTGGGGCGCCAGTCTCAACCACGAAGCCAGAATTGGCAATTCCGCCCAATAAACAGGGCAATGCGAGCACAGCCACGCGAATCCCCCGTCCTCTCCGGTCTGATTATCTAACGCCACTGCATTTTCAGCCCGGCCAGCACACCGATACCCAGCGTTAATACCCGGCGAAACGGCATCGGTCTCTTTAACGGGACTGGCACATCGGCCTTGGCCGTTCGCTTTGCATCGGGCGCACAGCATTAGGAGATAAGCAAATGATCAGGCCAGTCTTTCCAGATTCAGAAAAGGGAATCAAAAGCCGGCATACAAGGCAAGGCAAAGGAACAATGCCGGGGCCAGGCCAAGGCCCTGCCGGATATTTCCAACTGAAGCCCGGCCATGCGCTGCTGCTCTCCGTGCTGGTCTGCTGGCAGTCCGAGGCCCAGCAGGGACAGCAGGTCAAGGAAGTCACGACCTCCACGTCCACCGGCCAGTGGCAGCCCACGCCGGCTGCCGTCGACTTCGACCCCAGCTTTCTGAATACCGGCAAGCAGACCATTGACGTTTCGCGCTACTCGCGCGCCAACGTGGTCACGGCAGGCAGCTACAACCCAGACATCTACATCAACGGCAACTGGGTTGGCCGCAGCGAAGTGCAGTTCAAGGCACTGGCTGGTTCGCAGGACGCGCTGCCCTGCCTGGACAAAGCACTGCTGGAGAAGGTGGGCATCGACCTCTCGCGCCTGCCGCCCGAGACCGCCTTGAAGCTGGTGGCCGACGGTGGCTGCAACCGGCTGGACCAGATCATCGCGGGCGCCTTGACCAGTTTCGACTTCGGCAAGCAGCGACTGGACCTGAGCGTGCCCCAGGCCTCGCTGCGCCGCTCGGTGCGCGGCTATGTCAGCCCCGACCAATGGAGCGCCGGCGTGCCTGTCGGTCTGCTCGGCTACCAGTTCAACACCTACCACGGGCGCTCCAGCAACGCAGAAAACACCACGCAGAGCTACCTGGGCCTGAACGGCGGCGTCAACATCGACCGCTGGCATTTCCGGCACAACGGCTCCTTCAGCTGGGCGGACACTGGACGGGGCAACTACCAGAACATCTCCACCTACGCACAGCGCGACATTGCCGACTGGTCTTCCCAGCTCATACTGGGTGACACCTATACGGGTGGCGACCTGATGGACTCCACCTCGTTTCGCGGCATACGCTTGAACAGTGACGACCGCATGCTGCCCGACTCCCAGCGCGGCTACGCGCCCGTGGTGCGCGGCGTGGCCAACACCAATGCCCGGGTCACCATCACGCAGAACGGCATCAAGCTTTACGAAACCACGGTGGCGCCCGGCGCCTTCGTCATCAACGACCTCTACCCCACCGGCTACGGTGGCGACCTGCAAGTCAGCATTACCGAGGCCAATGGCGCCGTGCGCAGCTTTGCCGTGCCCTACGCGGCCGTGCCGCTGTCGCTGCGCGAGGGGCAGGACCGTTACAGCCTCACGGCGGGCGTGGTGCGCCACCTGCCCAATACCTCACCGCTGTTCTCGCAGGCGACCTGGCAGCACGGCTTCACCAACATGCTGACCGGCTACGGCGGTGTGTCCGTGGCCAAGGGCCATATCTCGCCCATGATTGGCGCGGCGCTCACCACGCCCTGGGGTGCCTTTGGTGCAGACATCACGCACGCCTCCACCAGCATTCCCAATGACGGCTCCTTTTCCGGACAGAGCTTGCGTGCCAGCTACGCCAAGTCCTTTGCGCAGACCGGCACCCACGTGGCCATTGCCGCCTATCGCTACTCCACCAACGGATTCTTCGGCCTCAACGACGCCATGCGCGCACGGGATCAGGCCAATCTGCTACGACCCTCCACGGACCTGTACCGGCCTCGCAACCGCGCCTCCCTGGTCATGGGACAGCAGTTTGGCCCCGGGGGAGGCAGCCTCAGCCTCACGGCGTCCACTGCCAAGTACTGGAACCGCCAGGGCTCCAACGTCGACTACGCCATTGGCTACAGCAACTCGTTCCGCAACATCTCCTACAACCTCTCCGCGGCGCGCCAGCGCGATGCCTGGGGACAGTCCAACACGTTCCTGCACGTGGGCCTGTCGATTCCGCTCAGCATGGAGCGCGGCATGATGCTCTCCACCAATACCAACCGCGACTCGCGCGGCCGCGTGCAGGCCCAGGCCAACCTGTCCGGGCTGCTGGGCGACGACAACGCCATCTCCTACGGCCTCAGCGCCAACCACAACACCGGTGGCATGAATGGCAGCAGCACCAGTGCCAGCGCCAACGCCACCTACCGCGCATCGCAGACCGAACTCAGCGGCAGCGTCAGCGCCAGCAGCGGCTACCAGCAGTTCTCGGTAGGCGCGCGTGGCGCCATCGTGGCCCACCCGGGCGGCGTGACGCTGTCGCAATCGGTGTCTGACACCTTTGCCATCGTGGAGGCCAAGAACGCGGAAGGCGCGCGCATCAACAACGCGCCCGGCGTGAAGGTGGACAGCCGGGGCTATGCCGTCGTCCCGTATCTGACGCCGTTCTCGATGAACGAGGTCTCCATCGATCCCAAGGGCCTGTCGACGGACGTGGAACTCAAGGAAACCAGTCAGCACGTCGCGCCGCTGGCCGGCGCCGTGCCACTGCTGGTGTTCAAGACAGCCTATGGCCGCTCGGCCGTGATCCGCGCGCGGCAGGCCGGCAACATGCCTGTGCCCTTTGGCGCCAGCGTGCTGGACATGGACGGCAAGGAATTGGGCGTGATCGGCCAGGCCGGCAAGCTGCTGGCGCGCGGGCTGTCAGACCAGGGCGAGCTGCAGGTGCAGTGGAAGACCGACACCGGCATGGTGGGCTGCAACCTCTCCTATACCCTTCCTGAAAGAAAGCGCAGCACCACCTACCAGCCGCCGCAAAGCCTGGAACTGCCCTGCGTGGCCAGCAACAAGCTGCTGCCTGCGGCCACCGACGTGGCATCCGCCAAGCCGGGCAAGACCGCGGCAACCTCAACCGCAACCACCAATGCCAAGACAGCCGTGGCAGGCGCCCCGGCCTCCAACGCTGCGTCAGCCGTGGCTCTGGCCGGCATGACCCAGGAACGTACGGCAGCAACGGCACCGGCCACGGTAGTCGCCAGCGCCCCGGCAGTCACTGCGGCGGCAGTGCTGCCCGCTCGTGCCACACAGCCGAGCGACAACCAGCAGGCACTGAAGCTGGAGCGCAACCTGGACGGCCTGCGCATGAGCGTCAAGATCAGCGCCTTGCCCACCACGGTGCCAGTCACCAGCAACACGGGCAGAACTCCCGTGGCGGCAGGGCACGACGCAGGCACCGGCAAGCACAAGCCGCCGCAGCAAACCCTGCGGGCTGACCGTCCGCTGGCCATCCTGCAGCCCAGCCTGAAGATCAGCGCCTTGAAGGCGACTGACAAGACCTGAATCTGAGGCGAACCCTCTTCCCAAAAGAGGGTTCGCGCTAGCCCAGGAAACGCCACATGGTGCGGCAACCGACAAGCATTTCGATAGTGCCCTTTTACGCGCCAGCGGCACGCAGCACTGCGCGGCCGTACCGTACACAACGCACTCTTGCAGTCATTGGCTCGTGCTGCCACGCCTGCTTGCCGTTTGACGGCTGCAACCGGCGGCTCGGCTGCGCAGCAGATTGAAAAATGAGCGGTTCGATATGCAATACCGTGCCGGCAGCAATTCTGGCCAACTCTTGGTCTATTTTCAAATAAGCACACCATTAAGAATTACCCCTCAGGTGCTCACCTGCCGTGTATCCGCCCCCTATCAATCTTCTTTTGGGAAATGTGCATTTTTCGTCTTCCACGCCCGTGGGCACCACTTCGCAGAGCCGTAGGCAATACCAACCAGTGGTTTGCAGGCAGCGCCGTATTCTGGCAAGGCAAACTGGATATTCCCTTGAAGGCCCGCCATCTGAACACCGCTCCCCAGGTGACGCCGGGCAAGGCCAATGGTGCGACCACATTCACGATGAGCTATCAGTAGCACGGTCTGATACTTCTGAGCCTTTGGGGAACCAACGTTCATGCGTGCATTGGGCAGACCTTACCCGATGCTCGAAAGGAAACTCCGTGAAAAATGCACTTCGCATCCTCAAAAGTTCATTTATTCCATTGACTTGGGCCTTGACTACCCCTTCAACATGGGCCTTGTGCAAATTGAACACCAGCGACGGCTTGCCGTACTTTACGGCCGAACTCTCCGGCATGACAGTCCCCGAATTCGCACCTGGTGACTACGACATTGGAAGCACCATCTACAAATACAGCGGCCCGTTGAAACTTACCAATAAAATCCCAGAATCCAAGAATCCACAGTTTGAATGTGTTCCTGGAATAGAAGACTACCTCACAGGCATCGGCCCTCATGAAAATGGTCTTTATGCAGCCCCTGGAACCATCAAGAATATCAAGTTAAAATTAAGCGCCTTCACAATACCGTTCCCTTTTTTGGTCTACTCAACAGTTCCAAAGACAAGTGGCAATTGGAATGAAGCGAGCTTTTATTATGATATCGAATTAATCAAAACGGGCCCCATCTCCAGTGGGGGCACATTATCTGGCTCATTCGCTCAATCCCGTGCCAATGATGCGACCGGACAATTGCTGGTCGATTTTCGTTTCGCGGGCCCGGTCGTCATTCGTCCCCGCGTTCCTACCTGCAAGGTCAGGGTGAAGGAAATAAGGTTCGACATGGGCGCCGTGCTCATAAGGTCGTCCGGTGGCGTGGGAGCCACCAGCGCCAGCAGCGAGGAACAGAACATTCAGCTGGACTGCTCGGGCGGCGATACAGGGACCGCAACGCAGGTGTACGTGACACTGACCGATGTGACCGACCGCAACAACACGTCCTCCAACCTCACGCTGAACAGGACCTCCACGGCACGAGGCATTGCCGCGCAAATCCTCAGCAACGGCAAGCCGGTGCGGTTCGGCGCAGAAGCGGACGACACCAGCCGATGGTTGGCGGGCGACGTTCCCCAAGGGCAGACGGCGTTCTCGATTCCGCTGCAGGGACGCTACGTGCAGACGGAAGACCGGGTTGTACCCGGCAGCGCCAACGCTTCCGCAGAGTTCACCATCCATTACCAGTAAGCGCAGGCGCTGGAGCCATCCGCAGGACGACCCGGGAAGCCGTGAGAGCGGCCCGCCTGGACGGGCTCCATGGGACCCAGCTTGCCTGAGTAAATATAAAGGGTTTACCCCCTATCAAAAAAGGTGCAACCCATGTGAAATCACGCCGAATCCGGTTGCACCCCAGTCATCGAAAAAGCACTTTCCCTTTCCAATCCATTATGTCCACCACCGTAGGCATCAAAGTCGACGACGCCTTGCGCGAGCGCATCCGCGTCGCAGCCCAGCAGATGGGTCGCACACCGCACTGGCTGATCAAACAGGCCGTCGTTCAGTACGTCGATGCGCTGGAGCGCGGCGCAACCACCATCCGGCTTGCAGGCGCAGGCGACAGCCCTGGCGATGTCGCGATCGAAGAGGCGCAACCCAACGCTGGCCAAGAGGTACAACCTTTTCTGGAATTCGCCCAGTCCATCCTCCCGCAGACGCCGTTGCGCGCTGCCATCACGGCCGCCTGGCACCGGCCGGAGCCCGAGTGCCTGCCGGTGCTGCTGCCGCTGGCACGTGCCCAGGATGCCCAGCAGGCCGACAAGGTCCGCGAGCTGGCGACCCGGCTGGTGCAGGGGCTGCGCGATGCGCCGGCCGGCA
This sequence comes from Delftia sp. 60, assembly GCF_002754395.1. Taxonomy (NCBI): domain Bacteria; kingdom Pseudomonadati; phylum Pseudomonadota; class Betaproteobacteria; order Burkholderiales; family Comamonadaceae; genus Delftia; species Delftia sp. 60. The sequence continues at coordinate 6,314,455 of NZ_PEFD01000001.1, forward strand.
GCGGCGTGGCGGCGCTGGTGCAGGAGTTCTCGCTGTCCAGCCAGGAAGGCGTGGCGCTGATGTGCCTGGCCGAGGCGCTGCTGCGCATTCCCGACCGTGCCACGCGCGATGCGCTGATCCGCGACAAGATCAGCAAGGGCGACTGGCGTGCCCATGTGGGCCGCTCGCCCTCGCTGTTCGTGAACGCGGCGGCCTGGGGCCTGGTGCTGACGGGCAAGCTCACGTCCACGAGCAGCGAGAAGAACCTGTCGTCGGCGCTGACGCGCGTGATCGGCAAGGGCGGCGAGCCGCTGATCCGCCAGGGCGTGCACCGCGCCATGAAGCTGATGGGCGAGCAGTTCGTGACGGGCCAGGACATTGCCGAGGCGCTGGCCAACAGCCGCGCCTATGAAAAACAGGGCTTTCGCTACAGCTACGACATGCTGGGCGAGGCGGCCGCCACCGATTCCGACGCACAGCGCTACCTGCAGGCCTACGAGCAGGCCATCCACGCGATTGGCGCGGCCTCCAACGGGCGCGGCATCTTCGAGGGGCCTGGCATCTCCATCAAGCTGTCGGCCCTGCACCCGCGCTACAGCCGGGCGCAGTACGAGCGTGTGATGGCCGAACTGCTGCCGCGCGTGCTGCAGCTGGCCGAGCTGGCCAAGCAGTACGACATCGGCATGAACATCGACGCCGAAGAGGCCGACCGGCTGGAGCTGTCGCTGGACCTGCTGGAGGCCTTGTGTGCCGCGCCCTCGCTCAAGGGCTGGAACGGCATAGGCTTTGTGGTCCAGGCCTACCAGAAGCGCTGCCCGCAGGTGCTGGACTACCTGGTGGACCTGGCCCGCCGCAGCCGCCGCCGCCTGATGGTGCGCCTGGTCAAGGGCGCCTACTGGGACAGCGAGATCAAGCGCGCCCAGGAAGGCGGCCAGGCCGGCTACCCGGTCTATACGCGCAAGGTCTATACCGATGTGAGCTACCTGGCCTGCGCGCGCAAGCTGCTGGATGCGCCCGATGCCATCTACCCCCAGTTCGCCACGCACAACGCGCAGACCCTGGCCAGCATCTACCACCTGGCCCAGGCCGTGGGCGGCAGCTACTACAGCGGCCAGTACGAGTTCCAGTGCCTGCACGGCATGGGCGAGCCGCTGTACGCACAGGTGACGGGCCCGGCCTCCGAAGGCAAGCTGGCCCGCCCCTGCCGCATCTATGCGCCCGTGGGCAGCCATGAGACGCTGCTGGCCTATCTGGTGCGCCGCCTGCTGGAGAACGGTGCCAATACTTCGTTCGTGAACCGCATCGGCGATGCCTCCGTGCCGGTCTCCGACCTGGTGGCCGACCCGGTGGACGAGGTGATGAAGATCGCGCGCAACGAAGGCCGGCTGGGCGCCCCCCACCCGCGCATTGCGCTGCCGGCCGATCTGTTCGCGCAGCAGGGAGACAAGCCAGGGCAGGCCCGCGCCAATTCCCAGGGCCTGAACCTGGCGCACGAGCAGCAACTGGCCTCGCTGGCCGCCGCGCTGCTGCACAGCACGCGCCAGACCTATCTGGCCGCCCCCGCGGATGCCGACCTGCCGGCCGACCCGGCGCGTACCGAAGGCTGGCAGCCCATGCGCAACCCGGCCGAGCTGTCCGACATCGTGGGCTGGGTGCGCGAGGCCACGGCGGCCGAGGCCGAAGCCGCCGCCGCGCGCGCCGCGCAGGCCGCGCCCATCTGGGCCGGCACACCGCCCGCCGCCCGTGCCGACGCGCTGGCCCGCGCCGCCGACCTGCTGGAGCAACGCAGCCAGCCGCTGATGGGCCTGATCATGCGGGAGGCAGGCAAGACCCTTTCCAACGCCGTGGCCGAAGTCCGCGAGGCCGTGGACTTCCTGCGCTACTACGGCGCCCAGGCGGCCGCGCATTTCGACAACGCCGCGCAGCGCCCGCTGGGCGTGGTGCTGGCCATCAGTCCCTGGAATTTCCCCCTGGCCATCTTCTGCGGACAGGTGGCTGCGGCCCTGGCCGCCGGCAACACGGTGCTGGCCAAGCCTGCCGAGCAGACACCGCTGACGGCCGCCGCCATGGTGGCCCTGCTGCACGAGGCTGGCGTGCCGCGCGACGCGCTGCAGCTGGTGCCGGGCACGGGCGAGACCGTGGGCGCAGCCCTGGTGGCCCATGCCCAGGTGGCGGGCGTGATGTTCACGGGTTCCACCGAGGTGGCGCGCCTGATTGCACGCCAGCTGTCCCGCCGCCTGTCGCCTGCGGGCCGCACCATTCCTCTGATTGCCGAGACCGGCGGCCAGAACGCCATGGTGGTGGACTCCTCGGCCCTGGCCGAGCAGGTGGTGGCCGATGTTCTGGCCTCGGCCTTCGATTCGGCCGGCCAGCGCTGCTCTGCCCTGCGCCTGCTGTGCCTGCAGGACGAGGTGGCCGACCGCACGCTGACCATGCTGCGCGACGCGCTGCAGGAGTGGAATCTGGGCAACCCCGACCGCCTGAGCACCGATGTGGGCCCCGTGATCGACGATGCGGCGCGCCGCCAGATCGAGCAGCACATAGAGCAGATGGCCGCGGCGGGCCAGAAGGTCACCCGCGTGGAACGCAAGGACGGCGTGCTCAACGGCCACTACGTGGCACCGGCCCTCATCGAGATCGACAGCACCACGCGCCTGCAGCGCGAGGTCTTCGGCCCCGTGCTGCATGTGATCCGCTTCAAGCGCGAGCAGCTGGACGCGCTGGTCGATGGCATCAACGCCACCGGCTACGGCCTGACCTTCGGCGTGCACAGCCGCATCGACGAGACCATTGCCCACCTCACCCAGCGCGTGCATGCGGGCAACATCTATGTGAACCGCAATGTGATCGGCGCCATGGTGGGCGTGCAGCCCTTTGGCGGCATGGGCCTGTCGGGCACGGGGCCCAAGGCCGGCGGCCCGCTGTACCTGCACCGACTGGCGCAGGGGCCGGCCAGCGCGGCGCTGTCCGTCTTTGCGCGGGCCGAGTCGTCCGCCCAGGCACCGCTGCAATTGCTGGGCCTGCTGCGCGAGACGCTGTCCAAGGCCCCGCCCCAGGACATGTCCGCCGATGAGCAGGTGCAGGCCCTGGCCGCCTGCGACGAGGCCCTGGCCGCCTCGCGCCTGGACGCCGCCATGCTGCTGCCCGGCCCCACGGGCGAATCCAACCGCTACCGCCTGCTGCCGCGCGGCCCCGTCTGGGCACTGCCGCGCACGCCGCTGGGCCTGGTGGCCCAGGTGGCAGCAGCCCTGGCCAGCGGCAACGCCTGCCATGCCGTGCTGCCCGACAACGGAACAGGCGCCGACAGCGGCTGCGCCGCCACCTGGCAGGCGCTGCGCGCCGCTGCGGGCGATGTCGGTGTGCCATGGCTGCACAGCGCCAGCGCCGACTCCCTGGCCGATTCGGCAGCGCCCATGGCGGCCTTGCTGTTCGAGGGCGACGGCGACGCCCTGCTGCAGGTCTGCGCCCAGGTCGCCGCGCGCGACGGTGCCCTGGTGCGCGTGGAAAGCCGCAACAGCGACGAGCTGCACGCGGGCCGCGGCTATGACCTGGCCGCGCTGTTCCACGAGCAATCCATCAGCACCAATACCGCCGCCGCAGGCGGAAACGCCCAACTCATGACCATGGCTTGAACCGCCGGGGCCGGCACAACCGGCCCCTGGCAAGCGCCCCGCACAACCCGAAAAACACGACCAACGCAGGACACTTCAATGCAATTCAACTGGAACGACCCGACGGCGATCATGTTCGCCATCTACCTGGTCGCCATGCTCGGCATCGGCGCCATCGGCTACTTCAGCACCAAGAATCTTTCCGACTACATCCTGGGCGGCCGCAGCCTGGGCAGCTTCGTGACGGCGCTGTCGGCCGGCGCCTCGGACATGAGCGGCTGGCTGCTCATGGGCCTGCCCGGCGCCATCTACCTGTCAGGCCTGTCGGAAGCCTGGATCGCCATCGGCCTGATCCTGGGCGCCTACCTGAACTGGCGCCTGGTGGCGGCGCGGCTGCGCCTGTACACCGAGCGTGCCGGCAATGCGCTGACCCTGCCCGACTACCTGGCCAACCGTTTCGAGGACCACTCCAACGTGCTACGCATCGTGACGGCCGTGGTGATTCTGGTGTTCTTCACGCTGTACTGCGCCTCGGGCGTGGTGGCGGGCGCGCGCCTGTTCGAGAACATGTTCGGCATGCCCTACAGCACGGCCCTGTGGGTGGGCGCGCTGTGCACCATCGCCTATGTGTTCATCGGCGGCTTCCTGGCCGTGAGCTGGACGGACACCATCCAGGCCTCGATGATGATCACGGCGCTGATCCTGGCGCCCGTGATCGCCTGGCTGGCCGTGCAGGGCCATCTGCAGCCGGGCCAGGACCTGCACGCCATCGTGGCGGCAGAGAAGTTCGACCTGTTCCGTGGCGCCAGCTTCGTGGGCGTGGTCTCGCTGCTGGCCTGGGGCCTGGGCTACTTCGGCCAGCCGCACATCCTGGTGCGCTTCATGGCAGCCTCGTCGGTGCAGACCATTCCCTCGGCCCGCCGCATCAGCATGACCTGGATGATCCTGTGCCTGGCCGGCGCCGTGGCCGTGGGCTTCATCGGCATCCCCTACTTCGCGGCCAACCCCGGTGGCGCCGCTGCCGTGAACGCCAATGCCGAGACGGTGTTCATGGAGATCACCAAGCAGCTGTTCAACCCCTGGATCTCGGGCGCACTGCTGGCAGCCATCCTGGCGGCCGTGATGAGCACGCTGTCGTGCCAGCTGCTGGTGTGCTCCAGCGCGCTGACCGAGGACATCTACCGCACCTTCCTGCGCAAGAACGCCAGCCAGATCGAACTGGTCTGGATCGGCCGCGCCATGGTGCTGCTGGTGGCCTTGATCGCCATCGCCATCGCCAGCAACCCCGACTCCAAGGTGCTGGGCATGGTCAGCTACGCCTGGGCCGGCTTCGGCGCCGCCTTCGGCCCGGTGATCATCCTGTCGCTGTTCTGGAGCCGCATGACGCGCGGCGGCGCGCTGGCCGGCATCATCACCGGCGCCGTGACCGTGCTGGTGTGGAAGCAGTTCGGCTGGCTGGGCCTGTACGAGATCATCCCCGGCTTCATCCTGGCCTGGCTGGCCACGGTGGTCGTCAGCCGCATGGGCCCTGCGCCTTCGCAAAGCATCCTGAAAGCGCATGCGGCGGTGGAGAGCGAGTTCGAGCGGATCGGGGCACGCTGAGTGGCAATGAGCTGACCCGCTCCACCTGAAACCGACGCCCGATGACGCTTGCGCGCATCGGGCGTTTGTCATTTCAGCACCTATGGCATCGCCAAATCAGATGCACCTCAACGCACATGACGAGCGCTTTGTACGTGGTCGCCACAAGGGGAGTGGTCACTACAATCCATGGGCTCTTTTTTTCATCGCCGGGCCGCCCCAGGATGAAAAACGGCTCCCTGCGGGGTAGCCACTGACCTTGCCCTGCAAGGGGGAGCGTGGGGGCCATTTTTCAACACACAACAAGTGAGACTGCCGCTATGCAAATGATCCGCCGCACCCTTCTTTCGACCTGCGTGGCCGCCATGGCGGTTGCTTCGGCTGGCGCCGTACTGGCCCAGACCAAGGAGGTCAAGGTGGGCTACGCCCTGGCCGTGAATTCGCACTACGGCGCGGCCGCCCAGGCCTGGGCCGATGCGGTGGAAAAGGGCACGAACGGCGCCTACAAGTTCAAGCAGTTCCCCGCGTCCGCCCTGGGCGGCGAGCGCGAGCTGATCGAGGGCCTGCAGCTGGGCACGGTGGAGGCGGCCATCGTCTCCACGGGCGCCATCAGCAACTTCGTGCCCGATGTGGGCGTGGTGGACATTCCCTTCCTGTTCCGCGACACGCAGCATGCGCGCGCCGTGCTGGACGGCGCCTTCGGCCAGGAGCTGCTGGCCAAGTTCAGCAAGCGCGGCCTGGTCGCGCTGGCCTGGGGCGAGCAGGGCTTTCGCCACCTGTCCAACAACAAGCACGCCGTCAACGGCGTGGCCGATCTCAAGGGCCTGAAGATCCGCGTGACCGAGAACCCCGTGCACATCACGGCCTTCCGTACGCTGGGCGCATCGCCCACGCCCATGTCCTGGCCCGAGGTGATCGGTGCGCTGCAGCAGGGCACGATCGACGGCCAGGAGAACCCGATCTCGGTGCTGGCCTCGGCCAAGCTGTGGCAGGTGCAAAAGCACCTGACGCTGACGGCCCATGTGTACGCGCCCATGGCCCTGCTGGTGTCGCCCTCGTTCTGGGGCACGCTGAACGACAGCCAGAAGGCGGCCTTCACGCAGGGCGCCAAGTCGGGTGCCATCGCTTCGCGCGTGTTCGTGGACACGGTGGAGAAGAAGGGCGTGGAAGAGGCCAAGAGCCACGGCATGCAGGTGGTGGAGAAGGTGGACCAGGCCGCCTTCCGCACCGCGCTGGAGCCGGCCTACAAGGAATACGCGAAGAAGTTCGGCCAGAAGACGCTGGATACCATCGCCAACGCCAAGTAATCCCCTGACGCATTGCGGGCTGCGGCCCGCAATGCAGGGCGCCCCGCTGCGGGCAACACCTGTGGCCCCGCACGGCGTCCGCGCCGATGATCTGACATCCGGCGGCAGCCCGGCCCTTGCGCCACTCCCCTCCTGCCCTCGCCCACTCCTATGCTCAACCGAATCGAACGCGCCCTTGTGGCCTGCAACCGCTGGCTGCTGATCGTGCTGCTGCTGGCCATGGCCTGCATCGTGTTTGCCAATGTGGTGCTGCGCTACACCACGGGCGACTCCATTGTCTGGGCCGAGGAAGTGGCCCGGCACATGATGATCTGGGTCACCTTCCTGGGCGCAGGGCTGGTGCTGCGCTTCGGCGGCCATGTGGCCATCGACAACCTGCACCGCTCGGTGGGCACGCGCAAGGCGCAGTGGCTTCGCCGCCTCGTGGTGCTGGGCGTGGGCCTGTTCTGCGCGGTGATGGCGGTGGCCTCGTCGCAGTACGTCTGGGCCACGCGCTTCCAGACCACGGCGGCCACGGACATTCCGATCTCCTTCGTCTACGCGGCCATGCCCGTGGGCTTCGTGCTGATGCTGGTGCATCTGCTGTTCATTGCGCGCGGGTATATCGCAGACGGCTCGTTCGCGGAGTCGGATGAGATGGATGCCGACGCAGCCGCATCGATCTGATCCACCAGGCAGACACATCATGGGTATCACGCTTTTCATCGCCATCATCGTCCTGCTCACGCTGGGCTTTCCGGTGGCCTTCGCGCTGGCGATCTCCGCCGCACTGGCCGTCTTCGTGGGGGGCCGCTATCCGCAGCTCATCGTATTCAAGGAGATGTTCACGGGCATAGACAGCTTTCCGCTGATGGCCGTGCCCTTCTTCATCCTGGCGGCCGAGCTGATGTCGGGCGGGGCGCTCACGCATGTGCTGCTGCGCTTTGCCGCGCAGTTCGTGGGCCATCTGCGCGGCGGCCTGGGCTATGCCAATGTGCTGTCGCTGACGCTGTTCTCGGGCATTTCGGGCTCGGCCCTGGCCGATGCGGCTGGTCCCGGCTCGATGATGGTCAAGATGATGGACAAGGCCGGCTATGCACGCTCCTACGCGGCGGCGCTGACGGCCAGCACGGCCATCGTGGGGCCCATCATTCCGCCGTCGGTGAGCATGATCATCTACGCGCTGCAGGATGAGAACGTGTCGGTGGGCGGGCTGTTCATGGCCGGCTTCATCCCCGGCATCCTGATCGCGCTGGCCATGGCCGCCGTGAACTGGTGGGTGTGCAGGAAGCGCGACTACCGCTCCACCGAGCCGCGCCCCGACGGCCGCACGATGTGGATCAACAGCTTCAAGGCGATTCCCGCGCTGATGCTGATCGTGCTCATCGTGGTGGGCATCCGCTTCGGCATCTTCACGCCCACCGAGGCGTCGGTAGTGGCCGTGTTCTACGCCCTGGTCTGCGGCAAGTGGGTGTACCGCACGCTGCAGTGGTCGGCGCTGCCGGGCATTGCGGCGCGCTCGGCCATGCTGACGGCCTCGGTGCTGCTGGTGATGGCGACTTCGGCGGCCTTTGCCTGGGTGCTGACGGTGGAGGGCATTCCGCAGTACCTGTCCGAGCTGATCGTGAGCTGGGAGCTGTCGCCCACCCTGTTCCTGATCGCGGTGAACATCCTGCTGCTGGTGTTCGGCATCTTCATGGAGCCGCTGCCCGGCGTGATGATCCTGGTGCCCATCCTGGCGCCCATTGCGTTCAGCCTGGGCATCGATCCCACGCACTTCGCCATGGTAGTGATCGTGAACCTGACGCTGGGCATGATCACGCCGCCCGTGGGCGGGCTGCTGTTCGTGACCTCGGTGGCCACGCGCGTGTCCATCACCGATCTCACACGCGAGATGCCGCTGTTCCTGCTGGCCCACTTCGTGGTGCTGTGCCTGCTGACCTTCATCCCCGCGCTGTCCACCTGGTTGCCGCATACGCTGGGCTTCCAGTGACGATAAGGGCCTCCGAGTGAGGCCCTTTTTTTTGCCGCCGGGCCGCCCCAAGGCAAAAAGCGGCCCCCTTGGGGGGCAGCGGACCTTGCGCAGCAAGGGTAGCGCGGGGGCCTTTTTTCTGGGGTGCCCAGCGCCTCAGAACAGCAGGCCGGCCATGCGCTGGGCCGTTTCCTTCAGGTGCGGCAGGCCCTCCAGCGCCTGCGCCAGCGGCATGCGCGCCTCGGGCGCATGCACGGCCAGCGTGGCGCGGCACTGGCCCTTGGCATCGCGCACGGGCACGGCCACGGCAATCATGCCGCGCATGAATTCCTCGCGGTCGCAGGAGTGGCCTTCACGCACGATGCGCGCGCACTCCTGTGCCAGCGCCTCGGGCGTGGTCAGCGTGTTGGCCGTGCAGGCGGTGAGTTCCACGCTGTCCAGAATGGCGGCGCGCCGCGCCGCAGGCATATGGGCCAGGAACAGCTTGCCGCTGGCCGTGGCGTGGATGGGCACCATCGATCCGGCCTCCAGTTGGATGCGCAGCGGCCAGTGGGTCTCGACACGGTCCAGGTAGCGCACGCGCGTGCCGTTCAGCACGGTGAGGTTGCAGGTCTCGCCCAGCCGCGCGACCAGCTGGGACAGCAGCTCATGGCGCAGGGCCTGGCGCGGGTCGGCTTGCAGGGCGCGCACGGCCAGGCTCAGCAGCTTGGGGCCCGGGGAGAAGCTGCGGTCACCCTCATGGCGCAGCAGCCATTGCCGCGCCTCCAGGTGGGAGCACAGGCGCGAGGCCGTGGCCTTGGGCAGGTTGAGCGCGGCTGCGATGTCCATGAGGCCTGGCGGGGCCTCGGCCTGGGTCACGAAATCGAGCACGGCCAGGGAGCGATCGGAGACCGAGTTCGCTTCGTCCTGCCGTGCAGGGGTGGGGTCCGGGGCAGCGCTGGCAAGGGATGGCGGCATGGGGCGGTGTCGTGTGGAAGGCCGGAAACGCTTTCGATCATGCCTGATCGCCAGGAGGCGGCAAGGGTTTGCGCGGGGTTGCAGTCCACGGCGGCAATGAATAAGTTTCATCCAAAGGAACAAATAGTTCCTTCAAAAGAAACTCAAAAGGAGCCACTGCATGCCGGACCCCATCGACAGCTATGACTACGTGATCGTGGGAGCAGGCTCGGCCGGCTGCGTGCTGGCCGCGCGCCTGTCCGAGGACCCGGCCACGCGGGTACTGCTGCTGGAGGCCGGCCCGCCGGACCGCTCGCCCTGGATCCACCTGCCCATCGGCTACGGCAAGACCATGTGGAGCCCCGTCTACAACTGGAAGTTCGAGACCGACCCGGACCCCAACATGAACGGCCGGCGCATCTACTGGCCGCGCGGCCGCACTCTGGGCGGCAGCAGTTCGATCAACGGCCTGATCTACGTGCGCGGCCAGCGCGAGGATTACGACCACTGGGCGGCGCTGGGCAATGCAGGCTGGTCGTATGAGGAGGTGCTGCCCTACTTTGTGAAGTCCGAAGGCAATGCGCGCGGCGCCTTCCCGGGCCATGGCGCGGACGGGCCGCTCAAGGTCTCGGACATCGGCGCACAGCATCCGCTGATCGAGGCCTTCATTGCCGGGGCAGGCCAGGTCGGCGTGCCCCGCACCGAGGACTTCAACGGCCGCGACCAGGAGGGCGCGGGCTACTACCAGCTCACCACCCACAAGGGCCTGCGCTGCAGCACGGCCAAGGCCTATCTGGGCGAGGCCCGGCGCCGCCCCAATCTGCGCATTGAAACCGACGCCATGGCCACGCAGCTGGTAGTGCGTGGCCGGCGCGCCACCGGCATCCGCTACCGGCAAGGCGGGCAGGAGCGCCAAGCCCAGGCGCGGGCCGAGGTGATTCTGTCGGCAGGCGCCATCCAGTCGCCGCAGCTGCTGCAACTGTCGGGCATAGGCCCGGCCGCGCTGTCGCAGTCTCTGGGGATTCCCGTGGTGCACGATCTGCCGGGCGTGGGCGAGAACCTGCAGGACCATCTTCAGATCCGCCTGGGCTACGAATGCAGCCAGCCCATCACCACCAATGACCAGCTCAATTCCTGGGTGGGCAGGACCAGGCTGGGGCTGGAGTGGCTGCTGTTCCGCTCGGGCGCGCTGGCCGTGGGCATCAACCAGGGCGGCTGCTTCATGCGTGCGCTCAGGGACGAGCAGGGCCGGCCCGTGGCGGCCACACCCGACATCCAGTTCCACGTCTCCACGCTGTCGGCCGACATGGCGGGCGGCCAGGTCCATCCGTACTCGGGCTTCACCATGTCGGTCTGCCAGTTGCGGCCCGAGTCACGCGGGCAGTTGCGCATCCGCTCGCGCGATGCCTTCGAGCCGCCTTCCATCCAGCCCCACTACCTGGCCACCGACCTGGACCGCCGCACCAACGTGGCGGCCGTGCGCGCGGCACGCGCCATTGCCGACACGCCGGCCATGCGCCCCTTCGTGAAGCGCGAGGTCAAGCCCGGCCCCGATGCGCACAGCGATGCGGAGCTGCTGGAGTTCTGCCGCAACCACGGCGCCACCATCTTCCACCCCAGCGGCACCTGCCGCATGGGCAGCGACGCCCTGGCCGTGGTCGATGCGCGCCTGCGCGTGCACGGCATGGCCGGCCTGCGCGTGGTCGATTGCTCGGTCATGCCCACCCTGGTCTCGGGCAACACCAACGCGCCCGTGGTGATGATGGCCGAGAAGGCCGCCGACATGGTTCGCGAAGACAGGCACGGAGAGACAGGGCAGCTCAAGGTCGCATGACTGCCCGTTCCTGCATCCCGGCAATGCGACAGACAACCAGGAGACAGCATGACGACGGCAACCGATCCCAGGGTCATCCGCAAGGTGGTGACCTCCGCGCTCATCGGCGCAACCATCGAGTGGTATGACTTCTTCCTGTACGGCGTGGTCGCCGGCATCGTGTTCAGCAAGCTGTACTTTCCCAGCGACGATCCGTTGATCTCCACGCTGCTGGCCTACACCACCTTTGCCGTGGGCTTCGTCACACGGCCGCTGGGCGGGGTGATCTTCGGGCACTTCGGCGACCGCGTGGGGCGCAAGAGCATCCTGGTGGTCACGCTGATGATCATGGGCGTGTCCACCTTCCTGATCGGCCTGCTGCCCACGCATGCGCAGATCGGCGTGGCCGCGCCCATCCTGCTGCTGCTGTTGCGCGTGGCCCAGGGCATAGGCCTGGGCGGCGAATGGGGCGGTGCCGTGCTCATGGCCTACGAATACGCGCCCAAGGAAAAGCGGGGCTTCTATGCCTCCCTGCCCCAGGTGGGCCTGGCCATCGGCCTGTTCATGGCCTCGGGCGTGGTGGCCCTGCTGTCCTGGCTGTGCACCGAGGAGCAATTCATGGCCTGGGGCTGGCGCGTCGCGTTCCTGATCTCGGGCCTGATGGTGGCCGTGGGCATGTACATCCGCCTGCATGTGAAGGAGACGCCCGAATTCGCGGCCGTCAAGGCACGCAATGCCGAGACCGCGATTCCCTTCATGGACATGATGCGGCGCTACCCCGGCAATGTGCTCAAGGGCATGGGCGCACGCTATATCGACGGCGTTTTCTTCAACGTCTTCGGCGTGTTCTCGATCAGCTACCTGACCTCCACCCTGCAGATCAGCCGCACCGATGCATTGATCGGCGTGATGGTCGCCGCCGTGGTGATGTGCTTCACGATTCCGCTGTTCGGCCGCCTGTCCGACCGCATGGGCCGCAGCCGCGTGTATCTGTGGGGATCGCTGATCACCGCGGTCTCTGCCTTCCCGGCCTTCTGGCTCATGGCCCACAGCGGCGGCAATGTGCTGCTGATATGGATCGCCATCGTCGTGCCCTTCGGCATTCTCTACGCGGCGGTCTACGGCCCCGAAGCCGCCCTCTTCTGCGACCTGTTCGACGCCAAGGTACGCTACACCGGCATTTCCTTCGTCTACCAGTTCTCGGGCATTTTCGCGTCCGGCATCACGCCCATCATTGCGACGGCGCTGGTCAAGACGGCCGGTGGCAGCCCGTGGCTGGTGTGCCTGTATGTGGTGTTTGCGGGAGCGGTATCGGCCTGGTGTGCCTGGGCGATTGGGAGGGATGGGCAGGGTGCCCGCGCCTTTCGGCCCGTCGGGAATGCCAGGGCAGGCCTGTGAATGGATGGAATTCGGGCGCTTTCAAGAAAGTTGAATACGCACGCCGGAAAACACATTGCCGGCGTACGAACCCATTTCAGGGACGCCAGCAAAAGCCACTCAAGACCATCGCACTGTTTCTCTTTGTAAAGACGATGGCTAGAATGCCCATGCATTTTCTTATTCAGACAGAGAGGGATCATGTTCAAGAAAACATTGGCAGCAGCTATCTTGCTGGGCTGCGGCCTGGCGCAGGCATTTATGCCCCAAAGCGGTTCGTGGGTCGTGAATTCGGAGCTAGACGGCAAGCCTGGCCGCGGAATGGTGGTAGACGCACAAAATGGCACTGTGGCGCTACAGATGTATGCCTATGAAAACGACGGCCGCCCTACTTTCTTTCTGGCTGCAGGTCCTCTGGTCTCGAACCGTTTTTCCGGACCCTTGACGCGGTACAGCGGCGGTCGGTATTTCGGCAGCGGACCGCGTTCAGGCGTAGAAGCCGGTAGCCCCGGCCAAGTCAGTGTTCGCTTTACCAGCGGTATCTCTGGCTTCATCACATTTCCAGGTGAGCCTGAGGTCGCCATATCTCGTTTCAACTTCGGCTACCCCGCCGTGGCATCCAGCCTGCGCGGAATGTGGACGCTGACTTCGTTCGGCAGCGAAGGCGTTTTCTCCGAAGTCGTGAATATGCAGCTGCAGACACCCGCCACGGCGAACGGAAATGGCCTGATGGAAACGGCAGACCGGCTGTTTGGCTGTGAACACCAGATCCGGGGCAATCTGGCGGGCGGCGTGCTGTGCGTGAAGATCACCAGCTCTGGCCAGTTGCTGCGTTCCTACTACTTCGTCTACAGCGTGAACGAGGGTGAAGGCAGCTCCCGCACCAATGGCACCCGCCCCGAACAGGTGCTGGTGGTCAAACGCCTGCTTGACCCGAAGGGCGTGGGTACAGGCATCGTCTACGCGGCCGACGCACCCGTGGACCCAGTGCCCACCGTGCTGCACGACATCATCGAGAACCTGTCCTTCAACGCCGCACCTCTGCCAACAGAGCAGGAGTGACGCCGCCGCTGCCAGCCCGCCTCAAGGCAGCGCCGGCAGCTGCTCCGCATGCCGCAGGTCCACATGCGCCTGCAGGAAGTCGAGCACGGCACGCGTGCGCGGAGGCAGGCGGTCGGGCTTGCCCAGGTAGACGGCGTGGATGGGTTCCAGGTCGCCCGTGTTGAATTCCTCCAGCACGGGCACCAGCCGGCCGGCGAGCACGTCGGCCCAGGCGTGGTACAGCGACAGGCGAGCCAGGCCCGTGCCGTGCAGCGCCAGCTCGCGCATCACATCGCCATCGTTGACGCGCACCACCTCCCCGATATCGACGGCCACGCGCTGGCCGTCCACCAGAAATGGCCAGTGCGGTATGGCGCGCTGGTAGCTCCAGCCCAGGCGCACATGGTGGCCCAGCTCGTCCGGATGCAGGGGTCTGCCCATGCGGGCCAGGTACTCCGGTGAGGCCAGGATGACCTGCCGCGTGTGGCCTAGCAGCCGCGCGACCATGTCCGAGGGCGGAAGCTGACCCCAGCGCACGGCGATGTCCGTGCCGGCCTCGACCAGGTCCACGATCTGGTCCGTGAAGCTCAGTTCCAGGCTCAGCCCGGGATGGCGCTGCAGCAATTGCGGCACCAGGGGCACGAGCAGCATTTTTCCGGTCGATGAGCTGGTGTTGATGCGCACCAGGCCGCGTGGTTCGCTGCGCACGGCCACGCAGGCCTCCAGTTCCTCCAGGTCGGCCAGCACGCGCTTGCCGCGCTCGAACAGCTGGCAGCCTTCGGGCGTGAGATGCAGGCGCCGCGTGCTGCGCTGGAGCAGCTGCACGCCCAGGCGCGCCTCCAGCCGCGACATGCTCTTGCTGACGGCCGAGGGCGAGATGCCCAGGTGGCGCGCAGCGGCCGAGAGGCTGCCGCGCTCGGCCACCAGGATCAGCATTTCCAGCTCGGCAAAGCGGTTGGCATCGGCGTTGCCTGTATCGGTGGCCGTGGGTGGGGCAAGTGCGGGCATGGCGTCTCCTGAAAAGAGGTCATCTATTCCACACAGGAACAGATCCGTTTCCATTATTCCATCTACACAAAGGTATGTTGCAGTGCGACATTAATGGACATCACACCAAGGATCACAAGGAATCCGTCCATGCCTCTTTCCCTACTCGCCCTGGCGGCCGGTGCCTTTGGCATCGGCACCACGGAATTCATCATCATGGGCCTGCTGACACAGGTCAGCCAGGATCTTCACATCAGCATTCCCACGGCGGGCTCGCTGATTTCGGGCTACGCCATCGGCGTGGCCGTGGGCGCGCCCGTGCTCACGCTGCTGACGCGCCAATGGCCGCGCAAGCGCCTGCTGCTGGCGCTGATGCTGATCTTCATCGCCGGCAACCTGGCCGCCGCGTTCGCGCCCAGCTATGAATGGCTGATGTCGGCGCGCGTGCTGACCTCGCTGACCCACGGCACCTTCTTCGGCGTGGGCGCCGTGGTGGCCACGGGACTGGTGCCGGTGGACAAGAAGGCGTCGGCGATTGCGCTGATGTTCTCGGGCCTGACCCTGGCCACCCTGCTGGG
Organism: Delftia sp. 60; assembly: GCF_002754395.1. Lineage (NCBI taxonomy): Bacteria > Pseudomonadati > Pseudomonadota > Betaproteobacteria > Burkholderiales > Comamonadaceae > Delftia > Delftia sp. 60. The sequence continues at coordinate 6,329,616 of NZ_PEFD01000001.1, forward strand.
CGTGCCTGCCGGCGCCTGGATCGGCCAGATGTTCGGCTGGCGCAGCGCCTTCCTGGCCGTGGCCGCGATCGGCGTGCTGGCCTTTGCCATCCTGGCCGCCTTCGTGCCGCGCGACCAGGGCCGCCCCGAGGTCACGCCGCTGGCGCAGGAGCTGGCCGTGCTGGCCAACGGCCAGGTCTGGCTGGGCCTGGGCATCACGGCCTTCGGCTTTGCGGGCGTGTTTGCGCTCTACACCTATGTGGAGCCGCTGCTGACCCAGGTGACCCGCATGGGCGACAGCCTGGTGGCACTGACCCTGCTGCTGTTCGGCGCGGGCCTGGCCGCAGGCAATCTGCTGGGCGGCAAGCTGGCCGACCGGGGCGTGATGCGCGCCCTGGTGTGGAGCATTGCGGCGCTGATGGTGGTGCTGGCGGCAGGCCGCTGGGCCTTCGGGAACCAGGCCGTGGCCATGGCCTATGTGATCGTGCTGGGCGTCGTGGCCTTCGCCACGGTGGCACCCATGCAGATGCGCGTGCTGGACCAGGCCGGCCCCCAGGGCGCCAACCTGGTCTCCAGCCTGAACATTGCGGCATTCAACCTGGGCAATGCCCTGGGTGCCTGGGTCGGCGGCCTGGCCCTGGCCGGTGGCCTGGGCCTGGTCAACCTGGGCTGGGCCGCCGCCGCGCTGACGGCCGTGGGCCTGGTGCTGGTCTTCTGGAGCAGCCGCCTGCCTGCAGGCTCCGCACGCAGCGCAGGCGTGGCCTGCGCCTGAGGCTCAACGGGCCAGCACGGGCTTGAGCGCCTTGCCCGTGTGCGTGCCCGCAGCCACCAGATCCTCGGGCGTGCCGGCCGCGATGATGCGGCCGCCGTCCTTGCCGCCTTCGGGGCCGAGGTCGATGATCCAGTCGGCCTCGGCGATCACGTCCAGGTCATGCTCGATGACGACCACGCTGTGGCCCGCATCCACCAGGCGGTGCAGCACACGGATGAGCTTGTCCACATCGGCCATGTGCAGGCCCACCGTGGGTTCGTCCAGCACATAGAGCGTGTGCGGCGCCTTGTTGCCGCGCCGGGTCACATCGTCGCGCACCTTGGTCAGCTCGGTGACGAGCTTGATGCGCTGGGCCTCGCCGCCCGACAGCGTGGGCGAGGGCTGGCCCAGCGTGAGATAGCCCAGTCCCACGTCCTTGAGCAGCTGCAGCGGGTGGGCGATGCTGGGCATGCTGGCGAAGAACTCGACGGCCTCGTCCACCTCCATCTGCAGCACGTCGCCAATGCTCTTGCCGCGCCAGGAGACGGCCAGGGTCTCGGGGTTGAAGCGCGCGCCGTGGCAGACCTCGCAGGGCACCTTCACGTCGGGCAGGAAGCTCATCTCGATGGTGCGCATGCCCTGGCCCTCGCAGGCCGGGCAGCGGCCTTCGCCGGTGTTGAACGAGAAGCGGCCGGCCGCGTAGCCGCGGGCTTTGGCCTCCAGCGTTTCGGCATAGAGCTTGCGGATGGTGTCCCAGAAGCCGATGTAGGTGGCCGGGCAGCTGCGCGGGGTCTTGCCGATGGGCGTCTGGTCCACTTCCAGCACGCGGTCAATGCCCTCGAAGCCCTGCAGGCCCTTGCAGCCCGACAGCGCAGGCGCCTTGCCCGCGTCCATGGCATCGCGCCCGGCCTTGGTGGCGCGCTGGCCCACCCAGGCGGCCACATTGGCCAGCATCACGTCGCGCGCCAGCGTGGACTTGCCCGAACCGCTGACGCCCGTGACGGCCACCAGGCGCTTGAGCGGCACGCGCGCATCCACGTTCTGCAGGTTGTGCAAGTGGGCGCCGCGCACGGTCAGCCAGCCCAGTGCGTCGGAGGCGGGTTCGGCGTCGACAACGACAGGCGCGGCCTTCTTTTTGGATTTGGATACCTTGACAGGCGCGGGTTCCGGCACCGGTTCGGCCACTGCGGCAAGCTCGGCGGCCGCCTGCGGCGGCTGGCCTTCGCCCACCCAGCGGCGCGGCTGGAACGGGTGGCGCATGGCATGCAGCAGGTAGCGGCCCGTGATGGAGTCCTCGGCCGCCATGATGTCGGCCGCCGTGCCCTGGGCCACGAGGCGGCCGCCGCGTATGCCGGCGCTGGGGCCGATGTCGATGATGTGGTCGGCGCGGCGGATGGTGTCTTCGTCATGCTCGACCACGACCAGGGTGTTGCCCTTGTCGCCCAGCTTGTGCAGGGCGTTGAGCAGGATCTGGTTGTCGCGTGCATGCAGGCCGATGGTGGGTTCGTCCAGCACATAGCACACGCCCTGCAGGTTGCTGCCCAGTTGCGCGGCCAGGCGGATGCGCTGGGCCTCGCCGCCCGACAGCGTGGGCGCGCCACGGTCCAGCGTCAGGTAGCCCAGGCCCACTTCCTCGAGGAATTCGAGGCGGCTCTGGATCTCGGGGATGAGGTCGCGGGCAATGTCGGACTCGCGTCCGGACAGGGCCAGCGCCTGCACCCATTGCCGCACGTCGTTGACCGACAGCTGGGCGATCTCGGCAATGCCCACGCCATGGAAGCGCACGGCGCGCGCCGTGGCGTTCAGGCGTGTGCCCTGGCAGGTGGGGCAGGTCACTTCGGCCAGGTCTTCGATTTCCTGGCCTTCGAACTTGACCTCGCGGCCCCGGTTGTCCTCGACCAGCAGGGTGTCGTCATAGACCTTGCGCTGATCCTTGGTGAGCTTGACGCCCGTGCCCACGCAGTCGGGGCACCAGCCGTGCTTGCTGTTGTAGGAAAACAGGCGCGGGTCCAGCTCGGCATAGCTGGTGGCGCAGACCGGGCAAGCGCGCTGGGTGGAGAACACCTGCAGGCTGCCGATGCCGGCCGTGCTCCGGCCGCCGGCCATGGCATCGGCCAGGTTGTCCAGGCCTGACAGCACATGCAGCACGCCCTTGCCTGTTTCCAGCGCCTGCGCCAGGTGGCCGCGCAGTTCGCGCTCGTTGGCCGCCGTGACGGTGACGCTGGCCACGGGCAGTTCGATGGTGTGCTCCTTGAAGCGGTCGATGCGCGGGAATCCCGTGGTGGGCAGGAATTCGCCGTCCACGCGCAGATGGGTGTAGCCGCGCGGGCGCGCCCAGTCGGCCAGCTCGGTGTAGACGCCCTTGCGGTTGACCACCAGCGGCGCCAGTAGGCCGATGGTCTGGCCCCTGAACTGCGTGAGCAATTGGGCCGCGATGCTTTCCGCCGTCTGCGGCTTCACGGCGGCGCCGTCGTGGATGCAGTGCTGCGTGCCCAGCTTGACGTACAGCAGGCGCAGGAAGTGCCAGACCTCGGTGGTCGTGCCCACGGTGGACTTGCGCCCGCCGCGCGACAGGCGCTGCTCGATGGCCACGGTGGGAGGAATGCCGTAGACCGCATCCACCTCGGGCCGGCCCGCAGGCTGGACGATGGAGCGCGCATAGGCGTTGAGCGACTCCAGGTAGCGGCGCTGGCCTTCGTTGAACAGGATGTCAAAGGCCAGCGTGGACTTGCCCGAGCCCGAGACACCCGTCACCACGTTGAACTTGCCGCGAGGAATCTCCACCGACAGCTGCTTGAGGTTGTGCTCCTTGGCGTTGACGATCTCGATGGCATTCCTGGCCGCGGCGCCCGACATGGCATGCGCCTTGCGCTGGCTCTTGTAGAGCATGGGGGCGACCTCGCGCACGGCCTCGCCGCCCACGCCCATGGCCAGGTCGTACTCGCGCAGCGCCTGGGCCGTGTGCGATCCAGGAATCTGGCGCACTTCCTCGGGCGTGCCCTGGGCCACGATGGCGCCGCCGCCGTCGCCGCCTTCGGGGCCGAGGTCGATCAACCAGTCGCTGGCGCGGATCACGTCGAGGTTGTGCTCGATGACGATCAGCGAGTGCCCGGCCTCCAGCAGCTTGCGCAGCGCGCGCATGAGCTTGGCGATGTCATCGAAGTGCAGGCCCGTGGTGGGCTCGTCGAACAGGAACAATGTGCCCTTCTTGGCCAGCGCCTGCTTCGACTTGGCCTGGGACTTGGCGGCCTCGGCCAGGAAGCCCGCGAGCTTGAGGCGCTGGGCCTCGCCGCCCGACAGCGTGGGCACGGGCTGGCCCAGCTTCACGTATTCCAGGCCCACATCGACGATGGGCTGCAGGGCGCGGATGACCTCGCGGTCCTGGGCGAACAGCAGGGCCGCCTCGGCCACGGTGAGCTCCAGCACATCGGCCACGTTGAGCTTGCGCGGCTGCAGCTCGCCGGCCGCGTGGCGCTCGATCGTGACTTCCAGGATCTCGGGGCGGTAGCGCGTGCCGTTGCAGTCGGGGCAGCGCAGGTAGACGTCGGAGAGGAACTGCATCTCCACATGCTCGAAGCCCGAGCCGCCGCAGGTGGGGCAGCGGCCGTCGCCGCTGTTGAAGCTGAACTTTGCGGCCGTGTAGCCGCGCTGGCGCGACAGCGGCGCAATGGCGAACAGCTCGCGGATGGAGTCCCAGGCGCCCACGTAGCTGGCCGGGTTGGAGCGCGCCGTCTTGCCGATGGGCGACTGGTCCACGAACATCACGTCGCTCAGGTGGTCGGCGCCCAGCAGGCGCTCGAAGGCGCCGGCCGCATCCGTGGGCTTGCCGAAGTGGCGCATCAGCGCGGGCACCAGCACGTCCTGGATCAGCGTGGACTTGCCCGAGCCGCTGACGCCGGTGATGGTGACCAGGCGCTGCAGCGGAAAGTCCACGTCGATGCTGCGCAGGTTGTGCTCGCGCGCGCCTTCGAGGATGAGGCGCGGCGTGGATTCGGTCACCATGCGCTTGAGGCCGAAGCCCACCTGCTTGCGCCCGCCCAGGTAGGCGCCGGTCAGCGTGTCGGCATGGCGCAGGTCCTCGGGCGTGCCGTCGAACACGATCTGGCCGCCGCGCGCGCCGGGGCCGGGGCCCATGTCGATCATGCGGTCGGCGGCGAACATCACGGCCGGGTCATGCTCGACCACGACCAGGGTGTTGCCTGCATCGCGCAGGCGCTGCATGGCCTCGGTGATGCGTTCCATGTCGCGCGGGTGCAGGCCGATGCTGGGCTCGTCGAGCACGAACAGGGTGTTCACCAGCGAGGTGCCCAGGGCCGTGGTCAGGTTGATGCGCTGCACCTCGCCGCCCGACAGCGTGCGGCTCTGGCGGTCCAGCGTGAGGTAGCCGATGCCCACGTCGCACAGGTACTGCACGCGCGCCATGATTTCGGCGTGCAGCATCTTGAGCGCCTGGGCCTCGCCGTCATGCAGCGGGGCGTCGGCAGCCGGCGCCAGCTGCTGGAAGAAGTCGCGCAGCCGCACCAGGGGCAGCTGCATCAGGTCGTGCAGGCACAGGCCCGGCAGCGCGTCCAGCTGCTCACGGCTCCAGGCCACGCCCTTCGGCATGAAGCGGCGGTAGCGGCCTTCGTCGCCGGGCGGCAGCACGGCATCGGCGGCCTGCTTGCCGCCCAGGCGCCACAGCAGGCTTTCGGTCTTCAGGCGCGCGCCGCCGCAGGTGGGGCATTCGGTATAGCTGCGGTACTTGGACAGCAGCACCCGGATGTGCATCTTGTAGGCCTTGCTCTCCAGGTATTCGAAGAAGCGCTTGATGCCGTACCAGGTCTGGGTCCACTTGCCGTTCCAGTTGGGCGAGCCGTCCAGCACCCAGCTCTTTTGCGCGTCGGTGAGCTTGGCCCAGGCCGTGTCGCGCGGAATGCCTTCGGCCTCGGCGTGGCGCATCAGGTCGTCCTGGATCTCCTTCCAGGCCGGTGTCTGCACGGGCTTGATGGCGCCCGTGCGCAGGGTGAGCTTGTCGTTGGGGATGACCAACCCCCAGTCCACGCCGATCACGCGGCCAAAGCCACGGCAGGCCTCGCAGGCGCCCACGGCGGAGTTGAAGGAGAACAGCGAGGGAATCGGCTCCTGGTAGCTCAGGCCGCTTTCGGGGCAGTGCAGGCCCAGCGAGAACTTCCACAGCTGGGGTTCGGCGGGCTGGGCACCTGCGGCTTCCACGGCGGATTCAGGCAGCACATAGACCGTCATGTGGCCGCTGCCGCGCTTGAGCGCGACCTCGATGGCCTCGTAGACACGGGCCCGCTCCACATTGCCCAGGCGGAAGCGGTCGGCCACCACGTCCAGCATCTTGACCTTGAGCGGTGCGGCGGCCTTGGCCTTCTTGCCCTTGGCGTCTGCGGCAGGCTCCACGGCGCCGGCCTTCTCCGCCTCGCGCTCGGCCTGGACCTTGGTGAAGCCGCTGGCCGACAGCCATTGCTCCACCTCGGCGGCCGTGGTGTTGGCGGGCAGCTCGACGGGGAAGGTGATGGCGATGCGCGGATCACCGGCCTGCCGGCAACGCTCGGCCAGTTCCTCCAGCACGCTGTCGGGCGTGTCGTGGCGCACGGGCACGGCGGTGTCGCGGTCGAACAGCTGGGCCGCACGCGCGAACAGCAGTTTCAGGTGATCGTTGAGCTCGGTCATCGTGCCCACGGTGGAGCGCGAGTTGCGGACGGGGTTGGTCTGGTCGATGGCGATGGCCGGCGGCACTCCCTCCACACGGTCCACGGCCGGCTTGTCCATGCGGTCCAGGAACTGGCGCGCATAGGCCGAGAAGGTCTCGACATAGCGGCGCTGGCCTTCGGCATACAGGGTATCGAACACCAGGCTGGACTTGCCCGAGCCGCTGGGCCCCGTGACCACGGTCAGCTCGCCGGTACGGATGTCGAGATCCAGGTTCTGGAGATTGTGCTGGCGTGCGCCGCGAATTCGAATCAGACCGTGCGTCATGGGTGTTCTGTGGTCAGTGGGAGCCAAACATTCTAGGCAGTCCATGCGTCAGGCATCAGACGCTTCTCAATACCTGTATTTTCATACAGGTTAAACAAAAAGATACCCCCTCAACGCATCCGCGCGACCATAAAAAAACCCCGGAACCAGTCCGGGGCTCGTGCCTCTTGCCGAGGGCTTACTTGGCCATCTGCACGGAGGCAGGCATGGCCTGCTCACCCGGCACACCCTTCACCTGGGTGACGGCCAGCAGCGAGACGACGACAAAGGCCAGGCAACCGGCCGCAATGATCCTCATGGTTTTTTCCTTGATCAGGCTTTGAAAAGACGAGCCCAGACAAAAAGGCCCCGCACCTTTCGGTACGAGGCCTGATATGGCAGGCAGGTGCTGATTGGAACAGACCTGCTTTGCTCGCGGCTTACGCCGCGCGGCGATCAGAATGCGTGACGCACGCCCAGCGCGAAGGAGGAGAAGTCCGCGCCCTTCACACCGGTCATGTAGTTGGCGCCGGCCTTGTTGTCCACCTTGGTGTAGTAGCCGTAGACCTTGGTGCGCTTGCTCAGGTTGTAGTTGTAGCCCAGGGTCCACTGGTTGGCACCGGAGTCGGCAATGTTGCTCCACTTGTTGGCGTGGCCCAGGTTCACGTGGAACTCGGAAGCGCCCAGGGTGTACATGCCCGACAGACGGAAGTTGTTGCGCGTGCCGCGGATCTGCTCGTCGTTGCGCTGGTAGTAGCCACCGACCACGAACTGGCCGAAGGTGTAGGCAGCGCGGAAGGCGGCCTGCTTGTCTTCGTCCACCTGGCTGTAGCCGGCGCCCAGGGCCAGAGGGCCCACGTCGTAGTTGACGGCCAGGTCATAGCCGTTCTTGCGGGCGGGCGTGGCCTTCTCGTGCATGGAGACCGAGCCTTCGACCGTCAGGCCACCGATGTTGGGGGTGGTGTAGGAGATCTTGTTGGCGGTGCCCAGGCCGCTGGCGAACCAGACGGGATCGAAGTACAGCGCGTCGGACGAGGTACCCGTGTCATGGTTGTGCATGCTCACGTAGTCGGCCGTGGCGAAGTACGAACCGGGGAAGAAGTTGCCCATGCGGATCTTGCCGAAGCTGCCCGACAGGTTCACTTCGCTCTGACGGCCGAAGGTCAGCGCGCCGGTGGAGGAGGAACCCATGCCGGTGTCGGAAGCGAAACCGCTTTCCAGCACGAAGCCGGCCTTCAGGCCGCCGCCCAGATCTTCGACACCGCGCATGCCCCAACGCGAGGAGTTGTTCTCCATCTTGTTGACGGTCTGGTCACCGATCTTTTCGCGTTCGATGGTCGTGTTGATACGGCCATAAATCGTCACGCTGCTTTGCGCCATCACGGTGGTGGAACCCAGCACGGCCAGCACGGCCAGGGCAACGCGGTTCATCTTGATCATCTCGGCATCTCCTTGGGATTGTTGAGTGGGTATTCTTGAAATCTCAGGGCCGACTCCGGCTCTAGATCAGTGCCATTTGCGGCTGCTGCGGATTCTAGGTGCGGGCATGTCAAAAAATGTATGCCCGCCTCTGAAAATGCGCCATCTGATGCTTTGCTGCCACAGGCATGACATGGAAAACCATTAGAAGTACCCAAAGAAAAAGCCCACGGCAAACCGCCATGGGCTTTCATCAATGCAGAGCAAAAAACTCCGGCCGATAACACGCACATCGCATGAACCCGGCGCGGCCCAAAGCCAGGGACACCAAGCAAGGGCCTACGCCGGCCGCGCCGCCCCGCCGCGAGGGTGTCGTCCCCCTCCCTTGCGAAGCAAGCAGAGAGGGGGAAGCGGCGTAAGCCGCTCAGGGGGTGCCTTCACTCAATCATTCGCGTAGATATCCACATCCTTGGTCTCGCGCAGGAACAGCGTGCCGATGATGGCCGTGGCGCCCGCAATGACGATGGGATACCAGAGGCCGCTGTACATATTGCCGGTCTGGGCCACGATGGCGAACGACATGGTGGGCAGCAGGCCGCCGAACCATCCATTGCCGATGTGATACGGCAGGCTCATCGAGGTATAGCGGATGCGCGTGGGGAACAGTTCCACCAGCATGGCGGCGATGGGCCCGTAGACCATGGTCACGAGGATGACCAGGTAGGTCAGGATGGCGACCATCATGACCTTGTTCATCTTCGCGGGGTCGGCCTTGGTGGGGTAGCCGTCCTCGGCCAGCACCTTGGCCACGGTCTTCTTGAACTCGGCGTCCTTGGCCTTGGCTTCCTCGGGGCTCAGGCCCTTGATGGAGAACGAGGGGATCTCGGTGCTGCCGATGCGGATGAAGGCCGTCTTGCCGGGCGCTGCGTCCTCGGAGTCATAGCTGACCGAGCCTGCGGCCAGCAGCTGCTTGGCCACGTCGCAGGAGCTGGTGAACTTGGAGGTGCCCGTGGGATTGAACTGGAACGAGCATTCCTTGGGATCGGCGACGATGACCACCTTGTTCTTGGCCTGTGCCGCAGCCAGGTCGGGGTTGGCCGCTTCGGTCAGCGCCTTGAACACGGGGAAGTAGGTCACCACGGCCAGCACGCAGCCCAGCATGATGATGGGCTTGCGGCCTATCTTGTCGGACAGCGAACCGAAGATCACGAAGAACGGCGTGCCGATGATCAGCGCCGCCGCGATCAGCAGATTGGCCGTCACCGCATCGACCTTGAGCTGCTGCGTCAGGAAGAACAGCGCATAGAACTGCCCCGTGTACCAGACCACGGCCTGGCCGGCGGTCAGGCCGATCAGCGCCAGGATCACGATCTTGAGGTTGCGCCACTGGCCGAAGGACTCGGTCAGCGGGGACTTGGAGACCTTGCCCTCGGCCTTCATCTTCTGGAAGGCCGGCGACTCGGACAGCGTCATGCGGATCCACACCGAGATGCCCAGCAGCACGATGGACAGCAGGAAGGGAATGCGCCAGCCCCAGTCCGCGAAGGCCTGCTCGCCGATGGAGGTGCGCACGCCCAGGATCACCAGCAGCGACAGGAACAGGCCCAGCGTTGCCGTGGTCTGGATCCATGAGGTGTAGGCGCCGCGCTTGCCGTGCGGCGCATGCTCGGCCACATAGGTGGCCGCACCGCCGTACTCGCCGCCCAGGGCCAGGCCCTGCAGCATGCGCAGGCCGATGAGGATCACCGGCGCCGCCACGCCGATGCTGGCGTAGGTGGGCAGGATGCCGACGATGAAGGTCGACAGGCCCATGATCAGGATGGTCACGAGGAAGGTGTACTTGCGCCCGATCATGTCGCCCAGCCGCCCGAACACCAGTGCGCCGAAGGGCCGCACGATGAAGCCGGCCGCGAAGGCCAGCAGCGCGAAGATGAAGGCCGATCCCGCATCGAGCCCGCTGAAGAATTGCTTGGCGATGATGGCCGCCAGCGATCCGTAGAGATAGAAGTCGTACCACTCGAAAACCGTGCCTAGCGACGAGGCAAAGATCACCTTGCGTTCTTCCGGAGTCATGGGCCGCGGGGTCGCCTTGACCCCCGCGCCTTGCGATGCGTTGATAGCCATGTCTGTCTCCTTGATTTATTGAATATTTAGCGGGCTTGCCATAGGCCCGCCGATTCACTATCCGCCTGCCTGCTGACGCGAATCTGACTCACCTCTTACAGAAATTGACGGCGAACTGAACGATTTCTTACTAACTCAGCAGCAACCCTGATGCCGTCTTTTTCCATGTGAAAAGCACCGTAAAAACCCTGCCAAACCATGCTGCACTGCGTAAGCACTCGGTCAGAAGCGCTTTCCAGAATGCGCCGCAAGGCTGCAGATCCATGGGGCTGCCGCCGCGATTCCAACTTCAGGAGACAAACCATGACCGATCCGGTGGTAGACAAAATACAGCGCCATCCCAAATACCAGGAGTTGCGGTCCAGACGCAATCGCCTGGGCCTTTTTCTGACGCTGCTGATGCTGGTCGTTTATTACGGCTATATCGCGCTGATTGCCTTCGACAAATCATTTCTGGCCCAGCCCATTGGCGCGGGCGTGACCTCGCTGGGCATCCCGATCGCCATGGGCGTGATCGTCTTCTCGGTGATCATCACCGGCCTCTACGTGCGCCGCGCCAATGGCGAGTACGACAAGCTCACCCAGGACATCCTGAAGGACGCGACGAAATGAAGAATTCCGCACAACGCATGCTGCTGGCGCCCGCCGTGGCGCTGGCCCTGACGGGGCCCGTGCTGGCCGCCGGCGGAGATGTCGGCGTGGCCGCCAAGCAGGCCACCAACTGGACCGCCATCATTCTTTTCACGGCCTTCGTCGTGGCCACGCTGTGGATCACCAAGTGGGCCGCAGGCCGCACCAAGTCGGCCGCCGACTTCTATACGGCCGGCGGCGGAATCACGGGCTTTCAGAACGGCCTGGCGATTGCGGGCGACTACATGTCGGCCGCCTCCTTCCTGGGCATCTCGGCCTCGGTCATGGCCAGCGGCTATGACGGCCTGATCTACTCCATCGGCTTCCTGGTGGGCTGGCCCATCCTGACCTTCCTGCTGGCCGAGCGCCTGCGCAACCTGGGCAAGTTCACCTTCGCCGACGTGGCAGGCTACCGCTTCTCCCAGACGCCGTTCCGCGCCTTCGCGGCCAGCGGCACGCTGGTGGTGGTGGCCTTCTACCTGATCGCGCAGATGGTGGGCGCGGGCCAGCTGATCAAGCTGCTGTTCGGCCTGGACTACTGGATCGCCGTGGTGCTGGTGGGCGGCCTGATGATGATCTATGTGCTGTTCGGCGGCATGACGGCCACGACCTGGGTGCAGATCATCAAGGCCTGCATGCTGCTGGCCGGCGTGACCTTCATGGGCTTCATGGTGCTGGCCAAGTACGGCTTCAGCCCCGAGGCGCTGTTCGCCGAAGGCGTGCGCGTGCGCTCCGAGATCGCTGCCAACAACGGCGCCGACCCCTCGGCCGCCGCCAAGGCGGGCCTGGCCATCATGGGCCCGGGCGGCTTCATCAAGGACCCGATCTCGGCCATCAGCTTCGGCATGGCGCTGATGTTCGGCACGCTGGGCCTGCCCCACATCCTGATGCGCTTCTTCACCGTGCCCGATGCCAAGGAAGCACGCAAGAGCGTGTTCTGGGCCACGACCTGGATCGGCTACTTCTACGTGCTGATCTTCATCATCGGCTTCGGCGCCATCACCCTGGTGCTGACCAACCCCGAGATGGCCGATACGGTCAAGGGCGTGATCCACGGCGGCGCGGGCACGGCCAACATGGCGGCCGTGCTGGTGGCCAAGAGCGTGGGCGGCGACGTGTTCTACGGCTTCATCTCGGCCGTGGCCTTCGCCACCATCCTGGCCGTGGTCGCAGGCCTGACGCTGTCGGGCGCCTCGGCCGTGTCGCATGACCTGTACGCCACCGTGATCAAGAAGGGCAAGGCCGACAGCGCCGCCGAGCTGCGCGTCTCGCGCATCACCACGCTGACGCTGGGCGCCATCGCCGTGCTGCTGGGCATCGTGTTCGAGAAGCAGAACATCGCCTTCATGGTGTCGCTGGCCTTCGCGGTCGCGGCCTCGGCCAACTTCCCCCCGCTGCTGCTGTCGGTGCTGTGGAAGGACTGCACCACCAAGGGCGCGGTGATCGGCGGCTTCATGGGCCTGATCTCCTCCGTGGGCCTGACCGTGGTCTCGCCCCCGGTGTGGGAGGCCACGCTGGGCAACCCCGCAGGCTCGGCCTGGTTCCCCTACGCCTCGCCCGCGCTGTTCTCCATGACCATCGGCTTCGTGGGCGTGTGGCTGTTCTCGGTGCTCGACAAGAGCGCCCAGGCTGCCAAGGAACGCGCCATCTTCCCCGCGCAGCAGGTGCGCTCGGAAACAGGCCTTGGCGCCTCGGGAGCTTCGGGCCACTGAGCCACTGAGCCCCTCAGGCACTCAGGCACCCACCATGAAAAGCCGGGCCCAGCGCCCGGCTTTTTCGTTGGCGTGGCAGCAGCCGCCCTCAGATTGATCTGCTGGAGAAGGCGAGTGATCGGATCTGCGATGGCCGGCGCCGTCCAGGCCTCTAGACTTGCGGGGTCTGCGCAGCTTCGCCTGTGCAGCACCGCTTCCCTCTTCAACGCACAGGACAGATCCGACATGCAACTCATCAGCCAAAGCTTCCAGGACGGCCAGGCGATTCCCGGCGAATTCGCGTTCGCGGTGCCCGATGCGGCCTCGCACGTGGCGCTGTCGTCCAACCGCAACCCGCACCTGGCCTGGAGCGGCGCGCCCGCAGGCACGCAGTCCTTCGTCGTGGTCTGCCATGACCCCGACGTGCCCAGCCGCGGCGACGATGTGAACCAGGAAGGCCGCGAAGTGCCGGCCAGCCTGCCGCGCGTGGACTTCTTCCACTGGCTGCTGCTGGACATTCCGGCCGCCACCACCGAGATCGCGGCAGGCGCCCAGTCCGACGGCGTCACGCCGCACGGCAAGAGCGGCCCGGCCGCCCCCGGCGGCCTGCGCCACGGCATCAACGACTACACGGGCTGGTTCGCGGGCGACGAGCAGATGAAGGGCGACTACTTCGGCTACGACGGCCCCTGCCCTCCGTGGAACGACAGCATCGTCCACCACTACATCTTCACCGTCTATGCGCTGGCCACGCCCACGCTGGCGGTCTCCGGCGAGCTGACCGGCGCCAATGTGCGTGCGGCGCTGCAAGCCGGCCAGGTGCTGGGCAAGGCCAGCATCACCGGCCTGTACAGCCTGAACCCTGCGGTCTCCGCCGCTTGAGCGAACGCCTTTCCGGGCGCCCTACGTCGCGCCGGCCAGCCTGCGCAGCTTGATGAAGGCCAGCGCCGCCATCACGGCGTCGTTGAGCGCGTCGTGGGCCTCGCGCTGCGGCAGGCACAGGTCGGCCATCAGCGTGGCAAAGCGCAGGTCGATTTCGGGCGCCTGCTGCTGCCAGGGCAGCAGTTGCCGGAAGCGGTGGTCGTAGTACAGGGCCGAGACCTCGATGCGCTCGTTGGGCAGGCCCGTGCCCAGCCAGGGGCGCAGCACGCGCTCGATCATGGCCACGTCGAATTCCAGGTAGTAGCCGACCAGCGGGCGGCTGCCGATGAAGCGCAGCAGCTGCGCCAGCGCGTCCTCGATGGCCAGGCCCCGGGCCAGGTCCCTCTCGCGCAGGCGGTGGATGCGCACGCTGTCGCCGGGCACGCTGCGCGAGGGGCGCACCAGCAGCTCCAGGCGCTCGCTGGACAGGATGCGCTCGCCCACGATGCGCACGGCGCCGATGGAGATGATCTCGTCGCAGCGCACATCCAGGCCCGTGGTCTCGCAGTCCAGCGCTACCCATTCGCCGGGCGGCGGCGCGTCGAAGAGAAAGGCATAGGCGGGGTCCGCCAGCCTGCGCCGCTGCCAGCTGCGCCGCAGGCCCACCACCCAGCGCTGCAAGGGCGCCGCGCTCATACGGCGTCCAGCCGCAGGCGCTGGCGCAACAGTTCGCGGAAGCGCCGCACCACGGCCAGCGTGTCCTTGAGCAGATCACGCTCCAGGCTGCTCAGGCGAGCCGGGTCCACATGGCCGGTGACGGGGCGGCCCAGGTCGATCTCGGCCAGTCCCGCCTGCAGGCGCAGGCCCATGAGGAAATGCAGGCCCTGGAGCAGCTCCTGCCCCTGGGCGCCGTCGAGCACGCCCTTGTCCACCAGGGCCGCGATGCGCTCGGCCGTGCCGGTGGCGGCGATGCGCTGGGACAGCGCCAGGCTGCGCACGCCATGCACGATGGGGAAAATGCCGGCCTTCTTGAGGTGCACGGGTGCGCCCTCGCCGCCGCGCCCCAGCAGCCGCTCCCACCAGCTGCCCGGCTCGTGCGCGAAGGCGTCGACGGCGGAGGCGAAGCGCGCCACCTGGGCATCGCTGTCCAGGGCCAGCGCCATCAGGTCGCGCCGCACCGTGGCCAGCAGCGCGGCATCGCCCGCAACGGCATGGGCGTCCAGGAAGATCGCCAGGTGCATGAGGCCCTCAGGGCCGGGCAGGATCAGCCATTCGCGCACCTGCCTGCCGAAGCTGGCCACCGTGCCGCGCCACTGCGGATTGCTGAGCATGATGCCGCCCGGGCATTCGGGGTAGCCAAAGCGCTGCAGCTGCGCGGAAAAGCGCGCGCAGATGGCATCAAGGTCCTGGGGCGGCGCATAGCCGTCGCGCAGCAGCAGGCCGTTGTCCTGGTCGGTCTTGAGCAATTGCTCGCCGCGCCCCTCGCTGCCCATGACGAAGAGGCAGCTGTGGGCCACCAGGTCCGGCGGCGCCAGCATCTGCCAGGCACGCTCGAACAGGCGCGCATTGAGCTGCTGCACCAGCCGCGCCATCAGGGCCACCCGCGTGCCGCCCCGGTGCAGGGCGGCCACCAGGCGCGTGATCTGGGCGGCGGCCTGCTCCAGCGCCTGCAGGTCGGCGGCCTGCTCGATCTGCACGGTGATGAGGTGGGAGTGGTTGGCCAGGAAGCTGAACAGGTCCAGCGCCTCCAGGATGCCCAGCACCTGGCCCTGTGCATCCAGCACGGCCAGCCGGTGAACGCGGGCGCGCAGCAGCACGACCAGGGCATCGCCCAGCTGGTCGTCGGCGCGCACGGTGAACACGGGCTGGCTGGCGAATTCGCCCACGGCCAGCCGGTCCAGCGGGCGGCCGTCAAGGATGGTGCGCTGCAGCGTGGTGCCCGTGAAGATGCCCAGGCCGCCCTGCGGCAGTCCCGAGACCAGCACGCAGGTCGTGCGCTCGGCATGGAACAGGCGCACCACGGAGACGATGTCGGTGGCCGCATCCACCACATGGGCGGCACGCAGATAGGCCTGGTCCACGCGCGCCAGCGTCAGCGACTGCAATTCGTGCCGGTCGGCGCGCTGGGCCAATGTGCCCAGCTTGTGGCCCAGGTCGGAGAACAGCAGGGCGCCAAAGGCCGTGTTGCGCGCGATCAGTTCGCCCACGGTTTCGCGCGCAAGCTGGTAGGCGATGAGCTCCTCGGCCACGGTGAAGCGGCTGCCCGTGCGGCCGGCCACCAGGGCGCGGCCGTCGAAGCTGTCGTCGGGGCCGTAGCTGGCCAGCACCTCGTCGCCCTCGGTCTGCACCACATGGCCCTTGATGATGACGAACAGGTGGGTGGGCGCCGAGCCGGCGTCCAGCACCACGGCGCCCTCGGGGAAGTAGGCGATGTCCACGCCATCGCGCACCAGCGCCTGTTCGTCGGGCGTGAGGCAGTCGAAGGGAGAGGCGGCGAAGTTGAAGGCGTTGGGCATGGGGCGGGGCCGTTGTTCCAGCCCCGCCATTCAAACCTTCAGGCCTTGCTCCACGCTTGCAGCCGCGTCCCAGCCGCTGTCGAACCAGCTGTCGCCTTCCAGGTAGGCGCGCAGCATGGGCAGGCTGTCCAGGCCCCAGAAGAGGCGGCCATCGACCTCCCAGGCCGGCACGCCGAACAGGCCTTGCGCGGCGGCAGCCTCGGTGTTCTCGCGCAGCAGGCGCTTGGCGTTGTCCGCCGCATCCGTGCGCAGCTGCGGCGCCAGCGTGGCGCGCAGTGCGTCGAGCCGCGCGGAGTCCAGCGCGTCGGCGCCGCCCAGCCAGACATGGCGCAGCACGGCGTCCGCCACAAAGCGGTTGATGGTGCCGTCATCGCTGCACTCCAGCGCCAGGCGCAGCAGCGGCAGCGGGTTGAACGGGTGGCGGGCCGGCATGTCCAGCCCCGCGCCCGTGGCATGGCCCAGCCAGCTCACATGGCGGTAGGTCCATTCGCGCTTGCCCGCGATGCCGGCTGGTCCCGGGTTGGCGTGGCGCTGCAGCAGCGCGCCCAGCAGCACGGGACGGTACTGCATGTGGTGGCTGATGCCCTGCAGCGCCTGCGGCAGTTGCGCGAACGCCAGCCAGGCATAGGGCGAGATGAAGTCGAGATGGAAGGTGATCTGCTTCATGGCGGGTGCGTCGTGATGGGGATCTAGGGTGCGGTGGCCGCGATGCCTGCGCGCTCCAGCAGCGCGTTCCAGATGGCCAGGCGCTGCGGCGCGTCGGACTTGGACCAGGCGCGGATCTCGTCGATGGTGCGAAAGCACCCTTCGCAATGGCTGCGGTCGGGCGTCATGCGGCAGACCGAGATGCAGGGCGAGAGCACGGGCTCCTCTTCGGCACGCGGAGCGTATGCGGCGCGGGCCTTCTGGGCCAGCATTTCCTTGGGGCCCATCATGCCGCCACCTCCTGCACCACGTCGGCCCAGGGCGCACCGGCCAGCAGTTGCAGCGCGGCCGGCGTGGCCGCGAACACCGCATGCGGATGGCCTGCTGCCGCCCAGACCGTGTCGAAACGCTGCAGTTCCCGGTCCACCAGGGTCACGGGCGTGTTGGCATGGGCCACGGGGCTGACGCCGCCGATGGAAAAGCCCGTCTGCGCCTTGACGAAATCGGCGTCGGCACGGCCCACGGGGCCGACCAGGGCCGCGACCTTCTTCTCGTCCACGCGGCGGTCGCCCGAGGCCACGACCAGCACGGCCACGCCGTCGCTGCGGCGGCGGAAGATGATGCTCTTGGCCACCTGGCCCACAAGGATCCCCAGCTGGTCGGCCGCTTCCTGGGCCGTGCGCGCGGCGCCGTCCAGCATGCGCGGTCCGTCGCCGTGGCCGGCCTGCTGCAGGAAGGCCGCCACGCGCTGCACGCCTTCGGGAAGATGGTGGAGTTCAGATCCGCACATGCTCACACCGCCTCGCATGCAGACGCGCTGGCGCGCTTGGTGAGCAGTGCCTTGGCCACGCGCGATTGCGTGGGGCGGCCCAGGTGGTCGCTGATGAACTGGCCAGCGTCAATCAGCTTGTCCAGGTCGATGCCGGTCTCGATGCCCATGCCCTGCAGCATGTAGACCACGTCCTCCGTGGCCACATTGCCCGTGGCGCCCTTGGCGTAGGGGCAGCCGCCCAGTCCTGCCACCGAGGTGTCGAACTGCCACACGCCCAGCGACAGCGCGGCCAGCGTGTTGGACACGGCCTGGCCGTAGGTGTCGTGGAAGTGGCCCGAGACATCGTCGATGGCGAAGTGCTGCAGCGTGGCCTCGATGGCCTTGCGCACCTTGACGGGCGTACCCACGCCGATGGTGTCGGCCACGCCCACATGCTGCACGCCGATGCCCTTCATGAGCCCGGCCAGGTAGGCCACGCGCTCGGGGGCGATCTCGCCTTCATAGGGGCAGCCCACGGTGCAGCTCATGGCGCCGCGCACGTAGATACCCTGGGCGCGGGCGGCTTCGGCCACGGGGGCGAAGCGCTCGATGCTTTCGGCAATGGAGCAGTTGATATTCTTCTGGCTGAAGGCCTCGCTGGCCGCGCCGAAGACCACGATCTCGTCGGGCCACAGTTCGCGCGGCGCCGACAGCGCGGCCTCCAGGCCCTTCATGTTGGGCGTGAGCACGCTGTAGCGCACGCCGGGGCGGCGGACGATGCCGGCCATGACTTCGGCGTTGTCGGCCATCTGCGGCACCCATTTGGGGCTGACGTAGCTGGTGACCTCGATTTCCTTGAGGCCGGCTTCCTGCAGGCGGTGCACCAGCTCGATCTTGACGGCGGCGGGCACGGGCTGTTTTTCATTCTGCAGGCCGTCGCGGGGGCCTACATCGACGAGTTTGACGCGGGAAGGAATGCTCATGGGGTGTTCTCACCGGGATGACGGGTACGGCCCCTATTGTCCAGGCTTGCAGGCCCGGGCACCACCCCATATCCTGCCGGGCCATGCACAACGGCTGCCAGCGCCCCCTTCAGCCCGGCAGGGCCGCCATTTCCTCGCGCAGCATCTCCACCATGCGCGCGGCAGCCGGCGACAGGCGGCGGCCGCTCAGGCGCACCAGGCCGATGGGGCGGCGCAGCACCGGCCGTGCCAGCGGGCGCGCCACCACCTCCGGCCGCTGCACCACCTGCGCGGCCAGCAGCGGCAGCGCGCTCACGCCCAGATCGGCAGCCACCATGGCCGCGATGGTGGCCAGGTGCTCCACGGCGTACTGGGGCGCAAAGCGTATGCCGTGGGTCAGCAGGGCCTCGTCGGCGTACTGCCGCACGCTGGTGCCGGCCGGCATGGAAATGTGGGGCAGATGGGCCACGTCGGCCCAGCCCAGATCGCCGCGCCCGCGCGCCAGCGCATGGCCGCGGCCCAGCAGCAGCACGAAGCGGTCGGAGGCCAGCGGCAGGTAGTCCAGGTCGGCATAGGCGGGGTTGGCCGCCGTGAGCGCAAAGTCCACGCGGCCCGCGCGCACCATGTCGAAGGCCGGCCCGGCCAGGCTGTCGAACAGCTCCAGGTGCACGCCCGGATGCTCGGCCGCAAAGCGCGCCAGCACGCGGGGCAGCAGGCCCGCGGCCAGCGAAGGCAGGGCCGCCAGCGCCAGCCGCCCCACCTGCACCTGGGCCACCTCCTGCACGCGGCGCACGGTCTCGTCCATCTGGTGGCGCAGGATGCGCGCCTGCTCGGCGAAGACCTCGCCGGCCTGGGTCAGTTCCACGGCGCGCGTGGTGCGCTCGAACAGGCGCGCGCCCAGCATCTCTTCCAGCCGCGCCAGCGTGCCCGAGACGGCCGACTGCGACAGGTGCATCTGCAGCGCCGTGCGCCGAAAGCTCAGCGAATCGGCCAGCGCCAGAAAGACATCGACCTCGCGGGCCGACCAATTGATCTTCATGGCCGATCAGTTTATCGAAAAATGCGTCTTTACCGTTCAATGACGGCTGCCTAGACTGCGCCTCAAATCCATGAAATCAGCAGGAGACAGCATGCACAGCAGTTCGCCGCGCAACGCGCGCACGGTGGTCGTCGGGGGAGGCACCATGGGTGCCGATGTGGCCGTGGTCCTGGCCCGGGGCGGCGCCCTGGTGACCGTGGTCGACCCCGGCGCGTCACGGCGCGAGCTGCTGCTGCAGCACATTGCCATCGAGCTGGCCACGGCCGGCTTTGCCCGGTGCGCGTCCCAGGTCTCGGTCTGCGCGGCGCTGGAGGATGTGGCCTGGGACGGCGTGGCCCTGGTGGTGGAATGCATCACCGAGCGGCTGGATGCCAAGCAGGCGCTGTTCGCCGAACTTGAGGCGCATGCGCCGGCCGACGCCGTGCTGGCCAGCAACAGCTCGGGCTTTCCCATCAGCGCCATCGCCAGCGGCCTGCCCACGGCGCAGCGCATGCTGGGCCTGCACTTCTTCATGCCCGCCCATTTGGTGCCACTGGTGGAAGTGGTGCTGGGCGAGCGCAGCGACCCGACCCTGGGCCAGTGGCTGCATGCCTTCATGCGCGGCTGCGGCAGCGTGCCGGTGCTGGTGAAGAAGGACAAGCCCGGCTTTCTGGCCAACCGCATGCAGCACGCGCTGTCGCGCGAGGCCTTCGCCCTCATCGACGAGGGCATTGCCTCGCCCGAGGATGTGGATGCCGCCGTGCGCTTCGGCTTCGGCTTCCGCTTCCTGGCGGCCGGCCCCGTGCTGCAGCGCGACCATGCAGGCATCGAGGTGCATTGCGCGGCCGCCGCCACCATGTACCCCACGCTGTCCAACACCGATGTGCCGGCCCAGGCCCTGCGCGATCGCGTGGCACGCGGCGATCTGGGCATGAAGACCGGCAAGGGCTTCTTCGACTGGCCCGAGGACCGCCGCCTGGCCGAGCGTGCACGCTACGACGCGCTGCTGCGCCAGGGCCTGGCCCTGCTGGCCAGCGAGCTGCCGGTGCCGGAGCAGGCACAGGACACGCCATGAGCACGCCGGTCCCCACGTCAACCGCGTCGCCCACATCGCCCACATCGCCCACATCGCCCACGTCACCCACCTCGCAGTGGAGCGACCCGCTGATCATCACCGTGGCCCCCAACGGCGCCTACAAGCAGCCGGCCGACCACCCTGCACTGCCGATCACGCCACAGAGGCTGGCCGCCACGGCACGCGCCTGCCTGGATGCCGGCGCGGCCATGATCCACATGCACATCCGCGACGCCCAGGGGCGCCACAGCCTGGATGTGGACGGCTACCGCGAAGCCTGGCGCGTGGTGCGCGAGGCCGTGGGCACGGACATGGTGGTGCAGATCACCAGCGAGGCGGCAGGCGTCTACCGCGCGCCCGAGCAGATCGCCATGGTGCAGGCGCTGCGGCCCGAGGCCGTCTCCATCGGCCTGCGCGAGATCGACCAGCCCGAGATCGGCGATGCGGGACTGGCGCACTTTTTCACGGGCCTGGTGCGCGACCAGGTCATGGTGCAGGTCATCCTCTACGACGTGGCCGACCTGCGCCGCTGGCAGGCGCTGCGCGCCCAGGGCGTGGTGCCCGAGGCGCCCTGGTTCCTGCTCTTCGTGCTGGGCCGCTACAGCGCGGGCCAGACCTCACGGCCGCAGGACCTGCTGCCCTTTCTTGCGGCGCATGACGGCGGCGAGCCCTGGGCCGTGTGCGCCTTCGGCGCCACGGAAAACACCTGCATCGCGGCAGCCGCCGCGTTTGGCGGCCATGCGCGCGTGGGCTTCGAGAACAACCTGCTGACGCGGGACGGCCACACCGCGCCCGACAACGCCGCCCTGGTCCGCCAGGCCGTGGTGTCCGCCCAGGCGCTGGGCCGCTCCCTGGCCACGGCCGATGACATACGCCGGCGCTTCACACCGGGCTGAGCACCAGGCGCCTTACAGGCCGATAAGCCCATAAGCCGATAAGCCGATAGGCCCATGAGCCCGCACAAGACGGGCCTTCCATTCCAACCACAGGCAGGAGACACAACCATGCAACAGCCCACCCACGGCACGCGGCGTGACGCCATCGCCAAAATCAAGGCAGCCACCGCATTCAAGGCGCTTCCCCTGGCCTTCATGGCCCTGGGCCTGGCGGGCCAGGCCTCGGCCCAGACCCCATCGCCGGCGTTCCCCAGCAAGACCATCCGCTTCGTCGTGCCCTATCCGCCCGGCGGCCCCACCGACCTGATGGCACGCATGCTGCAGCCCGAGCTGCAGCAGCGCCTGGGCGTGACCGTCATCGTGGAGAACAAGAGCGGCGCGGGCGGCAACCTGGGCAGCGCCGAGGTGGCCCGCCAGGCACCGGCCGACGGCCACACCCTGCTGCTGGCCGCCAGCGGCCCCATGGCCGTGAATTCCTCGCTGTACAAGAGCATGCCCTTCAACCCGCTCAAGGACCTGGAGCCCGTGGTGCAGCTGTCGGCCTTCCCGCTGGTGCTGGAAGTGCATCCCTCGCTGGGCGTCAAGACCGTGGCCGAGCTGCTGGCCCTGGCCAAAACGGGCAAGACACTGAGCTTTGCCTCGGCCGGCAATGGCACGCCCCAGCACCTGGCGGGCGAGCTGTTCAACTCCATGGAGCAGGTCAAGCTGGGCCATGTCCCCTACCGGGGTGCAGGACCGGCACTCAACGACCTGATCGGCGGCCAGGTGGGCGTGATGTTCGACATCGTGGGCAGCTCGCTGCAGCACATCCAGGGCGGGCGCCTGATCCCGCTGGCCGTCACCTCGGCCGAGCGCACCAAGGTGCTGCCCGACGTGCCCACCATGGCCCAGGCCGGCGTGCCCGGCTACCAGATCACGGGCTGGCATGGCATTGCCGTGCGCGCGGGCACGCCGCCCGCCGCCATCGACAAACTCAATGCCACGGTCAACGCCATCTTCAAGGACCCGGCCTTTCGCACGCGCTGGGAGGCCATAGGCACGCCGGCCGTGGGCGGCACGGCCGCCGAATTCGGCGCCTTGATCAGGAGCGACTCCCAGCGCCTGGGCGCGCTGGTGCGCAGCACCGGCGTGACGCTGGACTGAGCGCGCCCGTCAGTAGCCGCGCCGCAGGTCCACGCGGCCGCTCACGGCCTCGCCCCGGCTCAGCGCCGCGACCTTGCCCACGATCTGCTCCACGCTGTCGCGCGCCAGGGTGCGCGCCGAGGTGTGGGGCGTGAGCGTGATACGCGGATGCCGCCAGAAGGCATGGCCGTCGGGCAGCGGCTCGGTGCGGAACACATCGAGCAACGCGCCGGACACATGGCCCCCGTCGATGGCGGCGATGAGGTCCTCGTCCGCCACATGGCCGCCGCGTCCCACGTTGATCACATAGGCGCCCGGCTGCAGCAGGGCCAGGCTGCGCGCGTCGATGATGCTGTCGGTCTCGGGTGTCAGCGGCAGCAGGTTGACGAGGATGCGGGTGGCACGCAGAAAGGCGTCGAAGTCCTGCGGGCCGCAGAAGCCACGCACGCCGTCGATGGCATGCGGCGTACGGCTCCATCCGTTGACGGGGAAATCGAACACCGTCAGCGCGCGCGCCACGCGCTCGCCCATGCGGCCCAGCCCCATGACGCCCACGGGGTAGTCGGCACGCCGGGGATTGGGCCGGTGCTGCCACAGGCCGGCGGCCATGTCGGCCTCGTAGCCGTCCAGGCCCCGGAAGAAGCGGATCACGGCCTGGCTGACGTATTCGGCCATCTGCACGGCCATGCCGGCGTCCTCCAGGCGGTAGACGGGCAGCCCGGCCGGCAGGCGCAGCGGCAGCAGCGCATCGACGCCGGCGCCGATGTTGAACACGGCCTTGAGGCCCGACTGCTCGTCGATGAAGCGCTGGGGTGGCGCCCAGACCAGGGCGTAGTCGGCCTGCGGCGCGCCCGGCGACCAGATGTCCACCTCGGCGCCCGGCAGGGCCGCGCGCAGTCCTTGCAGCCAGGCGTCGGGCCTGGTGTCTTCGCAGCAGAAAGTCACTCGCATAGGTGGACAAGCCTAACGGCCTGGCGACGCCCACGCGCGACTTTTGCGCAAAACTGTCTTGCCTGCGGGCTCAGCTTTCCAGGCGCAGCAGCTCGGAGCCTTCGGTCACCTGGTCACCGGGCGCGTACAGCAGCTCGGCCACCACGCCGTCGCCGGGCGCGGCGATGGTGTGCTCCATCTTCATGGCCTCCATCACGGCCAGCGGCTGGCCCTTGCTGACCTTGTCGCCGGCCTTGACGGCAAAGGAGACCACCTTGCCCGGCATGGGCGCCGTCAGGCGGCCGCCTTCGGACTGCACCTCGCCCGCATGGGCCAGCGGATCGGCCAGGCCCAGCACGGCCGCGCCCTGGGGAGCGAACACATGGCATTGCTCGCCCAGCACATGGACCTGGGCGCGCAGGCGCTGGCCCGCGAACTGCACGTCGAAGGCGCCGTCCCCGGCCTGTTGCCAGGACAGCAGGCCCTCGGCGAGGGACTCGCCCTCGCCCACGGCCAGTTGCAGCGCGCCGTCATGCAGGTAGCGCAGGCGCGCGGGCACGGCGGCCTCGCCCTGGCGGAAGTCCCAGCGCCGCTCGGCCACGCCGTGCGAGCGCCAGCCGTCGCGGCGGCTGAAGGGGTCGGCGGTTTCCTGCGCGCGCTCGGCCTGCAGCACCTGGGCCACGGCGGCGGCCACGGCCTGGGCCTGCGGCAGGCGCTGCTGGTGGAACAGATGCTGCTTCTCGCGCTCGATCAGCGCCGTGTCCAATTTGGCGGTTGCAAAGGCATCGCTGGCGATGACCAGGCGCAGGAACTGCACATTGGTGGCCAGGCCCACGATGCGTGTCTCGGCCAGGGCGGCATCGAGCCGCGCCAGCGCCTGTTCGCGCGTGTCGCCATGCACGATGAGCTTGGCGATCATGGAGTCGTAGAAGGGGCTGATGGCATCGCCCTCGCGCACGCCGTCGTCCACGCGCACGTCGCCGACATGGAAGCTGGCGCAGTCGGGCTTGCGGTAGACGTGCAGGGTGCCGGTGGCGGGCAGGAAGCCGTTGTCGGGGTTCTCTGCGCAGATGCGCGCTTCGATGGCGTGGCCGGTAATGCGCAGCTCGTCCTGGCGCTTGGGCAGGGGCAGGCCGCTGGCCACGCGCAGCTGCCAGTCCACCAGGTCCTCGCCCGTGATGGCCTCGGTCACCGGGTGCTCGACCTGCAGGCGGGTGTTCATTTCCATGAAGTAGAACTTCATGGCCTCGGGCTGGTCGTAGCCGCCGGGCTGCTCGACGATGAATTCCACCGTGCCCGCGCCCACGTAGTTCACGGCCTGGGCGGCGGCCACGGCGGCCTCGCCCATCTTCTGGCGCAGCGCAGGCGTCATGCCGGGGGCGGGGGACTCCTCCAGCACCTTCTGGTGGCGGCGCTGCACCGAGCAGTCGCGCTCGAACAGGTAGACGCAGTTGCCCTGGGTGTCGCCAAAGACCTGGATCTCGATGTGGCGCGGGCGCAGCACGTATTTCTCGACCAGCACGGCGTCGTCGCCGAAGCTGTTGATGGCCTCGCGCTGGCAGCTGGCCAGGGCGGCGGCGAAGTCCTCGCTGCGCTCGACCAGGCGCATGCCCTTGCCTCCGCCGCCCGCGCTGGCCTTGATCAGCACCGGGTAGCCGATGCGGTCGGCCTCGCGCTGCAGCAGCTGCGGGTCCTGGTCGGCCCCGTGGTAGCCGGGCACCAGGGGCACGCCGGCCTTTTCCATGAGCTGCTTGGAGGCTGCCTTCAGGCCCATGGCGCGGATGGCCGAGGGCGGCGGGCCGATGAAGACCAGGCCGGCATCGGCGCAGGCCTGGGCGAATTCCTCGTTCTCGCTGAGAAAGCCGTAGCCGGGGTGGATGGCCTGGGCGCCCGTGGCCTTGGCGGCCTCCAGGATGCGTTCCCAGCGCAGATAGCTGTCCTTGGGGGCGCTGCCGCCGATGTGCACGGCCTCGTCGCAGGCCTGCACATGCTTGGCGTGGGCATCGGCGTCCGAGTACACGGCCACGGTGCGCACGCCCATGCGGCGGGCGGAAGCCGCGACGCGGCAGGCGATTTCACCGCGGTTGGCGATCAGGATCTTCTTGAACATGCGTTATCTCCAGTGTTTTCTCTGCAGCCCCGGTCATTCGGCGACCGGTGGCTATGGTTTTTGATTCATCGCGGGAGACCCGCCCAACAGCGAGCGCAGGCGCTGCACCACGGCCTTGAGAAAGCGCCACAGCGCCCAGGTCAGCAGCCACAGGGCGATGACCACGACCAGCAGCACGGCGGCGAAGGCCAGCGGATGCGTGAGCGCCAGCCAGATCGCGCCCACCGAGGCACCGTCCTCCACCAGGCTCGCGCCCACGTTGGAAAACGGCTCGGGCGAAGTGTTGATGGCCGCGCGCGCCGTGCTCTTGGCCACCTGGCTGGACAGGGCCAGCGAGCCGCCCATCAGGGCCGCCATGGTGGCCATGGTCGCGCTGTCGGCGCCGAAGACGCCGGCCGCCAGCGCCGCGCCCGCCGGGATGCGGATCACGCTTTGCAGCAGGTCCCAGACCGAGTCCACGCCGGGGATCTTGTCGGCGAAGAACTCCACGAACAGCAGCGCGCCGCTGGCGAACAGCAGGGCCGGATGCTCCAGCACATGCAGCCCGCCCGGCAGCGCCACCCAGCCCAGCGCCCCCAGCAGCCCGGTCACGAAGACCACGGCGTAGAGCCTAAAGCCGCTGGCCCAGCCCAGTGCGGCGGCCAGCGCCAGCAGGCCGGCCATGTCCATGCCGCTGGTGGCCTGGCCCACGCGCTCGGCCACTTCGCCAGCCGCCTCGCTGACCGTGTGGTGCACGGCCGGGCCCGGGTACAGGCCCACGGACTGCAGCCACTGGACGAGGGAGTCGGTCAGGGTGCTCATGGTGTTGGCTCGGCGTTGCTCGGTGGTGGCGCGATGAATGGGCAGCCCGCGCGTGTCAGGCCAGCCAGGCCGGCTTGCGCTTTTGCAGGAAGGCCTGCACGCCCTCCTTGCCCTCGGCGCTGGCGCGGATGTCGGCGATGCCTTCGACGGTGGCGGCGATCAGCTGCTCGTTGATCTCGCGCTCGGCCACGTCGATCACCAGGCGCTTGCAGGCGCGGGCGGCGGCGGGACCGGCGCTGACCAGGTGCTTGAGCAGGCCGTCCACGGCGTTGTCCAGCTCGTCTGCCGCCACCACGCGGTGCACGAAGCCGATGCGCAGCGCCTCGGCCGCGTCGAAGCGTTCACCGGTCAGGAAGTAGCGGTGGGCGGCGCGCGCGCCCATGGCGCGGATCACGTAGGGGCTGATGGTGGCGGGGATCAGGCCGATCTTCACCTCGGACAGGCAAAAGCCCGCGCCCTCGGCGGCCACGGCCATGTCGCAGGCAGCGACCAGGCCCATGCCGCCCGCATAGACATCGCCCTGCACGCGCGCGATGGTGGGCTGCGGGCATTCGTAGATCACGCGCAGCATTTCGGCCAGCAGGCCGGCGTCCTCGCGGTTCTCGTCGCGCGAGTAGTCGGCCATGCGGCGCATCCAGTTGAGGTTGGCGCCTGCGCAAAAGGCCGGGCCCTCGGCGGCCAGCACCACGGCGCGCACGTCGCTGCGCTTGCCCACGGAGTGGAAGGCCTGGGTGATGTCGGCAATGACCTCGTCGCTGAAGGCATTGCGCACTTCGGGCTGGGTCAGCGTGATGGTGGCCAGGGGGCCCTGGAATTCGAGGGTCAGTGCGGTGGTTTTCATGAAGTACCTCGCTGCAAGGAAAGAGGGGCCGCCGTCACATGCGGAACACGCCGAAGCGCGTGTCCTCTATGGGAGCGTTGCGCGTGGCCGCCAGGCCCAGCGCCAGCACGCGGCGCGTGTCGGCGGGGTCGATAACGCCATCGTCCCACAGGCGCGCCGTCGCGTAATAGGGGTGGCCCTGATCCTCGTACTGCTGGCGGATGGGGGCCTTGAAGGCCTCTTCCTCCTCGGCCGTCCACTGGCCGCCCTTGGCCTCGATGCCGTCGCGCTTGACGGTGGCCAGCACGCTGGCCGCCTGCTCGCCGCCCATGACCGAGATGCGCGCGTTGGGCCACATCCACAGGAAGCGCGGCGAATAGGCGCGGCCGCACATGCCGTAGTTGCCCGCGCCGAAGGAGCCGCCGATGATGATGGTGAACTTCGGCACGGCCGCCGTGGCCACGGCCGTGACCAGCTTGGCGCCGTGGCGGGCAATGCCTTCGTTCTCGTACTTGCGGCCCACCATGAAGCCCGTGATGTTCTGCAGGAAGACCAGCGGGATCTTGCGCTGGCAGCACAGCTCGATGAAGTGCGCGCCCTTGACCGCCGATTCGCTGAACAGGATGCCGTTGTTGGCGATGATGCCCACCTGCATGCCCTCGATGCGCGCAAAGCCGCAGACCAGGGTGGCGCCGAAGCGGGCCTTGAACTCGTCGAAGCGGCTGCCGTCCACCACGCGGGCGATGATCTCGCGCACATCGAAGGGCTTGCGCGTGTCCACGGGGATCACGCCGTACAGCTCGCCGCCGTCGAACAGCGGCGCCTCGGGGGGCAGGTCGCCAGCCGCCGGCTGCTTGGCATGGTTGAGGTTGGCCACGGACTGGCGCGCCAGCGCCAGCGCGTGGGTGTCGTTGTGGGCCAGGTGGTCGGCCACGCCCGACAGGCGCGTGTGCACGTCGCCGCCGCCCAGGTCCTCGGCGCTGACCACCTCGCCCGTGGCGGCCTTCACCAGCGGCGGGCCGCCCAGGAAGATGGTGCCCTGGTTCTTGACGATGATGGACTCGTCGCTCATGGCCGGCACATAGGCGCCGCCGGCCGTGCACGAGCCCATGACCACGGCGATCTGGGCAATGCCCTCGGCGCTCATGTTGGCCTGGTTGAAGAAGATGCGGCCGAAGTGCTCGCGGTCGGGAAACACATCGTCCTGGTTGGGCAGGTTGGCGCCGCCCGAGTCCACCAGGTAGATGCAGGGCAGGCGGTTCTGCGCGGCGATCTCCTGGGCGCGCAGGTGCTTCTTCACCGTCATCGGGTAGTAGGTGCCGCCCTTCACCGTGGCGTCGTTGCACACGATCATGCAGTCCACGCCGCTGACGCGGCCGATGCCGGCGATCAGGCCCGCGCCGGGTGCATCGTTGCGGTACATGTTGAGCGCGGCCAGCGGGGCGATCTCCAGAAATGGCGTGCCGGGGTCCAGCAGCATGGCCACGCGGTCGCGCGGCAGCAGCTTGCCGCGCGCCACGTGCTTGGCGCGCGCGGCCTCGCCGCCGCCCTCGGCGACCTTGGCCACCTGGGCCTGCAGGTCTTCGACCACGGCGCGCATGGCGGCGGCATTGGCCAGGAAGTCCGCCGAACGCGGATTGAGTTGGGTGCCCAGAATGCTCATGTGTGGCCTCTTCTTGTGTTTGCCCGATGCGGGCGCTTGGTTTTTTCGAATGTGCTGCAAAGAACGGCGGCCCGGGCTGGGGAAAATGCCGTATGCACACCGTTGAAATCGTCTTGCTCGTTTTGCTGCTGGGGGCACTGACCGGCATTGCCGCGCGCTATGTGCGCGCCATCCCGCTGCCGCTGATACAGATCGCCCTGGGAGCGCTGATCGCCTGGCCGCAAAAGGGCCTGCACATCGCCTTCGATCCCGAGCTGTTCCTGCTGCTGTTCATCCCGCCGCTGCTGTTTGCCGACGGATGGCGCATTCCCAAGCGCGAGTTCTTCTCGCTGTACCGCCCCATCCTGCGCCTGGCGCTGGGCCTGGTGCTGTTCACGGTGGTGGGGCTGGGCTGGCTGATCCACTGGCTGGTGCCCGGCATGCCACTGACCGTGGCCTTTGCGCTGGCCGCCGTGGTCTCGCCCACCGATGCCGTGGCCGTCTCGGCCATCACGCGCAACCTGGGCATGCCCGAGAAGACCATGCACATCCTCGAAGGCGAGTCCCTGCTCAACGATGCCTCGGGCCTGGTGGCGCTGAAGTTCGCCATTGCCGCCACGCTGACCGGCCTGTTCTCGTGGACCGAGGTGGCCAAGGAATTCATGTGGATGGCCCTGGGCGGCCTGGGCGTGGGCACGCTGATCGGCTGGGGCTTTTCCTATGCACGCAGCACCATCACGCGCCGCCTGGGCGACGTGGCGGCCACGCAGATGGTGCTGCTGCTGATCCTGCTGCCCTTCGCCGCCTACATCGTGGGCGAAAAGATCGGCGTGTCGGGCATCCTGTCGGCCGTGGCCGCGGGCATTGCCACCAACTTCGCCGACCTGGAGCGCAGCAGCTACATCAGCGAGCGGCTGCAGACCGAGGGCACCTGGAGCATGGTGGAAGCCTCGTTCAACGGCGCCATCTTCCTGCTGCTGGGCCTGCAGCTGCCCTCCATCATCGGCGTGACGCTGCACGATGCGGGCAGCGAATGGTGGGTGCTGGTGGGCTATGTGGTGATCATCTCCAGCGCGCTGCTGCTGATGCGCTGGATCTGGCTGACCCTGGGCGTGCAGCGCAGCCTGGCTCGCGCCCACTTCCAGGGAAAGATGGCAGAGCGCCCTTCCCACCTGCTGAACCTGGCCACCACCATGGCTGGCATACGCGGCGCCGTGACGCTGGCCGGCGCGCTGTCCGTGCCCATGCTGCTGAACAACGGCCAGCCCTTTCCGGGCCGCGAGATGCTGATCTTCCTGGCCACCGGCACCATCTTGTTCACCCTGGTGCTGGGCAGCATCGCCCTGCCGCTGATCCTGCGCCGCATGCCCCAGCCCGGCGAATCGCCCACGGTGCGCGAGGAACGCCTGGCGCGCGTGGCCGCCTGCCAGTCCGCCATTGGCGGGCTGACGCTGAGCGAGGAAGAGATCCAGGGCCACACGCCCGAATGGGTGGCCATGCACCAGGAGGTCATGGGCCACTTGACGCAGGAGTACCGCAACCGCGTCCAGCTGCTGGACGACGGCAGCGGCACGGCCTCCAGCATCGAGATCCAGCGCGAGGCGCCCGAAGTCGTGCGCCAGCGCAAGCTGCGCTACCTGCTGGAGATCGAGCTGCGGCTGCGCTGCATCCACCAGGAGCGCGACGCGCTCTACGCCGAGCGCCAGGCCCACCGCATCAACGACGAGTCTCTGCGCCGCCTGGTCAGCGAGCTGGACATGCAGGAGATCTCGCTGCGCAAGCGCTTGGTCGTGGCGCGCCGCGCTGCAGCCTCGGCCGTGGCCGCGCCCGAGGGCGGCACGCACTAGGCGGCACGCGGTGGACAGCTGGCGGCAGTGCATGAAAGCAGCCCTCAGGCGGTCCTGGCCGGGCGCAGATCCAGCATGGCGATCATCTCGTCGCGGATCTTGAATTTCTGGATCTTGCCGGTCACCGTCATCGGGAAGGCCTCGACGAAGCGGATGTAGCGCGGCACCTTGTAGTGGGCTATCTGGCCCTTGCAGAAGTCGCGCACGCCGTCTTCGGTCAGCGTCTGGCCGGGCTTGACGATGATCCAGGCGCACAGCTCCTCGCCGTAGCGCACATCGGGCACGCCGACCACCTGCACGTCCTGCACCTGGGGATGGCGGTAGAGGAATTCCTCGATCTCGCGCGGGTAGATGTTCTCGCCGCCGCGGATCACCATGTCCTTGATGCGGCCGACGATGTTCACGTAGCCCTGCTCATCCATGGTGGCCAGGTCGCCCGTGTGCATCCAGGCCTCGTCGTCGATGGCCTCGCGCGTGCGGGCCTCGTCCCCCAGTAGCCATGCATGACCGAGTAGCCGCGCGTGCACAGCTCGCCCGAGACGCCGGGCGCCACGACCTCGCCCGTGGCCGGGTCGACGATCTTCACCTCCAGGTGCGGCTGCACCTTGCCCACGGTGGACACGCGGCGCTCCAGCGGCGTGTCGGCATCGCTCTGGCAGCTGACGGGGCTGGTCTCGGTCATGCCGTAGGCGATGGTGATCTCGGACAGGTGCATGTCGCTGACCACGCGCTTCATCACCTCGATGGGGCAGGGCGAGCCGGCCATGATGCCGGTGCGCAGCGTGCTCAGGTCGAACTCCTTGAAGCGCGGGTGGTCCAGCTCGGCGATGAACATCGTGGGCACGCCGTGCAGGCCCGTGCAGCGCTCGGCCTGCACGGTCTCCAGCACCAGCAGCGGATCGAATCCGTCATTCGGGTAGACGATGGCCGAGCCATGCGTGAAGCAGGCCAGATTGCCCAGCACCATGCCGAAGCAGTGGTACAGCGGCACGGGAATGCACAGCCGGTCCTCGGGCGTCAGCCGCATGCACTCGCCGATGAAAAAGCCGTTGTTCAGGATGTTGCGGTGGGTCAGCGTGGCGCCCTTGGGAAAGCCCGTCGTGCCACTGGTGAACTGGATGTTGATGGGATCGGTGTTCTTGAGCGTGGCGGCCACGGCGTCGATGCGCGCATCCTGCGCATCACCGCGCGCCAGCAGGCTGGAAAAGCGCAGCATGCCGGGCTGCTCTTCGCCCTGGCCTGCGACGTCGATCCAGACCACGCTGCGCAGCTGGGGCAGGCGCGCGCAATGCAGGCGGCCGGGCTCGGCCGTGGCCAGCTCGGGTGCCAGTTCGCGCAGCATGCCCAGGTAGTCGCTGGTCTTGAACTGCGCCATGGTCACCAGCGCCTTGCAGCCGACCTTGTTGAGCGCGTACTCGACCTCGGAGGTGCGGTAGGCCGGGTTGATGTTCACCAGCACCAGGCCGACCTGGGCCGTGGCCAGCTGCATCAGCACCCATTCGGCGTTGTTGTGCGACCAGATGCCGACGCGGTCGCCCTTGTCCAGCCCCAGGCCCAGCAGCGCGCTGGCCAGGCGGCGCGCCTCGCTGTGCAGGCCGGCATAGCTGTAGCGCAGGCCCTGGTGGCGGCTGACCAGGGCCTCGCGATCGGGCTGGCGGGCCGCCATGTCGGCAAAGAAGTCGCCGATGGTCTGCTCGATCAGCGGCACATCGGTGCGGCCTTGGGCATGGCTGGAAGCGAGCGGGGCGTTCTGGGCGGGCATGCGTTGTCTCCTGTGTCGTCGGCGGCGCCTGGGACGGGCAAATGCAGTGGCCTGCCCCGTCACGGCAGCTATTGCGTGGCAGCATAAGGGCCAACCCCGAGCAGAACAGGCCACGAAGGTTGCAATAATTGCCAGCATGTTCACCCCCTCGCTGGTCAAGACCCCCCTGCCCCAGGCGGCCGCCACCATGGCCTCCGCACACCCTGCAGTCACACCCATGGCCTTTGTGCAGGCCATTATGCTGGCCTACGAACGCCGGGGCATCAGCGCCCTATCCGCCCTGGAGAAGGCACAAATCGCGCCAGACTCCGTCAAAGAGCGCAACGAGTGCATTACGGCGCTGCAGATGGAGGCACTGTCCGATGCCGCCATGCGCGAACTCGACGACGAGGCCCTGGGCTGGTTCTCCCGGCGCCTGCCCTGGGGCAGCTACGGCATGCTGGCACGCGCCAGCATGGGCAGCGAGCAGCTGGGCCTGGCGCTGGCGCGCTGGTGCCGCCACCATGGCCTGCTGGCCGACGACATCCGCCTCACGCTGACGCAGGAAGACGGCTTGGCCACGCTGGCCATCGAGGAGCTGTCCACGCTGGGCGCCATGCGCGAGTTCTGCCTGCTGTCGGTGCTGCGCAATATCCACGGCCTGGCCAGCTGGTTCATCGATGAGCCGCTGCCGCTGCGGCGCGCCTGCTTTCCCTTCGATCCCCCGCCGCATGCGGGCGTGTATGCGCTGCTGTTCCCGCCGGGCGAGGTGGAGTTTGGCGCAGCCCGGGCCTGCCTCCAGTTCGACGCGCGTTTTCTGGATATGCCGCTGACGCGCGACGAGCCTGCGCTGCAGCGCATGCTGCAGCGCGCCCTGCCGCTGCAGGTGCGCCCCTACCGGCGCGAGCGCCAGCTGGTGCAGCGCGTGCGCCAGCTGCTGGCGGCCGACGCCGAATGCCTGCAGACGGCCGACACGCTGGCGCGCCAGCTGCACCTGTCCCAGCGCAGCCTGCATCGCCAGCTCAAGGAAGAAGGCGCCTCGCTGCAGGCGCTCAAGGACGAGGTGCGGCGCGAGCGTGCCGTGGCCCTGCTGCTGCGCACCAGCCGGCCCATCAAGCGCATCGCCCAGTCCTGCGGCTTTCTCAACGACAAGAGCTTCATCCGCGCCTTCCGGCTGTGGACGGGGCTGTCGCCTTCCGAATTCCGCAAGAGCGCGCGAGCCCGGCCCGAGTGAGGGCCGCGCGCATCCTGGCGCGATTTGCATCCTGCGCGACAGCCGCCGTCCGCGCATCTGGCCTAGGCTTTGCGCATGCACCATCTCCACCACTGCGTCAGCGCGCGCTCCTTCCGCGCGCTGTGGATGCTCGAAGAACTGCAGCTTCCCTACACGCTGCACATGCTGCCGTTTCCGCCGCGCGCGCTGCAGCGCAGCTACCTGGAGCTCAACCCGCTGGGCACGGTGCCGCTGCTGCGCCACGGCGAGGCCAGGCTGACCGAGTCAGCCGCCATCTGCGAATACCTGGCCGCCCTGCACCCCGGGGCGGGCCTGTCCGTGCAGCCGCAGGAGGCGGGCTTTGCGGCCTACCTCAACTGGCTGCACATGAGCGATGCCACGCTGACCTTCCCGCAGACCCTGGTGCTGCGCTATGCGCACTTCGAGCCGGCCGAACGGCGCCAGCCCCAGGTGGCCCAGGACTACCAGCGCTGGTTCCTCGCGCGGCTGCGCGCCGTGGAGCATGCCGTGGAACAGCGCGACTGGCTCACGGCAGACCGCTTCACCGCTGCCGACGTGGCCGTGGGCTATGCGCTGATGCTGTCGGCGCACCTGGAGATGGAGCCGCAATGGGGGCCTGCCACCCAGGCCTACTGGCAGCGCCTGCAGCAGCGGCCCGCCTTCCAGCGGGCGCTGCAGGCCGAGCAGCAGGCCGCGCGTGCGCAGGCCGTGGACGAGACGCCTTCGCCGCGGCTGCGCTAGGGCCGGCTCAGGCTCAAGCGCTGGCGCTGGCCTGCCCGATGGCGCGCAGCATGGCAGGCAGCTCGCCCATGTCGCCGAACACGCAGCTGGCGCCGGCTTCGAGCAGTTGCTCGGCCGATGCGTGGCCCTGGTCGGCCGGGAAGTAGCCCCAGACCGTGGCGCCTGCGGCCACGCCGGCGGTGACGCCGGTCACCGTGTCCTCGATGACCAGGCAGCGCGCCGGCTCCACGCCCAGGGCGGCGGCGGCGGCCAGGTACACATCGGGAAAGGGCTTGCTGCGCGGCAGCTCATGGCCGCTGAAGACGCGGCCCTCGAAATACGGGGCCATGCCGACCTGGGCCAGCTGCATCTCCACCTTGGCGCGGTCCGCGCCCGAGGCGCAGGCGATGCGGCCAGCGCACAGCACATGGGATTCGCTGACGGCGGACAGCGCGCCGTCAATGGCCACCAGCTCGGCGCGCAGCGCGGCGTTGCGGCGCTCGTAGAAAGCGGCCATCCATGCGTCGGTCAGCGGCTTGCCGGTGCGCGCCTCGATCAGCGCGGCCTGGCTGCGCACGGTCTTGCCGATGAATTCGCGCAGGCATTCCTCGGTGCTGATGGGCCAGCCCGATTCATTGAGCATGGTGCACAGCACGCGGTTGGTGATGGATTCACTGTCGACGAGCACGCCGTCACAGTCGAAGAGCACGGCCTCGAAAGCAGTCATGGATGGATTCTCGAAACAAACTGAGCAAGGGCGCCCTGGGGCGCCCTTGCTGCGGAAAATGGCCGGATTATGCGCCGGCCGCGCATGCCTGTGCCCTGCTCAGGGGAAGGATGCACCGGCCAGCGGATGGACCATGCGCTTGACGTTGCGCACCGAGATGGAATGGAACTGGCCATCGTCGGTGACCACATCGCCGAAGGCG
The DNA here is from genome assembly GCF_002754395.1 of Delftia sp. 60. Classification (NCBI taxonomy): domain Bacteria; kingdom Pseudomonadati; phylum Pseudomonadota; class Betaproteobacteria; order Burkholderiales; family Comamonadaceae; genus Delftia; species Delftia sp. 60. The sequence goes on from NZ_PEFD01000001.1 coordinate 6,364,791, forward strand.
AAAAAGCCTTCGGCCGCGTTGCGGTTGAACTGCTCCAGGCGCTGCGCAAGGCTGGCGTTGTTGGACACGGATTCGAGGCGGTACTCGATGGCTCCCTGCTGGTCGCCGCTCTTTTCGTACAGCTGCACGCCTTCGGTATTGCCGCGCAGCACCAGGGCGCCGCGCAGCAGGTGGCCCTTGGCACCCATCTCGTCCAGGCGCTGCTTCAGCGCCGTGCCGTTGGCCATGCCGAAGGGCGCGGCCAGGGCGAACACCGCGTACTCGAAGGCCGGCGCCTTGGAGTCCTTGACGTAGAGGTTGAACATCTCGTCGCCCGAGATCAGCGGGCCCGTGTAGCGGAAACCCCGGCCGCTCATCTCGGCCAGTTGCTGCGTGAAGCCGGACGTGTCCAGCGCACCCACGGCGGGGCGCGTCTCGTAGCTGTAGGTGGCGGCGGCGCTGCTGCTGCGCACATAGAGGTTGCGCAGGTCCTGCGTGCTGCTGGGGAACGCCATGCCCGACTTGTACAGGTAGCCCTGCGCACCCTGCGCATTGAGCTGGGCCACCAGGGCCGAGACGCCCGCCACGTCGGCCACCATGCGGTAGTCCAGGCGCGTGCCGGTGTGGGCCGTGTCGGTGACGTAGAAGTCACCGATGGGAACGGGGAAGGTCGTGCCGCCCGAGGCCAGGCTGTAGGTGAAGGCATAGCCTTGCGCCCCCAGCGTGTTCATGGCGGACAGGGCCGCGTCGAAGTTTTCGGCAGCCGTCTCCATGCGGTACTGGCCGGTCACCGGGGTCGTCGTGCCGCCGCCGGGGTTGCCGGGCGTGCCGGGGTTGCCGGGATTTCCGCCATTGCCGGGATCTCCGCCGCCCGGTTCTCCCAATCCACCACCACCGCCGCCGCCACAGGCGGCCAGGGTTCCCAGAAGCATCAATGCCGCACTGCGGCGCGTGAGCTGTACCATCTTCATGACTATCTCCCCTTCTCGTTGAATACGTGCCCGTTCCATGCGGAATCTCAGGGCATCGGCGGCGATTTTGGGGAGTTGGCCGACATCCGGTCACCCCCGGCCGGGGGGTAATCGTTACGATGTGCGCAAGGTGTATCCGGGCGCGCCCTGGCGCTCCAGCCCTTTCGACATGCCTTTGCGCGGACCATGCACAGCCATCCCCTCCTGACCGATTCCTCCTGTCTCCAATCGGGGCGCTATGCCCTGGTGATCGACGACCACCCGCTGACGGCCATGGGCGTGTCCGAGTTCCTGAAACAATTCGGCCTGTCCGAAGTCCATGCCGTGGCCGATGCGGGCGAAGGCCTGCAGTGCATGGCCGGCAGGGGATCGCCGCATCTGGCCATCGTGGATTTCTGGCTGGGTGCCAGCGCGGGCACGGACGTGGTGCGCGAAATCCGCACGCTGGCGCCCGCCTGCCGCGTGCTCATGACCAGCGGCGACACGCATGGCGCAATTGCCCTGAAGGCACGCGCGGCGGGGGCCCATGGCTTTGTGCTCAAGTCGCAGCCGCCGCAGGTGCTGCAGCAGGCCGTGGCGGCCCTGCTGCGCGGCGAGACCTGGTTCCCCGCTGCCCCGCTGGCGCCACAGGCGCCGGGCGGCGCCCATGCCATCCGCATGACGGCGGCCGAGCTGGGCCTCACCCCGCGCCAGGCCCAGGTGCTGGACCTCGTGCTGCGCGGCCTGCCCAATCCCAGCATTGCGCAGTTGCTGCACCTGTCGCCCCACACGGTCAAGGAGCATGTGGCCGGCGCCCTGCAGCGCCTGGGCGTGCACAGCCGCATCGACGCCATCACGCGCATGCAGGGCATTGCGCTGGAGCTGCCGCCCTCCGTGCCGCCGACCGATACGGTTCAGGCGCCGGCCACGGCCAGCCTGCGCTGAAGCAGGGCCAGCAGCGCCAGCGGGTCCACGGGCTTGCGCAGCAGCAGATAGCCCAGTTCCTGCGCCTCCTGCTCCAGCGCCGGTGACGGCTCGCCACTGAGCAGGGCGCCCGCCGCCTGCGGCGCTTGCGCCAGCACGTTCTGCAGCAGCGCAAAGCCGTTCTCGCCCTGGGCCAGATGGTGGTCGCACAGCACGAAATCGGGATGCTGTCCCGCCGCCAGCCAGTCGGCCACCTCGCGACCCGTGGCAGCCACATCCACCTGCAGCCCCCAATCGCGCAGCAGGCCGGCCAGGGCCCGCGCCACCTGCGCATCGTCATCGACCACCCAGCACCGGCCCTGGAGCAGGGGCGGCCGGGCCTGCGCCTGTGCCTGCGGTCCCTCGGACGATCCCTCGGACTGCGGCAAGGCCGCCTGCACATTCAGGCTGGACGGCAATTGCAGCCAGAAGCAGGACCCCCGCCCCGGCGTGGACAGCAGGCCGTGCTCCACGCCCATGCGCCGCGCGGCTGCGGCCACGACGGCCAGGCCCAGGCCCTGGCTGCTCACGCCGGGCAGGTGGTCGGCCGCAGGCTGAGCCGCGCGCCGGGCCGCCTGGCCTGAGCGCGCGCGAAAGTGCGGTGCAAAGACATGGGGCCGGTCTTCGGCCGCAATGCCCAGGCCCGTGTCCCAGACCTCGATGCGCCAGCCCCCGCCGTGCACGCGGGCGGCCAGCAGCACCCCGCCGCGCTGGGTGTAGCGCAGGGCGTTGTGCAGCAGGTTGAACACCATCTGGCGCAGCAGGGCCTCATCGGCACGCACCAGGCTATCCATGCCGCGCGCCACGCGCCAGCGCAGCACCAGCCCGCGCTGGCGCGCCTCGGCCGCGAACAGGCGCGTGGCATCGCCCAGCAGAATGCGCAGGTCCATCACCTGGGCGCGCAGCTCCCAGGTGCCGTTCTCCAGCCGCGACAGGTCCAGCAGGTCGTTGCACATGGTGCCCAGCGACTGGGCACAGGCCTGGGCATCGTCAAGCACGCCTGCCAGTTCGCCGTCGGCATTGCGCTGGCGGGCGGTTTCCACCAGCAGGCCCAGGGCATGCAGCGGTTGGCGCAGGTCATGGCTGGCGGCCGACAGGAAGCGGCTCTTGGCCTCCAGCGCCTGTTCGGCCTGCTCCTTGGCGGCCAGGTAGCGCTCGGCCAGCAGTTGGCGGTCACGCTCCTGCGCCCATTGCTGCAGCATGAGCTGGCGCGCCCCCCAGGCATGGCGCGCGATGGTGGCGCCATACAGCATGAGCAGCGGCAGCAGGTACAGGCCCCTGTTCGTGAAGTACCAGACCACGGCCAGCAGCATGGCGCCGTACAGCACGCCGAAGAAGCGCTTGAACACGGCAGCCGCCGGCGCCAGAAAGGTGGCGGCCGAGGCCACGACGCCGCACAGCACCAGGTAGATGAAAAGCCGGAATTCATGGCCGCTGCCATGGGTCAGCGGTATCGCCAGCGCCCAGGAACCGGCGTTGAGCAGGGCCATGCGGCCCATCACGCGCTCCCAGCGCTGCAGCCGCGCTGGCAGCTCGGCCGATGGCACGGCAGCACCCAGGTCCCGACGCAACTGGCGTCGCAACCCGACAAAGACGCAGGCCATGAACGCCATGCCCAGCCACCACAGCAGCAGCGGCACCTGGAAGGCGCCCGTTTCGTGCCGCTGCAACCAGACCACGATGCCGGGGATGATGAGGGCCGCCGCCTCGGACGAGCCCCGCGATGCGATGGACAGCAGCAGCCGCTGGCGCTGCTGCAGTTTCCACAGCGGCTCGGCAGGGCCGCCGCCGTGTTCAGAACTGGTCGCCATCCACGTAGAGCCAGCGCCCGGCTTCGCGCACGAAACGGCTGCGCTCATGCAGGCGCACGGCGCGGCCGCCCACGCGGTAGCGCGCGACGAATTCCACCTCGGCGCTGTCCTCGCCGGTGCTTCGGAAGTCCTTGACCGCTAGCCCCAGCCAGCGTGCCGAAGGCTCGAAGTCCAGCGTGGCGGGCCGCTGGCTGGCGTGCCAGGTGGCCAGCAGATAGGCGGTGTCCTCGCGCACGAAGGCGCTGTAGCGCGAGCGCATCAAGGCCTGGGCGTCGGGCGCAGGGCAGTCGTCGAAATGGTCCAGGTAGCGGCCGCAGCAGGCATCGAAGGCCAGGGGACGGCCCTTGGCATCGTGCTGGCCGCAGGGACAGGCCGGGAAAGTGGCGGCAGCGCTCATAGCGGCTGGCCCTGCGGAACTTGCAGAACTTGCGGAACTTGGGGGAGGACGGCGCGGGAGCAGGAATGCATGTCAGTCACGGCCGCCTTGCTGCGACCGGGTTCTTGATGGAGGACAGGCGGGCCATGATACTGACCGCGGGCCCTCGGGCCTGTAAGGAGAGCCCATGTTTTCAATGTCGGTCCCGTGGTGGGAGTTCGTGGTGCGCGGCGTGGCCGTCTACCTGTTTTTGCTGGTGTTCCTTCGGCTGACGGGGCGGCGCCAGACGGGGCAGTACGCGCCGTTCGACCTGGTGCTGCTGCTCATCCTGTCGAATGCGGTGCAGAACTCCATGAATGCCGGGGACAACTCGCTGATCGGTGGCATGGTCTCGGCCTCCACGCTGATCCTGTGCCATCTGCTGCTGTCCTGGCTGACCTTTCGCTTTCCCGCGCTGGAGCGGCTCATCGACGGCAAGGCCAAGGCCCTGATCAGGGACGGACACCTGAACAAAGACCTGATGCGCGAGGAACGCATCACGCGCGACGATATCGAGGCCGCGCTGCGTGCGGGCGGCTGCCTGCACCTCAGAGAGGTGGAGCGCGCCACGCTGGAGACCGACGGCAGCATCACCGTCGTCCTGCGCCGCCGCGACAGCGAGAACGAGGGCGATCCGCCGGTCTGACCCCCTGCCCGGCAGGCCCTGTCAGTCGAGCTGCTCCAGGAAGCGCTCGATGGCCAGGTTCACGGGCTGCGGATGCGTGAGGTTGGCCGCATGGCCGGCACCCGGCACCTCCACCCACTGCGCCCTGGGCAAGGCCTTGGCCATGGCGCGTGCACGGTCGGGCGCGATGGCGGTGTCGTCCGTGCCATGGATGACCAGGGCCGGCACATGGATGTCGGGCAGGCGCGGGCTGATGTCATCGCGCTGGGCCAGCGCCAGAAAGCTCTGCCCCAGGTTGATGGGCGTGGCCTTCTTCCATTTGGCACGCCAAGCGGCCGCGCCGCTCCAGCCCTGGCCCAGGATGGTGCGCTCCACCGTGGTCGCCATGTCGTCGCTGAGGCCATGCTCCATCCAGGCGCGCAGCAAGGCTTCGTGGTGGGGCATCTGCTCGGGGTCTTCCAGCATGGCCTGGGTGTCGATCAGCACCAGCGCGCGCACGATCTCGGGGTGGATGAGCGCGCAGCGCAGCGACAGGTAGCCGCCCTGCGACATGCCCACCAGCACCGCGCGCTCCACGCCCAGGTGCTCGAGCAGGGCGGCCAGGTCGTCGGCCGAGTCGTAGTAGTCGAAGGGTGCGCACTGCGCGGGGTCTGCCGTCTGGCCATGGCCGCGCTCGTCCCAGCTGATGCAGCGAAAGCGCCCCTGCAGTGCCTGGACCTGGGGAGCGAACATGGTGTGGTCCATGAGCAGCCCGTGCGAAAACACCAGGACCGGGCCTCTCCCGCCCGTGTCCTCGTAGTACAGGTTCTGGCCGTTGACGGAAGCGATGGGCATGTCGGGATCTCCTGCGAAGGTGGTCACAAACCTGCCGGAAACGGCTGCCCGCCTCTCTCGGGCACCGTGCCGGCGATGCTCCATGCTAAGCCCTGCGGGTGTCAGGGCCATCCGGCCCGACCCGCAGCGTGGGGGATTGACCTCAGGCCAGGGCGCGCTGGATGAGAATTTTCTGCACGTCGCTCGTTCCCTCGTAGATCTGGCAGACGCGCACGTCGCGGTAGATGCGTTCCACGGGGAAGTCGCTGACCACGCCATAGCCGCCCAGGGTCTGGATGGCGGCGCTGCACACGCGCTCGGCCATTTCGCTGGCGAACAGCTTGGCCATGGCCGCTTCCTTGAGGCAGGGCAGGCCGGCATCGCGCAGGCTGGCCGCATGCCAGATCAGCTGGCGCGCGGCCTCGATCTGCGTGGCGCAGTCGGCCAGACGAAAGCCCACGGCCTGGTGGTTGAAGATGGGCTGGCCGAAGCTCTCGCGCTCCTTGGAGTACTGCAGCGCGCAATCGAAGGCCGCACGCGCCATGCCCACGCTTTGCGCGGCAATGCCGATGCGCCCTCCTTCCAGCGCCGACAGCGCAATCCTGTAGCCCTCGCCCTCGGCGCCGATGAGGTTGGCGGCGGGGATGCGGCAGCCCTCGAACTGGATCTGGGCCGTGTCCGAACTGTGCTGGCCCAGCTTGTCCTCCAGCCGCAGCACCTGGTAGCCGGGTGCGGAGGTCGGAACGATGAAGGCGCTCATGCCGCGCTTGCCCGCCGCCTTGTCGGTGACGGCGATGACGATGGCCACGTCGCCGTTCTTGCCGCTGGTGATGAACTGCTTGACGCCGTTGATCACGTAGTCGCTGCCGTCGCGCGTGGCCGTGGTGCGCAGCGCCGAGGCGTCCGAGCCCACATGCGGCTCGGTCAGGCAGAAGGCGCCCAGCATCTCGCCGCGCGCCAGCGGCGCCAGCCATTGCTGCTTTTGCGCCTCGCTGCCGTAGCGCATGAGGATGGCGTTGACGGGGCAGTTGGTGACGCTGATCACCGTGCTGGTGCCGCCGTCGCCGGCTGCGATTTCCTCCAGCACCAGGGCCAGGCTCAGGTAGTCAAGGCCGGCGCCGCCGTACTCCTCGGGCACGCAGATGCCGTAGGCGCCCAGCGCCGCCAGGCCCTGGTGCACGTTCTTGGGAAAGTGGTGTTCCTTGTCCCAGCGTGCGGCATGGGGCGTGATTTCGGTGCGCACGAAGTCGCGCACCGCGTCACGGATCATTTCCTGGTCTGCGTTGAGCAGCATGTCTTGTCTCCTGATTCTTGTTTCGTTGTTCGTTGCGCTGGCCGGATCTGCCGTCGGATCTACCAGGCGATGCGCTGCCCGTCATGCCGCAGCATGCGGCCCCGGTCGGCCGGCGTGACGCCGGCCAGCGTGCGCACCAGGCCCTGCACGCTTTGCTCCACGGTGAAGGTGGCAGCCGCGCCACCCATGTCGGTCTGCACCCAGCCCGGGTCCAGCGCGACCACGGTGGCGCCCGGCCATTGCGGCTGGGCGCTGGCCACGACCATGTTGAGCGCAGCCTTGCTGACGCGGTAGAGCCAGGCGTCGGATTCGGCGTCGGCCAGCAGCGACATCTGGCTGGAGAACAGGCCGAACACGCCGCCCGCCGCCTCGACCAGCGGCGCCACCTGGGGCAGCACCTGCATGGCGCCCAGCACATTGGTGTGCATGACGCGGTCGAACTGCTCGCGCGTGGGCGGCGTGGCCGAGCTGTGGGCATCCCACACTCCGGCCACATACAGCGCCAACTCGATCTTCTCGCCGTCGAGCTGCCAGGCCAGGCCGCTGACGCTGGCCGGGTCGGCCACATCCACCAGCAGCACCTTGGCGCCCGTGGCCTCGACGCGCTCGCGGTCGGCCTCGCTGCGCACCGTGGCGACCACGCTGCGGCCCTGGGCCGCATAGGCCTCCACCAAGGCAAAACCAAGCCCGCGCGAGGCTCCCAACACCAGAGTGACTGCCATGTCTTTCGACCTTTCAAATGGAATGCGGTCAGCGGCCCTGCTCGTCCGCGATCTGCTTTTCGTAGCGCTCGACCATGGCCTCCTGCGTCTCGGTGGGCGCAGGCAGGCCGATCTGCTGATGGACCATCTGGTTCACCGAGGGCATGACGTTGCGCGACACCTGGGACTCTGGCTTCCAGAGCCGGGCGCGCATCAGGGCCTTGGCACAGTGCAGATAGGCCTCCTGCACCTGGATCTCCAGAACGATCTTGGGCCGGAAGCCTTCGCTGGCGAACAGCGCCGTGTAATGGGCCTCGTCGCGCAGCTTGGCCACGCCGTTGACGCGCAGGGTCTCGTCGAAACCCGGCACCATGAACAGCAGGCCGATGCGCGGATCGGCGATCAGGTTGCTGAAGCTGTCCAGGCGGTTGTTGCCGCCCGAATCGGGAATCAGCAGCGTCTGGTTATCGGGCGCCTTGATGAAGCCCGGCTTGCCGCCGCGCGGCGAGGCATCCATCATCGCGCCCGCCCCGCCCCCCGTGGCCACGATGCACAGCGGCGACAGCGCGATGAAGCGCAGGCAGTGCCGGTCCAGGTCCACCTGCTGCTTGAGCAAGGCCCTTTCGGCCGGCATGGCATACAGGCTGCGCAACTGTTCTTCGCTGGTAATCATGGTCGAGAGGTCAAAGTAATAGCGGATCGGCCGATCCAAGTCTAGCTCTCTGGACGTCTGTGGCGCTGCCCATAAAACTGGCGCAATGCAAATCAGAGACACCGAGGAAGGGCCGCCCCGCACCGAGGGTGTCGTCCCCCTTTCAGGGGAGGGCGCGCAGCGCCTCAGGGGGTGACCATTTCTATCGCCATGGCTGTTCCCTCGCCGCCGCCTATGCACAGCGTGGCCAGGCCGCGCTTGCCGCCGCGCGCCTGCAGGGCGTGCAGCAGCGTGACCAGGATGCGCGCACCGCTGGCGCCAATGGGGTGGCCCAGCGCACAGGCGCCGCCGTTGACGTTGACCTTGTCGCGCGGCACGCCCAGCTCGGCCATCAGGGCCATGGGCACGACGGCAAAGGCTTCGTTGACTTCCCACAGGTCCACGTCCGCCGCCGTCCAGCCGGCCTTCTTGAGGGCCTTCTGCGTGGCGCCCACGGGGGCTGTGGTGAACCATTCGGGCTCCTGGGCATGCGTGGCATGGGCAACGATGCGCGCCAGCGGCTTGCAGCCCAGCTCCTTGGCCGTGGATTCGCGCATCAGCACCAGGGCGGCGGCGCCGTCGTTGATGCTGGAGCTCGATGCCGCCGTGATCGTGCCGTCCTTCTTGAAGGCGGGCTTGAGGCTGGAAATCTTGTCCAGCTTGGCCTTGGCCGGGCCTTCGTCGATGCTGACCGTGACGTCGCCCTTGCGCGTGGAGACGGTGACGGGCGTGATCTCGGCGGCGAAGGCGCCGCTTTCAGTGGCGGCCTGGGCGCGCTTGACGCTTTCGATGGCGTAGGCGTCCTGCTGCTCGCGCGTGAAGTGGTATTTGGCGGCGCAGTCCTCGCCAAAAGTGCCCATGGAGCGGCCGGGCTCGTAGGCGTCCTCCAGGCCGTCGAGCATCATGTGGTCATAGACCTTGTCGTGGCCCATGCGGTAGCCGCCACGGCCCTTCTTGAGCAGGTAGGGTGCATTGGTCATGCTCTCCATGCCGCCGGAGACCACCACATCGCGGCTGCCTGCGACCAGTTGGTCGTGCGCCAGGATGGTGGCCTCCATGCCGGCACCACACATCTTGGACAGGGTCACGGCGCCCGTGCTGCGCGGCAGGCCGCCCTTGAAGCCGGCCTGGCGGGCGGGCGCCTGCCCCTGGCCCGCCATCAGGCAGTTGCCGAACAGCACTTCGTCCACTTTCTCGGGCGCCACGCCCGCGCGCTGCACGGCCGCCTTGATGGCGGCGCCGCCCAGATCATGGGCCGCGAGGTCGGCGAAGTCGCCCTGGAAGGCGCCCATGGGGGTGCGGGCTGCGCCGACGATGACGATGGGGTCTTGCATGCTTGTCTCCTGGGTTGTCGTGATGGTGAAAGAAAGGGAAAACGGGTCAGGCCAGCCAGCGGCTGCGCTCGTAGGGGAAGACATCGTGGACATGGCCTTCGCGGATGCGCTGCTGGTGCGCCTGCCAGAAGGCGGGGTCGAGCAGGTCGGCATGGTGGCGCATGAAGACTTCGCGCACGGCCGGGTTGCCCAGCAGAAAGGGCGCGAAGGTTTCCGGGAACACATCGCGCGGGCCCACGGGGTACCAGACCTCGCCGCTGAGCTCGTCCTCCTCGTTGCGCGGCGCGGGCACCTGGCGGAAGTGGCAGTCGGTCAGATATTCGATCTCGTCGTAGTCGTAGAACACCACCTTGCCGCCGCGCGTGATGCCGAAGTTCTTCCACAGCATGTCGCCCGGGAAGATGTTGGCCGCGACCAGGTCCTTGATGGCATTGCCGTACTCGATCACGGCGCTCTCCAGGCGCTGCCGCGGTGCCGGCAGGTCCAGCCCGTCATCGAAGCACTCCTGCAGCAGCATGTTCAGCGGCACCATGCGCCGCTCTATGTAGAGGTGGGAGATGATGACCTCCTGCCGGCCATCGCCGTCGCGGTCGCTGATCTCGACCTGGCTGGGCGCATGCTCCAGGATCTCTGCGATCAGCGCATCCGAAAAGCGCTCGCGCGGGAAGGCGACCAGGCTGTACTCCAGCGTGTCGGCCATGCGCCCCACGCGGTCGTGCTGCTTGACCAGGCGGTACTTGGCCTTGACCTGTTCGCGCGTGATCTCCTTGGGCGCGGCGAAGCGGTCCTTGATGAGCTTGAACACATAGGGAAAGCTGGGCAGGTCGAACACCAGCATGACCATGCCCTTGATGCCGGGCGCGATGCGGAACTGGTCGCGCGAATGCCGCAGGTGGTGCAGGAAGTCGCGGTAGAACAGCGTCTTGCCCTGCTTGGCCAGGCCCAGGGCGTTGTACAGCTCGGCGCGCGGCTTGCGCGGCATGAGGCTGCGCAGGAACTGCACGTAGGCGCTGGGCACGTCGGTATCGACCATGAAGTAGGCGCGCGCAAAGCTGAACAGGCCGTGGAAGTCCTTCTCGCCGAACAGGGCCGCATGCAGCACCAGCCGGCCGTTGTCGCCGTGCAGGATGGGCACGGCCCAGGACAGCTCGGCAAAGCCGTTGATGATCTTGCCGACGATGTAGGCGCCCTTGTTGCGGAAAAACAGGCTGGACAGCACCTGGATCTGGAAGTTGGCGTACAGGCGCATGGCCTGCAGCTGCGGCTCCAGGCGCTCGGCCAGGCGGGCGATGTCGCGCTCCAGGTCCTCGAAGGGGCGCTGCAGCGCGAATTGCTCCACGACTTCGCGCAGCGTCTGCGGCAGCGTCTCGCGCGTGGGGTAGAAGGCCAGGTAGGCCGGGCGCGCAGCCGGCTCCTGGTTCTCTATGTATTCCGTGCTGACGGCGGGCCGCACGAAGATGAAGTCGTTGTGGAAATGCGTGCGGTGCAGGATCTTGGTGGTGACCGAGTTGAAGAAGGTCTCGGCCAGCTCAGGCTGCAGGTGGTTGACCATGAGCCCGATGTAGTGGCGCTTGATCTGCTGCCAGACCGGCATGGGCTGGGCGCCCGCCGCAAATTCCTTTTCCAGCCGGCGCACGCATTCGCGCACACGCAGGTCGTAGAACTCGATGCGCTCGCGCTGGGCACGCTGCTGGCCCAGCCAGTCGGCGGTTTCGAAGCGGTGCTTGGCGCGGGCGGATTCGGCGCGGAACAGGCGGTAATGGCGGTTGAAGCCATCCATCATCGCCCGCGCGATGTCATGGGCAAGCAGGGTGTCCTGGGCAGGCATCGGCATGAAGTCTCCCGGGGTCCCGCCTGCCATGGCCGCTCAGTCGCGCTGGCGGCTGGCGACCAGCTCGACAGCCTCGGCATGGATGTTGGCGATGCCGCCGACACCGGGCACGGTCATCTGCAGATTGGTGATCAGGCCGTCCTTGAGGCCATAGCACCAGCCGTGCAGCGTGACCTTCTGGCCCCGCGCCCAGGCATCCTGCATCACCGTGCTCTGCGCCACATTGATCACCTGCTCGATGGCATTGAGTTCGCACAGCGCATCGTGGCGCCATTGCGGGGACAGGCTGGCCAGCAGCGCCTGGTGCTTGTCGCGCACATCCTTCACATGGCGGATCCAGTTGTCGGCCAGGCCCACGCGCACATCTTCCAGTGCCGCCAGCACGCCGCCGCAGCCATAGTGGCCCACGACCATCAGGTGCTCGACCTTGAGCTGGTCCACCGCGTACTGGATGGTGGACAGGCAGTTCAGGTCGCTGGGCACGACCACGTTGGCCACGTTGCGGTGCACGAACACCTCGCCGGGCTCCAGGCCCGTGATCTGGTTCGCAGGGACGCGGCTGTCGGAACAGCCGATCCACATGTAGCGGGGTTTTTGCTGCGACAACAGCCCGGTGAAGAAACCGGGCCGGTCACGCTCCATCTGCTGGGCCCATTCGCGGTTATGGACAAACAGTTCTTCGATGGAGGTTGTGCTCATAAGCAATCCTTTTGTTGGGTCAAACTCAAGAACGGCGCGGCAGGCGGGTGCGGGATCAGCAGGTCTCTGCGAACAGCTCGCGGCCGATCAGCATGCGACGGATCTCGCTGGTGCCGGCGCCGATCTCGTAGAGTTTCGCATCCCGCCAGAGGCGACCCAGTGGGTATTCGTTGATATACCCATTACCTCCATAGATTTGAACGCCTTCGCCGGCCATCCATGTCGCCTTCTCGGCGCACCACAGGATGACGCTGGCGCAGTCCTTGCGGACCTGGCGAACATGCTCCGTTCCCAGCAGATCGAGGTTTTTGGCGACCGTATAGGCAAATGAGCGACCCGCTTGCAGCACGGTGTACATGTCGGCCACCTTGCCCTGGATGAGCTGGAACTCGCCAATGCTCTGGCCGAACTGCTTGCGGTCGTGGATGTAGGGCACGACGTTGTCCATCACCGACTGCATGATGCCCAGTGGCCCGCCGGTCAGCACGGCACGCTCGTAGTCCAGGCCGCTCATCAGCACCTTGGCGCCGTTGTTCAGGCCGCCCAGCACGTTCTCGGCCGGCACCTCGACGTTCTCGAACACCAGCTCGCCCGTGTGGCTGCCACGCATGCCCAGCTTGTCCAGCTTCTGGGCAATGGAAAAGCCCTTCATGCCCTTCTCGATCAGAAAGGCAGTCACACCGCGGGCGTTCAGCTCGGGCTCGGTCTTGGCGTAGACCACCAGGGTGTCGGCATCGGGACCATTGGTGATCCACATCTTGGTGCCGTTGAGCAGGAAGTAGCCGCCCTTGTCCTCGGCCTTGAGCTTCATGCTGATCACGTCCGAGCCAGCGCCGGGCTCGCTCATGGCCAGCGCGCCCACGTGCTCGCCGCTGATCAGCTTGGGCAGGTACTTGGCCTTTTGCGCCTCGTTGCCGTTGCGGTTGATCTGGTTCACGCAAAGATTGCTGTGCGCGCCATAGGACAGGCCCACCGAGGCACTGGCACGCGAGATTTCCTCCATCGCCACCATGTGGGCCAGGTAGCCCATGTTGGCGCCGCCGTACTGCTCGGACACGGTGATGCCCAGCACGCCCAGATCGCCAAACTTGCGCCACAGGTCCATGGGGAACTGGTCGTCGCGGTCGATCTCGCCGGCGCGCGGTGCAATCTCGGCCTGTGCGAACTCGCGCACGGCATCGCGCAGCGCGTCGATGTCCTCGCCCAGTTGGAAGTTCAGGCCCGGCAGGTTGGAAAGGCTCATCTCGTGTCTCCTGTGGAAATTTGGTGAAAGAACGCCGCCCGGCTCAGTCGGCCAGATCGCGGCCCTGCACGCACATCAGCGTGCAGCCCATGGTGGCAATCAGTTTTTCGCGGCCTTCGTCGATGGCATAGGCGCGCCCCTCGGTCACGATGATCGTGCGGCCCGGCTTGATCACCCGGCCTTCCATGCGAAAGCGCTGGCCCTTGGCGGGGGCCAGCAGATTGATCTTGAATTCGATGGTGAGCACAGCAGCATCGGCCGGCATCAGGGTCAGCCCTGCATAGCCGCAGGCGGAGTCCAGCGCCGTGGAAACCATGCCGGCATGCAAAAAGCCATGCTGCTGCGTCAGCCCGGGCGCCCAGTCCAGGCAGACATCGACGGCACCGGGCTCCAGCAGGGACAGCTCGGCGCCCAGGGTGTGCATCGCGCCCTGGCGTGCAAAACTGTCTCGCACACGGCGGGCAAAGTCGCTGTTGGCAGGTTCCAGGCAGAGCACGGTCAAGGCAAGCCTCACAAATTACGTTTACGTAAACGTCAATTATGAAGCATTTTTCCCATCCAGGTGTTTCAACAGAGTGCGGGCCTCGGATTCCTGCTCTCGCACCTCGGCCAGGTTGGCCTGCAGATCGGCCAGGCGGTCCTCGAGCTGGCGGCGATGCACAGCCAGCACTTCCAGGAATTTGCGCAGTTGCACGCCCGTGTCGCGGGGGCTGTCGTAGAGATCGATGATCTCCTTGGCTTCGTTCAGAGACAGTCCCAACCGCTTGGCCCGCAAGGTCAGGCGAAGACGTGTGCGATCACGCGCGCTGTAAACGCGATTGCGCCCGCCAGGCCCGGCGCGCTCGGGCTCAAGCAAGCCCATGTCTTCATAGAAGCGGATGGCTCGGGTCGTGAGATCGAACTCCTTGGCAAGATCGCTGATGGTGTAGGTAGTCGACATGGCTGGAGAGTCCGCCAGCATCCACAGCCGGCGGCCATGGGAATGCGACGTTGACGTTAACGTCAATGCTAGCGGAATTGGCCACAGGAAACTGCGCCGGATGTTGCATCCGGGTGCGACGAAGAAGCCCGGCAGGAATAAAAAGAGAGCGCGTCAGCGCTCTCTTTTTTTGGGATGTCCGTTTTGGATGTTCGTTTGGCTGTCCGTTTTGGCTGTTCTGCCTGTTTCCCCCGTTTCCTGCACCCCAATGCAAAAAACCCCGTAGCTTTGGGCTACGGGGTTTCTTGGGCTGTAAGAGCCTGACGATGACCTACTTTCACACGGGAACCCGCACTATCATCGGCGCAAAGTCGTTTCACTGTCCTGTTCGGGATGGGAAGGAGTGGTACCAACTTGCTATGGTCATCAGGCATAACTTGTTGTCGTGCTGCTCACGGAGCAACACAACGAATTCATAGAGTCTGTAAATCAGCTTTGTATTTTGACTGCGCCTTACTTGGCATAACCACCTTGATGATCAACGTCATCAAAGTTATAGGGTCAAGCCTCACGAGCAATTAGTACTGGTTAGCTTAACGCATTACTGCGCTTCCACACCCAGCCTATCAACGTCCTGG